>NZ_BMJC01000001.1:0-167270 GCF_014642875.1 Puia dinghuensis
CCTGTAGATCCAGAGGTATACAGCAGGTAGCAGGGGTCGTCTTTTTCAAGGTGTATTTCGTGGTCGTCGTCCGGCAGGGAGAGGAAGTCGGCCTGCTGCAGATCCATGGCCATGAGCGCACCGGAGAAGGCGTCGGGCAGGTTATGCATGTAGAAAGAATCCGTTATCAGCACCTGGAGGCCACTATCCATCAGGATATCGGCGATTCGTTGCAAGGGGTAGGCGGTGTCGATGGGAACGAGGACTGCTCCGGCCTGCAGGATGCCCAGCATGGCTGCGATCATGTCTACTCCGCGATCCATATAGATGCCAACCCGATGTCCTTTTTTGACCGAGAGCTGTTTTCGGAGGTATCCGGAGACGCCCTGCGATAAAAGATCCAGGTTCCGATAGGAGACTTCCTGTTGACCGTCATAGACAGCGATCGAGTCGGAATCCAGACTGCATTGTTTGCTGAAACCGGCGGTCAGCAGTTCGTGGGCCGGGTATACCGCAGAAGTCCGGTTGAACACATCCGTCAATAGCATCAACTCTTCCGACCGGAGATAGTCGTATTTTTTCACGGGCAGGTACGGGTCTTTCAGTATCTCTTCCAGCATGGTCTTAAAATTGCCGGAGAAATTCAAGATTACCGACTCGTCGAATTGCAAAGGGTCGAACACTATATTGCAGTCCCGGATGTCCGGCCATCCGATAAACCCGATCACGAAAGGATAGATTGCCCGGGAAGATGGTGATCCGCTGTCCGGGTGAATCAATAAGGCGGCATGCAAATTCGCGCCTGCATAGAAGGAAAGGCCATTTTCGGATAGGGCAAAAGAGGAGGAAGCCTGGCTGTTCATCTCCCGTTTCAGGTTGTTGAATATGGATTTAAAACTATCGTCGCCCGATATCCGTGAGGTCAATAAAGCTCTTGTTTTTTTCGAATGATCGGGGCTTGTCTCACTTAGGATATCCGTGATGGTATAAATATACTCCTGGCTCGAATATCGATAGAAGAGGACATTTATTGCCGCTGCATAAAACGTAAATATTAAATAGGGATCGTTATCGCATAGTGTTGTCACCCGGTGCCTGGTCGTTCTATCCAGGTCAAAAGGTATCTCTTTTCTATTCCGACCTGCATCGGTCGATCTTCTGATAAAATCCAGGTTGTCGTATTTCAGGCTTTTACGAACCTGTTCCATCCAGTATTCGTTCTGAACTACTTTTTCTTCGGATAAGCTTTTGGCGGACATCTATCTAGATTTAAATGCTTTAGAACAGTTCCGTTTTTTCATAAATATCCCGGGCTTCTTTGAGGATGTCTTTATCGAAGTCCAGCTTTTCGATAGGAATATTTAGCGCGCCGCCGGCAACCGCGGTGATGATATTTTCGAGTCGAACTTTCATCAATGCGATAGTAGTGGCGTGATACAGGCTGGTCTTATATTCCAATACGATGGTGACAACGTCTCCTTTATAAATGGAAAACGTCAAATCGAACCGGGTAGCGGGGGATTTTATATTCAATGTCTCCAGGTTGGCGATGCCCTTGTCCAGTTGACTGAAGTTGCCCATATCCTGATCGTTCATATTCACGTCAATGTCAAATAGCTGGTTCCTGGTAAGGTGGCGCGCGTGAGAAAGGTCGCGCACCAGGTTGTCATATGGGTATAGCTGGTGCCCGGAGGCTTCCAGTACGGTATTTCTGACTTTTAGCAGGACTTCCTGGAAAGTGTCCCGGCCTTTTATATTGTCTGCCAGTATCACCGTATTGACATAAAAGCCTACCTGGTTCGTCAATTCATCATTAAATCTTCCGGAATAGGGACAGCCCACCGAGATATTACCTTCACCGCCCTGTTTATAGATCAATATTTTGATCAAAGAGAGGATGGTCATGAACAATGTGGCATCGAATTGCCTGGACAACTCATGGATCTGTTCGACCTGGTGGCGAGGGATCTCCAATATGACGAGATCACCCTGAAAGTCGAGTACATCTCCTCTTTCAATATCGGACGGTATGACGACCCTTTCCGAGAGGTTGCCGAGCTTTCTGATCCAATAGTCGCGGTGGACTTTGATCCGGTCCGAATTCAGCAGATCGTTTATCCATTTTGAATAGTCTTTGTATTGGATCGACAGTGGTTTGAGGTCTGTTTTTTTTCCGCAGACCAGTGCGTGGTAGGACAGGAGAAGCTCTTTGAGAATTATTTCGACGGAGAAGCCATCGGCAACAAGATGGTGAAAATTGAAATTCATATAAAAGATACCGTCCGCCGACCGATAAAGGGTCGCGTTGAACAAGGGATCTTTTTCCAGGTCAAAGACTCTTTCCATTTCAACAGACATGGCCCGGATTATGGCAGCTTCCGTTAGGTTTTGGGAGTATCCATCTTCAAAGGTGATCCCATGCAGATCTTCATTATAGGGTCGGATAACCTGTTTGGGTTTGTAATCGTCGTTGATGAATGTCGTTCGTAAGCTTTCATGTCTGGAGACAACGGTTTCGAAACTTTTTTTGAAAGCAGGGACATCGAGTTCCGTGGACAATTTAAAGGCTGCGCCCAGATTATAGGCGTTCAACCCGCCATATAATCGATGCATGAACCATAGGCGCCGTTGGGATGGTGAGAGATCATAGCTGTCTTTTTGCGGTGCCTTGCCGATGATGGCGTTTTCCTTTTTTGTACCCACGAATCCTTGTTCTATGAGTTCTTCACAGCTCGTTTTTACTGCTTCTATAAAAATATTCAGGTCCTCATAAGTATGAGCGTCGGAAATAGCGCATGTAGCCCCCTGCCATAAATAAATACCCTTGTCCAGCAGCAAATAGTAGAGCACCTGCAAGATCTTTATATCCATCAGGGGTTTAAAGCAGAATATAGATCCGCAATTGACGATATTAATAGGGATATTGCCGGAGCTGAAATAATGATTCAGTGCATTTTTAAGGTATTCGGTCTTTTCGCCAAGGGATCGGTAGAGCTGTTCACCTTTGTTCTTTATGATCGTCAATGTCGCTTTGGCAGAGGCCATGGCCAGCGGGTGATGACAGAAGGTGCCTCCTGTACCTATTCTATTGTCGGAAGGTTTAGAGTCGTCGCCATATTGCCAGTATCCACCGTCCATGTAATCGAGATATTCCCGTTTCCCTCCGACTGCACCCAGTGGCATTCCTCCGCCCAGCACTTTTCCATAAGTGACGATATCAGGTTGTATGCCATAATATCCCATAGCGCCTTTGGGGGTGATCCGGAAGCCGGTAATGATCTCATCGAATATCATTGGCACTCCTGCATCGCTGGTAATCTCCCTGAGTTTTAACAGGAATTCCCTGGGTTGGAATTCGGGGCGTCTGCTTTGGACAGGCTCGACCAGGATGCAAGCTATTTTGTGAATATTGCTTCTGATCAGGTCTAATGAATGTTCTTCTCCATAATCCAGCACCATTACATCCTGCATCATCGAGTCCGGGATGCCAATGGAATTGGGAATCGCTTTTGTTTCGTCATAGGGGTCCTGGTCTGCCTGCGTGGCCTCATGAAAGCCGTGATACGAGTTGCTAAATTTTATTATAAGGTCCCTTTGTGTCTTGGCGCGGGAAATTTTTATGGCATGCATGACCGCCTCTGTTCCTGAGTTGGCGTAGGCAATACTTTCCAATCCGGTGATCTCGCAGATCAGATCGGCTATTTCACCTGCGAGTGGCGACATGGGTCCGACAAATACGCCTTTCGCAGCTTGTTCCTGTATCGCTTTTATCACTTCGGGATGGTTATAGCCCAATAAATGAACACCCCAGCCCATCAGGAAATCTATATACTCATTTCCGTCGATATCGGTCATCCTGCTGCCTTTTGAACTTGCCGCGAAAATGGGATAGGTCAACTCCTTGAAATAGGTGTCGAAATACATGGCCTTCCGGTAGCTGGCAAACCGATATCGGTGTTTCTGCGTGAGCAGTTTGGAGCCCTGTGTCTTCCGGGACAAGTTTTGGATCAAATTATCGAGGAATTGCTTCTGGGCGGCATTGAATAGCGCCCCTGAATCAGAATATGCATGAGAGGCGGGTCTTTTTAGCAGGGTGTCATTTTTTGCCGGAGGGGCGGCTTTTCTGACGGATGGGGTTTCCGCAAATGTCACCGGAGTTCCTTTGTCGAGAGACCGCATGATGTCGACCTGGCTTTCCAGGATCGCCAGCTGTCTGGAGAATAAGTCCTGGATACTATTTTGGGAAAAGGGGGGCATATGCTCCCGATCTGTTTTTCGGATCGTTGCGGTGTGTTCATTGCCTGGGGTGATAGCCACACTGGCTTTTTGTTCCAGTTGAACCGGTTCTTTCGATTCTTTCAGGATATAGTCGGCCAGCTTGTCAATAGAATTCAGGTTGCCGTACAAATCCTCGATGGGGAAGTCAATATTGAACTGTTTGGTGAATTTTCTTTTTATATTGACGATGTTGATGGAGTCGAATCCCATTTCAAAAAATGTACTATTGGCTTTAACTGAATCTATGGGGGTATGAAGGGCGTCAGAGACCATGCCTTTGAGGGTGTGGGTAATTTCTTTTATCGTATTCATTATATCGTTTTTATGATTTTCGCTATTGTCGGGAGAGGGGTCTGGTCCCAGGGCCGGCCAGCATCTCGTCTTTTCAAAAGGATAGCCCGGTAGTCTGACCCGGTAATGGCTGTTACCGTTCGGAGTCTCCCAATCCAGGTGTTCTGTTGATATATAGTGAGTTGCCATTTTCCGGGCGTCGGCAAGATCATTCACCGAAAGTGAAATGCGTGGTCGTGTTTTGGGCCCGGGGGGGCCAGAATGGTCCAATTTGCCATAGTAGGAATAGGCCGCGTCGGGGACTCTATTCTCTGCGAGACTATTTTTGATCATTTTGAGTTTGGTGATCAGGTCGGTGGTGTTTTCTGAGAAGATGGCCAGCCGATGGCTGAAATGTTCCCGGTATCCGGCGGCAGCTGCACAAAGTACAGGCAGGGATATGCCTGGGTTTTCTACGAGAAATGAAATATAACTGTCGACAAGCCCCCCGAGCGCTGCTTTTGTCTTTCCGGACAAGGGTAACAGGGAATAAGAACAAAAATGGCTATCCGATGGGTCTGCGCCCGATGAGATGTATTCTTCGATCACAGCATGACAGTTGGTTCCGCTAATGCCAAAGGAGCTGATGCCTGCCACTCTTTTCCCCACAGCCGGTGGATCCCAGTTTTTTGAATGGATATTCACATAAACGGGTGATTCAAAGAAATTGATCTTTCTATTAGGTTTTTCGAAATGGATCTGCGGTGGGATCTGTTTATGCGATAGGCATAGGACTGCTTTTACAAATCCTGCCAAACCTGCGGCGGTGTCCAGGTGACCGATATTGGCTTTTACCGATCCTATGGGACAAAATTGGCGTTTTTCCGTAAATTCTTTAAAGGCTCTTCTCAAAGCTTCCATCTCGATGGGGTCTCCCAGTTTTGTTCCTGTCCCGTGGGCTTCGATATAGCCGATGTCTTCCGGAGAGATACCGGCATTCTTCCAGGCTGCTGTCAGCACTTCTTGTTGTGCGACGATGCTAGGAGCGGTCATTCCAACAGACCTGGCGCCATCATTGTTTGCCGCGGTGCTCTTTATGACTGCGTAAATATTGTCCTGATCTCTGAGTGCCAGGTCGAGCGATTTAATAAGAACCACTATTCCACCCTCGCCCTTGCCTATGCCGTCAGCAGTCTCATCGAAGGCCTTTGAGCGGCCTGAGCTGGATTCTATACCGATTTTGTCCGATGATCTTTGATTTATGCCGAGGGTCAGGTTGATACCGCCGACAAACGCCGCGTCGATCCGACCGGAAAGGATATTTTCGCAGGCATGGTGAAGGGCAACAAGGGAAGAGGAGCACGCGGTGTCGATGATCATGCTGGGGCCATGCAGGTCGAAAAAATAGGACAATCTACCGGGTAGGGTAGCGGCGATATTTTGAATAATGGCATACTGAGGAAGGTCTTTTTTTGTGAAGTTCAATAGGCTATGATAAAGGTTTAGATTCCAGGAATATCCCAGAAAGACGCCCATGTTGGAGCCCGAGATCATTGATCTTGTATAGCCGGCGTCCTCCATGCAATGCCATGTGGTCTGCAGTAGTTTTCGATGGGCGGGATTCGTGATCACGGCATCTTCGTAGGTGAAGTTGAAAAAAGCATGATCAAAGCAGTCTATGTCGCCGACGTACGCAGCCTGTTCATACTCGTATTGCAATCCCGTATGTTTGGAAGATCGGGATAGGAATTGGGAGGCATCTTTTTTTCGGTTTTCCGGCAGATTGCGGACGCAGTCTTTGCCGTTTTGAATCACCTGCCAGAATTCCATGAGGTTACGGCTCTCCGGAAGATCGACGGCCATACCGATGACGGCTATTTCATTTTTTTGATGTTGCCGGATGTCGGTCTTGTCTATGTTCGAGGTGTCGATGTTAAAGAGACTTTTTTTCATCTTCGATGTTTGACATGGTGTACAGGCTTTCCAGACCCGTTTCCAATTTAATTCCATCCACTATTCTGGTGATCTCCCGGTCTTCCAACCCTTTGTTATGAAGGATCGTGGTGAGGGCGTATAGGCAGGAGTCGAGTTCACCCGACGTGCAAACGGTACGCCGATGCTCCACCCGCAACTGAATGTCCCATATACTGTTGTAGCTTTCGAAGCTGCTTGCCGGGTTGTCTTTGTCTGCTTTGGGGCCTGAAGATACCGCGTTGACCAGGCAACGTGTCACGGGTGAAATGAAGCTGTCCATTTCGTCCTTTATATAGGCTGCACATGATGCTCTGCTTTCCTTGTCTACAAGACTACGGCAGGTGACTTGGGGCCAGTGGTTGGTCATGAGGTTCTCGAGCATTTTATCGGGACCTACGTTTATAAACAGGTGCACTCCTTTTTCTATAAGTGCATCGATAAGTTGTTGCCAGAGGACCGGCCGATTAAGTTGTTGCGACAGCATGCCGGGGATCTCTTCCGCTACGGCCAATTGGGTTCCCGATATGCTGGAATAGATAATACTTTTAGGTGTTTTTGGGTGGAGCTGTTCGGTGTATTGGGAGAAGATGTTTTTTGCTACCGTCATAAGGTCGCTATGCAGGGGGCCGTTGATGTCGAGCGGCGTATATCGCCCCTGGGTTCTGGTTATTTCGGCGGCGGCGATCTCGACGTCGCTTTTTTCGCCGGAAATAACTGTCTGACCTGGGGCATTGAATGCGCTAATATTTACCCTGCGCCCGGTTTTGCGCAAAAGGTCGACATGCTGGCAGATCGATTTGTCAGATACTCCGTGTATGGCAATCATTTTCCCTTTTACAGAAGCAGCGCACCTGTTCATTTCTCTTTGTCTGTGCTCTAATAAAGGGAGCACTTCGGACATCGGCAATACGTCGCCACAGATCAATGCGCTATATTCTCCGAGGCTGTGACCGGCCATATAATGTATGGCCGGAACAAATTCCTGATCTTTAATATAACATTCGAAATAAGCCACGTTCGCCGTTACGATAAGGGCTTGGTCGATCTCAGTTGATTTTTGATCTACTTTCTTTAGCAGGTCTTTTCTTATCAGATCACCTGCTTCCTCGAAGATGGCTCGGGCCCGGGGTTTTTCGCGGACGAGGTCTCCAACTCTATTCAGGTTGATGCCCTGACCTGGAAATAATAAGGCTATTTTCTTCATGTATAATAATATCAGACGGGTGAATTTTTCATGGACCGGAAGACATTGGCGATATGTCCAGACAGTGGCTCGATGATGCTTTTCCCTGGATCGCCGAGAGCCATCAGCGTGCATTTATAGACCTCGTTGTCAAGAGGTCGCAATTGCATGACAAGATCGAATTTGGTTTGGACGGTCGTTTCAAGAGCCCCTTCCTCCCGATGCATGATCAGACAGGCATTCATCCGGTCGTCTTCTGTCCTGACGAATTCGACATGATTGATATCGATAAGCGACGTCTCCGCCGAACTTACTTTCAAACTTTGGTCATGGACTATCCTAAAGAGCGATTCTTCATTGGCGATATCTCCGAAATCGACCTTGTATATGCTTATCGAATTAGTTCGTCCTTCCAGGACGAACAGGGAAATGACGTTTTCGGGGGAGCAAAGGTTCAACGCGTACAGGAGACCCGAAATGAGAAGATTGTCGATGTCTATCGCGTATTTGACGGATATCCGGTGTAACGTCGGCAGGTCTTCTATAAATACTTCGTAGTGATTGCGGTACAGCGTACTTTTCGAACGGATATTCTTTTCGAATCTGATGGCATTTTCGGCGGTGATTCGGATCTGTTTGGTTTCTCCCGTGGGGTCGTTACCGATGAAATCAGCCAAACTGTCGATATTATAATGGGTGAAAAGGTCCGTTATTCGGACGCCCGGGTACCGGGATCTGATCTTTTCGTGCATATTGATCAACGAAATGGAATTGGCCCCCAGGTCAAAAAAGCTGATGTCGAAGCCGACACTTTCCAGTTTCAGGGTTTCTCCGACGATCGCCTTCAGGTACGATCTTACGGGGGAATTGGGGTCTTTGCATTCGGAGGTATTGCCGCTTCTTTCGAAACTGATGTCGGGCAGTAACTTATAGTCTGTTTTCCCGCTTGCCGCCAGAGGTATCGAATCGAGACGGTAAAAATACGCCGGGACTATTTGTTTCGGAAGATAGGATGCGGCATGTTTTTTAAGATCCGCCGGATCGATCGGATCGTGACTTGTATAATAAGCAACCAGAATATTACTTTCGGCCCATTGTCTCATGTCTGCCACGGCCTGATCGATACCAGTAAACTGTAACAGCACGCGCTCAATTTCTTCCAGTTCCACTCTTCTGCCGTTTAGCTGTACTTGTTTGTCTCTTCGGCCGGCAAATACGATCTCTCCCTCTGAAGTCCAATAGCCGTAGTCGCCGGTCCTGAATAACTTCCCCTTGCCATAAGGAGAGTCAATAAATTTTTGCATCTCCAGTTGCGGATCGTTGGTGTATCCCGACGCAAGGGAATTCCCGCTGATGCATATTTCGCCGGTAACACCTATTGGCTGCATTTTCAGCTCATTATCCAGGATATAAATTTTTGACCAGGCAAAGGGTTTGCCGATGGTTAGGGGACGGTTTGAGCAGCGTATCTTTACGCCACAAGTACTGGTGGCGATAACTGTAGTCTCCGTGAGTCCATAGTTATTGACAATCGTATATTCTTCTATTTTTTCATTTTCTTTTATTCGTTCACCTCCTGTATGCAGGATGACCTGTTTGAGATGGTCGTTTTCATTCCTGGTCAAAAGCAGATCGAGGATAGCCGGCGGTAGGAAGCAATGGGTGATCCGATGATGGCAGATGAAATTCGAGATCGCCGGGATGTCCAGTTTGCTTTCTGCCGGGAGAGGATAGAGACATGATCCAGCCACGAGATAGGGAAAAAGTTCCCATATGGATGCGTCGAAAGTGATCGAAGAATACAGCATAGAAGAATGCTGAGACCCTATATTGTAAACTTTATTATGGAAGGCGCAGAAATTCCACAATGAAAAATGTTCGATGGCGACGCCTTTGGGCTGTCCGGTGGTTCCCGAAGTATATATGATATAGGCAAGATCATTGGGCAGTATGTCGATATCCGGAACATCTGTTTCCGTATAGTTGTCTATATCTTCAAAACAGATGATATCTATTGGTACGGAGATATTCTTGTCGAAAGCTTTCGAATCGGTTATCATAACGTTGATATCGGCGTCCCTGAGGATGAGGTCTATTCTTTCAGCAGGGTCGTTTCGGTCGATGGGGACATAAACTGCATTGGCTTTAAGTATACCTATAATAGTCGTTACATAAGAAAAAGACGTGTTCATCATGACGCCTACCCTGGCCTGCTTTTTTAATTTCTTTTCTTCCCGTAAATAAGCGGCGCACCGGCAAGTCGACCGCTGAAGGTCGGAGAATGAATAGGAGGTGCCGTTGGAATACAGGGCGATGTTGCCAGGATACTTCTGAACAAGGGTTTTGAATTGCTGTACGACATTGCCGGCTTCGGGTTCTTCCAGTCCGGTGTCATTGAAGTCGAGTATTTTTTTCTTTTCTACATCCGGGAGAATGTCGATCTGGCCTATAGAATGGGTGTCGAAAAGATCTATTTTTTTTACAAGCTCGCGCAAATGCTCCAACATTCTCTCTATACGGCTTTGAAGGAAAAGATCAGTATTGTAATTGATCTCGGCTTCGAAGGAGCCATCCTGGGAGCGGGTAAATCCAAATGTCAGGTCGTACTTACTAGTGGTATTCCGGATGGGGTAGGGGCACACCTTTATTTCATTCAGTTGTACAAGCTCCGGTTCGGTGTATCGATCGAGCCAGGTTATGACTATGTTAAAAAGTGGGGATTGTGCCGTTTGAAGCTTCAATTCGTCAATGAGCACATCGGACGGATATGCCCGATGGTCATGGATACGGTTTATCAGATGTCTGACTTTGAACAGGTAGTCCAACACCTTATCTTTCCCTTCGATGGGGATGCATACCGGCAGCATATTAATGAAAAAGCCGATATGGTTCTCAAGGCCTGGGGTTTCCCGGTTTGAGAAGGGGGTGCCCGTTACAATTACCGGGGCATTCGTGTAGCGATACAACAGAATATTCGTCAATGCCGTAAAAACGGTATAGGGGGTAAGGTTGTACTTTCCCATCAGCTCTTCCAGCAGAAGACTGTGCTCAGGGGAAAAGCGTAATTTAAGCGTGTCTCCCTTGAAGGATCTCGTCTTGTTTCTTTTGTAATCCGTTGGAATGGCTAATTCCAACGGGCTCTTTTCGAGTATCGAGAGCCAGAATTCGCGATGGCTGTCAAACTCTTTTTCCTGGAGTAGCCTGTTTTGCCAACCGGCGTAGTCTTTATATTGAAATTCCAGTTGCGGCAGAAGCGGAGTTTCATTTTTCAGCAGGGAGGTGTACAGGGTCAATAGTTCATTGTAGAATATTTTACATGACCACGCATCCATTATGATGTGGTGGGCCACCAGCAAAACTATGTGCTTTCGGTCTTGGGTCCTGTAAACCCTCAATCGGAGCAGCGGTCCATTTTCGAGGTCGAAGAGTGACGATATTTCGTCGGCGAAGCGCTCGTCTACTTTTTTTGCGTCTTCATAATACATAAAATCATAAAGACTGGAGTTGAGGTCTCTGATGACCTGTACAACATTGTTGCCAACGGTTTTAAAGGTAGTCCGAAGAATCTCGTGTCGCTGTAGCAGTGCTTCGAATGCCTTACCCAGGTTGGAGATGGAAAGACCCCCTTCGATAAGCCAGGCACTGGGTACATTACAGGTATATTTTTCCGTTTCGATAAGATGGGAGAGTGCCCACATTCTTCTTTGAGCGTGCGAAACGGGATGGTAGGCCGATCTTTCAATCCGGCGGATACGTTGATCCTTATCCGGGCCGCTCTTTTTTAATGACCCTACAATCTCTTTTAGCAAGGGTGTTTCAAGGATTTGGCCAACCTGGCATTTGTACCCTTTGTTGGACAAGTAGGCGCTGAGAGCGATGGCTTTCAGGGAATCCCCACCCAAATCAAAAAAATTGTCATCCAAGGTGATATTGTTGTTCTCGAAAAGTTTTTTTAGCGCATCGGTCAGGACGATGGCTTCTTCCGAGTGCGGATCGATCTCGTCAAGCCAGGTTTTCTTTTTTATCAAATCCTGGAGTTTTGCGTTATCCGGTTTGCCCCGGCGGGTCACGGGAATTTTTTCGAGACATATCCATTTAGAGGGCGGGATGCGGGGACGGATGTCTTTTTCGAGGCGGGTGGATATTGCGGATCTATCGGGGTGTCTTGCGACGGATTCGAAAAAGCAATAGATCTTTTGGGCGTTGTCCGACAGATATATGGCGTCTTTTACTGCGGGATGACGGAGTGTTTTATTTTGTAATTCATCGAGACCGGCGGCGGTAATCAGGAATTGCTCTTCTCTGCGATTCAAAAAGGAGAGGGTGCCGTCTTCATTCCATTTGCCTATGTCGCCACTTTTGTAGATAGGTTGCGATGATAAGCGTCGATCGATGAAGGAGCTACTTTCCATGAGCCCATCCTCCAGGTAAGCGGGAGCGAGTCCCGGGCCGGAGATGCCGATTTCGCCAAAGACACCGACGGGCAACAGGTTGTTGCTGTTATCCAGGATGAATAACCTGGTATTAGGCATTGGCTTTCCTAAGGGTATTCCGTCCGGATAGTCTTTATCCGCGGTTAATGCGAAGGCCGCGGTAACCCCTGAGTTTTCCGTAATGCTATAGAGATTAAAAGCTTTAAGACGTTTCGAATAGAACGTGAGGTCTTTGGTAGGCGCCCTGGATCCGGTAGACAGCAATGCCCTGACGGGTGAAATATCTTCTCTGTTCAATGCCTTGATGGAAGAGGGGGTAAGAGTGAGGACCGTAACTTTATTTTCCCGGATGATCTTTACCAGGGGTACGTCATCATTCGATGCTTCTGATGGCATCATCAGCAAAGTCGCTCCGGAAAGCAGGGCTACCAGGTTTTCCCTGACGGCGTCCACTGATGAAGAGCCCAGGCATTGCAGATATACATCACTCTGATCTATTTCCAATTCGCGTATGACATCCAGTATAGAATTCAGAAGCCCTGCCTGTTTAATAAAAACACCCCGTGAGGGTCCTGTCCAGCCCGACGTGTAGAGAATACAGGCGATCTGATCAGGGTTGTACGATGGGAATTCAGAGAAGACGTCTTCTTCGGATGAGGGTGAAAGTATTTCGTCGATAAGGCTGTCGTCGATGATGATTGCGGGGTTCACCTGCTTTACAATGTCGAAGAGGTCTATCGACAGTTCTCCGGGCATCGGAAGGTAGATGCCTGTGACCATCCAGGTTCCAAGGAGGGTTATGATCGACTCTATGGATGGTGACAGTCGATGGGCGACGACGTCACCTTGTTTTATTCCCGTTTTCAGGTGTAGCCAGGTGGCTAGTTTAGCGGAGCGTTGGTAAAGTTCTTTATAAGTTATGGTTCGACTTCCGCAGATGATCGCTGTTCGATCACCGCAAATGCGTACCCGTTGCTGAAAAAGCCGGATAGCAGAAATATCGGGTACTTTAAAATTTGTTCCATTGAATACCGTGAGCTGGATCGATATTTCCTGATCCGAAAGGTACCCGATGTCTCGATATTTTTTGTCCAGATGATCGAATTCGTGAAAAATAGTGATAAAATATCCTGCGAGTGTTTTAATTTGTTTTTCGCTGTAACGGGAGCTCTGGTACAGCATCTCTATCGAGATATTGTCGGCATCGTTGTGGACAATGTAGCTTAGCGAACTGTTGCCGATGGAAGTTTGAGGATGGTGTAAACCGGGGAATGATATGCAGGAGTTTTCGGGCTGTAAACTTTCGGCGGCATCGGCATCGCCAGTTCTGCTCGTAATTCTGGTGACGCGTTGATAAACGGATTGCAGGATCTTAGCCGTTCGGAGGATGATCTCCTTGATGGTATCCTCCGGGTTAAAGGTTATTTTAATGGGAATCAGAGAATTCTCGATCTTCGCAGGTCGTTTTTGCTCGAGAAGCAATGGTATGCCGAGGATGCTATGATTGGCATTGGTGGTTTTTGCGGTTAGAACAGCCAATACGGATAGCATTTGAATAAATATTTCCAGGTCTCTGGCGTCAGCATATCTCCTGACAATATTTAAGCTGCTATTATCCAGGCTGAATTGATAACTGCAGATCGCGGAGTCATGAAGTTCGACCGTTTCCAAAGTTGTCATTTCGATGTTGATTTACTCGCTGGCCCATTAAAAAAAGTTGAAGCTAAATTCCATTTCCGCTGTTCCTGATACGGACCTTGCCAACTCCCGGATGGTGGTATCGCTACTCTTTCCAATGGAGTCCAATATTTTCAAGAATTTATCGGCGAACTCATCGATGAACTGCTTGTCGAACAATTCGTCACTATAATCCACATTCAAGGTCAATGAATCCTTGACGTCGAAGCAATGGAAACTGATCCCTTTTATGACCTTTGCGATCTTGTAATCCGATTTTACGATCAGTAGTCCGTCTACCCGAACCTCTTCTTCGCTCAATAATCCGTCGTTGTGAAAGGTAAAACTGATATTGGTCAGCCCGTTGAACTCCTGGTGGAGCAATTTTATATCCTTTTTGATGAGATGGATCGGATATTCCTTATGAGCCAGGGAACAAATGAACTCCGTCCTGACCAGTTTGATAAAGTCCTTTAATGTCATCGTTTCGTCTATCTGAACCAGTATGGGAATATTTGAAAGAAAGGGGCCTATTTGACCGGCAAGGCCGCCCTGCGGTCTGTCCATGACGCCTGTTTCTACGACGATCCGATCTTTACCCGTAAAACAATAGAGGGTAATTTTCAGCATCGCAAGCAGGGCGATGAACGGAGTGGAATTCAAGTCGAAACAAAGACGGTATATCTCTTTTTTTCTGGCGGGACAGATCTCGAATGTTTGGGTTGTGCCTGAAAAGGAGATCTGCTTGCCGGAAGAGGAGGAAGGGTTCAGGAAAAACCCTTTTCCATCTTTGAATTTTTCGAGCCAAAAATATTTTTTGGCTTTGATGTCAGTTTCTGATAATTGCCTGATCTGCCATCCGACAAAATCTTTGTACTGCAATGGGTATGTGGTGGCTCCGGCGCGGCTTTCAATACCGGATCGATAATTTTGTATTACCTGTTCAAAGAATACTTTAAGGGACCAGCCATCCGAGATAATGTGATGGATAACGAATATAAGGTGATGCTTATGTTCTGTTTCCCTGATGAGGAATATTTTGAACAAAGGCGGGGATTCCAGATCGAAAACCACATTCTTTGCTTCTGTCATGATACCTTCGAGTCCGGCTTCCGTATGCCCGGTGAGCTCCCGGTAATCCCAGATCCACGGCAGATTCCCGGCAATCAGCTGTTTCGGCTCCCAATCCACTATTCTGAACCCCGTTCGAAGGATCTCATGCTGTTTCACGACATTGTCGATAGATGACTGCAACCGTTGCAGATCCAATTCTCCGTGAACCGACCAGCTAGAACCTACATTGTAGTATTGTATATCCGGATGTAATTTCTGATCGACCCAAATGTTTCTTTGCATAAAGGAGAGCTCATAGTATTCCCGCCGGGGCTGGAGTTCTGGCTGGGCGATCTGCGTTTTTGCCGGTGATCTACGGAAGAACTCCATTAATTCCACTTTGTGCCGGCGTATTTCCGTAAGAAGGGTTTCGGATAATCTATCCCGGCCATTTCCCAGCACGATATTGTCGTCTTCAACGTAAAGCGAGACGTTTTTCATTTTAAGGTCCCGGAGAATTTCAAGGATATTCATATCAGAATGTCATTGGTTCGATCTGCCCTATCGTTCACGCCCTGTTTCGCCAGCCATCTCGAAGAATCGATGTATCCGCCCATTTCCCGGATCGTGGGATACAGGTAAATATCCTTCAGCGGGATGGTCACACCCATTTGGTCGAAAATAACCGAGGAGACCTTCATGGCGGTGAGGCTATGGCCGCCTATTTCGAAAAAGTTGGAGTCGGCTGTTATTTTTTCACTACCCAGGTGCTGATGCCAGATGTTCATGAGCTCTATTTCGGTTTGTGTGGCAGGAGCTTGTGCTATCAGGTCTATTTCTTCATTGGATAGCTGCCGGAGCATCCGGACATCGATCTTTCCATTGCTATTGAGGGGAAACGACTCTATTTTCCGGAGTGAGGAGGGCACCATATACCTGGGTAGCGATTCGATGAGGTGTTTGTTGAGATCGACATTTTGATAGGATGGTTGTCCTGTCCAGTAGGCCGTCAAAGCAAGTGTATTGGCTGTCGTCATCGATGCCAGAACTTTGGTTTCATAGATTTCGGGGCATTTTAAAATGGTCGTTTCGATCTCCCCTAATTCGATTCGCTGTCCTCTTATTTTAACCTGGTCATCATTTCTCCCCAGGAATTCGATCTCGCCTGTCTGATTCCATCTGCCTATATCTCCGCTCTTATACAGGATATCTCCTTCAACAAAGGGGTTTTCGATGAATTTTTCCTTGTTCAGTTCTGGGTTGCCTACATAACCCTGGGCGACTCCGAGCCCGCCGATGAAGATCTCGCCTTGGACTCCACGGGGGGCCGGTTTAAGATCTTTATCGAGGATAAAGACGGATGTTCCTGATATAGGCAATCCAATGGGCAGATTAATGGCGTCGTTGGGAATTGTCGTTACCGGATAGTAGGTGGTGAAAACGGTCGCTTCGGTTGGTCCGTAAAGCTGGCCGATGGAATCCTCGTTCTTCCTGTATTTGAGCGCTGTTCTAACCATGTTGATAGAGGGGGGCTCGCCGCCGAAATAGAGTCTTTCGAAGCAGGCGATCGTCAGGGGGGCATTCTCTACAAGATTGTTGAATCGGGATGCCGTCATAACTGCCGTATCGATATTCTGGCTCTCGATAAAGAATGCCAGATCGGGAACGGTGAGCTGATTGCTCATATCGATGGTAGTCAATCTGGCTCCGTTTAATAGTGCTCCGAAGATCTCGAAAACGGATACGTCAAAGAAGATCGGTGAAAATTGCAGGATATTGTTTCCCGGGCCCAGGTTGTTATAATTGGAATGTTTTAACAAGTTCACGACGCTCCGATGCCGGATCTTTGCTCCTTTTGGCAGGCCGGTAGACCCCGATGTATATAGAATGTATGCCGGATCTTCAGGCGATGAGTTGTCAATTATAGGCAATTCGGGCGCGGGATCAGGGAGGTCTGTACATGGGATGAACGTGGCGGAAAGGTGCCCGAATGTTTCCGGATCTTGATGATCCGTAAGGACATGGCTGACTCCTGAATCTCTGATCATGTGATCGATCCTATCTACGGGATCGTCGGCATTGAGCGGTAGATAGACAGCTCCCAGTTTCAAAAGACCGAGCATCCCGACGATCGCGAGGTGTGCCTCCTTAAAGAGGAGGGCCACTGTCTCTCCTTTACGAATGTTATACTGATGTGCCAATATATGGCTCCATTTATTGGCGATAAGCAATAAGTCACCATAACTGATGGTATTGTTCCCATAAACAATAGCCGGCTCCCGGGCATATATGGCGGCCTGTGCGCTGAAGACTTCGATGATCGACTGATTGACGGGTCTTGTTTCGGCATGCACATGTTTGCGTTGATTGTTCACCAGGGCTGTTGCCGAAGGGAATTCCAGGTCGGTGAGGCCGATAGAAGGGTTAGCCGAGATCTGTTGCAACAAATGGATATATTCGTCGAGAAGCTGGCGACCGATCCAGGTATCGAAGAGGTCGGTATTGTAGTACAATTCAATGTTTAGCTTTTTGTCGTCTTTCCTTGCATTGAAGACAAGATCAAATGGACTTTTCTTTACAACGGTCGGATAGGGGTCGAACCGGAGGTCGCCAGACCTGCTCAATGAATCAGCCGTCTGGTCGTTCATGTCCAGCAATCCAAGGAATAGTTCGAAAATGGGCGCCCGGCTCAGGTCGTTTCTCAGGCCGAGGTCTTCCACCAGGTTATCGAACGGGTAGTCGGAGTATTTAAGGGTTTCTATGGTATTCCTTTTTACATCGGCCAGAAATTCCTTATAATGGAGCCGATGGTTTATTCCTTGTCTGAATACGACCGTATTGGCATAAAAGCCCAGCTGGTCTTTTAGCTCGAAATGATCTCTACCGGATACGGGTGCTCCTATCAGGATATCGTCTTCACCGGAGTATTTACTTGCAAGGAGTTGCAAGGCCGAGAGCAGGACTATGAATAAGGTGACATTTTCCTCTTTCGTCAGCCGCGTGAGGTTATCATATAACTCTTCCGGGAGATCGATATCGATGGTATGTGCATTGAATGTTTTGGTTGCCGGTCTTATACCCTTTTTATAGGGGAATTCGTTTTTAGGCAGGGTTCCAGCCAGTCTTTCCAGCCAGAATTGCCGGCTGTGGGTATGCTTTTCTGCCAGTCGTTCTTTATACCAAACAGTGTAATCTTTATATTGAATTCGTAAAGGGTCAAGTGTAATGGGGGTCCCCTTTACAAAACTGTCGTAGAGGAGTGAAAATTCTCTGATAAATACTTTGTTCGACCATTCGTCGGTTATGATATGATGCAGGACGGCGCTAAGCATAAATTGCCGGTCTGAAAGCCTGAGAACGTGAATCTTGAGGAGTGGTCCTTTTGCCAGATCGAATGGTTGCTCCGCGATATTGTCAAGGTACTGTTCGATGGTCCCAAATGTTTCATTTGCCGACTCCCACCTTGAGAAATATAGTAGCTGTTCCGGGTCGATCTTATCAGCTATCCTTTGATAGATCGTATCATTAAAGTATTCGAAACGGGTTCTTAATATTTCATGTCGTTCTACCAATCGCATAATTGCGTATTGCAGGGCATCTGATCTGAAATCCCCGGTTATCTTCATCGACCAGGTAATCGTGTATACGCCTTTGCCTTCTTTGATCTGGTCCAGGACCCAAAATCTTTTCTGCCCGTTGGAAATTTCATAAAATTTTTGATTGGGAACCTGCGGGATAGCCTCGTTTACGGGCGAAGGCTCCTTTTCCGTGATCAATTTGGCGAGGAACCGGATGGTGTCATTTTCAAAAAAATCTCCGAGGTCCAATTCCAGCTTGAATTCCTTTTCGATATCCGCAATAAGCTGGGTTGCCAAAAGCGAATGTCCGCCTATTTCAAAGAAACTATCGTCGACTCCTATGGCTTCTTCTTCCGTACCCAATGTCTTAGCCCACATTGATATGAGCGTGTTTTCCAGGACATCCGGGTTTTTGCCGGTATTGTCCTTTCGGGGAGTGGCGGCTTTCGGTAATGCGTTGACATCGATCTTACCATTGGGTGTCAATGGCAGGGAATCCAGCTCGATAATTTTATCGGGGACCATAACGGGAAGCAGATGCCTGGACAGGTATGTCCTGATATCTCCTGCAGCAAGTGTTTTGTCCTCCTTAACGATATAGGCATCGATGCTTTGGAGACCGACTTTTACAAACGAAGCACGGATACCCGGATAGGTGTTGAGCACATTTTCGACCTCTCCCGGCTCGACACGAAAGCCGTTGATCTTGACCTGTCGATCTTTTCTTCCGAGAAATTCGACATTCCCATCCGGCAACCATTTGGCGAGATCGCCGGTATTGTAGATATTTTGACTTGGGTCGAACGGGTTTTTTATGAATTTTTGATCTGTGAGCACCGAGTCGTTCAAATAGCCCGATGATAACCCATCTCCTCCGACGAAAAGCGTTCCGATAGAACCTATAGGTACCAGGCATTGATAGTCGTCCAGTATGTAAACGGTCGAGTTGCTAATTGGTTTACCGATAGGGATGGCGCCGGAATGTTCCTGTTGTATCTTATACGCTGTCGAGAATGTCGTATTCTCTGTGGGACCATACCCATTAATGATCGTCAGCCGGGGACATGTCCGCTGCACTGCATTTGTTTTGTCAATGGCCATGACATCTCCCCCCACTACCAGATAGCGCAGGTTATTGAACATGGATGGATCGATGGCCGCCATCTCGCTGAAAAGCGGGGCGGTTAGCCAAAGTATCGTTATCTCCATGAGCTGTAATTCTTTTCGAAGGGATGATGCATTCAGGATCTGTTCTTTTTTCGACAGGTACAGGCCGGCTCCATTGAGTAAAGCTCCCCAGATCTCCAGTGTCGAGGCATCGAAAGTCATGGCGGCAGTCTGTAAAATGCGATCGTCCGCTTGTATGGAAAGATAATTGGTGTTTAGTACCAGCCGAGACACGGCGCGGTGTTTGATCTTTACTCCTTTGGGTTTTCCGGTGGATCCTGAAGTATACATGACGTAGCAGAGGTCGTTGCCTGATGTCAGTCTTTTCTTTTCCCGAGGTGTTTCGGGTTTGAGCCGGATGTCGTTTTTTATAGGAATGGTTCTTGGTGACAGTTTGTCCGGTAGTGTTATTCCTGTTTCCTGTAAAACAATGCCGGAGCCGCTGTCATCGATCATTAAGGAGAGCCGCTCCGGTGGGAAATTCGGGTCTACCGGCATGTAGGCTCTGCCTGTCTTCAAGACCGCCAATATGCCAACGATCATACTGAAGGGATTTGCGGCAATCACGGGAATGATGTCGCCTGCTTCTTTCTCATGACCTTGTAGCAGGGCGGCATGGGCTTCGGCTATGCTGTTCAGCGCTTCATAGGTAACGGGGGAGGCATTTTGCCAGACTGCAGGCCGGCTGGGGTTGCGTAGTACCTGTTTTTCGAAGAGATCGATGATGCTCATATCCGATGGATAGGCGGATATGGTATTGTTAAAGTCATACAGCTGCCGGCTTATTTCCTGTGCATCCAGGAAGGAGACGTTCCTGATCTTTTGTTGTGGTACTTTTAGCGCTTCCGTAAGCAGTCCGGAGTAG
This sequence comes from Puia dinghuensis, assembly GCF_014642875.1. Lineage (GTDB taxonomy): Bacteria > Bacteroidota > Bacteroidia > Chitinophagales > Chitinophagaceae > Puia > Puia dinghuensis. The sequence continues at coordinate 20,458 of NZ_BMJC01000001.1, forward strand.
TTTTTGATGAACGTTTTTACCGTTTCCGGGAATAGCAGATCGGTGAAATATTCCACCTCGCCGAATAAGGTGTGTTTGTTTTCATGAATGTAGAAAGTAAAGTCCCGCCGGGAGGTATTTCTTTCGAAATGTATGTATTCGATCTTTACCTGGTCCAATGTCAGATCACCAAAATCCACATTAATATACGAGAATGCGAAATTGAATAACGAGGCGTTGGCTACATCCTGTTTGAAACCCAGGTTTTCCTGCAATGTGGCGATGTCGATCTGTTGATGATCCAGTATTTCCGACATCTTATGGTTAATGCGGGACATCAGTGACAGGAATGTTTCGTTCTCATCTATATCGATCCTGACGGGGAGCATATTGACAAAAGCTCCTATGAGCTGTTCCAGCTCCTGCCGGTCTTCTCTACCGGCAAGCGGTACAGTCAATACGAGGTCTTTTTGATGGCTGTATTTGGATAGTAGTATGGCATATATGGCGTAAAAAAGGGAGAATCGAGTGAAGGAATATTGATCACAGAAATGTCTGGCTTCATCTAGTAGTTGTTGGCTGAAATTAAATCGCAGTGAATTACCTCGGTAGGTGTTCTTTTTTTCTCTTGGTTTGTCGAATGGGAAGTCAACATATAGGTTTGCGTCTTCGAGTTTTTCTTTCCAGTATTTCAGCTCCTCCTCCTGGTGTTCTTTTTGGTAGCGTTCTTTCCACATAGAATAGTCCGGGTATTGGATAGCCAGGCTATCCAATGCAGCTACTTGATAGTCCGGGTAGGCCTTATAGAAGCGGGAGAGCTCCTTTACGAATATGCCTACGGACCATCCGTCGAAAATGATGTGATGGATCGTTACGACCAGGATATACCGGTGAGCGTCTATCTTCAGGAGGTCGAATCTTGCAAGTGGTCCATTTACGAGATCGAAGGGTTGTTGTACCCTTGCGTGGACAAATTCTTCCACTTTTTCTTCTTTCCATGGTTTTTCTTCGAATTGAAAATTCGGCTGAGCATGGATCACCTGCAGATAGCTGTCGTTTTCTTTTTTAAAAGTCGTCCTCAACGCTTCATGTCTTTTGAATATCGCCGTGATGCTATCTTTTAAAATAGAGGAGTTCAAGCGGCCGGTGAAGCTCAGGGAAAAAACCGAATTATAGGGCGATCCCGGGATGTCCGGGTTGGCGGATTCGAACAGCCATAGGCTTTTTTGAGCCAATGACATGGGGAAAACGTACTTCTCGTTTGACATTTTCTTGGTCGGTTTACTTGTTTTAGAAACTGTAACGATCTGTTTTTTTTAGACCCGAAAGCCAGATCGATCGAGGACAGGGATAGCATCATTCAACTTCGAGACATTCTTATTCTCCAGGAGGGCCGAGATGCCCGAAATACTTTTATTTGAGAGTAAGTCGGTATAGGTCAACTGGACGGAAAAATCTTTTTTAATTCTGGAGATAACTCTTCCCATGATGAGGGAATTGCCTCCCAGGTCGTAAAAGTCCGCGTCGACGGCTATTCCCGACGCTTCGATGTTCAGCACTTCTGCCCAAATGGAGATCAATTTGAGCTGTGTCTTATTCGTAGGTGCCAATACCTGGTTTAGCTTTTTTTCGGGTTTCGGCAATGCCCGGGTGTTGATCTTCCCATTGTTGGTAAGGGGCAGGGACGGAAGCTGAATCAGGTATTCGGGGATCATAACGGGGAGGAGATGGCGTTTCAAGAATTCCTTTATATCGTTTTCGACACAATTTTTCTCTTCCGGAACGATGTAGGCGTTTATACTTTGCCCATCGATAAGGATGTAGGATGTCCTTATGCCGGGATAGCTATTCAGGAGGTTTTCGATCTCTCCCGGTTCGATCCGGATACCGCTTATTTTGATCTGGCGATCTTTTCTTCCCAGGAATTCGATATTTCCATCCGCCAACCATCTGCCCAAGTCTCCGGTATCGTATATCCTTTTTCCTTTTTTAAAGGGATCGGCGATAAATCGTTCTTTAGTAAGTTGTTCATCCAGATAACCTTTGGGTAGACCATCACCGCCGACGTATAGTGTTCCCCGGACGCCGGGCGGGACCGGCTGCAGATAGTCGTCCAGGATATAGACGATGGAGTTGCTGATCGGTTTGCCTATAGGGATATTGGCGAGGACCTGATCGCCGACCTTGTAGCAGGTTGAAAATACGCCATTCTCCGTAGGGCCGTAAGCGTTTGTTATCCGGACGGACGGGCAGGCTTTACGTACGGCCCACACTTTATCGGCGAGCAATATATCGCCGCCTACCACCAGATCCTGGAGATTGCCGAATAGGGCAGGGTCCAGGGATGCCATTTCGCTGAATATCGGAGTTGTCAACCACAGTTTCGTGATCTGGTTGGATTCCAACTGGTGTCGGAGGGCAGCTGGGTCGAGGATCGAACTTTTTTCGGTTAGATATAGCGTACCTCCATTTAGCAGGGCGCCCCAGATCTCCATTACGCAGGGATCGAAGGTCATAGGGGAGGTTTGTAAGAGACGATCTCCGGGTGATATTGGAAAGAGGTTACTGTTTTTTACGAGTCTGACGACATTCCGGTCTATCCCCCGGATCCCTTTGGGGCGTCCCGTAGAGCCTGACGTATACATGATGTAGCACAGACTTTCGGGATTGCGCTGTTTTGTCCCACTCCCTTTCGTCTCGCCCGTCGAGGGATCGGTAATTATTTCCATTGCTTCAGGTATGGGCACCGGCAGCGTCAGGTCTTTTTCTACCAGGACCAGGTGGGAACCGCTGTCTTCTATCATCATAGAGATGCGTTCTGGAGGGAAATCGGCATCTACTGGCATGTATGCCCTGCCGCTTTTCAATACCGACAGGATGCCTATTATCGTGCTTAGAGGATCCTTTGCGATCACGGGCACAATTGGTCCCAGTGCTTCTCCCTTTTTTTCCAGCGCTACGGCGATCTGCCGGGTTATAGTATCCAGTTGCCTGTAGCTGTACGTGGTCCTTCCCCGGTTGATGGCCAACCTCCAGGGGGCATTCTCTACCTGCTCGCAAAACAGGTCGATGACGCTTTTGTCTTTGGGATATGGTACCGATGTATCATTAAAATGATCTATCAGCTCATCGGTTTCCGAATGTTCCAGAAAGGGCACTTCTCTCAGGGTGGCCGCGGGATCTTCCAAAACCTTTTGCGTCATTTTGACCAGGTGTCCGAGGAGCCTTTGCATAGTATCATTTCTGAAAAGGCTATTGTTGTACTCGATGCTGATATTAGCTGTTTCCGACCCATTCCTGATAATAAAGCTTAGGTCTGAGACGACATAGTCTTTGGAAAATTTTTTGCGCTTGATGGTAAGGCCTTGGGCGAGACTGATGCCTATGTCTATTTCGGCCAGGTCTTCCATGATGATCGAGACATCAAAGGAGGCGTCGCCGAAGGAACTTTTTCCGATGCCTATTTCCTGGACAAGGTCCTGAAATTCGAATTTTTGGTGTTCGAAGGCGTTGATCATTTCGTTTCGCACAATATCCAGCAGGTGATGGAAGGATCTATTGTCGTCAAATTCCACGGAGATGACCAATGGATTTACGAAGAATCCCGACTGTTCCTCCGATCCGGGATAGTCCCTGCCAGATACAGGTATCTGTAAAGGAATTTTAGTTTGGCCGGTATACCTATATAAGAGCAGGCTTACCACACTGGTAAAGAACGTGAACGGCGTATGGGCCGTCTCCGAGGAAAATTCCCTGATCCGTTTGATCAGGTTTGTGTTCAACGTGACGTCGATGCATGCACCTTTGTATGTTTTTGTTTTGGTTTTCGGGTAGTCCACCGGGAAATCGAGTACCGGGATGCCGTTGCTGTATTTCCCGACCCAATAGTCCCGATGCTTAAGGTATTCCGGGCTTTCCCTGTACTGCTGTCTGATAAGCACCTGATCATTATACTGATATTCCTGCCCGGTCTCAATGACATAAGGCATTTCCGTACGACGGTCGTACATGGTCAAAAGGTCTCGGGTGAGAAGCCCGATAGACCATGCATCGGTTATGAGGTGATGCATGTTTAACAATAAGTAGAAGGTATGTTCACCGATATGGAAAAGGATGGGATTGAAGGGGGGGGCTTTTTCGAGATCGAATGGGGTATTTACTTTTTCTTTAATAGTCATTTCTATCGCATGTGTGGGCTCTCCGCGGAGATCCAAGACTTGCAAGCGAATGTCAAGCTGTTCGGGTGGTATTATCCGCTGTCTTGGCTGTTCATCGATTATTTCAAATACTGTTCTAAGCACTGCATGCCGGGTCGTAAGGTCTCTCAATGTGGCATCGAGCCGGTCGATATCGAGGTCTCCGCGGATCTCCACGAGGGCCGGAACATTGAATGCCATGGATGCATTCTCTCTCTGGCTAAGTATCCACAATCTCTTTTGTCCGATGCTCAGATCGTAATGTCCGGAACTTCCGGCGGTATTCTTTTTCCCCGAAATAAGCGGTCTATGCAGGATGGCGCGGGCAAGACCGGCCACGGTGGGGTTTTCAAAGATATCTCTCAACGGGACATCTACCTGGAGTATTTCACGGAGCTTATGCACCAGTCTTGTCGCATCTAAGCTATTACCTCCCATGGCGAAGAAATTCGAGTTTACGTCGATCGATGCCGGCGTTCTGTGCAGGATGGCTCCATACATTGCGGCCACTTTTCTTTCCGTGTCATTTTTGGGGATATCCAGGTTTTCATCTGTTTCGGGCGGGTGGGGTAGAGGTAATTTTTCTTTGTCGACCTTGCCATTCGCATTGATCGGCACCTCCTTTATTTTTAGGATATAGGAAGGGATCATGTATGTCGGCAATTTTTGTCTAAGATCCAGCTTGACTTTTTCTTCCTGTATTTCGGCCCCTGCCACTATATACGCGCAAATCTCGGTTTTTTCCGTCTTCCTGAGCGTTGTTATAATGGCCCGGTGTATCCCCGGAATAGTGATCAGGGTACTCTCGATCTCTCCCAATTCGATCCGAACGCCGTTGATCTTTATCTGATCATCCAACCTGCCGACGAACTGGATATTGCCATCAGGCAGGTAATAGCCCAGGTCGCCTGTTTTGTAGAGTTTATCGCATTCGATATCCGGGAATGGGTTGTCGATAAATACCTCTTTTGTTTTTTCGGGCAGACCATGATAACCGGCTCCCAGACAGATACCGCCCAGGCAAATCTCCCCAACGCTCCCCAGAGGGGTAAGGGAATTATTCCCGGATACCAGGACTGTTTTCACATTGTCGATGGGTTTCCCAATGGGTATCGGTTCAGGTGTTTGATCATCAATTCTATAAAATATGGTTCCCATCGATGCTTCGGTAGGGCCATAAGTATTGGCTACCTCTATGTGGCTGAATTTTTTTCTGAACCGATGTACATATCCGGCATTTATCACTTCGCCTCCTATAAGGACATGACGCAGGGTCTTTAACTTTTCCGGGGAGAAGGATTGTTCGCAGAGATATTCCACGAAAATATTGAAGACGGATGGAACGAGATCTATGAGCGTTACCTGGTACTGGTGGATCATTTCGGCGAATTCCACCGGGTCGAACCCCTTTTGCGTTTTTGGAATAACGACTTTGGCTCCATTGGTCAGTGGCCAGAACATTTGCCAGAAGGATACATCGAAGCTTTGCCTGCTGGTAAAAAGAATACAGTCCTTCTCGCTGCCGTTATACCGTCTATCCATATCGAGAAATCTGTTAAGGATGCCGATGTGTCTGTTGAGCGCGCATTTGGGCATTCCGGTGGTGCCGGAAGTGTAGAACCCGTACACGAGGGCTTCCGGGTCGGAGCTGTATTCTGTTGCGAAAGGAGTTGCTGCAAGGTTTTGCACGTCCATTACGATGATGTCTTCAGGTCTTTTGTTCAAAAAGGCGGTGTCAAAAGAATTGTCGACCAGGAGGACAGTCGAGCCCAGATCGTCGATCAACCGGGAAAGTCTTTCTTCAGGCCATTCGACATCGAGTGGAATGTAGGCGGCGCCAGCTTTCAGGCAACCCAAAGCCGCGATGGGCAGTTCGATGGATCTTCTGATGAGAACAGGGACCAGGTCATTGCGTTTTATGTTCCTTTGAACCAGCATTTGCGCCACGCTGTCCGATGCCTGCCAGAGAGTCTCGTAAGTAATGGAGCCGTTATGGGTACAGTAAGCCAGGTTTTGCGGCACTCTGGATACCTGTTCGCCGATCCTGGTCAATAAGCTTTTAGCCGGGATGGGTACTTTTACACCATTTGAAAAAGCTATTATTTGCCTGTATTCTTCCTGGGGCAGCGGTAATTCCGGCATACATTCCTCAAGGGGGGTATCCGGCTGTTGCAGCATATTATTCATTATCATCCGATACTGGAACACCAGGCGATTTGCCTCATTTAGATCCACTTTACGGGGATTGCAGTCGATCCTGAGCCGGATCTCGTCCTCATTTTGAAAGGCATAACAATTAATGTCCTGGTTTGGGTCGACCCCCAGGTTTGTCTGAAATGCTTCGTAGAATTCCCAGGATGCCGGTTCGGTGAAAAAGTTAAGTCCGTTAAAAAATACTTTCGTGAGGCTTCTATCTGCCGAATCTGTCGCTGCTTTCAAGTCAGTGAGGACATTGTTGAGGGGATACAGCTGGTGTTTCAACCCCTGGTTTAAGGTCTCCTGGATATTTTTTACTAATTCGCCGGCCGAACAGGTGTCATCTATCTCCGACTTGAGCATGATCACATTGATAAATACGCCGAGCATATTCTGAAAGGAGGGCATGATTCGTCCATTAACCGGAACGCCGATGATGATCTGTTTTCTGCCTGAGATCCTGGATAATAAATAGACCATGGCCGCCAGCAGGACACCATAAACAGTGGATCGCGTCTTTTTTGCCAGGGCATTGATATTCCAATATTCTTCCTTCGAAAATGTAAGGGACACGGTATAGCCTTCTTTTGCGACGACCTCCCTTTTGTCCCTCAAAGGCAGCTCGAAGTCTCTGGCATCGGCCAGCTGGCTCATCCAATAATTTCTCGCATCTGTAAAAGACGGAGTTTTCATGTATCCATGGAACCAGCTTACGTATTCCTGGTAAGAATGGTGTGGGATAACGGTGGGATGGGGGGAATCCTGCGGGGGGAGTTCTTCCCGGCCCAGCATTTCTTTTATAAAGGTAAGAATGGACTGCCCGTCGGCGATCAGATGATGGAATATCGTCAGGAGCTTGAGTTTATTCCCTGGTAACGTTATCAACGCGATTTTAAATAGGGGCCATCGATCTACCTGAAAGGCGAAGTTTACTTCTGAACGCAGGCGTGATGCTATCTCCTGTTCCAACAGGCCTGTGAGATCGAATTTCCCTATTTCATATCTGCATTCCGGCAGTACTTTTTGCACCGGCCCATCTTCTGTGGCCGGAAATATGGTTCGCAGGATATCGTGTTTTGAAATAAGCCGATTAAGGTGGCTGTCCAGGTGTTGATAGTCATCTTCTTCTTTTAACGAGGTGAGGCTCGGGATATTATAGCTACTGTTTTGTTTGAGGAAATGATCGTACCATATCCCTGTTTGGACGGGTGATAGAGGGAAATATTCGTTGTTTTTGCCGGGCTTATTTCCATCTCCACCCCGATATTGCGGGAGCTCTGCAATTGCCTTGGCCAAAGAGGTTATATCGGGATAGCTGAAAATAAGGTCGAGGGGGATCTCCTTGTTGAATTCCTCGCAAAGGCATAGGGTCAACCGGCTTCCTGTGATCGAATCCAGACCGAGAGAGAAGAGGCTGGTATGTTTGTTTTCAATGGTGTTTCGGGTGAGTCCTTCCGCGGCATTCTTAATTATCATCTCTTCCGGGGTATAGTTCGAATTTCTAAGTTTACAGGCGTCGGGATCAACTACACTATGGCTAATTCGTTTGAGGAGATGATTGATATATTGATCTCTGCATTTTGCACGTTGGATCTTACCGCTGGTAGTTCTCGGCAGAGAGTTTTTTCGGATCAGCACAATTTCCCGGGCTGATATTTCATATTGAGAGGACAGTTCATGCCTGATCCTGTTCAGAATATCGGCTATTACGTTTTTTTCTTCTTTGTATTCTATTTCGGCAACAATGATAAGGTCTTCTGCATCGCCCGTGTTCACCGAAAAGGCTGCGCACCGGTGATTGACCAGATCTTCGTGGGCAGAGGTAACTACTCTTTCGATGTCGGTGGGGTAGTAGTTCGTTCCCCGAAGGATGATCATCTCTTTTTTTCTGCCCGTGATAAAGAGATCTTCCTCTTCTTTAAATCCGAGGTCTCCTGTACTGAAATAGGGACCTTCTCCGTCGATAAACTTCATGAAGTCTTCCTGGCTTGAAACGGCATGGTTCCAATAGCCGGAAGAAACGCTGTTTCCTCTGATGCAGATCTCGCCGACTTCTCCATCACTACACTCACAACCCCGGACGTTTATCAGTTTGACCTCGAATCCATAGGGTTTCCCACAGTTGACGATGTCTATTTTTGTTTCGACCGGGTCTGCGCCGTAGTCAGTGCCGTATTGGAGAGAAGACAAAGTCCTGTTCCTGGTTTGGTGGACTTGCCCATGTCGGCCGGCGCTGATCAGTAAGGTAGCTTCGGCCATGCCATAGCAGGGTTGTATCGCTGCTGCATTAAAACCGGCCTTTGAAAATTTAGCAATGAATTTGTCGAGGGTTACGGAGTTGACTATTTCTGCTCCGCAATAGGCAGAGTTCCAGGTGGAAAGGTCGAGGGTTGCGAGGTCTTTTTCTGCAATGCGGTCTACGCATAACTGGAAGGCGAAATTCGGGGCGCCGCTGATTGTTCCTTTGTATTTGGAGATCGCCTCCAGCCACAAGCGTGGTTTCATAAGAAAGTCGACAGGAGAGAAAAGAACGGCTGTTGCGCCGAGGTACAGGGTATGTATGATATTTCCTATTAACCCCATGTCATGATAGAACGGCAGCCAGCCGACGATCACGCTTTCGCTATCCTGTGCAAATGCATTTTTTATGAGCGATTGATTATGCAGGATATTGCTATGTGTGATCGTTACGCCTTTGGAAGCATTGGTCGACCCAGAGGTGAATTGGATAAGAACGGGGTCTTGGGGAGAGCCTCCGGGAAGAATCGGAGCGGAGGTATGGTGTTTATCCAGATTATCGACGGCGAGGATCTTAATGCGGGCAGTTGTAAGGGTGCTCAGTTTTCCGACCCGGGACGAAAGTGTCAGGACGATGCTCACCTGACAATGTTCGATATTCAGCCGGATGCGATCTGAGGAACCCTGGTTCTGTGGGAAATGAGCTGGTATGGCGATCATTCCGGCCATTACGACGGCGTAAAAAGAACTTATGAAATCCAGGCCTGGAGGAAAGGCGAGCAGGACGCGGTCTCCTTTTTGGCCGATCTCGAGTAAACTGGCCGCGAGGTCCCCGGCGACGGTAATTAGCTGGGAATAGGTCAGTGCAGTCTCCTGGGTACCTTCGCGGTTCAGGAAGATATACGCGGATTTATCACCATATTGCCGGGCGCGATAGAGAACCTGGGTCAAGGTGTCGAGCTCCATATTCGCTATATTAAACTGTTATTTATAGATCAGGTGGTCGGAATGGAACACATTTTTGACCTGCTCTTCCGAGAGCCCATTTTTTTTTAGCAGGCATTCAATGTGGATTATATGTTCGGAGATGGGAGTCATCAGGTTGAACAGGGGCCAGTCGGTTCCGAATACCATCTTTCGGGAAAATTGGATGAGTGTTTCCTTATCGAGATGATCGAAGGCGACCGGGTCTTTCTGGCCCAGGAGTACCTGGATGCCGGCAATATCGAAATATACATTTGGGTAGCCGAGCAGCTCGGACATGCCGGGCTCTTTCAGTTGGTAACCAGCATGGGCAAGGATGAACGGGATACCGGGATAACGCTCAGCGACACGGATCGCATTTTTCACCTTGCTGAAATTTTTGTCGAGGATATCCAAGGAGTCACCTGTATGGATGAGTACCGGCAGTCGATGGCGCTGACAGTATTCGTAAATATTTTCCAGGGAAGGATGGTCCATGGCGAATCCCATGGGCGGGTAGAGCTTGAGGCCCCGAAAACCATAAAATTCGATACCCTTTACGAACAGCTCGTAGCAATTTTTACGTCTGGGATCGACACCGGCAAAAACGATGAAACGATCCGGGTGTTTTTTCTGCACTGCGCTATGGAGGCGGTAAATATCTTCGATGTCCAGCTCGGGTGGTTCCATGCCGATGCTACTGTCTATGATCAGCAGTACAGATCTGTCGATCCCTGCAGTATCCATCTGCATAAGGTGGCGGTGGCCGTCCTTATCGCCGAGAAAAGCATTGAGAAACCCTTGCAATCTCGGAGTGGTTGTTTCCGGGTTTTGGATCATGCCTCGCAGATACGAAGCGGAGTATATCTTGTAATAGGCAAGGTGACTGTGGATATCGATCATCAGACAACTTTTAAGGGAAGGTCGGGAACGGCATAAAAAGTATAGTTCTTTTTGATCTCCATTATCTTATTTCTTTTTACCTTGAAATTACCGGTAATAAAACCGTTCTCCGGTTGCCAGGAATTTTTATCAACGGCGAATTCGCTTATTTTTTCATGGTTTTTTAATTTCCTGTTCTCCATCTTAATGATCTTAATAACATCTTCGATGGCGTAGTCGGGGTCGACGGCCAGGATCGTTTTCAGGGAATTTCCGGAATCCGAAAAAACAACGGCGTGATTGATCCCTTCGTATTGGACCAGGCGCTCCTCGATGGTTCCGGCGAATATCTTCAATCCGTTCTCCAATACGATAACCTCGTCCTTTCTTCCTTTGAGAAACAGGTATCCATCCTGGTCCAGATAACCCATATCTCCGGTGTGTATGTAGTTATTTTCGTCAACGGCCAGGATATCCTTGTTGTAATCATGGTAATAGCATTCGTTAAAGCGAAGAAGGACCTCGCCATCGTCGGCAATTACAACATCGGGGCCGGGTTTGCCTACGCTTCCTATCCTGAACTGCCAATGGGAACTCATGGAAATGATGCCTGTTTCACTTTGTCCATAGGATTCGAGTATTTTGACGCCGACGCTATAGAATGTTCTGATGGTCTCGGGATTGACCTTTGCGCTTCCCACGATAAAATAGCTGGCTTTGCCGCCGTACAGTTTTTTGATCCCGGAAAATAAATAACGGTTCAATATGGCTTTCGCAGGATTCCAGTTAAAGCTTCTGTTGATCCTGGATTTATTATAAAAGCGATAGATCTTTTTTTTGAAAGGGGGGAATTGTTCTGTTTTTTCTTTTATCCTTCTTGCTATGACATCATAGATGGCAGGTACGGATACCATTATATTCGGCTTCTCGGTTATGATATGGCGGATACAATTGGCTTCATCAGAAAGGATAATGTTGACGTTGTTGAGAAAGGCCATTTTTACAAAGGTGCGTTGCTGTATGTGGGAAAAAGGCATAAAAATGATCAGCCTATTGTCTTTTGCGGACCAAAAGCTAAATCTGTAAAGAACAGCCTTGAGTACCTTTTCAATAAAAGAAGGCCGTGGCACTGGCGTGGGTGTACAAAGTAACCTTACCTTTTTGGCATGTCTGGAGGTTCCCGAAGTATATCCTGAGCCATATTCATCCAATATATTCATGGTAATGGGTTTGGAATCGTCCACCTGTATCTTTTGGGTGTCATTATTCTCAAAACCGATACAATTGAAATAGTATATGGCCACCCGTCCGGCCTTTTTCAGTTTGTCTTTTAAGGAATAGTCGGCTAGCAAAAGGTCCAGCTCTTCGACCTTTATCACTTCGTCGATCTCGTCTGCGTCCAGGTGTTCCTGCAGACCCGTAGCGGTGAAACCTCCTTTCAGGCAAGCAAGATCGAAAACCATCCAGGAATAGCTGGTCGGTCCAATGATCCCGATGCTGGGAGCGTCTATCCGGTGGGTTCCACGTATGGAGTCGATGATCCGGACGGAGTGGTCAATATCGTCCGAAAGTTCTTTCCAGCTCTTTTTGAGACGGCGGTTCTTGTCGAAATAGACGACATATTTCTTAGTCGATCTAAGACGTTCGTTGAATATTTTTTCGATATCTGCTTTCATAGAATTTACATTAGATCCATTACCATATCGACCACATCCCGAATCGTATTGATGCTGGAAAGGTCGTCGATCTCCGAAATGATGTCCTCGATATCTTTACCTACTACATCTTCCAGGCTTAGTACGAGGTTCATGAACTTTATCGAATCAAACCCCAGATCTTTCAGATTCGTATCCAAGGTTAGCGGGATGTCGTTGTAGTCCTCGCCGCCAATTTTTTTGATGAGTCCCGCGATCTGACCAAGAATCTCTTCTCTGGTAGTCTCATTCTTTTTTTTGGCCAAACCGATGAGTTTTTTCAACATATATTTCGATTTTACAGAATTTCCCTAATGGTCCTGTCCAGTTCTCTGAACCACAACCGGAATATGCCTAATTTTGTTGCTTTTTTGAAGTTTACATTGTTTTTCAGGCTTCCGATATTTTCCAGATCCCGGTAAGAGTATAGTCTGGATCGGGCTTTGCCGAGATCGATTTGCTCCAGTTGCCCTGTTATGATCCGATGGATATTGTCCCGGTAAATTCGCGCACAAACTCCGATGGCATTTAGCATGACCTGCTGAAATGTATCATCCGGTGCGATGGCGAATTTCTTTATGGCATAGCAAGGGCCGGTGTCGATACCCTTGTCAATGCGGTGCAGGGATACGCCGTATTCATGTTCTTCGTGCAGGATCGCGTACAGGATACAAATTTCTGGACGCCCTCTGTAGCCGGGCAATATTCCATTATGGATATTGTAAATATGGATCTGGTCAATGCTCAGGATCGGGGCTTTGAAGATCTGTGCGTTATTGACAGAGATGATGATATTGTCCTTTAACTGTTGCCTGATCGTCTCTCTTTCGCCGTTGATATCATCGGTTATCTTATATGCGAGATCGTTGATTTTCAGGAAATCCGCGATCTCATCATTGCTGCAGAACACATATTCGATAGGATGCCCCTGGCCGAGCGAATATTGTAAAGCATCTTTTAGCAGTGCGCCGTCTCCGACAAAGATCATTTCGGGATATTAATTGGTCCATGAGGCGTCAGGAATCCTCCATACAATAGCCCTCTTATGAATTCCCGTAGTTTTCCGCCGAAAAATGTTTTGAAGTCGTCCTGCTCCTTATATAAAAAGCCTCTTTCGATCATTTTCCGGCTTTTTTTATTCAACCGGAAAAAATAGTCCGTTGTCCGCGAGATTACGTGTGACACCGAGCTGGGAACGAGGAATTGATCTGCGACTATGCGGAAGAACGTTAAGTTCTCTACATGGACCTGGCCAAAGCCTCCCCGTCTAAATAACCAGCTTCTTGTTCCATAGCTGATGAACATTTTCGCTATTGTCGCGCGGTCTTCGGGATCTACATCGAATAGGTTGATATATTCCTCCAAACTTAGAAAAAAAGTATCCTTATGAAAGACCAGTGGGACGTTGTCCCTATCTTCGTGCAGCAGGTACTCGCCTGTGGCCAATACGAACGCTTCTTCTTCCTTAGTGCTTTTTGAGCAGGCCTTAGCCGCCCATTCGCTTTTGGCCTTTTCGAAATGGAATATATTTTTAAGACTTTCCGGGTATTTTAAAAAGGTCAGATCGACAGCTTCGACGAAGTCCTTATATGGGTTTGGTGAGTTCGTCTGTAGGAATTCATCGACTTTGGGCGGATCTTTTTCTTTAAAAGCTTTCAACGTCCTCTCGAAACGTTTTGCGGCGACGATCTCATTATACGTCTTTAGATCGATGTTCAAGGCCGACTTCGTGTCCGGTGTTGCCGGCGCATGTCGTATGTCTGATGTTGTAGCCGGGGATATATTATTTCTTTCGATTTCGCTAACCAGGGGAAATGATGTCTCGACAGGTCGGAGGATAGGATCGAGTGCTTTGATTTCTTCCCATGTATCTTCCGATGCGAGTTCACGTCCGGTTAACATTCGGATATTAGCTACGGTTTCTTGGGCAACTTTCAGTTGAGCGGTATCGTTCGAGCGGTGATAGAACAGATAACATACGATAGCAAATTCCAGGTATTCTGCGAGTCTTTCTTCCAATTCAGCTGTCGTAAGACCGTCATTGGCCAGGCAGGCGGCTATTTTTTCCTGCCACTGACACTCTTCATATAGTAAAAGATGGCGGGCGACAACAAAGAATATCGGGTTTCCCGAGAAGCGAGTCAGTTCTATAAAAGCGAAGGCGATGCCGCAATTTCCATGCCTCAATCCAGTGCGGCTCGCGTCTGCATTCCTCGATGATAGAAAAAAGGTGCCCTTTGTATTTACCTGTAGCTGCTCCAGGAGACGTTGCACGATCGAATTCAGGGCTCTCAATAGTATGTCGTCCCGGAGATATCCTTGTAATTTTATCAGCAGATATAACAGCCCCGACAGACCCTCCCAGAATGAATATTCATTATTATAGGCAATCAATTTGTCGCCCTGGTATTTGCGGAGCAGGCATTGGGCGTGACGGAGGAATTGAGGATCATTTGTGATCTCGTATAGCCTCAGGTTAAGAAAAACGGGCTCCGACCTTCCGCTCCCCAAACTGATATTCCATGACTGGGATGATTCGGCTTGTGTAACAAGAGCCTGATTCGAGCGGATGACAAATGCAATAATCTCCTCATAGTTCGGGTCGTCGGATAATTCGAGCAGCGCATACGGCTTAGGAAAGGGGTGGGTGAGAGAAAGCAGCATGTCAGATCTCCATTGCGGCGTATAGACGAAGGATCTTTTGATAGACATCGGGGAATTCATTTGCCAATCTTATCTCTAATGTTTTATAATAAAAAAGGTATTCTTTAAGCGAGCCGGCCAGATGTATATAGTTCTCGGCAATTGGCCCGGGATTGAAAAAAAAAGTGTTTTCCGGTAAGTTTGGGTGAGGATCGAAAATACAACTGACCGGTATCTTTTTTTCCGCCAGATAATGAAAAAGCAAAACCTGTTCAAAGATGCAGTTGATCTTTCCCGTGGGCGATGCCAGTATTCCGATATAGTTCTTTTCGACAAAGGAGAAAGCTTCCTTGGTATATTGGTGAATAAGATCTATGTCGTTGCCGCCAAAGGTTCCCATATTATATTGCTGGGTAGTTTTTCCCGGCGTGAGCCGTCCTTCGAGGTAATCCGGGATAGAACTGAATTCTACAGAGACTTCGATTTCGTATTCGGTTTCGATGTTTTGCGCGACAATCCCGGCATTTTCCAGATCAGGCCGGAATTTATCATAGATGAAAATATCGCCGTCGACGTGAATAAAGGGTTCTTTTTGCAGACTATAGCAATAGACTTTACCCAAAGCCCACAACAGCGAGTCGTATTTATTGAGTTCGTCCAGCCTGACGACGACATTCGAGTAAGGCAGCTGTAATTTGTCAATTAGGATCGATTTTCCGAATTCGTCGGTGACGATCTCCACGTCATCATATTGTTTTTTAAGCAGAAGGCAGCTATAGCTCCAGCTAAAATAATTGTATATTCTCGATGGCCAGCCTCCGTTGAGCCGCATATCCGCTTTTGGCAATCGGGTATCAAGCATTGGGCGGGTCCAAAATGTCTGCACTATCTTCACGCCGGATGATTTATTACGACTTCACTGACGTCGAATTTCCTGCCATTTAAATTTTCCGTGGTCAATCTGTTGAAGCCGTAATTATCCTGGCCTGAGACCAGGACCGATCTATATTTTTCCAAGTCATATTTTTCCCCATGATCACAAACTTCTGTAAGGCCCGGAAATATTTTTGTAGAACAGCTGACGTACCTGATGTTGGTGCTATAGCGGGTAGAGTCTTTGGTGATGTTGGGTGTCGATCCATGAACACATTTCGTGGTAAATATAACGGCTTCGCCGGGCTCCATTTCCATGAGGACTGCGGCTTCTTCATCCGGACGCCAGCTTGGATCGTATTTCAAATCCGCGAATTCGTAGCCATAAAAGCCCGTAGTCTCCATGTCGATCTTCTTCTCGAATTTTTTCGATTCATCGAAGTACATTTTCTCATGAGAGCCCGGTAGGAATTTCATACAGCCATTTTCTTTGGTCGTTTTTGAAAATGCGATCCAGACGGTCAATACGATACCCCAGCGGGTTTTAACGGTCGGTATCAACTGCGGCGAGTTGTTATTTGCATAGGAAAAATCCTCTACCTGGTGCCATTCTGTTCCTTTTGCACCCGGAGCTTTTGAAAACACCTCCGTTCGCCAGCATAGGATATCCGGGCCCATGATGCTTTGCAATTTATGAATGATCTTCGGGTTGGTGATATTTTCGGAGATCAGGTCGATGTCCAGATGACGGTCGTAATGAAACTTGTTTATCTCATAGACCTTACTTTTTTCCAACATAAGTGATTTCCGGATCTTCTTCCATTTTTCGAGAGCTTCATCTTTTTCGAAGACCTTGAATGGACCAAAAAAACCGTTTTTATAAAAGGAAGCCAGTTCGTCTTCCGTGAGTTTAAAATTTTCCATATAGATGTTGTTTCAATAAGATGAATATTGCTTTACCTTCAATAAATATGTCGAGCATAAGCGAAACTCCCATTCGGATATTTGGCGCAGGCGCCTCGGTTTTCGGTATTCTTAGGTCGGCGAGTTCCAGCCGGAAGCTGGTACTTCTTATTCCTGCAACCAGCGGGACGAGGATAGGTCCTCAGAGAATTTATGTAGAAATAGCCAGGACACTATTAAGCTCCGGTATTTCATCATTTGCCGTCGATCTTCCGCCGAATGGCGACAGTACAGGTGGCAATTTTGACGACTATGCAGGGGATGCCGCGGAAATAGTCGGCCGATATTACGATACCTATTTAGAGTTGATCACCGCCTATTTCGAAAAGTATTACTGTTATGATCAGATAGTTTTATGCAGTATTTCGGCGGGTTGCCTTCCGGTTCTACGTTTTGCTGCGAGAAAAGATTACAATGGTGTCATGCTGCTTTCTCCAACACAAACGGCCGAAAATGCTTTATCTTATCCTGTGCACGTTCTGGCTATTTTTGGCGAGAATGACAGGGCGAGGAGTACTGCGATGGCGTTTTGGAGTGCTTGCCATTTTCATTCTTATACGGGAAAGGTCATCGATGGCTCCGACCATAGTTTTTTTGGATGGCGTTTTAAAAAAGACGTTTGTAAAACTATAGCGAACTGGTTTAACGAGATACCGGTTTAATAATAATTATATAATCATTTCATATAACTATGAGAGAAGAGGCCATTTTTTTAACGATTCCTGGTGTGACGGGCAGATACCTTTTTACTTACGCGCACTATCCGGAAGTGCTTACGGGACAGGCATTTGTTTTTTTGAACCCCATACTGGACGAAAAAAAGAAAGTCCATAATTTTCAAGCCGAGGTCGCCCGCGCGCTGTGCGGGTGCGGGTATATGGTCTTTCGCTTCGATTATTACGGCACGGGCGATAGCGGTGGCGAATTGTTCGAATTAGATCTCAATGAAACCATGAATGACATGCTGTTTCTGCTGGAATATATAAAGAGCCTGCACACAATCACTGATCTCAGACTGTTGGGAATTCGATTTGGTGCCGATCTTGCGGTTTTGCTTGCCGAGAAGCAGCGGCAGATCAACGGTTTGTTCCTCATTGAGCCATTGACGGATGGATCGCGGTATTTGATGGAGCAAAGGCTAAGGAGGAGATTGTTCTATAAATTGAAGCAGATAACCGATCCCGAAGAATATTTTATGATTGATGACGTCCCCTACGAGGATTTCCAGGGGTTTCCACTTTCCAGTTCCAATATTGCCTTCATTGAAAGTATACAGGCCGGTCGCGCCATGCCTGAAGGCCGTACTATTTATATATTTACCGTCAACACGGTGAATGCGAACGAAAGGGTCCGGGATCTCGTTGGCATTTTGGCTAAGTCGAATGCGACAAAATCGGTATCGGTCGATTGCCAGGAATTTTGGGTGACTTTCGAACTTAGCGATACACAGGTGTTGACGGGTGAGATAGTGAAGCAGGTCGGAAGAGTATAGAGCTAACGCTAAGGCGACCCACATATTGCCTTTTGTCAAAAAAACGGTAATTAAAAGAATAAGTACAGGATCGATGAGCGTCTTTCAGAAGGATTGAATTATAGATTCAAGCTAGGTAAAATTTAACTTTTGAACAAATAATTTTGTAAGTTTCATCAAAAAAGGAGTATGAACATTTGCTTACCGGATAGAAAAGTGAAATTGTTCACGGTGTTGTATCGCAGTGATGATATTCAATCCTATGGTTACACCGATATGAAGGAAATGATACGGTTGAGTGAGGAATTCAAGTTCACCGGATTATTGCTTTTCGAGAGTAACAGAGGCAATCTGGATCCTTGGGTCTTTGCCCAAATCGTTCTTGGTAGCACAAAGGAGCTTTGCCCTTTTGTCGCTGTCAATCCTATTTATATGCATCCATTTTCTGTAGCCAAGAAAATTTTGTGTTTAAGCAAACTCTACGAAAGGAAGATCTATGTCAACTTCATTTCCGGAACGTCCAAGGGCGATCTGTTCGCGCTTGGCGATACGCTCGATCGGGAGCAACGGTACGATAGATTAGAGGAGTATATTTATATAGTCGATTCACTATTGCGTTTGCGGAAGCCTGTGACTTTTACCGGCACTTTTTATACGGTTAATAGTTTAATGCTTTCCGATAGTCTTCCGGCAGATCTCTTGCCGGAATATTTTATCGCCGGTTCTTCGGTGGAGGCCAGTGAACTAAACCAAAAGTTTTCTTCGACATCTTTTTTCATGGCAAAGGAACCAGATCTGCAGGACAATCCGGCGACGATTCAATCTCTTCAAAAAAGGGGTGTTCACTTCGGGCTTATAACCAGGCCTGTTGAAATTGATGCCATGAATATGCTAAACGAGATCTTCAAAGATGACGGTTCAGGGGAAGATATGCTCAATTATTCCATGTCTAATACCGATTCCGTTTGGAAAAAGGAGATGTTTGAAAATTCAAAAAACGTCTCAGGTAAAACCTATTCTTTGGCTCCTTTCAAGAATTTCAAGGCGGATTGTCCTTATTTCGTAGGAGATTACGATCAGATAGGTAATGTGATCGTAAAATATGTTGTATCCGGGGTAAGTGCGTTGGTCGTAGAGATTCCCGGCGGACAAGAAGAATTCATGCATGTGCATAATTCCCTGAAAACCGCGGAAGATCGAATACTAGCCATGTACTATAGCCGGGGGGCTCAATTTTGATAGGGAATAGATGGGCATGGCCAGCAGCGTGGTCAGGGCGGCCATCAGGACCAGCATGGAGTATAGTTCCTGTGAGATGATCCCATAGGTGAGCCCGGTGGCTGCGATGACCAGCTCCATCAATCCCCTTGCATTGTTCAATCCGCCAACTGCGGAAGATTCCCGGAATGAATAGCCGAGCGCTTTCATGGTGAAAAGGGTAGGGATGTATTTACCTGTAAAGGCAAACAATAGCAGGATGACCGCGGGGATGAGAAAATTCAATTTATCGAAGACCAGCATATTGGCGTTCAGCCCTGCCAGCGCAAAAAAGAGAGGCAGCAGCAAAACTTGCAGAAAATCCTTGATCCTGATAATAATAAATTCGACCAGGTGCTTATTTCTAGGAAGAACAAGACCCGACAAAAAGCCTCCCAGGGTAGCCTGAAGCCCGAGCCTGTCTGCGATAAATTCGTTTAAAAACAGGAAGATAAGCGTCAAAGAGAGATATTTTTGCAGTTGTCCCGGATTGTTGCTATCCCCATTTCTTATCAATACCCTGAGCACGGGGCGGACGATGAATATATTCCCACCTGTAAAGAGCACTATCCGGATTATTTTTTGAAAGTTTTCCCCTGTATCTATGCCTGACGCCATGGCGGTCGCATAAGATAGAAAGACCCAGGATAGGACGTCTTGCATGCTTGCGGAGAGTAAAGCAAGGGTTCCCAGTTTCGTGCCGAGAAGGTCGTTTTCCTCTAAGATCCTTGCCAGTACCGGAAATGCAGTGACAGAAAGCGTGGCCCCTACGAAGATGCAAAATTCAAATCGATGGGTGTGTTCACCTTTCAGGAAACTGAAAGAAAAAATGGCGAACAGGACGCCTAACATAAAAGGGATCGCGGTGGTGATCAAAGACAATATGCCCGCGTGCTTAATGGTCTTCTTATCTGCTATGCTAAAATCTATTTCCAGCCCTATGATGAACATGTAAAGCGCCAGTGCCATATTGCTGAGGACAAAAAAATGAGATCTTACCGTATCCTGAAAGATCGATGCCGATAGGGTGGGGAAGAAATAACCAACGATCGTTGGGCCCAGGAATATCCCTGCAAATATCTCTCCGATGACCCTGGGTTGTTTCAGCATGACAGACAAATAGCCAAAAAGCTGTGTGAATATAAGAATGATCGTTATGGACAGCAGGAAGGAGCTATACACATAAAGGTCGTGCATGTTGTATGGATTATTTATTCTCGCCGATGGATGCTACAGCTAACGCTAGGGCAAGTCACGATACCTGCCACCAAGGAAGAAATTCGTGGGATGTTGATAAAGCTGGAATGGAAAGATACTACTAAATCGAGCTTTGTCAAAAATCATTCAAAAAAAAATCTAATTTTATATTGAAAGGAATGCACTCAAATCAAAAATTTCAACATGCAAGATGCTAGCAATGAAGCCGGGCTGCTGTCAAATGGAGTTAATCTTCAACCCTCTTATTTTCACGGTGGTGATGTCGATCTGGGCTGGTCTTTGATGAAAGCATATCCGAAGATCAGGACGGTCCGGATCGAGATAGAGCCGGGACAGGAGAAGAACGGGCGGCGATGGATTGCCGAGGCAAAGGCTCATGGCTATACTGTGATCGCTACTTATCACAAGCATAAAGCGATTATGTCGGACGATCCTACGGAATTAATTGCTGCCGGTGAATGGTGGAAAAGTCACTATCTAACACTGGGAGGCGGAGGTTTTTTTGTGAATCTGATGAATGAATGGGGAAGCCATTCGATAGGCGTTAGTGCATTTGCGGCGGCTTATAACCAGGCGATCGCTTTGGTTAGAGAAATATATAGCGGGCCTATTATTATCGACTGCCCCGGTGGGGGGCAGGGAACCACACTGCTGGCGGCAGCCGTCGAAGGCCGGGATGGGATGGGTATCACAGATAGTAATATTATTTTATCCGCCCATTTTTATCCCCATGGCTATAACGGGGTCAAAAAAAAGAGATCGCAGATCGATGATCTCGATGATCTGGAAAATACGGGCAAGCCCTGCATCATTGGTGAGTTCGGCGATGATCCCGCAATCCAGGGCGAGACGAACTGGTCGGCCATTATCGATTATGCAAGAAGTAAAGGCTGGCCCGTACTTGGCTGGGCCTGGAACGGCGACGGTGGTAAAATGAATATGATTTCCCCCCAATTTCAGCCTTTTGACGCTGTAGCTACGAAGCAATACCATATTTCCAATCATTTTGTTACTATCTATAACAGGCTGTAATAAGTTTTCAATTTAAAAAGGCAATGTTTTGGGTCATGTATTGAAAAATCCTTAGCTTTATTATGATTTTTTTCACGCTCCTTTGCCTTATGGCATAGTCTTAGCAAGATCCCAGGTCATAATTTGTCGCTCCATGAAGCGGCCTGTGACGATGTAGCTCATCACAGCGATAGCTTTACATTTTCTACTTCTCGTTGATTCCTTTACCAATAAAAGCAAGTCGATATGTTTATCGAAGAGGCCGATCAGGCTCCTGCTATTGTGCGGCTGCAACAATCCGGCAGATTCCCCTTGTCTTTTCAACAGGAGCAGTTGTGGTACGCCAGCCAATCGGAAGGCGGGACGTCTTATCAGATCCCACTGGCTTTACGGTTGATCGGTGAAATAGATATCGATAGTATCGATCGTGCTATCCACGGCCTTATGAGCCGTCATGAATCTCTAACGACGGTATACGAGGAGTGTGACGGAAGGGTATGGCAAAAAATCACAGATAAAGGAGGCTGGAGGCTTCGGATAATCGACGAGGAACTGTATGGTAATGATAGGGCTTCGCTGGAAGTGCTCATGGACGGTCTTGCGACACAACCATTCGATCTTTCCAAAGATCATGCTTTAAGGGCTTATCTGATCAAATTGGGGGAAAGCGAATACGTGCTCCTGATGATCCTACATTCTATCGCGGTAGATAGAACGTCTATAGGGATATTGATAAAAGAATTCACCGGGTTATACCGATCGTATACGAGGGGGGAGCCGGCAAATGCGGCATCGCTGCCCGTGCGTTACGTAGATTATTCTATTTGGCAACGACAAATGTCTGAGGATGAGCATATGGAGGAGAAAATTGCCTTTTGGCGGGGAAGACTACAGGCACTGAGGCCATTGTGCTTATCGACGGATCAGCCAACTTCCAGCGTCAAAAGTACAAGAGGGAATGTCCTGAAATTTCATATGGGTAGCGAACTAATGGGGAGGATCAATGAATTAGCAAAACGCCAGTCGACTTCGTCAGCCATTGTCTTATTGGCGGCATTCAAGGCACTGTTATACGAGTATAGCGGGGAGGAGGATATATGTGTCATAGGAGTGATCAACGACCGTCAACATCGGGAGATAGAGGGTGTCGTTGGCTTATTCAGTCATAAACTTTTGCTTCGTACGCATATATCGGGCGCCACGCTGTTTGCGCAATTGATCGGACAGGTGAAAAAGACTTATGAAGAAGCCTATGCCTTCCGTGAGATCCCCTGGGGCAAAATATTGCGTCAGCAAAAAAGTGATGGATACCCGGACTGCGGCGTGATGTTCGAATTCGCCGGATCGGAGACTCATATAGCAGACCATCGGGTACCGGGAATAGATTTGGAGGAGTTGCCGATGGTGTTGAACGGAACAAGATACAACCTGATGCTTTTGATCTCGGAACAGGAAGGCGGACTTACGGGTACGATCGAATATCGTTCAGATCTGTTCAAGGAAGAAACCATTGCAGGTATGGCGGAGGGTTTTATGCGGATACTGCAATCGGTTATCGAATTTCCTGAAAAGACTATCGCAGAATTGAAATTGCGATCTTCCAGGGAAATCGTTACGAGGACCAACAAAAGGTCTACGATGGATTTCAGTTTATTCTATTTTTCCAGCCAAGGTGACAAAGATGAAAAAAACAAGTACGATTTTTTGTTGCATTCGGCAAAATGGGGAGATGAACATGGTTTTACAGGCATATGGACGCCGGAAAGACATTTTCACGAATTCGGCGGTATCTTTCCCAATCCTGCCGTGCTTGGCGCGGCCTTGGCCGTTTCCACCAGCAGGATAGAGATCCGGAGTGGCTCGGTAGTGTTGCCGTTAAACGATGTTATTCGGGTCGCCGAAGAATGGTCCGTTGTAGACAATTTGTCGGGCGGACGTGTTTCCTTGTCCATTGCTTCGGGATGGCATGCTGATGACTTTGTATTGATGCCCGGTAGTTATTCACGGCGACAGGAAATAATGTTCAAACAGATAGAGGACTTGCGGAACTTGTGGAAAGGGAAAGGTCTTCTGAGAAGAAACGGTTTCAACAAGGATATAGAAGTCAAGATATATCCCAGGCCATTGACTGCTATGGTTCCGATATGGATCACTACGGCAGGGAATATCGAAACGTTCGAGAGCGCGGGAAAGATCGGCGCCAATGTATTAACGCACATGCTGGGGCAGGAGATCGGTATACTGGAAAAAAAGATCTCGGTATATCGCAAAGCACTTATCAACAGCGGCCACAATTCTGAAGAGAGAAAGATCGCCGTGATGCTTCACACTTTTCTGGGAGAGGATCTGGAGAAGGTAAAGGAAGAGGTGAGAGATCCGTTTATCGCTTATCTCAAATCGAGCGTCAACCTGATAAAGAAATTGGTTCAGGGGGAAGATCTGGGTGAACAGGATATAGACGAGAAGACAATAGACAGCATGGTTTCAATGGTTTTCGAACGACATTGGCAAACATCTGCGTTGCTTGGTACGAGACAGAGCTGTTTACCGCTAATCGAAAAACTGCACGCCATAGGAGTGACGGAGATAGCGTGTTTGATCGACTTCGGGGTAAACCAGGAGAAGGTATTGCGGAATCTTGTTAATCTGGGGGCCTTAAAAGACGATTTTAAAGCGATATAAAATGAAAAAAAAACTTCCGTTGATCTCGTGCATCTGCATAACGCGGAACAGACCTGGTATGCTGAGTAGAATTATTGAATGCTTCGAAGAACAAACTTATCCCAATAAGGAACTGCTCGTGCTTTATGAAGATACCGATGAGATGACAAAGAGCTGGGTGTCGTCGATAAGATCCAGACCGGGGATCAGGTTTTTGGAGGTGTTCGGTTCGCCCAAACAAACACTGGGAACGTTAAGAAATTATGCCATCGAAAAATCGGCGGGCGAGTATGTTTGCCAATGGGACGATGATGACTGGTATCATTTCAGGCGACTGGAGCAGCAGTACGACCATATCAGAGTATCCGGTAAATCCGGAGTCATATTAAAGCGGTGGGTAATATTCGATGGGGTCAATTGCAGGGGGTACATTTCAAATTCAAGGCTATGGGAGGGAAGTTTGCTTTACCGAAAAGGAAATGTGTTGAAAACCGGCTATTCCGATCTTGAGCGTGGAGAAGATGCTGAGCCTATTGTCCGACTCAGGGATATGGGCCAGCTCGCACATATAGAGGATCATCCCAGCTTATATATTTATAACTATCACGGATGCAACTCCTGGAACTACGATAATTGGCGAACTATTTTTGACTATGGTTTACCACTGTCGAAGCAAGATTCCATTATGCTAAAATATATTCTGGATGGCAAATATACCTTGGTGAACGCCTCAATATTACTCGATGAAATGGTCGGCTACTATTTCGATAAAAACCGGGCTAATAAGAGAATACCTTTCCCGTTGCGCTACCGGGGCACCTCGCCAGATCTATACCGTCCGCTCTAATGCCAAGTACGCGCAGTTTTGGGATAACGCAGGGGCGAGACTGCCCGATAAAAGATCGATACCAAACGGTATTTTGAATCCCAATGTTTCCATAAGTATTTATCAATAAGGGAAATCAGATGCAAAAACGAGACAGGCTGGATGCATTACGAAAATTGGTTTGCCAATTGGAGGATGAATCATTTTCGAAGGCACTTGTCGATAGTTATGTCGAAGACACGGATTTTTTACGCAAAGATGTCATAACTCGGGAAATAAGGTCGCCTATCGATATCGTCGGGCAGGTCGGCGTTCAATCGGAATATACGGCAGGATACAATATAGACCTCGAAAGAATGCGACCGCTAGGTAAGGTGGCTATTCTCTTGCCTTATAACGGCATAAATATTCCGGTAGCAAAAGCCGTATGTTCATCTTTTTTTGCAGGGAACCAAACTATTATCCGACTGCCCGGCAAATTAAAGAAATCCGATCGGTATTATCGACAGCTCATTTCAAGCTGTCTTCCGGGAGTTGAATTTGCTCCTTTGGGGCAACCGGCGGAAGATTTTCTCAATCGCTGTATCGAATCCACCGATATCGGTGCTATTGTCGTGTATGGTGATGACAAATGGATCTGGGGGTATAAGAATAAATTTAGACAACATTATAAGAAGATGATATTCGAGGGACCGGGTAAGGATCCGCAAGTCGTAATGAAGGACGCCGATCTGGAAAAAGCGGTAGCAGATGCGGTAACATGCGGAATGCTCAATGGAGGGCAGTCCTGTTCTGCAATTGAACGATATTTCGTTCACCGGGATATAGAAAAGGAATTTATCGGGAGACTGGTCGATAGACTTAACCGTCTCAAGGCAGGTTATGCCGAAGATGAAGAGACGGAAGTGGGGCCGATAAGTTCTCCAACTGTTCTTGGCCGAATGATCGAACAGGTGCAAGATGCAAGGCAAAAAGGTGCGACGGTTGTTTGTGGCGGTATGCCGATAGAGATCGGCATGGGAAAAATGGGTTTCAGACCAACGGTTATCCAGGGATGCACAACAGCAATGCAGGTTATACAGCAGGAAACATTCGGACCATTTTTCCCCATTCTCTCATTTTCATCCGAAGCTGAGCTTATCTCTAAAGTCGATGACTGCGCATACGGCTTGAATGCCAGTATATACGGTGAGACGTCCAACTGGTTTAATAAGTATATGGATAACAATCATAGAAATTTGTATTTCAATTCGACCGTAACAAGCCCAGTTAACAGGTACTCCCGGATAATAGACGGCGGATTTAGAAATTCAGGTTTTGTTTGGGAATGGGAAGACAGTAGCTTTATTCAACGCGAAGGAAAGCGGCTTCTACTGAAAGAGTTATCAGTTACAGTTATATGAGGGGTAAATACTTTTCGCTTAGCAGGAATCGAAGGTTTTCCTCAAGCGCTAGTCTGTCCAGTTTTCTATTTTTAATTTCTCCGCAGAAGGAAGACAGCCACGAAACCTCTCCAAAAATCAAGTGTTGTTACCTGTTATAGCGACAGCTGTAAAATGGATCCCCAGGGGATCCTGAATCTATGCAAGCTGTTTAAAAAATAATCATATGGAGAAGATATCTACTGGTCAGGCATACGACATGTATGCGGAAGAAGATCATAATACCTGGGCGATCCTGCTTCAGAGGCAGTCTGAGCTGCACAGTAAAGGAAAGGTTTCCCGGGAATATTTGAATGGTCTCGATAAGCTCCGGATCAACAAGCACAGGATCGTAAAGATCACGGAGGTCGGTGATGCGCTTAAAGAAGTGTCCGGATGGTCGTTGATACCTGTGAATGGACTCATCCCAAACAGGGATTTCTTTTATATGCTGATCAATAAGAAATATCCAGTTACCGTATACATGCGAAAGCCGTCCGAACTAGAGTTTAGCGAGCAGCCAGACATATTTCACGACGTGTGCGGTCATTTGCCCCTGCTCGTAAACGAAAAATTCACGCGGTTTTTAACGGCCTACAGTGCTATTGCGCTGAAATATATCAATAACGAAAGGGCTATCGATCTGCTTGGGCGGCTCTATTGGTTCACCTACGAAATGGGTCTTATCATTGAAGATGGCCAGTTTAGGGCCTATGGGGGAGCGATCATTACCTCTTCCGGAGAATTCGAAAATATCGAACGAGAGGAGATACCTAAATACGACTTCGATCTCCATCGCATCTTCAAGACACCGTATAATAGCTTTAAACTCCAGCGGGAATATTTTTTTATTCATTCTTTTGATGATCTTTTTAATTGTTTAGAAGATATTGAAGAGAAGCTGATCGAACATTTGCTGTTGCCAGACGAGGATCACACCTTGCGGAACTTTTTTATAAACAGCAATATTAACGGGGTGGGTTAAAGTTGAAAAGCACGTGTCGGAATTGAGGATCAACGAGGTCGATTACAGGACAAGTTATCTGGTGGGAGCGAAACGTATTCTCGAAAAAATTCTTTCGATACAATAAAACCTTGCATATATGAGTAAACAGAAAGTATTTCTCAGGCCAAATGTTGTCATTGAACCATTGATAGACCGGTGGTATGCGTGGGCCCACTTGGTTTCGCCCGCTACGGCTGCAATGAATATAGTCGAAAGGCATTTGAAAATCATGGAATCATATATCAGCGCTCCGAGTTTGCATGCTGAAGCAATACAGAATCCGAAGATGAAAGGCGGCCCTTTTATGGATCTGGGAGGACAAAGAACCGATGAGGTGGAGCGTCTGATGCGGGATACGATCGAGCGGCGCCGGCACATGATCGAGTTCGCCTGGGCCGTAAAGGAATTGGACAAGCTATTGCTGTCGGAAGCCCGGGGGGGCGGGCTCGAGAAGGTTTATTCAAAAGTTCCTGAGCTGTTAAAAGGATATGTCGAGCTGTTTTATGACCGGAATAACAATGCAGATTTCAGATTTTTCGAGAGCTTGCTCTATAAAAGCGATTTCTATAACAAAAGTTCCCAGAGCGTTGCATTATGGATTACCATGAATGATCAACGGCCATTTTGCTTGAGTACTCCCCGGCTGAATGAGAGGGATGTTCTTCATATTGATATTCCTTTTGATCATCCGGGCATCGACGAACTGGCGAAAATGAAGCGGGTGCCCCAGACGCTGGGATATATTAAATCCATCCTGCCCATTTCCAAAGAACAGGCGACACTTTTTGAGACATTTTTTACGACTGATAAGCCGGCGGCTTATAAACGATACACGGGCGACAAGATCCGGATGCGATATTTTGGTCATGCATGCATCCTGATCGAGACCAGGGAATTAAGCATACTGGTGGATCCGGTAATCAGTTATTACGGATATCACTCGGACGTGGAGCATTATTCCGATGTGGATCTTCCGGATGAGATTGATTACATCCTGATAACGCATAATCATCAGGATCATGTGTTGTTCGAGACCTTGTTGCCGTTGAGATATAAAAGCAAGAATATCGTTGTTCCGAGAACCAGCGGCGGCAAGTTGGAAGACCCGAGCCTGAAGCTGATGTTCAATAATATCGGATTCCGGAATGTCATAGAGATAGGGGAGATGGAGACCATACGATTTGCGGATGCCTTTATTACGGGCATTCCATTTACAGGCGAGCACAGCGATCTACATATACAGACAAAGACTTGTCATCTTGTTAAAATCGGGGTGTTCCAACTACTTTTTCTTGCGGATTCTCGGATTCTCGAACCTAAGTTATATCGGCATATCCAGAAAGAGGTGGGTGACCTGGATGTTCTTTTTTTGGGGATGGAGTGTGATGGTGCCCCGCTTACCTGGATCTATGGACCGCTGATGACAAAAAAGCTTTCAAGGGAGCAAGATGGTAGCAGAAGATTGTCCGGTTCGGATTGCGAAAAAGGGATGTCCCTTGTTGAGATATTTCACCCCAAAGAAGTCTATGTATATGCGATGGGGCAAGAGCCCTGGCTGGAATTTATCAGCAGTATTAAATACACGGATCAGTCGAATCCAATAATCCAATCCAACGAGCTTGTAAAGATCTGCAGGGAAAGAGGTTTGGTGGCCGAAAGGTTATATGGCGAAAAGGAGCTTTTGTACGACAACCACTCCTCTCCTGTATTAGCTGACGATATCAACATAGAATTATTATGGTAAATAGTGCAATCAGGGATATAGTGGGCCGCGCTCTTGCAGGCGGGGCTCAGAAACAAAAAAAGCACCTGAAAGGTGCTTGATTTTGTGGGAGTTGACGGGTTCGAACCGCCGACCCTCTGCTTGTAAGGCAGATGCTCTGAACCAGCTGAGCTAAACTCCCATTCTTTTAACGGGTTGATTTTCCGCTGAAAGGAGTGCAAAGATAAGGGCAAAATTGATCCCGGGGAAATTTTTTCCGGGATTTTTTTTGGGCGCCGCAGAGGCCGGGGCGCGCGGCGCGGAGCGTACCGGGCGCCTGATGGGGCGGGCCGGAGGCCGGGCGCTGTGGGGGCCGGGCGCTGGGTTATGGCGCTGTCCAGGTGTTGTTGGCGCGGTTGGCGTCGGGCAGCACGTGGGCGGGGTCGACGGTGACGGCGGTGAGGGGCTGGGTGGCCGGGAAATGGAGGGTGCACGTGCCGGACTGCAGCCAGGTTTCCACGGGCAGGGTTATCTGTTGTTTTGTACCGTCCTTCCAGGTGAGTTCGAGGGTAGCGGGGAGGGCAAGGCGGTCGAGATTGGCGAGGGTAATGGCGACCTGTGAGCTGTTGTTGGTGGTGCTGCTGCTGGAGCTGTTGTTGGTGGTGCTGCCGGCGCCGGTGACGGTGGTGCTGCCGGGGCCGATGTTTTGGACGGATTGAACGGCGATGTCGAAGCTCCAGTTGTGGAAGAACCAGCCGCGCCAGAACCAGGACAGGTCTTCGCCGCCTTCGTTGTCCATCGTTTTAAAGAAATCGTATGGACCGGGATGACGGAAGGCCCAGTTTTGAATATAACGGCGGAAGGCGTAGTCGAAGCGGTCGTGGCCGAGAATTTGTTCGCGCAGCAGGACGAGGCCCAGGGCCGGCTTGAAATAGACCATGGGATGGCGGTATTTCTCGGGGATGCCGTCGGCGCGGGTCATCATCACCGGCGCCTGCGGGTCTTTAATGGTGGGAATGATCTCGTCGACAGGGTTGCCGCCGCCGGGAGCGTATTCGGCGTCGCGTTTGGGGGCGAATTCACCGTTGTTAACAGCATCCGACGCATAGACGTCGATGAACGTGTTGAAGCCTTCGTCCATCCAGGCATAGGTGCGCTCGTCGGTGCCGACGATCATAGGGAACCAGTTGTGCCCGATCTCATGAGCGGTGATCCAGAACAAGTCCTTGCCCTTGTCGGTGATGCCGTCGAAGACGATGCCGGGATATTCCATCCCGCCGGCGATGCCCGCCTCGTTGATGGCTACCGGATAAGGGTATACGAACCATTGCTGGGAAAAATATTCCATCGACTTTTTCAGGTATTCCGTGGCCCGGTCCCAGGCGTCGGGGCCCGCGCTTTCGACGGGATAGACCGACATGGCCAGCGATCTTTTGCCGCCGGGGAGGTTGACGCGTGCAGCGTCCCATATATAAGCACGGGACGCACCGAAGGCCACGTCGCGGGTGCCCGCCATCTTAAAATGCCAGGTGAGGGTACCGGTGTGCACGGGGCGGCTGGCGGGGTCGCCTACTTCGACGGCACTGCGGATCATGACGGTCTGGTCGCTCGTGCGGGCTTTTGCCAGGCGCGACTGCTGGGTGGCGGTGAGGACTTCGGCGGGATTGACGAGCTCACCCGAGCCGGCAACGATCATGTCCCAGGGTACGGTGACGGAATAGTCGAAGTCGCCATATTCATCGTAAAATTCTCCGACCTGCAGGAAGGGAAGGGTATTCCAGCCCTGGCGATCGTCGTATACGCACATGCGGGGATACCACTGGGCGATCTCGAAGATCTTGCCGTTGCGGGTAGCTACATAATCCGTGCGGTTGCCAAAGTCGCCGGGGACGGTGTAGCGATAGCGGATGAGCAGGGTGATCTTCCCGCCTTTTGGCGCCAGGGGTTGCTTTAGCCTGATCTGCATCCGGGTGTCGGTGATGGTATAGTCGGCATCGAACCGGATGGCGCCCTGCTGCACCTTCACCGAAGACAGTGTATAACCGTCGGTGTGGCCGCCGGCGGTGAAATTGGTGAGGAAGTTGGAGCGGGCGTCGGGGCGGTAGCTTTGCTGGTCGAGATAGAGCCAGAGCGTATGGAGCGTGTCGGGGCTATTGTTGGTATAGTGGATGGCGGCTGTGCCTTCGAGCTCGTTGCGGGTCGTATCCAAACGGACGGAGAGGGTGTAGTCGGCGCGGTTCTGCCAGTACGTGGCCGATGGGGCCCCGTTGGTACTGCGGGTGGCGAGATGGAAGTCGCCGTAGAAGCCGGGAGCGAAGAGGGCCTGTGGGTCATAGCCGCTGGTGGAGAGCTGTTCGGGGAGATTGGCGGCGGTTTGTGCGGTAGCGGTGATGGCTAGGAAGAGCGGCAGTACGAGTATGGTCAGTTTGCGCATGAAAACAATTTTTCGAAGGCAAATCTATAGTATATTGTGCACATGGAAAATCTAAGCGGCTATTGCAAGGTTGTCGCTGGCATGGACAAAGAAAATGTGCATGTTCATTACCACGACAATGAATATGGGTTCCCGATCGATGATGACAATCACCTTTTTGCCCGGCTCGTCCTCGAGATCAACCAGGCGGGACTCAGCTGGACGACTATCCTGAACAAGAAGGATAATTTTTTCAAAGCCTTCGACAATTTCGATATCGACAAGGTGGCGCGGTATGGTTCAAAGCAGCGGGAACGGCTGCTGGCGGATGCGGGGATCATCCGCAACCGGCTGAAGGTGGAAGCGACGATAGAGAATGCGAAGAAGATAAAATCCATACAAAAAGAATTCGGCTCCTTCAAGAACTGGCTGGACGGTCATCACCCGCTGAGCAAGGAAGAATGGGTGAAACTGTTCAAAAAGACCTTCCGCTTTACGGGCGGGGAGATCGTAGGGGAATTCCTGATGAGCACGGGCTACCTGCCCGGGGCACACGGTGAGGGTTGTCCCATTTATAAGAAGGTGTTGCAACAGAAACCGGCATGGGCTGCAAAAAAGAAGAAGTAAGGCTATGATCAAAAGAAGAAATCGTTGGTGGCGACCCCTGCTGGTAGTAGTATTGCTATGGATGTTGATCCATTGCACCTATGCCTGTATTGACGGATTGCATCAATACAAGGGCAAGGCGGATATCGCCATAGTGCTTGGGAACCGCGTTTACAAGGATAGTACGCTTTCTCCTGTGCTGCAGGGGCGTGTCGAAAGAGCGTTGGAGCTTTACCGGGAGGGACAGGTGACGTGGCTCATGGTCAGCGGCGGATTGGGAAAGAAGGATAAAATGGGCGGGGTGCCCGAAGGGATGGCGATGAAGCTTTACCTGGTGGCCCGTGGGGTGCCGGCAGACCGGATCGTGGCAGACGATAAGGGGGAGAATACCTACCTGACGGCCAAGGATTTTCTACCGGTGGCGGATAGCCTGCATATACACAGTGCGATAGTGGTCTCCAGCTTTTATCATATCACCCGAACAAAGTATATCTTCCGGCATCTGGGTTTCCGGGATATTCACAGCGCAGCGTCGGAAACGTTTTACTGGCATGATCTTCTGGACTTGCCACGGGATGTCGTGGCTTTTTACAAATACCTGCTGGTGTATTAGTTCAATTGTACGACGGGCAGTCGGTAGTGCAGGCCGTCGACCATGAAGAGTTCGTCGATCTCGTACGACCAGTATTTGGAAAGCGGAG
This sequence comes from Puia dinghuensis, assembly GCF_014642875.1. GTDB lineage: Bacteria > Bacteroidota > Bacteroidia > Chitinophagales > Chitinophagaceae > Puia > Puia dinghuensis. Next base: position 53,378 of record NZ_BMJC01000001.1, read on the forward strand.
ATCTTCTGAGATATTTTTCAACAGATTTTTTGTCTTCGGCGGAGAACGTGATCCAGACGCGCTGGGTCTCCATGGTCACGACATAATGGTCGATAACGCCCTGTTCTATCAGCTTGTTGATGTAGGTGCGGTGTGGGGGAACCAGCGCCGCAAATTCATCGTTCATCTCGAATTGTATGGTCACCTGGAATTTTCGCATGATTGTGGTCATTTAAAGATAACAAACCTTCTCTTCCTTTGTTCACGCTGTCGCAGGTGCAATCCCTGTGCGGTAGTTTTGCCTGTTCCATTTATAGCATACGTGGGAAATGACGCAGCGGTTGCCCGCTATAGTGTCCAATCCAGGATGCGGTTGGCCCATTCTTCGCGGTAGGGGGTGGTAATCTTGATGTAGTTGTCGGTGTAGCCTTCCATCATCGGGGTCTTTACGTGGCCTTCGAAGAGCACTTTGCGGGTCTGGCCTTCATGGCGGCGGATGAAATCCTGCATTTTCCGATAGGATAGATTCCGCAGAAACTTATTCCTTTCGTTGCGGTCGTGGACGGGGATGACGGGTGAGAGTTCGAGCGCTTTTGTCTTATCGCGTTCGGAATAGGTGAAGACGTGGAGGTAGGAGACGTCGAGTTCGGTTAGAAAATCGACCGTTTCCCTGAAATGGTCGGCTGTTTCGCCGGGGAAGCCGACGATGACGTCGACGCCGATGGCACAATGGGGCATCACGCTTTTTATCCGCCGGACCCTTTCGGCGTAGAGCTCTCTTTTATAGCGGCGGCGCATCAGCCCGAGGATGTGGTTGCTGCCGCTTTGCAGTGGGATGTGGAAATGGGGCATGAAGCGGCGGCTGGCGGCTACCCAGTCGATCATTTCCGGGGTGAGCAGGTTGGGTTCTATCGACGAGATGCGATAGCGGTCGATGCCTTCGATGTCGTCGAGCGCCTGCATCAGATGAAAGAACGACTCGCTGCTGCCGGCGGCGTCGGGGCCTTTTCCGAAATCTCCCAGGTTGACACCGGTGAGGACGATCTCGCGGACGTCGCCGCGGGCTGCCAGCTCTTGTACGGTATTCACCGTTTCGGCGACGGTGTTGCTGCGGCTTGCGCCGCGGGCCATGGGAATGGTGCAAAAAGAGCAGCTGTAGTCGCAGCCGTCCTGTACTTTCAAAAATGTCCTGGTGCGGTCGCCCAGGGAAAAGGAGGGGTGGAACCCGGTGACGGCTTCGATATCACAACTACAGATCTTTGCCCGGCTGTTCTTATCGGCGTCGCCGGGCACCAGGTGGCGCAGATGCTGCGCCAAATTGAATTTTTCCGCGGCGCCCAGTACCAGGTCGACACCGGGGATGGCGGCAATTTCGGTGGGTTTGAGCTGGGCATAACAGCCCATGATGACTACGGCGCTGCCGGGAGCCTGCCGTTGGATGCGGCGAACGAGGTAACGGCATTCCTTGTCGGCGTTGTCGGTGACGCTGCAGGTGTTGATCACGTATACGTCGGCGACCTCGTCGAACTCTTTTTTTGCAAAGCCTTCCTTCTCCAGCAGCCGGGAGATGCTGGAGGTCTCGGAGAAGTTGAGCTTGCAGCCGAGGGTGTGGAAGGCCACGGTTTTATGTGCGGAGACGGCGTCCATACGTGATTAGCCGGCAAAGATACGGCATTTAGGCGTAAATTTGCCCCTTCATGTACGCCGAAGTCATCATACCGCTGGCTTTGCCCAAGAATTATACCTGGTCCGTACCGGAACAATGGCATAGCGCTATCCGGACGGGATGCCGGGTGGAGGTTGAGCTGCGCAATAAGAAGTATGCCGGTATCGTCAAGCGGCTGCACGAGGAGAAACCCGCGGCCTTTGAACCCAAGGCGATAGGCAACCTGCTTGACAACGAGCCTGTCATTCATCCGGCGCAGCTGCAGCTGTGGGAATGGATCGCCCAATATTACCTGTGCAGCGAAGGGGAGGTGATGGCTGCGGCATTGCCGGCCCATCTTAAACTTTCGAGCGAGACCATCCTTGTCTTTAACGAAGAGGCCGGGGATGACTTTACGCATCTCGATAACGACGAATTCATTGTGGCCGAGGCGCTGCATATCAAAAAAGAGCTGAAGCTCACCGATGTACAACAGCTGCTCGACTCTTCGCATGTCTACCCGGTGATCAAACGATTGATCGAAAAAAAGATCTGCTTTGTCTGGGAGTCGTTGAAGGAGACGTATTCCGCGAAGAAAGAGAATTATGTGGTGTTGAACCCGGAATACGGGAATGAAGACCGCATGGCCGATCTGCTCAACAACTGGAGCCGCGGGCCGAAGCAACTGGAACTGCTGCTGGCGTATCTCCATCTTATCCGGACGGAAGGCGATGTGACGCGGGCGGCGCTGCTGAAGAAATCCGGTGCATCGGATGCCCAGCTGCGGGGCCTTGTGGACAAGGAAATATTACGGATAGAACAGCGGACGGTTGACCGCATCCATTACCTGCCGCGTGACATCACCATCGATTTTGAGCTGACGCCCGCCCAGCAACAGGCGTTTGACCAGGTGAATAACGCCTTTCAGCAGAAAGCCGTTTGCCTCCTGCATGGCGTGACGTCGAGCGGGAAGACGCTGGTGTATATCCGGCAGATGGAGCAGGTGATCCGCCGGGGGCAGCAGGTGCTTTACCTGCTGCCGGAGATTGCGCTCACGGCGCAGATCATCCGCCGGCTAAAGCAGCATTTTGGCGGGTATATCGGGGTTTATCATTCCAAGTTCAGCCAGAACGAGCGGCTGGAGATATGGAATAAGATCCGCACGGGGGAGCTGAAGATCATCCTTGGCGCGCGTAGCGCGCTTTTTTTACCGTTTAGCGACCTGGGGCTGGTGGTGGCCGATGAGGAGCATGACCCCTCCTATAAGCAGCAGGAGCCGGCGCCGCGGTATCATGCGAGGGATGCGGCCATCTATTATGCTTCGCTGTTTGGAGCGAAGGTGTTGTTGGGCAGCGCCACGCCTTCGGTAGAGACCTATTATAATGCGACGACGGGGAAGTATGGACTGGTGGAGTTGACGGAGCGATATGGGGCGGGGAAGCTGCCGGAGATCAATATAGTCGACACGAAGGCTTTGCGGTTTGCCCGGATGGCGCCGGTGAAGAAGGAAGAGCCTTTTGCGGGGGCGTCGTGGTTGACGGATACGATGGGGGCGCGGGAGGATAGCGGGGATGCGGAGAGGGGGAAGAAGGAGGTGTCGGAGTCACCAACAGGCGCGCGGGATAACGGCAAGCCTATTCTGAGTCCGGCCCTGCATGCGGCGATGGACAAGGCGCTGGCCGCGGGCAAACAGGTGATCCTCTTTCAGAACCGGCGCGGGTATTCGCCCTACCAGGTGTGCGAGGTCTGTGGCTGGATACCGCAGTGCCGGTATTGCGATGTGTCGCTCAACTTTCACAAGCTGACCAATAAGCTGCATTGTCATTATTGCGGAACGGTGTACCCGCCTGTGCATACCTGTGCGGCCTGTGGCAACCACCGGTTTGTCCAGCGCAATTTTGGGACGGAGCGGATCGAGGAATACCTGGGTGACGTGTTCCCGAAGGCGCGGGTGGCCCGGATGGATATCGACAGCGTCAGGGGCAAGACGGCGCACGACACGCTTATTCAGCAATTCGAGCAAGGGAGGATCGACATCCTGGTGGGGACGCAGATGGTGGTGAAGGGGTTGGATTTCGAGAATGTGAGCGTGGTGGGCATTCTCGATGCCGACAGCATCCTCAATTTTGCCGACTTCCGGGTGAGTGAGCGCGCTTTCCAGCTGATGGAGCAGGTGAGCGGCCGGGCGGGGCGGAAGGATGCGGAAGGGGTTGTCCTGATCCAGGTGGCGAATACGGCGCACCCGGTGTTGGGGTATGTGAAGGAGCATGACTACAAGCTTTTCTACCAACATGAGATAGCTGCGCGGCAGCAGTTTGGCTATCCACCGTTTTCCCGCGTGATCCGGGTGACCTTCCGGCACCGGGATAAAGAAGTGGTGCAATCCGCCGCGCAATTTTTTGCCAATAACCTGAAGAAGGATTTTGAACCCTGGCTGGTGGGACCCGCCGAGCCGGTGGTTGCGCGCATCCGCAATCAATACCTGATGGAGCTGTTGCTCAAGCTGCCCAAGGACGGACATACTATTTCCTTTGCCAAAGTGGTGATCCAGCAGCAGACGGCGATGGTGCAAAATGCCCGCGGGTGGCGGAGCGTGGTGATCATCCCGGATGTGGATATGTTATAACCTACTTTGCTTTCTCCAGAATAAACGTGATCTTGTTGAAATCTGCTGACGCGTTGATCACCTTTTTAAAATCTTCGTATGCGCTGAGGGGATAGGTGGGCAGCCGGTACTGTTCGAGCACGTGGATCTTCAGATGGCTGCCTTCCAGCGTATAGGTGGAGGTAAAGCCGGCCGCGATGTTGCCATCGGCGCTGAATTCATGGTGGATGGCCGCGTCGCCCGGGTTCTTTACGGTGTAGCCTTCGGGAATGATGAAATCGATGTCCCGTTCGAGCGTATGCGGGAAGGCGATATCCATGGGAAACTGCCTGGCCTTTTCCTGGTACATCTCCACCTGTGGGCCGATGATCATCCCAACCTTTACGAGCAGCTTGTTGCCGGCGCTTTCCAGCAGGCCTTCCGCCTTTATTGAGACCCGGATGACGACGGGTTTGTTGTCGCTATAACTTGCGAAGTCATTGCCCTCTATTTTCGAAGACGTGATCGTTTCCGAATTGGTACATTGCCTGGCGATATCCTTGATGACGGCCTGGCGCTCCTCCTGGTTGGATAGGATAAAATCGGTGCGGGGCCCCAGGGCGTTGTAGCCGCCAAAGCTTTCGGCCATGTCGGTGAGGACAGTATCCAGGCTGGCATTGAGCCGGAGAGTGGCATCGAGCCGTCCATAGCTTTGAGTATAGTCTTCGAGCGGGATGCGTTTTATGGTTGCGAGCGCGGTGGAGTAAGATCCGATGGTAGTGGTTTTGCAGAAAAGCCCGTCGGCGGCGCCCCACCAGGGGTCGATCCATGGATAGCGGAGCTGCGGCAGGGTGGGGGCAAGGAATTTCTTTGTAGCGGGGAAATACAAGAGGATGGAGCCGGCATTATTCCAGTTCTCGAAATTTTTATCGATGACCGATTCTTCCCGGCTGGCGGCGAGGACGATCTCGTGATCGATGCCCAATCCCTGGTACAGGGCGCAGAAGAGGCGCATGAGGCCCTGGTGGCTGGCGATCTTGTTCTTTATGATCCATTCCAGCTTGTCGGCTTTGTCCATGTCGATGTCCTTCCGGGTGGAGATGTGTTCTTTCAGCCAGTTCTCTACGGCGATGATCTTTGCCTGCGGGGTTGGCAACTTGCTCCAGCCGTTGGCTTCGATGAGCTCACCCGCTGTTTTTTGCTCTTTTTCGGTGAAGGTCTCGTAGCGATCGTGGGTATGTTGCGCCAGGAGGCTCCAGGTGTTGAGCCGGACATGCTCCTTGTCGTTGGAGGTGTTGTAGGAGAGTCGAAATTCGATTCGTTGGAGATTGGCGTCGTAGGTGGAATATTTCTCCTTTTCGGCGCCCGGGATATCCAGCAGCCGGGTGGAGAAGGTCCTTTTGCCGTTGAGGGTGGTATCGCTGACGCTGACGTTGCAGTTGTAGCCTTTCATCTGGAAGATGAGGCGTGGCGGCGCCAGGAGGTCGAATTGCGCGTCGAGCGTTGGAAATATCGTTTGCATCGTCTCCCGGCCAAAAAAGCTGATATCTTCCAGGAAGGTATAGGTGTATTCGACTTCGCAGCCTTTTTCCAGGCCTTCCATGGCAAAAATGTTATAGCGGTTGCCATCCTCTTCCTGGATGGATTTGATGTTCTTTTTGTCGATGGCGATGATCTTGCCATTGGGAAAAATGGATCTTGCCCGCACATCGACGATGCTGCTGCTATCCGTGACGCCGAGATAGATCTTATTGAAATATTCGATGCCGTGGTCGTCGTTGATATGGACGATCCTGTGGAGGGTGCGGTAGGCGCTGACGGTGTTATCCGGATTGTCCACATATTCCACTCTTCTCCTGTCCAGCAGGATGACGGCCGGCTCCTTGCTATACCGGGCATCTACTGTGTGGAGGGCGGGATGTTCGGCCCATTCTTCGGATCTTAAAGCGGCGGGCTGCGCTGATGCAGTCAGGGACAGTAGCAGGAGGGGTAAAAGGAGCTTGCTCATTTGCTGGTCTTTTGAAGGCTTATGGTTTCGCGGTATAGGGGGAAAAGCTGTTCGAGCACCTTGTTCCAGTCCGCAAATTGATCGGGCTGGAGCATCAGTTGGCCGGTATCGAACTCCTGGGTGAGGATCACCTGTCTGTCTTTTTTCTCATAAGACAGGTTGAAACCCCAAACCGCATTATGATAGTTCTTGCTTTGTGGCAGGTAGCTGACCTCGTATCCTGCGGGAATGTTCAACACAACGACGTAACGACGCCGGGAAAGAAAGGGGAATTCGATGGGCGACCGGCGTTTGGGATAATCTATTTCCATGTGCAGGTAGTGCTTGAGAAGATTCATGTTGAGGTAGCATTCGTTGCCTATATTCCTGACATAGTCCTCGAGAGTAAAACCGGCGGTGAGCCGGAGATGGGCTTTGTCGCTGCGGTTGCCGACACTGAAGGTGTCCAGCCTAAACTTATTGGACCCTCTGCTGAAGTAGCTTCTCATTTCTTCCTGCCATCCTTTCTGATCGGTGTAGGATAGTGTGGCCTGTTGGTCCTCGGAATAGTATCCGGTGAGGTTGACGGCGATCGTTCCTTTCAGGGTTTTGTCCTGCAGGTTGAGGATGGTGGAGTCGGTGAGCTGGCTCTCTTCGGCGGCGGGAACCGGGACCGTCATGATCTTAAAGGTGCTGTCATCGATGGCTACCAGGGCCTGCTTGTCCTGGATCCCCTGTGAAGGCCAGCCGAAGATGCAGAAGGGATCGGTGCCATCCAGGAATAGATACCGGTCGTCGAGGCGGACGCAGCAGATCATGTGGTTGTCGACGATGGGGGTGGGTGTTTCCGTATACTTATAGGGGAGGGTGCGGGTACCGATCCAGGTGTAATAAGCCGGGATGCCCGCGGTGCGCAACATGAGGGTGAGGATGCTGCTCATGTCCTTACAGTCCCCAAAGCGCCGGCTGCATACCAGGTTGGCGTCGCGGGGGACAAACCCTTCCATACCCTGCTCGAAGGCAATGTATTTTATATTCTCCTGTACCCAGCGATAGATCTTTTCTGTTTTTTCGGTTGCCGTCGCGGTGTTTTGGCAGAGGGAGTCTACAATAGATCTGAGCGCGGGCCCTGCTTCCTTGTTTATGTCTTTCAGGTAGCTGCGATAGAGGTGGTAGAGATCATCGGGCCGGGAGAGGTAGTCGATGACGCGGCCTGTCTCATCCGTATAGCTGTAGATGTAAAAGAGGATGTGCGTATCATACCAGCGCAACCCCGGCGCGTCCTCGTAATGCTTATCGGCGGCCATATCGGTGGCTTTGAAGGACAAGATCGTCTCGCCGTGTCTTTCTTCTTTTGTGACCCCGATGCGGGCCGTGTCCAGGCCCTTCAGCAAATACCGGATGGTCATTCCTTTCGGGAAGGTGATCTTTAATTCCGTGTTGATGACGGGGATGGGGCCTGAAATGAAGAAGGGGGAAAGGAGGCTTGGGTCTTTGTCCAGGGTAGATGTTTCCAGGGTGCCGATGGCGCCCGGTGCAACGGCGGGGAAGTCGAAACTGGTCTCCTTCACGTCATCGTAGAAGATGCTGTTGGATTTGCTGTCTGTCGTTTTGAAGTCTGTGACCTTTATCTTTTTTGAGTCTGCGGTGAGGGTAAAGGCGGAGAATTGCTGCAGCTGGTGGAAACCGCTGTGGGAGAAGGAGTATTTACTGAGAAAAGCTCCTGCCTGGGCGGAAATATAAAGCAGGCGTTGTACCTCATCGCTTTTCACCTGCGGCTTGCCATCTTTTACCGTGATGGTGTAATGCAGGGAGTGTTCCAGCATCACCGCCTGTTCGTCGGGATATTTCTGCCTGATCTCCGCCACCGATTGGGCTTTTGCCGCCGGGCAAAGCAATGTCCCGATGAGCAGGAGGTCTATTATTCTGGTAAATCGGCTCATTTTTTTATTGCTATCAGCTGTCCATAATGATAGAGATCGGTTTCCAGCAGGTGGCCATCATCGCCGTAGATCTTTGAAGGACCGTGCGGGTTGCCGCAATAATAATTCATATCGAGGTAAAGAACTCCCTTCTCGTTATATTCCTTGTAATTGCCGTGCAGGTTGTCATGAAGATAGGTGCCGGTGGCCGATAGCTTGCCATCTGGCCAGTAGACGGCATACTCGCCTTCAAGGATGCCGTCCTGGCGGCGGGTGATGGACCTTACCTGTCCGTTGGGATAATACAATCTTTGTTCGCCGGTGAACACCCCATCCCTGTATTCGAGTTCCGCGGAGACCTTGCCGTTGGAAAAGTACGTTTTGATCTTCCCGGTTTTCCGGACGATGGGCATCTCCGGCAGGAGGCTGTCGCCCGTGCCCTTGTAGGTATAGGCGATAGGGTCGCCATCGTGATACTTCACCTGGTAGAGCAAGGCGCCTCCGGGTTCGAAGTATTTCGCCCAACCTTCTCTATTGCCTTCTTTGAAGGGGATGCTGCTTTGCAATTTTCCGCCTTCATAGTAGTAATTGAGCTGCTCGCCGTCCAGATCGCCGCGGATGTAGGTTTCCTGTTGGCGCAGGTTGCCGTTGTTGAAGTGGTATTTCCAAAGGCCGGTCTTATCGCCAAAGGCATACAGACCCTCCGTATTGATGACGCCGTTGTGGAACCAGGAGGTATACTTGCCATCCAGGCGCCCTTTCTTATAGAAGGCCGAATCATTTGGCTTTCCATCGAAATACCAGGTCTGGTAGGGGCCGACTAATTGCGATTGCCTGTATTCCCCGGAGACATAGCGATTCCCGCCCGGATAGATCAATTCCAGGCGGCCATTGCCTGCCGGAAACTCCAGCCGGCGAAGCTCTTTGCCCGCGGTGTCATACTGAACCCATTCCTGGATCCAGCCGCCATAGTATTTTAGCTCGGAATAACGCTTTCCGTTTGGCTCAAAGGTTGTCTTGTACCCCTCTAAGTTGCCTTCACTGTAGGCGATGCTGTCCGTCACCGCGCCCAGCTCGTTGTAGAAGACCCAGTTGCCATCGAGCTCGTCATCGGCATACTGACCTTCCTCTTGCAACTGACCATGCTGGTACCATAGGCGGTGATAGCCGTTGAGCTTTCCATCGGAAAGGTGGTTCTCGGCCTTTTTATTCCCATTGGCGAAATACGTCATGCGGGCGCCCTGTTGTATCCCGTCGCGGTATTCCTCGGTTTCTATTACCTCTCCCGTGAGATAGTACGAGGTCTTGGTGCCCGTGAGATCGCCATTATCGCTGTACGTAGCCTGTGACGATTTAGAACCGTCCGGACGGTACATGATGAGATTTATTGCCTTTTGCTCCCGGGTAGAAGTGGCGATCTCCTTGCCGGATTTGTCAAAATTCCGGGTCTTTTGCAGGACGCCGTTGTTGTAGGTGTAGACGACATAGAGCTTTCCGTCTTCGTCGTAGTAGCTGGCGTCTCCGTTGATCTTCCCCTTTTTGGCGGTGTAGGTTGTAAATAGTACCCCATTTTCAAAGTATTCCTTGTATCCTCCTTCCGCATTATCGTTGACAAAGATGGTGACTGTCTTCAACTGCCCGTTTTGGAACCAGGTTTTCCATTCGCCTTCCTGTTTGCCGGCTTTATAGACGCCCGCCATCTCCAGTTGTCCGTTGGGATAGTATTTTTTATAATCCCCGTCCAATTTATCGTCCTTATAGGTGCAAACGACCTTTGGTGTGCCATATTTATACCGGCTTTGAAACGGTCCGTCAAGCAGGCCCTTGTGGTAGTTCTCGACCATGGTGGTGTCCCCGTTGCCGTTGAATGATATCTTTACCCCTTCTGCTGTGCCTTCGTGATAATGGGTAATGGATTGGGGAGAGCCTACCCAATAGTAGGAAGTGGATTCTCCTTCGAGTTGCCCGTCTTTGTACCAGGAGTGGGTGGATAGTTGGCCATTGGAGAAATATAAGTAGTCTTCTCCGTTCTCTTTTCCGTTCTTATAGAACTCCGTCCCCTTTAGCTTCCCATTGAAAAAGTAGTAGGAGAAGAGGCCTTCCTTGTGGCCTTCCATATCGTAGATGCCCTTGGCTTTGAGATTGCCGGGGCTGTAATAGAATTCCCAGGGGCCGCGGAGCTGGTCTTTTTTCTTATCATAGACACCCCGGCCGATAAGTTTGCCGTGGGAGTAGGTCCAGATGGAGCTGTCGGTGAATCTGCGGGTGAAGCCGACTTCCCTTGTTGTCAGGATATAATCGAAATAGTTTGGGATCTGATCTTTGAACTCCTCCAGCTCTTTTTTGTTCTTCTTCACATAATCCTGGATAACAGGGAGGTCGATACCCGAGAACAGGCGATTGACAAACAATTCAAAATTATTGTTCGTGAACACGGATTTATAATATGGCAGGTAGTATTGCATCCAGAAATCGTGGTCAGCTGAATCGTATTCCATTTTCTCAAACACTACCTGCATCTGCCTGGAGAGGGGGTCGTCCAGTTTACAGAGCGGCTTATAATTCTTGTCCAGCGCGATCTTGGATTGGATGATCTGTTCGAGCAGCTGGTAGTTGGCGTCAGGGTCCTCCTTGCGGTGGCTCAACAGGGTTTGGATGGTATCTTCATTGTTGGCGATGGAGCTGAGGTAGCGGATGCAGTTGCCTCTGAACCGTCCTTCGGGGATCATCAGGAGGTAGCCCATAAAACTAAACATGGCCGGGACCAGCTTTCCCTGCTGGAGGGCACAGTAACCCAGCTTGAAATGGCAGGCGTAGGAGTAGGGGTCGATGAGCAGCGCTTGTTTAAAAACGGCTTCGGCATCGGAGAGGCGATCGAGATCGATGAGGGTAGTACCTTTGTTGGAGTAGAAAAGGGCGTAGGACGGATATTTGCGGATAGCAGAATCGAAGAGCTGCAGCGCTTCGTCGTATTTGCCCATGGCGTCCAGCACGTTGCCATAATGGTTGAGTACCTCCGGTTCGCGTTCGGCGTCCGTGGAAATACTTGCCAATGCTTGTTTTATGGCTTCGAGGGAGGCGTCGTACTGGCTGTCGTAATAATAGGATTCGCTGATGGCGTAGCGGGCCTTGACATAGTTGGTGTCGCTGCGATCAACCCGGCGGTAGATGGCAATCGCCTTTTTATATTGACCGGAATCATATAAATTACTGGCTTGTTCCATCAATTGACCTGAAGTGACGGGTTGATCGTCTTTTTGGGCAGTCGTTGTCAGGGAAAAGGCGAAAACGCATAGGATAGCGGCAAAAAGCGGCTTATTCATAGCGGTGTTGGTTAGGAGTTTGAGATTTAGCGGAAAAATACTATCTATTTTAGATATAAACGAAGAAATACGGATAATTCATATGCAACTATTGGCAGAAGAGCAATCTTTAAAGCGGTATAATACTTTTGGCATCGATGTGAAGGCGCGATGGCTGGCGTCATTTGGGTCTTCCGATGAGCTGGGGGAACTAGTGGATTGGGCCGCCGGGAGGCGGCTGCTGGTGCTGGGGGGTGGGAGCAACGTGTTGTTTACGGAGGATATCGATGGGCTTGTGCTGCGCAATGCGGTGAAGGGGATCGAGCTGCTGCATGAGGATGAGGAGTATGTGTATGTGCGGGCCGGGGCGGGAGAGAGCTGGGATGGGTTTGTGCAGTATTGTATTGCCAGGGACTGGGCCGGTGTGGAGAATCTTTCGCTTATTCCGGGGAATGTGGGGGCTGCCCCCATGCAGAATATCGGGGCGTATGGGGTGGAGATCAGGGATGTTTTCTGGGAGCTGGAGGCGTGGAGCCTGGCCGAGCGGAAGGTCTATACGTTTACGCCGGGCGACTGTGAATTTGGATATCGGGAGAGTGTGTTCAAGGGGCGGCTGAAGGGGCAGTTTGTGATCCTGAATGTGGTGTTACGGCTTAGCAAGGATCCGGTGTTTCATACTTCCTACGGAGCCATCCGGGAAGAGCTTGGCGACCGGGAGCCGAGTATCCGGGCTATTTCCGAGGCGGTGATCCGGATACGGCGGTCGAAGCTGCCCGATCCGGCGGAGATAGGGAATGCGGGGAGTTTTTTTAAGAACCCGACGGTGCCGGGGGAGGTGTTTGCACGGCTAAAGGAGCGGTTTCCCGAGATGGTGGGGTATCCGGGGCTGAATGGGGAGGTGAAAGTTGCGGCGGGCTGGCTTATCGAGAAGTGCGGATGGAAGGGTTTTAGACGCGGAGACGCTGGCGTTCATGCGCGGCAGGCGCTGGTGCTGGTGAATTATGGGCAGGCGAAAGGGAAGGATATCTATGCCTTAAGCGAAGAGATCCTGCACAGTGTGCAGGACCTCTTCGGGATCGTGTTGGAGCGTGAAGTGAATATAATTAATTGAATTCGTCGCCATCGAGGTCTTCGTCTTCGTTGCCGAAGCTGCTTCCGGAGGAGCCCAGGTTGACCATCGAGCCGATGAGGTCTTTGAACTCGATCTTTCCTTCCACCACTTTTTTACTGATGAGGGAGTAGGCGGCGAGGCCGTGCAGGACGAATTCCATGAGCAGGGCTGCTTCGCTTTCGTTGGCGTGTTTGAAGTATTTTTTTACCAGGGCCTGTAATCCATCCACTTTATAGAGCTGCTGGATCTTTTCCGCGTCGGGCGTATTGAAGAACAGGTTGAGATGATTCCCCTTGTCGAACCAATGCGTGATGGGGCGGAAGGGGTTGTCATCGCGGGCATCCGTCTTGCGTTTCTTTAATTGATCCGGATTGGGAAAATAATTGATGAATTGTGAGCGAAAGGCCTTTTCGAGGAGGTTAAAGGCTACCTGGTAGGGGCCTTCCTGTTCGCCTTCGTATACGAGTTCGATCTTTCCCGTGATGGATGGAACGATGCCGATGAGGTCGCTCATCCAGACGGGGGTGTCCTTTTCGTTGTTGATGATGGCGCGGCGTTCGGCGGCGCTGACGGCATTTTCGAAGGCGGCGATGGTGAGGCGGGCAGAGACACCGCTTTTTTTGTCGACGTATTCGCTGCTGCGGGCTTCGAAGGATACCTGTTCGATGAGGCGTTTTACGAGGTCGCTGATGATGACACGGCCTTTTTGCTCTTCGTGGATATCCGCTTCCTGTTCGGTGATGGCCAGTGCCGTTTCAATATTCTTCGGATAATGGGTGAGGATCTGGCTTTCGATGCGGTCTTTGAGCGGTGTCACGATGGAGCCGCGGTTCGTATAGTCTTCGGGGTTGGCCGTGAAGACGAAGAGCATATCGAGAGGCATACGAAGCTTGAAGCCGCGAATTTGGATATCACCTTCTTCTAATATATTGAACAACGACACCTGGATGCGGGCTTGCAGGTCAGGTATCTCGTTGATGACGAAGATGCCGCGATTACTTTTGGGGATGATGCCGAAGTGGATCACTTCTTCATCCGCGAAGTTGAGACGGAGATTAGCGGCCTTGATGGGGTCGATGTCCCCGATGAGATCGGCTACGCTAACGTCGGGGGTTGCGAGTTTTTCTCCATAGCGGTCGCTGCGGTGCAGCCAGGAAATGGGAGTATCGTCGCCTTTTGTTGCGATGAGATTGCGGGCGAATTTGGAAATAGGCCGGAAGGGGTCGTCATTGATCTCGCTGCCCGTGACGTAAGGAATGTATTCGTCGAGCAGGGTGGTCATCTGGCGCGCCATACGCGTTTTAGCTTGACCACGAAGTCCGAGGAATAAGATATTGTGACGGGATAAAAGGGCGCGTTCGGTATCCGGAATAACCGAATCATCATAGCCGACGATGCCCGGAAAGGTGGTTTCTTTATTCTTGAGTTTGCGGATAAGATTCTCCCTGATCTCTTCTTTTACGGATCGGTTCTTATAGCCAGTTCTTTTCAGGTCGCCTAAGGTTTTGATCTTTGAGATGTCCATTTAGTAGTTTTAGTGTTCGCTAGTAGACCGTTTTTCTTTTCCCGGATTCGAAGTCGCGGAAGATGAAGCTGCCGAGACGGTCGAGGGAGGCGAAAAAGGCCTTGCCATTATTGGTTTCTGTGAATTCGTTTACAAATCGTTGCAGATAGGGATCGCTGGCGATCATGAATGTGGTGATGGGGATCTTTAGTTTTTTGCATTGCGCGGCCAGGTTGAGGCAGCGGCTTGTGATCTTACGGTCGAGGCCAAAGCTGTTCTTGTAATACCGTTTCCCTACTTTGAGGCAGGTGGGCTTGCCATCGGTGATCATAAAGATCTGCTTGTTGGAATTTCGGCGACGCCTGAGTATGTCCATGGCCAGCTCGAGTCCCGCTACCGTATTTGTGTGGTAGGGGCCGACTTGAAGGTAGGGGAGGTCTTTGATCTCTACGGGCCATGCATCATTGCCGAAGACGACTATGTCAAGTGTGTCTTTCGGGTATTTGGTCGTGATCAATTCTGAGAGCGCCATCGCTACTTTTTTCGCCGGGGTGATACGGTCTTCGCCGTAGAGGATCATGGAGTGGGAGATATCGATCATCAATACGGTGGAAGTTTGGGCCTTGTAGTCCGTCTCGCGGATCTTCAGGTCGTCTTCCTGCATATTGAAGGATTCGATGCCGTGGTTGATCTGGGCGTTGCGGATGGACTCGGTGAAGTCGATCTGTTCGAGCTGATCGCCAAAGAGAAAGGGGCGGGTCTCGGGATTTATCTCATCGCCGTTGCCCGGTTTGAAGGTGTCGTGATTGCCCTGCTTTGTCTTTTTCAGTTTGCCAAAGATCTCTTCGAGTGAGCGGCGCCGGATGCCCTGTTCGGTTTTTGGTGTGATGGTGATCTCGCCTGTCTGGCGGTTATCGTCGATATAACCTTTATCCCTGAGGTCTTCTATAAAATCACCCATTCCATACTCGTCATCGGTGAGCTGATACTCTTTGTCCAGCTGGTTCATCCACTGCAATGCTTCGCCTACATCCCCATTCGTATAGCTGAGCAGCTGCATGAAGATGTCGAGCAGCTGGTCGAATTTGGGTTTGCCTTCCTCATTGGGATCATAGCGTTTAAAATGGAAACCTATCATGTGGTACAATTTACAGATTAAAAACAACTTATTCAATGAAATGGTTGGGTGGAAAAAGGAAAGGGCCGGCCCACGCGGGCCGGCCCTTTATGCGGGCAAATGGATGTCTTATTTAGCAGGTTGTTGAACCTGTGAGGGCTTACCGCTGAATTGTTTTTCCCAGTCATCCAACTGCAGTAACATCTGATAACTGCTTAGGATATCCTGAGCGAACCCTCCCTGGCGATCGGTGAGATTCCCGCCTTTGCCCTGCAGGGCCATTTGGGCGTTGACGGCAAGGTTTTCGTTATTCATGGATTCGCCCAGGGAAGCATAGTAACGCATCTGCTGGGTGAGGTCTTTCTTCACGGAGGCAGATACCTTTCTGGCCAGGGTGAGATCACCGGACTGGTAGCAGGCCAGCAGGAAGCTCATGGAGATGCGATCGTGCTGGTTGCCGCGGTTGGAGGTCATGCCATAGGGGAAATTGGATTCGTACACGCTTTTGTCGAAGTGTTCGAGGAGGTTGCGGGCGGAATCCTTTTTCCCTTCGTCGATGAGGCTGAGGGCCAGCTGGGCGTGCGCAGCGCGGATGGTATTAAGATGACGGCGGTTCTCTTCGTCATAGTAGACCCCCGGGGTGATGGCGTTGCCGTAGCCGAATTTTGTCATCATGTTCTTGTACGCAAGCTCATTGTTGTAGAACCCGTAGCTGCTGTTCTTGCCTTCCACCGGTACCAGTTGCCCGGCGAGGCCATTCTGCCGGATGTATTTGTCGAGCCCGAGGTCCTGGAGTTCGTAGGTGGAGTTGAAGCAAATGGGGCGCTGCCATTTGTTGGCGGCGATGATCGCCAGGACGGCCAGCTCGTTCTTGAACAGGTAGTTCTTGCTTTTGTTGATATCGAGGTGCAGTTCGCTTACGACGCTGTCGCCGGGCATTACCGTACCGTTGCGGCGAACGAGGTTGTTGTCCACGGGGACGGATAATTTCCGGACGGGGAGGAAGTTATAGACATCGCCCTCTTCGGACTGGGTCTGGTACCTTGGGTCATCGCTGCCGACGACATTTTTGAGGATGTCGTACATGTCGTAGTATTTGTTCTGGTCGAATCCGTTGACGGGGTTGATGACGACGGCGTCGCGGGTGTTGCCCTGTATCTGTTCGGGGGTGAACATGACGTCGGTGGGCCCGCTTTCGTTTACTTTGTAACGTAACTGGTTGATATACCAATCGGTACCAAGCAGGCTGTAGTTCATCACCCTGACGTCAGGGCGGATGCCCTCCACTTCCTGCGCATACCAAAGAGGGTAAGTATCGTTATCGCCAAAGGAGAAAAGGATGGCGTTGGGGGGACAGGACTCAAGATAATCTTTGCCGATGTCGCGGGCCAGGGTCTTTTTGCTGCGGTCGTGATCGTCCCATTCCTGGCTGCCCATCAGGACGGGTACGGCCAGGAAGCAGAGGCCGGCGGCGGCATAGTTGGCCATATCCGTTCGGCCTTTAAAGGCTTGTTTTTCGAGGATGTCCTTTACCCAGAGGACGCCAAGGCCGATCCAGATGGCGAAGGCGTAGCAGGCGCCGGCGTAGGCATAATCCCGTTCGCGCGGTTGGTAGCCGGCCTGGTTGAGGTAGATGACGATGGCGAAGCCGGTGAAGAAGAACAGTAGTCCTGTGACCCAGAAGTCGCCCTTATTGCGCTTGGCCTGGTAGAACAGGCCGATGAGCCCAAGGATAATGGGCAGCAGGAACATCCGGTTGTAGGATTTGTTGTTCTTGCGGATGGTGTCGGGCAAGGCGCTTTGGTCGCCCAGGAACCAATTGTCGATAAAGGAAATGCCGGTGATGGCATTGCCGTCCCGGATATTACCGAAGCCCTGAAGGTCGTTCTGTTTTCCGCTGAAGTTCCACATGAAGTAGCGGCCGAACATCACCCAGTTTTGATAGCTGATGAAGTATTTGATGTTGTTGAACATGGTGGGGTTCTCGCCTTCGGCGACGCCGCCAAAGGCCTTGTAGGCGTCGACCTGACCGCGGTCGTTGCTGCCGTCCCACATGCGTGGGAAGATATGCGACGAAGGGGTATTGCCCCAGTCGGTGTTGTAGACCTTTCCGCCCACTTCATATTTGTCTTTTCCTTTTACATAGAGGGGGCCGGCTTCGACGCGGGGGGCACGATCTTGAAAGTCGGGACCATAAAGGATAGGCCAGTCGCCGTATTGGTCGCGGCTGAGGTAGCCCACGAGGCTCACGGGGTTGTCCACGTTGTACATGTCCACGCCGGGGTCGGCATTACTGCGGATCATGGTAGTGAAGTAGGTGGAATAGCCCAGGAGCATAAAGGCGAAGCACCAGAGCGTCAGTTTGAATTTTGGCAGGGCGTCCTTTTTTATGAAATAACCGGCGACCCAGGCGGCGCCCAGGCCGACGATGATCTTCACGAAGCTGCCGCCTCCGGAGGAACTGCTGAGCAGGGGCAGCAGGATGACCAGGATAAAGGCGGCTACCCAGATGCGGATGCGGGTCGCCGTGAGGGTTTCGCTTTTTAAAGTAAGCCCCCAGATGAGCAGGGCTGTCAATAAAAAGAAATAGAAGCCAAAACCCATAAAGAAGGGCAAGTTGAAGGAGTTGACAAAGAGGATATCCAGGGCGCCGGCGCCTTTGATCGTATACTGGATGACGACTACCTGTACGATACCGGTGATAACGCAGCCCATGATAAAGGCAAGCAGAGTACCCCAGGTGGTGGGTTTAAAGCGTTTGAAATAATAGACCATCACGATGGCGGGGATGGTCAGCAGGTTGAGCAGGTGGACGCCGATGGAGAGTCCCATCATAAAGAAGATGAAGACGATCCATTTGTCGGAGCCGCGCTCGTCGGCATGGTGTTCCCATTTCAGGATAGCCCAGAAGACGAGGGCGGTGAAGAAGGCGGAAGAGGCATAAACCTCACCTTCGACGGCGCTATACCAGAAGGAGTCGGTGAAGGCATAGGCCAGGGCGCCGACGACGCCGGCGGCCATTATGCTGAATGTTTGTTTGCTATCCGGTTCGGTCGAAGTACTTCCCCCCATCACGAGTTTCCGGGCGAAGTGGGTGATGGTCCAGAAAAGGAAGAGAATGGACAGGCCGCTGGCGATGGCGCTCATGAAGTTGACGCCACGGGCGGCGGTCAGGGGGGTGTCGCCGAAGAGAATGATAAAGAAGCGACCCATGAGTACAAACAGGGGTGCGCCGGGGGGGTGGGGGATCTGGATCTTATAGCAACTGGATACGAATTCGCCACAATCCCAAAAACTGCCGGTGGGCTCCATGGTCATGACAAAGACGGTGCACGCGATGAGTCCCACTATCCAGCCGACGATGTTGTTTATTCTCTTAAAAGGCATTGGTGATGAAAATTTTAGGGGCGAAGATAAGTGTTTTGTTTTTCCCAGTCGTTGATCTGCATGAGCATACGATAGGTAGAAAGGATGTCATTGGCAAAATATTTGGCCTGCAGGTCGGAAAGGTTGCCACCTTTACCCTGCAGGAGCATCTGGGCGCTGACGGCCAGCTGTTCGTCGCTCATCAGCGACTCGCTAAAGGAGTTGTAATAGCGCATCTGCTGGGTAAGGTCCTTTTTCAGGGAAGCGGACACTTTCCGGGCTAAAGCGCTGTCACCCGACATATAGCAGGCCTGGAGGAAGTCAAACGAGAAATAATCGTGCAGATTGCCCTGGTTGGAGGTCATCCCGTAGGGCATATTCGATTCCAGTACATTCTGGTCGTAGTGGTCCAGGATCTTGCGGGCGGAGTCCTTTTTACCTGCCATAGCGAGACCCATGGCCACCTGGGCGTGGGCGAACTTTATGCTGTTGAGATGGCGGCGGTTTTCCTCGTCATAGTAGACCCCGGGGGTGCCGGCGTTGCCATAGGCAAACTTCTCCATGATCGTCTTGTAGGCCGCGTCGTTATCCACGGTGCTGCCTACTACCGGCACCAACTGGTAGGTCATGCCGCGAAGCCGGACATATTTGTCGAGGCCGAGCGCTTGCAGGTCTTGTGGAGAGGTGAAGCAGATGGGTCGTTTCCATTTGCTGCCCGCGATGACGGCGAGCATGGCCAGGTCGTTCTTGAACAGATAGCGGCGGTCGGCGGGGATATCGATTTGTAATTCCGACCGGACGCTGTCGCCGGGGTGTACGGTACCCAGCTGCCGTACGGCGTTGGTATCCACCGGGATAGAGAACTTATGGGTTGGAAACAGGTTGAGCATCTGCCCGTTGTCGGCGAGTGTTGTATAGCGTTGGTCGTCGCTGCCGACGACATTTTTCAGCACATCGTAGAGATCGTAGTATTTGTTTTTGTCGTATCCCGGGATCTTATCGGTGAAGTAGGTGACGTTGCGTTTGTCGCCCATGATCTCTTCGGGGGTGAAGATGACGTCGAAGGAATCGCTCTGGTTGACCTTATAGCGCAGCTCGTTCATATACCAGTCCGTCCCGAGCAGGGTGTTGACAATAACGCGGACGTCGGGGCGAATGCCTTCCACTTCCTGGGCGTACCAGAGGGGGTAGGTGTCGTTATCGCCAAAGGAGAAAAGCATGGCGTTTGGCGGGCAGGACTCGAGGTAGTCTTTTGCCAGATCGCGGGGGAGGGTCTTTTTGCTGCGATCGTGGTCATCCCATTCCTGGTTGCCCATCAGCACCGGTACGGCCAGGAAGCAGAGGCCTGCGGCGGCGTAGTTGGCGAGGGCGGGCTTTTTGAGGAAGCGGGTGAAGTATTGGGCGACGGCGAGGACACCGAGACCGATCCAGACGGCGAAGGCGTATTCGGAGCCGGCGAAGGCATAGTCCCGTTCGCGTGGCTGGAGGCCGGCCTGGTTGAGATAGATGACGATGGCGAAGCCGGTGAAGAAGAAGAGCAGCCCGGTGATGATGAAGTCGGGGCGCGCGCGCCAGGCGTGGAAGACGAGTCCGATGAGGCCCAGCAGCAGAGGGAGCATGTACATCCGGTTGTAGGACTTGTTCAGCGTGTGGATGGAGTCAGGCAGCTTGTTCTGGTCGCCGAGGCGGGCGTTGTCGATGAAGGGGATACCGGTGATCCAGTTGCCATCGCGGGGGTTGCCAAAGCCTTCGAGGTCGTTTTGTTTACCCGAGAAGTTCCACATAAAATAGCGGAGGTACATCCAGCCCACCTGGTAATTCATGAAGTATTTTATATTAAACCACATGGTGGGGTTGTCGTCGGCGGTCATCCCTGAGAACTCGCGATAGGTGTCGATCTCATGGCGATCGTTAGAGGTGCTCCACATGCGGGGGAAGAGGTGAGCCGAAGGGGTGTTGCCCCAGTCCATGATCATGGTCTTTCCGGCGACCTCGTATTTGTCTTTCCCTTTTGCATAGGAGCTGGGGCCTTCGATGGTGGGCGGCTGGTCGGTGAAATCGGGACCATAGAGGATGGGCCAGTCGCCATACTGGTCGCGGCTGAGGTAGCCGACGAGGCTCACGGGGTTGTCCACGTTATACATGTCCACCGGGACATCCGCGTTGCTGCGGATCATGGTGGTGAAGTAGGTGGAATAGCCCAGGAGCATAAAGGAAAAGCACCAGAGGCCGAGTTTGAAGAAAGGGAGGGCGTCTTTCTTTATGAAATAGCCGGCTATCCAGGCGCAGCCAAGGCCGATGCCCAGCTTGAAGATAGTGCTTACGATGCTGCCGCCGCCGCTGATGAGGACGGGGGCGGCGACGATGAGGATAAAAAGCATCAGCCAGAGGCGGATGCGGAACATCGTGACGGTCTCTCTTTTGAACAGGAGGCCCCAGGTGAGGAGGGCTGCTATCAGGACGAAATAAAATCCGAAGCCGGAGAAGAAAGGCAGGTTGAGGGAATCGACAAAGAAGATGTCGAAGTTGCCGGCGCCTTTTATCGTGTATTGGATGACGACCACCTGTACGATGCCGGTGATGGCGCAGCCGATGACAAAGGCGAGCAGGGTGCCCCAGAGGGTGGGGCGATAGCGTTTGAAATAATAGACCATCACGATGGCGGGGATGGTCAGCAGGTTGAGCAGGTGGACGCCGATGGAAAGCCCCATCATAAAGAAGATGAAGATGATCCATTTGTCGGATCCGGCTTTGTCCGCCTGTTGCTCCCATTTGAGGATGGCCCAGAAGACGAGGGCGGTGAAGAAGGCGGAAGAGGCGTAGACTTCGCCTTCGACGGCGCTGTACCAGAAGGAGTCGCAGAAGGTATAGGCGATGGCGCCGACGACGCCGGCGGCCATGATGAGAAAGGTTTGTTGTTTGTCCGGTTCGGTGGTTGGCGTTGCCTTCATCACGAGTTTCCGGGCGAAGTGGGTGATGGTCCAGAACAGGAAGAGGATGGACATGCCGCTGGCCAGGGCGCTCATGAAGTTGACGCCACGGGCGGCAGTATGCGGGTTATCGCCAAAGAGGATGATGAAGAAGCGGCCCATCAGGGCGAACAGGGGTGCGCCGGGGGGGTGGGGTATTTCGAGCTTATAGCAGCTGGAGATGAATTCACCGCAGTCCCAGAAGCTGCCGGTGGCTTCCATGGTCATGACAAAGACGGTTGTTGCGAAGAGGCCTGCTATCCATCCAACGATGTTGTTGACTTTGGTGAAGCGCATGGGGGGCTGTTTCTACTTTTTGGCCACGAATTAAGGCCAATTAGGGGAATTTTCCGAATATGGGGGTGTATTTTTTGCTAACATACTGTTATTCACCCTTATTCGAAGAAGACTTTGACGGTTTGGTAGAAGAGGCGGCTTTGGAGGTATTGGTTCTGGGATTGTTCGGTGAAATCCTGTAAGCCGAAGAGGCCGGCGGCATTGCCTTTCTGGATGGCGATCTCGAGGTAGCCGGCGGAGTTGAAGAGCGCCAGTTTCTCGCCTTCCTGGACGTCGGCGTAGGTCTCGCTTATTTTATCGATAGTTTCGTCGCGTTTGAAGACGATGCGGAAGCTGCGGCCTTTGCGGCGCTGTTCGAATTCCTCGCGGGTTATGTTGACGATGACGTTTTCGAAGTGATCGATGAAGATGATCTGTCCTTCTATCCAGTTATCGCCGAATACGGGTCGCAGGTGGTTCTTCTCCGTAAAGGTGGCGTCGGGGGTCCCGATGGTCAACAGTCCGGCGCCTTTTGCCAGTTTCGAGATGGCCTGGCCCATGATGCGGACGCAGTGGAGGGTGTTCTTGACGGCTGTTTTGTCGAGGGGCAGACCGATGACCATTTCGGGCCGGCCTTCGAGGATCATATTGAGCAGGCCGTTGTCGGCGCAGAGCAGGTATTGTTCTTTATGAAAGGCGAGCAGCAACTGTTCGGGCTTTTTCTCGAAGAGGTTGACCAATATAATATGATAGGTGAAGGGCGGGAAGTGGCGGATGGCGTTGCGGCAGACATAGGCGGCCTGGGGATAGTTGAAGGGGGACAGCTCGTGGGAGATGTCCATCATTTGGAAGGCGGGGTCCAGTTGCAGGAGTTGGCCTTTTATAGCCCCAATGAGATAGTCTTTATGACCGATATCTGATGTCAGGGTGATTAAGGCCATGCCGGTTATTTAACAAACTCCCCTTTCTTGTTATAATAATGTTTATAGGTGAGCCTGTCGGCGAGGGAGGGAGCCATTTTGTTGATGAGCACGGTGACCTTCCCGAGAAAGGTGAGCACCAGGGTGCGTTTGCGGCGTTGGATGGCGCGCAGGATGTGGCGGGCGCAGTCTTCGGCGCTCATCAGGCTGCTTTCGTTGAGGACGGTTTCGCCACGGGCGTCGCCGTGTGAGTCGAGGGCGGCGAAGCGTATATTGGAGGCTGTGAAACCCGGGCAGACCCACATGACGTGGACGCCGCTGTGTAGCATTTCGGTTCGGAGGGATTCCAGCCAGCCCTGGAGGGCGAATTTCGAGGCCGAATAGGCGCTCCTGCCCGGCAGGCCGCGATAACCCGCGGTGGATGAGACGCCGACGATGACTCCCTTGTTCTGCAGGATG
Source organism: Puia dinghuensis (assembly GCF_014642875.1). Lineage (GTDB taxonomy): Bacteria > Bacteroidota > Bacteroidia > Chitinophagales > Chitinophagaceae > Puia > Puia dinghuensis. The sequence goes on from NZ_BMJC01000001.1 coordinate 76,519, forward strand.
GAAGGCAGGGCGTATTTCGTACAGTATACGGCGCCGAGGAAATTGATCTCCATCACCTTCCGGGTGACTTTTGTATCGCAATCCGTAAACAGGGCGCGCATGGAGATGCCGGCATTATTGATAAGAATGTCGATGCCGCCAAAGGTGTCGACGGTGGATTCGATGAAGCGGCGGCATTCTTCTTCGTCGCTGACGTCACAGGCTACGGCGTGGAGGCCGACCCGGGAGTATTCCATCTGCAGGGTATAGATCTTGTCATGGCTGCGGCCGCAGGTGGCGACTTTTGCCCCGAGGGGGATAAGGGATTCTATCAGCGCTTTGCCAATGCCGTCGCTGCCTCCTGTGATCACGACTACTTTATCCTGGAAGAAAGACATGAATGGTTGAATGGTTGATGGTTATTGTGGCAAAAGTAAGCTACAAAAACCTAAAAACCATGTCGTCGTAAGAAGAACGGCAGCGACGGGGCAAAGAAGGGAATTATTTTTTGAACAAGACCAGCTGTCCAAGATGGTACTGGACGTGTCCTGCCCGGTTGATGACGACGGAGAACCGGTTGCGGTGGGGTTCTTTTGCGTAGTCTTCGTCTGAAACGGCGGTGTGTTTTTGCAGCCATTCTTCCGGTGTCCAGCTCTTGAGGGCGTCGGTCAAATGCTGGTTGATGGTCATCCAACTATTGCGCAGGTCGCGGTAAGACGGAAGCGTCGCTGCGGGGTTGTCCGGGGTGGTGACGAACAGGGCGTCCAGGTGTGGGTAGAGCCGGTCGCCGAGGCCCAGCAGGGGCAACATACGGTCGTGTACGGCGGTGAGGTGGCCGAGCAGATAGACGACCCGGTTCTTGCCGGGAGAAATAGTTTTTTCGAGCTCTTCATCCGTACAGGCGTCGAAAAAGGCGGTGGCCCTTGTTATCGCCTGATTCCAGGTGTGGAGGCCGGTGGAGACAAAGAGATCCTGTTGGGTGGTGGTGGTTGTCATGTTATGGTATTGTAATGGTAGCCATAACAAGGGGGTGGCGGAATTGTTTAGAATGCCTTTAGTGCCGGGGTGGATGCCTGGCCGCGGGCGAGCTGGACGACCTGCCAGGTTTGGGTTTGTCTGAAGAGTTGTTTTCTGCCGCCGCCACCGCCGATGAGGGAGCCGGTGCCTATGGAGATGCCGAGGCCGCCGCCGCTGCCAAAGGAGCCGAAGCCTACGCCACCGCCGACGCCGATGTCGGGTCCGCCGCCGTTACCTCTTGGGACGCGGGCATCCGGGGGCAACCCTTCGATGAAGATGCCGACGGCTACGCTGTTGGCGGCGTAGGACGAGGATGGGTTATGATTGGGGAAGAGGATAGTGAGAGGAAGCGAGGCCTCATAGATAAGTTCGCCCTGGTTGTTGTAGTCGAGGCGCATGTTGATACCCTGCGGGTTGTCGTCGCCGTAGGTGTAGTTGGGGATGCTGTCCCTGCTGAAGCCGTACAGGGCGTAGACTTTTTTGTCTTCGAGGGTGACGGGTTTGTTGTTCTTATTGCGATCGGGCTGGGCCTCTTCCATGATCCTTCTGTCGCGATCGTTGCGGGTGTCGAGGGGGTAGCCGATGCCGACGGCCTCGGATTCGCTCTTATCGCCTTTTGTGTTGACCCAGACGGTCATGCCGCCCTGGATGATCTTTTGCTGGGTCTGTGGATTCCTTGTCGAGAGCAGGATATAGAGGTTGTCCGCGTCGTTGGTGACGGAGTAGCTGATCTTTTCCGAGGAGATGGTATAGGGGAGTGGTCTTTTCCAGTCGTTGTCGCGGCCGTCGATGGTGAGGGGTTGGGTTTGCCAGGTGGTGGGGCCGGGGTCGGATGTTTCGGCCTTGTGCGAGGAGCTGCAGGATGCCAGCAGGGTGACGGCTGCAATGGATATGAGCGAGGGTAGCTTCATGCTTGTGTTTGAATAATTACAAAGATACCCTCGCATTTGTTAAGGAACCGTTACTTACCAGCGATCGAGGCCCAGGAGTTTGCGGCCCAGGGGGGAGAGTTCGGCGGTGGTGTAGCGGGTCTGCTCCCAGTAGCGCGGGTCGCCGGGGAAAGCGTAGCTTTCGGGGGCAATGCGGTCGCGCCAACTCCGGATGCGCCATTGGCGAAGGGGTTCGTTGTCTTCTTCGGCGGGCATCATGGAGATGTACTGGGCGATGCGGACCTTGTCTTTGCTGCGATTGGGACGAATACCATGTGGCTGGGAGCTGTTGAAGATGAGCAGATCGCCGGCCTCGAGCTTTACTTTGACGAGATCGAAGCCCGTGGTGTCCGGTTTGAAGTGATCGCGGTCTTCCGGCTGTGTAAGCTTCCAGGAGTCATAGGTGCGGAAGAGGTCGGGGATGCATTGGAATCCGCCCATATTTTCGTCGGTTTGGTCGGCGAGGGCAAGGACACCCTGTACATTCTGCGGTTTTGTTTCGGGATCGTAGTCCCAGTGGATAAAGCCTTTGTATTCGAAGCCTGGGCGGAGGGGGAAGTTGAGGTTGGCGCGGTCGATGGTGACCCAGAGTTTTTCGGTGCCCCAGATGTCGGTGAATGCGGCATGGACGCGGGGCATCTGGCGGTTGTTCCAGAGTTGTTGATGGTTATATACTTCGACCATCCCGGTGTTGGTGAGCTCTTTCATCTGCATCTCGGCGCGGGGTGGGGTGTACCAGGATTCGGGGTTGGCCGGGTCTTTTTCTTCGAATTCCCAGAGGAAGCAGGCGGTTTCGGCTACCTGCTCCCGGGGGACGGCGTTTTTGACGATGACGTAGCCGTTGTGCAGCCAGAATTCCCAGTCGGCGGCGGTGAGGACTCTTAACGGGGGGCCGTCGAGGGTTCGGCGGAGGTTGATGCTGCTGCTGGTCGCGGTGGAGGGGTTGCCGGGGATGTCTTTGTGGGCGTTATCGGGAATCGTAGAGGGGGCCATATGACAAATTTTATGAGGCAAAGTTGAGGGATCGGGCTGGGGGCGGCAACAGCCCGGTTGACCAGTTTTTGCTCTGTATTGACCGATTTTGAGTGTTTTTTCGGTAATTTCAGTATATGAAGATACAGCGGGAAATAGTGACGCCGGGGGAGGGCCAGAGCTTCCGGCTTTTTTCGCCAAGTCTGCGGGACCATTTTTACTGGCATTATCACCCCGAATATGAATTAGTGTATGTGGAGGCGACGGCCGGTATCCGGCATGTTGGACTGCATGTGTCGAGCTATGTGGAGAGTGATCTTGTATTGATAGGGCCGAATATTCCACATCTTAATTTCGATTATGGGTTGAAGACGGAGTACCACCAGGTAGTGGTACAGCTGGCGGCCGATTTTTTGGGAAATGCGTTGGTGCATACGCCGGAATTGGCGGGGGTGGAGCGGTTGTTTGCGCGGGCGGCGTATGGGCTATCTTTTGGCGACGCCGTGAAGCAGCGGATTGGCGCAGAGCTGAAAGCGATGTTCTCGATGGGCCATTTCGAGCAGCTGGTGGCATTGTTGCGGATATTCTATGCGTTGGCAGAGGAGAAGGATGTGGTGCAGCTGAACGAGGAGCATACAGGGGTGAAGAGCATGTTGAACGATAAGATCCGCATGTCATCGGTGTATGAGTATATCCACCGGCGTTATGATAAGGCGCCGGATGTGAATGAGATTGCGGCGCAGGTGCATTTGAGCACGGCGGCCTTTTGCCGGTATTTCAAGCGGCAGACGCGGATGACCTTTACCGATTTTGTGAACCAGTACCGGGTGGGGCAGGCGAAGACGCTGCTGCTGCAGGGCAGGGGCGTCTCCGAGGTGGCGTACGATGTGGGGTTGGAGAGTATTTCGTACTTCAATAAATTATTCCGGCGGCATGCGGGGGAGAATCCGTCGGAGTTTAAGAAACGATACCGCGATCATTTTATCGGGTAGGTCTTCTCTGCGAGGTTCCAGCCGCGGACCGATACCTGCGGGGTGACCCCGGGTTTTGGCGTGTAGTCGAGCGTGATGGTCTTGCTCTCACCGGGCAGGACAGAGACATAGTTGTCGCTGTAGAAGACCGGGAGGAGGCGTTGTTTGGTGCCGGGGTCGATCAATGATACCCGGTTGAAGAAGGCGACGGGGCCGCCTGCGGGGTTCTTTAGGGTGACGGTGATGCGGGTGGCGGCTGCGCCGGGGGTGTTTTGGGCGGCGGGTTGTTGCGGTGCGCGACTTGCTTCGATGGTGAGGGCCGATGGCGGCATGTGCCGGAGGCCGCTATAGTTGCCGGTGGAGTCGGGCAGCCAGTAGAAGTTGTCGCTGACGATCTGCTGGTGGATGTCGAGCAGGCGGAGGGAGAGGAAGACGCCTTCGGTACTGCGCAGCTGGTCGAGCAGGTGACCTATGGGAAGATAATTTTTAGCCACAGTGGGGCCTACCTCGAAGAATTGCTGGGAATGCATCAGGCTTTTCCCCGACATGTCGAGGACCTGCACCTGCATCATAATGTCACGGTGGGTGCGGAAGGTGTTGTTGACGATCATGGTCATGCCCGCGACGGGGTCGTACATGATATGCAGGGGTTCGCTGCCGCTGTGGAGGCCGTAGAGGCAGGCGTTGGGGTCCAGATAGTAATCATACATCTGTCCGCGGAGGGCGGTCCAGGGATTTTGCGTTTTCCAGATTATGACACCGGTGTACCAGTCCCACATATGCGAACTGAATCCTTCCATGAGGGCGCGATACTGGTCGTAGTTGACAAGTTGCGCCTTTTCGGCGAAGTCGCGAAGGTCTTTGATGGGACCGTAAGCGTATACTGACGAGTCGTAGCCGATGTATTTATGATAGTTGAAAACCTCGTCCTCTTTTTGATGGTAGACTGGGGCGACGAGATGTTCTTTGGGGATGAAGCGTTGCAGCGATTCGTAGTCGCCCATGCCGACGGAGCCCACTTCGGAGTTGAAGGGGAAGGTGCGTTTTGCCCAGAAGGTCTTTATGTCCTGGACGCCATAGGGGCCGTCGCCGTTGCCGCCGAGATTATTAAACGACATGCTGTCCGAGTTGGAATAGTCGAAGAAGGTGCGGGTGTCGTCGAGGGTGGGGATGATGGAATCCTTTAAGGCGTGGAAGATATCTTCAGGCGGCGTGATCTCGTTACCGCCGCACCAGAAGGCGAGGGAGGGATGATTGCGTAATAGCTTTACCTGATCGGCAGCAGACGCGATGAACAAGTTGTGATCGTCGGGATACCTTTTTCTTGTCCACTGGTCTTCCTTTTTCATCGGGTCTTCCCAGCGGCCGTTGCAGTCGCCGGAGTTCCAGAAGTCCTGGAAGACGAGAAGGCCATAGCGGTCGCAGGCCGCGTAGAATTCAGGCCGTTCGGTGAGGGCGCCGCCCCAGACGCGGATGAGGTTGAGGTTCATGTCGCGGTGGAAGCGGATCTCGGCGTCATAGCGTTCGGGGCTGAGGCGGAGCAGTTCGTCGGAGACGATGTAGTTGCCGCCTTTTATGAAGATCTTTTGACCGTTGATTTGCAGCTCGCGGCTATGGGTGGTCGGGTTCCAGGTGGTAGTGAGCTCGCGGACGCCGAAGTCGAGGGGGATGGTGTCGGAATCAGCGAAGGAAAGCGTGGTGTGATAGAGCTCGGGAGTGCCATAGCCGTTGGGCCACCAGAGACGGGGATGCATGATGATGTGGTAAGGCAACCGGATCTCTTTGGTTGCGCCGGGAGCCAATTTGACGAGGGCGAAAGTGGGTTCGCCGTCGACCATATATTGGAGGGTGCCGGTGACGGTGTCGGTGCTGGTGTTCTCCAGTTCGGCGGAGACGCGGAGGACGGCGGGGGCCTGGTCCTTGGCGAGGACATCGGGCAAGCGGGCGCCGGAGACTTCGGTGACGATGTGGGGATTGCGGATGCGGACAACGCCGGTGTGATGGATGGTGACCTTATCCCAGATGCCGGTGTTACGGTCGCGGATAGGCTGGATCCAGTCCCAGCCGGCCACGTATTGATGGGTGACGTTACGGGCTATTTCGCCATCGCCGCCCTGGCCGCCATTGGGATTGCCGACAGGGTCGGGGGGGTAGACAAGGATGGCGAGACGGTTGTCGCCGCTTTTAGGGGCCAGATATTTTGTGATATTGTAGGATTGTCTGAGATACATCCCATAGTGGGTCTGCTCGTTCAGCTTGTGGCCGTTGAGCCAGATATCACAGCCGTAGTTGACCCCACGAAGATCGAGCCAGGTCTGGCCGCCCGACGTTTCTTTGAAGTTTTTTATGAACCAGTATGTATAATGATCGCGGCCGGTGGTGTAGATGTCGGGTGTTTTATCGTTGTTGAGTCCGTAGAAGGGATCGGGCTCGAGGTGGTTGTTGATGAGCGTTGTCATGACGGTGCCGGGGACTGTGGCGTCGAGCCAGTCGCGGGTGGAGTAGCCTGCTTGGGACAATCGCTCGCCGGTGGCGTGGACCTTGCCGATGGCCTGGCATTTCCAGCCGGTGTTCAATTCATAGTCGGATTGGGCGAACAGGAGGGAGGGGAGGGCCAGCAGGAAGAGGACCAGTGAGCGATGGTTTGTCATGGCGTAAAGCTAGGGGTTGAATTGTTTAGCACAAAAGATAACAACGGAAATAAAATAAAGCGGCTTATTTTCGGCCCATGCATTTTTCTACGTTGAAAGCTATCATCCGGGATGATCGCCGGTTGAGGCTCTTGTTGCTGGCCTCGCTTCTTGTACAGGTGATCGTTTGCCTGACAGCGGTGGGCATCTATCATCCCGATCAGTATTTCCAGATCATTGAATTTTCGACCTATCAGCTGCACCAGCCATCGGCGGCGGGGCGGGTATGGGAATTTGCGGCGCATCTTCGGCCGACGATGCAGGTATACCTGTTCTCGGGGTATTATTGCCTGTGTACGGCGGTGGGTATCCATGATCCGTACCTGCAGCTGACCTTGTTGCGGTTGATCTTCGGGCTGGCGCTTTTTGTGCTCTTCAATGGCATCTGTCTGTATTATTTCCGGCACGACCGGCGCGTTTTGTTCTATGTGCTGCTGATCTTGAACTTCTCGTGGATAATGGCCTATACGCGGACGCTTTTCAGCAGCGAGATGCTTTCTTCCTTTTTGTTCTTCGGGGCCTTGTTCTGGTATGCCGTTACCGACCGGCGGGACAGCAGGGGATGGTGGGTCGCGTTGGTGACGGGGTTTGTTTTCAGCTTTGCTTTTTATGCGCGGTTTCAGACGGCGTTTGCGATGGTGGGTGTTTTTGTCTGGATGCTGCTTGTGCCGGCTGAGCGGCGGCTGATCGTGCCGCTGGCGGTAGGATTTGTCGCGGGAGTGGGGTTGAATACCGCGCTCGACGCCGCTTTTTATCATCAATTAGTATTTACGCCATACAATTACTATAAAGAGAATATAATCGAAGGCAAGGCGGCGGCGATGGGGACGGCCTCTTTTCTGGTATATGTCGGGGTTTTGGCGGCAGTGGTGGTGGCGCCGCTGTTGAGTCTTGTGCTGTTGTGGTCGGGGTTCAAGGCGGCGCTGATGAAGCAGCTTCGGCAGCCGTTTTCGCTGGCGGTGGTACTTTTTATCCTGGGACATTGTCTTGTCGCGCATAAAGAAGAGCGATTCCTCTTCCCCGTTTTCAATGTACTACCGGTGGTGGTTGGCTGGGGACTACCCGGACTGATCGACTGGTGGTACCGGCAGCGGAAGGGGATGCGGCGGTTGTTCAACGGGGTGACAGTGTTCAGCATCGCGCTAAACCTGTTCTTGCTGGGCGTGCTGCTCTTTACACCCTATTCGCAGGCGCTTTATTTTACATCGCGGCTGCGGGGGCATTTTTCAGAAAAGCCGGTGACGATCTATTCCCTTAGGCGGACGCCGTTTGAGACCGAGCACCATCTGCCGTTTCTATTTTATCAGCGAGGGGCGCCGAATCTGCATTTCCGGACGTTGGCGTCGAACGATTCGGTGCGGCTGATCTCGCCGCAGGCGGAGTATATAACGGCGACGTTCGACCAGGTGAAGGACCAGCGGCGGATGCTGGATAGTCTTGGGTATGAACCGGTGTTGTATTCTTCGCGGTTGTTGTGGGGGATCAATGAATTTCTCGATGCGCGGGGAGTGAATACGATAAATGATATCTGGGTGTTGTACAGGAGGCGGTGAGGGTGGTCAGGGTTTGATGGCGCCGTTGGGCTGATAGTTTGCGTACCAGGCGCCGAGGGTGGTGAGCTGACCGTTGGTGTTGATAAGGGCCGAGGGCCAGAGGGCGGCGCTGCCGGGGTCGCCGGAGAACCAGGAGTAGCGCTGGACATAGGACAGGGAGTCGAGTTTGGGCAGCAGGCGTTGCATAAAACCGAGGGCATCGGCGGGGGTATATTGATTGGCGGCCGGCGTCGAGGCTTTCCAGTCCGCGGTGGCAAATTCCGTGATCCAGATGGGGAGATGATATTTGTTATAGACCGTTTGGAGGGTCTGGACAAAGCTGTTGTCGTCGGTGCCCACATACATGTGGACGCAGATGAAGTCTACGCGCAGCTTCTCCGCACTGACAGAGTCCATAAAATCACTGAACCATTGGTTGGTAGGCCAGGAGGTGGCGGGGCTGCCAAGGGGGAGGCCGATGCTTTCCAACTGGGGCCAGTACGCCAGGGCCTGCGAAACGGTCATATTGGATTGATCGGGGCGATCGGGTTCATTGAAACCCAGGATATATTTCACCTGTCCCTGTGCTTTTGCCTGCTGAACGGCGGCGATATTGGAAGCCGTCATATTACCCTGCCCCCAGAACATGGAAACAAAGTCACAATTTTGGGGGGTAGGCACGGGCACGAGGGTTCCCCACGTGTAATACCAAAAGGCTTTCAGGTTAACGACATTACCTTCGTATGAACCATAGAGGGTGCCGACGTTGAAATCGGCTCCTTTCTTGCTGTTGGTTGCCGTTTTAGTAGAATCGCCGTTGCCGGAGTTGGATGATGAGGAATTTTTTTTACAACTACCCAACACAAGTGTGAAAACCATAATGCATAAAAGGTGCAGACGGATCATTTTAAGCGGTTGGGATTTTGATTTACAGATTGATACGGATAGTTATTACCTTAAATATACAAGATTGGTGCCACCGATGCAAGGCTAAATATAAACCCTTAATATTGAGCTCTTTGAGGGTGAGGAAGGCCGCGACGAGGGAAGAGAGAGGGAGGGAGGTGGTCGGGCACGGGAGGCAACTGGCGGCGTTTGGGGGTGCGTATATCATTGGAGAGTGGGTAAGTATGGATATAAACGGTTATATATGATCGAAAACAGGGATACGCCCTTTTTGCGGAATAAGGTCTACCTTTTTTTGGTGCTGGCGGTGATCGGTACCACCTTATTCTCGTGGTTCAATCTCAACAGCTTGCTGATCATGCTGCTGATCGTCTGCCGTTTGGTGGATGGGCGCAGGCCGCTTCACCGGGTGCGGATGGCTTTTACCAATAAATATTTCCTGGCTTATCTCGCCATCTTCCTCATCGAAGCGATGGGGCTGTTGTATACCCATGATCTTTATACGGCGTACAAGCATGTGGAGAGCAAGGCCACGTTAGTGGCCATACCTTTTCTTTTCTGTTCGGGAGCGTTTACTGACAGGAAGGGGTACCGGCAATTTTTGTGGGGGTATTGCCTGTTACTGGCGGGGACGGGGCTGTTCTGCCTGGCGGTGGCGGGTTACCGGTATGGGCAGACGGGGAATACGGATGTCTTTTTTTATCACCCGCTGACGGAAGTAATCGGGGTGAATGCCGTGTTTTTCTCCGAGTATGTAGTGATCGCGTTGTTGTTGCTGCTGAGTCCGGCGGCGGCCCCGATGGGTGGAAGTGCGAAAGGAGGGGCTGGGGTGGATGATGGAAGGACGCGGCGGGTGCGGGCAGGGGGCGGCGGTGGAAGAAGAGAGAAGAGGCAGGCCAGGACGGCTCGCCTTCGCGCAGGGCTGATCGTTTTTTTCAGCGGGCTGATGATCCTGCTTGCTTCGAAGCTGTTGCTGGTGATGTTGGTCATTATCTTCCTTTTTAACCTTGGGATGCGGGCGCGGGTGCGGCTGACAGCCTGGGCCATATTGGGGCTGACGGTGCTGGTGGTGCTGGTGACGGGGGTGCTGGCCCTCACGCGAAACCCGGTGGAAGAGCGTTACCAGGATATGTTCAGGAATGACTGGCAATATGGCGGCAGCATCCATTTTTCGTCCGATGCCGTTTTCAGTGGCGTGCAGCTGCGACTGCTGATGTGGCGATTTGCCGATGAGATACTTGATGAGCAACATGCCTGGCTCATCGGGGTCAGCGCCGGGGACAGCCAGCGTCTGCTTGACGAGAAATATCGAGCCGCCAATATGCCTTTTGTTTCGCTCGGCTATAATTTTCATAACCAATTCATAGAGATACTGGTGCGGAGCGGGATCCTGGGCCTCTGTGTTTTTCTTGCGGCGCTGGGGATGCTCGTGGAGCTGACCCGGAGGACGGGGACGATGGAAGCGTGGTTTGTGTTGTTATCGATGGTGTTGCTTGCCATGACGGAGTCGACGCTGGAGATGCAGCATACGCTGTTTGCATTTTGCTTTTTTCCGCTGATGGTAGCGCGGCGGCTCACTCGGTCTTCAGGCTCCTTGCGGGGTTCATGGCGGCGGCGCGAAGCGCATGGAAGCTGACGGTGAGGAAGGCCAGCAGCACCACTCCGACGCCCGCCATGGGGAATATCCATGCGTGGACGGGGATGCGATAGGCAAAGCCTTCCAGCCATTTGCGGGCGGCGATCCAGGCGAGTGGACTGGCGATGAGGATAGCGAGGAAGACCATTCGTAGGAATGAGTTACCGATGAGCAGACAGATGTTGAGCAGCGAGGCGCCCAGTACCTTGCGGATGCCGATCTCCTTTGTACGTTGTACGGTGCTGATGGCGGCGAGGCCGAAGAGACCCAGGCAGGCGAGCACGATAGCCAGGGAGGCGAAGAGGGTGAAGATGGTGGCGGTGCGCTGTTCGGTGATATATAGCTTATTAAAGTCCTCGTCCAGGAAATGGTATTCCAAGGGGCGGACGGGGATATATCTTTTCCAGGTGGTTTGCAGGGCGTCGATGAGGGCAGGCAATTGACCGCCGCCGATGCGCAGCAGGAAGCATTGGAGTTGGGTGGTGTCGGCATAGATGAGCAATGGACCGATGGGCTGATGCATGGAGGCGAAATGGAAGTCTTTGACCACGCCCCTTACCACCCCGGATTGGCCATAGCGAACGATCGTTTTGCCGATGGCCTGGCCGGGTGTCCAGCCGATCTTTTTTGCGGTGGTCTCATTGATGATGAAGGAGAGGGTTTGCTGGTTTTGTGCATCGAGGGGCCTGTTGGCGGGCAGGTCGGATGGCGTCAGATCGGCGCCGGCGAGCAGCTGCATGTTCATGGTCTTTACAAAGCCCAGGTCGGAGGGGATGCAATTGACGGGAAACCGCAGGGGGCCGTTGCCGTCATCGGCGGAGAGCATATCCATCCAGCCTACGGAGGTGGGGACGCTGCTGGAGCCCGTTATCTGCCGGACGCCGGGCAGGGCAGCCATGCTCGTTTTTAACGCATTGTATTGGGACAGATCGTGGTAGTTGATGGGAATGACGAGAACATGGTCCCGATCGTAGCCCAGGTCTTTATTACGGATATAGTGCATCTGTTGCAGGATGACCACGGTGCTGATGATGAGGAAGAGGGAGATGACGAATTGAGCGACGATGAGGGTTTGGCGGAGCGTGGTGTTGCCGCCGGCGAGGCGGAAGCCTGAACGAAGTATGGTGATCAGCCGGGTACCCGACAGCAGGATGGCGGGATAGGCGCCGGCGAGGAAGCCGATGACCAGGGCTGCGCCCAGGATGCTGAGCAGGGGACGGGCCTGCAGGATATCGTTCGATTGCAGGTGTTTGCCGGTGAGCTGGTTGAACAACGGCAGCAACTGGAGACTGAGGACGATCGCAAGGACCAGCGCCACCAGTGTCAGCAGGAGGGATTCGCCGGCGAACTGGGTGAACAGTTGTCCCCGGGCGGCGCCCAGGACCTTGCGGATGCCGATCTCGCCGGTGCGGTTGGCCGACTGGGCGATGGTGAGGTTGGTATAGTTGAAACAGGCGATGACGAGGATGAGGACGCCGATGGCGAGTAAGATATAGATGCTGGTGATGCTGCCGTTGGGTTCGAGTCCTTCCAGGCTGGAATACAGGTGGACGCGGGTGAGCGGTTCGAGATGATAGTAGAGATAGTCGTTGCCTTTCAACTCCGCTTCTGCCCTTACGGCCGGGGTCCGCATATAAGTGTTGATCTGCTGTTCGAGGCCGGCCTCGCTTTTTTGGTTGTTGAGCAGCAGGTAGGTGTAATAGTTAGCGGAGAACCAATCCTCCCTTGCCGCGGCCGGTAAGTCGGTGAAGGGCGCGACGAAATCGAATTGGATCTGGGAGTTGCCGGGAGGGTCCTTGAGGACGCCGGCAACGGTATAGTCAGTGGTATAGTCCAGCCGCAGGACTTTTCCTATGGCGCCGGCGGTGCCGAAATATTTCAATGCGGCGCTTTCGGTGATCATCAGTGTATGCGGATAACTCAGCGCATGCGGATCACCCATCAGCAGGGGGAAGGTGAAAACGGATAAGAAGGAGCTGTCGGCGTATAGAAATTCGTTTTCCTTTATGTGTTTGTCTCCATAGCTTACTGTGCGGGTAAACCCGACGGTGCGCACGTATTCCCGGATATCGGGGAAGGTGCGTTTTAGTTGGGGGCCAACCTTTGTCCCGGTGACGGCCGCTGCCGATGTGTGGCCTGAGGACCCATAGTCCATGGTGACACGGACGATGCGGGCGGCCCGGGTATGGAAGGTGTCGTAGCTGAGTTCGTCGGTGATGAAGAGGCCGATGAGGATGCAGGATGCGAGGCCAACGGTGAGTCCGAGGATATTGATAGCGGTGAACCCTTTTTGGCGGATAAGCTGGCGGACGGTGTATTTTAGAAAGCTGCGGAACATAGGCCAGTGTTTGTACCCAGGGGGTATCAAGGCATGTGCCAAACCCGTAGGGCTTAGGCGATAAGGCATTGAGCCAGCCGCGGGCGGGGTGAGTGTACGAAAACGGACATTCCCTGTCCGAGGATGGGCAGGGCAGCAGCCTCTTCTGCCGGCCTGTGGCCGACAATATGTATCTTCGCCCGCTATGGATATTCATGGGATGTTGCATTTATTGCAGGAGCAGGTGGCGGAGACGGACTGGCTGCAGTGGACGGCCATCCTTTTTGGGGTGGCGGAAGTATTGCTGGCGAGGGTGAACAATATTCTCCTGTATCCTGCGGGTATCATCAGCACGGTGCTGACGATCTATATTCTTGCTGTGGCGGGGCTGTATGCGGAGTCGGCGCTGAACGGGTATTATTTTGTGATGAGTATCTATGGCTGGTGGCATTGGCATAAGCGGAAGCATGAGCCGCCGCTGCCCATTGCGTGGACGAGTGCGCGGGAGTGGATGATCACCGCGGGGATAGTGGTATTTGGATTTGCGGTGTTGTATGGATCGCTCAAGCAATTTACCCCATCGACGGTGCCCGGATGGGATGCGTGGGTAAGCGCCACGGCCTGGGCGGGAACGTGGTTGCTGGCCAAGCGGAAGATCGAGAACTGGGTGTTGTTGAATGTCTCCAATATTTTTGCCATTCCTTTATTATTCTATAAGCAGCTGCCGCTTTTTGCGGGCCTGACGGTTATTTTGTTTGTCGTGGCTTGTTTTGGGTATTTCGATTGGATCAAACGCTATAAAACCCAGGGTGTATGACGCTGCCATCTCCTGCTTCGTTCTTGTCTGGTGCCGTCGCCGGGTTGATCCGGATGCATGCCGCCGCGGGAGAAGGGGGGCGCGATCTGCATCCCGAAGTGTTGGCGTTGATCTACGGGGAGGAATGGTTCCGGTTGTTAGTGCCAGGGCGGTGGGGCGGTCGTTCGCTGCCATTGCCGCAGTTGGTGCGGCTGGAAGAAGGGCTTGCATTTGCGGATGGTTCCGTTGGCTGGACTGTCACCCTTTGCAGCGGTGCGGGCTGGTTTGCGGGGTTTTTTCCACCTGAGGTGTTTGGGCAGCTTTTTTCTGATCAACGGTTATGTATTGCCGGTAGCGGATCGGCCACGGGTGTGGCGCGGGTGATCGACGGAGGGTATCGCGTGAGTGGCCATTGGGCTTATGCGTCCGGGGCGCTGCATGCTACTGCTTTTACGGCCAATTGTGTGGTATGGGAGGGGGAGGCGCCGGTGGTGGGGGATGATGGCAATCCGGTGATCAGGCCTTTTTTGTTCCTGCGCGATGAAGTGCGGGTGCATGCTGACTGGAATGCCATGGGGCTTGTCGCGACGGGGAGTCATGGATTTTCTGTCGAAGGGCTATTGGTTGGTGCGGAGCGATGTTTTGTCATCGATGCGGCGGCCGCGACCGATGGGCATGCATTATACCGGTATCCTTTTCTGCCGTTGGCAGAGGCGACGCTGGCAGCCAATCTTTCGGGGATGGCGCAGCATTTTCTCGATTGTTGTGCGGCGGTTTTTGCCCAGCGGGTGCGTGATGGCCGGGTGCCGTCGGGTGTGGCGGCGGAGATGGAGCGGGTGCTTGGTTTGGGCCGGCTGGATCTTTATGCGGCGAGGGAGGCTTTTTATCTTGCGGTAGACCGCAGCTGGGAGATGGTGGAGGCGAGTGTGGCGGGCCTGGTGAGCGCTGCCGGTGCGCCTTTGCCGGAAGGGGCTGGGGGGACGCCTTTGCCGGCCGTGTTTGCGGAGGTTGGCCTGGTTTCTCATGCGCTGGCGGCCGCTGTCCGGGAGTGGGTAGACAGACTATATCCCTATGCGGGTCTTGGTGCTGCCCGGATGGATTCGGAGATCAACCGGGTGTGGCGCGACCTGCATACGGCGGGACAGCATCCGCTGTTGGTGGCTTAGACGGGTGGGTTTTCCACTACTGACAGAATATTCCCTGCCGGGTCGGTGAACCAGGCGATGGTGGGGCCTTTTCCGGGTCCGCCGTGCGCAATGCCTTTGGCGTCTGTTGCGATCTCCCCGTCATAATGTTCGAATTTTACGCCGGATGCGGTGAGGGCGTCCACTGCTGCTTCGACACTCATCACTTGCAGGTTTAGTACCGTGAAAGTTGCCGGTTCGTGGTTAGGCTTCGGGTAGAGAAAAATAGTATAGTCTTTTGCTGTCTGTATCCGGAGCCCTTCCGGGGTTAGCGTCACCGGGAAGCCGAGGGTCTTCTCATAGAATTCTTTTGCCTTGTCAAGGTCGTTGACGGAATAGCTGCTGAATGCCTTGGTATATACTAACATAAAACAGGATTTTATTTGTTAGGTATAGCGAATGTCGTGCCCGGGCGGAGAAAAAAGATAGAAAATTGTGAGAAATGCGGGAGGTGGGACGCCGGATTTATGACGAAATTAGCGATATAAAATTACAGATCATGAAAACGGGTAGAAAACTCCTGCTGGCGGCCGGCCTGGCGGGTGTGGCGTTGACAGCCGGTGCGTTTTTAGCATTTAAGGGGCGGGCAATGCAGCCGGGGAATGCGTTGTTTGGGATGCAACCGGTGTCGCCGGCGGCCGGTGGGTTTGCCGTTGTGGAATTATTCACTTCCGAAGGGTGCAGCAGCTGTCCGCCCGCGGATGCGCTGGTAGCGGCGGTGCAGAAGGAGGACAAGGACCTGCCGGTATACGTCCTTGCTTTTCATGTGGACTATTGGGACCGCCTGGGGTGGAAGGACGCATTTAGCGATGCGGCCTATTCGGACAGGCAGAAGGATTATGCACGCTGGCTAAGGCTTTCGTCGATTTATACCCCGCAGGTGATCGTCAACGGGCGAAAGGAATTTGTCGGTTCGGATGCGGTTACGCTTCGGCGTGCGATCGGCAGCAGCCTGCAGGAGGCGGGGAAGGCCGGGGTATCGCTTAGCCAGGTCCGGCTCAGCGGGAACCGCCTGGACTGGCAGGCGCATGTCGTGGGTGCGGGCCGTTCGACCGGTCTTGTGGTGGCTGTGGTGGAGCATTCCGCCGTGACGAAGGTGAGGGCGGGAGAGAATGGCGGGAAGACGCTTTCGCATATCCAGATCGTGCGCGGGCTGGAGACGGTGAAACTGGATGGGAAGGGAAATGCCGGCGGGCATCTTGACTGGCCGGGTGGTGTGGATCCGGCGGATGGGGAGGTGATCGCTTTTTTACAGGATGAGGATAATGGGCAGATTGTTGCCGCGACGCGATCGGCGGTTAAATAGATGATAACAAAGAGGCCACCTTCGGGTGGCCTCTTCCTTTGTCGTCTCATGTGTAGCATTACTAGTTATCGGTGCACAAGGTGTTAAGGTTAAGTTCTGTTGCGGAGATGGGCCAGATATAGCCGCCATCGCCGGGATTCTTTTGCGGGATGTTGCCATGGGTGGGGAGTGGCAGCAGCAGGCGCATCATATCGTTGTTGCGGAGCCCTTCACCCAGGAATTCGATGTTGCGTTCTTCCAGGATGGCATTGATCAGGCTGGTGGCGCTGGCGAAGCTTGCCACAGTATATGTCGTAGCAGCGTCCGAGCGGTGACGGACGGCGTTGAGCAGGGCTACGGCCTGGGGATCGACAGTGCTGGTCGAGCGGACACGGGCTTCGGCGAGGCTCAGCAGCACTTCGGAATAGCGGATGACGATGGGGTAATCCGTATAGGGGCTTGGCGCAGGGTATTTATTGAGCCATTTTTTTCCACCGGCGGAGGAAGCGATGAAAGCCCATCTTCTATCTGTTGCCAGCCAATTCGGATCGGCAATGACGCCACTGGCGTTGAGGGAGTATTCCCCGTTGCCCGTGCCGCCGGCGGCTTTCGAAGGGGAGAAATAAAAGCCCAATTGATTCTGCGTGCCGGGGTTGTCACCCGTAGTGGCGGACATGGGCAGGGAAAAGATGGATTCGGAAGTCGTATAAGGTGGTGCGAAGACCTTTGTTATCTCGGACTGCAGGGCAAAGGTCACACCGGATGGGGAGGTGAAAGGGGCCGAGGCGCTGACGATCTTGTTCGCTTCGGTGATGACGGAGTTATAGTTCTGCATGGTGAGGTAGACCCTTGTCTTCAGCGCGATGGCGGTGTTGCGGTGCGCCCTGGTGACGTTGTTGTAAGCGGATCCGTTGCTGATGGGTAGACCGGCTTCGGCGTCGTTGAGATCACTGATTATCTGCAGGTAAACGCTGTCCACCGGGCTGCGTGCGAGAAGCGAGTACCCGCCGCTCTTGATCCCGTGGAGGCGGAGCGGTAAACCTTTGTTGACGCCGTTGCCGTTGGCGTAGGGTAGGGCATAGTATTGCAGCAGGGAGTAATAAGACAGGGCCCGGATGAGCTTCGCTTCGGCGATGTAATTGCCCGCGAGCGTCGAACCCACGACCGTGCTGCCACTGGCATTCATCCCGTCGATGAAGAGGTTGCAGTCGTTGATGGTCAGGTAGGCGGCTGACCAGAAATTGAGCACCATTGTCGAGCTGTTGGTGGGCAGTTCCTGCCAGACGTCGTATCCGGTGACGTTGTTGGATTGTTCGTTGATAAAATTATCCGCTTTGATGTCGCCGCTGATGAGGTAGCGCCCCCCGTAGAATCCACCGGCTTTCAGGGCGCCATAGAGGGACAACACCTGGGATTGGATGCGGCCGGCGGTGCTGAATGCGGATACATCCGCCACCGAGGTTTGCGGAACTGGATAGAGGTCCGATCTTTGGCAGGAGCCAAGGGCCGCGACTGCGAGAAGAAGAGCAACAATATGATTATTATATTTTTTCATCGTTTTTGTTCTTTTGCTGTGGGTAATAGGTTAGGGTCAGAATCCGACATTCAGGCCAACAAGGAAGGTACGGGCATTGGCCACCGTGTTTCTGTCCACGCCCTGGCCACCGTTGCTGTTGCCATTGGAGGAGACCTCCGGATCGGGACCGGGATATTTGGTGCTGATGCCTAAATTCTGGCCGCTGATATAAACCCGGGCGCTGGTGAGCCCGATGCGCTGCATTACTACCGGCGGAACAGTATAGCTTAACGTTACATTCCGAAGCTTGATAAAGTCGCCCTTGAAGACATTGATGTCCAGTGGCAGGGTCGATCCGTTGGAGACATTATCACCGAAGATGGGTTTTGCATATTTGGCATTGTTGGTGCTTTTGGCGGACCAGGCGTCGGTGAGGACATCGGCGGCGTTGTTCCAGAACCGTTGGTCATGCAAACCGGCATTCGTACCGTAGTACACATAGAAGCCAGCCTGGTAGGTGAGGAGTACATCGAGGCTAAAGCCTTTGTAGGCAAAATTATTCGACCAACCGCCCACATACCTGGGAAGCGCGTTTTTGTACATCACTGCGTCGGCAGCCTGGCTGATGCTGGTAGCGCCCGTAGGGCTGACATACTTGACAGTGCCGGCTGCATCGGTGGTATATTGCGGAGATCCGAGCAGATTGAAATACACTTTCGTGTTGGCCGAGTTGACGAAGATGCGTTTGCCGGTGCCCGGGTCTACGCCGGCGGTGCGAACGACCCACAGATAGCCTTCCGAATAGCCCACCTTTGTCTGATTGACGGTCTCTAAGCCGGATGTGCCAGTTTGGACGGCCGTCAGGCCGGGCGCGAGCCCGGTTACTTTATTTTCGTTGTACGTCACATTAAAGCTGGTGGTCCAGGTGAAATCCTTTTTCTGCACGGGTACTGCATTGATCGTCGCTTCAATGCCGCGGTTATACATGGAGCCGATGTTGAGGTTGGGGGCAGTGGGCAGACCAGTAGAGGGCGCCTGACTTACCGCGAGAATGAGGTGGTTGATGTTATTGTTGTAATAGGCGAACTGGCCGGTGATGCGGTCGTGCAGGATACCAACGTTGAAGCCAACATCTGTTTGGGTGCTGGTTTCCCATTGGATGATGGGGTTGCCGACGCTGCCCAGGGGGAAGGACAGGGTAGCTAAGCCGCCATACACCCCTGATCCGTACAGGGAGTAGGGAGCGAAGTCGCTGATGCCGCCGTTGTTGCCGACCTTCCCATAGCTGCCCCTGATCTTGAAGCTATTGAAGATATGGCCGATACCGCTGTTCTTCCAGAAATCCTCCTGGGCGACTTCCCAACCAACGGAGCCACCGCCGAAGATGCCTTTCTTTTTTCCAAAGGCGGAATATTCGTCCTGGCGCAGGGTACCTACTAAATAGTATTTGTGCGCATAATTGTAATTGAGGCGGCCGAAGGTGGAGAGCAGGTAGTTCTGACCCAACTGCAGACCAGTGTAGTTATTGATCGTAAAGCCGGCCTGGATCTCCGTATAGGCAGGGTCGGAAAGGGTGGTGCGATTGAGGCCATAGCCTTCCGATGTCCTGCGGGTCTGTTCGTTGCCCACGAGAAGGGTGAAGTTATGATCATCACCAAAGGTGTGATCGAACTGGGCGGTGTTGGTCCAGACCCATTCCTTGTATTTGCCGAGGATGGATGACGCGCTGCCAGTGGCGGCATAGCCATCACCGGTGATGGGAGTGGAGAAGTTGTCCACGTCGACCCACAAATTGTCGACGGCATAGATGCTTTTGAGCGTGATCCAGGACAGGGGTTTTATCTGCGCATAAACATTCGACTGGAGGTGGCTGACCTCGTTGTTGCTGCGGCTGAGATCGAGGATGGGAACGGGGTTGTAATAGGAGATGGCGGTTCCGGTGATGTTGGCGTAGCCGATGCTGGCGCCGTTGATGTTATAGGAGCCATCGTTGTTATAAGCCGGGAGGATGGAAGGTAATACTTCGCCGATGCGCCCAAGGCCGACGGTGTTAAACGCTTCGCCTGGCAGAGAGCCTGAGGAGGCAGCCGACAGGTTCTGCTCATCGGAGTAAGACACCTTTCCGCCGATGGTGAGCCACTTGTTGACCCTGCTGTCGATATTGGTCAGGATGTTGGCGCGACTGAAGTCATTTCGCCGGATGATGCCTTCCTGTTTGGTAAAGCCGCCGGAGAGATAGTATGTCGTCGCGTCGCTGCCGCCCGAGATGCTCAGGTTATGGCTGTGGGAGGTGCCGGTGCGATAGATATAGTCGAACCACTTCGTATTGACGTTGTTGCCATTCTTGTCCTTTGCATAGTTGAAAGTGACGTTGTTCAGCGTCGGGTTATTCGCTACTGCCTGGGATTTGAAGGCGATGTACTGGTCTGCGTTGAGCATTTGGGGAAGACCATAGGCTTTTACCTGGCCTACCCAGCCGTCATAGGTTACTTTAACTCTTCCGGCTTTTCCCTTCTTTGTCGTGATAAACACGACGCCATTGGCGGCGCGGCTACCATAGATTGCAGTGGCTGCGGGATCTTTTGCGATATCGATGCTTTCGATGTCGCTGGGATTGATGCTGGCCAGGGGATTTGCGGAGGCGCTGGTCAGTTCGGTGCCGGCGGGATTATTGAAGTCGCCCGTATAGCTCGGGACACCGTCCACGACTATCAGGGGATAAGAGGACAGGGAGATGGAGTTGGTGCCTCTGACCCGGAAGACCGGGGGCTCGTTGGCTACGCCGCTGGCCTGGGTGATCTGTACGCCGGCGCTGCGGCCTGCGAGGCCGGATTCGAAACTCTGGATCGGGGTTTCCGAGAGCGCCGATCCTTTTACGGTGGTTATGCTACCGGTGACCTCGGTCTTTCGCTGGGTGCCATACCCGACCACAACCACCTCCGAGAGATTTTTGTTGGAGGCGTGGAGGGTTACGGAAAAAGAGGTCTTGTTGCCAACAGGAACGAGCTGTTCTTCCAGGCCGATATAGCTGAACTGGAGGGCCCGTACCTTGTTGGAAATGTTGAGATGGAAGACGCCCGCAACATCGGTGACGGTGGTGGCGACGACTTTCCTGTCCGGGGTGAGGGCCGTAATGGTGACGGCTGCAAGCGGAGCGCCTTTTTCGTCGGTGACAGAACCGTTGATAGGAACAGATGGTGTTTGACCTTCAAGCTGGATAACTGCCATGCATAAGCACAGCAGCTGAGATAGGAGTTTTCTCATGTTGAGCGAGCAGTTTTGGTTAGATAAAGCGATTCAAGTTGCCAGGATAAATGTTTTCATTTATTCTGAAGGGCCAGTTCGTTGATAAATTTACTGCATAACGGATAAACAAATAGGATTTTTTTTGGGCTGGCCGTGGGAATGCTTATCCTCCCTGGGGTGATCAATGCCGTGTGAATGCGGCCGGTTAGCGGGGCCGGGGGGTGCGGCCGGTTAGCGGTGCGGACAGCGGGGGGTGTTATTTCCCGTCGAATGCGTCCTGCAATGCCTGGATATTTATCTTCTGCATTTTTAGCATGGCTTTCATGGCTCTGCCGGCTTTTACGGGGTCTTTGTCCGACAGCAGGCGTTGCAGGGTCGTCGGGATGATCTGCCAGGAGAGGCCGTATTTATCTTTTAGCCAGCCGCATTGGCTTTCATTCCCGCCGCCGGCGATGAGTTTGTTCCAGAGAGTGTCCACTTCTTCCTGGGTTTCGCAGTTGACATAGAGGGAAATGGCTTCGGTGAAATGGAATAGGGGGCCGCCGTTGAGCGCGGTGAAGTCCTGGCCTTCCAGGGTGAAGGTGACTACCATTGCGGTGCCTTTTGGGCCGGGGCCTGCGTCACCATAGCGGCTGACGTGGTTGATCTTCGAATTCTTAAAAATAGAGACGTAGTAGTTTGCTGCTTCTTCCGCCTGGTTATCGAACCAAAGGAAAGGGATGATCTTTTGCATGATTGCGTTTTTTGTTGACAATACAAACATAGTGTCAATCCGACGATCCGATGAAGTGCAAAAGCGACAATCCCAAGGGTTGAATGCGTCAGACGAACTCTTCCAACTGGGTCGACAGGGTGAGGCACTTCCATTTTTCGATGAGCTGACTCAGTTCGGCCATTTTTGCCGTTGCCCGATTGTAGGCGTCGCTGCCGAGGAAGAGCAGCGTTGGCGGCTCGGGGGTAGACGCTAACGTTATGAGGGCTTCCGCAGCTTTTACGGGGTCGCCGATCTGTTTGCCATCGATGGACTGGTATCTTGCGTGTGAGGCCCTCACTTCCCTGTAGTCGTCGATCGGAGTGCCGGTGAATACCACGGATTCCTTGCTGAGGAATTGGGTGCGGAAGGCGCCGGGGGCTACCGCGGTGACGTGGATCCCCAGTGAGCGGACGTCCTGGGCCAGCACATCTGAAAGACCGATGACCGCCTGTTTGGCCGCTGCATAGACGGACCAGCCGATGACGCCGGCAAAACCTGCGATGGAGGCAATGTTGATGATATGGCCGGAGCGTTGCGCCCGGAGATAGGGCATTACTTTTTGGATAACGATGATGGGAGCGAAGACATTTACGTCGAAGTTGTGACGAATCTCTTCGAGGGTCAGCTCTTCGATGGCGCCGCCGATGCCATAACCGGCATTGTTGACGACGACGTCGATGCGGCCGAAGACCTCATGGGCGGTGAGAAGGGAGCCTGCGACGGAGGCTTCATCGGAAAGGTCGACTTCGAGTGGCAGGAACTGGTCTGCGGGAGCGGGTCCCACGGCTTCTTCCAGGGCTTCCAGCGACCGGGAGGTCGCGGCAACCTGGTGGCCTTCTGCTACTAACTTCCTGACAAGGGCTAATCCTAATCCTTTCGAAGCGCCGGTGACGTACCATACTTTCTTTTCCATACCTTACAATTTTAAGCTCCTGCAAAGGTAGGGTGGCCGGGGGCGGGGGTGGATGTAAGAATCAAACCAATAAGTGCAAAAATCAAACAATCTGTATTTTCCTGAGGGGTCGTTTGCGACCGCCGGCGGGGGTCATTATTGATTTTCCCTATACGTTCCGGGGGAGAGACGGGTGTTCTTTTTGAAGAAATTGATGAAGTGGGAGCGTTCTTCAAAGCCCAGGCACCAGGCGACCTCGCCGATGTTCCAGGTGGTATGGCGGAGAAGGGATTTGGCTTCCTGGATGATCCTTTCGGCGATGAGTTTTGTCGTCGTTTTTCCGGATACTTCGCGGAGGGCGCGATTGAGGTGGTTGACGTGGATGGCCATCTGGGAAGCATATTCGGAGGGGGAGCGGAGGGCTATCTGGTGCGAGGGCGACTCGATGGGGAACTGGCGTTCGAGAAGCTCCATGAAGAGGGATGAAATACGTACGCTGGCGTTGGAGTTGGCATAGATGGAGGTGTTGGCCGGTTGCATCTTTAGCGCCAGGTGGATCAGTTCGAAGACGAGGGTGCGGATGACGTCGTATTTAAAGGCGTAGTCGGAGCGGATCTCTGCCAACATCCGTTCGTAAAGGGCGGTAACAGTGGCAGACTGTTCGTCAGAGAGCGTAAAGACGGGGATGTTGCCGGGCTGGTACAGCGGGTAGTCGCGCAGATGGCCGAATTGCCGGAAGAAGGCTTCGGTGAAGATGCAGAAATAGCCGGTGGGGTTTTCCGAGAGCCGCTCCCATTTATAGGGGATTAGCGGGTTGGAGAAGACGAGAGAAGGGCTGTTGATCTCAAGGACCTTGTCGGCGTACTCGAGCCGGTTGTTACCCAACATCAGGGATATCTTATAGTAGTCGATGCGCCGGTAGGGCATCGGGCCATGTGGCTTGCCCAGGACTTCGCTGAGGCGGCAAACGTTGAAATGGCCCAATTCCTTCTTAAGGTTGGCGGGCATCCAGTCCTGCTTCTCGTTGCGGGTCTCCGTGCTTTGTGTGGGTAGCATGGGGTAAAGATACGAAAATCAAATATAGGGGGACCTAATGTGCGGGTTTGGGTTTTTTGACCGGGCCCGGGTGTTTTTGAACGGTCTCTGCAGTGATCAGGTTTTTGGGGAATTCGCTGGTGTAGAAGCCACCGTGTTTTAGCTGCCCCTTACCGTTGCCCTTTGTCCAGAACTGCAGCGGGATATCGGTGTTGGGTACGCCGGGGTAATAGCTGACGCTGAAGCGAATCTCGGCGCCTCTGCCATACTGGTCACCGCCGACGAGGCCGATGGGTGCGCCGGCTTCAACCACCTGACCGGGTTTTACGAAGGCGCCATCCTTTTTCACGAAGCCGTATTGGCCGAAGGAACCGTCAGCGTGGAAGATCTCGATATAATTCCAGTTTGTCGTTGTGGAGGCGCCTGCGTCGTTCTCGCTGTTGCTTACATCCATCGCGGACACGACGCCGCGACGGGCGGAATAGATGGTATCACCCGGCCTGGCACGAAGGCGAACGGAATAACCGCTGTCCTGGCCACCGGGTGTTGAGCTGCCGTGTGCATTGAGGATGCGATAGGCCTGGGTTTCCAGTCCCGGGGAGGTGGGCAGCAAATAGGTGAAATTGAGATTGACGACGGGGTGCAGACAGCCTTTGCGGAAGCTGTTTCTGTAATTGAGTTTTACGTCCTTTGTTTTGTCCACCGGGGTGAGGGTGAGCAGTTTGTTCAGGCCTGGTTTGACCTCGGCCTCATAGGGAAGAGAGTGGTCGCAACGGAGATTGTCGAGGGTGGTGAAGTCCAGGTGCAAGACGTATATACAGAAGGCCTTGCTGTTTGCCGAAAAGATGTACCGTCCCTGGTTGTCGAGGGTATAGCTGACATCGACGACCTTTTGAGCGTTGAGGCCGGATTGAGCCAGCAGGAGGGTGAGGATGAGGAATACGTTTTTCATATCGCTTAAAGGTAGGAAAATGTTTTGGCGTATTGCATTTTATCCCTACTTTGTGTCATACTAACATAATGGTATATGCTTGCCGTAAAACTCATTCCAGTCACAGCCCTGGTTGCTGCAACGCTTGGTCTTGCCTCCTGTAACCAGGGGGCGTCGAATGCTACACCCGGCTCTGTCGGGCAGAAGACAGCCGATGGGTATTCCTACCGCGATCTGAATAAAAATGGAAAACTCGATGTGTATGAAGATACCCGTCAGCCTGTAGAAGCGCGGGTGGACGATCTGTTGAAGCAGATGACCCTTGACGAGAAAGCGGGTCTGCTGTTCATCAACGGGGCAAAGGTGAACGATGACGGATCGATCGAGGACAAACCTGCCACGGGAATGTTTGCCTTTGTGCCCAATGCATTGAAGCTGGTAAAACAGCAGCACATGAACCATTTCAATCTCTGGATCGTGCCTTCTCCGGCGTCGCTGGCGAAGTGGTATAACACTATGCAGCGGTATCTACAGGATTCTACGCGGCTGGGTATTCCCATGACCATTGCTTCCGACCCGCGGAATCATTTTAGCAGTAACATCTTTGCCATGTCGGCCAATACCTTTTCACAGTGGTGCGAGCCGCTGGGATTGGGGGCGATCGGCGACTCGACGCTGACGATGCAGTTTGCCGATATATCGCGGCGGGAATATATGGCTGTGGGTATCCGGGAGGCGCTGCATCCGCAGGTGGACCTGGCTACGGAGCCCCGCTGGCCCCGCATCAGCGGAACCTTTGGCGAAGACGCCCAGCTGACGGCGCGGATGGCCAGGGCCTATATCCTGGGTTACCAGGGAGCAAAACTGGATTCCAACAGCGTGGCATGTATGACCAAACATTTCTCTGGTGGCGGACCGCAAAAAGAAGGGCTTGATCCGCATTTTCCTTTTCAGAAGGGGCAGGTCTATCCAGGGAAGAACTTTAAATACCACCTGATCCCATTTGAAGCGGCGTTTGATGTGCATACGGCCGCGATCATGCCTTATTATGGGGTACCGATGGGGCAGACGAGCGAAGATGTCGGTTTTTCCTTTAATAAAGATATTATCACCGGGCTGCTGCGGAACACCTATCATTATGACGGGGTGGTCTGTACGGACTGGGGGCTTCTCACCGACGCCAATATGGGCGGGGTCGTATGGCCTGCCCGGGCCTGGGGAGTGGAGAAGCTGTCGACAGAAGACCGGGTGAAGAAGATCATCGACGCGGGTGTGGATCAGTTTGGCGGAGAGAATTGCCCCGAGATCGTCGTGCAGCTGGTGAAGGGCGGACGGCTTACCGAAGCGCGGATCGATTCCAGCGCCAGGAGGTTGTTGCGGCAGAAATTCGAGCTGGGGCTTTTTGACAATCCTTTTGTCGATGAGTCGAAGGTGGGGCAGATAGTCGGCAACCCTGAGTCGCTGAAAGCCGGTGAGGCTTCGCAGCGCCGGGCCATGACGCTTTTGAAGAACGACGGCAAGGCATTGCCTTTGGCGCCGGGGAAATTAAAGATCTACGTGCGTAATGTCGATCCGAAAATAGCCGCACAGTATGGAACAGTAGTAGACCAGCCGGAGAAAGCCGATATCGCTATCCTGCGATTGAAGACCCCCTTCTATCCGGTGGAGTCACCGATCATGATGGCGCGGATGTTCCATCACGGTGACCTGGATTTTAAAGGCAAGCAAAAGGACAGCATCCTGCAATTGCTGAAGACCGTGCCGACCATCGTCGATATCTATCTCGACAGGCCGGCCGTCATCCCGGAGATAAGCGCAAAGGCAAAGGGGCTGCTGGCGGATTTTGGGGCCAGCGATGCGGCTGTGCTGGATGTCATTTTTGGCAAGGACAAGCCCGGCGGGCATCTGCCGATCGAACTGCCCTCTTCTATGAATGCGGTGCGGGCGCAGAAGGAGGATGTGCCGTATGACAGCAGGAATCCTTTGTATAAGTTCGGGTATGGATTGAGTTATTGATGAGCGTGGCGGGCGGTTGCGGCCCGGCTCATTGATCGACGCCGAAGGCAAAGAAGGTATAGCTCATTTTCCCCATGCCGAAGGTGTTAACCATCATCATGTCCTGGAAGGCGTATTCGCCGGGCGCCAGCCGGGTGGCGGGGATCAATATGTATACGTCATCACCGGACTTCTGGATGTTGAAATCGATCGTATGCTTGCTATCCCCACCCATCGGTGTTTCGCGGCTTCTCTTCTCTGCATCGAAGCGGTAGAGCTTGATTATAGAGGAAGGGTCCGTCATCGAGCTGAGCTTTATGGCAAACCGGATGTCGCCGCCGGCTTTTAACCGGGCAGGTGAGTGTGGGCCGTTTATTACGAGACTGGCACTGCCGCCGCCGCCGCGAGCACCGATGAAGCCCATTCCCTTCGTTTTCATCTCGCCGGTGGTCTTCTCCAGTAACCGGAGGGTGTCGCCTGGCCAGAAATAAATAATATTTATGAATTCGGGATCGGGGCCTTTTGCCGTGGTAGGGGTCTGCGCCTTTGTTATGGCCGGGAGGGCGGAGACCAGGAGGGTGAGAAGGAGGAAGGGTTTCATATTTTTTAATTTAAAAGCGCCAGCCGGTGTAGAGCTGGATGACATTATTCTTCGGGTTGATGCTCATGCTGCCGGAACCTGAGCCGCTGCCCGTACCGCCGAAAGAGCTGAAGGCATTCTTGTAGAGGCTGCTGAGGCTGAGGTTGTACCTGGCGCCAATCACCAGTCCGAGGACGGGATGGATCTCCACGCCGCCGACCACTCCATAGTCTATGCGGTTGAAAAAGCTTAGCAAGGAGCCGCCATAGGCGTTGTAGGCGCTGTCGGTGCCCGTGGTATGAGTGGTGCTGTCTGTTTTTGCATTGAGCAGGTAGGCCGTTCGGGCGCCGAGCTGTATCTGGACGTATTTGGTGATGTTGATAGCCATCAACTGCTCGAGGGAGAGATAATTCAGTTTCAGGCTGGAGTTGTTCTGGCCGGTGCTGTAGTCGAAGCCCTGTTGGGAGAAGGCGAGTTCGGTATAGGAGCCCATTAGCTTGCCGGGGGGCGAGAAGAAGATGCCGGCATTGAACCCGGTGTGGCTGCTGGCGTTGATGTCCGAGGCGCTGGTGACGTTGGCAAAGTTGAGGCCGGCTTTGACCCCAATGCCGATGATGTGATGCTCTTTTTTGGGAGCCTTTTGTTTGGCAGCGGCGGCGGTGCTATCGTAGTGGTACTGGGCGAGGCTGGTGAGCGGGAGGATGAGGATCGCGATAAGGGCGATATTGCTGGCTTGCTGGCGCATGGGGTTTTGTTTTTCCTAAGCTACGGTGGTGCAGTGGGCGGGTCAATAGAACGAAAGTTAGGGCCGGCGGAAGGCTTTGTTGATGGCTTCGGTGCGATTCTGGACATGGAGTTTTTCGTAGATCCGGTGGATGTGCTGGCGGACGGTGCTGGTGGAAATGGAGAGCTGATCGGCGATCTCTTTGTACAGGAGCCCATGGGAGAGAAGCTGCAGGATCTCGTTCTCCCGCGAAGAGAGGATGGCGGTGTCGGGAATAGCGTTCTCTGCCGTTTCTATCGCCTGCTGGCGGAAGGCGCGGACCAATTTCCGGGCGATGTTGGAGCTCATCGGGGAGCCGCCTTCGTAGAGTTCTTTCAGGGCTTCGATGATGTTGACCAGGCCGGTGTTCTTTAATAAATAACCGGAAGCTCCCGCTTTCAGGGCTTCGAATACCTTTTCATCGTTTTCGTATACGGTGAACATCATGAATTGGGTGTGGCCGCTTTTGTCTCCGATCTGGCGGATGCATTCGATACCGCTCATGCCCGGGAGGCTGATATCCATTATAACGATGTCTGCCTGCAGCCGGGGAATAGCGTCCAAGGCCTCTTCGGCCGTTTTGAAGGTGTCCAGGACGATAAATTCGGGGTTTAGTGCGAGGAAGTTCTTCAGGCCTTCCCGTACTTCATCGAGGTCTTCCACTATGAGGAGAGTAATGGGCATGGTTGAAATTGAAGCTACTGGTAAATGATTGCCGGAACAATAGTACTAAAGTTATACTATGCGGACCTCCGGCCCGGTTACAATGGCACGGAGAGTTCGATGGTTGTACCTTGTTCGCGGAGGATGCGGAGGCTGCCACCCAGGTCGCCGATGCGTCGCTGCATATTGCTCAGGCCGTTGCAGAAGGGGCGGATGGTATTGGGGTCGAACCCGATGCCATCGTCCGTTATGGTGATGATCAGCGTCCTGTCCGGATGGGTTATGGTCATCCGGATGCTGACCTGTTCGGCCTGCGCATGTTTGACAATGTTGTGGAGGGCCTCTTTTATGGTGAGGTATACGTTGCGCCGGAATTCCCCGCTGACAAAACAGGATGGGGAATCAGCCGGGATATCCACCTGGCAGCGGATGCCGGCCTGCAGCAGGTATTCCGCCGCGTAGCTGCGGGTGTAGGACAAAAGATCGCTGAGCGAGTCATTCCTTTCATTGAGTGCCCAGACGATCTCGCCCATTTTGTCGATCATTTCGTGTGAGTAGCGCCGGATGCCGGAGATCTCCTCTTCGAAGGGCAGGTGTTGCTGTTTTTTTATCCCGATGGTTTCGCTCAGGAATTTGATGCGGGAGAGGCCGGCGCCCAGGTCGTCGTGCATGTCTGTCGCAATCCTGGTGCGTTCTTTTTCTATCGCTTGTTTATTTTCCAGGGCGATGCGTTGGACGAGCAATTTTCTACGAATATAAAACCTGATGAGCAGCAAGAGGATCGCCGCGAGTGCGGTAGCAGCCGCTGTGCGGAACCACCAGGTCTGCCACCAGGGGGGCAGGATGACGAAAGGGTACGCGGCTGTGAGGTCGGGGTAGTCGCCGGTGAGGAACTGGGCTTTTACTCTAAGCGTATACCGGCCTGGGGCAAGGTTTACCAAGTTGATGGCCGAGCGGTCGGAGGGAGTGCTCCAATTGAGATTGTTGCTTCCTTCGAGCAGATAGGAATAGCGGGTCTCCGTTTCGTTGATAAAACTGGTGACGCCTATAGAGAATGCGATCGCATTGTGATCGTAAGGCAGGCGTAAAGTCTTGTCTGTGGTTTCCACCAGATCGTTGCCGCTGAGCACCTGCGAGAAAAGAAGATGGGGCTGATAGCTGTTCTTTTCCACCGGCGGGGAACCTATTTTCATATAGCCTCCTTTTACCAGGGCCCAGTGTACCCCTTTGGCGGCAGGCAGGATACGGTAAATGCTCTGATAATCATCATTGGTATGGGTGATGTCGTCGATGGCGAAGCCGCCATTGCGGGGCCGGATGCGATCCAGCCCTCCGGGGGTGCAGGCCCATACCGTATTGTCGGGATCACATTGAAGGTAGTTGACGAAATTCTCGGACAGGCCGTTGCTGGCGGTGAGGTGTTTATAGGACAGCAGTCGAAGGCCATCGAAGAACAGGCAGTACAGACCGTGGTCCCTTGTCCCTACCCATACCCTTCCTTCGTTGTCTATGGCGATGCAGCGGGGACTCATCACAGGCAACACTTTCAGGTAATCGGCCAGGACCCTCAGCGTCGCGCCGGTGTCGGTAGGGAAAAGCCCGAAGACGGTGAGTGCGTTGCTTCGGGTGATGGTCCAGATGCGGTTTTGCTTATCTATGCCGGCCTGGTCGCTCATAGCGCGAAGGGGATATTGCAGCATCCGGCCTCCCGACCACAAGAGCATTCTATTAGTAACTATCACCAGGTTGCCGCGGTGATCGAAACAGCCATAGCCCTCAAGGGAAGCGGTGTCGGTGTGGAGCAGCGACAGGCTGAACAGCCCACCCGGAAGGAAATGCAGGGCAAACAGGTGGTTGTCGCTGACGAGGTAGGACCTTTTCCCGATGAAGATGTGGCCTTTGCCGGGAAGTGGGCCCAGTCCATGGAACAGCTGCTGGCGCTCACCTTTTACCAGGAGTATTTCATGCCGGGCGCCATCGTACAACCAGAGGGAATCGCTGCCGGCATCGGTGTAGAGATCGTTTGCGGTGAAGTCCGGTTTTGGCTGCGTGTAATGGAGAACCTGCCGGCTGGCTATTTTTATGATGCCGTTGCGGTCGTTGGCAAACCATACATTGTTCTCTTTATCCTGGAAGATACCACTGGTGTACCCCGGCGGCAGGCCGGTAGACACGTTGAAGACCTCCTTTTCTCCGGAGGTGTCGAGCTTGATGATGCCATCTTCGGTAGAGAGCCAGAGCGCTGCCGACCGGTCAAAATAGAAATAACCGGCGTGAAGATCGTTTGCCGCCTGGTAGGGAGGGGGCAGTCTGGCGGTGACGATGCTGCCTTCTTTCAATGCCTCCTTGTCGATGACGCGTACCCCTTCGGAGGTGGTGACAAGGATATCGTTGGCGGGTGACTTGACTAAGTAGTAGAAGCGCTGGTCATTTGCGGAGATGATCAGCTTATGCGTATCAAGGTCGTAGACCAGGAGCGCCGCGTTATGGGGGAAAGCGCCAAGGTAGGGGTCGTTGAGCAGGATCAGTTTCCTGTCCACCTGGACAGCCTGTAGGAAATTGTGATCTGCTTTTATGGCGGTGCTGTCGCCGGTGAGCACTCTTGCAAACCGGTTGTTCTCATAGCGGAACAGGCCGTCATCGGATATCGCATAGAGATAGCCATCGCTACAGCGGAGTATCTGGTTGATCACCGGGTAGAAATTGTCCGCAGTGGTTATATTCCGGATGGTGCCATGTACGAGACAATGCAGGGCGTTGGCGTTGGGGACGATCCAGAAGGAGTCTTCACCCATTTCCACGATATCGTTGACCAGGCTGGCGGCCAGGCCGTTTTCCGTTGTGTAGTTGATGAAGCGGCTGCCATCATAGACGCTGAGACCGCCGAAGGTAGAGATGTAGAGGCGTCCCCGGCTGTCCTGGAAAAAGAAGCGGGTGCGGTTGTTGACCAGGCCATCTTTGGGGGTGTAGCGTTCAAAGAGGTATTGTTGTGCATAGCAACTATGAACAATAAAAAATAAGCAGACGAAAGTTAGCTTTTGCCACATGCCGGTTGCTTCGGCCTGAAATTACAAAACGGAGGAATGATTTGCAAGGACGGTTTTTAGCAGCGGAAAAAATGGTAATATTATGGCAAATGGATCAATGATGAAATCGATGTTCTTTCGACTGGCTGTTGTGAGCAGCCTTGTTTGCCTATCTTTTGTCCGGCAGACTTT
This sequence comes from Puia dinghuensis, assembly GCF_014642875.1. Taxonomy (GTDB): domain Bacteria; phylum Bacteroidota; class Bacteroidia; order Chitinophagales; family Chitinophagaceae; genus Puia; species Puia dinghuensis. Next base: position 108,326 of record NZ_BMJC01000001.1, read on the forward strand.
TGCAGAGGTGTTGCCGGCACCAGCGCTTCATCCTTTCGGCCGGTGGCTGCTGACCGATAGCCAGCAGGTGGAGCTGATCGGGAGCGCCGTACATTTTGGATTTCGCTTTTCGGGGAGCGAATGCCGGCTGTATGCCTATTGCAAGGAACCGGGCGGTCACAATTACCTGCAATACGAGATCGATGGCGTTTACCAGGGTCGGGTCAGGATCGAAGGCGGCAACAGGAAGCCGGTGGTGATAAAGGCCGCTTCGCCGGGGACACATACGGTATGGGTGTACAAGGCCACGGAAGCGACGACGGGGCCTGTCTTTATCGGGAAGGTCGAGGGACATGGGTTGCAGGCGTTGCAGGAGCCGGACGCACCGCTGATCGAATTTATCGGCAACAGCATCACCTGCGGGGCATTGGCCGACCCTTCGGAGACACCTTGCGGTACGGGGGTATATATTGATCAGCATAATGCCTATTATGCCTACGGTCCACGAGTCGCCCGGGCGTTGAAGGCGAATTATTTTCTGAGCAGTGTAAGCGGCATCGGCATTTACCGCACCTGGAACAGCGATAGTCCCTCGATGCCGCAGGTGTATGAGAAGGCCGATCTGATCGAAGGTAGCAGGCGGATGTGGGATTTCAGCCAGTATAAACCCGACATTGTCAGTATAGCGCTTGGGACCAACGATCTCAGCAAGGGTGATGGGAAGACGCCGAGGGCGCCTTTTGACAGTGCGACCTTTGTGAATGCGTATGTGCGTTTTGTCCAGCTGGTGAAGTCGAAATACCCGGCGGCGCAGCTCGTTTTGCTCAGCAGTCCCATGGTGGGCGGGGCGGAGCGGCAGCTGCTGCAGCATTGTCTTTCCGTAGTGAAAGCAGCGATCGACGCGCAGTATCCTTCCGGCAGGCCGGTGGCGCTTTTCTTTTTCGACCCCATGCAGCCGAGGGGATGCAGCTATCATCCGAGTGTGGAAGACCATGCGCTGATGGCTGCGCAGCTCGAGCCTTTTTTCAGGAAGCTGCTTAAGGAGTAAGGGGGTGCGGAATGGGGGCTGGCGAGCTATCTGATGGCCGAGGTTGGAGAGCTGGTTTGCTTATTTTGTATCGTAAAACCGGATGCGGGTGAACTTAAACCCGCCGCCTTCGCCTCTGCTCAATTGGTATAGCAGGGTACGGGTGCCACCGGTGGGTTTATCTTTGTCGTCACCGGGATTATAGATGGGGAATTGCTGGAGCAGTGTGCCTTCCAGAAGGCTGAATTTGTCATGGCCCTTATAGCCTTTGTTAATCTTTCCATCGAGCGAAACGTCGGGGAGGAAGCAGGCGACAAGGGATTTATTTGCCTGGGAGATGACGGCGTATACCGTTCCAAAGACGGCGTTGGAGTCGGTGTAGATATAGAGCAGCAGATCGGGATAACCGTCGGCGTTGAGGTCGTCGATCTGCGTAGCATATAAACGGCCTTTCAACATAGAGTTGATCTCTCTTGCATCGCTTTCCATGCCGATGGGTCTTACGAGGAGAGGATTTTCGGTGATGCTTCGGTTGCGGCAAGTAACCCGATAGCCGGCTTTACCGATCTTCATGGTGGTGTCGATCTTATTGAAGGTGATCTGGGCATGGGTCGTTAGAAAGAAGAAGCTTCCAAGTAATAAAAGAAGGTACTGGCGTTTCATGCGATAAAGATATATATTTAGCCTATGAAATATACCTATTTATCCCTGTTGTTTGTCATTTGTCTTTTTGCTTCCTTTAGCCCTCAGCCCGATCGGGGGCTTCGCCTGAATGGCACCTGGAGGCTGGTGTCGGGGACGACGATCACCCACGGGGTGTCTTCGGTGACCGATTACACCAAGGAGACAAACATGATCAAAATCATTAATGACACGCATTTTGCCTTTTTGAAACATGATCTGAACCCGCCGAAGGATTCCTCCAATCATTTTGACGCGGGAGGGGGCAGCTATACGCTAACCGGAAACCAGTATACCGAGCACCTGGATTACTACAGCGACCGTAATTGGGAAGCGAAGACTTTTACCTTCACCGTCAGCATCAGCAATGACACCCTGATCCAGCAGGGGATGGAGAAAAATGAAAAAGAAAACATCGACCGGGAGATCATCGAGCGGTATGTGCGGGTAGGGAAATGATGCGTCCGGAGGGATGATTATGTTGTCCGGATCATTGCTGCCCGTTGCCGCCGCCTACGCGGCTTTGCTCGTCGCTGGCACCGCTGGCCCTTCTCTGGGACTGGTTGCCGGTGCTTTTCCCGAAGCGATAGACCAGTGTCATGACAATCCTTCGATTGTCCCAGATGGAATGTGAGTAGGTAACTGCTTTGTCGAGATCGCTATGGGAGGTAAAACTCATCAGATAGAGCGGGTCGCGAAAATTTAATTTGGCGGTGCCCTTTCCTTTCAAGATCTGTTTGGAACCTCCGAGGGAGAACATTCCCCGGCCATCGGCCAGGATAACCCCACTGATGTAGTTTTTGGCATAGTAGAATCCACTGCATTCGGCTGCCCACCCTTTTTTGAAGCTGTATTGGGTATTGAAGCTGGCGTTGAAGGACGTATAACTCACGTCGATAGTTGTGCTGTCGGCCACTCCCTTGTAGCGATTGTTGTATACGTTGAAAAAGACGTTGAGCATCCAGGCCTTTGTCAGTTGTTTGCTAAAGTTGGCCGACAGGCCGATATTCCGTTGCGACGCAAGGTTTTGGTCGGTCTGATACGTGGTATAGTTGGAGTCGCCGGGTTCTTTGAAGGTGATGAGCACGTTGTCGATGATATCGGTGGTCATGGTGTAGTTGGCCGAGATATTGATCATCCCCTTGTAATTATAACTGAGCTCCACATTGTTGCTAAACTGCGGTTGCAGGTTGGGGTTGCCCTGCGAGTAGGTATACCGGTCGAGCTGGAACCGGAAGGGGTTGAGGCTTTGATAGGAAGGCCTTTCGATCCTTCTTCCGTAGGAGAGGCCGAAGGTGTTGTTGTCATCCGTTTTGTAGGTTATATACGTGGTCGGGAAGAGTTGGAGGTAATGCTGCTTGAAATCGACGCTCTTAACTGTTTGGTCGCCGTTGGTATTGGTCTGCTCCGCCCGGAGGCCCAGCTGCAGGGAGAATTTTTTGATACGCTGCTGCCAGCTGAGATAGGCGGCGTTGATATTCTCTTTATAAATAAAATGATTGCTGATGGCAGTGTCCGGCTCCCAGGCCTTCTTAGTATTATCGTACAACGAATAAATGGCGTTGTTGTCGGTGCGTACATAACTCGATTTGACGCCAGCTTCTATCGTAATGTCATCGCTTAGCACCTTTTTATAGTCGCTCTTAAAGCTGTAGATGTCGATGTGTGATGGCAGCAGTCCATTGAGCAGATAAGGCGCATCGGAAGCGGTGTTGTCGGCGTTGTAGAGATAGTTGTTGGAATTGACCGTGCCGTGCGTAGTAAAGAAGATGTAGTCGGCATCCGCGGTGAGTTCGCTTCCTTTCTGATCGAGTTTGTGAGTATAGTTGCCGTTGAACCCGAGGTGGGTCTGTGGCGTATTATTCAGGGCGTTTGCGGCATTATATTGTACGAAGTTGTGGAGACTGTCGAAAAAATCGGTGGTCGATACGGAGGTATACCATTGCCTGTCAACCGTTCCGTTGACGGAGAAGCCGAGGGTGGTCTTTTTGTCAGCGAAATAATCTACACCGGCGCGAAAGTTCTGGTTGCGATCGGAGTATCTTCCATAATTGTGCTGGACTGAATACCGGTCGAAGAGGGCCGCGGCGTTTGACCTAAGGCTATTGTTGTTATGGTCGTCGCCAAATCCTTCCCAGTAAGCATAGCTGTAATTTCCGTATATATTGAACTTGCCCTGGCGCCAATTGAAATTTATGCTATTGGGGCTTTTGAAATACCTGGCGATGATGGCGGAGGCACTGATAGAGCCGTTGAAACCGTTGTTCCTGTTCTTTTTTGTAATGAGGTTGATCACACCCGAGTTGCCTGCCGCATCGTATTTGGCGGGTGGCTGGCTCATGATCTCGATCTGGTCGACGAGGTTGGCCGGCATGTTCTTCAGGTAGGTGGCAAGATCCGTGGCGCTGAGGTAGGTAGGTTTGCCGTCGATCATGATGATCACACCCTGTTTGCCTTTCAGGCTGATGTTGCCGTCGTTGTCAACCATTACGCCGGGGGATTTTTCCAGCACTTCGAGGGCGGTGAGTCCGCCATTGGTCGGGGATGCATCCACATTGACGACTGTTTTGTCTATCTTGACTTCTACAGGTGGTTTCTTCCCGACTACGGTTACCGCCCCGAGGGAGGCCCCGGAGGGCTGTAGGCGGATGGTGCCCTGCGAGATCGATGGCTTGGCCGGGGTGATCTCCAGGGGCTGGCTGTACCAGGTGGAATAACCAATATGGGTGACCGAGAGGATATATTTCCCGTTGGGGATGTTCTGGAAGGTGAATTGGCCTGATTTGTCGGTGATGGCTATTTTGGTCGTGGAGGAATCGGTCTTTTTCAGGAGGGATACGGAGACGGCATCAAGGGGTTTGCCGCCGGAATCTACTACGCTGCCTTTTATTATGCCGATGGGAGGCATTGTAAGGATGGCTGTTCCCTGGCTGAAGGCAGTGAAAGCGAATAGCTGTAAAAGGACAAGGGTAGTCAGGAATCTCATACCTATGGTTAGATTTGCGTGCGCAATTTTTTAATGTTCTGTCGAAACAAAAAGCTAAAATGGGATAGGAGGGATATTGGGTATGTGACCGGCGCCGGATATAAGTGCGATTAGTTATTTAAAGACGTATGGGATGGGAGAATGTTGCATGAGGCGCAGCAAAAAAGCCGCCGGGAGATGTCCGGACGGCTTTGGTTCTTTGGGTGGGCTGAAGAGCGCTTAATTTGCCACCAGGTCGGATTCGGCCCCAAAGGCCTGGTCGATGACGATCTTCCAGTTTCCGTCGGCCTGCTGCTTCATTACTTCGATGCCTTTGGCGCTGATCTTTACTTCGTCGCCGTCGGTGATGCGCCATTCCGATCTGCCCAGGGCGATATCGCCTGTTTGCAGGCAATACACTGTTTTGATCTCCATCTTTCCTTTGATGGACAGAATGGCTTTTATGGATTCTTCGAACTTTTCTTTCCCGGATACCGCGGATACGGGCTTTCCTGGTTGGGGCACGATGATGCCTGAGACATCGTACATGTTCATGACGGTGGCTACGTCGCCTGTGTTGAAGGCGGCTGCAAGGGTGGTGTGGGCGTCTTCTGGTCTTTTGGGAAGGTTCATTTTTATTTGATTTTATTGATGAATAGATGGATTATGATAAGAGGGGGGAGAGGTTTTTCTCTGCGCTCACTTTCCGGGCCAGGGTGGCGGCGTCGGTATAGACCTTATTAAAAAGAAATGGGCCCATGCTTATCCGTTTCACACCCAGCAGGTCTAAGACTTCGAATTCGGGGAGACCGGGTACACACATGACATTGATGGGCAGGGCAGTAGCGTTGACCACCTGTTCGATGTCATGCCTGTCCGTGATGCAAGGGACAAATATGCCGCTGGCGCCGGCATTCTCATAGGCTTTTATCCGCGTAAGCGTTTCGGCAAGCGCTATGGGTATATCCAGCAGAAACGCATCGGTTCGGATGTTGAGGAAAAGATCCCGGTTGTGACGGCTGAGGTGGTTAGCCACGGCAGAGATGATCTTTTTAAAATCATCGGTTTTTTGGAATTCGCGGTTCTGGCCGGGGATGGTGTCCTCCAGGTTTATTCCGACGACACCCGCGTCGTGCAGCTTGTCGATATTGGTAAGGATGCCGTCTATCGTTCGGCTGTAACCGCCTTCCATGTCGACCGTAAAAGGGACCTTTATGCTTTCGGTAACCTTTTGGGTCATGCGAAGCAGGAGGTCGAAGGGAAGCTGCTCGCCGTCCTCGAAACCATGTGCAGTGGAGAGGGCGTGGCTGGAAAAGCCGATAGCTTTGTAGCCGGCGGCTTCCAGCACCTTTGCGCTGTTGACGTCCCAGCAATTCCCCAGCAGGAAGGGCGTCGAGGACCGGTGTAATTGGGAGAATGTTTCGTAGTAGCTCATTGTTTTTTTTCTCAAAGCTACTGTGGGTATGAAGGGGAAAATAGGATGAAAAGGAACTGCGGCTTTTTATTTGCAACCTGCTTTTTATTGCTGGAGCAGCTGATTGACGGGGGAGATATTTTTCAGGTAGGCCGATGGGGTAAGACCGGTGAAGGATTTGAATTCCTTTATAAAATGCGACTGGTCGAAATAGCCGCAGTCATAGGCGATGGCGGTGAATGGCTGATCGTTCTTTGCGATGAGTTTCAGGCTGAACTGGAAGCGCCTGATCTTGTTGAAGGATATCGGGGTAAGACCGGTGTGCTGATAGACCAATTTGTTGAGATAGCGGGAGGTGATGCCGTGTTGGGTAGCGATGGCGCTCAATTTTATTTCCGCCGGGGCTTTTACCATGCTTTTAAGGATGTGACCGACCTTGTCGATGCGGAAGGACCTTTTTTCGCCTTGTATCAGTCGATCTATAAGGAAGGATTCGACGAGCGCTATCCTTTTTGCCGCGTCCCCGGTTGCCAGTAATTGTGTATGCAGCTGTTTTACGGGTTTGCCCAGGATATCGCCAAGATCGGCAACCTGGTCGTTGAAGTCGCCGACGGGGCATTCCAGAAAGTAGGCCGCCGAATGGGGGAAGAATTTGATACCGAGCATGGTGTGGCTGCCGGAAGATTGGATGTCGAGAGGTTTGGTGATCTGTCCCCAGAGTTCGATGAGTGGATTGCGTTTGTCCTGGGTGGACCAGATGCCCGATGCGAGATTGAAGATCATTTCCATATCCCCGCTTGGAAAGACGACATCCTCGAAGGTGGTACCTGAGGTGGAGTGGAAGATATAATAATGCCTGATGTAAGGCTTTAGGATATCCGATGGAGGGAAATAGGTGAACTCCATAAAGTGAATGTACGTTTTTTTGCGAAGTTAATGGAGCCGGTGGGGTAGGGATTGTAAAAAAAGGAACAGTGAGGTTCAGCGATAGCCTGCTGCCTGTAGCTCGAAAAGTTCGGCATAGCGGTTGCCGGCCTTCAATAGTTCTTCGTGGTTGCCCAATTCGGTTACCCGGCCGTCGCTGATGACGGCGATGCGGTCGGCGATGCGCACCGTGGAGAACCGGTGGGATATGACGATGCCGATGCGCCCTTTCAGGTTTTCTTTTAGTTCGGCGAAGATGGCCGATTCGGCTTCCGGGTCGAGGGAAGAGGTGGGCTCGTCCAGTATCCAGATATCGGCGTCCCTGTACATGATGCGGGCCAGCGCAAGGCGCTGCCACTCCCCGCCCGAGAGATCGTGGCCGCCTTCGAACAGTCTTCCTACCTTGGACTCCAGCCCGTTCGGCAATTTTTTCACCAGCCACTCGCTGCGGGAATCTTTCAGCGCCTTGGCTATCCTTTCCTCTTCGATATCCCTGTATGGCCAGCCCATGACGATATTTTCTTTCACCGAGAGCTCGTAAGTGGCATAGTCCTGGAAGAGGACCCCGATGCGGCTGCGCAATATTTCGGGGTCCATGTCTTTTATGTCGACGCCGCCGATGCGGATAGTCCCTTTTTCCACGTCATAGAACCGCAGAAGCAGTTTTACGAGGGTGCTTTTACCTGCGCCATTCTCGCCGACAAGGGCGATCAGTTCGCCGCTGCGGATATGCAGGTCGAGATTTTCCACGGCCGGGCCGTTGCCACCCGGATAAGAAAAGCTGACGTTGTCGAATACGATGTCCGAGATGGTGCCAGACGGGATAGGCCGGGGATCGGCGGGTACCGGAAGCAACGGATCGATGGCCAGGAAGGAGAAATAATCATCCAGGAAGGTGGTATGCTGGTCGACGGCGACAAAGGTGCTGGTGATCTGCCCCAGGGTTCCGGAGACGGCGGTGAAGGCGCCGATGACAAGGACAACACCTCCCGGATCGATGGTCCCGGCTATCCCGCGGATGGCAACGAACACATAGGCAAGGCCGAGGATAGTGCCGGATACGATGCCGCTGAGCATGGAAATCCGGGCGCCCGAACGGTAGATGGTCTCCCTTTGTTTGAAGAGACCTTCCGAGATGTTGTGGTGCCGCCCCAACAAATAGTCTCCCAGCACAAAGGCCCTTATTTCCTTGATCGATCGGGATTGGACGAACATATCGCCGATGTATTGGCGCTCCCTCTCTTCCGGGGTCTCTTTATAAAAATATTTGTACAGCCGGGAGGTGATGCGGCTTTCTATGGCCAGGGAAATGAAGGAGGCGGCCAGTGCAAGGACTACCAGCAGCCAGTGCAGGCTGGCCAGCAGGCCCGCCATCAGGACGATGGTTACGATATTCCCTGAGAGCCCCAATACCGACCAGGTGAGGTCGCCCGGCCGCCACGAGACATCGCGCCTGGCGCGGGAAAGACGATCGTACCAGTCCGAATTGTCGAAATGCCCCATGTCGATCTTCGCGGCTTTGGCCAGCAGCCGGCGTTCGGCCTCCAGTTCTACCCGGCGGATGTAAAGGTTGCGGCCGTAGCCGATGTAGGCGCCGACAGACCGTTGGATGATAATGGTGGCCCATAGCCCTAAGATCAATGGGAGGATATCCTGGAAGTGGGTAGCGTGTATACGGGCATTGGCGATCTTATTGACGAGCTGTGCGCTCAGATATACCGATATCGGCGGCATAACGGCGTTGAACATGCCCAGCAGCGTATAGCGTATTAAAAGACTCGGGGAAGCAGCCCAGGCCAAAGCCATGCCCATCCGCAGGTTTTTTCTCACCCTGTGGAGGCGGCTTCCCTCGCTAAAAAGACTGGTTCCCATTGCTCCAAGATAAGGGAAAAACGTGGAAACCGGAGAGTGCTATTTTTGCTCTTCCTTGTAGTGTTTCAGGATCTTTGTGAAAGCAGAAGGCTCGATCTTGAGCATGCCTTTGTAAGGGTGGTCCAACATGTTTACCAGGATGAGATTAAAGACAATGATGACGGAGAAGAGGATTATTTTTAAATAATGCGTCTTGTTATTGTTGGTCTTGAATAAGATGGCAAAAAGGATGATAATGAGCCCCCCTGCGATCAATATCTTCCACATGAGGGGTGGCAACGATGGATCGATGTCGGAGATGCGGATGCTCCTGGCCTCGGCGAACTGGTTGATGCTCGTGACCATGGATGCATACCAGACTTTTTCATTATCCGTCTGTGGCCGGATGGCGTAAACCATATCCCAAACCTGGTTATACCTTTTCTGCGTGATGGCACTGGTGGTATCATTCTCCATGGAGGGAAACTCATCGTTTACGACGGAGGTGACATAATTGATCACCGTGGTGCGGATCTTTTTTCCGGTCGTGGAGTCGGGGAAGGCGTAACTTGCCCTGTAGAGATTGAAGACCTTTGTCGACTCTTCCTGTATCCTGTCACCGGTGTTCTGATATTGTTGCCAGACAATAACGACGATGAAGGCCAGCAAAATGGAGTATACGGCGACGATGCCACCGTAAATGATGCCGCCGATATCCAGATCGAGCGAAAAACGTTTTAAAAGGGGATTCTTTTTGACAAGGAGGAAGACGGCCGTTATGCACAATAAAAAGATGCATGCGGCCAGATAAAAATGATTGAACATGATCGAGTCGATAAAGGGCGGCAAACTACAAAAAATTTTGCGATTTGACCCACTACATTGGCCTGTAATTGACGGCTTCCGGCTGGAGCGTCAGGAGAGGTTCATTGCTGCACCGTCCGGGCAATCTGGTGAGGGCGGAGGGTTTGTTGATCCGTTTCCCTGAAGCGGCAGGTACACGTTTGGGCCTGGCTGCTTTTTCCGCCTTTTGGATCTCCTGCTTTTGTCTTTGTTGCTCCCGTCCTTGTCTTTGCTGTTCCCGCCTTTCCTGCATCATCCGCGCATAGGGGGTCATCCGTTGTTCGCGTGTCAGCTGAGGCGTTTGGAACATTTGTGGCGTCCTGCTGATCTTGGCGATAAAGATGGCCGTACCGATGATAAAGCATAGCAAGGTGGGAATGTTCCCTTGCAGATGAACGGTCTTGTATTTTGTGTAAGGAAGGGAAATATCCGCATTTATAGCCAGAGAGCTGATGCCATTACGGATACTTTGGGGAAGATGATCGTGCACCAGGTATGTGATAAGGCCCCCAACTGTTACACAGATGAGAAAAATAAATGCACCCGCAAAAACTGCCCCTTGTCTTTGAGCGACCTCCCGCAAGGAAGGCATGCCCCGCCGGGAAGGATAGACCAGGATCATGACTGTATAAAGAATAATGAATAGGCCCGGCACCAGGATCAGATCGACCGTGAACGGCACACGAACGGGAATATCCAGGATGGTGAGGCTTGGATTGACTTTTGCGAGCCCGGATATGCCGGGAAGCAGCGGAGCGATCAGGCGTTGGCCCAGGAAGAGGCATGCCAACAACAGAATGAGCACGATAGCCACTGCGGGGAACGGCCTTTGACCGCTGGTTTTGATAGCCATATAAAAAGATTTGTAGATTTGGGCATATTCCTCCGCTACCATTGAGGAATCAAATATTGTACCAGTGGGGGTGGCTTATCGGCTGGCAAAGCCTAAATTTGATTTAACATTTCCGGTATTATGAACACCCGATCCTTATCATTGCAAGTTTCCCCCTCTATTGGCGCCGTTTCGGCCGAATATTTTATCCCTGAAGCAAGTAAATGCATCATGACGCTGGCGCACGGCGCCGGCGCCGGCATGAATCATTCCTTTATGGTGGAGCTGGCATCGGCGCTTTCGGAGGCTGGTATTGCGACCCTGCGGTTCAATTTCCCCTTCACCGAGAACAAAAAAGGGCGGCCCGATACCCCTGCGGTGGCGCACGAAACTATTGCGGCGGCTATTACCCATGCGCATGAATCGTATCCTTCCCTGCCGCTTTTTGCCTCGGGCAAATCCTTTGGAGGGCGGATGACCTCCCAGTATTTATCGGCGCATGCCCGGCCTGAAGTAAAGGGGATAGTTTTCTATGGATTTCCGTTGCACCCTTCGGGCAAACCTTCCATAGATCGGGCCGAACATTTAAAGGACGTAAAGGTCAAAATGCTTTTTTTGCAGGGTACAAAGGATGAATTGGCAACGTGGGATCTGATCGAAAAGGTATGTTCGTCGCTGCCGAAAGCACGGTTGGTGAAGATCGAGGGGGCCAATCATGCGTTTAAGGCGGGTAAGCAGGATGTGGTGGCCTTGCTTGTAAAGGCGACGCGGGAGTGGATAGAGAAAATGATATAACAGAATTACCTTGCTATCACAAGCCGCTGCAGGAAAGTACTTTCCCGCCCGATGAGCTTAATAAAATAACACCCCTGTTTCCAGGTGGAGGTATTGAGACTTAGATTGCTTTCATGATTGGTTTGTTTGGACAAGATCGTTTGGCCGGCAGCATTAGTCACTACAATGGAGGATATATCCACCGTTCCCGAAATATACACCACGTTGGCGGCAGGATTGGGATACAATACAATATTACCTGTGTTTCCGTTGAACGTTACCAATTGGACGTCTGAATAGAAGATATTACCGTCAGCGTTTACCATTTTCAACCGATAGTAATTGTATTGCTGATCAGGGTGCATGTGGAGATACTGATACCCGTTGACACCAGTCTGAACCGATAAAGTGGCGATCGGTTCAAAATGGCTGCCATTATTGCTGTACTCAACCACCGTTGTACCTGTTTCGGGGTTAGCGATGTTCCATGCCAACCGGACATTGCCTGCTTCATCGGGTGTGGCAGTAAATGCAGTGATAGATAGTGGCAATACCACGGCGAAAGAACAGGGGGTCAACGTGATATTGTCGATATAAAAATCGTTACCGGCCAGCGCTGAGCTGGAAGCAGTGAGGCTGACCGTGAAAGGTCCGCCGGTAGCCGGGGCGACAAAAGACATGTTGCCGAACTGCCACGGCGTTTCGGGCCGGTCTTGCGTGTAGGCGCTTGGGGCGTAGAGGGTGATGCTGGAACTGGCAATCACGGTTCCTGAATTGTCGGTGACCGTCGCCACAACAGGTGCGTCGCTGATATTGCCCAAGGCAACTACCTGTGCGTAGCTGTTTGCCGCTTTTCCAAAGAAAGAAAGGGAATAGCCGGTGCCGCCCGTCAATGCAATACCCGATTGCTGGAAAAAGGGTGTAACGGTGGATGCCGGTCCATTCACCGCCAGAAACTGGTCATACATATCACCGGTTGTTGCGCCAAAGGTTTTGCGCCACCCGGTGCCGATGTAGGTGTTAACCAAGGATGACATATAAGGCTGGTCGGTCAGGTCGGACAAGGTGCCCAGGTAGGACGTAACGGCATAGTAGCCGTCGTTGAACAATACACCGGAGTTATTAGATCCGGGATTGGCCTGGGCGTTGGAAAAAGTATAGGTGGTATTGGCGGCGGGTATGCTGCTGTATAAGGAACTGGTGGCTACGGTAAATGCCCGCTGGTGTGGATGTAGGGTAGTCCAGGTGCCGGATGCTGTCCCAAAAGTACCATTGTTGGCCACCGTGATCAGGTTTGTCCCGACGGAACCGGTGCCGCCGCAGGCAAGGGCCGCAGCGGGCGTTGCATTCATTAACCCAAAATCCAGGTTGCCGCCGGGAAACAGCATGCGGTTGGTCGCGGCCTGAAAGGTGGCCTGCTGATTCTGATAATAGTCAAACAATACTGCACCCGATGAAGACTCTTCCTCTGGCGAGGGCAGTGTAATAGTCGAGTTGAGCAAATTCGTGGTTTCGGTTACAAAATTCTTGCCGGCGGGCGGAGTCACGATCACGGAGAAATTGCCTGCCGAAGGGACCTGGGCGCTGGTAAAGGTATATACGCCCGCGGCATTGCTGGTAGTGGAGGCGACAACGTTGCCCAGCGTTTCATTTACTATGCTCACGGTAACGCTACTTAATGGTGCATCGGTTGCGGCATTATACACCTTGTCGCGATTGCCGCCGTCCTGAAAGACCGTTCCGGTGAGGCAAACGCTTTGAAACAATTGGATTTGCGCCACGCCCATAGTAGTAGTGGAAGAAAAAGTCTTGGTGATATATAATCGATATTTGCTGTAGGCGGTATTGTTTGCCGTGGTAAAGATGCGTGTCTGGCCTGCCGAAAAGGTGATGCCGGTGCGGGTATCCAGGGTAACCCATGTGAAGCCATTGAATGCCTGGAATTTCCAGTTGGTGGGTGCGATTTGGTCGCCGATGCCGCTGTAGTCCATTGCCGAGATGGAATACCCCCTCACCACTTGCGATCCGCCGGTAAAAGTAACGCTTACCCAGCTTGGGTTGCCGTTTGTCACGTTCTTGTTCTCCTGCCAACCGGCTGTGGCGTCGGTTGAATTGGTGAAGGCATTGGATGACGGAAAGCCAGCAGCCTGACCACTTTGGTTGAGTGTGTAAGGCTTGCTGTCTGTTAAATCCGTCAAACACTGGCTATAACCAAGTGAATGGATATGGATAAGGATGGCTATAAGAACTGGTTTCAGAGATAAAGTTCTGGTCATAGGGGTGTCGATTGGTTACGATGTTGGAAAGAAACGAGCTGTAATTGCGGGAAATTGTTCCTTGCTTTACTTGCCGAATTGTTCGACCGGTAAAATCGAAATACTTGTAAAAGAAAATCGAAGTACTTGTAAAAATGTCTAAGTGACGGTTAAAATGTGGATTCAGGGACATTCTGTCGGCTGATGTGTCATAAAGTGCATAGGGTTATATTGATAATCAGTAGACTAGGATCTGACAGATTAGTTGGGAAGGCTTTTTGCTTTATTATCACAAAAAAAGGAGTGTTCTATGGCAGAAACCTGGAACAAAAGAGAGCGGGAGAGAAGCAAACGACAGAAAAGAAAAGAGAAGTTGGAGAAAAAGCTGGATCGGAAACAAAACAAGGGCCACCATGAATGGACTGATATGCTGGCCTATGTTGATGAGAATGGGAACCTTTCTTCAACGCCATCTGATCGTCCGCAGTAATGAGTAAATAATGGTTGCGACGTTAAAGCCTTATGCCATTATATTTTATAGCGATAATAGCCCCCGATGAGGTGAACCAGCAGGTGCTGGAATGGAAAAGGTATATGCTGTATCGATTTAACTGTAAAAAGGCTTTGCGATTGCCGGCACATATCACCTTGATCCCGCCGTTTAACATGCCCTCCATCCTGGAAGTGCCGTTGGGACGTTCGTTGGAGGACTTCACGCGTCATCAGACGGCATTTTCGATCTATTTGAAAAATTTTTCGGCTTTTGCGCCGCGGGTTATTTATGTACACGTGGAGCCGGGGGTATCATTGCTGCAACTTAAAGCGGATCTGGAAGATCTTTTGTTGGAGAACGATTTGGACCTTCCTAAGAAAGAAGAGCGGCCTTTTCAGCCGCACATTACTATAGCAAGCCGCGACTTGAAGAAAGGGGATTTTGCTGCTGCCCAGGCATATTTTAGTGGCCGGTCGTGTGAGGCGCAATTTGAAACTGGTGCCGTTTCGCTGTTGAGAAATGCGGGTGAGCGGTGGGAAGTGGTGGGTGAGTATCCTTTTGGGGATTTGGCGTAAAACAACCTTCCTTAAGACATGGGAGTTGTTTTTTAGCTGTCTGGAAAAAAGCGACAAATCTTTTCAGATTGTTGATCTGCAAATCACGGCCGGTGAGGAAGTGGCGTTTTGCTATGCCTCGATGAGATGCATTTATTCTGATAACGGCCATGACCGAATCGAGCTTGATTTCCGGCTAACCATTGGATTTAAGAAGATTGAAGGAGAGTGGTGGTTCATGCATGAGCATCATTCGGTGCCTGCTGAATAGGATGATGATAGGTTGGTCTGTTATTCGGATACCGTATAGAATACCGTGTCTATAAAAAATAGCGTATTGGAATTGACAATGATATTCTCGTCATGCATGTCTTCGAGGATCAACCCCAATTCCCTGTTGAAGTAGTCGTTTCGTTTGGTATTTACGAAGCCGTTGAAAGCCAATAGCTTCTTTACATCCTCCAAGTCGACCGGGGCATCCGATGTTATAAATGGCTGCTTTAAAACAGCCAATAAGGAGCCGTCTTTTTCTTTGAAGCCCAGGAATGTATATGCTGTATCTACGAAAAGGAGGTTGTGAATGACAAGGCTATTGAAGAATTCGAGCCAGGTAGCATAATAAACGGCATCATTAACCTTTATTACATTTCGGTGATCAGGTGCAAGGTATATTTTTGCTTCACCTCCACGGGTCAAAAAACTACTTTCATCCGGTAGATCATTTATCCACCATTTGCTCAGTGAACTGTGATGTCTTAGGAATTCAGCCTGCTCCGTTTTAATTCGGGATTGACCTTCGAAATCTTTTTTAACCGTTGTACTTGTTCTAAAGCTTGAGCAAAGGAGATTTCGGACTGCTGTGCAATGATCTTTTGCCCCCTCAAGGATAGTTCCTTTAACGATATTTTCAAGTCTTTTTCGGGTATCATCGTTCAACATTTGTGGCAAAATTAAGCAAAATCGCCGTCGCCGGCAACGCCTTGGAAAATATTGATAATTAATCAACTAAGGCGAGGTGTGAAATTAAGGGCCTTTGCGATATGGCTTCATAGTCACAATATCGGTACAACGAAAAGGTCTCTTATGGCTACTCCTCAAGGTAAGTCTGAATATAGTACCTTCACAATTGAACCCAATTCTCCTAAATGCTAAATAACGGGGTTGATCTAGTCGCTTTTTCCGGTTCTAATTACCTGCTTATCGAAAGCCTGGTCGATGAGTCAAAGCAGGAAGGATTTGAATTTGTGCAGCGGACTATTCACGACTGGAACAGCGGCACCAACCGTTTTTCCCAAACCGGGGAAGGCTTATGGGGACTGGTTTCAGGTACCGAATTGATCGGCATAGGCGGCCTTAACATCGATCCTTATGTCGACGATGCGGGTGTCGGTCGGGTCCGCCACCTGTACATCCGCCAGGCTTATCGCCGGAAAGGCTGCGCGGCCTTGCTGATGAACACGATCATCGAGCGGGCCCAGCTTTATTTCCACATACTCCGCCTGTTTACGGCCAACCCAGCCGCCGCAGCGTTTTACGAACAGCTGGGGTTTGAGCATTTACCTGGTTATAAAGTAAGCCATGTGCGGCGACTGTGGCTATAGCTTACTGGTAGAGCGCCAGGCTGTGAACCCGGAGAACAGGGTCATTCTTAAGGTCTTGCATGTTTAGGTTCATAAATTCCAAGTTTTCCGCCTCCAGGGAGCGTTATCTGCACAACCGAACCCCAGCGCTGATTTGTGATCGGGCTGCATGGAATCTGTTGATCCTGCATTTCGTTAACAAAAGCCTGAATGTCGTCACATAGCAAATAAAACTCGTGTGGTCCATTTTCAGATGAGGGGTGTATAGCGAGCTCGGATGGCGGCAATCCAAAGATCAGCCAGCCATGCCCTACGTCTACGTTTGGAAATTTGAGGACGGTTTTAAAAAATTGCTTGTCTGCTTCAGCGTCTGCGCTGTAAATGATAGAATGTGCTCCTGTGATCATGGTTGTTGTGTTTTACAATTTACGTATAAAATGGGTGGCGCCGTGCATTTCGATCCGGACGAAATCATAAAAAGAAAGTGTAAATTCGCCAATAAACATTGATATATAGTAAATATATGAACGCAGAGCCGCAAACCGTGCTGGATTATCGTGGTGATCATACTATCTTCCTCGTCTATAATTTTAAGAAGGATCAGGAGGTCGGAGCCGTCTTTCAAAGGATATGTGCATTAGTTATCAATCTTAATAATTCTGGCGAGACCCGGTTTCCCGACTCCGGCGCAATTTGTGTGATGGGCATTGGGTTTGATGCCTGGTTGCGGCTTGGTCTTCCGGAGCCGCTCCCGAAGGAGTTGCAGAATTTCACGCCCATTGTCGGCGGGAAACATGTGGCCGTGGCTACCAGGGGCGATCTGCATTTTCATATCAAGGGGAGCTCCAGCAGCATTTGCTACGATATGGCCGCCACGCTGGCTCAAATTCTGGATCCGGTGGCGGTCCCCGTGGAAGAAATTCATGGGTTCCGGTATTGGGACGGCCGGTCTATTTTAGGATTCGTTGACGGTACCGAAAATCCCCAAGGGGAGAAACGCGCCTTTTTTGGGTTGATCGGGGATGATGACCCGGGCTATAGGGGCGGGAGTTATCTGTTCGTTCAAAAATACATTCATGATCTGAAGGCGTTCAGGGCGCTGCCTGTCGAGGAACAGGAAAAAGTATTCGGAAGGTCTAAAGAGAATGACGTTGAAATGACGGATGAACAAAAGCCTTCCAATTCTCATATTGCTTTGACGAATGTCGGTGACGATCTCAAGATCATCCGGGACAATCTTCCTTTTGGGAATATGTCGACCAATGAGATGGGTACTTATTTCATCGCTTATATGAGTACCTTCAGCACGGTCAAAAAGATGCTGGATAATATGTTTATCGGCGTACCGGAAGGGAATTACGACCGATTGTTGGATTTCAGCAGCCCAAAGACAGGGACCCTGTTTTTTGTTCCTTCGGCGACCTTTTTAAAGAATATCGCATCGGGGTCACCAGCTCTGGAGGTCGTTCCTTCTGTCCCTGATGCAAATGGGGCCATCCCGGAGGCTGGATCGCGGTCATCTTCGAGCGATGGGTCATTATCTATCGGATCACTAAAAAAAGAAGCAGGATATGAATAATCTTTATCGGGAGCTGGCTCCGGTTTCAGAGGCGGCATGGGCGGCAATCGAATCGGAGGCACGGCGTACACTCAAACGGCATCTGGCGGCGCGACGCGTGGTGGATGTTGAAGGACCGAAAGGTTTTGACTTTTCGGCGGTAGGCACGGGGCATACCCAGGGAATTCCGGCGCCCGGGGAAGGGATCCAGGCTGTGCGGCGCGAAGTGAAGGCTTTGGTGGAGCTTCGGGTTCCGTTCGAACTCACACGCCAGGCGGTTGACGATGTTGAGCGCGGTGCGACAGATTCGGATTGGTCATCGGTGAAGGATGCTGCGCGCAAGATAGCGTTTGCAGAAGACAACTCGGTCTTCGAAGGATACGACGCAGCGGGTATCCAAGGTATCCGGCAGGGTACCAGCAACCCGGCATTGTCGCTTCCTTCCAGTGTGCGGGGTTACCCGGATATCGTAGCACAAGCGGTGAGTCAATTGCGGCTTGCCGGTGTCAATGGCCCTTATGCACTCGTTCTTGGCTCCGAACCATACACGGCTGTCAGCGGCGGCAGCGATGAAGGATACCCCGTTCTGCAGCATATCCATCGGCTTATAGATGGGGATATCATCTGGGCTCCGGCAATCAGGGGCGGCTTCGTGCTTACCACCCGTGGGGGAGATTTCGAACTGGATCTTGGGCAGGACATATCCATCGGTTATCTTAGTCATAGTGAAACGAGCGTCAGGCTTTATCTGCAGGAAACTTTCACCTTCCGGTTGTTGACGACGGAAGCTGCGGTAGCGCTTTCACCTGTGGGGAAATAGGTCACGCAAGGCTATCCAACGAAAATACTCGAAATAAAAAGCCTTCAAATCCATTGACTTGAAGGCTTCTTTTTACCTATTTCCCCGATTTAAAGTAGATTTATAAGGTCATCAAAATTTCGGTGAATTTATATGAATCGAAAATGAGTGTATATGGCTGAAGTTAAGACCAAGAAGGAGATCATTGATGAGATAGTCAGGGAGGCAATGAAGCTCGATAAATTGGAGCTTCAGATTCTGCTTGCAAAACTCAGAGTTCGAAAAATGCATAAGGACGGCGTGCGCCCTGCTGCCCGGCCCCGTAGAGGTGTAAAACCACCTACCATGGAAGAAATTGATTTGTGGAAGCACGAATCCCGGAAGGCCCATGCGGGTAAATAGATTTGACGCAATTAGGGTAGTAAGGAAGGCCACTGCACCTTACGAACTTACTTATCCGATAAAGTGATATATCCCAACCGATAAAGATGAGGACTATTTGGTCGCGCTTGCGCTTCAAACCTCAGCTGGTTTCATTACCTCTGGGGATAAAAATATCCTCTTGGAAAAGGCAACGCTGGAAAAGTCCTTGATGTGGCCCACTTGTGAGTTCAGAAAGGGTGCGATATATTTTGAAAACAAATCTTTAACTAGTAATTTAATATTTTATATGAACGTACAAGAACAAATCAAAAAGTATATTACTAGCCAATCTGAACCAAAACGTAGTGAAATGCAAGAGTTGCACCTGCGTACACTTCAAGCGCGACCAGGATGTAAATTATGGTTCGATGATGGTAAAGACAGCGAAAACAAAACTGTTAGTAACCCTACTATAGGATATGGATTGCAGACAATAAAATATGCCAATGGAAAAACCAGAGAGTTTTTTCAAATTGGTATAAGTGCAAACAAAACCGGGATATCTGTCTATATCCTCGGTATTAAAGACAAGAAATACTTGGCCCAAGCGTATGGAAAAGAACTAGGCAAGGCTAGCGTCACTGGGTATTGCATTAGGTTCAAAAGTCTAAAAGATATAAACATTGATATACTTGAAGCGGCGATACGATATGGGTTTGAGGCTCAGAATGAAAAAAAGTGAGCTGATGAAATAATTATCGAACTGACCGTTTGGAGTTTTTCGCAAAGGTCCATTACTTGAAGGCGATTTCATAGTCAAATCCTTTGGTCCGGATCTTCTCAAGCCATTGTTGGAAAGTATTATTCCCCATGACAATCTTCCCTTCGTGAATCGTGAGCGTCTCTCCCACAATAAAGCGTTGCAAATCAGGCCGGAATTCCTCTCTGAGATCACTCAGATAGACGGTGGTATTATGCGATAGTCGCTGCAGGTCTTCAAACCGTTCTGGTATGATGGCGAGATTGGGCATATGGTAACGTAGCAAAGATAACATTTTCATACATCCGCGTACAGCTTATTTACTAAATAAATTAGTTGCGTAAGAAGGGGGCAGAACCCGGAACATGTCGGGATCACTTCCAACGATTCACCTTCTCCTGATGGCCTTATCCTAACCCATTGTATGACAAGGAAGAGTTAATTACGTTTGTAGTATGGCTCTCTCCACTCATGATACGAACCTCCTTCGTGAATACTTCGCCGGCAAGCCGGTGAAGAGGGCCTATTTATTTGGATCATACGCGCGAGATACTGCTGTAAAGGGCGCCAGTGACATCGATATATTATTGGAACTGGATTACTCCAAACCCATCGGTATGAAATTTTTCAGCTTTCAGCGGGAACTCGAAGATTTATTGCATAATAAAGTAGACGTCGTCACCAGTGATGGCATTTCTCAATATGTTCTTCCATACATTGAAAGAGATAAGATCCTGATCTATGAAGCCACCGCTTAGTGATGAACTGCGAGTCCGGCATGTACTGGATGCTATTAATTAAAGAAATTGAGTCCTATCTGCAAATTGTATCGCTGAATGACTTTCTCGCCAACTCAGAAAAGCGCTTCGCTACCATTAAACAACTTGAGATCATCGGTGAGGCATGTGCCTGTATTGGCGTTTCCTTTTTTTAGCTAGGGGGCACAAAGACTAAAGATCATTTCCCCGGATTTCCTTACGATCGAATCTGTCTGAAATCCGGAAAGGTTTTAATTCAATTCCTTACCCAGCCCTTTCGTTTCACATTGGTCCGCATGGATGAAAATATACCCCGACCAATGAAACTTTTTCCCGATGGCTTGGACAAGATGTTTTCCTTCCACATCAATAGTCGAGATCATACCTGCACCACCACAGGAATTTGGCTGCTCTGAAAAGTAGGTAGTAAGCTGTCCTTTATAGATGTGGTCGATATATAGAGCAATGTCTTCGCCTGGCAGACTGTTCCAGAAATTGATTTTGCCTTTATTGGGACCATACGGCTGGATAGAGGTGTTTGAAACGGAATGTTCCGGCAGGGTTTGTTCTTGTCTTGGGGACGAAGCACAGACAAAAGTTGGCGCTGTGGCAGACAGGTCGGGGCCATAGACGTAGGCGCGTGTAGTACTGCGGATATAACCGGATTCGTCAAGGTAGGAAATATTGACCTGATACCAGGGTGAATGTGCTGTAGAGATTACTTTGACACCATCTTTGAAGGTGAGGTGAGTTAAGATATCAGCGTTGGAATAAGGTGCAGATAGCACCTTAAGGTCTATCGTGGTGACAAAATACAAATCGCCTGAAGGATCGTATGGGGCTTGTGTTGAAGGACCAGGATTGGATGCGGATACACCGGAAAAATTAGCCGAATGGTTTGTCAAATCAGAAGATGTCGTGGAGTACGAAGTAGTTGACAAGTCAGGATAAGATGTAGTGGAATACGAAGGGGCAGTGACAGGCATTGACAAATAGGAACTATGGAGGTATCCAGACGTCGTTTTGTAATATTGGAGATTGGGATCGTAGTAGCTGAATTGCACATAGTACCACGGGGCCAATGATCGGTTGAGAATATATACTACGTCTCCGTAATTTAATGTAGTAATGATCAGCGACGAAGACCCTGGGCCGAAACGGACATTGAGTTTTTCGGCGGATACCGTTGCTTCGGTAGTGTTCAAATATGCGCCATACGTATTTGTTGGACTATACAAGCCGCTTGCGGGATAAGTTGTGGTTGGGTAATAGGACGATGGTGTATTTGAATAGGAGTTGCGATTGTAATAATGGTAAAGGTAGGTGTCGGTATTGCCGGGGGCTACTTTTCCGGTGTACGGATTGACATTGCCGGGATAGCTGTAGTTGTTATACGGATTGCCGTCGGGTGATGACCGATAATGGGATTGCACATAAGTGCCATCTTTTCGGTAATAGCCATTGACGTGAACCTGCGAGAATCCGGTGATGCCGAGAAGATTACAGAGCAAGAGGATGAGTAGTGGTTTCATACTCGTTGGGTTTGAGGAGATAGTCAAACAAAGATATTTAGAATGTCGGGGATTTGCAAGGAGGACATGCGGGAGCCGCCGCTTGCACAAAGTGTTGATGAACAAGCGAATTGACTTATGGAAGACAATAATGCCCCCATAAGGCGCACTATGGGTAACCCCGTTCAATGCGCGGCATAGTATTGTTGGAGCTTCGCAATGGCTTTGACGATGTGTGCGAATTCATTGAATGCACCTTGTTTGGAGGTAGTGATGATCTCGTTAACGCCGGTGCCGGAATTGATATGGTACTGTGAATAGAGACACTTAGGCAGTCTGCGATTATTGTTAAACCGTCTATCAGGCGTGCCATTCTTATTCAAGAAGCGCCAGGTATAGTCCACGACCTGTGCGTCTGACGCTACGGGTTCGTCCTCAATAAAGATGATGTCTGCGCAATCTATGCGCAGATGTTTATAAAAAATAGCGGCAAACTGTTTGTCTCGTTTTATAATCAGGCGTTCAGGAAAAAAGTAGAGATCGGAATTGCGCAATTTTATATTGGGGACAGGAATATTTGTTCTAAAGAACGGAGCCGGTTTGTGATTCGTCGAAACTCTTTTGATCGATATACGTGTAATGAGTTTTCCCGCGCCTGCGTGATGTTTGTAGTCACTGGTTCGTTCGGCGTGCAGATATTGCCACACTTTTTGTGACGCAAGCAATTCGGTGAAATTCCTGAGAAACTTGTCATATACCTCCTTAATATGATCATCAATTTCATAGTATATTTCAACTAGGAGTCGTTGTTTGTCTTGCTTATAGAATACAATGCCGATATATATGAAAAAGGCTGCCCCGATAATGCTCAAGGAAATTAAATCCCTCTTATTGGTTTCGAATCTAGCATAAGTGTGAATGGGTGTTTTAATGGAATCTATCCGGGAGTATTGTTTAGCGATATATCCTACTGTGTCACCAAATTTGATTTTACTCCACCCTTTGCCCAACGTATCAATAATAGCATAGTATTGCTTGTTATCAGCGCTGCCGATAATATTACCATTTTTGTTCGGGTTCTGGCGCACATTCACTTTATTCAGTGAGTCGACAGCTATGAAATAGGTTGTCTTTTCTTCCGTATAGGAATCCTGGCTGAAATATACAAAGAGACAGATGAGAAAAAGCGTTGCTGGAAAGAGGCAAAACCACCGGAAATAGGAGATCCGATTTGTTTTTGCATTTAGTTCTTCGACAAATGCTTTTGAGTCACTATCCGTTAATTGATCGATGGCTTCCGAAGTTATGGTATGCAGGAGTGGTTCAGTCAGTTCGTCGTAGCCCGGGACGGTTGGGGGTCGATATTTTATTGTTGAGGTTATCCTCTGTCGGTAATATAGCCCGTGGAGGCCAAGAGTGACATATGTTCCGCGCGGCCCTGTAGTAATTCTGGCTCCCTTTGTTCCTATGGAATAACTGACACCAGATTTGGAAAAAGTCAGTCTTCCCGGACCGAATTTTATTGATTTTCGAAAATTGAAACTCATAGCAGCCACATGTTGAGTTTAATCAGACGCATCGGACAATGTAAGCATTTTTTGCCAAGGCTGGTACCGTGAAAAGACCCATTTCGATTAGTTAAGGGTTCTACACGTCGTTATCGGCCATGTAATAATGGATGGCAGGCGTCTTAGGTGTCGGGCTGTGCAGGTCAGGCCGAACGATCTCCCTATTCGCAGCGACCTGCTTATCAAAGTGGCGAAAAAGGTGTGCCAGATGCCGATAATTCTGGTCGAATTTCTCCCGCTCCTCGCTTGCTGATAAATGGCTCACTTCGATACAAACCTCAACTCCCGTTTTCCTATCGGTTACAATAACATCGCGGTTCCTCTTGCTCGGGTTTGCCCGCGGAAAATGTACATGAAAACCCGCCCCGATCAACTGGCCAGCAAGGTCAAGGAACGGCATTGCTTCCGGCGCAGCGTCGTTCGATCCCAGTTTGCCCACCAAGATTTTGTGGTCGGGGTCGTTTGCCACCAGGTATCGGAGCGTCTGAGCAAGCTCCATAAGACGACGGCCCTACCAGGGCGCTGTACCCGTCAACAAGCGGAAAAGAGGATGGCCATCACCGGCGCGCATTAAAAAATCCCGGCCAACTGCTTTCATCATATATTGATGAGCATCGATCCATTGACGCTTGAAATCGGGTGGTAATTCTACCTGGCCCTCAATGTATCGAATATATTTTTGCCGATCATAGAGGTCATTGGGCTCCTGAAAGATCGAGAAATATAAATCCATATACGTGTTTGCAACCACCATCAGTCTTGGCGATCTTATGTGCAAGTTAAGAAATTTTATGGGCCTATTCCCTGGTAAATAAGTCAATTTTGGAGTGGTCAGCTATTAATGGGCGACGATGGGCGTCACCGGGCTGACACCGGTAGCCGTGGTGGTTTATCACATCCTAATTGTAGTTTATCAGTAAAAGATAGAATGCTCATGTGGTTATCCGAACTGGTTTGTGGAAGGTATGAACGGAGTAATGCTATGTGTCAGATCCGTGGGGCAAGGGATCACCGGCATCTATGCCAAATATATTTGACTTTCTTCCTATACATTTGTGGGTCTTCGGGCGTTGCGCCGGTAGAACTGAACCATACAAATGCGTGTCGACTAACTTTCATTACAGAATTTAATTTTTTATGGCAATAAAGATTTTGGCAGCCGCCGACCTTCATCTGGGCAAACGCTCATCGGGGTTGCCGGACGATGCGACGGATATTTCCACGAAGTATACCTGGGACCAGTTGGTTCGATGGGCCATAGATAACGAAGTGGATGTTGTCGCGCTCAGCGGAGATATCGTCGACCAGGAGAATGGTTATTTTGAAGCGGTTGGCCCCTTGCAAGCCGGGCTTAATGCGCTGGGTCAAGCGGGGATCGAGGTTTTCATTGTGGCCGGAAATCATGATTACAAAGTGCTGCCGCCATTGATCAACGTGCAGTTGCCGCATGTTCATTTGCTGGGCCGGGCAGGCGAATGGCAATTGGTGCCATTTACAAAGAATGGCGAGACAGTGCAATTTGTGGGCTGGTCATTCCCTCATCAGTATGTCAAGGTGAGTCCTTTGGGGACAATAGGACGCCTTAACCCCGATCCGAACCATGCGGTTATCGGGCTATTGCATGCGGATCTCGATATTCCTGACAGCATCTATTGCCCGGTGAGTCGGCAGGATTTGGTGGCTACAGGCATCCGAACCTGGGTGCTGGGTCATATCCATAAGCCATGCGCGTTGGACTTGGCTGGAACAACGATTCACTACCCAGGGTCGTTGCAGGCGCAGAGTGCGAAGGAGCCAGGGGCACATGGGTTCCTGCTGATGACTGTATTGGAAAAGGATCGGATCAATATTGAGCCGGTGTTCCTTTCGACGGTGAGGTATGAGCGACTCGATGTGGATATCAGCAGGGCGGATACGCGGGAAACGCTTTGGGAGTTGATCCACTCGGCAGCGATGACCGATGCCCGGAGAAGATTGCCGGAGCTGGACAATGTGAGACACCTTACTTACGATCTTATTTTTACGGGTGAGCATGCGAATGGGATGCAGGTGAAAGGTTGGGCCGAAGCAAGCCAGGGAGACCTTGCAAATCCAGTGAGTCCAGTGACGACCGTCTATATCCGGAAGGTTAGTTCCGCGATCCGGCCGGCAGTGGGAAATCTACGGGAGTTATCGGGTGAGCCTTCCCCGGCTGGTATGCTGGCGTCGTTGATCCTCGCGATCCGCGAGAACCGGTCAACACCCTTGTTATCAGAGCTGGAGGAGAAATGGCGGAAGGCCGAAAGAAATCTTAGTGTTGCTGCTGTCTATCAGCCTTTGACGGAGACCGGAGCAATGGAGCCTGCAGATGCCAGGGAGTACCTGATTAAGGAGCTGAACCGGTCGCTTACAGAGCTTTTATTACAAAAATCGACAATGCAGTAATGATGGAACGAAAGACCTTTCTTCTGCGCGAGTTACATATCCAGAAAATGCCGGGCCTGCCAAGGGGGCTGCCGGCTTACCGGCGGTTTGCATCGACTATTAATATCATCTATGGCAAAAATGGTTCGGGCAAGAGCTCGACGGCTCGGGCAATCCGCGAATTGATCTGGCGACAGCTACATGTCCGTATTCAGGCGGAGGCGACGGTTGAGATTGGCGGGGAAAGATGGGACCTGAAGATCGATAGCGGCCAGGCGTTGGTCCAGCGTGGCGGGGTGGATGCAGTGTTATCGGGCTTGCCGGCGGTGGAAGGCCGGGACCGCTATATGCTGGCTCTGGATGAATTGGTTACCGGAGATGATCGGGACCTCGCGGCGGAAATACAACGGGAGTCGATCGGAGGCTATGACCTGGATGCAGCGAAGGCTGCGCTGGGATACTGGGATGGCATAAGGCCGAAGAATTCGAGGGAATACAAGGATTGGCAGGCAGCACATGCTAAAGTGGAAACACTCCGGCGCGAACAACAGGGGGTGAAGGATCAGGAGGCGAAGTTGACGGAGTTGGGAAAGCTTGCGGAAGAAGGTGAGGTAGCCGTCGGGCAGTTGGGATGGTATAGACGGTTGTTGGCCTGGCGGGAAACAAAAAATAAGTTGGATGAGGCGTTGGAGCGATCGAATAGTTACCCTGCCGTTATGCAGATTCTGACAGGAGAGGAATATGATCAAATCCTGAAGCTGGATGAACAGCTGGGAATCGTGAACGGAGAGTTGGAGACCCGCCGAGAAGAGGTTTTGAAAAGCCAGAAACTCCTAGCGGAGATTGGGGTTCCGGAAGGCGGGATCAGGAACATGGTCTTGCCAGAATTGGATGAGCGGGTAGGCCGTCTCGGTGACGCAGAAAAGGAGTTGAACAGGAAGGATAAGGAACGACAAGGCATCTTAAAAAAGGAGCAGGAGATGTTGAAGCGACTTGGTGATCCGGCAAATCTGGAGGATTGGCCGGGAATATCCACCGGAGACATTCGGGTGCTGAGTGACTTATTGCGGCGGCAGTTGGAAGCACTTAGTGAACAGCAGGCGCTGAACTCGCTCATCGGGCAGCTATCGGGCGCTTTGCTGAAAGAACAGCTCACGTCGATAGAAAACCTCAATCTCGGAATTCATACCCTGAGTCGCTGGCTGGAGGAACCCGAACAAAAACCGCGGCTGCCGTCGTGGTCGATCTGGGTATTGCTGATAATGGGTGCGATCGCTTGCGTTTGCGTGTGGCTGTTGGGACCCATCGGCTTTCTGGGCATCTTTTTCATGGTCGCGGTAGCGATAGTGGCGAAGCGAGGAAAAAACCAGCCGCAAGGCAATCGATTGGCGGATTTTCAGCGGACGGGATTGCAAGTTCCAGTAGCCTGGACTCGAGAAGGGGTGGTTGAGCGTCTGAATGAACTTTTGCTGCAGGTGAAAGAGGCCGAATGGGCTCTTGAGGTCGCCGCGAGACTGAAACTGCATCAGGACGGAAAAACGAAGGTCGAAACCCGGCTGGCGCAGATCGAAAAAGAGTGGGGTGAATTGTTGCAGCGGTTGAAAGCTTTGCCGGAAGCTCCGGACGCGGACTTGGAGAACTACGCCGGACTGTACTGGTTTCTCAAAAGCGTTGAAGAATGGCAGGCATCTCATGATGAAAGATCCGCGGTGGAGGCAGAGATAGCGCAACTGGAGAGTTCCGTGCAGGAAGAATTGGCGCGGATCAACGAGTTAATTACCGGTTATAATTTGGCAGCGGCTAAGGATGGCCCTTCAGCGAAGGGCATGTTAGCAGCCCTTAGGGGAATGGACGAAAGCTGGGGAAAGCTGACAAGCAGTATCGCTGTTGAAACGCAGATGCTCGAAGAGGCAACTCGGATGCAACTGCGACTTCAAAATGATCGTAAGGAACTATACATCAAGCTGGGATTGACTGAAGGGGATAAAGGTGCGGCGCAACAGCTGATCGGTCGGTTGGAGGCCTACAATGGGTCGGTGAAAGAGCGGGACTTTCAGTTGCGGGATGAGCCGGAGAAAAAGGCAGATTTGGAGCGGCATCCGATCCATGCTGCGATGAGGGAAGAGATGGAGCGTCTGGAGCCAGCAGCAATAGAAGTAAAGATCAGGGAGTTGGAAGGTAAGGCCAGAGGGCTGAAGGATACCGAGGCGCAGCTCAATACCATTAAGGGAATGGTGAATAGCCGGAAGAAGGGAAATGAGCTGGAGGAAGCCCTATTAAACCGGGAAGAAACGGTAGAAGGATTGCGGACAATGTACGACGCCAATCTTGCAGCGATCACCGGTTCGCTGATTCTCGATGCCGTCAAGAAGCGGACAGGGGACGAGAACCAGCCTGCCGTCTTCCGGCGGGCGAAGCATTTGTTTAATCGGATCACCAATGGTCGCTATGAGCTGATCGTGGACGAAGATGACAATCCTTCCTTCCGCGCTTATGATACGGTGTTGCGGGCTGGCCAGGCCTTGTCGGAGCTGTCGACGGGCACGCGGATTCAGCTCTTGCTTGCGGTGCGGTTGGCCTTTATAGAAAAGCAGGAGGTAGGGATGAGCCTGCCGGTGATGGCCGACGAACTGTTGGCCAATAGCGACGAGGAGCGGGCGCGGGCAATCATCGAGGCGATGGTGGAGATCGGTCGGGAAGGCCGGCAGGTGTTCTATTTTACGGCACAGAAAGACGAGGTGCAGAAATGGGTGGAATATCTGCAAGATAGGCCGGAGATCACAAGAGAAGTGGTGGAGCTGGACGGCCGGCACAATGAAGTGGTAGCCTATCTCCAAGAGGCTGGGGCAGCCGGCAACTTCGTGTTTACGACGGAGATACCTGATCCGGACGGAATGGGCCATGAAGAATATGGAAACCTGCTGGCGGTGGATAGCTTCGATTTGCAGGCGGAGGAACCAGCGGCGATTCATCTCTGGCATCTGGTCGAGGATACTGGAGTGCTGGCCGGTTTGCTGAGGTTGGCAATCAGCCGTTGGGGGGAATGGGAGTCGATTTTGTCGCATGATGCGCTGCAGCCCGAGTGGACGGAGGAATTGTTGGCAGGGGTCCGGGCACGGGTTGACCTGCTGGCACGATACCAGGAGCTTTATCGACAGGGGCGGCCCTGGCCGATCGACCGGCAGGTGTTGGAGGAATCAGAGACGATCTCCCCTCGCTTCCTGGATGAGGTGACGGAAAAGTTGAAAGAGGTAGGGGGTGACCCGTGGCGGCTGCTGGCAGCCTTGCGGAACAAGGAAATCCCCGGCTTTCGGGTATCCTATGCAGATCAATTGGAAGAATTCCTTCGCGGAGAGGAATATATCGATGATTTGGAGATAATTTCGGATCAGGAAATCCAGCTCCGGCTTAAGGCCTTCTTGACAACTAGTGTATTAAGCGCGGAGGAGGCGGAACGATTTCTTCGGCGGGTGGTGCAGCGGCAGCCAATGGTCAATGGTTGATCTTTTCTACGGGTTTAAAATTGCTGGTCTATGTAAAATGCATATGAATGCAATTCTTAGTTGTCTACTAATACGGGCAAGCCGATGGCTGGCAAAAACCGCGGGTTCGGAATATCCATTTAAAAATGGTTGAGTGCCGGGGGGATTGCTAACTTGATCAAACATGAACGGACAATTTGATTCATCAGGGATGCTCATTGCAGGTTTAGGGTCTTAAGGTTTGACACCGGGCCTGTAGGGTTGTCAATTTCATTTTTTATTGCTTGGAAAAACAACATGTTATTTTCTATTTCACGAAGAAAGAAGAGGTTAAACATGTGTACTAAGTAAAAAATAGCACAAAGAATTAGCAATATATCTCCAAATGAAGTTTGATTGTATGTAAGTAAATTAAGAAAAGTGCACAGCACAATGGAATTCAATCTTTCAGCAAAGATCAACAAATCAAACTCGTCATGGTTGAAGGCTTTCATAAGTTCTTCGAAGATATAATATCTATTGCCTTTCCTATAACCGCTATTTTGATAAAGAAACCATCGCCTGGTTTGTGCGATAGAAATGATGCCCTGTTTGACACCCCTAAAATATGTAGTTTTCCTCACTATGTAGCGATAGAGAATGTTGTTCAAAGTTGCGTTGGCGGAATTGAAGAAAAAGCAGACAATCATAAATGTTACTAGAGGTATCAGAATTTGCCCATGGAAGATAAATGAGAGGATTGTCGCTGTTTCAATTTTTCCCGGATAATTGTAACAAATACCTTGGGAACAAAGCAACTTGGAAGTCAGCAAAAAGCACATCAGCCAATAGGTTAAGTCAAACATAAGTTTGTACCTATTCTTAGTAAAAAAGAGTTTTATCAATTCTTCCATAAAAGATCCTTTTGTTTGCAAAAGATAACAACTAATTGCAATGTGGCTGTCTTCTTGTCGACTAAAAAGACAAGAAAAAAGCGTCGGGTTCTCCGGTAGTGGATTAATAATTTCTTGAAACGAGGAGCCTGATATTCAATAATCTATTTGCGGCGTTCATCAGCTCGGGCGAACAGCTGGGTATTTGATGAAAGAACTTTTTGTGCGGCACAAGGTAACCTACTTCTTAGCTTTCTTTGTCGCGCGACGGGCTCGCTTGGGCTTAGGTACCCTTTTGAATTTTCCCGTGGCCTTGTAGTGAGCAATGGCCTCGCTGATAATTCTCCTGTCTTCCTCTGTTACAACATGTGGTTCGACAACGAAATCCACACCTTTGGGTTCTTTGATATATCCCATTTTACTTGGGTTTAAAATACTGATTGATAAGTTTTGCGGCCGCTTCCCGACCTATTGCCATCCGCTGACCTCCAATGAAGTGGGCACCAAGGGTATCTTTATAGTGCCGCATCAATTTCGTCTTGGAGACAAAAGCAACGAATCCTTCATATCCCTTTTCCACTGATTCCTTACAAGCAAACGCGACCAGGTTACCGGGGACTCCTTCGTATAATTTCGGCTTTCCAAAATTAAAGGGGGCGCTTTCGATCAGGTGCATAAAAACATGGTCGTCATAATCGCTGATGCTCAAAAGGCCCTGAATAATAGTTGGGTTCCCTTCAATGGTCAGTTTGTATACTTTCCTATCAGCCAATTTGGCTTCAGCTTTCCAGTTAAATTTCCAGTCTGCTTTCTTTGTTACGCTTTTGAGATCATCCTTGGTAATGGGTAATATTTCGGTCTGAAAACTATCACCCGAAATGGTATTTACGATACTGTTGGTAAGCCTATCTATTTCAATGCCAATATGATATTTGTGTCCCTTCACCTATAACAAATTTACTAAAAATCTTCCCATTTTTCGAAATAAATCGGTCTTCCAAAGCCGGGAAACATTGCGATTAGCGCTTATGCCGATGCCCCAAGGATTGGTCCTCTCCGAAGTGATTGGGGCCGGCCAGGTCAGTGTGAAGGACAGCGGAAAGGACCTGCGGGACATTGGCGCTGTAGCGGGTATCTTGCTGAGGCCTTGCTTGCTGCCGTTTCTGTTGTGCGGGCCGCTGTTGGCTGTCAATGGCTGCCGTAACGGCGGCAGTCATGTAAGCGGGCCCCAGGGTTTCGCCGGTGACGGCGGTGCGAGTCAAGTGATCGACGAAGACCTGGTCGTGGAGTTCCTGCTGGCGGCCGGACGATCTCAATAGAGTCTCGTTGCAATATCAATTGAAGAAAGTGGTCAACCCTTTTGCGATTGATTAGTTGAGGGTTGTTGAACATTTTGTGCCCCAAAATAACAGAATGATATCCCTGCCGCTAACATTTTTGGCCCTTGATTTGCAGGTTTGGCTACCATGATTTTGAGCGCAGTCGTCTATTTTTAGGTCGTTATGGAAAAACTAGCCGTGTCCCTGCTGCTCCTTTCAATTTATTCGGTGCTTTTAGGCCAGAATGTACAGGTAACTGTAGACCCGCAGTTGAACCGAAAGCCTGTTTCTCCTTTTATTTATGGAAGGAATAACTCTGTATCGGACGATCCTTCCAACCCGACGAGCGCCGCCACCTGGCAGCTGTATAAAGATGCGGGGCTCAACTTCTATCGTGAAAACGGCGGTAATAATCTTTCCACCTACAATTGGCGGCTGCAACTAAGCAGCCATCCCGACTGGTATAATAATGTGTACAAGTCCGACTGGGATTTTGCCGCTGCATCTTTGCAACAAAATATCCCCTCTGCACAGGCCTTATGGGGATTTCAGCTCCTGGGCCAGGCGGCGTCGAACCTTAACCATAACTTCGACGACTGGGCCTATAACCAGTCCCAATATTGGTCGGGCACTCAGCAGAACCTCGCGGGCGGCGGCACCGTTAACCCGGCCGGAGGAAGCCAGGCCCTGGTAAACGGCGATACCAGCCTGTATCTGGAACACTGGAATGAAGATTCCACCACCGGCATCCTGAACCACTGGTTCCGCAGCGGGGGACAAGGGTTGGACTCTACTCATCTCCGCTACTGGAATATGGACAATGAGGTGGAGATATGGTCCGGAACACACGATGACGCCATGCCCGTTCAATTGGA
This sequence comes from Puia dinghuensis, assembly GCF_014642875.1. Classification (GTDB taxonomy): domain Bacteria; phylum Bacteroidota; class Bacteroidia; order Chitinophagales; family Chitinophagaceae; genus Puia; species Puia dinghuensis. Next base: position 140,766 of record NZ_BMJC01000001.1, read on the forward strand.
TGCGGAATCGTTTATGCAGCGTTTTTTTGCTGTAGCGAAAAAGGCGAGGGCTTTCTACCCTGGTATCAAGCTAAGCGGCCCGGTGAGTCCCAACGAATGGCAATGGTATGCGTGGAAGGGTGGGCCGGTAACGGGTTCCGACGGCGTGAGTTATCCCTGGCTGCAATTCTTTATCAAGCGGCTGGCCGAAGAGCAGCAACGAACGGGGATACGCCTGCTGGACGTAATCGACCTGCACTTTTATCCGGGTAGTTCAAACACCTCCGACATTCTGCAGTACCATCGGGTATTTTTTGACAGCAGTTATGCTTTCCCTGAAGCTAATGGGGTACATTTAGTTAATGGCGGGTGGGATAATTCCATACAAATTGAAGATATATTCGGAAGGTGTCAAAACTGGCTGAACCAGTATATGGGGCCGGGCAACGGGGTGACTTTTGGTATTTCCGAAACGGCGGTCAATCTCAATAACAATCCCAACGCACAGGCGGTGTGGTATGGCTCCACGTTAGGTGAATTTATGAAGCATGGCGTGGAATATTTTTCACCCTGGAACTGGGAAAATGGCATGTGGGAAACACTCCACCTGTACAGCAGGTACAATAAAAAAAATAGCATTAATGCGCTTTCCGATGATGAGCTTGATGTATCCTCCTACGCTACGGCCAGTGATGCTAATGATTCGATTACGGTGGTGCTGGTAAACCGGTCTCTTACTCTCACCAAAACCGTCGCGGTAAACCTTGCGCATTTCAAATTACCCAACCAGCCAGTCCAGGTGCTCACCTTGTCTAACCTTCCGGCGGGTACGGAAACATTTATTTCGCATACCAATAACGCATTGCAGTCGTCAACGATAATGCCGGCCAGCGATTCCACCCTGCAAGTGACCCTGGCGCCGTTATCTATCAGTTCGCTGCAACTGGCGGGCAGCTTACCTGTCTTATCGGTCGGCCTTGTTTCCTTGACGGCGGTGAAAACGGGTAATGACGTTCGGTTGGATTTTACTGTCAGTGACGACACTGGGGTAACATCGTTTGACATTGAAAGGAGCGCTGACGGGGTGGCATTCAACAGCATTGGCACCGTTGCCGCTACGGCGACCGTACCCGGCAATGCCGGTCCGAATAAGAATTATTCGTTTTACGATAACCGGCCATTGCGTTCGGTAGACTATTATCGGCTGAAGATCGTTGACCGCAATGGCGGCTACACCTACAGCAAAACCGTAGCGGTAACTTTTGATGATGTTACTGCCATTACCGTTTTCCCCAATCCTGCAAACGATGTGGTATACGTTCAGTTGCCTGCGCAGCAGGGGCCGATCGTACTGGAATTGCATGAGAGTGCGGGAAAGCTGGTCAGGGCAATCCAATTGCAATCGACAGGCGGCGTCATCTCTACGTCACTTGATATCAGCGGCCTTGCCAGGGGCGTATATTATTTGAGTGCCGGGGGAAAAAACGTTCCTCTCGTAAAACAGTAAAACAAGCAGGACTCCAGCAATTGGCGAATCAATTAACAGATAAGGTAATAAGTGTATATTTAGGGCGTAATTCTGCTTATATTAGAAATGACTGTTCCATTTTTTGCAGCTTGGGGGCGCCGCGATATATATTTAGTTACCAGATGGCTAGCGCTTTGCTGGTTGATGTCGGCTAGTATCGAGGGATATTGCCAGGTGAAGGACTATCCTTTTTCGAGACTGAATGACCAGGATGGACTGTCGGATAACCACATAAATGTGATATTCAAAGACCGTCAGGGATTCGTATGGGTAGGGACGAATTCGGGTCTCAACAGATACGATGGGTATAATTTTAAGGTCTTCCGGCACGATGACAGGGATTCGACCTCTCTCTCGGACGAGCTGGTGGAAGGCATATTCCAGGGACCGGAAGACAAGTTGTATGTCACTACAGCGGGCGGTATCAGCATCTATGACCCTTCCACCGGCGCCTTCCTGCCGCACATTGCCGCTTATCTACAGGCGCGTAATATCTTGTCGTATGGATTGATAGGAATCGTCCATTGCGAGGACGATCGTTACTATTTTGTTTATCGCGATTCGGGCCTTTACCGTTATGATCCCGGGCAGGGAGCGGTTCGGGTGCGATCGGCGGTCCCGGGGGCAGGCGGGATAAACAGCCCTGTTGCCGATGTGGCTGTCGACCGGGCGGGCGGCATCTGGCTGTCAGAATACAATGGGATATTGCAACGGTTCGACCCCGGTAGCCAGACCATATCCATGGTTACGGATATCCTGCAGCGTTCGGCGCAGCGGGCACCCTCCGGATATAAAATGTTTCTTGACCGCGAGGACAGGCTTTGGCTATATGCGCAGGGGAATCTTTCCGGGCTATGGGTGTACGATCAGCATACGGGCGGGCTCCGGCATTTGAGCAGGGATTCGGGTGTAATAAGGCTAAGCAGCAATAACATCAGCGACGTTATCGAGGATGGTAAGGGGCAGATATGGGTCGCAACCGATCAGGGCGGCCTGGATATTCTTGATATGGCACAGGGGGTGGTGCGGAACCTGCGACACTCGGACGAAGACAGAAGCCTTTCGGAGAACACGGTGACGACACTGTATATCGACGACATAGGCGCGGTTTGGATAGGAACACTAAAGAACGGGGTCTGCTATTACCAGCAGCACATGCTGCGTTTTCCGCTATACAGGCGGCAGCCGGGCCAGCCGGAAAGCCTGCCCTATGACGATGTCAACTGTTTTGCGGAGGATGCCAGGGGAAACCTCTGGATAGGCACGGACGGCGGCGGGCTCATCTATTTCGACCGGGCCGGAAACAAGTTTAAGCAATACCGCCACGAGCAGAGCGATCTCAATAGTCTCGGAAGCGATGTGTTGGTCTCGTTGCTGTTGGATCACCGGGGAATTTTATGGATAGGCACCTACCAGGGAGGGCTCGACCGTTATGACGGCCGGACGTTTACCCATTACCGGCACAGCGATACGGACCCTGCCAGCCTGGCGGATAACCGGGTATATTCGCTGCGGGAAGATGGAGCAGATCATCTTTGGGTGGGTACCATGGCCGGAGGGTTGGACCGCTTCGATGAGGCGACGGGCAAATTCTATCACAATACGCCGGATATGCCGCGTTCCATCCATTCCGACTATGTCCCGGCCCTCGCTGAGGATTCCGCCTCCAACCTGTGGATAGCAACGGCATACGGGCTCGATGAGTTGCAACGGAATACGGGCCAATATGTCCACTACATCGCGGGGAATAGCAGGCTCAGCGATAATACCGTATTCAGTTTGACATGCGACCACCTCGGAAATATTTGGGTAGGGACGCGTCAGGGGCTAAGCGTGATACAGCCGGGGAAGGATACATTCCAGTCGTACACCATAAAGGATGGGCTGCCATCCAACACGATCCTGAGCGTGCTGGAAGATAAAGCCCACTTCTTGTGGGTCAGCACTTCCGCCGGCATCTCCCGGATCTCCATTTCCCGGGAAGGGGCGGCCTTGAAGATCAGGTGCCTGAATTTCGATGAATATGATGGTCTGCAAGGCCGGGAGTTCAACGCGAATACCGCGTTTCGGACGAGAGAGGGAGAGCTTATTTTCGGCGGACCCAAGGGCTTCAACCTCTTCCGGCCTGAATCGATACAGCTCAACGAACACATTCCGCCGGTAGTCTTGACCGGTTTGCAATTATATAATAAGGAGACCCCTCTGCCGGCTTCCGTCCCCATGGACGGCAAACTGGTGTTGTCCTACGATGAGAACAATTTTATCCTTGAATTCGCAGCGCTCAGCTATATCAACGCCCGGAAGAATCGTTATGCCTACCAGTTGGTTGGCTTCGACAAGGACTGGATGATGACGGATGGCCACAATCGGCGCGCCGCCTACACGAATATCGATCCGGGAGAGTACGTCTTCCGGGTGAGGGCGTCCAACAGTGACGGAGTATGGAACGAGCAGGGCATCTCGATCAGGGTCATCATAAAGCCGCCGTTTTGGAAGACAACCATTGCCTACATCCTCTATGTTCTGCTTGCGCTGGCTATCCTCTACGCAAGTCGCATGCGTATCATCCGGCGGGCCCGTGCGCGGTTTGCGCTGGCCGAAGAGCGCCGGGAGGCTATTCGGGTGCGGGAGTTAGACCGGATGAAGATCAAATTTTTCACTAATCTCAGTCATGAGTTCCGCACACCCCTGTCGTTGATCCTTTCGCCCGTGGACAAGTTGATCCGCAGCAGCGGGGAGCCGGGCCATCGGCAACTGGCAATGACGATCGAGCGCAATGCCCGGCGGTTGCTGCACCTGGTGAACCAGCTGCTCGACTTGCGCAAAATGGAGGTCAATGAGCTGAAATTGAATATGAGCAGGGGAGATATCGCCTCCTTTATAAAAGCTACTACGCAATCCTTTGCAGACCTCGCTGAAGAGCGGGGTATTGGCTTTACCTATCAGGGGGACACCGAATATCTGCCTGCTTTGTTCGACAAGGACAAAGTAGAGCGTATCCTGTTCAACCTCCTCTCCAATGCTTTCAAGTTCACGTCGCCCGGCGGGTCGATCGGCGTAGAGTTTACCGTGTTGGAAAAGGACGAACAAGGGGCCTTGCTGCAGCTTAAAGTGAAAGACACCGGTATCGGGATCCCGGCCGACCAGCAGGAAAAGATATTTGAATCCTTTTTCCAGGGAGAGCTACCAGGCCATGTGCGGAGCCAGGGAACGGGAATCGGATTGGCCATCACCAGGGAGTTCGTGGAAATGCATGGGGGTACGATCAAGGTAGAGAGTGCACCGGACATGGGAAGCTGCTTTACGATACTGTTACCGGTGACGGTTTTGCCGGGAGGATCACCGGAGCCGGCGGTACCTATTGTTGCGGACGACGCTGACGGAGCTAATATCTCTGCGCCATCTCAACCCAGGGAAGACGGGACGAAACAGTTCAAGGTGCTACTCGTCGAAGACGACGAGGATTTCCGGTTCTATCTCAAGGACAATCTTGCGCCCCTGTTCACCGTGCTGGAGGCGGCCAATGGACGGGAGGGATGGCAAAAGGCACTTTCTGCCCAACCGGAACTGGTGGTCAGCGACGTGAACATGCCGCTGATGGATGGACTGGAGCTTTGTAAAAAGATAAAAAGCGATGAGCGGACTCGCCATATTCCAGTGATCCTGCTGACGGCTTTGTCCGATGAGCAGGATCAACTACGGGCGCTGGGCATAGGGGCGAATGACTACATCTCGAAGCCCTTCAACGTGGAGATCCTGGTCTCCCGCATCCGGAATCTGTTGGAATTTAAAGATTCGGTAGAAGAGACGTTGAAAAGAAGGGTAGTGGCCGAGCCGGGCGAGATCGAGGCGGAGCCGGAGAAGACCGAAGAAGATTTCATCCGCGAGGCCGTGGATGTGTTGGAGAAAAACATCGCCAATGCCGATTTTTCCGTGGACGAGTGGTCGCGGGAAATGGGGCTCAGCCGCACCACGCTATATAAAAGGATACTGGCAGCGACCGGAAAGACGCCGATAGGGTTTATCCGCCATTTCCGGATGAAGCGGGCGGCCCAGCTGCTGGAAAAGACCCAGCATAATATAGCGGAGGTGGCCTATATGGTCGGCTTCAACAATCCCAAATACTTTGCCCGGTACTTCAAGGAAGTCTATGGGGTATTACCCAGCGTTTATCAGTCCGAAAAGCGCAAAAAGAAATGATCCGGCAACCCTGACGGGGTCGTTTAACAATTTTTACCCCAAAAATACCGGAATCATACCGTCGGGGATAACAATCCAACCACTTGATTTGCAAGTTTGACTACCCTCCATCAGGGCATGGCGATCTATTTTTACAGGAATTACAACCGATTGCTATGTTCCTCCCAAAGCTGCTGATCAAAGAAGGCTCCATCCTTCCCCTGGCGCCCGACCTTCAATACTGCTTTTCTACCCTCACCTTTCATTATGGCCAGTCTATTCATTTAACCAAAAATTGCTTGTTTATGCTAGAAAAGAAAATCAAACGGAAGTGGGCAAAACCAATCCTCATGCTTCTGATGCTGGTGCTTCTAAGCGCTCACAATTTTGCGCAGACCAACGAACGAAAAATAACAGGCAGGGTAACCGATGCCAGTACAGGGCAGCCGGTTGCAAATGCTTCGATCGTCGTAAAGGGCAGGCAAAATGCCGTTACTTCCGATAGCAACGGCGTATTTACTGTTACGGCTAAAACGGGTGAAACCCTTGAGATCAGTTCCGTAGGCCACGTTTCACAAACGCTTAAAGTAGAGGCGGGAACAAACCAACTGGTTTTCCGGTTGGATCAAAGCTTTGCAAAGCTGGATGATGTCGTAGTAATCGGTTATGGGGTACAAAAGTCGAAGGCAGTCACGGGAGCCACCGCCCACGTCAAAGGCGAAGACCTTGCTAAACTCAACACCACCAATGCCTTGCAAGCATTGGAGGGGCAGGCGGCCGGGGTTAATATTACATCGACTTCAGGACAGCCCGGCGGCGGTTTTAAAGTAAATATCCGCGGGGTCGGCACCATCGGAAACGCCAATCCGCTGTATGTGGTAGATGGGGTAATATCCAGCGATATCACCTATTTGAACCCTTCCGACATCGCTTCGGTCGATATCTTAAAAGATGCCGCATCAAGCGCCATCTACGGGATCAATGGAGCCAACGGTGTCGTGTTGATCACCACCAAAAGCGGGAAAATGGGTGCCAAGAACAATGGGCAAATTTCATTTGACGCCTACTACGGTTACCAAAACGCTCCTCCGAAAACAAATCTCCTGAAAGCGGAACAATACGCCACTATGCAAAATGAGGCCGCACTCAATTCAGGGCTCGCCCCTCTTTTTACTCAATCGCAAATCAATGCGCTGGGCAAAGGAACGAACTGGCTGGACGAGATGTTTGCCAAAAATGTACCGGTTCAAAATTATAACTTATCTGCCAATGGTGGGACGGATGTTTCGTCCTATTCATTGGGGCTGTCCTATACCCAGCAGGGTGGTATCGTCGGCGGGCAAAAACTTTCCAATTACGAGCGCTACAACTTCCGCACCAACTCCGAGCGCAAGCTGTATGACGGAGCTTTGAAAATAGGCGAGCATTTGACTTTCTCCTTTATTGATCAATACGGTATTCAGGATGGTGGAATATATGGCAACACCCTGCGCAGCGCCTTTCAAACCAGTCCGCTGCTGGCCATGTACGACTCAGCCGGAAACTTTCTGAGCAGCCTTAATTCTAAAGTATATAACGGTGGCCCATGGAACGTAAACGAAGCGAATCCTTACGCATTGATGGTCTACAACAATCAAAATGATACAAAGACGCAAAAGTTGTTCGGGGATGTGTATGCGGAATTACAGCCGGTGAAAAATTTAAGATTCAGGACTTCTTTCGGTTTGAATTATTCTTCCTCAGCGAATCATAGCTATCTTCCGGTTTATGCGAACCTGTCGGTATTCGCTTTTAATAAGTACGAGAGCATTACTCAGGGAAGTTCCCAGGGATATACCGTGAATTGGGATAATACGGTCAACTACCTCCTTAAAATAAAAGACCACAAATTTGACTTTTTGGCAGGCAGTGCCGTTCGTAAGTATAAGGGATCGTTTGTGGGTGGAACTAATACAGGGGCCACATTATTCGGCACTTTTGACCGCGGTTATCTCAGTACGTCAAATGTTACAACTATATCGATGAGTGCCGATACGACTGCTGCCAACAGGCAAACGGTAACGCACGGCATGTCACTTTATGGAAACGCAAATGCCGTGTATGCGCAGGCCTCTTTTTTCGGCCGGATCAATTATTCGTATAAGGAAAAATACCTGGCTTCCGCCATTTTCCGGGCAGATGGTTCAACTATGTTCGCCCAGGATCATCAATGGGGATACTTTCCATCGCTGTCCGTAGGTTGGGTGGCCAGCAGCGAATCTTTCATGGAATCGACGAAGGACTGGTTGAACTTCCTGAAGCTAAGAGCAAGTTGGGGGTCAAATGGTAACGACGGCATCACTGCTTTTAATTACCTGTCCCTGATCAGCCTGGCAAATGCTCAATATAATTTTGGGAACTCCAATACGGCCTTAACCAATGGTGCTTATCCTTCCACCATCGGTGTTGGAAAGACCAAATGGGAAACATCCCGTCAAACCAATATCGGTATTGACGCCCAAATGCTCGACAATAAGATAACTGCAAGCATCGATCTTTACGATAAAATAACGAAGGACTGGTTGGTGGCAGCGCCCTTGCTCGCGACAGCAGGGGTATCGACAAACCCATACATCAATGGGGGAAATGTTACCAATAAAGGAATAGAGCTCCAATTATCATACAACGACAGGATTGGAAGGGATTTCTCCTATTCCGTCTCGGGTTCCTACGCCTATAACAAAAATGTAGTGAATAATATTCCTACGGCGGATGGGATCATTCATGGCGGCTCGAACAGCCTGTTTGTAAATGCCCCCGAATTTTTCCGTGCATCCTCCGGAAACCCCATCGGGTATTTCTGGGGATATAAAACTGCCGGCATCTTCCAAACAGAGGCGGATGTGCAGGCATGGAGGGGTAAAAACGGCCCCCTTCAACCCAACGCCCATCCGGGTGATATAAAATATGTGGATTTGAATGGTGATGGCACCATTACTGCCGCCGATAAGACAAATATCGGCGATCCAAACCCACACCATGTTTTTGGAATAAGGTTTTCCGGCAATTATAAAAATTTTGACCTGTCCATAACCACAAACGGCGTTGCGGGAAATAAGATCGTTCAATCCTACAGAGATTTAGGCGCCTTTGGTAACTGGACCACAGCTATTTTGAGCCGTTGGCATGGAGAAGGGACTTCCAATTCAATGCCCCGGGTGACGCAAAACAATGTTAACTGGGCTGAGTTCTCCGATCTCTATATTCACGATGGCAGCTATTTGAGGGTCTCGAACATTACACTGGGATATGACTTTGCAAAATTGGTGCGATGGAAAAATTTGACGCAATTCCGCGTGTATCTGGCAGCTGAAAACCTGGTGACTTTTACAAAATACAATGGGATGGACCCCGAAATAGGCTATTCCTCGAGCGATGCCAGCGGAGCTTATTCCTTTGGACAAGGTGTTGATTTGGGATATTATCCCCGTCCAAGAAAGACGATGGTTGGGGTTAATATTATTTTCTAATCGCAAAAAAAACTACATGAAACGCTATAAAAGTATAACGATTGGGGTTATGGCATTGGCAATGCTGGCGCTGAATTCCTGTAAGAAATACCTGACCACCGAACTCACCTCCGCCTCGCAGACCGATGTCTCCTATTATAAAACACCTGCCGATGCTTTCACCTCCCTGGTAGGATGCTATAACGGACTGGATGTAATTTATGACGGTGAGCAACTCCCTGCAATGATGGAGGTTTTTTCCGACGATGGCTTTGGCGGCACCGGCGCTTCGGACGGATATGGATGGGAAATGCTGGATGAGTTCAATAAAACCGTTTCACCCTCGGACGTCGCTATTCATAGTGCCGGATGGAAAGGTTATTATCAGGCCATCTATCGCTGTAATGCGTTACTTCAGCATATGAATCAGATCAACTGGGGCGACAGCAGTTTATTGAGAAAGCAATACACGGCGGAAGCTAAATTTATCCGTGCTTACTGTTATTTCGATCTGGCCCGGCTATTCGAGAAGGTTCCATTGCTGACGACGCCCTCGCTGGCAAACGTGCCCCAGTCCGACCCTGCGCTGACGTATGCACAGATCATGAGCGATCTGCGCTATGCCGCGGACAGCCTTCCTTCCGCCCCTTATACGAGCGTGCCCAACGGGAGGGTGACCAAGTGGGCGGCGGAATCTATGCTGGCACGCGTTTACTTGTTTTATTCGGGTTACTACGGACAAGCTACCATCGGTAATGAAACGGCCGCTACCGCATTGGCCGCTGTCGAGGATGTGATCGCTCACAGTGGGCATGGACTGGTCACTAATTTTACTACCCTTTGGCCTGCCGCATCCCTGGCCAAAAAAGTTACCTATGCGGGCGAAGACAACAAAGAGGTGGTTTTTTCGATCAAATATTCATCTACGGGTGACTATAATGGAAATACCACAGGCAACGACTGGCTGGTAATGATGGGCGAGCGCGATCAGAGCATGTACCCCTATGGGTATGGCTGGGGAGCATGTCCGGTGGACCCGAACCTGGTCGCACAGTTTGACCAGACCAATGATAGCAGGTATTTTGCTTCCTTTATATCGATAGCCGGGGAACATTTGCCTTACACCAAGGCGTCGGACAGTCGCGAGTACACAGGCTATTTTATGAAGAAATACAGCCCGATCTGTGACTCCCTGAACAACCCCTTACCCGCCAACAACTATTTGGTCGCGCAGGACCAGGATTATTTCGTCATCCGGTATGCGGATGTTTTATTGATGGCAGCTGAATTGGGAAGCCCCAATGCCGTAAGCTATTTCAACCAGGTGCACCAGCGGGCAATTCCTTCCGCCGCCGCTGTTACTTCCGTTTCCAAGGCGCAAATCCTGGCTGAACGCAGGCTGGAATTTGCAGGGGAAGGTATCCGGTATTGGGATGTATTACGCCAGGGTCTTGCCACAGCTGCATCTACCATCGCGGCTAATACTACGGTGTCCCTGATCAACGATGGCACGGGCGCCCCACCGTCCGCAGCGACCTTGCAGGCTAATATTACTGCTACCCGTGGTTTCCAGCAAATACCTGTCGATCAAATTACATTGTCGTCAGGGGTATTGAAGCAAAATGCCGGGTGGTAATAATCATCTAACTATCTAAAATAGCATAAACATGAAAAATATAATTAACAGTGTCTGCGTGTTCATTGGATCCGCACTGCTATTTTCGGCTTGCACCAAGCAGAAATATGAATTGGGTGCATTGGCCAGTAAAAGCGCCTTGTTCTTCACCATTGCGCCTTCGTCGGCAAATCCTAATAATATCGTTTTGACCAGTTTGACGCCTAACCTTACTCCTGTATGGGTTACGCCTTTCGGTCAATCCCAGCGGGTGAAGGATACGGTCAACATTCCGTTTCCGGGGACATATAAATTTGTTTATGGGGTGGAGAGCGCCGGTGGGTTCGTCCAGGCCGACACGACTACCGTAACGATAAATACGCTGGACGCGACGGCTGTGAGCTCCACTCCGTGGGTCAATCTTACGGGAGGATATGGGAAATCGAAAACCTGGGTCCTGGACATAACGCCTACGGGCACAAGTAAACTATTCAACGGGCCTATCTACTTCGGTGGGACGGGTTGGGAATGGGATGCCGGGTGGGCTTCCTGGATCTGCCCCGTGGGTGATTACGGATCCATGACTTTTGATCTGATAGGGAATGCAAATTTTAGCTCCAACAATAAGATGCTGCCCCTGGGACAAGCCAATGGCCATTTTATGCTCTATACGAACACCAACCAGCTGGCCACCATTGGAGCAGAGCTGATCCATGATCCAACCCAGGGCCCCAATATTGCCAACTGGTACGCAAAAATGAGCATAAAATCACTTACGGCCGATGGCCTGCAAATTATTGCTTTAAAGGATGCCAACGATTGGTGTATTTACAACTACGTGAGCCAGGATTACTATACTACACACTAAATACAAACGATTGCACCATGAAAAGAAAATATGTCCGGGGGACTTTAATGCGCCTGTATTTCGGTGCACTGGGATTGTTATTCTCCATAAGTGCTTTGGCTCAACTGCCCACCGCCCAGTCCATTGCTGCGAAAATGAAGATCGGCTGGAATCTCGGTAATACCCTTGAAGCGGTTTGTAGTGCAACGGCATGGGGTGGAGTGACACCCACCCAGCAACTGATCGACCAGGTGAAGGCTTCGGGGTTCAATACGGTACGACTGCCCTGTGCCTGGGATTGTCATGCGACCAACGGCGTCATCGATCCCAATTGGCTGGCCACGGTAAAGCAGGCAGTGGACTATTGTATAAACGACAGCCTTTATGTGATCATAAACATCCACTGGGACGGCGGCTGGTTGGAGAATAATGTCACGACGAGTGCGCAGGCGTCGGTGAACGCCAAGCAAAACAGCTACTGGACGCAGATCGCCAACTATTTTAAAAATTACGACCAGCACCTGCTCTTTGCGAGCGCCAACGAGCCGAACGTATCCGACGCGACGGGGATGTCGGTACTGTTATCGTACCACCAGACGTTCGTCAACGCCGTTCGGGCGACCGGTGGCAACAACAGCTCCCGTACGCTCATCGTCCAGGGGCCCGCAACGAGTATATCGCGCACCAATACCCTGATGAATACGCTGCCGACGGATCAGATCGCCGGCAGAATGATGGTGGAGGTGCATTATTACGATCCTTATCAGTTCTGCCTGATGACGCAGGACGCCAGCTGGGGCAATATGTTCTACTACTGGGGCGCCGGCTACCATTCCACCACTGACGTCACCCGCAATGCCACCTGGGGCGAGGAGAACTATGTCGATTCGTGTTTTTCGCTGATGAAGGCCAAATTCGTCAACAATGGGATCCCGGTGATCATAGGGGAATTCGCCGCCGAGAAGCGGACGCTGAGCCCGCCGTCGGATCAGACGCTTCACAATGCGTCGCGCCAGTATTGGTACCGGTATGTGGTGAGCTCCGCAAGGGCCAGGGGCCTCGTCCCGTTCTGCTGGGACATCAATCTGGGTATCTATAACCGCAGCACGCCGACGGTGCTCGACCAGGGGATCATCGATGCCATGAACCAGGGGGCGGGTAGCGCATATGTGACGCTGACCAATAATGCCAGCGGGCTGCTGGTCGACGGGATGTACCGGTCGTCCAATGGCTCGGCCTGCGGACAGTGGAGCAACAGCGGCAGTGATGCACAGCAATGGCTGCTGCAGCCGGCCGGCAGGTATGTGAACCTGATCAATAAGGCGACGGGGCTGTACCTCGATGGCTTTTGGTTGACGACGAATGGCTCGACTTGCGGGCAGTGGAGTTACAGCGGAAGCGATGGGCAGCAATGGCTGATCCAGCCGGCCGGAAATTACTTTACCCTTTCCAACAAGGCCACCGGCATGTATATCGATGGGTTGTACAGTTACTCGAATGGGTCCAACCTGGGCCAGTGGACGGGGAGTGGCAGCACGGCCCAGCAATGGACGCTCGGTACCGTCGGGCATATACAACCGTCAGCCACGACGGTGACATCGACCTCCCGGCAGATGGGCAGGCAACTGAATGAACCGGCGGGTAATGGGCTGCAGGCTTTCCCGAATCCCTTTACCTCCACCCTGCACCTGACGCTGGACAACCCCGACTCGGTAAAAGAGATCGCGATCGTCGACCTCTCGGGCAGGCAGGTGCAACTCATCGAACATGCCGCGATATCGAAGTCGATGTTCATCGGCGCTTCGTTGAGCACGGGCACCTATTTCATCAGGATCTACGGGGTCAACGGACAGAGAATGCTTACAGTGATAAAGATTTCCAAATAACTAAAAATCTCGCAATAGGTAATGAGTTATAGGTGTAGAAAAGCAATGCCGGCGTTGCTGCTGGCATTTGCTTTCATCATGGACGCCGGCGCGGCATATTCACAACCGGCACAAACCGACGACACGCTTTACAGACAGATCAATGCGCGGATAAAGCAAATGACCCTCGAAGAAAAGGTAGGAATGCTGCACGCTAATTCCTCCTTCACCTCCGGCGGCATTTCCCGGCTGGGTATACCCGAACTGACCATGAGCGACGGCCCCCACGGGGTCCGCATGGAACATGGCCGCGACTGGCGGACGGATAACGATCACGTGGATGACAGCGCTACTTATCTCCCTACGGGCGTTTGTCTCGCCAGCACCTGGAACCCGGCGCTGGGCTATGCTTATGGGGCCGTATTGGGAAGCGAGGCCAATGCACGGGGGAAGGATGTTATACTCGGTCCGGGGATCAATATCATCCGTTCGCCGCTGAACGGCAGGAACTTCGAATACCAGAGTGAAGACCCTTACCTGGTTTCGAGAATGGCAGTAGGCTATATAAAAGGGGTGCAGGACCAGGATGTGTCGGCCTGTGTTAAACATTTTCTTGCCAACAACCAGGAAACGGAGAGGGGGCGGGTGAATGTCATCATGAGCGAAAGAGCCTTGCGTGAAATATACCTGCCCGGTTTCAAAGCAGCTGTAACCGAAGGCGGAGTGTATTCGGTAATGGGGGCTTATAATAAGTTCAGGGGCGAATGGTGTACCGAAAACCGGTACCTGGTGAATGACATTCTAAAAGGAGAATTTAAATTCAAGGGCCTTCTCATGAGCGATTGGGGTGCGGTGCATAATACGCAGGAAGCATTATGGAACGGCACCGACCTTGAAATGGGCACCGATCTCATGGGAAGGGCTTATGACAAATTCTTTTTGGGAGATACGGTGATCTCATTGGTTAGGAAGGGCATGATCGACGAAAAGCTGGTTGATGAAAAGGTGAGGCGCATCTTGTATGTGATGTACAGGATCCACAAATTTGGCGGCAGAAAACCAGGCGCCTTTAGCACGAAAGATCATTTTGCAACTGCCCGTAAAGTGGCGGAAGAGGGTATTGTGCTCTTAAAGAATGATCATCTCCTGCCGTTGAAGGCATCGGATATAAAAAAGCTGGCGGTGATAGGAGCGAATGCGGTGCGGCTCCAATCGGAAGGAGGGGGGAGCTCGCAGGTGCGGACCAGGTATGAGATCACCTTGCTGGATGGGTTAAAAAACCTTGCGGGCAATGCGGTCGATATTTCGTATTCGCCGGGCTATGCGATCGTCAAAAATGCGGGTATAGACCAGGAACTGATCGACTCGGCAGTGGCGGCGGCCCGGAGGGCCGACGTAGTGGTCTTCGCCGGCGGTTGGACACATGGTTACAACAACTATTCGTGGACGGATAATGCCTTTGATGCCGAAGGAACCGACAAGCCCGATATGACCCTGCCGTTTGGACAGGACCAGCTGATTGCAGCCGTCCTGAAAGCCAATCCCAGGACGGTGGTCGTAATGATGGGCGGCGGACCGGTAGATATGACGGCATGGGTGGAAAAGGCGCCGGCTGTGATACAGGCCTGGTATCCGGGGAGTGAAGGTGGGAATGCATTGGCAGAGATACTGTTCGGAGTGGTAAACCCTTCGGGAAAGCTACCCATGACCTTCCCGCGGCGCCTGGCGGAGAGCCCGGCTCATGCATTGGGGCAATTCCCCGGGGATTCCGTCAATGTGCATTATACCGACGACATATTTGTCGGCTACCGGTATTTCGATACCTGGAAGATACGGCCGCAATTTGCATTTGGCCATGGTCTATCCTATACGACATTTGGCTACTCTGACATGCAGGTTACCGCCGGCAAACAAGGTGCTACCGTTGGCGTGACGGTTTCCAATACCGGTAGGGTAGCGGGGGCCGAGGTGGTGCAAGTGTATGTCAAGGAAAATGTAAGTGAACTAAGAAGACCGGAAAAGGAGCTGAAAGGCTTCGTAAAGGTATTTCTTCGGCCCGGGGAAAGCAGAAAAGTGACCATTTCCCTGAACAGGCAATCGTTCGAGTATTACAACGACCTGAAAAACAGGTGGGTGCTCGAGCCCGGGGCTTTTACCATTCTATGTGGCAGCGCTTCCGATGATATCCGGATTACAAAGGTGGTCCGGATAAATTAGGCGTTTAAACCAATTTTACCCTAAAAATAACAGAATTATACCGTGGGCAGCAACGATTGAACACCTTCATTTGCTAGTTGCTGTACCCTGTCTGTCCATATATCAAATTATTTTTGCATTGGTTGCCGATCTTAAATTAAAATCAAGACGATTGCGTATGAAAAAGCAGACTCTCAAAAGAGCGACGATTTACTTTGTGTGGTGCGCGCTCATCCTTCTCCTGTTTTGCACCGGCGGAAATGCACAGGCTCCGCCTTCCTCCCTTCAAATTACCGGTAAAGTAGTGGTCAGTCCGGGCGACAAACCCCTCCAGGGCGCCACTGTCATGATCAAGGGGCGCACTTCGGGCACGCAGACAGACAAAGACGGCCTGTACAGTCTGAGCGCTAAAGAAGGTGATGTGTTGATTATCAGCTTTGTGGGCTACTCAGCCCAGCAGATTAGGGTAGGCGCCCGGCAGGTGATCAACGTCCGCCTCGAGGTGGAGGATAAGAGCAAGTTGAATGACGTCGTTGTCATCGGGTATGGAAAGGTTCGCCGCGGGGATGTGACCGGGTCGATTTCTTCTCTCTCCGGCGCGGAGCTGATGAAGACCCAGCCGGCAACTTTCGATCAGGCCCTTCAGGGAAAAGTCGCGGGCGTAGTGGTACAGCAGGTGTCGGGACAACCCGGCGGCGGCGTATCCATTCAAATACGGGGCGTGTCTTCGATAAGTGGCTCCAATTCACCGTTATATGTTATAGATGGGGTTATTATTCCTCCCGTCAACGACCCTGGTAGCGGTTCTAATCCGTTAAACACGATCAATCCTGCTGAAATAGAATCGATAGATGTGCTGAAAGACGCTTCTGCGACTGCCATATACGGGTCGCAGGCAACCAATGGGGTCATTGTAATTACTACGAAGAGAGGCAGAGCAGCGGCGCCCCAGATAAATTATGATCTCTATGCCGGATACCAGGAGTTACCCAAGAGACTCCCGACCATGAATCTGCGGCAGTTTGCCACTTTTATTAATGACCGGGCACAAGTATGGGGCTTCGGCGCCAGACCCGAATTTGCGAATGCGAAATACTTAGGCGCCGGTACCGACTGGCAAAAAGAATTGTTCCGGAAAGCACCGGAAATGAATCATACCATTTCTGTAAGCGGTGGTGATGCCAAGACCCAGTATCTATTATCGGGCTCTTATTTCGAGCAACAAGGAATGGCGCTTGGCTCGGATTTTCAACGATTTTCGGTGCGGCTGAATCTGGATAATAAGACCACCAATTGGCTAAAAGTAGGAACCAGTCTTCAACTGGCGCATGTTTACGAAAATCTGAATACGACTGCCTCCAGCGTGATCAGCTCTGCACTGAATCTTACACCCGATGTTCCGGTACAGAACCCCGATGGCTCCTGGGGCGGTGTAACCAACACCAGCGGCTGGGTGAGTGGGGTCGTCAACCCGGTGGCAATAGCACAAATTGTCAAAAACCAAAAGAAGAGAAATCAGGTATTTGGCAATGTGTATGCCGAGATACAATTTTATAAAGATCTGTCATTGCGAAACGAAGTATCCGGCAATTTCGATTTTAATACACAGGATAATTTTACGCCTACGTATACTTTTGGTAAAGTTGTTAATGGCACCAACTTCGGCTCCACGGCTATCAACCAGAACATTTATACGGTGATACGCAATTACCTGACGTATAATCACTATTTCAGTAATTTTAGTCTCAATGCATTAGCAGGGCATGAAGCGCAGTCGTCCAATTTCGAAAATGCCGGTGGCCAACGATCGAATTTCCCTTCCAACAATGTGCAGGCCCTTAATGCCGGCGATGCTACCACAGCCAAAAACTCGGGCGACAATGGACTCGGTTCTTCACAGGAATCCTATTTCGGTCGCATCAACTTTTCCTGGGATGATAAATATCTGATCACCGGTAATCTGCGGAACGATGGTTCATCTAATTTTCCGGCCCGTAACCGTTGGGTTACTACCTATTCGGGGGCATTTGCCTGGAAGATCAATAATGAGGCGTTTCTGAAACCTATAACTGTTATTAATGAATTGAAATTGAGGCTTGGTTATGGACTTACCAACAACCAGGGCATACCGGGCAACACCTTCGTAACGCAACTCCAAACAGTGGCTAATGGCTTGTCGGGTATAGCACAGTATCAAAGCAATCTCGCAAATCCCAATGTAACATGGGAAAAGACAAATTACTATAATGCAGGCCTGGATGCAACGTTGCTTAATGGCCGGCTAAGTTTTTCAGTAGATGCTTACTACCGTAAAACGGACGGGCTTTTATTAAAGGTTCCGCTGCCGATATACTCCGGTACTTCCGCCGGTTATTCCCCGGGATCGATGGCGGCGCCCTATGTCAATGTCGGTGCTGTCAGCAATAAAGGGTTCGACTTCAGGATCAGTTCTACCAACCTCAATTATAAAAATTTTACATGGAAAACCGATGTCACCGTATCGCGTAATATCAATAAAGTACTCAATTTAGGTGCCGGAGATCAGGCCAACTTAAGCCAAAAGTCCTATGTGATCAACGATATCGTCGAAAAGACGGTGGTGGGTCAGCCCATCGGCGAGTTTTATGGCTATATATTCGATGGAATATTTGCAAAACCAGCAGATTTCCAAAAGCATGCCCTGCCGGTCGACCAGAGTGGCAAGGCTTATCCGATTTCTCCGGCGGGCGGGGGGATCTGGTACGGCGACCGGAAGTTTAAGGATTTGAATGGCGACGGTGTTATCGACACAAAAGACCAGACCTTTTTGGGCTCTCCCATTCCCAAATTCCAATTCGGGATCAATAATACCTTTTTCTACAAAAATTTCGACCTGAATATTTTCTTTAGCGGCAGCGTCGGCAACAAGATATTCAATGAGTTGGCCGTAGCCCAGACCAATTCGCAAAATAATACCAACTATTTTTCATCGGTATTGAATTATGCACGATTGGCTTTGATAAACCCCAATGGCTCTGCATCCGATGTCAACAATGTATATGTTACCAACCCGAATACGCATGTTGTAGGATTGAGGAACGATAATACCAACGGTAATAACCGTTCTTCCAATTTGTTTATCGAAGACGGTTCATTCCTGCGGTGCAAAAACATAACATTGGGTTATAAACTGCCGCCAACTGTCTTGTCGGCAATGCACTTGCAGACATTCCGGGTATTTGCTACTGTGTCCAACGCATTCATCATTACCAAATATTCGGGCATGGATCCCGAGATCGGATCATGGAATCCCCTCCAGGCAGGTTGGGACCAGGGATATTACCCTCAGTCAAGAATATATACTGTTGGTGCAAACATCACATTTGCTAAATAAGGCAATCACTAAGAAAACGCATTATTATGAAATCGATCAATAAAATAACGATCTTTTTGCTATTGGCGGCAGCAGCGGCGGGATGCAAAAAGAGCTTTTTGGATCGTCCGTCGACCTCGCAGATAAGTTCTGCTACTTTTTACAAAACCACATCCGATCTGCGGCTTGCTACGGCCAGCCTGTATGGCGGTTCGGAGTGGTGGCAATGGCACAATGGAGCTTTGTTGCCGTTTGGCGACGTAATGAGCGGAAATGCTTATTTCCCGTGGTATGGCGACCTGGTTCAGTTGTATACACGTACTATAACAGGGCAGAATGGCATTGTGTCAAGTGGTTGGACAGGTCTGTACAATGTGATAGCGCAATGTAATACGGTGATCAATGCGATAGAACAACAGGCCTCTTCATCTATTTCCGCCACCGATAAAAATGCAGCCATCGGCGAAGCAAAGTTCGTTCGCGCAGTTGCGTACTACCATCTGGCAGTGTTGTGGGGTGCTGTGCCTATTATCGAGGATAATAGTAAACTGATCAAACAACCGTTGGTTTACAGGAATACCGTTTCGGACGTATATAAATTCATTGCCAATGACCTGACTTTTGCAGCGCAAAACCTTCCCAATGCCGATGTAGCGGGACGGGTAACTACCTGGTCGGCGCAAGGAATGCTCGGCAAAGTGTATCTGACGGCGGCGGGTTTGGGGCAAAGTGGCGGCGGCGTACGCGATCAGGCTTTACTCGACAGCGCCGTAAAATATGCCGGCAATGTGTGTAAGAACAGCGGATTGTCGTTGCTTCCCAGCTATTATAATCTTTTCAGGGCGCAATACAACGATAATCCGGAATCGCTATTTGCCCTTCAGTGGACAGCAGGGGTGGGTTATGGCAATGGCAACGATTGGCTAACTTATTCGCCCAGCAACGACATAAATCCTCTAAAGACGGGTGCATGGACACCTTTAGCGCCAACCTACGACTTATACCAGAACTATACATGGAAAGATACAGTCCG
This sequence comes from Puia dinghuensis, assembly GCF_014642875.1. Lineage (GTDB taxonomy): Bacteria > Bacteroidota > Bacteroidia > Chitinophagales > Chitinophagaceae > Puia > Puia dinghuensis. Next base: position 160,848 of record NZ_BMJC01000001.1, read on the forward strand.
GCGAATAGCTACTTTCATGATGAATGGAGATTATTATCCCGAATTGAATGCGGCAGGTGGCGGCTATAAGGCGACTTCAGTGTCAATGAAAAAGCACATCATCGGCAACGAAAAAGATAACAATGCGCCGACAATGGATATCTGGTCGTCCATCGAACACAATTCAATTCTCAGATTGGCCGATGTGTACCTGGTATATGCCGAAGCCATTTTGGGCAACAATGCCAGCACAACCGACGCTGATGCCCTGTTGTATTTTAACAAAGTGCGAACGAGAGCCGGTGTAGATCCTGCTCCAATGTTGAACATCGACACCCTGCTTCGGGAAAGAAGGGTCGAATTTGCCTTTGAAGGACAATATTGGCTCGACCTGGTGCGGCTTTCTTATTATAATCCGCAAAAAGCGGTCGGTATCATCAATAATCAGCAGCGGATGACATTTAGTTATGATCCTGCTGCTCGTGTAGCCAAGGCAGATACTACCACTCGTCCAGCTATTATTCCTGCAACGATCAGCGCCTTTACCTTACAAATACCCGCATCGGAGCTGACGTCTGATCCGAAACTGGCCCAACCGCCGGTGGCCTATTATTAATTTAAACATCTAAAATATATTATTATGAAAAATATTTCATATGGCCGCTGGTATTTGTTGCCGCTTTTTATAATGACGGTTGCTTTGCTTCCGGCTTGTAAGAAAAATGCCGGAAGCCCTCCTGTCATCACAGGCGTCAGGAACTATGTTGCTGCACCAAATGATACAGTATTTACCAGCCTTGTGGCAAATGGCCAATGGGTGGTTATAACGGGGGTGCATTTACAAAATCCAATCCAGATAGAATTTGATGGAGTACCGGCTGCTTTCAATAGTGCTTTATTTGCATCGACCAGCGCAGTAGTACAAATACCTGCCATACTGTTCTCATCGATCGATACCAATCAGCTCTATACTGTAAGGTATATAACACCGGCGGGTACGACAACGTTTCCTTTTAAATTAGGTCCGGCAGCGCCGACTATTACCGCCATATCCAATGTCTTTGCCAACCCGGGTGATTCTGTTTTTATTCTCGGTACCAACCTGGTATTGGTTCAACAGTTTTCATATGGGGGGACTGTCATTTCATCGTTTAGATCAAATAGCGACGGAACTTCGCTTGGCTTTGTCATGCCTGCGCAAACACCCACCGACCAGGTAACAATAACCACCCGGAGCGGCACGGCTAATTTTAAAATTGTAGCAACTCCGACTATCAGCGGTGTCTCCAATGAAAATGCCAACCCCGGCGATTCGGTCTATATCTATGGTACGTATCTTAAGAATATTCAATCGCTGTCTTTTGCGGGTACCACCATTACTTCATTTGCTTCCTCCAGTGATGGAAGCTCGGTCGGTTTTGTTTTGCCATCGCTGACGCAAAGCGGGCCCGTGTCCATTACGACAAAATTCGGCGCAACAGCGACTGTTTACAACGTGAATGATATTGCGACAGGCGCGATATCGAATTGGGAATGGAGTGGCGTGTTTAATTGGAAGTGGTGGGGTGGCGCCAGCCTGTACTGCGGTAATCCAAGCAGCGGATGGCCACCATACAATCCTGATTTTAAGGGTAATTCAAGTCAATACATGGTGCTGAAGACAAACATCCTGGCCAGTGGCGAAGGAAATACGTATTCTAATTATGCGATACTCATGAATTCAACACAGTGGGTGCCGGCAGCCCATCTTGGCGACTCGATCAGTAAGTGGGCGTTTAAATTTGAAGCAAGTATCCCCAATGGCTGGAATGGCGGCACGATCGATATTCAAAGCACACTCGGCACCTATGTCGCCCGATGGGAACCGTGGCAGGTTTCTTCAACCGCCACGGCGCCGTATGCTACAAAAGGATGGATCACGGTAACCATGCCTTTCACATCCTTCCGGGCAAAAGACGCTACGCTCGGGGATGGTAAAGGGGCTTCCATATCCAGTTTTGCCGATCTATTGGGGGCTACTGGTAAAAGCGAGTGCACTATGTATATACATAACTATAGCACCTCTTCGACACCCACGGGCTTTTATGGGGCCTTTGATAATTTAAGAGTCGTACAAATTAAATAATAAAGCAAAGCGAATATGAAAACTGTAGTAATGAGAATGGAGATGTTGTATAAAGCGTTTGGGCTATTTATGGCGATTTTAGTTGCTGTTTCCTGCAGGAAAGCTGAAACGGCGGCGTCACCGATCACGCTTACCAATATATCGGATACTATACCGGAAAGTGGCGGAACCGTAGCTTTGTCATTTCATAGTAATGCCGCATGGAGTGTCGATACTACCGGTGCCGGATGGCTTCAACTAAGCCAGACATCGGGCAATAGTGGTGCGGCGACCATCAACTTAACGGCAGCGGCTAATTTGTCGGGCATTAGCCGTTCGGTTCTCCTAACTGTAAATTTAACCAACGGTGAAAGCAGGCGAATTACAGTGATACAGCTTCCCCCAATTTTTCCATCTTACAATACATCTCCGATTGCCGCCGATGGAACAGGCACCGGTAGTACAGCTGCTCAAATAGTGGGAAATATTAAATTGGGATGGAATATCGGCAATTCATTGGAAGCCCCTGGCGGTGAAACAGGATGGGGAAATCCCGTAATCACACAAGCACTCATCGATCTGGTAAAGAACAGCAGGTTCAATGCTATCCGGATCCCGTGTGCATGGAATCAACATGCCGATCAAAAGACAGCGGCCATCGATACTGCCTGGATACGCAGGGTCAAAGAAGTAGTGCAATACTGCATTAATGACGGCATGTATATTTTGCTGAATGACCATGTTAATGACGGCTGGCTGGATTGTACCGCCACCGGCGCGAGATTGGATACTATCAAAGCAAAACAAAAAGCCTATTGGGAACAGATAGCTACGGCGATGCGGGATTTTGATGAACATCTGATGTTGGGAAGCGCCAATGAACCGAATGCTACCGACCTGCCTTCCAGCACGCTGCTGGAGAACTATCACCAGATATTTATTAATGCCGTTCGCTCCACTGGAGGAAAAAATGCTTTTCGCACGCTGGTAATTCAGGCGCCGAGCACCTCTATCGATCTGGCTGATTATTTCACCGCCGTACCGGGGATGCCGGTGGATAAGGTGCCGAACAAGCTGATAATGGAAGTGCATTGGTATACACCTTCTAATTTCTGCCTATTGACATCCGATGCCAGCTGGGGACCGGAATGGTGTTATTGGGGCGCCAACTACCACTCAACAGATGACATTACAAGGAATGCTACAGCAAACACCGAAGAGGCATATGTCGATAGTTCGTTGGGATATGTGAAAAGAAGGTTTATAAATAACAATATACCCTTTTTGATTGGTGAATTTGATGCAGCGCGGCATAATGCCACGCTGACGGGTCATCCACAGGATTCTGTCCTGTCCTTGAATTCCAGATCGCATTTCTTCAGATATCTTACACAAGCCGCCAGGGCAAATGGGATCCCGGCTTTCCTTTGGGACGCTTACTATGATCTCATCGACCGGAAGAACAACGTCGTATACGATCAGCAAGCTTTGGATTCTTTAAAAGCGGGTGCGGGGCTATGAGAAAAGTTATTATGTCAATGGCGGTGCTGAGTTTTTGCTGTTCAGGCCCGACAATTGCCCAACAGTCAAAGCTCAGCGGCCCGGAGATGCCACAGCGGCTGATAAGCGCCGACTTCACGAGGATGGAAGGGAAGTTCAACACTATGTTCAATGAATGCGTCGGCGCCGGAAGGGCTAATGAAGGACTTCGGGCCGACTGGCAACAGCAGCTTGCCTACGTAAGAAAAGAATGTGGGTTCAAATACATCCGCATGCATGGGCTTCTATCGGATGATATGGCGGTTTATCAGGAAGATAAGAATGGAAAACCAGTTTATAATTTCATGTACATCGATGTTTTATTCGATTTTTTACACAGCATCGGCATGAAGCCCTTTGTGGAACTGGGCTTCATGCCGTCAGGGCTTGCCAGCGGCAGCAAGACCATCTTCTGGTGGCGAGGTAACGTAACTCCCCCCAGAGACTACGAAAAGTGGGGTGCGTTGGTAAGGAACCTTGCCCTGCATTTTACGGAACGGTACGGCGCCGATGAAGTAAAGACCTGGTATTTTGAAGTTTGGAATGAGCCTAACCTGGACGGTTTCTGGGCCGGCACCCAGCAAGATTACTTTAAGCTGTATACGTACAGCGCTAAAGCCATTAAGAGCGTCAACCCGGCCTATCGTGTTGGGGGGCCTGCAACTGCCGGCGCTGCCTGGGAGCCGGAGATGATCGAATATTGTCACAGGAATAATGTGCCCCTGGACTTTATCAGCACCCATTCCTATGGCGTAAAGCAGGGATACCTGGACGAATTCGGCAATTCAGGCACCGTACTGGATAAGAATCCTATGAGCGTCAGCGGGGATGTGATCCAATCCCGCAGGGAGATCGCGCATTCGCCGATGCCCGGGCTGGAACTGCATTATACGGAGTGGAGCTCGTCGTATACACCTGCCGACCCCCTTCATGATAGCTATCACGAGGCTTCCTATGTATTGCAAAAGCTGAAGCAGGTGGGTAAGGCCGCCAATTCCATGTCGTATTGGGTCTTCACGGATATTTTTGAAGAGCCGGGCCCTCGTTTTACGCCATTTCACGGAGGCTTTGGAATGCTGACCATCCAGGGCATCAATAAACCCGTATTCTACGCCTACAAGTTCATGAACCAATTGGGGGATATGGAATTGAAAAATAGTGATTCCTCTTCCTGGCTTTGCAGGGATTCCGCGGGCAATATGCAGGCATTGATCTGGGATTTTACCAATACGCATCCGGGGGATTCGGTACACAACCAGAAGTACTACATACGGGACCTGCCGGCCAAACCCAAAGGCAAACTGAAGGTCCGGGTTGAAAATGTGCCCGCCGGAATGTATTCGCTGGAATTGTATAGGGTGGGGTATAAGTGCAATGACGCATATTCTACCTATCTGTCACTCGGCAGGCCGGCGCAGCTCAGCAGCCGGCAAGTGGAAGCGATAAAGAGCCTGAACGATGGGTCCCCCATCCTGAAGGAGATAGTGGAAATCAGGAATGGAGCTCCTTTTGTGAAAGATTGGGAGATCAGAGAGAACGATGTTTTCTTGCTGAACCTCATCAAACTTTAAAGATTATGACGATGAAAGCAACTGTTGTACTATTTTTTCTTTCCCTGCTGGCCACCGGCAGCAGCGCACAATACAGCAACCCCATTTTCGCCGGGGATTACCCCGACCCGAGCATCCTGCGGGACGGCGGCACTTATTATATGGTTAATTCCTCTTTCGAATATTATCCGGGTCTGCTGATCTGGCAATCGAAGGACCTGGTCAATTGGACGCCGGTGGGCAATGCCCTGCACAAATACGTAGGATCGGTGTGGGCGCCCGACCTCGTTAAATATAAGAACAAATATTATATCTATTTCCCCGCCAATAATACCAACTATGTCGTCACCGCGGATTCGATAGGCGGCAGATGGAGCGATCCGGTGGATCTGAAGATCGGGGGGATCGACCCGGGCCATTTTGTCGACACGAATAATAAACGCTATTTATATTTCAGCAACGGGGGGTATGTCCCTTTGTCCGATGACGGACTCACTGTCACCGGCGATCTTTCGCACGTATATAACGGCTGGGTCTTTCCCCGCGAATGGAGTATCGAATGCTTTTGCCTGGAAGGCCCGAAGATCACCAGGCGGGGTAATTATTATTATCTGACGGTTGCGGAAGGGGGAACGGCAGGGCCTGCTACCAGCCACATGATCGTATCCGCACGTTCGAAGTCTCCTTTCGGCCCCTGGGAGAATTCGCCGTACAATCCCATTGAAAGAACTTGGAACAGATCGGAAAGATGGTGGTCGAAGGGGCATGGTACTTTATTCGAGGACGCCAGGGGAGGATGGTGGATCGTATGCCATGGATATGAGAATGGGCATTACAACATGGGGCGTCAAACGCTGCTGGAGCCTGTGGAGTGGACCAAAAACGGCTGGTTTAGGGTCACCAAAAGAGTAAAGACGAGCGGGCCGGTAAGAGGCATCCTGGGTGCACCAAAGGTGGAGGCTTTTTCATTGAGCGACAATCTAGGAGGGCCTGCCCTGAGGCCGCACTGGAAATTCTTCGGCGCGGATGATACGGGAAGATACGAATTTGCCGATCACTGGCTGGTTATCAAAGGTAAAGGCCGGAGTGCCGGCGACTGTTCCCCGCTGTTATGCATTCCTTCAGACCATTCATATACGGCCCAGGTGGAGCTGACCATCGAGGGGAATGCCACCGCGGGGCTGGTGCTTTTTTATAATAATAGTTCCTGTTCAGGGATCCTGGCGGATAGCGCCGATGTTATAGCAGACC
>NZ_BMJC01000001.1:167334-1989534 GCF_014642875.1 Puia dinghuensis
GGCTTAAGAATATCAATAACACGGTAGACATGTTTTACAGCACCGATGGCGTCCATTGGCGTAAGATCGAGAGCTCTCTGGAAGTTTCCGGGATGAACCACAATGCGCTGGGCGGCTTTCTGAGTTTGAGGATAGGACTTTGCTCCATCGGTGATGGCACTGTGCGATTCAGGGATTTCAGGTATAAGGCGATAGAATAAGTTGTAGATGAAAAAATATGGTATACAGATACTGTTGGCATTGCTGATGTCGGCGACGACGACAAGGTCACAGCAAATCGTCAGAAAACAGTTATTTGATAATAACTGGAAGTTTTGTTTAGGTGATATTCCTGATGCAGAAACAAACAGATTCAATGATGATGGTTGGCGTAACCTCGATCTGCCCCATGATTGGAGCATCGAAGGGGAAGTAAATCCTAAAAACCCGACGAAAGGCGCCGGAGGATACTTTCCTGCGGGGGTGGGCTGGTATCGGAAAACCTTTGCAGTTCCCAATGAATGGAGAGGTAAAAGCATTTCTGTCTATTTTGAAGGGGTTTACATGAACTCCGAGGTTTTTATCAATGGAAGATCGCTTGGGGTCCGGCCTTATGGCTATTCCGCATTCAGTTATGACCTTACGTCTTACCTGGATCCCGGCCATGAAAACGTCATAGCCGTGCGGGTGGATAATTCAAAACAGGTGAACAGCCGGTGGTACAGCGGTTCAGGCATCTATCGACATGTTTGGATGGTGGTTACCGATCTTGTGCATGTGGCCAATTGGGGAGTATCGATTACTACCCCTGAAGTTAGTTCTAAAAGCGCGACCGTTCGGATAAAAACATTGGTAAAGAACGAAACCGGCCTTCCTCAACGTATTGTTCTTAAGACCAGGCTTAGCACCGGAATATCTAAAAATGCAGGGATTGGTCAAGTCAGCACCGAGCTGGCTGCCAACAGCGAGAAAGAAATTACACAGACCGTAATGGTGTCAGATCCGTTGCTGTGGACTCCGGAAACCCCCCAATTATATGCGGCTGAGATACAGGTGTTGAAAGATAAAAGAGTAGTTGACGCAACAAAGACGGATTTTGGTATCCGTTCCATACAATTTACCGCTGAAAAGGGTTTCCAGCTTAATGGCAAATCGTTAAAGATCGATGGCGGCTGTGTGCATCACGATAACGGTTGCTTAGGGGCTGCTGCGTATGACCGCGCAGAAGAGCGAAAAGTCGAGCTGCTGAAATCAGCCGGATTCAATGCGGTCCGTACTTCTCACAACCCGCCCTCCGAAGCTTTCCTGAATGCGTGCGACAGATTAGGCTTGCTGGTGATCGATGAAGCATTCGATTGTTGGAGGATGGGTAAAAACAAGTATGATTATGCCACCTATTTTGATCAATGGTGGAGGCGTGACCTGGAGACCATGATCGTTCGGGATATAAACCATCCTTCTATCGTACTGTGGAGCATAGGTAATGAAATAGTGGAAAGGGGGACCCCAGAAGCGGTAAAGACCGCAAAAATGCTCGCTGGTGCGATAAGGAAAATAGATACATCCCGCCCGATGACCTCAGCGATCGTAGAAAATGGTAAAGATTGGGCAGCACTTGATCCGCTGATGGCAGCGCATGACGTTGCCGGCTATAATTATCATTTATATGCTGCGCCATCCGACCATCAGCGAGTGCCTGCACGGATTATCCTTCAGACCGAGTCGTATCCCAAAGATGCTTTTGCCACCTGGAAACTGGTGCAAAACAACAACTATGTCATTGGCGATTGTGTTTGGACCGCAATGGATTATTTAGGCGAATCGGGGATAGGGCGTTGGTACTATTCGGGCGATGTGCCGGGTGAACATTGGGAGAACGATCTTTTTCCCTGGCATGGAGCTTATTGCGGCGACATTGACCTGATCGGCTGGCGAAAGCCCATATCGCACTACAGGAACCTGCTGTATAATAATACTGAGAACCTCTATATGGCTGTCCGGGAACCGGAACCGGCGCCTCTCGAGATCAAAGAAACCTGGTGGTCGGTATGGCCGACCTGGGAAAGCTGGACATGGCCCGGGCTCGAAGGAAAGAATATCCAGGTTGAGGTTTATTCCAAATATCCCAGCGTCAGGCTTTACCTAAATGAAAAGCTCCTGGACGAAAAGCCGGCAACCGAAGAACAGGAATACAAGGCTTCCTTTTCAGTGCCCTATTCGCAAGGCGTTTTAAAAGCTGTTGGCGTGGAAAATGGTAAGGAAATCGACTCAGCTATTTTGCGAACTTCGGGCGATGCCGCGAAAATCAAACTGATTGCCGATAGGAAAGAAATGATGGCGAGTGGCCAGGACTTGATCTATATTACAGTTGAAATAATGGATAAGGATGGGGTATTCCAGCCCAACGCCGACGGCCGCCTGCATTTTAAAATAGACGGGCCCGGTGTGATTGCAGGGGTGGACAATGGCGATATGAAGGACACGGACAAATATGTAGCGGATAACCGCAAAGCATGGCACGGCCGGGCGTTGGTTGTCATTAGAAGCACCCATACTGCGGGGGAGGTTAGACTTACGGTGACATCGCAAGGGTTGCCCGATGCTTTTTTGGATATTGCAACAAAATAAACTCACAACTTCTAAAAATGAAACGAAGAACATTGATCAAGGGAATTGCCGCCACATTGCCGTCCTGGTGGTTATCCCGCGCCTTGGGTAATAATTTGTTTGGAGAAAACCATTTGATAGAATCCATTGCAAAAGGTCCATTCGACCCGACCTGGGAATCGTTACAGAACTTTAAAACACCCGATTGGTTTCGTGATGCCAAATTTGGCATGTGGGCGCATTGGGGGCCGCAGTGCCAGCCGGAAGCCGGGGATTGGTATGCAAGAAATATGTATGAGGAAGGATCATGGCAATATAAAATCCATCTGGAAAAATATGGACATCCTTCAAAGTTCGGCTTTAAAGATGTGATCAACGAATGGAAAGCAGAGAATTGGAATCCCGAAGAATTGGTGAGTTTGTATAAAAAGGCGGGCGCCCGCTATTTTATGGCGCTGGCCAATCATCACGACAATTTTGATTTGTACGACAGCAAGTATCAGCAGCATTGGAACGCTACTAAAATAGGTCCGGGTAAAGATTTGATCGGCGGTTGGGCAAAAGCGGCAAGAAACAATGGACTTCCCTTTGGGGTAAGCGTTCATGCATCGCATGCATGGCGCTGGTATGAAGTGGCGCAGCGTTCGGACAAAACCGGGCAATATGCCGGCATTCCTTACGATGGAAAGCTTACGAAAGCGGACGGAAAAGGAAAATGGTGGGATGGCCTGGACCCGCAGGATCTATATGCGCAAAATCATCCGTTGAGCCAGAATAGTTTAGATAATGAGTTCAACCCAGCGCAATGGGATTGGGGTAATGGCGTATATCCCCCAGATAAAGCATACATCGAAAAGTTTTATAACCGAACGATAGACCTTATCGACAAATACAATCCGGACGTAGTTTATTTCGACGACGACCAGCTTCCGTTCTGGCCTGTTAGTGATGCAGGCTTGCGCATTGCCGCTCATCTTTACAATAAAAGCATTAAAGAACATGGGGAGCTTCGGGCGATCGTCAATGGAAAAAAGTTAAATGAAGACCAGCGCAAGGCCATGGTATGGGACATCGAAAGGGGGCAAGCCCACGCTATTCAACCGCTTCCCTGGCAAACAGATACCTGTATCGGAGGCTGGCATTATGACCGTGGGTTGTATCAACGCGATGGTTATAAAACGCCAAAGATGGTGATACAGTCACTGGTTGACATCGTGAGTAAGAACGGCAATTTAATGTTGAACATACCTGTTCGCGGCGATGGTACGATCGACGAAAAGGAGAGGGGAGTGGTGGATGAAATTGGCAGATGGATGCAGGTGAACGGTCAAAGCATTTATGGTACAAGGCCATGGAAAATATTTGGTGAAGGACCTGCGCAGGAGGAAACGCTAAGCGATCAAGGTTTTAATGAAGGGAAAGGAAAGCCGTTTACGGATGAAGACATTCGCTTTGCAGTCAAAGGCGATGTGCTTTATGCTACTGCAATGGGCTGGCCGAAAGACGGGAAACTTACGATAAAGAGTTTGGCCAATAACAGCCAGTATTTCCCGAAAGAGATCCAAAAAGTGGAGTGGTTACCAACCGGGCAGTCGCTAACTTTCGAAAGAAGGGAGAAGGGGCTGGTGGTTGTTCTGCCAGAAAAAACTTCGGATGAGTTGGCCTACGCAAATGTGGTAAAGATTCGTTATGCTTAGAAATTACCTGGTAACCACTTTCAGAAATCTGGCAAGAAATAAAACTCTTGCTTTAATCTATTTGTTCGGCTTGGGAGTCAGCATTGCTGCGTGCATGCTTATTTTGGTATGGATCAGATACCAGCTAAGCTTTGACAAGTTTAACAACAATGCTTCCAACATCTATCGTGTTTATCCTCATATATTGATGAACGGGAACAACTTCACTTCGTCAATGGCTCCGCCGCCGCTTGCCGATCTGATGAAGCGCGAAATTCCGGAAGTAAAAGCCATCACAAGGATCTGGAAATACAATAGCCTGGCTGTAAGCAATGAAGAGAACGGTAGAGTAGTGAAAACGTTTAATGAAGAGGTATACCAGGCAGACTCCACTTTTTTTGACATATTCGACTATAAATTTTTGCAGGGCGATCCACACGAGTCGATGACTAAGCCTTTCACGATCGTTATTACAAAATCTGCTGCTATTAAATATTTTGGCGAAGCCGCTTTTAATAACGGGACTATACCCGGCAAGGCGTTGACGCTTAAGTTTGGCGGATGGGGAAATTTTCAGTGCAAAATAACCGGTATAACGGAAGATGTGCCACCGAATGCACACTTTCATTACAATATTATATTCTCCAATGTGTCCGACCCATGGAATCGGTCGCAGGTGTGGGTTGATAATACATACTATACTTACGTACTGCTGCAAAATGGAACTGACCCTTCTGTTATTGAAAGAAAGCTTTTACATGCTGTTACGCCCTTTGTCGATCCGCAACTGCGAGCTAACTTTAACACAAGCTATGTCAACCTTAAAGATAAAGGCAACTATTGGGAATATAAATTACAGCCACTCACTTCCATTCATCTGCACTCAAACTTTGAAAGAGAACTGGAGCCGGGGGTGTCATTCAGCAATTTGTATATCCTGGGCACTGCGGCCGTCTTCCTGCTTCTGATGGCTTGTATCAATTACGCGAATATTTCCACCGCCAACACGATGCGGCGCTCAAAAGAGATAGGCATACGAAAGACGTTGGGGTCATCGAGAATAAGGCTGGTCGGGCTCATATTTGCTGAATCAGGCGCTATAAGTTTGATCGCATGGTTGTTGGCCGTGGTGATTATTATAGTGCTGCTTCATCCATTTGAGCAAATTATGGCTACTGAACTTCCTGCATCAGGACTTGTGAGCGGTGTTAATCTGGCAATATTCCTCGCCTTATTTTTTGTGGTAACTGGTTTGGGCGGTATTTATCCGGCATTGTACCTGTCTTCGTTCAATGCAGTAAAAGCCCTTAAGGGAGCAATAAGGCCGGGCAGGAAGATGATGAGCTTCAGGAGTACATTGATCGTAGTGCAGTTCTTTATATTTATAGCGCTTATATCCTGTGCTATATTTGTCGATAAACAGTTGAATTTCCTGCACAGCCAGTCTCCGGGGTTTGATAGAGAAAATATCCTGGTGCTGGATGACCCATCTATGTTATTAGCGCAAAAAGAATCGGCTTTTGTTACAGAGCTAAAAAAGAACACAAATGTTATTTCGGCCAATCCGTGTATCGATTATCCCGGCAGCGGCCTGGACAATTTCCCTATCGCAGCCAACTACATCCCAGGAACCAGAGATCACCTTCTGGCCAACTTCAGCGCAGGCTACGACTTCCTCAAAACGTTTGATATCCCGCTGTTGCAAGGCAGGGATTTCAACCCGCAGTCAGATAATGATACCGTACAACGTATAATTCTTAATGAAGCGGCGGTAAAGGAGCTTGGTATTCAGGAGCCGGTGAATAAGATCATCAGCACCAAATACCTGAATGCACTTGACATCAGGACGAAGCGATATGAAATTGTCGGTGTAGCAAGAGATTTCAATTTTCAATCCCTGCATAAAGGCATCCGTCCTATTGCTATTTTCCTCAATAATCAAGGGACTTATGTAGCTGTAAGGATAAAAGGCGGCAATTTGCCAGGCACAATTGCGTACATTAAGAACCTTTGGAATTCGTTCGCGCCGGGCGGGGCTTTCGAATATCATTTTTTAGATGAGCGTGTAGACAATTTGTACAAAACAGAATCTGTTCTAAGCCGGGTACTAAACGTACTTACGTTCTTTGTCATTCTCGTTGCAGTGATGGGGTTAACCGGGCTTACGGTATTAACCGTACAGCAGCGGACCAAAGAGATCGGTATCAGGAAAGTAGTTGGCGCCTCTCTTTATAATATCGTGGCGCTGTTCTCAAAAGAGTATATAAAATGGATATGCCTGTCTTTCATTCTGGCGACGCCAGTCGCATACTTCTTTATACAGCAATGGCTGCAAAGCTTTGCCTATCGGATTACGATAAGTTTGTGGGTGTTTGCTGCGGCCGCAGGTATTGCAGTCTTTTTGGCGCTGGCGACCATCGCTTTCCACGCTGTAAAGGCCGGACTGGCAAATCCTGTGACAAGTTTAAAGAGCGAATGATGAATATCAGAATCGGGATCATTCTTTGTTTGCTTACTTGCTTTGACATGAAAGGGATGGCTCAGCATCCCAGGGAAAGGATCAATTTCAATAGGGACTGGCTATTTCAATTGGGCGATCATCCGGGAGCGGAAGGTATGCGATACGACGACGCAGGGTGGGAAAGGATCGGCCTGCCGCATTCTTTCAGCACACCGTATTTTATGTCGCCACAGTTCTACATGGGCTATGGCTGGTACAGGAAACATTTTACGATAGAAAAAGCGGGCGATGGGAGGCATTGGTCACTGGAGTTCGAAGCGGCATTCCAGGATGCCGAGGTTTTCGTCAATGGTCAACGGGTGGGACGGCACCAGGGAGGGTACACCGGTTTCACAATTGACATTACGGATGCTTTGCGGCAGGGAGATAACTTGGTGGCAGTGCGACTAAACAATCTCTGGAACCCGAGGCTGGCGCCCAGGGCCGGTGAGCATACTTTTTCGGGTGGCCTTTACCGGGATGTATACCTTGTCGGTACGGGGGCCGTGCATGTAGCCTGGTGCGGGAGCTACATTACCACACCCGAAATTTCGGCAGCGCATGCAAGGGTGCGTGTGCAGGCGGAGGTAACCAACCACCTGGATTCGGCATGCGAGGTGGAAGTAAGGACCCTGGTGGTTGACGCGGTGGGGAGGGGCGTTGCCCGATTCGTTCAGAAGCAGCAACTCGCGCCGGGGGAAACCCGGAATATCGATCAGTCCGGCCTGCTGCGGTGCAGAGCCCGTCTATGGTCTCCGGAGAATCCATACCGGTACCGGGCAGTAATCTCGTTATATGTCGGCGGGCGAAAGGCGGATGAGTACATAACCCCTTTTGGTATCCGGTCAATCCGGTGGAGTGCGGACAGCGGGTTCTTCCTGAACGGCAGGCATGTCTACCTGCGCGGGGCGAATGTGCACCAGGACCATGCAGGATGGGGGGATGCCGTGACGAATGCGGGTTTCTACCGGGATGTCCGGTTGATGAAGGAGGCCGGCTTTAATTTTATCCGGGGCTCGCATTACCCGCATGACCCGGCTTTTTATGATGCATGTGACAGCCTTGGCATGCTGTGCTGGTCGGAAAACCCCTTCTGGGGTATCGGCGGCAGCGATAATACCCCGGAAGGTTCCTGGAACTCCAGCGCTTACCCGACTATTGCGGCGGATCAGGGGCCTTTTGAGGAAAGCGTTCACCAGGAATTGGAGGAGATGATCAGGATCCAGCGAAATCATCCGTCTGTGATCATATGGAGCTTATCCAATGAGCCGTTCTTTACGGCGCCGGCCACCTTACAGAAGGCAAAGCGGCTTCTGAAGACCTTGGTGAACATCGCCAATACCTGCGATCCGACGCGGCCGGCGGCTATCGGCGGCGCTCAGCGGCCGCTCGACAGCAACCGTATCGACAAGATTGGACAGGTGGCAGGTTATAACGGAGACGGTGGTGCGTTGCCGATATTCCGGGATCCGGGGATTCCAAGCGTAGTGGCAGAGTATGGGAGTGTATCGGCAAAGCGGCCGGGGAACTATGCTCCGGGGTGGGGCGACCTGGCGGTGGATAGCGGTCATGCGGTTCATCCCTGGCGGGCAGGGCAGGCGGTGTGGTGCGGCTTCGATCACGGATCGATTGCCGGGGGGCAGCTCGGTGAGATGGGGATCGTGGACTATTTCCGCATACCCAAACGGGCCTGGTACTGGTACCGGGCGCATTACAGGAATATACCGCCACCGGAGTGGCCGCGTGAAGGGGTGGCGGCAGGGCTGCGGCTCGAGGTGGACAAGCAAAGCGCATCAACGGACGGAACGGATGACATTCGCATCATGGTCACCGTGGTGAATGCCGACGGCAGGCAGGTGAGCAATAGCCCGCCGGTCGACCTGGAGGTCCTTTCCGGACCCGGAGTCTTCCCCACGGGACGCAGGATCCATTTTGCGCCGGGTAGCGATATCGCTATTGCGGATGGTCAGTCGGCGATCGAATGCAGGGCGTGGTATGCCGGTGATTGTCGCATTGTCGCCAGCTCACCAGGACTTACCTCCACATCGACCACTATCCGGTTCACAGGAGCCATCCCATATAGGCCAGGTATCACTCTTCAGAACAACGGAAACCCCTACATAAAATTTACCGGTGAGCGGCCGGACACGGCTATGCGGCATTTTGGGAGGAATAACCCGACTTTCGCCAGCAGCGCCGCGGCGGGGCACTCGCCCGGATTTGCCGCGGACGGCGATCCGCTTACGTATTGGTGTCCTTTGACGGAGGACAGCGCTGCCTGGTGGATGCTCGATATGGAAAAGAGCGTGGAGGTGGATAGCATCGTTGTCGATGCAGAAACCGCAGACGACTGCCCATACGAGATCGAGATCGGGTTAAATGGTCATTGGACACCCCTGGATGATGTGAAGGACGCGAGGGCGCGACGGACAATTCCGGTGGCAGCCATGCCGGGGCGATATGTGCGGATAAAATTTCAAGGCAGGTGCAAGGCCCGGCTGTCGGAAGTAATAGTAAGCGGCCGGATCTTGCCATAATAATGAGTAAGAACGGCACCCCGCTTGGGCGCACTGGATTAGAGTTTCACGGGCTGTTTTGAAGATGCGGTCTTGTAGATTGCTTCGACAAGGCGGATATCGCGCCGGCCTTCCTCGCCCGGCGCCAACATGGGTCGCTTTTCTATAATGGATAGGGCATCGTCGTCCATTTGTTTGGCCTGTTGGAAGGGAACCTCGTATGGATGATGGATAATACCCAGGGGGCTGGTGCCGTTCTGGCCATTGTATTCGGAATAGGGCTGCATTTTTATGTCTCCCTTATCACAGCTGATCGTAATAAAATTCATATACTCCCCAAAACTGGTTTTGATGTCGGCGGTCACACCACCGGGAAATTCGAGCATGGCAATGGTTGTTTCATCGAGGCCGTTTTTGTAGATCTCCGGTCGCGTAGTGGAGGTTTCGGCTGAAAGGATGGAGGTTGGTTCCATGCCTGTCCCTAATCTGGCTCCCTGGATAGCATACACGCCCATATCGTACAATACTCCGCCACCCATCTCTTTTTTTTGCTTCCAGTGATCGGTGCGATTTTCGCGGTAGCCGGCCGCGCAGTTGACTTTCTTCACCTTGCCGAGGTGTTGTCCTTGCACCAATGCGCGCCACTCCTGGGTATTCGGCTCATGCTGCAGGCGGTAACCGATGGCAAGCGACTTTTTGTTGGTCCGGCAAGCATCGATCATGGCCGTGCATTCCGCCTCCGTCAATGCCATGGGCTTTTCGCACCATACTTCTTTGCCTGCGTTGGCGGCCTTTATTACGTATTCTTTATGCATGGAGGGTGGTAAGACTACGTAGACCACATCGATATCGGGGTTATTGGCGATGCTGTCGAAGTTCTGATAGTTGTAAATGTTCTTGTCCGGAATATTGTATTTTTTTTGCCACGCTTGTGCCTTGGCAGGGGTACCCGTTACGATGCCGGCGAGGTAACAGTGTCTGGTTTGTTGCAGGGCCGGCGCCAGCAGGTCGGTGCTATAGTAGCCCAGGCCGACCAGTGCTACCCCCAGTTTGTCTTTGGAGGCTCTTGGAGTGGAGAAGATCGTCCTGGGAGAAAGCAGGAGGATGCCGCCGCCGGCAGCGATCGTTTTAATGGCACGTCTCCTTGAAATGAAGTTCATACGATAACAATTTAAGGTTACGACAAAGGTAAAATTCGGGTTCGAATAGCTGGAAGTCTTCGCCGGGGATACTGAATTCAATTGATTGAATAAACGTGTAAGAATTTAAAATATGTTAATATCAATTGATATACAATTACATATGTAAATATAAGGAAAAAGGGAAAAATATTTTATTCAATCGATTGAATTTTTTAGCTTTGAAACCGATTGCATTGCAAGGCTTGACGCCGGGAACAAAATTCATTGTCACAACTAAAACGCTGCTTAATGAAACGATGTTTGCCATGTGGGGAACCAAATTATCCCCCCGCACGCCGACTATGGCGTAGTCACCCTCTTGGGTTTTCCCTTATTTTAATGCTCTCCCTTCTCTCCTCGCTGACGGGCTTCGCCCAGCAACGGATCACCGTAACGGGCCGGGTTATTGCTGCCGACTCGGCGGTCAGCGGGGCGACCGTACAGGTAAAAGGCGCCAAAGATGCCGTGCAGACGGGAGCCGATGGCGGGTTCTCCATCAATGCCCCGAAAGGCTCCAAACTGGTGATCACCTTTGTCGGTTATGCGTCGGAAGAGATCGCCGCCGCCGCCACCTTCACGGTCGTACACCTAAGACAGACCGCACAACAAGGCAGTGAGGTCATCGTGGTTGGTTACGGCGTGCAAAAAAAGGCCACATTGACGGGATCCGTGGCCCAGGTATCGGGCGCAGAGATCGCCGTGAGCCCTTCCCCCAACGTTGGCGCATCGATGGCGGGTAAACTGCCGGGCCTCATCGTTAATCAAGGTAATGGCGAACCGGGCAGGGATGATCCGAATATCCTTATCCGGGGTATGGCTACCATTCCGAATCCCGACCCCAATGCCCCGGTGAATAGCGGCCCCCTCATTATCATCGATGGGGTGGAGCGCAGCCTGATCACCCGGCTCGACCCAAACGATATCGAGACCATTTCCGTGCTGAAGGATGCCTCTGCAGCCATCTATGGTGCGCGTGCTGCTAACGGGGTCATTCTCGTGACGACGAAGTCGGGGCGAAAGGGTAAGACGGTCTTCGACTTCAATTATAATTACGGTATCCAGGATGTAACGAAGATCCCCAAGATGCTGGATGCGCCCACGTATGCACAGGTATATAACGAGGGGTTGTTCTACCGCGAAGGGCGCCCTACGAACTTCACGCCATTTTATTCGGATTCGGCGATTCAGAAATTCAAGAACGGGTCCGACCCCGTCCTCTACCCCAATACCGACTGGGTAAAAGCGGTGCTCAAATCCTCGCATGTCCAGAAGGTCGGTATTCAGGCCAGCGGCGGTTCAGATGCCGTCCGGTACCTGCTGTCTTTCGGCTCGACAACACAGAATGGCGATTTCAAACACAGCCCGGATGATTTCCAGCAATACAATATGCGCCTCAAGCTGGATGCGGATCTGGCCCCCAACCTGACCGTTGGCGCAAACATTTCGGGCATTTTCAGGGATGCTACCTACTCTTCTGTTACCGGGCAGCCAGGAGCAGGCACGGGTGTTAACTTCGTCAATATCTTACAGTCGAACCCCACCCTGGCCGCGATCTATCCCAATGGATTGATCGCTCCGGGCCGGTTGAACCAGAACCCGCTGCTGCTGGATCAAGAGGGTTTTGACAAGATCAGCAATGGTTCCATCTACACTACATTTACGGGCACCTACCGCGTGCCCTTTGTTAAAGGGTTGCGAGTGGATGTATCCTATAACTACGACTTTGCGAACCAGTTCGAGAAACTCTGGCAGATCCCGGCCTATTTCTACTCGTACAATGTCAATACGGGGAATTATGATAAGCTACTCCAAAATACAGCTATCCAGCTGAACGATATCTACAACAAATGGACCACACAGCTGACCAATGCGCGGTTCACCTATGACCGGACCTTTGCCGGTAAACACCATGTGACGGCCCTTGTCGGGGCGGAGCAGCAATACAATACCAATTCCTTTACCAATGCGGGTCGCAAGAATTTTGTGAGCTCCGCCGTTCCGCAACTCAATGTGGGCAGCACGGCCGCGGCGGATCAGAGTGTCGCCGGCAGCGCCTCCGCGGGAGCTTATAACAACTTTTTCGGCCGGCTGAACTATGACTTCGCATCCAAATACCTGCTGGAATTCTCGTTCCGGGACAACGGCTCACAGATCTTTCCCGTGGGCAAGCGCTACGGCTTTTTCCCGGGCGGTTCGGCAGGATGGGTGCTTTCCGAAGAGAAGTTCATGCATAACATCCCCGCCATCACCTACCTGAAACTAAGGGCTTCTCACGGCGAACTGGGCAACGACCGGGTGTATCCCTACCAGTACCTGCAGTCTTATTCCTTCGGGAACAACTACGTATTCGGACAGGCCGATGTGCCCGGGATCCATCCGAACACGGTGCCCAACGCGGATATCACCTGGGAGGTGAGCAAGAAGACGGACTTCGGCCTGGTGGCCACATTGTGGAACGGCCTGCTGGGGATCGACGCTACCTATTTCCTGGAGCATCGTTCGAAGATCCTGGTGCAGCCCAATCTTTCCGTGAGCAATATTTATGGCTATCCCAGCCTGCCCAGCGAGAATATCGGGAAGGTGAACAACCAAGGCTACGAGCTGATCCTGACGCACAAGCAGTCCTTCAACAACTGGTCTTACTCGATCCTGGCGAATCTCAGCTACGCCAGGAGCAAGATCATCTATATGGATGAAGTACCCCATGCGGAACCCTGGCAAAACCAGACGGGCCACCCGATCGGTTCCGCGCTTTATTACAAGGCCATCGGCATCTTCAAGGACCAGGCTGACCTGACGAGGAATGCCAACCAGGCCGGCACCGGCTCGCAGGTAGGCGACCAAAAGATCGCCAATCTGAGCGGCGGTTCGCAGATCACGGCCAATGACCAGTTCCGCTTCGATTATTCCGCGATCCCCATGGAGACCTTTGGCCTCACTACTATTATCCGCTATAAATCCTGGGATCTAAACCTCTTCTTCTACGGGCAGACGAAAGCGTACAACTTTGACCAGGTGTATGCGAACCTGGGCAACACGGACTTTTCCAATGCGATGGTGGCCAGGGCGAACAATCGTTGGACGGTGAGCAATCCCAACGGCAGTCTTCCCCGGTCCAATGAGTGGACGCCAGGCGCGACCACTTTGTACCTGAAGGATGCAACCTTTATCCGTCTGAAGACGGCTGAAATAGGTTATAGCCTGCCCCATAGCCTGATAACAAGGACGAAGACCTTCAACGATGTGCGGTTCTATGTCAGCGGCTTCAACGTGCTCACCTGGGCGAAGGCTATCAAATATGCCGACCCCGAGATCAGCGGGAACTCCACTACGTACCCGCAACAACGGATCATCAATTTTGGATGCACAGTCAAGTTTTAAAATTGTCAACAGATATGAAAAAAATACTTGTCATAATCATCATTGCCGGCAGTCTGGCGGCTTGCCGAAGAAATGTGCTGGACATTCCTCCGCAGGACAGGATCGCAGAGAATGTCGTCTGGACCGATCAAAACCTGGTGGCTGCTTATCAGAACAGCCTGTACAACGGGATACCCCATGGTTTCTACCTTCATATGTACTCGAAGTACAGCGACGAAGCGATCAATACGGCGCCATGCTGCGGGGCGGATATCTTCAAGCAGAATACCTACAACCCGGACAATATCGCCAGTGTCAACAACGGCGATTTCTGGGGCGGATATATGTATTACTGGACCCAGGGGTACCAGTATATCCGGCAGGCTAATTATTTCCTCCAGAAGATGGCGGCCGCTGGTTCGATCAGTTTCCCGACCAAGACGCGATTGATCGGGGAAACGCACTTCATAAGGGCATTCATCTATTTCAACCTCATCGAACGCTATGGCGGCGTGCCAATCGTCGATACGGCTTACACATTGGGCGATAGCGCGAATTTCAAGCGGAACACCTTCGACGAATGCGTAGCCTTCATCAAGAAAGACCTGGACGCCGCAAAGACGGCTTTGCCGCAGCGATACCAGGCAACAGACCCGAATTTTGGCCGGGCGACGCAGGACGCCTGCCTGGCGTTGTGGTCACGGGTTACGCTATACGCCGCTTCGCCCCTGTTCAATACGACCAGCGATCAGTCCAGGTGGCAGACGGCCTCCGACGCTGCCGCCGCGCTGCTCAACAGCGGGTATTCATTGTATTCGGATTACCGAACCTTGTTCAACCAGCCAAGCGGCAGTGCGGAGAACGAGTATATTTTTACCCGGGAGTTCACCACGGCCAACGGTACCCAGTATCCCATGCACAACCTTGGCCGCCGCTATGGCGCCTACGGCGGATGGTGGGCGAGCAACGGTCCTTCGCAGAACCTGGTCGACGATTATGATATGGCCACGACGGGTGAGCCGCCCTTCAAGTGGACCGGCGGAGGACCTGGGGCAACGACGGCGGCTACGCAGTCGCCCAACCCAGTTTCGGGATACGATCCCAACCATCCCTATTGGAACAGGGACCCGCGGTTCCAGGCGACCGTCTGGTGTGATTCGGGGACCTATCACGGCGATACCCTTTTTACATGGATCGCTTCCGATGGGAATTCCTGGGGATTCGACTCTTATAAACAAAGCAGTGATAATCCCGAAGGAGGATATATCCTGAAGAAATTCATGCCGGACAATGGGCCGATCAACTGGCAGACGTTCTACACAACACCGTGGCCTTTCTTCCGCCTGGCGGAGATCTACCTCAACTATGCCGAGGCGCAGTTCAATCTCGGTAACGAGGCCGTATGCCGGCAATACATCAATCTGGTGCGGGCAAGGGTAAACATGCCGCCGGTCCCCGCGACGTATACCGGCACGGCCTTACGCGACCGGCTCTACAACGAACGACGCATCGAGTTGGCCTTCGAGGGACACCGGTTCTTCGACGAGCGGCGGTGGACGATCGCAGGGGATATAGAGAACCGGCCACTGCGGGGAATGAAGATCATCAAAAACCTCCAGACCGGAGTGACGACATACACGCCAGTAACCTGGCTGCAGAAGATCCCTTATACCAGCGCCATGAACTTAATACCAATTGAAAGGGCGGAAATAAAGCGGGACCCGAATGTGACGCAATCGCCGGGCTGGCAATAGGGCTCTCCCGGCGGCGGGAAGACAAATGGTTACTGCCGCCGGGAACTTTGACGGATGCGGATCTCGGAAGCAATGACGACGGTTTCGGTCTTCGGCATCTCGTCCTGTTGGTAGATACGCTGGAAGTAAAGCTCGGCGGCTTTCCGGCCCAATTCCGCGCTGTGCTGGTCGATGGTCGAAAGGGAGGGTGTGACAAGTTGGGAAAAGGTCTCGTCGGCAAAGCCGAATACACCCAACTGGGAAGGAATAGTGATGCCAAGGGCGGCAGCGGCGTCCATTACCCCCAGGGATTGGAGGTCGGACACGGTGAAAATGGCGTCCGGGCGGTTGGGAAGCCTCAACAGGGGTAAGGCAGCTTGATTTGCACGTTCGCGTGAGAGAACGTTGTCGATGATGAAATTGTAAGGAATAGACAGGTTGGCTTCGGCGATGGCCGCGATGAACCCTTCCTTGCGCTCCCGGAAGATCTTCACGAGGTCCGGGCCGCCAAGAAAGGCAATGTTCCGGTAGCCCTCTCGGATGAGGCTCCTGACGGCTTCATAGGACACTGCCTTGTTATCATTGATAACCTTGAAGCTGTCGAAGGCATCAAGACAACGGTCGAATTGAATGACGGGGATCTTGTTCTTTGCAATCTGCCGGAGATGATCGGTACTGGCCGTTTCTTCCGCATTGGAGATGAGGATACAGTCGACATTCTGATGGATAAGGGTTTCGATGGCCTTGCCTTCCTTTTCGTAGGACTCGTGGGACTGGCAGATGACCAGGCTGTGGTTATTGGCAAAACAAACCTCTTCGATGCCTGAAATGGCATCGGAAAAAAAACTCTGGTTGATATGTGGAACGACTACGCCGATGGTCCGGGACTGACCACGCCGAAGATTGGCAGCACGCGAATTGTGCTTATAGTTGAGTTGCTCAGCCTTTTCCCTTACGCGCTGCCGCATGCTCTCGCTGACGGATTCGTGGCTGCTCAGCGCTTTGGAGACATAGGAGGGGGAGATGTTGAGTTCCTTGGCAATGTCATAGATCGTCGCGCGTTTTCGGCTGTTCATGTCAACTTTTTCAATGTTGAAATTAGGTTGAATTCATGAGAAACAATAGCCTTATGGAAATAAAATTACCGTCGGTTGTATTCGGTACCAGCGGACTGGGAAATCTGTTCGCCGCCACCCCCGAGGAGGTTAAAACACGGGTCGTGGAGGCATGCACGTCCTTGTCAGACGCACCGGTGGTCTTTGACTGCGCCGGCAAATACGGGGCCGGTCTGGCGCTGGAAGTCTTGGGCCGGGCACTGCGTCGGCTGAATGTCGATCCACAGGATGTGGTCATCAGCAATAAATTGGGCTGGGTCCGAAGCCCATTGCTCGGCGATGAACCAACGTTCGAGCCGGGGGTCTGGAAGGACCTTCGTTACGACGCAGTGCAGAAGATTGGTTACGACGGGATACTGGAGTGCTTTGAACAGGGGAATCAATTGCTGGGCGGCTATACGCCGCAAATGGTGTCGGTGCATGATCCGGATGAATATCTGGCCGGCGGCGGTGTGCAAAAGGGCCTGGATCTCCGCCGTTATGCAGATATTCTCGATGCCTATGAAGCCTTGTTCGACCTGAAGCGCCAGGGGCGGGTGTCGGCAGTCGGCGTCGGCGCGAAGGACTGGCGCGTGATAAAGCAGATCGTGGAGGATGTGTCACTGGATTGGGTGATGTTTGCCAATAGTATGACCGTGAAAAACCATCCGCCGGAGTTGATGGACCTCATCAGAAAGCTGGCTGATCGGGGCATTGCAGTGATCAATTCCGCCGTTTTTCATTCCGGGTTCCTCGTAGGTTCTGATTACTTTGACTATCGAAAACAACAACGCGCTGACGCAGCTTCGGCGCCCCTGTACCGATGGCGGGAAGAGTTCTTTGCCGTCTGCGACGAATTCCAGGTGACGCCTGCGGCGGCTTGCGTGCAGTTCGCCCTAATGGTGCCGGGCGTCAGCAGCATTGCGTTGCACTGCTCCGAGGCCGGCCGGGTAAGAGAGAACCTGGACCTGGCGGCCCGGCCGCTCCCGGAGGAGTTTTGGCGGGCATTGCAGGAGCGGCATCTGATCGATGTGGATATCCCGGCATTCGTGCGGTGATCGGCTAAGGAATTCATTAACAAACATACTATTTTCAATGAAGGAGATCCTATTTGCAGCATTGCTGGGGATGACAACAATATCCTCTGCTCAAACAGCAGGCGAACTGACCCTTTGGTACCGGCAGCCGGCAGGCGCCCGGTGGGAAAATGCCCTGCCGGTGGGCAACGGCCGGCTGGGCGCGATGGTTTACGGAAATGTCGGGCTCGAGAACATCCAGCTAAATGAAGAGTCGGTATGGAGCGGTAGCCCTAACCGAAACGATTACCCGGAGATGCTGGCGGCGTTGCCGGAGGCCAGGAAGCTCATCTTCGAGGGAAAACAGGCTGACGCGCAAAAGTATCTCGAGCAGTCCGTAAAGCTGAGTAAATCGAGCGGCCAGATGTTTGAGCCGGTAGGGAGCCTCCGGCTGGCTTTCGACGGTCATGACAATTATAGCCATTACCGGCGGGAACTGGATATCAGCCGGGGAATCGCCACGACCACGTACACAGTAGGGGACGTTCGCTACACCCGGCAAGTGCTGGCATCGCTGCCCGATCGGGTAATCGTGGTGCGGTTGACGACCAGCAAGCCGGGAAGCCTCTCCTTCAGCGCCTCTTATACCACTCCGGAAAAGAATGCGGAGCGGAAGACGAACGGCGGCGGGGAACTCGTCATCTCGGGAACCACGATGGATCACGAAGGCGTCAAAGGAATGGTCCGTTACGAAGGGATAGCTAAGATCACAACGGAAGGTGGTGCCATACAAAAGTCCGATACCTCGCTGCTCATCAGCAGCGCCGACGCCGCGACCATCTATATCTCCATCGCTACGAACTTTGTCAACTATCACGATCTGACCGGGGATGCCCATGCCCGCGCGACGGGCTACCTCGCAAAAGCATCCGCAAAGTCGTTTGCGGAAATCGAAAAAGCGCATATAACTGCCTTCGGCCGCTATTTCGACCGGGTACAGCTCGACCTCGGCCACTCGGACAACGACAGCCTGCCCACCGACGAACGGCTCAAAAACTTCCGCAACGCCAACGATCCGTCCTTCGTGACGCTGTACTACCAGTATGGCCGGTACCTCCTCATCTCCTCCTCCCAACCGGGCGGCCAGCCGGCCAATCTGCAAGGCATCTGGAACGACCGGTTGATGCCGCCCTGGGACAGCAAATACACCTTGAACATCAACGCGGAAATGAATTACTGGCCGGCGGAGAAGACCAATCTTCCCGAGATGCACGAGCCGTTTCTGCAAATGGTACGGGACTTGTCGGTCACGGGCCGGGAGACGGCCCGGGTGATGTATGGGGCCCGGGGATGGATGGCCCATCACAATACAGACATCTGGCGGAGCACCGGCCCCGTGGACGGGATGTTCTGGGGCCTGTGGAGCGATGGTGGGGCATGGACAAGCCAGCATTTATGGGAACATTACCTGTATAACGGCGACAAGACCTGGCTCGCTTCCATCTATCCGGTAATGAAGGGCGCGGCGATGTTCTATGTCGACGACCTGGTCGAAGACCCCCGAAACCACTGGCTGGTGATCAATCCCGGAACATCACCCGAGAACGCACCCAAAGCGCACGGGAATTCTTCACTGGACGCAGGCACCACGATGGACAACCAAATGGTCTTCGATATCTTCAGCACCGTGATTCGGGCATCGGATATCCTTCACCGGCACGACGCTTTTATCGACACCCTGAAAACCCTGCGCGCCAAATTGCCTCCCATGCATATCGGCAAGTATGGCCAGTTACAGGAATGGCTGGATGATGTAGACGATCCTAATGACCATCACCGGCATATCTCCCATCTGTACGGACTCTTCCCCTCCAATCAGATCTCACCCTACCGCACTCCTGAACTGTACGCGGCAGCCAGGAATACGCTTATCCAGCGGGGTGATGTCTCGACGGGCTGGAGCATGGGCTGGAAGGTCAACTGGTGGGCGCGGATGCTGGACGGCAATCATGCCTATAAGCTCATCCAGACGCAGCTTTCACCCCTGGGCGTCAACCCGGAGGGTGGGGGTACCTACTCCAACCTTTTCGATGCACACCCGCCATTCCAGATTGACGGCAACTTTGGCTGCACCTCGGGCATTACGGAGATGCTCATGCAAAGCGCGGACGGCGCGCTGTTCGTGCTGCCGGCCTTGCCCGACGCCTGGCCCGCCGGCAGCATCCGCGGACTCCGGGCAAGGGGCGGCTTCGCGATCGAAGATATGGAATGGAAGGACGGTAAGCTGACAAAGGTGGTGATAAAGTCCAACCTTGGTGGACGCCTGCGCCTTCGCGTGCCCAATGCACTACGCTGCCTCGACGGCGCCCTTTCGGCCGCTACGGGGCCCAACGACAACCCTTTTTATCAGACGGAACAAATACCCGGGCCCGTCATCTCGCCGGAGGCGAAAGGGATCGCGACTGACCCGAAGCCGACTCTGCTATACGATATCGCCACACAACCGGGCAAGAGCTACACCTTTCTGGCAGACAACGCTCCCGGCCTTGAACCCTCCCCAAAAACTACGAATCGATGAGAACTCCGATAGCACTACTCCTTCTCCTAATAACCGCCTATCCAGCCGCCGCACAACGTCTGCGCCTCGAATCGCCCAACCACCGCATCGTCGCCAATCTGTATTGCACGCAGGGCGGCGACAAAGGGGACTGGTACCTGGACCTATCCGGCATGATCCCAAAGATCCCGTTAGGACTGGTACGCAGCGACCAGGCTTTCTGGGACGATCTTCACTTCATAAAAGCCGGTAAGCCGCTGGCCATTGACGAGCAGTATACGGCCATCCACGGCAAGCGGTCTCTTTGCCGGAACAGGGCCAATGAGATCACTGTTTCGTTCGAGAATGGAAAGCACTCGAAGCTCGAGTTGATCATCCGCGCTTATGACGACGGTCTGGCCTTCCGCTACCGATTCCCCGATGCAGGAAATTCGGTCGTCGTGAAAGAAGAGATCACGGCCTATACGGTTGCCCCGGGCACGGCCCGCTGGCTGGAAAAATGGAACCCGGCCAACGAAGGCCTCTATAAGGCCATGAAGGACGACAGCGTTCGACAGGATTGGTGTTACCCCGCCCTGTTCAACGTCCCCGGCTCCGAGAAATGGTTCCTCGTCCATGAAGCGGACCTGGACCGCACGTATTGTGGTTCCAAACTGAGCAATATCGCCGCCGGCGACTCCTATAAGGTCACCTTCCCCGACCAGAAGGACGGCCGGGGCCTCGGCGCCTCGACGCCATCCATCCGCTTGCCCTGGCAGTCGCCCTGGCGGGTGATCATTGCCGGAAACCTCGGCGACATCGTCGCATCCACCCTGGTAGAGGACCTGTCACCCCCCTCCGTCCTTCAAAGAACGGATTGGATCAGACCGGGCCTTGTCTCCTGGAACTACTGGTCGCATAATCATGGCACGAAAGATTATAAGGTGATCTGCGCCTTCACCGATCTGGCGGCAAAAATGAACTGGCCCTATACGCTGTTTGACTGGGAGTGGGACGCCATGGGAAATGGCGGCACGCTGGAGGACGCGGCGAAATACGCACTCTCTAAAGGCATACGGCCACTTATCTGGTACAATTCCGGTGGACCGCATACATTCGTGACGGCCACTCCGCGGGACAGGATGTTGACACACGAAAACCGGATGGAGGAGTTCCGGAAATTGAAACAGTTGGGATTTGCAGGAGTAAAGGTCGACTTCTTCGAAAGCGAGAAACAGGAGATGATCCGGTACTATCTCGATATCCTCGACGATGCCGCAAAGGCGGAACTGATGGTTTATTTCCACGGCTGCATCGTGCCCAGGGGATGGTCGCGCACCTGGCCGAACCTGATGACCTGCGAAGCGGTGCGCGGCGCGGAATGGTACAACAACGGACCGGATTTTACCATGACGGCTCCCGAACACAACTGTACACTCCCTTTCACCCGGAACGTGGTCGGCCCCATGGACTATACACCCACGACCTTTACCAACTCACAGTTCCCCCATGTCACCTCCTATGGTCATGAGCTGGCGCTGAGTGTAGTGTTCGAATCCGGCTTACAGCACCTGGCCGATCGGCCGGAAGGCTATGACGGGTTACCCGACGCGGCAAAGCACTTCCTCATGGAAGTTCCCAATGCCTGGGATGATATCCGGCTGCTGGATGGCTACCCGGGACAGGACGTCGTTCTGGCGCGGCGCAAAAGCGAGGCTTGGTGGCTGGGTGGCCTCAATGCCGCACTGCGGGAGAAGACAAAAAAGCTGCGCTTCGGATTTTTACCTGCGGGCGTGAAATATAAGCTGACGCTCATCGCCGATGGAGAACATGACAAAGCGCTTGCAACAACCTACCAGGTGGTGGACAGTTCGAGCGAGGTGGAGGTGAAGATGCTGCGCCGGGGCGGCTTCGCCGCGACGTTGACGCCCGCACAACGGCTGCCTTACCAGGATCCGGCGTTGAGCGCCGAAGAGAGGGCAAGGGACCTGATCTCCAGGCTGACTCTCAAAGAAAAGGCACTGTTGATGCAAGACCAGTCTCCCGCCATCCCGCGTCTTGGAATAAAGAAATTCAACTGGTGGAGCGAGGCGTTGCATGGACTGGCCAATAACGACAGTGTCACCGTATTCCCCGAGCCGATAGGCATGGCCGCGTCGTTCGACGACACACTGGTCTACAGGATATTCGACGCCGTTTCGGACGAGACGCGTGCCAAATACAATGAAGCAATGAAAAGGGGCCAGGAGAACCGGCGTTTTTTAAGCCTTTCCGTCTGGACACCCAATATCAATATCTTCAGGGATCCCCGCTGGGGTCGTGGTCAGGAGACGTATGGCGAAGACCCATATCTTACGTCGCGGATGGGCGTGTCCGTGGTAAAAGGATTGCAGGGCCCTGCGGATGCGAAGTACCGGAAGCTTCTGGCCTGCGCCAAGCATTTTGCCGTGCATTCGGGCCCCGAGTGGAGCCGGCATGTTCTGAATGTGAACAATGTGGACCCACGGGACTTGTGGGAAACGTATCTGCCCGCCTTCAAATCTCTCGTCAGGGACGCAGACGTCCGCGAAGTGATGTGCGCGTATCAACGCATAGACGACGAACCCTGTTGTGGGAACAACCGGCTGTTGCAGACCATCCTCCGGGAGGATTGGGGCTTTAAATACCTTGTCGTGTCGGATTGCGGCGCCGTCACGGATTTTTATTCCAGTCACAAGGTCTCTTCCGATGCGGTGCATGCTTCGGCAAAAGCCGTTTCGGCAGGCACGGACGTGGAATGTGTATGGGCCGGATATGCCTTCGCGCATCTCCCGGATGCCGTTGCGAAGGGACTGATCACTGAAAAGGAGGTCGACCAGCATTTGTTGCGTGTATTGACGGGCCGTATGGACCTGGGCGATTTCGACGAGGATGCCCTGGTGCCCTGGACGAAAATACCCTCCTCGGTGATCAATAGTCCGCAGCACCGGGAGCTGGCTCTAAACATGGCCCGCGAGTCGATGACGCTCCTTCGGAACAAGGATAATATCCTTCCTTTGAACCGGGCGGTGCGCCCGGTGGCCGTTATCGGTCCCAATGCGGACAATGAGACGATGCTATGGGGAAATTACAACGGCAAACCCCTGCGGACGATTACCATCCTCAACGGCATCCGGGGGAAGGTCAACGCACAGTCCGTGGTTTATGACAAGGCCTGCGATCTCGTGGAGAATAAAGTGACGCTAAGCTATTTCTCAAAGACATCGATCAATGGAGGGACCGGGTTTAAAGCGAGGTATTGGAACAACCGGGAGATGACAGGCGATGCTGCCGCTACCGACAGGATCACCCATCCCCTGAAGATGACGACCGCAGGGGACCATGAATTTGCGCCGGCCGTCAAACTCGTGGGCTTCTCCGCCAGCTATGAAACGGAATTCGAGGCGCCCGAGACGGAAGAGATCGTATTCAAATGCGGCGCCACCGGTCATTTTGAACTGCTTGTCGACGGCGTCTCGCTGGCGAGACACAACAACTGGCGAACCCTGCCATCGAGGGTCCCTTTTAAAGTCGAAAAAGGGAAAAAGTATACAATCGAGATCCGGTATGCCCAGCTGAATAATTGGCAGGCTAACCTGGAATTCGACTTTGGGAAAGAAGTGGACATCGATTTCTCGTCGCTGATAAACAAGCTGAAAGGAGTGGATGTCGTGATATTTGCGGGTGGCCTTTCCACCTTGCTGGAAGGGGAGGAGATGCCCGTGAATTATCCCGGCTTCAAAGGCGGCGACAGGACGGATATCGAGCTGCCCGAGGTGCAGCGTAATTGTCTGAAGGCATTGAAGGCTGCCGGCAAAAAGGTGATATTCGTCAATTGTTCCGGGTCAGCCATTGCATTGACCCCTGTGATGGAGAGCTGCGATGCGATCATCCAGGCCTGGTACGGAGGTGAGTCGGGCGGGCAGGCCGTGGCCGATGTCTTGTTCGGCGATTACGATCCGTCGGGCAAGTTGCCGGTGACCTTTTATAATAGCTCCGACCAATTGAAGGATTTTGAAAGCTATTCGATGAAAGGCCGGACCTACCGGTACATGTCCGATCCGCTTTTCCCGTTTGGATTTGGATTGAGCTATACCAATTTTTCCATCGGGAATGCCGATGCCGGCAATAAGGTCGTAACGAAGGAGAACGGCTTATCGCTGGCCATACCCGTGTCGAATACCGGCAAGCGCACAGGGACGGAGATAGTGCAGGTCTATATCCGAAGGGCTGACGACAGCAGCGGGCTGTTGAAGACCCTGCGCGGGTTCAGGCGGGTGACCGTGCCGGCAGGGAAGACTGTCGTGGCGACCGTCGGGCTTCCGTACAGCGCCTTTGAATTCTACAATGACGAAAAAGGACAGATGACGGTTACCCCCGGAGACTATGATGTATGGTATGGGAATAGTTCTGCGGACAGAGACCTGAAGAAGATCAGCGTTACGGTGAGATAAACGTCCATCACCATGGCAAAATTGAAGGACCTGACGATCTATGACCTCGCGCGGGAGCTGAAATCGCAGGAGGCCAGAAGCTCAGCCAAAATGAATTTAAAATTAACAGGCATGGCCTTTCGCTTATGAACAAACTACAGGCAATCTTGCGATCAAGGCTCATTACAACAGCATTTCTCAGCTTTTCCATATCCGGCATGTGCTGGTCGCAATCATTGTTAAACAAGCCGGAAGATAGCATGGTGATCTGGTACCGTAAGCCTGCTGAAAAGTGGCTGGAGGCCTTGCCTATTGGTAACGGCTATATGGGTGCAATGGTGTTTGGCGGTGCCGCACAGGAGCGTATTGCATTAAACGAATCCACTTTTTGGTCGGGCCGCCCGCATGATTATAATGACTCGAAAGCGATCAATTATTTCGCTCAAATCCGCCGACTCATTGTTGACGAAAAATTTCAGGATGCCGAAAAATTGGTTGATGCGCATTTCCTTGGCATCCCCGCGGCGCAGCAAGCTTATCAGCCTATAGGTGATCTGTCTTTATTGTTCGATGGGATGGACAAGGTGGAAGATTATCGCCGTGAGCTTGATATGGAAACCGGCATCGTCAAAATAAATTACCGTGTTGGCAAGGTAACCTTTTCACGTGAAGTCTTTATGTCATATCCTGACCACGTGATGGTAGTACATATAACGGCAAATAAGCCAGGCAGTGTTTCAGTTGGAGCAAAATTTACCGGCCCTTATGTCGATAAAATAACTACAACCCCTGTCTCATTGATAATGGATGGAACATGGAAACCCGGAAATAAAAAAAATTGGCTTATTGCTTCGGTTGAAGGTCCCGGTATGCATTTTCAGTCGGCATTGCAACCACGAGCAGACGGTGGAAAAGCTACCGTTACTGATTCAACCCTTAACATTAACGGAGCAAACGAAGTCACATTTATAGTTACGATAGCGACCAGTTATGTAAATTATAAAAACATCGATGGCGATGCTGCCGCCAAATGCGCCAAAATATTAAATGCCGTATCCGGCAAAAGCTACGCGTCATTACGCCAAAGACATATAACAGACTTTAGTAGTTTAATGGGCAGAGTGCATTTGAATGTCGGTGACAATTCCTTAAACAGAAGGCCGACAGACGAACGCCTTGCTGCGATGAGAAGGTCGCCCGACAAGGACTATGCGGCGTTGGCAAATGTGGATACTTCACGTTCCCCCGTTGCAGATGCGAATTTAGAGGCTTTAGCGTTTCAATTTGGCCGTTATTTATTGGCATCAAGCAGTCGGGCAGGCGGGCAGCCTGCGAATCTTCAGGGAATATGGGATGAGGAAATTTACCCGAACTGGGGCAGCAAATACACCATCAACATTAATTTAGAAATGAATTACTGGCCCACCGAAGTTTGTAATCTGCCGGAATGCCATCAACCACTATTTGACCTGTTAACGGACCTTTCCATCAATGGCGCCGAAACGGCCAAAAAATACTACAACCATGGTGGTTGGGTAGCACATCATAATACCGATCTGTGGCTCGGTACAGCACCTGTGGATGCAGCCCGGTTCGGTATGTGGCCGATGGGCGGCGCATGGCTTTGCCAGGACCTGTGGGAACATTATGCATTTACGGGCGACAAGCCTTTTTTAAGGAAATATTACCCAATTATCCGCGGCGCGGCGCAATTCCTGCTGGAATTAATGGTTGTTGATCCTGAACATGGCTGGCTGGTTACCCCCTTTTCTATGTCGCCAGAGCATGGTTATTATGATAGCAGCGGAAAATTGTCTTTCTTATCCCCCTCGCCAACGATGGATATTGCTATTATCCGGGAGTTGTTTCCGCATTGTATAGCAGCCAGTAAAGAATTGGGCATCGATGAAGATTTTCGGAAAAAACTGGAGACGGCCTTGACAAAATTACCGCCCTACCAAATAGGAAGTTCGGGTTTTTTACAGGAATGGATAAAGGACTGGAAACAAGCTCCGGCCGGGCATAATGTATCGCCGCTGTTTACATTTTATCCGGGCCGTTCCATCAGGCTGCGCCGTGACCCTCAGTTGGCAGAGGCTATTCACAAATGGATGGATGAACATCCGGCCCCTGGCGGCTTTCCCATGTCATGGGATATAGCGGTTTGGGCACGTTTGGAACAGGGCGATAAAGTTGCGGAAGTAACAAATAAATTTTTGAGCAACAACTATGTAGGCCCGAATCTGCACAATAAAAGGTCAAATCAGTCTGACGCAAATTTTGGTTTTACTGCCGCTATTGCTGAATCTTTACTACAGAGCCACGATGATGAGATAAGCTTATTGCCCGCCTTATCTACCGATTGGAAGGACGGGTCTGTCTCGGGTTTGCGTGCGCGTGGCGGATATGAAGTAAGCATGCAATGGAAAAATGGCAAGCTGGTATCCGCACATATCCATAGCATCAAGGGAAAAACTCTTAAGGTGCGTTATGCCGACAAAACAGCAACGTTTTCCATTAAACCCGGTAGTACCATTAACCTGGACCGTAACCTGGTGGCAATGGACACGGCATTTTCTTATGCCCAGCATAAAAAGTCAGCCGCCAATGAAATGTGTTGGTGGTATGATAAACCTGCTACCAAATATTGGGAGGGTTTACCTATCGCAACCGGTCGGTTCGCTGCTATGATCGGCGGGAAAACAGCAGAAGAGGATATTGTTTTTAATGATGAAACTTTATGGTCTGGAGGTCCCTACGATCCTAATAATTTAAACGGTCCTCAAATTTTGGCAAACGTAAGGAAACTGATCCTTGAAAGAAATTACGTTAAGGCCAACGAGGAAGCCATGCAATTGAATAGTATGCCCCCCAATGTGCAGCACTATCAACCCATGGGCATACTAAATATTTCTTTTAACGATGATCAACCCAATGCGGTTGACCATTACAAAAGAAAACTGAGTATGGATAGCGCCGTGGTAACGATTACTTATAGGGA
This sequence comes from Puia dinghuensis, assembly GCF_014642875.1. Classification (GTDB taxonomy): domain Bacteria; phylum Bacteroidota; class Bacteroidia; order Chitinophagales; family Chitinophagaceae; genus Puia; species Puia dinghuensis. The sequence goes on from NZ_BMJC01000001.1 coordinate 194,985, forward strand.
AAACGGCGTTAACTTTAAGCGCGAGATCTTTGCCAGCTTTCCTGATCAGGTTATAGTTATACATGTTACAGCCGATAAGCCCGGCAGTATTAGCTTAAAAACAGGCTTGAGCAGTTTGCAACCTTCAGCTCAAACGAAAATAATAAATGGCAACCTGGTTATGAATGGCATAAACACAGAACTGACAGGTGATGGGTATACGGCTACTCCGGTTCCGGCGGCGTTAAAATGGTCGGCCCGCTTAAAGTCAATAGTTGATGGCGGTAATGTGACTTACGGAAAGGAAGAAGGAAGAACAGGCAATATTATAAAAATTGATAAAGCTAACTCGGTAACGTTGCTATTGGCAGGCGCTACCAGCTGGAAAAGCTGGAATGATGTTTCGGCAGATGAAAAAGCACGTTGTGATGAATACATTACGAAAGCTGCGACCTATCAATACAATGAGTTAAAACAACGACATTTGAATGATTACATGCCGCTGTTTGCCAGTTGCCAACTGGATCTCGGAGGTGGTGCTGCCGGAATGCTTACTACTACCGAGCGTATGGAAAAGATCAAAGCCGGCGAAGCAGATCCACTCTACATTGCTCAATATTTTCAATACGGCAGGTATTTACTATTGGCCGGCGCCCGTGAGGGGACATTGGCTTTTAATAACCACAATATGTGGCTGAATAATATGGAAGGACGATGGCAGGGCAGATGGACGCTGAATATTAATATACAAGAGTGTTACTGGCCAGTTGAAAGCACAAACCTTGCACGACTCAACCAATCGCTATTGTTGTTTACCGAGCAGTTGGCGCAAGCGGGAAGGCGCACCGCTAAGGAACTGTATAATTGCCGTGGTTGGGTGGCGCATCACGGTACGGATATATGGTTTAACACTGCACCGACCGACCGTAACCGCGAGGCTTCCATATGGCCAATGGGAGGCGCCTGGTTAATGCAGCAGCTTTATGACCATTATCAATATGGTCTTGATAAAAAATATCTGGAAAGTATTTATCCTTTATTAAAAGGCTCGGCTGAATTTTTTTTAGATTATTTGATGACCGACTCTGCCACCGGTTACCTGGTAACCTGTCCATCTACAAGTCCGGAAAACAATTTTTTGACGGATGATGGAAAAATAGGCGCGGTTACCATGGGATCAACAATGGACAATGAATTGTTAAGAAATCTGTTTGGCCACACTATTGCAGCTGCAACAATATTGGGTAAAGATCATGATCTATGTAGTGAACTGGAGAGCGCATATAAAAAATTACCGCCGCTGAAAATTGGAAAATTTGGGCAGTTGCAGGAATGGATGGAAGATGTTAAAGAATATGATACAAGTCATCGCCATATATCCCATTTGTTTGCCTCGTATCCTGATGATGCTATTACTTTACGTAAAACTCCCGAATTAGCACAGGCAGTAAAGGTTGTATTACAACGCAGGGGAGACATCAATATGGGTTGGTCGGGAGCCTGGAAGATCAATCAGCACGCGCGGTTGGAAGAACCGGAAGCAGCCTATAAAATACTAATTCTTATGCTTACCGATGTGAGCATACATCCTCGTGCCGAAGATAGCAGGATCACTCCATCCTTTGAGGGCAACCAGGGCATACAAGGCATTACCGCCGGTATTGCCGAAATGTTGATGCAAAGCCACTCGGGAGAAATTTCGTTGCTACCTGCCCTCCCGGCTGAATGGCCAAAAGGCAGGGTCACAGGATTAAGGGGACGTGGTAATTATACTGTTGATATACAATGGGACAAGCAACAACTAAGTAATGCAACGCTTATTTCCGGAATAACGCAAACTTGCCGTTTAAGAACTAAAAAAACGGTGGGAATATTATTAAATGGGGAAAATATACCTGCCAAACAGGTTGAAAAAAATGTTTATGTTTTTAAAGTAATCGCAGGTAAAAAGTATAAAATAATCTAAGGTCATTTGGTTTTGTCGGTTTTAAAAATACGCTGGGAAAACCAATACAAGTTATTATCCCACTCGATGTTATCGTGCGCATGAGTATCCACGCTCCAAACGTGAGAAATGCCTTTTTCCCTGAGAAACCGATGGACCTGCTGACTAACGCCCCAAAGTCCGTCTTTATTGCCGCATGCTATCCATAGTAATTTGATCTTTTCCCGGGCAGCTTTAATATCCGGAACCAATTCCACATTTGTATATATACCGCCGAACTGGTTTGTATTAGGCGCCGAGGAAAACCCTCCTATATAGGCAAAAATTCCCAGATTATACAAACCTATATTTAACGATTGCCCCCCTCCCATTGATAAGCCGGCAATGGCGCGATGTTCGCGATCACTATATGTGGAATAGTGTGAATCGATATAAGGAATTATATCTTTCAATAGATCCTCTTGGAATGGCTTTCCGTAACCTGCAAAACCATCCGCTCTCCCTGAACGGCTTGCTTTTGATGTATCTGTCACTGTCAGCTTTGAATCACAGTTTGGGAAAACCATAACTATAGGCTGAATTTTACCTTCTGCAATCAGGTTATCTAAAATGTTATCAGCCTGGCACCATTCAGTCCATTGACGATAGTCTTCCCCTAAACCGTGCAACAGATAAAGCACGGGGTATTTCGTAGCGGAGGAGTATCCTGGAGGCGTATACACGCTCATTTGCCGAAGCTTTCCAAGAGTTTTTGAAGCATATTGAACGGGTGTCAACTTTCCGTGAGGTATATTGCTCTGCTGGACGTCAAATCCGGCTGGTGGATCGGGAAACGTAGGGGCGGAGTCCACCTTAAAAGAAGCAGAGTCTGTTTGCGCCAGACAGGTATGACTGGCAATGATAAATATTAACGAAATAAATGAATGCCTGTTACTCATTTTAGTCTCTTGATAGAATTAATGTAAATTTTCTTTTGAGCCGTAAAAATGGTTTCTCAAAAAAACGGTATGACAACACGGCAATAATTGCCGTTGCAACGAAAGCAATGATGAAACCTACATCATTTCGCCACTCATACGCACCAATCATTCTGCTGAAAGCATCCAGTTCCTTCTTATATATTTGATAAACAAACCAGAAGATCGTTATATTGTGCCATCCTGGACGAAGTGAACATTTTTTACCCCTGAAATGCGAGAGTTATACCCCTCTCCGGGCTGACGAATAGTTAAATTAATTTTGAAAAAGCAGCGGCGCCAGTTGGTATAGGCTGCGCCTCCAGGTAAGAAACTCATGCGCTGTGTTTTCAGACACAAAAGAAACTACATTATAACCAGCCTGTTTTAGCGCGTCTGTTGCTTGTTTGACCCGGTCGGGATTTTCGCGGCTGCCGCAACTTATAAAGATCAGTTTCGGTTTTGTTTTGTCTTTCAGTTCTTCCGGCGTATAAAGGCCACCGCTCAGCAACGCATACTGTGAGAAAACTTCCGGTCTATTCAGCGTTATCGTGTGCGTTTCCATGCCGCCCATTGAAAGCCCTGCCATCGCCCTGTTTTCCCGGTTGGCCAATGTGCGGAAATGAGCGTCTATATAAGGGATCAGTTCTTCTGTCAGTACTGTTTGAAACGTGTCAATTTTAAATTCCCGCATGTGGCCGAATCTTACTTCGTTTGTTATGCCATAGGTCATTACAATGATGAACGGCTTGATCTTTGCGTCGGCGATGAGGTTATCCATGATCAGGTTGGCATGGCCCTGGTTGCTCCATGCAGTTTCATCTTCACCCCATCCATGTTGCAGGTATAACACCGGATAACGCTTGTTGGCATCTTTGCTGTAACCCGGCGGCGTATACACAAATGCCCTGCGGGATGTATTGGTGCTTTTGGAAGGGAAAAGCACCTGGACCACATTCCCGTGCGGCACATCTTTCAAGGCATAAAAATCCTGGTCGTGTGCCGGTATTTCAATGCCGCTCTCCCAGCGAACCGAACCATAGAAATTGAGGGTGCCGGGATCGTTGAATACACCGCCGTCAATGGTAACGTGGTAATAGTGAAAACCTTCATCCATCTGCCCTGCTGTGGTGCCTGTAAAAAATCCGTCCTCCCCTTTTGTAAGCAGTGTACCACCCTTGCCCCCTAACCCCAAGCTCACTCTGACACTGTCTGCCCTTGGCGCCAGTATCCTGAACCGGGCATAACCCTGCGAGTTCACCTGTGGGTAGGGTTGCCCCGGCTGGTTCAAAACGGATGGCTTGAAATCTTCCTTGATATCCTGGGACATGCAGGTATTACCGGCCAGGGCAGCCAGGGAAAACAGGAGTATTTGCTTGAGTCTACTGATCATTGGGCTTTGTTTATGGTTACTTTTATTTGCGTGAATAAATGCGGTGGAAATGCGTACTGCAGTTTGTTGTCGTTTATTTTAACGGGCTCTGAAACCGGCCCATAGTGAGATAACGCGGTCAACATCGGTTTTTTCATATTAAAGGAATTTTATACTTCCCATAGGTATGGATCATCTGTTTGCGGATGCATCACCTAGCTGGAGGGCATTCACGGCCGCCGACAAAAGGATATAATTGGCGCAGATCCCTACGGTTACCTCATTCTCCCCCCAGAAGAAAGGCCAGTCCTCTTTGTTCTCGGGAAAATCAGGTTTCAGGATAAGTATGCCGGGGACGACGCCGCCTGCGATATAGCTGAAATCAGCCCGGTTGTTGCCGTACGTTATTTTCTTCGAACGGGTTCCCACTGCCGATACGAACGAAATATTGGAATAGGGATGACAGCCAAAAAGATAGTCGAGGCCGCGGTAGACATACGCCGCACTCATGATATCCGGAAATTGCCGATGGGCATAATAGCAGGTGATTGCCCAGTTGACAATACCACTATTCCCGCCCCAGCCGCCGGCGGCCATGGGCACGCCATAAGGGTTTTGGCGGGCATAGCCGTCACTCACCCCTTTGAACCTGGTTACATAGGGGCGAAGCCTGTCCCTGTACGCCTGGTCCATATAGGGACATGCCTGAAGGGCCGTCGCCATGCCGAATTGCACGTTTCGGTCGAGCGATTGCCAGATGCCTTCACGGAATTCCTTTCCAAAGCCCTCTTCCTTTGTGGTTATATACAATTGCAGCGCGGCAGTTGTCTTTAGGTTACGTCTGAACATCATCGAGAACCTGGAGGTATCCTGCTTGCTCATACTGTCGTCTTCGTTCCAAAGCTTGCGGGCATAGTACAGGCATTGTACGGCGAGCGTGTCGTCGAATCCTTTCAGTGCACGGCTCGCGGCAGCCAGGGCAGCAGCAGTGTAATAATCCAGGAATACCGTCCTTTCCGTAAAGGCCCACCTGTCATCCATCGTCCCGCTGGATCTTCCATCCGTCTCATAGGGCTTAAGACGCGGATTATAAGGCAGATTGTCCGTTTCCATCGACCCATCGCCCAAATGGTGATATTGGTGCAGGTTGGGCACGACGATCCCTCTCACCGGGTGGCCGATATTCTTCACCTGGGCCACCATGTTAAGCACTCCATGCTTTATCTGTTGCAAGATATCCTGCTTCCCATCCGGTCGATGGATGTCTACATACCTTGTCGGATAGTCGACAAACGTTTCGTCACGGTCTAACCTGAATTTTTCCCAGGCGTCTACCAGCGCCAGCACGGCGTCACAATGCGATCCGGTTTGGATATCGAAATCGCCGGCGTCGTACCAGCCGCCGACGGCCATGCCCGGGATGCGCTCGAGCGACTTATATTTTGTCTGGGTGGATGGTCCCATGCTATATCCGTCAAAATGCTGATGATTCACCGGCGCCTGCAACGCGTCGTCCAGGAATGACGCGCCATGCCATACCCGGTAAGCCTCATTCACTTCCATGTGGTCCATCTGTACCGGGAACCACACATCCAATGTCGGATGCCAGATATCCACAAAGACATCGGGACTGATCCGAAAGCTGTTCGTCCGTTGGTTACCGTATTGTAAAAAATAGACGCCGGGTTCTTTTACATCGCTGAAATCGAAGACCTCGTAATTGTATCGAAGATACCTGCCCCAGGGATGGAGCGGAGCCCGCAGCTTCTCTACCTCCCTGCCATCTTCCGTCACCTGATACAGCACTGCTTCGGGCAGCGGCACATCGGCTTTATCCAATTCGATGACGGCCGTTTTGTCCTGCCCGGGCGTGTAGCCCACCTGGGAGAACCCGATGACCGGCTTTCGCTTCCAGCCTGGGATCGCGTTAGGTTCTACATACCAGCTGAGCACCTTTCCCGTCTTCCCTGCCGGCAGCAGGCTGCGTATGATGAACCAGCCGTTTTGGCCAAGGTTCCTTCCGTCGAATAATAGCAGCTCGGCATCCGTGCTCCGGATAAGCACTCTTCGCTCGGGGTCTTCGGGCGCCAGCACAAGAGTCCGGCCGGTGGCCAGCGGCGAAGGGATGATGAATTCATGCCGCCCCCGGTCGTCGAAAGTGGTGTGACCCGCAAATTGGGGAATTTTTTTGTCCGCCGACTCCATCCTCGTTTTGCTGGATGGATATAGCGGGAAATTTCCAGGGTTGCCATCGACAAGATAGGTCTTCTCAAAATAAGCGGCCGGCAGAAATTCCAGGTTGAATCCGGCATTACCCGCCAGCTTTTCGGGCAGCGGCTGATCGAGGTAGACGCTGATCTCGACGCCTTTATCCTTAGCAGTCACCTGTACCTTCGAATGGAAATTGTATTCCTTGTAGGTCAATCCGGCCTCGATGGCGCCGTGCTCATGGTCCACCTTTCGGCTTTCCAGCACGGGGATAAGGTCCCACTGTTCCGGCGTAGGCTCCAGCCTGACGGCCCCGCCCGTGGCGGTCCTGACACCATGATGGATGATCTCGATGCCCGCCGTCTTCTCATCGAAGAACATACCATTATATTGGCTGCTGAACACCATCACATTGACACCGGGTTTCTCAAAATAGCCGGAATCGTTGATAAGGAGGGGTTCGCCGGAATTCTTATCCTGTGCAGTGGCCCGGAACCCGCATACGGTCGACATCATGATGCAGAGGGCTGCTAAACGTGCTATCATCTCAATTGTTATTTTGGTCTAACTTTCTGGATGGGCCAATTTAGTAGTTTACTCCTGGAATACACTGCCGCCGAAGCTATTTCGGCAAAGAATGAGCTATTATCATCAGCTGTGATAAAAAAGGGTCATCTGGCGGCCCTCTTTTGCGCGATATATTCTGATGGTTGGATGTTAAATTTTACCTTAAAGGTCCTGGCGAAATAATTTGGTGAAGAGAATCCTGTTTGGTAGGCTATCTCCGCAATACTAAGGTCGCTCTTTTCCAATAATTGGGCCGCCTTCGCCAATTTGAAAGAGCGGATATATTCCACGGGTGTTTCCCCCGTAATTTCCAGCATCTTGCTATACAGCGAGCTCCTGCTCATACCCACCTGCCTGCTGAGGAATTCGACGGAAAGCTCCGGACTGGCGATATTCTCTTCGAGGCAGCGGACAATGGCCTGCATCAATCTTTCCTCTTCTGTTTGTACCCTTACTTCGGGCTGAAGCACTTTGATCTGCCGGGTATAAGCACTCTTCAGGTTGCGCCCCAGTTCGAGCAGGCTTCTCATCTTAGCATGCAGTACTTCAAAATTGAAAGGCTTAGTGATATAGTCGTTGGCTCCTGTTTCCAGCCCCTCCAACTGCTGCGCGTCCCCGGTTAACGCCGTGAGCAATATGATGGGTATATGGGAGGTACGCTTGTCGGCCTTCAATTTCTTCGAAAGCAGGATGCCGTCCATATGAGGCATGCTGATATCGCTGACGATCAGCTGCGGGTGGGCGGCTAATGCTTTCTGCCAGCCTTCATTACCGTTGGCTGCCTCGATGATCCTGTAATTCTGCCGGAGGTTGTCCTTGAGGTAGAACCGGAAGTCTTCGTTATCCTCCACCAGCAGGACGGTGGGCATTTCGGAGATGACAGCAGGCTCTTCATTTGCCGTCGGAGTTTCCTGCTCCGTTTGGGGGCGTGAGGAAATGGCAGTTTGGCGGTCCGTCACTACCTGGAGGGGAAGGCAGATCGTAAAAACGCTTCCATGGTCCGGCTCGCTTTCCACCTCGATGGTGCCGCCGTGCAACCGCACGAACTCTTTTGTGATGGACAGCCCGATACCCGTACCCTGGTTGAGAATAGCGTCTCCGGATGCATGCTGAAAGAACCTGTCAAATATCTGTTGCAGCTTATCAGGCGGTATCCCGATGCCGGTGTCGATCACGCGGATGGCAATGCGCTTTTTCCCGGCTTCATCCGGCTCGTCGGGGGCATCCATCAGGACAGAGATGCTTCCCTCTTCCAGGGTGAACTTAAAAGCGTTGGAAAGAAGGTTGAAGAGAATGCGTTCCATTTTATCGTGGTCGAACAACACATGCAGGCTAGGGATATTGCTGGTAAAATTCAGCTGGATATGTTTTCTTCCGGACAGATCGGTAAAAGAATGGACTGTGTCTTTTACAAAAGCTACCAGTTCCCCCTCCGTCAGCAGCAGGCTGAGCTCCTGCACTTCCATCTTCCTGAAGTCGAGCAACTGGTTGACGAGATTGAGCAATCTTCTGGCATTCCGGCGGATCATATACAGCTTATCACTCGATCTCTTCCCCTGCTGTTCGGACAGCAGCTCGTTGACGGGCCCCATGATGAGGGAGATGGGAGTTCTGAATTCATGACTCAGATTGGTAAGGAATTTAAGCTTCATGCGGTCAAGCTCCTGTGCCCGCCTTACCTCCGCGCGTTCGCGCTCCAGCTGGAATTTCTTCCTCACCCTCGAAAGCCCGCGATACCGGCTGTAGAGTAAAAGCCCGCCGGCCGCCAGCACATAAAAAATATAGGCGTAAACGGTGCGCCAGAAGGGGGGCTTTACAAAGATGGTTATCAACCTTTCTTCCGTGCTCCACACGCCGTCGTTGTTGATCGCCTTCACGCGGAATACATATTCGCCGGGATCGAGATTGGTATACCTGGCAGTGTTCATGGCGCCGGTGTTCCATTCCTTATCGACTCCTTCCAGCTTATACGCATACTGATTCTGCTTTGGAAGGGTGTAGTTGAGGGCTACAAAGCTCAGTGCAAAGTTTTGTTTGTATTCAAGCCTTATCGTGTCGGCGACGGAGATCTGGTCGCTGATAGGAGATGCTGGTCCTGCCTGGACAGACTTGTTGGCTATTTGCAGGTCTGTCAGTACAACGGCCGGTGCATTCCTGTTGATCGTGAGACGGGAAGGGTAGAAATAATTGAAGCCCTGCTGGCCCCCGAATAGCAAGGCGCCGTCTGATAAGCGGATGCCCGACCCGTGTACGAAATTGTTATTCTGCAGGCCGTTGAGATAGTTGAAATTTCGAAAGGTTTTTGTCTCCGGGCTAAAACTGCTTATGCCTGTATTGGTGCTGACCCAGATGTGTCCCTGCGTATCCTCGACTATCTGGTAGATCGTCGTATTCGGGAGACCGTCCTTCTCGGTGTAATTGATGAATTGGCCGCTTTTCCTGTCGAATACGCCCAGTCCTCCGCCATAGGTGCCTACCCACATCCGGCCGCGGCTATCGCACAGCAATGCGTGTACTTTATCAAACGGCAACCGGCTGTTGCTTTGGCTATACAACGTAAAATGGTTGTCCCGGGGCCCGAGAATGGCTAGTCCCCCGCCATGAGTGCCGATCCAGATATTGCCATCACGGTCTTCTTCCAGAGCCCTTATATAGCCATTCACCGGCAACAGAATATCGGTCGGGGCCGCCGGCGCCGGTGTATATCTTGCAATCACCCTGTTATTCACCACCAAACTCACTCCTTGCCCGTTAGTGCCCACCCAGATGCGCCCTTTACTGTCTTCCAGGATACTGTAAACCTCATTTTCACTCGGATTCGCCTGCCCGGGCCCCATTGTTATGTGCCTGATCCTTCCTGTCGCTGTATCCATCACGACCAGCCCGGCCCCGAGTGTCCCGATATACAGCCGGCCATTTCGGGCAAGCTTCAAAGCGAGCACGGCCATCAAGTCCTTTTCCTTGCTATCCACCCCTAAACGCACCGGCTTCAATTCGTCTGTCGCCCTGTCGAAGCTGTAGAGGCCGGCATCGTCCATCCCCACCCATATCCTACCATCCCCTCGTTCGGCAAACGATGTTACGACAGATCGTTTTGCTTCACTGTCGGGAAAGGCGTCACTCGGCTTTATGTCAAACAGGTTGAGGTTCTTATCGTATTTATCGATGCCGCCGCGGTAAGTGCCCACCCAATAAATATCCTCCTTATCGATATAGATACTTTTGATGGCTTTGCTTGTCAGCCCATGTACATTGCCATCCGGCAGATAGGTGACGGCCCGCCCGGCCTTCGGGTCCAGGACATGGAGACCCTCCATGGTGCCGATCCATAATTTACCATCGCTGTCCGGTACGATGGCATTGATAGTCTTTTCACCCAACACCTTGTTGGCCGGGTCCATCACGCTATACGGGACAAAGGCGCCCTTGTCCGAACGCATCATACACAGGCCGTGCACAGTGCCCACCCAAAGATGTCCCGATCGATCTTCCCCCAGGACTTTGACATGATTGTCCACAAGGCTTTCCTTGTCGGAAAGGGCATGCCCAAACCGTCTGAACGAATGCGTGGCCGGCTTATACAGGAACAACCCGTTGTCCGTGCCTACCCATATCCTTCCCCTGCTATCTGCAAAAATGCATTCCAGGCTCATCCCGGGCGATGCCCCGCCAGGCTCGTATCCCAGAGCCATTTTGGTTAGCTTCCCTGAATCCGGATCAAGCATGTAAGGAGACTCGAACTGTGCTATCCAGACCTTCCCTTCATGATCGCTGCAAATACCCCGGACGACGGCATTGGGTACCAGCCCGGATGTGTCGCCCGGGCCCGGGAAATGGACGAACCTGTCCTTTTTCCGGTCGTATAAACTCACCGCGCCGCCACTGGTGCCTATCCACAGATTACCTCTGCTGTCCTCGTGCAGGGCGAGTACCTCATTGGCGCGAAGACTTTGGTTATCGCCGGGGATGTGACGATAGACGGTGAAATTTGTCCCGTCGAACTTGTTGAGGCCATCATCCGTGGCAAACCACATCAATCCATACCTGTCTTTCACGATGGCATTTACCGTATTGGAAAGCAGTCCATCCTTTGACGTCAATGACGTAAAGTTGATATGTGCGGGCTGAGCTATACCGGCTATAGCCAGCCGCATGAAAATTAGGAGTAATATGTTATTCTTTATCGCCACAACCCTCTCATCCTGACAATATAGTCGATAATACTGAAATTCAACAATTGTGCTACACATTTCGACAAATAGTACATATGTAAGAGGCTGTTGATTATAGATTTGTATAGATTATGATTGCAACTGCCATTTCCGAAAAAATAGATGATGTCAATCCTTGCACAGGATTGACAGCCGCCCAAAATGTCTTATTAGTCTACTGTAATAAGTCAGAAGTGGACCAGTTCGCCCGATACCTGGGCGACGTTTGCCATCTCTTCCCGGTGAGGACCGAGCGGCATCTGTTAATGACGCTGGAAAATCACGCGATCCAAATGATCATCATCAAAGGAGAAACAGGAGGTCCCCAGGGTGGGGTCCAGCTATGTTCCCGCCTGAAATCCACACCCCGGTTTGCACATCTCCCCGTGATCCTGCTGATAGCGGCGAATAGCCCCGAAGTGCGCATTGGCTGCCTGGAATCCGGGGCGGATGCGTGGATGGAAATGCCGTTGTCCCGAAGCTATCTGCGGGCGCAGATCAGAAATCTTTTCGCCAACCGGCATCGCATAGAGAGCTACTTTAGTCAGTCCCGCCTTTTCAAGCATCCGATTGCCTGCTCCGGAGACAATGAGGCGTTTTTGAACAGGTTGAACAGCTTTATCGTGGAGCATCTGCCTGACACCGGCCTTAATGTCGACACGCTGGCGCAGCTGATGAATATGAGCCGGCCTACGCTATATCGGAAGATCAAGTGCATCTCTCATCTTACCCCCAACGAACTGGTGAACACCATCAGGCTCAATAAGGCTGCCGAGTTGCTGACCAGCGGCAACAAGAAGGTTCTCGAGATCGCCAAATTGGTGGGATTCCATTCGAGGAGCAATTTCGGCAAGGCATTCATAAGGCATTTCAGTGTCACGCCAGTGGAATACCGGAAAACGATCAAAATTTGATAAGATTTTGATATATGTTTTCATCGGTTGAGATTTTTTTGCATCGTTTAGCAAGCATAAGAAATTAAAAATTAATTGCCAATATAGTTATTAAAATAATAATTTAAACGAAAAACGGCGAGGTTACAATTTTTATGCAATCGGTTGTAATTTCCCTTTTTTTCTACTTTTACTCCGAGACTTATTCTAAAAAATTGCCATTAATCATCAATTGTTTGCTTATGAGAAATTCTAAAACTGCCATTCTACGAATTGCAAAGGGCACTTTGTTCCTGGTATTTCTTTTCTTTTCATCCAGCTTGCTCGCACAGACTCCTATCAAAGGCAAGCTTGTTGATGCCGGTGGTGCGCCGCTAGTTGGGGCATCCGTCGGTATAAAAGGTACTACGCGGGGCACTACGACCAACGCCGCAGGCGAGTTTTCCATTGACGCAAAACCCGGCGAGACATTGGAGTTCTCGATGGTCGGCTTTCAGGCGGCATCCACAAAAGTGAGCGCGACCACCGACCACTTGACGGTACAGCTTCAACCAAAGTTGAGCGCCGTCGAAGAAGTAATTGTAATAGGGTATGGTACACAAAAGCGCGCATCGGTGACAGGGGCCATTTCGAGCGTCAACAGCAAGACGGTAAAAGAATTGCCCGTAGCCAGCGTGGCGCAGGCGTTACAGGGAAGGGTCACCGGGCTCCAGGTGACCAACAACGGCAGCCCCGGCACGGACCCGATCGTTCGCATACGGGGCATCAGCTCGATCTCCTATGCGCCCAATCCTTTGTATGTGATCGATGGTCTGCCGACAGGAGATCTGTCTACCATCGATACAAGGGATATCGAAAACGTGGATGTGCTCAAAGATGCCTCCGCGGCGGCTATTTATGGATCGAGGGCTACCAATGGGGTCATCATGATCACGACCAAGAAAGGACAGAGAAGCGGCAAGATCCGCGTCAGTCTCGACTCCTATGTGGGGACACAGGACGTGACCAAGCGGCTGAGCCTGCTGAACACGGCGCAATTCCAGCAGTATGCCATCGCTTACAGGGGCAGTAATGTCGCCCGGCTGATGGCGCCCTGGGTCAATACACCGATCTACCAGGGCACTACCCAGACGTATGGCCAGACCAATACCAACTGGCAGGACGCCTATTTCAAGAGCGGGGTGATGACCCAGCACAATATCGGGCTCAGCGGCGGCAACGATGTTTCGCGTTTCTACGCTTCGGCCGGCTATTTCGATCAAACGGGGATCGCCCCGACGGTCGGCTATAAGCGGTATAATTTCCGGATCAATTCGGAGCATAACATCAGCAAGGTGTTCACCTTTGGGGAGAACCTGTACCTCGCCGACGGCGAGCAGGCCTATGACAACAACGAGGCCGGGTCGAGATCCAACCTGATCAATGTCATCCGGATCATGCCGCATATGCCGGTGTACGATCCTACCACGACCGACGGGTTCCGTGGTGTCAACTCCGTGCTGGATGGCGGCGACCCGACCAATCCCATAGAAGATGCAACGGTGAAGAATCCGGGCACCCGGTCGACTCTGAAGATCCTGGGTTCGGCTTATGCAGAAGTGAGCTTCACCAAGTGGTTGAAGTTCCGCTCGACCATCGGCATCGACTATGCCAACGGACTGGACTACCGCTTCTCGCCGATCTTCAACGACAGCGGAACTGTCGCGGGTAGCAGCGCCATCCTGGCGGGCGTCACGAACAATCGCTCCGTCTCCACGGTAAAGCTCTATACGCAACAGCTGACATTCGACCGGACATTTGGCAACCACCATTTTAACGCTATCGCCGTATACGAGTACCTTCAGCAAAAGATCCGCAATGAGAATGCGAGCGGCAACCAGGCGTCCAACAATATCCAGGTCCTGAATAACGCCACCAATGTGTCGGTTCAGACATTGAAGTACGAAGGGAACCTGATCTCCTATGTAGGCCGGCTGAGCTATGACTACAAGGGCAAATACCTGCTGAGTGGCGCTATTCGCCAGGATGGTCTCTCGATATGGGCTCCGGGAAAGAAATGGAAGGTCTTTCCTTCCGGCAGCGTCGGCTGGCGGATCGACCAAGAAGATTTCATGAAGAGCCTAACGGAGATCTCCGAGCTGAAGGTAAGGGCGGGTTACGGGCTCACCGGGCTGAATGGCTTTGCTTTAGGATTTAATCCCTGGCAGCAAGTCGTCAACGCCAGCAGCGCTTACTATCCTTTCGGCAATGTCTTTACAAGCGGCCCTGCATCTTCCATTCAAGCCCTTGGTAATGCAAGCCTCGAGTGGGAGACGACCAAATCGCTGAATTTTGGCCTGGACATGGGCTTGTTGAACAATACCATTACTTTGTCTGCCGAATATTTCCGGCGGACGACAGACAACCTGATCCTGGCCGTTCCTGTGTTTCCCTCCGCGGGTTACCTGGTGAATACCGTCCCGCAGAACATTGCCTCCATGACCAATAACGGCTTCGAGCTGCAGCTGGGCTATACCAAGCGGACAGGCGAATTCCGGTGGAATGCCAGCGGCCTCATCAGCTTTATCACGAACAACGTGACCAAGCTGGCTCCCGGCGTCAAGAATTTAGAAGCGGGCGCGGATGCTGATCTCAGCGAAGGGTATAACGTCACCAATACGGCGGTTGGCCATCCGATCCAGTCGTTCTACGGCTGGCAGACGGAAGGCATCTTCCAGGACGCGACGGATGTAAGTAAACATGCTACGCAAACCGCAGGCACCGGACCTGGCGACCTTAAATTCAAAGACGTCGATGGCAACGGTGTCATCGACAACAACGACCGGGTCTTCCTCGGCAGCTACATACCGACGTTTACTTATTCCATCAACTTAGGTGCGAGCTATAAGAATTTCGACGTATCCACCTTCTGGCAGGGCGTGCAGGGTAATAAGATCTTCAATGCCACGCGTACCATCTCGGAAGGCATGATCC
Source organism: Puia dinghuensis (assembly GCF_014642875.1). GTDB lineage: Bacteria > Bacteroidota > Bacteroidia > Chitinophagales > Chitinophagaceae > Puia > Puia dinghuensis. Next base: position 210,089 of record NZ_BMJC01000001.1, read on the forward strand.
GCTTCTTCAATGCAAGCACGAAGGTGCTGGACGCCTGGACGCCCACCCATACCAATACCAGCGTACCCCGCGCCATCTCTTCGGATCCCAACCAGAATGCCCGGCCCTCTAACCGATTCATAGAGGACGGCTCCTATCTCCGGCTCAAGAATGTCATGATCGGCTATACGATCCCGGACAAGCGATTGCAGACGATGACAAATGGCGTCGTGAGGAGCTTCAGGATCTATTTCTCCGCGCAAAATGTCCTGACCATTACGAAATATTCGGGCTTCGATCCGGAAGTGGGCAACCGGCAGGTCAACAGTTCCTCGCTGACCAATGGGATCGATGCGGCCGTGTATCCGCAGCCTCACGCCTACCAGGTCGGTATCCAGGCCAATTTTTAAAAAAATAAACCTTGAAAATACAATTATATGAATCAAATTATTAAAATATCGCTGGCGGTAACTATCCTTGGTACTGCCGCCGTGATCGCCTGCAATAAAAAATTGAACTACTCCGATCAGAACAATCCTACTACGGACAGTTATTTTAAGACGGCCGCCGAGCTCCGTAATGGAGTGGATGCCGTGTATTCGAGCCTGCACAGCGCGAACCTCGCCGGTCGCGAATGGTTCTTCACCCACGATATGCGGGGGGGTGAGACCGGTTCGGGCGGCGCGCAGCTCGAGGCGCCGAGGGCCGAGCTGTTGACGCAGCCTTCGCCTTCTCCGTCGAACGCCGTCATGACCAGTGTCTGGACGGGGACTTATGAAATGATCAACCGGGCGAACCTCGTCATTTCAAAGGCTCCCGGTGTCAAGGACGATCCTGCCTCGGCGGCTGTGATCGTCGGGGAAGCCGAATTCCTGCGGGCATGGGCTTATTTCGAACTGGTCACGATGTGGGGTGATGTACCGCTTTATACCGTACCGGTTACGTCGGTAACAGGCTACAAAGGCAAGACACCGGCCGCCGACGTATATACGCAGATCATCAGCGACCTCACCGACGCCGCTGCCAAACTGCCCAACACGCATTCCACCGATGGCCGGGCCACCATGGATGCGGCCAATTTCCTGCTGGGCAAGGTGCTCATGCAGAAGGGCGATTATGCGGGTGCGAAGGCCGCGTTGTTGAAGGTGTATGGAAAATATTCGCTGATGAGTAATTTCCTGTACAATTTCGATGGCGATGTCAAGCTGGCGTCCAATACCCTTGCGACCGGCCATGAATTCAACGCGGAGTCCATTTTTGAAATAGTCTTCATCGACAAGGGTGACGATAATTTCAACTGGGGCTATACGGGTGAGGGTGCGACGGCCGATGAAAGCGTCATGCGCAGCCAGGAGTATGGCATCGTATGGGGTAATGTGGTCCCTTCCAATGCGATACTCAATGAATTCGAGGCGGGTGATCCACGGTATAAATTCACTTTTTACGAGTCCGGTGACAATATCCTGACCTTTGCCGGGACGCAGGCCGGCACGCCGCTGACGGAAAGTGGCATGAACGTGGCGCCCAGCAACCATAACGGGACCATCCAAAGGAGAGTTTACCGAAAATATTCTGTACTCGACTGGACCAACGACGGGTTTCATCCCGACGGGCTAAATTTCCGGATCATGCGCTATGCGGAAGTGTTGCTGATGCTGGCGGAATGCGAGGCCGAGGTAGGAACTCCCGCGCAGGCAGCCATCTATATCAACCAGGTGCGTAGCCGGCCGAGCGTGAATATGCCGCCGGTGACGCTGACCAACCACGATAACGCCATACAAGCGGTGATGCATGAAAAGGCGGTGGAGATGGCCGGGGAAGAAGTGAACAACATCGACATGCTGAGATGGAGAGCGAAGGGATATTATCCATCGCTGCATCCCGATCCAAAGCCGGGACAGGTCGCCCTGTTCCCCATTCCGGCCAGTGAGACCTCGGCTAACCCGATGATCAAATAAACGTGTTTGTTCATGATGTCACATGAGGTCTGCAAATATCACCGCCTGACGCTGCTTTTCATGGCGGTGATATTTTTTTCCGCCTGCCACCACATCCGGAAGAACAGCCTTTTTACAAAGCTGCAGCCGGACGAATCCGGCATCCATTTCCGCAACGATCTGAATGACGTCGATTCTTCCGTGTCCTTTATCAACGAATTCGGATATATGGGCGGTGGGGTCGGCATCGGCGATTTCAATAATGACGGCCTGAAGGATATTTTTTTCACCGGCAACCAGGTGAGCTGCCGCCTGTATATAAATAAGGGCAATAACCAGTTTGAGGACATCTCGGAAAAGGCGGGAATAACGACGAATGTTTGGGCCACCGGTGTGAGCATCGTCGATATCAATAACGACGGCTATGACGATATCTACGTCTGCGTCCTGGGAAAAGACCTGCTTCATCCCGCCAAAAACCTGTTATTCATCAATCAGCGTAACCTTACGTTCAAAGAAGAGGCAGAAGACTATGGGCTGGCTTTCTCGGGCTATTCCACCCAGGCGGTGTTCCTCGACTACGACAAAGACGGCGATCTCGATATGTACCTCGTCAATTATTTGCTGGGGACCCATACCAACGCCATCGTTCCCCGCAATCGCAGTGGCGGGTCACCGGCCAATGACCGGTTATTCAGGAATGAAGGCTATTCAAAGGAAAAAGGGCATCCGGTGTTCACGGATGTTACCTTACAGGCAGGTATCCGGGAAGACGGCTACGGTCTTGGCGTTACGGTCAGCGACTTCAACAATGACGGCTGGCCCGACATCTACGTCGCCAACGATTTTCTCTCCAATGACGACCTGTGGCTCAACTGCCGCAATGGAACCTTCACCAACGTCATTAGCCGGAGCCTGCAGCACCAAAGCTATTCCAGCATGGGAGCGGATGCCGCGGATATCAATAATGACGGGCTACCGGACATCATAACGCTGGACATGCTGCCCGAATACAACCGGCGAAGAAAAGAGTCTTTTTCCTTTATGAATTACGACCGGTACCAGGCCGAACGGCAGATGGGTTACGAACCGGAGTTCATGCGGAATATGCTTCAGTTGAATAACGGCATCGTCCATGCCGGCGACACGGGTATCCCCTTTTTTAGCGAGATAGGCCAGCTGGCGGGTATCGAGGCGACAGACTGGAGCTGGAGCGTGCTGATCGCGGATTTTAATAACGACGGCTGGAAGGATATCCACGTCACCAACGGCATCGGCCGGGATTTTATCAATGCCGACTTCCTGGAGTTCAGCAGCAGGATATTCGGCAGCAACAAGACCCGGCCCGAACAGGAGGCCCTGATCAGGAAGCGGCTGGCGGAACTGGATCATGTCAATCTTCCCAATTACCTGTTCATCAATCAGCATGATTACACCTTTTCGGACGTATCTGCGGATGCGGGTATCGACGAGCCTTCCATGTCCAATGGCGCTGCATATGTGGACCTCGACAACGACGGCGACCTCGACCTTGTCGTGAACAACATCGACAAAGAAGCCTTCGTATTTATCAATAATACGGTGCAAAAGGGAAAACCGCCGGAAGCACATTTTTTAAGCCTGAACCTGGCAGGCGACACGCTCAACAGGCATGGCTTCGGGGCCAAGGTGTATGTATACACCGGCGGCATGGTTCAAATGCAGGAAGAGAACCCGGTGCGGGGGTATTTTTCCTGCGTCGACCGGAAATTGCTGTTTGGTCTTGGCAACAGTAAGCGGATCGATTCCCTCACGGTGGTCTGGCCCGATAGTGGTCTTCAAACGATGAGGGATATCCCGGCAGACACCCTGCTCACCTTGTCGTGGGCAAATGCCGCCAGGGCCCGCCCGGCGCCGCCGGCCGATTCGAGGCCTATCTTTTCAGATATCACCGCTTCATCCGGCATCGTATACCGACACCAGGAAAACTCCTTTAACGATTTCGCGCTTCAGCGGTTGCTGCCGCATAAGTATTCCCAGTTGGGGCCGTTCATTGCTACCGGCGATATCAATAAGGATGGCGCCACCGACTTTTTTATCGGCGGCGCTTTCAATTTTTCCGGCAAGCTCTTCATGCAACAGAAAGACGGATCATTTACGTCGAAGAACCTTGTCGACAGCATCAAGATGGAAGAGGACATGGGATGTATACTATTCGATGCGAATGGGGATGGCCATCCTGACCTGCTGGTCACCGGCGGTGGCTATCAATACGAGGAAGGCTCTGTATATTATAAACCGAGACTGTATCTCAATGACGGAAAAGGAAATTTCAGTCTCAGCAAAAATGCCATACCGGACAGTGTAAGGACCATTGCCGGCTGCGTTGCGGCTGCGGATATCGACGGTGACGGCGACCTCGACCTGTTCATCGGCGGGCGGGTGTCCAAAGAATATCCGTTGTCGCCGCGAAGTTATATTCTCAGGAACGATAAAGGCGTGTTTACAGACGTTACGGCAAAAGTGTGCCCGGCCCTGGAAAGGGCCGGCATGGTGACGGCGGCGGTGTGGATGGATCTTAACAACGACAAATATCCGGACCTCGTAGTCACCGGCGAATGGATGCCGGTGCGGTTCTTTTTGAATGAGCGCGGCACGCTGAAGGAAGTGACGGATGCCATGGGCCCGGCCAATATGCACGGCATGTGGCGAAGCCTCGTCGCCGCGGACGTCGACAATGACGGCGACCTCGACCTCGTTGCCGGCAATCTCGGAAGTAACTGCGACTACCGCGTCAGTCCGGCCACGCCGATGGAACTGTTCGCAGCGGACATCGACGGCAACGGCAGGATAGACCCCATCCTTTTCTACTACATAAAGGACATGGACGGTGTCCGGCGCGAGTATCCTGCCTTCGGCAGGAGCCAGCTGGCGGCCCAGGCGCCCACCGTAAAAAAGCGTTTTTTGCTTAATGAAGATTATGCCAGGGCGGGATTTCGGGAGTTGTTCCCGGGCCGGACGAAGTCCGACGTTCTCAGCTTCTATTGCGATGAGACCAGAAGCTGCTGGCTCGAAAACACCGGGAATGGGAAATTCATCAAGCATGTCCTGCCGATGGAGGCGCAATTCGCTCCCGTCAATGCCATTATCTGCGAGGATATCGATAAGGATGGATATAAGGATCTCCTGTTGGCGGGAAATGATTACCAGACTGATGTTATTACCGGCAGGTATGATGCGTCCTATGGCTGCTTCCTGCGCGGCAGTCGTAAAAAAGACTTTACCGCAGTGCCGCCGGCGCAAAGTGGCTTTGTATTGAAAGGCGATGTAAAAGACCTGGCGTTGATCAGCCTCGGCGGAGATCGACGAATTGTCCTTGCGGCGGTGAATGACGATAGTTTGCGGGTATTCAGAATCAATGTTCAAAACCTGAAAAAATAAGGGAATGTCTTACCGTACGCTGCTGTTTTTTGTACTTCTAGGCCTGGCTTCCTGCAAAGACAAGCCCCTTCCCAACCAGGAAATGATCGACTTGCTGAAGGCCTCGGCGAAACTCGATCATAACCATGAGAATGTTTTTTCCCCCGAGGCCATGATAGAATACTGCGATTCTGTTTTACGCAAAGACCCTGGTGAAGAAGCTGGAAGAACCGCGCTTCACCGGAAAGCCAATGCATTATTGCAATTGGGCGAAGAGCAGAAGGCGATAGATATCTTACAGGGACTGCTGGATCGGATTTCTTTAGGCGCTATCGACCAGCGACAGGCGATCATGAAGGATATGGCCATCGCCTGGTTACGGTTGGGCGACAGGACCAATTGCATCACCAACCATACCGCGGAGTCTTGTATTTATCCAATTTCGGCAGGTGGAGTACACCGCGATAAGACAGGGGCCGAAAAGGCTATTGACCTGTATAAGGCGATATTGGTGGACAATCCTACCGATCTCGAGTCCAGATGGCTGCTGAATATCGCGTATATGACTACCGGCGGTTACCCGGAAGCCGTGCCGCCACAATTCCTTTTGAAGGTAAGGGACGACGATAGCATGCACGCGGTAAAGCCTTTTCGTAATGTAGCGATGAACATCGGTTTGAATTATAAATGTATTGCCGGAGGCAGCATCGTAGATGACTTCAACAACGATGGCTATGATGATATTGTCCTGAGCAGCTGGTCGTTGACCGAGCCGATGCGCTATTACCGGAATAATGCCGACGGGACTTTTACAGATGTCTCGGATTCTTCGGGCCTGGGCTATCTCACCGGAGGGCTCAATATCATGCAAACCGACTATAACAATGACGGCTACAAAGATATTTTCGTATTGAGAGGAGGCTGGAAAGGAAAGTTCGGAAAGAATCCTAATTCCTTGTTGCGGAACAATGGGGACGGAACGTTCACCGATGTGACCAAAGCCAGCGGGTTGCTGTCTTTCCACCCTTCGCAAACCGCTACCTGGGCGGACTTCAATAACGACGGGTGGCTCGATGTTTTTATAGGTAACGAGACGACCCCTGGTGAAGAGGTACACCCTTGTCAGCTGTTCATCAATAACAGGAATGGGACATTTACCGAGATGGCGGCAAAGGCCGGCTGCGCCGTCACGAAATTCGTAAAAGGCGTCACTTCGGGAGACTACGACAACGACGGACGAATGGATATTTTTCTTTCCACGATGAATGGGAACAAGATCCTGCTAAGGAACGAATCGGATAAGAACGGCGCCATAAAGTTCAGGGATGTAAGCCAACAGGCCGGGTTGACCCATAACCTCACCCGTACATTTCCCACCTGGTTCTGGGATTACGATAATGACGGCTGGCCCGACATCCTCGTGTGCGGGTATGAGTTTAACCAATCCCTTTCGTATTATGCGGCGGCGGAGGCGATACAGCTGCCGATAGGCAATGCCGGTAAGGTCTTTTTGTTCAGGAACAACCATGATGGAACATTCGAGGATGTGTCCGCAAGGGTGGGGTTGAACAGCACTGCCTTTGCGATGGGGGCCAATTTCGGCGATATCGACAACGATGGATACCTCGATTTTTTCCTCGGCACCGGTAACCCGCAACTCAAATCGGCCGTTCCAAACAAGCTGTTCAGGAATATGCGGGGCGAGCGCTTTTTGGACGTTACTACCGCGGCCCGGGTAGGGAATATACAAAAGGGCCATGGCGTCTCCTTTGCCGACCTGGACAATGACGGCGATGAAGACATCTACATCAAAATGGGGGGAGCCTATACGGGTGATGCATACGAAAATGCTTTGTATCTGAACCCTGGCCAGAATACTAATCACTGGGTAAATGTCTTACTCGAGGGCAAGGTATCGAACAAAGCCGCCATCGGCGCGAGGATAAAGGTAACATTCATGGAAAATAAAACCGAGCGATCGGTATTCCGGGATGTCAACTCCGGCGGCAGCTTCGGTTCCAACCCCTTGCGCCAGCATATCGGCATAGGGCAAGCGACGTCGATCGGGCAGGTGGAAATATATTGGCCCGTGACAGGGAAAACGCAGGTTTTTCACCATCTGCCCATCGACACGAACATCAGGATCGTCGAGGGGGACACCACATTCAGCACCTACCGGCTTTCCCGGCTCGATTTCCAATCCGGGGTGAAAAAATTGATCAGTTGCGCCCCGGGTAAATTTTGATAGCAATTAAACCACTCCAAAATAGATCATCAGAATGAAACAGATCGCAACAAGCCTGTTGTTGGCTATAATGCTCTTGACGAATCATCGTTTGTTTGCGCAAGATCCGAAGGCGCCGCCGGCCGGCTTCGATTCCTTGCGTGCGGATATTCCACATGGCCGCATCGATACCATACACTATGCCTCCGCTACTGTCGGCGCGACACGCAGGGCGCTTGTCTATACTCCGCCGGGGTATTCCCGTCAGAAGCGCTATTCCGTTCTATATCTCCTGCATGGCATCGGTGGCGACGAGAAAGAATGGCTGAATGGCGGCAAGCCCCAGGTGATCCTGGATAACCTGTACGCCGAAAACAAGTTGCAGCCGATGATCGTCGTACTCCCCAACGGGCGGGCCATGAAGGACGACCGGGCCACCGGCAATATCATGGCGCCCGACAAAGTACAGGCCTTTGCGACATTCGAGGGCGACCTGTTACACGACCTGATCCCATTTATCCAAAAGAATTATCCCGTCTATGTCGACCGGGAAAACCGGGCTATTGCCGGTTTGTCCATGGGAGGCGGCCAGTCGCTGAATTTTGGATTGGGCAACCTGGCTTCATTCGCCTGGATCGGCGCCTTCTCCGCGGCGCCAAATACCAAAAAGCCCGAAGAGCTGGTTCCCGATGCCGGAAAGGCGCGAAGTGAGCTTAAACTGCTATTCATCACCTGCGGTGACCACGATGGCCTCATCAGCTTCAGCAGCCGCACCCATGATTACCTGGCCGCGCACGATGTGCCCCATATCTACTATATCCAGCCGGGCTTTCATGACTTCAAGGTCTGGAAGAGCGGCTTGTATATGTTCTCTCAACTGTTGTTCAAACCGGTGGATACATCCACCTTCGCCGCTTACCTGGCCGCCTCTACCGGGCCGCCTGCCTCAACCAATGTGCCGGGAATGCAATACCCGCAGATAGTGCCGGACAACCGTGTGGCCTTTCGTATCAAAGCGCCCGATGCACAAAGAGTCCAGATCGATCTGGGACGGAAATACGATATGATCAGGGATACGGGCGGTTATTGGGTATTGACGACCGACCCCATTGTCGAAGGTTTCCACTACTATTCCCTGCTGATCGATGGACTCGCCGTCGTGGACCCTGCCAGCCAGACCTTTTACGGGATGGGCCGGATGGCCAGCGGCATAGATATTCCCGATTACGACGGTGCATTTTACGAGGCCAGGCCGGTGGCGCATGGACAGGTGCGGAGAATCAACTACTATTCCACCATCACCCGGTCGTGGCGAAGGGCCTATGTCTACACTCCGCCGGGCTATGACAACGAATCGGGCAAGCGATATCCGGTATTGTACCTGCAGCATGGGGCAGGGGAGGACGAAACAGGATGGAGTACCCAGGGTAAGATGGATTTTATCCTCGATAACCTCATCGCGGAAGGCAAGGCGACACCCATGCTGGTGGTGATGGACAGGGGATATGCCACCGATCCAAGGCGGCCTGCCGCCAATCCGGCCGGTAACAGACCCGGAGCAATGAATGGCAACGTTTTCCCGGAGGTGCTCGTCAAAGAGATCGTCCCGATGGTCGACAGTGCATTCCGCACCCTGCCCGACCGGGACCACCGCGCCATGGCGGGGCTTTCCATGGGCGGTTTCCAGACCTTCCAGACCACTATGTCGAATCTCGACAAGTTCGCCTACATCGGCGGCTTTAGCGGGGCCACGTTCCTGCAGCCGGGTACGGACATCACCCAACTCTACGACGGGGCATGGGCCGATGCATCGGCCTTCAATCAAAAGGTGAAACTGCTGTATCTCAGTATCGGCACCGCCGAACCTGCAAGAATGTACACCGGCATCAAGGGCCTGCACGAGGCCCTTGAAAAAGCCGGCATCCGGCATGTCTATTACGAGTCGCCCGGCACATCCCATGAATGGCAGACCTGGCGCCGGAGCCTGAGACAATTTGCGAGCCTTATTTTTAAATGATCATGCTATGAGAGTCATTGCCGTATTCTTAGTCGTTTCCATTACGCTGGCACCCTGCCTGCTGGCGGGATATGATGGCCGCGACCCGCGGGCGGACATGCCAGCCAATTATAACAATGTCAATACTTACGTCAATCCCGTATTGCCTGGTGACCATCCTGATCCCACCTTATTGCGGGTAGGAGACGACTTCTACCATTGCGGTTCCTCTTTTCATTTTAATCCCTACCTGCCGGTATATCATTCGAAGGACCTCGTGCATTGGGAGATCATCGGCCGGGTAGTGCCTCCTGCCGTTGCCGCTTCATTTGTAGCCGACCGGCCTTCGGGCGGTATCTGGCAGGGAGCCATCACGTATTTCTATGGGTGCTATTGGGTCTATTTTTCGTCGGGCGGACAATGGTTTTGCAAGGCAGGCTCGCCTTATGGCCCCTGGTCGGCGCCGGAACGCGTACAAACCAACCCGGCAACCGGCAACCTTGGGTACGACAATTCCATTTTTGTGGATGATAACGGCAAGCCCTATATGGTGATCAAGAACGGGCAGAAAGTAAACCGTATCCAGGCCCTGGGCAAGGACGGACAGCTTACCGATACGGTGATCAATCTCGATTGGATCAATGCTAACTTGCAATACAGCTGGGCCGAAGGTCCCGTGATGTGCAAACGCAACGGATATTACTTCTATTTCCCCGCCGGGGATGTTACCGGCGGACAGTATGTATTGAGATCAAGGAAGCTCACCAGCGATTCCACCAGTTGGGAGCGGCTGGGGAATTTTTTCCGGTCCGTTACCGATCCCGATGCCGGATTCCGTCGGCCCAACCATATTTCAGCGCCGCTGCAACTGGCGGATGGCAGTTGGTGGACATTGGGGCAGAGCTACGAGAAATATGCTGCCGACGACTGGGCCGGCACAGGCCGCCAGACGTCTTTGTACCCTGTCGAATGGGAGGGCGACCGCCCCTGGGGGATGGCGCCGACGACCCAGCCCATTGTACGGCCCAACCTGCTTCAGTCGGGTATCCTGTGGCGAAGCGTGCGGGGTGACGATTTCGATAGCGGGCAGTTAGGTTGGCAGTGGCATTTCCTCAGCCGGAAAGCCGCGTCGGGCTATTCGCTGAATGCAAGGAAAGGCTGGGTGCGGCTTACGCCTGATAGCGGCAGGACACACGTGGTGCAGAAAGAAACGGACCACTATTACACTGCGGTAACAAGGGTCGATCTCGATGCGGCCGATACAACTGCAAAAGCCGGTATCTATCTTACCAATGGCAACCAGCACGAGGTGGCAAGGTTGTATACGGGATATGACAACGGCAAGCGGATCACATTCCGGTTGGATACCGCTATCCGCAGTGTGGTCAACACCGCGGGAAATATCGTTTGGTTAAAGTTGGAAAGAAAAGGACACGCCCTCAGCGGCTATTACAGTGATGATGGCATCCGATGGCTCTCGCTGGGGCCTTCTATAAGTGCTGCCAACCTCGATAAAGAACAGCCAAACTTCAATTCCTGGGTCGGCACGAGTGTAGGATTATTTGCAGAAGGCCGGCCAGCGGACTTTGATCTCTTCACCTGCAAGGACGCTTTTTCTCCGCTGACGGCGGCCGGCTATGCCAATTATTACGGGGTCAGGCCTGTGGGCGAAGGGGAAGGCAAGGTCGTCACCAACACGTCGCCGCTTGGAGGATGGCTGATGATCTCCGGGGTGGAGACGGGCCGCCACGCTGCGTCGGCCGTGGAAGTGATGGTTTCCGCCCGGGCAGCGGGCACGATCGGGATATGGCTCGATGATTTGCAGCACGGTGCCCACATAGCCACGATACCCGTAACGGCAACGGGGGGAGAAGACCAGTGGAGAGCGGTGAGGCAGCGGGTGACAAAATTCAAAGGTCATCATGATGTGTTCATCAAATACGGGACTGGGGAAGCGGGATCCATCTATATTCGATCATTGAGGTTTATAAGGTGAGGTTGTTAGAGGTTTGGCGATACTCTGCGGCCCTGATTGACCACGTTAACCAGGCCTACTTCCTCCGATTAAAAGTAGATTTATAAAGTCATCAAAATTTCGGTAAATTTGTATGAATCGAAAATGAGTGTTTATGGCTGAAGTTAAGACCAAGAAGGAGACCATTGACGAGATAGTTAGGGAGGCAAAGAAGCTCGATAAATTGGAGCTTCAGATCCTGCTTGCAAAGCTCAGGGTAAGGAAAATGCGCAAGGACGGCGTACGCCCCGCTGCTCGTCCCCGCAGAGGTGTAAAACCGCCCTCCATGGAAGAAATCGACTTGTGGAAACACGAATCCCGGAAGGCCCATGCGGGTAAATAGGTTTGTGCTTGACGCCAACATCTGGGTCAGCTACTTAATTACGGAAACCGAACAGAAATTAGTCGATATTATTGTTGATAATGATTTGACCATTTTTCGATGTGACGAGCTGCTTGTGGAAATTGCTCGCGTCTTAAACTATCCCCGGTTAAAGAAATACGAAGTTGATATTCCTTACGCACTAAAGGTGGTGAGAAAGGCCACTGCACCTTACGAACTTACTTATCCGATAAAGCGATATATCCCAACCGATAAAGATGACGACTATTTGATCGCGCTTGCACTTCAAACCTCAGCTGGTTTCATTACCTCTGGGGATAAAAATATCCTCTCGGAAAAGGCAACGCTGGAGAAGAAATTTAAGAAGTTGAAAATTCTTACCAAGGCGGAATTCGAGGCGATGTTTACAAAGTAAGTATACCATATTCTTCCACTCAGATATACACGCTGGACGCGGCTTTTCGCGAAAATAAAAATGGGACAAGTGACTTAGTTGTCAACTTGTCCCATCAGGTGATCCCGCTGGGACTCGAATTACGTTGAATATCTGATTTTCAATCAATTGAATACGTATGGCGATTATGCCTGGGTACAAGGATAGGTACAGGCATGGTTTGTACTCGGTTGATGAGGGGATGCAAAGAACTGAGGTTGCAAACTTAGGTTATTTGTTTAAATTGTTGCATGGGCGTTGGACAACACCATGGATGCAAATTAAATTGGGACAATTTTTATGATCAATCAAAAGGATAAAAAGAGGATAATTACTTATGGACCTTCGGATTTGAGAAATTTTGAAGTCTTGGCTTATGAATGGATTGACAATTTATGCTTTACAATCGATCCTGCGGAATGCCTCGAAAACGCGGAAGAATATTTAGCAGTAGTACGTGAACTCTTTCTAACAGAAGGCTGGTATGGCGACGGAAATATTGAATTAATGTGGATACCGCCATTTATGTTTGAGGGCCCCAGAACAGATCTATTTACACTCGGGGTAATCGTATGGCATGTAAAACAACGGGAAGATGGAATCTCTTGGATCTTGCATCCAAAAGGTATGTTCGAGAATTTGATCACAAACGAATGATGTATTTAGTTAGCTTCAACCAACAATTACCCAACCCCAATCGTTTATGGCTTATAAATTGACCAATCCGCCAAATGATCTAAGAGCAAGAGATTTATGGCTCCAGCACGCAGCAGGGTTCATAATATTTCAAGACATGAGAAAGTATGCCATCGACAGAATCCCTGCCAATACAGACGATAATACAAAGGAATTAATTACAAACGGAATCGATGACGCTGTGTATGGACTAATGATGATCCTCGACGGGGTTACAGGAGGATTGCAAAATGACCAATATGCTGTTTCTATGGAAAGCATTATTAAACTGAAGAGAAATGGGGAAACAATACAGGAAATCAATACCTTCGACGGCGATGGAATGTGTATGGGATTTCATGGCTGGAAGGAGAATGATTTCGGTGACAATGAACTGACCGAAAAAGAACCGTAGCATTCGGGACCGGTGATGGTTTAATTTTGTTTAAATATTGGTACTTATAGTACTAATGTGGAGCTAAAATTAAACTAAATAACCCCCCGCTGTGGGCTATATTCGCAGTCAGGAGATAAATGGGGTTCGTATGTTCGTAAAATTGGCTTGTGCATGAATCATGCACAAGCGAAAAAAATGAACAAACTAAAGTCAATGAGGTTTTCCAGAAAGTTTGGCAAGGTGAGAATAAGGAGAGGTCAACTTACCTGCTTCATCTAAAATGTCAGCGCGCACCAATGAGCGAAGGGCTTCCTCTTTTGAAACCTTTTCCTGGAGCTGTTTTTGGGCCAACTCGATCAATTTATTGAAGTCTTTTTTTAGCATGTAGATGCGCAGAAAGGATTCGGACTAAAACGGCTCAATGTCCTTTCGGACGAATTTCAATTTAACCCGATGTAGTATCCGGCTACTTCTTGACCTTTTTTGCAGTACGACGGGCCTTTCGCTTTGGCCGGGGCGCTCTGGTTATTTTTCCTGTTGCTTTATAGTCCGCGATAATTTTGCTCATTATCCGGCGATCTTCGTCGGTTACCACATGGGGTTCAACTACGAAATCCACGCCTTTGGGTTCTCTGATGTATCCCATAATATCTCAATTTTTAAAATATCTGTTAATCAATTTTGCAGCTGCGTCCGCGTAAATGACCATGCGATGCCCTCCGACATGTACGGCCTGCAACGTTTTTTCATAGTGGGCAATTAACCGGGTCTTTGAGAAAAAGGATAGAAAGCCTTCATATCCTTTCTCCAACGATTCTTTGCAAGCAAAAGCTACCAGATTGCCTGGGACGCCTTCATATAGTTTCGGTTTGCCGAAATTGAAGGGGGCGCTTTCGATCAAGTGCATAAAAAAATGGTCGCCATAATCGCTTATACTTATAAGCCCTTGTATGATGTTCGGATTGCCTTCAATGGTCAACTTATACGTTGCTCTGTCAGTCAATTTGGCCTCAGATTTCCAATCAAATTTCCACCCGGCTTTCTTGGTAACGCTTTTGAGATCGGCTTTTGTTACTGGCAACACTTCCGTTGGAAAACTATCTCCGGAGATCGTGTTTGTAATGCTGTTCGTAAGCCTATCTACCTCAATATCAATATAATATTTTGATTCTTTCACCTACGCGAATTTACTAAATATCTTCTCATTATTCGAAATAAAATGGCTTTTCTAGTATCTGGGAAACATGCTAATTAGTGCTTATGACGATGTCCTAAATGCTGATCCTGCCCAAATTGATCGGGGACAGCCGGCTGAGTGTGGAGGACGGCGGAAAGGACCTGGGGGACATTGGCGCTGAAGCCGGTGTCCTGGTGCAGTTTCTCCTGCTGGCGCTTCTGTTTGGCGGGCCGCTGGCGGCTGGCGATGGCTGCATTGAAAGCGGCGGTTGTGTACTGCTGACCCAGGTGTATGCCAGTGACGGCTGTACGCGTTTGGTGATCGATGAATATCTGATCATGCGGGTTTCGGCCATTGGTCGGCGGGCGGACGATCTCAATGCCGTCGCGTTGTAACCGGGAAACCAGCGAGGGTAAGCTCGGGTGCTCCTGATCCAGCGTCCAATCGAGGCGGGATTTGATGGTGACGCAATGTTTTTCCCGTTGGCTCCAGCTTTCTGCATACTTCTTATCCAGCTTGCTTTGGGTAGGCCTGCAGGGCAGCTGGGAGGCCATGATCGGCGGGCTGAACCGGTTGCCATGGTCATCCAGGGCCACATAATAGAGGCCGTTGTATCGCCGGGTTTTGCTGCCGGGGCCACCGGTTTCGGCCGTTACATTGTACCCGCGAAGGATAGCGTTGTATTCGGCCAGATCGGTGAAATGATAGTGCTTCATGACGGTGGCAACGACGCGGTTTACGGCCTCGGAAACCGGCTCGGACGAGGCCGGATCGAGCCTTTGGGTTGACTCAGGGATAGGGGCATTCGTGTTTTGCCGGCGCCGGGAAGGGATCAGACTGAACTCTGCTTCGATGGCCTTACAGGTCGGTTTGGATAGGTCGACGCCCATCCGGTGGGTATTGACGCGGCTGCCGTCGGGCCGGATCAGCGACGAGACAATATGAATATGGGGATGGTTGGCATCGTGATGACGGTAGACCAGGTAGGGTTGATTTTCCATTTTAAGGCCCTGCATATAGCGGTCGGCAATGTCGGCCAGCTCCTTATTGAAGAGCGTTTCTTTGGGCGAAAAGTTCAGCGTGGCGTGAAACATTTTCACTTGTGAACGGCCGTTCAACTCGTTAAGCCGCTGGAACCGGCGGAGCTTATCATCGTACGTCAGGCGCTCTTTGCTCTGCAAAAAATTGCCTGTATGGATGCATTCGGCCTTGCCTTGTGCTACTTTTTCTTCGTTGTAGGCAAGGGGTTTGGCGATGCTTCTAACGGTATTGATTCGCGCGACCATAGTTCGTAAGCTTTTTCGATTGTGGTGGAAATGGTGTCGATCTGCTTGTTCAGGCGGGTCTTGTCCTTTTCGTTGACGAGGATCCATTGCTGGAGATCGGGCAGATGCCGGAGGGTACGGAGGTGACGGACAACCTGGTCAAAATTGCCGCTGATAGCCTTGAGTTCGGCCTTCAGCTGCAGCATGCCCTTCTCGAAATCGTCCAGGGATTGGTTGTGGTAGTGTAGGACTTTGGGTTCGCTTAGCAGGGCCTTTCGCGCATATTCGCTGGGATTTTTGGAGGCGGATTTGCGTTGAAGGGCTTCGACGGCCTGGTGTTCTTCTTCAGTCATGCGGATTTTTAGCCATTTGGTTCGCTTCGTGTTTGTCTTGTCCATACTGATATTCTTTTATCGATCGTTAAAAATTGCGGGTTGAGGCCATCAGCCGGCGGGCCGTGCCGCATTCCGCGTGGTACATTCAGACACCTTGCTGAGCTTCGAGGGTAAGGACATTTTTACGCGATTCCAAGGGTGCCGGACAGAGAAGGGTATTTTCATGCTTGTTTACGGGATATTCGATGGGTGAGGCCGCCAATTGTTAGAATAGGGTAATTCTGACGTTCAGGGCTACAGTATCCGGTAGAATGGAACCCTGGCGTCCTGGGCAGACAATGAACGGCGGATGATGGGAGGTTGGCGGGATGAGAAAATGGAAGGGGGAAAGCGGGATTGTCGCGGGGTAACCTTCGCTTCTGAGGCGTCGGTTCGTGCCAGGTCGGGAAGGCTATTTCGACGGCGGTCACAAGGTTTGCATTAGCCGATGGGGTAGGGTAGGCCGGTTGGGGAAAGGTCCTTTGGATGTTCCTTAACGTCTCGGCGAAACCGAAATGTGGCACATGCTGGCTGCAAGAAATAATTGGGGAGGCCGTTCTTTTCGGCGGAATGCCGATGGCATTGAGGCGGTCAAGCTGATCAATAGGATTGACCTTGCCAATAGAGAGATGTTCCATACTTCACAATTTCACAATCACACGGTAAAGATAGGACGATAAAATGTAATTTCCATCTTCTGAGGTGTGATCTTTGTCACATTACCAGATGGCGCCGGACCGGGAACCGCATGTGGTCATGAGCAGATCGATGCGGTAGAGCACGATGTTTCGGAGAATTTTCGACCGGGTTTCCTTGAATATTGCACACGCGAGATCCAGCACACCGCCTTTGAGTCTGCCGTGACTCAACCGGAATTTATTCGTTTGCTTATCGACATAAAGCCGGCCTGCCTCATTGAAGGGCGAGTTAAAGATGGCTATTCCCTGACGCTCAACAATCCCGCCGGGGTATCCTAAAATATCCATATAGGTCTTGACGCAAAGGTTGTTGACCATCGCCGCCTGTTCTTTCATCGTCGGTTGCTTTTTCATGATCTTCTTTTTTGAGGGGATTGAAAAATTAAACCGATGGCTCCGGCGGGATGGCTGGCCGAATGCCAAGGAGGATCGGAATAAATGCTGCGGGCGATATGGATGACTGTCCGATGCTGCTGAAGCGGACCCCGATGACCAGGATTTGTACTGCGCCGTTTTATGCCGAAGTTCCTTGGCGAGGCCGGACAGGAGCCGAACTTTGCGGGGTATTTTTCAATCCTTCCAGGCGAAAGGAACGGGCTGAAATAGGTCTTACGGCAAAACATTCTGGCACCGGCAACTGAAAAGATGTTGAGGCCGGCAATGCGCATAAGTAGCGTGGGGGGTGCAGCGACCGAGCCCCGGTTCGCACGAGCGAAGTGAGGAACATTTGCGGAGCGCAGCGGAGCAAATGTGCGAATGCGGGATCGGTGGCTGCACTCGGGCCCTAGTGTCTTCTGGCTTGTTGGCGCAGGAGGGCTGCGGCGTAGCCCAGCACCAGCGGACCGACCTGGGCCGTAGCGGCCTGAGCCGGCGAAGGCTGCGGAGGCTGGGAGGGGAGCGAGAGTGCGGGCGAGTAAGCAGCTCTCCGGCGCCACCCTTCGGGGAAAGTTAAATCACCCGTGAGGACAAGATGCTGCAATCTTTCCTTGCATCTTGTCCTCACGGGGTGGCAACGGTGATCTTAAGCTGATGGATATTCAGTCGCTGATCGCCGGCGGCAGCTTTCCTTTTGGCTTATGATCTTGGGTCGAAATATCTGGGCGAGCCTGGGACGGTAGCGCGGAGGAACGACAAGCGGACGGGACAGGACCGCCACCGCCGCCATGTGCCCGGCAGTGCTGCGCGGGGGAGCCTGACGCCAGGAGGGCGCCGCGCAGCTACCCGCGGTCGGCCCTGGTTGTTCGGCCGCAGCTTGGCGGAGGCCAAATCATTAGACAAGCTGCCGGGCACCGGCAGGTGGCGGACGAAATGAGGCAGCGGGTGGACGGGGAGATGATGCGGCGAAGCGTACTGCGACGCGGAAGGAGCGAAAGGAGTTGGAGGGAGCGAAGCGACTGAAAACGAGTGTAGCGAATGACGGTCGCAGCGCATGATCGGACCGGACACGGGAGTTGCCCGACCGGAGGCCCCTGAAGCGAAAGAACCGTGCCAGAGAAGCGTACCTGTATGCGGACCGCAGCGCAGCGACGAAGGAGCGAAGCGAGAATCCGGCATGCAGGCGGACACGCTGTTGCGTAGCCTGCGGAGCGACAGGGTGTCCGAGCCTGGCACGTGTTCTTGCCAAAGGGGCCGGAGGGAGACCGCTTTTCCTGTTATAGCTTTCCCGTTTGCGACAATTTCTGTTTGAGATGGTTATTGGCTCAAAATGCTAGATTTAAACTCGTTTCATGATTTATGTGTTATCCGGGCGCGAGTCGGCCGGATGATGTAATTTTGTATAAATGAAGCCTAGATATCCTAATCGCAGTGTTTTAAGTATAATAAGCGCAGATGGATCGGTCATTTCCCCGATTGCAACGGGGGGGATAGATCAAGTGTTCCCAATCTTGTTTGTCTATGTAAAGCCTGTTCCAGACTTTATGGAGGCGAATAAATTTTATTGGCTGGAGAGGCCTCGGCCTTCCGTTCTTTGGCCAGAATTAGGTATCAGGCATTGGCTGGCATTTGGCCATGATGACACGATTGCCCAAAAATACACAGATCTTTTAGCCTCGGGCTACCTGGATGCGGACAAGTCAAGGCTGGTTCTTCCTAAAATATCCAATGGAGTAGCGGAAAACGATGATCTGTTGCTTTTTTCTGAGTTGAAGGCTGAGACCTTGGTTTTACTGGATCGGGGGAAAATGCCACCGGCTTTTTGTCACGAGGAGAATCTTGCGGCGTTGTCAGGTTATTTATCCAACAATAAGAATATCAAAGCCATAAACCCGCCGGGGTTCTTCGCACCCAATTTCCTATTTGACCAGCTTTCAAAGAACATCATTGGGTATCGTCAGGTCCGGTCTGGTCATCTTTCATTCCGTGGAGTTCGGACGACGAGGATAGAAGGGAAGGGAAGTACAGAGCTAACCGGATTTTATCAACGCAATTTCACCGAAGACGATGAATTACTTGCTCTTGTCAGCGAAAGGGAAGGGCAGGAGATCGGAAGGTCGGGGATCAATCCTGCTACGGGGCTTTTCAAAATTTCACTATCAGAGCCTTCCATTAACGGGATCATGAAGATCGAGCGTAAGGGGAGTCTCATCTATTCAAAAAATTATGCGTTATTACAAGGTATCACGGGCACGGTCAATTTCGTCGAAAAGACGTTCACGGATGCGTATGGCAGAGAATTTCAATTGGATGGAAGCGCGATCGTACGGCCGGAAAAACTGAAGCCTTCCTCCTGGTACGGTCCGATCTATGCCGATGAACGGACGGGCAATATTAACCTTTCGGATAGATTTAAAGGCTTGTTGGATTACCTGGGCCCGCGTGTTCTGATTGCGGATCCCTATTTCATTGGCGAATTCCGCAGAGATGATACAAATAGCGACATCAAGCTAAGCCGTTGCCAGATTGCCTTCCTGGCCGCATTGCTACGATCTATTATAGATGGCTCAGTAAGCGAGGTTTATATCCTTGGATTTAATACAAGAGCTAATTCGGTTGAGCGCAAAGGTAATTCTATGAATCCTACAAAGACGGAGAACCGTTTCAAACAATATAAGGAGGTGCTTGACCATATTTGGGGAAAGAATAAGCTTAAAACTTTTAAAAGCGAATTCCGGATGGAATTTCTCAATAACAAACGGGATTTTCATAACCGGTATTGGTTTGGATTGACTATCGATAACGGGATTCGTGATTTGAATAAATGTGTTGTGGTAACTAATAGTGTTGGAAATATTTCCGAAGTTGATTTTTATCCCGTGGAAGAGGAGGGGCAATTGCGCGAGTTGACCGCACGATTTCTTGATTTTTTCAACAATTGTGATTCTGAGCTAATCGTATGACAATACAAGAATTGTTTGGCACCATCCAAGGCATTGTTAACGCTGGTAACGAAGTAGACTGGCTGATCGTCAGGAAGTTGGCGGAACAATTTCCAACTGATAATCGGGAACGATTCTCTTTTATCAAAGAGGAAGAAAGAATTGATGAGCCATTCAGGTTTAATCAGGGTTTCGTGACAATAGAGGACGTCGAGTTCGATGAATTCAAAAGCTTACTGCGAAAGGTGATCCAAGATAACAGCGAGAACTTGACAGCGCTCGGCAATTTGTTCGTGCTTCAAAACCGCGTTAGTGGTCCATATTCAGAAAATGAGGACTTGACCGAATTTTTCAAAGGCGAAGTCGGAATTGACAGGCTTCCTTTACTCTTTGAGACTTTGATGAAGTCGCTAAACGAACAATTTTTTGCGCATACCAGCATCGATCGGGATACCGTTCTAACCACCGACGATTGGCTTAAGTCTTTTGGGCATTCCGCTATGGCCGGCAGAGCGCACGAGGTGTTGGTCGCCGTTTTATTACTTATTAGTGAAGATATTCAAAATGGCGTCGACTTCCGCTATGTGCGTCAAATGAAACCGTCGATAAGAGCGGTGCTTTGTGACTTTTGGGGAATGGGTATTTCCATGGCGCCGGGCGAAGTTCAGGCGGTTATCACAGAGGGGAAGGAAGTTCCATTCCTTGCTGCCTATTTGATAGATAGAAGTAAGGGAAGATTCGCGATGCCGGATTGGATGGCGCTGGATCGTATTCGAGATATGTTCCTGGATTGGAAACGGACGGGCAAATATCTACTGGAACAGGTTCTAGGTGGTCGCCAGGGATACGGGACTCCGGGAGTTGGTCAGCAAACATTGAGTAATTTTGTGCGTTTGGTGGTTTCTGAGGTATTGATCAGCGATTCTGCCGATTCACTGGCGTGGATCGATGGTTTGGAGTTTCCTGCCGATATGATTGGAGTATTTTCTTGTATTTCGGAAGATGGAATAGCCTATAGCAGCATTCCTGTGCCTGTCAAGCAACGGCTTTTTCAGGTGGTACTTAGGGGCATAAAACAAATATTGGGTGAGGTCGACGTTTTTCTTGGGGAGAATGAGGGTCATGAGGGCCCTTCATACTGGGCCTTGAGCGATCCTAAATTTCAATTGATGTTGTGCGGATTGCTGGTTTTGTATCTCGATGTCGGCGACGGGGATAGCCGTAAACAATTCAAGCACCTCTGTTTTGAAATAAAATTTTTGTTTTATGGAGCTTATAAGACAAGCTCCTTGGCGAAAAGGCTTGCAGAAATGCTGCTGCTGACTGTGCTATCTGCAGACGAGTTTACTACCGAATCCGATGAACTGTTCTCCGGGTTGGATATTTTGCAGAGGGATATTGTGGATACAATCCTTGTCCCGTATGTCCATGAGATCGAAAGGGAAGAGGAAATTTGGAATCCTGAATTTGAAGGTGTGGTTGGAATGGTGAGAAGCGACAACCTTCTGGTTAATGATGCGCTGGCAAGAATAAAGAATAGTGTTCTTTTCTCCAAATACAACATTCTTTTCACGGCGATAGAGGAGATTGCGGTTGCCCGATGGCCGTATATGGACGGTCGAAAGGTGCCATTCCGGGAGACGGGGCCGGGGAAAGGAGTTAATACAAGTTTGAAGAAAAAGAATCGAATGAATAAGAGCGAGTAATTGTTTAAGACACCATATTTGTTACATGTTAACTGACAAGCGAGACCTCCCATTGGAAACGCTTCAACAATTTGTAAAATTGAAGCAAACTTGCGTGGATATCGGGATTGGATATTCAGGGATAATTACAGTGCAACACTCGGATTTCTACATACGTCTGCATGATCTTACCGCGGGGGGGCGATTTTCATATACAATCGAAAATCCGCAGATGGATAGTAGCAAAAGATCTGTCGTTTTTGTTGAATACACGCCGAGGCATGCCTCAGATAATGGAAAGTATAATGCGATAATTGAAATCGGATCAGTCGAGCTATCAATTTATCGGTGGCTTGATCTGATTATTGCCTATTATAACGTTTCTCTTGACCCGACCGATCGTTTCCTTGAAACGTACCAGGAAGAATTCCGCGAGGAATTTTCATGTCTGGACGAAGATGCCGATGTATCTCCCTTTGGCGATGTGCAGCAGAAATTGCTGACCTGGTGGTTAGAGGCTATTGAAGAGGTAGTTGTGGAAACAGATGCGCCCGAGGATAGAAAAAGTGCGATCGTTACCGATATTAAGGAATTGAAGCAGAGAATTCCTTCTTTGACTAAGAATCAAACGATAAAACTGCTTTCGAGAATTTTTGCAAAGATCAAGTTGACCGGACAAAACACGCTGATCGTTGTAAAACAAGAGGGTCCCAAGGTGTTGGTTAAACTGGCAATTGAAAGGGGCGTTAAATTTACTCAAGACCATTTGCCTCAAGCATTGCACTGGATAACTTCACATTTGTAAGATTTGTGACATCACCTTTTTCATAATTACACTGGGGTGCTGAACCGGAGAATCGAGGAAGCTCGCCAAATCCAGAAAGATCAAGAGTGAAAAGATCCGGAATTCACGCGGCCCAAAGCTGTTCGAAAGGAAAGGGACATGGGGATCGAACACAGTAAATCTTAGGTTTATTGCTTGAAATGTTGATCTTGGATTTTATCCAAGACTGGCTAAATTCAATTGCATCATTCATTATCGTAAGAACAATATAGGGAATGACAAGCAAAATGAAGAGTCATGGCCGTAGCAGTTATAGAGTTTATCCATTTTTGCACGTGGCCCGTTATTCCGAGGATCGCCGATACATTATTTGCTAAATAATGGACTATAAGCGATTTATAACTTCAGAATTAGAGTTAACAGACTTGCAAGGTGTTCGATTGAAGTCCCCTCACTACCACCAAAAAGGGGAACCGCATGGTTCCCCTTTCTTTAAATGGAATGGCTTTCTCCTCATTACCAACTCATTGTGTGCAAACTCCGGTATAACGTATGGGATTCGATAGACGCGATCATGGTCTGAGGGGGTTATCGAACACCACGGGATCAATTCTTACTTCTTGGTTGGACAGGAGAGATAGGCATTCTCCATGCAGCCCGTTGTAGGTGCGCGGACCGTCAAATCACCCTTTTTGTCCGGTTAAGATTGCAATTCACAAGAAAAAAATGCCCAAACAGACAATTTGTCTTAAAATCGTCAAATGAAGCGTTTTGCGATGAACTTTAGAACGAACAAAAAGGCGTGGGGACGGGTTCTCAGGCTGATATTTGTGTTGGTTCTGGTCTATTTTGCCAGGGAACTGCTCTATCCCCTTATTGATAAATATATTATTGAAGAATTTCATGTGAACAAAGTCAAAGGCTCCGATGAACTGGATTGTGCGTTTGGTTTGCTCTTGGCCTTCTATATCTACTTCGTTGGAAAGCATTGGCGAGGTAAGCGCCTCGTGCCGACCTTAGCGTCTCTGGTATCCATAGCGATCTTCTATGCGGCCTACGTTTGCATCATCCGACAAACGGGCCATTATCAGTTGCTATCCTTGAAAAATGTCTCTTGGTTCAAGTATCTCGATATCCTCTATTTATTGGCGACGATTCCGATGCTGGCCTTTCAACGGCTTCCGGGTAAAGAACCGGCCCCGCTTGCCTTCGGTTTTTTGTCGGACGTTTTTGCGAAGGACCAGGTGGACCTGCTTCAACGCGGAAAATACGCGGAACAGCTGGCGCTTCGCATCCTGTCCGTACGGTTCCTCGAAAAGGCATTTGTGATTGCAATAAACAGCCCTTGGGGCTTCGGGAAGAGTGCATTTTTGCTGCTAGTGGAGAACAATCTGGACAGCAAGAAGGAAAGAAATGGGAACGAGGTGCCAGGCCTTCGACAAGCGCAGGAGGGCACGATTGTAGTCCGGTATAATCCCTGGAAGAATTTCGATGAGAAAAAGATAATTCATGATTTTCTCGACCAGCTGTCCAAAGAATTGGGGAGATATGATGCCGACCTGTCGGCGAAAATCAGGGAATATGCGAAAGCACTGGGGAAAGCGAGTGAGTCGAAGTTGTCTAAATTTACGGAGGCGGCTGTGGAAGTTTTTTTTCCCACAGCCTCCCTCAGCGAGCTCTACGAACAGATCAATAGTCGGATCAAGCGCATACAAAAACGGATCGTAGTGTTCATCGATGATCTGGATAGACTCAATGGGAGCGAACTGCTCGATGTACTACGGTTGGTACGGAATACGGCGAATTTCAACAATACGATCTTTATTGTGGCCTATGATCATAACTATGTCCTCAACACTGTGGACAAGAGCAATCAAATCTCGAATAAAGAACAGTATCTACAGAAAATCGTTCAGTTGGAGCTAACACTGCCAACGTTCTCCGATACCATTTTGTTGGATTATCTTCGGGACCAGCTACAACAGTTGTACAAATCACCGGTACAATATGATCCCATCAACAACGCCTTGATTGCACTTACTTCCTATACCTTGCCCTTCAAGATCGATCCTGCCGGTCAGGTAGCTGCCCAGCCGATGTCCGAACAGGAATTGGTCGATTTTGTATTCCAACAACCGACCAGCCGCGATCTGCTGTTCTACGCCATGATCACCAGTATTCGCGACGTCGTACGATTGGTGAACAGTAGTGAAATGGCGTATGCGAGTATCGGCGATATCGGCGACCCGTTGGAGATATTGCTCCTTGAACTTGTAAAATTGAAGGGGATTAGTGTTTATCAACTGATCGCCAACCGGCATTTTCTTACACTAGACAAAGGGGCGTACAGGTTTGAGGAAGGGAACTATAATCTTTTTATGAGCGCTGAACGGTGTGCTCAGTTGAACGTCCGCCTAGCCGATAAGCCACTGATTGCTGAGTGCCTGAAACGGTTGTTTGATCCGAGTAGAACCCTCTTCTTTCGCTCCGTCGCCAAACCCCAGTACTTTAGTTTGTATTTTTCTTACCAGGCACCTAACGCAGTTGAGCTGGGAAAGATCGAGGATGTCCTAGCCAAAGGTGCAGGGGCGGTAAAGCAACTATATGACGATGCAACAACAGGCCAGCGCGCTGATATCCAATCCTACCTGTATTCCCAGGAAGGGTTTGCCAGCGTCGAAGCATTTAAGTCGGTCATTCAGGCGCTGTGTATAATTGCCGACGATAACTTTCGCGCGATCTTCTCAAAAGTGACTTCACTATTACGAGATCAGAATGTGACGGGAAAATTGTTTAACGGGACGGGATTAGAGTCCTTCGTACTTGGGTTGCTTGGCAATGACGTCTATCCGCTGGATATCCGGTTTGAGCTAGCGTTCGAAGAGTTATATAAATTGCTAAAAGAAGAGCAAAGAGCCACCGATACGGTGATGCTGGTGATGGATAAAGCAGCTTTGCAGGGTGTTCTCCTGCATTGTTTGCAGGAGGAGATTGGGAAAAAAGGTTCATATACACGAAACATTTTCAATATTTATACTCGTAATATCAGCCACATCACCGATACGAATCACATTGTACTTACCGACGAGGCCAACGCCACGATGAATCGATTGGTGCGCGAACAACCCTATACCTATCTGAAACGGGGCTTTATCAATGTCCATCCGGAGCCATCCTTCACCGGGCAGTACTTTTATTTCGACCCGTTCATGGATCAGCATTTTAATCATAGTTTTGAGGAGGAATTGGCTTACCTGAACACGCATCGAGAGTTGGCAGCGTTCGGTGAGGCGGACCGAGAGACATTTGCGGAACTGATCGCCCTTTTTCAATTGGAGGGGTACCCTCGTGCGGAGAAGGTGTTCGTAGAAGATCGCAGACTGATTGCTGCCATAAAGAGTTTTATTGATAACACCGAGTAGCGGCCTGCAGATCGTCCGCGACCTCCGCAACCTGCGTTGCCTCTTGTAAAGGGAATTCGTTGGAGAATTATTCTCAAAGAGGCATTATTGCCTCTATAGTTTTGTTGGAAAGGCCATGGTAATTTGCCGCCATGAGAGTTGAACTAGTGACGAAGGAGGATTTGGATCATTTTCGCCAGACATTGCTGACAGACCTGGTCAGAATGTTGAAGCGGCCGGACTCGGCGCAACCCTGGCTGAAGAGCTATGAAGTACGGAAATTGCTGAAAATTTCAGCCGGGACGCTACATCGGCTGAGGGCGCGGGGTACGTTGCCCTTTTCAAGGATTGGCGGGACATTTCTCTATAAATTCGAGGATGTGCAAAAGTTGGTGGAGATGAACGTCGAAAAGAGATGAAAAAATGGGCTGGGTGTGGGCCCATTTTTGTTTTGCTACTTAGCGGCTGCGCGAGCTTTCTTGGTTGTGTTCTTGTCGGGCAGGTTGGGATCGATGGAATACGTCTTATCGTGCACGTGGAGATGCCGACCGTCACCGAATAATTTTTCCTGTAAAGCGCTCATGTGACGACTGATGGCAGGCTTGCTGGCGCGGGCATAGATTTCCGTAGTACGTTGGGTGCGGTGCCCAAGCATGGTGCTGACGATCTTGAGCGGGATGTCGTGCTCGATGGCGATGGTAGTGGCAAAGGTGTGCCGGGCGGTGTGGGTGGTCAGCTCGAGCTCGATATGGCACAGGGCACCGATTTCCTTCAGATATTCATTGAATCGTTGGTTGCTGTTCACCGGCAGCAGCTTCTTGTACTTGATACAATACGGATGGGACCAGTATTTCAGGATCAGGTCGTCCGCGATGGGCAGGAGTGGGAGGAATTCCGGGTTTTTCGTCTTGTTGCGATTGGTATTGATCCAGTTCTTCTTGTCGATGCCTATGCTCAAATCCCGCGGCCGGAGGTTGTATACTTCCTGATAGGCAAAACCCGTGAAGCAGCAAAAGATAAATACGTCGCGGACCTCGGTTAGCCTCACATTATTGAAGTCGTGAGCAATTACCCGGGCAACCTCGTCCAGGGTCAATGCCTGACGTTCGGGATCGACGTACGTGCATTTGAAGGATTCCAGGGGATTTTGCGGTAGCCAGCCCTGGATGACGGCATCGTCGATCACCTGCTTCAGATTTTTGATATACTTCATTGCGGCATTGTTGCCGATGGAGTTGGTCAGGGTCAGATACTCATGCAGATCAATGGCGAATTTGAGCGGGATGGTCTTTAAGGGCTGATCGTCCGCCTTGTATCGATA
The DNA here is from genome assembly GCF_014642875.1 of Puia dinghuensis. Taxonomy (GTDB): domain Bacteria; phylum Bacteroidota; class Bacteroidia; order Chitinophagales; family Chitinophagaceae; genus Puia; species Puia dinghuensis. Next base: position 237,508 of record NZ_BMJC01000001.1, read on the forward strand.
TTCGAGGAAGCCTAGGAAGGTGTTCTTGGTGCTGACCCATTTGCGGAAGGTCTCATGGGAAGCTGTTCCCTTGAGAACCTTGTAGAGGAATTTCAGCAGAAAGGTATACTGGGCATCCATCAGGGTCTTGTCGACGACAGGATCGTCCATCCAGGTGCGGGATTGTTGGAGGAAGTCTTCGATCAATCGGATCAGGGCGTCGAATTCCTCGGCTATGCGGTCGGGGTGGGGGCCGGCTATCGGGGTTGTCCGGGCTTTCTTCTCCTTGTTCTTCAGGGTCAGATATCGATCGATGATGATCAGGACATGTTGATGAAAGTGCTGGTCTTTCTTGAGCTGTTGTTCCTTTTCCAGATCGGTGCCATGGTACAGTTTGATGAGTTGTTTGGGCTTCACAACTTCAGTTACGGGAATCCGGTCAAAGAGAGTTGTCAGGTCGCCTTTGATCTTAGCGATCTTTGCGTTGAATTGAAGCGTCTCCGGCATTTTACCGAGACATCTTTGTTTGGACTGGCTCCATTCATCCGGCAGGATCCTGCGCGAAAGGGCAAAGTCGGCGGTGTCGCCGTCGATGGTTACGCGGACGTATAAAGGCATTTTGCCATCTGCATCTTTTTTCTGCCGCTTCAGGTACACGAGGATCGAAAGGGATTTGCTCATTTTTAAATGTTTTAAGATGAAAAATCATCCTTGCAAACCCTTATCAGACGAGGCTTTCAGACGATTCGTGTACCTGTAAAGGTAGAAAAGGCGACAGGTACACGAATAGGTACACGAATGGCCTGTATTATTTTGTATCCAATTGAAATGAGATTTAACACAACTTGTTGAATGTGAGGGATACTTAAAAACAAAAAGCACACCGCAGTGTGCTATTCGTGATCCCGCTGGGACTCGAACCCAGGACCCATACATTAAAAGTGTATTGCTCTACCAACTGAGCTACGGAATCGTTCCCGCGGCACGAGGGATCGTGTTTTTGGGAGTGCAAAAATAGGTCAAAAATGATTGGCGGCAAAAATTTTGGGGAATATTTTTCCACGGGAAGAGGGTGGTTATCAACTTTTTCCTGAGGGTGGAAGAGAGGAGGGGCGCTGCGGTGGGGGAGTTGTGAGGAGTGATGGGAGAGTTGTGAGAGTGAGGAAGGGAGAAGGATAAAATAAGGAATGACGGCGCTTGGCCGGCGAAGACGCCGGATGCCGTCATTCCTTTTACCCGATGGATGCATCAACAAACCGCCTGCATAATGCTGCGCGGGGTGGATACCCGGGAAATTGCGGGCCTGCGTAACAATGTGTAGTAGCGTGGCAGCCGCAATTCGCGCGCGGGGCGGGCGGTAGACCCGGGAAATGCTAGAAACCCGGATTATTGGGAAGGAGGTTGGGATTTACATCCGTCTCCTGCTTCGGCACGGGAAAAAGCAGCTGGCTGGCAGTGAAGGTGGCGCCCCATACCGTCTTATGGCCTACAAAGTCGTCCCAGTTGCCGGTGACATCATTATGGACCTTGTGGGTACGCAGCATATCAAACCACATCTTGTTCTCGAAACACAGCTCCCAGTATCGTTCGAGCCAGACCTCGTGCTCGAAGTCGCTTTGGGAGAGCGTGCCGATGGGCGCCAGATTGGCGCGGGCGCGGATGAGGTTGACATAACTGATGGCGTCGCTGCCAGGACCACCGTTGGCCCGGTTGGAGGCTTCGGCGTACATAAGGTATACGTCGGCGAGCCGATAGAGTGTGTAGTTGAGGTCGGACTTGGCCGTACTGGTGACGGCCACCGAATCGAACCACTTATAGATATAATGCGCCTTGAAGACGACGGGCTGCCCGGTGGTGATGCTGGGATAGGTAGTATAGAAGAACTGCTTTTCCTGCACTCGTTTGTCACCCGGGAGATAAGAAGCAATGAACTGATTGGTAGGATAGACCGAGCCATACTCATCCGAATACTTGGAGATCCCCGAATAGTTGGGGATGGTGAGCGGGGTTAGCGGGTTGTTCGAGTTAGCGGCCGCAGCATACTGCACCTGGAAGATAAACTCACCCTTATTCTTGTTAGCCGGTTTGATCATGTCCGTATAGTTGGGGAACAGGGAGAACCCGCCATTGACGATGACGGCCTTACTGCGCTTGGCCGACTCCGCATAATAATTGCTGCCGCCGTTGATGGCCATCCCGGCATAGGTGAGATATACATCGGCCAGGATAGATTCCACCGCACTCATCGAGATGAGCCCGGTGTTGTCCTGCCAGGGCAGGGTGGAGGCTTCGGCGGCGAGCAGATCGGGGATGATGATGCTGTCATAGATGTTCTTCGCCGGTGTGCGCGGCAGCAGCAGGTTGAGGTTGGACGGAACCGCAGTCACCTTCGGCACAGCGCCATACATCCGCACCAGGAAGAAATAGAACAGCGCCCGCAGGGTACGGGCTTCCGCCAGCATATTGGTCTTGATGGAATCGGTGAGGCCAGGGGCATTGATGGTTGGGATGGTCTGGATCGCCAGGTTGCAGGCGCCGACACCCAGGTACATATGCTGCCACCAGGTGTCGACATAGAACGAGGTGTTGTTGTAGGATAGCGTCTGGAAATTGACGAAGCCGGTCTGCCCGAGATCGCTGTTGGACTTGCCCGTCATGAATTCCATCAGATTCCAGGTATTGCCGCCATAGGACGAGGACTGGCCGTTGAGAATGCCCTGCAGATTGGCATAACAGCCATTGGCCAGCGCCCGGGCTACTTTTATACTCGAGACGTCAGAGCCCGGGGTGAGGAAACTGGTTGGGTTTTCCTGCAAAAACTTCTTACAGGAAGCCCCCGAGAGAACCAGGAGAAAGATCAGGATATATTTGAAGTTCGGTTTCATCGTTGCATTTTTTTTCATTCGAAATAGATTATAACCCCACTGACACCCCGAAGTTCCAGATACGTGGCCGGGGATAGGAGAAGAAGTCCAGATTTTGCGAGAAGCCGGTATTCGCTCCATACGAGGAGAAGTAAGTGTCGACCTCGGGATCATATCCCGTGTATTTGGTGGAGAGGAACAAGTTCTGGACACTGACATACGCCCGCAGCTTGCTCAGTTTCATGGAACGGACCGTTCTCTCGGGGAAGGTATACCCCAGGATGAAGTTCTGCCCCCGGATGAAAGAGCCATCCTCGACCCACCAGGTGTCGAAGTGGGAGTCCTGGGCGAACTTGTAATTCCTTACCTCGGAGATCATGGTGTTCTGGTGCTGCGGCGTCCAGCCATTCAGGACGGTAGCCAGGCTGTTGGCGATGGTCTGACGGTCTTCGCTGGAGTGCTTGAAGGTAGCCGCCGTATTGACACCTTCCACAAACCGGATATCGAAGGTGAAATCCCATCCTCTATAGGTCATGGTACTGCTGAGGGTGCCGGTCCAATCAGGATAAGCATGCCCGATGATGCTGTAATAGGGGCTGCCGTCCTTGTTGTAAATGTATTTCCGGTCGCCGACGTGCAGGCCATGGGACGCTGCAAGGGCCGCTTCGTTGGAGCCGTATGTTCCGATGCGGGTCATGCCATAGAAGGAGCCGATGGCCTCGCCCACGCGTAACACATTGGTCTGACCAAGGAAGTTGGGACCGGGGAAGATGTCGGCATTGCCGGAGTTGAGGTTGAGAATCTTGTTCTTATTGACGGCGACGATGAAATTGGTGCTCCAGGTGAAGTCCTGGGTCTTTATATTCACCGTATTCAGGTTGACTTCGATGCCTGTATTCCGAACACTGCCAACATTCTGATATACATTGGCGTTGGTCATCCCGGCAGACCAGGGGATGGGCGCCTGCAGCAACAGGTCTTTTGTTGTCCGCTGGTAGAGGTCGAGGTTGAGGTTGATCCGATCTTTCATCAGCCCCAGTTCGATACCGATGTCGGCCTGCAGGCTGCGTTCCCATTTGAGATTGGGGTTGCCGATATAGGCAGGGGAAAGAGTGGACTGGTTGGCGCCGTTGAGCACTACGGTATTGGGCTGAATCTGGGCGATTGACCTGTACTGGCCGATCTCCTGGTTACCGCTGATGCCATAGCTGCCACGGAGCTTGAGGTTGCTGATCAACCGGCTGTTTTGCATGAATGGCTCCTGGGAGATGCGCCAGGCTGCACCGGCGGATGGGAAGAAGGCGTACTTGTTATTGGCGCCGAACTTAGATGACCCGTCCTCGCGCCCCGTGAGGGTGAACAGGTATTTCTCATCGATGTTGTAGGTGAACCGGGCGAAATAGGAGTTCATGGTCCATTGATAGTCCTGGGACTGGGCGTTCTGGCGGACTGAACCGGCGTTGAGGTAATCCCACTGGAAGAAGTCGTCGATGAAATTCTGCGTCTCCGCATTCACCCATTCCTGGTTGTATTGCTGCCAGGAGGCGCCGAGGAGGGCGGTGATCTTCTGGCGATCGTTGATCGTCTTATTATAGGTGAGATAGTTCTCGGACTGCCAGTAGATGTTTGTATACGCATTGATGCTGGCGTCCCCGCCCTGGTCCTGGCTGAGGTGAGGCAAGTATATGGAGGAATAGAAGTTGTTCTTCTGCCCGCTGACGTTGAAGCCGAAGTCGCTTTTGAAGTCCAGGTCCTTTGTTATATGCACGAGGGCATAAGCGTCACCGGTTGTTTGGAGGGTATTGTTCAAGGTATACCGATCGGTAGCGGTGTGCACCGGGTTGGGCGCGCCTTCCAGCCCCGCGATGTCGCTATTGCCCGCCCATGTTCCGTCGGGATATTTCACGGGCAGAATGGGAACTTCCTCGATGACGGCACGGGGCACATTGAGGGCGCCATTGGCATCGGACACCACCCGTTGGGTGCTCTGGATCAGGTTGATGGCGCCACCCATCCGCAGCCAGTCGTTGACGTCATGGTCGAGAGTGAGCTTGACATTATATCGTTTGAACCAGGACTGCACCATCAATCCGTTCTGGTCGAGGTAGCCGGCCGAAAGGCTGAAGAGGGACTTTTCGGAGCCGCCCTGAACAGTCAGCTGGTGGCTGTTGGAGAAGGCCGGCTTGAAGGTCTCTTTCTCCCAGTTGGTATTGTAAAGGGGTTTGTCGTTAGCGTCGAAGAGTTTTGGCAAACCGAAGTGATTGAGGGGGACGGGTGGGGTCCAGACGCCGCCCAGGGGGTCGAACTGGGTGCCGTTGGCATAGGCCTGGTTATAGATCTGGATAAACTGCTGGGAGTTGAGGGTCTGCACATGGCGGTAGAGTTCAGCTTCATTGATATTCCCATCATAGGTGACACGGCTGATACCGTGGCGACCCCGCTTGGTGGTGATCATGATCACGCCATTGGCGCCACGGGCGCCGTAGATAGCGGTGGAAGAAGCATCCTTCAACACTTCCAGGGAGGCGATGTCGTTTGGATTGATGGTGTTGGCATCGACGCCGATGACCCCGTCGACGACATACAAGGGATCGATGTTGGAGTTGATGGAACCGATGCCGCGGACCCTGACCTTGGCGGCGAAACCGGGGGCGTTGCTGTTGATATTGACGTCAACACCGGCGATCTTGCCTTCGAGGGCCTGGGAGACGTTGGGGACGGGTTTGTCCATCAGTTGATCGCCCCTGAGGCCCGCGACGGCGCCGGTGAGGTCGGATTTCTTTACCGTTCCATACCCGATGACCACGACATCGTTGAGCCCGCGGATGTTTTCCTTCATGACGATGGTGAAGGAGACCTGGCTGCCGGTGGTGATGGACTGTTTCTGATAGCCTACGGAGGAAAATTCAAGGGTGGCGCCTTCATCGGGCACGGTGAGCTTGAACCGGCCTTCGGCATCGGTTGTCGTGCCGGTGGAAGTACCCCGGATGGTGACGGAGACGCCGGAGAGGCCATCGCCCCTGTCATTAGTGACCGTTCCGGTGATGACCTTGCTCTTTGGTGCTTTGTCGCCTTCCCGGTCTTCTTTTGCCGGCTCTTCTGTCGAAGCAGATGACAGAACATCCGGCCTTGCGGGGGAGATGACGATGGTGTTACCTACCTGTTCGAACCGGAGATCGGTGTTGAGCAGTAGGATGGAAAGAATGGCATTGACCGAACGGTTGCTGCCGGCCATGCTAAGATTGTGGATGCGCTTCACCTCCCGTTTGTTATAGGCAAAGGTGAAGGGCGTTAGCCGCTGGATCTTGTCCAGTGCGGAGAGCAGGGTCTCGTCCTTTAGTTCGAGGGAAATATAGACTTTGTTGATGTCCTGTCCGATGGCGTCGCGAGCGCTTAACAACTGGGCGCCGCTGAAAAACAGGATAAGGAAAATTAAGCTGACCCGCATAAAATACAGCAACCGTTTTTGAGTGTAGTAGAGCAGTCGGCGGCGCCCTGTTTCCAGGCATGGGCGCACAAACGCTGACAATCCTAAAAATGTCATAGTTTTGATTGTTTTAAATGATGCAAACTTGTTTAAAACGGGATACCTCCTTGTCAAACAGAAAGGTATCTTTTACCACTGCTCCGGGTTCCAGCCGGGGCAGTTTTTATTTTTATTTGCAGCCTTCGCCCGTGATCGTGACGCGACCATGGTCGATGGCATACTCCATATTGTTGATCTTCGACAGCACGCTGACCATTTGCTCCAGCGGTTCCACACCAGTGAAAGTGGCCGTGACCGGGCAATTCTCCGCAGCCGGGTTGGTGAAAACGATGGTCAGGTGATAGCGTTGGGCCAGCGTGTCCATCGCTTCGTGTAGGGGTACGTCATTGAATAGCAGCCAGGATCTTTTCCAGCTTAGGGCTTCACCGGCGTTGACCGGTATTTTTTGCAGATGCGTGTGCATCGAGTCCACCGAGAGCTGTTCGTTGCGGTGGAGAATACTGTATTCCCCTCTGGCGTTCTCCACTTTTACCTTTCCCTTTGTAACGGTGATGATGATATCGTGTTCGTTGTTGGCGTCGATGTTGAAGGCGGTGCCGAGCACTGTGGTACGGATGGTTCCCGTATGAACGATGAAGGGGCGGGTGTCCCTGTGGATGTCGAAATAGGCTTCGCCATGCAGGGTTACTTCGCGGCGGGTGGGGTCGAAGCCTGTTTGATATTCAAGCCGGGCGGTATTGTGCAATAATACTTTGCTTCCGTCGGGCAACGTGATGCAGCGATCGGCCGGTGCATGTCGGACAGGCGCAGGGGCCAGGGATGCCTTGGCAACAGAGAGATGCTGGGATCGATGGTGAAAGCGCAAGACCAGCGTTGTTAAGAGGAAAATACCGAGAGCGGCGGCTACACAACGGCCAATCAGGATGGGGCGGAGGCGAAAGAGCCTGGCGGGTGTTCGTGGCCGGGAATCGATGGCTTCGGGAGGGGATTCGGGTTCGCGCCGGCTGAGGATATGACGAAGAATGGTGTCGGCTTGGGCCTTGTCCTGGGGATGAAAAGGAAGGTCTTCATTCCAGGTGTCGGCAATAAGCCGGCGCAGGGTGTCGTCGTGTTCCGTCTGCATGAGCAAGGTAAAAAACTCCTCTTTTTCCTTTGGAGTACAATCCTTATTCATGTACCGGCGGAACAGGTAAGCCAATCGTTGGGATGCTTCCATAGTTTAAAATTTCGGCACATTCCGAAGGTTAACAGCGGCTCGAGCTCGGGCTCATCCTGAACCGCCGGTGGCGGTTCGCCCGCAAGGGCAGACGTTAGCCATATGCGGGAATCGGGGCATTTTTAGGGCAGCCCGATTCCCGCATATAAAGACTGTAAAACGACCGGATAGGAGTAGCCGGGTGAAAATTTTTTTCAGCGGTGGAAAAAATGGGTCAGCAGCACCACTATTCCGGGCAGCAGGCCGTCTGTTGGAAAGTGCAAAAGACCACGCAGATTTTTTAGCGCCTGTACCAGGTGGGTCTTAACGGTGTTGCGGGAGATGTGTAATTGTGAGGCGATCTCCTCGTGTTTCAAACCCTGGTGGCGGCTGAGGGTAAAGATGAGCTTCTGCCGGGGTGGCAGCCGGTCGAGCGCCTGTTGCAGCCGCAACTCATTTTCCCGTGTAAGCATCCGGTCTTCCACCGGGTTGATTTCAGGATCGAGAAGGCCGGCTATCTGGCTGCGGAACGAGGCTTCTTTAGCCATGTTCTTTAGCATGTCGAATACATGGTTGCGCGCGATGGTAAAGAGCCAGTTGTCAAAACGGAGAATATGTGGGAGCTTATCGCGGTGGAGCCAGACCTTTAAAAAAACTTCCTGTACCAGTTCGTCCGCCTGGCCGGCGTCGCCGGAGACGTGAAAGGCATAGGAATAGATCTTACGGCGGTAGTGATGAAAAATGATGCCAAAGGCCTTTTCGTCACCTTCAGCTACTCTTGCAAGCAGATCATTCTCATTCGTCAGTGGTAAGGTCTTTACTGCAATATTTTGTCGGGTGTCAAACATTGCTGCAGGTTGTTGATGCACGTCCCAAATTTATCCCAATTAAGGATTGCGGCAAAAAATTAGGGAAATGTAATTTTTTGCCACTAGTTGTAAAACTAATGAATTAGTAGCAGTTTCATAAAAAATTGACCTTCATGCAGAAACTGGCCAAGCGGGAAGAACAGATCGTGCAGGCCTGCTGGTGATTGGATGCTGGCTTATTTCGCGAAGAAGCAAAAGCTCTCCCGGGAAGAATTAAACGAAGTTGTGGAACTCGTTCAATCCCAAAAGAAATGAGGAGGAGGCAGGATATAAAAAGGCTGCCGGCAGCAGCAGGCTGCGGCAGCCCCTTCCGGTTTTGTTACTTTACGTTGATGTGTTTGGAAGCCATCTTCTTAGCTTCTTCTGTTTTGGGTAGCGTCAATTTGAGCAACCCATTCTCATAACTAGCATCAATCTTGTCTTTTACTACGCCTTCCGGCATGGTGAACGCCCGGGAGAAGGACGTGAAGCTGAATTCCCGGCGGGTGTGGCGTTCGTTGCTGTCCTGTTTTTGTTGGGAGGACTCCGCGCTGATGGTCAGCAGGTTTCCCTCTACGTCGACGTTGAAATCGTCTTTTTTCATGCCGGGCGCAGCCAGGGAGATCTCATAATGATCCTGTCTTTCTACGATGTTTACGGCGGGGACGGTCATCATCGTTTGTCCAAGGGTGCCGCCTTCTGTGTCGAACCAGCGATCCCAGGGCTTGAAGAAATCGTGGAAGATGGAAGGGAGCGTTTCAGCCCTTCTGATTAGATCTTTCGTTGCCATAAAACCTCCTTTATTTTTTGGTGAGTAAAAACGCTTGCGGAGGCGATAGAGTATTTAGGTAAAAAAAGGGCTGCAAAAAGATTGCCAGAATCTTATTTTTGTCATTTTATCATATAGTTAAAGAATAATGACAGTTGTTAAGGCAGACATGCCCTTATCCCCGGGGAGAATTCGTGTCATGGTAGCCATTTTTTTCTTTGTGTCCGGGTTTGGTTTTAGCACCTGGGCGTCCCGTATCCCGACTATTCAGCAGCAGTTGCATTTAAATGAAGCGCAATTAGGGGCCGTGCTTTTTGCCCTGCCGGTGGGGTTGCTCGGCACAATGCCTGTCACCAGCGTATTGTTAAGCCGTTTTGATAGCCGCAGGATCATGATGGTCGGCGCGGTTTTGTTCAACCTGATGTTGTGTTGCATCGGGTTTGTCACGCAGGCCTGGCAACTGGTGGTGCTTCTTGTTTGTTTTGGCAGCAGCCGCAACCTGATGAATATTTCCGTGAATGCACAGTCCCTTGGCGTGCAGGGTTTGTATGACAAGTCCATCATTGCCCGGTTTCACGGCATCTGGAGCCTGGCGACTTTTGCGGGCGCCGCGGTAGGGTCGCTGATGGTGCGTTTCTCGGTGTCGCCAGCCTGGCATTTCCTGGTGGTAGGTGTCTTGCTGACGGCGCTGTGTGTATATGCCTTTCCGGGGAGTCTGAGACAGCAGCCGGCGCCACGTGAACGGAGGCCCTGGTTTGCGTTGCCGGACAGAACCCTGGTGAAGTATGGGCTTATTGCCTTTGCCTCTATGGCCTGTGAGGGAACGATGATCGACTGGAGCGGCATTTATTTCCGCAAGGCGGTGCACACGACGCAATCGGTAGCTACGCTTGGTTTTGTCGCGTACACGATCACCATGACGCTTGGCCGGCTTACCGGTGACCGGCTGACGAGCCGCTTTGGCATCCGGCGGATGTTGATCTATAGCGGTATGCTTATCGCCGGAGGGCTGTTGGTGGCGGTGCTGTTACCCTATCCGCTGACCGCGGGTTTTGGTTTTATCCTGACGGGTTTTGGCGTCTCCTGTGTGATCCCGATGGTTTACATCCTGGCGGGGCGGGCAGTGGGTATGAGCAGCGGGTCGGCCATCGCGTCGGTGTCAACGGTAGCCTACCTGGGCTTTCTTGTCGTTCCGCCGCTGGTGGGTTCTGTGGCGCAGGCAGCGGGATTACGGGGAGCTTTTGGAATGATGGTGGGGTTTGGTTTGCTGATCACAGGACTGGTAAGGCTGACGTTGGGCGAAGAGCGGCCTCTTGGCGCTGCTGAGGTGGCGGAGTTGGAAGAGCAGGGCCGCGAAGCAGATAGATATTCTCTATGAGTTTATAGAAAATTGCGATGATGATCTATCGGGTGAAGCGCTATTTTTGCGTCACGTTACTGCAGATGGAGTGCAGCCGACGTAGCTTCCATGATTGCCCGCCATACGAACGTTCTGTTTCGAATTTCACTGTTCTAAAACAAATCAAGTATATGCCCAACAGAATTTTGTCAATTGGCGAAAAGTTTCCTGCGTTCAAGAAGAAGGCAGTTGTATCTATCGAAAAAGGAAAGGAATTTACGGAGATCACCCAGGAGTTTGGCAGTGCGGAAGGCAAGTGGACGGTAATGTTCTGGTGGCCTAAGGATTTTACTTTTGTTTGTCCCACAGAGATAGCCGAGTTCAACAAGAAGAATAGCGAATTTACGGATAGGGATACGGTGGTGATCGGCGCTTCTACGGATTCTGAGTTTGTGCATGCTGCCTGGAGGCGGGATCACAGCGATCTGCGTGATCTCAAATTCCCGATGCTGGCGGATACGTCCAAGTCGCTGGCCGAAGAGTTGGGTATCCTGGATAATGAGGAGAAGATCGCTTATCGTGCGACGTTTATCATCGATCCGCAAGGGATTGTCCGTTGGGTGAGTGTTTATGATCTGAATGTAGGGCGTAGCGTACAGGAAGTATTGCGGGTGCTGGATGCGCTGCAGACCGATGAGCTTTGTCCTTGCAACTGGAAGAAGGGGGAAGAGACCCTGACGGCCCAGTTGAGTATGAATTAACCGCCTCCGGCGGCTTAAAGAACAGGCCAGCCCAGGAATGGACCGGCCTTTGTTTACCACTAAACTAACCCACAATGGCTACGACAACAATACTATCGAATGAGACGTTGCAGAATCTGCTGGCTGATCTGCGGCTTACGGACTATGAGCCTTCTGCGAATGTGTTGGCTCTGGCCGCAGGTGAGTCTCGATTTATCAAGGACCTGAAGATCAACGTAGGCAACGTTTTGAACAATTCACAGCATCTCAATAGGAAGGAGGCGTTGCTGCTGGCCCTGGCTGTTGCCGTAAACGAACGGTTTACCTTGTTGCAGGAGTCATTCGGCGGGCTGGCCCGGGAAGCGGGCGCCAGTGATGCGGAGATTGCCGAGATCGTTGCCTGTACGTCGCTGATGAATACGAACAACATTTTCTATCGTTTTCGTCATTTTGTAAAGAAAGATTTTTATGAAAACCAGCCTGCCGGCATCAAGATGAGCATCATGGCGAACCCTGTATTGGGTAAGGAGTTCTTCGAGCTGGTTAGCCTGGTTATTTCATCCGTCAACGGATGTGAACTTTGTGTCGGGTCACACGAGAGGTCTGTATTGCAGCATGGCAGTACGGAGTCAAGGGTATTCGAGGGAGTGAAATTAGGAGCGATCATCAAGGGCTTAATCACTGTACTGGCGTAGTCGAATATCTTCCTCTGAATACGATGAAGGAAAAGCCCGTGCCGGCCAATGGCACGGGCTTTCTGGCGTCATAGGGCTGCGAAGGGCAGTTTGCCCAGGTTGATCTCTCTGTGCAATTCGACGTATACCAGGTTTCCGAACAACCGGCTGCGCATGTTGACACTTGCCCGAAGGGGGTGGGAGGGTAAGTGGGAGTCCACCCTTCTTTTGAGCAGGAACACGCTATCACCTGCATTCCGGCGAAAAGGAAAGAACCGCTTTCCTCCTTCTTTGTCTATGGAGAACAGGGGGCATAAAAGGTCATGATGCGTACGCAGGATGATGCGGAAGAGTGCGGCTTGCAGGTCTGTACTTCCCTTGAGCCGGATGATGCGGCCCGGGTATTTTTCCGTATACAGCTCGATGATCTGGATCACGGTATCCAATATTTGCCCTGCGTCGTCTTCAGAGACGAGATAGGGATAAAAGATCCTGGAAGACTGGCGTTGCTCGATGCCAAGATCGTAGATGCCCGATCGTAGCAGGGTAAAACGCAGCTGGAAGGTGATGGTGGCCTCCCGGCCGGTTCTGAACTGGAAGATGCTCAGGTCGGGAAGGGCTTGCAGGCAGGTGAATGATCGGTGTAGCATACACAAGATTTAAAGGATAATAAATGTTTATGCCCTGGATTCGGAGGCAGGATGGGTTTCTTCATCCAGCACGGAATGGGAAGCCGGTTCGGCGTCTGTCTCTTCAGGATCGTGGACTTCTTCCCCCGGAGCCAGGGTCTTTTCCGCGGCCCTCGTTGCCGTCGGATAGAAATTGATCGTCTCCATTGCCGGGTTTGCCTCGATAAAATGTCTTCCGAAGTATTCCGGTCCGTCGATGGTCACCGGGTGCATATTGCCACGCTGAAGCGAGCGGATGAGGGTGGCGCGTAAGGTGTCAAAACCCATTTCGCGGATGTTGTGTTTCTCCAAGGCTTTCTCAAGGTCGAAACGGCGCCCCCTGAAGTATTTGAAATAATAATTACCGCCTTGGGTCTTCAGTGTAAAATCGAGTTGCAGCCAGGAGGTATACTGTATGCCCGATTTGCTGGTGAGGGTCTTGAAAACGGCCCTGCCCTGGAGAAGATTGAAAGCTTCTTTAAAGGTGATGCCCTGTCCTTTATTTATGAAAAAGGTTTGTGCCCTTTCCTTGTCCGGCGTGTCTGCGTACCGCAGCAGGGCATAGTATTTATTGAAATAGTAGAAGCCTGACGTGGCAGACCTGGAAAAATAGAGCTTGGCTTCCAGTTTGGTGTCGCCGTTATAAAAAGCCTCGGTAAAGAGCTCGAAGGAAGGCTGCTCGCGCTTTACCTGATCTGTCAGGTGTTCGTTTAGAATTGATTTTTCTCCAAAACCCAGGTATTTGAGACTGTCCTGGAGAAAATCGAGATTGGTTGGCGCCATACAATTTTGATTTAAATGTGAATGAAATGGTTTTGTACCCTTTTAGATTCGCCGGGCCCTTTCCAGGACGTTGTTGGTGGCCTGTATACGCAAGTGACGGCCGCCATTCCTTTCCCATACGACGATCTGTAATTGCCGGCCGGGCAGCAGGGTAAATCGCCGCAGGGCATAGATGGTCGTTGCCCGCCGGAAACCTGGGACTGTAGCCGTGCTGTCATAGATATAGACAGGCTGCAGGGCCTTTGAACCCGGATGGAGACCTTTCGCGCCGGCGGCTGCCGTAATAGCAAAGCGGATGCTGTCCACATCATAATCCAGCGAAGACCGGTTGTTCAGCCGCAACAGGAAGAAAAGAGTAGCGCCATGCGTATAGACCCCGAGTACCCGGAATCGCATTTTCCCATTACGGTCGTGGAGGAAAAAAATGCATGGAGTGGCTTTCATGATCTTCTCGCAACATCGCTTCAAGGTGGGGTCTTTGTCGCGGATGTCGGGAGCTCTTGGACTTTTGTACTCAACAGATGATCGGATGTTTTGTGCAACCGAATAGGTTGGCTGACTGAGCAGGAGATATCCTGTCAGCAGGATGAATAACTTTGTCATTTCTTGATTTTTTTTGAGTTGTTTGGAAAGAAAGAACTACACTCCAAACTTACAAATTGGGAGGGGAAAAGGGACAAAATGGGAGCGTAATAGATTGGACATCAGCGTGTAATAGTTCTTACAGGCTGGTGTAAAAAAGTCGACAGTGCAGTGTAAGAAATCCGACACTACACTGTTACATCCTGACGTTATTTTTTCTCTGACCTATTTTTTAGGATCTCATAGAGCTTATCTCTCGAAATACCCAGCAGGTGCGCCTGGGCAACTTTCGTCGCCTTTGCAATGTATGGATATTTGTAAATGAGCCATTCATAGAACTGTTCCTTGGGCCATTTTCCTTTGGTATCCATTTCCCGGCCCCGGCCATTGTATATTTCGTTTAGTTTTAGCCGGATCGCAGCGAATTCACGGTGGTTTTCGGTTAGTTCATCCTGGTCCTGTTTGGTAATGGCCCAGAGGAGACTTTTCGTGTGCGTTATTATCGTTTGGGTGGAGGGGATCTGGTTGTTGAAGCTATCGACGGAGGTGACAAAATCTCCTTCGGACAAAAGCCATGCACAATATTTCTCACCTGTTTCAGGTTTGAAATCATAGCAGATCAACATTCCTTTTTCGATTAGATACATATCGCGGCAGATATCGCCCTTCAGCAGGAGCGTACTATTTTTTGGCGCCTCGATATTCCTGATGCGGGTTTTCAGATCGCTGATGAATTCATCGGATAGTTTGTGATACTTGCGCAGCTGAGATAGAGGGTATTCCATATGTTCCATATGTAACGGACTTGTATAACTGTAATCCTGCAAATTAAAGGCGAATGACTGACGCTAATATGCATCGATGCAAGCGGGGCGATGTGGGATTTTTACGACACGGGATGGTAATATTGCGAATTGGGGGCATATCTGTAACTTTGCACGCGGATCGGCGATAGACCAATAAAACTTCATCAATATGGCATTAGCGAACAGCAAGAGGCAGAGGGTCGTTATCGTGGGGGCCGGTTTTGCGGGCTTGCGTATAGCAAGAAGCCTCAATAATTCGGATTATGATGTATTTCTTATCGATCGCTACAATTACCACCAGTTTCAACCGCTGATGTACCAGGTGGCGACCGCACGGCTCGAACCTTCCAGCATCTCCTTCCCGCTGCGCAAGGTGTTTCAGCATAGTCACAATGTAACGATACGGATCGCCGACGTGGAGCACGTGGACACCGACAGTAAGATACTGACGACGACCATCGGTGATCTTGTCTATGACCGGCTGGTGCTTTGTATCGGCTGCACCACCAATTATTTCGGGAACGAACACATCAAGGCCAATTCTTTCCCGATGAAGTCGGTGCCCAATGCGATGGCGTTGCGCAACCGGATACTGCAGACCTTTGAGGACACGATCGAGGCCGGCCCGGACGAGTTGCAGTCGTTGTTGAATTTTGTGATCGTCGGCGGAGGCCCCACGGGTGTCGAGCTGGCGGGGGCCATGGCTGAGATGAAGAAGAATATCCTGCCGAAGGACTATCCCGAAGTGGATTTTTCCCGGCTGATGATCTACCTGCTGGAGGGTTCGCCCAATACCCTCAATGCCATGAGCGATGTTTCCAAGGTAAGGTCGCACAAATACCTGGAGAAGCTGGGTGTCATCGTCCGCACCAATACGGTGGTGGAGGATTATGACGGCACCACCGTCCGGCTGAAGGGCGGGGAGACGCTTGTCGCGAGAAACCTGATCTGGGCCGCAGGGGTCACGGGGAATGTTCTCGACGGGATCCCCGCTACGGTGATGGTCAGGGGCAACCGGCTCAAGACAAACCGGTTTGGGCAGGTGGAGGGGCTGGATGGCGTCTATGCTATCGGCGACATCGCCTATATGCCTACCCCCAAGTATCCTAACGGTCATCCGCAGTTAGCCAATGTGGCGATCGCCCAGGCCGCCCATATAGCCAAAAACTTCCTGCGCGAGGCAAAGGGCAAGGCCCCGAGTGAATTCGAGTATCACAACAAAGGCACGATGGCCACGGTTGGTAAGCGAAGGGCCGTCGTCGATCTGCCCGGTATCTCTTATCAGGGTACGCTGGCCTGGCTCACCTGGATGTTCGTACACCTGATGTTGTTGCTCAATGTCAAGAACCGGCTTATCGTCTTCGTCAATTGGATGATGGCTTATCTCACCAATGATTCCACCCTCCGGCTGATGCTGAAGGCCGACAGAGGTGACGGGACGGTTGAAAAGATAGGGCACCCCGTGGTAAAAGGATAGTGGATTTTTTCCTTACTTTTGTTTGCACGCGGACCAAAAGCCCGTGCACAATCTTTTGCTATGGCCGAAATCATCGTGGAATTAAAGCATGCTAACATCTACCAAGGCCCCAATCTCATACTCCAGGACGTCAATCTTTCCGTCGACAAAGGCCAGTTTTGTTATCTTGTCGGGAAGACGGGTACGGGTAAATCCAGCCTGTTAAAAACGCTGTATGGTGATCTGCCCTTACGTGAGGGCGAGGGTCAGGTGACGGGCTTTAATCTGCGGGAGATGGATTGGAAGAAGGTTCCCTATCTGCGCCGGATGCTTGGGGTCGTCTTCCAGGATTTTCAACTGCTGACCGACCGGAATGTCAACGATAACCTCAAATTCGTGCTGAAGGCCACCGGCTGGAAGGATACGCGACTGATGGACGAGAAGGTGGCCGATGTGCTGGACAAGGTGGGTCTGAAGGCAAAAGGCTTCAAGATGCCGTTCGAGATGAGTGGTGGCGAGCAGCAACGCGTGGACATCGCCCGGGCGCTGCTCAATTCCCCCAAGCTGATCCTGGCCGATGAGCCTACGGGCAACCTGGACCCGGAGACTTCCGATGAGATTATGCAGCTGCTGTTTCAGATATCCCGCGACTATGGGACAACGATTATGATGGCCACCCACGATTACAGGGTGATCAACAAATTCCCCGCCCGGATGGTGCGGACGGAGAGGGGGCAGATGATAGATAATGCAAGCCTTACTATTGAGTAAGGGCGAGGGCGTGTAAGAGTTTTTCCCCGGTTTCCTGCAGATCGTATATTCCTTCCAGTACTTTTTTTCTGTTTTCGATCTCCTGCCAGAGAAAGGGCTGCGCATACAGCCTGGTGATGAGGCAGCGGACATCGTCGGCGCCGGAGGCCACGTGACACACGCCTTCCAGGCCTGTGCAATCTACCGCAGCCTTATTGACGATGCAGTGTCTGCCGTTGAACAGGGCATTGAGCAGTTTGAGCTTTACCCCCGTGCAATTAAAGGAGGGCAGGATATTGACCTGTGCCTTGGAGATGAGGTCTTGTAATTCCGCTTCGGAAGGATTCGGGAGCAGACAGGTGTGCGGGTATTGTTCTACGAGACGCTCCAGCCGGGCGGAAGGGTTCTTGCCCGTGATGATGAAGGGCATTTCCAGGTAGCTGAATACTTTTTTCAGGAGCCACACTGCCACCTGTTCGTTCTCGGCGACAGAGAGGTTGCCGTGATAGAGGCAGAAACAGCCGGTGCCTTCTTTGCTTTGCACCTGTTGAAAGGGAAGGAAGACGGGCAGGGTTTCGATGTCGGTGGCCCCGAATTCCCGGCGATAGCTTTCGCTGTCCTTTTCCGAGACGGCGAGTATCTTTACCTTGCCGGCGATGCGGTGTTCGTATTGCCGGAGCAGGTTGCTCTCGTGCAGGTAGTAGATCTTCTTCAGGAGGGATTTTTCCGATTGATAGAGTTGCCGGTAATACTGGTATTCCACATTATGCAGGCGCAGGATGATCTTGCGGTTGTCGAAGCGTTCGTCGTTGAGCAGGTAGGTGCAGTGGATGCCTTCCAGCAGGATGGGGTAGTCATCGCGGAGCAGTCTGTCCAGCAATTTTCCGTTCGACCTCGAGCAAACGATGTATGGTAGCCGGTGGGAGAAACCCTTATGGCCTTCATGCCGCGCATAGTAATTCACTTCGACACAATAATCGTTGAGAACGGGCTGGGGTCCGCGGCCGTATTCGAAGCAGTGCAGGTGGATCTTTACGCCGGCCTGAGAGAGGAACCGGATCTTGTGAAACAGGTCGAAAACACCGCCGTAATCCACGGGGTAGGGCACATCGAGACATACAATATGTAAATGATTCTCCACTTTCTAGTTGAAAAGATGTTGATAAAGGCGGATCAGCGTTTGTTCTTCTTCCTGCCAATTGTAGCGAAGGCGCACCTGTCTGCAGTTGTCTACTAACGTCTGGTACAGCCTGGTATTATCCAAAAGCCTGTTTAACCCTTCAGCTATCTCCCGGATGCCCGGTTCGTCAATAAGAACAGCGATGGGGCAGGAATTGTTTATTTCCTGGTAAGCCGGGTAGTTGACGGTGACCTGGGGGATGCCGGCATGGATATAATCGAAGAAGCGATTGGCCAGGGAATAGTAGTTGCTGATGCCGCGGCGGTCGAACAGGGTGATGCCGGCAAAGGCCGCCCGGGTAATGGTTTTGAGTTCTTCGGGGCGGACCCGGCCCCGGAAGAGGATCTTTTCTTCCAGGCCGTATTGCCGGACGAGGGCATGGGCGCGGGTCATAAAATTTCCATCGCCGCAAATGACCAGCGGGGCGTTGACGGACTGCATGGCGGGGATGAGGGTTTCGAAACAACGGCCCTCATTTATTGCACCCTGGTAGAGGATGAAACGACCGGCCGGCAGTCCTGTCGCAGGTGGGGTGGGGGCGAGGTCCAGTGGGGGAACGTTGCGGATGACGGCGTACTGTACGCCATACATATTGCAGAGTTGGGCCGCGATGAGGCTGTTGACGGTGTAGCCGTTGGGGAACCGGGGCACACAGTAGCGTTCGATCGTTTTCCACAATTTATAAACAAGGGGCCGGGAGACGACCTCCTGCAATTCACAGAAGAGTTCGTGTGCATCGTAGAGGCGGGGGATGCGCCGAAGGCGGGAAAGGAAGTAACAGGGGAGGATGGTATCGAGGTCGATGGCGCAGATGCCATCCATTTTTTGTCTCAATAAAAAGAAGAAGAGCCGGAGATTGTATTCTATGTAGAACCTTTTGCCGTGGTTGAACCAGGTTTTGAGCCGGTGTTGGTGAAAGGGTTGTTCCGACAGGGGAGGGGAGTGGCGTCCGGCGAACCCTACGAGGGTGACTGCGTAACCGGCGCGGGCCAGGGAAGCGCAGATGCGGATCATGCGCTGATCGAAGACCAGGTCGTTGGTAACGGTGAAAAAAAGCCTTTTTGTCATAAGCCGGTGGGGGGATTGCCGGCTTTGGGCTGGGGGTGATGCTTCATAAACGGGCCAATATTAACTAATTAAGGGAATATAAACCAGATTTTCACTCTATTTTTGAGCTTAATTTTTAGGTTGTTAGAAATTTACCTTAATTTTGCCGCCTAATTATAATCGAATGCCAAGCGGACCAAACGGGTCTGCAGCCGATGGCCCATCAGAAGCCGTGTACCGGGGGTGGGTTGGTTTTCGGGAGGAAATGCCTGGTGCACAATAAACTATTTATAGATGCCTTATTTGACAAAAGAGAAAAAAGCGAGTTTCTTCACAGAGTTTGGTGGAAAGTCCACCAACACCGGTTCTATCGAGGGCCAGATTGCATTGCTGACAGAGCGGATCAATCGTATCTCCGAACATCTGCAAGCCAATAAAAAAGATTTCTCCACTCACCGTGGTCTTATGCAATTGGTGGGCAAAAGAAAACGCCTGCTCACCTATATGAGCAAGACCAACCTCCAGGGGTACCGTCAGTTGATTGAAAAACTCGGACTCAGAAAATAACTCTTTATGTATATACAAACCATTCCCAACTGACCAGACGGTTGGGAATCGTTTTTTTGTACCTGAAGAAGTATGTCGCATTTTTACACAGATTTGATTTTTTAACACTGAATTACGGTCCTTCCGTTCCCGCCTCAATTGGGCTGTTAATTCGCCAAAGACGATAAGCACATGCTTTCACAACCTATTAGTGTAACATTTGATATTGGTGGAGGCCGGATGGTTTCTATCGAGACAGGTAAATTAGCGCGCCAGGCGGATGGCGCCGTTACTGTACGCCAGGGCAATTGCATCATCCTGGCTACTGTTGTGGCTAACAAAGAGCCAAAAGAAGGACAGGACTTTTTCCCGTTGTCCGTCGATTACCAGGAGAAATTTGCTTCTGCCGGCCGGATCCCCGGTTCCTTTTTTAAACGGGAAGCGCGGCTCAACGATTACGAGATACTCACCAGCCGGTTGATCGACCGTGCGCTGCGCCCTTTGTTTCCCGAAGATTATTTCTGTGACGTACAGGTGTTGCTGAGCCTGGTATCCAGCGATGGGGAAGTGATGCCTGATTCCCTGGCCTGTCTCGCTGCCTCGGCGGCATTGGCTGTCTCTGATATCCCCATTAAAGAGATCATCAGTGAAGTACGCATTGGTCGTGTTGATGGGCAATTTGTCGTCAACCCCAGCCGGAGCGAGTTGGAAAAGGCAGACATGGAATTCATGATCGCCGCCACCGACAAGAACCTGATGATGGTGGAAGGTGAGGCCAAGGAGTGCAGCGAAGAAGACCTGGTAAAAGCGTTGGAACTGGCGCATGACGCCATCCGCATTCATATCAAGGCACAGGAAGAGCTGCGGACAAAAGCAGGGGTTACGGGCAAACGGGAATATACCAAGCCGGTGACCAATGAAGAGCTGCAGCAGAAGGTGATCGCTTTTGCCAAAGACCGGATCTACCAGATAAGCCGTGCGGGCAGCAGCAAACATGAGCGCAGCGATGCCTATGACAAGCTGAAGGAAGAGCTGATCGCTTCGCTGGGTGAGGAAGTCGCCGATGAGGACAAGAAGCTTGCTAAAAAATATTATGCCGACCTGCAATGGGAAGTGGTACGGAATATGATCCTCGATGACCGTATCCGGCTCGATGGCCGCGTGCTCGACCAGGTTCGCCCGCTGTCGATGGAAGTAGACCCGCTGCCGACGCCGCATGGTTCTTCCCTCTTTACCCGTGGCGAAACGCAATCTCTCACCACCGTCACGCTGGGTACGCCCCTTGACGAATTATTGATCGAGAGCGCTGCCAAATCCTTTGATTCAAAATTCTTCCTTCATTACAATTTCCCGCCATTCAGTACGGGTGAAGTAAAGATGATGCGTGGCCAAAGTCGCCGGGAAGTAGGACATGGCAACCTGGCGATGAGAAGTCTGAAGCAGATGATGCCGGGGGCGGATTATCCATACACCGTACGGGTGGTGAGCGATATCCTCGAATCCAACGGGTCTTCTTCCATGGCTACGGTTTGTGCCGGCAGCCTGGCGCTGATGGATGCCGGGGTTCCTTTCCCCAAGCACGTGAGCGGGGTGGCTATGGGTTTGATCACCCGGCCTGCCGATGGGAAATATGCTATCCTTACCGATATTTTAGGTGATGAAGATCATCTCGGGGATATGGACTTCAAGGTGACGGGTACCCGGGAAGGCATCTGCGGGGTACAAATGGATATCAAGGTGGATGGACTTAGCATGAACACGATGCGGGAGGCCCTGGAGCAGGCCCGGAAGGGAAGGCTGCATATCCTTGACGCAATGTATGCCACTATTGAAGCTTCCCGTCCTGATGTGAAGCCGCATGCACCGCGGATGGTCAAGATCTTTATCGACAAGGAATTCATCGGCGCCGTCATCGGGCCGCAAGGGAAGATCATCCAGGAAATCCAGCGCGAGACCGGCACTACCATCAACCTGGAAGAGGTTGGCAACTTTGGAGAGGTCAGCATTTTCAGCCCCGCCAAGGAAGGGCTGGACAAGGCTGTATCCTGGATCAAGAGCATCGTGGCGCAACCGGAAGTCGGTTCGGTGTACGAGGCCAAGGTCAAGTCGGTGATGCCGTATGGCGCGTTTGTCGAGTTCCTGCCCGGAAAGCAAGGTCTGCTGCACATCAGCGAGATCTCGCACAAGCGGCTGGAGACGATGGATGGCGTGTTGAAAGAAGGCGATATGGTGAAGGTGAAGCTGATCGGTCTCGACCAGAAGACAGGGAAGTTCAAGCTGAGCCGTAAGGTGCTGATGCCGAAGCCTGAAGGGGCTGGTGCAGGAAAAGCACATTCCGGTGGTGGCCGCTCTGCCGAGCAGGAGTAAATTCAATTGTAAACTAAATAATAGTCTGCGGCAGGTGTCGCAGACTTTTTTTATGATAGAGATCAGTATTGCGACGGCTGAATGGCAGGAAGTGCTTATCGCCCTGTTGGGGGAATTGGGATATGAGGGGTTCGAGCAGCAGGAGGAATGGCTGCGGGCCTATGTGACGGAGGAACATTTTGACCGGCCGGCGCTAGAAGCCGTGTTGAATAGCTTTGGACTCACCTATGAAGAGCAACGGCTGGAAGAGCGCAACTGGAATGAGGAATGGGAAAAGAATTTCCAGCCGGTGGTGGTCGATTCTTTCTGTGCGATAAGGGCGCATTTCCATGCACCGATAGCAGCTGTGGAGCACGAACTGGTGATCACGCCCAAGATGAGCTTTGGCACGGGGCATCATGCCACGACTTTTATGATGATAAAGGCGATGCGTGATCTGGACCTGCGGGGCAAACGGGTACTCGATTTCGGGACGGGTACGGGAGTGCTGGCGATATTGGCCGAACGGCTTGGCGCTGTGGAGGTCGTGGCTATCGACAATGATGACTGGTCGATTGCCAACGCTCAGGAAAATATCGAGATGAATGGATGTAAAGCGGTGAAAGTGTTGAAGTTAGATCAGGTGGGTGACGTCCCGGGAGGGCCTTTTGACGTCATCCTGGCCAATATCAACAAGCATGTAATTCTTACACAGTTGCCGGCGTTGGGGCAACAATTGGGGGAGGGGGGCGTTATACTTATGAGCGGCCTCCTTGAAGACGACTTTAAAGACGTTGAAAATGAGGCTCTTGGTAATAATTTACTGATATTCTTATGGATGACGAAAGGGGCATGGATATGTGTGAAAGGGAGGAAAATGACGGCGCAAGGTTAAAAAAATATGAAATTAAGTAACTGAGCGTGAATGGAGCGCAGCCGTTTTTTCAGTATATTTGTTATCCAACTTTAACACAACTATTCGAGAATGAAGGAGGTTTTACTCATTCTGTCGGCGTATCTGATAGGTTCGATTCCAACTGCTATCTGGGTTAGCCGGTCGTTTTTCGGAATAGACATCCGTGATTATGGCAGTGGCAATGCTGGTGCCACTAATACTTTCCGGGTGTTGGGGTCCCGGTGGGGGTGTTTTGTGATGGCGGTGGATGTGCTTAAGGGTGTTGTTGCCACGAGTCTTTACATTCTTGTTCCCTATTATTTGCATGATGAGAATGACCGGACCAATTTCATGGTCGGCCTTGGCCTTGCTGCCGTCGTTGGTCATATTTTCCCTATCTGGGCGGAGTTTCGCGGTGGCAAGGGTGTGGCTACCCTTTTCGGGATGATCATCGCCATTCAGCCGTTGGCGGCGGTTTGTTGTGTCGCGGTCTTTTTGCTGGTGCTGTATCTTACGCGGTTTGTTTCGCTGAGCAGCATCCTGGCGTCCGTAGCTTTTGCCGTATTCATATTGTATATCTTCGATGAGAAGGAGACCCTTTACCGGGGATTTGCCATCGCTGTAGCCCTTCTTGTTGTCCTTACCCACCAGAAGAATATCACCCGCCTGCTCAGGGGGAGTGAGAACAAGATCCCTATCCTAAAATACCGGGACCGGCGGCGTCACCGGCGGAATGTCGACAGGGATAAAGAATAAGCAGCTGGAAGAAGGGATAATTCACTACATTTGCATCCCGCATGGATAATGCGGTCTGTCTATGAGGAGCCGCTGGGAGCGGTCAGCACTATATATAACAGAAAACAAAAACAGCTCCAGAAATGTCTCAAACTTTACTGGAAAAACTTCAGTTAACCGATGAGAGAAACCTGTTGATACAGGGCCTTCCTTCCTCCATCGAAAAACAATTCGTTAAGTTAGCCTTTGCCAAAAATCTTACTCCCTTGCTGAAGAGCAAGAAGATAGATTTTGCCCTCATTTTTGCGATCAACGAGCAGCAATTGAAGGCGATCGTGCAGGAGGTATTACCTGCCTTGCAGGCGGATGGGAAGTTCTGGGTGGCCTATCCCAAGCCGGGCTCGAAGATCGCTACTACGTTGACCCGGGAATGCAGCTGGGGCTGTATCAGGGGCGCCGGGTATGAGATTGTCCGGGATGTGGCGTTAGACCATGTCTGGACAGCTGTCCGGTTTAAAAAGGCTGTTCCGCCGGTGAGTTTCCGCGCTCCTTTGCGGGAACCCGTGCTGGAAGAAGCCAGTACCGAACGGAGTGGTACTGCAAGGAAAACTGCGAGCCGCAGCCGCAAGGTAGCCAACGCGTAAGCTTCTAATTTCCAACCGATTGACCGCCGCCATTGCGCAGTGGTCATGATAGCCTGCATTGCTACGGCAGGGAGCCCGCCTCAGCGGGGCGAGCGCTCGTGGTTTTTGGGTATATTTCCCGCTGAAAGTCACTACCAACAAGGGGTTCGCGTATCTTTAGCGCTGGATAACGATATGCTTTTACCTTCACCCCTTTCCCCATGGCAGTTTTTAGCAGACATGGTCTGATAACAGAGTTATTGGACAGGACTGAGCTGCTAAAGGCCAGTACACACCCTTTTCTGCGCCTTACGGACGAGCAATTGCTTTCCCGGCCTGGTCCGGGCAAATGGAGCATCGCCGAGATCTATGGACATCTCAACCTTTGCATGGACCAGCATATCCGGCGTATTCTTTCGCGTATTACACTGGCCCCTGACCGGCCCTTGGATGTCTATCGCAGCAGCTGGCTGGGGGACTGGTTCTATTGGCGGATAAAGCCCCGGCCGGATGGCAGTGTTTTTAAGTTGAAGGCGCTGCAGGCGAACTGCCCCGATGCGGAGTCGTTGGATGGCCGGGAGGAATTGGTTGCGTTTCAGCGGCATTGTGATGCGCTTGATGATATTTTGCGGCATGTCTGGACCAAGGACCTGCGAAGGATCAGGATACCTTTTGCCTTGAATGGGATGGTGCAGTTGCAGCTCGGCGACATGCTTCGTTTCGTGGTGGCGCATGGGGAGCGGCATTTGCTGCAGGCGCAGCGGGTTTGGGCTTCGAACCTGCCGGTTATTTGACGATGACAGTGCCGAGATCGTGCAGCAGCGTTCTTTCCAATTCTTTTAAATGTTTGTGGGTCTGCAGCAGCATGGAGAGTTCTTCTTCGGTGTGGGGTTTGCCAAGGTCGGTCTGGTTCTCTTCCATGAGGCGTTTGATCTTTCTGAGTTTGAGGTAGAGCATGGTGGACTGGACGTCTTCCTTATATAGATCGTCCGGGGTGACGATCTTTCCCTCGTAATGATCTTTCCAGTTGGGGCTTAGTTCATAGTGAAACTCCATGACCGAAACGGCCAGGGTGCTGAGTTCCTGGTCTTCGTAGTACAGGAAGCTTTTGGCAGTGGGTTCGAAGCCTTGCTGGTACCAGTCTTTGAAGAGATCGAGGATCTTCAGGAGACGTTTGTTGTCGATGAGGTCGATGAGATCGATCGATTCGGCGAGAATATAGTCTGCGACCAGGGTCTGCTCGTCCCAGGAGCGAAGGCCATAGTCCAACAGCGCACGGATCATGCCTCTTTCATTCTGTTCGTGGCGGAACAGCAGGTTGAGGGATTCTTCGTCATTGGGCATCGGTGCTGCCGCCGCATCGGCGGCCTCAGCAGAGGCGGTGTTTGCGGCCGCCTTGCTCTCCTGTTTGGCAATCCTTTCCCGGATGTATTTATTAACCAGGGTATGCAGCCCTGTTTCTTCGATGTGGAGGAGTTCAGCGGATTGCCGGATATAATCCTGTTGCCGTGTGAAGTCCTCTGCCTTGTTGATGCGGGCGATGGTCTCGGCCACCTGGTTGACGACGGCCGCTTTTTTGTTGGTGTCGTTTGCGGCGTCTTTCAGTGCGACTTCGAGCTGAAAGAGGATGACATCCTTTTTATTGGCAGCGACAAAATCGCGGAACGCTGCAGCGCCAATGCGGCGAACGTAACTGTCGGGGTCTTCTTTGTCGGGGATGAGGACGAGTTTTACGTCGAGGCCTTCTTCGAGGGCCAGGTCGAGGCCGCGCAGGGCGGCTTTTATGCCGGCGTTGTCGCCATCGTAGATGATGGTGAGGTGATGCGTGTATTTACGTACCAGTCTCAACTGGTCAATCGTAAGACTCGTGCCGCCGCTTGCTACGACATTTTCTATTCCCGCCTGGTGCAGGGATATCACATCCGTGTAGCCTTCTACCAGCAGACATTCATCCGCCTTATCTATTGCCTGTCTTGCCTGGTAGGAACCGTAGAGGATCTTGCTTTTGACATAGATCTCGTTCTCGGGGGTGTTGATGTATTTAGGTGCGCGGTCGTTGCTGCGGATGATGCGGGCTCCGAATCCGATGACCTTTCCTGTCTGGTTATGGACGGGGAAGATGATGCGGCCGCGATAGTTGTCGATGAGTTTTTCATCGCGCAGTACCACCAGCCCGCTTTTCTGCAGGTATTCGGGGTTGTATTGCGCCGCCAGAGCCGCGCGGGCGAAGGTGTCGCGCTGGTCGGGGCAATAGCCTAATTGGAACTTGCGCATGATCTCCTCGTTGAAGCCCCGTTCTTTCAGATAGCTGAGGCCTATGTCCTGGCCTTCTTCGGTGTTGAACAGGGCATCGGAAAAGAATTTTTGGGCAAAGCCATTGAGGATATAGAGGCTGTCAGCCAGTTGTTGCTGCTGCCGTTGTTCAGGGCTGAGTTCTTTTTCTTCTACTTCCACATTGTAGCGGGCCGCGAGCCATCGCAATGCTTCCGTATAGGAGTATTTCTCGTGCTCCATCAGGAAGGAGATGGTGTTGCCGCTGCGGCCGCAGCCGAAGCATTTGTATATCTCTTTGGCAGGGGAGACGGTGAATGAGGGCGTCTTTTCGTTGTGGAAGGGGCAGAGGCCAAGATAGTTGGTTCCGCGCTTTTTCAGCTTTACAAAGCTACCTACGATCTCAATAATGTCGATTCGGCTGAGTATCTGCTGTATGGTCTGTTGGGAGATCATCCTTCGGTCGAGCTGCCGGAAGTGGCTGCCGGTTGGTAAAAATACCGTAATTTATGTACAAAAGAGAGGGTTTTTACCTATAATAAAATCTTCATATCTTCAGTTTTAAACTGGATGTAATCCAGTTAAATTCATTCAATAAACGTACATCCTTTGAAAACGGGGGTCTATTCCGAACTCTTTGCTGTGGTCTCCAGTCTGGCGATCGTCCTCTGCTTTGTTCCTATCCTCTTCCTTGGCTTTAGGAAAATGCGCCAGGTGAATGCGTACTGGGTAATTGGTATCTACTGGTTTTTTAACGGGCTCATCAATCTGCCGACGATGGGGTTTGTCCATTCGGCGGGTGGCCGTGGCTTTCTGCAGCGGGCGGATTATTGTTTTACGGTTGCGGAAACACCCCTTGTGTTGCTGGCTTTTGCTTTTGCCAACCACGGGCGGCTGAGAAAACAGCTACTCCTGGTGATGGGGGCTTTTTTCGTTGGGGAACTGGCGCTTCTTCTGATTCGCGGGTATAATATCACCACTTGTTCGGTGATCACCGGGGTCGGGTTATTCCTTGTGCTGGGTTATTGTATTGCGGGATTGTGGCTATACCTGAAGAAAATGGAGCACGACCGCTTTGAGCAGTCGATGGTCTTTGTTTATGCCGCCTTATTGTTTGGGTATGGCAGTTGTCTTATCATCTACATTTTTTCCCATTTTCATCGGGCGGAAGGAAGCTATAATGAAACAGACAGCTTTCTGC
Source organism: Puia dinghuensis (assembly GCF_014642875.1). GTDB lineage: Bacteria > Bacteroidota > Bacteroidia > Chitinophagales > Chitinophagaceae > Puia > Puia dinghuensis. The sequence continues at coordinate 265,292 of NZ_BMJC01000001.1, forward strand.
TGTATTACATCAGCCTTCTGCTGTCTGCTTCGGTGACTTCTACCGGATTGGGGAGCTATGGGCTCCGGAAAAAGAGGGTCAGGCGGTCTGTGGTCCGGGATTATTCTTCGTCTTCTTCGTAGTTATAAGTGTCCTGGCTGTCGTTATAGATGGACTCCCAGGTCTTCACTTTGTCATCCCCCAGTAATTCAAGGATGTCGAAGATGGGATCTGTTTTTTTCTTCCACACGGCCAGGGTCGAATCGGCGTATTTAGAAACATACATGCAATGATCTGTTTCCATGTTGACTTTGATCAGCCCTACAGGTCCTTCCTCTTTTTCCTGTATCAGGTAGTAACATCCTTTTTCCAACAACGCATACGAATACATACATCACCTTTTTTTAAATAAGACAATACACAATTAAAGATTGAAAAATAGAACTTATGGGGTAGTAAGTGGGTCCGATCTTGTCGGATGGCAGAGGCTGAGGCTGGATTAGTAATTCCGCAGCAACTACCCAAAGGTACGAATTTTGGCCTTCCCGGCGGCCATCTTTCCTGCCCCCGGCGGGCGTTCATAAAAAGTTAACCCTATTTGATTGATTATCAACAAAAAGGGCCACGGGCCCTTTGGCCGAAGGCCCGTCATTAGCTGTTTTTGGACCGGGGTGTACTTTTGGCCCGGACAGCCCGGTCCAAAAACAAAAGCCATCCCGTATACCGGAATGGCTTCCCCGGTTGTGACATTGCTAAGCAACCGGGCTCTTTCATGACCACTTATCCTACAGCGTCTTTAAAGGGCCGCAGGCCCAAAATATACCGGACGGTGTCCGGTTCATTTTTCGAGTTTTATCTCGCCCACATCGGAGGTTTGGCCATCGTTGACCATGATGCCGTCCTTTGCAATGTTGCGGTAGGGCGGTTTTGCTTCGATGATGATCTTATAGGCGCCGGGTTTTACATCGGGGATCTCGTATGTACCATTGACGATGGGTGCTTTAATGGTATCTGTGACAGATTCGGCCCAGGCGCGGACGCCGCCTTCTGCGGGGGTTACCGTTCCTTTTATGCTGCCGACTCTGGAATGGGTGAAAGCGAGGAGACCGGCGATGATGAGGGTGGTGGCCACCAGTCTGAGTATTGTAATTTCCATAACGTAGATCTTTTGGGTGAAGAATTATGTTCTACGTTGTAGGGACGGGTCCTGCTGGTTATTTTACAAGGACTGTGCCATAAACAAAAGTTAAAATCATGAAAGCACTTTTGGTGGGGAAAATATTCTACAACCCACTGTGGCAGCGCGATGTGACGGAATCTTCGGTTATACGTTGACGATAGCTCCTTTGTCCAGTTGCAGGAAATGGTCGATGCATGCGGGCAGCTCCTGGCGGTAGTGACTGACATAGATGAGCGTGGTGCCAAAGGTCTTGCACAGGATGGTGATGAGGTTGCGGAAGCGGGCCGTTTGTTCGTCATCGAGGCCCTGGCAGGGTTCGTCGAGGATGAGCATCGGGGGATTCTTGATCAACGCGCGGGCGAGCAGGACCATCCGTTGCTGACCGGTGGAGAGCTGTACGAGGCGGCGGGTCTGGAGGTCTTGCAGCGAGAGCAGCTGCATCCACAGCCGGACGAGGGCTTCCTGTTGTTCGTTGATCTGGCGGAACAGGCCGATGGTGTCGAAGAGGCCGGAGGCGACCACCTCGAAGCCGCTGACGGCGGTGTCGAAGTAGAGGTGCAGTTCGGGCGAGACGAAGCCGATGCGTTTTTTGATGTCCCAGATGGACTCGCCGGAGCCGCGGCGGCGGTCGAAGAGCCAGATATCGTTGGCGTAGGCTTGGGGATTATCGGCGGTGATGAGGCTGAGCAGGGTGGACTTACCGGCGCCGTTGGGGCCGGAGACGTTCCAGCATTCGCCTTTGAGCACTTCCCAATTAATGTTTTGGAGGATGATGGCATCCCCGTAACGGATGTTGGTGTTGATCATCTTTACGGCGGCGGTGAAAGACGGACCGGCATTGTCAAGGGCTTCCTGCCTAAGCTGGGCGAGGATGCCGGGATCAAGTTGGACGCCGTCCTCCTTTTCGGTTGGATGGAAAGCAGATCTGGCGCCCATAAATACCCATTTGCCCTGGTTGAGCCGGGCGATGTTTGTGATGGAATCGGGGATTTCATGAGGGCTCGTGATCAGCAGGAGCTGGATATTCTTAGCAGCGATGTGATTGATAATGGTGTGCAAGGTGGCGCGGCCTTCCGCATCGAGTCCGAGGAAGGGGTTATCGAGGATGAGCAGTTCGGGACTTTGGAGCATCGCGATGGCCAACTGAGTGCGCTTGTTCTCCCCGTTGGAGAGCTGGATGAGGGGTCTTGTCAGCAGAGGACGAACATGGAGCGAGTCGAGCCACAGGCCATCGGCGCCATCCCACCCGGCGTCGGCGAGCTCCTGTGCTACGGTGATGGTCTGATCAGCGTCGGAGGCATTGAAGCGTTGCTGGTAGTATAATTGTGTCGTTCCGGGGCGGTTTTTGAACCTGTGCTGTTGTTCGACCATGGCGATGCGCCGGGTGGCGGCTGTGATGGTTCCGGTGTAAAAGTGTGTGCCCAGCAGGGTGTGCGCCAATACGGTCTTGCCGCTGCCTGAGGGGCCGGTGATGGCCCATTGTTCACCGCGGCGGATGGTCCAGTCGAGCTGATCGAGGAGGCGGGTGTTGCCGATCTGTACGGAGACCCCTTTGAGGGTCAGGAAGGTAGAAGCCATGGTGCGAATGTAAGACAGCGTGGGCGAAAATGGGATATTTCGAATTTTCCACAGATGAGGAAATCGAAATAAATGGAAGAAGCGATCGTTTGATTATATTGCGCCCTTGCGGGCAGACCCGTTGATCGTATTATGGCAGAAAAAAATAATTTGTTCGAGTACAACGATGACAGCGTCAGAACCTTAGACTGGAAGGAACACATTCGCCTCCGGCCGGGGATGTATATTGGAAAACTGGGCGATGGCAGCAGCCCCGACGACGGCATCTATGTGCTGTTGAAGGAGGTGATCGACAACTGCATCGACGAGTATACCATGGGCTATGGGAAGCAGGTGGACGTTTCCATCGAGCAGAAGAGCGTAACTGTCCGCGACTATGGCCGGGGTATTCCCCTGGGCAAGGTAGTAGATGTGGTGAGCAAGATCAATACAGGCGCCAAATATGACAGCAAGGCCTTTCAGAAATCAGTGGGGCTTAATGGGGTCGGTACCAAAGCCGTGAATGCCCTGAGCAAATATTTCCGGGTAAGCGCTTTCAGGGATGGTAAGGAAAAGTCGGCGGAGTTTACGCGGGGAGAGCTCACGAAGGAGCATAAGGAGGCGAAGACGACCGAACCGAATGGTACGCTGGTCACCTTCACGCCGGACGAGACCGTCTTCAAGAACTTTCATTTTCTTAACGAGTACGTCGACAACCAGTTTTGGAACTATTGCTATCTGAACGCCGGGCTGGTGATCAATTTCAACGGTAAGAAATATGTCTCCAAGAACGGGCTGCTCGACCTGTTGCAGCGGCGCACCAATGAGGATGAGCTGCGCTATCCCATTATTCATTTGAAGGGAGATGATATCGAGGTGGCCATTACGCATAATAATGACTATGGGGAGGAGATATTCAGCTTTGTCAATGGTCAGTATACCACACAGGGTGGGACGCATCAGCAGGCTTTCAGGGAGGCATTTGTAAAGGTGATCAGGGATTTTTATAAGAAGGATTATGATGCTGCCGATATCCGGCAGAGTATTGCGGCGGCTGTCTCGGTGCGGGTGGTCGAACCGGTGTTCGAGTCACAAACAAAGACCAAATTAGGCAGCCTGTATATGGTCGAAGGTGGGGCGACGATGAAGAATTTTGTGGGCGATTTCCTGGCCAAGGAGCTGGATAATTACCTGCATAAGAACCCCACGACGGCCGATTCGCTGAAGAAGCGCATCGAGCAGAGCGAGCGTGAGCGGAAGGAGCTGGCGGGTATAAAAAAATTAGCCAACGAAAGGGCGAAGAAGGCCAACCTGCACAATAAGAAGTTGCGCGACTGCCGGTTTCATTATAACGAAGAAGCAACGGGGAAAGACAAGGAAGCCATTCTCGAGAAGCAGAAGGAGAGCACCATTTTTATCACCGAGGGGGACTCCGCGAGTGGTAGTATCACCAAGGCCCGGGATGTGGAAAGGCAGGCGGTCTTCAGTCTGCGGGGCAAGCCGCTCAACTGTTTTGGCCTGACCAAGAAGGTGGTGTATGAAAACGAAGAATTCAATTTGTTGCAACATGCGTTGAATGTGGAAGAGGGCATCGAGGGGTTGCGGTATAATAATATTGTTATTGCCACCGATGCGGATGTCGACGGGATGCATATTCGTTTGTTGCTGATGACGTTCTTCCTGCAGTTCTTTCCCGACCTGGTGAAGAACGGGCATGTGTATATTTTGGAGACGCCGTTGTTCAGGGTGCGGGATAAGAAGGAGACGCACTATTGTTATGATGAGGCGGAGAAGCAGGAGGCAGTGAAGAAGCTGGGGGGAAAACCGGAGATCACGCGGTTCAAAGGGTTGGGTGAGATATCACCGGATGAGTTTGCGCGGTTCATCGGGGCTGATATGCGCAAGCAGCCGGTGATGGTGATGCAGGATACGCATATTCAGCAGATATTGGAGTACTATATGGGGAAAAATACGCCGGAGCGTCAGGATTTCATTATCAAGAATTTGAAGGTGGAACTCGATCTTGTCGAGGAAGAAAAAGCATAAAAGACTATTTTTTTTAGCATTTTTATATAAAAGAGTTTTAATGTTGTAGTCTAAAACCTTTTATATGAAATGCGAAGCATTCACGAACGCCATTTAAAAGACGTATATGAATGTGAGTAACCGTGAATTGATTCGTGAGTTGTTTGAAAAGTTTGAGCATGCCTGTTATGTGGTTGAAGGAGTGGAGTGTTGGAGTGCCAGGGAGCTTCAGGTGATATTTGATTATGCTGAGTGGAGGAATTTTGTGAAGGTGATAGAGAAGGCGAAGGAAGCGTGCAAACACAGTGGGGTAGCGGTTTTGGATCATTTTGTTGAATCCAACAAAATGATCGGATTGGCTAAAGGTGCGCAACGGGAAGTCGATGATTATGCATTGACCAGATATGCCTGTTATCTTATCGCGCAGAACGGGGATGGAGCGAAACCGGAGATTGCTTTTGCGCAAACGTATTTCGCTGTTCAGACCCGGAAACAGGAGATCATCGAGCAGCGGCTGCTGGATGTCGCCCGGGTGGCTGCGAGGGAAAAGCTTTCAAAGGCTGAGAAAAAATTGTCTGGAATTATCTTCGAGCGGGGTGTTGACGAAAGGTCTTTTGCTATTATCCGTTCGAAAGGAGGCAAAGGGATTTGGTACGGAATTGACGAGTCACAACGTGGTAGAAAAAGATTTGAGAGGGGAAAAGCCGATCACCAAAGAGCACGTGGATAATAATAAGGCGGTGAGAAAGATGCTGGAGGAACGGGGGGTGAAGCCTGAAGAATTACCACCGTCCGAGGATGTAACCAAGGTAAAGCGGCGGTTGGCCGGGGATGGGAAAAAGGTGCTAAAGGATACAAAGAAAAAGAACAAGTAGGGATATGATCCATATCGTTTTTCAGCATAATGATGTAGAGGTATTACGAAAAGCCTTTGAGCTGGAGCCTTCCTTTCAGGGAGAGGTAGTCGAAATACAGGATGAGTTTGCCGTGGGGCCGATAGCAGGCATCTATTCGGCGGAGGGCATCGAGGCGAGGAAGCAGTGGTGGCGGGAGGTGCTGGCCGGCGGTGATTATGACGGCCTGGTGGACAATGGCAACACGGGGGACGACAATTCGACCGTGGAGTCGTTGAAACAGCGGCTGGCTGAGGATGCGAAGGAGGTGGTGTGGATCTGGGCTGCGCAGAATAAGCATGATGTCAGCGGGTATTACTGGCTGATGTCGCAGTTGAAGGAGTTTCAAGGCAGAGTATTTATCCTGTATCTGAATAATCTTCCCTTTATCAATGAAAAGGGGCAGATCTTTTACCCGGAGAATCTGTTTACTATTCCGCCGAAGGAGTTTCTCAAGGCGCGGAAGCTGGCGCGGCCGATCACGCTGAGCGAGTTTGAGATCGATCCGGATGAGTGGAACCGGCTTTGCCAGGAGGATAGGGGTGTGCGGATACTGGAAGGTGGTAAGAAGCTGTCCCAATATGATTATAGCTATTATGATGAGGAGTTGCGGAAGTTTATTACGGGGGATTGGATAAAGGCCAGTAAGCTGATCGGCCAATTTCTTGGGAAGGCCAGGCAGACGACGGGCGATGCTTATGTGCTTTGGCGGATCAAGCAATTGGTAGCGGCGGGCGAGCTGGATGTGCAGGGGGAGCTGAAGGGGATGCGGGATTTTGAGGTGCGGGGGAAGGCGGCGGCAGCAGCGGCGGCGGTGACGGTGGAAGAGCAGGCAGGTTAGCATTAGATATGAACCAATTGATAAAATGGGAAGAGGCGGGGTTGTTGCTGCTCAGCATCTTTTTGTGGGCGCAGCTGCATTATGCCTGGTACTGGTGGCTGGTCTGGATACTGGCGCCCGACCTGTCTATGTTGGCTTATCTTGGAGGCAACCGGATAGGGGCCATCGGATATAATTTCGTTCATCATAGGGGGGTAGCCGTGGTGGTTTACTTGTTGGGGTGGTATATGGGGGAACGGTGGGTGGAGGCTGCAGGGATGATCCTGTTGGGACATAGCTGCATGGACCGGGCGATGGGATATGGGTTGAAATATTTCAGCGGATTCCAGGATACCCATCTGGGCAGGATAGGGAAGGACAGAAATAAAATGACAAACTAATTATGGCGAAAAGCAAAATAGCAGACGATTTTCATGAGAATGAGGCCGGGGTCACGGGCCAATACAAGAACTGGTTCCTGGATTATGCCTCTTATGTTATTTTGGAACGGGCCGTACCGGCGGTGGAAGACGGGTTGAAGCCCGTGCAGCGGCGTATCCTGCATGCCATGAAGGAAATGGATGACGGGCGTTTCAATAAGGTGGCTAATATCATCGGGCAGAGCATGCAGTACCATCCGCACGGGGATGCGAGTATCGGCGAAGCCCTTGTCAATATGGGACAGAAGGATCTGCTGATCGAAACCCAGGGCAACTGGGGGGATGTCCGGACCGGCGATGATGCCGCTGCATCGCGTTACATCGAGGCGAGGCTCAGCAAGTTCGCTCTCGAGGTAGCCTTCAATGCCAAAACTACAGAATGGCAATTGAGCTACGACGGCCGTAAAAACGAGCCTGTCACGCTGCCGATGAAATTCCCTCTCTTGCTGGCGCAGGGGGCGGAGGGCATTGCCGTTGGCCTGGCGACCAAGATACTGCCGCATAATTTCTGTGAATTGTGTGAAGCTGCGATGAAATATCTGAAGGGACGGAAATTCGAGCTCTTCCCGGATTTTCTCACTGCGGGGATGATCGACACCACGAATTACAACGATGGGAAACGGGGTGGGAAGGTACGCGTCCGGGCGCGAATCGAAGAGATGGATAAGAAGACACTTTTGGTGAAGGATGTGCCCTATGGAGTAACGACGACGCAGCTGATCGATTCGATCTTGAAGGCCAACGACCAGGGGAAGATAAAGGTGAGGAAGGTGACGGATAATACGGCTGCCGATGTGGAGGTCCAGATCGACCTGGCGCCGGGGATCTCGCCCGATATTACGATCGACGCGTTGTACGCCTTTACCGATTGTGAAGTGAGCATCTCTCCCAATGCCTGTGTCATCATCGACAAGAAGCCGACGTTTCTCGGTGCAAGAGAACTGCTTACCCTATCGGTGGATCATACCAAGGACCTGCTGAAACGGGAATTGGAGATAAAGCTCGGCGAACTGCAGGAAAAATGGCATTATACTTCGCTGGAAAAGATATTCTTTGAAGAGAAGATCTATAAAGAGCTGGAGAAGAAGCACGAGACCTGGGACAAAGTTTTGGCGGCTATCGCGAAGGCTTTTGAACCCTTCCGTAAACAATTGAAGCGGGATATTACCCGGGAAGATATCGTGAAGCTGACCGAGAAGCCGGTGAGGCGTATCTATCGGCTGGATATCGAGGAACTGAACGCCCAGATAAAGGGACTGGAAGCCGAGATCAAGCAGGTGAAGTATGATCTCAACAATCTCGTCGACTTTGCTATCGCTTATTACGAGAACCTGCTCAAAAAGTATGGTAAGGGTCGTGAACGCAAGACGGAAATGCGGCCATTCGAGGCCATCCAGGCCCAGCAGGTGGCTATTGCCAATGTCAAGCTGTATGTCAACCGCCAGGAAGGGTTTATCGGGACGGGGTTGAAGAAGGATGAGTTTGTGACGGATTGCAGCGATCTCGACGATATCATCGCCTTTACCAAGGGTGGGAAGATGAAGGTGGTGCGGGTGGCCGACAAGGCGTTTATCGGTAAGGATATCCTGCATGTGGCGGTCTTCCGGAAGAACGATGAGCGAACCACCTATAATATGATCTATGTCGACGGGAAGAGCGGGGTGAGCTATGCCAAGCGGTTCAACGTCACCGGCGTCACCCGTGACAAAGAATACGATCTGGCGAAGGAAGACCCCAAGAGCAAGGTGCACTACCTGTCTGCCAACCCCAATGGCGAGGCCGAGGTGGTGAGGGTGATCCTCAGTCCCAGCAGTACAGCAAGGCATAAGGAGTTTGACTTTTACTTTGAGGAACTGGAGATCAAGAACCGGAGTTCGCTCGGCAACCAGGTGACGAAATACCCGATAAGAAATGTGAAATTCAAGGAGGCGGGGAAATCGACACTCAGCGGCAGAAAGATCTGGTTCGACCCGACCTTTGGCCGGCTGAACACGGAGGAGAAGGGAGAATATCTCGGCAGTTTTGAAGGGGATGAGCGGCTGCTGGTAATTTATAATGACGGGAATTATGAGCTGACGGATACGGAGCTGACGCAGCGGTTCGATGCCGATAAGATCATCGAGATCCGCAAATTCGATCCGGAGAAGATCATCACCGCCATTTACCTGGATAACGAGAAGCTGCAATACAATGTAAAGCGGTTTAAGATCGAGACGACCACGCTGCACAATAAATTCCTGTTCATCAAGGAAGGGGAGGGTAACCGGCTGGAGATCGTAACGCTGCATCCTGAGCCTGTGGTGGTGATCAAGTCGGGGCGTGGGGCGCAGGCCAAGACGCAGAAGGTGAAGATCGCCGGTTTTGTGGAGGTGATGGGCTGGAAGGCAGTGGGCAGCAAATTATACGACTACTCCAAGAGCGTAGAGTTCGAATGGGGACACAAGGAGGAGGCTAAAGAGACGCCGCCGCAGACGGAGTTGTTCTAAGGGGAGCCGGCGGTGGATGCTGCTTTCGAGTTGATCGGTCGCTGCTCTAAGGCTGTTGGGTGGCGGCCAGTGCGGACTTCTTGCGTTTGAGCTGGATGGTGGCGTTTTCGGTGAAGCTGCTGCTCATAAAGACCTCGTAGCGGTTCTTTCCGTCGGTGACGACCATGAGAGCGGTGTTGGGAGGGATGCGGCCCAGGTTTTCGGCATACATACCTACCTCGTTGATGTCGCGGGTGCTGTCCAGGCGGAGGAATAGGTTGAAGGCTTTTGCGGCCAGTTCTTTGTGGATGACGGCTAGCTGTCCGTTGACGAAGACGGAGATGCTGTCACCGTCGATCTCTCCATTATCATAGAAGCTGAGGCGGACCGAGTCGGATTCGACCTCGAGGACCCGTTTGAGGACGGATTTACGCTTAACAAAGGATTCTACTATTTTTTTATTGTCTTCTTTTTCCGGGTCGGCGGGGGGTGCTGCTACAGTGGCTTTGGCCGGAGCGATAGTGGTTTGCGCCGAGTCAGTGGTGGCTTTTTGTTCTGCGGGCGGCGGCAGGGAAACGGTGGGCTGGGCCGGTGTCGCGGCTTGTACGGCATCTACCACCAGATCGTCTTCCTGGGGCTTCCAGATGCGGGCGCTGGCAAGACCTGCTGATATTGTGCTATCTGTCTGATTGTCAGACTTATCTAGAATGTAACTCACCTTTATATCCGGGCAGGTATAGCGATATTTGGCATCGTGGAGCAGAAAGCCTTTTACGGAGCTTCCTGCCCTGGAGGTGAGGAGAATTCCTTTGAAATGGGTGTTACAGTCGACGCTGTTGAGTGTGGAGACGGAGCCATAGTAGATCATCGGGATATTGAGGATGGTGATCTGCCGGCTTTTCGGGTCATAACGGCCGTGGATGAAGAAGCTTTGGTATTTATCGCGGAAGTAATAGCCGAAAATGCCGTCTACCCGGGTGCCTTTCTGCCTTATGATGAGCTCGGTGAGGTAGTTGTTGTGGATCCCGGCCATTTCCACGTCAGCATGGCCATACCAGCTACCGGACACGGTTTGGGCGGACAATGCGCCGTGGACGGCGAGGAAAGCACAGATATATAATAGTCTTCGCATTAGGTGGTATAAGTGGGTTCCTTTTGGAGGATTAAGTAGAAATTTTCATGCCATAATTCTTTTCTACAACGAAATAAGGGTGAGGTTATTTTAGGGGAGGCTTATTGCCTGTTGAGATAGCGTTTTATCTCCTTCTGGGTATCGCGTTGTTTGATGGTTTCGCGTTTGTCGTATTGTTTTTTACCCTTTCCAAGGCCTATTTCCAGTTTGGCGTAGCCTTTTTCGTTGAAGAAGATGCGAAGGGGGACGATGGTGTAGCCCTTTTCTTTTATCTTATTTTCGAGTTTGCGCAGTTCGCGTTTGGTGAGAAGGAGTTTCCGGTCGTGAACGGCGATGTGGTTGTTGGTGGTGCCGAAGCGGTATTCGGCGATGTGCATGTTCCGGACCCACAGCTCGCCTTTGAAAAATACGCAGAAGCTGTCGACGAAGTTGACCTTGCCGTCGCGGATGGATTTGACCTCGGTGCCGACCAATACCATGCCTGCATCGAACTTGTCTTCGATGAAATAGTCGTGATAGGCCGATCGGTTCTTTATTTCTTTTGTATCCGGGATAACCTAGAATTTATAAATGAGATATTTCTGCTGGCCGGCATCGTACCAGGCCAGCCAGTAGTCGTTGCCGTGCTGAAACCCTGACATCTGTTTACGGGGGATGTTTTGGGAATTTGCAAAAGTATTGATTAATTCAGATTTATCCGTCATCTCTTTGTACGGCAGGGCACCGAACGTATCATTTTCGAAGCAGGAATAAAAGTACATCGTATGGATGGGAGCCGCTTCGAAGAGCAGCACGGGTTCCGTTACGACGATGGTTGCCGCGCTGAGGATCAGCATTAATTGCCCGAAACTTTCGCGGTTGTAGATGGTGCCGATGCTGACTTCGATGCGGCCGCTGTCCAGCTTCCGGGCGGAGACGCCCATGGTCCAGAAGTCGAAGGCGTTGACGGCGAAATCCTCCAGTTTTATCGGATGAATTTTGTCTTTTCGCCAGAAATCACCCTCCTGCCAGATGGGGCTCCTTGGAAAAGAGGTATTGCCCTTGGTATCGGGGGCGTAGCTGGTGATGAGCTTGCCCGTGTGAAGATCGTAGAAGGCAAGCCAGGGTTGGCGGTGGACAATTGCGGTAGTGATGAGGGTATTATCGAAGATAAACGAATTGCCGGTGCTGAAACCGATGGGGAGGGCTTTGTGGTACCAGTCTTCGGGGTTGAACTGCAGCAGGCGGCTGGGGCGCTCGTCGAGGGGTACTTCAATAACGTTTGTCACCAGCTGGTGAGTGTCGAAAGTCAGATAGAGCATGCCCGGGCGGATATAGCATTTGCTTTTGTTGACCACGGCGCTCATGGGTGGGGGTGTGATGCTGTCTTCCTGTGTCATTCCGACGCTTCCGGCGAGATCGTAGCAATTGTCGACATGGTTCTTTATGAAAGCCCTTGTACCGTGCCACCAAATGATCCCCCATTTTTTTATCGGGATCTCTTTTTGGAAGGTGTCGGTACCGGCTCCCGGCCGTCGACGGTAGATAAAGAGCGTATTGGCATGTTTTTGTACGGTGATCGCATAGAAAGTGTTGTCCTGGTAGAAGGCCTGGAAGAGCTGCTGATCTGACGGAATCGCCAGTGAATCCGTTTGGCGGGTCTGTCGCGCCACTAATTCGGAATGCAGGAATCGAAGGAGTGAATAATCCTTGTTCGAGATACAGGTTTCGATGCCATCGGGGAAGGCGGCCGTGACCAGATAGCGGCTTTTTTTGCTGTTGTAGTCGAGGGTGGTCAGGATAACCGGTGCGCCGGCGGCACTATCGCCGGAAAGCCAGCAGTAGCGGATGCTGTGCGGGGAGGTGATGGAGAGCAGGATATTTCCTGACCGGCCATCAGGGGTTCCAACGACATGGAGGCCCTGCGCATCGGCAGAGTCCATGGGCAGTTCGAATACTTTTTGCTGACCTTCCGTAAGGAGACGGCCCAGCAATAGGATGGCAAGCAGGGTTGTTTTTTTCACAGGCAAGTAGGCGTTTAAGGGTTTTGACAAGGGGCGGACCGGCAGCCATTACCCTTTGAACAGGGTGATGAGGGTAGCGATCTTTTCCTTTAGTTCTTTCCTATTAACGATGAAATCGAGAAATCCGTGTTCGAGCAGGAATTCGCTGCGCTGAAAGCCTTCGGGAAGGTCTTTCTTTATCGTTTCCTTGATGACGCGAGGGCCGGCGAAGCCGATGAGGGCTCCCGGCTCGGCGATGTTGAGGTCGCCCAGCATCCCAAAGGAGGCGGAGATACCACCAAAGGACGGGTCGGTGAGCAGGGATATATAGGGGATCTTTGCGTCCGTTAGCTGGGAGAGTTTGCCGGAGACCTTGGCGAGCTGCATGAGGGAGAAGGCGCTCTCCATCATCCGCGCTCCGCCTGACTTACAGATGATGAGCAGGGGGGCACGGTTTGCCAGACTGTAGTCTACGGCTCTTGAGATGCGTTCGCCCATGACGCTGCCGAGCGAGCCGCCGATGAAATCGAAGTCCATGCAGCCGATGACCATGTGATGCTCTTTTACGTCGCCTGCGGCGACGCGGATGGAGTCGGTGATATCGGTCTTTGCCCAGGTTTCTTCCAGTCGTTTCTGATATGATTTCAGATCGGTGAAGTGGAGGAAGTCCTTTGAACGGATGTTCTCGAAAAGAACTTCGTAATGGTTGTCGTTGAAAAGTATGTCGAAATATTCCGCACTGCCGATGCGGTGATGATGACCGCATTTGGGGCATACGAATATGTTTTCCCGCAATTCTGTTACCGTGCAGATGAAATTACAGTTGGGGCATTTTGTCCAGAGGCCTTCGGGTGTCTCTTTTTTTTCTGCTGTGCTGGTCAGAATACCTTTTTTGATGCGACGGAACCAACCGCTTTTACTTTCTTCACTTTGTCCTTCGTCACCGGCCAGGTTCGCTTCAAAATCTTCTTCTTTGTTCATTTGTGGTTATTAGTTGGCTAATTTAGCGGCTAAGATACTAAACAACGGGGATTTCCCGTCTTACTGTCTTTCTGCCGACAAAAAAAGTAAATGAATGCTATTTTTGAACCTTTCCTGTGCTAAATTTGCGCGGTTGGTATAAAATATTAAGCATGAAATGGTCTGAACTCTTTACTTCTTCCGTAGGCAAGAAATTCGTAATGGGCCTCACGGGGGTTTTCCTGATCGGTTTCCTGGTGGTGCACGTCGGTATCAATGCCTGTATCTGGGCTATGGATGACGGGCAGATGTTCAATAGGGCGGCTCATTTTATGGGAGCCACGGTTGTTATCCGCATCCTGGAAGTAGGGTTGTTTGCGGGGATATTCCTGCATTTTATCCAGGGACTGATGCTGGAATTTCAGAATCGGAAGAAGCGGGCTATCGGTTATCAGATACCGATGGCCAACCGGGGAAGCAAGTGGTATTCACGTTCGATGGGGCTACTTGGCACGATCATCCTGATTTTCCTGATCATCCACTGGAAGCAGTTTTGGATCCCTTCCCGGTTCACCGAACTGCCTGATGTGACGTATGACAACGGCAATCCCGCGCCCGTGCATGATCTTTTCGGCCTGATGAAGGAAACTTTTAGCCATGGCTGGGTGGTCATCGTCTATGTCATCGCGTGTATTTCGCTGGCCTATCATCTGCTGCATGGATTCCAGAGCGCCTTTCGCAGCCTGGGTGTCTATAATTCACGCTATCTCGTCCTCATCAACGGTGTCGGCATCGGGTTCTCTATCATCGTTCCCCTGGCTTTTGCCATGATGCCTGTTTCCATGTACTTTAACTGGGTATAGTTTCTTTTTAAAAATAATTACGTCATGCTCGAATCAAAAATCCCCCAGGGCCCTATTGATAAAAAATGGGAAGATTATAAAGGTCATGTGAAGCTGGTGAACCCGGCCAACAAGCGTAGTCTCGAGATCATTATTATAGGTACGGGGCTGGCCGGCGCATCTGCCGCCGCTTCGCTGGGTGAGATGGGTTATAAGGTAAAGGCCTTTTGTTTCCAGGATTCGCCTCGTCGGGCGCACAGCATCGCGGCCCAGGGAGGCATCAATGCCGCCAAGAACTACCAGAACGACGGAGACAGTGTTTTCCGGTTGTTTTATGATACCGTCAAGGGTGGAGACTACCGTAGTCGCGAGGCCAATGTGCACCGGCTGGCGGAAGTGAGCGTCAACATCATCGACCAGTGTGTGGCGCAGGGGGTTCCCTTTGCACGGGAATACGGCGGGTTGCTGAGCAACCGGAGTTTTGGTGGTGTGCAGGTTCAGCGTACCTTCTATGCGGCCGGCCAGACGGGTCAGCAATTGCTCATCGGCGCCTACCAGGCCCTGGAGCGGCAGGTGGCGCTCGGTAACGTAGAGATGTATTCCCGGCACGAGATGCTGGATGTGGTGGTGATCGACGGCAAGGCTCGTGGCATCATTGCGCGTAATCTTACCAGTGGCGAACTCGAGCGGCATTTCGGTCATGCGGTGCTGCTCTGCAGCGGCGGATACGGCAACGTCTTCTATCTCTCGACCAATGCTATGGGCAGCAATGTGACGGCGGCCTGGAAGGCGCATAAAAAAGGTGCTTATTTCGGTAATCCCTGTTATACACAGATACATCCCACCTGTATCCCGGTGACGGGTGATCACCAGTCGAAGCTGACGCTGATGTCGGAGTCGTTGCGTAACGATGGCCGTATCTGGGTGCCCAAGCAAAAGAACGATCTCCGCAAACCCAACGAGATACCTGTCGAGGAAAGAGATTACTATCTTGAACGCCGCTATCCCGCTTTTGGCAACCTGGTGCCGCGTGACGTGGCGTCGCGTGCGGCCAAAGAGCGGTGTGACGCGGGTTATGGAGTAGGCACGTCCAAGCAGGCTGTATACCTGGACTTCGCCTCGGCGATAGAACGTTATGGGAAGACCGAATGCCGGAAGCACGGCATCGAGAATCCTTCGGCCGGGGAGATTCGCAAACATGGGGTCGAAGTGATCAAGGAAAAATATGGTAACCTCTTCGATATGTACGCCAAGATCACCGGAGAGGACCCTTATAGCACGCCGATGAGGATCTATCCGGCCGTTCACTATACTATGGGCGGGCTTTGGGTGGATTATGAATTAATGACCAGTGTACCGGGGCTGTATGCGCTTGGCGAAGCGAATTTCAGCGATCATGGCGCCAACCGGCTGGGAGCTTCCGCGCTGATGCAAGGGCTTGCCGACGGGTATTTCGTGATCCCTTATACGATAGGCAATTACCTGGCGGAGGAGATCAGAACGGCCATGATCCCTACGTCACATCCTGCTTTCGAGGCGGCGGAGGTCGCTGTCGCCGAGCGGTTGAAAAAACTGAAGACCATCAATGGTACGCAGAGTCCCGAGAGCTTTCACAAGCGGCTTGGGAAGATCATGTGGGATAAGTGCGGAATGGCCCGGAATGAAGCCGGTCTGAAGGAAGCGATCGAGGAGATCAAGGCGTTGAAAGCCGAGTTCTGGCGCGATCTCCGGGTGACGGGAGACATCGCCGAATTCAATCCCGAACTGGACAAGGCTGGCAGGGTAGCCGACTTTATCGAACTCGGAGAGCTGATGTGCCAGGATGCGTTGCAGCGCCGGGAAAGCTGTGGCGGCCATTTCCGTGAAGAGATGCAGACGGAGGATGGGGAAGCGAAGCGGGATGACGCCCATTTCAGTTTTGTAGCGGCCTGGGAATACAAGAACGATGGAAATTGGGAGTTGCACAAAGAGCCGTTGGAGTTCGAGGTGGTGCACCCGACTCAGCGGAGTTATAAGTAATAGCCGCAGAAAATGCTTATTCTATGATAGCAATGCAGTGGGTGGAATGGGTGGCCAGAGTGGTCGCCGGGTTAGGAGCGGGGCTTGGGATAACCATCGCCGCGTTCAACTACCGGTATCAGACGAGGATCAAGCAGGCCGAGTGGCTGAAATCGTTGTTCGAGAAGTTCTATGAAAGTTCGACCTATAAGGAAGTGCGGGTCTGGCTGGACTATGGGGTTTTGCACGAGCAGCTGACAGTGACTGACGCAACCCAGCGGCAGCAAAATGAAGAGCGGTTCACGGACTTTCTCAACTTCTTTGAATTCATCGGGGTTTTGCATTTTAGAGGCCATTTGCCGCTGGAGCAGGTGCGAGATGTTTTTGATTATTACCTTACGAAGATTGGCGCTGATGCCGATTGCAAGGAGTGGATTGACAAATACAGTTTTGAGAAGCTTAAGGGCCTTTTGGCAAGAATATGACAGATTATTTATTCTTATATGGCACCCTGCGCAAGCGCTACGACCTGAAACTAAAAGATAAGGTGAAGAAGGGATGGAAGTATGTGGGTCAGGCGAAGATCGGGGCGGCTTTATACGATATCGGGAAGTACCCGGGGGCTGTGAAGGACAGGTCGGGGAAAGAAGTGATCGGGGATGTATTCCAGGTGCATGATCCGGCCAATGTATTCCGGGTGCTGGATGCATATGAAGGAAATGAATTCGTGCGGAAAAAAGGGAAAGTGCGGATGCGGAAGGGTGGGGAGCTGAATGCCTGGATATACTGGTATGAGCCCGACCCGGCGGGTAAGGCGCCAATACGGCATAAAGACTATTTGAACTATTTGAAAAATAAAAGTATCCACTAAGCGAATTTTATGGAACACTATACGATGAACCTCACCCTCAAGGTCTGGAGGCAAAAGAACAAGAAAGACAACGGGCATTTTGAGACCTATTCCGTCAGCGGGATCTCTTCGGAGATGTCCTTTCTGGAGATGTTCGACGTGCTGAATGAGCGTCTGGTGGTTGAAGGGAAGGAGCCTATTGCGTTTGACCATGACTGCCGGGAGGGGATCTGCGGCATGTGTTCCATGTATATCAATGGCCGGCCGCACGGGCCCTGGGAGGGGACGACGACCTGCCAGCTGCATATGCGGGCTTTCAAGGACGGCGACACCATCGTGGTAGAGCCCTGGCGGGCCAATGCCTTCCCGGTGGTGAAAGACCTCGTCGTCGACAGGAGTGCTTTCGATCGCATCATCCAGGCCGGGGGATTTATCTCGGTGAATACGGGTAATGCGGTGGACGCCAATGCCATCCCCATCGAGAAGGACAAGGCGGATACGGCGTTTGCCGCCGCGGCCTGCATTGGCTGCGGAGCTTGTGTCGCAGCCTGTAAGAACAGCTCTGCTTTGCTTTTTGTCTCGGCGAAAGTGTCCCATCTGGCCTTGTTGCCACAGGGTGACCCTGAGCGCAAGGCACGGGTGGTGGATATGATCGCGCAGATGGATAAGGAAGGGTTTGGCAGTTGTACGTCCACGGGCGCCTGCGAGGCTGTATGTCCCAAAGAGATCTCTATTACGAATATAGCCCGGCTTAATGCGGAATATGCACGGGCCGGTTTGACGACGGATAAATAAAGAGAAAGTGCTACTTTTGCACCCATGATCAGAGTGAACAATGTCACCCTTTCCTTTGGGAAACGGGTTCTTTTCGATGAAGTCAATCTAACATTTACCAAAGGAAATTGCTACGGGGTGATCGGGGCCAACGGCGCCGGTAAGTCGACCTTCCTGAAAATACTGGCGGGAGATATAGAGCCTTCCAAAGGGTCGATCGAGATTGCTTCCGGGCAGCGCATGGCCGTTTTGAACCAGAACCACTTTGCCTTTGACGAGGACACCGTGCTTCATACCGTGCTGAAGGGACATCAGAAGATGTGGAAGGTGATGCAGGAACGGGATGCCATTTATGCCAAAGCGGATTTCTCTGAAGAGGATGGGCTCCGTGCCGGGGAGTTAGAGGGTGAGTTTGGTGAGATGGGCGGTTATACGGCGGAGAGCGATGCCGCGGCGTTGTTAAGCGACTTGGGCGTAAAGGAATCTCTCCATAGCAGCCTGATGAAGGAGCTGGCGGGCGTGTTGAAGGTGCGGGTGCTGCTGGCGCAGGCTTTGTTTGGCAACCCGGATATCCTGATCCTGGACGAACCTACCAACGACCTGGACGTAGAGACCATCAATTGGCTGGAGAACTTCCTGGCCGACTATGAGAATATCGTTATCGTCGTCTCCCACGACCGTCACTTCCTCGACGCGGTGTGTACGCATGTCGCGGATGTCGACCGGCAGAAAATAAAGATCTTTACGGGTAACTATACCTTCTGGTATGAGTCTTCGCAGCTGATGGCGCGGCAGCTGTCGGATAAGAACAAGAAGACGGAAGACAAGCGCGCGGCCCTGCTGGAGTTTATCGCCCGATTCTCCGCCAACGCTTCCAAATCCAAGCAGGCCACCTCCAGGAAAAAAGCCCTGGAGAAATTGACGATCGAGGAGATCGAGCCTTCCAACCGGCGTTATCCGGGGATCATCTTCAAACAGCTGAGAGAGGTAGGCAACCAAATCCTGAATATCGAAAAATTGGCCAAGAAGGCCGAAAACGGGCGCTTCCTGTTCTCCAATGTAACCTTTAGCGTCAACAAGGGAGATAAGATTGCTTTTGTCAGCAAGGATCATCTTGCCCTGAGCACGTTCTTCCGCATCATCAGCGGAGAGGTTGTTCCCGATGGCGGGAAATACGAATGGGGGACAACTGTGACGAAGGCCTATTTGCCAAATGACAATTCCGAATATTTCGAGGGCGAGCAGATCAACCTGATGGACTGGCTACGACAATTCGTGCCGCCTCATGTGACTGATGTGGACGAACCTTTCCTGCGAGGATTTCTCGGCAAAATGTTGTTTAGTGGAGAGGAGGTGCTGAAAAATACGCATGTCCTGTCGGGGGGCGAAAAGGTCCGCTGTATGCTGAGCCGGATGATGTTGCAGGACCCGAATGTGGTGATACTGGATGAGCCGACCAATCACCTCGACCTTGAATCCATTCAGTCTTTCAACGAAAGCATGAGCAATTTTAAGGGTATCGTTCTGTTGACCTCCCATGACCATACTTTCCTGCAGACGGTGGCCAATCGGGTGATCGAACTGACGCCCGGCGGGATCATCGACCGGCTGATGTCCTTTGACGAATACCTCGAGGACGCGCGTGTGAAGCAGCTGCGGGAGGAACTATATCCCAAGGAAGGGTTGGTAAAAGCGTAGGACGACCTCCGGCGCGGCAGCATATAACGCCCTGGTTTTGTCTTATTTGATACAATAAAAGTGCAGAATCAGCATTTTTAAGAAAAACCACGGTTGTTGATCAGAAGGCTGCTTATACTTGTTCTGATGCTAGGTGGCGCTCTTGCCGCCAGGACGCAGCAACAGCCGGATTCCCTGAAAAAAAGGACGGATACCGTTCAGACAGCGAGGGTGGACAGCCTGCACCAGGCTTCCGATTCCCTGAAATTAAGTGACTCGCTGCACAAGAAAGCTGATAGTTTATTGAAAATCAATGACTCACTGCGGAAGGCCAGGGCGGACACCCTGCTTTCGGCTGCGGCAATGCTGCGCCAGGTGGATTCGATGAATGCATCGCCCGCCGGCCAGGTGGATTCGCTTAAATTGAAGCTGGACGCCCAGCTGAATGCCACCGCCAACCAAAGGGTGGGGATCCAACCCGGGATGCCGGGTTCTTTGGCGCGACAGGGGTATTCTCCGGGGACGGGAGCGGGCCCCGGAGCGATCGCTCCATCCACTGCGAGGGCGGGGCCGGCACGCCGGCCAACGTTGCGTAAGCCGGCGGAGCTGTCCAACCTGCACCGGAAATACATCCCGGTGAGAAACGGCCGGGTGCCGGTTGACTCGTCCAGTCTGATACCGGGCGCTTTTTTTGTCAAGGATGTCGGCGACAGCGCCTATATGCTCGACTATATCAACGGGGCGCTGGTGTGGAAACATCCGCCGCCGGACATGGACAGTGTGCTGGTCGTTTACCGGACCTTTCCCTACCGGCTGAATGCGGTGGCAAGGCGTTTCAACTACGACAGCATCGAGAACTATTTCCTTGTGCGGCCCTATGACAAGGACAAGGATGGGCGCAACGGCAGCGACAATTTCTTCAATTTCGGCAATATCACCTACAACGGCAGCTTTGGCCGGAGCATCACCTTTGGTAACAACCAGGACGCTGTTGTCACCTCCAACCTCAACCTGCAGATGAGCGGCTACCTGGCCGACAGCATAGAGATCTCCGCCGCCATCACCGATAACAATATCCCCATTCAACCCGATGGGACGACTGCCGACCTGAATGAATTCGATAAGATATTCCTGCAGTTTAAGAAGAAGAACTGGGCCCTCACCATGGGGGATATCGATCTGCGTCAGAACCAGCTATACTTCCTCAACTTCTACAAACGCCTTCAGGGGGCCTCTTTCGAGACGACGCAACAGATAGCGCCAAAGGTGACCAACAGGACGCTGGTGAGCGCGGCTATCGCCAAGGGAAAGTTTACCCGCAACATCTTCCAGGGACAGGAAGGCAACCAGGGGCCCTATAAGCTACAGGGCGCCAACGGGGAATTGTATTTTATCGTCCTGGCGGGCACCGAAAGAGTGTTTATCGACGGGCAGCTGATGCAGCGGGGGGAGGACCAGGATTATGTTATCAACTACAACACGGCCGAGATCACCTTTACGCCTAACCGCCTGATCAGCCAGGATGCCCGTATCCAGGTGGAGTTCGAATATGCCGACCGCAACTATCTCAACGTAAACCTCTATCTCTTCGATGAAGCGAATTTTTCCAACAAGCTGAAAGTGCGGGTGGGGTTATTCAGCAACAGCGATTCGCGTAACTCTCCGATAAATCAAACGCTGACGCCCGACCAGAATAAATTCCTTGCCAAACTGGGAGACAGCATCCAGCATGCTTTTTACCCGGTGGCCAATATCGATACGTTCGCTGCGGGGAAGATCCTTTACAAGAAGGTCGATACGACCTATAAGGATCGGAACGGCGTGTTGGTGCATGACTCGGTATACGTCTTTTCCACCGACAAGACTCAAACCCTCTACAGCCTGTCGTTTGCCAATGTCGGTCAGGGGTATGGCAATTATTTGCCGGATCTCAACGGGGTGAACGGCAATGTCTATTACTTTGTGGCCCCGGTGAACGGGGTAATGCAAGGGTCTTATGAGGCGGCGGAGTTTTTGGTGACGCCCAAGACGCAGCAGGTGATGTCGGTGGGGGCGGACTATGCCATCGACAAGCATTCTACGGTGATGGCGGAGCTGGCGCATAGCCATTACGATATTAATACCCTGTCCACCATCCAGAAGAACAATGATGACGGAAATGCGATGAAATTCACGTTCAAGAATATCAAGCCGCTGGGGCCGGCTGCCAAGGGGCTGGTGCTTACGGCAACCGCGGGTTTCGAGTATGTCCAAAAGCAGTTTGCTCCGCTCGAACGGCTGCGGAGCCCGGAATTCACCAGGGACTGGGGGTTGTCGCTTTATGTCAATCCGGCCGATGAGAAGATCTACAATGCCTCTCTTATGCTCAGCGACAAGAAGCTCAACTCCATTAAATACGAGGCGGCCCGGTATGAGCGTGGCGATGGGTTTACGGGGATGCGAAACAGCATTACGCAGCGGCAGCACCTGTTGGGGTGGGATGTTAACGACCAGGTGAGTCTCACTACCAGTGACAGCAGCCATGGGTGGTCGGGGTATTATCTGAAGCCGTCCGTCAACCTGTCGCGGAAGCTTCCTTTTTTGAAGAACTATGTCATCGGCGGCGGTTATTCGCTGGAGCAGAATGTAAATAAGTCGGCGGATACAATGACGGCTACCAGCTTTGCTTTTCATACCTGGACGGCCTTTCTGAAATCCCCGGAGAAAGCGCCGAACAAGTGGGGGGTGAGTTTTGCCGAGCGAACCAATGCGTATCCTTATGGCCAGAGTCTGCTGGTGGGCGACAGGAGCAAGACCTGGTCAGCCTTTGCCGATCTGATGAAAAATCCGCACCATCAATTCCATATCAATGTCAGCTACCGGCAGATGGAGATCACCAATAGCAATCTTGCGGCGCATACGGTGGACAGCAGTACGGTCGCCCAGGGTGGGGATAAGACGTTGCTGGGGAGGATGGAGTATGTCATCAATGAATGGAAGGGTTTTTTGCGGGGCAACCTGTTGTATGAGATCGGTTCGGGGCAGCAGCAGCGGCTCAGCTATACCTACCTCCAGGTTCCGGCGGGTACGGGACAATACGCCTGGATCGATTACAACCATGACGGCATCCAGCAGCTGAGCGAGTTTGTGCTGGCGCAATTCCCCGATCAGGCGCAGTATATCCGGGTGTATACGCCCACCAATGAATATGTCAAGGCCAACTACAATACTTTTAACTACAGCTTCTCGATCAATCCAAAGGCGATCGTTTCTTCCAGGGACGGGAGTTTTGCGCAATTCCTGGCCCGGGTGCTGTTCCAGTCGTCCATGCAGCTGACGCAGAAGCAGCAGGCCCGGGGAATTATAGAGTACAATCCTTTTGCCGCGCCGCTGAATGACACGGCGCTTATCACCCGGACGATGATCCTGGTCAACACCCTGTCCTTCAACCGGACCGATCCGCACTGGGGATTCGACCTGAGCAATACGCGGAATGGCGGGAAGACCCTGCTTACTTATGGCTATGAGACGAGGCAGACCAATGAGTGGTCGATACGTACGCGGCTCAACGTCACAAAATCGGTGATGTTGACGGGTGTTTTCCGCAGCGGCACCAATCAATTGAATAATTCGAGCACCAATTTCGACAGCAGCAACTATGATCTGAAGCAATGGTCGATGGAGCCGGGGCTTACCTATACACGGCGGTCGAACCTGCGGATCGGGATGGGTTTTAAACTGACGGCCAAACAAAATGCGCTGGAGTGGGGTGGGCAGAAATACACGTCGGATGCTTTTAATGCCGACTTCAAGTACAATATCCTTCAGAGCACGTCTATCCAAGGGAAGTTTACGATGAGCTCAATACTGTATACGGCCAAGGATGGGTCGCCGAGCACTACTTCGGCTGTCTCTTATACTATCCTGGAAGGGCTTGCGCCGGGGAAGAATTATCTGTGGAATCTCGACCTCACCAAAAAGCTGGGTGGAAGCCTGGAATTAAGTTTGCAGTATGAAGGGCGCAAGGCGGGTAATACGGGGATCGTTCATACGGGGAGGGCGGCGCTGCGTGCGTTGCTGTAAATGAAAAAACCCCGGCGGATGCCGAGGCTTTTTCTATAAGGAATTTACGACTAACCGAAGATGCCGCCTTTCTTAAGTTCGCGGGTGCCTTCGCCGATCTTGAAACCATTGTGGTATATCTCGATCTTGTAGTTACCCTTCTGGAACTCGCTGTTTTGTTTCCAGGCGAATTGTACGGCTTTGGTCTTGCCAGCTTCGAAATCAACGGGAACCTTGGCGGTGTACATCTTATCGCCTTCGTCACGGGTAGAGAAGGTTCCGCTACCCAGAGCGGGCACGTTGATGGGCTTGCCATCGGGGCCGGTGATGCATACATATACATCAACCTGGCCGGTTTGTGCGATGCGGTTTGCAACGTCAAAGCCGATGACCAGCTTGTTCACTTTCCGTGCGGTGGTGGTTTCCTTGTCCTTGCCATCCTTTCTTTCGTGCATCGGAGTGATGGAGATGTTGGAAGCGTTGAGCGTAGAAGCGATGTCGACCTTTTTCGACAGGTCCTGGTTTTCAGATGTGCTCGTTTGCAGGTCGGTGGTCAGCTTTTCCTTATCCGAGGTCAGCTGTTGCTTGTCGGCGGTGAGCTGCTGGTTATCCGATTGCAGCTGGGCGACTTGTTGTTCGAGGTTGCTGACCTTGTCGTTGAGTTCTTTGATCAACTCCTCTGCCTTTTTCTGTTCGGCTTGGGTGAGGTGTTGTTTTGCGAGCAGGCCGCGGATCTGGCCTTTGAGCTTGGCGACCTGGCCATCTTTTTCATTAACGGTAGCGGTGAGCTTGTTGTTGGTGCCGGTGAGGCTATCCAGTCTTACCAGGGCATCGTCAAAATTCTTCTGCAACTGTCCCTTTTCGTCGGTTACCTTGGAGATCTGGGCTTGTTGCTGGGTTTGAACCTGTTCTTGTTTGTTGTTGTTCCAGAGCAAGTAACCCCAGGTTCCTAAGAAGCCGGCGGCCAGCAGACCGATGACCAGATTCTTATAATCCTTCTTCGGCGGCTGACTTTGGGGAGTTGCTGAGGGATAGTTGGTTGTCGTACTCATAGCTTATTGTTTTTTCAAAAGTGATAGAAATAATATTCCAAATCCTGCAAACCGATGTTTCGGCTACACAAGGCTTTTGACTAAAACCGTGCCAAAATCATTTTTATTGTGTTCAAAGCCTGATTCCTAAAGAATTATGTAATATTGCGGCATAAAATACAGGATTCATGTCTGTAGAGAAGATCCTTGGCGACTGGAAAAAATCGACTTTCAAACCTGTGTACTGGCTGGAAGGGGAGGAAGAGTTTTATATCGACCAGTTGGTGAATTATGCGGAGCATCATATTCTCAGCGAGGCGGAAGCCGGATTTAACCTGACCGTTTTTTATGGTAAGGATGCCGACTGGACGGCGGTGATCAATGCCTGCCGGCGGTATCCGATGTTTGCCGAACGGCAGGTGGTGGTATTGAAGGAGGCTCAGCAGATGCGGGATATTGAGAAGCTGGAAGCGTATGTCGATAAGCCGCTTGCCTCGACGGTGTTCGTGGTGGCCTATAAAGAGAAGAAGGTGGACGGGCGGAGCAAATTGGCCAAGCTGCTAAAGGAAAAGGCAGTGCTGTATACGACCAAGAAGCTATACGATAATCAGCTGCCCGAGTGGACGGCTGAGCTGATAAGGCAGAAGGGGTATGAGATCACCCAGAAGGCGTTGTTGTTGCTGGTAGACCATATCGGCAATGACCTGAGCCGGATCAATAACGAGATCGGGAAGCTGCTGGTCAACCTGGCCGGCAGGAAAGGGATCACTGAAGATGATATCGAACGATACGTGGGGGTGAGCAAGGAGTATAATGTCTTCGAATTGCAGGATGCGTTTGCCAAGAAAGATAAGGCAAAGGCGATACGCATAATCCAATATTTCGAAGGGAATCCCAAGGCGGGACCCATACAGCTGATACTGCCTTCCATCTATAATTTCTTCAGCAAGGCCTATATGATCTTCGGGCAGCCCGCGCGGGATGAGAAGGGGGTTGCGGCGGCGATTGGGGTGAATCCCTTTTTTGTAAAGGACTATCTGGCGGCGGTGCGTAACTATAATTATGAGGGTATCGAGAGCGGGTTATTGCTGCTGCATGCCTATAATCTAAAGAGTGTAGGGGTTGGCAGCGCCGGTGTCGAGGATGCATCCCTGTTAAAGGAGCTGGTGGTGAAGATCATGGGTTGAGGGCCGCCAACGAGTCGATCTTATCCTGTCCCAGGGCGGCTTTTAGTTCTTCGAGTCCATTAAATTTCAGTTCGGGGCGAAGGAATTTCTTTACGAATACCTGTAGCTGCTTTCCATAAATATCTTCCTCAAAGTCGAAAAGATTGACCTCTATGGTCCGGTGTTTGCCTTCGATGGTCGGGCGAATACCGATTCCCATCATGCCTTTTAGTTTTGGCCCCGTGAAGAGAGGGGCGGGCAGCAGCTGTGCTTCTACGGCATAGACGCCGTCGGCGGGGATCAATTTTTCTTTGTTCTCCGGGTCGAGGTTGGCGGTGGGATAGCCGAGGGTCCGGCCCAGCTGGTTGCCTTTTATGACTTTTCCGGAGAAGAAAAACGGGTAGCCCAGCAGTTGGTTGGTTGTATCGACGTCTGCATGGAGGATGGCCTGGCGGATGCGGGTAGAGCTGACGGATATCTCGTTGAGCAGATGAACGGGTATTTCCTGGAGGACGAAGCCTTCGCTGCTGCTGAATTGTTCGAGCAGGTGATAGTCGCCCTGCCGGCCTTTGCCGAAGCGATGGTCATAGCCGATGATGACGGTGTGTGGATGGAATTTCGCCAGCAGGAAGTCCTTTATGTATTCTTCTGCCGTGAGGCGGGAGAAGGCTTCGGTGAAGGGGACGATGACCAGATGGTCGATCTGCTGCCAGGACAACAATTCGATCTTCTCTTCGAGGGTGTTGATCAGGCGGACGTCTTCAGAGCCTCCTTTGACTATTTTCCGGGGATGGGGAAAAAAGGTAATAATGACGGTTTCTCCGTTGATGCGGGCAGCCTCCTGCCGGAGCTGTTGCAGGATACGGGCGTGGCCGGTGTGAACGCCGTCAAAGGTGCCAATGGTGACGACTGCGCGCTGAAAAAGAGGAAGTTGGTCCGTGTTGCGATGAATTACCATGGGGGGCAAATTTATTGTTTTCCGGTGGATTCCAATGGGATCGGTGGGTTGCATTATCCAATGAAGTCGGCTTGTTGCCCTATATTTGCATCCACTATGTCACTTTATGCCCAACGCGGGGTCTCCGCTCAGAAAGAAGAAGTTCACCAGGCAGTCGAGAAGCTGGATAAGGGGCTCTATCCGAATGCTTTTTGTAAGATTTACCCCGATTATTTGGGAGGGGACGCGGATTGGGTCAATTTAATGCATGCTGATGGCGCCGGAACAAAGAGTATCCTGGCCTATTTGTATTGGAAGGAGACGGGTGATATCAGCGTTTGGAAGGGTATTGCCCGGGATGCGATAGCCATGAACCTGGACGATCTGCTTTGTGTCGGGATCTTTGATAACCTGTTGTTCTCTTCTACGATAGACAGGAACAAGCGCAACATTCCCGGGGAAGTGTTGTCGGCGATCATCGATGGCAGCCAGGAATTCTTTGACGAGCTGAAGGCCTATGGAGTGGGTATCCGGTATTTGGGGGGGGAGACGGCGGACGTCGGCGACGTGGTGCGGACGATAGCTGTTAATGGTACCATGACCGCCCGCTGGCCAAAGGACCGGCTGGTGACCAATGACAAGATCAGGCCCGGGGATGTAATCGTCGGTTTTGCGAGTTTTGGGCAGGCCAGCTATGAGACGGCCTTTAACAGCGGCATCGGGAGCAATGGGCTGACGAGTGCGCGTCATGATGTGCTCCACAAGACCTATGGAGCTCGTTTTCACGAGTCTTATGATACCAGCCTGGATGAGCACGTGGTATATATCGGGCCCCACCGGATGACCGATGCGGTCGGGATCTCGGCGGCGGAAGCCTGGGGAGCCACTGTGGGAGAAACCGCGGCGAAAAAAGAGGCGCTGACGACCGATATCGGGCATCTGCTGTTGAGTCCGACCCGTACCTATGCCCCTTTGCTGAAACAATTGCTGACCGGGCAGTTTGACAGCATCCATGGGCTTATCCACTGTAGTGGCGGCGGGCAGACCAAGTGTATGAAATACCTGCCGGGTGAGTTCAGGATCATCAAGGATAATCTTTTTGACCCCCCGACGATCTTCCGATTGATCGAAGAAGCTTCGGGGTCTGACAAGCGTGAGATGTACCAGGTGTTTAATATGGGTCACCGGCTGGAGGTGTTTGCCGATGCTGCGGACGCCGACAGCCTGCTGCAAGTGGGGCGGGCCTTTGCTATCGATGCTAAAATCGTCGGCCGGGTTGAAGCTGCAAGCGCGAAAAGCCTGGTTATAAAGGCCGGTGGAGAAGAGATTGTTTATTAGTTTTCGCCCGGTGATGGTTGTTAAAGGCAAGCTAAAAATGTGCGCGAAGCGGCTCCTATGCTACCGGCTAGCCTTATCTGCAAAGGGTACTGCAGCATTGAAAGGCGACAAATTTGCTACGTGGATTCTCACACTTTGGTAAAAAAAAGTTTAAAAAGCTCTCAATTTAATCCACAGGGCTATGAATTTCCATTTTTCATGACTACTTTCGCAAACGGTTCTGGACGGATTGACATTAATTTATTTTTATATCTTTTTTGCCCCTCCGTGAACTCTCCCGGCTGTGTTTGTGTTTATTAGTAGTACCCGACAGATTTTGTCACTTTTTTTTATTTTTATCCGATATGAGGCAACTTAAGATTGCTACACAGATTACGAACCGTGATTCCCAGGCGGTTGAGAAGTATTTGCAGGAGATCTCCAAGATCCCGATGATCACTCCTGAAGAGGAGACGGTCCTCGCTCAACGGATCAAGATGGGCGATCAGAAGGCGTTGGACAAGCTGGTTCAGGCCAACCTTCGCTTTGTGGTCTCCGTTGCAAAGCAGTATCAGCACCAGGGGTTATCACTGAGTGATTTGATCAACGAGGGCAACCTCGGCTTAATTAAAGCGGCTCAACGCTTTGATGAAACCAAAGGTTTCAAGTTTATTTCTTACGCGGTATGGTGGATCCGCCAGTCCATTTTACAGGCGTTGGCAGAGCAGGGCAGATTAGTCCGCCTGCCTCAAAACAAAATTGGCACTTATAACAAGGCTAACAAGGCTTATATGGCTTTCGAGCAGGAGCATGAGCGGGAGCCAAGCACTGAAGAATTAGCCGAGTTACTGGAAATGAGTGAGACGGAGATCAACAACATTTTCCAAAGCAATACCCGTCACAGCAGCCTGGATGCCCCGGTGCATGAGGCTGAGGATGTAGCGATGGGCGATCTGCTGGAAGGTGGTGATGAGACGGATGATGACGTTATGAAAGATTCCTTACGCGCCGAGATCCGCCGCGTGCTCAAGTCACTGAGCCCTCGCGAAGCGGAGATCGTCAATGCGTATTTCGGCCTTGACGGCGAAAATGGGGTTACCATCGAGCAGATTGGCCAGAAGTATGATTTGACGAAGGAGCGTATCCGCCAGATCAAGGAAAGGGCGATTAAGCGCCTTCAAAAGGCCCGCTACAGCAATGCGCTGAAGGCCTATCTTGGATAATTGATATAACTCATTCAGGATCAATATAGTCCCGGTCTTTCGGCCGGGATTTTTTGTTGTCGGTAAAACGACGTTTATGTAAGTTGATTTGTATTAGCTTTGTCCGCTAAAAAATAGACCTAGAATGGAGCAAACCCCAAGCGAAAAAGTACATTGCCTGATAATCGGTTCGGGGCCGGCAGGGTATACGGCCGCCGTATATGCCGCCCGCGCCAACCTCCGGCCAGTCCTGTATCAAGGGATTCAGCCAGGTGGACAGCTGACCATTACCACCGAAGTGGAGAATTACCCGGGTTATCCGGACGGGGTGCAGGGACCGGAGATGATGGTACATTTCGAGAAGCAGGCGACCCGGATGGGCGCTGATATCCGGTATGGCCTGGCGACGAAGGTCGATTTTTCCGGGCATCCCCATAAGGTGTGGATCGACGATGAAAAGCTGATCGAGGCAGATGCCGTGATCATCGCAACCGGCGCTTCCGCCAAATGGCTGGGACTTGAATCCGAGCAGCGGCTCAACGGGTATGGAGTGAGCGCTTGCGCGGTGTGTGACGGATTTTTCTTCCGCAATAAGGAAGTAGCGATCGTTGGCGCCGGGGATACTGCGGCCGAAGAGGCGTTGTATTTGTCGAAGCTTTGTACGACGGTGCATATGCTTGTCCGCAAGGACAAGATGCGTGCTTCGCGGATAATGCAAGAGCGGGTGCAGCAGACGCCGAATATCAAAATGTATTGGAACAGCGAAGCCGATGAGGTGCTTGGCGAGAGCAGGGTAGAGGGGTTGCGCATCCGGAACAACAAAACGGGGGAGAAGAAAGACGTTCCGCTCAGCGGGTTTTTTGTGGCCATCGGTCATCAGCCCAATTCCGGGATCTTTGCGAATTTTGTAGAAATGGATGAGGCGGGTTATATTAAGACGTTGCCAGGGACGAGCAAGACCAATATAGAAGGTGTCTTTGCCGCGGGGGATGTGCAGGACAAGATCTACCGGCAGGCGGTGACGGCGGCGGGCAGTGGATGTATGGCGGCGTTGGATGCGGAACGTTATCTCTCGGCGAAGGGGTTGGCATAGTTGGGTGGAAGGTGGGTGGAATCCCGTTGGCCCGGAAGGTCGAGGCCGAAGGCGCAATAAAAAATTTTGGCGAATGGTTACGGTTCAATTACACAATTTACTTTTTTCCGGGCGCCACGGCGTTTTTAAAGAAGAGTTAGCGACGGGCAACACCTTCGAGGTGAGTCTGGATGTGTCTTATGACGAGAGCGGGCGGCCTTTCAGCGGATTGGATTCGATCGTTAATTATGTTATTCTCTTCGATATTATCAAGGAGCGGATGCATCAGCCTTCACCTTTGCTGGAGAAGATTGCCGAGGAGATCATCCTAAAGATAAGGGACCAGTATCCTTTTGTGCTGGAAGTCGTCCTATCCATATATAAGTTGCAGGCCCCCATCGGGAATTTTCAAGGCAAGGCGGGGATGACGTTGCGCAAAAAATTCACCAAATGACGATGGAGGGCCAACTACCGGGGCCGCGCGCACGTTATTGAAGGTATGAGGTGGCTTCTTATTCTATTTCTTTTGCCGTGCCGGTCGTTGGGCCAGGATGTGTCTGTGCTGATGGCAAAGGCCGCACAATTGGAAGCTGCTTTTAAGGAAGAAAAGGCCTTGCCCGTATATCAGCAAGTGTTGCAACTACAGCCTCGTAATATTCCCGCGCTTTGCCGTTGCAGCGACCTGAACTGCCGGATCGGCAACCGGGAGGCCGATCAAGGGAAGAAGATCGACTATTTCAAGGCGGGATATCGCTACGCCCAAAGTGCTTACCGGCTGGACTCCACGAACAGCGAGGTCAATGTCGTCATAGCCTTTTCGCTGGCCCGGATGGCGTTGATCCAAAGCGGTAAGGAGAAGGTGGCCGCGGCAAACGAGATAAAACGATTCGCCGAACAGGCTATCCGGTATGATCCCACCAATTTTAAAGCCTATCATATTCTTGGACGCTGGAATTACGAGGTGAGCAACCTGAATTTTATCGAGCGGACGCTGGCCCGATGGTTTTTTGGCGCGCTGCCGCAGGCTTCTTTGGCCGAGGCCATTCGCAATTATGAGAAGAGCAGGTCGTTGCGGCCGGATTTTATGCTCAATTACTTCGAGCTGGCCAGGGCCTATCGCCGGGAGGGGAAGAAGGACAAGGCGATAGCCTTGCTGCGGCATATGGAGACCCTTCGCGATGGAATGTATGATGACCGTATGGTAAGAAAAGAGGGGCGGCAGCTGCTCGAGGAGTTGACTAGATGACCTTGCCTTTCCACCGGCCGCTGCGGATATACAAAAAGGAGAGGGTGAAGATGGATATCCAGTATAACCATTCCGAGAGCCAGCCCATTTCGATGGACAAGTTCCATTTTTCCAGTATGAACCAGACATAGAGGCTATATATAACGATGGTAATGACCTCGATGAGAAGGTTGATGCGGGTGTTGCCTGTGCCGGTGACGGCGCTGAGCCAGACGATGGAAAAGGACATCAGGACGACGGCTGCTGAGACGATGCGAAGAACGGGGATGGCGGCCTGGATGAATGCCTCGTCCTGGCCATAGATGGACAGCAGCAGGCGGGGAAAGCAGTTGAGCAGGATAAAGATGAGAACAGAGATGGAGAGGCTCAGCTTCATGATCTTGACGATGAGAGTGATGACCTTGTCCTCCATTTTCTGCCCGATGATATTGCTTACCATGGCATTGGTAGTGGAAGCGAAAGCCCAGGTGAAGACGCCGAATAGCCCGAAGATGTTGCGCATGGCGTTGCTGATGGCCAGAGCCTGGCGGCCATGGTGTTCGATGAGGATATAGAAGAAGACCCAGGCTACGATGCTGACCACGTACTGGAAGACCAGGGGGGAGGACTGGATGATGATCAGCCGGGTGTTGGCCACGTCGACGACCCAGTGTTTATAGAGTTGGAGCTCTTTGCTGATGCCTTTTGCCTGGATGACGGCGAAGACGACGATCATGCCGGAGGCTTCGGCGATGATGGATGAATAGGCGGCGCCGTTGAAGCCCATGGCGGGAAGACCGAAATGACCTAAGATGAGGGCATAGTCGAGGCCAACATTGACAATGGTTTCCGCCAGGGTGCCATAGACCAGGAATTTGCTTTGGTTGGTGCCGACGAGCAGGGCGTTGCGCATCTGGTAGATGTAGAGACAGGGGAGGCCCCAGATGCGGATGCGCAGGAAGGAGATGGCCTGGTCGCGCAGGGCGGCGGAGTGCAGGGACCAGGAAAGGGCGATCGGGGCGATGAGCCAGGTGACGAGGATGCCGGTGAAGGCCAGCAGAATAGCGATGATCATCCCCTGGGAGAAGAGCTTGCCGATCTCTTCCACGCGGCCTTCTCCTGCCCGTCTTGCGATAAGGGCCTGGAGGCCGTTGTTGAGCCCCTGGCCGACCACGGCAAACAGGAGGTAGTAGACACCGGTGATGCCTGCGGTGGATAGGGCATTCCCATCCTGGTCGAGATGGCCGAGAAAGATGTTGTTGGTGATGAAGTTTATTTGCGGAACAAGAATGGCCAGGCTGATGGGAAGTGCCATACGGAGGATGTCCCTGTTGGTGATGCCGACTTTGTATGACTTGGCGTTGTTAGCGAGGTCCATTGCTGCGGTCCGTCTAAAAGGACGGCAATTTACGGCTTTTTCCGGGTCAGAGGCAAAATCCCGACTTTTGTAGTATTATTGCACATAACCAGGAGCCGCCGGAGGCGGCTCGCCGATTTTTGCACATTATGCTCAAACCAGCTTTCCAAATAGAAGTTTCGGATATCTCTGCCGAAGAAATGCTTCAGTCGCGGCTGTTGGTAGAGGTGACCCCCAACGCCTTCACCTATGTGCTGCTGAACCAGCGGAACATGAGCCCCCTGGTAGTCAAGTACTTCCAGCTCGAGCCCACCAGGGATATTCCCCTGACAGGGACGCTGCGGGAGCTGATGGAAGGGGATAGCCTATTGCAAAGACCTGTCAAGGAGACCCTTCTCGTCTATAATTTCCCGGAAAGCAGCCTGATACCCGAACCTGTCTTTACGATGGATACCAACCGGGAGATAATCGATACCCTGCATGGCAACCTGCAAAAGGGGTTGATCCTGACGGAGAAGATACCCTGGTGGGAGCTGTTCAATGTCTATCGTATCCAGCCCGAATTGCACCACCTGCTTCAGCAGACCTTTACGGCTGGTAAGTACTGGCATTATTACAGTCTGCTGCTAAAGAGCTTTAAGATGTTCGATTCTACCGAGCGGGAGGATTGCATCAAGGTGATCTTCTATTCCGACAAGATGGTGGCCCTGGTGGTGCGGGAGGGGAAGGTGCATCTTGTACAGACCTTTTTGTATCGGGACAGCAAGGATGTCGCCTATCACCTGCTGAACTGCTGTCATCAATTAGGGCTCGACCAGGAGTCTGTCCGGTTGCTGGTGGGCGGGCTTATCGACCGGCAGTCTTCGCTCAGCGAGGAGCTGCATAAATATTTCCTGCGGATACAATTCGATGAGATTGACGAAAGCATCAAAGTCACGGACGAACTGAAGGAATTGCCCCTGCATTATTTTTCCTCTATTTTGAAAATGGCGGTATGCGCGTAATCGGTGGATACCTGGGGGGACGGCGTGTCAACCCGCCGGCGAAGATGCCCTATACCCGGCCGACGACGGATATTGCAAAAGAAGGGCTTTTTAACATCCTGGAGAACAACCTCGATCTTGCTGCGCTGCGGACCCTCGATCTTTTCGGGGGTACGGGGAGCATCAGCTATGAATTAGCTTCGCGGGGGGTGACGGACCTCACTGTGGTGGAGAAAGACCCCGCCATGTTCAGCTTTATCCAGAAGACCTCGAAGGAGCTGGGGCTTTCGACTATCTACAAGGTGGTTCGGATGGATGTGTTCAAATTCATCGAGCAGTGTACGGAGACTTTCGATCTGATCTTTGCAGGGCCGCCCTATGCGCTGGACACGATCGACGAGCTGCCCAAACTGGTCGTGAGCCGCGGGTTGCTGACCGAGGATGGGTGGTTTATCCTTGAGCATACGCCGCGTAACCACTATGAGGGGTATCCGCTGTTTGTGACGCAGCGGAATTATGGGACGACGGTGTTCTCTATTTTTGTGAACAAGAAAAGTTGAGATGAATCCTTTTTTTATAACAGGTATCGGTACGGGGGTTGGCAAGACGCTGGCTGCGGCCATTGTCGCCGAGGCTTTGGGTGCTTATTACTGGAAGCCGGTGCAGGCGGGTTTTGATGAGGGGACGGATGCGCAGTGGGTGGGCGCGCGGCTTAGTAACAGCGAACGGGTGCTGCCGGAGGCGTATATGCTGAAGCTGCCGGCATCTCCGCATATTGCAGCACGGGAGGAGGGGATGCTCATCAGAGTGGAGGATATCGCTGCGCAGCTGCCTGCCGTCCGGCCGCTTGTCGTGGAGGGGGCAGGGGGATTACTGGTGCCGTTGAATGACCGGGAATTCATGGCCGACCTCGCGCTGCGGCTGGATGCGACCGTCATCCTGGTGAGCCGTAATTATCTTGGCAGCATCAATCATTCGCTGCTGACGGCGGAGGTCTGCCGGATGCGGGGTGTGAAGGTTGCGGGTTGGATCTTTAACGATCAATACGGGCATTATGAGCAGGAGATCGCCGAATGGAGCGGGTTGCCGGTGCTTGGGTCGGTGCCGTTCGCTCCGTCGCCTGACCGGGAGTTCGTTCGGGCCCAGGCGGCGCGATTGAGACCAAATTTGATGTATCTTTATGAAAGGCATCCTGGTGCCGTCGAAACCGATGAATTTTAATATCCCATTGTTGAGGCCGATTCGTATTCTATTGTTCCCTTTTTCCCTTGTTTATGCTCTCGTCGTAAAAGTCCGCAACTGGTGTTTTGATAAGAAGATATTTACTTCAACCTCTTTCAATCTCCCCATCATTTGTGTTGGAAACCTGGCCGTTGGCGGCACGGGGAAGTCGCCGATGGTGGAACTGCTTATCCGGATGTTGAAAGACCGGTATGCCATCGCGGTGCTGAGCAGGGGGTATAAGCGTAAGACCAGGGGATATGCGCTGGCCGGCGAATCGACCACGGCGCTGGACATCGGTGACGAGCCGATGCAATTCCATAGTAAATTCCCCGATGTAGCGGTGGCAGTGGGGGAAGAGCGGATCGTAGCGATACCCCAGCTGCTGCACGACCGGCCCGGGACCCGGGCGATCATCCTGGATGATGCTTTTCAGCACCGGGCGGTGAAGGCGGGACTCAATGTGCTGTTGACGGACTATTCCAATCTTTTTACACGGGATTGGTGGCTGCCGAGCGGTGATTTGCGGGATGCGCCATCGAGCTATCGCCGGGCCGATATCATCGTCGTCACCAAATGCCCCGAAGCCATGGATGAAGATCAGCGCCGGGCCATTGAGATAGAGATCGATCCGAAGCCGCATCAGCAGATCTTCTTTTCGACGATTAGCTATGGGACACCGTACCATATTACCCGGCAGACGGCGGGGGTGGTGAATGAGGAAGTGGAAGTCCTGCTGGTGACCGGCATTGCCAACCCGGCGCCGCTGAAACGGTGGTTGAACGAGCATTCCAGGACGTATTATGAGTTGGCTTACAGCGATCATCATATCTTCACGATCGATGATCTGCAGGCGATGATCAGGCGATTCACCGGGATTACTGCCGGGAAGAAGCTGATCCTCACCACGGAGAAGGATGCGGTGCGGCTGATAAAATTCAAACAGGAGCTGGAAGACTGGCCTATTTATGTTTTGCCGATCAGCCCCGGGTTCCTGTTTGGAGAGGAAGACCGCTTTGCCAATGTGATTACAACATTTATCAATGAATTCAAATGAAAAACAAGAAGAAGAGTAAGAAGAAGGCTGTCGCCGACACCGCCCATCTGTATGAGGGCCGATTGGATGTCACGCGCAGCGGAATGGGTTTTGTCATCATAGAAGGTCGTGACCAGGACATCCTGGTGCGGCCGGCGGATTTCCATACGGCCCTGCATGGGGATACCGTGCGGGTGCGTGTAGTGAGTGCGGGCGGCCGGAGTGGCCGGGCACAGGGAGAGGTGACGGAAGTCGTGGAACGTAAGCAATTGGAGTTTTTGGGACGGATAGAGATCAGTCAATCCTTTGCTTTTTTTATCGCCGATAGTGATAAACCGATGCCGGATATCTATGTGCCGCTGTCGAAGCTCAACGGAGCCACGAACAACGACAAGGTGATCGTCAAGATAGTCGAATGGGAGAAGAATAAGAAGCCGCAGGGCGAAGTAGTGCAGGTGATGGACAAGAGCGACGAGAATGACCAGGCGATGAAAGAGTTGCTGCTGGAGAATGGTTTTCCCATCTTTTTCCCCGAGAATGTGCTGGAAGAGTCCGAGCGGCTGCCCGATCTTATCCCGGGGGCGGAGATTGCCAAACGCCGGGATATGCGGAGCGTTCTCACCTTTACGATCGACCCTGTCGATGCCAAGGACTTTGACGATGCGATCTCCATCCGCCACCTGGACAAGGGGGAACTGGAGATCGGGATACATATCGCCGATGTCAGCTATTACGTGGAGCCTGAGACGGCGCTGGACAAGGAAGCCTATACCCGCGCGACCTCCGTTTACCTGCCGGACAGGGTGAATCCCATGTTGCCGGAGCGGATCTCGAATGAGCTTTGTTCTCTGCGGCCGCATGAGGATAAGCTGACCTTTTCCGCCATCTTCCGGATGACGCCGAAAGGCGATGTGAAAGCATCATGGCTGGGCCGGACGGTGATCCATTCCGACCACCGGTTTACGTATGAAGAGGTGCAGGAGATCATCGATCAGCAGACGGGGTTGTATCAGCCGGAGATCGGGTTGCTGAACGACATCGCCCAGCGGCTGCGCAAGCACCGTTTCCGGAAAGGCGCCATCAATTTTTCATCAGCCGAAGTGCGGTTCAAGCTGGATGAAAAGGGAAAGCCCATCGGCATCGTCGTAAAAGAAAGCAAGGAGTCGCATCAGCTGGTGGAAGAGTTTATGTTGTTGGCCAATCGCAATGTCGCGGAGGCGGTGGGCAAGATAAAAGTGAACAAGAAGCCCCTTCCTTTTCCCTACCGGGTGCATGATACTCCTGACAAGGAAAAGCTGTTGCCTTTTGTGGAGTTTGCCAAAAAATACGGGCATGTCTTCGACATCCAGTCGCCGCAGGCCATTGCCCGGTCGTTCAACCAGATGTTGCAGGATGTACAAGGCAGGCCCGAGCAGCATGTGCTGGAGCAGCTGGGCATCCGTACGATGGCCAAGGCGATCTATACGACGGAGAATATCGGCCATTATGGCCTGGGATTCGAACATTACTGCCACTTTACATCGCCCATCCGTCGTTATCCTGATGTGCTGGTGCACAGGGTATTGCAGGAAGTGCTGGATGGAAAGATCGAGCCGGACAAGAAAATGGAAGCGAAGTGTAAACAATCCAGCGAGCGGGAGCGGGCCGCGATGGAGAGCGAGCGTGCGGCGGGCAAGTACAAGCAGGTGGAATACATGCAGAATTTCCTGGGGGATGAATTTGAAGGGGTGATCAGCGGGGTGGCTTCCTTTGGGTTCTGGGTAGAAACGGTGGAGCATAAGTGTGAGGGGCTGGTGAGTATCAACAGTCTTCTGGAGTATGATGATTTCCGGCATATCGAGAGCGATTATGCGTTGGTGGGCCGGCGAAGCGGACGGCAATTCCGCATGGGCGACAAGGTTACCATCAAGGTGGTGGCTGCCAACCTGACCAAGCGGCAGCTGGACTATGAATGGGTGATCACGTCGGCGGAGAAAGAGGCTGTCCGGGGCGGGCTGGAAATAGCCGCGGGGGACGGACAGGAGGGGCATGCGGCAAAACGCAAGACCGCGCGCCGGAAACCGGGCGCTGGAAAACCGGCGACGAAGCACGGGCGAAAGAAAAAGAAATAAACTATTATTATGCACAGTTTTGAAGAATTGTCCGCTGCCTTTGCAACCCGGTTTGCCAGCCGGCATTTCCCAGACCATCCTGCCAGTCTTTACGATCCCGCCGTCTATTTTCTCGACCTGGGTGGGAAAAGGATACGACCGGTGCTTTGCCTGATGGGCAATGAACTATTTGGACCTATCGAGGACGATGCATGGCAACTGGCGATAGCGCTGGAGCTTTTTCACAATTTTACGCTTATCCATGACGATATTATGGACAGGGCCCCGCTGCGCCGGGGGATGCCAACCGTCCATGCCAAATATGGGTCTTCTACGGCCATCCTCAGCGGCGATGTGATGCTGGTGGTGGGGTATGATTATATCAGCCGGATCCAGTCGTCGCATATCCGGCGCATCCTGCAATTGTATAACCAGACGGCTGTCAAGGTGTGTGAAGGGCAGCAGCTGGATATGGATTTCGAGGGGCGCGAGCAGGTGACGCTGGACGAGTATTTACAGATGATAGAGCTAAAGACCTCCGTGCTTCTGGCCGCCAGCCTGCAGATCGGGTCGATCCTTGGCGGCGCGGGTCTTAATAACCAGCAGACCATTTACCAGTTTGGGATCAACCTGGGGCTGGCTTTCCAGATACAAGACGATTACCTGGACTGTTATGGGGATGCGTCGAAGTTTGGCAAGCAGGTGGGCGGAGATATTGTCGCAGGCAAAAAGACCTTTTTGCTGATCAAGACCCTCGAAGTGGCCAGCGAGGCGCAGCGCCGCGAGATAAAGGCATTGGAGCAGGCGTCGCCCGACGAGAAGGTGGCCGGGATGCTGCGGATCTACCAGGCCTGCGGGGTGGACAGTTGGGTGCGGGAATTGAAGGAGCACTATCGCCAGGAGGCGTATCGCAGCCTGGAGGATATTGCGGTGTTGTCAAAGCGGAAGGAGCCGTTGCAGCATCTGGTGGACCTGTTGCTGTCGAGGGACCATTAGACGGGAGCAGACTGAAAACGGCTCATGGTGCGCCAGTATTTGTCCTTATAGATCTCATATGAGCAGGATAATTCCTTTTTCCAGGCTTCTATCAATTCCTGCACTGTCGCGGAGGCGGTCCTGAATTCCCGGCAGGCAAGATAGATCTCGGTTGTCCCTTTACCGGTATGCCTTCCCAGGCATAGGTAACCCGCACCGTCTGTGAGTTGGGCCGTCAGGTCGTTCTGGAACCTGTTCATGGCCTCATAGTGTTTCTTATCGGGTAGGCCATTATTGCCATTGCTCCGGGTCTTTTCATAATCGATGGTGATCACTGTCATCCAGGGGTGCGAAGCTTTTGCATCCCAGTCGAGGATATGCGTATTGATGGTAGCGATAGAAACAAATCCGTCTTTGTCCTTTCCTTCGAAGACGGCATGTCCATCATTTTCCGTGTCATGACGGATGCCCTCGTATCTTTCCACGAACTCTTTTTCTTTCCACAGGAGGAAATCGATCAGTTTTTCCATGGGGATCAATTCCTCGTTGCCGGGTTGTGGACCCGTTACGTGGAGGTTGTCGATGAGAGTGGCGGCGTTTAATTCCCCGAGCAGGGTATCCAGGTAGAGCAGGCAACCGTGGGTGATGGACTGCCGGTTGTCCTCCCCGAAATCTTCATGGACCATGGTAAGGTCGATCTCATCGGGGAATTGCGGGTCATCTTTATAGAAAAACCGGATGCTTTCGCTGCCAAATATGGTACCGTACATTTCTATCCGGCAGCCGGCGCCGGTGGAGGGCTTCAGGGCCGTGAATTTCCAGTGGGGAAGGGTGGGGGCGGCGGCGATGAGCTTTTCCACGAAGACGAATGTCTTGATATCGCCCTCTGCGCTGATGACCAGTTCGGCCGTTGTATCATCAGACATCCCGGTTTCACAGAAGAACCGTGGGTTCAGGACATGAAGCCGGGGGATCACTTTGTCCAGGAAACGGCCGCTGATGCTGTGGCTGTCCATGGTTTTTATGGTGCCATAGAAGGCCTGTTCGTTGCGGAGGAACCAGGTCCAAAAGTCTTCGATGGTGGCCGGAGCGGCTTTTTTGCCGAACAGTTTTTGGAAGAAATTCATAGTGTGGAAGATCGGTTTTTTTAGCCAAATTTCGCTAATTTCCCCCCTTAATTGCTTAATCAATGTCCAATTCGCTTTTCCGCAAAAAATCATTAGAGAGCATTGTGAAAGATAGTGCAGACGGGTTGTCGGATGGACATGGCAGCAGTGGACTGACCAAGGTGTTGAATGTCCGCGACCTGACCTTTATGGGTATTGCGGCTGTCGTGGGGGCGGGTATTTTCTCGACGATCGGGGCGGCGGCGTATGATGGGGGGCCGGGCATCTCCCTGCTTTTTATCCTTACGGCGGTGACCTGTGGGTTCTCCGCCCTTTGTTACGCGGAATTCGCGAGCCGGGTCCCTATTGCGGGGAGTGCCTATACGTATGCATATGTTGCCTTTGGGGAAGTGGTCGCCTGGATCATCGGTTGGGCGTTGATACTGGAATATGCTATCGGCAATATCGTAGTGGCCATCGCCTGGAGCGGTTATTTCAATAATTTATTGCTGGGTTTTCATATTCACCTGCCGGGGTGGATGCTCATCGATCCCGGGACGGCCAAAACTGCTTTCCTGTCGGCACAGCATACCCTTGCGCAGGGGGGCGTGCTGGGTGAGAGCGCCCGCGCGGCCATCCAAACCTGGAATAGTGCACCGGTGATCGGCGGGAGGCATATCTTCATGAACATCCCGGCCTTTATCATCGTCTGTATCATTGCCTGGATCACCTATATCGGCATCCGGGAGAGTAAGAAGACCACCAATTTTATGGTGATCTTCAAGATCGCGGTGGTGATCCTGGTGATCATTCTTGGGTTCTTTTTTGTCCAGCCGGCCAACTGGAGTCCTTTTCTGCCAAATGGGTTTGCGGGGGTGTTGAAGGGGGTGTCGGCGGTGTTCTATGCCTATATCGGCTTCGATGCTATTTCCACAACGGCGGAGGAATGCACGGATGCGCAGCGCGATCTGCCCAAGGGCATGCTCTATTCGCTTGTGATATGTACGATATTGTATATCCTCATCGCACTGGTGCTCACGGGGATGGTCAGCTATAAGGAGCTGATGGTGACCGACCCGCTGGCCTTTGTGTTCAACCGGGTGAATCAAAAGTGGATCGGGTACTTCATTTCCGCCAGCGCGGTGGTCGCTACTACCAGTGTGCTGCTGGTATTCCAGCTGGGGCAGCCCCGCATCTGGATGAGTATGAGCCGGGACGGGCTGTTGCCGAAGGCTTTCGGAATGATCCATCGCAAATATCATACGCCGTGGTTCTCTACGATCATCACGGGGATCATCGTTGCCGTGCCCACCCTGTTTATGGACAGCGGACTGATGACGCAGCTGACCAGCATCGGCACGCTGTTCGCCTTTGTACTGGTCTCGTGGGGTGTGCTGGTGTTGCCGCGGAGTAACAGGGCGAGAGGGTTCAAGCTGCCGTATGTCAACGGGCGTTATATTGTTCCGGTTTGTTATGCCGCCTTTATTTTTCTTTTCCGTGAGCGGCTTGGCACGGCGTTTCAGCAGCTGTCCAAGGCGGGGTTGGAGGAGGTGCTTTTCCTGGTGTATACCGTGTTGGCGACGGGGTTTACAGTGGCCACCGTTATCCGAAAATATTCCGTCATCCCCGTCCTGGGGGTGCTGTTCTGCGCCTATCTGCTGATAGAGATCCCCGCTATTGCCTGGGAATGGTTCTTTGTATGGATGGGGATCGGGCTGATCTTATATTTCTTTTATGGATACCGGAAGAGCCGGTTGACGGCGAAGCAGGTGCGGCGCGATGGTGCTGCGGAGGAGGGCGTGGGCCAGAAGGAGAAGCAAAACGGACCCCAGGTCCGTTGACCGAAGGTCAATCATAAGCGGATGTTGCGCGGAGGGCTATTTTCGACTGAGCCCGGACGCGCAACATAATTTCGTAACTTTGCCGCATGAAGTTCGAAGTCGGCGACAAGGTCGTCATTCAGCATTCCAATGATGAGGGGGAAGTAGTAGAGATCATCAATGACAAGATGGTCCTGGTCGACGTGCGCGGGGTAAAATTTCCGGCGTATACGGATCAGCTGGATTTCCCTTATTTTAAGCGATTTACCGAAAAAAAGTTGGTTCCGCCCGAGAAGAAGCCCAAAAAATATGTCGATCAGCTGCCGCCCGAGAAGCCCGCGCCCGGTAAGAAGAAGGAGCGGATAGCGCAATTGGCCGAGGGGGTATGGCTGACTTTCCTGCCGGTTTTTGATACCGATGAATTCGGCGACGATGTGGTGGAGAGTCTGAAGATCTATCTTGTCAACAATACCCCGCTTGGGTATGGGTTCTCCTATCACCTCAGCTATTTTGGGGAGCGTGCCTTCGACCTGGACAACCAGCTTCCTGCAGGGGTGGATTTTTACCTGCATGATATTCCTTTTGCCAATCTGAATGACAACCCGGTGTTCAACTGTGAGTATACGCTGCTCGTGCCGGACAAGATGCGGGCGGAGCATTATGAGACCTCACTGAAGCTGCGGGCCAAGCAGGTCTTCAGCCGGATAGAGGAGATCAAGAAGAAGGGGGAAGCGACCTTTTCCTTCAAGCTGTTCGATTCCTATCCCTTCCGCGAGGTGGAAGAGCCGGTGAATCCGCGGGGGCTTTTGTCGGGTTCGGGTTTCCGGATCTATGAGGCGTCACGGGCGCGGCAGCACCTGGAGCCGGCACGGTCTGAACTGGATCTGCATGCGGAGAAGCTTACCGATAAGGCGGCTTCGCTGGATAATTTCGAGATATTGACGCTGCAGCTGCAGACGTTTGAAAAATACTTCGACCTGGCTGTTGCGCATCATCTGCCGTCGATGATCGTCATCCATGGGGTGGGGACGGGGAAGCTTCGCGATGAGATACACGAGGAATTGCGGACGAAGCGGAATGTGAAGTCTTTTGTCAACCGGTATGATCCGCGGTATGGGTATGGGGCGACGGAGATATTCTTCCAATATGGGAAATAATGTGTCAGCCGCCCGAATCATTGTTTTTGCTCCAGCTTGCTCAGCCTTTCTTCAAAGCTTTTGAGCTGTGTTTTGAGCTGCTTATTTTCGGCTTCCGCCTGAATCAGATAAAGGGTTAACTCTTCGATCTTTTGTAATAACAAAGCCTGGTTGCGTCCAAGGTCGATGCCGTTCTTCCTGACCTCATCGGCCGAAGGGATATCCGGCAGATGCCTGTACTGTTGCAGGAAGGCCGACACACTGTCCAACGGGATGAGCCTGTAGGATTTGTCAAACACGAAATCTGACCAGGTGGATTGGTTAACTACTACCTGTCTGGCTCCTAGCGTTCCTTCTACCGCCAATTTATACCCGTTTGTGGTTTTGGTGCCGATGCCGATGTTGCCGCCGGGGAGGATGGTCATATAGGGAGAGGACTGCCAACTGGTGCCATCAAAATACCAAAGCGCCAGCGCATCGTTCTCGTAACTTGGTCTTTTGCTGAATTGAAACGCTTTTTGATTGGACTGGAGCGTGAACTGGGCATAGCCATCGCTTTGCGTCTGGATCTTCTGTTCCGCTACAGTGGTAGTTGAGTAGAGATGCAAAAGGGTGGAAGGGGTAAAGGGACTGCTATTGCTGATGCCGACGAAACCATTGTTGGTATTGTGGATAGTATTTGAAGCATCAGGCGCAGACCATTGGGCGTTTGCAACAAAGCATAGGAGGGGAGCGAAAAGGGCCAGGAAGGTTTTTTTCATTTTATCAGGTTTAGGCGAGAAGGATAGTATTCAGGTTCCAAGGTAAACAGGATTTGGAAGGGAATGGGTAGTGATTTCCTGGGTGTGCAAAATTGCCCTGTTTTCGTGTCGATCGATGAATATCCGTGATGGGCGAATGGCCAAAAAACTGCCCCAAATGACATTTTGAAGTGAGTGGAATGGATGGCGGGTTTTTTTGGGTACCTTCGCAGATGCTACCAACCGGGTCATCGCTCTTCGCTAAAGTGCGGAGGGAGGAAAGTCCGGACAGCACAGGGCAATGCACCGGTTAAGAGCCGGGAGGCGCGAAAGCGCTTACAGATAGTGCCACAGAAAATAACTGCCCGCCCCTTCGGACCGGGTCCGAGGGGCCACGCGTCAGGTATGCGGTGGTCCGAAGGGGCGGGTGAGGATGAAAACGTGGGGTAAGAGCCCACGGCGCCGGTGGGTAACTGCCGGGGCGGGTAAACCTTGCATGCTGAAATGCCACGTATACCGGCGATTGAGGGCGGCTCGCCCGAAGCTTCCGCGAGGGGGCTGCGCCGGAGGGTAGGCAGCTAGATCCCTGTAGTAATACAGGGGCCAGATAAATGATGACCGCTGCGGCGGCGTTAGCCGCCGCGGAACAGGATCCGGCTTACAGGTTGGTAGCTTTCTTTTTGCTTTGTGGCTGCTGCCCGGCAGCGAACAGTTTTCGGTGCGAAAGCGGACAGGGAGGGGCGCGCGGAAAACATTGTGCGTTGATCCTGATTTGTTTATA
This sequence comes from Puia dinghuensis, assembly GCF_014642875.1. GTDB lineage: Bacteria > Bacteroidota > Bacteroidia > Chitinophagales > Chitinophagaceae > Puia > Puia dinghuensis. Next base: position 310,102 of record NZ_BMJC01000001.1, read on the forward strand.
AAATTGGCATTGTTTTGTGGGCTAGGCGGGAGCAATCTCCTGCCTATGCTCGCCAACTACTACAAGACGGCTGTCCGCAACCTCGCCCGGAGCCGGTTTTATGCCTTTATCAATATTTTCGGACTTTCTGTCGGCATTGCTTTCACACTGCTGATCGCAGCCTATTGCTGGAGCGAAAGCCGGGTGAATCATCAGTTGCGAAATGCCGGCCGGCAGTATATCCTTACCAGTGAGTGGAAGAACCCTGCGATGGGCTACCCGGTGGCTACCCTGGGTCAGCTGGCCAGGGCGTTGAAGGAGAACTATCCCACCCTGGTGGCGAACTATTACCGGTTTGACGGTATTACTGTGGTCGCCTCCTATGGAGACAAACATTTCCGGGAGGGATTGCAAGTGGGGGACAGCACCCTGCTCGCGATGTATGGCTTTTCCCTTTTGCAGGGGGATGCACGCACGGCGTTGAACAACCCTTTCTGCGCCGCGATAACGGATGAGAAGGCGATCAAATTCTTTGGCACGACCGATGCGGTGGGCAAAAACTTAACGATCGATAATTTTGCCGGGCAAAAACAAGATTTCCGCATCACGGCCGTCTTGAAAAAACCGGCGAGGAATTCGGTGACGCAATTGGTCTCCACCTTTGAGAACGGCATTTTTGTACCCGCCTCGAATCTAGGCTATTTTGGCCGTAACATGGACTGGGCTAATGTCTCTATCGCCAACTATGTAGAATTGCAACCGGAGGTGCATCCGGAGTCTCTGCAAGGCCCCATCGAACGGCTGGTGCGGATGAACTGTTCTCCGCAGATCGCGGCCAATCTGCACGTACGGGTGGAACCGCTGACTTCCTTTTATCTTTCTGCCTTCGGGGGCAGCGTACAGAAGATGTTGTATACGCTTTCCTTTATTGCCGTCTTTATTCTGAGTATGGCGATCATCAATTTCATCAACCTCTCGGTGAGCCGGTCGACGGCACGGATGAGGGAGATCGGCATCCGGAAAGTCCTGGGTGGACTGCGGCGGCAATTACGAGTGCAGTTCCTTACCGAATCTATTCTCGTTGCCCTGGCATCCACTGTCATAGCGCTTATCCTGTATATGGTGCTGGCGCCTTTTCTGGCAGGTATTCTTGGGAGCAAGATCCCTGCTTTGTCGGCGATGCCTGCCGCCGGATGGTTGGTGATCGTGCTGTTCGCCCTGGTCACGGGATGGCTGGCGGGGCTTTATCCAGCGGTGCTGTTGTCCTCGCTTTCTTCCGTAGAGGCGTTGAAGGGCAGGGCGGGAGCGGTGCGGGAGAACCTCCGCCTGCGAAAAACGCTGGTCGGTCTTCAGTTCGGGGCGGCGGTAGTGGTCTTTACCGGGGCCCTCATTGTATCCTGGCAGATCGATCTTTTTTTTAGCGACCGGTTGGGTTATAATAAAGAATATATCCTGTCTTCCCAGCTTCCCCGGGACTGGTCGACGCAGGGAGTACAGCGAATGGAGACTATCCGGGCCGTCTTTGCCGGAATGTCGAATGTGAAAGATGCGGCGCTTTCCTATGAGATCCCTAATGGCATGAACGGCGGGAATATCAACGCTTACAGGGAGGGAGGGGACTCCACGAGGCCGGTGGTGGCACAGTCGCTGGTGACGGACGCGCATTATGCTTCTACTTATCAAATACCACTGGCGGCAGGCGTTTTCTTTCATGCGGCCGGGGAAAGCGGCGACAATGATTCGACGCGTCTGGTGCTCAACGAAACGGCTGTAAAGGCTTTGGGGTGGAACACGCCGGTCGAGGCGGTAGGGCAGCGGATGCGCCTGGTGGGTTTTACCGGCAAGGTCTTTACCATCAGCGGCGTGGTGAAGGATTTCCACTTTGATGCGATGGGCGCCCCTATCCAGCCCGAGGTGTTCGGCCCCGTGAGCCTGATGCGGACCTACCGCTATTTTTCCTTCAAATTGAATCCCGGGAATATCCCTGCTTCGATCAGTGCGCTACAGCGGCAATGGGCCAGACTGATGCCGGGGGCGCCTTTCGAATACCGGTTTATGGATGAAAATCTGCAGGCTGTGTATTATACCGAGCTGCGGCTGCGGGAAGCGGCTTCTATGGCAACGGGGGTGGCCTTTGTTATCGTGCTGCTGGGTGTTGTCGGGCTGGTGGCCAATAGCGTGCGGCGGCGGACGAAGGAGATCGCGATAAGGAAGGTGATCGGGGCTTCGGCGCCGGGCATTGTACGGCTTTTTATCCGGGATTATCTGCCGGTGTTGCTGGTGGCGGGTGTCGTGGCTAGTCCTTTCGCGTATTGGATCATGCATCGTTGGCTGGATAATTATGCAACGCGGATCACGATCACGGTGTGGCCGTTTGTGCTGGCGATAGGTTGCCTGGCGGGGGTGATGGTGCTGCTCATCGCGGTGCAGACGATACGGGCGGCGCTGGCTAACCCGGTGAAGGCGTTACGAAGCGAGTGAAGTATTAATGCTGCCAAAGTGATCCGAGCCAGCCGCCGAGTTCCATCAGCCAGGCGAGGCCCAGGTGGACGATGAGGCCGCCGAGGATGGTGCGGGTGCGGGCTGCCAGGACGCCGAGGATGAGACCGCCGAAGAAAGAGGAGATGCATTCGCCGAGGGGTTTCCCAAAGTGAATGGTGCAGTAGAAGGCGGCCATGGGCAGGATCGCCGCCTGGCCGACATAGTTGAAGAAGGCGACGACGAGCAACCCGCGGAAGAAAAGTTCTATGCTCAGGAAGTCGAGGCCATAAGAGAGCTCATATAATAACCGCCAGGGCCACATCGGTCGTGCATAACCGTTGAGAAAGGCCAGGTTCTTTACTTTCGGATAGACCCGGAGGAAGTCGGGCTGGGTCGAGGCCAGGGCGATGAGGGGGATCAACAACAGCAATAATCCAAAATAAGGCAGGGCGTTGAAGTTGCGCCGGGTAAGGCCGACGGCATCGGTGAGGTTGTCGCCCGGCAGGAGACCGGTTTTGCGGCAGAGCTGTAGGAAGCCGAAGAGTAGGAGGAGCTTCAGGGGCAACTGCAGGATGAGCAGGATATAGTGATCCCAGGGGAAGGGAAGGCTGTGCGGCAGGAGGGGCAGCAAATCCCAGTGTACCATTTTTAGTGCAAAGTAGAGGGGGGCCAGGCCAAGCAGGATCAGGAATTTTGGTTGGCCGATGGGGGTACGATTCCATTCCGGGGACGCGACGGAGTCCGGACCGCCCGCGAGGCCGAAGGCTGAAGTGGGCCAACATTGTGCTTGGAGTCCCCAGACGAGGGCCAGGACGGCGCCATAAAAAAGAAAGAAACCGGCGAGGGCCAGATACCAGGGCAGCGCGTGGATGCGGCTTTCGATGCCGATGGTGTAATTGACGGCGACGAGCGAGGCGACAAAAAGGATGGTGATGATAAAGGCGGGGCGGGAGGTACTACGCAGGTAGGCGGTCAGATAGTCGATGAAGGCGCGCATCAGGAAAGAAAACTTTCTTTCATCTTTCCGAGCAGATCGGTCTCGAGCATCTTTTGTGCCAGCTTAACCATGTTGAGGAAGGATTTGCTGCGGGAGATGCCATGACCGATGATGACGGGTTTTGTCACCCCGAGCAGGGGCGTGCCGCCATAGTATTCGGCGTCGAAGCGATCGAAATATTCGCTTTCCGTCTTATGCTGACGGGTGATGTCGAAGAGCGATTCGGCCAGTTTGAGGATGACGTTGCCGGTGAAACCTTCGCAGACCGTGACATCGGCTTTGTCCAGCAGCAGGTCGCGGCCTTCGATGTTGCCGATGAAGTGAATATGGCTGTTCTCTTTCAGGAGGGGATAGGCAGCCTGGGCGAGGATGTTACCTTTGCCTTCCTCTTCTCCGATGTTGAGCAGACCGACACGCGGTTCTCCGATGCCCAGGATATGCTGAGCATACAGGGAGCCAAGGGTGGCGAACTGGTTCAGGTTTTCGGCCTTGCAGTCTGAATTGAGGCCTACGTCCAGCAGCACGCCGGTTTTCCCGTTCTCTTTTGGAATGACGGTAGAAATGGTGGGGCGCTGAATGCCGTCGATGGGTTTCAGGCTATAGAGGGCGCCAACCAGCATGGCTCCGGTGTTGCCGGCGCTGATGAAAGCGTCCATCTTACCGGTGGCCAATAAGTGAAAGCCGATGGCGATGGAAGACTGTTGCTTTTCCTTCAGGGCTTTTGTAGGATGTTCGTGCATCCCGATGACCTGGCTCGAATGTACGACCCGGACCGCTCCCTCGGGAATAGCGTATTCCTGGAGTAAGGGCCGAATTTTGGATTCGTCACCGACCAACCATAGGGTAGCCGGATTCGTAACCTCCTTCAGGTAGAGCTGGACACCTTTTACTGCTTCCAGTGGCGCCAGGTCTCCACCCATCATGTCGAGACCAATGTTCATACTCATTGGTGCTGCGACTTACTTTACAGGAGATGTTTCAGCAACAACTTTGCCCTTGTAGAACAGTTTGCCTTCGCTGACGTGGGCACGATGACGTACGTGCATTTCGCCGGTGGTGCTGTCTTTGCTTAGCGTTACTTTCTCAGCCTTATAATGCGTCCTTCTCTTGGCACCGCGCTGCTGGGAATGTCTGCGTTTCGGATTTGGCATTTTCTGTTTATTTTACAGTAACTAATATAAATTGTTATCGATCAAGCGTTTCCGGGTGGTAAGTCTTTGAATTTCTCCAGACCTTTCCACAATGGATTGCCGGACGCGCTTCTTTCGTGTTCGAGCTTTTTGAGCATTTCCAGCACTTCCTTGTTGCAATGGGGGCCACCCATTTCTTCGGGTTTGCACATCCGTTGCATGGGGATGCTGAGGTTGATAAACTCATAGAGCCAGTCGGACAGGTAGAGGTGGCTTTCTCCCTTGGATATATAATATACATCCGGGTCTTCCTCTTGTACGTTCATGATCTCGGGGTCTTCCACCAATTTCACGAGGATGTTGAACTCGTCCCAGAGATCGAGGGGGAGCTGATTCCCGCAGCGGTCGCAGGCGATCTCGATCTTCCCCGTGATCTCGAATTTCAAAAGCATGAAGCTGTTCTTTTTATCGAGGGTCAGCTTCACCTGGGCATCACAACGGCGGAAGTCCTGCTGCTGGTAGGCCTCAAAGAACTTATCGGTAATCCGATAGCTAAACTCATGAATACCAGCCTTAAGGCCCACAAACGCTATTTCAAATTCCCGGCGGCTGCTCATGAGTGCTTTTTAAAGAGCTTGCAAAGGTAGTGATAAATTATCAGAAAAAGCGGGGTGTGATGATCTTTTTTTCACCGTCAACTACTTAAATTACAACGAATGAGGCTTTTTACCAAATACAACCGTGTGAATCTTGTCGCCAGTATACTGGCGTTGCTGCTGGGGAGTGTCAGCTATTATTTTACCGTTCGATATGTCCTTGTATCAGAACTAGATGATAATCTGCGGACCGAAGAAGCCGAGGTATTGGACCATGTGCGCACCCGGAATGAGCTGCCGGAACCGGCCAGCTACCGGGACCAGCGCGTTCGATTCGAGCCGGCAGAGGAGCCGGTAAAACGAGAATTTACCCATACCCGTCTGCCGCAGCGGCGGGGCCGGTGGGAACCTTTCCGGGAGCTGCGGTTCTCCGTAATGGTGGCCGGCGGGTTGTATACGGTGTATATCGATGAGTCGGAGGAAGAGACGGAGAGTCTGCTGATGCTGATCATGCTGATCACGGCGGGGATGATCGTGTTGTTGCTGACCTTCCTTTTTATGGCCAACCGGCTGCTGCTGCGTCGCATGTGGCAGCCTTTTTACCAGACACTGGGGGGCATCCGGAAATTTAATTTATCGAACCGGGAACCCTTGCCCGTACAGTACACCGATATCGATGAGTTTCGGGATTTGGATGAGGCCATCCGGCAGATGACGAATACCATCATTAAAGATTATGAGATGCTGAAGGGTTTTGCCGATAATGCCTCGCATGAGATGCAGACCCCGCTGGCTGTTATCAATTCGAAGCTTGACCTGCTGATACAGGATACCGCGTTGGGGATCGAGCATCACCGGCCGATTCAGGCGATGTATGATGCCATCGGGCGGCTGCGGCAGCTGAACCAGTCATTGTTGCTGCTGACGAAGATAGAGAACAACCAGTTCGATCAGACGGAGACGGTAGACCTGGCCCCCCTGATAGAAGAGAAATTGCAACAGCTGGAAGACCCGGTGAAAGACCGGCGGCTGACCGTGCACACCGACCTGGACAGGCTGCAACTGCCGATGAATGGTTATCTTGCCGATATCCTGCTGAACAACCTGCTCAGCAATGCCATCCGGCACAACCAGGATGGAGGGCAGGTGGATATCCGGCTGCGGGAGCGCAGTCTGCGGGTGAGCAATTCCGGGGCAGCTCTTGACTTCGATGCGGCGACGATCTTTGACCGGTTTACCAAGGGGGCGCACTCCGGTGGGACGGGACTTGGGCTGGCCATTGTGCGGCAGATTTGTGACAATTATCATTATGGGCTGAACTATTCGTATGCGGATGATGTGCACACGATAGACATAACGTTTAATTAATACATAGCTATGAGAAAACCAGTTCTCCTGTTATTTTGTTGCCTTGCGGGTCTTTGTCTGCATGCCCAGTATTTCGAGGGAAAGGTGATCTACAAGAATACCTTTACGAGCAAGGTGCCCGGGCTTACCGATTCGGCCCTTGGCGCGATGATGGGTAGCGAGGAGAACTATTATATCAAGGGTGGGTTCTATAAGTCGTTCCTTAATGGAGCTGCGATCGCGATGCAGCAGTATGATCACCGGACGAACCGGATGTATTTTATGAAACCGGATATCGATACCCTGTATTGGGTGGATGCGGGCAAGAGCCAGGATAAGGTTCTGTCGTATGAGACGAGAGAAGATGCGGAGGTGATCCTGGGGAAAAGCTGTGATGCGCTGGTCGTTCAGACGGCGGCGGGAACTACGATCTTTTATTACAGCCCCCGGTACAAATTAGATGCTGCGCTATTTTCCCGGCATACTTATGGGGGATGGGCGTTTTTTCTCGGCAAGACCGGGTGTCTGCCGTTGAAGACGGTTATCGACAATGACCGGATCCACATCGAGAGTGTGGCGACGGAAGCGCTGGAACTGGAGTTAAAGGACAACTTCTTCGAGGTTTCGCCGCTGCTGCCGTTGGTGAAGGCGAAATAGGAGATGGGCCATCCTTCCACCTGACGGAAATGCGAACCGACTTTTCATTTATTCAACTATTGATGCAATTATTCGGGAAATGCTGCAATTGGTAAATCAGCTCTGCCAGAGTCGGATATTCGCTTAGTTTTACGCCATCCGATCCCGATCAATCCCGATAATCATTCCTTTCACCAATTCCCAAATCCATGCAGCCAAGACTATCCAGGGCAGCCACCCTGCTATGCATTCTCGTGACTCAAACTCTTCATGCCCAGTGGCAGACCAGCGGTTCGAACATCTATTACAATAACGGAGATGTCGGCATCGGAACTACCAATTTCTCTCATAAGCTGGAGATACTGACTACGGCCGACAATGATGGAATACGGTTGTCCACAGGGACGGGCGTTGTGATGCTCCATACTAATTCCCTTGTATTGGGGGGATACAATAATATTACTGCCGCTGGTGATGGCGGCATCGTGTATGGATCGACAACGCCTCAGACTACGAACAATGGTTTTGTCATTACGCCCTGGTCTCCCGGCATTACGGGTATCCGATTGGACCAGAACGGGAATGTGGGCATCGCCACAAGAAATACTTTCGGGTACCAGTTGGCTGTCAACGGCTCGGCCATATTCACCAAGATCGTGGTAAAACCATATGCGAACTGGCCGGACTACGTATTTCAAAAAAATTATCATCTCCCGTCCCTGAATAGCGTTGCGGCCTTCATCCGGACTAACCATCATTTACCCGGTGTGCCTTCCGCCGACAGTGTGACCCAATCGGGCATCGATGTCGGACAAAACCAGGCTCTCCTGCTGAAAAAAATAGAGGAGCTTACCCTGTATGTGATCCGCCTGGACAAGGAAAATCAAAGGCTGCGGCGGAAGATCGATCGCCTAAGCACGGCTGTACCTGGGAATGTCCGGAAAAAATAATATTCAGCACAAAATTACCTATTAAACCGGATCATTATGCGGAAGCTTGTTTCCCTTCTCACTGTCTTCCTGGTGATGCAGACGGCACAATGCCAATGGGCCAATAAAGGGCCGCAGCCAGGCGACACGGTAAGCAACCTGCCGCCTGGTCTCTCTGCCCGGTTCTTGCGGCATGTCAGGGATAAGACGGCGGGACTCGACCGGCAACTGATGCGGGAGACGGAGAAATATCTCCGCGAAATGGAAGGAAGTGAAGTCGGGTTAAAAAAGAAAGTGTCGAGGATGGATGCCGATGCTGCTGACAGGATATTTGGCGACATCAGGGAAAGGTATCGACAATTGTCGGCAAGACTTCAGGCATCGGGCACTGCGGGTGATGGTCCCTCCCTGGGAGGGTATGTTCCATCATTGGATTCTCTGCAGAACGCCCTCTTATTCTTCCGGCAGAACAAGGACCGGTGGGCGGAGGGTTCGGGGCTTGCAAACGAAGACCTGTCAGCCGCCCTTGAGAAAGCCAGGATATTGCAGGGAAGGATCGGAGCGGCAGACCAATTCAAGAGTGTGTTAGATCAAAGAAGACAGTTTCTTGAACAGAAGTTGCAAAGCTTTGGCATGGCTAAGCAATTGAGAGGGATGACGAAAAAAATCTATTATTATAAACAACAGCTAGCCGATTTCAGAGAATCGTTGAAGGACGCTTCAGTGCTACAGCAAAAAGCCATGATGCTGTTGTCACGGCTGCCAACCTACCAACAGTTCATGCGACAACATTCTTTCCTCACTTCGCTTTTTGGGCAGCCGGAGCGTTACAACTTAACCGATTCCGCCTTGAAGGGCCTCCAAACGAGAGCCGCAGTGCAGGAGATGATCAAGGGTAAGATGGCCGCCGGCGGCGAGAATGCAGGACTGCAGGTGTCGCAGCAGATGAGCGAGGCAGTGGGACAGCTAAGCCAACTGGGGGTGTCACTGGCAAAACAAAGAGAAAAGGGTCTACCGGATGATCCGGATTTCAGGCCGAACACGCAGAAGACCCGCCCATTTCGAAAGCGCCTCGCGTTCGGGGCAGACGTACAATTCCAGAGTAGCAACAACTTTCTTCCGTCTATGGCCGACCTGGCTGTCTCCCTTGGCTACAGGTTGAATGATAACGGCACCCTCGGACTGGGGCTTTCTTATAAGGCCGGTCTGGGCAATGGGATAAGAGATGTCCGAATTTCCGGGCAAGGCGCCGGGTTCAGGAGTTACCTCGATTGGAAGTGGAAGAAAAACTTCTATTTCTCGGGCGGATATGAAAGCAACTACCTACCTCAATTGCAAACCATCGGCCAATTAAAAAGCCTTTCGTCGTGGCGGCAAAGCGGGTTGATCGGGCTGAGCCGCAGATACCGGGTCTCTTCCCGGGTGGAAGGCAAGCTCCAATTGTTGTTCGACTTTTTGAGTTATTACCAGAAACCCCGCTCTCAGCCCCTTTTATTTCGGGTAGGGTGGGCATTTTAAGCAAAGAAACTTTATACCATCATATGAAGGCAGTGATTCTTTTCTTGGCCATTATTGTTCTTATATGCCCTGGATCTTCCTTTTCGCAGGTGAATCTGCAGACAGGAGCCGCACAGGTGAGCATCCCGCTCTACTCCTATTCCGACCCTGGCAACCGGCTGGGACTTACTTCTTCCTTAGCCTATGTTGACGGCAATGGCATGAAGGTTTCCGAGATGGCTTCGCAGGTCGGTACGGGCTGGCAACTGGACTGCGGCGGGACGATCACCCGGGTCCAGCACGGTGAGCCGGATGACCAGAAGCAGAAGGGGTACTATAATTATAATACGGACTATCTGGACTATATGTTAAGTTACTATCCCAACGGCTATATGTATTCCGAATACAGCCCTTCGGATAATATTGATGACGGCGGCGGCTATTCTACTTATAAGCAATACCTTCCGTACATTATTACAGGCACGGGAAATGTCACCAAATCCACCTATAGGATGCCACCCCAATACCTGGCCGACAGAGAACAAGACGTGTTTGCCTTTACTTTCAATGGGCGGAGTGGCGAATTTATTATCGGTAGGAACAAGCAAGTAAGGATCCTTAGCGATTCCAAATTGCAGGTAAGCTTTGTCGAGTCCGACATGAGCAGCAGCAATATCCGGACCACCATTTCTTCGTTTACGATCACGGATGAAGCCGGGATCCAATATGTTTACAGGGACCTGGAGCTTGGATACGTCTGCACTTACAATGATATCAGGGTATATAATAACAGCACCGGCGCCTTTGACCCCACCTCCTATTACACCCCTCCCACGTATGGTTCGTGCACCAGTTGTCCGAATCAATATATCGAAGTGGTGAAAGGCAGGCCTGAAAACCAATTTGTTGTCAATAAATGGTACCTGTCACAAATTATTAATCCGTTGACTGGCAAAAGCATCGGATTCAACTATGACACCTACGAGGTGGATGTGGATGGTGAAAAAACCCTTGACTATTCAGTAGCCAATGGTTATGGCAGCATGGCCGTTCTCTGGCAAAAGCACAAGGCCAAAGCCCGGAGATTACTAAGCGTCAACCTTTCCACGGTCGAAACATTAAATTTTCAGTATTCCACAGGCAGCCGGGTAGATATTTCCAACGAGAAATACCTGAGCCAGGTGCAAGTGGTCTATAATGGCAACCCCCTTTATTCATGGAACTTCGGATATGGTTACTTTGTCGGCATCGATCCTGGCATCAAGGGGGTGAATGATGCTTTTACGGCCCAGGAGCAGCAATGGTCGAGATTGTGTCTGCAATCGCTGCAAAAGACGGGTAGTAATGGTATATCTGAACCAGCGTATGCTTTCCAGTACAATCTGGGGAATTATCAAAGCCTGGACCGTATCCCGCCCATGTTCAGCATCTATCAGGACCATTTCGGGTATTACAATGCCGCAGTAGCCACTTACGGTGACTTCGAACCCGGACCCGCTACTTTCTACAACAGGACCTGGCTCGTCACTTACCTGCAGAATCAGGCCACCTTCAAAGTGCCATCTTCCACAACGGCCAAAAATGGGATCCTTAGCTCGATCACCTATCCCATGGGTGGTGCCCTATCTTTCAGTTACGAGCCTAACTATGCGCTGGTAAACGGACAGGCCGTACAAATGGGCGGGGTCAGGGTTAACTCGACCACGCAGTACGATGGTATCGACCATAAAAATGACATCATTAAGCAATACAATTACGTCAACGCGGATGGTTCGTGCTCCGGTTGGGGAAATGAATCGTTCACGTATGCTTTTAGCAAGGCATTGCGGGCATGGAATTGCGGTGGTGACCTTACGCCGGCTTTTTCTATAGCCGAATTTGCCAAGAGCTATGCCGTGAATTCCGCCAAATATGAACTGGGGCTGACTACAACACCAGCCCTTGACGCCACGCTGGCTCAGTCCTTTGGAACTATCGCTGTCACTATGGTAGTCAGTATACTGGTCGAACTGCTCCAGCCGGACTACCAAGATTTTACCATACAGGAATATCGCAGCGCCAGTCATGCTGCACATAATCCGCTTCCCATGGGATACAAGCGGGTAGAGGTGGTCAACCTGCTTTCGACGGATAATATCGGCAAATCGATCTATGATCTGACCGGCCCGGATGACCATGCTTTTGAGGTCCCGGCGCTTTCCCTGCCCTATTCGGATAAACAGCGCTGTCCTTCCTGGGTTTATGGCCTGCCCAAGGCCATCACTGTACAGGATAAATTGAAGAACACGGTCAAGCAGACTGTGAATCATTATAACTTTATTGTCAATACCCTTGCCGACAATAATTTTCTGTCGAAGTCCTGGACGGCTGTCAAAAATGAGTACGCCTGTAGCTTTACCGAAACAACGGCGGATAATTCCTATATCAGCCAGGAGACGTACTATCCCCTCACCGGACACACCGAATTAACGAGCACCGATGAATATACGTTCAACAGCGCCGGGCAATCCACGGTAGTTACTACCAATTTTGAATACGATGCCAATTACCAGCTGAAGCACAAATATGCAACCAATTCAAAAGGGGAAAAGGTAGAAACCTTTTATTATCACCCATATGACTATACGGCTGCGCATGGGGCGATAGGTACCATGAATGCCCCGGGTGTCAATATCATCAGCCCGGTGGTGTCCGCAGAAACGTATATCAACAAGAGCGATGGGAATTCTTACCTTGTTAGTGGGACGGCCACCGATTTCGATGTGTATAACGGGGACGTAAAACCAAAGACAAGCTATGCTTTCCAGGGCGTTCAGCCGGTGTTAGGCAGTTCGCTGGCCCCCTTCAACACTTCGAGTGCTGTGCGGGACCAGTCGTGGTTCAAGCAAATAAGTACTTTCGGCTATGACAACTTTGGCAACCTGGCCCAGATGGTTACGGGGGGGAATAAAATAGTAAGTACGATCTATGATTACAACGGCAAACTGCCCGTTGCAACCGCGGTGAATGCGGCCTACAATGATATCGACTATTCTTCTTTCGAGGCCGATGGCGGTAAACCAGGATCCTGGGTCAATGCTGCCGCTATTGTTTCGTCTGATGCCCGAACAGGGAACAATTCCTTTAACCTTAGTGATCCTTCCAACGCCATCAACGGCTATTTCGGTTTTAGTGGACTGAACAGCAGCCTTACCTACGTCGTTTCCTATTGGTCGAAGAACGGCAGCGCCTGTATCAGCGGTTCTCTGGCGGGTCAATCCACGGTATCTACCTGTCAGGGCAGCAGTGGTTGGCGACAGGGGTCCACCGTCAATGGCTGGACCTATTACGAGGTGCAGGTAAGTAATCTCGATAAGATAAGTGTATCCGGTACGGGCTTGCTGGATGAGTTCAGGGTCTACCCGGTGGGGGCCCAGATGACGACCACCACGTATTCGCCCCTGGTGGGTAAGACGTCCGAATGCGATGTGTCAGGAAGGGTCACGTATTATTGGTATGATGAACTGGGCAGGCTGATCAAGGTAAGTGACGATCAGCGTAACGTGATACGCACTTACGAATATAATTATAAGCAATAAACAATAACGCATTACATGCAGCCCTTACTTGTGCGACTACTACATTTGGGAATCTGCTGTCTTCTGGGTATTCCCGTCTATTCCCAGTATGCTCAGCTCAGCGGGCCGAACCACGTACAGCCGGGGGAGACGGATTACTATACGATCGTGAGCTGGCCGCAGCCGGTAGATCCGTCTTCCAATATCATCTGGCAGATCACCGGAGGCACTGTGCTGTATTCCGACCAGTATTCGTGCCAGGTGCAGTGGGGGAGTGCCCCAATGATCGGACAGGTTTATGTATATGAAGATCTCGGCGGGCAGCAAGGTTTTCTGTCTGTCCAGATCGGTGACCCCCAGGTGACTGTTTCGCCTGCCATCCAGCAGGTAGATTATGGCGGCTCAGCCCAAACCCTGACTGGGGGAGTCTCCACCTTGGATGCCATCACATCCACACAATGGCAGGGATCATCCGATGGGGTCAACTGGAGCGTAATCTCTTCGGCATCTGGTAACACCTATACACCGCCTGCCACACAGGCCGGCTATTACCGGTTTTTGGCTGTCGTCAATGGAAATACGTATTATTCCAATGCAGCCAACGTCAGTATCACTCCGCTGACGCCCGGGACGATCAGCCTGGGGCAGCAACCCACCTATAACAGCGTGCCGACAGTAACCAATACGCCTGCGTCAGGCGGGATGTGCTACGCATCCGATCGCGTATATACCTGGGAGGCTTCCGTCGATGGGCAGCCCTGGACGGTGATTGGCACGGGCGTCAATTATCCTTCGGCGGCCCTGATAACGGGGAAGACCTATATACACAGAAAAGTCTCCTGCGGCGGCACGACGCTGGTATCCAATACGCTGTATATTGTGCCAACGTACACGTCAGTGGATTATGAGAACCTGAATTATGTGCGGACGATCGATGTACATGTTACGGGCATCAGCACCTGGTACCAGGCCGATCAATTGGCCATGACCAGCAAATACCAATCTACGACCTACCTGGATGGGTTGGGTCGAAGCATCCAGAAGGTAGATAAGGCGGCGAGTTATTCGGGCGGGGCCTGGGTCGACCTGGTACAGCCGATCGTGTATGACGCCGCGGGGAGAACGACGCAGAAATACCTGCCTTATCCGACAGCAGACAATCCAGGCAAGTACAAATCGGCCAATGTGTTTACAGAGCAGGCTAGTTTCGTCACCGGCAAGTTCGGAGAACCTTCGGGGGCGCCCACTTATGCCCAGATACAATACGACAATAGTCCGCTGAACAGGGTGATGGAAATGTTCGCCTCCGGACAGAGCTGGGGCGGCAGCGGGGTAGGGCAGTCGATGGCCTATGATTTTAATACTGCAGCTGAGAATGTTCGCATCTGGCAGCTTGGTTATTCCGCTTCGACCATTCCTACAACAACCGGATCCTACGCAACCGGAAGCTTGTATAAGTCGATTGCCACGGACGAAAAGAACCACCAGGTGATCACTTACACAGATTTCTCGGGCAATCAGGTGCTGAAGAAAGTGCAGGAACTGGAGTCGGGTAGTGGGCTGACCGGCCAGCATGCCGGCTGGGAGTGTACCTATTATGTATACGACGATCTGAACCAATTGCGCTTCACCATAACCCCCAAAGTAGTAACGTACCTGGATAACAATGGCTGGAGCCTCACGCAGCAGCTGGTAAACGACCTCTGCTATGTCTATGGCTATGATACCAAAGGAAGGACCATCAGCAAGAAGCAACCGGGCATCGGGGAGACGGACTATGTATACGACCAGCGAAACCGGCCGGTCTTTGTGCAGGACGCTAACGGCCTTGCCAATTCGCAATGGCAGGTTTCCCAGTATGACCCGTTGGACAGAGTCATATCCACCGGAATGTTGAACCTGAGCATCAGCCAGGCATCCCTTCAGACCAATGTCGACGCGAATACGGGTCAGATAAACGTTATCAGCGGTGCGCAGTCGCTGTCAGACCCGGTGTTCTACACCCGACAGACGGGCGTTGCCAGCTATGTGGGTTCGCACAGTGTTACTTTTGACGCCCTCACCAATACTTCCTTCGTGTCGGAGGATGGAGCCTCTTTTGTCGGCTATGTAGACCCCAACCTGGTCAATATTGTAAGCGAGGTGGTGGCTGTTGCCGACAACCCTATCCCTTCCTCCGGCACATATATTCCTCTCACCTATGCGTATTATGACGACTATTCCCAGTCTACCCGGAACTATACTACTGCAGACAATAGCTTGTTTGATCCTTCAACCAACCAGCAGGCGCTGCCGTTGCCGGCCCAGGCCAGTCTCCGGACGCGGGGGCTGGTCACCTGCAGCAAGGTAAAGGTGATTACGAATCCCGCCGATCTCACGCAGGGCTCCTGGCAGGAGGCCGATACCTATTACGATGAGTTCGGCCGGGTGATCCAGGTGCAGAACACCAATGCGTTGGGTGGCACCGACATCACGACCAGCCGGTATGACTTCCAGGGAAAGCTATGGGGTTCCTGCGTGAAGCACATGGCTGGGGCGTCTACCCAATTTACGGTTGTCTCGAAAAATTCCTATGACCAGCAGGGGAGGCTCACTGATCTGGCTAAGAATTTCAACAACACTTTTTTCAAACCGCTGGTAAACTATACCTATGATGAATATGGGAAAATGGTAAAGAAGCGGCTGGCACCCGGTTATACACCGCCCAATACTTCGAAGACGGAGATGGAGAGCCTGCAATACGATTACAATATACAAGGCTGGCTTATAGGGATCAACAAGAATTACGCCTTGAGCACCAATACCTATGACCAGTGGAACCAGTACTTTGGCCTTTATCTGGGATACGATAACCGGGATAACCAGTTTGCCGCCGTCCGGCTGGACGGAAAGATCACCGGCGCGATCTGGAAATCGCAGGGCGACAATTCGATGCGGAAATATGATAATACGTACGATGCTGCGGGCAGGTTCACTTCGGCGCTTTATAACCAGCGTAAGACGCCTGCTGACAGTTGGTCGAATGCCACGGTGGACCTTTCGGAATATGTGACGTATGCCGATGGCAACGGCAACATTGGCACTATGAAGCATATGGGCATCGTGCCGGGGGTCACTTCCGGTATCGTGGTCGACGATCTGCTTTACAATTATGGAACATCCACAAATCCGAATACCAACCAACTGAGCCGGGTGGACGAA
This sequence comes from Puia dinghuensis, assembly GCF_014642875.1. Classification (GTDB taxonomy): domain Bacteria; phylum Bacteroidota; class Bacteroidia; order Chitinophagales; family Chitinophagaceae; genus Puia; species Puia dinghuensis. Next base: position 326,452 of record NZ_BMJC01000001.1, read on the forward strand.
CGGGCAAATTTTGCGGGTAATGGCCAGTTGTATGATTTTGCCAACGGCAGTAATGCCGCCGGGACAAACGACTATCAATATGACCCGAACGGCAATCTGCTCCAGGATCTGAATAAAGGCGTAACGGACGGCGGCAACGGTGGGGTAGTGTACAATTATCTGAATAAACCGGTGAAGATTACTATCGCGGGCAAGAGCATCATCCAATACACCTATGATGCCACGGGCATCAAGCTGAGTAAGACGGTGACGAACATTGCGGTGACCCCCAATACTTCGACCACTACGACATACGCCGATGAATTCGTGTATCAAGACAATAGCCTGCAATTCGTGCTGTTTGAAGAAGGGAGGCTCAAGCTCATCACACCGGTGAATACACCTCAGGCGGTGTTAAATGCCGGCACGGCCGGGACCAATTTTTCTTCTACTTCGCAGGGGGTATTCGAATATTTCGTTAAAGATCAGTTGAGCAACACCCGGATGGTGCTGACAGAGGAAGCGCAGCGGGAAGTGTATACGGCAACGATGGAATTGAGCAGCACTTCCGACCCCAACCTGGGTACAGACGAAGCAAAGCTGTTTGGGAAAGTGGATCCCAATACCGGCGCCCCGGCGCCGGACAACGAGCTGGTTAACAGCAGGACTGACAGGCCCTCTACCTGGTCGGGAAATACCTCCGCTAAAGTGGCCCTCCTTACGGCGACCGGGCAGAAGGTTGGCCCTAACCTGATCCTGAAAGTATCGGCGGGTGATATAATCAGCGCTCAGTCCAGTTATTTCTATCTTACCAATGACCCTACGGGCTCTTCCACGGGCGTGTCGGACGTGCTCACTTCCCTGCTGGGCGCGTTGCTGGGCAACAAGGCATCTGCCCTGACGAAAATGAACAGCAGCCTGATCAACACCAATCTGAGCGCCAGCGGCAGCGATTTCAGTAATTTTATTACCAACCAGTCGAATACCGGATCTGCGAATGCCCCTAATGCTTTCCTGAGTGTGGCTTTCTTCGACGAGCAGTTCAATTTCATCCCATATGATCTCAATGCTGCTGCGGTGGGTAGCAATTCCCTGCGGGTGTCCAGCGCCAATAATCAGAATGCCAGCCTTGTCCTCCAGCAAAAAGCGCCGAAGAACGGCTGGGTCTTTGTTTACCTGAGCAATGAGAGCAACCAGAACGTCTATTTCGACAATTTCACAGTGACGGACGACCATGGGGCGATCTCCGAGGAGACACATTATTATGCATTCGGGCAGAAGATTGCCGGACTCTGTACGTCGGCTTTTAAGAAGCTGCCGAATAAATTCCACTACCAGGGCGACTATAGTGAAGAGGAAGAGAATACCTTGTGGAATGAGTTCGATCTGCGGATGTATGATCCCCAGATCGGGAGGTGGACGGGTGCAGACCCGTATGATGAGTTTGCGAGTCCGTATGTGGGGATGGGGAATGATCCGGTGAATACGGTGGATGAGAACGGTGGGGATGTAGATCCGAGCGGATTTTTGGGCGCCGGCCTGGGAGCATTGGGTGGGGCGACTTTCATGTACTTTGTGGCAAGAAACAACCATTTGAATTGGTGGGAGACAACCGGAGCGATCATTGGCGGGGCCCTTGGCGGAAGCGGGCTGGGATATGGGCTAGGGGAAGCGTTGTTTGTGAGTCCGCGGGAGGGTGGAGGCCATTTCGGGGCACAGGTACGGGCTTTTTATAAGTCACTATTCACCGGTGATGAGGCATCTGTCGACGCCGGTTATACTGCGGTCTTGCGTACGAGAAATGGGACTAAGATTTACGCGGATATCTGGGGTCAGTTAAAGGATTTCATGCCTAAATTGGAATGGGAGACATTTACGAGGACCCTCATCGATTTTGACTCAGAAGATCCAGCTACGAGAACAGTAACGACAGCGATTGTTAAGGGGATAACCGTAAACAGAACGACTTGGAAGATACCGGATTACCCGGCTAGCCAAAGACAATATCTGGAGACACATGCCGATAGGATACAAAGAATACTTACAAGTAGAGTCTCTGGGCTGGGAAATGACGCGGTTTTTGATAGAAACGGCAATCCTTGGCCGGATATTGGTCCTAACCTCTTTCCCGTTTGGCCTGGCAATACGATCAATTTTGATAAGAGTGCCCGAGGCGATAGAGATCCAAGCTTTCATTATACGCAAAAGGTCACCTACAAGCGAAGGGTTTTGCAGCTTTTCAGAGAAAAAGGCGCTGATAAGATTGTCCTGTCAAAATGGAAACTCGCCCGACAATAAAGACGCGAGTAAACCTTGCAGGCGGATTGATGGTGAGGAGAAAGCCTGTTAGCCGGCTGTATTTCAAGAACCCGGACGTCGACACGGTCTATTGGGTCGATGCGGGCAAGAGCCAGGATAAGGAGCTTTCGTATCAGACAAGAGAGGATGCGGAGGTGAATATTCGCTTAGTTTTACGCTTTCCGAACCTGATCAATCCCGATAATCATTCCTTTTCCTTTGTAACATTAAATAAAATCATATGATAAACCGCCTCATTGGCTCTATCGGACTCCTGGTACTTCTATTCTTGTTTTCTGTGCCTTTTTCCAGATGTACGAGGAGCAAAACGATCATCACCGACACCGTTGCTCTTAACAATGACACCGATGTTAACCTATCCAAAGGGCTTTTAGTTTACTATGCATTCAATAATAGTCTTGCGGATTCCAGCGGCAATGGACATAATGGAACGGGTGGTGGAAATCTCCGATTTACATCGGATAGGAACAACAATGCCAATGGCGCAGTCTCATTTGATGGCAGCAGCTCGTATATTATGCTGAAAGATTCCGGCAGCCTGTCTCCCGGCTCTTTGACGGTAGCGGTTCAGTTCTACACCGATACTGCTGTGCATGAAAGCCTGTTCGGCAAGTGCGATTTCTCCACAGCCAACAGCATAGTATGGGGCGCAACCATTTTTGGCGAAGACCCGTATCCCAACTCGGTCAGCTTCGGCGTTCAGGGCCCCAGCGTAGCGTGCGGACAGTATGATCCGTTTAGCCACTCGGATCTGGTCTATTCAATCGTACAGATCCAGCCTAAGAAATGGTACCAGGTGACTCTTGTATTCGATGGCGGAGTAGAAAAAATATACCTTAACGGCGTATTGAGGAATGCTATTACCAAAAGCTTTACCACCGCAAAACAATGTACGGATGCGTCGATGATACTTGGTGCATTTTGGCGAAGCAATCCTTACTTTTTCCATGGGAAAATGGACGAATTCAGGTTTTACAACAGGGCTTTGAATGAAGAGGAAATAGCTCAACTGAGCCTGGGATTCGATGCAGTAAATTGATTTCCGTCGTGGAACTGATGGATGGATGGGAAAGGGCAGCCGGTGCGGCGCGGGCGGCCTCACAGCTGGAATTTCTCCAGGAATTCGCCCTTGCGGCGCTGCGAGATCTCCAGTTCGGTGCCGTCGGTGAGCACTACGTATCCGCCTTTGCCTTTGATGTAGGTCTTGATCCAGCGCATGTTGATAATGGCGCTGTGGTGGATGCGGAAGAAATTGTTGTGGCTGAGCATTTCCTCATAGGCGCCGAGATTGCGGGTGGACATGATCCGGGATTTGTCGATGAGATAGAAGGTGGTGTAATGGCCGTCCGACTTGCACCATAGGATGTCCTTCATGTCGATGAAATCGCAACCGTTGATGGTTGGGATGCCTATCTTCTGATCCTGGCTGTTCTGCTGACCCTGGTTGCGCAGCAGTGCTTCTACCGCTTTATAATGCACCTTTTCTTCCACCCTTTTCCGGACCCGCGCCACCGCGTCCTTGAATGGCTGAATGCCCAACGGCTTCAAAAGATAATCGACGGCTGCATGCTGGAAGGCATCGATGGCATAATCGTCATACGCCGTAATGCAGATGAGTTCGAAATTCCCCTGGGGCACCCTTTTCAGTACGTCAAAACCCAGACCGTCCGCAATGCAGATATCCAGGAAAACAAGGTGCGGCGCTGTAGAGAGAATAAGCCCGACGGCATCATCGATGTGCCCGGCCGTGCCGCAAACCTGCAGGTCCGGGGCCAGCCGATCGATGAAATCTTTCAAAACACAGAGACTTTTTTCTTCATCCTCGATAATAACGGTGTTAATAGGCATGGTTAGATGGTTGAAATGGGGAAAGAGAGGTTAATAAGGGTGCCGGTTTCCGGAAGTCCGGATTCTCGCTTATCAGTCACTTTTACCTGTATCTTATTCCTTTCAATGGCATTGATCGTATCTATGCGCCTGGCAGTAATGCTGGTGCCCAGTGAAATATGGCCGGCTCTCCCCGGGACACCATTGAGATGGGACGCATGGATGCCAGGCCCATTGTCGTCGATGCAGCATTCAATATATCCGTCGGAACGACTGATGCTTATCCGGATGAGGCCGGTGGTATTCTTCAGCGGAGCAACCCCGTGTTTGATGGCGTTTTCGATATAAGGCTGAATGATCATGGCCGGGATGCAGAGAACATCCGGGTCCAGGTTGTTGGATACCTCGATGTGGTATTCCATTTTATCGCCCATCCGCAGCTTTTCCATTTCCAGGTACAACTCAAGGGTCTTTATTTCTTCCTTCAAAGAGATGGTGGAGGCGGTGCTGTGTTGCAGGATCTGCCGCATCAGGGTGGAAAATTTATACAGGTAATCGTTTGCATTATCTATATCGGTTCGCAAGATATGATACTGGATGGAGGAGAGACAGTTAAAAATGAAATGGGGATTCATCTGTGCGCGCAGGGCCATCATTTCCAATTCGTGCATTTTTCTTTTCAACAGGTATTCTTTTTCTCTTTTTTGTTGCTGCCGGCGGTGAACCAGGTAAAAACCCAGGCCGATGAGGGCAGCCATGATCAGATAGGACAACAGGCTGAACCAGGCGGTTCGCCAGAAAGGAGGCGGGTGAAGGACGACGATGCGCCCCGGCAGCAGGCTCTTATTGCCCCACCTATCCACGGCACGGGCTTCGAAGGTAAAATTGCCAAAAGGCAAAGCAGGAAATTCGATGGTGTTGTCTGCGAGGTTGCTCCAATTGCTGTCCAATCCTTTCAGGCGATATTCAAAGTGCATCTGTTTGCCGCTGCGGAAAGAAATACCCGACAGTTCCATGAATAATTTATTCCTGGAAGTGGGGATAAGGATTGTGTCGGATATTGCTGTTGGTACGCCGCCGGCAATGATCCGGGTGATATTGATCAGCGGATGCCCCACGGGGTGGCTCCTATACTCCTTTGGAAAGTAGGAGATGCCTCTGGCGGTGGCCGCCCAGATATAGTCGCCGCTGACGGCGGTTCGGTTCACGTCGTCGGCGATAAGCCCGTCTTGTTCTGTAATGGTCGATATGGAGCAGGATAGGCGACCACCCTGCCAACGGTAGTCGATGCGCGCAATACCTTTATCAGTGGCCACCCAGGCGGTCCGTTTGTCAAAAGACACCTGCTTGCATAAATTGGTCGGGAGGCCCTGCGCTTTCCCGATGTGTTGTAGCCGCCCGCCTTTCAGTATTGCGATGCCGTCAGGAGTGGCCACCCAGATCGCCGAATCGGGAGCGATATCGATGTGATGGATAATCCCTGCCAGTTCTGGGTATTGTCGCCCAAGATCAAGGATGATACCCATGTGGTCAAGATACATGCCGTGCTGGCTACCCCAAAGCCAATCATCCCCCAGGCCGCTGACGCAAGTAGCCCGACCCAAGTCCATCCTTCTTCCGGCGCCTAGTGCAGGTCCTTCCAGCAGGATGCCGTTCACGAAACCTACCAGCACTGAATCGTCCCGCCGAACAAAAATGTCCTTGATAGCGCCAGTCCACCATCCCCCTTGTCTCCTGAAAACACCGGTTTCCGAGCCCTGATACAACCCCACATCCGTCGCTATCAAAAAGGTATGATGCGAAAAAGGTTGGATATCCAGGACCCGGTAGTTTCTATTCCGGGCTGCCCAACCGGGGAACGACCGGTAACGCATATCCGTCCGGTCGATGATCATGAAATTGCCATCCGCAAAGCCGGCGGCTATTCGTTGTGTATCCAGGGACCTGATGCACTGTACGCTGGTGCCGGCAAAACCCCGACAGGCGACGGAATGGAAGGAAAGATTGGGCAGATAATAAACGCCATCGTTATAAGTAGTGATCCAGTAGCCTTCTTCCCTGTCTTTGAGGATGCTGGTACAAAACACGCTATCGAATAAATGATAAATGGACCGGTGTGATCCCAGTACGTTCCGGATGCATAGCAAACCACTGCCCCTTGTACAGAGCCATAGTACGGAATCAGACTCGCTGAATAGGGTATTGATGGCATCTTTCCTTTTGACGTTGGAGAACAGGTCGGGAAGCGCCAGCAGGGGATTCAATTGATGCAGGTTTGCATGGTATAGGGAATCACCGGCGAAGAACAGAATGCCCGTATTGTCATGCGTGAGGCCCATGCAATATTCCGGGTTGAAGTTCAACCCATATCGTCGTGGATCCTGGCGGAAATCGTACCACTTTTCCGACACGGTGTCCCTGATGAGCAGCCTTTCATCCCATTCAGTTGGACCGAGCGAAAAATAGAAGTTGACTTTCGAGGGGGAGGAAGCCCTCAGGCTGGGAATGGTGGCTGCTTGTATCACTGGTTGAAGAACAGGTGAAAATTTCCAGTGGCCGGGAGTATTGGCAGAACGGTAATACCCGCAAAGATTGGTGGGAAAATCCCTCATCAGCAGGTGGATGGAACCGGTGAGCCAATCCTCACAGATAGACCGCACCCGTCTGCAGTCGGGAAAGTGAATGATGGAATCCTTATACAACACGGCCGGCTCGCCATTGAGGGGAATAAACCAGATGTTATCGGATTTGTCCAGGTAGAGCTTCAGGATCTCGTTATCCGGCAGGCCATCTTCCCGGGTGTAATTACGGAATGTCCGCCCGTCGAACCGGCTAACTCCCTGGTTGGTGGCAAACCAGATGAACCCTTTGCGGTCCTGCAGGGCATGATAAACGACCGCCCCCGGTAATCCATCCTTGACGGTGAATTGTTTATAGGTAAGCTGTTGGGCAAAGCCCCCGGCGGCGGCAAGCAGGAAAAGGAGGATAAACAAGGGGCGGGACATCGGTGTATTTCACGGTTTTGATCGGCGAAGTGAAGGTAATGAAAATCATGTCCGGTTGGTCCAGAGAGGGCATCCAGAATTTCGACAGGATGCTGGAATACTTTTGCCATGGCCGATTATAGGGGCCTGACAAATAATATGTTGCGCAATTTACTTCTCGGATTGGCATTGACGGGTTGTTTGGTAGTCAAGGGACAGCCCGTTACCCGGCTGGATTACTACATCGACCAGGCCTTGCAGAATAGCCCCCTGCTGAAGGATTATCAGAACCAGGTGTTGGCAGGGCAAGTGGACAGCCAGATCATCCGGGCGAGTTACCGGCCACAAGTGACTGGCTCCAGCGTCAACACATGGGCGCCTACCCTCAACAGTGGATGGGGATATGACCAAGCCATCTCCAATGGCGGTAGTTTTACGACCGTGGTAGGAGTGAATAAGACTCTTATCGGGCAAAAGCACCTGGACGCAGAATACCAAACCATTCGTTTGCAGGGCCAGGGCATCCGGAATTCGTCCAAGGTTTCGGAGCAGGATCTGAAGAAGAGCGTCACTGCTCAATACATTACCACCTATGGCGATCTCCAGCAATTGACCTTCAACCGGGATGTCTATGCGCTGCTGCAGCGGGAGGAAGTGTTGCTGAAAGACCTGACGGAAAAGAATGTTTACCGGCAGACCGACTATCTCACCTTCCTGGTAACGATGAAGCAGGAGGGGTTGCTGCTGCGACAGCTGGAGATCCAGTTCCGCAACGACCATGGGACGCTGAACTATCTCTGCGGCATCGTCGATACGTCGGCAACCCTGCTCGATGATCCGCGTATCCAGCTGCAGTCATTGCCGGATATTGCCAACTCCGTCTTCTTCCGGCAATTTCACCTGGACAGTCTGAAACTGCGCAACAACCGGTCGCTGGTCGACTACAGCTACCGGCCAAAGGCCAGTCTTTATGCGGATGGCGGTTTTTCCTCGACATTCGCCTATCAAGGGTATAAGAATTTCGGAACGAGCTTTGGTGTCACGGTGACGGTTCCCATCTATGACGGCCACCAGCGGAAGATGCAATACAGCAAACTGGACATCGCCGAGCGTACGCGGAGCAATTATAAGGATTTTTTCACCAGCCAGTATAGCCAGCAGATAGCGCAGCTGCGGCAGCAGTTGCAGGCTACGGAGGACCTGATCGGGCAGATAGACGAGCAGGTGAAGTATTCGCAGACGCTGATCGATGTCAACGGGAAGCTGCTTGGGACGGGGGATGCGAAGATCGCGGATTATATCATCGCGCTGAGCAACTATCTCAGTGCAAAGAACCTGCTGACGCAAAACAATATTACGCGGCTGCAGATCATTAACCAGATCAATTATTGGAATCGATGAATACAAACTTACGTATAGGGCGATGGGTGATCATCTCACTGGCAGCGGCGATGCTGGCGGCTTGTGGGGCACAGGGAAAAGGCGGACCCGATAAGGCGGAAGGCGGAAAGGATTCGGCCACTGCGGAAAAGCCGGCAGGCGAAGGTACGGACTCCGTAGACGAGGGGACACCCGTCACCGTCACCACGGTCGACCGCAACAGTCTCGACGACTATATCGAGCTGAATGCCGTCTCCGCGTTTTTGCAAAAGAGTTATGTAAAAGCCAATGCCAACGGTTATCTGCAGTCAGCGGATGTCTATCCCGGCAAGTACGTGGAAGTGGGGCAGCCCCTGTTCACCTTGCAGACCAAGGAGGCCCGGAGCATCGGCAACAGCATCAAGATACTCGACTCGACACTGAAATTCTCCGGTGTCAATACGATAAAGGCCAACCAGCACGGCTATCTCACACAGCTGAACCACCAGTCCGGGGATTATGTACAGGACGGGGAGCAGCTGGCTGTTATCAGCGATCGCAACAGCTTTGTGTTCCTTCTCGATCTGCCTTATGAGCTGCGGCCCTTTGTGCTGGGAAAAAGAAGCGTGGAGCTGATCTTGCCCGATGGTACGAAGCTGAATGGCACGATCGGCGAGGTAATGCCGACGGTGGACTCGGTCTCCCAGACCCAGAATGTAGTGATCAGGGTATCGACTTCATCGGCTATCCCGGAAAATCTTGTCGCCAAGGTGAGGATCCTGAAGACCGCGAAGCCCAATACGCAATCCCTGCCCAAGGCCGCCCTGCTCACCGACGAGACGGAAAGTGATTTCTGGGTGATGAAACTGATCGACAGCACGAAGGCCGTCAAAGTTCCTGTGAAGAAGGGCATAGAGACGAAGGACAGGGTGGAGATACTCTCTCCGCAGTTTGCCCCGACCGACAAGATACTGGTTACGGGCAACTATGGGCTGCCGGATACGGCGAAAGTGAAGGTCGAGACAGAGAAGGAGGCAAACCCATGAAAAATTTTTTTGTCGCTTATAAGAACCCGCTCACCGTTACGCTGGTGCTGATCATCTTTGGCGGGATGTTCGCCTATAGCAGGCTGCAGACCTCTTTGTTTCCCGAGATCACTTTTCCGAAGATAAAGATCATTGCGGATGCCGGGCTTCAGCCTGTCAACAAGATGATGGTCACCGTCACCAAGCCGCTGGAGAACGCCATCAAGCGGGTGCCCGATCTGTTATACGTCCGCAGCACCACCAGCCGTGGCAGCTGTGAGATCTCGGCCTTTATGGACTGGAAGGCGGATATCAATCTCGCCCAACAGCAGATAGAGTCGAGGATTGCCGAGATAAAGAATGATCTGCCGGCGGAGGCGCAGATCACCGTGGAGAAAATGAATCCTTCCATCCTGCCGGTGATGGGCTATACGCTGGAAAGTCATAACAAGAGCGCAATTGAGCTCAAGATGCTGGCGAACTATACCGTCAAGCCATTCCTGTCCCAGGTGGCGGGCGTCTCCGAGGTGAGGATCATCGGGGGGAGAAACAAAGAATACTGGATCACGCTGGATGCCCAAAAGATGAGCACCTTGTCGATCACTCCCGATATGCTGAATACGGCGATCGGGCAGACGGGTTTTGTCAAATCGAACGGTTACCTGGCGGACTATCATTTTCTCTATCTTACGGTGACGGATGCCACCGTTCACACCAAGGATGATGTGGGGAATATTGTCGTCCGTAACACCGGTAAAAGGGTGGTGCTGTTGCGCGATATTGCCGCCATCGATATAAAGGAAGCCGTGGAATATACGCGGATCAACGCCAACGGAAGAGATGCTGTGCTTGTTGCCGTCATCAAGCAGCCCGCGGCCAATCTCATCGACATGTCGAAGGCGATGGAGGCGAAGGTGGCCGATCTGCAGAAGATACTCCCGAAGGGGGTGACCATCCAACCATACTATATTCAAGCGGATTTTGTCAATACCTCGGTGAAGAGTGTTACGGACAGTCTTTGGATAGGGCTGGCCCTGGCTATTATTGTTGCAATTATCTTTTTGCGCAGTCTGAAAGCCAGCACAACGATCCTCATCACCATTCCCCTGACCCTTTTCCTGACGCTGATAGTCCTTTATGCTCTTGGGTATACCTTCAATATCATGACACTGGGCGCTATTGCCGCAGCTATCGGGCTTATCATCGATGACGCCATCGTGGTGGTGGAGCAGATACACCGCACGCATGAAGAGCATCCGGACGAGTCGTCCATGACGCTGGTGCAAAAGGCCATTCACTATCTCTTCCCGGCCATGCTGGGTTCCTCTATCAGCACTATCGTCATCTTTGTGCCTTTTGTGCTGATGAGCGGGGTTGCGGGCGCTTATTTCAAGGTGCTGACGAACACGATGATCATTACACTGGTCTGTTCATTCTTCGTGACGTGGATCGGGCTGCCGGTGGTGTACCTGCTGTTGACCGGGGAGCGGAAGAAGCCGCGCAAGCAGCTGAAGCCGCACAATGTGAAGAACCAGCGCTGGGTCGCCTTCTTTATCCGCCGGCCCTGGCTGAGCCTTATCATCATAGGGGCGCTGGGCTGGTCTATCTGGTATATCCTGCCGCAACTGGAGACGGGTTTTTTGCCCGAGATGGATGAAGGCAGCATCGTGTTTGATTATAGCTCGCCGCCGGGCACCTCCCTGCAGGAGACGGACCGGATGCTGCGGGAAGTGGAGAAGATCATCGTGGCGACGCCGGAAGTTCAGGCCTATTCCCGGCGTACCGGGACGCAGATGGGATTTTTTATCACCGAACCCAATACGGGGGATTACCTGATACAGCTGAAGACGGACAGGACGAAGTCGACGGATGATGTGATCAGTGATATCCGTAAGCAGATAGAGGCCACGCAACCAGCGTTGCGGGTGGATTTCGGGCAGGTGATCGGGGATATGCTTGGTGACCTGATGACGTCTGTTCAGCCGATCGAAATAAAGATCTTTGGGGATGACCAGACCAGGCTACATGACCTATCGATGCAGGTGGCCGGCCTGGTGTCGAAGGTGGAGGGCACGGCTGATGTGTTCAATGGGATCGTCATTGCCGGTCCGTCGGTGAGCATCGAACCGAACTATGCCCGCCTGGCGCAGTTCGGTCTTACCCCTGCCAACCTGCAATACCAGCTACAGACCGCCCTGGAAGGAAATATCGTGGGCACGCTTCCTGAAAAAGAGCAGCTGACCAATATCCGCATGGTCTATCCCGGCAGCAGGACGCTCAGCGTGACCGATATCGGCCGGCAACAGATATTTCTGCCGGATGGAAAGCTGAAGCCTATCACCGAATTGGCTACTGTGACCATCAAGGCCGGTGATGCGGAGATCCAGCGGGAGAACCTGCAATCCATGGGTGTAGTTACGGGCCGGCTGGAAGGGCGCGACCTGGGCAGCACTATGCGCGATATCCAACAGGAGGTGAGTTCGAAGATCGTATTGCCGCAGGGCTATCATATCACCTATGGCGGAGCTTATGCCGATCAACAACAATCCTTTGGTGAGCTGCTGATCATTCTCATCACCGCCAGCCTGCTTGTCTTTGGGGTCATTCTCTTCTTATACCGGCGGTTCCTGGTGGCCCTGGTCATCCTGCTGGTCGCGGTACTCGGCATCTCCGGCAGCTATCTGGCCCTCTATTTTACACATACCCCACTTAATGTAGGCAGCTATACCGGACTGATCATGATCGTTGGTATCATCGGGGAGAACGCCATCTTTACCTTTTTGCAGTTCAGGGACAGCCTGGCTACGAAAACGGTAGACGAGGCCGTGATCTATGCCATATCCACCCGGTTGCGGCCAAAGCTGATGACGGCCCTGGGAGCCATTATCGCCCTGATGCCCCTGGCCCTTGGCATCGGTGCGGGAGCGCAGCTGCATCAGCCGCTGGCGATTGCCGTTATCGGTGGTTTTGTGATCGCGCTGCCCCTGTTGCTTATCGTGTTGCCGTCGCTGTTGCGGTTGCTCTATCACCGGCGTGGTGCGAATGTCGCCCCGGCGGCGCCCACGGCGGAGAGCTGATAGGTGCAGACTATAATTTTGTCAGTCGTTTTATGGAAGTGTTGCCGTCATCGGTGATAACGAGCATCAAATACGTGCCGGTGGCGAGCCCCGACAGATCGTATTCGCCGCTGGGATTGCCGGGCAGGCGGAGGATGGGTTTGCCGGTGACGTCCAGCAATTGCAGTGTATAGTGACGGGATGTTGTGGTGCGCACCGACAGCGTCGAATGGACGGGGTTGGGTTCGATGATGATGCCGTGGGAGTCCGTAGAGTTATTGTCGAGTGTGATTACGGAACTATAGCTGCTGTTGCCCACTGCATCCTCATAGCGGAGGTGGAAGAAGTACCGGGCGGCCGGTGGTGGTGTCGCCAGCCAGGAATATTGGGCCACCGGATTATTGTCGATGCCGGGTATCTTTTTCGAAAAGGGTTTCCAGGTGACGCCGTCAGTGGAATAGTCTGCTTCGAACCAGGAGCCCTGGTCCAAGCCCGGTGTTGTCCACGTGAGTAGGATGGAAGCACCCTGCCAGGCGGCGGTAAACTGCTCTAATGCTATCGGCAGCACCGTGTTGCTGGGATAGCCGGTGATGGTGCATGGCCCGTTGCTGACGGTGTAGCCAAGCCCGGTAGCGACGACACCGAAGGGCGCATAACCGTCTGCGAAATGGGGTTCGCATGCGCTGCTGTTGCAGCCGCCGACGGCGGTGGAGGCGGATGTGCCGGTTGCGATGTCCGGGTCTACGGCGGACATATGAATATTACAGCTATATGTTCCATAGAGGTTCATACGGCCGCCGCCGCCGATCTCGATATTCCCGGTGCCGTTGATGGCGCCATCGAAGCTAAAGGTAACGCCGGGGCAGATGCGCAGCGTGCCGTTGATGGTGAGGGTGCCGGCGCCGCTGTTGGGGCAGGTGGCCGGATAGGTGGAGGTGGCGCCGAGGCAGGTGTTTGTCGTGATGCAGACCACTGTACCGGCGGGGATTGTGCTCATTCCACCTGTGGTGAGTTCGGTCTCGGTGTAGGAACAGCCACCGCATTGTGCATCAGTGGAAGAGGGGAGAAGCAGGGCCTGTAGGAGGAGGAAAAAGAAAAAATGCGCTCGTAGGATGTCGAGGCCAGGATAAGGGATACCAGAGGTTTTCATAAGATGGTTTGACAGGAGGTAAAGATAATCACTAAGCGGCGTTAGTGCAAGTGATGCGTTTTATGTAGTTTGCAACAATGGAAAACACTGATATCCAAATACGTGAAGCTGGGCCGGCGGATGCGGCGCTGATTGCCGACGTGGCCAGAAGGACTTTTATCGACTCCTTTGCCCAATACAATACGGCGGAGAATATGCGTATTTTCCTGGAGGAGCAGTTTCCCCGGGAAAAGCAGATGGCGGAAGTGGGTGCGCCCGGCCGCATCTTTTTACTTGCGTATGTGGAGGGTGAGCCGGCGGGTTATGCATCGCTGCGGGTGTCGGAGCCGCCGCATGGATTGGAGGGCTTACATGCCATCGAGATCGTGCAGCTGTATTCTGAGCAGCGGATGATCGGCAAGGGTGTGGGGCCGGCGCTGATGCGGGCCTGTCTCGATGTGGCAAAGGAGCGCGGGTTCGATTGGGTATGGCTGGGTGTATGGGAGCATAATCACCGGGCGCAGGCCTTTTACTGTAAGTGGGGCTTCGAACGATTTGGTGAACATATCTTCTTTGTCGGGCTGGATGCCCAGACGGATTGGTGGATGCGAAGGAAACTGATGTGAAACGAATCAATGAGCGGGCGCCAGGGATTCTACCATCTGTTGCAATTTTATCTTCTTCTCAGGCCATTCATCGCCCAAAATGGAAAAAAAATGCGTGTCCGTGGGAGTGCCGTCGTTGCGGAGGGTGTACCGACGTAGGATACCTTCCGGCACGGCCCCTATTTTCATCACTGCTCGTTGGCTGCGGATATTCTGGCTGGCCACCTTGAAATCGACGCGCATCAATCCCAGGGTGTCGAAGAGATAGTGCAGGAGCAGCCATTTACATGCTTTATTGTGCACCTTTCCCCAAACAGCGGGTGTATACCAGGTGTGACCAATGGTCGCTTTTTTCACTTTATGATCGATGTCGTATACGCGTGTCATGCCGATGATCTCTCCGGTGATGGCGTCGTAAATGACATAGGCCTGACCGCCTGCCGCCGCGGTGGCCAGGGCTTCCCCGAAGTATTTGTCGAATTGCTGATCGTAGGTGGCCGTCAGCAGCAGGGTCTTGGTGAATTCCCAGATGCGCTCATCTTTTGGCCAACGGGGTGTTAACGCTTTAACAATTTGCTGTTGACGATCTTCTCCATGAACTCTTCTTTCTGGTACTTGCTGATGGGAACCTGGAATTGTGTGATGTGGAGAATGTTCCCCTCGATGGAGTTGATCTTGTCGATGGCGACGATATAGGATTTATGTGGCTGGACGAAGGCGGCGGCGGGCAGCTTTTCCTGCAGCATTTTGAGGGTGAGATGGGTGATGATCTTTTTCTCGCGGGTATAGATGGCCACATAGTTCTCCAATGCCTCCGCGAAGAGGATGTCGGCAAAGGCGATCTTTTCCAGGCGGCTGTCTGCTTTTACAAAGATATAGTCTTCGGCTGCCGTAGGATGGTGTTGCTGGCGGAAGTAGTCGAAGGCCTTGTTTGTCGCTTTCAGGAAGCGGTCGAAGGAAACGGGTTTTAGCAGGTAGTCCAGTACTTCCAGCTCGAAGCCCTGGAGGGCATATTTCTCATAGGCCGTTGTGAAGATGACGCGGGGCGGGGTAGCCAGCTGTTTCAGAAAATCGATGCCGGTGATGTAAGGCATTTCGATGTCCAGGAAGAGCAGGTCGACCGGTTCTTTCTTCAGCAGCGAATTCAATTCCAGGGCGTTCTCGCACATCCCTCTGAGATCGAGAAAATCGATCTGTGTGATGTAGCCTTGAAGGCCTTTACGGGCAAAGGGTTCGTCGTCGGTGATGATGCATTTTATCGGAGTGGACATAGCTTACGAATATTGAAGGGTGAGTGCGGCGGAAAAGCCGTTTTGCGTTTTCCCGGCGGTGAAGGTATGTTTGTTGGGGTAGAGGAGCTCCAGCCGGCGCCGGAGGTTCTCCAGGCCGATGCCTTTGTCAGAGCGGCTGTTTTCGGGTATAGGAGTCGGGATACTGTTGGTGACGCGGAATTCGATATTGCCGTTGTTGAGTTCGGCGGATATTCCTATGTGGTATTCGCCGCCCACATATTTGAAGGCGTTCTCCACCAGGGGCAGGAAGAGCAGCGGGTATACCTGTTGGGTGTCGAGGCGTGGGTCGAACTCGGTTTCAAGCAGGAGCTTTTCGGAGCTTCTGGTCTGTTGCAGGCGGATGAAATTGTCGAGATAGTGTATTTCCTGGCTGACGGGTACGGTCTGTTGCTGATCGTAGAGTTGGTAGCGGAGCAGTTCGGAGAATTTTTCTACACTTCGTTTCGCGGCGGCCACGTCTTCGTCCATCTGGAAATAGATGGTGTTGAGGGCGTTGAACAGGAAGTGCGGGTGGTATTGCGCTTTGAGGAATTTCAGTTCGGTCTGCAGCTTGTCGGTGGTGATCTGCTGCAGCTGGATCTTGCCTGCGATGTAGGCTTTTAGGAAAGTATTGCTGCGGACGATGCCATAGTATATGAGGGAATAGAGCAGCGGGATGGTGTTGACATCCACAAGGTCGTACCATTGCATGCCATCGTCGGTGAAGGCGGCGTAAGGGGTGAGGAAGGCATTCTGGAAGACC
This sequence comes from Puia dinghuensis, assembly GCF_014642875.1. GTDB lineage: Bacteria > Bacteroidota > Bacteroidia > Chitinophagales > Chitinophagaceae > Puia > Puia dinghuensis. The sequence continues at coordinate 342,769 of NZ_BMJC01000001.1, forward strand.
AGGTTGAGCAGCAGTACATAGAATAATTCCCGGAGGACGCGTTGGTAACTGAGGTCGTCGGCCGGCCATTTCCTGTCGAACCAGCGGAGCAGCCAGCGGAAGGCGGCGACGAACAGGTAGCTGAAGACAAAGCAGGCGGTGAGGTCTTCGATCGTCAGATGCAGGGGGCGACGCCAGAAGCGCATCCCCGTGACGGTGTCGAGCAGCAGCCGGATGGTGGCATAGACGACCAGCCCGTAGAGGGGCGGGAAGAGCCATTTCCAAAAGAGGCTGTTCTTTTTTTCCGGTGTAGTGGTGGTGAGTGGCATGGCGTGATGGTTTACAGGATGTTTTTCAGCAACGGGATGCGCCGGAAGATGGCAGCGGAAAGAGCATTGGTGACGGCGAAGGTGAGCAGGGTAGCGACGGCGAACTTTAGCAGCGCTTCTCCGTGCCAGCCGGCCATGGTGCGGCAGATGGCGATGAGGATGGGTGCGTGAAAGACATAGACGGCAAAGGCGTTGGCGGAGAAGAAGGCGGCGCGGCGGCCGTTAACACGGGGCCCCTGGGAGTTGAAGCTTTCACGGAAGAGGGTTAGGAGGCTCAGCGAGATGCCGACGCCGGCGAAGGCCTCCAGCGTTGACAGGGCGAGGCTTTGCCAGTGCCAGCCGCCGGGATAGGCGGCTGTCTGTCCGTTGAATGCGCCGCCGAGGATAAGCAGGGCGACCCAGAAAGCGAGGCCGCCAACGAGGGCGATGAGGCCCCAGCGTTTGCCGGTGGACGTTGTGATCGTGATCAGCCAGTTGAAGCGGTAGGCAAGTATTCCAGCTATGAAGAAGGCGACATATTGGGGAAAATAACAGAACTGCATATTATAGAAGTTTGTGCCAACCGGCCAGGAGAGGCGGATGAAGAAGGTGGCCAGGGCGATGATGCCGATGAAGCCAAGAATGGCGACGTTACGCGGGAAGGGTCGGGGTGTGGCGGGGCCTTGAGCCGACGGAGGAGGCTCGGAGGGAATGAGGATGCGCCAGGCGGCGTAGATGCAACAAAAGATGAGCAGGACCACGCAGAACCAGAGCGGACCGGTGCCGAGGATGAATTTGCCTCGGAGGATATATTGCGAGTATTCGTGCAGGAAGGTGCGGATGGGGTCACCTGCCGCCCGACGGTAGGCTCCAAGATAGCCCGTGATGGGTGCGAGAAAGAACATGTATAGCAATGTAGGCAGGCCCAGGCGATAGGCGCGGTCTTTCACGAAGCGCCGGGGGCCTTTCCGGTTGTAGGCGCCGGGGACGAAATACCCGGCGACAAAGAACAGAATGCCCATGAAGAAGGTCTGAAGGAAGACCTCGTAGGTGTAGAAGATGAACTCTTCGAGCCGGTTGAGGTGAGTGGGTTCGTTGTAGTACCATTTTCCCTGGTTGCTGTAGGTGACGGCGGCATGTTGGCTGATGACCAGGAGGATCATCACCCAGCGGAGGTTATCGATGAAGAGCAGGCGGGTGGTGGCAGCCTGGGCGCCTGCGCGGGCCCGGGTGGTGGGTGTCGTCGTTATGGAGGGGGCGAGCAGATCCATGGCTTCTCTTTACTTAATTACGAGGGTAAGGTACGATTTTACAAAATGTTTTTCAGCAGCGGGATGCGGCGGAAGACCCATGCGGAAAGGGCAAAGGTGACGATGATGCTGAGCACGGTGGCGACCAGAAATTTCAGCAGCGCTTCCCCGTGCCAGCCGGTGATGAGGCGGGTGATGACGATGAGGATGGGTGGGTGGAAGACGTAGACGGCAAAGGCGTTGGCGGAGAAGAAAGCGGCGCGTCCGCCGTTAACACGGGGCACCTGGCTGTTGAAGCTGGAGCGAAAGAGGGTCAGGAGGCTCAGCGAGATGCCGACACCGGCCAGGGATTCCAGGGTGGACATGCCGAGGCTTTGCCAATGCCAGCCGCCGTCATAGGGAGCCGTATTGCCCTTCAGGGCTCCCCCCAGCAAGATCAGTGCGAACCAGAGCACCAGCCCGCCCAGGCGCCCGATGCGGCCCCAGCGACGGCCTGTTGATGCCGGTAGCGTCGTCAGCCAGCTGTTGCGATAGGCGAGGGTTCCGGCGATGAAAAAGGCGACGTATTGGGAGAAATAGCAAAACTGCATGTTGTAAAAATTCGTGCCGTTTGGCCAGGTGATGCGTACCAGGAAAGTAGCAATGGCGATGAGCGCGATGAAACCGGCGATGACGGCGGTGCGTGGGAAAGGTCGGGGAGCAGCGGATGTTTTACGGGTGGTGGATGCGAGCGTGCGCCAGCCGGCATAGACGCAACAAAAGAAGAGCAGGGCAATGCAGAACCATAAGGGACCGTTGCCGGAGAGGAACCGGCCACGGGTGATGTAATGCGCGTATTCCCGCAGGAAGCTGCGGTGGGGGTCGTCTGCTGCCCAGTTGCCTGCCGCATAATAGCCTGTGATGGGTTGAAGGACAAATATCCAGAGGAGGGAAGGCAGACCCAGACGGTAGGCGCGGTCGCGCAGGAACCGGAGGCCACCCTTGCGGTCGTAGGCGCCGGGCACGAAATAGCCGGCAACAAAAAAGAGCAGGCCCATAAAGAAGGACTGGAGAAAGACCTGGTAGGTGACGAAGGTGAACTCTTCGCCAAGGCTGAGGTGGGTCTTTTCATTATAATACCAGCTTCCGTGGCCGCTATAGGTAACGGCGGCATGCATGCTTAGAACGAGCATGATCATGACCCAGCGGAGATTGTCTATGAAGGGGAGGCGGGCGGTGGCGGTTGCCGCAGGCGCCTTGATAGATGGAGCCGAAATGGCGGGGGTGAGCAGTTCCATACGTTTTATTATTATGTTGTAAAACTACTCCCCCCGCCTTCAAAGATGAATTTTCTTTGACGTATGGCCTTTAAATGATGAGGATCAGCAAAAGAATGATGATGATCAGGGCGCCGACAGAGATGTATACCCCACTGACCTGCCGGGACTCTTTACGCATGCCTTTCAATTCCGTGCGTAATTCCTTACGCTCGTCCTTTGTCAGCGCTGACTTGTCCATGCTCTTGATGTATTCTACCCTTTCGTTCATTTGCTCAACGAGGGCTTGTTTCTGCTCTTCTGTCATATTGGCAAGCGCCTCCCTGGAGGGCAGGGTAACCGGCGTACTGCGGTCGGATGGTCCCCTGCTATATCCGCGGAAGCTGAACAGGAAAAGCAGGACGGACAGAAAATAGATGATTTTACGTGTTTTCATGTTATATGCTTTTACCATATGTTTTCAAAAGCCATTCCTCTGCTATCTACTGGATTATCATTAAACAAACTGTAGAATAAATTCCACACTTTTTTAATCCCCGGCCATGTTCTTTTTACCACCCGGAGGGGATGGCTGGGGTTGATATTCATGCAACCAGAGTTTTACGATGGCATCGGTGATCTCCACCAATTCGGTGAAGGAGGCCGGTTTTCGAATGTAGCAGCTTGCACCCAATTCGTAAGAGGTCTTCCTGTCCTGGTGGAGGGTGGACGTAGTGAGTACGATGACGGGGATCTGGCTGAATAACCGGTTGCTTCTGATCTCCTTCAGGGCGTGGAGGCCCATCATTCCGGGCATGTTGAGGTCGAGCAGGATAAGTGCCGGGAGCTCAACCTCTGCCGCGTAGAGCGTTTCCAGAAGGGTTTCCGCATTTTCGATAAAAACATAATCGATCTGTGGACTTTTTTCCAAAAATGCGTCCAGGATAATCTGCCTGTCATCCGGGTCGTCGTCTACAATGTAGATAAGACGTAAATTACTTTTCATAATCAACAAATGTGGTTCTAGTCGATGGTAAGGCCAGGCTGTCGATCTTTCAAGGGTGTTCTTTACCTTACGCTATAATCTTGCCAAATATATGGCGCGGGTATTGTGGGGATATATTATCTAAAGTAAAATTCCAATATGGGACTATCCACTAAGGTGATCAAAAAGAAAGCCAAGCCCCTTGCTACAAATGGAACCGCCAGGACCGTTTCCCGTGCGAAGACATACGAATCTGATGCGCTTTTGGATGACAAGGAACTGCTTCGCATCCTTTTACAGGTGCGAAATGGGAATTTCACCGTTCGTATGCCCATTGGTGAGGTGGGGGTGAAGGGGCGCATTTGTGATACGTTGAACGAAATAATTTCCCTGAATGAGGAGATGATGCGGGAGTTTACCAAGGCCGGGAATACCATCGGTAAGCAGGGGAAGCTGACCCAGCGGATCGAGGTTCCCAATGCCAAGGGCAGCTGGGCGACCGGTGTCGATTCGCTGAATTCCCTTATTTCCGACCTGGTGCATCCGACCATCGAGATCGCGCATGTGATCAGCAGCGTGGCGAAGGGGAATCTGTCGCAGAATATGCCTTTGGAGATCGGCGGGCATACGTTGCAGGGAGAATTCTCCCGCATCGCCCGGGAGGTGAACGATATGGTGAAGCAGCTGAACCTTTTCTCCATGGAAGTAACGCGGGTGGCGCGGGAAGTGGGGTCGGAAGGAAAATTAGGCGGTCAGGCCAAGGTGAAGGGGGTTGGCGGGGTCTGGAAAGACCTTACCGACTCGGTGAACCTTATGGCGGGTAATCTGACGGCGCAGGTGCGCAATATTGCGGAGGTGACGACCGCGGTAGCCAAGGGTGACCTGTCAAAAAAGATCACGGTGGACGTTAAAGGGGAGATATTGGAATTAAAGAATACGATCAACACCCTGGTGGACCAGCTGAACTCCTTCTCTTCGGAAGTGACGCGGGTGGCGCTGGAAGTGGGCACGGAGGGCAAGCTCGGTGGCCAGGCCCATGTGCGGGGTGTCGGTGGAACGTGGAAAGACCTTACGGACTCGGTGAATGCGATGGCCTCGAACCTCACCGGACAGGTCCGTAATATTGCAGAGGTGACCACGGCGGTAGCCAAGGGTGATCTCTCGCGTAAGATCACGGTGGACGTGAAAGGAGAGATATCGGAATTGAAGAATACGATCAATACCATGGTCGACCAGTTGAACTCTTTCTCTTCGGAAGTGACGCGGGTGGCGCGGGAAGTGGGATCGGAGGGAAAACTGGGTGGTCAGGCCGATGTGCCCGGTGTTGGCGGGACCTGGAAGGATCTTACCGACTCGGTGAATATCATGGCGGGCAATCTGACGGCGCAGGTGCGTAACATTGCCGAGGTGACCACAGCGGTGGCGAAGGGCGACCTGTCGCGGAAGATCGATGTGGATGTGAAAGGGGAGATATTGGAGCTTAAAAATACGATCAATACGATGGTGGACCAGCTGCGCGGGTTTGCCTCGGAAGTGACGCGGGTGGCGCGGGAAGTAGGGTCGGAAGGGAAACTGGGTGGCCAGGCCGCGGTGGAAGGGGTTGGCGGGGTTTGGAAGGACCTTACCGACTCGGTGAACCTGATGGCGGGTAACCTGACGGCGCAGGTGCGTAACATTGCCGAGGTGACCACGGCGGTGGCGAAAGGTGACCTTTCCCGCAAGATCACTGTGGACGTGCGTGGTGAGATATTGCAGCTGAAGGAGACGATCAATACCATGGTGGACCAGCTCAACTCCTTCGGGTCGGAAGTGACGCGGGTGGCGCGGGAAGTGGGGTCGGAAGGGAAGTTGGGTGGTCAGGCCGATGTGCCGGGTGTTGGGGGAACGTGGAAAGACCTTACCGACTCCGTGAACAAGATGGCGGGCAACCTGACGGCGCAGGTGCGCAATATCGCGGAGGTGACCACGGCGGTGGCCAATGGCGACCTTTCGCGTAAGATCACGGTGGACGTACAGGGGGAAATATTGGAGCTGAAGAATACGATCAATACGATGGTGGACCAGCTGCGCGGGTTTGCCTCGGAAGTAACGCGCGTGGCGCGGGAAGTGGGTACGGAGGGTAAACTGGGCGGCCAGGCGGATGTGCCGGGGGTTGCCGGAACCTGGAAGGACCTTACCGACTCGGTGAACGGGATGGCTTCTAACCTCACCGGTCAGGTGCGGAATATCGCCGAAGTGGCTATCGCGGTGGCCAACGGGGATATGTCCAAGAAAATCACCGTGGACGTGCGGGGTGAGATATTACAATTGAAAGAGACGTTGAATACGATGGTGGACCAGTTGCGCGCCTTTGCCTCCGAAGTAACGCGTGTGGCGCGGGAAGTGGGTACCGATGGAAAACTGGGGGGGCAGGCCTTTGTGCCGGGGGTTGCCGGGACGTGGAAAGACCTTACCGACTCGGTGAACCATATGACGGGTAACCTGACGGCGCAGGTGCGCAATATCGCCGAGGTGACCAAGGCGGTGGCTTCGGGCGACCTGTCGAAGACGGTGGCCATCGACGTCAAGGGCGAGATCCTCGACCTGAAGAATACGATCAATGTGATGGTGGAGCAACTGAACTCTTTTGCCTTCGAGGTGACGCGTGTGGCGCGGGAAGTGGGTACGGAAGGTAAGTTGGGCGGTCAGGCGGAGGTGCGTGGGGTGGCCGGGACGTGGAAAGACCTTACCGACTCGGTGAACATGATGGCGTCCAACCTTACCAACCAGGTGCGGGGTATCGCCAAGGTCGTAACGGCGGTGGCTACGGGGAATCTGAAGCAGAAGCTATCCATCGTCTCCAGGGGCGAGGTGGCCCAGTTGACCGATACCATCAATGAAATGATCGATACGCTGGCGACGTTCGCCGACCAGGTGACGACGGTGGCCAGGGAAGTAGGGGTAGAAGGACGGCTGGGTGGCCAGGCCAGTGTGCCCGGTGCTTCGGGTATCTGGAAAAACCTGACGGAGAACGTAAACCAATTGGCGCAGAATCTTACGACGCAGGTGCGGTCGATATCTGAGGTTGCGTCCGCGGTAACGAAGGGTGACCTGACACGAACTATCCGCGTAGAGGCGAAGGGGGAGGTGGAAGCATTGAAGGATACGATCAACCAAATGATTGCAAACCTCAAAGAGACGACACTGCGCAACCAGGAGCAGGATTGGCTGAAGTCGAATCTTGCCAAATTTACGCAGATGTTGCAGGGTCAGAAAGACCTGAAAACGGTGACCCAGCGTATCCTCTCCGAACTGGCGCAAGTGGTGACCGCGCACTATGGCGCCTTCTTTATCCTCCAACAGGATGAGGATACCCGGGAGGACAAGCTGCGGCTGTTTGCGGCGTATGGCTATAAATCGGATAAGAATATCCCGACGGAATTTGCCATCGGCGAAGGGCTGGTGGGGCAGGTAGCTTTTGAGAAAGAGCGGATCATCCTGTCGAATGTCCCGGGCAACTATATCAAGATCAGCAGTGGTCTCGGTCGTGCGAAGCCGGCCAACCTCATCATCCTGCCGGTGTTGTTCGAGAACAAGGTGAAGGCGGTGATCGAACTCGCCTCGCTGGATATCTTTAGCGAGACCCACCTGGACTTCCTGAGTCAGTTGACCGAGAGTATCGGTATCGTGCTCAATACCATCGAAGCCAGTTCGCGGACGGAGGAACTGCTGGAGCAGTCCCAGTCGCTGGCCGGCGAATTGAAGATACAGCAGGAAGAGCTGCGGCGTACCAATGACGAGCTGCAGGACAAGGCCCTGCTGCTGGTGAAACAAAAGAACGAGGTGGAAAACAAGAACAAGGAAGTGGAGGAAGCGCGCCGGTCGCTGGAAGAAAAGGCCGAGCAGCTGACCCTGACGTCGAAATACAAGTCGGAATTCCTTGCCAATATGTCGCATGAGCTGCGGACGCCGTTGAACAGTCTGCTCATCCTTGCGCAACAGCTGTATGAGAATGTGGAGGGGAATCTGACGGACAAGCAGATACGGTATGCCAAGACCATCCACTCGTGCGGGGACGACCTGATTCAGCTTATTAACGATATTCTGGACCTGTCTAAGATAGAATCCGGATTTATCACAGCCAATATTTGCCCGGTGCGGTTTACGGAGATTGCGTCCTTTGTGGAAACGACCTTCAAACCTATCTCCGAGGCGCGGCATCTACGATTTACCATTGAAACAGATCCGCGTTTGCCGCAAGGTATGGAGACCGATCTGCAGCGGTTGAACCAGATATTAAAGAACCTGCTGTCCAACTCCTTCAAGTTTACGGAGAAGGGCGAGGTGAAGCTTAGGATCTACGAGGCCAACCGCAGCTGGAAGCAGGGCGCGCCTTTGCTGGATGAGGCGCGGCAGGTGGTGGCCTTTGCCATCAGTGATAGCGGCATCGGCATCCCGCACGAGAAACAGAACATCATCTTTGAGGCTTTCCAGCAGGCGGAGGGGTCTACCAGCCGTAAATATGGCGGTACGGGTCTTGGCCTTTCCATCAGCCGCGGGTTGGCCGAACTGCTGGGCGGGACGATAGAGCTGGAATCAGTGCCGGGCAGGGGCAGCACCTTTACGCTCTTTCTGCCGGTAGAAAATGTCTCCGCCGGGGTCATTTCCAAGGAAGCCTCGGAAAGCCTCAACGCGTATCAGCAGTTGCAATTGGATAATGATACCACTGAAATAGACACCCTGCTGAATTCCTTGCGGGTGACCAGTGAACCGATGGATTCCCCGAAGTTGACTATTGTCAGTGAGATGATCAATGACACGGGAGATGACAGGAGCAGCGTCCAGCAGGGAGACAAGATCGTGCTTATCGTGGAAGATGACCTGCGATTTGGCCGGATCATCATCGAAAAGGCGCATCAGTATGATATGAAAGCGGTGGTGGCGACCAATTACCTGGAGGTATTCGATTTTATCAACCGGTTTACTCCCGTTGCCGTCACGCTGGATGTTAAACTTCCGGATACCAGCGGGTGGAAGGTGCTCGACCTGCTACGCAACGACCTCAACTACCGGCATATCCCCATCCATCTCATCTCCGGGGAGGAGAACAAGGCGCTTGCGTTGAAGCGTGGCGCCCGCAGCTTCCTGCTGAAGCCGCTGGAGAACGAGGCGCTGAACGAGCTTTTCGAGGATATCCGGTCGTTTAGCAGGAAAGAGCACAAGCGGGTGCTTGTCGTCGAGGACAATGAGCTCGACTCCTCACAGATCAGCAAGATGCTGCAGAGCGACAATGTAGAGGTTACGATCGTGTGCAACGGCCGAAAGGCGCTGGAGGACACCGATATCAAGGCCTTCGATTGTATCATCCTCGACTATACGCTGCCGGATATTTCCGGGGTCGATCTTGTCACCAGGGTGAGCGAGTCGAAGAACAAGCTGACGCCTGTTATCGTCTATTCCGCCAAGGATTTCAATAAGAAAGAGCTTTACCACCTCAACCGGAGCAGTAATGCGGTGTTGCTGAAGGGGGTCAACAGCCTGGAACACCTGCTGGAAGAGACCGTGCTCCATCTGCACATCAACCACCGGGACCTGGCGCCGGAGAAAAGAAGGGTGATCGAGCAACTGCGGATGAAGGACGATATTCTCACCGGGAAGTCGGTGCTGGTGGTGGATGACGACGTGCGCAACCTGTTTGCGCTGACGACAGTGTTCGAGCGGTATAATATCAATGTCGTCACGGCGGAAAGCGGCCGGGAAGCCATCCAGATCATCAATGACGACAAACAGAAAGTAGATATGGTGCTGATGGATATCATGATGCCGGAGATGGACGGCTACGAGACCACCCAGAAGATCAGGCGGGAGCATAAGAACAATACCCTGCCCATCATTGCCGTGACGGCCAAGGCCATGAAGGGCGACCGGCAGAAGTGTATCGAGGCCGGGGCATCCGATTATATCACCAAACCCTTGAAGATCGATCAGTTGCTGTCGCTGATGCGTGTATGGTTTTACAAATAAGATTCATGCAACCAAAGATCATGTTAGTGGATGACCGGGAGGACAACCTGCTCTCCATGGAGAGCGTGCTGGAACCCGACGGCTATCGATTCGTAAAAGCAACCTCGGGGCGTCAGGTGCTGAAGACGCTGCTGACCGATTTTGACTTTGCGCTGATCCTGATGGATGTGCAGATGCCCAACCTCAATGGCTTTGAGACGGCGTCGCTTATCTATGAAAGAGAGCGGCTGCGGCATATCCCTATTATTTTTATAACGGCCAACAATTACGGCGAGGAAAACCTCTTCAAGGGGTATCGTGCGGGGGCGGTGGATTATATTTACAAGCCCGTCAATCCTGAGCTGCTGCGGATAAAGGTCTCGGTGTTTGTCGACCTGTACCGGAAGAATCAGCGGCTAATGGCGCAGGAGCAGAAATTGGTTGCTATCAACCGCAGCCTGGAGATGGAGATCAACGAGCGGAAGGCATCGGAGGAAAAGGTGACGGAGCTGAACAGGCAGCTGCTGGAAAATATTACCCGGCTGGAGGCGGCGAACAAGGACCTTGATCTCTTTGCCTTTATGGCCTCTCATGACCTGCAGGCGCCTTTGCGGAAGATCAGGATGTTCAGCGACCGGCTGCTTGCCGGCAGTGAGAACAACTTCAGCAAGGAAGAGCGGCTCTATCTAACGCGTATCCAGGAGGTGTCGAAGCGGATGCAGGAACTTATCAATGATATCCTGCGATTCTCCAAGATCTCTGTGGAGAAGGAATCCTTTGAGGAAGTGGACCTCAACGATGTCGTCGGGGAGGTGCTGTCGGAGATGGATGGGGTCATCCGGGAGAAGAATGCCAGTGTCAGCGTGGACCGGCTGCCGGTGTTACCGGCCAATACGGTGCTGATGGGGCCGCTTTTCTCCAACCTGATCAGCAATTCCTTAAAATACAGTAAGAAGAAGGAGCCGCCGCAGATCCGCATCCGGTATGAAGAAGGTCCTGCGATAGCGGCCGGGAACAGCCGGGAGCCGGAGATGCGCTATGGGCGCATTTATGTGGAGGACAATGGTATTGGGTTCGATCAGAAATATGCAGAGCAGATCTTCGATATGTTCCGCAGGCTGCATTCCAGTGCGGAATATGAGGGGACGGGTATCGGGCTTGCGCTGTGCAAAAAGATCGTGGAGATGCACAAGGGGTTTATTTCGGCCCTTGGAAAGCCGGGCGAAGGCGCCGTTTTTATCGTTTCCCTTCCACTGGGCGGGATGCAAAATGAATTGGTCGTAAAAAATGACGAAATTCGTGATCTAAATTAACCTCTAGTTACCATGGTGCCTTCCAACCTGCCTACCAGGATATTGATCGTAGAGGATGATGAGGACGACTTTTTGATCATAGACGCCTGCATAAAGGATATTCCCGAGAAGGAATTCATCATCGACTGGTGCTATGAATATAATGAGGTGCTGCGGCGGATGGGAGAGGGTCGTTATGATCTCTATTTCGTAGACTATCTTTTGGGGGAGAAGACGGGACTGGAGTTGCTGCAGGAGGCCATAGACATGGGGTGTGAGGAGCCGATCGTCCTGCTAACGGGGATAGGAAACCGCGATTTGGATATCCGCGCCATGACCTTCGGGGCGGCGGACTACCTGGTGAAGTCGGAGATCACCACTGAAAAACTGGAGCGCAGCATCCGGTATGCGCTGGAGAGAAGCGCCTATATCAAGGCCTTGAGGGTGAATGAGCGGAAATACAGGGCGGTGTTCGAGCGAAGCAAGGATGCCGTTTTTCTTACGAGTGACGACCTTGTCTTCCGGGATGTGAATGCCGCCACCTGCGACCTGTTCAAATATGGGAAGGACGAGCTGCTGCGGATGAGCCTCTACGATCTATTCGCCCGCAAAGAGGCGGCCGATGATTTGAGGGACCGCCTGTCCCTCACCGGGGAGGTGGAGGACCTCGAGGTAGAGCTGCTGACCCGCAATAAGGAGCGGAGAAACTGTATCCTGTCCATCTCCTGGCAGGTATATTCCAGTGGCGAGACCTATATCCAGGGCATTATCCATGACTTTACCAACCTCAAGCGGATCGAGCGGGCTACCTTTCAGATAGAGAAGCTGCGATCTACCGCGATGCTGTTGCGCACGCTGGCGCATGAGGTGAGGAACCCGCTGACCAATATCAACCTGTCTGTAGAGCAATTGAAGCCGGAGATGAACAGCGAGGATGCGAATATCTATCTCGACATCATTACCCGGAATTGCGGGCGTATCGACGGGCTGATCTCCGAGCTGCTGGACCTTTCCCGGCCGGCCGAGATCTCACTGCAGAAGACGAGATTACAGGAGATAATCGACAATACCTTAACAGCAGCGTCCGATCGCATTTCCCTGAAGAATATCCGGCTGGAGACGATGTACCCGGAAAAGCCGGCCTTTGTCATGGCCGACAAGGAAAAGCTCAGGATCGCCTTTCTCAATATCCTCATCAATGCCGTGGAGGCCGTCCCTGCGCAGTCGGGAGTGATCACCATAGCTATCCGCGAGGAGACTCCGCAATACTATAAGGTGAGCATCAACGATAATGGGGGTGGTATCCCGGAAGAGAACATCTCCCGCATTTTCGAACCGTATTTTACTTCCAAAACCAACGGGTTTGGGCTTGGGCTTGCTGCCACCTGGAATATCCTGCAATCCCATCGGGCGGGCATCGATGTGAGTTCGCAGGTGGGGGAGGGGACCAGCTTTATGCTGACTTTCGAGCAGGCGTGAATGCTGCCGGCGCGGCTGCGATTAGGGGTAAGCGATTGGTTCGAGGTCGAGAATCTGGTGGAGGTGGTGCAGCAGGTGGTTGCAATAATCCGCCGCTACCCATTCCAGGGGTTGGGGATGTCCGCCCATCGCGCATTTTCGTTGTGCGGCCTCGGGGGTCATATTGGCCAGGATCTTCACGATATGGTTATTTAGCAAAGTCCAGAGCATGACAAGGCTGCGCACCGGGTAATGCCGGTAGCCGCTGCGGGCCACCCACTCATCCTGGGCATAGAGGATGGTGGGGGTGTCCTCGTACTGTGCGACGATGAACCGCCGGATATTGTTCTGGGCCGAGTCGACGAGGTGTCCCAGGATCTCCTTTTTGCTCCATTTTTCGGGGGCTGATCTCCAGTCATAGATCTCGTCGGTGAGCGCTTCGAGGCGGCGGCTGTAGATACGGATGATCTTTTCGAGGTGTTCGATAGTAGGTTGCATGAAAGTAAATATATATAGATTTCTTATAAAGTAAATGGGTATAATGATTTGATAATCTCCATGACAACCAATAAATTTGCGGCTCCGCTGCAGCGGCGGCGGGTAATAAATACATACGAATGAGACAAATTGCTTTTCGGGAAGCTCTGCGTGAAGCTATGAGCGAGGAAATGCGGCGCGACGACCGGGTGTTTTTAATGGGTGAGGAAGTTGCGGAATACAATGGCGCTTATAAGGTGAGCCAGGGTATGCTGGATGAGTTCGGCCCCAAGCGGGTGATCGACACACCGATCTCTGAATTGGGATTTACTGCCGTCGGGGTAGGTGCCGCGCAGAACGGGCTTCGGCCGGTAGTCGAGTTCATGACCTGGAACTTTGCCGTCCTGGCGCTCGACCAGATATTGAATACCGCTTCCAAGATGCTGGCGATGAGCGGCGGTCAGGTGGGATGTCCTATCGTCTTTCGCGGACCCAACGGATCGGCGGGTCAGCTGGGCGCTCAGCACTCTACGGCCTTTGAAAGCTATTATGCCAATATACCCGGCATCAAGGTGGTAAGCCCCAGCAATGGGTATGATGCCAAGGGTCTGCTGAAACAGTCCATCCGCTATGAGGAAGACCCGGTGATCTTTATGGAGAGTGAAGTGATGTATGGCGACAAGGCGGATGTCCCGGCGGAGGAATATTATATCGAACTGGGGAAAGCAGATATCAAGAAGGCGGGCAAGGATGTGACGATCGTTTCCTATAATAAGATGATGAAGGTGGCCTTGGGTGCTGCTGCCGAACTGGAGAAGGAAGGGGTCAGTGCCGAGGTGATCGATCTGCGGACCATTCGTCCCCTGGACTGGATGACCATCCTGGACAGCGTCAAAAAGACCAACCGCCTGGTAATTGTGGAAGAACAATGGCCGTTTGCGTCTGTATCTTCCGAGATCACTTACCATATCCAGAAGGAAGGGTTTGATTATCTTGATGCGCCTATCCGCCGGATCACTTCTGCCGATGCGCCCCTGCACTATGCGCCCAATCTTGTGGCTTTGGCGTTGCCGGATGTGGCAAGGACGGTGAAGCTGGTGAAAGAGGTGATGTACTTACAGAAATAAAAAAAACCCGCCGGCCGGCGGGCCCCCGGTAAGCTTTGCTTACCGGACATAATGAAAAAAGAGGCCGTCTACTTTTGAGTTGAGAGACGGCCTCTTTTTTAGTTTCTTCTTCTTATTTGAGGGCGGCGAGGGCGGTGTTGAACAGCATGATGAAGCCGTAAACACAGCCAAGCAATACACAACCCAGAATAGTCAGTTTGAAAAGGATCTTACCAGTAGCGGGAGCCTGGAGCTCAAGATTCTGCTTCATAGGGAAATATTTTTTGGATTATAAAATGGTTTCGGTTTTTAAATAGTCATTGGATGGTTCTAAAATACTGCAAAAAGTGTTGAGATGCAAGGGGTTTTTCAGGTTTTTTAGATATGCACCGGCCACATACGTAACTGACTGATTGTGAATGTCCATTCGGGAGTTTCGATGAGGCCACGGGTTGGGTCAGCATCGTACCACGGGCTGAGAGTGGGGTTCAACGGGTTGATTACGATGTGGATAGTCTGGGCCGGCATGTAGCTTTGGGCTAACAGGTAGATGCGGTGGCGCAGAGCAGGAGGATGAGGGCGGTGTTTAGCAGGATTTCCATGCCGGGGAGAAGCCGGGGCGGGGGGATTCCATAAAAAAAGGAAATGTTAAACCGTGGCGAGGATGTCGGCGGGGCTCAGGTGGTGGAAATTGATGGCGGGTTCGGCCGATTCTTCGAAAGCAAGGTGTGCGGCATAGCCCGGGAAGAAGGCAAGGGGGCGGAGCTGCCAGGTGGCGCCGTCGAGGTTGATGGGGCCGGCTTCACTCACGTCCAGCTTCAACAGTGGGATCTGGAGGCCGCGGCCATCGGCTTTGATGAGACTTTCCTTTGCAGTCCAGAACCGGTAGAAGGCGGTGACGGGTTCGGGTGCGTTATGGATAGCTGCCCATTCTTTGGGCGTGAATTGTGTCTGGAAGTCACCAAAGGAGATGGGGTGGATGGATTCGATGTCGATGCCGACGCGGCCCTTTGTGCTGAGCAGACAAACTACCCGGTTACCCGAGTGGGAAATGTTAAAATGCGGCGACCCGGGGATATAGGGCTTGTCCTGTGGCGTATATTGTAGCTTGTCAAGACCTGCAGCAGCGGCTGCATTTTCAAGGGCCAGGCGGAGCAGGTGTTTGCCGAGAAGATTGGCATGGGCATCTTCCCAGCGCCGGTAGCGGAGGATCTTTGGCTGCAGCACGGCGGGCAGCAAACCGAGCAGGCGGTGAAAACCCTCGTCCGGCAAGGGCTGGAGAAATTCGGTGGAATAGAGTAAGAGCCCCATTTTGCTATTTGTAAAACCTAAGCTATTACTTTATTTTCGAATGCAGTTCGTATTTTTGAGCCTCAAAAAAGATAGAGGAACCTATGTCGAATATTCTGATCATTGACGACGAAAAGGCGATACGGAAGACACTCAGCGAAATTCTCTCTTATGAAGGGTATAAGATCGATGAAGCCGGTGACGGCGAAGAAGGTCTGAAGAAGGTGAAGGAAAAAGAGTATGATGTCATTCTATGCGATATTAAGATGCCGAAGCTTGATGGCATTGAGTTCCTGGAGAAAACCAAGGAGACCCATCCCGATATTCCCATCATTATGATCTCTGGGCATGGCACCATTGAAACGGCGGTGGAAGCCGTGAAGAAGGGAGCGTATGACTATATCTCCAAGCCTCCCGATCTCAACCGGTTGCTGATCACCATCCGTAATGCCATGGACAAGACCACGCTGGTGGCCGAGACCAAGGTTTTGAAGCGGAAAGTAAGCAAGGTGCAGGAGATGGTGGGCGCGTCGACGCCTATTCATAAGATAAAAGAGACGATAGAGAAAGTGGCGCCTACGGAGGCCCGTATCCTTGTAACGGGCGAGAACGGGGTAGGGAAAGAGTTGGTCGCCCGATGGGTGCATGAGAAGAGCAACCGCGCCAGCGGTGCGCTGGTGGAGGTAAACTGTGCGGCTATTCCCAGTGAGCTGATCGAGAGTGAACTCTTTGGCCATGAGAAAGGGTCGTTTACGTCGGCCGTCAAGCAGCGGATCGGCAAGTTCGAGCAGGCCAATGGTGGGACGCTGTTTCTCGATGAGATAGGGGATATGAGTCTGACGGCGCAGGCCAAGGTGCTGCGGGCCCTGCAGGAAGGAAAGATCACGCGGGTTGGCGGAGATAAGGATATCAATGTCGATGTGCGGGTGATCGCGGCAACGAATAAGGACCTGTTGAAGGAGGTGGAAGAGAAAAATTTCCGGCTTGACCTTTATCACCGGTTGAGCGTCATCATCATCCATGTGCCTTCGCTGAACGAGAGAAAAGATGATATTCCGTTGTTGGTAGAGAAATTCCTGGTCGATATCTGTGGCGACTATGGGATTGCGAGGAAGGCCATCGACGAAGATGCGATAAAGGCCTTGCAGCAGCACAACTGGACGGGGAATATCCGGGAGTTGCGTAACGTGGTCGAGCGCCTGATCATTTTGTCGGGGAAGACGATCACGCAGAGTGATGTGGAAAATTACGTGTTACCGAAAAAATAAGTTTTGTTGGACTGTTATTGTATCAGCGGCCTGGGAGCGGACCACCACATCTTTTCGCGGCTGGACGTACCTGGTGTCGAATTGAAGCCCCTGCCGTGGCTGATGCCGGCGCCTTATGAGCCGATTGGGGAATATGCCGGAATGTTCAGCCGACGCATGTTATCCCCGAGGCGGTCATTTGATGGTGCATAACCGGGCAGGCGAGGTGAGCCGGGTGCTGCGGGATATCTTGGGGTGAGAACTACCGGTTTTTCGCCTAAATTTGCCGGAATCTAAAAATAAATCCACCTAATGAGCTCTCATCAGCTGCTGGTTCTTGTGCTTATCCAGGTAATCCTACTCTTACTCCCCTCCATTGGCGCCGCGAAACTCTTTGAAAAAGCCGGTGTTCCGGGTTGGAAAGCCTATATCCCCTTTTACAATACCTGGGTGATGTTGGGGTTGGCCGAGCGGCCCAGGCATTGGGTCTTCTGGCAGGTGATCCCCATCCTGGGATGGTTTATCACGCTGGGCATCTATGTGGAGTTTGTAAAGGTTTTTGGGAAGTTCAAATTTTGGGAGCATGCGCTGGCGGCACTTTTGCCGCTGATCTATTTTCCCCTCATCGGTTATGACGCGAAAGTTGTCTATACAGGGGCTGCGCCGGTGAGAAAGCACCGGAAGGGGGTGGCGCGGGAATGGGTCGATGCGGGGGTCTTTGCCGTGGTGGCGGCAACGCTGATCAGAACCTTTGTGTTCGAGGCCTATACTATTCCCACGGGGTCGATGGAGAAGACGCTGCTGGTGAGTGATTTCCTTTTTGTAAGTAAATTCAGCTACGGTCCGCGGATCCCCAATACGCCGCTGTCCATTCCTTTTGTGCATAGCACCCTGCCGGTGACCAAGACCAATTCTTATGTGGAGTGGATCACCCTTCCCTATATCCGCTGGTTTGCCAGCCCGGTGAAAAGGAGGGATGTCGTCGTCTTCAATTTCCCGGCGGGGGATACGGTGATCAACCTGGATGACTATCAATCCCGCGTCCCTTACTATACCGCCTGCCGGACGCTTGGCGGGGGAAATATCGACAGCGGCAGGAAGATCGTGCTGGGTAACCCCGACCAGTATCCGCTTGTCCTCCGGCCCGTGGACAAGGAGGAGAACTATATCAAACGCTGTGTAGCCATTGCCGGCGATACGCTGCAGATAAAGAACCAGGTGGTGTATATCGACGGTAAGGCCCAGCCTTTCCCGCCCGAGTCCCAGACCTATTATACCGTCACGACGCAGGGGCAGCCGCTGGATGAGGCGGTGATGGTCGAAGAATACAATCTCGATATCAACTCCAATGAAGTAAGCTCCGTCCCCGGGACCAGCAACCAATATCACATGCTACTGACCTGGGTCGCCCATGAGAAGATGCTGAAGAGTGGATTGGCCAAAAGCATCGTCCCCGAACTGGCCGATGATGATCCGCAACAGCCCCTCTTCCCCTTTGTTCCCAATTCGACCTGGGCGCTGGACAACTACGGCCCGATCTGGATCCCAGCCAAGGGAGCAACGCTGACCCTGACACCGGAGAACTACCCCGTCTATGAACGTGCTATCCGGGTGTATGAGGGCAACACCTTTGAGATGAAGGATGGGAAGTTTTGGTTGAATGGCCAGCCGGTGACACAGTATACCTTCCGGATGAATTATTACTGGATGATGGGGGACAACCGGCATGAATCGCAGGACTCGCGGTACTGGGGTTTTGTACCGGAGGACCATATTGTGGGCGAGGCCTGGATTATCTGGATGAGCTGGAACCATGGGGTGCGGTGGAAGCGGCTGTTTAATAAGATAAAATAACGACCCTAAATTCCCTGACTATGAAAGGACTGATCTTTTTATCAACGGTACTGCTACCTTTCGGGGTATGGGCGCAAAAAACGGTGAGCCAGCCCGGACCCTACGCGCGGGTGGATGCGCTGGCGGCGCAGCTCCCGGATTCCGTCACAGGCAGCACCGGGAAGATGGCCGCCTGGCTGGGGGAGCATTTTCCCGACCCGATGGAGCGAACCAGGGCCATCTTTGTCTGGATGGCCGGCCATATCCAGTACGATATCGACAATATGTTTGCGACTAACTTCTTCGCGGATTCGACGGAGAAGATCAACAAGCCGCTGCTGACACGAAAAGGTATCTGCGAGAACTATGCCGCGCTGTTCAATTCCCTTTGCAACCGGACCGGCATCCGTTGTGTCGTTGTCACCGGCTATACCCGGCAGCAAGGGGCTGTCGACTATATACCGCATGCCTGGTGTGTGGCGAAGCCGGACGGCAGCTGGCTGATATTCGACCCCACCTGGGGGGCTGGTTTTGTAAAGGACGGGAAATACTTCCGGAAACTGAGTAACCAGTTTTTCAAGGCTGACCCGGAGCTCTATGTCAAAACGCATATGCCTTTCGACTATCTCTGGCAGTTGTTGTACTACCCGGTGACCAACCAGGAATTCTATGAGGGGAAGACGGCGCAGGATAAGACAAAGTCTTATTTTAATTACCCGGATTCCATCGAGGCATACGTGTCGTTGACGGGGATTGAACAGGAGAGGGCCCAGGTGGTGCGGGTGGAGAAGAACGGCGTGCGCAATTCGATGATCTTCGACTGGCTGGGGCATCTGAAGGTGGATCTGGAGAACTACCGGCGGCAGCAGGAGGTAGACCGTCAGAACAAAGCTATCGACCTGCAGAACAAAGCTATCGAGGAATACAATCTGGCGGGGGTGGAATATAACCAGGGGGCGAAGCAGTTCAATGTCTTTATCGACTATCGCAACAAGCAGTTTAAGCCATCGAAGCCGGACTCCGAGATCAGGGAGATGCTGGACAGCGCCGACCGGCTGGTGCAACGCTCGAAGTCGAGGCTGGGAGCAATCGTCACCACGGAAGAACGGGTATTGGCCTCGATGAAGACGGTGAAGGGCGGTTTGGACGACCTGGCGGCGCGTATCGCGGAGCAGCAGGCTTGGCTAAATAAGTATCTTTCCAAGGGGGCTTTGGGCAGAAAAATGATGTTCTTAAAATAATGAAAAAGGAATTCACGCTTTCTTATGAAGAGTATGCTTCGGCGCAGGAGTTGTCCGAAGCCGATGCGGCTTTGCTGGCAAAGGCCAGGGAGGTGACGAAGGATGCGTATGCGCCGTACAGTCATTTCCGGGTGGGCGCGGCTGCGCGACTGGTCAATGGGGAAGTGATCACCGGCACCAACCAGGAGAATGCGGCTTTTCCGGCGGGCATCTGTGCGGAGCGGACGTTGCTATCGGTGGCGGCGACCTTGTATCCCGGTGTATCGATCGATACGCTGGCGATCAGTTATCATAATGAGAACGGCATCAGTGACCGGCCCATTTCGCCCTGTGGCATCTGCCGGCAGTCGCTGCAGGAATTCGAGCAGCGGACGGGACGGCCTATGAGAGTTGTGCTTGGTGGAGAGACGGGGAAGGTGATCGTGCTGGCCGGGTCCGGGTTGTTGCTGCCCTTTGCGTTTACGAGCGATGAGTTGAAATAGTACCCGTTTACCGATCATACCTGCATATGGATGTTCATCCAATAAATGAGGCGGTTCGTCCGGGAAACAATCCTTCTTTTTATCTTTGCCACCTTTCAGGGGAAGCCATTCCCGCCTGAACATATAAAAAATTCACCGTTAATGGCTCGTTCCGCTTTGCTGACCTATCAGCCAGGTATCTCCTGTGTGCTGTTGCTATTTTCCTTTAGCCTGTTTTCCCTTTCATCGTGTAAGGAGCGTGCGGATGCCGCAAGTCCCGATAATAAGCCTAGGGGGGTGGAGCCGACCTTGGTGGATGTGCTTATCGCGGCACAACGTCCGATCAACAATGAGATCGAGGCGAATGGCAGCGTCGTGGCCAACGAGTATGTAGAACTGCATCCAGAGATCAGCGGACGGATCGTCTACCTGAATGTCCCGGAAGGAGTGCAGGTGGCCAAGGGGGCGGTGATCGCCCGGATAAACGATGCCGACCTGCAGGCTACCCTGGCGAAGTCGAAGGCGCAATTAGAGCTTTATCAAAAAACGGAGGAAAGGGAACGAAAGCTGCTGGAGATCAATGGGATCAACCAGGCTGACTACGATTTGGCCGTAAGTAATGTCAACACCACCAAGGCCGATATCGACTATACCCAGGCGCAGTTGGACAAGACCGTCATCCGGGCGCCTTTCGATGGGGTTGTGGGGTTGCGGCAGGTGAGTCCGGGTGCTTATGTAACTCCTGCAAATATTATTGCCACAGTGCAACAGATGGATAAAACGAAGGTGGATTTTACCATCCCTGAGCAATACAGCGCCGTTGTCCGAAAGGGCTCCCTGGTGGATGTTCAATTGGATGCGCAGGCAGGCGCTATACGTCGCCGTAAAGGTCTGATCGTGGCAACGGAACCGCAGATCAATCTCTCCAGCCGCAACCTAAAAGTACGGGCCCTGCTACAGGACGGCGTCGCACATCCGGGCTCCTTTGTGAAGGTGTTTGTCAGTGCCGGGGTGGACAAGCGGGCGATAATGGTCCCTACCAACTGTATCATCCCCGAGGACAGGAATAATCAGGTGATCCTGGTGAAGCAGGGCAAGGCGAAAGTGGTGAATGTCCAGACGGGTGTGCGCGAAGCCAGCAATATCGAGATCACCAGGGGCGTCGATGCCGGCGACACGGTTATTGTGACCGGTGTCCTTTTTGCCCGGCCTGATGCACCCGTCACCATCCGTAGCGTCAAAACAGGCGAAGAAACAATCCCAACGGCCGCCAACGCCAAATAAATTCCGCTATGAACATTTCCGAGTTATCCCTTAAGCGACCGGTGCTGGCGACGGTGATGAATTTACTGCTGATCCTGTTTGGGGTGGTAGGCTATCATTTTCTTGCCGTGCGGGATTACCCCGCCATCGATCCGCCGATCATCACTGTCCAGACCAATTATACGGGGGCTAACCCCGATCTGATAGAGAGTCAGATCACTGAACCATTGGAGAAGAATATCAACGGTATCCCCGGCATTCGCACCATCTCTTCGACGAGTACGCTGGGCACCAGCTATATCACTGTCGAGTTCAACCTGGGCGTCGACCTGGAAGCCGCGGCCAGCGACGTGCGGGATAAGGTGGGCCAGGCACAGCGATCGCTGCCGCTGGACATCGATGCGCCACCAGTGGTGACCAAGTCGGATGCCAACGCCGATTTTATCCTGATACTGGCCGTGCAGAGTCGCACCAAGAGCCTGATGGAGCTGAGCGATTATGCGGAGAACGTGTTGCAGCAGCAGTTGCAGACCATTGACCAGGTGAGTGCGGTGCAGGTGTTTGGTGACAAGACCTATTCCATGCGCATCTGGCTCGACCAGGATAAAATGAATGCTTATGGGATCGCCTATAATGATATCGCCACTGCAATGAACAATGAGAACGTGGAGCTGCCGCCGGGGAAGATCTATGGGAACAATACGGAGCTCACCATTAAAACATTGGGGCGGCTGACGACGGAGAAGGATTTCCGGGATGTGATCCTGCGGGAAGATAGTGCCGGCATCGTGCGGCTGAACGATGTTGCGCGGGTGGAGCTGGGGCCTCAAAATCCCGAGCAGAGCTGGAAATACAATGGGGTGAATGCCGTGGGGCTGGCCATCATCCCACAGCCAGGCGCCAATAACATCGCCATTGCCGATGAGTTCAACCGGCGGCTGGCCGAGATAGAGAAGGCCAATAAGTCTGACCTGGTGTTCAATGTGCTTATCGACAATACCCAGACCATTCGCCAGTCGCTTGCCGAAGTGAAGGAGACGCTGATCATTGCCTTTTCGCTGGTGGTACTGGTGATCTTCTTCTTCTTCCGCAACTGGATGATCGCGCTGCGGCCGCTGATCGATATCCCGATATCGCTTATTGCGACATTCTTTATCATGTACGTCGCCGGGTTCACTATCAATATCCTCACTTTATTGGGCATCGTCCTGGCAACAGGCCTGGTGGTGGACGATGGGATCGTTGTCACGGAAAATATTTTTAGAAAATTGGAGCAGGGGCTGCCGATCCGAAAGGCGGCGCTTGAGGGTAGCAGGGAGATATTCTTTGCGGTGATCTCGACGTCTTTAACGTTGGCGGTGGTGTTTATGCCCGTGGTGTTTTTGCAGGGGTTTGTGGGGCGGCTCTTCCGGGAGTTTGGGGTGGTGCTGGCTGCGGCCGTGCTGATCTCCGCCTTTGTCTCGCTGACCATTACCCCGGTGCTGAATGTTTACCTCACCAGCAAGCGGAGTGGCCATGGCCGGTTCTATGAGAAGACAGAACCCTTCTTTACGGGGATGGAAAATGGCTATCGGCGGATGCTCGAAGGTTTTATGAAGATACGTTGGGCGGCTTGGGTGCTGGTACTCCTGTGTGGCGTGATGATCTTGCTGATCCTGAGGAATATGCAGAGCGAGATCGCGCCGATGGAAGACCGCAGCAGCGTGCGTTTCCTGGTGACGCTGCCCGAGGGCGCCAGCTTTACCTATACGCAGGACGTCACCGACCAGATAGCCAATTACCTCTATGACTCCGTCCCTGAGCGGGATTTTGTCTTTGCGCGGATCCCTGCCGGTTCGAATCTCAATTCTTCGGCGCCGCGTCTTGGGCTGACCGAGCCGCTGCAGCGTCATCGGAGTCAGAGCCAGATCGCTGCAGATCTGCAGCGCAAGGTATCCCGCTTCAACGATGCCCGCATCTTTGCCATCCAGGAGCAGACCATCGCCGTAGGGTCTGGTTCGAAGACCAGTCTGCCGGTGCAATTCGTGCTGGAGAACCAGGACCTGGATAAGATGAAGCGGTTATTGCCGGCTTTCCTGGAAGCCTGCAGAAAGGACAAGACCTTCTCCAATGTCGACGTCAACCTGAAATTTAATAAGCCGGAGCTGCAGATCACCATCGACCGGATGAAGATCAAAGACCTGGGGTTGTCGACACATGATGTCATTTCCGCGATGCAGGCGGCCTTCAGCGGCGGGCGGCTGGCCTATTTTATCATGAACGGCTACCAGTACTATGTCATCGCGCAGGTGGAAAGAAGAGACCGTAATGATCCTACCGATATCAGCAAGATATATGTGCGCAACAAGACCGGTGATCCCATTCCGCTGGATGCCGTTGTCCATGTCGAGCAGAACAGCAGCCCTTCGACGCTTTACCACTTCAACCGGTATAAGGCGGCCACCATTTCCGCTTCGCTGGCTGAGGGTAAGACCATCGGGGACGGCATTGCGGCGATGCAGTCGATCGCCAACCGCCTGCTTGATCCCAGTTTCCAGACGGCTTTGTCCGGCGCTTCGCGGGATTATGCGGAAAGCTCTTCCAATATTGTATTTGCCTTTGTGCTGGCGCTGTTGCTGATCTACCTGGTATTGGCGGCGCAATTCGAAAGCTTTGTCGACCCATTTGTGATCATGCTTACCGTGCCGCTGGCGTTGGCTGGTGCGTTGCTCAGTCTCTGGGTCTTCCATCAGACGCTGAACATCTTCTCGGAGATTGGGATGATCATGCTCATCGGGCTGGTGACAAAGAACGGGATATTGATAGTCGAGTTCACGAATCAGAAACGCGAGCAGGGGATGGGCAAGCGGGAGGCAGTGATAGAAGCCGCGTCCCAGCGTCTTCGACCTATCCTGATGACCTCGCTGGCTACGTCGCTGGGGGCTTTGCCGATCGCGCTCAGCCTTGGGGCGGCGGCCACCAGCCGGATCCCGCTGGGGATCGTGGTGGTAGGCGGGATCATGTTCTCGCTTATTCTCACCTTGTTTGTGATACCGGCGGTGTATACTTATATATCCAGTAAGCGGCGTGTACATATAACGGAAGTAACGGATTAATCGACTATGAGAAAACTACATTTCATGTGGCTGGCGGTGGTGCTGCCGGCCGGTTTGCTGAGGGCCCAGCCTCTGACCCGTGATGAGGCGGTGCGGATAGCCCTTAAGAATAACCTGGGGATCGAGCTGGCGAAGAACAATGCGGAAGCTGCTGCTATTTACAACAGTTATGGTATAGCGGGTGGGCTGCCGGTGGTGACGGGCAGCATCTCCGACCAGGAGCAATCCACGAGCATCAAGCAGGAGTATGCCAACCCTGCCAACAATAAATCCAGCAACAATGCTTTTTCCAATAACCTGTCCGGACAGGTTAACGGGTATGTATTGTTATACAATGGCGAGAGGGTGGTGACGGCCAAGAAGCGGCTGGGAACCCAGGAGTCGCAGGCCCGGCAGCTGCTTAATTCGCGAGCGCTGATGCTGGTGAACAATGTCCTTTTGAAATACTATGATGTGGTGCGGCAGCAGAGCTATGCCCGCACGCTGCAGGCATCCATCGACGCCCAGAAGCAACAGCTGGCAATTGTCCAGGCGCAGCAAAGTGTCGGTCTTGCCAATAATGCCGATCTTTTCCAATCGCAGGTTGATCTCAATACGCAGATACAGAACCTGCAGGCGCAGCAGCTGGTCATCGACCAGGGTAAGACTGACCTGCTGACGCTGCTCACGCTGAATCCCGACAGCGTCATTGCGGTAGAAGACACGATCCTCATAGACAAGAGCATCCGGTTGCCGGATATTCTCGGCGCTGTACAGACGACCAACCCCGACATCATCGCGGCGAATGAACAGATATCCATCAATCAATACGTCGAGAAAGAGACGGGGGCGCAGCGCTATCCTTCCCTGGGCGCCAATGCCGGGTACAATTACAGCCGCACCCGGAATTCGGCGGGTTTTTCGCTGTTGAACCTCAACTATGGTCCCTATGCGGCAGTGACGCTGAATATCCCGATCTTCAACGGCAATATCTACCGCAAGCAGCAGCAGGTGGCTGGTCTCAATATCCGGAATGCGGCGCTGGTGCGGGATACGCTGTTGCTTAACTATACCGCCAATGCCGTGAAGAATTTCCAGGCCTATACGAACAACCTTCAGCAGGTGGAGACGGCAAAGGCCAACTATGAGCTGTCGCAGAAGCTGCTCGACCTGGTGATGAAACGTTTTCAGCTGCGGCAGGCCACGATCGTGGATGTGAAGAATGCGCAGCAGAGCTTTGAGAATGCGGGTTTCCTGCTGGTGAATGTGAGTTATGCGGCGAAGGCGGCGGAGATTGCGCTCAGGCGGTATGCGAATCAGCTGACGAATTAGGGCATGCTAGAACAGCGTCTGCACCCCGTACATGACCTTTGTCTCGTGGTCGAGTAACCATTTCTTACGCCAGAGGCCACCCGCATAGCCGACGAGATCGCGTTTGGAGCCGATGACGCGGTGGCAGGGGACGACGATGGCGATGTTGTTGCGGCCGTTGGCAGCAGCGGCGGCGCGGATGGCTTTTGTGTCACCGAGGCGGCGGGAGAGTTCGAGGTAGCTGAGGGTTTTGCCAAAGGGGATGGCCGTGAGCTCGTTCCACACCCGCTGCTGAAAGGGTGTCCCTTCCTGGTAGATGGGGAAGTCGAAGACGCGGCGCTGCCCCTGGAAATACTGGATCAGCTGTTCGATGCATTGGATGACGATGGGCGGGACGGGACCTTCCAGACCGGGGTTGTGGTAGTCCGATTCCTCGAGGTGGTCGACAAAGCTGATCTCACTGATATAGGTATCCGTGCCACCGATGCGGAGCAGGCCGAGCGGGGATTGGTAATAAGTAGAGCTGATGGCCAGCGTTGTTGACATTGTTGCTGATTTGGGGGCGGGTTCCCGGATCGGGGCTAGCCAATCTTCCAGCCATTGGTTACCTTTTTATCCGGTGTCAATAAAACTACTTCTTTTTTGTCAGTATACACACCCAGAACGAGGCATTCGCTGAAAAAATTAGCGATCTGTTTGGGGGGGAAGTTGACCACGGCGATGACCTGTTTACCCACAAGTTCTTGCTTTTCATAGCCGTCGGTTATTTGTGCGGAGGATTTCCGAATGCCCAGATCACCGAAATCAATGGTCAATTGCCAAGCAGGCTTTTTTGCTTTGGGGAAATCATTAACTTCGATTATCGTTCCGGCACGGAGGTCTATCTTCTCGAAATCCTGCCATTCTATGGTCGGCATAGTCCTAGTTCTTTTATCTTAATTAAATATACAATTTTATGAAACGTACAGCAACAGCTGCATGGAGCGGCTCCGGAAAAGAAGGTAATGGCCATTTGACGACTCAAAGCACGACCCTGAACAACACCCAGTATTCGTACAAGACACGTTTCGAGGATGGGGTAGGCACCAACCCTGAAGAACTGATCGCTGCGGCGCACGCTGGGTGCTATACGATGGCGCTGGCTTTCGCCCTGCAAGGCGCCGGGTTTACGCCAGAGAGCCTGGAAACGACGGCTACGGTGAACTTCGATGTGTCCGGGACGCCGACCATCACCCAATCTGCGCTAGTGCTGAAGGCGAAGATCCCCGGCATCACCAACGAGAAATTCCAGGAGCTGGCCAAGGGGGCCGAGAGTGGCTGCCCGGTGAGCCGGGTGCTCAAGGCGGAGATCACGCTACAGGCGACCTTGCTGTAGGAGCGCGGGCGCCGGGTGGCCGGTGATTGACCGACGATGGAATTTTGCAATTTTTAGCACCTTAGGGTGCTTTTTTTGTGTGTATATTACTCACTCATTTTTTCGACCTTAATAATTCACCAACATCATTATGTCACAGAAAAAAAATTTGATACCCGGCAAGCTGCAAGCCTCCCGCCGCGAGTTCCTGCGTGGTACCGCGATGGCAGCAACCGGTTTTTTCATCGTACCCCGGCATGTTCTCGGGAGGGGTTTCCTCGCACCCAGTGACCGGCTGACGGTTGCTGCTATTGGCGCCGGTGGCAAGGGCCACGACGACCTTAGAAATTTTTATGGCAGCGGGAAAGTAGATGTCGCCTATCTCTGCGATGTCGATGACCGCCAGGCCGCGAATTCCATCAAGGAATACCCAAAGGCGAAATACTACAAGGATTTCCGGGAGATGCTGGACAAGGAGCATAAGCACTTCGATGCGGTATCCGTGTCCACGCCCGATAATATCCATGCGGTGGCGGCGATTGCCGCCATGCAGCTGAACAAGCATGTGTATGTACAGAAGCCGATGACGCATGATATCTACGAGGCCCGGATGCTCACCGAGGCCGCCAAGCGGTACAAGGTGGTGGCCCAGATGGGAAACCAGGGATCGTCGGGCGACGGGGTGCGGCTGATGCAGGAGTGGTATAATGCGGGGCTCATCGGGGATGCCACGGCCATCCACGTGTGGACGAACCGGCCGGTGTGGCCGCAGGGGCTGGCGAAGCCAACGGGAACGGAAACGATACCTACTGAGCTGAATTGGGATCTGTGGCAGGGGCCGGCCCAGGCAGACGATTATCATAAGGCTTACCTGCCGTTCAACTGGCGGGGCTGGTGGGCGTACGGAACGGGCGCCCTTGGCGATATGGGTTGTCACCTGATCGATCCGCCCTTCAAAACGGTGGGGCTCGGCTATCCCAACGCGGTGGAGTGCAGTGTCGCTTCCACCTATGAGGTCATGTGGAACCCTGTGTTCCATCCCGAGAGCTGCCCGGTGTCCTCCTATGTGAAGATGAACTTCCCGGGTAAGCCAGGTAAGCCGGATGTGGCGTTGCACTGGATGGACGGTGGGATCCGGCCTGTACGGCCCGATGAGCTGGGCGCCGACGAGCCGATGGGCAATTCCGATGGAGGAGCGATCATCACCGGCACGAAGGGCAAGATCATGTGCAGTTGTTACGGCGCCGATCCTAAGTTATTGCCTACTTCGCGGATGTCAGAGGCAGCCAATGTACCGCAGACCCTTGCCCGGGTGCCGGAGGGGCACTATGTACAGTGGGTGAATGCCTGTATCGCGGGGTATGGCCAAAAGCAGCTGAGCTCACCTTTCGAATATGCAGGACCGTTGACGGAGACGATCCTGATGGGCAACCTGGCGCTGAGAAGTTATATGATCAAGGATGCGAACGGGCATTTCCCCGGCAGGAAGAAGCTGCTCTGGGATGCGGAGAATATGAAGATCACGAATTTCGACGAGGCCAACCAGTTTGTGAAGCGAGAGTACCGGCAGGGCTGGAAACTGGGAATGTAATTTCTCTAAGGCCTCACCTGACGGTGGGGCCTTTTAGTCTTAGTCTGAAAGAAGTTTTGCGAGATCGAGGAGCTCTTTTTGTTTGTATGCGTTGCGTTCGTTGTCGAAGCATTTGCTGAATTCCTCCAGAACATTTTGGATAATGCGGTTGTGTGAAAGGGGCTTGAAATAAGAAGCCACGGGCGGGACGGAGATGCGTTTGAAATAGCTTTCCACGTCCTTGTGAGAGAAGACCTGACCGCTGGTGGGGTCGATGAAAAATTCGATGCGCTGCAGAGGACTCAGCTTCTCCGGATTCTCATCGTAATAGGGTTTTATATAGGCCAGCACGAATTGGCGGGGAATATTGATCGCCTTTACCGGGATATCCAGCAATTCGCTGAGCAGGAGGTAGAGGACGCCGTTGGTGATGGAATTGCCGCGTTTGGTTTCGATGAGTTTGTTGATCAGGAATTCTTCGGGGTGCTGATAGGCTACTTCGGTCCCCTTCAATCCATAATAATTGTATAGGATGCTGGTGACGACGTGCACCTGTTCGAGCGGGGTGAGATAGCTATTGAGTTCGAGCCAGATGTTGCGGCGGAGCTTTTCTACTTCCTGCAGCACCGGGGTAGTCACCAGTTCGGGGTATTGGAATTTGGCCACCAGGAGGGAAGCAGTGAGCAGATCCTGGTAGCTGCTGCTTTTCCAGTGGGTGAAGTCTTCGGTAAGATCGTTGAAATGCAGTTTGTGGATCAGCAGTTCGATGCGTTCCTGCACGTCATTGCTGATGGTGTTCTCCCACAGATTCTCCAGGTTGGGGATGATGCCTCTTCCATAGCTGACGATGCGGCTACTGACGGAATCGAACACTTCCTGGTCGGGGTCGTCGATCAGATGGAATAGGGCTATTATTTCGTTGTTTTCCTGCATGGTTTTTCGCCTTCTCAAATCTACGATGGAATCCGGTTCCAAGATCGGAGAAGTTGATAAGAGTTTAGAGGACTTATTATCCACACTAACGCCCTAAATGTTCATTAAATTGTGTGCCAAGGCCCTGCAGGAAGCGATAGGGGCTGCGGATTAGCTGCTCTTTTTCTTGCGGGGCACCCTTTTGGGCGGGTTGGCCTTCACCTCTTCGATGATGGCCTTCACCTCTTCCAGGGTGAGGTCGGCTGCGGTTTCTTGTTTTTCTTTGGGAAGTTTGTAATTGCGCAACCCCTGCTTGATATACGGACCGTAGGGACCGCGCAGTAATTGTATCTTTTCTTTTTCAAAGACCTTGATGGTGCGCTGCTCTTTTGCCGCCCGCTTTTCGACGACGATGGGGGCAGCCTGGTCGTAAGTTATCGTATATGGGTCGAATTCCTTGCCCAGCGAGTAGAATTTGCCGTCGTGGGCGATGTAGGGGCCAAAGCGGCCGATGTTCACCGTCACATCTTTTTCTTCGAAGGCGCCAAGATTCCGGGGCAGGCGGAACAGCTCCATTGCCTCGTCGTAGCTGATGGTCTCGATACTTTGGGTATTCTTCAGTTTGGCAAAGCGCGGTTTCTCTTCGTCGTTGACATCGCCGATCTGCACCATGGGACCATAGCGACCCATGCGGGCGACGACCTTTTTGCCGCTGGCCGGGTCGATGCCCAATTCTCTTTCGCCTTTTATGCGTTCGGCATTCTCGATGGTATTCTCTACGTCTTTTTTGAAAGGGTTGTAGAAATCATCGATCATCTTGCTCCATTGCATCTTGCCCTGTGCGACCTCATCGAATTCCTCTTCGATGCGGGCCGTGAAATGGTAGTCCATGATGTCATCGAAGTACTGCTTGAGGAAGTCGGTGACCACCAGGCCTAAATCGGTGGGAAATAATTTTGCTTTTTCGGCGCCGGTGTTTTCCTGTTCGACGAGTTTTTCGATGTGGTCGTTCTTTAGCAGCAGGATGCGGAAATCTCTTTTTACGCCTTCCTTATCTCTTTTTTCGACATAGCCTCTTTTCAGGATGGTGGAAATAGTGGGGGCATAGGTGGAGGGACGGCCGATGCCGAGCTCTTCCAGTTTCTTTACGAGGGAGGCTTCGGTGTAGCGAGGCTGGGGGCGCGAAAAGCGTTCGACGGCCCGCATTTCCTTCAGCGGGAGCTTTTGTCCGACGGTGAGGGGCGGGAGCATGCCTTCCTGGCCTTCTTCGCCGTCTTCGACAATATCGTCGTCGTCGCGATCTTCCCGGTATACTTTCAGGAAGCCATCGAACTTCAGCACTTCCCCGCTGGCAGTGAGCTCTTCCTTATTGGTGCTGATCCGAACCTTTGCGGTGGTCTTTTCCAGTTCGGCGTCTGCCATCTGGCTGGCCATGGTCCTTTTCCAGATGAGTTCGTAGAGCCGGCGGACGTCAGCATCATCGACAGTGAGGGCATCCATATAGGTGGGTCGGATGGCTTCGTGGGCTTCTTGGGCGGATTCGTTTTTGTTCTTGAATTTCCGGGCCTGGTGATATTTATCCCCGTATTGGCTTTTGATCTGGTTGGCGGCGGCATCCATGGCGAGATCGCTCAGGTTGACGCTGTCGGTACGCATATAGGTGATCTTACCGCTTTCATAGAGCTTCTGGGCCAATAACATGGTGCGGCTGACCGAGTACCCCAGTTTGCGGCTGGCTTCCTGTTGGAGGGTGGAGGTCGTGAAGGGTGCTGCCGGGGTCTTTTTGCCGGGTTTTACCTGGATATCAGAGACCGTATAATCGGCCTTGAAACAGCTTTGAAGGAATTTTTCGGCGTTTTCGGCTGAGTTTTGCTTCTTACCTTCGGCGGAGAAGGTGACGGCCTTGCCGGTGACATCCTTTGCCGTGAAAAGCCCTTCTATTTTGAAGGAGCTGACGGCGGTGAAGGCGTTGATCTCTCTTTCGCGTTCGGCGATGATGCGGACGGCCACGCTTTGTACCCTGCCAGCGCTGAGGTTGTTCTTCATGCTCATCTTGCGCCAGAGGACGGGGCTGAGCTCGAAGCCTACGATGCGGTCGAGCACCCGGCGGGCTTGCTGGGCGTTGACCAGATTCATGTCTACCGTCCTGGGCCGGTTGACGGCCGACTGGATGGCGGGTTTTGTTATCTCATGGAAGACGATGCGTTTGGTAGTACCGGGGTCGAGGCCCAGGACCTCGCATAGATGCCAGGAAATGGCTTCTCCTTCGCGGTCCTCATCAGTCGCGAGCCAGACCTCGCCAGACTTCTTGGCGATGGATTTTAACTCCTTGACAACCTTTTCTTTATCTTGAGGGACGATATAGCGAGGGCGATAATTATTCTTTATGTCGATACCCATGTCATCTTTCTCGAGGTCGCGGATATGTCCATAACAGCTCTTTACTTCGAAATCCTCTCCCAGTATCTTCTCTATGGTCTTGGCTTTCGCCGGAGACTCCACAATTAATAGATTTTTGGCCATGTATTATAAATAGATCGGTGCAATTTTACAGTATAACCTTCATATTAAAAAATCAGCCGGAACGGGTGGAGGGTGTCCGGGTCACCGCGCCTTTTTCATTTGTGCTGATAATCAATTATTTATAGACGGGTAAGAATGGGAAGTTATAAGTTTATGAACACAATTGGGGGTGTGGTTGTTCAAAATGGCGTATTTTGTTCATCAAATCTGATGCCGTGACTCACCCACCACCTCTTTATTCCATATTTCCCCTGGGTGATTCGGCTATTACCATCGATCTTGGTAATTGCATTGATGAACAGCGTAATATAAAAGCATTAGCCCTTCATGACTGGTTGCAGGCCCATCGTTTTCCGGGAATCCAGGATATAATAATGGCGTATAGTTCGGTGTCGGTCTTTTATGATCCGGCATTGGTTGCGGCCAGTGGCGTAAATGGCCATCATAGGGTGTACAATTGGCTGGAAGGGTTGTTGCAACGCGCCTGGCAGGAGGTGGATGATGCGTACAAGGGGCCGGACGGGCAATTCTTTCGCATCCCTGTTTGCTATGAGGGGGAGTATGCGCCCGACCTGCAATGGGTGGCGGCGCAGCAAGGGCTAACGCCAAAGGAGGTTATCGATATTCATGTGGCGAGTACCTACCGGGTCTATATGGTCGGGTTTCTGCCGGGTTTTCCGTACCTGGGGACGGTTGACCGGCGGTTGCAGCTTCCGCGGAAGCCGCAACCGGTGACTGTCGTTGCCGGGGGTGTAGGAATTGCAGGCATGCAGACGGGGATCTACCCGCTAACCAGCCCGGGGGGATGGCAGATCATTGGCCGGACACCGGTGAAGCTCTTTGACGTGGAGGCAGACCCGCCGATTCGGTTGCAGGCAGGAGATAATGTTCAGTTTTACCCGGTTTCGGCCAAAGCTTTCAGAGATATGTCCGGGCGTCCCGGATAGTAAGCCTTTTAAATAATCGGTTATGGTTGGGGTTTCTTAATTTAGTAGCTTCGACGACTTGCTTCCTATGCGCCGCTTAATCCTTGCCTGCTGAAGCCTTTGTTGCGACCCCACCTCAAATTATAATGCGCTATGGCTTTTTCCATTATTAAGCCCGGTTTGCTCGATACGATTCAGGATCTGGGCAGACACGGTTTCGGTAATTGGGGCGTCAGCCCAGGCGGTGCGATGGATCCCTACGCAGCCCAGGTAGCCAACCTGCTGGTGGGCAATGACAAGCAGGAAGCAGTGATGGAGATTCATTTTCCTGGTCCGCAGATACTTTTCGAGCAGAATACGCTTATTGCGATAACCGGCGCCGATTTCTCCCCTACGATCAATGATGAAGCGATTCCCCGATGGCAGCCCGTTGTGGTGAGGAAGAATACAGTACTTCATTTTCCTTCCCTGATACAGGGGGGGAGATGCTATCTCAGCGTGCACGGGGGCTATTGCCTGAAAAAGTGGCTCAACAGCTATAGTACGAATCTAAAAGCGGGGAATGGCGGCTGGCATGGGCTGGCGTTGAAGAAGGGGGATGAGCTGCCCTTCAACGAGAACACCATCTATTTTGCGGGACTGTTGAAAGATGAGAGCAATTTCGAGACCCTGCCCTGGCGGGTCAACACCGATAAGGCCTATCAATACCCGCATGAGATCGGGTTTATTCCCGGGCATGAATGGGATTTGTTGTCTGCGGGTACCCGGTGTAATTTCCTGGAGAATAATTTCATGATCCATCCTTCGTCCGACCGGATGGGTTATCAGCTGAAGGGGGCGCCATTGGCGCTTGAACGGCCTGTCGAGCTGGTGACTTCCGCCGTGAGTTTTGGGACAGTGCAGCTGCTGCCCAACGGGCAGCTTATCGTGCTGATGGCCGATCATCAAACGACGGGAGGATATCCGCGCATCGCGCATGTCATCACGGCCCATCTGCCCAAATTAGCGCAGTTGCGGCCTTCCGATACGATACAATTCACATTGATGGACCTGGAGGCGGCCGAGCAGCTTCTCATCGCCCGCCAGAAAGAACTGCACATCCTGCAGCGTAGTTGCCTCGATCATTTAAATGAAATGGTGTGCGAGTAGATCTCAATTGCGACATGGGAGAGGGGATCGAGACGGATGCGGCTATTTTTCCTTTTATCAGTAGTGCCAATATTGCCTGTGGCGCCCATGCGGGTGATGCCGATATCATGCGCAGGACGGTGGAGCTTGCGTTGCGCCATGGGGTAGCCATTGGGGCGCATCCTTCCTATCCGGACAGGGCGCGGTTTGGCCGGGTGGATATCCTTGGAGAGGGATTGTCGATATCGCAGCTGGAAGACTCGCTGTATGAGCAGCTGCGGGTGCTCGATGAGGTGTGCAGGGGCCTGGGTGTGCATATGCACCATGTGAAGCCGCATGGCGCCTTGTATAACCGGGCGGCGAAGGATGCTGCGGTGAGTGAGCTGATCGCGCGGGCCGTGGCTGATTTCGACGGCTCGCTACTGTTATATGGGCTCAGTGGCAGCCTGATGGAGCCGGCGGCGGTTGCAGGGGGACTTGGTTTTGTGAGTGAGGTGTTTGCAGACCGGACCTACCGGTTCGATGGGAGCCTGACGCCGCGGACGGAGCCCGGTGCGCTCATTACAGATGGTGCCGCGGCGGTGGCGCAGGTGCTTCGGCTAGTGGGGGAAGGCCGCGTAGTTACCGCGGGTGGTGAGATCGCAATCAAGGCCGAAACTGTTTGCCTGCATGGTGATGGGGCGCATGCGGTGGAGTTTGCAGAGTTGATCCATGGGGCGTTGCTGCGAGAAGGTGTCAATATAGCTGCGCCGATTTAGCGTTTCCTTTGCAATTTCCGCGGATTTTTCCCGTTATTTGCCTGTCCCCACTCCAACACAACGTAGGACGTCCGGCCGATATCGCCGGGCGTAAATCAATCATTTAATTTATGGCAACGACAACGACCGATGAAGGCCGGATGGAAGGCGGCTATACCTATGATTCCTTTACCGGGGTAGGCAGCCAGGCGAGGAAGCCGACCGAAAGGCATTTTTTGTGGTGGTGCAGCGGCGCCTACCAGGGGTTGCTGAAGGATTGTCCTTCCGAGCAGACCAAGTATGCCGGGCTGGGCGGCGTGTTGCTGGCGACCTTTGTGTTGGCGGCCCTTTCGGCGGGCTATGCGATCTATAGTGTGTTTGCCGACCCGGTATGGGCGGTATTATTTGCGCTCATCTGGGGGCTGATCATCTTCAACTTCGACCGCTTCCTGGTCTCGACGATGCGGAAATACGGGGTCTCACAGCGAAAGCAGCTGTGGATGGCGGCGCCGCGGCTGGCCCTGGCGCTGCTCATCGGATTTACTATCGCCCGGCCGCTGGAATTGAAAATCTTCGAGAAAGAGATCGACGTACAGCTGGCAGCCAACCGGCACCAGAAGTTGCTCATGAATGACAGCCTGCTGCAGGCCGAGAACCGCACCACCCTGGCGGCAGCACAACAGGAGCGGGACAGGCTTAGCGCGCGCAAGGCGGCGTTGGAGGATACCCTTCATCAATTGCAACAGGATTATATCCGGGAAGCGGATGGGACGGGCGGATCGCAACGCCGGGGGATCGACAAGCTCACCCGGCTGAAGCAGCAGGCCTTTGAGTCGGCACTGCGACAATTTACGCCCGAGCTGCGTCAGCTGGAAGGGCAAATGCGTTACCAGGACAGCCTGATCGCGGGAGCGAATGCGGGGCGTGATCTCCGCAACCGCCAATATGAGGCGCAGGTGACGGCTGATGTAGGGTTCTTAGAACGGAACAAGGCTTTGTCCGACCTCTCAGCCCATGAGCCCAGCGTATTCTGGGCCAACCTGCTGCTGTCGCTGCTGATCATCCTGATCGAGACAGGGCCCATCCTGTCGAAGATGATCATGAATACCGGTCCGTACGATCTCGCTCTGGCTTCGATGGAACTGAAGCAGATGGCGGCGGCGGAGGATGGGATGCGCCGGGACAAGGAGTTGCGGCACGAAAAGCAGCAGGAAGTAAACGGCCGGCAGAAAGAAATGACGGCCGAGCTGCTGCAGCAGCTCTCGGCATTGCAGAAGAAGCACGTCAAAGAGGAGCTGGATCAGTGGGAGCGGGGAGAGGATACTGTTCCGAAGCGGATGCCGCTGGAGGAGGTGACGCGGCGCATCAAAGAGCGGTATAGCTACCGGGGAGGAGATATTTTGTAGAAAGGGTAAAAAAAAATTTGCACGCCGGTTGCCGATTCCTACACACTTATATTGTTTTATACACGCCTGTGAAATGGCCTGCCCCTGCATTGGATAACCGATAGCAATTCTCGGTGTAAAGCGCTATTTTTGATAGTAACACATCCTACCCTATAGATGGCCGTTCAAATTATGCGGCCCGTCGATGACGCCATAAACCATAAAACCTAATACCATGCTCCTGCTCGCCACACTTCCCGAGGACAGTTAAGTCTTTCTTTTCAGCAATTTTTTTTCGTGGATCACTGTTTTGCAGAGGGTATTACCGGTAGCCATCGGTGTGATGGGTATTGCCATTATCCTGAAATAAAATACAATGAAAAGAGTTTTACTTCTCATCCCTTTCTTGCTTTCTCTTTATCTCCACCTGGCGGCACAATCAGCACCCTCAACCGATTCCATCGGCAGAATATTGGCGCAATTCCAGGGCGGGAAATACCTGGACAGGGTGGATGCCCAGGTCTCGGCGCTCAACGGCCGGCTGACGGGCGAATCACAAAAATATCTCCGCAATATCGCTGCCGAAGAAGGCAGGCTGAAGACGCAGTTGGGAAAAACGGATCAGGCGGCTGCGAGCTCCTTGTTTGGCGATGTGGAAGCCAGGTATGGTCAGCTGCAGTCAGCTCTTGCAAAGGGCACGTCTATTGGCATCCCGGGGGCTGGGCCAGGAAGTCATCTGCCTTCGCTGGACTCGTTGAAGAATACGTTGCTTTTTCTGCAGGCGAACAAAGATCGATTGTCCGGGACTCAGGCTCAGCGGCTTACCGGTACTATCGCCAATGTGCAAGCGCTGGAGGGTAAGATACAGGTCGTCGACAACCTTAAGAACTGGCTGGGGCAGCGAAAGGCCTTCTTAAGCCAGCAGCTGGGCAAATATGGGATGGCCGGTCAGCTGGGCAATATGAATAAAAGCGTCTATTATTATAAGCAGCAGGTCAATGACTGGAAAGAGTCACTGAACGACCCGTCGAAGATGCAGCAGAAGGCTGTGGCGGTGTTGTCCCGGCTGCCTGCATACAAAAGTTTCCTCAGCCAGCA
This sequence comes from Puia dinghuensis, assembly GCF_014642875.1. Lineage (GTDB taxonomy): Bacteria > Bacteroidota > Bacteroidia > Chitinophagales > Chitinophagaceae > Puia > Puia dinghuensis. The sequence goes on from NZ_BMJC01000001.1 coordinate 380,194, forward strand.
TTCTTATCTGAGCCAACTTTTCGGCCAGCCGGAAAGCTATAATCTCACCGACAGCAGTATGAAGGGATTACAGACCAGGGCTGTCGTACAGAAGATGATCCAGGAGAAGGTGTCGGTTGGCGGGCCTGGTGCACAGCAGCAGGTGGAACAGCAGATGCAGCAGGCGGTGGGTGTGGTGAGCCAGCTGAAGACAAAGCTATCCCAGGGTGGGGGGGATGGTACCGACCCTGCGAATCCGGGTTTTACTCCCAATAGTCAAAAGACGAAATCTTTGTGGAAACGGCTGGAATATGGCGCCAACCTGCAATTCGAGCCGGCGACCACCTTATTGCCGACGCTTTGCGACGTGGCGCTTTCGCTTGGTTATAGGCTGAACGACCGGGCCACCGTCGGGGTGGGTGCAGCGTTTAAAGCGGGATTGGGCAATGGCCTTCAACATATTCAATTCTCCGGGCAGGGCCTGGGGCTTCGCAGCTATATCGACTGGAAGATAAAGAAGAACCTTTATCTCAGCGGCGGGTATGAAGAGAACTACCTGTCGGCTTTCCGGTCGCTGGCCCAACTGCGAAGTGTGTCCGGCTGGCAGAAGAGCGGACTGGTGGGGCTGAGCCGTCAGTACCAGATCTCGAAAAAGGTGAAGGGCAAGGCACAGCTGCTTTGTGATATTCTCAGTTTCAACCAGACCCCGAAGGCGCAGCCGATCGTTTTCCGGGTGGGGTATTCGTTCTAATCAACCAATGCTAACATGTCCGATATGAAAAAGGCTATTTGCTTAGGTTTATGTTTTCCCCTTGTTTTTTTTAGTGTAGAGGCGCAAGTGAATCCGCAGAATGGGGCGGCGGAGATCAATATACCATTGTATAGCTATAAGGATGCAGCCAACCGTTTGGAGTTAGACGCCAGTCTGGTGTATGTAGATGGCAATGGGTTGAAGGTATCTGAAATGGCATCCGCAGTGGGCACGGGCTGGGCCCTGAATTGTGGCGGGCTCATCCAGCGGATACAGCATGGGGAGCCGGATGACCAGAAGATGAATAACCCTCCCCCCTTTGTGCTGCCGCCCCCGGCCGATCAAAACATAGAAAATCCTCAATATGCATCCTCTTACTACCCGGATGGATATCTGTATACCACCTATTCCCCTTCAGATATGATCAACAACCAGGGGGCCTATAGTCCATACGAGGTGAATTTTTCGTCCGGTGTACATGGGTATAAAGAGCCGCCTGAAATCCTGGCCGATAGGGATCAGGATGTTTTTCAATTCTCCTTTAATGGCCGGACAGGTCAATTTGTTATTGGTAAGAATATGCAGGTAGTGACGTTGAACGACTCAAAGTTGCAGATCAGTTTTCAGACAACCGACATGAGCGCCAGTAACATTCGCACAAGGATCTCCCAGTTTACGATAACGGACGAGTCGGGTATCCAATATGTGTTTAAGGACATGGAACTCGGTTATGTCTCTTCTTATACCGATTTTCGGCAAACGCCAACAGATAATGCAGATATTGGAAGTTTACTACAATTAGGTTTTTCGATGACTGGAGCCCAGGGATCAAACAACGGTGGTTGGGTTAATTTTCTATTAGGTACCGCCAACGGGCAACTTGTCGGCAATAAATGGTATCTGTCCCAGATCATCAATCCGTTGACGGGGAAACAGATCACCCTGAATTATGATACGTATGAAGAAGACAAGAATACGGATAAGATGATAAGTTCGGGTACGGTGTCGGGTGGGGGTCTGGGCAATGCCATGGTGGTATGGAACCGCTATAAAGTTCGAGGCAAACGGCTTTCCAGTGTGATCCTGTCCAATAACGAAAGGCTGGACTTTTCCTATCCCACGCCCAGGATCGATCTCCCGAATCAGAGTGCGCTGAGTCAATTGACAGTGAGCTATAAAGGTAATACTGTTTACAGCTGGAATTTCGGCTATGGCTATATGGTTGGTATCGATGGAGCGATACAAAGCCCAACCTATCCGTATACCACTCAGGAAAAGCAATGGAGCCGCCTTTGCCTGCTGACCTTGCAAAAAACGGGGCAGAATAATATCAGTGAATCTCCGTACAAGTTTGCCTATAATATGGGTGGGGACAACAATACCTATATCGATGTTATTCCACCGATGTTCAGTATCTATCAGGATCATTATGGGTATTACAATGCGGGCCAGTTTATAACCAATGCTTCGCAGGATACGTATGGGTCTATCTATTCCATTTCCAGCCTGAATACCTGGATCAGGAATGGGTTGGGGGTATATAAGAATGTACAATCAACAATAGCCAAGAATGGCGTTATTAAATCAGTAACCTACCCTATGGGGGGTGTTTTGACATATAGCTATGAGAACAATGTTGGGGCGAGCGGAATTCTTGGAGGCGTCAGGGTTAATTCCACTACGAATTATGATGGTATCTCGCACAATAACGATATCATCAAGCAATATAAATATTTGAATGCTGACGAGAAAACCTCGTCGGGGTGGGGTAATGAATCTTTCACCTATAGTACCCCTGGAAGTGTAACAGCTTTTGGGTGTGCTCCAAAGCAAACCCCCGCCGGAATTATTAAAGAAGTGGCGGCCAGTTACGTTGAAAAAAGCATCGGCGGGATTGGATTATCGCAGAATCCTGTATCAATGGGTGCAGCAGTCGGTCTGGAGATGCTGGCGGAATATTTACCTGGTGTGGCCGAGGCGGTTGAGATAGCTTATGCCATATATGAGCTTTTGGGCGGCACATCGAATCCGCCAACGACTACCACCTCCTTTACCAATTATCAGAGTCTCAGCACGAATATCAACAACCGGCTTCCCTGGGGGTATGCCCGGACGGAAGAGATAAGCATCCTGGGAAGCGGGAACATAGGGGAAATTGTGTACGAATACACGAGTCCCGCCGACCATGCATTTGAAGTTGGCTCGGTGTCGGTGGCGTATTCCAACATACCGCGATATGCCTACTGGGTATATGGGTTGCCAAAAACAGTGACGGTATACGATCAGTCGATGACCCATCTGGTGAAACAGACCGTCAATCATTATCAACCTCCTGTTGTCAATCAGCTTACTGACCCCAATTTTATGTCCACTTCCTGGTCGACTACCGGCAGTGAATATGGTTGTACCATACGTGTGCCAGAAACGTCATCATCCTTTATCCAACAAGAGCCAAGGCCTTATTATCCCTATTACGGACATATGGTGCTTCTAAGCACGGATGAAACGGTCTATAACAGTGCCCAACCTCAACAATCGACGACGACGACTACGAATTTCGAGTACGATGCCAATTACCAGCTGAAGCACAAATACACCAACAACTCCAAGGGAGAGAAGGTGGAGACCTTTTATTACCATCCTTATGATTATCCACAGGCAACCGGGGGTATCGCGACTATGAATCTCAGCGCTTCGAACATCCTTTCGCCGGTGATCTCTACCGAGACTTATATCAATAAAAGCGATGGCAACCAGTATATGATCGGGGCCTCTGCGACGGATTATAGGCCTACTTTCAATGGAGATATAAAACCAGCCTTTACGTATACGTTTCAAAACCCCTTGCCTGTGGTAAGTACTGCGTTACAGCCTTTCAATACGGCAAGTGTCCTGCGGGACCCGAATTATTACCAGCAGGTGTCCATGTTCGGCTATGACAATTTTGGGAATGTTGCACAGACGATCACCGGAAGCAACAGAATACAGAGCAGCATATTTGACTATCTCGGACAGCTACAAGTTGCCGAAGTTGACAATGCGTCCTATAATGATATCTGGTATACTTCCTTTGAAGCAGATGGGGGAAAGCCTGGATCAAGCATGAATACGGCGGCTATCGTCTCATCAGACGCCCGCACGGGAAATCAATGCTTCAATCTCAGCCATCCTTCGAATGCAGGTGCTAATGGCTATTTCAGTTTTGCCGGACTCAACAATACTCTGAATTATATTGTGTCTTTCTGGTCGAAGAACGGCTCGGCCTGCGTCACCGGCAGCCAGAATGGAACAGCGATCTTCAACAGCTGCCAGGGAAGCAGCGGCTGGAAACAGGGAGAAACGGCGAATGGTTGGACCTATTATGAAGTTCAGGTGAACAATGTGGATAAGATCAGCGCGTCCGGGACGGGGTTGATCGATGAGTTCAGGATCTATCCGGTGGGTGCGAAAATGAGAACCACTACCTATGCCCCGCTTATCGGGAAGACCTCGGAATGCGGTGTCGATGGGAAAGTCACCTATTATCAATATGATAATATGAACCGATTGAGGTATGTGAAAGACGACCAGGGGAATATTATCAGGATGTACGATTATAATTATAAACAATAAGTCAAGACCCATCAGATCAATTAATTTATGGTCATGAAATACTTATCCAATATAAGCCTGTTGGCAAAAGTGATGGTGATGGTGTCAATAATATCGGCCACCAGGATCAGCGAGGTTAAAGGGCAATTCAGTGCGACAATATCCGGGCCGTTAGGGTCTACCTGCTCAAATCAGCCCCTTACGTTTACATGTTCTGTCAGTGGTGCCACCGATGTTACCTACCAATGGCTGAAACAAGATCAGGTTCCCATAAATGGAGGCACTCAGAGCACTTTAACTACAACTGCTTTAAGCGCAGGCGACGTAGTGCAGTGTTATGTCACCAGTAGTTCCCTGGGATCGGTCTATTCCAATCAGATCACCGTGCCAGCCTTAACTCAGCCGCAGGTATTCAATGTCTATATCTCAACCAATTTAACAGTGTGTTCGGGGGCGTCGCTAACTTTGACGGCCAGTACGAATTTTCCGACCGGCGCCCCCTTTGTGTGGCAGCAAACTACTACCGGCACTCAGGTGCAAGGCAATTCGTTTACAGTTCCGGCGACAAGTCTTTCCGACCTGCAGTCCATCACGGTGCAGGCAACCGCGGCATCGAGCGCCTGTGTGCAGAGCCCTACTGCAACGGCTAATACAAGTAACATTCCATTTAATATTGAGCCGCTGACGTACCCTTCTGTTTCCCTGAGTCAAAGCGTGACGCCGGTAGTCATAGGCAGTACCGTCACTTTTACTGCCACACCCGGCGGGTATGGTAGCGGCACACCTGTCTATACCTGGCAGTTAAATGGGACTACGGTGCCGAATGTGTCCGGGAATTCTTTTAGCCCCACCATCTCAACAGGCGCCGAAATACAGTCGATATCCGTATCCATGAACCCGACCTATACCTGTCCGCAGAATGCGGCAGTGGCCACGACTTCGTTCCAGGTAGTGTCATCGGACTGGGAAAACCAGAACTATATCCGGGTACAGGACATCCTGGTTGCCGGCATCTCAGATTTTATCACGATAGATCACCTGCCGATTGGACAAAAACGGGAAAGGACCACCTATCTTGATGGGCTCGGCCGGCCGATCCAGAAGCTGGACAAATCCGGGAGCCTGGTTGGAGGGACATCCACTGACCTGGTAGTGCCCGTCGCATATGATGCTGCAGGACGGAACGTGCAGCATTACCTGCCCTACACGACAACGGATAATCCGGGGATGTTCAAATCTTCTAACGTGCTAACGGAGCAAGCTACATTCGTAACCACGAAATTTGGCGAGCCCTCCGGCGCCCCCACTTATTCCCAGACGATCTATGAAAATAATCCTCTTGAAAGAATTACGAGATCATTAGCGCCTGGTTCAAGCTGGGGCGGCAATAATATTGGAACCAGCTATAGCTATGATTTCAATTCAGCACCGGAGATGGTCCATATCTGGACCCTGGCTTATTCGGCGACGGCCATTCCAGTGAGCTCGCCGACGGCTGTCTATGGCGCCGGCACCTTGTTTAAAAACACCACAACGGATGAAAAAGGTAACCAGGTGATCACTTATATAGACTATTCAGGGGATACGATCCTGAAAAAGGTGCAGCTGGCTGATGCCAGCAGTCTCTCCACCCAGCACGCCGGCTGGGCCTGCACCTATTACGTATATGACGACTTCAACCAGTTGAGGTATGTCATTACACCCAAATTGGTCGATTACCTGGACAACAATAGCTGGGCGCTTACCCAGCAGTTGGTGAATGATCTTTGTTTTGTATATGCTTATGATGGAAAGGGTAGATTGATATCGCGCAAACAGCCCGGTATCGGCGAGACGGATGTGGTATACGACCAGCGGGACCGGCCTATTTTTACACAAGATGCTCTTGGTCAGACCAATAATCAATGGAAAGTCCTCTTATACGATGCATTGGACCGGGTAACGACCAGCGGGGTATTGCAGGCCAGCTTTACACCTGCTGCTTTGCAGAGCAGCGTGAATGCCAGCACGGGTAACATAATCATTAATGAAGATGCTGGCACGAGCGCCAACCTCCTCGTCACCGGACAACAGAATGGTGCATCACAGTACGTTGCCGCCAACAGTATCATTTTTCAAAATTTTAAAAGCGATGCCAATGGTACATTCATTGCCTATATCAATCCTAACCTGGGACCGATCGTTCCTGAAGCAGTCGCCATTGCCGATAATCCTGTTCCTGCCAATACTTCGATAATATTGCTTGCCCAGACCTTTTACGATGACTATAGCCAGGGCACGAAGAGCTATACGACGGCTGATAATTCCCTTTTCGACCCTTCCACCAACCAACAGGCGCTTCCCTTGCCTTCCCAGTATGATCCGCATACCAGGGGAAGGATCACCGTGTCAAAGGTAAAGGTCATTACGAACCCTGCCGACCTGACCCAGGGCAACTGGCTGGAAACGGATAACTTTTATGATAATCAGGGACGTGTTGTGCAGACACAGAACGATAATTCCTTGGGAGGAACGGATATTGTTACCAACCGGTTTGATTTTGCTGGCAAATCATGGGGCAGCTGCGTCAAACACATGGCCGGCAGTTCGACACAATTCACGATTGTCAGCCGGAATGCTTACGATAATCTGGGAAGATTGACAGACCTGGCCAAAAATTTCAACAGCACCTTCTTCAAAGACCTGGCTTCGTACACGTATGATGAATATGGGAAGATGACCTCAAAAACATTGGCGCCAGGTTATACCGGATCGGGGAAAAATGCCATGGAAACCCTGAATTATAGCTATAACATCCAGGGCTGGCTCACCGGAATTAATAACGCCTACGCGCTGGACCAGAATACTTATGATCAATGGAATGATTTCTTTGGCTTATATGTCGGCTATGACAACAGAGATAACCAGTTCACTGCCGCCAAATATGACGGGAGCATTACGGGAGTTATCTGGAAATCGCAAGGCGATAATTCCATGCGTAGATATGACTATACGTATGACAATATGGGCAGGCTGACGGGGGCGACGTTCCTGCAACGGCAAGCGCCCGCCAACAGCTGGGACAACAGCGTGGTTGATCTGTCTGAGTCGATCTCGTATATAGATAAGAATGGGAATAATGACAAGAACGGGAATATTCAATCCATGGTGCGCAAGGGCCTAGTGCCAGGTGTTAACATTCCCGTAACGGTCGATAATCTGGCATACACCTATGGGACACCGAGTGACCAGAACAGCAACCAGCTTGCCCGGGTGGATGAAACCGCCAACTTTGCGGGGAACGGGAAATTATATGATTTCGCGGACGGCTCTAATGGACAGGGACCGACACCCGACTATAGCTATGATGCCAATGGCAACCTGACACAGGATCAGAATAAAGGCATCACGGATGTAGCGGGTATCAAGTATAATTATTTGAACAAACCGTATTCCGTGACGATTGCGGGAAAGACCCTCATTAGCTATACTTATGATGCCAACGGTGAGAAACTCAGCAAAACGGTGACTGACCTGACCGTTACACCAAATGTGGTTACTACGACTACCTATGATGATGAATTCGTTTACCAGAATAATGTGTTGCAGTTCGTGCTGCATGATGAAGGAAGGCTGAAGATCATTACCCCTGTCAATTCTGCGCAGCAACAGCTCAACGCGGGTACAACCGGCGCGAACAATGTACTTTCGGGCAAGCAGGGGGTCTTCGAATATTTTATCAAAGATCAACTGAGCAATGTCCGGCTGGTGCTGACGGAACAAAGCCAAACGGAGTTCTATATCGCCACAATGGAAACCTCCAGTTCGGCGGACCCCAATCTGGGTACGGATGAAGCCAAGCTCTTTGGTAAAGTAGACCCTACTACGGGTAATCCAACCCCCGACAACGAGGTGAACCTGACGAGGACGCTGACGACCCAGACCCCATGGACAGGAAATAGTACGGCCAATGTATGTCATCTTAGTGCGGCGCCAGGCTACCAGACCATTGGCCCCAATATGCTTCTGAAGGTATCAGCGGGGGATGTGATCAATACCAGCGTCAGCTATTTCTACTTCACCAACAGCCCGGCGGGGCCGACCTATACGGGCAGCGATGCCGTAACGGCATTAATAGGAGCCTTGTTGGGCGGGAATATGGCAGCTGTAGCGGAGGCAAACAGCGGGGCGATCAGTACCAATCTGGGTGCGGCATCCAGTAATTTCAGTTCCTTTATCAATAAGTATTATACGAATAATAGTGGTTCGGCGCCGAAAGCATTCCTGACCGTGTTATTCTTTGACGAGCAGTTCAACTTTATTCCCCAGGACAACAATGCGCCGAATGTAGGGACCAACCTGGCACAGGTGAACAGTGCCAACAACCAGAGTGCCTCTCCATTGATATTGGGGCAAAAGGCCCCGAAGAATGGCTATGTCTACATTTATCTCAGCAATGAGAGCAACCAGGACGTATATTTCGACAACCTGTCCGTATCACAGGTGCATGGCAATATCGAAGAAGAGAACCATTACTATGCCTATGGCGAGAAGATAGGCGGGCTCTCGACCACCGCTTTCGGGGGAATGGCCACCAAATACCGCTTCGAGGGGGACTACAGCGAAGAGGAGGAGAATACGCTATGGGATGAGTTCGAACTCCGCAATTACGATCCGCAGATCGGGCGGTGGACGGGAGTGGACCCTTACGATCAGTTTGCAAACCCATATGTGGGGATGGGGAGTGATCCTGTGAACAACATCGATCCGGACGGCGGGGATTTGCCCCAGCTTGGTGTTACATGGGGTGGAATTATCGGCGGCTCGCTTGGGACGTTGGCAGGAGCAAGCCTGTATCTTGTGGCTAAGAACAATAAATGGAACGGATTTTGGTCGGTCGTGGCCGGAGCCGGGGGGGCATTGGTGGGGTCGGGCTTAGGGTATGCGACTGGAGAATACCTCTTCCCCGGGGTAAGTTATGAAGGTAGCTGGGGAAACAACTTTGTAGCCTTCTACAAGGGTCTATTTGGTGATGTTTCAGGGAACACGTATTCGGGACCATCCAGAGGTCAGATGGGTGATCCTCATGACAATGCTGCAGTAATACCTAGTATCTGGGGTGGACTTTCAAAGATCACACTGCCTAACCTTTTTTCATTCCTTAAGATCAACGATGACGTATTTAGAGTAGGGGAGGAGGTCCTTCTCGATGTTACATTTGTAGCCGACCAATCACAAATCGACTTTAAACAAACAGACAAAAATCAATTGGATAAAACTATAAATAAAGTAATAAGGTCACTTAGGAAGGACAAACATGCAGAGCTGTCATTGAGCGGGGGGACAGATTTTAAGGATAATATCGATACAGACCTGAAGGACAGATCTACACCACATTCTTTTAGAGATTTGGTCCGTGAGAGGGTACAGGCCATACAGGATTACATCAAGAACTTTACAAAAAACAAAAAGATTTTAAGGCGGATTTATGACAATGGGAAAATTATTCGAACAGCCCCTAAAGTAATGGGAAAAATTGTAAATTGATGAATGAAGTTGGCTTTTGTCCTGGCTTTATTACTAAGTACACATGTTGATGCGCAGATAGGTTCATTCGATTTCTATGGCGATAAGTTTGAGTTGCCGGTATTGTCAACAGGAGAGAAGGATTCCTTGCTGGAATTTAAAGGTGTGCCGGCCCGAATAAAAACCTACATCACTGAAAGCAGAGCAATTGCCGAATTGGATGATTGGGGACTGGTATATTTTATTGATGCATTTGTTGATGCACAGTTCATAAACGCCAAGGACTCGGATAAGGTGAAGATCGTTAATATGCTCCTTACTGAACTTAGTATAAATAATGCTATAGGAAAAATATCGAAGGGGCTGTTGCTGTCCTTAGTTAGTATTGATAACAAATCAAGGCCAATTAATGATGCGCGCTATTTCGAAAAAGATGGATATAAGTATATGCCTGTAAAGCGACAGAGTAAGGTCACTAAGCTAAGGGACATAGAAATGTATTGCCGGGCAGAATATAAAGATATTCAGCTTGATTATGTGAAAACGCCCAATATCCGGAATGTAAACGCATCACGTAAGGAGCTTTCATTTTTTAATTATTGCTCTGGAAAGAAAGACTCCGTTGAATTCGACTTTTCGAAATCATATAATAGGTACTATAATGACCTGCCCAGGATAATCCCGGATCATCATTATTATATGGCGCCAGTAAGCCCCATTTTCCAAAATTCCTTTTTTTCAATGCTAGATGGTAAATTAGGACAGTGTCGGTATAGGCTCGATTCCATTAACTTTCTGATAAAATTTGTGCAGAGTGGTATTCAATTTGAGGAAGATAAGGTAGTCTATGGAAAAGAGGACTGGTGCTCTTTTCCCGAAAATACGTTTGCTCTTGGTAAAGGGGATTGTGAGGATAAGTGTGAAGCCTTTGCATTTTTGGTAAATCACTATTTCAAAAACACCGGAATTGTTTTTCTATTTTATACAAATCATGTTCGGATTGGATTACGTGACCCCAATTTATCGCTGACCGGAAAACCGTACCAGAAGTTAGAGGGGCAAACATATTTCGAAGTTGAATTGCAGGGCAACGATACCGTACTAGCAGACGATTCTTTTGCTCTTTTCCCTAGTACCCCCCTTTTCATAACGAATTAGGTATCTCAATTCCGCCAGACCTAGAGGGTGCATCCCAAATCGTATCCTTATCGGGAGGTGGCAGGAGGTGTGCCGAGGAATTGGCCCGGGTTTGGCGGGATATCCCTAAAAGGCATTTATGGAATGTCTGAAAATCGAACCGATGAGGATAGAGGGAGTCGAAGGGCCGGTGGAGTTTGTGTGCAAGGAAGAGGATCACGGGGATCTGGTCGTCTATGATATCTATCGTCAGGATCACTACCTGATGACACTTGCCAGGGACGGCAGCATCCTGTTCATGAACTTCGAAGCGGACGCCAACGATAAGCAACTCTTCAAGCTATCCCATCTGAACGACTTCATAGAGAAGATACAAAGGGTATTTTAAGGAGGAATCGCTCCCCAATGTAGAATTTCCCTCCCGGGAAGGGGGGATTTATTTCCCCAGTCTCATCAAAGTAACCCGAATTTTTAGGTCGTTAAGCCGCCGGATGGTCTCCTCATCGGGCTGGGTAGGGGGCGGAATACCACCGGGCAACCCCAGCCGAAGCAAGACCCCGGCGGGGTATTTTTTTTATAACAATATGCTAACCAAAAAACAGGCAGCGATATTGGAAAATTATTATTCTTATATTGGGGCGTTGATAATCAATAATGTCTCTATTCTGCTTGAGGAAGGAATTTCTGATACGATCTTTAGTAGCCATCGGATTTTGCTGGTGTTGCCTCACGACCCGTGGGCAGGACACGACGCTGCCGCGCCCGCAGCCGAAAGATACGGCGGCGCCCCGGGTGCAGCAGGATACCAGTAATCGCCGGTTCGAGAAGTGGAAGAACAACAATATCTTTCAATTTTTCCGCAACGCGCTCACTAAGGGCAGGCCGGATTCGGTGGTTTATGTCAATACCCTGACCCATTTGAATACCAAGAGTGAAAGCCCCTTCAAGCCCTATGAAGGCAAGATCATCCGGAACATCTTTATCCGGGGATATGGTTTCGAGCAGACTTTTACGGACACGTCCAAGCGGCTGGAATATTTCGGGACGAAGGTGCTGAACCAGCTGCACCGAAAGACGCGGGACTGGGTGATCAGGGACGCCCTTTTTATCAAGGAGAATACGGCGGTAGATGCCTATAAATTGGCGGACAACGAACGGTTGATCCGCAGTCTCAACTTTATCCAGGACGCACGGATCGTGGTGAGCTATCAGCCGGATAATCCCGACACGGTCGACCTGGTGGTGGTGGTAAAAGACCTGTTTAGTATTGGCGGGGCCATCGGGAGCCTGGGTTATCCGCCCCTCAGCATAAGGGGAAATATCAGCGAATCCAATTTCCTCGGGACAGGGCAGCGTATCCTTGGCGGTATGAACCTCGAACAGAACCGGAGCCCGGCTTTTGGTCCGCAGATATTGTATAGCAAGACCTTTATCGGTCATTCCTTTACCAATGTCACCGCTTCCTATACCCAGATAAATGGTAATATCTACGACAACACGCCGGATGAGACGGCCTGGTTCGTTCAGCTTGACCGGCCGCTGTATGCCCCCCAGGCCCATCTGGCGGGCGGACTGCGATTCGGGGATTTCCAGAATTTCAATGTCTACAACAAGCCGGACAGCATTTTTTACAAATATCATTACAATACCCGCGACGGCTGGATCGGATGGAACCTGGGTTCAAACCGGTTTCTCAGCAATACCGCGGTGCGGGACCGGAAGTTCATCGCTTTTCGCTACTTTAAGAACGATTTTGACAGCGTGCCCGGAAAAATAGGCAATACCTTCAATTTCCGGTTTAACAACCGGGAGGCCGCCCTTACTTCCTTTACCTTCTTCCGCCAGGATTTTTACAAGACGAACTATGTCTATGGCTTTGGTACCACGGAAGACCTGCCCATCGGGTATAATATTGCGCTTACCAGCGGATGGTACCGACAATTATACCTGGACCGGCTGTATGCGGGTATCGATGCCAACGGGTTTGTCATTACGAAGCGGGGTGGCTTTGCCCAGCTTTTTCTGCGCAGCGGGGTTTTTATGTACCGGGGGAATGGCCAGGACGGCAGTGTCCTTGTCGGAGCAAGCTATTATAGTCCCTTGTTTGTTTTTCCCAACGTGAAGATCAGGCAATACATCAATTTCAGCTTTACGCGGCAGATCAAGCGGATGGGCATCGATCCGCTGACGATAAACAATGTATTCGGGCTTCGCTATTTCACCGGGGATTCGACCTTTGGCGTGCAACGGATCACCCTGCATTCGGAGACGACTTTCTGGCTCAACTATAAATTCCTGGGTTTCAAGTTCGCGCCGTTCGCCTTTGGTGACCTTTCCTTTCTGACGCCGGAGAATGATAAGCTGCAGAAGTCCGCCTTGTACCATGGCATCGGCGCGGGGATCAGGACGCGTAACGAGAACCTGGTGTTTAATACGATCGAGCTTCGAATGGTGTATTTCCCGCGGAAGACGATGCAGAATACTTCGTTCAAGATATTCATCAATACCGGGATCCAGTTTCGGTACAACAGTACTTACGTGCGACAGCCGGATGTCATTTTTCTCAACACCGATGGTTTGAACAGTATTTATTGAGGGCCGCGCGTCCGGGCTATTCGTCCGGGAATAGCGGAGCGGGGATGGTGGCGGCGATGGCGCCGGCCACGAGTTGGGCCCAGTGGAGGTAGGTGGGGGCGGAGGGGTGCAGGCCGTCGGCGGTGAAGCTGTCGGGGGATGCCCCTTCGGTGCGGCTATGGGTGGTGATGTCGATGAAGGGCGTCTTTTGCCGGAGAGTGATCTCTTTTGCTACTTCGTTGAAAGCGTCGATCTCGCCCGAGATGAGCGTCTTGTTCCTGGAGGCGCCAAAGGGGGAGTAGCCCCAATCGGGGATGGAAAGGACAAAGACTTTTGAAGGGGCGCCGGCAAGGCCGGTTGCCCGTTGCAGGATGGGTTTGAATTCCCGGGCGTACTCACTGGTGTCGCGGCCGCGGTATTGATCGTTGACACCGATGAGCAGCGTGACGAAGTCGTAGTGCGGGAGCAGCCGGAGGGTGGAGAGGGTATGGGATAATTCATCGGTGGTCCAGCCCGTCCGGGCGATGATCTCGGGAGCGCAAAATTCATGGCCGGCGGTGCGGAGCAGCTGCACGGTCTGGTAGGGGTAGCCCAGGTATAAGGGGACTCCTTCACCGATGGTGTAGGAGTCCCCGAGACAGAGTAGTGTGTGCATGCCTGTAAAATACGGCTAATTTTGCTGGCGGTCGTCCTTTTTGTTATTGCTGGCTGCCGCCGCCCTGTATCCCTTCAATAGCATTTTGCTCGCCCTTTATATTCTTGCGTTTGAAGAGCGCCACATCGAATTTCCCGAAGCGGTAATTGAACTGTAGCCGGAAGAATTGCGGGTCCCGCCGGCGAACCGCATCCTGTTCGTAGTAGGATGCATAGGTGTAGACGCTGTTGACGCGAGTGCGGAAGATGTCGCTTACGCTGAGGGTGAGCGAGGCTACACGGTTTTTCAGGAATTCGTACCGCAGGGCCGCGTCGGCGCCACCGCTGGGCCGGGAATAGCCGTTGGCATTACCGCTGACCTGGCCACCAAAACCCCTGCCACCACCACCACCACCGTTGCTGGCGCTGCCACCGGGGGGCAGCACCGTTTTGGAAGTGTAGTCGCCGGACAACTGGAGCGTGAGGGCCTTTGTCAGTTTGAAGCTGTTGTTGATCTTTCCATACCAGCTCCAGGTCTCGCCCACCGGTTGAACGGCGAAGAGTCCGGTGTCGATGGTGTTGATCTTGGAGGTGAAGATGTTGATATTGCTGGTGATATCCCACCATTTGGTGATGGCGTTGCGCCCGATGAGCTCGAAGCCGCCGACGAAGCTGGACCTGGCATTGATAAAGCTGCTGATGAGCACGGGTTTATTGGAGACGGGGTTCGTTCCGAAGACAGGGTTGCGGGTGATGAGATCGGTAGTATACTTGTAATAGGTTGATGCCAGGAAAGTGTTGTTGCCCGGAAAGGTCTTCTGGTAGGCCAGTTCGAAGGAATTGGTGAACTGGGGTTTCAGGTCGGGATTACCCCTGCTGACGTTTAGGGAGTCGGAATAATCGGTGAAGGGAAACAGCTGGAAGAAATTAGGCCGGTCGATGCGGCGGGTATAGTTGAGCGAAAGGTCCTGGTTGCCGCCCAGCTTTTGGGTAAGGAAGACGCTGGGGAAGAGGCTTAGCGGGAACTGATTGGAAAAATTCCCGATTGCCCCCGTCTGATGACCGATGGAATCCAGGGCGGTGTAGTGTTCCGTTCCGCTGTAATTGGAGCTTTCCCCGCGTAGCCCTAACTGGTAGGTGAAGTCCTTGATCGCATTGCCATAGGTTACATAGCCGGCGAAGACGCGATCGGTGAAGGTATATTGCGAGGAGAGCAGGCCTTCCACATGGAATTGGTTATCGTTGCCCAGCGTATCGATGTCGTTGATGCTGCTGTTATGGCGGATCTGGGCACGCGCCCCGGCCTCGAGCTTGGATTTTTCACCCATCGGCAGGGTGTAGTCGGTCTGTGCGGTGAAAAATTTATTATTGCCATTGCCTACCTGCTGCTGTTCAAAGACACCGGACAAGGGGCCGCCTTTTACATTATAGATATTGGAGGTGATGAGGTTGAGGTTGTCATTGCTGCCCTGGCTGTAGTTGACGTCGGCGGTCCATTCCTCGCCACTCCTGGGGAAGGTGTGCTTGAAGCTCAGCATCGCCCCATGGTTGTTGAACTGGGCATTAGTCGTGGAGAGACGCTGGGTATAGGAATAGATGGTCGGCTGGCCTGGCGGGAAAACATCCGTATACAAATCGCTGTTGTTGTAAGGCTCGAATGTCCCGTGCACGATGTTTCCCGCAATAGTGAGGGTATTGCGGTTGTCGAGGAGAAGATCGAACCCGCCGCGGCCGAAGGCGAAATAGCCCTTATTGGGGTTGTAATCGTGCTCGATCAGACTATCGGGCGCATTGTTGGCGCCAGCGATATGGGTATAGCGATTATAGTCGGCAGTGGCGATGGATTTTCGCTGGTTGTAGTTGCCGCTGAGGAAGAAGTTGATCTTTCCCTGTTTGACATTGATGTCGCCGCCCGCGTTGAACTTGCCGCGCTGGTCGATACCGGCGCGAAGGTTGCCGTTGTAACCGGCCTTGCGGTTCTTCTTCAGGACGATGTTGAGTATCCCCGATGTACCACCGGAGGCGTCGTATTTGGCGCCGGGGTTGGTGATGATCTCCACGCTCTGGATGGCGTCGGCGGGTATCTGGTCGAGGGTGAGCGTGGTGGGCCGGCCGTCGACGAAGATAGTGGGCGGACTGTTGCGGAGGGTGACGTTGCCGTCGATGTCTACCTGTACGGAGGGAACATTCCGCATGACATCAGTGGCCGAGCCGCCCGCGGCAGAGATATCTTTTTCAACGTTGTAGATCTTACGATCGACTCCCATCTGGATGAGAGGTTTGGAAGCCGTCACCGTCACTTGTTCGAGGTTTTGGGCGTCTTCAGTGAGTTTGATATTGCCCAGGTCTTTATCGACTGCATTTAGCGCTTGCAGGCCGGCCATGTTGGGTTGGCCGTCGCCATTGCCTCCACCCGGGGCCCCGCCGCCTGCTGCGCCTCTTAATCCCTTGAGGTCGAAAGCTACTTTCTGCTCGTAGGCTGTATAGCCGATAGCCGTGATCCTGAGCCGGAAGTTGCCCAGGATGGGAAGATTCTCGAGGCTGAAGTCACCATGGCGGCCGGTGATCATGCCGCTGATGACGGTATCCTTCTGGCCATGCGTGGCCGGGTTGTATTTGGACTGGATCAGCTGCACGGAAGCGCCATCCATACCTTTTCCCGTCTTCGAGTCTACTACTTTGCCATAGAAGTGGCCGATAGACGGAATCTGTCCGCCCATACCTCTTCTACCGCCTCCCCCGGCGCCCATGGGTGGGCCCTGGGAAAAGCCAATCGCCGCCGACATTGCCATAGCAAGGAACAAAAGCCAAGTTTTTCTCATGAGTAATCGGTTATACATTATTGCCTGCAAAATTCAGGTCAAAAAATTTAGCTGGAAGCCGGTTTCTATACAAACGGTAGGAATCAGCGACGGAAGGGCTAATGAGGTTGCTTCAAAAAAAGCTTAGTTTATTTCATCAGTAAAGTGAGCAGGATCTGTAGCGCACCGATGAGAAAACCAAGGGCGGCGCCGATGATCTCCACGAAGCGGAATTCCTTCGTCAGGAACTCGTTAAGCATGTTTTCCAGTCTGTCTGCGGAGAAACTGGCGATCTTGTCTACGACGATGCGTTCGAGGTCGAGGTCATGGCGGAGGTTGGCAACATAATTCTTCATGATGACGGGGAAGAGCTCTTCCAGTTCGGTCATAAAGGCGGATTTCACCTGGTTGATCGTTTTGTCGCCGATGAACATCGAGATCATCGGCATCTGTTCTTTTAGTTTTGTCCGCAGGAAGTGGTCGATATGTTGATCTGCCAGGGGGAGGATGCGCCGGACATTATCGGGATGGGTGATAGTCTGTTCGATGTCACCGAAGGAAAGGAGCTCCTGGCCGACGATCCGGCCGAGGCTTTCGGCTATCTGTTGCTGGCGTTTGGGGAAGACGCCCTGGAGGGTGAAGCCCAGGATCTTTTTCGGGTGCCGGGGATGAAAGAGGAGTTTGAGGGCCATCCAGATCGTGAGCCAGTGGATAAAGGCGGAGATAAAGGGGATGGTATAGAACCAAGGCGATAATTTGGACATGCGAAATATGATTTATAAAAAGAGAGGTCGCGTTTGCGCGACCTCTCTGTCTTTGGAAGGGTGGATGATGGGGTTCGAACCCACGACCCTCAGAACCACAATCTGATGCTCTAACCAACTGAGCTACAACCACCATCTGAAGCGCGAAATTAAGACAAATCCGATTTCCCTCAAAACAATTCTTAAAATTGTGTTGAAAGGCATATGGGCCGACAACATACCATTTAATTTATCGTTATTTTTGAACAGCTATGTTAAAAGTGTTAAAGTATATGATCAACAAGAGAAATTTACCCATCGTTCTGCTGGTTTTGGCTGGGGGCGTCTTTGTGGCTTTCAGATCGCTGGGATTGGGTGGGCAGCCGCCTACCAAGTATGAAAGGATCCTGCACACAGTGGGAGAGTATCTCGAGAATGTACACTACAGCCCCAAGCCGATAGATGACAAATTCTCCGCAGAAGTATTTGACAAATACATCAAGGAAGTGGATGTGGAAAAGGACGTGTTCCTGCAGTCGGATATAGACGGACTGCGGAGCCGGTATGGGAACAAGATCGACGATGAGATACTGGGCACTTCGACCATCCAGTTTGTGCCGGCCGTGACGGATATCTACAAGAAGCGGATACTCGAGACGGAAGTCATCTACAAGGACATCCTTTCCAAGCCTTTCGACTTTACCAAGGACGAGTCGTTCAATCAGAACTATGACGAGCTGAAGTTTCCCGCGGGCGACGCCGACCGGAAGGAAGCCTGGCGCAAGCGGTTGAAATACCTCACACTTGAGCGTTATGCCGAACTGCTCGATCAGCAGGAGACCAATAAGAACAAGCCCGGGTTCGTGGCGCGCACCAATGAAGATATGGAAAAGGAGGCGCGCGACCGGAGTCTGAAGGTGATGAACCGCATCTACGAACGGTTGAAGGTGAAAGAGACCGATGACGACCGTTTCAACACTTTTGTACAGGCAATCGTCCAGTCGATGGACCCGCATACAGACTATTTCCCGCCGGTGGAGAAGCGGTATTTTGACGAGCAGATGAGTGGCCATTTCTTTGGCATCGGCGCCTCGCTTATCTATGAGGAGGGCAACATCAAGATCGGGTCGCTGATCACCGGCAGCCCGGCCTGGAAATCCGGGCAGGTAGGGGTTGGCGATATTATCCAGAAGGTGGCCCAGGGCAGCCAGGAGCCGGTGGATATGGCGGGTTATTTCACCGAAGACGCCATCAAGATCATCCGCGGCAACAAGGGCACGGAAGTCCGGCTTTGGCTGAAAAAGCCGGATGGAACGGTGAAGATCGTTTCCCTTATCCGGGATGAGATCGTCCAGGATGAACTGACCTTTGCCCGGAGCGCTATCGTCAATTCGCCCAAAGGAAAGATCGGCTATATCTATCTGCCGGAGTTCTATGCGGATTTTGATAATCCCAAGGGCAGCCGTTGCAGCATCGATGTAGCAAAAGAGATCCTCAAATTAAAGGAGCAGCATGTCGAGGGAATTGTGCTCGACCTGCGGGATAATGGCGGGGGCTCCTTATATGACGTGGTGCAGATGGCGGGTTATTTTGTCGAGCAGGGGCCCATTGTGCAAGTAAGAGACCGGGACGGCAAGCCTTCCATCATCCCCGACCACGATAAGACTGTTCTCTATGACGGACCTTTTGCCGTCATGGTCAACGAACTGAGTGCATCTGCCTCCGAGATCTTCGCGGCCGCCATCCAGGACTATCACCGCGGCATTATCATCGGCAGCACGTCGACCTATGGCAAGGGCACGGTGCAGCGGCCTTATGGTCTGGACAAGAGTCTGGGCTTTATGGATGCCAACGGCGAACTGGGCACTCTGAAGCTGACCCTGCAGAAGTTTTACCGCATCAACGGCGGGAGCACCCAATTGCGTGGGGTAGCTTCCGATATCGTATTGCCGGATATCTATCCCGACATCTATGAATACAGCAAGATCAGGGAGAAGGATAATCCGGATGCCCTGCCCTGGGATGAGATCCCCAAGGCCGATTATACGCCGTGGAAATATGCCTATGACGTCAATACCATCAAAGGGATGAGCGCCGAGCGGCTGAAGAGCAACAACTCCTTTGGGTTGATCCGCCAGGATGAGGAATGGCTTAGCAGCATCCAGGACAAGGTGTATCCCCTGAGCCTGAAGAAATACCAGGAAGAGCAGAAGCAGGTGAAGGCTACGGTGAAACAGCTGCAGACGCTTAGCAAGCTGCCGGCCGGAAATGAATTGAGTGTCCAGTCGCTGCCGCAGGACGCGCATAAATATGATGAGGATAAGAATAAGGCAGAGCGGTTTCAAAATTGGCTGAAGGATAAGAGATCAGATGTGTGGCTGGCGGAGACGGTTAATGTTGTAGATGATATGATCGCACAGAAGAATCTGGTATACAATAAATAATCGAACTTATCTCGAATAAAATGAGGGGCTCCAACGGAGCCCCTCTTATATTTTGGAGGCGAAGAGGGCGATGACGGAGCCGAGGATGGCGATGAGGCCGAGGGAGACGCGGAGGCTGGAGATGTGGGCGATGAAGCCGATGAAGGGTGGGCCGAAGAGGAATCCCAGGTAGCCCAAGGTGGAGACGGCGGCGAGGGCGACTCCCGGGGAAAGGATCTTTGAGCGGCCGGCGGCGCTGTAGACCAGGGGGACGACGGAGGAGACCCCTGCGCCGACCATGAGAAAGCCCAGCAAGGCGGGGAGCAGCCAGGGGAACAGGATGGAAAGAAGGAGACCGGTTGCCGTCAGGGAACCGCTGATCTGGAGGATGCGTTTGACGCCCAGGCGGGTGGTGACCCAGTCACCGAAGAAGCGGCCCGAGGCCATGGTTGACATGAAGGCGGTGAGGCCGGCGCCGGCGAGCAATGCCGGGGGGTGGATCACCTCATGAAAATAGACATTGCTCCAGTCGAACATCGTTCCTTCGCAGATCATGGAGCAGAAGGCGATGATGCCGAGGTTGATAAGCGAGCGATCGGGCCGGGCGAAGATGGGGCGGTTCTCATCGGCGGCGAGGTCGCGGGTGATGAGGTGGCCGGCCATGATGGCGACGATGATAAAGGCGAGAGCGGTGATGACAAGGAAATGCTGCCAGGGGCGCCAGCCCAGGCTGAGAAAGAGTCCGCCAATGGAGGCTCCGGAGAAGCCAGCGAGGCTCCACAGACCATGATAGGAAGCCATGACGCTGCGGCCATAGAGGGCTTCCGTTCCGATGGCCTGGGTGTTGATGGAAATGTTGAGCATGTTGCCGGCCATACCAAAGAAGAAGAGCCCGGTGACGAGTTGCCAGACAGCGCCGGCAAAGCCCAGCAGCGGCAGGATGGAGGCGTAGAGCAGGGCCGCGCCGATGGCGACCGGTCTGCTGCCGAAGCGGTGTACCAGCCAGCCGGCGAGGGGAAGAGAGACCATGAGTCCGCAGGGGAGGGCCAGGAGCACGCCGCCAAGCGCGATATTATTGAGGTGAAGCTTCTGCTGGATGCTCGGGATGCGGGAAGCCCAGGAGGAGAAGCAAAGCCCGGCCAGGAAGAAGAAGCAGCTGACGGCAATGCGGTTCACCCGCCGGGGCGGGAGAGAGAGAAGTAGGTTCATGGATGCTGATTCAGATGAGGGCTCAGAGATAACGGGCTTCCAGGATGTGCATATGATGGGTGACGTGGC
Source organism: Puia dinghuensis (assembly GCF_014642875.1). Classification (GTDB taxonomy): domain Bacteria; phylum Bacteroidota; class Bacteroidia; order Chitinophagales; family Chitinophagaceae; genus Puia; species Puia dinghuensis. Next base: position 401,609 of record NZ_BMJC01000001.1, read on the forward strand.
CGGGTATGATGAAGCCGATGGTAAAAGCGTTTAGCGGTCGTTCGTTGACCGTACCGACGAAACGCAGCTGCTCGTCCGTAAGGGCATCATAGAGATATTCGGTGGCTTCGCGAACAACGCCGAATTCTTCGAGCAGGTCTTTCCACTTGCGGGTGGCACCGCCGTCGTTAGCGGCCCACTGATTCTCGTCGAATCCGGGCAGCGGCGTAGCGTCTTTTCGCGACAGGCGAAGGGCGCGATAGGAGAAAACCCTTTCGGCGTCGATGATATGCTGAAGCATCTGGCGGATAGTCCATTTGCCCTCGGCGTAGGCGTAGTCGAATTTCTTGCGCGGGATATTCTCGACTAATTTGCGAAACTGCTTTGAGTTCTTTTTTATGGCTTCGCGGAAATCACTTTCCTTAATGAGATCGATATACGACTGGTAGAATTCGGCGGGGATAATCTCCGATTTTGGGATCATTCGGTGGCGTTTGATTTAAATATAAGAAGAAAGCCGGGATAAACCCGGCTTCCCCCCGGCAATTTTGCCGGCCTCTTTTTTTTAATTCATTGCGTTGTGGAGGGTCGACCGCTCCGGTTTTTTCTGCTGAGGGGTGCTCAGCGTCGAGGCGAGTTTCAGCGCTTCGTAGGCGTTGATGATGCCACCGGACTTGCAGATAGCCGATAGGTTTACCATCACCGGATTGTCTTCCGTACCCGGGACCTTTACTTTTACGGGTGGGTCTATGGCTGACTTTTCGATGCAATATTTTACCTGTTGCGGGGTAAGGTTGGGATAATATTCCAGGAGGAGGGCGGCTACGCCGGTGACGACGGGGGCCGCCATGCTGGTGCCCTGGAGGTTACCATAGTTCTTGCCGCCGGGCAGGGTAGAGTAGATGCGGGTGCCGGGTGCGAAGACATCGACTTCCTTTTTGCCATAGTTGGAGAAGGAGGCCGTATAGCTTTGGAAACCGGGTTCGGCCAGGGGGTCGCTGCTGGCGCCTACGGTGATCCAGTTGGACGCGGTGTAGGTAGAATGCCGGAAGTTGGGGTTGGGGAAATTATCCGTCGTATCTACGTCGGCGTTGTCGTTGCCTGCGGCGTGAATGAGCAGGACGCCCTTGCTTTCGGCATATTTCACCGCAGAGTCGACCCAGGGTTTTTCCGGGGAGAGATTCTTGCCAAAGCTCATGTTGATGACGCGGGCGCCGTTATCGACGGCATAGCGGATGGCGAGGGCGATGTCCTTATCATGTTCGTCGCCGTTGGGGACGGCGCGGATCATCATGATGCGGACGTTGTCACAGATGCCTATCTGGTTCCTGCCATCGATCTTCTCCCCTGCAATAATGCCGGAGACGTGTGTCCCGTGCATAGGATCTCCGGCCATGACGTCGTTATTGCCGTAGTAGCGGTCGTTGATATTTGTTTCATCGTCCTTGACGATATCGTGCCGGTAATCATGGGGAGGGTTCTCTTTTGCAGCTGCCTTCTTTTCTTCCGCGTCCACTTGTTCGGAGAAGTCGGACAAGAAAGCTTTGTTCGTCATATCCATGATCTTGTTGGCCTTAAAGAGATAGAGGAAGACGGCCTTGGCGCTCTTGCTCTCCGAAGTACGGGTCTGGAAGGTGTCCAGGTCGTTGCCGGTGTATTCCATCTTACCCATGGCCTGCTGGAGGATGCTGTCGCTCTTGATGCAGGCGGTGAGCGCCTTGTGGAGGATAACGAGGTCGACGCCGCTTTCCGTGCCATCACCCATCACCGTGCGGCGGGCTTTTAACCACATGCGGTAGTTGCCCTTGTCATCGGGGCTGAGCGCGGCGGTGTCGAGACCGGGCGCTTCGAATTTTTCTTTGAAGGTGTAATAGACCCGGGCTTCTTCCTGCGAGTCATCCTTTACGTTTGTTCCATCCTTGCCACCGATGAAGTTCCAGCCATGGATATCGTCGACATAACCGTTGTGATCATCGTCGATGCCGTTGCCGGGTATTTCTTTGGGGTTGGTCCAGAGGATGCCTTTGAGGTCTTCGTGAAGCGTATCCACTCCTGAGTCGATGACCGCTACGAGGACGGTCTTACTTTTCAATTTCTTTAATCTGGCAAACTCGTAGGCTTTGCTGACGCTGATACCGTAATACCCGTCTTTTTCTTTATCCAATAAATGCCATCCTTTTGGGAGTTCGGCCTTTACACTGGTTCCCTGGGCAAACATCGAAAATGGTAAGCAAACTAATAGGAAGAGGCATAACCATCCATTCCGGCTACAATTCATTTTTTTCTTGTTTTTAGTTTTGAGTGTGTTCTCGTTGAAACCTGTAAAATAAAGAAAACTCTTGTGCTGCTCCTGAAAAAATTACAGGAACGGCCTTATTAACATGTTAAAATTCCAACTTTTCTATTTCTCTATACTCAGCTTTAGTTCTACCCGCCGGTTGGCAGCCTTGCCTTCGGCGGTGTGATTATCTGCAATGGGTTTTTCCTGGCCGAATCCGACAGAAGTGAGTCGGGTTTCGGCGATGCCTTTGCGGACGAGATAGACCTTTACCGCTGCAGCCCGTCTGCGGGAAAGCAGCAGGTTATGTGCCGGTGTGCCGGAGTTGTCGGTATATCCTTCGATGGTGAGATGCCATGCGGGGTGACCAAGCAGGAGACCTGCCAATTGATCGAGCGCCACCAACGAACTATCCAGGAGTCTGTCACTGGATGGCGTGAAGTTGACGTTGTGTGCGATGAAGTTGATCTGGTCGGTCTCTTCCTTCTTTATCACAGGCACTGTATCAACGGGACAACCATGGTTCTCTATGGTGCCGGGTGTGTCGGGGCATTTATCTTCCTCGTCATTTACGCCGTCGTGGTCGCGGTCGGGGATGGGGCAGCCATTATACCGGGCCAGGCCTGGGACGGTGGGGCATGAGTCGTGTTCGTCATCGATGCCGTCATGATCGGTATCAGGGACGGGGCAGCCGTTGTAGCGGGCTACGCCGGGAATGGTGCGGCAGGAGTCGTGGTCGTCGTCTATGCCGTCGTGGTCGGTGTCGGGAACAGGACAGCCGTGCCAGGCCGGCGGGCCGGGTTGCAGCGGACAAAGGTCAACCTCGTCAGGAACGCCATCCCGATCGGTATCCTTCTTGCGCTGGCTTTTGGCGGGACTTTGACTCGTGAGCCAGAAGCTCAGTGTAGCTCCTATCACCTCATGATGGAATGTTCCCGAATAAGTAGCCTGATAAAAATTGCCGAGGCCCCGGCTATAGTAGGCGCTCAGCATCACGTCGCCGATCTCGAAGCCGGCCCGGCCGTTGACGCCGTAGTCAAGTGTCTTGTAGGTATCCGGACCTTTCCCAACAGTGACGTTGTTGGTCTGGCTGTTGTAACGGTGAGTCGAGGACGTAAGGTTTTCCGTAACGGTATTACCACTGTAGATAAAGCTGACATAGGGACCGGCGCTGATGAAGAAGAAGTTGCGGCGGTTGGCGGTGAGCGGGAACTTATACGTGAGATTCAGCGGGATCTCCATATAAGAGAGGTTTAGCGTCTGCTTGTTATAGATGGTGTCGGTGATGCTGGCGGTGATTGAGTCGTTGTTCTTGTTATAGACGCGGCCCTTGGTGATGTAGCTGAAGGCCGGTTGGAAGAAGAGGCCCGAACGACCGATGGGTACCTCGACGATGATGCCGAGCTGAAAGCCCGAGCGGGAGCCGTTGAAGGGCTTCGTCGTGGTATCCCATCCAGGCAGGTGATTGGTTTCCAGCACTTTAGAAGAATGTAGGCCGCCGAATATACCCAGTTTTACCTGCGCTTGCAGGGAGCAGCGGGAGATGACAGCCAATAATAACAAAAGGAGTACCCATTTTTTCATAACAGCGGATAGCTGAATAAACGCGTAATCCGGCGGATTATTTTACAGCTATGGGTTGGGCAACTCCTTAGAGGTTGAATTTTATTCCTTGAGCCAGAGGTAATTGAGTTGAGTAGTTGATAGTATTGGTTTGGCGGCGCATATAGGCCTTCCAGGCATCGCTGCCGCTTTCACGGCCGCCGCCGGTCTCTTTTTCCCCGCCAAAGGCGCCACCGATCTCGGCGCCGCTGGTGCCGATGTTGACGTTGGCGATGCCGCAGTCGCTACCCGCGACGGAGAGGAATTGCTCTGCTTCGCGGAGGTTGAGGGTCATGATGGAGGAAGAGAGGCCTTGGGGGACTCCGTTCTGGATGGCGATGGCTTCATCGAGGGTTTTGTATCGCAGCAGATAGAGGATGGGGGCGAAGGTCTCCTGGGCGACGATGGGGTAGGCGGGGTCTGCTTCGGCGATGCAGGGCCGGACATAGCAACCGCTTTCGAAACCGTCGCCGGCGAGCACCTCTCCTTCGACGAGGAAGCGGCATCCCTGTTGTTTACCCGCGGCGATGGCCATCTGGTAGGCTTTTACGGCGTCGGTGTCGATGAGGGGGCCGACGTGGTTTTGCTCATTGAGGGGATCGCCGATGCTCAATTGTCCATAAGCCGCTGTGAGTTTGTCTTTTACGCTATCGTAGACGGCATCGTGGATGATGAGGCGGCGGGTGGTGGTGCAGCGTTGGCCGGCTGTCCCGACGGCGCCGAAAACGGCCCCGGGAATGGCGATGTTGAGGTCGGCGTCGGCTGATATGATGATAGCGTTGTTACCGCCTAATTCCAGAAGGGACTTGCCAAGACGGGATGCTACGGCCGTGCCTACGGCTTTGCCCATTCGGGTTGAGCCGGTGGCGGAAATGAGTGGGATACGGGTGTCCGCGGCCAGCCATTCGCCAATCTCACGGTCTCCCGTGACCAGGCCGCAAACGCCTTCGGGAACGTTATTAGCCTTGAAAACGGCGGCTACGATATGCTGGCAGGCCAGGGCGCAGAGCGGGGTCTTTTCGGAGGGTTTCCAGACGCAGGTGTTGCCGCAGACCCAGGCTATCATGCTGTTCCAGCTCCAGACGGCGACGGGGAAGTTGAAGGCGGAGATGATGCCTACAACCCCCAGGGGGTGCCATTGCTCGTACATGCGGTGGGCAGGGCGTTCGCTATGCATAGTGAGGCCGTTCAATTGCCGGGACAGGCCGACGGCCAGATCGCAGATATCGATCATTTCCTGTACTTCTCCAAGGCCTTCCTGGAGGCTTTTGCCCATTTCGTAGGAGACGAGGCGGCCCAGGGCCTGCTTGTTCTGGCGGAGGGCTTCGCCGATCTGCCGGACGACCTCTCCCCGGCGGGGAGAGGGCCAGGTGCGCCATTCGATGAAGGCCTGGCGGGCGGCAGTGATGACGGCCTCATATCCTGCTTTGTCGGTTGCTGTGACGGTGGCGATACGTTTGCCATCCACGGGAGAAAAGGAGGCGATGGCGGGGGCGCCGGATGGGAGCCATTTCCCGCCGGTGGAAGTGCCGGCATTTTCCGGACCGATATTCAGTTGTTGGAGGAATTCCATAGTCTTGATATAAAAAAAGATGCTTGCGACCTTGAGGATCGCAAGCAAACTTAGGAAAAACTAACCACTAACCAGTGGCCTCAACCTTAACTTAAAATCTACTATGAAAAAACTGGTCCTATGCCGGTATCTACCTTACCGGCACTATAGAATACGTAAAAGGCCTATCGAAGGTTGCGTGGCGCGGGATGGACGGGGCAACTATCGGTAAAATGGTGAAAATAAGGGGTAAACGGGCGTCTTGCCGCGCTCAGTTCAATTTGTTCTCCATGGCGGCAAAAAAGCTCTCGCTGTAACTAACGCCAATGGGTATCTCTTTATCGGCGATCTTGATCTTGCTTTTGCTGATGTGTTCGATCTTGCTGATGGGGACGATGTAAGAACGATGCGCGCGGATGAATTCCCTTGCCGGGAGTTTCTGCGCGATAGTTTTAAGGGTCATCAGCGTGAGGATGGATTTGCCGGGAAGGTAGATCTTAATATAATCGTCGAGGCCCTCGATGTACAGTATCTCCTTCAAGTTGATCTTTACCATCTGGTAATCCGACTTCACGAAGATATATCCTTCGTGCAGCTCCTGGCTGGTGAGGTAGTCGACGTACTCTTTTGATTTATAAACTGCCTTTAGGAAGCGATCGTATTCGATAGGTTTCAGGAGATAGTCGATGGCGTCGACATTGAATCCTTCCACGGCGTATTCGCTAAAGGCGGTGGTGAAGACGACGGCCGTATTTTTTTTGTTGATGATGCGGGAGAATTCGATGCCGTTGATATCGGGCATCTGGATGTCGAGGAAGAGGATGTCGACGGGCGATGCATCCATCAGCTTCTGTGCTTCGAAGGGGTCGGTGAAGACGCCTTTGAGGTCGAGGAAATATATCTTGGCGATGTATTTTTTCAGGACCTCGAGCGCCAGGGGCTCATCGTCGACGGCTATGCAGGTTAACATTATACCGGAATTTTTAGTTTGACGGAAAAGTCGTGGGTCTTGTCATCGATGTCGAGTGCGTAGCGGTCTTCATAGAAAAGATCGAGGCGGCGTTTGGTATTACTGATGCCGATGCCCGTATTGTCCGATACGCGCAGCATGGTGTTCGGATGCTTCTGGTTGCAGACGCTAAAATACAACGAATCCCGCTTTATTTCCAACAGGATGGTGATGGGAGAGCGTTCGCGTGTGCTGATGCCGTATTTGAAAGCGTTCTCCACGAAGGGTAGCAACAGCAGGGGCGCGATCTGTCTGCCCATTGGATCGCCGAGTACCGTGAAGTCGATGATAGTTTTGTCGGTGAGCCGCATTTTTTGCAACTCGATATAATGTGACGTAAACTGGATCTCTTTTTCCAGCGGGACAAGGTCGTTGCGAGCCTCCGTCAGCACGTAGCGCATGATGCTGGAGAGTTTCATTATTGCTGGCGCGGTTTGCTCAGACTGAGCGCTTGCCAATGCGTAAATGTTATTCAGGGTATTAAACAGAAAATGGGGATTTATCTGGGCCTTAAGGAAGGAAAGTTCGGCCTTTAGTTTTTCGTTGGCGATCTCCTTGGTGCGTTGCTCGGACCGGAGCCACTGATTGATGACCTTGACGCCCGTGCTGAAGACAAAGACCAGCAGGAAGAAGAGGATATTGCCGGCGCTGAGGATCGGTCTGTTGCGTGGGGGGCCGGGGGGCCGGTTGGGGGGTGGGGCAGCATTGGGCTGGATGCTGCCGAAGAGGGTGTGGTAGATGCGGGGCATGAGGCCATAGAAGATCATCAGCCCCAGGATGATGATGGTGTATACAATGAACTTCTTATTGTCGAACAACCGTGGGATGAAGAGGTACGTGTTGCAATAATAAAAGGCGATGATGAACAGGTTGTTGACGATGAAGAAATTTGTAAAGTAGCGTTCGGTGAAAAAGGAGACATCCATCTGGGCGGGACGCGGATAGAATATGAACGGCAGCATCAGGAAGCAGAGCCAGGCTGCGAGATGGATGACAATTTGAACGGTTAACTTCTTCACGCGGGTCCCTATTACCATTCAAATCTAGCAGGGAATCGTCTAAGCAGTGGAATTATTAGATGAATGGGGTAATTAGGTCGGTGAATGGACGATTAAATCAAGAGGCCGGGCTGATGCCCGGCCCCTCGAGGTTAGAAGCGGAATAAGAGCTTGCTGAACATCCGCATCCCGTTGAATCCCATTTGAACGGCATCGAAGGCGCCGCCCGATTCGCTGTCGCCCCAGGAAGACTGGCGGGCTCCGGCGGTAACGGCCAGATCGGGATGGACGTTGAAGAGATTATCGACACCGGTGGTCCAGGTGCAATGCGGTGTCAGCTTCAGGGACACATAGACATCCGTGGTTATTTTCCCGTGGAAGACGAAGTTTTCCGGGATGACAGATTTTCCGTCGTCTGTGACTACATAGGGGTCCCAGCCATTACCCTGGTCGGAGATGCCGGCTCCGCCGGGTCCGCCCGAAGCGGCGCCGGGCAGGGATGCATAGCCGAAGCCTTGCGTGACGACCTTACCGAAGTAGGTGAGGTGGGAGCCTGCGGTAAACTTGCCTACGCCGTATTCGAGGGCTAGGGAGAATTTAGCCCTTGGAGCGGAAGCTTTGAGGAAGGCCTGCTCGCGGCTGCTGAAGAAAGCCTGTCTGTCGGCATAATTGCTGTCAAGCGCCGACGGGATATTGATCTTATCGATATTGACATTCTGGATATTTCCCGCCAGCAGTGCACGCAGGCTTTGTTTGCCCCATCTTTTGGTATAATCGATGACGATGTCGAGGCCGGTATTGGTCGTGTTGACGGCGTTGACAAAAAAGTTGGCCGCATACAGCGGGGGATTGTTCGCCGCCAGTACGCTGGCCAGCGGACCGATGGCACTGCCGAAGTTGCCGGTGATGACGATGCGGTTCTTCATTTTGATCCAATACCCATCAGTGGTGATGGTGAGGTTATGTACCGGCGTCCAGGCGAAGCCGAGGCTTCCGTTGACAGACTCTTCCTGTTTCAGGGCCGGGATGCCTACCGCCCTTGCGATGGAACTGTAGTTGGGCACGAGCTTGATATATTCCAGCGTGGGAACTCCGTTCACCTTGATGATATTCGTGTTGGTATTGCTGAAATTGATCTGTTGCAGCGACGGCGCACGGAAGCCGGTGCTGATCGAACCACGTATGTTGAAGTTTTGCGTCAACTTGTATCGGGTGGCGAATTTGTAAGTGGTGACCGAACCGAAATCCGAATAATGTTCGAAACGGACGGCACCATCTACCAGCCAGGCTTTTGTAAGATCGATGGCGATGTCGCCGTAGACGCCGGTATTGGTGCGATGGGCAACGGTAGCATCACCCGGTGTAAAGCCCGGAAAACCTTCCGAGCCGGAGGCGGGTTTGCGGAGGGAGTCGGCGTTGCCGTCGCCGTATAAGTTGGGGTACAGCTTGTTGGCCACGTCGTAGCCATAGGAATCGGGTTCGCCGGCGTACAGTTTATAGTGCTCGTAGCGGAATTCAGCGCCAAAGGCGAGGGTCATGCCTTCGGCCACACCGGCGAACCGCTTGTTTATGTCGAGGTTGGCCGTGTTCTGCAGGAAGCTGAATCCGCCGTCGTTGAAGCGGGTCTTTACGGAAGAGGGAGGCAGACCGTTATCGAGGGCTGCGTTGAAGGTCTTGTTGCCGTAGTAGTGGAAGTCGTTGTAGCCGGTGACGTTGCTGATGTCCCAGTTCCAGCTGCTTTTTGTCGTCCCGCTGAATCCGGCTGCGATAGATTGGTCTGTGATATATACATCTTCCTGGGGGTTGTAGAAGACGTTGTTTGAATTTATGCTGCCGTCCGGGGCGCCGGCTACGTGCATGATGCCCGGTTCGTAGATGAGGCTGCCGTCGGGGTTGGTCGGGAATTTCTGGGGATTGGCGGAGAAGTTGCGGGTCCAGGCGTAGACGTTGGAATGTTTGTAATTCATGCCGCCGAAGGCATAGAATTTTGTTTGCGTCCCGGCGAATGGAATTTCCAGGTTGAACATGCCGCCGCCGGAGGTGACGGCGCCGTCGCCGCCAGCCCTTCTCCAGGTGTTGGTGCTAAGGGCGTTGGGATTGGTGGTCCAGTTGGTGTCCGGGTCCTGGCGGAAGGTCTTGCCCTGCGCCAGGAAATTACCGGCAATGTTGAGGAATCCGCCGCTTTTGCCGATGGGCAGGCCGTAATCGACGGCGGTGGTGAAGGTGTTGCCATCCACCCAGCTGCCGGTATAATACTGGCTGGGATCGACGCTGTTCAGGGAGTTGTATTTATGGTCATAATAGCCGCTCCACCCCGTATTGACGGTGAGGTGGTGGACGTCTTTTTTCAGGACGATGTTGATGACACCGGCGATGGCGTCCGAACCATATTGGGCGGAGGCGCCATCCCGCAGGATCTCGATGTGGTCGATAGCGGCCTCGGGGATGGAATTGAGGTCGGTGCCGGAATTACCTCTTCCGCGGGTGCCTACCTCGTTGACGAAGGCGGAGAGGTGGCGGCGTTTGCCGTTGATGAGCACCAGGGTCTGGTCGAAGCCCAGGCCGCGGATGCTGGCGAAGTCGATGGCGTCGGAGCCGTCGCCACCACTCTGTTTATTATAATTGAAGGAGGGCACGGTCATATTCAGCTGGGACATCAGGTCGGGTTTGGCCGTGGAAGAAGCGACATTGTTAACGTTAATGACATCGACAGGCACAGGCGACTCTGCTTTGCTGCGGGCGCTGCCGCGGGCGCCGACGAAGACCAGTTCGGTCATTTCGATGGAGGCCGGTTCGAGGGCGATCTGGAGGACGGACTGGTTGCCGGCGGCTATGACGATGGGTTTGTAGCCGACGCTGGTGATCTCGAGGGTCTGACCGGAGGCGGCCTGAATTTTAAAGACTCCTTCATTATCAGTGGAAGTACCTTTGCCACCTTTAATTTTAATCGAGACACCTGCCAATGGGGAGCCCGATCGTTGATCTGTTACTTTACCGGTGATGGTTTGTTGAGCGTAGAGCACATAGGAGGTAAGTACGAGGCAAAAGAGGGTCATGCATGACTTCATCATATATATTAGCTTTGGTATATAATGAATTTAGCTAAAAAATGCCATTTAATTTACACTTTGTATTACAAAGTGTAAATTATTTTCTTTTTTAATATAACTGCGCGCAGACAGCAGGGACCTGTCCAGGCAGGCGGGCATAGCTGGAAGCGCCATGGAACCGGGAGGCGCTGCGGGGTCGCTAAGGATGGGAGATCGATGGGTGGAGAGGTCTCAATATTGCTCCTGCTCGTTGGGGAAATCGCTTGATTTTACATCGTGGATATATTGGCGGATCGCTTCGGAGATCTCCTCGTGGAGGCGCAGATAGCGACGGAGGAAGCGGGGTTGGAATTCGGTGTTGATGCCCAGCAGATCGTGCATCACCAGCACCTGGCCATCGCAATACCGGCCGGCGCCGATACCGATGATGGGGATCTGGAGGGTTTGGGCGACGATTTTGGCCAGATTGGCGGGGATCTTTTCCAGGACGATGGCGGAGCAACCGGCTTCTTCGAGCAGGACGGCGTCGCGTTTTAGCTTCTCGGCTTCTGCTTCTTCGCGGGCGCGGACGGTATATGTTCCGAATTTATAAATAGATTGCGGGGTAAGGCCAAGGTGACCGATGACCGGGATGCCGGCGGCCAGGATGCGTTTGACGGATTCGAGTATCTCTTCGCCGCCCTCGCATTTGATAGCGTGAGCGCCTGTTTCTTTCATGATGCGGATGGCGGAGGCGAGGGCTTCCTTTGAGTTGGACTGGTAGGAGCCAAAGGGCAGGTCGACGACGACCAGGGCCCGGTTGACGCCCCGGACGACAGAGGAAGCGTGATAGATCATCTGGTCGAGAGTGATAGGGAGGGTCGTTTCATGACCGGCCATGACATTGGAGGCAGAGTCGCCGACGAGGATGACGTCGATGCCTGCCGCGTCGAAGATGCGGGCGAAGGAATAATCGTAGGCGGTGATCATGGAAATCTTTTCTCCCGCTGCCTTCATCCGTTGTAAAGTATGGGTCGTTACTTTTTTTATCTCAGTATGCACTGACATGGCTGAATTTTGCCGTCCAAGTTAGGCGCATTTTTTCACACTTCGACGCCTTTTCTTTTGAGGTCGGCATAGAGGTGTTGGACGAGCCCGTCGGCGAGTCCTATTTTGGGGACATAGATCTCTTCGGCGCCGGCCCAGCGCATCGCGTTGATATAGATGAGCAGGGCGGGGACGATGACATCGGCGCGGTCTTCCCGCAGCTTGTAGAGCCGCATCCGGTCTTCCAGGTTAAAACTGCTGAATTCCTTGTGATAATCCTTGAGCAGTTCGATATGGAGGGATTTGCCCTCTTTTCGTTTGGAGATGGAGAAGATCTTGTTGATATTACCGCCCGAGCCGATGGCGACGACCCTATCAGTATAGTTACGGGTCTCGCGGCGGATATAGTCCTTCATGCCGTCCCATTGGGCGACCGTTACCTGGTTTTTAAGCAGGCGGATGGTGCCAATATTAAAAGAGGAGGAAAAGAGCAGGGTATTGCCGGCAAAGAAGGTGAGTTCGGTGCTGCCGCCGCCTACGTCGATGTACAGATAGGCGTGTTCTTTGTCCAGGTTTTCGGCGATGTGGTTCTCGTAGATGAGGGTAGCTTCGTAGCCGCCGCTGATGACTTCGATCTCGATGCCGGTTTCTTCCTTTACCCGCCGGATGATCTCTTTGGCGTTGGTAGCGTCGCGCATGGCGGAGGTGGCGGCGGCCTTCGTGTAGTCTACTTCGTAAGCCTCGAGCAGGTGTTTGTATGCTTTCAGGGTGTGAAGCAACATGTCTACCTTTTCGGAGGAGATTTCTTTTTGCTCGTGATCGAACACATCGAACCCCAGCCGGAGAGGTACGCGTACGAGGTTGATCTTGTTGAACTCAGGTTTCCCGAAATTGTCGGTCACATCGGAGATAAGCAGCCGTGCCGCATTACTTCCTATATCAATGGCTGCGAGACGAAGTTTCATTTAGTGGTTTCTATTCCGTTGCTGCCGCGGGTTCGGGGGTGACTACGGCCCCTTCCTCCGCAAACGTAGCTTTTTGGTACAAATAATTATAGATCTCGATCTGGCTTCTGACCCTTGTTTCGGTGTGGTCGCGTTTGTATTTATTCAACAGCTCGTTATCCAGCCAGCGTGCTTTTACGTTGTCCGACAACTGGATGTTGAGGATATCTTTCAGCTCTTGCGCAATCCCTTCATCGAGGACGGGGCAGGTTGCTTCCACCCGGTGATCGAGGTTGCGGACCATCCAGTCGGCCGAAGATATGTAAGTTTTTTCGTTTCCGCCGTTGTGGAAGATAAAGACGCGGGCGTGTTCGAGGTATTCGTCGATGATGCTGATGGCTTTCACCGGGATGAGGAATTTGCTGTTCTCGGAGAACATGCAGAAGATGCCGCGGATGATGAGCTGGATCTTTACACCGGCTTTTGCCGCCTCGGATAATTTTTCGATGAGGTCTTCGTCGGACAGCGAGTTCATCTTGAGGGTGATGGCCGCGGGCTTCTTTTCCCGGGCCAGTTTCGTTTCCCGGGCGATCATGCGCACGAGCTCACGTCGCAGGTTGGTGGGACATGGGATCAGGGTCTTGCAGGCTTTCAGCGGGGCGGTGCCTTCTTTATAGTTCTCAAGATAGTTGAAGATGCGGTTGACGTCGGCCATGACATGCCGGTCGGAGGTGAGCAGGCAGTGGTCACCGTATACCCTGGCCGTCTTTTCATTCAGATTGCCGGTGCTGACGAAGCCGTAGTGGATGGTGAAGTTGTTGATCCTTTTCTTGATGAGGCAGATCTTCGCGTGCACTTTCACGTTGGGGATGCCGATGAGAACCTTTACCCCTTCGTCCTCAAGCCGCTCTTTCCATTCCAGGTTGGCTTCCTCGTCGAACCGGGCGCGCAGCTCGAGCATCACCGTGACGTGCTTGCCGTTGCGGACGGCATTGACGAGGGCGTTGATGATCTTGGAGTTGGAAGCCAGGCGGTAGCCGGTGATCTTTATCGTAGTGACATTGGGATCGATGGCGGCTTCCCGCAGCATGTCGATCAGGGGGTTGAAGGAATGATAGGGGAAATGCAACATCACATCCTGTTCGAGCACTACGTCGGTAACCCGGGGCGTCGTTTGCAGAAGGGGATGGGTGAAGGATTTCTTGCGTTGCCCCTGTTTGGGAAAAACATCGGGAAAATCCATAAAATGCCGGAAATTGTGGATGCGTCCGCCGGGGATGAGATTGCCGCTCTTTTTGGAGAGGTTGAGGCGTTTGAGCAGATAGTCCAGCAGGCCTTTATCCATTTGCTCGTCGTAAACGAAGCGCACCGGTTTGCCCTTGCGCCGGTTTTTCAGCCCTTTCTCAATCTTCTGGATCAGCGTGGTAGATACGTCGTTGTCGAGGTCGATCTCCGCGTCGCGGGTGACCTTGAAGACCCAGGAGTCGTAGGTGTCATAGCCGAAGTAGGCGAAGATGTTGCGCAGATTGAAGCGGATGATGTCCTCCAGCAAAATGATATGGTGTTCGTCGGAACTCGGTGTCGGCAGGATGACGAAGCGACCCAGTACGCGGCTGGGAATCTCGATAATTGCATATTTTCGCTTCATGCTGCTGTCCCGGCGGGAGAGCACGACACCGAGATAGAGGGATTTATCCCGCAGGAAGGGGAAGGTCGGGATGCTTTCGATCATCAGCGGGATCGTATTGGTGCGGACCTCCTCTTCAAAATAATTGTGTATGAATTGCGCCTGAGCGGGGTCGGCTTCCTTTTCCGTCACCAGGTAGATCTTCTCGCTCTCCATTTCCGTACGGATGCCGTCCCAGATGGCGTCGAATTCGTCGCCCTGCTTCAGGACGGCGGCCTGGATCTCATTGAGGATCTTTTCGGGTGAGGCTTCGAGGTGCATGTTGAGCCGCGATTTTCTGCCACTGTATTCGATCATGCGGCGCAGCGTGGCAACGCGGACCCGGAAGAACTCGTCCATGTTGTTGGAAAATATGCCGAGGAAACGTATGCGTTCGCGCAGGGGTACGGTGGGATCGGCGGCTTCCTGCAGAACCCGCCCGTTAAACGAAAGCCAACTGATGTCGCGTGGGATGGTTTTTCTTCTCATTGAATCATTTGTTACATTCATATCTCCCATTTTGCGCAATGTAACCAGGCAAACGGGAACAGAAAATTAAGGAATTATTAATTAAGATAGGGTATCGAGGTCCAGGAGAAACATTATTTGTGACCGCAGGTCACCAAAGACGGGATTTTGGTCAAAGGAATTCGGAGCGTCGGGGTAAACTAAATAGGTTTGAAAAAAAATATTTTATGCGATGTAGTTTGTTCTTCTTATCGCTTTTGGCGATGCTAAGCGCGGGGGCACAGGATGGTTCCTGGGCTTATTACGGGCAGGATGCGGGCGGACGCCGTTATTCTGCTCTGAAGCAGATAAACGATCACAACGTAGCGGGGTTGAAAGTCGCCTGGACGTACCGGACGGGAGAACTGGCGACCTATGAAGGGACGCATGCGCTGGCGAAGGCGGCTTTTGAGTCCACACCGATCCTCATCGGGCGAACGCTTTACCTGAGTACCCCCAGCGACAGGGTGATTGCCGTGGATGCTGCCACGGGGCAGCAGCGGTGGGTATATGATCCGAAGGTCAACCTGCATGATGATCATTCCGAGATCACCAGCCGGGGTGTGGCGTATTGGCCGGCAAAGGGCGGCGGACCGCTGTTTGGCAACGGTAGCGTCACGAATGGAGAGCCTGGGCGCATCTTTATCGGTACGCTTGACGGCAGGCTGATCGCATTGGATGCGACAACGGGCAAGCCGGCTGCGGATTTTGGCAAGGATGGGGCGGTTGACCTTCGCGCCGGAGTGGGGGATGACATCGCCGAGACCTCGCCACCGGTGGTAACAGGCGATCTTGTCATCGTTGGCAGCAGCCTTGGCGACAACTACCGGTTTGACTATCCACAGGGGGTAGTACGGGCCTATAATGTGCGGACGGGGAAGCTCGTCTGGAGCTGGAACCCCATCCCGACAGACCCGGCGGACAGTGCCTATGCCAGCTGGCAGGGGCCGAAGGCTCACCAGTCGGGGGCGGCCAATGCCTGGTCGATCCTTTCGGTGGATGCGGCGCGCGACCTGCTTTTTGTGCCGACCACCTCTCCCAGTCCTGATTATTATGGTGGAGAGCGAAAGGGCTCTAACCTATATGCCAATTCTATCGTTGCCCTGCGAGCTTCCACGGGCAAGCGGATCTGGTCGTTCCAGGTGGTGCACCATGATCTTTGGGATTTCGATATTGCCGCGCAGCCGATGCTGGTGGATATCGATCGTGGGGGAAAGAAGATAGGGGCGGTTGTCGTCGGCACCAAGATGGGGCACATTTTCGTCCTTGACCGGGAGACGGGGCAATCCTTGTTCCCGGTGGAAGAACGGCCGGTGCCTGCTTCTACGGTGAAAGGGGAGGAAGCCTGGCCCACTCAGCCCTTCCCGGTGCTACCTGCGCCGCTGGGTATCCAGGGGCTCAGCGTGGCGGATGCCTGGGGACCCACGGAGGAAGATGCCGCGGAGGCGCGCCGGCGGATTACCAGTTACCGTAGTCAGGGGCCTTTTACGCCACCCAGTCCCGAAGGTTCGATCATGGCCCCGGGGAATGTAGGGGGCATCAATTGGAGCGGGATGTGTTATGACCCGGTGAATGACTGGCTGATCACCAATATCAATCTTATCCCGGCCGTCATCCGGATGCTGCCGCGGGACAGTGTCGACATCGTTGAGCGGGCAGATGCATCGGTGATGCGGGCGGAGACCGGCCGGCAGCTGGGGACGCCCTATGTGATGAAACGGGACTATCTGATCAAGGTCGATATGCGGGGTATCGTCATGCAGGTGAAGCCGCCCTGGGGGACGCTGGTGGCCATCGACCTGCACGATGGATCAAAGAAATGGGAGGTGCCGCTGGGTCATATGATGGACCCGGCCCGGTATCCTGACGCAGACAAGTGGGGGTCGATCAATTTTGGCGGGGCCATTGTTACGGCGGGTGATCTTATCTTTGTGGCGGCCAGCATGGATGGACATTTCCGGGCCTTCGACCGGCGGACGGGGAAGGTGCTTTGGGACTATGCGCTGCCGGCCGCGGGCCAGGCGACGCCGATGACCTATTCCCTTGATGGTAAGCAATATGTGGTGATTGCGGCCGGGGGGCATGGGAAGCTCAGGACCAGGCAAGGGGATTATGTGATAGCGTTTGCAATAAAGTAATCCACTGATGTGAACAAGTCGTTGAAAAAAAAGGGATTTCTTTTTGATAATTACCTGAATTTACCGACCTTTGCACTCCTAATAAATTTTCAGTCATGGCTAGAGTTTGTCAGATAACGGGTAAGGTTCCGGTTTCCGGGCACAGCGTATCGCATTCTAACATAAAGACAAAGCGCAGGTTCTTACCCAATTTGCAGACCAAACGTTTTTTCCTGGCTGAGGAAGACAAGTGGATCACGCTGAAGGTCTCCTCGGAAGGATTGCGGACGATCAACAAAAATGGTCTGTACAGCGTTGTTAAGCAGTTAAGAGCGAACGGCGAAAAGATTTAAAGACTTTTTAAACCTCACCGAATTATGGCAAAGAAAGGCAGCAGGGTTCAAGTGATACTGGAATGCACAGAGCATAAGACCAGCGGACAGCCGGGCACCAGCCGGTATATCACTACCAAGAATAAGAAAAACACTCCTGAGCGTCTGGAGCTGAAGAAGTACAACCCCATTTTAAAGAAAGTAACTGTTCATAAAGAAATTAAATAATCATGGCAAAAGCAGCAAAAACCGCTATTAAAACCAAGGATGCCAAGGCTGCCGCGGAAGCCAAGAACTGGACAAAGGTGATCAAGGCTGTTCGCAGCCCCAAGACCGGTGCCTATACCTTTAAGGAGGCCATCGTCCACAAGGAGAAGATCAAGGAGTATCTGGCTCAAAAATAATTTCGGGTTTAGTAAGCTAATCAGAAAAGCTGTCTCGGTGAGGCAGCTTTTTGCATATGATATACTATGGGACTGTTTGATAAGCTTTTTGGAAAAAAGGAAAAGGAAAGCCTCAACCAGGGGTTGCAGAAGACCAAGGAGGGATTCCTTACCCGGCTGACGAAGGCCGTTGCGGGTAAGAGCACGGTGGATGAAGAAGTGCTGGACAACCTGGAGGATGCCCTTGTCAGTGCGGATGTCGGCATCGATACGACGGTGCAGATCATCAAGCAGATAGAGAAGCGGGTGGCGAAAGATAAATATATCAACACCAGCGAATTAAACAACTTACTTCAACAGGAAATAGAGAATATCCTGGTAGATGCGCCGGAGCAGTCTTACCGGGATTTCAGCACGCCGTCGGGGAATAAGCCTTACGTGATCCTTGTCGTTGGAGTGAATGGTGTGGGGAAGACCACCACTATCGGCAAATTAGCATACAATTTTAAGAAGGCGGGGAAATCGGTGCTGCTTGGGGCGGCGGATACGTTTCGGGCAGCGGCGGTTGATCAGCTCACCATTTGGAGCGAACGGGTGGGGGTGCCGATCGTCAAGCAGGGGATGGGCGCCGATCCGGGTGCGGTGGCGTTTGATACCGTTCAGAGCGGCGTAGCCAGAGGGGCCGATGTGGTGATCATCGACACGGCGGGGCGGCTACATAACAAGGCCTACCTGATGGAGGAGTTGAGCAAGATCAGCCGGGTGATCAAGAAGGTTATGCCCGATGCGCCGCATGAAGTGTTGCTGGTGCTGGATGGGTCGACGGGGCAGAACGCGGTGGAGCAGGCCCGGCAATTCACGGCGGCCACCGACGTGACGGCGCTGGCCATCACTAAACTTGATGGAACGGCCAAAGGTGGAGTGGTGCTGGCGATCGCCAACCAGTTTAAGATACCGGTGAAGTTTATCGGGGTGGGAGAGAAGATGGAGGACTTGCTTGTGTTCGACAAGCATGAATTTGTGGATAGCTTATTTAATTTAGAAGGGCCGGAGACCAAATAGACTCGCGGCCCTTCTTGTTTTTACCAGGTGTATTTGACTCCGAGTCCGCCAAAGACGTCGAAATAAGGGTGGTTGAATTCGATGTACGGATTGATATCCGCGCTGATCGCGATGGGTGCGCCATCAAATTTGTATTCGAGGCCCAGGATGCCATCAACCCCGATGGACAGAGCGCCGCTGTTGTAATAATATCCATGATAATAGTCACCGTTATACCAGCCGAGGTGCGCGCCGGGGCCGACATACCACTTGAGGCCGGGGGCTCCGTTGATATCGCCATGAAACTCATACAGGCCGGTGAGCCTGAAGCCGCCATCCCAAAAGCTGAGTATTCCTTCCAGGGCCCTGTCGTCTTGGATGAAGTGCTTGACAGTCAGGGCGCCAGGCCAAAATTTAAGACCCACGGCAGTCTCATAGCTGCTACCTTCGGCCTGTGCGAACGAACGGTTAGTAAAGAGGAAAGATACGATTCCGAGTACAAAAAGGGTTTTTCTCATAGTTTGTTGTACATTTTTTATGCAGGCAAATATATAAAAAACCATGCCACATTAGGGCTTTGAAAAAAGTCAGTACCTTTGCGACCTTTGTGCAGACATTATTATGAAGACAAGAACGTTACAGCGGGATAAAGTCAATATCATCACTTTGGGATGTAGCAAGAACATGGTCGACAGCGAAGTCCTGAGCGGTCAGTTACGAGCCAATAATATCGATGTAGTACATGAAAGTACGAAAAAAGATCATAATATCGTCGTCGTTAACACTTGTGGGTTTATCGACAAGGCGAAAGAAGAATCTGTCAACACTATCCTTGATCAGGTGGCGCTGAAGAAGAAAGGCCGGATCGACAAAGTTTATGTCACCGGTTGTCTGAGCCATCGTTACCGGGAAGACCTGGAAAAAGAGATACCCGAGGTGGATGCCTGGTTTGGGACGATGGAGCTGCCGCTGATGCTAAAGCGATTCGAGGCCGACTATAAGGCCGAGTTGCTGGGTGAACGCCTTCTTTCCACACCTCAACATTATGCCTACCTGAAAATATCGGAAGGGTGCAACCGCACCTGCGCTTTTTGCGCCATCCCCCTGATGCGAGGCGGTCATGTCAGCCGATCGATAGAAGACCTGGTGAAAGAGGCGGAGGGGCTTGTACGACGCGGGGTAAAGGAGATCTTGCTCATCGCCCAGGAGCTGACCTATTACGGTCTCGATCTTTATAAGAAGCGGATGTTGCCCGACCTCTTACACCGGCTGGCGGATATAAAGGGTCTTGAGTGGATCAGGTTGCATTATGCCTATCCGTCGAAATTCCCCTTGGAGATATTGGATGTCATGCGGGAAAGAAAGAATATTTGCAACTATCTCGATATGCCCCTGCAGCATGCCAGTGATAATATGTTAAAGGCCATGCGCCGGCAGATCACGAAGGCAGAGATGACCGATCTTATTCATACGATCAGGCATCGGGTACCGGGGATATGTCTGCGTACGACCCTCATCGCAGGATTCCCGGGGGAGACGGCGGAAGACGTGGAAGAGCTGAAAGGTTTCCTGCAAGAGCACCGGTTCGACAGGGTTGGGATATTCGCCTATTCGCATGAGGAAGGCACATCGGCGTATGGCCTGGAAGATTCCATCCCGGCCGATGAAAAGCAGCAGCGGGCCCAGGAGGTGATGGAAGTGCAGCAGGAGATCTCCTATGAGAAGAACCAGGAGAAGGTGGGGCAGGTATTCAGGACGCTTATCGACAAGAAAGAAGCGGGGCGTTATCTTGGCCGGACGGAGTTCGATTCGGTGGAGGTAGACAACGAGGTGATCATCCACAGCCAGGATAAGCTGCCTATCGGTGATTTTGTCGATGTGCGGATCACCAAGGCCTATGATTACGATATTGAAGGCGAAGTAGTGAGGGCAAGTTAAAATCTGCAAAGAACAAATCAATCGACGCTGCCTGGCGATGCCGTCAAACCGGTAGTTTTGCAATAAATAATAAAGATTACATGCGAATAGACTTCACTGGAGTTTTTCCTGCCCTGACGACCAAGTTCACCCCCCAGGATACCTTAGACCTCGCTATGTTTGGACTGAATCTGGAAGCGCAGATCGACGCCGGTGTCAATGGCGTCATCATCGGCGGCAGCCTTGGCGAGGCGAGCACGCTGACCCTGGCGGAAAAGGAGACGTTGATCAAGTATAGCGTGGAAAAGAGCGGTGGCCGTATTCCTGTGTTGTTGAATATTGCCGAAGGGTCGACGCGGGAGGCGGTGAAGCAGGCGCGGCTGGCGGAAGAGTGGGGTGCCGATGGGTTGATGTTGTTGCCGCCGATGCGGTATAAGAGCGATCACCGCGAGACGGTGACCTTCTTCAAGACGATTGCGGGCGCCACTCCGTTGCAGGTGATGATCTATAACAACCCTGTCGATTACAAGATAGAAGTGACGCTGGAGATGTTCGAAGAGCTGGTAGAATTGGCCAATATCGAGGCGGTGAAAGAGTCTACGCGTGATGTCTCCAATGTCACGCGGCTGATCAACCGCTTTGGGAGCCGGCTCAAGATCCTGTGTGGTGTCGATACCATCGCGCTGGAGGAATTGCTGATGGGAGCCAGTGGTTGGGTCGGCGGTCTTGTAGGCGCCTTCCCGGCGGAAACGGTAGCCATCTACAAATTGGCGAAAGCGGGCCGGATAGAAGAGGCGCTGGAGATACATCGCTGGTTCCTTCCCTTGCTGGAATTGGATATCCATCCCAAGCTGGTGCAGTATATCAAATTAGCGGAAGTGGTGGTTGGTCTGGGTACCGAGCATGTGCGGGCTCCGCGGCTGCCGCTGACGGGTAAGGAACGGGAAGATATCCTGGAGGTGATCAGGCAGGGGGTGGCCAGCCGGCCGGTGCTGACGGAATATGCGTATTAGCTAACGCTTAAAATTTTTATCCGATGACATTTCCCGACACTTCGCCTGCCGAAATAAACCGGCTTATGCAGGAAGCCTGGCAGGCTTTTCCCCTTTTTCGGAATACAACACTGAAGCAACGGGCCGATCTTATGCGGGCCATCGCCCATGCGCTGGAGGCGGCCGGTGACGAGCTTATTCATATCGCGATGCAGGAGACGAATCTGCCGGAGGCCCGGTTGCGGAACGAACGGGCGCGGACAATGTTCCAGCTGACGAGCTATGCAGAAGCCTGTGAGGCCGGGCACTGGCTGGAGGCGCGTATCGATACGGCCAACGCGGAAAAAGGAGATGTGGATGTGCGCAAGCTGCAGGTGGCTATCGGACCGGTGGTTGTTTTTGGCGCCAGTAATTTCCCCTTTGCCTATTCCACTGCCGGTGGCGATACGGCATCGGCGCTGGCCGCGGGGTGTCCCGTCATCGTAAAGGCTCATCCGGCCCATGCGGAGACATCGGAGCGCGTGGCGCAGGCGATTGTTTCCGCCGTCGCGGCGGCAGGGCTGCCTGCCGGGGTATTTGCCCATGTACACGGAGCGGGCTTCGAGACCGGCAAGGCGCTGGTAACGCATCCGTATACCCGCGCTGTCGGGTTTACGGGTTCTTATGGCGGCGGCAAGGCGCTTTTCGACTGGGCCAACCAGCGGAAGGTTCCGATTCCGGTGTTTGCCGAGATGGGAAGCATCAATCCTGTATTCCTGTTGCCGGATAAATTGGAGATCTCAGCCAAAGAGCTGGCTGCACAACTGGCAGGGTCGATTACCCTGGGTACGGGGCAGTTCTGCACCAACCCCGGGCTAATCCTTGGGATCGAAGGTGAGGGCCTCGATCTCTTCATAAAGGAGCTGGGGGCTGCCATTGAAAAAGCGGCTCCCGGAACAATGTTGCATCCGGGGATTGCCAAGGCGTATGGCGAGAAGCGCAGCGCGGCCCTTGGCCAATCCGATGTTGCGACCATAGCGGTCTCTGCCGCACGGCCGGGTGAGAACCAGGGTGTGCCGACGATCGCTTCGGCAACCGCGGAGGCCTTCTTCAACAATCCCCTGTTGCACCAGGAAGTATTCGGGCCTTATTCCCTCGTCATCCGGTGCCGTAATGCGGAAGAATTGGTCAAGGCGGCCATGCTTCTCGAGGGGCAGCTGACGACCTCGCTGATGGCTACCGAAGAGGATATCGCACAATTTCCTGCTCTTGTAGACGCGGTACAGGATATTTGCGGCCGGCTGATCCTGAACGGCGTCCCTACGGGTGTCCGGGTCAGTCTGGCGATGCAGCATGGCGGGCCTTTTCCGGCCACGACCGACAGCCGCTTTACCTCGGTAGGAGCGGATGGCATCAAGCGCTGGGTGCGTCCCCTGGCTTACCAGAGCTGGTTGGATGCGGCGCTGCCCGATGCGTTGAAGAACAGCAACCCGCTGGGCATCTGGCGGATGGTAAATAATCTATTAACCCGAGACGGTATCTAGGATGAAGAAGACCTTTTTTTGTATCGATGCGCATACCTGCGGCAATCCTGTGCGCCTGGTAGCCGGTGGCGGTCCCGTGCTGAATGGGGCGAACATGAGCGAGAAGCGCCAGCATTTTCTAAAAGAATACGATTGGATCCGTAAGGGGTTGATGTTCGAGCCCCGGGGACACGATATGATGAGCGGCAGCATCCTTTATCCGCCGCATGATCCGCAGAATGATGTGGCGGTGCTCTTCATCGAGACCAGCGGTTGTCTGCCGATGTGCGGGCATGGGACGATCGGGACGATCACCATCGCGCTGGAAGAAGGGCTTATCCAGCCAAAGACGCCCGGTCGTATCCGGATGGAAGCGCCCGCGGGTCTTGTGCTGATCGAATACAAGCAGGAAGGCAAAAAGGTGAAGTCGGTGAAGCTGACCAATGTGCCGGCCTATCTTGCCGCGGAAAATATTACGGTAGAGTGTCCCGATCTGGGGCCGTTGAAAGTGGATGTTTCCTATGGCGGGAATTTTTATGCCATTGTCGATGCGCAGGAGAATTTCCGGGGACTGGAAGATCATTCTGCCGACCAGCTGATCGCGTGGAGCCGGGTGATGCGGCAGCGGATCAACGCGGAGCATACTTTTGTCCATCCCGAGAACCCGACCATCCACACCTGCACGCATATTCTTTGGACGGGAAAGCCGCTCGACGCGGGGGCTACGGCGCGCAACGCCGTTTTTTATGGCGACAAGGCCATCGACCGGAGTCCCTGTGGCACCGGTACCTCGGCCCGGATGGCGCAATGGTTTGCCAAGGGGAAATTAAAGGAAGGGGATGTGTTTATTCATGAAAGCATTATAGGGTCGAGTTTTACCGGTCGCGTTGAGAAGGCAGTGACGGTCGCCGGCAAGCCGGCCATTGTCCCGAGCATCGAGGGCTGGGCGAAGATCTACGGATATAATACCATCACCATCGACCCGGAAGACGATCCGTATGCATACGGGTTCCAGGTGTTGTAGGTTCATCCCGAACAATCCCGCCTTTTTGCTGTTGTAAGCACCGTTCGGATAAATTACCACGCCGGGATTTTTTTTGTCGGCCGGAGGTGATAAATTCGCTGTCTTATGGACTGGAGATCGACGCATTTACCATACCGCCAGACTGGTTATTTTTCCCGCATTATATCAGACTACCTGGATGAGGCTGATGAGCTATCGCTTTTTTATGCGCATCCGGTGAGCCCGGAGGGTTTCCGTAGTGCCCTGGAAGCGCGCATGGCGGCGAAGCCTGTTGACCGGGCAACGCTGGTAGCGGCCCTTGAGGAGCAATATGCGGGGATGCTCACCAATGACTTATCCGGGGCGCCGCGGGTGAAGGAGAACATCGCCCGGCTGGCGCAACCTGCAACCTTTACTGTCTGTACAGCCCATCAGCCGGCCATCTTTACCGGTCACCTTTACTTTATCTATAAGATACTGCACACCATCCGGCTGGCCGAATGGCTGGCGGGGCAATACCCGGAGAAGTCTTTTGTTCCGGTGTTTTACATGGGCAGCGAGGATGCCGACCTTGAGGAGCTGGGGCAGATCTGGCTGGGGGGTGAGAAACTGGTCTGGGATACCAAACAAACGGGTGCAGTAGGCCGGATGACAACCAAGGGCCTGGATAAATTATACTATCGGATAGAAGGAGAACTGGCTGTTCAGCCTCATGGCAAGGAACTCATGTCGCTGTTGAAAACCGCCTATCTCGACAGTCCCGATATTCAAACGGCGACATTTCGTATCCTGCACAGCCTTTTCGCGGAATACGGACTGGTCGTGCTCATCGCCGACAAAGCCGCATTCAAGCGCCAGATGATCGCCGTCTTTGAAGATGACCTTTTCCGGCAGGAGCCTTCGCGGATTGTCAATTACAGCATCGAACGATTGAGCGAACACTTTGATATACAGGCTAATCCACGGGACATCAACCTTTTTTATTTAAAAGGCGACCTGCGTGGCCGCATCGAGCAGGTGGGGGATAGCTATAAGATACACGGCTCTTCTTTGACCTTTACGGCTGAGGCTTTGCGGGATGAGCTGCATAGTTATCCTGAGCGTTTTAGTCCCAATGTCATTTTGCGGGGTTTGTTCCAGGAGACGATCTTACCCAACCTGGCTTTTATCGGCGGGGGTGGAGAAACGGCTTACTGGCTGGAGTTGAAAGGGCTATTCGATCATTACCAAACCCCCTTTCCCGTCCTGATGCTACGCAACTCTTTCCTGCTGGTGCAACGGTCGTGGATGGAGAAGATGGAGAAGGCCGGTTTTGGCATCACCGATCTTTTCCGCGACGAACAGGATCTCCTGAACCAGCTTGTGAGACGGGATTCGCACAACTCGCTGAGCCTGGAAGAAGAGATCGCCGCGGCCAACCAGTATTATGAGACGTTGAAAGCGCTGGCGAGGCCGGTGGATCCGACGCTTGAACAGCATGTGACCGCGCTGCAGGTGAGGGCCGTGACACCGATCCGCTCTCTGGAGAAGAAGCTGTTGAAGGCCGAAAAGCGGAAATTCGCCGATCAGCAGCGGCAGATCCATGCAGTAAAGGACGCCTTATTCCCCCATAATGGCTTACAAGAGCGGGTGGAGAATATCCTGCCCTGGTATGCGGCGTATGGTCCTTCGCTTATCCGGGAGCTATATCATCATTCCCCAGTCTTTGACCAGGAGTTTATTGTCCTCACCCAACGTTAGGTTATACCGGCGGGGCCGGCCGGTGGGCAGGTCGACTTCCGGGATATCTGCTTCGCTGATATTTTCCAGGTACATCATCAAGGCGCGCAGGCTGTTGCCGTGTGCCACCACCAGGACGTTGCCGGCTTTTTGCAACACCGGTTCGATATTTTTTTGATAATAGGGGATGACGCGGCCCGCGGTGTCGGCGAGGCTTTCGCCGCCAGGCGGCCGGACCGAGAAGCTGCGTCGCCAGATGACCACCTGCTGGTTGCCATATTCCTTTGCCACATCCGATTTATTGAGGCCTTGGAGGCGGCCGTAGTTGCGTTCGTTGAGTGCGCGGTCGCGGGTTATTGGAAGTTGCTGCTGGTGCGCCGCTTCGAGGACGATGGTCATCGTATCGATGGCGCGTTGAAGGATGGACGTGAAGCCATGGGTAAAGGGGATGTCCGTGAGTTTTGCCCCGGCAGCTCTGGCTTCTTCGCGTCCGCGGGGTGTCAGGGGGACATCGGTCTCACCGGTGAAGAGATTTTCGAGGTTGTAAGTGGATTGGCCGTGACGGATAAGGACCAACAGGGGCATAGCGATGATTTATGGTAAAGATAAGAGGATAAAAAAATGCGGGCTTCCTAAATCTATTTTTAGTCGCTTGTCGTATATAAACTACAACCGTATCGTACAACAGAGAATATCGGGCACCCGGTGCCTTTCAATAGTGTTATAGTCTTCATAGGCAGTTAGGTTTGGTAATTCAGGGAGAGTCCTCTCCCTGATTCTTTTTTTAGGCCTTTATAGTCCAAAAACGACAAACAAATTCCCGTTTTGGGACAAAAAAGGGGAATTGGCACGGTTTACCGAATTGAGAAACAATCGATTGACTTCTGGTATGGCGGTTGGACCTTATATATCAAATCCGTGATTATGAAACAGTGCATCCCTAACCCCGCCAAACCAATCCTCGTGTTGGTTTTCTTCCTTCTCTCTTCCTCTCTGTTACACGCCGGTCCTCCGGTCTATGAAGCCATCAATGCTTCCAAGACCGCTAAGAATTATAAGACTTCTGCTACTTTGTTCCGCGAGAAGCGTGTGGCTTATGCAGCCGCGGCAAAAAGAGCCGAGATGCGGATGATCATCGCGACGGCCGCCAACATTTATGAAGAGATGGACCTTGAAGATTCCGGGTTGAGCCGGAAGGCCTTTCAGGCGGCGTGGACAGGTTATTACAAGCTGAAGAAAAGGGGCCTGTTGCGTAAGACGAATATTCTTTCGATCTGTGATTTCAGCCAGTCTTCGAGCAATCAGCGGATGTATGTGATCGATGTGCATAACCGCCGGCTCCTGTACAGAACGTATGTGGCGCATGGGATCAATTCCGGGGAGGAGTTTGCTACTTCCTTTTCGAACCGGATGGAATCCTGCAAGAGCAGCATGGGCTTCTATATTACGCGGGCCGTCTACACCGGTATCAATGGGCTTTCCCTGCGGATAGACGGGGTTGACAGAGGCTATAACGACAATGCCATGAGGCGCGCCATCGTCATCCATGGGGCGGGTTATGTCAGCCAGCGTATCCTGCGCAAATATGGAGTGATGGGAACTACGTTTGGCTGTCCGGCGATCCCGACGGAGATGACCACGCAGATAATCCCGGTGGTGAAGAATGGAAGTTGTTTCTTTATCTATTTCCCTTCGCAGAGATATCTGACCCAGTCCAGCGTATTGAACAGTTAACCTTTTTACCCCCTGAATAAACCGTCGCCGCCTCCGGCGGCTTTGGTAGACCGTAGTCGCCCTTTAGCAGGAGGGCGGCTTTTTTTTATTTATATTTACTTAAAGAAACCACCTCCTTATTATGTCTACGACCTTTCCCTCGCCACTGCCTGCTTCGCCTGTGGCGGTGAGACCCCGGGCGGATTCGGGCCGGGTTACGGTCCCCCTTTCGATCTATGCCGTCTCGCTTGCGTCGCTGCTGACGATGGTGGGGATCCTATGGGATATATCGTGGCATCGAAGCATCGGCCGGGATAAATTCCTTTCTCCGCCGCATATCCTGGTGTATCTCGGGGCCATTTTTGCCGGTTTGTTCTCGGGTATCCGGGTGCTGTATAATTCCTTTTTCCGCAAGGAAGCGGCGAAGGCGACGGATGTCCGGGTGTGGGGTGTTTTTTACAGTCCGCTGGGCGCCCTGTTCTGCATCTGGGGCTCCATCGCCATGCTTACCTCGGCGCCTTTTGACGACTGGTGGCACAATGCCTATGGATTGGATGTGACCATCCTTTCACCGCCGCATACCTTGCTGGCGATGGGGATGATCTGTTTGCAGTTGGGCGCGTGTGTGAGTATCTGTAAATACCTGAATGCCGATGACTCCGGCCGGGCGGGTGGAAGGCGGGGGGTATTACAGACCTTATTCGTGATCAGCGCACTGAGCTTATTGACCATGGTCTACACGCTGTTTACCGATTATCTGCATCTCCACGGGATGCGCAGCGGGTCTTTTTATATCATTGCGGCCATGGCGAGCCTGTTGCTGCTGCCTGCTTTTGGCCTCGCCTCACGGATGCGCTGGGGGATGACGGCGGTGACCGGCGGTTATTTCCTGCTGGTGCTCTTTTCCAACTGGATACTGGAGCTTTTTCCTGCCGAACCCAAATTGGGACCGATACTCTCTCATATCACCCATTTTCAGCCGGCCAATTTTCCCGCCCTGGTGATTGTCCCCGCGATGGCCATGGATCTGATACTGCAGCGGAGCAAGGCAGGGGACTGGCTCAAGGCGTTGTGGCTGAGTCTTGCTTTTGTCGGGTTGCTGGTGGCCGTGCAATATCCGCTGAGCGGCTTTTTGCTGGAGTCACCGAATGCCCGCAACTGGTTCTTCACCAGCAATTCTACCTATTTTGGGGTTTCCCCCAATTGGCCGTGGCGCTATAGATTCCGGCCGCAGGACGTTGCGCCGCTGCCCGAACTGTTACGGGCGTTGGTCATTGCCGTTGTAGTGGGGTGGCTTTGTGCCCGGCTTAGCCTTCGTTGGGGGAAATGGATGCAACATATTCAACGATAAATTGCTATGAAGAGATTATATTGGCTGTTGGCTTTGCTGGCGGGTGCTGTTGGCCCTTTATCTGCGCATGTAGGTAGTCCCGACGTATCCATGGAAGGAGTGGCGGGGCCCTACCGGCTGTTGGTCAGCGTAAAGCCACCGGATGTTATCCCCGGTACGGCGCAGGTGACGGTCTTTTTGCAAAATGGCGGAGGGGCGACCGTATCGACACAGCCTATCTTCTTTTATTCGGGCCGATCGGGTGCGCCCTCGCCCGACGTATTGCCGGCCGTGGCCGGCCAGCCGGGTCAGTACAAGGGCATCGTCTGGCTGATGAATGACGGGTCGAGCAGTATCCTGCTGCATGTCAGCGGCAGCCTGGGCAGCGGGGATCTTGTCGTGCCGATAGTGGCGGTGTCGACGGCGCAGAAGAAGCTGCCCGCGGCGACGGGTTATACGCTTGCAGGTCTTGGCATCCTGCTCTTTGTGCTCCTGCTGACCATCATCGGGTCGAGTGTGGCTGATGGCCTTACCCCGAAAGGCGAGGCTGTAGCGGTGGGGCGTCGCCGGTCGAAACGGATAGCGATCGTTGTGGCGGCTGTCTTTTCTTCACTTATCGTCTATGGCGGCAATGCCTGGTGGCAGAGCTGGGCCAACCGGTATCGCCATTTTATGTACCGGCCTATGCATGCGGAGTATACGCTGCAGTCGGACAGCGGAATCAATCAGCTGACCATCCGTATCGATACCGCCAACGCCCAGCGGAGGACTTCGCTGCGGTATATCATCCCCGACCATGGGAAGCTGATGCATCTTTTTGTCGTCCGGTTCCCGGCGATGGATGCCTTTGCACATCTGCATCCGGTGAGGCTGGACCCCACTACCTTCCGGACGGTGTTGCCGCCGTTGCCGAAGGGCCGTTATCTTGCCTTTGCGGACATCGTCAATCTCTCGGGTTTTGCCGAGACGTTGAAGGATACTTTTGATATCGGTCAGCCCCTCGTGGATAGTGTGCATCGTACCGATGCCGATGATGCTTATGCGTTTGCTTTGCCGAATGCGGCCGCCGGCCCGAACGCGGCCACTGACCAGGGTACGGTCGCGGGCTTGCCCGCGAATGAAGGGAAGGAGGCGATCGTGTGCGGGAAGCCGGGTAAGGGAGTCCGGATGAAAGACGGATCGATGATGGTGGCGGAGGGGCCTGGTGCCGAAGACCTGGAGGCCGGGCAGTTGTATGACCTGCATTTTGCGGTGGTGGATGCGAATGGGAAGCCGGCGGTGCTCGAACCCTATCTGGGGATGATGGCGCACGCGGCGATCATCAAAGACGATGGCAGCACCTATGTGCATTTGCATCCGGTGGGGACGTATTCGGTGGCCGCTCAGGAAGGGCTTGTACAGCGCATTGGCGAGCCCGAGAATGAGTACCGGATGCCCAACCCAAAGGCCTTTAGCGACAGCATCGACGGGCTTGTTGCGCGACTTCGCAGGATGAGCACGAATGACCGGGATGCGTGGCTGATGCGCCAGATGAAAATGCCGGTGGATAGCACGGCCGGTGTGATGGGTGGGATGAAGATGGGGAATGTGGTGAGTTTCCCTTATACTTTTCCGCAGCCCGGGATATATCGGATATGGGTACAGGTGAGAAGGAACGGCCAGGTGCTGACGGCGGCTTTTGACAGGGTGGTGAGGTGAGCTGTCGGGCGAGGGCGGGAGGGGCGGGGTCTCAGGAGAATTTTATTTTATCCCAAAGTTTACCCTCGACGACGCGTTGGATCACCTGCTCGCGGTAGTTACGGCTGATGGGGATGCGATGGGATTGGATAAAGATCTCGTTGCCTTCGATGCCTTCGATCTTGTCGATGGAGACGATATAGGATTTGTGGACGCGGATAAAGGCCTGGCTGTCGAGGTTTTCTTCCAGGTTCTTCAGGTATAAGAGCGTGACATATTTTCCTTTCTCTGTATATAGCGTGATATAGTTCTGCATCCCTTCGATGTAAAGGATGTGGCTGAAGTATATCTTTTCATATTTGCTGCCGCAGCGGATGAAGAAATAGTCGGCGGCTGCACCGGTTTTTGTGTCGGTACTTCGGGTGATGAGGTGATAATAGTCCCTGGCTTTGTTGACGGATTTGAAGAAGCGGTCGAAGGTGATCGGCTTGAGGAGGTAGTCGAGCACGTTGAGCTGAAAACCTTCCAGGGCATAGGTGGGGTAGGCGGTGGTGATGATGACGATGGGCGGGTTTTGCATCGTCTTTAGGAAATCCAGGCCATTCATCTTCGGCATCTGGATGTCGAGGAAGATGAGGTCGACGGGATGCTGATCGAGGAGTTTTGTCAGTTGCAGCGGGTTCTCGCAGGTTGCAGTGAGGTGTAGGAAATCGACCTCTCGGACATAGCTTGCCATTCCTTCCCGGGCAAGTGGTTCATCATCGATGATTATGCAATGGATCATTTTTGTTGGTTTTGTGCCAGCTGCAGCCGGAGCCTGACCTCGAAGCTGCCACCGTGGTTGGTTATCGACAGTTGATGCCGATCGGGATAGAGCAGGTCGAGTCTACGCTGGACATTTTTGAGACCGATGCCGCGATAATGCAGCACGTCGTTGGACTCAAAGGGAGAGCTGCTGTTGGCGATGAAAAAATCCAGTTGCCGGTGGTGTAATTGTCCTTTGACGGTTATCCAGTTGGGTTCGTCCGTGTGCCGGGAGACATGTTTAAACGCATTCTCGACAAAAGTCATCAGTAGGAAGGGAGCGATGGTTACCTGCCCGGTATCCTGCTGCTGGACATCAATGGTCAGTCCCAAGGTGTTGCTCTGGCGGAGCTGTTCGAGCCCGATAAAATTTTCCAGGTAGGTGATCTCGCTTGCCAGAGGGATCTGTTCGTCGTTGCATTCGTACAGCTGGTAGCGCAGCAGTTCGGAGAATTTGGCCAGGGAGGCAGAGGCCATGTCGGGGTTCTTGTGGATGAGGAAGAAGATGGAATTGATGGTGTTGAAAAGGAAATGCGGGTTGAACTGGTAGCGGAGGTAATTCAATTCCGTTTCCAGCTTCTCTTTTTCGAGCAGTTGCTGGCGGCGCCGGGACTCGAGCCAGTTTTTGGCGAGTTTGATGCTCATGGCCAGGGTCATGGCGGCCAGGGTCGAGAGGAAAGCGTTGCTGAAAAAGGTGAAGATGCATGCATCTTTGCCAAATAGCTTCTGAGGGGTGGAATGGGCGAGCCAGGCGCTGACGTAGTAGCCCGGGACGATGAGGCATGCGGCGCATACACAGGTGAGCAGGGTTAGCAGGGTGTATACCGCGAAGCGGCTTTTTTCCAGGTAGCGCGGGAACAGGAAATACAGGTTGAAAGACGCCGCCAGAGCATGTCCCATCACATAGAAGAGATATTTTACGGTATAGGGCAAGTACAGCAGGGCGTTAATGGCCTTCACCGGGTTACCGACAGTTATTACCCAGCAAAAATAATTATAGACACCCCAAAAGGGAATGTGATAGAGCTTATAATGGATAAGCCAGTTGCGGGTGTCATGACCGACCGTCATCCTGCTAAGATAGCCCGATCGCCCGGAACTTTTCCCGCTACTATATGAATGACCGCAAATAAATGACGAGTTGCATTCCGGCCTCCATAACCGGATGATGAGCGGATGTTTTTGCTGTCAGGAGGGCATTTTCGGGTGGTTTTTGCACTTTGTCAATTTGCCATCGCCGGTGGTCACACGCATTTTTTCCCGCCTTGTACTGCGCTTTATTTTGTTCTCCATGAAGCATTTCCTTTTAATCTTATCCCTACTGTCCGCCCTGTCCCGGAATGGCACCGGGCAGGTGCGCGGGCAGGCGGATACTGCTGGTCCATCCCGGGCGCGGCAACAGGATACTACAAGCCCGATGCGGGCGCGGCAGTTGCGGGAAGTGATCGTCCGCAGCGCGAAGCCATCTGTACAGCAAAGTATCGCCGGTATGGTAGTCAATGTACAGAGCAGCATCCTCAACAAGGGCAGCTCGGTGCTGGAAGTGTTGGAGCGGAGTCCCGGCGTTCAGCTTGACCATCGGAATAACACCATTAGCCTTAACGGCAAGGCCGGGATAACGGTGATGATCGATGGGAAGGTGATGCATATGCCGGAGGAGGAGGTGATGCAACTGTTGAACGGCATGTCTGCGGATAATATCGACAAGATCGAACTTCTCTCAGCGCCGCCTTCGCGGTATGACGCTTCGGGCAGTGCGGGAGTGATCAATATCGTGATGAAGAAGATCAAACGGCAGGGGACGACCGGCGCTTTTTCGCTGTACGGCGGCTATGGCTGGGGAGAGAAGGGGGGAGGGAGCTTCAGCCTGGATCATAATAACGGAAGGACGGATTGGTATGGTTCATATTCTTTTATGCATGACCATTCTCTTACAAGTTTTGTTGCTGGGGGAACGAATCTCAACCCCGCGTTGGGCGAGTCAAGTTTTGATTTTGGGAATGCCACCTCCTACATGAGCAATGTTCACAATGCATTGGCGGGTTTTGAGACCCGGTTGCGGCCGCGGCTTAGCCTTGGCGCCAGTCTCAGCTATAACAACAGTACGACCAGCACCATCACCAACAACCTGGGTAAGTATACCCTGCTGCCCGACAGCGTGCTCGTCTATAACGGGGATATCCACGGTAGGAGTCACTGGGACAACCTCATTGCATCGCTGACGGCCGAAAAGGAAATACGTAAGGGAGAAAAGCTGAGTATTGGCTTTGACTGGCTGGATTACACCAACAACCGGCCCAGCACGGTACTGGGAAGTTTTGTCGACAGCCATGGAGAGACCGTCGGGATCACCGGGGACAGTCTTTTTGCTTCCGCCAATAAGGGTTATTCGAGCACGGCGATCGGCGTTGGGGTAGCAAAGGTAGATTATAGCGTGTCATTTAGTGATAAGGTGAGATTCGAGGCCGGGGTGAAGGGGGATTATACCAGCAGCACGAGCCGGAGTGGGATAGAAAGCTGGATCAACGGGGCCTGGGTGACCAATGCGGCCAGTGCGAATGCCATCCGGATGCGGGAAGGTATTGCGGCGGGTTATGGGAGTTGGCATATTGCTGGCGGGGAGAAGACGACCCTGGACATCGGGGCGCGCTATGAGTATTCCCGGACGCGGTTGAACGATGCAGGCACCGGTGAAAGTATCGCCGATCGCCGGTTGGGGGAGTGGTTTCCCAATCTGCTGCTGACGCGAAAGGTGGGGGAGCATAGTGAATGGCAATTGTCTTTTACCCGGCGCATCACCCGGCCTTCGTACAGGGCGCTTTCTTCGTTTATCAGCTATAATGATCCGTTGTCGGTGATCACGGGAAACCCCTTGCTAAAGCCGACGCTTACCAATAACGGGAAGATCGGGTATCTCAGCCATGGTTATTCGTTCTCCTTACTGTTCAGCAGGGATGACGACCCTATTTTTGGCTGGGCGCTGACGCCCCAGGCCGGCAGCCAACTGGTATATATCCGGCCGGAGAACCTTGCCTTTCAGCATAACCTGACGCTGGAGGTGAACCTGCCTTTTACTGTTACTTCCTGGTGGGACATGAGCTATACGCTTTCCGGTGGCTGGCGGCAATATCGCGTTACCTATACGCAGGCTCCGGCGGAGAAGACCTGGTTTGGCTATTCGGTGAATTTTCATGAGAACCTGAAGCTGTCCACGCGGCTCAGCGCCGAGGTCTCGGGGTGGTATAACAGCACCAGCTATGAGGCGACTGTGAGGACAAAGGGCAATGGCGAATTGAATGTTGGCATCAAAAAAGAACTCAATAAGAACAGGGGGAGTCTGCAGTTTTCCGCCACCGATGTGTTACGGGGGATGAACTACAAAAGCTATATCGGGGTGGTGGGGAAGGATGCTTTTGATACCCGGTCGTATGTCAATTGGAATGAGGAATCGCGGCAGTTTCCTATCCTGAAGCTGACCTATACGCGGTCGTTTGGTTCGGATGGTAAGCCCAAGGCGGAAAGGGCGGGGGAGGAGAAGTCGCGGATTAAGTAGGGGGTTGGATGCATGGTTTATCTTACTCGCGGCATATCTGCATCCACAAGTGGTGCCATGGGGCAGGAGGGTGCGGGTAGTCTGGCGCCGGCCGTATGTGGTATTGACATGAAGCAGTATCTTTACCGCCTTTACACTGGACCTATGCCACAAAGACAAGTAATTGCCATGGGCGGCGGAGGCTTTTCGATGGAGCCGGATAATCCCTTATTGGACGCCTATGTAGTTGCCCAAGCCCGTAAGAAAAATCCTGCTGTTTGTTTCTTTCCGCATGCTACCGACGATGCGACCCGCTATGCGCTCAATTTTTTCAAAGCCTTTTCCCGGCTGGATGCGCGGCCGGCGTTTCTCTCTCTTTTTACGCCGCCGACAGCCGATCTCGAATCCTATCTGCTGGAACAGGATGTCATCTATGTAGGGGGCGGTAATACGCGGAACATGCTGGCTCTGTGGCGGGAATGGGGATTGGATAAGATACTGCAAAAAGCCTATGCGGAGGGCGTCGTGCTGGCTGGTATCAGCGCCGGCGCCAATTGCTGGTTTGAAGAATGCAGCACCGATTCAGTGCCGGGGAAGCTTAGCGTGCTTGCCTGTCTTGGTATTCTCAAGGGGAGTTTTTGTCCGCACTACGACGGTGAGGCGGAGCGACGGCCTACCTTGCACCAGTTTCATCTTACGGGCCAGATGAAGGCTGGCTATGCTGCGGATGATGGCGCTGCGGGCCATTTTATCGATGACGTGTTTAGCGGTGGAGTAAGTTCGCGGCCCTGGGCAAAGGTGTATGGCCTTCGGCTGGAAGACGGAAGTGTTGTGGAAGAGGTGCTCCCGACGCGTTTTCTGGGCGTCTGATAGCGGCTGCGGCTTTGGCGCTGATGTATGAAACCATGGTCATGAAAGATAATTTCTCTACAGGTTCGGATCAATACGCCCGGTTTCGGCCTGCCTATCCGCCGGAGCTTTTCGACTATTTGCTGTCGCTTGTTCCGCGCCGGGAGAATGCCTGGGATTGTGGTACGGGAAATGGGCAGGTGGCTTTTCAACTCGCTTTGGCGTTTGGGCGGGTGTACGCCACCGACATCAGTGCTGCGCAGCTGGACAATGCCATTGCGCACGAGCGCATCGTCTATTCGGTGCAGCCGGCGGAAAAGACCGATTTTCCTGCTGCTCATTTCGACCTGATCACGGTGGCTCAGGCCATCCATTGGTTTGACTTTGACGCTTTTTACCGGGAGGTAGACCGTACGATGAGGCCCGGGGGAGTGCTGGCCGTCATCGGTTATGATCTGATCCGGCTCTCGCCGGCCGTCGACGCCGTGTTAGATGGCTTTTACCGGGATGTCGTCGGGCCTTTGTGGGACAAGGAAAGGAAGTATGTCGACGAGCAGTACCGGACTATCCCCTTCCCGTATGCGGATGTCCCCGCGCCGGTGTTTACCAACGAAGTGGAATGGAGTTTCGAACATTTCATCGGGTATATCGGCACCTGGAGTGCGGTGAAGCATTATCAAAAGCAGCGGGGGCATGATCCGGTGGAGCTTGTTTATGACGCATTGAAAATGAATTGGGGCGCAGCGGTGACGAAGATGGGACATTTCCCTATTTTGTTGCGGGTGGCGCGGCCCGGGGGTGAGGCAAAATTATAAAAAAGAGAACGGAGCTATTTGTTTCCTGCCCGGAGTTTTGCATTTTTGTTTATGCATTACTCCCTGACCAGACCTATGCTTTGCCTGCTTTGGCTATCCCTTGTCCATTTCCCTTCCTTTGGACAAAACCGTGAACCCAAGATTGTATACATCATCGATTCCATACCTATTGTGGATGACCCCGAGGAGGGAGATGATCTTCTTCCGAACGATATTTCGGATATGACGGTGATTAAAAACAAGGATTCCCTGAAGTCGGTCGGTTATGAACGGTTCGATGGGGTGTTCTATATCTTTACCAAAGCCTACCGGGCCAGGCCGGATAGTATAAAAAGCATCCCTTCCACCAATCGGATGCCGAACAAGGATGGGGTCTTGTATTGGCAGGATCAGCCTTATAGCGGCGTCTTTATCAATTACTATCTCAACGGTAACAGGAAGGCAGAAGGCCGGCTTTTGAAGGGAGTGATCGGCGGGATGGTGGTCGACTACTATCCCAATGGTCAGATGAAGACGGCAAAAGAATATAAAGCGGGGAAGCCCGATGGACCATGCAAGGAGTTTTATCCGGATGGCTCCTTAAGAGGCGAGGGACGATATGTGGAGGGGCAAGAAGATGGAGTATGGCATACCTATTTCCCCAATGGAAAAATAAAATTGTATGACATTTACCAGCATGGGGTGCTGGTCGATTCGGCGATTCGATATTATTCCAACGGAACGCTGGAGGAAAAGGTAATGATCAAGGGCGGGAAGGCGATTCCAGACGAGGCGCATGCCCGCATCGATGCATTGTTGACCAAAAGCGCACAAAGCTATAAGGAAGACGATATAAAATCCGCGATCCGCCATGTGACAAAGGCGATAGAACTGGACAGCGGCTGCGCTAAATGTTATTTTTCAAGGGCGACGCTGAAATTAAACGATATGCAATTTGACGAAGCGATCTCCGACTTCGACAAGACATTGGCCATCGAACCGTATATGGAAACGGCACTCGCCAACAGGGCGTTTGCCCGGATACGGAAATATCAATTCGGCAACGACAGGACCATCTTGAAAAACAAGGATGTCACGGTGCTTGGCTCAGGGAAGAAAAGCGACATTTCCCAGGAAGACAAGGAGAAGATCTGCGGTGATCTGCAGCAGGCGGTATTTCTCGGTGACCGGGCAAAAATGGTGCTGGATGCACTGCAGGAGTATTGTCAAAAGAAATAAGAGCATAATTCTACGACCCTGGGTGTAGCGGCAGTTAGCGTGTTGCGCGCATAGCCCACTATGTGGATTGATAATTTGTTACTATCTTGCGCGCACACCTAACGACAACACCATGAAATCCCTTGTTCTATCCGCCCTTATTAGCGCGAGCTGCATCATTGCCCTGTTCTCCTGCAGCAAAAAAGATAACACCCCGACGCCACCGCCGCCCCCTGCAGACAGCACTATCCACGTAAATTATATTTATCTTGCCACGGCCGTCCAGATGCAGCTGGACAGTGTAAAACAGGTGGAGGTGATCCTTAATGAAGATAATGGAAAGGTATTACTGGATAC
This sequence comes from Puia dinghuensis, assembly GCF_014642875.1. GTDB lineage: Bacteria > Bacteroidota > Bacteroidia > Chitinophagales > Chitinophagaceae > Puia > Puia dinghuensis. The sequence goes on from NZ_BMJC01000001.1 coordinate 439,500, forward strand.
CATAGCCGCCGTCAATACCAATATCATTGCCGATCTCAAGACGAAAGCGAAATCCTTCGACCTGACCGTCGTTCGGTACCGGCCCATTTCAAAGGCTTTCTATCTGATCACCGAAAAGGCGATCAGCCCTGCGGACTGGACGCTATTGCCGGGCAGCGATTCCCTGGTCAACCTTCCGCCGAATGTCATTCCGGCTTTTACTCCCAGTTCGGTGAACTATACCAATGTCCCCGTGGCTCAAGGTGAGCCGTATATGTTTTCTACCTACACTGCCAATACCAACAGCGGGCATTATTCCAATCCGGGTAATGGCAGTCTCTGGATCCCTTTCCAAAAACAGTCAGATGATGATGTTTACCTGGTGTTCCCCGGCCGGGCCTTGTATAATTTTCACCATATGACCAGCACTAGTGATGTCGTGGACCTAACGACCATGGACGCAGCAGTGAGGATCAGGCTCCCCCGGCCGGCTGAATATCCCAACCTGGACGCGTTTCTCAACGGGTTTGTGGATTCTTCCAACCTGACAAAGAATATGCATCTGTCCCATTATATTTCCGGTATTGACACGATCGCAGGAGCCGACCTTGTCTACCCTGCCAAACGCATATTCCAGAAATATTCCAATAACTTCTCCGTCAGGGATGCAACCAACACTTTCTGGAGCAATTATACGAATCCGTGGTCCGATACCGTCGACGTCAACCCGATCTTCATCGACGATAGCTACTATGTACTTTCCGCTGCTGCAAACAATAATTTTTCCGTCAGTTTTCCAAAGACCCGGCCGGGCTATTATAGTGTAGACTGGAACTCGCCCAAATTCTATTGGGCGCTGAATGCGCCTGCTGATTCGACCCCCCTTCATCCGCTGGATCTGCTGACCTCGCTGAAAAGCAAGATGCTTGCCGGCCAGGACCTGACCACGATGAAAATCATTCAGTTCTCTTTTTACTACCAGGTGGATCAGCATAAGCAGCTCGTGCCTGTGAAGCTCGCCCCGCTGAACGGCAAGTTCGTGCCACTGCCCGATGAGACGCCATCCGTGAGCTTTGATCGCATATGGCCTTAAGGATGCCGAGGGACCTTATTTTATCCGATACCTCACCTATCTGCGCAAGCCTATCGACACGCAGGGATCACTTCTGTCTGCTGCTGGGCGAAGAATTAGGGAAAAAAGTGGCTTTTCATGTTCCGGAGGGCGGGATGTAGGATTGGGGTTTGCTTCTTTGGATCTCGGCGAGCAGGAAAGGGCGGTGGCCATACTGAAAGGCGTGTTATAATTTTTCCCAAAATGAGCTAATTTAGTAGGGAACATTAGACCTTAACGACATGCTTGTAACAGTGCCCAAAACTATACTGCCTTTTATCCTATGTCTTCCTATCCTGACTGCCAACGCACAAGGTCTGCAATTCAAATCCGAGGACAGTCTGTTGACACAACGAACGTCGTATCGCGTTTTCCCCTCGGCCGCTCCGGTATTCCAAGACCATTTTTTTATCCGTTTCGATCTTTCGCTTTGGGACAACGCCAATCTGGGCTATGTATTCAACCTGGCCGACAAAGACCTTTCTTATAGTCTCAGCTATCTCTATAACAATGGCCAGGGAAATCTGAATTTCAATATCGACCGCAAAAGCAATAAGCTGTCCATTCCCCTGCCGGCATCCCTGCTCAAAAAAAGAAACTGGTTCACCGTAACGCTCGATCTCGATCTGAAGGGTGACAAGGCCGTTATCCGGATCGATAACCTCCTCTACCGGGTGGATAGCCTGGGATTCAAGCCCGGGATGGCTGCCAACCTGGTCTTTGGGAAGAACCAATATTACACGGAGGTTCCCAACATGGCCATTCGAAACCTGGAAGTGGGTGATGGCCACCAACATTATTTCTTCCCTTTGAATGAGTGGAGCGGTAATAGCGTTCACGACAGCAATGGAGAGGTTACCGGCTTTGTGGAAAATCCGCTTTGGCTGATCAATGAATCGTATTTCTGGAAACCTGTATATGTGCAATCCGATACAGCAGTAGCGGGATTGAATTTCAATCCGCTCGGTGAGAAACTCTTCATTTTCACCAGGGATTCCCTGATCACCTATGATCCCGCGGGGAAGCGGGCGAAGGCTGCGGCCTATGTCAATAAATTGCCCGTAGCTATGGTATTGGGAAAGAGTATTTTCAACACCCGTGAGAACAAATGTTATATCTATGAATTATTTGATATACCGAAGGGGGCGCCTACCATTGCGGCGCTTCACATGGACAGCGCGCATTTGAAATGGGATGTCGTCGGTAGAGATGCTTTGCCGTATCAGCTGCATCATCATAATATCTTTTACGATTGGCGGCACGATCGGTTCTACCTGTTTGGCGGGTATGGGCACTATAGTTATCACAACGGTTTCCTAAGCTATAATGATTCCATCGACAAATGGGAAAGGGTGACCTTCACCGGCGATACCATAACCCCGAGGTTTTTTGCCGCTACCGGTCCTTCGGATAAAGCGGATGAGCTTTTGCTATTTGGGGGCTATGGTAACGAATCCGGCAACCAGGTGGTAGGGGGAAAGCAGTATTACGATCTTTACCGCATCAACCTGCGGGATCATTCCGTCAAAAAGTGCTGGCAGATCGTTCCTGCGGGTGAGGTCTTTGTTCCGGCCAATAACCTCATCCTTTCCAAGGATAAGCGTTATTTCTATGCATTGTGTTATCCCCACGAACTGGCGAAGACGGAACTGAAATTGTATAAATTCTCCCTCAGGGACGGGTCCTATGAGGTAGTGAGCGCACCAATATCCATGGCTTCCATGCGGATAGAAACGGATGTGAACCTGTTCTACAGCCAGAAGACCGATGAATTCTTTTGTACGGTGCAGGAGTTTACGGACAGACACCATTCCGTTATAAAAGTGTATTCCCTGACGTCACCGCCGGTGAGCGCCGCTGTTTATTTTGCTTCCCTGCAGCCACGGAAAAAACCGGGGGTGGCGCTGCTGTTTTGGTTGCTGCCTGTGCTTATCGGCGTGGCCGGGGCGATATGGTTTTTCTTTGTGAGAAAAAGGAAGCAGCCGGAAAGCGCGCCGGAAGAGGAGCAGGAAGCGGCGCCGGTCAGCTTCGCCGGGGAAAACCGGAATGCGGTTTATCTGCTGGGGGAATTCCTCGTTTTTGACCGGAAGGGTAGCGATATCACGCATCTTTTCAGTCCGAAGATCAAGCAATTGTTCGTTTTGATACTGCTCAACAGCGTCGATGGGAAAGGCATTGGATCGCGAAAGATCTCCGCCAGGCTGTGGCCGGAAAAAGACCCTGCTAAAACAAAAAATATCAAAGGGGTTACCTTCAATCACCTGAGAAATATCATCAGTGATATAGACGGGATCGAGCTGATCTTTTTGAATGATAGTTATTCTTTTGCTTTCGGGGAGTCTTTTTTCTGCGATTACCGCCTCCTGTCAACGCTGATCCTCGGGGAGGGAACTATCCTCAACCATTTACCCCTTATGGCCAGGGGGCCTTTGCTGGAAGACATGCCGGATTCCCTGCTGGATGATTTCAAGTCCGCCTATGAGGACCGGCTTACCACCATTCTTCTCCCCGAACTCAAACGAGCGTACGAATCGCAGCATCTTAAAGAGGCATTGGAGATCGCGAAACTGATACTGGGGATGGACCCTTTTAATGAGGAAGTGCTAAAATACCAGTTAAAATGTTTTCGCAGGCTCAAAGGCATCGAATATTCGCGGCGGGCCTACGATCGGTTCTCCCAGGACTACGAACGATCGCTGGGTGTGGCCTATCACGTCAGCTTCGACAAGATCGTCCACTAACTCGCTATTTATCATAGGGTTAATTATTTTTTTCTTGCATTAACCGCGCTTTTAACCCCTTTTTTAAGACGGCCGGCTGTACCGTTGATGCGTTTTAAAACCACCAACGCTTATGATTAAATTTAAAGCAAGCCAAGGTCGGCTTGTCGCGATTGTTGTCAGTATGCTGCTGTTTTCCATGGTTGTCTTTGGCCAGGGGGGAAACCCGGTAACGGGTGCCGTCCTGGATGAAAAAGGCGTCCCGCTGCAAGGGGTATCCGTTACGGTGAAAGGGACCACTTACGGTACTGTCACCGACAGCAGCGGCCGGTTCACCATCCGGGTAGCTAAAGGGGGGACACTGGTCTTTAGCTATATCAGATACAGCACCCAGGAAGTCCTTATCACCAATGAAAGAACCCTCAGCCTCACCATGAGCCCAACCACTACCAGTATGAACGATGTGGTGGTAGTAGGTTACGGTACCCAGCGCAAGGCCACGTTGACGGGGTCTGTTGCCCAGATCAGCGGAGCGGAGATCGTCACCACCAAGAATGAGAATATTGAGAATATGCTCACCGGTAAGGTTCCCGGGCTGCAAATCCTGCAGAACACGGCCGAGCCGGGTGATTTTGCCAATAATATTTCCATCAGGGGTATGGGAAATCCGCTGATCGTCATCGACGGCGTGCAGATTCCGGATTTTTCCGTTACCGGCAACAATGGCGACAACAATGTGGGTAGCAGCAATATCCTGACGCGGCTGGATCCCAACGATATCGAAAGCATTTCGGTGCTGAAGGACGCCAGCGCTTCGGTGTATGGGGTGAAGGCTGCTAACGGCGTCATCCTGATCACCACCAAAAGGGGTAAATCGGGGGCCCTGCAACTAGCCTACACCGGAACGTATGGCTGGCAGGTGCCATCGGGTCTGCCCAAACCGGTGAACGCCGTCCAGTACATGACGCTGGTGAACCAGCAGGCGTTGCACAATGCCAATGGCGGAATTCTTACATATAACTCTGCCGATTTTGCGGCTTATGCCAACGGCACGAAGAAAAGCACCGACTGGTATGATGCCGTTTTCAGGAAACACGCGATGCAACAGCAGCACAACCTCACGGCGACGGGCGGGTCGGAGAATACCACCTACCTGCTGAGCGCGGGTTATACCGACCAGGATGGTCTGCTCACCACGAACGACCTGAATTATAAGCGTTATAATGTACGCAGCAACGTCACCAGCAGAATCGGCAAGCGGATAACGGTGAACCTGAACATCAGCGGCATCGTCGATCAGAAGAATGCGCCCGCGCAATCCTTCTGGTGGACCACCCGGGAAGCCTGGCGGGAGCTTCCAACTCAAACCATCTATGCCAACAGCACCTCGCCCTACTATACCAATGGCATTGTCGATGGCGGCAACCCTGTGGTCTTCGAGAACTCCGATATCGTTGGCTATAGCGTCCAGAACAACATCTTCCTCAACGGCGCGATCGGCATCGATTACAAGTTTCCCTTTATCGACGGTCTTACCCTCCGGGGATTCTTCAGTTACAACGACCAGCTGCAGGACAACAAGCTTTATCAGAAGACGTACAACCTCTATACTTATGACGCCGCGAGCAGCACCTATCGTTCGACCCTGAACGGATCGCCCAGTTATGTCCAGCGGCAGTATTACCATTATCCGCACAATACCGATCAATTCTCGATTAACTATGCCCATAACTTCGGTGGCATCCACAATGTAACCGCATTGCTGCTGATGGAAGGCAACGAGCAGAGCGGCGACAACTTTGCCGCCTACCGGCAATTAGCCATACCTGTCGACCAGATCATTGCCGGCAATACGGCCTTGCAGAACGCCACGCAGGACGGGGGCAATACGGCCTTGTATCAATATGCCACCAACAGCTTTGTGGGCAGAGTGACCTATGATTTTAACAGCCGCTATCTGGCGGAGTTCAGCTTCCGGGATGATAAATCATCCAAATTCGCGCCGGGACAGGGTTGGGGATTCTTTCCTTCGGCATCGGTGGGCTGGCGACTAAGCGAGGAAAATTTCTGGAAGAACAGCCGGACGTTATCGTTTGTAGACAACCTGAAGCTGCGCGGGAGCTACGGGGTATTGGGGGATGACGGTCAGTTGTATTACCAATTCCTTTCAGGATATAATTATCCGGCTAACGGTTCGTATAATCAGCTGCCGAGCGGTGCGGTCTTCGGCAGCAGCTTCGTGAATGCCGTACAGAGTACGGGGATACCCAATCCGAAGGTGACCTGGGCGACCTCGCATACCTTTGATCTGGGGATCGATGTCGATGCGTGGAAGGGATTGCTGGGTTTCACCGCCGACTATTTTGTCCGCAACCGTAAGGGCTTGCTGGCGACTTCTATCTTACAGGTCCCGGAAGTTTTGGGCGCTCCGCTGCCGGAAGAAAATCTCAATGGCGACAGGACCCGGGGCTTCGATCTTGAAGTGACACACCGCAACCGCATCGGAAAGCTTACCTACAACATAAAGGGCACCTTCTCCTACACCAATACCATGAATACGGTTTTTGCCGAGGCAAGGCAGGGTAATTCCTATCTCGACTGGCTGTATAACCAGGCCAACCGGAATCAAGGTATCCAGATGGGGTATGGTGCGGCCGGTCAATACCAAAACTATAGCCAGATAGTCAACAGCCCCATCTATGTCAGCCGCAATACGGTTGTAGGGGATTATATCTACGAGGACTGGAATGGCCAGGGGTTCATCGATGGTAATTCCATCCATCCCATCGCCTATGGCGGGAATCCCAATGGTACGCCTGTCTTCCCGAAGATAGTATACGGTCTTACCCTCGGGGCAGCTTATGATGGATTCGATGTCAGTATTCTTTTCCAGGGGACGAGCATCTACAATGTTTCCTATATCGAACAACTGAATATCCCGCTTTGGGGTGGCGGGAGCGCGCTAACGCAATTTTTGAATGACTGGCATCCGGCCAATCCAACGGCCAACCCATATAATCCGAATACCGTTTGGGTGCCGGGGCAATATGCCTATACCGGGACTACGGCTGGTGTGAACAGTTCGTTCAATTTTCAAAATGGCGCCTATCTGCGCTTGAAAAGCGCCGAGATCGGGTATTCCCTTTCCGACAAGCTGCTTCGGACGACCGGCATCAAGGGAGTGCGTTTCTTTACCAGCGGCTACAACCTGCTCACCTTCACCAAAGTGAAATACGTCGACCCTGAGCATCCGTCGGGAACATACGGTTATCTATATCCGCTGGACAAGTTGTTCAATCTCGGTCTCAACGTCAAATTCTAATTGTCAGCATCATGAAAAAATATTTTGTCTTCTTCCTTTTAACGGCAGGTCTCTTTGCCTGCCGAAAACTAAGCATACCGCCCAAGAACATCATCCAGGACGCCGATATCTTCACGTCGCCCCAGGGGGTGCAGGCCTATATGGCGCGCATCTATAGCGAGCTGCCTATTGAAGATTTCCGGTATTCGCCCGCCAGAGGATTGAATTTCTTCTGGATCATCAGTCCTACCCCGGCTACTACCGGTGAGGCCCTGAGCCGGGACCAGAACGGTTCGATGCAGGAGAATTTTGGTGGTTGGAACTGGGATATCTGGTCGGGTAGTTATACGACCATCCGCGATTGCGATTATTTTATCCAGACGCTGCCCTCGTATGCGAAGAACTTCACCCCGGCGCAGGTGAAAGCCTGGCTGGGGGAAGCCTATTTCGTACGGGGGATGACCTATTTTGCGCTGGTAAAGCGTTTTGGCGGGGTGCCCATCGTCAACCAGGTGTTGAATTACACACCCGGCACCTCTACCGACAGCCTGCAAATACCCCGTGCCGCCGAGAAGGCCGTCTGGGACCAGGTGGACAGTGACTTTACTTTGGCTATGAATAACCTGCCCGCGGTGAATGCCGATTACGCCGATGGCAGCCGCGCCAACAAATACGTTGCGGCGGCCTTTGAATCGAGGGCTATGTTGTATGCGGGAACCATCGCCAAATACAATACGATCACACTCTTCGACGGCGGTCAGCACCAGCTCTGCGGGATCCCGGCCTCCGCTGCGACAGGCTATTTCCAAAAGGCGTACAATGCGGCAAAAACGCTGGACGGCGTCTATAGCCTTTATCTGTCTGGCTGGTCGGCTACCGACCCGAATGCACAGTATCAGAATTTCGTCAACCTGTTCTCGGATGCGGCGAGCAAGGAGAATATTTTTGTAAGGGAATACCAATATCCCAACTCCGTTCATGGTTATGATGCATATAATGTTCCGCGACAATTGATCGGGCCTAATGGTTATTCCGCGGAAGTCAATCCTACCCTCGACTTTGTCGAGCTGTTCGATGGATTGCCCAGGAATCCCGACGGGACGCTGCAGACGCTGGATGCCACCGGGCACTATCTCTTATATGCCCATACGATGGACCTGTTCGCCAATGCCGAGCCGAGGCTGCGGGCGTCGGTGATCCTGCCGGGCGACGTTTTCAAGGGGCAAAGCATCGAGGTCCGCCGTGGCATCTATACCGGAGCTGCTTCCGGGGGCATTTCGCCCTTGCTGCCCGCGGGGTCGAAGGCGCAATATCCCACTACCAGCCTGGTGACCTCGTCTACGGCTTCGCAGACACCATATTCGCTGCCGGACGGCACGCTCATGAACCCGGCCGGGCTCAGCGGGGTATTCACGGGCGATCAAACCTGTGCGATCTCCGGCTTTTCTGTCCGCAAATGGCTGAACCCGAACCTGCCTACGGCGCAGGTGCTGGAGAACAACGAGACGCAAACCTGGATAGAGATGCGGTATGCCGAAGTGTTGTTGAATCGTGCCGAGGCCGCGTATGAGCTTTTTATTTCCGGCGCGGCGGGCGCCGGTTATCAGCAGGATGCCATGACCGTGATCAATCAGATCCGTTCGCGGGCGGGCGCTGCGTTGTGGACAACCACCGGGGCTGCTCCTATCGACACCATCCGACGCGAACGACGCAAAGAACTTGCCTTTGAGAACAAGACCTATTGGGATCTGAAAAGGTGGCGGATATTCGACAAAGAGCAGAACGGGACCATTTACCGGGTGCTTATGCCGTTTTATTCCGCACAGGCCGGCAAATATTTCTTCGACGCCCGTACCGACGTGCGGAATGCGGTTTACACCTACGACCCGAGATGGTATTACGAGCAGCTTCCATCGGGCGCCATTTCCAAGAGTACAAATGTCATTCAGAACCCAGGGTATTAATTTTTCCCAATTATGAAAAAGATATTATACAGTGCATTAATTTTCCTGCTGATGGCGGGTGTCGCCTGCAGCAAGACCGATAACTATCCGGCCCCATCCGACACCATCACCGGCAGCACCATCGATGAAGGGACTGGCAATACCGTCCAAACGGAGATCGGCGGGCGGGGAACCCGGGTGAAGCTGCTCGAAACGAGCTATGACAGCGCGCCTGTACCGATCTATTTCCAATCCATGCAGGATGGGACCTTCAACAATACCAAAGTCTTCGGGGCGACGTATAAGGTTTCGGTGGAGGGGCCGTTCGTGCCGCTGGTGACGACGGACAACCTGGGCCGGGTTGTCACGGATTCGAGCCAGACTATCGTATTGAAGAATACGGCGACGCTACATTTCAACGTTCAGCCTTTTTTGCGTATCCAGTGGGTGGGCAATCCGGTGATCAACCCGGACACGACAGTGAGCGTACAGGTGATCATCACCCGGGGGACGGCCAATCCGGCGTATCAGCAGGATATCACCGATATCAACCTGTATGTCAGTAATACAAAGTATGACGGCAACAACAACTACGATCCACGTTATTCGAAGCTGACGGCTTATTCCGGTGCGGCCGGCACCGGTTTGCTGGGCAAGACGATCACGCTTACCACCATCGGTGGCGCCTTGCCACAGCAGGATGTCTATTTCCGGGTAGGGGCTAGGATCAACGCCGGCCTGGATGAATATAATTACAGCACGCCTGTGTCCATAACTTATCCGTAACTTTTCCCCGATGAGAATATATCCTTTCTTCTGGTGCTTGTTATTGCTTTCGTTGGCTGTTGCCGGTCAGCCGGTCGGGCCCGGGGCGAGCCAGCCACGGCAAAAGACCGCTTTTCAGACCAGCAGCCCCTGGATCCCCGAGATCGATGTCCGCAGTGATGTGGCGATCGTTTATGGCGTGAGTGACCGCAGAGGGCTGACCTTCGAACAACGGGTACAGTCCTGGCGCGACCATGGGTATCAGGCTGCTTTTATGACGGGGATCGCGTGGGGCGGGTATTTCGATTATTTTCTTGGTTCATGGGATGGCAAGAACCATCTGGGTGTAGGACAGGTGACACAGCATGGCGATACCATCTGGCATGGAAAGAACATGCCCTATATTGTCCCGGTGCCGTCGTTCATAGAGTATATGAAGTCTGCGGTGGTAAAGCGGGTGATCGACGCCGGTATCACCACGATATTCCTGGAGGAGCCTGAGTTCTGGGCAAGGGCAGGCTATAGTGCGCCCTTTAAAGAGGAATGGCAGAAATTCTATGGTTTCCCGTGGCGGCCGCAGGACGCATCGCCGGAGAACACCTACCTGTCCAACAAGCTGAAGTACCATTTGTATTATAACGCCATCCGACAGGTTTCCGATTATGCCAAGGAGTATGCCAGGAGCAGGGGTTTGACGGTGAAGGCGTACATAGCCACCCATTCGCTGGTGAACTATTCGTCCTGGAAGATCATCAGTCCCGAGGCCAGCCTTGCTTCCCTGCCGGGGATCGATGGCTACATCGCACAGGTGTGGACGGGGACTGCCCGTGAGCCTACCTATTTTGACGGCAGGGAAAAAGAACGGGTTTTCGAGAATGCCTTTCTGGAATATGGGTCCATGTTGTCGATGACCGCGCCTACAGGCAGGAGGATGTACTTTCTCACCGATCCGATCGAGGACTGGCCGCGGGACTGGGCCGACTACAAAAAGAACTACCAGGCAACTTTTACGGCGGAGATACTTTATCCCACCGTCGATCACTACGAAGTGATGCCCTGGCCCGAGCGGATCTATACGCGGCCGTATAAACTGGCGAACAGCGATTCGGCGGTGCTGATCCCTTCTTATTACTCGACGCAGATGCAGGTGATGATCAATGTGCTCAATGCGATGCCGGTATCGGCCAACCGGGCGAGCGGGGTGGGCACCATCGGTGTGCTGATGAGCAATTCGCTGATGTTCCAGCGTTTCCCGACGCATAACGGCTATGATGACCCGCAGTTCTCCAATTTTTACGGGCAAACCCTGCCGCTTGTGAAGCGTGGTATACCGGTGCAAACCGTACATATGGAAAATCTTGCCTACCCGGCGACGCTGAGCCGCATGAGCGTGCTGGTGATGAGTTATGCCAACATGAAACCCCAGTCGCCATCGGTTCACCGGTACCTGGCTGACTGGGTGCGCCGGGGTGGGGTACTGATCTATTGCGGCCGGGACGACGATCCATATCAGTCGGTGATGGAATGGTGGAATACGGGAGGGAATGATTATAAGACCCCTTCGCAGCATCTGTTCAAGCTGTTAAGGATAGACCCTTCGAAGGGCGGGCAGCGATTTAGTGTCGGAAAGGGTTTTGTTTATGTTGTACGGCAGGATCCCAAGGAATTTGTATTACAGGCCGGCGGTGACAGCAGCTATTTCCGGTTGGTGCGACAGGGATATGAACAGGATGCCCGGGCGGGGACGTTGACGATAAAAAATAACTTTTATCTCCAGCGGGGCCCCTATGACATCATATCGGTGTTGGATGAGAATGCGGACAGCAGGCCCTATGTGGTTCACGGTGATGTTATAGACCTCTTCGATCCGCGACTCCCGGTGCTGGCCGAAAAGACGGTGGCACCGGGCGAACAGGCGCTGTTATATGACCTGGGCAGGGTGGGGGATAAGGGGCAACCCCGGGTGCTGGCTTCAGCGTCGAGAAACTATGCGGAGAGGGTGGGGATCCGAAGCTATTCCTTTGTCGCTAAGAGCCCGGTGAATACGGTGAACAGTGTCCGGGTGTTGTTGCCATCGCAGCCTGTTGCGATACTGCTGACGGATAGCAGGGGACAGGCGGTGGCGGATGTGGAGTCATCCTGGGATGAGGGGTCGCACACCGAATGGCTCGGATTTGCCAACAGCCCGGACGGGATCAGTGTGGAGCTGAAATGGTAATATTTTCGTATCTTCTCCTGACTATTTCATTCATCTTAAATTGCAGTTAACATGAATCAGAAACAGCCAACGCGAAATCAAAGCAGGAGAGATTTCGTAAAAAATTCCGCTGTCATCGCAGGCGGCATGCTTGCCAGCCCTCTTCTCTCCAGGGCCAATTTTTTCTCAGCATCGGATAATGTCATTACAGTCGCCTTGATCGGCTGCGGAGGGAGGGGAACCGCCGCTGCTGTTCAGGCATTGAGCACCAAACAGAATGTCCGGCTTGTAGCCATGGCCGATGCGTTCAGGGATCGTCTCGACAAGAGTCATGAGAATATCCTGAATGAGCTGAAAGACAAGAAGGACAGGGTCCAGGTGAAAGAAGAAAATAAGTTCGTCGGATTCGATGCCTACAAGAAGGCCATCGCGCTTGCGGAAGTGGTGATCCTGGCGACGCCGCCCGGATTCCGGCCCATTCATTTCGAAGAGGCCGTCGAAGGGGGCAAACATATCTTTATGGAAAAGCCCGTAGCCACCGACCCCGCCGGGGTACAACGTGTGCTGGCTGCGGCTGAAAAGGCAAAGGCAAAAAAATTAAATGTAGTTGTGGGCCTCCAGCGCCGCTATCAGAGCTCTTACAGAGAACTCATGAAACGAGTGCACGACGGAGCCATCGGAGACATCGTTTCCGCGCAGGCCTGGTGGAACAATGACGGGGTCTGGGTACATCCCCGCCAGCCGGGTTGGACGGAAATGGAGTACCAGATGCGTAACTGGTATTATTTCGTCTGGCTTTGCGGCGATCATATCACCGAACAGCATATCCACAACCTGGATGTCATTAATTGGGCCGTTGGCGGCTACCCGGTGAAGGCGCAGGGCATGGGCGGCAGGGAAGTGAGGATCGGCAAAGACTATGGTCAGATATTCGACCATCACTATGTGGAGTTCCAGTATGGCGACGGCTCCATCCTGAACAGCCAGTGCCGCCACCAGAAAGGGACCATGAAAAAAGTAGATGAGCTGTTGGTAGGCACCAAGGGAAAGGTCTATTGTGGCCAGGCCAGTATTACCGATCTCAAAGGTAATGTCGTTTACCAGTTCGACAAATCGCAGGATAATAAGCCTTACCAAAACGAGCATGACGAATTGTTCGACGCAATAGCCAGGGGCGAATATAAATTCCAGGATGCGGAGAACGGCGCCAAGAGCACGATGACCTCCATATTGGGACGGATGGCCACTTATTCGGGACAGCCCATTGAGTGGGACAAGGCCATCAATTCTGGTATCAACATCATGCCGGCCAATTATGATTTCAATGCTGCGCCGCCGGTGATGCCGGATGTTGCCGGTAATTATCCCGTCGCGATACCGGGGACGACCCGGTTTTTTTGATGTAACGATCAAAGCCTGTAATAGTACAGGCTTTGATCTAATTGCTAGGTTATAAATAAATATTGCATATATTTATTATGCCTATGTGGCCTTGCCTACCTTATACTCCCCTTACAGCTACCTGCTGAATCCAGCACTTTTTATTGTTTCAAACCCCCAAATCAAGAACATGAAAAAGATGGCTTTTTTTTCAGGTAGCTTAATGCTGACGATGACGTGCCTGACACTTGCCCAGTATGGGTGCAATCAGCCGACCCAGGAGAAAACACCGGACGACCCGGCTCCAAAAAAAATGTCGCATGCCGAACTGATCGACAAGGGAAAGTACCTTGTTTCCGCCTTCTGCCATGATTGCCATTCTCCTAAAAAATTCACGCCGGCAGGTCCCGTACTGGATTCTTCCAAATTGTTGTCCGGTCATCCTTCGGGAGGCCCCTTACCACCCATCGACAAAAAGACGCTGCAACCGGGGAATTGGATGCTCATCGGACCAGACCTGACCAGCTTTGCGGGACCCTGGGGTATTTCCTATACCGCCAATATCACTTCGGACTCCGCTACCGGCATCGGCGCCTGGAGCGTGGCTGAATTTATCGCCGCAATGAGGACAGGCAAGCACCTCGGACAAGCCGGCGGCCGCCCCATTCTGCCCCCGATGCCATGGCAAGGCATTGGTCAATACACCGATGATGACCTTAGGGCGATATATACTTACCTGCAGTCTACGTTGCCTGTCAGTAACAAAGTTCAGGCTCCAACTACACCCGATGAAGTAGCTAAAATGCCGTGATGAGTAGGGCGCCTGTCTTTTTTGGTAGGCTTGTATATAGATGCTTGTATAAAAAACTCCCTTTCAACATCCAAGTATTTCGATAGCTCCATTGTATCAATAAAAATAACTTGCGGCTCTAAATTTCCTTACCTAAGAAAAACACTAACAATGTACCGTACCCTAAGCCGCGTTATACTTTGCGTGCTGCTGATACTTGCATGTGCGTATACCTCAAAAGCCCAATGTCCGGCCGCCACACCGCCGGTTATTAATTCAGTTACTGCCACAGAAAGCCGCTGCCAGGCTTCCGGCACTGCTACCGTGTCGGTATCAGGCGGCTCAACGCCGTATACATACAGCATTATTGCAGGCCCCACTTTAGCGCCACCCCAAACGTCGAATATCTTGAAAGCGCTGGCTCCTGGCGCCTATACCGTACAGGTAACCGATAATTGCAATACGACTGTTACCCGTAATTTTACGGTTACCGGTACATATGCTGTTCCCTCATTGGCTATCACCACACAATCGCCTGGCTGTCCCAACAGCAGCGATGGCTCCATCACCATTAATGTAACCAATGGCCGGGCGCCGCTGACCTATTCGTTGATCAGCCCTTCGCCTGTTATCGCGGGTCCACAGGCAAACAATGTATTTACCGGCCTGCCCGCCGGAACCTATACCTGCCAGGTAACCGATTCCTGTGGTAATTTCCAGACCCGGACGGTCGGCCTCAGTGCCACCCCCAGTTCTGTGTCTTTTATCAACGCCAGCGTGCAATACGTGGCCTGCGACTCTTTTGCGGTTATCCTGACCTTCAATATATCCAACTACAAGCCTCCTTATACCATTACGGCGACGCTGCCAAATGGCTCGGTTGTAACGCATGTGCTCACCGCTCCTTCTCTTAGCTCCGGCTATCTTAAAGATACGTTCAACATTCGGTATCATCACACCACGGGCGCTAACGATCAGCTGCCAATAACCATCACCAACCAGTGCGGCGTTTCTGCAACAGGTAACCCTACCTTGTCGAGTGGCATGGACATGTCGCCCAATGGCAATCTCCCGTCGGGTTGCGCGAATCAATACACGTATACGTTTGATAATTACCCGCAATTGCACTGCGGCACTGTTACCTATACCCTGGTAAGCCCCACCGGCACCGTGTTGGCCACGCAAACTAATAATTCCACGTTTTCCGGTTACCCAACCGGTACCGGTTACAAAGTGATACGGCAGGATTGCTGCAAAAAGGATACACTGGTATTTGACTGGGCCGCAGGACCGCCATTTCAGATATCCTATACTCAAAATCTGGGGTATGCCCCCTGCAGGGAGGGAATGACAAGCCTCTATATAACGTACAACTACGGCGGCCGGCTGGCTGATATCGTGCTGGTGTCCGGCCCTCCTTCCGTGACATTCGCCGACGGCACGGTGCACACCTATACCTACCCGGATACCACCACAAATGTGTGGTCCGGATCGGGAATAGGCTATTTTGGACCTGGCACCTATAAGATCTACGCCGTCGACCATTGCGGGAATAAGGATAGTGTTACGAAGACGTTTGCGCTTACGGATGTGCGCCACACCGCTTTCTCGGCCTCGTTGGAAAAAGGATGTACGAACAACAATAAGATCCTGCTCAATGCCACGTCGAGCGGGTGGTATGACGCTGGCAATGTAACCGTCAATTCGATATATAGCCAACACTTCGGAACTTCGGCTCTTAGCATTAGCGATTCGATCGTGAGTCTTTCGGCCGGGACCTATTATGCGACCTATACGTATCAAGATAGCTATGGCCCGGCATGGGTGGGAATGGCCAATCCGGGCTGCGACGTTATTAAAGACACGATCGTCATCCCTGCCTATACACAACCGGCATTCAATCCCTCTGCTGCCGTCGCTCTTTGCGGGGCGACCAGGCAGGTGGCGCTGCTGCCCGATACCACCACCGGTGTTTCACCTTATCAATACCAGATCATCGCAGGACCTACGACTACTTCCGTCCAGTCGAGCCCCGAATTCCCCAATCTGTCAGCTGGTACCTACACCTTTCAAATGACAGATGCCTGTGCCAACAGCTACTCGCACAGCATTTCCATCAACAATCTGGCTGTACCCAATGTGGCCACCACCGGCAGTACCTGTATCGGCGGCGCTGCCACATTCACCCTCCCGGCCAGCCCTTTCTTCAATTATTCCTGGCAGCTCCCCAACGGCAGTACCAGGACAGGGAACATGCTTGCCATCAACCCTGTTACCTCTTCATCCATTGGAACATATACAGTATCACTCACCAGCACCATCGGCGGCTGCACCAACACTATCAGTAAAAGCTATGTACTAAACGCCTGCCAGGTACTGGCAGAAACCTTATTGCATTTCAGCGGTGATTGGAAGAATGGCAACATACAGCTGAGCTGGCAAATGGCAGATGAAACAGATATGAGTTATTATATCGTAGAGCGGAGCACCGACGGTTCTGTGTTTACGCCGGTGCAGCAGGCAGAGGCCACGGGAGGAACGCTGAAAACGTATACAGCGACCGACACGAATGTTCCTGCAGGAGTTGTTTACTACCGGTTACAGATGGTAGAAAACAGCGGCGCCATCCACTATAGCAGCATTATTTCTTTCAACAACGCCAATACGCAGTCCTTCAATGTATATCCCAGCCTGATCACCGGCAATACACCGGTTACAGTTATCTGTCCGGTGACCAGCCATACTTCCTTTATCCGGGTGATAAGCGTCGATGGAAAGGTATGGCAGACCGTTCCTATTGCGGCGGGCACAACCAAAACCCGCATCGATGTTACTAACCTGGCGAGAGGCAATTATTTTGTTGTTTTCACCGGTAATGACAATGTGATGGCTACGCAGGTTTGGAAGGAATAGCATCGCCGGCTTCCTGCGATTCAGGCTTGCTGCCGGTGCCACGAGCATTTACGGTGGCTGCATTTCTGTGACGACCACCCCAAAGATGCAGTTGAGCACAAATAGGCAACAGTTCCCGGCCGATGTCCGCCAGGGTGTATTCTACACGGGGTGGCACTTCGGGGTAAACGGTCCTGTGGACAATTCCATCCATCTCCATTTCTCTTAATTGG
Organism: Puia dinghuensis; assembly: GCF_014642875.1. Lineage (GTDB taxonomy): Bacteria > Bacteroidota > Bacteroidia > Chitinophagales > Chitinophagaceae > Puia > Puia dinghuensis. Next base: position 456,811 of record NZ_BMJC01000001.1, read on the forward strand.
AGGGTAAGCATCCGTTCGGTGATGCCCGGCAGCACTTTTTTCAATTGACTGTAGCGTTTGGCCTCTTTGCCTAAGGCAGACAATATCAATATTTTCCACCGGCCTCCAATGATCTGGACGGCATAGGTCATGTCGCAGGAGGTGAAAAATCTGCGGTTCTGACTATTGGTTGAGTTCTCCTTTAATTTGGCCATACATACATTTTTGTGCGTACCATACAATTAGCATGCTGCCTGCAAAATTAAAGGCTTCCTTCTAATATTGTGGGAAATATTAAAGCAGCATTATATGGACAATCAAGAAACAGCAGCCCGCATCGTACGGTTCAGCAAGACAGGTGGGCCAGAAGTACTTCAGATCGAATTAGTGGAGATACAGGCTCCCGGGCCTCAGGAAGTCAGCATCCGGGTAAAGGCTATCGGCCTCAATCGTGCCGACACCATGTATCGCATGGGAGTGTATATGGAACAGCCAGTATTTCCGGCTAAATTAGGGTATGAGGCAGCCGGTGTAGTGGAGGCCGTCGGAACGGAAGTCAAGGGTATACAGGTGGGGGATAAAGTAAGCGTACTGCCTGCTTTCTCCTTGTTACAGTATGCCACGTACGGCGAACTGATCGTCGTACCGGCCTATACCATCCAAAAGCACCCGGCAGTATTGTCTTTTGAGGAGGCGGCGGCTGTATGGACTAGCTTTCTATCCGTATACGGGATGTTGATCGAAGCCGCTAAACTCCGGGCAGGTGAGTATGTAGTGATCACCGCCGCATCCAGCAGCGCGGGATTGGCGGCTATCCAGCTGACCAATTATGCAGGTGGCATTCCCATCGCGGTTACCAGCTCCGCCGGGAAACGGGAAGCCCTTCTAAAGGCCGGGGCTGCACATGTCATCCTTGCCGGGGAATTGTCGTTGACGCAGGAAATACTAAAGATCACGGCGGGTAAGGGTGCCGATGTGGCGCTTGATCCCGTGGGTGGCCCTCAGTTTGCACCGTTGGTACGGGCTATCAGGGAAAAAGGGCGCATATTCGTTTACGGTGCATTGAATATGACAGCCGCTGAATTCCCCACACTGGATGTATTATTGAAGACGCCGACTATTTCGGGTTACAATGCCATGGATGTATTAGGTAACCCACCGGTGCTGAGCGCCGCTATACAATATATCATAGGTGGCATAGCCGAGGGAAAATTGAAACCCATTGTGGGCAGGACATTTCCGTTTGAGCAGATCGTCGAAGCAACAAAATATCTGGAGTCTAATCAGCAGATGGGTAAGATCGTTGTGACTGTGTAACTAAAGCTCCACGCTACCGAAAAAACGAAACCCGCAGCGATGGCTGCGGGCTTCTTGTTCGTCGGGACGACTGGATTCGAACCAGCGACCCCTTGCACCCCATGCAAGTGCGCTACCGGGCTGCGCTACGTCCCGAAACCGGCGCCGGAGATGGAGGACCGTGCATAAGGCCGGGGGCCAAAACGCACTGGCTTTCAATTTCCGGTGGGGTGCAAAGGTAAGGAAAAAAGCGGCTCATCCGCCGGAAATTCCTTTAACTTTTTTTTGGCATTTCATTAGAAAATTTTTGGCTTAAAAATTGCGTTAAGGAAGGCAACTTCAAATCTCATCCGATCGTAAAAAACTTTACAGCCAGCAACCACTCCCAACCTTACCTTCTTCCTTCTCCCCCCGTAGTTTGAATCCGATGCACCCTGCGTTAAACCACAGCATTTACCTTTTTTGAACAAATTCTAAACTCGAATGAAGAAGATCCTTCTGGTGGGGGTGTTATTCCCGCTATTTTCCTATGCCCAATGGAATGTGAATCTATTTGGTGGCTTTTCCAATTACATCGGTGATCTGCAATCAAAAACCTACACAACTCAACAATCGAATGGCTCTTTCGGCGCCGGCCTCCAGTATGATTTGAACGGGCACATCTCCCTCCTTTCCAACCTGACTTACGGCCGCATCTCCGCGGCAGACGGTTATTCGCCAAAAGCCGATCTGCGGGCCCGCAACCTCAACTTCGAGAGCGTGATCGACGAATGGAACCTGCTGGCCGAATACAATTTTTTCGACCTGCAGGAGCACCGGCTTACACCTTATGTGTTTGCCGGGTTAGCGGTCTTTCATTTCAATCCTTATGCATACGATACGACGGGCAAGAAAGTGTACCTCCGGCAGCTGAGCACGGAAGGGGAGGGGCTCGCCCAATATCCCGGCAGAAAGCCCTATGCCCTGACACAGCTGTCTATCCCCTTTGGCGGAGGCATCAAATTCCGCATATCCGACAGGGTAGTGCTGGCGTATGAGATCGGGTTCCGCAAGACGTTCACCGACTACCTGGATGATGTCAGCTCTACGTATGTCGACAGGGCTATACTGCTGGCGGCAAGGGGACCGGAGGCCGTCGAGATGGCCTATCGCGGTAATGAATTAAAAGGCGGCGCAGGCTACCCGCCCGCGGGCACCGTACGGGGCAACCCCAAAGCCAAAGACTGGTATTATATGTCCGGGCTGCGGGTGACGATCGCCCTGAATTCCTCCAACGGGATGTCCGGGATGTCGATGCATCGCCACCACAAAGGGGTGATCGATTGCCCGAAGAAAGTATACTAATTTAATATCCAAGGCAGTGCAGGCGGCTGGCGGCGAAGAACCGTTTTGGCGGAGCTTGGTTTGTGTTTTACTTTTGCTGCATGGCATACAAAAACCAGGAGACCTTCATCCAGGCATTGGAAAAGGCGGGTGAGTTGGTGCGTATCCGCAGCTTCGTGGACCCAAGACTCGAGATCGCCGAGATCACAGACCGGATCAGCAAAAGCGGTAATGGCGGAAAGGCGCTTTTATTCGAGAATACCGGCACGGATTTCCCGGTATTGATGAATGCTTATGGCAGCGAACGACGGATGTGCATGGCCCTTGGTGTCGAACATCTCGACGACGTCACCCGGGAGATAGAACAATTGTTCAGGATGCTCTCCGGCCCCAAGGAAGGTCTGCTGGATAAGTTGAAGCTGCTTCCCAAACTGGGGCAATTTGCGAGCTGGATGCCGGGCATAAAGAGCGGCAGGGGAGAGTGCCAGGAAGTGGTAATGCCGAACCCCGATATCGGCAAGCTACCCGTAATTACCTGTTGGCCTAAGGATGGCGGCCCCTTTGTCACCCTACCCATTATCCATACCAAGGACCCCAATAGCGGCACGCGCAACGTGGGGATGTACAGGATGCAGGTGTTTGGCCCGACCCTGACGGGGATGCATTGGCATAAGCATAAGGTAAGCGCCCGGCATTTTGCCGAATATAAGAAGACGGGCCGGAAGATGCCCGTAGCGGTGGCCCTGGGCGGAGACCCGGTGTATGCTTACAGCGCCACGGCACCCCTGCCGGAGAATGTCGACGAATACATGTTGGCCGGGTTTCTCCGCAAGAAGAAGGTCGAACTGGTAAAATGTCTTACCCAGCCGGAGATCGAGGTTCCGGCCGACGCCGACTTTGTCATCGAAGGATATGTCGATCCCACCGAGGACCCCATCTGGGAGGGGCCTTTTGGCGATCATACCGGCTATTACTCGCTCCCCGACTGGTATCCCCGTTTTCATATCACGGCCATCACGCATCGGAAGAACCCGGTGTATCCCGCTACCATTGTGGGCATCCCGCCGCAGGAAGATGCCTGGCTGGGCAAGGCGACGGAAAGGATATTCCTGGCGCCGATAAAAATGACCCTTGTCCCCGAGATCGTAGATATGGATATGCCCGTCGAAGGGGTCTTCCATAACCTGGTGATCGCCCAGATAAAGAAAGAATATGCCGGGCAGGGCCAAAAGGTGATGAATGCGATGTGGGGTGCGGGGCAGATGATGTTCAACAAGATACTGGTGATCGCCGACGAACATACAGCCATCCAGGATTATGAGCGGCTGGCCCGTGATGTCTTCCGCAACCTGAACCCGGCGACGGATATCTATTTCTCCCAGGGCCCCATGGATGTGCTCGATCATAGCTGTAGCAAGCTCGGATTCGGAGGTAAGATGTGTATCGATGGCACGACAAAGTCGGAAGAGGAAACGGATAGCGAAAATTACCAGCTGCAGGCCGTGGCCTATGAAGGACTGACGGAAGAAGGACTGCGCAGTCACCGGCCGGAGATCACCAGGGTCAATACCGTGCTGCTGCGGCAACAGATGCCCTGTCTCATAGTGGCGGTGAAAAAAGAACGACCCGGCCAGGTCCGCGAACTGCATGAAGCCTTGTGCGCCCTTCCTGAGATGGAAGGCATTAAACTCATTCTTTATGTTGAACATACCGTCGACGCCACCGATCTGCCGGTAGCCCTCTGGCGATTCTGTAACAACCTCGACCCCCGGCGGGATCATATCCTCACCGAACGGACATCAGGCATCGATGCGCGTAAAAAATTTGCCTGTCTGGGGCTTGACGGTACGCGCAAGACAAAAGAATTGGATAATTTTCAGCGGGATTGGCCCAATATCATCGTTGCAGACGATGCGACGATCCAATCCGTGGACGCCAAATGGAAGGACCTGGGGCTCGGGGCTTTCCTGCCGTCCCCTTCACTAAAATTCAAAGACCAGTTATACGGCGAGGAGGCCGTGGTTTCATGAGAAAGACACTTTTACTCGCGGCAGGGATACTGACAGCGTCCCTGGCCTTTTCGCAGACACCCCACACCCTGCTTTGGCGCATCTCGGGGAAGAACATGTCCCGTCCTTCCTACCTGTTCGGCACGATGCATGTCCTCTGCTCCAAGGATGCCGCGTTGAGCGATAGCCTGAAGGCGGCGATCGCGGGTTGTGACGAGCTTTATTTTGAGATCAACCTGAGCGATATGGCGGGGATGCTCAATTCCATGAAGTATATGCGGATGAATGACAATCAGAAGCTGTCCGACCTGCTGAAGCCCGATGAATATGCCCGGGTAAAAGATTATTTTGCCCGGCATGCCTCCATGCTTCCCTTTAGCCTGCTCGAACGGTTCAAACCCATGCTCATCAGCGGGCTTGTCGAAGAACAGGCCCTGGATTGCGAGACGACAGATGGGATGGAACTGATGATCATGAAGGAGGCCAGACACAGCAAACCGATAAACGGCCTGGAGACGGCGGAATTCCAGGCGGGGCTTTTCGACAGCATCCCGTATGAAACACAGGCGAAAGAGCTGGTCAACTACATCGACAGCAGCGAAGAAAATAAACAGATGACGCGGCAACTGGTAGACCTCTATAATCACCAGGACCTGGATGGCATCGACGAGCTGAGCCGTAAAGAAGAGGGTGGGATGACGGGTTATATGGACCTCCTGCTCTATGGCCGCAACCGTAAATGGGCAAAAAACCTGGACGGGCTATTGGGGAAAAAATCGCTGTTAGTAGCGGTGGGGGCCGCACACCTACCGGGCTCCACCGGAGTCATCGAGCTGCTGCGCAAGGAAGGATATACGGTAGAGCCGGTGAAAAATTAGAGATGAATGGGCTTACCATCCATTCATCTCCGTGATTATGTTTTTATATCTGCTCGAATGCGTTGAAGAAGAAGCTTCCTTCGATGGCTGCATTCTCGTCGCTGTCGCTTCCATGAATGGCGTTTTCCCCTACTGAAGCAGCATACAGCTTACGGATGGTTCCTTCGTCGGCCTTGGCAGGATCGGTAGCGCCGATGAGCTTACGAAAATCGGCTACGGCATTGTCCTTTTCCAGGATGGCGGCGACGATGGGGCCGCTGCTCATGAAGTCGACCAATTCCCCGTAGAAAGGTCTTGCTTTGTGAACGGCATAGAATTCGCCGGCCTTTTCTTTGGACAGGCGAGTCAGTTTCATAGCTGCGATGCGAAAGCCACTTTTAAGGATCTTGTCGATGATGGCGCCGGAATGCCCTTTTTCAAAAGCGTCCGGTTTGATCATGGTAAAGGTTCTGTTGCTCATATGTTCCTCTCAATTATTTGCGGCGCAAGATAGATAATGTTTCGGGTTTTTAGGGCCAAAAGTTGCCTCCATAAGCAAAAGTTGGTATTTGGCATAGAAATGTGCACCTTTGCAACCATTTTGGAAGGACGGATGAAACCAATTGCAGAAATATACCCCTTATTGTCACGACCCCGCCGGGTAGTGATCATCATGCACCAGAAACCCGATGCGGATGCAATGGGTTCCTCCCTGGGTCTTTCCCTTTTCCTCCGGAAGCTGGGCCACCAGACGACCGTCATTTCCCCGACCAATTGGGCTGAATGGCTGAAATGGATGCCCGACTGCGCCGGGGTCATCGACTACGAATTCTCCACGGAGAAAGCCAATGCCGTACTCGACCAGGCGGAATGGATCTTTTGCCTGGATTTCAACACGCTTACCCGGACGCGTCACATGGCGCCACGGCTACGGAAGCTGCCGGTGGAGAAGGTGCTGATCGACCATCACCAGCAGCCGGATTCCATCTTTGCCTATGGCATCAGCGATACGGAAAAGAGTTCGACCAGTGAAATGGTATATGACCTCATCGTCGAGTCGGGGCATGCCGGCAAGATAGATATCGACATCGCCACCTGTCTTTATGCAGGGGTGATGACGGATACCGGTTCGTTCCGCTTTCCGGCGGCCTCGCCGGCCGTTCACCGGATGGTAGCCGCCCTGGAGGATACCGGGATGAACCACACGAAGGTGTTCGAAAATCTGTATGACAATTTCCTGGAGAACCGGCTTCGTTTTATGGGCTTTGTCCTGCAAAACCGGATGGAGATATTCTATGAGTACAATGCGGCATTGATCGCTGTCCCCTGGAAGGACCTTGTCCGGTATGAGATAAAGACCGGTGATACGGAAGGGCTGGTAAACTATCCCCTGTCCATTCAGGGAATCAAACTGGCGGCGCTGATCATTGACCGGGACGAGGAAATAAAATGTTCTTTCCGGAGCAAAGGAGATTTCGACGTCAACACCTTTGCGCGCACTTATTTCGAAGGCGGCGGGCATTTCAACGCCGCCGGGGGCCGAAGCGCCGATACCCTGGAGGTGACGGTGGAACGATTCTTGAAAGCTTTAATTGAGAATTCTTCACAATTACAATAATTTTTATACGAATGAAAATCATCCTCCCTAAGTTTTGGATTGTCAGCCTGGTGCTGCTGGGGGCAGTTTCCTGCACAAACTCAGAATTCAAGAAGACCAAGAGCGGCCTTCTTTATAAAATCTATTCCGATGGGAAAGGCGAAGTAGCCAAGAAAGGAGAGTTTTTGAAACTCCAGATCGTACAGAAGCTTCGGGACTCTGTCCTCTTTACTACTGTTGGCACTATGCCGATATACCTGCCGGTGGACAGCCCCCGCCCGGTATATAGCCCTGTCGAGATCTTCTCGTATCTGCGTAAAGGGGATAGCGCAGTGGCCGTGATGGCGGTAGACACCCTGATGCGCAAGTCGGGTGGTCAATTGCCCCCCTTCCTTAAAAAGAAGGATAAGATTACGTTTACTTTCAAGGTACTGGACCTCTTTGCCAGCGAAGACCTGACCAACAAGGACAAGGGGGCGGAAGCCGACAAACAAAAAGACCGTGAGATAAAGGCTGTAGAAGGCTATCTGAGCGCCAACCATATCCAGGCACAGAAGACGGATAAGGGAACCTATTATGTCATCCAGACTCCCGGCGATGGCCCCCAGGTTGATTCGGGCAAACAGGTATCCGTCCGTTATACCGGGAAGCTGATGCCTTCGGGCAAGGTCTTTGACGGGAACATGACGGGTCCCGGTAACAAACCCTACGACCTGGTCATCGGCCAGGGTGGCGTTATCCCCGGCTGGGACGATGGGCTGCGGAAGTTCAAGAAGGGTGGAAAGGGAACCCTGTATATCCCTGCTTTTCTCGCCTATGACCAGCAGATGGGTCCGGGCCGGACGACCTTTGAAAACCTGATGTTCGATGTAGAGATCGTCGATGTGAAGGATGCTCCGAAGCAGCCCGCAGGGATGCCCGGGATGCCGCCTCAGATGGACATGCCACAGCAGCAACCAAGGCAAGCGCAGCCACAACAACACAAATAAAATTCTACTGAGAGAGAGGCCCGACGGCCTCTTTCTTATTTTAGGGCCTCTAGCAGCAAGATCGCTTCCCTTGCTTCTTTTACATCATGAACGCGCAGGATGTCCGCGCCGTTGAGCAGGCCGATGGTGTGTAGTACTGTCGTCCCATTGAGCGCTTCCTCGGGGGTGATACCCAGGGTGCGGTAGATGGTGGATTTGCGGGAGACGCCCAGCAGGATGGGTTTCCCGGTGATGCGAAAAACGGAAAGGTGGCGTAGCAGCCGGAAATTATGAGTGGCGGTTTTGGCGAACCCGAATCCCGGGTCGAGGATGACATCATGGATGCCTGCCCGGCGGCAGTCCTCCATCCGGCGGATAAAGAAATCCAGCACTTCCCTTACCACGTCCTCGTATACGGCTTCGTTGTTCATTGTAGCAGGTGTCCCCTTCATGTGCATGCAGATGTAGGGAACCCGAAGGCTTCCTACGGTAGCCAGCATTTCGGGATCGAGCGTCCCGCCGCTGATGTCGTTGACCATCGAGGCGCCTGCGGCCACGGCTTCGCGCGCGACGCGGGAAAACCAGGTATCTACCGAGAGGGGGACATCCGGCCACTCACGGTGCAGCAACTGGATGGCGCCGACCACGCGACGCAGCTCTTCTTCTTCACCCAGCTGTTCGGCATGGGGACGGGTGCTCTGGCCGCCGATGTCGAGGATGTCGGCGCCTTCGCATATCATCTTATCCGCCTGTTGTATCAAATGGGTATCGTCTGCTACCCGGCTGCCCGAATAGAAGGAATCGGGCGTTCGGTTGAGGATACCCATTACAAGGGGGCGGTTGGCCGTCAATAACCGGCCTTTTCCATTCAAAGTGAACATATTTTGGCTATAATTGCATGAAATTATGGAGAAATCAGCCGTCATGAGCCGAACGAATGAACAATATGATGCAGCAGCACAGGCATGCCGAAGTATTTTTATACAGAAGACCCGCGATTATGGCACATCCTGGAGGGTATTACGGACGATATCCATTGCCGACCAGCTGTATATCAAAGCCCGGCGGATCAGAACCCTCCAGGAGACAACTATACAGAAGGTGGGGGAGGACAAGGCCGGGGAATTCCGGGCGATGGTGAACTATGGCATCATCGGCCTTATCCAGCTATCACTGGGTGCGGAAGCGGCGGAAGAACTTTCCGTGACCGAAGCCGGAGAACGTTATGACGGGAAGATGGCCCTGGCGCGAGCGACGATGATCGCCAAGAACCACGACTATGGCGAAGCATGGCGGGATATGAGCCAGGAAAGTTTTACCGACCTGATCCTGATGAAGCTGCTGCGTATCCGGCAGATCATTGCCAATGATGGCAAGACGCTGGTAAGTGAAGGCATCGATTCCAACTTTATCGATATCATCAACTATTCCCTGTTCGCCCTGATTCTGATCGCAGAGGGCAGGCATAGTGCCTGAACCGCATTCGCGCATAAAATTGTTATTCTAATGAAACTACTTATCTCCTTCACCCGTACCCTGGTAGGTGTCCTGTTCATCTTTTCCGGCCTGGTAAAAGCCAATGACCCGCTGGGTCTGAGCTATAAGATGCAGGAATTTTTCGAGGTGTGGAATTTTCACTGGCTCGATCATTTCACCCTGGCATTCTCCATCATTATGATCGTATTCGAGATCGTGGCCGGGGTGGCCATCCTGCTGGGCTGGCAGATGAGGCTGTTTAGCTGGTTGCTGCTGCTGCTGATCATCTTCTTTAGTTTCCTCACCGGTTATGCCTTCCTGTCGGGGAAGGTGCGGGAGTGCGGCTGCTTTGGAGATTGTATCCCGCTTACGGCCGGAGAATCTTTTACAAAAGACCTCGCGCTGCTGGTGCTGATCGTTTTTTTATTCGCCGTGAGGGACAGGATCAAACCCGTGGTGGCGCCGGCGGTGAGTGCGGCGGTGTTGCTGCTGGCCACGGTGATGACCATCGCTTTTCAATGGTATGTATTGATACATCTGCCCGTCAGGGATTGTCTGCCCTACCGGGTGCATAATAATATTTTAGAGAAGATGAAACCGCCGCCCGGCGCCGTTCCGGACAGCACGGTGATCACGATGGTATATGAGAAGAACGGGAAGAAGATAGAGTTTGGAGCAAGTCAGTTCCCTGCGGATTTCGATGACTCGTATCATTTCGTGAACCGTTATGATAAATTGATCCGGAAAGGCAATGCCGAGCCGGCTATCAAAGATTTCAATCTCATTACGGGTTCGGGAACGGATACGACCCAGGCCGTACTGGAGACGAAGGGGTATAAACTTTTTGTCTTTGTAAAGGATATGGATGGAGCGCATTTCGACGATGTCAATTTCCCGGTGGTTTTTACCTTTGCCGCCTCGAAAAAAATGCCCGTATTCTTTATCACCGGGGATTATGACAATCTTGTCTCATGGCTACGGCAACGCACCGTTGATAATGACAATTTTACGGTGTTGAAATGCGATGCCACGGCGATCAAAACCGCGGCAAGGGCCAATCCGACCCTGTATCTGCTGAAGGGGGCGACGATCCTGAACAAATGGAGCTATGCCGATCTCGAGAAGGTGATCCCCGCGGTGAATGAATTGCCAGGCCAATGATACGCTACTTCATACGGAGATCGATTTACGGCCTGCTGGTGCTGCTGGGGGTGGTGGTGACCGTCTTCTTCCTCTTCCAGGGATTCGGGGACCCTTCCCGGCTGGTAATGGGGCAGCGCGCGGACGCCGCTACGCAGGAGAATATCCGTAAGGAGCTGTATCTCGACCAGCCGCGGTGGAAGCAATTCCTCTTCTATCTCGACGATATTTCCCCGGTGGGTATTCATTCGCGGTCGGAGATCAAACAGAAAGGATTAAAAGGCCTGTTCATCGGCGGCAACACGGTGGTGGGATTGAAATGGCCCTATTTGCGCCGGAGCTATCAGTCCAAGCGGGAGGTGGGAACCATCCTGATGGAAGCCCTGCCGGGGACGCTGTTGCTGGCGCTGGCGGCAATGATCCTGGCGACAGTGCTGGGCATCGGCCTTGGGGTGCTCGCGGCGATAAAAAAGGACACGTGGCTGGACACTTCTTCCATTTTTGTAAGCGTCCTGGGGATCTCGGCGCCTTCTTTTTTTATGGGCATCGTCATCGCTTACCTGTTTGGTTTTGTCTTTAGCGATTGGACCGGACTGCATATGACCGGCAGCTTATTCGATACCGACCCCTTTGCGGGCCGGCAACTGCAATTACGCAACCTGGTGTTACCCGCGCTGACGCTGGGTATCCGGCCGATGGCCATCATCGCCCAGCTGACGAGGGGTTCGTTGCTGGATGTGCTGGACCAGGACTATATCCGCACCGCCTATGCGAAAGGGTTGACGGCCCGGGTAGTGGTGTGGAAGCATGGGCTGCGAAATGCGCTCAACCCGGTGATCACGGCGATAACGGGCTGGTTTGCCGAACTGCTGGCCGGCGCTTTTTTTGTCGAGACGATCTTTGGGTGGAAGGGCATCGGGAAGGTGACGGTCGACGCCCTGGAAAAGCTCGACTTCCCGGTGGTGATGGGGTCGGTGCTGGTGACTTCCTGCTTTTTTATCCTCATCGGTATTCTGTCCGATCTGCTATACGGACTGATCGACCCCAGAGTTCGGTTGTGACGTGCGGTTGACTACTTGATGATCACTTCCTTTATGACATTCTCCCCGAGCGCTTCGTTGACGCGCTGGATGATCTTGTCTTTCTGATAGAGTAATTCCTGCCGGAGGGGGGCAACGGAGGTATTGACATAGAGGGTATGACCATGGATCTGGATCTTGTCGGTGTAGCGCGCAACGGTCTTGCCCATGATCTGCTCCCAGACCTCTTCTATCTGGAGGGCCTGGATGGAACCTTTCAACTGACTTTTATTGAGAAAATTCCGTAATGCGTCCCCTAACGAATATTCACCCATAGGCGCAAATTAGGAAAAGCTTTTAGAGTAGCCAGCATAATCAATGCGCCGGTTATGCACATGAGGATAAGCAACAGCACGGGTTGTCGCCGGCGAGCGCTCGTTGTGTGGTGGGGCTTTACCGGCTGCAGTCCCGCGAGTATTTCTTTACAGGATTGATATTGAGGGAGGACGCCGGCGATGAGGTCGTAGCCGGTTTCGCTGAACATCCATTTCCGGGGGGCGAAGAACAAGGGTTGATCTGCCTCCTGTCCTTCTTCGAGCAATTGGGATTTTTTCAGGATCTCTGCTGCATACAGCCGCAGCCCTTCCTTATTGGCCTTTATAAGCCCAAATTCGCCAGTACTGTCTACCGTATAGGAAAAAAAGGCGGCGTCGGGGTCATTTGTCTCCTCCAGATAACGGATCGAAGATTCCAGCTCGGATGGCATAGCAATCAATTTTCAAGCAATTTTCAAGAATGTGCAAATCAGATCAGGCGTTAAATATACAAATTTTTAATCGTTTATCTGCAAGCTGCGGTAAAAAAAATTAAGTGAAATCCCTTGTGGATGCGTCTGTGGTTGCAGTGTCCGCGGGAAGGCTGATAAGCTGGTAGCCGACGCCCAATTCTTCCATCTCCTGGCGGATGCGTTCGGGGTGGGTATCGGTGATAAATAGTTGACCATCATCCTGGCGGCAGACCCTCTCGAGCAGGTTGCGCATCCTTTGGCGGTCGAGTTTTTCGAAGACATCGTCCAGCAGCAGGAGAGGAGCCCAGCCCTTTGCCTTTTTGAGCGTCTCATATTCAGCCAGTTTGAGCGCGAAGAGCAGGCTTTTGCGTTGGCCCTGGGAGGCTCTTGCGCGGAAGGGTTCGTCCGCATAGCGGATATCGATGTCATCCTTATGGATGCCGCTGCCGGTGCGCTGCAGATAGAGGTCTTTCTCCAATCCCTGCCGGAGCAGCTGCCGCAGCGGGGTATGCAGTAGCTGGCTTTCGTAGCCGAGGGAGAGGGGTTCTTCCGCGCCGGCGATGCCGGTATAATAACTACCGGCAAGGGGAAGCAGCTGTTGGAGGAAATCGCGGCGAAGCTGGAAAACCGTTGTTCCGGCGGCAACGAGCTGCTCGTCATAGACTTCCAGCAGGTGTTTGTCCGTCAACCGTGTTTCGGCGACAGATTTCAGGAAACTGTTGCGTTGTTGAAGGACTCTATTGTAATCGATGAGGTTTTGCAGGTAATCGGGATTCAGCTGGGAGAGCAGGGCATCGAGAAAACGACGCCGTTCTTCGCTTCCGCCGGTGATGATCTGGATGTCATCCGGAGCGATGATGACGCAGGGGAAGCGGCCGATGTGGCGGGATAACTTCTCATAGGGCTGACCGTCGGTGAGGAATTCCTTTTTACCGTTCTCCCGCAGGATGCAAACGACGGTTGTGTTCTGACCGGCATTATCGATGTGTCCTTCGATGCGAAAACCGGGTGCTCCGCGAAGAACGTTGGCCTGGTCGCCGCGAGCGAAATAACTCTTGGTGAAACATAGATAATACAGTGCGTCCAGCAGGTTGGTCTTACCAACGCCGTTGTTGCCGCAGATGCCAATGATCCTTTTGTCGAAGCGGAATGTGGCCTGCTCATAATTCTTGAAGCCGACGAGTGATATTTGTTTTATCCTCAGCAATACAAATGAAATTCGGGTGTAAAATATTACCTTTCCAGCAAAACTAAACAAGCCTGCTATGAATAAACTTTTCGCACTGCTTTTGACGACCGGGCTTTCGGCGCCGGTGATGCTCTACGCACAACAGGAAGCGATCGACACGGCAATGGTTAACCGCATCCGTGAGGAAGGCCTCAACCACAGCCAGATCCCGGTGATCGCCCATCACCTTACCGATGAGGCCGGCCCCCGGCTTACCAACAGTCCCGGTTTTCACCGTGCGGCTACCTATGTCGTACAGGCCCTGCAGGGGTGGGGACTCAGTGGCGCGCAGGCAGAACCCTGGGGAGAATTCGGTTACGGCTGGTCGGCGGAGAAGACCTCGCTTTCGATGCGGACGCCTTATTATAGCCCACTGATCGCCTATGCCACACCCTGGAGCGGCAGCACCCATGGACCGGTGTCCGCTTCCGTATACCTGGTAGAGAAGATGGATTCCGCCTGGATCACAAGCCATCTTGCTGAGATGAAAGGAAAGATACTCGTGATACAGCCACAGGATACCACGCTGCCGGCCAATTTCAAGCCGGACGCCACACGGTATACCGACAGCGCATTGGCGGCCATCGGGGACACCTATATGTTCACCAAGGAGATGCTGAAAATGTATTTGCCCTACATCCTCAAAAATATGATGCTCGGGAAGATGCTGTCTGCCAGCGGTGCGGTGGCTATCCTGCATGCGTCCGCGCACCGGGATGGAACGGTGCTTGCGCAGACCATGAGTGGCTGGCGGGTAAAGGATCAACCTGCGGCACCCGATCTGCAGGTCGCCAGGGAAGACCTGCTGCGGCTGATGCGGCTGGTGCATGGCGGCGTCCCTGTCACGCTCGAACTGCAGAGCGATACGAAGCTGTATGGCCAGCATCTGCAGGGAAGTAATGTCGTGGGCGAGATCCCCGGCACTGATCCAACATTAAAGTCGGAAGTGGTGATGCTGGGCGGCCATCTGGATTCCTGGACGGCCGGCACGGGCGCAACGGATAATGGCGCGGGGTGTATCGTCGCACTTGAGGCGATGCGCATCCTGAAGACCCTTGGGATACAGCCAAAGCGGACGATCAGGATCGCCCTGTGGGATGGGGAAGAGGAAGGGCTGTATGGCTCGTTCCATTATATCAGGAATCATTTTGGCGATCCGGCAGATATGAAGCTGAAACCCGAACAATCCAGGATATCCGCCTATTACAATCTCGACAATGGTTCGGGTAAGATACGGGGGATCTTCGCGCAGGGCAATGAACAGGCAGCGGCTATCTTCAAGCAATGGTTCGTGCCCTTTCACGACCTTGGCGCCGCCACGGTGACCCTGCGCAATACGGGATCGACCGATCACCTGAGTTTTGACGCCATTGGCATCCCGGGTTTCCAATTCATCCAGGACCAACTGGATTATGAGACGAGGACCCACCATACCAACGAGGATAATTATGACCACCTGCAAATGGACGACCTCCGGCAGGCCGCCACTATCCTGGCCAGTTTTGTGTATTTCACGGCCATGCGGCCGCAAATGATGCCCCGGAAGCCCCTGCCCAAGCCCGAAAAGTTCATTTTTGACGACATTTTCCCATAAAGGATTGAGGGGAAGGCGTATATTTGCGCCTCGGAATCCAAAATATATCAAAAAAGTGGCTACCAAATTCTCAAAAGAGACCTACCTGTACTGGTATGAATTAATGCAGCTGATCCGTCAATTCGAGCTGATGGCGGAAGAAAAATACAAAATGGAGGGTAAGATCCGCGGTTTTTTCCATGCCTATATAGGGCAGGAGGCTATCGCGGCCGGATGTATGACAGCAACCAAGCCGGATGATCCCTTTATCACCGCCTACCGGGACCATGGCCTGGCCCTGTCCAAAGGCGTGAGCGCCAATGCCTGTATGGCCGAGCTGTATGGCAAGGCGACGGGTGCGGCGAAAGGCAAGGGGGGAAGCATGCACTTCTTTGGGGTGGATGTCAAATTCTTTGGCGGTCATGGCATTGTAGGCGCGCAGATCGGTACTGGCGCCGGATTGGCCTTTGCAGAAAAGTACAAGGGTACGGATAATGCGGTGCTGACTTTCTTTGGAGATGGCGCTGCCCGGCAGGGGATGCTTCATGAGACCTTCAACCTGGCGATGTTGTGGAAACTGCCCGTGGTATTTATTTGCGAGAACAACAACTACGCCATGGGTACCAGCGTCGAACGTACCTCGAATGTCGTCGACATTTATAAATTGGCGGATGCTTATGAGATGCCGGCGGACTCCATCGATGGGATGAGCCCCGAGGCCGTTCATGAAGCGGTAGCCCGGGCCGTAAAGCGCGCCCGTCAGGGGGATGGCCCCACCTTGCTGGAGATAAAGACCTACCGGTATAAGGGCCACTCCATCTCCGACCCCCAGAAATACCGCACCAAGGAAGAAGTGGATGAATACAAGCAACGCGACCCGATCCAAACGGTATTGCAGACCATCCTCACCAAGAAATACGCGACCCAGGAAGAGATAGATGTGATCAACAAAAGGGTGAACGATACCGTGGCCGAATCGGTTAAGTTCGCCGAATCTTCTCCCTGGCCCGATGATTCGGAGGTGTTGAAGGACGTCTATATCGATGCCAACTATCCCTTCATCGTCGACTAATTATTTTTTTAATAGTAAAATCGCATCAAGTAAAGTAAGATATGTCAGAGATCAAACACCCTGCTCATTTAGAGGAAGAGAAGAATCCGGTTGCCGAACTTCAGCATGCCTGGGATAAATATGGCAAAATAGCTTCCTATGTCCTGTTGGCGGTCGTCGTCATCGTAGGAGGATATTTCGCCTATCGCAACCTGATCCTCGAGCCCAAGGAAAAGCAGGCAACCGAGGCTATGTTCAGGGCGGAAGAATATTACCGGGAAGATTCGACCCGGCTGGCCCTCAATGGAGATGCCATCAACGCCGGATTCCTGAAGGTTATTTCCCGGTATGGCGGGACAAAGGCGGCCAACCTGGCGGCCTTCTATGCCGGCAGCTGTTATATGAAACTGGGCGACTTCAACAACGCCGTAAAATACCTGAAGGATTTCTCCACACCGGTGAAGCAGGTGCAGGAAAGGGCTTATGGCCTTCTCGGGGATGCTTATTCGGAACAAGGTAAGAAGGAAGAAGCGGCCGACCAGTATAAGAAGGCGGGTACTTATTTTGAAAAGGATGAACTTTTATCGCCGGAATACCTCTTCCGCAGCGGATACCTGTACGAGAGCATGGGAAAAACCCAGGATGCGATCGCGATGTACAAGCTCATCAAAGACAAATATCCCAATACTCCGCGGGGGGCCGAGATCGACAAGTACCTGGCAAGGCTGGGCGTGATTCAATAAAATTTTATATGGCTGAAGTCAGTAACAGCAATTTATTATCCACCGACACAGGCATCCCAGGCATCGAGGGTGCCTGTGTTGTTATTGTGCGCACGGAATGGAATGCGACTACCGTGGGCGCGCTGGAAGCAGGATGCAAAGCGGTCTTGGAAAAGGCCGGCGTCAATTACCGGGTGATCACTGTCCCCGGCGCCTTTGAGATCCCTTATGGCATCCGGGCTTACTGGGACATCCACAAATACCGGGACGACCGGCCCCAGGCCTTTATCGCCCTTGGTTGTGTATTACGGGGAGATACGCCCCATTTTGAATATGTATGCCGGGCGGTGACCGACGGGGTGCTGCAGCTGAACCTCACCTTACCTATACCTACTATCTTTGGGGTGCTGACGGTCGATAATCAACAACAGGCCGATGAACGCATCGGTGGCAAACACGGCCATAAGGGAGAGGAAGCCGCTATAACGGCGTTGAAGATGATCGCCGTCAAAAAGACGTTTCAGTGACGGTACAATTGTTCATACCATGTTTTGTAGACCAGCTTTATCCGCAGACCGCCTTTAATATGGTGAAAGTGCTGGAAAAGGCCGGGGTGGAAGTGGCCTACAATACCGAACAAACCTGTTGCGGCCAGCCCGCTTTCAATGCCGGTTTCCGCGACGAGGCGAGGGAGGTGTGTACGAAATTCCTGCGGGATTTCGATGGCAGCGACTATGTCGTGGCGCCAAGCGCGAGCTGTGTCGGTTTTGTACGGAACTATTACTCCACCTTGTTCAACAATTCTTCGCTGCACAATGAGGTGCGCGGCCTTCAAAAACGGATCTACGAATTCTCTTCCTTTCTTGTAAATGTGCTTGGAGTAGAAGATGTCGGCGCCACCCTGCATGGGAAGGCCACCTATCACGACAGTTGTGCAGCATTGCGGGAATGCCGGATAAAAGAAGAGCCCAGGAAGCTTTTGTCGAGGGTGAAGGGGCTGGAATTGCTGGAGATGAATGATGTGGAGACCTGTTGCGGCTTTGGCGGCAGCTTTGCCGTGAAGTTCGAATCCATTTCCATCGCCATGGCCGATCAGAAAGTAAACAATGCGCTGCAGACGGGCGCCGACTATATCATCTCCACCGATATGTCCTGTCTGATGCACCTGGAAGGGTATATCCGGCATAAGGGACACCCTATCCGCACGATGCATATTGCAGATGTATTAGCCAATTGTTAGGCAGATCAACAACCATCCGGGTGATGTTGGGGTAGGGGCAAAAAAATAAGACCACCCATATTACCTCAGTAATCGGATGGTCTTGACCCTTAAAACAACCTGTCGCAAGCGTTAAATAGGGTTAAAACCAGGCCTCAGTACTACATACGAAGCCCAATAATTTTTAGATTTTAAAAACTGGATTTTTTTTAAAAAAAGCCATTGATTATTGACAATCAATTGATTATTTTTGGGCATGGCATATTGGCTCGTGAAATCAGAACCCTCGGTATATCCCTGGGAGCAACTGGAAAAAGATAAGGAAACCGTCTGGAGCGGGATCCGGAATTATGCGGCGCGACTTCATCTGCGGGGGATGAAGAAAGGGGAGGAGGTGTTGTATTACCATAGCAATGAAGGCATGGAGATCGTCGGGATTGCGAAGGTGGCCAGGGAGGCTTACCAGGATCCGACCACCGATGATGAGCGCTGGGTGGCGGTAGACCTGGAGCCTTTTAAGCGGTTGAAGAATTCCGTTAGTCTTGATCAGATAAAGCAGGACAAGAAGCTGAAGGATATGGCCCTGGTGCGTATTGGTCGGTTGTCGGTGCAGCCGGTGACGGATAAGGAGTGGGCGGAGGTGATGGGGCTGGCGGGCGAGAAGTAGAGTACGGGCCGCCTGGCGATGGAGGCGACGCTGTTTTAACAATTTATTGGGAACCTTTTTAATGGTCCCGGGAATCAATAGGTGATCCCGGGACCTTTTTCGTTTTTATACCAACACACCCAAAAATCAGTTAAAATGAATCGTATTGTATACGCAGTGCCTGCGGCATTGCTGCTATCCCTATGCCTTGGCTGTAATAATGGAAGTATGAGGCCCGCTGAGGAAAAAGCGGCAAGTGCAGATTCCACTAAGGCATCTGTGGCCGTTATAAACGGTGATGAACAACCGAACATTGATAATGACGCGCCCAAGCAAACCGGCAATAAGGCAGTGGCCCTACCGGCCGCCAACCCGGATTGGGACAAGAAGATCGTCAAGACGGCCGATCTCAACCTGGAAGTAAAGGATTTCGGGCTGTTTACCCACCGGCTGCACGAGGCGGTGAGGCTGTCGGGTGGATATATTGCGCAGGAAGAGCAGACGCAATCGGTGACGGAGATCAGCAATAGCGTGACGATCAAAGTCCCGGTGGCAAATTTCGACGATCTGCTGATGAAATTGCCGTCCGACAGCGAAAAGCTGGTAGATAAGAAGATCTCGTCGCAGGATGTGACGATGGAAGTGGTGGACACAAAATCCCGCCTGGAGACCAAGAAGGAGGTGAGAGAACGATACCTCGAACTGTTGCGGCAGGCGCATACCATGAAAGATATTCTGGCGGTGCAAAACGAGATCAACGATATCCAGGGGGAGATGGACCAGGCTTCGGGACGGATCGCCTGGCTGGGTCATTCGGCCGCCTACAGCACTATCAATCTCAAATTCTATCAAGTATTGGCGCCGGGCTTTCCCCAGGAGACTTCGCCTTCTTTTTTCCGTCAGCTGACTGATTCTTTTAGTGAAGGGTGGAAGGATCTTAGTTCGCTGTTGCTGGGCCTTATGCGGTTGTGGCCGTTGTGGATCGGCGTTGGGTTTGGAGCGTACTGGCTGAGAAAGACCATGCGCGCTGCGAAGGTGAAGTAGGAAGTTTTGAGTACCTTGCCATCTATGTCAAAGCAAAAGATCGTGGTGCTGACAGGGGCCGGTGTCAGCGCTGAAAGTGGGCTGAAGACCTTCCGTGATTCCGACGGTCTATGGGAGGGGTATGATGTCACGGAGGTGGCCACGCCGCGGGCCTGGCGGAAAGACCCTAAACTGGTGCTGGAGTTCTATAATATGCGGCGAAGGGATGTGCTGAAGGCGGAGCCGAATGCGGCGCATCTTGGGCTGGCGGCGCTGGAAAAGGATTTCGACGTGCATATCATCACCCAGAATATCGACGATCTGCACGAGCGGGCGGGCAGCACAAAGGTGATGCACCTGCATGGCGAGATATTTAAGATGCGCAGCGAGCGGAACGAGAGCCTGGTGTATGATATCCGCGAGGATATCCTGCTGGGCCATACCGCCGAAGACGGCGCCCAGTTGCGGCCGCATATCGTCTGGTTCGAAGAGCCGGTGCCGATGATCCAACAGGCGGTGCCCCTGGTGCACAGCGCGGATATCTTTGTGGTCGTGGGTACTTCCCTGGTGGTGTACCCGGCGGCGGGGCTGGTCGATTTTGCGCGGCGGGGGATACCGAAATTCATCGTGGATAAGAAGATACCTTATACGTCGGGGTTGAACGATATCGTGGCGATCGAGCAGCCGGCGTCTACCGGCGTCAGTGAATTGCAGAAAAAGCTGGCCGAGCTGGTGGGATGAGATAGAAATCCCTATTTTTGGTCAAACTACTGACCGTGGAAACATATTCCGTTGGAGGCGCCGGCGCGCTTCAGATCGTTCTTTTATTTCCATTCCTGATCCTTGGCGTGCTATTCCTCCTTACGCAGCAAAATACCCTGAAAAGTGTAAAGGCAGAGAACCGGCTGATGCATCCCGGCCTGGTATGGCTGCAGCTGATCCCGCTGTTCGGGCAGTTGTGGCAATTCTTTGTCGTCAGCAAGATCGCCGGTTCTATCGACAAGGAGATGAGGTCCTGGCATAGTGAATCCATTTTTGGGGCAGATGCGGTTGTGGCCGAAGGAGGGGGCAAGCGGCCTACCCGCCGGATGGGGTTAGCTTATTGTATCCTGTATCTTTCTATGCCACTACTGATAATTTTGACTAATCTTTTTGGTGATTTTGCGCCAAATGGAATAGTTTTCCTTCTCTTCATGTTTACGCTGGGGGTACTGATGTTGGGGACGGGGGTTTGCTGGATCATCTACTGGGTACAGCTGGCGCGTTATAAAAATAAGCTAAAGCGTGGCGGCGCTGCGATGGCGGGATAAAAAAGCACTACTTTGCGCCGAAATGACCGTATATAAGCGAATGCTGCTGATGGTTGGGCTGGCCCTGGCCGTCTCTGTCCTTAGAGTACATGCCCAGGAGGAGACCTCCGCCCCTGTCCTGCAGTTGCAAGATTACTGTAAACGAGATATCCCGACAGGGTACAGTCCCCGGCTCGGCGTGCTGACCCTGACACCCAAGGGCAATATCCATTACCTGTTTCCCCTCTATCACGGGTTGAAGGACGAGGAGAAGTTTCGCAAGCTTTATTCCGACAAGGGCTATTATGATGAGATGAGCCAGTATTTTGCGTTTGCCGGGGATTACCGGACAGCTTTGCAATACCTGGTGAAAGGCTATGACAGCATCGATGACGGCACCCGCCGGAAGATCTACCGGACGGCGGACAACCTCACTGGTATCGAACATGCCGATGCCCGACTCTATATCCATCTTGCGGCAAAGAACCGCCGGGTGGTGATGATCAACGAAGCATTTGCCAAGCCCCTGCACCGTGCCTTTACGCTTTCCCTGCTGGAGGATCTTTACCGGATGGGATTTCGTTATCTCGCGTTGGAAATGCTGAACAATTTCGCCAATCAGCGGCTGTCCAGCGTGGGGATGCATTCGGGATATTATGTCTGTGAGCCGGTGGCGGGTGAGCTGATGCGAAAGGCTATTGAACTGGGGTATACGTTGGTATCCTATGAGGACACGGCCGCTTCGGTACACTCGGCCAATCAGCGGGATTCGGTGCAGGCGGCGAATCTAAATGAAATTTTGAAAAAAGATTCCACGGCAAAGATCCTTGTCCATGCATCATTTGCGCATATCAGCAAGAAGAAGGACCCGGATGGCCATGTCCCGATGGCGCTGGCCTTTTGGCGGCTCTCGGGTATCGAGCCACTGACCATCGACCAGACCGATATGACCGAGGAGAGTAATTTCGGGTATGGCCGGGTCATCTACCAGGCGTATACGACAAAATTCAAGATCAGCGGGCCTTCCATCGCACTGCTGAATAATGCCCCCGTGAATGTCACCGATAAGGACCTCTACGATCTTTGTGTCATCCATCCTCCGACCCAGTACCTGGACGGGCGGCCTACCTGGCTCAATCTTAACGGGACGCGGCAGCCCACCTATATCAAATCCCCTTCCAGCGCCGTCTTTTTGGTACAGGCGTATTACCAGCAGGAGATCGAAAACAACGACAATACGCCCTGGCAGCTGGTTCCGGCCGATCAGACCTATACGCCGGGTGGGCGGGATGGCATGGGGCGGGTGCGCTATCTGCTTTATCTGCGCAAGGGGAAGTACAAGATCTTTTTCCGGGATATCAACTACC
Source organism: Puia dinghuensis (assembly GCF_014642875.1). GTDB lineage: Bacteria > Bacteroidota > Bacteroidia > Chitinophagales > Chitinophagaceae > Puia > Puia dinghuensis. The sequence continues at coordinate 479,380 of NZ_BMJC01000001.1, forward strand.
ATATCCTGAGCACGCTGCCTATCGAGGTGAATTGAGGGGCGGGGACGGGAGCACGCTGCCTATCGAGGTCAGTTGAGGGGCGGGGATGGGAGCACGCTGCCTATCGAGGTGAATTGACGCGGTGGCGGGTCAGTTCTCCGTGTGTTCGAAGCGAATGCCCTGTTGTTCGAGCTGCTGCATCACCGGGTCGTAGATGGCGGGCAGGATGGGGATATGTAATCCCCGCAGCCCGATGCGTCCTTCCAGCACGAGGGTGGCTGCGATGCCCAGGGGCAGGCCTACGGTGCGGGCCATGGCGGTGTGCAAATGATCTTCTCCTTTTACAACGAGGGTGCTTTTCGCGGTGTGCGACCTGCCATCGCGGATGAATCCGATCTCATGGATCATGACGATCATATCCTTGTCGGCCGGCTGCATGACGAGCCGCGTTTCCAGTAAGTGTTGAAGAATATCGGCGGATGTATGGGCGGCCGGTGGGACGGGTTCCTGGTCGAAGCAGCCCAGGTATTCCAGCTGCGCCCGGTTGCTTGCATTGACAAAGGGTTGCAGGGACGCAGACCATTGATCGAAGGTGAGGCCGGTGGTATCCAGTGTGGTCTGACTATCCGTGAGACCGGCACGAACGATAGGCGCCCAGCCCCGGCAGAAAGCGGGATAGCGCAGGGTGGTGCGGATGAAGGTTTGCGTCGCTTCCAGCCCGTAGAGGGGAATATAAGACAGGCTATCGCGGTTGGGATACCAGGCCAGGATGCCGACGCCCGGCAGGATCACTTCTCCTGGCTGTTCGAAGAGATCGGGATAGGCTTTTGAGACGATATTCCCGTTGTCACGGTAGCGGGCTCCGGCGGCTCCGGCAAGCACGACATTGCGGGGGTTCCAGGAAATTTTATACCGCCAGGGGTTGTCATCGCTTTCGGGTGCGACGAGGCCGCCGGTATGGGAGTGAAAGCTGCGGATGGCGCCGCCCCGGGCTTCTATCTGGCGGATCAACTGCAGGGCACTCATATGGTCGATGCCGGGGTCGAGGCCCATTTCGCAGAGGAAGAGCAAGCCCCGGGCCTTTATCTCCGGCTCCAGCGCTTTAATGGCGTCGTCCAGGTAAGAAGCCGTGAGAAGGTGCTTATCATTTTTCAGACAGGATACTGCTACCGTATAGTGCAGGGCAGGAGGCAGCAGGGAGATGACAATATCGGCCGCAGCTACGAGGGTATCGACGGCTTCTGTACGGGTGACATCCAGGCAGACGGCCCGGGCGTGCGGGCTGCCGGCGATCTTGGATTCGGCAAGGGCAAGGTTGCTTTCGGCCACTACCAGCTGCCAGTCGCGTCCCGCGGAGACATCGATGAGATAACGGATGAGGCTGGTAGCCGACTTGCCGGCGCCGAACAGAAGTATTTGCTTCATATTGTAAGCTATTAAACTTTTCCGATATAATTAAGTCAGAGGGGATGACGTTAATCATTCCTATGGCCAATCCAGCTTCGGTGACCTCCGGCATCCGCCGTTATAAAGGCGATTGGACACCTGTCCAGGCAGCGCATCTTCTACGGCGAACGATGTTCGGCGCTCCCAGGGAAGATGTCGATCACTTCCTCAAAAAATCCCCGAAAAAGGCTGTACGCGAACTCCTGCAAAACGATCACCCGCTGCCGGCGCCGCCTGTCAACAATTACAATGATGATAAGTATACCGATGCGGAAATAGCGCCCGGCGCGGACTGGACGGTCTCGCTGAAATACGACGGCATGAACAATGGCCGCCGAAAAAATTCCTTTAAATCATGGTGGTTTGGGCTGATGGTAGGGCAGGACCGCAGCATCCGCGAGAAGATGGTGCTCTTCTGGCACAATCATTTTGTGACGGAGACCAATACGGTGGACAATGCCCTGTTCTGCTACCGCTACAATGTCCTGTTGCGGCAACATGCCCTTGGCAATTTCAAGACCCTGGTGCGCGCCATGACCGCGGAGCCGGCGATGCTGCGGTATCTCAACGGTTATGTCAGTACGAAAGCGCATCCCGATGAGAACTACGGCCGCGAATTACAGGAGCTGTTCACAGTAGGGAAGGGGCCCGGTTCGCATTATACGGAATCCGATGTAAAGGCGGCGGCGCGGGTGCTGACGGGTTATACTATCAATTATAAGACCTTTACCACTTCCTACGACCCCAACCGGCACGATGAGGGGGACAAGCAGTTCTCCGCGTTTTACGACAACCACATCATCCACGGGATGAAGGGGAAGGAAGCCGAAGGAGAGGTGGATCAATTGATCGATATGATCTTTTCGCGGGACGAAGTATCGAAATTCTTCTGCCGCAAACTATACCGCTTTTTTGTATATCATACGATAGACGAACCGACCGAGCAGAACGTCATCGAACCCCTGGCGAAGATGTTGCGCAAAAAGGACTACGAAGTGGTTCCCGTACTGGAAGCCTTGCTGACCAGCCAACATTTCTTCGATGCCGCCAACTACGGCGGGATGATCAAGCCGCCGGTGGACTTTACGGTGGGGCTTTGCCGCGAATTCAATGTTCCCTTTCCCGCGGCTTCGGAGTATGTGGATCAATATGGTTTCCTGGAGCAGGTGCGTAACCAGGCTGCCGGCTTGCAGCAGAACATCGGAGACCCGCCGAATGTGGCCGGCTGGCAGGCGTATTATCAGACCCCCGAATATGATAAGCTGTGGATCAGCAGTGATACGCTGCCCAAACGTAATCAGTTTAGCGACCGCATGGTCAACAACGGGTTTGCCCGCAATGGGAAGAAGATCGGCATCGACGTAGTGGCGTTTGCGGCCAGTCTTCCCAACCCTGAAGATCCGGACAAACTCATCGCCGGGTCGGTGCAGGCGTTATATGCGGTTGCGCTGTCCCCGGAGGAATTGCAATTTATCAAATCCAGTATCCTTTTATCGGGATTGGTTGGCATGAGTAGTGACCATTACTGGACGAATGCCTGGGTTGCCTATCAGGCAAAGCCGGATGACAAGGCGAACCGGAATACCGTGACCAATAAATTAAAAAACCTTTACCGGCATTTGTTGGACCTGCCGGAATACCAATTACTATGAGGCGCAGAGATTTTTTCAGGGCCACCCTTCCGGTGGTCATCCCATCGCTGATAAACGGAGTGTCGCTAAAGGCGCTTGCGGATTCCCCATTTCTGCGGACGGTAGCCAGGGGGGCCGGCGGCGACCGGGTGCTGGTGCTGATCCAGCTTAGCGGTGGTAATGATGGGTTGAATACGGTGATCCCGTTGGAATACTATAGCGCCTATCATAGCGCCAGGGCCAATATCGCGCTTCCTGAGGACAAGGTGTTGCGGCTGCAAGGATTTGACGGAACAGGACTGCATCCGGCCATGCCGGAGCTGCAACAGCTGTTCAACGCCGGAAAGCTAACGATCGTCCAGGGGGTTAGCTATCCCCAGCCCAATTTTTCGCATTTCAGGGCGACGGACATCTGGCTGACGGGCGCCGATGCGAGCCAGATCCTGCCGACGGGATGGGCGGGCCGTTATCTTGACCAGCAGTACCCGCATTTTCCCCAGGACTACCCCAACACCGTCATGCCCGACCCGTTGGCCATCCAGGTAGGCTCGCTGGTGTCGCCGGCTTTGCAGGGGCCTGCACTTCCGATGGGGATGGCCATCAGCAATCCCAACAGCTTTTATGACCTCATCGACGACAAGGTGGAGACGACGGCCGATACCCGGGCGGGAGACCAGCTAGCCTATATCCGGCAGATGGCAGTGAAGACAGACCAATATGCGGGGGTGATCAAAAAAGCAGCACAGAAGGTTACCAAACAATCCGATAAGTATCCCGCCGCAGGGAAGAACCCGCTGGCCGATCAGCTGAAGATCGTCGCCCGGCTGGTGGCAGGCGGATTGAAGACACGCATCTATCTCGTCAGCATGGGGGGATTCGATACCCATGCGCGGCAAACGGACGGCACCGATACGACGACGGGCGCCCATGCCCGATTACTCGCCAGGCTGTCCGAGGCGATCAATGCCTTCCAGGATGATCTTACCTATCTGCAGGTGGGAAACCGGGTGATGGGGATGACGTTCTCGGAATTCGGCAGAAGGATACAGTCCAATGCCAGCGGAGGAACCGACCATGGGGTAGCTGCGCCGGTGTTTGTATTCGGGGAAGGCGTACAGCCGGGGATCATCGGTGTTAATCCTGTCATTCCCGACCATTTGACTGTCAATGACAATCTGACAATGCAAACGGATTTCCGGGCCATTTACAGTTCGCTGCTGGAAAAATGGTTTGCCGCGGACCCTGCGGAAACGGCTGCCGTGTTATTGAAGAATTATCCCACAATACCACTGGTGGGAGAGAAAGTGTAATTACTTCTGAAGGCGAATCTCACCCAGATCGATATCCGTGCCGGGCTTGATGTCGTTGATGTCGAAACGTGCATTCCGGAAGGGTTCATTTGCTTCTACGGAAACCTGCCAGTGGCCGGGGTTTATCGAGCGAATGAAGTATTCTCCATTCACATTTATCATTTCCGTCGAATCTTTTCCCTGGATGGCCCAGACTCTGTCTGCTCCATCCGCGGGGTACATCCGAACGTGGAAGGAGGAAGTTTGTAGGAGCTTGACTGCATGAATACTAGAGATACCTATAATAACTAAACATAATTGCACCATTGCGTTTCTCATACCGGTCGAAGATTTTGTTATGACAGGCTTCTAATCAGGAGCATTAACAGGTGGCAGAGGGTTAATTGCACACAGTGTTTTCAACTACTGTGCCAAACGAGGGAAAATAGGAGAAATCCAGGTTTACCTTTTTGTTAATGAGAATATTAGAGCCCGGAGTAGGTGAGTCCTCCTTCTTTCGAGCTGATGGTAAGGATCCTGTATTGTACTTTGATGCCGCGTGAGCTTTTGGGCGCCTCCTGCATAAGAGCAGCGCCTGCGCCGATGCCGCGGAAATACAGGTTCTCTGTCTTGTAAACCTTTTTGTTTGCCTGGATATATTGGATTTCGACTACGACCAGGTCGAGAGGGTAGATAGACCGATTGGTAACCGTTAGTTGAAGATTGTTGATGCCGCCGAGAGTTCCTACGGTGTAGCCATTGGCGCCGACGGAGACCTGGTTGGCAAATGCCGCCCTGACAGCGTCTTTATCTGCAGCATTGTCAGATTTTGTTTCCTTGATGTCATTAGCGATGTCAGCCCGATGAATGGCTTCCCGATGTTGGGCGGGTTGTGTGACAATAGGAGAATCCTTTGTGACAGGCGGGATGAACAGTTTTTTCTTTGGAGCAGCCGGCTTTTCTTTTTGTGTCGTCACGGAGGGCGGCGTATTGGCAGGTGGTACTCTCGTGGAGGCCTGACCGACAGCCGTGGAGGCTCGACTGGCAATACCGGGAGTGGGATTGGTCACGGGTGGCAGTTGCTGTTGCGCAGGCTGAACGATGGGTTTGGATGGTTCGTTCACCTTTGCAGGGGCGTTCGTCACGAGCTTCTTTTGTTGTTGGAAACCCAGGTTTTCCTTGTTGAGGGAGAGACCGATGAAAATACCAGCGACCAGCAGGGCCAGGATGCAGGCGCCGATGGCCAGTAACCGGACGATGCGCGCGTTTCTGCGCCGGGTCGAGCGAGGCGAAAACTCTACAAGTTGTTCTTCCAACGAAGGCAGCTGAGAAGAATAATCCTCAACCACAGGACTGGCATACGTTGTTACGGGTCGAACGGTTTCTTTGGGGATCTCACGCAGCGGTTCACGGGGAGTCTCGCGAACGGGAGCCGGGGTCCGCCCCGCAGGCATGGTCACGTAGATGATGCGTTTCCCGGGAACCGTGGAGGGTTCGCCAGTATATTGCGGAGTGGTGGTAACAGGTGTTGCTACCGGGGTGACGGGGGAAATGGTCGTGGCCGGTGACGTTGAAGTTGGCGCGGCTTGTATGCTGGTGGTGACCGGCCGCTTATAGAAGCGATCGAAGGGTTGTTCTTCTACCGCCGGAGCAAATGCGCTGAGTTCTTCGATCTCACAAGGGTATCTCCAAGCCGCACTCCTGCCTTCCAACCAAACGAGGTCGTAGGCTTTTAGTCCCATGCTCTTCAATTCTTCTAAAGAGTATGGGCCACTTTGCTTGTTATTCCTTAGGAGCAAGTACATATCCATGCTTCAGTTAAAGAGGCAATTCGAATCGGGCTTTCAATGGATTTGAGGAAGAGGAGTGAGGCCGAAGTTGATGGCTGGTGACAAATGTACAATTTTCGTCAATAATAAAATAGTGTCCCGGAATCTTTCTGGCGAGATTTGTTATTTTTAACAAGATGCACGATCTTCGGAACCCTAAGCGAATCAACTAAATATTAAAGAAATATGGATGCTGCTATACAGGAAAAAGTGAATGCGTGGCTAACCGGGAACTACGACCAGGCGACGAAAGAAGAGATCACACGGTTGCAGAAAGAGAACCCGGGTGAACTGACGGAAAGTTTTTACCGTAACCTGGAATTTGGAACAGGGGGATTACGGGGCATCATGGGAGTGGGCACCAACCGGATGAATAAATATACCGTAGGGATGGCCACTCAGGGATACTCCAACTATCTGAAGGCCTCTTTTCCGGGCAAGGAAGTACGGGTAGCGATAGCCCACGATAGTCGGAACAACAGTCGTTTTTTTGCGGAAACAGCAGCTAATGTATTCGCAGCCAATGGGATAAAGGTATTTCTCTTCCAGTCTCTCCGGCCCACGCCGGAATTAAGCTTTGCCATCCGGCATCTTCACTGCCAGGGTGGACTGGTTTGTACGGCTTCGCATAACCCAAAAGAATACAACGGATATAAGGCTTACTGGGATGACGGGGGGCAGCTGGTGCCGCCGCACGACAAAAACGTGATAACCGAAGTGGAAAAGATAGCCAGCGCCGGACTTGATGCCGTGAAATGGGGCGGCGGAGAATCGAATATCACGATGATCGGCAGGGAAGTGGACGAGGCGTATATCGCCATGGTGCACAATTTGTCCGTCTATCCCGAAGTCATTGAACGTCAGCACAATCTAAGGATCGTTTACACTCCTATTCACGGTACGGGCATCAAACTGGTGCCGGAAGTTCTCCAGCGGTTTGGATTTACCAATGTGCATGTCGTGAACGAGCAGGCCACGCCGGATGGGAATTTCCCCACGGTGGTCTATCCCAACCCCGAGGAAAGCGAGGCGATGAGCATCGGGTTGCGGAAGGCACAGCAAATAGACGCCGATATTCTGCTGGGCACCGATCCGGACGCCGACCGGGTCGGCATCGGGGTGAAGGACAGGAAGGGGCAATGGGTGTTGTTGAACGGGAATCAAACGGCGGTGCTGGCTTTCAATTATATGATAGAAGCCCGGAAGGCCAAGGGTATCGCCACACCTGTCGACATGGTGGTGAAGACGATAGTGACGACCAACCTCATCGACGAGATCGCCGCGCGCAGCGGGGTCGAGTGTTACAATGTGCTCACCGGGTTCAAATACATTGCCGAGCTGATCAAGGAAAAAGAAGGAAAGAAGAACTACGTCATCGGCGGGGAGGAAAGTTATGGCCTGATGATCGGCAGCCAGATCAGGGATAAGGATGCGGTGAGCGCCGTGGCCCTGCTTTGCGAGATGGCGGCTTATGAAAAAGACAAGGGTCGCAGCCTGTATGAGAAGCTGATCGATCTGTATGTCGAATACGGGTTCTACAAGGAAAATCTCATCTCCATTACCAAGAAGGGGATGAACGGGCAGAAAGAGATAGCGGAGATGATGAGCGCATATCGCAATCATCCCCCGGCCACGATCAACGGATCGCCCGTGGTGCAGCTGCTCGACTATGAATTGCAGAAAGGCAGGAACCTGCAGACAGGTGAGTCCTGGACCATTCAACTACCCAATTCGAATGTGTTGCAGTTCATCCTTGCGGATGGCAGTAAGATCTCTGCCCGGCCTTCCGGCACGGAACCCAAGATCAAATTCTATTTCAGCGTACATACTACCCTTGCCACCGCGCGGGAATTCGACCAGGTGAATGGGGAGCTATCCGCACGGATAGACGGAATAATCAAGGATATGAAACTGGAATAGTTAGAAAGCCATTTGGATGATGGCAACGAGGATGAAAAAACTGGCGCTGATGAGGTTGGTGCGTGTAAACATAACGGTTTTTTTAGGGTTACAGATTATAGTAACCGCTAAAGTAGATAGAAAGAAGTTGAATTGCAATAGTAAAAACACTTAGGGGCCACAGAAAATATTCTATGGCCCCTTTTATTTTGTAATATGTTAAGCGCTGCAGGTGACGCAACCGTCCTGCATGCTGCAGGTGGCTCCGACCACGTCTTCGCCGGCATTGGCTTCGGCTACCTGTATGGCGGCGGGGTTGGCAAGGGGTTCGATCATCTTGCCGCCCTGGCGTTCGACGGTGAACTGAACGGCTTGTGAAGCGGCCTGGGTACGGAGATAGTACATGCCGGTTTTCAGGCCTTTTTTCCAGCCGTAGAAGTGCATGGAGGTGAGCTTGTTCGCCGAAGGCGAGTCGACGAATAGATTCAGTGATTGCGATTGGCAGATATAGGCGCCACGGTCGACTGCCATATCGATGATATTACGTTGCTTGATCTCCCACACCGTCTTATAAATGTCCTTTAGCTCTTGCGGGATCTCGTCGATGGCCTGTATGGAGCCGTTGTGGAAGATGATCTTATTTTTCATTTCGTCATTCCACAGGTTGAGATCGACGAGGTCTTTGAGCAGGTGTTTGTTGACGACCACGAATTCCCCGCTGAGTACTCTCCTGACATAAATGTTGGAAGTATAGGGTTCGAAGCACTCGTTGTTACCTAGTATTTGAGAGGTAGAGGCTGTAGGCATGGGAGCAACCAGGAGGGAGTTGCGGATGCCGTGTTTCATTACCTCGTCCTTCAGGCGGTACCAGTCCCAGCGGAGGGTGGGTTCGACGCCCCAGAGGTCGAACTGGAACTGGCCTTTTGAAGCCGGGGAACCAGCGAAAGATGCATAGGGTCCTTCCACTTTTGCCAGGTCTTTTGATGCCGTCATGGCGGCAAAGTAGATGGTCTCGAAGATCTCCTTGTTCAGCTGTTTGGCCTTATCGCTTTCGAAAGGCATGCGCAGCAGGATAAAGGTGTCCGCGAGGCCCTGGATGCCGAGACCAATGGGCCGGTGGCGCAGGTTGGAGTTGCGGGCTTCATCTACGGGATAGAAGTTGTGGTCGATTATCTTGTTGAGATTCTTTGTCACTTCATAGGTGACCTCGTATAACTTCTGATGGTCGAACACGCCGCCTGTGACAAAACGGGGCAGGGCCAGGGAGGCCAGGTTGCAGACTGCGATCTCGTCGGCCGAGGTGTATTCGATGATCTCGGTGCAGAGGTTCGAGCTCTTGATGGTGCCCAGGTTTTGCTGGTTGCTCTTACGATTGGCGGAGTCTTTATACAGTAAATAGGGTGTCCCCGTTTCTATCTGGGCATCCAGAATAGCGAACCAGAGGTCCTGGGCTTTCACGGTGCGGCGGGCACGGCCTTCTGCTTCATATTGTGTATACAACTGTTCGAATTCGGCGCCCCAGGTCTCATGGAGGCCTGGCGCTTCATGGGGGCAGAACAGGCTCCAGTCACCGCCGGATTCGACGCGTTGCATAAACAGATCGGGGATCCAAAGTGCGTAGAAGAGGTCGCGGGCGCGCATTTCGTCCTTACCGTGGTTTTTGCGGAGATCGAGGAATTCGAAGACATCCGCGTGCCAGGGTTCGAGATAGATGGCGAAGGCGCCTTTGCGTTTGCCGCCGCCCTGGTCTACATAGCGGGCCGTGTCGTTGAAGACGCGCAGCATGGGGATGATACCATTGCTGGTGCCGTTGGTGCCGCCGATGTAGGAGCCGGTGGCGCGGATGTTATGGATGGAAAGCCCGATGCCGCCGGCGCTTTGCGAGATCTTCGCCGTCTGTTTGAGGGTGTCGTAGATGCCGTCGATGCTGTCGTCCTTCATGGTCAGCAGGAAGCAGGAAGACATCTGCGGCTTCGGGGTGCCGGCGTTGAACAGGGTGGGGGTGGCATGGGTGAACCAGCGCTCGCTCATCAGGTGATAGGTTTTGATGGCGCTGTCGATATCGTTGTGATGAATGCCGATGGCCACGCGCATGTACATGTGCTGCGGGCGTTCGACCACTTTGCCATCCACTTTCAGGAGATAGGATTTTTCCAGGGTCTTGAAGCCGAAGTAATCGAAACCGTAGTCGCGGTCGTAGATGATGGTGGAGTCGAGCAGTTCGGCGTTGTCGCAAATGATCTGCCAGACCTCGTCGGAGAGCAGGGGCACCCATTTGCCGGTTTTGCTGTCCTTGCATTCGTAAAGGAGCTTCATCGTATCAGAGAAGCTCTTGGTCGTGTTCTTATGGAGGTTGCTAACAGCAATACGGCTTGCCAGCAAGGCGTAGTCGGGGTGCTTTACCGTAAGGGAGGCGGCTGTCTCGGCAGCGAGATTATCCAGTTCGGTGGTGGAGACACCGTCATAGAGCCCTTCGATGACTTTTTTGGCGACGTCGATGGAGTTGACGAAGCGACGGTCGAGGCCGTAGCACAATTTTTCGATGCGGGCCGTGATCTTGTCGAACTTCACGGATTCGGACTTGCCGTTTCTTTTAGCAACAAACATATATGTAGAATTTAATGGAGTTACGAATTTGACGCCGCGCCGGAGGCGCGGGGGTACCTTAAAAATCTTCTTCGAGACTGAAGGTCTGGGCTTCTTTTCCCGACATGACACCGGACTTCTGGTAGTCGCCGACACGTTTTTCGAAGAAATTGGTCTTGCCTTGCAGCGAGATCATTTCCATGAAGTCGAAGGGGTTGGTGGCGTTGAAGAGGCGGGGGTAGCCCAGCTCAGTTAGCCAGCGATCGGCCACGAACTCGATATATTGTTGCATCAACCGGGCGTTCATGCCGATGAGGTCGACGGGAAGAGCCTCGGTGATAAACTCTTTTTCGATGGTGACTGCGTCGCCGATGATGGCGAACACCTGCTCCTGTGACAGCTTGTTCTCCAGCATGCTGTAGAGCAGGCAGGCGAATTCGCAGTGCAGGCCTTCGTCGCGGCTGATGAGCTCGTTGCTGAAGGTGAGGCCGGGCATCAGCCCTCTTTTCTTCATCCAGAAAATGGAACAGAAGCTGCCGCTGAAGAAGATGCCTTCCACGGCGGCAAAAGCTACCAGCCGTTCGGCGAAGCTGCCGCCCGTGATCCAGCGAAGGGCCCACTGGGCTTTTTTCTGAACGGCGGGAACGGTATCGATGGCATGAAAGAGCCGGTGTTTTTCCTGCGGGTCTTTTATATACGTATCGATGAGCAGGGCATAGGTTTCGGAGTGGATGTTCTCCATCATGATCTGGAAGCCATAGAAGCAACGGGCTTCCGGCAACTGCACCTCGCTCATGAAGTTGACGGCCAGGTTCTCGTTGACGATGCCGTCGCTGGCGGCGAAAAATGCCAGCACATGCGAAATAAAATGGCGCTCGCCTTCGTTTAATTTTGCCCAGTCCTGCAAATCACCGCCCAGGTCGATCTCCTCAGCCGTCCAGAAGCTTGCTTCGTGCTTTTTGTACATCTCCCACACTTTGGGATAGTTGATCGGCAGGATGACAAACCGATCTTTATTTTCTTTCAATAAGATCTCGTTTCCGTTCTCCATTTTATTAACAGATTGCAGATTAATAAAGTAGTGACCACAATGGTTCTGGGGATGATTTCCGTAAACCTTGGCGGCAAGGCTCTATGCAATCGGCGATCGCAAAAGAGCTAACTCAAAAATAACATAGCCCCGGAACTTTCGGGGCTATGTTTTCGCACATGCAGTGGATAACCTTTTCGGCCTGTTTGGAAGGGCCCGTCAATTCAGGATCTTCTCCACGATCTTACCGGAAGTTTTCTCTTTTAATATCAGTTTTTTTGCGCCGTAGTGGGTCATTTCTTCTTTTACGAGGTAGTGATCAGCATCGTATTCGGTGAGAGGGCTGACCTTGCTGACGCCGATGCGACCACGCCAGATGTCGAGCTGCACGGGCTCCCACAATTTCGTTCTTGCCGAACGGTAAGCCGCATCCAATATGGCATTGACCACATAGCCATCATAGAAAGTTTCTTTTGGCGCCTTGCCTTTTTCGAAGGCATTGAAGACGTCGGTGAACATATGGTTATAGCCGAGATCGTTTACTTCGTCGCCCATGGGGAAGAGCCAGCCAGTGTTGCTTTCCGCTTTTTCGGCGACATAGTCGGCGCCTTTGCCGGTGGTGAACATCTCGAGACCGGTGCGGAGAAAGTTGTTGATCCAGATGGTTCCTTCTGTTCCCATCACCTCGTCACGGAGGTCCATACCACCACGGAATGTCCAGCTTACTTCGAACTGCCCGATGGCGCCGTTCTCATATTTGACGAGCCCGATTGCATGGTCTTCGGCTTCGATGGGTTTCACCTGCGTATCGGCCCAGCACATGACCTCGACGGGCCGGATATCCTTGCCGATGAAGCTGCGGGCAATCTCCACACAGTGACAACCCAGGTCGAGGATACAGCCGCCACCAGCCTGCTCCAGGTCCCAAAACCATTCACTATGCGGACCCGGATGCGTCTCGCGGGATTTGGCCCATAGGATGCGTCCAAGGGCACCGTTCTGTACGCTTGCGTGGGCCTTCAGGAATTTGGGGGTATATACGAGATCTTCCAGGTAAGCATTCAGGATGCCTGCGTCTTCCACGGCCTCGAGCATGCGGCGGGCCTCCGTGGCGTTGCGGCCAAGAGGCTTCGTGGTCATTACTGCTTTTTTATGTTTACAGCAGAGCAGGACGGCTATCTCGTGGAGGTTGTTTGGCAGGGAGATGCAGACCAGATCGACTTCGGGATGGGCAATAGCTTCCTCCATTTCGGTGGTCCAGTGCTTGCAGTGGTAGTCTTTGGCGAATTTTTCGGCACTTTCTTTCCGGCGGGAGTAGACACTGACGATGGAATCGCGGCTCCGCTGACCGAGGATGGAGTCTGCATAGAACCGGCCGATGAAGCCGGAGCCCAGCATGGCAATTTTTGGCATAAAAGAATTATTTATTGGTTAACAGTCAGTTGTTTCTTTTCACGAAAGAAGAGGACGAAATAGATGAGCACGGCGGCGGCGATATAGGCGGGTACGAGCCAGATGCCTTTCCAGTTGTGCGCGGGTTCTCCGCCGGAATAGGCGTCCACGATGTAACCAGAGAACCATGTGCCGATGAACATGCCCAGGCCGTAAGTGGCGAAGGTGAATAGCTGTTGGGCGGCGTTCTTGATCTTTTCACCGGCTTTTTTCTCGGTGTACATATAACCGGTGACGAAGAAGAAGTCATAGCAGACGCCGTGGAGGATGATGCCGGCATACAGCATCCAGGTGTTGGAGCCGAGGTTGCCGTAGGCAAAGCAGATATACCGCAGTATCCAGGCCGTCATGCCCATCAGGAGCATGTTCTTTACGCCGATGCGGTTAAAGAGGAAGGGGATGGCGAGGATGAAGAGGCCCTCGGAGACCTGTCCCATGATCATTTTGCCGGCGGCGTTGGTCATGCCCAGCTCGTTGAGGAAGGGGTTGGCGAATCCGTAGTAGAACGACAAGGGAATGCACACGAGGATAGCGGCAACGAAGAAGATGAGATAGGTTTTGTTCTTAAACAGCACAAACGATTCTGTACCCGGCGCCTTTGATTCGGCGCCTTTTGGCGGCGTATTGGGCAGGACAAAGCTGACGAGTCCGAGTAATCCGGAAGCTGCTGCCGCCAGTTGGAAAGTGGCCGTTGATCTTTCCCAGCCCAAATTGCCGATGAGCAGGCCTGCGACGATCCAGCCGAGGGTGCCAAAGACCCGGATCCAGGGGAATTGTCTGCCGGGATCGGTCATCTGGCCAAAGGCTACGCTGTTGGACAAGGCGATAGTCGGCATATAGAGCAGGGAATACAACAGGATGACCCAGTAGAAGGCTGTGTTGTCCTTTATCGTCGTGGCCAGGAAGAGCAAGGCTCCGCCCACGAGGTGCAGGACCCCCATGATGCGCTGGGCGGCAAAATAGCGGTCTGCGACCAAACCGACGAAAAAGGGCGAGATCATGGTGGCAATTGCCAACGCACTATAAGCTGCACCTACCTGCAACCCGGAAGAGTGTAGTTGGGTACCCATATACGTACCCATTGTAACATACCAGGCGCCCCAGATGAAGTATTCGACGAACATCATGAAAGCCAGCTGACTACCTGTTTTAAATTTCATTTTACTTATACATTAGGAGGTTCGAATATAGGCATTAAATTGCAGCCGTTTATGAGAACATTCGAAGACAGTTACCGCCATAAGGGCCTGCGAAGGCAGCTGGTGGATATTATCCGGAAGAAAGGTATAACGGACGAGCGGGTGCTGGAGGCCATCCTTCACACGCCCAGGCACTTCTTTATGGATTCGGCATTCGATAAAATTGCCTATGAAGACCGGGCTTTTCCTATTGGGGAAGGACAGACCATCTCCCAGCCTTACACGGTGGCCTATCAGTCGCAGCTGCTGGAGGTGAAGCCCTTTGACAAGGTGTTGGAGATAGGTACGGGCAGCGTCTACCAGGCTTGTGTACTCGCGGAAATGAAGGCGCAGGTCTATACGATCGAGCGGCAAAAGAAGCTATTCGACAGTAACAAGCAATTTCCCTACCCGAAGAAATATCCCGCATTGAAATTCTTCTATGGCGATGGCTATGAGGGGCTGCCCACCTTTGCGCCTTTTGACAAGGTGATCGTCACCGCAGCGGCGCCCTTTATCCCGCCGAAGCTGGTCGAGCAGTTGAAACCGGGCGGTTTGATGGTTATCCCGGTAGGGGAGGGGCAGGTTCAGCGGATGTTGCGACTGACGCGACAGGCCGATGGAAGCGCGACAACAGAGTTGTTCGACAATTTTTCTTTTGTTCCCATGGTGGAAGGGAAGAATAACTAGAGAAAGCCGACAATGCGGTGCATCACCGTCTCATCCTTATAGACCTTGCGGTGTCCCAGCCCTTTTGTAAAGATGAAGCGGATGTTGGAATGGCCATCCTTCTGTACCAGCAGGGCATCCTTAAAGGGAGTGACCCTGTCGGCTTCATCCTGGACATAAAGCGTGTCGGCGGAAATGTGGTGAAACGCCCGGCGAAGGGAATACCAGGCAAAATGATGGCCGCTTGTCTCCTGGACGTAGTCGTCCATTTCCCGCACCACTTCCGGTGAAAGCCGGAGCAGTCGTGCAAAGTTGTCCACGGCCAGTGTCGTTTCCACTGCGGGGGCGACGAGGACCAGCCTGGTGACTTTGTTATGCGGACTGTTCTCCAGGAAAAGCGCCAGTGCGAGTCCGCCAAGAGAATGCCCCAGGTAGGAATGAAAGGGGCCGTGGTTCTGTTCGATCGTACGCAGGACATTGACATAGTCGGGGAGCAGGATGCGGCTTCCACCGGAAGCGCCGTGTGCCGGGGCGTCAAAGGCGACTACCTCATATCCTTTTTGGACAAGGGCGGCGACGTATCCTTCGAAGTTGGGCGATGCCGATTCGAAGCCATGGGCGATAAGCACCTTTTTCTTTGACGGTTCGACGGAAGGCCAATGACGGCCGCGGACGGTGTGGTTGTTATAACGAAAAGACAGCGGTTGTCCCTGCTGAAAGAAGGCGGAGCCTTTTTTGGTAACCCGCTGCTGCGGTGTACAGAAAAGCCGGAAAGCTTTTATAGCCGCTTTGCGGGGAGAAGCCAGTGAAAGTATGTTTATCCGGGCGCGTGTATAAGGGAGTGCTAATTTTTGCGGTATCTTCATGATCATGCAAAGTTACAAAATGACTGTAGTAATCATCGGATCGGGAAATGTGGCCACGGTGATGGGTAACAGGATTGTCGCCGCGGGGCATACTATCCTTCAGGTGGCGGCGCGGCGGGAGGAAGCAGCGGCGCGGCTGGCAGGGGAATGGGGATGCGGGTATACGACCCGGTTGTCAGCCATCGCTGCCGGGGCGGACATCTATATTGTCGCACTCAGCGACCAGGCGACGTTGGAGTTGGAACAGGTGTTGTCATTGCCTGACAGGCTTGTCGTGCACACGGCGGGGGCGGTGCCCCGTGCAGCCCTGTTGGCAGTGAGTGAGCGTAGCGGGGTGTTGTATCCGCTGCAAAGCCTGCGGAAGGAGATCAGGCCTTTCCCGGAGTTTCCCCTGCTGATCGATGCGAACCGGGAGGCAGACCTGCCGGTGATCGAAGCTTTTGCCAGGACGATCTCGCGCCAGGTGCAGCGGGCGGACGATGGTATGCGGTTAAAACTGCATGTAGCGGCCGTCTTCGCCAATAACTTCACCAACTATCTTTATACGCTTGCCGCCGACTTTTGCCGTCAGGAGCAGATAGATTTCGCATTGCTGCTGCCGATCATCCGGGAGACGGCCGAACGGATCGGGCATTATCCGCCGCGGGAGGTGCAGACGGGGCCGGCCGTCAGGGGTGACCATGCCACCATGGAGCGCCATCTTCAACTGCTTAACAATTACAATAATATGAGCGAATTATACCGGTTGTTCTCCGCCCGGATAGAAGAGTATTACAAGGGAGTGGTCCGATGAAAGAATTGGGGTATTTTTGCTCGCGGTAAACAATTTCTCATGAGCGTATTGGAAAAGTTCAAATCGATAAGGACATTCGTATTCGACGTAGATGGGGTTATGACCGACGGAAGCGTACAGGTATTTGAAACCGGGGAGCAGGTGCGCCGGATGAGTACCCGGGACGGGTATTGCCTGCAACTGGCTGTTAAAAAAGGATACCGGGTGGTAGTCATCTCGGGTGGCAGTTCGGAAGGCGTACGGCAGCGGCTGCAATACCTTGGCATCCGGGATATTTTTTTGAACGTCCATGATAAAGTGGAGCTGCTTAACCGTTATGCGCAGGAGCATGGCCTGGACGAAAAGGATATGCTGTATATGGGCGATGACATCCCCGATTATGCGGCGATGAAACACGTCGGTCTGGCCTGTGCGCCTTCGGATGCGGCCCCGGAGATCAGGCATATTGCCGCCTATATCTCGTCGTTTGGGGGAGGGCAGGGTTGTGTGCGGGATGTCGTCGAGAAGGTGTTGAAATTAAATGGTCAATGGGAACTGGATCAATCCGTCGCCTCAAAATAAATTTGGTATGCCGCAATTGCTCCGAGCTTTTTTCCGCCTTATCCGCTGGCCCAATCTGGTGTTTATTTTTCTTACCCAGCTGCTGTTCTATTATTGTATCCTGTTGCCCTGCTTTGCGTATGGCAACCCCGGCGGGGAGTATCCGCATAAGCTGAGTCCCCTGCTTTTCTATCTGCTTGCGCTTTCTTCCATCCTGATCGCCGCCGCGGGTTATACCATCAACGATTATTTCGATCTGAATATCGACCGCGTCAACAAACCGAAAAGGATGGTGGTGGAAAAGGTGATCAAACGCCGTTGGACCATTCTCTGGCATTGGATCTTTTCGGGAATCGGGGTACTGCTGGGTTTTTACGTCAGTTGGGTGCTGCGGAATCCGCTTGTCGGCCTGGCCAACGTGGGCTGTGTCGGATTGCTTTGGTTTTACAGTACTACCTTTAAACGAAAGCTGCTCATCGGAAATGTCATCATTTCGCTGCTGACTGCCTGGGTCATTTTAGTGTTGTGGGTATGCGAGGTCAGGATCACCGGTGATGCCGTTTATCGGGAGATCATCTCCCGGCTGTTTAAGTTTGCGATCGTCTATGGGTCGTTTGCCTTTATCATTTCGCTGGTACGGGAAGTGGTGAAGGATATCGAGGATATGGAGGGGGATGCGAAATATGGCTGCCGCACCATGCCCATCGTATGGGGGGTGAATGTCGCGAAGGTCTTTGCCGGCACCTGGATGGCGGTGCTCATCGGCGCCCTGATCATCTTTCAATTCTATGTACTACAAAAGGCATGGTGGCCGCTTACACTATATAGTGCGGTGCTACTTGACATCCCCTCGGCCTGGGTGCTGCGCAAGCTGTATGAGGCGCAGACGAAGGCGCAATATCACCGTCTCAGCAATATGATCAAGGGGATCATGCTGGCGGGTATCCTGTCTATGTTGATGCTTAAACTGGTATAAGTAAAAATGGAAAGAATCGTATTGGCGTCGGGTTCCCCCCGGCGCAAACAGTTGTTGGAATGGGCGGAGGTGGATTTCGAAGTGATGGTAAAGGACACACCCGAGACCTGGCCGCCGGAGCTTGCGATAGCCGATGTCCCGGTGTACATCGCCCGCAACAAAGCGTTGGCCGTGAAGGCGGCAGTCGGACCCGGACGGGTAGTGATCGCCGCGGACACGGTTGTCGTGCTGGAGGATGAGATCATCGGCAAACCGCGCGATCGGGCCGATGCGGTGAATATACTTTCCAGGCTTGCCGGCCATCGTCATGAAGTGATCACTGGCGTGGTGCTGTTGCGGGATGGCGAGGAACAGGCCTTTGCCGACACGACGGCGGTGTGGTTTCACCCGTTGTCGACGGCGGAGATCGAAGGATATGTCGACCGGTATAAGCCTTATGACAAAGCCGGTGCTTATGCCATCCAGGAGTGGATTGGGGTGGTGGGAATAAAAGGGATAGAAGGAGATTTCTATAATGTGATGGGCCTGCCCGTGAGCAGGGTGGTGCAGGCGTTGCGGAAATGGAGGTAGTTTATGCGGGAAGAATTATTGCATTTCATCTGGCGTTGGCGCCATTTTAATCACCAGGGATTGGTGACCGAAGCAGGGGAGCCCCTGCAGGTGCTTTTTCCGGGTGAGCAGAATCCCCACCAGGGGCCCGATTTCCGGGATGCGCGTATCCGCATCGGCGGTGTGACATACACGGGTCCGGTGGAGTTGCATGTGCTGGCCTCGGACTGGATCCGGCATGCACATGATGACGATGTTCACTATGGGGCGGTGGTGCTGCATGTGGTGTGGGTGAACGACCGGCCGGAAAAGGTGACGGCGGGGGCTATTCCCATGTTGGTGTTATTGCCGCGGGTGTCGAAGCTGCTGCTCAACCGGTATGAGTATTGGATGCGGCGCCGTTCGTTTGTGCCTTGCGAGGGGCAGCTGTCATCCGTGGATGCGGTCCTATGGACGTCGTGGCTGCGGGAGCTGGGGTTGCAGCGGTTGACACGACGGGCGGCTGTCGTATGGCGTTGGCTGGAGCAGAACCGGCAGGATTGGGAGGAAACGACCTGGTGGCTGTTGGCGCGGAGTATGGGCCTGGCCGTTAATGGGGCTGTTTTTGAAGCGGTGGCCAGGAGCCTGCCGTTGCGGCTGCTGATGCGGCACCGTAGTCAGCCGGTGTTGCTGGAGGCCTTGCTCCTGGGGCAGGCAGGGTTGCTTCCGGCATCCGATGGGCGGGCGCGGGAGTACCGTTTTCTGCGAATTAAATATGGACTGCGGCCGGTGGATGCGCCGGTCGCTTTCTTACGGATGCGGCCGGGCAATTTCCCTGACGGGAGGCTGGTGCAGCTGGCGGCGTTGATGGCTACCGGCAGGGGTTGGTTTGCTTTTGTCCGGGATGCGGAGTCGCCGGGCACGGTTATGCGGGAGATGGCAGCAGTCAAAGGATTGGGGGTTGAGCGGCAGAAGGGGATGGTGATCAATGCCTTTATCCCGGTGCTGTTCGCGTATGGCCAGCGGGAGAAGGCGCTGGGCTGGCTACGGGAGGTGAAGGCTGAAAGCAACGCCATCCTGCGGGGTTGGGGTGGACTAGGGGTGGCGGCGAAAGATGCGGCCGGGTCGCAGGGATTGCTGGAATTGAAAAAGGAATATTGCAACGCCCGGCGATGCCTCGATTGTGCGATCGGCCGGGCGTTGCTGGCTGCCTAGACGCGTAGACCTAAGCGGGGACAACACTATTCCAGTTGAACTCGATCTTTACTTCGAGGTCCGGATGGATGCTGTACATAACGGGGCAGGTGTGGGCCGTCCGTTCGAGGATGGTCTTTTGTTTTTCATCGACGACCAGCTGTCCGGGGAAGTCGAAAACCACGTTGACGCCGGCGATGCGGCGCGGATCGGGCTTCATGATCTTCTGGATAGACAGTTTCATGCCGCGGAGGTCTACCTGAAGGTCGCGGGCCTTTATCCCCATGGTGGTGGCCATACAGGCGCCGAGGGCCGTGGCTACCAGGTCGGTGGGGGAAAAACGCTCGCCTTTTCCCTGGTTATCGGTGGGCGCATCGGTCTCTATTTCTGTCCCGGATTGCAGGTGTTGGGCAACCGTTCGTAAATCTCCTTCGTAAATAACTGTTGAAGTCATTGTGCAATAAATTTTGCCTAAATTTACGCCAGTTAGATCAAAATTTGGCCCGTCAAATCAAATCATTAGCAGTGAGTAAACCAAAGCCGCAAAAAGCGGCGCGTCCGAAGGACATCTATAAGATAATCCTGACCGTTCTCGCTTCGACCCTGGTGCTGCAGCTTTTTGCCCAATACAATACCGACAGTGTCAATATGGTGTCGAAACGTAACAAGCAGAACTCCAAGCGCGACCGGATGAACAATCTGCTGAGAATGGAAGAGGAAGGGGATCTGATCTTCAACAAGCACAATATATTCGGGATCAGGCTTGCTACCGATGGATATGGCATCAATTTCGAAAAGGGGAAGTTCAAGAGCCCGTCGCGGACCCTGCTTTTTCAGTTTGAGCTCAACGAGAAAAAAGATCCCAAAGAACATCATATCTCCGCCACTTCGGACGGGATCAACTACTCTTCGGTGGTGCCGTATAAGCTGAACAACCTCTATGAATTTAAAATGGCCATCGGTCAGGAGCATATGATCGGCCAGAAGGGTAACCGAAACGGGGTTTCGGTGGCGGCGCTTTACTCCGCCGGGGTTACCGTGGGGTTGCTCAAGCCTTACTACCTGGATGTCCAGAACTCGATAACGGGGGCAAGTTACCGGAAGACCTATAGCCAGATGGTAGCCGATACAACGGAAGGCGACCAGATCACCGGCGCCTCGGGTTTTACGGTAGGCTGGGACAACCTGACGATAAAGCCGGGTGTCAATGCCAAGCAGGCTATGCGGTTTGACTATGGCCGGCTGAACCAGACCGTTGCGGCCATCGAAGTAGGATTAACAGAGGAATATTACTTCGGCAAGATACCCCTTGTCTACCTGGTGAAGCAGCACCAGTTCTTCTTCAACGCGTATGTGGCCATCCTTTTCGGGAGTCGAAAATGATGTACATTTGTTAGATGGAAACGACAGAAAAGGATTATAAGATAAACAAACCCAATTGGTTACGCGTCAAGTTACCCATAGGCGAAAATTATAAGCATGTCCGTGGGCTGGTAGACACACATAAATTACACACCATTTGCGAAAGCGGCAATTGCCCCAATATGGGGGAATGCTGGGGAGAAGGAACGGCCACCTTTATGATCCTCGGAAATATCTGTACGCGCAGCTGTGGTTTTTGCGCCGTTGCCACGGGCCGGCCCGAGGCGGTAGACTGGGATGAGCCGCAGCGGGTAGCCGAGGCCATCCACCTGATGAAGGTGAAGCATGCGGTGATCACTTCGGTGGACAGGGACGAGCTGAAGGATGGCGGTAGCATCATCTGGCAGAATACGATCAGGGCGGTGAAGGCGCTTAATCCCGGCACTACCCTGGAGACGCTTATTCCCGATTTCAAGGCCGAAAAGGACAATATCGCCCGGGTGATCGAAGCGGCGCCCGAGGTAGTTTCCCATAATATCGAAACGGTTGAACGGCTGACGCGGCAGGTGCGCATCCAGGCTAAGTACTGGCGCAGCATGGAGACCCTGAATATCTTGAAGGAAGGGGGGATGCGGACCAAGAGCGGTATCATGCTTGGACTTGGGGAAACGAAAGAAGAGGTGGTACAGACGATGACCGACCTGTATAACAGCGGGGTCGATGTGATCACGCTTGGGCAATATCTGCAGCCGACGAAGAAGCACCTGCCGGTGATGCGATTCGTCCATCCCGATGAGTTTGCCGAGCTGCAGGAGATCGGCTACAATCTCGGATTCGATTATGTAGAAAGCGGCCCGCTCGTAAGGAGTTCTTACCATTCCGAACGTCATGTCATCCCCGGCTATGGTCGGGGAGAATGGCTGCGGAAGAAGGAAGCCGCATCCTAACTCAGCCATCCTCATGCCCAAACCGATTGCTCTCTGCCTGTTGTATCTGCTGACTGCCCGGTTTTGCCCGGCGCAGCTGCATTGGCAGCGGGTAGACACCGCGTATGGGCCGTTGCCTTCTTCGATGCACGTCTATCGCAGCACCGACAGCATGGATGGATTCCCTTCCGTCGCCTACTTTGTTTCTGCCCGGCTAAAGGACAAGGGCATCCTGTTTACGGCAACAACGGGACAGGGTAAGCGCTTTACTCCGGCACAATACTACCAGATAGAACAGTTTCCCTTACTGGTGGTGAATTGCACTTTCTTTTCCTTTACTACCAACCAGCCATTGAATCTTGTCGTTAAAGACGGGAAGCTGCAGGCATACAACATCACTTCCCTGCGGGGAATGGGCAATGATTCCCTTTTGTATTATTATCCCACCCGGGGCGCGATCGGCATCGACCGGAAGCGGCGTGCGGATGTCGCCTGGACCTTTACGGACAGTGCGAGACGCTGGCCTTATGCCTTCGAACAGATGCCGGTGATCGCCAAGGGCACGGATACGGTGCCTTCGATATATGATCTCAACGACATCGAGTGGAAATGGTGGAAGATGCGAACGGCCGTTGGCGGTGGTCCGGTACTGATCCATGACGGGAGGATCCATATCACCGACAGGGAAGAGCAGCTCTTTCCCGGCAGCAACCGGAATGGCGAGCACCACCCGCGGACGGCGATGGGGTATACGCGGGATGGCAGGCTGATCATCCTGGTGGTGCAGGGGCGGACGCCCGGGGTAGCCGCAGGCGCCACGTTGCAGCAGGAAGCGGATATCCTCTTACACCTTGGGTGTTACGAGGCGCTGAACCTCGATGGGGGCGGTAGCAGCTGTATGCTGGTGAATGGCAAGGAAACGATACACCCATCCGACAAGGAGGGGGAGCGGCCGGTGCCGGCGGTGTTTTTGATAAAGCGAACGAAACAGGAGTAATTACCCTTTCATATCCCATACAAGAGCGCTGGCGCCCAGGATGGCGGCGTCGGACTCCTTCAGGTGGCTGACGAGGATCTTGACCTTGTTCTGGAAGACCTGGATGAGGTTTTCTTCCATATTCTCCCGGGTCGGTTTGAGGATAAGATCGCCGGCCTTTGTCAGCCCGCCAAAGAGGATGACGGCTTCCGGACTGGAGAACATGACAAAGTTTGCCAGTGCCAGCCCCAGGACGGAACCCGTGAAATCGAAGACCTCTTTTGCTAATTTGTCGCCCTCGATGGCGGCGTCATAGACCGCACGGGAGTCGAGCCGCTCTTTTGGTACACTGCGCAGGAGGCTGAATTCATCGCTTTTTTCCAGCATCTCGATAGCGGTGAGCTTGACGCCGGTGGCGGAGGCATAGCTTTCCAGGGAGCCTTTCTTGCCTGTCCCTTCATGATACCGGCCGTTGGGGATGATGATGGTATGTCCCAGTTCGCCGGCAAAGCCGTCATGACCATAGATGAGTTTCCCGTTGGCGACGATGCCGCTGCCGACACCCGTGCCGAGGGTGATCATGATAAAATCCTTCATGCCTTTGGCGGCGCCGTACATCATTTCACCGATGGCCGCGGCGTTGGCGTCGTTGGTGAGGGTAGCGGGCAGCTGGAATTTATTCTGGATGAGTTTGGCCAGGGGGATGATGCCCCGCCAGGGGAGGTTGGGGGCGTATTCTACGGTACCACTATAATAGTTGCCGTTGGGTGCGCCTACGCCGATGCCCCGCATCCGGCCGATGCCCCCGGCTTTCTCGATGAGAACATGGAGGTGGTTGTACAATTCATCGATAAAGCCTTCTACTGCCGAATGTCCGCGGGTGGATATCTCGCTGGAGAAAAGAACATTGCCGTTGCGGTCTACGATGCCAAACTTTGTCCCGGTGCCCCCGATGTCGATGCCAATTGCCAGCGGATCATAAGGTGTAGTGGAGGTGGCTTTTGCCATGAAATAGTCGTTTTTTAGTATAGGGTTGCAAAGATAAAGGATAAAACCCAACAGACCGCCGGTCCGTTGGGTTTTATGACGCAGTGAGAGGGCTTCCTTAGTGTCCGCCACCAATCTGTTCGTCGAAGTTCAAACCCTGCGCTTTGAGGGTGCTTCTGAGCCGTAACGCAAGCCAGGCCAGAACGACATAGCAACCTACTGCTACGAAATAGCTATAGTGCATACCGGTGGTCGATCCCAGCACATCGCCGATAGCGCCCTGGAAAGGCGGAACAACCGCCCCGCCCAGGATCATCATGATCAGGAAGGCGGAACCCTGACTGGTAAATTTTCCGAGTCCCGCTACGCCGAGCGAGAATATACAGGGCCACATGATCGAATTACAAAGGCCAGCGGCCATAATGCAATAGACCGAGAAGATTCCGCTTGTCAGTACACCCGTAAGGATGAAAAAACCTGCCAGTATTGCCAGCGTCAACAGGGTCTTGACAGGCTTTTGCTGGCCGAAAAAGAAGGCGGCTATCGCTATTGCCACGAAACCGGCATAGGGATAAAGATCGCTGACATCGCCGCTGTAAAGATGGTTGACAAACAAAGCAACGCCAAATGCTATGAATGGAACGACGATGGTCGCGATGCGTTTCCCGGTCTCCGAAAGATTAAAGACCCCGATCGCCCCCGTCCACCGGCCGATCATCAGGCTGGCCCAATAGAGACTCACATATTTGGATATCTTGCTTTCGTCCAATCCGGAGAGAGTGAGATACCCCGGTTCCCGCAACAACGCGCCGAAATTATTGTCGATGGTGACCTCCACCCCTACATAGAGAAAAATACCCAACATGCCATAGATCAATTGCGGGTAGCGCATCGCACCCCACTTGTCATGGTTTTTGATAGCAGAGGAATTGGAGTAAGCAAGGATACCAACGACCACCAGGAGTGTCACGATCAGCAGAGGCAGCTTCTCGATCTTAGTGACCTGACCGACCAGGATCACCACCCCTATGAGGAGGGTCATCAGCACCAGCGATCTCGACGCCTTATAAGACCCTTCGAAGCGGTCGTCATCCTTGCCTGCGGGAAGGCGGGAGAAGGTGAAGAACAGGGCCACGGCGGCAAATACGCATGCCACGATGAGGAAGAGGTTGTTGATGTTCGTAACCGTTGCCTTACTGGCGTCGCCGCCTACCTGTCCGAAAAGGAAAACGCTGAAAATGATGGGCCCCAGGGTCGTCCCGAGTGAATTGACCCCACCGGCCAGGTTCAGCCGATGACTGCCCGTCGACGGATCACCAAGGATGATCGCAAAAGGTTGGGCAGCCGTCTGCTGGAGCGAGAAGCCGAGCGCCACGACAAAATACGCCCCCAACAATCCCGCAAATGAATGAGCATTGGCGGAAGGGATGATCAATAGCGCTCCCGCTACCGAGATCCAGATGCCGTAGATGATCCCCTTTTTATACCCGATACGGTTCAAAATATCGTATTTAAGGAGACTCGATATGAGATACAATGCCAACGACCCGATAAAATACGCCCCGTAGAATGCCGAACCCAGCAGTTGCGATTCAAATTGGGTCAGGCTGAAATTGTGTCTGCAGAACGGAATGAAGATGCTTTGTGAAGCTGCAATGAATCCCCAGAAAAAAAAGACGAGGACCAAGGTGGCGAGGGCTCCGGTGTTAGTGGCTTGCTTCGGAGCGGTTGCTTTTAATGCAGCCGTGGTGGCTTGGTTTGAATTGTTCATTAGCGACGCGGTTTGCGAATAAGGAACCAAAATACCACCTTTTTCCGAAGCGAAAAATTTTTTCATCATCTGTATGCAGTTTAATCGAAATCCTTACTAAATTGAACATGAATGGAAATTATTCATGTTTCAGCGGAATGTTATCCCGTGGCCAAGGCCGGGGGACTTGGTGACGTAGTTGGGGCATTGCCGAAATACCAGCACGATCTGGGGCACGTGGCAAAGGTGGTGATGCCGATGTACCGGACCAAATTTCTGGCTGCAAATGAATTCGATGTAGTGCACAAGGGGTATACGCATCTGCACAATTACTGGTTCAATTATACGATCATCAAGGAGCGGACGAATAAGCTGGGTTTCGACCTGTACCTGGTGGATATATTTGGATTGCTTGACAGGGAAAAGATCTATGGGTATGACGATGACGTAGAGCGGTTCACGGCTTTCCAGATAGCGGTGGTCGACTGGATGGTGTCCTGGGCGCATCAGCCCGATATCATCCATGTACACGATCATCATACGGCGCTGATCCCTTTCATGGTAAAATACTGTTTTGCCTACCAGAAGCTGCAGAACATCGCAACGGTGCTGACCATTCACAATGGGCAATATCAGGGGCAGACGGGGATGGATAAGACGGTGCTTATTCCCGCCTGGGACCCCTGGAAAAGGGGGCTGCTGGAATGGGCGGGTGCGTTGAACCCCCTGGCCTGCGGCATCCGCTGCGCCTGGAAGGTGACAACTGTGAGCCCAACCTACCTGGAAGAGATGCGGTACAGTTCTGCCGGGCTGGAACCGCTGCTGGAATATGAAAAGGGCAAGTGCAGCGGCATCCTGAACGGTATCGACACGGTGGTGTGGAACCCGGCGACAGACCGTTACCTGGTGGAGGACCATACTGATGTTCATTATGATATTACGACGGCGGAGGAAGGCAAGCAGAAGAACAAAGCCCGGCTCTGCCAGAAATACAATCTTGACCCGAAGAAACCGCTGATCACCTTTATCGGCCGGCTGGTCGGGGACAAAGGCGCCGATCTTTTGCCGCAGGTGATTGAAGAGTCCTTTTATTATATCGGCCGGAAGATGAATTTCTTTATCCTGGGCAGTGGTTTACCGGAGATCGAGGGAAGGCTGCAGGGGATCAGGGGGCTATCAAGGGGTGATTATAATACGTATATTGGCTACGACGAGGCGCTGAGTCATTTGATCTATGCCGGGGCTGATTTTATCCTGATGCCTTCGCGTGTAGAGCCCTGCGGGCTTAATCAAATGTATGCGCTGCGGTATGGCACGGTGCCGGTGGTGAGGAATACGGGCGGCCTGCATGATACGGTGATCGATTACGGGGATAAGGATGGCTACGGTATCCGGTTCAATCATGCAACGGTGGGGGATATGACCCATGGCATCTGGCGGTCGGTGGAACTCTTCCAGCAGCAGGAGATGCTGCGGGAGATAAGGCAACGGATGATGCAGCTCGACTTCAGCTGGGAGACCAGCGTCCGGGCTTATCTTGATCTTTACGACCGGGCCAGGCATGGAGGATAAGTAACAACAGACTAGCATTATAAATCAGATTGTTCATTAATTAAACGCTTGTATATGTCAAAAGAAATTCTGTCCGTCATATTGGGAGGTGGTGCAGGAACCCGGTTGTATCCTCTCACTGCCAGCCGTAGCAAACCAGCAGTGCCCATCGCAGGGAAATACCGGCTGGTGGACATCCCGATCTCCAATTGCCTGAACTCGGGCATATCCCGGATGTTCGTCCTGACGCAGTTCAATTCAGCATCGCTGAACCGGCATATCAAGAACACGTATCATTTCAGCGCTTTCAGTTCGGCCTTTGTGGACATCCTGGCGGCCGAGCAGACACCGGATAACCCCACCTGGTACCAGGGGACGGCCGATGCGGTGCGGCAATGTCTCCGCCACCTGGGACCTTTTGACAGCGAATATGTGCTCATCCTTTCCGGCGACCAGCTATACCAGATGGATTTCATGGAAATGCTGAACCATCATAAGAAAATGGGGGCGGATATCTCCATCGCCACCATCCCCGTGAACGCCAAGGATGCGTCGGATTTCGGGATCATGAAAATGGACGAGAGCGGTTTTATCAACTCTTTTACGGAAAAGCCGAAACAGGACATGCTGGGGCCATGGGTGAGTGATACCGGCCACGCGATGCAGGCCCAGGGCCGCAATTACCTGGCGTCGATGGGGATCTATATCTTCAACCGCCAGCTGCTTTCCGACCTGCTGCAGAACGAGTTTGCGGAGTCTACCGATTTCGGGAAAGAGATCATTCCGCAATCCCTCGAAAAATACAAGGTCGTAAGCTACCAGTATGAAGGGTATTGGACCGACATTGGAAATATTCCTTCCTTCTTCGAGGCGAATCTGGGTCTGACCAAGGATATCCCCGACTTCAACCTCTTCGACAACGAGAAAGCCATCTATACCCGCGCGCGGATGCTGCCGCCGGCCAAGATCAGCGGCACAACACTGGAGAAGACCATCATCGCGGAAGGCTGTATCATCAATGCGTCGCGTATCGAGAACAGCATCATCGGTATCCGTACCCGGATCGGCACGGGAACCACCATCGTCAGCAGCTACCTGATGGGGGTAGATTACTATGAGACTATCGAGGAGATCGAGCTGGCACGGCAACACGGGCTGCCGACGGTGGGCATCGGGCACCGCTGCTATATCCGGAATGCCATCGTGGACAAGAACTGCCGCATCGGTGACGATGTGCGGATCAATGGCGGGCATCACCTGGAAAATGCCGATCATTCGCTGTATACCGTAAAAGAAGGGGTGGTCGTGATCAAGAAGGGTGCGGTGCTGCCCAACGGATTTGTAATTTGATCTAACAATTGCTTGCTATATGGCCACCAAACCCCTGTTAAGAACCGGGCAGATCATTTCCATGAGCTTTGGCTTTTTGGGGATACAGTGTGGCTTTGCGCTTCAGAATACCAATACCAGCCGCATCCTGCGGTCTTTTGGCGCCGATGTAGACCAGCTTCCCGCTTTCTGGCTTGTAGCCCCCATCATGGGGATGATCATCCAGCCGCTGATCGGTCATTACAGCGATCGCACCTGGAACCGGCTTGGGCGAAGAAAGCCTTATTTCCTCACAGGTGCGCTGCTATCCTCCCTTGCGCTGATATTGCTGCCCAATTCCGGGGCGATGGCAGGGGTGATCCCGGCCTTGTGGATCGGCGCCGGTTTTGTCATGATAATGGACGCTTCCTTTAATGTTGCTATGGAGCCCTTCCGGGCGCTGGTGGCGGATAATCTGCCGGACAGCCAGCGGGCCAAGGGTTTTGCCATCCAGGCCTGTCTCATCGGCATCGGGGCGGTGGGGGGCTCCTATATGACCAGCATCCTGGCCTGGCTGGGTTTTAGCCAGGTTTCGGGCGCCAACGGTGTCGCGGACAATATCAAATATTCGTTTTACATCGGCGCTACTCTCTTTATTCTCGCCATCCTGGTGACGGTGTTCTTTTCGAAGGAATACCCGCCGAAGGAATATGAACAGTATCATGGTCATGTCGAGGAAAAACATGGGAAGGGCGGGCTGGCGGAAATTTTTCAGGATTTTGCCAGGATGCCGAAGACGATGCGGCAGCTGGGGCTGGTGCAGTTCTTCAGCTGGTTTGCGATGTTCAGCATGTGGGTATTCACCACCGACGCCGTGGCCACGCATGTCTATGGACTCACCGGGGACTACGTGCACACCAAGGCGGGGAACAATGCGGGCAATGTTGTGGGTAATGCCTTTGGGATATATAATGCTGTTGGGGCTTTGTATGCACTTTGCCTGACTCCAATGGCAAGAAGGATGGGCCGCAAGATGACCCACGCGATCTCGCTTCTTGCCGGCGGCATCGGGCTGATCTCTATTTTCTTTGTTCATGGCGCATGGGGGCTTTATTTTTCCATGATCGGGGTAGGACTGGCCTGGGCCAGTATTCTCGCCATGCCTTATGTGATCCTGAGCGGCTGTATCCCGGCGGGGAAGATGGGTATCTATATGGGCATCTTCAATTTCTTTATCACCTTACCACAGATCGTCAACGGTCTTTTTGGCGGGATGATCGTCAAGCATATCTATAACAACCAACCTATCTATTCTATCGTCCTGGCCGGGTTTTGCCTTATCGCCGCGGCCGTTTCGGTGCTTTTCGTCTACGATGGCGGTGCGATCCGCATGCAGCAGGAGAAAGCCGGTTTTTTTGCCGAACGCACCACTTCTTAAATTCATGGTTATGCAAAAGCTTTTTGTCCTTATCGCCGGGTGCTGCCTGGTGGGCGTTGCGGCCTTCGGCCAAGCCAACGATGGGATCAGGACCTATCCTTCCAATTGGTGGGTAGGGATGAAACATTCTACGATACAGGTGATCGTCCGGGGTGAAGGGGTGGGGAAGGCGAAAGGGGTACGAGTGAATTACCCCGGAGTGACCGTAGCCGACTGGCGACCGGCCCACAATTCCCATTATCTTTTTTTGCATCTGCGGATTGGCGCGGCGGCCCGGCCTGGGACGGTGCATATCATCATGGATGGCGCCGGGACTGTCGATTTCCCGCTGGCAGCGCGGCGAAGTGGTAACGGAACGGCCTATGCGCAGGGTATCACTTCTGCCGACTTTATTTATCTGCTGATGCCCGATCGCTGGAGCAATGGCGATCCGTCCAATGACCGGGTTCCCGGGCTGCGCGACCAGTCGCTGAACAGGGACTCCATTTTCCTGCGCCACGGCGGCGACTTCCAGGGTATCCTCAACCACCTGGATTATCTGCAACAGCTGGGGGTGACGGCCCTGTGGATGACGCCGGTGCTGGAGAACGATATGCCCGACCGGACTGAGCACGGATATGCTTTTACCGATCACTATACCATCGAGCCGCGCCTTGGTGGCGCGGAAGGGTACCGGCGGCTTTCGGACGCGCTGCACGCCCGAGGAATGAAACTGATACAGGACGCAGTATACAACCACGTAGGACTCTATCACTGGCTGGTACAAGACCCACCGGACACAAACTGGCTGCATAATTGGCCGACCTATACGCAAACGAACTATCGCAGCGAAACGGTGATGGACCCGTATGCCAGCGCCGCGGACCATAAGCTGTTAGTCGATGGCTGGTTCACCCAACAGATGCCCGATCTGAACCAGGACAACCCCGATCTCGCGGCGTTTTTGATACAGCACGCCATCTGGTGCGTAGAATCCTTTGGCGTTGACGGCTGGAGGATCGACACGTACCCGTATAACAGTTTACCCTTTATGAACCGGTGCAATGCCGCGCTGTTGGAAGAATACCCGAAGCTGACGATGTTCGGCGAATGCTGGAGCCCTGATGTGGCGCAGCAGGCGTATTTTGCACGCAACAGTTTCGATGCGGCCTTCAAGAGCAATCTGCCCGGGGTTCTGGATTTTCAGTGTCTCTTCAACGGGATCGCGGCGGCGGTGGGGGACAGTTCGGCCCAGGGTGGCGGGGTCAACCGGCTTACCCAGACCCTTGGCAGTGATTTCCTTTATCAAAACCCCGCGGCCAATGTGATCTTCCTCGACAACCATGATATGACAAGGTGGTTCTCGAGAATGCACGAGGAAGTGGCGGCGCAGAAGATGGGCATCGAATGGCTGCTGACAGCAAGGGGTATCCCGCAACTCTACTATGGGACGGAGGTGCTGATGGCCGGTGTGGATAACCCGGATGGCTGGGTGCGGCTTGATTTTCCGGGCGGATGGCCGGGCGACAAAAAGAATGCTTTCACCGGCGAGGCGTTGACGGAAGACGAGAAGAGCATCCAGGATGTGGTGAAAAAGCTTGGGCAATACCGGCTCCATTCCAGCGCATTGCATAGCGGGAGGATGATGCAATATGTGCCGAAGGGATCGCTCTATGTCTACTTCCGGTATGACGCCAGACAAACCGTGCTTTGCGCGATGAATACGGGCAACCTGCCAGTGAAGGTGGATTTTTCGCGATTCAGCGAACGGACGAAGGGATTTTCCCAGGGTGTCGATGTGCTGACGGATCAGCGCTATCCGCTGGCGCAAACGGCAGCCTTGCCCGGCCGCACCATGTGGGTACTGGAATTACAATGAGGCGCCGGCCGTTGGCCGTTACAGTAGCGCGGCTTCCATGAACTGCCGCCCCGTCTTTCCCCAATCTTTCAGG
The DNA here is from genome assembly GCF_014642875.1 of Puia dinghuensis. Classification (GTDB taxonomy): domain Bacteria; phylum Bacteroidota; class Bacteroidia; order Chitinophagales; family Chitinophagaceae; genus Puia; species Puia dinghuensis. Next base: position 511,494 of record NZ_BMJC01000001.1, read on the forward strand.
CTGCCCTGAATACTCTGCAGCAGGCCGGCATTGTCGACCTTTTTGCCTTTCACCGGCGGAGCGACCTGCACGTCGGTGACCTTTATGGCATCCACCTTTGTGGCAAACCAGGAGACGTGCTGATGGGGCAGGGAGACGCCCAGGATCATCCCGGGCAGACCGGTGAAGGATTCGGGTCCGCCGGTGGTGAGGATCTCGTCGGTATAAAAGGCGACGACATAGATGGAGTCCATGATGATGGCGTTGGCGCGACGGCAGTTAAAGCCCAGGATGTTGCGGGTTTCGTCGGTGATCTTCCATTTTATCTGACGGAGGCTGTCCTGGATGAGGAAGCCCTGTTCGAAGATATTCTTGTGGCTGATGCCCCGGTAATTTTCCAGGTCGGACCAGACGACATTATCCTGGGCCGGCGGCTGCCAGAAGAAGAGCGACGCCTTGTCATCGCTTTCCCGGCCGGGTTTGTAGAGGCACTTGCTGCGGGTGAAATAAAGATCGAAATAGGACGTCCGGAAATGGCTGGACGCTTTCTTGCGCAGTTCGGCCCACTGGTCATTGTCCTCTTCCTTGCTGATCTGGGCATAGACGTTGACGCTGCGCATGAATTCGATGCGGCCCTGGGAAAGGAATATCGTGTTGCTCTGTGCGCGGGTGGCGTACCCGGCGGCGAGCAGGAGGAATAAAAGGAGCAGGTGTGAGCGATGGCGTAACATAATGTAAATATATTATAGGTTAGGTCAATCCCGTTGCTGTGGCGCGGGGGTGCCTGGTTTTGTAAAATTCCATACTACGGTCAACATCCCATAGCGTTTGATCGTGCCATAGGTGTTCTGGCTGATAAAGTTGCTGTTGACGGTTCGGCTGAAACCTATATTCTGATTCAGGATGTCGTTGACGGACACTTTTATTAACAGGGCGTCGTTTTTCAGGAATTTCTTGCCAAACCAGCCGTTGAGCAGGACGACGTTGTTGTTGGTGGTGAAGACCGGGGTCTTCTGCCGGAGGTTGATGTCGGCGTCGGCATGGAGCTGGAATTTGAGGGGCAGGAAGAGGTTGCCCTCGGGCTGGATCTGATAGGTCCAGTAATCCGTGCTTACGCCGCTGTTGATAGAACTCCTGCTGGTGGTGTAGGTAGCAGAGAAACCGGTGCCGATGTCAAATTTCTTTTCCTTCGATTTGTTGATCCAGGCGCCCAGGGTGCCGATCTTGCTCAGGGTCTTGTTCGAGAGCCCGTTGACGATGCTGACGTTGCTGCTTTGGTTGCCGTTGCCGTAGAACCAGAAACGGATGTCCGGCTTACTCCATTTTAGCGAATAACCCAGGTTGACGGCAGCGGTGTAATTGCCGTTGACATTGACGTATTCCGTGACTTTCTTGCCCCCGGAGCTGACGTTGACGCTGTTGCTGATATCATTGAGGGTAAAAACATAGTTGAGGTTGATCCAGATGCCCCGGTCGGTCAACACCTTGTAATCATTGAACCGGAGGTTGAAGCGGTTGCCGAATTTCGGCTTTAGCGCCGGGTTACCGATGAAGATGTTGAGCGGATCTTCATTGGTGAGGATGGGTTGGATCTGGGTGACCGTGGGCTGGATGGTATAACCGTTGTAATTGAAGTTGATGCGCCGCTGGTTGGTGAAGTTATAGCCCAAACCGGCGGTGGGATACCAATTGATAAAATCCCGGTGGGCGGAGGTGTCGGCTATCCGGTCGTGCTGGTTGAACCGGGTATAGCCCAGGTCGGAACCCGCGGAAAAGCGCCACTTCTTTTTAATATACGTGTAGGCCAGTCCTCCCCGTTGCGTGAACACGTTGTATTGATAGTCGTTGCTGTACAGCGAGTCAAGCAGGTTGTATTTACCGCCTGAGGCTTTGTCATAAGAGTCCCGGTTCGAACGGCTGTCGTTGACCACCACCCCGTAGTTGCCGACGAGGAAAGAGTATTTGGACAGGGGTTGGGTGTAGGTGGCTTTGGAGTCGATGAGGGTGCTGGTGGTATGGTAATCTTTCAGCTGGTCGATGAGCGAGTCCGAGCTGATGACGCCGCCCTGGTAGTATTTTGTCGCTGAGTTGAGATAACCGGTAGACTTGTCATCGGTGTAATTCTCGCGAACGGCGATGGAGACCGTACGACCCATGCGGCCCAGTTTTTTACGCCAGATGAGATAGCTGTTCACCTGCCGTTTGTCACCCGATGTGGTCGTGGTCCGGTCGTTTTGGTTGACAAGGCTGCTGTCGATGGCCAGGTATTCGGAGTGATACTGGTTAAAGGTCGTCTTATGATCGGTGCCGCCATTGGCCAGGATCTTCAGCGAGGACGTGGAGTCGAATTTTATTTCGTAGGTGCCGTCGAGGGTATTGCGGATGATCTGGTTGTTAAAGGTCTGGCGCTGGTTGTTGTAAAAGAGGGTGTCGGGCAGGATGGTCTCGGTATTGGTGGTGCTGTTGCCGGTGACGTTCAACTGCATATACTTATAGTTGCCATTCAACGAGAATTTGTCATCGTCCCATTTGTTGTTGAAATGCAGGCCGCCGGTCTTTACGCTGGGGTAGCCCTGGCCTTCATAGCGGCCCGACCAGGTGTCCAGTTCATCCTGGTTGTTGCCTGTCCCGTCGAAGGAGATGGTCCCGGTGTTGTTATCGACCTCTATATTCCCGGCGAAGCTCTGGCCGTAGTTGTCGCGTTCGTTCCAGTTGAGGCCGGTCTTACCCGTGTTGGAGATGATGCCGAAGGCGGAGATCTTTGTCTTTTTCTTGAAGTAATTGGCCATCAGCTGTTCGTCATAGTAGCCATCGGTGCCGATGTCGGCGGTGGCCCGGCCGAAATACCCCAATTTCTTATCGTTCTTTAATTTCAGATTGATCGTTTTCTCCCGCTGGCCGTCGTCGATGCCGGTGAACGTAGCCTGGTCGCTTTTTTTGTCATACAACTGTACCTTGTCGACCATGTCTGCGCGCAGGTTTTGGGTGACAAGGGTGGGGTCGTCGCCAAAGAATTCCTCCCCGTCTACGAGCACCTTTTTCACCGTCTCGCCCTGGGCGGTGATCTTGCCGTTCTTGTCCACCTGGATACCGGGTAGTTTTTTCAGCAGGTCTTCCACCGAGGCGCCGGGCTGGGTGCGAAAGCTGTCGGCGTTGAATTCGGTGGTGTCGCCCTTGATGCGGACCGCCCCTTTACTGCCACTGACGACGACGGTCTCCAGCAATTTACTTTTCAGCACCATGCCGATGGGTGGCAGGACATAGGCGCCGGTGTCCTTTATGTCCAGTGTATCCACGTAGTCGGCGTAAGAAGGATAGGTCACCAGGAGAAGATAGTGACCGGGCGGAACGGTCAATTGGAAACCACCGGTGGCGTTGGTGCGGGTATAGCGGACGAGGATGCTATCGGCGGGGCGGAGCAGGAGGACGGAGCCATTACCAAGGGTCTTTTTTTCGAGGGTGTCGGCGATGCTGCCGGAGACGTGGGATGACTGGGCCGTTGCCGTCCCGAATAGGAACAGCAATACACATAGGAGAAGCGTTAGTCTAGGCATAAGGATCATTGTCAATTAGGAACCCGAAATTAAATTCAAAGTGAAGGATATACAAGGACGATAACCTAAATTTACGTTAAAGACAAAAAAATGAAATACGAAGAGGTCCATTTTGTTGATTCTACTAAGCCAGTGTGGAACTATTCGCTTTTTACGGATGAGGATATCCGTAATTTTCAGCAGGGTACGCATTATCGCTTGTATGAATTGTTTGGCAGCCATCGCGTGACCGTGCTGGGCAGGACGGGGTATTACTTCGCTGTCTGGGCCCCCAATGCAACGGCGGTGTCCGTCATCGGCAACTTCAACGACTGGTCCCCTGACAAGCATCCCTTGTACGTCCGGCTGGAGCGTTCGGGTATCTGGGAAGGGTTCATACCCGACATTGCCGTTGGGGAATCTTATAAATATCATATCCGGGGGTTCAACGGGGGGACGCTGGACAAAGGCGATCCCTATTGTAATTTCTGGGAGATGCGGCCAAAGACCGCTTCCATAACCTGGGAGCTGGATTTTTTTTGGCAGGATGGGGAATGGATGCAAAGCAGGAAGGTGCACAACGCCCTTGATGCTCCCTGGAGCATCTACGAAATACACCTGGCCTCCTGGATGCGGCCGGACCCCAATAATGAAGAGCGGTACAATTCTTATGATCAGCTGCGGGAATTACTAGTCCCCTATGTCAAGAAGATGGGTTTTACCCATGTGGAGCTGATGCCGGTGATGGAGCATCCTTTTGACGGAAGCTGGGGTTACCAGGGGACGGGGTATTACGCGCCTACCTCCCGATTTGGCGATCCGCAGGGATTTATGGCGCTGGTGGATGCTTTTCACCGGGAAGGCATTGGGGTTATCCTGGACTGGGTACCCTCGCATTTTCCATACGACTATCATGGGCTTTACCTCTTTGACGGCGCCAATACCTATGAATATGCGGATATGCGCAAGGGCTTTCACCCTGACTGGAACAGCTATATCTTCAATTACAGCAGGGGGGAGGTGAAGTCCTTCCTGATAAGCAATGCGCGCTTCTGGCTGGACAAATTCCACGCCGATGGGCTCAGGGTCGACGCGGTAAGCTCGATGCTGAAATTGAACTATTCAAGGCAAGCGGGCGGCTGGGAGCCCAACGAATATGGGGGAGATGGCAACCTGGAAGCGATAGCCTTTATCAAAGACCTGAACGCCACGGTCTTCCGGGATTTCCCCGATGTGCAGACCATTGCGGAGGAGGCGACGGACTGGCCGGGGGTGAGCCGGCCCACCTTTGCGGGCGGCCTTGGCTTCGGGATGAAATGGATGATGGGCTGGATGCACGATACCCTGGACTATTTCAAGCTGGACCCCGTACACCGGCGCCATCACCAGGACAAGTTCTCCTTTAGCATGATGTATTATTATGACGAGAACTTCGTGCTGCCGCTGAGTCATGATGAAGTGGTGCACGGCAAGTCGCCGATGATCTTTAAGATGCCGGGAGATGAATGGCAGAAACACGCTAACCTCCGGCTTTTGTATACCTATATGTTTACGCATCCGGGTGCGAAACTGTTATTCATGGGCGATGAATTCGGGGCGACGACGGAATGGAATTACAAGACCGAGCTGCCCTGGTTCCTGCTGCAGTATGATGCCCATCGCCTGTTAAAAGATTGCGTGCGCGATCTCAATGAGCTGTTACGTGGGGAGCCGGCCCTGTACGAAAACCAATTTAATATATATGGTTTCGAGTGGGTGGATCTGCGTCACCGGGATGAATGTGTTATCGTCTATCGCCGGAAGGGCAGGGATGCGGCCGGGGATGTGCTGGTGATCCTCAATATGACGCCCATAGTGCGCCGGGACTGGAAGGTCTATGCGCGGGGGAAGGACGCCTGGACGGAGGTCTTCAATAGCGACGACCGCAAGTACTGGGGGACGGGGGATACGAATAATCCTGCCATCCCGGTGAGGCTCGTAGATGAGACCGATGGGGTCTATGAGGTGACGGTTCATCTGCCGCCACTGGGGGCCATCGTATTAAAGTGAGCTACATCCTTTCGGGGACGCGGATGCCGAGAACGTTCATGGCGTTGCGCAAGGTGGTGGCCGTCATCTGGCAAAGCTGAAGGCGCAGGGTCTTCTTTTCGGGAGTTTCGGCGTTAGCGACGCTGTGTTCTGCATAAAAGGAATTATAGGTCTGGGCTAACTGGTAGGCATAGCCTGCGATGACCGAAGGGCTCATCTCCACGCAAGCCTGTTCGATGATGGCGGGGAATTTCTCCAGGGTGATCGCCAGCGATTTTTCGAGTGCCAGGAGAGGAGCATGGAAGGGGTGTTCTATCAGCGGCTCTTTGCGGAGAATGCTGCGGATCCGCGCATAGGCGTACTGGACGAACGTGGCGGTGTAGCCATGCAGGTCGATGGATTCCTCGGGGTTGAAGAGCATCTTTTTCTTTGGGTCGACGCGCAGGAGAAAGAATTTGAGCCCGCCCAGGCCGATGACGTCATAGAGGTCTTCTAATTCCTCAAGGGAGAAATCTTCGGTCTTTCCCAATTCCTTTGTTTTCCGTTCGGCTTCGCTGATCATCTCATCGAGGATCTCGTCGGCATCGACCACTGTTCCTTCCCGGGTCTTCATCCGGCCGGTGGGCAATTCGACCATCCCATAGCTGAGATGGAAGATGCCGTCGGCGGAGGGCAGCTTCAATTTCTGGCAGATGAGCTTTAGCACCTTAAAATGATAGTTCTGTTCGTCACCGACTACATAGATGCTCTGGTCGCAATGGAACTCCTCGTATTTTTTAACGGCAAGACCGATGTCCTGTGTGATATACACTGCGGTACCGTCCCTGCGCCGGACGATCTTGCGATCGAGACCATCGGCTGTCAGGTCGATCCAGACGCTGCCGTCGTCTTCCTGCTCGAAGACACCTTGTTGCAGTCCCTGTTCTACCAGTTCTTTACCAAGGAGGTAGGTATTGCTTTCGTAATAGGTTTTGTCGAAGTCGCTGCCGATGCGGCGATAGGTTTCGTCGAAGCCGGCGTAGACCCAACTGTTCATTTGTTTCCATAAGGCGATGACCTCCGGTTTCCCGGCTTCCCAGTCGACGAGCATCTGCTGAGCCGCCTTCATGATGGGCGCTTCTTTCTCGGCCTTTTCTTTATCCATGCCTTCGGCGATGAGCTCTGCCATTTGTTTTTTATGTTCTTCGCCGAAGAGAACATAATAGTCGCCAACGAGATGGTCGCCCTTGATGCCGGTGGATCCCGGTGTAGCCCCATTGGCAAAGAGCTGCCAGGCGATCATGCTTTTGCAGATATGGATACCGCGGTCGTTGGCGATGCAGGTCTTAACGGTATCGTAGCCGTTGGCCTTGTATATCTCGGCAATGCTCCAACCCAGGAAGTTATTGCGGAGGTGGCCGAGATGGAGGGGCTTATTGGTGTTCGGGGATGAATATTCGACCATCACCTTTTTGCCGATGCGCGCTTTGCGGCCGAAATCGGGGTTGTCGTGCTGCGCCTGTATGAAGGCAAGCCAGTAGCTATCGGCGATGGTGAGATTGAGGAAGCCCTTGATGACATTATAGGCGGAAAAGAGCGTGGGATGGGAGGTAAGAAGCGCCCGGCCCAATTCATTGCCGAGCTCTTCCGGTTTTTTTTTCAATTGTTTAACAAATGAGAACAACACCACCGTATAGTCGCCTTCGAATTCCGGTTTTGTCTCGTTGACCGCCACTTCCCCCGCGGGTAGATCATACTGATATTCCCGTTGCAGTGCCTGACTGGCGGCCATCCTGATCTGACTGATAAGTTCCATTTTCCGCTGATTGGCTGCAAAAGTAAGGCATGTTGGCCGTTTTTTTGGTGTTTTGTATCTATCTTTGCCCGAATGGCACAGCTTCTGAAAAAAAGAATTATTGACTTTATCGACTTCTTCTATCCGCCATTCAGCAAGCTGATGCCATTGCAGACCTTTCGCTATGCTGCCTGTGGCGGCGGCAATACCTTACTGGATATTGTGATGTATGCGATAAGCTATAATTTCATCCTGCACAAACATAATGTCGATATGGGGCTCGTGGTGATCAAGCCCCATATCATGTCCATCATTCTGGCCTGGTGTGTCAGTTTCCCGACGGGATTCTTCCTGATGCGCAATATCGTGTTTACGGAAAGTACGCTGCATGGAAGGGTGCAGCTGTTCCGATATTTTGTACTGGTGATCATTTGTCTTTTGCTCAACTATATCTTCATCAAACTTTTCGTGGAGCAATTCCATATCTATCCCACGGCGGCAAAGATCCTGACCACCATCATTGTCGTGACCTTCAGTTACCTTACGCAAAAGAATTTCACGTTTAAGGCGGAGCAGCCTAAGTAATCATGTTTTCGATCAGGGTTGTTTTGGCTGGGTCATGCTGAACCAGTTGCCGAGCCCATCGTAGAGGATGGCTTCCGTGCCGTAGAATTGTTCTTTCGGTTCGCCTTTGAAGCCGACGCCCTTGGCCTTTAATTCTTCATAGGTGGCGCGGCAGTCGGGGGTGTGAAGGACGCCGGCGCCCAGCGCTCCTTTTTCAAGCAGCACGCGGAAGGCATTCTTTGTCTCTTCGTCATAGCCCATTCCGCCGGTATGCGGGGTAATCAGGGCTATTTCCAGATCGGGTTGGTCGGGTGGGGTGATGGTGAGCCAGCGGAAGCCATTTTCCATTTTGGCGTCGGTATTGACCGCGAAACCTAGTTTGTTGACATAGAAGTCATAAGCTTTGTCCTGGTCGAGTACAAAGAAGGTGATGTGGGAAACTTTGGTGATCATAATATGTTATTTATATAGAGGGGTAAAATTAAGCCTGGGCGGCAGGGACGGCTTCTTGAATCTTGCCTTTTTAAGCCGACGAAGGCAGGCGCAAGCCTGCGAACGAGCTTTTGCCGGTGGCAAAGGCGAAGTTCTAGTCCGAGGGACAGACATTAGCGTTTGTGCAGGCTGTATCGACCATGCAGTTTTCGATGAAGCAATAGGGGATAAACCGGAGGGGCTGTTGCCGGGTTTGCTGGTGTTTTTGCCAGGCCCGGAGGCGGTAGTCGGTGGGTGCGTGGCCGCTCTCTTTCTTAAACAGGGTGCTGAAAGAGCCAATGCTTTCGAAGCCGACCTCGTTGCAAATCTCGGTTATAGTTAGATCGTTGCCCGCCAGACATTTCCGTGCCTGTTCGATCCTTTTTCGGGTGAGATACTGGTGCGGGGTGAGCTGGTAGATGCGGGTGAAGAGGCGGTGGAAATGATAGCGTGAAAGGCAGGCCTCCCGGGACAGGCGATCGAGATCGATGGCTTCGGGGAAGTTGCCGTCGATGTACAATTTAGCTGTAACGATCTTTTTATATACGTCGGGGGCAATGGGCATGGATCGGGTTACTGGCACAATTTTAGGAGTGCTCAGAAGCAAAAATAGTAACTTTGTGAGTTACACCCTAACCCGTAGGATGACTCACTCAAAATTAAAAGCCTATGGTTACAGTCATCATTCCTGCTCTTAATGAGGAAAAGACGATCCGCCAGGTGATCCGGCAGGCCAAGCGGAATGGGCTGGTGAATGAGATCATAGTGGTGGACGATATGTCATCGGACAATACAATTGCCGAGGCAAAGAAGGAGGAAGTAAAGGTCATTACAAGTACGCATGTGGGCAAGGGCGATTCGATGCGGGAGGGGATGCTGATGGCGAAGAACGAGATCATCGTCTTCCTTGAAGCGGACACCCCCAGCTATGCAACAGATATTGTGGGTAAGCTCACCGCCCCGTTGATAGCCGACCAGGCGGATTTCGTCAAATCTTATTTCGAACGGCAGAGCGGCCGGATGTTCGAGCTGCTGGCCAAGCCCTTGCTGGAGCTGTTCTTCCCGCAACTATTGAAGTTCAAGCAGCCCCTGAGCGGGGTGATCGCCGGGAAGAAAGCCATCTTTCAAAAGGTGGATTTCGATAATGATTATGGAGTCGACATCGGGTTGTTGATCGATATGCACCAGACAAGGGCGCGGATCGCGGAGGTCTGTGTCGGTGAAGTGGAGAACGACCGGCAACCACTGCACGTGCTGGGCCGCATGGCCAAGCAGATAGCCAATGCCATTTTCAAGCGGGTGAACATCTTTGACGGCGGACGCCGGGAAGAGGAGCAGCAGACCCCGCACCTGATGCGGGAACAAGTCGAATTTGCCCTGAAGGAGCTGGTTCGCCAGCCAAGGAAGATGATCGTCTTCGACATGGACAATACCCTGCTGCAGGGTAGTTTTATCCAGGCGGCGGCCGAGCGGTTTGGGTTTACGAAGGAGTTGAAGGACATCCTTGCCCAGCCCAAGAGCAATTACATCAAGACGCAGAAGATAGCCCGGCTGCTGGAGGGCAAGACCTTTGCCGAATTGATCAACGTGGTGGAATCCATTCCGATCATCGGGGATGCGGTGCAGGTGATAAGGGAATTGCAGGTGAGAGGGTATGTCTGCGGCATCATCTGCGACAGCTATTATGCTATTGCCAACCATATCAAGAACGTGCTCGGGCTTGACTTCACCCTGGGCAATGAGCTGGAATTCCAGAAAAGTGTGGTTACGGGAGAGGTTAAGATACCCTCGCAGTTGTTAAAGGACCGGTTTAGCCTGTGCGAACACGATCATTGCAAGTCGAATATGTTCCAATATATCCTCCACCGGTTTGGTATCAGTCTGGCAGATTCGGTGGCAGTCGGGGATGGGGAGAACGATATCTGTATGGTCAAAATGGCGGGTACGGGTATTTCCTTTAATTCTACGACCCCCATCCTGGACGAGGTGGCCGACTATGTGTTCAAGGGGGATTCACTGAAGCCTGTTTTAGAGGTTGTTAGGTAAATCCGGTCTGTCACTGTGGCAGCAGCGCATGCCATGGCATAATGATTGTCAATACATTCCGGATTTAAACTTGTAAAACCTTTAAAATCATACAAACAATATGGGAAAAATCATAGGAATTGACCTTGGCACGACCAATAGTTGCGTGGCCGTGATGGAAGGAAATGAGCCCGTAGTGATCGCCAACGATGAAGGTCGTCGTACGACCCCGTCGATTGTGGGTTTCCTGAAGAACGGAGAAAGAAAGGTCGGGGATCCCGCCAAGCGCCAGGCCATTACCAATCCGGTGAACACCATTATGTCGGTAAAACGGTTCATGGGCCGGCGTTATGACGAAGTGACTAATGAGATCACCCATTGGAGCTATAAAGTTGTCAAGGGTGACAATAATACCGTCCGCATCGACATCGACGGCCGGTTATATACGCCCCAGGAAATATCCGCTATGATCCTTCAGAAAATGAAGAAGACGGCGGAAGACTATCTGGGCCAGGAAGTAACGGAAGCAGTCATTACCGTGCCTGCCTATTTCAACGACGCGCAGCGCCAGGCTACGAAAGAAGCCGGGGAGATTGCGGGGTTGAATGTCCGGCGTATCGTCAACGAGCCTACGGCTGCCGCCCTGGCTTATGGCCTGGACAAGGCCGGTAAGGACGAGAAGATCGCCGTATTCGACCTTGGTGGCGGTACCTTCGATATCTCCATCCTCGAACTGGGGGACGGTGTTTTTGAAGTAAAGTCCACCAATGGCGACACCCATTTGGGTGGTGACGATTTCGACAAGGTGGTTATGGATTGGCTGGCCGATGAGTTCAAGAAAGAGGAGAATGTAGACCTCCGCAAGGACCCGATGGCCCTGCAACGGTTGAAGGAAGCCGCCGAAAAGGCCAAGATAGAGCTTTCTTCTTCCAGCGAGACGGAGATCAACCTGCCTTATATTACGGCTGTGGACGGTGTGCCCAAGCACCTGGTGAAGAAGTTGAACCGCTCGAAATTCGAGCAGTTGGCCGATGCCCTGTTCGAAAGGTGTCTGCGGCCCTGTGAACAGGCGCTGAAGGATGCCGGGCTTACGGCTTCGCAGATCGACGAAGTGATCCTGGTCGGTGGCAGCACCCGTATCCCCAAGGTCCAGGAGCTGGTAGAGAAGTTCTTTGGCAAGAAGCCGAACAAGGGTGTCAACCCGGATGAAGTAGTCGCCATCGGCGCCGCTATCCAGGGTGCAGTGCTCACCGGTGAAGTAAAGGATGTGTTGCTGCTCGACGTTACCCCGCTTTCCCTCGGCATCGAGACCATGGGCGGTGTGATGACGAGGCTCATCGATGCGAACACCACTATACCGTCCAAGAAATCGGAAACTTTTTCTACCGCGAGTGATAATCAGCCCGGCGTTCAGATCCATGTCCTGCAGGGTGAGCGTCCCATGGCTTCGCAGAACAAGAGCCTGGGTACCTTCAACCTCGATGGTATTCCTCCGGCCCCGCGCGGCGTACCGCAGATCGAAGTCATCTTCGACATTGACGCCAATGGTATCCTGCATGTAACGGCCAAGGATAAGGGCACCGGTAAGGAGCAGAAGATCCGCATCGAAGCCGGTAGCGGTCTCAGCAAAGACGAAGTGGAAAGAATGAAGGCGGAAGCCAGGGCCAACGAGTCGTCCGACAAGGTGGCAAGGGAAAAGGTAGATAAGATCAACCAGGCCGACAGCCTGATCTTCCAGACAGAAAAGCAATTGAAGGAATTCGGTGATAAGCTGCCCGGTGACAAGAAGGCGCCGATCGAAGAAGCCCTCAAAAAATTGAAAGATGCACACAAGTCACAGGATATTGCGGCCATCGATGCGGCATCAGCGGAGATGAACAATGCCTGGACGGCGGCTTCTGAAGAATTGTACAAGGCAACGCAGCAGGCGGGAGCACAGCAAGGCCCCGGAGCCAATAACGGCGGACAGCAGTCGAATGCCGGTGGCGAGAATGTAACGGATGCCGAATTCGAAGAAGTGAAATAATTGATAATCAATCAATAGCAAAAAGCCCTCAAAAATTGAGGGCTTTTTTATTTGTAGATGTGACGATTATTCGTAACTTTGCACCGCATTGAACAACCAAACGCGTATTACTAGCGAGTTTGCCTACTTCAAAAAGAGTACTCCAGTCTATCGACACTTCTTTCAACGATTCTCAAGTGTTACCAAACGGACCAAAGGTCCGTCGGCCGATGGCCAGACATTAAATTCTCCTTCGCGGTTGTTCTGAACTAAACTTAAAAATGAACATTTATGAAAAGTGATCTAGTGCACTCTATTGTGCAAATGGAGGCTAACATCCTTAAACAGTTAGTAACTGAGGTAAAGGAAACCGTTGCGACGGAAGTCGAATTGCCCAGGGCCCGTAAGAGCTCGTTCGGGGTGACAAATTTGTGGGCCATCAGGCGCAAGAGCCGTTATGCGGCTACAGCTCGCCGTAAGCCCCGCATCATCACAGGTTTCGGTTATTAATAAGGATAGATTAGCTAGCAGAACCCCGCTGACGCGGGGTTTTTTTATGCCTATATGATATCCATCTTTTTCATGAGGAAGGAGGCGTTGCGGTTACGGGCGATGCCGCGTTGAAGGAGATAGTTGAAATGCAGTTCGCCGTTGTCGATGACGCTTTCGAAACAATAGTTGGTAATGAGTCCCGGTTGTTCGAGCGTACCAAGGGAGAGATCGTGGGTTGCGAAGAGCGAGAGACAGCGGTATTGGAGCAGCTGCCGGATGAATTGCTCGGAGCCGCTGGTCTTATCTTCGGAGTTGGTGCCGCGCAGTATTTCGTCGATGAGGACGAGGGCGGGGGCGCCGGTGCGGAGATGGAGGATGATCTGCTGTAATTTTTTGAGTTCGGCCATGAAATAGGAGGTCTGTTCCTGCAGGGAGTCGCTGATGCGCAGGGAAGTGAGGATATCCATGGGCGTGAACGTGAACGTGGCGGCGCAGACGGGGAGGCCGCATTGGGCCATCAGCAGATTGATGCCGATGGTGCGCAGGAAGGTAGTCTTTCCCGACATGTTGGACCCGGTGACGAGGATGAGGCTTTCGTCGCGGCCGATGGTAAAGTCGTTGGCGACGCGTCGCACCGCGGGGATAAGAGGATGAGCTATGCTGGTGGATTCGATGAAAAGGGCAGGGGCTGGCGTCCCGTTGGTCGGGGCTGCGCCGGAAGCCATCGGTGAAGGGTAGACGTAATCCGGGTTATTAAAGGCAAAGGTGGCCAGGGAATTCAACTGTTCGATGGCGCCGACCGCCTCGATCCATCCGGGGAAGGACGACCGGTTGCGGTCTTTCCAGCTTTCGAGCGCGATGATACAGTGCAGGTCGTAGAGGAAAAAAGTGTTCAGCAGGACATTGACCACCAGGTTGAGCCGTTGATCGAAGAAGGACGTAAGCCGGGACAGGCGATGGATGGCCGTGTGCGCCATTTTGGTGACCGACTGCCAGTGCTGCAGCACGGGAGAACCGGTTGTATCGGCTTTGTTGAATTCGGCGAGGATACCGGCGTACTGATCGAACAGGTCTTGTTTATGGCTGATCAACCGGTGCTGTCCGCTGACATAACCGTGGTAGGCCCTGAGCAGCAACCGGGAGACGATGATCCCCGCGACGACAAGGGCAAAATTATTGCTGGTAAAATACAGGAGCAACCCGGCTATGTTGACAACCGGGAGTACGATGATGGCGGCGCGCAGCCAGCCATTCCGGTAGAAATGGGGTGAAGTATCGAGCCACTCTGCGAGACTGGCTTTGTCGAGATCGGCCTGTCTTTTATCGATGAGTAACCCATGGGCGGTAAGCAGCGGCCGGAGATGGGTCTGGGCGGCAAGGATGCGGACGGCCTGTTGTTCCTGTACGATCACGGCCGGGTCGAGCAGGGGTCTGCGCAACCGTGCAGCCAGGACATTCATTCCCCTTGCGGTGGTGGTCCGGTTGAGGACGTGAAAAAGGGAGTTTTTGCCAAAGATGTCCAGGTCGTCCAGGTAGGTGTCGGAAGTGAGAAAGGCCGCGCCATCAGGGAACCGGTTGGAGGCGCCCGTCAGCAGCCCCACTTCGTTCGTCAGGACAAAACGCAGCTTCTCCTGGAGGCTGCGCTGGTCTTTCCAGCGATAGTAGAGGTTGACACAGCCGATGAAAGCCGCAGTGAGCAGCATGGCCAGGATCAGTAAGGCGAGGGTGTATTGCTGGATGAGGGAATAGACGGTAAACGCTACACCGGCAAACAGGGCGACGCGTACGAGCGCCATGCCGTTCAATCTTGTCTGGATGCTCCGGATCTTCCCGTTGCAGGCGGCAATGTTTTCTTGATAATAGGCCTCGGTTGACAAGTTATTGGGCAGATGGCGATCACATGATATCCATCGCCTTGACAAAAGAAGTGGCGAAGAAAGGCAGGATCAGCGTCAGGTAGGAGAAATGGGAGGCGATAGCGGCGATAAGGGCGACGGTAGAAACGAGGAACAATAACCAATAGCCCAGGGTATTCTTCTTTTGTGCCATGAGAACAAAAATTTGTGCGAAGGTAAGCCAAAACCAGCATTGGACCAACTTCAAAAAAATCAATATCTTCGGGCTATTCTCACATATGAAACTCGATTTCTACTTACGCTTTCATACTAACCCCGGCCAGTCGATCCTCCTGGTTGGGAACATCGCTGAACTGGGCAACGGCCAGTTGGCTGCCGCCATGCCGCTCGACTATGTCAACGGAGAGTTCTGGCATGGAAGCGTCCTCCTGACAGAAGCACCAGCGGATACGATCTATTACCACTATGTCCTCCATAATCCGGATGGAACCCTGACGGAAGAATGGGGCGATGACAAGTATATCGATGCCCACGCCGTTACGGAGGCGGAGATACACGTGATCGACACCTGGAATTTTACCGGAGAATATGAGAATGTCTTTTTTACTTCGCCTTTCCGGGATGTGCTGCTGCCGCGGCACAAGGCAGGCAAGAAGAAAAAAGCAATAGAGCAGGTGACCCATCTTTTCCGGGTGAAGGCCCCGCTGCTGGCGGCTGAAGAAGTTGTCTGCCTGTTGGGGAGTGCGACCGCCCTGCAGGACTGGAAGGAAGACGATCCGCTGTTGCTGACGCCCGACGGGGACTGGTGGACCGTGGCACTGTCGCTGCCGCCGGAATCCTTTCCGCTGGAATACAAGTATGGGGTCTATCATAAGAAAGAGAAACGGTTCACCCACTGGGAATCGGGGCCCAACCGGTATGTTCCGGGTGATGCCCGGCCGAATAAGCTCAGCATCCTCCACGATGGGTTTGTCCACCTGCCCAATACTACCTTTCATGGCGCCGGGGTCGCTATCCCGGTGTTTAGCCTGCGGAGCAAGGAGTCTATGGGGGTGGGGGAGTTTACCGACCTGGAAGGGCTTGTCGACTGGGCCGTCAAATGTGGTCTGCGACTGATCCAACTGTTGCCGGTGCAGGACACGACGGCCAATCACAATTGGGCGGACTCTTATCCTTATGCCGCCATCTCCGCCTTTGCCCTGCACCCCATTTATCTCAACCTGGAGAAATGCGCGGGCCGCAAGAATGAAGAGCTCATCAAGCCGTTGAATAAAAAGAAAAAGGAGCTAAATGCCTTGCCAGAGCTGGATTACGAACAAGTAATGAAGCTCAAGTTGCTAGTTGTTAAAGAATTATACGAATTACAAAAAGAAGGATTCAAGGAAGACCCGGGTTTCCTGGAGTTTTTTGAGCGCAACAGGGACTGGCTGGTGCCCTATGCGGCTTTTTGTTATCTGCGGGACAAGCATGGAACCCCGGATTTCACCCGGTGGACGCTGCACAGCGAGTATGATAAAGAAGCCATCCGGGAGTATACCACGCCGGAAAAAAAACATTATGATTCCATTGCTCTTCAATATTTTATACAGTATCATCTCCATATTCAATTGAAGGACGCCCTGGATTATGCCCACGAGCATGGGATCGTGGTAAAGGGGGATATCCCCATTGGCATCTATCGCTATAGCTGTGATGCCTGGGTAGCGCCGCGGTTGTACCATATGGACATGCAGGCGGGAGCGCCCCCGGACAACTTTGCCGTCAAGGGCCAGAACTGGGGTTTTCCGACCTACAACTGGGAGGAGATGGAAAAGGATGGCTACGGCTGGTGGCGCCAGCGTTTTAGCCACATGCAAAACTATTTTGATGGGTTTCGCATCGACCATATCCTGGGTTTCTTCCGCATCTGGAGCATTCCTATGAACGTGGTGGAGGGTATTCTGGGGCATTTTGTGCCGGCCATCCCGGTTCACCGCGTGGAATTCCAGCAGCGCAATATCTGGTTCGACCGGGACCGGTACACGCGGCCTTTCATCAATGACGCGGTGCTGTGGGATATCTTTGGGGAGGATGCGGGGTTTGTAAAGGAGCATTACCTGCAGCCGGCCGACAATGCCCTTTTCGAACTGCGGGAATCCTATAACACGCAGCGGAAGATTGCCTCCGCCTTCAGGAAAGAAGCAGCCAATACTTTTAACGAGAAGATGCGCATCGGTCTGTACGACCTGGTTTCGAATGTCATTCTATTGGAAGTGGAGGGGTCAGAGGGATTGCAATTTCATTTCCGCATCTCGATGGAGCAGACGAGTTCTTTCCGCTTCCTGGAGTGGCATACCCAACAACAATTGAAGGACCTTTATGTCAATTATTTTTATAACCGGCAGGACGATTTCTGGCGGCGCGAGGCCATGCACAAATTGCCGGAGCTGAAGCGGGCCACCAATATGCTTGTTTTCGGTGAAGATCTCGGAATGGTGCCGCGCAGCGTACCCGAGGTCATGCGGCAGCTGGGCATTCTCAGCCTGGAAGTGCAGCGGATGCCAAAGGATTCTACCCGGGAGTTCTCCTATCCGGCGGAGGCGCCCTATCTGTCGGTGGTGACGCCTTCTACTCATGATATGAGCACTATCCGGGGCTGGTGGGAAGAGGACCGGGCCCAGACCCAGCGTTTCTTTAACCGGGATTTGGGCCAGTGGGGTGAGGCGCCGCGTTTCTGTGAGCCCTGGATCAACAAGGCGATAGTGTTGCAACACCTGCATTCCCCGGCCCAGTGGGCCATCTTCCAATTGCAGGATCTTATGGGGATGAGCGAGCAATTTCGCCGGGAGAACCCGAATGACGAACGGATCAATGTGCCGGCCAATCCTCATCACTACTGGCGCTACCGGATGCATCTAACCCTGGAAGAGCTGCTCCATGAGAAGGCCTTTAATAGCGAGCTGCGGCGGGAGGTAGAGGCCAGCGGGCGGTGAGCAGCCTCCGGCGGCAAAGGCAGGCGCTTATGGCCGTTTACTGCTTCAGCACTTCGCGAACGAAATGGTTTCCATCCGAGCTCTGTACTTCCACAAAATAGATGCCCCGGCCAAGGTTGCTGACGGGCATGTCCACGGTAGCAGGAGAAGTGGCGGTGACCACCCGCATCACCTGTCCCTGGCTGTTCAGCAACCGGATGGCGTTTTTTCCCGAAACATGGGTCAGTGACAGGTGCAAGTTGTCGACTACCGGGTTGGGATAAACGGTGAGGGTGATGCCTGCATCGCCGCCAGCGTCAAAAGAGAGGGCGCGAATAGTAGAATAGGCGACCTTCCCGTCCACATCTACCATGGCAAGCCGGTAGTAATTCTTTCCTGCCAGGGGATTCGCGTCCGTATAAGTATACCTAACCTCAGTATTGGTATTGGCCGCGGCGGCGACGGTGCCGATGGTGGAGAACTGACCGTCGTCACCTGCGCGTTGGATGTCGAACCGGCTGAATCCCGTCTGTTGCTCCGTGGTCCAATCCAGTTGAGCCGTGGCGCCTTGCGCAGTGGCGGTGAAGGAGCTGAGGGTCACCGGCAGGGTAATGGGAGATGCGCTGTAAAGAAGCGTATAGTACCCGGCGGCAAGATTGGATGCCACGGTCTTGAAAGAAACGGTACTGCCCGACACGGTGGAAGTCGACGTTATGATCTGGTTAGTGCCGGTGGCGAAAGTTCCGTCCGTGGCATTGTACAGCAGCGCATAGGTATTTGCCGGGGATGGGGCGGTGAGGCCGCTGTTATAATCCGAAAAATTAAAGCTGATAGTGACGTTGCCGGTGCTCTTGCCCCCCGTTGTCTGCAGGTACCAGCTGCGGTTCCATTTGGACATCGCGCTGCCGCTGGTGTAGCCGTGGACGGTTGCATGGGCGATGACCGTATTGGCCTGGCCGTTGTGGGCGGCGGCTATGTAACCGGTATTTTTCAGGAAATCGCTGCCCGAAGTGCCGCTGCTAAAGCCTAGTCCGTCGGTAGAGCCGGCGACGTCGGCCGTGAAGTAATCGACGCCGCTGTAACCGATGCCGACCAGGTTGGTAGTATAGGTCGTGGCCGTGGGCGGCGTGTAGATGCTTGTGGCGACCGTCTGGTTCCATTCCGCGGCCAGGTAATTCTCCAGGATCACCTGCTGGGTGGTGTTGACGGCGGTGTTATACAACAGTATCTCGGACATCGTACCATTGAAGTATTCGTCAGCGGCCCAATTGCTGCGGCCGATGTAATTGGACGTCCTGGCGACGGAGCCAGGCAACCAGGTCTGGCTGGAGCCAGCTGCCCCCGATGCCGCCTGGGCGGTGCCGGCAAGATATTGATTCACCGTCGTAAGCGTGCCGGCAGTACCACCCTGCTGGATGGCCTCGTAAAGGTTTTCGCTATTGTTGACAATGGGGCTTGTGGTAGTATAGGTCTGATCGCCGGAGCCACTCTTCCAACCCTCGTAGTAATTCTTAGCCGAATTTCCGTACCGGCCCATCATAAAATTATTGTTGGCCGTACCGTTGCCGAAGTCGAAGATCCGCTGCCAACCCCATCCCGCATGTGTCGGGCCGTAGCTCACCTGAGCGAAGGCGCTGATACCCGAAGTGAAAGACAGGGTGGCAGGAAGGCTGGCAATGCTGAGGTATTGCGAACTGGTGGCGGTGAAGCTGACACCGGGCCTCCCGGAGGGGTTTGCCGAAGCTCCGTAGACGGGCTCATTTGCGGTTGTGGCCTGGGTAAAATTGAACCCGTTGCCACTGAGGTCGGCCCACGTACTTACCTGGTTGGACCCGTTCATCGTAATCGAACTGGCTTTGTTGGCATTCAGCCAAAGGATGAGATTGCTGTTGCCGAGGCCGCCAGGATAATAGCTTTGAGCGGTAGCCTGCAGCACGCAGAACAAGGCGGATAAAAGTACTAATCTGGAGTAAAGAGCCTTCATAGAGATTGCATTGATGCCAAACAGTTTACAAATCGGATGCTAGTTTGCAACCGATTGAACGCTCAATACTTAGAAAACAATAAGTGGAAAACTCTATCCCTTTTCTGGAAAAATGGCTCTTTTTGGGAGGAGACTACTAAATGAAGAAACCGGCTCAAATTGGTGCAGCCGGCTCACCATTGTGAAAACCGGCTGCTGGGAAAGGGGTCTATTTTTTCAGGCTACAGTCTGCTATTACATCATTTTTACAAAGGGCTGCACCATCTGCAGGGAACCTTCCCGGTTGATCACCTTCAGGAAGTAGTTTCCGTTCTTCAGCCCGGAGAGCGCGATGGTCTGCTGGTTGATACCGATGCTCAGCTGTTGCTGGGTGGTGAAGAGGACCACACCGGCAAGGTTATAGACCTGCACGATCACCTCCTGGGGAGTAGTGCTTTCGACGCTGAAGTTGAGGGTAGTGGCGGCGGGGTTGGGGTAAAGGGACATCTTAGGGGCCACTGCCTCTGTGGTATTCTTATAGAGTGTAATTACTTTGGAATAGCGAACCACGCCTTCGAGGTCTACCTCCCGCAGGCGGTAGTAGTTGTTGCCGCTGAGCATATGTTCATCGGTGAAGGTGTAGCTGGTTGTGTTGGCGTTGTTGATGCCGTAGATGACGCTGATGGAATCATATCCACCCATTTCGCCGGCGCGTTCGATCACAAACCATTTACTGTTGGTCTCATTCTCCATCACCCAGTTGAGGCTGGCCGAGCCGTTGTTCACTTGGCCGTCAAAGCTGAGAAGGAGGGCCGGAGTGGCGCCAGTGCTTGCTTGAGCGGTCTGGGCGTTGACGTTGGCGCAGGCGCCCAACAGGAGGAGAGCAGCAAATGCCAGTCGAAATTTCAGGGAGGATGCGGTGTTACGATTCATTGGGATACGATTGCGTGTGTATCCTATGGCATGCAAAAAGGTGCCAAATTACAAGCGGTTGCTGATGAGGTCTTTACGAGCGTGCCAGATTCCACATCCTTCCCATGGCGGGAAAAACTTTCTCAATTCTGCAAAAAAAAGCGTAGAAACCCGGAAACGGCCGTATTTTCCGAAGGGCGGGCGGTATCGGCCTATTGCTTAATTTTGGCCCCCATGATCTGCAACTATTATTCTTACAGCCTTCCCTTCAGGCATCCCTTTACTATTTCAAGAGGTACCAAGACCCATCAGCCGACCCTGCTGGTAGAACTCGAACACAAGGGCCTGAAAGGCTACGGAGAGGCGCCTGCCATTGCTTATTATCATATCCCGGTGGAAAAGATGATCGCCGATCTGGAGGCCAACAAGGCGATGATCGAGCGATTTGCCCTCACCGATCCCAAACGTTACTGGCACTACCTGCATCACCTGTTGCCGCAGAATCCCTTTCTTGTCTGTGCGTTGGATATTGCCGCATGGGATCTTTTCGGTAAGCAGGTGGGCAAACCTCTTTTTAGCTTGTGGGGGCTCGATCCGGCGAAGGGGCCACAGACAGATTTTACTATCGGGATCGATAGTGTCGATAAAATGGTGGCGAAGATGAAGGAAAAGCCCTGGCCGATCTATAAGATAAAACTCGGCGTGGAAGAAGACATCGCTATTGTGGAGGCGTTGCGTCAGCATACCGATGCGCGGCTGCGTGTCGACGCCAATGCGGGCTGGACCGTGGATGAGGCGTTGCGGAAAATACCGCGGCTCGCGGAGCTTGGGGTCGAATTTGTCGAGCAGCCGCTTGCAAAAGACGATTGGGAGGGGATGAAGGTGCTCTACCGGCAGTCTGCCCTGCCGTTGTTCGCCGATGAGTCCTGCGTAAAAGAAGAGGATGTGGAAGCCTGTCACGAACATTTTCACGGCATCAATATAAAGCTCACTAAATGCAGCGGGCTGACGCCGGCGCGACGGATGATCGAAAAGGCAAGGAGTCTGGGTATGAAGGTGATGGTGGGCAGCATGAACGAAAGCACGGTGGGCAGTGCAGCCATAGCTCATCTGTTGCCGGAGCTCGACTTCGTGGATATGGATGGGCCGCTGTTATTGAGTGAGGACCTGGCGACGGGCCTGGTCTTTGATTTCGGAAAAGTGACGATTCCCAGGGGGCCGGGATTAGGTGTCAGTTTTACAGGTAAAAAAAATTCTCTGCCGATGTAAGGAAAATTCAGAAAAGGTCTTTAACTTACTCATAACACTACACTGCTTGAGGCAGGCTTGACCTTTTGGACCAAATTGCTGCTATATCTGAAATACAACTGCGCATCGCCTTATATGAGGACATGAAGGCGTACAAGCGATTGTATGAGCTGTTGTCCGAAGGTCTTTATCGTTTTACCTACTCCATGGTGCGGTCGGCTGAAGTGGCCGAAGAGATCGTTTCCGATGTATTTATAAAAGTATGGCAGATCAGGAGTAAGTTGTCGGAGATCGACAATCTGCGGGTTTATCTCTATACGATAGCCAGAAACTTCTCGCTGAATTATCTCGCCCGGAATGCGGATAGCCGGGTCATCGGACTGGACAGTCTTAGCAGCGGATTCCTCGTGGAAGGGAACAGTCCCGCTGAGATCGTCATCTCGGCCGATCTGGTCAACCAGATGAGGCGGATCATCCAGCAGTTGCCGCCACAATGCCGGCTTATCTTCCAGCTGGTGAGGGAGGAAGGCTTGAAATACAAAGAAGTGGCCGCCATCCTCGATATCTCTCCCTTTACCGTGCGTAACCAGATGGCCATCGCTATCCAGAAGATAGGCGCGGCTCCCCTTTTAAAAGATATTTTCTCTTCGCTTGGTACATATGATTGAGATTCCTTGTCTATAGCGTAATAGCTATGAGAGAAGAACAGTTTTGGCTACTGGTGAGTCTCAAATTATCCGGGGAGGCGACGGCCGAGGACCTGGCTGCCCTGGACCGTTTACTGGAGCAACATCCCGAGATGGGCGCCCGGCTGGAAACCCTACATGATTGGTGGGGCCACCGGAGTCCTTCCACGCCCCGGCTGAAGAAAGGCGCCTTCCAACGTCATCTCCGGAGACTGAACGAGAGCGAGCATCTCCCTTCGCGTGGCCCTTGGCGCCGGCGTCTATATCTTTTAACGGCCGGTGTCGCCGCTTGCATAACTGCTGTTCTTCTTTTTATTCATCCCAGGGCGCCTGGAACAAAGATCCCTCAGCCGGTGGCCCAGAGTACCGTGAGCACAAAGAAAGGGTCCAAGTCAAAGATCCAATTGCCCGATGGCTCGCAGGTATGGTTGAATGCCGACAGCCGGATCACCTACAACGAAAGTTTCCGCGGCGCCGCCAGAGAAGTACAGCTCTGTGGCGAAGCGTATTTTGACGTAGTAAAGGACCGCAACCATCCCTTTATCATCCATACTTCCACTATCGATGTGCTGGTGCTCGGCACCGTCCTGAATGTCAGGAGCTATTCCAATGAAACGAACACAGAGGCTGTTCTTATCCATGGGTCGGTGCAGGTGACGCTGCGGGGTCACCCGGAAAAGAAGATCATCCTGCAACCCAATGACAAACTGGTGGTGCAGAACGGCAAGGGGGTCGTGGTCTCCGGTGCTGGCAAGGCGGTGTCAAGGGAGGCGGATACCAGCAGGGTGATGCGGCTTGGCAAGGTGCATTTCCAGGAGAGGGACAGCGTGGCAACCGAGGTGCTTTGGGTAAAGAACAAATTGGCCTTCGACCAGGAAAGCCTGGAGAACGTTGCCTTGAAGATCGAACGCTGGTTCAATGTGAAGGTGGTGATCACCAATGCATCATTACAACATACCGAATACAGCGGGGTCTTCGAAGACGAGAGCCTGCCACAGGTGATGGAGGCGTTGCGGCTGACGGGAAATTTCCATTATACCATTCACCGGCGGGAAGTCACGATACGGCCTTGATTTACTAACCAAACGAATACTTGCATATGAAAAAAGTAACCTAAACACCAATGAGATTAAAAAAGAGAAGCGGAGAATGATTGCAGCATCCTCCGCTTTGAAAAGACAACTCCTGCCGTTAACCGGACAGGCATTATCATTATTTCAAACCTAAGTTATGAAAAAAACCGGAAGAGGACTATCTCCGGATCGGGTCCGTGTGTTCACCAAATACCTGCTGATGACGAAACTTGCCATTCTATGCATCTTTGCTTTATCCATCCAATCCTTTGCGAGGGGGTATGGGCAAGGCAATATCAATCTCCGGCTGGAAAAGACACAATTGAAAAAGGTGTTCAAAGCCATCGAGGATCAGGGGTTCTTCCGTTTTGTATACAAGGACGAGATCCTTCCTAAAGACCAGCGGATCAGCATCGTAGCAAAGGGAGCCTCCGTCGAGCAGGTGCTCGACAAGGTGCTCGAGCGGACAGGACTTTCTTATCACCGGCTCACTGACAATCTCATCGTTATCATCCGCACTGGGAATGGGGCCCCCGAAAAACCGCTCGCTGCCGTAAAGGTCAGCGGAAGGGTCACCAATGAGAAAGACGAGCCCCTGAAAGATGTCAGTGTCGTCGAAAAGGGCACCAATAACGGGACAATGACAAAGGAGGATGGGACCTACACGCTGGAAGTGACCAGTCCCAATGCCACCCTCCTGTTCAGTTTTGTGGGCTATGCCCCGCAGGAATATGCCATCAAAGGCAAACTCAGCGTCGATGTGCGATTGCTGGCGGGGGACAATCCGCTGAAGGATGTCGTTGTCGTGGGCTACGCCAGCCAGAAGAAGGTGACGGTGACGGGCGCCGTTGCCACCGTCAAGGGGACAGAACTGGAAAAGACCCCCACGGTGAACCTCTCCAATTCACTGGTAGGGAGGCTGCCCGGTGTCTATGCCGTTCAGGCCAGCGGAGAGCCGGGCTATGACGGGTCGACGATCCGTATCCGGGGCACCAATACATTAGGCAACACTTCTGCACTCATCGTTGTGGATGGCGTGCCGGATATTGCCGGTGGCCTCGAACGTTTGAATCCTGCCGACATCGAGAGTATGTCGGTGCTGAAAGATGCTTCCGCTGCCATCTATGGGGCGAGGGCGGCCAATGGAGTTATTCTGGTCACGACCAAGCATGGGAAGAGCGGGAAGCCGCAGCTGTCTTATACGTTCAACCATGGCTGGGCCCAGCCGGACAGGATACCCAAGATGGCGAATGCCGTAGAATATGCCGCCATCAACAACGAGACTACCATCTATGACCATGTGCCTGCAGCTGAATGGAGCGCGGCAGAGGCCGCTTTCAACCAGGCCGGTAAATATACCACCCTGGGCGGAAGCACGGTGACGGCGCCCTTCCAGCCGGGGGATGTCCAGAAATACGGCAATGGGTCGGACCCCTGGGGTCATCCGAATACCGATTGGTTCAAGACCACCTTAAAGACCTGGTCTCCCCAGGTGCAACATACCTTGCAGCTGAACGGCGGCAACGATGCCATCCGGTATCTTGCATCGGTGGGTTATGAGGACCAGGACGGTTATTACAAAAATTCGGCTACGGGGTATAAGCAATATGACATGCGGATCA
Source organism: Puia dinghuensis (assembly GCF_014642875.1). GTDB lineage: Bacteria > Bacteroidota > Bacteroidia > Chitinophagales > Chitinophagaceae > Puia > Puia dinghuensis. The sequence goes on from NZ_BMJC01000001.1 coordinate 536,676, forward strand.
ATGTGGATGCCCGGGTGAACAAATGGATCATGACGGGAATCAACCTGACGGGGAGGGAAGAGTTTCGGTTCTATCCGACCCAATCGGCCGGTTCCATCTTCCGGATGCTGATGCGGGGCCGGCCAACGGACCCCGAAGTGTGGCCAAACGGCCTGCCCGGCCCCGACATCGAGAATGGCCAGAATCCTATTGTGATCACTACCAATCAGACCGGCTATGACAAGGATAAAAGGGATTATTTCCAGGCTAACGGCAAAGTAGAGGTGTCCATTCCCTGGGTGCCGGGCTTGAAGATCACCGGAACCGGAACTATCGACAAGGAGAATCGGGTCGAGAAGGGTTGGCAAACACCGTGGTACCTCTATTTCTGGGATCATGTCACCTATCAGGCAGATGGCAAGACGCCGGTGCTTACCAAGAGTCTGCGTTCGACCTTTACGACACCGCAACTGGCGGAGACCTACTACAATTACCTGAATGTTCTCCTGTCCGGTTTTATCAACTATGACAAGACCATCGGCGACCATACTATCAATCTCATGGCCGCCGTCACCCGCGAGACCGACAATGAGGATGACTTCAATGCTTATCGTACCAACTTCATCTCTTCGGCCGTGGACCAGTTGTTTGCGGGTGGAGCGAATGGGCAGGTGGTGGGAGGGTCGGCTTATGAACGGGCCCGGCTAAGCTATTTCGGTCGCGCTGCCTATAACTACAAGGAAAAATACCTGGCCGAATTCCTTTGGCGTTATGACGGTTCATACCTCTTTCCAGCGGCGCACCGATTTGGGTTCTTCCCTGGAGTGCTGGCAGGCTGGCGCATCTCGGAGGAGAATTTCTGGAAGGGCATGGCCCATACGGTGCCCTACCTGAAGCTGCGCGGGTCATGGGGACAATTGGGAAACGACCAGGTGTATTACGGCGGCGTCCTGAAGGAATACCAGTACCTGGGAACATACGGGTTTGGCTCCTACACGATCAATGGCCAGGCTGCCACCACCTTACATGAGACCGTGGTACCGAATCCAAACTTCACCTGGGAGGTGGCCAACAACTCCGATGTGGGCCTGGAAGGGCAGTTGCTGGACGGGATGTTCAACTTCGAGTTTGATTATTTCTACAACAAACGCAACCATATCCTTTGGCAACCACAAGGTTCAACGCCGGCATCCAGCGGTATTGCGTCGATACTTCCGCCGGAAAATATCGGCAGGACAGAGAACAAGGGATATGAGTTCACCGTGGGCTACAATGGTCATGCCGGTGGTTTTACCTATTCGGTGAGCGTCAATGGCGGCTATGCCAAGAACAAGATACTTTTCTATGATGAAGCCCCTGGCGCCCCTGCCTGGCAACGGGCGACGGGCCATCCTTTCAGCGCAAACGGCGGCGCCGCTTTCCTGGTATATCAATACGACGGAGTATTCAAGGATGCGAAAGATATTGCCGCTAATACGATCGACTACAGCGGCGTCACTCCTTCGCTCAGGCCCGGGGACATGAAATTCAAGGACATCAATCATCAGGGGAAAATAGACGGTAATAGCCAGGTACGGCTGAACAGCACGCCGGACCCTACCTTCACAGGGGGATTGAATATTCGCGTGGGGTATAAGAATTTCGACCTGTCTGTTTTGTTCCAGGGAGCCACGGGTGGTTTCCTGTTCTTCGGCACCGAATCGGGTGATATCGGCAACTACCTGCAATATTCCTACGACCATCAATGGACGATAGATCATCCAAGCAGCACCGATCCGCGTCTGGCCAACCGGGGTAACACGTATTATACCGGCGGCGGCGCCTGGAACAATACTTATTTCCTGAGAAGCAGCGATTATTTGCGTTTGAAAAATGTCGAGGTGGGCTATAATTTTTCTCCTGCACTCCTGAAACGGGCAAGCATCAGCAATTTACGGATATATGCCAACGGGCTTAACCTCATCACCTGGGACAAGATGAAGATATATGATCCGGAATCCACATCCGGCAGCGGTCAGTATTATCCCCAGTCCAGGATCATCAATGCAGGAGTAAGAGCAACCTTCTAAAAATGAAAAAGTATGACACCGAAAATAAAACTCTTTACCAGGATGCTGCCGTTCGTTGCGGCAGTGGTCCTGTTCACAGCCTGTAGCAAAGGCTTTCTGAACACGCAGCCCCTGAACCAGATATCCTCGACGGCTACCTGGGCGGATGGGGGGCTATCGGAAGCATTTGTAACGGACATCTACAATGGATTGCAGAATGGAGGATTTCCCGAGCAGCAGCTGTCTTCGCTGTCGGATGAAGCGGTCTTTGTGCATCCGGGCAGGGGAATCAATACCATTAACGAAGGAACGCTAAGCCCTTCCAACCTGGGGTGGGTGGACGGAACCTATGAATGGGGTAGCATGTACAGCAGGATAAGGGCAGCGAATGTCGCCCTGGAGAACCTCAAAACGGCCACCTTCAGCGACACTGTCCTGAACCACCGGTTGCAGGGGGAAGCCCATTTCCTGCGGGCCTATTTTTATCACCAGCTGCTTCGCTATTATGGCGGAGTCCCGCTGGTGGCCCATTCTTACGGGCTGAACCAGGACTATAGCATTGCCAGAAGCCCGTTTGCCGACTGTGTCAATTTTATAACGGCTGATTGTGACACGGCGGCTTCCCTGTTGACGGGGAAGACCCTGGCCAGGGGGCGCGCCACCGCCCTGGCTGCAAAGGCGCTGAAATCCCGCATCCTGCTGTATGCAGCCAGCGACCTGCACGATATCCCTACCGCCAAAGGCAATTCAAGCACCATTTCCTCCTTTTCCAATCCAGAGCTGCTGGGTTATACGAGCGGCGACAGGACTGCCCGCTGGCAGGCTGCCAAAGATGCCGCCTGGGCCGTTTTACAGGCAGGCAGCGGGTACCAGTTAGGGCTGACCGCACCGGCTGCACCGGCCGATGCCCAAAACTACTATACGTCAATCGCCATGGGCGGCGGAAGCAATGCGCCCGGCATGGACAAGGCCGCGGCTGTAGAATTGATCTTCGAAAGGGATTTCACGCCTCAGCTGTATACCGGTGGGCCCGGGACGGATGGAACCTCAGTGGGACTCGACAATGGTCCCAATGGCTACCACAACTGGGCGGGTAATGCCCCTATTCAGGAACTGGTAGATGATTATGAGATGATGGACGGGTCAAAATTCAGCTGGTCGAAGCCTGCCGAAGCGGCTGCGCCGTATACGAACCGGGACCCCCGTCTTTATGCTACCATCCTCTATGACGGTGCCGGCTGGAAGCCACGCAGCAAGATCACGTCGAACCCGGACCCGGCCAACCAGATACAAAGCGGGCAATACGAGATGGTACACGGAGGCGTGCTACAACCCGGGCTGGACACGCGGCAGAGCCCGGTCGAGAACTGGAATGGCAGCTGGACGGCGTATTATATGCACAAATTCATCGATCCCGATCCGAACGTGGTAGACAATAATACGAGACAATACATTCCGTGGCCTTTCCTGCGCTATACAGAGGCCGTGCTCAACTATGTGGAGGCGTGCATAGAATTGGGGGACAATAGTGATGCGCTGCTTTGGCTGAATAAGATCCGTTACCGGGCTGGGATGCCAGCCATTACGGTAACCGGGAATGCCCTGCTGCAGGAATACCGCAATGAACGAAGGGTGGAACTTGCCTATGAAGAACACCGCTATCACGATGCCCGGCGGTGGATGATCGCACCCACAACCCTTGGAAGATCGTGTGTATTCATCAATGTGGTCGGGACGCTTAAGCCGGGTGCGCTGGCGCCGTCCCCCTACCGCCATGATACGACGGATTACAATTACACGTATACGCCCGTTGTGGATAATTCTTTGGAGAACCGAACGTGGATCGACAAGATGTATTTCCGGCCGATAAGCCGCGACGAGGTGAATAAGAACGCCAAGCTAATTCAAAACCCTGGATATTAACCATGACGCTTATCCTCAAATGCCTGCTCTTCGGAGCAGGCTTTTTTCTTCTCGGCTGTGGCGGCAGGCCCGGCGGACAAGCTGGCGTGCAACCGCAGGCCGACTCCAATGAGCTGTTTGCGCTTGTCCCGGCGGAGAAGACGCATATTACGTTTAACAACCAGCTTACCGAGGGTCTCAACACCAATGTCCTGCTCTACGAATATTTTTATAACGGGGGTGGGGTAGCCATTGCCGATGTCAACGGGGACGGATGGGAGGACATCTATTTCTCCGGCAATATGACCGGCAATAAACTGTATCTCAACAAGGGCAACTGGCAGTTCGAGGATGTCACGGATGCCGCCGGGGTGGGGGGCAGGGAGGGGCCCTGGAAAACGGGCGTCTGCATCGCCGATGTCAATGGGGATGGCCGGCCCGACATCTATCTCTGTTATTCGGGCAAGGTTCCGGGCTACAAGCGGGTGAAGCAGCTTTTTATCAATGAGGGCAATGATGCCGCAGGGGTCCCACACTTCAGCGAGCAGGCGGCGAAGTATGGACTGGCTGATTCCAGCTATACTACACAGGCCTATTTCTTCGACTACGACCGGGATGGTGATCTCGATCTGTTGTTGCTGAATCACAACCCCAAATCCCTGCCGGTGCTGAACGAAGCAAGTACAGCAGCCATCCTAAAGCAGCCGAATCCAATGTGCGGGGTGCGACTCTTGCGCAATGACGGCGGCCATTTCCACGATGTAACGGAAGCCGCGGGCATCAGCAGCAGCGATCTTACGTATGGATTGGGGGCGGGTATTGCCGACATCGACGGGGATGGGTGGCCGGATATCTATATTTCGGATGACTATACCGTTCCGGATTACTTGTATATCAACCAGCACAACGGAACCTTTGTCAACCGGCTGTCTGAGTCTATCGGGCACACCTCGCAATTCTCGATGGGCAATGCGGTAGCGGATGTGAATAATGACGGCCGGCCGGATATCTTCACCCTCGACATGCTGCCGGAAGACAATCACCGGCAAAAATTATTGTTTGCGCCGGACAACTATGAGAAGTTCGAGCTGACGCTGAGAAGCGGGGGCTACTATCAATATATGCGGAACATGCTGCAGCTAAATAATGGGGATGGTAGTTTCTCGGAGATCGGTCAGTTGGCGGGGTTATCCAATACCGACTGGAGCTGGGCGCCGCTGTGGGCCGATCTCGACAACGACGGCTGGAAAGACCTTTTTGTCACCAACGGGTATGTCCGGGATTATACCAATATGGATTTTATCAAATTCATGGAGAACTATACCAGTGTCAAGGGCAGGTTAAAACGGGAAGACGTGCTCGACATCGTGGATCATATGCCCGCTTCCAATGTTACGAGCTATGTCTTCCGGAATGATGGGGGCGAGCCCGGCCTTGACGGGGGACTTCATTTTTCGAGTATGGGTCCGCGGTGGGGTATCCATTTGCCCGCCAACAGCAATGGTGCAGCCTGGGCCGACCTGGATAATGACGGCGACCTCGACCTCGTGGTCAACAACCTCAACAAGGAAGCCTTTATCTATGAGAACCGCGCCGGAAAGTTGAGCAGGAATCACTATCTGCAGGTGAAGCTGAAAGGCGCGGGGATGAATACCGCGGGCATCGGGGCGAAGCTGATCCTCTATAATAGGGGGAAGCTGCAATACCTCGAACAGCAGCCGGCGCAGGGGTATCAGTCCTGTGTCAGTCCCGTTTTGCATTTCGGGCTCGGCCAGGAGGCGACGGTGGATTCGCTGCGGGTAGTATGGCCGGACGGGCGGCAGCAGGTGTTGACGAATGTGGCGGGTGACAGGGTATTGACCCTGGAAGAGGCAGCCGCCTCGGGCCGGTGGCGGGCGCCGGCGGCTCCGCAACCGTTGTTCAGGGAGGTTCGTTCGCCGGTGGATGTTCGCTATTCGCCGGAGACGATCAATGATTTCAAGCGGCAGCCGCAGCTGGTGAATCCGTTGTCCTATGGGGCGCCGTGTATGGCGGTGGCCGATGTCAACGGGGATGGGGTGGACGACCTTTATACGGGAGCCGGCGGGGGCAAGCCGGGGGCATTGTTCCTGGGCCGTAAGGATGGTTCTTTTACCCCGGTGGCGGAACCCGCTTTTGCCGCGAGCAGCGGGTGCGAAGATGCGGATGCGCTGTTCTTTGACGCCAACGGGGATGGGCATGCGGACCTGTATGTCGTCAGTGGTGGCTATCATCATTACCAGCAGAGGGACAGTCTTTTACGCGACCGGCTTTACCTGGGAGATGGCAAGGGGCATTTTGTCCGGAGTGTCGATGCGCTGCCGGACATGCGCGTGGCCAAGAGTTGTGTACGGGTAGCCGATGTCAACGGGGATGGATATCCTGATCTCTTCGTAGGCGGGAGGGTCATTCCCGGGGAGTATCCGACCCCACCTTCCAGCTACCTATTGATCAATGATGGAAAAGGCCATTTCACCGATGAGACGGCGGTGTTGGCGCCCGGGCTGCAAAAGGCCGGCATGGTCACCGATGCGGCCTGGGCCGACCTCGATGGCGATGGCAAAAAAGAATTGATCGTGGTGGGGGAATGGATGCCGGTGATGGTGTTCAAGGACCAACAGGGAAAGCTGGTCGACCGCAGCCGGGATTTTTTCGACGCGGCATATAGCGGCTGGTGGAACCGGTTGCTGGTTGCCGATCTGGATAAGGATGGCAGACCCGATGTCATCATCGGCAACCTCGGAGAGAATGCGCAATGCAAGGCCGATGAGCAACATCCCGCCGAACTCTATTATAAGGATTTTGACGGCAATGGCACCATCGACCCCATGCTTTGTTTCTACTTCGGCGACACCAGCTATCCTTTTATGACGCGGGATGAACTCCTGCAGCAGGTGAGCAATATGAGCCAGCGATTCCCGGACTACAAGAGTTATGCGGAGGCGCGGCTGACGGATATTTTTCCGGCGGAGGCGCTCAAGGATGCGGGGCATTTGCGAGCTACCTGTCTGCGGACGGTATATTTCAAAGGCGGGACGGACAATCGGTTGCATGAACAGCCACTGCCGGTACAGGTGCAGTATTCACCTGTCTTTACGATCACCCCGCTGGATTATGACCAGGATGGGAAGGAAGACCTGCTGCTGTGTGGGAATATTACGCATTCCCGCCTGCGGTTTGGGAAATACGACGCCAATTATGGGGTGTTGCTGAAGGGCGATGGAAAGGGGCATTTCGAGTATATCGACCAGCCGCATTCCGGTTTTCATCTGCGGGGGGATGTCCGGTCGGTCGCCGGGTGGCAGGGAATGCTGCTTTTTGGGCTCAATGGGGAGGGGATCAAGGCGTACAGGACGGTTGCTACCAGGAAATAAATTTATTTTATTTTCCGTCAAAATAGATGTTATTTTGACATTTACAGCATCGCCATATTCCACTTATGATCGCAACTACACCAGTCTATTCGCTTGCCTCCCAGGTAGCCAAGAAATTCAAAGAAATATTTTCCGTCGATGACGCCCTGGTGGTCAGGTCGCCCGGCCGGGTCAACCTCATCGGGGAGCATACCGACTACAACAACGGGTTTGTCCTGCCCGCTGCCATCGACAAGGCCATCTTCATGGCGATAGATCGCCGGAGTGACGAGGAAGTGCATCTCTTTGCCATGGATTATGACCAGTCCTACCGGGGACCAGTCAAGCCGCTGACGCCATCCGCGCTGCACTGGCCCAATTACATCCTTGGGGTCGTAGAGCAGCTGCAACAGATGGGTCATTCCGTTGGGGGCTTTAACTGTGTATTTGCGGGTGATCTCCCGCTGGGGGCGGGATTGTCCTCCTCGGCGGCGTTGGAATCTGCGACGGCTTTTGCCCTGAACCAACTATTCGGGCTGGGGCTTGACACTATGACGATGGTCAGGATTGCCCAAAAAGCGGAGAACGAATTTGTAGGGTTGCAGTGCGGGATCATGGATATGTTTGCCAGCATGTTCGGCCGGAAGGACCAGGTGATCCGGCTGGACTGCCAGTCGCTTGACTATACCTATTTTCCTTTCCAAACCAATGGCCTGCGTATCCTGCTGCTGGACACAAAGGTGGAGCATTCCCTTGCCTCCAGCGAATATAATATCCGGCGGCAGCAGTGTGAGGCGGGGGTGAAGCTGGTACAAAAGCATCACCCGCATGTAAAAAGTCTGCGGGATGTCACTGCCGGGATGTTGGCGGATATCGTGGGTCCGGCGGATGAGCTGATCTACAAGCGTTGTAGTTTTGTCGTGGAAGAGAATGCACGTGTGCTTGCCGGCACGGAGGACCTGCAGCGTGGCGATGTAGCCGCCTTTGGTCAGAAGATGTATGCCTCGCACGAGGGGCTGAGCCGCAAATACGAGGTCAGCTGTCCCGAGTCGGACTGGCTGGTTGAACAGGTGAGCAGGGAGGAAGGTGTTCTCGGGGCTCGCCAGATGGGTGGCGGATTTGGCGGATGTACGATCAACCTGGTGAAAGCGGATGTTATCGATGGGCTGACGGCGAAGATCGCTCCCTTGTACCGGAAGGCGATGAACCGCGAGCTGAAATGGTATATCGGGCAGATAGAGAATGGCACCTCCGTCGTGTAAAAAATATCTTGCTATATGAATAAACTTCTTTTCACTTCCCTGGCCCTTGCGGCAGGCCTGATGGCTGGTTGTGGCGGTGGTAACACCCCGGCAGCCAGCGCCGACAGTACGACTATGATGAAAGCAACTCCCGCATCCCTTCCTGCCGTTGCCGCCTTCAACGATACAGTTGACGGTAAGCCTACGACACTATATTTGTTAAAGAACCATAGTAAGACACAGGTGGCCATTACCAATTATGGCGCAAGAGTGGTGAGCCTGCTGGTGCCGGATAAGAACGGCGTGCTGACGGATGTTGCGGTCGGCTATGACAGCATCGGACTGTACCTGCATCAGCCGGAGAGTTATTTCGGCGCGATAGTGGGCCGCTATGGGAACCGGATAGCGAAGGGTAAGTTCAAGCTCGACGGAAAGGAATATACTCTTGCTACCAATAACGGGGTCAACTCCCTCCATGGCGGGAAAAAGGGTTTTGGCGCGGTGGTTTGGACAGGGAAGCAGTTAAGTGATTCCTCCGTGGAGCTTTCCTACCTCAGTAAAGACGGGGAGGAAGGGTATCCGGGGAATCTTCAGGTGACGGTGACCTATACGCTCACCGGGGATAATGGGTTGAATATCCACTATGAGGCTTTCACAGACAAGGCTACGGTGACGAATATCACCAACCATACTTATTTCAACCTGAATGGACAGGGCAGTGGCACTATCAACAACCACCTGTTGTCTATCAACGCCAACCAATATACACCGGTCGACTCTACACTAATCCCTACAGGGAAGCTCGATCCCGTTGCCGGAACACCTTTTGATTTTCGCCAGCCGACGACTATCGGCTCGCGGATCGATGCGGACAACCAGCAGTTGAAGTACGGAAAGGGATACGATCACAATTTTGTGCTCGATATTCGGGACTCGGTAGCGGTTACTGTTACGGGTGATAAGAGCGGCATCGTGATGAAGGTATATACCGATCAGCCCGGTGTGCAGTTCTATAGCGGCAACTTCATGAAAGGCGCCAATCCCATCAAGGGAGGCAAGCGGGATGACTACCGCAGCGCTTTCTGCCTGGAGACCCAACATTTTCCCAACAGTCCGAATGAACCGTCCTTTCCTTCGACGGAGCTGAAGCCGGGGCAAGTCTGGCGCAGCACGACGGTGTATGCTTTCAGTGATCATTGAGGGGCAGACCGCGGCGCTGGAACTCCTTCCAATTGAGGTAGTCGGGTCCTACCCGCTTTTCGACCATCGTGATACAGCTATCGACGGGGCAAACCAGCTTGCAAAGATTGCAGCCTACGCATTCTTCTTCCTTTATCGTGTATTCATTGTACGGGTGGCCGGGCGTCAGCGAAATCGACTGATGTGAAGCATCCTCGCAAGCGATGTAGCAAAGTCCGCAGTGGATGCATTTATCCGGATTGATGCGGGCGACGATGTGGTAGTTGAGATCGAGGTCTTCCCAGGAAGTGAGGGTTTGAACCGACCGGCCGATGAAGTCGGTGGTTTTGGTAAAGCCCTTTTCATCCATCCAGTTGCTGAGTCCATCGCAGAGATCGTCGATGATACGAAAGCCGTGTTTCATGACGGCGGTGCACACCTGTACGGTGGTGGAGCCGAGGAGCATGAATTCCGCCGCGTCCTTCCAGGTGCTGATGCCGCCGATGCCGGAGACGGGGACACGGGAGGTGACGGGGTCCTGGGCGATGGTGGTCAGCATCTTCAGGGCGATGGGTTTTACGGCGGGGCCGCAATAGCCGCCAAAGGTGCTTTTGCCGCCGACGTTGGGGTTGGGGATGAAGGTGTCGAGATCGACGCCGGTGACGGATTGGATGGTGTTGATCAGCGAGAGGGCCTGGGAGCCTGCTTCGACGCTGGCGCGGCCGGTGGGTACTACGGAGTGGACGTTGGGCGTGAGTTTGGTGATGACGGGTATCGTAGCCACTTCCATTACCCATTCGACGACGAGCCGGGCGATCTCCGGATCCTGGCCAACTGCCGCTCCCATACCGCGTTCGGTCATGCCGTGGGGGCAGCCGAAGTTTAGTTCAAGGCCGTGTGCGCCGGTGTCTTCCACTTTTTTTATCAGTTCGTGCCAGCTTTGCCGGTCGTTGTCGGCCATCAGCGAGACGATCATGGCGCGATCGGGAAACAGGCGGACGCATTCTTTGATCTCGCTGAGGTTGAGGTCGAGGGGGCGGTCGCTGATCAGTTCGATATTATTCAGCCCCATGACGCGGCTGCCGTGATAGTCGACAGCGGAGTAACGCGAGGATACATTCTTTATCTGGCTGCCCAGGGTCTTCCAGACCACGCCGCCCCAGCCGGCTTCGAAGGCGCGGAGGACGTTGAACTGTTTGTCCGTGGGAGGCGCGCTGGCCAGCCAGAAGGGGTTTGGCGAGCGGATGCCGAGGAAATCGGTTTGGAGACTAGCCATAGTTAGTTATTTATGTATGATAGGATGGCCGCGGCGGCATCTTTGCCGGCCTGTACGGCGTCGACCACTTCCTTGCCGCCATTGACGTTATCCCCACCGGCAAAGACGCCTGGAATATTGGTTGCGCCGTTGCTGTCGATGCTGACGCGGCCTTTGTCATGTGCGATGGTTTCGTCGGCGACCAGCGTTTCATAAGGCATCTGTCCTGCTGCTTTGATGACCATATCCACGTCGAGAGTGATCGTCCTGCCCGTATCTACCGGCCTGCGGCGGCCGCTGGCGTCGGGCGGTCCCGGCTCCATGACGCTGCACAGCAGTTGGGTCACGCGGCCACCGGCGCCGAGGACGGATTTTGGCGCCGCCAGCCAGATGATGTTGCAACCGTCTAGTTTGGCAATATCCAGTTCTGTTTCGGTGCAAGGCATTTCGGCTTGCGTGCGGCGATAGACGAGGGTCACCTCTTTTGCTCCGAGGCGGCGGGCCTGGGTAGCGGCGTCGATGGCGGTCATTCCCATGCCGATGACGGCAACCCTATCGCCTACGGGTGTGGCGGGGTAGCCTTCGGCACGGATCGACCAGATGAAACGGATGGCGTCGACGACGCCTTCGAGGTCTTCGCCGGGGATATCCAGGCGGCGGGCGAGGCCCACGCCAAAGGCGAGGTAGACAGCGTCGTACTGTTGCCGGAGGTGGCTTAGCTGCAGGTTGCGGCCCAGCTGCTGTTCATAGCGGATGGCGATACCGCCGATGGAGAGGATATAGTCCAGCTCTTCCGCGCAGAACTCCGGGGTTATTTTATACGCGGCGACACCATAGGTCATGAGGCCGCCGCCTTTCTGTTCTTTCTCGTAGATGGTGACGTCGACACCCGCGCGGGCGAGGACATGCGCGGCGCTGAGACCCGATGGACCGGCGCCCACGATGGCCACCTTTTTGCCGGTGGGTTTGCTTCGTTGGAAGAGCGGCCATTTTTCGCGGATAGCCTTTTCCGTGGCATAGCGCTGGAGCCGGGCGATGGGGATGGGGGTTTCTTCCATGAGGTTGTAGACGCAGGCGCCTTCGCAGAGCTTCTCCACGGGACATACACGCGCGCAGCCGCCACCCATGATATTCGACTGAAAGATGGTGTGGGCGGAGCCTTTCACGTTGTCAGTGACTATCTGTTTGATGAACCTGGGCACATCGATGCCCGTAGGACAGCTTTTGGTACAGGGCGCGTCGTAGCAATACAAGCAGCGGTTGGCATCGACCAGTGCTGCATCCCGCGTTTCGAAGGGCGGGTGGATGTCGCTGAAGTTCTGCGCGTATTCGGCGTCGGAAAGGCGGTTGTCGCGGATCATAGTTCTGTCAATTTACCATAGGTTTCCGGCCGGCGGTCGCGGAAGAACTGCCAGACGCTGCGAACTTCGTCTATCTTGTCGAGATCGAATTCGGCGATGAGCAGCTCGTCCTTGTCTTCGGAGGCCTGGGCAAAGATCTGGCCGCGGGGGTCTACAAAATAGCTGCTGCCGTAGAAGCGGCCCAGATCCCAGGGGCGCTCTTCCCCGACACGGTTGATACAGCCCATAAAATAGCCGTTGGCGGCGGCGTGTGCGGGTTGCTCCAGCTTCCATAGATATTGAGACAGGCCGGCTACTGTAGCGGAGGGGTTATATACGATCTCGGCGCCGTTGAGGCCGAGGACGCGCGCCCCGTCGGGAAAGTGGCGGTCGTAGCAGATGTAGACGCCGACTTTGGCGTACCGGGTCTGGAAGACGGGATAGCCCAGGTTGCCGGGTTTGAAAAAGAATTTCTCCCAAAAACCAGAGGTGTGCGGGATGTGGTTCTTGCGGTATTTCCCGAGAAAGGTGCCATCGGCATCGATCACCGCAGCCGTGTTGTACAGTACACCCGCCTGCTCTTTTTCATAGACCGGGACGATCATGACCATGCTGTATTTTTTGGCATATTCCGTCATTCGCTGGATGGTGGGTCCCGGCACGGATTCGGCGGAGGCATACCAATCGCTGTTCTGACCGGGGCAGAAATACGGGGTATTGAATATCTCCTGCAGACAAAGGATCTGCACGCCTTTCTCGCCCGCCTCTTCGATGTAGGGGAGGTGTTTTTGCAGCATGGCTTCCTTGATCTCTTCGATGGTGCCTTCGCCTTCCGTCTTTGGAAGGCTCATTTGGATCAGACCTGATTTGATGATTCTTGCCATAATTAAACCTTGTTTCTTTTGATGAATTGGCCGTAGCCTTTTTCCACGAGACATGTATTGTTGTTGATGGCCACGCGGCCCCGAAGTAATACCGTCTTTACTTTTCCGGTGACTTCCCAGCCTTCATACGCCGAGTAATCGACATTCATGTGGTGGGTAGCCGCAGAGAGCGTGTGTTTTTCATTGGGATCGAAAAGAACGATATCCGCGTCGCTGCCGGGAGCGAGGGTTCCTTTTCGAGGCCACATGCCGAAAATTTTGGCGGCGTTGGTGGAGGCCACTTCGACGTATTTGTTGAGGCTGATGCGGCCTTTATGCACGCCTTCGCTGTAGAGCAGTTCCATGCGGTGCTCGATGGCGGGATGGCCGTTGGGGGTCTTCGAAAAATCCTTTTCGCCCATCAGCTTTTGCTTCCAGAGGAAGGGGCAGTGGTCGGTGGCAACCACGCGGACGAGTCCCTGGTTGATGCCGGCCCAGAGCGTTTCGCGATCTTTCGCCTTGCGCAGCGGCGGGCTCATGACCCATTTGGCGCCATCGAAATCCTTTTCATAGAGGCTGGCGTCGAGCAGGAGGTATTGGATGCAGGTTTCGACAAGAACGGTCTGGTTGCGCCGCGTTGCGTTGCGCACGGCATTTAAAGCCCCCTCACAGGTGAGATGAACAATATAACCCGGACAACCTGTATAATTGGCTATATCCGCGAAGCGGCCGCTGGCCTCGGCTTCCGTGACTTCCGGTTGTGAAAGATAATGATACAGCGGGGATAATTTTCCTTCGGCGCGGTGTTGGGCAATGAGGTAGTCGATCATGTCGCCGTTGGTGGCGTGGACGGTGACGAGGCCACCCTGGCGTTTTACTTCCTGCATGAGGGCGGTCATCTGGCGATCGTCGATCATCAGCGCGCCTTTATAGGCCATGAAGGTTTTGAAGGAGGTGATCCCTTCTTCTTCCACCATTTGCCTGATCTCCTTTTTTGTGTTGTCGTTGTAGTCGGTGACGGCCATATGGAAGCTATAGTCGCCGACGGCGGTGCCGCTTGCGCGTCCATTCCATTCCGCGAGGGCTTCATGCAGCGAATGCCCCTGTTTTTGCAGGACGAAGTCGATCACCGTCGTCGTCCCGCCAAATAGTGCGGCCCTTGTTCCTGTCTCGTGCGTATCGCTCGAGAACGTCCCCATGAAAGGCATATCCAGGTGCACGTGCGGGTCTATTCCGCCCGGCATGACCAGCAGCCCTTTTGCATCGATGGTGGTGTCGGCCTTTGCCGGCAGGTTGCGGCCGACGGCGGTGATGGTTTCGTCTTCGATGAGCAGGTCGCCGGTGAAGTCATCGGCGGCCGTTATGATCCTTCCGTTCTTAATCAGCAGTGACATAGATCTCCTCCTTGTTAAAATGGGTGGCGGTGATGGGTGTACGATAGGGGCGCATCAGCAGGGCATAGCTGCCGCCGGCAAGGGCAAACCCCACGAACCAGGCATAGCTGTATAACTGTATGATCCAGGCGGGAAAGGCATCGGGAGCCGCGGCGCCGATGGTGACCAGGAAGCCGGGGATATTGGGCAGGATGCCCAGCAGCAGGCTAACGATCGCATTGCGGTTGAAGCCATTGGTGTACCGATAGATGCCGTTGGGATCGTAGAGCGCTTTTACCGAGAGCTGTTGCCGCCGGATGAAATAATAATCGACGATGAGGATGCCGCCAACGGGTCCCAGCAGGCTGGAATAACCCACCAGCCAGGTGAAGATATAACCGCTGGGATCTGCCACCAGCCGCCAGGGGAAGATCAATATTCCGACGATGCCGGTGATGAACCCTCCGGTGCGGAAGCTGATCTTTGCCGGCGAGAGATGGGCAAAGTCGTTGGCCGGGCTGACGATATTGGCAGCGATGTTGGTAGCGAGGGTAGAGATGGCTACGGCGATCATGGCGATGCTCACAAGAAGCTTGTTATCGAATCGGCCGGCGAGCGCTACCGGGTCCCAAATAGTCGTGCCATAAATGATCGTCGTGGCGGAAGTAACGACAACGCCGATGAAGGCGAACAGCGTCATGGAGGGCGGCAGGCCCAGGGCCTGGCCTCTTATCTGCGCCTTTTGACTGACGGCATAACGCGTGAAGTCGGGGATGTTCAACGACAGGGTCGCCCAGAATCCGACCATACCCGTCAGCCCGGGGACGAAGAAGGCCCAGAAAGCCGCGCCGCTGTGAAATTTCGCGGGCTGGGTAAGGATGGGGCCAAGTCCGCCGTGTACGCTGGTGATCGCCCAGAAGAGCAGGGCCAGGGCCGCCAGCGGAAGGAAGAAGGCTTTAAAGACAAGGAGCTTGCGGATGCTGTCGACACCAAGCCAGACGATGTACATATTTAACGTCCAGAAGAGAAGGAAGCAGAGTGCGGGGCCGGAGGCGAGGCCGAGGGTTTTTGGGAGAGCAGGCAGGTGATCGAGGGCGGGGATCCACAGATGCAGCATTTGATAGAGGGCGAATCCGCCGATCCAGGTCTGGATGCCGAACCAGCCGCAGGCGACGATGGCGCGGAGCATGGCGGGGATATTGGCGCCTTTGGTCCCAAAAGAGGCCCGTGCGAAGACGGGGAAGGGTATCCCGTATTTTGCTCCGGCGCGCCCGTTGAGAATCATGGGGATCAGTACGATGGTATTGCCGAGGAAGATAGTAAAGATGGCCTGCCACCAGTTCATCCCGCCGCCGATGAGGCTGCTGGCCAGCATATAGGTGGGGATGCAGAGACTCATGCTGATCCAGAGAGCGGCATAGTTCCAGGTATTCCAGGTTCGTTGCTGCCGGCTCACGGGAGCGAGGTCTTCGCTGTAGAGCGAAGCGGAAGTATGGTCTGGTGCAAGGTTTTCGGCGGCCATAGGCGATCGATCTATTTTGTTGGGATGCGGTTGTATTGTCGGAGAATGCGGATGACGGCTGCTGTAGGCAGCCCATAGACGGTATTTCCGTTGATACCGGTTAGCGTCCTGCCCGCGAACAGGGCGTTGACGATGGCTTCTTCGGTGGCCTCGACGGTAGCAGTGAAGAGGGCATTGATATGATCGTTCGGCAGGGTGGTCACCGTCCGGTTTTCTGTATTGCTAAAGGCATGGGGGTTGGCCGTGGAGAAGACGATGAAGATATCACCCGAGCCGTTGCCGCCGATGCCGCCTGTCCGGGTGACGCCCAGGGGGATACGCTGGGCCAGGCGTTTGAGCTGACCCGGCAGGAGGGGAGCGTCCGTGGCGAGGACGACGATGATGGACCCCGTCTCTTCACGTGGTGGAGTAGAGGCAAGCCCGAGAGGTTGTTTGTCGATGGAATAGGGCAGGGTATCGCGCAGGGCTTTGCCTACGGGCACACCCGCAATGGTAAGTTGCTCCCGACTACCATGATTGCATTGCACGAGGACGCCGACAGTGTAGCCACCGGCACTTTTGTCCAACACCCGGGAGGCAGTGCCGATGCCCCCTTTGAACCCATAGCACATCATGCCTGTGCCGCCGCCGACACCGCCTTCTTCGACTGATCCGCCGTGGGCGCTGTCGAGCGCGTGGAAGACGTCTTCCTTGCGAACGTGCTGGCCGTTGATGTCGTTGAAGATGCCGTCATAGGTCTCGGCGACTACCGGGTAGGCATACCAGTAGTCATGATAGAAGGGAGTATAATAATGATGCTGATCCATCCATTGCCAGGCGGCGTCGCGGACGGTGCCGACGCTGCCGGTGTTGGTGATGAGGATGGGGGTTTCGAGGAAGCCGGATTCGGTGATCCAGTGCGTGCCCGTCATATCGCCGTTGCCGTTGAGGGTGTACCAGTTGGCATAGACGGGGTCGAAGGTGGTCCCGCGTGGCAGGATGGCGGTGACGCCGGTGCGGACGGGGCCTTTTCCTTTTACCAGCGGTCCGTTACCGCTGATAAGCGTGGTGTGGCCGACGGTGACACCCGGGACATCGGTGATGGCGTTGAAGGGGCCCGGGGCGCCGTCGAAGGGGATGCCGTAGTCGCGGGCGCGGTAGCCTGCGCTTTGGGCGGACGCCGTTGTGAAAAAAAACAGGAGCCACCCGCAGGAGAGCGGTAAGATGGTTTTTGTTATGTGCATGTTAGTTTTCAGTTACGTGTGCATCCGCAATCGTTAGAGCGTCACTGATCATAGCCAGCCCCTCATCCACCTGTTCGCGGGTGATGCACAAGGGCGGCGCGATGAAAACGTAGTTCCACCGGACAAAGGTGTACATGCCGAGCTGTTTCAGCCGGGCGGCCACCTGGTTCATAACGGTCATTTCCTCCGGCTTGGCATTGAAGGGAGCCATAGGTTCCTTTGTCTTACGGTTCTTCACGATCTCGAGGCAGCCAAGCAGGCCGGTATTGCGCCAATCGCCGATGCAGGGATGTTTCGCCTGAAGGAGAGCCACCTGTTCGTCGACATAGCGTCCCATGATGGCGGCATTTTCGATGAGGTTCTCGTCTTCATAGATCTTCAGCACTTCGAGGCCCGCGGCACAGGACACAGGATGAGCGGAATAGGTGAGGCCCAGCCAGAGGACGCGGTCGTTGAAATGCTCCGCAATTTTGTCCGTAACGATAAGGGCGCCCAGAGGTAAGTACCCCGCTGTTATCCCCTTTGCCGTCGCGATCATATCGGGGACGACGCCGTGCAGCTCGGAAGCAAACCATTTGCCTGTTCTGCCAAAGCCGCTCATTACCTCGTCGGCGATGAGCAGGATGCCGTATTTATCGCAGAGGGCTCGTACCTTCTTCAGATAGTCGGGTGGGTATTTGATACAGCCGGAGGAGCCGCTTTCGCCTTCCATGAGGATGGCGGCGATGTTTTCCGGTCCCTCGAATTCAATGACCCTTTCGATATGGGATACGCATTCCCGGTGGCAGGTCGTGATCTCCTGGTTCCAGGGGCAGCGATAGCAATAAGGGTCTTCGACGTGGATGATATTGGGCGCCTGCTGGGCGTCGGCGGGTAGTTTGCGGGGGTCGCCGCCTGCGGTCATCGCTCCATAGGAACTGCCATGAAAGGCGCGGTAGCGGGCGATGATCTTGTGACGGCCGGTGTAGAGCCGGGCCAGCTTAATGGCGTTTTCAATGGCGGTGGCGCCGCAGACAGTGAAGAGGGTCTTTTGCAGGTTGCCGGGGGTGATCTCAGCCAGTTTTTTGCCTAGTTCGCCGCGTGCTTTTGTCACGCAGGAGGGAGTAACATAGCTTACTTCCTGCATCTGCCGGACGACGGCTTCTGTAACGCGCTGGTTGCCGTGACCGATGTTGACATTCATCAGGCCAGAGGAGAAGTCGAGATATCGCTTCCCATCGTAATCGTAAAGATATACGCCTTCGGCGCGTTGAACGGCGATGGGATTGATACCTTTCTGTTTACTCCAGGAGAAGAGGGTATAGTCGAGATTTTCTTGTACGATCTCCTGGGTTTCGGATAGCGTGGTGGGTTGCGGCATATGGGAAATTTTTTTTAGCTCATCCAGTTGATGCCCGCTTCGGGATTCCATTTCACGGTGCTCTTTTTGAGGCGGGTCCAGAATTCGATGGAAGACTTGCCGGTGATGTCGCCGACACCGAATTTGCTTTCGTTCCAGCCGCCAAAAGAGAAAGGCTCGCGGGGCACCGGTACGCCGACATTCACTCCGACCATCCCGGCGCTGGCGCGGTCGATAACGTATCTTGCGTAGCCACCATTCTGGGTGAAGACAGAGGCGGCATTGCCATATGGGCTGGCGTTCTCGATGGCCAGGGCCTCGTCGAGCGTTTTTACACGCGTGATACTGATTACGGGGCCGAAGATCTCTTCGGTGGCGACGGCCATATCGGGCCGGACATAATCAATGACGGTGGGACCAACATAAGTGCCCCCTTCCTTCCCTGCGACGACATAGTTGCGGCCGTCGACGAGGATCTTTGCTCCCTGTTGTTCGGCTTCGGTGATATAGCTTTCGATCCTTTCTTTTGCGGCGCGGTCGATAACGGCGCCGAGGTTTTCGCCGGGGATGATGCGACGGGCTTCGGCGCAGATGCGGTTGATGATGTCGTCAACCGGTCCGACAGCCACCATCGCCGATGCAGCCATACAGCGCTGGCCGGCGCAGCCGCTCATAGAAGCCGCGACGTTCTGGGCCGTCATCTCGGGTTGGGCGTCGGGCAACACCAGCAGGTGGTTCTTGGCGCCGCCAAGGGCGAGGCAGCGTTTCAGGTTTTGGGTGGCGCGCCTGTAGACCAGTTTAGCCACTTTCGTGGAGCCAACGAAGGAGACGGCATCGATGCCGGGGTGATCGCAGATGGCTTCCACGGTAGCGCTATCACCGTTGATGATATTGAAGACCCCATCCGGCAGACCGGCTTCCTTCAATAAGAGGGCGAGGCGGGCTACGCTGAGGGGAACTTTTTCGGATGGTTTGATGATCATGCAATTACCCAGGGCAAGGGCATTGGGGATGGTCCAGTTGGGCACCATCGCCGGGAAATTGAACGGGACGATGGAGGCTACGACGCCCAGGGGGACATGTTCCGCGCGGCATTCCACACCCTTGCTCACCTCCAACACTTCACCGCCCATTAGATTCGGAAGCGCCGTGGCGAACTCGGTGAGCTCTATACACTTCTCTATCTCGGCGACAGCCTCCCCACGGGTCTTACCATTTTCTTCACTGACAAGGGCCGCTAATTCCCCGAGGTGTTGTTCCAACAGGTATTTATAGCGGAAGAAGACCTGGACCCGCTCTTTTATGGGCGTTCTGCTCCAGCGGGGGAAGGCAGCTTTTGCGGCGGCAACGGCAGCGTCCAGCTCACCGGTGGTGGCGCAGGGCATTTCTGCCAGGAGGCTGCCGTCGATGGGGGAAAAAACAAGGAGGCTTCGGCCAGAAGAGCTGGCGGCGAAACCTCCGTTTATGTAGTTGTTCAGGCGACCGTATTTGCTTTCGGTGGAGACGGCGGGTTCCATTGTATTTCGGTTTATGCACGGATCAGCCACCGGCCGTCCGAAATACAATTTAACTTATTTCCGGGTGACCACCAACACCCCGAATGTCCCGGGGATCATCTTCGGCCTTCCGCCGCCGGGTTCAGCGCCTTCCAAGTCTGCCGCCGGCAGATAGACTGCATGCATTTTGCTGTCAACCGCCACTGTCCGGGCGCTGCGTTTGGTAGGTACATTGTCGATGACGCTAAAGGAGGAAGCAGATGTTTCTTTGATGACGGTGAGCTTTCCTTCCCCGCAGGAGGCAAAGACCAGGTCGAGGCCTTCGTCAAAGCCAACTCCGTCGCAGCCGTCGCCGATGGGCAGTTTGGTGACGACGTTGCCGTTGGTGGCGTCCATGACGACCAGCTGCTTGTCACAGCCCGCAAAGAGCCGTTTGGTCTTTCTGTCTATTTCCAGGCCGGTGGGGCCTTCGGCGCCGAGGGGCCAGTTGGCTACAACCGTCTTACTACCGAGATCGACCACCGAGATCTTGTTCTTGTCTTCGATGTTGACATAGATCTTGCCGGCATTGTCGGATACGGCTGTTTCCGGTTTACCGTCCAGCGGGATGGTGGCCGTTACCTGTCCGGTGGCGGCGTCTATGACGGTGAGGTCGTGGCTTCTGCCATTGCAGGTGATGATCGATTTGGAGAAGGGGTCATACATGATGGCATCGGGATTTTGTCCCGTAGCGATCTGGCCTTGAACGGCAAAAGTCTTCAGATCGAATACGGTGACATTGTTGATCCGGCCGTTGCTGGTATATCCTTTTCCATGCGCCTCGTCGAAGGCAATGCCGTGAACACCGGTGGTGTTGGGGATGACCCCGATGGAGTCACCGGTTTTCGGATCGAGGATATTCACCTGGGTGCCGTGAGAGACGTAGATCTTGCCACCGGGGCCAACGGCAATATAGTCCCAGCCGCCGGGGCTTCCGATCTTAAAAGTTTTGGTCAGGGAGTAACCGCTCGTCTGCGCGCTGGCGGCGGCAGTGGCCAGGCAGAGTACGAAGGCAGGCAAAAGGAATTTCATGTGCGTTGGTTTTGCCGTCAATGTAGCCCCGAATTCTGGTTGAAATCTGGATGTCGGGCCTTCGGCCAGCGGGCCCCTGCTGGATAATCAACTTACCCTTTTCCCTTCCAGCAGCATGTTGACGGCCTGGTCGAGGCTCCCAGCGCGGGTGATATCCCCGGAATTGACAAAAAAGATCTCGTCGGCGTTCTCGATGGTATTCAGGCGGTGGGCAATGATGACCCGGGTGGTAGTGGCCGGTAGCCGCCGCAGGATGTCTTCCAGCATTTTCTCCGTAACGGTGTCGATGTTGGCGGTAGCCTCGTCGAGGATGAGCAGTTCGGGGTTGCGGAGGACGGCGCGGATGAAGGCAATCAGCTGTTTCTGGCCGAGGCTGATGCTATCGCCTGCCGCGAGCACCTTTGTATCGAGGCCTTCGTCGAAGCGGGCGAGCAGGGTCTCCAGGCCGGCGCGGTGCAGGGCTTCTTCGAGCTGTTCGTTGGTATAGTCCTTATACTCTTCGTTGCCGTATAAGATGTTGTCGCGGACAGTGCCGGTGAAGAGGAAGGGTTCCTGGAGGATGAAGCCGATCTTTTGCGCGCGTTCGCGCGGCGTATAGGTGCGGATATCCCTGCCATTTAGCAGTACGACACCTTCCGTCGGATCGTAGAGCCGGGCGATGAGCGAGGCTGTTGTCGTTTTGCCGCCGCCTGTGGGTCCTACGAGGGCATAGGTCTTGCCTTTCTCCATGTGGAAGCTGTTGTGGCGCAGGACGTCCTTGCTACCGTCATAACGGAAAGAGACATCCTTGAACTCGAGCACGACAGTGCTGCCATTGCCGGAGATGCCGTTGCCCGATGCGGCGGCGGTGACAGGGAGGGTCACCAGGTCGGATTCGAGGGAGAGTATCTGCGAGATGCGGTCCCAACCGGCGATGGCTACCTGGAAACTGGCCCACAACGCCGCCAGCTGCCGCAAGGGGTCATAGAAGTAGGACACGTACAGGATAAAGCTGACCAGGAAACCAACCTCCAGGTGACCGGTGCTTACCAGGTAGACGCCGTACAGCAGGACGATCATCTGGCCCATGCTGGCCAGCAGGCCATAGACGGGGGTAAAGATATTGTTCGCGATGCCGGCCTTGATAGCGGAGGAATAGTTGTGTTTGTTGGCGGCATCGAAACGCTGGCGGAAGTAATCGCGGCGATTGAAAGCCACTACGACCTTAAAATTCCCCAGGCTTTCCTGGATCTCCGCGCTCATGGCGCCGGTGGCTTTGAGGGCGACGGCGTTCTTTTTCTTTACCCAGGGCGACAGCAATTTTGTATAGATCCACATCAGCGCTGCCGGGGCGAGGGTTGCCAGGCCGAGACGCCAATTGAGCCATACCAGGGCAATACCGGCGCCGGTGAGGATAAAGATGCTGGAGACGAATTGCATCAGCGACTGGGAGAAGAACTGGTTGAGCTTGTCGGTATCGTTGTTGATGCGGGAGATGAGGTCACCGGCCTTGTTACGGGCGAAGAAAGCGACCGGCAACTCCTGCAATTTGTTGAAGATGGCATTGCGCAGGGTGAAGAGCAGGTGCTGGCCAAAACCGCCCATGAAGATGGTACGCAGGTACACCGCGGCGAGGTTGACCAGGTAGATCACCAGCAGGCAGGCACAGACGGTAAGGACAAGTCCATACCCACTGCCCTGCAGGACATGCCAGCCGAAAATGTCAAGGGAAGTCGCAGCTGCCTTGTGCAACAGCACCTTGTTGATGGTAAAGCCGATGAGCACAGGCGGCACCATGCTCAGGATCGCATAGATGACCATCGTCACGAAAGCGAGGATCAGCTTTCCACGCTGCTCGGGCAGCAGGCCCACGAGTTTGCGCAGGGCCGGCAAGGTCTTGCTCTTGGGTTGTCCTCCGGTGAGGCTGTTAAGATTGTAATTCTGGCTGCTCATAGTGGCTGGTGCTTCTTTGTGATTGATAGATCTGTACATATTCCGGGCAAGTCGCCATTAATTGGGAATGAGTGCCGGTGGCGATCATTTCTCCTTCCATCAGTAAAACGATTTGGTCATAGTCTTCGATGGAAGCGATCTTCTGCGTGACCGACAGCAGGGTGATACCGGGATAGTTCTGCCGGACATTGGCCAGGATCTTCTGTTCGGTCTGGGTATCCACGCGGGCCGTGAAATCGTCCAGCAGGAGGATGCGGGGTTCGATGGCCAGGGCGCGCGCCAGCATGATCCGCTGCTTCTGGCCGCCGGAGAGGGTAGTACCCCGTTCGGAGACGACGGTATCCAGTTTTTCCGGCAAAGAGTCGATAAAGTCTTTCAGCTCTGCGGTGGCGATGGCTTTCTCCAGCGATTCGTCGGTGACGGCATCGCTGAAGGCGATATTCTCGCGGATGCTCATATTGAAGATGATGCTGTCCTGGAAGACGAAACCGACCTGCTGGTGGAAATCTTCTTTTTTATACTGCTCCAGTGGTTGTCCGTCGTACGTTACTGTCCCCTTGTTGGGTTGGTTGAGTCCGATGAGCAGGTAGAGCAACTGCGTTTTACCGGCTGCGGTAGGGCCGATGACAGCCGTCTTCGATGAACCCGCGACGCTGAAGGAGATGTCTTTCAGGGCATATTTTTCGCCAAAGGCGACCGACACGTCATTGAGCTCAATATTTCCTTCCAGGCCGCTGACCAGGGTGCCGGTCTCTACCGGGTCGGGGATATTGAGGACGCCGCTGATGCGCCCGTAGGAAGCCTGGGCCTGGGCGATGACATTGCTCATAAACCCGATGACCAGGATGGGGAAGATGAGCATCGTGAGGTAACTGTTGAAGGCCGAGAAATTACCCAGTGTCATCTGTCCCCCGATGACATAGTGACCGCCGAGGGCGAGGATGGTCAGGGTGGCGAGGTTAGCCGTGAAGATGATCACGGGGATAAGGGAGGCGAACAATTTCAGGATGCGCAAACCGAGATTTAGCGCTTTTGCATTTGCTTCGAGAAATTTCGCGTATTCCAGTTGCTGGGAATGGATCACCCGGATGAGGGCTGCGCCGAGAATACTTTCATTGATCACTTTATTAAGCCAGTCGATGACCTCCCGGCTGGCCTTGAACAGCACCCGTACTTTTTTTAGAATGATGTAGAAAGTAAAGCCGATGATGGGGATGATGGCGATGACACAGAGTGCCAGCTGCCATTGGATCCTCAACATGAGGATGCTGGCGCCGAGGATGATAAAGACGGAGGAGCAGATGGAGACGACGGCCTGCGAAACAAACATTTTGATGGAATCGACATCCGCCGTCAGGTTGGTCAGCAGCTTGGCGGGGTTGGTCTTTTGCAGAAAGCTGTAGTTCTGTCTCGAGATGCGGTTAGCCAGCTGCGTGCGAAGATCGCGCGCTACTTTTTCGGAAGCAAAGGTCTGGATAAAGCTCATCCCATAAGCGAAGAGAAACACGCCGATGGAGGCGGCGAGAAATTCCCATACGATGCCGTGTACGTCCCATTTATGACCGACGAAGGCATCGATGCCCTGGGCGATGATCTTTGGGATGGTCAGGCTGATGCTGTTCATGACGAGGGACAGCACCACCAGCAGCAGGATAAGCCGGCGATAGGGTTTTAGCAATGCAAAAAGACTGGGGCCCTTTGGTTTGCCGGTATGTTGGGATGGCTTTTCTTTACTCATAACGTCGGTAAAATTAGGAAAATAAGCAACGGGGTGAAGACGATTCCCGGAAGCCGCAGGAAAAGGACGGTGGATGGGGGGTAAATGTCGGTGGAAGGATTATATTTGCCCCTTCCCAGGCAAAATCAACATATGAGAAAAATACTATTGGGTCTTTTTCTGCTGCAGCAATCAGCCATTGGTCAATTACGGCAGATGCCCGCCTACCCGTTGATAACCCATTCCACTTATTTTAGTGTATGGTCTTTCACTGACACGCTAAGCAGCCAGGAGACCCGGCATTGGACGGGTAAGCCTCAGCCGCTGTTGGGTGTGCTTACCGTTGACGGCAGGCGCTATCGTTTTCTGGGCAAGCCGACACTGGAAGACAGCAGCCTTTCATCGACCATCCCCGCCGAGCAGCAATGGGTAAGCGTGAATGCCACACAGACCAAATACCAGTTCGCCTGCGGCGGCGTCGATCTGTCGCTGACGTTTACCTCTCCTTTATTTTTGAACGATCTGACGCTTTTATCCCGACCCATCACGTATATTTCTTTCCGCTTGCGAAGCAATGACGGCCAGACCCATAGCGCTCAACTATATTTCGGGGTCGCCGGTGTGCTGGCGGCGAATACTCCCGACCAGGAATTGAAAATAGATAAAGGAATGACGGGAGGGCTTGCCTATCTAAGGGCGGGGACAAAGGAGCAACCGGTGTTGAAGAAGAAAGGAGACGATCTGCGCATCGACTGGGGCTATGTCTATGTCGCCACACCTGCCGAGCAGGGTCTTGTGCAAACCATCGGATCGGGGTTTCTGCATACGGGTTTTCCCTCGGTGAAAGTGGGCGAAGACCCCGTAGAGAAATTGATCCTTATAGGTTATGACGAACGGTATTCGGTGGAGTTCTTCCATAGGAAGCTGGTACCGTGGTGGCGCAGCCATCCCGAGGCAGGCGTAAAAAAACCGACCATGGACGGGCTGCTGCAGACGGCTTATGCCGGTTATGACAAGATATTGTCGCGTTGTGATACCTTCAACAAAACGATGTATTCCACAGCGCTCACCGTGGGAGGAGAACACTATGCCGATGTTTGCGTGGCAGCTTACCGTCAAAGTATTGCCGCACATGCGCTGGTGAAGAGCCCGAAGGGAGAGTTGCTCTTCCTGTCCAAGGAGAATTTCAGCAATGGCAGCATCAATACGGTGGATGTCACCTATCCTTCCGCCCCGTTGTACCTGTTGTATAATCCGCACCTGCTGGAAGGGATGCTCAACGGCATCTTTTATTACAGCGAGAGTCACAAGTGGAAGAAACCATTTGCGGCGCACGACCTGGGGACCTATCCCATTGCCAATGGACAGACCTATGGTGAGGACATGCCGGTGGAAGAATGCGGCAATATGATCCTGCTCACCGCGGCCATCACCAGGGCCGAGAACAAGGCCGACTATGCCCGACGGCATTGGGCGACCCTTACTACCTGGGCGCATTATTTGGAAGTGAACGGCTTTGATCCGGTGAACCAATTGTGTACTGATGATTTTGCGGGACATCTGGCGCGCAATGCAAATCTCTCCATAAAGGCCATCGTCGCCCTGGGCGCCTATGGCTGGATGGCAGGACAGCTGGGAATGGAAGCGGAAGCCCAAAAGTACAAGGGGCTGGCGGCGGGGCTGGCGAAGAAATGGATGACCCTCGCCGATGCCGGCGATCACTATGCGCTGACCTTTGACCGCAAAGACAGCTGGAGCCAGAAATACAATTTGGTATGGGATAAGCTGCTGGGCCTGCAGCTGTTTCCTACGGAGGTGTATGAGAAAGAAGTAGCCTGGTATTTAACCCATCAGGAGCCCTTCGGTTTGCCGCTGGATAGCCGAAAGACGTATACCAAATCGGATTGGATTTGCTGGACGGCGAGTCTAACGTCCCGGCCGGAAGACTTTACCGCCGTGATCGACCCGATCTATCGCTATCTTACGGAGACCCCCAGCCGGGTACCGCTTAGCGACTGGCATGAGACGACCAATGGCCGGCAGGTGGGATTCCAGGCCCGGAGTGTAGTGGGAGGGTATTTTATCCGGTTACTCGACTATCAATGGAATAATAAATAATATGCGGCAATTCTTTTCAGTATGTATCCTGGCCCTGCCCGTGCTGGCCACGGCGCAGGACAACCTCCTGCAATATGTCCATCCGATGATCGGCACACAACGCATGGGGCATGTCTACCCCGGAGCCACTTCCCCTTTTGGCGCCGTTCAGCTGAGTCCCGACACCGACACCATCCCTTATGAGGTGAATGGTAAGTATAACCCTGATGTATATAAATACTGTGCCGGCTATCAATATGACGACAAAACGATCGTGGGGTTCAGCCATACACATTTCAGCGGTACGGGCCATTCCGATCTGGGGGATTTTTTGGTTATGCCAACGGTGGGTGAGCTGAAACTGAACCCTGGTGTTGCCAGCCAGCCGCGGAGCGGCTTTCGTTCGGCTTTTAGCCATGCGACAGAGACGGCAGAGGCCGACTATTATAAAGTAAGACTGGACGATTATAATATTCTCGCGGAGCTGACGACGACGACAAGAGTGGGTTTTCACCAGTATACATTCCCTGCTTCCGACCAGGCGCATATCATCCTCGACCTTGTGCATGGGATCTACAATTACGAGGATAAGAATGTATGGACCTACGTCCGTGTGGTAAATGATACCCTTGTAACAGGGTATCGACAAACAAGCGGCTGGGCCCGGACGCGGACAGTCTATTTTGCCATGACATTCTCCAAGCCTTTCTATCAGTACGGGGCCCGCAAGTACGACCGGAGACAGGCTTATCACGGTTTCTGGGGGCACTTCGATCAGAACCATAATTTCCCCGAACAGGCAGGGCGGCAGATGCGGCTTTATTTTGATTTCCGGACGCAGGAGGGAGAAAAGGTCAAGCTGAAATTCGCCCTGTCGCCGGTGAGTATGGAAGGAGCATTGCTGAATCTCCGGACGGAGATCCCGGGGTGGGACTTCGAGGCGGTAAAGCGCGAGGGGCAGGCGGCCTGGAATAAGGAGCTGAGCAAGGTGCAGATCGATGCGGACCAGGACGATAAGGAGAATTTCTATACATCGATGTACCATGCTTTTATCAATCCCACGGTATACATGGATGTGGATGGAAGCTATCGCGGGCTTGATCAGCAGGACCATAAAGCCGATGGATTTGTCAACTATACCACCTTTTCGCTATGGGATACTCATCGTGCCCTGCATCCTCTTTTCAACATTTTGGAGCCGGCGCGCAACGCCGATATGATCCGCAGCATGCTGGCGCACTACCAGCAGAGCGCTGAGCACATGCTGCCTGTCTGGGCACACTATGCCAATGAGAACTGGTGTATGTCGGGATATCACGCCGTATCTGTGATCGCAGACGCGATCGCTAAGGGAAATACGCCATCCAATGATTTTGCCAACCAGGCCCTGGATGCCTGTATCGCCACTTCCACGCGGCGCAGCTTTGAAGGATTGGGGGCGTATATTGATAAGGGGTATATTCCCTCGGAGCAGGACGGCGTATCCGTATCTTCCACGCTGGAATATGCCTATGACGACTGGTGTATCGCCCAGGCAGCGAAGAAGCTGGGCCGGATGGATGTCTATGCCGTCTACAGCAAAAGGGCGGAGAACTACAAAAATGTATGGGACCCTTCCGTGGGGTATATGCGACCGCGGCTCGGCGACGGGAGCTTCCGAAAAGACTTCGATGTGCTTACCACCAATGGCCAGGGTTTTATCGAGGGCAATGCCTGGAATTACAGCCTCTATGTACCTCATGATCCCAAGGCGTTGATAAGCCTCTACGGCGGCAATAAGCGCTTTGTACAGCATCTCGACTCTCTTTTCACCATGGAACTGCCAGATAAGTTCTTTGCGGAGACAGAGGATATCACCCGGGACGGCATCATTGGCAACTATGTACATGGGAACGAACCTTCTCACCATGTGGCCTATCTGTACGACTGGACGGATCAGCCCTGGAAGACGCAGGAGCGGGTGCGGATGATCCTGAAAAAACAATATGGTCCGAGGCCCGATGGGTTGGGTGGGAATGACGATTGCGGTCAGATGAGCGCCTGGTATATTTTTACGGCCCTCGGCTTTTATCCCGTGGCGCCGGGTTCAGACCAATACGCCCTTGGCAGTCCGGCGGTAACGCGGGCGTCGCTGCTGCTGGAAAATGGCAAGACATTTACAATAGAGACTGACAATCAGGGGGATAAAAACGTATATGTGCGGAAAGTGACGTTAAATGGCCAGCCGCTGACCCGGCATTATATCACCCATGCAGAGATTATGAATGGGGGAAAACTGGTGTTTTATATGAGTGCAAAACATTAGAGATGTCTTCCCGGGCTTGGAAATATCCGGTTTTTTTCATATATTAGATAGGTGTAATTGATTATTGTCAAATTAAATTTCCGTCATATGAAAAAAGCAACACATTCCATGCACGGCAGCGCAGCCGCTACAACGATACTGCTGGCCGTTGCGTTTATTGGTCTGGTTATGTTCTTATCATATTTGTTTATTTCCGGCAACAGCTAAGGGCCGATCTGACCCATACAAAAGGCCGACTTCCCCAAGTCGGCCTTTTTTTATTGAAATCATTTGCCACTCAGGGATTCACCGTATAGGTGATATTGAATTTACCATTGGTGATAACTACGCTGTCATTGACATTGGTGGTGTCGTGTGCAATGGCATTAAAGGTGCCGGTCATCTTATGGGCGAAGCTATCCAGGGAAGTGATGGTCGCCTGCACCTGCCTCTTTGAACCGAAGGCATCATACTCGATGCCTTTGTCGGAGTAGGTGAGGACCAGCGAATCCGACGTAAAGGTTTTGTTGACGGGCAGCGGGTAGGGCAGCGTCAATTGGAAAACGGAGGTGTCTTTGTTTTGCCGGGAATAGCTGTAGATGGCGTACAGGTTGAGGGAGCTGGAGAAGGCTGCAAGTGTGCTCGTGCTCTGATAGGTGCTGCTGCCAACCGTAGCGGACAAGGTGCCGGAACCGGAGGACGGATTGTTGTTCTTGCCGCATGCGGCGATGAGGAGGAGGGAGAGAAGAGTGAAGACCGTATATCGCATCAGTTTTTGGGGTAAAAGTATACAAAAAAGGCCGGCGTCAGCCGGCCCATATGAGAGATTTATAGAAGATTTAGGGCTGAACGATGTACGAAGTATTGAAATTACCGTTGGTAACCACGACGCTGTCATTGTTAGCTAACGTATTGTAAAGGGTGCCGGTGAAGTTTCCCGCGATCTTGTGGTTCGTGGAATCCAGTGAAGTGACGGTCAGGGATGCGTGGCCGGTACCGTAGCCGGCATAGTAATCCTTGCCGTTGAGGTGATAATAGTCGATGGCAACAGGGAAACCGGTGGCATTGCTGGAAATCGCCGTGTTGAGGGTGAACGGAGGTTGTATGATAATACTCATTACCACCGTATCATGGTTATTGATGGAATAGCCGCCAAGTTCAAAAATGGTACTGTCCGTGGAATACCAGGCGGTGGTAACGCTGGAACTGAAACCAACCCCGCCGACGTTGGCGGAAATGGCAGCGGAATTGGTGTTGCTTTTTTTACAGCTGGTGGTGAGAAGGAAAAGGGCGGTCACGGCAGAGATGGCGACAAGGGTAAATTTTTTAAACTGCATAGTCAGGAATTTTTTATAGGAAATTGTGTTACGCGCTAAAAACGCGGTTGCTACCGGTTTATTGCTATTCATGGATAGCCGATTTCCATTAATTTTGCCCAATGGTCTCGATCGGAAATATTGTCCTCACGGAGTCGCCGCTGTTGCTGGCGCCCATGGAAGACGTCAGCGATCCGCCCTTTAGGGCTGTTTGCAAAGCTTTTGGGGCTGATCTCACCTATACGGAATTTATTTCGAGCGAGAGCCTGGTCAAAGGGGCGATCCGCAGCCGCAGGAAACTGGACATCTTTGCGAACGAGCGGCCGGTGGGCATCCAACTGTATGGCGGCGACGAAGACAGCCTGGCGCTCGCATCTGCCATCGTAGAAGCTACGAACCCTTCCTTGTTGGACATCAATTTCGGCTGCCCGGTGAAAGGCGTTGTCGGCCGCGGCGCCGGGGCAGGGGTATTGCGCGACCCGGACAGGATGGTACGGTTGACGGAGGCCTGTGTGCGATCGACCCGGCTGCCAGTGACGGTGAAGACCCGGCTGGGGTGGGATGAGGGTTCCAAAAACATCCTGGATGTAGCCGAAAGATTGCAGGATGCCGGGATCCAGGCCTTGACCATCCACGGCAGGACACGGTGTCAATTATACAAGGGCGAAGCCGACTGGGACCTCATCGGGAAAGTAAAGAACAATCCCCGGATGCGAATCCCCATCTTTGGCAATGGGGATATCGACAGTCCGCAGAAAGCGCTGGAATATACCAACCGTTATGGAGTGGATGGCATCATGATCGGCAGGGCCGCGATTGGGTATCCCTTCATCTTCCGGGAAATAAAACACTACCGGTTGACGGGGGAAATGCCGCCGGCGCCTACCGTCGAAGAGCGAGTGGCTGTGTGTCGGATGCACCTTGAAGGAGCCTTATCCTGGAACGGTCCGGCACAGGGTTTGAACGAAATGCGCGGTCGCTACGCCCACTATCTCAAAGGGCTGCCGGGCATCCAGGAGTATGTCCGCCGGCTGGTGCGGTTGCCGGATGCGGACAGCGTTGCAGCGCTACTAAGTAAAATAGAAGCAAGCTATTGCGGCTATGTGACGGAGGCTCACCCGATAAAACTGGTGGATTATCATGCAAATTGCGCCTTGTAGGTTCATAAAAGGCCCTACCTTTAAGGCCCTTAAATTTCATACATGTTCAAAACTAAAAGCCTGCTGGTAATGGCAGCGACCCTGGCAGGGTCGCTGGCCATGGGACAGCAAAAAACGATCACTGTCTACACGACTGCCGCCAACACCTCTTTACGCTTAACCGAGAACGGGAAATTAGATTTCTCCCCTGGCCGGCAACCGCTGGAGACCGAACCCTTTGTTCTTGTCGACCCTTCTTCTCCCTTTCAGGCCATCATCGGCATCGGAGGCGCGCTGACAGACGCCTCGGCCGAGACCTTTGCCAAATTGCCAAAGGACAAGCAACAGCAGCTGATGACCGCTTATTACAGCACCAGTACCGGCATCGGGTATACGATGGCCAGGACCAACATGCAAAGCTGTGACTTCTCCAGCGGCAGCTATAGCTATGTTGCCGACAACGATGCCGTTTTAAAGACCTTTAGCGTAGCCCACGACGAACAATTCAAGATACCGCTGATCAAACAGGCGCTGGCCGCTTCCGGCGGGAAATTAAAATTATTTGTTTCCCCCTGGAGTCCGCCCGCCTGGATGAAGGACAACAATAGTGTTACCGGCGGGGGTAAGTTGAAACCCGATATGGACCAGGCCTGGGCCAATTTCTTTGTGAAATTCATCAAGACCTATGAGGCCATGGGTATCCCGGTGTGGGGGCTTACGGTGCAGAACGAGCCGATGGCAAAACAGAAATGGGAGTCCTGTATCTTCACCGCGGAAGACGAACGCGATTTTATCAAGAACTTCCTCGGACCCACGTTGCAAAAAGCGGGGCTTGGGGAGAAGAAGCTCATCGCCTGGGACCACAACCGGGACCTCATCTACCAGCGCGCCAGCACGATACTGGAAGACCCTGCAGCGGCAAAATATGTCTGGGGCATCGGCTTTCACTGGTACGAGACCTGGACGGGCGGCCCCATGCTGTTCAACAATGTCCAGCTTACCCATCAGGCTTTCCCGTCGAAGAACCTCATTTTTACCGAAGGCTGCAAAGAGAGTTTTGTGTTTGACAGCCTCCAGGCCTGGTGGCTGGGCGAAAAGTATGGCTATTCCATGATCAACGATTTCAATGACGGCGCAACGGCCTGGACGGACTGGAATATCCTGCTGGACGAACATGGCGGCCCCAACCATGTCGGCAATTTCTGCTTT
The DNA here is from genome assembly GCF_014642875.1 of Puia dinghuensis. GTDB lineage: Bacteria > Bacteroidota > Bacteroidia > Chitinophagales > Chitinophagaceae > Puia > Puia dinghuensis. Next base: position 569,572 of record NZ_BMJC01000001.1, read on the forward strand.
GCCCCGGTGCATGCCGACACGCGGAACGGACAACTCATCTATACCAATGCCTTCTATTATATCGGGCATTTTTCAAAATTTGTCCGGCCGGGCGCCAGGCGCATCGCGGTATCCACCAACCGGGCCACGTTACAAACCACGGCGTTTGTGAACAATGATGGCAGCATCGTTGTCATTGTCATGAATACGACGGATGCGCCGATGTCTTATCATTTGATGTTGAAAGGACAGTCTGCCGCCGCCGAAAGTTTGCCACATTCTATCGTCACGTTAATTATCAAATAATGATATCTGTTCTTAGGACGGCCCTGACAGGGGCTGTGCTCAGCTGTACCTTGGGAACTGTTTACGCGCAAAAGGACAAACAGGTGACCATCTGGCTCACCGACGCTTCGCAGTCGGTGTTCTTTCAGCAACAAGCGGACGGGCAGCTGGAGAAAGGCAGCTCTTTCCCATCCGATCCGGTGATCGCCATCGATGAAAAAAAGACCTTTCAGCATGTCGATGGTTTTGGCTGGGCCCTGACGGGTGGTAGTGCACAGCATATCATGCAGATGAGCCCTGCGGCCCGGACGGCCCTGTTGAAGGAGCTTTTTACGACAGACAGCAATCACATCGGGGGAAGCTATCTGCGGGTGAGCATTGGCGCATCCGACCTCAGCGATCATGTTTTTTCCTATGACGACCTGCCGGCAGGGCAGACCGACACGGCGCTGACACATTTCGATCTGGGGCCGGACAAGAAGGATGTGATCCCCGTTCTGCAGCAGATTATCCAGGTGAATCCCGAGATCAAGATACTGGGCTCCCCCTGGTCGGCGCCTGCCTGGATGAAGAACAACCATGACACCCGCGGCGGCAGCCTGTTGCCGCAGTATTATTCCGTATATGCCAACTACCTGGTGAAATACATCCTTCAGATGCAGCAGCAGGGCATCGGCATCGATGCTTTGACGGTGCAGAACGAACCCTTGCATCCCGGAAACAATCCCAGCATGTATATGCCGGCGGCAGCGGAAGCGGCGTTTGTCAAACTCCTGGGACCCGCCATCGACAGAGAGCGGCTGGATACCAAGATCATCGTCTACGACCATAATGCAGACCGGCCGGATTACCCGGATTCCATATACCATGACCCCGGTGCGGCGAAATGGGTGGATGGAGCGGCTTTTCACTTATACGGCGGGAAGATCGAAGCCCTGACGCCGCTGCATGATTCTTTTCCTGACAAGAATCTCTATTTCACCGAGCAGTGGGTTGGCGCGCCCGGTGATTTTGCAAAGGACATTCCCGAGCATGTCGACAAGCTCATCGTCGGGGCGATGCGTAATTGGTGTAAGACGGTGATCGAATGGAATCTCGCAGCCAATTCCAAATGGGAGCCGCATACCGATCGCGGTGGTTGTGACCGGTGCCTGGGGGCCGTCACCATCGATGGGGATGTGGTAAAGCGTAACCCGGCCTATTATATCATCGCGCATGCCGCCAAATATGTCCGGCCGGGATCGTCGCGCATCGTTTCCAATTCAGATGAGACGCTGCCCAATGTGGCTTTCCGTACGCCGACGGGGCAGGCGGTGCTTGTCGTGCTGAACAACACGGCCGCGCAAAAAGGATTTACGATAGAGCTGCGAGGCAAGCGACTCCATACAACGCTGAACGGCGGCGCAGTCGCGACCTACGTCTTCCAACTCTAGCCTATTTTTTTATCCATACGATGGAGACTGGCGGCTTGTTGCCATTCTCAGGTGTCGGTGTCGGCGCTACCCGGTTCATGCGGGCGTAGTTAGGCACGGCCACCAGCGGCGATCCATCTGCCCATTTTCCTTTTATGACCATGACCCCATGCAACAGCTGCTGATCCCACTCGACCGTCAGCGGAAGAGGTCCGATGGACTGGTTGATGTCCTTGTTGTCGGCGGCCTCGACGTTATAGAGCAGGGGGCCATAGCGCAGGGCGACACGACCACGATCGGCTGCGATCTTATCATCAGCGGTCACCTGCTGGATGGCCATCGGTAATTCCAACATTATCTTATCGCCTTTCTTCCATGTGCGGCGAATGATGGCATACCCGTGTTCGATGGCGGGTTTCAGCGACTGGCCATTGACGGAAAGCGAGACCAGGCCGCTCACCTGTGGCTGTGGAGTGTAGAGCTCGCTTGTAGTGCGGTTGGGTACCCGGACATAGACCGTGAAGTTGGCCGCCTTTGCCGGGTTGACGGTGATGGCCACCTTGCCACTCCAGGGATAGTCGGTCTGCTGTACCATCTCGACATCCGTGCCGGCTACTTTTTCCACTTTGATCCTGCTGCCTATGAAGAGGTTGACGTAGAGTCCATCGTCTCCACGGACATAGGCCCACGTGGGCATCATCAGCAGGGTGCGGGGAATATTACCGACGCAGCAGGGACAGTCATGCCATCCATAGCGGGGCTGGGATGTCGACAAAGGATTGGTATAGGTGAAGTCCTTACCGTCCAGGGAAAGGGAGCCCAGCAGGGCATTGTAAAGCGTTTCTTCATAGAGGTCGGCATACTTCGCATCATGATAGGCCAGGTTCATTTTGTATTCGAAAAAGATGAGCCCGCAACTGGAGCAGGACTCGCAATAAGCGGAGTTGCGGAGGGAATAGTCGGGACCAAAGCCTTCGGAGGTCTCGCCACTGCCGATGCCGCCGGTGATATAATACTTCCGGTTGACCATATCATCCCATAGGGAAAGCACCGCGCTTTGATAATCCACGTCCTTCATTTCTGCGGCGACATCGGCCATCCCGGAATAGTTGTAGGTCGCACGTACAGCATGTCCTACGGCTTCGTACTGCTCCTGGACGGGGACGTGGCTCTGGTCGTATTCACTGCCGTTCTTCCGGTTGTCGAGCAGGAATTTGGCCAGGCGGATATAGTTGTCGCCATGGCCCTGGCCTTCCATATCGTTGACGAAACGGCCAAAGCGGACGAGGGCCTGTTCCATCTCCTGGTGACCGTCGTACCAGGCGATCTTCCCCGGGCCGATGTTGGCTACCCAGCAGTCGGCAAGGCGTTTGGCTGCGTTGTACAGCCGCTTGTCTTTCCCTTCCGTCAGGGTATAGTGGTTGATGGCCGATTCGATGAAATAGCCTGAGACATAGCCTTCATGGTTCCACCGGCCTTCGGGCGACCAGCGATGATGCCAGGTGCTGGTGTCGCGGAGGGTCCAGGCCGTCTGGAGGTAGCCGTCGGGTTCCTGTGCAGCGAGGATGATCGGGATCCATCTTTCCAGCGTAGCCTTCATCTTTTCCTGTGCGGCGATGATGGCGGTGTCGCCTTTTGGATCGACCATCAGGGCTTCGCACATCGCTTCCACTGTCTGATGCACCCAGGCATTGGCGAAAACATAGCCTTTATGCTTCCCATGAGGCTCGCCACGGAGGGCTTTTGCCGCTTCGATAAAGTTATCCAGACCACCTTCGCCGGTGGTGAGGTCGGTACGTTCGCACTGGGCGATGCACCAGGGGATCCAATGGGTGATAATGACCTTGGCCCGATCGTTCCAAAGCCGGCTGTCGATGCTGTAATGTTTTGTATAGACTACATCCAGTCTTTTGGCAGGTGGTGGGAGGGCGACCCTGACGTGGACATTCTCGCTGGCGGGAAGATCTCCCTGCCAGGCCGTGTAGGTGAGGGTATAGTCTCCGGGCGTGGAAAAGGTGGCGGTGACATCGGCGGCAGTGGTGCTGCTGAAGCTGACCGTGCCGGGGCCCGAAGCTTTTGTCCATTCCACCCGGGTGACGGGATGTACCGAGCGCGTATGGCCGGAAAGATATGTTTTGCCGTCGAGCATCACGTCGCGATCGGGGCCAGGCAACACCAGCGGGGCGATGGGGTGGGAGTGTTCCGACTCGGCGACTGTCCATTCGGCGAGGGTGGAGTTATAGCGATCGATGGAATCCATGACGAGGCGCAGCCGGGTGGTCGTCACTTCATCAAAGGTGGTGGAGTTGAATTTGCCGGGTTCGAGGCCGAGTCCGGCGGGGTTGTGGACGGGCTGAAAGACGGCGCCATCCCAGTATTCCACGTGATACACGCCGGGTAGTTTTGCCAGATGGGTATAGTCCCACCAGAAGACGGCTATCTGCCGGGTAGTGACGGGTTGTTTCCATTCGTACTGTACCCACTGGTTAGCCTGGCGGTGAGGCTGGGGATAGCGGGGGTCTCCCGGTGGAGTGGGGGTTTCTCCGTCATTGAGCGTGGTGAGAATAGTGGCCGGCCGGGCCGAGCCGGTAGCGGTGGCCACGACGGCAAGATTGGCTTCACTGGTTGTCCCCGTTGTCTGGGCTGAGGCGGGCAGGAGGGCGGCGGAGAGCAAGCATGTGCCGATGCAGAGGGACAGGAGGAGGTGGTTCATTTCCTTCTTAGGTATTAGGTATTAAATGTACGAAAGACATTTGATACCGGCTGACCAATAATTCACTGAAACCAACCTGATTTTAACTGCCGTGAGCAATGATGGCCCGATCTGTCGCCCAGCCGTCCTTGCGATGGTGGGCAGATGGAGCTATCTTTGAGGAATAATGCTGTTTCTATGGCCACTACCAGTAAAGTCGTCTTCTTTGTCCCGCCCGGTGTACATCTGCTGGATATGTCGGGTCCAAGCCAGGCTTTTCTTGCGGCCGGGCAGATGCTGGCCGGTTATCCCATCGAACATTGTTCTTTCCGGGAATCTATCATCGACTCCACCGGACTTCGCGTTTGCGGGCTTGCGCACTATAGTGCCGTCAAGCTGCAGGCAGGTGACTTTCTTTTTCTTCCGGGTTATAGCAGCCGGCTGCTGACGGCGGGCGAAGACCAAAAAGAATGGCAGGGAGTGTATGCCTGGCTGCAGCGGGAGGCGGAGAAGGGCGTGCGGCTTTGTTCTGTTTGTACGGGCGCCTTTATCCTGGCGCGGGCAGGGTTGCTCACCGGCAGGCCCTGCACCACCCACTGGAGTCTGATCCCCTTGCTGCGAAAGGAATTCCCGGCTATCGACGTTCGGGAGGATGTCCTGTTTACCGAGGATGAGAATATCTATACGAGCGCGGGTATCAGCTCAGGCATCGACCTGGCCTTGTATCTGCTGGAGGAAGACCAGGGACCATTGCTGGCGCATAAGGTAGCCCGTGAGCTGGTGGTCTATTTCCGGCGGAGCGACCGGCATTCCCAGGAAAGTGTCTATCTCAACTATCGCAACCACCTGCACCGGGGCATCCACGAGCTACAGGACTGGCTTATAGCGAATCTTGACACGCGGGCCACGATCGACCAGATGGCGGCGATGGTCAACATGAGCAGCCGTAATCTTACCCGCACGTTCAAAGTACAGACGGGGATCTCCATCAACCGGTATATTACCTTGTTACGGCTGGAGCTCGCGACCAGCCTCCGTTATTCGCCCGGCATCACGATGCGGGAAATCGCCAGCCGCTGTGGTTTTGCCAACGAACGGCAATTGCAACGGATAATGAAGAGTACGGTTGTGCGGCATTAGGCTGCGGCCGGACGGCGGGTTGTCCACCATTAGTGGGTATATTTGTGTAAAATACAACCCCATGCGAATCGGATTTATCGGAGTAGGCAGGATTTCCGCGGCCATCGTACAGGGCCTCTGCACTTCGGGAGTGGCAGGGTTGGAGATCTTTCTTTCTCCACGGAATACCGAGACCTCAAAGACTTTAGCAGCCAAGTTCGCCCCCGTCACCCGGCTGGAAAGTAACCAGGCGGTGCTCGACAGCAGCTGCATCGTGATCATTGCCGTAAGGCCGCCGCTGGCGGCCGAAGTGCTTTCTGCCTTGCATTTTCGGGAAGACCATACCGTCGTCTCGCTGGTGGCCTTGTTAAAATATGCCCGGCTGCAGCGAATGGTGAGGCCGGCTTCGGTCGTTTGCAGGGCAATACCCCTACCTACCGTGGTGCATCACAATTGTCCTCTCCCGATGTATGGCGCCAGCGAAGAGGTCAAGCGGCTTTTCAGGCATCTGGGTGAGCCCCTGGAAGTGGATGACGAAGACCAGTTGCATGCGCTATGGACGCTGACGGGGCTGATCACGCCCTACTATGAACTGTTGTCCCGGCTCAGCGAGTGGACGGCGGCGCATGGGGTAATGCCGGAGATGGCGGGTGCTTATGTTGCGCGGCTCTTTCAATCCATTTCCTTTCTGGCTGAACAGTCGAAGCCGGTTGATTTTAGCGCGCTGGCGCATCATGCGGCTACGCCGGGCGGCATCAATGAGCAGGCGGGAAAGGAGATCGCGGCAGCCGGAGCGCACGACGTGTGGTCGACTGCGGCGGACAGGGTGCTGCAACGTTTTCATTAAAACGAACGACTTTCCTGTAAAAACAGCAATATGCTCGCCAACTACTTCAAGACGGCCTGGCGCAACCTTTGGAAAAACAGGGTCTATTCGATCATCAACGTCGCGGGTCTGGCCATCGGCATGGCGGCCTGTATGGTGATCATGCTCTTTGTCTTTTATGAGAAGAGTTTTGACAACCAGCATACGAAGAATATCTACCGCCTCAACGAGGTGCAGAAATTCCCGGGCATGGTGGCTTCCCAGAAGGTGGCCCTGAGCATGTTCCCCATGGGGCAGACCATGAAGGCGGAGTTTCCCGGGATCGTCAACTATACCCACATTCGCTGGGAAGACAAATACCAGCTTACTTATGCCGAGCGGCGGCTCTTTTTACCGGAAGTGTTCGAGGTGGACACCGCCTTCTTCCGGATGTTCGACTTCCGGTTGCTGCAAGGCGACCGCGCAACGGCCTTGCAAAAGCCCAACAGCATGGTCCTTACGGCTTCGGCGGCGCGAAAGCTGTTTGGCAGTGAAGACGCCATAGGAAAAACGATCGTGCATTATGGCGGCGATACGGTACTTTTCCGGGTAACGGGTGTCCTCGAAGATGTCCCGGAGAATTCGCAATTCCGGTTCGATGCGCTCAGCTCTTTCAATACGTTTATCAGGGCTGACTGGTCGGACAACTGGGGCGGCAACTGGCTGAACACCTATTTCGAATTAGCTCCCAACACCGATGTAGCCGCCATGGAGAAAAGGTTCCCGGCCTACCTTCAACGGCACATGCAAGGCGATAACTGGAAGAATTATGAGCTCTTCCTACTGCCGCTGAAGGCCGTACATGCCCATGCCGCGGATATCGGGCTCGATTATGTCAACTACCAGAAATTCGACAACAACTATACGAACATCTTTACCGTCATCGCCTTCATCGTACTGGTTATAGCCTGTATCAACTTTATGAACCTGTCGACGGCCAGGTCGGCCGAGCGGGCAAAGGAAGTAGGCATCCGTAAATCCATCGGGGCGCTGCGAACACAGCTTAGCGTCCAGTTTCTCAGCGAGACGGTATTACTCGCGCTGCTGGCGATGGTACTGGCCCTGCTGCTGCTGTGGCCGGCCGTGTTGTATGTCGACACCCTGAGCGATCGGCATCTCGTACTGGTGTTTGATCAGCACCGGTGGATCCCGCTGGTGGTCGTCCTGGCGACGGTGATCGTCGGGCTGCTATCGGGACTTTATCCCGCGGCCTATCTGTCATCCTTCCAGCCGGTGAAGGTGCTGAAGGGGCTGCCGCAGATCGGAAAGAACAAAAGTCTGCTGCGGAATGTGCTTGTCGTCGCGCAATTCGCCAGCGCCGTCTTCCTTATCATCAGTACGGTGTTTGTCTACCGGCAACTAAGCTTTATGCAGGGAAAGGACCCGGGATTCGACCGCGACCAGGTGGTGAATATTACCCTCGATGATATTTCTTCGCAAAAATTCGATCTGCTGAAACAGCAGCTGAGCACCAATGCGGCCATCGCGGGGGTGACGGGCGCCATGGACATCCTGGGAAGCCATCTCGATCAATCCGGTGTGGAATTCAAAGGAGACGGGCCGATGCGGAATCTCACCGCCACGCGGCTCATCACAGACCCTGACTACCTGCGGCTTTACAAGATACCGCTGATAGCCGGTCGGGATTTCTCCCATGAGAAACAGGCCGACGGCCGGGAATACATCCTCAACGAAGCCCTTGCACAGGAATTGCTGAAGGATATGCCTGGCAAGCCGGTCTCCTACCTGATAGGAAGGCATTTCGGGTTCGACTCGGCAGGCGTCATCGTCGGCGTTGCGCGGAATTTCAATTTCAACTCCCTGCATCATACGATAGAGACCTTGTTCCTTTTCAACATGAAAAAATATGGCTTCTACAATTTGTCCGTGAAACTGAAAGGGGGAAAGACCGACCAGGCCATCGCCTATATCCAATCCACCTGGCGGAGTATCTTCCCCGACCGGCCGCTGGAATATCAATTCCTCGATGAACATTTTGCGGAGGTGTACCGGGCGGACAGGCAGGTGAGCAATATCGTGGGTATCCTTGCAGGGCTGGCGATCTTTATCTCCTGTCTCGGACTGTTCGGGCTGGCGTCCTATGCTGCCGAGAAACGGGTCAAGGAGATCGGCATCCGCAAAGTAATGGGCGCGGGCGTCAATACGATCGTGCTACTGTTATCCCGGCATTTTGTCCGGCTGGTGCTATTGGCCAACCTGTTGGCGTGGCCGCTGGCCTGGCTGGCGATGAACCGGTGGTTGCAGAACTATGCTTATCGCGTTCAGCTTAGCTGGTGGGTCTTTGCGGCCGCGGGTGTCGCGGCCTTGGGGATCGCGCTGGCGACGGTGAGCATCCTGGCTATCAAGGCGGCAATGGCCAGTCCTCTGAAGGCGCTGCGTAGCGAGTGAGCCGGGCTATGCGGGGCTCACGCTGCCATTCTCTTCGCGACTCGCTTTATTTTCCGCATGTGCCCGGGCGATATCATACTCCAATTCCGGATCGATCTTCTGTTCTTCGACGCGCCGCGCCTTTTCCATCAGCTCTTCGTGGTGTTCCTGCAGCCATTGCAATTGTTTTTTGCCATAGGACAACCGGGTGAACAGCACATAGAGCACCGGCACGATGAAGATGGCAAGGGTGGAGGAAGCGATCATCCCGCCCAGTACCACGAAACCGATGGTCTTACGCGCGACGGCGCCTGCTCCTGAGGCCAGCACCAGCGGCATGACCCCGAGGATAAAGGCCATGGACGTCATAATGATGGGCCGGAGGCGCAGTTTGACGGCTTCCAGGGTCGACCGGATCAGCGGTTCGCCGCGATCAACTCGTAATTTGGCGAATTCCACTATCAGGATAGCATTTTTGGCTGACAGGCCGATGAGCGTGATGAGCCCGATCTGCGCGTAGACATTGTTCGTCAGGGGTGGGATCATACTAAGGGTGGCGATGGCTCCGAAGGCGCTGATCGGCACGGCCAGCATCACCGCCAGGGGGACGGACCAGCTTTCGTATAAGGCTGCCAGGAAAAGAAAGACAAATACGATGGAGAAGATGAAGATATAGGTAGTGGTAGAACCCGCCCTGATCTCCTCGTAGCTGAGGCCGGAGAACTCATAAGTATACCCTTGCGGGAGGTATTTGGCGGCCGTCGCTTTGAGGGCCTCGATGCCCTGGCCCGAGCTGTAGCCCTGGGGTGTGGAACCGTCCACTTCCGCGGAGCGGAAGATGTTGAAGTGATTGATCAGCGGGGCTGTCTCGATAGGCCTATAGTGAATGAGTGTACTCAGCGGCAGCATCTGCCCGGCCTGGTTGCGGACGTAATATTTGTCCATATTGCCGATGAAAGCCCGGTAGGCGGTATCCGCCTGGACCACGACGTGGTAAGTGCGGTTGTACAGGGTGAAATTGTTGACGAAGAGGCTTCCCATATACGCCTGCATGGTGTTGAAGACATCCGAGATGCTGACGCCGAGCTTCTCGCATTTGTCGCGGTCGACGGTGAGATCAAAGCTTGGTGTATGTGCACCGTAGTAGCTGAAGGCGGTGGAGGTAGCCGGGTTCTTCCGCAATTCGGCGACGAATCGCTTGACCACCGTCTCGAACTGGTGGATATCATCATTGGTATTTCCCTGCTGTATCTGCATGGAGAAGCCCGCGGCCTGGCCGATTCCCCGGATGGGCGGGGGCGGGATGACGACGATGTTGGCGTTCTTCAGACCGGCGGCGGCGATCTTCTTTTGCAATACGCTGATGAGGCCTGGAACGCGCTGCTCCGGCGTTTTCCTTTCTTCCCAGGGTTTGAGCATGACGAACATGCTGCCGTTGTTGGAATTGGCGCCGCCATTGAGGATGTTGAAACCCGAGATGGCGGAAAAATGGCCGACGGCCGGATCTTTTTCGATGATGGCCATCAGTTTTTGCATTAATTCCACCGATTGGGCAACGGACGAGGCCTCGGGCAATTGATAGGCTACATAGAGGCGGCCTTCATCTTCGAACGGGATGAAGCTCGATGGTTTTTTCTTGAACAGGACGAAGGCCCCCACGCAGATGCAGGCCAGCAGGATAACGGTGTAGCGTGCCCCCTTTATCCAGCGATGAACGCCATGGGTATACCTTACGGTGAGCTTGTCGAAACCGCTGTTGAACGAGAGGAAGAACCGGTCGAAGATGTTCTTTTTCTGGAGGTGGGAAGGCCGCAGCAGCAGGGTACAAAGGGCTGGCGTCAGGGAGAGGGCGACAAAGGCCGAGATGATCACAGAGATGGCGATGGTGATGGCAAACTGCTGATAGAGCCGGCCCACGATGCCAGGAATGAAGCCCACGGGAACGAAGACGGCCGCCAGGATAAGAGCGATGGCTACCACGGGCGCCGAGATCTCCTTCATGGCGTGGTAGGTTGCTTCTTTTGGCGACATGTGCTTGTCGTCGATGTAGTGCTGCACCGCCTCCACCACGATGATAGCGTCATCCACCACAATACCGATGGCCAGCACGAAGCCGAACATCGTGAGGGTATTGATCGTAAATCCCAGGGGGATGAAGAAACAGAAGGTTCCCAGGATGGATACCGGGATGGCCAGTACGGGGATGAGGGTTGACCGCAGGTTCTGCAGGAAGAGGAAGACGACGACTGCCACGAGACCCAGCGCCTGCAGGAGCGTCATCAACACCTCGTGGATGGAGACCTTGATGATCGTTATCGATTCGAAGGGAACCCGGTAATCCACGTCCGGTGGGAAGTACTTCTTTAGCCGATCGAGCTCGGCATAGACATTGTTGGCCGTTTCGAGCGCATTGCTTCCCGGGGCCTGGTAGACCATGAGAATGGACGCGCGTTTACCGTCGACCCAGGCATGGCTGGAAAACGTGAATTTCCCCAATTCTACGCGACCAACGTCTTTGAGGTAGACCAGCTGTCCGGTGTTGCCGGCGGAATCCGGGACGTTCTTTACGACCACCTTTTCATAATCCTCCGGCTTGGAGAGCAAGCCGTTGGGCAGGACGGTCAGTTCATAGGCCTGGCTGTTTTGCTGGGGCGGGGCGCCGACAGAGCCGGCGGCCACGTATGCGCTCTGGGCGTTGAGCGCTGTGATGACGTCCTTTGGCATCAGACCATAAGCGGCCATCTTGTCGGGGTTGAGCCAGATGCGCATGGCGAAGGGGTCCGTGCGGGCCTGGACATCGCCGACCCCCGGCACCCGCAACAGGGCGTCCTCGATAAAGACATTGGTGTAGTTGTCCAGGAAAGTAATATTGTGCGAGCCCTTTGGGGCGAAGACCGCCACCATCATGAGCATGCTCGGGTTACGGGCGCGCACGGTGAGCCCCAGCTTACTGACAACAGAGGGCAGGAGGGGTGTTGCGATACCCACCCGATTCTGGACATTCAGTGCGGCGATATGCACATTGGTGCCGACGCCAAAGGTGACGTTGATGCTCATGCCGCCCGTATTCGTATTGGTGCTCTGCATGTATTCCATGCCGGGCGAACCGTTCACCTGCTCTTCGATGGGGATGGCCACGGTCTGTTCAACCGTCTGGGCGTCGGCGCCGGTGTAATTGCCGTTGATGCCCACTGAAGGCGGGGAGATATTCGGGTACTGGTCGACGGCCAGGTTGAAGATGCAGATGACCCCTGAGATGACCAGCACCGTCGATACGACGATGGCCGTTACCGGTCGTTTTATGAAGGTATTGGCAATCATAAGTTGTGCAGGTCGCGTGATTTTTGAATTTCAAATTCGAGCTCGGGGTCGATGCTCTGAGCCTCTACTTTTTTGGCTTTTTCCATCAGGTCGGCATGGTGTGCGCGAAGGTATTCGAGCTTTTTCTTTCCGTAAGTGGCGCGGGTGATGAGCACGAAAAGAACAGGCACCACAAAGATAGCGATTGTCGACGCAGCAAGCATGCCTCCTAAAACGGTATAACCGATGGTCCTACGGGCTACAGCCCCTGCGCCGCTGGCGAATACCAGGGGCAGCACCCCGAGGATGAAGGCCAGCGAGGTCATCACGATGGGGCGTAGCCGAAGGCTCACGGCGTCGAGCGTCGACTGGATCAGGTCTTCCCCTCGGTCGACGCGGACCTTGGCAAACTCCACGATGAGGATGGCGTTCTTGGCGGCCAGCCCGATGAGGGTAATAAGCCCGATCTGCGCATAGACGTTGTTCGTCAGGCTCGGGACGAGCACCAGGGTCAGAATAGCACCGAAAGCACCGATCGGTACGGCCAGCAGGACGGAGAAGGGCACGGACCAGCTCTCGTAAAGGGCCGCCAGGAAGAGGAAGACAAAGGTGATGGAGAACAGGAAGATATAGATCGTCGTCGACCCCGCCTTTTTTTCTTCGTAGCTGATGCCGGAGAACTCGAAAGTATAGCCATCCGGCAGCACGCGGGTGGCGATATCCTGGAGGGCCTGGAGGGCTTCCGAGCTGCTATGGCCGGGCGCCGGCGCGCCATCCACTTCGGCGCTGCGGAAGATGTTGAAGTGCGAGATCAGCGGCGCAGTCTCGGTGGGGCGATAGCTTATCAGCGTGCCGAGGGGCAGCATATTGCCCGCCTGGTTGCGTACATAATATTTGTCCATGTCGGAGATCATCGAGCGGAAAACGGTATCCGCCTGGACGACGACGTGGAAGGTTCGGTTATAAGCGGTGAAATCGTTGATGTACAGGCTGCCCATAAAGGCCTGGATGGTGGTGAACACGTCGGCGACGTTGACGCCAAGCTTTTCACACTTCTCGCGGTCGACGGTGAGGGAATACCCGGGTGTCTTGGCGGAGTAGAAGCTATAGACATTGGCGATGGCCGGGTTCTTGTTGGCCTCGGTGATGAATTTCTGAACGACATTTTCGAAACCATGCAGGTCGTCGTTGGTGCTGCGTTGTTCGATCTGGAGGCTAAAGCCCACACCGGCGCCGATGCCCGGGATGGGGGAGGGCTGGATCACCTCCACGTTGGCGTTGCGGATGCCCGCGTCGCCGATGCGCTGGCGAATCTCAGCGAGAATGCCGGGTACGCGTTCAGCATCCGCGTATCGCTCGTCCCAGGGTTTGAGCTGGCAATAGATGGTTCCGCAGTTGGAATTGCTGGCGTTGGTCATTACGTTAAGTCCGGAAAGCGCGGCATAATGCGCTACACCGGGGGTCTCCGACACTACCTTCATCAGGCGTTGCATCAGCGCTACGGACTGGCTGGTGGAGGATGCCGGCGGCAGCTGGAAGGTGACATAAATATTACCATCATCTTCGGAAGGAATAAAGCCCGAAGGTTTGTCCCGGAAAAGGAAAGTGGCGCCCACGCAGACGCATACCAGAAGGATGAGGATAAGAGGCGCCCCCTTTATCGATCTGTCGACACCCATCCGGTATCTCCCGGTGACGCGGTCGAACCATTCGTTGAATCGGATGAAGACCTTCCTCATGCCCCTTGCCTCTTCTTTTGGCTTGGAAGGTTTTAAAAGCAGCGTACAGAGCGCCGGGGTCAGCGAGAGTGCGATAAAGGCTGAGATGAGCACGGAGATAGCAATAGTGATCGCAAACTGCTGGTAGAGGCGGCCCACGATACCCGGGATGAAGCCCACAGGGACGAAAACGGCGGCCAGGATAAGGGCGATGGCTACCACGGGCGCCGAGATATCCTTCATGGCGTGATAGGTCGCTTCTTTGGGTGACATGTGCTTCTCGTCGATGTAGTGCTGCACGGCCTCGACCACGATGATGGCGTCATCCACCACGATGCCGATGGCCAGCACGAAGCCGAACATCGTAAGCGTATTGATCGTGAATCCGAGAGGTATAAAGAAGCAGAATGTTCCGAAGATGGATACGGGGATGGCCAGCACTGGAATAAGGGTCGAGCGGAAGTTTTGCAGAAAGAGATACACAACAAGCGCTACCAGTGCCAGGGTCCCCAGCAGGGTATACACGACGTCCGTCATGGAGACCTTCACGACGGTGACCGATTCGAACGGAACGGAGTATTCGACGTCGGCGGGGAAGAATTGCTTCAGCTGTGCCAGTTCTTTATAGACACCTTCGGCCGTCCGCAGCGCGTTGCTGCCCGGGGCCTGGTAGATCTGCAGATAAGAAGCGCGCTGGCCGTCGACGAAGGAGTTGCTGGCGAAGGTGAACTTACCCAATTCCACGCGGGCGACGTCCCTGAGGTAAACGAGCTCCCCGGTGGCGGGGATGGTCTTGACGATGATGTTCTCGAATTCCTTTGCTTTACTGAGGCGGCCGTTGACGAGGATGCCGATCTCGAAGGTCTGGGCCTTGTCCTGTGGAGGTACGCCGGCGGAGCCTGCCGCCACCTGGACGTTCTGCGCGTTGAGCGCATTGATCACATCCTGCGGGGTAAGGCTATAGGCCGCCATCTTCTGCGGGTTCATCCAGACCCGCATGGAGAAATCGTCGGTAAACCGCTGGATGGTGCCTACGCCGGGGACCCGAAGCAACGCGTCCTGGACGAAGATGTTGGCATAGTTGTCCAAAAAGGTGATGTTGTGCGTACCCTTGGGCGCATAGATGGCCACCATCATCAACATGCTGGGATTTACCGCACGTACGGTTATCCCCAGCCGGCTGGCGACGGCGGGCAGCAGGGGTGTCGCGATGCTGACCCGGTTCTGCACGTCGAGGGCAGCGACATCGATATTGGTGCCGATGTTAAAAGTGACGTTTATCGACATCAGGCCGTTGTTGGTGCTGTTGCTCTGCATGTATTCCATGCCGGGAGTACCGTTCACCTGTTGTTCGATGGGTGTGGCGACGGTTTGTTCTACTGTCTGGGCGTCGGCGCCGGTGAACTGGCCGTTCACCTGCACGATGGGTGGGGTGATGTCCGGGTATTGGTCGACGGGCAGGACGGCGATACAGATAGCGCCCGTGAGCACTAACACGATGGAAATAACGATGGCGGTGACGGGCCTTTTTATAAACGTATTCGCGATCATAAGAGCATTAATTTGTTAACGGCCACGACCTTGTGTCGCGGGTCCCATACGGTTGGCAGTAGTTATGGGCGAGCCGTCGTGAAGCGCTTGAACACCGTCCACAACGATGCGGTCTCCGTCCTTGAGTCCCGACTTGATGAGCACATTGGAGCCGATGGTCTGGCCTTCTTCTACCTTCACCTGGATGGCTCGCAGCTTGGATTGAACGGCTGCGGAATCGGAAGCCGGGTCGGCGGCGCCGGTCTGCTTGGTCGTATCTTTTGCGATGTAGACGAAGTATTCCCCCATCTGTTCGACGACGGCCCTGGCCGGGATCACTATCTGGGGTGTCCGCTCGAGGTTATGTACCCGCACGACACAGGACATCCCTGCACGCAGCTCGAGCTTTGGGTTGGGGAATTCGAGGCGGATACGGATGGTACCCGTCTGCGGATCGACGGCCCGGTCGATGACCGATATCTTCCCCGTAAAGGGATATACGGAGTGGTCGGGGAGGATGATGGTAAAGAGGGAGTCGAGTCCATGCTCTTTTTGCCGTTGCAGCTGTTCGTAATAGTTGAGCTGCGCCTCGTTGACGAGAAAATCGACGGCCATGGGGTTGTCGGTGGACACCGTATTCAGCAGGGTAGTGCTGGCCGTAACGAGGTTGCCTAGTTTCACCTGGCTGAATCCGATGGTACCGTCAAAGGGAGCGGAGATCATCGAATAGGCAAGATTGGTCGCAGCGGTCTTCAACGCCTCATCGGCCGCGGCCGTCTGGTTCTTTGCATTCTGGAGGGCGATGATTGCGTGGTCGAGAGTCTGTTTGGCCACGGCGTTGTGCTGGATGAGATACTGGTAGCGATCGGCATCCTGCTGTGCCTGCTCCTGGTTGCCCTGCGCCACTTTGAGGTTGGCGGCCGCCTGGTCATAGGCTGCCTTGAACAGTCTTTCGTCTATTGTGTATAGCTTCTGTCCTTTATGCACATGGGTACCTTCCGTAAATAAGATGGCCGTCACGTAACCGGTGACCTGGGCATGCAGGTCTACCTGGCTCAGCGCCTGGGTGGTAGCCGGGTAGTCGTCATAATACAGGACGGACTGCGACCGCACCGTGGCCAGGTTGACGGGTGTGGGAGGATTGGGGGCCGGCGGCTTCTGCTGGCAGGAGAAGAAAGCCAGGCTATTAATAAAAACCAGGATCGATGCCAGTCTGCTCATACAAGTGATTTATAGATTTACTGCTAATGATGATTTAGGGATTTAGTGAACGACGATGACGCCCATCGCCTTTTCGAGATCGATCTTGCTCGATAACAGCTGGAACAGGGCGCCATGATAGCTGATCTCAGATGTGATAAGGTTCGATTCGGCGGTGATGACATTCAGATAGGGCACGACCCCCTGGAGATATTGCAAAGACACGATGTCATAGGTTCTTTTCGCCAGGTTGACGTTGTCCTTCGAGATCGTGAGATTGTACAGATTGCTCTTATAGTTGGCCAGGGCGGTAGTATACTCCGAATAGATCTGCGACTTCAGGTTGGCCTCGCTCCAGTTGAGCAGATCGAGCTGCAGCCGGTTTTTTTTGACGTTCTGCACGCGGGCCAATCCGGTGAAGATGGGCATGGAGAGCGAGAGGCCCATATAGGAATAGGGATAGGCCTGGGAGAAGAGCTTGCCAAAGGAATTATTCTCAAACTCGTAATCATAGTTGAAGAAGGCGCCCAGTGTTGGCAGCCAGGCCTTTCGGTAATAGTCGATCTGCTGTCCCTGCAGCTGTTTCTCCGTCTGGAGCACCTGGAACTCGATGCGTTTTTCGAACTGCAGGGATTGGGTGGTGTCAAAGGCGATGTCGTTCATCATCCGTGCCGTATCGTATAGGACATTGAACTGGGACTGGGGCGGATAACCCATTATCTGTTTGAGCACTGCGTATTCGGGAGTCACGTTCTCGGTAGCCTGCTTCAGCTGGAATTTCGAATTATTGAGGGAGATGACCGCCTGGTCATAGTCGGTCTCATCGACGATGCCGCTGACATATTGATGGTAGGCATCGCTTACGTTCTTGCCGAGCCGGGCGGTATCTTCTTTCAGGACGTTGATCTGTTCGAGCGTCAGCAGCAGGCCGTAGAAGGTCTTGCTGACCCCTGCAACGATCTCGATCTTAGTGCTGTCCGTCACCTGTTGTGCCTCTCTGATGGTGAGCGGGGCGCTTCGGGCGGCATAGAGCAAGGCGGGGTTGAAGATGGTCTGCGTGACGGAGACGACCGGAATGGCCGTATTGACCACGCCGGTTTTCTGTTCGACAGTGGTACCGCTGCTGGCATTTTTTATAAAGGCCGTAGGCAGGGTATTATAATGGGTGAGGTTGGCCGAAACATTAACCTGGGGTAACCAGCCGGCCAGAGTGATCGAATTTGTCGCCCGGGCGATGGCCACATTGACGATGGCCTGGTTGACAAAAGGCTGGTGCTTCAGCGCATAGTCGACGCACTGATCAAGGGTAAGGGCGGTATCGGCTCCATTAACGGCCTGGGAAAAGCCGGGGATCGATATACAAAAAACGAGAGTACTACTGACAATCAGACGCTTTACAATGTCGACGAAAAATTTAAACATATCGATCGTGGAAAATTTATAATATGGGTGTTTTTCCCAGGGTAGCAATTGGGAGGTCCCGGCTCAGGATGGAGCATTACGCCGCAAAGATTCATTTTTTTTGGGCGTTTTTTAGTGTAGATAGAATTAAAATGATATTAAACCCCGGAGGTCAAAAAGCGGGCAACCAGTGTAGCAAATGCGGACAATCCTACTACCATGCGATTTTTCAACCCTTTAACAATCAAGTCCATATAATATGGCATTACTTATGACCGCAAAAGCCATAATCTTCCTCTCATGCTACCTAACTACTTTCTTGTCGCCTTACGCAACCTTTTTCGCAACAAGCTCTTCACCCTGGTAAATATTTCCGGGCTTTCACTAGGCATCAGTGCTGCACTGGTGATCTTCCTGGTGGTGCATTATGAAACTAGTTTCGACCAATTTCACCCGGAAGGAGACCATATCTTCAGGGTTGTGATAGACGAGTCTATAGCCGGAGATGAGCATCGTGGTCCGGGGACGCCCCTCCCGATGATCGGGGCGATGGAAAAAGAGGTGACAGGAATCCGGCGAATCGTGCCCATGATCCTTTACGATGGGCAAACACAGGCAAAGGATGATGGACAGGCCATCTTTACCAATTCTGCCTATTTTGAACTGACGCCTTATACCTGGCTGGCGGGATCGCCCGGGACAGCTCTCGCGGCTACCAACCAGGTGGTGCTGACGGCCAGCAGGGCCAGGCGCTATTTTCCCAACCTATCGCCGGAGGCGGTTATCGGCCGGACGGTGACCTACTATGATTCCATCCCGCTCACCGTCGCCGGGGTGGTGGCCGACCTGGACGAAAACACCGACTTCGTCTTCCAGGAATTCCTTTCCCTCCCAACCCTTAACGATGCCCGGCTGGCTGGTCATTTTCCTTTGCAGCAGTGGGGAACCCACAGCAACGATTACGAGCTGTTGCTGCGACTGGAACCGGGCTATCCCGCCGATGCCGTCACCCGGCAGATGCAGCAGCTGCTGGCGAAGTATGCACCCGATATGAACAAGGGTCACCGGAAGATGCAGTTTGCACTCGAGCCCCTGCCTGACATTCACCTCAATGACCAATTCGGTTCCTTCTATTCCGTACGGCACCCTCACAGAGAAGCCCTGGTCGGTCTGCAACTGCTGGGGGCCGTGTTGCTGGTGCTGGCCTGTATCAATTTCATCAACCTCACCACAGCCCAGGCATCGCAGCGTGCCAGGGAGATCGGCATCCGGAAGACCATGGGAGGCAGCCGTCCGCAACTGATAGGCCAATTCCTTTGTGAAACGCTGGTGATAACGGCTGTTTCGGCCGGGGTAGCCTTGCTGCTGGTGCCCTTGGTCCTGCAATTGTTCGCGCCATTCCTTCCGCCGGGCCTACATCTGGGTTTGAAGGACCAGCCCGTGTTGATCGTTTTCCTCATTGTGCTGGTGATCGCGGTAGGCCTGCTTGCCGGCTTTTACCCAGCCATTATCCTGTCGGCATTCGATCCTGTCAGGGTGTTGAAGGGCCAGTCGGCGGTAGCTTCCGGGCAAACACGAAAAGCGATCTTACGACGGATTCTTTCGATCACGCAATTTGTCGTCGCCCAATTGTTCCTGCTCATCACGCTTAGTGTCGCCTGGCAGATCAACCGGCTGCTGCATGAAAACCCCGGATTTCGCAAGGAGGCCATCCTGTCGATCACCCTTCCCGCGAAGAACGATTCGGTGAGACAGCAGCGTTATCTTTTTTCCGGCCGCATAAGCCGAATTCCTGGCGTGGAAGGGGTGAGCCTGTCGGCGGAGCCGCCCTGTTCCCATAATTTCTCCGCGGCTGCCGTCACATATACGGATGGCCGGAAGGAAGTGCAAGCCAGTGTGCAGCTGAAGTTCGCAGACACGAGCTACCTGCGGCTGTACAAGATACCCCTGCTGGCCGGCAGGAACGTCACCGAAAGCGATACCATGCGTGAATTCGTCATCAACGCCAGCTATGCCCAACTGTTGGGATTTGCCCGGCCCCAGGATGCTTTGAACAAAATGCTGTACCTGGGAACACCGGGTGCGCAGACGAGCCATGTGACCATCGTCGGTGTCATGCAGGATTTCCATACCAATTTCCTGATGCAAAAAGTGGGTCCGGTGGCCCTCACCGCGGCGGCAAAGCAATGTTATACGGAGCATGTGGCGCTCGAACCCCTGTCTGCGGATGGAAGTTCGTGGCGCACCAGCATCCGGCAGATAGAAAAGGCCTATCAGCAGCTATATCCTGGGGTCGATTTCCAATACGCCTTCCTCGACGAGTCCATCGCCGCTGCCTATAAGGGCCTGGAAGATCTTGCGCAACTTTTGAAATGGGTAACAGGCATCTGCATCTTCATCAGTTGCCTTGGCATGCTGGGACTGGTGATCTATACGACGGCGCAACGGACCAAGGAGATCGGAGTCCGGAAGGTGCTGGGGGCTTCGGTCGCACAAGTGGTGCTGTTGTTGTCGGGTGGGTTTGTCCGGATGGTGGTATTGGCCACGGTGATCGCCACCTCGGTAGCTGGGATCGTCATCCATGTCTGGTTGCAGCGTTTTTCCGACCGCGGTCTGCCGCCTATCTGGCTTTTCCTGGTTGCCGCGCTGGGGATGTTCGGGTTGACTTTCTTGATATTGAGTTTGCAGACCGTTCGCGCGGCGCGTGCTAATCCGGCCGATAGTTTGCGCACGGAATAGATCAGGATATGGACTGCGAAGTGCGATAGGCCGTGCCCTTGAACAATGCGACCAGTTCGCCCGCTTCGTTGGTGGTGCGGATCTCATAGAGCCCGGTCTTCTGACCCAGGTGGACCTCACGGGCTTCGACGTGCAACAGGTCGCCGCTGCGGGCGGGGCGGGTGAAGCTGATGGAGACATCGAGGGCGACCGTCAATCTACCATGCGAGTTGCAGGCGAAGGCAAAGGCGGAGTCGGCAGCCGAGAAAAGCACACCACCGTGGATGATTCCGAAACCATTCAGCATCTGGTCATTTACCCGGTAGTGTAGCCGGCAGTATCCCTCACCGGACGCTTCGACCTGCAATCCCATCCATTGGGAGAAATAGTCCTTTTCGAGCATCCGGGCGGTGATCTGTTCGGGTGTCATCGGTATACTTGTTGTTTGCGGCTGGACAGCAGGGAGAGGACATCGTCCTGTGTACCGGTGAAGGGTCCCGAGCCTTCGATCTTCAGGGTCGCCATGGCAGCGGCAAATTCTCCTGCGTGTTGGATGGATGCGCCTTTCACCCGTTGATAAAGATAACCGGCCATATAAGTATCGCCGCAGCCGGTGGCGTCTATCACCGCAATGTTCGGGATATAGGCGGGTATCGTGTAGAAGGTCTTTTGGCAATAGATGACGGAACCCATGCTGCCCAGGGTGATGATCACTTCCTTTACTCCCCAGGCGGCGAGCATCTTTGCGCCTTTCCGGACATCGCTTTGCCCCGTCAGAACGGCCATTTCGGACTCGTTGACCTTGAGCGTGTGGACATAGCAGAGGGCTTTGATCTTGTCGGTCCAGTCGATGGCCAGTACGTCCTGACCCTTTACTTTCCGCAGGTAGCCCTGGGCGTCGAGTGATACTTTTCCCTTGGCAGCGAGCGAGCGGATGACTTCGACCGGGATATCGCCGGCCAGCAGGGGGCCGAGGTGAAAGACGGCGGCGTCTATGTCCTGCACTTGTTGGGCGGTGAAGGGGTCGGCCTGCCCGATGACACGTTGCGTCCGGTGATCCTGGTTCTCAGAGTAGATATTTTCAAAGAATACCGTGTCGGCGCTGGGCAGTACGGTGACGTCGATGCCCCGGGCCCTGAGTTCCTCTACGGAAGCCATGTCTGCCGGCGCAAGCGCCGTGACCAGCTTATAATGCAGGGGGAGCCGGGATACGGCGTTGGAAAAATAAAAGGCGGTGCCGCCGGCCATGTGAACAACCGAGCGGGGAGTGACGACCTTGTCGTGGGTGATATGTCCGATGCAGATGATTTCTGTCCTGTCCATTTTATAAACCTTTCTAATGAGCAATTGGCAAAAATACGCCTTCCCTTGACAATATGGATTTTTATCATTTACTTTGTAATTCAAAGTACTTTTCAACTATGTTTCGATTCAACCCCGGTTATTTCCTCCTAAGCCTGCTCATCCTGGGAATAGAGTTCTGTATCGCGGAATATGCGCACGACGCGATCATCCGGCCTTATGGCGGAGACTACCTTTGTGTCATCTTTTTGTATTGCCTCATCCGGGCCTTTTGGAAACTGCCGGTATTGCCCCTTGCGCTTGCCGTCCTGCTGTTCGCCGATCTTGTGGAGGTGACGCAATACTTCCACCTGGCTGACCGGCTGGGATTTACAAAGCCATCCCTGATGCGGACGCTGATGGGCTATACTTTCACATGGGTGGATATCGGTTGTTATACGCTGGGTATCGGCACCGTATTGGGGATCGAAAAAATAAAGAAAAACTATGGCCGGTTTCACACATCCTGATTCCATTGTCCGCACCATCTGGGGTCGCGGCGATACTGTCCTGCTGATCTTTGCGGGGTCGGCGGCGGAGTTTGCGTTGAACAGATCGGTCGACTGGTTGTACTTCACCGGCCGGCTCCCCGCAGACCCGCTGGGGCGACTTTTTTCCACGGTAGCCTATGCACAGCGCATCGTCTTTGCAGAAGAGGACCGGGCGCTGGCCGCCATCGACAGTATCACCGCTATCCATAAAGGGGTAGAGGCGCAGCGGGGCGCCTCCATCCCTGCCACGGCCTACCTTGATGTATTGTTTATGTTGATCGGCTATTCGATAAGCAGCTTCGAGCTGTTGGAGCGGAAACTGCGGCCGGAAGAGAAGGCCGAGGTCTTTGCTGTTTTCGCGCGTGTGGGCCGGCGTATGGGTCTTGCCGGTATGCCGGGGGATTATGAGCAGTGGGAGCGCATGCGACACCAGTACCTGCAGGAAAATCTCGTAAGGAGCTCTTTTACACAGGATTTATATAAACGCTACCGGAAAAGCCTGGGGCCGGTGCGGTATTTTCTCCTGATACAGGCCCAGGTTTTGCTGACGCCCGGCCGGGTACGCCGGCTACTCGACCTGCCTTCGTTACATTTGTTCTATCCTGTCGTACAGGTGTACAAGCTCTTCCATTTTCTTCATCTGGACAAGGGCATAAAGACAATCTTACTTCCGCCCCGTTACCGGGAAGCCGTGTTTGGGCTGGATCAAAAAATGGGATAACTTAGGGGACTATTCAAAGATGCCACTGCCATGCAAACACGTCGCGATTTTCTCCAGAAGCTCACAAGTGGGGCCATTGCCCTTTCCCTGGTTGCACGATCTGCTTCCGCCCATGAGTCCGAAATAAAAGAAGAAAGATATGATGGCCCCGTGCTACGCGTAGCCATTATGGGTCTGGGCAGCTATGGGACCCGGGTGGCAGAAGCCATGAAAACCTGTACCAAGGCCAAACTCGTTGGAGTCATCAGCGGTCATCCGGCCAAGATAACGGCTTGGCAGGCAAAGTATGGTATCCCGGAGAAGAACTGTTATAATTACGAGAACTACGACCGGATAAAGGATAACCCGGATATCGACGCCGTCTATGTTATTACCCCCAACGCGCTGCATCACAATGCGGTGATCAGGGTGGCGATGGCTAAGAAACATGTCATCTGCGAGAAGCCAATGGCCGTCAATGCAAAGGAAGGGCAGGAGATGGTCGATGCCTGTCAAAATGCAGGAGTGCGGCTGCTGGTTGGCTATCGCATGCATTTCGAAACACACACGCTGGAGATCATCCGGATGCGGAAGGCGGGGGAATTTGGAAAGGTCCTTTTCTTCCAGGGCTTGTCGGGGTTTACGATCGGTGACCCGACGCAGTGGCGGCTTAACAAGGCCCTTTCGGGCGGTGGCTCGCTGATGGACATCGGTATCTATTCGATAAATGGTTCACGGTATATGATCGGGGAAGACCCCATCTGGGTCACGGCGCAGGAGACCAAGACCAATCCCGTAAAGTTTAAGGAAGGCGTGGATGAGACCATTCAATTCCAGCTGGGCTTCCCCGGCGGTGCTGTGGCGTCCTGTCTGTCCACCTATAGCATGAACAACCTCGACCGTTTCTTCCTCAACGGCACCCAGGGTTTTGCCGAACTGCAGCCTGCTACCGGGTATGGACCGATACAGGGTCGTACCAATAAGGGCGAACTCAATCAACCCATCGTAACCCATCAGACCGTCCAGATGGATGAGATGGCGGGTATCCTTTTGGAAGGGCATCAACCCATTGTTGCGGTGGATGGATTAGAGGCGGTGAAGGATCTGAAGATCATCGATGCCATCTACCAGGCCACGAAGTCGGGAGAGAGGGTGGAGCTTCATCTTTGAACCGGCGGCCAGCGGCCAGCGGCCGGTCAGCATTTGACCATTTTCTTCTTCTTGCCCAGCGAGCCGCGGGCTTCTATCTTACCGATATATTCCTTTGCATCGGGAACCTTGCAGCAGGTTCCGTTCATGTCCACTGTTACTTCGCCGATCTTACCCGCGGTGGCGATGGCCTCCTTTGTCAGCGGGGTCACGTAAGCGCCAACACTGATGATAAAGTTATTCATGACATAGCGCACACGGTTGGGGGCGGTGTGGATGGTTTTGGCCACCCGGGAAACAAGGTTTTTCAATGCAGGCAGATCAAGGTCTTTGTCCGCCTTCAACGAAACCCAGCATCCCAGTGTCCCCCAGCCCGCGGCGGCGATGTGTTCTTCCTTTGCATCGATCCATTCCAGTGCCAATGCATAACCATGCGGACTGCCGGCGGCCACCCAGGGAACGGTGTAGTCGCAGATATTATGCGAGAGCGCTTGTTCGACCCAGGTCTGCAGGTCTTTTTTGGTCATCTTCTCATCATCGGCGATGAGCCCTGCAAGGTACATGGCGTCGGCATTGCCCGTTGCATAAAGGTCTTTGGCTAACTGGTAATCCTTTTTTATCTTCTTCTGGATGGGCTTCATATCCGCGATCCGGACGCCGAAAAGCGGTTCCCGGACACCATGCTTTTGCAGGATGCTTTTTATTTTCGGGTCGCCGAGCGACTTCAACTCGGTCATGATAGCAGCAACTGTCATGTTATAAATATACTAAATTATCATGGCCAGACCTTGATGATCTTGCCGTTCACCGCTCCTTCAACGCTTAGCACGTAGCCGTTGACCACCCGCTGCATGGGTACTGCATTATAACCGGGGAACAGATGTCCATATCGTTCGAGGGAGTCTTCCACCAGGCCGGGGCTCACCGCGTTGATGCGTTTGTCCTTTTTCAATTCCTGCGCCGCCCCTAGCACAAAACTGTCGATCGCGCCGTTGATCATGGCCACACAGGTTCCGTTGCGGGCCGGTTGTTCGGATGCGATGCCGGAAGTAAGCGTAAAGGAGCCGCCTTCGGTGAGGTAGTCCTTTCCGATGAGCACGATGTTCACCTGTCCTAGCAGCTTCCCCCGGACACCATTGTTCATATGTTCTTCCGTCATCGTGTCGAAGTCGCCATAATAGCCAGTTCCAGCCGTGCAGATGCAGGCATCGACGGTCTGCAGCTTTTTGAACAGGCTTTCGATAGCCGTGGCGGAGGTGATATCTACCCGGGCTTCCCCGCTGTAGCGGCCGGCAATAATGATGTCATGCCGGGGGGACAGCGCCGCGGCTACTTTCTTTCCGATGGTGCCCTGACCACCGATGATCAAAATTCTCATTGCTTTTCTTTTCGACAAAGCTAGTTCTGCCGGCGGGAGTGGTGATAATGCAAAAAGCTCAATGCATTGCTTTTTCGGCTCGAAGCGATTGCGGGGTGGCGCCAAATGCTGCACGGAAGATGCGGATAAAATGGGAGACGCTTTCGAAACCGCAGGCGATGGCGATGTCCGATACCTTTTGATCGGTTTGTTCTAATAACAGTTGCGCATGCGCCAGCCGTTGCCGGTTGATCCATTGCCTGGGCGAGGCGCCATAATGACGCTGAAAATCCCGTTTGAAGGTAGCCAGGCTCCGGTTGGACAGGCTGGCCAGTTCGGCGAGGGTGATCGGTTGGAACAGGTAGTTGCGGACGATGAGTTCAAGATCAGCGGGCTCTTCGTCTATGGCCGACAGCAGAAAGCTACGGACAGCCTCCCGCTGGCTGGTGGCCAGCAATAACAGGAGTAGTTCGTGAAGCTTTCCGGTGAGCAACTGGTCCAGCCCCGGAAAAGATTTCCCGAAATAATGGAGATACTGTGTTTTAAAACTGTCCAGCAGCTCATTGGAAGGGATGACCACACAGGGGCAATTGGCTGCGGTGTCGGGCCGATGCCAGCGCTGCCCGAGAACGAATTGCCTGATCACTCCTGCCGGCAGGAAGACCATCATCGATTCAAACAACAATCCTTCTTCGATAAACTCCGCCATGGCATAGATGCCTCGCTTCAGCAGCACGACGCTACTGGGGGCTACGGTGACGGCCTGCCCGGGCAGGTGTAGGAATTTGGTGCCCTGCACGACAAACACCAGCAGATGTTCCGTCAGGAAAATGTTCTTTTTGGCCGGCTTGTTCTCCACTTTATGGCGGGCGAATATAGTGTTGCCCAGAACAAGCAGACCCGGGGCCGATGGATCAGCGGGTAGGGAAGAAAAACGGAGCAAAGTGTTCAATGCATTTGAATTTTATGTATATTCACCTTATGGTATATTCAACAGAGCTGCTCAAAGGTACGCTTAAAACCATCGTTCTAAAACTGCTTGCCGACAACAGAAGAATGTATGGTTATGAGATCACGCAGAAAGTGAAGGAGATAACCCAGGACAGGATCCAGATCACCGAAGGAGCGCTGTATCCGACGCTACATGCCCTGGAAGCGGATAAACTGGTGAAGACGGAAGTAGAATACATCGGCAAGCGGGTGCGGAAATATTATAGCCTGAGCCCGGCCGGTAAGGCCAAAACAAAGGAGAAGGTGAATGAGCTTGCTTCCTTTATCCAGACGATGACCCTTTTGCTGGACCTACAACCAAAACCGATGTAAATGGCAACCTTAACCGACGAACAGGTAAACTATATCGCGAACGATATTCGCGCGCACGGCATCCGGCTGGAGGGTTTGCAGGACAACCTCCTTGACCATATTTGTATCCTCGTCGAACAGGGGATGGGGGAGGGTGGGGAGTTCGCGCAATTGTATGCTGCCCTCATTCCCACCTTTTATAAAAAGGAGCTATACGAGCTGGAAGAAGAAGCCTTGTTCCTGGCTTCACTGAAGGGTCCGCGGTTGCTGCTTGGCCGGGGCAGGTTCTTTGCGGTGTTGATCGGGCTGTTTCTGTCGCCCTATCTTTTTTATGTGGTATTAGACCTGTTGCATGCGTTGCCCGTGGCTTATTATGCCCCGCCGAGGGTGCTGCTTCGGTGGACGTGCGTGGGTTGTGTCTGGCCCTTGCTAAGCCTGCTGGTGATCTGCTTTACGCCCGACCGTTTCGATCCGCTGGTGCCCCGTCATGCGAAGGTGCTGCTGGGTGGCGGGGCGCTGATCAGGGTTTGTCCCGGATGATCTCATCAGCGAAGAATGAAGGGCTTCATCGCCTCCCACACCGTCGAGGAATTCTCTCCAGCGTGCAGGTTCTGGCATGAGTTTGAGCCTGCGTGCAAAAAAGGCCGAGTCCGATCTCATCAGGTTTTCCGGAGTATAGTGGGAGTCTTTGGGGTGGTCTTCGCCATAATCACCTACCCCCATGGCGACCAGTCTTTTTACCAGTTCGGGATGAAGCGCAGCCAGTTCCAAACCTGCAAACCCGCCTTCGCTGAATCCCACGACCGTGACACTGTCTTTTGTGATGCTCCGAATCACTTTATAGGCATCTAAGGCCCGCCCGCGGTAGGAAAACGGCTCCGTGCCAATCTCGGATTTGCCATGACCCCGGGTGGCGATGCAGATCACCATGTAGTGTTCGGCCAGGCGGGGGATGAGGTATTCAAACTCATCGATATACCCATAGACGCCGCCATGGAGCATGACCAGCGGCTGTCCCTTGCCGTAGATCTGTTTTGTCACCAATTCGATACCAGTTATCTAATTATTTGATAACCATATTGTAAACAAATATCCCCACACAACGACCGTCCGCTTTTGTTACAGCTTTCGTCCGAAATTCTGCTTTTGCTGTGATTTTTTTCTTCTTCCGGCGTATCATTATCATGCACATGCACGAGGAAACCTATTTTTTAAACCAGATCGCCGCCAACAAGGGCATTATCCTGAAGATCAGCCATTCTTTTTGCCGGAACAAGGCCGACCGGGAAGACCTGGCCCAGGAGATCATATTCCGGCTGTGGAAAGGGCTGCCCCGGTATGATCCGGCCTGCTCTTTTTCCACCTGGATGTATAAGGTAGCCTTGAATGTGGCCATTTCCTACTACCGGAATGCGAAGAAGACCGTCACTACTATTCCTTTTACGCAGACGCTTGAGGACATGCAGGACCAGCTGGTTGCGGAAGCAGATTCCCCGATGTGGCTGCTGCAAAAACATGTCGCCGCCCTCAAAGAGCTGGACAAGGCGCTGATGCTGCTCTATTTCGAGGAAAAAAGCTACCGGGAGATAGCGGAGATCATGGGTATAACGGAAACGAACGTGGCCACCAAGGTGAGCCGGATAAAGGAAAAACTAAAACAAGCCATTTTAACCGATAAAAAAACAGCATATGGAAGATCTTGATATCAAACAATTGTGGAAGGAGTACGACCGGAAGCTGGAAGAAAGCCGGGTGCTCAATATGCAATCCTGGGCCTTGAACCTGCAAACTTTTGAATATTTTCAGCACCACCGGGTCAAGTCGAGACTGAGGCCGATGGCAGGTTTCAAAGGCAGGGCAGTATTCGCGGGCATCGTATGGGCGCTTTTCCTGGGCGCGCTGGCAGCCAGCAACCAGGGGAAAAATCTCTACTTCACCGTGTCCATAGTCATGATCCTGTCCTTTACGGTGCTCGCCATTGTGGTCTACCTGAAGCAGATGGCGCTGATCAGGCAGATCGACTATAGCGAAAATATCGTCGACACCCAGCAGAAGCTCACCGGGCTGCAGGCTTCGACCATCCGCGTCACCCGCATCTTATTCTTACAGACACCCTTTTATTCCACCTGGTTCTGGAGCAACCAGATGATCGCCGGTAACAGCCTGGACTTTTGGCTGATTGCCGTCCCCATTACGCTATTGCTGACCCTGCTGTCGGTATGGCTATACCGGAATATTTCCTTGCGGAATGCAGACAAAAAATGGTTACGGCTTTTATTTAACAGCGTGGAATGGACACCCATCATCAAGGCGATGGATTATCTCAAGGAAATTGAAGCATTCAGAGACCAGTAGACGATGCAGCCGGAACGGGGCCTAACCCCTCGCTCTTTTTAGCCTTGCCCAGAGCAACCTTGTAATTGTCCGGCGTGCCGGTGATCTTGAGGTTGATGAAATGCACCCGTTTGTCCTTATCCCGGTATTCGATGGCATCCACCTGGTCGGGGTTTACTTCTTCCCGCTTCTTGCCAAAAAGTTTGTGAAAACCTATCGATGTCACCAGTTTGAGGGGAACACGGATATAATACTCCATTTGCATGTTCAGGGACTGCCGGCCCGAGATCTCCATAAAGCCCAGGGAAGAGTTGATGTTCATATCGGGGATAAGGAGCGCGCCGTTTTTGAACGTGAGGGTATTACGAAGCGTGTCAAACCGTACTTTATTTAGATTCTTATCAATAAAATACGCGGACATGGCCTGCATGGGAGCAAAGTTCGCCAGGACGCCATTGAGAACCTCGATGTCCATCTGAGCCTGAGATTGATCGATCATCGGGGTGAAATCCGGGTGGACCAGGAAGGTGCTCTTGATCTGACCGCTGATGATACCTTTCACATTCTTGTTGATATACACGTCCTGTCCAAAATTATCCAGCTTCAACATCATCTTTTCGATGTCCATATCCTCTACACCAAGCGTGCTGTACAGGTAGATCTTTTTGGGGTCGGTGCCATCGATATGCGCCTGGGCAGTGAGTTTTCCGCCGGCCATCTCCGCGCTGAAGGCGTCCAGATAGACATCATTAGTGGCCGTGATACGCATCGTCGTGGAGATATTCTTTATTCCAAGGTTGTGGTAATTCAACGTGCCGATATTGACGCGGGCATTGAAGTCGACGAAGGGGATATTGAAGATATTAAAGGCATTCGCGTGGGCTGAGGTGGTGGTTGCTTTGGCTACGGCAGAGCCGGCTGAGGTGTCCGGTTGCATCATGGCTGCCGTTTCCTCTTCTTCCTGCTCGGCGGCAAGTGCATAATTGGTCAACTCGTCGACATCGAGCAGATCGGAGGAGAATCGCAGATAATTCTCTTTTGCCCGGCGGGCAGAGTCTTTCCCGGTGTACAGCCGCATGCTGATATTGAAATCGCTGTTTCCGATATTCCCATTCAGCGTATCGAGTTTTATATAATGATCCGCCCCGAATTTTATGTTGCCGTTGATGCTGTCCAGCCGGATGTTGTGGCTTTGCAGCGTACCGGAGATGTTGGCGATGCCGACGTTGGCAAACTGGAACACGGAATCATACCGCAGCTCCATCCTGCTCCGCAGCTTGATCCCGCGGCCGACTTCCTGCCGGAGGTCCTTTGGAAGATATCCAAGACCAGTCTTGCCCACCAGGTCACGCAAAGCCAGCCGCTGCGACCTCAGGTCGAAGGCTATAAGGGTCTTCCCTTTTTTCACTTTATTAAACCACAGCGGGTAATTGTTTATCTGCCCGTTGAAACGGATGTCGCTGCTGTCGATGTTGCCCGCAAAATTCCGCAGCGCCACGGTTGTGTCGTTGATGGTGAGATCGGCGCCGAAGTTCTTAAAGTCATGCGGATATTTGACAAACGATGCATAGAGATTGGCTATCGTGAGCTTTCCTTTGGGGATAGGTTTTGGGTGAAGGAGCTCCTGTACCGAAGTCTGCAACGCCAGGTCGATATTAAATCCATCGATCTGCTCTTCTTCCTCTGCTTTCCTGCTTTTGACCGTATCGAAAGACAACAGTTCTTTAAAGACGATCTTGTTGCTGTGGGCATTGAATGTCAGTTTCACCGGTTTTTCCTGGTGGTGGAAAAGCGCCGGCAGGTCGTCCAGCGATGCGCTGCAATGGAAATCCGAGCTACCTATCTTGCAGGCCAGGGAGTCCAGCTTTACAAAACCGTCCTTCATGTTGGCGTGGCAGTTGAGGTTTTCGACCGTATAGGCATAGGAAGGCGCCCGGAATGAAAGATTGCGAATCGTCAGTTCACTTTGAATGCCCTCTGTCAGCTCACTCATCTCCTTTTCAGGAAGGCTGAGATCGACCAGCTCTTTAAAATTCATTTTGAGGGTGATATGGCCGGAGAGGCGTTCGAGGTCCTTGATGCCGAGGAAGGCGCCGAAAAAGCCCAGCTCCAATTCGGAATTCACCTGCATGAGAATTTTTGGATCGGTAAAATCCCGCAGGACAAAATTGCCAGTGAATTTGCCCTTGTCCGGCTTTGCCGTCATATCGGTGAGCCGCAATTCGGACGTGCGCAGGGAGTGCTCGGCGCCGTTGGTATAAAAGCCTTTGAAGGATAAGGAGTCGAGTTTCTTATTCGCCTTGGTATTGTGCAGCCAGGCGTCCTTACAAGTGAAGGCAAGCGTGATCAGCGGTTGCTCACGGCCTTTTAGTTTCCCTTTTACCGCTCCGTCAAAGCTGAGAAGCCCGTCATAGCGAAAATGTTTCAATTCCTGCGCTACCGATGGAGGAGCAAAGGAGAACAATTGGTGGAAGTCCGGCTTGTCCCCGGTGATATGCAGATCGATGGTATTATCGTGGAGCATATCGACGGTACCCGTGAGGTTAAAGGCCGCATCCTCGAGTTTTATTTTGCCGACAGGCAGGCGCAGGAATTTTGCGTCCTGGTCATAGGACAGCTTGATATCAGCCTGCAGGTGTTTGTGCCGGAAGAGGGTGTCGCCGCCACGGTGCGTGTAGTCCGCCAGGAGCGCGCCTTTCAGGTCGGCATTGATCTTTCCGTCCTCATCCCTGAGGGCGGCCTGTATCCGATCGATATTCGCGGTCAGGTGCTTATCGCCGGATGAGTCGGACCAGGAGATGCGCATGTTCTTCAGCACGAACTTTTTTATATCGAGATCGAGCGCTTTTCCGGCAGTCGTTGTTTTTGTGGCGGTGTCGGGGGCGATCTTGACCGCTTCCACGATGTTGAGCTCACCGTTTTTTTCCTCTACGAGGTCGAGATGGCCGTTCTTCAGCAGGAGTGCCTTTACATGATATTGCTGTTTGAGGATATCGGGCAGGCTAAAACCGACATACATGCTTTCGGCTTCATAAATGGGTTTATCCGTCAGCACCTTGTCGGGCAGAAGTTTTACGTCCTGCAGACCGATGGAGATATAGGGAAAATTTTGAAAAACGGAGATATCGCTGCCGCCGACGACCAGTTCGCCCGGCAGCTTCTTGTTCAATTCGGTTACGGCCAGGTGTACGAGGCGTTGTTGCTGGGAAAGGAGGATGCCTACAGCAATACCGACCAGGACAATAAGGATGAGGATCGGCAACAGTAAAAACCGGAAAAGCCTTTTGCGTATTTTCGGAGTCATAGGAAAAATCTTGACGATCGAAGGGTATTCAATTTAACGATCGATCGCAAGATAAAGTATCCGTAACAAAGAGGGATTTTCCCTTAGCGGTATGGTCTATAATGTTATGGTAATTTTAATTTATCCGAGGAAGGGACGAGGCGGGCGGAAAGGTCCGGTTCCCTGTCGATGCGGTCGAGGGGGATCATGGGCCGCTGGATGCGCTTATAGGGTAGACGGGACAGGTCCTGGTCGACACCGCCCGGGGTCAGCGCCATCAGCCAGGCGGCGCGCATGGCACACAGTTCGGGCTCGAGGTAGCCGATCTTGACCACGACGATGGCGGCTTTCCGGGGTTCGAGGCCGAGGCGGGTAAAGTCGATCTCTTTGTGATAGGGTTTTCGTTTTTGCGTGACAATGACATGGACGCTGCCTATGCGAATGACGGTCTCTACCTCGGCGTCCTTATCGCCATAGACGATGGACTCTACTGTCCCGATGAGGTGTACCGGCGGAGCATAGCGATGATCTACGGCAGCACCGGCATAGCCGTCGACTTGTCCACCCACTCCAGCCTTTATGGCTGCTTTTACCAGTTCTGCACCGGGGATGGAAGCATAGATAAGCGTGGGCCCATTGGCGGAGGTGAATTCAGGCCGGGCGAGGATCTGTCCGATCGTCCAGGTGACATCACCGGCTCCGCCGGCGGTTGGATTGTCGCCGCAGTCGCTGATAAAGAAAGGATGTTTATCACTTTTCACGGCGCTGTCCAGGCACTCTTTTAATGTGCCTGTCGGAGCGACAAAGACAAATTGCGATCGAACCCGCCAAAAACCCTGGGCTAAAGATTCGGCGGTGTGGGCCACCTTTTCCCTATCGTCGCCGGTGACCATGACCACTGCGTGATTGCGGGGTTCGTCAGCCCAGGCATAGCCGACCCAGATGGCTGCGTCGATGATGCCGCTTTGGGCTGCTGCGGGTGCAACAGCCTTATAGACCGATTTGCCCGGTTCGATGCGGGTGCTTGTTTTTTCCCCGGGTAACAGGATGGGAATGGGTATCCAGGCTTTGTAGGCCGGTTTGCCTTTGCCGCTTTCGATCCTTGCCAGGAGATTCTCTACGGCCCGGCGTTTGGTATCCATGGCATCTTCATGTGGCGCCATGCGGTAGCAGGTGATGAGATCTGTGTTTTCAGCCAGACGCCACGAGACGTTGCCATGCAGGTCCATCGAAGTAGAGATGATGGTTCCCTTTCCCACTACTTTCCGGATGCGGATGATAAAATCCCCTTCCGGATCATCCAGCCCGACAACGCTCATGGCGCCATGAATGTCGAAGAAGAGTCCGTCATAGGGGAGGTGTTTGCGTAACGAATCGAGGGTTTTGTTCACCAGCGACTCATAGGCGGCGCGGGTCACAGCGCCACCCGGCAGGGCGTGACCGGTGATGGTGGGTATCCAGGTGGCACGGTGCCGCAGGGATGAGTCGGGTGCGAGGAAGGGGTAGGTGTCGAATACGGTTGTCCCATATTGCGCATGAAAAGCCGCCTCTTCGGTAAGCGCTGGGGAAAAGGTACTTGATTCGATGGCCAGGCCGGCGATGGCGATGCGGGGTAAAGACCGTTGGGTGAAAGCCGCAAGGGGCTGCAAGGCAATGAAAAGGAAGAGGATGTGCGATATGTTCATAATTTTATTTGACCCGATCAATATAGGAAGATTTTTTCATAAGCCGGGGACCTGGCAACTCGTGGTTTTATTATTGCGTTGGATGTTATAGGAAAACAATGATAACCATGAGATCAACCATGACTCTCACGGCATTGACCGTAACGATTGTTTGCCTGTTGTCCATCCGGACCGCAGCACAATATGATATGGGCATCGTGGGAAGCAATTATTCCGGGATCAGGGGAACCCTGATCAATCCCGCTGCCGGAGCGAACCTGAAATTCAAATGGGATGTGAATGTATTGTCGGGTGACGTTCTTTTTAACAATACGTTTCTCTATGTTCCGAAGGGCGCCGTGCCGGCCTTTGGTTTCAAATCGATCATCAAGGGGATCATCAACAACGACAAATTCGCGACCTATTATGATCCCACCCAACCGGGAAAATTGTATCACGTTACGCTTTCGGCGGAGATCCTGGGCCCTTCCTTTCAGCTGGCGCTGCCCCACCGGCAATCTATCGGGTTTACTTTTGCCGACCGGCTGTCCGCCAATGTCCGCAACATCCCCGGAGCCACGGCGCAGAACGCTTTTGTCTACCTGAAGAGTCCCCCCCTGTGGGATACAACTTTCACCGACGGCAGCACAAAGGTGAATGGGGTCAACTGGCTGGAGTATGGGGTCCATTATGCCAAGGTGCTTTTTGACAATGGTACCGACCAGTGGAATGCGGGGATAACGGTCAAATACCTACAAGGCATCGCCGGCGCCTATATAAGAAACACCCATCTCGGCTATCGTATCGTAGACAGCACGCATCTCCTCTTTTCGGGTGGAGTCGACTATGGACGCACCGACTATGACTCTTACCGGCATGTCGGGGGTTTTGGTGGTGTCCATGGACATGGTTTCGGGCTGGATATCGGGGTACAATACATCCACGCCGATGATACGCGAAAGGAAGACGATTACCACTACAAGATCGGGCTCTCTCTACTGGATATAGGTTCAATAAATTTTGACCGGGAGGCAGCGGCCTTTCATCTGCAGACCGCCGGGGCCGATTTTTCCCAATGGGGACAGGCGCATTTTCATAGCAATATCGCGGTGGATAGGGCGCTGAGCGCGGTGTTCTACCATGGTGATTCCAGCCGGTCGCAGGTGGACAACGGATTCCGGATGGCATTGCCGGCTGCACTTAGTCTGCAGGCCGATTGGAAGTACATGGATCATTATTTTGTCAATCTTTCCATCGTCAAGGGCTTTGGGCAGGGCCAAGGAGCGGTGCAGCCCGATATCTATTCGATCGCCCCGCGGTATGAGAGCAAATGGTGGGATGTGAGTGTTCCCTTATCCTTGTTGTACTATGGCGTCTGGCGGCCCAGGATCGGACTGGCCGTCAGGGCGGGTTATGTCTTTTTTGGCGGAGATGCGCCCTGGACTCTCCTGGCATTAAGCCAGATGAAGGCCGTGGACTTTTATGTGGGCGTGCGGTATTTTGTTTTTAATAAGAAAGAAAAATGATCGTATGAAGCAGGTATTGGTCGCGCTGTTGCCGGTGATTGTTGCGGTCACCTTTCTTGCAACCGAGTGGAAGGCCGATGCGGCAAAAGCAAAGGTGGAATTCAGCGTAAAGGGGCTGTTCGGCAGGGCCCATGGACATTTTTCGGGGTTAAAGAGCACCATCCGGTTTGACGAACACGATCTGGCGGGCAGCTCGATCACAGCCAGCATCGATGCCAGCACGGTTGGCACGGGCATCGGGTTGCGCGATCATCACCTCCGCGAGGAGGAACAATTCCTGAATGTGAAGAAATATCCGGAGATCAGTTTCCACAGCAGAAAGATCGAGAAGACAGCCCAAGGTTTCAGCGCGGATGGCGAACTGACGATAAAAGGCATTTCGAAGCCTGTACAGATACCCTTCACGTTCACGCCTAATGGAAGCAACGCCGGTGTTTTCAAGGGCGAATTCAGCATCCGGCGAGAGGATTTTTCCATAGGCCAGTCTGGCGGCTCGATTGGGGATATGGTTACGATTACCCTGGAAATACCTGTTACCAAATAGGCCCCTGCAAATATTTTGCAAAGCGTGTTGACTATTGAGGGAATTAAGTATATTTATTGCAAATTAATTGCAATTATGGAAAAGCAAAGAAGAAGCGCCCTTAAAAAATTATTGATGGCGGTCGGCGGAACGCTGGGTCTTGGATTTGTTGCCAAGGCAGAAAGTGCTGCAGCAGCAACCACACCTGCTCCTGCCGCTACACCCGCTGTTGGTGAAAAGGAAGTGTTCAATGTCATCAATGACCAGGAGGTACCGCTGTTCTCAGGTTCGACCAAACACAGGGGGCTGGTGTTCATTGCCGGCAAAGGGGCGCATGTGGAACCCTTCGAGATAAAGGCGCACACGGAGATAGTGCTGAAAGAACTGGAGAAGGAGCTGATCGCCGCCGGCTCTTCGATGGAAAAGGTATTAAAGGTTTCGGTATTTCTCAATGATATCGCCGATTACCAGGGGATGAACGAGGTCTACAAGGGCCGGTTTGGCAACAAACCCCCTGTTCGTACGACCGTCGCCGTTGCTAAGGGTGGCGTGCCGGGGAATTCGCTTGTTGAAATGGATTGCATTGCCTATGTATAAGTTTGGGACCCTGCTTCTTCTTTGCTGCGCCTTTTTTTCCCTGCGGGCGCAGGAATATGCTATTGTCATCAAGGGTGGGACAGTGATCGATGTAAAGAACAATATCCAGGAAGTGATGGATATTGGCATTAATGATGGCCATATCGTCAAGGTAGAAAAGAACATCGACACGCGGCAGGCGGTGCAGGTGGTGGATGCCCGCGGTTTCCTTGTCACGCCGGGGCTTATCGACCTGCATGTCCATGTATTTTTCGGTACGGATCCCGCCCGGGGGTACTGTGGCGGCAGTTCGGCCATTCCCCCGGATGTATTCAGTTTCCGGACGGGTGTGACGACAGTAGTGGACGCGGGCTGTTCGGGCTGGCGGGACTTCGCCATCTTCAAGCGGGAGGTGATAGACAATGCCCGTACGCGGGTGCTGGCCTTTCTGAACATCGTCGGGTCGGGGATGCGGGGAAGTCCCTACGAACAAGATACGAAAGACATGGATGGAAAGTTGGCTGCCATGACGGCCAGGCAATACAAGGACATTATCGTGGGTTTCAAGGTAGCCCATTACTCGGGCCCGGAATGGACCCCGGTGGATGAAGCGGTGAAAGCAGGGAAGCTGGCGAATCTGCCCGTGATGATCGACTTCGGGGGTACAACACCGCCGCTATCGATACAGGAATTGTTCTTCCAGCATTTGCGGCCGGGGGACATCTTTACACACTGCTTTGCGCAGCTGGGCAGCCGGGAATTCATCGTCGACACGCTCACTCACCAGGTGAAGCCATTTGTCCGGGAGGCGCAGCAGAAAGGCATCATCTTCGATGTCGGGTATGGGGAGATCAGCTTTACTTTTTCACAGGCCATACCGGCCCTTCGGAACGGTTTCTTCCCCAACTCCATCAGCACGGATATCCACGCGCATAGTATGAACACGTCGATGAAGGATATCCTCAATTGCATGTCGAAATTCCTGGCGATGGGAATGAATCTGCATGATGTGATACAGGCCGTCACCTGGAACCCTGCGCGGGAGATACATCACGAAGACCTGGGGCATCTTTCCGTCGGCGACGTAGCGGACATCGCCATACTTAACCTGCGTAAAGGCAAATTTGGATTTTACGATTACACCGGTCAGCGCATCGAAGGCGATCAGAAATTCGAGTGCGAGATGACGATCAGGGCCGGCAAGATCGTATACGATCTGAATGGTATCACCCGGCCGCTGGTGCTGCCCCGGGCGATACCGGCCAATGGTGCTACGCATTGACCAACACTTTCGCGGATTCCCTTATTGGGCGTCTTTGGGCGTGATGTGATTGACCGCCCATTGGGTGGAAGGCGTGGCGCTCAACCTGACGATCTGGTCAGGATTCTCGATGGTGATGTGATAAGCAACCTTACCATTGAGCTCAGATCTGTAGAGCCCGGTGATCCAATAGTTGCTATACTCCTTTTTGATCGATTTCTGCAGGCGGGCGGGCAATTTATCAGAGAGAATATTGTGAATAGCAGGAGAGCTTTTTTTCTCGGGCATCCCTCCTTTGGTTTTGCCGCCTTCACTGGCGTGGACATTTACAGTTGCAATGGCAAAGCAAAAAATAAGCGGAAGAATGGACTTTTTCATAAGGGTATGATTTACGTTTTTGCGCGCTTAAAACGGCTGCCGGGCGTTAAAAGTATGCAGCCGGGATCGTCATTTGCCGAAAACCCCATTTACCACTAGTTGCCTTTCCTGTTATTTTGCTGAACGCCAGTTCCTTAGTATTTTTATTATATGAAACACGTTTCGATACTTGTTCCCGAAGGGGAATGCAGTTTAACCACTATTGAAGGAACCTATCAAATCCTCACGCGGGTGAATGACTGGCTTATCGAAGCGGGCTGCGATGACCTGTTTGTCGTACAGCTCGTCGGCTTGGGGCGGGAAGTACAGATGAAGGAGGGCCGTTTTCGCGTATTTCCCGATGTGTTGATCGGGGAGGTGAGCCAAACCGATCTTATCATTATTCCTTCGGTGCATGGCGACAAGCAAAAAATTCTTTCCGACAATCAGCCAATGCTGGACTGGATCGTAGAGCG
The DNA here is from genome assembly GCF_014642875.1 of Puia dinghuensis. Taxonomy (GTDB): domain Bacteria; phylum Bacteroidota; class Bacteroidia; order Chitinophagales; family Chitinophagaceae; genus Puia; species Puia dinghuensis. The sequence goes on from NZ_BMJC01000001.1 coordinate 608,519, forward strand.
GCATCGACAGGGGGCGGCGGTAGCAGCGCTTTGCATCGGCGCCTTTTTGCTGGCGGGGACGGGTTTGCTCAACGGCCGATGCTGTACCACCCATTGGGACTTTGCCCATGCCTTCCGGGAGATGTATCCTGACGTCAATCTCGTGGAAGACAAGATCATCACCGACGAGAACAACATCTATACCAGCGGGGGCGCTTATTCCTGGCTCAACCTGATTGTCTACCTGGTAGAGAAATATTGCGGCCGGGAGATAGCGGTCACCTGCGCGAAGGGCTTCCAGGTGGATTACCAACGGGTGAGCCAGTCGCCGTTTATCATCTTCACCGGGCAAAAGAACCATGAGGACGCGGCGGTGCAGGCTGCGCAGGACTTTATCGAGAAGAACACGCATTGTAAGATCACCGTCGACGAGCTGGCGGAGAAGCTCATCGTGGGCCGCAGGAACCTGGAACGCCGCTTCAAGAAAGCCACAGGCAATACAGTAATGGAATATATCCAGCGGGTGAAGATGGAGGCGGTGAAGAAGAGCCTGGAGACCTCGCGCCTCGGGGTCAATGAAGTCATGGACAGGGTGGGCTATACCGATGCAAAGGCCTTCCGGACGATCTTCAAGAAGGTGACCGGTCTTTCTCCCCTGCAATACCGCAACCGGTATAACCGGGAATATGTATAATCGCGCATCTGAATAAAGGCCTCTTTCGTAGATGAGGAAAACCCTCGTCTTGAAAAAGCTACTCCTGGCCTTGCTCCTGCCTGTCGGGCTCGGCTCCTGCGGGCACAAAGAAAAGGCCCTTGTCGGCCGGTCGTTGGTCGACAGCCTGATCACTCACTATACACCTTCTGTCCTTGCTACGCAAAACCAGGCAGAATTGCGGTTCTGGCGTAGCAGGATCGATCCTGCTGTCGCCGGCTATCTCAATGAATCGCGGTATGCCGGTTGTCTCGCTTTATCTTTCCGGCTTTTTGGCGAGATCGACAGCCTGAGAAAGGCCGACAGCATTCTTCGTGCGGTAGACCGGAATTTCAACCACCGGGAAACATCCGCGGATATGGGACTGGTATCGCTTTGCATCACCGGTCATCGTTTCCGGGAGGCCGACAGTTTTTTGCAAAAAGCAAAGCAATTGGGGCTGCGCCCCTATGAGTCCCATGCTACCTCCTTTGATGTAGCTTTCGAGCTGGGCAATTATTTCCAGGCAAAGACCGAACTCAACGCCATCCAGTCGCCCAATGATTATGGCTATTACTTTCGCAAATCGCGGATAGATCACCTGGATGGCGAGCTGGACAGCGCGATCGGTGATATGAATAGGGCTGTCGCGTTGGCGGAGTCAAGCGATTACCTGAAGGATGTCGCGCAGGCGAATGTGGGCGATCTTTACCTGCATGCGGGGGCTCCGGCGGATGCCCGGGATGCTTATCTGGCTTGTATCGGTCGCAACAGTGCCGACTTCCACAGCTGGATGGGACTGGGATGGATCGCGTTGGTGCATGACGGGGACGACTCCCTTGCTTCAACCATCTTTCATTTTGTACAGGAGAAGAATGCATTACCGGATGCCTTGTTCAAATTACAGCAGATGGCCGAAGCAAGGGGTGACAGCGCACTTTGGTTGCATTATGCCCGGGAATTTGTTGCAAAGGCCACCTTGCCGGTATATGGAAGGATGTATAACAAATACCTCATCGGGTTGTACACCGGTATTCTGAAAAACCCTGCCGCCGCGGAAGCCCTTGCTGCCGATGAGCTGCATAACCGGGCAACACCACAGACGTATGCCTGGTATGCGTGGGCGCTTTTTGCCGATGGTAAGAAAGACCAGGCGTATGCCGTCTTTCAGCAACAGGTGTCGGGCAAGCCGCTGGAAGCGCTGGAACTTTACTGGATGGGCCACATTATGGAGGGGTTGGGGAAGATGTACAACGCAAGAGAATTCTATAAGGCGGCCGACAAGACGCGGTATGATCTCGATCCGGCCGACGCTGCCTATATCCGGAAAGCATTAGAAGAATAAGCGTTGGATCGTCCAGAAGGCGGCAATCCCGGCGATGAGGACCGAAAGCGGGATGACGACACGCTGCCGGTACCAGGGCTTCCCGCCAAACCATTTTCCCACCAGCAGGAAAGCCGCAACGATAACCGTCATCTGCCCCAATTCCACCCCGACATTGAACATCACAAGGGACAACAAATACGCGTTGGGCGGAAGCCCCAATTGGCCAAGCGCACCGGCGAATCCCATGCCGTGAACCAAGCCAAATAAGAAGACAATGCCTATGCGGGTTTTCTTTAACCGCGGTGAGAAGATGTTCTCCAGGGCAACATAAAGAATGGAGATGGCGATGAGGCTTTCCACGATGCGGGCAGGCGGCGTGATGACATGATACATGGCAAGGGCAAGCGTGACAGAATGCGCGATGGTGAAGGCGGTGGCCTGGCCTATCACGGGCTTTATGCGAGGGCTAAGGAGAAAAAGGCTGAGCACAAACAGGATGTGATCGAGGCCCAGGGGGAGAATGTGCTGATAACCTAATTTGAGATAGAGCAGGGCCGCGCTGCCGGCCGATAGCTTTTCGAGTTCGCCCACGATGACATGCGCCGACAGGGGTTGGCAGAAGAGGGAACCTGCCAGCGAAAGCAGGGCGAGCTTGCGATAGTTAAAAGAACCGCGCATATTTCAGTTTTAAAAAGAAGGGCGTGCCGGGTGTATAGCTTACTTCATTGACGGGCGCAGCTTCCGATCTCAGTCGGGAGGTGTACGCGAACTGGGATTCGTTCCAGGTGGTGTTGAGGAGGTTTTCGACGGCCAGGCCCAGTTCGTATCGCTTCCTGGTGTAATTCACCGTGAGGTCGCTGACCCAATATCCCAGGGCCGTCAGGGTATTGGTTTCATTAGCCGGCCGGTTGTGCATATAGCGATAGCTGATGCCGCCGTTGAGCCCGTTGGGCAGGTGGAAGTCCAGGCCGCCGGTGCTGGTAAAGGTGGGCGCCAGCGGCAGGTAGTCCTGCCCTTTGGGTGCGTCTTGTTGTCGAGGTTTGGCGAGATCGATATTCAGGGCGCCATACAGCCAGGGAGTGAGCTGATAGCGAAGGGCCAGGTCGAGGCCTTTACGCGTCGTCTTTCCGCCGGGTGACACGGCCTGGTCGCCCAGGTCGGCGCCATAGGTAAATTCCTGCTGGAGATAAAGATACCAAAGTGCGGCGTTGACAAACAGTCCCGGCAGCGGTTTCCAATTGATGCCAAGGTCGGCGCCGTAGGCGGCAGGAAGTATCTGATAGCCACGGTTGGCGATGACGATGCGGGCGTCATTGGAATGGAAGCCCTTGCCCGTCCGGGCGTAGAACTGTAATTGCGCGTTGGGAGTATATTGGACACTGATCTTTGGACAGAAGATGGTCTTTGCCGACCGGGGTGATCTGTCATGGTATATCGCTGCTGCCGTGTCGGCTGTCGGGGCTTCATTGCCATAGAAGAATTGCAGATGGTCGAGGCGCAGGCCGGCATTGAAAAGCCATTTACCCGACTCGAAACTTTCGTCGAGGTAAGCGTTGCCGTTTGTTTCCCGGATGTGCCCTGATTGGATGTAGCCGAGCAGCTGTTTACCATCGAGGGTATGGGCCAGCATGCTGGGGTTGATGGCGTCATAGCGGGTGCCGATGCCAATGACCGAGGTGAGGGTTCCGGCTGCGATCGTCGCCTGGTGCGAAAGGCGAGTGTTTGTCCCCGTTATGTTTCGCTCTTCGTGCTGCCGGAATTCGTCGCCGGCGGACGGGTAGAAATAATAGAACGTAAAATTGGAGATAAGGTTGAAGAAATAGTGCGAATAATACACCTGGTTCTCCAGGGTAAAATGATGGGAAAGATTGGAGAGAAGCCTGATGCTGGCATTGGTGCGGCTTGTATAGCCGCCCTGGGCGCTATCGATGACGCCAAAGCGGTCGTGGATCACTCCTTCGGCCACCGCCCGGTTGGGGATCTCCCCGGAAGCCCGCCAGCCCGAAGCGAAGGTGGACAGGGTGAGGGTCAGTTGGTTGCTGCTGTTGAGGGGGGTGATGAATTTGCCGAACAGGTTGACACGGTTGAATTGCTCCGGGTAATCGAAGGGCCCATCCGAATACAATCCTTCACCGGCGATGTAGGCGCTGCGTCCCTGGTCACGGGCCTTTTTCGGAAGCAAGTCGAGCAGTGCCACGATGCGGCCCGTATTGAACTGCCCGCCTTCTGCTTTGACCATGCTGTGTTCAGGCACGTTGATGGTTTGATATGCGATATAGCCGGCCGTTGTAAAATCGCCGCGGCCGGCATAGTAGGGGCCTTTGCCGAAGTCGTAAGATGCCACCGTCTCCGGGATAAGGAAATGCAGGTCAGCATATCCCTGGCCGTGAGCATGGGAGACCAGGTTGACGGGTATGCCGTCCACGGAGATATTGACATCGGTGCCGTGATCGGCGTCAAAGCCGCGGAGGAATATCTGTTCGGCCTTGCCACCGCCCTGGTGTTGGGCGATGAAGAGCCCGGGAACGAGTCGCAGGAGATCTTGTGCAGACCGGGCCGGTTGCAGGTTGAGATCGATGCGGCCGAGGGTATGGAAGGAATTGATCCCGGCTTTACCGGTGATAGTCACGGTCTTCAGGTCGAGAGGGCTCATTTCCAGTTCGATGAGGGCATGCCTGTTATGGGCGCTAAGCCCGAGCTGCCGCGACTGATAGCCGATGAAAGAAACGCTCACCCGGAGGGTATCCCCAGATGAGCGTGTGAGCGAAAAATGTCCCTGACCATCCGTGAATACGCTTTCACCGGTGGCCATATCCTGCACGACGGCCAGCTCCAGCGGTGCATGCGTGAACTTGTCCACCACCGAACCACTTGCGCCGGATTGCGCGTGACAGCCAATAGCGCCCAAAAGGATCAGGATGGTCAGGGGCCATTTCATCAATGAGGCTGGGCAAGGTATGGGAATTCAGGAAGAAAGGGAACGTCATTAGCGTCGACATGATCGCTGGTGAGCCCCGGGTTGGCTGATCCGTCGGGGCCGCCGAAGACCAGATGCAGTTCGACATCGATGACATCGTCGGCCAGGGCCCTTCCCGTCAGCACATGGGTGCCGTCGTAAAAGGTGGTGGGTCCGGTTGTGGCGGCATTGAGCACATCCGTGGACAAGACGCCGATGAATTGATCGGCATTCAATCCCAGCAGGTTAGTCGTATAGCCCGGGTTGAGACCAAGGAGGCTGGACTTCATTTCCGAACCAAAGGTTGCGGCCATTACGCTTGGGATGGTTACATTGAACTTGTCTTTATCGGGGGCTTTGATAAAGACCGTATTGATGGCCGGCCTTCCCATCTGATCGGCCTCATCATAGAAGACCTCTGGTGTGACAGGGTTATGCTTATGACAGGAGGCAAAACAGGCAAGCGCCGTCAGCCCAAACAGAGCGTTTTTTAGTACATTTTTCATCTTGATCTGTGTTAATTGTTACGATTGCTTTGGGGTGGTTTCTGCGGTGCTGGTGGTCAGCCAGACATTGATCTTTCCATTTTGCGGGTGCAACAGCGACTTGGGAACCTCAACGACGATGCTGAGGACATTGGTGCCCGCGAAGGTGTCATGTCCGGGATTGTTGAAGCTGGTGGCCATACCGCCGACGATCTTATGAAACTGGTCGAGATCGAAGAAGAAGGGATCGTCGCGGGGACCCGCAAAGAATTTGATCCCATCCTTTCCGGTGGCTACGATCGGCGTGCCGGCGCCATAGGGCGTTACGTCGACAGAACCCAGAAAATGACCCTCTTCGATCTTGGTACGCAAGCCGGTAAAAGAAGGATGCGTGAGCCCGAAGAAGTCGACCTTTCCATCCTTGTAGATGGCCTGGATCACGAGGTCTTCCGCGTTGTCGCCGTCGTTGTCGATCTTAAACTGGATAAGCGTGTTGGGGTTGAAGGACGCCGCGCCCGTAGCGGACGGCGCCAGCAATCCTTGTGAATTGCCTACAAAGACAAGGTTGTCGGTGTTCTTTCCCTGGAAAACATAGAGGTCAGTGATGTCTGTCGGCTGACCTTTTACAGCCGGTGCGTCCATATGGTCTGCGGCATAGAGGATACCACTTACAGTCAGGACAGCACAAGCTACCATGAGCACGATTTTTTTTCGTTTCATTGTAATGTTTGTTAATAATAAATAAATAGAGAGACTCCGCCGCAGCGTAGAGATAGAGAGGGTAGGAGAGAAACGTTTTCGAGAAATATATACGGCGCGCGGATTGGTGCGGATTTCGCGTCCGCATTATTTATTGAAATTTATTCTATGCCGCCTATTGATATTGGCGATACAGCGAGTAGAGAATCTTTTGATCGGGCGCGCCCCATGTCCGGGTAGTATCCTGTTCAAAATGCCGTTTGAAGGCCAAGGCTGCGGCGCTGCTGTCCTTTATATCATAACCGATGATGCGGAGGGCCATCAGGCTGCTGAATCCCGGGGGAACGATGACCCCGGTGGTGTCATTATACCATAACCCGAATCCTTTATCCGCCAGATTTTTCCAGGGGAAGAGATAGCTGGGGTCGTCCTTGCGGGTGGGGGCGATGTCGCCATGGCCGATGAAATTGGCGGTGGGAATATTGTATGCAGTTTTCAGTTTTGTCAGCAGATGAAGGAGGCTGCTGATCTGTTGATCGGAGAAAGGTTCGGCCCCATTGTTGTCCAGTTCGATGCCGATGGAGATGGAATTGACATCGGTGAGGTTGCCCCATTTGCTGACGCCGGCCTGCCAGGCCCGTAAATAATCGTTCAGCATGTGATAGACGGCGCCATCGCGGCAGATGACATAGTGTGCGCTCACCTGCGTGCGGGTTACGGTGAAAGTTTTCAGTGTCTGGGGACAGCTGTTTTGCGCTGTATGGTGAATGATCACAAAATTCGGTTTACGCAGGTTGAAATTGGTGGTGCCCACCCAGTAGGGCGCTTGTGGAATGGAGTCGGCGCCTGCGGAAAGTGGGTATGCACGAAGCGTATCTGCATATCGCCGGGCCTGCTGCTTGTACGATCGGTTCGTTTGTCGGTAAGGATTGACTGTACATGCATCGAGAACAAACAGCCACAGGGCTGCAAACAGGAGGGCGCGGAAGGAATAGTTATAAAGCATACGGGAAAATTAGCTAAGGGTACAAGTTAGCCAAAAATAGGGTATATTACTTCAAAACCTCGATGATGAAACACCTTACCATCCTGCTTATGCTATGGGTAACGACCGCGATGTTATCGCGGGTGCAGGCCCAGTCCCTTATCAATACGAATTGGAAGGCATACATTGCCGAGCCGGTGTACGACACGATTGTCTGGCATATCCGCACCGACTCTTCATTTGTCACCGGCAGTAATGGTACAGTCCTTGTCCGTTCGGTTTGTAAGATCTCGGGCGATACGGTTTTGCTCAACGATTATGATGGGCAATTTACCTGTCCCGATACCCCCGGGAGATACAAATTTGCCCGGGTGGAAGATATGCTCAATTTTACGCTGATCGATGATCTCTGTCAGGGACGGGCGACGTCGATCACTACCGCGAAATGGAAGAAGGTTCCTACACCCTGAATATCTTGTTCAGGATGTGGGCCGTCTGGCGGATGGAGGCCGTCAGCTCTTCGACCTGTTCTTTGCGTACCGGTGTACCGGGGTGGGCCGGGGGTGCCGGTACTTCTTCCCGGGCGCGGGGCTTCTTTCGCCATTCAAGCAAACCATAGATGCAGAAAATCGTCGTCTCTGTGAGCAGGCCCGCCGTCAGGGCTGTGTCACCAAATTCTTTTGTTTCGATCTTGGCCCAGGCGCCGAATATGACGATGGCCGCCCCCAGGGAAAAGGCTGTGTTGATGATCTTGTCAAAAAGCATATCGCTACCATTTTATGTAGAAAGAGGCCATGCTTGATTTTAGTGAAGAGGGTGTTTTTCCAAATATACATAAGATTTGGATGCATCCAAAATAAATATATTCGGGTCACCATTAATGCGATCGCACCGCCCGGAACCCCTGGTTGCTGAACGAAGCGTGGATATTTACCTGTCCGATGCTGTAGGAATTAAAAGACTCGCAGGTGCTCTTGCTGCACCACCAGGAGCCGCCACGCGCATGAGCGATGGTGGACTTTTCCGTGGGCAATACTTTGCCCGTGCAGAATTCAAAGACATTGCCATACATGTCATACAGTCCCCATGCGTTGGGTTTGAAACTGCCCACCGGGGCGGTATACATATAGCCATCCGAATGATCGGCCTTCAGGTGATCGTGACCATGCCAGATGTTGGCATATTCCCCGATGCGGCTGTCGTCGCTGCCAAAAAAATAATCCGTGGTCGATCCGGCGCGGCAGGCCACCTCCCATTCTTCCAGTGTGGGCAGCCGCACCCCGGCCCAGGCGCAGTAGGCCAGCACGTCGCGGTAGCTGATACAGGTGACGGGGTGGTCCATGCGGTTGTCAATGCCGCCCCTGGTGCGGCCGTTGGGCCAGCGCCAGAAGGCCGTGCTATCCTTTATCCATCGGAACTCCGCCAACCCCGGCTGGAATACCATGGCGTCATGCCGCTTCTCCGCGTCGGTAACATAGCCCGTGGCCTTGACAAAGGCGGCGAATTGCCGGTTGGTCGTTTCGTAGATGGCTATGCGAAAACTGTCCAGCTGTACGGTGCGCAGCGGGTTCTGCCGGCTGTCCTTCTTACCGACAGTATACCGGCCCTTGGGCACCAGGACAAAGCTATGTTCAGCCTGGGCCACCGCCGCAAATGAGGCGATCAGCAGCACCAGGGTGGCGAAAATGCTATTTCGCAGACAGGCCATTGTAAAAATTGGTGGCACGTTGGAAGATCAGGTCTTCGTTGGCCTGGTTGTAGACAAGATATTTGGAATATCCGCCGGTCTCATCTCCATACAGCTTCTTATAGGAGGTGGAGTTCATAAACTCGGGATATTTGTTCGATTCCATCAGGAGCATCAGTACGGTGAGGAGATAGTGATCTTTATACCCTCTTTTGTAGACGTCAATAATGGTAGGGATCATCTCTTTTCCATTCATCATGACGATGGCCGCCCGGAGATTGGCCCCGACATACCCATCCTTTGCGATCATCTCCTTCATCATAGTCTCCACCGAATCCCGGTTATCCTTGAAAAAGGCCGCCTGGCGGTCGCTCCAGTCATATTCCCCAAATACATTGGGCAGAAAACCGTAGATGCGCTTCCCTTCCTCTTTCCTTTCTGGCAGAATGTCGCACATCTGGCTGAATTCTTCCTGGTTCAACATATGATAGGTAAATTTTTCCCTTAGCGTAAGGGAAGCATAGGCTGTATCATTCAGCGCAGTTATCGAGGCATCCCCGCCGGCGGCGGTATCATCCACCGTCTTCATTTTAGTCATCAGCTCTGCTACTTTATCCACGCCATAGGGCGGTGTGGTCATTATGGTATCCATTGTCGCTGTTGAGAATACCTTCACGACATCGGCTGTTGCCGTTTTTTTACCTGGAGCCGCACAAGCGCAAAATCCAAGGACAAGCAGGAGGGCGGGAGTCAAGCGTTTCATGGCCGAAAAATATGGCTTTTGCCCGGAATCCAAAATGAAAATAATAGCCGGAAATTTTGGCAAACCGAATGGTTATATATATCTTTAGTAAACCATTTGGTTATATTTTATAAGATCGAGACATGAAAGCACGCAGGGATGTTTTCCAGGCCATCGCCGACCCCACCAGAAGAGCGATCATCGGGCTCCTGGCAGGGCAGACGCTAACGTTGAACACGGTGGCGGGGAATTTCAACATTAGCCAGCCAGCTATCTCCAAACACCTCCGCATCCTGACGGAATGCGGGCTCGTAACTGTCGTAAAGCAGGGGCGCGAACGGCATTGTACTGCCAGTCTTCAGGCGCTGCAGGAAGTGATACAATGGGCGGAGCAATACCGGGCATTCTGGAACAGCCGGCTGGATACCCTGGAGGATCTGCTGAACGAAGCGGAATAAACAACCACTTAAATAAACTATATGGACACAATGGGAAAGATGATAGCACCGGACACCCTTCGGTTCGAACGGTTGCTGCCCGGGCCCATCGAAAGAGTATGGGCCTATCTCACGGAATCGGACAAACGGGGAAAATGGTTCGCCAGCGGAGAAATGCAGCTCTTCGAAGGCGGGAAGGCGACCCTGTTCTTTCTGCACAAGGAATTGAGTCCGGTGCCCGGTCCCCCGCCTGAAAAGTTCAAGGATATGGAAGCAGGGACCAGCTCTACCGGTACGATATTAAAGGTAAATGCCCCCTATCTGCTGTCTTTTACCTTTGAGGGAGATTCGGAAGTCACCATCACGCTGGAGGAGAAACAGGACAAGGTATTGCTGGTGCTGACGCATACCAAACTCCCCAAGGATACCTATGCGCGGATCAGTATGTCCGGCGGATGGCATACCCATCTGGATGTTCTGCAAGACCATCTCGAAGGAAAGGTCCCCCCTAATTTCTGGCAGCGGTATATGGAGATGGAAGAGGAATACGCGCGCCGGTTTTAGCACGCTTAGCCTCGATGCTCCGTTGGCTTATTCGCGTACATATCTTTTTTTGAACGGGGGAGGACCGGGCGGGAATCCATAGTCGATCTCTATCTCGTTATTGCTGATCATCTTGAGATACCAGTGATAAGTGGTGGAATGTGCATATAATGCAGAAGTCAAGGATACGCTATCCTGGCCGGGAAGCTCCCCAAAATAATACTTCCCAATCGCAAGTTGCGACATCTGCAACTCAGCAACGGCGGTCCAGTCATAAAGGATCTGCCGGTTGTTTTCCATGTAGACCTGGATGGATTCCTTCACATTACTCGAATCGGTACTTTCTTTTTCGATCCAATTGCCCTGCAGGCAGGCAAAAGTGGGGAAATTGCAGTTATTACCGGGTTTGCTGCAGGCTGCTACAAACAGGGCAAATAGGATCATCCATAATCCGAATATTTTCATGTCAGGAGTCTTTTGTCACGATGACAGAAAAACTTGCCTCAGCGTTGTATGGGATGCTGGGGAAATAATAAATAAATTTCCCTTTCCAATAATTTGCGACCTTAGCTCCCAAAAGAAACAAGATGCGCGTTTTCCACATACTGGTGGGGGTGATGCTGGTCCTGGTATCGGCAAGGGGATTTGGGCAGAACCAGTCGATCCCCTCGTCCCTGGAAGTCCCCAAGGGTAATAAGCTGATCCTTCATACGTACGCCAAAGGAGTGCAGATCTATGTTTGTGCGCCTATGCCTACCGATACGAGCCGGTATGTCTGGACCTTGGCGGAGCCCCAGGCTACTTTATATTCCGGGGCAGATTACCAGCAGCAGATAGGAAAGCATTATTTCGATGATGCGAAACACCCGACCTGGGAAAGCACGGATGGGTCGAAAGTCGTAGGCGCCAAATTCCAACAGGCAGATGCACCCGACCCCGATGCCATCCCCTGGCTGCTGTTGCAGGCGACTTCCACCTCACAGGACGGCCAACTCGGAAAGATCACGTTTATTCAAAGGATCAATACCAAGGGAGGGAAAGCGCCTTCAACCGGCGCCAGCCGATCGCACAAAGGCCAATATCGCCGGGTAGAATATACCGCGGAATACCTCTTCTACGGCCGGGATTGATTGGTCTCATAGATGCATCATATATTTGTGCATGAGCACGCCAAATTCCTCCAACGGCCATTATGCACCAATCAACGGTTTGCAACTCTATTACGAGCTCCACGGCAACGGCAGACCGCTGGTATTGCTCCATGGCGGGGGGTCTACTATCGAGAGCACTTTTGGCCGCATCCTGCCGGTTCTTGCCCGAACACACCGGGTGATCGCCGTGGAGTTGCAAGCCCACGGTCATACGCTTGATATCGATCGTCCGCTTAGCTTCGAACAGGATGCCGATGACGTGGCCGCCCTGCTCGATCATCTTCAGATCGGGCAAGCGGATATTATGGGTTTCAGCAACGGAGGTACTACCTGCCTGCAGATCGCTATCCGCCACCCGCAACTGGTGCATAAGCTGGTTCCGGCCTCCGCCACGTTCAGACGGGATGGGATGCCCCCCGGTTTCTTTGAGGGTTTTTCCCATGTAAGCCTGGACGATATGCCCCCACTGCTAAAAGAAGCCTATCTGAAAGCCAATCCGGACCCTAAGGGATTACAGCGAATGTTTGACCGGGATGTCGCAAGAATGAAGGCTTTTAAAGACATCGGCGATGCGGCTATAAAAACCATCCAGGCGCCGGTGCTGGTTTTAAACGGTGATGCCGAAGTGGTGCTCGCGGAACATGCGCTGGCCCTATCGCGGACACTGCCACATGCCCGGCTGGCCATCCTGCCAGGCGGACACGGGGACTATATCGGCGAGATCTGTACGCCCTACGAGAACAATCCAACTCCGTCGCTGGTGACGGCTATGATAGATTCGTTCTTAAATACATAATACAGATGAAGGTTCTTTTTTGCTTTGCTCTCTTGTTGATTCCTTTTGCCGGGATACAAGCGCAGCCCGGCGATTCGGTGAGCCTGCCTTCGCTGCCCAGGAAGCTGTTTTGGGAAAACAGGCCCATCCGCTTTGAGACCGGTGGCGGCCATCTCCTGATAGTGGCGGGAGAAAAAACGGATATGTTCCGTGACCCGAATGTGGCCTATAACACGGACAATGCACCCAAGCTGCTGTTTGTTGCAGATAGTAATTTTATCCTTACGGCCGCTATCCATCATGACTTCGTGAACAAATGGGATGGGGGCGCCATCGTGCTAAAGGCAGACAGCCTCAACTGGATAAAATTTTGTTTTGAAAAAGACTATACTGGTCAGAAGAGGGTAGTAAGCGTGGTTACAAAAGGCATCTCGGATGATTGCAATTCGGCCGCAGCCGCCGCGTACACCATCTATTATAAAATAGCAAAGGCCGGCAACGTCATTACGCTTTATTATTCGATGGAAGGCCGAAGCTGGTTTTTAGTGCGACACCTTCAATTCGACAGCACCGCCCCGCTGAAGATCGGGTTCCTGGCGCAATCGCCGACAGGGCAGCACTGTACGGTTCTGTTCTCTCATATTCATTATTCTACGAAGAAGATTGGTGACCCCTATCTGGGGGAATAAAAGACAAAAAAGTGGAAACGCATAACACCCATCGACAATTCAGGTAGGCAGCCTAAACCGCTTTCGCCAGGGCAACGATATCCTTTACCTCCAGTATCCGTTTGGGATAGCCTTTGATAACGGTGTTGATCATGGCCTGGCCAACTTCCTGTAAGGTGCAGAAGCCTGCCGGGTAAAGCGCATGACCGATGGGATAAAGCCAGGCGAAGTATTTGTACCAGCCCTTCAGATTTTTTTGCCCGGGGCTGGCTTTCATAAAGGCAGGACGGAACATGTATGCCCGTTTGAATATTCCCATCAACGCATTTTCGGTAGCGCCTTTTACGCGGGCCCATGCCAACCTGCCTTTTTCACTGCTGTCTGTGCCCGCGCCCGACACGTAGCAAAAGGTCATCTCGGGGTTGGTCCTTGCCAGCACCTGGCCTACATGGAGAGTGAGGTCGAAGGTGATGTGCTTATATTCCTCCTTGCTTATCCCAACAGATGACACGCCAAGACAAAAAAAGCAGGCATTATAGCCGGTGAGTTGCTGTTCGATCGGCGCCAGGTTAAAAAAATCGGTATGAATGATCTCGCGCAGGCGAGGATGCGACACGCCTCCCGGCCGGCGGTTGATGACCAGCACCTGTTCGACATCAGGATGATTCAGGCACTCGAGCAGGACACCTTCCCCGACCATGCCCGTAGTTCCGGTGATGATGGCTTTGACTTTCATGGTATCGCCGAATTTGAATATATTGTTCTAATTCAAAATTACACCAAATATGAACCTTCAAAACAAAAATGCCATTATATACGGCGCTGGGGGCTCCCTGGGCAGCACAGTCGCAAAAGCATTTGCCAGCGCGGGCGCAAAGGTATTTCTTACCGGCCACCGGCTTCCCTCTATCCAAAAGGTAGCCAATGAAATTCTCGGCGCCGGGGAAGACGCGGAAGCGGAGGCAGTAGATGCGATGGATGAAAAGGCCGTCGTCGGTCACCTCGAAAGGGTGGTGCAAAAAGCCGGAACAGTAGATATATCCTTTAATGCCGTCGACATCCCGGTGATACAAAACATGCCGTTGACCGATATCGGAGTGGAGGATTTTGTACGATCGATATCTTTGACCATGCATACCCGGTTCCTCACCGCCGTTGCAGCCGCCAGGGTAATGATGAAGCAGCGGTCGGGGGTCATTTTGTCATTGACGGCCACGCCCGGCGGGATAGGGTATCCCTTTACCGGCAACTTTGCCCCGGCATGCTGCGCCGTAGAGAGCTTGTCGAGAAACCTTGCATCGGAGCTGGGTATTTATGGCATACGCGTGGTGAATATCCGGTCGGGCGGCTCCCCCGATTCAAGGGTATTTAAAGAGGCGATCGACCACGACCCAGCCGGCATGGAGCCCATTCTCCGGACAATGAAAGAAGATACGATGCTGAAAAAACTCCCGTTGATGGCCGATATCGCCAACGTTGCGGTATTCCTGGCATCCGACAGGGCCGGCCAGATAACCGGAGTAACCATCGATGTGACGGGCGGCACGACAGCGGGATTGAACTACCGGGTGCAATCATCAGAGGCGAGCTATCCAACGTTTGAGGGCAACAACGCTAACGGAGAGAAAAGTAGCATACCCAGGCAATGAAAAAGACCTGTAACGGAACGCGGAACCATAAATAATTCAGTCCTTTCCCGTCGGTTGTCCCCGTTTCATAATTGATGTGATGCATCGCGGCATAGATGTTGGCCGGCAGCAGTAAGATCAAAAAAGCGATAAGAATGATGCCAGAAAGATGGCGCTGGGAAGGGAAAAGCAGGGCTATACCGATGAGTATCTCAACGACGCCAGTCAAATAGACAAGCCCTTCCCTGAAAGGGATACGCTCCGGCAGCATCATGGTCATCCCTCTTGTAAATTTGAAATGTGCGAATGCCGTGAGAAAGAGCATTATGCACATGGCTACATTGCCGGCTGTCGCCAACTGCCAGTTGCCGGTCGTTATTTTAGAGATGCCTGCAGTCAAGGCGAATACTATAAGCAGGATGATTAGCGGTTTCATTTAATTATTTTTCACAAATATCCCCTGCGGCGCCTTCCTGTAAAATGATGTATGTTAGTTTCGGCTTTGCGCCTTTCGTATCCGGCTCAGGCTTTCCGGCTGAATGCCGAGATAGGAGGACAAGTGCTTGACAGACAGCGTGCTGATCAGTTGAGGGCTTTTGGCCAGGAGCTCCCCATACCGGGCTTCTGCGGTGAGCGAAAGGAAGTCCATTTCCCGCTTCAGTCTTTTCATATATTGATGTTCGGCCATCAACCTGCCGATCCTTTCTCCATTATGGTTATTACGGTAAAACTCCTGCAAGGAGGTATGGTCAATGGAGAGGGTTTCCGCGTCCGCCAATAATTCTATATATATCTGGCTGGGCTCCCGGGAGATGAAGGAATAGTAGGCTGTCACGAAATCCCCCTTGAAATGAAAGTCCACGGTGAACTCCTTGCCATCTTTGATAAAATAGTTGCGGGTAGCTCCCTCGTTGAGGAAATAGATATGGCTCTCCACCTGCCCCTCACGAATGAGAAAGTCGCCCTTGTCAAAATGCTTCAGCGTAAGCCGCCCGGCAAAATCCTGCCATTCGTCGTCCGGAAGGGGCATGATGCGGCTGTAGGTCTCCCGTATGGCTGAGAATTCATCCATCCTGCCTTAAAGATACAGGATTGACAATTAACAATTCCATAATGCCTGCAAACGAATAAGTTGTGCAGATGCCTCATTTTTGCCGGTAATCAGCTATCATATGAGACTTCGTATTCTTCTCTTCTCATCCCTTTATACTCTGCTCGTTTTTGGATGGCTGCCGGCAGCCGCGCAAAGAAAAGCCGCTCCCCGCCAAAAGGTCATCATTATCATGATGGATGGGTTTGGCGAAGAGTACTATCGCAACAGCGAAATGCCCACGTTGAATGCGATGGAGAAAAAGGGGCTCTATAAGGTAGTGCCCTCGTTGATGCCATCGGTCACCAATGTCAACAATGCCGCCATCATCACCGGAGAGACGGCGGAAAAGAACGGGATAACCGGAAATGTCTTCCTCGACCCGGCAACAGGGAAAGAAGAGTATACGGAAGACCCGAAGCAGCTGCTGGCTCCAACCATTTTTGAGCGAGCCCGGAAAGTGGGTATAAAGTCGATCCTTTTCTCGTGCAAGACAAAGACCGTTCAACTGCTTAGCGAGGGGGCAGGGGAGACGATGTGCTGGGAAACCGCTTCCCCGGAATGGATCAGGCGTATCGGCGAACGACCGGATATTTACAGCAGAGAGGTGAATTACTGGATCATGGAAGCTGCCCTCTACAGCATCAGACATGACCCTGATCTGGGTCTTATCTATATCCATACAACGGACTACCCCATGCATGCCTGGGCGCCTGAGAGCCAGGAGTCGAAAGAGCATCTCCATAAAATGGACGGCTACCTGGCGCAGCTGATACAGGCGGCCCCGGATGCGGCCATCCTGATAACCGCAGACCATACGGTGAAACATAAGACCCTGTGCTGGGACTTTGAAAAAGTATGCGCCGCCCGCGGCGCCGCCATCAAAGCAGCCGTCAGCCCCGAAAAGGACCGTTATTATAAACATCATCTCGGGATGGGTGGGTCGGCCTATATCTATCTGAATGAGCCGAAAGATTCTTCCAAAGTCAGGAACATCCTTCTGGGCTTAAAGGGGGTGGAAGCCGTCATTTCAAAGGCTGAGGCCGTAAAGCGGTACCACCTGATGCCAGACCGCATCGGCGACCTCATGGTGCTTGGGGACAGTACGACCGTATTCGGGCATCTGGAGAATAGCGAGTCCGAAATACTGCCGGACACCTATCGCAGCCATGGTTCAACTTACGAGGCCCATGTTCCATTATTCATCTACAACGCGCGCCATACGCCGTCGCCTGACTATTTTACGGACAATTATAAATTGGCAAGCTGGCTCTTTTGATGCGAGTAAACGCGAAAATATGGATATCAGCTAGTATTTTTGCATAAGAGCTTTATTCGCCTCAACAAGGCCGTAGAATAGGTGTTATTACTTATCCCCGGATAGAAGTACAACTATCCTGCTGCCCAAGGTGCTTACCCGTCTTAAATTCAGCACCCTTATGGTTAAATGGTCTCTGGGCTTTATTCTGCTTGCTGTACTATTTCAACAAACGCATGCACAGGATGCAAGAGGTTTTGTTCTCTCGACTGACAGGTCGGCGTATCATATTGTACAATACAATAGCGAGAATGGGCTGCCCCAAAACAGCGTAAACGATCTGCTATTGGATAAGAACCACTACTTGTGGATCGCCACACAATACGGCCTCGTCCGATTCGATGGTCAACGGTTCCGTATTTACAATACTGCCAATACACCGGTGTTGAAGAGCAATCGATTTTACATCGTCACCGAGACCAGGGACCACCGCATCCTTGTCCCCTCTAGTTTCGAGGGGTCGGTCATCTACCGGGTGACGGCGGACTATCACATCCAGGAAGATACTGTCTGCACAAAGCTGCGGAAAAAGCTGATCAACTTTTATTCCAACGGCCTCTTCGATTGCGACCGGCTGATAGCGGCCCTTAGCAAAAGGGGGGCGACCCCAGGTGAAATGGACCTGCTTGGCCAGCTCTTCCGGAGCAAGTGGCAATGGATATTCAATGGACACGAGGCGGTGATCGGCTTGCAACAAGGATATTATTATGTCAATAACCAAACCGGGGAGATCAGGCAACTGCCCGGAGTGGGGGCTGTTCGAACCGGGGGTAATCAGAACACGCGGATCTTGCCTGGAGGAATTTTGATCGGAGGTATTACACCGCAGCGGCGGGAATTCGTCATCGGTGATATCTTTTGTATTGCCTGTCATGACGGAAGCTTCCTGTTTTACAAAGGCGGCCGGCCAGTGAGCATACAAACGGATGCTGCCGACAGGGCCCTGTTTCAGGATATGGAGGACCCGGATCCTACGAAATTCTTTATCACCGTGAAAGGCGGGAGATCCATCTTACGACGCAACAACGATTTCTACGACCTGCGGTTCGAAGACAGGAGGCTGGTAGCAAAGCTTCTTTTCAAAGACCTCACGTTCTTGAAGAACGAGCCGGTATACACGTTGCAATATGATAGCGCGCACAACAGGCTTTTTGCCGGCACCCTGAATGCAGGACTCTGGGTGGTAACCCCGCAGCTTTTCCACCCTTATACCTTTACCACTACTGACTTCAACAATAATATTTTCATCGCTTTTCAATTCCTGCCCGGGGGAAGGCTATTGACCAGCAATGGCGTCCTTAGCCTGGGAGCGGAGGGGGAAAGCCGGCTGTTTGCAAGGGACAAAAAACTGGATGGACATTGCATCTACCGCACCCGATCGGGTGACATCTGGTATAGCAGGGCCGGGCAGCTATACCGCTGTGACAGCATGGGCACCCATGAGCAGGCAGTGGATGGCGGAAAACTGGATACCCCTATCACGGGGATGACAGAGGACGCCGCCAACATTTGTTGGATCAGCACCCCCAACAGCCTGTTGAAAATGAAGAATGGGAAACTGGATTATGTGCTCCGCGGGTATCCTGCTTTCATCGATCATCGTGTCGAATCCCTCACGGACATTTCGGCGCAGACATTATGGATAGCCACCCGCAATGGTTTGTTCCAATATGATAAGATCGCGGGCAGACTGGATCCCCGGCCTCTCCTGGCCGGTGTCTACATCCGAAACATCTATAAGGCCCGGGATGGAAGCCTTTGGATCGGAACATACGGCAACGGCTATTACAAATACCTCAACGGGGAGTTCAGAACCCTTCCCCTGGACCCCGATAAATACCTGGAAGCGGCGCATACCTTCCTGGAAGATGGGAAGGGCTTTTTCTGGATCAGCACCAACCATGGGCTCTTCCGAATAAAAAAAGCCGAATTGGACAATGCAGCCAGTGGGGGAGGAGGGCGGCCTTCGATGTATTATTTTGATAAGTCGTATGGGTTCCGGACTAATGAATTCAATGGCGGTTGTAGTCCCGCTGTAGTGAATGATGGGGCCGGCCATGCTTACTTTCCATCGATGGACGGGATCGTCGGCTTTGCACCGGACAGTTGCCAGGGCGAATTGCCGGATGGCCCGCTGATCCTGGATGGGCTTGCAGTCGATTCCGTTGACCTCGATTACCGCAGCAGCCAACACATCAGGGCGGACTTTACCCGCATCGTGGTACAGGTGTCCACTCCTTTTTATGGCGCGGCAGAGAACCTGCATATCGAATACAGCCTGGGAGGGGATACCTGGTTTCCGGTGAACCGGGACGGCCAGATCGTGATCAACCGGCTTCCGTACGGCAACTATACCCTGGAGATCAGGAAATGGAACGGGTCGGAAGGCAGGAAGTACGACGCCATCCAGGTGGCCATAAAAGTGCTGCCTCACTGGTACAACCTGCCACTGGTGTGGGTAGCGGGACTCTTGGTCCTCTTTGTGATCTTCATCTATATGCGGACAAGGTTCTGGCGATCGCAGAACCTCAAGCTCCAGATGAAGGTGGATGAACGAACCTTCGAGCTGGAAAAGAGCACGATGTTCAAGGAAAACCTGTTATCCATCATCATACACGATCTGCGTTCGCCCTTGCATGCCCAGGACCTGCTTGTCGAAACGCTATACCGGCGCCACCAGGACCTGGATAAAGATCAGTTGGGCTACTTCCTTGGGGAATTGCAGACCTCAAGCCGCAACATCGTCCAGTTTACATCGGATTTTCTCATCTGGTATGACAGCCAGCAGGATGGATTTGCACCCAAGATGGAACCACTGGCCCTGGCGCCTTTTATAGATTCCATCTTAAGTTTTTATGAACCTGCTGCCAGGCAAAAAAATATCCGGCTTACCCGGGAGGTCGACGATTCCCTTGTACTCAATACCGATGAGCATTTGCTGGCGATAGTGCTGCGAAACCTGGTGGATAACGGCATCAAATATACCAGCACAGGAAGTGTCAGGGTGGTGGCGCTTTCATCGAATGGCAGGATCCATCTCTGTGTACGGGATACGGGGAAAGGTATGTCACCACAGAAGTTGGACGAGCTGATGACTAGTGAACCCGACATCCGGGTCGGGGGTGGGCATTTCTTCGGCTACCGGTTCGTACGCGATTTTATCCGCCGCCTGGGTGGCGAGTTCCACATCGAAAGCGAAAAAGAAGTTGGCACCACCGTGACGATCATCTTTGGCTCAGCTTAGTTTTTGTGCGAAAAAATCAATGGTCCGTTTCCACGCAAGCTCTGCCGCGGCTTTGTCATAGCGGGGAGTGGTATCGTTGTGGAAACCATGGTTTACGCCGGGGTAGATATACGCGGTGTATTCCTTATGATTCTCTTTCAAGGCGCTTTCGTAGGCCGGCCACCCTTCGGTGATACGCGTATCGAGTCCGGCATAATGCAACAAAAGCGGCGCTTTTATCTGGGGTACGAGTTCTATCGGCGGCTGCGCGCCATAGAACGGGACAGCTGCGGCCAGATCGGGAAGCCTCACTGCCATCATATTGGCGATGCCACCGCCAAAACAAAAACCCACGACTCCAACCTTTCCGTTGCAATCGGGATGTTTCTTCAGGTATTCAAAGGCTGCGATAAAATCTTCCAGCATTTCATTTTTATCCCTTTTGCTCTGCATCTCGCGGCCTTTGTCATCATCACCCGGATAGCCGCCCAAAGGGGTCAAGGCATCGGGAGCGATGGATATGAATCCGGCCACGGCTACTCGCCTGCCGACATCCTCAATATAAGGATTTAGTCCGCGGTTCTCATGCACAACGACGACGCCACCCAGTTTCCCTTTCGCGTCAGCGGGTTTGGATAGAAGCGCCTTTATCGTTCCGCCACCCTTCCCGGATTTGTAATTGACATATTCAGAGATGATGCGGGGATCATCCTGCTTCACCTGGAGGGTATTTTTATAATTGGGCATCAGAAAGCTCATCAACGCAGTCACGGTAAGGCCGCCTATCGCGTAGACAGAGAGTCTTTCCATGAAATCCCGTCTGTTTAGCCGGTTGTGCGCATAATCATCATACAGGTCGAATACTTCCTGCTTTATATCTTCTTTTTTTATTTTGTCATCGCTCATATGGATGGAGGGTTTGGATTAAAATTAAATAATTTCTGCCATACCTGTTTCTGGTAGATGGCGCCGATGGGTATCTCCAGGTCGTCCATTTCTATCTTCGCTGCGGTAACCGCCGTTATTTTTTCGAGTGCTACGATATACGAACGGTGCACCCGGAGAAAATGTACGTCCGGGAGGGTCTCTTCAAAATGATTCATGGTTTGGTAGGTGATGATATCCTTGTCCGCAGTCCTGATCCGGACATAATCCTTTCTGCTTTCGATGAAAAAGATATTCTTTAAAAAAACCTTGACCATCTTTTTGTCTGCTTTTACATAAATGAAAGCCTCGGCATGTCCGGTGAAGGAATGCACCTGGGGAACGTTTGCTGCCGACATCCCATTGGATTCGTATTTGTCTATCGCCTTTAAGAATCGCTCAAAAGAAATGGGCTTTAACAAATAATCCAGCACATTCAATTCAAAACCTTCCATGGCAAAGTCCCGATAAGCCGTGGTAAGCACCACTTTTGGCGGATGTTGCAGCGATCGCAGGAGCTCGATGCCCGTCAGCTGCGGCATCTGGACGTCCAGGAAAAGCAGATCGACCGGCTGCTGTTTCAGGATGCTGAAGACTTCCAGCCCATTCTTACATTGTGTTATTAGCTGCAGCTTGTCCAACTGAGCGATGTAGGACTCCAATACCTCCCGGGATAGCGCTTCGTCATCCGCTATGACGCACCTGATCTTGTTCATGCAACTGCAATTTTAGATCTATAGAAAACACCTGGTCTTGTTGAACGATGTTCAGTTCGTGGCGACCGGGATAAACGAGCTCCAGCCGCCGCCGGACATTGGTTAGTCCAACACCCGTCGAGGAGACCGGCTTGCTGACCGCCGAATAGCTATTGGCTGTCTTGAAGTAGAGTTGCCCGCCGGCCACTTTCAGGTCGATGGTGATCCAGGCCTTATCCAGTTCGTTCACCAGGCCGTGCTTGAATGCATTTTCCACAAAGGGCAGGAGCAACAGCGGGGTGATGGTCTTGTTCTCGATATCCCCGGAATATTGAAAGGACAGGTCGAGCCGGTCGGCAAACCGGGTCTGTTCTATCCCGATATAATTGGTCAGGTGAAGGAGATCATCGGTAAGGAGTACGGAGGATGCATTGGCTTCATACAGGATATAGTGCATCAACTCTGACAACCGCAGGACAACACCGGGTGATCGCTCGGACTTCTTTAAGGACAGCGAATAGATGCTGTTCAAGGTATTGAAGAAAAAATGCGGATGAAGCTGGGCCTTGAGGGAGTGCAGCTCTGCATTGAACTTCTCATGCTCCACTTCGCGCAGTCTTTTCTCATTTTGAAAAGCATTGTTCCGCAGCTTGAAGAGCATGGTCAGCGCGACCACCGGGTAAAAATGCGTGGCTGCCTGAAGGATACAGATCGGCTGAAGAAAGACCAGGTCGTCCGTCGATACGCCGGGCACGTGGTGCGAAAGTTCCCAGGGAACCCAGATATGCACGTTGGTGAATGCGCAGATGAGCTCAGCCCCTATCATGAGGAGGATCAGCATACTGGCATAGACTATATAACGCTTGGTATAGAAAAACCGGGGCATCAACCCGTACAGGTTGATATAGACCATTGCAACGATGACGGGGAGCTCTGTGAAGAGCGGCAGGGCATTGCGCAGATCGAAACTGTTTCTCATGTCCCAGCTATAGTCCAGGATGGCATAACAGCAATACACCAGCCAGAACAGGAGGTGAATGCCCACTCGTTTCCTATCGATGCGTACGGTCATGGAATGGTATGATAAAAGTAGGGGATTATCCAGCAGGACGTCCGATTTTCGACGAAATTCCGGGCCCGCCCCCCGGAAAGGCAGTTGGCCACCGTGGGCAGGTACAGGAGCATACGGGGACTATCTACGGCGGAAGGTTTTGGTTTGGTCTAAAAGACAAATATGATAAGACTTTCCATCCGTCTTTTGCCGGGAAAGCCGGAGTCATGAAGAATCTATCCCTCTTCCTCATTGCCCTTTGTTTTGTTGGATCTGCCTTGGCGCAGCCTACTTTCCTTCCTCCCGCGGAAGACCGCCGGCTAAAGCTGCCGGCCATATACACGACTGAAAAAATAGTTCTCGACGGGCACCTGGACGAAAAAGCCTGGAAAGCCTCCTCGGTGACGAGCCCTTTTATTACGTGTTTCCCCGATCAGGGCAAGGCCCCAACGGCCGCCACCGAGGTACGGGTGCTCTATGACAGCGTCAATCTGTATATAGGGGCCATATGTCATTTTACCGGGGGGAAACGCCGGTTGCTTGTCCAGGATATGCGCCGGGATTTTAGCAATTTCGAGAACGAGGGATTCAATGTGATGCTGGAGCCTTTTGGGCAATTGAGCATGCCCGTGGCCGCTTTCTGCGTAACACCTTTTGGCACGCAGGCCGATATGATGTTCTACCAGGGAGGTATCATCGACTACGACTGGGATGGCTTATGGCGTGCACATTGCGTCATCGGGGACAGCACATGGACCGCAGAGATCGCTATTCCGTTCGCCACACTGCGTTATCCTGCGGGTTCGAGCGCCTGGCGCATTAATTTTTCCAGGAATATCCGTACGGTAGGAGAACTGAGCGGCTGGTCGCCCTGGCCGATAGCCTATGACGCCTCCCATATGGAATATGCCGGGCTGCTCACGGGGATCAAGCCACCCCAGCCCCAAACCAACATTCGTTTCGAACCCTATGCACTGTTGAAGACTACGGGCAGCGGGGGTTCGCAAACCGTCGGGCAGGCTGCAGGGGGAGAGCTCAAGTGGGCGGTGCGTACCAATACTTCGCTTGAAGCCACAATAAACACCGATTTTGCCCAGGTGGATGTTGACCAACAGGTGATCAACCTTACACGGAGTACCGTTTTCTTCCCGGAAAAGCGACAATTCTTCAAGGAGAACGCAAACCTGTTCGCGCTTGGTCAGGATGCCATGATCCAACCATTCTTCTCCCGGCAGATCGGGCTAAGCGATAGCGGGGCAGTCTTGCCGATAACCGGAGGGTTGCGGCTGGTGCACCAGGACGCTGCGACCTCTGCCGGTTTCCTGCTGATGCGCCAGGGTGGTGATACGACAAATGTTCCGGCCTGGTTTGGCATCGCTCGTTGGCGCCGGGATCTCGGTCATGGCGTTCAGCTTGGCGCCATGAGCGTCAACCGCTACAATGAAGCTGCGCCCGGACAGGCCTCTTCCTGGAACCCTGTTGGCGTACTGGATGGTTTCTGGCGGATGAAACAGACTATGTTCCTGCGCGGTATGGTCTCCGGTTCGGCTGACAATCATACGCGAGACAAAGGCAGCGCCGGGCTGATGGAATACAACTATGCGGACAACCGCTTCTACGCCGACCTGCTGGGCGCATATGCATCCAAGGGGTACAGCACACAGACAGGGTATCTGGAACGCACGGATTTCATCCATCTGCAACCCAATGTGGAAATGTTCCTGACGCCACATTGGCTCCCACACAACGCCACTTTTTTCTATCAGCAAGTCATCGGGAATTTGTTTAAAACCGCCTCTACCGGGCAATTCCAGGAGGCCTCGCTCGCTATCTCGCCGGTAGGTTTCCTGTTCAGGGACCTGTCCTCGATAAACGCCACGATCACCACCTCCTGGGAAAACCTGGACAGCATCTTTTCTCCCGTAACCGATCTGACAATAGGGCCTGGCCGATACCGATATACCCGGTACGAGCTCGATGGTTCTACCAACCAGGGCGCACACTATAGTCTACAGGCCAGGATAAGTACCGGCGGCTACTACAATGGCCGGCTGAACAGCTGGTTCGTGTCGTTGCGTGCAGCCCCCATTCCTCATATAGCCCTGGTGATGAATTATACCCGTAATGATTTCAAAGGGGTAGGGGAAACGAAGGGGCGCGTCACTGATTATCTATTGGCGCCAGAACTGCGGGTAGCGTGGAATCCCAGACTGCAGCTGAGTTCGTATTACCAGTATAACACCGCGGGCAATACGGGCAGCCTCCATCTCCGGTTCTCCTGGGAATACCGGCCGCTCTCCTTTGTGTATTTTGTGTGGAACGATGTCAGGGACATCCAGCCGGTGAAGCCTCCTTCCGCCCCGACCAATCAACAGGCAGGAATAATAAAGCTGTCGTATATACGACAGCTTTAAGATGTAATGAAAGTTATATTTATTTATCGATGGATGGAATAAGCAACGGACAACTCTTCCGTATTCGCCTCGACATAGAAGGATTCGTCCTGGACTACATCCACGTAGCAATGCTCCTTTATCTCTTCAAATCCCTTGTCATCCCGGAAAGCGATGAGCGCCTCTTTATTTATCTCATAGGAGGTGCGGACAAAGGCCGGGAAAGCTTTCTTTAAGAGCTCGGTTACGGCATCCCAGGTAAACTTCCTGTCTTTTGTCAATTTGGGGTTACCCGTCCGGAACCCGATCTTGCCATGAACGAGCGCCAGGCTTTTCCCCTTCCAGTTATCCTTGTATTGCTGGCCATATACCTGGAGCATTTTGACCTGTTCGTCCATGGAGTCCTTCAGCCGGGAGATATCGCCCAGGAATTTGTTGTCAACCTGTTGTTTTTCCTCTTCCATCCTGGACTCGATCAGCTTCAGCTGGGTGTTACACTGTGCAAAGACCGCCATCGCGTGTTCGGCTTCCTCATGGGAAACGCTCGTGATGAGTATCTTTTTTGCTCTCGTAGCCATAGTCTTATTTTTTTTAGGCAGTAGAGTAAAATTAAGACACAGGGGTGCGATATGCTTTCATTTTCCACAATTATTGCACAGCCTGCCGCAATTCTTTTGCAGCCTGCACCATTTCGATGAGCGCTGCCTTTGTCTCCGGCCAGGCACGGGTTTTCAGGCCACAGTCCGGGTTTACCCAAAGCTGGTCTGCTGGAATGACGTCCATGGCTTTTTGCATCAGCTCGGTCATTTCCGTTCTCGATGGAATGCGGGGCGAATGGATGTCATAGACACCCGGACCGATCTCATTGGGGTATTGAAAACCGGCAAAGGCATCGAGCAGTTCCATTTGCGACCGCGAACATTCTATCGTGATGACATCCGCATCCATATCTGCGATGGATTGGATGATATCATTGAATTCGGAGTAGCACATGTGCGTATGTATCTGCGTGGCGTCGTGCACACCGGCGGCGGAAATGCGAAAGGCGCGGACTGCCCACTCCAGGTACGATTGCCAGTTCTCCTTGCGTAAAGGCAGGCCCTCGCGGATGGCAGGCTCGTCGATCTGGATGATGCGGATACAGGCCTTTTCGAGATCGAGCACTTCATCACGGATGGCCAGGGCGATCTGGGTACAGGTCTCGCTTCGGGGCTGGTCATTGCGGACAAACGACCATTGCAGGATCGTCACCGGCCCGGTGAGCATGCCTTTTACCCATTTGTCCGTCAGGGATTGGGCATAAGATGACCAGCGGACCGTCATGGGTGCTGGCCTTGACACATCGCCGTAGATGATCGGGGGCTTGACGCAACGGCTGCCATAGCTTTGTACCCAGCCGTTGCTGGTAAAGACAAATCCTTCCAGCTGTTCGCCGAAATATTCGACCATGTCGTTGCGTTCGAATTCGCCATGTACCAGCACATCGATGCCGATGGACTCCTGCCACTGGATGGCGGTCGCAGTTTCCTTTCCGATGAGCGTGTCGTATTCAGCCGGAGTGATCTCGCCCTTTTTCAGCCGCAACCGGATATTCCGCACTTCGGCAGTCTGGGGAAAAGAGCCAATGGTCGTCGTGGGAAAAGCAGGCAGCCGGAGGGTTTCCCGCTGTGTGATCTTCCGCTGCCGGAAATCGTGCTGGCGCCGGGTATCGCCATCCGTAACAGCCGCCACTCTTTGTTTGACAGCGGGTTTATGAATAAGCGGGGAAGTCCGTCTGCTATTGATGGCTGCTATATTCGCTTTCCACTGCCGATCGGTGTCGGCCGAATATTCGCCTGTGGCAAGCTGCCTGAGCGTGACGACTTCCTGGATCTTTTGTTTGGCGAAAGACAGCCATTGTTTTATTTCCGGCGTCAGTACGGCGTTGTTCGTCTCCCCGTCGAGGTCGCAGGGACTGTGCAGCAGGGAACAGGAAGGGGCGATCAGGAGCCTGTCCCCGCCAATTTTTTCCGCCGCTTTTTTGATGAGATACAAGGACTGCTGGAAATCGTTCTTCCAGATATTACGGCCGTCTACGACTCCCAGGGAAAGCCGGGTCTTGCTATTGACGAAAGAAGTAGCCAGGATATCGTCGAGCTGCGATGGGCAGCGAACCAGATCGAGGTGGATGGTCTGCACGGGAAGGCTGAGGACGGTGGACAGGTTTTGCCCGTAGCATTCGAAATAGCTGGCCAGGATAATGTGCAGCCCGGGAAACCGGCTTTTTATCTCCTGGTAGGTCTTGACAAAGACCTGTTGTTCGGCGGCCGTAAGGTCAAGGGACAGGCAGGGTTCATCGAATTGGATGTAAAAGGCTTTGGCGTCATCCAATTTCTGGAGCAGCTGCAGGTAGACGGGCAACAGCCTGTTGATGAGTTCCAGCCTGTGGAAACCCGGCTGTTTTTCCTTGCCCAGCAGCAGATAGGAGACGGGGCCCAGCACTACGGGTTTGGCCTGGATGCCAGCTTCCCGTGCTTCCAGGTATTCGTTCAGCAATTTGTTGGTGAACAAAGAAAACCTTTGATCGGCGGTGAATTCCGGAACGATATAGTGGTAATTGGTATCAAACCATTTGGTCATTTCCATGGCCTTGACATCGTAGCCGTCTTGCTGATAGCCCCTGGCCATGGCAAATAGCAGATCGATGTCCGGTAGCTGTTGCCGTTGCATCAGGTCGTGATAACGTTCCGGGATGGCTCCTACCATGAGGCTGGTATCCAGCACCTGGTCGTAAAAGGAAAAATCGCCCACCGGGATCAGGTCGATGCCCGCTTCTTTTTGAAGCAGCCAATTTTGGAGGCGGATGCTTTTGCCGGTGGACATCAGCTGATCGGCCGTCAATTTGCCTGCCCAGTACTGTTCGGAAGCTTTTTTGAGTTCACGCCGGCTACCTATCCTCGGGTAGCCCAGGTTGTGTGTTTGCATGTTGTCGCTTTTTAAGTGATGTAATCAATTAAAAGCCCTAGCTATATCGCAGGATGCAAACGCGGGAAGGAACATATGGAAGATGCGGTGGCGAAGATGCAACGGCCCTCACCGGCACGGGTTAATACTCCGGCCCATGGGGTCGCCATCAACTGACCATCTGCTCCAGTCCACGGAAGCATAGTCAATACGGTGCAGGCAGGTCTCCTGGCTTGTAACATTTTTGCCGTCCTTCCCATCCCGGGGGACAGTGGACATCGATGGGCAAAAACCAAGGCGTTACTTACAGTTGCGGGACAGCTTGTGATTTACACACAATTCCCTATTAACCCCGACTTATTCGTGGACCTCCACCGCTTGATGAAGAAATATAGAAAGAACTACGGCGCGAAGATAGGGAACTAATGATTAATTTAAACCTAAATTACTTCCATTCAATGAATATTACACTCCTGGTTGTTGGCCTGCTCATTTTAGCAATCATCATCTTTGCGGTTTACCGGATACAAATTTTCAAATACCAGAACAAAAAAATGAATTCGCTGCGGTTTGAGCGGGTAAAAACGTTATATGGCAAACTGGAAAGGAGAGAGGCAATAACTGCCGAAGAGGTTTTGCCTTATGCGGAGAATCTGCTGACCAGGGAGTCCACCTTTCATCTCTTACGAAATGGCGACCAGCTTCACCTGTTTCCCCACGAATATCTTACGATCATAAAAGGCGCCGAAAGCAAACTTGCGAACTGGCTGGAGTTCCCGACGGAGCTTAATGCCTGTCCGGATGAGATCGAGCACCTAAAGCGCGTAACGATCGATTTTGACGGGCAAAATAATCTTGTTCATTATGAAGTATTCAAATACAGAGTGAACGAGCCTCACTGGGCGGCCAAGGGCGGCTGGATCCTGGGCGTAGTCGGTCCATACTTCGATGACAGCAACCCCTATGATGCTGCCCAGGCGACGTTCAGCAGGGTAGGTAGTACGCTGGATAAGGTTTCGCCAGAGGAAGAAGCGAAATGGGTTCATGAAAATATTTCGATGAGAAGATAAGGATATGCGGCAGCTGCGCTCAGGAATAAAAAAGCCCCTGGCAATGGCTAGGGGCTTGATTTGTTTTGCCGGCAAAACAGTTATCACTCAGGAAAACTGCTTTCTACAAATTCCCAGGTAGTCGCTTCAGTAGCTTTGACCATTATGGCCCCGTTGGAAGTTACTTCGACATTCTTAAGATCATAGAACCCTGACTTAAGATGACGAGGGACCCGTAATCCTTCAATTTTGGCATCCACCGGAATGCTACCACCATCTCCATCTCTTTGGATGTGTAGTACCTGGATCGTCTTCATGGGGCAAAAATACATTACTACCTCACCATGATCCATATCCAGCCTCACCGGCGACAGATTTGCCGTAACGGTGCCGCCATGGGTCATCTTTTCCTCTTCCATTCTTTTCTTAAGAACATTGGGCTGTGAAAATGAGGTAATGGTTACAGGTGAGGATTGCGATTGGCTTGTGGGCTCGTAGACCTTTCCCCCACCGAAAAGGTTTTCGAATGCCGCATACATTTTTTTCATACATTAAACATTTACGAGTTAACCTGAATCACCATGCATGAACAATAGAAATATTTCTATCTCTCCTTACAAAGGACATACAATTCCCGGGCCCGGCTGCATAGAGAAAGGGAATATTTAATTTTTTCTTTGGCTAAAATTTCGTAAATTCTTTCAAGGATGAGCGCAAGCGACGGGATAGTTACTTTTTGATCACCTTCCCTATGGCTACGGTTCCCCCTTGCACAACCCGCACGATGTAAATACCTTGCGCCAGGCCATTAAGATTTGTCAGCCTCAGCACGTTGTCGCCCTTGTTCGCGGTATATTTCCGGCGTATCAGTGTAGCACCCGCCACGTCCTGCAGCAGTACCTCCACGGAGCCGCTGTTGGGAACGGTACAGGTGATCTCCAGGTTATCCCCAAACGGGTTGGGAATGATCCTGCTTAGTTGTGGAGTGATCGCCCCGTTGTCATACGACTTTACCACCACTATGCCGGAGTAGGTATCCCGCCCGTCTTTATCCACCAGTCTCAATCGGTAATACAGGGTGTTTCCTGCAGGCAGGGATACAGGGTCGATATACTGATAAGACAAGGGTGTAGAGCTGTTACCGGCAGCCGCTACCTGGCCGACCTTCATCCAGGCGGAGCCATCGGCGCTTCGCTCGAGCTCAAATCTGTCAAGGTTGGATTCCGTCTCCGTTGTCCAGGAAAGCACCGTCGTTTCGTTCACCCGCCTGCCGGTGAAGGAGCCGAGATTGACGGGCAGCACTACCAACGAACTGGATACCATGTATATCCCTGTCCCACCGGAAAAGCTGGTGACCCCATCGAATTCTACATAGTTGATCCCGTCTGCTGTTGTTCCGTACACCGGAGTAAGGGTAAGATGCGAACCTGTTACATTCGCTGTTGGCGTTGCTGTCAGGTTGCTTGGGCTAAATGGACTGCCTACCGTTTTAAACCACTGGAGATTGCTCATCTTCGTTGCCCCGCTGCTGGTTTTGAAAGCCTGCGCCGCATTTCTTGCCGCTACCGTGTCGGCCGGGTTGTAAAAGAAACGGACGTTGACAGGGCTGGTCAGCGGGGTATGGGTGTATACATTCCAGTAGCGGCCCAGCGCAAAGATGCCCTCTGTTCCCGAGGTGGCGGAATAATATACCGTGCTGGGATTGGAGGTAACGGTCAGGTTGATGGAATCTGCCACAAATGTGGAGTTGGCGCCCGTGCCACCGGGGTCTTGCGCAATACCGAACAGCAGCTTTAATGGATGGGCCGGATCATAATAGTACGTCCAGGGGCTGCCTGGTATACAGGCATACAATGCTTTGGTGGTCGTGTTATTGGTAGAAAGACTGGTCACTGTACTGCTGCAGGCATCGAAACCCAGCGAATAGTACCAATTCTCGTTATAGTTCATCGCCTGCCGGTCGGCATCCGACAACACCGAATTAAATAAGATCGTTTCGGAAAAAGCGCCTGGACCAGCATTATTAAGGGCGTAATCAAACCGGACACCGATATACCCTGTCACCGATGAACTGAAGTTCATTATGCTCGTGGCCGTGGAGCCCACCAAAGTCGTGTTGACATAAGTCAGGCAATTCCCGTTGTTGCGAACCGAATTGATCGACATCAGGGAATTGTTATTGGTCACCGCTCCGCCGGCCGTGATATTGGTGGTTTCGAACTGGACCTGTACCTGGTTCGAAGTCAGCAGTTGCAGGTCCAGTTGGTAGGTGCCTAATCCTTCCGTAATACCAAAGCTAGTGGTTGTGCGGCTCCGGGCTACTTCTATCCGCGTGACTTGCGTGGTCCCGTTCAATGGAGTGAGGGGTCCATAGGACAGAAACGTTACGCTGGATGGGCCGTTGGGGGACGTGTAAATGGAAGGCTGCCCATTGTCCCTGTTGATCACTCCGAGGCTATCGATAGCCGGCTGATTGGCGGCCGTCGTTTGGGTTGCATTGTAGCCGTTACCGCTTTGGTCATACCAAATGGTCACATAGCCGGTACCGCCGCCCACAAAGGTCTTCAGCGTTGCCGTATCGAGGTCCCCCGCTGCCGTGAACCCAATGTCCTTGGTCGTATTGTCGCTGCTGCGCCGCACGTTGATGCACTTCCCTGCATAGGCCGAGCTCAATTGCCGCACGCTGAAGGCGACAAGGGCGGTGGCAGTGGGGTTGCCCGTCTTATCCAGGACATTTCCAGCCAGCAGGAAGTCAGGCGTCAGGAAAAGGCAGAGAACGATGATGGCAATGGCAATGATCCTATCCCGGTAATAGGCACGGTTTCTCAGGGGTTGATCGGTTTTCATCGGATGGGGGTTAAATTGATCACAAGGTAGGTGGATAAAGCAACCTGTGAAATAGTAATACTTTGATGTTACCTAGGCGCCTTTCTATAGATAGGAAATAAAAATACTTCTAATACCTTCCAAGTAGAGGGATTGCCGCTGGAATAAAAATAGTTGGCGCCGGTAGTTATCAAATGCTAACTTAAGGTCGCTAACTGATTGCGTCACATCTAAAACCAGGTAAAATGCCAAGACTACTCATTGCCAGGTATCCAGCAATCCTGCTACTGGCCCTCTCCGCCTTTTCATCCCGCAGCCAGAATATCACGACTCCCAGGATCCCCAGCCCCGGGGCTACGGTGTCACAAAAGATCGGGATCTCTACCGTCACCGTCAATTATTCGAGACCTTCTGTTAAGGGAAGGAAGATATGGGGAGAGTTGGTGCCATATGGCTGGAATAAACAGGGGTTTGGGGCAGGCAATGAAGCTCCCTGGCGGGCAGGCGCCAATGAGAATACGGTGATCCATTTGTCTCATCAGGCCACCATAGAAGGCCATTCGGTTCCCTCAGGTGACTACGGTCTCTTTTTTGTCATCAACCAGGATAATACCGGGGAGGTTATCCTGTCGAAAGACAGCAGATCGTGGGGTAGCTTCTGGTATGACCCGCAGCAAGATGAGATGAGGGCAAAAATAACGTTACGATCCGTCCCCATGACTGAGCTGCTGACGTATGATTTCCAGAATATTACTAAGAATTCCGCCGAGCTGGCGCTCAGCTGGGAAAAGATGCAGTTTCCTGTAAAGATCGAATTTGACGTTGATAATATCGTAATGGCCAATGCCGCCGAAGAGTTGAAAGGCCCCACCGGCTTTGGCTGGCAGGGATATGCCAGCGCGGCTGATTATGCCGTTCAGAACAAACTCAATTACGATAAGGCGCTCGTATGGATCGATCAGGCTATCGCCATAAATTCCAATTTTACTACTTTAAAGATCAAATCAGATCTGCTGAAAGCAACGGGTAAAACGACAGAGTCGGAGAGTCTGATGAAAGATGCTATCGCCGTCTCCACGGAAAACGAGCTCAACCTTTACGGGTATCAGCTGCTTGGCAACAACCAGCAAGATAAGGCGATAGAGATGTTTATCCTCAATACGCAGCGCCATCCGAAAAGCGCCAACGTGTTCGACAGTCTTGGCGAAGGCTATGCCATCAAGGGCGATAAGAAGAATGCGATCATCAATTTTAAGAAATCGCTAAGCATGAACCCTCCCGCCGCTACAAGGGCGAATTCTGAAAAATATCTAAAGCAGTTGGGAGAGATGTAGGGCCCGGTTTATTGGCTCACCAGCCGGTAATGATCCATCACGACCCAATGCTTTAGTGTGGTGATCTTGAATTGATCGCCTTTGGGAGTCACGTGCACCAGCTTCAGCTCCCGGAACTTCTTGTCATTATCCATGAACCCGATGACACAGGAATACTTTGTTTCTCCTTTCTGCAGCACAGGCTGCGGCTCCGTGCCAAGATCGGGAAGCTTGATGGTATCCGTGCCCGGCAACCCTTCGTATTCCACATCGGCGCGGTAGTACATCGTTTTGGATGTCTGATAAAGCCGGACCACAAAATCTCCGAGGATATGCCCGGTCTTTTCGCGATATTCTCCTACCGGATCTTTTTTCACCTGGGCCCGGAACTCCGGATTACTCTTTGGTGGCGGCAGCTTGGGGTTGGATGGATCGACGAGAAACGTGTCATTACCGGGAGTCCTTTGATCACCGGCGGAAGAATGGCAGGAAGCGAAGAATAGAACGGGGGACAGAACAAAGAGGAAGATAGGTCTTTTCATATCAGCTCGAAAGATAGGGCTTTTTTCCATATTTTTCCTGATATGTACGAGGTGTCATTGCTACATACCGCTTGAAGATCTTTCTGAAATAATCGACGTCCTCATATCCGCAGCGCGAGGCAACCTGTACGATCCCCTCCTTCCTGCTTTCCAGCATTTTTTTTGCCGCCTCTATCCGGACACGCTGCAGGTATTCCAATGGCGTATTGGTCGTAGCCTGCTCGAACCGCCGGATAAAATTGCGCACACTCATATTGCTGCGGCTTGCAAGGGTTTCCAGCGTGAGGGGCTGCCGGTAATTTTTTTCTATATACTGCTGCGCAATTGAAATGATCTCATCCGCATGGTTGTGCTGGAACTGGAATATGGAAAAACTGCTTTGCGGCTTGTCGTGTACGTTTATCATCAGCACCTTCGATGCAATTATGGCTTCCTGGTGTCCGCATAATTTCTCGATGAGGTATATCATAAAGCTGGTGAAGCTAAAGGCCCCGCCGCAGGAATACAATCTGCCCTGATCGACGATCACTTTCTCATCCTCCAGATCGACATAAGGGAAATGTTTACGGAATTCATTGGCGAAGAGCCAATTGGTAGTTGCTTTCTTCCCTGTCAGCAGCCCGGTGGAAGCCAGAAAGAATGTACCTATGCAAATGCTGGCCAGTTCGGCGCCTTGTGCATATTGACGCTGTAGCCATTTTATCAGTGTCTGTTCACGCTCCAGCACTACCTGCATCTTTTCAAAACGCATGGCCGGAATAATGATAAGATCATATACCTCTTTCGGGGCCAATTTCTTTTGTTTTCCCGCATCGATGGGTGTAGCATATAACGCTTTATCGGAAGAAGAAATAAAATCGACCTGGATAGGCATCTTCATTGGAGTTCCGGTGAGCAACGGGTACAGCCGA
Organism: Puia dinghuensis; assembly: GCF_014642875.1. Lineage (GTDB taxonomy): Bacteria > Bacteroidota > Bacteroidia > Chitinophagales > Chitinophagaceae > Puia > Puia dinghuensis. The sequence goes on from NZ_BMJC01000001.1 coordinate 643,550, forward strand.
TTCATTCCGTGCCAGATATCTGCCGGGCCATTTACGCAGGTTGGATTGGCATATTCATAATTCAAAACAGCTATACGCATAGGCAGGCTACAATTATACGTACAATTTACACCCAAACTTCGAGATGGCAAGATCGTCCTGCTTTATTGTCATTTTTGCCCAAATCAACCGGGAGGTATTCGATCTACCTTTGGTGTAGAAAAAAATAACACCATGAAGAAACTAGATTTTACCACAACCATCGTGGTAGACCAGACCCCGAAGGAAGCCTTCGAGGCTATAAACAATGTCCGTGGATGGTGGTCGGGAGAAATTGAAGGACTTACGGGCAAAGTGGGTGACGAATTTACCTACCGTTACAAAGATCTCCATTACAGCAAGCAGCGTTTGGCGGAGCTAATTCCGGGCAAAAGGGTCGTATGGCAGGTGATAGAAAGCTCCATCAATTTCGTGCAGGATAAAAATGAATGGATGGATACAAAGATCATCTTTGATATCGCTGTAAAGGATGACAAGACCCAGATCCGCTTCACCCATGAAGGGTTGATCCCGCAACAGGAGTGTTTTGAGGCCTGTTCCAATGCATGGACCGGTTATATAACCGATAGCCTGCGGAACTTCATTTCCGCCAGCCGTACGAAGGATCAGGATTTCAAAGCCGTCTTTCTGGTAGACCAAACGCCACAGGAAGCTTTTGATGCCATCAATAATGTCCGTGGCTGGTGGTCCGAGAATATAGAAGGAAGCACGGACAAGCCTGGCAGCGAATTCAAATACCATTATGAAGACGTCCATCGCTGCGAGATAAGGATCATTGTGCTTATTCCTGCACGAAAGGTGGTTTGGCTGGTTATGGACAATTATTTCAAGTTCGTTGAAGACCAAAGCGAGTGGAAAAACACGATGATCATTTTCGACATCGCTAAAAAGGATGGTCAGACTGAAGTTCGCTTCACTCATCAGGGGCTGGTTCCCCAATTCGAATGCTACAACGTCTGCAATGACGCATGGACCTATTTTGTTCGCACCAGCCTGCGCAGCCTCATCGCAACCGGCAAAGGAGGCCCTACGCGCAAGGACGAGAAGGAAACTCGCTCCTTATCGGTCTAAAAAAAGCACACTAAAAATTAAGTATATGAAAATCGAGAACAAGATTCTCCTTGTCACCGGGGCCAACCGTGGAATAGGGCGCGCCCTGGTCGAAGAGGCGCTGAAGAGAGGCGCGCAGCGGGTGTATGCCGGTACTCGCACACCTATGACACACCCTGATCCCCGGGTTGTACCCCTGATGCTGGATGTGACAAACGCGGAACAGATCGGGCAGGCCGTCGCGCAGGTCGGATCGCTTGACATCCTGATCAACAACGCCGGCGTGGCGCATTACGACGACCTGAGTGACCGCTCTATGCTCGACCGTCATTTCGCCGTCAACCTTTTCGGCCCTTACGACCTGACCCAGGCTTTTCTGCCTGCCCTCACCCGGTCTCAAGGTGCGATCGTCAACAACTTGTCGATAGTGGCCCTTGCTGCTTTGCCGATTATTTCTTCCTACTCGGTCTCGAAAGCGGCAGCCTTCTCGCTGACCCAATCGCTGCGTGCCTATCTGGCCGGCCGGGGTGTGAAGGTGCATGCGGTTCTTACCGGTCCCGTCGATACCGACATGAACCGGGGGCTCGAAATACCTAAAATCTCCCCGGAATCAGCCGCATCCGCCATTTATGATGGCGTAGAGAAGGAAGAGGAAGATATCTTCCCCGATCCCATCTCAGCGTCCATGGCCGAGAGCTGGCGTGGTAGTGCAATGAAGGCGATGGAGCGGCAGAATGCGGCGATCGTAGCCGGGCAGCCTGCCTAGGGAGGTTCAGACCTCAGTTATTGCGTTTGTTTTCGATGCCTTCCAATTTTTGCAGGAATAGCGTCCGGGCCGCATCGTCCAGGTAAATCTCTTTTGACAGGATATAGTTCGAACGGCTGAAGACATTTCCGCCGGAGCCGGATGCCGAGACGTCCACAGCCAGGAGTTTCCAGCCCTGTTGTTCCAACCAAAGAAGGATAACGTTGCCGTCCCGCATATGGAATTTTTTACGCGGATTGACCAGTAGGTTTGCCGTGATGCTGTCGGGCAGCAATTCCGCAAGATGACCATAATTGACACCGCCGTTGTCGATCCAGCAGTTGATAACGGTATTGGGGGTCTGAGAGTGGGAGGTTAAAGTTGCGCCAACCAGGACAAGGATAAGAAGGGTGTTTCTCATTTTTTGATTTTAAAGCTAATCAAGAAATGCGATTGGCCTAAATTAAAAGTCGATTAATTAACAGGTAGTTTACTGCGGCGTGCTCTTCAGCTGGATCGTAAGAACGCAGTATTTGATCATCTGGGTCGCCTGAGCATTGGTGTTTATGTCGGTGGCATGAATCACCTGGTTGATCAGGGTAGTTTGATTGTTGGTCACTGTCACCGGGAGTACAAGGCGCGACAATTGGCTTATCTGGGAGTTCATCGCCGTATTGGCCATATCCTGTATCTTTTTGATGCTGGTGGCCGTACCGGCGTCCATTCCACCGCCTCCGCCGGCAAATTGCTGCTTAATTGCCGCGGCCTGCTGCTTTAATTTGGCGATCATGTCCTGCATTTGCGCCGAATTGGCAGAGGCATTCGATTTAATGTTCTGCGCCTGTTTCATCACCGTATTGGGATCGATGAAATAGCCGTCGACGCCATTGATGCCGCTGGCAGGGGGTGGACCGCCGCAAGGGTCTACCCACGTACCGGCCTTCGCGGGCCTGGCACTGAACCGGGCCAGGGTTAGGGTATCTGCCGCGCCTTTGCATAAGTCAATATTCAGTACGGGCTGCGGGCTTATATAGGTATATGTGCCGGTATATTGTGGGCTGCACTTTTGGAGGCTCATCCGGTTTTCCTCGAGGTGCATGGAGATCACGTTCTCCCCTTCATCCAGGACGAACCGGATGCAGCTGATTGAGTCCATCTCTGCCACTATTCTGGCTTTCCCTATCAGGTGCGTGGTATACGTCCCATGCCCCTGGAAGTCCAGCCCAGCGTTAAGGTCGAGGCTTAGCGTGAAATGCGTAGCAGCATTTACCTGTTGCAACACATTGTCATTTGCGTCGCCGCCCAGCAACTGTATTTCTTTAGCAATCTCGTACAGCACGGGTATACTGGCGAGATAAGACCAATAATGTTTCGACAGCAGGTTGTCTGCCATTTTGCTAAATAGCTTCTGATCCAGGGCGCGGCACCGCTCAAAATTATTTTGCCCGGATACGCTCCCAAAACCCCCGATTTGCTCGCACTTGCGATAGGCCTCCAGGTTCACCAGGATGGCAGGGTAGATGGCATTATAATCGTTGCTTTTATCGACATCATCCAGCAACTGGTCTGCTTTATTGAGCATCCGTTGAACAAGAAAGACCACGTCTTCTACCATTACACTAAAGCTCAGGTATTCGCAGGGACCATTCTTACTGGGATCATTCCTATGATGTTGCCAGAGGCTGTCGATGGTTGGCTGAATATCGGGACCCTGGTCCGCCCAAGGGTTGTCCCTGCCGATCCGCTGTAGGTTTTTCATAATGGCCAGCGCCTTGGTAACCAGGTCCTGTTCGGGTACAAAGAAGGTGGGAACATAGGCCTGGCTGGCCGCCACGAATGTCTTTTGTGCGTCATGCTGGCAGCCCCAGCAATTGAAATAGTCGGCCTTGGGCGGGTCGGGATAATCAAAATGTTCATGTTTCATTCCCCGGTGGGCCTTGCAAAATTGGTCCACCGCATCATAATCCGACTTCACCGTCTCGCAATAATTCGCCAGGCTTCCGACAAACCGGGAAAGTGGGGTGGGGGAAGCGGAGTTGGATGAAGAGCCATCAGGCAGCTTCAGGCGTTGAAACCAGGCCTTGGCCGAATCGATTTGCTCCTTGGTAAACGTATATAGCCGATACTGGCCTAACCCTTCGCTGCTGATCTGCTGCTTGAGGTTGTTCAATGCGTCGTCCCCCGCGTTAAGCCCCTGGTCGATCTGCTGGTTAAACTTTTGTCCATCGGGTGACTGAATGGACGTGCTTCCATCCGGCTGGACGGTTACGGTGGCGCCTGCCGCTCCGCCGGTGATATAATTGCTGTCGGCTTTAAAGACGGTTTTGGATTGCCAGGTGCCGACGAACCACATCAGGGTATCTTTTTTTGCCAGTTGGTTTGGCTGTGAGAAGACACCCGTGCTCCAAAGCAGGAGGCAGACGAAAGGCGCATAGCGGTTGACACCGGTGGGTTTCATGCTCGATATTTTATTCAATTGGAAAGTGCTTGCGTGATCAGGCTCCAGTCTGCAGTATCCACCCAGTTGCGGATGAAGTCATTATCGCCGATGATCTCGATGTCGATATTCTCGATATAGGGCGTACCGACAGGATGCCTGAATTGGTAACGAGCGGTCTGCTCCTTTGCACATTGCGCCGGGTCCCAGGCGCCGAACAACAGGTGATAACTACCGACGACGACCCTATCCACATTGCCGTGATTGGACAGGCAGCTATACGTACATCCTTTCACGGATAAGGGAACATTCGGCTGCCGCCGATTCGTGGGTTGCAGGTTCACCGTTGCCATATTGAGGTTGGCATACAGTTCGAAGTGTGACAGGGCCTTGATCTTTGCGTCTAAGATTCTGGCACTGTCGTATTGCTGTGTTTTATAAAACTCCTGATCCTTGTCTACCAGCGGCCGGATGAGTTTTTCATAAGATGGCGTCCCCGCTTTGATCTCATAAACCCTTTCGAAATTATTGTTCAGGTTCATCGGGGCGCCGGCTTGCCAGTAGTTGACGATCGCTTTCGGGTCATAATAATCGCGCCGGAGTATCCAGTCCGAACTGTTGAGCTTGTTGAATATGGTCTTTACAGCGAACATGACCTTATCCAATGCCTGCTGCTGCGCGGCATTCGGCGGACCGGGAGCGGGAGTCTGTTGAGCGGGGGCCTCTGGCGCGCAGCTGAACAGGAGCACCGGCAACAGCAGGATGCGAATGATAGCATTACCCATGGCTATTCTATTTTAAAATGATCCGCTGCCGCTGACAGTGACATCGGTGGTCGTACTGCCCGGGGTATGGGTGGTGCAGGTAAAAGTAAAGCTGTTAGCTCCTGTCTTGGTCAGCGTGCCGCCTGCGTTGGTCACGCTCCAGTCTACGAGGTTGCTTCCGGTGATATGGATATATTCGCCGAGGATATAGCCCGTATAGGTCACCGTATTATTGTTGCCTATCCTGACGGCGGTGCTGTCACCATTGACGAAGCTAACGCTCCCGGAGGATTGAGTCGGCATGTTGAGAAAGTAGAAAGCCACCGAATCCGTCCCATTGATCGCGATGAGGGAGACGCCGGGCACGACCGCCAGGGGATTCCTGGAGACCGTGTCTGGAATTTGGGTGCAGGTGACATTGCTATATGCCGTTGAGTTGACGGTGAGGGTGCCTTTCCCGGTAGCCGGCGTGTTATTGCCGTTGTTTGATTTTTGACAGGCCAGCAAGAGGATGGTTACGCCCAGGGTCACAAAGGACATACAGTACATTTTAGTACGCATAGTGGTATAAATTATGGTGAGGGTTTAGTTGCAGGGCTTCGACGGGATCACATCCGAACGAACTCAACGCGCCGGTTGTTGGCTTTCCCTTCCAGCGTGCTGTTGTCGGACATGGGCTTGGTGTCCCCAAAGCCTTTGGAGGTTAGCCGGGAAGCGTCGATACCCATACTGATGAGCTGGGTCTTCACCGCATCCGCGCGTTGCTGGGATAGCGTCAGGTTATGGGCTGCCGTCCCGGAATTATCGGTGTGGCCGTCCACTTCGAATTTGAGGTCGGGGTTGTCCTGTAGAACATGCACGACCATATTAAGGGTGCCCATGCTCTCCGGTTTGATAGTTGCTTTGTCGACGTCGAAATTGATGCCGTGCGTAACGATCTTGGCATCGGTAAATTTCTGTCCCAGCATATACATCTGCACGCCGTCGGCTATTTTGAGATCCTTGAAGATGATGGGTTTGTTCTGATCGCCGATGCCGTCTATTTCAATAGTGGCCGGCTTTAACCCGCCGCAATGGGGTACTGTCAGCGCCCGGTATTTATCTACATATACCTTCATCTGGTCATTTTTATAGGCAATGGCCACATGATGCCACTTGCCGCCGAAATTCCGGCCGGCAATATCCGCCGGGAGGCTGGCGCTCAGCTTTTGGGTATTACCTCTTTGCCAAATCGCCTCGTCAGCAGTCACCTGCGCCGACAAATAATTTTGGCCGTCCGCAGCGACCATCTCTATAATGAGCCCAAAGGCATAGTTGCCATAGAGATCGTACTCTATAGAGAAATTATCCGTGAGATAGGATTTTGTCTTCATCAAGGGGAGCACCACACAATAGTTTCCGTCCGTCATGAAAAAAGCCTTATCGCTCCCCTGCATGTTGAGCGTGGCCTGGCCCTTCCTGAGATCCCAATGCGAGGGGAATTCGCCGGACTGGTCGTCTGCAAACTGGTCTTCGAAGAGGATAGTATTGCCCGGCACAAAATCATAGTTCTGGTAAGAGGTCAATGAGGCCTGGGCGCCGGCAGATGCGTCGGCCGCTGACGTTGTTGAAGACCCCGTGCCTGTGGCCCCGGTGGGTGTCGCGACAGTTTTTTGGGTGGTATCGGCCGCATTTTTCTTTTTCTTTTTGAATAGCCCTTTTAGTGAATTGTCGACCTTGTTCAGTCCATTGTTGATGGAATTATTCACGTCGTTGTTGGCATGGTTGGAGGCGTCCTGTTTGGCGACGTTGCCGGGGTTGTTCACCTGGCTCAGGGCTCTTTCGGTATGAATGATGAATAGGGGAGTGATAGCTATGACCAGCAAATGCTTAAGCATAACAATTAATTTTAACAAAGGAACAACGAAAGGCCTGACGGGTCAATGGGACAAATGTCCCATATTCAAGCTCCCTGTTTTCCTTTCTGGTCATGCAATATCTTGGCTACTGCCTGGGATTTGGAGTGAACGTGCAGCTTCTCATAAATGCTGGAGATATGTTTGCGAACAGTGTGGACGCTCAGGAAATATTTGTCGGCAATTTTTTTATAGCTGAGGCCGTCGACCAGGGAGAAAAGGATCTCTTTTTCGCGGGAGGTGAGTTGGAAATTGTCTTTTTTGGGCGCCTCTGACTGGAAGTACTGTATGACTTTACGAGCCACCGAGGGGCTCATGGGCGAGCCGCCGTTGTACAGTTCAAGTATGGCCTCGATGATCTCATTGGGGGGTGTTTTCTTCAGCAGGTAACCGTCCGCGCCTTCCCTGATCGCCTCGAATATCTTGTCGTCGTTCTCGAACACCGTCAGCATCATGATCTGTATGCTTTCGAAATTATTTTTTACGGTGCGTACACCTTCGATACCCGAAATATCCGGCAGCCCGATATCCATAATAATGATATCAGGCCTGGCCTTCCGCATCTCGTGCACCACGTTCTGGAGGCTGCCCAGGGAAGCCACGCAACGCATGGATTCCGTGTGCGCGAAGAGCTTTTCCAGGCTTTCCCGGAGGGTTTGATTGTCGTCGATGATGGCAATCCTGATCATTCCGCGAATTTAACTGTTGTCACCGGTGTTTCTTATGGTACATTTATTCTATTTCTACAGCCAGGGTGACCCGGGTGCCCTTTCCGGGAACGGAGGCGATAGAAAGCTCTCCATCAATGGCCCCGGCACGTTTTTCCATATTCAGCAGGCCGTTGCCCCGCCTGATACTTTCCCGGTGGAAGCCTTTACCGTCGTCGGCCACGGAGATCGTCAGCGTCCTGCCTGTACAGGCCGTGGAAATACATACAGACCTGCAACAGGAGTACTTTACCAGGTTGTTGATAGCCTCCTTGAGGATCAGGTAGATATGCTGCCTGCGCAGCATATCCAGCCGGACTGTCCTCACCTGTTCGGGTATCTTAACTTCATACTCTATCTCCTTTGCTTCCAGCAGGGTAGAGGCGAACTGCTGTATCCGTGACATCAGGTTTCCAACGGTATCGTTCTTTTGACTGATGCTCCAGACGATATCATCCATTTTTTCCATTAGCAGCAGGCTGCGTTCATTGATCTCCCGGATGATGTGCCTGGACTTTTGTTCGTCTTCTCTGCTGGCCACCTCGCTGAGGATCGAGATCGAGCTAAGGCTGGAGCCCATATCGTCGTGGAGGTCGGCAGATATTTTATTCCTGAGCTGTTCGAGCCGCAGGGCACTCTTCAACTGGTATCTGTAAATCGTATAAACGACCCAGGCGAGCGCTAAAGCCAGCAGCACGAAGAACCACCAGGTGAGCCAGAAAGGGGAATGGATATAAAAGGATACAGCAGCAGGGTGGGGGCTCCAGCCACCGGCCTCATTTAATGCCCGTACCCTGAACGTATAACGGCCTGGCTTGAGGTTATAATTTACATTATTGCGGGAAGTGGGTAGGCCCCATCCGGTATCCAGCCCCTCCAGCATATACTGGTATCGCAGTTGATCCGCATTCAGCAGGTTGATCCCCGTGAACTGGAAAGAGACCGTATGGTGCGCATAGTCGAGGTCGGCGTGTTTTTCAGCAACCGTATACGGCAGCCAGGTGCTGTCTTCCATGCCACCCAGCAGCAATTGGGTGAAGTAGACAGGCGGACAAAGGGTATCGGGAACGACCGCTTTCGGGTAGTATTTCATTATGCCTTTATTGGCAATATAGAAATAGGGGCCGCAGGCCAGCACACTACCCGATTCATTGCCGACAACAGCTTTGTCGAAATGCAATTGTTTTATCGAGGGGCTGGTACAATTCCCGGTGAGGCTGTATATCCCATTGTTGGTAGCAATGTATATGGTGTCGCCGGATTTAGACAGTTCTTTGATCCAACTGGCTTTTAACCCCTGCCGGTTATCGAGATGGCAGGGAATGGAATCGTTCTTTAAAGAAAAGATGTATATCCCGCTGGTGCGGGTACCCGCAAGCAGGTGCCCCCGGCCATCACCCAGGAAGCAGCGGATGCGCAAATTGGTAAAGCCGTCCGCAGGACCATAGGTTTTAATAGTGGTCAGGCTGTCGTGATCCCAATGAAACACTTTTATTCCGGAGTTTCTAAAACCTGCCCAAAGGTATTTTGCCGTATCAAAATAGAGGCTATAAATATCATCCTGGTGTGCGGCAGCATGGGAAACCTGTCTCATCGTGGCACCCTTCCACCACCAGATATTCCCGTCGATATCCGCAAGCCAGCTGCCCCCGTCTGCGCCTTTACATTGCGAGACGCTATGCAAGGAGGATACCCGGCTCACCGATCGGCCTGTGATCTTTAAAATTCCTGAACTGCTGCCGGTCCATAAGTCGCCGTTGGGGTCCTGGCAAAACCAGGAAATAAAGCCGATAGCCACATGAGCCACCTCGTAGATGCTATTAAATCCCCGGTTGTTCTTTTCCCTATACAGCAGTCCATTTTGCGTCCCAACCCATAGCGTGCTGTCCCGGCCGATTGCCAGCCGGGTCATGGAGTTATTGCCCGGCAGGTATTTTTCCATATCGTCAAACTGGTAATACACCTGGCCCAGCCTGCTGAGGCCATTGTTGGTGCAAAACCAGGAAATGCCCCGGCTATCGCAGTATATAAAGTTGACATAAGAAGCGGGCAGCCCATTCTCCTGGCCAAATCCGATGATGGTCTCTTTGTTGATCAGGTATAGCCTTTTCCCGAATACCCATATACTATCGTCACCGATGTGGGCCATACTGGTGATATACTCTTTGTCAAAAAGATAGAGGTCGGGCGTTTGCCTGTCCAGGCTGGCCAGGGAATTGAATTTGAAAAGACCGGTTTGGGTGCCCAGCCAGATAGCTTGTCGTGTAGTCGTTATCCTTGTTATTGAAAGTTGCCGGAATAGGCTTTTGGACAAACGCCATTTTCCTTTTTCAAGGGTATAATGGAACAATCCACTATTGGTGCCCAGCAGGAGGCTTCCGTCCCCGAGCGCTGCTATGGAATAGCAAGCCGTTTGAAGGGCAGTGTTGTCCGGGTCGAAAAGGGAAAAATGCTTCCCATCAAAGGCAAAGACATTCATGTCTGTCAGGCAGATATAGGAGCTGTCCTTTAATTGCAGGAAGTCGAACACATTATTGCAAATGGATTCAGGGTGTACACTGTCCGGTAAGAACCGGGTAAAGCGGTTGCCGGAAAACCGGTAGATGCCATCGTAAAAGGTCATCATCCAAATGTTGTTCCGCAGGTCCTTGTAGAGGTTGGTGATGTTTAAATATCCCGATGAGGCTGCAATGGGCGGCTCGTAGAAATTCTTCCCGTCGAACCAGTTGATGCCGTTGGGGGTGCCTACCCATAATAGTCCCCTTCCGTCTTCCATGGCAGCCGTGATATTTTGATAAGACAGGCCGTCCTTCTCCGAGAAATTCTTAAACGGGTATAGTTGCGCCCTGGCAGGTGCGGTGAAGAAGACCAGGAGGACAGCATACCAATAACGGGAAAGGGGCATGATTATGGATCTAAGATAAAATTCCGGGAGTAACCGCAAAAAGCTGCCTTTCCTGAATGGATGCAGGAGCTAAAGGCGACAGGAGTTTGTCAAAGACAACAGGTCAAAATCCTGCTTGAAGAAATGCCAGGACCCAAATAATTACAACAAGCATTCCTGCCTGATAATAAGCCCAGCCAGGACCCATGCCATTCTCCTTATCATATTGCACCAGACTGACAAACACCCCAACGATGGGTATCCAGTATATTAGTTTATTAGTCATAAACCAATCGTTAGTCAAAGTCAAAGTTACATCAATTGCCTGTTTTGGCAGTAATTTTGTGTATTTTGCAAGTGCGCTCAGGGGAAGTGAAACAAGCCTATTACTATGGAATCAATCAGGATCAGGTGTCCTAAATGTAATTGGGAACCGGATGGAAAGCCTTACTGGAGATGTACTTGTGGACATAGATGGAATACCTTTTCTACCGGCGGAAGGTGTCCTGCCTGTCAAAAAGTATGGGAAGATACGCAGTGTATTGACCACGCTGGTGGCTGTAATCAGTGGTCCCCGCATCTGGATTGGTACGAAAACCTTGATAATGTCGTCAAAGAGATCAACCAGCAAATCGCGGAACCTTTTGTATAGAGTGCTTTATCCGTTTTCGATGCGGGTGTCTTGTTGCACTTCGGGTCTTTTCCGCACTTTTGTACCGATGTTACTTTTGCCAAAGTGGTAAGTAAAGGTCAGGCTGGCCCTCGCGCTGTAAGTGATCCGTTGCCAATTCAGCAGGAGGGCATCGCTTTCCCGTAAAAAACTTGGTCGGCGGATATTGAAGATATCCCGGCCATTCAGTGCCAGGCTGGCTTTGTTATGCCAAAAATCATACCTGGCTCCTGCATCGATGCCATAAACCGGACGGTACCTGTCCTGTATAATGACATCGGCGGCCTTATAATCGGCCCGCAACTGAAGCGTTAGGTTTTGGGCGAGGGAAAAGTTATTGGTTATGTTTGCATTCCAGCTTAACCCATGCGTGGCGCCGATACCATACGCAGAATCAGCATCGTTGATCCGTTGGTACAGGTTTACGTTGACGGTGAAATCCCATGCCTTCACCGGGTGAAGATTGCCGATGAACTCAAGACCGGTAGTAATGGCCCGGGGTAGATTTTGGGCTATCGTAAAGGTCACATCATTCACCGGGGCAGTCTGAATGTGCTTGATGACATTATTTACCCGGGTGAAATATGCTCCCGACGTCAGCGAGACCTTAGGCCTGGTGTAGGTATATGTAAACTCTACCGAATGAATGTCTTCGGGTAATAGCCGGGGATTTCCAGCGTCATAGTTCACGGGATCGGAGACATCCAGGAAAGGGTTTAATTCTCGCGGCGTAGGTCTGTTCACCCGCCGGGAATAGCTCAACTGTACCTGGTGGCCGTCACCAAGCCGTTTTATCAATAACAAACTGGGATATAGCCCTTTGGTATTTACCGAAATAGGCAGCGCAACCAATTTGCCGGACGAATCAAAACTTTGCACATCGGCATTAAACCTGCCGAGCTCTGCTCTGACGCCCAATTGGATGCTAACCGAATGTATTTGTCGTCGGAAAGTGATATAAGCGGCATGCACCTGGCTCGTGCTCTTAAAGAAATTGATCAGGCTATAATCCGGTTCATAGTCACCGTTTGCCTTGGAGAGGTTGAAATCCCATTGTTAGTTGCCGGCTGTGCCGATCTGGCTCCGATAGCCCGTTTCCAGCCTACCGGCCTTACCAATGGGCGCCGTATAATCCAGCTGAACATTATAGTTGCTGCTGTGCCCTAGTTTGCTGTCCTTCAAGGTCGCGGTGGAGTCTGTTGTATAGCCGTTGATATTGGTAATGTAGGTAGTGTAAAGCTGAAGGTTATTGGTGACACCCCGCGAATAATCAAAATCGAAGGTCAGCTCTTTTTGCGGCTTACTGAATTTGTGCGTGTAATCGGCTGTCAGCTCATAGCTATTACCATCGCCCGTAGTACCGTTGTGCCGGGTGCTGAGCTCCACGGGCAAATGGGCGGCCGTCAGGTTATCTACTGTTAATGATTCATCGCGGTTGGTAGTAGAGGTATTATAGCCGCCGGAGAGGCTTAGCCCATCTTTGGCGCTGAATGCATAATCGATTCCGGCCTTGGCGGAATGCAGACTGGTGATGGTAACAGATGGGAATGTTTCGTTGGAATAATAGGCAGGGTCGGGAGACTGCAGGTAGATCATGTCCTGGAATCCATTGCTGTAGGTATTCCGGCGCTGGTAGCTGTAATTGCCGTACAGATTGATCTTGTTATGCTGATAGGTTATAGCCGCAGCGGCGTTATAGTTGTCCCTGGTACCCGCGGTTATTGCAACGGAGCCATTAAATCCTGAAACATTATTCTTCTTCAACACGATGTTGATAAGGGCCTGCCCCTCGGCGTCATAACGTGCCGAAGGGTTGGTGATGATCTCCACCCGGTCGATAGCACTCGCGGGAATGGATTGCAGAATTTGGGCGACCGTCCCTCCACCGATGAGGGAGCGCTTGCCATCAACGAGAACCTTCAGGTTGTCCGCTCCCCGCAAGCTCACATTGCCGTTTGCATCTACCTGCAGAGTAGGGATATTTTGCAGGAGATCGGCAGCCGATCCACCGAGACTAACGAGGCTTTGGTTAACGGAAAAGACCTTTTTATCCGGGCCGTTGCGGATCGTCGGAGCCCTGGCGGAGACCGTGACCTCGGTCAGCAGCCTGTCTGACGGGATCATGGTAAGATCGCCGAGACTTATTGTCGGGTTTTCCGGGGAGAAAACGAGGCTGTCTCTGATCAAGGGTTGGTATCCGGAAAAACTTATCTTACAGGTAAATATACCGTAAGGTATCTCATCGACATCAAACCTGCCTGATGAATCCGTTTGCGCAACCCGTACAGCAGAGAGCGTGTAAGGGTTAAGTATTGACACTGTCGCATGAGCAATGGGCTGGTCTTGTCTGTCTTTTAGCCTTCCCTCCAATCTGCCCATAACCTGTGCGGGCAGGTCGGCAGTTGCACTCATAAGGGAGGTGATCAAAAGCCATCTTTTCAAGAGAGGTGTTAAAGCAGAAATCATGATTTTTTGCTGCGAAAAAATGCCAGATATTTTTGGCTGAAAAATTTGTTCAACCCGCAGGTCAAAAGGCTAATCAATCTCCTGAATAGACCTTCATTGAGGAAAACAGGTGGTTTGTTGAAAGGAAGAGGCTGTCAATGGGAAATCGGGTATTTTGCAGCGGGAATGGATAAAATAAATTTATTTAAAGAAAAGGCAACGCTGATCAGGCTGCAATACCTGGTATGGGCTGCCATACTGCTGATCAGTTTTTTCGATATGGTATCCGACGATGGGGTCAAGCGATCGGCGGCTTATGCCATCAAGAATTCCTGCGTGTATGCCCTGATCATATATGGTAATATCCACTTCCTGTACCCGAGATTCTATCAAAAGAGACGCTATGTCCTGTATGCAGCAGGGTCCGTTCTGCTGCTACTGGTGGCCGGCGCCGGAAAGGTCTATCTTTCTTTGGCCATCAGTAATAAGTATTTTGCTGCGGCGCCCAGGCTGTTGGATGTCGGAACATATATCACTTTCGTTTTATCAGGCATCACGGTCTTTGTGCTGAGCTTTATCTTCCGGCTAGCCCTTGCTTATTTCATGATAAAACAAGCATCGGAGGAGGCCTTATTGCAACGGAGCCAGTTCGAGCTCAAACTATTAAGGGCGCAAGTGCAGCCGCATTTCCTCTTCAATACCTTGAACAATATGTATTATGAGGCATACCTGGACTCGCCCCGGACAGCGCTGCTGATCGAAAGGCTCTCGGACATCATGCGGTATTTTGTCGACCAAAGCATCCAGGAGACTGTTCCCCTGGGTACGGAAGTACAATTCCTGGACAACTATATCGCGCTGGAGAAGATCAGGATAAGGCCGGAGCCCGAGATCGAATTTGAAAAGCGGTTTTCTGCCGGAACACCTATTCCGCCCATGCTGTTGATGACCTTTGTGGAGAATATCTTCAAGCATGGCATTGATAAAATAAGCGGCTGCAATAAGATCACGATATCTCTGGTTCATCAAAATGGTTACCTTTATTTCAAAACAAAAAATACCATTAACAGGCATGCGGACCAGAATATGCCGGCCGGACTGGGTTTAAAAAATCTTCATAAGCGATTATCTATTTTGTATGACGCCGGTTTTGAGCTGGAGACTGTCAATGACGGCCAATATTTTACGGCTGCCTTAAAAATACCTCTGCATGAATCTACGGTGCATGATAGTTGATGATGAACCTAATGCGGTGAATTTGCTGGAAGTGCTTATAGGACAAAGCACGTCGTGGCAGCTTGTGACTAAATGCTACCATGCGCTGGAAGCCATTGCTTTTTTAAAGGAAAATGCGGTTGATCTTATTTTCCTGGATATCAATATGCCCCTGCTCACCGGCATGGAACTGGCTGGCCTGCTATCCAGCGAAACGGCTATTGTCTTTACGACCGCCTATTCGGAGCATGCTGCGGAAAGCTATTCTTTCAATACCATCGATTATCTCTTAAAGCCGATTACGCTAAAGCGATTTCTGACAGCCGTAAAAAAGGCCGAGACACACTTTCAGTCTCGTATGCCCGTAACAGGCAAAGAAGAAAAGGCTAATGAATACTTTTTTGTCAAATCGGGAACCGAACTGCGAAAGATCTTTTTACCCGAGATACTTTTCTTCGAAAGCCGGAAGGAATATGTGCGCGTCGTAACCCGGACTTTCGAAGTTTTGACCTACCGGCGTTTAAAAGATATTGAAGCCCAGCTTAGCATGCCATTTGCGCGGGTGCATAACTCCTATATCATCAATATCAGCCAAATGAATAAGATACAGGATAACCACATTCATATTGGGGATATACAGGTACCGATTGGCGAAAAGTTCAGGGACGGACTGATGGAGGTGATCCGTAAAAAGACATTTTAATATATACCGGGCCTTACGCCAAAAAACCCGCTGCGGGAGCGGGTTTCGTAAGACGAAGTGAATTATGGCCGGGAGGATGGCGGCGCCGCAGGCAAAGGAGCATCAAAATTGAGCATTTGCCGGAATATCCTCCAGCCCTGGTCCGTCTTTTTCCAGATGTTGATGACCTTTCCCTTAGCCAGAGAATGCCGATCGGCATCGAAAACCTCGAAAGCGCCCTGCTCGGTCACATACTCGCCGGTTTGTCCGTATAATCCCAGCGAAGTGAATACGGTGTTCCTTATCCCATTCTTGCGGGTATTCTTATAAAACTGGGTGAGCCCCCCCTGCCCGCAGAAAGCAGGCTGATTTGGCACCAGCATGCATCCATCCGGAGTAAAGGTCTTCAGGAAGAGGGCGGAGTCGCCATTGATAAAGGCTTCCTTGACTTGCATGGCAACCATTTGAAGCTCATCGACAAGGGTATCGGTACCGTTATGCGTGCGGCCGTCGGGCCTGTCGGGCAAGGAGCCAATGGAACGGCCGGTAAAGGAAAAGACTACAATGAGCGCTGGTAACAGGATCAGCGTTGACGGGTGAAATTTTACTTTTTTCATGGTTTTTAATATTGATAGTAAAGTACGGTCAGAATTTTTCTGAAGTACTTGCCATTTGACAAGAAATACATCTCGCTGCTCCGAATTCATTTCCACCGGATCACTACTTGCCAAATGGCAAGCTCAGTTAGAAATATTAGCACTTCCTTTGAGAAGAATTTCAAACATTCATTATTCAATTTCTAACAAAGTTTATTATGGAAAGCAATTCAATTACATTTAATGGATCTATCGCTAAAAATTATGATCACTATCTCGGTCCTTTTTTATTCGAGCCATATGCCGAAGATCTGGTCGGCCGGATAGAAACTGCCGCCGGCTCCAACATATTGGAACTGGCTTGCGGCACGGGAATAGTAACGCAGCGCCTTGCAAGCCATTTATCCGGCTCCGCTGAATTAACTGCTACCGACATCAACGCTGACATGCTTACTGTCGCGCAGGAGAAAATAGCAGCGCCCAATGTTTGTTGGGACACGGTCGATATGGCTGCAATTCCCTATGAACACGATCTGTTCGATACCGTTGTTTGTCAATTCGGGCTGATGTTTGTACCGGACAAACCCAAGGCGGTCGCTGAAATCCACCGGGTGCTCAAAAAGGGTGGAAAGTTGCTTTTCAATGTTTGGGCAAATATTGCAGATAACCCGGTATGGAGGATTTACAATACCCTCATATCCAAGTTTCTCCCAAGCACACCGCTAAACGCTGGGGTCGGCCCTTTTTCCATGGCTGATGAAAACTACGGATCATCCCTTCTGCAACAGGCCGGTTTTGCCCGTTATAAGGTTGAATCTGTAGCTAAAACAGGAATTTGCGATACAGCTCTTGATGCTGCCAATGGTTTTGTCCTCGGCTCTCCGCTGTACAATTTCATCAAAAACGACCCGTCCCTGGTCGAGCGGTTCCGCGATGCCCTGGAAGAAGCCATAGGTCTGGAATTAGGCGACAAGCCTGTTCGTTCTCCACTCCGGTCGCTGGTGTTCAGTGCGGAGAAATAATTTCACTATTTTTATCACTACTATGAATAAGGAGCCTGTTATTAATTTTATCCGGGATACGCTTTTGTCGTCGAATGTGTCGATCTCGAGAAAGTTGCTTGAAGAAATAGCGGGTCATTTTGAACCCACAAGCTTTGCAAGGAACGACTATTTTGTGACCGCGGGAAAAGTGAATACCCATCATTTCTTCATGACGGAAGGTTTCATGCGGGCATTTACGTACAACCCTGAAGGCGTAGAGGTGACCACAGACTTCTTCAAAAGTAATAGACCCGTTTTTGAGGCGACTTCCTTTATCACAAAGACAAGATCCATAGAGAACATTCAGGCCATTACCAATTGCGAAGGCTTTCTGCTTTCCTCCGAAAAGTCAAACGAGCTATTTCATGCCCTTCCTGAATTTCGGGAATTCGGTCGCCGGATGCTTCTAAATGAATTTGCGGCTTATAAAAAGAGAACCCTCTTACTGATCACTCAAACCGCTGAAGAAAGATATGCCGAGCTGATCAATACCAATAAGGAGATCTTTCAATATGCACACCTAAAGCATATAGCGTCTTACCTTGGGATCACGGACTCCTCGCTTAGCCGTATTCGAAAAGATTTTTCAAAAAAACAATGATCAACCATGACAACAATAAATAATTACCGTTCTGCTTCGAACATCGTTTCAGCAAAAGAATGGTTCGACACCGGTGTGCGGTTACCTTACGACCCGGTAGCAAAAACCATATTGGATACAAATCTGCCAGCTGCGGCAAAAAGTTTGTATGTTTTCAATAGATATATGACCCATCCAATGCACAACCGCAACAATATAATTTCTTTTCTACCCGGCTATCCATTCGGATCGTATGACTGGTCTAAAATTGATGCTTTGCTGGAAGCACAGGAGCCGCTTAACCGGCTGTTTGTTGAATATATCGGTCAGGGCGAATCGGATAAACCCGAAGACTATCCATACTCCACTTTTGAAAGGGCGAACCAAGTGGAAGCGATATGGAAGTATCATAATGTTACCTCTACATTTGCAGTGACTTTTGATTATTCCTCTTTAGTAGTCATGGAGCTGTTGCGAAGGCAGCAGGAAAAAATAGAAAAGGGAATACAACCATCCACTTTGATCACAAAAGTATTACTCATCAATGGGGGATATTTTACAGATGGGCACTCTCACCCCATCCTTACCACCCCGCTGCTCAAGACCAGATTTGGCAAAAGAAGCACCATGAAAGCCCAAACGTCAGACTATACTTTCAATAGAATGATAAAAGGTATGTGGTCCAGGAAGTATAAGGTGAGCGAAGCTGAATTAGCCGAAGCGCGGGATGCCATCAGAAGAAGGAATGGAGCGCTGTTTCTTCACTACGCCGCCGGTTTTGTGGATGAGCATAAGGCGAATGGAGAAAGACTGAATCTGCTTCCCATTGTTGAAAAGATGCACAAAGATGTTTCGTTTTATATTATTGGAAGTGATAAAGACCAGTTTGAGCCCAGACAGGTGAAATTGGCGAAAGAAAGACTGAATAAATACGGAGTGGGTATAGAGGTACTGTCCGGAGGTCATATGATACCGATGGAGCAGCCGAAATTATTGGCGGACAGGATATTAGAAATAACACGACAGCCATAAGATCAAATTTTGTACTATTCAGTACAATATTATACCTTTGTCTGGAAAACGATACCCATGGCAGGCCGCCCCCAAATATTCTCCGAAGATGAAGTGTTAGAAAAAGCCACCCAGCTTTTCTGGTGTAAAGGTTACGAAGCCACCTCTACCGACGAGCTGCTTTCCGCCATGAATATTGGTAAAAGCAGCTTCTATAACACCTTTAAAGGCAAAAGAGAACTATTTGAAAGGGTAATAGAAAACTTTGTCAATCAATCCGTAGCTGCATTACAAAAGGACATCGAAGCCGGGGTGGACCCTATCCGATCGATCAGAAATTTCTTCGGGAAGCTGGCCACCTCGCCACAGAGCACCCATCAGAAAGGGTGCTTTATGGGTAATACTATTGTAGAGCTATCGAATATCGATAAGCCACTCGAGAATATGGCCATCAGGCGATTGAAAAAAATGGAACAGCTCTTTCACGATCAAATAAAAAAAGGACAACAGACCGGACAACTAAAAACCAGGGAAGATCCTGCTGTCATTGCGCGTTACCTGATCACGATGTGGAATGGCCTCAATATCACCCGGCGCATGTATCCGGACCCTGATTGCCTGCTGCCGCTGATCGAAATGCAGCTATCTATTTTGAAGTAATTTTTTTTGCCCAATAATGTACCATTAAGTACAAAATACAAATACACGTATATGAAAGTCTCCTTCACACAAGTCGACACAGCCTGCATGGTTATCAACATCAACGGATTTGTCATCGTCACTGATCCTGCTTTCGACAAAGAGGGCAGCGAATACGAAGGCGCCAGAATTTTATATAAAACAGGCTCGCCAAAACTACAACCTGCGGCTATCGGACCAGTAGACCTGGTGCTGCTTAGCCATGACCAGCATAAAGACAACCTGGATAACGCCGGCCGCGAATTCATCAAAACGGTGAAGCAGGTTATCTCTACCCCGGGAGCAGTGGAACGACTGGCACAGGACAACATAACAGGACTCAGCGAATGGGAAAGTCTCGCCATCGCAACCGATAAAATACCCGGCCTCCGCATCACCGCCACCCCCTGCCAGCATGCACCTACACAGGAGCTGACAAAAGTATCCGGACACGTTATTGGATTCATGATCGAGTGGGAGGGCCAGCAAAAAGGCGCACTCTATGTATCCGGAGATACTATATACTTTGAAGGTATCGAAGAGATCGCAAAACGGTTCAATGTGCACACCGCAGTACTGCATGTGGGTAAGGCAGGCTTCCCGCAAATCAATTATATGCCCTTGACTTTTTCCACCGAAATGGCTATTCGGACAGCCCGGCTACTGAATGTGGAGAAATTTATCCCCACGCATTTCGAAGGTTGGAAGCATTTCAATGAACAACCTGAATATCTATATGATCAAATAACCCATTCAGATATTAAAGAAAGATTGCTTTGGTTGCAGCCAGGCTCACCAGCTTTAATTGAAATTTAAAGGGCCGGCACTACTGCCCTCTCGTTATTTGAAAATCAAAGAATCTTCCTTGCTTTCAAAAGAATATTCTTCGCAATACTATCTTTCTTTGTTTTGATCAAATAACCAAAAAAACAAAACAATGACTTATCTACAATCTGCCAGAGCGCACTGGGATGAAATCAAAGCCGCACTGAAGCAAAAATATCACCATCTTAAAGATGAGGATCTAAAGTATGAAGAAGGTAAGGAAGAGCAGTTTTATACCACGCTGGAAAAAAAGCTGGGTGTAGAGCGTGCTGAAATCGATAAGTTCATTAAAGAGCAGCATGAGTCGATTCAAAAGAAGGCAAAGGGGCATTAATTACGATATTATTTCTGCAAAAGACCGGGCTTCGATCAGGCCCGGTTTTTTTTTGCAAATGGAGGACCGCTTTGTGCTAACCGGCATCGGCCATTTCACGAACATTCTTTTGCGCATCAAATGACCGTTTGGTGGCAGTCAAGCTCTTTTTACCATGAGTGAGATAAAGCGCAAGAGCCGTGAAGATCACCCCGCCAACAAGGTTTCCAAGTGTGGCAGGTATCTGGTTTATCACCCACCAATCCTTGAAAGTCACTTTAGCACCAAGCAACATGCCAGCGGGTATAACGAACATATTCACTACAGCGTGTTCGAATCCCTGAGCGAAAAAAATAAAGACCGGGATCCAAGCCGCGACGATCTTACCCAATGTTGATGACGATGTCAGCGACATAACAACTCCCATTGTCACCATCCAGTTGCAGAGGATCCCTTTTGTAAAAGCCGTTGCAATGCCTGCCCCACCATATTGTGCGTAGCCAATTGTCTTTGTTTCGGCGATCTTGATGATTGCTGCCGCAATGGGAGAATTACCGGTATGCCCAAAGTTGGTAACGGATACCCAGAATAAAACGGCATATAGCAGCGCTCCCAACAGATTTCCTGTATAAACGATCAGAAGATTTTTGATCATCTGCTGCATTCTGATCTGCTTGTCAAAATAAGCAGCAGGCAAAACTGCGAAACTTCCGGTCACCAACTCAAATCCCATAACCACTACTATGACAAAACATGCAGGAAAAACCAAGGCTCCTACTATTCCCAGGCCGGTCTGCACAGTGGCGGTAATTGCCAGTGTTGTGCCGAAACCAAGAATAGCACCCGAAAGCGCGGCTAGTATCAGCAAGTTTATGGATGACAATTTTATTTTATCCTTTCCCGATTGGATCATGAGTTCGACTACTTCTCCAGGTTTCTTGTAATCCATAAGTGCTTTTTGGATGATTTATTTAGAACAAATTGTTTAAAATTATATGTAATAAAGGTATCTAAATTATTTGCATTTCACCGATATATTATATGATTCATATTATATATTTATTAATGTAATATATTTTTTGGCTAACGGATAAAATGACAACACACTTGGTTGACACCTAACCATTTGTAAGCTATATCTTCTACAATATCCAAGTATTTCTATAGTCCCATACTATCAGACAAAATACCTTGCACCCCCATAAAGAATACGCTAACTATGAAAATGAGAAATGTAACTTTTATCCTCGTGCTGGGTATCCTTATCCTTTTTTCTATGTGTAATAAGGTTAACCCACCCGCCGCCCCCGGAAACCCGCCCCCGCCTATAGGAGGAGGTGGCCGTGTTGATACTGGGGCCAATGGAAAAACCAACCCTCCCCAGTTGGTCAGTTTTTCTCCGGAGACAGGCGCTATTGGCGATACTATTAGTATTACAGGTACCGGTTATTTCAACGATATAACGGTGAGCTTTGGCAATACACTAGCACAGGTGATCAGTGTAATTAATACCACCAACAACAATGTAAAGACCGCAGTGATCACGGTATTGGTACCATCGATGCCTGATATAACCACAAAGATCAATGTGAAGGTAGATACCTTGTTATTGACATCTGACAAAAACTTTACCAGGACATCTATTACGCAATTTTCCGGATTTTCACCAGCTAGTGGATTTATCGGGGATACCATTACCATCACAGGAGTATTTTATAAAACTACGCCTGATGTCAAATTTGGAGATGTCCGTGCATGGGTATATGGGAAAGATAGTAAGACGCTGAAGGTAGTAGTTCCGAATGAAATAGATAATGCAAATCCTACGATCAGCGTGATTGACGGACAAACCATGACAAGTGCAACTCCCTTTCAGTTAAAAGCGCCGGTGATCGACTCTATATCCCCTAAGACAGCCTATTTAGGGCAGGTGATAAGAATAAAAGGAAAAGGATTCCGTAATTCCTACCTATTCAACCAGGTGTACATGGATAATTCAGCTGTAAGCACTTATCCTGAAAGCACTACGTCCATACCGGTTGATACTAAAAATGCGGGGCTCGGAACACACGGTTTTGCTGTAGAAGTTGCCGGTTTGAAAACCCTGGCAAAGGACTCCGTGAAGCTGATTGCGCTGACTGCGCCGGTGATCGATTCCATTACACCGGATACACTTATTGATCAGGATATCCTTACTATTTATGGGCATCACTTTCTTTCTCCTGATCCTAATGATCAGCCTACAACAGTCTCAACCCTTCTCAATGGCATTGTCACCAATTTTAACATATTGGACATTTCAGATGATAGGATCCAGGCGATGAATCCTTACTTATCTGATGGGAAATATAAGATAACGGTAACGGTATTGGCCTCCTCTGTTACGTATGGCACGCCGTTTACGTATATTGGCACGCCCTGATAATTTAATGCCTACTCAGATCTAAGCCCCTTCACCGGATTCATTATCGCCGTCTTCACCGCCTGGAAGCTGATCGTCGCCAGGGCGATCGCTTGAACGAGCAGCCCGGCCAGTGCGAAGACCGGCCAGTGCAGCTCGATACGGAAGACAAAGTTTTGCAACCAGTGCTGCATCCCCCACCAGGCGACGGGCGTGGCAATCAAAAACGCGATCAATACCAACATCACGAAATCCCTGGACATCATCGCCACCAACTGGGTAGCGGTGGCACCGAGCACTTTTCGTATGCTGACTTCCTTGGTGCGTTGTTCGGCCATAAAAGCAGAGAGAGCGAAAAGGCCGAGGCAGGCGATGATGATGGCCAGCACGGCAAAGCTGGTAAAGATGGAGCCTTGTCTTTGTACGTCGGCGTACATTGATTTGAAGCGTTCATCCAGGAAGGTATAGCGGATGGGCTGGTCGGGCGCGAACCTTTTCCAGAGAGTGGTTACCTCGGGTATGAGCGTCCCGACGTCGGCCGTATTCATTTTCACCGATATCACCGATGGGCTTACGCCCAGGGAAAGACAGACGCCTTCGATCTGCCACCGCATGGACTCGTAATTGAAGTCCTCGACCATCCCGATGATGTGCATCGGGGTGCCGAAGTGTTTGATGGTGTGTCCGACCGGGTGGGGGCCCAGGCCCATCTTTTTGGCAAAAGTCTGGCTGATGATGACTGCGGCGCTGTCGCTGGTCATGTCTTTGGAAAAATTCCGGCCTTCGATGAGGTGCATACCCATTGTGGGGATATAGTCGTAGTCGGTTGTCCAGTACTGGGCATAGTAGGGCGCATCCGAAGCATTGTCGGTAGTCGCGTTGCCGTCCTTGAAGTGATAAAAGGCGTTCCCGTTGCGCTTGCCGCCGGATATGGGAAGGAAATCGCTGATGGAGACACTTTTGACCTGGGCCAGTTTGGACAGTTCGTCCTTAAAGGTTTTGGAGTCGGACAGGGTATTCGTGCCCTGGATGAGGAGAACCTGGTCTTTGTCGAAGCCCACCTTCCGGTGCAGTATGTACTGCATCTGCCGGTAAATCACGAAGGTGCCGATGATCAGGATGATGGAGGTGGTGAACTGGAAGACCACGAGTACGCTCCGGAGCATATTGTTCCGGGAGCCCCTTGACACCTCTCCCTTAAGCACTTTGATGGGCTTGAAATTGGACAGGTAAAACGCGGGATATAACCCGGCGGCTATCCCTATGACAAAGGCGGATATAAGCATCACCGGAAACAGCCACCACTGGCCCCAGGGCATGGTCAGGCTTTTATCAGCCAGCCGGTTGAACCAGGGCAGTATGGCCCAGGCCAGGACCACGGCGAGAATGAAAGAGAACAGGCTGTACACGAGCGATTCCGCCAGGAATTGCTGTATGAGACTGCTCCGGTTGGAGCCGACGACCTTGCGCAGGCCTACCTCCTTTGCCCGGTTGGCCGATCGCGCCGTGGATAGGTTGATGAAGTTGATACAGGCTATGACCAGGATAAAGGCCGCTATGCCCCCGAACATCCAGACAAACCGGATGTCCCCATGCGAGGGGAGGTCGTCGCCGATATCGTATGACTTGAGGTAAATATCGCTTATGGGTTGGAGTTCCAGGTCGAGTTTTTTGGAATCCTCCACTGCGTTTTTGTTCCCGGCATCCAGCATATTCGGGATCATGTACTTGGTAACGATGTGGTCCCGCATGCGGTGTACAAAGGTTTGGGGATCGGCCCCCGGTTTGAGCAGAACGTAGGTCTCGTGGTTGTTGGCTCCCCAGTAGTCGCTTTCTCCGGGGAACAATACGACGTTCTTAAGCGTGAGGTAAAAGTCGAATTGGAGGGCCGATGACCTGGTGTCCGCTATAACGCCAGATATTTTATAGGGATGGGTCCTGTCGTTGTTCAGATAGAGCACTTTGCCAACCGGGTTTTGGCGCGGAAAATACTTATCCGCCTTGCGCCGGGTGATGACGATCGTATTGGGCTCGTCCAGAAGGTGGGTCGGGTTCCCATAAACGACGGGCGCCCCGATGGCGTCCATGAAACCCTGGTCGGCATATGTAAAGCCCTCTTCATAGGTATTCTCCACCTGGTTTTCGGCTTTGACCTCGTTACTGCCCGCTCCGTAAAACAAAGGGTTGGCCATAAGGTTTCCCGCCTTTTCCACCTGGGGGAAATCCGTCATCAGGACCTTGGAAAAAGGGGCGGGAAAATCTGTTCCCCTGCCTACGTCGTCGCCCTTGTAAACGTTGATAACCCTGTACAGCCGGTCGCTGTGGGGATATTGCCTGTCGTAGGACAGCTCGTCCTTTATATACAATGCGATCAGCAGACAGGCGGCGATGCTCAAGGCAAACCCGCCGATCTTGATCAACGAATACATTTGTTGTTTTTTCAGCTGTCGAAGGGCGATCGTGATGTAGCTTTTGAGCATATAACAGGTTTTATTCAGATGCTAGATTGTCGACGGGGTTGGCCACGGGGCTGCCCGGCCCATGGGTGTACAAAGCGGATGCCTTTTTGTTAAGACGCTGATTATGAGTAGTAAATGGTTTGGGGATCCGCAGGGTATTGTTCGAATTTGATGCACTTGAGTGTACGGTATCGGCCTTAGATTGCCAGTCATTTAAAGCCCGGATTGCTAAGTTGCTTCTGAAAACGACAAAGCCTCCGCTTATGACTGTAATATTTGTTACATTTTGACATGAAACAACAATAATAGCAAATGCACGAGGCTTTAATAAAAAACCTACGACGGCACATTGATCCAACCAGGGAAGAAACAGAAGTTTTTTTATCCCTTTCCGTTTCTAAAACTATTAAAAGGAAAGAACTTTTGTTGAAAGAAGGCGATATGGCAAGGCATCAGTTCTTTGTGATCAACGGTTGCCTGCGGACCTATACTATTGACTCAGGCGGCAAGGAACATGTTTTGATGTTCGCCCCCGAAGATTGGTGGTGCAGCGGTGATTTGAATAGCTTTTTGTCGGGACAAAAGAGTGTCAATCTGCTGGAGTCGTTGGAGCCCACAACCTTATTACAGATCAGCAAAGACAATTTGGACATTTTGTACCAGCGAGCGCCAAAATTCGAACGATTTTTCAGAGTATTATTTCAAAATGCCTTTGTCTTTCATCAAAACAGAATAAATGCCAACCTTTCGCAACCTGCAGAAGGGAGATATGATCTATTTACAAAAGCTTACCCTGATCTTGAAAACCGGATCCCGCAAAAATATATTGCCTCGTACATCGGTGTTACCCCAGAATTTTTTAGCCAGATGAAAGCAAATTTGTATCATAAAAAATCATAAGGTACATTATTTTTTGGCGCATGATAGGATTGTTGCTTTGTTGTATTAAATCACTAAAAACATGGAAAGCAAAGCAAACCTACCGGGTATTTTCAGCGAAAAGCCCTTTGCCGAAAAAAAGTTTATTGAGATAAAGAACCGTCGCATGGCTTATATTGATGAAGGTGAAGGCGACCCTATTGTATTTCAGCATGGCAATCCTACTTCTTCTTATCTCTGGCGGAATATAATGCCTTATTGCCGTGGTCTTGGGCGCCTTATTGCCTGTGATCTGATTGGCATGGGTGACTCGGAAAAGCTCCCTGATTCTGGACCCGAACGATATTCTTATTTAGAGCAGCGTAGTTTTCTTTTTGCACTTTGGGAAGAGTTGAAATTGGAAAAGAACGCGATACTTGTGCTTCATGACTGGGGCTCTGTATTGGGCTTCGATTGGGCAAATCAAAACCGTACCCGCGTACAGGGTATCGTCCACATGGAGGCATTAGCGATTCCTTTTAAATGGGATGAATTTGAACCTAATGTACGTGATCTATTTAAGGCTTTACGCTCTCCCGCCGGAGAAGAGTTGATTTTAAAGAACAATGTGTTTATTGAGAAAGTATTGCCAGGAGGAATTTTCCGGGAGCTCAGCGATACGGAAATGGCAGAGTACCGGCGGCCCTATCTTAACGAAGGTGAGGATCGCCGCCCAACATTATCATTTCCACGTCAAATTTCTTTGGATGGAGAACCAAAAGAAGTGGCTAAAGTAGTGGCTGAATATGGAGATTGGCTTAAACAAAGTCCAGTTCCTAAGCTTTGGATCCATGGTAACCCCGGCGCAGTGGAAAATGACAGCATGCGAAAATTTTGCCGTACATGGCCCAATCAAACAGAGCGATCAGTAAAGGGAAAACATTTTTTACAAGAAGACAGCCCGATGGAAATTGGGGAAGCAATTGCTGAATTTGTAAAAAGATTGCGCTAGTGAGAAATAAGAAAAGCCTCCGCTACTGCGGAGGCTTTTTAGCTTTAGACCATTGTCGCCCTGGCAGGACAATTCTCGAACCAATTCGTCGCTGACCTGAGACGATTAGCGAACCTAGCGATTTGAAAACCAGTGTTTTCAGTCGCTTTTTTTATTTTCACCCGCCAAGCCCCCAAAAGTTAAAGAAATGTTAGACGCTACCGGAAAAGGCTACGTCAAACGGCCAAAAAAGGGAGGTCGCCCGTTGGGGTTGCGCGTTGGGGGCTCCCTCCCCGGTTCTCCGGCTTTCCTCCCCCGCAAAAGGTCGAAGGCTACGCGGGTGAAAGGCATGTCCCAAATGAAATTTTTGAAAACCATAAATATTACAATCATGGCAGACCTGAAAAGAAGAACCCTGCAATTGAGCAGCGGTAAGCAAGTGAAGCTGTTTGGCAACAGCGTTGCCATTGGCAAGTCTTTGGAAATCGGAGAAGGTGGTCCCCCGAATATTTTGTCGCTCGTCGAAGAACAGCCGGACGATAAAATACCCGCTGGGCTATCGAATCCGCATCGATTGACGGTAGACGAACTGATGGATCTGGCGGATTTCAATATCCAATTATGGATGGATTTAAAAGCCGGACTACGGAAATACGGCCTGGTTGATCCGAAGATTTTCGGCCAGGACGCGGCAAAAGCGCCGTCCGCCAGCCAGGAGAAACCGGATGCCGGTCGCAGACGTAAAACTGCGGAGAAAGAAAGCCAATAAGGAGTAAGGGCTTTTAGAGTTTTTAGGGCGAGCGGTGTTGTTGTCGGACAGAAAGTCCTCCAACCACGCTCGCTTTTTGCTCCCGTTGGTCGCAAAAAGAGGCCGGCCTATCGGCCGGCAGAAAAACAGCCTAAAAAAGTGAGATATGGAATCAGTGCGGTTGAAAAAAAAGAAAGGTGGAAGACCCACCAAAAAACTCAAAAGAGAGCTTCGAATTACTGCCCGGTTTAGCAAACTGGAACATTATATCCTTCAACAAAAATCCGGGAGGGCCGGAATTAATATTTCGGAATTTCTCCGGCAGGCGGCCATTACTGCTAAGGTCACAGCCCGTGTAACAGAAGAAGAACTACATATTATCCGGCAATTAATCGGAATGGCGAATAACCTTAACCAGATGGCAAAGGTCGCCAATAGGGAAGGTATGGCCAGCATCCGCCTTCTTTTGGAAGCTTGCCTCCAGCTAATTCATGACCTTCTAAATAAGCTACAGCATGGTGAGTAATGTATTCCCCGGACATTCCTTTTACCATGCGGGTCGTTACGTTTCAAAGAAACCGGGGGCGGAACTGCTGGACTATGTGGGTGTAAGAGGATATGATTACAAGCTGATGGCAGAGGATTTTATCACCCAAAGTGAACTACGGCCCTCCAAACAAAAGGCTTGTTTTCATGCTGCCCTGAGTTTTTACCCCGGTGAGAAACCCACGGATGAAACCATGACGCAGATTGCCCGGGAATACCTGGAAGGGTTGGGCATCGTAAATACCCAATATGTCATCGTCAAACATACCGACAAGGCGCACTTACATTTGCATATCCTGGCTAACATGGTGGACAACGACGGCAAGGCTATCAAAGACGGCTGGATCGGGTTACGCGGAAAAAAGGTCGCTCAACAATTAACCCGGAAGTACAAACTCATCCCGGCGAAAGGCAAAAACCTCGATTTGACCCACCTGGAAGCAATGAGTCAATCGGAAGTAAACCGGTACAAGATCTACCAGGCCATCGTAGACAGCCTACCCAATTGCCGTTCCCTTCAAGACCTGGAATTACGCCTAATGGCCCAGGGTATCCACACCCTTTATAAGTATAAAGGGCAAACTCAGGAACTACAAGGGATCAGCTTCAGGATCGGGCAGGATCGTTTCAAAGGCAGTCAGATAGACCGCAAATTCTCACTGGGAAACCTGCAAAAAGCCTTGGCAGCTATGCGCCAAAACCGGGATATTACAGCGTGGCTTTCTCCGAAGGAGCGAAAAAAAGCGTTACTTATTAAATCCGCCACCCGGCAGTCAACGGCCCCCGAACCGACGCACCAAGTGCAACTATCGCCCTTAATACAGGCGTTATTAAAGCCCGTTGAATCAGAAGGCGGTGGGGTACCCTATGAGTTGACCGATGCTTACCGCCGCAAAAAGAAGAAAAAGAAAGGTCCAAGCCTGTAGCTATTTACAAGAGAAACAGGGCAGGCTCAGGCATGACCAGCCACATTGACGGAGCCAATGGTAGGGTTCTTCCGATTCGGGGCGCAGTGCGGCCTGAATCTCTCCACTTGCTTGGACGACCGTTTTTTTGTAAGTTTGCTATATGTACACTAAGGAGCAAATATTAGACTTACTCAGCCGGAAAAAGCCTGAATTGCAAGGGCGTTATCCTATTTCTGAATTGGGGTTATTTGGCTCGTACGCTCGCGGAGACTACAATGAAAAAAGCGATATTGATATACTGGTTGATTTTAATGATCGCATCGGTATTGGGTTTATCAAATTGGCGCATGAATTAGAGGACCTATTCAAACAAAAGATTGATCTTGTTTCCCGCCGGGCTATCAAGCCCCGTTATCTTCCTTTCGTGGAAAAAAGCCTGATTCATGTCTGAAAGAGATATCCCGTCATTGCTTCAGGATATTCTCGAAGCCATCGGCAACATAAAGGACTTTACAAGAGGTATAACTTTTGATATGTACTTGGGTGATCTTAAAACCAAGCACGCCGTAGAACGGAATTTTTCAATTATTGGAGAAGCAGTTGCAAGAATCGACAAGCCTTTCAGGGACAAATATCCTTCTGTTGACTGGCGCGAAGTGAAAGATTTCAGGAACATCATTGTCCACGATTATTTTGGTATTGATGATACGATAGTGTGGGATATAATACACTTAAATCTGGATCAGTTAGAAAAAGACATCGTTGTTATCCTGGCATCTGTTTCATAACGGATGCACTAACAAGCGGAAAAAGCAAGCCAGCGCACTTACATAAATGCCCTGGCTTGCCTAATTTTAATTCCGTGATGGCGGAAGCTATTTCAACGCCTTCAGTATGGCTTTCCCTACGCTCGCCGCCGATTGTGGATTTTGACCCGTGATCAACCGTCCGTCTACGGCCACATTGTCACTCCAATTAGGTGCATACTGGTACAAACCACCATGCGCCTTCAGGGCATCAGCCAATAGGAAGGGAACGATCTTGGTAGATTGCACCTCTTCCTCCTCGTCATTGGTAAATCCAGCCACTTTCTTCCCATCCACCAAAGGCGTTCCATCGCTTAAATGAACATTGACCAGCGCAGCAGGCCCGTGACAAACCGCGGAAACGATCTTGCCACTCTCGTAAAGTTCACGGATGACCTTTGCTACGATCGGCGCCACCGGAAAATCCCACATGACACCATGGCCGCCGGCGAAAAAAATCGCATCATACCGATCTACATCCACCTCCTCCAATTTGAGCGTGTTGGCGATCTGGTGCCGAAAACCTTCGTCTGCCCAAAACCGTGCATTCACCGCATCATTGAAGTCCTCCAACCCATCCAGCGGAGCAGCTCCCCCTAATATCGAGGCAATATCCACTTGAACG
The DNA here is from genome assembly GCF_014642875.1 of Puia dinghuensis. Lineage (GTDB taxonomy): Bacteria > Bacteroidota > Bacteroidia > Chitinophagales > Chitinophagaceae > Puia > Puia dinghuensis. The sequence goes on from NZ_BMJC01000001.1 coordinate 674,471, forward strand.
CCGGCATCCCTCAAAACAGCGAAGGGGTGCGTAACTTCGCTCAAATTATATCCCGTGGGGATCCCTGTGTCACCCTTTTGGCTACAGCTTGTAACAACGAATAAAACTTTTTTCATAAACTAAAATTGTTTGTCTAAAACAGTATAGTCAACTTTTTGAAAGTGTTTGAAAAGTGGTAAGCCCGACATCAATTGCTTAACCTTTTCCTGATCTATGCCCTGGAATATCAGCACGGCGCCGCTGGCAGCCTCTTTAATGAGGATGTGCTCAAGAACACCTTCCTCCTTCCATTTTGCAACAACTGCAAATTCATTGGGCAATAACTCCTGGATGTTTTCTACCGGCCCTAGCACGGTATTTACCATTACTCTGTTCATAGTTTGTATTTTATCTTTTGAATTCCGCAGCAATCTTTGCGACCCGCTGGCCTAAGTATGCTGCCGTTTTGAGATCACTTTCACCCGGCGTAACTTCCGGACTGGCATTATCCGATTGCGCCATGGCACCCAGCCAGCTACCTAATGAGTTAAGATCTTTAGTGGGCTCCTTGCTGGTTGGATTCGCGGGATGCAGATCGAGCCCAACCCATATCATACCATTCTGCGCTGCAAATAATGCGATAGACATAAGTGTATTCAGCTTATCGCCACTCTGGGCCCCTGAATTGGTGAACCCGGCGGCAATCTTGTTACGCCACTTCAAATCCCACCACACTGCCTTAGTAGAGTCCTCAAAAAACTGCTTAAATCTGGCACTAATGAGGCCATTGTAGGTGGGCGATCCGAATATAATGGCATCACTTTTCTCCAGGGTTTCCCAGGGTATGCCATTTTCCGCCACCGGAATAAGATTCACTTCCACTCCTTGAACTTGTCCTGCCCCTTTGGCTACAGCTTCCGCTTGCTTTGCTGTGTGACCGTAGCCACTGTCGTAAATAATTGAGACGATCATATATATATTCTTATTTTAATCAATACTCCTGCCTCGTCGGCCTGAATAATATTTCATTTATATCGACCTCCTCCGGCTGGCTGATAGCGAAGGCAACGACACGCGCAAACGAGTCGGAGGGGATGGCATTCATTTCGTAAAATTGCTGGTAGCCAGCCGCCATATCCGGCTCCGTAGTTCCCCCCGTAAGCTCCGTATCCACCGCACCTGGGGAAATAATGGTCGTACGAAGATTATAGGGCTTTACCTCAAGCCGCAATCCTTCGGATATCGCTCTTACCGCGTGCTTGGTTGCTGCATATACCACACCATTGGCCCCAACCTTATGACCAACAACCGATGACACGTTGATGATCTGACCAGATCTTTGTTCCTTCATATGTTGCAGTGCAGCGCCAATGCCATACAGAACCCCTTTTATGTTGATGTCGATCATCTTATCCCAATCGTCTATCTTTTGACGCTCCAACGGAGACTGTGCCATTAGACCGGCATTGTTAATCATGACGTCTATACGCCCATACGTTTTCACAGCCGTATCCACCAGATTTTTCACTTGCTCATACTTAGTGACGTCGGCAGCTATAGCAAGCGCCTGGCGTCCATTTTTGACGAACTCACCCACCAAAGCCCTAATGCGTTCAATACGCCGTGCGCCTAATACAACGATTGCACCCTGGCTGGAAAGTTCTCTCGCCGCCGCCTCCCCCAGACCACTACTGGCCCCGGTAATTGCAATTACTTTTCCTTCGATATTATTCTTCATATTGATTAATTTATTTGCTCAACCTCATTAACGATACAAAGGTATTTCGAGGGCTTCGCCTGCATGTAACCCCGATTACAGAATCTATTACCACTTTTACCGTTATCGGATCGGTATGCTGTCATTCCTGTAAGAATTGATACCTTTGTCACATGAAAAAAGTGGTAAACCTGAATGCCGTCGGCGACTACAACGCGATGGTCGGACACGAAACATTTCACCCATTGGTGAGCGTAATCGACTTCTCAAAAACAGATGCACTTTTGCGAGGAGGCCAACCATGGAACTATGGTTTTTACTGCGTTTACTTAAAAGCGGAAACGGAATGCGTTTTACGATATGGGAGAAGTAATTACGACTACCAGGCCGGCACCCTGGTATTCATTGCACCAGGTCAGGTATTGAGTATTATAGAAGAAGATATGGATTATCAGCCAAGCGGTTATGCCTTATTATTCCATCCCGACCTATTGCGAGGAACCGCTCTTGGCCAGCATATGAAGGACTACAGCTTCTTTTCTTACGACGTACACGAAGCCCTTCACCTTTCCGAGCAAGAAAAGCCTATCGTTCTGGAGAGCCTTCAAAAGATCGATTACGAAGTACGGCATGCCGTTGACAAGCACAGCAAAAAGCTGATCGTCTCCAACATTGAATTATTCCTAAATTACTGCGTTCGTTTTTACGACCGCCAGTTCATCACACGAGACCATGTGAGTAATGGGGTAGTTGAAAATTTTGAACGACTGTTAAATGACTATTTCACGTCCAACAAACTGGAATCAGACGGCATTCCCTCCGTTGCCCATTTTGCTGATGAGCTCCACCTGTCCGCAAATTATTTTGGGGATCTGATCAAAAAAGAAACCGGCAAAACGGCACTCGAAAACATACAAGCAAAACTGATTGATCTGGCCAAAGAAAAGATATTTGACCGCAACAAAAGAATAAGCGATGTTTCCTATGAACTGGGTTTTAAATACCCCCAGCATTTTATTCGCTTCTTTAAACAACGAGTAGGCCGCACACCAAATGAATACCGGATTTCATTGAACTAGGTTGCTGCGGCCCCAATACAACATCATTTAATTTTCATCTCCGGAACCAACGGGGTAACCGGAACCAATTCGAGATGCTTCACCATAGCAGAAGTCCCCGTCTTGTACTTTAAAAAATGCGGAGTTAGCAGATGCGCCTTATATGCCACTGAATCCGCGTATATCTCCAAAATGGTGATATGCGTCGGGTCAGATTTATCTGCAACAGCATACAACGTCAATACGCCCGGCTCCACACGAACAGACGTTTCGATCTCTTCCTTTAAAAAACGATTATAGCTATCCAATTGAGCGGAATCGACCACCAGGTTCGCCAACCGGGTCATCCGGCCACCTTGCTGAGCGGTGGCTCCCGTAGCCAAGCCCATCAGGACCAGAGACATGATAATACCCGCTGCCGTGGTTTTGCAACTCGTATGCATCGCTTTAGAATTGTTTGCGCTCTATTTAACCCTGACCGTTGCTGCCGTTGCCCGCTTGCTGATCATGGCATCCAGATATGGGCTTCCCTTGTATTTTTTCCGGTAGGCCTCATCAATCCGCTCGTTGATCTCCCCTGCAACCGGCTCGAAACTAACCTGGCGTGTCATGCCGGCAGCCACGATCTTTCCTGCTTTCTGTTCCATCGCCGCCCGGTGCCACCTTGATTTACTTCCATTATAAGCACGGACGTAAAGCTGATCGGCTACCTCCACCGACCAAATCCAGGTAGGTGTTCCGTAGGTAACGCCATCCTCCCGGTAGGGCGCAATATGGAAATCGTCCGCTGCCGCAATCTTGTGAATGTCTTCCTTCGACAAATGTTTTAATGTAGGTTCCATGATCTAAGCGTTTTTTATGGTATCCGGGCCATAGCCCGGTTTTTTATATAACGTATCCCAGTGAGGCAGGATGTCCGTCTTATAAACCGTATCCATCCAGTCCGCCTGCTGAATCTCTTCAATAGCCACCGACACCGCATCCTGGCCCAAATGGAAGACCTTCATGACATCCCTGGTTATATCTTCTGTGAGCCGGGTCTTCTCTTCCTCCGTCTTCCCGGCCGCTACTTTTACGATAATATGCGGCATAACTACCTATTTTTTGTACTGCTCCTCCGTCACCTTTTCCATCCAATCCACCACTTTGCCATTCAGGTTCTCCTGAATGGCGATATGGGTCATCGCAGTGGTGGGCGAAGCTCCATGCCAGTGCTTTTCGCCCGCCGCAAACCAAACCACATCGCCTGGGCGGATCTCTTCAATCGGCCCACCGTCCCGTTGTACCCAACCAAACCCCGCCGTCACGATCAACGTCTGCCCTAACGGGTGTGTATGCCAGGCCGTCCGTGCCCCAGGTTCAAAAGTTACCGCTGCTCCGGCTCCCCTGGCCGACTCATTGGCCTGAAATAAGGGATCTATACGTACGGTGCCCGTAAACCAATCTTCCGGACCCTTCGCCGAAGGCTGCGTACCCACTCTCTTTATATCCATGTTACTTCAATTTTATGGTTTATGATATTGCTCGTCACTTACCCTTGTTCCCCAGTTGGTCACCCCCTTTGATATATCCGGGTTGACCACGATCTGCACCAACCCACTATCCGGTTTCGCACCGTGCCAGTGCTCTACCCCCGCCGGTATCGTCACCACATCTCCCTTATGCAGCACACGAACCGGCTTGCCCTTTTCCTTCAAATAACCTACACCGTCCGTAATCACCAGCACCTGCGCTCCCGGGTGTTTATGCCAGTTACTGTGCGCCCCAGGAGCGAAAGTCACCTTAGCCGTCAGCCAGTGAGCCGCGGAATCTATGCCCAGCGGATAAACCCAAACATCCCCCGTGAAATAAGCCGCAGGCGCCTTATCCCCTTTCGGAATAGAACCCGGGGCACTTACTTCCTGAGCCTGGAGACGCCCTGCGCCTGCCAAGAGGAATACGACCACTAACGACATGCCATATCGAATCAGACACTTTTTCATATCCGTTTATAATTTCATTATAGTTACTGGTAGAGGATCTCTCCCCCTTAAAGCCTGTGCACCCCCGTCCATCTTACCTATGATTACCAGGCCCCTGGAATACCCAAATCCCTTGTAGAATATGGCCAGGTTACCCCATGGCGCATAATAGGTCAGATCACCCTCCGATGCAGCGCTACCTTCCGGGGCTCCATCCACCACCAAACGCTTCGGTAGGTCAGCGATCTTTTCCGTGCCGTTGTAATCGTTCAATACCAACTTCAATGGCAGCAGACTGGCAAAATCCTTAGCCGCTGCGCTGCTATTCAAGGTAGCCGTCCACTCACCATTCGCGGATGTTATCTTTATCCTCATATTTCAGCTTAAACAGGTTAGTTTAACTGTCTGTATTCATGTGGTGTATAACCAGTATATTTCTTAAACGACCGGGTAAAATGCTGAGGATACTTAAACCCTAACTCAAAGGCAACATCCCCGACCGACTTGGTCGTATCCAAGATCTTTTCCTTTGCTATATTCATCAGCTTAAGCTGTATGTATTCCTGGGCGGATTTACCCGTCTCCTTTTTTACCAAATCCCCGAAATAATTCGGAGATAAATTCAACTCCACTGCACAATAACTAACCGCAGGCAGTCCCACTAATTGAAGTTTGTCCGAATGAAAGTAGTCGTTCAGCAATGCCTCGAATCGCCCCAACGTTCCCTTATTCACATCATGTCGGGTAATGAATTGCCTGTCGTAAAACCGTACGCAATAATTCAGAAACAATTCAATATTAGCGCAGATCAACATCTTACTATGCTTATCCATACCCTGTTCCAATTCATATTTGATCTTGGAAAAACAATCCAGCACCATTTTCCTTTCCTTCTCCGACAAATGAAGCGCCTCCCGTATCTGATAGGAAAAAAATCCGTAGTTGTCCATATGCTTACCAAGCGACGTACCCCGGATCAGGTCAGGATGAAATAGTAATGCATAACCTTGCGGTTTATAGCTACTGTCGATGGCTACGTGAATAACCTGACCCGGCGCTACAAACAGCAGGGTTTTATCCTGATAGTCATAATCGGCGCGCCCATACTTAATATCCCCGCATCTCACGTCCTTCAGATATACTGCATAAAATCCAAAATTCATCCGGGATGCATATTCCTTTGGCGTGGTACCGGCAAAATCAATCACACTCACCAGGGGATGCAAATTCTCCTGACCGTAAAGGGCATCATACTGGCTCACTGTATCGACCTGTAAAATCTCATCCATACTGCCTGGGTAATTGGTTATGCAAATTTACCGTTTATCCGATCCCCTGTCACACCTGACGCAAGAATCAGTAAAAATGGTAGGTGAACCTGTAATGGTTATAAGAGCAGCGGATAAAATAGCTGGAATTTTGTCCACTTAAAATAAGCTGCATGAAACACCATCTATCCCGAAGAAAATTTATAACAAATACCGCTCTGGCGGGAACCAGCCTCCTGGTCCCCGGTCCGGCAAATCTATTGTCTAATTCAAATACTACATTTATGACTCCCAACATTAAAGCCAAAGGATACGCAGGCAAAGACACTTCAGGCAATTTAAGCCTATGGTCCTTCGACCGCCGACCCGTCGGTGACGACGACATCTTAATCGACATCAAATTCTGCGGCATTTGCCACTCGGACATCCACCAGATCAAAGGACATTGGGGAGATCAACCCTATCCGCAGATCCCAGGGCATGAGATCGCGGGAATCGTGTCCGCCGTGGGAAAAAATGTCACCGCTTTCAAAGTGGGCGACAAAGCAGGCATTGGCTGCATGGTCGACAGTTGTATGACCTGTGACAGTTGTAAAAGAGGGGAAGAGCATCATTGTGACAACCACGCCACGCTTTGGACCTATGGTTCCCCTGAGAAAAGCTCGCCCACCGGCATCACCCAGGGAGGCTATTCCGACAAAATCGTCGTCAAATCCCATTTTGCCATCAAAATACCCGACAGCATCGACCTTCAACATGCGGCCCCCCTCCTTTGCGCCGGCATCACCACCTACTCCCCCCTAATGAGATCACAATTCAAAGCCGGAGACAAAGTAGGCATAGCCGGTATCGGCGGGTTAGGCCATATCGCCATAAAACTAGCCGCTTCCAAGGGTGCCGAAGTTTACGCCTTCACCACCTCAGAGAGCAAGCGCCAGGATATTCTAGGGTTTGGCGCCAGAGAAGTCATTGTAGTAGACAGCGTCGACAAACTGCAGCCTTATGCCGGCAAACTGGATTATATGCTGTCCACCATCCCCTACGACTTCGATATTTCGGCCTACGCCAACGTCGTTAAGCCTTATGGCCATTTTACACAAGTCGGCGTGCCCATCGGCGGAAAGCTCACCATCAATAATTTTCAATTCATCTACAACCGCGTCAACTTTAACGGCTCCCTCATTGGCGGTATCCCCGAGACCCAGGAAGTAGTCAACTACTGTGCGCAAAACAACATCGCCCCCCAGATCAAGGTCATCAACGCTTCAGAAATCCATGACGCCTGGGAAAAAGTAGTCAACAAAGAAGCCCGCTACCGGTATGTGATAGATGCCGCCACCATTTAGACAATCAAAATTAGGCCATCTCTTTCTGAGGTGGCCTAATCAATGCCTCCCAACTTGACTATTCGGGAAAAACCAATGCTCGATAGCTTTTCCGTTGACATATCGCGTCACTTCCATTCCCTCGATCGCCGTTGCTGATCCAGGCGCAGTGTACCGAATCCAATCCGTCACATACTCTTCATCGGCCCATCGCCTTTTTACTTCCATTATCACGTTGGGCAAACGTGCGTGGAAACCACTCACCATTTCTTTCAGACTGTCGATCCCCTTACGATCACCCATCCCCGTGTGATTGACAAAGCCAGGGTCTACTATAGCATCCAACATACCGAGATCGCCAGTCTCGAACACATGCAGAAGTTCACTGTCCACGTATTTATTTTTTTGCACTGCTGGATTTAACGCAGCGCTTTTCTCTTGTCCGACGTGTTTCAGTGTAAAAGGCTCACCCGGCGCCAGCACCTGAATGCGTTCAGGATTTAGCGCCAGTCTTTTTAACCGCGCCGGGTCGCCGTTGAACGGGGCAAAATCAGGCGCGTCGACAAAGCCCCAATGACCAAGCAAGACCTGGGCATTTGGATAGGCATTTATCAGCTTTGCTGAACCGTCCAATCCGAAATGCCAGGCGCTGTCCTCTGAATAATCCAGTAAAATGAGGTCTGGCGCCGGCAAGTGTAACTGCTCTGGCATCAGCCGGGAATCCCCCGGCGCCCATATGGTCCCGTCCGGCGTTTCAAACCAGAATCCACAAGCATCGCCGGGTTCAAAGTGACGCTTGCTTACACCGGGATAGGCGTTTTGCCAGGCATGATCAGCAGGTGTTAATCTGACATATATGGGTCCAAAATGAAAAGTATCCCCAATGCGGTGACCGGATGACGGAAGGCCTTCATTTTTCATCAATGAATCAACGTAGATAGTAGAATGATATTCATTCGTTGCGGATGACAGATCCTTGAACGTTTCAACACTGTAGTGATCATTATCACTATGCGTGGCGAAGATAGCGTCCACATGAGGGACTTGTTTTGGTGTAATGGGAAAATTCATCAACAAGGGCATATCATACCCCTCCAGCAAAGGATCGATCATAAACGTCGTTCCCCGGCTGTTTATGAGGAATCCAGCCATTCCCAGCCATCTGATAGTTGTTCCATTAGAGGCTGCAAACGCATCCGCCCCAAAAGGCTGCGTCATAGGTGCCTTTGCCTGGTATTTTTTTGCAGGCCTCTTTATAGCGCCAGTTTGACTACTGTCAGCAGCCGACTGCCCCCGTACATCGACCGTGATAGCCGTTATCAAGAACAATACTATTATCCAACTTTTTGCCATATTCAAATGTCCTATTAATTATTCCGTCCATTGTATACCAACTACGGAATCACTTACCAGTTTTACTGATTATGGATGCAAGACCCACGACCTACGGATGCTATCCTTAACTTTGTCTTAGAAAATCTAAACATCGTGAACAAGGTCACCAAACTGGAAAGCGTTGCGCAGTTCAACACCCAAAGAGGCCAGGAAACCCTCCACCCATTGGTCAGTGTGCTGGATCAGTCAAAATCGAAGCCCATACGCCCCACGCGTTTTATTTCCGACCTCTACCTCGTTTTTTTAAAAGATACCAAGTGTGCAGAACTAAACTATGGCCGCAGCCACTACGACTACCAGGAAGAAACGATGATCTTCATTGCGCCGGGCCAGGTAGCAGGATTCGACGAAAATGGGGAACTGCTGCAACCCAACGGCTGGGCACTGGCCTTTCATCCTGATCTGATCCGCGGCACCGCTATCGGGCGGCATGTCAAGGACTATAGCTTTTTCGCTTACGAAGCAAATGAGGCACTTCATCTATCCGGACGGGAACGACAGATCATCATCGAATGTTTCAATAAAATACAGTATGAACTGGAACATGCTATCGACAAACATAGTAAGACCTTAATCGCCAGCAACATTGAGTTACTGTTGAATTATTGTGTCCGGTTCTATGACCGGCAATTTATCACCCGCACTAATATCAACAAGGATCTTTTAGCCAAATTTGAAACGCTAATGGATGATTATTTTCAGTCGGACAAGCCCCAAACCCTCGGTATACCCTCAGTCGGTTATTGTGCCGACCGGCTAAATCTATCCGCAAACTATTTTGGCGACCTGATAAAAAAGGAAACCGGGAGATCAGCGCATGAATACATACAGGATAAGCTGATCGCCGTTGCCAAAGACAGGATATTTGATGCCAGCAAGTCGATCACCGAGATCGCCTACGAAATGGGCTTCAAATACCCGCAGCACTTTACCCGGCTCTTCAAGCAACGGGTCGGGCAATCCCCCCAGGAATACAGGTTACTGAATTAAACCAATAGAAAGTTCAAAATCGTAATATATGCAAAAAAGAAAATTGGGAAGCAGCGGTCTCGAAGTGTCGGCCCTTGGGCTGGGTTGTATGGGCATGAGCTGGTCCTACGGGCCGCCCAAAGACAAGCAGGAGATGATCGCTCTGATCCGGTCCGCGGTGGAAAGAGGCGTAACCTTTTTTGATACGGCTGAAGTGTACGGTCCATATATCAATGAGGAACTTCTCGGAGAAGCACTCGCACCCTTTCGAAAAGACGTCGTCATTGCCACAAAATTTGGGCTCAAACCCGCTTCATCCGCCGAAGAAAATTCCCGTTGGTCTGCTATAGATAGCCACCCGGAACATATTAAAAAGGTTGTGGAGGGTTCGCTCAAAAGGCTTAGAACGGATGTTATTGACCTGTATTATCAGCACCGAGTCGACCCCAATGTGCCCATCGAAGAGGTGGCCGGCGCCGTAAAGGAACTTATCCGGGAAGGCAAGGTGAAGCATTTCGGCCTCTCCGAAGCCGGGGTACAAACGATCAGGCGCGCCCATGCCGTCCAACCAGTTAGTGCCCTTCAAAGCGAATACTCCCTGTGGTATAGGGAGCCCGAGAAGGAAGTCATACCCACCCTGGAGGAACTAGGTATCGGCTTCGTCCCCTTCAGCCCTCTTGGTAAAGGCTTCCTTACCGGCAAGATCGACGAAAAAACGACGTTTGACAAGACCGACTTCCGCAGCACGGTCCCCCGCTTCAACCCAGAAAACCTGAAAGCCAACCAGGCGCTGGTTGATCTCCTCAGTAACATGGGAGCCAAGAAGAACGCCACACCTGCTCAAATGGCCCTTGCCTGGCTGCTGGCACAGAAACCCTGGATCGCGCCGATACCCGGCACCACCAAACTCCCAAGACTGGAGGAAAACCTGGGCGCCGTCCATGTCGAGCTTACAGCCGAAGATCTCCGCCAAATTGGCGAGGCTGCCGCCCAAATAACCATACAGGGTGCCCGGTATCCGGAAGAACAGGCTAAACTGGTGGGCAGGTAGCGCTCCCGCCTCGTCAGTTGCTTTGCAGGTTTATCAATGAACTAGTAGGAATCTTTCATGTCTATCTCTGCCTTCAGGCCCCATTCGTTCATCGGTCCTTTTTTAATCTCCTGGCAACTTGAATTTCCTACAACTGAATTCGGGGCGTAGTGCGTCCCGAATTGAATTGTGGGCTTCGGTATAAGCAGCCGCAGCCGATCAGCGGGAGAATAAAACCGGGCACCCGTACCGGCTTTGGCCCCCCGGCGCCGATATACGATTGCCAATAGTTGGTCTAAAAGCTAGTTGAAAAGGGCAATCGTATATCACCACCGAGGATTCTTTTTCTTGTTTCATCCTCCTTTTTTCGGGCAGAGGGATAGAATAGATTTCCCTCCAAAACGAATAAGTAGGCCCAATTGTAAACATCCCTCTTGATATAACTAGTGGCCAAAAGCTAATAGGGGCCATTGTATATATCCGTCAGGATACTTAGTGAGTGCCTTGCATAGCCTCACCATGCGGCTGTACAAGCAGCCTCAGAAAAGCAAGATTTATTCCGTAATCAGCATAATACCCGCTTTATTTGCTTTATACTGAATCTTCTCTTTCAAAGCATAGTAGCTCCAATTACGGAAAACAAATTCCTCACCGGCCGCAGCAGCTTCCTTTTCTGTCTGGCCCACCAAAATAAGAGAGGCTGCCCGGTGCTTAACACACAGATCGATCAATTGGCGGCTATATACATGCAGCCTTTGCTGCACATAATCCCTTTCCCTATCTCGAAAATGCTCCAAGGCTTTCAGCTTCCGCCGTCGTCCGTGCTGTCCTCTGTTGTAAGAGGCGTCTTTTTGTGCCCGACTTCGGGCGGCCTGTATCGCCAGCCTCCTATACAGAAACTCTTCTTTGCTGCCAATTGTAGCCTGAAATTTCCCAATCCGCACGACAATTGGGTAATCAATAGAAAGATGTGCTTCGGCGACAATACTGGCATCCAATTCGTGTTTTTCCTTTCGAGTTTCAAAAGCCGCCAGTAAATATATTTTCCCATTGCACAGTTGCAGGGAGCTATTTTTCAGTTGGACCTCACCTTTTAATAGCCGATCAAAAAGAAGGCGTTTATCAAACTTATCCCGGCCTAAATAGGTATGGAAGGGAATTTTAAAAAGATTAAACTTATACTCTTTTGCGTTTTCCGCGAGCTGTAGCCGGGTAATATTTCTGCGCTGAAAAGGGATAGGTATATCCCTCTTGTAGTTTCGAACGGATTTCTCACCCTTCAAGTAGCCCTCCTTTTCATTGTTAAAATGCTTAGCCAGGGTCATGTTCAGGCTGCTTATAATATTCATAGGAATATCCCCCTTGAAATGCTTATTCAATACCCGGTAGGTCGTACCTAATTGTGAACAAGTCAGAATGCCATCAGGATTTTTGCAACAATCGGCTAACTTAACCTTCACCTCATCTTTCAGGTAAAACAATTCTTTTAATTGCTCCTGGATGAAAAGGTGGGTAAAAATGTAGTTCGCCGCCCTGAAACAAATATACTGCCACCGATATAGCGTTCTATACACTTCGCCGATAAAGGCTTTATCGTTGCTGTCAATAATCAACTGAACCTTCCGGGTTAATATCATTGTTTCGGCATTCACGGACGGCGGGAGATTTTAAGTTGTTGTAATTTGGCATGCGCTGCGGCATACTGTTGCTGTATATACGGCTGCGGTAGGTTCAGTTTGGCTGCGATCACATCAAAAGGGAGCTTGCTTTCATAACGCAGCTTGAAAAGCTGAAGCATTTCTCCGGTTAAATATTCCTCTGCCTGATATTTATCGTTTGTGACAGGGAAGGAAATCGGTTTGGTTAATTGTTTTTTTGAATGAATCACCTTTTTCAGATAAGCCAATGCTTCATGGAGATTCTTGCTAATAGTCTGGATATTTGCACCGTATCGTTTGGCAATCTGCTTATAGCTGAATCCGTACTTAAAATAAAGTTGCAAAATGGTCTGCTTGTTCATTGGCAGATAAGGCATGACATCGTATATAGATTTGAGTAGCGCTTCTTCGTTACATACCGGTCCCGCCTCTTCCGATCCCGGTAAAAAACTTACATCGGGGTACGTGTCGTGGTCCAGGTAAACTACCTGCCGGATTTCTGGTTGCCTATAATAGTCGTAGCAGGCCCATTTTACATTCATGCACATAAACCGGAAAGTATGCTGTAAGCAAGTCATCCTTTCCCTGAAATCCCACGCTTTTAGAAGGGCGTCCTGGACAATGGTCGTTACGGCAAATTCATTCGGCAAAATCCGCATTCCGTATCGGAGTAGTGAATTAAACATCATCCGGTATAGTTGCGTAAAGCCTTCTTCTTCCCCATTCTTATATCGGAGGAAATATGCCTGTTCGGTTGGTGTAGGTAGTTCGTAGCTCATATAAACCCTCAAATACTTACCTATGGGTGATTGTCAAGGACACAAGAATACCGCACCTTTATACTTGCCAATAGGTGATTAATGAAAACGAAAATCGACCTCTATGTTATTACCAGGGTAAAGGAGAAACGACTTGAGAAAAATATCTCTCAAGCTGAACTTGCTAACGAATTAGGCATGTCAGTGGGCTTTATCGGCAAAGTAGAAAGCCCAAAGTATCCTTCCCATTATAACATAAAGCATCTAAACCAACTGGCTAAGATTCTGGACTGTAGCCCGCAGGAGTTCCTGCCGAAAAAGCCGTTACCCTAAGACTTTGCCCTTCGTCCCAGCCATCGCAATCTAAAGTTAAGGAATTCTTGAGAATACTCACCTATGGGTGATTGTATTTTTTTATGCTTCTCCAAACCTTTGGACTTGCCAATAGGTGATTAATGAAATCGAAGATAGATATATACGTGATTGACAAGGTTCGGGAAATGCGAATAGCCCATAATATGAGCCAGGAAGAGCTTTCCATTAAGGCAGGGTTTCGGTCAAATGGGTTTGTAGGACAGGCGGAGAGCTTTAAGTACAATAAACGCTATAATGTTCACCACATAAATCGGTTTGCGCAAATCTTTAATTGTTCACCGCAGGATTTTTTGCCAGAAACTTATTTATACTGAATCTTATCATCATGTAAAACTAAAATAAACCCTAACAGGCTATGCCGTCATTGTCTACAACCAGCAATAAAATTCTTATTGCCGGAGAGAATCTAATAAACGAATGGATCGTTTCAAGCAATTTACATAAGCTCAGAACTCTTATTAAAAACTACCTTGAACTTGATAATGTAAGCTTTTTATTTGGAGCTGGTTCTTCGATAATGCTAGGCTCTATCTCTATCGCAACGATTCCCATGGCTTTCGAAGAGGCCATCAAAAATATTCCAAATCATTCGCCAGGATCAGTCGGGAATGAGGCGTATTCAGAATTCCTTGAAATCGTAAGTACCCTACAAAAAACAAGTGAAGTCAAAAGGCAGGAGTGGATGGAGAATGGAAATAAAGTAACTGGTAATATTGATTTCCCTTTAGAATCGCTATTGAATAATTTAACAGCAATAGATTTTATCCAAGACAATTCAACGGGTTTAATTTCCAAACACTATGTTAGCGAATTAATAGCCACATTAAAAGAAGAGCTATTCAAAACCTGCGATTTAGAGACTCTTTCCAACAACCCAAGAGGAATGCAAGAAGAGGACATTAAAAACCTAACTGCGAATAAATTCTTCTTTCATGAAAAGTTTGCGAAAAAGATTCTCCAACGACCGCTAAATCTAAAACGAGCAAATATTTTCACAACCAACTATGACTTGGCTTTTGATATGGCATTCGATCGCCTTGGCATTCACTATATTAATGGATTTTCCGGATTTCACAAGAGGACGTTTAAGCCAGAAACCTACGATTATGATCTCTTCTTTCCTGGATCTACCACTCAGGGGAAAGTAACAAGGATCGAAAAAGTGCTGAAATATTATAAAATCCACGGTTCCTTAACCTGGGTTCAAACAGAGCCAACAGGAAATAATGTTTATGGAATTGAGGAATGGCCCATTGAATTAGTGAAGGCAAAAAGGGAGTATAAAAGATTAATGATCTATCCTTCCGCTGTAAAAAAATCCTATACCCTCGACTTTCCATATTCAGAGCTATTTCGTCACTTGGCTAGCGCCATTACACAACCTCAGTCCGTGCTAATTACTTTCGGATATTCTTTTAGCGATGAACATATCAACGATATTATTTACCAAGCCCTTACAATTCCTTCATTCACCTTAATTATTGTTGACTTCAAAGGAACCGGTAATCCAGAAATTGCTCGATTAAGTTCATTTAAGGATCCGCGAATAATAATTCTTGAGGGAGATCAATTAGGAACTTTTCCTTTTTTTGTTGACCAAGTTCTACCTGATTTTATCG
This sequence comes from Puia dinghuensis, assembly GCF_014642875.1. Classification (GTDB taxonomy): domain Bacteria; phylum Bacteroidota; class Bacteroidia; order Chitinophagales; family Chitinophagaceae; genus Puia; species Puia dinghuensis. Next base: position 689,583 of record NZ_BMJC01000001.1, read on the forward strand.
AAGAAAATATCCAAGGAAAAGTAGCCGAAACCCTGAAAAACGTCTATGACAACAAGGATAGAGATAACGGCAAATCAAACCCTCCTGCCGGCCCGCCAGGTGACCAAAACGCATCAGATAAGCCTAGGGAAGGTGGCACAGATTCTACAGAAAGCAATATCGATTTGCCATTTTAAAAAGTATAAATATGAGTGAGCGCCGTATTGGGAGAATAATTTCGGTTGATAGCTTCCGGGTGATAGTTCAATTAGATGACGATTTAAAAGGTCTCTTTAAGAGTGGATTTCATGACATATATGAAATCGCTAGGATAAACTCATATTTGATTATACCTGTTGGAGCAGATCGGATCGTGTCAATCGTTACCAGAGTCAAAATTCAAGATGAAACAGATATTGAAAAAAGTTCTGGATTTATAACATTACCTAAGGCTCAAAGATATTTGGTTGCAACAATGATAGGGACTATCGAAAATGGCGAATCTTACAATCAAGGAGTATATAACTACCCTATTTTGGATAACCCAGTGTGGTATGTAACTACTGAAGATTTAGACAAAATTTTCGACACAACAAATAGCAACAAGTTTAACCTGGATGACGATTATTATTTACCAATTGGCGCTTCTCCTGCATTTTCCGATTATCAAATTAAAATCAATCCTGACAAATTTTTCGCAAAACATGCTGCAATATTAGGAAATACCGGTTCTGGCAAGTCGTGTACCGTCGCCTCAATCATTCAAAGTTTGTTCAATTTCGAATTTGAAGATAAGCTAAAATTGCAGAGTGCGCACTTCATTATTTTTGACACAAATGGCGAATACAAAAAAGCCTTTATAGGTGATGAAGGTCAAAATAAGTACCAGCAAAAAGGCCTCGTAAATGCAATTCATATAAACAAGGATGGCCTTAAGATGCCATATTGGTTTATGAATTTTGACGATTTCGATTATCTCTTCGACCCGAGTGCCAATACCCAGACCCCTATTCTCAAACGAGCTATTGGAATATCAAAAAATACTCAGGTAATTGATGGACTTGACGTGCTTGACCGATTCAGCGAAAAAGGAATTATAGACCTGCAAGATTATAGTCCCGAAGAATTGAAAAAAAAGAAAAGCACCCAAGCCTACGGAAATTGGACGTATAATGCCAACAACGACATCCTGGGGTTAGGGAACGCGATCTCACCTGGAGAGTCTGCTATTATTTCCGAAATCAAGACTATTGTAACTCAAATTGGCGGCCAGATAGGCGTTCAACAAGAAGCAAATTTGATTAGTCAGTTAAAGGAAAAATATCAACAATATATATCTGAAAATACGAATACCCGTATTTCAGTTGAAAAAAATATTGACCTTCCAATATGGTTTAGCTATACTGACTTGATTACAACACATTTCGATGCAGCCATAAAGGAAACAGAAGGCTCAGGTTCCAAAATAAAGGAATTCGTATCTACTTTGAAGCTTCGACTACAATCATTTTATGATGATGAAAGGATCGCCGGTCCGCTTATTTTGAAGAATCCTAGTAATTTCAGTGATTCCCTTGCAAAATTTCTGGCATTTTGTCTTGGAGATTACAGTAAAATATATAATTCTGAGGACCTCGATATATTCACAACTTATTACAAATCCCAGGTCGTTGGCCAAAATAATGGGTACCTACCAGAGAATAAGAATAGCCAAATTACCATCATTGATATGTCTTTGCTGCCGTATGAGGTCCTTGAAACCATTACAGGACTAATTGGACGTTTGATTTTAGACTTTTTTGCACGATTTAAGCCTGAAGACCGCGGTACCATGCCTACAGCAATAATTCTGGAGGAAGCACAAAACTACATCCCTGAAAAAGACAAAACAGACAAACCCTCAATTACCAAAAAGGTATTTGAAAGAATCGCTAGGGAAGGGAGGAAGTATGGTTTATCACTAGTGGTCTCCAGTCAAAGACCTTCGGAGTTATCTAAGACAGTTTTATCTCAATGTAATTCGTTCATAATACACAGGCTTCAAAACCCAGAGGACCAAAAGTATATTAAACAGTTGGTGTCCGCGGCCAACGAAGATATTCTCCAACAATTACCGATTCTTCCCCAGCAACATGCTATTGTGATGGGTGATGGCGTGAGAACGCCAGTACAAGTCAAGATAAATAAAGCAGATCCGAAACCTAATAGCGACAATCCGAAGTTTGTCAAAAAATGGCTTACGGCTAATGACAACAATTTCCCTCCCTATAAAGTAATCGCTAAACTCTGGGAGGAAGGGGGAACTCCAACTTAAATTCGTTTATTTGCTATGCCAACTGAAAAAAAGCTAAATATTTTATACCTCAAACGAATTGGCAAACTTGCGTCAAAAAACCCAAATCGTTCTGTTCAACCATATGCTGCTGGTAAATCCTTGCAGCTAGAGGATTCAACAAGTACCAGTATCGAGGGAATTCTTAAGGAGAGGGGGTGGATAGAAGAATCAGCAACATTGGCTGGGACTATCAAAATTACCAATGAGGGAACCAAGGCCCTCAAAGACGAAATCTGGTGGATTAAGTATCCGCAAAAAGTGAAGAACACATTTCGAAAACTTCCTGCACTAGCTGATTTCAAAAAAAACTTATTTCATGCTCTCATCCTCTTTCTGATCTATGAAGTCTTTGAATCGTTCATAGATTCGCAACTCAACGAACTATGGGTGAACAAAATACTAGCAAGATTTCATCCTAATGCCTATTTCGATTTTGCCTTTCTTGTGTCTTCCATCATATTAATTTATAAAAATTGCAGGCGAAAAATTGGCACTTGGGATATGTTCCTTATCGCCATTTATGTAAGATATAGATCATTCACATCCTTTTGGCATTTCTGGCCACTACTCATGCGTCAAAAGTGGAATGATGGATATTTTCTTTATATCGATTTCATAGGTGTTTACTATATTTTTACAATATTCTTTTCTGTCAAATCATTTGTAGCAAGCAAGATCAGCCCCCAACAGGTCTATAAGGAAGGGTTTCTATACCCTGATCTTTCCTTAAGTAGAATTGCAATCCAGACTGATAAGAGCATTTTTGAATTAGATAGCACTGGGCTTAAGCGAAACAAGTTCGCAAGGCAAATTTCCGAAATAATAACTCAAACACAACCATTTCACGCGTTTGCCATCGGAATAAATGCACCATGGGGATCGGGGAAAACCTCATTAATTGAATTAATAGTTGCTAACCTGAAAACCCACGCTGAATCCAAAAAGTATCTCTATATAGATTTTTCTCCATGGTATTTTAGTAATCCCGAAATGCTCATAACAAGTTTCTTCTCCCTTTTGGAAGACAAATTTCGACACAATAAGCATCTCGTATCAGAATTGAAAGCTTATGGAAAGGAAATTACAATGGCAGAAAAATCGCTATTAAAAACAGAATTTACAAAGTTGCTGTTTGAATCATCACTAACTCTTAAAGAAAGGCGCGAAACAATAATTAAGCAAATACAGCAGGAAGGGAAAGTGTTAATCGTATCTATCGATGACTTAGATAGGCTTGACAAAAAGGAGATCGTTGACATATTTAGATTAATACGTCTGGTAGCTGATTTCCCGAATACTTTTTATATTGTTGGCTATGACAGGAACTATATCAATTCAGCTATTGAACAAGAACTTACAAAGTGTAGTCCTGAAAAGTATGCCGATAAAATTTTCAACGTCGAATTTAAAATACCGGAGCTATCTACCGACATCATTAAGGAGCGGACAAAAATGTACCTAGAAAAGCAAATCGAAATTCTTGGGGAGAAAGTCGGAAAAATCGACAAAGTGGAATTGTCAAAATGTTTTGATTATTCAGGGCTTGATAGATTTATAAAAAACGAAAGAAATATCAAGCAATTTACCAACAATCTCATCATGCGTTACCTCTCGATCAAAGATGAGGTTAATTTCTACTTTTTCTTTCTGCTTGAATTGATAAACTATAAAGATGCAAACCTGCTGAGCACCCTCTATTATAGTCGAGAATCAATTCTGAAGAAGTATAGGGATTTAGAAACAGGCAAATCCGAATCTGATCCGATTGATTTCCCCACCATTATAGGAAGGCCAATTCCATCGGAAATTAAAGATGTTCTTGATGAACTATTTCAAAAAAGCAGCTATTTGAAAAGATACTCAATTTCGAATGATCTCTATTTCGTCAGATACTTCAGTTTGAGCCTTCTTGAGAGCGATTTTTCAACTGCTGAATTTGAGGATGCTCTGAATCAACCACCCGATATTCTGAAGAGACGTCTAGTCGAGTATAACACTATAAACTCCCCTTTGCTTACTGAAAAATTACACTCAAAGTTCAACAGAGTGACCATTAGTGATAAACATGAGCTGTCCAAACTGATTGACTCCCTACTATTTCTTTACAATGAGGTATATCACTCAAAGAACTCAAAAGCATTACAGGAAGGGTTAAATGCTAATAATCTAGGGAAATTCATTTTCGATCTCATACTTTGGGCGAATCAAAGCTTATCTTTTTTGGAAGAGCGGATATTAGCATCAACTGTTACCGACTTCGCCGCCTTTAGCTATCTCTTTGGTATTGAGAATATTCGAGTATTTGAATCTTCAGGAGATATCGCTAGAAGAGGTGAGTTTTTTTACTTCTTCAGAGAAATGCAACTAAAATTTTTAAGATTGGAGATTGAACGATCGAACAACCAATCGAACGACAGAATTATAAATCAACTGCAAAGGTTAAGGAGTTTTGCATCCTTTGACAAAAATGATCCACGAGGTAATGAATATATAAAGTGGTTTTGGGATCATGTCCTAGTTGGCTATTCTAAATTTCTTGCGGCTAATGCAGATGCCATAATAGCTTATATCAAAGGGCTTGCCATCGAAAACGGCGCCTTTGATTTAAATCGATCCAAAGAGCTTGTCAACAGCATTTTTGTCGAAATAGAATCTTATCAAGACGTTTACATTCAAAATGGGTTGGAGAAGATGGTCGATTTTTATCTAGGATTTGATGTTATTAAAATCATTCCCTTTGATTTCACAGATCAGACACCTCCAGATGCCAATCACCCTGATTGTAACGACGCAACACTTCCCGACATTTTTGAGCTAAAGAAGGGCCTTTTTTTTCAGATTACTTTAGAACCAATTAACACGCCTTACTGGCGATTTGGCTTTCGATTGTCAAGAAATAGCGAATTCCCTCCTGTCATTCAATCCAGGCATATAGATGACTACCCTTATATTCACCTTACAAAGGGACAAATTGATATAGAAGGAAATGGGACAGATGATTCACCTCCAACACTAGATTTAGGTGTTTATTCCGGAACCACACAAGAATACGTTGATAGATTATTACACAATTATCAAAACAACAAGATAATTATATATTTCTACTATAACAACGAAACGATTTCAATAAAAGTCTCTGATGGATCTTCCCCTATGGCTTCAGCCAAGCCAATCACCTTATTTAATGACTACAAATACTTGAGAATCTCCGCGTGGTCTGACAGGCGGAAATTCATTATCTCAACACGAATAAAAGTTCTACAGCAAATTAATCCAGCCTTATCCTTTTAACCATTTTTCGACTTGCCCTAATATGCTAGATACGTCTTGATGAGGATAAAATCTCTTCATAAAATCTTGGAATCTATGCCTAGTTGAAGAATCCTCCCAATTCATAATAGTGAAGATTTTTAGGTTCGGCTTTAGTGGCGCTTCGAGGAATTGGTGCAATGGGTAATAGGGTGGCGCAAAGAGAAAAGAATGTTCTATCAGCCGTTGATATAGGTCTGGCTTCAACGCCCTTTTAAGGTCCAGTACCACATCGTACAAGGTAACTTCCTGGTAGCTGATGGCAAAGACATCACCCAGGTACGGCATTCCTTCATCATCAAAGAAGAGGCGTAAATAGTTCAAAAAACCTTCCTCCATCTCATCCAGCAGATCCCGGCCATAATAGTCATATTCCTTTTTGAACAACTCTAAAGAAAAGTCGTTCGGATGCCGGTCGATAACAAATTCAATCAGTTTTTCTTCCCGCTCGATAATCTTATCGATATGGGGCGGAAATATTTCCCCCGAAACCCGGATACCATATTTCGGTTTCATAAAGAGATCAAAGAGGTTGGAACGATACTCCGTTGTCCGCCGGTCAAAGGTTAATCTTAGATATAATGGAAAGACCAACTTGCCATGAAATGAGACTTTTTTCAGCCTTTCGTTATGGTAGACCTTGTATGTAACCTGGTATGTCCTTTTCTCATCCATTTTGATCTATTTTAGTCGATTTTGATATGGTTGCGCTCACAATTTCTTGCCAGTTTATAACTAAACAGCACAAATAAGTACAAAATCGTTCAATGGAGTAAAGTTACGCAGAAAACGCATAAGTTTGGTAAATATATTTGTTCTACCTAACAATATTTCCTATATTTGTATGGAATGCCCTTTCACCAGGGCGCAATTGTGTAAAAGATAAACTGTGAGAAATGGAAAAATTGCCACCGGAAAAGGCAGCGGAAATGCTCAGAAAAGGAGGGATGAATGTATCAGTGGCACAGGCAGCAATTGTCCTGGAATTCCTCCGGAAGTTAGCTGACATCGTAGTCGCTAATTACCTGGATCGTCACTGGTAACTGTGTGCAACGAGCATCATTCCGATCAAAACGGCCTGGGAATTCCCTACATTTTCAGGCCGTTTTCTTCAACTTTTAGTAAATTGAATATAAACCTTTGACATGAAAATAGCAGACTTATACATCCGGGTATCAACCGATGAACAGGCTGACAAGGGCTATTCTCAGCGTAGCCAAGAAGAATTACTTCGCCGTTATTGCAACATTAATAATGTATCCGTTCGTCAGGTGATCTTTGAAGATCATTCCGCCAAGACTTTTAACCGGCCTCAGTGGAAAAGATACTTATTAGACCTTAAAAGGCACAAGGGCAAAGCTGACCTTGTTCTGTTTATTAAGTGGGATCGTTTTAGCCGGAATGCCGGGGATGCCTACCAAATGATCAATACCCTCCGTAAGTTGGGGGTAGAACCCCAGGCCATCGAGCAGCCATTGGACTTATCGGTTCCGGAAAACAAAATGATGCTGGCCTTCTACCTTGCCGCCCCGGAGGTAGAGAACGACCGGCGGGCATTGAATGTAATAGCCGGGATGCGGCGGGCCAAAAAGGAAGGGCGGTATATGGGTCTGGCACCTGTCGGCTATGTCAACAAAACGGATGAATTAGGCAGGAAATATATTATCCCCGAGGAACCCCTAGCCGGTATTGTCCGGTGGTCTTTTGAACAGGTAGCCGAAGGCACTTATAATACAGAACAGGTCTATAAGATGGCAAGGGAAAAGGGATTTAAAGGAGCCAAAAGCCTCTTTTGGACTTGCATTACCAACCCCGTCTATTGCGGAAAGATTTTCCTTGAAAAGTACAAAGACGACGAGGCCCAATTTATAAAGGCCAAGCACGAACCCATTATTTCCGAGGAATTGTATTACAAGGTTCAGGACGTTCTTTATGGTAGAAAAAGAAATACCTATCGGTTGAAAGTGGTATCGAATGCCAGCTTGCCTTTACGTGGATTCCTCCTTTGCCCCGAATGCGGCAAGATTTTGACCGGCAGCGCCTCCAAAGGCCGGAACAAGTATTATTCCTATTATCACTGCTTCGATGGGTGTACCTGTCGGTTCAGCGCCGATGCCGTGAACGACTGTTTGATCTATGAGTTGAAGAAATATATTCCCCGCCCGGAGGCAATAGACGTTTATAAAGTCGTCCTCACCGAATCCTGGTACAGCCAAACCGCGCCCCTTCTGAATGATCGGAAGGAACTGTTAGCCCAGGTCGCTCAGGTGGAAGATAAGATTGCCTATATCGAGGAATTGGTATCCTCTAAACAGCTTGCACCTGCCGATTTTCGGGACATGAAATCGAAGTATGCAGAACAGTTAGAAAGGCTTAAAGCCCGGCTTGCGGCGCGGGAAGAGGACCAGGACATGCCCGGTCTGCTGGATGCGGGAATAGAAAATCTCCTGAAGCTGGACTATATCTACCAGGATGGAGGGATAGAAAAGAAACGAGAAGTGATTGGTTCGATGTATCCGGAAAAATTGACTTTTGACGGGGAGCGACTTCGAACCACCCGGATCAATGAGGCAGCTCAGATAATATACACGCTGGACAAGGCTTTTGGCGAAAATGAAAAAGGACAAAGCGAGATAATTCCTGCTTTGTCCTCTCAAGTCGGGAAGACAGGATTCGAACCTGCGACCCCTACGTCCCGAACGTAGTGCGCTACCGGGCTGCGCTACTTCCCGAGGGAAAGCTTGCGGTGGGCCGGACCACCGTCAAATGGGTTGCAAAAATACGGTGCTTCGGCAACCTGGCAAAATCCAATATTACCTCTTCTGAATGATTTGGAAGGCTTTACCGAGGTGGTCGGTGAGGTCGGACGGCAGCATACTCTCCTGGGAATGAGTGTCGGCGGCGAGGTCGCCTGCCAGGCCATGAAGGTAGACACCCAGGAGGGCGGCTTCGCCCGGCGAGTAGGATTGACCCAGCAGCGCCGTCAGGATGCCGGTGAGCACGTCGCCGCTACCCCCCTTGGCCATGCCAGGGTTGCCGGTGGAATTGAAGTAGCTCTTGCCGCCGGGCATCGCGATGAGCGAATAGTGCCCCTTCAAAACGATGATACACCCCAGCTTCCGGGCCTGTTCGCGGGCCTTTTCCACCCGCACATAATCGTCGGGCGAGGGGCCGAAAAGCCGCTCGAACTCCTTTGGATGGGGTGTAAGGATAGAGTAGGGGGGCAGCAGGGAGAGAAGGTGGGGATGCGAAGCCAGGATATTCAACGCGTCAGCATCCACAACAACGGGTTTCCGGGATTGCTGCAACAACGATCGGAGAAAGGCTACCGTCCGCTGATCCTGGCCGAGGCCGGGTCCCACGCCGATGACCGAATACTTGTCCAGCCCATCGGGCACGGCTGTGTGGATCTTTTCGTCGGGGTCCATTACCAGCATGGCTTCGGGCAAGGCCGTCTGCAGGATGGCATAGCCACAGCCAGGTATGGCACAGGTGAGCAAACCGCTTCCCGTCCTCAGGCAGGCCCGCGCAGCAAGTACGGCCGCACCCATCTTGCCATAGCTGCCCGCCACCAGTAAAGCATGACCGAAATTGCCTTTATGCGCAAAAGCCTGGCGCGGCCTGAAGATGGCCCCTATGATGTCCGGGTCGAGGATTTCGGCTTCACCGGCGATCTGCGAAAGAAATCCCGGATGCAGCCCGATATCCAGGATGTGCACCTCACCGACCCACACCTCGTTCTCCGGCATCAGGAAGGCGGGCTTATAGACCTGGAAACTCAGCGTATGGCTGGCGCGAATGACTGTATTTCCCTTTGCGCTTCGACTGACGAAAAGACCACTGGGGATATCAATGGCGATGATCTCATTGCCCGAAGCATTGAGATGCTCTACGAGTTGGGCGGTAACTCCCTCTAATGGCCGGTTGAGACCCGAACCCAGCAAGGCGTCGATGAGGATATCGTCCTGCGGCACCGGGTGAAAATGCTCCGGCCCCTGGACAAACCGCACTTCCACCGGCGTCTGATGAAGCCGGGCCAGGTTGCCCTGGAAATCCTCTGTCCCGATATTGCCGAACTCGAGGATATGTACGGTCACCGGACAGTCCAGCAAAGACAACATCCGGGCGAGGGCCAGGCCATCACCACCATTGTTGCCTTTACCGCAATAAATAGAGAAAGACCGATCGAGATACCCTTGTTTTTCCAGCCAGGCAAGACAACTCGCCGCGGCCCGCTCCATCAGGTCGATGGAAGCGATCGGTTCATGCTGTATGGTATATTCGTCCCAGGCCCGGATCTGTTCGGCTGAAAGGATTTCCATGCGGAAATTTAGGCATTTTCAACGAAGAAAGGCAAATTGAGGGCAAGCAGGCGGGGGGAGGAGGCGGGCACAGGCAAATTGAGGGCAAGCAGGCGGGGCGGCAGCAAGGTCTAAGCCGTCGCAGCCGGCTTTTTCTTATGCACCAGCCTCCGGCCTGAATGGCTGGCACCTCTCCTGGCTACATGATGGTGGAGATGGGTATGCGCCACGGTGGGGGCCACCGGCTTCTTTTCTTCGTGCGGCGGCTCACCTGCAACCCCACCCGTACTGTCGGCGGGATCGGGTTCACCTTCGTCGAAATTAGTATGACCCTGGCCCTGACGGTAGTCGCCAAAGAGATCGCAAAGCCGTTTGGCCGTATAGACGTTCTTATAATCGTTGTTGCTAAGGGCGATGATCGTGGCATCCTCATCCATCATCCGTACAAAGACGGTACGGTTGCCATGCCACCAGCCATTGTGGTAGATGAGCTTTTTCCCATTGGGGATCATCAGCATTCGCCAGCCGAGACCATAGTTGCGCTGACCGGGCTTTTCGAAGCTATACCCGGCATAAGCACTGTCCAACACACCCTTGGAAAACATTTGTCCAGACCTCAAAGCCTGATCCCATTTATACATATCCCGCACCGTACTGTAGACATTCTTGTCGCCATATACCTGGTCGAGAAACTCCAGCCGGAAGGGCCGGCCGGTCTGGTAGTAGGAGTCCATGCTCCGACCGGAGTCGGGCGCCGTATAGACATAAGTATCCTGCATCCCAAGCGGCTGGAAGAAAGTTTTAGCGAGATATTCCGGATAAGGCATCCCCGACACCTTCTCGATGATGAGGGCCAGCAGGGCATAGTTGGTGTTGGAATATTCAAAATGACGATCGGCCCTGCCGCTAAAGATCTCGCGGGCGCCGGGATGATCGATAATGTATTGCAACACATCGGCATTGTGGAGGAATATATGCTTGTTGACACCCGGCTTGTCCATGTAATGAACATAGTTGTGCAGACCGCTGCGATGATTGAGCAGAGTTTCGACGGTGACGTCATGGTAGGGGAAGCCGGCGAGGTATTTCGATACCGGATCGTGGATGTCCAATTTGCCTTCCTGCCAAAGCTTGAGCGTGGCCATGGCGGTAAAAGTCTTGGAAACGGAAGCCAGATGGAAGGCCGTATGCGCGGTGATGGAGTCCTGGTGACGCACCGGGTTGCGGAAGCCCTTGTATTTTTCAAAGAGGATGATCCCATCCTTTGCTACCAGGATGCTTCCGTTGAAGCGACCAGCCAGCATAGGATCAAAAAAATGTGTCGCCATCGCTGTGTAGCGTTCCTGTTCGGGCCCTGTCAGCGCTGGAGCTGTCACCGGCGCCGGCGCCATTGTATCTACCTTGGGAACATTCTTTGCCGTTTGAGCCTGACCACAGGATATTACCACCAAAGTCACGGACAGCACCAAATAACCAATACCTTTCATTGTCATCCGCTAAATATTGTCTTTAATTTTTTGACCAGGAAAAATGGCAAAATTAAAATAATCCGATGTTAATTTGCATTTCCATTTCGCAACTAACGCAAAAAGACGGGCAAAATTATGACGGAGAAGAAAACTACAAGTTATCCCAAAGAAAAGATTAACATTCTCTTTTTAGAAAATATCAGCGACGCCGCCGTCAAGCATTTTATAGAGTCAGGATATGCATCTGTACGAAAGCTAACAGGGGCCTTACCGGAAGAGCAACTCATCAAAGAGGTGAAGGATGTGCATCTGCTGGGCATCCGCTCGAAGACCCAGATTACCCCCAAAGTCCTGGAAGCTGCAAAAAAATTACAGGCTATCGGCTGTTTTTGCATAGGAGTCAACCAGGTAGACCTGAAAGCCGCCACCAATTCCGGGGTCGTGGTCTTCAATGCCCCCTATTCCAATACCCGGTCGGTGGCAGAGCTGGTCATCGGCCTGGCGATCATGCTGATCCGGCGGATTCCCGATAAAAGCAAGGCCGCCCATGACGGTATCTGGCTGAAAGAGGCAAAAGGGAGCTATGAATTAAGAGGTAAAACATTGGGAATCATTGGATATGGGAATATTGGCACCCAAGTGAGCATCCTGGCTGAAGCCCTGGGGATGAAGGTCATCTTTTACGATACGGTGACCAAACTGCCGCTTGGCAATGCCGAAGCCAAAAAGACGATCAAAGAGGTGGTGAGCCAGGCGGATATCATAACTCTCCATGTCCCGGACACGCTGCAGACGAAGAATATGATCAATAAGACCGTCCTCAAGCAGTTTAAGAAGGGGTCGATCCTGTTGAACTATGCCCGTGGGGAAGTGGTCGACCTGGAGGGGCTGGCCAAAGCCCTGCAGGAGGGGCAGCTTTCCGGTGCGGCCATTGACGTTTATCCCTGGGAGCCCGAGAAGAATGGCGACCGGTTCACGACACCGCTGCAAGGTCTGCCCAATGTGATCCTGACTCCCCACATCGGCGGGTCTACGGAAGAAGCCCAGGAGAATATCGGCGAGGATGTCAGCAACAAGCTGTTCCAATACCTGGAGACGGGGATGACCATCGGCAGCCATACTGTTCCACCGTTATCGCTGCCTCTCCAGGAAGGGACGCATCGCATCCTGCATATCCATCGGAATGTGCCGGGTGTGCTTTCGGAGATCAACAGTACGCTTTCCAGTCATAATATCAATATCCTGGGGCAGTATCTGAAGACCAATGACGAGATCGGATACGTCGTCCTGGATATCGACAAACGACTGTCCAACCAGGCGCTGCAATTATTGAAGGAGGTGAAGCAGACCATCAAAACAAGGCTGCTGTATTAATCCTGAGATGACTGTGGCAAGCTTTCCATCGCTTTTAGCACCTTCTTTGCCCGGCTGCGGAAGGCCGGTGTCGAATGTTCCCATTGTTCTTCGATGATGAGCTTTAGTTCGCCCCGGATGTCGGGATAGTCTGCGGCCAGATGGGACAAGATCGTCAGTGAAAAAGCCTTAACGGCGATGGGGGTCTCCGGTGACTGGATAAGATCAAAACAGATGCTCATCACCCGTCCCTGGTGTTTTTTGGGGATGGCCACATCCTGGAGCAGCCGAACGGTATTGCGGACCACGGCGATGTGAATATCCTTCCGCCCGAGATTGTCCAGCAGGGGTTTGAAATAGGGTTGTATCAATTCGGGATGCGCCCGGACGCAGTAACTCAGTGGCCAGGCGGCCCGTTGGGTGATGCGGTACTCGCCTTTAAAGAACAATTCGATGAGCATGGCGAAGCGTTTCTTGTCGGCGCCGATGTAGCGGACGATGCGGTCTGTTTGTTTTTTGCTGTGTTCTTTTTTTAGCCCTTCCAGGATATCCATAGTTGCCTAAATTTAACGCATATTCCTTCTAATATGAGCTATCGCCCCAGTCAATCCCGCTATGAATCCATGGAATACCGGCGTTGCGGCCGCAGCGGCCTTTTGTTGCCGGTGGTATCACTTGGGCTCTGGCATAATTTCGGTGATGTAGACGACCTGGAGAATGGGCGCCGTATCCTGCACCTGGCTTTTGATTCGGGGATCACGCATTTCGATCTGGCCAACAACTATGGTCCGCCACCGGGCTCTGCGGAACAGAATTTTGGCCGCATCCTGCAACAGGATTTTCACGGTTACCGCGATCAGCTGATCATTTCGTCCAAGGCGGGCTATACAATGTGGCCCGGTCCTTACGGCGATTGGGGTTCGAGGAAATACCTGGTGGCCAGCCTGGACCAAAGCCTGCAACGCATGGGGCTTGACTACGTCGATATCTTCTATCATCACCGGCCTGATCCTAACACCCCATTGGAGGAAACCATGATGGCATTGGATCACATCGTCCGGCAGGGGAAGGCATTGTATGTTGGTATCTCCAACTATCCGGCTGAGGAAGCCGCAAAGGCGATACAGATCTTACGGCAGCTCGGCACTCCCTGCCTGATCCACCAGCCGAAATATTCTATGTTCGAGCGGTGGGTGGAAGGCGGACTGCTCCATCTGCTCGAAAGGGAAGGAGTGGGTTGTATTCCTTTTTCCCCGCTGGCCCAGGGGCTGCTCACCGACAAATACCTGAAAGGCATCCCGGAAGATTCGCGGGCTGCTAGGCCTACAGGCTTCCTGAAAGCGGAACAGGTGACCCCGGAAAAGATAGCCAAGTTGCAACAACTGAATGAAATGGCGACAAAGAGAGGGCAGACCCTGGCGCAAATGGCCCTGGCGTGGGTTCTCCGCGACAAACGTATTACCTCCGTCCTCATCGGGGCAAGCCGGCCCGAGCAGTTGACCGACTCCCTTCAATGTTTCAGAAATACCTGGTTCTCAGAAGAAGAGCTGGCCCAAATTGAAGTTATCCTGCGGTAAGGTAAGGGCAATTCTGTATTCTGGAAAGGAGCTTCCCTTTATGGGAAAAACAGTAAACCACATACGCTTACAAATGGCTTACTATCAATTACATACAGATTGGCATCTGGGTTGATCTCTCTTATTCAAATTCGTACCTCTTTATGAAACAGATCACCCTCTACCTCGTCAGCCTGCTATTCTGGACAGCGGCGTACGCCAATCGGGGACCTGTGCCTACACCCGCTCCGGCCGGCAGCGCCGCCACCGCGAGCAAAGCTGTCGCCAAAGTTGGCGCCGTTCGTTTTCAATTCAAGAACGTCGTTTCCGACCAACAAGATTCCATCCTGGTTATTTTCGATCGCTATGACCACACGGGCGCGGGTGTCGTTTACCAGCTATTCGCCACCGATGCAGAACATGGCATTACCATCCCTGCCATCCCCGCCGGCAAATACTACGTCACTATCGAATGCCGGGGTGTGCACCGCGATCACATGGAGACGCTTGTCACCATCAAATCGAAGAAAAGTGAAAAGGTGCAGCTCAAACTGCGGGAGTCTGAAGTTTTTTCCAAGGACAACGTAGTGATCCCCGCTTATCATCCTTCTTTTGCCGACATGACCATCCTGAAGTCAGGCAAATAGTTCTTCCTCTCCCGATATCCTCCCTCCACTATCCAATTTTTACTACTTTACTTTCCCCGATTTTATCCTTATTTTAGGGGACTTTTAGTTCTTTTCCGGTGATCCTGCATCCTATGCACTCCTTTAAAACCCTACTGATATTCATCGTGGCAGCCGTCTGTGCTGTTGTCGGTCTGTTACCGGTGCTGGGTGCGGGCGGCGGGACAAAGCCCCGGGCCACCAAAAAGCCGGAAGGGCAGATGTTACTTTCTTTTCGCCACCACACCGGGCGAACCATCCATCACGATTCTGTATTGGTAATTTTTGACCGGAAAGATCGCTCCGGAGCGGGCATCATTCATGGCGCCTATGCGATGGACAGCAACCATTGCATTTTGATCAGCCGGGTGCCGGCTGGCCATTATTTCGTCATGGTGCAATGCCTGGGGTTCCATCACGATTATTGGGAAACGACGGTCTGGGTTCGGCCTCAAAGATGCGGGGTTTTGAGAATCGTGCTCGAGCACTGCGATGAATATATTCCCGGCCAGGCGTATATTCCGCCGTTTAAGCCGGCGAGTTTGACCATTACCAGTATACGGGCAACCGGTGGCGCAAGACACCGAAAGAGCTATCCACTGAATTGAGAATTTTTGTCCTATAATTAACATTATGTTAAATAGATTCTTTAGAGGTAATGCAGAAACAACTGACCTACGCTTCTATTAGAGCCGCTTCGCTCCCCTTTTATTTGGAGAGGTTGAGTATATTCGAGGATGGATGAAAATTGGAACCTTAACGCCTTAGACAGAATTCGTCAGAAGGGTCAAGCTGTATTAGCACTGGCAGCTCGGCTCCAATCCCACTAGGGGATTGCACCAACTTATTGAATTCTTTTCTTCTTATTACCAGGAGGTAGAAAATTTTCCGCTGATATGACTTTCTTACCTGTTTTTGCTTCAAGCGCCAGTCTCGCGTCCTTTGCTATTTTTCCGCCTTTTTTACCCGCAACCACGTTTTGAGGCAGGCCTTCTGCTCTATCGCTTTCAGCGATCTGTTTAGTAGACAACTCTGCAAGGGCAGTAAAAATCAATTCGGCATCCGTCATATGATCACGTAGGTTCTGAGTTTTTAGCCCTTTGACCTGTTTATGTTTTTGAACGGTGAAGCCTGTCCATTCCTGATGTATGACGTTGGTGAGAAGAGCAAATTCGTCTCCTTGTTGCACACCATGCTCTTTCCAGTAGTCGGTCAGTTTGTTGCGGATCTCTTGGCCAGTCATCCGCTGTTGTATCCATTTTTCGCTTCTTCCTAACTTTTGCCAGTTCTCCCTGGCACGTTCTAGGCCTTGGGCAGGGTCTGCTATTTCCTGCATTCGTTCATACCCAACTTTGGCAAGCCATAGTTTAAAAGGCTCGGCTTTAGGGGATGGAATGGATTGGATGATACGTAATAAAGCGCTTGTATCTGCGGCATCTGTTTCCCGCATTTTACCATCTGGCGCTTCCATTTTCAACTGTACGATTTTCTCGTACACTTCACTTCCTTCTGCCTGCAATTTCTTTTTAAGATCACTCCAATAACGCCTGGGAATGGTACTATCTGTTAATATTTCAATAACATCTATAATGGAAAAATACCACTTCTCCTCTTGTCCATTCCAAGCGGAACGTACTTTTTTGCTTTCAAATAATTTTATACTGCTCATAGCACGGGTTTATTTTTGGAAGTGCAATATAAAGTTTTTCTCAAAACGCTAAAAATATTAGTAATTCAAGGCCTAACAACAGGTCAATTTACCTTGCAATAATGACACTGTTATACAAGAGCCTTCAAATCCAACGACTTGAAGGCTCTTTTTGGTTCGAAATATTCATTACCTGAATCGGACGCAATCAGCTCTTACTGACAATAAATAGGTTGGTCCCATCTGAATAGACTTTAATACATTGATTATTGGTGAGAGAATAGCTCGCAGCACCATTTATTGTCCCCGAGGACGGAGTGATCGTAATAGTATTGGCCCCGGGTATTATTCCGAATAGTGACTGGTTTAAATTCTTAAATGCCGCAGGGTTAATAGTATACACAATGGAATTAGCAGTGGCATTCAGAAAAACGATCTTATTGGCATCCGCAGTTGCGGCAGTTACCGAACTTGCCGTATACGTCGTCGACTCAGTCCCATCATAGGACACGAACTCGGGAAGGGTTGCCATATTGGTAATACCACTCTTGGTACATTCCCAGTACACTATGTTCGGGTACAAGTCGGTGCGACTATTATATATCTTATCCCCTTTTTTATACCCTACGTTATAAGGATTGCCCAAATTGGGGAATCCCCCTGTTTCTTCCCCGATCCAGTTGGAAGAAAGGATGGCCACATTGTTCTCTGTTATTGTCGCGTTATTGGACAGGGTCAGCTGAGCGGTGCCTGAGCTATAGCTTACGATATACGTACCAAGGGGAAAATGGGGTATGTAAACAGGCACGTTGGCTGGAACGTTAGAAGTGCCGGTTTCGATCAATACATTGGATACGACATTGCTTCCGGAAGTAACATTACCCAGTATCAGTTGGGGAATTAAATATTGATTCCGGTAAATAAACAGTTGGTAAGCCGTAGTGGTGTTTAAATTCTTCGCGATACCTCCCAATGTAATGGTGCCGCTGCTGATGGCCGTCACCTGTCCGAAATAGGTCAGGGCGGTCGTATTGCCGAACTCATCCGTTGTATAGAACAGCAGGTTATCCCCTACCATCAGGTTCTTGTAATCCACCGAGGAAGTGGAAAGGCTGAACTGGGCGGTATTGCCTGACAATGTGGAATAGGTTACACTGGTCAAGGTCACGGTCGTGGAGAATACTGCTCCTATTACATCCCTTGGGGCTTTGCTACCATAGCCGGTTAATATTCCATCATAAATGGATGATATCTTTCTTCTTTCTTTATTAAAAGACGGTGCCCCAGGGGACCCATTGGAAAGCACGGCCTTCATGCCAGTGGTAAACAGCGGCTGGGATGTGGTGAGGTCGGCCGTGAAATTCCACCCGATGAAGTCGCTGTCGCCGAAGGATGAACTGCAAAAGCAATTCTTGAACGAAGTAATGCCAAATCCGTAATTATTAATGGGTATGAAGTCAAAAAATACATCTTCAAAGATGGCCTGCAGGCAATTCACGGAAAGGGGGGCTGCCACATCCGCACCATAATTGGTCAGGTAGGAGTTCGTTATTTTTAATGTACCACCATTGAAAATGCTGTAGGGCGGCGTAACACCTATTCTATGATTCGATCCGACGAGGTTGATCCAACTGTCTTCGACCCTCAGATTGCCATTCACATTGGTGAAATTTCCGCCCAGGCTCCACATCGACTCGATGTGTGCGTCCTTTACCACCAATCCGTTGCTGATCCAGCCGCTGAGTATACTGAGATACCGGACGGCGCCTGCTGCATTAAGACCTATTGAGGTCACCGGGCATCCTTCATTATTGCCATAAGTTCGTCCATCATATATTACCATGGTGGCAGCCCATACATGGTCGTTATTGCAAACGACGGACCTCGACTGGGCCTGACCGGTGGCCAATGAGACTTTATTGTAATCGGCCCAGCAATTGCCGAATTTCACGATCTCCCCATTCTGCAAGGTCCCATTTATGGACACGACCCGGCCCACCGTAAAATACCTGAAAACACAATCCTCGAAAGTTACCTCTGTCGATCCGGCGGAAGATGTCTCTACATAATATCCGGTAAAATCAGGGTACATGTTCGACGAGGGGGTGCTCGAAGATCCAAAAGGATCTATATTCATCCCGCAGTGAGGGGAATTAATATTATCCCTCGAACTATTGGTCAAAAAAGTGGATGAGGGATCCTCCATTACCTGGTAAGAAGTGTAATTGTTAAGGCCTGTATTCACCCCTGTACAATAAATACCCTTACAGGCAAACCCTTTCACTTTTTGCAGCCCGATGGCAAACGAATTGGCATTTGCGCAATTGATACTGGTCTGTCCCGATGCGCCATCGTAGGCGATGCCATCCCCGGTGAGGTTTATCCCGGATAAAAAGCCAGCGGTAGATATGGAGGAAGGCGTCAGTCCCTGGTATTGTCCTCCATTGTCCTTTCTGAACAAAAGCCCTTTAGTGATCCTGTAGGTTCCCGTGGGAAGATATAATTCTCTCAACCCAT
This sequence comes from Puia dinghuensis, assembly GCF_014642875.1. Classification (GTDB taxonomy): domain Bacteria; phylum Bacteroidota; class Bacteroidia; order Chitinophagales; family Chitinophagaceae; genus Puia; species Puia dinghuensis. Next base: position 708,715 of record NZ_BMJC01000001.1, read on the forward strand.
TATAGGTGCAGATGTTGATGTCGTTCTGCATCGCAGCCCAGTCGTCGGTGGCCCCATCCCCTATCGCCCCGCTCCATCTCAGGGAGTAATATTTGCCTGTCGTGCCCTGCGGCTTCACCAGCAGAGTGGTGTCCCATATTTTGGCATCGTACGGCGCATTGATGAAGCCGCCGTTGAGGGTACCGCTGCCCGTCAGGTAGCTGCCGTTTAAAAATTGCAGGACCTTCCCCGTTGCGGTTACCGAACCGTTGATGGTGACGGCGGCAGGAGGAGAGTAATCGAAAATGATACCTGCATAACTGGAATTGGAAAGTGCTGTGTTTAAAGCCGATGTCTGATCTGTCCCATTGGCCAGAATGCCCAGGGACGACGCCGTAGGAAAGGAGGTTGCCATATAAATGCATTTAAAAAGATAAGGAAAACAGTTAGAAACTAAATTTAGCGTATTTGGGCTTCCCCCTCTGTTAATTTTAGTTAAATCGTATATTGGTACTCTTATACCATCAGGTGCAATGGAATGGGCACTGCGACGAGACCGCAGTTGATCAATGTATCCTTAGTCATGTTTTGGGTATTTGACTACCCCAAACCAGAACTTTTCAATGCTTCTGGCTATCTCACTAAAGGATTCAAATCCAAACGGCTTGTTGACAAAAGAATTTGCATGCAATTTATAAGACATCAGGATGTCTTGTTCCGCATCTGAAGTGGTCAGTATAATGACGGGGATAACTTTTAACTGATCGTCGGCCTTGATCTCAATTAGTACCTCTATTCCGCTTTTTTTGGGGAGGTTCAGGTCGAGCAGTATCAGGTCTGGCGTAATGGCATCGGAAAATCTACCTTTTTTGGATAAAAAATCAATGGCCTCCATTCCATCGACAGCAAAATGCATATTGATAGGTGATCTGCTATTTTCAAATGCGACTTTTGCAAGAAGGGCGTCGCCAGGGTTGTCTTCTACGAGCAGGATCTCAATGGGTCTCATATATTCTCAGACTTGATAGTGAAGTAAAAGGTGGTCCCTTTCCCCGGCGCGGATTCAAACCATATTTTTCCGCCATGCCTTACCACTATTTTTTTCGCAATGGCGAGGCCTATTCCCGTCCCCTTGTTCTCTGCCTTTCCATGCAATTGCTGAAAAATTACAAATATCTTTTCGGAGTACTGGCTTTCAATACCTATTCCATTGTCTTTGATGGCAAAAAGCCAATGAGTCTCTTCTTTCCAGGCTTGTATATTTATTTCCGGCCTGGTCCCCTCCTTTCTATATCGGATGGCATTGCCGATAAGATTCTGGAACAACTGCAACATCTGCACCGGGTCGGCATTCAACACAGGCGCATTCGAAATAGTTATCAACGCGCCCGTTTCATTAATACTAGCGGAAAGATTCGACAATACTTCGTTTATAATGACAGACAGATCGACGGGCTTTATGGTCTGGTCTCTGTTTATACGGGAATAATTGAGCAGGTCGTCGATGAGGCACTTCATCCGAGCGGCGCCGTCTACAGCAAAGTATATATATTCGTTTGCTTCCTTGTCCAATTTCGCTTCATACTTCTGCTGAAGCAATTGAAGAAAGCTGCCTATCATCCGAAGCGGTTCCTGGAGATCGTGCGACGCTATATAGGCGAACTCTTCCAGTTCCTGGTTGGAACGTTCCAGCTCCCGCGCATAGTTTTCCAGCATTTTTGCCTGCTCCTTTTTTTCCCGGTACTCCGTGGCCTCTTTTAGCGCCCGTTTGATCTTTGTAACCACTGTAAACAGGTTCTCTTTTAATACATAGTCGGTAACACCCGCCTTTATCAGTTCTACCGCATTTTCTTCACCGATGGTACCGGAGACAATGATAAACGGCGTATCGGGGCAACTTTCCTTCTTGATATTAAATGCAGCCACCCCATCAAAACCAGGGATCGTATAATCGGCGAGTATAATATCAGGGTTGTAATCCTTGAGCTCCTTCTCAAATGTCCTGCTTTCATGCACAAGGGTCGAAACATACTCTAATCCTCCTTTTCTAAGCTCTCGTTGCAATAATTCGATATCATCCGGGTCATGCTCCAGGATCAATATCCTGACAGGCTTATTTGTCATCGGGGTCATGGTTATATGTTCGGTTTAGGTAATGAAAAGTAAAAGGTAGCTCCCCTATCGGGCTGCCCCTCCGCCCATACCCTGCCGCCATGCTTAGTTATGATCCGGTGCACGATGGCAAGGCCAACCCCGGTTCCTTCGAAATCGTGGTCATTGTGAAGCCGTTGAAATACGCCGAATAGCTTATGCGCATAGGCCATATCAAATCCTGTTCCGTTGTCCTTTACAAAGTAGATGTATTCTTCCTCATTCTCAGAAGAACCGATCTCGATCTCGGGCATCGCTCTTTTCCCGGAATATTTCACTGCATTGGAGATCAGGTTTACCATCACCTGGTGCAACAATGACGGATCTCCTTTTGTCGATGGCAAAGCGCCGATAGAGATGCGGGCCCTGGTCCTCTCCCCCTCATCCAGGTCATTCAGGGCCATACATGCCAATTCCGTGAGATCGACCGGGATCTTCGTTACCCTGCGGCGGCCTAATCTTGAAAATGCAAGCAGATCATCGATCAACATGCCCATTTTTTTTGCATTATTCTGAATATTCCCGAACAAGCGCTGCAATTCCTCATCTAATTGCGCCGGATGATCTTCGAGAATTATCCGGGCGTAGCCATTAATGCTTCTCAGGGGCGCCCGGAGGTCATGGGATACGGAATAGGAAAACGCTTCCAGGTCTTTATTCGTCCTTTCCAGTTCGGCAAGATTCGTCCTTAGATCGGCATTCAGCTGCCTGATATCCTGGTCAGCCTTCTTCTGTTGAGTGATCTCCCTTTCGGTGATGGCCACCGATCGCAGGTCACCCTTCAGATCGCTGATGACGGAAGCGGAAAATATAACATCGATCATCTGCCCGTATTTCGTGATCCGCCTCATTTCCTTTGACTCGATCTTTTTTCCCTCAACTATCTCATTTATCACCGCCTGCATTTCCGACAGCAGGTGTTCGGGGACGATATTCCATATCTTCATGTTAAGTGCTTCAGTCTCCGAAAAACCATATATTTTTTCGGCCCCTTCATTCCAGGAGATAATCTTTCCTTCACGGTCGTGAAGATAGATGGCATCATTCGACTGTTTCACCACGATCGCCAGGTAGTTCTTTATCTCTTCGACTTCCTTCATGCTGGTGATATCCCTTGCATTGGCAAACCATAGCCCATTTCTGTTGACTATATTCCAGTTAAGCCATTTTATCCCCCTGTCCTTGCCATATACCCTTGCCTCGAACGAGAATTTCTCCCTGTTTTCTTTGGATAATTCCTGCAAGGCAAGGCGATCTTCACCGGCAAGGTAGAACAATATGGAGCTCTCCTTCATCTCTTCGACGGTATATCCGAGCATAGCATTCACAGCATCATTCATCTCCTCGAATTTCAATGTCCTGGCATTGATGATGCAAATAATATCCGCAGAGTTATTGATCAACAGGGCGTGTTTTTCCAACGTGGCATTCTTCCTGATGAGTTCCCTTTTTTGAAGGTGCAACTGTAGCAACACCGACACTTTCGCCTCAGTTATGGAGGCATCAAGCGGCTTATACAGGTAATCGACCGCACCTTCCTCGAATCCTTTCATCATGAATTTATGCTCCTTCTTTTCAGCCGATGCAAATATGATGGGAATGTCCTTCGTCCTTTTATGTGATTTCATTATCTGGGCCACTTCGAATCCATCCATATCAGGCATTTGAACATCCAGGATGACAAGGTCTATGTCCTTGTTCAGGACGTTCTTCAACGCTTCCTTTCCGTTGATAGCCCTGATAAAATTCCGGTCGGGCCGGCTCAACACCTGTTCAAGGGCAAAGATGTTACTTACTTTGTCATCGACGATCAGAATGTTAGCCTTTTCGTTCTTTTGCATAACTGGTTCATTTTCCCCCAATATTCAGTAAAAGGTTTTTCAACTCCGTGGGTTTTAAAATATATTGCACGCATCCGGTTTCTATTGCGGCTCTTGGCATGTCCGGGAAGAAAGCATCTTCCGGGTCCTGCGCGACGGTAAGCCCTCCCCGTTGCCTCACCGCCCGTACCCCTTCGGCGCCATCCTTGCCGGCCCCCGTAAGAATCATCGCTATCAACCTGTCCCCATATACTTCCGAAGCAGCCATGAACAATACATCGACGGATGGCCTGCTGAAATTGACGGGCATGTCCCGGGATAGTGAAAAAGACCTGTCCTTTTCGATGAGCAGATGATAGTCCGCCGGTGCGAAGTAAACCACGCTCCTTTCTATCCTTTCCTTCTCATCAGCCTGTTTGATCCTGATACGGCACTTTGCCTGCATCACTTCTTCCAATAAGGTCCGCTCTTCCCTGGACCTGTGCTGAATGATGATGACAGGCAAGGCGAAATCAACCGGCAATTCCTTCAATATCCCGGATAAGGCAGCCAGTCCTCCTGCTGAAACTCCGATCACAACTGCTTCATATTGCATCTCCTGCCCCTTTAATCGGTCTTAATGAATATCTTTTCCTTTCGATCGAGCATTTCGAATTTCCCCTTTCGATCGGAAAAAAGAAGTGATTCCTTGTTGCCTAGTGCGAGGATCCCCAGGGGACATAGACTTTCATAAAAAAGATCGATGACCTTATTTTGCAGGTCCTGGTTAAAATAGATCAGCACGTTGCGGCATGATATCAGCTGAAATTCGTTGAACGATCTGTCGGCTGCCAGGTTGTGCGCCGCGAAAACGATGTTCTGCCTCAGCGACCTGTCGAGCAACACGGAATCATATTTGGCCACATAATAGTCGGATAAGGAATGCTGCCCTCCTGCCTTTATATAATTTTCCGTATAGGCCTTCATATTCCTTATGGGATAAATACCTTCTCTTGCCGTCTGCAATGCTTTCTGGTTTATATCGGTAGCGTAGATGACCGATCTTTCCAACAACCCTTTTTCCCTGAGGAAGATCGCCAGGGAATATACTTCTTCTCCCGTGGAGGCCCCCGCGATCCATATCTTGATAAAAGGGTAAGTGGCCAATCTCCCCATGATATTCTCCCGCAGGCTTTTGTAGAAAGGAGGATCACGGAACATTTCCGTCACATTTACCGTTATTTCCTGGATGAACTGCTCGAAAAAGCCGTCTTCTTTCAGCAACGTCTTACCCAGCGTCTTGAGGGAATTGAACTTATTGGTGATCATAAAATGATCAATGCGTCTCTTCACGGATGCCGCTGCATATTCCGTGAAATCATATCCATATACAAATCGGATAGATTCCAGCAATTCCTTTAATTCCAGTTCGTCTCCCATATCTTTAGGAAGGTTTAAGCATGGCCGCCATTTTTTCCAAAAGCTCCCGGAGATCAAGCGGCTTGGAGACATATTCCGATGCGCCTGCCTCCAGGCATTTTTCCCTGTCGCCTTTCATGGCCTTGGCGGTGACGGCGATGATGGGAATGCCGCCGGTCGACTTATCGCTCCTGATCCTGCCGATGGTCTCGTATCCATCCATCTCCGGCATCATCATATCCATCAGGATGATCTCGATGTCTCCGCCTTCCATTAACCTTATTGCCTGGTAACCATCCGCCGCCGTATAGATCTTCATCCCCACCTCTTCCAGGTAGCTTACCAACGCGAATGTATTGCGGGTGTCGTCATCCACAATAAGAACACGTCGCCCCTTCAATTTATCGTCAACAGTATTCATATGATCTCCTATTACCGGTATAACCATACCCGCATCAGCGATAATAATTGTTCGATATTAACAGGCTTTGCAACATAATCCGACATCCCTGCCTCCAGGCATTTTTCCCTGTCCCCTTTCATGGCTTTTGCCGTGAGGGCAATGATTGGTAGTTTCCCGAACTTCTTCATTTTCCTGATCTCGGAGGTGGCTTCATATCCATCCATTTCGGGCATCATCACGTCCATCAATACGATATCCGTATCCGGATGTTCCTTTAGCAGGCCGATCGCCGTCTTTCCATTCTCTGCCGTGATACATCGCAACCCTTCCTCTTCCAGTGCATTGGTCAAAGAATAAATATTTCTCATGTCGTCATCTACGATCAGCACTTTCCTGTTCTTCAACACTTCATCCGTCCTGTGGAGCTTCCTGATGATCTGCTGTTTCTCTTTGGGAAGGTTCGATTCCACCCGATGAAGAAAAAGGATCACCTCATCCAGCAGCCGTTCTTTCGAATTGGCCGTCTTCAGCACCACGGTATTAGCTAATTTGTTGAGGCGGGCGGCTTCATCTTTATTCAGGTCCTTACCGGTATACACGATCACAGGTATTTTATTGAGATCGTCACTGCCCTTGATCTTTTCCAGCAGATCGATGCCGCTCATATCGGGAAGCCCCAGGTCTATGATGATACAATCGAATTTCTCCTTTTTCATTATCTCAAAGGCATCGCCTCCTGCATAAGCGGAGAAGGCTTTGACGTCCCCATTCCCTATCAGTTCGCGGATGGCCTCGTTCTGTTGCCTGTTGTCTTCTACGATTAGCAGCTTTTTCAACTTTTTCCGGATGAAATCTTCCATCCTGTCGACAGCATCGTGCATATCCGTCTGTGTCACCGGCTTTTTGATAAAATCGAAAGCCCCCAGTTCAAGGCTTTCTTTTCTCCTGTCGTACCCGGAGAATATCTGCACGGGAATATGCCTGAGGTCAGGATCATTTTTAAGTTGCCTGAGTACTTCAGAGCCGTCCATAACAGGTAATTGCATATCGAGAACAATGGCGTCCGGCCGGTAATACCTTGCCAGGCTCAGGCCCGTATTGCCCTGGTGGGCCATTATCCCCTTGTAATTCCTCTCCCGAAAGAAATCCAGGAGGATCCTTGCAAAGCTCTCGTCATCTTCGATGATCAGGATGATCCTGTCGTTCTCCTGTATCAAATACCTGTCATCGACGGCAGCCTCGGTAAGATCACCGCTATTGGCCTGTTTCTTCAACCGTTTTGCATGCCCCTCAGCCGGCTTTTTTATCTCGATCACCTTTGCAGGCTTTGCAGGCTGGCCTGCCCCGGATGGATCGAATTTCACCGGGAAACTGAAGGTAAACCGGCTTCCTTTTCCCGCTTCACTTTGAAGGCTTATTTCGCCGCCCAATGCATGAGCCAGTTCCCGGCTGATGGAAAGCCCAAGACCGGTGCCGCCATATTTCCGTTTCGTTGAGCCGTCAGCCTGTTGGAAAGCCTGGAAAATGATCCCTTGCTTGCTTTCCGGTATCCCAATTCCGGTATCGATCACCGAAAACGCAACCACCTCTGCAGTAATATCGATATCCAACGTCACGCTGCCTCCCTTGCCGGTAAACTTAAAAGCATTCGAAAGAAGGTTCCTGAGTATCTGTTCCAGTCGTTGATGATCCGTATGGATGGGATGGGTGATCTTCTCTATTGGATAAACGATGGTAAAATCGATGGATTTGGCGTTAGCAATTTCATTGAACATAGATCGAAGGCTTTCCGCAATGTCGCTTAGATTCACTTCGGTGATCTCCAATTCGATCTTCCCCGACTCTACCTTTGAAAGGTCCAATATCTCATTGATAAGGTTAAGCAGGTCAGTTCCTGAACTGTGAATGTTCTTCGCATATCCTACTTCTTTATCCCCAAGCGACCGGCTCTTATTTTCCGTCAGCAACTGGGCCAGGATCAGGATACTATTGAGCGGCGTTCGTAATTCGTGCGACATATTGGCCAGGAATTCCGACTTGAATTTACTCGTCGTTTCCAGCTCCCTTGCCTTGGTCTCTACTTCCATCTTTGCCAGTTCGAGCCTTTCCTTCTGGTCTTCCAGGAGGTTGGCTTTTTCTTCCAGCTCTTCATTGGTCTGTTGCAGCTCTTCCTGCTGGGTCTTGAGCTCAGCTTCCGATTTCTCCAGCAACTCTGTTTTTTCGTGCAGCTCTTCGTTGGTTTGCTTCAATTCTTCCTGTTGGGCCTCCAGCTCTTCGGCCTGGCGCTGGGTTTCTTCCAGCAGCTCCCTCGTCCTTTCCCTGGCCAGCGAAGAGGTGATCGCAATGGCGATATTGTCCATTACGACCTGCAGGTACTGTTGTTGCAGCGCGGTGAAACCATGAATGCTGCCTAATTCAATTACGGCTACAAGCGCACCTTCAAAAATGACAGGAACCGCCAGGATGTGTTCCGGAAGCATTTCCCCAAAGCTGGTACTGATGATAAAATGGCCGGCAGGGATATCGGTTACCAGGATGGTCCTCCTTTCCGCCGCGGCTTGCCCGGCCAATCCTTCTCCTATCCGGATCATGGCGCGCTCCTTTTTCAATTTATCCAGGGCAAAAGCGCCGGCCAGCTTCAAATGCCCGTTATCTTCCTCCGCAATGTACAGCGCACCTGCCTGGGCGTCCAGCCAGCCTGCCAGGTAATTGATGATGGCCTGGGCCAATTCTCCCGGCGCTCTATTACCTTGCATCTCTTTGATCAGCTCGCCGCTTCCCGTTAAGGTCCAGTTCTTTTGGGCAGTTTCCATTTCTGCCTTTTTGAGCGCTCTCAGGTTGCCGGAAATAATAAAATAAACGACGACGAGCACCAGGACGATGATGGCCAATAAAATAATGAAGATCAGATTAAAGTTACGCGCGTCCTCTTCGCTTACCTGTTTTCTTTCGGCCAGCAGGGTTTGTTCCACCGCTTTGGCGTTATCGATCTTTCTCCGGATGTCGTCCAACAGGCTTTTCCCCCTTCCCGTTGCAACCATTTCCCGGGCTTTTTCAAAACCGGCTGTTTTTCTCGCCTGGATACATTCATCCAGGTGTCCGGTGAGAAGATCGACCTGCTGATGGATGTTGGCGATGTTTACCTGCTGGGTGGGATTGTCTGCCGTAAGCTCCTTTACTTTAGCCAGGAGATCGGCTATCCGGGATTTGCCACTATTATAAGGCTCGAGGTAATTTTCTTCTCCTGTAATAATATACCCTCTCTCTCCTGTTTCGGCGTCGACGCAGGCGACCAGAATCTGGTCCAGTTGATACAACACTTCATGGGTATGACTTACCCATTGATTGGAGATGATGACTTTTTCGCTGTTCTTAAAAGAAATAACGGCCACTGTGGCCAGGATGACGGAGCAGATGATGAACCCTGCCAATATCTTCTTTTCTAAGGTAAGCTTCATAATAATTACATTATGTGAGGAATACCGAAAAGCTTGGCAACAGGTAATAAGGGAAAGTGTTCCGGGGATGACCGGACACCTATATGCCTTCTAAATTACACTTTTTTACAATAAGAACAACAGATTATAACACACATTGTTGTGCATGTGTTAATTCGCAGGACTATTTCCCGGGACTCACAGGTGCATCGCAGGCATATTGAAAATTCAACGTGTTGTAGATATAGGGCGAGTAAAGGAGGAATACGCCCACATTGTTATAGTCGGGAGGTGTCGGTGTGTATGCGATTTCCCTGGGCAGGCCGAATGCATTGTAACCCGTTATATGATATAAGCCGGCGGGGTCCAGTCTATTGTTCCAACTATAATTCTTGTCGATTAGCTGCCAGGCCCTGTTTGTCTGTCTATAGTTCACCTTATCATCATATAGTGGATATGTAGTGTTGAGCGTGGGGAAAATTTCATCTATCACACTGGCCAGATTGCCGTTTGCGTTATAGTTATAATCCACGAGATCATCGAGGATGGCTGGGTTTCGACTGTAGAAACCCGAGTCCCTGATGACCCTTTCTTTTTCGTCCAGGACAAGCTTGTCGAAGGGAGGGATAATTGGGAAACCGGGCGATGGCAGGTTATAAACTGTGTCGACGATAAGCCGACCGTCCGGCGCATTATAATAGTGATGAATAAAAATGATGGTAGAGTCCGTGAGACTGCGGAAGTTATCAAGGCGGTAGACGGTCATTTTGCCTTTTTTGTCAAATGTGAACCGGGAGAGATAGCCGGTGGAAGTGCCCGCCTGTTTTATCTCGACCGGGTTGCCTTTTGCATCATAGAGTATATTGTATTCGACTGGTGCGCCGGGAAGGCCGGTGGTATGGTCATAATTGGTGAGAAAAAACTTTTCGATATTGCATAAATGTACATCCGCGCCGGGGTTATTGAATTTGCCGATCTTGGAGCAGGCGGAGAATAGCCCGATCACCAGGACGGTGACCAGGGTCAACAGGGAAGGTCTCATAGTAAAAGGTTTTGGTAACACTTCAAAGGTAGCGACTTTTCGAGGCAATGAGAACCGTTTAAACACCCTATTTTCGAAGCCACCTACCATGTGCTCTGCCCCGCTCACTCCGTCTTCAGGCTCGCGACCGGGTTTGCCACCGCGGCCTTCACGGCCTGGAAGCTGATCGTCGCAAGCGCGATCACGATCGTGATCAGTCCTGCAATGACAAATACCGTCCAGTTCAGATCGGTACGATAGGCAAAGCCTGTGAGCCACTGATGCATCGCATACCAGGCAACCGGCACGGCAATGAGGATGCCCAGCAGCACCAGCCGCACAAAATCTTTCGCCAGCAACGCGATGATCCCGGGCACGCTCGCTCCCAGCACCTTGCGGATGCCGATCTCCCGGAAGCGCAGATGCGTCGCATAGGCAGCCAGGGCAAACAGGCCGAGGCAGGAGATGATGATCGCCATCGCGGCGAAATAAAAGAACAGGGTCCCCTCCCGTTCTTCGGACTGGTATAGCTGGTTGAAGGACTCGTCCAGGAAGGCATAGCTGAAGGGATAGCCGGCATTATATTGTTTGAATAATTCCTCCGCGGCCCGGATGGTGGCGGCGGCGTTCTCGCCCGTAGTCCGGATATACATCCTGCTCAAAATGTCAGGCTGGCTGTAGAAGAGCGCCGGCGCTATCTTCTGTTTCATCGATCCGAAATGGAAATCCTTCACCACACCGACGATGGTTCCATTGATCTTCCAGGATCGGAACCGCTTCCCGATGGGATGCTGCAGGCCGATCTCCTTTATCGCCGTCTCGTTTAGCAGGAAATGCGTGGAGTCGGCCTTCGTGCCGGTGAAGCCCTCCCCTTCCGCCAACTGCATCTTGAAAAAGGAGAAAAAATCCTTATCCACCGCGATGGGATGGACAATAAAGGTTTGATTCGCCGCCTTCCCATCCCATTCGTTATCCCCGCTGATCCCACCCATGTCGATGATCGTGTTCGTAGATGCGGTCACTCCCTGGACCCCCGTCAGTCCAAGCAGTTTTCCCTTCGCCGTTTCATAAGCAGGACGCATATCCCGCATCCAGAAGGAAAAGACATGGCTTTTGTCATACCCGAGGTCCTTGTGGCGGATATAGTTTAGCTGCCGGTAGATCACCAGCGTCCCGATGATCAGGATCACCGAGGAAGCGAATTGTATCACCACCAGTGTTTTACGGAAGGCCGCATCTCCCCTGCTGATGGACAGCTTGCTCTTCAGTGCCTTCAGCGGGTCGAAGGAAGAAAGCAGCATTGCCGGGTAGATGCTCGATGCCACCAGCGTGGCCCCGATCGTACACAGGATCACCGTCCACATCCGGCCATTGGCGATGTCGAAGACCAGCTGTTTTCCGGATATTTGGTTGAACAAGGGCATCACCAGCCGCACCGACACCACTGCCAGCACTGCCGAGAAAAGGAATAACAACGCCGTCTCCACGACGAATTGCAGGAAGAGCTGCATCTTTGCCGCACCGACGATCTTGCGCAGACTCACTTCTTTGCTGCGTAACATCGCCCTGGCCGTCGACAGATTGACATAGTTGATGCAGGCAATGGTCAGTATCAGCAGGGCAACGATCATAAAAATGGTGACGGTCTGCGCCCCGGCGTCCGATCCATCGGCATTGTACAAATGCATCTTATTCAGCGGCAGGAGCAGGTAATCCGCATCCGTGTCTTCGGGCTTGTTCCGCAGATGAACCTGGTTCAGCCTGGGGCCAAGGCCGGCCGGCGATACCCCATGTTTCAGCTGCAGAAAGGTGAAATACATGTAGGAGTTGAAGTCGTGGTTGAGATCGATCTTGGCCTCCAGCCATTTTTGCATCATCAGCGTCATCGGCATCAGCATGTCGAATTGAATGGTCGAGTTGAGCGGGAGATCGTCGATGACCCCGCTGACGGTATAATTTTCGTTGGTTTCCGTGCTGATTACCTTGCCCAGCGCCGGCTCGTCCCCAAAGAACTTCTTTGCCGTCTTCCGCGTGATCACCACGGAATGGGCATCGGGAAATGGCTGCGCCGCACTGCCTTCCACCAGCGGAAAATCGAACATCGTGAACAAAGACGGGTCGGTGAACATGGCCCGCTCGTCCGCGAACGATTTGTCGCGGTATTTGTAGAGGGAGGCGTAATTATTATAGGTCATGCGCAACTGCTCGGCCACCTCGGGCAGCTCCTTTTTGGCGAGCGGCCCTATCGGCGCCACCGTCATACTCCATATCTGCTTGCTGGCCCCCGTGCCCCCGAAAAGCTCCAGCCGGTAGATATCCGCTGCCTTCTTATGAAAGCCGTCGAAGCTGCGCTCGTCCTGGACCCAAAGCAGGATCAGGATGCCGATGACCAGACCCGCCGTCAGCCCGGCCATATTGATCAGCGAATAGAATTTATTCTTTAGCAGGTTGCGCCATGCGGTCTTGAAATAGTTTCGGAACATGGGAAGAAGGTTGGTGTACAATAAATTTAAACTATTTTACGCAAACCTTTACCCGGACGACAGATAGCAGGGGCGGGCTATTCGCTTATATGCGCCACGGTGAGGGCTTCCCCGAATTGATGGCTGACGGCATACCCGTATAATTCCGGGAAGATGGAGTGCATATTGACTTCGGGAACGTCTTTCATGATCGAACGAAGTACGGTGGTGTCATAGGCATGCCATGGCGTATTGATGTATTCGGTGAACTGGGGACCGACAACTTTATAATACATCTTCTCGAGAATGTTTTGGTTCTCCGGTGTGGTATCCACGATCTCACACTTAAAACCTGCGTATTCGATCATATGATGAACAATATAATCCACCGGCAGCGAATTGGAATAAACAAGGTTCATTTCCCTGATGTGATCATCGTCAAAAACCCGGGTGATCGCCTTGGCAATGTAATCCACCGGCACTACATTCAACACCGAATGAGGATTGGCGACGATGCGCACCAATTCATCCCGGTTGTCCTCCCTGGCCACTCTAAGAAAGAACTTGCCAAAAAGGTAGAACACATTGAATTTTGGCGTATAATACAACGGCTGATACATAATGCGGCCACAGATGGTACTTGGGCGGAGTATCTGCCATTTTATATTGTGCTGATTGCAAAAACGGATGACAGCATAACCTGCATCCGTTTTTAGTTCTTCATACGGATTCCGCCAGTTGCGACGGGATATCTCTGCCCTTTCACCGGATGCAGTCAATTGCTTGTAGCTATCCGGGATAAGGCCATACCGGTGGCCGATGGAATACGCGCTGCCAATGAAGGTGAACTTTTCCAGCACGCCGGACGCCCATTGCAACAAATGAAGGGTACCTTTATAGTTATCATCGTACAAAATATCGTAGACATTGGGGTTGACCGATAAATTAGTATGCGCCGCGCTATGGATGATATGTACCCTGCCTGCTTTCTTCAGCCGGGCCAGGTGCGAGTCATCCAACTCGTTCAACCCGGCATCGATAATATCTATGAAGTGGAAAAGCTCTTCCGGAGTGAAAGAGTACAGCAGCGTTGGCCGGTATGGATTCGAGAGAACGCCGATGACCCGTTGCCGGGCGCTTTCTTTCTCCCTAGATCGTACCACCAAGGTGATCTTGACCCTTCTTTCACCTTTGAGGCAGGCAATCAGTAATTCATACAGGACGTGGCTGCCGAGAATGCCGGTGGCGCCAGTCAACAGGATATTCCGGGGAGAATTTTTCATAGTCTATGGCGATTGGTTCGTACGAAGCTACATCTGTCGCCTTCCCCGAAACATCGGAATTGTTGGAAAAAAATAAAAGGAAAACCTTACTGTGCTGCTTATGCCGGCGATCGCCTGGGCCCTGCGGGCAAATAATGATTCATCACGACCTCGAGCTCTTCGATGCGGAAGGGTTTAGAGATGAAGTCGTTCATCCCTACCTTGAGACATCGCTCCTTGTCTTCTTTCATGGCATCGGCCGTCAAGGCGATGACGGGAACATCGCAATAGGGTCGTGGTGATCTGCGGATCTCTTCGGTTGCCGTATATCCGTCCATCACCGGCATATTGAGGTCCATGAAAACGATGGCCGGGTCGTGTTCCATCAGTTTGGCCACCACCTCTTCTCCATTCCCGGCCCGGATCACATCCATTCCCATCCGGCCCAATATTTCTGCGATGAGCTCCATATTCAGCTCGTTATCTTCCGCCACGAGGATCTTATTCCGGTGGTCATACTTTCTGATCTTCGGCGCAACGGAGATCAATTCTTGTTCTTTTCCCGATCCTTCAAAAAGCCGGGATAACAGGCCCAGCAATTCGCTTAGCTTCACCGGTTTGGACAGGAATTTATGAATGCCGGCCTTCTCCGCTTCCGGCTGGAAATTGCTCTTTTCGAGCGACGACAACATCATGATAACGGGCTGGGCGGGTGAAGGCAGCATTGGCTTGAGACGCTGGATCAGTTGGATACCATCCATTCCGGGCATTTGATGATCGGTGAGGATTAGGTCGAACGGCTGGCCATTCCCGTTCGCCATGGCAATGGCCGATACCGCCTCTGCCCCGCTGTGACAGGCAATGGCCGGTATCGACAGGTAATGAAATACCCCAAGCAGGAACTGGCAGTTGGTCACATTATCATCCACCACCAGGACTTTGCGCAGCAGCCCTTTCTTGACAAGATCGGTTCGGGGTTGTTCATTGATCACCTCCAGGGAGAGGTGCAGGGTGAATACGCTTCCCTTACCCAATTGGCTCGTCACGCTGAGGTTTCCGCCCATCAATTCGGCCAGCCGCCTGGAGATGGTAAGACCGAGGCCCGTCCCGCCAAAGTGCCGGGTAGTGGAAGAATCCACCTGGGTAAAGCTTTCGAAGATCTTATCCAATTTACTGGCGCTGATGCCTATGCCGGTATCCTTCACCGATATTTCCACTCCCACATATTTTTTCCCGTCCTTTTCAACAGCAGGCGTCGTCATCAGGGCGGTGACACTGACTTCTCCCTCCGTGGTGAATTTGATGGCATTCCCGATGAGGTTGACCAATATCTGTCTGATCCGCATCTCATCTCCCGCAAATTGGGAAGGCAGCCCTATATCGGTATTGCAAACCAGCTCGAGGCCTTTTTCCTGGGCCTTTATCGAAAGAATATCAGCGGCCTCTTCGATGAGCTCTCCCAGCTTGAAGGTCGAATGATCGATCAGCAGCTTGCCGGCTTCCAGCTTGGAAAAATCGAGGATGTCATTGATGATGTTCAACAGGTTATAAGCGGACTTGCTGACGTTGAGCAGGTATTCCCGTTGCGTCCTGGCCAGTTGCGTCGTCAGCAGCAGATCGGTGAACCCGATGATCCCATTCATTGGGGTGCGTAATTCATGGCTTATGTTGGCCATGAACTCACTCTTGGCGACACTGGCAGCTTCCGCCGTATTCTTTTGCTGTTCCATTTCGATCCGGTCGATTGCCGCCCCGAGGGTACCCGAAAAAGATTCCAGGATAGACAGTTCAGCCTTCGTCCATTCTCGCCCGGTCTTGCCATCATGGATGCAAACGAAGCCCCACAATTCACCGGCAGCGATCACCGGTATCACCGTCAGGTCGGCGCTGGAAAAGACCTTGTTCTCCCTTAACGTTCTTTCAATTTCGGGGGTAAAAAAGGAATGGGTATGCCCGTCATCATCGGCATGGTATTTCACCTCCTTGGTAGCACTATCCCAGCATGCCAGTTGCCGTCTTTCCACCTTCCCATTCCTGGGGTCCGTATAATTACAATAGGTCTCTATACTATCCACCCGCATCTGTGAACCCAACATCCGGATAGCATTGCCGATAGAGCTCTCGAAATCGTTGTTGCTGATCAGTTCGTGCATGGCCGTCCCCACCGCCTGCAGGAGCTTATCCTTTTTGTTGAGGTCTTTTGTAATGGCCAATAGTCCTGCTTCGCTGGATTTCAGATTATCCCGCATGGAGATAAGCGCCTTTCCCAGCGTATCTTCTTCGCCCAGCGGCCGGAACGGAATGTCAAAATTCCGGATGCCTACTTCGTATGCAAAAGATGCCGTTCGTTGCAGGCTGGCGGAAAGATCATTGACAGAAAGCACCATGTCCCCGATCTCATCCTTGCGAGGTTCGCCCGGGATTGCCCGGATCACCCCTTTGCCAAGGTCGTTGACGATATGCCGGATCTTTGAAACCGGCCGGAGGATCATCCTGGCCATATAGAGGGAAAGCAATATTGCCGCCACGATGATGGAGATGGCCAGAATGATGATCATCACCCTCAGCAATATGGAAGACCGCTCTAATTTGACGTTTTCCGCCGCCCGGATGCCCTGCCCGAAGGAGATGATCCTGTCCAGATCATTGAGCAATGCCGCTGTACGGGGCAGCACTTCGTCTTCCAGTTCGCGTTCGGCCTCGAGCTTGATCACGGGATCGTCATAATCCTTAAATTCCTTTAGGGACAACATGATCACCTTTTCGATAACCAGCAACCGGTCGAAATCCGAATATATCTTATGAAGGCTGTCAACCCAATCCACGCTTTTCCATTGTCCGGCGCAGATATCGATCCTGGCTCTTAGCTGTGGATACTCTGTCGTCTGTAATCGCTTCAGGTGCTCTTTGTCGTCCTCGCTGTATCGCAGGAACACCCAATTGGTAGTATACATTTTGGATTCCAGCATCATCTTTTTGAAGTCATCCATGGCCTGCAAGGATGGGTCGATGACCCTGGAAAGCCTTTCCGCAGAACGCTTGTTGCTGTTGAGGGTAATAAAGGTGATGACCCCATTGATCACAAAGAGGGCTACGAATAGCGCAAAGCTCCCATAAATCTTCTTTTTAATACTAAAGGTCATCTTAGAATTTAAAATTAACTCCTCCATAGACCCTTATCGGGTCTTCATGTTGTCCATAAAAAAGCTCGGTATCCTTTTTACTGAGATCCATATTGAACGCCACACTACGGTAATGCTGATCGAGCGCATTGCTGACATTGGCAAACACCGACCATTTCCCGTCGACCTCATAGCGCATCGAAATATTTACCAGGGCATATCCGGCGATGGTCTGCCGTTGCAGTATCGAATGGGCAGTATCTCTGATGCCGGACAGATGCTGCCGGCCCATCCAGATGAGGCGGGGCGAACAGGTGAACTTCCCGGCCTTGATATCTGTTCCGGCTTTCAGCATAAAGGGGGAGATGAATTCCAGTTGCGCTTTGTCCTTCTCCCCGTTGTCCTGGTAGTCGACGTTTCCGCCTACATAGCTCACCGACAGGTAGGAGTTGAGGTGAAACCTGCCCAGGTATTGGGAATGGCTCAATTGGATGCTGGCGCCATAGGTTCGCTGGTCGTCCTGGTTGACGAATACTTCCACATAGCCCACTGGTATCCCGTTGAACATGTTATGATAAAGATGCGTAGTAGCGTTATCATTGGCAAACTCATGCAAGCCGAAAAGCAGGGTGTAATACCCGTCCAGGGTCACGCTGAAATTGCTCGTCAGGTAATGCCGGATACTGATCTCCGCATTGCGGGAAGTGATCGGCGTCAGATTCGGGTTGGGCAGGTGCATGAAACCCGCAGAATAGGTTCGGCCCGAATCCGATGTTACCAATCCGCCATAGTAGGTATAGCAGTCAAAGGTGGTGGGAGCCAGAAATGCCGTCCCGTACAAGACCTTCACTGTGGTTTTGTCGCTGGGGCGGTAAACCGCCCCTACCCTTGGGTTAAACGTATTGCCATACCGGGAATTGACATCGAACCGGGCCCCGGCGGTAAAGCTGACCTTATGGACAGGAGAATACTGTGCCTGGACATAGGTTCCGACATTATCATATTTCAAAACATAGAACTGGGCGGGCAGCCCATCCGGCCTGTAATAGCTTTTCGTGCCCAGGAATACCCCCTGCACCGCTCCATTGGGGTCTACGGGAGCGTCCAGGTCGGCGCTGGTGGGGATGGAATAAAAGCTCTCGTATGTCGCCCCGCCCGTGAGATTAAGCTTTGCCGATGCATTCCAGTCGACCTGTTCCTCGGCTTTTATAAGCGAGCCGACAGAGTATTTATACGCCGGCTCCATGTTGGAAAAGACATTGCGATAGTTGGATTGCGGGTTCATGGAATACTGACTGCCCATCAGGGTGGTGGTGGAATTGATGTGACCGAAGTTCTTCTTGTAACTGGCGCTGGCCATGGTGATGGCCTGGCCCATAAACACATTTTTGTTGTATACGGCGTTATTCGGGTTCTCCTCATAGGAGTCCGGGGTCTGGGCATAATTCCGGAATACCGAGAACGAAAATTCCCGCCCCTGCAGGGAGGCATACAGGTTATACGATTTTTGCGGCATTTCGATCTTCGAACTCACCGGCGCTTTGGGGGTCATCGGTCCGTAAATGGTATTGAAGGTGCCCGTTGTATAGCCGGAGGTATTGAACAACGGATCGCTCTTGTATAGCTGAGTATAGTTCGCCCCCTGGTTGTAACAATATTGCCCCCCGATGACAAGGTTGGTCTCGTCACTGATCTTTTGTGCGGTGAAAAGCGTATTGTTGGTGTACCCGTACATCCCGGCAGCCGAGGATGCATCAATTATAGTACTTTTTCGAGAAGTAGCTTTCCTCGTGATGATGTTGATCACCCCCGAAGCTGCATCCGCGCCATAAAGTGCCGAAGCGGGCCCAATAACTATCTCCACCTGTTCGGCCAGATAGACCGGGTAGTTCTCGATGATCGGCATCGTCTCGTTGGTAGGCGAGGATATCCTGACGCCGTCCAGCAAGATCACGAATTTCTCCTGGCCCGGGGTGCCCCGGAGGACGAAATTATTGTCGAGGTGCGATCTCACCTTATCGTCCACCTTCATGTCGGGCAGGTCGTAAAGCAGATCGAGCAGCGATTGATAGCCACGCGACCTGATCTGATCTTGCGAGATAACGATGACCGTTGCCGGGGCCATTTCCTGGTCCTGCGAGGTTTTGCTGGCCGTCGTTATTTTCACATTGAGCAGGTCTTTCAGGCTCAGGCTCTCCAGCCTTCCCGTATCCAGCTGGCTATAGCCATGAAGGCCTCCCGTCAACAGAAGAGATACAGCAAGCACCGCTTTAATGCTATACCGGCTTTGCAAGCAACACAGTAGGTGTTTCATAATCCACCGATTTTCTATTTTATAATAGTCGCCAATTCCAACAGTTCGGAAGCAACGCGCAGGTTTCTCTGGTCAATATTACTCTTGTTGATCTCCAGCTTTAAATGCTCTTCCACCGTAGTGAAGTTGATGCATGCGCCCCTGTGCGCCATTCCACCGGACTCCGAAACGATAAGGATGGGTTCGCCGGCCGTAAGCTGGGCAATGCGTTTTACACTGCCGCTCTCCTGTTCTGTGATAAAGAGCAGCTGGCAGGGGTACGCATTTGCCGAAGTACTCATTTTGCTGACGACGATCTTCTGGTTACCGACCGTCTTGTTAACTATAAAGCTCTTCAGGTCATCATACAGCGGAGAGTCGCCAACGATCCCAATGACAAAATCGCCTGTCTTTTTACTGCCTGGCCAATCGACGTATTTTGTGAACCTATAGATGATATTGGCATAGACAGTATAGTTCTTATCCTGTGCCCTCGAACCGAGGGACAGCAATAACGCCAGGCTCATCAAACAGGCTGATAGAATACCCCGGCCATTATTCATAGATTTAAATAAGGTATACATCAGCATAGGTGAAAATGCCTTCTAATAATAACTTTCCGGAAACGCGCGTAAGATTGTCTGAAGGGAATGATTTGAGAAAATGCAGAAGAATAACTGCCTATTAATAAAGTTACTACTTATTATTAATCTTTTCATCTGTTTCATTCACTATACGCTGAAAAAGAACGTAATTTAACGGTAGATGTTGTTTAACCATTAAACCAGCCGGAAAATTCCTGCCTTATAGCTTCATTCCACCTATTCCTGGTCCTTCCACCTCAAAACCCTAAAAATCATGAAACTGATTGCCCCTTTCCGGCTGGAAAGATGTATGTTAGTGTCATCGTATCAATTCATCTGGCTGGTGTCTTACCTCAACAGCTTCACCTGGCTTACGCCGGTTGAGGATCCACAACGGAGATCGAAAAACACTGTCGCCGTTATGAATAAGATCATACAAACCGCCCCGCCCCTTGCGGGAAACGCCATGGGGTTGACGAAAGGCGATTTTTGGGTTGCAGAATGGCAGGACCCCGGAGGCCCTCCCGGCCCGCCGCGGTATATCGCCCCGCTGCACATCCATCATAAGGATGACGAGGCGTGGTATGTCCTGGAGGGTTCACTTTGTGTCCAGTCGGGGGATGCGATCGTGGAAGCCCATGCCGGCGCCGGAGTATTTGTTCCCAAAGGCACTCCGCACACGTATTGGAACCCGTCGCAGCAAAAGACCCGGTATCTGCTGATCATGACGGCAAAAATTTACAGCCTGATCAGAGATATCCATGAGATGACGGATCGGTCTCCGGCCAGGCTGAAAGCATTGTTCGAAAAATATGATAGTGAGTTGCTAGGCTGAGTAATGATCACTTAACTCTTTCACAAACAATGAAATCATTCAGCAGATTCGCTTTTAAGAATTGTGACGGGGCCATGCCAAACACCTGGACCATCATTTTATGGTAGTGACTGCTGTCGGTGAACCCTCCTTCCATTGCGGCATCATTTACCGAGTCCCCGGCCATTATGCGGTTGGTAGCAAACCTTATCTTGTTCCATAGGATATACCGGTACAAAGGAATACCCGTAAAATGCCGAAATAAGGCCCGCAGCCTGCTTTCAGACAGGCAGACTTCTCCGGCAAGCGCTTTCATGGAGATTTCCGTGGGGGGTGTTGCAGCGATTGCCTGTTCGACCCGAACGACCCGCGGGTCCGATGGTATAAGGCCGATCTTCCGGGACAAATAGGTCAACACCCGGTACATAAGGGCTTCTACCAGGGATGGATCAGCGCGCAGCAATGCCTGTTGCAGCTGGTTGGAATTCGCAAAATGAAAAATATTCACCTGCGGCGCGTATACCTCACTCTCACACAGGTATTCGGACCGTATCAACCGGGCTATCTCCGTTGCCGTATCCAGGTAAATGATCAACTGCACACTATTATTTGTATCCAGCTGGTGAATGACATTCTCCTTAATGATCAGGCTCCTGAAGGTCTTCCATTCGCTGTTCTTAGTCCGAAACCTGAACTCCTGCTGTGTATCCAGTATCAACTGTATCGCGTTGTGCCGGTGGAAAGGGGTAAGACAGGAGGAGAAGAAAACAGCGGATGCCCCCTGCCAGGTGTAAAAGGCGGAAGTATAGGGGCTTCTCCCATGTTGCATACCAAAAGCATTTGACAAAAGGTAGTCATTATTTACAACTTTGAGAAACCGCTGGTCAAAGTCAGTCATTTCTTACAGGTTTTGTTATCCGGTCATGGATAACTTTATTCATCTAAAACCTGGTATATGAAGGTCTCCTTATTCCTCCTTTTCTTCTTTATCGGCTGTTCGGCCCTTGCGTATGGGCAGATGAGCATCTCCACCGGCTTTTCCCGGGAATTGACAACCGCCCGTGGCCATTACAAGACACTGGCCTCGTTGAGTCCCCAACCGGGCTATTCCAGCAAAGACCTGGACAACGTGAAATTTCCCTTTGACAAAGCAAAGGCCGATGAAGTGCTTAGCCAAAAGCCTTTTTATCTCCGGTCGGTGACACTGGATGATTTCCAGTTGCCCACACCGCCAGCCAACAGTTCGGAGCAGACCCGTGCCGAGTTGGACTACTTGCTGCAATTACAGCACAACCGAACGGCAGAAGATGTACGATCGAGCCTGTATATGTCGAATGTATTTGAGACGCCCAGCGACGTCGGCCGGTCCATCGGCTATTGGGCCGGCCCCGAGCAGCTTCCCATGACAGACACGCTGTTTGCCCATATATCCCGCGATGCCGACTTCTTCCTCTGGTCGATAAAATTCAAATACAACCGCCCCAGGCCGTACATGCTGGACCCCAGGATCCATGACCTGGAAGAATCACTCGCGGCCTCCTATCCCAGCGGACATGTCACCTATGCTTATATTTACGCCTATATATACCAGGAACTGGCTCCTGAGTTCACCGATCTCTTTGTCGGGAAAGCCTACGCCATGGCGCATGCCCGCGAGATCATCGGCGTCCACTATCCAAGTGATTCGGAAGGTTCAAGGATATTTGCAAGACAATTTGTCAACAAGCTTTTCCAGAATGCGCAATTTCTCCACGATTTTGAGAAAGCAAAGCAGGAATGGACGGTGCAGGCGGGGAAATAAGTCTGCCGGGGCCCTAGTACAACTTTTGCAGTAGGTTTTGTATGATGAACGAGATTTCCGTGGGCACTTCAGCGCAAACGACTATCCATGAAGATATTTCCCACGAGCACCACGATACCTTCCTGACAAAGTACATTTTCAGCCAGGACCATAAGATGATCAGCAAGCAATTCCTCATCACGGGAATGATCTGGGCTTTATTGGGCGGTGCGATGTCTGTCATATTCCGCCTGCAGTTGGGTTACCCGGATTCCACCTTCCCCTGGCTGCAGGATATCCTTGGCAAGTGGGCTCCGAATGGCCGGCTTATCCCCGAGACGTATTACGCATTGGTCACCATCCACGGTACCGTACTCATTTTCTTTGTGTTGACGGCGGGTCTCAGCGGAACTTTCGCCAACCTGCTCATCCCGCTGCAGGTGGGCGCCCGTGACATGGCTTCGCCTTTGCTCAATATGCTCAGCTATTGGTTCTTCTTTACGGCCAGCATAGTGATGCTTTCCTCCTTGTTCTCGGACACGGGACCCGCCGCCGGTGGCTGGACCTCCTACCCTCCCCTGAGCGCGCTGCGTGACGCCGACATTGGATCGCAGTCCGGGATGGATTTTTGGCTGACGAGCATGGCGCTGTTTGTTGTATCCTCCCTGCTGGGAAACCTAAACTATATCTCCACGATACTCAACCTGCGAACCAAGGGGATGAGCATGAGCAGGCTGCCACTCACCATTTGGGCGCTGCTGTTCACCGCCATCCTGGGTACCCTGTCTTTTCCTGTCCTGCTCTCCAGTTTTATCCTGCTGCTGCTTGACCGGCATGCCGGCACGAGTTTCTACCTATCCGACATCTTTATTGCCAATACCCAAAAAGCACTGCCGGAGGAAGGCGGCAGCGCCATCCTTTATCAACACCTTTTCTGGTTTCTTGGCCACCCTGAAGTCTATATCGTCATCCTGCCTGCCATGGGCATCGTGTCCGAAGTGATCAGCGTCAATGCGCGCAAACCCATTTTTGGCTATACCGCCATGGTAGGTTCACTCTTTGCGATTATGATCCTCTCCTTCACCGTATGGGCGCATCATATGTTTGTGACGGGATTGAATCCCTACCTCGGGTCGGTATTCGTATTGCTAACCCTGTTGATCGCCGTGCCCTCGGCCATCAAGGTATTCAACTGGCTGACGACCCTATGGCGGGGTAATCTCCGCTTCACTCCCGGCATGCTGTTTTCCATTGGTTTTGTCAGCGTATTTATTTCCGGCGGGCTGACGGGCATTTTTCTGGGCAATTCCACACTCGACATCCAGTTGCACGACACGTACTTCGTCATTGCACATTTCCACCTGGTGATGGGCGTGGCTTCGATGTTTGGGATGTTTGCGGGTATCTACCATTGGTATCCTAAGATGTTTGGCCGTTTCCTGAATCCCACTTTAGGCTACATCCATTTCTGGATAACCTTTGTGGGCGCCTATCTCATCTTCTGGCCCATGCACTATGAGGGTTTGGCCGGCATGCCCCGCCGCTATTTCGATTTCAGCAACTGGATAAGCTTCAACCAGTTTGCAGGCCTGAACAGATTCATCAGCACGGTGGCTATGATCGTATTTGCAGTGCAGCTGCTATTCCTGGTAAATTTCTTTTATTCCATCTGGAAAGGAAGGAGGCAGATCACCCGAAACCCCTGGGAAGCTAATACGCTGGAATGGACGACGCCCATCAGACCGGGTCACGGCAACTGGCCGGATGAAATTCCGGAGGTTCACCGCTGGGCATACGACTACAGTAAGAATGGAAAGGAGTTTATCCCGCAAACTACACCCCTGGAAGCAGAAGAAGTGCCGGTTTCGGTTTAATCTGTGATGCCGTTGATCGGCAGCGGGAAAATAAAATATTCCAGGATATTACGGTGGGCTCTGGAGACCTGATCTTTATATGCTCGCAGGCTGTCGGTAAGATAGGCCGCGTATTCAGTGTCGAGCTTCTTCAGGATGATGCCTAATTTGTACAATTCCCTTTTAATGGCCCATTCCCTCTCTACTCCTTCCTTTGGGAGCTGATCGCTTATCTCCGCGACGGCTGTTTCAAAATCGTTGTCTACTGCGGCGTAATAATCAGCCAGCAATGGATGGCATGCAAAGGTCTTGATATGCGTCAGTTTAACGACGGTATTCTTTTCTTTTCTATCCAATTTATAATCCTTGCTGGCGGCCAGCAGGGAAAGGTAAACCGGGAATCGGATCAATTGTTTTTGCTCCTGCCAGGGTAGGTCGTTGAAAACAGGTAACCGCTTCTGCTTCATAATCTTGCATTAACATTGTAATTTAAGCATTTTACCCTTTAAAAACATTGCAAAAACAATATTTTAACAACGAAGCCGGCCCAATCTTCGCATTGGGCCGGCCGCTTATTCCATTCTACAGCGCCCGGTGTTAATTAAATAAGAACCAGTGAAATCCGAGGTTGAAAGTAATACCGTTGCTGGGGCTGGTGAGCGTATAATTATTGGTCGTAGTAGTCGTATTGCCGTTGCCGGAATTCGTCGTCTGTGTCGAGTTGGCGTTGTCGCTTTGATTGTGCGTATACAAATAACCCAATGCGATGTCCATCCCAACGTGCTTGTTGAAGAAGTGCGTGACACCTAAGCTGCCACCGGCATTCCAGTTGAGGATATTCGACACGGAGCCTGTGGTGTTATAGGACGAAGAGGGGGAAGAACCATTTCCGCTGCTGGTGCCGCTGCCCGTCGCCAGGCTGCCGTGAATCTGCATGAAGAAAAGGTTGTTGGCGGGTTGATTGGCGAAGTAGATGCGCATAAAAGGCCCGAAGCCCACCGTGTAGTTGGTAGAAGTGGCGTAATTAGATCCCTGAACACCCGACGTAAGGGTAGTAGTATTTGTTCGGTTGTTGGTTGCAGTTACCGAGATCGTTCCACCAATGACAACATTGGGGCTGATGAAAACGCCCAGCTGAGGTCCTGCGGTGAGGCTCCACGCCTTGTTCGAGACCGAACGGGAGTTGCCGTTGTCGTAAGCATAGCTGTTGCTGCCATCCGTATAGGTGGTGGTTCCCAGCGTGCTGCCCAGCATAAGCGTACCGGGTTCGAATTGAGCGCTGGCATGGAAAGCAAAGGCCAATAAGCCCCCTGTCAAAAGGGTAAGTCCTTTTTTCATAGTTTTTAAGTTAATGTTTGTACTAAGAAAAAAAGAGGCGGCCGGAGTTTAAAATGCCGGCCGCCATTTTGCTTAATCAGATGTTAATGCTATTGCCCCTCTGCGCTGAGATCGGGACGGGGCTTTCCCTGGTGACAGGTGGCGCAGGTGATCACCAGACCGGGATCCCCCAACCCCGGTCGGTGCACCTGGAAATAGCGTGCGTTGAGTTTCAGCGTCATCCGCATCATGTTGCGGGCGATGGATTTTTCGGGCTTCGCATCGCTGGCGTAATCCAGTTTGTGCGAACCTTTTTGTTCAGCGTGACAAAAACTGCAGGCCACGCCCAATCCGTCTTCGAAATCATCGATCATGATGCTTTGCAGTGTTTTCGAAGATACATTCCGTGGCAGGACCCTCAGGTTCTTAAACTCACTTTGCGGGCCTGCAGGCGAACTGGTCACCGAACAAACAGCTAAAGCGGCAACCAGGGTAGAACTAACGATAGTGGTTTTAGTCAACGGCATCTTGTAATTATTTAGCAATGACATCCAGGGTAACATCCAGGTTGTCCGAGATGGTGCTGAATCCACCGACATCGAAATCCTTTCTGTTGATGGTAAAGGTTCCCTTGAACTGATATCCGCCATCGATCTCCGTCGCGGTGAAGGGAAAGCTGACGTCTTGTGAATGGTTTTTGATGGTAAGCCGGCCGGCAAACAGGTAAGCGCCTCTCTTGTACAGGGATATTTTTCCTGATATCAGGCTGATGCGCGGGTATTGCTTTACGTTGAAATAAGACTCCTTTCGAAGATGATCGTCGCGCATGTCGTTGTCCGTATTGATCGAATTGGCGTCGACCGAGACATCGAAGACAGCGTCCCCTGGCTGGGCCGGATCGAAACTGATCTTTCCCACCAGACCGGTGAGCGAGCCTGTTACGTTGAAGCCAAGGTTTTTTATCCTGAACTGTACGGAAGAGCCTTTGTCGAGCGGCTGGTATTGGGCTTTCACCGGTGTCGCAATGAAGAGTGCCAGCAGGAGGACGCTGTCCAGGAGTAATCCCGGGAGGATTTGCAGGGCGGCTGTTCTCATGACTGGCTGATTAGCGGAGTGTCGGTGATGGCAAGGCTGTGGGCATGTTCGATGTAGCTGACACTGGTGAGCCCAAGAAGGCCGCGCAATTTTTCGGCGGGAACTTTCATCGGTCCGGGCGCGGGCGCCGACCCGGGTTGGGGTTGAGGAAACGCCGTCGACGTAGCGGTGTGGAAGGTGATGTTGCCTTCTACTTTCAGCATCGTCTGGTGAATATGTCCGTTGAGAACGGATACCGATCCGAATCGTCTGAGCAGGGCAAGCGCCTGTTCGCTGTCCCGGGTGCCCCAGCCCCATTGGGGGTATACGGCCCAGAGCGGGATATGCGCGAATACGACGATCGGCGTACTGTTGGACAAACCTTTCAGGTCATCCGCCAGCCATTGCAGCTGGTCGGCGCCCAGTGAACCCAGGCCGCCTTCGGAGGTGTCGGTTACGTTGTTGAGGCCGACGAAGTGAACACCGCCGGTGTCAAAGCTGTACCAGCCCTGACCCTTCGTCCCTTTTCCATACCGTTCGAGAAAAGACTTCCCGCCGTCGTTGAGTACATCGTGCTCACCGGGAACGTAGAATATCTTGCCGGTCTTGACGCTTTTCAACGCCTGGTCGAGTGTGTCGAACTCGTCTTTTTGCGCCAGGTGGGAAAGATCGCCGGTATGCAGGACAAAGGATGGGGCCGTCGGAAGACCATTGATCTTATCGATCGCCGCCTGGAGAGTACCAACCACATCGGGATTGGCGGGTTTGTTGAAACCGATGTGGCTATCGCTTATCTGGACAAAGCTGAAATCGGAGGTGGGTAGTGCCAGCCCCGATTTGATCCGGCCCGTCCCTTTATCGATGAGCTGGCTCATCCCAAAGGATTTGAGAACGCCACCGCTCATCATCCAGAGTACGCCTGTGCCGGCCCAGGCCATACATTTGATAAAACCGGCCCTGTCGATGCCATCCTCACTTTCGATGGCGCTGATTAGATCGTCGTGTTTTGCTTTTTTCATACGCTGAAATTGTAAAGCAAAAAAAACGGATCAGACAGGGCGCCCCAAACATTTTACATGAAGCGGGCCGGATTCTTGATCAAACCTGCGGTTTAGCGGTTTTTCGCGCCGGCGATATAGGCCCGGGGAACGCGGGGTGCAACGACAACCGGCTTTTGAAACAGTCCGCCGACGGTTTGGATCCAGAGGGTGAAGGAAGCAAACCAGCTTGCTATCAGGGCATAGGCAACAAAGTACTGGCCGGCGACGTAGCATTTAGCGGCGAGAAAACAGAAGAGGAAGATAACGGGCAACGTGAGGAAAGCAAAGAACGTTTTCATTTTTGTGGTTTTGCGGTGTTAGCAATAAGAAGTTTTGGTTGTAGAAGCGCTCTGCTGTTGTAGATGCGCTCTGCTGTTGTTGGATCGGCTTTTGCAGGCTTATGCTTTAGCAACGGCTTTGGTCAGGTTGATGGATTTGACCCAAAATACAAAGGAAGCGATGGCGGAGAGCATCAGGGAATAAGCAAGCACCAGTTCGCCTTGAACATAAAAAGAAGAGCTGATGACGTAGACAAAAACAATGGCTGCGAGAACGAGGATGGTAAAAAGAGCTTTCATACTGGGTACGTTTTGGAATGATTAAAGACTATGATTAAATAAGAGTTACACTATTGGAGGTAGCTCATAGCCATTGGAGACCCGGTATTGCAAAGGATAATTGAAGAAGATCGAAAGGAGTAATTGAAAGCCAGGAATAATAAAAATAAAAAGAGGTGATTCGCGGGAGATTGGGTACGATAGCGGTTTGTCGGGGAGATTGGAATCGCTGTGTGAAGGTGATGTAAAAGTAGGGTGCGTTTTTCAACCTTGCAAGTTTTTCCCAAAAATTTTTAAAAAAAGGTGCCCCTTTGCGTGAGGCACCTTGTGCATTCCCTTCATTTGCTGCGCTATACAATTGCAAACCCGATGGAAAGGATTGTGTACGGCAGATCGAGATCATTACTATAGATCGTCCTTTCAAACGGTTGCAGGACCAGCACATAACCGCATTTGGCCATTTTTGATGTGTCCATGGTCCAGGGTTCGCCGGGGAAACCGCTGAAAACAAGGGAGGTGGTGTCCCTCTCGAGCGTTCCGCCTGGCGGAGTGGTGATACCGCCCGAACTAAGGATGGCGCCTGAATTTGCGGGCAGGACATAGAGCTGGGCTTCGGCAAAATAGGTGTGGACGGCCCTGAACAGACCGGCAAACGAAGTACCGGCGGTGACGCTGATGCACCCTCCTGCCCCATTAAAGATCATATCCACATCATATGCGGTATCCAGGGTGGCGCCGCCGCTCATATAGTTGTGGAAAGCGCTGTTCACCGAATACTGATGGTTGTTGACGATGATATTGACAGCGGCCGTCCGCACAAAGGTGGCATGTGTATGGTCGGTAGTATAGATCACCCGGATATAATAGCTGCCCTGGACGGGAACTGCCGCGGTGTGCCAGGTGGCCAGCATGGCGTAGTATTCATCGATGACGGTGCCGCCCGAAAAATCTTCGAGGTAATGGAACCAGCCGTCGGTGGTGTTTTGGGTCACCACGTTATCATAATAGCCGGTGCCGGGGTTATACAGATAAAAGATCTGCGAGAGCGTCACCGGCTGCCAGTCCGCGTCGTTGAGGCTGTCGAACGAACAGAATTCCACCCGGTAGTCGACTGTACCCGCAGGCCCCGAATTGTTGAACCTGCCGGCTATGCGGATATCCGCGCCCCAGGGCCGGTTGTTGAATGGCGTGATGACGGGGCTTGCAAAGCCATAACCATTGTTTATCTGGTTAAGGGGTACTGAGCCGATGTCGTGGTAATGGAAGCCGATGTTACCACCTATGGTTTCGAGTGCGCGGAGCAGCACCCGGACATCCAGCCGGTTGCCCCAGTAATTCAGTTCGTTTGAGTTGGTCGTAGACGGTGGGATATCCCAGGAGAGCACGGCCCTGATGCCAACCACATTCTGGGTCTGACAGGCTTTGAGATGACTGGCCAGGTCGAGGGGAAGGCTGACGCAATAATAGAGGCCATCGGCCGAAAGACCGGTGATATCGTGTACACCTACCTGCGCGGTGCCGAGATAGGAGTCGAAGCTGCCATTATTATTCCAATCGGCCCAGAAAGCCACATATTCTACAGAACCCGCCCAACAAAGACCACCGCTATACCCTGCCTGTTTTTTGACATGGATGACAGCCCCCAGCGTGTCCCTGTCGGCGTTGAGCCCGACGCAGGTCACCTCTTCAAAGTCCGTATTCCCCTGTGACTGGAGCAGGAAGGCGGCCAGCGACTCCCAGTTGAAATCCATCTTTTTGAAATAGTCGGCCTGGAAGCCGGGGACGGCAGCTGCCGGTGCTGCAAGGGGTTTCAGGGCCGGATAGACCACTTTATACAGCGACCGGTGGGCAGGGATCTTGAGTTCGGTATAGCTGGTCTGTAATTGTATGAAGTCGGCGGTCTTATCGGCTGCTTCCGGGATAGGCTGATGGAGATCGAATTGCTTTAGCAATGGCATATCGATGGCTATCTTCTGTGCCTGCAGGAAGTCGATGAACAACCAGGGGCGCGGATTCAGCTGGATCTGTGCCTCTTTTGCATTACCATAGACGATAGATTGGTTGGGATCGGTGTTGGGCACGCTGTTCCAGGAAAGGATGGCCTTCACCTTTGGCAGCACCGGGCTCAGACAGATGCGCCTGTGCTGGGCATCATCCAATAGGATATAGACCATATAGCTCAGGGGATGATGGATGCCGGGACCTGGCGGAGTCTCGGGGACATCGAAAACGCTAAAGCTGGTGAGACCGGCATCGACATATCCGCTGCCCCAATCGACAAAAAAACGGATATATTCGGTAGAGCCGAAAGTGCATTGGCCGCCGGAGTACCCTGTCGTTTGCTTGATCGACACAGTGGCCTCCAGTCTTGACTGGGCAGGGTTAAACCCGATGCAGTTCAATTCTTCCCAGAAGGTGTCTCCACTCTGCCCGGCGGGGATAGGAACCTCGGCTATCTTATTCAATAGGAAAAGTTGCCGTGCTTGTAAATGCACGGCTTCGCGTGACAAATCGGTGTTTGACATAACGTTTGGTTTTTTGTTTGAAGGCGATACAGTACAGGATGGTTCACGCGAATGAGTGAACAGGAAGAAAGGAGGTGTGGTGGTAAATGTGAGAGTAAATTTACCCTGGAAAAAGGACGGGTGCAATACCATTTTGTGGTGATTCTGCGTATATTGCTTTATGTCTTCTCCTGCCAAAAACGTTGCCACCTGGGGATTGCTCTTTATTGCGGGTGTCATCTTCTTCAGCGTTGGGGTTCTCGCGTTTATCAACCCGATGAGCAGCTATGTGAAGCTGACGAAATTCGCCGGTATAGGTCTTTTGCTGAATGGCGGGCTGCTGCTGGCCATGATCATTATCCGGCCGATGCGCCCGCGCGAACGCAACTGGCTGCAGGCCGAGAGCATCCTGCATCTCTTCTTTGGCATCCTTTTCCTGTTGAATCCTTTATTAGCTTTTATCGCCCTGCCCTATTTCATCGGCTCCTGGCTTTTCCTGGTGGGGTTGCTTAAGATGCTGGCGGCGCTTGCGCTACGCCACCGGCTTGGCAGATGGGGTTTCATCGTTTTTGTGGGGTTGATCTTCTTTGTATTTGGCTCGCTTCTCCTGTTCAGTCCCTTCGCCCGGGCTACGAGCATTACGCTGATCATCGGCTGCTTTGGCATCATTATGGGAGCATTTTATATGATCGATGCATTTCGCTACCGGAAGATGGAGGATACCCTGGATATGTTGTTGTAACTATTTTCCTATTTTTACGGCTAATTCATATTCTTACATATGAAATATTTTCTTTTTATAGCCATAAGCCTTTTGACTATCTGTGATCTTCACGCCCAGGATACGACAAGATCGCCGGCGAAGAAGGCGGCGAGGGAAGACTCGGCAAGAGGTGGGCGAAGAAAGAGCCAGATCTACCGGGAGGCTTTCAGACATGTCCGGCGCAAGTTCGACTCCACGCTATTTACTACTGCCCCGGTGCCCACCACCAGCGACTATGCAGAAGACCTGGAAAAGGTGTACGAGTTGCTGAGCAAGGTGCCGCTGATCACCGAATCTTTCGATCAATTGGGCGACATCGATAGCCAGCTGGACCAGGAAGATTCCGCACTTACCATTATTAAGGAAAGGATGGCGCAGGACGACCACACGCTGAACGTCCGCAATCTCCAGATGTTCAATACCCTGCTGGACGCCTTTGCTTCCAACGTAAAAGAGTATTCCAGGACCCTCAACCATTACGATACAGCCCTGGAAGGGATAAGGAAGGAGATCACCGGCCTGAGGAAGGATACGCTGATCTTGCATGTCTTCCGGGATACGGCCTTAAAAGATACATTCCAGTTCCAGTTGCAGCAGTTGAAGGGCAAGTGGCGGGAAGCGGATAGCCTCATCGCCCTCAACGGGAATTATATCAATACGCTAAAATCCGAGGCTTCCGCCAATACCATTACTATATCCGACCTCACCTACCGGGTGGATGAAGCCTTAGCGGATGTCGGTAGCAAGGCTTTTGGAAAGGAGCGAAGATATTTGTGGGAGCCGCGAACAGCCGCTGCAAAAGCCTATTCGGCGAATAGTTTGCAGAAATCTGTCGACAGCGAACGGCAACTGGCCCGCTTCTATTTTGCCAATAACCGCACCCACCGGCTGTGGCTGCTCATCACCGGGCTGGTGTTTTTCTTATGGGTCTGGTATAACTTTCGCACGCTGCGACGGATGAAGCGGCTACAGGTTACCAGGGACCTTCAATTTGCCTTTGTCAACCCCTACCCTGTCGCTGGCTCCTTCGTCTTTGTCCTCAGCCTGGCGCCCTTGTTCGATCTGCATGCGCCGGCCTTCTATATCGAGTCCGTCGAATTCCTGCTGATGATCGTGCTCACCTTCATCCTGAAGAAGCACTTGTCGCGCTATCTCTTCCTGGGCTGGTGTATTTTTCTTTTCCTCTTCCTGCTGTTGCCCATTATCCGCATCCTGGGGCTGCCGCTTTCTGCACAGCGCTGGGCCGAACTGTTTGTCGACCTGGCTTCATTGGCCTTTGGGTCGTATTATGTCTTCAGCAAGCGGCGGATGAGCGGGCAGTTGCGCTTTGTTTATGCGGCGGCTGGGCTCTACCTCACGCTGAACCTGCTGGCCGTCGTCTGTAATCTTTTCGGCAGGGTGACGCTCTCCCAGATCTTTGGCGCTACGGCAGTGTACACCTTTGCACAGACCGTCTCCCTGGCGGTTTTTGTAAAACTCATCATCGAAGCCTTTCTGTTACAGATCGTGGCCAGCCGTATCCGCAAGGGTTACCCCGAGACCTTCGATCTGGCTGCCGTCACCCGGTCGCTGAGGCGCTTTGCCCTCTTACTGGCCATCTTCCTTTGGCTGGTCGTTTTCTTCACTAATCTTAACCTGTTCGATTCTTTGAACGACCTGCTGACCGATTTCTTCACCAGCTCGCGGCAGATAGGCAATTTCTCCTTTACCATTGGGGGCCTTTTCCTCTTCCTTGCCATCATCTGGCTGGCCAATTTCCTGCAACGCTTCATTGCCTATTTCTTTGGCGACACCGGGGATGATGCTGCTATGGATGACCGCGGGCAGCGTTCGCGGTTGCTGATCACGCGGCTTATCCTGCTCATCGGGGGGTTCCTGCTGGCGGTGGCCGCCTCGGGGCTTTCCGTCGACCGGATAACGGTGATACTTGGCGCCCTTGGTGTCGGCGTCGGCCTGGGTCTGCAGAATATCGTCAATAATTTCGTCTCTGGTATCATCCTCATCTTCGACCGCCCCGTTCGTATAGGGGACACCGTTGAATTAGGCGACAAACGGGGCCGGGTGAAAGAGATCGGCATCCGCAGCAGCACCCTGCTCACCGATGAGGGTGCGGAAGTCATCATACCCAACGGGGATGTGCTGTCGAGCCGTGTCGTCAACTGGACCCTGAGCAATAACAATATCCGGCTGGCGCTGTCCTTCACCATCGAGAAGCCCGCCGATCGCGAATCGATAGAACTGGACACGATCAAAGACATTATCCGCCAAAATTCCAACGTATTGGAACGAAGGGAGCCGGAAGTAATTATCAATTCCCTCACCTCCAAGACCGAAGAGATAAAGGTCTATTTCTGGATAAAGGATATTTCCAAATCGCAGTTTACGACAAGCGAGATCCGAACGAGCATTTATCGTCACCTGGATGATAAGGGTATTGTCGTGGACTGAGGGGTAAAGAGCCAGCTTTCTTCGCCGCATTGGGCATTGTTACCATAGCCGCCGGCCAGCAGGATGTCTCCGCTGTGCAACAGGGTAGCCGTAGACAAGTAATAGGGATGATCAAAGGCGGCCACCACGGTGAAACGGCCATCGTGCAATTGTTCGATGTGCTGGTCACCGCCGAACACGAGGATGTCTCCGTTCTTCAGGGTAATTATGGAGTTGCCGAGCTTGAACCGCTCGAAATTCAGCTCCGGTCCACGGGTAAACCGGTTCGTCTTCGGGTCGAACACGTCGGTGCTGTTGTATTTTCCCCGCCAGTCGCGTCGGCTGATGGCCCTGGGTTCCCCCGGCGATGAGGATGCGGCCATCCGGCAACGCCAACGCGGTACCATTGAGGTCGAAGGGGGCCGGTTCGCCTGTTTCGAACTTCCGGGTGACGGGATTGAAGAATTCCACCGACGTCCGGAGATCGCCAGAGCCGCCGATGATCATGACTTTTCCGTTGGGCAACGAAGAGCTCAAGCCAGGCGCCGCCATAGCGTACGAGCAATATCGGTGTGATATCCTGGACAAACTGCGGGAAGGTTTCCCACTCGATATAGAGGTTGAAAGCCGTCATGGCGGCGGCCATCCCGATGACAGCCAACAGCACCCTCGACAGCAGCACTTTTAGCGGGAGCTCGAGCCAGTGAAAGCGTAACAGCAGCGAACGATAACCGGTGGTAAGCGCAACCCCGGCGATGATGAGGCCGGCGCAATACAGCAGGGCCTTATATGCGTTGTCGATATAACCGACGCTATTGATATAGAAATAGAAGCAGGAATAGACGCCCCAGCCCAACCACTGGCAGACCCAATATCGCTTCGATGGAGATAGCATAAAAAAACCCCGGCTGGTGGGGCCGGGGTTTCTAAATTAGGACATTTTTTAGTGATCTTTATCCACGTTGTTGAACTTATTCGTGTAGAAGTCGATCTTGTCCTTGATATTTTTCTCCTGGTAGATGTTGGTCAGGAGGTCGTAAGCATCTTTCAGGGCGTTTTTCTCATCCATCTTGAGTTTTCCTTTGGAGCCCAGGTCTTTGTCCACCTGCTCGAAATAAGGAATGGCTTCGTCGAATTTCTTGCCGGCGGCGATGCGCAGATCGGCTCTCTTCTTTATATCATCGGGGGTCTTGCCCTTGATCGTCTTTGTCGATGACTGCAGGTCTACGGCGGCATTGTAGGATATCTGACCAAGCACCAGCGCTGCCTGGGGATAGTCAGGCTCCAGTTCGAGGCATTTCTTCAGCATTTCCTGCGCCTTAGAGATAAGGGCATCGTAGTTGGCAGGACGATGACCCGAAGAAGTGTCGTTGGCATATTGATAAAGCTCGAGACCGTAGTTGAAGTGGAAGAGATGATTCTTCGGGAAGTGTGCCACAATCTGGTCGTATTCGGCCCAAAGGGAGTCCTTGTTACCTTTTTCGCGGAGGATATCCAGGCGGGTGCTTGGCCAGAAGAGGTCGTCGGGGTATTGGGTTTCTGCCAGGGCCAGGTATTTCTGGGTGTTGGCGTCATCCTTTTTTGTATTGTAATAATCCACCAGCCATTTGTAGATGTCGATCATGTTGGTACCGTTGATCATTGCGATCTTTGCATCGGCCAGCTTACCATAGTAAACAGCGGCGGTATCCTTCTTATTGGCCTTTTCGGCAGAGATACCGGCATAAAGGGTGGAGGTGGTATCGATGGGCAGCTTGGTCCAGCCTTTGGCATTCATATAGCCGGAAGCACCGATGGCGCCGGTGAAATTCTTCAGGGCGTCGTCATATTTCCCGGTGTTGTAGTCGTTGGCGCCTACCTGGAAGTACCCCTGGTATATCTCGTTTATCGGTTTGAAGCCATCCATCTGCAACAGCAGGAGTTTCTTGTCCTTTTCGTCGAGGTCTACATATTTCTTCAGGGCGTCGAATGCCTGATCGCGGGCGTCGGGGAATTGCGCACGCAACTGATCGTTTGCCGCAATCGCGTTATATACCTTTAACTTGGTATACCATGCTTCGGCGTTCTTTTGGGTCTTGTCGGAGGTCAAGGCGCCGTCGATCTGTGTTTTGGCGTCGGTGACCTTACCGGCCTTTAGCAGGTCTTTTGCCTTGTCGACGCTTTGTGCAAACAGGCCCATACCAATCATGGCAAGGAATCCACTCAGGAAGAGTCTTCTCATTTTATTGAATGTTTGTTTAGATATACAATGTGGCTCGTGGATTCTCGCCTTTGGGGTTTTGGCTAAAATAACCCCTCGGCGATAATCAGCTAATGTCGGCCCTTCGGGCAACGAGCCTGTGGCTCGTTAGGCTTCCGGGGCCGGCTCGGCGCCTGGATCCGCAGGAAGGGAACCATGACCATTACCGTTGCCGTTGGTCTCTTCTTCCAACTTATCCAGTTTGGTGATAGCGGCGATCTCATCGTTCTCATCCAGCCGGATGAGCTTGACGCCCTGGGTAGCCCGGCCTTGTTCGCTGATGCCGGCCACCGACATCCGGATGGTGACGCCGCTTTTACAGGTGATCATAAGGTCGTCTTCAGACTCGGTGACGTCCAGAATGCCCACTAATTTACCGGTTTTCTCGGTAACGCTAATGGTTTTTACGCCTTTCCCCCCGCGGTTGGTGATGCGGTATTCGTCGATGGGGGTGCGCTTGCCATATCCTTTCTCGCTGACCACCAGCACCGTCCGGGCCTTATCCTCCCTATTGACACAGATCATGCCAATCACCTCATCTGTTGCATCATCAACTTCGATGCCAGCCACGCCGATGGCGCCACGACCCGTCGACCGTACTTTTTCTTCCTCGAAGCGGATGGCCCGGCCACTTTTTACGGCCATGAGGATCTCGCAGTTGCCGTCGGTGAGCCGGGCTTCCAGCAGGATGTCGCCT
This sequence comes from Puia dinghuensis, assembly GCF_014642875.1. GTDB lineage: Bacteria > Bacteroidota > Bacteroidia > Chitinophagales > Chitinophagaceae > Puia > Puia dinghuensis. The sequence goes on from NZ_BMJC01000001.1 coordinate 745,712, forward strand.
TCGACGATGGTGATGGCGTTGACCCCGGTTTGCCGCGGGCGGCTAAAGTCCTCGAGCGAGGTCTTTTTGATAACACCCTGTTTGGTGCAGAGCACGATATGATGGCTGTTGACAAAGGCTTCGTCCTTCAGGTCTTTTACATCCACGACGGCGCGGATCTTGTCGTCGGGCGGCATCTGGATGAGATTCTGGATGGCGCGGCCCTTACTGTTCTTATCCCCTTCGGGAATTTCATAAACGTTCAGCCAGTAGCACCGGCCTTTCTCGGTAAAGAAAAGGATGGTATGGTGCGTGGAAGCTACAAAAAGGTGTTCGATATAGTCTTCTTCCCGGGTGCGTCCCCCAATGGCGCCACGGCCGCCGCGGCGCTGCTGGCGGTATTCGGTAGCCGATGTCCGCTTGATATAACCCAGATGGGAGATGGTGATGACGACATCCTCTTCCCGGATAAGGTCCTTTATGCTGACCTCGTTGTCCAGGTAGGTGATCTCCGTCTTGCGCTCGTCCCCGAATTTATCTTTTACCTCCAGCAGCTCTTTGCGGATGACCTCGAAGCGCTTGGCTTCGTCGGCGAGCAATTCTTTCAGGTAGGCGATCAGCTTCATCAGCTCGTCGTATTCTGCGCGGATCTTCTCTCTTTCCATACCGGTGAGGCGCTGGAGGCGTAGTTCGAGGATGGCTTTTGCCTGTATTTCGTCGAGGCCCCAGCCGGCGTTGATCAGTCCTTCCTTGGCCATTTCCGGTGTGGAGGAAGCCCGGATAAGGGCGATAACTTCGTCGAGATGGTCGAGCGCAATGAGATATCCCTGCAGTATATGGGCCTTCTTCTCGGCTTCCTTTAATTCGAACTTTGTCCGGCGGGTGACCACATCCATCCGGAATTCCACGAATTCCCCGATCATCTCCCGGATATTGAGGGTCCGGGGCCGGCCTTTCACCAGGGCTACGTTGTTGATGCCGTAGGAGGTCTGGAGTTCGCTATGTTTGTAGAGCTGGTTGATGACGACGTTGGCCACCGCATCCCTTTTCAGGTCGATGACAATGCGCGTACCTTCTCGCTTGTTTGACTCATTATTAAGATGCGCGATGCCTTCAATGATCTTCTCATTGACCAGTTGGCCTATACGATCGCAGAGGGCGTCGCGGTTCACCTGGTAGGGCACCTCGGTGACGATGATTTGTTCTCTTCCGCTGGCCTTGGTATCTACTTGCAGTTTGCCGCGGAGCACTACGCGACCACGTCCGAAGTGCATGGCGGCCTTGACGCCTTCCATCCCGTAGATGATGCCGCCGGTGGGGAAGTCGGGCGCTTTTATATAGTGCATCAGCTCTTCGACGGAGATGTCCCCGCGTTTGTCGATATAGGCTAAGCAGCCATCGATCACCTCCGACAGGTTATGGGGCATCATATTGGTGGCCATCCCGACGGCGATGCCGCTGGAGCCGTTCATCAGCAGTTGGGGGATCCGGGTGGGAAGGACGGTCGGTTCTTGTAGAGAGTCATCAAAGTTCAGCTGGAAGTCCACCGTTTCCTTTTCGATATCTTCCAACATATATTCAGCCTGCCTATGAAGCCTTGCTTCAATATACCGCATGGCCGCGGGACCGTCCCCGTCCTGGTTGCCGAAGTTACCCTGGCCATCTACGAGGAGGTAACGCATGCTCCATTCCTGGGCCATGCGGACCATGGCGTCGAATATCGACGCGTCGCCATGGGGATGGAATTTCCCCATCACTTCCCCGACGATACGGGCGGCTTTCTTATACGGTTTGTTGCTGTTGTTGCCGAGCTCATTCATGCCGAAGAGGATACGGCGATGTACGGGTTTGAGCCCATCCCGGACATCCGGCAGGGCGCGGCCAACGATGACCGACATCGAGTAATCGATGTAAGCCGTTTTCATTTGCTCTTCGATATTTACAGGGACAATGCGATTGTTATCCTGGGTCTCAAGCGGAGTGCTGTTATCTTCCATATTCAATGTTGCCACCACGTGGGTGGGGGGATGGCAAATTTACCTCTTTTGGCCCTGAAAACCCGCTCTCAGAGGCCTTTTTTTAACGTTTATTTTCCACTAATGTGGATACCTTTTCACCCCATGCCGGCGCTCGCTCCGGCATGCCAAGGCTACTCCAGCCAGGCCCCTTTTACCGTGTCTCCATCCACTTCGACATAGATGTGTTCCTGCAGGGTAGTGGACAGTGACAGGCCCATATAATCCGGTTGGACGGGAAAAGCCTTATGGCTTCTCTCCACCAGCACGAGGGACTCGATCTTGCGGGGATGGAAGTCCAGGAAGGGTTTCATCGCATAGAGCAGGGTCTTGCCGCTCATGGCCACATCATCGATGATGATGATCACCTGGTCGTCAAAAGGCAGGGATTCACTGAGCGTGACGGACCCTGGCCGCTTCTTGTCAAGACTGATGGAGATGAGGCGCGTGGAGAGGCGGTCGCCGGCTATTTCCTGCAGATGTTGCTGGATGGTGCGGGCGATGACGCTGCCGTTGTCGCGGATACCGGCGAGGATCAGTTGCTGCTCGCCGGCATTGTTCTCCAGTATCTCGTATGCCATGCGGCGCAGCTTCTTCTCGGCCACCTGTTGCGTAAGGATGTAATTTTTCATTCCGGCACCAAATTACTGCAATCCTCCAAATCACTTATCTTAGCCCAGCAATAATTTTTCGTTATGGTCCTTTTTCAGCAGATCGCTTTCGTCCTGGCCCTGGCCGTGGCCACCGGCTTGTTCGTGAAAAACATAAGGCAGATTCGCCGGAATATTCTCCTGGGAAAGGACGAACCCTGCAACGACCATCCGGGTCAGCGGTGGAAGAACCTGCTGCTGCTGGCCTTCGGACAAAAGAAGATGTTCCGCAACCCGCTGGTGGCCATGCTGCACCTGCTGATCTATGCCGGGTTTATCATCATCAATCTCGAAGTGCTGGAAATTGTCCTGGACGGCATCCTGGGGACGCATCGCCTTTTCCATGGGTTTGGCGGCCCGCTGTACAGTGCGCTGATCAATGCCTTTGAATTTCTTGCCGTGGGGGTCTTCTTCTCCTGTTTTATCTTTCTTTGCCGCCGGAATATCCTGAAGCTGCGCCGGTTTATCAGTCATGACCTCGATGGCTGGCCCCGCAGTGACGCCAACTATATCCTGCTTGCGGAGATCGCGCTGATGACGCTCTTCCTGACGATGAATGCCGCCGACACGCTGCTGCAGGCCCGCGGCTACAGCCATTATGCGACGCATGGGACGGGTGATTTCGCCTTCTCGCGATTGCTGCATCCCCTCCTGAATGGTCTTAGCAACGGGGCCCTGGTTACGCTGGAGAGAACCTGCTGGTGGCTGCATATCCTCGGTATCCTGGCCTTCCTCAATTACCTCCCCTACTCCAAACACTTGCATATCCTGCTGGCCTTTCCCAACGCATATTATGCGCGGCTGGAGCCGGAGGGGAAGTTGAGGAATATGCCCGCTATCCAGCAGGAAGTGCTCTATGCGATGCAGCCCGAAACGGCGCCCCCGACGCCTGCCGATGGTTCTGCACCTCCCCCACCCCCCGCAGCGGCTTCAGCCGCTGCCCCAACGGATCGATTCGGCGCCAAGGATGTCTTCGATCTCAGCTGGCGCAACCTGATGGACGCCTATTCCTGTACGGAATGCGGCCGCTGCTCCGCCGCCTGTCCCGCCAATACAACGGGTAAGCTGCTGTCCCCCCGCAAGATCATGATGAGCACCCGCGACCGCCTGGAAGAAGTAGGCCGGAATATCAATGCCAACGGGAGATTCACCGATGACGGCAAGAACCTGCTCAGCTATATTTCGGTGGAAGAATTAAGAGCCTGCACCACCTGCAACGCCTGTGTAACCGAATGCCCGGTCAGCATCAGCCCATTGGAGATCATCGTAGAGATGCGACGCGCCCTCATCATGGAAGACAGCAACGCTCCACAGGAATGGAATGCTCTTTTCGGCAACATCGAGAACAATTTCGCCCCATGGAAATTTAGCCCGGACGACCGGGACAAGTGGACGACCGAAGCATAAGCCGCACCGCCGGCTGTATCGCCGGGCGAGCCGCGCACCGGGTCACGAAACGGTAGAAGCCGGGATGCTTATTGCTTCTTCGCCAGGACGGTGAGGTTCACGATCAGGCTGTTGGAGATGGTGCTGGAACCACCCACCTCGAAATCCCGCCGGTTGATGGTAAAGCTGCCCTTGAACAGATAGTCATCCCCATCGGGGGTTGCATCGAAAGGAAAGGAGATGTCCTTTGTCTTATCCTTGATCGTTAGTTTACCATTGAAGGTATAGTGACCATTTCTGTCGGCACCGGAGACCGAGGTCGAGACGATCCGGATACGCGGATATTTCTCCACGTCGAAGTAGGATGCTGCCTTCAGGTGGCTGTCCCGCATGTCATTGTCCGTATTCACCGAAGCCGCGTTGATGCTGACGTCAAAGCTGTCCTTCTCCGCTTCCTTTGCATCGAACCTGATGCTGCCATCCAGCCCGCTGAAGCTGCCCTTTGTATTGAAGCCAAGATTTTTAATGACAAATTCCACTGACGAACCCTGATCAACAGGTTTATACACCTGGGCAAGGCCGGTGATGGAAATCAATACCGCGCCCAAAATTCCAAAGAAATACTTCATGCCTGAACGAGCTTTTGTAGTTTTTTAACATCCAGGAAGCATATCTCCTGGCGATTGTAAGTGAGGATACCTTCTGTTCCGAGTTCATTGATCATCGTCGTCACCGTCTGGCGGCTGCTGCCGATGAGGCTGGCGATATCTTCATGTGTAAGAAAGTTGGGAATGCAGAACCCTTCGGCCGTATTCTCACCCAGGTTTTGTTCCACCAGCTGCCAGAGGAAATGAATGAGGCGGGTCTTTACATCCTTGTTAAGAAGATTGACCAGCCGGTTCTCGATATTGCGGAGCTTGGCGCCCACCTGTTTGCTGTATTTCAGGGCCAGATCGGGCCGGTTCTTTAAGAGGCGTTCAAAGTCGTCGATATTAAAGGCGCAGATGCTGACATCGTTCTTATACGCCTGGGCGAATTCCCCGTGGAGGTTGTTGCGTTCGAGGCTGAACTGCCCGAAGAGCTCTCCCTTCTGGATGATCTCTTTTACCTTTTCGTTGCCCTCGTCATCGATGTAGCCGATCTTGATAGTCCCTTCCTTTACGAAATATATCTTATTATGATTGTATGCTTCAAAATAAATATATTCCCCCTTTGGGACTTCAAGGACCGAATGCTCCACCTTCAGCTCTTTATATTCTTCATCGGACAGCTGGCACCATAAATCATAATTGCGAATCCATAATAGGGTATCGTCCCCGGCCATATCTATAAGTCATTTAGCGATTAAAGTTACGGGTTTCAACCATTTTTTGAGGTAATGCTATAGATTTACGAAAAATTTATCGCTATGCAGGTACCTACGATGGCCGAATTGCTGGCAAAAGGGGAAAGTCCGGATATCTTGTTCTGGGTCGGCTGTTCGGGCAGCTATGATCAGCGCGCCCAGAAGATCACCAGGGCGTTTGCCACCATACTCGACAAGGTGGGCCTCCGCTATGCGATTTTGGGGAAGGAAGAGATGTGTACGGGCGATCCGGCCCGCAGGGCCGGCAACGAATTCATTTTCCAGATGATGGCTTATCAGAATATCCAGACCCTGAACAATTATGGCGTCAAAAAGATCGTCACCACCTGTCCCCACTGTTTTAACATCCTGCACAATGAATACCCCGAATTAGGGGGCCGGTACGAAGTCATCCATCATACTGTCTTCCTCCAACAGCTTATCGATGAAGGAAAGATCAGGTTAAAAGAAGACGGCCCTTACAAAGGCAAACGCATAACCTTCCACGACAGTTGTTACCTGGGCCGCGCCAATGATATCTATGAAGCGCCCCGCAAGGTGCTGGAAGCCCTCGAGGTCGAACTGGTGGAGATGAAACGTTGCCGCAGCAAGGGACTCTGTTGCGGCGCCGGCGGCGCCCAGATGTTCAAGGAAGAGGAAAAAGGACAGACCCGGGTGAATTTCGAACGCAGCGGCGAGGCCCTGGATACGGGCGCCGGCGTGGTTGCAGCCGCCTGTCCCTTTTGCAATACCATGCTGACCGATGGGGTCAAACACGCGGAAAAGGAAGATGCGGTAAAGGTGCTGGATGTAGCCGAACTCATCGCGGCTTCGATCGCCTAGCCGCCCCTGCTGCCACCGCCCTGCGCATCATGCCCCTGATTGCCCGCCTGAATCCTCCGCCAATTGCTTAATTTTGCATCATGAAAGCACATCATTCCGAACTGATACCCGACGATTTTGCGCCGGATTCGCGGGTCTGGATCTACCAGAGCCCCCGGTTGTTCTTCCTGTCCGAGGCCCTGGAGATCGAAAAAATGCTGGAAGCCTTCGTGGCAGACTGGAAGTCCCATGGTACCCCGGTGAAGGGCTACGCCAACCTGTTCTATGGGCAATTCCTTGTACTGATGGCCGATGAAACAGCCACGGGTGTCAGCGGGTGCAGCACCGACAGCAGCGTACGCCTTATCAAGGATATCGAACAACGCTTTGGCGTCCCGCTTTTCGACCGGCTGATGCTGGCCTTCCGGGTAAAGGATAAAGTGGAGATGGTACCCCTGGCGCAATTGCCCTATGCCCTCGAAAATGGGTTCATCACCCCCGACACCCTCTATTTCAACAATACGGTGCAGACTAAAGTGGAATTGGAGACTAAGTGGCTCATCCCGTTGAAAAATAGCTGGTTGGCAAGCCGCCACCTGAAACCGGCGGAAACCGGAAATTGAAAAATTATTTCATTGAAAGGCACCAACCCCTTACATTTGCCTCCCGAACAAAATTTGCGGAAGTAGCTCAGTTGGTAGAGCGACAGCTTCCCAAGCTGTAGGTCGCGGGTTCGAACCTCGTCTTCCGCTCAAAACGCCTCAAGCGAGGCGTTTTTTTATTCCGGACGATCATCGAATGACTATCACCGTCCCTTTCCTGAATACCGGCTGTTTGGTGACGGGATTGAAATACCGCGCCATCCACACGTAGGCGCCGGCTTGCACCCTGACGCCGCGGAATGTCCCGTCCCAGCCCTCGCCGGGGTTGACGCTGCGGAAGACGAGATCCCCGTAGCGGTCGTAAATATTCAGCTGGAAATTGCTCATTTCACAGGCATGCAGCGGACGGAAGGTATCGTTGTGCCCGTCGCCGTCAGGAGTAAAAGCATTGGGCAACAACAAATCACAGCCGCATTGGGTAAAGTTGATAGTTGCCGTCAGCGTATCGGTGCCGCAGCCGTTCGCCGCGACGACGGTATAGATGCCGGGCTGGATGGGATGGTAGACGTCGCTGTGTGTGCTGTCCTGCCAGGCATACGTATCGGCATTGCCTTTCACCTGCAGCAGAAAGTCTTCTCCATAACAAAGCGTGGTATCCTTTAGCATCGTGACGTCCAGGCTGTCGTCAAACCGCACGGTGACGGTGTCGGTATATATGCATTGCCCCACCTGTGCGAGCACGGCATATTTCCCCGGCTCATAGACGAAATAGGTGGATTGTCCCGTCTGGTTCTGGTCGTTGCGCTGGGGCGGGATGGCCGTCCAATTATACGTTCCCTGCCCGAAATCGGCTTTCAACACCAGGGTGCTGCCTTTACAGATGGCCGTGTCGTGGAAGTCGAGGGGTTTATCGTTTCGATAGGTAACGTTCACGCTGTCAGTGACCTGGCATTGGTTCTTATAGGTGACGAATACCCAATAGTCGCCAGAACTGGTGATCGTGATCAGGCTGTCGGTGGAGCCGGTATTCCAATCATAGGCCGTCGCGCCGGGAATGGAAGCATTGAGTGTGAACACCTGTTTTGGACAGAGCAGGGTATCTGGTCCCATGTCGAAAGGAGGCGCCAGTGGCTGGGAATAGGTGATGGACACGGTATCCCTGTAGACGGCACAACCGGGGACAGTGACAACGGCCACGTATACCCCACCGGGATAGTGCGTGATCAGCTGATCGCCGGTGAAAGGAAGTACGACGCCATTGAGCAGCCAGGTATACGTGCCGTTCTGCGCCGCGGCGGTGAGCTGCAGGTTGGCGCTGTCGCACATGACATGATCTTTGCCAAGGTCGATCTTTGGCGTATCGCTGGCGAAAACGCCGATGCTGTCGGTGACGCCGCAGCCATTGACGCTGACGGTATAGATGCCCGATCGGGTGATATGTACCGTATCGGCATGGGTTGTACTGTCATCATTCCAGGTGTAGGTAGCGCCGGGAATGACGGGGCCCCGCAATACCGTATCGGGGTTCTTGCCACAGACATAGATATCCGGACCAAAATTGAAATTCAGCGGTGTCACGATCGTGATCGTATCGCGGAGAATAATGGTGTCGCTGCCCTGGTACCACACGTCGAGCGAAACATAATATTTGCCGGGTGTGGTAAAAACATGCCGGGGATTTTTTGCCGATGAGCTGTCATTATAACCCGAGCCCGGGTCGCCAAAGTGCCATTCGGTGTAGTCGGGCTTGAAGAAGGTATCCAGCAAAGGGCTCCCGAAGAGAATGGTGCTGCCCGCACACGTAGAGGAATAGTTGATGGTATCCCTGCCCTTCTGAGCGGATGCCCGCGCCGGAAGCAGCGAGGCCACCGAGGCCAGAAAAAAACCAATGACAAATAAAAGGCGCCGCGACATAGTTATTGATTCACTTTTAACAGTGTCCGCACCTGTTGCAGGGACTGATTTTGCAGCCGGGCGTAATACACGCCGGCAGCCAGTCCGCCCGTATTGACGGTGACCGAATACGTTCCCTGGGTATAATCCTGGTCTACTGGCAGCATGATCAGTTTCCCGCCGGTGTCGAACAATTGCAGCAGCGTGTGGCCGCCGTTGGTCTTGAAGGTGAAAGTCGTGCTGTCGGTGAATGGATTGGGCGCGTTGGAGATAAGGCTGTTGCCCAGGTTGTTGAGATCGGTGTAATTGTTACCACAGGCGCTGTTCTTGACAAAGGGCAGATACTGATAATTCTTCAGCAGCATCGTCGTCACATCCGAAGGGGTGACGCAGAACCAGTCCCGAAGGAAGGAGGCATATACCGAGCGGAAATCGTATTGCATGGGAATATTGCTTTCCACATTGGTGCCTGTCAGATTGGGGTTCTGTCCGAGGACACCCGTCTGCGCGGAGTTGCCAAAGATGAATACGGGCTGGGCCGCGCCATGGTCGGTACCCATGCTCCCATTGGAGATGATGCGGCGGCCAAACTCGGAGAAGGTCATTCCCATCACCCGATTGCCGACCCCGAGATATTTCAGGTCGTTCATAAAAGCAGTGATGGCATCCGAAGTCTGTTTCAGCAGATTGGCGTGCGCCCCGTTGGCGGTATCGCCGGGATTCACCTGGCCGCCATGCGTGTCGAAGCCGCCGGTACTCACCATGTAGACCTTTGTCCTGAGACCGCCGCCGATGAGCCGGGCTACGGTCTTCAGCTGGGCGGCAAGATCGTTGTTATCCGGGTAAGGCTGTTGCTGGGTGACTTTTGCCGCTGCGGCTTCGATGACCCCGGCGTACTTGTTGGTTTGTCGCGCGATGGCCCGCAGATAGGTGAGTTCATTGCCCATCGGCGTATTGGGCTCCGGCTCGGTGATGCCGTTGATAAGATTATAAAACTCGGCATCCGTCGGTACGGCCATCGCCGTATTGCCGCTGCTGGCCATGAACACGGGTGAGATGACCGATCCGATCTGGATGGCAAGCGGATCAGGCATGTCGGCATTGGGATAGCCCACGGGGAAATTAGTATAGGTCTGGCCCAGGAAACGCCCGATCCAGCCGGTGTTGAGGTATTGATCCTCGTCCGAGCCCGAGAGCCAGACATCCATAGCCCGGAAATGAGAGCCATCGGCATCGGGATAACCCACCGCCTGCAGGACGGCTAACTGGTCGTTGTCATACAGTCCCTGAAAACCGGTCATGGCCGGATGGAGGCCGTTCTTGGTATCCTGCGACAGCCGCAACACCTTCCCTTCCGGGATGGCGATGTTGCTGCGCGCGGCAAAGTAGTCGCCGTAGTTCTGCAGGGGGATGAGGGTGTTGAGTCCGTCATTGCCGCCCACCAGCTGTACGAGCACGAGCACATGGTCATTGTCCGTTGCGCCTTGCAGCATATCGAAAAAGGGCAGCCGCGACAGGGCGGTTATTTTAAAGCCGCCCAGGAAGGTAACCGGCGCTACAGTGCGGATAAAGTCTCTTCTGCGCATAAGGATATAGATGGTTTACGACAAATGATATTCAGGCAAGTCCATGATATACTTGTACAAAGCCCGCAGTTTTGTATCCACAGTGGTAAACGCCGACATATCGGTGGGCGTAGCCACATAGTTGAGCCAGGCATTGGTCCAGTAAAGATCGTTGGTCAGCCCACCCAGCAGGATGGACTGTTTGATCAGGGTGATCGAGCTGTCCGACAATGGCGGCCGGAGCAGGACGGCAAGCGAGTCGGTGATAAGCTTGTTGGGATCCTGCGGAGCCGGTAACGTGCCCGCAAAACCGACGGCGTCGATGCGCAGGGTCGTCCCGTTCATCATATCCCCGGTGCCAATGAGCAGATCGGTATAGAAATTCCTTTCGGAATAGGTGACGGAATTGATCCATAGCTCGTGATACTGCGGCGCTTCGCGATAGGCATCCCAACCGGCTACCAGGTCGATGACCATCAGTTCTTGCTGAAGGCTCGCGCTGCGCGTGGAAAGCATGCTCCACACGTTGTACTGGCCTTTGGGGTCCGTAGGGACGGTTAGCTTGTATTCCCGGGCCAGACCTGCAAGCAGATCGAGCGGGCTCTTGATGATACAGGCCCCTGAATTCACGAGGTCGTAAAAATGCTGGCTCTTGAACAGGGTGGATAATACAGTAGTGATGTTATAATTACTCTGACGGAAGATATCGGCCAGCGGTGTAATGATATTGTTCTCGACGGTGTCGTCGATGACATAATAGACAAACCAGTTATACAGTTTGCGGCAGATGAACTTCGCAGACTCCTGGGTAGCGAAGAGCATGGCCAGCAACGTGTCCAGCTCACCGGCCCCTGGCGCACCGGAATAGCCCGTGATGACGGTGTTACCATAGAAGGCCGAAAAGGTCTTATTGGTCGTGTCGTGGTTACCTGCCTGGAAGGTATAATTGAAGTTGACATCGACCGTATGACCGGTGAGCACCCGCGCGGCAGTGTGTACGTCGTCCTGGATATAGGCCGAGCCCGAACCCTTGCCGATGGTGTAGAGCTCCTGCAACTCCCGGCCATAGTTCTCGTTGGGCGCCGTCATGGTATTGGTGTTGCCGTTGAGGAAAATGAGCATGGCCGGGTCGATGGTGATCGCCTTTACCATCTGGGTAAAATTGCCCAGGGCATATTGCCGCAGGGTCAGATACTGGTTGTACCAGAGTTCGCAGGGGATGTCGGAGACATGCGCCAGCGCATCCATCGCAAAATGGTTATGCCAGAATAGGGTCATCTTTTCGTGGATGGACCGGCCGCAGTTGAGCAGATTTCCTACCCACCAGGCCTGGAGACTCCGAAGGCGGTTGGTGTTCATCGTGTCATCCTGGTAAAGAAGGCCGGTGCCGATCCAGGTCTGATAGGACGCGACGCCGGTGGCATCGGAACCATAGTTATTCAGCGGCTTCGCAACCGGGGGTGCTGTAGGTTGCAGCAGCTGATCTACCGCTGCCGGCATGGTCAGGTTCTTGAAATAGCCGATGTCCTGTACAGTGGCGCCAAACAGCGTTCTTTTCAGCAGATGCGCGACCTGGGGAGTGTCCCAGACACCAGTATATTCAGTTAGTCCCAGCGGGCTGCCCGGAAGTTTGTTCATGGTATATTGAATTATAGCATTGGCCTGGTTGTGTCGTCCTTATTTCTGAAAAATGGCGATGATGCTGCCATTCGAGAATGTTACGCTGCCGGCGCCACCAGCCACCTTGAACGAAAAGCTGCCGACAATGACTCCATTGTATGATTTGGGATATTTGTCGACTTCAACATAGTTGGTGGAATCCTGCGTATTATAATAGACGTTACCCTGCCCGTCGGTGTAGGTAACGAGTAGATTGCCGCCGTTGAATCGTCCCGTCGTATCGCCGGGGAGCCGGATGGCAAGGCTTCCTTTCTTGCTGGAGGAATCCGGGTATTCACCGGAGATGAGCGTAGTATGCGTACTATCGACATCCTGGATATAGACGAGATCGATGGAATAATGGATGAGGGAATCGTTTGCGCTGAAAGTGATGGCGGATTGTGGCGCAACCTGAACCGCGGGCCCCTGGCTGCTCTTGCTACAGGCAACCAGGACGCAACATAGGAATAAGATAGACTTTAGCGGGAGTCCGTTCTTCATAGTGTTCTGTTTTGGCCGGTCAGATGAGCACGGTAGTGGCAATTTTCAGGCCAATCGGTCTGCTCGTCCAATTCTGTGGAGAAAGATAGTGGATGCATAGGCAATTACTCTTAGATTTTAATCCCCCGTTTGTGTAATTGTTGTTGAAGGTGCATCCAAAGAGGAAACGACCTGTATGAGAATCCGATGGCTAGTCCCCGCCCTGCTGCTGGTGTCTTTTCCGGCCAGCGCCCAGCACCCCCTTTCTACCAGCCCGCGCAAAAGCACTTTCGTCCATGCCTACCGGCTAACCGATGCACAGGCCGGGTATCTGTTCAAAACCGATCTGTATAACTGGGATAAGATCGCCCTGCCGCCGCCAACGGATTCTTTTCTTTCCACCCGGGAGGACGATCCCCGCCTGCCGCCCGGCAACTACCTGTTCATAAAGGCAGTAGAAAGCAACTTGCAGGTCTCTTTGCAGACGATCGGTCTCTTACGCCACCACCTGCTTCATAGCGGTGATAGGGCAGCGCTTGTCCTCCATACATCGAGTGGGAACCCGGTGACCGATGCCGCCGTCTTTGTCCGGCGGCATGCCATCCGGTATGATACCCTTGCCGCATGTTACCCTTTGGGCCGATGGGCAAGGAGCCGGATAGTAAAGGTGGAACACGAAGGAGCAGTATATTTTTTCCCGGTAGATCACGTCTCCCCTGTGGGGCATTCGCGATGGTGGCAGTTATGGCATCCGCAGTACTATCATTACCGGCCGGCGGCATCCAGGCGTTTTGAGAGCCGGTTTCGGAGTTTCTTTGCGCTGAGCAAACCCAAATACAAACCCGGCGACACGGTGTCGGGAAAAGCCTTTATCATGGACAGGAAAGGGCATCCCATCGACCACCCCCTGGCCCTGCGATTGAGCAGCCAGCGATCGTCCGGGACGGATACGATCCTCACCCGCGTAACCCCCTATCGCCCCGGCGGGTACTCGTTCGCCTTTGTGCTGACCGACAGCCTTCGCCTGTCCCTTGACGACACCTACGATCTTACCCTCGAACAGGTGAAAAAGAAAAGCCTTAGCCGCAGCAGGTTCACCTATGAGGAATACGACCTCACTTCTATCCGGCTGAATGCCCGCACCGACCGGGAAGAGCATTATTTGGGTGAGCCGCTGTCCGTTTATCTCCAGGCGTTGGATGAGAACGACCTGCCCGTACCCGATGCCCGGATAGAAATAGACGTATTGTCATCCAACGCTGTTGCCTTTCATGACCCAACCGTCTTCCTGAAAGACACCCTTTGGCATTGGACCCAGACACTGGACCCTGTCGGCGAGACCCGTATCCTCCTTCCGGATTCGATCTTCCCTTCCGCTTCCTTTCCTTATACCGTGGATTGCCGGCTGCTCAACAGCGATAACGAGACCGACAGAAAGCAGCTCGACGTCCGGTATTACACAGACACGGCTCATATCGACATCCATGCGCACACCGACAGCCTCGACATCAGGTATACTATTCGCGGGCGGCCAGCAGCTGCGCAGGCTACCGTAACCGCCTTCACCGCAAAGGAAGAGATCATCGCAAGCATTCCCTTGTCACTGCCGGCCTCACTCCGTGTCAATCCCCTGGCTACCCTCTATGGAGTAAGCGTCGGCGCCCCGGGTGACAGCCTGCGGGCCGATTTTGATCTCAGCACCGAACACCTGGACATCCCCGCTTTTACCAAACGTACGCGGGATACCGTTCTGATCTCGGTGAACAATCCTGCGCGCCTTCCCTTTTGGTATACGATCACCGCCGGCAGGAAGGTGATCCTCCGCGGCTATGGGGATCAATTGCATTATCTCGGGAAGCCGGTCGGTTCGGCTCCATACCATCTTCAGTTGCAATACCTGTGGCAGGGTGATCTGCAATCCCGGCAGATCGATCTGCCCTTTTTTGAAAAGAGGCTGACCATCGATATCCGGCAACCGGAATATGTCTATCCCGGCGAGAAGGTAAACATCGCCATTGCGGTCACCGATGCGGCCGGCCGGCCGGTTGCCGATGCCGACCTTACGGCTTATGCCATCACCGCCAAATTCAAAGAGCAGTCCTGGCCTCATGTCCCTTATTTCGGCAAAAGGTGGCGCAACTTCGTGCCGGGAGGCTATACCCTACCGGCGGTCGACCAGCAAAACCAGCTGTCCCTGCCGCTGGACTGGTCAAAATGGAGTAAGCCCTTTGGGCTGGACACCCTGGAATATTATAAATTCCTCCACCCCGCAACCATTTATACCCAACGGGAAAAAATGCCCGACGGCCTGACGCAGGTAGCGCCCTTTGTCAGCCGGAAAGGCCAGCCGGAGCCTGTGCATATGCTGTATATCGACGAGGAGCTGGTCTATTTCGACGGGGCAGAGCAACAAAGACGATACAGCTTCTCCGCCCGTCCAGGCTGGCACACGCTGCGGTTACGCCTGACCGATAAGGCGATCAGGATCGACAGCTTCCGCTTAGAAGAGGGAATGAAGACCATCATCGGCATCAATGATGACACGGCTAACCAGGCCATCAATATCTGGCCCATGCCGGATACACTCATCAGCTGGGAGAAAGAATCGTTGCAGCATTCGCTTATCCTGTTGCGAAACACCTTTTCGCCCAACTTCGCCACCATCGGGCAGGGTAACGACCGGCTTTACCTGCTTGCTCCTTCCGGCGCTGCCCGGAGAACCTGGCTGACGGGCCCGCTCACCGGCGCCGACGCATTTCTGCAAGTAGAAGACCGGTTTAAGCAATACTTTGAACCGGAGGGCGGATATGAGTTCATCATCAGCCCGGGGTTGATCAAGGAAAAGCAATCGCCCTATCCCTACCCTTTTGCCACGCGTTTATCCCCGGAAGGGGGGCTGCCCGGTCTCGGTGACAGGGTCCTCACCCCTGCTATTGCCGACAGCCTCTGGCAGGACTGGCTCGACGATCGCAGCGCCACCCAGGACCTTTTTCTCAACGAGTATGCCGCTGTTTCCAGCAGCGGGCGGTTGCAGATCGGGGTCCCCGCAGCCAACGACGGCAAAAAGCTCTTTGTTAAAAAAGTTTTTGTCTTCCGCTATGACGATGCCGACTACCTGCGGGTCTTCAAAGGCGAAGCCCGGCAGCTGGGTTCCTATGAGCCGGGAGTCTACCGCGTCATGCTGTTGCTGAAAGGAAATCGCTACCTGCTGCATGATAGCGTGGTCGTCCGGGCCGACGGCAAGAACTATTATGGGTTTGACCGGATACCAATAAAAGAGGCGGATACCTTCAGCATCCGGCTTTCCGGAATGCTCCGCCGGCTGGAGGATCAATGGGTCGACCCGCATAGCGCCGGAATGGACTCCATGCATTTTGTGTTCAACCATCGCTATATGAACGTTGCAGCCTTTGACCAGGAGGTCTCGGGCATCGTCACCGACGACAAAGGATCACCTATCTACGGAGTGTCTGTCCAATTAAAAGGAACCAGCCAGGCAACGGCTACGGATGATAAGGGATGGTTTCATCTCCGCACTCCGTCGCGCGGAACATTGGTGTTCTCCTATGTGGGCTATGAACGGATAGAACGCCCCTTCCTCCACCCCGACCATTACGAGATAAAGCTGCATCCGGTGACAAATGCGTTGAATGAGGTCGTGGTCGTCGGGTATGCCGTACAGCGGAAGCGGAGTCTGACCTATTCCGTTTCCACCGTCCTGGAAGGGAATGTTGCCGGTTTACAGGTATTTGGTTCGCGGGCCGCGGATGCAGATGCATTGGATAAGCTGTATGGCTTTCAGCCAGCGATAGTTAAGATACCGCCGATGCCCGGTCTTGACACCGTCCGAACTGTTCGCCGCCATTTCCGGGACGACGCCTTCTGGCAACCACGGCTGCGCACCGATGAAAAGGGCCTTGCCTCCTTTACCGTCACTTATCCCGATGACATCACCAGCTGGAACGAATTTGTCCTGGCGGCCGATGATCACCGCAGGACGGGTTTTGCGGCGGCGGCCGTCCGTAGTTTGAAACCGCTGAGCGCAAGACTAAGCAATCCCACCTTCCTGGTAGCAGGTGACTCGGCCTTTGTCATCGGAAAGCTGATGAATTACGGTGCGGACACGGTGACGGTCGATCGCCGGTTCAGCATCGATGATCAGCCTGTCGCCGACCGGAAGGTGAACCTGCGCAATGCGCGGATCGATACCTTCCTTGTACATCCTTCCCCAACCCGCGGGCGCTCGACCCAACCGGACTCTATCCGGCTTAGCTATACCCTGCAACGTACCGATGGCTATTTCGATGGAGAAGAACGGAGCATTCCGGTATTACCGGCAGGCGTGAAAGAAACACGCGGCCATTTTGTCCCGCTGGAAGGCGACACGAGTCTGCGGCTCAGCTTCGATACCACCCTGGGCACCGTTCATGTATTTGCCGAAGCTTCCCTGATGCCGGTGATGCTGGACGAGATAGAGCATATCCGGCAATACGAATACCTCTGCAATGAGCAGCTTGCCTCGAAGCTGATGGCGCTGCTTCAAAAAAAGCGCATCTGCCTGCTGCAACAGCTGGAGTTCAAAGAGGAGAAGAACATCAACCAGCTAATTGAGAAGCTGATGCAGGGCCGCCGGGGTAAGGCGCTTTGGGGCTGGTGGGTAGAGGGAGACGGCCTTCCCTGGATCTCGCTGCATGTCACGGAAGCGCTGCTGGCCGCGGAGAAAGCGGGTTACACCACCGGCCTCGACAAGCAATCGCTGATCTCCTTCCTCGTCTATAATTTCGAGAGCGGCACCATGTTCGACCGGCTCCTGGAAGTACGCATGCTGCAGGAACTTCAGGCGAAAGTAGACTATCAGCGGTACGCCGACACTATCGCCAGACATCTCGACCGGCGGAGCCTGTATCAGACCCTGCGCCTTGAAGAAGTCCGGCAGGCGGCCGGATTGCCCACCGGGCTGGACACGCTGGTTGGCCGGTGTCGCTATACCGCCCTTGGCAATTGCTACTGGGGAGAAGACAACCGCGTCTTATTTGACAACTCCATCCAGATCACGTTGCTGATGTACCGGCTGCTACGGCAGGCGGGTGGTTACACCAATATATTGAGGAAGACCCGTAATTGGCTGTTGGAGAAGCGGGGGACGGGTTATTGGCGCAACACCTATGAATCCAGCCTCATTCTCGAAACCCTTTTACCCGACCTGCTTACCGACGGCAGGCCGCCGCAAGCCCCCGTCCTTATCCTCAACGGCCAACGGGTCACCGCCTTTCCCTATCACACCCTGCTGCCCGCCGATGCAGGAGTGGACGTCAGTAAGTCGGGGTCCTTGCCTGTCTACTTCACCGCCTGGCAGCAATTCCAGAACTACGCGCCAGAGAAAGTCGAAGGAACCTTTGTTGTCCGAACCTGGTTCGAACAGGGCGGGACGACAGTCGAGCGCCTCAAGGCAGGCGAACCAGCTGTCCTGACGGTGGAAGTCCAGGCCAAAGGAGATGCCGGCTATGTATTGGTGGAAGCACCTATCCCGGCAGGGTGTACCTATGCTGAAAAAAGCCAATGGTTTGGTAATCAGGAGCTCCATAGTGAGTACTTTAAGAACAAATTGAGTATTTTCTGCCAGGCCATGAGCAAGGGTACGCACGTTTTCCACATCCGGTTACGACCCCGGTGGACAGGGATCTACCGGTTGAACCCTGCCCGGGCGGAATTGCTTTATTTCCCGGTGTTGTTTGGACGGGAGGAGATGAAGCGGACAGTGATCGACTGAGGCCTCGCGATCGAACCGGCTCATGACCCGGGTGGTTTGCCCCGTGCTGTCAACTTGTCACGGACAATCCTTTTTCTGCTTATCTTTGCCGTCTAAATCAAGAAAGAGTAATGCTTGAATCGTTGAGTAGCAAGGTTCATGACGAAGGGCGGCAGGGGGAAGCATATGCGCCTGTTGTTGCCGACGGACGGGAATTCCGGAAGAAATTCTATATCGAGAGCTATGGCTGCCAGATGAACTTTTCAGACAGCGAGATCGTGGCATCCATCCTGAATGACAATGGGTTTGGCGCCACGGGTAACTATGCCGAGGCCGATCTGGTGCTGCTGAATACCTGTTCCATCCGGGAAAAGGCGGAGCAGACGGTGCGCAATAGGCTGCAGGTGTTCCAACAGGTGAAGGATAACCGGCCGGGGATGCTCATCGGTGTCCTGGGCTGTATGGCCGAACGGTTGAAAGAGAAATTCCTGGAAGAAGAAAAGCTGGTGGATATCGTCGTCGGGCCGGATGCCTACCGGACCCTGCCGGGGCTTGTTGCCGAGGCTGAGACCGGCCAAAAGGCCGTCAATGTATTGTTGAGCCGCGATGAGACCTATGCGGATATTTCACCCGTTCGCCTCGACAGCAATGGCGTAACGGCTTTTGTTAGCATTATGCGCGGTTGTAACAACATGTGCAGCTTCTGTGTGGTGCCGTTCACCCGGGGTCGCGAACGCAGCCGGGACGCGATATCCATCGTTCGGGAATGCACCGACCTTTTTAATAAGGGTTTTAAGGAAGTGACCCTGCTGGGCCAGAATGTGGACAGCTATTACTGGCTGGACGAGACCAACGGCCGGGCGGTGACCTTTGCCCATTTGTTGGAGATGGTGGCGCTTGTCGACCCTTCCCTCCGGGTTCGTTTCTCTACTTCCCACCCCAAGGATATCACTGACGAAGTATTGCAGACCATGGCGCGGTATGAGAATATCTGCCGGTATATTCATTTACCGGTGCAGAGCGGTAGCACCCGGGTTTTGCAATTGATGAACCGAACGTACACCAGGGAATGGTACCAGGCCAAAGTTCAACGGATACTTTCTGTATTGCCCGACTGCGGACTGAGTACGGATATCATCGCCGGATTCTGCAGCGAGACGGAGGAAGATCACCAGGATACTCTAAGCCTGATGGAATATGCCCGTTATGACATGAGCTATATGTTCTTTTATAGTGAACGACCCGGTACGCTGGCGGCACGCCGTTATAAGGATGATGTGCCGGAGGAGGTGAAGAAGCGGCGGCTGGAGGAGATCGTACGGTTACAGAACCGGCTTTCGCTTGAAAAGAACAAGGAAGATATAGGTAAAATATTTACAGTTCTCATCGAAGGAGATTCGAAGAAGAGCGCTGCTGACTGGCGGGGACGCAACAGCCAGAACAAGGTAGTTGTATTCCCGAAGGGGGACGCTGGTCTGCAGAAAGGTGATTATGTGCAGGTGAGGATCGATGGATGTACCGGCGCGACACTGATCGGCCGGCCAGTAATATAAATTTTTCTATGGAAATTCAATCAATAAAGAACCGGTTTGGCATCATCGGCAATTCGCCGGGACTCAACTTCGCGTTGCAGGTAGCCGTGCAGGTAGCCGCGACCGATCTGACGGTGCTCATCGCCGGAGAGAGCGGAGTAGGAAAAGAGGCTTTCTCGATGATCATACATGCATTATCCGCACGCAAACATAATCCATTCATCGCCGTCAACTGCGGAGCCATCCCCGAAGGGACTATCGACTCCGAGCTGTTTGGGCATGAAAAGGGTTCCTTTACGGGCGCCGTGGACTCCAGGAAAGGATATTTTGAGACGGTGAATGGCGGCACTATCTTCCTCGACGAGATCGGGGAGATGCCGCTGGGGACCCAGGCCCGGCTGCTGCGGGTGCTCGAGGCGGGGGAATTCATTCGCGTAGGCTCGTCAAAGGTACAAAAGACGGATGTGCGCGTGATAGCGGCGACAAACAAGGACCTGCTGGAACTAACGGAGAAAAATAAATTCCGCGAAGATCTTTATTACCGGCTCAGCACGGTACCGATAAGGGTCCCTTCGCTCAGGGACAGAAAGGAGGATATTCCGCTGCTATTCCGTAAGTTCGCCGTAGACTTCGCCGAACGCTATAAGACGGGGCCGGTGCAACTGGACGAAGAGGCGAAAAATCTGTTAATTAATTACTTCTGGCCTGGTAATGTCCGGGAATTGAAAAATATTGCAGAGCAGGTCTCCGTTCTATCGGAAGATAAGCACGTGACGGCGGCGGCGCTCCGGAGGTTTCTCCCCGAGACGGGTTCCAGGTTACCGATGGTGATGCCTTCTCATGGAGTGACCTCCGGCAATGGCACCCCGGAGTTTGCCAACGAGCGGGAGATCTTGTACAAGCTGTTCTTCGACATGAAAAAGGATGTGACGGAATTGAAGAAGATGTTTCTGGAGATCGTACAGAATCCGTCCATGGTCTCGCCGCAGCATGCCGCCTTCCTCAACGACCTGAAGGAGCTGAAGCCGGTTGAAGCCTTTCCGCCGCCGGCCATTGCGACGGCACAGCCGATGGTGATCCATAATAGTGCCAATGGCCACGAGGACATCCACCATCATGAGGAAGTAGAGGAGTCGCTTAACATCATGGACAAGGAAAAAGAGCTTATCGTAAAAGCCCTGAAAAAACATAAGGGCAAGCGTAAGGACGCGGCTTCCGATCTCGGCATCAGTGAACGAACGCTATATCGTAAACTAAAGGAATACGACATCAATGAATAAAATAACCGGAATACTGGTGGGCGTTTGCCTGGTTCTGTCCTCCTGCAAGATCTATTCTTTCAAGGATGTGTCGATACCGGCCGAAGTGAAGAGCATTCATCTCGCCTATATCGAGAACCGGGCGCCGCTGGTAAATCCCCAGTTGGCGCCGCAACTGAACGCCGCCCTGCGTCAGAAGATCAATAACCAGGCGTCCAGGTTGTCCCAGATCCAGACTTCCGATGCCGACTATGATGTCAGCGGTTGGGTTTCCGGCTACAGCTATTCCACCTCCGGTGTGTCCAACCAGCAGGCATCCAGCAACCGGTTGACCGTGACGGTACACATCGTTTTTAAGAATCATCTCGATCCGACGGGAAAAAAGGTGGCGCCGGCGGATTTTGAAACGGATGTATCGCGGAATTTTGACTTTTCCGCTACCACCACCATCACCGATGCCGAACCGCAGTTATTGCCCACCATCGTGAGCAATCTGACCGATGAGATTTTTAACAAGCTTTTCTCCAACTGGTAGAATCGACACTATGCAGCAACCCATGGAGCCAATCATCCAGCATCTTTTCCAGGTGTCTTCCCTGGGAGACATCAGCCGGCAGCGTCTTGAAGCCTTTGTGGAGGAATATCCCTCCTTTGGCATTGGGCATTACCTGTTGTCACGCAAGTTAAAGGCGGAAGGGTCTGAGCGCTATGCAGCGGTGACGCAAACAACCAGCCTTTACTTTACCAACCCGTTCTGGCTCCAGTGGCAGTTGGAGAATGAGATCGGGGAGACCGCTTCGTTGCCGGCGGGCGATGACCTCGCCGAAGCGCTCAGTGGGGCCAGCGAAGAAGGATTCACCACTGAAGAAGAGGATCATATGACTGCCGGGGAAGGAGAAGCTATCGAAGGCGGGCCCGTGCACGTGGAGGCAGAAGAGAACAACGGACCATCAGCCGCCGAGCTGCTGCTTCTCAGTATAGAAGAAGCAAAGAATCTTAGAGAGACCCTGCATAAAATAAATCATGATTTTGACCCGGATACTGCCGTGGCCGGGGAAATCGTACCCGAAGCACCCGGAGAGGAGGATGCGGCGCCCGTGATAACGGAAGCGCCCATCCGGGACGAGGAGCCGCCGTTTGTGCTGGATGAATCGGAAGAGCCAGCGGCTACTGCCCCTGTCGCAGAAGCAAATGGTACCGCCGGCTTTTCGCAGGCCGAACCGGTGGCCGAGCCTGCTGCTGTCTTCGAACCTTATCACACCATCGACTACTTCGCCTCCCAGGGGATCAGGCTGACGCCGGATGAAAACCCCACCGATGTGCTGGGCAAACAAGTAAAGAGCTTTACGGACTGGCTGAAAAGCATGAGAAGGCTGCCGCAAAAGGACAGGGAGGTAGTGCCCGACAGGGTCGCAGAGCAGGCTGTGCAAACCATCGCCGCTCATTCCATCGAAGGAAAGGAGGTGGTGACGGAGACCATGGCGGAAGTGCTGGCCAAACAAGGCATGCGGGAGAAAGCAAGGGTCGTATACGAGAAATTAAGTTTGCTCAATCCCGATAAAAGGGCGTATTTTGCAGCCAAAATCGAACAATTAAACATTCCTTGATATGATTTTCTTTGTGATCCTGATCATTCTTGCCTGTGGTATACTCGGACTGATCATTCTGGTGCAAAACCCCAAGGGGGGTGGATTGGCAGGAAACGTGGGTGGTTTCAGCAACCAGCTGATGGGGGTGAAGCAGACCACGGATGTGTTGGAAAAAGGAACCTGGGCGCTCGCCATCGTTGTAGGTCTGCTCTGTCTTTTCTCCGCCATATTTGTTCCCAAGGCCACCAGCAGCCAGCGGGTCCTGGATAAAGTTAATGCTACGGCTCCTGCTCCTGTGACGAAGTAACAGCTATCATATTTTATCAGCGGCCATCCAGCTTTTTTGCCCTGGTGGCCGCTTTTGTTTATATTAGGCCACCAATCGAATATCTATGAAGAAGTTCATTTTAGGCTTTGTTCTTATCCTGTTGGTCGTCGGGGTCTTCGCCGGCTGGCGGTTGTTTGGCTCTGCTACGGCTTTTAGCGGTGAGAATTATTACTTATACATTCACAATGGGATGACCTATGAACAGGTGTTGGATACCCTCAAAGAAGAGAATGTACTAAAAAGCCCGGCCTTTTTTAATTTCCTGGCCGCCAGAATGGATTACCCCCAAAACGTACGTGCAGGGAAATATGAGATCAAGAGAGGGATGAGCCTGCTCGCCATCCTGCGGATGCTGCACAATGGCCGCCAGGTTCCGGTGAAGATCGTCATCACCAAATTCCGCACCCTGGAAGGCCTGGCCTCGGCCATCGGCAAAAAGCTGGAATGCGATTCGGCCGACCTTGGCAGTTACCTTCACAACAATGATTCGTTGCAGGCCTTTGGACTCGATTCCAATACGGTGATGGCAATGGTCGTGCCCAATACCTATACGTATTTCTGGAATACGGCTCCTTCGGGGGTGTTTAGGAAAATGTATACTGCCTA
The DNA here is from genome assembly GCF_014642875.1 of Puia dinghuensis. Lineage (GTDB taxonomy): Bacteria > Bacteroidota > Bacteroidia > Chitinophagales > Chitinophagaceae > Puia > Puia dinghuensis. The sequence goes on from NZ_BMJC01000001.1 coordinate 769,171, forward strand.
TAAGGCCTGGTGGACACCCGACCGGATAGAGGCGGCAAAAGCCAGGGGTCTAACCCCGGTGACGGCGACCATTCTGGCCTCCATCGTGGAGGAAGAGACGACTGTCGAGGCGGACAAGGGCAAGATCGCCAGTGTCTATCTCAACCGGATGGCCAAGGGTATCCGCCTTTCTGCCGACCCAACCATCAAGTATGCCCTGCGGGATTTCGATCTTCGGCGCATCTATGATAAGTATTTACTGGTGGAGTCGCCCTATAACACGTATCAGCATGAAGGCCTGCCCCCCGGACCGATCTGTACGCCGTCTGAAGCTACGCTGAAAGATGTGCTTGCGTCACCGGCAACCGACTACCTGTATTTTGTAGCCAAGCCCGATTTTTCGGGTTATTCCAATTTTGCCGCCACCTATAAAGAGCACCTGGCTTACGCCAAAGCCTATCGGGATGCCCTGGACAAGCAGCAGGCCATCAAGGCCGGTGCGGACAGCCTGAAGAAGTGATACAGGAATCCATTCGCGCACATGTTATGATCAAACTAGAACGAAAGCTATACAACAGCGCCCCTTTCCGCTTCCTGGTAGCCAGGAGTAAAAAGATCGTTTTACCAGGTTTCCAAGGCAGCCCCCTCTACGATGTCATCACCTTTTTCCTCGGCCAGGTGAAGAAGGTAGGTTTTAATGACAGGGCCCGGTCGATCGCCTTTAGCTTTCTGACGGCCATTCCCGCCGCCACGATCTTTATCTGCACCCTTATTCCCTATCTGCCGGTGTCCAAACAGATAGAACGGCAGCTGTTGAATCTCACAAGGGATATCACTCCCAATCAGAATGCCTACGACGTAGTGAGTAAATTCCTGGAAGATTTCCTCGACAAGCCCCGCGTAGGCCTGCTGTCCTTTGGTTTTGTGCTGGCCCTCTTCTATTCTTCCAACGCGATGATCGGGATCATGCACTCTTTTAACAAATCGCTTATCTATAATACCCGGCGCAATGCCTTCCAGAGCCGATGGATGGCCATCAAGCTCACCAGCCTGGTGCTATTTATGGTCATCGCCTCCGTGTCAATCCTCGTCACCCAGGCCGAACTGTTGCGCGACATTCTCAAGGCCCTGCATTTCAGCACTAAGGACCACAGCGCCCGGTGGCTTTTCCGGACGCTGCGCTGGATCGTGATCATCCCGCTTTTCTATGTCACCATCGCCTGCATATACAAATATGGCCCGGCCGTGCGTGGCCGATGGTCCCTCTGGGCGCCGGGGACCTTTCTGGCCACCTTCCTGACCATCCTCACCACCATGGGTTTCTCCTACTGGGTGAACCACTTCGGAACCTACAATAAAGTCTACGGCAGCATCGGTACCATCATGATACTCATGCTATTGGTCTATTTCAATTCGCTGGTGCTGCTCATCGGCTACGAATTGAATGTAAGTATCCATCATGTGAAGGTCATGGCCGGGGAAGGTGATAGCCGGGGAAAAGCGGTAACTTTATCGGACAAAACCTTGTAGTATGAAGAAGCTGTTTTTTATGGGCCTTTTCCTGCCTGTCCTCGCTCTTCTTTCTTTTTATCCGGTTCGTTCGAGAAAGGGCAGTCTGCCGATCGGCGCCGCACTGCCAAAAGCGGAAGTCCTGGTCAAGGATGTTTCCGGTAAACATATCAGCCTTCGGGACGTAAAAAGGGACAACGGACTGCTGGTGATGTTCTCCTGCAATACCTGTCCCTATGTTATCCGCAATCAAAGCCGCACAAAGGAGGTCTGCACCTATGCCGGCGACCATCACATCGGCGTTATCCTCTTAAATGCGAATGAGGGTGACCGTAATGACGGCAACTCCTTCGAAGCGATGCAGGCCTATGCCAAATCGCAGGGGTACAACTGGTATTATGCGCTGGATGGCAACAGTGTCCTCGCCGATGCGTTTGGCGCCACCCGGACGCCGGAATGCTTTCTTTTCGACAAAAATGGGGTACTGGTCTATCATGGCGCCATCGATGACTCCCCCGGCGACGAGCAGCAGGTAAAACGGCATCACCTGCAGATGGCCATCGACGAGCTATTGTCAGGCAAGGCGGTGACAGTGAAGGAGACCCGGTCGGTCGGTTGCAGCATCAGCAGAGCGTAGCGTGCAACCCTAGGGCGCCGGCTTAAGCATTTCTTTTATCTCCAGGTCTACCTGGGGTTCTGTCAGCTGCCGGTCGAAAAACCGGCGGTAATGGGTTTTGTTGTTGATGAAGAGCGAGCAAGGGATACCGCCTGTCCATCGCGCATCCACTTTTGGACAGAAATAGTCGGCATCGGTTTCGTTGAGCCAGACGAGGCGCGCAGTATAGGCATGGCTTTGTGCAAAGGCGGCGATGCGCGCAGGGAAATAATCGGGCAGGTCGAGGCTAACGAGCACGAGCTCTACCCCACTCCCGGCATAACGGTCGACAGTCGTCTGAAAATAGGGTATCTCTTTGTTACAAGGAGCACAGAAAGTGGCCCAGAAGTTAATAATAAGCGGATGGTCGCTGCGGGCGATGAGGTCTTGAAGGTCGGTGATCTTCATTTTCTGGACGGCCGGGACGGACTGGACGGCCGGTGCTGGCGCAGGCAGGCTGTCATATCCGTTGGCACGGGCGGCGGCGAGTCCGGAAAGCAATATCAAAGTCAATAAGATTCGCATACACTATTCATTTTGCTTGGTCTTGAGGAGTAACAAGCTGCCCCCTACTCCATTCTTTCAATAATTGATCATAACGGGCAGGCGACAGGCCGGGCCGGTCGTATTGTCCCCCTGCCACCTTCTGGCGGAAGGCTTCATAAAGGGTAACCGCGCAGGCCACGGAAATATTCAGGGATTTGATGATGCCTACCTGCGGAATGATGAAATTACCATCTGCGAGCGCGCGGATCTCATCGCTGACACCCGAATGTTCGTTGCCAAAGATAAGGGCGATCCTCCCGGTAAGGTCCATCTCATATAAGGATACGGCGTCGCTGGAAAGATGGGTGGCGAAGATGCGATCTGCCCTTTTCCTCAAGTCAGCAAGACATTCCGCCGCGTCGGAATACTGATGGATAGTGAGCCATTGGGCGGCGCTGCTGCTGCTTTTGGCCCCCCATTTCTTATGCCGGGGAATACGGGTATTCAAGACGTAGAGATCCTGTACTCCTACCGCGTCGCAGGTGCGCATTACGGCCGAAATATTGTGCGGATCGAAGACGTTTTCCAGTACGATGGTGATGTTCTCCTGTCTTTTGTCGAGCACGCTGGTGATCCTTTCTTCTCTTTCCGGGGTCATAAGACACAAAATTACGTCAAAGGGGCCTTGTACGGGCAACCGAAATATGTAATTTTGCAGAAAGAAGCACGCCCTATGCCCAAATCTATATATACCGTGGATCTGGTGAATAACCCAAAGACCGTCGAATGGGAAGATGTTGATGTTCTGACGGCGACCGACGATCCTTTTAGCCTCATCGTCTGGAATGATGAAGTGAACACTTTTGAGTGGGTGATAGAGACATTGATGGAAGTATGCGGGCAAACACAGGAGCAGGCCGAGCAATGCGCCATGATCATCCACACCAAAGGAAAATATGCGGTGAAGCGTGGGTCTTATGATGAACTCAAGCCGCAATGTGATGCCATTACCGATCGGGGCATCGGCGCTACCATCGAAATACTTTCCGAGTCTTAAATCCGGGACAGCCCCATGTCCCTTTTCATCTTAAATAATGAGCTTCTCTTTCCCCCCGTCCATCTGGCCGAACCCGACGGGTTGTTGGCTATTGGCGGCGATCTGTCGATAGAAAGGCTGCTGCTGGCCTATCGCCACGGCATCTTCCCCTGGTATGAGGGCCAGCATATTCTATGGTGGTGTCCCGATCCGCGGTTTGTACTCTTTCCCAAAGAGCTGAAGGAAAGCAAGAGCATGAAACAGCTTCACAAACGAAATATCTTTGACTTCCGGACGGATACGGCCTTTAGCGAAGTGATCACCAACTGCAAGACCATCGCCCGGCGCGGCCAGGAAAGCACCTGGATCACCGATGAGGTGAAGGCGGCCTATACACGGCTGCATGAAGCGGGAATTGCCCACAGCGCGGAAGCCTGGTATGAAGGAGACCTCGTAGGCGGGTTATATGGTGTCCGGATGGGAAAGGTATTTTTTGGTGAAAGCATGTTCAGCAAGGTCAGCAACGCCAGTAAATATGCGTTTATCCGTTATGTACAACAATTGCAGGCAGAAGGCGTGATGCTCATCGACTGCCAGGTCTATACCGAGCATCTGGAAAGCCTTGGCGCAAGAATGATCGCCCGCGAAGATTTTATCACGCTGCTCGATCGGTTTATACCCTGACAAGGCATTTTCTTCCTACCTGTAAAAGAATCGATTCCCGCAACATTGCATATGCAATAAATTTCGAATATACTTGCCTCAAGTGAATCCACCTAGTATTGGGGATTCGCTTTTTTATCTAATAACCCGTAAAAACCATTAAGCATGAAAAAGATCCTTTTTGCAGGATTTGCTCTTCTCTTTTTTACTACCGTAGTCAACGCACAGCTCTTCAATCCCTTCAAAGTAGACATCTCCGCCGGTGCGGCCATTCCGGCGGGAACAGGCTCAAAGGCCGGTGTGCTATTCGCCCTGGAACCCAAGTTCTCGCCCATCAGCAAACTGGCTGTAGGCCTGCGGCTCGAAGCGGCCATCACGGGTCGCGGCTACGTATCCAGCAGCAGCCAGCAAGGCAGCTCCAGTGTAGTGGCCAGCGGCAATGTAGCGGCCAGTGCTTCCTATCTGGCAACATGCGACTATTATCTGCCCGGCATTATCTTCCGTCCCTTTGTCGGCGCCGGCACGGGTATTTATAGCCTCGCCAGCGAGTCTTTCAGTGTCAACGGGCAAAACACCTCTGTCAGCCAGACTGCGGGCACCAAATTCGGTGGTATGACCCGCGTGGGTTTTGAATTAAGGCACTTCCGGCTCGCCCTTGAGTACAATTTCATCGGCAAAACCACGATAACGGCCAGTGACGGTTACGGCAACACATTGGTAACGACTGGCAAGAACAGCTATGCCGGTATCAAGATCGGCTTCTTCCTTGGTGGTGGAAGGAAATAACTTCTTCGTCTGCGAGGGGTCCATCTTATCCGATGGGCCCCTTTATTATTTTAGAAGGCCATCGCTCTGCGTGAGCATAGATGAGACCCCGCATATAGTCATTCTCGGGATAGCGGGTGAGATAGGATTTGAGATCGGTGGTGTCATAGATCACTGTGTCCGCTGGCAGATAGCCCATGCCGTAAAGCCGCCCCTTTTCGATGAGGATGCAACTTTTTTCTTCGGCATGACGGCCACGATCCATCAACGTAAAACTGGGCAGGCTTTTCAGCAGGGCGGAGATGGCCTCTTCTACCCTCGCGTTATAGCTTTCCGGCGGCTCCTGGTGTTCGCAAGCCCCCTTACAGTAGCCCTCTCGGATGCCTTCACAGGTGTCGTCCCCTTTCTGGATAAAACACAGCCGGGGGCAGAGATTGTATTCACGGATCAATTTCCGCAGGAGGTTCTGGCCCTCCAGCAGCAGGGAGAAAGTATAGATGGGTTGCAACTGTTTCTTCCGCTTTTCAAGGATCAGCCGGGAATAGCCGTTACGGTCTTCGTAGACGTACAGGCCATAGGAGGGTTCAAACCGTTTCAGGCTTCGGTTATACACCGGCCAGAGACGCTTGATCTCGACGCATTCCAACAGGAAGGCCATCAGTTCTGTACCGGTGATCTCATGGGAGATGGAATAGATGTTGCGAAGAAACTCCTGCTTCTGTTTGCCCGTCTTATTATTGGAAAAATGGCTGCTGACCCGGTGGCGCAGGTTCTTGGCCTTGCCGACATAGATCACTTTCCCCTTCTGGTCGTGAAAATAATAAACGCCGGGTAGCTGGGGTAGCCCATCGAGCTGTTCGGCAGGCAGGTGTATCGGCAGGTATTGCTCCTTGTTCCTACCCTTTAACATTCCCCGGATGACCTCCAGGCCGCCGGCCTGCAATATCTTCTCGAAGAGCAGGACGGTGGCGTTGGCGTCGCCGCCCGCACGGTGCCGGTTGGGGATGGAGATGCCAAGATGCTGACAGATATTGCCCAGGCTATAGCTCGGGGCGCCGGGAAAGACCTTCCGGCTAAGCCTCACCGTACAAAGCTTCCGGCTGTCAAGGTGAAAGCCACAGTCCTTCAGCTGGCTATGGAGAAAGGAATAGTCGAAGTTTACATTGTGCGCAACAAAAACCGCATCCTTCAGCCATTCATAGATGATAGGCGCTAGCTCGTCAAAAGAAGGCGCCCCTGCCACCATTTCGTCGGAGATGCCGGTGAGCGCCTGGACATACCGGGGGATGGTCATACCGGGCCGGACCAGGGTCTCATAACGCTTAAGCTCCCGATTCCCATCATGTAACACAATAGCAACTTCTGTTATGGCGTTATTAGCCGCATAACCCCCGGTGGTCTCTATATCGACTATCGCATACATGCTTTCAACCCCCGGACCCTATTGCAAAGGTGGGTCTGTAAAGGTAAGATTTTTGTTCCGTACCCTTATGAATGGACCACAGGAATACACCTGTGGCGTTTTGATTATTTAACCTAAATCCAAATCTGTATGGAACAAATGGACACATTCAAGGCTGAAGAAGGCCAGGCAAAAGAAAGTACTGTAATGGTTTTTATCACCGCATTCCTTTATTTCGCCGCCATTCTGTCTTTTGCGTATTTATTTACAATGTCTTAGAAGGGGTAAAAAAGTATTTCCTGATCTCGAAAAATGTACTATTTTTGCGATAGTACTGCTTATTCTACGACCTTCAGACAGGCAACCTTCCACGCCAACTTCACTGAGAAACCGTTTTCTTCAAATTTCCGATTCCCTTTGAAACCCATTTATTTTAATCATTTGGTTTCACCCTAAAAAATTTGTTATGAAAAAGGTATTTCAATCCATCCATCTCGGAGAAACAGCGAAAACTGCATTACTGGCCATCGGTTTTATTGCGCTGGTGATGTTCCTGTCCTACCTGTATTGGTTTGCATAGGCTTACGATAGAACAGTTCTTACCCGCCCTTGTTTCTGCATGGCGGCCTATATACGCGTAAAAAAATTCAAACCATTCCCCAGTCATGGGGAATTTTTTTTTGCCTGATTCGTACCTTTGCAAACCATTTTGGGGCTAATAATTGAATGAACATGCAACTGAGCAAGAACTATATCCCGGCCGCGACAGAGGAAAAATGGTCCGAACACTGGCTGAGCAAACGTTATTTCAACAGCAAGCCCGATGGGCGTCCCGCCTATAGCGTGGTGATCCCACCACCCAACGTCACGGGGGTGCTTCATATGGGCCATACCCTCAATGAAACGGTGCAGGATATCCTGGTTCGCAAGGCGCGGATGAGCGGTTTCAACGCCTGCTGGGTACCCGGCAGCGACCATGCTTCCATCGCTACGGAGGCAAAGGTGGTCGGCATGCTAAAAGAACGAGGCATCGACAAGAACCAGCTTTCCCGCCCGGAGTTCATGAAATATGCCTATGAATGGAAGGATAAATATGGGGGCATCATCTACCAGCAGATTCGCAGATTGGGTTGCAGCGTGGACTGGGACCGTGTCGCCTTCACCATGGATGCGGACTATTATACTGCCGTCATCGATATCTTTATCGATCTCTATAACAAAGGTCTCATCTATCGCGGCGCCCGCATGATCAACTGGGACCCCCAGGCAAAGACGGCCCTCAGCGACGAAGAGGTCGAATATAAGGATGAACAGGGCAAACTATACTATGTCGATTATGCATTGACGGACGCCACGGGCAAATCGCTCGGCAGGAGCATCACCATCGCGACACAACGTCCGGAGACCATCATGGGCGATACGGCCATCTGTGTCAACCCCAATGACGAAAGATACAAGGGGCTTGCCGGCGCCTTTGCAGTAGTCCCCCTGGTTAACAGGCGGGTACCCATCATATTCGACGAGTACGTAGACCCGGCTTTCGGCACGGGTGCGCTGAAGGTGACACCGGCACACGATATCAACGATTATAACCTGGGCCTGAAACATTCCCTGCCGATCGTCGACACCCTGAACGATGATGGGACGCTAAGCCCTGCCGCGGAGGTGTTTGTCGGAATGGATCGTTTTGCCGCCCGTAAGGCCGTTATCCAACAGTTGAAGGAGGAAGGACTTATCCAAAAGGAGGAAGTTCACATGACGAGGCTGGGTTTTTCCCAGCGTACTCATGCCGTCGTCGAACCCCGCATCTCCACGCAATGGTTTGTAAAGATGAAGGAACTGGCCGAACCGGCGCTGAAGGCGGTGACGGAAGGGCATATCCGTATCCATCCCGGCGACAAGTTCATGGCTACCTATAAATACTGGCTGGAGAATGTCAAGGACTGGTGTATCTCCCGGCAATTGTGGTGGGGACAACAGATCCCCGCCTGGTATGCCCCCGACGGCAGTTTCCAGGTGGCGGCGACCCGGGAGCAGGCCTATGCGCTGTTCTCCGCTGCGGGCAAACCGGCCTTTACCGAGACCGAACTCCGGCAGGACGAAGACGTCCTGGACACCTGGTTCTCTTCCTGGCTCTGGCCCATCGAAGTCTTTAAGGGTATCACCAACCCCGGCAATGCCGATATCCGTTACTACTATCCTACTTCCGTACTGGTGACGGGACAGGATATCATCTTTTTCTGGGTTGCGCGGATGATCATGGCCGGCCTTTACTATTTCCCCGACAGCCTGCCCATGGAACAACGCATCCCCTTCCGGGACGTCTATTTCACTGGCATGGTTCGCGATAACCAGGGCCGCAAGATGAGCAAGAGCCTTGGCAACTCCCCAGATCTGCTGGCGCTGATCGACAAGTATGGCGCTGACGCCGTCCGCTTTGGCATCATGATCGCCTCCCCTGCCGGCAACGACCTGCTGTTCGACGAAGCCGCGCTCGAGCAAGGCCGGAATTTCAATAACAAGCTGTGGAATGTGCTGAAGCTGCTGAAGATGTGGGAAAGCAACGGCCTTTCCATGGACAACGCACCGGCCGAACACTTTGCGGTCCGCTGGTTTGACTACCGGTTAACGCAAACCAGGATAGACATTGACAAATTATTCAGCGAGTTCCGCTTGAGCGAGGCCCTGAAAACACTCTATTCCCTCATCTGGGACGACTTCTGCAGCTGGTACCTGGAATGGGTAAAACCGGGATTCGGACAACCCATCTCAAAAGACATTTACGACAGGACCATCCGGTTCTTTGAAGATTTAATGCAACTGTTGCATCCCTTCACACCCTTTATCACCGAAGAGCTCTATCATCTGCTCAGCGACCGGACAGACGACCTCTGTGTAAAGCTCTTCGCGCCGATAAATACGAACCTGGTGCAGGACGCCGAGATCAGGACTACCGAGATACTGAAGGAGCTGATCCCGAAGATCAGGGAGTTCAGGACCAAACTGGGCAAGAAGCGGGAAGAAACAACGACCATTTATACGGAAAACCCCGAACTCTTTTCCTCCGCTGTCTGTGATCCGATGCTGGCTATCGCCAGCGCGACTATCAGCAAGGCTTCTCTTGCCGACCTGGATAAGGGCACCGGCCGGCCGGTAAACCTGGAAATGGTCCTCATTGGTACGAACAAATTTTACCTCGATCCAGGCAAGCTGGACGAGGCCCACAGCGGCGCCATGAAAAGCCAACTTACGGCGGAACTGGCGCGGCTGAATGAATTCCTCAACAAGCTCAATAAACAACTGCAGAACGAGCGGTTCGTGCAAAATGCAAAGCCAGAAGTCATTGATAATGAAAGAAAAAAGAAAGCAGACACGGAATTAAAGATCAAGGCGATCGAAGAAAGCCTGGGAAAGATGCCGTGACCGGACTTGTCCTGGTGACATCGCACGAACTCAGACAAGCGGCTTTTGCACGCAGTTATGCTTATTTCGCGGCAGATATTCCTTATTCTTAAACATATCAAGGGTTCCTATTATTTTAGCACATCATTATCCAAACGAATACCCATGTTAAAATACCTTAGCTCCCTGCTAGTCGTAGTTATCGTTACCCCGCTGATCTTTATTTCCGTAGCCCCTTTCAGCGGCTGCCAAAAGAATAATTCCGATACGGTGACCGTGTATAAACACGATACGACGACTATCGTCAAAAACGATACGGTGGCGGTGAATGACACGCTTTATGACATCGCTAGCGGGCTGGTGGCTTATTACAACTTCAACGGCGGCAGCCTCCACGACAGCAGTGGGTATAAGAACGATATCATCTTCAATAATGCAACCCCGACTACTGACCGGTTTGGCCATGCGAATAACGCCTATCTATTTGATGGTTCCACCAGTTATATGCAGGTGCACAATAGCGCCAGCCTGAACCCGGATAATTTAACTATCTATGCGATAGTGAAAATAAATGGATTCTACCAGGGAGGATGTCATGGCAATGAGATCCTGGGCAAAGGATCCCCGGATAATGTGAATGGCTTCTATGTCATGCGCTATAGCGATACACTCAACAATTGTAGCTCGTCGGTTGTGGATACCCAGCACGAATTTGCAATCGGCAGTTTTGGCGATAATAACCCTCAGGGGAGCGGCGCCTGGGCAGGAGACCATTCCAGCCCTTTACAAACATCCACCTGGTATAAGTTTGCCTTTACATATGATGGGGCCACTGCGAGATTCTATGTCAATGGGGTATTAAAGGGGTCCTATACAAAGACTGTAGCCATGACCGATAACGCCTATGATCTCTTTATCGGCAAACACAATGACCCCTATGCTCCCTACTGGTTCAACGGCGTCATCGATGAGATCAGGATATACAACAGGGCCCTGCCGCAACAAGCCATCACCCAGCTGGTCAACCAGACCAAATAAACGATCCGCATAGCGCTCGCGCCGGAAAGCCGCGGCGCTCAGTCTATCGGCTTCACCGCATGGCCGCTATATCCCTGCGACAGGATGTTCAATGGCAGGATCAATTCCCATTGATCGGACCCGCGTCCTTCAAAATCGGGGTCGAGCAAATGGCTGTACCGGATGCCAAAGCTCAACGACAGCTGGTTCCACCATTTCGTATCGAAATATACCTCGGAGCCAAAAGAGCGGAACATCCCATTATAGGTGGCCCCGTTGATGTAGAAATCCATGGCATGGGTGTGGTCATAGAACAGGTTGGCGCGGATGCGCGTGAAGTACACCATATTCCCAAAACCCCAGTCGGGATAGAACAGCGGCAGCTGATAGTTGGCCGATACACGCCACATCCGGTAAAAATTTTCGGCTGAATAGCCCCGTGAGAAGGGGAAGTTGTTGGAGAACCGGGCATTGCCGAGCCTGTCCCGTTGTTGGAAGGCGGCAGCCAGCAGCAGGCTATGGGTATAGGCCAGGCCGGGCAGATAGAGAAAGCCCGAAGCCAGAAACTGGTGGGCTTCGAAAGCCGTCACGGCATTGCTATAGGACAGGTTGAGTATCTGGGCCATCCGGGGCGCCACCTGTTGTTGCGCCTGCTGGGATTGATGGACAAAACTGATATAGGGGTCGACATACGCAAACCCGCGGCTGTTGAAGGAGTCCTTGTACAGCCCCGTATAATGCCGTTGATTATAAATGATGTTGGACCCAAACTGCAGGCTGGTAAAGTGCAGGTGGCTGGCCCAGTTGAGCGGGACGCTGAAACCCGCCCGCGTCTCGCTCTCATTCCAAAACACTTTCTGGATGCGATAGAAGGCATTGCGGTCGAAGGTATAGTCCCACCCGGCGTCGAGGAAGGGATATAGTCCCCCATAGGTTGCTTCCACACCCACCTGTTTATATTGTTCGTTGCGATTGTAGACGCCATACACCTGGGTCTCGAGCGTATTGAGGATGTTGTCGCTCACCAGTGATAATTGATAGTCCGGATCGTTGATATAGGGCCGCCAGCTGTGGAAGTTGATCAAATGGGAAGCAAGCGGATAGGTCGTCGCCGGGTAGTGGCCCGGCGCGATATGGCCGAGCAGTCCGGCCGGCCCTTTTTCGAGCGAATCGATACGCTGCACCGGTGGCGCTTTTACCCAGTCCCCTTCTGCGATAGGCTGGAGCCGGAAGCTTCCACTGCCAGCGGTATCCGCCAGGAAGCCAACCGCGGTGAAAGTATTCCAGGTGGCCTGGCCGCCGGGTCCTTCCTGAAACTGGTATTGTCCCGTGCGGGGGTCGCCATGGGGCAGCCACACCCGGAAAAGCTGCCCGCCGGCAAGTCCATAGACCCTGTCCTGGTCGTTACGAGAGGCGGTGAACCAGATGGTATCCGCCCTCACCGATGGAAAACCGATGGTCTGATAACTAAAAGGCAGCAGGTAGCGGGTCCCGCCATCGTGGAGATCCACCAGTGCCAGAGACATCTCGCCGCTGCGGTTGCGGACAGCCGTTATGATGGCGTTATCACCGGTATAGAATTTCGGATAGGTGTAAAAAAGCCCATCGGGATTGGGTATAGGGCGCATCAGGCTGCCGTCGGTGGCATTCAGCAGGTGGAGCTGGCAGCTGCCGTCGGTGGCCTCCTGTACGGCCACTATCGTCCGGCCGTCCTCGCTGATGTCCGGCGCAAAATACCGGCTTCGGACGGTGAGCCTTTTATCCTCGCCCGTCGCCAGGTTCAGCAGGCGGATGACACCATAATCCCGCCAGCCCCAGCGCGGGTCGGTCTCATAGGCGGAATAGACGATACGGCCGTTGCGGTAGGAGAAATAGTTGTCCAGCGAGATCGACCGGGTGCGCAGGCGGGTCTCTGCACCGCTGCCCAGGTCGCGGATAACAAAAGCAGGTATCCGTTTATAACTACTCCGCATGTACAGGATGCTGTCGGTGCCAAGGAATTGCGGGAATTCCTCGTTGGCAAAGAAATGTTTCCGGGCACGGGCAAAAGCCTCCACGGTGGGGATGGCGGTCCCTGCCGGCGGCTGCAGCGGGAGGCAGAAATAATCGAAAGCATCCCGGCGAAACTGGTTAAAGGAGACTCCGGCATAGCGCCTGACGGCCCCCTGCAAGGGATAGAAAAGGCCATGAAAGGCGGCAGCGTCCCGCCCCACTTTTCGCCAGAAATCATCTCCATAGCGCTCACGGCCATAGGCGATGAGCATATAGCCCAGCGGGTAATGGTCGGGGACATAGTCCCGGAAAGACCCGTTGCGCAGCTTCATCCAGGAATAACGTTTGTCCCCGGCCCATAAAGCGCGATAGCTGTTGAAGAACCAGGGCTGGCGGCCCCTGCCCTGATCGCTCACCAGCGTTTCCTGGTAGACGGCGTCCCCCTCCCAGAACCAGTTAGGTACTGACAGACTGTTGGCGAAAGCCTGGCCGCCTTCGCCAAAGAGGTAGTAGAATCCGCCGGAGAGGCCTACACGGAAATTATTGTATTGCTGGACATGCCGGTATTCGTGAATGGCCAGCATCTTTGCCCAGGGCAGGCTGCCGAGCTCGAAGCTGTTCTGTTCGGGGGTGAGTTGAAATTCGCTGCGGAAAGGCGCCAGGCTGACATAGCCGTTAGCGATGGTGGTCTGGTTTTGGAGGACGACGTTTATCTTTCGCTGGTGGGGACCGATGGTACTCCGGGTGGTGCGGGCAAGACGGTGGACAATGCCGGCTACGAACTGCGCCTGCGAATCCAGCCCGGTGGGGAAAATGATCCGGGCCGTATCTGTGTTGAGCTGCTGCCATTTCAGGGAAGGGGGATTACCGCCAAATACCTGGGCGTATATACCTGTCGACAAGAAAAGGGCTCCGAGGAGCAAAGGCAGGCGGAATGCAGTCATGTACAAATATCCGGTTTTTTACCAAACGGAATCTCTTACTTTCGCATAGAATCTATGAAGCGCGACTTCCGATCCTCAGTACTATCCGGCAACTATGATGCTGTCCTGGCGGCTATTGCCGGATTCCTGATCATCCAGGCGTTGTGCGCATACGGCGGCATCGGGGTCTCGCCCGACTCGGTCGTCTATATCAGCACGGCTCAGAACATCCACGATCATGGAAAGATCAACGACTTTACCAACATGCCGGTGATGGACTTTCCGGCCTTCTACCCCATCTTCCTCTGCGGGCTTATTTTCCTCACCGGCGCCAAAATACTGGCTTTTGGTCCCTTCCTCAACGGGTTGCTCTTCGCCACGCTGATCTGGCTTTGCGGGTGGATCATGAACCGGTTCACCGGCGTGACAAGAGGCTATAAGCTGCTGCTTCTTATTTTCATCCTGCTGAGCCCCTGCCTGCTGGAAGTATATTCCATGATCTGGTCGGAAACCATCTTCCTGCTGTTGTCCGTACTCTTCTTTATCGTTGCTTACGGCTATTTTCAAACGCATTCCATCCGCTGGCTGCTGATTATGGCCTTTGTCGCCGCATTATCCTGTGTCACCCGTTATGCGGGTATCAGCCTGGCAGGACTTGGAGGACTGCTGATGCTTTGCGACGGCCGCCTGCGTTGGGGCGCCAGAAAGCTGGGGCATATCGCGCTCTATAGCCTTCTGTCCCTCTCGCTGCTCATACTGAACCTATACCGCAATTTGCAGCTTACCCAGACCCTCACCGGCTACCGGGAGAAAGGACTGACGCCCTTTTCCGTCAACCTCCACGACATGGGAAGTGTCTTCTGCGACTGGCTCCCCTTCCTCAACCTGGGCTACCGGGTGGCTACCGTGGTGGGCGTGCTATTCATATTGCTGATTACGGGCATCTTTCTTTACCGGTTGGTTCGCAGGAATAATTTTTTTTCCTATGAGACCATCGCCCTTAGCTATTTCGTGGTGTACACCGCCTTTATCCTGTTCTCGGCCACGGTCTCCCGTTTCCAGCCGCTGGACAGCAGGCTCCTGTCGCCTCTCTTCCTGCCCTGGCTCTGGGGCAGTACGCAATGGATACCGGCAGGCCTGAAGCGCTGTCCGCCCCGGTGGAAGAGCGTCGCTGTCGCCGCCAGCCTTGCCGCCGCCGTTTGTTTCATCTTCCGGGAAGTACAGATCTTCCGGGAGAACTGGAACGGTATCCACTACGCCGGGATACCTGGATACACTGAAGACGACTGGCGCAAGAATGAGACGATGACCTTTGTCCGGACCCATAAGGATTCTCTGGAAAAAGCAGGGCATATCTATTCGGACGCTTTCGAGGGACTATGGTTTCTTGCGGATGTGCGGTCTGATCTCATCCCCCATAAGGATAATGCGGCCGACATAAAATGGATGATGCACGAAGAGCATTTTACCGTCGTCTGGTTCGATGATGCCGTCAATGATGACCTTATCAACATCGATTATATCCGGAGCCAGAAACAGCTGGTGAATGAGCTGCGTTTCAGGGACGGAGCGGTTTATTTTTTCCATACCTCGCCTCCGGCGCCACCGAATTGATCATCTCCCGCATTTCAGCTATTTTTAGGCAATGTTTTTAATTGCATTGGCCGTAGCGCCGGGCATCGCCGTCTGTCTTTTCATCTATTCCCTCAACAAATACGGGAAAGAGTCGATGCGTCACCTGGTGATCGCATTTATACTGGGCATGGCGGCTACCCTGCCGGCCCTGCTGGTGCAGCTGATGGCCGAAGATGTGCGTACCGAGCCCTGGCGCCACTCCATTGTATCCTATATTTGGTATGCTTTTGCCGTTGTAGCGCTTAGCGAAGAAGGCAGTAAGTTCCTGGTCTTACGGCTTTATGCTTATCCCAAACGGGATTTCCGCGAGCCCTTTGACGGCGTGGTATATGGAGTGATGATCGGAATGGGGTTTGCCACCGTGGAGAACATCGAATATGTCCGCCAGTTTGGGCTGGAAACAGGGGTGTCCCGTTTCTTCCTCGCCATCCCGGCGCATGCCGCGTTTGCTGTGCTGATGGGTTATCTCGTCGGGCGCGCCAAGTTCGAACGTGGCCGGTCGTTTGGATTATTGGTAAAAGGATTGCTGGTAGCCGTATTGTTTCATGGCAGTTTTGATTTTTTCCTATTTGTACAGCAAAACCGGGAGATAACGCACTATTTGTCTACGGGAATGCTTTCCTTTGGGGCGTTTGCCACCTTCTATATCGCAGTGCGGCTGGCCATGCGGGCCTTGCGGATGCACCAGGCGATGAAGGAAGAGGCCGCGGAGGCTGACGCCGGAAGCACAGGAGAAGAAAGTAACCAACCAATAAATTATAAGCAATCTGAAAATGATGGATGACACTTTATCGATGAGACCCGCTGACCTGGATGATATCAATACGATCGGTTTTCTGGCCCAGCAGATCTGGCCGGACACCTATGGAAATATCGTGTCGCAGCAGCAGTTGCAGTACATGCTGAACCTGATCTACAGCCCCACCTCCCTGCGCCGCCAGATGCTGGACGACAAACAGCAATTTATGATCGTCGAACAGGGCGATGAGCCCATCGGTTTTGCTTCCTGGAGCGCTTTGGAAGAGCCAGGGGTAGTGAAGCTCCATAAGCTCTATGTGTTGCCCGGCCGCCAGGGAAAAGGATTGGGGCGAAGCATGATAGAGTTTATTTTCCAGGCCATCCGTCCCGAGGGGGCCATGACGCTGCGGCTCAATGTCAACCGCTATAACACCGCCCGTCAGTTTTATGAGCGCATGGGGTTTGTCGTAATAAAGGAAGAGGACATCCCTATCGGTAATGGCTATTTCATGAACGATTTTGTGATGGAAGTCGCGGTGCCCGCGCAGGACTAACCGGCTGTCGGAATCGCGCCTTCGCTTTCTGTTTGTCCCATGGCTGCAAGCTTCATTTGGCGGGCGGTTTCGTGCCCCACATATTTCTCGATCCTCCCCTCGATGAGATAGATCAGCGGTGTCAGCAGAATGGCGACGCTGCATTTGTAGATATAATTCATCATCCCGACGGCCAGTATCTGCTGCCAGGTGAAATACTGGCTGAAGGCGATGAACAACACGATATAGCTGTCCACCAGCTGTGACACGAGCGTAGACCCCGTAGCGCGGAGCCAGAGATGTTTGTGGCCTGTCCTTTTCTTTATATGATGAAACACTGTGACGTCCACGACCTGGCTCACCATGAAAGCAACAAGGCTACCCACTATGATCATCATCCCCTGTCCGAAAATAGCGCTGTATGCGTCCTGGATATTAGGAACTCCCTGCTTGGTGCTGCTTTGCAGCCAGACGTCGGCAGGCGGGATGTAGATGGTCAGAAAATACATCAGAAAAGCATAGGAGATGAGAATCACCGCCGTCCAGGATATTCTTCTCACCGCCTTTGGTCCATAGAACTCGTTGACGATATCGGTCATGACAAATTCCAGTGGCCACAGCAATACCCCGCAAGTGAGGGTGAAGGCAAGCCCGCTCTGGCCGAAGAGCGTAAAATTCGCCGGTTTTACGCCGAACAGCTTCTCCAGCGAGAACAATTTGGTGCCGATGGCTTCCGCGATCAGCGCGTTGCAACAGAAAAAGGCGGTGAAACCCAGGAACAGTTTGGTCGGACGGTCTTTTAGTATATTAGTAATCATCTGAGATTGCGATTGAGAATGAGAAGTGCGATTTGAATGCCAAAGAACAGGAAGTTGATTACGAGCAGCCACACCGGAACACCAGTCTTCCGCAGCCTGCCGATGAAAAAGAGCATCAGCAGTATCAGGTTGACGATGACGTTGAACACCAGCGACCCCATCCAGCCCAGAACGATCACGTCAGACGTCAATGCATTGTCCGGAAATTGCGGGAGCCATTGGGAAAAGGATACCACGAGAAAACAGATATTACAAATAAAAGCCACTCTTGCAAGGATGCGTAACACTCCCATATTTAGCCAAAAATTCGGTTTTGCGGGCAAAATACCACTAAAAGCACTATTTTGCGCGGAATAATTACGTAGCAAGGTATGAATTCTTCGATACTGAAAAAAGCGCTTCCCCATCTCATCGCCATTGTCGTTTTCCTCGTCGTCGCTGTCGTTTATTGCCGGCCGGCTTTAGAAGGAAAAGTAGTCTATCAATCGGACATGCTGCAATGGAAAGGCATGGCGCAACAATCCATGGAATACAAAGCAAAGTACGGCCACTATCCGTTGTGGTCGGAAAGCGCATTTAGCGGGATGCCGGCTTATACCATCGCGATGGAGGGCCGGTCGAAGTTCAGTTTTGAGTATCTCAGCTATATCCTGACGTTGGGTCTCCCCCAGCCTATCAATTTCTTCTTCCTGGCTTGTATCTGTTTTTATATCCTCCTGGCGGTGTTGCGGGTAAATCCATGGGTGGGCATCCTTGCCTCCCTCGCCTATGCTTATAGCAGCTATGACCCCGTGATCATCGCCACCGGTCATGTTACCAAGATGTGGGCGCTGGCATATGCGCCAGGGGTAGTCGCGGGTCTTTTGCTGCTCTTCCGCCGCCAATACCTGTCGGGGACAGCGCTGCTGACCCTTTTTCTTGCCTTTCAGATGGGCACCCAGCACCTGCAGGTGGTGTACTATACGCTTTTGTCCATGGGTCTGCTGACCCTATTCTATGCCGTTGACAGTATCCGGAAGGGCCAGGTGAAACAGCTGATGCTGTCGCTGGGTCTTGCGCTGGCAGCCGGGCTCATCGCCTTTGGCACCAGTACGGTAGGCACCCTGCCGGTGCAGGAATATTCCAAGGAAACGATGCGGGGCGGCCGTACCGAACTTACCAGCGGCACCAGCAAACTGGAAAGCCGCAACGGGTTGAGCAAGGACTATGCTTTTCAATGGAGCTATGGCATCGGTGAGACCCTGACCCTGGCGGTGCCGGACATCTACGGCGGCGGCAGCGGCGGAAAAGAGATCGGCGATAATTCCAAATTCGCCGACCAGTTAGCCCAGGAGTTTTCCGTACCAGAAGAACAGGGGTTGCAATACGCCAACGGTTCGGCTTACTGGGGCGCACAGCCTTTCACTTCCGGACCTGTATACCTGGGCGCCGTCATCTGCTTCCTTTTCATCTTTGGGCTCGTCTATGTGAAGGGCTGGCAAAAGTGGTGGCTGCTCAGCGTTGTCGTCGTGGGTATCCTGCTGTCCTGGGGCAAGAATTTTTCTTCGCTCAACTATTTCCTTTTCGATCACTTCCCCTATTACAATAAATTCCGTGCGCCGGCCATGGCCCTGGTGATGCCGCAGCTGGCAGTTCCCCTGTTAGCCGCCCTTGGGCTGAACGAGCTGCTGACACGGGGGGACTCACGCGAAGTGCTGTGGAAGAAATTCAAAACGGCCGCCATCGCTACGGGAGCCCTGCTGGCCGTTCTGGTGCTCTTTTATTTCTCGGCGGACTACAAGGGGGCACACGACGGCGACCTGAAAGAGCGGTTTGTACAAGGCAAGATGCAACAGCTGTCCCAGGGACGCCAGGCGGGCTCGGATGCACAACAGCAGGCGATAGCCACCGGCAACTCCCTGATAAAAGCCCTGCAGGCCGATCGCCAGAGCATCTATGGCAGCGACCTGTTACGTACCATCCTGCTGATAGCGGCTGCCGCGCTGTTGCTGGGTTTGTTCATCCGGAACAAGATAAAAAATCCGGTGATCCTTGTGGCCGGGCTCATTGTGCTCAGCACCTACGACCTGTTGGCCGTCAGTACCCGCTATCTCAACCAGGACAGTTATACGGACGAAGCGGATTTCGAGGCAAGCATGAGCCCTACACCCGCCGACCAGCAGATCAGTAGCGACCCCGACCAGAATTTCCGGGTCTTCGACCAGTCTTCCCAGAGCCCCTTTGAGGATGCCCGCGCTTCCTACTTCCACAATTCCCTGGGAGGGTATTCCCCCGCCAAATTAGGGCTATACCAGGATCTCATCGAAAATCAGCTGTCGAAGGGCAATATGCAGGTGTACAACATGCTCAACACAAAATATTTCATCGGCCGCGATCAACGCACCGGGCAACCCGTGGCGCAGCGGAACCCTGCAGCCTTTGGCCCATGCTGGCTGGTGAAAGCCATTCACTATGTAAAGGATGGCAATGAGGAGATGAAGGCGTTGGAC
The DNA here is from genome assembly GCF_014642875.1 of Puia dinghuensis. Taxonomy (GTDB): domain Bacteria; phylum Bacteroidota; class Bacteroidia; order Chitinophagales; family Chitinophagaceae; genus Puia; species Puia dinghuensis. Next base: position 789,213 of record NZ_BMJC01000001.1, read on the forward strand.
AGCATCAATGTACGGGATACGGCCATCATCCAGCAACAATTTGAATCCCTGGTGAAAGCTCCGCCCGTGCCTGACAGTACGGCCAGCATCCGGCTGAAGGAAAACCTGAATGATAAGCTCACTTATCAGTTCTCCGGCAAAACCAACCAGTTCGCCGTTTTCAGTGAGATCTACTACGACAAGGGCTGGAATGCCTTTATCGATGGCAACAAGGCCGATTATTGCCGCGTAGACTACGTTTTACGGGGAATGGCCATCCCGGCGGGAGAGCATACTATTGAATTCCGCTTCGAACCGCACAGCTATGCTGTTGCCTCGACGCTTTCCGTATGGTCGAGCCTGCTGGTGTACGGGTTGCTCATTACCGCAGCGGTCGGGGAATGGAAGAGAAGGAGCCAACCAGCGAAAAAAGCCGCCTAAGCAAAGACATGAAGCCGCTCAGCGTTGTGATCATCACCTACAACCGGCCGGACGACGCGCTCGATCTTGCCAGGAATATCAGCCAGTTGGAAGGGCTGCACGAGCTCGTAAAAGACGTGATCATTGTCAACAACTGCAGTTCGGTCTCCTACCAGGCGCTCGAAGATTTCATCGCCGCCCATCCCGATATCCCCTTCCGTTATACGGTAGCCCCGGAGAATCTTGGCGTTTCCCGCGGGCGCAACTATGCGGTCAGCCTCACCAGGGCGCCCTACCTGGTCTTCCTTGACGACGATGCACTTTTCCGAGACCCGGGGGCATTGCGGCCTATCGTTCCCATTTTTGACGGACAGGATGCTGAGGACACAGACCGGCCTGTCGGCATCATCGCCTTTAAGGTCTACTATTATTCCACGGGGGAATTGCAAAAGAATGCCTTCCCTCACAAGCGGTTTAGCGAACGTAAGGACTGGCCGCATTTTGACACCGCCTACTTTTCAGGTTGCGCCCATGCTATCCGGCGCAGGGTCTTTGAGGAAGTGGGCCTTTACCCGGAGAACTTCTTTTACGGGATGGAGGAATATGATCTAAGCTATCGTGCCCTTGACGCGGGGTATACGATACGGTATGACGACCGGGTCGTTATCCTGCACAAGGAGTCGCCGGCGGGGAGGCTGACGCCAAGGGAAAAGCTTCGGGGGATGTGGGTCAACAAGAGCAAGGTAGCCTGGAAATACCTGCCGTGGCCATTTTTTTGTACGACGGCTCTCTTATGGAGCCTGGAATATCTGAAAAAGAGCGGCTGGCATGCCGGGGGTTTTTTCAAAGGCTGGAGCGAGATCGCCCGAATCCCGCGGACGGAAAAGCGCTCACCCGTCGGGCAGGCCGCCCGGGACTATCTGCGGCGGGTAAAAGCAAGATTAAGTTATTAACTAAAAAAAGCCCCTACTTTGTAGGGGCTTTTTTTAATATTGTTGCAGCGAGGTGTTACCATTTGTCGACTTCTTCCCCGGTGGGAGTATGCGTACCAGAGGTGGGAGTATGTCGTACTTCATCTTCGACGGTATCATCGACGGCAGTTTCCTGGTAGCCGCCTTCATTTTCCTGGACATTATCGTGGTTATAAGCATCGAAGTCGAAGTCCGGCATCAATTCCGTCTTGACATAATCCACAGCCTCCGTCAACGCCTTCAGGAACTTATTGAAATCCTCCTTGTACAGGAAGATCTTGTGTCTGTCGTAACCATCCTCATTAAATTTCTTACGGCTTTCGGTGATAGTAAGATAGTAATCGTTACTCCGGGTTGCCCTCACATCGAAGAAATACGTCCTGCGTTTGCCAGCCCTGATCCTTTTGCTGTAGACGCTTTCCATTCGTTTGTCGTTGTTTTCGTACGCCACAATAATTTTGTTTTAATTTCTAATTAAGCAGTCACAAATATAGTATTGTTTTCGAATTAGCAAAATTTGCCCACATAATTATAGCACCTAGTCAAGGCAAATTGTTTTGTCCGTAAACGTACACTAAGCCGGGCTGTTCTCAGCCTGTTGCTGCTCATAGAGATAGGTGTAATACCCATTGAGGGCTATTAACTCCTGATGGGTGCCGGTTTCTACGATCCTGCCTTCTTCCAGAACGACGATGCGATCGAAATCAAAGAGGGAAAAGATGCGATGGGTGATGATGATAGCGGTCTTGTGTTGCAGATATTGGTATAAATTGCCAAGTATTTCCTTTTCAGTCTTAGCATCGACAGCTGACAAACAGTCGTCAAATACAATGATCTCGGGGTCTTTGATAAGGCCCCGGGCGATGGAGATACGTTGTTTCTGTCCGCCGCTGAGCGTTACCCCCCTCTCTCCTATCATGGTCTCATAACGTTCGGCGAAGCCGTCGATCTCCTTGTCCACGCTGGCATAGCGGGCGGCGACACGGACCTTGTCCTCATCGGTGTGATCGAGGCCGAACTGGATATTGCCGGAAACGGTGTCGCTGAACAGAAAGACGTCCTGGGGCACATAGCTGATCTGGCGGCGCAGGTCCTGCAGGTTAAGCTCTCGCAGATCGGTGCCGTCTATCAGTACTCTACCCTTATCGGGGTCATACATGCGAAGCAGGAGTTGGGCGATGGTGGTCTTGCCGCTGCCGGTTCTGCCGATGATGACCACTTTCTCCCCTTTACGGATCTCCAGATTAAAGTCGGCCAATGCGTGGATACCCGTATTCGGATAGGTAAAATCCACTCCCTGGAAGCTGATATTTCCCTCTAGCGGCATCTTCCTGGCATCCGGCGCGTTGCGGATAGCTGGCACTGTTTCCAGAAACTCATTCAAACGCTTTTGAGAGGCGGATGCCCGTTGGACCATGCTGGCCACCCAGCCGATGGCGCTGACTGGGAAGGTGAGCATCGTGATATAGATGACGAATTCGGTGATGGTGCCGATATCGGTGTTATGACGGCCGTAGATGACATAGAGGCCGCCGATCATGATGGTTAGCAGGGTGCTGAGGCCGATCATCAGGCCCATGGCGGGGAAATAGATGGCTTCCACCTTTGCGAGGTTGACGGCATTTTTACGATATTCTTCGCTGTTGCGGCTGAAGAAGCGAAGCATCGCTTTCTCCTGGACGAAGGATTTGATGACCCGGATGCCGCTGTAGGACTCCTGGGCATTGGTGGTAAGGTTACTCAGCAGGGCCTGGATATGCTCGCTTCGCTTGTGAATGATCGTGTTGACATAATATATGGTGATGGCGAGAATGGGCAGCGGCGTCAGCACATAGAAGCTGAGCAGGGCATCCTTGCGGAGCATAAAGAAAAGGCTGAAGCCGATGGTCACGAGCAGGTTGGCTAGGTACATCACGGCGGGACCGGTAAACATCCGTACACGGCTAACGTCTTCCGCCATCCTGCTCATCAGGTCGCCCGTGCTGTGGGTCTTGTAGAAATTGGCATCGAGCTGCTGGTAGTGGGCATAGATCTCGTTCTTCTGGTCGTATTCGATATGCCTGCTCATGACGATGATGGTCTGCCGCATCAGGAAGAGAAAGCCGCCGCTGATGAGGGCAAGCACCAGCAGGGTGATACCGCAGATGACAATTTTCGTGCTGAAAGCAGCATTGTGGACGTCCATACTGCTGATAAACTTCCGGACAAGGATATCATAGTTGGCAGTGTCCTTTGCGTTGGTGGAGGCGGCGGAAGGGGCTTTCGCTTTGGCGGGGGGCATGGCAGCCCGGCCCGACGATGTTGCCGGCTGTCGGGCTGCGGCGGCAGAGTCCCGGTGGTTGAGGCTATCCCGCAGTTGGCTTTCGACGGAGTTGACGACATAGCCCGTCACCTGCGGAGTGAGGATGCGGAAATAGTTGGACAGGATGATGAACACAAGGCCCAATAAGAACCGCCACCGATACTTCCAGAAATACTTGTTTACCGCCTTTAAGTGCTTCAAACCAAAAATTTAAGCAAAGTTAAGAACTCGCACCGAAAAAATTTGGCCGTTCATGTAGAGACCCTAATTTTGCGCCCGGAGAGATGGCAGAGCGGTCGATTGCGGCGGTCTTGAAAACCGTTGAGGGTAACACCTCCGGGGGTTCGAATCCCTCTCTCTCCGCAAGACCAAACCAATGTCCCCGCCCCCGGCGGGGCATTTTTGTTTGAAGAAGACGCGCGAGCTTGCAGTCATCGTATCACCTCGACCGTGCCCTTATACGTCTGCCGGGATCCCGTGGCAAAGCGCATCACCACAACATACACGTACGTCCCCGGTGGAACAAACGACCCATTGATCCGGCCGTCCCAGCCTACGCTCGCATCCCCTGGCGCCACATTATGCGCCCGGAACACCGCCTGTCCCCAGCGGTTGAATACAGCAAACGTCTCGACTACACTATTCACGGGTCCGCCCAGGACGTAAAAGCGATCATTCCGTCCATCGCCATTGGGGGTGAAAGCATTTGGAAGAGCCAGCGGCGTAAACACATCAACCAGTACCGTCGCCGTATCGCCGCAGCCGCCGTTCGCTTGCACCATCAGCGTATAAGTGATCGTCGACGGTGGATCGGCCACCGGGTTGGCGATCGTACTGTCCGAAAGCCAACTGCCGGGCGACCACGCCCAGGTATCGACGGTACCGCTGATCACCGGATCGAGCGTGAGACTGCCGCCGTAGGGAATGGTAAAGATCTGACCCGGCTGGATCACAGGCGGAATGCTCACGGTCACCGGAATGCTGTTGGACTTCGCCAGCCCGCAGACATCGTCGCTGGTGATCAGACAGGTCACCACATCCTTATTGGAGAAATTGGATCGCGCAAAGGTGCTGCTGTCATCGCCGGTACTGTCGCCGTTCAGCAACCATTGAAAAACCGGATTGGCTGAGCCGTTCATCACGGTCGCGGTGAAGGTAACAGACTGGCCCTTGCAGATATTTGTCTTTGGCGCGGCGGCGATCGTCACGGAAGCCGAACCCCGCGGATCGATGCTCAACGTAATGATGTTGGAAGTGTCGGCTACCGGCCCGGCACAGCCGGCCTGGGCGGTCATGATGCAATACACCTGGTCTCCATTGGCAAACAGGTTGTTGGAATAAGTAGTGCTGTCTCCTCCCACGGCCACCCCGCTGACCTGCCATTGATAAACCGGAGCGGTCCCGGGATTGATCGGTGTGGCTGTAAAACGGATCGGTGTGCAGACCGGCGTACTGGTCGCCGTAGCCGCAATCGAGATCGAGGGCGGACCGGTACTGGGCGCATTGACATGGAAGGTGTCGGACGTCACGGTATAGCCCTGGATGTCGGTGACAACCGCATAGTAGGATCCGGTGTCGGTCGGAGTGAACGCCGAATCGATGGAGGTGGTGCGTTTGTATTCGTAGAGATTGGGGCCGGGGGTGCCGACTGAGGAATTGTTATACCCCAGGAAAATATTTCCGTGGCTATCCATGGTGATCGGGATGAGACCACTCGTATTTTTCTGCAAGGAGAAACTGAATAGTTGCTGACCGGCAGCGGCGCCAGGGGCCCATTTTTCTACGAAGGCGGTGTTGGTGTAATAGTTGAAACCACTCAGGTAGATCGTATCGTTGCCATCCAAATAGAACTCAGAGATCAGCCGGCTATAGTCCCATGTACATTTTCCCGGCACCGCGACAGTCGGAGCGGCTGCACCAGGGGCAAGCTCCATCACGGAGTTGCCCATCCTGAAAAATAGTTTTCCCGCCTGATCCATATGGATTGCGCCATATCCCCAGCCATACGCGCTACAATTCGCCCACGATCCGAAACCGTTCTCTATGATGGTGGCGGTTGCAGCACCGGGGGTATAACGGTACATCTCGCCCTTATTGGGATTGTAGAGATAGATATTCTTTTGACAGTCGACGAAAATGCTGGAGGCCGGAGTGGAATCATGGGGGATCGCCGAAACGGGCATCACCGAAGGGATATCCGGTGTCCGGAGGGAAACGGACCCGGCCGGTACTTTCCATACGAGGGTGGTGTCGCGCGAGAAGAGGGTATTCCAGGTTGCAATGAAGACATTGCCGGCCGCATCGACAGACATACCCGTGCTCGTCCCGTCGGATCGCGCAACCGTAATATCAGCTATTTCGCTGGACTTACCCAGCACCGTTGTTTTTAGCAGGAGGTGGAAATCATACAGGATATAGATATTATCGGAATCATCGGTTCCGAGGCGAAGATCACCCAGGTCGGAATGTATGCTATCTACCGCCAGGAAGATGGGGATCTGTACGGGTTTGGTTGAAAGGGACTGCGTGCCGGTGACCGTGCTGACGGGCCGGCCGTTCTGGTACCAGGTGATCTTCTGCAGGGCATGGGTGGATGTAACGATGAGCGCGCTGCCGACGCAATAGTCTTTATTGGTGCGGAGGGTGGCTTTGTACCCGCACTGACCCGAAACGGCGTGGGAAAAAAGGACACAACCGTGAAGAAAGATAAGGTAAAATAGCGTTTTGGTCATCCTTCCGAAGATACGATCCAGGCCCGCCTACGCGATTACTTACTTGTCTAATGAAAAGTTAAACATCTATTCCTGATCGAGCCCGGCATTAATATTTACCAACCTCTCCCTTTACGGAACTGAATATCTTTTGGGAATTGAAGCCCACGCCTTGTTTAAACACCCAGGTGACCTTCCTGATGTTTTCGATATGCTGAGAAATATCCCCATCGATGACCACCAGGTCGGCAGCCTTGCCGACCTCGATGGAGCCGATCTTATTTTCCAGTCCAAGCGCCTTCGCGCCATTGTACGTGGCGATGCGTATAGCTTCTATTGGGCTGAACCCCGCCTGTGTCAAGAGTTCGATGGACTGCTGTGAGCCGTATCCGGCGAGGGTAGCACCACTGCCGGTGGGGTCGGTGCCAACGGTCAACAGACCGCCGGCATCCGAAAACATCTTTTCCATCTTCATTTCCTCCAGCATGGCTTTGTTGCCTAAGGAGTTGCGCATTTTGTTGTAGACGTTAAGGAACATATTCCGGGTATCGGGCGACATCGCCTCCAGTACTTCGGGACGGATCGTTGTATCCAGGGTAGTCATGTTGTAGATGACGGCCAGGGTGGACGTCACGATCACCTTTTTGTCGACGAGGAATCGGATCAGGTCTTTTACTTTCGGCGAATCCGCGGATGCGATGGGTGCCGCAAAAAGTGGACAGGCATTCTCCTTTTTGTTAGGGACAAAATCTGTGGCCACAGAAAAGCCATGTTCCAACTGATCAATACCCATTTCCGCCGCCTCGCGGTAAGTAACAGCACATAAATGGCCCGTCACTTTTAGTCCTTTGGCGTGGGCCTCGTCTATTGCGGCCTTCAGCGTAGGCTTATCCACGAACATATATCCTTTGAATGAAGTGCAGCCCTGGCTGGCCCAGAAGTCGACAAAAGCTTTCGCCTCTGCGGGCCCGCTCAATTCATGCATCCCGGGGAAGATGCTGCCTTTCCCTTCCAGATAGGGCGCGGTCACATCCATTTCCGGTCCGAGGATCTTGCCCTGATCGATGTCCCGTTTGAGATTCAGGTCGGAATAGGGCTCAACGCTTCCGGCTGTGCGAACAGTCGTTGCGCCGCAGGCCAGGTATAGTTTTGGGAAAGTGAACGGCAATTGCTTGACATGTAGATAGGTGAAGTCGGCGGAGTAGTTTGCATAGTACATGTGTTCGTGCAAGAGGACAAATCCGGGCAAGAGGGATTTTCCGGTCAGGTCGATGACGGTGCTGCCGGAAGGGGGTGGAAGTTTTTTGCTATCTGCTACCGCAGTTATTATGCCGTTGCGGACGATCACCGTTTGGTCTTCCAGTACCTTCAGGTTTTTTACATCGGCAAGCCTGCAATGGGTGAAGGCAATGAAGGAGGAATCGTAATCGATGTATTTCTTTACCTGTGCTGAAAAGGAGGTTTGGGATATCGCCTGCAAACCGATGAGCAGGTAAGATCCGGCAAGGAGAAGTTTTTTCATGCGGTTGTCATTTGTTGGTGACCAGGGTGAGTAAACCATAAGAAGCCGATCGGTTGCAAATATACGTGCAGCCGATCGGTTTCGCAAATTTTTTTTGAAGAGGGTTGTTTACTCTCTGTAGATCAATTTGTTTTGAGATGATCCTTCAAGCCGATGTGGTGGTTACAATCATCAAAGGGTAAGCTTTCTTTCGAAACTCGCAGAGACCGTTTCTCCCCATTTGGAAAGTGCCACCAGTACTTCTTCCGGTCCATCGGAAGATTTAACCCGGAACGGGCTTGTATGGTATGCTACTGTACAAACTACTTTTTGAACATCAGAAATATTTAACACTTCAACAATCTCCCTTAAACCAGAAGGACGCGTTATTTTTTTCATCCACACTGGAAACAAATATTGCCATTGAAGCGTGGTATCAGGTAAGATGGCTACTTGTTCAGGTTCAAAACGGCTAAAACTAACTTTTATATCCTGCGGCAGCTCTTTTTCGTATAGACCGATAGATAAGGTACGGCTGCCTTTATCATAATCAATATTTCGAGGCCGCTTCAGCACATAATATATCAACGTCTTCGAACTATTCTTCAATGTAATGATGACCTGCACTTTGCCCTCAATGTACCTGCTACTTTTTTCTACCTGCAGGTTAACATCTTCAATGGTGATGTCCGAGCTGTTCAAATTTAATTTCATTTTGTAGAAACCAGCCTTCAATTTTCCAATTGATCTTCAAACCCGGACATTCTGCTGGATCCAATTTTATCCCTGACTATATGCGGCTGTCGCATTAGTAAGGCCGCCACCACATCCAGATTTTTGCATTGCATATAGACCCTGTCTAATATGGCGTATTCCTTGTCCGTCCAATATTCGAAAGCGCGGGGGTAGTTTTTTCTGATCGATAGTTCCTGCGTTGTATATATTTTGTCTGTCCTTACCGGCAGCATCTCTACATTCACGCTTTCTTCCTGCAGCAGCCGAGAGATGTCTTCCTGGCTCATAGCCGGCTTGTGGATGATCGTGGCCTGTTTCCCGGTATTAGCCGAATTGCCTGCCTTTTTTATCGAGGTATGGAAATGCCATTCATTTTCTCCTTTGTCATTTGTCGTGAAAGTACATTGTGGTATAAGTTGAGAAAGGACATTGGCGTCTTTAAGTTTTTTCAAGAACTGCCGGAAATGGTATCCATTGTGACGGTCTTTTTCAATCAACCCTTTTCTGGCAAGTATCTCATATACGTCTGTGCTTCTTGCGTCCTTCATGCCGGTCTGAAGGAGAAACTCCTGTATCGCCTCGCCTATGCGTTTTGCTTTTTGGAAGTCTTCGTGTGAAAGGTCCATGGTATAAGGTTTAATAAAGATAAAGATCGTCTTTTCAATTCTACTGGAACGAACTTGCTCGCCCTCTGGCCGGGATCATCCTGAAGATACCCGAAGAAAGATTGAGCGCTACCTGTAGAATACCAATTCGTCTTATTCTACTCACCATCATTAGGCTCCCAAAGTTCAACCTTGTTGCCTTCAACGTCAATAATATGTACAAATTTGCCGTATTCAAAAGCCTCAATGTTGTCTACAACCGTTACTCCTTCACTTTTAAGTAGCTCAACAAGAGCTTCTAAATTCTCGACTCTATAGTTGATCATATAGTCTTTTGTTGAAGGCTCGAAATATTTTGTTGTTTCAGCAAATGGACTCCATTGAGTAGAACCTTTTTTCGTTGGATCTGCCTCTTGTCGCCACTCAAAACTTACTCCCCACTGGGTTGTGTCAAAACCTAAATGAGTTTTGTACCATTCTTTCATTTTATTGGGGTCTTTGCATTTAAAAAAGATGCCGCCAATTCCTGTTACTTTTTTCATTTTTGTTGTGTTAGAATAATTATATATTATCGTATACACGAAAATAATTAAAAAAGGGCAAAGACCTTCTATGGGTAACAAAACAAACCATCGCCTGGTTTGAGGATTAATTTTTTAAGCCATCCTTTACGGAGATATACATTCTTTGCGCAATTTTGTATCGCTCAAAGGAGGAAAACCATATGAACACCTACGCAATTTGCCTTCAGGAGATCGATAGAACAAAACGCATGGCTGCAGGCGGCAAGGGCGCCAACCTTGGCGAACTGTCCAGTATCAAGGGGATATTGGTGCCCGATGGTTTTTGCGTCACCACCGAAGCGTATAAAAAAATAACCGAAAACGATCAGCAACTCAACAGCCTGCTGGATCAACTAACACGCCTCAAGCCAGACGAGAGAAAAAATATCAGCGAGATCAGCGCAAAGATCCGTATGGCCATCGAAAGAACGCCCATTTCTACGGATATAGCAGAAGAGATTGCGGGTACGCTCACAAAGTTTGGTGAAAAAGCTGCTTTTGCCGTGCGGTCGAGCGCTACGGCGGAAGACCTGCCAACGGCATCCTTTGCAGGCCAGCAGGATACCTATTTGAACATCATTGGCAAGGAGGCAATCCTAAAGCATATCAGCAAATGCTGGGCATCGCTATTCACCGAGAGGGCGGTAATCTACCGCCTTCAAAACGGCTTCGACCACCGCAAGGTTCTCCTTTCTGTGGTTGTTCAAAAGATGATCTTCCCGCAGGCGGCAGGAATTTTGTTTACTGCCGATCCAGTCACTTCTAATAGAAAGGTGCTGTCCATCGATGCCAGCTTCGGACTTGGCGAGGCGCTGGTCTCCGGACTGGTGAATGCAGACATCTATAAAGTGTGTGAAGGCAAGGTTATCGATAAGAAAATATCTGCCAAGAAGCTGGCTATTTATGCGGCAAAAGATGGCGGTACGAAAGAACAGGAGATCGAACCTTTGCAGCAGAACAGGCAAGCCCTGACGGATGAGCAGATCTTGCAGTTGGAGTGCATCGGCAGAAAGATCGAAGAACATTTCGACCACCCCCAGGACATCGAATGGTGTTTGGCCGATGATACGTTTTATATTGTCCAAAGCCGGCCGATCACTACTTTATTCCCCATCCCTGAAGCAAACGATCGGGAAAATCACGTTTATATATCCGTCGGCCATCAGCAAATGATGACCGACCCCATGAAACCATTGGGAATGTCTTTATGGCAATTAACAACCGCCCGACCCATGTTTAAAGCCGCGGGAAGGTTGTTTGTTGATGTCACAACTAATCTTTCTTCGGCTTCCGGCAGAGAAATGTTACTAGAGGTGATAGGACAACACGATCCGCTGATAAGCGACGCACTTATGACGATCATAGAGCGGGGAGATTTCATAAAATTGCTACCAGAAGACAAGAAAGTCCAGAATCCCTTTAAGGCACAAATCGAATATGAGCCGGCAATCGTCCCTGATCTTATAAAAAATAGTCAAACCTCGATAAACGAGCTAAAAAATAACATCCAAACCAGATCGGGAGCGGATCTATTTGATTTTATCCTGGAAGATATCCAGCAAACAAGGAAGATATTATTTGATCCACGAAGTTTTGGGGTGATTATCACCGGCATGAATGCTTCAGCATGGATCAATGAAAAAATGAAGGAGTGGCTTGGTGAAAAAAACGCAGCAGACACCCTTTCTCAATCTGTACCCCACAATATTACTGCGGAAATGGGTCTGGCCCTATTGGATGTCGCGGATGTGATTCGCCCTTATTCTCGGGTAATTGATTATTTACAACAGGCAAAAGATAATAACTTTTTCGACGGGCTCGCTAAGCTTGATGGTGGACAGGAGACCCTCGACGCTATCTATGCTTATCTGAACAAATATGGAATGCGATGCGTCGGCGAGATCGATGTTACGAAAACCCGCTGGAGCGAAAAACCAGCTACACTCGTCCCTATGATCCTCAGCAACATCAAAAACTTTGAGCCTGGTGCCGGCAAGCGGAAATTTGAACAAGGGCTAGAGGAAGCTTTGAAAAAGGAACAAGAGCTATTACGTCGATTGGCGCCCTTACCGGATGGTGAACAAAAAGCTAAAGAAACAAAACGAATGATCGATCTGATCCGGAATTTCAGCGGTTATCGGGAATATCCAAAATACGCCATCATCAGTCGCTACTTCGTTTATAAGCAGGCCTTACTAAAAGAAGCCGAACACCTGGTACAAGCCGGAGTCATCCATGAAAATGAAGATATATTCTATCTCACTTTTGAAGAACTGCGCGAGGTCGTACGCACAAATAAGCTGGATTACCCCATCATCAGCAAACGAAAGGACGAGTACAAATTATTCGAAAAGCTGACTCCCCCACGCGTTATCACCTCTGACGGTGAGATCATTGTGGGTAAGTACAAACGGGAATATCTCCCCGCCGAAGCCATTGTAGGTCTACCTGTTTCTTCCGGAGTCATAGAAGGACGGGCACGTGTCATCTTAAACATGGAAGACGCCGATCTGGATGATGGCGATATATTAGTCACCGCATTTACCGACCCAAGCTGGACACCCTTGTTTGTATCGGTAAAAGGCCTGGTCACCGAAGTCGGTGGGCTGATGACCCATGGAGCAGTTATCGCCCGTGAATATGGCTTACCCGCAGTTGTCGGCGTGGAGAATGCCACCAGGCTGATCAAAGATGGTCAGTGGATCCGGGTGAATGGAACGGACGGATATGTAGAAGTACTAAAAGATCGGTAATTTAGGGATTCCATGGAATCCCTTTTCGCTTTTATAAAGCAGATGACTACCCTCTCCGACGAAAGCCAGGATGCGCTTGCGGCCGTCGTGCGGCGAATGGACCTGCCCAAAGGCAATCGCCTGCTACGTCCCGGTGCGGTGTGTCATTATCTTTACTTCATCGAAAAAGGACTCACGCGAACGTGGTATCTGAAGGACGGGAAAGACGTCACCGACTGGATCAGCGCCGAGGGTTCTTTCGCCGTCTCGATCATCAGCTTTCTCACCCGTCAACCCGACAGGCGGGGCATCGAATTATTGGAGGACTCTACCTTCCAGGCAATCGCCTATACCGATCTCGAAAATCTTTATCGGCAATACCATGACATCGACCGGCTTGGCCGCCTCCTGCTTAGCCACGGGATCATCCAGCTACAGCAACGATTCGACGATCTCCACTTTGCCACCGCCCAGCAGCGCTATCAGCAATTGATCACTACCAATCCTTCCCTGGTGAACAGGGTTCCCCTCGGGATGATCGCATCCTTCCTCGGCATCACCCAGGAGACGCTTAGCCGTATCAGGGCGCAGCATTCCGGTTTTTGATATATGTCAAAAGAAAGGCCGGCTCCCTGCCGGAGCTTTGTGTCATTAAAATCATCGTTTATGAACACCATGCTCTGGACATCCCAGCTATTGCTGGCAGCTGCTTTTCTTTATTCAGGAATCAATAAGACCCTGCTTTCCGAACAACAATTGATCGCCCGGGGACAGACCGGTGTTGCCGGCTACTCGGCCGGGGCTATCCGGTTCATCGGCGTCAGCGAAATATTGGGCTCCATCGGACTTATTCTACCCTGGTGGACAGGTATAATGCCCTTACTGACACCCGTTGCTGCCGCTTGTTTTGCGGTGATCATGCTAATGGCAGCCCCTATCCATATGCGGCTCAAAGAGAAGAGGAACGTAGCGACCAACCTGGTGCTGCTGGGTCTTTCGCTATTCGTGGCTTTAGAAAGAGGGTTACAGTTATGAATGCCTACACCGGCATCCCCGCATGCTCGGTCATGTATTTGACAAGGCTGTTCTTGATATGGTCGTCCCAGCCCGCCTGGCACTGTCCATAGCATTCTGCTTGCGGTACGAGACCAAGATGCGTCATGTCGATACGGGTCGAATCGCCATCCGCCGAAACCTCCCAGACAACGCTGGTGCCCGTCCACTCGTGTTTGTCCTCGATAAAATCCAGATAACAATCCGTCACATACCATACTACCCTCTTCCCCGGGATAAGTTCGGTGATCTCAAATGTGACATTGGTAGTGCCAAATCGTACGGTAAAGACGTCATGAAGGGCGGTCGAACTGCCTTCGAAGTGCTTTGCCCACCACGCCGGAACATTGGCGATGCTTTCAAAAGCTTCTTCAGCGCTGATGGGTGCAGTGATGCTGCAATGGTAATCCTGCTGTTGCATATTGTTTTGTTTTATTGATGAAAAAATTCAGTGCGTAATGACATTGACAATATCTGCATTCTTGTTCCGCAGATCGAGCCCACCTTCCAGCACGGATTTGAGATTGGTGAGATAGAATATCCACCCTTTCGAATCCCCGACATAATGCTTTCTCATCGTCTCTTCGTCTGTCGGCAGATTGCTTTCGATGAGTTCGACAATGGTCTCATTTTGTTCGGTATAGATCGAGATGGTTACGGGACAACCCTTGGAAAAAGAAAAACTAAAGAGATTCCTGCCGTTTGCTTTCAACACTTTTCCCTTTATCGCCATGGTCTCGGGATGTCTGTAAAAATAACAGGCATATTCATCGCCTCCCTGGGCCAAAGAATCGCCCGACCGTGCGGCGCCGGCCTCATCGGTGAAGGTTACTTTTCCCAGGAACCAGGAATCGAGACCCGAAGCGGATGCCCAGGCCCGGTAAGCATTTTCGACGCTTGTCCGGACGTTGACGCGGAGTTTGAACTGACTGAAATCTGCTGGTGGTAATTGTGCCATTGTCCTTGTTTTTGACAAAGCTAATCCCCGGGGCCGGGAAGGGGTTTATCGGAAATGGATAATTTTCGGCTTATTGTTCGGCCCTTCTGAATTGGGAAGGGGGCTGGCCGAAGCGCCCCTTGAAGAGAATACTGAAAGAAAAGACGCTCTCAAAGCCGATGGTCTGACAAATCTCATTGATAGTCAACTCCGTAGACTCCAACAACTGCTTTGCTTTCTTCAATTTCAGATCGATGAGGTATTGGTGAGGGGTAATGTTATAAACCTGTTTGAACATCCGGAGAAAATGCTGGCTGTTCATCGCAGCTACGACCCCGATGTCTTCCAGGGTGATCGCAGCATTATAATGAGCATCCATCCAATCCCTGGCGGTAGAGATGCGTTTGAATATCTCCAGCCGGGTAGATGCTTTTACGGCCTGGACGTTTTGCGAATGCTTATACGCTTCCTGGTTCTTCCGCAGTAAATTCTCGAACATCTCCCGGATGATCATATCCGCCTGCAAGGAAGCAAAACTGCCGCAACTGTCGCCCAGGACGAGGAGGGAAGCAACAACCTGGTGCAGTTGCTCATCTACGTGAATTCGTTCCAGGTAGGAAAAATCGAAGGGCAGGCTGTCGAAGGGCTTTTCCAGCAAAACCTCACCCCCGTAAATAAGACTGTGCAACACCAGGTCGGGCAGCTTGGAATGGAAGAACAGCAACACGGGAGCCACGCCCTTTTCCGTAGTCCGGATGGCCAGCCTGCTTCCCCGGGAGATAAAGAAGACCTTGCCGGGGTCGACCTGGTTCTTACCGCCGTTGACATAGTAGTTGCAATTCCCTTTTGTCGTAGCCAGCAGCCCGATATTGGCGGGATGTTCCGGGCAATCATAGGAGCGTTGTAATTCCTCGAAGAAAAGGAAATGATCGGAATAATCCGGCGGTATTATCTCATTGTCAACATTAAATGATTTCGGTAGCGGCTGGACGAACATTGGCTGAAATTCCTGAAATTTACCAAAAACCTTGGACTATGATCACATCCTCTACAAAAACCATCGGTATCGTCGGCCATGTCTGGACATTGGAGGCAGGTGAGGCGCTGAAGACCATCGTCATCGAAAATGGTAAGATAAGTCGGATATTGGATGGCAAAAACCCCGTGACGGATATTCCAGGCATCACCCTGATAGAACTCGATGATAACATCACCCTTTTCCCCGGCCTGCTCAATCTCCACACGCACACTACTTACAATATCCTACCCATTTGGGAGAGCAAGACCATCTGGAAAAACCGGTTCCAGTGGCGCAACAACAAAGACTATAAACAGGACATCGGCGGTTTGCTGAATTATATAAAAGACAATTGGACCAATGACGCGGACGCCCATTTCGTCTCTTCGTTCGTGCAATCGGTGCACGCTACGCTGAACAAGCAAACACCCGCCGCATCCGCCGGCCAGGACGCCCTGGTGCAGGCCGCGCTTTCCGCGGTGAATACCGCCCATGCAGTCATTTCCGAGATCCAGGCAGTAGCAGGAGGCACCACCCTTATACAGGAAACCCTGAACCTGGATAATGAAACCCCCGACGACCGGTCGTTTATTATCCGCAACACGGGCGATGACAACGGTTTACAGATACCTGCGACAAAAGACATCTGGTCGGTCATCGACTTTTATGCTCCCAATGTCGTACCCAAGGGCACGCCGGACGAGGACACGAGCACCTGGCAACCCGTCAAACAGCCGCCCTACACCGATTTTGTAAAATCGGTCAATAACAACAATGCCACCTACTATTCCTCGCTTGTACACGTAGGGGAAGGCAAATCGGGTTTTGTAAAAGGCAGCACAAGAGACCCCTATTCAAAAAAGGAGATCGACCTTTTGTTCCAGTCGTTAAAAACCGACATCACAGCCCCCGGCAACCTTTCCAAGGCCAACCTGTCGCTGACCCATGGCTGTGGCATCGATCTTTCGAACGACGCCGTGCTGGATTTCATGCGCACCCATAATATCAGCCTGGTCTGGTCGCCGGTATCCAATCTCCTGCTTTACCAGGATACAATCGATGTGCGAAAGCTGCTGGACAAGCAGATAACCGTTTGCCTGGGTTCCGACTGGAGCCCAAGCGGGAGCAAACATGTCCTGGATGAACTGAAATTCGCTAAATATGTAAACGATCTGTTCAAGCTTGGCATCAGCAACAGCGAGCTTTTTAAGATGGTAACCACCAACCCGGTGAAGACGCTCGGCATTTCCGGCAATGGGGCGATAGGAGTGAATTACAATGCCGACCTGTTTGCCCTTAGAAAGAAGAACAAGACCGACGACGCGCTCGACGCCTTACTGGCAAGCACCGATAGCGATGTCGATTTTGTCATGGTCAACGGCAGGATCGTATTCGGACTTGTGTCCTATTTTAAAGATCAGCTGCAAGTAGATTTCCAGGGCTTTGCCAGTACAGAAGGGAATGATGCGGCCCTGAGAGGGGTGAGTATAAACTCCGGTCTCCAATTTAACCTGGCCGGTTCGTTAACCATAATAGACACGCTGCTACAGCGCTACTGTTCGACCGTGATCAACAAGCCGCATCTGAAGCGGACCCGGTTCCTCGCATCTGACGATACGGTGTATCAGCACAATATTAATGCGTTAAAAGCAACATTGAATAAGCTGTACTCCTGACCAACCGATGGCGCTACCGGCCGCGATCTCAGTTCTCGCAGAGGCCCTTTAGCTTATTCAATCCGTCGCTGAAGGCCCGGTTCATGTTCTTTTCGATGACCCCGAAGAGTTTCAAGATGTTCATGGGATAGGGCGACGAGCTTTCGATGCCCCAGCTGACCCGGGTGGTAGATCTTTCCGGAGAAAGGATCACGTAGGCATCACCCTGTCCCTTAAAGGGACGGATAAAATCTATCCTGGAATCTACCTCGGCATTCGGCAATATCTTGGTGATCGTCTGGCTGCCCGCACCGACGTTCTTTACGGGACTATCCCAGGAAAAGCTGGCGCCCGGGGTACCGTCGGTGCCACTGTACTTTACCGTGAGATTAGGGTCGCGTTCCATCCAGGGATTCCACCGGTTGATGGCCTGGAGGGTACTGACATTATTCCATACTTTTTCCAACGGGGCATTGATGAGAATGGATTTTTCATAATTCCAGCGCCTGCCGACAAAGGCGGCGATAATAAAGAACAGGGCGATGATGCCCAATACAATGTAAAGTGCAATCATAAAACAACCGTTTGTTTTACTAAATATATAAAATTCCCCGGAAACGTCTACGGAATTACTCCTGTGGTCGCTACACCTTTTCCCGGCCGTCCCGAATCGATACTTTTGTAGCGTGACAATCAATTACAAACTGATCATCCAGGTATTGATCTGGAGCATCCTGCTGCTCCTGCCCTACCTCATCTCCAGTCCCGCCAATCAATATAGCATCGGGGTGATACCCGGCCCGCTCTTTACCATCGTGACGGTCGTCCACATGGGTCTGTTCTATACTCATTCGCTTTATCTCTATCCCCGGTTCTTCAACCGGCGGTACTGGTGGCTGTACATTCTTTCCGTACTGGTGCTTCTCTGGCTGTCGCTTTGGCTGAAATTCTCCATCACGGAGACCTGGTTCCCCGCAGTACTAAAACATCATCGTGAGAGCTATGGATTCCTCATCGGCGGGTCGATCGACATTTATTTCATCAGCATTGCCTATAGCCGCATCATGCAACGGATCCAGCTCGAACGGCGGCAAAAAGAATTGCAGGCGGCGCAGCTGGCTACCGAACTGAAATTCATGCGCAGCCAGATCAGTCCCCATTTCCTGTTCAACGTCCTGACCAACCTGGTTTCGCTGGCCAGGAAAAAATCCGAGCAGCTGGAGCCCTCGCTCATTATGCTGTCCGATCTGATGCGGTATATGCTGTACGACACGCAGGGGAAAAAGGTAGAGCTGCGCACCGAGATCGAATACCTCAACAATTATATCGAATTGCAGAAGCTGCGTTTTGGTAATGAAGTGATAGTAGACACCCACATCGAGGCAAACGGTTGGGAGCAACACTATACCATCGAGCCCATGCTGCTGATCCCCTTCGTCGAGAACGCGTTTAAACATGGCGTGAGCTCCCTGTCCCAGCCGCGAATCGTTGTCAGGCTGTCCGTAAAGGATGAATGGATGCACTTCGATGTACGGAATACTTTTGATGAAGGCTTTTCTGCCGGCAAGGAAGAGAATACAGGGCTGGGGCTCAACAATGTCCGTACCCGGCTGAACCTGCTTTATCCCAAGGACCATACCCTCACCGTCCGAAAAGAAGACAACTGGTTCCATATTATTTTAACTTTGAAGCTGATATGATGCGCTGTATGGTCATAGACGACGAACAACTGGTTCGCGAACTCCTGGAAGACAACATCCGGCAGGTGCCCTTTTTGCAATGGGAAAAGAGCTGCCGGAATGCCCTTGAAGCTATGGAAGCCATGCAGACGACCCCGGTCGACCTGCTTTTCCTGGATATCCAGATGCCCAGGGTGAATGGCTTGCAATTCCTGCAGACCCTCACCGACCCTCCGCTGGTAATCCTTGTCACCGCTTATGAACAATATGCGCTGGAAGGGTTCAATCAACGGGTGGTGGATTACCTGCTGAAGCCATTTAGTTTCGAGCGATTCCTGAAGGCCTGCAACCGGGCCGAAGAACTGTTCCGGCTGCGACAGAACGACAGGGCTTCCGTCCCTGTGGAAGATTTCTTTGTCAATGTGGAATATGCGCTGGTGAAGATCGTCCCCGCCGATGTCCTGTATGCTGAAGGGGTGAAGGATTATGTCAAGATCTATCTCACCACTTCCGCCCGGCCGGTGCTGACGCGTATGACCCTTAAGGCGCTGGAAGAGAAGCTGCCGTCGCCGGCCTATGTCCGGACGCACAAATCCTTTCTCGTGTCGGTGAAGAAGATCACTACCGTCAAACGGGATTTTGTCTGCATCGGGGAAAAAGAGATCCCTGTGAGCGTTTCCTACAAAACGAATATTACCCGGCTATTGAAATAAAAGGCGTAAGCAGAGCGGTGATGCGCTTATATAATTCCGCAAACTCGAAGGGCTTCGTCATATAATCATTCATTCCCGACTCAAAACAGCGCAGCTGTTCGCCTACGAGGGCGGTTGCCGTCATGGCGATGATGGGCGTGGATAACAGTAGCTCGTGCCGGATAACGCGGGTGGCCTCATAGCCATCCATGACAGGCATCTGGAGGTCCATAATGATCAGATCGTAGGTTTCCCCCTGCTTTAGAACTGTCAGTGCTTCTTCGCCGTTGCTCACTAATTGTACCTGCCCCCCACCCTTTCTAAGCACATGATCTATGAGTTGCCGGTTCACCTCGTTGTCTTCGGCCACCAGGATCCGCTTACCCACCAGGCAGTGGCTGTAATCGGCCAGGACGGCGGTTCCGGAAGCGCTGTCCATAGTAGCGTTGTTGTACCCGTAGGACAGGCGGAACTGGAAGGTAGTACCTTCCTTCTCCCTGCTTTTTACCTCGATATCCCCGCCCTGCAGCTGCAGCAGCTGCTGACAGATGGCCAGGCCGAGGCCCGTGCCGCCATAGCGCCGGGAGATGTCGAGACCAGCCTGCGAGAAATGCTCGAAGATATGCGGGAGGCTGGCCTCCGGTATGCCGATGCCCGAGTCGGCAATGGTAAACCGCAGGTTCACCTGGTCGGCAGTACGCTTCAGTGCATTCACCTCTACCCGTATCCAGCCCTTTTCGGTAAACTTGAGGGCATTGCCGATGAGATTGACCAGCACCTGGTTGAGGCGATAGGGGTCACCTTTCAAGACCTCGGGAGTGGACGGGTCTATTTCCACCTCCAGCTCGAGGCCTTTCTTGGCGACGCGATGGGCGAACATGGCCTTTACATTATCCAACACATCCTTCAGCCGGAACTCGATCTTTTCGATGGCAAGCTTACCGGCCTTTATCTTGGAGAAGTCGAGAACGTCGTTGACGACCACCAGCAGGTTGTTGACGCTCCGCTTGATGGTCCTGGCAAACTCTTTCTGCTGATCGTTGAGTTGGGTATCCAGCAAAAGATCGGTCATCCCCTGGATACCGTTCATGGGGGTGCGGATCTCATGGCTCATATTGGCGAGAAACATCTCCTGCATGCCTTTTGCATTCAGCGCCTCACGGGTGGCGGCGATCAGCTGTTGCTGATAGTGGACGCGGTCGGTGATGTCCGCGGCGATGCCGCCGATGCCGATGAGCCGGCCGTTAGCATCCAGCAAGGGGAATTTGACGTTGAGCAGGTGGATATTGCCGCCCGGGCCGGGGAAGACCTCTTCCATCTCCAGGGCTTTCCCGGCACGCAACACCTGCTCATCGACGGCTTTGGAGTGCTCCGCTTCCGCCGGCGAAACGATATCGGTAGCTTTCCGGCCAATAATGTTCTTAGTCTCTTTATTCACTACTTCCGCGAACCGGCGGTTTACGATCACATAGCGTCCTTCCAGGTCTTTGATAAATATGACGGAATTGGTGTTCTCCAGAATGGATTCCAGCCATACCTGGTTCTCCTTCAACTTGCGCTCGGCCTGCCGGCGGAGTAGCATATCCTTGTTCAGCCGGATAAGCATAATGTCGATGAAGAGGAAGGCCAGGAGAATACCGCAAATGAACAGGAGGTTACTTTTCCGGGTGGCGCTGTGACTTTCGGCCTGGCGTTGTACAAGCAGGCCCTTTTCCTCATCCATCATGGTGTCGAGCGCGGCAGTGACGCCGGCTACGGAAATGCTGTCGGCGCCCGCATTCAGCCTGTCGAGAGCCGAAGACAGCAGGATGACGCTTTTTTGTTGTACCGCGTTGTCCCCGGTAAGCGTTTTGAGCTGGTCGACATCACTGGTCATCGCATGCCTGTAAGCCGGGCTCAGCGGCGGGCAGGAGAGCGATTCCCAGGTGGTGAGCCGTTGCCTGATGTGGGAAATACGATCGATCACCGAATAGGTATGCCCTACCCAGTCAGCCGTATGATCAATTTTCTTCTTATTGAAATACAGGAGGAATCCGATGAGGCACAAGGAGAAAAGGGAGAAGAAGAGCAGCCAGGCTATTTTGCGAATAAACACTATTCTTCCATTAAAGGCACTTATCATGTATCGGATTCTTGATAATGGTCAAAAGTATAACGTAGAAAAGGACGTACAATTTTCCCTGGAGAAAATTTACGTCCTTTTAGGATAAAAATATAAGTGTATACCCTTACACCCCACTCGCGTCATTAGAAGGAGTAGCGGGCGCCGAACTGCACAGAGTAATAGTTAGCCGTCTTCTGAAGGGTACCGGCATTCTGGTTGACACTATACGTAAAGGAATGGGAAGCCTGATCAAACCCGGTGACATTGTACAGGTTGGTGTTGATGATCTGGGTATATCCACCCCATTTGTAGTTGATCAGATTCAGCACATTGAAAATGTCTGCCCGGAAGGTGAGTTTGTGTGTCCCGCCCAATTTGAGATCATAAGCGGCGCTGAGATTCCACTGTGTACGCCAGGGCATAATGCCGCCGTTGTAGGGCGCAAACTTCCCGAAATTGTCCATCAGGAACTGCCTGAACTGCGGGCTCGTCTTCTGCAGCAGGCTCTTCATCCCGCTGGCGATGCTGGCCGGGGTGGCGGGGTTATTCGGATCATAGATATAGGCCAGGTCGGTGCCGTCATTGGCCTCGCCAATGATGTCCTTGTTGACATAAGCGGAGTACCGGGTATTCTGATAGGCCTGGAAGGAAGAGCTGATGCTAAAGCCATAGAACGACGGGCTCAGGAAAAGGGCCACAATTTTGTTGGGCTGGTCGCCGTCACTGTGCCAGCTCTTACCATAAGAGGAATAATCCCAGTAAGAAGAACCGACGCTGAAGTTGGCGTTGCGGGGGTCGCCACTGTCATAGGGCGGCGTGCCGGTAGCCTTTCCTTTGGCATAGCTGATGGTGAAGGTCCCGTCGCGGCCGATCTGGGCGGCGGCTTCGATCATGGCGCCAAAGTATTGGGACGCCCAGGTGGCATTGCTGAAATAGCGTACCTGGTTGAAGTCGGCAGCGATGCGCGAATTGGCCAGGATGGGCAGGTAGCTGGTTGAAGTGGAGTTGCTGAGCGTGCTGGCCGGAACATAGATGGCTCTGCCTTCATTGGTGACAAATTCCGGGGTCCGCTTCAGGTTAAGATCGTAGAGATAGAAGTTATCCCAGGTGTTGTCGAAGTAGATGTTTGCGCCCATTCGGAACCAGTTGTTGAAGTAATGATAATAGCTTGCGCTGGTCTTGAAGGTGAGCGGGTTTTTCAGGTGTTTGTCGAGGAGGAGAACGGTAGCCGGCTGTTTGGTGGTCAGCGAATTGTAGTACGCTACGCCGGGCACCGCGTTGAAATCCTTTTGATAAAGCGCCCACTGGGCAGGTGGTACGTTCTTGCGGATATCGATCTGGCGGAAGTCAACGCCATTGTCAATATGCGAGAAGGTGATCGGCTGAGTCGTCAGCTCCGAAGCAAAGAGTCCGGCACCGACTTTCACGATATCCCGGCCATCGCCATGAACGTCCCAGATGAGGTTGGCGCGAGGCTGGATGTTCTTTGCATCGAAGGGTACGACATGGGTGTTGACGCCCAGCTCTTCCTGCAGAAGAGGATTGTAGGTGGGGGCGTTGCCGATCACCTGGCCATCCCAGCGGAGACCGACGGTAAGGTTCAGGTTGGGGCGCAGGTTGGTTTCCATCTGAGCGAAAACCCCCAGCTCGATCAGGGGCACGTGTACCATCGGGTTCGTGCCGTTCAGCGGGATCTTACGGTTGAAGCGGTAGGGGTTGTTGTTTTGCAGGTCGGCGATGCTGGCATAATAGAACTGGCCCTGCTGGTCGTGCGAAAGGCGGTCGGTGATATTGTTGATATTGTTGTCGGTGCCAAATACAAAATGGAGGTTACCGGTAGTATACCGCAGGTAGTCGATTATCTGCACAACGTCGGATGCATCCCGCTCGGGCACCCAGTTCTGATCGCCAAATGCAACGGTGATGTTGCCCGTCGTTCCATCGCTAAAGGTAGAGTTGACGTTGACAAACCCTTCCGGCACATGGTTATCCAGGAAGTTGAGGAATTTACGATAGCTGCTGAATTGCAACTTTAGCTCGTTGGTGGTGTGGGGATTGAATTCCGTACGCAGACCCAGCATAAGGGAGTTGTCGATCTCGACACCGGTATACTGGGTGGAGAGAAGACCCGCCGATTTGAGCTTGTTGGGGTCGACGAAGTGCAGGTAATTATACTTCAGGGTCAGCAGGTTCTTCTTGTTGATGTTCCAGTCGAATTTGGCAAAGGCGTTCTGTGTACGCTGCTGGATGCTGATGGTGCCAAAATACTGCCGGGTGGTAGGAAAGCCAAAGGCCGGGCTCTCCAGGGTGTTGACGATGGTTTGCAGGTTGGCCTGTGTGATACCCAGGTTTTTCTCCGCCTGCGCCTGGGTAGCTCCGGCAAAGGTGAAGTCATAGGCGCGGAAAGGGATGGTATTGTTGTATTGGTCGTAAGCGATGAGGAAATGAACCTTATCCTTGATGATGGGACCGCTGAGCAAGCCGCCAAACTGTGCTATCTTATAATTATTGATAAGGTGGTTGCCGTTGATGTCCTTGTTTGCGGCCAGCGAGTTGGCGCCATAATAGCCCCAGGAAGCGCCCGACAGGGTGTTGGTCCCCGACTTGGTGATAGCTTTTACAACACCACCGCTGCCGCGGCCATTGGTGACATCATAAGAATTGGTGGAGACCTCAAACTCCCGGATGGTCTCGGATGATATCGAGAACTGCGCATCGGAGATGCCGCCGAACGTGGCGCGGCGGTTACTCACACCGTCCAGCATATAACCCGTTCCGCCGGCTTTGGCTCCCGCCAGGGAGGCGCCGTTGGCAAGCGGTGACAGGACCATGAGATCGGTGTAGTTGCGGGTGACCAGCGGTATTTTCTGGATGGCCCGGGCGGATACTGCCGTACCCGTTCCCAACCGGTCGACGCTATTGTTAAAGCTGTTGCTGCGGACGGTCACTTCCGAGAGGGTGGTCGCACTTTTGCTGAGCGGGATCTTGTAGAGAACAAGCCGGTCGCCCAGGTTGAGGACGTTATTTTTCAGGACGGTAGTCTGTGCGCCGACGGCGGAGACCTCGATGTCATAGGGTCCTACGGGAAGATCGCGGAGTTCGAAATAACCTTTCTTGTCGGTAATAGTCGTGGTGGTGAAACCGGTGGCCGTATTCCGGACGCTGATAGTGGCGGCTTCGATGACCTTGCCACTTTCTTCATAAACAAGTCCGCTGATGGCGGAGCCGCCGGATTGGGCGAAGAGAGAGCCGGAAAATGTAAGAAACAGACATGCTACTGCCAGAAACCTTTTAACCAGGAGTGTGCTTTTCATTTAGTTCGTTTTTCCGCGGCAAAATTATTTCATCGACAAAAAAGCAACGTCCTCCGGCAGGGAAGTTAACGGTAACGTAAAAAAAAAGTCACACAAAAAAAACAAATCGAGCAGGGGTGCCTATCTGCTAAAACCGATAGCGGATGCCCAGCGTCACCGGCAATGCGAAAAGATGGTACGTCATCGCCGCAGCCTTGTTATCAAAATACCGGCCTTCAAAAGAAAGGCCGAGCCCCCAGCGGCAGTTGAAGAAATAGGCAACGCCCATTTTGAACCCGGCCGTCGGTCCGTTCTTCGTCCCCGGCTTTACCCCGAGGGTAGCTCCGCCCGAGAGGATCTTGTCACCCGAGACAAAAGAATAACCTGCCGAGAGGGCAATGTCAGACTGCCAGCCAATTGGTCCTCCGATGGTCGCCTTGGCAAATACCTCCAGCGGGATGATGGGCTTGCCGGGATATACTGTGTTATAGGTATTGGGCGTGGACCCCGGATAAGGAATATCGTCCTGGTAGGAGAGCGTAAACCAGGACGCCGAGATGCCTGCCTGGAACCAGTGGTTAAAGATATGCGAGACGGTAAGTCTGGCCGTGGGCTGCGCCCCATTCGTCCGACTATGCTTCGCGGTATTGTCAAAGCGGGGGATCGAATTGAAAGAGCCACCGCCATCCAGTGCAATCTCCCATTTCTTATGGCATTCATCTTTGTCGTTGCCGGCCGATCGCAACCATACCGTGTCGGAATAAGTATACGACAGGGTATCAGCCGCACCGGCGCTATCGATGGTGAGGGGTATGCGCAAAGCCAGCACCGTATCCCGGCAAAGCAGCCATTGACGGGTGAAGGGCGCCGTGGTGACCCTTCCTCCCCCGTACCGGGTGTCCTTTATCCGGATAACCGTATCGATGCTGCGTAGCAGGCTGAAGACCGTATCATAGCCTTTTTTCTTTTTTACGGCGACCAGCATGCCCTGGTAGAAACGAATGCCCAGGTGAAGCGGCCGCTCATGCACGATACCTGTACCCGAAGTGTCCGGTCTTGCTTTGATCGTTACCTCCCGGCAACAGCCAATGCTTCCCGAGGCCGCTTCATCGACAAAGAAGGCATTGCCGCAGGTGTGCAAAATATAGAAATAACAACCGCCGGGACCCGTGATCTTCCACGCGGCAATGCCATCCTCCCCTTCTTCGGCAGGGTTTAGGGTTACATAGCTATAATTGCTCTCTTTATTGAAGAAGCCAAGGTTTCCTATCGTTCCGGGGTTGATAAACAAATTCTGGACATTGGCCGCCCGAAGATCTTTATATCCGCCCGCAAAGCCGATGTCCTGCAGGAGCCGGTTGAAAACCGTGAATTCCGTCTTGTATTGTTTACGGCTGTCGGGGTCTTTCACCGCGCGGATGAAGAGCGCACGGGTGACGATGCCTTTTTCAGCTTGCAGAAAAGGAAATTGAGGATGGCTGCCCAACTTTTCCGTAAACAGCCGGGGCCGGGCATGTGTATCGAACTGAAACAGGGGAGAACGTCTTTTGCAAGGACGTTGCGAAAAGAGTGACAGACAGCAGGAGAAGGTGAGGATCACGGATAAGATAAAACGCATTAGTACTCAACTGGTTTAAGGGTAGCGCAGCTGCGTTAACGAAAAAAATGTCCCCTTTCTTATATGCGTCAAAAAATAATATATTTTTTCGCCCGTTAAACTAAGTGTTCTACCGTTCGTCCTAAATAAATCCTTTAACAAAACCGTAAGAACCACTTAAATCCAAAATATGAAAACAAAAAACATCCAACATCTTTTGGTTGCCACTTCCCTTTCCCTGCTGTTGTTTGCCTGTAGCAAGAATAACAGCAATTCTTCCAGCACTCCTTCCAACTCCGATCTCCAAACCCAGTCCACCGACCAGACCGAGATCACTGCCGAAACCGATGCCGCTTTTAATGACGTCAACACGGCAATGACCAGCCAGGCTACCGTCAGTGGCGCCAGCGAAGGTTCTTCATTACGCTATGGAGTAACCGTAGATGGCGGTAACCAGGATACGGTGAAAAGCTACATTTGCGACGCTGTGGTGACGATCGATACGGTAGACAATCCCCGGACTATTACCATTAATTATAATGGCGCCAACTGCTCGCTGACCCGCACCCGTACGGGTAAGGTTGTTATCTCCTTCGCCAAGGGTGTTACCTGGCGTACCCAAGGCGCCGTCGTTACTGTTACCTTCGACAGCCTGAAGATCACCCGGCTCTCCAATGGCAAGACGCTTACGCTCAACGGTACCCATACGTATACCAACGTCACCGGTGGCAGCCTTGCCAGTCTGAGCGCCAGCAACGCCGGCCCCATCATCCATACGGTCACCAGCAACAATATGTCGATCACCTTTGACAATGGCGCTCAGCGCAGCTGGAACATCGCCCGTCAGCGTAGCTTTACCTACAGCAGCGGCCTCGTGATGACGGAGACGGGTATGCAAACCCAAAATGGCGTCTCCGGTATTTCCGAGTGGGGCACCAACCGCTTTGGCAACGCCTTCACCATGCAGATCGTAAACGGCCTTGTCATTTCGCAGAGCTGTTTCTTCCAACTGACGACCGGTCAGGTTGCGCTGACCAATGTGGCCGGTACCACGGATATCACCTTTGGCCTGGACGCTAACGGCAATTCAACGGGCTGTCCTGTCAGTCCCGCCACCTACTATTTCAAACTGGTGTGGACGGGTAACGGCGGAAAGACCTATACGACTATCCAGGCTTATTAACTTTTTCTTACTACATTATAGCAAGCGGCCCGCAAGGGCCGTTTGTCTTTTTGCGTATCTTTATCCTTATGAATCGTCTTGCACTGGTGATCCTCCTTGCGGGTGTGCTGCTCGCCTGTTCGAAAAATCCTACCGTTTCCGGCAACGCCACCGCTTTTAACTCCAATCTGCAGACCCAGGCCAACGACCAGGTGCGTATCTCCACCGAATTAGACGCCGCCTTTAATGATGTGGACAGCGCTATCGGCAAAGCATCGGCTGTCTGTGGCGGTACTATCACCGTCGATTCTGTCGACACTCCCCGGGCCATCACGATCACTTATAGCGGCAACACCTGTAATGCGCTTCGCAACCGTACGGGTACGATCAAGATCGCCAGTACGCCCGGCACCAGCTGGACTACCGCCGGCGACACCGCCACCGTCACATTCACCACAGTAGTGATCACCCGGCTGGCCGACAGCAAGACGCTTACGATCAACGGAGGATTTAAATACATAAATATCAGCGGCGGCAGCCTGGCAGGGTTGAGCACCAGCGGCGCGACACCGGTGGTCCACACCATCTCCGGCGTCAACATCAACATCACCTATGACAATGGGACGGTCACCACCTGGCAATTTGCCCGAAAGCGCACCTATACCTACAACAGCGGCATTGTCATCTCCACCCTTGGCATGGATTCGGTGGGGGGTATGGCAAGTGTCGCCGATTGGGGCGGCAATCGGTTTGGCAATAGCGTGATAGTAGCGCCTACGTCGCCTTTACTCATCAACCAGAGCTGCAACTGGCAAATGACGGGTGGGCAGGAGACCTTGAACAACCCGGTTGGAATCACCGCCCTCACCTTTGGATTGGATACCCTGGGGAAGGCGGCCACAGGCTGCCCCGCCACCGGCAGCCATTATTTCTACAATTTATCCTGGACAGGAACCGGAGAGAATCCATACAGCACCGTCCTCCCCTATTAATGACCCAAGTCGGGTATATTTCTTAAATTGCCGTTATGCAAACCGAGATTACTACCCTGCAGCCGGTGACTTCCGAATGGCTGCAGTCAATCGAAGCCCTCGCCGACGTTCCGGCCGACCAGTTGCAATGGATGATCGACAACAGCCTGCACCGGATACTGGCAGAGGGGGAATATGTCGCACGCCCCGGAGACCCCATTGCCGGATGTCATATCATCATTTCGGGCAGGGTGAAGCTTTATATGCTACAGAAGTCGGAGATAGTGGAAGTGAATATCCTGCAGGCAAAGGATGTCAGCGGCGCCCTGCCGTTTTCCCGGGCCGTCAAAGCGACCCTGTATGCAAAGGCCATCGAAGAGGTGAACATTATGACCCTGCCGATAGATAAATTCCGGCAGATGGTGAGCCTGCATTACGAGCTGACGGGAGCCCTTGTACATGTCATGACCAACAGGGTGCGGAATTTCACCGCCCAGCAGCAGCAGAACGATAAGATGTTGGCCCTTGGAAAGCTCTCAGCCGGGCTGGCGCACGAACTGAACAACCCGGCGGCAGCCATCGTGAGGGGGGCGGAATCGCTGAAGCAACATCTTCAGCTGGAGCCCGAGCTTTTTAAGGATGTCATGAATGTCCAGATGCAGCCGAAAGATGTAGATTTTGTCCAGGCCAAGCTCTTCGAGATACTAGGCCGGGAGGAAAGGCCCAGGCTCACGCTGGTTCAGCGGACGGAGCTCGAGGACGAAATGCGGGACTGCCTGGAAGATATGGGTGTCGAAAGAGCGGAAGAAGTGGCCGAGAATTTTATGGAGTTCGGTTTCACCTGTGAAGATATGGAAGCCTTCCACAGTCATACCCCCGACCAGTACCTCTCGCCGGTGTTGAACTGGATCAATACCAACCTCGTCACCGAGCGGATGGTGCAGGATATCCAGGAAGCAGCCAAGCGCATCTTTAACCTCATCCAGTCCGTAAAGACTTTTACGCATATGGATCAGGGTAAGGGAAAAGAGCTGATCGACATTCATACCGGCATTGACAGCACCCTGGTGATGATGCAATACAAACTCAGAAAAGGGAATATCGAGGTCGTTGAGGAGTTCGATAACCACCTGCCAAAAGTGATGGCGCTGGTGGGAGAATTGAACCAGGTGTGGACCAACCTCATCGACAATGCCGTAGATGCGATGGAAGTCAATGGCCGCGGACGGCTGACGATCAGGACGGAAAAGGATCATTCCTATGCCAAAATATCGATCATCGATGACGGTCCCGGCATCCCCGAAGAGATCAAATCAAGCATCTTCGATCCCTTTTTCACCACAAAGGGCATCGGTAAGGGGACAGGCCTCGGACTTGACGTCGTGAACCGTATCGTGGTAGGTCAGCACCACGGTTCGGTAAAAGTCAACTCTGTACCTGGAAAGACAGAATTTATAGTTTGCCTCCCTATTGGCGGATAATAGTACCTAACTTCGCATTACCAAACAACTATGACACCTCCTATTATTTTCATTATAGACGACGATCCACAAGTGCTACGGGCTATCACCCGCGATATGCGAACGAATTTCCGTGCATCCTATCGTATTATCAGCACGACCTCCGTCGCGGAAGCGATGGAGAGCTTTCTCGACCTCAAGAATAAAGGCGAGAACATTGCCCTGTTTGTCTCCGATCAGCGGATGCCGGAGATGGAAGGCGTGGATTTCCTGCAAAAGGCCCGCGAATTCTTTCCCGATGCCAAACGGGTGCTGCTTACTGCCTATTCCGACACGGATGCGGCGATAAAGGCGATCAACAGTGTACAGCTGGACTACTACCTGATGAAGCCCTGGGATCCACCCGAAGAAAAATTATATCCCGTCATCAGCGAACTGCTGGACGACTGGCAGGCCAGCTACCGGCCCGTATTTAAAGGGATCAAGGTCATCGGTTACCAGTTCTCGCCAAAGTCGCATGAGATAAAAGAATTCCTTTCCGGCAATCTTGTGCCCTATCAATGGCAGGATGTAGAGATAAGCCAGGAAGCGAAAGACCTGGTAAAGCTGAACAATATTCCCTTAAAAGACCTGCCTGCCCTTTTTCTGGACGATGGTAGCTGTCTTTGTTCGCCGGGTATTCCCGAGATCGCGCAAAAGATCGGGCTCAATCCCGGCATCAAGAATATCGTATATGACGTGGTGATCATCGGAGCAGGTCCTGCGGGTCTGGCCGCTTCGGTATATGGCGCCTCAGAGGGATTGAAGACCCTGCTTGTTGAACGCCGTTCGCCCGGTGGACAGGCAGGCACCAGTAGCCGCATCGAGAACTACCTGGGTTTTCCCAACGGGCTCAGCGGTTCGGAGCTGACCCGCCGGGCCATCACCCAGGCGACGCGGCTGGGCGCCGAGGTGCTATTGCCGCACCAGGTGCGTGAGATCTGTCAGAAGGATGGCTATAAGAAAGTAATGCTGGAAAACGGAGATGAGATCAATACCCATTCCATCGTGATCACCACCGGCGTCGACTACCGTAAACTGGAGACTAAAGGGATACCCGATTTCACCGGCGCGGGTGTGTATTATGGTGCGGCGATGACGGAAGCCGCCGCCTTCCGCGACTGCGAGGTCTTTGTGGTAGGGGGAGGCAACTCGGCAGGCCAGGCGGCCATGCACCTTTCCAAGTTCGCCGCCAGCGTCACCATCGTCATCCGCAGGGACGACCTCACCAGTACGATGTCGGCCTACC
This sequence comes from Puia dinghuensis, assembly GCF_014642875.1. Classification (GTDB taxonomy): domain Bacteria; phylum Bacteroidota; class Bacteroidia; order Chitinophagales; family Chitinophagaceae; genus Puia; species Puia dinghuensis. The sequence goes on from NZ_BMJC01000001.1 coordinate 820,641, forward strand.
TCATCGACCAGATCGCAAAACGGGAGAATATCCATATCCTTTCGCGGAGCGAGATCGCGGAGGCTAAAGGCAATGGCCGGCTGGAAGAGTTGAGCATCCTGCAATGCGATACGGGAGAAACAACTACCCATAAGGCAAATGCCCTGTTCATCTTCATCGGCGCCAAGCCATTTACGGATTGGATCGGCCTGGACATCATCAAGGATGAAAAAGGGTTCCTGGAGACGGGAAGGGATCTGAAGACCCATGACCAGTTCAAAAAGATCTGGAAGCAGGACAGGGACCCCTATCTGCTGGAGACCAGTTGTCCCGGGATATTTGCCGCCGGCGATGTCCGGGCAGGGGCTATGAACCGCGTCGCTTCCGCCGTTGGCGAAGGATCGATGTCCATCAGCTTTGTACATAAATATCTTGCAGAAGTTTAAACTATCGACAATGGAATTGGAAAAAGCAGCCTGCTCACACATGCAGGAAATAAAAGAGCTCAAACAGGCCAAAGAAGAAGTCTGTGAAGAGTGTGTCAAGATCCATAGCACATGGGTACACCTGCGCACCTGTCAAACCTGTGGCGCCACGCTCTGCTGTGACCAGTCACGGCACAAACACATGACCAAACACTTTCATCGCACCGGCCACCCGGTTATCATCTCCTCGGAGCCCGGGGAGAAATGGATGTGGTGCTACCCCGACAATTTGTTTGCCGAATATTCCTGAAGAAGCGCTACCTTTGCGCAATTCTTTGGTAATGACCATTCTCATAGAAAAGGCTTCTATTGTCGACCGCAACTCCCCTCACCACGGAACGATAAGGGACATCCTCGTTGAAGATGGCCGGATCACAGCCATCGGAACAGACCTCACTATGCCGGCAGACAAGACTGTCCGGCACCCCGGTCTGCATGTCTCACCGGGCTGGGTGGATGTTTTTTCCCATTTCTGCGACCCCGGCTATGAGTTCAAGGAGACCCTTGAGACGGGTGCCGCGGCTGCGGCAGCGGGTGGGTATACCGATGTCTTTGTCATCCCCAACACAAAGCCAGTGGTCGACTCCAAATCCCAGGTAGAATATATCCGGCGGAAGGCCGCCACCCTGCCGGTGCGCGTCTGGCCCGTGGGCGCCGTCACGCGGGGGCTCGAAGGGAAGGACCTGGCTGAAATGTACGACATGCGGCACAGCGGTGCCGTGGCTTTCAGCGATGGGTTACAACCCGTACAAGCCGCCGGACTGCTGCTCAAAGGACTGCAATATGTAAAGGCCTTTGATGGAGTGATCATCCAGATACCCGACGACCGGACGGTAGGTGCCAACGGACTGATGAACGAAGGCGTCATCTCTACGCGGCTGGGCCTGCCCGGAAAGCCAATGATGGCCGAAGAGCTGATGGTCGCCAGGGATATAAAATTGGCCCGCTATACCGGCAGCCGTCTTCATTTCACCGGGGTTACATCCCCGCGCAGCCTGGAATATATCCGCCGGGCAAAAGAGTCCGGTCTGGCCGTCAGCTGCTCGGTGACCCCCTATCATCTCTATTTCACGGATGCCGATCTTACGGATTACGATACCAACCTGAAAGTTTATCCGCCGCTGCGCGACAGTCCTACCGTCCAGACCCTGCGGCACGCCGTGCTGGAAGGCGTGGTCGATGCCATCGCGTCGCATCACCTTCCGCATGAGTTCGACAGCAAGGTGGTGGAATTCGAATATGCAAAACCGGGGATGAGCAGCCTGGAGACCGCCTATGCTGTATTATGCACGGCCCTTCCCGGACTTTCGGCAGACAGGGCCGTACAGTTGCTGAGTGTTGGTCCCCGGGAATTGTTTGGGCTCGACCAGCCTTCCATCGCGGAAGGAAAGGAGGCGGTGCTCACTTTCTTCGACCCCGCCGGAAAAACCCAGGTATCGTTAAGCGCCTCCAAGTCGAAGAACAATCCCTTTCTTGGCAGGACACTGGAAGGGCAGGTGCTGGGGATATTGAACGGAACGCATTTACACTTAAATCAACCCGAGCAATAAAGATGGCCGCAGCAAAAAAGATCCCGGTAACCCTGCTCTATGGAAGCCTCGCGGCGTTGGGCATGATCGGTGTGACGGTGATTACGTATCTCAACGGAACTCAGGCTTTCATCGGCGGCGCGGCCTATCTCATGTATGTTTTTCCCGTCGTGCTGGCCATCGTTGCGGCGCTGGCCCAAAAGCGGCGAAAGGGCGGGATACTGGGTTTCCGCGACGCGTTGAAGGCTTGTTTTGGGGTGATCGTACTGTCCCTGGCCGTACAAACCGTTTTCACGCTGATCCTGGTGAAGTGGATCGACCCCCGCTTTGGGCGGGCGCTTCCCGACGCTGTGCTGACAAAGATGGAATCCACCTACCGGCGATTTCATGTGCCCGAGGACGAGATCGCCAGTTCGCTTGCCGAGCAAAAAAAGTCGGATCCATTTAGCGTCGGGCCGATGCTGTGGGGTTTGGCACTAAAATATATTATTGGATTTCCCGTCGCGGTGCTGTTCGCAGCCATCATCGGCCAGCGCTTGGTGAACCGCAGCCCAAAAGCATAAAAACCAGGAATGGAATTATCAATCGTCATACCGGTATACAACGAAGATGAGTCCCTACCCGAGCTGTGCAGCTGGATAGAAAAGGTCATGCACGAGAATGACTTCTCCTACGAAGTGATCCTGGTGGATGATGGCAGCACCGACCGCAGCTGGGAAGTGATCACCCACCTTCGCCAGTCCAATCCCAATATCAAGGGCATCAAATTCCAGCGCAACTATGGCAAGTCCGCTGCACTTAATGAGGGGTTTAAGGCCGCACATGGTGACGTAGTGATCACGATGGACGCTGACATGCAGGACAGTCCCGATGAGATTCCCGAGTTGCGCAAGATGATCCTCGAAGACCGCTACGATATGGTCAGCGGCTGGAAAAAAGTACGGCACGACCCCCTCTCCAAGACCCTGCCTTCCAAATTCTTCAACTGGACGACGGCCAGGGTGAGCAAGATCAAGCTGCATGACTTCAACTGCGGGTTAAAAGCCTATCGCAACAAAGTAGTAAAAAGCATCGAGGTCTATGGTGAGATGCACCGCTATATCCCCGTCATCGCCAAATGGTCGGGCTTTAAAAAGATCGGGGAAAAAGTAGTCCAGCACCGGCCAAGGAAGTATGGCTATACGAAATTCGGCGGTCTGGGCCGGGGGCTGAAGGGGCTGCTCGACCTGGCCTCGATCACCTTTGTGGGTAAATATGGTAAGCGGCCGATGCATTTTTTTGGACCTTTTGGCGTCATCTGCGGGCTCATTGGTTTCGGTGAAACAATCTCCCTCGTGATTCAGAAACTTGATAACATGTCAACTTTCACCCTTACCAACAAACCGTCTTTTTATATCGCCCTCACTGCTATGGTGGTAGGGACGCAACTGTTCCTCACCGGGTTTGTCGCCGAACTCATCTCCCGTAACTCCCCGGGACGCAACGCTTATCTTATCGAACAAAAACAAGGGCTCGAATAGTCATGAAAGGCACCGTCGTCATCATGGGTCCCGGTTACCCGTTGCGGGGAGGCCTGGCTACCTTTGACCAGCGGCTCGCCCGCGAATTTATAAAGGAGGGATATGCGTGCCCCATCTATTCGTTCTCGCTGCAATACCCGGGATTTCTCTTTCCCGGAACGACGCAATACAGCACGGATCCGCCACCCGAAGGGCTGACCATTCTTTCCCGTATCAATTCCATCAACCCCTTCAACTGGTGGTCGGTGGGAGAAGAACTACGGCGGTTGCGACCGGATATCATCGTCGTCCGTTACTGGCTCCCCTTAATGGGCCCGGCCCTGGGGACCATCCTGAGGCGGGTGAGAAAAAACCGGCATACCCGCATCATCGCGATCACGGATAATGTCATCCCCCATGAGAAAAGACCGGGCGACAAGCCTTTTACCCGGTATTTCCTGAAAGCTTGCGATGGCTATATCACGATGAGCGAAAAGGTAATGCTCGATCTGCGTACGTTTCAACCGATCAAACCGGCACAACAGGTAGCCCATCCGCTATACGATAATTTTGGCGAACCCATCCTGCAGACCACCGCCCGGCAGCTGCTGCGGGACAAAGGAGTGGCCATCGATGACAAAGACCGGGTGTTGCTCTTCTTTGGGTTTATCCGCAAATACAAGGGATTGGATATCGTGCTGGAAGCCATGGCCGACCCGCGGGTCGCCGACCTGGGCATCAAACTGCTGGTGGCCGGCGAATTCTATGAAGAAGCCGCTCCCTATCACGAACTGATCAACCGATTGGGCATCGGCGACCGGCTGCTGCTGCGCACCGATTTCATCCCCGACAGCGAGGTGCGGGATTATCTCTGTGCTGCGGACGCGGTGATACAGCCCTATCGCAATGCCACGCAAAGTGGCGTCACTCCGTTGGCCTATCATTTTGAGAAACCGATGATCGTGTCCAATGTGGGTGGATTGCCCTCCCTGGTGCCCCATGAGCAGGTTGGGTTGGTGGCTGAACCAGAACCCAGGGCCATGGCCGACGCCATCCTGCGATTCTTTGTATTGGGGGGAAGCTATTTTCTCCCCGCCCTCCGGACGGAGAAGGAAAAGTATTCCTGGAGCCGCCTGGTAGAAACCATTCTTAGCCTTAGCAAATGATCCCTTTCCAACAAATAGATGCATCCTGGACCCTCTTTCTCGACCGTGACGGGGTCATCAACATAGAAAAGGAAAACAGCTATATCTTCCACTATGGAGAATTCGTTTTCTATGAAGGTGTCCCGGAGGCCTTACGACGCTGTGCCGCGGTATTCGGCCACATCGTCATAGTCACCAACCAGCGGGGCGTGGGGAAGGGAATGATGACGGCAGGCGATCTGCAGGATATCCATGAAAAGATGGTTGCGGAGATCGAACTGGCGGGTGGGCGCATCTCCCGCATCTACTATGCGGATTCCCTCGACGACGCCCATCCTTTACGCAAACCCCAGCCCGGCATGGCGCATGCGGCGCAGCGCGATCTCCCCGGCGTCGACTTCGCCCGAAGCATCATGGTAGGAAATAACCTCAGCGACATGGAATTTGGCCGAAATGCCGGGATGTATACCGCTTTTCTGACCACCACCAGCCCCGAACAGCCCCTGCCCCACCCTGCGATCGATATGGCCTTCCCCTCGCTGGCCGATTTTGCAAAACATTTGTAACTTTACACTATCATGCATATCTCCCGCCCATCCATTGTCCTGCTCCTGGCGGTGTCCTGCCTGGTGGGGCTTTCCTTTCCCGCCGAAGCACAGCATTTGTCGCCCGCGGTGCAACAAGATCTCCGGCAGCGGGAGGATTCCCTGAAAGGATATTCCGACAGTATTGTCAATGCAGCGACTCCTGAGGTCCGGTTCAGGTCGGACAGCCAGTTTGTGCGGTCACTGGTGAGGGCGTTGAAACAGCCTTATTCTTTTTATTATCCTTTCGACTCCCTGCAGACGATCTCTCATCTCTATGCTCCCGACAGCACCTTCCGCATCTTTACGTGGCAGTTCAAAAAAGACGAATTTTTGTATCTGCAGGAAGGAGCCATCCAGATGAACCAGCCGGATGGGTCGTTAAAGCTGTTCCCGCTGTTCGACGCATCCATGTTTACGGATAAACCGGATGATTCCGTACGGACAAGAAAGAACTGGATCGGCGCGATCTACTACCGCATCATCGAGAAGACCTGGGAAGGCCGCAACTATTATACGCTATTGGGTTTTGATGACTACAGCGAGACCAGCAACAAGAAATGGATGGAGGTGCTAACCTTCAATCCCGCGGGGGAGCCGCAATTCGGCGGACCCTACTTCTCTTTTGCCGGGGACTCGGTACATAAAAAGATGCAATACCGCTTCAACATCGAATACAAGAAAGAGGCCGCCACCCGGTTCAATTATGATCCCGAAATGGACATGGTCGTCTATGATCATCTTGTTCCGGAAGGAGACCAGCCACAAAAGAAAGATACGTATGTCCCCGACGGTGACTTCGAAGCCTTTCAATGGAAGGATGGCCACTGGTTGCACATAGAGAAAAAATTGTTCACGTTCAAATTAAAGGACGGGGAGGCCCCGACGGAAGGGAAGATACTGGACGACCAGGGTAATATCGATGAAACGAAGCTGCAGGAGTCGTCGGATAAGAATGCAAAGAAGAAAAAGAACGATAAGCCGGCGCCGGCGAAAAAACCCGGTAGCTAGCGGCCGATCGGGCGCCACGAGCCCCGCCGGACTCAATGTCCGAGTAACCGCTTCTTGGCGCGGAGATATTCCTCTTCTGTGAGCGCGCCCTTCATTTTCAATTCAAACAGCTTTTCCAGTTCGGCCGCGACTTGCGGTGCATCCATCTTTTGGGCGCCACCGTTGCGGGCGTCGAGTGCTGCCGCCATCTGCATGGCCTGGCTGCTGTATTGCATATTCTTGTAGTCGGCCTGGGCGGCGGTGATGGTATCTTTCAGGCGTTTGGGATGATTCACGTTGTAGTAGTCCGTTGCACCGGCCTGTGCCGCTGTCTGTATCTCCACATGCCCAAAGTTGAAGAGACGGCCAGCCAGTGTCTGGTCGTAGGAGACGTTGTTGATATGGTCGAGCGGGCTTTCCTTGGCATAATGGCTCAGTAAGCCGGTTTCGTCGATGACGCGGAAATTGGTCACCACCCAGATATTGGCCTTCCAGGTGTAGTAGCGGATGAGCCAGTAGCCGGCGGCGAGTACCGCGGCCAGCCAGCCCCAGACCGAATGTAAATACCAGACAATGAAAACAGCGGCTGCAATTCCCAGCAAGGTGATAAGGACAGGCATCACCAGGGAAGTCCAGCTGCTATAGGTGACGAGCAGTATCTTCTCTCCTTTCTGAAGCGGCGTCCGCATATATGAAAGATTTTTTAATCGTCCAACTTTAACACGGCCAGGAAAGCTTCTTGTGGAACCTCCACATTACCGATCTGCCGCATCCGTTTCTTTCCTTCCTTTTGCTTCTCCAGGAGTTTGCGCTTACGGCTGATGTCCCCGCCATAACACTTTGCCGTCACGTCCTTGCGCAGCGCGCTGATCGTTTCCCGGGCGATGACTTTTGCACCGATAGCGGCCTGGATGGCGATCTGGAATTGTTGCCGGGGCAACAGTTCTTTCAGCTTCTCACAAAGTTTGCGGCCGAAATCATTGGCACGGCTCCGGTGGATAAGGGCGCTGAGGGCATCCACCTTATCACCATTGAGCAGGATATCCATCTTGGCAATGTCGCTGTCCCGCCTGTCGATAGGGTGATAGTCAAAAGAAGCATACCCGCGGGTCTGGCTCTTCAGCTTATCGTAGAAATCGAACACGATCTCGGTCAGGGGCATTTCGAAAACGAGTTCTACCCGGGTAGTGGTCAGGTAGGATTGGTTGATGAGGATACCTCGTTTCCCGAGGCAGAGCGTCATGATATTGCCGATATATTCCGGCTTGGTAATGATCTGCGCCCGGATATAGGGTTCTTCGATGCGGTCGATGCGTGTCGGGTCCGGCATCTCGGCCGGGTTATTGACGATGATCTCTTCGCCTTTGCTGGTATAGGCGACAAAGCTTACGTTTGGCACAGTGGTGATGACGGTCTGGTTGAACTCACGTTCCAGCCTTTCCTGGATAATTTCCATGTGGAGCATACCCAGGAAGCCGCACCGGAAACCAAAGCCGAGGGCCTGGGAAGTTTCCAGCTCATAAGTGAGAGAGGCGTCATTCAGCTGCAGCTTGTCCATGCAATCCCGCAATTCTTCGAAGTCATCCGTATTGACGGGGAAGATGCCCGCGAAGACCATCGGCTTTACTTCTTCAAAACCCTGGACCATTTCCGGATGGGGGTTGCTGGCGAGGGTGATGGTATCCCCCACCTTTACTTCCTTGGCATTTTTAATGCCGGTGATGATATAGCCTACATCGCCGGTCCTTACTTCCGGCTTGGGGTCAAGGGTCAACTTGAGTATCCCCACTTCGTCTGCGCCATAGGATTGACCGGTGGAGACGAATTGTACGATATCCCCCTTCTTGATGCTGCCGTTGAGGATGCGGTAGTAGACGATGATCCCCCGGAAGGAGTTAAAGACGCTGTCGAAGATGAGGGCCTGCAACGGGGCATCCGGGTTACCTTCAGGAGCCGGTATCCTTTCCACGATGGCTTCCAGTATTTCGGGCACCCCGACACCCGTGCGGGCGCTGGCTAGCAGGATATCCTCCGGCTTGCAGCCGATGAGCTCGATTATCTGGTCCTTCACTTCGTCGACCATGGCCCCGTCCATATCAATTTTATTGATAACCGGAATGATCTCCAGGTCGTTGCCGATGGCCAGGTAGAGGTTGGAAATGGTCTGGGCCTGTATCCCCTGGGTGGCGTCCACCAGCAGCAGGGCTCCTTCACAGGCGGCCAGGGCCCGGGAAACTTCATAGCTGAAATCCACATGGCCCGGTGTATCAATGAGATTGAGGACGAATTTCTCGCCTTTATGGGTATGGTTTATCTGGATGGCGTGGCTCTTGATGGTGATCCCTTTCTCACGTTCGAGGTCCATATCATCGAGCACCTGGGCCTGCATATCCCGCTGGGAGATGGTGTTGGTCATCTCCAGCAACCGGTCTGCCAGGGTACTTTTTCCGTGGTCGATATGGGCAATAATGCAAAAATTCCGTATATTTTTCATTCGCTGCAAATCTACACAAATAGGTCCATAAATTAGGGGTATGAACCGTTGGATCATCGGCTTTTTTATCCTGCAGATCGCCATCGATCTGACTCATTCCGTCACTGTTTTTCCCTTTGTTCACTATGGTATGTTCTCGGAATCTTTTGCCCTGCCGGACAGCGTAGAAGTGCTCGAAGTACGGGTCGACGGAAGGCTCCTGCGCCCAACCGACTTCGCCATCTATCGCTGGGATATGGTGCAAATACCGCTGGAAGCCTATGAAAAGCAGCTCGCCACCGGCGATTATGCCTTTGACAAGGAAAAATTGGGGGCGGGAATGCGGAAAACAGGGTTATCTTCGCTTTATAACGAATTGAAACCCAACTTAGACAATACCGGCTCCTTTATCCCATGGTATAAGCGCTATCTCAGCGGCCTGGTGGGTCATCCTATTACAACAGTGCAGGTGAACAAGGCCTGGTATCGATGGACGGCCGGGCGGCTGCGATTGATAAGAATCGAAACCTTCTTCAATGGATAGCCGGCAACGCATGGAGTACAGCCGCGATAAAAAGCTATTGCTGGCAATCTATTTCCTGTTCTATTTTGCAGTCTTCCTGTTTTTCGCCATCGACCACCGGCTGCTGGCGCAAATACAGCCCGTGGTCTTCCACTATAACCGCGATCTCACCGAACTGGTCGTCATCGGCACAGGCCTTCCCCGCTTTATGATCGTCCACCCGCTATGTTTTGCAGCAGCCGATACCCTTGCCTTCCTGTTGCCCGTTGCACTGTTCATTTACGCCATCCGCCGCAGACGCTTCTCGCCATGGCTTGGCGGAGTCTTCACGCTGTTCCTCGCTCTCTACCTGTTGCTGGCCGATCTTTTCTGGCAGGTACATCTCGAGCCTTTTATCCTTTACCTGTTGCTCGCTTTTGCCTTTCTCACCAACCGGGCCGACCGGTTTTATAGCATCCTCGCGGGCTGCCGCTATTACTTTTTGTATCTCTTTGTATCCGCCGCCATCTGGAAGATCGCGCGGGGTGCCGTCTTCAACGGGGAGGAAATGAGCCGTATCCTGCTGGTACACCACAGCGACCTGCTCAGCGGGGATTGTATCGGGTTTTCCTGCCGGGTCTATAGCTGGCTTATCGATCATCCCGGCGTCGCCCAGCTGTTCTACCTGGGTGGCGTAGCGCTGGAAGCCGTATTTTTCATCGGCTTTTTTACCCGGCGCTTCGACCGGCTGTTGCTGGCGCTGGCGGTTGTTTTTGTCGCGGCCGATCTGCTGGTGATGCGCATCCCTTACTGGACGATATTGCTGGGTGGCATCACCCTCTGGATAGACACCCGCCCCCGACAGCCGGTGATGGTTGTCTATGAGACGACACACCACGAGAACCTGCCGGCCCTGCTCGATGGCTGCGACATGCGTTTCCCCCGGGTCGTCGTCTTCCTTCCGGCTATTTCCTATCGCAACATCTCCGGTACGGGCACCCCGGAATCCCGCTGGCCGCGGACGGAGTTTATCCTCCAGGCGGAAGGACAGTCCAACCGGGCCTTTATCCGCCAGATCTTCGGGTATCTGCGGCGTCACCGGTGCAGCCATCTCCACCTGAGCACACTCGATAACAACCTGCTGGTGTTTAGCCTGCGGTTATGGGTCGCGGGAAGCCTCCACGTAAGCCTTACGGTGCATGAGGTGAATGAATATTTTGCTTACGCGTTTGGTTCGTGGCGCGACCGGACGGAGTCGTTCGCCAAAGCCCTTCTCCACCGGCGGATAAGACATTATACCTTTTTCCTGCCGGCGATGGCCGACCGTTTCCGGCAGCGGATGCCCCGCGCCACGGCGGTGTTTATCCCTTCGCGGTTCTATTCTTCAAGGGAGTGGGACCAACAGGAAACCTTTTCCATCGTGATCCCCGGTTCGGTAGACCCCAACCGGCGGGACTTTGGATTCGTTGTTGAATGCTTCCGCTGCTGGCAGCCACCAAGGCCGGTGCGGCTTGTCATCCTTGGGGACAGCAGCACTCCTTACGGCCAGGAGATAACCACAAAGCTGCGACAGCTCGAATCGGACCTGTTCCGCCTGCAATATTATACAGAGTATGTCCCTGAAACAGTGTACGAAGCGGCAATCCGCGATGCCAGCCTGCTCTGGAGTCCGCTGCGCGTACATAAAAAGAGCAGCCGCAATAGCCCCGAGATCTATGGCCAGACTACGGCCAGCGGACTTACGGCCGACCTCCTGCTCAACAATATCCCCGCGCTGGCGCCGGCGGAGTTTATTCTCGACGACCCGTTCCGCACCGCTCTCCTACCCTATGCTTCCGTACAAGAGGCGGTGGTATCCCTGCAGCGGTTGCTGACTGACGACAGCTACTATGCGGGGCTTCGGCAGGAGATCGACCGCGCCTTTTCCTTTTTTACAAAAGAGCATTTCCAACAAGCTTTCGATGCCCTAACGGGGTTCGATGCCTTAACGGGGTTTTACAAGGAAGCTTAGGAAGGGGGTGCAGATGCCATAGAAGCGATAAAGAAGCACCGCAAGCAGTCCATTATAGACGGCGCTGCTGATGAGGATGGCCAGGGCCCCGCCCGTGATGCCTCCCCCCGGAATAAGCAGCCTGCTGGTCACGATGAGCGCGGCCACATAGACCATCAGGCAATAAGCGGAATATTTTTCGCGTCCCTGCATCATCAGGATCGTATTGGCAGGCCCAAACAGGGAAAACAGCAGCTGGGCCAGACTGATATAGACAAGGGCATTGTAGCCGGTGCCAAAATCGTGGCCAAAGAAGCGAAGCAGAAAGGGCCCGGCCAGCATATTCACCAGTAAGAGGGGAATGGAAAGCACCGTCATCAACCGCGTGCTCTCGTTGAACAGACTCCGGGTATATTCCTTTTCTTCGATGGAGTGGCGGGCAAACAGCTGGGGTAGCACTACATGCATAAGAAAGAAGGGCAATATAAGCAGATCGGCAAACCGATAAGCGATGTTAAAGATGCCGATAGCGCTTTCTGCGGCGACGAAGAGGGGCAGCATCAGCATCGTCACCTTTGTGCTCAGCAGGTTTAACAGGCTGATGGAAAAAAACCAGGCCGTTTTCCTGCCGTGGCTTTCCGCAGGCGCCGCTGCCGCCGCGTCAGCATCGAATCGCCGCATAGTACGATAGACGAGCCACAGGATAACAAAGCAACAAAGAGCTGATACCGCAGTAGCGATAAGGACGAGGGTGCGGCTGTCAAATCGGGTCACCGATAGGCGGAATAAGCCTGTGAAGACAATAAGCAGCAGCGGCCGGGCGATCTTTTCCACCAGCTGACTCTGCCGGATATGGTTCAGCGCCTGCAGGATCATCTGGTTGAGGGAAAGAGCGGCGGAGAAATAGACGGCCGCCACGGCGATGAGGAAGAGACTCCGGTGCTCACTCAGCGAGCGCAGCGGCAATAAGCTGATCAGCGCTATGAATCCGCCGCAAACAACCAGGGTCGACAGCAGGATCCACCCGTTGGTCCCCTTTACCAGACGTAACACCCGTGCACCCTGCCCGGCGGCAATATACTTTGGCAATTGGGCCAGCACCAGGTCATCGCGTCCGCCGATCACCAGGATGGCGAGGATGCTCACCCAATTGAAGACATGCACATACAAGCCATAAGATGCCGTGTCGGTCGATCTTACCAGCCACCAGTTGGAAGCAAAGACCAGGACGATGGAGACACCCTGGATAAGAAAAGAATGCATCGTCCCCCGGAGGATACGTCGCCGGTCGGTTGCCGTTACGCCATCATCCAGCAGTCCGGTGAGCAACTTCATTTCAGCGCGCGGATGATGGAAATGAATTCCGTGGCGACGAGGGAGGCGCCGCCAACCAATCCACCGTCAACGTCGGGCGAATGAAAGAGCTCCATTGCATTAGCCGCCTTTACGCTGCCGCCATAAAGAATGGGAATATGATCGGCCGTCGCCTTGTTGTATTTTTTTGCAAAGAGATGACGGATATGGGCATGCATCTCCTGAGCCTGGGCGGCGGTTGCCGTTTTCCCGGTACCGATGGCCCAGATGGGTTCGTAGGCGATGACTATTTTGCGGATATCGGCCTCCGAAAAATGAAAAAGCGATTCCATCAGCTGCGTCTCCACGAATCCTTCCTGCGCGCCGACCTCCCGAATGCTCAGGGACTCACCGCAACAGAAGATGGGGGTGATGCCGTTGTCGAGGCAAAGCTGCACCTTCTGCGCAAGGGATTGGTTGCGTTCGGAGAAATATTCCCTTCTTTCGCTATGACCCAGCACACAATAACCGATGTTGATCGACTTCAGCATCTCCGCCGACACCTCTCCGGTATAGGCTCCCGCCTTCACGTCGGAACAGTTTTGCGCGGAGACATAATAGTTTGTCCTGCCGGACAGCTTCTGCGAAGCCATCATCAGGTAAGGAAAAGGAACGGCGAAAACGGCCGCCTGATGATCGGCAAGGGCGATATTTTCCTTCAGGATGGCATCCAGCAATTGTTCTCCCTGTTGATAGGTAAGGTTCATCTTCCAGTTGGCTGCTGCAATTTGTTGTCTCATTGATGGATGTTTTGTTTGCGAGCCCCCTCCGGGGGCTCCTGGTTTATAAGGACTCAAAAATATGTTTTAATCTCAGGACCTGGCTATCGGTAAAAATTTGATTTTTCATTTTCTTCCAGCTGGCGATGTCGCGGATGGCCTTGTCCCATTCATAGCGCACCGAGCCATTATGTCCCCAGCTGAAGTCAGGAATATATTTTGGCGGTACGCCTGCGCCAAAGATATTACAACAGACACCGGTGAGCGTCCCCGAGTCAAAGGAAGTATTTATCGCGGTCCGTGAGTAGTCTCCCATCAGCAGACCGCATTTTTGTCCTGCGTCGAGGTAGCTGCCCGATGCCGGATGCCAGACCCTGATCGTACCGGCGTTGTTCTTCAGATTGGAAGCGCTGGTGCCGGCGCCGAGGTTACACCATTCGCCGATGACGGCGTCACCCAGGTAGCCATCATGCCCCTTATTGGAATACCCGAAGAATACCGTGTTCTTGATCTCGCCCCCGCCAGTGCTATAGGGGCCCAGGGTAGTGGCGCCATATATCTTCGCTCCCATTTTGACGGTAGCGCCTTCGCACGCGGCAAAGGGCCCGCGGACGAGCGAGCCTTCCATGATCTCGGCCTTCGGACCGATATAGATGGGCCCGGTGGAGGCGTTGAGCACGCAATGTTGCACGTTGGCGCCGGCTTCGATGAAGATCGCTTCCGGGTTGATGGCCCGGACGGATGGTGGAATGGGTTGGGATTCGCGGCCGGTCGTTATCAGTTCAAAGTCTTCGAGCAGCGCTTCGGCGTTGTGTTGAAAGATGTGCCAGGGATAGCGGATGAGCCGTCCGTGGGTGATGATGCGATCGATAGCGGCCTGGTTGAAGGGTCCCTGGCCGGCAGGATGGAAAAGTTCGCGGTTCGCTTCTTCGCGGATGCGGGCCGCAAGCGCGCGGGTAGGCAGAATGTTGGCAGGCAGTGAGGGGGCAGAGGGATTCTTGTTCAGCATAAAGCCATTGAGCCCCAGCAGAAGCATCCACTTTTCCGATAACGTGAGGATGCCCATGCGGATGCCCAGCACCGAACGGGTGGAGGTAAAAGGAAGGAGGTCGTTGGTACAGGAAATGTCCTGTAATGGAAGGACGTACATGGGCCGCAAGGTATAAAAAAAATCCCCTCTTTGCAGAGGGGATGCTGTCATGATCGGCAGACCAATTATTTCTTCTTCTCGTAGCGCTTCTTGAACTTGTCGATCCTACCCGCCGTGTCGACGAGTACGTTCTTACCGGTGAAGAAGGGGTGAGAAGTATTGGAAATTTCCAATTTGATGAGGGGATATTCGTTGCCGTCTTCCCACTTGATGGTTTCTCTTGTCTGGGCAGTGGATTTGCTCAGGAAGGATTCGCCATTGCTCATATCCTTGAAGACGACGGGCCGGTAACTTGCCGGATGGAGACCTTTTTTCATAATTTGTTCTGTTTAAAGGTTGTACGGATTTTGCCGTACAAATTTTTTATTGGGAACGCGAAGGTACATATTATCTGACGGCGGTCCAAATAAATCTAGCTCCGCATATTCACATATTGCAGCGCAATACCCAGGTTGGCTCCGCTGCAGAGTTTGATGACGGCCTGGAGATCGTCTATTTTCTTGGATGTGACCCGGATAAGATCGTCCATCATCTGCGACTGGACCTTTAGCCCGGAATCCTTTATCAGTTTGGTCACTTTCTTGGCGTCTTCCTGTTTGAGGCCGTTGCGCACCGGCACCTCCTGCCGGGTGACCTTCCCGCTCTGATAGGGTTCTTTTGTCATATCGAATGCCAGGGGATCGAGGCCCTGCTTCATGCTCCGGCTGATGAGGACATCCATTATCTGCTTGAGTTTCATCTCACTTTCCGCTTCGAGGTCGATCTTCATATCCTTCTTGTTCAATTCGATGGTGACAGGAGAATCCTTGAAGTCAAACCGGTTGGTGATCTCTTTCTTGGTGACGTTGACCGCGTTGTCCAGTTGTTGCGGGTCAACCTTACTGACGATATCAAAGGATGGCATATGGGTGAGTTGAGCGTCAAAGCTACAACTTATTACAACTAATTACCGTTGCCACCCGATTTCACCCGGTTCTCCTCTTCCCCGGCGCCGTTTTGCCTTCTGCCGCCGGCCATGCCCTTAAAGGGTTTGCCAAAATTCCAGGTAAAGGTGCAGGCTACCTGGCGGCTATCCCGCCGGTTGCTGAAAGTAGCCTCCGTCTGCTGGAAATTGAGGTAACCGTGGGGGTGGTTGGTATAAAAGATATCGCGCACCGCCAGTTTGAGTGAGGCCTTGTCGTGGAGCAGCTTTTTGGAGACGGCCGCGGAAGCCTGTCCCAGGGGGTAGATGACGACCTGCCCTTCCACGCCTTTGGTGCGGTAGAACCCGGAAACCTCGCCGCCCCAGCCGCCCTTAAAGGTAAACTGGTTGTTCATATTGAGCAGCAGCGTGGTCGCCGACACATTGAGGTTCTCACCGTATAACATGCCGCTGAACTTGTTGTAATTGAGGTTGCTGTACAATATCGACGTCCACCATTTGGCGATGGGCAGCTGGGCGCTGATCGCGATGCCGGCATCCTCACGGCTGCCGATGTTACCCCTGCGGACGATGGTAGCCTGACCGGATTGCTCGAAGGTCTCGGTGAAGAAGTTGTTGGTATGGCTGTAGTTCAGCGTCGTGGTCAGCTTGTGCCGCCAGGTATGCGAGAGTTCGACATTGTTAGTATACTGGGGTTGGAGGTAGGGATTACCGGCCTGGTAGGTGTACTGATCGAGGAAGAAAAGGAAGGGGTTGAGATCCTGGTAGGCGGGCCGGTCGATACGCCGTCCATAGTTGACGGTCAGCTGGTTATTGTCATTGATGCTATAGCTGATAAAGGCCGTGGGAAACAGGTTGACATAGCTGCGGGAAAAGGAGGAGTCCCGATTGATCACCGACAGTCCATTCCCCAACTGATGGCCGAAGTAATTGGTGTTTTCCGCCCGGAACCCCAGCTGTATACTCCATTTTTTGATCTCTTTTGTCATATTGATATAGGCGGCATTGATATTCTCATGATAGAGGAAGTGGTTAGTCTTGGTGGTATCCACTTCCGGCACATTGTTCAACAGATTGTAATAATTGGCGGTGTTATCCGTGTTGACATAGCTCAGCTTGATGCCGGATTCCAATTTGTACCCATGGGCCAGGGGCCGGGTATAGTCGGTCTTGAAGGTATAGATATTGATCGTGCTGGGAAGGTGGCCGGTGAGGATAGTCTCGTTCAGCTTGGCCATATCCGAGGCATAGGTGAGGTTATCGAAATACTGGTCACTGAGGGCGCTGTAGCGTACATAGTCAAGGTCGGCGGTCAGCTCCCGGCCGGTGCTATCATAGGTATGACGGAAGTTGAGGTTGACGCTGCCGTTGTTCCAGGTGGTAGTATTGGTGCTTGGCGAGAAGACAACAGAATCAAGGTTATAATGCGGGTCGAGCAACCGGATATTGCTGGTGCTTCGGTTCTGCTCCTGGTTATGAAAGCCGCTCACCACGAATCCAATAGTTGTTTTGGGCGTGAGGTAGTAATCCATCCCCAGTTTCAGGTTCATCTCGGGGTTGATGAAATGCATTTCAGTCTCTTGGGTGAAGATGGAATTGATCGTCTTGGCGGCATCTCCGTCAAGGTATTTCCGGGTTATCGACAGGTGCTGGAATCCTTCCCAGTGGGCATAGCCGGCGTTGAGGAAGAAGTTGGCTTTTCCGTTGCGATAGTTGAGGTTAAGGCTGCCGCTGGGTTTTGGATATACGCCCTGGGTATGGGTGAGGTTGAGGTTACCGTTGAACCCCTTCATTTTGTTCTTTTTGGTTTTGATATTGATGATCCCCGAATTGCCGGCAGCGTCATATTTGGCGGAGGGGTTGGTCATCAGCTCTATCTGGTCGATGGAGGAAGCCGGCAGACTCCGCAGGTAGCTGGCTAATTGGGTAGCCGAGAGATAGGTGGGTTTGCCATCGATCATAATGGTGACCTGCTGTTTTCCTTTCAGGCTGATATTGTCATCCTTATCCAGGGTGACGCCGGGGGATTTCTCCAGAACGTCCATGGCGGTAGACCCGGCGTTGGAGGGGGAAGCGTCCACATTAACGACCATGCGATCGGCTTTCTGCTCAAAAAAGGGCTTTTTACCCACTACTGCAACGGCTACGAGGCTTGTCGCGGGGGCAGCGGGCAGTTCAAGCGGGGGCACGTTGCGCGCAGCCCCGTCTTTTGCAACGGCGAACGGGGCGGAAAACAGCGAACTAAAGCCCACCGACGAAGCCTTGACCAGGTATTTCCCGGCCGGAACTTCTTCAAAGGTGAACCCGCCGGATTTGTCGGTTGCCGTTTCTTTCAGCCGTGACGAATCTTTTGCATTTAATAAGGTAATAGTAGCCGCTTCGATGGGTTGCCCCTTGGTATCCCGGGTCGTACCGGTGATCTTACCGTTGACCTGGGCCATGGCGGGCAACGAGGCCAGAAGAACGAAGGCAGTTAGAAGGGTGAAAGTGTTTCTCATAACTAGTCGCTTTGTATATTTAGTACTGTTTCTTAATTATTACAATACAAAGATTGGTACTTTGCATTGCATAGTATATTGTTTTATGTTGGATGGCCGATTCCAGTGATAATTGGCGGCTGGGACAAAACTACCGTGTCATCAGGGGGGCAGAAATTTAACTTGACGGGGGTACTGTTTCCGGTGACGATTGGACAAGAAGCCTGGCCTTTCTACGCTTTCCTATGACGAAGGATGACGGCAACACGTTACGAAGGTTACCGATGTAATGATGAAAGGAAAGATTCCCGGAAGGCTGGCAACGGGCTCTTATCCGACCCGGACATCGTCAGTGGCCGTTCGTGGCGGCGGCACCCCGCGGCGCTTCCGGTTGAAATAGATGAGCACTCCGGCGATGACCAGACCGGCGGAGATGAGTTCTGCCTGGGTGGGATGAAAGCCAAAGATGGAGTAGGTGGTATTTACCCGGATATGTTCTACCAAAAAACGCTCGATCCCGTTGAGAATGAGATAAATGGCAAAGAGTGTCCCGGGGATGGTAAGCCGTTTGCGCAAGCCCCATAGAACAAAGAAGAGCGCCAGGCAGGAGAGTGTCTCATATAGCGGTGTCGGGAACACGGGAATGGGCAACTGGCTGCAGTATTGGGTGTTGCAATCCAGGATATGAGCGCCTTCGCTGATGACATTATGGGGATAGGAGTAGGCAAAGAACCAGTCGGGGAGGAAGGAAGGCGCCTTTACCGACAGGTGCGGAACCTTGTCCAGGCTGCCGAATTGGGGCAGATAGACCTGGCTGTACTGTTGCAGGGTTTGAGTAAAATCATTCGGACCGGCGAGTGCCACTTTCCCCGTTTTTGTGGTGATATAGGCGCTGTTCAGGATACCCCAGTCGCCGTCCCCCGATACCTGGCAGCCGATGCGGCCGATGGCATAGGCCAGCATCAGACCGGGCGCCGCGGCATCATTCAAATGCCAGAAGCCGATGCCGTGTTTCCGGGCATAGTACCAGATGGCAAGCGCGGCGCAGATTAGCCCGCCATAAAAAGTGAGCCCGCTGAAGGAAAAAAGGGAGCCGATAGGGTCCCGTACAAAGTCATTCCAGGTTTCCAGGCTGTTGAATATCTTGGCGCCCACAAAACCAAAGACAAAGGCATAGATGGTGAGATCCCCTACCCTGTCATGGGGCCAGATACGCACTTTCTTTTCCTGGGGCTGGGGTAATTTCCTTTTATTCTTTTCATACCATTTCAGCCCGGCAAAAAGGAGTCCGCCTATCAACCCGGCGGGGAGATTGCCCTGCATGGACATCAGGTAATCCTGGACATTGGCGGTGAGGGCGCTGTCAGCCGTAAAAAGGCCGACGAGCTTAAATCCCAGCAGAAACCCCAGGATAAAATTAAGCGTCAGTTCGGTGGGGCTGGCGGGCTTCCCTATCAGGATCACCTCTTCCCGGGCATGTAACAACCCTTCCCTCTGCTTACGCTTCAGCTCTTTGGTAAGCGTGATGGCGGCGGCGATAAAAGAGAGGGCGACAAAGAAGCCAAAGGAGTTTACAAAACGAAGAGGAGGCCA
Source organism: Puia dinghuensis (assembly GCF_014642875.1). GTDB lineage: Bacteria > Bacteroidota > Bacteroidia > Chitinophagales > Chitinophagaceae > Puia > Puia dinghuensis. The sequence continues at coordinate 840,031 of NZ_BMJC01000001.1, forward strand.
TGAGATTCCGAAAAGATCCTTAATAGCGAAATAAAGGTTGGGATACATAGTTTTCTTTCGATCGCACAAACCTACGGTTTTGCCGCGGCAATGCAGCTTAAAATTTTGGCGGCGATACGCTCGGGCCCAAATTTACCGCATCGCCGCCAAAACGATCCTTTGTCTGTCCTTCGGACGGGATGCTTCCAGCATCCTTGGTTTTCTTTACTCCGAAAAGCCGGAGGTTGAGGGTCTTATAGGGCTTTTCAGAATTTTTTCCGAAAAAATATTTTCCACAAATACTAAATGTTGTTGATTGCCGTTCCACAATAGTGTTCCACGGGGAACATTTTTCCCGCCAAATTCCCGCCATTCCTGCATTCCATAGCTTATCCACAGATGTGAATTACAATGTAAATAAAAAAACCCCTCCCGGGACGGGAGGGGTTTCATGCTTTAAAAAAACGTAAATCAGCAATACTCGTCAAAGGCCGCGATAAGATTATGTGCGATCAGCTGGGCCGGACGGCCTTCTATCTGATGACGCTCGATCATATGCACCAGTTTACCATCCTTAAATAAGGCGATGGCCGGGGAAGAAGGCGGATAAGGCAGCAAATGCTCGCGGATCGTGTTCACCGCCTCCAGGTCGAACCCGGCAAAGCTGGTAGTGAGAAAATCCGGTTTCTTTGGGCTATTAGCAACGGCCATCAACACCCCGGGCCGGGCAGAACCGGCCGAACAGCCGCAAACAGAGTTTACCATCACCAGGGTGGTCCCGGTCTTCTGTAATTGAGATTCAACTTCGCTCGAGCTGAGCAACTCGTGAAATCCGTTGTCCGTCAGCTCCTCCTTCATGGGTAGTACTATTTCCGCTGGATACATTGTAATATATTGTTTATAATGAATAATTAGAAAACACAAAAGTAGGTAAAAAGTTCAATGCAAAAATGTCATCGAAAACGGAATTGAAATGAAATTCTGTCATTGAAGCAGTGGGTTAGCCGTCAAAAATGCTGCAAAAAATCGATTTTGGCCGGATGGTATATCGTTTGATCCCTTCTCTGCGTCAACTGACATTACAAATCTAAAATAACAGATCGATTATGACACTCGTAAAAGTAAACAACAACGGACACAAAAGCCTTTCGAGCTTTGCAAACATTGTGGATGAGTTCTTCCAGGGTTTTCCTTCCACTCTCGGTCGTGACGAAAGTTTCGGATTCCCTCCAGTGAACATCCACGAAACCACGGAGGCTTACCATCTTGAGCTCAGCGCCCCCGGCCGCAACAAGGAAGACTTCAAATTGTCTGTTGACAATGGTCAACTGACGGTCTCTTTCGAAAAGAAAGAAGAAACCAAGACCGAAGACTACAAGACCATCCGCAAAGAATTTTCCTTCAGAAGCTTCAAACGCAGCTTCAATCTGGACGAACGCGTCGATAGCAACGCCATCCAGGCCAAGTACGAAAATGGCGTGCTAAAACTTTATCTGCCCAAAAAGGAACAGGTAAAAGAATCCACCCGGCAGATCGCTATTCAATAACTATTTAATTATCGAGCCGCTATGCAAGGGCGGATGGCGATAGTGCTTTTTTCATAACAATTGGTTGGTTTTGGTTGAATAACAGCAGCCTGGCCCTTTGGGGCCTGGCTTTTTTTTGCCGGATTTTTAGATTGATTGTGTTAATTTCGAGCTTCAATTAACCCATTTTATCCAAGAAATATGATTAAACCTTCGAGCGTCTTTAGGCTTTGGCTCTTCGTATTGGCTGGAATGTTGTTTTGTATAAGAGGGGTTGCTCAGAATCCGGGGTTCCGTGCCCCGCTGCAATTATCGGATACCTCCAGGCGATTTGATGACTCTACGTTGCGCATCCGTAACATGAACCCCTATTTCAACGTGCACGTCGACTCCACCCTCACCTATCAGTTCGAGATCAACCGCGACCCCGGCAGGTACTACTTCTTTCTGCGGAATGCCCCGGCCGGGTTAAGGCTCAGGGAGAACGGGCTGCTCACCTTCAAGGCGGATAAATCCTACTTTCTTTCGGGCAGGCTCAAGTATGATTATGAATACCATGTCAACATGGGTGTTCAGAACCTCAACGATCCGAAAGACCGGCTGGACACCAATTTCATCATCAGCTTTTTTACCACCGAGATCATTCCTTCCCATGTGAAGCCCACCGTCAGCAACGTGCTATATGTGGATGAAGGCGATACCGTCAATTTTCGCGTCCAATGCGAGACCGGAACCTACCCTATCGAAAGCCTGAATTTTTATTCGAACATTCCGATCAAGACCAACTCCGTCATAAAGAACTGTAATGACGATTTTACCTGGAGTCCGCCTTATGATTTTGTAAAGGATGGCGATTCGGCCAAAACAAGATTGCTCATCCTCTATTTTGTGGGCACCAACAAGGTGTTTATGCGGGACACCGCCACCGTCCGCATCTATGTAAAGGAAGCGCTCAACTATCCCTACATGGTAGAACAGTACAATGTCGCCGTCAAGAACATGCGCACCTATATCCTGCAGTTGAAGTATGCCTTTTACCAATTGGACAAAAAAGTGAAGAAAACCAACCATACCCGCAACGGATTTGACCTGACGACAGCCACCACCGCCCTCGGCGGGACCATCGCCACCAGCAGCCACGACGCGACGACCGGCGCCATCCTGCCCAGTGTAGGCGTCGCGATGGTGCCGGTGAAAGAAAGCGTTGCTCCACCCCAGACGGCAGCGCAAAACCAGGCCAGCCTGGTCCGTTCGTCGATCAAAAGGCTGGACTATACGATCCACGACAATTCGCTGGTAGGAGAAAAGGACCCCGACATCGTCAAAAAGATCGGCAACATTAAAACCGAACTCAAGCAGACCCAGGTGCAATTGATCGATGTTCCGCTGGAAGATACGAGCGGCATGACGGAGGAAGAGTTGAACGCTTATTTCGACAATCCCAAGGTCAACAAGAAATACCGGCTAAAAAGGCACTAACGGGCGCAATTTAGTTACATGTAACCCAGGATCTTGAGCATGCTCTGCGCGGTCTGCTCCTTGGCATAGACCCAGTCGGTCAATTTGCCGTTCTTGTCGTAGCCAACGATGACATGTTTGGGCGAAGGTATCAGGCAGTGTTTGATGCCGCCATAACCACTGATCTGGTCCTGGTAAGCTCCGGTATGAAAGAAGCCCACGTACAGCGGCTCGCCATTGACGATCTTGGGCAGGAATACTTCGTTGATATGTTCCTCGGAATCGTAATAGTCGTGGCTGTCGCAGGTGATGCCCCCAAGGACGACACGCTGGTACTCCCCATCCCATTTATTCACCGGTAGCATGAGGAAGCGCTCGCCGATTCCCCAGGTATCCGGAAGAGTGGTAATAAAAGAAGAATCGATCATGTACCAGATCTCACGGTCGTTCTGCATTTTCTGGCCGATGACACTATAGATATGTGCCATGCTCTCTCCCACCGTATAACTTCCAAATTCAGTAAAGATGTGCGGCATGGGCACATTATTGCGCTTGCAGGCCTTTTTGATATTGCCGACGATCTCATTGATCATAAACTGGTAGTCGTATTCGAAACCCAGCGAATGCTTGATGGGAAAACCGCCGCCGATGTTGATGGAATCCAGCTCGGGACAGATCTTTTTGAGCTGACAATACAGATTGATAACCTTGTTGAGCTCACTCCAGTAGTAGATATCGTCCTTAATACCTTTGTTAAGGAAGATATGCAGCATCTTCAACTGAAACCGGTCTTCATTGCCTTCTATCTTATCGACATAGAATTCCAGCACGTCCCGCGCCCGGAATCCAAGCCGCGAGGTATAGAAGGGGAAGGTAGGTTCTTCTTCCGCAGCCACCCTGATCCCCAGCTTGAAGGGAACCTTGACGCTGCGTTTATACTGCTGCAGCTCGTCCTTGTTATCCAGAATGGGAATAACGTTTTTGAAACCGCTGTTCAGCAGGGAAGCGATGCGGCTGGTATAGGGCTTTTGCTTGAATCCGTTGCAGATGATAAAGATGTCCTTGGTGATCTTCTTGCGCTCGTACAGCTTCTTGATGATCTCGATGTCGTAAGCGTAAGAGGTCTCCAGGTGGATGTCATGCTTCAGCGCTTCCTCGACGATGAAGGAAAAGTGCGAGCTTTTGGTACAATAGCAGTAATGATACTTGCCCTCGTAATGATGGCGCTTGATGGCGCTGGCAAACATTTTCTTTGCCTTATTGATCTGCTGGCCGATCTTGGGCAGGTAGGTCAGCTTCATGGGAGTGCCATACTTGTCGATCAATGCTTTCAGATCAAGGCCGTTAAATTGAAGGTAGTTATCTTTTACTTCGAAACCTTCCTGCGGGAAGTTGAAGGTTTGCGTCACCAGGTCGGTGTAACTATTGTTCATTGACTGATCCAGGTTATTCTATATTAATGGTTATGAATATGCAAATGTGTAGGTTTTTTTTTAAATAACAAAAGGCCGCCCATCCGGGCGGCCTCGTATAATGCGATGCGTTGCTATTACTTAACAGTCGCTACAAGCTTCTTGAAGGTTTCCGGCTCATTCATGGCCAGGTCGGCGAGGATCTTGCGGTCGAGACCGACACCTTTCTGTGCCAATTTGTGGATGAACTGCGAATAGGTGAGGCCTTCAGCACGAACCGCGGCGTTGATACGGGCGATCCACAACGTGCGGTATTCCCTTTTCTTCAATTTACGGCCGACATAGCGGTATTGAAGACCCTTCTCCAATACGTTCTTGGCGACGGTGTATACATTCTTTCTTTTGCCGTAGAACCCTTTCGCTTCTTTCAAAATGCGTTTCCTGCGGGCCCGGGAAGCAACGGCGTTTACTGAACGTGGCATATCTTACTTACTTTAGAGAATTAACAAATAATGATCTTTCAAATCAAATCCGGCGGAGACTATTTCAGTCTCAGCAGCCGCTTTACAAAATCCAAATGGGAACCGGCGACCTCACCTTTCTTGCGGAGGTTACGTTTGCGTTTCTTGGACTTTTTGGTGAGGATGTGACGCTTGAAAGACTTCTGGTGAGTGATCTTGCCCGTGCCGGTAACTTTGAATCGCTTCTTGGCACTGGAGTTGGTCTTAACCTTTGGCATTTTGAATGCTTTTATAGTTCACCCTGATGGCGGCCCCGCACAGGCGGGACACTTATGGAGCCGGTTGGGTAAGGGCGGCAAAGGTATAAAAAAAACCGCATTTCTGCGGCTTTTTTATGATTTTTTCGCTTTTAGGCGGTATTTGCCTTCTTTAAGCGGTTTTTTCCTTCTTTTTCTGGGATTTAGGTGCCCAGATCGCCAACATCCGCTTGCCCTCCATCTTCGGCATGCCTTCCAGCACCCCCGAATCGTTGAGCCGCTCAGCAAACTTAAGAAGCAGGAGCTCGCCCCTCTCCTTGAACTGGATGGCCCGTCCCTTAAACTGGACATAGGCCTTCACCTTGTTGCCTTCCTTCAGAAACTTCTCGGCATGTTTTGCCTTAAAGTCGAAGTCATGGTCATCCGTATTGGGGGTAAACCTGATCTCCTTCACCTCGGAGGTCTTGCTCTTGGCCTTTTGCTCCTTTTCCTTCTTCTTCTTCTCGTATAGGAATTTATTGTAATCAATGATCTTACAAACGGGAGGATCGGCAGTGGGCGATATCTCGACCAGGTCAAGCTGCTGTTCCTGGGCCATCTTAATGGCCTCCTGGATGGAATAAACGCCGACTTCTACATTGTCGCCGACCAGTCGCACCTGTGGCACCCTGATCATATGGTTGGTACGATGTTCTTGTTGTTGTTCTTTTCTGAATCGTGGATTGAAATTCCCGCGTGGGGGTCTCGGTGGAAATGCCATTTACTGTTTTTAAGTTCAACTTCCCTCCCTGCCGGAAGCTGCAAATTTTCTTTTTTTCAAATGGACGCCCTTAGGGATTGGGGGCGCGTTCGATTATCTCTTTTCTTACCTCGGCGATGAACTCCTCTATCCCTTTCACCCCCAGGTCACCTTTTCCCTGGCGGCGCACGGCGACTTTGTTCTCGCTCATCTCCTTTTCTCCGACGACAAGCATATAGGGAACCCGGGCCAATTCGGTATCCCGGATCTTCTTTCCTATCTTCTCGCTCCGGTCGTCGACTTCTACACGAATATCTGCATTTTTCAGCAGAATGGAAAGACTTTGTGCATATTCGAGGGACTTATCGGTGATGGGTAAGACCTTCACCTGCAAGGGCGCGAGCCACACCGGAAATTTTCCTGCATAATGCTCCAAAAGGAAACCAATAAACCGCTCATGCGTCCCCAGGGGCGCCCTGTGGATGATCAGCGGCGACTCGGGATGGTTGTCCCTGTTGGTGAACTGCAGGTTGAACCGCCGGCCCTGGGCAAAGTCTACCTGGTTGGTAGCCAGGGTAAACTCCCGGCCGATGGCACTCCATATCTGCACGTCGATCTTCGGTCCGTAAAACGCCCCCTCGCCGGGTACCTCCACGTAGGGAGTCTTGGTCCGTATCAGCACATCCCGTACCAGATCTTCGGTTTCCTTCCACAATTCCGGCTCGTCGATGAACTTCTGGCCCAGTTTGGCCGGGTCGTGGGTGCTGAACCGCATTACGTACTTGTCGATGCCAAAGATCTTGAAATATTTGAGGTACATTTCGTTAACCCCCCGAAACTCGTCATAGAACTGCTCCCGGGAGCAGTAGATATGGGCATCGTTCATATGCAAACACCGTACCCGCATCAGCCCGAACAATTCCCCGCTCTGCTCATAGCGATAGACGGTTCCATATTCGGCCAGCCGGTAAGGCAGGTCCTTATACGACCGCTGCTCGGCGGCAAAGATCTTGTGGTGATGGGGACAGTTCATCGCCCGGAGGTAATACTTCTCCCCTTCCAGTTCCATCGGCGGATACATGCTGTCCTGGTAATAAGGCAGGTGACCGCTGGTTAAATACAAACTTTCCTTGGCAATGTTCGGCGTGACCACCCTTTTATATCCGGCCCTTCCCTCGGTATCCTTTGCCAGCTTTTCCAATTCCTCGATGATAACCGCGCCATTGGGCATCCAAAGCGGGAGCCCCGGCCCCACCTGTTCATCAAAAGTAAAGATGCCCAGCTCCTTCCCCAGTTTGCGGTGGTCCCTTTTCTTCGCTTCCTCCAGCATCTGGAGGTATTCATCGAGCTCTTTTTGCGATGGGAAAGTAACGCCGTACACCCGGGTCAGCTGCTTGTTCTTCTCATCCCCCTTCCAGTAGGCCCCGGCGATGTTGGTGAGCCGGACCGCCTTGATAAATCCGGTATTCGGGATATGCGGCCCCCGGCAGAGATCGGTGAAATTACCCTGGGTATAAAAGGTGATCTGCCCGTCCTGGAGATTTTCCAGGAGGTCTAATTTATATTCGTCGCCCTTGTCGGTGAAATACCGGATGGCATCCGCCTTGCTGATCTCCTTGCGGCGATAGACTTCATTCTGTTTTGCCAGTTCGGCCATCTTCACCTCCAGCTTGCGAAGATCGTCTTCCGTGATCTGTCGCCCGCCCAGGTCCATATCGTAATAGAACCCGCCGCCATCAACCGGCGGGCCCACCCAGAATTTGACACCCGGGTACAGGGCTTCTACGGCCTCGGCCAGCAGGTGCGCCGAAGAATGCCAGAAAGTGGATTTCCCATCCTCATCCGTCCAGGTCAGCAGCTTCAGAGTTGCATCTGTCGTGAGGGGACGTGTGGCATCCCACACCTGTCCATTTACATTCGCGGCCAATACTTTTTTCGCCAGTCCTTCACTGATGGATTTGGCGACCTCTAATGCTGTGATGCCGTTTTCGTATTCTCTGACGGCACCGTCCGGAAAAGTGATCTTGATCATAAGGGTGCAAATTTAACAAACAAATGGTAACCGCGAACTACTCCTATTTTACAAATGGTAAGGGTTGGAAGGATTTATTTGCATAATTTGCCATTTGGGACAAAACGCCTCGTAGAATATGCGGAGACTCAATCTGTCGATTTCGTTTTTGCTTTTGTTTTTCACTCCCCTCGCACTGCAAGCTCAGAACATCACCGGTATCTGGCAGGGCCATTTCCGGTCGTCCAACGCCTCCCAGCTGCGGTCTTCGATATTTGATGACCGTTATAAATTCGAAGTACAGGTCGCCCAGCACGAAAAAACCTTCGAAGCGGTGACCTATTCCTATCTTTCCTCCTTCTTCTATGGCAAAGCTGCCGCGGCCGGGACGGTCAATGTCCGGACGTCGAAGGTGTTGCTGCAGGAAGGCAAGCTGCTGGAAGTGCGCAATTCCTTTGGCGATGTCTGTATCATGACCTGTTTTCTGCAGTATACCAAGTCGGGGGACGACGAGTTCCTGGAAGGAACCTATGTAAGCATGAATACCCGGGATTCCAGCAACTGTGGCCGCGGCACCGTCTTTCTCCGCAAGGTTCCGATCTCAGATTTTTATACCGAGCCGTTTGTAGCCAAACGGGAAAAGGAGATCGCCAAAGCCGATTCGCTAAAAGAAAGAAGCAAGGTGGCCCTGCACAAACCGCTGACAAAACCCATGGCGAAGCCGGGAGTCACCGCCGCACCGCTGCATAAGCCTGCCGGCACTGCTTCTACCACACCTGCAAAGTCCCTGGCAAAGACGACCCCGCCCGAGACAAAGACACCGGTGAAAAAAACCGAACAGCCCACCCGCACCCCGCCGATCGCAAAGATTGACATTGCAAAAGAAGGGGTGCGCCAGGCCGGCAAGGACAGCAACCTTACGAACATCGGGCGGAAATTCCCGACTATTGCCCCCCGGGTATTGGTCGACCGCCAGAACCAACTGGTCAAAACCATCGTCGTCCATACCAACGAAGTAACCCTCAACATTTATGACGACGGGGTCATCGATGGCGACACCGTCTCCGTCTACCTGGACAACAAGGAGGTGATCAACCATGCGATGCTCACCGACAAGCCCCTCATCGTCACCATCCATCTCGATGAGACCAACGACTACCATGAGGTGGTGATGGTGGCGGAGAACGAGGGGACGATTCCGCCCAACACCTCTCTGATGATCGTAAAAGCCGGAGACAAGGAGTACGAGGTGCGCATTACTTCCACCGAACAAAAGAACGCCGTGGTGAGGTTTCAATATGAAAAATAGCCAGCGTATGACCCGTCTTCTTATCCTATTGTTATCATTACTGTCTCTTTGCTCACAGGCAGAAGACCTCAATGGCATCTGGAAGGGGACGCTGACCCAGGGTCCGGGTGGATGTTATCCAACCTATTTCCTTGAACTGCAGATCAATTTTACGGGCGACCGCATCACGGGAAAGGCCTATGACTACTATGACAAAGCGCATTTTGTAAAGATGAGCTTTACGGGCCGCTACAATGCGCAAACGCACCGGCTGGTGCTGATTGAAGACCGGGTGCTGGAATCGGATATCCCTGGCGACTGCTCGCCCTGTATGAAGACCTATGACCTCGATTATACCCGCAATGGCGCCATCGAAGAATTGACCGGGGACTGGAAAGGCTTCTACTCGGAAAAGCATCTCATCTGTCCCCCGGGGAAGATCAAACTCCAAAAGGCCACCGCATCCGACTTCCCCGTCGACGTCGACCAGAACGACACCCTGGCGGGTTTGCAGGCTACCCTGCACCTCCAGCCGCGCCAGAAAGCGGTGGTGAAAACGGTGACCGTGAGCAGCTCGCAGATCAAGATCGAACTCTATGACGATGCGGTTATCGATCACGATACCGTAACGGTGCTGATCAACGGTAAACTGCTCTTATACCGGCAAATGCTGACGGACAGGCCGCTGACCATAAATTTCAATGCTTTTCCCAATATTCCCTACGAACTGGTGATGTATGCCGACAACCTGGGCGACATTCCGCCCAATACGGCCCTGATGATGGTGACCGCAGGATCACAGAAATTCGAGGTTTTTCTTTCTTCTACAGAGGAAAAAAGCGCCGCCGTCCGGTTTGTCTACCGGCCATGAGCCTATTTTGCGAGGAAGGAATCTACGATATCCCCGCAATGCAGCATCTTTTGTCCGTAGCCAGGATGCTTGTTGCCCAGGTAGGGATTGACGATCTCCCGGGAATTGCTCAGCCAGAACCCTTCGATAGAATCCTTAAAGGCCATTGGACAGCGCAGATGGTAGGTGGTCTCCCCGTCATACCGTACAGCACGGACGAGATTGTATAATTCTTCGGTAAGTATATTGAAAGACTGCCGCCGGCCTTCGATGCCTGCTTCGCCGACGAACCCTTTTGCGTCACCGCTGAGGCTGGCAGCCAGGCTCCGGGCGGTGAGGATGATATTGGTGTCCGCTTTCATTAAATTCACCGGCAGGCTGTCGGCCTTTCCCGCCAGCGCATAGGCGGCCTGGTCGGCCTTCAGGGTATCCCAGTTCACCAGCGCGTCCCTCATGGCAAAATAGTCATTCATCAATATGCCGAAAGCGGCATCGAATGCACCGGAGTTCTTCGAGATCGCCAGGGGCTTATCCGCAGGTTCCGCCGGGCGGGCAGGTTTATCGGACAACAACTTATAGGCAAGAAAACCGGCTATGACGAAAAGGATGACCAGCAGAATGAATTTCTTCATTGATCGGATTTTTACGCAAGGTACGGATTTAACGATTCCAACACCATACGCCGTTTGGGGGAATCCCCGCCGAAGGTTAATTTTGCACCCATGCTAGCAGGACTGCAAAACGTAACTTTTGAATTCGGGGCCCGGGTCATCGTAAAGAACGCCACCTGGCATATCCAACCCAACGAACGCATCGGACTTATCGGCTATAACGGTACAGGGAAATCGACCTTATTAAAACTATTTGCCGGCGACTACCAGCCTTCCGAAGGCACGGTGGAGAAAAGCCGTACCACTACCATCGGCTATCTGCACCAGGACCTGCTGAGCTTCGACACCAACGGCTCCATCGTGGAAGTAGCCATGACTGCCTTCGAACGCGTCCTGCAACTCGAAAAAGAGATCGACGAGCTGGGCAAACAGCTGGAGAAGGACCATGAGAACAATGACCTTCTCATTCAATATACGGATGCCCTGCATGAAATGGATACCCTCGATGGCTATACCATCCACCATCGGACAGAAGAGATCCTCCAGGGACTTGGCTTCGATAACGCCGACCTCGGGCGGCCCTTTCGGGAATTCAGCGGTGGCTGGCGCATGCGCGTCCTGCTGGCCAAGATGATCTTGCAAAAACCCGATCTGCTGCTGCTGGACGAACCGACCAACCACATGGACCTGCCTTCCATCGAATGGCTGGAGAAGTACCTCCAACACTACCAGGGTAGCGTGATCATCGTCAGTCACGATAAATACTTCCTCAACCGGATGGTGACCAAGATCGTCGAGCTGTACCAGAAAGAGCTCCACATCTACAATGGCAACTACAGCTTCTACGAGACGGAAAAAGTACAGCGCGTCGAGCTGCAGCAGCGCGCATATGAGAACCAGCAGGAATATATCCGCCAGCAAGAGCGGTTTATAGAAAGATTCAGAGCAAAAGCGACAAAGGCGGCAGCTGCGCAAAGCGCGATGAAAAGATTGGAAAAGATCGAACGCATCGAAGACGTCGAGATCGAAAGACCGAATATAAAGATTAATTTTCGGGTAGATAAGACCCCTGGCCGTATTCTGGCCACGTTGCGAAATGCCTCCAAGAACTTTGGCAAGATCCGCATCGTGGAGAACGCCTCCGCCGAGATCGACCGCGGTGATAAGATCGCCCTCATCGGCGCCAACGGAAAGGGAAAATCCACTGTTCTGCGGATGATCGCAGGAACCGAGCCATTCGCGGGCGAACGGGTCTGGGGCCATAACGTTGAAGAAAGCTTTTACGCGCAACACCAGCTGGAGGCGCTGGATGTCAACAATACGCTGCTGGAAGAAATGCAACTATGCGGCAGCCAGAAGACCGACCTCGAATTGCGGGTGCTGCTGGGTTGTTTCCTGTTCAGCGGAGACGATGTGGAAAAAAAGATCAAAGTGTTAAGCGGTGGGGAGAAAGCCCGGGTAGCCCTGGCCAAGACCATCGTCAGCAAGGCCAATTTCCTGCTGCTGGACGAACCTACCAACCACCTGGATATGCATTCCTGCGACCTCCTCATCGAGGCGCTGAATAAATACGAAGGCAGCTTCCTGCTGGTGAGCCACGACCGGTATTTTATTTCAAAGACAGCCAATAAGATCTGGGAGATAGAAGACCACCTCATCAGGGAATTCAAAGGAACCTATGAGGAATGGGTGGAATGGAAAGAACGGAATATAGCAGCAAAAGCCGCACAGGCGCAGACGCCGGCGGCCGCCCCTCCGCCTCCCCCCGCAGCCGAACAACCCGTGAAGCCTCCCCCACCCCCTGCCCCTATCAACAAGGAAGCAAAAAAGGAACTTCAAAAACAACAACGGCTCTTCCAGGAGCTGGAGCAGAAGATCGCAACGCTCACCCGGCAAAAAGATCAGCTCGAAGCATCCCTGGCCGACCCTGCTACGTATTCAGATAAAAGCAAATTTGTCGCAGCGGAGACGGATTATAAAAAGACACGCGACGAACTGGAGAAAGCCAATCGCCAGTACGAGCAGGTATTCGAGAAGATCGTGGAGTTGGAAAAGGTCCTTTGAATCATCGTTAATGAGAAAACACCCCCTTTTTATTGTCCTCCTGCTGTTGTTGCCCCTCGGTGGGGCGCTGGCCCAGACTGGTCAGGATAGTCCAAAGGGACCAAGACCAAAAATTGGATTGGTCCTCAGCGGCGGCGGCGCAAAGGGGCTTGCACACATCGGCATCCTCAAGGCCATCGACTCCGCGGGACTGAAGGTCGATTATATCACCGGCACCAGTATGGGCAGCATCATCGGCGCCCTCTATGCCATCGGTTATTCCGCGGATTCCATCGAAAAGATCGCCCGCCGCATCGATTGGGACCTCCTGCTATCCAACCAAGCCTACATGCGAAGCATGATCATGGATGAAAAGGGGGAATATGGCAGATATGACATCGAGCTGCCCTGGGTGAATCACGGGTTCCGCCTCGCCACCGGGGTTATCGAGGGTCAGGAGTTATGGCTGAAGTTCGCTGAGCTATTCCAGCCTGTACGCGATATAAAGGATTTCTCTAAATTTCCTATTCCATTCAAATGCATCGCCACGGATGTCTCATCGGGAGAGGCGGTCGTTCTCGACACCGGCGAGATTGTCTCGGCCATTCGAAGCAGCATGGCCATCCCTTCCGTTTTCACCGCCGTGGGCTATGCCAAACGGAAGCTGGTGGATGGCGGTGTGGTGCGGAATTTCCCGGTGAGAGATGTAAAGGAAATGGGCGCCAATATCATCATCGGAAGTAATGTAGCCGGCCCGCTGCGAAGCCCCGAGGAAGTGACTAACGCCCTCCAGGTATTGTTGCAGGTGGCCTTCTTCCGTGAGGCGGCGGACACCCGGACGCAGATACCGCTCTGTACCATCTATGTGCATCAGCCGCTGGACAAGTTCAGCATGGGCAATTTTGGAGAAGCAGGTGAGATCATCGATTCGGGGGTTGCCATGGGCCAGCTGCTCTATCCCCGGCTGAAAGCGATGGCGGATTCGCTGAATGCCCTCTACGGACAGCAGGAGATCGTCAGGAACCGGCTGTCCGTCGTACACCCGGTGAAGATATCTTCCTACGAGGTGAAAGGGCTAAAGAACACCAGCGAAGGCTTTTTTATTCAGAGCATGGACCTGCACCCCAATCGGTCCTACAGCGCACAGAATCTCACCCGTATGGTGAGACGTGCCTTTGGAACACGCTATTACAACCGCATCACCTATGCCCTTACCCCTCTGTCCGACAGCACCAGCCATATCGCATTCGACGTGGAGGAAAATCCCCTCACCTTTGCAAAGCTCGGGCTCAACTATAACCAGTTTAGCGGCATCAGCGCCATCCTCAACCTCACCACCCGTAATTTCCTCACGCCTACTTCCCGCAGCCTGGCGACGATCAATGTCGGGCAGAATTTCCGATTCCGGGCAGAGCATCTGCAATATTTCAGCCGGCGGGCCAATTTCTCATTCACAATAGGTCCCCAGTGGGATCAGTTTAAGATCACCACCTATAACAATAATTTCAAGGAGGCGGGTCTGTATGACCAAAACTATTTCCGGGGAGATGCCCACTTCGGCTATTCCACCAACCGCGACCTGACCATTGGCCTCGGTACCAGGTGGGAATACATCGACTACGACCCCTCTATCACCTCCAGTCTCGACTTCAAAGGCCATAATAATTTCCTCACCAGCTATTTCTTTATCCGCAGCAATACGCTCGACCGGCCCCTCTACCCGCACCGGGGATTGAAATTCGAAGGCGAGGCCGATCATGTATTCGAGCAGAACCCGAGAGTGCATAATTTTGCTTCCAACATCACCCGCAGCGACACCACCTTTTCCTCGGTACCCTACGAACGCTTTCTTGTCAACTTCGATCAATACCTGCCGCTGGCCAGCCGCTATACCCTTCAAGTACACCTGCAGGGTGGGCTCAATCTCCACTATCACAACAATATCATGAATGAGTTCTCCATCGGGGGATTGACCGACCAGTTTCACAACCAGGTGACTTTCGCCGGACTTCGTGAAGGGACGTTCTATGCGGCCAGCATCGCCGAAGGAATGCTGGCCCTGCGTTATCAGCTGACCAATAACGTGCTGATCACGGGCCGGGCCAATGTGCTGTTCAATAATTTCCTGGATAGGAGCAGCTTCTTTACGACCCCGGATTTCCTCTCGGGCTATGCCCTCACCTTCACCTACAATTTCGCCCTCGGACCGCTCGAACTCAGCACCATGTATTCCGATCAGTCGCGAACGGTCATCGGTTATATCAACATCGGCATCCCCTTCTGAGCTACATCCCTATCTTTTCGTTGACGAGCTGCAGGATCGCTGCTTCGGCCCGGATGGTCTCATCCTGTAGCGCATTGCCCCTGGCCAGGATATCGACCACATAGGCCTTGTCCTCATAGCCCGCGGCATTGATGCGTACATTCATAAAGGCGCCGAGCACCGCCGCGCGGGCGCACACCGCCCCTACCCCGGCATCGGACACGGAATTGGGATTACCGGTCTCGGCCATGGCCCTGATAAGCCCCATGCTTTCCGCCGCGACGGTCATTACCCGGAAGGGAATTTCGATGGCCATCTTTGTTGCCTCCTGGATGGCGCTGTGCCGGGCGGCTTTTTCCGTGGGATTGCCCTTTGGTAATCCGAAGGCGGCCATGATGGCGTTGAAAGCGCGGGTATCGGCGTCTACCAGGCGGATCAGCTCATCCTTATACCCCTGTCCCTTTTGCGCCCAGTCGCTGAATTCCCGCCAGCGGCTATCCCACCCTTTCTTGTGCGAAGAGAGATTGGCTACCATCGTCGCAAGGGACGCACCCAAAGCGCCGACATAGGCGGAGATGGAGCCGCCGCCGGGCGCAGGGCTCTCACTGGCGGTCTCATCGGCAAAATCGCGCAGCGGCATCCGCACCAACTTTTCGTCCGCAGGATTGCGCAACTGGTATTCGATGATCCGCTCTTCGGGGATAAAAGGCCCCAAATCCTCCAATCCCATCGATAGGATCGCTATCCGGATCAGTTCCTTCTCGGAGACGCCAGTGCTGCGCTGTTGCTTTTCCAGGAAATAACGGCCCGCATCCAGCATGGACTGCAGTGGTATCAACCCCACCAGTTCGCTGCCGGTGACGCGTATCCCTCTTTCCGCGGCTTTGCGACAAACCTCATCAAAAGCAATATGGACCGGCGTGACCCGGATATTCGTCAGATTCATGGAGATCTGCGCGATCCCATATTCTTCTATGAACCAGCCGATGGCCTTCACGGATCTTAAGGAACCCGGTACCTGAACCGGCTGTTCACCCTCTTTTATCACCCTGCCGGCCTCCCGGACATCAAAAGCAATGGCATTGGCACGGCGGGGGGAAGTAGTATTGAGATTGACATTATACGCTACGAGGAAGTCGCGGGCGCCGATGACAGTGCCCCCACGCCGGGCGTCGAACCCGGCAGGCCCGAAATCGGGTTTCCACTCCGGCAGGGTGATCTTCTTAAAGAACCCTTCGTATTCGCCGGCACGAATGACGGAGAGATTGCTGCGGCTCTTGTCGGGCTGCGCGGCTTCATAGAGGTAGACCGGGATATGCAGTTCTTCCCCCACTCGTTTGGCCAGTCGTTGGGCCCAAACGGCGGTTTCCTCCATGGTAATACCCGCAATGGGTATCAGCGGGCATACATCGGTAGCACCCATGCGCGGGTGTTCGCCCTTGTGCGAACGCATGTCGATCACCTCTCCGGCGCGTTTTATCGCCAGGAAAGCGGCGTCAATAACGGCCTGCGGGCTGCCGACAAAGGTGACGACCGTGCGGTTGGTGGCTTTTCCCGGGTCTACATTCAGTAGCCGGACACCGGCTACCGATTCGATCTCGTTGGTAATCTGTTTTATTATTTCGGGATTACGGCCTTCGCTGAAATTCGGTACACATTCGATGATGGGCTCCATATGGTAGTCGTCGATTTTGGGCGGCAAATTAGGAAAAACTAGCTTAATGCGCCTCGGCAACCGCCGGGGTCTCCTCTTTCTTTCCGGACCGCCTCCTGGGCCGGATAAAATCCAGCGGATACTTTTTAAAATACCGCCAGAGGATGCCCAGGAATTCGGGATACTCGCGCAACCGGACCCCACGGCTGCGGACGGCAACGATGAAGGCGAGAGAAAAGCTAACCAGGAAGTTGCAGAAGCCGATTCCCAGCACCCCGATGATCACAGTAGCCAGATACCAGGGGTCCAGCTGCTGAAAGCCCAGGCCGTACACCGCCAGCGAGGTATTGCCGGATGAAATGGTGATGTGGCGGATGTCAAAATGGATACCGAAGATCTCGCCAAAGAAACCCGCCATCCCGAGAAAGAACCCAAGGCTGATGTTGCCGGCAAGGGCGCCGGCATGCTTTTCCACGTAGCCGGCAACCCTTTTCAACCGTTTTTCGGGCATGGAGAGCCGGAGAACGGGATGGGTTTGCAGCCGCCGGCTGATATGGCTATAACGAATCTTGTTCTGGACATAGCCCGCGATGATGCCGCTGAGAAAGAGGAACACCCCTGCATTGCAGGCATATAACAGCGAAAAACTCTCCCAGGGATGCTGGTCCTGTAGCATTTTCCGGGCCGCGTCGCCCGACACGAGCTTCTTTCCAAAGATGTTGTCATATCCCCAGGCCACCAGCCAGGCCCCGGGGAAGACGACGATGAGGTTGCCGGCAAAAGAGGCGAACTGGCTGCGGCTTACCTTGGCGACGGTAACGGCTAAATTGTAGAGATTGGGCTGATGCGCATTCTTCCGGGTGTCGAGCGAACTGGCCACCGCACTCGCAGTGAAAGCAGGCTGCTTGGTCGCCAGCGTGGTGCCGGTCTCCTCGATGAGGATAAAGCCCAGGCTATAGTTGATGCTGTAGGCGAAGCCATGCCAGAAAACGGCCATCGGCAGGCGCGTCAGCAGGTTCTTCACCAGCACGGTGAAACAGATCCAGGCGCCGCCTCCCATGGCGCTTCGCAACATGGCCCGGTATTCCGGCCAGGTGGAAGTGATGTATTTGCTTCCTTTCGCCCCCTTGTGTTCGGCTATCTGGTAGGCCAGGTAACCCAGCGACTGGGACGTGAATTCGAGGATGCTATTCTTGCGGTTCTCATAGCGGATGAGCATCCGGAAGAAGTCCACGAATTTACCCGTATCGAAGGTCTTGTCCTCATCCAGCAGATCGACCAGTATCGTCATCCGATCGAGCCGGTTGGCCAGCAGCAGCAGGATATAGGTCTGGTGAAGGCTGGCGCCGTTGACGGAATGGTTATCCCGGATATGATCGATACAGGCATAACACCGGCCGATAACCTGTTTCAGCGCCGACAGGTCTTTAAGGAGATCGTGCTGTTCGACGAAAGGGTTCTCTTCCCGGTAGACTTCGGGAATGTACTGCAGCACGTCCTTCTCCAGGCCCAGCTGCGCCACCTGGAAAGAAAGGGTATTCAGCGAGAGCGACAGCTGCCGGAGGATGCGTCGGTCGTCGATATGCATGAACAGGCCGAGAAGCTCGAAGAAGGCGATCCAGTCCGCCCGGGGGATATCTTCCACCCATAGATAATCACGGCTGCGGAAGAAGACCCGGTTGAGCACGTAGAGGAAATCATTCTCCGGCTGGAGAGGTGGCAGCAGCTTGTGCCGCAGCCGGCCAAACAGCTCCTGCCAGAAACCGCGCGCCAGCGGGATGCCGCTTTCCATGAGGGCCGAGGATAGATCGGTCTGCACCAATTGAGAGAGGATGGCACGACGGAGGTTGTCCAGCATGACGGCATCTTGTTGCAGACTGGCAGTCGCAGCCTCAAGGTTGGCCGCCGCATTGCGGTGGCCTCGATGCGGCCGGATACCGGAAAAGAACGACACCAGGAAGTCCAGGCCTGTCATATGAATTCTCCTTTTATCATCACCTGATCGATGAGGTTAGACCCAAAGGCATAAGGCAGATAGGCCAGCGAAGGCACCGGCCGGGTAATGATCAGGTTGGCAATTTTTCCCGGGGTGATGCTGCCAAGACTGTCACCCAGGGACATGGCATAGGCTCCGTTGAGAGTAGCCGCATTGATCGCTTCTTCGGGCAGCATCCGCATGCCGGTGCAGGCCATCGCCACCACCAGGTTCATGTTGCCGCTTGGCGACGAACCCGGGTTGAAGTCCGATGCCAGCGCAATCGCACAACCGGCATCGATCAGGGCTCTGGCAGGTTGGAAAGGCATGCGTAGAAAGAAGGCAGCGGTAGGTAGCAGCGTGCCGATGGTGGGCGAGGAAGCAAGCGTGGCGATAGCGTCCTCGTCCATAGTCTCGAGGTGATCGACTGACAAGGCGCCCAGCCGCACGCCCGTCTGTACTCCACCCGAAAGGTGCAACTGGTTTGCATGAATTTTCGGCCGCAGCCCGGCACGAAGTCCTGCCCGCACGATCGTTTCGGTCTCGGCAGGGCTAAAAAAACCCTCTTCACAAAACACGTCGATATAATCGGCCAGCCCTTCACCGGCGATGGCGGGCAGCATCTCCCGGATGAGCAGATCGATATAGCCCTGGTGATCGTTTCGATAATCCTCCGGGTAGGCATGCGCCCCCAGAAAGGTCGCCTTTATGGAAAGCGGGGATCGTTGTTTCAGCTTTTTGATGACCCGCAGCATCTTCAGCTCACCTTCTACCGTCAGACCATAACCGCTTTTTATCTCGATGGCCCCGGTGCCCAGCCGGGAAAGGTCTTGCAATCGCTGCCAGGCGCCGGCAAACAGCTCGTCTTCCGATGTTTGGGCAAGCCGGCGCGCGGAATGCAGGATACCCCCTCCTTTGGCGTTGATCTCCGCATAGCTGAGCCCCTTTAGCTTATCGACGAACTCCGACTCCCGGCTACCCGCGAAAACGAGGTGAGTATGGCTGTCGCACCAGGCGGGAAGGACAAAACAACCGGAGGCATCGATGCCGGCCGGGGTACCGGCAAGCAGGGCCAGGTCAGGCGGCAGGGCACGCATGGGGCCGAAGGCGGCAATCCGGTCGTCTTCTATATGGAGCCAGGAATAGTCGATGAAGGGTAGTTGAGCAAGCTCTCCCCCGCGCAGCGGGTGTGTCTCCCCGCGGGCGCCCGCCAATTGCCGGATATTGAATATGAGCTTCGATGCCATGCCCCAAGATACATTTTTCAGGCATCATAAAAAATCCGCCTTGTCCATTTTCCGTCCGATGCGGCAGGCCGCATTGATGAGGCCGACATGACTATAGGTCTGTGGGAAGTTGCCCCATTGCGACCCGTCGGGTGTAGCATCTTCGCTATAGATGCCCAGGTGGTTGCTAAAGGTGAGCAGTTGGTCGAGGTTGCGAATGGCGTCATCAAGCCGGCCCACACAGGCCAGCGCGTCGACATACCAGAAGGCACACACCAGGAAAGTGCTCTCGGGGAAACCGATGTCATCGTAGTGTTTGTAGCGGTAGAAGAGGCCGTTGTCCGTCAGCAGCTCTTTTTCCAGGGCAGCAATATGGTTTTTGGCCTTGTCGCCGTCGTGGTCGAGATAATCCATCGTGATCATTGCCAGCGTACCGGCATCGAGGTTTGCCGAGCCGATGGCCTGCGTATACAACCGGCGGCGGGGATCATAGGCTTTATCCATCAGTTTGTCGGCCGCCTCAGCCAGTCGCAGGGCCTTTCGCATCAGTTCCTGGTCGCTAAAGATGGCGGCGATCTTATGGGCCGCCTTCGCCCCGGCCCACTGGAACAGCAGCGAGTAGGTGTGCACCTGTACTTCGTTGCGGAATTCCCAGAGACCCGAGTCGGGTGTACCCAGGGTACGCTCTATCTGCGCCAGCAGCCACGGAACGATCTTCTTATAGCTGCTCTTTTTCTGGAAGATGATCCGTTTGTCCGTATACAGGGGCAGCAGGCTGACCAGCACTTGTCCGTATACATCATGCTGGGACTGGATGTAGGCCTTGTTCCCTATCCGCACCGGCTTATTGCCCTGGTAGCCGGGGAGATCGAGGCTCACCTCAAAGAGCTTTCTATCGCCCGCAATGGAATACAGCGGCTGCAGGGAGTCGGTAGAATTCACCAGGATGTTGTAGATGTAATCGAAGTATTTTTCCAGCTCTTCAAAGTGCCCGATCTGGTTAAAGGCCCGCAGGGTATAGTGCGCATCGCGAAACCAGCAATAGCGGTAATCCCAGTTGCGGGTGCTGTCATGGAATTCCGGGAGGCTGGTAGAACCCGAAGCGATGATGCCACCGGTGTCTTCGTACTGATGCAGTTTTAGCACGAGAGCCGAACGGATGATCTCGTCCTGGTAGATATCCGGCAGATAACAGCTCTTCACCCAGGTCTGCCAGTCTTCCGTTGTCTTGCGGATAAACCCCTCCGCCGTCTCCTTCAAAGGAGCTTCCAGCGGCTCACCATAGGTGAGAACACAATACCGGTCCTGGTCGAGGATAAAAGACTTTCCTTTCTGGACATAAATAAGCGGGACATCGGTGGTAAGGCGTACTTGTTGTTCCAGGTTAAGAAAACGGATGTGATTGCTGGCGATAACCGACTCGGGAACGATCTTTCCATAATCACCCCTGGGCTGGCAGCAGACGGTGATGGCCGGAGAGCCTTCCAGCCACTCTATCTTCCTCACCAGCATAAGCGGCCGAAACTGCCGTTCGTAGATACGCATCCTGGGCGCACAGTCCTTTACGAGAAAGCGGCCGTCGTTACACGTGAATTCCGTGCAAAGCACATTGGTATTGGTAATGTAATATTGTCGCGAACTATAGCCCTCATGGGTGGGGCGGATGGAAAAATGACCGCCGTTTTCCTCGTCGAGCAGCGAGCCGAAGAGAAAGCTGCTGTCGAATCTCGGAAGGCACATCCATTTGACATCCGCCATGGTGTCGATATAGGCCAGGTAAGAGCAATTACCAATGACCCCCATGTTGTATTTATGAATCGGCATACTTTTTCTCGGGGAGCTGAACCTGCGGCTCACTGGTCAGGGTATTCAATATGGGTAATACCTGCTGCTGCGACAGGATAGTATATTGAGCCGCCGAAGCGCCGTTATTCACCTTTATAGTATAAGCCTCTCCTTCCAGCGCCTTGAACATATCTTCATCTGTGGTATCGTCACCGATGCACAGCACAAAGTCGGGGTCCATCTCCCCCACGATCTTTAAAGCGGTAGCACCTTTGTCGAATCCGGAGATGCGTACCTCCACCACCTTATTGCCGTCTACCACTTGTAAGGTGGTGTTCTGGATGAGTTGGGAAAGGGTGTTGAGCAATTCCCGGCTCCGCGAAAAGCCAAGACCGGTCTGGGTATTCCGGTAGTGCCAGGCAATGGTATTCGTCTTTTCTTCGATGAAGGAACCGGCGCAGCGAAGGACGAAGAGCTGCATGATGCGGCGGATCTCATCCTTCCACAAATCGGATACGGACACCATCTGCTGCCAGGTTTCGCCCCGCATCTTGAAGCTGGCTCCATGCTCGGCCACCAGCGTAATGTTATATTCACCAAGCCAGCGGTCGAGCGATGATACGTCGCGGCCGCTGATGACGACTACATGATTTTTAGCGTCGGAAGACAGCCGGGAAAGTAACTCTTTCACTGCATTGTCAGGGGCTGCTTCCGATGGGATACGGGAGAAGGGGACCAGGGTACCGTCGTAGTCGAGCAGCAGACAGCGGTTATGGCTTCGTTCATAGCGCTTGTGGATGAGGGTGATCACTTTGTCATCCAGCAGCTTTACTTTCTGTTTCTGCTGTTCCTGTTTCACCTGTGCTAATTGATCTATAAAATCGTTCACCCATTTAAAGACATCATACTCCTGGATACGCCGTTGCATCAGGGAAATGCGGTTGCGCTGCTCGTAAAGGGGCATGGCCAGGGCGCGGGTAATGGAAGAAGCCACATCGGAAGTGTCGGTGGGGTTCACGAGGATGGCCTCGCTCAATTCGCTGGCGGCGCCGGCCAGTTCGCTCAGGATCAGGACTCCCTTTCCCAGGCTGCTGGCCACATATTCCTTGGCAACGAGGTTCATCCCATCGCGCAGCGGGGTGATAAGGGCCACATCCGCCGCCTGGTACAGCGCGATCAGCTCTTTAAAGGAAAGATGAGTATACCGGTAGATGACGGGCTGCCAGGCGATGGTGGAGAACCGGCCATTCAACGTACCGATCTTTTCCTCGATCATTCTTTTCCGTTCGTTGTAGGCCGGTATCGTGTCCCGGGACGGTACTATATTGAGGATAAAGACCATTTTCTCCTTCCATTCGGGATAGCGGTCCAGGAAGTACTCGAAGCCGCTGAGCCGGTGCATCAACCCTTTTGTATAATCGAGCCGGTCGACGGAAAAAATGATCTTCTTATCGCCAAAATTAGCTTGGATGTTATTGCGCAGTTCCTCCACCTCGGGGTCTGCAACCGTCTGGTGGAATTTGTTATAGTCGATGCCGATGGGGAAGAGATCGATGCGGACAAGCCGGTCCTGGTATTGCAGGTTGTGAAAATAGCTGTCGACACCCAGGAGCATTTTCACCGAATGAAGGAAATGCTGTACATAATCATAGGTATGAAACCCGATGAGATCGGCGCCCATCACGCCCTGAAGGAGTATTTTTTTCCATTCGGTGGGCAGTAGCCGGAAGATCTCGTAAGACGGGAAGGGAATATGGAGGAAGAAACCGATGGTCGCATCAGGCTTTTTCGCCCGCAGCAGATGCGGCAGGATCATCAGCTGATAGTCATGTATCCACACCTGGTCGTCCGGCTCGAGCAAGGGGATGAGCTTTTCGGCGAACAATTGATTCACCTGTACATAGGCGTCGAAAAACTGGGATTCATAGTTGGCCAGGGAGTTGAAATAATGGAACAGCGGCCACAAAACGGAGTTGGAAAAGCCGTTGTAATAGTTGTCGTACAGTTCTTTATCAACAAAAACAGGGAGGATGCCGAAATCCTGTTCCGCGGCCTTGGCCGCGACCAGCTGGTCCCAGTCTTCCTGGGGAAAATCCGCTACACCCACCCACATTTTCCCCGTTATTTCCGGTCGTTGGGCCGAGGCATTCTCGAAATAGCTTTTTATCGCAGAGACCAATCCGCCGGAGCTTTGTCGAAGATTCACCTTATCCCCCTCTTTATCCAGGGAGAAGGGAAGACGGTTGGATATGATGATTAATCGGCCCATAAGAGGTTCCTTTGTTCGGGAGGTTCATTTTGCCTCTATTCAACAATAGGGCCAAGAATGGGCCAGAAATAAAAGAGCCGCCCGTGCGGGCGGCTCTCTGAACAAATTGTTGCGCGCGTCAATGGGTGCGCAGACCCGGGCGCTGGCTGTTGGAGGTAACCTGGTAGTTTGCCGACAAAGCAGCGATCTCGTGGGGGGTGAGGACACGGTTATACATCCGGATATTGTCTACTGCTCCATCCAGGTTCACCGGGTCGTTGACCCACCAGCCGCCGACAACGACCTGGGATGCGGGACAAAGCAATGCAGCAGTGCCGGTGCCGGTCTTTGAAGAAAGGAGATGACCGTTGATATAGGTCTGTATCGTCCCCCGGTGGTAGATGACGATCAGGTTGTACCAACGATCGAGTTGAGGGGTGAACCCGGTGGAGTCGGCGACATCCGCTGTAGTGTTGACCGCATAGTTGCTACAGCCGAGGGTAACGTCGGAGACCCCATTAAGCAGAATGGAGGGAGCGGACGGTATATTGTTCCCGTACTCGAACGAAGGTCCCAGCGCGGTGTTCCAGTCGATCATGCTCAGGTAATCATGCCGTACGGATTCATCCACCGTCATGAAATCCAGGGAAGTACTAAATGCCGTATCGAATTTGATGGAACCATTGTTCGTAACAAGGAGCACCTGGTTGGTCCCATTGGCGCCAAAAGCATTTTTGGCATACCCATGCTCGTCATACGTCAGACTTGCTCCATTGAGGGGCGTGGTCGGATTGCCATTCCCGCTGGAGTCGGCCATATTTCCCGTGAAAGGCAGATAGAGCAGCAGCCCCTTCTTAAGATTCACGGTAGAGTCCGGCTTCGAAGCATACAACGTGTCGGTCAATGTTGTTGTGTCATTCTTGATGACAGTCACGGTATCATGCACCGGCGGCGTAACGGGGTTTTTGTTACAGGCAATGGAAAAAACCAGTAGGATGAGACCACTGATGATGGTTACGGACAGGATTTTAGTACGTTTCATAAAGGTTATCAGTTAAGTTATTAGTGCCAAACCTAATACAAATCCCCTTAAGATGCAACCCGAAGCAACAACCGTGTCTTCTAAAGGAACAACCGCGTCATCTACTAAGATAAGTGTGTCGATCCGACCGTTTACGCGCGTCAATGCGAGCGCAGACCCGGCCGCAGACTGTTGGAAGTAACCTGGTAACTGCTCGACAACACTGCGATCTCATGCGGAGTGAGGACGCGGTTGTACAGGCGGATGTTATCCAGCTTGCCGTTTAAGCCCTGCGGGCCGCCATCCCACCAGGCGCCGATGATGACCTTTGAAGCCGGGCACAATTCAGCCTGGGTACCGGCCCCCACCTTTGTGGAGATTAATGTCCCGTTGATATAGGTCTGCAACGTACCCTTATGATAAATAACGATACCATTGTACCAGCTGCCCGCAACGGGAATGAAGTTGGTGGAGTCGGTGATGTTGTAGTTGTTGACGGGACCGTAGTTATTGCAGCCAAGGGTGATGTCCCCCGAGCCGCAAGCCAGGTAAGGCAGGGTAGCCAGGGTGTTCCCGAAATTAAAGCTCGGGCCATAACCGGTAGCCGGGTCGACCATGCTGATATAGGTTTCGGGCCGGGAATCATTCACCATAAACCCTAGCGAGATGGCCCAGGCCGTGTCGAATTTTATAGACCCGTTGTTGGTGACATAGATCTTTTGGCTGCCATTGGAGCCGAAAGCGCTGTTGGCATATCCATGGGCGTCATACGTCAACACAGAACCGACGGCAACGGTGGGGTTGTTGTTGCCGCTGGAATCGTTGATATTTCCCGTGAAGGGCAGATAAAGCAACAAGCCCTTGGTCAGGTTGACAGTTGAATCGGGCTTGGTGCCGTAGATAGTATCATTCTTAATGATGGTATCATTCTTGACGACCGTCACCGTGTCGTGAACCGGCGGTGTTTCTCCGGGGTTCTTTGTACAGCCAAAGAAAAAGACCAAGAGGCAGAAGCATAGAGCTGCGGCTGCGGAAAGGATTTTCATACGATTCATGGTAGTTATAAGTTATTAGTTGTCAAATTATGAAAAAACCCCCTGATGGGGGCCCTTTCTTCAGATTAATTAGGAGGTATAATAGCTAATGGAAAAGCATATTACCCACCAAAACTACAAAATGCCTTAATATATAAAACACCGTTTCACCAACGTGTTATTTACAGAATAAGCGTGCATTATGCACCCATAACCGTGTTACCGCCATGGTCATTTCAGCCGTTCGCCCAGGTCCAGGCCATGCCGGCGGGCGGTGTCCCTGGCAACTTCATAGCCTGCGTCAGCGTGCCGGATTACCCCCATGCCGGGGTCGTTGCGCAGTACGCGGCCAAGACGGGCCGCCGCTGCAGGCGTACCATCCGCTACGATGACCATACCGGCGTGAATGCTATATCCCATCCCTACCCCTCCACCATGATGCAGGCTTACCCAGGACGCCCCGCCGGCCGTATTGACCAGTGCATTCAGCAAGGGCCAGTCGGCTACGGCATCGCTGCCGTCCAGCATCGCTTCCGTTTCCCGGTTTGGCGAAGCCACAGAGCCGGTATCCAGGTGGTCCCTGCCAATGACGATGGGCGCTTTTACCGCGCCTGTGCGTACCAGTTCGTTAAACGCAAGCCCGGCTTTTTCCCTTTCCCCCTGGCCAAGCCAGCAGATGCGGGCCGGCAGCCCCTGGAAGGCGATCTTTTCCTTTGCCAGTTTCAGCCACCGTTGCAACGATACATTGTCTGGAAAAAGCCTGGAAACGACCTCGTCAGTCACAGCAATATCGGCCGGGTCGCCGCTGAGCGCCGCCCAGCGGAAGGGGCCCTTTCCTTCGCAGAAAAGCGGCCGGATATACGCCGGTACAAAACCCGGGAAGTCAAAGGCATTGGCCAATCCCTGTTCTTTTGCCCGCGCCCTCAGGTTATTGCCATAGTCGAAAGTGATGGCGCCCCGGGATTGCAGTTCGAGCATGCATTCCACATGACGGCGCATGCTCCTGTAGGCATAATCGATATATTGCTGCGGGTTCTCCCGGCGCAGAACAGTGGCCTGCTCATAGGAAAGCTCATGCGGCCAGTAGCCGATCAGCGGGTCGTGGGCAGAGGTCTGGTCGGTGAGCGTGTCGGGAATGCAGTTGCGCTCCAACAGGCGCTCGAGAAGGTGGACAGCATTACAGTGAACCCCGATAGATAGCGGTTCGCCTCGAGTCCTGGCGGCCAGCGCGAGATCGATGGCCGAATCAATGTCCATCATCTTTCGGTCAAGATATCGCGTCTCCAGCCGCTTGTCGATTCGCCATTCCTCCACTTCCGCAATAAGGGCGACGCCTTCATTCATAGTGATGGCCAGCGGCTGGGCCCCACCCATGCCCCCAAGGCCGGCGGTAACATTGAGCGTCCCCCGCAGCGACCCCTTGAAATGCTTTGCCGCCGCGGCAGCGTAGGTCTCATAAGTTCCCTGTACGATACCCTGGCTTCCGATGTAGATCCACGACCCTGCCGTCATCTGGCCATACATCATCAGGCCCTTCTTCTCTAGCTCGTCGAAATGTTGCCAGTCGGCCCATTTGGGTACCAACTGGGAATTGGACAGCAGTACGCGCGGTGCGTCGGGGTGGGTACGGAGAACGCCCACCGGTTTACCGCTCTGGATCAGCAGCGTCTCGTCCGATTCGAGTCCTTTCAACAGCCGGATGATGTTATCCAGGGCTTCGAAATTGCGGGCCGCCTTCCCGCGGCCGCCATATACAATGAGTTCGTCCGGCCGCTCGGCCACTTCGGGGTCGAGATTGTTCAGCAGCATCCGCAAGGCCGCTTCCTGTATCCAGCCTTTGCAGGTGAGTTGTGTCCCCCTGGGGGTCCTGTATTTCACCGGGTCATAACGTTGATAGGAAACCGTATTCATGGCGGCGTGATTTTTATCAGATCCCAAAATCTTTTTCAAAACCGGCATTCAGCTCGATGCCTAATGCCCGGGAAAACCTGTTGCAGTAGTTGACAAAGGAAAAATCCCGGATGATGCGATGCAGTTGCCGGATATCCTCTGCAAAGATGCGGTCTTCGCTGGCAAATCCGACAAAATTCCGGACAAATTCATGCGCTGCTTCCAGGATGCCGCTGCTTTTCAGCGGGCGGCGGAATTCAATGGCCTGGCAGGCGCTCATCAATTCTATGGCCAGGATGTATTCCAGGTTGTCCAGCACCTGGCTCAATTTCCGCCCGCTGATGCTGCCCATGCTGACATGGTCTTCCTGGCCGAGCGAAGTGGGGATGCTGTCGGCGCTGGCCGGAAAGCAAAGGGTTTTATTCTCCGTGACAAGAGCGGCCGTGGTATACTGGGGGATCATAAAACCGCTGTTCAGGCCAACGTTGCGCATCAGCAGCAGGGGCAGCCCCCATTTACCTTCCAGCAGCAGGTAGCAGCGCCGGTCGGAGATGTTGCCGATCTCCGCCGCAGCCAGACAGGCGTAATCCAGGGGCAGGGCCAGCGGCTGACCATGGAAGTTTCCGCCGCTGATGGTATCGCCCTCTTCGAGGATGATCGGGTTGTCGGTGACGGAATTCAACTCCACTTCCGTCAGTTGCCGCAGGTGTAGCCAGGCATTGCGCGAGGCGCCGTGAACCTGGGGCATACAACGCAGGGAGTAAGGGTCCTGCACCCGGCCGCAATCTACATGGCTTTGCATGATCTCACTGTTGCCAAGCAAAAAGCGAAGGCGTTGGGCGACGAGGCTGTTGCCGGCATAGGGGCGCAGCCGGTGTAATCTTTCGTCAAAAGGCGCCTTTGTACCCGTAAGCGCTTCGAGGCTCATAGCTCCGATGATATCGGCGGCTTCCAGGCAATTATGCAGCCGTTGTACTCCCTTGACGGCGTAGGCGAGGATAAACTGAGTCCCATTGATAAGGGCCAGTCCCTCTTTTGGGCCAAGCTGCACCGGCGCCAGGCCATATTGCTCCAATACCTCGCGGGCTGGACGGCGGACACCCCGGTGAACCACTTCGCCAAGCCCGATCAGCGGGAGGAAAAGGTGCGACAACGGGGCCAGGTCGCCCGAGGCGCCCACCGACCCTTTTTCAGGAACCACGGGAATGACGTCTTCCTCCACATGCCAGAGCAGCCGCTGCAACGTTTCCCATTGTACCCCGGAATACCCTTGGGCCAGGGCATGGATCTTGGTGATCAGCATGATCCGGGCTATTTCGGTGGGGACGGCATCGCCCACTCCCACGCTATGACTTTGCAGGATCTTATGTTGCAGGATGCGGGTGTCTTCTTCGGATATCTTCGTATGCGCGAGTATCCCAAAGCCCGTATTGATACCGTACACCGTCTTCTGCCGGCTAACGATATCGGCCACCTGCGCCTGGCTCGCCCTTATCCTTTTTTCGGCGGCGGGGGAAAAGCTTCCCCGCAGGGAGCCCGATGCCAGCCCGATGACGGTGCCTATTCCCAATACATCGCTGCCATACTGAAAGTTAGTTGTATTCATCAAAAGTTATTCTCCAACAAAAATAATTGGTTTTTACCTACTTGGGCGCCAGGCTATTTTAACAACCGGCGCAGAAATTCTTCCCTGCGGCGGCTGGCGACTTCGATGACACTGCCATCTTCCATCACCACAGAGCCTCCCCTGCCCTTCTGGTATTTTTGGATCCTGGCAAGATTGATGATATGGGAGTTATGGATGCGGCAAAAGATGGCCTCCGGGAGCACATCTTCATAATCCTTTATGGTCCGCGTTGCGACTATAGACTCACCATTGCAGAGGTTGATAGTCGTATAGTTGCCCTTGGCCTCGAAGCGGAGGATATCCTGCACCGGGACAAAGGTCAATCCGGTGATGGTAGGGATGGCCATTTTTTGCTGCGACAGCTGCAGCATGCCCACATTCTCCAGCAATATCTTCATTTGCTGGGCGAGGTCCTGCGACATCGGCTTTTCCTGTACCCTGTCGATGGCATTGCGCAGGTCGTCGATGTCCACCGGCTTGAGCAGATAATCCACGGCGCTATACTTGAAGGCCCTCACCGCGTAGTTGTCAAAGGCCGTCACGAAGATCACCTGGAAATCCAATGGCTGCAACTGGTTAAGCAGATCGAATGCATTCCCCTGGGACATCTCGATATCCAGCAGGACAAGATCGGGTTTACATTCCCTGATAAGCGTCCTGGCGGATTCCACTCCATTTGCGGTGCCTACGATGCTTACCTGCTTGCAATAGGTTTCGAGGAGGCGTTGCAAGACTCTGATACTGTCGATCTCATCATCAATCAAAACTGTTCTGATCATATTAGTCATTTTCTGCGAAAAGGTGAAACAAAGGAAATTCTATGACCACACGGGTACCCGTCGCCTGACCGGCATCATCTTCCAGGTCGACGACCTCGATACGAATCGGATCACTATACTTGGCATTCATCATCCGTACCCGGTCGGCCGTGAGAGACATACCCTTCGACTGGTATTCAATATGCTCCCGGGTCTTAAAGGCGGCCGCCCTTTTGCGGCCGATACCATTATCTTCTACAATAACGAACAGGCAGTTTGCGGAGCTTCGAAATTTGATATGAATGTACCCCCTTCCTTCCAATTTATGACGAAGACCATGGCGCATGCTGTTTTCCACATAGGGTTGGATCAACATCGGCGGAACGACATACGGACCTCTGTTCAGTTCGGGATCTGCTTCAATGTAATAATCCATTTTTTCTTTGAACCGGAGCTTTTCGAGGGAGAGATAGCCCGACAGGTAGTCGATCTCGTCGGCTAAAGGGATGAAATCCTTTATGGAGTTCTGTAAGGTCGACCGGATAAGCCGTGAGAAACCGGCGATATATTTATTGGCAGCAAAAATATCCTGGTCGAAGATGTATTGCTGGATGGAGTTGAGACAATTGAAAATAAAATGCGGGTTCATTTGCGCCTGCAGGGCCATATGCTCCAATTCAGACATCCGCCGGTTGATCTTTTCTGCTTCTTTTTGCCGGTTGCGGATCTGCCGGATAAGCAACGAAACCAAGAGCCAGGTCAGCAGCAGGAATGCCGCCAATACCAGGAGATAGAGCCAAACAGATTGCCACCAGGGTGTCGCTACGGTAAATCGTAACGACAGGACACCGCTTTTCAACCCAAACTTATTGACGGCTTGCAACTGGAGTTCATACTTGCCGGATGGCAGCGTAGGATATTCCAGGAAAGTCTCTTTCGTCTCCCGCCAGGTACTGTCAACACCCAGCATGCGATAGTGATAGGTAATATCTCCCGCCGACCGGTAGGAAATGGCTGCAAATTCCAGCCGGAGAAACTTGTCTTTATAGGGAATGGACAGGGATGCCGTGTCATCTATCTTGTTCCTGTTCTCATTGAATACGGACAAAAGATGTAACCGGCAGTCCTCACTCACATTCGGCTTCGATGCATCGAAAAAGCTGAGCCCGGCAGGCGTCCCCACATATACCATCGAACTGTCCGCGTAGACAACATTGATGATATCCGAAGGCAGCCCGTCCTTTGACGTGTATTGTGTGATGGGATACCCCGGTTTGTCCAGCCGGATAACATTCAGCCCCTTGTCCGTACCCACCCAAAGCCTTTCGCCTTTCAGGAAAAGGTTTCTGCAGATATTGCTCGTAAGCCCCTGTTGCCGGGTGAGGGTTACGATGACACTATCGTTGCGGTAGCCGAGGACCCCGCCACCACCGGAAGCGACCCATATCATGCCGGTGCTTTCACCTGCCATGGCGGTGATGCGCTGGCGGAAAAATGCAGCTTTTCCACCCAGATAGCTTACCGAACGGTCGGGATGCACCCGGTACAACCCGTTGAGCGTCCCGATATAAGCAGTATCGTACCGGGCAAAGACAGCAGTCGTTCTTTCCCGCCAAAGGGTATCGATTATCCTCAAGCTACGTCCGGAAAACACTGCCGCACCCCAGTTGTAGCCGACAAGCAGATCACTGTTGGCTTTCTTACAGACCGACTTGATACCACCCGGCCTATTTGTTATTTCACGAAAGGTCTTCCGCCCCATCCACACGAAACCATAATCCGAACCATATATCAGTTTGTCACCGACGGTGTCGATAAATAATACCCGGTTACTATAGTTCGTGGTAACCGGGTTGTTCGTCAGCCGCAGATCAGGCATATGGAACCCGAATAACAAATTCTGGTTATTCCCAACCCAGATATCGTTGCCGATCCGGACAATGGCATGGATCGAGGAGTATTTACCAGCGCTGGACGGTATGGTGATCGTTCTGATATTGGAGTTCAATCGATAGATGCCCTGTCCCATTGTACAGAACCAAAGATCACCCGATTCATCCCTGAATTCCCTGGAAACCGGTAGTCCCGGCAAATACTGTTTGCTTTCCCCTGAATATAAATTATACTGCAGGGCGCCGGTGGTTTTATTGGTAAATAGCAGGCTATCCTCCAGGATGCAATAGAAAATATGCCTATAGGGCTTACCTTCGAAAGGAAGACGTATCTCCCGGCCATCCGCGAGGGAATGGATGACGAATTCGTCCAACGATCGCCGGGCCACCAGCCAGCTGGGGCTTAAGGCGACGAGGGGCGCTATGGAATCCCGGATTTGTGTCTGAGCGATACGCCGGAAATGGGTCCCTGTCAACTCGTAAGCCGTCCCCTGCACCTGGATATTAAAATTGCCCGCCCTGCTGCGGCTGGCCACAATACAATTCCGGATGGGTCGCCCGTCGACCGAGTCTAATCGCAACGCGTGGCCTTGCGTATCGATGACACAGAGGGAAGTCTGTTGCTGGATCAGGATATCGCCCGCAGCATCTTCCGCAAAATTGTAGGTAACCCCTTCCAGGGTTAATTTCCGCAATACGGAGTCATTATCCTGGTTATGGATCTTACCCTTATAATAATAACAAACAGATTTCCGGAAAGGCGCCATCCATACCCGGCCCTTTGAATCCCCGAACAGCTGAATGATCTCGATGTCCGGAAGACCATCGTCGGTAGTAAAATTCTTGAAATGTGTACCATCGAACCGGCTTACGCCCGTTTCGGTACCTACCCAGATGAACCCGTCCTTATCCTGCGTAATGCAATATACCGTAGAACCTGCCAACCCATCCTGGATATCATAATGGTTGTAACTGTATTCCTGGCCCATAGCCGGCCAGTAACAGAACAAGAGGAAAGCAAGGATCATCCGGCAATTGCGGCTCATCTAATTTTTATTTCTCTGCGGGTTCATAAAATAATGGGAATTCCAGCACCACCTGCGTGCCCGCCGCCTCTCCCCCGGCATCTTTCAGATCGGTGACGGATAGGCGGATATTGTTGTTGTATTTTGTATTCAGCATGCTGATGCGGTCCCCGGTGAGGGACATCCCCTTCGATTGGTATTCGATATGTTGCGGGGTCTTGAAGGTTGCGGCCTTCTGCCGGCCAATACCGTTGTCTTCTACGATCACCACCAACCCGGCGTCCGCCTTCTTGAACCGGAGCCGGATAAGGCCCTGGCCATCCGTCTTATGGCGGAGACCGTGTCGCATACTATTCTCTACAAAGGGTTGTATCAGCATAGGTGGCAGGACATAGTCGTCCTTGTCAATGTCAGGGTCTACTTCTATAAGATAATCCATTTTCTCCTTAAACCGCAACTTTTCCAGTGACAGGTAGGTATTGAGGTAGCTGATCTCATCGGAAAGAAGGATAAAGGAATCGGTTGAATGTTGCAAGGTACTCCGGACAAGCCGGGCAAATCCGGCGATATATTTATTGGCCGCATAAATATCCTGGGAAAAGACATAATGCTGGATAGAGTTGAGACAATTGAAAAGAAAGTGAGGATTCATCTGTGCCTGGAGGGCTACGCGTTCGGCATCCACGATCCTCGCGGTGAGTTGCATTTTTTCGTCCTGCCTGCGCCGGATGGTCCGGATACGCCAGGAAACCAGCAACCAAACCAGCAGGAGGAAGACTGCCAGGCAAAGCAGCCTGAACCATGTCGTCAACCAGAACGGGGTGGCGACGTCAAAGGGCAAGGTCAGCAGCGGGCTGCTGATGCCAAATTTGTTCACAGCCGACAATTGAAACACGTAATTGCCGGATGGCAGCGTGGGATATTCCAGGAAAGTCTCTTTCGTCTCCCGCCAGATGCTGTCAAGACCCAGCATGCGATAGTGATAGGTAATATCTCCTACCGACCGGTAGGAAATGCCTGCAAATTCCAGCCGGAGAAACTTGTCTTTATAGGGAATGGACAAGGATGCCGTGTCATCTATCTTGTTTCTGTTCTCATTCAACACGGACAAAAGACGTAACCGGCAGTCCTCACTCACATTCGGCTTCGACGCATCGAAAAAGCAGAGCCCGGCAGGCGTCCCCACATAAACCATCGAACTGTCCGCGTAGACAACATTGATGATATCCGAAGGCAGCCCGTCCTTTGACGTGTATTGGGTGATGGGATACCCCGGTTTGTCCAGCCGGATAACATTCAGCCCCTTGTCCGTACCCACCCAAAGCCTGTTGCCTCTCAGGAACAGGTTTCTGCAGATATTGCTCGTAAGTCCCTGTTGCCGGGTAAGGGTGACGATGACGCTATCCTTCCTGTAGCCGATGATGCCACCATCATAAGAGGCGATCCATAGCATGCCCGTACTGTCAGCCGCCATGGCAGCAATGCGTTGTTGGAGGAATCGGGTCTTCTCTCCAAGGTATTTAACCGAACAGTCGGGATCTACCCGGTACAACCCGTTGAGCGTCCCGATATAAGCAGTATCGCGCCGGGCAAAGACAGCAGTCGTCCTTTCCCGCCAAAGGGTATCGATCAACCTCAAGCTACGTCCGTCCAACAACGCCGCACCCCAACTGAAGCCGACAAGCAGATCGCCATTGGCTTTCTTACATATCGATTTGAAGCCGCCGCCTATTGCCGCATTGAGATTAGTCGCCTTCCGGCTTATCAGCGACACACCAAAATCCGAACCGATAAGCCACCTCTCGGCGACAGTGTCAATAAAAAGGATACGGTTCTTGAAATTCGGCCGCGGACTACGATCTTCCACCTTAAGATTCCGTACATTGACACTGAGCAGCGAATTATGGTCATCCCCGATCAAAAGATCATCACCAAACAGGCTGATGGCATGAATAGAAGGGTTGTTGGTGCGACCAGTGTGGATGGGTATCATTCGGATATTGGAATTCAACCGGAATATGCCCTGCCCCATCGTAGAGAACCAAAGGTTGCCCGATTCGTCTCTGAATGCCCTGGATACCGGCTGGCCTGGCAGCAATCGTTTGCTCTCGCCGGTGTAGAGATTATATTCCAGGGCGCCGGTAGCTTCATTGGTGAAGAGCAGGCTGTCCCCGACGAGGGAAAAAGCGATGTGCTGAAAGTAGGGACGTGCCCATGTGCGGTTCATCTCCCGGCCATCCCGGAAGGAGTGTATGACACATTCGTACCTCGGTGATATCCATAATACCCAGTCCCTGTTCATGGCGACCATATTTGGAGAGGCATAGTCCTTTTGAATGGCCATCGAGGAAACGGGCCTGAACCTATTCACAGTCAATTCGTAGACCTGTCCCGCCATCTCGATATTGAAATGACCCGACCGGCTGCGGCAGGCGGCTATACAATCCCGGATGGGCCGGCCATTTATGGAATCGTATCGTACCGCACGTCCCTGGTTGTCGATCACATAGAGGGAGGTGCGCTGTTGTATCAGGATATCACCGGCAGCATCCTCGGCGAAATTATCGACGGTTTCCCCCAGATGCAGCTGTCGTAACACCGGATCATTCTTCTGATCGTGGATCATGCCCTTATAATAAAAGCACACCGATTTCCGGAAAGGCGCCATCCAAACCCGGCCCCTCGAATCTCCATACATCTGCAGCACTTCAATATCCGGCAGACCATCTGCGGTAGTGAAATTCCTGAAATGCGTGCCGTCGAAACGGCTGACGCCTGTTTCGGTGCCCAACCAGATAAACCCATCCCTGTCCTGGGTGATACAGTATACAGTAGACCCAGCCAGGCCATCCGGGACATTATAGTGCGTATAAGTGTATTCCTGGCATAAGCCTGAACAGCAGGCCAGGAGCAGCACAATGATCAACGGGCAGGCAATTCGGTTCAGCACAGGTGACAATGGTTATTTCAATAATTTACTCAGGAATTCCTCTCTTCGGCGGCTGGCGACTTCGATAACGCTGTCGTCTTCCATGATAACCACCCCGCCCCTCCCCTTCTGGTAGGCTTTGATCCGGGAAAAATTGATGATATGAGCAGTGTGGATGCGGAAGAAGGTCGCCTCCGGCAGAATATCCTCATAGTCCTTGATCGCCCGTAAAGCCACGATGGATTTGCCGTTGTTGAGATAGACTGTAGTACGTTTTCCGATAGCCTCCAGGCGAATGATATCCTGCAGGGGGACAAAGATCAGACCGCTGACAGTAGTCAGCGCTATTCTTTGCTGGGCTAACTGAAGGTCGCCGAAATTCTCCAGCAGTATCTTCATTTGCTGCGTCAGATCCTTTACCCCCGGCTTCTCCTGGGCCCTGACGATCGCCTTTCGCAGGTCGTCGATATTGACGGGCTTGAGCAGGTAATCGACCGCACTGTATTTAAAGGCCCGGATAGCATAATTATCAAAAGCCGTGACAAAGATGATCTTGAAGTCCACCGGCTGCAACTGATTCAGCAGATCGAAGGCGTTACCCTGTGACATTTCGATGTCCAGCAAGGCGAGATCGGGTTTCGTCTCCCGGATCATCCCGATGGCCTGTTCCACCCCGGTGGCCTTGCCGACAATACTCACCTGCGGACAATATGTCCCCAGCAAGGTCTCTAACGTTCTGATACTATCCACTTCGTCATCTACCAAGACGGTTCGGATCATACTTATCTTTTTTAAGGGTTGTTACAAATAATGGAAATCTCAGCACCACCCGGGTGCCGGCCGGCCGGCCATCCTCGTATGAAAGGTCGACAATCTCGACTCCGATGCCTTCGCCGTAGAGCGTATTCATCAACCCGATGCGCTCTGCCGTCAGCGCCGTACCCCTGGACTGGTATTCGATGTGTTCAACGGTTTTGTAGCCCGCGGCTTTCTCTCTGCCGATGCCGTTGTCCTCTACTACAAAGATGAGGCTGTCCGGTGAAGACCTGATGTGTATCCGGATATGGCCCTTTCCATCCTGCTTATGCCGGAGGCCATGACGCACACTGTTCTCCACATAGGGCTGTACGATCATCGGCGGGATCATCACCATCGCCGTGTCGATACCTTCTTCCGTCTCGATCGAATAATTCATTTTATCCTTGAATCGCAGCTTTTCCAGGGAAAGGTAGGTGGAAAGGTAGTTGATCTCTTCCGCCAGCGGGATAAAGGATTGGCTGGAATGCTGTAAGGTCGCCCGGATCAGCTGGGAAAACCCGGTGATATAGCGATTGGCCGAAAAGATATCCTGATCGAAAATGAATTGCTGGATGGAATTGAGACAATTGAAGATGAAATGGGGGTTCATCTGCGACTGAAGGGCCATATGCTTCATCTCGCTCATTTTGCGAACCAGCAGCTGTTCTTCCAGCTGCCGGGTTCGGAAGCGTTTTATCCGAACGGCCGCCACCACCCAGGTTAGGGCGACAACGCAGACCAGGACGGAAACGATGAACCAGGCCGTCCGCCAGAAAGGGGTCGCCACCACAAAATGCAGGGATAAAGGCCGGCTGTGGACGCCGGACTTGTTGATAGCCGTTATCTGCAGGTCATATTCCCCGGACGGGAGGGTGGGATAATCCAGGAAAGTCTGACGGGTGGTTCTCCAGGCGGTATCCAGTCCGGCCAACCGGTACTCATAGGTAATATTGTCTGCCGACCGGTAGGAAATGCCGGCATATTCGAAATGGATATTGTTTCCCCTGAAGGACAGCTGTAGATGATTCGTATCGCCCATCCTGCCGGCACCGGAAACGGTGATGTCCAGCCACGAGAGCCGGCAGCGGCCTGCATCGTCCGCCTTCGATGAATTGAAGGCGCTTAATCCGGCGGGTGTCCCGACGTATACCATCGGGCTATCCACGCAAACAGTATTGATCACGTTGGATGCCAGGCCATCATAGGCCGTGTATTGGACGATCGGCCTGTCGGAATGAGCGAGATCGATCCGGTTCAACCCTTTATCGGTACCCACCCATAGGTAATCGTTCTGCAGGGTCAGGGTCCGGCATAGATCGCTGGTGAGTCCCTGTTGCTGGCCGATCCTGCGGACGACCCGGCCATCCTTTATCCCGACGATGCCGGCTTCGTCATAAGAGGCGATCCATACGATGCCGGAATTCGATTCGACGATGGCGGCTATCCGCTTCCGCAGGAAGGGGATGTCCTTACCCAAAAATTGGTTCTGGTGATCACCCGTCAGGCGATAGAGACCGTTCAGCGTACCGATATAGGTAGTGTCCTTGTGGTAATAAAGGGTTGTTGTCCGTTCCTTGCAGAGGGTATCCACTATCCGGAAAGACCGGAGATCGATCAGGAAGGCGCCCCGGCTACTGGCCACAAGCAATTGCCGGTCGTTCTTCAGCCAGCCACCCTTTACGTTTACGTCGGATTCCAACTGCGGCCGCGGCCGCCGGGTCCAGGCCTCCAGCGAAAAATCAGAGCCGTAGAGCATCCTTCCATCGCTAAGCGTATCGATATAGAGAATGCGTTTTAATTGCTCCCTGGGTAGGAATCGGACACCCAGATTAGTAAGATCGGGCACGTGGAACCGGAAGATACTGTTGCGGTTGGTCCCCACCAGGAGTTGATCGCCGATCTTTTTGATCGAGAATACCGAACATAAACCGGATTGCGGTTGCCGGAGAATGAATTTACGGAAAGCGTCGGAATTCAGCCGGTAGATGCCCTGGCCGATGGTCGTGAACCAGGTGTTACCGTCGTCGTCACGAAAGACACGCGATATCTCTACTCCCGGCAGGAACCGCCTGGTACGACGCCCGCGCAGATCGTATTCGGTAGTCCCGGTACCTTGATTGATATAGATGAGGGTATCGTCCAGGACGGTATATGACACATGCCAGTCACTCCTGGGGGGATGGGGGACCTGCCAGACCTCTCCGGTGATCAGCGACCGGGCCACCGTCTTCATATAGCGGGTTCTCCATACGACCATATCACCGCTGAGGCAGATGTAGTTCGGTATTATTGAGGCGGAGGCGGTCAAACCGGCCAGGGTCGTGAAGACGCCCTTCCGGTATTCATAGATGGAATCCATTTCCTGTACGAGGAAATTCCCGTCCCGGCTGCAAGTGGCTGCATCGGAGAGAACAAGCGGCCTGTGATGAATGGAATCCACTTCTGTGCAGTGACCGTCGGGGCCCAGCAGGTGAAGGGCCGAACTCTCCTGGATGAGGATATTGCCCGCCGCATCTTCGGCAAAAGATTGAACATTCCCGGTAAAATGAAGATCATGTAAGAAGGGATCGTTATCCTGGTTGTAGATCTTTCCCTTGTAATAATAGCAGACCGATTTGCTGAAGGGCGCCATCCAGACCCGCCCCCGCGTGTCCGTGAACATGATCAGCACTTCGATATCCGGCAATCCGTCCACCGTAGTAAAATTCCGGAAATGCGTACCGTCAAAACGGCTGACGCCGGTTTCGGTGCCTACCCAAATGAATCCATCCTTATCCTGGGTGATACAATAAACAACAGAACCGGCCAGTCCGGCCGAGACATCATAATGCGTATAGCTGTACTCCTGAGAAAAGGAGCAGACAGGCAGCAACAGGGAGAGTAAGCTCGTGAGGAACAAGGCATCCTTCATAAGACCTTATAAAAATAAGGTTTATTTCGGAGGATGACAGGAGTTTTGGACACGACTACCCCTACGTTTTTACAATAGTTTCGACACTGAGTCCATGAATACCTATAAGGTCTCTTACCAAGGCGGGACAGGATTACTCCACAGAAGAAGACGGGTATTTCCACCAGGTAAAAAAATAATTGAACGAGGAACCAGCCGGCCCCAAACTGCTTGCGTATCCGGACGAAGTTGGATAACATAATCTGCAACCCTTTACGGTCGTAGAGGTTGTAATACCCCTTGCCATCGGAACCAAAAGTCTGGTTGGCCGTCTCACCTTGCAGGTGTACCACTTTCAGGTCGCCATAGAGACAAAGGCGGCCGGTCTTTCGTATCCTGGAGCACCATTCGGCCTCTTCCGCATAAAGGAAAAAATCTTCGTCGAGCAGACCCGCCTGATCGATGGTGCTGCGCCTGACCATGAGGAAGGCGCCATTGATCCAATCCACCTCGATGAGGGCGTCGGTATCTGCCACGTGCGGAGCCTCTACCCGGAACCATTCCCCTGCTCGTTTGATCAGCGGTCCCAGGTATGGCAAGGGCAACAGGTAGTTGAGCCCTCCTTTCATGAAATAATTGCCGGATATCTGATGGGTTCCATCGGCGTTCAGCAGCTGAACCCCGGCAGCTGCATAAGGTGATGCCATTAGCCGGCGATAACAGGTTTCGATCACCGTTGCGTCCGGAAGTGTGTCCCCATTCAACAGGAGGATAGCGTCTCCGGTAGCCTGTCGTATCCCTTCATTGTTGGCGCGCGCAAACCCGGAGTTATAGCTCATCCCGATCCAGCTGATCCGGGGGAATGCGGAAGTGATGACTTGCCGGCCGTCGTCGCCAGATGCATTGTCCACCACCAGCACTTCGAATTCCCGCGCTTCGGCGCCCCTGTAGAGATGCTCCAGGCAGTCCAGCACCAGGCGGGTCGACTTGTAATTGACGATGATAATGCTGAGCGACATTACAGGCTTCCGGTTAATCTGTTAGACAAATAACTTCCCAACATCCATGCTTTGGAAAAGACGCCAATGCGCAAAAGCCGGGGAGAGAAGATGCGCTGCCACCGGATCATCCGCCCGATCGCCACCGGCAGTGACTGCTGGCCCGCCGCCTGCTCCAATTCCTTTTCGTCCCTTATCCGCGCATTGCGAAGAAATCTCCACCACTCGTCATAGTCGGCAATCCGCCTGAGGGTTCGGGTACCTCTTTTGTCAAGCCAGTGCAGCTTCTCCGGGATCAGCCTCGCGCGCAGAAAAGGGACATCATGGCTGCTGCTGATGCCTTCCGCGCCAAATTCGGCTATGCAAACAGCCACAAATTTTGTCTTTACCCATTCAGCAGTAAAGCATCGCAGATTGAAATCCCAGTCGGCGTGCAGCCTATACTGCAGGTTAAATTCACCGAGCCGTTGAAAGAGTTCCTTTCTGTAGAATGCAGCCTGGTGCGAGACATTCCTGCTCAGCAATTTTTCCAGCGTGAAAGGGCCGTCATACAGACCTTTATAGCTGGGACTGATGACGTTGCCATACAGCAGATGGCAGTCCCTGTTGGCCGGTTCCTCGAAAAGGGCCGCAACAACGGTATCCTTGTACAGCCAGTCGTCACTGCCGAGAAAATAAAGCCACTCCCCCCTGGCCATCCGGACCCCTTTGTTCATGGCGTCATATACTCCCTTATCCGGTTCGCTGACCCATAAGGTGATCTGGTCTTTGTATTTATCCAGGAGGGCGAGGGTCCCGTCCGTCGATCCACCATCGACAACGATATATTCTATCTCCTTCCAGGTCTGATTTATGACGCTGGCGATCGTCGTCTCCAGGGTAGCGGCCCCATTAAAAACGACGGTGATGATGGAGATCAATGGCCTGCTCATTTACCCGGGATTTTGATCTTTGGAGGAAAGAGCACCTTGCGAAAGTCCAGGAACAGTTCGAACAGGTTGGGATAATTCACCGAGATAAAGTATTTCCGCCGCCATTTCCGCATTGGCGCCAGCCGGAAGAACCGGCGCCTGAATTGTTCAAACTCGGGGCTTTTTACTCCAAGGGTTTGGTGCATCTTCTTTATGGAGATGGCATATACCGTCATATCCCTGCCGATGTAATGGGTGATCGCCTGCCGGATTTCCGGCGTGATACTCCCGGAGGGCATCCGCTCCTCTGTCCAGCGGATAAAACCTTCCGGAGCCTTGTAGATACTCTCATAATTGGCTGACGAATAGCTGTAATTGTCATCGTGGATCGCCCGGTTGCCAAGGGAGGTATTGATATGGACGCAGCCGGCTCTCGATCCGCTCAAAAGAAGATAACTGCAATCGGCCAGATGCGGAGTGCCATAATCCGGAAAGCCGCCAATGGAAAGCGCTATCTCCCGCTTTACGATCGCAACCGACCATAGAAGCCCGCCGGAAAACCGGCCATCGAGGAAAGCCAGGGGAAACTCCCCGGGGCTGAAAGTCTTCACTGCCCCCAATTCCCAGTCGGAAAGACTGGAATTCATTCCGACATGCGCTTTTGCCATCCTCGCCTGCAGGAGGCCACCGAAGAAAGTGTCATGGCCGCCAATGTACATTCCATAGCCCGGATATTGGATGGTAAGATCGTGCAGCACCTGCAGCATCTCCGGATATACAGGATCGTCATCGGTGATCATGACGATGAATTCGCCCCTTGACCTTTCGATGCTCTTGTTGAAGCTGGCTACCATCCCAAGATTTGCTTTGTTGGGGTAATACCGGAAACGCGGATCCTGCAACTCCCCTACCACCGATGCGGCGCTTTCTTCCGGATCGTTGTCGGAGATCACCACCTCGAAGTCGGTGAAGGTCTGCATCCTTATCAACGCCAGGGTTTTGCGGAGAAAGCCGGCGCGCCGATAGGTGCTCATACAGAAACTGACCCATGGTCTGCCATTGTGAAGAGGCGGCATACTATTCTTGTCTGTCATCGGAGTCTTTTCAGGTATCCGTCGGGCGCTACACTTATCAGCAATTTGTTCTGGATGGCGCGATCGATCTCAAAATTCCTGTTCTGCCGGAGAAACTCCTGGGCCGCGCTCCAGGGGTTGTCGCCCTTTTTCCAGGGCCGGCCGGGCAGGTAGCCGTCGGGCATAAATTCCACTATCGTATCAAACACGACAACATAGGACCCCACAGATACCAGCGACGCATAGGCCTCCAGTTCGCGGAGAACATGATCATGGGTGTGATTGGAGTCCAGTACTACGATGATCGTATTGTAGTCTTTTGCAAACGACCTTACTTTTTCGATCGTCTCCGGGGCGATGGAAGAGCCTTGGATCATCTCGATCCTTTTGTACATCGGATGGTTTTCGATCTCCTTCCGGTTATGCTCCCGGATATCGATGTCGATCCCCAAAACCTTCCCTTTGCCAATGAGTTCGAGCAGGGAAGCGTAATAAATAAGCGAGCCGCCGTGGGCGATACCGGTCTCGATGATCAGATCGGGTTTTATCTCCCAGATGATCTCCTGCATAGCGATCATATCCTGCGGATATTGGATAATAGGACGACCCATCCAGGAAAAATTATACGAGTACTGCGCCTTGTTGGATGCCACATTAAAGCCTTCGGCGGCACTCCGGAGCGCTTCGTTGGAGCCATTGTCTGCTACACGCTGCCGGCTTTCCTCGATAAATTGCAAGATCGGATTACTCATGCTGTATGATAGTTTTTAGTTTGGACGCATCGCCCCAAAACCGGAAGGGTTCATAGTCGGGGTAAGCATAATAGCCGAGGTTCAGGTCGATCGATCGCTGGCTTCGCCGCAGGTGGTCTTCCACCAGCTGTCTCACGGTAACCGGTAAGCCGCTGCAACAATTGACGATGCCGCTCACCTTATCCTGACGGGCTATCTTTACGATGTATTCCGCTACCTTCTCCACCGGGAGATAGTCCCTCACCTGCTCGCCCTTGCTCATATTGAATACCTTATCTCCATTGGCCAATGCCTTGTCCAATTGCGAAAATAAGGAATTCGGATTTTGCCCCTTGCCATAAATGTAAAATAATCTCACCCATTTCAGTAGAAAGGAGTGTTCTTTACCCAGGTGCTCCAGGAAATGGCGTAGCTGGTCCTTGGCCTGTGCATAGGGATTACCGGGCTCGGCAGGCAGCTGTTCAGAAAGACATCCTTCCTGCATCCCATATTCCAGGCATGTTCCGGTGACCGTGAGATCGCTCAGGCCATGTCCGACGAGGTTGGCCAGAAAGGCGCGATGCCGCGGCAGGTTCTCTTCCAGGTGGAAAGCCGAACGATAGTTGGGCAGGCCCTCCCAGGCCAGATGGATCATCCGGTGAGGCTTACCCAGCAGTTGAAAGAGATCGGCAGCCGCATCGATCCGGGCGAGATCGAAGGGAATGTATTCTACTTCCCCAAACCAGGGTTGTTCCTGCGCCCGTTCGGGATGAGCGGAAGTAGCGATGACCGAACAGCCATCCTGCAGCAAGCGGCGGATCACATACCCGCCGATGAACCCCGTCGCTCCGGTGACCAGTATTCTTTCCATAATGGGATCAAATGATTTCGAGGCAGGGAATGGGAATGACGAATTTCCCGCCCCAGTCCCTGATGTAAGCCAGTTGTTTGGTGATCTCGTCGCGCAGATTCCAGGGCAGCAGCAGCACGAAATCCGGCCGGTCATCCTTCAGCCGGGCTTCCGCCACCACGGGGATATGACTGGCGGGCAGCCATTTATTTTGTTTGTGCGGATTGCGGTCCACCACATATTCCAGCAGGTCGTTCTTGATGCCGCAGTAGTTGAGCAGGGTATTGCCCTTGGCCGCGGCTCCGTATGCCACCACTCTTTTACCAGCCTTCTTCTGTTCGATGAGAAAGGCGGTTAGCGCCATTTTTACTTCCAGGGCCTTTGCCTGGAAATGGTCATAGTAAGCAAGCGTGGTCATCCCCTTCCCCGCTTCTTTTTCCAGCAACGCTGCGACCCGGGCAGAGATGGTCTTGCTTTTGTCTTCCGCATGACCGGCATAGATGCGGAGGGAGCCGCCGTGCGTAGGCAATTCCTCTACATCGAATAGTTCGAGTCCCTGTGACCGGAAGATCTTTTGGACGGTGTAGAAGGAGAGATAGGAAAAATGTTCATGGTAGATGGTATCGA
This sequence comes from Puia dinghuensis, assembly GCF_014642875.1. Classification (GTDB taxonomy): domain Bacteria; phylum Bacteroidota; class Bacteroidia; order Chitinophagales; family Chitinophagaceae; genus Puia; species Puia dinghuensis. The sequence continues at coordinate 884,871 of NZ_BMJC01000001.1, forward strand.
ACTGATTATTGTCCACCAGTTGCATCAGATGGGGGAACTCCATCGTAATGACACCCGTCTCGTTTAGCAGCAATTTCATCCCGGCGACAAAGTCAACGATGTCCGGCACATGAGCGAGCACGTTATTGCCCAGCAGCAGGTCGGCCTTTTTATTCTCCTTTGCCAGCCTGGCGGCCAGGCGAACCCCGAAGAAATCGACTACCGTGTCGATCCCCTTTTCCATGGCAACCTTTGCCGTGTTGGCCGTCGGTTCGATACCCAGCACCGGAACTCTTTTCTCTTTGAAATACTGCAACAAATATCCATCATTGGAAGCCAGCTCGACGACCAGGCTCCGGTCGTTGAGACCAAAACGCTCCGTCATGGTATCGGTATATTTCCGGGAATGTTCCAGCCAACTGGTAGAGAAAGACGAGAAATATACGTATTCGCTGTTGAAGATAGCGTCGGATTTCTTGTATTCGTCGATCTGTACAAGGAAACAGGCAGGGCAGGTGTAGACCTTCAACGGATAGAATACCTCTGGTTCGTTCAGCTGCTCCGGGCTGAGAAAAGAATTGGAAGCAGGCGAGTTCACCAGGTCAATAAATACATCCTTTAGTACTGTCTTACAAAATCTACATTGCATAATCAGATTCCTTTGAAATTATTATCGACGAATGGATGACCGGAGTCCCTTGCAGAGATGCTGCTGACGGACAAAGGCCATTCTATCGCAAAAGCCGGGTCATCGTGGCGAAATCCGCCTTCCGCTTCAGGGGTATAATATTCCGTATGATGATAGAGGAGGGCGCTGTTCTCTTCCAGCGTCTGGAATCCATGGGCAAAGCCTTCCGGGATATACAACATCCGGTTATTGGTTGCAGACAGTTCGACACCAGTCCACTGAAGGAAGGTAGGCGAATCCCGGCGAAGGTCGACGATCACATCGAACACGGCGCCGGCGATACATCTGACCATCTTGATCTCCCGGTAGGGCGGATGTTGAAAATGCATTCCCCTGATCGTCCCTTTGCGATAGGATATCGAATGATTCAATTGTACCCACTCCTTTGTATGACCGATGTGCTGGCCGAACTCGTTCTTGCAGTAAAAACGTGCGAACCAGCCCCGCTCGTCGGTATACGGTTGGAGTTCTATGACAAAGGCCCCGGTGAGCCGTGTGGCGGTGAAGATCATGCGGGGAAATAGGATTTGATTTGTTGGAAAGTGTATTCAGCCTGGCGACCGACAGGTTGCCGGTACCATTCCAATGCCCATTGAATGGCCTGCCGTGCGTCGAGCCGGGGCGTCCAGTACAGCTCTTCCCTTGCCATCGTAATATCGAGTTTGAGCAGCCCCGCCTCATGCGGCGCTTCCGCCGAAGAAATATCCTTCCAGGCCCCCTGCCCCCAGGTGGCGATAGCTGTCTCGACCAGATCTTTTACCGACAGATGGTCCTGCGGCAAAGGGCCGAAATTATAGGCTTTTGCATAACGGCGGGCATCCCGATGCAAGAGGATCGCCAGCCGCAGATATCCGCCGAGGGGCTCCAGGACATGCTGCCAGGGACGAACAGAGACCGGATTACGCACTTCTATCGTCCGGCCGCTTAACAGCGACCGGGCTGTGTCGGGGATGATCCGGTCGCGACTCCAGTCACCGCCGCCGATAACATTCCCTGCACGGGCGCTGGCAAGTCCCCGGGAGGTGGAGGGAGAGAAAAAACAATTCCTGAAAGAGCTGATGACCAGTTCGGCGCAGGCCTTACTCGCACTATAAGGATCGTGTCCCCCCAGCGCATCGCTTTCTTTATACAGGACACCCGTTTCCTTGTTCTCATAGACCTTATCTGTCGTAACAGCTACGACGCTGCAAGGTTTTTCGAGCGCCATCACCGCTTCCAGCACATGGGCGGTGCCGGTAACATTGATATCGAAAGTATCGGCCGGCATTTCATATGACCTGCGCACCAGCGGTTGCGCGGCAAGATGGAAAACATAATCCGGCTGAAAGGCCAGCATCTCCGCCTTCAACCGGTCTTTATCGCGGATATCGGCCAGGCAGGAATCGACACCGGGAAGAGGGCCCAGGATGTCGAAGAGACCGTTCTCATATTCCGGCGCGAGAGCATACCCCTTGATCCCGGCTCCGGCCAGATGAAGAACTGCCATCAGCCAGGCGCCTTTGAAACCCGTGTGCCCGGTTATAAAAACCCGTTTGCCCCGGTAGGCATCGCTCAGCTCGCGAAAGGTCACCAGAGTTTCCATTTCGCCTGATTTTTTTGCCATAATGCCTCCAGCTCCAGTTTGTCCCGCATAGCATCCATGCATTTCCAGAATCCGGTATGTTTATACGCCATTAGCTCCCCGTCGTGAGAGAGCTGTTCCATCGGATCATCTTCCCACATCATCGCGTCCATATCCCCGTCCAGATAACGAAATACTTCCGGGCGGAGCACGAAAAAGCCGCCGTTGATCCACTTTCCGTCGCCCTTTGGTTTTTCCTTGAACGTCCTGACGATGCCATTTTCCCCCAGCTCCATTCCTCCGAACCGGGCTTCAGGCTGGATAGCCGTCACTGTTGCCACCTTTCCATGTGACTGATGAAACCGGAGAAGCTCGGGTATATCGATATTCGATACCCCGTCGCCATAGGTGAGCATAAAATCTTCATCTCCCACATACTGTTTAACCCGCTTGAGTCTTCCAGCCGTCTTGGTCGACAGTCCGGTATCGATAAGCGTCACTTTAAATGGATCGGTATTGGTGTAATGAACGTCTAATTTATTGCTGCCCAGCTCGATAGTAATGTCCGAATTATGCAAAAAATACTGCATAAAGTATTCCTTGATCAAAAAACCCTTATATCCAAGACACACAATGAAATCATTGAACCCATAATGGCTATAGATCTTCATAATATGCCACAGCATCGGCTTTCCTCCTATCTCCACCATGGGTTTCGGCCGGGTATCCGTTTCCTCTGCGATCCGGGTGCCCAGTCCGCCTGCGAAAATGACGACTTTCATACGTGACGATTCAAGATTGGAGACAAATCTAATTGTATTTCTTCAAGGTATTGCAGGAATAGCTGCAACCCCTTGCGTTTGGCGGCATCCAGCCGGTAATCGAGGTGTTTGGTAAAATAATCGTGAAGGGAAAAGTAGGGGTAAGGGTTGGCAGCTACTACCTCATCGAGGTGCAGGACGCCTTGCCGGTTAGCTTCGTCGAATGCCTTTATAAAATCAGCATCGAGCCGTTTGTTGCTGATCCATGCGGCAAAAACAAAGGGCAGACCGGTGAGTGCTTTCCAGGCTTCCGCCAGATCGTAGATGTAGGGCGAACGATGGCGCTGTTCGAGTGCCCGGTCGCCGATGACGACGCCGGCAGTGGCGCCTTTGATATGATCGCGAAAGTCCTTGCCACCATCGACCAGTTCGGGACTGATCTTCCAATATTCCTTCAGCAACACCCGCGCCAGCTGCACCGAAGTACGGCTTTGATAGTCGAGGAGAACACGTTCCACCTTTTCGATGGGCGTTTCACAAAACAGACAAACGGATGCAACATTGCCGTTGCTGCCGATGCACCAGTCTCCATTGATATAATATTCCTGCATCTGGGGGATGATGGCCACCGGTACCAGCCCCATATCTATTTCGTCATTCAGCAGCATGGTCGCAATACGGGAAGGATAGTCGATGATCAATTCTATGTCCTTTGCGACGGATGCCCTTTCGATGCCGTAAAGCAACGGCTTTGTATTCAAATAGCTAACTGCGCCCACTCGTATTTTTCTGTCCAATTCCTTTATATTAATTTTGCCGCGAAGTTACGAATATGGAATTGAATTCGCTCACGGCAATATCCCCTATCGACGGGCGATACCGTCACCAGGTGCAGCACCTGGATGATTATTTTTCGGAATATGCCCTCATCCGGTATCGGGTATTGGTGGAGGTGGAATATTTCCTTTTCCTGGCCAGGAAACGCTTCTTTTCGCTGGATACCGCCAGCAGAAAGCGGCTGCAGGAGGCAGCATCAGCTTTCAGCCTCGAGGATGCCCAATGGATCAAACAAACCGAGAAGACCACCAACCATGATGTGAAAGCGGTGGAATATTTCCTGAAAGCCCGGCTCAAAGACCAAAAGACGGACAATCCGCTGCCGGAAGAATGGATCCATTTCGGTCTGACCTCACAGGACATTAATAATACCGCCATTCCCCTTTTATGGAAACATGCGGTGGAGTTCGAATATCTCCCGGGATTGCTCAATCTCAAGCGGCAACTGGAAGTGCTGGCCAGGGAGTGGAAAGACATCCCCATGCTGGCCCGTACCCATGGCCAACCAGCCAGCCCTACCCGCCTGGGGAAGGAGATCCTTGTCTTTATCGAGCGGCTGGAAGACCAGGTAGAGCTGCTGATCCAGGTTCCCTTTTCGGCCAAGTTCGGTGGTGCGACGGGTAATTTCAATGCGCACTACGTGGCCTTCCCCGATAAGGACTGGGCCAAATTAGGCGATGAGTTCGTGGAAGGAACCCTGGGGCTTCAACGACAGCAGTATACGACACAGATAGAGCACTACGATAATCTGGCGGCGCATTTCGATGCCATCCGGCGCATCAACACCATCCTCATCGACTTTTGCCGCGATATCTGGACCTATGTCTCCATGGATTATTTCAAACAAAAGGTAAAAAAAGGAGAAATAGGGTCTTCCGCCATGCCGCATAAGGTGAACCCCATCGACTTTGAAAATGCAGAAGGAAATCTGGGGGTCGCCAACGCCTTGTTCGAACACTTCGCCGCCAAGCTGCCCGTCAGCCGGCTGCAACGTGACCTTACGGACTCCACCGTGCTGCGCAACATCGGCGTCCCCTTCGCACACACGATCCTCGCCCTGAAATCCATCGAGAAGGGGCTGGACAAGCTGGTGCTGAACAAAGAGCGGATCATCCAGGATCTGGAGAACAACTGGGCCGTCGTAGCCGAAGCCATACAAACCGTCCTGCGCAGGGAGAACTACCCGAAACCCTACGAGGCCCTCAAGGAGCTGACCAGGGGACAGGAAGGCATCACCAAACAATCCATCCATAGCTTTATTGACGGACTGAAGATATCGGCCACCTTAAAAAAGGAATTGAAGAAGATCACCCCCTTCAACTATACAGGCATCACCGTTTAGCGATGCTGCCCTATTTATGGATCTCCGAAGTGAAATGGAATTCGATCTCGGGATTATTGGTCCTTTCCGTATTCAGGAACCATTCGCTTTGAGCGAGATAAACCAGGAAACCATCTTTATCCACCGCGATGTTGGCATTTTTAAACCGGGTGAAGTCATCCAGCTTTTTGGCGTCCTTGCTTGTGATCCAGCAGGCCTTGTAGAAAGGCTGCGCATTGAATTGTACGGAAGCGCCGTATTCGTGCAACAGCCGGTATTGGATCACCTCGAACTGCAATTCGCCGACACAACCGATGATCTTCTTGTTGCCGCCAAACTGGGTGAACAGCTGGGCGACACCCTCGTCGGTGAGCTGTAGCAGCCCTTTCTCCAATTGCTTGGTTTTCATCGGGTCTCTATTCACCACCTCCTTAAAAATTTCCGGTGAGAAGGAGGGAATGCCGGTGAAATAGAAGTCCTCTCCTTCGGTGAGGGTATCCCCGATCTTAAAGTTGCCGGTATCGAACAGCCCCACGACATCTCCGGGGTAGGCTTCTTCGATCACGTCCTTATCCCGCGCAAGAAAGGTATATGGGTTGCTGAACCGGACATCCTTGTCCAGGCGTACATGATGGAAGTATTTGTTTCTTTCAAAGCGACCGCTGCACACCCGCAGGAAAGCGATGCGGTCGCGGTGCTTGGGGTCGAGGTTGGCATGGATCTTAAAGACAAAACCGCTGAATTTGTCCTCATCCGCGGCCAGGTGCCGCTTGGAGGTTTCCCGTCCGCGAGGCACCGGGGCGATACGGATAAAGGTGTCCAGCATCTCCCTCACCCCGAAATTGTTGATGGCGCTGCCAAAGAACACCGGCGCCACCTTACCTTGCAGGTAGTCGGCTACGTTGAGCTGTCCATGAACGCCATCCACCAGCTCCACGTCCTCCCTCAGGACCATGGCGTCCTTCTCCCCCAGCTTTTCATCCAGCAGACTGTTGTCCAGCCGGTCAAACCTGATCAGATCGTCCTCATCTACGGCCTTCGTATTGGCGGTGAAAAGGACCAGGTTCTTATCGTAGAGGTTGTATACACCCTTGAAATCCTTCCCGCTGTTGATAGGCCAGGTCATGGGGTGCAGTTGTATATTCAGCTCTTTTTCAACCTCTTCCAGCAGATCGAAGCGGTTTTTGCCATCCCGGTCCATCTTGTTGATAAAGACGATGACGGGGGTATCCCGCATCCGGCAGACCTCCATCAATCGCCGGGTCTGAGCTTCCACCCCATTGACGCTGTCGATGACGAGAATGACACTGTCTACGGCCGTAAGGGTGCGGTACGTGTCTTCTGCAAAGTCCTTGTGACCGGGAGTATCCAGGAGGTTGATCAGCACCCCCTTGTATTCAAAGCTCATGACGGAAGTAGCAACCGAGATACCCCTCTGGCGCTCTATCTCCATAAAGTCACTGGTCGCGTGTTTCTTGATCTTGTTGCTCTTGACGGCCCCCGCGGTCTGGATGGCGCCGCCGAACAGGAGGAATTTCTCCGTCAGGGTCGTTTTCCCGGCATCGGGGTGGGATATGATGGCAAACGTCTTGCGTTTATTGATCTCGTTGGTATATCGCATAAAGTGCGCAAAGGTACAAAAATTAGCGCGTAGGGGCGCTGCGTAAACCCAACCTTTTCTTCACCGTATTCCATACCGGAATTACGTCGTCCGAGAGGCGAAACAGCAGTATGCTGCCGCCGTACAGCGCACTAAAAACCACCGACCGGAGGACCATCCAGCCAAACCCGCTGTATCCACCAAAAAGCAAACGGCATCCATAGTAAAGGGCTATTCCCAGCAGCAGGGCAATCAGCGTCCGGCGATCGAAAGGGTTCATCTGGTATTTACGGTAGAGAAAGAGACAGCGAATGGTATTATACAATCCGAAGGTGATAAGATCGGCGATGGCGGGTCCGATGATGCCATAGCGTTTGGCCAGGATATAGTTGAGGGGAATGGTCAGGGAAACGAGGATCATTCCCGTCCAGAAATCCAGCCGCCAGTGGATAGAGGTACCGATGATCTGGGTGTTCAGCCCTGTGCCCATGTCGATCACCCGGTTAAGCCCGATGATCAGGAATACGGTTTCGGCCGCCAGGTATTCCGGTTTCAACCCAAAGAACATTATCGCATCCCGGAAATTGATCGCGATGAGGATGAAAATGCCAATAGCAAAGATCAATTGGTTGATGGCGCTGCGGTGATAGATGCGGCTGATTCGTTGGTGATCCCCATCCCGCCAGGCCTGCGACAAGGGGCCGATGGCCGCAGCAGCAACCGCACGCTGGGGAGCCATGACGAGGCTGGCGATAAATTGCCCGATGGTGAATACCGCGACGGCCGACAGTCCACCTGCGACGACGGCGCCTATCACCGGCTGCGCAAAGTACATCGACAGATTGAGAATGATGCCGGCAGACCATGCCAGCAATATCAGGCTCTTCACCTTCGGGAGGAATTTTTTTGTCACCCTGCTGATGCGAAAGACAAAATGCAATTCTTTTTTGCGCAGCAGGAAAACCAGCAGGATGCCGGCGACCCACAGATAATTCAGGGAATAAAGCTTGATAAAGGCATCATGACTGCGGAGGACGCCGAGGAAGAGCAGCACGATCAGCACGGTATTAAGCGCCCGCCACAGCAGTTCGCGCAGAAAATTGGTGAGTATGCTGCGCTTCAACTGCCAGCCAAAGGCTTCCAGCACATACAGCAGGCTCAGTCCAAGGCCAAACGGGAATATCCAGTAGTAGTAGTGCACCAGCAGCGCGGAGTTGTTCCCAAACTTCCGGATCACAAGAGGCTGGAAGACCAACCCGGCAGCTATCACCAGCAGAAAGGCGCCCAGGGTAAGCAACAGGGCGACGCTCATCATGTCGTCGTCCCGGTCTTTCAAATTGGCTTTGTAATAAGGATAAAATTTATTGATAAAGGAAGGCATCCCGAAGGTGGCGATGGGATACATGATATTGCCAATGGCGACGAACATCCCGATGACCAGTCCGTTCTCATCGGGCGGCAGCCATTTTGCGAACAGCAGGTTATTCAAAGCACCCAGGGCAAAACCAATATAGACGACGCCTGATGAAATGATACTCTGCCGGCGGATAGTGCTCATGGGCATGCATTTTAAAATCCTGATCCGGATGGCAGCAGGGAGTTGAGATCCTCTTTGCTCTCATAATGGAAGGGCCGGTTGAAGGTCACCCAGCCTTTTTTCACTTTGACCCTGCCGTCGAGGGCGACGTTTACCTGCCCGCTCTGGAGCAGGGACAGGGCGTTGCTGAAAAGGCTGCGCATATCTATCTGGACGGCCACGGGCACATAGAAGGTATCCTTGCGCGGGATCAACAGCGGGGAGTCGAGGATAGAATGACCGGCATGTTTCCCGTTGATCAATACATCTACTTCGGCCCGTTTCAACTCGAGATTGTATGGATTAGGATTGTAGAGTTTCACCGTCGTGGCGAGGGTCGTCTGGCCACCGGGCGCCCTGGCCACCTGTACATCACGAAATCCGTAATATTCCGGGGCCTCCGGTTGCCGGCATCCTGCCGCCCAAAGGATCATAACGGCTATCCCCGCCAGTTTCAATTTTTCCCTGGTGATGGTGAAGTATTGCATACCTGCAAGATAAGGGGCATTTAGGTAATTCCTGAATATTACCTACCTTTCTGGAAACAAAGCCCGTGTCTACCATCCCCGAACGCATTAAAGAATTTAACAGCACCCGGCTGCCTGCCTACACGGCAATGAAATATCAGTTGATGGCGGAAGACCCTTTCCGGTTCTTCAGGGGAACCTGTCATCTCTTCTACGAAGACCTTTGCCAGGCGCCCGCTTTCCCGGACTCTCCCCTGGCCTGGATATGCGGCGACCTGCACCTGGAGAATTTTGGCACCTACAAAGGGAACAACCGGCTGATCTATTTCGATCTCAATGATTTTGACGAAGCGCTGCTCGCCCCCGCCGCCTGGGAGGTGGTCCGGATGGTCGCGAGCATCTACGTCGGCTGCGAGTCCCTGGGCATAAGTAAAAAAGAAACCGAACAGGCAGCCGGTCTCTTCCTGGGCGTCTATACGAAGCATCTCGGTATAGGCAAGGCCCTCTATGTGGAACCAGAAACGGCCCATGGCATCGTCCGCACCTTTATGGATACGATCTGCGAGCGTAAACAGAAAGAGCTCATCCGGCAGCGCTCCGAAGAAGGAAAGAACGGCAAACTGCGGATCCGCATCGACCGGGTGCGCCTCTTCCCCATCGACAAGACCCTGCGCAAAGAGCTCTCGGTACACGTCAACCAATGGCTGCAAAATTCCACCGTGCTGAAAGACCGTTACACCGTTCTCGATGCCTGTTTTCGGGTTGCCGGCACCGGTAGCCTTGGCTGCCGGCGGTATCTTTTCCTGGTACAAAATACCAATGACCCCAAAAAGCACCTGCTCATCGATATGAAAGAGGCCTTGCCTTCGTCGGTGCAACCCTGGCTCAGCATTCCCCAACCCACGTGGACCTCGGAAGCCGAGCGGGTGGTAGCCATCCAGCACCGGATGCAGAATATCAACCCGGCCCTGCTGAGCACAACGATCTTCCAGGGTTCTCCCTATGTATTGAAAGAGATGCAACCCACCGCGGATAAGATCGATTTCCTCCAGGTGCGCGACCGGTACAAGGACATCGCCTGCGTGGTGGAAGACATGGCCTTCCTCACCGCGAGCGCCCAGCTACGCAGCGCTGGCCGCCAGGGCGCCGCCATCCCCGATCTGCTCATCGAATTCGGCCATAACAGGCACTGGCAGGAGCCGGTGCTGCAGTATGCCCGCACCTATGCCGGCGTGGTAAAAAAGGACTACCAGGACTATTTCACTGCTTACAAAGCTGGTTTCTTCTCCTAAAATTGTACTTGTACTATGGCAGCAACACAGGACATCCTTTTGAAACTGATATTGTCCCTCGTCATCGGTGGCGCGCTCGGTGCGGAAAGGGAATACCGCAGCAAGTCGGCCGGCTTCCGCACCATTACGCTTATCTGTCTGGGGGCTACCATTTTCACCATCTTCTCCCAGATCATCGGGGGCAGCAGCAATCCCGACCGCATCGCCTCCAATATCGTCACCGGTATCGGTTTTGTGGGGGCAGGCGTCATTTTTAAAGGTGACAGCACCAGTAAGGTCAACGGTATTACAACGGCGGCCATGATCTGGGTGACGGCGGCCCTGGGCGTGGCCATCGGTGCAGGCTACCTGTTGATCGCCGGCATTACCACCCTGATGATCCTGGTCGTCCTTTTTGCCTTCAGCCTGGTGGAAGAGCGGATCGACAGCTTCAACCAGCTCCGCAACTACAGAATCGTATGTCCTTTTGAGAATGAGACCCTCCACCGTTATGAAACCCTCTTTAAAAGCCACCACCTCCGGTTCAAACGAACCCGGCAGGGCAAATCGGCTGAAAATCTGCTCACGGGGGAATGGCTGGTACAGGGCTCAGAGAAGAACCATCGCCATGTTATCCACGAACTGATGCGTGACCCTACAGTAAGGGAGCTGGAGTTTTGATGGCGGCGGGGTCCCACCACGACGGTGCCTTGCTTAGAATACCTCCAGGGTCCAGGTCCTTGCGAATGTTTCTCCACCCTCCAGCCGGTTGATCCCTTCTTTTTCCGTCCACTGCTGGTTGCTGTCGACGGAGTCAGCGATGCCGCACCATGGTTCTATACAGACAAAATCCGCATTTGGCGCCGCCCAGATACCAAGAAAGGGAAAGCCGGGAAACTCCATTCGCAATCCCCGTTCGGTGCGCGCAGAACGCAGGGCGATACCGGTAGAGGCCAGATGCTTGAACACCAGGGCGTCTTTGGCGAACAGCTCCTTTTTCAAGGGCAAGGTCAGGCTATCGGCAAGCAGGGGCTGGGACTGCCTTTCGATGAGGCCGTCTTTGGAGATGGGCCAGCGGGGTGCACTCTCCGGCTGATCGAATTGCAGGTAATAGTCGGTATAGGTTGTCCCCGGGGCAAGCGGAACGTTGAAAGCAGGATGGCCGCCGACGGAAAAATACAGCGGTACAGTGGCAGGGTTGCTTACCCGGTAGGTGGTGGTAAAACCGCTGGCAGTGAGCCGGTAGATGATCCGAAGCTCGAAGTCGAAGGGAAAATGCTGTTGGGTAGCCTCGTCGCTTTTCAGGAGGAAAGTGATGGATTCCGGTGCCTGGGTCTCCACTCCGAACTCCTGGTCGCGCGCAAAACCATGGCGGGAAAGCGTATAGGGCTTATCCTGGTAGTAGTAGGTATTGGCCTTCAGGGTGCCTACGATAGGAAACAGCAGGGGGGAATGCTTACCCCAGAAAGCCGGGTCCCCATTCCATAAGTATTCGGTCTGATACCCTTTGTGAAAAATGCTTTGCAGTTCTGCGCCTTTGGGATGTATACTAAGCCTGATCTGTTGGTTTTCGATGAAGAACATAACCGGTGAATTTGCCCAAATTTAGGGCTTTAATGCGTACATTCGGGTCATGTTTCGCAACCTGGAGATCATCTGGACCAGCTTTAAAATGGCGTTACAGGAGTTTCGCAGCAACAAGCTCCGCACCTTCCTTTCCTTGTTAGGGATCACCTTTGGCATCTTCTGTATCATCAGTGTGCTGTCCACCATCAGCAGCATGCAAATACAGGTCAACAAAGACCTGAAGGCGCTTGGCACCAAGACGATCTATATCGACAAATGGCAATATACCCCCGGTCCGGATTATCCCTGGTGGAAATATATCAAGCGGCCAACACCGAAATTCGACGAGTTGCGGCTGCTGAAAATGAAGGTTCCCGATGCCGCCCACATCTCCTTTGAAATGGAGACGCAGGACAGGGTCGACTACGGCGACAACAGCCTCACGGGTGTCAGCTACTATGGCAATACGGAGGATTTCGACAAGATACAGCAGGTGACGGTGGGGACCGGCCGGTATTTCCAGCAGGCTGATTTCGACCATGGGTCGCCGTTCGTCGTACTGGGCTATCGTATTGCCGAACAGCTCTTCAACAAGCCGGAGAAGGCGGTAGGCCAGACGGTGAAACTGAGAGGCGGTAAGAATGCCATCGTCATCGGCGTCATCGAGAAACAGGGTCAAAGTCTCATCGGCGGTTGGGACTATGACAACTGTATCCTGCTGACCTATTCGTTTATGAAACAGATGATCAAGGAAGAGAATGCCAATCCCAAGATACTTGCCCAGGCCGGTAGCAAAATGAGCACGGAGGCACTGCAGGATGAGTTGAAAGGGGCGATGCGGTCGATCCGGCAGCTCAGTCCCACCCAGGACGATAATTTCTCCCTGAATAACATCGATAATCTGGGCAAATTCTTCGACCCCATCTTTAGTGGTATGAACATCGGCGGCTGGGCCATCGCCGTTCTATCGCTCATCGTCGGGATGTTCGGGGTCGCCAATATCATGTTCGTCACCGTACGGGAAAGGACAGGCCAGATCGGGCTAAAAAAAGCCATCGGCGCCAAACAGGGAAGCATCCTCACCGAATTCCTGCTGGAGTCGGCCTTTCTCTGTGTCATCGGCGGGCTCATCGGACTGATAGCCGTGTTTGCCCTGACGCTGATCTTCTCTGCCATCCTCAGCTTCCGGGTCATCATTCCCCTGAATATTATCCTGCTGGCCGTCTCCATTTGCATCTTCACGGGTGTTGCGGCGGGCATCATCCCGGCCTTTGTCGCCGCCCGGATGGACCCGGTGGTAGCGATCAGGAGCAATTGACAGCCCCCACCCTGCGGCCCGGTGCATCCCCTCGCTTTTCCTTAATTTTGCGCCCATGCGAACAACGAGTTCAGGCCCGGTTACCCTTTTAGCCATCGAATCCTCATGTGATGAAACGAGTTGCGCCATCAGCCGCGATGAGGTGATCCTGTCGAATATCATTGCCGGCCAGGCCGTCCACGAACAATACGGCGGTGTTGTGCCCGAGCTGGCCAGCCGGGCGCATATGCAGAACATCGTTCCGGTGGTGGACGCCGCCCTGAAGAAAGCCGGTGTTTCCATCAGCGAACTGACGGCCATCGCGTTTACCCAGTCCCCGGGCCTCATCGGGTCGTTGCTGGTAGGTTCGCAGTTCGCCAAATCGCTGGCCCAGGCACTGGACATCCCGCTTCTCTCCGTGCATCACATGCAGGCACATGTACTGGCAAATCTCATTGTCCCGGCGTCCGCTGCCCGGAGCGCAGCGTCATCGCCCGTTGCCTCCACCTCTACGGCCGCCAGTCCCGGACCCGCCTCGCCCGCCAGCCGGGAAGCCGCCCGGCCATCCTTTCCTTTTCTTTGCCTCACCGTCAGCGGCGGGCATACTCAGATAGTGCTTTGTCATTCCCCGCTGAAAATGGAGGTCATCGGCGAGACACTCGACGACGCCGCCGGCGAAGCCTTTGACAAATCCGCCAAGCTGCTCGGCCTGCCCTACCCCGGCGGCCCCCTCATTGATAAATATGCGCGGGAAGGCGATGCCGGCCGTTTTCCATTCCCCGAGCCACAGATACCAGGCCTCAATTTCAGCTTTAGCGGACTGAAGACGGCCATTCTTTATTTCCTGCAGGAGAACGTAGCAAAAGACGCCGGGTTCGTTGCCGCCAACCTGCCCGATATCTGCGCCTCGATACAGGGGCGCATCATCTCCATCCTCCTCAACAAATACCGGAAGGCGGCGCGGGAAACGGGCGTCACCGATCTTTGCATCGCCGGTGGGGTATCGGCCAACAGTGGATTGCGCAAAGCATTCGGGGAGATGGGTCGGAACAACGGCTGGAACACCTTTATCCCACCTTTTGAATACTGTACCGATAATGCCGCCATGATCGCGATCACGGGCTATTACAAATACCTGGCGGGTGAATTCGCCCCTTTGTCGGTGAGCGCCAGTGCCCGCGCCGAATGGTGAGTTTTCCATAATTTCGCGAAGCATGCCCAACCCTTATTTTCAGTTCAAGCAGTTCATGATCCGCCAGGATCAGTGCGCCATGAAAGTGTGCACGGATGCCTGCATCCTGGGCGCCTGGTTTGCCAACAAGGCACCGGCCTGGTCACAGGTGTTGGACATCGGCAGCGGCACCGGGCTATTGATGCTGATGCTGGCGCAGAAGCACAAGGGAGAGATCAGGGGCATCGAGCTCGACCTCGATGCTTACCGGCAACTGAAGGATAATATCGGGCAAAGTCCCTGGAAGCAAATGCTAAAGGTCTTCCCGGGAGATGTTCGCTCTTTTACTTTTCCCGGCAAATTCGACTTCATTATCACCAACCCGCCTTTTTATGAGGACGACCTGCCCGCTGCCAGCGACGCCGTCAACCTGGCACGTCACAGCAAGGAGCTAACCCTTGCCGAACTGCTCACCGTCATCCACGCCAATCTGTCCCCCGAAGGCGCTTTCGGTATCCTCCTACCCTATCACCGGGCGGCCTGGTTTGAAGAGACAGCCGCTTCGGCCTATGGCTTTTGTCTGAAGGAAAAACTCCTGGTGCGCCAGACACCCCGTCATGATTTTTTCAGGAGCATCCTCTATTTCTCCCGCCGCCGCGAAGGCTTTGTCCCGACGACCGAGCTGACGATACAGAACAGCGAAGGAGTGTATACGGAGGACTTTGCCGAGCTGATGCGCGATTATTACTTGTATTTGTAAGCGCGGGCCCGCCAGCCTCTCCCCTCGGTGGCCCCTCCACGCTGTTAACGCACACCGGCGTATTCCGACAGGTAGCGGTAGTGCTCCATCAGTTGGCCGCCCCTCACCATCGTCGCGCGATCGATGATCTTCGAGCCTCCATTTATCAGCGGTTCCAATACGTATTTGATCAGCTGTTGGCCAAAATACCGGGAGGCATCTCTTGGCAATTCGTTAGGCAGGTTGCCAACGGCCATGACGTCGACCGAGCCGGGCAGGTAAGGCGCCGTGCGTTGCCGCGTCTGCCGGTCTACTCCATAAATGGGGGCTTCCATGGAAGCCTCGCCAAGGTTGCAGGGTATCGACCCTTCCTTGTCATCGGTGATGTCGGCGATGGTCTTTATCCTGAAGTCGGGATGCACCATATCCTCCCACTCGAACAGCCGGGGCATATTTTTGTCCCAATAGATGCCGTTCATCAGGATATCGGCTGTCCGGGTAAAAGGCAGGAAGGTGCAGCGATAGTCCTGGGGATGAGCATGAAAGTGTTCGCGATGATAGGTCTTTGTCTGGACATGTTCGTAGAGCCCGCCGCCTTTCAGCTGGGTAAACACCGGATAGGAGAAGCTGCGTTCGAGAAACTCATCGGGCTCCACCTCTACTATTTCCAGGAGGTTCATCACTTCCAGCACGCCATGCGCCACGCGGCCGGAGCCGGTGACGGCTACTTTTATCTCCGGCAGCCGGAGACCGAAATAGGTGTGGATGAGTTCGCGGAAACTCTGCTGCTGGTGTACCCGGCCAAGATTATACTCACCGGTGCGCTGCCCATAGGCCATGATCCCGTTGTGCGCTCCCACGACACCGGCAAAGAAACCAAAACCCAGGATACGCTGCCCATCGTCGTGCTCCAGGCATTCATAGTCGATGAGGGTGATCTTCTTTTCCAGGATGGCGCGAAACATCTGCCGGTTGTCAGGTTGTTGTTTCTTGGTGTGGGAGAAAAAGAGATAGGTCTTGCCGGGAAGCAGGGTTTTTGCAGGCACTTCCTTGATGCCGAGGAGGATGTCGCAACCGGTCATATCCTCCCGTACTTCAACCCCCGCGGCGAGATACTCTTTATCGGAATAGCAGCGCTCGGGCGAAGCCTGTGCTATCACCCTTACTTCGGTCGAAGTTTTATGGATCCATTTGCAATGAGCGGGCGTCAAAGCCACTCTGTTGTCTGCAGGAATTTTGCCTTCGCGTAACAAGCCTATCGTTATCATCCTTAGCCGTTTTTCCGCCGGTTTCTCGTCCGGGCGATTGCTAAAGATAGAATTTTTCACTCCTTTTTGGACAGGAGGGGCTAAATACGTAATATTGCGTCCCGCTTTTCCCAACGATCCCATGCCCAGATGGCGGAACTGGTAGACGCGTCAGACTCAAAATCTGGTATTGGCAACAATGTGCAGGTTCGATTCCTGTTCTGGGCACAAGGCCTTCTTCGCGATCGCGGAGGAGGCTTTTTTCTTACTACCGGTAGGAAGAAGGAAGATAAGCATCCCTATTCCATTCTGAGGCTCTTCGTCGGATTGGCAGTAGCTGCTTTGATCGCCTGGAAACTGATCGCACCCATACTGAGGATCATCAGGATACACCCCGCTGCCAGGAAGGTCCACCAACCTATTTCGATCCTGTAGGCGAATTGCTGCAGCCAGGTGTGCATTATCCACCATGTTACAGGCACGCCTGTCAGGGTCGCCAATATTATTAGCTTCACGAAATCTTTCGAAAGCTGATACATAATGTTTTTTACGGATGCTCCGAGGACTTTGCGGATACCGATCTCTTTGGTGCGCTGCTGTATATTGTAGGCAGCAAGTCCGAGAATACCCAGGCAGGCAATGACCATCGCAATGCCGGCAAAGACGCCGAAGACAGCTCCAAAATGTCGATCTGCCGCGTACTGCTTGTCAAAAAATTCATCAAGGAAATAATAGTCGAAAGCATCGTTGGGGAAATAGGTCTTCCATTTTTCCCTGATAGCGGCAATCGTCGCCGGAATATTCCGCGAGGAGATCTTGATAGAATAAAAATTCCGGGCACTACGGCGCAGAATGATCCACTGCGGATAAACAATTTTATGAAAGGACTCCGTATGATAGTCCTGAACGACACCAATTATTGTTTTGGGAACACCGACCCCCATTTTCATGTTAATGGCTTGTTCCGGTGTACTGAATCCAAGCATCCGGGCCGCGGTCTCATTGATGATGACCGAAGGACCTTCGGAGACGCCGGCAGAGGAATCCGTCGGAGAGAAATTCCTGCCTGCGACCAGCTTCATGCCATAGGCAGGAATAAACTCTTCGTCGACGCCCAGGAAGCGAAAGACAAGAGGATTGGAGTAGCCTGGATCCGAACGCGCGATGCGGTTAGTCCAGGTATTTTCTTTGCCCATCGTGCTCGTGGAAGCCGTTAGACTCATGACCCCAGGCAACTGTAAGACTGAATGTTTGAAAGGCTGAAAGATTCCCTGGTAGGCAGTATCTTTTATGGAACTCGCTCCGTTCACTACCAGCATCTGACTAATGTCCACTCCCAGCGGCTGCGAACGCATAAAATTTATTTGACAATAAACGATCATCATCCCTGCCACCAGCACAATGGAAGTCAGGCATTGAAATATGATGAGCCCTTTCCGCAGGATCAACCCTTTGGTACTGCTTTTGAAAGAGCCTTTCAATATGGAAGCCGCCTTAAATCCTGATAGAATAAAGGCCGGATAAGTCCCCGACAACAGCGTCCCGACGATAAAAATAAAAGCGGCCATCGTCCAATAGGTAGGAGGCAAATAAAAACCACCCGGCAGTTCTTCGCTGATCAACACCTTGAACCAGGGCGTGACCAAACCTGCGATCATCAAGGCTATGAAGAAGGAAGCGAGGTTGATCAAAATGCCCTCGACCAGAAACTGGCGGACCAGTGATAAGCGGGTGGCGCCTATCACCTTCCTGACGCCGACCTCCCGGGCGCGCTCCAGCGAACGAGCCGTGGCAAGATTAATATAGTTCACCCAGGCGATGCACAGAATGAATAATGCCACCAGGAATAAGAAGGTCACTGTTTGTTGATTCCCATTCACCTCGGCTTCTTCCCCATAATCAGAATGAAGATGTATATCCGTCAACGGCATTATATAAACCTCGTTGCGGATGCCGCCCGCCCTTTTGAACTCAACGTTATTCACGTACCGGTCGCAAAAACCCGGAAATTTAGCTTCAAGCTTTTTAATGTCCGTTCCGGGCCGCAGCAGCAAATAGGTATAGAAAACGTCCCATCCCCAACTCGTTTCCTCCGGCCTGCTCTGGTCGCCCCACAGGCGGAAGTAGCTGCCGACAGTCGCATAAGACAGGAGATAGTCGACTACCAGGTGAGAATGAGCCAACGGATGGAACACCCCCGAAACTTCGAATAATTTGGTAAAGTAGGGAGCGCGGTAGACAAGTTTTTTCCCCAAAGGGTCGACATTGCCAAAGTATTTCCTGGCCAGTTCTTCGGAGAGCATGATCTTATCCAGTCCGCTCAACGCCGTCCGGGAATCCCCCTTGATCACCTGAACGTCGAACATAGGGAGAAATGACGGGTCGGCATAGTAGCCTTTCTCCTCGCGGAACTTTAGATCCCGTTCATCGTTGGAGAGTAACAGGTCGGCTTTGGACAGGCGGCAGTAATCTTCTATCTCCGGAAATTGCTGCTTCATTAAAGGGCCGAATGGGGGATATGAAGTAGCGGATTGATAGATCAGGTTTCCATGTTGATAAGTATCCAGCCTTAATCGAGCGATCCGGTCGGCCTTAGGAAAAGCATCATAGCCCTTCTCAAAAGCTACATATTGAAAGAGGAGTAGGCAACAGGCTAACCCCGTTGTAAGACCGGCTATATTGAGGACGGAGTAATCTTTCCGCCTTAAAAGACTGCGGATGGCAATCTTAAAATAATTATAGAACATCTTACAATGACCTCCCCGTAAGGATGGGAATCAAAGCGGGTGCCATTCAATTTTTGATTTGATAACCAGTCGTTTATTAATCCCAACGCTTTTATTCTGTTCGATTTCGATACAGCAAACTGTCTGTTTACGCTTATCGTCATCCAGCTACAGGGGTGGTGAATCAACTTTCGACGGTGATATCTTCCAATTCGCCTTCTTCATCCACAACTACCACTACAATATAGTTTGTTGTTCCTCCCGGCTTCGCGAAGTGTCATTTGTTCTTTTTGGACCGTTTTTCCCTGAAAACTGCGAGTCAATCAATTTCCAATCCAAAGCTTACGATACTCTTCTTTCCATGAGTTTTTCCAACGTCTGTGGCTCCATAAGTATAATTCAGGAAACTTGCGAATGATCTCCTCCAGCGCGGCGACATATTTTCGTGTGAGTTCGCCTTCTTTTGAAGAGCCGGGATTATTGTCCAACAATATTCCTTTTATTTCATAGTAGCCCCTGCGGACCTTAATGACAGGCAAGAATACAACGGGTATATTGCCCATGCGCGCGCCCTTCTCGGGTCCTTGCAAAAAGGAGGTTGGTACGCCCATAAAGTTGAGCCAATAACTTTTTTCGGGGGACGGCGGGTTCTGATCCGCTACCAAGGCTAGAAGATACCTACTATGGCGGTAGTGCATCATTGACCGCCGCATATCGTTATTGGGTAACAAAATGCAGCCAAAACGCTGGCGTATGTATAGGAACAACCGGTCCAATATTTTACTGGTGATGGGTGAATAGGCTACAAGGGTCTTAAAAGGAACTCCGGTAGGAACGCCGGCATTACACCATTCCCAGTTAAATAGGTGCCCCATGAGCATGTGACAGCTACGATCCTGTTTATGGATATCTTCAAACGCTGTTAAATCTCTGGAAATGCGTTTCAGAATAGCCTTTTCTGAAATGCTTATCATTTTTATCACCTCAATCCAGTTGTCAGCAAAATTGTGATAAAACTTCTTGGCAATAGCTTTCCTGTCAGCGGCCGTCTTTTCAGGAAATGCCAGGGCGAGGTTGCTGAAAACTACTTCTTTCCTATAGCCGATCACATAGTAAATAACAATATAGACAAAGTCAGACACTATATATAAAACCCTTAAGGGAAACAAGCTGACAATGTATAATAAAGCAAAACAAATATAATACACAGGATAATAGCAGTTTAGTTTGATCAAAACTGAACTTTCGGTTAGAGCAACAATTGATGGATCGTGCTTGTTGTGATCAATAAAAATATTTCCCTTCCAATTTATGTAGCCGTTTTGTAAGCTCCCCTTGTTTTGCGACCACTGCGGATTAGAATTTTAAGGGCATTATTCGTTATCGAGGATTTGCTGTAATTTTTCGTTTGTGTAGCCAAGCTCTTCCCAGATACTATCAGCCTTATCTCTGGCCTTATCAAGCAAAAATTTGGCCATCACTTTCTTCAATTCAAGCAGATCTTTTTCAGCAATTTGTACCGAAAAAAGTTTCAGTAATTCAGCCTGGATATTGCTTAAAGGCGGACGTACCGAAGGATGAATCATAACTAACCTATTTTACTTAAAATACTTTGATTCTTCTTTGGATTCGGTAGGCCTTCGCTTGCGAGGATTAGTATAACGGCTCCTGATAGGTATTGAAGACACGGAGAATGTTAACGGCATGTGTATCCTCATCGATAGTGAACATAATCAGGTAAGGAAACCGTTTCATCGGTTTACATCGCACATCTCTGTACCTCACGGCCGATGCGGTTGGCAGCTCGGCTATGCGACCAAAATACTCCGCCACTAAGTCGGCAAAACGATAGCCCAAATCTGTCGCGATAGCATTGTAATGTTCAACACCGTCCGCAATATCTTCTGCGGCCGTAGGGGTGATAAAAATGGTATATGGCATCAGGGCTTTTTGAAACGGGATTTTACATCATCCCACTTTTGCAAATAAGCCGGATTGGCTGCAATAGCGGCCAGTTCCTTGTCCAGCGCCTCTTTTTGGCGGGACGTAAGCTCAATAACTTCCTCTTCCTCTACTGCCTCGACCGCCTGAACTTTAATGAGGTCTTCGATCAGCGCAGCAGCGTATTCTTTCTTAATGCGGATATGCAAGGTAGTATCAGCCATTAACTATGTTTTGCTGAGCGAGGAACTGGTCTGCCGCGCCCAAGATTCAAAGCTAAATTACTAAAAATAATGGTAGAAGGAAAAAGAAATCCCCCAGGTCATATACCCCAGTAATTTCAATAAGCTGTAAATTTTGCCGCGACCAATACTGTGCCACTTACTCGCTACGCAGGGCGGTCACCGGGTTCTTCATGGCCGATCTCACCGATTGGAAACCGACCGTTATCGCCGTAATAGCCAGCGCAAGGACAGCCGCCGCAACAAATACCAGCGGGCTGATGGTGATCCGGTAATAATACCCCGCCAGCCATTGATGCAGGAAATAATACGCCACGGGCGCCGCTATTGCACAGCTGATACCCACCAGCAGGATAAAATCACCCGACAACAGCAACAGCACCTCGCTCACCGACGCCCCCAGCACCTTGCGGATGCCGATCTCCCGGGTACGCTGCTCGGCCGTATAGGCCGCCAGTCCGAAAAGCCCCAGACAGGAGATAAAGATCGCCAATGCGGCAAAGATCCCCGCCAGCCGCCCGACCAGCATCTCGGTGGCGAATTTCGACGCATAGTTTTCGTCGACGAAAGAATAGACAAAGGGAGAACCCGGGTCAAATTTCTCACTAACGGTCTTCAGCTTCGCCAATGCCATGGACGTGGATACCGTTGGCGTCAACCGCATCGTGTACTGCCAGGACCAGCTGGGCTGGAATAGGAACATGGAAGGTTCCGCCGCAGCAAAGGGATTCTGCGTCAGTGCGTCCTTGACCACGCCAACTATCCGCAGCCGGTGAGCGACGCCGTGGAACGAGCAGTTCAGGTATTGGCTCAGCGGCTGTTTCAACCGCATGCGCCGTACTGCCGTCTCGTTGATGATAGCGCTGCCCGAATCCGCGCCTTCATTGCCCTTAAAATTATCTCCCATAGTAAAGCCGATTCCCAGCGTCCGGAAATAGTCAGAATCGCCAACGGCATTCACCGTAAGTGACAGAGGTTCGTTCGGCAGCCGCCCCGGCCAGTTGTCGATCGTCAACTGTCCATTCGGGTCCGTCTGCAGGTACGCGGAGCGCGTCAGGTTGCTGACTACCCCTGACTCCATCACAGCCTGCTTGAAAGCCGCAAACGCGTCCGAATGAGCCCGCGATACGATCAGCCGGTTAGGGTCATACCCTTTCGGCCGGTTCTTGGCATATTGTATCTGCTGGTAGACGATGATGGTACTGATGATCAGGGCGATGCTGCATGTGAATTGCAACACCACCAATGCCTTCCTCGGCAGGGATGCCGCCTTCCCGATGCGCATCACCCCTTTCAGAACCTTTACAGGCTGGAAGGAGGAAAGATAGAAGGCCGGCCGGCTCCCCGCGACCAGCCCCGTCGCCAACACCAGCGACAGCAGGATCAGCCAGAAATATCCGCTTCCATACGGCACCCGAATAGCGTCCCCGGTGAGCGCATCGAACTCGGGGAGCACCGCCTGCACCAGGGCAATCGAAAGCAGAAAAGCCAGCACCGTCATCAGCAGCGACTCCACCAGGAACTGCAGGATCAGCTGCCCGCGCAGCGACCCCATCACTTTTCTTACCCCTACCTCCCTGGCCCGCCGCTCACTTCGCGCCGTCGACAGGTTCATGAAATTGATACACGCGATCAGCAACACCAGTATTCCTACGATGCTGAACATCCGTACATAGTCGATCAGCCCGCTTTGCGGCTGGCCGTCCTTGAAGCCCGTATACAGATGCCAGTCCTTCAGCGGAAAGAGCATGGCCTCGCGGTGGAAAGTCGTATAAGACTGCGGCGCATATTGCCTTACCAGCTGCCTGGCCTTGGCTTTCGCCCTCACCGCATCGGCCCCCGGCCGCAACGAGACATACAGCTGGAAGTAAGCGTCATTCCAATTGGTTGTCGCCGCCTTTATCCCGGGGTCCTGGGCAAAATCGCTGAAGGGCAGCAGGACGTCGAAATGAAAGCTGCTGTTTCGCGGCATGTCCCGCACTACGGCCGTCACCTTGAGTGGGGCGCTCCCGAAACGGACTGTCTTGTTCAGCGCATCCTCCTTCCCAAACAGGCTCCTGGCCATTGATTCGGTGATCACGACAGAAGGGCCTGGACCTTTCAGCGCTGTCGCAGGGTCACCTCCTGCCAGCGGAAGCGGGAATACCTGCAGGAATTCCTCCCCGGCGTAGAGTACATCACCATAGATGTGCTTGTCTTTCACGACCATCACATGCTGCCCGATATCGAAAGCCGGCGCCACGTGCGCAACCTCCGGGATATCCCTCTTCAGCGCGTCGCCAAGCGGCAGACAGACCTCGGCCTGGTTCCGGATAACCCCATTATCACTGTAGTTGAATCGCACCTGGTAGGACTGCTCATAGCCGGGTACAAAGCGGTCATAGGAAAGCTGGTAATATACCCAAAGCCCGATGAGTAACGCAACGGCCATTCCCGTCGCCAGCCCCAGTAAATTTAACAAGCTGTAAAGTCTGCCGCGGACAATATTGCGCCACGCGGTCTTGAGGTAGGTACTAAGCATACCAACAGGCCACTAAAAAAATGCCGGTTCTTAAAATCGTTAAAAATCAACCGATTGCGGTGGCATTCCAACCCCTCCATGTCCGCTATCGATACACCGGTTGTCCGCGGGCGAGAGCGCGCGATTTCACCAAATCGATCCCATCAACGCATTTTGATCATGTAAGGGCAATTTTTCGCAAAAAAACTGTGACATTTTCCATTCTCTTGCGAATTATGTATGGCAATGACAGATAAAATTCTTTTTACTGAACTTATAAAGGAAAATAAGGGAATTATTTTCAAGGTCTGCAATTCCTATTGCTCCAGTAAGGAGGATCGTGACGATCTGGCACAGGAGATCATTTATAACCTATGGAAATCCTTCGCCGCGTATAAGGCTAATTTCAAATTCTCTACATGGATGTATCGGATCGCCTTAAACGTCGCCATATCTTTTTACCGAAAGGAAAAGAACAAGCCTCATAGGACTATCTATTCTGAGAATCTACTCATATTCGAGGAGGATAGTACGCCAAACACAGAAGAGGAAAAGAATTTGCGCCTGCTGTTACAATTCATTGGACAACTAAAAGAAATTGACAAATCTATCATGCTTCTTTATCTGGGCGACAAAAGCTACAGGGATATCGCCGAGATCACGGGCATTACAGAGTCGAATGTTGCAACTAAGATCAGCCGTATCAAGGAGAAACTAAAAACAAATTTTTTAACCAATCAAAACAATTTTTATGGAACTAAATGAAATCAAGTCCTTGTGGGAAGTTTATGACAAGAAGTTGGAGGCGTCACTGAAATTAAATCAGCGTTTTATTGATTTGATCGTGGCCGAGAAGGTAAGATCAAGCCTTGCACCGCTATTTTGGCGGCGAATTGCCGAAGGAATCGTCCAACTGGCGTGTATGGCTTTTCTGGTCGTGTTTTTATGCAGAAACTTTTCCGAACCCGCTTATAGTGTCTCCGCCTTGTCGCTGATTGCATTCTATATGGTCGCTTTTATTAACAGCATAAGGCAACTCGTTATTATCAAACGCATGGACTATAGCAACGATATTGTAACCATACAAAGCGGTCTTGCAATGTTGCAGGCCCATAACCTGGATTACGCCCGAATGGTCGTTTTGTTTATCCCGGCATGTCTGGCCTTTCCAACCGTGGTTTTAAAGGCGATAAAAGATCTTCATATCGATTCTTTTGCAAACAAAGATATGATAACATTAACCGGAGGGCACTGGTGGACAGCGCAAGTAGCTGCAACACTTTCTTTAATTCCGCTGGGGCTATGGTGCTACAACCAATTATCCTATAAAAATTTACATAAAAAATGGGTGAGGAACTTTATTCAAAGATCCTCGGGTAAACGGGTAAGGAAAGCGGCTGAATTTATGAAGGAATTACATTCGTTGAAATTTGAGGCAATTTAAAGTTTATCCCTAATCAACGTATTTATAAAGTATTCATTTGTTTATTACGACTGATCGCAGCTTATACCTGAATCTTCACTCATTAAATATACTCTAATTCTACATGCCAGGAAGCCTGCCTTCCCGGGGCATGTTTATGCAGAATGCAGTAAGGCTGCTGCGCTTAAATTCACTAATTTCGGCGAAGCACTTATTGTATATAGTTAGTATTATTATCTAAACCAATACATATGAAAATTTCTTTACTTCGCGCAAGATATAGTGTAGCCATTATATCTTTCATTTTACTCTCTTCACTCAGTGCTTACAGTAACACTACTTCCGGTGACGCTGAATCCGGGTCCTGTCCAACTGTAACGGCCAGCAATACCGGGCCGTTGACCTGTAACATCACCACTGTCACACTGAACGCGTCGCCGGCCTCTGCAGGTGTCACCTACGTCTGGACAGGGACAGGGAATGTTGCCAATTTTAGCGCCACCGGCGCTTCGACAACCGTGACGCGCCCTGGTACGTATATCCTTACAGCGACCGACCCTACTACAGGATGTACTACAACTACTCTTACCACTGTGGTACAGACACTCACGGTGCCGACCGGAGTTACAGCCTCGCATGTAGGTGAAATCACCTGTTCTGGCAACACCGTCTTTTTGAACGGATCTTCTACCACTAATTTAGGAGTCACCTTTGCCTGGACAGGGCCGAACGGGTTCACGGCTACGGGTACATCAGCTACGGTCTACTATGCTGCTCCCGGTATATATACCGTCACGGCCACCTATACCCCAACCGGTTGTACTGCGAGCGCAAACACTACCGTGTCGCGGATCCTTACCGCACCAGGTGACGTTACGGCCACGACTTCGGGTTCGTTGACCTGTAATAACGCCAGCGTGACGCTCACAGGCTCCTCCAATAATTCGGGCGCTACTTACACCTGGGCGGGACCGGGCGGTTTCACCGCTTCTGGTTCATCCGTGACGGCTACGACAGCTGGAACGTATACGCTGACGGCGGCTAATTCCAGTTCTTCTTTTGGATGTACTGCTGCGGCTACTGTCACAGTGGTGCAGAGTACTACTGCCCCGGCAAACCTCGCGATATCCAGCAGCCCTGGCACCTTGCTGCTGACCTGTACCGACAGCAGCATTGCCTTCACTGCCAACTGTTCCGTAGCAGGAGCCAATTACGGCTGGGCGGGTCCCAATGGGTTCACGGCTACAGGTGCCAATACGTCCGTGTTGGCGCCGGGTACCTATACAGTAACGGCAACGGACCCAACCAATGGCTGCTCCTCTACCGCTGCGGCCATCGTAACGCAGGATACGGTGCATCCGGCGGCAATAACGACGAGCAGCGTCCCCGCCAATGCGGTACTGACCTGCAGCAATCCCAATGTCGTCCTCACCGGAAACTCTAACACATCGGGCGTCACCTATGCCTGGGCAGGGCCCAATAGTTTCGCTTCCACCGGGCAATCGGCTACAGTAACTGCGCCGGGAAGCTATGTCCTGACGGTTACCAAAACCAGCAACGGCTGTTCTTCTGTCATGGCTGCGAGTGCGGTGACGCAGAACATCGACCTCCCCATCGGGGTGACGGCGAATGTCTCGAATACGCTGTCGTGTTTCACGCCAAGCGTGACGATAACGGGTAATTCGTCCACCACGGGCGCCACGTATGCGTGGACGGGTCCGGGCAACTTCACCTCATCCGCCAGGTCGGCAACGGCAACGGTGGGCGGAGTGTTCAACCTCACCGTAACGAACCCTGCCAACGGTTGTACGGCAAGCAAGTCGCTCACGGTGGTGGCGGATACAGTTACGCCGAAAGGTGTAACGGCTACCAATTCGAATGAACTCACCTGTACGGTTACTACGGTAACGCTGACGGGCGCTTCGACGACGCCGAATGTAACCTACAGCTGGTCGGGCCCCAACGGGTTCTTCGATCCCGAACAGGTGTCTAACATGGCTACCGATTCCGGCACATACGTGCTGACGGTGAGCAGCTCGATCAACGGGTGTATCACCACAGCCACGACCACTGTAGCTGCAGATTTCACCGGCTGCTCCAGCGTGGCGCGGGTGTTGTCAACAGGAAGAGCAGCTGCCAATTTTGCGAAAAGTGGGCAGGATCCCGTTGCAGTGACACCGTTTACCTACAAAATATATCCCAACCCCGTGAGCACGGTGGCGTATATCGAGTTCAAGTCGCCTACGACGTCGCAGGTGAGTGCAGAGATCTTCAATTCACTGGGTGTGCGGGAACAGGTGTTGTTCCAGAATAGTGTGGAGGCGAACCAGTCCTACAAATTGACGATGGGTACCGGCGGACTTGCGGCGGGTATGCATTATTGTATCATCAGAGCAGATGGGAAAGTGTATACGAGTAAGATGCTGTTGATGCCTGGACACTAAGTGTAGTTTGACCAATAAGATTAGGCCGCCCCTGACGGGGCGGCCTATAACATTGAAATCCAATTAGATACAATTCCTGTTCCGGGCACAAGTCATCTCCGGAGGCCCGGAATAGATATAATTCCCATCCGCCAAATAAAGTGTACATTTGCAGCGTTATTTGAGTCTGCATCGGTATATATTAATTATCCAGTCATTTTTCTTCTGCTAGTTAGTCTCTGCTTCTTGCCTTCTCATTACATTTTATTTCTTTAATTATTGTGTTATGAACATCTATGTTGCCAATTTGAGCTTCGAACTGCGGGACGAAGATCTTAAAGAACTCTTCGTTTCTTTTGGAGAAGTCAGCTCTGCGAGAATTATTGTGGATAAGATGACGGATAGATCGCGTGGTTTTGGATTTGTGGAGATGACCGATGATGCAGCCGGCAGAAAGGCCATTGCAGAGCTGAATGGCGCTACGGTAGAAGGCCGGCCTCTAAAGGTCAACGAAGCCAACCCTAAGCCGGAAGGGAAGTTTAACAACCCCAGTGAAAGGAATTACAATAATTCCCAAAGTTACAATCAGACTATTTATTAATCTCTCCCGCATACAGAAAAACTTTCATTATGACCATTGAGCAGATAGAGCGCTTCATTGACAACGAGCAGGATTGCTTCTCCAAGGTCTTTCTCAAGGCGAGAACAGTAGAAGGTATATTTATCAAAGCTCCCGACTTTTTCGAATTGAAGAAAAAAAATTTCTGGCGTATCGTATCCGTAAACAGAATACAAGAATACCAGAATTCGAAGGATATAAACCTATCCCGCATCTTCAATGGCCAGGAATTCACTAAGCTCTCCTCAAAAGGTTAGATCCGAGGAATTGTCAATTCAATACGCATGAATATCAAGATCTCCAATATAAGCTTGAATACAACCGACTCGGAATTAAGAAAATTGTTCATTCAGTATGGCAATGTCGATTATGCAATAGTACATAGAAATTCATTGAATGGCCGATCCTTAAAGAGTGGAGAGGTTTGCATGCCCGTATCGACGGAGGCCAGGCAGGCTATAGTTTCCCTTGATAAAACGACCTTTGACGGAAAGATCATTTCTGTAAGCGAGCTGCCTTCGGTACTATACTGAGCCGATCAAAGGGGTGTCGCATGCAACATCAGTGATAGCCGTAGCATACTGCGTTGATGTTCATTCCGGCGCCTACCGAGGCAAAAAGTACCAGGTCGCCTTTTTTTAATTCGAATCCCGGCAATAATGATTTCCTCACAAGGTCGAATAATGTTGGGATAGTGGCGACCGAACTGTTGCCTAACCACTGAATGCACATAGGCATGATGGTTGCAGGCGGTTCGTCAATGCCGTATAAGCCGTAAAAGCTTTTTACTATCGCTTCATCCATTTTTTCGTTGGCCTGGTGAATAAATATGGCCTTCAGGTGTTCGATAGGATGACCGGCCTTATCCAGACAGTCTTTCATTGCCACGGGCACGTGCCGTAGTGCATATTCGTATACTTTACGGCCTTTCATTTTCAAATATTGCGTATGAGTGGCTTTTTTGGCACCCAGGGAATTTCCCATATAGATATAATCCGTTTCCTCTCCGCAGTCCGAACGAACACTCGCAGACAAAAGACCTGTCGTTTGATCGTTCACCTCTTCATAACTGAGCACGATAGCCCCGGCCCCATCTGAAAAGATCATGCTGTCGCGATCGTGCGGATCGAGGACGCGGGACAGGGTCTCGGCGCCGATGATCAATGCTGTTTTCGCCATTCCTGCCTTGAAAAAAGCGTCGGCATGTATCATTCCCTGGAGCCAGCCAGGACAGCCAAATACCAGGTCGTAAGGCACACATGAAGGATTGGATATCCCCAGTTGCCTTTTTACCCTCGATGCCAGCGATGGAACCAGATCAGGGGATGACACACCCTTTTTCATGTCGCCAAAGTTGTGGGCTACGATAACCTGGTCCAGTGACTCCTTGTCGATGCCACTGTCGGAAATGGCCTTTGCGGCTGCTTTTGCGGCTAAATGGGAAGCTGAAAGTTCTTCCGGGGCGTAGCGCCGCTCGAGGATACCGGTGATCTTAGCGAATTTTTTTATGATCCTGGCCGGTGTGTTCTCTTCCGGGGCGCTGTTTTGCGAATGAAACTCGTGCGATAGAAAATCGCTGTTGCATATGATATTTTCAGGGATACACGCGCCGGAGCCAATGATTATTGAACGATGCATATTTATAAACGTTAATAGAATAGAGCGGTATGTGATTTGCTTTATCTATCTTTAACTATAATATTTTACATGATTAACAAAGTTACGGGCATCGAGCTATTGAAAAGCAACTTCGAACAAGTCGAAGAAAAGTTTATCGATTTTTTCAAAAAAGGGCCGGCACGCTGGCCATCTGAGCAACACGATTACCTTAGAAATCATTACCAAAGCCTTGCACAGTTTCTACCGGAATCAATTTCCTGGGACCACCTTAAAGTGAACGGCCTGCCGGATGATGTCCTCCGGGAAACGCATGCCGCTTTCGATGCATTCAAACGGAACGAAGAGTACAAACCAATTTAGTAACAACCGAAATTCAAAAAGCCCCCGGAACTTCGTTTCAGAGGCTTTAATGCTGCGGTCCTTGCCGGTTTATTGGGGGCTACCAACGGTTGCCCCTATCGCGCTGGAACGAGCCGCTGTCCGATTTCGGCTTGGCTTTGGAGACGGATATCGTTCTTCCGTCTGCCTGAGTTCCATCGAGTTCCCTCATTGCTTTTTCGGCTGCCTCATCGGCCATTTCCACGAATGCAAATCCTCGCGACCTTCCTGTCTCTCTATCGGTAATCACTTTTACAGAAGTCACTTCACCATATTTGCTGAACATAGACTTTAATTCTCCGTCTGTCACTCCGAAACCCAAATTTGATACATACATATTCATAAAAACAAATTTAACAGATTAAAACAAGTCTTCCATTGGGAAGACAGCGATATCAGCATCAGAAAGCCTGTCCCGGCCTTTTGGCAATGTCCACGGCCTGCAAGCCTGACGGTCCCATTTCAAGCCGGTAATTCACCACGTCACCTTCCCTGACGGGATAAGTCGTCCGCCGGCTATGGAATGGGATCGTTGTAACGTCGCTTTGAAGAATACGCCCCATACCGCTGAACTTTTCAAAATACTCGATCTTTCCTACTTTCAGCGGATCTTCAGCCTGATTCCTTTCCCGCGCGTCGCTATGCGTATCTTCTGATTTGAATTTTGCCATATTTTTCTTGTTTAAACAAGCCGTGTATGCTGATACATCCAACGATCCGGGCGATCTGAGGAAAGCAAAAAGTAATAACGACTAAAGTGCGGAGCAGGATAATTGCCGTTACTGGATGCGAGGCTCAAAATAGCAGAGCGAAGATAGACCTTTATTTCCGTAATAGCTGATAATTCTGTAAAACAGCTATTTTACCGCGGGCAGTCAAATATTAGGTAAATACCTTTTTTTTGGTTAACTTACCTAAATCCTTTCACATGGCTTCCTTATAAGTTTCTAAACTCCCTTGCAATGCAAATACGTATTGGCAATTTGAACGTGATGACTACGCAGAAGCAGCTTGCCGAGCTTTTCTTTCCTTTTGGAAAAGTGACCTCGTCAAAGATAGAAAGTTCCGATCCGAAGGGACGTTCAAGAAGGATAGGGTTTATAGAAATGAATAATTTATGTGGAAAAGAGGCTATCCGAAAGTTGCACCTGCTGCTCTTCATGAATTCCTACATCGAGGTAGACGAAGTGTTCAGCTAAACATCTTACACCGCCCCTGCATTCCTCACGCGGAATTCCCGCCAGTTCCAGTACCCCAGGAATCGCACGATCGTATTCAGGGTATTGGTACGGGGCAGACTTTCATACCGCACCTTTCCCCAAATTCGCTTCAGGGTGACATGGCTCAGCGCGATTCCTGTCTTATCGAAGATCATCTCGCTTAGCTCCAGAAAATCCTGGTTGCTCCAAAGATCGCTGTCGCCCCACCCTGTCTTTTCCTCGTACAGCCGCTTAACCTGCTGAATCAACCCTTGGTCCATAGCTCAATTTTTTAACAACATCTTCCTCACAAAATCCTTCTCCGCCTGAAAAGAAGTAAGTGATAGTGCCTTATTCAAATAAAAATCACTCTTGTCACATTCCCCTTCCAACAAATACAATTTTCCCAACGTAGCATGCAATAAATAATACTGTTCAAGAAAAGTCTTACGCAAGTCCTCCAGCACGTCAAAGGCAGAAAGCTTTTGGCCATCATAGTAAAGTGCAATGGCATAGTTGAGCGAGATAAAGGGATTGGGGTTGCCGTGCAATAACTTCGTGTATAACTGAGTGATGGTCGCCCAATCGGTATCCGCAAAACTTTTTGCATGGCTATGGAGGTAGGCAATCGCCGCTTCGTAATGGTAGGAAGAAATTTCCCCCGGGATTTGCGATTGGTTGAAATAATAATGGCCAAGGGCGATCAAGTCGCTGTCCCACAATGCCCTATCCTGCTCCTCGAGATCCAGTAGTTCTCCCGACACAGTAAGTCGCGCACCCAGTCTCGCTGCATTGAACAAAAGCAAAGAATATAATGCAGCCGTTTCCGCATTGCAAATGTGATTGTCCAGTAAAGATTTTGTCATGATCAGGCTTTCTTCGCACAGGTCCTCCCGGATGATCTCCTTTCCGCTTCCTGCCCGGTAACCTTCATTGAATATCAAATAAATGATCTTATGTACAATAGGCAATCTTGTTTTCAATTGCTGGGGCGTAGGTTCTTTCAGAAATATGTTTTCCATCCTGATGAGGCTTTTCGCCCGCGACAGGACCTTGTCGATACCGTCAACCGTCATGCCCAACGCCTTGGCCAGCGATTCCCCCCGAAGGTTAGCCACATATTTTAAGGTGATTAACACCTGCATTTTCGAGGACAGGCGGGGGTGCGCGCAGGCAAACAGTAAGTACATTTTGCGATCATCGAAGATATCCTCGTTCGGCTCCGCACCCTCGTCAATCGCATCATCTTCTCCGAAAGGGTTTTTAAATGATTTATTCCTTTTAAGGAAATTGAGGGCATTGTTTCTGCTGACTTTATACACCCATCCTGCAGGATTATCCGGGATGCCTGTAAGTTCCCATGTGGATAGCGCCGAATAAAAAGCATCCTGTACCACGTCTTCGGCCGTTTCAAGGTTCAAATCCCTTGAAAACTGAAGCATGGCTTGTACCATCCTCCCAAAATGGGATTTGTACAATTTGTCAACTGCCTGTTGTTCTTCCTTCATTGCCTAATTCCCTTATATCTTTCACGCCCATGAGGGGACGGACTTCAATGGCCATATCCCCGCTTTGAACAAAGCTGCAGGTTTGCGCCAGAGATGTAGCATCCTGCAAATCGGTTGCCTCCATAAACATAATGCCGCTTATGCCTTCCTTCGCCTCAATGAACGGCCCGTCGGAAAGCACCTGGCTTTTGTTTACGTAGCACCCGCTGATCCGTAATGCATCGCCGGATATATAATTGCCCTTTTCAACCAGGGACTTCACCCATTTATCCATTTCACGAATGGCATTATACCGCTCTTCTTCGTTCCACTGCTTGAGCTTGCTTAGGTCCTCCCGGATAATGAATAGGAATTTTTCCATAATGTTTTGATTTACTTTGCATTAGTGGGATAGCCCGCCCCCGAGCCACCGAAAAAGCATTCAATGGATTTTATTTTTCCATTGCTGAAGGTATAATATTCAGTGTTGCGGATAACCTTGTTGTCGGTGGTAGTGCCAGTATAGAGGGCGAATGCATGGTCACCCTCCTGGACAATGGCAATGAAATCGAACTTTTTAATGAATTTCGACTGCGGCCAGCACCGCTGTTTGTACACGTCAAGGGGGATGTGGTCATCGGGGGCGGGACTCGTGAACGTAAACCCGTCCGCAAGCTGGCTGGAAGTGATGCTCCAATCTTTCTTTTCGTACCCCAAAAAGTAAGTCTTGATAATTTTTTCAGCATTTTGGGCTTTGCAGGCGACAGTCAGGCCACAAAGCATGAAGGCCAGAAACATCGATTTCATAAGCAATTTTATACTAAGACAACCGGGAACCGATTTTCCGTACAAAATGGTCAATTATTTTTTAGCAGCGACTCAACCCGCTGTAACCGCGCCTCCTGCTATGTAGAGCGCAATATTTCTTTAAATTCGTGCATAAAGCATAGCCTTATGCCAGAGCAATGGAATAACTTTTTTGTAATGGTTGGTGGCGGCGCGGCGGCACTTGCAGGTCTGATTTTCGTCGCGATGTCGATCAATCACGAGATCATTATCCGAAACACGACACACAAAAACCGGGCAATCAACATGCTGACGGGCTTCACTGCAATTTTCATGGCAAGCAGTTTTGGGCTTATTGGGAATCAATATCTTAGAATGCTCGGCTTTGAGTGGCTTGTTCTCTGGCTCATAGCAACCGTCATCTTCATCAGGGGCTATGTTGTAGCTATCAGATCGGGTATGAGTTCTATTGGACTGAAAATGCCGCGACTTGCAGGCGGCACAATATGTTACCTCGCTGAGGTTATAAGCGCAATTTTCCTTGTTCTCGGATATAGCTCAGGGCTTTACATCGCAGCTATCGCAATCATTGTTTTATTCGCCTTCCTCATTTCGGGAGCATGGCTCCTTATGATCGGCATCTACGAAGACCGGGCCAGGTGATGGCACCGGGACAAAAAGGAACCATCAAAAACCGTTTTGATCATTTATATTTTGCAGGAGCAAAACGAAAGTGTGCTCATCTACGCGTCCGCTTTTTTGAGAAAAGAACTTATTTAGCCGGGAGGATTCCGATGGGAGGGCCTTTTTGATCGCACGTACAGTTAAATTCAATTTTTTGAAAGTACTATCGCCGGGATAAATAATATAGTATTCATAAGAATCGGTATATCGGTCAAATCTCCTGCCCGTACCAAGATACCCTTCATCTCTGTAATCTGCCACAATGAATTTTGTAATTAATCGCTTGTATAAGGAGTAGCCCTTCTCCGATTTAACCAGCGACAGCAGAAAATGAGCCTGGCTGATCAAGGGAACCCGTTCAAAGCAGTAAATGGTGTTGCTGTCCACGAGGTAAAAACTACTGATCGAATCATGTGGATAGAACCAAGTTTTACTAACCCCATCGGTAGCGAAAAGCCGCTCATTCATCTTGTCATAATTGAAAAAAAGGCCATGCCCCTGTTCCGGCAATCGTTTATGATTTGTCAGCTCAAGCATCCCCCGAAGCCAGCCCAAGGCCAAATAAGGGCTTCCCTTGGCAGAATCTTTAGCGAAAAATATGGGCAAAATGCCTAAGTGATGGTTGGGATTAGAACCGATATTGTCGAGTTCGGTATATTGAGCATGCAGAACGGTAAAACATGCCAGCAACCCTATCACGATACAGATGATCCTCATGAAAAGAAAGTTACTAAAAATTTTGTTATTTTGCCTAATACGTATGGATCAACTTATCCTCACCAGGTCACAAGCGAGAAAGATCATCCTCCACGCGGCAGGGTTGTCCCGACCGGCGCAATTTGGAAAGGGTCGCGAGGGGGTCTACAAACTCATCGACCACCTTGGTTTTATCCAGCTCGATACGAATTATACCGTTGAGCGCGCACATCATCATGCCATCGCATCACGCGTACCGGACTACAAAACCGAATGGCTTGACGAACTGCAGGCGGATGGAAGGGTTTTTGAATTCTTCACCTCCGACTCGGGATACATGCCCATGCACGACTTCCGCTTTTCACTGCCCGTGAAGCAAGGCTTTTTAACCAGCAGAAAACCCCTGACACAGGCCGAGAGCAATCTCATGACCCGGGTTCTGGACAGGATTGCACGCGAAGGACCGCTGATGGTAAAGGATTTTGAAAACGATCGCCTGGAAGCAAGTGCAGGCTGGTGGGATTGGCGGCCGTCAAAGGTGGCGCTCGAGCGGCTGTACCTGGACGGAAGACTGATGACCACGCGAACAAAAGATTTCCAGAAAGTATACGATCTGCCAAAAAATCTGGTTCCGGATGATATCGATACGACAATGCCGACGCCGGAGGAATTTGCCAGGCATGTTATCCGGCGCGGATTGAGATCCCTGGGTATCGCCTACGTAAAAGAAATGGCGTGGCGCGCCCGGTACGCAAAGGGCCACTTGGTAAGAACCGAAGTGGAAAAGCTGGTAGAAGAAGGCGAGGTTTGCAAAGTTGCGATCGAGGGTCTTAAAACCGCCCCCCTCTACATGTTACCAGGCTATAAGAAAAAAAAGATCGAATTGTCCGATGACGCCTTTATTCTTTCACCGTTCGACACACTGAATGTCTTCCGGCATCGGTTAAGGGATTTTTTTGATTTCGACTACCAGATAGAGTGTTTTGTCCCCGAACCAAAGCGGAAATATGGCTATTTCTCATTGCCCGTATTGGTCGGTGACACGTTTGTCGCCAGGATGGATTCAAAGGCCGATCGAAAACAAAAGGTGCTAGTGGTCCACAATCTTCACTTCGAGCAGGTGAAAGGGAAAAATGATGCGATCGGCAAGATCACTGATGCCATAAAAGCATTTGCCGGATTCAATCAGTGCCGGGATATTATCATTAAAAAATCAAATAACAAGCAGCATCTCAACGCTATAAAGAATGCACTCTAAACTCCAGACCTATCTGCCCCTGGCCGTCCTCTTTTTACATTCTTTCATGAGCTGTTCCGGACAACAAGGAAACAGTAAAAAGGAAGAAATGGATAGCTTGATCAACCGGGAACTAAGAAATCAGGACAACGCCAAAACAGGGAACAAGCACCCCATGATACAGGTGATCACAGATCCAAAAGAGGTTGCCCGCCTGCGACAGGAGATCGAAGAAAAGATACATATCCAAAAAATAGCCGAACTCGAAGCGAAAAAAAAGAAGAGCCTGGCGGAAGCGTATAAAAGCGGCGACAAAACCGTGGTCCCGGCCATAGTAGAGATATTAAAGGGAAATGACAAACGCAAGAAGGGGCAATTGCTGGCCGGACTCTGCAAAAAATATGATGATCCTGAAGATTATTCCATAAAAGAGCAGCGTATCATCGATCTTATTTTGAAAGCGGTGGATGATCCCGTTTTTGAAAAAGAGGCCGTACAATTGGCAGGGATAAATGCCTTGCCGGGATATGAAGAGAAGTTCGAAGCCAGGCTGCTTTCCGGCAAATCCACCGATGCGGGGAGGATATTCTTTTGGCTCGGAAAGCAGGCCAAAAGTCATAAAGCGCTGGATTACGTCGCGATGCGGGTGAGGGAAAACAGTGTGACGCCGGAAGAATTGGATGGCCTCATCGCCGGGTTGGAAGGGTTCGGCGAGAAAGGCAGCCCCGAAGTAAGAAAAGCCGTAGCCGATATCGCCCTGGCAATCTACCGGAAAAAGCTGATATCGGACGAGAGGATCGAGGACTTAAAAAACTCGGCGATGACAAGCGATGCTGCCGAGGGCTTGCTGGCATGCCTTTTCGATTACGGAGACCAACAGGTTATCCCCATCGCGAAGGACATCTTAAACCGGCATATCCGTGTTGTTGGTCCTGTTAAAGCGTTGATCCGGCTGGAGGGTCCCCGGGACATCGAAATGGTCTACCAATACCTCAAAAGCGAAAATGATTTCTATACCGGGCTTGACCTTGTTGAAAGCATCGACAGGAAATATGTGGATGATAAAATGCTGAAAGCAGTATTGGTAGAGTTCGCCAAAAGAAACGACACGGCTGATCACGCCATTCAACGGATGGTCAGGAGTTTTGTCGATCTGAAGGCCGACGATCTTCTGAAGAACAGTTCGGCCATAATATCGAATGCGGATGTGGCCAGCCGGTTAAAGAAATATTATGAGCTGAGCCATTTTTCATCCGACCAGGTTATAGCCGATCTGGTCCGCAAAGAGCTCATCGGGAAAGCGCCTGACCCTACCAGCCTCCGTAAAGCAAGGGAGGACGCTTCCAACGATCCGGAGCAGTTTATCTTGGCGATATTGGAATCACAAAACCTGTACGTGAATTTCGACGCTGAAACTGATTTTGTACCCGTGGATTATGACAAGCTGTTGCAGCGCTTTGCCGAAAAGTGCGAAGGAAAATTAAAGGACATGACGGTGTGGATGGACGACGGATCAGATAAAGGCGGAGAAAACTTCAACTATGTCATAACCGTAGTCTACAAAGGCCAGGCATTCATAGCAAAACCCCAGGATGTGGGCGACTGGTATGATATCATGACAGTCAACGCCCTGTTGGATCATTTAATGGAAAGATCCGGTTCCCCAAAACGATTCAATTCTATCGAAACAGGGGATCAGACCGTCCAGTACGTCTTTGGCGTCCCGGCAGCCGTACAGGAAATTTTTAAGAAATATAAGATTTGACTTAAACTAATTAAAATTTGGCTTTTAAAAATTAAAAAAATATTATATTTTTATGGATATCCAATAAATATGAAAAACGACGCACGGGTTGTCGTGTATCTCCTTCTTATCGTTTTCCATTATTGCAACGCCCATGGACAGACCGTCTCGGGCACAGTCAATTCCTATTACCAGGTCACGGCGGTGAATACAGCCACCAATACGGTGACAGTGAGCAATGCTGCGGGACTCACCGCGGGCCAACGGGTGTTTCTTTACCAGGCAAAAGGTGCGGTTATCACTTCTACCAATACCTCCGGATATGGGGACATCACCACGCTCAACAATGCCGGGGGCTACGAACTCAATACCATCTGTTCGATCAGCGGAAACCAGGTCTGGCTGGTAAATACCATGGTCCACACTTATGACCCTACAGGACAGGTGCAGCTGGTCACCGTCCCCTCCTCTCCTTCCCTAACGGTCTCCGGCACGGTCACCGGCGCATCCTGGAATCCGGCCACCGGTACAGGAGGCATCGTCGCGCTGGAGGCTACCGGCACCATCAACCTGAATGCAGGTATCAACGTCAGCGGCCAGGGATTCCAGGGAGGCGCCCTGGTAAACTATGCTATTCCCCCTTACAACTGCGACTGGACTGTCACCGTGAGCGACTATTACTTTGGCTTGACGGCTTCCGGCTATTACAACGGCGGTAAGAAGGGCGAGGGGATTGCTGCCTATATCGTCAATGAGGAATATGGCCGCGGAAAGCTGGCCAATGGCGGTGGGGGCGGTGATAATGGCAATTCGGGCGGGGCTGGCGGCGGCAACTATGGCGTGGGTGGCGCGGGTGGACAACGCACAGGTGAATCCTTCTTCGACTGCCATGCCCAATACCCTGGCATCGGCGGCGCTGCCCTTTCCGCCTTGGGCTATAGCACCGCGGCCAACCGCATATTCTTTGGCGGTGGCGGCGGCAGCGGACAGGAGAACAACGGGGTGGGAGAACCCGGGGCGAATGGTGGCGGGATCATCTTTTTATCAGCCCCAACCATCGTAGGCGGTGGAGGGCAATTGCTGGCCTATGGCCTTCGACCCACCAACCCAACCAACACCGATCCCCTCCAGGCGGAAGGAGACGGCGGCGGAGGCGGAGGTGCTGGGGGAACCATCGTATTGAATGCCGCTACCATCACAGGATCGATCACAGCGCAAGCCTATGGGGGCCGCGGTTCGGACGCCAGCAACCTGGTGAATGACTGTACAGGCCCGGGAGGGGGTGGCGGTGGCGGGATCATCTGGGCGGCAGGAGGTGTTTTTCCCGCCGCCGTAAGCGCGACGGTAACAGGAGGAGCCAATGGCGTCGTCAGTTCGGGCAATAGCAAGCTCTCCTGCCAGGGAGCGTCCAACGGCGCCACCAGCGGAGCAGCGGGTCTGAGTCAAAGTGGCTATACACTCCCCGTTTCCGCCGGACCGGTATGTACGATCCTCGCATCCCCGGCCTTGCAATATCTCAACGCCAGTCGCGGGGACCAGGACGTCATCCTCACCTGGGGGCTCTCTTCATCGGCAGCAGCCACCGATATCCGCAGCTTTATCATCCAGCGATCGACTGACCTGGCCCACTTTGACTCCCTGGCGACCCTTCCATGCTCGCAGGCGGTGATAGACTATCAATATACCGATGCTGCAGTCAACATCGATGGAGCCGTGGCCTACCGGCTGGCGTGGAAGGATGACGCAGGAGATTGGTCGTATTCCCGCATCGTCGCCGTCCCCGGCATGCCAGGCCCGGATGCCGCGTCTATCCGTCTCTATCCCAATCCGGCCACAGACCACCTGACCATGACCGTTATTTCCAATTCAGGAGGAGATGCGGCTATCACGGTCTCCAATGCGCTGGGCCAATCCCTGTTAATCAAGCCGGTTACGCTTCACAGAGGCTTGAACACCATATCGGTCGCCCTCAATACACTGGCCCCGGCCACCTATTTCCTCGTCCTGGAATCGGCAGGAAGGCGCCTGGTGAAGCCTTTTCTAAAGAGGAATGAATAACGCACCAGCCATTAAAGTAACGTTCGTCGGGCAAATCGTCCCTTCGTCGGGTAGAAATGAATGTTGGACGAAAAGATTCTTTTCTGCGAGCTGTTTTTATCACCTTTGTATCAGCAGCAAAAGAAAATCCAAGTCCAGCAAAACCCAATCGTCCAATTCCGAAGCAATTATCCAAGACCCTTGAAAAAACCAGGCAACTTCCAAATCCAATAAAACCGAGAGAATCCAAACCCTAAGAAGCCTTCAGAACCCAAACCCTAAAGATCAACGTCCAGTCCAGGAAAACCAAGTTGATGATTCCCTGACAAAAGATCTTTGCCGCCCTGCTCACACAGGGCGGCTTTTTTTTTGCCCTACCCTTCCTTTGGATAAACAAATCCGGTTTCCTGCTCCACCATCTTTATCGGGCGGACCTCGATCCTTGCCGTCGACGTATAGACAAATTCCGGGTTGCCTTTTGCAATGGCGATGGCCTCATCGAGATCTTTGGCAACAATATGGTAGTAGCCGACAATCACTTCCTTTGTTTCGTTAAAAGGCCCATCTTTCCAGCTTCCCTTCGACCCTGAAATGATCTTTCCCTCTCTTACAAGCGGCTGCGCACCCTTGAGCTTTCCCTGCTTCATCAGGTCGTTGATGTAGACCATGCAGTCCTTGAGAAAACGCTGCGACTCTTCCGCAGAAAGTTGGGATTTGCTGTCCATTTGATTGTGGATCAGCAACATAAATTCTTTTTCCATTTTTGTATTTTTATTGTTTGGTTATATAGACAAACAGGAGTTCCGGCAGGGGACACGGTCTCAGCTTATTTTTTCCGTACAGGAAAGAAGCTTTCTTCTTAACAGATCGGTTTCCTTTTCCAGGGTCGAAAAGGATATCGCTTTTTCCAGGCAGTCCGCAGCGGCTGAAAAACGGTTCAGCTGCATGTAGAGATCGGCCCGGGTGGAGTAAAACAGGTGATATGACGAGAGGGTTGGATCCTCCTTCAGCGGCTCTAATGCCTGCAACGCCATTTCCGGGCCATCCACCTTCGAAAGCGCGATGGCCCTGTTCAACAGGACAACCGGGGAATGCTCTATCGTAATGAGGTTGTCGTAAAGCATAAGGATGCTCTTCCAGTCGGTGGAGGCATAGTCCGGAGCCACATTGTGCTGCGCAGAGATGGCCGCGAGCAACTGGTAAACGGAGAGGTGACCATCACGGGTCGACCGGTGTAAATACTCAATGCCTTTTGCGATGAAGGAATTATCCCAAAGCGACCGGTTCTGCTCTGCCATGGTCAATAGCCGGCCTTCCGCATCCTGTCTTGCCTTGAATCTCGAAGCGTTGCAATACATCAAAGCGAGCAGTGCGCAGACATCCGACTTATCCCGGATGGCGGGATGCTGTTCCATCATTCCCGCCAGCCTTATCGCTTCCACACAAAGGTCACAACGGATGATATCGTCTCCTTCGGAAGCACTGTATCCTTCATTGAACAACAGATAGATCGTTTCCAGCACCGTGCCCGTCCGCCGGTCTAATTCCAGTCCCGCCGGTACATCAAAGGCGATGCAGGCTTCCCTGATATGCTGTTTTGCTCTTGTCAGGCGCTTTTTTATATTCTCTTCCGTAGTGAGGAACGATCTGGCGATCTCGGGTACACTAAATCCGCAAAGCGTCTTTAGCGCAAGCGCAACCTGGGAATCTTTGGAAAGCGCGGGGTGGCAGCAGGTGAAGATCATGCGCAGCTGGTCGTCCAGTATCTCCTGTTCGGAAAAGAAAGATTCCAGGAGAGATTCGCTGGACGAATCGGATGATAGGTCATGCCTGGCCCCGGACACATATTTTCGTTGGTACTTCTGTCGTTGCAGGATGTTAAGCGCCTTATTGCGGGCCACCCGGAAAAGCCAGCCGGATGGGTTTGCGGGGATGCCCCTGTACTGCCATTGGCCGAGCGCCTCCGCAAGGGAATCCTGCACCACATCCTCGGCCAGATCGATATTGTCAACCCCAAAGATGCGCGTCAGGACGGCTACCAGTTTCCCGGACTCGTGCCGGAAAAGATGGTCCACGAGCTGGTGTATGGTTGGCTGGTCCACCGCGCCAAATATAAGACAGTTATTCCCGAAATTTCTGTATTTTGACTAATGGACACGCCTTATTATCTCGAACAATTCCAGAAGGCGGCGGCAGGCCTCGACCATCACGCGCTTCAGCAGAAACAGCTGGATGTCGAAACAGGCGTGTGGCTGCAATCCGTTGCCCTGAAGCTGCATAAGCCCACCTGGTCGGACAAGGCATCCAATGCGGCCATCTTCTTTTCCATATGGGTGAATGAGCAGGCGGAAAAAGGCCACCGGCTGCTCTACAACATCCATGCGCTGAAATTGCGGGAATGGAAGGGGTATTCCATCACCAGCAGGGCATTCGCCGCCGACTTCAGGGAAGCATTCAAGCCTTACGACCGGCATTGGCCAAATGTGAGCGTAGAATTTGGTCCCCAAACCCTGATGCAAGGCTGGATACCCACCGGGGGTGGGCTGCTGCAAGAGCCTATCCATCATCTGGCAGACAAATTCCTGGAAATCGATCATCTCATCGACAACCTGCTAATCTATTGGCTGACTCGCACTCCAACATAAAACTCAGCCGTATCGACGGCAAAATCCTTTTGGGTCATCCCTTGAATATCCATCGTCTGCTCTGCCGTGGTCGGGTAAATAAAGGCAAAGCTGTCTTTTGCAGTAGTCACTTTTATGGGCATGCGAAAATCCGACACATCCGCCTCCCACTTATATTTTACACGAAGCCGGTCGCCCTCCTGCTGAAAGGTAAGCGCCAGCACCGGGATAGCCGGATGACGGAGATATTGATCGAAGAACCAGGTATAATCTTTCCCCGTGACAGTATTAAAGACCCCGATGATGTCTTCGGTTCTCACCGGCTGATAGCGGAAGCGCTGCTGGATGGTGCGGAAAATGGTGAACCATAGGCTGTCGTTGCCGATGACATCCCGCAGTGTCGTCAGCAGCAGCGACCCCTTCAGGTACATGTCCCCCATATGAAAATTGTTGACATTATAAACGCCGATGATCGGTTCTTTGTTCCCCGGATGATCCTTGAACAGGTATTTCAATGCCGCCGGCCGGCCGTTTAAAGACTCGTCGTTAAGGACTTCTGCGTAGTCGGCGAATGACTCGTGTATCCACATGTCCGCAAAATCACTGCAACCAACACTGTTGCCCCACCATTCATGGGCGCTCTCATGCCACATCATCCTTCGCAGACCGCCATCATATCGATCGCTGTTGAAAGGGTCACGGAATGATCCGATGCTCACGGCACATTGATGTTCCATCGAGTAAATGGATTCCATCACCGTAAACCCGTCGCGGCGGAAAGGATAAGGCCCGAACTCCTTTTCATAGAGCCCCAGCATCCGCTTCGCATCGGCAAAAAGTTTTCGGGCGGAGTCCAGGTTATACGGCATACAATAGAAATGGAGGGGAATGCTGTCGGCGCCACTCACATAGGTATCCGAAAATGCCACATAGTCGCCGATATTGATCACGACGTCATAGGTAACGATGGGATAGTCGACATACCATTCGAACCGCGTCTGCCCCCCGGGAAGCTCCACCCTGCTAAGCAGCCTGCCGTTGGAGATGTCCATCAGCCCTCTTGGAACGGTAACGCTGATGCGCATACTGTCGGGCCTGTCGGAAAGATGGTCCTTGCAGGGCCAGAATACGCTGGCGCCGGTGCCCTGGGTGACGGATTCGATCCATATCTTCTTTTCGCGGTTCCAGACCCAGAAGATGCCGCCTTTCAGGACATCGATATCCGGCGCCAGCGGCATACCGGAATAAACGATCCGCAACTCATCGATACTGCCTTCAGCCACCGTTGCCGGAAGGTCGATAAACACCGCATTCTCTTCCCGGCTATACCCCACTTCCCTACCATGATAGAGGATGGAATCGATATGCAGGTTGGCATAAAGGTCTATTTGCATCCGCCTGAAGGACTGCACGGTCCGCCACCGGATGAGGTTGCTGCCGCGGATAGACTTCGTGTCAGGCAGCACCACCAGGTCGAGGTCGTAAAACAGCACATCATAACAGCTGCGCAGCGGGGTAAGCGCCCCCAGCAGGGTGTCCGCATGGGTAAAACCATTGGTGCGGTTGGAGACATGGGGCAGCGTGGACGAGATCTTCGGCAGGTCGACCGGGTAATTACCGCTGGAGACGAGA
Source organism: Puia dinghuensis (assembly GCF_014642875.1). Lineage (GTDB taxonomy): Bacteria > Bacteroidota > Bacteroidia > Chitinophagales > Chitinophagaceae > Puia > Puia dinghuensis. Next base: position 928,950 of record NZ_BMJC01000001.1, read on the forward strand.
CGCTCCGCCCGTCCTTCCCCATTGACGGCAAACGCAAGGTCATATTGTTTTCCTTTCCAGGTATACCGAAAACGGTTGTGCCCAAGGGGTGGCAAGGGCACCTCATCCTGGTCAGCAATATGGCCGAATAGCCGGCCCGCTTTTTCTGTGATATGAAATACCCGGTAAGGGTTGGGCTGTAATTGATAGTCCCCGGTAAGGCCCGCCAACCCGTCTTCTTTGGAACCAGGACTGCTGCTTTCACCGATGCGCACCCAGGTGAAAGGGGGAAATTTCTGATGCACGCGGCAAAGGACGGTGCGCCCGGTAGTATCCTTCAGGAATTCGAGCGTCGCTTTTGGCCTTACTCCTTTCAGCACAAAACTGGTGGACGAAACGGGAATCAGGGATAATCTCCCCTGGTTCATAACCTGTAGATGGAGTTGGTCCCCGTCACGCGAGACATGGAATTCAAAGGAAAAGTCGTCTTCTGAACGATAGATCCCTACCCGGTCGTCGGCGACAGGGGCAGCCTTTTGCGCAACCAGCGTTGGCATGGATACGAGCAGGAACAGACAGTGAAGGGCAAACGATCTCATGGCATTTATTTTTGCCACAAAACAAGCCGAATCGGAGCCCGTAGCCTATTCAATTCCGGATTTGATCAGGAGTTTGCCGTTTTTTCGAGGACTTTTTGCCCATATTCTTTTGGCGTAAGACCGGTGATGGATTTAAACGCCCGCTGAAACGTAGGCAGGGAGTTGAAACCGCATTCATACGCCAGGGCGGCGATGGTCAGTTCCCGGCTTTGCGGCTGCATCAGCCGCGCTTTGACGGCAGCGATGCGGTATTCGTTGACATATTCATTAAAGGCCTTTCCCAAATGCTGGTTGAGGATGGCGGAAAGGGTTTTGGGTGCTACGCCGCACCGCTGGGCCAGCAGGGCGAGACTAAGGTCGGGGTCGAGCCAGCATTTTTCTTCCTCCATGGCCTTTTTCAGAGCCAGGACGGCCTCTTCCACCGCTTTTGGAGCCAGCGCCGGCCGTGCTGCCGGATTTTTACCGGGTGCAGGCCGGTAGCTGATAAAATAGCCTTTTATGCCCAGCCAGTAGATCAGCAGGACAATAGGCAGGTAGAGGGGATACCAGTCGAAACGGTTGATGAGCGCATCACTATAACGAGGCAACTCGTAGGGAATAAGGAAGACCAGCCAGAGAATGCTAAAGGCGATAAAAACCCGCAGCAGTGTCTTTGGCCAGGCCGCCGCCGGCCCCCCCAAAGTCCCGCCAGCCGCCCCGGAAGCCGCCGTCTTCCCCACCCTTTTCAGATAACGCGCCGACACGCACAGATAGATCACCAGCGAAAGCCAGCGAGGGATATCGGCATATTGATCATAATAGTCCATAAAATCGCCAAAATGATAATTCCTCTGAGGCAAAAGCCCGGTGATGAGGCCAATAATAAACAACAGGGCCGCAACATGCTGGAAAAGGTCGACAACCACGGAATAAAAATGGACCCGGTATTTCCGGCTCATCCTAAACTCCGGCTCGACATACGACCGGATGTAGAAATAGAACAGCGGACCGATAGGCATCGCGATCACCAGGGGGATCAGCGCAGACAGCAGGTTGCCGATCGGAGTATTCAGCAGCGCGGGCTGTTCAAACAGGTAAAGGTTCAGACAGCAAAGGGCCAGCAAAAAGATAACAATAGCCAGCAAGCGCTTAGACTGGGCGCCCGCAGGGTCCCGCCGGCCGGATGAAACAAGCAATACGCTGACGATAAACCCCTGAAGGGCCCCCAATAGGATAAAGCTGCTGAAAATTCGGGTCATTCCACCTATTTTGTATCCAATTTACGGCTGGCCGTGCGATAAAAAAAAAAGTGACCGGCAGGCTGTAACCCTTTTGCCTTTCCGCAGTAATCTATATAGAAACCTAAAATTTTATCCCGGGTGCCGGAACTATCTGACGAAAAGATAATGCTGCTGGTAAAAGAAGGACATCTGTCCGAACTGACGGTATTGTTCGACCGGTACCACGTGGCCCTATACCGGTTCTTCTTCCATCTGACGGTCGACCGGGCCGCCAGTGAAGACCTGACGCAAAACCTATTCTACCGCGTCATCCGCTACCGGCAAAGCTATGAGCCCTCACAAGGCAGCTTCCGCAGCTGGATCTACCGGATGGCACGCAATGTCCATTTCGACTTTTGTAAACAGGAACAAAAGACCCCGGGCCGGCTGACAGACCCGGCAGAAACAGAAGACCAGATAGCCGATCGGCTAACAGGCTATACCGAAGAGCAGTATCTGCGACTGGAGGAAGTCCTGGCCCGATTGCCGGTCGAACAGCGGGAGATCCTGGTGCTCAGCCGCTACCAGGGTTTGAAATACGAAGAGATCTCCAGGATCAAGGACATCTCGGTAGCGGCTATAAAAGTACAGGTGTACCGGGCCCTCAAACAGCTCAGGACCCTTTATTTTAAACAACAGTAAGCAAGAATCATGAACTGTAAGGAAGTACAAGCGGCGATGATCGAATACCTGGACGGGGCATTACACCCTCCCGCCGCCGCACAGATAAAAGCGCACATCGACGCCTGCAGCGAATGCCGCCGGGAAGCGGAGGAATTACAGGTATTGCTTACGGCAATGAAGAATAACAACCAGGAAATGCCATCGCCGGCCTTGCGCGAAAATTTCAATACGATGTTGCAGTCCGAACTCAACATGGAGGCGATGGCCAACATCCTGCAAGATCGCGGGATAGCGGAAAAACCCCGCGCCAGGGTCGTCCCCCTCTCAAAAGCAGCCATCGCCGGCCGGGTTGCCGCTGCCATTATACTTGTAGCCGGCGGGGTAGCCATCGGGATGGCGATCAGGTCAGCGCCGGACACCGGCAATACCGCCGAGATCGCAAAGTTGCGGACAGAAGTAAATAAGATGGAGAAAGAGATGAAGGAAAAGGATATGCTGTCCCTCATCGACGACGAATCGGCCAGCCAGCGCATCAAGGCCGTGAGCTATGCCGAGCAGATGGCCAACCCCGATCAGCAGGTGATCGATGCCCTCTTCAATTCGCTCAATCACGACAAGAACGTCAACGTGCGACTCGCCGCCCTCTATAGTCTTTCCCGGTTTGCCGACAGACGCCCCGTCCGGGATTCCCTGGTATCTTCCCTGGGCATTCAGACCGAACCCATCATCCAGGTGGTGCTCATCAACCTGCTGGCGGAAAAAAGAGAGACAAAGGCCATCGCACCGATAAAGGAGATCATCATCAATAAGAAGACCCTCAAAGAAGTAAAAGACGCCGCGCAAAAAGGCCTCAAAGAGCTTTGAGCCGTGGCTCACTCGTCTATAATACAGTAAAATATAAAAAACATGAAAAAAATGAAGTATACCTTCCTCCTCGTCGCGTCCCTATGCACTGCCGGTATCCTCCGTGCGCAGGAATACAAGATCCCCGTAGAGAATACAAAAGACGCCAAGCTGATCCTCGATGACTTCACCGGCGAGCTGCCTATCGAAGGCTATAGCGGTAACGAGATCATCATCACCACCGGTCATCACTTCGAACAGAACGATCGCGCAAAAGGGCTCAAACCGATCTATGCCGCCGGCACGGATAATACGGGCGTCGGAGTCGCCATGGAAAAGAACGGAAATAAGGTCACGCTTCGTTGTCTGTTGTCTATCACCCAAAGTGCGGAATATAAAATAAGGGTTCCCGAGAATATGGCCCTGGAGATCACCCGGGATTGTCCCAAGGGTGGCGAGACGATTATCTCCAACATCAAGAACGAGGTCGAATTCAAGGGATGTCACGATATCTCACTCAAGAATGTCACGGGTCCCCTCGTCATCTCCACCATCAGCGGCAATGTGAATGTCGTCTTCACCGAGGTCGCCAAAGACAAGCCCATCTCCATATCCTCCGTCAGTGGTGAGGTGGACGTGACCCTGCCTGCCAAGACCCCCTTTAGCGTGGAAATGGGTACGGTCTCTGGCAATATGTACTCGGACTTCGAATTTCCCACCAACAACGATATGAAGCGCATCGGCGGTGGCAAGCTGCGGGCCGACTTCAACGGCGGCGGTACAGCGGTAAGGCTCAATGTCGTCAGCGGGAATATCTACCTGCGCAAAAGCTGATCCGTCCCCGGCGACACACTTTTGTCAACCAGAAAATAAACCAGATTATGAAGACCAGTATTCTCATCACACTGTTGACTCTTGCCCTGCTGCCCACGCAGGCGCAGAAGATCATCGAGAAGCATATTCCTTTTTCCCCCAATAACTTCGTCGCTATGAATTTCCAGATCTCGGATTCTATCCGTATCATCACCTGGAAGAAGAACGAAGTATATGTCAAAAGCTCCATCAACGTCAACGACAACCAGAACAACGACGACTACAACATGGTCTTTGACGAGACGGGCAATACGATCAATGTGTCGGGGAAGCTGGAGACGAAAAAGTTACAGCGGCACGGCAAGGATTCAGGCAACTGCTGCTGTTGTTACTGCAACTACAACAGCACGATCATCCATGAGGTATATATCCCGGAAAATGCCGGCTTCTCCGTAGAGACGATCAATGGCAATATCGTCATCACGGGTAATACCGCCGAGATAAAGGCGCGCAGCATCAGCGGGTTTATCGATCTGTCCATCGCCCCGGACAGGAAAGCCGAAGTAAAGATGCACACCATCAGCGGGACGATGTACAGCAACATCGAATTAACCTCCACCAGCCGGCGGGTCAGACAGGTAGGCGGCGGCTCGGTGAGAGCCGATCTCAACGGTGGCGGAAAGCCCATAGATCTGGAGACGATAAGTGGAAATATCTTCTTCAGAAAAGAAAGTTAATCCGTCAGCTCTTATATTTTGAATGGTTGAAGGGTCGATCCGGTACAGCGGACCGGCCCTTTTTACGATCTCGGGCCCTTACCCTTTTTTTTATTTTTCGTTTGCATTTCACTAAGGTAATTTTCGAGCGCGTCAAACCGGGCGCTCCAGAATTGCCGGTACTGATCCACCCAATCCGAGATCTCGTGCAATTTCTCCAGCCGCGCCTCATAATAGCGTTCGCGGCCCTGCTGTTTTATGACGATGAGCCCGCACTCCCTGAGTATCTTCACGTGTTTGTAGATCGCGGTACGACTGACATCGAAATTACCCGCAACGGCATTGACATTTAGCGACTGGTGGGCGATCATGCCGATGATCTCCCGGCGGGTGGGGTCGGCTATGGCCTGGAATACATCTCTGCGCATACCAAAGGAAACCTTTTGGTTGCAAATTAAAGGATGCAACCCGCATTAACAAATTTTTCCCGGCCGCAGACGGCAAAGCACGGTAGCGTATCTTTGCCCGATGGATTATTTCAAGAACCTGACCACCCTCTTGAAAACAGAGCAGTCGGAAGACCGCCGTTTGTATGAAGAGCTCGCGCGGTCTACGACAGTAGCCCAGCGCCGGGAGGCCGGCCTGGCCTGGTTTCCCGTCGTCATCCGTGACACTGAGCTGGGTCGTGGCGACTACCTGACGGTAGAGGTAGAACGGACGACGAACCAGGACCTTCCCCATCAGCTGCGCTTTGGCGCCCAGGCGGCGCTCTTCTCCAATCACGATGCGGAAACCCATCGGGTGGAAGGAACCATCTCCTTCCAGGGCGGCAACCGCTTACGGCTGACCCTACGCACCGACGAATTACCCGACTGGTCGCGTGACGGCAGACTCGGTATCGACCTGTTGTTTGACGACAACAGCTATACTGAAATGTTTAGCGCCCTGCGGCACGCTGCCACCACTATAGAAAAGGCGGAGGAGGGACGGCTTATCCGCGTCCTCACCGGGCAGCAGGCGCCGGGCTTTGCGACCAGTGTGCTCCCCTACCCCACCGGCAACCCGACCCAGGCGTCCTACCGTCAACCCAACGGCACGGCCCCGACGACCGCCCTCAACCCTTCACAGCAAGCCGCGGTGGACAAAATTCTCGCCGCGGAAGACCTGGCCATCGTCCACGGACCTCCCGGCACGGGCAAGACGACCACGCTGGTGCAGGCCATATGCGCGCTCGTCGGCCGCGACAAAGGACCGGTGCTCGTCGTCGCACCCAGCAATACAGCTGTCGATCTCCTGAGCGAAAAATTGTCGGACAGCGGTTTGAACGTCCTGCGGGTCGGCAATCCGGCCAAAGTGTCGGAGCAGCTGCAATCGCTGACGCTGGACAGCAGGATGGCGGAACACACTGCGGTGAAGGAGATAAAACGGTTAAAAAAGAAAGCCGCGGAGTTCAGGGATATGGCGCACAAATACAAACGCAATTTCGGCCAGGCAGAGCGTGAGCAACGCAAGGCGCTGTTCGACGAAGCGCGCAAAATCCTCAGAGAGGTCGAAAGCATGGAGCAATATATCATTGATGATATCCTGACCCGGGCGCAGGTAGTTACCGCCACCCTGGTAGGCGCCAATCACTATACTGTCCGTAGTCTGCGGTATCGTACGGCCGTTATCGACGAGGCGGGTCAGGCCCTTGAGCCTGCCTGCTGGATCCCGGTGCTTAAAGCGCAGCGGCTTATTCTCGCGGGCGACCACTGCCAGCTGCCGCCGACGATAAAGTCGGAAGAAGCAGCCCGGGGCCAGGAGGCCCTCAACAACGGGAAGGACGGCGGTCTTGCCGTCACCCTGCTGGAAAAACTGGTGAACCGCTATCCCGAAGCCGTCGTCCTGCTGGAGGAACAATACCGGATGCATACGCGGATCATGGGTTATTCATCGGAAGTGTTCTACCAGCAGCGGCTAAGAGCGCACCCTACCGTTGCCGGTCACACGTTGTTTCCGGGCGACGCCCCTCTCTCCTTTATCGACACCGCGGGCTGTGGTTTTGAAGAAAGGTCCGAAGGCACGGGTATGACCAATCCCGAAGAAGGGGCCTTCCTCGTCCGGCATGCCACACAGCTGATAAAGGAACTATCCACCCACTATACCATCGACGACTTCCCTGCCCTTGCCGTCATCTCCCCCTATCGTAACCAGGTGCAGTTGTTGCAAGACCTTGTACGGCAAGCCGATGGACTGAAAGCCTATGCGGACAAGATCGCGGTGAATACCATCGACAGCTTCCAGGGACAGGAGCGCGATATCGTCTACATCGGGATGACCAGGAGCAACCCCGATAACAGGATCGGTTTCCTCTCGGAGATCCGCCGGATGAATGTGGCGATGACAAGAGCGCGCAAGAAACTGGTCGTCATCGGCGACAGCGCCACCCTGTCCCGCCTGCCCTTCTATGCGGGCTTCATCGCCTATGCCGAACGGCTGGAGGCCTACCAAAGCGCCTGGGAATTTGCCGAATGGTGAGCCGCGAACTCCCTCGATGCAACGCTTTCTTTACCGGCCTTGTCATAGGCAAAACCTTTCTCTATGCGATTATACTCCTTATTCGCAGGCCTGATCCTGGTAACCGTAGCCGCCTGTCATAAAACAAGCCATAACTCCGTCACCTTGTATGGAAAATGGCAATGGGTAGAGACAGACTGGACCTTTGGCGCAGACCATGGGATCATTCATCCCGGCAGGGACTCGATCGTGGTGCTTTTATTCCAACCTCCTGCATCCTGGTCAGCAGTGCTTGACGGCACGCTCTTGGAAAACGGACCCTACACCTCCACCACTTATTGTACGATGAGCCCGCTAGGCGGATGCGACACCATCATCACCTTTTCCAGCAGGACGCCCTCTCCCGAAGATTATCGTTTTTATATAGGAGGGCGATATTTCACCTCCATCCACAACGACACGCTGGCGCTGACATACGACCCAACGGTGATCACCCCTGCCGGAGCCTCCACCACCCTTAAATTTATTCCTTCCCCTTAAGCAAGAGTGAGCTGCCGGGTCCTGCTGCGCCGGGAAAACTTTTAAGCAGCGCCTCATATTTTGTCCGGGCGATGACAAGCCTTCCGCTCAGAAGGCTAAAGACCTCCCGGTGCTGGTCAGTCGGCCGGAAATCCGAGCCGCCGGAGATACTCTCCTTCGAAATGGTGAGAAATCGTTCGAGCAGCTGGGCCGGATTGCGGAAGATATCCTGGCGGGCGCCCGTCTGGTGCACATCATGCAGGAGCCCTTCCACTTCATACAATTGCTTCTCCCAGGCCATCAGCTTTGCCTTCTGCTTCCTGTCGGCCATCCTGGCGCCGATGGAATCAGCCTTGCTACGCAGTATCTCAAGCGTGTCGATCATGTGCAAGGTGCTTTGTATCGACTGGAAGATCTGCACGCCAAACGTATATTGTTCCCGGATATCTTCTTCTGTCCCGGCCGTATGCGGGTCTCTGAGCACCTCTACCGGCTGCCGCCATTCCTTGTTACCCACCCTGAGCACTATGGTATACGTTCCGGGCAACACTTTTGCAGTGGGCAGGCCGGCGCCAATGTCAAGGTCATAGATCACCATGGCCCGCTCGCCGTTGGAGTCCAGCTTTACCCAGTCGGCAGCTGCAGGTCGGGTACGTAAGGGCGGCAGGACATAGGGCTGAAGACCAAGATCCCACCATACGCGGTTGATGCCGCGGTGTTTCGTGCCCTGCATCTGCTGCACCGTATTGCCCGCCGCATCCAGCACGAGGACCTTCACCGTATCCTTGACATCCGTCCTCAGGTAGTAGTTGATATCGGCGCCATAAGGCGGGTTCTGCCCGGAGGTGGCCGAACGCTCGCCGTGAATGCCAGGCTTCGGCCTGAACCGATACGCTTTCCTCATCGGGAAAAGCCAGGCCTCGGAGGCCTGCACCTGTTCGCTAAAATCCCGGACAGGTGTGACATCGTCCAGGATATAAAAGCCCCGCCCATATGTTCCCAGTACCAGGTCTTTGAAATTCTGCTGGATGGCAATGCCATAGATGGGCACAGGCGGCAGGTTATTCTTCAGATGAACCCAATTGACGCCGTCATCAGGAGAGAAATACAATCCATTGTCAGTACCGGCCCAAAGCAGGCCTTTTTTGCCCGGGTCTTCCTTTATCTGGTGGACAAAAGACGAATTGCTTTTCGGAAAGCTGCCACTGATGAGCTTCCAGGTCTTTCCAAGATCCGTCGTCTTATAGATATACGGGCTGAAGTCGCCGATGAATTGGGCATCGACGGAGATATACGCAGTCCCCTCATCAAAGTTGGAGGGATCGATCGCTCGAATGGTAGCCCATTTGGGCAGACCAGGGATATTAGCGGTGACATTCTCCCAATGCTTGCCCTCATCACGCGTAACATAGACGAGCCCGTCGTTGCTGCCCGTCCAGAGAAGGCCTTCCTTCAACGGGGATTCGGCAATAACATACAGCGTGCAGCCGTCAAAGGTAAACAGGTTGTCGGTGCTGATACCGCCGGAGCTTTGCTGGTGCGACTTGTCATTGGTCGTAAGATCCGGGCTGATCACCGTCCAGGTCTGCCCCCCATCGGAGGTTACATGCACATACTGGCTGCCGATGTATACTTTGTGGCCGTATCTGGAGACGGCCATCGGGAAATTCCAATGCCAGCGATAGCGCATTTCTGCCGGAGGGTAACCATATCCTGCTTCGGGCCAGGCCCGTACATCTCTGACATCTCCCGTGCGGAGGTCGGTACGGTCGAGGCCGCCATCATAACAGCCCGACCAGATGATATTGTTATCTAACGGATCGGGCTGTGCGAAGCCGCTCTCACAGCCGCCGACCGAGGTCCACAGTCCTGTAGGGATACCCCCCAGCAGGCTGTTGCTTGGCCCGCGGTAGCTGTAGCCATCCTGCCGGTTGCCATATACGAAATAAGGTATCAGGTTGTCTACCGCGACATGGTATAGCTGGGCGATGGGCAGGTTGACGTTCTCCCAGGTCTTCCCGCCATTGTAGGTCATATTCATACAGCCGTCGTGGGCGACCATGGCGCGGCTGGGGTCCTTGGGGTCGAACCACATGTCATGGGTGTCACCTCCGGGACGATAGTCCCCATTCTCGCCCGTGCCGTTGAAGGACTTGCCCCCATTCTTCGACTCCATCACGGTGACGCAAATCGTAAAGACGTTGTTCGGGTCTCCTGTCGAGACCCGAACACGCGTATAATAGCTTGCGCGCTGAGCCATCGAATGACTAGTGAACATCTTCTTCCAGGAAGCACCGGCGTCCTCACTACGATAGAGCGCGGGGTCCTTATCCTCGATCAATGCATAGACGATATTGGGATTGCGATAGGACACGTCTACCGATGTCTTGCCGACAGGATGGGTAGCGCCGCCGGGCAGTCCGTTGCCGAGACGGGTCCAGGTTTTGCCGCCATCGGTGGTTTTAAAGATGCCACTACCCGGGCCACCACTGTTGAGCTGCCAGGTATTGAACGTGATCTGCCACATCGCCGCATACAAAGTAGTGGGATGCTGCGGATCGATGGAAAGATCGGAGCAGCCGGTGTAGGTGTCGACAAAAAGCACCCGTTCCCAGGTCTTGCCGCCATCTTTTGTTTTATAGACACCCCTTTCCTGTTGCGGCGCATGGGTATTGCCCAGTGCGGCGACATAGACGATGTTGGTATCCGAAGGGTCGACGATGACGCGGCTGATCCTCCCCGTTGCCTGTAATCCCATGTTGACCCAGCTGCGTCCCGCATTGATAGATTTATACACCCCGTTGCCCATCGCTTCGGCGGGCCGGATGAGAAAAGTTTCTCCGGTGCCGGCCCATACCTGCTGCGGATTTGAGGGCGCCACCGCCAGGGCCCCGATGGAGGAATTGTCGGTGCTGTCGAAGATGGGCCGCCATGTGACACCCGCATCTTCTGTTTTAAATATGCCGCCCGAGGCAGCACCCACATACGCTACATTTCTGTCACCAGGCACCCCGGCAACGGCAATGGCCCGGTTGCCATCGGGACCTATAAACCGGAAATGCAACTGCCGGAAGAGGCTGCTGTCAAAGGACTGCGCCGGCGCCTGTATTACGGTGACGCCCACCAGCAGTAGAGCAAGCGCTTTTTTTCTCATAGCACGCCGGTAGTGCCTCCACCGAACCACCGTCGCCACCAACAATACCAGTCCGCAAAGCTCCGAAACCAGCTTCTCCCCATCCAGCCAGTCCACCGGCCGGTCTTTGAGTTCCGGGTCCATCACGATGCCATGGATGACAAAGAGCAGCGCCGTGCCATAGGAGATGAGATGGATATTCTTCCACGCCCGGAATCCTAACCGGTTCTTCACCACTTTCTGCGTGGTGATGATGACGACAATCAGCGCATAAAGCGCAACCGAGCCAAGCATGGTCCAGAAGGCCTGGTGCGGCGCGTCGACAGGAAAGAAGATCGTAAGCACCCGGTATTTCAGCGTCTCGTCGGGCAGCAGCAAAATGGGATGCGCCAACGCCAGGACGAGGGCCACATAGGCCGTCCAGTTATGAAGCTGGTCGAGACTGATTTTTTTTATCCAGCCCGGCAGCCGCTTCCAAAGCGGACTGCGGCGATACGCCGTGCTGAGCAGGATGCCCAGCAGCAGGTTAAAGGTCAAAACGCAGGTTGCGATGAGTCCAAGGGTCGAAGAGAGGTCGAGCCAGTTGTTCTCGTTTTCCATATGGCTTACGGATTGCCTTGAGTGGATGATGGGTTTTCCTTTGCGCTGATCACCGGTATCTGCCGCTCATAGATCATCTTGTTCAGCGCCGGCAGACCGGTCTGCACCACCTGCTGCAACCGTGCAAGCTGCCCGTCGGCCTCGGCGCGCAGGACAGCAAAAACATCCCGGGCCTGTTTGCTGGGTACGGCGTTGCCGCCGGCAGCAAAGCCATACACCCCAGAGATCTTGTCGTTGATGCGGATGGGATAATTGAGCATATCTTGTCCACTCTTCGATTTGGTCTGATACAGGGCTTCCTCGATAGACGTCAGTTCATGGATCATGCTGTCTGCCAATTTCCGCACCGGTTTGGCCGTACTGTCGAGGCGGCCGTCGAGCTCCTGTAATTGCGTCCGCAGATCGCGGATGCGAAGGATGGCTTTCTGCACCTCGTTGTACTTATCGCGCACTTCCAGCAGGAACCCCACCTGTGTATCGTAATCGGCTTCTGTCATGGAATAATTCGGATCTGCTTTGATGCTGAAAGCCACCTCCGTCGAATCCTTATCATACCGGAAACGGGCCGAATACTTCCCCGGTGCGGCCTTCGGGCTGCCAGCCCCGCCGGTCCAAAGCAACATTCCTGTGATCTTCTCCGCCGGCGCGTACTGCATGTCCCATACAAAACTGTTCATCCCCGAATTGCATTCCAGGCGCGTATCGGCGTCTTTCGACCGGGTGGTGAAGGTTCGGATAGGCTTGTGCTGTTTATCGAATATCGTAATGGCGACATTTGGTGAATCCGGGGCATCTTTCAACCAGTAATAAAAGACTACCCCATTGGGCGGATTGCTACCGGCATTGTGGATGACGATGTCCCGGTTGCGCCCTCTCCCGCCACCAGGTGTCCGGAAAGCAGTATCGACGTCGAAGACGTGCAGATGCTGCCCGGCAACATCGGCCGAATGCTGCTGTACAAGACCGAGGTCGTCCAGCGCCCAGAAGGCGCGGCCCTGCGTGGCGACGATGAGATCGTTATCCTTGATGGTAAGATCGGTGATAGGCACAACAGGCAGATTGAGTTGGAAAGGCGACCAGTTTTCGCCGCCATCATAGCTGATGTACATTCCGTATTCAGTGCCCGCATAAAGAAGTCCTGGCCGGCGATGGTCGGCCCGCACGACCCGGACAAAATGCATCGGTGCAATGCCCTTTGTTATCCCCTTCCAGGTCTTACCGTAGTCTTCGGTCTTGAAGATATACGGCGTATAATCATCCAGGCGGAAGCGGGTGCCTACCACATAGGCAGTCCCTTTTTGAAAGGGGTCCGTTTCGATGCAGTTCCACAGGGTCCACTTGCCTGCACCTGGTGGCGTTACCTGGTCCCAATGGTCTCCTCCATCCCGGCTTACATGCACCAACCCATCATCACTGCCCGTCCACAGCAGATCCTTTTCCAGGGGAGACTCGGTAGCAGTAAAGATAGTACAGTAATATTCGGCGGAGGTATTGTCTTTAGTGATCGGGCCGCCGCTGGGTCCCTGTTTCGATTTATCGTTTGTCGTCAGATCGGGGCTTATTGCCGTCCAGCTCTGTCCTTCGTTTTCCGTAACGAACAAGTGGTTGCCGGCTGCATAGAGGCGATGCGGATTATGAGGGGAAAAGAAAATGGGATAGTTCCACTGAAACCGGTATTTGAGCGAATCGGCTCCGGAGCCCGTGGGGTTATCCGGCCACACGTCGATGGCGCGGTTCTCGCCTGTATGATGATTGAGGCGGCCCAGGAAACCGTCATAATTGCCACCGTACACGATGTCCGGGTTCAGGGGGTCGGCAACGATATAGCCGCTTTCAAAGCCCGCCGTCGGCTCCCAGTCGCTTTCGGTGATGGCCGGTCCGAATGTCCTGCTCTTGATACGCAGGCTGGAGTTATCCTGCTGGGCCCCTAGAATATGATAAGGAAAGGCGTTATCGGTAGAGACACGGTATATCTGGGCGGTGGGTTGATTGTCGAGCGAGCTCCAGTCGCCGCCGGCATTATAGCTCACCTGCGCGCCGCCATCATCGGCGAGGATGAGGCGATGGCCGTCCGTGGGGTCGATCCAGAGATCATGATGGTCACTATGAGGTGAGGGAACATGGGTAAAGGTCTTGCCGCCGTCGGGGCTGCGCATGAATTCCACGTTGAGGACATAAACGGTATTCTCGTTGGTAGGGTCGACATAGACCCGATTGTAATACCAGGCCCGCTGACGGATATCGTTTTCACTATTGATCTTGGCCCAGGTATCGCCCTTGTCGGCGCTGACAAAGAGCCCGCCCTGCGCATTCTCGATCATCGCATATACTTTATCGGGATTGGAGGCGGCCACCGCGACGTTGACAACACCCCAGATGCCCTTTGGCAGCCCCTTGCGCGTGGACAGGTTGGTCCAGGTGTCACCGCCATCGGTGCTTTTATACAGGCCACTGCCATCTCCCCCACTCTCCATGCTATAGGGCGTGCGCCGGACATGCCACATGCCGGCATACAATACCGAAGGGTTGCCCGGTTCCATGACGACATCCGAACAGCCGGTGCCATCGTTGACAAAGAGTACCCGCCGCCAGGTCTTGCCGCCATCCGTTGTCTTGTAAACACCCCTTTCGGTGTTGGGACCGAAGAGATGGCCCATCACGGCCACCCAAATAATATCGGGATCCTTCGGGTGGACAACGATCCGGGCGATGTGGCGGCTGTCTTTCAGACCAAGGTTTCGCCAGCTTCTGCCACCATTGTCACTGCGCCAGATGCCGCCAAGGTTTTCAGAGACGTTGTTGCGCAAAGTGGACTCGCCTTCGCCGGCATAGACGATGCTTTCATCGGAAGGAGCCACGGCTACGGCGCCAACGCCGCCGCCAAACCAGCCGTCGGAGACATTCTTCCAGTTGCTGCCGCCGTCGATGGTCTTCCAGAGACCGCCGCCGGTAGCCCCGAAATAGAAGGTATGCTTGTTGGTAAGGCTGCCGGACACGGCATCGGCGCGGCCGCCCCGGAATGGACCAATGAGCCGGTATTTCAGCGGGGCGTAAAAGGCCGAGTCGGATGTAGCCGTTGCCGGTGATACGGCCTTTTTCTGCGCAAGAAGAAAGGCCGGCAATACGAGTGCAAGAACAGTCAGTCGGAAAGTCATAATACGATGTTTAAAGTGAGGGCATCTTTTTGTAATGCGACCAGCGCTTTCCCGGCCGCAACCGCTGCCTTGGCAGTCTCGTCCAGGGCGGTTTGTACCTCTTCGGTAGGCTCCATATCGGCCTCTTCCAGGATGCCGAAAAGGGTCGAATAATCATTTGCCAATTGCGAATAGCTCTTTGGCTCGCTTTCTATTGGCGGGGGCCCCATCCTGCCCCTGCGGCCAAGACCTTCGAGGCCCGCGGCCCCGGCAGCCAGCTTCTGCAGAGCCGTCAGCCGGTCACCTGTCGCAGCCGCCATGGCTGTCTCGATATGCGACCGCAACCGACGGAGTTTTTCGATGGCCATCATAGCGCGCAGTCTTCCATTATACGCTTTCAAAGCAAGCGTGTGCTGCAGGGCGAGAGCCGCAGGCGGTGTCTTCACCCGCGGGTCCATCCGCACCGTCAGCTGCTGGATATAGTGCTTGCCATTTACCGTGAGTATCAGGCTATATACACCGGGCATCACCCAGGGGGAAGTGGCTACAGGCGCTGTATTTTGATAGACGGCGCTGATCGGGTAGGACGCCGGCACATTCAATGGTTGGTAGTGCAGGTCCCAAAGAAAGCGATGGGGTCCGGCCTGCGCCGATAACAGTTGCTGTGGCCTGATCCAATAAGTAGGGATATTGACATCCGGAATGGCATATAACGTGTCGGCGCTGGAATAATGCCTGACGACCCTACCGGTTGCATCGGTGATATCGAGCGTTACCGGCGAAGCAGCATCGGTCTTAAGATAGTAATCAATGATCGCGCCATCAGGCGGATTTTCTCCGGCAGGCTCCTCCTGTGGCAGCGGCGTATCTGTATTCATGTCCCAGCGGACCCGGATGGCCGGTTCGGGTTTGTACAGCACAA
The DNA here is from genome assembly GCF_014642875.1 of Puia dinghuensis. Classification (GTDB taxonomy): domain Bacteria; phylum Bacteroidota; class Bacteroidia; order Chitinophagales; family Chitinophagaceae; genus Puia; species Puia dinghuensis. The sequence goes on from NZ_BMJC01000001.1 coordinate 944,587, forward strand.
CGTCCGCGGTGACGGAAGCCAGCTGGCGCAACGGGGCAATATCATCCAGTATCCAGAACGACCGCCCATGTGTCCCTACGACAACATCGGCATCCTTAAAGACCAGGTCGCGTATGGACGTTGCCGGCATATTCAACCGCAGCGATTGCCAATGAGCGCCATCATCGAAGGAGACATAAACGCAGCTTTCGGAGCCCGCCAGCAACAGCCCTTTATGATGCGGGTCTTCTCTTACCACATTGATAGGATCATCGGGCAGACCGTCCGTAATAGCCGTCCATGTATGGCCGCCATCATGGGTCTTGTAGATATGCGGATGCATGTCATCCAGGCGAATACCATTTACAGCAGCATAGGCCGTGGCAGCGTCGGAATGTCCCGCGTCAATGAGGGATATCTTCGCCCAGTCGGGGATACCCGGCGGCGTGACGTTGTTCCAGGTCTTTCCACCGTCGCGGGTGACATGAATAAGGCCATCATCGGTGCCCGCCCAGATAGTGAGGCCATCCACCGGTGAAGGCGCCACCGTATAGATGACGCCCCTGCGGGGCATCTTCTTTACTGCGTCGGTGTTGTAAATGCCCACACTGGGTGGGGTATTCCAGGTGGCGCGGCTGAGGTCGGGACTGATCACCTGCCAGGAATGCCCGCCGTTGCTTGTTTTGAAGAGCACGTTACCCGCGAAAAAAAGCGTATGCGGGTCGGTGGGGGAAAACAGCACCGGGGCCGTACGGAGAAACCGGTACTTCCCACTGCGCACTGCCTCTGGCGCAATATTCTGCACCTGCCCCGTGCGCTTGTCATAACGCGTGATCTTGCCGCCATAGATGATATTCGGGTCCAGCGGGTCAGCCGCCACATAGCCATATTCTTCCACGCCTACGGGATGCCATTCCCTGAAGGTTACCCCCCCATCATTGCCCCGGGAAGCGATCCCCACCGAGCCACTCTCCTGCTGACCACCATAGACATTATAAGGAAAGGCATTGTCCGTACTTACATGATAGAACTGGGCCGTAGGCTGGTTGTACCAGGAAGAGAAGGTCTGGCCGCCATTGACGGTGACGATGGCGCCCTGGTCGCTGGCGATGAGCAAGATCTCCGGATGGTCGGGATTGATCCAGAGGCGGTGATAGTCGTCACCACCCGGCGCACCGCGAAAAGCATTCCAGGACATCCCGCCATCCATGGATTTCCAGACGACGACATCGGCCGTATAGACGATATCCTTGTTCTTGGGGTCGGCCTTCACTTCGGCAAAATCCTCGCCACGGCCCCAGAACCGCTGGTCGCTGTTCATTTTTTTCCAGGATTCACCGGCGTCATCGCTGCGATAGATGCCGCCATAATCACCGCCTGCTGCAACGGTGGCGTATAACCGGGAGGGGTCGGAAGAGGCTATGCAGAAGCCGATTCGACTAAGTCCCTGAGCTGGTGTCGGCAGCCCCTGGGTCAGCTGCCGCCAGGTGGCGCCGCCATCCGAAGATTTAAACAGACCACTATTAGGACCGGTCCAGGCCCCGTTCTCCCAGGGCCCCTGGCGTCCCGCCCACAGGTCGGCGTAGACGACCTGTGGATTGACGGCGTCGATCGTCACCTGTACAGCTCCTGTATTCTCGTCCTTATATAAGACCTGCTCCCAGTGCTGCCCGCCGTCGGTGCTGCGATAAACACCTCGTTCGGGGTTGGGACCATACGGATGACCGAGAACAGCCACAAACACCCGGTTGGGATCATGCGGATCAATGGCCAGTCCACCCATTTGCTGACCCTCACCGAGGCCAAGATGCGTCCAGGTCTTGCCGGCATCGACAGACTTGTAAACCCCATCCCCAACCGACAGATCGGGCCGTTGGATCCCTTCACCGCTGGCCACATACACGATGTTGGGGTCGGAGGGCGCCACGGCCACATCCCCGATGGACCCGCTAGGCTGACCATCGAATATGGGTGCCCATGTCCTTCCAAGATCGGTAGTCTTCCATACACCGCCATTGTTGACGCCGATGTAAAAGACGTTCGGTTGCTGCGGAACACCGCAACCGCCCACCGTACGACCGCCCCGATGCGGACCGATCATCCGCCAGCGGAGATTGCTGAATAACGCAGCATCAGGTGTCTGTGCAGAAGAGCAGAGGGTAGCCAGAACAAAAAAGAAGGATAAATACCGCCATCGGCGGCAGATAAGCAGTTTTTTCATGTGTAGACGTTGAAGGAGGGCAGAAATTACGACATAATAGCTTTTCCGCCGAAACCGCCCATCACTTTTTATCGTCGGTGAGTTTCTATCATCTCCACGATGGCCCTGCGGCCAAAATATTGCGCCCAGCTGAGGGCCGTGCCACGATAGGCCTTATCCTTCAGATGCAGATCGGGAGCGGCGGAAAGGGCCATCCGCGCCAGCTCCTCATCGTTTCGTTCGGCAGCGAAGTGCAGCAAGGTCTTGTCCCATTCCCCATACAGGTGATTCACCGAGGCTGGGTCTTTTGCCAGCAGCTGACGCGCCCTGTCCTTCCAGTTCATATCCCAGGCATCCAGCACCGTGAATCCGGCGCCACAGCTCACCAGCCATTCACCCGCGGCCGGCTGTTGGCAATGTACGGCCAACTGCATCAGGGTCATCCCATTGGCGAGCGGCCTGTTCAGCCCGGCGGGGCTGACCAATGGCCGCAGCCGCTTCAGTGCTTCACTGTCGCCGCGGCCCACCGCTTCGGCAACTATTACTTCCTGTGGTGACGGCGGATGAGCCAATAGCCGGTCGGTGATCAGCCACCAGGTTTGACCTTCCCCCACCGTCACAAATCCCAGCTGTTCGTAGGTGCGCCGGCCCGCATCGGTTGAATTCAGGACGGCGTAGCGATAGCCTCTTTCCCGCGCATAGTGACAGGCCGCGAGCGTCACCGCCTTGCCAATGCCGATATGCCGGGCGCGGGGCACAACCCCGACATGATAGATACCGGCGGCGCCATGTGGTCCCGTGCTAAGGAACACGACGCTGTGGGCAACCACCTTTCCCTTCCATCGGGCGATGAAGCGGGTCCACTGCCCGGGCAGTTCGGCATTTTGGGGTGAAGGCACGATCACCTGCGCATAAGGCAGGTCTTTGATCCCATCGAGGGAAAGCGTATTGTCTATGACGATGCTAAGCTCTTTTGGCGTGGGATGATGGGTCTGCACCCGAAGAAGGTCAAGCCCCATCCAGCGGGGACGCCAGCCGGGTTGAAAACCACGGGCCAGCAACAGCACGCCCAGATCGGCAGGCTGTGGCGGGTCCAACGACCAGCAACCAGCGCCTTTTGGCGGATGCCGTAAGTAAAAAGTGATCAGTTCGTCCAGTTGTTTTCCTGCCTGGTCAGGCTGTAGCCGGGGGAATGGAATCATAGAGGGACTATGCGCCGACCCGCTGGTCCAGATAAGCTCACCGGCAGAAACGATGCTGCCGCCAAGCGTTATGGCCTCTTGTTTGAATAAGGTGGTATGGTTGATGGCAGCCGCTTCTTCCAATTGTCGCGGGCTGGCCTCGTCTTGCAAGAGCATGGGATGACTAAAGTGTTCTTGCGGCAAAGGTAAACAGTTCTCTCAGCAATTCCGGTGGAAGCGAAGAAGGTATTGCATCGACCATCACCGTTTGCTCCACGGAAGCAGCAGGAGCCTTCAGCTGCTCCATACACTTGTTGCGCACGGCAAGATAGAGAAGGGCCTTCACCTTTTTGACGCTGTCCACCTCCTTCCGTTTGCTCCAAAGCAGAAAAAAAGCCTCGATCGTCATTTTGCGGGCAAGAAGCCGGTGCTGCAACAGCATCTGCGAAAAGGAAAAAAGCTCGGGATAATACTCGAAAAAGAGGACTTTAAACGCCTCAGGAAAACCATGGCGCAAATACCGGATACTAAAATCCCTTTCCCCTGCTTCTCTCTCGGTGATCATACGGAAGCGGCTTGATTTAAGAATTAATTTAAGAGATGATCGTCCCAGTAAGGATTGCTATTGCCATCGCCGAAGTTGCCTGTCCAGGGCAGATAACATTCGGAATAATAATTTTCGATAGCCAGGCCTACGGCTTCGGTCAACCCCGTCGACTCTTTCTCGATGTCCGCCCAGATGTCTTTCTTGTTATAGACAAGCGCCATGGATTCGACCTCCCCTTCAGGGAAACTGACGAGGAAGATCACCACGGTATTGACAAGAATGGGCTTGACAACAAGCGGGCTCCACCGGCCTTCGAAGAAATACTCTACTTCGAAGGTCTTTTCGAACGGAAGATGCTCCTGGATGGAGGAAGCGTATGGGATATTCTTTAACCTGTTGAGTTTTAATCGAAAACCTGACATAGTTATACAATTAAGGCATTACCATTTGTTCGGTTAGAAACTAAGGACAGACAGGTCATTGGTTAAAACACGATGTGCTTAACAGGATATGGTGGGAACAGGAGTGAAATTAATAGGTTTACGACTTCGCAATGTAGAATTAATTCTACAGGCGGTTGTTTTTTAATATTGAATTTAGCATTATTGTTCACTTTAGGAGTAAACACTTACCTGACAATGCAGGCCTGTTCTATACAAATATGCAACCACAAATATTATTGGCAGATGATCACAGCATGATTCGAAAAGGTCTGAAGCTATTATTGCAATTGCACCTCGGGTTTTCCGAAGTGTCCGAAGTGGTAAGTTGTAACGAGCTGATGAAAGAGCTGGGCAAAAAGAAATACTCCCATCTGGTATTGGACATTATTTTGTCCGATGGGAGCACACTGGAGATCCTGCCGAATATCCGCAAGCTCTACCCCGATCTCCGCATCATGGTCTTTTCCATGCAGCCCGCCGAGGTCTATGGCAAAGCCTTACGGCAATACGGCATCGAACACTATCTGCCAAAGACCACCCCCGAAGAAGAAACCATCCGTCTTCTGCGGCGTTTCTTGCTCAACGAACAGACTTCCCGGGATAGTCTTGACGTACGCTATCCCAACAACCCGTTTTCGGCCCTGGCCCCCCGTGAGCTGGAGATACTCCATTATGTGCTGAAGGGAATGGGCACAAAAGAGATTGCCGAGACGCTCAACATAAAAATGAACACGGTCTCCACCGTCAAGAACCGCATCTTCGAGAAAACCCTCACGACAAACCTGAAAGAATTGATAGAATTGGCTACCTTGTATAATGTTAATTATTAAGATAACTGGTTTATCTTTTTGGCTGTGCAGTGTTTGCCTTTTCCTATCGGCCCAGTCTAATTATCATATTCAACGTTTTTCCACCGACAACGGTCTTCCCTCCAACGGCATCAAGGGGCTGCAATGGGATGAAAACACCGGTTTCCTCTGGATCGCTACGGAGGCCGGGATGGTCCGTTACAACGGCGCCGATTTCCAGGTCTTTAATAAGGCCACCTCACCGGAAATGTACTCCGAGCGCATGCTTTTCCTGCTCCGCACACGGGATGGCCGCATCTATACATCGGATGAAGCCGGCGATATTTTCTTTGTCATGCAGAACAAGCTGCAGTTCGTCGGCCAGGTAAAGGTGGATACCCGTCCTTCCTCCTTTAAACTGACCGGCCTGGCCGCATCCGGCCGGTTGTTCAGACAGTCGTCCCAGCAGCCGCCAGCCAATTTCGGGTTCGATTGGTTCAACGAACAGCTGGTGCCGCTGGACGAAAACAGGCTCCTGTTGACCCATATCGGCCCGGATAGCATCAGCATATTCGATTACCGCGCCGGCCGGCCGGTTCCTGCCTTCCTTACTTCAGCAGAAAAGGGGTCCAGGCTGTTCTATCTCGATCACCACCTCTTCGTATTTCATCCCATCCATGGCTTCTGCCGGATGGATCCTGACACGCCGCGAAAAATTCCCGTTGCCCTGGAGGGGTGGTCGACCCTTTCGGGCAAACCCATCCTTGTTTGGGACAACGGGATGCTTAACCCGCTGCTGATAAGCGGCAGCAACGTATGGACCCTTCACTATACAGGCGAAAAATTACAGTCCCGGCTCATTTGCACCGCCCTGCCACGGGATGCGCTGCTCTCCTATCTGAAATACGACAGCGCCAGCGGCCTGCTTTTCGTGGGGACACAATCCAAGGGCATTATCATCATCCGGAAGAACGAGGTAAGGGCAGTGAAAAAAGCCGTTACGGTGCCCGAACAACCAACGGCCTATTACAGCCAGGTAGCCTTCCCCGCAGCCTCCCTGCTCACCGGAAGGGGTGATGTCCTGGGCGGCGCTCCGAATGGCCCGGCCGTGCGTGCGTTTCCAGGAGAATTCAGCAACTTCGTCCTTATGGACTCCGACAGCACCTTCTGGTACAGTTATGGAGACACCATTCACAGCTTCTCCTTCCGGACACACCGGTCGATGACTGTGCCGGCAGAACCCGGCGCCATCACCAACGGTTTTACCTGGTCGGAAGGCAAGCTCTACGTCGCCAATGCCATCGGCGTGGGCGTGCTGAGTGCCGGAAAGATCGATTACCAATACCGGTACCCGCAATCCAACATCAACAGTAATGTCCCCTTTTCCATGGTGGAGATGAGCCCGGGCTGCTTAGCGATAGCTACCTGCAACGGTTTGTTCCGCTACCACGTCGCGGGCCACCGCCTGGACACCCTATGGCGCATACCCGGTATTTGTGCGCGCGCCTTGTGGAAATACAAAGGTTATCTCTTTGTCGGAACCTATGGCCGCGGCATCTGGCTTTACCGGGATGGGGTCTTCCGGGAGATTCCGCTGGACAAGAAAAGCTATCTGCTCTACGCACATTGCTTCATCCCCGACAAACTGGGCTATTGCTGGATAAGTACCAACCATGGGCTCTTCCGGGCGCGGCCGGATGATATGACGGCGGCCTTTGACAAGAACTCCTTTGAAAAGGAGGACCAGGACATCTATTATCATTATTATGGCCGCGAAGACGGAATGGACATCACCGAGCTCAACGGGGGATGCACGCCATGTGCGCTGGCGTTGAATGACACGACGCTATCCTTCCCCTCGATGGATGGATTGGTATGGGTCGATCCCGAGAGGCCCATCCCGACAATACCGGATGGCGCCATCTATATCGACGCTTTCATGGCCGACAGCCAGCGGGTCAACATCACCAGTCTCGTAAGACCGCTGCTTTCCGCCAATACCCGCGATCTGAGCTTTAACCTCGCCTTTCCCGCCTGGGCCAACAGGGAAAATCTCCATATCGAATACAAATTAGACCCCTGGTCCAAAGATTGGGAAAAGCTCGACGGGAGCCATGGCCCGGAATTGCACTTCAGTAACCTGCCCTATGGTGACTACCGGTTACTGGTCCGTAAGACCGGCGGATTCGACAACGCCAACGTCGCCCTTGCCGTCAGCAGCTTCTATATCCGGCCGCATTGGTATCAACAACCCTGGAGCTGGCTGCTCAACATCTGTCTGCTGAGCGCTCTCGTCATAGCCCTTGTCCGCTGGCGGACCCGGCGATTCCAGATAAGACAGCACAACCTGGAAACACAGATCGCTGAAAAGACCCGCGAGCTGCAGGTGAAGAACGAAGAGCTCGAAAAGACCGATCTTATCAAGACCAGGCTCATCTCGATCATCAGTCACGACCTGGTGACCCCGTTGCGCTTCCTGCATCTGACCGGGAAGAACCTCATCGAAAAAAAAGAAGAGCTCACCGAGGGACTGCTCCATGAGGCCATTGCCGAGATGGCCAGCACCTCCAAAGAGCTGGAACTGCTCTCCACCAATATCCTCAACTGGATAAAATACCGCAATGAAGACCGGCGTCTTGCCAAGGAAAGCTTCGACCTCTATGAACTGGTGACCCAGTTGTGTGGCATTTTCAATGCCCTGGCCCGGCAAAAACATCTCCGTATTATCAATGGGGTCGACGCAGGCCTCGTCCTTTATCAGTATATCGAACCGGTGAAGATCGTTTTGTACAATCTGATCCTCAACGGGATCAATTTTACAACAGAAGGCTATATCCGCATCTGCAGCATTCGCGACCGGGAAGGCGTTGCCTTACAGATACAGGACACCGGGGTCGGGATGACACAAGACCAGATAAATAATGTCCTGGCCGACCAGATCATCATTTCCTCCGCTAATGTCGACAATCGAAAAGGCAACGGCCTGGGATATCTTATCATCAAAGACCTGATGAAGATCATCCGCGGAAACCTGAGTATTCGCAGCGAGAAGGAAAAAGGAACAACCGTAACGGTGTGGATACCCACCTAAGCAGACCCCGGGGTCCACTACGCATAGCCATCACAATAACGTATAGATAAGCAACACGGCCGCCGCAATGCCTATCAGAAAACAGATGAGCAGCGCTATGCCGCCCTTTAAGGAGATGGAAAATGGCCGGCGTTCTTTATCAGCTTTATCCATGAATGATCGAAGAGTTGTCCAGATACTGGGCTGTCGGGTGATAGATGAACAAACAGCTTCCTCCTTTCACGGCATGAATGATCCGGGCGCTCATCTCGATGGGCAGGGCCGGGCATCCCAGGCTGGTGCCAAGATTGCCGTACTCCTGCATATACGGCTCGCCGACATAGGAGGCCCCATGCAGCACGATATTCCTTTTCAAGGCCTTGTCATTGTAACCGGGATCAACCCCATCGAGCCGGAGAGAAAGACCATTGCGGCCAACATAGGTCCTTTCGGTAATATAGAACCCCAGGCTGCTTTTATAGGAATCCTCATCATTGGAGAAGGTGGAAGCAAATTCGTCACCGGAATTCTGCCCATGGGCGACATAAGTGCGGTAAAGCAGTTTTTTATGCTGAACGTCGATAACGTACATTCTTTTGCTGCGGGATGACTGGCTGAAATCACAAATGGACAGCACCGATCGCTTGTGAATGGCGCCCTTTTTCAGCAGGTTATGATACCCACGCCACGCGTATTCGAATGCCTTCTGATCCAACCCCGTTTCTTGCAGGTTCATGGCCGTATAGATCATCGCCGCCTGGTTGATCACCCTCCGGAGTTCGGCAGATATAGTAGTTGTTTTCGCTACTTCGGTCGTTCTTGCCACCTCAGTCGCTCTTATAGCCTCGACTTTTGTCGCCACTAGAGACGAAGTGGATTCCGCCTTCAGACCGGTGAAAGACTCCGGCATCGGGGCTATAGCGGTGGTGTTGGCGATGGCCGCAGTTACTTTCCCCACGCTCAGGGCCATCGGCGAAGCAACAAAAGCCTTCTCTTTGGGGAAGGCGCGCATCGCCACAACGGTTGGATGGTCTACATATCGTTTGATGACGGTAGCAGTAAAAAAGGACAGGGGCTTCTTTTTATCGTTCAGAAAGCTATCGCCACCGTCGTATTTGGTGTTGCCGTTTATCATGGCCGGCGCAGTCAGTATCATGGAAGATAAGGTAACCTTGAATAGGAGGTTGGTTAACAAGCGCATTGGATTTGGATTTAAGATAGGGTTAAGGATTGAATCATTCTCTCAAGGGCCGATCCGAAAACTCCGTCTTTCGACCAGGCCATTATCCCGGTATAAGTCATACCTGAACAAACCCGCATGGCAGAAATTGTACTTCTCGATGATCAACAGCGGATCACGGATCTGGCGTATCTCGAACAACAGCTCATCCTTGTCATCAAAGAACCTCACCTTATAACGCCCCAGGGCGTCTGCCGGTACGGTGATGACGATATCTCCGTTCTTCTCGCGACGTATAATGCCCGAAGGCACATACTCCAGGGCCGTATCCCTTTTGTATAACGTCTTTTCGGGGAGATTAGGTGTGTCGGAAGGGAAGGAATAAAAATAATTCCGGGCAGGAGCACCAGGGAGGTGCACCGGAATAAAAAAGAAGAGGAGAACGATGCCGGGAAAAAGCGCTTTTCCCGGTTGGGTCAACGGATAAAACATTGATCTACAGGTTTATCAGGGTCGGATCAACCTACGCGGTAACCGTGGGACCATCCTAGTCGGTACCCGTGGGCCGGTTGTTGCGCAACCCCCGGCTTTCCGGCAGCGGTTTCTCTTGCGGCTCTTCCAGTTTGTTGCCCTTCATAGGGATCACCGGATTGGTAATATCCTGAACTTTTGCCTCCAACAGGCAATATTCGCGTTGATTCTCCAACAGTTCGGCATGGGCCTGAACCATTTCCCGCTCGAGCTCGATGATCTTGCGTTGTTTACGGCTAATTTGTTTGCTCCTGGGCAGATAGCCCGCTATGACTGCGGCGACAAGCGCCAGGATAAAAACATAAATGTTGAGTGTTACGTCGAAAGTAGGCATAAAGGATCATTTTAATTCAAAATGAGATACCCGAAATGATCTGCACTTTTGCTAACCTCGACCATACATTAAGAGAGTACACTGGCTTTCAGTGCCTGAAGGGTAAAAGGTGCTCATAGAATACCGAATTTTTTTGTCCTATAAAAGTACCTTGCCGGGATACCGGCATTTACTCATTCACTAAAAAACACCCACTAAATGAGACAAATAGCCAGATAATCATGTGCTTATAAGAGGTTGTCCCTATCCTCTCCACCCCTTTTCCCCTGCTTTGGCAATCGTATTATTTCTGTTATATTTAATCTTCAAGGTTAAGGCACGATAAACATGTTTATCAGGTTTTTATTTTTTATTCTCCTATCTCTTGCTGTAATACCTGTCCTGTCTCAGCCCGACGTGGTCGATGGCTATTCGGTGCAGCATTTTACCGACGAAAACGGATTACCCCAAAACAGTATCAACGATCTCCTCTTTGATAAAGACGGTTATCTATGGCTGGCTACACAGGTAGGGTTGGTACGTTTTAATGGCAGCGCTTTCAAATTATTCTATCCGGATGATAAGCCGTTACTGGAATCCAATGTTGTCTACCTGGGAAAGAACGACGAGGGTGTCATCTATTTTCAGACAGTCGATCGCAACCTTTATCGTTACGCCGGTAACAACAGCCAATTCCTCAGCCCCGTCAATTCTCCGGCAACCCAACGCCCCTTGTTGTTGAATGCACAAAAACAGGTGTTCGACTTCACCCGGTTTCTACAGGATGCCCGGCCTGCCGGCGAGACCTTACGTCGCAGGAGCCTGTTCCAACAGCTCTTTGCCCACCCGGAGAATTTTTTTGTGGCGGATTCCGATCGGGTTTATCTCATCGATGAGGATAGCCTTTATTATTATGACGGCAGCCTTCTCCATCTGCTGTCGGCTTCCGAAGGGCGCGCAGCCCAATGTCTCCTCTACGACCGGCGGCTGTATGTCCTCCACCACGATTCAGTGACGGCCGTCTATGACAACGGCAACAAAATACACGGACCTGCGCGCATCGAAGGTGACAAAATAGAAGGGAAAGCAATTATGAGGGACCCCGACCCCGCGGTCTATGCTGCCCGGCTATTTTCGTGTGGCCGGATGAATCACCTGCTTGTTGATCATCGTTTGTACCGCCTTTCCCCCGAACCAAACGGGCACATCCGGGCGAAGTTGCTCGTCAACCTGGACTTCATCTCCAACATCTCCTCCATAGAATACAATTCCGGTCTCGATCTGCTGCTGATCTCCACCGATACCGAAGGCTTTTATTTTCTCCGCAGGAATCATTTCCGCATCAGTGGCTGGCCCGTGGAAATGCAGCATCAGCTATCCCGGCATCTGTTTGGGCCCATGGCCCTGCATGACGACAGGGAAATTTTCACTGATAAATTCATTTTTACACCTGCCGGCGCGTGGTCCCCGGTGCAGCGCAGTGGCCTTACGGGGCAACATTGTCTCTTCATCGATAAAAAAGAAACCATCTGGACTGCCCGCAATGACACGCCGTGGAAGCTGACTACCGCCATGGTTCCGGTAGCAACGATGCCACCCCTGGATGCCGGCATCGTAGATTATGCGGAAGATGACAACGGCAGCCTCTATTGTCTCACCAAGCGGTCGCTATGGCGGCTGGAATCCGGCATATTCCGGCGGCTATATACCTCCGCTTCACAGGATAGCCAACGGCACAACGAAGCCATGGCCTTCGCCGGCGGTCACCGGTTGTACATCGGGACTACGAATGGGCTCATCGGGTACGACCCGGCGATCAATGAGGCGTATGTTATCCCTGAATTATCCGGCGCGCATGTCCGGGCCATCCACCGCTGCCGCGACGGATCGATCCTTGTCGGAACATATGGCGAAGGATATTATTATTTTTTCAACGGGCGTTTCTACCGGATGCCGATGGATAAGAACGGTTTTCTGATCACGGCGCACTGCTTTCTCGAAGACCGCCGGGGATATATCTGGATCCCCTGCAACAAAGGCTTGTTCAAGGTTCCCAAGGCCGATATGGAGGCCTGGTGCAAAGGCGAAAATGATCAGCTTTTTTATTATTATTACGGCCGGCAGGACGGGTTGCAAACAAATGAATTTAACGGTGGATTCAACGCTTGTGGCGTAATAACGTCTGAAGGATTCGTCTCGCTTTTGTCCATGAAAGGGATGGTCTGTTTCTACACAGACTCCCTTCAAACCGATTTTCCGCATGGCGCCATCGATATGGCCGATCTCGAAATAGACGGCAAATCCGCACCGCGCACCGATACCATCGGTTTGTCAGCGGGCTACAACAGTCTCGTCCTGGCGATCTCCAGCCCCTATCTTGGCAACCGCAACAATCTCTATCTTCAATATCATCTGTCAGGATTCAACGATGAATGGAAACAGCTGCCCGAAGACGGGACTCTCAACCTGAGCCGCCTCGCGCCCGGGAACTATACCCTGCGGGTGAGGCAGGTAAACGGCTTTGGTAAGAATAATTATCAATACCGGCAGTGGAGCATCGTCGTGCCGCCCTATTTCTACCGCACCACCTGGTTTCTGAGCCTGGTGGGACTCGTCGTATTGGTGTTGCTCATCCTGTTGGTGCAGCTACGGATAAAGCTGGTGGAAAAGAAACAGAAATTACAACATTCCGAACAGGCGCTGCTGAAGACCAATAGACAAAGGGAAAAGCTCATCTCCCTCGTCATCCATGACCTGCGGTCGCCCTTGCGTTTCCTGACGACGCTGGCCGGCGACCTGCATGACAACCAGGCTAGTCTCTCGACGGAGGATGTGAAGGATCGTACCTATTGGATAAAAAAGGGGGCGCAGGATGTTTACCATTTCTCCGAAGACTTCCTGCTCTGGGTAACCAGTCAAAAGGATAATTTCAACCTTCGCAACCAGCTTTTCTTTGTGCGCCCCCTCTTGCAGGAGGTCTACGATTTCTACCTCGAGCAGGTGTTGCAAAAAGGCAACCGGCTCACCTATGAAGCCGATGAACAGCTGCAGCTCTATTCCGATCCCCACCTGGTGCTCACCATCATCCGCAATCTGACGGACAATGCCAATAAGTATACCAGCCAGGGCGAAATTCGCATCACCGCCAGGCAGGAAAGGGACGATGTGCTCATCCTGGTCGCCGACACCGGCCTGGGCATGAGTCCGCAACAGGCTGCCGCCTTCATGGGGGAAAGCAACCTGGATAATGTCAAAAGCGGAAGCCAATTAGGCCACCAATTCATCGTCGATCTGACCCGGCGGTTGAATGGGACGCTTTTTGTCGAGACGGGGGAAAAGACGGGCACAACGGTGACGCTGCGCATCCCGATAGGGCTGCCTGCCGATGCCACAGTCAGCTGATCAGGCGAGGCTGTCAATCTGCTTTTTGTACTTACCCGGGGTGATCTGATACACCTTCTTGAAAGCAAGGATATAGTTACTGATGCTGGAATAACCTATTTCATATGCGATCTGGCTGATAGACTTCGCGTTGTCTGCGATCATTTCCTTGGATTTCTCTATTCGCTTATTCCGGATATACTCGGATATGGTCATGCCATGAATCGACTTGAAAAGGAAGTTGAGCCGGTGATAGCTGGTATAGGTCTTTTTCAGAATAGAATCCACCGTAAAGGTGTCCGAACAATAGTATTCCGAGATATACGATTCCACTTCCCGGATGAGGCTCAGGTCATCTTCATTGTCGATGTCGGAGACAGGGTTGACACCCAGCAGGCTCCGGTGGCGATTGCAGAGAAAATATTCCAACAGGCCCAGCGCGCAGTTCTGCATATTAAGCAGGTGTTGCCGCTTTTCGGGCAGGGCGATCAGTGCGGACGAGAGCAGGGACAACTGTCTTCTACCCAGCCGGCAGGTGATGATATTGGATTCTTCCTCCAGCATCTGGTCGATCTTGACAAACTGGGGATTGTTGCCAAGGAAGAATTTGATCCATTCGGCAGGGATGAACAGGACAAGGGCAGTGAAGGAAATGGCGCCGGCTGAACGGAAAACCATCGGCCGGCCGGCAACGCTCATCAGCCCCAGGCCGGGACTGGCCGGCTGTTCCCGGTTCTCAGGCTGGAGACCCGGTTTGATGCGTAAGTCGCCTTTGTGATTGATAAAGGTGAGGGTAAATCCTTTTTCGGAAAAGTCGGGAAGGGCAAGGTCCAATTTTTCTGTCGATTCCTTTACCACGGCGGACCGGAGGCCCACCGGAAGGGACAACACCTGCCAATGCAAAGCCCTATCGGTTTTTTGCTGGTCAGGATCCTGGGATTTCATAGTCATGCATTTCTGGGGTTAGAGTTAAGGGTCAGGTATTTGCTTAATGGGGGTTTAGATAATGCCAGGGCGAGAACCCGTACTCCTTCTTAAAAGCCAGCGTGAAATGGGAAGGATTGGAATAACCGATCTCGGTAGCTACCACCTTTACCGGCACCTTATTGTCCAACAGCTTCCGGGCGTGCTCCAATTTATTCTTCTGGTAATATCCAAAGAGGGTCTCGCCGTAGTATTTCTTGAATTTGGTCTTAAGACTGGTGGGGCTCATCGCCGAAATGCGGGACAGTTTCTCGATGCCGGGGAACTCCTTTTTATAATGCAGACATAAATGCTGTTCGACCCGGGAAAGACTGTGAGTATCCTGGAGACTGAGAGCATTCCCATCCCTGCTGAGCTTGTCCATCACAAAAAATTGCTGGAGAAGATATTCGATGAGCACCGAAATATTGCGAATGGTGAACAGCTCCCGGAAAGGGTGTTGCACGATCTCCGTCATGAAGTCGTTCAGAAGGAGACGGTATTTAAACGTGATAGGCCAGGTAAGCGTTACCGGGCCATCGGGAGATTGCAGGATAGTAGCTATAGTGCCGGCATCGAAATCTTTGATCAGGTGGTCCAGGCTGGCCTTGCGGACCCGGACGATAAGCGAACGGATGATCCTGTCCTTGGGAAAGACAAAAGTTCTGCCCTTTGCCGCATCGGCAATGGACACGGCTGAGTGCCCTCTTTCGTTGCTAACACCCAGTTGGTTGACAGCCATGTCATTATCTCCTT
Source organism: Puia dinghuensis (assembly GCF_014642875.1). Taxonomy (GTDB): domain Bacteria; phylum Bacteroidota; class Bacteroidia; order Chitinophagales; family Chitinophagaceae; genus Puia; species Puia dinghuensis. The sequence goes on from NZ_BMJC01000001.1 coordinate 959,919, forward strand.
TACCGGGGATCTCTATTTCATCAAAACCTAAGATATAGGAAGCAGCTTCGGGGGAAGGGAGGAAGCGGATGGTCAGGTCTTCCGTCAGCATGGAAACATTGATTGCCAACACCTCTACGCCGGTGGCGATACCTGCGACGGTGGCAAAGCCTTTACCTGTTTTTCCAGAAAAATAAAGCACCGAATCGGATACGATACAAGATTTGTCTTCTGCGATCACCTCAAAACATTTCAGAAAGGATTCTGAATTTTCAAGAGATACATAGCTCATTGCGTAAGTTTTAATCGCCTGTCAATAGCAACTTCCTCCTACTACTAATCACCGACAAGGTATACAATTAGCCCTTCTCGCTGTTATAGTAAAAGCATGAATTGACGGTAGTTTTTTTACTATACATGCACCGGTAAAAATACTTAGTTATACCAATCGAAGGTCTTTTTACGTTATAAAAATGTATCGATCGGTTATCCAAAGTAAGAATTTTTGGAAAAATTTACTATCGGATCCGATTTATGCATAAAATCCATACCCAGCTATGAACAATTCTACAAAAAAGGACGGCCCGGATACCGACCTGCGTTCTTTACTAAAAAACCAGCACAAAAAGGTATACTCCATCTGCCGCCTTTTTGCCCACAATTACAAAGAACACCAACATCTTTTTGCTAGCATCATTGCTGCCGCTTCCCAGAACATCCGGTCGCGTAAGGCCAACAGCGAGGACAAACAGACCATGCTGCTGAGAGCCTGCATCAATATGGCAGCGCTGCATTCCATCAGCCTTGAAATGGAACCCGCCGCCGACCGGACCATACAATTTAAATCTCCTGATTATCAGCGCTGTATAAGTCAATTCCGGGAGACAATGGGGTCTGTTTCCGATATTGACAAGTTTCGGCTCTTTATGGAATTTGAAAAGGTATCGCCTGAGGAAATGAACGGCCTCACCGGCATCGACATCAGCAAACGGACCGCCCCCGCAAAAAAGGAAAGTGAAACTGCCCGCAAGAACTTCATTCCCTACTTAAAGGAAAAACTGATATGGAGCTAAAGAAGTTGCTGCAGCAATGGAACAGTTTCCCCGAGCTTTCCATGGAAGAAAGACCTGTCCTGTCCTCCGACCTGGAAAAGATCGTTGTGAAGAATCCTTTGTCTAATGCCTTCTATCTGAAGAAAAAGCTCACCGTACGCATAGCCATTATCTTCGTATTATGGCTGGTGAACAGCTGGCAGTTTCGCCATCAGTGGCTGGCGGATGGCAACGAACTCTATCCCCAGGGATTGCTTTTCATTCTCCTAACCTATTCGCTGTATTTTCATATCCGGCTGCTGCTCTTCGCCGACTACCCTACCCTGCTTGCCCTGCCGCTGCTTAATTTTTTAGGCAAGCTGGAAACGATCCTGGACAAGTATATCCTGTCGTTCCGGCTGGTGAGCGCCATCGCCGGGTTCTACCTGCTCTTCGGGGTGGAATGGTTACTGTCCCGGCTCAGCACCGGTGCCTATAAGACCCTCAGCAATAATGATTGGTATAAATGGCTGATCCTGATCTTTCTCTCCGTATCTTTCTATATCCTCCTGCTCCATACCATCATTCCCCGATACCTGAAAGTGCTAAACACGGTGAAAAAGTACAAGGAAGGCATCAACGCCAAGGCGCCCGTGAAATAAAAAGAACGAAACCTTTTTTTGTGACTTCCCAATATAACTAATATCCTCTATATTTGGGTCAGTTTCCCTTAATACAAGAACATGCAGAATATCTTAATCGCAGATGATCACTCCATCGTCAGGGCCGGCCTAAAACTTTTAATCAACAGCTGTATCAAGGATGTTGCTATCGATGAGGCCGAAGACGGTGAAGCTGTTATCAAAAAAATGAAATCAGCGCATTTCGATCTGCTGATCTTGGATATCAATATGCCGCACACCGAATCCTTCAGTCTGACGGCCTATCTCCTGAAAGAATATCCGGGTTTGAAGATCATCATCTTCACGATGAACCAGGAAGTCTTTTTTGCTAAAAGGTTTTTGAAGATCGGAGCGCACGGTTACCTCAACAAATACTCGAAAGAGTCGGAGATAAAATACGCCATTCAGAAGGTGTTGGGCGGAAAGCGCTACATTAGCGACAATCTGGCCGAGATACTTTCCGGCGAATTGACCAAGAAATTAAAGGATAACCCCTTTGAAGACTTGTCCGACCGGGAATTCGAAGTGGTGCTGCAAATGCTGAAAGGCAGTTCGGTCTCCGAGATCGCCAATACCCTCAGCCTCCACAAATCCACTGTAGGCACGCACAAAACGCGTATTTTAGACAAATTGAAGATATCCAACACTGTGGAGCTGATCAACCTGGCGCGGCTCTACGAAATCATATAGGCTAAAGTCTAAAGATCGAAGAATTTCTCCAGCGCCTTCCTCACTCCGTCGTTGTTGTTAGTATCGGTCACATAATCAGCGATGGCCTTGATGTCATCCGGAGCATTGCCCATAGCTACCCCCTTGCCGGCAAATTGGATCATTTCGATGTCGTTGTAATTATCCCCCATGGCGACGATCTCCGTAGGGGCGATGCCGAGCCGCTCGCTGACAAAACGGACGCCGTTGGATTTTGAGCCGCGGGTATCCATTACTTCGAGATAGGTAGCCTTGGAAGGATAGATGTTCAACCGCCCGTTGTAGAGCGATCGCAGGTGCTGCTGGATAATCGCTATATTCGCGGGTTCGCTCATCACCATCATCTTGTTGGGGCCTATTTTCCGGGCCGACCATCCTTCGACCAGCCGGCCAATGGGACCAACTTCGATGGGCACATCCATGATCTTTTGTTCGTGATCGGTCCACGCATCCTTCACTTCCGAATACCATTCCCGTTGCAGATAGTAAGCGATGGTGGCCTTGAAAGGTCTCACCTGCTCGGTCACTTGTGTGGTCGTTTCCAGCGGGATCATCGCCTGGAAGACGGGTTGTCCGTTCTCAACGATATAGCTGCCGTTCAAAGTGATCACCGGCGTATGCACAGGCAGATCGAGTCGGCGGAAGGTGGGCACGACGGCATTGAGGGGCCGCGCCGAAACGAGGATCACCGGAATGCCTTTGGCCGTAAGGGTTTTGATGGTTTTGATCGTCTCTTCACTAACAGAATGGTCAGACCTCAGCAGAGTGCCGTCCATGTCGAGGAATACAGCTTTATACATTCGTACACACAATTTGGCCGCAAGATAAGCCTCATCAACCTTATACTCTTATGTAAATTTTCTTTTTATCGAGGATTTTTCCCACCGTCCAGCAGATCATCATATACGACAGGGCAAAGAGCAAAGAGCCGATAGCGCCAGGGAACAGGGCCTGGTAAACCACTTTGTTGATCCAGTCAAAAACGCTCTGGCCCGCTGCTGCCGGAGTGATGAACAGGACGGTGGCAAGCAATTCTGACAGCAGGTAAATAAACAGCGGGTTCTTTCCGAAGACGGTAAAGAACGAGCCCCAGGCCTTTTTCCCCTTGAATTCGACGACATAGATGAGGAAAGACAACAACACCAGGTCGAGCCCCACGGTCAGAAAGACATAGCTGCTTGTCCAGAGCTTTTTGTTCACCGGAAACCAGAAGTTCCAGGCATAGGCGACAAACAAACATCCGAATCCCCAAAGCAGCAGCTGGGCCAGCCCCTCATACGTCTTTCCCTTACGGGCCACAAAGACACCGGTGAAATACCCGGCGATGACATTGACGATGGCGGGCAGGGTGCTGAGCAATCCTTCCGGGTCGAAAGCGATGCCTTCCCCATGATACATATGGTCCTCTCCGAGTATAAATTTGTCAAGCCGGTAGCCGGCATTGCCCGTCATGCTGAAAGGGTCCTCCCCCGGGACCGGAAATAGCAGGAGGATGATCCAATATCCTATCAGCAGCAAAGCCGAAATGACCACCACCGTGCGCGGCTTGCAATAATAGATCAGCAGGGAGGCGATGCCATAGCAAAGGGCAATCCGTTGCAGTACACCCATGATGCGGGTGTGGGAAATAGGACGCAGTCCCCAGCTGCCATCCGGCATGTGGCCGAAAAAGGGGAACCAGTACATCAGATACCCCAGTAAAAAGATCAGGAGGGTGCGCTTGATGATCTTCCCCAAAACGGCGCCCTGGGACATCGTCTCGAATTTCTTCATGGCAAAGCTCATGGCATTGCCGACGGCGAACAGAAAGGATGGGAATACGAGGTCGGTCGGGGTGAAACCGTGCCAGCGCGCATGCTCCAGGGGAGAAAAGGGAATGGCCCCACTACCGGGCGTATTAACGATGATCATGAAGCAAACCGTCATCCCCCTGAAAATATCGAGAGCGAGCGAACGGTTGGAGGCAGTTGTTTGAGTCATATTGCTACTAAAAGGAGGGAAAATAGGTTATTTTCGCCTGCTAAAGAACTATTTTCCCCTTTTTCGACCGATTTTTAATTTTGGGTCTCCGTCTTTCCGTCGCGTCCTCGTTCACGTTGGAAGGACGGCTGGAACATTTCGAGCATCGACTACCTCGGTATTGGCTATGAAATCGCCGATTCTTTTACCCTTGTTATTGGAGATCATTACTATAAAGGCCAGAAAAACACAGCATACGGATTCAACCAAGTCGAATAAATGCCTTTTTATTACATCCGTCAGGGTCAAACGAGAACCGTCTGACTTTATAACCTTCAATCGCATCACCTTCTTGCCGATCGTTTGTCCTCGGAAATATTCCATGACAATGTAATAGCCGTAATAGGAAACGATAAATGCCAGAATAGCAACAGGACCATGTACGACTTCCTCCCCTGCAGCTTTCTTATGTTTAAATATCTGGAAATAAACGTCAAACAAAGCAGTTCCAAAAAAGAAATCAATAACGTAGGCGGCGCCGCGCTTCATTATCATATTTTAATATTTTTGGTGAGTGATTCCGTCCTCTTAAATGTCATAGCTCTACGGCTTTGCTGTTGCGTCGTTGTATTTGTTGATTGCGCGGGAATATTTCTTTTTCTTCAGCAGGCTTTCCGCCTTTTCATTGTCTTTGACGATGGCTTCCAGGCTCTCAGCGGTAAGCCTGATCATAGGGCCCTCGCCCTGCCGGATATACAACAGAAACTCATCGTCGATTTCATCCTCCGCCAATGCAGCGTACGCACTTAGAGGGCCCTGAATGGCCGGGAAGAGCCAGCAACTATCCGCCGGCAGACCTTTATATTCCGTTACGCCGGATTTGTCCAGCCGCGAAATGGAAAGGGTTTGGGTGGGATAGATGCGTTTGGTACGCCCCGAGTCCGAACGCTTTACAGACCTGTCCGTATACACAAGGAAGCGCGACGTCGAGTCGGCTTCGATCTTTGCGGTGATCAGCAGCGACGTGCTGTCTTTCAGCAGAACCATAAAGCGATGTTTCTGGCTTACCGTTCCATAATACCCATAGTTATTGTACATCGAGAAAGGCGAAAAGATCCTGGGGGTTTGGGGGGTGTAGTGATAATTGGGCATGGACATGTGCTGGGCCCGGCCAAACAGGAAAAGGGTGCAGAACAATGGAAGGAGGATGTTTTTCATTTGAGAGGGGTTATTTTTTGCGAAATGATCATCGGTACAAACAATAGAATGGCCAGCAAATAAGACACATTGCAAATGAGCTTGATTATTTTATTAGCCCCATTCTCGTCACGGCTGTAAAATTTGAAGAAACGAAGGGCTGCCATGCTTTTAAAATTCATAGCCAGTAAATCTTCTCCATTACTCAGTTCTAAATAAAAATGGGTTAAAAATTTTATTAAGAAGAGTAAATCAACAACCACGACTAATCCATTATTCATTTGAGAAGCTATTCTATGAGCAATTTCAACATATGGGAACCATATTGGCCATTAATGAATATTTTCAACCTTCCAATCACCGCCTTTTTCCTTTACCACGTAAACTTCCAAATCCCTGAATTTTTTGCTTCCCTTTACGATCAGGCTTATGTCGGCAGACCCTTCCTCACCACCCTGATCGGAAGAAACCTCCATACCCCCGGAGTAGGTAAACCCAAACCCCCGGATATCCCCCATTTCCCGTTTCAGGGAATCATTGGTCAATATATAATTCTTGGCGGTCCGCACCGCATCAGAATTGTTCATGACAATATTGATTATTACTATAAGAACAATCGCCAGCAGCGATAGCCCTACGCCTATTTTTTCCCCAATGGCCTTCCTGCCTGTTTCTCTTTTTACTTTAATCCTTTTGACCAGTAAAAGTGCAAGACCGATGATAAAAACAACCCAACCAAAAGTGTCACTCTCCCAAAAGAAATCGACATGTAAAGGCCGGCAAAGAAAGCCATAGGCGATTACAATAATTCCGATAAACAGCATTAACCTTATGAATTTAGACATAAATCGATATTTAACTACTTACTCTGCAGCCATTTATCCTTCCATTCGGCCGGCCACCGGTGATCGTTTCGGATCATATCGGGTATATATTTGTCGATGATCACTCCTTCATAACCCCTTTTAATTTCCTTGATGTAGTTGTCCGGATTAGTCATTTGGTAACGAAACAATATGCCCATGCCAACAACTAAAAGAATCATCCACACCCGCTTGTACTTAGAAAAAATGTGTTTCATCTGCATTGTTCCATGTTTCATTTGGGTGAATGATCATTCGGCCCACCTGTTATCCATTCATAATATTCAAATCCCCGGTATTTCGGGGAGTGAAAAGTATCCCCCTTATCTATGAAGTCAAATACCATATACCGGCTCGTATCGAGATGAATCTCATAGTTGTCATTTTTTATCGGAAATTCAAACTTTAGATCCCGACCATCATTGGGTAGCCAATTGACCTGTAAAGCCATTTGTGAATTGGGATGAGTTTTTACATAATTGGTGTCAGGCAGAGACGACGAAGTCCATTTTCCGGGAATAATGTACATTTCATTGTTGTCCATAAACACTTTGGGATAAAACACTGTCAGCGTTTTACCATCGTTGCCCAGGCTATGCAAATAGACCCAGTGCGGTTTTGCTGTGATCAAAGCATATACATAGCATCCACCAAACATCAAAACAAGGGCGGCAACTATAAACAGCCATATTTTCATGGTACGAACATCGATTATAGGTTATAGTTAGGGTAATATAATGCATCGAACTTAGGAAATATACGGATAAAGTAAAAGCACTTCATCGTCAATTTTTTGCATCGCACCACAAAGTCCGATACTATGCAGACAGATTACTGCACGGCCATAAGAGAAAACGACGCGGCTATCAGTAAATCGAGCACGACGAATAAATCTAGCCCTGCCGCCGAAAAAAAAGGTATAAATAAAATATCTGCACCTTTTCCGCGTTTTATGATGGACCCTCAGGCAGCAACAACCTCTACAAATCCATTCCGAAGAAGTTGATAACCAAAACGTTACATACCACGCGCCTTTCCCTTTTTCTTTTTCCCTTATTACTCCTGCTGCTGACTGTGCATGCCCAGAAGGGAAAGAAGCTGCCTCCCGGGGGTGTTCATTTCAGGAATGGCCTTCTCAAAGCTCAAAGGAATATCGCCAATGGCACCCTACGCAGGGATTCGCTGCGTGCGGCCCATTTCAACGGTCAATATTATGTTCTGGTCCAGTTCGACCTGTTGCCGGATTCCCTCCACCGTGCGGAGATGGCCGGCGCCGGTGTGCGGCTCTTCGATTATGTAGCCGACAGGACTTATCTCGCGGAAGTCCGGGAAAGTTTTGCAACGGATGAATTGAAGCGATATGCGGTAAGCGGCATTTTCCGGTTGCCTTCCGCCTTCAAAATCTCCCAACGCCTTCGTGATAACTTACAGGAATATCTCCACGACCCCGACAAACTGGTCGCCGTGGGTTATTTCGGCAACATCCCGATCGAGGAGGTGCATAAAGGGATCACCGCCACGGGAGCCGTTATCGAGCCGGCAAAGCTGAAGCCCCCCCGCGTGCTTTTTGTAAGGGTGCCGGATGCCACGGTTCTGCAAAGACTATCCGACCTACCCTATGTCAGCTTCCTGGCCTCCCAGCCCATGAAACCAAGGATATTGAATTATAACAACCGGGGCGCCCATGGCGCAGATGCGCTTGGAGCCACTTCCGGCAGACATCTCCTGGGCGACGGGGTGGTCGTGGGCGTCGGTGACGACTCCGACCCTTCCACCCATATCGACTTCAAAGGCCGGCTAATCGAACGCAACTCCCAAGCCGCCAACTTTCATGGGACCCATGTCTCGGGTACGGTTGGCGGCGGCGGCATCGTTAACCCGATGTACCAGGGCATGGCGCCGCGCTCCACTATCATCAGCCAGTTCTTCGACGATATCCTGCACAATGCCTCCACCTATGTCAACGACTACGACATGGTGCTGACCAGCAATTCCTACACCTACTATCCCGGCGGCTGTTTGTATGAAGGGGAATACGACCCGCTCGCTTACTATGTCGACGGGCTTTCCTGGCAATACCCATACCTCCTGCATAGCTTTGCTTCCGGCAATGACGGCTCCAGTACCTGTAGTCCTTACCCCCTGCAATACGGTACCATCAAATCAGGCTACCAGTCGTCAAAGAATACGCTGGTGGTAGGCAACATCGATGATTATAACAACTATATCATCAACAATGGCTCGAGTTGCGGGCCCACGCTCGACGGCCGGGTGAAACCGGAGATCGTCGCGGGCGGCTCGGCCATTACTTCGACCGTTCCCAATAACAGTTATGCCCAGGGATGGGGTACGAGCATGGCCTGTCCCACCGTCGCCGGTACCATCGCGCTGCTCGAAGAGCGTTATCGTCAATTGTATGGCAGCGACGCACCCGCTCCCCTGCTAAAGGCGCTGGTCTGTAATACGGCGACCGACCTGGGCAATCCCGGTCCGGACTTTGTGTTCGGCTATGGTTCGATCAACGGCCTTGCCGCCGTGAAGGCGATGGAAGGCGGGCAATTCGGTTTCAATTCGATAAGCAATGGCGGCAACCTCAGCTTCGGCCTGCCGGTGCCCTCTGGCCTGGCGCAACTGCGGGTCATGCTCTATTGGGCAGACTATCCGGCAGCGCCCTATTCCGCAACCGCCCTTGTAAATAATCTCGATCTGACGGTGACGGATCCCACTTCTACCCTGCATCATCCGCTTGTCCTGAATCCCGCCCCGGCCCATGTCAAAGACAATGCCGTGGAAGGAGTGGACAGCATCAACAATATCGAACAGGTGGTGATCAACCACCCCACCGGTGGGACCTACAACCTCGCCATCAACGGAACCAGCGTCCCCTATGGGCCACAGCCCTTCGTCATCGTCTACCAGTTCGTCCAGCCTACACTGACCCTGGAATATCCGGTTGGCAACGAGACCTGGGTTCCCCTGTACAACGAATATATCCGCTGGGACGCCAACGACGGAAGTTCAAACACTTTTACCATCGATTATAGCATCGACAACGGCACTACCTGGACCACCATCAACAATGCAGTGCCTTCCACCAGCCGGTTGTATAAATGGAACACCCCAAGCGTAGTGACCAACCAGGCCCTTATCCGTGTCACCCGTAACGGCACCGGCGTCAGCGACCAGAGCACCTATCCGTTTACCATTCTCGGGCAACCGTTTGTCAATGTCACCAACCCCTGTCAGGGCTATGCGCAGTTGAGCTGGGCCGCTATCCCATCGGCGACAAGCTATGACATCCTGCAGCTCATCGGCGATACGATGGTCAAAGTCGGCAACACCAGCAGTACAAGCTACCTGCTGGGCAATCTCAGCCGGGACAGCACCTACTGGCTGGGAGTAAGGGCCGTCAGCGGCACCTTTTCGGGCCGGCGGTCGATTTCCGTGCAAGTCTCTCCTTCCGGCGGAGCCTGTTCCCTCAGCGCCCTGGACAACGACTATACCGTGGATTCGCTCATCGGCCTCACTACCGGCCGGCTCTTCACTTCCACGCAACTTACCGCCACCACTCCTATCCAGGTGGAGGTTAAGAACCTGGGTACCATTCCTTCGGGTTCACACTTCACCATGTCTTACAGCATCAATGGGGGTACTCCCGTCAGCGAGACGAATACCAATGTCATTGCTGCCAACGGCGGAACATCGAATTATACGTTCACCCATACCGCCGACTTTTCGGCGCCCGGAACATACACCCTGCAGGTGTGGGTATCTTATCCCGGCGACCCGCAATTGGGCAACGATACCCTGACCACAGTGATCAGTCAGCTGACCAATGCCCCCATCACCCTCAGCTATTCCTTCACCGAGGGTTTTGAATCGGCTGCAGCAGGCACTTATACTAATCCCACGCGGGGATTCACCGGGCTCGACCGCTGCGACTTCTTCGCCAGCAACACCAATGGCCGGGCAAGGACATTCGTCAACACCGGGTTTGCCCGCACGGGCAACCGCTGCGCAACGCTTGACCAGGCGCATGCCGCAACGGTGACCGCCGCCGACAGCCTGATCATGACCTTCAACCTGTCCAGTTACACCACAAGCGACCAGGTCTGGCTGGATTTCTATTACCGCAACCAGGGTAACGACACCGGCTTCAGCGCCAATAAGGTCTGGATCCGGGGGAATGACCAGGCAGCCTGGCTGCCCGCCTATATCCTGGACACCAGTATCAGCAACATCGGCATCTACCAGCCATCGGCGCATATCGACATCACGGGAATGCTGAAGAAAGCCACACCCGTCCAGGCGTTGGGCAGCAGCTTCCAGGTCAAATTTGGCGAACAAGGCTATACTTCCACCAATGATGTCGTCACCGACGGAACGCTGGACAACGGCTATATCTTCGACGACATCACCCTTACCAGGGGCGTGAACGATATCGGGGTCCGTGCGCTTGTTACCCCCGATCCTATCAATGAGTGCGCCCTATCGGCCACAACCGCCATAAGCGTCCGGGTAAGAAACTATAGCAATCTCACCGCCACCAATATTCCGGTGACCTACTCGATCAACGGCACAACGGTGAGCGAGACCATCCCGTCCATCAACGCGGGCGATTCCATCGTCTATACCTTTACCCACACCGCAGATATGTCCGCTTATCAGGCGTATACCATCACTGCCTGGGTGCACTACCCCGGGGATACCTATTCGCTAAACGACACCCTGCCTACCCTGATCATCCGGACCTCGCCGCTGATCTCCACCTTCCCCTACCTGGAAGGGTTCGAGAGCAGTGACGGCAACTGGTACACCGGCGGCATCAACAGCAGCTGGCAATGGGGCGCGCCGCAGAAGACGATCATCAACAAAGCCGCCAACGGATCAAATTGCTGGGTCACCAGCCTCACCGGAGACTATAAAAACAACGAGCTGTCCTATCTCTATTCACCGTGTTTCGACCTGAGCAGTCTCACCAGCCCTGTCTTCTCCTTTAGCCATATCTTTCGGACGGAAGACGACTGTGACTGCGATTACCACTGGGCAGAGTATACCACCGATGGGGTCAACTGGATAAAGCTGGGCAGTGTCGGCTCAGGTACCAACTGGTATGACGACAGCCTCAAACAGTCCTGGCAGAAATCCTATACCAAATGGCATGTCAGCAGCTATGATGTTCCGGTGAATGCGCCCAAGGTACGGTTCCGCATCGTGATGAGCAGCGACCCCGCCACTACCTATGAAGGGATTGGTGTCGACGATGTCCATGTCTTCGACAAGGCTTCCGTTTACAAAGGCGCCGATGACAGCCTCGCCCTGCCCGTCAGCGGCAGCAGCTGGATCAATTTCGACATTGGCGGCCATCGCGTCGCATCCATTAATCCCAACGGTCAGAACCTCGGCCTCACCAACGTAAAGGTCTTCTTCAACAATACAGCATCCGTCCGTCACGATTCGACCCAATACTTCCTCGACAGAGATCTGGTGATCCAGCCCGCCAACCAGCCCGACAGCAATGTCGGCATCCGGTATTACTTCCTGGACAGCGAAGCGGTCAAGCTCATCAACGCCACGGGTTGTCCCGCCTGCAAGACCATCCCCGACGCCTATCAATCCGGCGTCACGCAATTCAGCAGCCCCTACCCGGCAGAAGAGGACAGCACGTTGTTCAACGACAGCGTCGGGGTCTTCCAATTCCATGCGCCGCATGCACAAGTCAGCATCATCCCCAACGACAACGGCTATTATGCAGAATACCAGGTCAACGGGTTCTCCGAATTCTGGATCAACAGCAGCAAACCGACGGATAGCGCCAAACCTCCCGTCATGACCCTGTCCTTCACCGCGGTGAATTCCGGTGGTGATGGCCTGCTGCAATGGAGCACCACCGAAGCCTATGGCATCATCAGGTTTGTCATCGAAAAGAGTACCGACAGCATCCATTTCACCGCCCTCGACTCCGTCGCCGCAGCGGGAAATGGCGCCGGCCTTCATAGCTACCAATATACGGATACCCACCTGGACACCGGGACCAACTATTACCGGCTAAGGGAAGTGAACCAGAATGGCAGCTATACCTATTCCCCCGTCCGAAGCGTCCAGGGCCCCTCGGGCGGTGTCGTCATCTACCCCAATCCCGTGCCTCATGCGCTGATCCACATCAATACTGCGGCTAATGCCCGACGCGTCCGGCTGATCGACGTTGCCGGCAAGGTTATCCTCGAGGAAGAGCTCAAAGGCACCCTCAATACCCTGCATGTCGGCAGTGTGGCAACGGGCATTTACTTCCTCCAGGTGGACACCGATTCCGGGGTCACACTACAAAAAATCTTAATAAAATAAAAAAATTAGCGCGGGATAGTGATTTTTTATGTATATGTCCTATCTTTGTCCACAACAATGGTAGACAATAACATGACAACGCATTCATTCTGCACTCTGTATCTCTCCTTCGCTTCCAACAACAAGTCTTGTTGTTGCTGTTGTTGTTGATCCCCAGACATCTACCACCACCGCCTGCACAGGCATTTCAGAATCAACCACCACCACCGGATCATGAAATTAACGACAGATACAACAAATTTGCCCACCCAAATACTCTACTCAATTAGTGGATTAATAGACGGGCTCGAAATAGGGGATGCGCTCACGGCACTGACCGCCCGTTTTCCCGGGCAGGTATGTTTCTCGACGAGTTTTAGCATTGAAGACCAGGTGATTGCCGATCATATTCTTTCCGCGGAGTTGCCGGTGTCCATCTTTACGCTGGACACGGGCCGCCTCTTTGCAGAAACCTATTCCGTATGGAGCGCCACTAATGAGAAATATGGCGCCAGAGTTCAGGCGTATTACCCCGACAGACAGCTGCTCGAGCGCTATCTGAATGAAAAAGGGCCGAATGCCTTTTATGAGTCGGTCGATAATCGCAAGGAATGCTGTTATATTCGTAAAGTGGAGCCGTTGAAAAGGGCGCTGCAGGGTCAGGCAGTATGGGTAACCGGGCTGCGCGCAGAACACTCGCCCGAACGGAAAGACCACCAGATTCTCGAATGGGACGAAGGCAACCGCATCCTCAAGTACAATCCTTTGTTACTTTGGAATACGGCGGCTGTCAGGGAGTATATCGATAAGCATAATGTCCCATACAATCCCCTTCACGACAGAGGTTTTGTCAGCATCGGCTGTCAGCCTTGCACCCGCGCCATAAAACCCGGTGAGGATTTCCGGGCCGGGAGATGGTGGTGGGAAGATAATAGTAAAAAAGAATGCGGTCTGCACACCGCGTCATAAGATATAGATATTTATGAGCAACGAAGCGAAATACCGATTAGACTATCTCGACCAGCTGGAATCCGAGTCCATCCATATCTTCCGTGAAGTGGCGGGACAATTCGAGCGCCCGGCCCTGTTGTTCAGCGGCGGAAAGGACTCCATTACCCTGGTTCACCTGGCACTAAAGGCCTTCCGTCCTGGCAAATTCCCCTTTCCCCTGGTGCATATCGACACCGGGCATAACTTCCCCGAAGCGTTGACCTTCCGGGATGAGCTGGCAGACCGCATCGGCGAGAAACTCATCGTCCGGAAGGTGGAGGACACCATCGTCAAGCGGCAGCTGACAGAGCCCCGAGGCAAGTTCGCCAGCCGCAACGCCTTACAGACCTTTACCCTTCTCGACACAATCGAGGAATTTGGCTTCGATGCCTGCATCGGCGGCGCCCGCCGTGACGAAGAGAAAGCAAGGGCGAAAGAACGGATCTTCTCCGTTCGCGATGAGTTTGGCGGCTGGGACCCCAAACGTCAGCGGCCCGAACTCTGGAACATCTACAACGGCCGTATCCGTAAGGGTGAGAACGTCCGGGTATTCCCCATCAGCAACTGGACAGAACTGGATATCTGGAACTATATCCGGCGGGAGAACATCGCCCTGCCATCCATCTATTTCGCTCACGAACGGGAAGTCATCGATTACGAAGGCCAGTGGGTAGCCGTGTCTCCTTTTATCAGGCTGGATGCTTCTGACACAGTCCAGCGTCGAAAGGTGCGCTATCGTACCGTTGGCGATATGACCTGTACCGCGGCCGTGGAATCCTCCGCTTCGGCGATCGACGATATCATCCGGGAGATTACGGCCACGCGCACCAGCGAACGCGGCGAGACCCGCATCGATGACAAAGTTTCGGAAGCCGCCATGGAAGACAGGAAGAAGAACGGTTACTTTTAAAAAACAACTACAATGGACTTACTCCGATTTATAACAGCAGGTAGTGTAGACGACGGGAAAAGCACACTCATCGGCCGGCTCCTGTACGACAGCAAGAGCATCCTGGCCGATCAATTAGCCGCGCTCGAACAGCAGAGCAAGAACAAAGAGGACGGCGAGATCGACCTGGCGCTGCTTACCGACGGACTCCGGGCCGAACGCGAACAAGGCATCACCATCGATGTCGCCTATAAATATTTCTCGACGCCACGGCGGAAATTCATCATCGCCGACGCACCGGGGCATATCCAGTATACGCGCAATATGGTCACCGGCGCCTCCAACGCCAGCCTGATCATTATTCTCGTTGATGCCCGTAATGGCGTTGTCGAACAGACCCGCCGGCATTCTATTATTGCCTCTCTTTTGAATATTCGCCATGTAGTCGTTGCCGTTAACAAGATGGATCTCGCAGATTATTCGCAAGACCGCTATAATGATATTCTCATCGACTATGCGGAGATGGCCAGGACCCTGCAGCTGAAAGACGTCACCTATCTGCCCATCAGCGCCCTGAAAGGGGACAATATCGTCGACCGGAGCCCCAACATGCCCTGGTATGACGGACCGGCCTTGCTGGAATTGCTGGAGACAGTGCAGGTGCAGAATGATACCGATCTGCAACGGGGTCGCTTCGGCGTGCAATACGTCATCCGGCCTCAGACGGACGACCTCCATGACTACCGCGGCTACGCCGGAAAGATCACCAGCGGCACCTACCGCAAAGGTGACACCGTCACCATCCTGCCGGCGGGTCATACCAGCCGCATCAAAACGATAGAATTGGGTGGCCGGGAGGTCGAAGAAGCCTTCGCCCCGCAAAGCGTCATCATCCAGCTGGAAGACGATATCGACATCAGCAGAGGCGATCTGTTGGTCAATGGCGCACAGCTGCCGCGGGTAGACCAGGAATTCGATGTCCTGCTCTGCTGGATGGACAATAAGACCCTGACCCCCGGCAACAAATACGTGTTGCAGCTGGGCAGCCGGAGTGTACGCAGCGTCGTCCGGGACATCCAATACCGGCTGGATGTAAACACCCTCGAAAAGCAATGGTCACCCGGACAGGCCGGACTTAATGACGTGGTAAGGGCCACCATTCGAACATCCTCTCCTCTGCCATTTGATGGCTATAGCGACCTACCCGCAGGCGGCGGAGCTATCCTTATAGACGAAACCAGTTATGTAACCGTTGGCGCCTGCATGATACAGTAAAAAAATGAATCTCGACTCCATCCATATCGGTAAAGTGATCCTCGCCGGCGCCGGCCCGGGTGACCCCGAGCTGCTCACCCTCAAGACGCTGCGCTACCTGCAACAGGCAGATGTCGTCGTCGCCGACAGGTTGGTGAGCCCGGACATCCTGGCGGAATATACCCGCCCGGACGCCCTGATCATTTCCGTTGGCAAACAATATCACAATAATGCCTCCACGCCGCAATCCGTGATCAGCCAATTACTGGTCACACATGCCCTGGAAGGCCGCCTGGTTGTCCGGCTCAAAGGAGGCGACGTTTCCATCTTCTCCAATGTGCTCGATGAGCTGGAGACGCTTTCCAGCCATGGCATTCCCTACGAACTGGTACCCGGCGTCACCGCGGCCCTCGGCGCCGCCGCCTATGCCGGTATCCCGCTGACGGCAAGAGGGTATGCCGCATCCGTACGCTTTCTGACGAGCTACCAGCCCGATGCCGGCGACGAGAAGTACTGGCACGAACTGGCTCATACGCCCGACACCCTGGTGTTCTATATGTCTTCCGCTCCTCTGGATCAACTGGTCCATCGGCTGGCAAAAGAAGGCATAGCGGAAGACCGCTGGATAGCGGTTATCGAACAAGCGACCACCCCCCTGCAACGGGTTTCGTCCTGGCCTGTACACCAGTACCTTGCCGCTGCGGCAGGCAGTGAGTATGCCTCGCCCACATTGGTCATTTTGGGCCGCGTTGCGGCCCTTCACTCCTCCTTTCAATGGCTGGCCAACAGCCGGAGCAGGGAACAATATTTCCCTTCTGTACAAGAACAAAAAAAGATAGTAGTATGCTGACGACACCGAAAATGACATTGATGCAGGAATTGATCGCCGGGTCCTCACGGGAGGAACTCATCTGGCTGAGTGGATATCTCGCCGGTGTCGTTGCACAGGTCACACCCGCCGCTGCCCCCGTCACAGCTGCCCCGCAACCGGCCCCAGCCGCAGCGCCCGTCACCACCGGTACGCTGCCAAAGATCACCATCGCCTATGGCACCGAGACTGGCAATGCAAAGAAATTAGCCACGGACTTCGCCGCCCGCGCAAAAAAGAAAGGCATCCAGGCCAAACTGGTAGGTCTCGAACAATACCGGCTGAACGATCTGTCCAAGGAAGAATACTTCTTTACGGTGATCAGCACACAGGGTGACGGCGAACCGCCTGCCGCCGCAAAGAAATTCTACGACCACATCCATCAGAACGGACTAAAGCTCGACAGACTCAAATACAGCGTCCTCGCCCTCGGAGATACTTCCTATCCCCTTTTCTGCAAGGCAGGAGAAGACGTAGACCAGCAATTGCACAAGATAGGCGGGCAGCGCATCCTGTCCTTGCGGAAATGCGACACGGATTATGAAGCGGAAGCCAGCAGCTGGATCGACTCCTTGCTGCAGCAATTGAACAATCCCGCCGCCCCTGCGAGTCATGCGCCGGCAGCCCCTGCCGCTGCTGTCCGCCCCACCGGCAAAAAGATCTTCACCGGCACAGTGCTGGCCAATATCAACCTGAACGATCGCGGCTCGGCCAAACAGACCCACCACCTGGAGATCACCGCCGAAGACGTAGACTATCAGCCGGGCGATGCCATCGGTATCGTCCCCGCTAATCCGGCGGCCCTCGTCGAAGCAATCATCGCCCTCACCGGCGCCGATGCGGACAGGACCCTGCTCCACCGCTCGGAAGAGCACACCCTGCGGAATTTGCTGCAGCGGAAACTGAATATCGTCTACCTGCCCGAACGGGTCGTCAGCAAATACGCCGGCATCGTCAAACAGGATATCCCTGAAACAAAGATCAGCCTGCTCGATTTGCTGAAGATCTACCCGGTGAAGAATATCGATCAATTCTATGCTGTCGTGGGCATCCTCGAACCCATCGCCCCACGCCTCTATTCCATCTCTTCCTCGCCCGAAGCCCATTCCGGCGAGATCCACCTCACCGTCGCCAGGGACCGTTTTTCCGTCAACGGCGAGACCAAGTATGGTCTGTGCTCGGATGGACTGTCACACCTGAGACCGGGTGATGCCGTCGAATTCTACGTTCACCATAACTCGCAGTTCCGGCTTCCGGCAGAGGATAAGGATGTGATCATGATCGGCCCCGGCACCGGCATCGCACCCTTCCGGTCTTTCTTAGCCGAAAGGGACAGTAAAGGCGCTCTGGGAAAGAACTGGCTCTTTTTCGGCGACCAGCATTTCACCACCGACTTCCTTTACCAGACCGAGATCCAGGACTGGGTGAAGACCGGCGTGCTCTCCCGCATCACTACCGCCTTTTCCCGCGACCAGGTGGAGAAAGTCTATGTACAGCATAAGATGCGCTGCCAGGCAACCGAACTCTATCACTGGCTGGAAACCGGCGCGCATGTCTACCTCTGCGGCGCAAAAAATCCCATGAGCGTAGACGTGGAGGATACCCTGCTCTCCATCATCCGGCAGGAAGGGCAGAAAAGCGCCGCCCAGGCGGAAAGCTACCTGGAGGAATTGAAAGAAGCAGGCCGTTTTGTAAAAGATGTATATTAATCGTAGTATGATCGACACACAGCAATTACCCGATACAAAAAACTTATCGCCGGTAGAAAGGATAAAACAAAAGAGTGACGGCCTCCGGGGCACCCTGGCGGAAAGCCTGCGCGACGAACTCACCGGCGCCATCAGCGAGGACGACCAGTCGCTGGTGAAATTCCACGGGATGTACCAGCAGGACGACCGCGACCGGCGCGAAGAGCGGGCGGAAAAGAAACTCGAACGCCTCTACTCCTTTATGATCCGCCTGCGCGTACCCGGTGGGTTTTTTACCCCCGAACAATGGATCGCCACCCACCACATCGCCGGAGAGCACTCCACCGGCGTCATCAAGATCACGACCCGGCAGACCATCCAGCTGCACGGCATCCTGAAGAGCCATGTCAAACCGACCATCGCCGCCTTCAACGCCATCACGCTGGACTCCATCGCCGCCTGCGGCGATGTCAACCGCAACGTCACCTGCACGGCCAATCCGCTGCAATCGCCCATCCACGAACAGGTGCATGCCTATGCGGCGAAGATCAGCAAGCTGCTGCTGCCCAAAACACATGCCTATTACGAGATCTGGCTCGACCAGGAAAGACTCACCGATAAGAAGGAAGAAGACGATGCATTGTACCAGGACCGCTATCTTCCCCGTAAATTCAAGATCGGCCTCGCCATCCCGCCTAATAATGACGTGGACGTACTTACCAACGACCTTGGACTCATCGCCATTATTGAAGACAATCAGCTGAAAGGTTTCAATATAGCCATCGGCGGCGGCCTTGGCGCAACCCATGGAAATGCCGAGACCTATCCACGG
The DNA here is from genome assembly GCF_014642875.1 of Puia dinghuensis. Lineage (GTDB taxonomy): Bacteria > Bacteroidota > Bacteroidia > Chitinophagales > Chitinophagaceae > Puia > Puia dinghuensis. The sequence continues at coordinate 979,184 of NZ_BMJC01000001.1, forward strand.
CTGGCGACGGTGATCGGTTTTGTCCCCGCCGACGACCGCCTGTTCAAAGCCGTCTATGAGATTGTCACTATCCAGCGCGACTATGGCAACCGCAGCGACCGCAAGTTTGCCCGGCTCAAATATACCGTCGATAAATATGGGACGGACTGGTACCGGCAGGAACTGGAAAAACGCACCGGCTTTGCGCTTGAAGATGCTCGTCCGTATACGTTTAACGATCGCACCGAACGCTTTGGCTGGCAGCAGGATCACAAGGGATTATGGCACTATACGCTCTTTGTAGAGAACGGCAGGGTACTGGACGATGAAAAGGTAGCACTCAAGACGGCCCTGCTGGAAGTAGCGGAGACAAAAAAAGCCAATTTCCGTTTCACGGTGAACCAAAAGATCATCTTGGCTGATATCCGGAAAAAAGACAAAGCCCTCATCAACGGCATCCTGGAAAAATACCGGCTCATCCAACATACCGAAGCCGCCTCCGCCATCCGAAAGAATTCCATCGCCTGTGTTGCCCTCCCCTCCTGTGGACTGGCCCTGGCGGAATCGCAACGCTATCTGCCCAGCCTCCTCGACCATATCGAAAGGCTGCTGGCCGGGCATGAGCTGAGCACCGAAGAGATCATCATCCGGATGACCGGCTGCCCCAATGGCTGCGGCCGGCCCTATGCCGCCGAGATCGGTTTTGTCGGCACCGCGATGGGGCACTATAATCTCTACCTGGGAGGCGACCACGAAGGCACCCGGCTCAATCGCCTCTATAAAGAGAACCTGGATGAGACCGCCATCCTGCGGGAATTGGACCTCCTGTTCTGGCTCTACAAAAAAGAACGCATCACCGGGGAAAGGTTCGGGGATTTCGCCCTGCGCCAACGCTGGTATAAACCATAAAAAAAATAATGACCGTCCGCCTCACCAGCAACGGTTTTTTTACATACTTTTACTCTACTAAATTAGTAGACTAATAATTTAACATAACAAAACCACCACCGCCGTTTATGAGATGGACCACTACCGCAATCCTGTTCTTCGCACTCCTTGCCGGAGCTACGATAACCGCACACGCCCAAACCACCGACGATATCCTCAAACTGATGGTCAGAAAAGGGGCCATCACCCAACAGGAGGCCGATTCCCTCCGCAGGGATTATTCCGTCAGACAACACCGGGAAGAAGAGATCGCCGACTCCTTTCCGCTCCGGCTGGGCCGGTCCCTCGACCTCAGCGGGTATACGCAGGCGGTCTGGCAAAGTTTCAGTCATCCGGGAAAATTCTACGACGGTTTTAGTATCAAAAGGGCCCGGCTTGACTTCCAGGGGCATTTCGCCTCGCAGTTCGACTACCGCTTATTGTTCGACTTCGTAGGCAGCAGCGGGGCCTCGGGTACGGCACCCACCGGCGGAGCCCTGATCTCCCCTACCCTCATCGAAGCCTATGTCACTTACAAACCCTTCCATTTCCTGCATCTCAAGGCGGGTCAGATGATCCTCGCCTTCTCACAGGAGAACATGACCCAGGACAGAAATCTCGACTTGATCGAACGCTCCCAGGTCGTTAACGCACTTGTCGCACGCAAAGGGGATGCGGCGGGCGGACTGGTGGATTCCATCGGCAACCAGAACGGCCGCGATATAGGTCTCCAGGCGTCTGGCAGCCTCATAAGAAAGCAGGATACTTACTTCCTGGATTATTCGGTTCAGCTGCTCAACGGTGCCGGTATCAATACGCTCGACAACAACCAGTCCAAGGACCTGGACGCCCGGCTGGTCATTCATCCGCTGAAATTCCTGAGCATAGGTGGTTCATACTACAATGGGAACGACCGCTTCACCTCCTCCCCAACCAAAGACCAAAAACGTATCCGGTGGGGCACCGAGCTGGCGCTCAATTATTCCGGTCTTTCCCTGAAAGGAGAATACATCAGGGGCCAGGAAGGCAATTCTTCGCAGGTGAACCACCCGGGTGACGCCGGCCTCACGGTGCACGAGGGCTGGTATGGACAGGCCGCTTATTTTTTCCTGCCCCGGCGCCTGCAGGCTGTATTCCGCTATGATTACTACGATCCCAACACGGCAAAGACCCAGAACAGAAGCACGTATTACGATCTAGGCATGAATTATTTCTTCAATGTCTGGACCAAGCTGCAGGTATACTACTCGCTGCGCGACCAGCAAGGCCCGGCTATCAATAACAACATGTTCGAAGCGCAGCTGCAATTGGCTTTCTGATCCGGCAGCCACTTCGCGCACGGCTATTGGTCGACTGATTCAGTAGGCAATTGTCGACTATTTCAGTAGGTAATTAAGATGAAAATGACTACTTTTATGTATCCAACGATGGAGAGCAACGACGTTCATACGAAAGAGAAAAACGGTAACACGCTATTCCCGGTTTTTGTAAAGCTCGAGCAGCTTCGGCTGTTGATCGTGGGCGGCGGCAACGTCGGTCTGGAAAAATTGCAGACCGTCCTGCAGAACTCCCCGGCCACGGCCATTACGCTCGTTGCGCCATTGATAAGTACAGCGGTGCGCGAGCTCGCCGCACAGCACCCGAACGTCCACCTGGTACAACGCCCCTATGAGCCCGATGACCTCAACGAAACAGATATCGCCATAGTGGCTGTAAACGACCGGTCTGTCAGCGCAACGATAGCCCATGACGCAAAACAGCGCGGCATCCTGGTGAACGTAGCCGATACCCCCGACCTCTGTGATTTCTACCTCAGCTCCGTTGTCCGGAAAGGGAATCTCAAAATTGCGATCTCCACCAACGGGAAGTCTCCGACCATCGCCAAACGTCTGAAGGAAGAACTCGGCGGGATGATACCCGACGAGATGGAAAGCGTACTCAACAATATGCATTCCATCCGGCAGCAGATCAACGGCGATTTCCCCGAGAAGGTGCGGCAACTCAACGAGCTGACCAAGGTGCTGGTAGCCAAACGGGCGAGCCCCGCATTACCCGAACAGCCGCGTTACAACCGCTGGCAGCAGGTGGTCAAATGGTGCCTCTTTGCTTTTCTTTTTATGATCCTGGGTCATGGATTGCTCTCCCTTGTCCCTTTTGCAGGCATCCTCGACTTCTTCCGCTCCCTGCCCCAGCGCTTTGACGTCACCAGCTTTCTGATCATGACCCTGGCGGGCTTTCTGGCGCAGATGGTCGACGGGTCGCTGGGCCTCGGCTATGGCACCATCTCCACCACCTTCCTGCTGGCCTATGGTGTACCCCCGGCCATCGTGAGCAGCCGCGTCCACTCGGCGCGCGTCTTTTCCAGCGGTGTTTCGGGATATAGCCATCACCGTTTCGGTAATATCAACAAAAAACTGTTCCGCACCATCGTCATCCCCGGCATCATCGGCGCCGTCCTCGGCGCCGCCATGGCTTTCACCAGCCAGGGATATGCGAAATATGTACGCATCCCCCTTTCGATATATACCGTCTACCTGGGCTACTATATCTTTAGAAAGGCCTTTGTCCGGCGAAACCCCAAAGACAAGGTAAAGCGGGCCGGCTGGCTGGCCTCCGCGGGCGGATTTACGGACGCCTTTGCGGGCGGCGGCTGGGGAACCCTGGTAACGAGCACGCTCATCTCCAAACGGCGTAACCCCCGCTATGTCATCGGTTCGGTATGCCTGGCGGAATTCTTCGTCGTCCTGGCCAGCTCTATCACCTTTTTCATCCTGCTGAAGAGTATCCCGTTATTCGATGTCGCCGGGATGATCCTGGGCGGCATTGTCGCCGCGCCCATCGCAGCCCGGCTGGTGGGTAAGCTGCCGGTGAAGACGATGTTCATCGCGGTAGGCGCCCTGGTCATCCTCACCAGCTGCAGCACGCTATGGAAATCCATCCAGCAGGTGCTGCATCATTAAGCGCACACCATCGGCCGGCGCCATCTCTGGAAGGCCGCGGCGCTCAGGCCACGAGCAGGCTGCACCCCCGGATATCGCTGTTGTCGACCCGCCCCGAGACCTCGAAACGCCCGTCGGGAAAGATACGCCCCACATCATCCGTCGCAAGAAAAGCACATGACCAGCGATTGGCCAGGTCGATGACATTGAGGATGCCTTCCCCCTGCATCCTTACTTCCAGCGGATCGTCCTCGGTACGCACCAGCATCCGCATCCAGGACGGGCAGGTGAAGAGCCCCTGTCCCGGGGAATAGGCCTGGGACAGCAATTCGGTCATCCCGTATTCGGCGTGGATGGTCTCCACTCCAAGCCGGCCGCTGAGAAAAGCATGCAATTCCCCACGGATAAGCTCACGCCTCCGCCCCTTCATCCCCCCCGTCTCCATGATCACCGTATGCCGCAGGGACATGGAATATTTCTCGGCAAAATCCAGCAGGGCGAAGGTCACCCCGATAAGCAGGGTCTTTTGCCCCCGGGCCTCCAGTTGCTGCAATACGCCATGCAACGCTTCATGTTCATACAGGTAGAACCCGCTTTGCGGATGGCCGCTTTGTTCGATGAGATCATGGACCATAACGACAAGCGAGCTGCTCGTCCTTTCCAGGTAGGAAGGCAGGAGCCCGATGATGCACCAATCCCTGATGGGGCCATAAAATTGCTCAAAAGCCGCCCTGAAACTCGCTTTGTAGAGTTCGAGGTCTTTCACCTCATGCCTGCTGCTCACCATCCCCGTCGTTCCGCTGCTGGTAAATACCGTCTCGGGGATGAAATCAGTGGTTTTCACCGCATGGGTCTTGAAAAAACTCACCGGCAGGAAGGGGATGTCCTCAAGCCTTGCGACGGCTGCCGGGTTCACTCCCAGGGTTTCGGCATACCGGCGGTAGAGCGCATTATGGGTAAACTGGAATCGGAAAAGCTCAAGGGCCTGAGAAGTAAAATCCGCAGGGTCCCAATTGTTAAAAAATGCTAAATGCACCCCACAAAAATACCCCCTTTTAGTTAAAATTAGGTAGGTTTGTAACTATCAATACTTCCACATGAAGCCTGGCTACTTCCTGGTATCCGTATTTCTCCTGGTCATCATCATCGCAATCAGCTGCGGCAAGAGCGGTTCGGGCAGCAAACCCAAGATCTCCATTGAATCCATCAATACCGTCGTTCAGCATGACGACTCTATGCGGGCCCTGTTCAAACTGAGCAATGCCGCCGGTCTCAGCAACGGTACCTTCGTCGCCATCCGCAAAAGGCTCAACCAGGCGCCAATCCCCGCCCAGGATACCGCCGGCGTGGATACATTTCCGGTGCAAATACCCAATTTCAACGGCAGTTCGAGTGGAGAAATGCGTTTTGCCCTGCCCGCCCAGGGATTCCTTAGTCAGACCTCCGACCTGCACATAAACGATACCCTTATTTACAAATTCTTCGTACTAACTACGGGCAATGTTTCCAGCGATACGATACCTTCTCCCAAGATCGTTATCCTAAATCCGTAACTTAGGGGCGTGTTCAGAAAGATCATCGATTATTTTGTTTTCAGCAGCCTGTATATTGCCTTATGCGCCGTGCTGATGGTCTGGCAAACCACCTGGCTGTTGCTGGGAGCAGCGCCTTCAGACCGGCTCCTCGGGTTTGTCTTTTTCTCCACCATCTGCAGCTACAATTTCCACTGGTACCTCACCCCGCGATCGGCCAGCCCATCCCGGCGGGTACAATGGACTAACCACCATAAAGCCCTGCATTTCGTTCTCTACCTCACCGGCGTCGTCGGCGCCTGCGTATATTTCTTTTACCTTCTGCCTTATTTTTTCGCACTGTGCTTCGGTGCCTTCCTTACCTTCCTGTATTCCGCGCCCAAGATACCCCACCCTATTTTCCATCATTTGCGGAAGATCGCCGTCGGCAAGACCCTTTTCCTCGCCTTTGTATGGGTCTATGTGACAACAGTGCTGCCCCTCATCGTAGCCGGGGCGCAATGGAATGTCTCCTTTGTCCTGTTCACCACCGGCCGCTTCTTCCTCATCTATGCCATCTGCATCATCTTCGACTATCGCGATAGACAAGACGACAAAGATCAGGGCATCCGCAGCCTGATCACGCTGCTGAGCGAAAAAGGCATCGACCGCCTCTTCTGGCTATCCATGACCCTTTTCTTCCTGTGCAATATTGCCCTCGCCTTTTATCACTACCCGGCTTATTACATCTTCCTGCTGGTGATCCCCGGCGTCATTACCACCGCCCTATACCGGCCGAGCAAACGCAATTTCTCCGATGATCTGTACTACATCGTCCTGGACGGGCTGATGATGTTTTCTGGCCTGCTGATGTTCATTTTTAGGATTTAAGTACATTTGCTGCCATAAGTAATTCAACAATGGCAAAAAGTGCGAAGAGCAGCTCTACATCTACATCTACTTCTATCCTTACTCCCAGGTCCTGGGAATTCTTAAAAAAATACATAGACAACCCCTCCCCTGTAGGCTTCGAAACCAGCGGCCAGAAACTCTGGCTCGACTACCTGAAACCCCATGTGGACAGCTGTTTCACCGACCCTTATGGAACGGCAGTCGGGATCGTCAATCCCGACGCGCCCTTCAAGGTCGTGATCGAGGCGCATGCGGACGAGATCAGCTGGTTCGTCAACTATGTCAACCCCGAAGGCCTGCTCTATCTGAAACGCAATGGCGGCGTCGACCATCAGATAGCACCCGGACAGCGGGTCTTTATCCATGGGAAAAAGGGCCGCGTTCCGGCAGTATTCGGCTGGCCGGCCATCCATACGCGGCTTGCCAATCCGGATGCGAAAGAGCCACAGCCAAAAGTGGACAGCCTGTTTCTCGACACCGGCGCACGCAACAAGAAAGAAATAGAAGAACTAGGCGTACACATCGGCGCCGTCGTCACCTACCAGGATGGCTATGCCGAACTGGGTTATGATTATCTCATCGGCCGGGCCTTTGATAACCGCATCGGCGGATTCATGATCGCCGAAGTGGCCCGCCTGCTGCGCGAAAACAAGAAAAAACTACCCTACGGCCTCTACGTGGTCAATGCAGTGCAGGAAGAGGTGGGGCTTCGGGGCGCGGAGATGATAGCAAGACGCCTTCGCCCCAATATTGCCATCATCACCGACGTCACCCACGACACGACAACGCCCATGATCAATAAGGCGATCGAAGGAGAGATCGCCTGCGGCAAGGGGCCTAGCCTTGCTTTCGGTCCGGCGGTGCACAACAAGCTGCTGGCCATCGTCCAGGAGACGGCTGCCACCAACGAGCTCCCCGTCCAGATGCGGGCGGTATCCCGCAGCACAGGCACCGATACGGACTCCTTTGCCTACGCCAACGATGGCTGTCCCTCCGTCCTCATCTCCATCCCCCTGCGATATATGCATACGACAGTGGAGATGCTGCACAAAAAGGACGTCGAACAGACGATCAGGCTTATGTATGAAACTTTGCTTATCTTGACTCCCAAAACAAATCTGAGCTATCTCTAATGAAAGGGCTGCTCCTATACATCGATCCCGGCAGCGGGAGCTATCTCGTGCAGGTGATCATTGGCGCCGTCCTGGGAGCACTGTTCTATTTTAAACGGTTTTGGCTTAGAGTAAAAACATTTTTCGTCCGGAAAAAAAAGGGGGCGTCAACGGAGAATGACGAAGGAAATGCCTGACCGTTCCCGGCATCCGGCCTCGTATAGAGACCCATCGGGGTTCATCTTTCGGTTGGACGGGCTCTGCTACCGGCAGGTGAACGAAGAATATGCAGACGATTACCGGCAACTGATAGACTCCGGGCTGTATCAGGCACTCAGTAGTAAAAATTGGTTGATCGGCCATTCAGAGGTCGAACAGGGCCCCATCGGCGGACCCGGCCATCTAAAGACCTTGTTGCCCCGGCAATTACCTTTTATCAGTTATCCGGCCGAATGGAGTCCCGATCAGTTGAAAGACGCCGCCCTGCTGACGCTTGGCATCCTGCGCGCCGCGATCAGCCGGGGAATGATCCTGAAAGACGCCAGCCCCACGAATATCCAATTTGCAGACGGAAGACCCCTGTTTATAGACAGCCTGTCCTTTGAACGCTATGACGCCTCCCGGCCATGGGTAGCCTACCGGCAGTTTTGTGAATGTTTTCTTTATCCGCTGTTGCTCCATCACTACCATCACCAGGGCGTCCATAAGATCCTGGCCGCTTATCCCGAAGGAATTGCAGCCTCCACCACCCTTCCACAGCTGCCGCTGAAAAGCCGTTTGCGGCCGGGGATCTGGCTGCATGTAGTTTTGCCCGCCCGCATCCGGCAAGGGGATGGTGATGCCGCCAGGTTGCCGCCCTTCGACGAAAAAAAATTGCTCCTGGTGGTTGATAACCTGGAGAGCACCATTCAAAAGCTCCGGACGGATGCACCCGGTGAAGGCTCGTGGCGCCGGTATTACAGCGAAACGATCCTCAGTTCCTCCTACCTCGCGGAAAAAGAAAAGATCTTCCGGGAAATGCTCGGATCCATCGGCTTCTCCTCTGCACTCGATCTGGGTGCGAACGATGGTCATTTTTCGAAGATCCTGGCGGAGAGAAAAGCCCTTGTCATCGCAGCCGATAGCGATTGGGCCTGCATCGGAAACCTGTATCGCTGGTGCCGGGACACGGGTACGTCCATTTACCCCCTGTGCATAGATATTGCCGACCCCACCCCTGCCTCCGGGTTCGGCCATGCCGAAAGATCATCCTTCACCGAAAGGGCTGAAAGCGATCTTGTCATTGCCCTTGCGCTGATCCATCACCTTGTCCTCACCAGGAACATCCCGTTCCATATGCTGGCTGGTTACATCGCCCGACTGACCAGGGCGCATCTTATCGTCGAATTCGTCGCCGCGACAGACGAAAAAGCGATTCTTCTCACCCGTAACAAGCCCGGCTTCCACAAACCTTATAATGCCAACGCCTTTGAACAGGAGTTCGGCCGGTATTTCACCATCATCCGGCGGACGCCCATTCCCGGCACCGAAAGGATATTGTATCTCATGAGAAAGAAGGAGGGCCAATGAAAATACCCGCCGCAAACCGCTCCTTTTTCCTTTTTTTGTTTCCGCTCTTTTTCGTTTTTCATGGATTTGTACGAAATGCAAGGTTCATCCGGGTGACGGATTGTCTCGTCCTGACAGGAGCCTACTTTCTTGCGGCGTTGATCCTCTACCTCCTTTTCTATGCCCTTCTCCGCAACAGCATCAATGCGGCGCTGGTGGCGTCCTTCGTCATGGCCTTCTACCTCTTTTTTGGCTTTATCCATGACCCCCTGCGGAAACACTCCATTTTTCTGCATCGTTACAGTATACTTTTACCCGTTTTCCTCGGACTAACCGTGCTGCTTACGCTTTACCTTCGGAAAAAAGCTCCCTTTACAAGGTTGAGTCTATACCTGAACCTATTGTTCCTGCTCAGCATCCTCTACGACGGAGCTACGCTGACCTGGCAGAGTCTTCAAAGCCGGTCGCCCCGCTTTTCAACGGTAGCCGTCTTCAGTGAAGGGCAGCCTGCTTGCGACACCTGCGCAAAACCAGACATTTATCTGCTGGTCTTCGACGAATATACAGGCAGCCGCACCCTGCGGGATGTCTATCATTATGACAACCACGGCCTCGACAGCTTCCTGGAGGCACAAGGCTTTCACATCCAGGGGAAAAGCCGTAGCAATTACTGGTTCACTTCATTCTCCATGGCCTCGATGCTGAATATGTCCTATCTCAATGGGATTAGCCACCCGCAAGCACTGACATCGGACGATTATACCAATGTCTGGGAGCCCCTCAGGAAATCCGAGGTCGTGAATTCTTTAATAGCAAAAGGCTATGACATTGTCAACCTTTCTCCCTTCGACCTTCCCGGACATCCGTCGACGGTCTCCCAGCCCTTCATCGCCACCAATACAAAGCTCATCACCTATCACACCCTGGCAGATTACCTGGAGAGGGATTTCGGTTACGTGTTGCAGCGCTTTATCCCTCGCGCTTCGAAGCTCGGGAATGTCTACAAAACGAATGAAACGGTCATCAGCCGCACCATACAGGCCAGTAGCCTGCATCCGGCAAGGCCGCGGTTTATTTACATGCACGTCGCGCTGCCGCATAGCCCCTTCCTGTTTGACAGCAGCCTCCACCGGCGCAGCCCGGAAGCCACAAATGTGGACTTCCGGCTCAAAGACTACCTGGACTACCTGCCCTATACCAATTTGCAGGCAAAACAGCTGATCACCGCGATAAAAGGCAACTCCGGCGGAAAGGCCGTCATCCTGTTTATGTCGGACCATGGAGTGAGAGCCTGGCATGATGTGAGTGACTTCTCCTATTTCTTTAATAATCAAAATGCTGTTTATTTTCCTGACAGGGGCTATTCCTGCCTCTATGACAGTATCAGCAATGTCAACCAGTTTAGGGTGGTCTTCAACAAATTGTTCCGTTCAAATCTTCCTTTATTAAGAGACTCTACCATATTTTTGCAGGATAGCGAATGAACATACAACATATAAACCGATAACCATGAATCGAAACGACTGGACACTTTCCGAAATAAAAGAGATTTACGATACGCCCTTGCTCGACCTCATCTACCGGGCCGCTACGGTTCACCGGGAGCACAATACCATCGGCGAGGTACAGGTCTGTACATTGCTATCCATCAAGACCGGCGGCTGTCCTGAAGACTGCGCCTACTGTCCGCAGGCAGCCCGCTATAATACCGGCGTGGGTGTACAGGCCCTGATGAAGAAAGACGAAGTGCTGGAATATGCCGCAAAGGCAAAGGCCGCAGGCTCCACCCGGTTCTGCATGGGCGCCGCCTGGCGGGAAGTAAGGGATAACAAGGACTTCGACCGCGTGCTGGACATGGTGAAGGGCGTCAATGAGATGGGGATGGAGGTCTGCTGCACCCTCGGCATGTTGAATGAAGACCAGGCGAAAAAACTCGCGGACGTTGGCCTTTATGCCTACAACCACAATCTCGACACTTCCTCGGAATACTACGGCGAGATCATCTCTACCCGCACCTATGACGACCGGTTGCGGACCCTGGAAAATGTCCGGAAAGCAGGAGTGACCGTCTGTTGCGGCGGCATCATCGGACTTGGCGAAACACATGAAGATCGTATCAAGATGCTTTATACGCTTTCCACCCTCCCTCAGCACCCCGAGAGCGTACCCATCAATGCCCTCGTGCGCGTAAAAGGTACGCCACTCGAAAACAATGCAAAAGTGGATGTCTGGGATATGATCCGGATGATCGCCACCGCACGTATCCTCATGCCTTCGACCATGGTAAGGCTTAGCGCCGGCAGGGCCGAAATGAGTCAGGCAGAACAGGCGCTCTGCTTTATGGCCGGGGCAAACAGCATTTTTGCCGGGGAGAAGCTGCTCACCACACCCAACCCCTCCTTTGAAGAGGATAATCTTATGTTCGAACTCCTGGGACTCAGACCGCGGGTCGCTTTCAAGGATGAGAAGGAACTCGCAACAGAGCTGCGCTAAGCCGGCATCAACGGGCGGCCGCGCATTAGCGGACAGCCGCGCGTCAGCGGACGGCTACGACGGGACGCAGATGGCCTACTTCTTCACAGATGTAGGTCTTGCCCGCCAGCACCTCGTCGATGGCGGTCACCATCTCCTGGCTGGAAGAATTCTTGGTGACGTAGCCGTTGGCTCCGTTGCGCAACATTTCATTGACATAAGAGCGCTCGGCCTGCACGGAAACGCCGATGATCTTTATATCGGAAGAAAATCCGCGAATAGTACGGGTTGCTTCGATGCCGTTGACGGGTTTCATATGAATATCCATCAACATCACATCCGGCTGCAACCGTTGAGCCGCTTCTATGGCCTCCTGGCCGTTGGCGCATTGCGCTATAACAGTAAGCCCGGGAATTTGGTTCAGCACCCAGCTCCAGGCTTCACGAACATGGAAATGATCGTCTACGATGATTAGCTTGATCATGGAAGGTATTTTCTCACGATTCCAAAATTACTGTTTCGGGAATAAAAAAAAAGCAAATCGATCAAATCCACAATCGATTACCCATTTTCCCGTAAGGAATAATCCTTACGGCCGAACAAAAAGAGGCCCGGCGCAAGCGCCGGGCCCCCCAACCCTTAAAACAACCAACATGAAAATCTGTAATTCTAACAGCTCACGTGTTGGTATGGTTCATAACAATATCTTAAATCACACCAGGGCCAGTTCAAGCACCTGTTGCATGGTTTTGACATAATTGAATTTGAGCCCCTTAATAAAGGCAGAGTCGATCTCCTGCACATCCTTCTCGTTCTGCCAGCAAAGGATCACCTCCTTCAACCCGGCGCGCCTGGCCGCAAGTATCTTTTCCTTGATGCCGCCAACAGGCAGCACCTGGCCGCGTAAGGTGATCTCCCCCGTCATGGCTAAATAGGGTTTCACCCGCTTGCCGGTGAAGGCGGAAGCCATCGCGGTCATCATCGTCACCCCCGCGCTAGGCCCATCTTTGGGTACGGCGCCTTCCGGCACATGGACATGGATGGTCTTCTTATTGAATGCTTCGGGGTCTATATCATATTTACGTGCATTGGACTGCAGATAAGTAAAACCAGTGGCGGCGCTTTCCTTCATGACATTACCAAGATTGCCGGTAAGCTTCAGCTCTCCTTTCCCTTCACTAAGGCTGGTCTCCACGAACAGGATGTCCCCGCCTACATAGGTCCACGCCAACCCTACTGCCACTCCCGGCATATTAGCTACCTTATAGAGATCGTTACTATACCTGGATTTGCCCAGCATCTTCTCGATGTCCGCCTGTGTCAGCTGCGCCTTGAGTTTACCCTTCATAGCGTATTCTTTCGCCTGGTAGCGCATAATTGAAGCCAACTGACGGTCGAGTTCCCGGACACCGCTTTCTCTGGTGTAATCCTGGATCACTTTCTCCAACACCTTGTCGCCAATCCGGAAGTTCAGCGATGCCAGGCCATGGGCCTCCCTTTGCTTGGGCACCAGGTGACGCCGGGCGATCTCTACTTTCTCTTCCACCGCATAACCGCTGAGGTCGATGATCTCCAACCGGTCGCGGAGCGCCGGCTGGATAGCGTTGATATCATTGGCCGTCGCCACGAAAAGCACCTTGCTCAAATCGTATTCCAACTCCAGGTAGTTATCGTAAAACGTATGATTCTGCTCGGGGTCCAGCACTTCCAGCAACGCAGAACTCGGGTCTCCCCTGAAGTCGCTGCCCGTCTTATCGATCTCGTCGAGGATCATGACAGGATTGGACGACTTTATCTTCCGCAGGGATTGAAGGATACGGCCGGGCATGGCGCCAATATAGGTCTTGCGGTGCCCCCTGATCTCGCCTTCGTCATGGAGACCGCCAAGGGAAATGCGCACATATTTGCGGCCAATAGCATTGGCAATGCTACGCCCAAGCGAGGTTTTGCCTATACCCGGCGGACCGACAAAACAGAGTATCGGGCTCTTCATGTCCCCTTTCAATTTCAGTACGGCCAGGTATTCGAGGATGCGCTCTTTCACCCTATCCATCCCATAGTGATCATGATCGAGAATCTTCTTCGCCTTTTTCAGATCATAGGAATCTTCCGTATAGTCCTGCCAGGGAAGCTCCAGCATCAGGTCGAGATGATTGTAGACAACGGAATAATCCGGGGTGCTGGGGTGCATCCGCTCCAGGCGCTCGACACCCTTCATGAAAAGATCTCGCGCAGCGGCAGGCCATTTCTTCGCCTCGGCCTTCTTTTGCATCTCCTTTACCTCCCGCTCGTTGCTGTCACCGCCCAGCTCATCCTTGATGCTCTTCATCTGTTGCTGCAGGAAGTATTCCCGCTGTTGCTTGTCCAATTCCGTCTTCGTCTTATTGGTCAGCTTGTTCTTCAGCTCGGCGAACTGCAACTCCCGCTGCAGCAGCTGCATCAGCAGGTCGGCTCTTGACTTGATGTGATGTATCTCGAGCAGCTGTTGCTTCTCATGCAGCTCGGTATTGAGGTTGCTGGAAATAAAATGTATGAGAAAGGAGGGGTTCTCGATATTCTTCAGGATGATCGAAGCTTCGGAAGGGATGTTAGGCGACAATTGAATGATCTGGGCCGCCAGGTCCTTTATATTCGACACATACGCTTCGAAGTCCTGCTCCTTGGGCGCTTCTTCTTCCTGCAACAGCACCACCTGCGCCTTGAAGTAGGGATCTTCGGCGGTGACGGCGCCTACCTTGAACCGTCTTTTACCCTGAAGGATAACCGTAGTTCCGCCATCCGGCATTTTTATCAGTTTGATGATGCGGGCTACGGTACCGACGTCTTCCAGGTCGCTAACGGTAGGGTCTTCGATGGTACTGTCTTTTTGCGCCAGCACCCCGATGAGTTTGTCCGCCTTATATGCATCGTTGACTGCCTTTATGCTCTTATCCCGGCCCACGGTGATCGGAAGGACCACGCCTGGAAACAGTACGGTATTGCGCAGAGGTAGTACGGGAAGTTCTTTGGGGATCTCGATATCGTTCAGGCCTTCGTTATCAGTTTCATTCAAGGGTATGATGGGCATAAAGTCCAAGTCATCTTCCGCACGCATGAATAAATTCTCTTTCAATTTCTACTTGTTTATTTGCCGGGCCCATGGTCCGGCTTTGGAATGACAAAATAGCACCTGTAAAGGAAAAATCCTACTCTTTTAGGAACGAATTATATTGTTGGCAAGATTGGTGCCAGCCCCCCTGGGCATGCCAAAACAGGCACAAAAAACAACAGCCCCCCTGTTTTGGCAGGAGAGGCTGTCTTATTGCGTTTCTATTGCCTAGAAGAGGCGGAAACCGGCATATACCTGCCATCCCTGGTTCTTCCAGGATTCCTGATTCTGCAGGTCGTTGATATCGCTCAACCCGATGACATACCGGGCGCCCACTTTAATGCTGGCAAGGTTCAGTTGCGCACCCGCCACCACAGCAAAGTCACCCTTCTTGAAAGCGTCCTTTGTATTGCTCACAAGGCTCTCATCCTGGTTCAGCAGGATGCCGAACTGCGGGCCCGCCTGCAGGCTCAACAGCGGAATCGGTCTGAAGCTCAATAGCACCGGAATGCTGAGGTAGTTCAGTTTACCTTCCACACTATTGACACCGTTGGGATAGATAGAACTGAACTGCGTGCCGGTGCGATAATTCGTCTGATTGAACAACAATTCAGGCTGGATACCCCAATTGGGAGTAACGTTGAGCTCAGCAAAGGCTCCGACACTGTAACCAAATTTGAATTCCGAGCTCATGGACTGGCCATCCACCTTAAACAGATTGGCCCCGGCCTTGATGCCCAAATGAATACCTTGCGCCTGGGTATGGAGTATGGCTAACACAAGCGCTACGGACAATACGAATGCTTTCCTCTTCATGATGGATTGTTTTAATTTAAAGGAATGGATTGCAGGTATTAATTCAACTTATATGCCACTATTTCTTTCTCAGTTTGACATCCCACAATTGATACCCCAGGTAGGCCTGAATTCCATATTGACGCCATGTGTCCGTCGTTTCAAAGGAAATATTATTCAACCCCGCAGAATACCGCAGACCAAAGATGACCTTACCTAAGTTGAGCTGTCCGCCGAAAACAAGCGAAAGATCGTTCTTATTGAAAGCGTTCTTTCCCTGATTGGCCGGGCCTCCCAACAAACCAGTGGTCTGGCTGACGAGGTAACCATATTGTGGTCCCAGTAAGATGGATAATTCGGGTATAGGTTTAAAAGAGATCAACACCGGAACCGCAACATAATTCAAAGCTACCAGCTGACCGGTGAGCCCGTAATAGATATTTGCGAAATCATCAGATGTTTTGCATATCGTCTGGTTGAACAACAGCTCTGGTTGCAGCGACCATTTGGAAGTAAAATTCAGCTTTGCATATGCTCCGGCGCTGAACCCCGGGTAGGTCTTCCCGTCAAACGATCTGCCGCCCACCTTGAAGAAATTCCCGCCGGCCTTCAGACCCAGCTGAAGCGAGGACTGGCCATAGGTAGTAGTGACAGATGCAGTAAGCAGCAGAAAGGCAAGGATTCCGGACCATTTGTTAAAAGCCAATTTGTTCATATTCGATTTCATTGTTGATGCTGTTTTGGGTTCCATGTAAAAATTGAATGAAAATACGGTTGAATAATCTATTGGTATGTTAAAATCCTTAAAAGACTCGTTAATACATTAACAGTTTTCTAACAACATATACGGGGATCAAGCTAGTTCGATGACGGTGATCTCCGGTAATATGCCGAAACGCCCCGGGTAGCCGATAAAGCCATATCCCCGGTTGACATATAGCCGCTGACGCCCTTCCTGATAGAGACCCGCCCATTGCTTATAGAGAAACTGCACCGGGCTCCATTTGAATCCTGGGAGCTCGACGCCATACTGCATACCATGGGTATGGCCGGAAAGCATCAGGTCGATATCCGGGTACTGTGGTCTCACTTCGGCATCCCAATGGCTGGGATCATGACTCATCAGTATCTTGAAAGGATATTTCTCGGTTCCCGGACAGGCCAGGTCCATCCTGCCATACTTGGGGAACCGGGCCTTGGCACTCCAGTTCTCGATGCCAATGAGGGCTATCTGTCCTTCACCCCGCTGCAGAACGACATGTTCGTTCATCAGCAGGCGCCAGCCCATCTCTTGCTGTATCTGTCTGAGGTGGTCGAGGTTGGCCTCTTTCAGTTCGGGTGTCTCCCACCAGACATAATCCCCATAGTCATGGTTCCCCAGCACCGAAAATACCCCCATCGGGGCCTCCAGGCGGCCGAAAATGGCCTTATAATCCTTCACTTCCGTGGCAAGGTCATTGACGAGGTCGCCGGTGAAGAGGATGAGATCGGGTTTCTCGGCCAATATCAGGTCGATGCCTTTGTTCACCGCCTCCGGATTGGCGAGGCTGCCGGAATGAATATCCGATATTTGAATGATTTTCAATCCTTTAAAGGAGGCTGGAAGATTTTCGAAAGCCATCCTCACCCGGTGGAGCTTATAATTATATTTATTCCCAAACCCATATAGAAGCGAACCAAATACACCAGTTCCCAGTCCCAGGCCCAGCCAGCTAAGAAAGACGCTTCGGGAAATAGCGTCCTCATCTGGGCCGGCAGCAGTTGTGGAGAACCGGGCGATCACCCAGCGGATCAGCCGCCGGGTATCATCTACCAGCAGGAAAGCTACGGTTAGCAATTTGGCAATGTAGATGCCGAAAATGATAGCCATCAGGTAACTGTTCACCCGCATATACTGCCAGTGCAGGTAGGGAAGGATGATCAAGGTTGCCAGCGCAACGACCGACAGCCCCCAGTAAGTGCTGAAAACGATCGTCCGCCAGCGCGTAGGCATGCCTTGGGTAATTGTCTTTATTGCCTGAAAAACATAGATATCCAATAATATTGCCACAATAACGACAATCAGGGTAAACCGCCGGCTTCGCATTTCGGGTCAATTTTGCGCAAAATTGCAGCAAACTTCCCGAAATATGGCTTTGTGCCAAAAAATGAGCGAAATATAATCTCGAAGAATGTAAATTTGCCCACTTACACCAGGAGCCGCGGGAAGCGGCTCGAAATATTATGGGAAAAATTATAGGAGTTGCAAATCAAAAGGGAGGTGTGGGCAAAACCACTTCGGCCATTAACCTGGCGGCAAGTTTTGCCGTGCTGGAATTCAAAACGCTGTTGGTAGACGCGGACCCTCAGGCAAACAGCACCACCGGGGTGGGATTCGACCTGCACAATGTGACCCAGAGTCTTTATGACTGTATGGTCAATCATATCCCGGTGAAGGATGTCATTCTCAAATCCGAGATCCCCCACCTGGATGTGGTTCCTTCCCATATCGACCTGGTGGGCTATGAAATAGAAATGATCAACTATCCCAACCGGGAAAGTGTGCTGAAGGGTATTCTCGAGCCGGTGAAAGACGAATACGATTTTATCATTATAGATTGCTCGCCATCGCTGGGTCTGATCACGGTGAACGCGCTGACGGCCTCCAATTCGGTCATCGTGCCGGTGCAAACGGAATTCTTTGCCCTGGAAGGCCTTGGCAAACTCCTGAATACGGTGAAGATCGTCCAGAGCCGCCTCAACCCCCAATTGGCCATCGAGGGTATCCTGATGACGATGTATGATGGCCGGCTGCGTTTGTGCAACCAGGTGGTGAGTGAAGTACGCAAACATTTTGATGAGATCGTTTTTGACACCATCATCCATCGGAATACGAAGATCAGCGAAGCACCCAGTGTAGGCAAGCCCGTGATCCTTTACGATGCCCTGAGCAAAGGCTCCGTGAATTACCTCAACCTGGCCAAAGAGATCCTGCAAAAGAATAACATGACGCGGATCAGGCAGGAAGAGAGAATCTTAGAATAGAAACGCAATGACAACGCCGCATAAAAAAGATAAAGAAGCCCTTGGAAAGGGTATCAGGTCTCTGTTGCAAAGCATAGATGCCGACCTGAAAACGACTTCGGGAGAATTGAAATCTTCCGTCGTGGAAGCAGTCACCAACATGCTGCGCATTCCACTCGACCAGATAGAGACCAATCCCCGGCAGCCGCGCCATGATTTCGATGAGACGGCCCTGCAGGAGTTGGCGCAGTCCATCCGCCTGCACGATATCATCCAGCCCGTGACGGTCTCCAAACTGCCGACGGGAAAATACCGGCTCATCTCCGGTGAGCGGCGCTTTCGCGCGGCTAAGATCGCCGAGCTAAAGGATATTCCCGCCTATGTGCGCCAGGCCGACGACCAGCAGCTGCTCGAGCTGGCCCTGCTCGAGAACCTCCAACGGGAAGACCTCAACGCAATGGAGATCGCGCTTAGCTACAAGCGGATGATGGAAGAGCTCAACTACACCCAGGAGCAGGTGGCCGAGCGGATGGGTAAAGAAAGAAGCACGGTAGCCAACTATATCCGCCTGCTGAAGTTACCGCCCGACATCCAGGTAGCGGTGCGCAGCAACCAGTTATCGATGGGGCACGCGCGTGCACTCATCAACGTGGACACCGTTGACAAACAACTATACCTCTTCAACGAGATAAAGAAAAAAGGCCTTTCTGTCCGCCAGACGGAAGAGCTGGTCAGAAAGCTTTACAAGGAGAACACCCCTGTTAAAAATTCGGTAAAGCCCACGCTGCCCGAGGCATTCAAAAGAATTGAAGATAACTTAGCATCGCACTTCAGCACCCGGGTAAAGCTCAATCACAACAAGAAAGGAGAAGGGAGCATTTCCATTGAGTATTACTCGCTTCAGGAATTGAATAAATTGCTGGACCAACTGGGTGTCTCTGTAAACTAAGCATTCTCCACATGAACATGGCCCGGTTCTTTTTATTGGTTATAGGATTACTGTCCCTGCACGGCATTTGCTGCGGCCAGAAGACCGACACCCTCCCCATCATCCGCAAGCAGCACACAGAATCTCCTTACAAGATCGACACGCTGGCGCGTCACTCGCACAATCCCCGTAAGGCGACCCTCTATTCTACTTTCTTTCCCGGCCTTGGGCAAATATATAACCGGAAATACTGGAAGGTTCCCATCGTCTGGGCCGCCGTAGGGATCCCGGCTTATTTGTATTTCGACAACAAGAAATGGTACGATAGATGTCAGTATGCCATCTCTGTCATCGACACCTACCAGGGATCGGCCACCGGTGTTCCCGACAGCGTGTTTAAAAAGGTGGACCCTAAATTACAACCCTTCGTAACGAACGGAGATGATAACTCCCTTCGCAATTACCGCAATGAATACCGGAAGGATGAGGATTACTCCATTCTTTTCTTCATCCTCTTCTGGGGATTGAACATCGTGGATGCCACGGTGGACGCCCACCTGATGAACTTCGATGTCGGCAACGAACTCAGCCTCCACCTGGACCACCCTTCCAGCAATGCGATGGTCCGTGGGCCGATGGGGCCCGGCATGGGTCTTAGCCTGCTTGTCGACTTCCATAAGCCGAAATACAAGGCGCTTGCTGCACTGCCCTGAGAGGTGAAAAAACCTTAACTTTGCAAAATTTGCTCTCAATATGAAGATCGCGCTCATCGGTTATGGAAAAATGGGAAAGGCGATAGAAGAGATCGCCGTGTCAAGAGGCCACAAGATCGTCCTCAAAGTGTCCATCGAAAACCAGCAGGACAACACCGTTGCCAGGATAAAGGAAGCCGATGTCGCCATCGAGTTCACGGGCCCTGAAAGCGCCTATGATAATATCATCCGTTGCCTCGAAGCAGGCGTACCGGTGGTCTCCGGCTCAACGGGCTGGCTTAGCCGGCTGGAGGAGGTGAAAGAGGAATGCCGGAAGCGAAATGGATCCTTCCTGTACGCCAGTAATTTCAGCGTGGGTGTCAACCTCTTCTTTGAGGTAAATAAGCGCCTGGCCGCCCTGATGGCGCCCCGCCCGGAATATGATGTACAGATCATCGAGACCCATCATACCGAAAAAAAGGACTCGCCCAGCGGAACGGCGATCACGCTGGCAGAGCAGATCCTGGAAAAAATCAGCCGGAAAAAAGAATGGGTTAATCATATTAGTGATAACTTAGATGAATTGGAGATCCTGAGCGAGCGTATTGACCCTGCGCCCGGCACGCATACCATCGAATACAGCTCCCCCATCGATACGATCACGATCACCCACACGGCTCATAACCGCCGGGGTTTTGCGACCGGCGCCGTATTGGCCGCAGAATTCATTGTGGACAAAAAAGGGATCTATCAGATGAGCGAGGTGCTAGGATTCTAGGAACCGCCGGAGGCGGTTCGACCGAAGGTCCGACATAAACCATATGCGCCAATAGGCCTATTTTTGTCGATGGCCTATTGGTGCATATAAAACCAAGGAAAAAAGATGCTATCCAAAAAAACGCAATATGCTTTCCAGGCGCTGATGTACCTGGCCTCTAAAGAAACCGACGAACCGGTGCTGATCGCAGAGATCGCACGGAAAAAAAAGATCCCCCTGAAATTCCTGGAGAATATCCTGCTGGAATTGAAAAACGCCAATATCCTCGATAGCAAAAAAGGAAAAGGCGGCGGTTATTACTTTGCCAAAAACCCGAAGGACGTACCCTTGGCAACCGTTATGCGACTCCTGGATGGCCCCATCTCCCTTTTACCATGCGTCAGTCTTTACTTTTACGAACGATGTAAGAACTGCGACGAAAAAAGCTGTGGTTTACACACGGTGATGTCGCAAGTGAGAGACGCCAACCTGAAGATCCTGGAAAAAAAGACCATCGCCGACCTGGCAAAAGGGTGATTATCTCTTTTATCCACTGGTTGCCCGCTTGCTCAGGCTGATAAAGTGATTCAAACAAACCCTCTCGGCAATATCCAGCAACCGGCGGATCCTTTCCGTCAGCATCTCCAATTCTTCTGCGGAGATGGTGAATTCCTCCTTATAACGGGCGTTTACATACCCGGATGACAACAGCCGGAAAAGCTCTTCCTCCTCTTTGGTGTCGCGGGGAAACAATACTGCAAGCTCGATGGAAAACCTGTTCGTATAACGCCTCAGCTTATCGAGGTTGTGTGTCGTAGGCTTATACCCCATAAACGCCAGCAGGATGGCCTGGTAACATTGCTCCGCCGCCTGATGCAACAAAAAGACAGCCGCATTCCTCCTCCGCTGCCCTTTTAGGAATTCAGCACTGTGGAAAAAGTCGCCGGATTGCCCCATCCATCTTTCAAAATCTTTTTCAGCAAGCATCCTCACCGCCTCCAAATCGGGAAGAAAAGCCTCGGCCAGTGGCGCCAGTCTCGCATCGAATACCAGGATCCCCTCCAGCACCGCCATCGAAAAGAAATACTGCCCCTCCTTCACCCGTCTGTTGACATAAGCGATATCATGCACAAGGGCCGTCACCGCCACTTCTTCCCGGCACCGGCTCTCGATGATATCCTGCAGCTCATAGTCCGAACGTCGCTCTTCTTCCCTCGTCACTACCAGCAGATCGAATGCGCCAAGTTCGCGTGGTAAATGATGATGAAGACCCGCATCACCCGCACCACTATACACACCAAAGAGAATGATCTTCTCCGGCCTCACCGCCCGAACGATGATCTTGACGGCCCTTTCGAGCATTTCACGCTGTCCCGCAGACAGATGCCCAAGCGAAGTATTCATAGTTTTATAAGGTTATGTGTTAGCAATAATTTTGGCTATATTTGTCCAAAGCTACAATACAAATATCACGAAAATTGATACAAATTACCAAAAAAGGTAATAATTTTTTACGATTCTATCTTTATTGCTATGCACTATTTAGGAAAGAACCTGCGGTATCTGCGGAAACAAATGTCCAAAACCCAGTCTGAGATTGCATCTCTGATAAAGAAAGGACAGACGACGATAGGCAACTGGGAGAACGGGATCAGTGAGCCAAACCTGGATGAGCTGCTCGTAATTAGCAGTTTTTTTGATATTCCGTTGGATACGCTGATCAAGATCGACCTGGCCGAAAGCAATCCGGGCCACAGGCCAATCGGCACGGGCCTGACTCCCTATGACCACTCAACGGAAGCTTCACCGGTTGTACGGGAAGACAAACTATCCTATGTCTTACAGGAGATAAAATCGCTGCGGGAAGAGATGGAACGCCTATATGCACGGCTCCCGGAAAAATAAAGAAAGGCGGCTGGCGCCGCCTTTTATTTACAAGTTCAAATTTTCTATCACAATGGCCGATGCTCCGCCTCCCCCATTACAAATCCCGGCGGCCCCATACCTTGCCTTATTCTGCTTTAATACATGTATCAACGTCACCAGTATCCGCGCACCGCTGGCGCCTAAGGGATGACCGATGGACACAGCGCCTCCGTTGACATTCACCCGTGCCGGGTCCAGCTTCATCCGCCGGGTATTCTCGATAGCGACCACCGAGAAAGCTTCATTCACTTCCCAATAGGCAATGTCTTCCATCTTCAGTCCCGCCTTTGCCACCGCTTTTGGTACGGCAATGGCCGGCGTGGTCGTAAACCATTCCGGAGCCTGTTCCGCATCGGCATAAGACAGGATCCTTGCCAGCGGCTTCAGCCCCAGCTGATCGGCTTTTTCCCGGCTCATCAGCACCAGGGCGGCAGCGCCGTCATTCAGCGTAGAAGCATTGGCTGCAGTCACCGTCCCGTCTTTTTGAAACGCCGGTTGCAACTCCGGGATCTTTTCAAACCTGACATTATATGGTTCTTCATCCCGGGCGATAACCACGGGGTCGCCCTTGCGTTGCAGCATCTCCACCGGCACTACTTCCTCCGCAAAGCGCCCTTCCTTCCAGGCCGCCTGGCTGCGCTGATAGCTGCCAATGGCAAAGGCATCCTGCTCTTCCCGGCTGATGCCGCAGGTGGCCGCACAAAGATCACCCGCATTACCCATCGCCTTTCCATCATAGGCATCCGTCAGCCCATCTTTGGCAAGCCCATCGATCAGCGACGTATTCCCGTATTTGTTTCCCCAACGCATTTCGCCGACATAGAAAGGCACATTGCTCATGCTTTCCATGCCGCCTGCCACGGCGATATCGATGTCCCCCAGCGTAATGCCCTGTGCCGCCTGAACAACGGCCTTCATGCCGCTGGCGCAAACCTTGTTCACCGTCGTACAGATCACTTCATCGGGCAACCCGGCTCCCCTGGCGGCCTGTCTGGCCGGGGCCTGCCCAAGATTGCCCTGCAGGACACAACCCATCAACACTTCCTGCACCTGGCCGGGCCGGATACCCGCCCTTTGTAATGCCCCGCGAATAGCGATGGCGCCCAGCCGGGGGGCGGAGAGTCCTTTCAGCGCACCGCCAAAACTGCCTATCGGTGTTCGCACGGCAGCAACAATGACCACTTCTTTGTTCATGGTTCTTTTAGCATTTATGTGCCGGCGATACGCTCACCCGAATTTAGCGCATCGCCGGCAAAGCGCTAATGTCTGTCCTTCGGACGAGATGCTTCCAGCATCTCAGGCGCGAAGATACGAAAAACTAACGAATGTTAGTTTATTCCCTCTTAATAACACGGTCTTTCAGTATCTCCAGCATCGCCGCTTCAAAATAATGCTGGCTGACAGGGATCTCGGCCACACCCAGCTGCAGGGTATTACCCCGGATGCTCCTGATCCTGTCCTTGTTGACGATAAAAGATTTATGGACCTTGATGAACCTGTCCGCAGGCAGGTGCCCCAGCACCCCCTTCAGCGTCAGATAAACGATCAGTTGGCGGCTGGTGGTATGCAGCACAATATAGTTGGTCAATGCTTCTACATATTCCAGCTCGGCATACAGCACTTTCTCCAGGCTGCTGCCACATTTGACAAAAAAATGGTCGGGGCGGCCTTCAGCCGGTCGTTCGGCGACAAAACGCTCGTTGAACTTACTCCTTGCCTTGTTACAGGCCTTGAGGAATCGCTCGAACGAGAACGGCTTCACCAGGTAGTCCACCACATCCAGCTCAAAACCATCCAGCGCATATTCCGCATAGGCGGTGGTGATGATGACCATGGGCTGATGGGAGCCTCCGGCGGAAGCGCGCAGAAACTCGATGCCGCTCAATTTTGGCATATTGATGTCGAGGAACAACAGGTGCACCTGTCCTTCCCGTAACAGGACATCCGCCTTCAGCGGGTTCTCCGCCATGCCGGCCAGCTCGAGGTATTCGATATCTTCGATATACTCCTTTATCACTTTACGGGCCACCGGCTCATCGTCGACTATAACGGCTTTCAACAACATGGGGTTTGATATTTAAACGTAAGATCACCTCAAAGGAATCGCCGCCATCCGTTATCTGCAAAGAATGTTTTCCCGGATATTGCAGATCGAGCCGCCGCCTGGCGTTGGCAATGCCGATGCCCCCTTTTTCCATCTCCCGCCGTACACCATACTCGTCCCGGGTGTTAAAAGCCCGAAACAAGAGCTGGTCCTCTTCCTTGTGCAGGGAAATGCTCACCTGGTTTTCCCGGTCCTCATGACTGCTGACATATTTGAAGGCATTCTCGACAAAGGTGATCAGCAGCAGGGGCGCAATGGTAAATCCCCGGACGTCTTCAGGAATGTCCACCAGGACACGAAGATGCTCGTCCTTCCGCTCTTGCTGCAACGCAATGTAATTACGGATATATTGAATTTCCTTTTCGATAACGATATTATCGACGTCGCATTCATACAGCTGGTAGCGAAGCATTTCCGAGAAACTAAGGAGCATATTCCTCGCCTTCCCATTCTTCCTGTCGATGTGGCCATAGATGGAGTTGATGGAATTGAACAGGAAATGCGGATTGAACTGCGCCTTCAGGAAATCCAGCTCGTTGCGGATGCGTTCTTTTTCCATGGTATCCATATACTGTCTAAACCATATTTTCTCCAGCACAAGGCGGATGGCGACAAGACACATGACCCAGATGAAGATATTCAGGAAGCTGTCGCGAAACACCGTACCGAAATCGGGGGCGGGCGACCCCGGCCGGAAATAGGATACCTGTAGCCAGATGGCCAATGGGGTACGTAGCAAGGCGCTCAGCGTGATAGCGCCCGGAAGGAAGAGGGCGAAGGCCAGGTATCTCTTGCGGTTGAGCAACCGGGGAATAGCATAGTACACTTGCGCATAGAAGTTGGCTGCCACAAACAGGAGATAGCAAAACTGCACCGTCAGGGTCCGGGTCACTGTAAATACCCGGTCGCGAAACAGAAAGATCCAGCACAGGTAAAGGCCGGCCCAGAGTCCGATGGATATCCAGATGCGATGCTGCTTCATTCGCCTGATTTAATGAGGCCGCCCCAAAGGTAACATGACCCACCGGGAATGAAAGGAATTTTACACGAAAGGAGCGAAAACCTTGATAACTTGGGGGCATGAAAGCAGCTACCATTCAAGAGATCAAACAGGAATTGCAGTCCCTATCCCCTACCCGGCTTTCGGAACTATGCCTCAGACTGGCCAAATTCAAAAAGGACAACAAAGAGCTGCTCACCTACCTCCTGTTCGAAGCGGCGGACGAAGCCGCTTACATCGGCGCCATAAAGAAAGAGATCGACGAGGAATTTGCCGCCCTGCCAAAACCCAACCTTTATCTCACCAAAAAAAGCCTGCGGAAGGTGCTGCGCACGACGGCCAAACAGATTCGTTATACCGGTTCTCCCCAGGCGGAAGTAGAGCTGCTTACCTATTTCCTCCGGAAATTGAGGCGAAGTGGCATTCCCTTTGAAGACAGTCCCGTGCTGGTCAATCTTTACCGGCAGCAGCTGAAGAAGGTGCGGGGAGTCATCGCGGGCATGCACGAAGACCTGCAGTACGACTACCTGAAAGAGCTGCGGGGACTGGAGGGATAAATAAATATCAGGAATGATCAAAAAATCACATCCGGGGAGCGCACCGCCATCTTATCTTTAAGCCTTTTATTTCATTTATGAAAAAACACTCCAGAAGCCGCTTCCAGCGGCTTGTCCGAAGGACAGACATTAGCCCTTTGCCGGAAATGCCCTATTTTTCTCAAAGGGCATTTACGGCATTTCTCCTTGCCGGACTTCTCCTTTCCACCCTTTTGGCCACCGCGCAAAGCCCGGCCGATCGCCAAAAAGTCGAATCCCTGCTACGGCAAATGACGCTCGATGAGAAGATTGGTCAGATGACCCAGGTGACCCTGGGCGTCGTCTCGACCCCGGAGGATGGCGTGCTGGATCCCGCCGCCCTTACAAAGGCCATCGCCGGCTATAAGGTGGGCTCCATCCTCAATGTCACCAATCACGCGCTCACCGTAGAACAGTGGCGGCAGGTGCAGACAAAGATACAGGACGAGGCGAAAAAGACCCGCCTGAAGATCCCGGTCATCTACGGACTGGATGGCATTCACGGCCAGACCTATACGTTGAATGCAACCTTGTTCCCCCAGAATGTCGGCATGGCCGCGACCCGTGATCCCGAGCTGGCCGCCGCCATAACAAAGGTAGCCGCAAAAGAACTCCGCGCTTCCGGTGTACGCTGGAACTTTGCACCGGTGCTGGATTGCGGCCGCCAGCCCCTTTGGTCGCGATTCCCCGAGACCTATGGCGAAGATGTCTATATCGGCAAGACCATGGGCGCGACGGTGATAAAAGCGTATGAAGAAGAGGGGTTGAAAAATCCTACCGCTGTCGCCAGCTGTATGAAACACTACCTGGCCTATTCTGACTCCCGCACGGGAAAAGATCGTACGCCCATCTATCTGCCCGAGATAGAGATGCGGGAATATTACCTGCCGCAGTTTCGCGAGGCCGTGAAGGCCGGTGCATCCACGCTGATGGTCAATTCTTCCGAGATCAACGGCACGCCGGTGCACGCGAGCAAATATCTGCTCACCGATGTCCTTCGCAAAGAGCTGGGCTTCCAGGGCGTGATCGTCACCGATTGGGAAGACATCATCCGGCTGCACACCCGGCATCATGTCGCCGCCACCCCCCGGGCTGCGGTGGTGATGGCCGTCAACGCCGGCATCGATATGAGCATGGTGCCCGGCGATTTTTCCTTCTTTGACTTGTTAAAAGAAGCCGTCCAAAAAGGGGAAGTACCCATTAGCCGCATCGACGACGCCGTCCGGCGCATCCTGTTGCTGAAGGCGAAGGTGGGACTCTTCGACAATCCCTATCCCGAGGACGCGGCAGCCGCCAACTTCGGCCGGCCCGAATACCAGACATTGGCATTGCAGGCGGCGCATGAAGCGATGACCCTGTTGAAGAATGACGACGCCCTGTTGCCCTTCAAGGCAGGCACAAAGCTGCTGGTAGCCGGTCCCTCTGCCCGTAGCATCAGCGCCCTCAACGGATGCTGGAGCTATACCTGGCAGGGCAAGGACGAGCGCTGGTATCCGGCGGGCAGCAAGACCATCGTCGATGCCTTACGGGACAAGTTTGGCGCTGACAATGTGACCACCACCGCCGTGACGGATTTCTCCAGTCCGGCCAATTATGATACGATGGCCCTGAAAACCGCCGCCGCTGCCACGAACGTGGACGCCATCGTCCTCTGTCTTGGCGAGAATGCCTACGCGGAAAGCCCGGGCAACATCGCCGATCTCGCCCTGCCGGACGACCAGAAGGCCCTGGCCCGCGCCGCAGCCGCTACCGGCAAACCCGTCATCTTCGTCCTGACAGAAGGAAGACCCCGTTTTATCACGGATATCGCGCCCCTTGCGAAAGGGATCTTGCTGGCCTATTGGAGCGGCCGAAAGACAGCGGAGGCGATCAGCGACGTGCTGGCGGGCGACTACAATCCCGATGGCCGGCTGCCCTACAGCTATCCGCGCAGCATGGGGGAGATGGTACTCTACGACCGGAAGCCTACCGAAGACATCCGGGAGATCTTCAATGCGGACATGACCATGGATGGCTACCGGCCGCTATTCCCCTTTGGCTGGGGACTTAGCTACACACAATTCAGCTACAGTGACCTCCATCTTAGTTCCCCTACCCTCACCGGCGCCGGCAAGATGACCGTGAGTATAACGGTGAAGAACACGGGTAGTCGGGATGGTAAGCATACCGTAGAGCTCTATACCCGGGAGCATTATGCCAGCATCACCCCAAGCACGCGGCGGTTGCGGGCCTTTAAAAAGATCTTCCTGAAAGCAGGTGAATCACAGACGGTGAATTTTACGATCGACAGGAATGACCTGGCCTTTGTAAATGCGCAATTGCAAACGGTGACGGAGCCCGGTGACTTTGATGTATACATTGGAGATCAGCAAGCGGCCTTTACTTATCGTTCACCGACGCCTTGAAAAGGCGACCGTGACGAATAGACTACGTATAGACTAGTAGCCCCACTTCTTCATCACCTCGAGGTCTTCCTTACAGGAATCGAAAGGATCCTTACCCTGGTAAGACTCCTGCTCGATGATGAAATACTTCGTTCCTGACCTGCGGCCCTGGTCGCAAACCTGTTTGGTATTGACGATCCCTGTGCCCAGTATGGTGCTTTCGTATTTCTCATTTCCGCTGGTGGCCTTTATCTCATCCTTGACGTGCATGAGCTCGAACCGGTCGGGATATTGCATCACGATGGCAATGGCGATCGCCCCGCCGTTATAAAGATTACCCATATCCAGCTGCTGGGTCACCAGCGCGGGGTCGGTATGCTGGAGGATGATATCGAATACCTTCTGGTTGTTGAGGACGGTGCTGAACTCGAAGTCGTGGTTGTGATAGCCGAATTTCATCCCTTGCTTCTTGCACAATTCCCCGGCCTTATTAAAGACTTCCAGGGTTCGCAGCAGATCATCATAGTCTTTCCGCAGCTTTTCATCCATATATGGGCTGATGACATATTTCTGTCCGGCAATCGCCGCATCATCGACCAGTCGCTTCCAGCCGTCGGAAAAATCCTTTTTGCTCTCATCCCAATCACCGGGACCAAGCCGGGTATGGCCGCTATGCATCTTCAGCCCATAGCCATCGAGCAGGGCCTTGAACTCCTTCGCCCCATAGCCATAGAACTTACCCTCCTTGCTGTTGTAGCCTGCGTGCTCTACGTATTTGTAGCCCATATCGGCTAATTTCTTCAGACTGCCCGAAGGGTCTTTCGCCATGGCGTCACGCACAGAGTATAATTGGACACCAACCATTTCTCTTTTAAAGGCGGCAAACGATTCACCGGGAAGGAAGTTGACGGCGGCGACAGCCAGGGCGCTGTTCTTAAGGAAGGTTCTGCGGGAAAAGCCCATGATGGTAGAATTTTATGTGCCGGCGATGGCAAGACTAACGGAATGTTCTCAACGAATGTAATTTTTTTTGCTGCCGGCGCCAAATAAATTTTTGTCCGATCTTGCGGCCCAAAGAGGTTAGGCTTACTATGGAAAAACCGATGAAAAAGGCTGTTTGGAGAAATGTTTACCGGCTTATTCTACCCTACCGAAAGAAGTTTCTTTGGGTAGTCACCCTTGGCTTGCTAAGCACGGGGGTCGGCCTGGTCGAACCCCTCATCTACCGCGAGGCCATCAATGATGTGGCGGGTCTCTTCGTGCGCCAGGCCAGGGAGAACGCAAGGAAAGACCTGGGTGTCGACGCCGATGAAGAAGAAAACATCCGCTCGATGATCCGTAACGAAGTGCCCGATTCCACTCAGGCCGCGACTGATTCCGCGTCCATCAGCGGTACCCCGCACTCACCGGCCGCTGTCGTTCCCAAAACCCCGGCCGGCACATCTCCGACAGCTCATTCCCGGGGTCATGTTGCCGCCCGATCGCCGAAGCAGGCGTTGAATACGCTGCTCTGGGCAGTCGCCTGGCTCTTTGTCATCAACCTCATCGGCACGCTGCTGTGGCGCCTTGGGGAGAACACCAACACCCGGCTCTCCTGTCTCATCGAACAACGCTTTATCCAGGGCACCTTCGCCCATGTGCTGCGTCTCCCGCTTTCTTTTTTCAGCCGTCGCAGCACGGCCGCCATCGCCAAACAGATCGATCAGTCGGAAGAGGTCACCGGCATCGTAAATGGCTTCTCTCAACAGATATTGCCCGAACTGATCAGTCTGCTCGGCATCCTGGCGATCATGCTCTGGCAAAACGTGGCCCTTACAACCGTTGCGCTTGTCACCATCCCCTTTTATATCCTCATTGCCTGGCGTTCAGCGGGCCGGCTGGAGTCCGGTCTGTCCAATTATTATTCACGCTGGGAGGAAGTCTCTTCGCGCATTCAGGATGGGTTGGCGGGAATCAAGACGGTGAAGCTCTCGGGCGCCGAACAGCGGGAGGTGGACCAGTTGCAGGCCTCGGCGGGCGAGGCCTATCAGGATTATATCAAGCGGGCGCGGCTCGCCAACAAATATGTTTTCTGGGAGACGATGTTATCCCATCTCTCTACAGCCCTGGTCTTTGGCTATGGCGGTTACCTGACCCTGGAAAACCGGCTCACCCCCGGTGACGTGGTGATGTTCGTGGCTTATCTCGACCGGCTCTATGGCCCGATAGATACCCTTGCCAGCCTTTGGGTCGAACTGCAACAGAACATCGCCTCCATTGCCCGGGCCTTCCGGCTGCTCGATAAGGGGGTGGAAGAAAAGGCCGGCTCGGGGCTGCATATCCGTCATGGAAAGATCGAATTCCGCGATGTCTATTTCAGCTATACCCCCGAACGGGAAGTATTGAAAGGGCTGTCCTTTACGCTGCGGCCCGGCACGACCACTGCCCTGGTAGGAGGGTCCGGTGCGGGTAAGACAACTACGGCCGATCTGCTGATGCGGCTCTACGACCCTTCGGAAGGCAGCATCCTCATCGATGGACAAGATCTCCGTACCCTCGATGCGGCATCCGTCCGCCGCCAGATCGGCGTAGTATCGACGGACGGCGCAGTCTTTCGGGGTACCCTGGCCGATAACATTCGCTATAAACGGCCTTCGGCCACAGATGCCGAAGTAGAACAGGCGGCGATAGCCGCGGGCATGCATTCCACATTAGACCGCCTGCCACAGGGTTTGCAGACGCCCGTAGGCGAGAGCGGTATGGGACTCTCGGTCGGCGAACGCCAGCGTGTCCAGATCGCAAGGGTGCTGGTAGCCAAACCCCGCATCCTCGTACTGGACGAAGCCACGGCCAACCTGGATTATGCCACCGAAGGCGAAGTAAGGAAGACGCTCGAGGGACTCCGGCGGCATACCACCATTATCATCATTGCTCACCGTTATTCCATGGTGCGGGACGCCGATCACGTGATCGTACTGGCCGAAGGAGCAGTGGAAGAAGAAGGCACTCCCGCCGAATTGCTGGCCAATGGGGGGTGGTTCGCCGAATGGGCCCGGGCAGCCGAAGAAGACCAGGCTGAAGACGAAGATTCCGGCGAAGAAGAGGAAAACACAGAAGAAGAGGGCGAAGAGGAAGAATAATTCCTTTTTATGGAATATTCCGGTTTTCTTATCTTAAGGGTCGATCCAACGCCGACTACCCATGGTCAGAACCTTTTTTTTCTTATCCCTTCTCACCGGCATCCTGCCCGCCCGGGGCAGCGACCGGGCCGGTGTCGATAGCCTGCCATTACCCTGCATGGAAAAAGCCGAGCGGCTGCTCAACGAGGCGATCACCTTCATGCAAAAGTCGTATTACCGCAGAGATCTGGTCTCCTGGCCCGATCTGACGGCAAAAGCCAGACAGCAATTAGAGTCCTCCGGCAACTGCGATGACGCCTATGCCGCCATCAGCTGGTGCTTCCGTCAGTTGAACGAACCGCACAGTTTTGTCATGCCACCCGATAGGGCCGCGCGTTACAACGGCGACGAAGATCGTCCCGCACCGGAACCCGATCTTTCGCAGTTGGTCGGCGAAATAAGAGGCGAATGGCTGCAGGACAGCATCGGCTATCTGACCATCCCCTGGATCCACACATCGGACTCCCTCATCTGCGAACGCATCGCTGACAGCCTGCAGACCGTCATTGCGCGCCTCGACTCGAGGGGCATCTCCCGGTGGATCATCGATCTCCGGAAGAACTCCGGCGGCAACTGCTGGCCGATGCTGACGGGTGTTGGTCCCTTGCTCGGCGACGGCATCCATGGCTATTTCGTATCCGCCGTCACCGGTGAGCGCGCCCCTTTTGCCTATCGCGATGGATCCGCCTTCGAAGGCCGGCATGTGATCTGCCGTGTCAGTGGCAAAGGTTACCACACACAACGCAACAATAAATCGATCGTCGTGCTCACCGGCCGCCGCACCGTCAGCGCCGGAGAACTCGTAGCCCTGGCCTTCCGGGGCGGAGCACAGACCTGTCTCATCGGGGAACCGACAGCAGGGCTCACGACAGCCAATACTACCCACCCCCTCTCCGACGGCTCGATGCTGGTGCTCACCGTCTGCCAGGAAGCCGATCGCACCGGCCACATCTGTGAAGGCAGTATCCAACCCGATAAGTACGTTGCCGCCGGTTCACCCACCGCGGGCGATGATCCGGCCAAGACCGCCGCTATTAATTGGTTGTTGTTGCAATAGAAAGCCTAAATTTAGGGCCATCTATTCTAAACACAACATATGGCCAATCCCCTTTCCCGCGCAGTCGTCTATCTAATCGTACCCTGCGCATTTTTTGCATGCCACCAGGGAGACTCCGCTACAGACACCGGTCTGGCTTCCTTTAATAAAGACAGCCTGGCCGCAGCCATCAAAACCCTTTCCTCCGACGCATTCGAGGGCCGCCGGCCTTTTACACCCGGCGAAACAAAAACGATCGATTTCCTTGTACAGTCCTATACCGCCCTGGGCCTGGAGCCGGGCAACGGCAACAGCTATACCCAGGACGTGCCGATGGTGGAGATCAGCCCTTCCGCCCCTTCCAGCCTGCAGTTCAGCTCCCCGAAAGGCGCCATCTCCCTGCAGAACATCACCGATTTTGTCTGCTGGACAGAAAGACCCGATACGCTCGATGTACTGAAAGGCAACGACGTGATCTTTGCCGGCTTTGGCATCGTCGCCCCGGAATATCACTGGAATGATTATGCGGGATTGGACGTGAAAGGGAAGACCGTCATCGTGATGGTGAACGATCCGGGCTTCTACGACTCTACTCTCTTCAAGGGACATACGATGACCTATTATGGTCGCTGGACCTATAAATATGAAGAGGCTGCCCGTCAGGGCGCCAGCGCCTGTTTGATCATCCACAACACCGCCGCGGCCTCCTACCCTTTCAGCGTTGTCCAGAGTTCTAACGGCGGCGTCAAGCTGCACCTCGACACCCGCAACAATCCGTCCTATCAGCTTACCCTTCAGGGCTGGATCACCGAACCGGTGGCGATGAAGCTGCTGGCAGCCGCAAGAAAAGATAGCAGCCTGCTGAAGCTGGCACAACACCCGGGGTTCAAAGCCCTTCCCCTCGACCTGAAATTATCGGGCGCGGTTCATGCAAAAGAAGTGTATAACCAATCGCACAATGTCATCGCCAGGATCACCGGCAGCAAATTCCCAAATGAATACGTCATATTCTCCGCACACTGGGATCATCTCGGCATTGGCAAACCTGACCCTAAAGGTGACTCCATCTACAACGGCGCCGCGGACAACGCCAGCGGCACCGCGGCCCTGCTACAAATAGCCAAGGCATTCAAAAGCCTGCCGGAGAAACCCGAGCGCACGGTCATCTTCCTGTCAGTGACGGCGGAAGAACAGGGTTTGCTCGGCTCTGCCTGGTACGCACAGCATCCGGTCTATCCCCTTGCCACTACAGTAGCCAACCTCAATATCGATGTGATCAATACTTATGGACCGACAAAGGATGTCACCTACAGCGGAAAAGGGCAATCTGATCTGGAAGATTATCTTGCCGAAGAAATAAAGAAGAACGGACGCTACGTCGCACCGGAAGATCATCCCGAGGCCGGACATTATTTCCGCAGCGACCACTTCAATTTTGCACGTGCCGGTGTACCCTCCCTCACCGCCGATGGTGGCGTCGATGATGTAACAAGAGGGATAGCCTACGGCAAACAAAAACACGACGAATACACCGCACAGCGCTATCACCAGCCCTCCGACGAATACGACGCCAACACCTGGAACCTCGACGGCGGTTTGCAGGATATCGAAGTGGTTTACGAGATAGGTCACCGGCTCGCCTACGGCCGTGAATGGCCGAACTGGAAAGCCGGTTCTGAATTCAAAGCCATCCGCGAGCAAACGGCCGCCGAAAGGAAATAGCCTTCTCCACTCAGTAAACCTTTAGTAAAATATTTTTGTTCCCTATTTTGCTAAACCGTTAAATTTACCCTTTCTCAAAGGCGAATCACAAACCCACCAACCTAGCATGGGAGACCTTCAGATCAAAAAACAGTCCAAGAAATACGACGCAGTCATCGTCGGCTCGGGCGCCGGCGGCGGTATGGCTGCCTATGTGCTTGCCCACGCGGGCCTCAAAGTATGCCTGCTGGAAGCAGGTCCGATGTTCGATCCAAAGACCGACAGTAATCAATTAAAAAATCCCTGGGAATCGCCGCGTCGCGGCGCCAGCACAAAATACCGTCCCTTTGGCGACTTTGACGGTTGCTATTGGGGCTGGGAAGTCGATGGTGAACCCTATACCCAGACAGGCAATCCCGGCACCATCCCCTGGGAATGGTGGCGCGCCCGCATGCTTGGCGGACGAACCAATCACTGGGGCCGCATCTCCCTGCGATTTGGCCCGAAAGATTTCAAAAGACGCAGCATCGACGGATTGGGCGACGACTGGCCCATCGGTTATGAAGACGTCAAACCCTACTACGACAAGATCGACAAACTGCTGGGAGTATTCGGCACCAACGAAGGTTTGGAGAACGACCCCGACGGATTCTTCCTGCCACCGCCAAAGCCGCGCCTGCATGAGCTTATGATCAAGAAAGCAGCGGCGAGCGTCGGCGTGCCCGTCATTCCTTCCCGCCTGTCGATCCTGACCAAACAGATCAATAGCGAACGTGGCCAATGCTTCTTCTGCGCCCAGTGCGGTCGCAGCTGCAAGGTATACGGCGATTTCTCGTCTTCTTCTTGTCTGGTGATCCCCGCACTCAAGACCGGCAATGTCGACCTCGTTACCAATGCCATGGCGCGCGAGGTGCTGACGGATAAAGAAGGACTCGCCACCGGCGTCTCTTATATCAGCAAGGACGACCTGCAGGAATACCAGGTCAGCGGCCGGACAGTGATCCTGGCGGCCAGCGCCTGCGAAAGCGCAAGACTCCTGCTCAACTCCAAATCACCACGCCATCCCAATGGTCTTGCCAACGGCAGCAATGTTGTCGGCAAATACCTCCACGACTCCACCGGAGCAGATATGGGCGGCGTCATCCCCGAATTGTTCGATCGCAAACGCTACAACGAAGACGGGGTGGGCGGCATGCATGTCTACGCTCCCTGGTGGGGGGACAATAAGAAACTGGATTTCCCCCGCGGCTATCACATCGAGTTCGGCGGCGGTTTTGGAATGCCCCTCTATGGTTTTTCCTGGGGCATCGAGAAGCTTAATGGGGAGTTCAAGGTAAAGGGGAAAGTAAAGGAAGCAGGCGGCTACGGCGCTTCACTGAAAGAAGACTACCGCTACTTCTTCGGTTCGCACGTCGGCATGGCCGGCCGCGGAGAAGCCATTGCCCGCATCGAAAACTACTGCGAGATCGATCCGGCTGTCGTCGATAAATATGGCATCCCGGTGCTGCGCTTCAATACAAGCCACTCTGAATACGAGATCAAGCAGGCAAAGCATATGAAAGAGACCTTTGCCGAAATACTGCACGCGATGGGCGCAGTACAGGTGTGGGGCCATGAAGACGGGCCGCACAACAACTGGGGATTACATGCACCCGGTAATATCATTCACGAAGCAGGCAGTGTCCGGATGGGCAACGATCCCAAAACGGCGCCGCTCAACAAATGGAGCCAGGCGCACGAATGCAAGAACCTGTTCTGCATGGATGGCGGCCCCTTTGTTTCACAAGCCGACAAGAACATCACCTGGACCATTCTTGCCCTCTCGATGCGCGCGAGTGAACATCTTGTCGACGAAATGAAAAAACAAAATTTGTAATGATCATGGACAGAAGAAAATCAATAAAGGCGATCATCGTTGGCACCGTATCCACCGGGGTGCTGGTCGAAGCCTGCAATACGGAAGATAAAAAAGCGCCTGAACAGGCCCCCGTGGCTGAAAAGGCTGGCCCGGCATCCACGATCAACCGGATGAAGGAAGAGGCAGAACACGAGAAAGAAGTAATAGCCAAAACCTTCTTCACACCCGATGAAATGGCGA
Source organism: Puia dinghuensis (assembly GCF_014642875.1). Lineage (GTDB taxonomy): Bacteria > Bacteroidota > Bacteroidia > Chitinophagales > Chitinophagaceae > Puia > Puia dinghuensis. The sequence continues at coordinate 1,015,829 of NZ_BMJC01000001.1, forward strand.
CCATCACCATCCTTGGCGATATCATCATCCCAAAAGATGAAGTGAGCGGCAGCGCCTCCGATGCCGGCGTACCTGCGTTTATCGAATACATTGTAAAAGAGAAGCCCGAACACCAGACTCCCCTGCGGGGCGGCCTGCGCTGGCTCGATCTCCAATGCCTCAACCGCTATGGCAAGGCGTTTAAGGATTGTTCACATCCGCAGCAAATGGAGATGGTCGATGCCATCGCTTTTCCCAAAAAGGCCAAACCGGAGATGGCTCAGGGAGTCGCTTTCTTTAGTTTGATGCGCAACCTGACGGCAACAGGTTTCTACACTTCGGAGATTGGGGTAAAAGACGTCGGTTATATGGGAAATGTGCCCAACCAATGGAATGGGGTGCCGGAGGATGTGCTGAAGCAGCATGGGATGGCCTATACGGAAAAGGAGTTACGAGAATGCTACGATCCCACCAAAGCATAAAAAAAGAGGCCGTTCGGCCTCTTTTTCATTTATAAACGCGCGCAAGCGATCGGTCAATTGAAAATAGGTTTGAAATAATAGCCTTCTTCACTGAGAACAAAGCTGTTGGGAACAAAGCTCAAAAGGGATTTCTTTACCATGTCAGTGGCTTCCTGTTGATAATGAGCGCCTACTTCGGGGGTTTTCATGGCGAACTGCCAGCTTTGGATCTTTAAAAGGGCAATCCGGCTTTCCTGTAGAAGATAGTTCTCAAAACGACGGAATTCTTCAGCCAGGTAATTCTGATTATTCTGGATATACGGGGTCATAGGGATCAGTAATTAGTTTTAAAAGATATTGGATTTGGTGTAACTGGCGGACCATTGATCCGCCTCTAAGGGAAAACGCCGTCTATGGCGATTAATTGTGTAGCTCTTTTCCTTTTTATTCCTTCCGCCGGAATTTTTTTCCCATCCAGGGAAGATTTTCGATCGATGCCCAAACGCACAATATTTGTTTTCAATAAATTAGGAATTGGCATCCGATTAGTATTGTATAGATCAAACAGCTCTTACAAGATAACGGTTCACCTCAAGATATTACCTTACAACGTGTTGACGGCCATCAATAGTTAAAAGGTTTTTAGTTTCTTTCAGGCTTACAGGTTCTTCTACAAAAAAGTGCACGGCCCCACCATAAAAAAGTGGGGCCTTTGCATTTCCGCATCCCATCACCTTATCAACATGGCAGTCCCTTTCTGAAAGATATGTTTCCCCGTATCCCGGTCGGTATACTCAAGCATCCACACATAGGTTCCCGCCGGCTCGGGATGACCATTCACCGTACCGTCCCATTTCTGTGTCCATACATGCGACTCGAAGACCATCAGACCAAACCGGTTAAAGACCTTGAAGGTGAGATTATCGGCCTTGTATGCATTTAGAGGATAGAGAAAATCGTTCAGGCCGTCGCCATTGGGTGTAAAAGCGTTGGGCACCGCGATATAGCACGATCGCAAAACATCTATCTGCTGCGCGGCCGTGTCATAGCATCCGGCGGCATTGCCCACTATCAGCGTGACGGTATATTTTGTCTCGATACCCGTCTGAGGATAGACATGATCAGGCGGTGTCTCCCCGCTGTAGTTGGTGCCATCACCAAGTTCCCATATCCACGAGTCGAGGGTGCCGGTGCTCTTATTGATGTAGTGGGCATCATCCTTCGGACAAAGGATATTAGGAGCTTCCAGCCCGGCCTTGATGCCATTGTTCAATACCACCGACACGCTCGTCGTATCCGTACAATACCCGTTCGACACCATCAGCCGCGCCGTCTCCGTGCCAAAAACCGAATGGACCTGCGGCGGCGGATCCTGTTGCAGAATGGTATCGGTGCCATTAAATATCCATTGCCATTGGTTGACCCCGTCGACGGAAGGATAACCATATACAATGGTATCCGCCCTGCACCCCAGGTGTACCACATCGGTGAGCAGGGCCGCTGAAACCGTGTCGCCGGTGGTAAACGGCAGGCTCCCTGGTGGACTCTCCAGGCCGCACTCATCAACCAGGGTATTGCCATCGGTACCCGCTTTCAGGAAGATGCGGAAGCTACCGGCCGTCTGGATGGGAGCCGATAATTGCACCTGGATCCTGTTGGTCAATCCGTTCGCATCACATTGTCCGGAAGCTCCGGTGACGGTGACAGGGGACGAGCCCACAACGGTGAAGTCAGAGCCATCGGCGTCGATGGAAGAACAGGCAATTCTTTTGGAAAACACCAGCTGAAGCACCTGCGGGGCGCACCTGGGTGGAGTGAGGCTATCCATCGACGTCGGCTGTGCCGGCGTAAAAGAAAAGGAAACCGATTGCCCTACGGCAACAGGTGTACCACAAATGTCGAGCAGGGTATTGTTGTCCGTACCGGTATTCGCCGCCAGCGAATAATTGCCGGCTGGCAGCGGGCCATTAAGGGTGACAGTCACAGAATCCATATCGAAGCCGCTGCAATTGCCGGCAGAAGCCCCCACGATCTTCAACCCGGCCGGAGCCGGAGATAAGACAAAATCAGTGCCGTCGGCATCGAGACTGGAACATTGCATCCGTTTATTCAGGACTAGCTGTATCCGGCTGCCATCACAGGAAGCCGTCGCGGATTGAAGTGCGGGAGGCTTTGTATCTGTGATGCTGGCAGTGCCGCCGCCAAAGGACAGCTGGTAGCCGCTTTGATCACTTCCGCTGAAATGACTAACCAGCAGCAGGTAATCATGCCCCTGGATCAGGTTGGGCATTTTGCTGAATGGCGGTGGACCTGTGGCAGGAAGCTGCGTCGAAGCGCATTCGTATAAGGAAGTGGCCGTTGCTGATGTGCCGGTATTGCCCGTGACACCCGACCAGTTGGAGGCCACCACCAGGCTGGCATCGGAGAACACGGCATTAAGGGACTGGCCGGTAATGTCAAATAGCTCCCAGTCATAATCATCACCGGAATTATTAGGCTTGATCAGTAAACCCAGGGTACCAGCAGTAAAGCAAGTGAATTTGTACCAATAGGGATTGATAGCCTGGTATCCGCCTCCACTGCATGTAGGCGACGGTACATCTCCATTCAGACACACCGGGACGCTGTTTTGAGTAAAAACATTTGTCCCGCAAACCGGAAAAGCGGTGGCCGGCGTCTGCCCCACGGTAGTACAAGCCTGCGCTCTCACATCCTGCACTGCAGCCAGCATTCCGATGATAAATAAGAATAAGAAAAGCAGTCGTTTCACGAGCATGTACTACATAGTTATTAGCAAGACGTTGGTATTAGCGCCGGGGTTGTCTCCTTTGCCGCTTTTAAACCTGTAGAACAGCAAAAATTTATCCATTTCGGGACATAGGCTCCCAAAACGGGAAACATATGCTGATAAATAATATATAACAACCTAACTACAAAAAAATTGTGTCTTGGCATAGGATTCGGGGAATTTATAGTTAAGCTCTTTAGCCCTGGTTCTTGACCTAAACAACCTACGCTGAAAACCGGCAACGGTGAAAGCCTTCCAGAGGCCCGGCCCAGAGGTAAAGATGTTCTCATTCAAGCTCCGGTTTTTATTGAAGGATCCTTTCGTTATGAAGCGAAAGGATTTTTCATTATAATCAAATTTGACATTTTCCCCCTATTTTTGCCGTCCCTTAAGCCATCCGCAATAAGTAAACGATTGCAGTGATGAAAATGCTGTTAAAGGTCTACAACTTATGGACAAATTGATTTATGTAGTTCCCGTTCTGGGAGCCGTTGGTCTCTTGTACACGTTTATTAAGTATGCCTGGGTGGCAAAGCAGGATCCGGGCAATGTCCGGATGCAGGAAATCGCCAAGCACATCGCCGAAGGCGCTATGGCTTTCCTGAAGGCTGAATGGAAGATACTCTCTTATTTTGTCATCATAGCAGCCATCCTTCTGGCCGTGATGGGTAGCGCCAATCCGCATTCGCACTGGAGCATCGCCGTTGCCTTTGTCCTTGGTGCGATATTGAGCGCCACCGCCGGCTACATCGGCATGCGCACCGCCACAAAAGCGAATGTCCGTACGGCGAATGCAGCACGGACGAGCCTAAGCCAGGCTTTGAAGGTATCCTTCACCGGTGGTTCCGTCATGGGACTGGGTGTTGCCGGTCTGGCCGTCATGGGACTGGGCGGTCTCTTCATTATATTAAAAGCCATCTTCGCACCGGGCGCCGGGGTGAACTCCGATGAGATGAGGACGACCATCGAAGTGCTCACCGGCTTCTCGCTGGGCGCCGAATCCATTGCCCTCTTCGCCCGCGTGGGTGGCGGCATCTATACAAAAGCGGCCGACGTCGGCGCCGACCTCGTCGGTAAAGTAGAGGCAGGCATTCCCGAGGACGATCCCCGCAACCCTGCCACCATCGCCGACAACGTTGGTGACAACGTAGGCGACGTAGCCGGGATGGGCGCCGACCTCTTCGGAAGCTATGTGGCCACCGTTCTGGCAACGATGGTACTGGGCCAGGAGACCGTCTCCGACGACGCCTTCGGCGGCATGGCTCCCATTTTACTTCCCATGCTCATCGCCGGTGTAGGGATCATCTTCAGCATTGTAGGCACCCTCTTCGTGCGCATCAGCGATACAGCCGGTGTCAATACTTCCACCGTGCAGAGAGCCCTCAACATGGGTAACTGGGGTTCTATTGTCCTCACCGCATTGGCCTGCATCGGGCTGGTCTATTATGTCCTCCCCGAAACGATGACCCTGCGCGGCACCGAATTCACCAAATGGGGCGTTCTCGGCGCCATCGGCGTAGGACTGCTCGTCGGGACCCTGATGAGCATTATTACCGAATACTATACCGCTATGGGTAAGGCTCCTGTTCTGAGCATTATCCGTCAGTCCGGCACCGGTCACGCCACCAACGTCATCGGCGGGCTTGCCGTCGGGATGCAATCCACCTTTCTGCCGATACTCGTACTGGCAGGCGGTATCTATGGTTCATTCGCCTGTGCAGGTCTTTACGGTGTCGCCATTGCCGCCGCCGGGATGATGGCGACTACCGCCATGCAGCTGGCTATCGACGCATTTGGCCCCATCGCGGACAATGCGGGCGGCATCGCCGAGATGAGCGAACTGCCGAAGGAAGTGCGGGAAAAGACCGATGTGCTGGATGCCGTAGGAAATACGACGGCCGCCACCGGCAAAGGATTCGCCATCGCTTCTGCAGCCCTCACCGCCCTCGCCCTCTTCGCCGCTTTTGTCGGCGTCGCCGGCATCCAGGGCATCGACATTTATAAGGCCAAGGTATTGTCCAGCCTTTTTGTCGGTGGAATGATCCCCTTCATCTTCTCGTCCCTGGCTATCCAGGCCGTAGGGCAGGCCGCCATGGCGATGGTACAGGAAGTAAGACGCCAGTTCCGCACTATTCCCGGTATCATGGAAGGCACGGGCACCCCGGAATATGACAAATGCGTGGCCATCTCCACCCAGGCTTCCATCAAGAAGATGGTGCTGCCGGGCGCGATTGCCATCCTCTCCCCTCTGATCATCGGTTTTCTGCTGGGCCCCGAAGCACTTGGCGGCTTTCTTGCCGGCGCCACCGTTAGCGGCGTACTGATGGGCATCTTCCAGAACAACGCAGGCGGCGCTTGGGATAATGCAAAAAAATCATTTGAAAAAGGCGTGGAGATCAACGGCGAGATCCATTATAAGAAATCCGATCCGCACAAGGCTTCCGTCACCGGCGATACGGTGGGCGACCCCTTCAAGGATACATCCGGTCCGTCGATGAACATCCTCATCAAACTGATGTCCATCGTTTCCCTGGTCATCGCACCTACCCTTGCCTCCATCTTCCATACGCATGACGAGGGCGCAAAACACCGCGTGCAGCCAGCGGAAAAACAGGCGGTTGTCAGCGCCAGGACGGCGTCTCAGCCTCCTGCGACCATTGCATTGCATTAACAAAAAAAATGTAAAGATTTTTGAGGAAATTTCATTTCTAGGTTTATCTTTACAGCCTAACTTACGACACTAATCAGATCCAAATACCGAAGTCCCGTTGTTTCTACATCGGGGCTTTTCTTTTGTCCCCCCTGGCCGCGGCACAGAGCCTCCCACCGAAAGCCCATCATTAGCCATATGCCGCGGCCAGGTTATTTTACCCCGAAACCTGGCCGCGGCATTTTAACCAAAGATTTACGAAAATTGTCGTAAATTACCCCTCAAATTTTCATCTTATGCCTGCGAAGACGATAAAACCCACGGAAAGTGAGCTCGAGATCCTGCAAGTACTCTGGGAGAAGGACAAAGCAAGCGTCAGGGAAGTACATGAAGAATTGCTGAAAACAAAGGAGTCGGGCTATACCACTACGCTCAAGCTGATGCAGATCATGTATGAAAAAGGACTGGTCAGCCGCGACGATTCTTTCAAAACACATATTTACCAGGCCTCGGTGAGCAAGGAAAAGACCCAGCAGCATTTGCTGGGCAGAATGATCAACACCCTCTTTGGCGGCTCGTCCACCGCAATGGTGCTCCAGGCCCTCGGCAATCACAAGGCTTCCCCTGCCGAACTCGAAGAGATACAGCTGCTGTTAAATAACCTGAAAAAACAATAAACATGCACCTGTTGACCCAATCCGCTTTACTAAAGGCGCTGGGCTGGACGCTGTTGAATAGTCTTTGGCAAATGGGCCTGCTTTGGCTCAGTTATCAATTGCTGATCAGGATTTTCAGCCAGGCGCCGTCCCGTTTCCGGCATGGTCTTGCCCTCGCCCTGTTGGCGTTTGGCGCCCTGGGGTCGACAGTCACGTTTATCGACGCTTACTTTTTCAACGATGGCGGATGGGTAATATCGGGCGGCGGATACCGGCTGGCGGGGGCCAGCCGCTGGTTGGTCGATGTCGGGCTCTCCTCCTGTTCGTCCCTCTACCTGCTCGTACTCGGCGGATTGCTGATCCGCTATTCCCATCAATATATTCACTCCCGCCGCCTCACCCGCAACGGTCTTTCCAAAATGCCGGCGGAGTTCAGGGTCTTTGTAGCGGCTACCAGCCGCCGGATGGGAATCCATTCCCTGGTACACGTCTACCTTTCCGCGCTGGTGGACGTGCCTGTGACTATGGGATTCCTGAAACCAGTGATCCTCCTGCCGGTGGCTATGATCTGCCACCTGTCACCCCAGCAGGTGGAAGCGATCCTGGTGCATGAATTAGCCCATATCCGCCGGAAAGACTACCTGCTCAACCTTGGTGTTACGGTCATCGGCCTCCTGTTCTTCTTCAACCCCTTCACCCGGATGCTGATCCGCGATCTGCAAAGGGAAAGGGAACATTGTTGCGATGATGAGGTTCTCCAGTTCAACTATGACCCTCACGCCTATGTATCCGCCTTGCTTTCCCTGGCCCGGCAACACCGGCATGGCCGGCTTGCCCTGGCGGCAACCGGTGCAGGCGATGAGCAGCTGCTATTACAGCGGGCAAGGAGGATCTTGCAGCAGAAGAGGACCAATCGTCGTCCCGGCGCCCGGCCTTTTATCCTTTTCTTTCTGACAGCAACCATCACTATCCTCAGCCTGGCGCGAACAGGGCGAAACGACAACCGGCCACAACCAACTGCAACCCCCATAAATTCCGCCGTTGCACCCGTCGCCACCGCCAGCTCACCCGTTGCACCCGTCTCGGTCGAACTGGCCCTTGCCCCCATCGTAAACACCAGCGTACCGGCACCGCACCTGCATAGTCCCGCCGCCCCTCGTCACGAGGCCCCGCATTCCCACCCGGCAAAGCGCCAGCTTGTTCAGGCCTCTGACCAGGACCTCGCTGAAGCCGCGTTGCTCGGTTCGGTAGCCAGCACCAACGGCACCCCGGCCGCCAAAACGTTTGTCTTTACCCAACCGGTGACCCTCACCATTACGGGCCCCGACGCTGCCACCAGCTGGGATTATTCGTCTGACAAACCGAAAACTGATCACCGGGACCAGGAGGAGGCAGACGATCTTCCGCCGGCAGAAGGCCTTGTCTTCGTCCCCAATTCGAGCTTCTCTTTTAAAAGCATAGATACCCTCAGCCCAAAGGATCGGCTCACCTGGATAGAAGAGTCCACAGAAAAGGAGATCAGAGCTCAGGTGGTGCAGTTGCAGCGGGAGCTGATAGCCCAGCTTAGCCAGCTGCGTCGCCAGGAAGCCCAGGCCCGCGCACTTTCTTCCTCTTCCCAGCAACAGCTGAAACAGCTGCTGAACCAGCAGTTATTGCTCCAGCGGGATTACCTGAAAAGATTGGATGAGCTGCACCTGCGGCTAAAAAAGACCGTCCGTCATCTCACGACCGTATATATCTGATCGCGTTTTTGCCTTCACAAAACAGCAGATCCAGAATGGAGAGACCAGGTACGAAACCAGTGCGCTCTTCGAATACCTGGCGATAACGCGAGGTCGCCACCCCCCATACTTCCCGGGTCTTGGGTAAGAGGGTTTCCCGCATATCGACCCATTCCTCACCATCTGCATAACTTTTCTGATAGCTTTCCGTCAACCCGATGCTCGGGGTAAGCCCCAGCATCCTGAACGACCATTCGAGGCAGCTAAGGTCCCAGTCGATCAGGAAGTCAAACGGCTTCCGGTAGAGACTCTCCAGCTCATCCCGGTAGAATTCGAACCACGGCGATCGATTGTAACAGGAGACGATCGTCTTCCAGTGCTGCGCCTGCCAGGGCAATCCATCTGCAATTCTGACATCCCGTATAAAGGTCTTCTGATCCCTTCCTTTCACCAGAGGAATGCTGAGATCGACGATGCCTTCGGCCCCCGCGATCTGGCAGCGATTGCGAAAACTCATTTTTTGGTAGGTTTCGCATTGCTCTATAACGATATGTGTAAAATTATACGAATTTTTATAGAATATAACCGATGGAAAATATTGTATGTCAAATATTAACTTCATAATTTAATCCAAATTATAACAATTTTGTTTTATTTTCCAAAAACCAGCTCCTACATCCAAGATCAAGCCTCCATATCATGTATATAAATTTGATATAAACGCATATAAACTAATGAAAAACAATTTTTTAAATAACATTTTAATATGCTACTCCAATTAGCAGCCATTTTCTTGTCAAAATTCCTGCCTCCAATCAAAAAACACTAACCCTTTTAGCAGAGAAATTCCGGTGCTTTAAAAATACAAAACAATCCCGCATCGCCACCGGACAAAAAAACACCACCGCTTCACCCCGCCCTCCCTACCCCACCCCACATCCGCATGCATCCCGAAGAACCCGTCAATCTGGCAGCAAAAAAAATTGCAGCAAGACTGCAACCTTTTATATAACCCCGTTGTCTAACTGGTAAAACCAGCTACTATGTTTAACAACTCCCTGACCATCGCCTTCCGCAGCCTATGGCGGAATAAAACCATTTCCGCCATTCATATCCTTGGCCTGGCTCTTGGCATCGCCACCTGTCTGCTGATCATGCTTTTTGTCCGGCATGAATGGAGCTACGACCGGTACAACGATAAGGCCAATCGCATCGTCCGCGTCACCTTCCGCGGCCGGATGAATGGCGGGGAGATCAAAGAGGCGAACGTGATGCCCCCGGTCGCGGCTACCCTTAAGAAAGAATTTCCGGAAGTACAGGAAGCCACCCGGCTTCGGGCCAACGGTATCCACCGCATCAGCTACGGGACCCGAACCTTTCGCGAGGATGCGATGGCCTTTGTCGACTCCAATTTCTTCCAGGTCTTTACCCTGCCACTGGTGAAAGGAGACGCCGCCACCGCCCTGCTGCAGCCAAACACAGTAATCATTACCCGGTCTGTGGCAGAGAAATATTTCGGCAACGAGGACCCCATCGGCAAGGTGCTCACCTTTACGGATGACAACGCAGCCCTCACCGTCACCGGGGTCATCGAGGGCGTCCCGGAGAACTCCCATTTCCATTTCGATCTTTTTGCCTCCATGGCCAGCCTGCCGGAAGCCCGCAATCCCAGCTGGCTGACCTCTAATTATCATACCTACCTCCTCCTTCCCGAAGGGTATGATGCCAAAAAACTGGAGGCCAAACTGCCGGGGGTAGTCGGGAAGTACATCGGTCCCCAGTTGCAAAAAGCCATGGGAATAAGCCTTGCCCAGTTCAGGGCGAGCGGTAACAACATCGGTTTCTTCCTCCAACCCCTCACCGATATCCATCTTCACTCCGACCTGACAGGCGACTTGTCCGCACCAGGGGATATCCACTACATCTACATCTTCAGCGCGGTGGCGATCTTCATGCTGCTGATCGCGTGCATCAATTTCATGAACCTGAGCACGGCGGGTGCAACAAAAAGGGCCAAAGAGGTAGGCATCCGCAAGGTGCTGGGCTCGATGCGGGGCCAGCTGGCCGGCCAATTCCTGCTCGAATCCATCCTCCTGACGACGGTGGCAATGGTCATCGCCCTGGTCCTGGTCTGGTGGGCGCTCCCCGCCTTCAACCGGCTTGCCGGCTACCCCTTATCCCTCCACTGGAGCGATACCCCCTGGCTATTGCCGGTACTCCTGTTATTTGCGCTGGCGACGGGCTTGCTCGCCGGCGCCTACCCCGCCTTCTTCCTTTCCGGCTTCCGACCCGTTGCAGTACTGAAAGGATTGTTCAAAGCCGGCAGAACAAGCGTGGGACTCCGCAGCGGACTGGTCGTCTTCCAGTTCTTTATCTCCATCAGCCTGATCATCGGCACGGTGGTGGTCTACCGGCAACTGGCCTATATCCAGCACAAGAAGTTGGGGTACGACCGCGACCAGGTGCTCGTCGTCCAGGACACCTATTGGTTGGGGAATAACCAGGATTTCTTCCGGCAACAGCTGTTACAGGATCCGAGGGTCGCCGCCATAACCGCTTCCGGCTACCTGCCGGCCGGGGCTTCCTACAACAATAACTTCCTCATCTATGCCGACAACAACAGCAGCCAATTGGTCAACAGCCTGCGCTACCAGGTGGATGACAGCTATATCCCCACGCTTGGTATGGAGATAGCCGATGGGCGGAATTTTTCCAAAGCCTTTGGAACGGATAGTACGGCAATGATCATCAACGAGACGACGGCCCGGGTCTTTGGCTGGGGGAGAAAAGCCATCGGTCACACCCTCACCAGCCCGAACAATGACGACCACAAGACAACCTTCCATGTCATCGGGGTGGTAAAGGACTTTCATTTCAAAAGCCTGCACGACCTCATCACCCCCCTGGTGATGACCCTGGGTAGCAACCAGGGCACTGACCTCATCGTCAAGGCAAAGACCCGGGATATCGCCGGGCTCCTGAAGACCGCGCAGCAGAAATGGACCGCACTAAAGGCCGGAGGCCCTTTTTCCTATAGCTTCCTCGACCAGCGCTTCGAGGACACCTATACGTTGGAACAGCACATCGGCCGCATCCTGGGCATCTTCGCCGGGCTGACGATCTTCGTGGCCTGTCTGGGGCTGCTGGGACTGGCCACCTTCACCGCCGAACAACGGACAAAAGAGATCGGTATCCGCAAGGTGCTGGGTGCAAATACGGCGAGCATCGTCGCGCTGCTGTCAAAGGATTTCCTGCGCCTGGTAGTATTGGCTTTCTTCATCGCCGCCCCTATTGCCTGGATCGTAATGAACAGATGGCTCCGGGACTTTGCCTACCGCATCACCATCGGCTGGTGGGTATTTGTGCTGGCGGCAGGCCTGGCGATGCTGATCACGGTGCTGACGATCAGCCTCCGGGCAATACGCGCAGCAAGGGCAAACCCGATCGAGAGCCTGCGGACGGAATAAAAAAATAAGCCTGCCCCTCCGGGGCAGGCTTATGCTGTTGACAAAAGCCAGTCTGATTATTCTGCCAGATTATATTCCTTGCTTCCTAACGCATCTAATTTACCCTTTCCATAGGTGATGCGGGTGATGACGACAAACAACACCGGAACGATGAAGATCGCCAGGCTGGTAGCGGCAAACATCCCCCCCAACACGGTAAAGCCGATGGTATTACGTGCCACCGATGAGGCTCCGGAAGCCAGCGCCAGGGGTAATACCCCCAACAGAAAGGCGATAGAGGTCATCAGGATTGGGCGAAGCCGCAGCTTGACAGCATCCAGCGTAGCGGCGACGACGGGCATCCCACGGTCGACCCGCTCTTTGGCGAACTCGACGATCAGGATCGCGTTCTTGGCCGACAACCCGATAAGGGTGATCAACCCGATCTGCGCATAGACATTATTGGTAAGTCGTGGTATCAGTGTCAGCGTAAGGATAGCGCCCAATACCCCGATAGGCACAGCCAGCAATACCGAGAAGGGCACCGCCCAGCTTTCATAGAGGGCCGCCAGGAAGAGAAACACAAAGACGATGGACAGGGCGAAGATATACACCGAGCTGTTGCCCGACTTTATTTCCTGCAGGCTTAACCCCGACCAGTCATACCCATACCCTTCCGGCAATACCTTGTCGGCTACCCGTTGTAGCGCTGCGATGGCCTGGCCGCTGCTGAATCCCTGTTTGGCCCCGCCGTCGATCTCGGCGCTGCGATAGATGTTGAAGTGGGAGATCAGCGGCGCGGTTTCCGTCGTCTTGAACGAAACGACAGTGCTCAGCGGGATCATTTGTCCCGCGGCATTCTTCACATAATACTGGTTGATCTTCGAAATATCGTTACGGTAGTTGGTATCCGCCTGGGCCACGACATAGAAGTTGCGTCCATAGTCAGTGAACTGGTTGATATAGGTACTCCCCATATACATCTGCATAGTATTGTATACGTCGGCCAGGCTGAGCCCCAGTTTCTTGGCCTTATCCCGGTCTACTCCCACCTGGTACCCAGGAGTATGGGCGGAGAAGAAGGTAAAGGCCTGGCCTATCTCGGGTTGCTTGTTCGCCTCGGCAACGAATTGGTTCACGACCCGTTCGAAGGTCTTGATATCATCGTTCGACTGCCGCTGTTCGATCTGGATGCTGAAACCGCCGGCATTACCCAGGCCCGGAATGGCCGGTGGCGGGATCACCACGACGCGTGCTTCCTTTATCGTCGAGAACCGCTTCTGCATTTCGGCAACGATCCCATATAGTTGCTCGCTCTTCTTCTTCCGTTGATCCCAGGGTTTGAACTGCACGAAGATACTGCCGGCATTCGATTTCGAACCGAAGGTCAGGATATTGAGTCCACCCAGGGCGGCCGTGTGGAGAACGCCGGGCACGGTTTGCGCCATATGCTGGATGCTGTCCAAAACGGCGATAGCGCGTGTGGTGGACCCAGCCTCGGGTATTTCGAATGAGATATAGACGCGACCATCATCCTCGGTCGGAATAAAGCCGGTGGGCTTGCTCCTGAACAGGAAGAAGTCGCCGACACAGATGCAGGCCAGCAGCACCAGCACCAGCGGAGCATGTCTGATCCAACCCTTGACGCCAGCGGTATACCGGAGAGTAACCCGGTTAAACCCTTGGTTGAACTTGAAAAACAACCAGTTTAGCCCCTTGGATTGTTTGTCGATACGATGTTCGCGCAGCAGCAGCATACACAGTGCCGGGGTCAGCGAGAGGGCCACAAAGGCCGAGATCAGCACCGAGATGGCGATGGTGATGGCAAACTGCTGGTAGAGGCGACCGACGATGCCCGGGATAAACCCAACGGGCACGAATACCGCCGCCAGGATGAGCGCGATGGCGACGACGGGTCCGGAGATATCCGCGATGGCTCGCGCGGTAGCTTCTTTTGGCGACAGGTGTTCCTCATCGATATAGTGCTGCACCGCCTCCACGACCACGATAGCGTCATCCACCACGATACCGATCGCCAACACAAAGCCGAACATCGTCAGGGTATTGATAGTAAAGCCAAGCGGGATAAAGAAGATGAAGGTTCCGACGATGGCCACAGGAATAGCCAGTACGGGAATGAGGGTAGAGCGCCAGTTCTGCAGGAACAAGAATACGACCAGCGTCACCAGCAACAAGGCGATGAGCAGGGTATTGACCACATCGGCGATAGACACCTTCACAACAGATACCGATTCGAATGGCACCACATAGTTGATGTCGGCGGGAAAATATCTCTTGGCGTCCGCGAGGGCCTTGTACACCCCTTCAGCCGTGGAAAGCGCATTGCTGCCCGGCGCCTGGTAGACCAGCAGGTAAGAAGCCCGGTCCCCATCCACAAAGGAGTTGGCGGTATAGCTCACTTTCCCAAGTTGTATTCGGGCGACATCCTTCAGATAGACGATCGAATTATTTTTGGGATCGCTGCGGACCACGATGTCGCCAAACTGTTGTTCCGTATTCAGCCGGCTGTCGGTAAAGACGGTGAACTCGAAGGCGGAACCGGAATTTTGCGGCGGCGCCGATACGGAACCGGCCGCCACCTGGAGGTTCTGCTCGTTGATGGCGCTCTGCACATCATTCACTGTCAGCCCCAGTTGTGCCAACTTATCGGTCTTCAGCCAGACACGCATACTGAAGTTGTCGGCGCGGCTGAACACATCCCCCACCCCCGGCGTCCGCAACAGAATATCCCGCAGGTAGATGTTGGCGTAGTTGTCCATAAACGGTATGCTGTGGGTATGCTTGGGGGAATAGATGGCTACCAGCATCAGGATCGCCGGGTTACGCTTCAGCGTGGTGATTCCCAGGCGCTGCACCTGCTGCGGCAGGGTCGGCGTTGCGATGCCTACCCGGTTCTGAATATCCAGCGCCACGATATTAGGGTCGGCCCCAATGTTGAGTGTGGCAGTAATCTGCGAGTTACCATTGTTGGCGCTATTGCTCTGCATATAGGCGATACCCGGCACCCCGTTCACCTGGGTCTCGATAGCCGTGGTCGTCGTCTGTTCTACCGTCTGCGCATCGGCGCCGGTGAAGTTACTGGTGATCTGCACCGTCGGTGGAGTGATATCGGGATACTGGCTGATCGGCATGTTCAAGATGGCCAGGGTTCCCACCAGCAGGATCACCAGGGAAATAACTATAGCCGTCACCGGCCTCCTGAGAAATATATTTGAAGACTTCATTAGGACTAAAATTTTGATTTATTTCCTCTCTTACGCTTACTTTCCTGCGGACGCTGCTCCTGCGGCCGTGGGTGCTTTTGGCGGAGCAACCGCGACGGCGCTGCTGTCCCTGAGTTTCTGTACTCCGTTGATGACCACTTTATCCCCGGCCTGAAGACCGCTTCTTGCGACTACCTTGTCTGCTATCCTGGTGCCAAGGACGACCTTGCGCTGCAAGGCATGTCCTTCATTGACGACAAAAACAAAATATTCACCCAGCTGCTCGACCACCGCCTTGTAAGGAATGAGCAGGCTGCTGTCGCCGGCGTCATGCTTTACGCGGATGTTGGCGGTGAGACCAGCCCTCAGCTCGTTCTTCGCATTGGGGAAGGTGATCCTTGCCTTGAGGGTACCCGTTGTGGGGTCGACAGAGCGGTCCAGCAGGTAGAGCGACCCGGGATAGGGATAGATCGAGCCATCGGGCAACATCACTGTGAAGAGCGAGTCCTTCGGCTTAGCCCCCGTCGCAAAATAATGGGAGAATTTGGGTATCTCCGCCTGATCGATGGCGATGTCGACGGCCATGGGATCGTCGGTGCTCACCGAATTGAGCAGGGTCTGCGGATACACCGCCGTCCCGATCTTCACCTGGGAGATGCCGATCGTCCCGTTGAAGGGCGCATAGATGACGGAATATTTCAGGTTGGTCTCTACGCTGGCTACGTTGGCCTGCGCTGCTGCCAGCTGCTGCTTGCTCGCTTCCAGGTCGGCCCGCTGGTGGTCCAGCGTCTGTTTGGCGATGGCGTCCTGTTTGGCCAGGTCCTCGTACCGGTCGGCATCCTGCTGCGACTTTGCGAGGTTCGCCCTGGCCACATCCACGTTGGCTTTGGCGGCTTCCACCGCGGCCTTATATTGTTGCTGATCTATCTCGTAGAGCTTCTGCCCTTTCTTCACCTGCTGTCCATCCTTGAAAAAGATGCCGACGATATTCCCCGACACCTGCGGCTTGATATCCACCTGGTTCAACGGCGTTGCAGTACCGGGATAAGAATCAAAATACGTGGCATTGCCGGCAGCCACGGTGTAGACATCCACCGCGACAGGTGGAGGGGCCTGGGGCCCTGCAGGTTTGCTATCCCCGCAGGAGGCAAGGCTCAACGAAACGGCGACCGACATAAAACCAATCCATGGTAAACTATTTCTCATATAAAATGATGATTTATCCAGTGTAAGTAAATTAATAAGTGATCGTTCCCAATGCTTTTTCTACATCCAGCTTGCTGCTCAACACCAGGTAGAGCGCATTACTATAATTCGTCTGCGCGGTGAGGAGATCCGTTTCGGCCGTAATCAGATCGAGATAAGCCTTGACGCCGGAGCGATATTGCAGCTCGATGGTGTTGAACACATCCCGCGCCAGTTCGAGATTATCCTTCTGAATATGATAGTTGTTCAGCTCGCTCTTGTAGGTGGCCAGCGACTCGGCATATTGGGTACTGATAGCCGTTTGCAGGTTGGTGACATCCCAGTCGATGCGGGTCAGCTGCAGCTCCGCGATCCGGATATTCTGGGTACGCTTGGTTCCCTGGAAAATAGGGAAGCTCACCTGCAGTCCGGCATAGGAATTAGGATAATCCTGTTTGTACAATGGGCTGAACCGGTTGTTCAGGTAGTTGAAATTATATCCCGCGCCGGCGGTCACCGTAGGGATATAGGCCCATTTGTTGTATTTGACGTTGGCTTGTTCCAGCCGCTTCTGCGTCATCAGTTGCTGATATTCGATGCGCTTGGAATAGTCCGGAAGCGCCAGGGTATCGATATAGACTTCGGCTTCCATCTGAGCGCTGTCATAAACAAGGTGCAGGGAATCCGGTGCGGTATATCCCATCAGCTGTTTCAACACGGCATATTTGGCCTTGAGCGTCTCTTCGTTGGTTTTCTTCTGGGCCTTGCTGTTGTTGAGGGAAATGGTGGCGCGTTTGTAATCGGTCTTATCCACAAGCCCGCCGCGGTATTGGTTATAGGTATCTTTTAAATTCCGCTCTAATCGCACAATATCATCATTCAGCACATCGATCTGTTTCTCGGTGAGCAGGACATCGTAAAAGGCCTTGCTCACGTTGACCGTCACATCGATCTTGTCACTCACCGTCGTCTGGCGGATATTGGTCATAACGTCATTCTTTGTCCTGGCCGCCAGAAGCACGTCGCGGGTAAACAGGTTCTGGGAGAGCGCAAAGCCCACCGTCGAGGTATTGTAGACTCCGCTCTTGATAACCTGGCCATTGAAAGCGATGGATTGCAGCTGGAAGTTATTCTGGTAATTGGCGTTGAGGTTGATCTGCGGATACCAGTCAGCCAGTTTGCTCTTCACCTGCCGTTCGGTGATCTGCTCATCCAGCAAGGCCTGCTGGACCAGGGGATAATGTTTGAGGGCATACTGTACGCAAGCCTGCAACGTCGCACTGGACAAGGTGTCCGTTGCCTTTTGAGCGCTTGCGAAAAGAACTAACATACTAAATCCACTGCTGATGAATATTCGCTTCATATTGTGAATGCTATGGTGATCGCCTAATCTTATGTCTGGCCTTCGCCGTCGAACCTCCGGTCCGCCCGAGGCTTGCAAAAATCGTTAGAATTCCGGGTTGCCCCGAGCCGTTGATGGAATACCCACCTACGTGTCAAAATAAGAGGCCAAAGTTAAACAAACGTTTGAATTAAACAAACGTTTAATCAAATCTTAACCCTACATCTTTGTAAACAATTATATAACAATATTTTACAAAAAACATACTATGGTAACCCAGGGTCTATCTATCTTTATGCCCTAAATTCGAACCCATGTCGATCCATACCATCCTTGGCGCAGGTGGCGCCATCGCCGACATCCTGGCGAAGGAACTCATTTCCCGCGGGCTGCCCGTTCGACTCGTATCCCGGCATCCGAAAGAACAGCCCGGAGCGACCATAGTCGCCGCCGACATTACTCAACCCGACCAGGCATTGCAAGCTATCAGCGGCTCATCCGTCGTCTACAATTGCATCGGGTTGAAATATGATTATTATCTCTGGCGTGAACAGTGGCCACGCATCATGGACAACCAGATCGAAGCCTGTAAAAGGGCAGGAGCAAAACTCATTTTCTTCGACAACGTCTATATGTACGGGAGAGTCGATGGCCCGATGACGGAAGACACACCCTACGACCCCTCCAGCCGCAAGGGTGATCTTCGGGCCCGCATCGCAACAAAATTGATGAGCGAGGTTCGAAAAGGGAACATCACCGCCACCATCGCCCGGGCGGCTGACTTCTATGGCCCCGGTACGAATAAGACTAGTGTCCCCGACATTCTCATTTTTCAAAGAATGCTAAAAGACCAGCCTGCTCAATGGCTGGTAAATGCCCACGCAGGGCACTCTTTCACCTATACGCCGGATGCGGCAAAAGCACTGGCGCTGCTCGCCACAGACGATAATTCCTGGAACCAGGTGTGGCACCTGCCGACGGCGGCGCCGACCATCACGGCAGCGGAATTCATCAGGCAGGCAGCCATGGCCATGGGCAAAAGCGAAAGGTACAAGATAATGCCGAAATGGATGATCCGGCTGGGAGGGGTTTTCGATACGACGACGGCCGAATTGTACGAAATGCTTTATCAATATGCCTTCGACTACCACTTCGATTCGACAAAATTTCAAATAGCCTATCGCTTCCAGCCTACCTCGTACGAAGAGGGTATTAAAGCGACAGCCAATGCACATCTGCATGGCACTGGCTTTTAAAAGGATTGCTGTAATCGGGTCTAAGGTGACAGATCAGAAACGGGCTTAGGCCTTCCACTCAAATATAGTGCTTTTTTTCATTACTGGCATCAACGATGTATCCTATAGTAAGCTCGATGAAGATTGATCTTCGTCACTGGCGCCACCACCAGCGGCAGCTTCTCGACAACAGTCTCGCTGGAATCCAGGCCAAAAGCCTTTTCTTCGGCCAGCGCCAGCTTCTTCAGGCTGAAATAGCTGTTCAGGATGAACCCGTCGCGCACGGAGAATTCGTTGTCGTAAGAAAGGAATTTCTCGAGGATGACGAATCTAAAGTCCTCGGCGATATTATGCTTCTTCAGGGAAGGATAACGGCTGACAATATCCAGCTCTTTGTTACAGATCATTTCCGTCACCACTTTCCTGAACATCAGGCCAACGTTCTGCTTGACGCGGAAGCCCAGCCGAAACTCTACCCGGATCACCTTGTCGTTCATCAGCTCTTCCACGCCGTATTCCATCGTATAGGGTTCGTCGGTACGTTCGATATGGACAAACCAGTAGACATCCGCTCTTTTGGGGTTATGGCTGAAAATGGAATACAATATCTTTTCTTCTATCTGGTTGGGCCGGTTGGCTTTGGTGAGATAGATGAGGTGTGACGAGAATTTCGGGATGGATTCATCCTTGCTGAGGCCTTCCAGCAACGGGATGTGCTCATTCAGATCGATAAAGTTGAGGAACCGGTTGTTGATCTTTCTGGCATTATACCAGATATACATGGTAAAGATGAGCCCGAATTCGAAGACCAGGAAGAAAAGGCGCTTGACGATCTTCACTGCGTTGGCGACAAAGAACGAAGACTCCACGCTGATAAAAACAACCAGGATGGGGACCACTAGCCACATAGGCAGGTGCTTTGTCCTTCGCAGGAAGTAATACATGAGGATGGTCGTCATCAGCATGGCGACGGTGATGGAGAAACCATAGGCCGCCGTCATGGCTTCCGATGTCCTGAAATACAGCACCACCAGGAAACAGCCGGTACAGAGTATCCAGTTGATGCTGGGGATATAGATCTGACCGCGGACATCAGTAGGAAATTTGACCGTCACCTTTGGCCAGAAATTCAAGCTGATGGCTTCGTTTATTAGGGTGAACGACCCGCTGATCAAGGCCTGGCTGGCGATGATGGAAGCCGCCGTGGCGATAAACACGCTAGGGATGAGAAACCAGTGAGGGACGATGGCGAAAAAGGGGTTGACACCGCCCAGGCTGTCTGTATGCTGCAAGAGCACCCACGCGCCCTGTCCGAGATAGTTGAGCACCAGGCAGATCTTTACGAAGATCCAGCTTACCTGGATATTCTTGCGGCCGCAATGGCCCAGGTCGCTATACAACGCTTCGGCCCCGGTGGTACAAAGGAAAACGGCGCCCAGCAGCCAGAACCCGTTGGGATGGCGGATCAGCAGCTCCAGGCCATAATGCGGGCTCAGGGCCTTCAACACCATGGGGTAATGTATTATCTGGTTGACACCCAGGATAGCCAGCATGGAGAACCAGACGAACATGATCGGTCCGAAAGACCCACCCACCACCTTCGTCCCAAACCGCTGGAAGATGAATAGCAGCAACAGAATGACCAGCACGATCTCTACCACCAGGTTGTTGCCCGGGACGATGATGTTCTCCAGGCCATGAACCGAGTTCAACCCTTCGATGGCCGATGTTACGGAGATTGGCGGCGTGATGATGCCGTCGGCCAGCAACGTTCCGGCGCCGATGATGGCGGGGTAAACCAGCTTTTTCCCATACCGGCGGACGAGGGCGTACAGGGAGAACACGCCACCCTCCCCCTTGTTATCAGCCTTTAGGGTTATAAAGACGTATTTGAAGGTCGTCTGCAGGGTCAGGGTCCAGAAAACGCAGGAAATGGCCCCGAGGACCAATTCTTCCGTTACTTTTCCGCCTTCTGTCATGATTGTCTGGAAAGTATACAGCGGGGATGTACCGATGTCACCGAAAATAATACCAAGAGTGATGAGGAGTCCCGCGGTCGAGATCTTCTTTGAATGGCTTAAATCCATAATGCGGCCCGGGGTGCAAAAAACGTACCCGGCGCGCAAAGTAACAGAAAAATTATGTCATTTTAAGAATGAATATTATCGATCTTCCCGAAGCGAGCGGACCTGCTCCCCATAGGCCCGGAGCATGTCGCCAAAACTCATCTTTTTCATCATCGCATCCACGATCTGGCTGATGCGACGGGTCCGCGTAGCTTCCATTTTGGCAGTCTTGACCCAGTTGCCATACCAGTTCTGATGAGATTTTGGCAGGCTCTTGAAATGTTCCAGCGCCTTCGGCTCGTCGGCAAGGCAGTCCAGGAGATCTTTTGGCGGAAGGATGACCTTGCCATCCACCTCCAGCTGCACGTCCAGGGTGTCCCCTTTTTGCTTGCGAAGGGATTTGCGGATCGCGGCCTTCAGCGCCATGATAAAATCCCCCTCCCCCATGGGAAGCAGGGCCATCCCGCTAATGGCAAGGTCATCCAGCTTCCCTTTTACGCGGAATGATTTCTTATTACCAGGTTTTAACTGTTCGGCCAGCTTCGCAGAGATCTTGATATACGACCAGCCGCTTTTATCCCCCATCTCCTGGAATTGCAATATTTTGGTCTTAAACTTTACCATATATCAAAAAATCCGGGGCCTTCAGCCCCGGATTTTTTATGCTCTCTTCTTTTTCTGTTTCAGCTTTAGTGCGTCTTCGATCCCCTTCCGGAGATTCTCGAAGGTAGGCTTCCCGGTAAAAAGGACGCCGTTGATAAAGAAGGCCGGCACATCCCGCACCCCCTTATTCAGTCCTTCCAGCAGATCGCTCCGCACTTGCCACCCATAGGTGGAATTGACCAGGTGGTCCAGGAATTTCTTGTCCACTACTCCAACATCTTTCGCATATTCCCGGAGGCTGATCGCTCCCAGCCGGCGGCGATGGGCAAAAAGGGTATTGTGCATCTCCCAGAACTTGCCTTCCTGGGCCGCACCAAGGGAAGCCTCAGCTGCCTTCATGGCATGTTGATGGATCTTAGTCAACGGAAAATGCCGGAAATTGAATCGTAGCTTTCCATCAAACTGTTCCAGGAGCTTCCCTACCACCTCATTGACCTTTGCACAGGCCTCGCTTTCATAATCTCCGTACTCCGTTAAGGTTACGGGAGCTTTTGGATCACCCACGAAAACATCCTTAGTCGGGATGATCACGGCTGCTTCTTTTGCTTTCATCATATGTGTAACACTTTACCGCTCTTTTGGTTCGGCAAAATGTGGCTGTTCGTTGCGGAATACTACGACCCCGTCAAAAACATCCACCAACACCGGGACGGTCCGATCGATATCCCCAGCCAATATCTTCTTACTCAACTGGTTAACTATTTCCTTCTGGATCAGCCGTTTCAGCGGCCGGGCGCCGAACTGAGGGTCGAATCCGTTTTCGGCAAGGTAGTCGACGGCATAATCGCTGAATTGCAGATTTATCCCGTTTTTAGCTACCAGCTGCCGCAGGTTGTCCAGCTGGATCTTGATGATCCCCCTGATCTCCGTTTTCAACAGCGGCTGAAACAGGATGATCTCGTCTATCCGGTTGAGAAATTCAGGCCGGATGGTCTGCCGCACCTGGTCGATGACTTCCAGCCGGGTCCTTTCCATCACTTCTTCCCGGTTCTTCTCCGTGACATTCTCAAAATTGGCCTGGATCACCTGGCTGCCCATATTGCTGGTCATGATGATGATGGTATTCTTAAAGTTGACCACGCGTCCTTTGTT
The DNA here is from genome assembly GCF_014642875.1 of Puia dinghuensis. Classification (GTDB taxonomy): domain Bacteria; phylum Bacteroidota; class Bacteroidia; order Chitinophagales; family Chitinophagaceae; genus Puia; species Puia dinghuensis. The sequence goes on from NZ_BMJC01000001.1 coordinate 1,038,337, forward strand.
ATCAGTCAGCCGGCCATCATCCAACACCTGCAGCAGGATATTGAAGACATCCGGGTGGGCTTTTTCAATTTCATCCAGCAGGATGACGGAATAGGGTTTCCGCCGTACGGCTTCCGTCAGCTGACCGCCTTCATCATACCCGACATAACCGGGAGGGGCGCCGATGAGCCGGCTAACCGTGTGTTTCTCCTGGTATTCGCTCATATCGATACGGGTGATCATGCTTTCATCATCGAAAAGATATTCCGCAAGGGCCTTGGCTAATTCGGTCTTACCGACACCGGTCGTCCCTAAAAAGATGAAGGAACCGATGGGCCGCTTGGGGTCCTGGAGACCGGCGCGGCTTCTGCGAATGGCATCGGCCACGGCGGTGATAGCCTCATCCTGGCCTACCACCCGCTTGTGCAGCTCATCTTCCAGGTTAAGCAATTTATCCTTTTCGCTCTGCAACATCCGGGTTACCGGGATACCGGTGGCTTTTGCCACGGCTTCCGCGATGTCCTCGGCATCCACTTCTTCCTTCATCAGGCGGGAACCCGCGCTGATGGCAGAAAGTTGGGCCGAATACTCGTCAATGATCTTTTCCTGCTCCTTTATCTTTCCATAACGAATCTCCGCTACCTGTCCATACTGCCCTTCCCGCTCGGCCTTTTCTGCGGCGAGTTTTAGATTTTCGATACTGGCCTTGGCATTCTGTACCTTCTCCACCAGTTCCTTCTCCTGTTTCCACTTGGCCTTCAGCGTATCTCTCTCCACACTTTGATTCCCGATCTCGGCGCTGAGCTCGCGCAGCTTTTCTTCGTCCTTTTCCCGCTTGATGGCTTCCCTTTCGATCTCCAATTGGCGGATCGATCGCTCGAGCCTGTCGAGCTCTTCCGGCATGGAGTTCATCTCCAGCCGAAGCTTGGCGGCGCTTTCATCGATGAGGTCGATGGCTTTGTCCGGCAGAAACCGGTCGGTAATATACCGATGTGACAATTCCACGGCAGCGATGATAGCTTCGTCTTTTATACGTACATGGTGATGCGTCTCGTAACGGTCTTTCAATCCCCGCAGGATCGAGATCGCGTCTTCCACGTTGGGCTCATCGATCATCACCTTCTGGAAACGACGCTCGAGCGCCTTATCCTTTTCAAAAAATTTCTGGTATTCATTAAGGGTAGTAGCGCCGATGGCCCGAAGTTCGCCACGCGCCAGGGCCGGCTTCAGGATATTGGCGGCATCCATGGCCCCTTCACCCCCGCCGGCGCCGACCAGGGTATGGATCTCATCGATAAACATCACGATCTCCCCGTCGCTGCCCGCCACTTCTTTTACGACGCTCTTTAATCTTTCCTCGAATTCCCCTTTATACTTGGCGCCCGCGATCAGCTGTCCCATGTCGAGGGCATAGATGGTTTTCGACCGGAGATTCTCCGGCACGTCCCCGTTGACGATGCGATGGGCGAGCCCTTCAGCGATGGCCGTCTTACCAACACCGGGTTCCCCAACGAGGATGGGATTGTTCTTGCTTCGGCGAGATAGAATATGAAGGGTTCTTCTGATTTCTTCATCCCGGCCAATAACCGGGTCCAACTTCCCCTGCCGGGCCAGCTCGTTGAGATTCTTTGCATATTTATTGAGGGCATTAAAGGTGGTTTCGGTCGTCTGGCTGTTGACCGTAGACCCTTTCCGCAGATCTTTAATGGCCGCTATTAATCCTTTTTCAGTAAGGCCGGCATCCTTTAGAAGCTTGGCCGTATTATCACTACCTTGTACCAAACCAAGGAGAAGATGTTCTACGCTGACGAATTCATCGCCAAACTGCTTCAGATCGCTGCCCGCCCGGAGAATGACATTGTTCAATTCCCGGCTGATGGTCTGAGCCGGTTGAGCACCGGCGCCACTTATCTTGGGAAGCTTCTGAAGACTCTCTTCCAGTTTACTCTCCACAAACCCCACATTCACATTGTTCTTCTTAAGCAGAAACTCCACCAGCGAATCTTCCTCATTGAGCAACGCCTTCAGAAGATGATCCGTATCTATTGCCGGGTTCGAACCGTCAAATGCCAGTTGCTGCGACCGGGCGATCGCCTCCTGGGCCTTGATGGTAAAATTATTCAGGTTCATAGATTTATATGGTTTTCCTTTTTAATTAATAAATAGTAATCTTGTGACGCAAAATCCAAACCAGGACCTCAATCCCGATATTATGTCATATCAAATCAGGTTTAACTGCCGACGCTTCAGTTTGTTCGTTCTTCCGCTGCTATTCTGTCTGCATTCCCTTGCACAGGGCAATTTTGATGCTGTAGATCAATTACTTAAACAGAATCAGAAGGCTTTCGGTGGGGGGTATGTCATGCTGGTCTGGAAGGATGGCAAGATCGTTTATCAGAAGCAGGCAAACCAGGATTTCACGGGCAAGACCCCGGCTCCCATTGCCGGCGCGGGTAACTGGCTGACGGCCGCCCTGGTGATGACCTTCGTGGATGAGGGCAAACTATCGCTGGATGATAAGGTGACGCAATATATCCCCCTGTTCGGGAAATATATGAAGGGATACATTACCATCCGCAACTGTCTGACCAATACCACCGGCATCAAGACCGATCAAAGCGTTACAAGCGTCCTGGCGAAACAAAAGTTCGAGACGCTTGAAGACATGGTCAATTCCTACGCCAGCAAGCATGATATCGGGACCAATCCCGGCACTGAGTTCTTTTACAGCAACTTCGGACCCAACATCGCCGCCCGGGTACTGGAGATCGTTTCGAAAAAATCATTCGAACGGCTGATGCGCGAACGCATCACGAATCCCCTTAAAATGCGGGGCACCAACTTTGCCAATGAAGAAGGCGGGGCGACCAATCCCTCCGGCGGGGCCAAATCTACCGCCAACGACTATCTCAACTTTCTCACCATGCTCCTGAATAAGGGAACGTTCGAAGGCAAACGCATCCTGAGCGAAAAAGCGGTAGAAGAGCTGGAGGCCTCCCAGTTCGCCGATCTCCCGATAAAATACCTGCCTAAGGAATTAACCGGTGCTCATTTTGGGCTCGGGGAATTCATCACCGGAACCAACGCCTCGGGCGGCAGCGCCATCCTGGCTTGCCCCAACCTGTTGGGCACGGCTCCCTTCATCGATAAATGCCGGAATTATGCGGCGATCCTGATCGCCGAAAAACCCGAAGAAGAAAAGAAACCGCTCTATCAAAACCTCGTGAACCTCGTCGGTGAAGCCATCGGCGGTGGATGTCAGTAAGGCGGGCGCGCCGGGCGGTGCTACTCTTTCTTCACCAGCACCACCTTTTGGTTGTCCGCCTGGTATAACTGCTCATAGAAGCGAACGAGGCCGGGATAGTCGGCAGGCGGATAGTGTTTAATGGATTGCTGCAGGTAGCGGTAGTAGATCAATTTGTCGTTGTCGAATTTTACACTGGCCTTAAAGCGGCCGTACTTCCCGTCAATGGTGACATCTTCCGGCATGGCCTCGGGCTGGTAACCGGGAGGAACCGATATCTCCACACTGTCAATATCGGTATAAGCCCTGTCGGTGATATAATCGTATTTGCGGACGCTGTCTGCCGGCAGACGTTTGTGGCTGCGGTCAACGAGATTGGGTGCGATGAAGAGCCGCCGGCCCGATACCCCGGCATAGTTGGGCGCCAGCAAATGCAGGTCTTCTTTTACGACAGGCAGAGGGCCCTTCTCCTCCTCGTAATGGCTTTTGTCCACCGTATAGGTCGGCAAAGAGAAAAGCTCATTCAGGTATTTCGTCCTGTCCTCCGCCGACATCTCATCTATCATGGACTGCGGCAGGTCCTGGCGGACGCAGCGGTACATCGTGTTCACACTGGCGTCAAGATTACCGTCAGCGCCGATCTGTGCCCGGATGACCCGGCATCGCGTATTATCATCTGCAGAATAGGAAGGTGTCGCAACTATATGCGCACCATCATCATCGATGAGGATCGCTTTGCGCCCGCCCGTAAATGTGCCCATATACCCAACAGGTACCGTCTGGTTGGTGCATTCCAGCCAAAGGCTGTCCTTACCCATAGGCACGCATGTAATGATATGGTTGGACTGACGGCTGGAGAATGCTTCGATCATCGGCGGTGCATCATTTCCTGACATGATCTCTACATATCTTGCCGGGATGCCAGCTTCCTTCAGCAGGGCTACCATGTAGTTGGACAGGGCCTTGCAGTCACCATATTTCTTCACGGCCACATATTCGGCAGGGAATGGCTGCAAGCCGCCGATACCCAATGACACGTTCATATAATGGGTGTTCTGCTGAAGATAATGATACAGGGCGTATACTTTCCGTCGCTTGTCGGGAATGGTGTCCACCAGCGCATGCACCTGTTGCCGGATATTGTCAGGCAGGATGTCACGCCCGGCGCGCAACTGGGCGATAAACTTTCCGTAGTTCTCCCAGGTGGACATGTTTCCCTTATATCCCTGGGCCTCGAAGTCAGAAGGCGCGATGAGGACATAAGGGACCATCTCCCGCCAGCGGGGTCCCGAGGGTTCGGTATTACGCGCGGGGAGATTGCTTGCCTCCCAGGTGTAGATCTTTTTATCCCGGTTTTCCGTTATCAGCGGCGGCGCAGCCCCGTTCATCAGCATATAACGCACAGTGTAATCCTTTGGGGCAATGATGGTATACTTGCAGTGCTGAGTAGAGATACCGGAGTTGAGGAGGGGTATCCAATCGCTGAAATCAAGGATCCCATTTATATCATCTTCTTCCTGGTAATCCACTGTATAAGGATAGACCTTGCAATAGAAATTGTACTCGAGATAGCGGGTATCGGAAACAAGACTCATATCGTCAACATAAGTCTTGTCCTGCATATCCTTTCGCTTCACCTTCCGCACCTGTTTCCCCAGGCTGTCATAGAGCACCCCCGAGATTTCGTTGATGGAATTAAACTTACCAAAGGAGGAGGTATAGCCTCCCAGGTTATCGCCATTGGGGCTAAGGATGGTATAGACATTGTGCTCTTTTTCCACCGCTTTCCCCGGCGATTTGATCTCCAATATCAGCTCCGATTCCCGGATAACCGCACGCGCGCCTTTTCGCAGCGAGTCGGGTAGCAGCGCCGTGCTGTAGTTTTGCGCCTGCGCCAGGCAAGGGACGGCCAGCAACAGAAGATACGCTATTCGCTTCATGCTTAGGAATTATTTCTTTTTCAGAACGATCGGCTCGCTTTCCTTCTTGACGATAAAGGCAAAGAAGTCCCGGAGAGCGCTATAGTCTTCCGGCTGAAACTGGGCCCTGTTCAACTTTACCCTGCAGCGCATCTGAATCATCCCGCCGCCCTGTTGTATCAGGTATTCGAAATAGCCCTGGTCGGCGTTGAAAGCCACTTTGGCCGATTTTGGCAGTTCGTCCACACTGTACCCCTGGGGTATTTCCATCGATAAGATATAGGTCTCGTCCATGGTGTAAGGCATTTCGACGGGATACTTCCGGTCTTCAGCGGGATAGGGATTTTCCCGGTAACCTTCGCCCAGCATCGGGGTCAGATAGAACACCGAAGCACCCGCAGTCTGCTTCAGGAGAAATTCATAATGTACCTTTATGGGCTCCTCCGGTTTGTCCAGGGAATCGATGCCGCCATTGCTGATGTCCATGTCTTCCCCCCAGCTTGTCTGGATATCTTTGAAGTAAGCCTGCTCCCCTTTTTCACTCACTCTTTTTCGCACCTCATAGGATTCTTCCGGACCCAGCGTTGTTTGCCACTGTCCTTCTATTCCTTTGTCCGTATTGGAGATCAGCACCATCGTGGTCTTCTTTTCCTTCAGGGAGTCGGCCCAGAACCATACGGACGCCGAGTCGCTGTTGCTGATGATACGGGCATGCCCGTTGTAGCAGTTGCCGGCCAACTGGCCAAAACCCAATTGGGGATGGGCCGCATCAAGATAGTAGATATGGTCATCTATCTTTAGCCGGGCGACCACATAGTTCAATCGCTGCAGAATGGGATAGGTCGCCAGATTGAACCCATGCTCCCTCGTGCTCAGCACGACAGGATCGACGTGCATGGCCTTTCTGCGGAGCATGGCGATGAGCAGGAGATTGATATCGCCGACGGTTCCGCGGTTGCTCTTCAGGACATCCCGCAGATTGGTCTTGATATATTTATCGTAATGGTCGGTGCAGGTGAAATGCCGGCTTACATAATAATAGATGGCCTTTGCCTGCGCTAATTGGCCGTCGCCGGTAGCGATCTTATCGGTCAGCGCATTCAACTGATCATTGTCCTGCTCCAGGGCGCCGCCAAAATCATCCCTTTTCAACAGCTCCTCAGTGGCTTTGGCCCAGCTGTTTGTCTGATCATAGGAGGTCTCTCCGTCATTGGTGGCGGACAGTTGAAAATCTATCTTGTCGAGATAATTCTCCGGGGTGGTGAGGAATCGTTCGTCGCCAAAAGCCGGGATCTCTTTCATGGCCCAGGTATGTTTGATGGTATTGATGCTGTAATACCGATCCTGGTCCAGGCTTGTTGCGGTGCGGCTGTTGTGGATGTTATAGGACCCGCTCCCCTCCGCCCCCTTATCCGTCGAATAGGGATGGGCGCCCTGACGGACAAAAATGAACGATAGGGTTCTGGGTATCTCCACCTGGTATTGGCTGAACAGGCAGGGGTAGCTCTCCCATTGGAATTGCCAGTAAGGAAGATAATGCCAGTACTCCGATGTTATCGTATAGGTGTATTCGATAATAGACCCTTCTTTTACCCCGGGAAGGGAAAATTTTGCTTCCGTTTGTTCCTTATCCATCCGGTTGAGGAAAACGTCCTTTGCTTCCAGCTTGGTCTGAATCACCTGTCCATTATCCATATTATAGGTGGCGGCTTGTACATTGCTGATCCTTTCCGCACTCTCATCCCGGCCATAGAGACCGACGGAGATGGTAGCCAGGTCGAATGCTTTCTTGTTGATGATCTTTATCCGGGTCTGCCGCGTATAAACATACGAGAACCACCCGGTCTTGCTGCCGATGTAGTGGACGCTGCCTTCATCGTCAAGGATGACGGCGTTGGTATTGTTGTCGATTATCGGCGATTTGGCGGAGAGGGAAAAATCCGCGGGAGTGATCTTTCCCCATGTATTCTTAGCTTTGCCCTGGGCAGAACAAAGATCACTCAGAAGACATAGGCATACAATCGCGGCGATATAGGTTAACGGCTTCAGGGGGACCATAATGGCTCGGTTAGGGAGTAATCGATCCCAAAATAAATAAATTACTCATATATTTCTGCTCCCTGGGGATAAAAATGTAACAGTTGACAAAAAGCGACCATACACATCTCATTAAGAAATGGAGCCACGAGCTGGGTTTTCAGTATTGCGGCATCGCCCGGGCCGTCCGCCTGGACGACGATGCCCGGCGCCTGGAAGCCTGGCTCAACAAGGGTATGCAGGGAACCATGCAGTATATGGAAAACCATTTCGATCTGCGCATCGATCCTTCCCGGCTGGTTCCCGGCGCCAGATCGGTAATCACCCTGCTGATGAACTACTATCCACCCGTCCGGCAACAACCGGAGGCGCCCCGGGTAGCTAAATATGCGTATGGCAAGGATTATCATGAGGTGATCCGAAGCAGGTTAAAGGAATTGCTCGCGAAGATGCGGGCGGCCATCGGCGAAGTGGACGGCCGTGGTTTTGTCGACAGCGCCCCGGTGCTCGAACGGAGCTGGGCGGTACGCAGCGGCCTTGGATTCGTAGGCAGGAATGGTAATCTCCTCGTCAAACAAGCCGGATCCTTCTTCTTCATTGCCACCCTGATTGTCGACATCGAGCTTGAATATGATTCTCCATTCTCCGGCGACTATTGCGGCACCTGCCGCCGGTGCATCGATGCCTGTCCCACGGATGCCATCGGCGAAGATAAAGTGGTGGACGGCAGTAAGTGTATCTCGTATTTTACCATCGAGCTAAAAGACCTGTTGATCCCCGATGAGATGAAAGGGAAGTTCGATAACTGGCTGTTTGGCTGTGATACCTGCCAGGACGTATGTCCCTGGAACCGCTTCTCGCGGCCTGCGACGGAGCTGGAGTTCACCCCGATTCCCGCCATCCTGAATTTCAAGACCTCGGACTGGGAGCAGTTGACGGAAGAGGGGTTCAAGGAGATATTCCGTCATTCGGCGATCAAGCGCACCCGTTATACCGGAATACGCCGCAACCTGCGTTTCCTGGAAGGGGAATGAGCGCACCCGCCGGCAGCGGCAATCCACCCGGGCATCAACCTCCAGGGCCTATTTGTGCGCCGGCACTACCACCACGCGGATGCCGGTGTAAAGGAAATGCTGGTCGCCCAGGTTGCTGCTATTGATCAGCGGCGTCAACCCATACTGCACCTGCGGCCCCAGCTGGATGCGGATGCCGTGAAAAGGCAGACCAACCATCAGGGCGGAGGAAACATCGAACTGCGTTTTTTGAATAACGTTGGCGTCTTTATAATAAATTCCGGTACTGCTGTTATAGAGCAGGGCATTGGCGCCCATCAGGCGCGACAGGGAAAAGCCACCCTCCAGGAAGAGGGGAAGCATCCTGCTCTTGTTGATCTTCCATTGCAGACCTACCGGCAATTCCAGGAAATAAAAGCGATTGGTATAGAATTGCTGGTCACCCGCAGTATAGACCGCGGCACTTTGGGTAGCGCTAAGCGTGGTCGGTGTGATCAGGGAGACGGATGCCGGCACATAGGTGCTCACCTGCTGGCCGATGGTGATCCGGGTAGAATAATAATGCAGGTTCATCCCGAGATTGATGCTCCACCGGTCGGAAAGCGGTTTCTCCAGGTAGATGCCCGCCATGTAAGATATCTCCGACCGTACATCGGAAACATAGTGTTTACCCCCGTAGGATTGGGACGTGGCCAGCGACGATACCGATCGGTTGGTAGCAGAGGAATAGTTAAGATTGACAAAGGAAGTGGCATTCGTGGCCACATCGGAAGCACTGACACTCAACCGGTTGAGACGTGAAAGACCGGCCCCGGCCATAAATCCGGCTTCCCAGGGCCTTCCCGGCTTTTGCAGGGTCTTCACCGCGACAGTGGTCTTTTTTGCTGAAAGGTTCGCAGCCCGGATACCAGCGGCGATGCCCTGAGCGGCCCGATCGGGCTGATAGAGATAAGGGGCAGGAAGGGCAAGGGTTGCTGCGGACACAGCCGGTTCAACGTCGGTGATGGCCCGGTCTCCGGCATCGCCTTCCGTGGTTTGGTCGGGGTGATCAACAGTTTTGCCGTGACGATCACGCCGGCCAGGGATAGTGGTCTTGCCATCGACAGCAGATCGCTTGCGGGTAGCGGCATGGACAGCAGCGACGGTCTCGTCCCTGTCACCGGCAGCAGTAATCGCAGCAGGCGAAGCAGGCTTGGAGATCGCCTTTCCGGTCGGCGTCACCGTCCTGGACGTGGTGGCGGCAGCAACATTGGCTGGAGTAGAGGCAGCAGTGGCCGGGGTAGCAGCGGCTTTGGTTGAGGTAGCAGCGGTGGTTGAGGCAGCGGTGACCGGACTTTTCGCCGGGGACGAGGTAGCAACAGGCCGGACCAGCAGAAACAGCCCACCTACCGAGCCGGCCAATATGATACCGGGGACGGCAAACCGCCAGAAGAAGAACGGCATGCGCCGGCGACGACGGCTGGCAACGGCATTTTCTATGTTTGCCCACACCGACTCTGAAGGAATGAATTGCAATCCCTCCATCTTTTGCCGCACTCCTTTTTCGAAATTAGGGTCGTACATAGGTCGATTCATTTTTATTAGCGGCCGAATACTTGTGTATCCAGCTTATCAGCAAAGACCTGGCCCGCGCATATTGCGACCGGGAGGTCCCTTCCTTGATACCTAATATCTTTCCTATCTCTACATGACTATACCCTTCTATAGCATGTAAGTTGAAGATCGCCTGATAACCCGGAGGCAGTTGCCGGATCAGCTCCGCCAGCTCCTTCGTGCTGAGAGAAACCTCGGGGTCATCGTCGGACACCGGATGAAGGGTCCCCTCCGTGAACAACAGATCGGCCTGATAACGGCTATGTTTTTTAAGGTAATTGATGGCCGTGTTGACCATGATCCGGCGAATCCAACCACCCAGTTCGCCTGTGAAGCTGAACTGGTGCAAATTCTTGAAAACCATGATAAACCCTTCCTGTAAAACATCTTCCGCGTCGACCATGGATTTCGTATAGCGGTAGCAGACGCCCAGCATCCCCGCAGCGAAATGCTCGTATAGTTGCTTTTGTGAAGCAGCATCCCCTCTAAGGCAGTCTTTTACCAACTGATGATAATCCATATCCGTTGTTGCGCTTGTTGACAAGCAAAATGGGTTGTTCGTTGCACCGGCGCCTCTATACCCCCCTTTTTTCGCTATTACGTACCTTTACGCCCATGACAACATCATTGACGCAACGGGACAGGCAGGTAATCTGGCACCCCTACACCCAGCATAAGGGTTTTCTCCCCCCCATCCCGGTTGTTAAAGGCAAAGGTAGTCTGTTATTTGATGACGAGGGCAACGCTTATATCGACGCAATCAGCAGCTGGTGGGTCAATATCCATGGACATGCGCATCCCTATATAGCGGAAAAGCTTTATCAACAGGCCCTACGGCTCGAGCACGTCATCTTCACCGGCTTTACCCACGAGCCGGCGGTAGCGCTTGCCGAACGACTGCTGCCGCTGCTGCCGGGCGACTTTAGCCGGGTCTTCTATTCCGACAACGGGTCTACTGCGGTGGAAGTCGCCATCAAAATGGCCATCCAGTATTGGAGCAACCAGGCAGACACCGGGCCTTCGGCATCCGGCGCTCTCCGGGCACGTCCCGGCGGCCGAAACAAAGTGTTAGCCTTCCACCACTCCTACCACGGAGACACATTTGGCGCAATGAGCGTCAGCGAACGCAGCGTCTTTACGGACGCCTTTCGCGAATATCTCTTCGAACCCGTTTTCATCGACACCCCATCACTGGAGAACCTGGACGAGCTGTTGTCCTTCCTCCGGCTGCGGGGAAAGGAATTCGCGGGCATCATCTACGAACCGCTGCTACAGGGTGCGGGAGGAATGCGGATGTATGATGCGGCCTCGCTCGACCGTTTTCTTTCCGCGGCGGCCGGACAAGGCATCCTCTGCATCGCCGATGAGGTCCTCACCGGCTTTGGGCGGACGGGGAAATTATTCGCGGGAGAGTATCTGCAGCATAAGGCCGACATCATCTGCCTGAGCAAGGGGCTCACCGGCGGCACGATGGCCCTGGGGGTAACGGCCACGACCGAACGCATTTTTGAGGCCTTTCTCAGCGATGACAAACGAAAGACGCTTTTCCACGGCCACTCTTTCACCGCCAATCCGCTGGCCTGCACCGCCGCCCTGGCCAGCCTCGACCTCCTCGAAGAGGGCCGGCGCGGCATCAGCTATATCTCCGGCCGGCATGCCCGCTTCCTGGAAACGCTCCCCTCCTACCCCATCGTCCGCAACGCACGGGCGCTGGGAACCATCCTGGCCTTCGAGATCAATACCGGGCGCGATGAATATATCAACGCCATCGCACCGGTCATTACACGTGACGCGCTTGCAGCAGGCATCTATCTGCGTCCCCTGGGCAGTACGGTCTATTTCATGCCGCCTTATTGTATCACGGAAAAAGAAATGGACCAGGTGTATGATTTCCTGGTCCATTGCCTTGTGCAATATGCTGAACAACCGGTTACTTGACGGGAACAGCAACCTTGGTCTTGTCCCATGCCATCGTGATCTCGTGGCCATTGGTCGTCATGGTCCATTGTTCTACCGGGGAGCTGAGGCTCTGGACAGGCACGTCCACCTTCAGGACATCCTGGTCGGCATGCTGATCATGCTGCGTACCCCACATCGTCAGATTGGAGTTGAGAATCACCGTCCATTTGTCTTTCTCAGGAACGGCAAACAAGGAATAGGTTCCCGCCTTTACAGGCTTACCACCGAAGGTCACGTCCTTGGCGAAGGTCACCTTCGTAGGTTCATCGGCCCCGCACCGGTAGGTCTTCCCATAGGGGACAAGAGCGCCGAAGATATCCCTCCCCTTCTTGTACGGGCGGCCGTAGGTGATAGTGATATCTTTTGTCTTGATGGTGTCGTGCGGGCTGTTCGGATGGCTGGGTTGTGCATAGGAAACCGTCGCAGCCAGTAACATGGCAGACAAGCATAGAATAGCGTTACGTAATCGCATATGGTGGTTTTTTTAAGTGACTCATGTAAGAACAGGGTACGGGCCGGACTCCGCCGGTCTAAGTTAACGGGATTTTTCCAAAAACAGCTTCAGGCTATCCAAAGATTCCTCCATGATGGGGCCCAGTTTCCGGTCGTACACAAAGACGCCCAGTTTTTCCCAGGGATACCACCGGAAATCGAAATTGAACCACCATTGAATGGTGAGGCTGTCGCGATTCACCGACAACAGGTCAAAACCGCCAACATACCGCTTTCCACCCTTGAGGTCCCACTGCAAGGCTACTCCGTCGGTATCTACCGCCGTCTCCCGGATAGTAAGCTCATCGGAGGATAGCCACGCGCCTTTCCCGCTGGCGGGTATGGAATATTGCTTATGGGTCAGCGGGGTATTCCGGATAAACCCATTCCATTCGTCCCAGGTGCGCAGATCGCCGATCACGCCGGTTACGCTTGACCGCGGTTTCGCTACATTGATCACCCGGGATATGTGCAGATGGGCGGGAACGAGCAGGGAAAGTGCCATCAGCACCAGGAAAAACGTCACGACAAAGAATATAAAGAATTTCACGAAACGCATAGACTCAGATTTATTCCCACTTGAAGACCTTTACAGCCACGGCATAGGTGGCAATACCCCACAGCGTCAGGATACCCAGCTGCTTCCAGCAGTCGGTGAGATGTGCGCCTTCGAAGGCCACGTTGCGCATGGCGTCGTTGAGCTGTTTCAACGGCAGTATCTCACAGATCTTCTGGAGCCATTTGGGAAATGCCTCCACGGAAAAGAAGGTTCCGCCAAGCAAAAACTGCGGCAGGGTGAACAGGTTGGCAAATGGCGGGATGGTGCTCTCGCTTTTGGCCGTACTGCTGATGATGAATCCAAACCCCATAAAGACGATGAGCCCGAAGAGACTCAGCACCAGCATCTCCATAAAAGTAAGCCAGCCATGCACCAGCGTGAAATGGAACACCACTTTCCCAATGCCGATGATGACAACGGCGGTTATCAATTGAAAGATCACCCGGGAAAGTCCTTCGCCCAACACGATGTATCGCTTGCCGATGGGTGTAGCATAATATCTTTTCAGCACCAGTTGCTGGCGAAGACTAAAGAACAGGAAGGCGACTCCGAATACGGCAGCGCTGAGCAGCGAGAATCCGAGCATCCCGGGCAGAATGAAGTCGATCATCGAATATTCGCGCCCGGCCAGTTGCGGCAGCTCCGTGATAATGATGGGCCGGTATTGCTCCGGCATATTCTTATCCACTGCATATTCCAGCACCTGCGCCAGGGCCGCTTTCAATATCGGATATTTATCGGCACTTGCCGAAGAGGTACGGGTACGGATGATATATTGTGTAAACCCTGCCGGAGATTTTGTCGAATCCACGGACACGATCGCGGCAATGCGACCCTTTATCAGATTATCCCGGATGGCAACCGTATCCGTCACATCGGACAGCCTGATCATCGGGTTCTTTAGCAACCCCCTGATCACCACTGCGGACGTGTCCTGCCGATTAGTAAGCGCAATGGATACAGTGGGTGCCCCCCCATCGATAAAACCAAAAACAAGAATAAAGATCAGCGGAAAACCGAAGCTGAACGCCACGGCAGATGGGTTTCTCAGGATCGCCTTAAAACTGCCTTTCGTGATCGCCAGCATCGCCCGCAGCTGGCTATAGTTGTTTGCCATATCATTCAATAGTCAGATCGAAGGGAAGCCTGGTCTCGGTGACCCCGATCATACTCTTTACTTTTTTCAAAATGGTATAGGTACGGTATCCATCCTCGCCAATCTCGGATTTGACGGCCTGGACACTCGCATTGCGCTTATATGTTCCGAGCAGTCTGTCCAGGAAGCTCTTTGGCTCGGGATATTCCACCAGCCGGTAATTGCTGGTCTTTGCCATCCGCGCCGCACAATCCACCGCGTCCTGCAGCGTCCCGATCCTGTCTACGAGGCCCAGCGAAAGTCCCATCGTACCACTCCAGACCCGGCCCTGGGCGATGCTGTCGACATAACCGATGTCTTTCTTTCGGCCGTCGGCGACCCGCGACTTGAAATCATGATAAATGGTGTCGATCACATTTTGCACCATGGTCCGTTCATTAGCCGTCAACGGCCGGGTGGCAGACAGGATATCCGCCTCGGGCGCCGTTTTCACCCCATCAAAGGTGACCCCTAATTTATTTTTGAAGAAGGACTGGAGGTTGGTAATGATCGTAAAGACCCCGATGGAGCCGGTGATGGTGCCGGGTAGTGCAAAGATGCTGTCGGCGTTGCAGGAAAGATAGTAGGCGCCGGAAGCGGCCACATCGCCAAAGCTGATGACGACCGGCTTCTCTTTCCGGGCAAGCGTAATTTCCCGCCAGATATTCTCGCTGGCCAGCGAACTGCCGCCACCGGAGTTCACCCGGATAACGATAGCCTTTACATCTTTATCGAACCTTGCCTTGCGGATAAGCCAGCGATAGGTTTCCGAACCGATCTCATCCTTTTCTCCTTTGCCGTCGACGACCTCCCCTTCTGCATAGATGAGGCTGATCTTATCCTTCCCCGTGGCTTTGAAATTAACCGCCTTGGCATACTTGCCGATCGGGATGAAATTGAGCCAGGCATGGCTGTCGACTTTGAGCTTCGAACGGATCAAATCCTTTACTTCATCGTCGTACAGCAACCCGTCGACGAGTTTATAATCCAGGGCGTCGGCCGCACGACGAATAAGGCTTTGGTTGACACATTTCCGCAAGACGGCCGTATCCAGTCCCCTGGCCTCGGCCGTGGTCTCCAGAAACCGGTCGTAAAAACCGTTGAGCAGCTCGGTCAGCTGAATGCGGTTGGCTTCGGTCATATGATCTTCCCGCAGGGGCTCCGTGGCGCTCTTGAATTTGCCGGCATAAAAGATCTGGGGTTGTATCTCGAGCTTCTGCAAGGCCCCTTTCAGGTACAACATTTCGGTGGCAAACCCCTTCCATTCTACTTCGCCCTTGGGGTTACAATAGATCTTGTCCGCCACGCTGGCGACATAATAGGCCTTCTGGCTGATGCCTTCCCCATAGGCATATACGAATTTTCCGCTTTTTTTGAAATCGGCAATCGCGATGCGTAGCTCTTCGTTGGTGGCAAACCCGTTAGGATCGTTGTTGCATTTGAGATAAATTCCCTTTATCGCCGTGTCCTCCTTTGCATGTCGCAGCAACCGGACAACGTCATAAAGTCCCGGCACATCATACTGTTCGTCCGAACCAAGATCGGCAAAAGGGTTGTCCTGCACCTGCTCTTTGTACGTCTGGCCGAGATCGACAACCAGGACGGCCCTCCCGCCAACCTCTGGCTTCGAAGGCGAAAGCACGCCACCGATGATCCCCAACAGCAGGAAGAAGACCACCACGGCGAAGACCACCAGCGCCAACAATGCCGCAAAAAACGTTTTAAAAAATCCTCGCATAAGTTTTTTAAGCTAAGTCCAAAAATAAAGATATTTGGGCCCCCGAAAGTAAGGAATCTATGAACATCTCCTATTTATTGATAGGTGGCAACGAAGGCGACCGGATGGCTGCCCTGGCCGCGGCAAGGGCGAACATCGAAGCGGCCGCCGGCTCCATCCGCACTTGCTCTTCCCTGTATGAAACGGAGCCCTGGGGCAAAACCGATCAGGCCGATTTTCTTAACCAGGCCCTTTGCCTGGAGACGGTAGCGGACGCACCATCCCTGATGAATATCCTGCTGGGTATAGAAGAAAAAATGGGGCGAAAAAGGATGGAGAAGTATGGTTCGAGGATCATCGATATAGATATACTCTTTTTTAATGATGCGATCATCCACCAACCCGGATTGATCATCCCGCACGCTGAGGTGCAGAACCGCCGTTTCGCCCTGGCGCCATTGGAAGAGATCGCGCCCGATTATATTCATCCGGTTTTGGGCGTATCGGTACGGGAATTGCTACTCACCTGCACCGACCCGTTGGCGGTGAAAAAGATCAATGCATGAAGTACCACTTTGTAACCATCGAGGGCAATATTGGGGCGGGAAAGACGACACTGGCGCACATGCTGGCCCGGCATTACAATGCCCGGCTCATCCTGGAGCAGTTTGCCGATAACCCCTTCCTCCCCAAATTCTATGAGAACCCCGCACAATATGCTTTTCCGCTCGAGCTGTTCTTTATGGCCGAACGCTATAAGCAGCTCAAAGAGCTGGTACATACCGGCGATCTCTTCCAGTCGCTGACCATCTCCGATTATCTCTTTACAAAATGCCTGCTCTTCGCCCGGGTCAATCTTCCCGAACAGGAATACAAGCTCTACCAGGGGCTTTTCGAGATCATGCAATCACAGCTGGTACAGCCGCAGATACTGATCTACCTGCATGCCCCGGTTGCGAAGCTGCAAGCGAATATCCGTATACGCAACCGACCCTATGAGCAGAACATTCCCGACGAATACCTCGCCAGCATCCAGGAAACCTATACCCAGTATATCCGTCAACACAATATCCGCACCCTTTTCGTGGACGTAAGCAATGCCGACTTCCTGGGCAATGAAGCACATCTGAAAGTAGTGCTGGATGCGTTGGAAAACGATAGCGAAGACGGGCAACAATATTTTACGTTACCTTAGTACCGATGGAAGACCGAAGACGCCCCACCGCACTGGATGTATTACGCATTCCTGAATACAGGAATTTTATCACCGCCCGCTTCTTCTACATCATGGCCCTGCGAATGGTAACGACCATTGTCGGCTGGCGCATCTATGAGATCACGCACAATCCCTTTGCCATCGGGCTCATCGGCCTCTCCGAATTCCTGCCGGCTTTTTGCCTGGCGCTCTATGCCGGTCATGTCATCGATAAAAGCGATAAGCGCACCCTGCTTCTCCGTACGACAGCCTTTTATGCCCTTTGCGTAGCGGGCTTGCTGGCCCTCGCGTTTGGTCCCATTTCGAATTCGCTTCAGCATCACTGGGTCCAGTGGCTGACATATACGATCATTTTCTGTACGGGAGTCATCCGCGCCTTCGCCGGGCCCGCGCTGCAGGCCATCATCGCGCAGATAGTGCCAAAGGAAAAATTACCCGGCGCAGTCACGCTGAACACCAGCGCCTTTTTATTTGCATCGGTGACAGGGCATGCCACGGCGGGATTCCTCATCGCGCACACCAGCTATCTCGTCTGTTTCAGCGTCGTCGCCCTGTATGTGATCATTGCGTGGACCTTCCTTTTCACTCTATCGCCGAAAAAACATTTCATGACAGCCGGGGAACAAAAGACCTGGGATAGTATAAAAGAGGGCCTGCGTTTTGTCTTTCACACCAAGGAAGTGCTGGGAGCGCTGGCGCTCGATCTGTTCGCCGTCCTTTTCGGCGGCGCCGTGGCCATGATCCCCGTCTATGCCCGCGATATCCTGAAAGTAGGACCGATAGGTTTTGGCTGGCTCAACGCAGCCGATGACATCGGCTCCATCTGCATGATCACGGCGATGGCGCTCAGGCCCCTGCACCGCCGCCAGGGCTATATTCTCCTGTACGCCGTATTTGGCTTTGGCGCCTGCATCATCGTTTTCGGGCTGTCGAAATGGTACCTGCTCTCCTTTCTGGCGCTCTTATGCAGTGGCATGCTGGACGGCATCAGCGTTGTCATCAGGGGCACCATCGTACAGGTGAAGACCCCCGACAGCATGCGGGGAAGGGTATCATCGGTGAATTCCATGTTCATCAATTCCAGCAACGAGCTGGGACAATTCGAAAGCGGCGTAATGGCCCGTCTGCTGGGAGTCGTACCTTCCGTCGTCTTTGGCGGATGTATGACCATCCTCGTGGTGATCACTACCTGGTTCAAAGCGCCTACCCTGCGGAAATTACAGTATTGAATGACTGCAGGACGCATCCCTTACCCGGTGCTCTTCGAATGCAAACAATTGAATATCAGATGATTTAAAATACACATCAATTTTTTCCCGCTTAATAATACATAGCTGAGAAAATATTTTTACTTACCTTTACACCAACAACACCCGCCACGCCTCTGATTCAAGCGCACTTTGGTGGGTTTCCTTTTTTTAAACCCGTCCAATGAAATATACTGACCCCGCCCTTACAATCGACGAGCAGATCATTCGTCTTAAAAGTAAGCACCTCATAATTCAGGAAGAAGATTCAGTCAAGGCCATCTTGTCGTCTATTGGTTATTTTCGTTTGAATAACTATATGAAATATTTCATAAAAGGCGGTCAGTTCCTTAATGACACAGTGATCGAGGACATTCTCGCTCTTTATGAATTCGACAAGTTTTTAAGAATAACCCTTTTTGATGCGATTGCCGATATTGAGGTAGCAATGAAGTCCCTCATTAACAGTTCTCTGTGTTGCAAATATGGTTCCCACTGGCTTACGAACACTTCGATATTCAAGCCTGAATTTTACGGTTATCATCAGTCGATGATGAATGAAATAGTTGAATATTGCAAGAATACTCCTGATGAACAATTCATAAAGAAATATAAGCAAACGTATAATGAACCAGACCTGCCCCCGACCTGGATGATCCTGGAAGTAATGTCCTTTGGAAAAATATCTATGATCTATGACGGGCTTTTGAAAACAGAGGACAGGGTAAGCATTTCTGCCTTCCTGAGAACACATGACAATATTCTTAATTCCTGGCTGCATAGCCTTGCCTACGTTCGAAATCTATGCGCTCACCATGCAAAAATATTAGACAGGACACTTACGATTAAACCGACCATGCCTAGCCGAAAAAAGAATCGCTTTTTGACCGATATCGAAGAGTTAGATGTATCAAAAATATACGCTGTGCTGTGCGTAATTCAATTTTTACTAAAGAGTGTGAAACGGAATCGCGATTTTAAGGACAACATCGTCAATTTGATCAATAATAATCCGATAATAAAGCCTGCATCATTAGGGTTCACGTCGCAATGGAATAGGGAGGAAATCTGGCAATAGCGGGTCATTCGCCGGCTGCGATCAATTTCTCCAGCACAAAATAAACAATAGGACAAAAAGTAGAATTCTTTTGCGTCAGCGCAGGCCGGCGCACCAGGACATCCTCATCGGTATATGGGAAACGCTCGCAGTCGGAGGGTCTCACCTCATAGATGCTGCAATAATTATCGGCGCCCAGAAAAGGACAAGGGGTCGACTTGGCAACGTAATCCCCGTCCTCATCCAACCGAAGATAACGCTCGATGAAGTCGCTCTCTTTCAGCTTCAGATGTTTTGCAATACGTTTTATATCCGGCGTTTTAAACCGGGGGGAATAATGCTTGCAGCAATTGGCGCACTGAAGACAATCGACCCGCTGAAAAGCTTCCTCATGCAGCTCGGGGAGCTGCTCCAAAACCCGGTTCCGTACCGCCGGTTTCCCGGCTTTTTCCAGGAAGCGCTTATATTCCTTCTGTCTGTCCTTCGACTTTTTCTCCCAGTTATTCAACAAATCACTCATATGTAGGCATTTGCATTTACGTAACAATACCCTGCTGCAAAGGTGCGTTATTTGCCGTAATTTTAGCTCGTGGAAAACCTTAGGGAACAAATACTCATACTGATCAGTACGCCCATCTACATTATTATCATCGGGTTGGAGATACTTCTTAGCAACTACCGGCGTAAGAAGGCCTATACCTGGAAAGATACCCTCAGCAATCTCTACCTGATGCTGCTCAACAGCGCCATCGACCTGTTGTTCAGGGGCATTTATCTATTGATACTAGAGCTGTGTTACCGGCATCACTGGATATCCATCACCAACGTCTTTTCTTATTGGTTCGTCCTGCTGCTGGCCGAGGACTTCCTGTACTATTGGCTGCACCGGTGGGACCATGAGATCCGGTTCTTCTGGGCGGTGCACGTTACCCACCATTCCTCCGAACACATGAACTTCTCTGTCGGTTTCCGATCGTCCGTGTTTCAACCGCTATATCGTTTCGTCTATTTTATCCCGCTGGCTTTATTGGGTTTCAAACCGTTGGACATCGTATTCATGTATTCGGCCACCCAAATATGGGGAATCTTCGTCCATACCGAACTCATCCGCAAGATGGGCTGGCTGGAATATATCCTGGTCACCCCTTCCCACCACCGTGTCCATCATGCTTCGAATCCCCGCTACCTGGATAAGAATATGGGGATGTTCCTCATCATCTGGGACCAGCTGTTTGGAACCTTCCAGCCCGAGCTGACGCCGGAGGAATACCAGCCTACCAGATACGGACTCACAAAACCTGTGGAAAATGACGGTCCTGCCGGCATCGTTTTCCATGAATGGCAGGCCATCGGGAAAGACCTGTCGCGGAAGGACATCGGCTTGCGGGAAAAATGGCAGTATCTTTTTGGCCCCCCTGGCTGGAGTCATGACGGCAGCCGCCAGACCAGCGAACAAATGCGGGAGGCAGAATCCGTTGAATCACTGGATTTTGCACCTGACCCTCAATTTTAATTCCGTTTTAATATTTTCTATTTTCCATTTCGGGCCTGCTGAGGTACTTTTGTACCAGCAATTCATTCATGCCTACGCACGAATAGTTTAGCATTCAATTTTTAGGGTTTAGGGGTTTTTAAGAGAAAAGGCCAGTCCCATCTTGTCAAAGTAGGGACGGCCTTTTCTCATTTATCGTCCTGCGCGGCCTTCGGCCGCGCAGGACGGCGTTATACACCTCTTCCCCACCGATGTGCCAATTTGCAATGAATTCTCCCCGCATCGTCGTACCTTTGCAGTTCTTTAAAAAATGGTCAACTCTAGCTATGAATCTATTCGAACAGCAAGCGAATGAATTTGCCGGGCGCCACATCGGCCCGAACGAGAAAGAAACCTCCGGAATGCTGAAATCCATTGGAGTAGGCTCTCTGGATGAACTTATCGACCGGACCATCCCGGCTTCCATCCGAAGCAAAAAGCCCTTGAACATCCCCGGCCCCCTGAGCGAAAATCAATACCTTACTTCGCTGCGGCAGATTGCCAACGGCAATAAAGTATTCAGATCATACATCGGCCAGGGCTACTATGGCACCATCGTACCAAGCGTGATCTTGCGCAATGTCTTCGAGAACCCGGGCTGGTATACCCAATATACCCCCTACCAGGCAGAGATCTCCCAGGGCCGCCTGGAGAGCCTCCTCAACTTCCAGACCATGATCGCCGACCTCACCGGCCTGCCGCTGGCCAATGCCTCTCTTCTCGACGAGGGGACAGCCGCAGCGGAAGCCATGACCATGTTCTTCAACGGGAAGAACAAGGACCATGACCATATCACCACCCCCCGGTTCTTTGTCGACAGCAATATCTTCGACCAGACAAAAGACCTGCTGCTCACCCGTGCACAGCCTATCGGCATCGAGGTGGTTGTCGGGGACTACCACAAGGCCGTCATCGATGGCTCCTACTTTGGCGCTATCGTTCAATACCCGGCCAGCGACGGGTCCATCCACGACTATCGTACCTTTATCCAGCATGTTCACAAAGCAGGAGCCTATGTGGCGATGGCCACCGACCTGCTGGCCCTTACCCTGCTGACCCCGCCAGGCGAACTGGGTGCAGATGTAGCGATCGGCTCCTCCCAACGCTTTGGCGTACCGATGGGCTTCGGTGGTCCGCATGCCGCCTTCTTCACGGCAAAAGAGGACTTCAAGCGCAGCATCCCCGGCCGTATCATCGGCGTAAGCATCGACGCACAAGGCAACCGCGCCCTGCGGATGGCGCTGCAGACCCGCGAACAGCATATCAAACGCGAAAAAGCCACCTCCAACATCTGCACCGCGCAGGCGCTGCTGGCCAATATGTCGGCCATGTATGCCGTCTACCACGGTCCGGAAGGACTTACCCGCATCGCCAAACGCGTGAGCCTGCTGACCCGCACCCTTGCAACTGAACTGGAGGCCATGGGCTACCCCAATCTGAATGACTATTATTTCGATACGATCAGGCTCAAAGTAAAAGACCTTATCTCCCTCCGGCAAACGGCGGAAGCACACGGGATCAACTTCCATTACCACGTCGACGGAACAGTAAGTATCACCCTCGACGAGACAACGTC
Organism: Puia dinghuensis; assembly: GCF_014642875.1. Taxonomy (GTDB): domain Bacteria; phylum Bacteroidota; class Bacteroidia; order Chitinophagales; family Chitinophagaceae; genus Puia; species Puia dinghuensis. The sequence goes on from NZ_BMJC01000001.1 coordinate 1,060,611, forward strand.
CCAGGAAGACGTAGTCGATATCCTCTCGGTGTTCGGCCATCTCACCGGCATCTCACTGGTGTCGGCAACCTTCGATGTGGACAATACCCTTGCCAACATCCCTTCCTCCGTCACCCGGGTATCGGAATTCCTGACGCATCCCGTCTTCAATACCTACCACTCCGAGACAAAGATGATGCGCTATCTGCGCAGCCTCGAGAACAAGGACCTTTCCCTCAACACCTCCATGATCTCCCTCGGCTCATGCACGATGAAGCTGAATGCGGCCACAGAACTCATTCCCGTTAGTTGGCCGGAATTTGGCACCCTGCATCCTTTTGCCCCCGCCGATCAATGGAAAGGCTATCGCCAGATCCTCACTGAGCTCGAAGATTGGCTTAGCGAGATCACCGGCTTTGCGGCTACTTCCCTGCAGCCGAACAGCGGCGCCAACGGTGAATATGCCGGTCTGCTGACGATTCGCGGCTATCATAATGCCCACAACGGCTCGCATAGAGACGTAATGCTGATCCCCATCTCCGCCCACGGCACCAACCCGGCCAGCGCTATCATGGCAGGCATGAAGGTAGTCGTCGTGAAGAGCGACGACGAGGGTCACATCGATGTCCGGGACCTGAAAGAGAAAGCAGAACAATACAAGGATTCTCTTGCTGGTCTGATGGTCACCTATCCTTCCACGCATGGCGTATTTGAAGAGAGCATCAAGGATATCTGCCGCACTATCCACGATAATGGCGGTCTCGTCTATATGGATGGCGCCAATATGAATGCCCAGGTCGGGCTCACCAGCCCCGGGCTCATCGGCGCCGATGTCTGTCACCTCAACCTGCACAAGACCTTTGCCATCCCCCACGGCGGTGGTGGCCCCGGCATGGGGCCCATTTGTGTGACTGCCCGGTTGAAGCCTTATCTGCCGTCCCATGTATACGGTACGGATACCCGGCGCCGGTCTGCCGGCAACGGGCAGGCAGCAACAGGCGCCGCCGGACATGCCGTATCGGCTGCACCCTTTGGCTCCGCCAGCATCCTGCTCATCAGCTATGCCTATATCAAGATGCTGGGCGCGGAAGGCCTCACCAACGCCACCCGCTACGCTATCCTGAATGCCAACTATATGAAGGCCCGCCTGGAGAAGCACTACAAGATCCTCTACACCGGCGCCAACGGCACCTGCGCCCATGAATTTATTGTCGACCTGCGTCCCTTCAAGGCCAGCGCCGGTGTCGAAGCGGAAGACGTGGCCAAGCGCCTGATGGATTATGGCTTCCACGCCCCTACCCTCAGCTTCCCAGTACCGGGTACGATAATGATCGAGCCAACGGAAAGCGAGGACAAAGCCGAACTCGATCGCTTCTGTGATGCGATGATCGCCATCCATGAAGAGATTCTTGCCATCGAAGATGGTAAGGCCGATAAAACGGACAATGCGCTTAAGAATGCTCCCCACACGCAACATATGATCATTGCCGAAGAGTGGAAGCACGCTTATACCCGCAACCAGGCCGCCTTCCCGCTGCCATATGTCAGGGAGAACAAGTTCTGGCCCAGCGTCGCCCGCGTCAACAATACGTATGGCGACCGCAACCTCATCTGCACCTGCGAGCCGGTAAGCTCGTATGCAGAGGAGGTGATAGCGAATTAATACTGGGCCTGTAACACGTTGATCGACATGCCGGAATTATTCGAAGACTTTATCCCGCTAAGCCAGATGGTGTAGGCATTTCCCGCCTGCAGGCTGACGGTGGGGGAAGTAGCGATAACGCTGTCGGTAACGGCATTCTTCACCGTAATGGTATAATTGGCAGCCGTCATCGGTTGAAATTTATTAAATCCATCGTTGGCGGCATTGTCCGCCGGAGTCCGGTTGGATTGGGTAAGCAGGCCATTGAAATACACGCTCACCTGGGGATAGTCCGGCGCCAGATTAAAGAAGCGGTAATAAGCATTGGCGGAAGTGACGCTGCTGAAATCATCCCAGATCTTCAGGACATGGGCTGTGCCGCCGGTGACACTTGCGCCGCTGTTAAAACTATTATATAGCAACAGAGTATAAAAGTTAAGCGTGTCGTAAGAGGAAGAGACCAACTGGTCGAGAATGCTGTCAGTCCCTGCTTTTTTAAACTTCACCGCATAGGACCCCGGCCGGATCGTGCCGTATTTAGGGGAAAAGGCGCCGGTAGCGATACCGGTTGTCTGGGTGATCAGCGTATCATTAAGGTAGATGGTGGCGGCGCTGGTATAAGGGGCGCCATGAATCACCGCTAAGTAGGTAACCGCGCTGGTTGTGGTCGTAGAACCGGCTTTCGAGCAACTGTCCAAGGAAATTGCTAAAATTGCTAAAATCCCGATCGTCCAATAGAAATGTCGTGTGCTTTTTCTCATGATTTCCATGACAACTCTTACGGCTTTTTCGTTGCGTTGGTTGCTTAGGGCAAAGAAAGCCCCCGGCGAAGCCGGGGGCTTGAATGAAGAGTCTTATTTCACAGTGACGTTGATCGTAGTCGCCAGCTGGCTGCCATAGCTGCGGTGGATGCCATCCGCAAACTGGAGGGTCAACACATGCTTCCCGGGAGCAAGCTTTACTTCAGCGCTGGACTGAGCCTTACCGAAGTGCAGATGCGTGGAATCCTTTGGTACAACCGTCCCCTTCGGGATAGAATCCCCCGCATCGATCAGCAGGTGGTGGTGCCCCGTACCGGCAACTATTGCCCCGGCAGTATCCAGTTTCAGGCCATCAACGCCCATCTCCACTTTCACCGGCGACGTCACCGTCTGGCCGTTCTTAAGGTTCTTGAAATATACCTTGGCGCCCGCCGGAACAGGCGGAACATCCGGAACTGCCTTGGTAGAATCAACTGGGGCCATAGCCATACCCGTATCCTTGGTGGCCGTTTTGGTCGTATCCGCACCAGCAGCGGATTTGTTGTCCGCATTGTTGCAGGCAACCATTCCCACCAGCAGGGCAGCAGGAAGAAAATAGATCTTGCGCATGATAAGTAGTTTATTTTGTGCAATAAAAGTACAGAAAAAACAAACGAACCAGCCCCAAAACAAAAAACCCCATCCGCTTGAAAGCGAACGGGGTAATAAAATCTCTGTAAGAGATGGACGTTTCTTACAGCAGAGCCTAAAACGTCAGGCGGACATTGGACACTAATTCACAGGTATGGATAATCAGTTTGGCAGTTCGAAGGATACGGACTAAATTTTCATTCATTCACTGGCGCAAAGTTCCATTCCTATTAGGGATTTTCAAAAATCGAACATGAACAATTGATTACCTTTTGTGGTTATCTTACTCTCTTCTAACAAGAAACCCCTATGCCTTCGTAGATGCCGAAGAGTAGCCCGGAAATCCCCTAGTTCCATTTCTCGTATACTCCCGGTGGCTGGACCGTAAATTCCGAATCCTTCTTTTTTATTATCTTGCGCGTATTCAATTCTTCCACAAACTCAATAGCCACCGGATGCGTTTCCTACTTTCCATCGCACTTCTGCTGCTGTCCCTCACAGGCTTCTCGCAGCAATACTATCTTTTTGTCGGCACCTATACAGATGGTCCGTCTGCCGAAGGCAGCAAGGGTATCTATGTGTATACTTTCGATGCAGCCACCGGAGATCTCAAGCCGGTGAGTACGATCGCTACTCAAAACCCTTCCTATCTCACCATCGCCCCGGGCGGAAAATTCGTCTATGCCGTGGGCGAGACGCATGGAGCCACCCCGGGCAGCGTCAGCGCCTTTTCTTTTGACAAGACCACCGGAAAGCTCACCTTTATCGACAAACAGCTAAGCGGCGGGGCAGATCCCTGCTATGTCACCGTGGACGCCCATCGCAAATGGGCGATGGTTGCTAACTACAGCGGTGGTAATTTCTCCGCCCTGCCCATCGCCGCCGACGGCTCGTTGCAGCCCGCCACCGAAACCATCCAGCATACGGGCGCCGGCGGCAACAAAAACCGCCAGGATAAAGCCCATGTGCACTCCACCATCCTCTCCCCGGATGAAAAATACCTCGTCGTTTGCGACCTGGGGATGGACAATCTTTCCGTCCTCCATTTCAATCCCGCTGCCACAAAACAGCCGCTCACCAACGCCACAGATTCGGTGGTGACCCTGCAACCCGGCGTAGGCCCGCGTCATTCGGCCTTTGTTCCCGGCAAACCTTACGCCTATGTCATCGATGAACTCACCGGTACTGTGGATGCATTCCACTACAGCAACGGTAAGTTCACGCCCATCCAACATATCTCTTCCCTCCCCGATGGATTCAAGGGCGACATCGGCAGCGCCGACATCCATGTTTCGCCTAATGGGAAATTCCTCTATGCCTCCAACCGCGGCGACGCCAACAGCATCGTCATCTACGCCATCGATGCGACGACGGGGAAATTGACGGTAAAAGGATTCCAGTCCACGATGGGAAAGACACCCCGTAATTTCATGATCGACCCCACAGGCCATTGGCTGCTGGCAGCCAACCAAAACGGAAAGAATGTGGTGATCTTCAAGATCGATCAGCAAACAGGTATGCTGACCCCGACGGGTAAGCAGCTCGAAATACCAGCCCCCGTCTGCCTGAAGATGACGCCGGTGAAGTAGGAAGACGCCGGTCGCCGGACACTATGTCCAGGCCTTACGCAGCAAGCGCAGCCAATTGCCATGCAGGATTCCCTCGATATCTGTCTGGCTGTATCCCCGCTTTGTCAGCAGTTCGGGCAACTTTTGCAGATCGGCGATCGTCTCCAGGTCGTAAGGACACTGTTCCTTGCCGAAGGCGCCATCCAGATCGGTGCCGATGCCCACATGCAAGGCATTGCCGGCGATTTGGCAGATATGATCGAGATGGTCGATCACCTTCTCCAGGTTACAACCCATGCCCTCCGGGGTCGACTTGCCCCTCACCCACCCCGGCACCATCATCCATGCATCAAGGGCGCCGCCGATCACCGCCCCTTTGGCTATAAGCGCTTTGATCATCTCATCACTGAATTGCCGGTTGTGATCGACCAGCGCACGACAGTTGTTATGACTCGCCCATACAGGGCCATGAAAGAGGTCCATCGCGTCCCAGAAAGCATCATCACAGAGATGGGTGGCGTCCAGGATGATGCCGAGACGTTCCATCTCGCGCAACAGGTTCTTGCCCTGCGGCTGCAGGCCACCCTGACTGTCGGTGCCATTGGCGTACCTGCCGGGGCCATAATGCGCCGGACCGATGGCCCTCAGCCCATATTCATAGGCAACGGATAAATAATCGGTCGTCACCATCGAATCTGCGCCTTCGAGACTGAGGATATACCCGATGGGCCGCCGGGCACCATCCGCATGCGAGTCAACCACGCCTGTCTCCTCTTCCATCCAGGCAGCCACGTGTTTGTCCAGCGAAGCCAGGTCTTTTATCATCACCATCTCCCCTGCCGCCTCCATCGCTTTATACCAGGCCAGCTGTCCCTGGGTCTGCGCCCACGCCTGCCAGGGAGAATGCCAGCCGGGAAGCGGGTTGTCGGGCGCAACGTACCGGGCGATCTGCGTAGCTACCACCAACCCGATATGTCCCTGGCGCAACGCCGGCAACGAAACCGTGCCTTTGGCCCTGTCAGGTTTGTCGGCCAGGCCGGCCTCGCGTTTTCTGATATCGTCAACGGACAGCCGCAGATCGCGGTTCCACTCCATAGCATTCATGCTAAGATCAAGATGTGCATCGATTATAAACATAGAGATTCAACGAATGATACGGCCGGAAGAGCCGTGCTGAATAAATTGTTCGACCTCCGATTTTGTGACGAGCGCCCAGTCGCCTGCAATACTTTGCTTCAGGGCGCCGCAAGCAACGGCAAACTCAATTATTTGCTGCGGAAGAAGCCCCCGCATCAGCCCATACAGCATACCCGCCGTAAAGGCATCGCCGCTGCCGATCTGGTCGGTGATGAACGGCAGCTCATGAACAGTGGAAAAATAATATTCCCCTTTATAATACAACGCGCCGCTGTAAGCATGCTGGATACCATGGGGAGTCCGGAAGCTCATCGCCAGCACCTCGAGGGGAGGTATCCTCTCCTTCAACGTCCTGCTGCATTGCCGGAAACGATCTTCGAAGGACGCCGATTTGTCCGTCTCTATCCCATAGTACACGGCAGCCGAATCGAGGTCGGCCACCGCCACCGTACTGTGCTGCAGGAGGTCGGGCATCACTTCCCGCGGATGCTTACCATATTTCCACAGCGTAGTCCGGTAATTGAAGTCTGCGGAAATGCAGACACCTTTTTCCCGGGCAATGGCAAGAGCTTCGGCGGAAGCCTCGGCGGAATGCTGGGATACAGCCGCGGCAATCCCACTCCAGTGAAACCAGGCTGCTCCATCCAGACAGCTTCGCCAATCGATGACACCCGGGCCCGTCTTCGCATAGGAAGAGCCGTCCCGGTCGTAGATGACCCGGGTAGGACGAATAGCATTTCCCTGCTCGGTGAAATAAACGCCCAGCTTCTCGCCTGTGTAAACGATGTGATCCGTGCCAACTCCCTGCGCCTGGAGCTGCCGGACACCCGCCATAGCGATGTCGTTGTCCGGCAGGACGGTAACATAGTCGACGCCGATGCCCAGCCGCGCCAGCAACACACAGGCGTTCGCCTCCGCGCCTGCATAATAAGCATCATAACCGTCCGTCTGCGCAAAGCGCCGGCCCTGCCTGCCATGCAGGCGTAACATCAATTCTCCAAAAGCAACCAGTTCGACGGTATTTTTCACTACTCAAACCTACACAAAAAAAATGTCAATGCAACAGGAAAACGGCTTCTATCTCCACCGGGATATTATCCGGCAACGATCCAAACCCAACCGCGCTGCGCACGCCGATGCCGTTGTCCTTTCCCCAGATGGAAGCAAAGAGTTCACTACACCCGTTGATCACATAAGGATGACGTTCGAATTCCGGGGTGCAATTCACCATCCCGAAGATCTTTACCACCCTTTTTATTCTATCCAGGCCTCCCAAATGGGTATGGATGGTGGAGAGCATCGTAAGGCCGACCTGCCGGGCCGCCAGCTTCCCCTGCTCGATATCCAATTCCCGGCCGATGCGGCCGATGATCAGGCTTTGGTCGTCTTGTACAGGTCCATGCCCGGACAAATAGAGGTAATTTCCTTCGATAAGATAAGGTTTGTACACTCCCAGGGGGGCAGGAGCCGGTGGCAGCTTCAGGCCCAAACGGATTACTTGTTCTGCTGTGGTTTTGTTTTCCATGTCTTATTATAGTTTCATTGGCGCTATTGCTTATCCCACCAGATGCGGGTCATCAGGTTATCGGGCCCCTGGCGGGCGACAGCCGCGTTATAGTTCGTCGTGTTCAGCGTTTGTTCGGAGATGGGGTATAAAAATCTTCTGAAGATCTGGCCACCCGTGGCATTCGTCGGATAATTGTTGGGCACCAGCGCGGGATATCCCGTACGGCGGTAATTATTATACACTTCCTGCGCGTCGGGGAAGATACTCACCCAAAACTGGGTATAGATCTGTTTCATCTGCTGGTCTAAAGTACCCGTTACGAGGGGGTTGTTGTTCACATAGGTGTTGATCGCCGACGCGGAAATAGTCCCTGCGCTGCCGGCGACGATCGACCAATGTCGCATGGCCGCCTGGATGCCAAGCGTGTAAAGCGAACTGGCGGTTGCCCCGCTGTACCAGCCGCGAAGCGCTGCCTCCGTCAGCAGGAAATAGGATTCAGCCGCCGTGAACAACAGCTTGGACGAGCCCAAACCGAGCACCGTTGCGGGATTGGGTTCGGAAAAAGTGACGAAGTTGGCCGGTATCTTGTTTGCGATGTCCTGCGACATCCCCAGTTGTTTGGAAGATGTGGTGTCCGGTTTTCCGCCGATCCACACCACGGAGATGATGGGCAGCCGGGGATCGTTCGTCGACTGCAGATAACTGATCCAGGTGTCCGCGTATTTGCCGCCTTCCGTATTGGTCTGGCCGTTCTGGGCAATGTAGTCATTGTTCCAGAGATCGAGCACGAGAGGATTCTTGTTGATGTTCTGACCGTTGGCGATATACGTCATCTTGGCGATGTCGGCATCCTGGAGGATCACCCCGCCGGCGATGGCTTTCGTCACCCAGGTCTGTGCGGAGGCGATATCCACTTTGGTCAACCGCATGCCCATCCGGAGCATGAGGGAATAGGCGAACTTCTTCCATTGCGCCGTATTCCCGCCATAGATGAGGTCGGAGGCGCCGAACGTGCTTTTGGTCGCGTCGAGGCTTTGCGCCGCCGCATCCAGCTCGGACAGCAGGTTCATATAGATGCTTTGCTGCGGGTCGTAGGCGGGTTTATACAGCGAGGAATCGTAGCCAAGCCCAGCCTGGGAATACGGGATGTCACCGTACAGGTCAGTTTGCCGCATATAGCAATACACCCGCCAGATCCTCGCCTCCGCCAGCCAGTTGATCTTGGTAGGGTCGGTCTTCACCGCCTTCATTACAATGCCCAGTTCGTTGATCTCGTCGGGATAGGCAGCGTTGAAGGCGCCATAGGTCTGCTGTACCTGGCTGTTGATGTACTTGGAGCCAAAGCCGGCCACATCATTATAACTGGTGGTATACTGCATCGTCCCCAGCAGGAAGTCAGCGGCGCTGCTGCCATATTGCCCGCCATAACCGCACCCGTCATATTCGGCCAGCGTAAAGACATACTGGGGAGTGGGCGAACTCACCGCGTCGGGGTTTACGTTCAGCTGCTTGTACCCTTTGTCACACGAGGCCAGCAGGATGGCCGCCATCGCAGCCGAAAGAATTCCTTTATAATTCAATTTGACTATTTTCATCGTTGTTGAGTTTAATGTTTGACCTTCGGTCGATCCGCTTCCAGCGGATCAGGGAGGATTAAAACTTCACAGACAGATTGAGACCGTAACTTCTTGTCCGGGGTAGGCCGATGGATTCGAAACCCTGGGCATTGCTGCTGGTAAAGCTCTGCTCAGGATCGAAGTTGTGGGTCTGCCGGTAGAGGATGAACAGGTTTCGCGCAACGAAGGAGATATTGGCCGACTGTATCTTCAGCGTCGAGATATGCTGAACCGGTATCTGGTACGTCAATATCACCTGCCGCAGCTTGATAAAGCTGCCGTCATGAAGGAACAGCTCCGAGTAGGTCTTGTAGTTGTCGTAATAGTTGCGCAGTACCCCATTGGTCTGGGTGATGACGGTGTCGTAGGGCGCACCGGTCTGGTCGACGCCCTTCAGCTCCAAACCACCCGCACGGCCCGGTAACGTGCTCTTCAGCTTACCCATACGCGTTGCATACAGCTCGAAAATGGAAAAGATCTTGTTCCCGAATTTTCCATCCAGCAGGATGCTCAACGTAAAGCGTTTATACTTGAAATCGTTGGTGAGCCCCATGGTGTAGGGAGCCACGCTGTTACCCAATATCTGGGTGGCGGTGGTCATCACCGGAGTGTGCGTAGTACGATTGAAAACAACCAATCCCGTCTTGGCATCCCTTGTCATCCTCGTACCAACCAGTGTTCCGAACGGCTGGCCGACTATCTGCTGCAGGGTAGCCCAGCCGTTGACGCTGGCAGCTATCTGGATGGAAGGCAAACCTGGCGCCAGTGCCACAACTTTGTTGGCGTTGTAGGCAACGTTGTAGCTGACATTCCAGCTGAAATTATTCGTCCGCACAGGTTTTCCGGTGAGCAGGAGCTCGACGCCGCTGTTGCGCAATTCCCCGATGTTGAGGATCACATTGCTGTAACCCGAAGTGGTGGAGACCGCCGTATTGACGATGTCATTGGTGGTTTGCCGGTTATAATAGGTGAAGTCGATACCCAACCTGCTCTTCAGCATCTGTAATTCAAGCCCCCCTTCGTATGTGGTGGACGTATAGGGCTTCAGGTTGGGGTTAGTAATGACATTACTACCGGAGTTGGCGTCGGGCGTCACATTCTGCAAGGTGGGGCCACTGCTGGTCACATTGCTGTATGTGAGGTTGATCTGGTATGGATCGGGGGCCCCGCCACCCACCTGCGCCCAGGAACCTCTCAGCTTTGCATAAGTGAAGAAGTCAGGCAGATGCACGGCATCCGATAGAATAAAGCTGCCACCGACACTGGGATAAAAAATATGATTATTCTGCGGACTTAATGTCGAGAACCAGTCCTCCCTTCCGGCAAAGGTGAGGAAGAGCAGGCTTTTGAAATCCAGGTCGACCGACCCGAAGATCGAGTTGACGCCGATGCGCGGAGAATACGGAACGGTCGATTGTGACGCCAGGTTGGAGAAGCTGTAAAAATATGGAATGGTAAAATTGAGGCCATTCAGCGTCAGCCGGTTCTCTGCATACTTGCGGCTGTTGGCCCCCGCCAGCGCGGAAAGTCCGATGTCCTTTGTCAGCGCCGTCTTATAGGAGGCGGTGACCAGACCGTTGAATTCGGATACGTCGGTCTTCAGCGCCGTATACTGCCCGTTGGGTATATACAGCGTTCCCGTCGGCAGGATATTATAGTAGTTGTAGTTGTAAAAGTCCTCGCTCGCCGTTCCCTTGATCACGAGGTTCTTCACCAGTTCGTAGGAGACCGAAGCCTGACCGATAAACCGGTTCTTCGTATCCTTTTCCTGGTATTTGTTGATCACAAAATATCCGTTGGAGGCGATGGCGGCATCGTTCCATATCTGTTCGTTGCCGTTGGAATCATATCCCGGCTTCAGCCAGCGCACATCGGCCGTGTTGGCTATCTCCAGCGGCGTCCAGTTGGGGTTGCCGAGCGCATCCCCGGCGCCGGTGCGGTTGACACCCGTCTCGAGGTTGTACTGCGCCAGCGCCTCGATGCCAAGCCGGTCGGTCAGTTTGCTGTTGAGGGAGAGATTAAGGGTCTTGCGGTCGTACGTCGTCTTAGGCAGGATGCCATTGCTGTTGAGATCGGCCGCGGAGAATCGGTATACCGTCTTTTCGTTGCCGCCGGCAAAGGCAATGCTGTTGGTGAAGGTGCTGCCCGTCTGATAGAAATTTTGCAGGTTGTCTTTCTTTGCCGTATAAGAATGGTGTTGACCGTCGACGGCCACATAGTTATTGTTGCCGTCTATCAGCGCTCCCCAGGACTTACGGCCCGATGCCCGTGCACTGTTGAGGTCGGTGGACATAACGCCATCCAGCCCCTGTCCATACGTATATTGAAAATCCGGTATAACCGCTACATTCTCCAATGTTGCGGTAGAATTGTATTCGACACCGACGCCCCGCTGCGCGCGGCCTTTCTTTGTCGTGATAAGAATGACCCCATTGGCAGCACGGCTGCCATACAGCGCGGAGGCGGTGCCCCCTTTCAATACGCTGATGGATTCGATATCATCCGGGTTGATGCCGGCGATGCCATCACCGCGGTCGACGTTATTGGTAATGCCGTTGACGGTGGGTGCTCCGCCAGGAACGGAGTTGTCGATGGGCATCCCGTTGACGACATAAAGCGGTTGATTATCCCCGCCCAGTGTCCCGTTGCCGCGAATGGTCACCCGGCTCGAACCACCCGGCCCGGTAGAAAGACCCGCCGCATTGACGCCTGCCACCTTTCCGGTGAGGGCGTTGGCAATATTGTTCTCCCTGGCCGTTGTAAACTCATCACCCTTCACCGTGGTAACGGCATAGCCCAGTGATTTCTTCTCCCTGTTGATACCAAGGGCCGTCACGACCACTTCATTGAGCGAAGATTTTGTGTTGTCCATTGTTACGGCTACGACATATTGCCCCCGCTGGACAGATACCCGCCGGGTCTCAAAGCCGACAGAGCTAACTTCCAGTTCTATCGGTCCGGCCTCGCCCGCAGGCAGGCTGAGCGTAAATGCACCGGTGGCATCGGTGGCAGTGGCCGTTCTTCTGTCGGTGACGAGCGCAACAGTGGCGCCGACGAGAGGGTTGCCGTCAGGACCTTTTACAGTACCCCTGAGCCGGCGATCGCCCTGCTGGGCCTGGCTGAAGAGCAGAAAGAGACAGCAACAGGCCAAAAAGCAGCCCCGGAGGGCCGATTCGAATTTTGTCATGAGCAGTTGTTTTATGTTTTGGTATAGCCGAATTTGCATTTTCTGCAAATTCTAAACCGAATATATTATTAAAAAACCGAAATGAGAAAAATTATTGCAAATAATTTGCAATAACTGGTACAAATTCGATCAATCCTGGGCCAACTATGTCTTATCGGCGCAAAAATTGCAAAAAATGCAAATTAATGGCGGTACAACGCAACAGATATCCTATCTTTATCCATCCAAGAAAGCATCATCTGCTGTCATGATCAAACCAAAATCCAACGGTTCTACACCTGTCGCCTTGCAAAAAAAAGATCGGAAAAGTCTGATCCTTAAGCAGGTAAATATCCACACGCGTCTGATGTACAACGATCTTGTAAACCTGATAGACGTGTCCGAGGACACTATTCGCCGGGATGTCAACGAACTGGCCGAAGAAGGACAGCTCATCCGGATTAAAGGTGGGGCCATGTCGGCCGCCTATCATTATGGACATGACGCAAAGACCTATGCGCAATCCAGCAAACTGGTCATCGCCGAAAAATCCCTTACCCTGCTGCGGGACGATATCATCGTACTCATCGGCGGCGGAACCACGGTGCGGGAGTTTATCAAAAAGATACCCAATACGCTTCGTGCTACCTTTATTACAGTCAACGTCCTGACGGCGGTCGAACTCCTGGACAAACCGATGATCAAGACGATCATGATCGGCGGGCAGCTGTCCACCTATAGCCAGATGACCGTGAGCGGGGAAGTATTCGAATACCTCGCCAACATCCGCGCCGATCTTTGCCTGATGGGGACCAATGCCATCGACAGCAGCGCCGGCCTCACCGACTCCGACTGGGAGACGATACAGGTGAAAAAGGCCATGATAAAGGCTGCGGAAAAAGTGGCCATCATCGCCATTTCCGAAAAGCTCAATTCTTCCATGCAGATGAAGATCGCCGACATCGACGAAATAGATTATCTCATCACCGAGTTGTCCCCCGATAGCCCGGAGCTCCAGTCCTATCGTTCTAAGAACCTGACCATCCTTTAATATGCCGGGGCAGGTTGGTACAGGACAGTTGATCATCCTTCCTGCTTATATTTGCCCCTCAACCGTCTTCGCCATGAGAAAAACTCTCGTATTGCCTGCCCTTTTGCTATCCTCTTTGTCCGTCTTCTCCCAAGTGAGCGTATCCCATCTCCTGACCGAGAACCTCCCCAACCCCATCAGCATCGACAATAAGACGCCGCGTCTGAGCTGGCAGCTGTCATCTCCCGACCGCAGCGAACTCCAGACAGCCTACGAGATACAGGTAAGCGATCGCCCCGGCGGCAAGCCTTCCGCCTGGAATTCCGGGAAAGTGGCATCCGAACAATCCGTATGGGTCACCTACGGCGGCACAGCCCTGCAGGCAGGAAAAAAATATTTCTGGCGCGTACGCGTCTGGGATAATAAAGGCCGGGAGTCCGGCTGGAGCAAACCGGCTTCCTGGCAGATGGGCCTCCTTACACCGGCGGATTGGAAGGCCCAATGGATACAATCGGCTGCCAAAGAGGATGCTTCACAGCCAAGCCCCCTGTTCCGAACCACGTTCACGGCAAAGAATGGTATCGCCTCCGCAACGGCCTATATCACGGCCCATGGGTTATATGAAGCACAGCTAAATGGCCAACGCATCGGCGACGCTTATTTCACTCCGGGCTGGACCTCCTATAATAAACGACTTCAATACCAGGCATACGATGTCACGAGTCTCATCCACCCCGGTAAGAACGCGGTAGGCGCAATGCTGGGCAGCGGCTGGTACCGGGGATATATTTGCTATGACTGGCAGCATAATTTCTACGGCAGCGATCTGTCCCTGCTGATGCAGATCATCATCCGCTATGACAACGGGCGCATCGATACCATCGCGTCGGATGGCAGCTGGAAAACTGCCACGGGGGAAGTACGGCATTCGGAGATCTATGACGGAGAGCTGATCGACCACCGGCAGGACCAAAAAGGTTGGAGCCTGCCCGATTTTGACGATGCCGCCTGGACCAGCGTACAGCCGGCCAGCTATCCAAAAGACAATCTTGTCGCTACCGGCAACGAGCCTGTGAAAAAACAGGAGACCTTTCATACCGGGAAGCTGCTGACCACTCCAAAAGGCGAACGGGTCATCGACTTCGGGCAGAATCTCACCGGGTGGGTGATCCTAAAGCTAAAAGGCCGGGCCGGCGACAGCATTCGCCTGTCCCACGCCGAAGTGCTGGATAAAGCGGGCAACTTCTATACGGACAACCTGCGCCGGGCGAAGGCCCAGGACGTCTTTATTCTGAAAGGTAGAGAAGAAGAGACCTTCGAACCGCATTTTACGTTTCATGGTTTCCGTTATATCCGCATCGAAGGGACGGCTGGTGAGATAAACCCGGATGACTATACGGCCGTAGCCCTCTATTCGGCGATGCCCAAAACTGGCGAATTCGAATGTTCCGATGCACTGATCAACCAACTACAGCACAACATCCAATGGGGACAACAAGGGAATTTCCTGGATATCCCCACCGACTGCCCGCAACGCGACGAACGCCTGGGCTGGACAGGGGATGCGCAGGTGTTTTCCCGGACTGCTGCCTTCAACCGGGGCGTAGATAACTTTTTCGCCAAATGGCTCAAAGACCTTGCGGCCGATCAAAAGCCAAACGGGGCCGTCCCCTTTGTCATCCCCAATGTCACGGGCAACGGCACAAGCGCCGGCTGGGCCGATGTCGCCACGATCATCCCCTGGAATCTCTATCTCGCGTATGGCGACCGCAAAGTTCTCGAAGATCAATACTCCAGCATGAAGGCCTGGGTGGAATATATCCGGGGACAGGCAAAGAACGATCTCTGGAACACCGGCTTTCACTTCGGCGACTGGCTTTTCTACCGGCCTGCGGATGACAACGACGGCCGCTCGGCTGTGACGGATAAATATTTCATCGCCCAATGCTTCTACGCACACTCCACACAATTGCTCATCAACGCCGCTACCGTGCTCGGTAAAAAAGAAGACGCCGATGCGTATTCGGCACTGCTGCGTCGGATAAAGGATGCCTTCTTAAATGAATATGTGACACCCGACGGCAGGCTTGTTTCTGGCACACAGACGGCCTATGTGCTGGCTCTCGAGTTCGACATGCTGCCGGAGGCGACCCGCAAAAAGGCAGCCGCCAGACTGGTACAGAATATCCAGGACTATAATTATCATCTTACCACAGGTTTCCTGGGTACGCCCTATCTCTGTCATGTGCTAAGCCAATATAATTATACCACCGTGGCCTACAAGCTGCTGTTGCAGGATACCTACCCTTCCTGGCTCTACCCTGTAAAGATGGGGGCCACGACCATCTGGGAGCGCTGGGACGGCATCCGGCCGGACGGCAGTTTCCAGACCCCGGGCATGAACTCTTTCAACCATTACTCCTATGGCGCTATTGGGGACTGGATGTACCGCGTGGTAGCCGGCATCGACACCTATGAGGACGGACCCGGTTATCATCATAGCCGCATTTCGCCGCATCCGGGAGGAGGACTCACCTCCGCCGCTGCCGACCTGGAGACCTGCTATGGTAAGATCAGCAGTCACTGGCGCATGACCAGCGATTCCCTTGCCATCGACATCGATATCCCCGCCAATACCACGTCCACCGTCTATATCCCCGCGCCCGAGGGCGGGGTCATCACGGAAGGCGGGCAAAAACTTTCCGCGGTTGCTTCCATCCACATCGATGGAGTGGAAAAAGGCTATCTTGTCCTCGGCCTGGGGTCGGGTAGTTATCACTTCCTGGTGCGCGCAGACTACCAGGAAAACTAAACCAATGAAGCAATTTTTACTGTCAACCTTCCTTATCCTGAGCCTGTCCGCACTGACGACCCCTTCCATAGCCCAATCCCCGGCTGCCGCCGGAAAGGATAGCATCACCAGGCTGTTGCGCATCTATGAAGACAATGATGGGATCAATATCTTTGGCCAATGGACGGATGACGCTTATACCGCCGGCACCCGCATCGATCTTTTTTACCAGCCTGCTACACGTCCCCACGGGCTGCTGGGGAAATATGCGCTCCGGGCGGGCGACAGCAGCATCGATAGCTATGGCTGGGGAGTCATGCAACTGATGTACACTCCGGAAGACCTCAGCCAGACCACTTTTCAGCCGAACGACTATCCCTATTCAGGCGGACTCATCGCCACACATGCCCGGTATTCCTACAACCCGGTGAAGCACTACGATCTCCAGACCGAACTGGTCATGGGGGTGCTTGGGCCCGCATCCCTGGCCCAACAAACCCAATCCCTTGTTCACCGCCTGACAGGATTCATGGAGCCCAAGGGCTGGGGAACACAATTCCGCAACGCCCCCCTGCTGAATATTAATATTACAGCGGAAAAGCAGTTGTTCGCCGCCGGCAACACCCTGCGCATCATCGGCGGGGGACAACTCTATGCCGGGACGATGCAAAACGGCGCAGCCGTATATCCATTGATCTTATTGGGGAAAATGGCTCCCTATTTCGACGGGTTCTTCAGCCAGTATACAAGCCCCGGGCGGGACCACCGGGGGCGAAAAAAATGGCAGCTCTATTTCATGGCCAAACCTGAGTTACAATACTTTCTGACAAACGCCCTGCTGGAAGGCGGCGTGTTCTCTACCAATCCCAATAAACCCAAGTATACAGCTTCCATCCCCGCCCTGCAACCCTTGTTCAGCACGTTTGCCTTTGGGGGTGTTCTTACTTACGGCCGCTTGGGCATCTCCTTTGTCCAAAACGTTTCTTCCGCTGCACTAAAAGGACTGTATTGTCACGATGTAGGGAATGTCTCCGTTTATTTTGGCTGGTAAAAATTTTTTTTCGCGCACGTTGAACCTTTTCGTTTCAAAAGGGTAATATATACATCGACAGAAAAAATAGGATAAGATTAACAGTTGAATTGACAAGCGGCCGCGCATGGCATTATTTGTTCATCAGGAAAAAAGATTGAATGGATAGGAACATGATCATTAGACGAGCACAAGCTAAACAGACAGGAAATGACACGAATTCTACTACTGCTCTTCGTCGTTGGAGAGCTATTGGCGACCACTGGCCGCTCCCAGACACAATCCCCGGAGACAACAAAAAATGATAAGAACAAGGTAACCGCATTATTCCGCAGTTACGAAGACGATGACTTTATCAATTTCTGGGGTCATGGAACCGACAACGCCTACACCAACGGCACCCGCCTCGATTATTTCTATCAACCGGCACAACGCCCTCACGGCATCCTGGGCCGGCACGCCCTCCGGGCAGGTGACAGCAGCATAGATATTTACAGTTGGGGTCTCATGGAGATCATGTATACCCCCGACGACCTCACCGTAAAAGAGTGGCAGCCTAACGACTATCAATATGCAGGTGCATTGGTAGTCTCGCATGCTCTCTACTCCTACAACCCGGTGAAGAAATACGATCTTCAGACGGAAGTAGTCTTTGGCATCATCGGACCAGCAGCCCTGGGACGCGAGTTCCAAACTCAATTCCATCGGATGATCCATTACATCATACCCCAGGGCTGGGGCCATCAGTTTCGCAACGATGCCCTACTGAATCTCAACCTTACCGCGGAGAAAGAGATATTCTCGGCAGGCAACGGGTTAAAGGTCATCGCCGGTGGACAGGTCTATGCCGGTACGATGCAGAACGGTGCAGCTATCTATCCGCTGATCCTTATCGGCAAAATGAACCCCTATTTCAACGGCTACTTCAGCCAGTACACCAGTACCGGAGCCGGCCGGAAGAAATGGCAGACCTATTTAATGTTCAAGCCCGAACTCCAGCTCTTCCTGCAGAATGCCATGCTCCAGGGCGGAATGTTCACCCATAATCCCAACCTGGAACAAACCAAATCCAAATTTCATAGCAGCACGGCCAGCACGCCCCAGGCGAATACGGCGCCACCAAAACTGCCCGAACTGCAGCAATGGCTCCCTTCGTTCACCTATGGCTTTGTCATCACGCGCGGCAAATTCGGTTTCTCCGCCTCGCAACATGTTTCCTCCGCCTATATGAAAAATTTGTATTGCCATACCGAAGGGAATATCTCCCTTTATTTCGGCCTGTGAAAAACATAACCAATGGTTCAATTATTCGTAACAATAAAACACACAAAGATGAAAAAGACACGTAAGATTGGCATTGTAACAGCCCTGTTAGTAAGCCTGTCCCTGGCATCCCAGGCACAAACCACCACCTCCGGCAACAGCAGCTCCGGTACAACCGGTAAAGAATGGCGCATCAGCGTAGGACCGGATGCTGGTATTCCCCTTGGTGATTTTTCCAATGAGTATAACTGGAATTTCGGCGGATCGGCACAAGTCGACATCCCCATCATTAAAAGCCTGTACGTAACCGTGAATGCGGGGTACCAGAATTTCTTTGTCAAAAACGGGTCCTTTGCCGACAACGTCGCTGACAAGAACCTGCAACTCATCCCTGTGAAGGCCGGCCTGAAGTATTTCTTCCTGGGCGACCTGTTGTATGTCCAGGGTGAAGCCGGCGCTTCCTTCCTGGCCAACAAGTCAGATGTGGGCGCCAGCAATGCCGCGGCCTTTGTTTATGCTCCCCAGGTAGGAGTGCTGTTGAAACTGGCGCCGAAGAATTACATCGACGTAGGTTTCCGGTTTGAAGGCACGAGTTCGTTCTACAACGGCGGGTCCAGCAACAACTTCCTGGGCCTTCGCGTAGCTTATGCTTTTGGCCTGTGATTCCTCCGGACCATCCTTAAAAAGCGCCCCAAGTGGGGCGTTTTTTATTTGTAGAAGTCTTAATGTAGGTTAATGGCGGGCAATTCCATTTGAACATACCTTTGTATAAACATTAAAACGTATTTTTTATGGCTATTACTAAATGGATTCTTGATCCTTCCCACTCGGAAGTAGAATTCAAGGTAAAACACATGATGATCTCCAACGTCAGCGGAGAATTCACGAAATTCGACGCCACAGTAGAAACCCAGGACGAAGACTTTATGACGGCAAAGGTGGAGTTCTCCATCGATATCGCCTCCATCTCTACAGGCGCCGACCAGCGGGACGAACATCTCAAATCTCCCGATTTTTTCGATGCAGCAAAATTCCCGCAGTTGAAGTTTGTAGCCACAAAGTATGAGAATGTAGATAATGACGGTTCTTATGAAGTATATGGCGATCTCACCATGCACGGCGTGACAAAGAATGTCAAATTCGACGCAGAGTTCGGTGGGGTTATCAAGGATCCGTGGGGCAACACCCGCGCGGGTATCACCATCAGCGGCAAAATAAACAGAAAGGATTTCGGTCTTGTATGGAATGGCATAACGGAAGCCGGCAGCCTTATCGTCAGCGATGACGTCCGGGTTCACGTCGGCCTGGAATTTGTAAAAGCGTAGCCAAAGAGAAAAGGGGCCAGCCCCCCCTCCGGTAAGCATAGCTTACCGGTCATCATGGGAAAATAGGCCGTCTACTTTTGGCATACAGACGGCCTATTTTCTCTTTATATTTGCACATGCATTATGTTTCCGTCGAAGGGTTGACCAAATCATACGGAGTCAAACCGCTTTTCCAAAAAATAACATTTCACATCGAAGAAGGCGACAAGATCGCCCTGGTCGCCCGCAACGGCAGCGGCAAATCCACCCTCCTCCGCATTCTTTCAGGTCAGGATACACCCGAAGACGGCACCGTTTGGATCCACAAGGATGTCACCGTAGCGCTCTTCGAACAGGAGCCGGTCTTCATCGAAGACCGATCGATACTCGACAACATCTTTCATCATAACCATCCCGTCATCAACGCCATCAAGGCCTATGAAGCAGCCAGCGACGCGGAAGACGTCGATCGGCTCACGGATGCCATCGTCCGGCTGGACGAGCTTGGCGCATGGGATTTTGACACCAAGGTGAAGCAGATCCTCGGAAAGCTGAACATCCATCATCTACATCAGGCGGCGGGGACCCTTTCCGGGGGACAGCGCAAACGGGTAGCTCTGGCCAAGACCCTGATCGATATCGGTTTTGAGCACAAGCATGTCCTCTTGATCATGGACGAACCCACCAACCACCTCGACGTAGAAATGGTGGAATGGCTGGAACATTATCTCAACCAGGAAAAAGTAACGCTCCTGCTGGTGACCCACGACCGCTATTTCCTCGACAATGTCACCGATGAGATATGGGAAATGGATGGCAGCAGCCTGCATGTCTATAAGGGCGACTATGAGAACTACCTGGAGAAAAAGGCTGCCCGGCTGGAAAACGACACCGCCAGCATCGAAAAAGCCCGCAACACCTATCGGAAAGAGCTGGAATGGATGCGCAAACAGCCCAAGGCTCGCACTACCAAGAGCAAGAGCCGCCAGGATAATTTTTATGCCGTCGAGGCCAGGGCCAAACAACGCATCGAAGACCAGCAGGTCGAATTGCAGATGAAGATGAACCGCCTTGGTGGAAAAGTGGCCGAACTGAAAAAAGTATATAAGAGTTATGGCGACAAGACCATCCTGAAAGGCTTCGATTACACGTTCAAACGCGGCGAACGCGTAGGCGTCATCGGTCGCAACGGTGTCGGCAAATCCACGTTTATTAATATCCTGCAAGGGCTGGAACCCGCAGACAGCGGAAAGATCAATATCGGTGAGACCGTTATTTTCGGCAATTACAGCCAGCAGGGACTCGTAGTAAAAGAGGATATGCGGGTCATCGAATTCGTAAAAAATATTGCCGAGGTTTTTCCCCTCGCCGCCGGCGGTTCCCTCAGCGCAGCCCAATTCCTCAACCTCTTCCTCTTCCCACCCGACCAGCAATATACCTATATCTCTAATCTCAGTGGTGGCGAGAAACGACGGCTGCACCTGCTGTCTATCCTTTTTCGGAATCCCAATTTCCTTATTCTCGACGAACCCACGAACGACCTCGACCTGCCTACCCTCGCCATCCTGGAAAACTTCCTCAGCGAATACCAGGGCTGCCTGCTCATCGTCTCCCACGACAGGTATTTTATGGACAGGCTGGTCGATCACCTGCTCGTGCTGGAAGGCAATGGCGACGTCCGGGATTTCCCGGGCAACTACTCCCAATACCGCGAGTGGCTTAAAGACAACGAAGAAACCGCCCCCTTCCCAAACGAGCAACCCGCACCCAAAGCCTCCCCTGTCGCGACGACCGCGGCAGCCAAACGCCAGCTATCATATAAAGAAAAACGAGAATTCGAGGAACTCGAACAAGAAATTGCCAGTCTCACCCGGGAAAAGGAGGAGATCACCGCAAAGCTCGGCAGCAGCGACGCTTCCTTCGATGAATTACAAAAACTCTCTATTCGTATCGGCGAGATCAGCCAGCTGCTCGATGACAAGGAACTGCGCTGGCTCGAGCTGAGTGAAATCGGTAATTGATCCCTATATTTGGTCCTATGAAAAAATTCATCCTATTGCTTGCCGTATGCGCAGCAGGTGCCGCCCAGGCTCAAAAGCTGCCCGATCCCCGGCCTTTTGCCAAAACCATCACCGCAGACGATCTGAAAAAACAGCTCTTCATCGTGGCCAGCGCCGATTTCGAAGGCCGCGAGACAGCAACCGAAGGCCAGCGCAAAGCAGCAGCTTATATCGAGAACTACTTTCGCACCCTGGGACTAAAACCAGGCAACGGCGATAACTACCAGCTGTTCTATCCCGTCTTCCAGGATTCCCTCGAACAGGCAAGCCTATCCGTAAACGATCAGCCTTTCACCTTCAATAAGGATTTTTTCGTCCCCGTTGCACTCGACTATAGCGCCGAACTGGGGAGCAGTGAGGTCGTGTTTGCCGGCTATGGCATCAGCGACTCCACCCGCAATGATTATAAGGACCTCAACGTAAGAGGTAAGATCGTGCTGGTATTGGGCGGCCAACCCGCCGGAACGGCTCCCGCACCCGGCAGAAGAGGCTTCATCGCCAAACAGGAGGCTGCGCAAAAGAACGGAGCGGCCGCCCTGCTGATCCTCCAACCGAATATTCCCCGCAACGTCCGTGATGTCAAAGGCAATATGTCGCTCACCGAATACCCAAGGACCATTTATCCCAACAGCTACTACATCACCGAGCCGGTAGCCAGGGCCATTGTAGGGGATGATCTCACGGCTTTGCAAAACGGCAGCGCCCAGCCCAAGACCTATACCGTCAACCTCCACCTGGGCCTGCAAAAATCAACCCTCCACCTGCAAAGCAGCGATGTGCTGGGCTTCCTCGAAGGCACCGATCTGAAGGACCAGATCGTTGTCCTCTCCGCACATTATGACCACCTCGGCAAACGGGGCAACGATATCTATTATGGCGCCGATGACGATGGATCGGGCACAGTCAGCATTCTTCAGCTGGCAGCTGCCTTCGCAAAGGCAAAGGCAGCCGGCAAAGGCCCACGGCGCAGCATCCTCTTCCTGGCTAATTCCGGCGAGGAAAAAGGACTCTTCGGCTCTCAGTATTATTCCGAGCATCCCACCTATCCATTAGATAAGACCACCGTCGACCTCAACATCGACATGATCGGGCGCATCGATCCCAATCGCAAGATTGGCGATTCCACCAACTATGTCTACGTAGTCGGCAGCGACAAATTATCAACCGATCTCAAACCCATCAGCGAAGGCAATAACAAAAAGTATTCAAAGCTCGAACTGGACTATAAATTCGATGACCCGAACGATCGGGAAAGGATCTATTATCGCAGCGACCACTACAATTTTGCACGCAAAGGGGTGCCGATCATCTTCTATTTCGACGGCATCCACGCCGACTATCACCAGCCGACCGATACGCCGGATAAGATCAACTACGATATCATGGAGAAAAGGGCGCACCTCGTGTTCTTCACAGCTTGGGAAATGGCCAACCGCAACGACATGCTGAAGCGCGATATTGCGCTGCCCGTCGGAAGCCGGTAAGCAGACCACGCCGGCTCACGGCCATTCACGCCAGTCACTTTATGATCCTGTAACACCAGCGGAAAAGCTTCCCTTCAAAATCGAAAGGCGTCGTGGCCCGGGTGATATCTTTCAGGGAGGTCGCGACGATCTTTTCTGTCTCGAGCTGGAATCGTCGAAAATTGGTGCTGAAATATAAGACCCCGCCCGCCCTCATCGCCCGCAGGGTCTTGTTGATCAGCTCAGCATGATCGCGCTGAATGTCTAAAAAATCCAGCATGCGCTTGCTGTTGCTGAAAGTAGGCGGGTCCATGACGACAAGGTCATAGTAGTCGCGCGGCGCTTCATCCAGCCATTGCTTTACATCGGCATGAATAAATTGGTACCTCTTTGCATCGGCCGGCATATTCCCGTTCATGTTGGCTTCAGCCCAATTAAGATAGGTTTTCGAAAGATCGACCGAATCCACCTGCGCCGCACCGCCCGCCGCCGCATAGACGGAGAAGGACCCGGTATAACAGAACAGGTTGAGCATTCGTTTGTCTTTTGCCTCTTCCCTCACCATCCCCCGGGTGATACGATGATCGAGGAAAAGACCCGTATCCAGGTAATCCGTCAGGTTGATGCGGAAAGAAAGCCCGGATTCCTTTGCTATAAAGAACTCCTGTTCGCTGGCTAATTTCTCATACTGGTCCTGGCGGCCGGCCTTACGGCGGCGTTCGCGGAAATAGATACGTTCATCAGGAGTTTCCAATACTTCACTGATGGTGGGGATACAGGACTCGAGCCAGTCGCGGTGTTCTTCCTCGGTCATGCCATGACGACGCTGGTATTCGGCAAGATAAAGTTTATCCTCATATCGCTCGATGCAGAAGGGAAACTCCGGAAGATCATGATCATAGATGCGATAGCAGGTGATCCCCTGGCGCCGGGCCAATTTGGCGACATGACGAATATCCTTCGTCAGCCGGTTGCGGAACATGGGTAATTTTTCCTCCTTCATCACTTATTAATTTGTCTCAACCATCTGAATCCCATCGCCGCCACAAAACAAACCCCGCCTACCAGCCACCAGAGCGGTTTAAAGCCCACCCGATCGGCAATTTCAGCGCCCCCCGCGGGTCCTACCACCTGTGCGGTACTCCAGGCGATGGTATATAGGCCCGCATACTGACCACGGGTGGTGCTCGTCGTCCGGGATACCCAGAAGGAGTTCATAAAGGGCATCGCCAGTATCTCACCTACTGTCGTCAACACCATGCAAAAAAAGACGGCGGCCACCGATAGTGGAAGTATATTCAGCAGCAGGTAAGATACGCCAACAAGTCCGGCCCCGTAAACAATATAATACAAATTTTCCCGCCGGCCTTCCAGCCGGAAGACGAGGATCATCTCGAAAACGGCGATGATCAGTCCATTCATCGTCATCAGCAGCCCGATCATGTATTCCGGCATGTGCAGTGTGCGTTTGTAGTACACCGGAAGCACAGAGAACAATTGGAAAAAACAGGTGGCAAAAAGGATAGTGCAGCAAATAAACCAGAGATAGATCTTGTCCCGATAGGGCGTCAGCATCGCATCGGCGGGTTGCTGGTCTTCTCCATGCGTGGCGACCGATGTCATGGCTTCCCCCAGGAAACGGCGAAGCAGAAAGGCGGCGAGCAGGTTGGTACAGCCATCCACCCAAAAAAGCAAATGATAATTTATCGAAGCCAGGATACCACCGATGGCGCCGCCTACGGCCCAGCCCAGGTTGATGGCCAGGCGGTTGAGGGAATAGCTCCTGGTGCGGTTCTCCTCCTTGCTATACGCGGCGATGGCCGTCGAGTTGGCAGGGCGAAAGGCTTCGTTGACCACGCTCAACAGGAAGGTGCAACCGCAGATCAGCGGATAGCTGCGCATTTGCCCCAGGAGTATGAACAGCATGCCCCCGCCCGTCAGCGTCACCAGTTGTACCCGATGAAACCCGAACCGGTCGGTCATCCGCCCACCAAGGAAGCCGCCGCAGACGGCCCCCAGGCCAAAGATACCGATGACCGCACCCGCCTGACCAATGGTATACCCCATGGAAGGCTGCGTCAGGTAGATGGTCATAAATGGAATCACCATCGTCCCGCTGCGGTTGACAAGCATCACCACGGAGAGAAGCCATGTAGAGCGGGAAAGACCGCTATAAGCGTCGCGATACAGAGAGATTGTGCGGGTCAGCACTATTTACCAAACACTTTTTTCAATAGATCATCTACCTGGGCAGCGGGATTCTGCCGGATATTCTTTTCTTCAACAGCGACATAATAGAAGACACCATACAGTGCCTTGTCCGTCGTATAGGAAGGCAGATCGCTGTTTACTTTACTATGGAACGGGATCTTGTTGTACAGGTCGAATATCTGTTTCCAATACTTGGTTGCACCCGTCTTTTGGAGGGAGCTGTCGATCACCGGACGGAAAGAAGCGGTCAGCTGCGCCGATGTAGATTTCCGCAGATAGCCGGTAGCCGCCGTATCCGGGCCTCTCAGGATGCTAACCCCGTCAGACACCGTCATATTTTTTATAGCGCTGAGAAAAATTGGTGCAGCGGATTTTGCCGCGTCTTCAGCAGCCCGGTTGATGCTCAGGATGGCATCGTCCACCTCTTTATTAAATCCGGCGCTGCGCAAAGCCTTTTCTACTTTTGCCGCCTCGGGAGGCAGAAGTATCTTCACGGCAGCGTCTTTGAAGAAGCCATCGACGGCCGACAGCCGGTCCGTACTCTTCTGGGTGCCGTGGTTGAGCGCATCTTTCAGACCAGCCACGATATCTTCCGAACTAAGGCCTTTTCCGCTACCGCCTGTTATGGCGTTTTTGGCCTTGTCGAACAAGCTGCCCTGGGCGTTAACGATGACAACGGAGAATAAGAAAAGGGTAAGGAATGAAGTAAGCTTCTTGATCATTGGATATTTTTTGTAAAGGTAAGGAACGCCGGTCAGTCCCGTTTATTGCCCGTCCTTATATTGCCAATAAACCATACCTTTGCGTCTCATATTAACAAAATAGTTATGGTATTGTATAGAACATTGCTGGCATCGACCCTCTGCTTATCCGCCGGTCTTTCCGTCTTTGCACAGACTGCCAAAACCACCACGCCCGCGCATAAAGCCCCGACTGCTTCCACAACTGTTACAAGTGTCTCCACACTGAAAACGAACCAGGACTCCCTGAGCTATGCCATCGGCCTCAGCGTCGCAAGGTTCTACAAACAGTACAATATCACCAATATCAATACCGCGGAGGTAACCCGCGCCATCAACGATGTCAATAAAAAAGGTAAGCTCCTGCTCACCGAAGAACAGGCCGACGCCTGTATCCGGGCTTTCATGATGAAGAGAAATGCCGAGATGCAGGCAGTGAATAGCGAAAAAGCCTCGGCTAATAAAAAACTCGGTCAGGACTTCCTCGCCGCCAACAAGAACAAGCCCGGTGTGGTCTCCTTGCCCAGTGGTCTCCAATACCAGATCATAAAAGCAGGAACGGGTCCCAAGCCGGCGATCACCGATCAGGTAAAAGTGCACTATCATGGTATGCTTATCGACGGAAGAGTGTTCGACAGCAGCATCGAAAGAGGCGAACCCATCGAGCTGGCCGTCAACGGTGTCATCCCCGGCTGGACGGAAGCCCTGCAGCTGATGCCCGTAGGCAGTAAGTGGAAACTCTTTATCCCTTCCAATCTTGCCTATGGCGACCAGCAGGCCGGCCAGATGATCGCGCCTGGCTCTACGCTCATCTTCGATGTGGAATTGCTCGACATCGTCAAGCATGGCGGCACTAATGCCCCCGACAGCACGACAAATCATTGATTATTTTATTTCCCCGAACAATCCGTGGATGGCATACAATGGAATGTTTGCCATCCACTCCTCTTTACGATAGTCGGACATCGATGTTCTGAAGGCTTGCGGCGGCTTATACTTTTGGTGATATACTTTTAAGCTCTTGGCTTGCAGGTTCTCGGCAGCCTTCACTTCGAGCGGTGCTATGTGGCCCCAATACTGCACCAGGAAATCTATTTCAGCCCTCGAGTCGGGGGACCAATAGAAGATACCGGCTTCCTTTTCTGCCATCAATTGCTGCAGAACATATTGCTCCGTAAGGGCCCCTTTGAATTCCTGAAACAGGCTGTTACCTTCCAGCAAAGTTTTGACATCCAGGCCGGACATAGCCGAAAGCAGCCCTATATCTACCAGGAATAATTTGAATGCACCAATATCATCAAATGCTTTCAAGGGGATAGCCGGTTTGCTCACATTGTTCACCTTATAGATGAGACCACAATCGATGAGCCAGTTAAGGGCAAGTTCATATTCCCGGGCTCTCGCTCCTTCCCGGATAAGCCCATAAATAAACTTCCGGTTCTCCTTTGCCAATTGAGTCGGAATGGAATTCCAAAGGGAGCGGATACGCGGAACAATATCCCGGGGTGCATGCTTGGCAAAATCGTGCTCGTACCCGGAAAGGATACGTGTCTGAATGTCGCGTACTGCCTTAAAATCTTTATGCTGCGCGAACGACCAGACCGCCTCCGGCATACCACCGACAAAGTAATATTGTTTCAGCAGTTCGATGTACCGGGTTTTGAAGCCCGTGATCAAGGGCCAATCACCGTTCCGCAATAGATCGGCCATGGGTTTTCCGTCGACGACTTCCACGAACTCCACAAAACAAAGTGGGCGAAGGTCGAGGAAGGCAACTTTTCCTACGGGAAAAGAAGTCCCCCCCATCAATGCAACACCCAATAAGGACCCTGCACATATCACATGGTATTCGGGCGCATTCTCATAAAAGTATTTCATGCAGGTGAGCGCGCCAGGCGCTTCCTGCACCTCATCGAAAATGATCAGCGTATTCCCTGCATCGATTGTCACTCCGGTCTCGATCTGGACAGCCGTAAGGATACGTTTGATATCGAAATCTGTCGTAAATAAGGTCCTCAGAACGGCATTGCTTTCCAGGTTGACATAGGCGCATTGCTGATAATGGGTGCGGCCAAATTCCTTCATAAGCCAGGTCTTACCCACCTGTCTCGCACCCCAGATGATCAATGGCTTACGGGGCGCCAACTGCTTCCATCGCTCCAAATCAGAAAGTTGGTTTCTATTCATTTTCAATAACTTGACAAAAAGACGGACGACTTTTTGCCCAAAATTACAAAAAGATGGACGACTTTTCGGAAATTCTTCCAAAAAGACGGACGACTTTTCGGCAAACTCAGTGGGAAATCCAATTGCCGGCCCCGGAGAGGGTTATCCGTAAAAATCGTATTTTGGGCCATGATCAGACCTATCCTGCTGCTCGCGGCTCTTCTTCTGCGTGGGATGGACCAGGACGTCAAAGTAGCCACCTGGTCTGTCGGAAAGCCGGAAACCGCAGCCTATGAAAGTCTCTCGTTCTGGATAAAGGAGAACCACCGTGCCTATATCCGTTATTCCCACGGAAAAAGCAATGACGATACCGAGCTTCAATGGCTGGGACCGGACACCTACAACGGCCGGAAAGCTTTCCGCGTCACTTTGCCAAAGTCGGGCGCCTGTTGCCTCGTCATCGCTCCCGACACTGTTGGGATACAGGTAATAGATAGCCGGCGACATTCCACAAAATCCTTTTATTGGGAAGATGAGAATCCCGCCGGCGACTCTATAGCTCGTTGTTCTATTTGCGCACAGGACGAGAAGGAAGCCGTGGGCTGGCTTCGCCGCTACTTCCTGCGTTAGAACGGACGCAATCTTTAGTTGCCCTTTTCATCCGTTTTTTTACGCAACTGCTCCAGCAGCTGCAGACCAAGGAGCCCGCTGATCGGTGCGCCCGCGCCATCATGGCCACCGATGAGAATATCAGGCATGATCTTGATATGCTGCTGGCCTATCGCCTCCATCACCTTCAGTTGGGTGAAGTTGCCTCCACCCATGGCTTCCACGGCTAATTTATAGGACTCTGCGGAGGACTTACCGATGGCGAGTATCTTCTCGGCTTCCGCATTACCCGTGACGGAGATCTTTTCTGCATCCGCTTTTGCGATCAGTTCTATCTTTTCCGCGTCGGCCTTTGCCAGCAGGCGGGTCTTTTCCGCCTCGCCGCTGGCCAGCAGTTTGAGCCGGTCGGCTTCGGCATTGGCCTGCAGCCGGACGCTGTTGGCGTCACCCGTCGCCTTCTTCACAGAAGCATCGGCGATGCGTTCGGCGATGAGCACGCCCTGGTCGGCCTTTACTATCTCTTTCTGGATGTCGGCGATAGCCGTTTCTTTCTCCAGGCTTTGCCTCGTCTCCTGCGCCTTCATCTGGGTCTCATATGTCACCTTCTGTTCTTCGGCGATCTTACGGTCCGTAAGGGTCTTCATCAGGCTTTCGGGCGGAACGATGTCGCCAATAAGCGTGTCTACGCCGATGACATTGTATTGCTCCAGCACCCGGCCGATATGCAGCCGGGCCGACTCCTGTCTTTCCTTGCGGGTGCCGAGAAAGGCGATGACATCGCTGTCCTGCGCGGAGTTGCGGAAGTAGTTACCGATGGTGGGCTCGAGCACCTGGCTCACCAGGTTCACCATATTGCCAAAGCGGGCGATCACCTTTGGCGCCTCCGTCGTCGGGATATGAATGATCTGGGCTACGTCGAGATTGAAGGGGAAACCGTCCTTGCTGCGCACCGTAATGGTAGAAAGATTCTTATCCAGCTGATGCGCCTCACTACGGGCACTGGCCCAGTTGAGCACAAGATTGGTGGTGGGCACCAGCTCCGTTTTCTGGATATATGGGTTGATGGGGTACTTACCCGGGCCGAACGGCTCCGCCCATACGCCCTTATTCCCGCGGGCTACGATATTGCCGTGTTTGAAGTCCACGCCGCTGAGATCGGCCCCTTCGTTGCCGACAAAAGAGATGACGACGCCGACATAACCGATGGGGATCTCGGTCATTTTCACCATTTCCACTTTCACGAACCAGGGGTTGAGGAAATAACTACCGGCAAGGATCACCTGCTCCTGCAGGCCCTTATAGCCGCCGTTGGCCAGAAAGAGATCGGCATCCTGAAATTTGTTGTGCTCACCGATAAGCCGGCCGGCGATCTGCCCTTCTTCAAGCGGCTTTCCTTCCAGCGTGGTCACAATGCCGACGGCATTGTCCGGGATACTGATCATATCGGTGATCTCGACATCAAAAAGAAAGGTGTTGATACGATAGGACCCCGGCGTCATGATGGCGGTCTGCCTCCCCTTTCGACCGCCGTTCTTCAGAAAGGCAGCGGCATCCTGGAAAGAGTCACAGGGAACCTTCCGCGCGAGGATGGCGCCGGTCTCGAGCTCGCCGCCATCGCGGGCCAGCACCAGGCCGATCTTCCCCGTCGGGATCACCGTGAACGGCTGAAAGTTGATCGCATATTGCCAGAACCATTTGCCGAAATAGACGCCAGGCGCCAGCGTCTGCGCCTGAAAGCCGGCTTCGCCTTCGGTGGCGATGATATGGCCTTCCGGCAGGGATTGCTTCCCCCACAGCACGAATTTTTTGGTTACCAGGCCTATCCGGTCCTCCGGCACGATGACCAGGCCAAAGAAGACCCGCAGGATGATGCGGTAGAGCAGGATACATAATAAGGGGATGCCGATGATCAATCCCCATTTGATCAGTTGTGAGTTGTCCATTTTGTTATAGAGGTTTGTCCGTTGAAGATACAAAGTTTGTCCACAGCCACCACCCGCTCAATAAAATTCGGATAAACGGTAAAAAACAGACAGGACTAACGGCAACATGGGTCCCAGTAAAACCTCTACATTCAATTAATATTCAGAACCTTGTCCTTGGGATATTTCACACTGTAGCTGATTCGGTAAGAGCGGCTTTCGCCCGGCGCCAGTTCCAGGTTCCAGGTGAGGATGCCGGTATCCGGATTCACCACAGCCCCGCTGCTGTCGAGCAGTTCCGTCTCGATGTCTTTATCAGTGGACAGCGGGTATTGGTCCTTCAGGATCATCCGTGCCTTCTCCTTCTTGTTGTTCCGCACGGTAATCAGGAAGGTATACACCTGCTTCTTGCTGGACCCGAGGAATTTCACGCTGCTGTAGTCGACGAGCTTTTCCCTTTTGACGACGATGCGCTTGTCGCGGCCCAGGGTCAGATTCAATGTGTCCTGGATCGACCCCGGATCGATCCGCGACTTACCGATATACGTTCCCTCCACCATGATGCTGGCCTCCCCCGGCAGGAGGTTCAATTTTTCCCAACCGGTTAATTGCCCCAGCAGGTAAGCATCCTTGTCCACACCCGGAGCGGCATAATATTGGTAGACGCAGGGCAGTTGGTATTCCTTCAGCACGACGCCCTGTTCCATTCCATTGCCGGGAACATCATAGGGGATATCGATGTCGAAGACGGCATCCATAGTGCGATCGTTGAGGGTGACGTAGTCACCCAGTTCGTCTTTTGCCCCGACCGATGCCGCTCCCCGAATGACTACGGATTCCTGCAACGCGAGTGTTTTATAGTTGCCGCTTATCTTGTTGTCGAGGGTATTGGCCGGCGATGGGGCGGCAAAATATCCGACGGCCCTCATGGCCTCCACAAACCGCAGGAACCGCGCCTTCAGCACGGGTGCATTTCCGCCCTGCGAGGGAAGCGAAGTGGACAGGCTCAGCTTCACCTGTTTCCAGTCGATGCCGGAGGTCTGTACCACCTGGGCCTTGTAGAAGAGATGCAGCGGGTCGTTGCTGTTGATCACCTTCAGGTCATAGGAGGGCTCCCAGTGCGCGGCCGTCGTCAGATAAGAGACGGTAAGATCACAGGGGCCGGCCGAGGGGCTCAACAGTTGCAGGACCAGACTGCCGCCCGTCGATGCTTTCTTTTTTTCCTCTTCCTTTATCTGGCTGTCCAGCCTGTAGGCAAGTTGATTCAGCTCCGTGGTGCGCTCGTTGTAACCGCTGATGTCCATCCTGATCTCAACCTGTTTCTGCCGCTGATAGTCGATCATCTTCGCCAATTCTACGACGCTGACCCCGGTATTCGTACCGCCGACAGTCTTATTGCCATTCAGCACCTCGAGTAGTTCGCCGGCCGATTTGCTCAGTACCTCCAGCCGGGTCAGCTCTTTTTTGATCGCGGCAATCGAATCCTGTAGTTTTTTGACAAAGCGGCTCACCGTTTCGGGTCGGAGGTAGTCGGTGGAGAATGTCACCGACATAACCGTGACATTCGATGAGCAGGTGACCCGAACGCTGGAGATATCGATGGCATTGCTGAGATCGCCGATCACCAGTTCATTAGCGCCGCGATCCAGGTGAGCGATTGCGGTGTGCACGAGTTCAGCCCCGCTGCGGTAAACCGTGGCCGAGCGGAGGGTGGAAGAGACGACATGCTGCCCTTCTTCTGCCGTCGCAGACAACAGGGACAGATTGAATAAAAAGACTAAAAAAGTGAGTGGTCGCATATGAGAGGATTTACTCCCAGGATGCAACCACCCGGATAATTACATAAACCGCCTATTTGTACAGCTGCTCGTAGTACTCGTGCGCCATCCTGCCTGCATCGAACTGGTAGCGGACATCCCGCATCCCGTTCTTGGCGATCTGCCGCCAGGTATCGTACTTCTCATAGTAGGTGGGCAGAATATCATTTTCCAATATCTGGTAGAGTTTGTTCATATCGTAATCATCCACCTCCTCTACATGCATATTGGCATAATCTGCCTTGGGAACGACAAAACCGTTGTTGCCGTGATTGATGAATTCGGGTATCCAGCCGTCGTCGGTGGAGAAGTTGACGGCGCCATTCATGGCGGCGGTCATCCCACTGGTGCCCGATGCTTCACGCGGGACGCGCGGATTGTTGAGCCAGCAGTCGGCGGCCTGTTTCAGGCGTTTGGACAAAGACATCTCATAACCGATGAGCACCGCCACATTCTTATAACCCTTGCTGAGATGAACGAGATGATTGAATTCGTTTATCGCGGGATAGTCCATGGGATAGGGTTTGCCGGCCCAGACGATCTGGATGGGATATTTGGTGTCATGGATCAACTTGTTAAAGCGGTCCATGTCGCGCGCCAGCAGACCCGCGCGTTTGTAACCCGCAAACCGCCGCGCCCAAACGATCGTAAAGACGTTGGGATCGAATAATTTTCCCGTCTGGTCCGCCACCAGCTCAAAGGCCCTCTTCTTCATATAGCGCTTCCGGTCGTCCCACCAGTGATCATTGCCTTCTTCCATCTTCCTGTACAGCTCCTTGTCGGCCCAGTAACGCCAGTTCTGGGCATTGGTGATGGCGATGATAGGACAGATATCCTTATACTTCCCCCACATGGCGCGGGAGACTTTACCATGTAATTGCGAGACCGCGTTGGCCAGATGAGCGAAGCGCAAGGCGACAAGCGAGTGGTTGAAGGCATCGTCCTCAAGCCCCGTCAGTTTCTTTACTTCCTCGACAGACAACCCGCAGAAGTAGCTCATCTTATGACAGAGATAGATATCGTGTTTCTCATTGCCGGCCTCTTCAGGTGTGTGCGTTGTGAAGACCAGCCTCTTCCGTACTTCTTCGATGTCGCGGTTATATTTCTGGTAGAGATAGAAAGACGAGCTGATGGCATGTGCCTCGTTAAGATGATAGAGTTCGGGGTTGAAGCCGAGTTCGTCCACGAGTTTGGCGCCGCCAACCCCCAAAAGAATGAATTGGGCCACTTTTGTCGCGACATTGGCGTCATAAAGCCGGTGGGTGATCGTCTGAGAGACATAGTCGTTCTCCGGCACATCAGTGCTCAGCAGGAACAGCGGGGCACTTTTGAACGTCTCAGGGTTGAGATACCACACCTTCACCCAGACGGGATGATCATGGATGTTCACCTGGAAGCGGATGCCCGTATCTTCGAGAAAGCTGTACAGCTTTTCCATCCAGGTCACCTGCAACGTCTGATCCAGGTTGCGGGCCTGGTCATAATACCCATACTTCCACAAGATACCGATGTTGATCATGTTCTGACGCAACTCATACGCGCTGCGCAGGTGGGAGCCCGCCAGAAAGCCAAGTCCACCACTATAGATCTTCAGGGGCTGGTGCACCGCAAACTCCATCGAGAAATAAGCTACCTTTTTCGAATACCGCTCATCGACAGCGTATGGCACAGCATAATTTTTAAAGCTCATATCAGATCCAAACATTTTTTATCCATGTAAAATGTACGCAATATAACGCATAAACCCGATTTCAATTGCAGTCATGTCTCATTGACCTTTATTTTTGAACGTTTATGTTCTTCGGCCTTATGTTCGGGCTTTTGTGGCGTCCTCCGGCGCTGGAAATACCCTTCGAAGAAGCATTTGATGTCGCGATGCACACCGCACCCACCCAGTTCTTTCAGGGATACGCCTTCGGGGATGAAGGTGAATTCGATCGCACAGGGGTCGGAATATGCCCGGTAGCGTGCGATACCCGGAGCAACAAATTTCGCCTCGCCCTTCAATTCCCCCTTGCAGGTGCCATTGTCCTTCTCGAAATGAACAAAGAACCAAAACCGGGAAGCGTCTTTGCCATCCCGGATGGAGACGATATTCCGTTTGTCCTGTGCATAGTCGCCCGAGAATTTATGTTTTCGGGGCAAGGTATCTATCGGATCATAGACGGGGACGATCTTCGCCTTTGTCTCGTTGGATTCGGTGAGGATCAGCATAAAACCAACATCCCCATTGTAAATGTAAGCGTCCTTGTGATAAAGGAGCTGCCCGTCGGGCCCCTTTCGCTGATGCTGAATGGTGAGCGTATATTTATTGTCCATCCCCGCCTGGCCGCTGACCCCGGGTTCATTATCCGAATAGAGGATGGGGCGGGCGGCGGCAAAATGGTTCTTCTTGTCGAAACAAAAGATGTAGAGGGCCCGGCGTTCTTTTGCCGTTGCCTTTACGAACAGGTACTGCTCGGCCTCGGGGACACTGATCTTTCCGATGGCGTAGAGATGAGGATGCTGTTCCTTGCCGAAGAGCCGGCTGAGGATCGAATCCGGTACAAAGCGGGCGAACAATTTGGCATTAATGATGGATGTCTCGGGCTCTTTTCGTCTCAGGACAGTATCCGTCACGTTGTAGGGCAGTTTCATGGGTTGGAAGAACTCCAGGAAATCAGAGATATTCACCTTCTCATCGTTGACTGCCAGGGAAACCTTCTTCTCCTTACACGAAACCAACAGCACCGGCAGCACTAGAAGCAACAAGTATTTGCTCATACGAGTATAATTATCTTCGGGCGACCTACCGGCCGCCTCGCCAGATTTTCAGGACTAAAATAAAGAAATTTTCCCGGGAAAACCGTATCTTCAATTTTAGATTTGTCTAAAATTAATTTTAGCCGAACCGAATATGAAGTATTCCGTAAGCAAGGAGAATCATCTCAAGGCCATCTTTCATCTGCAGCAGGAGCAGGGCCTCGTCACGACCAATGCCCTGGCCGCGGCGCTGCGCACCCGGCCGGCGTCCGTCACCGACATGCTCAAAAAGCTGAAGGAGCAGAAGCTGCTCATCTACGAGCGGTACAAGGGTTTCAAGCTGAATACCGAGGGCAGGAAGGCCGCAGTCCAGGTGATCCGCAAACATCGCCTCTGGGAATATTTCCTCGTGAAGAAGTTGCAATTTGGCTGGGACGAGGTGCATGACATCGCTGAAGAGCTGGAGCATATCAGCAGTCGCGCATTGATCGACCGGCTGGACGCCTTCCTCGGTCACCCCGAAACCGATCCCCATGGCGACCCCATACCCGACAGCCAGGGACGGCTGCAGGTGAGACGGCAGACATGCCTGGCCGACCTGCCCTTGAACAAGACCGTTCAGGTGTCAGGCGTCGCCAGCCAGACCCCCGAAATGATGGAGGTGCTGCAGCATAACCATATCCGGCTGGGCACCCGGCTGGAGATAAAAAAGAAATTTCCATTTGACGACTCCCTGGAAATAAAGGTCCGTAACCGGCCACCGGTTACCCTCAGCGCCCGGGTAGCAAAAAATGTCCTTGTAACCTATGATGAATCTCTCACAGAAAGACGTTAGCCTTGGTGAAGCGCATGGCAGCATTGACACTACCCAACGAAAGGGACCCTGGTGGCGGCAACTCTTTGTTTTCTTTGGTCCCGCCTACCTGGTAAGCGTCGGGTATATGGACCCGGGCAACTGGGCCACCGATCTGGCCGGCGGCAGCCGTTTTGGCTATTCGCTGCTTTGGGTGCTGCTGATGAGCAACGTCATCGCCATCCTCCTGCAAAACCTGGCGGCCCGGCTGGGCATCGTGCGGGGCCGCGACCTGGCCCAGGCCAATCGCGAGGTCTATCCCGCCTATATCAATATCCCCCTTTATATCCTGGCGGAGATCGCCATCGCAGCCTGCGATCTGGCCGAGGTGCTGGGCATGGCAATCGGGATCGAGCTGCTCACCGGTCTCCCCCTTGCCTATGGAGTATGTATCACCGTCCTGGACACTTTTTTGCTGCTTTTCCTGCAACGGCTGGGGATGCGACGGATGGAGGCCTTTATCGTCGGGCTGATAGCGGTGGTAGGTCTTTCCTTCCTGGTTGAGATCATATTGGCCCGACCGGCGGCAGGGGATATCCTCACCGGCTTCGTCCCGGTATTGCATGGGAAGGAAGCCCTTTATATCGCCATCGGCATCATCGGGGCCACCGTCATGCCGCACAACCTCTATCTGCATTCCGCCCTGGTGCAGACGAGAAAGATCGGGCAGGGCGCGGAACACATTCGCCGGGCACTCAGGATCAATTTCTTAGACAGCGCCGTAGCCTTAAATCTCGCCTTCCTGGTCAATGCCGCCATCCTCATCCTGGCCGCCACCGTCTTCTTCAAGACAGGCAAGACGGACGTAGCCTCCATAAAAGAGGCCCACCGGCTCCTGCCCATGCTGGGGACCCAATTAGCGCCAAAACTTTTTGCCATTGCCCTTATCGCTTCGGGCCAGAGTTCCACGCTCACCGGTACGCTGGCCGGACAGATCGTTATGGAAGGCTATCTGCAGCTGCGGATAAACCCCTGGGTACGGCGGCTGATGACCCGTCTGCTGGCCATTATCCCGGCAGTGATCGTGATCATCCTGTTCGGCGAAAAAGAAGTGGACGACCTGCTGGTGCTGAGCCAGGTGATCCTGAGCGTGCAGCTGGGATTTGCCGTGATTCCACTCATCCATTTCGTCAGTGATAAAGCAACGATGGGGGCCTTTACCATCCGGCCCATCATAAAATTGCTGGCCTGGGGCGCTGCCCTCCTGCTGCTCTATCTTAATGTGAAACTGGTGATAGAAGAAGCAGTACCGGTGATGGCTGCGACCGGTCACCCCGGCTGGAAAGTACTCATCACCCTGGGAAGCCTGGGCGCGGCTGCCCTGCTGCTGTACATCGGCCTTCATCCGTGGATCGAAAGACAGGTACGCCATAAAACACTCCAGCTACACCCCCAGCCCGATCACCTCCAGGACTGGACACTCCCCTCTTTCCGGCATGTCGCCGTAGCCCTGGACTTCAGCGAACACGACGAGAAATTGCTGGCCTATGCCGTCGGCCAGGGTGGAGCTGCAGGCCGATATCTCCTCATCCATGTCGTGGAGAGCGCCTCCACCCATTTGCTCGGCAGGGAGACCGATGATTTCGAGACCCGAAAAGACCAGGAACGACTCGACCGCTATGGCGCCATCTTACAGGAAAAAGGGCTGCAAAGCCATACTGTCCTGGGCTTCCGCCATCGCAGCCGCGAGATAGCCCGCATCATCCGTGAACAACAGGCAGACATGCTGGTCATCGGCTCCCACGGCCACACGGGATTAAAAGACCTCCTCTACGGAGAGACAGTGAATGCGGTGCGGCACGAGCTGAAGATCCCGGTGCTGGTTGTGAGCCTTTAGCCCCAACAGCCGCCAGGCGCTGCTACTCACGCGACGCCGTTCCCTTCCTGCCCGGCCGCATCAAATGCTTCAACCTGCTGAAGGTCTCCGGCTTTATGTTCAGGTAGGAGGCAATGTATTTCTGCGGCACCCGCTGCAGCATCTGCGGATGCGAAAGAACATAATCCAAAAAGCGTTCGCGCGTGTCCTTACGCAACTGGTCGAAAAAGCGGTTGTCTTTCTTGACAAAGAGGTCGGACATCAACAACCGGCCAAGCCGCTCGGCTTTTGGAAAAAGGTCGTAGGCTTCCTGCAGGTTCTCATAGGAAACAGAAAAGAATACAGTGGGTTCGATGGTCTCGATGACACATGAAGACGCCGTGCGGAAGTGAAAGGAAAGGTCGGAATGGACGATATGCCCTTCCGAAGCCAGTTGAATAGTAATCTCCCGGTTGCGAACCGGCAGGTATTTTCGCACCAGCCCCCAGGCAACGATATTCAGATAGCGCTCCACCTCTCCCATGTCGATAACCTTCGTCCGCTTCTCAAACTCCCTGATCTCGATATAGGGCAAAAATTGGTCGAATTCCTGCTTTGACAAAGCCGTGTAGCGGGAAAGGTAACCATGCAGATACTCAAGGGCAGCCTTATACGACGTCGGGGGCTTGCTCATTTGATTGACATTTTAACGACAGCCGGCCTTTTTTTTATCTGGTTTTTTAACCGGCTGAACGTCTCCGGTTTCATATTCAGATAGGAAGCCAGGTCCTTCTGCGTTACCCGCTGCAGCAGATCGGGGTATCTCTCCACAAACCGGGTGAACCGTTCGCGCGTGTCCAGCCGCATACACTCATACTCCCATTCCTCCTTCTGCATCACAAACTGCGTGGTCATCAGCCGGCCCACCCGTTCGATCCGGACGCTCTTCCCGTAAATCTCGTCAAGATTGTCGTGGGTAATGGACAACAGGGTGGTCGGTTCCAGCGTCTCTATATAGTAATGGGAAGGCATCCCCGAGAGAAAGGACGAACTGCTGCTGATAAGCTCCCCCTCCCGGGCGATATTGGTGATCACTTCCGTCTTACCCCGGTAGAAATACATCCGGACCAACCCTGCTACCACAAAATTCATGTAATACTCCACCTCTCCGGCCCGCAGCAACTGTACCCGCCGTTGAAAGGTGCGGACCTCGAGCTTTTCTGCCAGAAGCGCGAACTCCTCGTTGGTCAACGAAACATACCCCGACACATATCGCCGTACTAATTCCAGCATAGCAGTAGTAACCTGGTTAAATAGCTACAAACTTACAAAAAAGAGGATTTTGCCCAATGGCTCATTTCGTGTAGGTTTGCTATCTTTTTAGCGATAAAATAGCAGAAATATGCCCAAAAAAATCAAAGTAGCCAACCCTGTAGTCGAACTGGATGGGGATGAAATGACCCGGATCATCTGGAAATTCATAAAAGACAAACTGATCCTTCCATACCTTGACATCGATATCAAATATTTTGACCTTGGCGTCGAACACCGCGACCAGACCAACGATCAGGTGACCATCGATGCAGCCAACGCCATCAAACAACACGGCGTCGGCATCAAATGCGCAACCATCACCCCCGACGAAGCCCGGGTGAAGGAATTCCACCTGAAGCAAATGTGGAAGAGCCCCAACGGCACCATCCGCAATATTTTGGATGGCACGGTATTCCGTGAACCCATCGTCATGAAGAACGTCCCGAGACTGGTCACCAACTGGACAGCCCCCATCATCGTCGGAAGACATGCCTTCGGCGACCAGTACAGGGCCACGGATACTGTCATCAAGGGCAAAGGCAAGCTCACCATGACCTTTACCCCCGAAGACGGCAGCGCGCCGCAAACATTTGAAGTTTTCAACTTCAACGGCGACGGTGTGGCCCTCTCGATGTACAATACCGACGAGTCCATCAAAGGCTTTGCCCGCAGCTGCTTCAACATGGCGCTCAGCAAGAAATGGCCGCTCTACCTTTCGACAAAGAACACCATCCTGAAAAAATATGATGGCCGGTTCAAAGATATTTTCGAAGACATCTATCAAAAGGAGTTCAAGCATGCCTTCCAGGAAGCCGGCATCGTCTATGAACACCGGCTCATCGATGACATGGTAGCCAGCGCGCTGAAATGGAATGGCAATTTCGTCTGGGCCTGTAAGAACTATGACGGTGACGTCCAGAGCGACTCCGTGGCCCAGGGCTTTGGCTCGCTGGGGCTGATGACCTCCGTGCTGGTCACCCCCGATGGCAAGATCATGGAGGCCGAAGCCGCCCACGGTACGGTTACCCGCCACTATCGCGACCACCAGGCCGGCAAGCCAACCTCCACCAATCCCATCGCCTCCATCTTCGCCTGGACCCGCGGTCTCGCCTTCCGGGGCAAACTGGACGGCAACCACGAACTGATCCATTTCGCCGACGCCCTCGAAGCAGTATGTATCGAGACCGTAGAAAGCGGTAAGATGACCAAAGACCTGGCCATCTGCGTACACGGTAACAAGGTCGAACACGGCAAACACTTCCTCTACACCGAGGAATTCCTCGACGCCATCGACCAGAACCTGCAAAACAAATTAAAATAGGCTACCCGCCAATCCGGCGGATCGAACCCCTTTGCACCACAGGCAAAGGGGTTTTTTCTATTTCATGCAGCGATACTGCAGTCAATCCCACTAACATTTTTATTAGTATATAATGTTAGTAGATTTTGAATTTGATCTCATTCCGGCCTTTACCTTGCTAAAGCTCTACTAAACTACTCGGAATGCTCCAAACCGTTTATCAGATAGCCCCCCACGGCAGATAATATCAAATAAGGATAATTTCTATTGAATATATAACGTAAATTTTATATGTAACTATTCCCTATATTAGGTCCTCATTATAAACACACCAAAACTACTTAACCATGAGGACACTACTCCTGCTTCTATGCAGCTGTCTGCTGCTTTTTGACCATCTCCAGGCACAAAATAGAACCATCACCGGAAAGATCACGGACAACAATGGCAGACCGGTACCGGGCGCCAGCGTGACGATTAAAAGTACCCGTAGAGGCACTAGTTCCGGACCAG
Source organism: Puia dinghuensis (assembly GCF_014642875.1). GTDB lineage: Bacteria > Bacteroidota > Bacteroidia > Chitinophagales > Chitinophagaceae > Puia > Puia dinghuensis. The sequence continues at coordinate 1,101,540 of NZ_BMJC01000001.1, forward strand.
ACGGAGTCTTCAGCATTCCCGTTCCGCCAAACTCAAATACGCTGGTCATCTCCGCCGTCGGCTGGACCTCGAAAGAGGTTGAGATCGGTGACCAGACATCCATCACCGTTACCCTCACCGCCAAAGAGAACACCTTGTCGGAAGTGGTCGTGACCTCCCTCGGCATCGCCCGTGACAAGCGCTCGCTCGGCTATGCTACCCAGCAGTTGAAAGCCGACCAGATCGCCGACAAAGGACAGGTTAACCTCGTCAGCGCCATGGAAGGCAAGGTGGCCGGGGTCAATATCACCGGAGCCAGCGGGGGAGCCGGTGCTTCCGTCAATATCAATATCCGGGGCATCACCTCCTTTACCCGGAGTAACCAGCCGCTCTTTGTAGTGGATGGGATCCCCATCAGTAATGATGTAGACCGCACAAATGGCGGCCCCAACGGCACATTGGGCGACCAGCAACCCGCCAACCGGGCACTCGACCTCGATCTGAATAATATCGAGTCGATCAACATCCTGAAAGGACCGGCCGCCGCCGTTTTATATGGTTCGAGGGCGGCAGCAGGCGCTATCATCATCACGACCAAAAAGGGCGGCGTCAACGGGAAAAGCGAAATTGTCGCCAGCACCGCCTACAGCCAGCAATATATGGAAGGCCTCCCGCAAGTTCAAAATGCGTACGGCCAGGGCTCTGCCGGCATCTACAACCCGGCATCGGGGAACTCGTGGGGTCCAAAATTCGGGTCAACCCCATCCGTGGCCAATGGTCTGCTGGTGAACGGTCAACCCGTACCTTTCAAAGCCTATCCCAATAACATCAACGATTTCTTCCAGACGGGGACCATCTCCGACAACAGTCTTATCATCAACGGGGGAGACGCCAAACAAAACTTTACCCTATCAGGCGGTTATCTGACACAGAACGGTATCCTGCCCAATACTTCCCTCAAAAGGGCAAATGTCAAATTCGCCGGAAATACGATATTCCGAAACAAGATCAAGGTGGGCGGCGTGGTCAGCTTCTTCAATACCCTGCAGACCGGCATCCTGGATGGTAACGGCGCCAGTTCCCTGGCTGTCGTCGAAGGCCTGGCCCGCAGCATCGACCTCACATCCACCAGGGTCCTGGGAACCTATCAAAACCCGGATGGCACCAATAACTGGCCGATTCCGGGTCAGGATAATCCTTATTATGATGCATATATGAACCCCTTGAAGAGCAATCTTTATCGCATAATCGGCAACGTGAACCTGGGCTATGATCTCTTTCCCTGGCTAAACATCAACTACCGGCTGGGCATCGATGCCTATACCGACCGGCGGAAGCAGATCTTTGCCATCAGCAGCGCCCGTGTTCCCGCCGGGCAGGACCTGGAAAGCGATATCTATCGCAGCGAGCTCAACGGCGACCTGATCATTACCGCACATAAGAACGACTTCCTCACCAAAGACCTCAACTTCAGCGCGCTTCTCGGCCAGAACATCAACCAGCGCCGCTTCCAGGTGGTGACGGTAGAGGCGGACGCCCTGGCCTTTTCCGGCTTCTATAATACCAGCGTCGGCAGTAATTTCGCCATCGGCTCGGCCGAGTCCACTACGCTGCAACGACTGCTTGGTTATTACGGCCAGCTTTCCTTTGCGTGGAGAGGCTATTTATACCTGGAGGCAACGGCCCGTGCCGATGAATCCTCGACATTGTCCACCAGTAAGAATACCTTTTTCTACCCTTCTGTGAACGCCGGCTTCGTCTTCACGGATGCCTTCCACATCAACTCCGGCATACTGTCCTACGGCAAGCTGCGGGCCAATATCTCCAAGGTCGGTACCGATGCGCCTCCCTACCTGCTGGCTAATACGTATCAGAAGAGTACGTACGGTAATAATGTGGCCAACTTTAGCTTCCCCGATGGCGCTATTGCAGGTTTTACCCTCAACCCAACCATCGCGCCAAATGTGCTTTCGCCGGAATTCGTCACCTCCTACGAGATCGGTACAAATCTGGGCTTCTGGAACAACCGCGCCACGCTGGACGCTACCTACTATAACACAGTGAGCACAAGCCAGATCTTTTCAGTCGGCATTCCTCCTTCCACCGGATTTACCACGAAAACGGTGAACGCGGGTAAAATGACCAATAAGGGCGTGGAACTAACACTCTCGGTAGAGCCTGTTGTCACCCACAACTTCAGGTGGGATATCATCGGCAATTTCACCAGGAATGTAAACAAGGTAGTCAGCATCTTCCCCGGCATTACCCGTTTCTCCATACCCGGCAGCGCTTTCATCGGATCGATCCCATCCATCCAGGTAGGACAGCCTTACGGAGTCATCATCGGCGGTCTGATCCCCCGGGACAGCACTACGGGCGCCCGGCTTATCAATCCCGGCACAGGTGTATACGCCACGACCATCGCTAACCAGGTGCTCGCCAATCCCAACCCCGATTATATTCTCGGTATCTCGAATACAGTCCGGTACAAGTCCCTCTCCCTTGGGTTTACCTTCAACTTTATCAAGGGCGGGCAGGTGTTGTCTTTCACGGCAGCTTCTTATAAATCCAGGGGAGCCTGGGTAGAAACCGGAAAGGACCGTGACAAACCCTGGACCCTTCCCGGCGAGATCCTTTCGAATGGAAAATATACGCAAAACAATATCCAGATACCGGCTCAGACCTACTGGCAAACCCTGGGTGGTTTGCAAAGCGAGTTCAACGTCTATGACGCTACCGTGCTCCGGCTCCAGGATGTGACCCTGGGCTACGATCTGCCGGCCAGCATCATCAAAAGCTGGAAGATAAATTATGTACGGATATCCGTTTTTGCCAACAACGTGTTCCATATCGCCCCGAATACTTTCATCGATCCGGAGATCAATACACAGGGCGCAGGCAATATTCGCGGACTCGACCTCCAGGGCACGCCCAATGCTCGGACCATAGGAGGCAGTCTAAAGGTTTCTTTCTAAAATCATTAAAAAATCGCTTATGAAACGAATGCTCATATTGTTGTTACTGGCTGGAATGGTCTTGGGCTCCTGTAAAAAATACCTGGCCGTCAATACCTCGCCCAACACTCCGACCACAGTGCCCCCATCAGTGTTGTTGCCTACTACGGAGATCGGTATAGCCTTTGCCAACAGTAATGATCTCGACAGGGCTACCTCCGCCATTATGCAACAGATCGCCGGTGTAGCCAACCAGACACAAGGTTACGATGTCTACAACTTCAGCGGCGCCTTCGACAACCAATGGAACAGCGAACTCTATGGCGGCAGCGTCAACAATTGCGTTGCTATGATCAATCTGGACTCCGCCACCAGCCCGGCCTATTCCGGCATCGCCAAGCTGGAGATGGCCTACGCTTTTTCCATCCTCACCGATATCTGGGGCGATGTGCCTTATTCCCAGGCTGGTCAGGGCAATAAATACATTTACCCCCGCTTCGACAAGGTGCAGGATATCTACCAGGGCAATCCCAGCCTGGGGATCACCAGTCTTTTCGATCTCGTAAACAGCGGCCTGGCCGACCTCGCCAAAACGAGTACGCTGAAACCGAAGACGGACGATCTCGTCTATGGCGGCGACCTCACCAAATGGACGCGGGTGGGGAATACCCTGTTGCTGAAATTCGCCATCATGCTCACCAATGTCAATCCCACGATGGCCAAGAGCGTTATCACCAGCGTGCTCAGCGGTAATAATTACATCAACTCCAACTCCCTGGATTTTGAAGTTCCGTTTGGTACGGCTACCGGCAACCAAAACGCCCTCTATAATTTCAACTATATCAACCGGCCCGGAGATCAAATGCTCAGTTCGCGTTTCCTGGCGCTGGAACAAAGCCTCAACGATACCCTGCGACTGGCGAAATTCTTCACCAAGCCAAATGGCGTCTTCACCGGGTTTAACAATGGTTCCAACGCACCCGCACCGCCGCAGGCCACCCGGTCGCAATACGGCAGCTACCTCATCGCCCCGGTAGCCAACCCTACGCAGTTGGGCGCCGCACCCATCCGGCTGCTGACCAATTTCCAGGTGAATTTTATCCTCGCGGAAGCCGCACTGATCCTGGGCACACCCGGTGATCCGAATGCCTATTACCAGGCCGGCATCCAGGCCAGCATGCAAAAAATAGGAATGGCCCAATCGGATATCAATGCTTATTTCATCGCCAACCCCAACGTTGTCACGCTCACCGGGACCACACAGCAAAAGCTGCAACAGATCATCACGCAGAAATATATCGCTTTCACCGGGAATGGCATCGAAGTCTTCGATGATTACCGTCGCACCGGCTACCCCATACTCGCCTTACCACTCAACCCCGGAGGCGATGACCCAACAGTTATCCCTACCCGCCTGCCTTATACGAATGGCGAGCTCTCCACCAACCCCAATGCACCGAATCCGAGGCCGCTGGTGGACGTAAAGCTCTGGTGGGCAAAATAATTTTTTATCAATGCAAAAAGAGATCATATGCTCATAAATAATAAACCGGTTTCCCTTCTCTTCCTCTCGGTCGCCGTGCTTTGCAGCTGTACAAAACAACATGGTTTTGGGCCTGACTACACCGATTATAATCCCGCGCAGACGCCCATCATTGTTACCAATGCCGTGGATTACCGCCCCGATCCAACCGTGACCACTTCGCTCAGCGGAGACAGCAGCATCACCATCACGCTGAGCCTGACCGGCAACAGCGGCAGGAGCCTGAAACAGATCACGGAAGTCATCGGGTCTACCAGCTATGCAGCCATACAAAACCCCAATTCCAAGTTCTATAATGCGGCTCCTATCCCGGCCACCAATAATTCGGTGACCTTCCAGACATCGATCAGGGAGTATTTTCAGCACTACCCGGTAAGTGTGGCTAATCCGAAAGCAACAGCCAATGCCGAGCTGACCAACCGTTTTTATTTCCAGATAACCCTGGACGATGGCAGCGTCGTGTATCCAACTCCGGTGAGAGTATTGGTCCTGCAATAATTTTAAGGGGCGGCCGTGGCCGCCCCTTATTATAAGCTATTGTAATTGCGGAAAGCGGCCGGTTCACCGGGCAGCCGCCGGAGATTGCCGCTGCGCAAAACGGCCTGCAGACTGTCCATCCGCATCGTCGCATCCGCCCTTGCCAAAGCCATCGCCGTATAGATGGCGCAGAAAGGCTGGAGATATCCCTCCACCTCATAGGCATAGCAATCGGCTTCTTCTATCCGGTAGGCAGCGATCAGTCCCATGATCGTCCGCTCATCCAGGTCTTGCATGTCACAGGCTACCAGCAGCAGGTCGTGCCGCGGAAATTGTCGGTGTACGCTGAGAAGCCCGTTCAGCGGGCCCTGGCTTTCATCCATATCGACGATGAGACTGTCTGCGGAAAGTATAGCGGAATAGGCAGGCAACTGCCCTTTGTTGATGGAATAGACCACCGGAAGCTGGTGATGTGCTAGTTTATCGCCCATGGAAAGGGCCCAGGGCTTTCCGTCGGTATTTAGCAGCCCTTTGTCCCGGCCCATCCGGCGGCTTTCGCCACCACTGAGCACAACACCCAGCAGGTTACCCGCCGGTATCATAGATATGCTTATTGACATCGCCCGTCACAGTGTGGCAATTGCAATTGTTGCCCCACTCTTTTGTTCCATCGGCATAGTGTTCGCATTTCCAGATGGGCGCCTCGTGCTTTATCCGGTCGATGATATACCGGTTGGCCGCATAGGCTTCGCTGCGATGGGCAGAAGCCGTGATCACGACGACGGCGGTGTCGCCGATCGCTACTTTTCCAATACGGTGCTGGGCAACGGCGATCTTCAACGACCATTTCTGTTTTGCCGTGGCCACGATCTCCGCGATCATCGATGTCGCCAGCGGGATATAGGCTTCATATTCGAGTAAGGAAACCGCCCGGCCCGCGTTGTTATCCCGCACTTCCCCGCTGAACAATACGACCGCACCAGCACCGGGGTGATGCGCACCTGCCAGCAACCCGGCCATATCGATGGGCGCTGCGCTGAGGGCCGCTACAGCCCTACCCTCCGCAAAACCTCCCGGGGGCATCCCCGCAGGCTCTACCCTGCTCTCCGCCGCCGCGGGTGTCCCCGCTGCGACTCCCCTGCCCTCTGCTGCTTCTCCCCTACCCTCCGCTGCTCGGGGGAATGATGACGACGGTGTCATATTCGTTCAATTTAAATTCGTTGTCGATGAATCCTTCTTCAACGGCAAAGCGGCAGGAAGACAGTATCTCTCCGGCCTTATCGTTAAGGGTCAGCAACAGTGCCTTTAGTTCGTCGGTATTCCGGACGTGCTCTCCTGCGACCTCGAATTCCGGCTGAAAGTAGTCTTTCAACCTGGCGTATACGTGAATTTTCATTGTCAACCTCCCGGAAAATGCTCCGCCTTTTCCCTATCCACCAATCCTTAACATACTGAGATCACTTCCCACAAAACGCAACTCCTGCTTCTGCGCCAGCGCCTGCCGCAACTTCTCGTCCCACTCACCCTCCTTCTCCCCCATATTTAGCTCTATCGGCTGATTACTGCTCAGGCATCCATAGATATGCCCGCTGCTGTCGAGCCGGAGCCGGTCGCAATCCCGGCAGAAAGGTTCACTCTCATTAGCAATGACGCCAAAACGATGTCCATCTTCCGTCGTCCAGTATCGCGCCGTGGCCGAAGCCGCCCTGGCCTGCGGCGTCAAGGTATAACGGCTGCCGATGGTCTGTAAGATCTCTTCCTGCGTCACGAGATAACGGTCCGCCTGGTCGTGCAGATGACCCATGGCCATCACTTCCAGGAAGCGAATGGTAAGCCCGCGGGAAAAAGCAAAATCGAGCAGCGGTAATAGCTGCGAGTCATTCATCCCTTTCATGACGACCGTATTGATCTTGACTTTCAGCCCTGCGGCTATGGCAGAATCGATGCCCTTAATGATCCGCGTCACCGAATGACGCCTGCTCATCCGGAAGAACACATCTTCATCGACGGCATCCAGCGACACATTGATGGCCTCGAGCCCGGCATCCTTCAACGACCCGGCCAGCCTTTCCAGCAGGAAGCCATTGGTCGTAAGCCGCACGGCGGGAATACCTGCGGCACGGATACCCCTGATCAGCGACGCCAGCCCCGGATACAACAGGGGCTCGCCCCCCGTCAGCCGGACAGTGTCCAACGGCAATTGGTCCCTAAGCCGGCAGATGATGGCCAACAGCTCGTCCACGGGCAGACTCGGATGGGTGGCATTGGCCTGCTTTACTTCCTCATCTCCTGCGACGCAATAGACGCATCCAAGGTTACAATGCTGCAACAGGCTTACCCGCAGGGTCCGGAAAGTCCTTCCATATCGGTCTTTTATCTCTGCCATCATAAATGTGCGCAAAGCGCCTTCTGTAAAGGTACGACAGTACTACTCAACCGCGGGGGATTTTTCCATGGGCCGAAACTCGGATTTCGACCCGCCGCAAACGCTGCAGGCATAGTCCGATGCCACCTGGGCGAAAGGGGTGCCGGGCGCAATCCCCTGTTCTTCATCACCGTATTGTTCATGGTAGACCGTGAGACAGTTGCAGCACTGCCAGCCGCCCGCCGCCTCCTCTTTTCCCGCATGCATCGCGGTGGCTTGAGAGGGAAGAGGAGAATGCCGTTCGCTCTGCAGCCGGTAGAATTCCTTGCAGAGGGAGACTATGTAGGGGAAGAGATGTTCTTTTTCCAGGTCTTTTCGGTACAACACCGTTTCCCTGACATGCGGACTGAAATCGGGTGTATGCCAGATGGAGTATCGGTCGAGCAATTTCAGCTGGTCGGGCCGGATACCTTCCTGTTTCCGGATGACCACCGAACCCGGCAGGCCGGACCCGGCCTTTGTTTTGACGGAAAAGCTCAGTCCTTCCGTCCGGATATCGTCCTGGTCCAGCAGCCGGACAAGATAGCGCTTTAACCGCAAGCCATCGGGACAAAGGTCCTCGATCTGCCAGTTCAATTCATTGGAAGCATGACGCACATTCATCCGGTATTTACCTAGTACATATTCCCACAACGGCACGTCATGCTCTTCAATGTCTTTTATCAGCAGAGACTTCCAGGGCGTCGTATACAACTGCCCCACTTTTGTCTGCAGGGCGATGAGACAGACGTCCTTTAGAAAGGCCAGGGGGAAGAGTTCTTCCCGCCGGTAGATGCCCAACCAGTTCTTATTACCACTGCGATTGAACCCCTCGTAATAGGGCAGGCGAAATTCCGGCAGGCGTAGTGCCGGCAGGAGAGGCTGTTCGGAGAAGCCACCGCGGGTTTGAACGGCCTCGGCTAACCGCTGTCCCCAATCCTCCCCTTCGCCTGCGAGCGGGAAGCATTCGTCTACTAGTTGGCATATCCGGGGGATCTCGGGCGAATAGATGCCGGCCTTCCAGTAATATAATCGATTGGAGCCCCGCTGGCGCAGAACCAGATACCAGTGATTATTGACGGGGCTACTAACAAAATTGAGATGACCGGTGAAAAACGGGACAAAGGACTGGCTGCTCTCCACCAGGTTGATCTTTAGCCGCGGGCGAAAATCGAATCCCCCCAGAATATCTTTATACAACCCCTCGCTCACCCAGGCGCTTCGCCCAAAGACCCCCTCGGCGACATAAGAGCTGATGATGTTGGGATGCACTTCGTTTTCCGTCTCGTAGAAGATGCCGGCCTGGTCGAGCTCTTTTAAAAAAGCCGGTCCATATTTATCAGCCACCTTGCAAAACAGCTGCTGCCGGCTGCCCAGCTGCATCTCTTCCACCCTGGCGCGACCTGCCGCTTCCACAATGGAATAGAGCTCACCGGCAGCGACGATGCCGCCGGGCAGGTTGATCTTGACGTTATAGTTCTTACGAAACATAGGCCTCCAATATCCTTTTTACTTCGGGCCGGCAGCTTCCGCAACCAGTGCCGGCCCCCGTTGCGGCGCACAGGTCGGAAAGTTCGGTGCAGCCTTCCGCTATCTTCTGTTCCAGGTTGCCCTTGCCAACATTGCTGCAGCTGCAGACCAGCTTTCCCTCCACCGGCGTAGTCCTGCTGCCGTTGCGCAATAGTTGCAGGCGCCGTTCGCTAAGCTCGATCTTCCCCGTGATCCATTCGCGGAATTCCCTGAACTCGTCCTTGTCGCCGACCAGGATGGCGCCCACGAGCCGATCCTGGTGAATGATACATTTCTTGTAGTACCGCCGGGCCTTATCGATAAAGACGATCTCTTCATATTCCTTGTTGTTGGGACAGTCCGGCAGCCCGATGCTGCAGAGATCGAAGCCATGAATTTTGATGATGTTCATCGGCACGGTGCCGCTATAGTGGCTGGTAATGTCGCCATTGAGAAATCGGGCCAACGCCTCGGCCTGCTGTTCGGCTGCGGCCGTAAACCCGTAAAGATTGCCTTCGAATTCGGCAATCTCCCCGATGGCGTGGATATGCTCATCGCTTGTCCGCAGATAACCGTCGACGATAAGTCCCCGCCGATGGTCGAGCCCGGCGGCCTTCGCGATCTCGATATTGGGCACCGTGCCGATGGCGAATACAAGTGCATCACAGTCCAAAACCCGGCCGCTACGTAAGCGGACGCCGGTGAGTTTGGTCTGGCCATAAAACAGCTGCACTTCATCGGAATAATAAATGTTGCAGCCCTGATCGGCGATCTCGTCCTGTAACAGCTGGCTTCCCAGTGTGTCCAGCTGCCGGTCGAGGAAACGGCTGCTGCGATGGACAATCGAAACGGCAATGTCCATTTCCCGCAGAGAAGCGGCCAGTTCAAGACCCAGCAGCCCACCGCCAACCACGACACAATGTCCTCCGGGCGGTATCTGATGGCGGAAGCGGTCGGCATCCACCCGGCTGCGCAGGGTGAAGATACCTTCCAGCTGCGGACATTGCTTCGGCAGGGCAGCCCGACTACCCGTGGCCAGGATTAACCGATCATACGCAGTGACGGCGCCCGTCGAGTCGGTTACCGTTTTCGCGACTCGATCGATCTGTTCGATGCTGACGCCACGGCGGAGGTCGATGTCTACATCTCCCTCTTCTTCGTCGGTCATTTTGACCAGCTGCTCCCAACGCTGTGCACCGCTGATATAATCCGGCAACTGTACCCGGTTGTAAAAAGGCAGGTTCTCTTTACTAAAGACGACGATCTCGTCTTCCTGGGTCAGCGCCCGGTAACTCCGGACGAACCCGTGCGCCCCCGCGCCCGCCCCCACAATGACAATGCGCTCTTTTCTTTTTTTGTATTTCTCCACGCTTACCGCGCAGAACTTGAAGTCCGGCTCTTTGGAGACGGGATCGAGCAGCTTGTTGGTCACATTATTCGTCCGATTCAGATCGTTGCCCAATATCTTCCCCCAATGCATCGGTAAGAAAACAGTCCCTTTCTTTATACCGTCCGTTATCCGCGCCGGCACCCGCACGTCACCACGCCGCGACCGGGCAACTATGATATCGCCTTCGGCAATGCCCAGCTCACGGGCGTTGTCGGGATGTATTTCCAAAAAAGCCTGGGGGATATGCTGTTTAAGCTTGTTCACCTTCCCCGTCTTTGTCATCGTATGCCATTGGTCGCGGATGCGCCCTGTCGTGAGGATCAGCGGGTAGTCGTCATCGGGCTGCTCGCTGCGTACTTCATCGGTTGGAGCATGAAAAACGGCTTTCCCGGAAGGGGTATAAAACTTGTGATCGATAAACAATCGCGGCGTCCCCTCCGCACTGGCAGCCCCGCCATCAGTAGGATACGGCCATTGCACCGAACGGCGGTCGCGCAGGATAGCATAGTCCAGTCCGCTGATATCGATAGATGTTCCCTTCGTCAAAAGCGCATGTTCGCGGAAAATATCTGCAGGACCTTCATAATCAAATCCGCTGAAACCCATTTTCTGCCCCAGCCGGCTAAAGATAACGGAGTCCGGCAGGGCTTCACCGGGCGGGTCGACGATCTTGTCCAACAGGCTGATCCTGCGTTCGGAATTGGTCATCGTTCCCTCCTTCTCCGTCCAGGCAGCCGCAGGCAGTATCAGATCGGCATAGGCCAGGGTCTCCGGCCGCCGGCTGACTTCCTGCACGACCACAAACCGCGCCTTCTTCATCGCTTCCTCCGCCAACCGGACATCGGGCAGGCTTACCAGTGGATTTGTCCCCATGATCCAGATGGCTTTCATCCGGCCCTCGGCCAGCGCTTCGAATTGTTCGGTGGCGGTGAGCCCGGGCTTCGCGGATAGAGGCCCGCTGCCCCAATAGTCCTGTACAGCGCGGCGATGTTCGGCATTAGCCAGATCGCGGTGTGCCGGCAGTAGATTAGCCAGCCCGCCCGTCTCACGTCCCCCCATGGCGTTGGGTTGTCCCGTGAGAGAAAAAGGACCGCTGCCCGGGATGCCGATCTTGCCCGTCAGCAGGTGAAGATCGATCAGCGAAAGCACCTTGTTCACCCCCGATGCGCTTTGGTTCAGCCCCATGGTCCACATGCTCAGGTATCCTTTGGCGGCCCCGATCCAGCGCGCGGCCTTCCGAATATCTTCCTCGGGCAAACCACAGATAGCGGCAGCCTCTGTCACCGTCCGGGCGAATACCCTTTGCCGGTAGCTTTCGAATCCTTCGGTATGATCCATGATAAAATCCGGGTGAAGATGCCCCTGCTCGATCAACAGCCGGCCGATGGCGTAATGAAGGGTGCTGTCCGTACCGGGGTTCAGCGGCAGGTGCAGGTCGGCAACGGCGGCAGTATCCGTCCGGCGCGGATCGACAATGATGATCTTCACACGTGGATTCGCGGCCTTATGGGCTTCCACCCGCCGCCACAGAATCGGATGACACCAGGCCGGGTTGGCTCCAGTGACAAAGAAACAGTCGGCCAGTTCAATATCGGCATAGCTCACCGGGACACTGTCCTCACCGAGCGACAATTTATGGGCCGCCACCGCCGTGCTCATACACAGCCGGGAATTGCTGTCGATATTATTGCTGCCGATGAAGCCCTTCATCAACTTGTTGACGACATAGTATTCCTCGGTAAGACACTGTCCCGAGATGTAAAAACCAACACTATCCGGACCATACCGTGCGATCAGGCTGCGGAATACCGCCGCGGCCCGGTCGAGGGCGGTATCCCAACTCACCCGTTGCAGGGGCATGCTTCTGTTCATCCGCATTTGCGGATAGAGCAGCCGGTCCTGCCGGTCGTTCACCGTATAATGCAGGTTCAACCCTTTGCTGCACAACATCCCTTTGTTGACAGGATAATCCGGGCTGCCCTCCACCGTTATACGACCTTTTCTATCCTTATAGACAGTGACGCCACAACCTACGCCGCAATAGCAGCAGGTGGAAAAGAATCGTTCGGTGTGACGGTGGTTTGTGGCAGCCATACGAATCTAATTAGGTGGAATTGGACTCCGTCCAATTCGGGTTAAGCCGTTGCCGGCGTAGTGGAAGCGGTCTCGCCCTGCGCCAGCGTTCGCCAGCGGGTGATCGAGACGATACAGGCGATGGTGACAACCGTCAGCCCGATATAGGTAAATGCCTCCGCATATGTGATCGACTCTGATTTGAAAAGGAACCCGAAAAGCATACCGCCGAGATTGCCGCCCGCGCCGACGACCCCGCTGATGAGTCCCACATTCTTCTCATTGACAAAGGGGACGATGCCATACGTCGCGCCATTGGCCATTTTCAGGAAGAGCGCGAAGGACAGCATGAGGACAATGGCAAGGACAAAGCTTGGAGCATGGGCAAAGGCGACCAGCCCCAACCCCTCCAGCCACAGACAACAAGCCAGCAGGATACCCTTACCGCGCATCCCCCAACGGGCGCCCACCTTGTCAGAACAGATGCCGCCAAGCGCACGGGCAAAGAGGTTCATAAAACCGAACAGCCCGGCCCAGAACCCGGCGCTGTGCTGCGACAGATGGAAATTGTCGACAAAATGCAACGCCGCCACATTGTCGAAGGTGATCTCCATCCCGAAACACATGGCATAGGCCAGGGTCAGCACGACTACCCGCCAGTCGGCAAGAACTGACCAGTCGGTGCGGCGCTTGGCGGTAGGAACAGCCCGATTTATCTCGGAAAAATTGCCCGCCGGAGTATCTTTCGTATAACGGTAATAAAGCCAGGCGACGATCCACATCATGACGGCTGGCACGATCATGGCATAGCGCCAGGCAAAGTGCGGCAAATAGCCAAAACCTACAATAGCAGAAAAGATCAGCGGCATCACCATGTTGGTGACCCCGCCGCCCAGGTTACCCCAACCGCCGGTGATCGCATTGGCCGTCCCACGGATCTTCGCGGCAAACATCGTCGAAGCGTGAAACTGCGTAACGACAAAACTGGCGCCGATGATCCCGATAGCCAGTCTGAACAGCAGGAAGGTCGTATAGTCTTTAGCCAGCCCTACCAGCAGCACCGGGATCGACCCGATGAGCAGCAGACGGACAGCCGTCTTCCGGGGCCCAAGCACATCACACAATTTCCCGATGATCAATCGGGCGATGATGGTCGAAGAGACGGAGGCGATGATCGTATTACCCACCTGTGCCTTTGTCAATCCAAGATCGGCACGGATGGTAGGCATCAGCGGCGCCAGGCCAAACCAGCCAAAGAAACAGACAAAGAACATGAGCCAGGTGATATGGAAGGTCCGCATCTGGATCGTATCCAGTGAAAAGAGTCGTATTTTATCGAGTGGTTGATTGATCTGTTGCATTTTAACGGATTTTATTTTTGGAGAAAGTCGGGTCTGATATTTACTTGCAGGTAGGCCCAGGAGGCATTCAGCCGGGCCGTGTTGGGAGTGATGCCCTTCGCATACTCCATGCTGTGGGTTGCCCACATACCGCAAACCCCCAGTTCGAGTGTAGTGATCTTGTTGAGCCCGTAGGTAGCGACAGCATCCACTTCACTGCCAAGGTATTTGGACACCTGCGCGCCCTTTACGTCCTTCTGGGAAGCAGCCAGGCCGAAATAATGATAACACAGTTCGACCGTCAGCCTGCTGTTGGTAGAAGTATATTTCTCTTTAAAGAAAGGGTTGTTCAACCCGCCCGTGGCCGAGCCCGTACCGGCATAGAAGTAATCCATATATCCCCAGAACTTATGCGGCGTGCCATACAAGGGGTCGAAGCGATGGTTGGTGGTGGAGGTGGAGAAGGCGTCGTTACCCGAGACATAATCCCAGCCGATGGTCGTTGCAAAAAGATGGGGAACGTAGGTGAGGCCAAACGTCGTCGTATACGCGGCAAGGGTAAGCCCGTCGCGGTCATGCCCCGCCTGGTAATACGCACCCGCCGACAGCCGCCAGTACTTCCGGTGATCGAGCGGTGTTGTCAGCATCAGGCCGCCGGTAACCCGGGTATTCACCCCCGCCTGGTTGAAATGCCGGCCATAGAGGTAGCCGGTATCTGTGCCGGCGATGTTCTTCACCGAATCCAATTTATATTTGCCGAACTCATCGACAAAGACCAGCCCCGACAGCCGGGTCTGACCCCACGTTTTCGCCACATAGAGATACTGCATCGACTTGTAGTCCTGGGTGGCGCCGTTGGTGCTGGGGGCAATGACAAAGGAGGGACTGCCCGTCCGCGAGCTGACCCCGGCAGCATTCATCAGGGGAAGATACCCGGCGGGAACGGCCATCAGGTTGCCCTTGCTGTCCTTGATATAGGCCGGAACGTTAGCCGGCACATAAGTAGTGCCGTTATAATTGAAGGCGTCGGTGTTCTGGTTGAAGGCGACGCCGAGGTCGGCCTGCCAGCCTTTGTTCAATAATTTGAATACGATGGCGTCATGACGGCGGCCCTGCTGCAGCCAGTCGAGGTTGCCCAGCAACCGCTGATCGTCATAGACCAGCTCCTGCCGGCCGACGCGGACGCCGAAATATTCGACAGGGCTCTTGCCAAAGCTGCTGTCATGGGCGTTGGCCAGCACCAGTTCGGCCCAGGCTTCATGGACGCCGAGCCGTGCGCCATCCGCATTGTTGATCGTGGAGGCATCCGCGCCCCAGACCCGGACATCCTGTACCGACGCCTGGAAGATGACCCGCGAACTCCGGTAATTGAAATTGAGCCGCGCGCGCTGGGAGGTGAGAAAAGCAGGCTGACTGCCAATGGTCTCGAGCGTGCCATAGCCGTTGCGGACTTCGGTCCGCGTTCGTAGCTGCCCCGTGAGGGAAAGTTGCGCCCTGACGGACGCCGTGGAAAGGAGAAGAAAACTGCTCATTCCGGTGATGAATTTGTGCATGTTGGTCGTTTTGGTTACAATGGGCTCAAATGGCAGCAACCGGACGGCCTGTAAGCCTGAGCATGGATGGCAATCGGAGACAAAGAAATGGCTTGTAAATATTACAAATATTTACATTTAATGAAAACAGATATAGTGATTATGAAAATTTCTTCTAAATATTACTCATGTAATAAAAATAGCAAAATTCATTCAAATTTTGAATCCAAATATGCAAAATTGATATATATTTATTTAAATAATATATTTATTTCCCGCCATCGCTTCTTAATGGAATCTCCTTATATAAGCCTATTTTGCGCCTATGAATAAAAAGTCGAGTCACTGTGATGGGAAAAGCTGCTTTCTCTGCCAACGATGTATGCCGGAATGGCTACCGGCTGTGACAACACATCGTAAAAATCTATCATTCAAGAAAGGGGAGCTGATCTTCCACGAAGGAGAAGCCGTAAAAGGCATTTATTTTGTTTACCAAGGCACCGTAAAAGTGCACAAGAAATGGGGCTCGGAAAAAGAGCTGATCATCCGCTTTGCCCGCCAAGGCAGTCTCTTTGGTCATCGTGGACTGGGCCAGGACCACCATTATCCTATTTCGGCGACAGCCCTCTCCCCCGTAGAAGCGTGTTACATCGACCTCGACTTCTTCCAGGCGTCGCTGAAAGTGAACCAGGGGCTTTCCCAAGGCCTGCTGCAGTTCTTTGCGGACGAATTGCAGAAGTCCGAACGCAAAATGCGCGATCTGGCGCACATGCAGGTAAAGGGCCGGGTAGCCCAGGCCCTGCTCCAGCTGCGGGAAGATTTTGGCGTCACCCCCGACGGCTATATCGGGCTTACCCTTAGCCGCCAGGACCTTGCTTCCCTGGTAGGTGCCACCTACGAAACGGTCTTTCGCATCATTAACGAGCTTGCACAGGAAAAGCTTATCCTGGTCGACGGCAAGGACATCGCCATCGCCGACGCTATAAAACTCACCGATTATACAAAGGAATAACAAAGAACAGAGGCGCCTTCGGGCAGATCGCCGCTGGCGGCGGAATGCAACGCAAGGGCGTTGGCCTGCATGCCAAGCCGGATATCACCCGATCCGTTGAGGCTCACGGGTGTCAGCCGCGCAGGCGATCCATGGAGGCATACCGGGAAGAATTCATCCAGCGGCGATCTTTTCTTCCGCGCTGCGCCCAGCGCCAGACCAAGGGGTTCCTCCGGTCGCAGGCCATAGCAGGCCTGCAGGTAGGGCCGTATAAGCAAGACCATATTGACAAGACAGGAGAACGGGTTGCCGGGCAGGGCAAAGACCATTTTGCCATCCGCCGTCGCGCCACACCAGACGGGCTTACCGGGCCGCATCGCCACCTTGTGGAACAGCTTCCTGACGCCTGCCGCTTCCAGCGCACCGGGAACATAGTCGGCATCACCGGCTGAAACTCCACCGCAAACGATCAGGACATCATTAACAAGCAGCTCTTCGATCCGCTGGCGTAACACCACCGGGTCATCGGGCGCGTGAGCCATGGCAGCGACCCCGACACCCGTCTTTTTCAACGCCGCTTCCAGCAGCCAGCGATTGCTGTTGCGTATCTGTACGGCGCTCACCGGCGCATCCGCCGCCACTACTTCATCCCCGGTGGTGAGCACACCGATACGCGGGAGACGTTGCACTGTCACCGTCGTATGACCCAGCGTAGCCAATAATCCGATGATTGCCGGTTCGCAGGCACAAGGTCCGTCGATGACAACAGCGCCTGCCGTCAGGTCTTCTCCCTTCCGGGCAATGTTCTGGAAAGGTTTCCAGGGAAAGGATGGATCGGCCGGCGCCGGCAGGACGGCTGCCGGCAACGCTTCGGACAGTACGCCGGGCAGTTGGATCATCCCCTGCCCTTCGGCTACATTCTCCCTTCGAATGATAATATCGACGCTTCCCGGCACAGCCGCCCCGGTCATGATCTTATAACATTCCCCCGCAGCAACGGGCCTCGTAGGCAGGCTGCCCGCAAACAGCGTCTCGACAACAGCGAAGCGCCGTATCCCATTCTCCAGGTCGGCAAACCGCACCGCGAATCCATCCATCGACGCCCGGTCGAATGGCGGATACTCCCGATCGGCCCGGATGGTTTCCGCCAGGACACGGCCCATGGCCTGCTCCAGCGCAACGGTCTCCTTGCCAAAGCTATGTGCGCGTTGCAGGATCATCTCCTGCGCTTGCCGGTAATCGATCATAATAATTCATTTAAGCCCCCCGGAATTCATTAACCCCCGTGGCATCAGTGCCCCCCACCCTTCATCATCTTCCGCGCATGGAATACCGCCGGGAGGATGGCTTCCAGCGATTCACGTGCCCCATCGCTGCTACCAGGCAGGGTGACGACAAGCGTCTCCCCGATGGAACCCGCAACTCCCCTGCTCATCATAGCCATCGGGGTCCGCAGCTGGCCATAAGCCCGCATCGCCTCGGCAATGCCGTCCGCATCCCGTTCGAGCAGTTCTTTCACGGCGGTGACAGTATTGTCACGCGGCCCAAGACCCGTACCCCCCGTAGTAAAAATATATTGGATATCCTTCTCAACCCACTGACGCACCTGCTGCTGGATAGCGCTTTTCTCGTCAGGAACGACCACATAATCGACAACATTTGCATTCACGGCTTCCAGCATCTCCTTAATTAGCCGCCCGCTCTTGTCCTCGCGTTTTCCGGCGGCCGTGCTGTCCGAACAGACCAGCACCGCACAGGTTGGCGGCGTGGCGAAATACCGTTCACGATCGCTCTTGCCCCCTCTCTTCTCCAACAAACGGACGTGGCCTATCTCCAATTGTTTATCCACGGGTTTCAGCATGTCGTATATCTCCAGCGCCGCCACCGATACGCCCGCAAGCACCTCCATCTCGATCCCCGTCCGGCCGATGCTCCGGGCTTCCCCGGTGATGACGATCCCGCTGCGGCCAGCGACAGCTTCTCCAAAGAGCTCGCCATGGACTTCCGGATCGAGAAAGGCAAACGTCATCTCCATCCCGTCGATGGCGACAGGATGACAATGCGGTAACAGCTGCGGAACCTGCTTGGCCCCGAGAAAGCCGGCTGCCCGCGCTACATCGAATAGATTGCCCTTGGGAAGTTGTCCGTTCTCGATCAAAGGGATGGTGGCAGAGCTGCAAAAAAGAATGCCTGTCGCCCTGGCTGTACGAAGCGTGATGGGTTTGTGTGTGATGTCGCGCATAGCGCAAGTTACCACGGAAAGCCGATATATACCTTTCCGTTCTTCACCTTCACCGGGTAGGTGCGGACCCGGTAGTCTTCACCGCTAAGACATTCCCCCGTCCGCAGAGAGAAGGTTTTTTTGTGAAAAGGACAGGCTACCTTGGGCTCACTGTCAGGTCCTGCGCTGCCGGTCATGCCCCGGGAGAGCACCATCTGCTGTTTATGCGGACAGCGGTTTTCGGTGGCATACCATTGGTCACGCCGGGAAAAATAAAAGATGGCGATCTGTTCACCGCCCAACAGGACACAGGCGCCGCCGTCACCAGGAACATCTTCCACCCGGCAGGCCGCCAGCCATTTCATCGCAGGCGATTGAACGTCGCGGGTCGCCTCCCCGCTATTGATTGTCGTTTGCATGTTGTAAGGGTTGTTGTTCTACCATTCCTGCGCCTTTATCTGGCCGCGCATGTTATCGAATTGCAGCTCGGGGTCTTTTTTCCGGGGCGCATTGACGAAGTGGGAAAAGCGTTTGCGTAGTTCGGGGTTTTCAACCACTTCCTTCCACTCGCATTTATAGCTGTCCACCAGGGTCTGCATCTCTTCCTCCCACTGCTGATTCATCCCCAGACTGTCATTGATGACGACATTCTTCAGATAGCTCATCCCGCCATCCATCTTGTTGAGCCAGGTGGCGGTACGGGTCAGCGGGTCGGCCGTCTTGATATAGAACATCAGGAAGCGGTCGAGGTATTTCACACAGGTGGCCGCGTCGATGTCGGTGGCCAGCAGCTGGGCGTGCTGGGGCCGCGATCCGCCATTGCCGCACACATACAGGTTCCAACCCTTCTCGGTGGCGATGATGCCAAAGTCCTTACCCTGCGCTTCCGCACATTCCCGGATACAGCCGCTGACCCCGCCCTTTATTTTATGCGGGGCACGAATGCCGCGATATCGCTCTTCGATCTCGATGGCGAAAGAAACGCTGTCGTGCAGGCCAAACCGGCACCAGGTGCTGCCGACACAGCTCTTTACGGTACGCAGGGCCTTGCCATAGGCGTGACCGCTTTCAAAACCGGCTTCGATCAGCTCTTCCCAGATGTCGGGCAGGTCGCCGACATGCGCGCCAAACAGGTCGATGCGCTGACCGCCGGTGATCTTTGTATAGAGATTGTATTTCTTCGCCACCTTGCCAAGGACGATCAGCTTCTCCGGGGTGATCTCGCCACCCGGGATCCGCGGAACGACCGAATAGCTGCCCCCCTTCTGGATATTGGCAAGGTAACGGTCATTGCTATCCTGGATGATCGGCTGTTTCACCGCCGTCTCGCTCCACAGGCTGGCCATGATGCTGGCCACTACCGGCTTGCAGACCTCGCAGCCATCCCCCTTGCCCCAGTGCGCCAGCGCCTCATTATAGGTGTGTACATTGTGCAGCTTGACAAGATCGAACAGCTCCTGCCGGGAATGGTCGAAGTGTTCGCAGATGACATTGCGGACATACATCCCGCCCGCCTTCATCGTAGCGGTGATCAGGTCTTTCACCAGGGGGATACAGCCCCCGCAACCGGTGCCGGCCTTTGTACATTTTTTCATCGCATCGAGGGTCGTCACCTGCTTATCCGTCACGGCGTTGCAGATGGCCGCCTTGGTCACCGACTCACAACTACAGATAAGGGCCTCATCAGGCAGACTCATTACCCCGGCGCCTTCCGACCCACCTTCACGATGTCCGAGGATCAACGCCGCCGGGTCGGGAGGCAAAACCAGCCGGTTGTTCACCGTCTGGAGCAGTATGTTATAGGCCGCCGCATCGCCGATGAGCACCCCGCCGATGAGGTATTTCCCATCCTGGCTGACGTTGATGCGCTTGTAAATTCCTTTATGCCGGTCTTCGAAAACGATGGTTCCGCAATCCGGTTCGGCGGCAAAGGGGTCGCCAAAACTCGCCACATCCACCCCGATGAGCTTTAGCTTGGTGCTCATATCATACCCGGTGAAGGATTTGTTCCCGCCCGACAGGTTGGTGGCCACCACATCGGCCATCTCATAGCCAGGTGCAACAAGCCCATAGATCATACCCTGGGCAAGCGCGCATTCGCCGATGGCAAAAATGCGTTTATCGGAGGTCTGCAATTTCTCATTCACCAGGATACCGCCACGGGTGCCCACGGAAAGCCCGGCCAGGCGGGCCAGCTCATCACGGGGCCGGATACCCGCCGAGATCACCAGCATGTCGATATGCAACCGGCTCTCATCTGCAAACTCCAACGCTTCTATCCGCCCGCTGCCTTCGATGGACTGGGTCGTCTTATTAAGGTGTATCTGCAGGCCTAATTTCCGGAGGCTGGATTCCAGGGCATGGCTGCCCGCGCTGTCTATCTGCCGTGGCATCAGCCTTGGCGCAAATTCAATAACATGAGGATTGGCGATACCCAGATCGAGCAGGGCCTTTGCCGCTTCCAGCCCAAGCAGGCCCCCACCCATGACGGCGCCCGTCTTCACCCTGGCAGCATACGCTTTTATTTTGTCCAGGTCTTCGATCGTCCGGTAAACAAAGACCCCCTCTTTTTCAATCCCGGGGATATCGGGTACAAAGGCCGAAGAACCGGTAGCCAGAACTAAGTAATCATATCGTTGCACGACACCCTTGCTGGAATGCACTAGTTGCTGTTGCCGGTCGATCTCGCGAATCGGATCGCCTAGATGGAGCACGACCTCTTCGTCATCGAACCAGCCAGCCATCGACAGGCTCAGCTCGGAAGCCGATTTCCCGGAAAAATATTCACTCAGATGCACCCGGTCGTAGGCAAAACGCGGTTCTTCGCCAAAGACAATGATGCGGAACTCACCCGACTTCCGCAGCTTCTCGCAGAACCGGTGCCCGACCATCCCATTGCCGATAACGACCACTACAGGGAGACTCCCATTGCTCATATACAACAGATTATTAATAGGTAAAAATGGAAAGCAGTCGTTAGATATTAGTAATATTTAAATATAATACCGTAGTACAAGTATAGTGATTTTTTTACTTAAAAATATATTTCATATCATATAAAAAAGAAAAAAATCCGATTTTTATGCCTAAATTGAGGTAAGTAAAGATATAAAAAATAATTTAATATATGAAATTGGTTCCTCCCGCTGATGCAGAGCTCATTCTCATCGGGGCCGGCCCCGGTGACCCGGAGCTGATCACCGTCAAAGCCTGGCGGGCCCTTCAAAAGGCAGATGTCATCCTCTACGACCATCTCGCCAACACAGCCCTGCTCGACCTCGCGCGTCCCGGTTGCGAACGCATCTGTGTCGGTAAACAACCCTACGAGGCGACCACCACCCAGGAAGAGATCCACGAGCTCATCAGACAAAAAGCGGTAAAAGGCGGAAAGATCATCCGGCTAAAAGGCGGTGACCCCTTTATTTTCGGGCGCGGGTTCGAAGAAGTGTTGTTTGCCCGGCAGCTGGGGTTACGTGTCTCTTATATCCCGGGCATCACCAGCATGCAAACCGCCGGTCTTTCGGACATCCCGCTGACCCACCGGGCAGTGAGCGAAAGCATCTGGGTCGTCACCGGGACAAAAAAGGACGGCTCCCTCTCGGCCGATTTGCGGCTCGCGCTGCAAAGCAAGGCTACGGTCGTCATCTATATGGGGATGAAAAAACTGGCGGCTATAGCCGAATTATATACACAAGAAGGTTTTTCCGATATGCCCGCAGCCATTATCCGGCACGGCTCCCGGCCCGATCAACAGGTGGCGGTAGGCACTGCCGGCACCCTGCCCCAGTTGGCAGCCACCCACGGACTCTCCCACCCCGCTATTATCCTCATCGGTGAGGTGGTGGGCATCGGTACGGCGGCGCAATCCGACACAACAGCGCAAGAAAAAAGCCACAGGACGATTCCATTATATGTAGAACCGCCTGCGGCTATTATTTAATGTCTTTGGACCTTCCCGGCCCTTCGTCGTTACACCTTACGCCCAGGACTTCGCATCAGCCAGGAACTTGGCCAGGCCGATATCCGTCAACGGATGCTTCAGCAGTCCCATGATGGATTCCAGCGGGGAAGTGACGACATCGGCGCCGGCTTCCGCACACTTGACGATATGCAACGGGCTGCGGATGGATGCAGCCAGGATCTCCGTTTCAAATCCCTGGATAGAATAGATCTCGGCTATCTGCGCGATAAGCTCCAAACCATCCCAGTTGCTGTCGTCGATGCGACCGATGAAGGGAGAGATATAGTTGGCGCCTGCCTTTGCAGCCATGATAGCCTGACCCGCAGAGAAACAGAGCGTACAGTTGGTCTTGATGCCGTTGTCGGAAAACCATTTCAGCGCCTTGATGCCGTCCTTGATCATCGGAACCTTTACGACAATGTTCGGGTGGATAGCGTGCAGCTTCTTGCCTTCTTCAACAATATCCTTGAATTCAGTCGATACCACTTCCGCACTTACATCCCCGTCTACCAGTTCCGCGATCGTCTTATAATGGTTGATCACCGCTGCCTCACCCTTGATGCCCACCTTGGCCATCAGCGAAGGATTTGTCGTAACACCATCTAAAATGCCTAAGTCGTTTGCTTCTTTGATTTGTGCCAGATCGGCCGTGTCGATGAAGAATTTCATAAAATTTTGCTTTATTATGTAGGGCAAATGTAGGGCAAAAAAGAATTTATGTGGGGGCAAATAAAAAATGGCAAAGTTACTTATATCGCACCGCTACGACCACCTACCGTTGCTGCCTTCCGGCCCTGGCGGGGTTCAGCGGGAGCTGGTCGTATAAGACTTTGCCGGTGCAAAGATACGGAACAACACACTAATGGCGGAAAAAAAATTTATTATTTGTTCAAACTGTTGAACCCGGAGATCCCGACCAGTTCGTCCGCACGTGCGCCCAGCGCCCGGTAATAAACGAGTATCATATAATCATTCTCGGTCTCCACATGATTCCCCTCCGTTTGTCCAAAGGAAGGTTTCATCGAAGCATCATTCTTGTCCACCGTAACATACGCATAACTATAATACCCCTGCTTTAATAAAAAGTTACGCTCGTACCACCCCTTGTCCGCATTGAAGACCATCCGGGTGCTGTCGTTGAGCCCGCCGCCATTGAACCGGCCGATAAGATATACATCTTTGTTATCGATCGGTGCATTCCCCGCCGGCACAAACTTGAAGTGCACGGTGGCATAATCCGTCTGCCATAAAGGATTGAAGTTCTCCGTTGTCGTAATAAAGAACCCGCCATTATAATCCTGGTAGAAGTAGAAGTCGCGCTGACTCCTGTCCGGATCAGGCCTCAGAAAGATATCCGTCGCCGTCTTCCCATAATTGGCCGACAGTATACGGTCGCTCAAAAACCGGATGCTTCGCAGGTCGACCCATCGCCACTCCGACCCACCCTCGAAATTGATATCGTCCGTGTTGTTGTACTGCAGGTCGTTGTTGAGAAAAAGCCGCGGCTTCACCCCATGGATAGCGTTGTCCCAACGATAGTTCTGTAGAATGACCACTCTTATCTGGTCCAGCGGATTGGGCGGATTGATGGCGGCAGTGTTTAACCTGAACTGAATGTTCTGGTGCGTCCTGGCGATCTCGAAATTCAGTGGCGTCAGCAACTGGCTTTGGATCCGCACCTTGGCGTCCGTCACTAAAAAACGCTTTGTAAAAGCAAGCTTGGACGTATCACCATCCAGGTATACCTTCAACATATAGTTCCCCGAATGAATAGGGACACAGTTGGCATCCGGAACAAGGGCCGAATAATGTACATAATGCGTAAGCGCCACCGACGAGATGCGATAGTTCTCGATACGCATCTGGGAAAAGCCCTTGATATAGTCGAACTCGGTGACCTCGGCCGGTGTCCAGTCCTCGTTACAAAGCACAATGGTATAATAATAGTTCTTTACATTCTCGTCGATATCGTCAAAATGCAGTTCGAGCTGGTCGCTGCTGTTCAGCCTGATGATGGGATATCCCAACTGATTGGCCGCAGTGAACAGCTGCGGCGACCCGATCGTCGGCGAATAGACAAAATCGGGCATCTGCGCCTTCCCGCTGATGGCCGCCGCCAATAGGAATAACAGGTAAATACAGGTTTTGCGATCCATGGGAAAAGAATTAACCATCGTAATATTAGAATATTTATTTTTGACCACCTAATAACAATAATACCATCATCCGTTTGAATGTACCTGCCTTTATAGCCCGTCGCGTCGCCTTCAACCGGGAAAGGTCCTTCTCCCGCTTTATCATCCGGCTGGCAATAGCGGCAACGGTGATCAGCGTTGCGGCGATGTTGCTGACCCTGGCATTTACCAACGGTTTCCAGTATGCCATCAGTCAAAAAGTATTCAATCTCTGGGGACACCTCCGGGTGCAACATTTTTCGGCTAACAGGGCCGCCATCGCGGAAGAAGCGCCGATGGAAAAGAACGACACCGTCCTTCACACGCTGCGCAGCGACCCCGGAATAAAGACCATTCAGGCCTTCGCCACCAAATATGCCGTGGTCCGCAGCGGCGAAGGCATCGACTATGTCCAGGTGAAAGGGGTGGAAAAGGATTATGATTTCGGCAACCTCCGGGATTTTCTGAAGAGCGGCCGCTGGCCACACTTCCCCGACAGCGGCTACAGCAACGAGATCGTCCTGTCCGAATATACCGCCGGACAGCTGAAGATAAAGGTGGGTGATAAGGTGATCATCTATTTTATCCAACCCGGGGGTGGCCCGCCCCGTGTCCGGCCCATGATCGTCTCCGGGCTCTTCAAGACAGGCATCGAAGACTATGACAAACTCCTCGCCATCGGCGATCTGCGGCTGATCCAGCGGCTGAATAACTGGAAGCCCGACGAGATCGGCGGCTATGAGATCTTTACCAACGACTACCACCAGGCGGCAGCCGTGAACAACCGCATCTACGATCAGCTGCCAAAAGACTGGGGCAGTACTACCACGGAGGATACCTATACGAATATCTTCGACTGGCTCAACCTGCAGAATACAACCATCGCCATCGTCCTGGTCATTATGATCGTCGTCGCCACGCTCAACCTGGTCACCTGTCTCATCATCCTGGTGCTCGAACGCACCCGCATGATCGGTATCCTAAAGGCCATCGGAGCGCCCGATGCTTCCATCCAGACGGTCTTCCTCTACCAGGGCAGCATCATCACCCTCTTTGGCATCGCCCTTGGCAATATCTTCGGTCTGCTGGTCTGCTGGGCACAGGAAAAGTATGGGTTTATCACGCTGCCGGAAGAGGCATATTTTATTTCCAAAGCAGTGGTTCGCCTGGAGTGGTGGCATTTTGTCCTGGTCAACGCCGGCACCTTTCTCATCTGCTTCCTCGTGCTGATGATCCCTACGGTCATCGTTCGCCGGATGCAACCCGCGAGGGCGATCCGCTTTAGCTAGCCACCCACTAAATGCGACAAAATGATCCCCGTCGCCACCGCCGCATTCAACGACTCGGCACTTCCGATTCGGGGTATGGTCACCCGGTGCGTCGCAAGCCCCTGCAACTCCGGGCGAATGCCCTTCGACTCATTGCCGATGACGATCCACCCCCTGGTAATCCGGCCAATCCCATAAAGCCTCTCCCCTTCCAGCAGCGCCGCATACACCGGTAACCCCGATGCGCTTATCGCCGCACCGGGCTCTTCATACAGCACCTGCACCCGGCTGATGCTCCCCATGGTAGACTGGACGGCCTTGGGATTAAAGACATCCGCGCTGTCGGGGCTGCAGAGAACAGTACCGATGCCAAACCAGTCGGCCAGTCGGACGATCGTGCCCATGTTGCCCGGGTCCTGGATACCGTCCAGCACAAGATGGATTCCTTTATCGAGCACCGGCGGCGGAAACACCGGCTTTTCAAACACCGCGATCACCTGGTTGGGGGTGCTTAGAAGAGAAAGCCGCTCCAGCTCAGCCGGCTCGACGGCCCGCAGCATCGTAGCATCATGGCTTACATCGGGCGGCCCTGCCATAAGCCCATGACGGGTGGCCACCGGCAAGGCATTGATCCATTCGGGCAGCGCATAGACCACCCGGGGTCGCATACCCGGCGCGCGCAAGAGCTCGTCCGTTAGCTTAGGGCCTTCCACGACAAAAACGCCTTCTGTATCACGGAATTTTTTATGGCCTAAACTTTGAATATATTTGACCTGCGATTTTGTGATCGGCATTGCACACTATTAAAAAAATGGACCACAGGTCCGGTTAAAAACTCGGTTTGTTTAATTTTTCTATGTTCCGGCGCCGGCAAGTTACTGTATCTTTTTTCAACCCTGCATTGCTGCTATCCATTGGTATCATTTCCCTGCTCTTTTCCTGTACCGTCCCCCGTCACTACCAATACCACCAGCCCTTTGTCTATGCCGTCAATGTGAAAGTAAGCGGCCCCCTGTCGGCGGGTGAGAAGCAAGACCTCGAAACAAAACTGCCCAACCAGCTGGACGACAGTCTCCGCACCCAGATCGTTTCGATCGCCGGCATCTATCGGAAAGTGATGTATCCCCCCGTATTCGACACCGCCAACATCCGCCGGAGCAAGCTCTTCATGGTCGCCCTGCTCAATTCCCAAGGCTATTATACACCCGATGTTAAAGGTACATACCATATCGACACGGTCAGGTTCAAAAAACATCCCGAACGCAACGAGTACCGCGTCACCATCGACTTTACGGTCAACCCCGGCAAACAGCTCAAACTGGATTCCATCGGCTTCAACCTATCCACACCGGCGTTGCAGGAGCTGGCCTTGCAGCATCGCAACGAATCCCTGCTGAAAAAGGGCGTACCCTATTCCAAACAGCTGATGTCAAACGAGCTCGACCGCATCGTCCTGCTGTTTCGCAACAACGGCTACTATTATTTTGCCAGGGAAGACCTGGTCATCATCCGGGATACCGTCGTGTCGGCCCTCATCGATCCTAACCTCGACCCCTTCCAGCAGGCCGCACTGCTGGCCGATCTAAAGAAGAAAAGGGAACATCCCAGTATCAATGTCGAAGTCAACCAGCGGCCCGTCCGGGATTCCAGCCATATTACAAGGTATTCCATCGGCCATGTCAGCATCTATCCCGACCTGCCGATCATCCTGGAAGACACAGTCACGGTGAGCAACATCGATACCAGTTCGGCCCGCGGATTTACGATCATCTCCCGCGCCAACAAGTTCAGACCCTGGGTGCTCACCGACAACGTGTTCATCCGGCCCGGTCATCTCTACCGTCAGCAGAATACGATCCGCACGCTCAACCGCTTTAACCAGATGGGCGCCTGGCAGCAGGCAACGATGAACTTTGTGCCTTCCGACAGCGCCGATACCGTTCTCGACGCGACGCTAAAACTATACCCCCACATCAAACAGGCCTTCAACGTGGACTATGAAGTAGCCCGCAATACCAACGATATCGTCACCGCCACCAACCTGTTCGGCATCAACGCCAACATCGGACTGCGCAACCGGAATGCCTTCAAGGAGTCGGTGTTGACGGCCACTACCCTGCGGGGCGGCGTCGAGCTGGGGTCGGATTTTATCCAGACCACCCAGGCCAGCATTTCGCACACTATTTCCTTTCCACGGCTGATCCCTTCAGGCCTTGTCCGGTTCCTGCCCCACTGGGTGATCCCCAGGGCGAGCCGGCTGGACAGCCTTCGCTCCCTCATCAATGTCAATGCCTCGTATATCGATCGCCGCCAGTTCTTTACCATGCGCTCGATCAACGGCTCTTTTGGCTGGGAGTCTACGTGGGGTAACCGTTCGCTCCTGCTGCGGCCCATCAATATCGAATACACGCAGCTGGACAAGACCGACAGCTTCAACCGCTATCTGCAAAAAGTGCCGTCCCTCAACCTGGCCTTCCGCAGCGGTCTGGTCATGAGCATGCAGGCCGTCTATAAGTCCTTCCATAAAGTAGGTAACCGAACCGACTTCCTCACCCTCAGCGGGGAATCCAGCGGGGCCCTGTTCGGGCTCATCAAACAACTGGATGAGGGCTCCCTTTGGCGGTTTATCAAAGGGGAGGTGGACTACCGCCGCCATTACGACTTCCGGCGGACCCAGCTGGCCTTCCATGCTTATGCCGGCGCCGGGTGGGCCTATGGCCGGCAAGGCACCGGCGGGGAGGAGACCCTGCCCTTCTACAAGGCCTTTTTTGCAGGCGGCCCCAACAGCATGCGGGGCTGGCAGGTGCGGCAGCTTGGGCTGGGCTCCTCCAAATTCTACGATACCGCAGGCAAGGCCGAGGGCACCTTTCCGCTCGACCGCTTCGGCGATGTACAGCTGGAAGGGAATGTCGAATACCGCTTCCCCCTCGGGTCTATCTTTGGCGTCAAGATCCTGAGTGCGCTATATGTGGACGCCGGTAATATCTGGGACCGCCACGTGCTCATCGACACCCCCAACATTACGGCCATCGCCGACAGGGGCAGTGATTTTAAGTTCAACCGTTTTTACAAGGAGATAGCCGTCGACGCGGGCTCCGGCCTCCGCTTCGACTTCGAATGGTTCCTCATCCGCCTCGACTATGCCTACAAGATAAAAGACCCGCAACGGTCCGATCACAGCGATAGCTGGTTCTATGGCCTCCAGCTCTTCAAAGGCCAGTTCCAGCTGGGCATCGGCTACCCGTTCTAATTAGATGCTTCAAAGGATCAGGCTTGGTGTACTCGTAACAATCGTGAAAGGCAATAGCTGCTTTGTCTGGTCGTAGGAAACCTATAGGTGCTTATGCCTCCCAGAAATAAATCTTCAAACAGCATTCCAGCAAGTCGTGACTTCTGCTAAAGCAAATAGTCCTACGGCTCAACCGTTTAATATGGGTTCGAATCGACAGATTTTTGCGTTCGATGCGGTTGGTGCAATACCTTCGGTATTCGTGTATTGCAGGGGGAATCAATGTACGATAAATATTGAGTTGGTCTGTGTTGATCTTAGAGGCTCCGGAAAGCAACAGCGTGTTGACGAGCATTCTCAGCGTACGCTTGCTCCGCCTGCCGATCACAAAGTCCAGTACTTTTCCCGTGGCCCGGTTTAAGGCATACGCGATCCAGAACTGGTTCTGCTTGTTTCCGATGAAAGTATGCAGCTCATCTACTTCGATATTCGCCTGGTTTAGCGGAATAGGAGGCTTGCTAATCTGATTACCTGCCCATTTTAAATATGCCTGTACCGTATTAACCGAAATTTTCAGTATCCGGGCAATGCCCCTAACTGAAACGCTTTCGCATATCATTTTCGAAATCAACCGTTTCGTTTCTTTAAGGCAGGCGTTGCTCCGGTAGACAGATTGCTGGTATTTATTGCACCCCTTGCAATAGAGCTTTTGCGTGCCATTTTTCTGCCTTCCGGCCTTTTGACAGGAATAGTCACAAAACTTGCATTTCATTCAACCAGATTTTCTGATACACGAGAACGAAAAAAGGCAGGAAGTAACCTTCCTTTTGGTCAAGTTTGTTTGTTTTTTGATTTGTTTGGGGTGCAAGGCACAAGCTAAGCGCCTTTGTAGTGGCGGCTCTTAAGAAATATTCTGACGGCCAGATATTATGATACACTACCCATTTTCTTTGGGCGTTCCCCTTCGGGTCGGGTCATCCGCTGCAAATCCTCGCTGCGCTGCGGGTTTTCCGCTTCTATCCCTAACGCATCCCGGAAGAATTTCAACCCGTTGTACTTTCCCTTGTTCTTCTCCGTTCGCTGCAGCAGGGGATCGCTCGGCCTCCATCTCCCGGCTGGATTCTCCGCAGGCCGTCCGCCATATCTTCACAACGCGTCGGCGCCTCGGACTAAGCACCGGGCTTCGGGTCAACTTTCAGCCGACGGACTATCAGCAATAATACAACCCCCTTCTGCCGAGTCAAGGCCGCTTATGCGAAATATGGACGGACGGCTGGCCGCGGCGGGGCAGGTGCGTAGTAGTGAAGGTAATCCTCTCCGCTTGCCCACGATCAGCGTGTCGGCCATCGTAATCTCCTGCGTCCTTATCAACGGGGTCGCGGTCATTTTCCTGCCGAGCCATCCGTCATTTCAGATGAAAAAATAAATCCCCCCTTCTCCGGGTGCGGGGAATTTATTTTTTCATCCTAAAACCACAGTTATGACGTATTATCTCATCTATCAGGAAAATGAATTGCGGCTCATCCCGGTCCGACCAGAGCAGGAAGAGGACTTCTGTCAGCGGTTCGCTCAACGGATACTGGCATCAGGAACAAGCCCTTTGGAAGCTTTGCAGGTGTTCGATGACCTGCCGCTTGTTTTTTGCGACGGTCTGTGACCGTCGCTTTTTTCCACCATCCTAAGTGGATGCACACCTGGTCAAGTGTAAGGCCGCGTCGGTATTTTGTGCTGCCATCAATAATTTTTCCGTATGTCAAAGAACTCCCGATAAAATTCTAGTGTAATTGAGGCTGTTAAGATTTATCCCCAAAAGTAGACCAGCAGGCAACTTTCCAACATCAGCAGGCTGCGACTGAAACAAATCGTCTGTCGGCTTAGGCGTTTCAAATGCGTTCGGATCGACAAGTTCTTTCGTTCGATCCGGTTGATACAAATTGATCCAGCCCTATGCATACGTTTTGGGATCAGTCGCTCGTACAAGGTCAACTTATCCGTCCGGATGGTCTTGGGCTTTAAGCACAATAATCGATCTATCAATTGCTTTAGGGTAGACTTCGTTCGCTTTCCTACCACAAAATCAACTACTGCGCTGTTGCCCCTATTGATGGCGTACGCGACCCAATATTCGTTGTCTTTACGGCTAACATAGGTCCACAATTCATCTACCTCTAAACTGACCTGGTCAGGCTGACTAGCAGGGCGCATAATGGTCGCCGCCAAGCCGCGTATTCTATCCAGCACGGTTCCGCGGGCAATGCCTAAGACTCTGGCTATGCCTCGGATACAAACACTTTCACGGACCAATGACTTGATCTGGCTATCCGTCGATCCCGAATAAGCTTTGTATTGATACCGGGCTTGCTGGTATTTTCGGCATGTCGGACAATAATAGCGCTGTAAGCCATTCTTTTGCCGGCCTGATCGCCAGCATTTACCCTGGCAGTTTACACAGTCCATAAATAAACCTGCTAATTTGAACCACAAGTAATAAAAATTCCGGGTATCAGAGCGTAAAAATGGACGAACTCACCGGATTTCAGGTACCAAAAAGATGGTGAACTCCCAAACAAGCCTCGCTCAAGGCTTACGGAGCCTGTATTTTGGGAAAACCTGCTAATTTGAACCACTACCTAATTCATGGCTTAATGTAGCCATAATGCCCGGTAGGCAAGTTAGGATAAATGTCATCCTTGGTGTTCGGAAAACCATCAATGCCCACAGAGAAAAGTATATAGTTATCACCTTTATTTACATAGTGAAAATAGGGCTTAGGGTTTTTAAATTCCTTTCTGACCAACAGCGGATCTGCAATAATGATATCGGAATTCCAATGACTTAACTGATCCAGATCATCTGGATATTTTCCATTTCTAGCCTTGTATGATTCTAGTTCATTTGCTAGGTTATTTATTTGTTTTTGAGCAATTCTTGCAAATGCCTCTCCTGCATCTTTCCCATATTTGAGATCATAGGCTAGGAAGCTATATACACCTATTGTAAATACTACTCCAAATGCACCAATAGCGATAAGCCATTTATCTTTATATTTTAGTACTCCGTAAAGTATCAATGCTACACCAACAAGGGCTCCGACTAATGGGATTAAGCAGAGGAGCCCGATTAAATAAGGTGGTTTCGAATTCTTTTCCATAGTATCAAAGCATTGATTTAAGCGAATTGATTTTAAAATGCATAGCCTCCGATCACAGGGATCGGAGTTGACAGTATGTTTCCAATTCCCTTATCGTAAGTCCAATCCTGACCTTCCACGTTGCCTTCTGAAGTACGACTCCACCCAACTCCAACCTGTCCATATCCATTGCCTAATCCAGCCGAAAGGTGGCCCTCAGAACCATTAAAACCTAAACCTATCGAGATAGAGTATTCCGAACTGAAGGTAATTGTTAATGGTCCGACGGCAAAAGAAGCGCCCTCAAATTTATTATTCGCTGTAGCAAAATCCACTGTGATGTAACCCTCTTTGCCTGTAACTTTCCCTGCAAAAAAACTATGTTTCAGGCTGCCCCAAAGAACGGAATTGAAATTTTCCTGTTCATCAATTGCTTTGTTAGTATATGTCAACCCAAATATAGGCTTTTCTTCCTCTTCTTTATCCTCAAACCTAAACGTTGGTCCACTCATTCCGCCAAACCTGAAACCACCAGTGCCCCAATCGGAAGCGAAGTTTTCAGGCAAACCGCTCACTACAGTAGTCCCCTGATACATATAATCCTCGCCCTCGGTAAAGGAAACAAAGCCATGGTAATTCGGTGTTTCAAAGGCGGCTGAGCCACTGCCATTTGCATAGTTGTATACTGTGTTAAAAACGTCTGCACCAACATCTGCTTTGAATAAGTGCCACGCACCGTCATCCGGCACGCTATTCCATAAATTTTCCCAATAAGCACTATAGTCGCGAGTCCCACCACCGCCTCCACCCCAGCCCCAACCATTGATCCCCCATTCAGCCTCATACGATTCCAACTCTCCATGAGGATCAAATTCATTTCCTCCGGGTCCGGCTACCCCTCCCTCATTAGGATTCGGCAACCTGAACTGCAAACCCATGGGGTCAACATAGGACACCGGATTATTTCCGCTAAAATGATACGGCGAAAGGCCCGCCGTACTCTCGCCCAACATATCCACCCCCCCAAACCTCCCGATCTGCGGATCATACTTGCGGAACCAGGTGTTGTAATACTCCAACCCATAATCCTCTTCCAACTCCGTCCCCACATTGGCCTTATACGGCGTATTGCTCTTCAGCAGCGCCTTGTCACTGATGCCCGCCATCGGCAGGCCGAACGGATAATAGCTCTGCTCCTGCTGCAACGGGCCGGTCATCTGCTTCACCGTCAGGTTGTCGAAATACACATTCTGCGGGCTCTCATTACTGACATAGACATAGAGATACCCGTTCTTGCTGATCGACTGCGTCGGGGCCACCAGCGCCTGCTTGCTGCTGCCCGGCGTCACCTGCACCACCCCGGAATTACCCGCCACATAATTGAACTGATCGTCGAACAATATCCAGTTGAGGTAAGCCTTCGGCCGCGTGCTGTCATAACTTCGCCCGTTATTGAGAAATTGAGTCACATTCGGATTCAGCGCATTGTCCACACCCGTCAGATCGCCCGCCGCCAGGTGCGTGTTGGCGCTAATGACGCCCGTACCGAGCACGCTCAGAATATTGCTCAGCAGGTTGATCCCCGACTGGGGCGCCTGCACCGCTGTATTGTAGAAAGCGTACGTACTCAGCTGAACGTTGTCGCCCCGCATCACCTTCAGCACGATGGAAGGCCCCACCTGCGGACCGCCGTTAGCAGGGTTTAGCATCGCCACATTGTGATTGCTCGTATCCGTATCGAACCCCGACGGCTTGGGCCAGACAGTATACACCGGGCTGTACACATCGCTGAACGTGGCCGCCACCACTGCACTGTCCTTCGACTCCATCGTCGCCGCATAGGTCGCCGTATCGCTGCCCTCCGTCAGGATCGTCCGGACATTACCCTGGTGGTCCTTTATGAAGTAATCGTACTCGAAGGCATAATAGATCGCCCCCGTCGAACTGTTCACCTTCCGGGCATTGCGGATCTGGCCTTCCTCCTGCAACACGTATTGCAGGGTATCATTGAGGTAGACGAAGGGCCCTACATACTGGTACGTCTTGCCCACGAGGTGCCCCGTAGTATAGTCATTCACCTGCTTGGCCAGCTGCATCCCTCCGGCATCGTAGACATAATGGATGCCCGCCCGGCCGTTAAGCACGATCGAATCCGGCTTGTTCAGGAAGTTATATACCGCCCCATTGCCACCCGCAGCGGTGACCATGTGCCGGTTGTAATCGATGGTCGTGTTCCCGTTGGCATCATAGGCATAGTGATTGCCCGCATAGCTCGTGTCCTTGAAATCGCCCAGGGGGGTGGTCACCGAACTGCCTTCCGACACCTTTTGCAGCTGGTTGCTGTTGGTGAAATAATTGTAGCTGAGGCTGTCCACCGTCGCCGGCTTGCCATCGACCAGCCCCTTCTGCATCAGGCTCGTGATATTGCCGCCGCCATCATAGGCCAACCCGCTCACCGTATAGTCCACCAAATCCTTCGCCCAGGAAGAAGAACCCGGGTCCTGCTGGGTGAAATTCGCCCCGGTGAGGCGGTTGACGCTGTCATAGCTGTACCCATAGGCCCGGGCCACTCCATCACCCGCCGCCTTCCACATCACCCCGGCCATATTGCCGTTCAGCTGCGCACTGGTAAAACCATAGTCATAGGCCAGCGTCTCACCGAAGTAATTGCTCGTGCTGCCCGAAGTGCTCACATAGCTGCTGTTGATACCCAACAGCCACCCCCGCATGTTATAAGCATACGCTTGGGTCTCAATACTACTGCCGTACACCTTCTGCCGCAATTGTCCCAGCTCGTTATACGTGTTTTGGCTCACTGTTTTCGACGTCGCACCATCCAGGCTCTTCGCCACCGAAAGCAGCCTGCCCACATGATCATAACTATAGACCGTCAGCAAGGTATGGGTCTGCGCATTGAATCCTCCCTTCCCGTGCGCCACATGCGTCCGCAGCAATAGACCGGTAAAGCCGTATTGCGTTGTAGCCACATCCGTCCCGCCGGTATAGTTGGCCTGTTTAGACTGAATTTGCCTGCCGTGATCATCATAAATATTCACCGTGTACAGATACGTACTCTTACCCACCACCAGCCGCTTTATCCCCGTCACCGCACCTCTTGTCCGGGTGCAGGCCGTAATAGACTGTGCATAGTCCGGGGCTGTATTGTAGGTCAGATTGAAATTCGCGCTGGTAATATTGGTGGTGATCAAGGTACTATCCAGGCCCGACACCGGTTGCGCCTCGAGCCAGTTGTAATTGTCGTAATACAGCACAGCCAGAAAGCTGAAAGGCGCCCCGCTGGGCAGCGGCGACCCCACCAGCGTCACCGAATTCTTCGAGCCGCCCCCGGTCGCGATCGTGCCGCTAAAGGTGGAGCCGCTGGGCACCCCGAACCCGCTGGCCAGTCCAATGCTGCTGCTGGCCTGATAGCTCCCGGTAGTAGGATTGTTGTTCAAGGTCAGATTCGCGGTGATCGAACTATCCAAAATGATGGTCGTGCTCGTCCCGCTACCCGTCTGCGTGGTGACCAGCGCTTGCAACTGCGCCTCCGTGGCGGCATAGGTCAACAGGCCGCTGATCAAAGGCCGGCTTTGCCCATCATACAGCGTTCCCGTCCATTCATT
This sequence comes from Puia dinghuensis, assembly GCF_014642875.1. GTDB lineage: Bacteria > Bacteroidota > Bacteroidia > Chitinophagales > Chitinophagaceae > Puia > Puia dinghuensis. The sequence continues at coordinate 1,137,338 of NZ_BMJC01000001.1, forward strand.
CAGGTTTCTTAAAGCCGAGTCCTGCGCAAATACCGGCCGGTCGAATACATCATACACCACGTACGTCTTGCCCTTCCCCGGGATGCGCTTCATCGTCACCCGGCCGCGGCTGTCATAAAAATAGCTATAGCAGAGATTCTGGTTGATGGTCGCGTCAGCAGTAAGGCTCCAATTGATGGCGGACGTATTCAGCGCCGCAACCGCCTTTGGCGGCAACATCATCCGCAGGTGGTTCATCTCGTCATAGACATAATACGTACAAAGCCAGCCCACATGCCCCGTGCCGGGCGATGGCACAGCCTGGGTCTTGGTGAGCACCTTTCTGCCCATATCGTCTACATAGACGAGGCTGTTCACCCCCCGTTCGTCCGTCACCTGCGCCACCTGCAAACTGCCCGGCTGATAGGTTGTCGTGGTCGTCGCCAGATCGTTCTCCGCAGCTATAGGTATCGTCCACAACCGCACGCTGTCCCCCGTATTGTTCGCCCGCCAGGAATAGCCAACGCCCACACCAGCCCCCGTCCAACTGTTGCCTGGCGCCGTTGTCTTGACTGTCCGTTGCAGGGGTGAAGCGTCATAGGTGGTCTGTCCGTAATAGATCTGTTCACCCGGGATCTGGCTCTTATAAAACGCGCTGTCATCGGCTATGGGTGTCAGCTTGAACAACCCATCGTTCGTATTGCCCGACTGTTCAGCAAAGGGCAGATAACGGGAAGCAGGACGGCTGAACTCATCGTATACCGCCGCCGCCACAAAATCCTTTTTCGAAGGGGACGCCTGCTTGGCGATCGTTTCATACGGCCGCCCCAGCGGATCGCTATACTGCGTACTGATGAGCACACTGTCTACTATCGTCGTATATTTCACCTTGCTGGTATCCTGAATGGGCATCTTGGGCGCCAGTGTCCGAAAGTAGAGCGGCGATACTGCCGGGTAATAATACGTAGAAGTCGGCTTCGGCGTCGCCGATGCAGGCCCCGTAGCCCCATTGGGAATGTTGCCCTGCCCGAAGCCGGCTACAGCTAGGGAAAATACATACAGCGGTAGTAGTACAAATCGCTTCATGTAAAAAATATAGTTTTACTGCTTTATCGCGTTCTGCATTTCAGCACTCATCGGGTCCACTTCATCGGAAAAAACGCCCTTCCAATTGCCGGCACTGTCGACCAGGAATTTATAAAAATCGTTTCCCACCGGGTTGGAGTCCAGCCCATTCAATGCCGCACTGGTCAGCCATTGGAATACGGGATGCGTAGTAGCACCGGTAACGGAGATATTTGCCGCCATGATGAACTGAATGTTGTACTGGCTGACAACATTCTGACTGATGACGGCGCCGGTAGCCGGCTCGTGCCCAAAATCGTTGCTGGGAAAGGCGATGATCACCAGGCTGTCTTTATACAGCTCGTACAGCTTTTCCAGGCTGGCATATTGGCTGGCGCGGGACGAACCGCTGGCGGTATTCACCAGCAGGATCTTCTTTCCCTTGAAGGCACTCAACTGCACCAGGTGACCCTGTGCATCCGTAAAGGAAAGGGAATAGATCGGTCCCGGACCGGCCAGCAGGAAATAAAATAGAAGCTTAAGCATAATGCGTTTAATTAGGTTTTCGATTCAATGATTTATCACGGAAAACCGCCAGGCGGTGGGCAGCTGGACGACACTGTCTGTGCCGTAGCATCCTGCTCCGTGTAATTCTGGCTGACGCTACAGTCAGGCCAGATGTAGTGATAGGTGCACAAATAGTAATTGCCGGTCTTGTAATAAACACAGGACGAATATTGTTTTGCCCCTTGTGTACACACCCCGTTGATGGTCTTCCATTGCGGGTAGTTGGCGCTGTAACTGCACGTGCAGTAGTTATATCCCTCAAAGACCGTCTGAACGGTCGCATAATTGTAAGAATCGCTCCAGGGATTCACATCCCTGGTAGTAATTACACTATCGTAGCCGCATTGATAGACCGGGTCCCATTGGAAAACGGCTGTCCTACTCCAAACCGGCGCCGTGCTGATGAGCGAATCCTTATCGGAATAATCAAACCGGCGGATGACGTTCCCGTCCTTATCCTTTATCAGCTTGGGCCGGTTCAACAGGTCATACGTGGTATACTGCACCGTGCTGTTCGCGTCGCAGCTGGTGGTCGGTCCCACCAGGGGCTCATAGGTGGTCGTAGCCATATTGGCGTCCTTCGGGTACAGGCGTAACTCATCGATCGTCCCGCTGCCACTGATGGTCACCGTGCTCACACCCCCAACCATCGTGAAATACAGGTTCCAGCCGTTCTGCTGGGCCAGCGGCGATGATTGCGCCGTTCCGTTCACGCTGACGCTGGCGGAAGTCTTCGCCCATACCGAGACGATATAGGTGAGCGCCGTATTCAATCCAGACTTGGTAACATTACCGTTAGACAGGTTATAGGCCCATTTGCCCGTCAGCGCCCCGGAATAGTCCCGCGTACTGTTGCCGATGGTCCAGTTGCCAGAACCATCGGATTCAAAACTCGTATACGCCACATCTCCATTTGCAGCATTGCTGACGCTCGCCACGGCATATTCATCATTATAATCCCGGATGGTCGAAGTGCTCTGGCCGCTAACCGCACTCGTCACCTGTAACAGGTTGCCCTTGCTGCTGTAATTCGGATAACTAGCCTGCGCCACGAAATACGTGCTGTTCCGGTTGAGTTTCGAGGAATCGAAAAGGCCGATCACCGATTGCACCACCGGGGCGTTGGATTGCAGCGCATAGGAAGTGAGTGGCTTGATATAACCTCCCGACAACTGCTGATAATCCGTGATACTCCCACCGATCATCCGCGGGTTGGCATCCCCGGTGATCCAATTCTCGGTTGCAATGACAGGAGACAGAATGCCACTCGTTCGCATGGTCCCGATCGGTCCGGTGATAATATAGTTGTAAGGATAATAATACCTGCTCTCGAGCTGCAACCCCCTTGTCCGGTCATAGCTCGTGATCATCTTCGTCACGTTGTAATTGGTGTCATAGACGTAATTCCGGTAAATCGTATTCACCGACCCATCCGACTGGTACAGGGTGTCCGTAGAGGCGATCACAAAGGCCCGGCCACTGGAAGGATAGTATTGTTGCCCGACAAAAGTCTTTGTCCTGGGAGAAGCGGGATTGGATGGTGCCCCGTTTATCTGTGTGAAAGTATTGCCCAATTCCAGCGACAGGAAGTCGGAAGTACTATAGGCTACCGTATCCACCTCATAGGTGTTGACCGTCCGTTTAACCAGGTTGCCAAGGCTGTCGTATAGGGAAACCCGTGTCGGCAGCCCCATGCCCCATTCCCGCATATCCTGCGGAGTATACGGGAAGACATGCGTGGAAATATTGCAATTGACATCTGCCGGCCCGGTGAACTCATACACTGTCTTGCCCAGGTTGTGCGTCGAAGAGCCCTTGTATACGATGACCCGACTATAACCCACCGGGCTTCCCTGGGTATAATCCAGGGTATTGGTCGGGTCGCTGGTGATGTAGTTATAGTTGGTCGTCGTAGTACCCCCGTTGATCACCGTTTCCGTGTAGGGATGACTATAGGCGGCGGTGTCCCCCAGGAAACCCGAGCTTTTCCCGTCTACGGTGAAGTATTGAAAGTCTTCCGTCGTGATGTTCGGGTCGTCGATGTCGTCCTGCCGCGTCACCCGCTTGACACGTAGTCCGCCCGCCGTTACCGCAGTCTTGGTACCATCCACCGCCCGGTTCTCCCAGGAAACATCAATCGGGAAACTTCCCGAAACCGAGGTACCGCTACTCAGCTGCGAGACAAGCGTATAAGCTCCATTTGGGATATTGAACGACCAGGTCTTGGTCCCCAGGTAGAAGAGATCATAGAGGGAGAAGGTGGTGGTCACATAGGTGATGGTCCCGCTGGAATTCTGAACACTGATCGTAATCGATCCGTTGCCGCTCACCGGCGCGCTGCCGCTTCGGGATACGGAGGGATCGAGGGTGAAGACCATCCCTTGCTTCGTACCGAACACTTGGTTGAAAGATGCGCTGGTCGAGGTAGAGGAAGAACTACCCTGAATGATCGCCGTACCCACAGTCTTTACCAGTGGGTAATGATCATTCAGCTCATACTGGTAATGGATATACCCCCCGCCCGGCAGGTAGAAAGTCTGCAGGGTATTGTACACCGCGTAAGTGATATTAGGCGACCTGTTGGCATCGTAGGAATTACCTTCTGGCGGGATCAGGTTGCTGTTGCCCGTCGCCCCATTGTAGAAGCCCCAGTAATCCTTCTGGTAGAAATCGGTCGTATTATAGGGAACAAAGGTGGAATTGTAAAAAAACGTGTACCCTTTTTGCTCCTCGCCGGCTGTATAGGGTGTTACACTGCTCAAATACAGGTTTTGTGCCGGCCCGTTGGTTGCCGTCGTATACCCCAGGGCAAATCCGTATCGGAACACAGAATCGCTGATCTTTATCTTGGCTACCGCCGCATCGCCATACGCATAGTTGTATACATTACTATAGATCACCTGCAATGTCCGTTTGTCTGGGAAAACAATGCTATTGAGTTTGTAGGACGATACCGACGAGGAAGCCGTCGGCATCAACACGCTGGGTGCGCCTGCGTAGTAATTGGTATACGTATATTGCGGATAATTGACCGTACTCGAAAAGTTGACGGCATTATAGGTGAACTTGATCGTGTCGGCACTAAAAGGGGCGATAATATCCGTCAGCCACCACGCACTGCCATATGTTACGCCGCTATAGCCGCAGACAAAGCCGTTGAAGTTGCTCATGTCTGTCGTCTCCCGGTTGGCAAAATCATACTTGACGCCGTCTTCCGTCACGATGCGGAAGCTGATAATGGTACTGTTGTCGCCGGAAGACACCAGGTAGGAGATATTCATTTTGGTGTTCGGCAGTTGCACGATCTCCTTGCCCTTCCCGATGAGGAACTGGCCGTTACGCCCCCCGAAATTGAACTCGAACACATCCTGCTGCGCATCCAGGCTGTCGAAATAGAACTTACTGCCATTGCTGCGAAAATCCGTCGGAACGGCGGCGCTATAGAGGAACCCATTGGTGGGGAGATCGTCCGGCATCCCCCGCACGGTCCGTGTAATGACGCCCGTGCTGTTGAAATACCAGCCCAGGCCTACCGTCGAGGATGTTTCGCCCAGTTGCGCCCCGCCGGCAAAATAGCTTAAAGAGACAGGCCAGCTGAGGCCGCTGCCGGCATTGCTATAGTTGTAGATCGGCACCGATACGTTGGGCGATCCGGTGTAAATGTTCACCGGAACGGACCCTAGTTTGTATTGCTGTTCCGTATTACCCGCAAACGAACTGAGGTTCGCCAGGTTGGGCGCATCCTGGGCATGGAGTAAAAAGGCGCCCAATAACAAACAAGTAGTCAACAGATATTTCATCCGTACATTATGTCTTTTCAATTGTCGGATGGAGCCTCGCAGCTCTTCGCCCAGTATATTCAATATTGTCATGCTCGGGTTCATACACGATTTGTCTAATTGAAGCTGTAGCCAACCCGAAAGATCAATGGAGAAGAAGCTGGCACATGCTGTTTGTACAAAGCATCGAAAAGCAGTTGCAGGCTGCTGGTCCTGGCGGCAGACAACTTGAACTTTTTACTAAGGCCGAAGAGGGCGCTCTTTTGCCACTCGTTCCAATGGGATAGATCCCGCCAGGTACTAAAGCCGCGGACATAGTTGTATTCCCAACCACCCGTCAACCACAGGCTGCCCCTCGCCCGTACATCGATATAACTTCGGATTCCCGCTCCCTGCCCGCTATAGGAGAGATGCCCAAGCCCGCCCTTCAGCCCGATATTGTAACTGCCCCCGACGCCAATGGTCGCTTTCGAACTCAGCTTATAGCCGAGTAGCAGGCCCAGGTCGGCGGTTGCCGGCATGATCCCATAGCTTTGCTGGGTCTGTAGATTGACGCCATACTCGATTCGATGCAGAAAAGTTTTCACCTTTTGATCATTAGGGGTAAATCGCGGCATCACCACATCTCCACCGCCGCTGAAATTACCCAGCGACCGCAGTTTGCTCTTGAGCAGGCCGAGCTGTTGTTGGCCGTTATCCACCTTTTGCTGTAAAAATTGGCCGGGTTCTGCACCACTGCCACCGGATGGTCTCGAAGAACCCTGGCCCAGTCCGAGACGTTGTTGTACCATCGTCTTTGTCTGCAACCCGGATAGCGATGCCGGGCTCCCATAATTCTCCGGAAGGCTGAACATTCGTCCTACATAGCTATTGGTTTGCATGAAATGCTGAAATGCCGGGCTGTTGCGCAGGCTGTTCAATACCTTTTGCTGCAACCTGTCCCTGTCCGCTAGCAGCGATTTATATTCCACTAATTGCTGCTGAAAATAGAAGGCCGATTTGTTGATGCGCAGCAGCGATTTGCTCAGGCCTTGACCTGTCAACTGCCCGGAGAGTTGCTGTTCCCGCTGCCGGATAAAGCTTTCTACGTCTCGGGCCTGCTGCCACCTGCCTTCCAATTGCTGCAACTGCCCCGCCGCACTGCCGATGGCTTCCAATTTGCCCAAGGACAGGCCCGCCGTCGTTGCGCCCGGCCCGCCGAGAAAGTGCAGCGCCGCATGCAGGCTGTCCACTACCGGCAAATATTCCTTCAAGGCCGGGAGATGGTTGGTGCTGGAAGATGACAGCAGGGTAGTCAACATTGCCCGGTATTGCTGCTGCGATCCGCCAAAGAGTCTCTTCGCCGCACCGCTGTCCCGGCCATAAAGCGCTTTTTCCAGCCGGCTTTCCTGTTTCGCCAGTTGATCCAGGTGCTTCGCTGTCTGCCGGGTAATCCTCTTTTCCGTTCGTGCGGCCCAGGCGCCAATACGGTCAAAGGTCTTCGCGGAAAGCTTGTTTATGCCGGATAAAGCCGTATCCCCCGTTTGTCCGAAAACAACCGAGCAGGAGAGCAGCAATGCTGTGACAACTGGAAATATCCTCGTCATGGCTTGGGATTTATAGCCGTTGAGCGTTCCTTTTTGCTTAGTTGTTCGACCAACTGCTCCAACCGGTCGATCCTTTCCTGCTGCGCTTGTAGTTGGGCATTCTGCTCTTTGAGCGCCGCTATTTCCTTTTCTTGTTTCTCCATCGCCTTTTGCTGCTCTATCAGGTAAAGGGTTAACTCTTCAATCTTTTTGAGCAGCACTGCCTGGTTGCCGCCGAGATCGATGCCTTTCTGTGCGACAGTCTCCGCCGAGGGCACATCCGGCAAATGGTTGTTGGACTGGATATACTTCGAAAGGCTATCCAGGCTGGGCAGCCGGTAATCCTTTCGAAATACATAGTCGGGCCAGTTGGCATACGGTTTGACCCAGGCGGCGGTGAAGATGGCCGAGCCGTTGACTGCTAATTTATAGCCCTGCGTGTTCGAGGTCCCGATGCCCACATTCCCAGCAGAATCGATACGCAAACGCTCAGCATTATTCGTCCCCAATACCAACGGCTGTGCCGTCAGGGTTCCAACGCCCAGACCTAAACTGTTTGCTCCTTGTGTCACTAAATTGCCTCTGTTAATGGGGGAAAGGCCAAAAAAGTTTGGATAGGAGTTTGTCGAACCGCCAACAGATAACGAAACGGTGGAATTAAGACCACCAAGATTGTTCTCCATAATCAGCGTAGCGAATCCGATTGCGTTGGTATTCTGTATATAGATCCCTCCCCGGCCTCCCCCACTGGCTGTAATACCGAGGATATCATTGACAGACCCAATCAAATGCAACGGAAAAGTGGGGCTTGATGTCCCGATCCCTACATTCCCGGTATTGGAATTGTAAATATTATTGCCGCTAGTTTGCCATTGACACAGCGCGGCCTGCCACGTGAATGCGAAGAAAAGAACGGAAAGACGTTTCATTACACAAAATGGTTTAGGGTCCACAATGTTGTTGATGGATCAAATGGGGGCTACGATCCGGACGCGCGGGAAAAATGCGCATTCGCAATCCGAGTGTTCAAATGAAAAATAGAAGGATGATAATCACGCTACTAAAGATGCGACAAGGTCTGTGGGCCGGGTAACGGTGGGGGTTGAAACAGTGTGAGAGATTAATAACATCGAACTTAAACACTTTTCCTCGTACATCCAAACGCCGACGGCAAAAAAGGACGAACAACGTAAAATACCGTTTTTTCACCTGATTTTGGTGGACGCGCTCATTTTTCAGTATTTTTTCCTAAACTTAAAACTCTTTACGTCGATTTTGTAGGAGCAGAAGCCTGGGAATTCTCCAATTTTTGCCTGATATACTCCCCCGCCGCTTCCATGCTCATGGCTTGTTCGACCCTGAATTCCCCGATGCGGGTTCGCCGCAGGCCGCTGAGATAACCACCGCAGCCAAGGACGGCGCCAAGGTCATTAGCCAGGCTACGGATATACGTTCCTGTTGAACATACCACCCGGAAGTCGAGTTCAGGCAGCTGAAACCGGGTGATCTCGAATTCCTTCACCACGACGCGCCGGGGTTCGAGCTTTACCTCCCTGCCCTTGCGGGCTAATTCATACACCCGCTTGCCCCCCACCTTTATCGCCGAATGGATGGGAGGAGTCTGCATGATCTCCCCGGTGAATTCACGTTCAATGGCGTCCCGGACGATCACCTCGGTCAGATAGCCCGGGTCTTCCCCCGGCTGCGGCTCGCTCTCCAGGTCATAAGTAGGCGTACTGGCGCCCAGCACGATCGTCCCGGTATATTCTTTCTCCTTTGCCATATACTCGTTGATACGTTTTGTGAACTTACCGGTGCAAAGGATAAGCAGTCCGGTTGCCAGAGGGTCCAGGGTGCCGGCGTGACCGATCTTTTTTGTCCTTACCAGCGGACGTAATTTGCGCACGACGTCGAAAGAGGTCCAGTCCAGCGGTTTGTCGATAAGCAGCACCTGGCCCTGCTCGAAGAAATGGGGAGTCGGTTCCATCACGCGAAGATAGCTTTTCAGGGGCATTCCGCCCGGCGGTGGCGTTATCATCAAATAGCCAGCCGGGCCTTTATCTCCAGGTATTTATTGACGGTCTGGATGGTGAGATGCTCAGGAGCAGTGAGAATGGTCGCAATGCCATGCTGGTTCAGCTCTTTTACAATGAGCCGCTTTTCATAGGCAAATTTGTCGGCGATGGTCTTGACATAGACGCCTTCGATGTCCGTTGCCTCCTGCTCCCTTATCTGCTGCAGCCCGGTATTCTCGAAGAATACGATCAGCAGGAGATGCCTGCGTGCAATAGCGCGGATGTACGGCATCTGCCGCTCGAGACCGGAGAGGGATTCGAAATTGGTGAACAGTACTATGAGACTCCGCTGCGTGATCCGTGTCCGCACCATCGCATACACCTTTTCATAGTCCGTCTCCTGCCACCGCGTCTGCTGGTTGTAGAGGATTTCCAGGATACTGGACATCTGCATCGACTTCCTGTCGGCAGGAAGAAAGGTTCCTATCTGGTCGCCAAACGTCAGCAGCCCCGCCTTATCCTGGCGGATAAGCGCCACATGGGATAATACAAGCGCGGCGTTGATGGCATAGTCGAGCAGGCTCATGCCGTCGAAAGGCATTTTCATCACCCGCCCCTTGTCGATGAGACAATACACCTGCTGGCTCTTCTCGTCGGTGAAGGTGTTGACCATCAGTTGCCCACCCTTACGCGCCGTCGCCTTCCAGTTGAGGCTGCGGATATCATCGCCGGTGACATATTCCTTTATCTGTTCGAACTCCAGGCTATGCCCCAGCTTCCGGATACGCTTGATCCCGCTTTCGGCGAGGTTGTGGGATGCGGCCAACAGCGCATACTGCCGCAGTGCAAGATAAGAAGGGAGCACCCGCACCATCGTTTTTGCCTCTATGATACTGCGCCTGATCAGCAGCCCAAAAGGACTCTTGATAAAGACATTGATGTTGTAGAATACATATTCGCCCCGCTCCTTTGGCCGCAGCTGGTAGTCCAGCGCCCTGACCTCACCCGCCTTCAGGTCGGCGTAAAGCGAAAAATCCCTCAGCTGAAACTGATCGGGCAGCTCATCGATGATGCGCAGCCGAATGGGAAAGGGATAATCGTTCTTCACCTGCAGGGCAACGGTATTATTGTCCCCATTGCTCATCCGATCTCCTACATCCCGCCGTACAGGCACCGGCGCCTTGCGCAAAAACAGCACGAAGTAGTCGAGCACCGTCACCACGGCAAAGAATAACAGCAGTAGCTGCCCGACGGTGAACAGAAACGGAACACCATAGGAGACCACAAACACCAGGATGATCCCGACAAACAGCCAATAGAAGCGGCGGGAGAAATAAAGGGATATGTAGAATCGTTTTAACATTATCGGGGAACTTCTATCGACTTCACAATCTCGGCAATGACGTCATCCGCCGAAACACCTTCCATTTCTTTCTCGGGCGTAAGCACCAGCCGGTGACGCAGGACTGGCGGCGTGATATACACGATATCCTCGGGTGTCACGAAGTCACGACCTCTCATCGCCGCCAAAGCTTTTGCCCCGTTGAGGATGCCTATAGAGGCGCGTGGCGACGCCCCGAGGTAGATCGACTTATGATTCCGCGTAGCCGTCACAATGGCCGTTATAAAATGGATCAGCTTTTCCTCTATATGCAGCCCCCTCACCTTATCCCGTAATTCCCTGATCCGCGCCGCGGGCAGCACCGCATCCACCGTCTCGATACGCTGGTCGCCTTTCATCAGGTGGTGGTTGGAGACGATGTGGAACTCCTCTTCCTGGGAAGGATACTGGACCCTTATCTTGAAAAGGAACCGGTCGAGCTGCGCTTCCGGCAGGTGGTAGGTTCCTTCCTGTTCGATAGGGTTCTGCGTAGCCACGACCATAAAGGGAGCCTGCAGATGATAGGTCGTCCCATCGACGGTGATCTGTCGCTCTTCCATCACCTCGAACAAGGCAGACTGGGTCTTGGCCGGCGCCCGGTTGATCTCGTCGATGAGTACGATATTGCTGAAGATAGGCCCTTGCTTAAACTGGAAGTTGCTGTCCCGGGGATTGAATACGCTTGTTCCGATGACATCACTTGGCATCAGGTCGGGAGTAAATTGGATACGCGAAAAGCCCACCGAGACGACCCGGCTGAGCAGCTTTGCCGTCAGGGTCTTGGCGACGCCCGGCACCCCCTCTATCAGGATATGCCCATCTGCAAGGATACCTGCCAGCAGCAATTCGATCATGGCTTCCTGGCCCACGATCACTTTTCCTATCTCGCTCTTCAATTGTTCTACTGCCAGTCTCAGATCATCGAGATCCGTCCGCTGTTGGAATAAATAATCTTCCATGTTTATGTATGTTTATAAAATGCTTCCAATTGTTGATGAAAATGCAATAATTCCTCATCCGGGATAGCGCCCCTTGCCGGCAGTTGCTGCATATAGTCTACCAGCCATTGCAGTTGCTCCTTCGGGTATCCTGTCCTGTAGGAAAGCCGCTTCACCAGTTCTTCGTCCAGCGCCGGCACCGGCAGGTGATAGCGGGTACGCACCTGGTCCATGAAATGCACGGCCATCTTTGTCGCCAGGTTTCGGTTGTCGCGTCGCTGAAAATACAGCCTTCCGATGGTGCGGACAAAGTCCAGGGAGGTATTGCGCAGGGGGTTGATCACCGGGATCATCCGCTGCCGCCGTTTGGAATCGAAGGCATAGATCAGAACAAAAAGCAGCAGCAGGAGCCAGAAGCCCCAGCGCAAGGCGACGTTGCCCAGGATATACTGGAAGGCCGAGAACGACCTGCCATGATCGTACCGGAAATAGTCGTCCCAGAACACCTGTTTTACCGACGGCGACATATAAGATAGCGCATTCTCGTAATACCCGATGTTCTGTTTGTGGAGGAGAAAGAAATTCGAAAAGGCAAGCGGGGCAAAATGAAGATAGATGGCCCCTCCGCCCTTGTACGTGATGCGGACAAAATTGGGATGTCCGCTCCCGTCCCGGCCAAGGATGGATGTGTATTGCGAATCGAGCGTCGTGATATAGCTGGCATAGCCGTCCCCGGGATAGGTAAAGGTTGTATAACCGGTGTTGACGGGGCTATAAACGCCAACGGTGAGGCTGTCCATGTCGTCGGTGCGCGCCATCCGGAAACGAAAGGCATAGCTCGTCCGGATGCCAAGCGCGTGCAGCAGGGTATCACTCATCCCCATGGCAGAAATAAAGACCAGGTTGCCATCGCTGACAAAATTCATCAGCGTCGCTACCTCCGAGGCGGTGGCCTCCACCCTGGTCCCGATGCAGATGAGGGCCTTCTTGCCCTCTCCGCCGGAAAGCGCCTGCGGATTCGCAGAACTAACGGAAATGTCCGCGTCGGGGAACATCGAGGTCAGCCCTTCATAGGCGATGCTGGCGCCATAGGGATTCCGGTCGTTCCGCCGGAGCGAAACGCGCCGGTTCAGCTTTTTCTCGTTGCCGCCTGTACAGGAAGCGAACAATACCACCAGGAGCAGCCCCGCTATGCATCCTCTTTTAACGTTCATGCCTCCAGGGTTTTATAGAATTGGATAAAATGTTCGTAAAGGCGCCGGAAAGTGGCTTCGCTAAGGACAAACTCCCCATACCATACCATCTCGTAGGCCCCGGTGAGAAAGCGGAAGGCTGCTTCCGGCGGAGTCCCTTTCAATTGTCGCAGGTATTCCTGGTTGGTCGACTCCGCATGCCAGCGGATCAGCTGGCGGTCCCGCAGCATATACAGACTCTTCCGGTAGAGATAACGGGTAGCCTGGCGCTTGTCCCCGGTATTAAGGAAATGTTGTATCCGCTCGTCGACGTCTTCTTCCAGCTCCGATTCATCGAATTCGTCCCCCGCGGCGCCTTTCTTCGAACGCCGGCGATAGAAAAGGCTCACATTATTTTCCATCGAGATCCGAACGATCGCATACAGTAGCAAGGCCCCCAGCAGCAAAAGGACGGTGTACCGGAAACCCTGGCTAAACAACAACTGTGCAAGCCAAAGACTGAAAGCGCTCGGTTCCTGCCGGCGAATCTTCCAATAGGCCGGGTCGTTGGCATAGGCGTAATCCGGATCACGCTGCCAGCGGTGCACCGTCGAGTCGGGAAGCGATCGCAACACCGGCGGTTGTTGATCCGCCGAAGCCGTCGAATCCCCCGCCTCCGGTGAGGCGCTATAAGAGGTATCGATATGAGTCACGACCGGCACATCTGCCGGCGCATCTCCACCCACGATAATGGTATCGTTCACCGTCGTATCCACAGACCGGACGGTGTCCGGTCCGTCCACGAGGCCTACGGCCAAAGTGGACAGACATTGTTGAGTCCCGCCGGTCTTCCCACCCCCCTGCGCAGAGACGGAAAGGATACCAGCCGGAAGGAAAAGGAAGAGCATTCCGAAAAAGCGGCGCATCATCATAAGGGTCTGCTTTTTTTCTCCAGTCGGATGGGATAAACGACAAAATACCAGATGACAAACAGCAGGGAGCCTGCCAGAATAGAGGCGCTCAAAGCCACCGGCATCCGGGAGTAGCGGGTGACAAACCCCTCCAGGAAAGCGGCCATGATAAATATCGGCACCAGGCCGATCATCAGCTTCAGGCCGTCCTTGCCCCCTCTTTTCAACGAATCCAGGCGTTTGCGGGTGCCGGGAAAGAGAACGCTGTTGCCCAGCACAAGCCCCGCGCCACCGGCAATAATGATGGAGGATATCTCCAGGGTGCCGTGGATCCAGATCACCAGGATGGATTGCAAGCCAAGTCCTTTGGCGAAAAAGTAATATTGAAAGGCGCCAAGCATCACCGCATTGTGAAACAATTGCCAGATAGTGCCTATCGAGACCAGGAATCCGGCGATAAAGACCATGAACGATACCTCGATATTATTGGTGGCGATATAGAAGAACATGCTCACCTGATCTTCGCTTTTATACACGCCAAAAGGATCGCCTTTTGCGATATTATCCTCGGTCATGTCTACATACTGGTCACCAAGGACACCCCGGACAAAGGTCTCATCGTGCGCCGCCGAAAAAGCGGCCATCACCGAAAACAGAAAAAAAATGATAAAAGAATAAAGGATCTCCCTGTGATACCGTCTCACCACCATCGGCAATTCCGTCTTCCAGAAACGGACGATACGTGAGGATTCTTCTTTTTTATTGCGGTAGATGCCAAGATAGATGCGGGAGGCAAGCCCGTTCAGATAGGCGGTCACCTTGCTATGCGGATAGAAGGTTTTAGAATATCCCAGGTCATTCACGAGGTCGGTGAATTGCCCGGCCATTTCATCAGGATCAGTTGCAGGCTCATATTGATATTGTTTCCACTTATCAATATTTTTTTTTATAAAGAGACCTTCTCTCACTGGAAAAATTTAGCATTATATTTACCCCTACAATATAGTGACAATACTCTAAATAATATAATCCGGCCAAAAACAGGCTTTCATCTATGCTGCAGGTTAAACTGGACACCGGCTTCAACATCGAGGTGGATTTTCTGATCCCTACCTTCTTCAGGCGATTCTTCGCCTGGGTCGTCGACCTGGCGATCATCATCGCTTACTACCTGGTGGGTTCCAACCTGCTGGCCAGAGCGCTTGGCCCCTGGGAAAGCAAGATCTGGATATGGGTGTTGTTCGGCCTCCCACCCCTGTGTTACCACCTTTGTTGCGAGGTCTTCCTCAACGGCCAGAGCATCGGAAAGAAAGCCACGCGGATAAAGGTCATTTCCGCAGACGGCGGACAACCTTCCATCAGTCAGTACCTCATCCGCTGGTCGTTCAGATTGGCAGACTTCCCCTGGTGGGTACTCGGAGCCGTCACGGTAAGCGCGCTGCCCTGGTGGTGCAGCGTCTTCCTCTTCAGCGGGCTGGCCAGTATCCTTGCCACACCTTATTCCCAGCGCATCGGCGACCTCGTCGCGGGGACCATCCTCATCGACACCCGGAACCACACTTCCTGGGAAGATACCGTTTTTACCGAACTGGCCAATGATTACAAACCCCGCTATCCACAGGTGATGCAGTTGAGCGATAAGGATATCAATACCCTCAAGACGATAATTAATACGGTGAGCAAAAACGGCGATTACGATCTGTCCATGCGCATCGCCGACAGGATCCGGAGTAAGCTGGGCATCGCCAGCGACCAGGATTCCCTCGAATTCCTGCAGACCCTGCTAAAAGATTATAATTATTATTCTACCCGGTGACCGTCCCATGCGCCGCTATCAGGTCGTAACCCTTCCCGCTGTGCCGATGATGAGCACGAGGATGAACAGCACCCAAAAGCCAAGGACGATGATCATCAGCACTCCCACAAACCGGAACAACGCCCGGATATTCTTAAAGGAGATGTTCAGCTGATCCTGGTCGTTATTGAGCAAGGCTATCTTCATCCTGTTGGCAAAATTATAGAGATAGAGGTTGGGGAAGAAGTTGAGCAGGGCGATGCCGATGTACACCACCGCAATAAAACCAGGCCCCAACCCGCCGACAGCCGAAGAAGTGCCCATGGTCGTAAAAAGACCGGCCAGCACCGTTGCCACGAGAAGGGCCACAACGACAAAAAGTGCGCAAAAAACAAAACCGGCCACGGCGAGAAATTTGGCCCAGCGGGCGGCGTCCCGGAGATAGGCCATAGCGGTCTGGTCAACCTGCAGCTCGAATAGATTGGTTTGCATCGTTGGTTCCATAATCAGGCCAAAGTTTACTGTAAGGTAAACAAAATCCTGATAGGCCGAATCAATACGCCCTTGCAAACAATACCCGTTGTTTACTCGGCCTGCCCGTCAGGATACACTTCCCGTCCTCGGCAGGATTGTTCAGCGGGATACAGCGGATGGTTGCCTTTGTCTTCTCCTTT
Source organism: Puia dinghuensis (assembly GCF_014642875.1). Lineage (GTDB taxonomy): Bacteria > Bacteroidota > Bacteroidia > Chitinophagales > Chitinophagaceae > Puia > Puia dinghuensis. Next base: position 1,153,179 of record NZ_BMJC01000001.1, read on the forward strand.
ATCGCCTCTTCAGTGGCAGGAGTGCCATCCCAATGTGCCAGGACAAAGCCGCCCTTTTCATCCAGCAGCTTTTCGAACTCGGCCATCGTATCCGCACGGGTGATATGGGCATCCCGATAAGCCATGGCCTTGTCGTACATGCTCTGCTGGATCGTCTCCAGCAGCTGCCTTACATAGCCCGTCAGCCCCTCCATCGGAACAGCAGTTTTTTCTTTGGTATCCCGGCGGGCCACTTCGACGGTGTTGTTGTCGAGGTCGCGCAGGCCCATGGCGATCCGCACGGGTACTCCCTTCAGTTCATACTCCGCGAATTTGAAGCCCGGACGGCTGTTGTCATTGTCGTCATATTTTACACTGATGCCCACGGCTTTGAAAGCTGCCGCGAGTTCCCGGCCCTTTGCGTCCAGCGCATCCTTCCTTTCCTCGCCCTTATAAATGGGGACGATCACCACCTGCAGGGGAGCGATCCGAGGCGGCAGGATAAGTCCATCGTCGTCACTATGTGCCATGACAAGCCCGCCGATGAGTCGCGTACTAACACCCCAGCTGGTGGCCCACACGTAATCAAGCTGATTGTTCTTATCGGAAAACCGTACATCGAAGGCCTTGGCGAAGTTCTGTCCCAGAAAGTGGGATGTGCCGGCCTGCAAAGCCTTGCCATCCTGCATCAGCGCCTCGATACAATAGGTGTCGACGGCCCCGGCAAAACGTTCGCTCTCCGTTTTTACTCCCTTGATGACGGGCAAAGCCATATATTCTTCCGCAAAGGTCGCATAGACGTCCAGCATTTGTTTGGTTTCGGCGATGGCTTCCACCGCGGTGGCGTGCGCCGTATGCCCTTCCTGCCAGAGGAATTCGGCCGTACGCAGGAAAAGCCGCGTACGCATCTCCCAACGCACGACATTGGCCCATTGGTTGATCAACAGGGGCAGATCACGATAACTCTTGATCCAGTCCCGGTAGGTATTCCAGATGATGGTTTCGCTGGTGGGCCGGACAATGAGCTCTTCCTCCAGTTTGGCCTCAGGGTCCACTATGACCCCACCCCCGTTGGGGTCATTCTTCAGCCGGTAGTGGGTGACCACCGCGCATTCCTTCGCAAAACCTTCCACATGGGCAGCTTCCCTGCTGAGAAAGCTCTTGGGAATAAAAAGCGGGAAGTAGGCGTTTACATGACCGGTATCCTTGAACATCCTGTCCAGCTGGTCGCGCATATTCTCCCAGAGCGCAAATCCATAGGGTTTGATGACCATACAGCCCTTGACCCCGGAATGATCGGCAAGACCACCCTTGATCACCAGATCGTTATACCATTGCGAATAATCTTCATTCCTGCTTGTAATTTCTTTGCTCATTATTAATCAGCTTTTAACAAGAAAACGTTAACTTTTCCGGTTAAGGCTCATTATTTATTGTAACTTTAACTCGGAAGGACGCAAATATAAATATGATATTGCCATGGCACGAGAATTTATTCGACTGCATGGCGCCATTGAAAAATAATAAACTCGCCATGAAACACCTTTTTCCCTTAATAGCCTTTACTTTAGTCATTGGAGCGACGGGTTGCTCATCCTCCCGCAACGCCCAGACGACTGACGATGTATACTACTCTTCCGGTAGCAAAAGACCTGCCGCCGCCGCCGCCAACAATGACGAGTATTACAGCACGGCGCCCAGCGACAATTATGTTCGCATGAAGGCACAAGATCCCGCCCGCTGGTCATACTTCGATGATTACAACGCCTACGATTCTTATTACTATTCGCCCGTCACCGCCTCCATGGGCTTTGGCTACGGCTATCCCGCTTATGGGTTCGGCTATGGCCTGGGATACCCCTACGGAATGGGCTTCGGCTATGGTTTGGGTTTCTATGACCCCTATCTCTGCTGGAACAGCTATTTCCTCTGGAACAGCTGGTACAATCCTTATTTCTACAATCCTTACTATGGCGGCGGAGTCTTCGTCGTCAGCCACTCGACACCAACGGCCATCTATTCCAATCTGCGCCCCTTTAATTCGGTGGCTTACCACAACGGGATTTCACACCACACCGGTACGACCAGCTACAACAACAGGTTCTACCGCCCGGGAATGTCTACTACTTCAACCTATAACTCCAGTCTCACCGGCCAGGGCAGACAGGTGAACAACACCTATTATCGTCCCGGCAGCAGCAACAGCAACGGTGGATACCGCCCGTATACCCCTTCCAATAATAATGGGGGATACCGGCCGGCTCCGTCCTTTAGTCAGCCTACCCGCAGCTATTCGCCCTCTTTCGGCGGTGGCGGTGGCGGTGGTGGCGGCTTCAGCAGACCCGGACACCATTAACAAACATTACTGCGCTAACCCAACACCACTCATATGTATAAACACTTGTTTATCATAGGTCTATTTCTATGCTCACAAGTGAAGGCCCAATTGCCGGAAGATGCCCTGCGTTCCGCCTGGACGGTACCCGGCGGCACTGCCCGCCAGCAGGCTATCGGCGGGGCCATGGGCTCCCTCGGCGGCGACATCACCGCGGCCACCGTCAACCCCGCCGGGCTGGGCCTGTATAAGACAAACGAATTCGTTCTCAGCCCTGGCTGGCGTTTTCTCACGGATAAAGGAAGCTACCTGGGACAGAACAATACGGGTCCCGTCGCCAACCGCTTCAACATGGGGGCAAGCGGAATCGTCTTTGCCTATGAAGGCATGAACCCGGGCGTCAACAACGCCTTTGCCATCACCGTCAACCGCATGGCCGACTTCAACAGTCATGTTTCCTACCAGGGCATCAACACCTACAGCAGCTTTGCCGAACAGTACGTGGAAGAGTTTGCAGCATCAGGGCTCGATATCAACGGCGGCATCGCCAGCTCTTCCCTCAGCTATGGCACCCGCATGGCCCTCTATACATCCCTGATAGATACGGCCACCATCAACGGTACCCTGCAGGTGATCGCTCAGCCGAATAAGGCGGGAAAACTGGTGCAGCAGAACGATCTGCTGTCCAAGGGCGGCATTACAGAGATCGATCTCTCACTCGCCTCCAGCCGCCACGACAAATGGTACATAGGTGGCAGCCTGGGCATCCCCATCCTGGATTACACCCGCTATCAGACCTACACGGAAACAGACGCCACGGGCAACACCAACAATGATTTTGCCTCCTTTGTCTATCGGGAAAAGTATACTACCAGCGGGTTTGGCTTCAATCTGAAGCTGGGTGTCATCTACGCCCCTTCTACACCCCTGCGGCTGGGACTGGCCATCCATAGCCCCAGCATCTACGGACTTACCGACAGGATCAGCGCATCCATGATCACCCGCACGGAAAACTATACCAGCCTGCCCCAGGTGTCCATCAGTTCGGACTCCCTCGACCGGCTCACGGGCGTCTCCCCTCCACCCAATTCCATCCAGTACGATATGTATACCCCCTGGCATTTCCTCGTCAGCGGCTCTTACATCATTGGTAGCGGGGAAGCCGACGTAAAAAAGCAAAAGGGATTCATCACCGCCGACCTCGAGTATATCACCACCGGCACGGCTCACTTTACGGCCCCCACCGACCAGAACGGCAACCCGGGTGACAACAGCTATTATGACGCCGTCAACCAGGCCATCAAAGAATCGTATAAGGGCACTTTCAGTGCCCGGCTGGGCGGCGAGATGAAGTTCGACACCTGGATGGTCCGGGCAGGCGGAGCTTACTATTCCAGCCCTTATTCCGGACGTGGAATTTCAGCCGACCGGCTCTTCCTGAGCACCGGGCTGGGCTATCGCAAGAAAATGCTCTTTCTCGACCTCACCTATGTTGCGCGTTTCAGCCGCGACATCAACGTCCCCTACTATCTGGCCGATAAGGACAACTATGCAGCGACATTGAAAGAAACAGGTGGGATGGTGTTGTTCACCGTTGGGCTAAAGTGGTAGACAGCCAGGGCTCCATTAACCGGGCCCAGATGGCATATTCCTTCCCCGAAAAATGCAATCCGTCGGCGGCGATAAGACTGGGGTCGGCGCCGGCCTTACGACTTTCCGTCGTCACGTCGAGATAATTCACCTTGTACATCGCGGCGATGCCGCTATTGATGGCATTGAAGGAATCTATCTGCGCGGCAATACGCGCCGTATTACCCTTACGCGCAAAAGGAGTGACGGAATAATCAGGAATGGACAGCACGAGTACATGACTGGGCCGGTTGCCCGCAAGCCCGATGGCCGCCTTCAGCAAAGCGATGAATTGTTCCCGGTATTCGGCCTGGCTGCGGCCCTGGTATTGGTTGTTGACCCCGATGAGCAGGGAGACAGCCTGGTAGTCGCCGGCGGGTCTGGCTGCAGCCAACGCATCGAGCAGGTTACCCGTCGTCCAACCCGTGGTAGCGATGATCTCCGGTCTTGCATCGGCAATCAGATGCAGAGCCTGTACAGGGTACCTGTCGTTGGAGTCTACCGCTTCCCCGATAGTATAGGAGTCCCCCAGTGCAAGATAGGATGCCACCTTCGGTCTCGTGGTATGGGGTGCGATCAACAACAGTATTATGGCCAGTAGGAGCCTCACAGTAATATATACGTAAAGAAAAAGCCCCGCGGATTTCGCGGGGCTTCAATATTGAGACTAAGACTCTTAGTAATCCATTCCACCCATGCCAGGAGCACCACCCGGATGAGCATGTGCTTCTTCCTTCTTGGGCTTGTCGGCGATGACACACTCGGTGGTCAGCAACATACCGGCGATGGAAGCGGCATTTTCAAGCGCGATACGGCTAACCTTAGTGGGGTCGATAACACCGGCCTTGAATAGGTTCTCGTATTTTTCCGTACGGGCGTTGAACCCGTAATCGGCCTGGCCTTCCTTCACCTTCTGAACGATGATGCTGCCTTCGAGGCCGCTGTTAGCAACGATCTGGCGCAGGGGCTCTTCGAGCGCGCGTTTTACGATGGCGACACCGGTGGTCTCGTCTTCGTTGGCGCCTTTCAGCTTTTCGATGGCCTCGATAGCGCGGATGTACGCGATGCCACCGCCCGGTACGATGCCTTCTTCAACGGCAGCGCGGGTTGCATGCAGGGCGTCGTCGACGCGGTCTTTCTTCTCCTTCATTTCCACTTCCGTGGCAGCACCTACATAGAGAACGGCTACGCCGCCGGAGAGCTTGGCGAGACGCTCCTGTAATTTTTCCTTATCGTAATCGGAGGTCGTGGTTTCGATCTGGGCCTTGATCTGGTTGACGCGGGCATTGATATCATCCTTCTTACCCTTTCCGCCGACGATGGTTGTATTGTCCTTGTCGATGGTGATGGAAGCTGCCGTACCGAGGTAGCTGAGGTCAGCACCCTCGAGTTTGTAACCCTGCTCTTCGCTGATCACGATCCCCTTAGTGAGAATAGCGATGTCCTGGAGCATTTCCTTGCGGCGATCGCCAAAGCCGGGAGCCTTTACAGCAGCAACTTTGATGGTGCCACGCAGCTTGTTGACGACCAATGTAGCCAGTGCCTCACCTTCGAGATCTTCGGCGATGATCATCAGCGGACGGCCGCTCTGCGCAACCTTCTCCAGGATATGCAGGATATCCTTCATAGCGGAGATCTTCTTGTCGTAGATCAGAATATACGGGTTCTGCAGTTCGGCTTCCATCTTTTCGCTGTTGGTAACGAAATAAGCGGAGAGATAGCCACGATCGAATTGCATACCTTCAACTACTTCAACCGTAGTGTCGGTGCCCTTTGCTTCTTCTACAGTGATGACGCCTTCCTTGCCCACTTTGCCGAAAGCCTCCGCGATGAGCTTTCCGATAGTCGTATCGTTGTTGGCGGAGACGGAAGCCACCTGCTCGATCTTGTTCTTGTCGTTACCGATGGTTTTCGACTGTTCACTCAAACTTGCGACCACCTTTTCAACGGCCTTGTCGATACCACGTTTCAGGTCCATGGGGTTGGCGCCGGCAGCTACGTTCTTCAGCCCTTCACCGATGATGGACTGGGCCAGAACGGTGGCCGTCGTAGTTCCGTCACCGGCAATGTCGGCCGTCTTGGAAGCTACTTCTTTTACCATCTGGGCGCCCATATTCTCGATGGGGTCTTCCAGCTCGATCTCCTTGGCAACGGTTACACCGTCCTTGGTGATAGCGGGAGCGCCGAATTTCTTTTCCAATACTACGTTACGTCCTTTGGGGCCGAGTGTCACCTTTACGGCGTTGGCCAGGGTATCGACACCCTTTTTCATTCTATTGCGGGCTTCGATATCGAAGAAAAGTTGTTTTGCCATAATTATTTCAGTTAAGCTATTATCTTTTAAACGATTGCTAAAATGTCAGATTCCCTCATGATCAGGAAATCATCACCTTCGATCTGGATCTCGGTACCGGCATATTTACCATATAATACCGTATCTCCAACCTTTACCGTTACCGGCTCGTCCTTCTTTCCAGGACCAGCGGCTACTACCGTACCACGTTGCGGCTTTTCTTTTGCCGTATCAGGGATAATGATACCGCCGGCAGTTTTTTCTTCAGCGGGAGCTGGCTTCACAATTACCCGGTCAGCCAAGGGGGTAACGCTTAACTTTTTGCCCATAGTTGTATTTGATTTATTTGTTTTGATGAATCTTCCTGCCGGATATGGCAGGCTGGCAAAGGTAAACGAATTTCATACCAAAACAGGAATCTATGCCAATTTTTCAGTCAGGCCGCGATCTGTTTGTCAGACCGTTTGTCAGGGTTTTTCCTATATTTGCAGCTTCATAAGCTCTTAATTTATAAATGATCAGTAGAAGAAATATCCGGGTAAAGGTGATGCAGACCCTTTATACCCTGGAAGCGCAGGAACAGGCCGCGGGCGAGGAAGTTCAAAAACAGCCCGGTAGATCGGTCGATCCCCTCAGAATCCTGCAGAAACATTTCGACCAATCGAGGCAATTGTTATCCTATCTCATCTATTTTATCACGGAAATCGCCCGCTATGCGGAGACGGATTCCCGGCTACGGGCCTCCAAACACCTGCCCAGCAAAGAAGACCTCCATGTGAACATAAAATTAGCCGGCAACGAAACCCTCTGGAAGATCCTGGAAGACCCCTCCTGGAAGAAAGCGGTTGAGACGGACAAACCCCAGCTGCAGGATAATAAAGATCTCATCCGCCGGCTTTATCTCGAACTGGCGGCGACGCCCGAATACCAACAGTACACCGCCATCGAAGGCCGGGATAAAAAGTCCGAGAAGGAGGTGCTGGAATTCATCTTCTCCGAAATGATGCTCGCCAATGAGGCATTCACCTCGCACATCGAAGAGCTGTTCACCAACTGGGACGACGACGGAGAAATGATCAGCCAATTGGTGATGAGCTATCTCGCAAAGCCGGGTTCGCTCGATCTGCAGGAGATTGTCAGCAAGGAAAAGAACGAATTCGCCCGGCTGCTGCTCCAGACGGTGATCGACAAGAAGGAAGTGGTGATGGGAATGATCCGGCCCCGGCTCAAGAACTGGGACCCCGAACGTATCGCCACCCTCGACATGATCCTCATGCAGATGGGGGTAGTGGAGTTCCTTTACTTCGAGACCATCCCGCCAAAGGTGACGATCAATGAATACATCGACCTTGCCAAGGAATACAGCACCCCTCAAAGCGGACAGTTTGTCAATGGCATCCTGGACAATATCCATAAGGAGCTGGTGAAGGAGGATAAGATGCATAAGACCAATTTCAAGGCGAATTAGTAGGTTTGCAAAAAAAATCTGTTCTTCATGCGTAATCTGATAACCGGCTGTCTCCTTGTCGCTATGTTCGCCGCCTGTTCGGGCGGAGACCAGAAAACCCCCGCCCTTAGCTCCGGCACCGCCAACACCCTCGCAATGGCCGACACCACCCATTTTACCACGATCGAATGGCTCGACTCCGCCAAGGACTATGGTAAAATACCCGAAGGGCAAAAGCTGGATGTGTCCTTCCGCTTCCGGAATACGGGAAGCTCACCGCTGGTCATAGGTCGGGTACAACCCAGTTGTGGATGTACCATCGCCGAACAACCCCGTGAACCCATCGCACCGGGCGCTGAAGGCCAGATAAAGGCTTCCTTTAACAGTGAAGGGCGGACAGGAGTCAATCACAAAACCCTATTGGTCACCGCCAACACGAAGGGCAGCCAGAGCTACTCCCTGCAATTCGTGGTGGAAGTCCAGAAAAAGGCCTCGTAAGCAGAAAAAAACTTCGTAAAACACAATTCAAACAATAAAAACAATGACGCATTTATTATTCGTGCTGTTGCAGGCTTCTCCTGGCGGTGGAGGTTCTTTGCAATTGATCCTGCTGGGTGGTATGATCCTCGTGTTCTGGCTCTTCATGATCCGCCCCCAGGCGAAAAAAGCCAAGATCGCCAAGAAATTCCAGGAAGATATGCAGAAGGGCGACAAGATCGTGACCATCGCCGGCATCCATGGGACGGTGAATAAAATAAACGACGATGGTACCATCATGATGGAAACAAGCCCCGGCAGTTACCTGAAGATTGAAAAAAGCGCCATCTCCATGGAATGGACAAACAATCTGAATAAAGCGGCCACAGCCACTACCGCCAAATAATCCATAAGCCCGGCTACGCCGGGCTTCTTTTTACAAAAGACCGATTTTTGCACCAAGAGCCGCTGGAAGCGGCTCGCCCGAAGGGCAGACATTAGATGTTTGCGAAAATCGGGCTTATTTTTTACCAAAGACCGATTTTTGCAAATATGTTACGAGTCGGATTGACAGGCGGCATCGGTTCTGGAAAAACGACAGTAGCCGCAATATTTGAAACCCTGGGAGTCCCCGTCTCCTACGCCGACACAGAAGCCCGACGGCTGATGAACGAAGACCCCGAGCTAAAAGAAGCCATCAGCCGCCATTTTGGCGTCGAAGCCTACGCGGAGGGAAAGCTAAACCGGAAATGGGTGGCCGGGCAGGTCTTTAATGATCCCCCAAAACTCGAACTGCTCAATAGTCTCGTGCACCCGGCTACTATCCGCGATGGTGCAAGATGGATGCAGGAAATGACAGGACGCTATCCTTATGCCATCCGCGAAGCAGCCATCATCTTCGAAACCCGCGCCGCCGGACAGCTTGATTTTATCATTGGAGTATATGCGCCTCTGTCGCTGCGACTCCATCGCATCCTCGGGCGGGATCATTCCACCCGTGAAGCGGTATTGCAGCGTATGCGCAATCAGATAGATGAAGATATAAAGATGCGGCTTTGTGACGCCGTCATCCGCAATGATGAGCAGGAAGCTGTCATTCCTCAAGTATTATCTCTTCACCAACGGCTCCTTACTTTAGCCTCGCCAGCGCATCCTTGATCCTCGCCCATGCCTTCTCGATATTCCCCATGCTGTTGGCAAAAGAGAACCGTACGCAGGCCGGCTCACCAAACGCATCCCCCATCACTGAAGAGACATGCGCCGTATTGAGCAGATACATGCTGAAATCGGCGGAATTGGTGATCTTAGTGGTGCCATCGGATTTACCATAGTAATAAGATACATCCGGGAAGATATAAAAGGCTCCCTGCGGTTCAAAACATTTGAGTCCGGGAATGGCTTTTACGAGTTGGAGCGTGCGCTCGCGCCGGGCAGTGAATTCCTTTACCATGTCGAAAGAAGGTGTCAGATCGGCTGTCAGGGCCACCACTGCCGACTTCTGGGCGATACTGTTAGTTCCGCTGGTGAACTGTCCCTGCAATTTCTCACAGGCCTTGGCGATCTCGGGGTTGGCAGCGATATAACCCAGGCGCCATCCTGTCATGGCGAAACCCTTGCTCAGCCCGTTGATGATCACTACCCGGTCCTTCAGGTCGCTAAACTGCGCGATACTTTCATGCTTACCGGTGAAATTGATGTATTCGTAGATCTCGTCGGAGAGGATGACGATGCCGGGATGCTTGCGGAAAACTACCGCCAGCGCTTCCAGTTCAGCCTTGGTGTACACGGCTCCGGAAGGGTTACAGGGAGAAGAGAAAAGGAAGGCTTTTGTCTTCGGCGTAATGGCCTTTTCTAATTGTGCAGGTGTAAGCTTGAATCCGGCTTCGGTAGTGGTGTGCACCTCGACTACCTTTCCACGGGCTATCTTCACCAGCTCGGAGTAAGTGACCCAATACGGCGTGGGGATGATCACCTCGTCGCCCTCATCTACCAATGCCAGAATAACATTGGCCAGACTTTGCTTCGCGCCCGTGCTGACAACGATATTCTCCGGCTTGTATTCTAAGTTATTATCTCTCTTGAACTTGACGCAGACGGCTTCCCGGAGGTCCGCATAGCCGGCCACGGGGGTGTAATGGCTCCAGTTATCATCGATGGCCTTCTTAGCGGCTTCCTTGATATGTTCGGGAGTATCGAAATCGGGTTCACCAAGGCTCAGATCGATGACATCGACGCCCTTTGCTCTCAGTTCTCGGCCAAGCTTGGCCATTTTCAAGGTTTCCGGCTCTGCAAAGCGGGAAAGAAGGGATGATAATTGCATAGTAAACAAAAATTGGTCATTTTGGGCGGCGAAGGTACGAAAAAAGCGGGAGAAGGTCTGAAAAAACCTATATTTGCCGCTCTTAAAATATCAAACGAAACTTCCAATGAGAGCACTGGTAAGTATTTTTGCTGCTTTATTGATCGTCATCTCAGTATACCAGCTTTCCTTCACTTATTTCGTCAACAGTCATGAGTCGGCGATGGAGGCAAAAGCGAAAACACAGGTAGCGCGGCTGTATCCGCAGTCGGCTGCTCAAAAATATCCCGGTAATAAGGAAGTGCAGGCGTCCTACCAGGATACTCTCGACCAGGCCTTTAACGCCCGGCGGAAGAAATTGTTGGATAGTTCGAAGGACACGAAGATCACCCCCTGGGGAACAACGTATCAAAAAGCAAAAGAAAGCGAGCTCCTGCTCGGCCTCGATCTGCAGGGCGGTATCAGCGTCACCATGGACGTTGCACTGGACGGCCTCATCAAGGGTCTGGCCAATAACTCCCACGACGCCCAGATGCTCCAGGCGCTGAACCTCGCTACTCAAAAGAAACAGACCAGAAGCGGCAACCTCATCGACCTCTTTGCCGAGTCATATAAAGAGATAAACCCCAGCGGCAAATTGGCTCCCCTCTTCTCCAACAGCGGCCGCAATAAGTTAACCTTCGATGCTTCCGACGCCTCCGTCATCAGCTACCTGCACGACCAGGCTACCGCTGCCATGAAGCAGACCTACCTGATCCTCGAAAACCGTATCAACCAGTTCGGGGTCGCATCGCCCAATATCAATCTGGATGATGCAAAAGGCATCATCACTGTCGAGCTGGCTGGCGCCACCGACCCCGAACGCGTTCGCAAATACCTGCAATCAAGCGCCAACCTGCAATTCTGGGAAGTGTACAACCTTGGCGAAGTGGCGCAGTCCATCCAGAGTGCCGATAAGGCCCTGCAGAACTATCTTAATGGAGTAAAGGTCGATACCACGGCCAAGACCGATTCCGCGAAAAAAGATACCAGTACCACCGCGGTAAATGCCAATCCGCTGCTCCACGCCATCCAATTCATCCAACCACAACAGGACCCGAAGACCGGTCAGCCCCATTATTCTGCTGAATTGGGTGTAGTACGGCTACGCGACACCGGGCTTGTCAACAGCTATCTTTCCAACCCCATCGTCAAGAACAACTTCCCGCAAGACCTGAAATTCCTCTGGGGCAAACAAATGACAGACGAGGACGGAAAGCCGCTCGATGTCTTCGATCTCTACGCGATAAGGACGGTGCCCGGAACCGAGAAGGCAAAGATCGAGGGGTCCATCATCGAAAATGCCAACCAGGACTTTAATCCCACCACCGGAGAAGTGGTTGTCGAGATGAGCATGAACAAACAGGCCTCCAAAGCCTGGGCCGATATGACTACCAAGAACGTCGGCAAACCCATCGCCATCGTCCTGGATAACATCGTTTATTCGGCTCCCAACGTAAGCGAGCCTATCACCGGTGGCAATTCACAGATCACCATGGGCCGCGGCCGCGGCTCCAATCAACAAAGCATCACCGAAGCACAGGACCTGGCCAACATCCTCAAGTCGGGTAAGCTGGATGCCCCCGCCCGGATCGTATCCGAGACCGTGGTCGGTCCAACCCTGGGTAAGGCAGCCGTCCATGGCGGTATGATGGCCTTCGGCATCTCCTTCCTCGTCATCTTCATGCTGATGCTGGTGTATTACAACACCGGAGGCTGGGTGGCCAACTGCGCGTTGATCCTCAACCTGCTCTTTACCATCGGCGTCCTTAGCGCCCTGCACGCAACCCTGACGGCTCCCGGCATCGCCGGCCTGGTTCTCACAGTGGGGATGGCCGTCGACACCAACGTTATTATTTTCGAACGTATAAAAGAAGAACTGACTCGAGGCAAGAGCTATCCCGTGGCGGTGAAAGACGGTTACCGGCGATCGCTGGCCCCCGTGCTCGACGCCCACGTCACTACCCTGCTGACGGCGCTGATCCTGTTCTACTTCGGCCTCGGTCCCGTGCTCGGCTTCGCCACCACACAGATTCTCGGTATCCTGTTGTCCCTGTTCTGCGGTATCCTGGTATCCCGGCTGATCACCGACTTCTATACCAACAAGAACCGGCACTTCAATTATTTCAGTGCGATCTCGCGCCGCATCTTCACACATAAGGCTTTCAAGTTCATCGAATACCGGCGAGTGGCGTACGGCATTTCCGTCGTCGTGCTCATCCTGGGTGTCAGCTCCTTCTTCCACGGGTTCAAGGAAGGCGTCGAATTCTCGGGTGGCCGCAGCTATATCGTCAACTTCCACAAACCCATCAACCAGGAAGACGTGCGGGCTGCCTTGAAAAAAACGCTCACGGGTACCGAGCCGGAGATCAAGACTTACGGTAGCCAGGAACAGCTGGACATCACCACCGACTATAAGGTCAAGGAGCTCGGCCCCATAGCGGACTCCACCGTACTCGCCACTACCTTCCAGGGCCTGAAGCCCTTCCTGCCCGATGGCGTCACATATTCGGAGTTCATCACCACGAAATACCTGCAAGGCAACGTGAAGGTAGAACCGAGCATCTCCGAAGAACTGAAGTCGGGTGCGGTGAAAGCCACCATCTTCGCCCTCGTCGTCATCTTCCTGTATATCTTCATCCGATTCCGCGACTGGCGCTATTCACTGGGTACGATCATCGCGCTGCTGCACGACGTCTTCGTCACCCTGGCGGTATTCTCCTTCCTGAAAGACGCAGTACCCTTCACGCTGGAGATCGACCAGCACTTCATCGCAGCGGTGCTCACCGTCATCGGTTACTCGATGAACGACACGGTCATCGTATTCGACCGTATCCGGGAAGACAGTAAGCTGATGAAGGGTGCCTCCAACGGCGAGATCATCAACAAGGCGGTGAACGATACGCTGAGCCGTACGATCATGACCTCTCTGACGGTGTTCCTCACCATCCTCATCCTCTTCCTGGTAGGCGGCGAGGTAACCCGCGGCTTTGCTTTTGCGATGCTCATCGGGGTCATCACCGGTACGTACTCATCCATCTTCGTAGCGGCGCCGTTCCTGGTAGACTTTGCAAAGCGCCGCCCGCTCGGCCAGGCGCAAGAGGCCGTAAAGCCCGCAGCCAAATCGAATAAAGTAACAGCATAAGCAGGCCGTCAGGCCTGGCAACAAATAAAAAACCCGGAGTTTCTTGCTCCGGGTTTCTTGTTTAATGGTGCTGGTCAGGCCGATCGTCGTGATGTTGCGGGTCGATTATCGTGATGCACGGGTCGATGCGATGAATGATGCACCGTGTGATGATGATGCACTACGTGATGGTGATGAACAGGCCGGTGATCCTTATGATTATGATCCTGCGCCATGGCAAAACTTGTCATACCGATGAATACCAATGCAGCCAGTAAGAATTTTTTCATGTTGTTGATTTTAAATAGGGGGGCGTTTTTAGCCCCATCATATTTAGCAAAAAAAATGCCTAATTCGTCTTCTTCTGCTTGGCAGCCGCATCCTTGTTCTCCTTATAACGCATGTCCGGGGTACCATCCTTCTTCAGATGCTGGGGCGGAGTTTTCGCCGCATCCTTGTTGGCCTTGTACCGCATGTCGGGCGTACCATCTTTCTTCGTAGGTCCGGCCGTGGTAGTTGCCGTCTTGGGCGGAGTAGTGGTAGTCGCAGCCTTGTTGGAAGTGGTGGCTGTGGTCTTGGCCTTCGCATCCTTGTCCTTGGTCTTGGCAGGCTTCGTCTGGGCAAAACTTAATCCGGCAAAAACAAGCAACAGATTGACAATCAGAAAGATCTTTTTCATAATCCGGGTGTTTTCTGGTGATAAATTGGAAATTTCGTATATTATAAAGATAGGGGATATTTAGTGTTGACCCTTAACCAGTACTTAACCATTTTCCTGGTATGAAAAGCCCAAAGCTTACCAAATTTGCATCCATGCGTTCTTCAACCCTAAAATGGATCGTCCTCTCCGCCACCCTGCTCGCAGCCATAGTGGTGACCGTCCAGCTGTACTGGTTGAAAAAGGTCTATTCTTTCGAACAACGACAGTTCAATCTCAATGTGGTAAAGAGCATCCGCGGGCTTTTCGAAGACCTGGAAATGAACGACCAGCCAGGCACCCGGCTCAACGACCTCATCGATGCCCCGGACAACAACTACTTCTCTTTCAAAGCGGATACCATCCCCCCCAAAGATTCGCTGGTCTTCTATATCCAGGACGAATTCGCAGACTTTGGGGTGCTGACGGACTGTAAGCTGGGAGCCTACAGCGCCGCAGATAAGAAATTCATCTACGAAGAATACATCTCCGCCCCTGCCTCCCGTTATGCAACCGCCAAACCGGCTATGAAAGAGCTGCCCGTCTTCGACAACGCCAGAAAGACTGACCACATCCTGCTGTATTTCCCTCACCGCCAGGAATATGTGTTGGGGCAGATGGATTTCTGGATCGTCAGTACGGTAATACTCTTCCTCGCCCTCATCGGCCTGGCGGCAAGCCTTTTCTATTTCTATCGCCAGAAGTTTCTGTCGGAGATCCAAAAGGACTTTGTGAATAATTTTACCCATGAGTTCAAGACCCCGCTGGCCGTCATGAAAATAGCCTCCGATGTGCTGTCTCAGGAGTCGATCGTCCAGCAGCCCGACCGGCTCGAACGCTATGCCGCCATCATTCATAACCAGACCGATCACCTGCAGGGCCAGGTAGAACGCCTGCTGCGGGCCGCCTCCACCGAAAGCAACAACCTGCCCATCCGTAAGGAAGATATCGACCCCCACCTGCTGATAGAACAGGCCCTTGGAAAAGTACAACCGCTCATCGAACAGAAAAAGGCAAAGATCGAGGTGAAAGAGGCAGCGGTAAACGGCCATGCAAGGGTACAGGCAGACAAAGCCCATCTCGAACTGGCCGTGGTCAACCTCCTGGAGAACGCGCTGAAATATTCGAACGACCCCCACATCGTGGTCGAAACGGGGCGCGAGGAGGATGACTTCTTCATTTCCGTAAAAGACAACGGGGTCGGAATCGAAAAACAATACCTGAAGAACATCTTCAAAAAATTCTACCGGGTACCCACCGGGGATATCCACAATGTAAAAGGATTTGGACTGGGGCTCAACTTTGTCAAACGGATCATCGACGCTCATAAAGGCAAGATCAGGGTCAACAGCCTGCCGGGCATCGGTACGGAATTCAGATTATTCATACCCCTTAACTAAGATTTATCTATGCAACAAGCGTCAAAAGTAAAAGTGTTATTGGCTGAGGACGACCTTTCCCTTGGATATGTCATCAAGGATAATTTGATTGATGCCGGTTATGAGGTAGTGCTTTGCCCCGACGGCCAGGCGGCCATCGAAAAGTTCGACAAGAACGAATTCGGCATCTGCCTGCTCGATGTCATGATGCCCAACAAAGATGGATTCGCGGTTGCCAAAAAGATCCGGCAGCAAAGCGACATGGTACCCATCCTTTTCCTCACCGCCCGGTCGATGGAAGAAGACAAGCTTAAGGGCTTTCAAAGCGGTGCGGACGATTATATCACAAAACCCTTTAGCATGCAGGAGCTGCTGATGCGGATGGAGGTCTTTCTGCGCAGAACCCGCAAGATGCACTCCGAGCGGACGGTCAACTTTACCATCGGTCAGCTCAATTTCTCCTACACCGATCTCAAGCTCACCATCGGACAAGAGGTCTTCAATCTCACCCAAAAGGAAGCCGATCTCCTCAAATTCCTTTGCGAACACTCCAACCGCATCCTGAAAAGAGAAGAAGTGCTCCTCAACGTCTGGGGCAAGGACGACTATTTCCTGGGGCGCAGCATGGACGTGTTCATCACCAAACTGCGGAAATATTTTAAGGCCGACCCGCAGGTGAACCTGGAAACCATCCATGGAGTGGGTTTTCGCTTCAATACGCCACAGGCCTGATCGGCCATTTTCCCTTATATTAAGAAAAAACAGAATTTAATGTAAGAAGGAAGAGTTAACCCCCGATTAACGTTAAAAATCAATAGTTTTGCACACTCTAAACATAATCATTCAAACCTATGCAAAGAAAGTGGCTCCTGATTGGCTTTTGTTTTTTCTTCTGTAGTTTGGTTTCCCTGGCTCAGCCACCGCAGTTGGACACGATGCAACTTTCTCTGCCCCAGGCCGAGAAGATGTTCCTGGACAGCAACCTTCAATTGCTGGCCCAGCGGTATAATATCGATGCCAGCCGCGCCCTGGTCATACAGGCCCGGCTCTGGCCTAATCCCAACCTCAGCCTTGCACATGTCCTCTATTCCGGGACGCTGCACAAATGGTTCCCAACCCACGGCGATGAAGACGAAACGTCCGGCAACCTCTCCCAGCTCATCCTGCTGGCAGGAAAGCGCAACAAACAGATCAAACTCGCACAGGAGAATGCTCACCTCACAGAATACCAGTTCTTCGATCTTCTCCGCACGTTGAAATATACCTTACGCACGGATTTCTTTCAGATCCATTATCTCCGGCAGTCCGCCGCGGTCTATGACGAAGAGATCAGGGCGCTCGACCAGATCGTAAAGGCCTTCATGCAACAGGAAGGAAAAGGATATATCGCCGAAAAGGAGGTCATTCGGATAAAGGCCCAGCTGTATAGCTTCCAGAGCGAATATAACGACTTGATCAACCAGATCAACAGCACAGAAAGTGAATTGCGGCTCGTCCTGCAGATGAAGCCCAATTTTTTCATCGAGCCCATGGTCGATTCTTCTGCACTCAGCAAACTGGACCCCGGCCAGTATCCGCTCACCACCCTCGTGGATTCGGCCTATAACAACCGCACCGACCTGCAGATCGCAAAGACCAACACAGCCATCAATCAGTTGAACTACAAATACCAGAAAGCCCTGGCAGTGCCCGACCTCACACTCGATCTGGGATTCGATGAAAGAGGCAGCTATCTTCCGTATTATTATTACATCGGCGCCTCCATGGACCTGCCTTTCTTCAACCGCAACCAGGGTAATATCAAGTCAGCCAAGGCCCAGATAGCCAATACGCAGGCCCTCCAGCGGAGCACCCAGGCTA
Source organism: Puia dinghuensis (assembly GCF_014642875.1). GTDB lineage: Bacteria > Bacteroidota > Bacteroidia > Chitinophagales > Chitinophagaceae > Puia > Puia dinghuensis. The sequence goes on from NZ_BMJC01000001.1 coordinate 1,170,737, forward strand.
CCGTGGAAGAGAATGTGTCCAATGCCCTGCGGAAAGCCTTTAACGAGCAGCGGCTTTACCAGACCATCGACCCGAAATTCTTCCAGGATTTCAGCCGCCTCCTGCATGAAGTAGTCCTCAACTACCAGAAACGCAATATCACTATCCTCGAATTCCTGGATTTTTACGATTCCTTTAAAATGAACACGCTTCAATTGAACACGATCCAGTTCAACCGGGTCAGCGCTTTCGAAGATATCAACTATTACACCGGAACTAACTTTTTTAATTAGACACTATGCAAAAGCCCTTCAAATCCGGCGGCCCCTTTCTCATTCTGCTTTCTGCGGCTGCCGTACTTTTCTTTTCCTCCTGCGAGACCCAGGCAAAAAAGCCTGCCGGCGATAAAGACAAGTATATCATCCCCGACACCATCATGAAGAGCCTGACCATCGATACCGTGAGCGTCTCCCAATTGGTGAATGCCATTACGCTCACCGGAAAAGTGGGCACCAATGACGACCGTGTCGTCCCGGTGTATTCCCTGGTCAGCGGTATTGTACAGGATATCAAGGTCGTCCTGGGAGACTATGTGACGGCAGGCCAGGTGCTGGCAACCGTAAGGAGCCAGGAAATGGCGCAGTACAGCAGCGACCTGTTGAATGCGGAGACCAATTTGCGCATCGCCCAGACCAACCTGCGCAAAACGATCGATATGTACCATGGCGGCCTGGCTTCCATGCCGGATTCTCTCAACGCGGAAGTCGCAGTACAACAGGCGCAGGCCGAGCTCGACCGCGTCCACCGGGTGCTAAAGATCAATGGTGGCAACTCCCAGGGGGAATTCGTGGTAAGGGCGCCGATCAGCGGCTTCATCGTCCAGAAAGGGGCTACCAACAACATGACCATCCGCGGGGACAACAGCACCAGCATCTTCACCATCTCCGACCTCAAGGATGTCTGGATCCAGGCCAATGTCTATGAGTCCAATATCAGCCATATCCGCCTCGGTGAGAATGTCGATGTCACCACCCTCGCCTACCCCGGCAAGGTCTTCAAAGGAAAGGTGGATAAGATCATGAACGTGCTCGACCCCAGCAGCAAGGTCATGAAGGTACGGGTCGTACTGCCAAACGAAAATTATGCCCTGAAGCCGGAAATGTACGCCAGCATCACCGTGAATGATAAGGAGAACCGGCAATGTCTAAGCGTACCTTCCGGCGCCGTGATCTTCGATCACAGCCAGTATTACGTCCTGATATTCCACAGCAAGTCGGATGTGAAGATCACCCCAATACAGGTGATCAATGCCGTAGGCGACAAGACACTCATCGCCTCCGGAGTGAACGAAGGCGACAAGGTCATCTCATCTCAGGCACTGCTTATTTACGATGCCCTCAACAGCTAAGAACTAATTATGAATAAATTTCTCAAAAATATAATCGCCTTTTCGCTAAAGAACAGGTATTTCATATTCTTTTGTACCGGCCTGCTGTTGATATCGGGTATCATCACCTTCCGCAACATGCCCATCGAGGCCTTCCCCGATGTCACCAATACGGAGATCAGCATCATCACCCAATGGCCGGGCCGCAGCGCGGAAGAGATAGAGAAGTTCGTTACGATCCCCATAGAGATCGCCATGAACCCCGTGCAGCAGAAGATAAGCCTGCGCTCGACCAGTATTTTCGGTCTGTCCTTCGTCAAGCTCATTTTCGAGGACGGTGTCGTCGACAAGGACGCCCGGATGCAAGTGAACGCCTTATTAGCCAATGTCACGCTGCCGGAAAATATCCAGCCACAGGTGCAGCCACCCACCGGCCCCACCGGTGAGATCTTCCGTTATACCCTCCAAAGCGATATCCGTGACGAACGCGAACTGAAGACCATGCAGGACTGGGTCATCGACCGCCAACTCCGCTCCGTACCCGGGGTGGCCGACATCGTCAGCTTCGGGGGAAGGGTAAAGACCTATGAGATCCAGGTAGACCCGGGAAAACTCACCAACCTGGGCATCACCCCGCTGGACGTCTATTCCGCCATCCAGAAAAGCAATATCAACATCGGCGGCGATTTCATCGTCCGCAACAACCAGGCCTATGTGGTAAGAGGCATCGGCCTGCTCAACGACATCAATGAGATAAAGAACATCATCATCCAGAATAACAATGGCGTACCGCTGCTGGTAAAGGACGTGGCCGACGTGCAGATATCCAATGTCCCCCGCCTGGGTCGCGTTGGCAGGGCCGACCCCGTCACCGACTCCGCCGGACACCGGACCATCGTCGACCAGGATGATGTCGTGGAAGCTATCGTCGTAATGCGCAAGGGCGAAAACCCCTCCCAGGTGGTGCAGGCGGTGAAAAAGAAGATCGATAAGCTCAACTCCATGGTGTTGCCGCAGGATACCAGGATCGTTCCCTACTACGACCGGGAAGACCTCATCCATTATGCCACCCATACCGTACTCCACAACATGGTGGAAGGCATCCTGCTGGTGACCATACTGGTCTCCCTGTTCATGTTCAATTGGCGGACGACCCTCATCGTGTCGATCATCATCCCCTTGTCCCTGCTGTTCGCCTTTATCTGTCTGCACCTCATGGGGATGAGCGCCAACCTGCTCTCCCTGGGGGCCGTAGACTTCGGCATCATCATCGACGGCGCCGTGGTCATGGTGGAAGGGCTCTTCGTGGTCCTCGACCACCAGGCGCGCGACTTGGGAATGGAGCGATTCAATAAAATGGCCAAGATGGGCCTGATCAAAAAGAACGGTGCACAGCTCGGCAAGGCCATCTTCTTCGCCAAACTGATCATCATCACTGCCCTGATACCCATCTTCGCCTTCCAGAAAGTAGAAGGCAAGATGTTCTCTCCTCTGGCCTATACCCTGGGCTTTGCCTTGCTCGGCGCCCTTATCACCACCCTGACGCTCGTCCCGGTGCTGATCAATATGCTGCTGCGCAAGAACGTACATGAGAAACACAATCCCTTTACCCATTTCCTCACCGGGATGATGGTCAGGGGGTTTATATTCCATTGGAAACATAGGAAAACAACCGTTATCGGCTCCTTTTTGATCATCGGCATCGGGTTCTATTCCTTCACCCTGCTGGGTACGGAATTCCTGCCGCAACTGGATGAGGGCGCCATCTGGCTGCGCGCCCAGCTTCCCTACAGCGCTTCCCTGGACAAGTCGGTGGAGGTTGCCCGGGAGGTACGCAAAATGATGATGGAGTTCCCGCAGGTAAAGGTTATCGCTTCCCAGACCGGCCGGCCGGATGACGGGACAGACGTAACGGGATTCTACAACAACGAGTTCGACGTGCTCCTCTACCCGCAGGATGAATGGAACCCCAAAATGACCAAGGAAGAGCTCATCGACACCATGAACCGGAAGCTAAGCGTGATCCCGGGTGTCGACCTCAACTTCTCGCAGCCGATCATGGACAATATCGAAGAAGCGGTATCCGGGGTAAAAGGCTCCATCTGTGTAAAGGTATTTGGCGATTCCCTCGACTATATGGAAAGCAAGGTCTCCCAGGTATACGATATTCTCAAAGGAGTGCGCGGCATCGAAGACCTTGGCATCATCAAAAATGTTGGCCAGCCGGAGTTGGATATCGACCTCGATCAGCAAAAAATGGCGCTTTACGGCGTAGCTACCGCGGATGCCAATGCCGTCATCGAGATGGCCATCGGCGGAAAGGCAGCTTCAACGCTTTATGAAGGGATCAGGCTCTTCGATATCCGCGTTCGTTTCCCGGAGCAATACCGGGTATCGGCCGATGATATCGGCAACCTGATGGTGCCAACGCAAAGCGGCTCCAAGGTTCCGATCAAGGAAATTGCCCACATCACCATGAAGACCGGTCCCTGCCTCATCTTCCGGGATGACAACGAACGGTATTCCGCGCTGAAGTTCTCCGTTCGCGGCCGGGATATGGGCAGCACCATCGCCGAAGCCCAGGACAAGGTGAACAAGGTGGTTACGCTTAAGAGAGGCTACTCGATGGTCTGGCAGGGGGATTTCGAGAACGAACAGCGCGCCACCAAACGGCTGCAGCAGGTGGTTCCCATCAGCCTGTTATTGATCTTCATCCTGCTCTTCGTGATGTTTGGCAACCTGAAGGATGCCGCGCTGGTATTCCTCAACGTACCGTTCGCCATAGTAGGCGGCGTAGCCGCCCTGATCCTGACGAATACCAACTTCAGCATCTCGGCGGGCATCGGCTTTATCGCGCTGTTCGGCATCTGTATCCAGGACGGGGTACTACTCATTACGGTGTTCAAGCATAACCTCGAGCACATGCACAACCAAAGTCATACGCTATACACCGCTATCCGGCTGGGTGTCATCTCCCGTATCCGCCCGGTGATGATGACCGCGCTGATGGCAGCTATCGGGCTTCTCCCCGCAGCCACCTCGCATGGCATCGGCTCGGAAAGCAGCCGCCCACTGGCGCGGGTAGTCATCGGTGGTATCCTCTGCGCGATGGTCTTTTCGCTGCTGGTATTCCCGCTGATATTCGGCTGGGCCTACCGCAAGGTGGATACCTTGCATCGGGGCCCCATCGACGAGGGTCCCGTAGTTCCGACGGCCTCCTGATCTCACCATCCGGGGTTGTTCGGTGCAATATGCGGATTGGCCAGCACCTCCGCCTGCGGGATAGGGATATAGTAATAGAGGCTGGAAGGCGTCAGCTTTCCGGCCGCAGCACCCTGCGGCCAGTCTACTGGCTGCCGCACCACATTCATCCCTGCCCGCTTCAGGTCGTACAGCCGGTGGCCTTCATAGCATAACTCTTTATATCTCTCTGCGAACACCGCGGCCAGCAGATCGGCGGCCCCCACAAAGCTCACCGGCTGGTACCCCGCGATACGCTGCCCACGCAGGGTATTGAGGTCGGCCGCAGCAGCCGCCAGATTACCACTCCGCGCATAGGCCTCCGCGAGGATCAGGTATTGTTCACCGGTACGAAATACTTTCAGGTCGTTTAGATTCTGCGCACCCGAACTGCCCGCATATTTGGAAATAATATCCGGCAACTGCCCCGTCGCCACAAGAGAAGAATCCGTCGCAAAATAACTGTGATACCGTATATCATTGGTCGTATCGTATAGGCTCATCAGCGTCCTGGACGGAGCGAACAGGTACACGCCATAAGGGATATTGTACCAGCAATCGCCTGGTCGTAGCCCGCTCTGGTTGGTCCTGCTCAGTTTGAAGATCACTTCGGCAGTACTGTTATCGGTCCAGATCCCCGGAAAATTCGTAGCCGGTGCCAACGGCACAGCAGCAATCACCTTCCCCGCCCGGTCGATCGCCGTAGGCCAGTCACTGGTATACAAGGCAACTCTCGCTTCCAGCGCATACAGAGCCGTCAACCCCATCCGGTTGAGGGCGCCACTGTTGCCGATGAGACCTTCGGCTGCGGCCATGTCCTGCTTCAGCGTGGTGAAGAAAGCGCCCGCCTGTGGCCGGGAAGGCTCTTCGTAGATATTCGTACCCGTTACATAAGGCACGGCATAGGCCGTCGGATCATAGACGCCGGAATAGGCATACACCCGGTAAAGGTCGAAATGCTGGAAGGCCCGGATAGCCAGCAACTCCCCTTTGAGCTGTTGTTTCTCCAATGCGTCGGCAGCCGACTTCGCCGGTACGCCGTCGATCCCCGCCAGGATCAGGTTCACTTCATTTATTACTTGATAGCCGTTGGCCCAGGGTTCCGCTATCTCCGAAGTCGTCCCCGTAAAGGCCCAGCGAAACAGGTTCTGGCCGGCATCGGTAAGACTGACACCCGTATTTTGCAGCCCGATACGGCATTCGTCCGCCACTACCGAGCCGATGCGGATGAGGTATTCTTCCCGCCAATTGGCATAGACACCCGCTACCCCCTGGTTCAGGGAACCTACACTGGAAAAGACCGTATGGGCATCCACCTGGTCGGTGGGCGTAATATTCAATTGCTTGGAGCAGGAAGAAAACACCAGGGCCGATAGCCCAAGGAATTTAACTATTTTCATTTTCATCATTTTATTTTAAAAGGAAACATTCAGTCCGGCAGTCACCGTCCGGGGCATCGGGTATTCATATTGCGCGATATCGTTTGCATCTTCCGGATCGAACCCTTTCCACTTCATCCACGAGAACAAGTTCTGCCCCTGCGCGAATACCCGGATAGCACGGACATGTTTGCCTAAACCAGGACTCACCGGCAGGTTATAGTTTAGTGAAAGGTTGCGGAGCTTGACATAATCCGAGCTGCGCACGTCGCTGGAGTTGACCTGCCGCGGATAGGCCGGCGCCTGGAAATCGGTGATGTCCCCCGGATGCTGCCAGACCTTGAGCATATCCGCAGACTGGTTGTACACCCGGTAGTTGGGGTCGGCGGAATGACTATACAAATAGGGGTAGCTGAGCCGGGACATCCCGTGGATAAAGCTAAACAGCGCGGAAGCTTCGAACCGCCCGCAGACAACGGTAAGCGATACTCCACCCTTATACGGCGGGTCCCAGACAGCCTTCAGCGGGACGGCATTATCCGCGCTATAGGTAGTAGTCACCTTGCCGTTCTTGTCCAGGTAGCGGGGGGCGCCCGTAGCGGGATCGACACCGGCCCAACGGACGGCATAGAAGGTCCCAAGGGGATCCCCCACCCTGTTGATGGAGATGTTGTCGATGAATTGTTGCTGATCACCGCCAAGGGAAAGGACGGTGTTCTTATTATAAGCGAAATTGAGCCCCACGGTGACGGTCAGCCCGGTTCGTTTCACAACATCCGCATTCAGCTCCCATTCGACGCCCCTGTTGCGCACGCGGCCTAAATTGGCGGCGACATTCGACCAGCCAGAGGTAAGAGAAAGATTCTTATTGACAAAAAGATGGTTGGTGACGCGATTGTAGATATCCAACTCTCCATAGATGCGGTTGTGCAGCACGCCGTATTCGAGACCGATATCCCCTGCCTGGTTGTATTCCCAGTTATAAGCAGGATTGCCGGGCGTCTGGGGCGCCAGAGCCGGCGCACCGCCATAATTGGTCACCCCGTACAGCGAGCGATAACCATAATCGCTGGCAAAGCCCCCGGCATTCGCCGTCAGGCCATAGCTTCCGCGAAGCCGCAGCGTGCTTACCACCGGGGCACGATCCATAAAGTGTTCGGCCAGGATATTCCATTTGCCGCCGACAGCCCACAGATTGATATACCGGTTCGCCGCCGGCACCTGCGAAGAACCATCCCGCCGCAGGCTGGCGGTTACACTATACTTGCTCCCCATGCTATAACGGAACAGGGCGATCGAAGAGATCAGCAGGTTATTGGCGATGGTGCTCCCCGCGACATTGGGGATAAAGTTATTCGCCGGCGTACCCTGGGTGATGGCCGAAGGAGTGTTGCCCAGCTGCGAGACCAGGCCATAACCGGTGAAGCCGAAATAGGTTCCGTAGAGCCGGTTGGCTTCCTCCAGAAGGTTGACCTCGATCTCGTTATTCCCCTCCCAGGGGTGCAGATAGCGAACGCCACCGTTGGCCACGAGCCGGTAGCGCGTCGTCAGGCTGTCCTGGTACATCCCCTGGTTGCCGTTGCCCACCTGCTGCCCAAAATAGGAGTTGGGAGCCAGATAGTCGGTAATCTTATCCTGCTGGTATTCCAGACCCGTCGTCGACGTCAGTTGCCATTCGCCCGTCAACCGAAACACTTCGTTCAGCGAGACCACCGATTTGAGCTGGATATCCTTCAGACTGGAGTTGGCGTATTCATTCAGTGCATCTGAACCAAAATTGGCCACACCGGTATTGTTGACATCGGGCTTTTCATACGGCAGGGCAAAATAAAGGGCCGCGATGGGATTATTGGCCGAGATGCCGCCGCCCCCGGCAGCCGCACCACCACCCGCCGTAGGCGCCACACCTTCATTTTGGATATAGCTTATCTGCGACTGCACCAGCCCCATGCTCAGAGTACTCTTCAACCGGCCGCTGGTATGCTGGACATTTCCCCGGAGACTATACCTTTCAATCCCCGAATTCAAGGCCACACCCTGCTGATTGAGATAGGCCATGGAAATATAAAAATTGGTATTCGCATTCCCGCCCGAAAGGCTCAACGCATCCGATTGGGTCAGACCCGTACGCAACAGGTATTTCCGCCAGTCGGTGTTGATCTTGCGCAGGCTGTCGAGCAGCTGGTCGCTACCTGCCGGTCTCGCCGGGTTATTGGGGGAATATTTCCAGCCTGGCAGGTTAGGGTCCTGGATCATCTCTTCAAACTGCAGGCGTTGGCCGGTATTCATCTGATCCCACTTCGAGCTGTTGACCCGTGACGCACCGAGATAACTCTTAAACTCCACCTTTGTCTTGCCATCTGCCCAGGCCCTTCCCTTTTTGGTCGTGATCACGATGACGCCATTGGCCGCCCTGCTGCCATATTGCGCCGTGCCGGCCGCATCCTTCAACACAACCACCGATTCGAAATCATCCGGGTTGAGCCCCGAAAAGCTGCTGTTGGACACCTGTACGCCATCCAATATATATAAAGGTTGCACATCGCCGTTGATCGAGCCCATGCCCCGCAGCGTGATCCGCCCCGATTCGCCGGGTTGACCGGTGGGTGTGCCCACATAAAGCCCAGGCACCCTGCCTTGCAGCATGACATCGAAGGAAGCAACCGGGACATTCTGCAACGTAGTGCCCGGGATGGTCGACAGCGATCCCACTGTCTTCACCTTGCTTTGCGTGGTATAGCCGGTAACCACCATCGCATTAAGTGTAGCCACATCGGTGGCCAGCCTCACTGTGATAAAGGTGCTGCTGTCTGCCGGTTGCACCTCCTGACGCTTGTATCCGACAAAGGAGAAAACGAGGACGGGATGCGGCTCCGTGACCCGAAGCATCCACTTGCCATCAGACCCGGTGGTCGTACCCGCGCCTTTCCCCTTTACCGAGACGGAGACCCCGGCCACCGGCTGCACCCCGGCACTGTCTTTCACGATACCCTGGAAGGTCCTCGCCTGGGCAGATGCCAGTACGGGCAACGCGCTCATCAGTAGTGCGATCAGTCGCCCCGCAATTGTCTTTCTCATAATTAGCCTTTTTGCCACAAAGCTAGAAGGCGGGCATTAGGCCGGACTTAAGCGCAGATGAAAGCGGGATTAGTATTCAGTTAGAAGTTGCTGAAACAGATTAGACCCTGCTCATTAGAAGTTACTCATGTGTTCAGGGCTCCTTTAACATATAGCCCTCATTGATCACCGTTAGTATCAACGGAACGTCGAACCCTTTATCGATCTTGCCGCGGAGATAATTGATGTATACGGATACCAGGTTGGTCCTTCTTTCGAAGTCGATACCCCAGATGGAGGCCGAGATGAAGGCCTTGGACAATACTCTGTTCTTGTGCGTGATGAGCAATACCAAAAGAGAGAATTCGGTAGCTGTGAGTTGAAGGGACTTGCCGCCCCGGGTCACCGTTCGTTTAAAGGCATCCACCTCCAGATCTGCCGCCTTAAAGCTCCTGCCGGCAGCATTCGGCGCCCTCCGGCGCAGGAGCGCATGGATGCGGGCCAGCAATTCCTCGAAATGAAAGGGCTTCAGCAGATAATCATCCGCGCCCGACCCGAGCCCGGCCACCTTATCCTGCGTATTGCCCCGGCCCGTGACGATAAGGATGGGCAGATCGCTTCGTTTCTGGCGCATCTGCCGGCACAACTCCAGGCCGTCGATATGCGGCAGCGCGATGTCCATCATCACCAGGTCGTAGTTGCCGGTCTCGAACAGTCGTTTCCCTGCCAGTCCGTCGCCGGCGATATCTACCTGAAAACCATTCTCAGAAAGACCTTTTTTGATGAAATCTGCGGCAAGAATATTACCGTCCACCAATAAAATGATCATATCCTTTTATAGTTTTGCACACTCGTTGCATGCTTCCGGGAGCTCTGACCGACCTTGCCTGAAGCTTAATGAGTGGTAATACCCTCACTTTATGGCTGTGCAACCAGCCGCAGAATGTATTATTCGACCAGGACGGTGATACCGTATTTGGCCGCCTTATAGCTGATCTTTTCTTTCAGTCCGTAATAGGTCCAGTTGCGGAGCAGGAAGTTGCTTTCCCTGGCCGTAGCCTCTTTTTCCGACTGGTGGCGCAACACCAGCACCCCTGCCCCTTCTTCGAGACAGAAGTGGATCAGCCGGGCGGAATATTGGTGCAGCCGGGTGCGGACATAGTTCTTTTCCAGGTCGTGAAACCGTTCCAGGGCCTGGAGCTTCCGGGTGCGGCCCCTGCCGCCGCTGTTATATCGCACCGCGGCCTGCGTCCGGCGCATGGCCTCCTGGATAGCCAGCCGCCGGTGGAGGTATTCTTCCTTGCTGCCGATGCGGATCTCTTTCCCACCGCTGGCCGCAATGATGGGGACATCCATCGATAGCCAGGCTTCCACCCGCGATTCAGGAGACAGTTGTCCGGCCACCTTGTCCTGATCAAACACCGCCAGCAAAAAGAGTTTCTGTTGCTTTATCTGTATTGAGCTGTCCCGCAACCGGCCTTCCCCCATGATAACCTTTTCAAAAAGCTGCCGGTTACCCGACGTATCACGGCCGAAATGGGTGTGGAAGTGAAGCCCGTAGAGCGAAAAGCGATACTCCCCCTTCTCTACGGGCTCGATATGGATAATGTCCTTACTGACGATGGGAATGGGCTGATCCCGCCGGTAAATGCGGAGCGATCTCTTCCCCTCCCGATAGTCGGCTTTTTCCTTGTCAAAGACCGATACGATACGGCTGTTCAGGGCAGTGATGATGGACATCGGTATCTCCCCCTTGAACTTCGCCGACAACAGCCGGTAGGTCGTATTCATCCGGGACGTTGTGAGTATGCCTTCCTCGTCCTTCTGTTGATCGGCCAGCTTCACTTTGATGCCATCCGCCAGGTACAACAGCTCCTTCAGACTGTCCTGGACATAATGATGGGTAACGATCCAGTTGGCTGCCTTGGTGACCATCTGTTGCCAGGTCAGCAGGGTACGGTACTTCTCCTTCCACTCTTCTTTACTATCCGCCTGCAGGAGAAGCTGGATCTTCCGCGTGATCATCACTGGTTTCTCTGTGCTCATAGCTGTGACGGCTTACTCATGACTGAGACGACGACCACCTGCTTTTCCGCTTATGAAAATGCCGGTATGACCAGCCGAAGATCAGCGGGAACACCCACAGGGAGAAGACCATGGCGCTCAGAATACCTCCGATGACGACACGGGCCAGTGGACGGCTGCTCTCCGAACCGATGCCTTGGGATAACGCCGCAGGCAACAGACCGATGGCCGCCATCAGTGCCGTCATCATCACCGGCCGGATCCTCGCCCGGACACCCATGCGGATGGCGTCATACAGGGATAAGGAACCATCGGGCGAGCCAGGCTCTTTAGCGCCGGTCTCCATGGTTTGCATATCGTAGTAGAAGGAGTGCTCTCCCCGTACATGCTGCAGGTTCTCCTTGAACATCGTGATAAGAATGATACCATCCTGGATACAGATACCAAACAGGGCGATGAAGCCGATACCCGCGGAGATACTGAAAATGGTGCCGGTTATATACAGCGCCGCAATGCCACCCACAACCGCAAAGGGCACATTGGCGAATACCAGCAGGGCATCCTTGAAGTTACCGAACATACTCAGCAGCAGGATAAAGATCAAACACAGGCTGATCGGAACCACCTGCGACAGCCGTTTCTGCGCCCGCTGCTGGTTCTCGAAATCTCCCTGGAAGGCCATGCTGTAACCTCTTTTCAGATGCACCTTTTCCGCCACTTTCTGTTGGGCCTCGGCGATGGTGCTGCCCATATCGCGGCCGCGGATCGAGAACTTCAAAGCGGCATACCGGCGGTTGTCGTCGCGATAGATGAGACAGGCGCCCGTACGTTGTTTAATATCAGCGATCTCTTTGATAGGCACCTTGCTGCCGCTCATGGTCGGCACCAGCAATTCGCCGATCTCTTCAGGCGTCTTTCTATACTCCTCCGGCAGCCGTACACGGATATCGAATATCTTGATGCCTTCGTACAGCTGGCTGGCAGGCACGCCGCCCGGCCCGAGCCCCCCGATCGCCATACTGATCACCGCATTGGCCTGGGCAGACTGGACGCCATATAAGGCCATCCTCTGCTGGTCGAGGTTGATGTCGAGTTCCGGCTGACCGGTATTGTGCATGATGCCCAGGTCTTCAATACCCTTGACATCTCTTAATACATTATAATACTCCTGCAGTTTCTCTTCCATATAGGGAAGAGAATCACCGAATACCTTCAGGCAGATGCTGCCTTTCACCCCCGAAACCGCTTCTTCCACGTTGTCCATGATAGGCTGGGAGAAGTTGAGGTTGGTGCCCGGTATCACGGATAAGGCCTTATTCATCCGATTGATAAGTTCTTCCTTGGTGATCTTCGGGTTCCAATCTTCTTCGGGGAACATGAGGATATCGAACTCATTGTTATAGTATCCGGTGACATCCGTACCGTCATCCGGCCGGCCGGTCTGCGACACGCAGTACTGCACCTGCGGGAATTGCATGATGATATCCCTGGCCTGTTTGGAGATATCGACGGATTTGGCCAGACCGGTACTATAGTTGGTCTGGATACGAAGCCAGATGCTGCCCTCGTTCAGCTGCGGTAGGAATTCCGACCCCAGGTATTTGAAGGAATATATCCCAACGACCATGACGATCAGCGCGCAGACAACCACGATCTCCTTGAACCTCCAGGCCAGCTGAAAACCTTTTTGCATGAATTCCATCATCGGCTCGACGATGGGATTGTGCTTTTCTTTCACATTTTTGCGCATCAGAATGCTGATCAGCACCGGTACGAGGGTAAGCGTCGTGATCAGCGAACCCAATAAGGCAAAGCTCAGCGTATACGCCAGCGGTGAGAACATCTTCCCCTCTACCTTCTGGAAGGCGAAGATGGGCAGCAGGGCGGTGATGATGATCACGTTGAGGTAGAACGGTCGTTTCCCGATCTCCGCCGCGCTCTTCTTGATCAGACCGAGCTTGCTCATCTTGTTGAACCGCTCCATTCCCACCTGCTTGGCCTTATGGTCCAATATGACAAAAATACCCTCCACCATCACGATCGTCCCATCAAGAATGATCCCGAAGTCCACAGCGCCCAGCGAAAGCAGGTTGGCCGACATGCCCATCAGGTGCAGACAGATAAAGGCAAACAGCAGGGAGATGGGGATGATCACCGCCACCACCGCCGTGGCCCGCCAGTCGAACAGGAAGATGGAAATGAGTACGATCACCAGTAACACGCCTTCGATCAGGTTGTGAAGTACGGTGTGGGTAGCATAAGAAATGAGATCCGAACGGTCGTAATAAGGGACAATCTTTGTATCGGCAGGCAGAACGTAATTATTTAGATATTTGATCTTGGCCTCGATGTTCTTCACAACGTCCGAAGGGTTCTCCCCCTTGCGCATGACTATGATGGCCTCCACCACGTCGTCCTCTTTATCTACCGTCGAGTCCTTTCCGGTCTTATCTTTCATTCTCTCGGCCCGCGTGATCCATCCCAGCCTGGGCACATTGGATATCTCCACCGTAGCCACATCCTTCACCAGCAGCGGTACCCCGTTGTTATTCAGGATGACGATGTTCTTTATCTCCTCTACATCGTTGAGCAGACCAATGCCCCGCACGACAAAGGCCTGGTCGTTCTGGAAGATCATATCCCCGCCCACATTGATATTGGTATTCTGGATAGCATTGAATACGTCCAACGGCGTCAGCCCGAGATTGGTCAGCTTCCCGGGATCGACCTTTATCTCATAGGTCTTGGTCTTCCCCCCGAAGCTGTTGATATCCCCTACCCCCTGGACACTGCGCAACGCACGGTCGATGACCCAGTCCTGCAGGGTCTTCAGTTCGCGCACGTCGCGGAAGGTGCTCTTTATCGTATACCGGTAGAGCTCCCCGGTGGGACCGGTAGGCGGTTGCACTGCCGGCTGCACATTGGGGGGCAGCTGCGCATTAGGCAGCAGGTTCATCACCTGCTGTCTTGCCATGGGGTCCTTTACATCGTCATCGAAGATGATCTTGATAAACGACAGACCGAATATGCTGGTCGACCGCAGACTCGTCTTCTTCTGCACCGGGTTCATCGCGATCTCGATAGGTATCGTAATAAACTTCTCAACTTCCTCGGCGCTGCGGCCCTGCCATTGCGTTATGATGTCGATCTCTGTGTTGGTCACATCCGGAAATGCCTCGATAGGCATGTTCATGAAGGTGATGATACCGCTCACGATCAGCAAAGAGGTGAGGAATAGTATGAAGTACTTATTCTTAAGCGAGAATCCTATAACTCTTCTAAGAAACTTGGTCATTTGATGGATTTAAGCGGTAAAACTTAATTGTTCAACTGGTCGTAGATCTGCAGAGCGCTGGACTTGATCACCGTGTCGCCGACCTTTACCCCGTCCGTCAGGTATATTTTGTCCCCCAGTGAGCTCAGTTTCTGTACGGGAGTAATATTAGCCTTGCCTGCCCCGTGATAGACCAGGACATAGTACTGGCTATGATCGAAGATCAGGGCGCTCTGCGGAATATAGATCGCCTGCTGGTGCGTGGTGCTGGTAGCCGTGACGCTGGCGAACATCTGGGGCCGCAGGGCATAATCCTCGTTGAGGATCACCACCCGCACCTTCATAACCCGGCTGTTGGGGTCCAGCACATGCATGATCTTGTCCACCTTACCCTTGAAGACCCTGCCGGGGTGCGAAAGCGTCGTTACATCGACGTTGTCGCCCAGGTGTATCTTATCCACATTGCCTTCATACACATTGGCCCAGACCCAGACGTCTTTCAGATCGGAGATGGTGAACAGCGGATTGCTGTTGTCCGGACGGATGGCCTGGGAATTGGTCGCAAATTTCTGAACGACGAATCCACCGATGGGGGCCTTGATGACATAGTTGCCCGAAGTGTCGTTACCATTGATCCGGAGTATCCGCTTGACCATTTCCAGCTGGGCTACCGCCTGGTCATAGTTGGCCTGCGCATTGGTGACGTCCAGGATGGAGGCAAGACCGGCCTTGTATAATGCATTGGTTGCGTCCAGCTGTTTCTTGGCAGCCACAAGATTGGTCTGCGCCTGGATAAGATTGTTGGTGTAGCCGGCCATTTCACTACTCTTTACAATGGCCAGTCCCTGACCCGCCGTAACATAATCCCCCAGCTGAACCTTGATATCCTGGATATTACCGCTCACCAGGGAGAAGATATTCACCTGTTTATCCTGGTTGAAATCTACCTGCCCCGTCAGGGTGATGGCATTGATCAGTTCGCCTTGTTTCACCGAATCGAACTGCAGCGTCTTCAGCAACGAATCGGGGATGATATAAGGAGCCCTGTCGTCGTTGGGCTTTTCTGCACTCGTATTACAGGATTGTAAGAACAAAAAACCTGCCCCCAGGAAAAGGGCGCCTGTCAGGGTTTTTATCGTCAAGTTTGCTTGTATCCGCATGGTATGGCTTGTAGTTTGAAGAGTTTAGTTAAAGAAGTTAGTTCCGGTGTTGAGATTGATGGTCTCCAAGGCATTGACCCGGTTGTACAGAATCGTATTCAGCTGCACGATATTCGTTTTATAGGAGTCGTAGAAAGTCAGGAAGTCCAGCAGGCGGACAAGCCGGTTCTTATAGTTCTCCAGCATCGCCGCAGCTAACTTGTCGAAATGCGCAGCAAAGGCGGGGTTCAGCTGTTTGTAGAGCCTATCCGCATCGACGGCCCGCTGCAATCCCCGGGTCACCTGCTCTTCCAGCGTCTTTTGAGTCAGGGTCAACTGGGTCTTGTTCATGTCGATGTTGATCCTGGCAGACTTGATATTACCCTGGTTGCGGTTGAAGATCGGGATATCGATGCCCAGGCCGACGGAGGTGAAGTTGGGGATATAGCTACCATGACGGTCGAAGCCGAGCCCAGCCGTCAGGTCTGGAACGGCCAGGGCTTTTTGCAGGGAATAGTTCTGCTGGCTCAGGGTAAGGTTGCCCTTGGCGATCATCAGATCGGTGCGGTTCTTGTATGCCGAATCCATCAGGTTCTGCATCGGATATTGCAGGGGGCTGGTGGAATTGATAACGGTGGTGTCTATCTGCGGTACGACGTAGATCGAAGGCTTGGTCTGCAACAGCAGCCGCAACTGGCTCTCCTGGTCGTTGAGATTGTCAATCAGCGTCTGGTATTCGGCCTGCAGGGAGTACAGTTGGGCCTGGACGCGGACCACATCAACTTGCGCAACATATCCGCTGTCTACCACTTTCTCGAAGGTGCCGACGACAGTCTTCAGCGAGCTGATCTCTTCGTCATAGACCCTGGCGGTCTGCTGGAGATAGTAGATGTTGAAATAAGTGCTGCGCAAGGCATATTTCAGCGTGCGCAACAGGTCAAACAGCCCATATTCGGACAGCAGATAGTTGGTCTCGGCTATCCGCGTCTGCTTTTTGATCTTCCCCGCCAGCACGATCAGCTGAGAGAGCTGCGCCGACTGCTCCGCATCATTCGGGTCGAAGACCTGAAACCACTTATGCGTCTGGGTGTTGTAGAGGCCGTTGCTGATGTTGATGTTGGGGTTAGGCCAGAGACGCGCCTGGATGATCAGCGCCTTGGTGGCATCCACGTTATACTTCTGGGCCAGTATTTGGAGGTTACTGTCCAGGAACATCTTTTCGGCCTGCGGCAGGGTCACACGAAGCGAGTCCGTGTTGAACGACTGGGCACGGCCTGTAAAACAGAGGAATAACGAAACTGATACGATTGCCGTTGTCAAAAATTTGTACATGCTGTTGTGTATTTAATCCGGTCATATGGCAGGCGGGAAAGCCGAAAGCAAGCATTCTTGGAGTATGCGAGCGCGAAATTAACAGGAGGTGGTTAGGCAGATATTAACCGGACATTAAAGCAACATTAAAGCGGGATTAGAAAATTTTAATCTAGAATGCAAGTAACTATATATCAAATAATTGTGGGAATCACCGCGCTGGGCTTACCAGTGGGGCTTAACGGCCTGTTAACGAAATGAACCGGTTTGACCGGCCGGTTCGGTAAAAGTTTAAATCGAAAAATAAAGGAGGAATTCGGTGCCCTTGTTCAATTCCGAACGGACGGTAACCTTGACATTGTGCAGCCGCAGGATCTTATCGGCCAGGGAAAGCCCCACCCCATATCCCGCATAGCCAAAGGTATTGGCGCCCCTGAAAAAAGGCTGGAAAATATTAGGGATGTCTTCCGGGCTGATGCCGATTCCCTTGTCCCGGATGCTGATCACGGGCGTGTTGTTCTGCAAAAAAAGGCTGCAATAGACCACCTTATCATGTGAGAATTTTATGGCATTGCGAAGGATATTTCCGATGGCGAGGAAAAGCAGGTAATTGTTCGCCTGTATAGTATATTTCCGGGTGTCCTCGGGCAGGTGGTATTGCAGCTCGATCCTGCTTTCTGGCATGCGGGTGATCCACTCATCCTTCAACTGCCACAACAGTTCGTCCAGCCGCAATTCCCTGAATTCCGCAAATCCGGTATTGGTCTGAGCCAGCTCGAAGAGGGTATTGATCAGGTCGCTCAATTTCTCCGCCTCGGTGAGGACGCCACCCAGCGTCTCCCGGTATTCCTTCTCTCCTCTCTGCTGGGAAAGGGTTACCTCCACATCCCCGATGATGGAAGTGACGGGGGTTCGCAATTCATGGGAGGCGTGTGCGACAAAGGAGCTTTGCGCTTCAAAAGCCTGCTGCAGGTGCTCGAGCAGGTTGTTGAAGGTAATGGCCAGTTCGTTGATCTCGTCCTTGCCTTCCTTGGTGTTCAGCCGCCTGTCCAGGCTGGTGCTGCGGATGATGCGTACATCGTTCATTACCCTGATCATGGGGGAAAGCGCTATCCGGGCAAAGAGCCGGCCGGCAAAAAACAGGATGAACACGGAGATAAAAAAAGCGACGAACATCACCCAGAACAGCTGGCGCATCTCCGCCTGCCCAAACGTATCCACGGCCGATGCAAGGACGGTGAAATTGCCCGAGTTGTCCACATAATAGACGCCGGAAGTGTACTTGTCCCCTTGTTGCAGCTGCACCGTCCGCTGTTTCCTCACCCGGTCGATCGTCTCGTGCGGCCACTGGAAAGAACCGCTCGTCAGGAATACAGGTTTGTCGCTGTCGTCATAGATGCGCACCACCTCCTGCGAAAGCGAAAGAGGATATTTCTTCTGCACGTCCCTGAATTTTTCGGCGGACATATTATCCTGAGCGAGGAAGATCTGGGCATTTGTGATCGCCCGGTCCATCAGCTGCTCGCGAAAATCGTTGCGCCGGTAGCGGCTGGTAAGCAGGTAGATGCCTGCCAGTACCCCGAACAGGAGCACCGCCGACACGAGCGTGAATTGCAGGGATAGCCGGTCCCGTATGGTCATGCTTCTTCTTTTAGTACGTACCCCATGCCAATGACCGTATGGATCAGCGCGCTGGTGAACCCTTTGTCGATCTTGCTGCGAAGGTAATTGATGTAGACGTCGATCAGGTTGGTTCCGCGGTCGTAATTGATACCCCACACCGTCTCGGCGATGAAGGTCCGGGATAATACGCGGTTCTTATTGACGATAAGCAGTTCAAGCAGGGAGAATTCCTTGGCGGTAAGGAAGATCTCTTTGCCCGCCCGCCGCGCCGTCTTCTTATACGCATCCACTTCCAGGTCGGCGATGCGGTAAATGATACCGGGGGGCGAAAGCAGCTTACGCCTGCCAAGGGCCTTCACCCTTGCCAGCAATTCTTCGAAGTGAAAAGGTTTCACCAGGTAGTCATCCGCCCCGGATTCGAAACCGGTCACCTTATCCTTGGTAGCGCCCAGGGCCGTGAGCATCAGGATAGGCATATCCGGCTTGAAATGCCGGATACGTTTACAAAGCTCAAGCCCGTTGATCCCGGGCAGGATCACATCCAGGATAGCCAGATCGTATTCGTTTTCCAGCGCCAGCTTTTCACCAAAAAGCCCATCATAGGCCATGTCTACATTGTAAGACTGCTCCTTGAGGCCTTTTCTAATAAAGTCAGCAACTTTGGGTTCATCTTCAACCAACAAAATATTCATACGCCCATTGGTGTTTGGACAACGTGTATGTTTGAATAACGCGTATCCGCCGCGAAATTAACCATTTGTCGACTGCTGTCCCAGTAATTAATTGATTCTAATTTGTTAAGGCAAGAAGCTCCGCAATTAACAATTGATAGACATAAAGTCTTTATTTTTACCTTTTATGGAGTTAAAACGCTGTTTTGGTCTGATGGCGGTGTTGCTGGCCCAAAGCCTCTCATCCCTTCAAGCCCAGGATTTCTTCAAACCCGCCCCGCATTATGATCCCGGTCGTGTCAACGGCACTATCATCGTGGAATCCGCCATCGGTACCCTCGCTACCATCGGCCTCAATTATCTCTGGTATAAGAAGTTCGCCCATAGTAAATTCCATTATTTCAACGACAACAACGAATGGTTACAGGTAGATAAGGTGGGCCACGCCGCAACAGCCTATAACATCGCGGCTATCCAAAGCGACGTCCTGCACTGGGGCGGGGTCCGCAGCGGGACATCCGCCCTCATCGGTACGGCTACCGCCTTGAGCTTTATGACCATGATCGAGATCATGGACGGACATTCCACGGGATGGGGCTTTTCCAAAGGCGATATGCTCGCCAATATCGCCGGTTGTGTGCTGTTCGAAGGCCAGCAGCTCCTGTGGGGAGAGCAACGCATCAGCTTGAAATTTTCCTACCACGGCACCATCTTCCCACGGTACCACCCGGCCGAACTCGGCAGCAATCTTCCCCAGCGGATGCTAAAGGACTATAACGGCCAAAGCTACTGGCTGTCGTTCAACATCGCCTCCTTCCTCCCCGCATCCGCCAACTTCCCCCGGTGGCTCAATCTGTCCGCCGGGTACGGAGCGGAAGGCATGATCGGCGGCGCAAGCAACCCCACCGAAATAGACGGCAAACCCATCCCCTATTTCCGGCGCTACCGGCAATTTTATTTCTCCTTCGACACCGACGCCTGGCGCATCGATGGACTCTCCCCCCTCGCCACTACTCTGCTAAAGGTGAACAGGACGATAAAAACCCCCGCACCGGCCCTCGAATGGAATGAGGTGCAGGGACTACGCTTCCACCCCATCTACTACTAGCCCCGACCCTACTTTTCGCGGAAGGGTCGGCGCCCCGAAACGCCCCGCGTTTTGGACATGATGCGAAAAACGCCGGCCCTACTTTTCGCGGAAGGGTCGGCGCCCCGAAACGCCCCGCGTTTCGGACATGATGCGAAAAACGCCGACCCTACTTTTCGCGGAAGGGTCGGCGTTTTTATCCTATTTTTACTCCATGGATTCCAACATGCTAATCATTGCCGTCGCCTTCGCCGTCCTGGTCGGGGGCTTTCTTATATTCCTTTTCCTCAAACAGCGCAGAGAACTCAAGGCAGCCCAGGCCACAGGCGAAAAAACGGGCGACGCCAACACCCGCCAGCTACAGCTCCAGGCCTACGAACGGCTCATCCTCCTCACCGACCGCATCGCCCTGCCCAACCTCGTGCAGCGGCTCAACCAGCCCGGACTCGAAGCCCGGGACATGCAGGCCCTGCTGACCCAAAGCATCCGCCAGGAATTCGAACACAACATCACCCAGCAGATCTATGTTAGCTCCGAAGCCTGGGACGCCGTCCGCAATTACAAGGAACAAAACCTGCTGATCATCAACCAGGTGAGCTCTTTCCTCCCCCCCGAAGCCAGCGGCATCGACCTGAACAAGCATCTGCTCGACCTGCTGGTGCAAAATCCCAAGGCCTCGCTCCAGAACGTCGTTTCCGAAGTCCTCAGCTTCGAAGCGAAAAAACTCATGTAGCGTCGCCGGAACCGTCCTTTTTTGCCGAAATCTTTTCAACTAACGATCATGTTCAAAAAGAAGGTTTTTACTGACAGCGGAATCGAGGTCAAAGGAGTGTATACGGCCGCCGACCTGGCCGTCACAGGCCCTCACTCCCTTCCCGGGGGTGCCGGCGGCGAGATGCCCGGCGAATTCCCCTTCACCCGGGGCATCCAGCACGATATGTACCGTGGGAAATTGTGGACCACCCGGCAATACGCGGGTTTCAGCACAGCCGAAGAAAGCAATGCCCGCTACCACTACCTGCTTGAACACGGCGTTATGGGGCTTAGCGTCGCCTTCGACCTGCCCACCCAGATCGGCTATGACAGCGATCATCCCCTTGCCGAAGGCGAGGTAGGCAAGACCGGCGTCGCCATCGACTCCATCGAAGACATGCAGACCCTCTTCAAGGGCATCCGGCTCGAAGACGTCTCCACTTCCATGACCATCAACGCCACCGGCTTTATTCTCCTTGCCTTTTACGCTGTGGTGGCAAAACAGCAGGGCGCCGACTGGAAGAAGATCACCGGGACGATACAGAACGATATCCTGAAAGAATATGCGGCCCGCGGAACGTACATCTACCCGCCCAAGCCTTCGATGCGCATCATCACCGACATCTTCGAATGGTGCAGTCATCAGCTGCCCAAGTGGAACACCATCTCCATCTCCGGCTATCACATCCGCGAAGCAGGAAGCACCGCCGTACAGGAAATAGCTTTTACACTCAGCAACGGGAAGGCCTATGTAAAGGCCGCCCTGGAAAAAGGATTGGACATCGACGTCTTCGGCAAGCGACTGTCCTTCTTCTTCAATTCCCATAACAACTTATTCGAAGAAGTGGCCAAATTCCGCGCCGCACGCCGCATGTGGGCCCGGATTATGAAAGAACTCGGGGCCACCGATCCCAAGGCCATGATGCTGCGCTTCCATACCCAGACGGGCGGATCCACGCTCACCGCACAGCAGCCGATGAACAATATCAGCCGGGTCACCGTCCAGACCCTTGCGGCCGTGCTGGGCGGCACCCAGTCCCTGCATACTAACGGCTATGATGAAGCGCTTAGTCTTCCTACCGAAGAAGCGGCCCGCATCGCCCTGCGGACACAACAGATCGTCGCTTATGAAAGCGGAGCCGCCGACACCGCCGACCCACTTGCCGGCAGCTATTATGTCGAGGCCCTCACCCGGGAAGTGGAAGAAGCCGCCTGGAAACTCATTGAACACATCGACCGGCTGGGCGGCAGCGTCCCCGCCATCGAACAGGGCTTTATCCAGGAAGAGATCGCCCGCAGCGCCTACGAATACCAGCGGCGGGTCGAATCAAAGGAAAAGCTCATTGTCGGCGTCAACAGCTTTCTCACCGAAGAAAAGGACAGCATCCCCATCTTCCGCGTCGATGACTCCATCCGCGCGGTGCAGATAGAAAAAATAAACGACCTGAAAAGAAGACGCGACCCCGCCAGGGTCGACTCCGTCCTGCAAGAGCTAAACGACAAGGCGGCCTCCGGCGAGAATATCATGCCCGCCGTCGTCGAAGCCGTCGAAAGACGGTGTACCCTTGGCGAGATCGCGGATACTTTGCGCGAGGTGTTTGGGGAATACAGATAAATATATTATTTTGGCTGAAATCCTGACATCCATGACCTACCGTAGACCGCTATCCCTCCTGCTGCTGCTTGCTTTTACCGCCTGTTCCCATCACGACAACCCCGCCCCTGCCTCAACGACCACCACTACTACCAGTCCCAATCCATCGGATACCATCACCCGTACCACGGCGGGCAGTGACAGCATTTACTGGAAGGTGGCCTGTCCCGCCAATACTGCCGGATTCGATGACATCTGTTTTACCGATACCC
The DNA here is from genome assembly GCF_014642875.1 of Puia dinghuensis. Classification (GTDB taxonomy): domain Bacteria; phylum Bacteroidota; class Bacteroidia; order Chitinophagales; family Chitinophagaceae; genus Puia; species Puia dinghuensis. The sequence goes on from NZ_BMJC01000001.1 coordinate 1,193,528, forward strand.
TTCACGGTATTGCCGCAGGCGCCGATAGTTATATCTATACTTCCGCGGATGGCGGCTCCACCTGGACCAAAACCGCATTGGCGCAACGCGGCAACCCGGCCAACGGATTGAGGACCCTCTTTTTCCTGACTCCCAGCCAGGGCTATGTGATAGGGGCTAATAATTTTGCGGTGACCACGGATGGCGGCCAGCACTGGACTATAAAAGGAAGGCCGGACTCCGTCGTCACCAATAGTAGCAAATGGCCAGCCTGTCAATTCCTATCTCCCGCCACCGGCTATCTCAGCACCGGTCTGGGGCTTTATCGCACCGATGATACGGGTACAACCTGGCACGCCGTGGATGCGGATTCCGTAAACGCCCTGTCTTTTGCCAACTCCAATATGGGGACGGTCTTTTCTTTCCCCAACAAAGTGAGCACCACCACCGATGGCGGGAATACCTGGCAATCGCTGGGCGCCCTGCCGGCCTCCTCCCTGAATACGGCCTACACCGTCCTCAAATATTCGGACAACCTCCATGGCTGGTTTATGGACCTTTTCCGGCTTTCCGTTTCGGCCAACGGCGGCGCCACCTGGCAGAACGTCTTCCAGCCCGGCTCCGGCGACTATCTCACCGACCTGAAATTGTTGTCCGGGCAGTCGGCCTACCTGGCTTCCGGCCGCAGGCTCTACAAAACAATGGACGGCGGGGTCACCTGGCTGCGGGAGTATACGCCTGCCATTGCCTCGGGAACAGTGTTCATCAACGAACTCTTCTTTCTCGACGACCACCATGGCTGGGCCTGCGGTACCAATGGCTTTGTCCTGCGATTTAGTCATTGACGCACTTCCAGGTGATTTCCACAAACAAAAATAGCGGGTGCCAGCCTGTGGAATGCCGCAATGCGGGTGTCTCATTAAAAACATCCCGCTCATGGACCTCCAACAAATACCCCAGGCCGACCTGCTCGATATTCTCTTCGACGGTCGCAACAAAGACTACGGTGCCTACGATCTGCGCAAGACCTATAACAACCGGCTGAGCCGGTCTATCCTCACCACGCTCGCGATTTGTCTGCTCTTATTCATCGGCTACACCGTGGCCGGGAAGATGCACCACTCTACCTCACGCCCTAATGTAACCGAAGTTTACCTGGCCGCAGTCGATCCCCCCGCCTTGAAGAAAGAGCTACCGCTGACGATACCGAAACCAGCGCATGTGACGCCGCCCGCCCCAACCATCCGCATCGTCACCACGAAGATCGTACCCGACGACCAGGTGAGACCCGAAGACAAGCCTCAGCCCACAGAGGTCCCCGACAATGCCCATATAGCGGCAGTCACCAATCTGAATGCAACGGGTGATGACGTTGCACGACCACTCTCTAATGACAATGGCGCCGGCCCGGGCACAGGGGTTATCGAAAAACCAGTGGCAAAAGACAACATGGAAGATGGAATTGTGGATATCGTTCAGATCGAATCCAGCTACAAGGGAGGTATGGCCGCCTGGCAGCGTTTCCTGTTAAAGAATTTTCGCGTACCGCAGGCTACCGAAGACCAAAGTGGTGATGTGACAGTCGTCGTCCGCTTCATCGTCGACAAAGAAGGAAACGTCAGCAATGTCGAAGCCATTAGCGGACCCGCGGAGTTACAAAAAGAGGCCGTCCGCGTCATCAGGCTCAGCGGCAAATGGGAGCCTGCCATCCAGAATGGTCGAAAAGTAAAATCCTACAAGACCCAACCCATCACTATTCACTGGGAGAATTAAGCGGCTCCCCCGAAGCGTTGGCCTTACCGGATTGCCCGTCGGCAGTACCGGCCGGCTTCATCGACCGGTCCAGCTCCTGGTAAATAGCAAGCAACTGCTGGCTGCTGGCCTGCAATTTGTTCACCAGCTCATCTATCTTCCGGCGTTCGGCCACCAGCTGTCCTTCTAATTGATCGATATAGGCCTGTTTTTCCTGCAACAAGTGTCCGGTGCGCAGCTGTATCTCCTCCAGTTGCAGCAACCGGTTCTTGTTTTCCCGGCCATCGAGCTCAAGCTGATGAAAGATTTTTATCCGGTTATCCAACTGTTGCTGCAGAAAGGCAATATGCTGGTTCTTTTCTTCCAGCATATCCGGGTAGGATGCCTGCTCCACTTCGGATAGCGGCCCCTCCTTACCACTTTCCGGCGTCTCCCCGGCCGGCCGCACCCCGCTCTCCAGCAGGTCCTGGTACTTCTTTTCGGTACGAGATAGCTCTTCCTTCAATTCCTCGTAGCGCCTATCCGCCATATCGCGATACTGCTCATATTTCTCCTTCATCCAGAGGATGCCCTTATAAATTTTCTCCCTGTCTTCGGGCTCTTCCGCTTCTCCTTTAGGAGCCTGGCTTCCCTCTTCACGGGCCTCCCGCCCGTTGCCGGTCATTTTTGCGGCAGCCAGCAGACCTTCCGATCCTTCAAGGCCCTCGAAAGAAAGTAATAATTCCAAATCTTCCGGCAGCCGTCGCTTGCGACGGTAGTGCAGGAAAGTAGTCACCAGCATGGACACGATCACCAAAGGGATGAAGATCCATAGAAGGATACGCAGAAATTGCCCGAACTCATACAGGCTGATAAGTAGTAGCGACATGATCGAGAGGTTTAGGTAAAATTCTCTCAATATTGATATACAGAAACTTACAGTTAGAAAAAAGAATCGGTTCGATTCTGCGGTGCGGGTAGGCGGGAAAAGTTAAAGAAGCAATATTCACGCCAAAAAAGCAGGTATTGACCGACAGCAAAAATGCCGGATTGCCGCCTATCTAAAAGCCGGGAGGAGCAGGGGATTTTAGCACAAATTTGGTACTCAACCAATCATAAAAACTATGTCAATCATGAGCAAAAAAATCATCGCTTGCGCAACCCTGGTCATAGCGCTTTTCACCGTCACCTCCACCTTTGCCCAGGATGGACGGATGCCGGATACGGCCGCCATGCGCCAACGCCAGGAAGCCATGTTAGCCAAGATGAAGACCGATCTCAATCTTACCCAGACACAGGCAGATTCCGTCAAAGCCATTATGTGGGAATTCGGGGCCAAAAGGCGGGCAATCTTCATGGACCCGGCCAACCAGGGCATGAGCCGGGAAGACCGGATGGCCAAAATGCAACCCCTCAACGAAGCCATGAACGCCCGGCTGCAGGCTGCGCTCGGCGCCGACCTCTTTAAGAAATACCAGGACTGGCAACAGCAGAATCGCCCTCAACGTCCTAATCAATAAAAAGAAAGGGAGTGTCAGCTCCCTTCCCCCCGGCAAAGTCCCTTTGCCGGACATGATGCGGAAAAAAGGCCGGCCCTACTTTTCCTGATTGGGCCGGTCTTTTTTCTTCTCTTTCTCCCAAGTATCCCGCAAAGTCGTCGTCCGGTTGAAAATGAGTTTCTCTTCCGAACTGTCCTTATCGAGATAAAAATACCCTTTCCGGAGGAATTGGTAATGTTCGTTGAATTTCGCATCCCGCAGCGCCGGCTCTGCATACGCCGCCGGCAACACCTGCAGGGAGTCGGGGTTGATATACTCCGAAAAGTCGGCTTCTTCATTGGCCGGGTCATCCACCCGGAACAGCCGGTCGTATAGCCGCACCTCCGCAGTGATGGCATGCGGGATACTCACCCAGTGGATGGTCGCCTGAACTTTTATATTGGACTGCGCCCCGCCACTCTTGCTCTCCGGCAGATGCGAACATCTCAGCTCCGTGATCTTTCCCGCAGCATCCTTTATCACTTCATCGCACTTTATGACATAGGCGCTCTTCAGCCTCACCATCTGCCCCGGCGACAGCCGGAAGAATTTCTTTGGCGGATGCTCCATAAAATCCTCATTCTCGATATATAATTCGCGGCTAAAGGGCACCTTGCGATGACCCGTGGCGGCGTCTTCGGGGTTGTCTTCGCTCGGCAGCCACTCTTCCTCCTGCTCATAGTTGGTGATCACCACCTTCAACGGATCGAAGACCACCATGCGCCGAAGCGCAACTTTATTAAGGTGTTCACGCACACAAAATTCCAGCAGGGATACATCGATGAGATTCTCCCGTTTCTGCACGCCGATCTTGTCCGCAAACATACGGATGCTCTCGGGTGTATAGCCCCGGCGGCGAAGTCCCGAAATGGTCGGCATCCGGGGATCATCCCAACCGGTGACGTACCCCTTATTGACCAGCTGCAACAGCTTCCGCTTGCTCATCACCGTATAGTTGAGGTTCAGCCGCGCAAACTCATACTGGCGGGAAGGATAGATCTCCAGCTTCTCGATAAACCAATCATACAGCGGCCGGTGCGACACGAACTCGAGTGTACAGATAGAATGCGTGATATGCTCGATGGAGTCGCTTTGCCCATGCGCAAAATCATACATCGGGTAGATGCACCAGGCATCCCCCGTACGATGATGATGGGCATGTTTGATGCGATACATGATAGGGTCGCGCAGCTGCATATTCGGGGCACTCATATCTACCTTCGCCCGGAGCACTCTTTCTCCGTCCCGGTATTTACCCGCCCGCATGTCCCTGAACAGTTGCAGGTTTTCCTCCACCGTCCGGTTACGATAGGGACTCGCGGTTCCTGCCTCCGTAGGCGTACCCTTCATCAGGGCAATGTCTTCGGCCGAACTGTCATCCACATAGGCAAGGCCCTTGCCAATGAGGTCCTCTGCAAACAGATATAATTGCTCGAAATAATCGGAAGCATAAAATTCATTCGCCCATTCAAAACCCAGCCAGCGGATGTCCTCTTTGATACTTTCCACATATTCAGTATCTTCCGTGACGGGATTGGTGTCGTCAAACCGCAGATTGGTCTTGCCGCCATACTTCTGCGCAAGGCCGAAATTGAGAACGATGGATTTGGAGTGACCGATATGGAGATAGCCGTTCGGCTCCGGGGGAAAACGAGTAAGGATGCTTTTGTACTTCCCGGCCGCCAAATCTTCTTCCACAATCTCTTCCAGGAAATTGAGGGACTTTTCTTCTTCTTTCTTAATTTCTTCCATGCGCGAATTTACGGCTTCCCGCCGACCCTGCCAAAGCGTTAGCCGCGGCTCCCAAACAGCAGACTCCCGATCCTCACCATCGTACTGCCTTCTTTTACAGCCAATTGATAGTCCCCACTCATCCCCATGGAAAGGATGCCGTCCGCCGGGAACCACCGGTCGAGCAAAACTTTTAGCCCCCTGAACTCGGCACTCACGGCGGAGACATCATCCGTATTGGAAGCCATCCCCATCAATCCCCGGATGCGGACATGCGCCCACTCATCCGCCGCGCCCCGCACGGTCTCCATCACCTGCTCCAATTCTCCGGCATCGAATCCATACTTCGTTTCCTCCCGGGCAATATGCACCTGTAACAGCACATCCACTACCCTCCCCGCTTTGGCGGCCTGGCGGTCGATCTCTTTCAACAACCGGAGGCTGTCTACTCCATGGATCAGATAGACAAAAGAAATAATATACTTCACCTTGTTGGACTGAAGGTGACCGATAAAATGCCAGCGGACGTCGGCCGGCAGTTGTTGTTGCTTCTCCGTCAGCTCCTGTACATAGTTCTCACCAAAATCTCTTTGCCCTTCGCTATAAAGTGCTAAAATAGTTGAAACGGGTTTTGTCTTCGAAACCGCTACCAGCGTGATTTCCACACCCAATTCCTTCCGTATCTCCCAATAGGCCTCCCTGTTTATCGACATGTTAAATAGGTTTAACGCGAAGATACCTACACGAGCGGTAATAGCTGCCGTTCGCCTTCTTGCTAAATCGATTTAATTTTGTCGCGTGAAACACTACATATCTACCCTGCTCATCTTTTTTCCATTCTTCGCCGTCGCCCAGGTCAGGCCACAACAACATAGTCTTTCCACTCTCACCGGTAAGGTGATCGATGGCGACACCAAACAACCCATTCAATCGGCCACGATCGTTCTGCTTCGAAAAGACTCTTCCGTAGCCGCGCAGGTCATCAGCCAGCCCGACGGGGATTTTACGTTAAAGAACCTGCCGGAAGATCCCTATATCCTACAGATCACCGTCGTCGGTTACCAGCCTATTTACCGGCCCATCCCCGGCGGTCATCGTACAGCCGGTACGCCTTTGAATACCGGCACCATCCGGTTGAAGCCTGTCGCTGCCCAGATGCAAGAGGTGGCGGTGGTAGCGCAACGGCCCGTATTCCGCACCGAGATAGATAAAAAAGTATTTAATGTCGATCAGAGCCTGGCCAGCAAGGGCGGTACAGCACAGGATGCCCTGCGGCAGGTACCCACACTCAACGTCGACGCAACGGGAAATGTCACGCTCCGCAACGGGTCGCCAACCATCCTGCTGGATGGCAAGCAAACCCAGCTTACCCTCGACCAGATCCCCGCAGATCAGATCCAGAGCATCGAGGTGATGCCCAACCCCTCTGCTAAATATGATGCGCAAGGCAACCATGGCATCGTCAATATCGTGATGAAACGCAACCGTAAGCCCGGTATGAACGGTTCGTTAACCGGTGTCGGCAGCACGCTCGGCGAGACCTATGGCTTCGCCAACCTCAGCGTCTACAAACACAAATGGAATTTCACGTTCAACGGAATGGCGCACGGCCACCGGTCGCTGGCCAATACCACGACCACATACCACGATCTCCTTTCCAATACAACGGCGGTGCAGCACGGTCATTCCGTGACCATCGGGCCCTTCCAGAGCCTGCGGCTGGGCGTGGATTATAACATGGACGCACACAATACTTTCAGCCTGTCCGGTCATGTCGGGTTCGGCTATCACCCCACCGGTGGCTCACAGACCACCGATTACCTGGGCAAAGGAGGTGTGCTCGACACTATAGGTTCCCGCGGTACCTACAACGCCGATCGCTTCGTCTTCACCCACAGCAACTTCGACTACGCACATACGTTCGACAAATCAGGCGAGAAACTGACGGCCAGCGCAGCCCTCGAAACATATCACGGCAACGACCACGGCAATTATTCCTTTCAATACCTGGATAAAGGCGGTGCAGCCCTCGGCAACCCCTATCTCCAGCAATACCGGGGCTTCGGCAGTGCCCACAACCTTACCCTCCAATCCGATTATACCGACCCCCTGCAGGACGGAAAAGCAAAACTCGAGGCCGGCGTAAAGACGATACTCCATGGCAGCCGCAGCTTCCAGGATTTCGAGGATGATAGTGCCCAACGTTATGTCATCAACCCCAACGCCAGCTACAACTACAGCTACGACAACAATACCTATGCGGCCTATACCAGCTTTAGCCAACAGCTGGGCGCATTCAGCTATATGGCCGGCCTGCGTTTCGAGAAATACGATTATACGGGCCACCTGCTCGACAACAACACCAGCTTCGGCTACCACCAGAATGGCCTGTATCCCAGCGTGTATCTGACCGAGAAATTCGACGACAACAACGATCTGCATCTCAACTTTTCGCGCCGTGTCAACCGCCCGCAGTGGTGGCAGATCACCCCGCGAATAAATTATTCCAACCCGCTGAATCCCCAGGCAGGTAATCCCAATATCAGGCCGGAGAATACGAACCTCTTCGAGCTGGCATATAATACACAGTTGTCCTCCATCGGGCTCAACACCACCCTATACGTAAAGAACACACTCGACCCGATGATGGCCTACAACAAGCCCATATCATCCACATCGAACGATACCCTGCTCAGCACCTATGAGAACGGCAACTACAGCAACACCTATGGGGCGGAGGTCATTGCGAGGATACCCATAACCAAATGGTGGAATACGACGACCAACTTCAACCTCTTCGAAACCGATATCAATGCGGACAACCTGTCCCAGGGACTTTCCAACTCCGGTTTCAGCTGGTTTGCCAAGCTCAACTCCGACATGAAGCTGTTTCGGCTCTATACACTGCAGCTGACAGGCAACTACAATGCCGCCAACGTGATCGCGCAGGGCAAGGTGCTCGCCTCCGGTGGCATGGACGCAGCCGTCAAACGGGAATTCCTCCGACACAACGCCGGCACGCTCGTGCTCAGCCTGTCGGATATCTTCAATACGCAGCGCAGCCGCATCGACACGTATTCGTCGGGCGTCTTCTTCCAGGACGCCATCACCAAACCGGAGACGCGGGTGCTAAAGGTGAGCTTTATGTTTTCTTTCGGGAAAGAGCTGAATGGCGAACGCCACAAGGCTACTTTAGAATCGAACGGCTGATCACGATACGCTGCACTTCGCTGGTGCCTTCATAGATCTGCGTGATCTTTGCATCCCGCATCAGCCTTTCAACGTGGTATTCCTTCACATACCCATATCCGCCATGGATCTGCACGGCCTCCGTCGTCGTCCACATCGCTGTCTCTGAAGCAAAAACCTTGGCCATGGACGAGCTGAGAGAATAATCCAGGTGCTGGTCTTTCTCCCACGCAGCCCGCATACAGAGCAGCCTCGCCGCCTCGATACGGGTGGCCATATCCGCCAGCTTGAACTGGATGGCCTGGTGCTGGGCTATCTCTTTCCCAAAGGCCTTGCGTTCTTTCGAGTAGGCCAGTGCTAATTCATAAGCGCCGCTGGCAATACCCAGGGCCTGCGAGGCGATGCCGATGCGCCCGCCGGCCAGCACCTTCATCGCAAAGGTGAAGCCAAACCCATCCTCGCCGATACGGTTCTCCTTTGGCACCCGGACGTCATTGAATAGTATGCTATGTGTATCGCTGCCCCGGATGCCCAGCTTGTTCTCTTTTGCACCGACGACAACCCCGGGCCAGTTCTTTTCGACGATCAATGCATTGATCCCGCGGCTACCCTTGGAAGCATCGGTCTGCGCCATCACCAGGTAGACGGAAGCGGAATTCCCATTCGTGATCCAGTTCTTCGTACCATTCAGCAAATAATAGTCACCCTTATCTTCGGCAGTAGTGCGTTGCGACGTGGCATCGCTCCCCGCCTCGGGCTCACTTAAAAGAAAAGCGCCGATGTAGAGTTGGCCATCCTTCTTGCCCTGGGCAAGAGGGGTCAGGTAGTTGTGCTTCTGCGCCTTCGTGCCATAGGTGTCAAGCCCCCAGCAGACAAGACTGTTATTGACACTCATACACACGCTGGTGCTGGCGTCGATCTTGCTGATCTCTTCCATGGCCAGAACATAGCTCACCGTATCCATCCCCGAGCCGCCATAGGCGGGGTCAACCATCATCCCCATGAATCCGAGGTCAGCAAGCTTAATGACCTGTTCCTTTGGAAATTTTTGGTGTTCGTCCCTTTCTATCACGCCCGGGAGGCATTCGGTGCGGGCAAAGTCACGGGCAGCCTTCTGGATCATCAGGTGTTCTTCCGACAATTGAAAATGCATGTGGGCTAATAATTTGATTTTATTGCCCCAAAAATAATAGAAAGTTGTTTAACAAACTAACGATAGTTAGTATTTTCGCAGAAAGGCTTGTGGAAAGGTAGCCTAACCCAATATTTTATCCGCCTTTTTGTGGAGCAGGGCAATGGCGGTCTTGAAAATAACGATGAAAAGTCCGGCTTCTTCTTCGGTGAAATTGCTGGCTTCCTCTTCCTCACCGCCATCGCTATAGATGGTGGCGGCGGCAAACTGCAGCAGATCGGGCTGGCAAAAGGATTCGATGACGGCCATCGCATCCGCCTCGTCAAACCCATCCTGGAAGATGGTCTCCATCGTGTCGAACTCGTCGTTGAAGGTTTTCTCGAATTCCTGTTCGGTGATGGCAGGGATACCGGGACGAAACTCCCGGAAGCTAAGCAGGATAATGGTGAGGACGTAAGCAACATCCTCGCGCGCATCGGGCATTTCCAGTTCCCGGCTTTCACCCAGCACATAACCCACCAGGGCAGGCTGTTCCCTGGCGAACGAATCCCACACCTTCCCGATCTGGTTTTCGTCCATATGCTGGATCCGGTCATTGATAAGGTCGATCGTCTGATCGGTGATTTGTTGCATCCGGAATTTTTGCCAAACCTACGGAAATTGTTCCGCCCGGCATGGCGTTTTTGGAATTTACGCCGCCGGGCGGAACCCATGCCACCCGCCCCCGAATCGCCGTCCGCTAAAAAAAACCTAATTTGCCATATGTCTAAAAATTTTACTCAAAAAGCTAAAATAGCCGTCTCGGTCTCTTCCGAGGTGGGGAAGCTGCGCCGGGTGCTGGTACATAGTCCTGACAGCGGCCTGGGTAAAGTTGTACCCTCCAAAGCCCAGGACTGGCTCTTCGAAGATATCGTCCACCTGGATACCATCCGCCGGAAGGAGTATGATTTTTATACCAAGATCCTGCTTTACTTCCTCGACCCGGCCATGATCCGCGGCCGCCTGGCGGAGATCGACGATGAGAAGAACCGGCGCGCCTTCTATAAACCCGGTCATGACCACTTCTTCCGCAGCGACAAGGTTGTGGAATTGCAGTGGCTGCTGGCCGACATCCTCATGGACCATTCGATAAAACTGACATTGGTGGCATCCGTCTGCGCCATCGAAGCCTGCTCCTATGAGACCCAACAAGACCTCCAGGAGCTGGACCCCGTACAACTGGCTAAAACGTTTATCAGCGGTGCGACCAATGACGACCACCTGCTGTTTGCTCCCATCCCGAATTTTATTTTTACCCGGGACATCGGCATCGTCATCAACAACTATGTATTGCTGAACAAACCCGCCAAAAAAGCCCGGATGCGGGAAGCGCTGCTGGCAAAATACATCTTCTTCAACCACCCGCTCTTTGCAGAATACCAGGACAACGTCATTGAACTTTCCGACACCCACCATCACTTCCTGCTGCCGCGCGAAGGCGACGATCGCAAGGTCACCCTCGAAGGAGGTGATGTGATGGTCGTCTCTAAAGATCACCTGCTCATCGGCGTCAGCGAACGCACCTCCCTCGAAGCCGCACACCAGGCCATCCGCATCCTGTTCGAAAAGAACGTGGTCAAAAAGATCACCATCATCCGCATCCCAAAGAAACGGGACTACATGCACATCGACACCATCTTTACCCAGGTAAAAAGGAATGTATGGATACTGCTTGGTTCCTTTTCCCGGAAAACGATGCTGCGCGAAGACGAAGATGATATCTCACGCATCCTCGACAACGGCAAGAAAGAAGACAAATTAAAGATCATTCAGTTCAGGAAGAAAGACCCGGGCAATCCAGAGTATTACGAGAATTTGGAAGACCTGCTCACCGACATCAGCAAGAATGACCTGGAATGTACCGAGAAAGTGCAGTTCATCTACTCCGGCAACAACGAATTCCCTTTCGATGCCCGGGAGCAATGGACGGATTCCTGTAATCTGCTTGCCCTGAAAGAAGGAGTAGTGCTCGGTTATGACCGTAACGACAAAACCGTGGAAGCCTTCAAAGCCAACGGATTCGACGTCGTCCATGCGGAAGACCTCATCACCCGGATGGAAAAGGGCGAGATCGATGCTGAACAAATAGAAAATACCCTGATCCTGATGCCTTCCGCCGAACTGTCCCGCGCCCGCGGCGGCTTCCATTGTATGAGCATGCCCCTGCACCGGGACGACCTGATAATTTGACCCACTATGCAAACCACTTCCCACTTATTGATGATACGGCCCGTCAGCTTTACTTTCAACGCGGAGACGGCCGTCAACAACGCTTTCCAGGTAGCAGGCGCCGACAGGGATGCGCAACAAAAAGCGCTGACCGAATTTGAAGGCCTTGTCCGGCTGCTGCGTGACAACGGGGTCGATGTCACGGTTATCGATGACACCCCCCAACCGCATACACCTGACTCCATCTTTCCCAACAACTGGGTCTCTTTCCACCAGGATGCCATCGTCTGTCTCTATCCCATGTATGCGGTGAACCGCCGGCTCGAACGCAAGCCCGGCATAATGCAGACCGTCGGCCAAAAGTTCAGGATCGATGCTACGCTCGACTTCAGCACCTATGAAGAAGAGGGCCTGTTCCTGGAAGGTACCGGAAGCATGGTTCTCGATCGCGATAACAAAATAGCCTATGCTTGCCATTCACCCCGGACAAACCTCGCCGTCCTTCAGGATTGGTGCCAAAAAATGGGTTATACCCCGGTAACCTTCACAGCAAATGATGCCAGCCAGCAGTTGATCTATCACACCAATGTAATGATGTGCGTCGGCGATGCCTTTGTTGTCGTATGCCTCGACGCCCTGCCAGTCGCAGCCGAACGCGAACACCTGGCCGCCACCATCCGCACCTCCGGCAAGGCGATCATCCCGATCACCCTTCAGCAGATGAATCACTTTGCAGGCAATATGTTGCAGGTGGAGAACACTAACGGCGAAAAACTACTGGTCATGTCATCCCAGGCCTTTGAGTCGCTCACCCCGCAACAAATTAAGCAGCTCGAAACCTTCAACCGCATCCTGCATTCGCCCCTGACGACCATCGAGACCAATGGCGGCGGCAGCGCCCGCTGTATGCTGGCCGAGATCCATCTACCCCCGATCTAACTCACCAATTCGACCCCATGAAAGATAATATTTACTCATACGATCGTACTCAAGGCAGTAAATACACTTTTATCAGCATTGGCAAAAAAAGAATTGTCAAACAAGTGATTTTTACTCACACTGGCATACGAAACATTGTGAACATGGGGTTTGGCGACCTTATGCCAGATGGATCCATAGATGACAAGGCCAATTCCAACAATGGAGATATCGTAAGGGTGTTGACTACGACAATTCAAATCCTTATCGATTTTACATCCCGGTTTCCGGATGCAGAAATCTTCTTTAGTGGCAGCACTCAGGAAAGAACCAAACTTTACACAAGAATTCTTCGGACATATCATGCAACGTTTAGTAAAGAATTTGTTATCAAGGTTCTGATACAGGAAGGTGAGGATTTTATCGAATTGCCGTTCGAGCCCAAAGCCCACATCAAATTCTATGGCTTTCTTATTAAAAGAATTCATTAACTTTGGAATATGCCACCCATTAAAAAACATGCGGCAAGCACGCGGAAGCGTAAAAAAAAGCTGCCGCCGGTAGTTGTGGTTACTCATGAGTTCTTCCCGGCCGAAGAAAATCCCATGCCGGAGAAACTTGAAAAAGCCAGGGATATCCTCAGCAGGACAAAATTCATGGACCGCTAGTTGCTTTCTATCACACCACATCAAAACAAAGAAAGTGTCTCCGCCTGTCCCCCATTGGCGAGATTGGGAGGCCGCAACCCCGCATCCAACCGTTCATTGAACCGCCCGATCACATACGCCATCATCTCCGGAGAAGTCTGTTCATCGGGACTATGGACAAAAAAGTAGAGTTCCCGTAATCCTTTGCCGGCCCAGGTTCTTATCCTTTCCGCCCAGGCATCGGCCCGCTGAAAGTCCTTCGTGTGAAGGCCGTTGGTGACAAAACGGATAAAGGCGATGGGCGCCGTCAGCCGCATATGCAACACATCCCTTCTGCCCGCTACATCGGTGATCACCGTGCCGATGCCCAACTCTTGCAACAGGCTCCACATGTTGGAAGATACGCCGGCGCCAAACCAGGCGGGATGCCGCAACTCGACACAAACCCGAAAACCGCCTGGCAAAGCGCGCACATAATTTTCCAACACACCCACCCGGTCGGGACCAAAGCCCTCCGACAATTGCAGAAAGGAAGGCCCCAGCCTCGGGCCAAAATGACGCACGGCTTCGATAAACAAGCCCGTGTCCCTGGAAGCATTCACCAATTGCTGTTTGTGACTGATCGTCTCCAAAAACTTCGGACAAAACCGAAATCCCTCACCCGCCATCGATGCCCAACGTTGCAGGACGGACGGCGGCTGCAGTCCGTAATAAAGCGTATTGAGCTCTACCGTGTTGAATTGTTTTGCGTAAAAAGCTAAAAAGTCTTTTGACTTTGCCCCCCGGGGGTATACTCTACCGACCCAACTGCTACGCCCCCACTCGGTGCCGCCGACATGTACCCGTAAAGGCTCTTTCATGGCCGGCGCCAGCCGCTGCCAGAGCCGGTCAGTCACCGGATCATCAGGCGGCAACGAGAAGTCTATATTATCTATATATTGTACTTTACCAAATTCCATAGAACCTTTTCGGTTGTTGCTTGTGATTCAACGTCAATTCCTTACTTTTGGGACTTCGATTGGCTTAAGGCCTTAAGGTAGAAATTTTTCAACAAATCCTGTCATTGGTTAAAGCTTTTTTAAATTTCAAAACTAAGAACTGATTTCCAAGATGGAAAGCAAAGTCACAAAAATAGGCGTACTCACTTCCGGCGGTGATGCCCCGGGAATGAATGCAGCCATCCGTGCCGTTGTTCGTACCGGTATTTATAATGGTATGGAGGTATTTGGTATCATGCGTGGTTACAGTGGAATGATCGATAACGATATTGTTCCTATGCACTCCCGGAGTGTTGCAAATATCATCCAGCGGGGCGGCACCATCCTCAAAACCGCCCGCTGTAAGGAATTCTTCGAATACGAGGGCCGGAAAAAGGCCTATGGCAATCTCAAGAAATTGGGCATCAACGGACTGGTGATCATTGGCGGCGATGGCTCTTTTCGCGGCGCCCACAAGCTAAGTGAAGAGTTCGATATCCCCTGTATCGGCCTCCCCGGCACGATCGATAAAGATATAGCCGGTACGGACTTCACAATTGGCTTTGACACAGCTGTCAACACAGCGGTTGAGGCTATCGACAAGATCAGGGATACGGCGGATGCCCACGACCGCCTTTTTATCATCGAGGTCATGGGAAGGGACGCCGGCTACATCGCCTTGCACAGCGGCATCGCCACCGGGGCCGAGAACATCCTCATTCCCGAACGCAAGACGGACATCGAAGAGCTGGTAAACGGCCTGCTTGAAAAAGAAAGACGGCGCAAACTGGTCAATATCATTGTCGTAGCAGAAGGTGACAGAGGGGCCGAAGACGTGGCCGACATCATCAAAGAACGTATCCCTTCCGCCGACACCCGGGTTTGTGTCCTGGGTCATATCCAACGCGGCGGCGCTCCCACCTGTATGGACCGGCTCATCGCCAGCCGCATGGGCTATTCAGCCGTGGAAAGCCTCATCGAAGGCCGGCACAACGTGATGATCGGCATCGTCAACAACAAGATGCACTATACCCCCCTCGAAAAAGCCGTAAAAGCAAAACAAAAGATCAGCGACGACTGGCTGAAGATCGTAAAAATATTAGCATCCTGAGGCCCTGGAAGGGCCTCGTCCCAAACTTAAAAAATCCCCGTCAATGTCAAAACATTTATCGAAGTACCTGTACCAGGATATGGATAAAGAAGCAGGTCTGCAGCACACTTTTCATAAAACGAAGATCGTCGCTACCGTAGGCCCTGCCTGTGACACCTATGACAAATTGCTCGACCTGGTAAAGGCCGGGGTTAACGTATTCCGGCTCAACTTCTCTCACGGTACGCACGAGGATAAGGCTAAGATCATTGAACACATCCGCAATATCAACATCTCCGAGCCCTATAATATTTCTATTCTGGCCGATTTGCAAGGCCCTAAATTACGGGTAGGCGATATTAAAGACGGTAGTCTCACCATCGCCCCCGGCGACATCCTGACTTTTACGTCCCGGGAAAAGGTGGTCGGAACAAAGGAAAAGATCTATGTCTCCTATCCCAATCTACACCACGACGTACAGGTGGGCAACAAGATACTCATCGATGATGGCAAACTCGAAGTAGTCGTCGTCAACGTCGCCGCCGATGGCGATGTAAAGGTGGCCGTCACCTATGGCGGGGTTCTGCTGCCGAAAAAGGGCGTTAACCTGCCCGATACAAAGATATCTTTACCGGCCCTCACTGAAAAAGACCTGATCGACCTGGACTTTATCATCGATCAAAAAGCAGACTGGGTAGCGCTGTCCTTTGTCCGCAAGGTGGAAGATATCATCGATCTCAAACGCCGGCTCGCCGAAAGGAAAAGCCAGGGCAAGGTCATCGCGAAGATCGAGATGCCTTCGGCCATGGAAGACCTGCGCAACATCATCCTTGAATCCGACGGGGTCATGGTGGCCCGCGGCGACCTCGGCGTCGAACTGCCCGTCGAAAAGGTTCCCATGGCACAACGCGAGATTATCAGAAAATGTATCCACCGCGCCAAGCCCGTCATCGTCGCTACCCAGATGATGGAAAGCATGATCGACCGGGTAAAACCCAACCGTAGCGAGATCACCGACGTCGCCAACGCCGTACTCGAAGGCGCCGACGCGGTCATGCTCAGCGCCGAGACAGCTACCGGTCAGCATCCCGCCCTCGTCGTGGAGACCATGCGCAAGATCATCCTCGAAGTGGAAAGGACGGAATATCGTTACAACCGCGAGGACGACCTGGCCCCCCAGCCGCACTCACCTTCGTTCCTCAGCGATGCCATCTGTTATAACGCCTGTAAACTGGCAAAAGATGCAAACGCCGATGCCCTCGTCGGGATGACGCAAAGCGGATATACGGCCTTCATCCTTTCCAGCTATCGGCCGAAATCGCCGCTATATATCTTCTCAAAGGAAAAAAGCCTGATCAATCAATTGAGTCTCAGCTGGGGGGTACGCGCCTTCCACTACGACGAAGAGGTCAGCGTGGACGACATCATCCACGACCAGCATACAATTCTGAAAGAACGCGGGTTTGTCAAACCAGGGGATGTGGTCGTCAACACCGGCAGTCTCCCCATCGAAGAGCACCTGCCGACCAATATGCTGAAGATCACCAAGCTGAAATAACAGGGCCCTGCCCGACACGATACTTAAGCGCCTGAGCGGCTAACTTTCCAGCGAGAGTAGCCGCTCTTTTATTTTTCTTATCTCTTCCTCTCCCGCCATCACCATATCCTGGGCTTCTTTCATACAGGCATTGACATACTCCATGGAGCTCGCCTGCCACAAACGCGCCGACGTATGGAATTCAGAAGCACCGGTCTTTTCCGCCAGCGCGACGATATTGGCAGACCTTACCCCTGAGCCGGGCATGATCACGATACGATCGTCCGCTTCCCTCACTAATTGATCGATAAGGCCGGCGCCTTCATCAGCCGTCGGCCGCTGACCCGAGGTAAGTATCCGTTCGCACCCCATCTGAATGATCGTCTCCAACGCTTCAAATGGATTGGCCGCCCAGTCAAAGGCACGATGAAAGGTGACCCCCAGCGGATAGGCGGTCTCCACCAGCCGGGCGCAACGCGCCTGATCTACCGAACCGTCTGGGCTCAGCATTCCGATGACGACGCCGTTGCATCCCACCTGTTTACAATACTCGATATCTCTAAGCATCACCCGAAACTCTTCCTCCGAGTACAGGAAATCCCCTCCCCTCGGCCGGATGATGGGATAAAGCGCTATACGCAGCTTCTCACGCGCCAACCTGATGACGCCTGGAGAAGGGGTGACGCCGCCTTCTTCGGGGGAGGCGCAAAGCTCTATCCGATCGGCCCCCGCCTGTTGTGCTATCATCGCAGAAGGCAGGTTAAAGGCGCATATTTCAAGCAGGTAGTCCATATTACTTTTCAAAATAGCTTTTTGCAACCACCATTCTCTCTTCGTTGTCGTTCTTTATCGCATAGGAGAACCCGGGATGTATGGCATAGGCCCCTGTCTCCCCTTTCTTGTTCAGCGCGATGAAAGCAACCTGGATGTCCGCTGATTTTTCTTTTTTGATGCGGACGATCCGCTCCACCACCGCCTTGCAGGCCTCTTCGGGCGAAAAGCCATGGCGCATGAATTCTACGACGGTATGGCTGCCGCAGATGCGGATCACATCTTCACCCTGTCCAGTGGCCGCCACCGCGCCGACCTCGTTGTCGACATAAAGCCCGGCCCCGATTATAGGGGAATCCCCTACCCTCCCCCGCATCTTAAAGCCCATGCCGCTGGTGGTACAACTCCCGCTGAGATCACCCCGGGCATCCATCGCCACCATCCCGATGGTGTCGTGATTCCACTCCCCGTTGGGCAGCCGCGCAGGGGCGGCGGCCCCAACAGCATACTCGCCCGCCACGCCGCCGGCAGCACTGCTACCCTTTGTATTTTCAATATTGATCACCGGCTTATATTCCGACTTCTTCAACCATTTATCATATTCTTTTCGGGCATCATCGGATAGCTTGCCGTCTTCCAGCGGAAACCCCTGCGCTACCGCAAATTCCTGGGCCCCTACACCGACCAGTATGACATGAGGCGTCCTCTCCATCACCCGGCGTGCAACGGAGATAGGATGCTTTATCCGTTCGAGAAAGGCGACACTGCCGCAATTGAACTGATGGTCCATGATGCTGGCGTCCAGGGTCACAAAGCCATCCCTGTCGGGGTTGGCGCCAAGCCCCACACAGCAATTGACCGAAGACTCCGTCACCCTCACCCCGGCTTCCACCGCATCCAGCGCCGTGCCTTTACTGCTTAGCACTTCCCATGCGCCCTTATTGGCCGCCAGCCCGGTATCCCAGGTCGAAATGACAACAGGCTTGCCCGTCACCGTAGCGACAGCCCCACTGCTGCCCGGCGCCGCTGCCACTTTCTTCGTCAGAAAGATCCCAAGCGATCCTAAAAAGGTAGAATGTAAAAATTTCCGTCGGTTGGACATAATAGCAGAGTTGGTGCACCGGGTCTGGTTTATGCCGAAAAATAACCCATCCCCGGTGCACGGCTTATGATGGGCCTTCGGCCTGCGGACCCGTGGTCCGCACTGCACAAATTTACAGAGAAGTAGTCTTGGCAGCGATAAATTTATCTAGGTTGCGCCGCGCCTTGTTACGGATGCCATTCCGCAACGTGGATGTCCATCCGAACAACAGCCCCTGCAGACCGAGGGCCTGGGTACTCCACCGCCAGAGATTGAAATCGTCATGGTGCTCGGCGATCTTCCCTTCGCCGATGAAGAAATAGGCCTGCCCTTTATTGATCACTTTCCTTCCCGTTGGAGGAAAAGTATATGTCGCAGTCCATTCACAGGAGCCATACCCATCCCCGCCGCTGACATTGCTAAAGTCCAGCGTCATACCTTTAGCGTTACTCAACAGCATTTCCCACATGGCCCTGACCTTGGAGCCCTCCAGGTTGCCGAAGACCGGATCATAAAAAAAAACTTCCTCATGATAGCAGTCCAGCATGCCTCTCCAGTTGCCCTGCTGAAAATTTGCATAGAATGTGGTTATCAGTTGTTGTTCAGCATTCATAAAAAAACAGAGCCAAAGTAGCAGACATTTAACTATATTGGTTAGCCATCGATACAGGCAGTCAGCCTGTAAAACACGACTAAAATTAATGGATAAAATGAGAAAACTTCTGCTTTTTCTGCTTTTTTCGGCCGCTATAGAGGCCATGTCACAGGGTACGCCACAGGACAGCGCCTGGATAAGGGAAAATTATTACAAAATAGAGCGCTATATACAGATGCGGGACGGTATAAAACTGTTCACATCTTTCTATATCCCAAAGGATACGACCGAACAACACCCGATCCTGCTGACGCGTACGCCCTATTCCTGCGCGCCCTATGGGGAAGACAGGTGGCGTAATTTTGCTGCGGGCTATCTCCGCTACTATCTGCGCGAAGGGTATATCATCGCAATACAGGATGTACGCGGTCGCTGGATGAGTGAAGGCGAATTCGTGGACGTCCGGCCATTTATAAAAGACAAGAAGTCGGCCACCGACGTCGACGAACCAAGCGATACTTATGACGCCATCGATTGGATGGTCAAAAATGTACCGCACAACAATGGCCGCGTAGGGGTCTTTGGCATCTCCTATCCGGGCTTCTATTCTACGATGGCTTCCGCCAGCGCCCACCCGGCCTTAAAAGCCGTCAGTCCCCAGGCGCCGGTGACGGACTGGTTTATGGGCGATGACTTCCATCACAACGGCGCCTTCTTTGTCATGGATGGATGGGACTTCTATTCCTCTTTCGGCAAACCCCGGCCGCATCCCACGACAATAGGTCCCTCCGGTTTCGACTATTATACAAAAGACAACTATAAATGGTACCTGGAAACGGGCGCTATGAAAAATATTTTAAAGCTCACAGGCGATAGCATCGCTTTTTGGAAAGAGTTGTATCAGCATCCCAATCGCGATGCCTGGTGGCAGGCACGCAATGCCCGGGTGGCGCTGTACGATATCAAACCGGCCATGCTGGTAGTCGGTGGACTTTATGACGCGGAAGACTGCTTCGGAGCCTGGAATGTATATAAAGCATTAAAGGCGCAGAGTCCCGCCACCAACAGCCATCTCGTCATGGGCCCCTGGTATCACGGTGAATGGGCATCGAATGACGGCACCCATCTCGGTAATGTACAATGGGGCTCCAACACTTCTTTCTGGTACCAGAATAATATCGAGATACCCTTCTTTAATTATTACCTGAAAGGCAAAGGCCCCGAACCAAAACTGTCAGCGGCCACCGTCTTCTTCACCGGCGAAAATGCATGGCATCAATTCGATCGTTGGCCCCCGGCCGCATCTCATGAGCAGTCCATCTACCTGCAACCGGATGGCGGCCTGACCTGGGAAGCGCCGGCGAAAAAGAACAGCTTTAGCGAATACGGCAGCGACCCGGCTCATCCCGTCCCCTATACGGAAGATGTACATTTCTCCCGCACGCGGGAATACATGACCGACGACCAGCGCTTCGCCTCCCGGCGCCCCGATGTCCTCACCTTCCAAACACCGGTATTACAGGAAGACCTGACCCTGGCAGGGCCAGTCATCGCCGATCTGAAAGCAAGTCTCAGCAGCACCGATGCAGACTTTGTCGTCAAGGTCATCGACGTCTTCCCTGATGACTTTAGCTATGTCCCCACCGGCCCGCTGCCGGTACGCAGTCACGACAACCCGGCCGCCTATCCTATGGGCGGTTACCAGATGCTTGTCCACGGTGAAATAATGCGCGGCCGCTTCCGCGAAAGCTTTGAAAAACCCGTCCCCTTCACTCCCGGCAAGGTGGAGACGGTGAAATTCTCCATCCCCGATGTCGCGCATACGTTTAAAAAAGGCCATCGGTTAATGATCCAGATCCAGAGCACGTGGTTCCCGCTGGTCGACCGGAATCCGCAAAAATTTGTGGACATTTACACCGCCGACGACAGCGATTTCCAAAAGGAGACGATTCGCATATTCCATGACAGTGAACACGCCTCCCGCATCATCCTACCCGTAATGAAATAGACACGACGCCTAAAATAGTCCATATGCTAAAACCTATCTTATTATCACTGCTCCTCCTGCCTCTGCTGAGCACCTGTCAGAACAACAAACCCACAGCCCCGGATCCCGATTATGTAAAACATAATTTCGACAAGACCGAGGTCAACATCCCGATGCGCGACGGGCGGCGGCTATTCACCGTCATCTATGCGCCAAAAGACCATAGCCATCCCTGGCCCTTCCTGATGGAACGAACACCCTATTCGGCCGGGCCCTATGGCGACACCATCTATAAGCGGGGTATTGGTCCTTCCGGCCGGCTGATGCGCGACGGTTATATCTTCGTCTACCAGGATGTCCGCGGCCGCTACATGAGCGAAGGCGATTTCCAGGAGATGACACCCGCAAAGGACCATACCCGAAATTCCAAAGCAACGGATGAAAGTACCGACACCTGGGATACAGTGGACTGGCTGTTGAAGCACGTACAAAACAACAACGGGCGCGTCGGCCTCTGGGGCATCTCCTATCCCGGCTTCTATGCCTCCGCATCACTGCCCGACGCCCACCCGGCCATCAAAGCCGTCTCGCCACAGGCGCCCGTCACCGACGAATTCATCGGCGATGACGCCAATCACAACGGCGCCTTCTTCCTGCTCGACAACTTCGACTTCGACAACTTCTTCGACATCCCCAGGCCCACACCCATAAAAGACTACGGCCGTACCCTTTTCCGTGCCGATATCCGGGACGCCTATCAGTTCTTCCTCGATCTCGGTCCGCTGAAGAACAGCAACAACGCGGAGTATTTCAACAACCAGGGCAAGATCTGGAACGAATACCTCGGCAACTCCACCTATGACGACTACTGGCAGGCGCGTAACATCCGCACCCACTTGAAGAATATCCGCCCTGCCGTACTGGTTGTTGGCGGCTGGTTCGACGCCGAAGACATGTTCGGCGCCCTGCGCACCTATGAAGCCATCGAAAAGCAATCCACCCCAAACGACAATCACCTCATCATGGGCCCCTGGACACACGGCGCCTGGGCCGGTGGCAACTGGACCCGGTTTGGCCCGCTTGACTTCAAACAGAATGTCAACGAATACTATCACGAGCTGGAAACTCAATTCTTCAACCACTACCTGAAAGATTCAGCGGCGCAGCCACTGGCGGAAGCTACCGTCTTCGAAACAGGCTCCAACCAATGGAAACAATATGCTACCTGGCCGCCGAAGGAAGCCACACCGGTGAAATTCTTCTTACAGGATAAGGGCGGCCTGTCCCGCGAAGCCCCCACCCCGGGAAGTTTCGACGAATATACCAGCGACCCGGCGCACCCCGTTCCCTATATCGACGGTATCCATGGCGGCCGCGACAATCAATACATCGTCACCGACCAGCGCTTTGCCGCCCAGCGATCGGATGTGCTCGTTTACCAAACCGATCCACTGACGGATTCGCTAACCGTCACCGGCCGGTTAAAGGCGGATATCTTCCTTTCTTCAACAGGCACAGACGCCGACCTCATCGTAAAGCTGATCGACGTGCTGCCCGCTAGGGAAGACGGCATTATAACCACCACCGAGCCAACCGGCTACCAGCGCCTCGTTCGGGCGGAGGTCTTCCGCTGTAAATTCCGCAACAGCTTCGAGAAACCCGAACCCCTGGTACCCGGACAACCCACCGAAGTAGCCTTCGACATCAACGAGATAGCCCATACCTTTAAAAAAGGCCACCGCATCATGGTCCAGGTGCAAAGCAGCTGGTTCCCCCTCGTCGACCGGAACCCGCAGACCTTTGTCAATATCCCGACCGCGACACAAAACGATTTTCAAAAAGCAACCATCCGCATCTATCATGACGCTTCCCACCCTTCAGGGATAATATTGCCGGTGCTGCGATAAAGAAGCCAGGCAATCGTTTGCTTAAGTATGCTAAAGGAATTTTCCTTTATATTCGTCGCATGAGCAAAAATATCCTGGCCATGCTCGGGCTCCTCGCCCTGGGCATCTTTGTACATGCCCAACCTGCGGCTATCATCCCTCAACCCGTCAGTACCCAATGGCACGACGGTCATTTCTTTATCGACGCCCACACGGTCATCGTAGCGGACGAAAGCGAAAAACCCTCGGTTGATTTCTTCAACGACTATCTCCAACGTTTCTACGGCCTGCGGCTCCACACCGGCGCGGCTCCAACCAGCAACTATATCCTGCTCAAAACACAACCCACCGGCCAACCAACGGATGGCCGTTACACCTTGAGTGTAACTCCCGGCGTCATCACCATCACAGGCGATACGCATCCCGGCACGTTCTATGGGATGCAGACCCTCATCCAGCTGCTGCCGGTGAGTCCGTTCGAGAGTACCTCCAACGGCCCGGCTATCCGGCTCTCCGCCGACGGCAACCTGGCCATTCCCGCCGTGTCGATAGAGGATTATCCCCGCTTCGCCTACCGCGGTCTTCACCTTGACGTCGGCCGGCACTTCTTTCCCGTAGACTTTGTCAAACGCTACATCGATTACCTCGCCCTGCATAAGATGAACTACTTCCACTGGCATCTCACCGAAGACCAGGGCTGGCGCATAGAGATAAAGAAATACCCCCTGCTCACGGAGGTGGGCGCATGGCGCAGCGGCACCATCATCGGTCATCACCCCGGCACGGGCGATGACAGCACCCGGCACGGCGGTTATTACACGCAAGACCAGATAAAAGAAGTGGTGCAATACGCGGCCGAGCGCTATATCACCATCATCCCCGAGATCGAGATGCCCGGCCATGCCACAGCCGCCCTGGCATCTTACCCTTACCTGGGTTGCACCGGCGGGCCGTATACGATACCCCACAACTTCGGCGTCCATAAAGACGTATTCTGTGCCGGCAACGACAGTGTCTTTACCTTCCTGCAGGACGTCCTCGACGAAGTCATGACCCTCTTCCCGTCAAAATATATCCACATCGGCGGCGACGAATGTCCCAAGGATAGCTGGAAGGCCTGTCCCAAATGCCAGAGCCGCATAAAGACCCTGGGTCTGAAGAACGAAGAAGAGCTGCAAAGCTATTTTGTCCAACGGATAGAGAAATACCTCAACTCGAAAGGCCGCCAGGTCATCGGCTGGGACGAGATCCTCGAAGGCGGCATCGCCCCCAACGCCACCATCATGAGCTGGCGTGGCGAGAAGGGCGGCATCGACGCGGCAAAACAACACCACAACGTGATCATGACGCCCGGCGATCATGTCTATTTCGATCATGCCCAGACCCACAACGACGACTCGCTCACTATCGGCGGCTATCTGCCCCTGGAGACGGTGTATAGCTATGAACCCGTGCCAAAAGAATTGTCCGGCGACGAGACCAAATACGTACTGGGAGCCCAGGCCAATATCTGGACGGAATACATGGCCAACACGCGTAAAGTGGAATACATGATCTTCCCCCGGCTCAGCGCACTTAGTGAAGTCTTGTGGAGCCCGAAGGAAAGCCACAACTACATGGACTTCCAACATCGTCTCGCCACACAATACAAACGTTACGCCCTGTGGAAGGCAAACAGCTACCAGGTGTATTTCAAACCGACCGACAGCCTGGTACGGCAAAAGATCGCACAATGGCAGGACAGCAAGTTCGGCCTGCTAATGCACTGGGGAACGTATAGCCAATGGGGCGTCGTCGAGAGCTGGAGCATCTGCCCCGAAGACGAAGGCTGGGAGCAAAGACATGGCGCCTATTCCGCCAATTATTTCGATTATGTGCAGGCCTATCAAAAATTGCAGACGACCTTCAACCCCGTCCATTTCGATCCGTCGAAATGGGCCGCGGCGGCAAAAGAAGCAGGTATGAAATATGTCGTCTTCACCACAAAGCACCACGACGGGTTCTGTATGTTCGACACCAAACAGACGGACTATAAGATCACTTCCGATCAAACCCCTTTTCATACCAACCCGAAGAGTAATGTCGCTAAAGAAGTTTTCGACGCTTTCCGCCAAAACAACTTCATGATCGGCGCCTACTTCTCCAAACCGGACTGGCACAGTACAAACTACTGGTGGCCCTATTTCCCGCCGAAAGACCGCAACGTCAACTACGACCCGGCCCGTTATCCTCAACGCTGGCAGGCATTCAAAGACTATACCTATAACCAGATACAAGAGTTGATGACGGGTTATGGAAAGATGGACCTGCTTTGGCTCGACGGCGGCTGGGTGCGACCGTTATCTACCGTCGACCCCGGCATCGACTGGCAACGGGGCATCCGCTATGACCAGGATGTCGATATGCCGAAGATCGCCGCTATGGCCCGCAACCATCAACCGGGACTCATCGTGGTCGACCGCAGCGTCCCCGGAGAATACGAGAACTACACCACCCCCGAACAAAGCGTTCCGGTACACCCCATGGACGACCCCTGGGAAACGTGCATGACGATGGGAGATTCCTGGAGTTATGTCCCCCACGATCATTATAAGCCCACCACCCAACTGATACAGCTGCTGGTAAAGATCGTCTCCCGCGGCGGCAATTTCCTGCTGAATGTCGGCCCGTCACCGGAAGGCGACTGGGATGATACGGCCTATGCGCGGCTAAAGGAAATAGGCGCCTGGATGAAGATCAATGGCGAGGGCATCTACAACAGCCGCCCCATCAGCCCCTGGTCTTCCGGTAATGTCTACCTGACCCAATCCAAGGACAGCAGCAACGTCTATGCCTTCTTCCTCGGTGAAGGAAAGGATGTCGTCCTGCCGGCAGAGGTAACAATCAACAATTTCTCCGCCCGGCCCCAAAGCCACGTCACTATCCTGGGTCGTAAGGAAAAATTGAAATGGCGGCAGGAAGGGAAGAACATGATTATCTCCGCGCCGCCCAATATCCACGGCGATTACGCAATAACTTTCAAAATATCCAAATAAAAAGGCCCACAGGGCCTTTGTCCGAAGGACCATCATTAGCCGTTTTGGGCCGGGGCGTATTTTTCCCAAACGCCCTACGGCCCAAAACAAGAGGGGGCCAAATGGCCCCCTCCGCGTTTGAATGGTCACAATCGGCTCATTCCATGAGCCGAAAGACTTTGACAGGCGCATCATTCATCCCAAAGAGCAGGTCATCGCCGATGATCTCGATGCTGCGGTTATCTCCCCTGAGGGTTAATCCCGATCGGGCGGGTGGCAGATAACGGAAATTGCCTTTGCCGTCGTTCAGCAGCACCACTCCATGATTCGCATCGTCCCGGCCGAGAAGTATCTTATTGTAAATATTATTCCCGCACAGGATCAGATCTTTATGGCCGTCATGGTCAAGGTCAACTGCCGCGATCGAATATACGGGCGAATACTGCACCTGGATGGGTAGCTCCCTTCGTTCGAAGCCCTTACCCGTGTTCCGAAGCCAGCAGCTTTCGAAGGTATTCGCGGTCAGCGGCCGCAGCGACCGCAGTTTCTCTTCCGGTATCACATCCTTGATCGTAGCGCTGGCGTAGACCTCGTAGTCATAGAACTTCTTTTTCAATGAAGGCACCTGCGCAAGAATGTCATCCATGGGGAAGAAAGGATAGGATACATGATCATTATAACAGGTCATCATCGGGTCCGGGATACCATTGTTGTCGATATCCGTGGTATACAGTTCAACGGGCTCCGTCGGTGAAGCATGCAGGGGGGAATTGAGGCCGTAATTGCCCAGCACCAGGTCGTCGTACCCGTCGCCGTCGAGATCGGCCACCAAGATCTTGTGCCACCAGCCATTGCTGGCAAAAGGAATGTATTCGCTGCTCCGGTCGACCAGCCGCCCCTTTTCATTGACAAACACCTTCACCGGCATCCATTCTCCTACCACAACAAGATCTTTAACCTTGTCGCCGTTGACATCTATCCAGGCGGCATCGGTCACGATGCCCAACTGCCTCAGCGCGGGGTTCCACTCATCTGTCGCATCTCTGAATCGCCCATGCCCGTCATTGATATAAATGCTACTGCCACAGCTGCGGGGATAGCCACTGGGCACTACCGAGCCACCTACAAAAAGATCAGGTTTTCCGTCATTGTTCACATCGCAGACCCGCACACAACTCTTGCTGCCGGTGTTTGGCGGCAGGGCATCCCGTTTCCGGGTAAAATGGCCCGTGCCGTCATTGATATAGAGTCGGTCCTGTAATGCCGGGGAATTCTCTGCATATTCATATCCCCCGCTTACTACGTAAAGATCGGGATGACCGTCACCATCGGCGTCAAAGAAGACGGCGTCCACATCTTCACTCAGCGAATCGGCCAATAATGCCCCGGCCGGAGAGCGGTCGCGGTCGCGGACAAACCGGTGATCTTTCGTCTGGACATAAAAGGCGCCGGGGTTGCCTTTAGAGCCCCCGATAAAAAGGTCTTCGAGCCCATCGCCGTTGATATCCGCCTTTGCCATACACGGCCCGTTATGCGAATAATAATGAGGCAACATATGTTGCCGGGTGAAATCGCGTTGGGGGTCTTCATGATGCGTATAGTCCATCACCCCAGTGGCAGGAGCAAGGAGGGGCTTCGCCCGCGGCCGCTCATAGCTAAACCGTTCCCCCGCATCCGCCTGCGCCAGCGTCAGCAAACGGTTTACGCCAACCCCGGTCAACAGTTGAGTCCGGTCGTCCGGCCAGATGATACGCAGTGAATCCAGCTGCTGTAGCTTTCCAAGCCCGAGATGCAGCGTCATGTCCTGGCTGGACTGAAAGCCCCGCACCGGTTGCTGTTCCACATAAAAGGTCTGGCCGCCGCCATAACCATACACCTTGGCGCCATACCCAAACGAATTACCTTTATCTCCTTTCAGCTGGATGCGCAGGTAATTGTTCTTTAACAGCGATTCGCTGTTGTTGCGATAGATGCCCGCATATTCATCCTGGTTGCTGACGATGAGATCCAGATCTCCATCATTGTCGAGGTCGGCATAAACAGCGCCATTGGAAAAGGTCTTATCATCCAGGCCCCACTCCGCAGCCTTATTTACAAACCGGTCGTTACCTTCATTGTGATACATAAACTTATTCAACAGGATACCCTTCATCTTTGCCACATACTCGCCTACGGCGACAGCCGGCGCGCCCTGCTTTATCTTTATGGCCTCATCGATGGAATATTTAACGAACTCGATGTTGGTATTGTCACGTTTGTACCCGTTGGTGATAAAGATGTCCTTCCGCCCGTCGTTATCGAAGTCGGCGATCAGCGGGCTCCAGCTCCAGTCGGTGGCGGCAATACCCGCTAACTGCCCGATCTCGCTAAACGTGCCGTCCCCATTGTTCTTTTGCAGGCTGTTCTTCATATACTGGTAATAATATCCCTGGCTGAACAGGTACTGAAACTTGTCGAAGTTATCCCCCCCGACATGCATCTTCAGATCGTGGTTGGTCGGCGGCAGCATATCCAGTTCGAGGATCTCGGGTAGCCCGTCATTATCGAGATCGGCAACATCGACCCCCATCGAATACTGTGAGGTATGATCGACCTTTTCGCTTAGCTTGTCCGTAAAGGTACCATCATGGTTGTTGATATAGAGGTAGTCCTGTTCATTGAAATCGTTGGCCACATAGATATCCGGCCAGCCGTCCTGGTCGATATCGGCCGTACTGATTCCCAGGCTGAAGGTTAGCACATTCGATCGGATGCCCGCCTGCGTGGTGACATCGGTAAAATGTCCCCCGTCATTGCGATAGAGGTGATTGCGCAAGGTGCTGTCGGATGGCTTATTGCGCAACTGTGAATAATCAAGCAACCCCCGGGAATATTCGGGTGAAGATTCATTTATGACAAACAGATCGAGATCGCCGTCTTTGTCATAGTCGAAAAAGGAAGCCTGGGTAGAATAGCCGATATCGGCGAGCCCGTATTCGGCGGCCCGCTCGGTAAACGTGTTATTCCCGTTGTTGATAAAAAGCAAATTGCTCCGGTAAGCCTTATTGGTCAGGCCGGCCCGGCAGACATAAATGTCCAGCAGCCCATCTCCATTGACATCGGCCATGGTAACACCCGTGCACCAGCCTTCTTTGATGGCCACACCGGCTTTCTCGGTGATGTCTTCGAATTGAAAATTGCCTTTGTTGAGGAATAACCTGTTCTTTACCATATTGCCCGTAAAGAAAAGATCGGGCAGACCATCGTTGTTGATATCCCCCACCGCAACCCCGGCCCCGTTGTAGAAATACGGGTTGACCATAACGTTGAATCCTTCGTTATCCTCCTTAAGAAGGTTGCGGAAATTCACACCCGTACGCGACTCGGGCAGTCGCGTAAACAACCTGGACCTATCCTCCATACAGGAGGATAGGCCCAGGATAACTAATAAGATATATATCGGTCTGCTCATAAGATCAATTCACGTCCCACCACAACGGCGTACCACCCGTATCGGGTCCGCCAAGCTTCTTGACAGCATCCGCAACTCCATTGGGATTGGTGTTTCTTTCACTGAGGGCGAAGTTGATCCGGCGGATGAATTTGGCCGTGGGGATGGACCCATTGCTAAAGTTCACGACGTTGGGATAAAGCTTGGGATAGAGGGTACGCCTGAACTCCGACCAGGCTTCCTGGCCGTCGGGGAACATCGAGATGTATTTCTGGGTAATGATGCGCTCGAGCTTCTGCGCGAAGGTAGCGGAATTATCCCATTTGATCGTGATGGTGCTCAGGTAAGGCGAACCGGTGGTGATATCGTTCTGTCCCGGCGTGATGGCCTTGGGATCGATATACTGGGCACAGGTGCTGGTTGCGTCGGCCAGGTAGGCGGTGGCATCCAGGCCGTACTGCGCAAAGGATTGCGTGACCCCGCTATTGTAATCCGTTCCCGCATTGCCTGCGCCGGCCCATCCGCGAAGTGCGGCCTCCGCTTTCAGGAACCAGGCTTCGGCAGCAGTCATCAACTGGACGAAGTTGGCGGCTCCATTCGCGGCGCTGTAGTTCGGGAAGGTAATAGGCTGGGAATATCCTTCATACCGTCCTTTGGCATCGATGTTGATCCCGTTGCGAACCCCGATGACCTTGCCGGCAACGGCCGGATCAGTGGCAGGAACCGCGTATTTAGGAGCCCGGGGATCACTATAGCCTGTGAGATAGGATGCCAGCGGCGCGCCGAACCGGCAGTCCCCCCAGGAGTTGTTCATCGTATTCAGCGGGTGAGTGAAAGTGCCGATGTTGACGTTGAAATTATCTGCCGGTGCCGTCATCAGCCCGATGGGGTTGGCCAGCGCTGCCTCGCCTTCCGCCTGCGCCTTTGTCGGGTCTATAAGCGAGATGCGAATGGCCAGTCGTAATTTTAGCGTATTGGCGAACTTTACCCATTCTTTGAAGTCTCCGCCGTATACCTGGTCGAAATTGGTAAGGGTTTTGGGCGCATTCGCATTTTGCGCCAGCGGCGTAAATACGGCCAATGCGGAGTCGAGGTCGGTGAAAAAGGCGTAATAAGCATCCTTCTGGGAGTCATAGGTGATGCTTCCATCGGAGTTTACCTGACCGTAATGCGAGTAAATGATCGGCCCGTAAATATCGCTCAGCCGGTGCATGGCTTCCACGCGCAGGATCTTGGCCCAGGCGGAAAAAACGGGATACTGGGTCCCGGCATTCTTCAATACGGCCTGAACAGGGGCCATCACGTCGTTATAAGCATCCGCCCAGGGTTGACCATTCCAGCCGTCCACCAGGGCATAGGTCATGTTGTTCTGGTTGCCGAGGAAGGGTGTGGGGCTTGCCATATAACCGGAATAGTTATCCCCGATGAGGTTTTGCTGCAGTTGGGTATCCCAGGCGGGTTGCGCCACATAGATGTCCTGCTGCACCTGCACAAGGGGCTGGCCCAGCAATTTGTAGTCGGCAGCAAGGTCCTCGTTGGAAATGCCGAAGGGATTCGTATTGTATTCGTCAAATCGCTTGGTACAGCCGCCCAGCAGCAGGCTGCCGGCGAGGATCGCAAATCCCGCGACAGTGAAGCGTTTTTTTATAGTACTATAGTTCATAATTAATACGATTAAAGTTTTAACTCGTTAGAAGGCGACTTTTACACTTGCACCGATGCTCCGCGTGGAAGGCTGGCTGAAGGTTTCAATGCCTTGCAGGCTGTTGCCGGTAGACATCGACGTTTCCGGATCGAAAGGTGCATCCTTATGGAAGAAGAAAAGGTTTCTTCCGATGACGGCTACCTTCAGGGAATTGATCCAGGAAACATGCGTGGGGATGCTGTACCCAATGGACAGCTCTCTCAGTCTTACCGCCGTGGCGCTATACATGTAAAATTCGGTGAGGCCGTTGCGGTCGCCCACGCTCTTGTAGAACGTCTGAGCCGGGATGAGACCCGAATAGGTGGTACCGGTAGAAGCATCGGTGGCCTTGATATTCACCCCACCGGCGTCCCGGGCTGCCCCGCTGGCTTTGCTGTCGCCGTATTCATCCAACACCGCCTGGGTCATGCTGAGGACCTTGCCACCAAAACGACCGTCGATAAGCAGGCTCACTGAGAACCGGTCGATATCGAAGCTGTTATTCCAACCCAGGGTATATTTGGGATTGGGGTTACCAACTAATCCAAGCGAATCCGAACCACCCACCGTTGACAGCTTGATGGCGCTGCCGTCGTGATTGACCATAATGGTCCCGTCCTTGGTATTGCGCTTGAACATATACCCATAGATATCACCCCACTGGCCCCCCTGCTTGATCTCCGACTGATACATGTTCACGCCCGCACTCGAGAGAATAAAGGCATTGCCGGGTCCTGCGCCGGGCACATTCGCATCCGACAGTTGGATCACCCGGTTCTGATTGGCAGCGAAGTTGATAGTGCTCGTCCATTTGAACTTCCGGGTCTGCACCGGCACAACGAATGCGGTCGCTTCGACCCCGGTGTTCTGGATATTGCCCAGGTTAAGGTAGTAGGTTTGGTAGCCTGAGCCAAGCGGCGCAGGTATCTCCATGTATTGGCGATAGTTGTTGTTCTTATAGTACGTAACATCCACCCCTACCCTGTCGCGGAGAAAACGCCATTCCGTACCAGCCTCGAACGACCGGTTGTCCTCGGGTTTAAGATAGGTACCCGGCAGGAAAGTCTTGGTGTTCGTCACCGATCCCGTCTGGTTATTGATAGTGTTCTGTGGCGGGTTGGTGCTATAGATCGATACGGCATTTCCTACCCTGGCATAGGAGATCCTGACCTTTGCGAAGGTGACCGCCTCCGGCAAATGAACCGCATCGGAAAGGATGAAGTTAGCCCCGGCCGAATAATAGAAATAGCCGGAGTTCTTAGTGGGCGTGAAGGCAAACGTCGAGGACCAGTCGTTGCGGCCTGTGACGTCAAAATAGAGATACTGCTTGAACCCGAGTTCCGCGCTCCCGAAAACGGCCTGCTGCTGGGTCTTCTGATCAAATTGCTGGCTCACCAGGGCGCTCGGAGTGATAAAGGGTAACCCGAATTTGTTGGCGAACCAAAGTCCTTGTGCATCATTAGGATTCGTATCGAAGGAAATATCCGCCAACTTGGTATCGTTGATGCTTGACCCCAGGTTCACCTGCAGGTTCCAGTCCGGTGTCAGGTTCTTGTTGGCCATCAGGATAACGTCGCCATACAACTGTGTATTCACATCATTGGCATAGGAATAGCGACCGTTGGGCGCCGACTGCACCGACTGGGTGCCGGCATAAAATCTCGAATCAAAAATATCCCAGGATTTGTCCACGTTGCCGCGGGCCTGGATGTTCAGCCAATCGAGCAGCTTGAATTTCAGGCTCAGGTTGGCGATGACGCGATCGCGCTTGTCTATACGGGGCATCCGGTTGAGGATCCAGTAAGGGTTCTGTTCATGGTCCTGTCCGATAAACCCTTTTTCATAATTGATATCGAACCAGTTTTGCAGGTTTGTGTTCCGCAGCACGGAGAAGTACTGATAATTGTTCTTGTATTGATCGAAATTCCGTCCGCGGGGGAAAAGCTCAAGCCCTGTAAGCGGGTTGGCATACAAACCACTTACAGGCCGGTTGTCTGCTTCCTGGTCGACGAAATTAAGATTGGCGTCGGCCGTCAGGCGGTCATTCAGGAATTTGGCCGTTTCACGGAAATTAAAGATATGCCGGATAAAGCTGGCCGTCGGCTCTATCCCCTTGCTGGATGTATTGCCGTAGGAAAAATATGTTTGGGACTTCTCGGTGCCGCCGGCAAGGCTCACCGTAGTCACTTCCGTCAGACCCGTGTTGAAAAAAGGCTTGACATGATCGGGTGCATTCACCACCGGCCCCCAGCTGTTTTCATTCGTGGTGTCAGTTGCCGCCACTCCGGCGAGCCCCTGACCATATTTGAATTGCAAATCCGGGTAATACATGGGCTTTTCAGCCGTCAGATCAGAAGAGACATTGATCCGGGTCCTGCCGGCCTTACCGCTCTTGGTAGTAATAACGATAACCCCGTTGGCGGCGGCGCTTCCATAAAGCGCAGCACCCGACGCGCCTTTTAAGATGGTGACGCTTTCGATATCGTCAGGGTTGAGGTTGGAGATACCATCTCCGCCGTCCCGCCCGGAAGTGCCGGCGCCGGAAGACTGGCCCCAGGCATCCGTGGGCTGGGCAGGGCTGTAATTGGCCAGCGGGATACCATCGATAACATACAGCGGCTGGTTATTCTGCGTAGACTTGTTCCCACGCAGCACCACGCGGGCCGAACCGCCGAGACCCGAGGCGCTCTTGGTAATGGTCACCCCGGCGACTTTGCCCGTAAGGCTGTTGACAAAGTTGGCGTCCTTCACCGTGGTGAGATCGGAATTGGCCAGCTTCTGGGTCGCATAGGTAAGATCCTTGGCCTTGTGCTGGATACCGAGCGCCGTAACAACCACCTCGTTGAGTTGCAGGTCACTCGCCTGCAAGGTGATCGCCAGGTCGCCGTCACCGACAACTACTTCCTGTGTCTTATACCCAACGTAGGAGACGACCAGCACATCGCCTTTTTTGGCATCGATGGTAAAGACACCCGAAGCATTGGTGGATGTCCCCCGCTTGGTGCCCTTGACGGTCACGCTGACGCCGGCGATAGGCGCACCATCGGCACCGGCGATCTTCCCCGAAATAGGCTCGAATGTGGGAGCCGTGATCAGGTTATCGGCTACCGGTGATATGATCATATTCCGGGTGAAATCTACCGGCCTCGCCTCCGACGCGGAATTGCCGGCCGTAGCGTAAAGGATCACAAAGGTCTTGTCACTAACCTTTTTAAATTTCAGCCCGGTGTTCCTCAACACCTGCTCCAGGGTCTTTTCAATGCTGCCGCTACCGTTGCCGGCAGGCAGAGCATTCACCAGTTTTGTACCAAGAGATTGCTCGGAAAAAAGGAAATAGATCCCCCGCGTCCGGTTCAATTCCTTCAGCACCTTGAACAAGGTCGCTTTCTGAAGGTTGTCGGCGGGTTGATCCGTGTCCGGGGCTCGTTGATCCGTCACCATGACATTCTTCCTTGCATAGGCATAGGTAGACTGCGCATGGGCGGTAGCAAAACAAACCGCTTGTACGCCCAGCATGATGCCGAGCACGCGAAGAGTGCAGCGCATTTTTCTCATTTTTGCAGCGTTTGATTGATAAAAAGAAAATGAAACTTTAGTTATTGAATGGTCCTTAATTCGTTTTGTCTTTGATCATGATGTTGTCGCCGTCGCGGGTGATATCGAAATCTCCCGTAGCCTGTAAGGTCGCCAGCAACAGATCGAGGTTGTTTGTCTGGATGATGGCATAGATCTTCTTTTCTTCGACGGCCGGCCCCGATGTCGTCACTTGGACGCCGAAATTCTCCCGCATCACCACGATCAGGTCCCTCAAGGGCGTGCCGTTCATCTGCAGCTGATGTTCTTTCCAGGCGATGACACTATCCACTTTCACTTGCTTTTTACGGAGGTCGTCATTGCGGAATTCCACGAAATCCCCGGGAGCCATCTTTACAACCTTCCCTTCTTCGGTGTGGAGAATGACACTGCCTTCCTTGAGCGTGACATTGGCTTTGTCACTCCGGTTGACGACATTGAACTGGGTGCCCATGACAATGATATCGAAGTGATTGACGTGTACGATAAACCGGCTTTTCAGGGGTGTCTTAGCCACATGAAAAAAGGCCTCTCCCGTAAGCCAAACTTCCCTGTCCTTTCCATCCTTCCAGCCTGAAGAGAAGCTCAGCTTACTGTTGGCATTGACGACAACACTGCTGCCGTCGGGGAGAAGGTTTTCTTTCACTTCGCCATAGGCGGTATGTACCATCGGTTGCGAACGGAGGGACAACTCCCGGATCATATAGACTCCGGTTGCTACTAACAGAACAGCGGCGGCAGCCATCCACCAGCGCCGGGTAGAAAGAACCGGACGCCGGTGCTCTTTAGGCTCCGTTTCCCGGTAGCTTCTGTTCTCCGCTTCACGGATTTGCTGCAACAACCGCATCTCGGCCTGTGTCAGCTGATCCGCCGTAATTTCCGGTTCGTCGAGGCGGAGGGATTGGAGAAATGCAACGGCCTGCTCCGCGCGTGCGCGGTGAAGAGGGTCTGCAGCCATCCAGGCTTCCCACTGCCGGATACAGCGGGCATCCGTTTGAAAATACCAGGATAAAAACGATTCGTCCGATAAAAGATCCTCTACCCCGATATAGTTTTTTGACATAGCAGTAGCCCTCTGACAGTAAAAGTGTCAACGCCGATAGCTTTGTAATGAAGTTTTTGTAAATTTTTTTTATTTATCCCACCAAACCCGGGAATTCATCTTATCCCCGCCGGACAACCGCGAAACGGCATCGGTATAATTGGATCCATTAGCGGAAGCCTCGCTCTGTGGGTAGGTAAATCGTCGGGGGATGGTGCCCCCAGTGACGTTTCCAGGGTAGTTGACAGGCGTCAGTGCCGGGTAGCCGCTTCGCCGGAAATTGGCAAAACATTCGTTCTCATCCATAAATCCGGCGATCCAGTATTGGTCATTTATCTGTTCGAGTCCCTGTGCCGCATTGTAGGGGTGCGCGGCAAGCCAGGCATCGATCGACGCCTCGTCCGGCCCAGCGCCCGCCTGCAAAGCCAGTTGCTGCATCGCACCCCGCACCCCGGCGTTATAATATTGTGCGGCATCGCCAACGATCCAGCCCCGTTGGGCGGCCTCTGCCAGCAGCAAGGCCGTCTCCCCATACGTGAGAAAGAAAGTAGGCACATCGAGGCGGGCAAAGGTATACCGGTTGACGACCGAATAAGCTTTCTGATCGCCGGGCCAGCCGGGCGCACCAGTGAGATCGTGGGCGCCGCCGCTATTCGGTGGATCGTATCCTCCCGGCTGACCCAACTGCCGGGCTGCAGTAGTATCACCCTTGTCGGCCGGCTGACCGGGATTTGCGCATACAGTTGCCAGGTAGGAGAGACGGGGGTCGGCCGTCGACCGCAGGAATTGTACAAAGGTGGCATGGAGACGGTAACCATTGGGATCGTTTCCCAGCAAAATGAGCCCGTTGCCGTTGACAAACGGTGTTCCGGTGACATTCTGGTGATGTACCATCGCATTGGCGGCATTCCCCGTCATCACCCCACCCTGCACCGCCGTCTGCACCCATTGCCCGGCAGTAACCGGGTCTGCCTTGGAAAGCCGCATCGCCACTCTGACCATCTCGGAATAGGCAAATCGCTTCCAGGAAAGCGGGTCGCCGCCATATAACAGATCGGCAGCCCCGATGGTGTTGGGCCGCCCGGGGTCGAGCGCTGTGGCCGCATCCCGGAGTTCGTGGAGGATGTCCATATAGATATCCTGCTGCCGGTCGTAGTGCGGTGCAGTGATGCCGCCGATATACCCGAGCCCGGCCTGGAAATAAGGGCAGTCCCCATACATATCCGTCATCCGCTGAAACATAAAGGCCTTGAAGATGCGGGCTATCTGGTAGAAATTGAAGGAAGCAGTATCTTTTTGCACATGGTTTATCACTTCCACGATGTCGGCGATGCTGTTGGGATAGTTGGCGTCCCAGTAGGCGGAATTGTAATTTCCGTTATAGAAGTATTTATCGCCATCCCAGTAGGAAAAAGTGGACGACAGGTGCTGGATCATACACCCCGAATAAATGAGATTGTTCCGCCAGTCCTCGAAGCCATTGCCATCCGAATTGCCGGCAGTGATCAGTTCGGCATTGGTGAAAAGATAGTTGAAATTTATCTGGCTCCCGGATATCGCCGTAGGGTCGGTATTTATCGCCACAAAATCCTTCTTACACCCGCTGGCGGCCAGCAGGACGCAAAAGAATAACAACAGTTTCGATCTCCCTCTCATCCGGTCAGAATTTTATATTCATATTGAATCCCCAGCTCCTTGTCGCAGGATAGCCGGTCAATTCCAGCCCCTGCCCATTGGTATTGTTGATGCTGGACTCGGGGTCCACATTGGGTACATGTTTCATCAGGATAGCAAGATTACGACCCACCAGCGAAAAATTCAATCCTTTTATAAACCGCTTCTTCAGCGCAGTGGCCGGGACGGTATAGGTCAGTGTGGC
The DNA here is from genome assembly GCF_014642875.1 of Puia dinghuensis. Classification (GTDB taxonomy): domain Bacteria; phylum Bacteroidota; class Bacteroidia; order Chitinophagales; family Chitinophagaceae; genus Puia; species Puia dinghuensis. The sequence goes on from NZ_BMJC01000001.1 coordinate 1,231,147, forward strand.
CGAACGCAGCTTGATAAAACTCGCATCATAGACGAACTCCTGCGCAATATGGTCCGTACCCCCGGCGGAAATATCCTGGAAGTATTGCTGCGCCGGTACGACAAACGTATTAGGGTGGCCGTTCTCCAGCACGCCTTTCCCGACATATCCCCCATCCCTGCCCGCCAATGTCGCCTTTTGCAGTCCATAATAATAAAGGAGCAGGTTGGTGCCGGAATAGATCTTTGCGCCAAATTTGAAATCCACCAGGGCGGAAAGCGTCAACCACCGGTAATGCAGCTCATTGGTGATGCCACCGGTTTGCTTATAGACGGTAGACCCCAGCGGCACTACACCGGTAGGTTCCGGCTCACCCGCCGGAGCGGGATTGCTGACCCCATCGCTATAGATGATATTACCCTTTGCGTCATGCCGGTAAGCATAACCCATTATCTGGCCATACGGCAGTCCCACGACATTGCTGATGCTCACCTCGCTGCCCCAGCGGGGATAGGCGCCATTGATCACGATGCTGGGAAGACCGCCGATATAAAGCACCTTGTTATGGTTGATGGCATAGTTAAAGGAAAGACTCCAGCTGAAGTTGGTCGTCTTCACCGGCGTCGCGGTCAATAGTCCTTCGATGCCGGTATTACGGATACGGCCGATGTTCTCGATATACTGGCTATACCCCGACGTTGTGCTTACCGTCGTCCTGACTATATCATCCGTCGTCTGTTTGCTATACCAGGTGAGATCGAGGCCCAGCCGGTTATGGAAGAACTGCGTACTCAGCCCTATCTCTCTCTCCGCGATGCTCACCGGGCGAAGGTTGGGGTTGGGGATAAGGCCACCGGTAGCAATATAGCCAAGCGGCTGACCAGGAAGGGAATAACTCTGTATCCCATATACCAGGGCGTTCTGATAAGGTTCTGTTCCATTGGAGGATGCCGCGTAGGAAGCCCGTAATTTTCCGAGACTCACCCAGCCGGGCAGCCGCCAGACTTCAGAAAAAAGAAAGCTTCCCGATACGGAGGGATAGAGAAAATCATCGGTGTTGATGTTCAGCGTCGAGAACCAGTCATTGCGGGCGGTCACATTCAGGAAAAGATAATTCCGGAAGCTCAGGTCGGCGCTGCCATAGATGCTGTTTACGCGGTAGCGCCGGAGATGCGAGCTATAGGGAGGATTGATAATATCGGCTGCATTATAATTCCCCGCCACAAGGAAGGGGCCCGCGGCCCGGTTGTTGGAAAAAGGGACAGCGCCGATACCCGATATCGTGGAGGAATTATCCTGGCGGTTGGCGCCAAAGTCGGCATTGAAATTTAGCTCAGACGCCAGCTTTTTATGCGCTCCGACCATAAAACTCGTGTTCAGTTCGTGATAATCGACTTCGTACTGGGTAAGGTTCCCGCCATGAACGCCGTCGCTACGCGTATACTCGACACCGGAAGGAACGATATTGGTCACATCGAGCAGGTAGCCGTCGCGCGTCACCTGGCCCTGGACATACAGCCAGTCCAGCAAATGGTATTTTAACGTAAGCCCACCGGTTAACCGGTTGCGGCTGGTCATATCCTGGTAATCGTAGGCGATGTAATAAGGATTCTCGAAATAAAGATCGGTGGTGCCGGGCAGCCATTCCGTCCCATCGGGATGGGCGGTGTGTGTCTTCATCCAGCGGATATCAAATGAATTGGCCAGGTACATCGGGGCCGCGATCACATTGCCGGCGTCGTCGGAGAGCGAGACGCGGTTGGTCACGTTCTCGAAAACATAGTCCGCCGTCAGGTCCATTTGCAGCCGGTTGGTCACATAATAAGTGGAGTTGAGGTTGAATCCCTGCTGCTTCATAGAGGAATTGGGTACAACGTCAGCCAGGTGGAGATCGGAGATCCCCAGCCGGAAATGGCCTTTGGCATTGGCGCCGGTGAGCCCCACCGAAGGCTGGTTCATGACCCCGGTGCGGAAGAAATCCGCGAAATTGTTTTTTGCCGGGCTGTACGCATAATTATCGCTAAGGTAATTCACGGCGGAGGTCCCATCCATCCTGGCCCCCCAGCTATAATAAGGTGCCGCCAGCGCCATCTGGCCGGTCGTTGGCTTTATCCCCGAAAGCCCCTGGCCATAGACGTACTGATATTCCCGTTCGTCCATCACCGTATTCACCGTCAGGTTATTATTCACCTGTACGCCGATGCCATGCGTTCGGGAGCCGGACTTGGTCCGGATAAGAATGGCGCCGTTGCCGCCGCGATATCCATACAGGGCGGAGGCCGCTACCCCCTTCAGCACGAGAACGGATTCGATATTGTCAGGATTCAGATTGGACAACCCGTCACCCAGATCCTGTCCGCCGTATTGCCCGGCGCTGCTCTGCGTAGTATTATCATATGGGATGCCGTCTACGACGAATAGCGGTTGATTATTACCACTGAGCGATGCATTCCCGCGGATAAGGACGCGACTGCTGCCATAAGGTCCCGTCGCATTCTCCGCTACGCTGACCCCCGCCACCTGGCCCGCAAGGGCATTACCCAGGTTGACGGCTCTCGCCCCGGTGAAAAGCCCCCCATCCAGTTCATCGGTAGCATACCCCAGCGACCGTTCCTGTTTTTGAATGCCAAGGGCCGTCACCAGCACCGCGGTCAATGGCTCTTCGGAGGCGTCGAGGAGGATACCATCGGCTCCGACACTGCCTGCTGCCATCTTTTTTGTTTGATAGCCGACAAAGGAAAAGACAAGCGTGTCCTCCCTGGCTGCTTCCAGCGAGAAGGCGCCGCTGAGATCGGTGATGGTTCCTTTTTGGGTATGCTGGATGGTGACACTCACCCCCTGTAAATGCTGACCATCATGCGCGATGACATGGCCTGTGACAAACTGCATCCGCGGTGGGGCCGCAGAGACCGTCGCCGGGTCGGGGTAGTCCGGCGTAGCAGTCGAGTCGCTGGTACTGGCGGCGGGGCGCCTGTCAAGGATGACAAAGGTTCTATCGTCCACCTTCTTATAGCGAAGACCGGTATTCTTCAACACCTGGGTAAGTATCCTTTCGATGGAGATGCCGGGCGTCATCACCGGTCCGTTCACCGGGGTCCTGGCAAGAGATTGCTGGGAGAAGAGAAAATATACTCCACGCACCTTGTTCAGCTCGATCAGCACATCGATCAACGGCCGCCGGGACGGATCAGCCGGCAATTGCTGCGCCCGTATCCGGGATGAGCCGGTGAGGATGAGACCGAGAAAAAATACAAGCAGAAAGCCGTAAAAGCTTGATTTTCTCATGGTGCAGTGTTTGGTATGTGCGCGAAGCTCTATCGAACCGCTTTCAGCGGTTCCTGGATCACTTCTGTCCGGACTGGGCGGCAATCACAATCTGGTCGTCCTTTCGGATGATGTTGAACTCCGAGGTCGCTTCCAGGGCCTGCAACAGGACATCCAGGTTGTTGTTGGGCAAAATGGCCGAGATGGTGCTATCCCCGAGCGAAGCATTCTCCAGTTGTATATGGACTCCGTAATGATCATTGACGATGGACACCAGTTCCCGCAGCGGCGTTTTGTCAAATACCAGTTTCATGTCCTTCCAGGCGGTGACGCTGTCAGGCTGGACAGTTCTTTTTTCCAGTTCTTTTTCAAAGCTCACAAACTCACCGGGCGTCATCGTCATCTCCCTCCCATCCTTGCCGTGAAGGATAACACTCCCTTCCTGCAGCAGGACATTCTCGACACCATTGCGGTTGACGACATTGAACCGGGTGCCGGTGACGATGATATCGAAATGGTCGGTATGGACGATAAAGCGGCTGTTCGAAGCGGTCTTCCGGACATGAAAGAATGCCTCGCCGTTGAGCCACACTTCCCGGCTGGAGCCGTCCTTCCACCCTTTAGAGTACTGCAGCCGGCTGTTGGCATCCATCGTCACTTCGCTGCCATCGGGTAATTCGCGATGCACGACTTGCCCATAAGCCGTCTTCATTACCCGGTCGCCGGCCGAACGGATGGCGACAACGACGACACCGGCGCCAAGTAGAACGAGGACGGCAGCAGCGACCATCCAGCGGCGATAACTATACAGGTTCAACAGGCCAGCGCGAGCTTGAGAAGTTTCGGCGGCCGGGATTTCATCCAGCCTGCTAAGCAGCGCCTTCTCTGCAGCCTGTATGCGCTGTATCGGAACCTCTGTCTCGCGCACCCGCACCGTGTCAAGCAAGGCTACAGCATCCCGGACAAGTTGCTCCCGATCGGGATGGCCCGCCATCCATTGATCCCAGTCCTCCGTATCCTTTGCACCCGATTTAAAATACCAGGATAGAAAAGACTCATCCGCTAAAAGCTCTTCCGGCTCTGTGTAATTTGCTGACATAATATGGTTCTGGGGCTCCGCGGCTCCTGGGCATAAAGATAATTTCCAAAACCGTGATTGCCCGTTTTTTTGATCTTTTTTGCCAAATCCGCTAAAATATTTTTTCCCGACAATAGGTTTAGTGTATTTTCCTTGTTGAATAATGCTCAACCACCACCCTTGAACAGTGCCAACCAGGACATAATGCTTTGGGAATCCTTTCGCAAAGGTGACAAAGAAGCCTTTGCAACGCTTTTCCGGGTGCATTATGAGGCCCTCTTCCGGTTTGGCAGCAAGTTCACCACTGACACTACCCTGCTGGAAGATTGTATCCAGGAATTGTTTATCGAACTCTGGCAGGCCAAATCTGCGACACCCGTGCTCTCGATAAAGGCATACCTTCTTAAATCACTAAAATACAAGCTGTTAAGAGCATTCAGCAAGAAGGGGAAAATGATCCCGCTCGCCGGTGGCGCCGACATCGCTTTTGAATGGAGCCATGAGATGGCCCTCATCAGTAAGCAGGATAGCGATGAGAAGAAACAACGGGTGCTGAAAGCCATGGGCCGGCTCTCCAACCGGCAAAAGGAGATCATCTATCTTAAATACTACCAGAACCTCAGCTATGAGGAAGTCAGCGAGATCATGAACATCAATTACCAGGTGGCCCGCAATCTCCTTTATCAGGCGATCAAATCCCTCAAGGCGCTACTCGCCGGAACAATGGAGATTTTTTTGCTGTTTCTTTAGCAGATTTTTGTCGCAACAATGGTTACATTTTTGGGACAACAAACACCTTGATGTAAATTCGCCCCGGTTTTAATAATAAAAACACTCTGATTTATGAGCATGGTAGACTCGTTCGAGAAAATCCCGGTAAAAATTTTCAGTTCTTTGGAAGAAGGTTCCCGTTTTATTGGAAAAGAGATCGCAACGCTCATCCGTGAAAAGGAAGCAAAAGGGCAAAAGATCGTCCTGGGTCTTGCGACGGGTTCCTCACCCAAATCGCTCTATACCGAACTGGTAAGACTGCACCGTGAAGAGAAGCTGAGCTTCAAGAACGTGGTCACCTTCAATCTCGACGAATACTACCCCATCGATAACGATGCCCTGCAGAGCTACAACCGCTTCATGAAAGAGCAGTTGTTCAGCAAAGTGGATATCAACCCCGCCAACTGTCATATTCCTAACGGCCAGTGGAAGAAAGAAGATATCAAGCAGCGTTGTCTGGAATACGAAAAAATGATCGAAGAGGCCGGCGGCATCGATCTGCAGATCCTGGGTATCGGTAATAATGGACATATCGGTTTCAACGAGCCGGGCAGCAGCATCTATTCGCGCACCCGCCTGGTGCCGCTGGACAACTCCACCCGCATCGCCAACTCGCACGACTTTCAGAATATCTCCGCAGTACCGCGGCTGGCGATCACGATGGGCATCAGCACTATCCTCAAGGCCAAACGCATCGTCCTGATGGCCTGGGGTCAGCTCAAGGCGCCCGTCATCCAGAAAGCAGTGGAAGGCAATGTCACCGAACAGATACCGGCCTCCCTCCTGCAACAACATAATGATTGCATTTTCGTCACCGATGAGGTAGCCGCATCCGAGCTTACCCGCTTCAAATCGCCCTGGCTGACGGGGGACACAGTGTGGACACCGGCGATGGTGCGCAAGGCCGTCGTCAACATGGCCCTCAAACTGGGCAAGCCCATTCTCAGCCTCACCAACAGCGATTATAATGATAATGGTCTCAGCGATCTGCTGGTGGAAAAAGGCGATGCCTATGAGACCAACCTCCAGGTCTACTATCTGTGTCGGGACAGCATCACTGGCTGGCCAGGCGGTAAGCCCGGCGCCAACCTGCCCACGCATCCCGAACGGTCGGAGCCCTTTCCCAAACGCTGCCTCATCTTCTCGCCCCATCCGGACGACGACATCATCTCCATGGGCGGAACGTTCATGCGATTGCACGACCAGGGCCACGACGTACATGTCGCCTACCAGACCTCGGGGAATATCGCCGTCACCGATGAATTCGTCACCCGTTTCCTCGATTTTGCCGTAGGCTTTGAGCAGCTCTCGGGCATCGATAGCAGCAAATCTTCCCAAATCCTCGAGCAGGCTACCCGTTATCTGAAGACAAAGAAGCCTAGCGATATCGATACCCCCGAGATTCGCGCCATCAAGGGCCTCATCCGCCGTTGCGAAGCCAAGGCCACCTGCCGTTATGTGGGACTGAAAGACGAGAACATCCACTTTATGAACCTTCCCTTTTATGAGACGGGAACGATCGAGAAAAAGCCCATGGGCGAAGCCGATGTGCAAATGACCGTCGATCTCCTGCGGAAGCTCAAGCCCCAGCAGATCTATTGCGCCGGTGACCTCGCCGATCCGCACGGGACGCACAAGGTCTGTCTCGACATCGTCTTTGAATCCTTGCGCCGGTTGAAAGCCGCAGGCGACGAGTGGTTGAAGGACTGCTGGCTCTGGCTCTATAAGGGCGCCTGGCAGGAATGGGATATCAGTGAGATCGAGATGGCCATTCCCATGAGCCCCGACCAGGTGATGAAGAAGCGCTTTGGCATCTTTATCCACCAGTCGCAAAAGGATATGGTTCCCTTCCAGGGTAGCGATAGCCGGGAGTTCTGGCAACGCGCTGAAGACCGAAATGCCAATACCGCCAACCTCTATGCACAATTGGGTCTGACCAAGTATGCTGCTATGGAGGCGTTTGTAAGATGGCATTATTAATCGGCCAAAAACCTCGCATTAAGTTTGTGTTAATTTAATCTTTGCCTTATTTTTGTGGCTTGTCTAACTCACAAACACTCTTGGTCGCCGTACGGCAGGAATGGCAGGAAGCCTGGCTTATCACTGCTTTTCGTCGGCGGGTAATGGCAGGACTCGTCGTTTTAGTCACGGTATTATCGCTTCTCCCGCTCTTCTTCCAGGCGATCGAGCGCCGACATGGGGTGGTATTGAATGACGCCGTGCTGCGCATGCTGCCCCCCCATAATGTCTCGGTAGCTCTCTTTATTGTTATCTGGTCCTTCACCGCATACTGCCTCTTCCGCGCCGCACAAACACCGCAGATGTTCCTTACTTATCTGTGGTCATTCATTTTCCTATGTGCATTACGGATATTGACGATAACCGTCGTTCCGCTGGATCCACCGGCGGGATTGATCGGTTTGGTCGACCCGGTGAGTAATTTCTTTTATGGCTCGGATAAGTTCGTGACCAAGGACCTTTTCTTTTCCGGCCATACCTCCTCGGTATTCCTGTTGTATCTGACGGTCCCCGGTAAGACGGATAAGAAGCTCGCGCTGGCTGTTACGGCGATCGTCGGTTTTTTGCTGTTGGTACAGCATGTGCACTACACCCTGGATGTGCTGGGCGGGCTGTTCTTCAGCTGGGTGTCTTACCAGTTGGCAACACGGGTCGTATTGCGCTAGGGGGCCTCGCGATCAAAAAATGTGGATATAAGTATCTATAATCTGCTTAAATTTATAAGCTGCCTGTGCGTTAGAGATTCGGCTGCTATCCATCGGGTAATGGTTGGCAGTACGAGAATAGGGCGTATATTTGCGTGACTTTTTATTGACAGCAGTAGGGGCACATCAGGAAAACCCAAGAAAATAGATAAATATTGCTTTTCCGAACGAAAAGAGGAGCAATGTTGTAGTATATTTATTTACGTTTATCGATAAAAGCGAGGCAAATTAACGTCGAAAATACTAATTTTCATACATTTGATACTTAATGAAGAATTCACAATTTGTTAAAACTCAATTAACCCAATATTTCAAAGCGCTGAAGCGGAAAGGGATGGACCCTTCCTTTTCTTAAATAAAGCTAGCATTTATGAAAAAATTCGAATGCCCCGATTTTGTCTTGGGAGATAAGCTAACGGAAGAACAATTTAACTTTTTCGACAAGTATGGAGTTATCATTTTTAGGAATTTTCTGAATTCGGAGACCGTTCAATTATTCATACAAGAGCTCAACAGGATTGAAAAACAATGGCTGGATGAAGGCCGGGATAAGGTCAACGGTATCCCGTTGAAATTTGGAAAGGATCAGGACGGCAATAAGATGATCCAGCGGATGTGTTTCCTGTCCCTGTACAGCAAGCCGCTGCATGAAATGCTGCAGGATCCTCGTGTCCAGGCGCTTGTCGGCCTGTTATATCCTTACGAAGGCCGGATCAGCGAAAATGAGAAGGATGGATTGATCCTCAACCACTATGTCCGGATGCCGGAAAGCAATTTTACCCAGATGGGTTGGCATACCGACAGCCCCCGCGATCTGTTCCTTGGGCAGAAGATCATGCCCATGCTGAATGTGGGACTTCACCTGGATGACACCCCATTCGAAAATGGCGGGTTGCGCGTATTGCCGGGTACCCACAAACAGGGGATACTGCGGCTGCTGTTCGGCAAGAAATACTTCATCGACAATAATCCCGATCGCCGCGAGATCGGTTTCGACCTTTTTGCGGGTGATCTTACCGTGCATGACGGCCGCATCTGGCATCGTGCCCAGCAGTCGCCGCTCTATGGAGAAGCCAGCCGTCGCCGCGTGATGTATGTGCCGATCATCACGGGAAAATATATGCCGAAAGATGCGAATAGCAAGACGCCCTTTTATCATCGGTTTGCCTCGAAAGTACAGAACTAAACTAATTTACATACCAATACGGCCGGTTCCTCGGAGCCGGCCGTTTGCATTATCTTTACCCCATTATGGAATATGCATTAATAACCGGCGCCAGCAAAGGTATCGGCAGGGCGATCGCCCGCGAGCTGGCGGCCCGTGGATTCAATGTCCTGCTTATAGCCCGTTCGGCAGACCTGTTGCAGCAGCTCGCCGCCGAGATCGGCTCGCGGTATACTGTAAAGACCGACTGGCTGGCGCTCGATCTGTCCACCGCCGAAGCTCCACAGAATGTCTATGACTGGTGCCGTGCCCGGGGGTATGCCGTCAGCATCCTCGTCAACAATGCCGGCTATGGTCTCAGCGGATCGTTTGAGAAGTACACCTTGCCCGAACATCTGAATATGATGCAGCTGAATATGTCCACGCTCGTGGGAATGACGCGGCTCTTCCTTCCCGATCTGCACCAACGGCCAAAGGCCTATATCCTCAATATCGCCAGTTCGGCCGCCTATCAGGCGGTACCCAAGCTCACCCTTTACGCCGCCACCAAGGCCTTTGTCCTCGCCTTCAGCCGCGGCCTCCACCAGGAGCTCCACAAAACCACAGTCTCCGTCACCTGTGTCAGTCCTGGCGCCACGGACACCGACTTCCCCAACCGTGCCCAATTGGGCGAAAAAGGCAGGAAGGCCGCCGAAAAGCTCAACATGACACCCGAGACCGTCGCCACCCTCGCCATCAAAGGCATGTTCGCAGGCAAGGCCGAGATCATCACCGGCTTCATCAACAAACTGGGTGCCGCCATGGCCTGGCTCCTCCCCAAATCCGTCGTCGAGCGCACCGCAATGAAAATCTACGAGTAGCCGCCCCCGCCGCATGCCACTCGCCACTCGCCGCATTCCCCTCACCGATGCCGGCCCGCCTCGCCCGCCCCCGCCGTTCGCCCCACCCGGCTCCGCCACGTGCACTCGCCCCTGCCGTCGCCGGCAAATAAAATGCCTTGCATTTTTTCCATTCTGGATTTTGTCCTATATTTGCAGCCCCTTAGCGATTGGGACCCAATCCCTCGCAAGTCCCGGCCCCGTAGCTCAACTGAATAGAGCATTTGACTACGGATCAAAAGGTTTCAGGTTTGAATCCTGACGGGGTCACATAACACACTGATAATAAAGCACTTAGATTAAACATATTCTAGGTGCTTTTTATTTGACTAACTATTTGACTAACACAGACCACCATACGCGAATCTCAATACCATTTGGGTTTCATCGGCAGGCATGACGTCGAAAATAACAAACGTAGTTTCTTCTTTTTACCTTTAGGCTTGCACGATATATGAATATTGATCTCGATTTAAAAGTTAAATTATTCAACGAATACCTCGAAAACGGCGGTATTGAAAAGATCGTATTCCCTGATCTCTTAAAGGATTTGCTGAAGGTCAAATCATTGCCAAACGGAAAGGTCGATCCCAGGACTGTTTCTCCTCTGGTAAATGCCGCCATGCTGGCATAATATAAGTGAACATATTACGGCACCGTTAACATCGAACCAGCAACTATCCGAATATCGGTCGCTCCTGCAAAAAGAAATCTTCTTTGACCAGGAAACCGTCGAAACCAAGGAACATTTCGACGCCATATTAGAAAAAAACAGGTCATTAACTGGCTTTTTATTTCGAGGACTTAACCAAGCTCGATATCGCTTATACAGCTCTCTGCAGCGTACCTGGATCTCGAAAGAATATGTTGAAAAAGGCGTTGACTTTAAGGCCTTTCTCGAATTGATGGTACAAAACGCTCGTACCAATTACGGTGAGATACTTCCCCGATTCATTGAAATTTCCGGTCTCGATCCTCTTAACGATCTGGGGATTTTAAGTTTCCTACAGCATCATGGATGCCCCACTCCATTGTTAGATTGGACGTACAGCTTTACTAACGCCCTCTACTTTGCTACGGAAACGGTCGCGGCTCCGACGACAACCCGGGAAATAGACAAGTATTTTTGCGTCTATTTTATTGATGAGAAAGCGCTTATTAAAGGAGCGTTGGATGATGTCATAGTCCAGTCGCTGGCCAGTGGTCGGGCGAAATTTAAGGAGGGACTTCTTAAGGAAATGGCAGCGAAATTCACCAAAGAACAGATCGATAGTTACTGGCCAGACAGCAGAATAGATTGGTTTTTCTTAAAAACGCAGGGGCCGGGCCTCATTACTCATTTGACGAAAATATCTAACCTGATTGATGCCGATCTTTTGTTCTTCTCCGATTTCAAGGAAGATAGCCAGTTGAAATACTCGCTAAATAACAGTATGAATATTGTCAACCAAAAAGGCGCGTTCACTTGGAACGCTAACCCAACGTTGCCTCTCGAACACGTCGCCAACGAAATCGTCAAGGTTAGCGACCCGAGTATGAACTATCACTTTTGCAACTGCATCAACATCAACAAAAATCTCGCGCCGTATGTGCGAGAAAAGTTGGAATCGCTCGGTGTCACTAAGGATTATATCTATCCAGACCCTCAAAAGATTGCTCGGGATGCTTTCGCCGCGACCGAAGCTCAGCTGATACGGTAACATAAGGGATGGATGAGTAAAAAGCAATGAGCGGCGAAACTATTGAAGACACAATGGATCGAATTGGTCTCAACCTGCACCCTGATTTAGCATGGTTTCGGTGAAAAGGAAGAATATCCGAGAAAAACCGTCCCCCCTCGGGAGAATTCTGTTTTGCCCCAACTTCCTCAAAAATTGGGTTTAAATACGGGAGTACCAAAGCCTGATTTTTCGTTTCTTTATAGACAATGGGCCGGGGCCCATCGCACCATTTTTCGAAAACCATTAATCAGCTTGAGTGGCAGAATTCAATTTTATCCTGGAAAATGAGCTCAACGGTTTAAAACCTGGATTAATGACCTTCCGGACGACACCAATCTTATCAGAGAGTATATAAATAAAATTAAAGAAAATAGTGTCCTTGAAAAATTGCCGGCAAAGGGGATCAGGTTTTATCTGTCTACCGGTATCGGGTCCATTCTTAGTGCGATCAAGCCCGAAATCGGCATTCCACTCACCATTGGAATAAATGGGTTTGATTCTCTCCTACTAGATAAACTGACCAACCATTGGTCGCCGAATCAATTTATTGAAAATGAATTACGCCCTTTAGTAAAGGCCAGCGATAAAATTTGATCCGCCTGGCTTTCTCTGAATATTTCTCGCCATTTTACGGACTCCCCTGCCAGCTCTATTTCTTTACGCGATGGTCATTATCGACCTTTAGGATTCGTTCCTGAATGATTTGACTTTGCGGGTATATATCGGCCAGTAGGGTGAAGAAGATCTTTTCCACCATATCCCTATACGCAATACAATTGTCGATCGTCACGCTACCAGAACCATAAGGTTGATGCTCCACGGGTTGACTTGGAAGGATTTTATCGTATACCCTAGCTACTCGAATGAAGGTTATAGCTGCAATATGGCAATTCACCCAAATACTGTTGATAAATATTTGGAATTCAAGAAAGTCATTCGCTTCAAACTACAAAATAAGGTTGGTAATTATTGGACTATTTCGACAGGCCAATATGGGGAAGTTAAAAACACCAACATAGAATGGAAGACCGCTGCGCCCGGAGAGCTCGATTTCTCAAAGTTGCGGGCATAAAACTACTGTCTTTATATTTTGCTTACGATCACTTATCGGGAAGCAACACCTGAAGAGTTTTTTAAAGATACACCTTCATTGCTTTAAAAATATAGGTCTTGGGCGAAGCCTCGAGGATCGGGAGTCTAGTTAGTGGCGTACAAAGGTTGCTGACAAATTCTTCTCTGCATCGAGGACAGATTTTATTTAAAGATTCGGCTGTCGAAAGGAAACTTTTTGGTGTCGACAATATGAATACGTCGGAAATCTGGATGAAATGGATTTATAAGAAAATTATAATCTCCCTGTGTAACGGCAGAAGGAACACGCAGAATGGGATATTTATTATCTATGACAAAGCGATCACCAATTACTTGTGTAGATACTGTGTGAGGCCAAGCGTTCCAATCATTGGGAAGATCGGTAGCTGAAAGATTGTAAATATTTGCGTCATCGGGCACAAATATGGTCACCATAACGTAATCATCCGGAATAGTGGCCAGCGTAAAATGCACAACAACTTCGGCCATTGCGAGAGACCGATTTGCTGCTGTATAAATCATTTCGACACCTGGTGAGTTCCAACGGGCACCTTTCAGAGCTGCGCCTATGCCTGACAAAGTGCCAGCAAATTTTTCTCGGGAGAGACGATAAATTTCCATCAGGCTAGGATTCCGTAGTTTATGCGGGTGAGCTCTCCAATGACCATTTCCTTGCCATAAGAATCTTTCAATAATTCGATGGGTTTGAGTTTACCAAGAGCAAAGTTGGGAGTGCTGAGCCACAACTTAAATTTATCAATATTGCCAAAAACATCCAGGCCAATATTTGTGACCTCAGCCATTTCTATGATCTTCTCAGATTGAAGTCTCCCAAAATGCTTTTCTAATTGCTTGTAGCGTTGGATGGATTTAGTTGAAAGATCAAGTATTTTTGTCCAATCATTTTCATCAAGCGGAGTATAATCTTGAATGATGTTAAATAGCGAATAAGGAACCCCTTTCTCGATTAGGAAGATAATCGCTAATTTATTTGCCAGGAAAGCATCAAAGGTGCAATGACTAATGAAGACATTGAAAACTTGCCCTTCATTTTTCCATCCCTTGAAAATGGAACATATTTCGTTATCAAGCTTCTTGGTTATTTTTGAATTTGTGCCTACCATTTTACGGACATTTGTCCATAAATTTAAGACATTTTTCCAAACTGACAATATTTTTTATAGTTAAAGATATCTAATTTATTATTTTTCAATGACCGTTGTACTCAATAGGCTGTCTCTCTAAAGTGTAAAAATCCACAATGGCGATTGCAATTCTCCCGAATTCGCGGAATTATGAAGTTCTAAATAGATTAGAAATTAGATAGGTACTTTAACTCGTTCCATAGCCGGTTTGAAATCTGTCCAATCCGGGTCACAAAGTCTACCAGCCGAAAGTCTGGCCTGCTTTTCTGTTTTGGAGCAAGGTGAGATTGCTCACCATAGCGGAAAAACAGAAAAGCCGCGGGCCGCGATAGCGGACTGGGCGGCCTTGGGTAAGGTCCCTCGCAGGGTTCAGGAGATCAGCGGAGGCGGCGATAAGCGCCGAAGCTAATCCCGCCCGGGTCGCTAATCTCCCCACAATTAAAAAACCCGCTCTGGTAGCGGGCTTCTTGTTTGAGCACCTTGTGTCCGTTCGATATGCTTTTGATAAAATAACTCTTACGGTATAAGCGCTTGCTAGGGATGGGAATATAGTTTATACACAAGAGTGCCGGAAGGCGGCTGACCCGGATCACCGCCGGTATACCCTAAAGAGATAAGCGTCCCGTTCACTGGGTTGGTGTCTCCACCAGTCACGAATTCCGCATTCACCAGCGTGCTCCAGGCGACGAACTGTCCGTCAGGCGTGTACCAGGCATAGTTCAGGATGTTCGCCTTTGTGTTCCTTTCCGGCTTGGCAATGAATGAGCCGAACAATAATACCGCCGCCAGCAATGGCAGCAAGATAAGGGCTTTGACCTTTTTCATTTGACATGTTTAATGATTAAAAAAGAGGTGAACGCAGGCAAGATGCGTTTTTCCAATGCATCGGGGGCGCAGTTGCACCCCGGATTCGCCTACCACTCACATATATCCGGCCTAAAGACGAATCGCCAAAACACAAAGCCGGCCAAAATTCCAAGTAAAAAATACACGATCAGCCTCAACCATGAGCGATGTTTATCCATAGTGCCAAAATGATGAAATCGAAATACGATCGTGTGGGTGCGACAGGAAATTTGAGATATACCGGCCCGATCCGGTTGAGGCGCAAAGATATTAAATACCTTAAAGTGCAACTGAGTATTCCAGGAAAATATTCACGAATAGACCCTGGGGTTATGTCCCCCGTCCTGTCGTCAGTTTACAGCGCTTTGCCTGTCGAAACCAACCGTATCCCTGTATAATTGCGGCGAAACATCGGTATTGGTTTTGAAAAACCGGCTGAAATAATATTCATCCTCGTAGCCCAATTCATATGCAATCTGCTTCACTGGCTTGTTGGTGAGGTATAATTCCCTTTTTGCCTCAATAATAATTCTTTCGGAGATCAATGCCGACAAGGTTTTGTTCAGGTGGGCCTTTGTGATCTTCGCCAGGGATTTGGGTGAAATATTCAGCATCTCCGCATAGTCACTCACGGCATGTTTTGCTTTATAGTTCTCTTCGATGGCATCCTTCAATGATTGAAGGACCAGGGGCTGCTTTGCTTTTGCAACAACCAGGTCTGTTCCCTGCTGTTGTTTGGCCTTCACGCGGGAAGCGGTGATCAGGAATATTTTCAGATAGGAAATGAGAAGTTCATATTGAGCCAAAGCCACATTTTGCATTTCGGTCTTCATTTGCCCGATGAGCATCTCAAACATCGCGGCAGTGTTGTCGTCAATCCAAATAAAAGGTGGCTGGTAAATATTATTGAACAATACTCCATTACACGCGACTTCCTGGTGATGCTTGTGGATACAGAAAAAGTCCGGGTGAAATTGTATCACCACCCCGTTTATGGTGCTCGCGGACGACAACATAAAAGGCTGGTAGGGGGAAAAGGAAAGCAAATAATTGTCCTTAAGATCATACTCGGAAAAATCCGCTCTCAACCGCCCCACCCCTATCTTCACCCATATAAGCGAATAGTAATTGTTCCGCTGAATGTGGTCAAAGAAACTATTGTCTGTAAATGTGTGAATTTTAAAGGCAAGGTTCCCATTCTGCGGGTTTACCAGAGTTGCTGTATTCGGATCGCTCATGTCAATTTCCTTTCTTTTTCCGTTATGGGCAGATCATTTATGCTCGCAAAACGTTTTTTCATCAGGCCATTCTCATCGAACTCCCATAATTCATTGCCGTAGCTCCTATACCATTGGCCCTTGTGATCATGCCATTCGTACTCGAATCGGACGGCCATCCTGTTATCCCTAAACCCCCAGAGTTCCTTTTTAAGTTTGTAATCCAGCTCTTTCTGCCATTTCCTTCTCAGGAAATCTTTTATTTCTTCTCTTCCGTTGAGAAACTCCGTCCGGTTTCTCCACTCCGTGTCGGTGGTATAGGCCAGGCAAACCTTTTCGGGGTCTTTGGTATTCCAGGCATCTTCAGCCATTTGCACTTTCTGCAGCGCCGTTTCCAGTGTAAACGGCGGCAGCGGGTATTTTTTTTCTTCCATATATCAATTTTTTGTCTCCCTTTTTCAAAGGTAAGGCAGGGCAAGCAATCCAATGCCTTGCCCTGCTGTATCAGCTCAAATCGCTTTTGCAACCGGAAAATCGATTTCCACCTTGGTGATGCCATGCAGATAATTCATTGCGGACTTCTCCGCAACCAGCATTACCAGCTCTACAACCTGTCCCTTGTCATAACCCGCATTAAAAAAGGATGTTAACGTGTCATCTAACACAAAACCTCTCTTCTCTGTAATTTCCTTTGCCAGCTTTACCAAAGCATTCAATTTATTGTCGAATGAGGCGCTGCCTTTCCTGATCTCGATGGTCTGCGCCTCGGTCAAGCCATTCATGGTGCCCAATAGCGTGTGCGCGCTCAGGCAATATAAACAATTGTTTACCTGGCTCACCACCAGGTTCACCGCCTGCTTTTCCTTGTTGGAAAAACGTGTTTTCGCCCCTTGGAAGGCGAGGTAATTGCCCAGGGCATTTTCCGATAGTGCCATCACCGCATACAGATTGGGAACCATACCCAGTCCCTTTTTGAGATTGTCAAACAGCGTTTGATTGTTCGCGGATACTTCGTCCCTGCCGGGAACTTTAAACTGTGTCATTGCTTACTGATTTAATTTACTGTTTATACCGTTATCGATACAGCAAAGATGCGAAGACTGACACCGGATAAAAATGGATATATGCCGTAAGGTAATGGACAATTTTCCCTCCCCTTAATCACCAAATTAAGTTTTTTGCAGCTTTCCATACTAATTTCATTCCTCGATCCGTTGTTACGGTACCAATATTCAATCATGAAAAACAAGATCCTCTACCTGGTCGATCGGCTTACCGATATTTATTATAAGTTGTTCAAAGAAGTACTCCAATAATAAAACCCCCGACACTTGGTCGGGGGTTGATCAACGCCTATCTATAGATCAATGCCGGCCTGTCATGCAGCCATGCTCTGATTTTATCTCCTATCCTGTCCACACTGTAATAGACCATCGGCACCACAAATACCGTAAGACAGAGGCTGGAAGAAAGCCCGCCAATGATCACCCAGGCCAGGCCGCTCTTCCATTCGCTGCCCGCCGCAGTAGACATAGCTATCGGAAGCATGCCGATCACCATCGCCAGAGTGGTCATCAGGATAGGGCGAAGCCTTTCCTGTCCGGCGGCTATCAATGCCTTCCAGGTACTGTCGCCATGTTCCTTCCGGTGGTTGGCAAAGTCGACGATGAGGATAGCATTCTTGGCCACCAGGCCCAGTAGCATGATCATCCCTAGGATGGTGAAGATGCTCATGGACGATTTCGTAAGCGCCAGGGCCAGGAATACCCCGATAAAGGCCACCGGGATAGAGAACAGGACCACGAACGGATACACGAAATTATTGTACAAGGCTACCATCACCAGGTACATCAGCAGCACCGCCGCAATGATGGCCATCCCCATTGCACTGAAAGAATCGCCCTGCCGTTCGATATCACCACTCCAGCGCAGATCGATGCCGGCTGGCAAGGGCTTCGCGAGAAGGGATTTTTTAATTTCATCTGCCACCACGCCAGAGGTGATCCCCAGCACATTGCTTTTTACCGTAACCGAGGTGCGCCGGTCTTTACGTTCCAGTACACTGGGTCCGCTTCCTTGTACTACATCGGAAAATTGCGAAAGCTTTATCAGCTGTCCTGTCGCATTGACAAACGAGATATTCTTTACATCATCCACGCTGTGCTTGTCGAAGTCGTCAAATTTCACCCTGATATCGTATTCATTCGTTCCCACGCGGTACTTGGCATCGTCATTGCCCGCATAAGCGTTTTTCATAACAGAACCTACCTCATTGATCGTAAGTCCCAGTTGACTCATCTTTTCCCGGTCGATATTTACCTCCACTTCCGGGTTGCCTTCTTCCACGCTGAGGATGACATTTATGGCGCCGGGTATGGCCTGGATGCGTCGTTTCAGGTCGTTTGCGGCGGCCATCAATTCGGTGGAGTTCTCTCCATTCAGTACTATTTGAATGGGCTCGCCGGTGTTGATCATGTTGACCATGGTGGGGCTTACCTTTACCCCCGCAAAATGCTGCGCCACATCCTGTCCTTTCTGCAGCATCAGCTTTTCGGTCGGAAGCCGCCGGTCTTTTTTGTCTACCAGGGTGACGGTGAGCTCGGATTTATAATCAGAACCTACACCGGCTACTATCGCAGAAGTGCTCGCCCCTGCCACATTGCTGAAAACAGTGGTAACATCGGGCTGTTGCCGTAAATAGTCCTCGATCTCCCTGGTGCGTAGATTATTTTGCAATACGGTGGTGTTCTTGTCATATTCCAAAGCGAGCCTGAATTGCCCTTTATCAGTCTCCGTTACGAACTCATTCCCAATGACACCCAGTTTCATTATACCTGCTACCATGGCAAAAAGCAGCAGGACCCCGACCGTCATGATCACCTTATGACGCAGTACCCAGGCAAGCGCCCCGGCATACCACCGGGTAAGCCCGCTGATCAATTTTTCAAACACGATCAGGGGCCTGTGCTGTATCTTTCTGTTATCCAGATGACTCAACTTGCCAAAACGGGATGCCAGCCAGGGCGTGAGCGTATAACAGACAAACAGGCTCAATAAAGTGGCTACCACAATGGTGGAGGAATAGGCCCGCAGGATCGAGCCGATGCTGTTTTGTATCAGCATCAGCGGACCAAACACTACCACATCCACCATCGTGATCGCCACAGCGGAGAAGCCTATCTCCTTACGTCCATCGAGGGCTGCGGTTCGTTTATCCTTGCCCATGCCAAGATGCCGGTGGATATTTTCCAATACCACAATGCTGTCATCCACCAATATCCCAATGACCAGCGAAAGTCCCAGCAGGGTCATGAGATTAAGCGTGTACCCAAACAGATACAGGGCAATAAAGGTCGAGATCAGCGAAGCAGGGATGGCGACCAGCACGATCAGCGAATCACGGATACTGTGTAGGAACAGCAGCATGATGATAGCCACCAGGATCACGGCCAGCATCAGGTCGTCCACCACGCCGTTGGCAGCTTCCAGCGTATAGTCGGCCGTATCATCGGCAATGGTAAATTTGACGCCGTCTCCGGCATATCTCTTCTCCAGCGCCGTGATCCTTTCCTTCACCTGTTTGCTGATGGCCACGGCATTGGCATCGCCCTGTTTCTTTATCAGCATACCGATGCCGTTTTGTCCGTTGTACCGGAAAACCGTCGACACATCCTTAGTCACATCTGCAACCGTAGCTACATCGCTAAGCCTGATCGGGCTGCCGGCAACGGGAAGGCCGACCACCAGGTTGTTCAGCTGTTCAACCGAACTGTATTTGCCCGAAAGCCGAACCGTCATTTGTCCCAGCGTCTCCGACTTTACCTTTCCGGCGGGGAATTCCTGGTTGCCATTGGCTATTGCCTGGGTAACATTCAGGATGGACAGTTTATAATAATCCAGTTTCTCCTTGTCGATGTTCACCTGTATCTCCCGTTCCTGTCCGCCGATGAGGGAGATCTCGCCGATGCCCTGCACCTGCTGGAGCAGCGGGTCGATCTGGTTCCGGATAAGATCATAAAAAGCTGCGTTGTCCAGGTTGGAAACGGCCATCAGCTGCATAATAGGCTGGTCGCTGGGCGACACCTTGGAAATGCCGGGTGATTTTACATCCGTGGGCATATCGCCCAGGATATTGTTTATCTTTCGTTGTACTTCCTGCTGTTTCAGGTCGATATCAGTACCTGTGTTGAATTCGGCAGTAATGATGGACACTCCTTCCAGTGATTGGGAAGTGATGGTCTTTATGGCATCTATCGAGCTAAGCTGGTCTTCTATCTTCTTTGTCACCGTTTGCTCCACGTTGGCGGGCGCCGCCCCCGGATAATTGGTAGTGATCACCAGTGTAGGTTGTGAGATATCTGGCAAGAGCTCGTAGCTGAGCCTGGTGTAGCAAAACAAACCGGCGCCTATCAGGACAGTAAATATTACGATGATGAGGGAGGGCCGCTTTATGGCTATTTCTGTTATTGACATGATGATCGATTTTATTTGATACTGACTTTTGTTCCATCCGTAAGGTTGACCAGGCCGCTGGAAACGACCACTTCCCCCGAATGCAAGCCCTTCGCTACTTCGATACTTGTAGCATTACCTGCGCCCGTCTCTATATCCCTGACCCTTGCTGCTCCGTTCTCCACAACGTATACCTGTGGATGCCGGGCAGAGCCGATCAAGGCCGATCTCGGGATGCAGATCGCCTGATGCGCCGATGTATTGCCAATCGTGACATTGCCATACATGCCTGCTTTCAGCGGGTGTTGGGTGTTGTTTGGTACCAGTACCTTTATGGTGTAGTTGTGCGAAGCGTCGGCTTTGCTTGCGATCATCCAGACGGTGCCGGTGAAGGACGATCCCGGATATACGTCGGTGTTGACCGTGATGGGCATCCCATTCTTAAATTGGGCGACATATCGCTCAGGAACACTTACCTCCAGTTTGAGGGAGCTGATATCCGTCAGCGTTGCGAGGGGAGTACCCGGAGATACCACGGCTCCCAGGTCGAAATTGCGTGCTGTGATCACGCCGGAAAAAGGGGCGGAGATGGTGTACTGGCCGATCTGTTTCTTCAATTGTTCTATCTGTGCCTGGCTGGTCAATAGCTGGGTACGGGCATTGTCCATTTGCAGCTGCGACACGCCGTTGGGCGCCTGCTCATATCTTTTCAGTGTACCGGCCGCATTATCCAGGCTGGCGGTTGCGGAATGCAATTGGGCCAGCAGGACTCCGTCATCCAGTTTGGCCACCAGGCTTCCCTGCCCCACCTGGTTGCCTTCCTGCACCCCGACGGTTATCACCTTTCCCGAAGTTTCGGACGCAATGGAAACTTCGCGATTGGCTGCGAACGATCCTAAGAACTGCGTAGCCTTGCTAAAGGGGCTTTCCTTCACCGTATCGGCCTGTACTGTGGCCGCAAGATCGAGGTCTGGGTGATAAACCCTCGCCTCTACATCCTTTTTATTGGAGTTCAGTTTAAAGGCTGCCAGCGCCGCTATGCCGGCTACCGCGAAGACGATGATCATGTATCGAATTGTCTTTTTCATATATTAGTTGTTTATGAGTGTACCATTTGCTTTCTTAAGATTCAGCTCTGCCTGTTTTATATTGATCAGGGCAGTGATGTAGTTATTTTGTGCGGTTTCCAGTTCCGATTGCGAATTGATCGCATCCGTGAGTTTTACCAGCCCGCTTTTATACTGGGTATCGATGTCGGTCAATACCTTTTGTGCTAATGAGAGATTGCGTTTTTGACTCTGCAGGGTGATATAATTGCTTTCCAGGTCGGCGTAGGCATCTGCCACGTCCTTTCTGTTCTGCTGCAGCGTTTGTTCGGCCTGTACATCGTATTTGCGGATGGTGATCTCTTGTTGTCTGATCTGGTATTTTTTGCGGAAGCCATCGAAGATGGGAATGCTTAAGCTAAGACTGACATAGGACGAAGGATACCAGGTATTGTTCAGATTTTTAAAGGGATCGGCATTGGAGTTATAGCCCGCTATACCATAATTCGCGTTGAGTGAGAGGGACGGCAGATAGCCGGCTTTTATGTTGCGGCGCTGCAGGTCGGCAACCTTCTTATTTTCCAGGATCAGTCTGTAGTTTGTTTTTTGGGTGAGGTCGACATCCGTCTTTTGCCGGCCCGGGGCAGCCACTTCTTCGTCATAGTCATCCTGCACTACGACCATATCACTTTCCAATGGGACGTTCATCAGCAGCTTGAGTAAATTGTACTGTTTTTCCAGGCTGTTGACGGTATTCTGCAAAGTGGCCTTGGTATTGTCGCGCTGGACCGTAAGCCTGTCGACATCGGTTTGCGTGGCGAGGCCCGCCCGCAACTGGTCACTGGTGACGGTTAAAAGGACCTCGTCGTTGGCAAGGTTTTGCCGGGCGAGCGCCTGTTGTTTCAGAATGGATTGGATGTTGTAGTAGGTAGCCGAAACATTATATACCAGATCCTCTTTGCTGCCGCGGATTTGTAGCTCGTCGAGACCCACAGCCACTTTAGCAGCTTTCAAGGCAATGAGGGAGGAAGCATTGAAAAGCGTTTGATTCAATTGTACGCCCAGGGATTTGCTCTGGGGAGTGCTCAAAGATGCAGCTTCGTATTTTCCGGCCGGTCCACCGAAGACATTGGCAGGGATCAACTGCTTTTGCAGCTTAAAATAATACTGATAGCTGCCGCTTGCGTTGACGGAAGGCAGCAGGCTGCTGTATGCCTCCCCGATGCCGGCCTGGGTCTTGGCGAGGTCATAGTTGTCGCTTTTCAGCTGCAGGCTTTTTTGGAGGGCCGTGTCGATACACTCCTGCAGGGTGTATGGCCGCTGGGCTATGCTGTGGAAGGCAGCGGCCCAGCCGAGAAGGAACAGAAGGGATGCTTTTTTCATTTTTGTTTTATAGTTATGTTTAACAATTTTGTTAGATTAGGGGCAAAAAAAATGTGGTTTTACAGGTCCAGAAAAATCAGCTTCATGATCACCGCCTTTCTTTCACTAATGAATTTCACATAGCCTTCTTCTGACAATTCGATCGCATTCTTCACGATCGGCTTTGCCAGGAAGGGGAAGGAGCACAAGGAGATGAGGTTCACAATAAAGTGTTCTGCCTCAATCGGTTTCATCGTTCCGGCTGCTACTTCTTCGGCAATATATTCCTTCAGCATCATTCTTCGGGCCCTCGCCTCTTCCGGCAAGCGGGCATGCTTCAGGTGGGGATCCTGGTTCAGTTCCGCCACGAGGAACAGTTCAAGAAAGGGATGTTCCAAGGACTTTTTAAGCAGGAAGTCGATGACGCTTTCCACTAATTTTCTGAATGTCAAATTCTCTTGTGAAACAACCACCGTCAACTTCGCATGGAATTCCGCCATGGCCTCTTCGAATACCTTGTCGAAAAGTATCTTGCGGCTACGGTAGTAATAGTGTATTGAAGCCCTGTTGATCCCCGCGGCATCGGCAATATCCTGAGTGGTAGCATGCAACTTGCCTTCAACAAAAAAGATCCTTTTGGCTGTATCTTTTATAAGTCTCTCAACATCAGTTGATAATGTTTCCATCCTCTCGCGTTTAACAATTTTGTTCAACACAAAAGTATAACATATTTTGAATCGGGCAAATTTTTTTTGAAGGGACACCTCACCCCGGCCGTTTCACCACGGCCTTTCGAAACTTTCCTTATTGAAATCCTTATTGGTTTCCTTGAACAGGCTATTCGAGGTATTTTTTAGATGTAACTGATTCTTCTCACCGAATATTTTCGACAGAAAGGCAATAGGCGTCAGAAAAACAAAGAAGATCACCGATAATAGAATATTCGGAACGACAAGACTCAGCAGCCAGGTCAGCTTCATCCAAACTATCTCGATCTTTTTGGACAAGCCGTCCCATAACAGTCCTATAAGCCCGATAACTACGGAAACTTTAATGATCCATACTTTTTTGGTCATAAAGTAAATGAGCAGGGTGCCCACTACAATGGCTAACATTGTTTTGGCGGTCTCGGTCTTGCGCGGTGTCATTTTGTATGGTTAAAACAAACTATAAATAAAGGGAGCGAGAGCGCTGGTGCCTCCAAAAACGATCAACAGACCGATCAATACCAGGATTATTACCATTGGCAATAGCCAATACTTTTTTTTAGCCTTCATAAAAAGCCAAAGATCCTTTAGGTACTCCATGATTGATTTATTGTTTAGTTAGGAAATGAGAAATAATATAATTCACATAGTATTGGTTGAAATATTTTGACGGATGGATATCATATCTCATAGAAATATGGTATTTGGCCGGGTTTTGACAGTAATCGCCGGGTACAGGGACATTGATTATTTTAATGTTTCTATCGACATACCTTACCCACGCAGTGTCATTCGAAAATACAGGGTACAAACCAACCACGAACTGATTCCGGGGAAATAGCTCCCGATATTTGGACGCGGTGTAATTGATGATAGCTGCAAAACGCCTGTAAAAGCTCTCCGACCTGGGATACGATCGTTGAACATTGAAATATTTCAACAATTCGCTTTTGTCTGAATAGCTGTTAATGGCAAAGACGATCCCACTTCTTTTTTTGACGATTATTTTATTGTTTTGGATATAGACATCCGGAGAGCTGCTGCCATATGTCAAATACCTGCTTCCGCCATAGACCCGGTTCAGATGATCATCTATATAAGTATATAAGGCGAATCCGGAATCCTGCTTTATCGAGGTTTTATTGATGATAGCTGTGCCAGGTTGGAAGAATAAGGCAAATTGATGCGGACCGCCACCAATAATTCCATAGTTATACGTGTTGTATCCTTGTAAAGCACTATCAAGATCATAGGAAATGGTTTCATGATACGGAAGTCCTTCACCAAAAGTAAACGAACAGCCCAATAGCACTATGTGTTTATTTCCAGGTTTCCCCGTGTCATGGGCGTTATCGATCCTCCTCCCCCAGTTATCGGTAGAATAGGTCACCTTGTATAAAGTGTCACGATCGACCACCTTTGCAGATATTTCGTTATCCATGTCGGGCTTAGTCTTAAACCCAAGTAAGCTATCGAAGGCAGCCGTTGAGTTCCCGATCTCGATGCTATGCTTCGCCTTTGCCATATTTAATCTCCCCGCAATAAATTCAAAACAAAGACAAATGATAAGGAAACAACGTATGCCATAAAACAGATAGCTATTCTGAATTAAAAGCAAGATTTGAATGACGTAAGAGATGAGCAACAGCAGCAACAGGTTACGGAAAAAAGGGCCGCCGGTTCCTCTAAAGGCTGAAAAGACGAACAACACCGATACCAGAATGACGAACAGGCCTTTTTTCCGCAGTACTTTTATTAGGGAATCAGCGTACGAATTAAGGTTGGTCATGCTAGTCTTTTTTGAACGTTAAAGACCATTTTTTCCTGTTTTCCCAATCCGCCTGCTCCGTCTTGCAATAAAGGTAATTATTTATGACAAGGTAATCCATTTCTGTACTCATAAAGCAGCGATAAGCATCGAAGGGGGTGCAGACAACCGGTTCGCCTCTGACATTAAAGCTTGTATTTACCAGCAGGCCGTAACCGGTTTGCTTCTTGAATTCATTCAGCAACAGCCAATAACGTTCATTAGTATGCTTGTGGACACTTTGTATGCGGGCGGAAAAATCCAAATGGGTTACTGATTGTATGTCGCTTCTTTTGTAGTAAAGCTTTTCCCAAAGGGGAAGCTCATAATAATTATCGGGCAGTTGATTTCTCCTGTTCTCTTTTACCGGGGCAACGACCAGCATATAAGGAGAATCAGTATCCAGATCAAAATATTGTGCAACATCTTCTGCCAGCACCGAAGGCGCAAATGGCCTGAATCCTTCACGATATTTGATCTTGAGATTTAGCTTTTTCTGCATTTCGGGATTCCGGGCATCTCCCAGAATGCTTCTATTGCCCAGCGCCCTTGGTCCAAATTCCATTCTTCCCTGGAACCAGCCAACTACATTGCCCGCGGCGATCTTTGAGGCGACGAAGCTTGCCAATTCATCGAAATCAGCATATTCCTTGCAAACTGCTTTGGTCTTCCGGTTCATTAGCCCTACTTCCTTACCCGAATACTCCGGGCCCAGATACGAACCCGACATGGAATCGTTCTTTCCATCTGCATCCCTTTTTTCATCGAAGTACATATAATTGACAGCCAATGCTGCTCCCAGGGCGCCGCCCGCATCGCCGGCCGCCGGTTGGATAAAAATATCCCGGAAGATATTTTCCCTTAATAATTTGCCATTTGCAACACAATTCAATGCTACTCCTCCTGCAAGGCATATGTTCTCACATTCGGTGATCTTTTTTGCTTCCCGGGCCATCTTTAGGACTATTTCCTCGGTCACCTGCTGAATGGCAAGCGCAAGATTGCAGTGTTTTTGTTCCAGTTGATCCTCATCGCCTCTTTTTGAAAAGCCGAATAATTTTTTCCACTTTCGATCATGAACCATTTTAAGGCCCGTTGCATAATCGAAATACGATTGATCCAGCCAGATCGAACCATCGTCTTTTATATTAACCAGTTGCTTCTTTATAAGGTGAACGAAACGGGCCGTCTCATCCGAAGCAGAATTACCATAGGGCGCAAGACCCATTAATTTATATTCTCCTGAATTTACGGTAAATCCAAGGTAATAGGTGAATGCGCTATATAAAAGCCCAACGGAATGGGGGAATTCCAATTCTTTCAGAATGCTGATCTTATTTTCCCTTCCAACCCCGATCGACGCAGTACACCATTCGCCAACCCCGTCGATGGTTAATATAGCTGCGTCTTTGAAGGGAGAAACAAAAAAACAGCTTGCTGCATGCGATAGGTGGTGTTCGGAGAATAATAGCTTGAGCTTTGTCGTATCGAAAGGACCAACCTCCTTCAGACTTTTGTAGATAAGTCTTTTTAGAAACAATTTTTCATCTAACCACACCGGCATCGACTTTAAGAAAGAGGAAACCCCTTTTGGCGAAAAGGCATAATAAGTGGATAGTAACCTGTCAAATTTCAACAGCGGCTTGTCATAGAATACAACAGCATCGAGATCATCGAGCTCCAATCCGCCCTCGGCCAGACAATAGTTGATGGCATTGATCGGAAAATCGGGAGTATGTTTATTTCTGGTGAATCGCTCTTCCTGAGCAGCGGCGATGATCTTATTTCCTACAGTGAGTGCAGCGGCCGAATCATGATAGAAGGCCGAAATGCCCAAAGTAATTTTCATTGGCGTCAAGATAAAAGCTATCGTTATAAAAGCAGCTCAAAATAGTTATAAAATTGAAAAAAACCTAAAAAGGTACGGGCCGCATAAGCGGCCCGTATCAGTTACAATATCCGCGGTCGAAAGACCTTCCCATCGGCATCCATAACAGCCTCGATGATATCGCCGGTAAAACTCACCTTATAACCCGGTGGCAGCGTCAGCACATCCAGCACCGAATACCGGAGATTAAATACCTCATAGACATTCATGCCCATCACCTTATCAGGCGTCACCTCTTCCTCCTTTTCCCCAAACCGCCCGATATACCATCCCGTAAACGCTCTGTCGGGCTGCTCCCGCACGAGATGGATATGGTCTTCCTTCAGACAATCTTTCGCAACGACCAGGCTTTCGTTAAACCGGACGTCCACACCCGTGATACCTAATGTTCGCAGCAGCTTCACCTGCCGTGAAAGAACCCGCAACGTGTCATCCACGGTCGGCAGCACTTCATGCAGCGCATCGCCGCGAAAATAGGGCTCGCAAACATACAGTTCCCCATCGTTGCCACGCAACGTCAGCAGCGACCATCCAAACTGGATGGTCGTTCCGTCATGAAGGGCTGGCCCCCTGGCGTTCATCAGTTCCAGCTGGTTCAACAGCTCTTCTGCCTGCGCAGCCAGGTCTTGCCCACATTGGGCTACCACGGTAAATCGGCCGATCGTGCGTTGATACCTCATTTTATGGTGTCGGTTTCTGTGTCGTCGTTGTTTGCGGTTGCGCCGCCCCTCCCTGGGCGCCACCCGGGTCGGGATGAGGCGGTTTATTCCCCAGCCGCTCTGCAATAGCATTCTCCACGATTTTCTTGGCAATATCCTCCCTTCTTATCAGCTCCTTCCTCACTTTTGGATCGATCTCCTTGCCGCCAAGACCTTCATATTCGGCCCACGACCGGTCCTTCCGGCTTTCATTGACGGCAAGATCGATGCCCATCAGATTTTCTTTCAGGTTGAGCACTTCCACCTGCTGCGCACGCGAAAGTTCGTTAAAACCGGGTAATTTCTCGATCTTACTTACGGGATAAATATGGTCGGGGCTAAGCTTTCCCACCGGTTTATTATAGACAGGATCGATGGGTCGGCCCTTCGCATCGAACTTTGCGTCACCCTCGGCCGAATTGACAAAATCGCGCATCCAGTCCTTGACGGCGGCTTTGCGCAGGTCCGCTTTTACATCCTCACTCAGTTCGGTGCTCCTTTCTATCTCCCGCTGCAGCTCGGTTTGAGCAACTTCTATCTGGGTGTTCAATTTGGCACGCTGTTCCTTCAACGGGTTCAACACGTCTGTCGCCTTGTTCAGGTCATTTTCCAGTTCGTGTACTTTTGCCAATGCGGCTTCCCGCTCCGCGCCCTTCTTATTGGAGACTTGTCTGGAGGCTTCACTATACTTCCTCTGTGCACGATCTACTTCCTTCTGTTGATCGGCAATACGCTTCTCCAATTCCACCCGCTGTGTCTTCAAACCATCTATTTTATCGGCCATTGCTTGCCGTTTGGGCATCGAAGCCTCCGTCGTGGCGATGGCCGACAGCTGCCTGGATTCGGATTCCACCTTTTTAGCCACCTTCTGTGCATCGATCGCTTTGTCCAGCTCGCCCTGCGCCCTGTCCGAATCGGCTTTGGCCGCGGTAGCATCCTCCTTGGCCTGGGCCGCCGCTTGCACGAGTTCTTCTGCTTTCTCCGTCCCCTTGGCTTGTTCGGCCTTTTGTTGCGCTTCCTTCGCTTTCTTGGCCGCTTCGGCCGCAAGTTCTTTCTTGAGTTTGGCAATTTCTTTGGCCGCACGCGTCGTCGTTTCGGCATCCGCCAGCCGGTCGATAGCCCGTTGCAGATCATCCTGGAAATCCTTGGCCTGAGCTTCTAATTTAGCCTGCTTCGTCTGTTGTTCCACTTCTGCCGGGGTGACTGCCTTTCCGGATGCCGCAGCCTTGTCGCCCTCCGCCGCGGGAGTCACCGGTGTATCGGCCACTTGCCCTTTCGGGGCCGGGTCTTTGACCACATCGGCTGCCGGTGGTGGTGGTGGTTGGTCTTTCACCGGCGTGCCCGCTTCGGGCGGCGGAGGCTTCGATGCAGGTGTCCCTTTTTCGGCCGCAGGTGGGGGCGTTGCCGGCGCTTTTTCCACCGGCGGCTGATCTACCGCCGGCTTATTCGCAGGCGTATCGACTGCCGAAGGCGGCGGCAGTTTCTCATTCGGCGCCGGCGGAGGTGCCCCCGGCTTCACCTCAGGCGCATGGATGGTCGTATCCGCAGCCGGCGGCGGTGGCGGAGCCTGCTGTTTGGCCACTGCATCGGCTGCCGGTGGCGGTGGCGGGGGTGCCTGATCTTTGACAGACGTACCCGCCGTGTCGGGTGGCGGCGGAGGTTTCGAACCAGCCGTATCCTTGCTCCCACCTCCCGCGGGTGGCGGCGTCCCTCCCTTCTCCTGCCCTCCCCCTCCATGCGGTGCCGGCAATCCCTTTATCTGCGCACCCTTGCCATGCCCATATCCTTCGATAGCCCCCAACAGCACGTTCATGATCTGAGATTTCGGATCGGTCAGCTCCGTGATCAGCTGATCCAGAAAGGTCCCCCAGGTCATGTTCTGATTTCTGACCTTTGCATAAACGGAATTGACAACCGTCGTAAACGTCACAGCCGCCACGCCATTTATCTCACTCGACACGATCCTCGCCACAATGTGTTTTCCCAGACTCTGCGCCACAGGGTTCTGCCCGATGATCCGGCCCGCCACACCTTCGCCAAGCTTTCCGCCAAACTTGCTCAGGATGGCGGTGACAATGCCATCGATAGCCAGCTTCGCCCAATCGACTTTATCGCCTTCGGCTACCCGCACCCCGGCCTCTCCCACCTGCGCGACAAAAGGAGTCCAGGTGGCAATGGCCCCTGCCGCCGCCGTGCCACCCGCACCAATGTCCGCGGCCGTCAACAGCCCTGCCGCAGCACCGGCCGACGCTATCGTAGCCAGGATGCCCAGCAACAGAAACGAGGCATCCCGCGTATATTCCAGCACGGTAACCGTGGCTTCGCCGGCCGAAATGATGCCTTCCCAATACATCCGGTACATGCCCTTAGCCCTGATGGCGGCCGACTCGCTGTCAGCCAGAAACGCGGCAGCACCAGCATAGTTCTTCACCTTCAGAGCCTCCTGAGCCGCAGCAGCCAGATTCCTCGATTGAGCGACCTCGGCGCGCAGAAACGGACCAGGGTCCTTGATGTTACCGATGAATTTGATTGCGCTTGAAACGATCCAGTGTTTCTTGTCCAGCTCGGACTGGCTGTTATAGCCCGTCTCCGCATACTCGGCTTCACTTGCCGTCCTGCGCAAGCCTTCCTTTATGGCGCCTATGATCCTCGCATTGGCTTCGTCGAGGTCCTTCTGGGTGACAGAGACCGTCTTATTATCGATCTCGACAGTATACATCCCGTTGCCTGTGGGCTTGACATTCTGAATGATCCGGATAGCGTTGATAAGCCGGTCCCGGTCCGATGCTCCCTGCACATTCGGAATGAGGGGATTCCTCAGCTTCTTGGCCATGCCATTCCGCCGGACAGCCTCCGCCTCGATGCGGGTCAACGCCTGGACAAGGCTATCGGTGTCGGGATCGCTTCGCCTGGCACGTTGCATCAGCTCTGTCCGTAACAGGTTGTATTCCTGCTCCAGCTGCGCATCGGTCATCTGCACCGGATTCAACGTCTTGATGAGGGACTCTGCCTGCCGCATCAACCCCGGCCTGCCGGCGCCCTCCACCCGCACGGATGCGCCGCCTGCCGCAGCCGTCGCCACCTGGTCTGCTTCCTGTTCCAGACTGCCCCCTGGCAGGAGGGAAGACGATTCGCCGCCTCCCATATCCTGCTGTATGACATGGGTAAGCTCATGCGCCAGCAAATGCCGCCCCGCAGGCGTCGATGGGTTATATTGACCGCTGCGGAATACAATATCCTGCCCCACCGTATAGGCCAGTGCATTGACGGATTGCGCGGAAGCAGAGGCCCTGCCATCCGTATGCAACCTTACATTGGCGAAGCTATAGCCGAACTGCGGTTCGAAGAAGGCGCGGGTCTCCTCATCCAAAGGCCTCCCGGCAGAGGCGATCACGTCCTGCACAAGCGGTGGCGCCTCATCATGCCTCACCGGCCGCTGTCGCTCGGCTTTCGCCGGCACGGCAGCAACCTTTTGTTTCACCGTAGCAGCAGTAGCCTTATTCATTACACGGTATTTTCTATAAAAGATCACCTGGATCAGAGACCCGGACCGATGTCATTGACAAACGCCGATATATTTATCTTTTTCAACGCCTGCGCAAAGTCGGCAGGCATCTGCACCTTCGCCTTCGCGGCCCTTGCAGAGAAATCCGTTACCAGCGCATCGATCACATCCTTTTGCAGATCTATCTGCTCGTTGTATATCTCGCGCAGGCTGATCGCGATCGGCGCATACGAATAATGCCAGGGTTCCGGATTATACCCGCCCTTCCTGCCCTCCGTATAAGCCTGGAGGAACCCGGCCTTCGACGCGTTCGCCTGCAGCCAGTCACCGAGATCAGAGAACTTGCCTGCCGTCTGCCCTCCGCTGGCAGGCTGCCAGTCCTTGTTCTCTACCGAATTAAAGTCAACATCGGTACCCCAGTGATGACGGGAAGTGCCCGGCAAAGAGGAGAATTGCAGAATGATGTCCAGCCTATCCTTGGAAGGTGTTTTCAGCCACTTATCCTTGTCGACCCCCTTTTTCCGGTTGCCATCCTTAAAGAACTCGTCGGGTAGGGTATCCCATCCACCAGAGCGAGAGCCGGTGAGAAAGAATTTTTCGAAATCGATCTTCGACTGACCGCCCGCGTCATCGCTATCATCGGAGAACGATCGGAAATTGGAGACAACTTTAATTGTCGTAGGCGGTGCCATGGCATTCAAATTGGCGACAGCCGTATCCACCCGCATTTTGATCCGTCGGAAAATATCATTCTTCCTGGACATCCGGCCCGTGAGGAAGCCGACCTGCTCTGCGGCGCTAAATTCCATGATATCGCGAACAATGTCCCGGTCAGCAGCATTGTCGGCTGTCGACGGATCATCCAAAAAAGCCCGCACCGGCCGCAGATATGCCTGCACGGTACGGCTCTCCGTACCCTTTCCCTGGCCCAACGGCATAAATCCCGGCGCCTCCATGGTGATGACGGGTATGTTCTGCCCCGGCTGGGCTTTACCCGGCGCCCAGGCCCCCAGGGAAGTGGCAGCGCTGACCTTCCCGGGCTGGTCCAGCGGATAGACGGGATTGAAGTCTTTCGGCTTAGTGCCCAGCTTGTTGCTGGGAATATCGGTGTCGGGATGCACCACCGTGGTTGCCATTCGTCTTGCCAGGGCTATTGCCTGGGGATCCGTGTTGGGGTCGGCAAATATGCCGCCGCTCTTAAGCTCACTGATGGCGTGCGTAGTGAGGATACGATCCGGCTTGAATTTCTGGATCACGTCCATGACAGCCTTCACTTCAGGCTGGATGGGAGCATTGTCCGTGTTGGCACAACCTTTATCCCCGGCCTTATCGCCCGTCGGAAAATTCCGGTTGAGATCGACGACCTGTCGGTTGCAGCGGTTGCGCCACATCTTTATCCCCGAGAGTTCATCCTCGATAGCGCCCGGATTCACCCGGGGTATGACAAGGGTATTGAAACCAAGACCCTCCGATCCGCCTGGAGCCTTCAGCTCATCTACCAGGGCGTCGGTGATCTCCCAGCCTGGGTGTTCGTCGCCGTGAAACCCACCCAGCACCAGGGCACGCCCTCTTCCCGGCCATAAGGCAGGGAAGAAATGCGCCATCACCGGTAAATTGGAAAGAGGAGGCGTTTTGTCTGGCGGGGGAATCTTCTTCACTGGCATAGTCTTATCCGTTTTTGGATCCAACTGCGAGGGGTAGTCCGCAGCCTTTGCGATCTCCCCGGAAGCATGCCTGTTATACTTAAAGTAAACCAGAGAAAAAGCCGGCGACGACTTGATCCCTGGCAGTGGAAAGGGTTTCTGCGCGAGTACATTGGCATCATCACTAATGGTATCGACATCGAAATCCGGCGCCCGCATAAGGCGGTTACTGTGCTGCTGTGCGACATGGGTCAGCTCATGGGCGATGAGGCTCCGGCCCGTCGTCGATTGCGTTTCATACTGCCCTTTCCCGAAAACGATATGCCGG
Organism: Puia dinghuensis; assembly: GCF_014642875.1. Taxonomy (GTDB): domain Bacteria; phylum Bacteroidota; class Bacteroidia; order Chitinophagales; family Chitinophagaceae; genus Puia; species Puia dinghuensis. The sequence continues at coordinate 1,264,462 of NZ_BMJC01000001.1, forward strand.
CCAACCGTATAGGCCCGCGCCGCAACGGCATGCGCCGATTCCGCAGCCCGCTGGTCACGGTGCACCCTTACCCGGCTGAAATCATGGCCAAACCTCGGCTCCATGAATTCCCGCGTCCCCCTGTCCAGCGGCTCCCCCGGACTACGCAACACATCATTAACGATACCCGGGGCCTCCGGGGCCGCCATAGGCCCTGCCCCATCCGTCCCTGTCCGTGTCGAAGCGCCCCCACTTCCTTCACCCTTGCGATGCACCTTCTTGTCCTTGTCGTCCTCCTTGCCCGAACAGTTGGGGCATGTGCCGCCACAGCCGCAGTCCTGGTGACCACCCGGTGAAGGCATCCGCATAACCTTCCCCGCTATCTCGTCGGCTTCCTTCTCATCACTATCGCCAGGCGAGCTGACCCAATGCTTCGCCTGCAGCCCCACCGGCCTGGAATGGACGGCGACCTTACCAAAGTCATACGTCCATTTTTCCGGAGTAAGGCCAGACCCATCCGGCCTTCCTTTCGGCCGCGCCGGCACACTACCGGTCCCGGCGCCAGCCGGCTTCTGAGACAATACTTCCCGCATAACTAATTTTTATTTCGCCAGAATTCTCCCGAACAGAAATCCACATTGCTGCAGACCAACGACAACACCTTCGGCTTCGCCTGCTGGCAGCTGCCGATCCAGAACTCACAACCCAGACGCTTCGAGCTGACCCTGTCCCACAGCTGATAGCGCGGGTTCTCATAATAATGCCGGAAGTCCGCCAGCATACGCAGATACTGCGTGGAGGCATACCAGAAATTACCACAGAAATGGGAGATAGGAGGCATTTCCCGCCAGTTGACGCCGATGAGGTCATAGTTCGGCAGCTGCAGGATGCAAGTCTCCCAATTCTCGACCAGCTCACGCAGCATCAGCCTCCTCCACTTCGCCTTGTTCACGTCGGCGGGATTACTGACTCCCTTGCTGTGCAGGTAAAGCACAAATCCTTCATATCTCCTGGCGAAGCTTTCGATGGCCAGCATGGCCGGTCTTTCAAAATTATTCAGATCCTGCTCCTGGAAAAGAACCTCCACCCGCATATTCAGTTCCCTGGAAAGGGAATCCACCCAACACCGGTCGTCGTCAGAACCCAACAGGGTGAGGTTGACCCTATCGAAACCATTACGATGGAGATACTGCATCTCCTCTTCACACACTTGTTTCCAGTTGTGCATACAGGCTACATGCAGAAACACCTCCACCAGCCGGCGGAGATATTGCGAGACTCCTATCTTGTACTCCACCAGCAGGGGATAGTGGAGTTCATAGCTCAGTTCATCGGGTAGCTTACGCAACAGGGGATGCTGATGCTGGGAGGTGTCGATAACGGCACAGCCCCAGTCCATATCGATCAGCGAACAGCGGTAATACAGCTCGTTGAATAACCGCAACGCCGCCTTCCACACCGTTCCGTTCCAGGCCGTCCCTTCGACATAGTCCTCGGGCCCCCGCTGGTGCCAGGCATCGGGGGGCATACAATCATGGATCACGACGATCCCACCGGGGGTAAGACAGCCCAATGCGTTGCGTACATCCTTCAGTGCCTGTTGCTCCGTATGATAACCATCGACGAAGATGAGGTCGAACTGCTCGAAGTTGCGGGAGAAAAAAGCATTGGAGTCCCCATGGAAGGTGGCGCCGGGCATGCGTCCCACACTCACCTTATAGGCACAGTTCACCCTGTCGAAATGCGCCTCCTTATCCTTGAAACCGATCTCGAGGTAGCTCTGGCCTTTGCGCTGGCGCAGCAATAAATTAATGAGTTGTGTCCTGTTCACGGCATTTTTGTAAAATGATCAGGCTTCCCGTAAGATAAACCTTGTGATATACTCCCGACGCCAGGAGTTCGTTGACAAAAGCCTGCACCCCCGGAGAATAGTCCGCATAGTCATGAAAGGCGGCATAAGCTCCCGGCCGCATCCACGGGGAAAAAAGGGGGAAATCCCGCAGCAGGCTGACGTAGTCATGCAACCCGTCGATAAATAACAGGGAAATGGGTTGTTGCCAGTCGACCGCCAGCCCCACCCGGCCGTCATGGACGTCTATCGAATGGACCATCGCCTGCAAACAGAACGTCTTTATCAACCCCCCGAACAGCACGGTCGATTTGTCACGGCAACATCCTATCTCCACAATATGATGGATATCCTCCGTTTCCTTACAGGCCTTCAGCGTAACCCCGCTCAGCACACCCTCCTCTTCATCACTCAGCCATCCGGCTGTCTTGTGCATCCTGGTGATCAGCGGGACGATGCGCGAAGGAGTCCCGGTATACCCTTTGGCGCGCTTCCGGATATCGGCGCGCAGGGGATCCTCGAATTGGCGCGCTACCGGATGCATCCAGTAGACAGTTGACTTGCCCGTGGCGCATCGGACATCCTCCAGCGTCATGGGCTGCCGATACCTGACGTATTCATAACTGCATGGGTTATTCGCGATGGTATAACCAAGCAGCCGCACAACCGTCGGCAGGATCACTTCCTCCGAAGCCCAGATGGTCGAACGCTGCACCGTCTGCTGTAATAATTTGTTCTCCCTGAACACGCGGGTCAGGTCGCGGATGGCATCGGCCATAAACACAGTGGAAGGCCAGAAGGTCCAGTGGACAAAAGCATTTTCCCCGTTTGGAAAACTGTCGAGCAGCGGTTTCCATAATCCGTATTCCCGCCAGGCCTGTGCGGCGATCTTGTTGCTGTTGTCTTCGCGGGCAACCCTCGAACACTGACTGGAGAGCATCCCGATCCCGGCGCGGGAAGGCAGGGACTGCCCGAGGAAATGGGAATAGCCGCTCCGGACGGCCAGCTGGTCTGAATCGACGATCGTCAGCGTGTCGAAGGTGAAATTCGCCAGCGCGAATTCCATACATCGAAGGGCGAAAGAATGCAGATACCCCCATTTCATGGGTACGGGGTTGGGATAGATATGCGCCCCGTATGACCCAAGCAAGGAATGATCCTGCAACAGCCGCTGGTCCTCACCGCCATTATATAACAGGATGAGGGAGTCGGGGTCATGGTGATGCAGGTTGCGCACCAGGTCGATGACAGCCTCACGCTTCTCGTGCACCAGGCAAGCATAAATATTTTTTAAGGGCGCCCATCCCGGAGCCGGTGCCCGTCCCGGAGCCAGCGCCTGTCCCCCGGCCACCGCCGGCACGCTAACCGGCGCCGCACCAGACTCGGCACTCTCAGCCTGTCCCCCGGCGTGATAATAGGCCCAGTCTTCCTTCATGATGTGCTGTATCTCCTCTACGGGATGAGGATGCCACCAGGGGCCTTCCGTCTTTTTGGGGCTGACATTCCGGTCATGGATCATATGCACGGAGATGGACACATCAGGCAATACCGTGATGCGGTCGGCAGTCGTGCTCCAGACGAATAACCCGTCCATTCCTACATCGATGTCCGCAAAGCGATGGGCCTCCCAGAATTTTTTTCGGTAGCACAGCGAGCTCCCGATGAGCCACACCCGCTGGTCGCTGGGATAGACGTACTGATGGGCGCGATGATGACGCAGATCGTAATAGAGCAGCCGGTTGATGCCGCAGATATCGGTCTGCGCATGCAGCAAAGACTCCACCTGGTATTGCAGGCGGCGAACGGCATACCAGTCGTCGTCGTCCCAATGAGCGATGATATCGCCCCGGGCATATCCACAGGCCAGGTTCAATTTGGCGCCCAGCGTCATCTTCCGGGGAAACCGGTAATACCGGATATTCTCCGCCTCCGGCACCAGGTCCGTTACGGGATCCTCCCCGTCGTCGATAATGATCAATTCCTTCGCTTCATAGCCCTGCCGCAAAAAATACCGGATGGCATGCGGAACAAACTCCCGCCGGTTGTAGGTGGGCATGATGCACGAAAGAAAGGGTTGTTGCGTCTGGCTGATCATGTGGAGGATTTACCTTTCAACAACGCCTTGATCTCACTCTGGTCTCTCCGGATGGCATCCAGCTCCTGCAACAAAATGGCGATCTGCTGATCCTTCTGCGCAAGCGCCTGCCTGTTCGCCGAAATTTCGGTCTGCATGGCTTTCATATCCGTATGCACAATGGGAGCACCCGGCGCAAGGGGATTCCCGGGCACATTCGTCACGGGCGTCGCAGACGTAGTGGCAGTCACCACCGAATAATACTTCACCGTCCCATTCACCTCGTATAGGTTCACCTTTTGCCCGGACTTCAACGGCGGTATCGCACCTGTCATCATCTTCAACGAGCTCGAATCCATCGACGGGCGATAGGGCAGCACCTCATTCACTTGTATATTCTGCGCGCGTAAATTGCTGGTAGCGGTCGCCACATCCTTGTTTACAACAGCATTGCGGCTCATGTTCACCTTCAGCGGCGTCAGGTTGATGTTCTTGATGTAGTTCGACACCATATCCCCTACCATACCCCAGGTGCCACTCAAAGTCGTCTTCCCCTCATTGAAAACACCCAAAAAGTCCGATTTCTGCACAAAATTCGCGATGTTCAACGCCTGCCGGGCGCCGAGGCGGTCCTTGCCGGAAACAGTCTGCACCTGCGTATACAGGTAAATGGTCACATCTTCCTGCATCTTGCTGTTCCAGATGACATAATCGGCCGTATTGCCAAGCAGGTTCTTTCCATCCGCATCGTATACTTTAAAATAGAGGTCCGGCGGAGCGGGAAAATTATACTGCCGATATTCGATCCTGATAGTGAACCGGCCATTGCTGTCCGTGGTAGCCTTGCCCAGCGCGACGGTGATCTTGTTGGATGCGTCCCAGGCTTGCACGGTCAGCCCGTTCCTGCCCCGGTTGGTGGCCCGGTCGAGTACTTCACCGGTTACTTCCATCGGAGATTCATTGATAGCTGCCATAATTATTTCATTTTAGAGGTTGCTCCCATAACTGTACAACAGAACCGCGTCAGCGATTCCCTGACCACGGGCACTATCGGTATCGTCGAAAGCCAGTAGCCCACCGTCCTGAACGTCTTTACATATTTCCGCTTCCGGAAATTGCATATCTTATACACCCTGTTGCGCCGTATCTCCACACACCCGAGATAGATCTTCTCACCTGGCGTACAGGTGGGGCAGTCGATGAGGAATCGATCGCAGAAACTATCCTTAAAGAACTGCAGGAGGTGATGCAGCAGGTCCTGATAGGCGTCGAGTACCCCGGTGCGGTAGACATTGATGCTGTCGGTCGTCGACGGCGGATCGAGCGTATAGTCAGGCGGTGACGAGGTGTTGAAGACCTGGCTGAAATTGATCACGGTAAGGGTATTGACGAACATATTCAGCACGTACCCCGTAGACCCATCCGCACTCACCGCAACAGCCATGGGATAAATCTGCACAGGTATCCGGAAACCACTGCCCGCGGAGAGGTTGTTCAGATTGAGTCGGGCCGCCTTACACTGATCCGACATCGTTACCAGCAGGTAGTTACCGGTCACCGCCAGCCGGTTGTACGAATTTTGATCATTAAGAACAAGAGTGGTAAAAGGATTCGGGCCCGCGATCATATCTTCCAGTCCTAGTATCCAGCCCAGCGCCTTATGTCCGCTCCCGCCGGGGTCGTTACCGGTGACTAAAAGATATTCATTGCTGTACAACAGGTCGTTCTCCGCATCTACCCCGCTAAAGGGATGGCTTTGATAGTTGCCGCCCAGCAGGGTGGCGTTGGGGTCCATCGCAAAGATGATGATCTGGTCGAACGAGGTTTGTACCCCGCTCTGGTCCGACATCGCCGCAAAGATATACATGCCGTTGGGCTGATACCACGAGAACAGACCCGTGGCATTGAACACAGGCCCTATCTGTTTCGTAGCGAAAGCCGATGTTCCAATGGCCGAGATCTGGAAAAAGCCTTTGGTGACAACCGTCCCATACAGACTGATCGGGCTCGGCGGCGCCGGCGGTGACAGTGGCGCAGCAGCGGCGGATGCCCCTGGTGAAAATCCTATCCGCGCAAATTGTGTGGCGCAGGCCACGGAGGTAGACCCCCAGGTATAGGTGCCGCCTGCGGCAATGGTTGCAATGGCAAAATACGAGTCCAGGTTGTTCAGCACACCCAGCACCACCAGCTGCGTCCCATCAGGAGAGATGGCGATATCCTGGATGACGATGCTCGTGCTGGCTGGGAAGGTAAGGATATTCAGCAGCTGCATCGAAGCAAGATCATACATGTACACTACATTGCCGTTACCGGACGTATAGGCATATTGGCCGTCGGGACTGATCTGCAGCCGGTAATGGGTCTGCAACGGCGCACCGAATATCGTTTGCATCCCTGGGGCAATAGTATAGTCGGGAAAAGACCGGTCTCCGTCGAACATCCCGCAAAAGGTCTGGCTGGTCAGCAAGGTCTTCAGATCCTGGTAAAGACAATATAACAGCTGGTCTTCGTATTGTATCTCGACGCCACTACCCGTACAGTCGCTGCGCGTGCCTTGCACTCCGCTGAGAAAAGCGTATGGACCGCTGGCAGAGTTCAGCACCTGCGCCAGCAGGTTCAGCAAAGCCGTAAGCCGCCGCTGGCCTACAGGCACAGGAGCCACCGGCGTCAGCGAACCAAACTGCATCTTGATAAAGCTGATCAATTTCCCTACCGAATCGTCGTAAAAATCCTTTAGCAGCGTCCCTTCCAGCACCTCCTCCCAGAATGGCCGCTTGACATATTTCTCTACGGAAAAGGTAGGGGTGCCCGTCCCGCTGTTCAATATCAGGGCAACAGCTCCGCTGCCCTCGCCATTCAGATATTGTCTGGACGCTTCTACAATGGGATAGGTCGCCTGCTGCTTTATCCGGATAACATTGCCCTCACAGTCGATGGCATACCCTTGCTTTATCGTGACGGTTTGCCGCAGATAGCCACACACCACCTGCAGCCCACAGACGACCCCCGTTCCATGAAGGTACTTGTTGTGGTCCCGCATATTGTTGGCCGCACAAAGCTGGTCCAGGGCCTCTTGTACATTGACGGCGCCCGCCAGGTCACAGGTGCTGTTATTGAACTTTACATCTGAGGCATCGATCTCCGTGAGAGGCGGGAATTGACGCCGGCAATCCTGCGGGGTTATCACCCCCCCGCTCACTTCGATCAGCGCCAGCCGGCAATAGTAATGATGAACTCCCATCGGCGGCTGCGCAATAGGGCTGGCCGCGGTCTCCGGAGTAAAAGGAGGCCATTCGATATTACCCGTCGCCGTGCGCGCCGGTATCATCCAGAAATCGCCGGGGCAGTATGTTCCATCATGAAACTGTATCTGGATGCCGTTCTCCAGGTCGATCCAGCTGCCGCCCTGCATTTTCATACCATCCGCAGAGGCATTGGTGGACTGGTCCCAACGCCGGAGTTTTAGCCCGGCCAGACCATTGTATTGCTCCACCGGGTCGCTCACCAGCACTTGCATCCCGCCAGGGGTAGGGGTAATGTCCTGGATGGTAACGAGGGGGTTGGGTTTCCGATCGAGCGTCGACTCATCATCGACGACCTCTACCCATTGCCCATAGCCGAAACTCAGGGTCGCATTATCCCTGCCCAGGTCGGCGACGGTGATGGTCTTATTATCGATATCATCGATGATGGTTTCCACCGTGGCATTGTCCCGCGACCATTTAAAGGTAGCCGTGGCCAACGGGCCGCCGTTCTGCACTTCGACGCGATAGAGCTGGTTCTCCAGTCCCCTATAGCCCGAGGTCGGGGGCAGCACACAGGGGTTGGTAGGGTTAGCGGGCGTGACGACCCGGGCATTCATCCTGCCCGTCGGTCCGGCGATCTTTTGCTGCCAACCAGGGAAATAAGTGTCGCAGGTGACATCTCCACTCACCGGCTGGGGTAGCTGCCACAGCTTCACCTGCCACACATTCTGCATCCGGATGGCCGTATCCGCTTCGCCCAGCGCCACCTCATGTATATGAGGGTCGTCATGGAAATTCACCTCCCGCTGCCAGGCATCCAGGTAGACAAGGTAAACCCCGTCCTGTAGGGTGGTCACGGGAGGGCTCGACGGGGGACTGTCGGGCGGACTCGACAATGGACTGCCGGACGCACTGCCCGAACTCGCGGAACCGCCGCCGGCGCCACCCCCGGCAATATCGAAATAGCTCAGGTCAGGGTCAGGGTAATAAGGCTGATGTAAATACGTAGCCGCGGTGATCGTCTTCTCGAGTTCGCACAACAATCCGCCGACATAGATCCTGCCGGGCGATATTGTCAGGTCGCCACCACCCGCCACAGCGCCGATCTTGAATCCACCGCCTTTTTTAGGGACACCGGAAGTCCCGATCGTATCGACGGCTTCCGTCATGGTCCGGTGGCGTTCGATCTGCCATTGTTCGTTCCAGTCCGCATCCGTCTGTACGCGGCCCTGCTGAATGAGCACACCGCTGTAATGCTTCTCTTGTACAAATGAGTTACGTGAAGTATCTAGGGCCATAGTCTTAGCATTTAATATGAATAGGTTTATGAGGCACAAAAGATGCCCGCCTCCATGCTGAAGCGCAGGTATTCATCCAGTCGCGACTGCAGGTTAGCGATGCGTTGGGGTTGATAAAGAAGGTGAAAAGCGCCCATCTCCGCTCCGTCGTCAGCCCCCTGGCTGATGGCCACGGGACAGATAGCGCTCAACTGATAATAGCCCGGATCCCCATACCGCAGGGAGGTGAACGCGGGCTGCACCGTCACCGCCACGGCAGAACTTGCCGGTTGACAATGATAAGGCCTCGGGATACGCGAACCCGGCGGAAAATACGAGAACCGGGCACACCCTTGTTGCAGCCGTTCGGCCAGGACGGGTCCGGGCCAGGTATCATACTGCGACAGCCGCGAACGGAAAATGCTGTCGGAGGCATTTAAGATCATAGTATATACTTTACCGTTAATAGTGCTGTTGATGGTATTCAGGCTGGCGCCGGGCCCCTGTCCCGAGAGGTCGGCAAAAGCGACTTCCGTCTCCTGCCCCGCATCCAGTATGCTGTTGGTGATGCTGATAGTCGACCCGCCCACAGCCAATACCCTGCCCAGGATACAGCGGTCGACCGAGATCAGGATATCGGGCACCTCAGCCACCAGCCTGGGCAGAACAGGCTGGGCCGCTATCGGGCCGATGGCGGGTGTCGCCCCGGGCACCAGCGTACAGTGTTGCAGCGTGACGCTATGTAATGCATTGGACCCACCGGTGGGACCCAGCAATGGCATATGCAGATAGCCTCCGGCGATGAGGAATCCATTGAGATGAAAGGCCGCCTCCGCACCTCCATAGACCTCCAACGCACCGTTGAGCACCAGTACAGGCCGGCATTCGTCGGCAGCCCGCAATTCGATCGTGGCGGCAGCAGCGATATGCACCACCGGCGTCTCGAAATAATACCGGTTGCCCTCTACTTCCACGACACCTCCCGACACCGCCAGAAGATCGAGCGCGCTTTGTATCGTCGGCATATCGGTGGGCACACGTACTACCGTGGCTGGTCCGGTAGCGAATGTGGCCGATCGGCTGTATTCACCACCGCCGATATCGGCCGTCCATCCATAGTGATAGCTTGCCAGGACGTCGGCAGGTGGCGCCTGCGTCGCGGGAAAGGCCAGTCGCCCCCGCAGCGGGTCGATGGCCACCTTGTCCTGTGGCAGATTGTACCAGCCGGTCACCTGACCCGAAGCATCCCGCAGATCACCCAGATCGCAGATGGAGATATTTTCGGCCGCCACAGGCTGGCCTCCGGCATATATTGCCAGGCTCTTTCCCGTTCCGTAATAGGTGGACAGCCCCCTGTGAAGTACAGGCCGCAACAACGGCATCGGCACGTTGAGGGGCGTGGCAAGCGTAGTGATCGTTTCCTCGGACACGGGCAGGTTGTACAAAGCCCTGTCCATACCCAGCGCATCGAAGGTATAGCGCCGCATATCCACCTGGTATGGGGTCGCCATCGTCAGGGGATAGCTGTTGACACGCCAGAGAAAGACCCCCAGGTTGGGAATATTGTATTTACCCCGCAGGCTCCCGATACGCCGGACTTCAGCCGTATGCGGAGCCCGGTCGAAGGGGGTATTGAGCCAGGTCAGCATCGGGCGATCACGGAGATCGATATACGATCGGTTGTCCGGTCGCAGATGATTCATGTATTGCGTGGTACAGAGCCATTTAAAATACTCGACGACACTGGCATTCCATCCCGTTACATCCCGCGCCAGTTGTTCCACCACCGATGCCGTGCCCTTGCGGCGCCGGTAGCCGATGGTATTGGCGACGACGGGCCGCTGGCTAAAAGGCGCATCCGTTGCAGGCAGCAGCCCCTTCGTACCGATAAGGTCGCCGATATATGGCACCACCCACTCGGCACAGGTCTCGATAAACAGGTCGTCGTACAGCTGATCGAGGTTCTCATCCAATACGGCGATCTGCCCGGCAAGGATGGAGACCAGGGCCTTCAGCGGTCCACGTTGCAGTTCATCGATCTGCAGACGAAGCCCATCCGCGGCCTCTCCATCGGGGTCCACCGCTTCCACTGCCTGCAGTTGCAGGGCCGCAATGGCCGCCCGCACCTGCGGCGTCAGCAGGGACTGGCCAACCGCACTGTCCCGTATCCGGTACAACGACGGTAGCAATTCATACAAGGTTTTCAGATCAAAGCTCATGATGTGATCAAATTTATTTGCAGGTTCGAAGGGTCGATCATCAATAACTGGGCGGGGGTGGCGGAATAAGCGCCAGGCTGGGGCATACTGGCATCCAGTCTGTTTTTGATAGAGGGCGTGGCATCGGTGGACAGGTTGAAAGCGATCATATCCACGGCCACCACTCCTGTAACATCCTGTGCGACGGCTATGACTTCACTCAACGCCACCGGCTGGCCGAATGCCCGCTGGGCAAAGGAAAACCCTCCCAGCAAAGCCTTCTCCACCGCCGTCTGGACATCAGCCGCAATGTGAATAGGGTCCGGGATGATATTGGCTTGCAACAGAAAGAAGATCGGTTGATAGGACACGATCGTAACAGGCACATCGGGATCACCCGCCTCCAGGATGGCTTCTTTCAGATCGGTATACAGCGTGCTGGTAACATCGATGGCGGCGCCGTTGACACCCGCCAGCGTAAGATAGATGCACCGTTTCTGGGCATGCCAGGTCCAGGTAGCCAGCGCCTTGCCGATGCCCGCATAAGCCGCGGCAAAATCCTGGTAGTCTTCCAGCGAAACCACCCGGTCGAGGGTCATGATCGTCAGCGTAGCATGCATCCGGCCATCCGACAACCCCTCGGCATTGGCAGCACCATTGGCCGGGAGGGAGTTAGTCACCGACTTGACGCCTGGTGGCTTATTGGTCAGCTGGGTCAGCTGGTTGGCGCCCACCAGTCCCGGCAGCCCGATACCCTGGCGGTAGGTGGCCTTGATATTACCTGCACCGGTCGGCAGCCGGGCGCCGGTGACCCCATCGCCAAAGGTGACGGTCGTCATTCCGGATGCATCCTGCCGGGTGATATAGATCATCTCGCCCGGCCCATGGCCATAGAAATAGGGCACCTCCTTCCAAAGAAGATCGTTGACATAGATCACCAGCGTGGATATAATGCCGGCAGGTGTGGCGGCAGTGATGTAAGTAAGCGGCGATTGCTTCAGCTGAAAGGACTGAAAGACCTGGGTGGCATCACCGCCGCCAAGCGTCTCCTTTATCGTCATCCCGTGCGTAGCCATCGCCACATTGGCATTGATGGTCACGGACGATCGGACATAGCTATAGGTCAGGTTATCGACAAAGGTGAGTACGGTATATCCCTGTACGATGCTCACATCCTGCAAGGTGGCAGCCTCACTGGCCACCGTACCCGCCAAATCGCTTCGGCTACCGGAGAGAAGGATCACTTGCCCGTCCAGCAAGCCTGGGTAAAATCCATTCAATACTAATTGATTCCCCGTCACCGCCGAAGGGTCGGGAGTATCCGCGAGTGTCAGTAGCTCGCTCTGGGCATATACGGTGACCTGGCGGATCAGCGAAAGCAGCGGGGTCGACGCGCCCGACCAGGGAACATTTGCATCCAGGGACAAAGTCGTCGTCTTCGTGCTAAGCCCATAGGCCGTTCGTGAGCCCACATCCGCGCTGATGACCCCGAACACCGGCGCCTGATCGATCGCAACAGGCTGGGATGAGGCGTCCGGCTGTTGTATCCCGATATGGCTTCCGGCCAGTATTCCGCTGTAGGCGGCATCCAGGTATAACAGCGTACCCGTGTCCGTCAATGTCCACTCCTGCCAGGCGGAGGGTGGGTTCAGCTGGCCATTGGAATTATACGTCACTTGTAACGGAGCATTATATCCGAAGACGAGTGCCTGCTTACGCATGGCATACACCTGGGTGCCATAGGGGGTCGGTTGCGCCAGGGCATTCCTGACAGCTGCGACCAGGTCTTCCATCGACCACTGCCGCATCTGCATAATAGTAAGGATGTCAGCCGCCTCCCATTGCCGGGCCATGATACTGGAGACAAGGTCTGCAAAGCCCATATCCGGCCCGAAACCGCTAAGGCTGCCGGCAGGGACCATCTCCACGATCGTCGCACCGGCATCGCTCACCATAGTCGTTACATCGGCCAGCGTCACCGAGGTGGTCTGAGATAAGACACCGGGGGATATCGCCGCTACCTTCCGCATTTTACGCTGGTTGCTGGCATCGACGATCAGCACGATGTCCCCGACATTCAACGCAGTCGATAGCCCACGGAAAAGGATGCCCGTGCTATCGACACTCACCACCTGGGGAGAGGTGAGCCGGGGCGTCAGCGCATTCCATTCCACCCTTGCCGTAATGCCTTCTATCGTCTCGAAGGTCTGTGCTTGCTGACCCGGTGCAGGCACACTCTGCACCTGCGTCCCCGTGGGGATCATCACGGGCGGCTGGATGGCCGGGGCAGTGGCATTTGGGGTAGGGATAGGCGATGCGCTGTTGACAATAAAACTCAGGTAAACATCAGCGGCAACTCCGGGCCGCAGTTCATACCCTATGAGCCGGGCCAGTTCTATGACGGAAAGCTGCTCGATGGCCGTCCGCAGATAGGACTCATTGGCGATGCGCTCCTGATAAAAGGTGAGCACATCGGCCACAGTGGCCCAGGCATCCAGCAAGGCGATGGTAAAGTCATCATCGTTGCGCGTGGTCAGGCCATATAAAGCTGGTTGTCCGGAGGTCGCCAGCCCGGCCAGCATACTCTCCAAAAAGGTCGGCTGCGTGCCTACCCGGTAGGCAATGGCATTCAACCCGGGAAGGTTACTCACCAGTCCCGGTGTTTGCAGGGAGAGGCCCGCACAGGCGCCACAGGTCGTCGAATCGCTCATACGGTATTCATGGTTAGTTTGAAAATGCCCCTGTCGGGGTAATTGCGATCATTGTCCAGCCGCGGTATCTCCAGCCGGTGCATCTCTAGCTTCCCTGCTGCTATCCCGTTGGAATATTTATCGCCCTGGCGACGGAATCGGGTGATCTTTACACTGCTTACTCCGGCCGTTTGCTGCGCAGCCGCATACAGTGGACTGAGGTATACCGTCTGCCCGAAACCGAAATTCCCCGGATAGAAGACACCACGCGTCCCATCGGGCAGGATTTTGTTGCTGAACACCGCCAGCAGTGCCTCCTTTACATTGGCGGCGAAATAGCCCGCCGCTACACACACCGTCATATGGATCTCGAGCGACACATAAACAGACGCATCGACATCCAGGTCCTGCCCGGCCATCCGGTACCGGTCCATACAGTTCAACAGCGATTGCTTAAAAGTATCATCTACATGCACCATCGGAGTGGGGTCTACCGACAGAAAAGCCGTCCGCCAGCTGCCGGTCCACCTGAACGTACAGGCAGCAACTTGTATCCCGGGATTGCAGGTCTGGGCGAAATCGGCATAATCCTGTGCCGTAACGGCCCGCTCCTGGGTCCGAAAGGCATCGGGTGCATTCTGGCTGGCCGTATCCATAGACTCGGGCTCTACCCCACCCTGCGCGGGAAGGGGATTGGTGATCATGCCCGTCTGCGGGATGCTGCTAAGCAGCGCCGTATCGCTGGTAACCAGGTAGGCTATCGTTCCTGCGCCAATATTCCCGCTTGCGCCATTACCGATACGATAGGTAGCCATGAATCGACTGCCGGAGACGGGCCGCATGCCCTGCAGCCCATTGCCAAATCGGATTTGTGTTGATCCGTCTGATTCGACCTCGGCTACAAACGACAAGGTATCGGCGGCACTGCCCAACAGGTCGCGCAACGGCGTCCATGTGAAGACACCAGGCTCTCCCGCAACGGTCTGCGTCAGGGTGATCGCCGGGGCGGCGCTCTCCACCGTCCATTGCATACAGGCAGCCGCCGATGACAGCGCAACAGTAGCATCGAAAGGTGCGGCCTGCGTCAACGGCCCCCGAGAAAGCAAAGGATTGAACCGGGGCGGCGTAGGAGTCGCCACGGGCGTATTGCAATGGTCGGCGCACGAACCCGTCATAATAGTTAGCGCGGGGTCGGGTTGAGCGACGACCGATGGCGCAAGCGAAGAAGTTGTCGTATCCTGGATGGTGCTCCCGTAATCCGCCAGCACGATATTGCCAAGGGCCACGCTTACATTGTCGTAATAGTGCGTACCCACCAGGGAAGAGATGCACAACGGCGCCGGTAAGGCATCGGCCGCTGCCCAGCTGATCTCCGTCACAGCCACCCCATACAAGGGGTCGGACGAAGCCGTCACCGACGAGAGACATACGGGATACCGGTGCGTTGGATCGGCATCCGCCGCCGCACCTGTCTGTGGCCCCAACACCTCCTGTAGTATCAGCACCTGCCCCACCTGCAGATAGGGATGGCTGCCTGCCAGCGTAGCGGTTACAGCGCCTTGGGGCAGACAGCACTGGCTATCCCCCCAGGTATAAAAAAGCAATTGGTTATGATCGGTATACAACTGCACATCCTGCATCGGCTCGAACACCAGGGAGCCGGCGATCAACGCCGTCTGATAAAAAGCATCGGTTGGCCGGAAAACGGAAAGGCCGGCAGGAAGCGCGCTCACCTGGGTCAATAGCTGCGTGACGGCGCCGTTGAAAGTTCTCGTCAGCGGAAACCCAACAACACCCGGTCCCACCCTCACTTGTACCCATACCCGCGAATTACATCCGTCGTGCATAAAATAGTCGACAAGCCGGACATGCCTGCGGACGGATATCCGCCGGCGTGCAGTATGCAGATAGGCTTCCGTGGCAATGGCATCCTGCTTATAGCTGAGATAGTCGCCGACATAGGAAAGCATCTCCACCAGAACAATGCCCAGATCGGCAGCATGCCGCTCTGTCCAGTCGGGTACAAGCAGCGACAACCGGTCGAGCATCAGCTGCCGGAAGCTGGCATAGTCCTTCGCCACATAGTTGATGGCCGGGGCCTTTTGCGGCCCGGGTGCACAATCACAGGCGGGCTGACAATCGAAATCGCTCGGGCACGCGACCTTAAAACAAAAATCGATGGAAGAGAGGATAGGGTCGAAACCCGTCGGCGGAGCGTCCTGCTCGTGCTCCACGCTCTGCACTATTTGAAGGGTATAGGTAGAGAAGTCTCCAGCCTTGGCTACCTGGACGGACAGTACCTGGCTCTGTGCGACCGTCACGGCCGTCACCTGGATGTTTTGGATCCTGTCCCCGCCGGTAATGAGGATATTATCCACCGTAAGGCTCCCGGCCGTCAGCGGCTTCAGGAAATAGACGAATAGCTTCGTCTGGCGCTCATCGTATGGATCACCCGGGTTATCCATCACTTCCAGGAAATCGATGCCGTTCAGCACTGGATGTGCAAGGACATCGTCACGACGGGGATTATTACAACAACTATACTTCATAGATCAGCTAACTGGTGAATGTGGCAATAAAGGTTCGTTGGGTGGTCCGTACGGTATAGGATATGGTGACGGTCAGGGAAGAATCAACGCTGGTCACCTGCACATCGCCAATGGCGATAAGGTCGCCAAGCCACTGTTGCAAAGCCCCCTGCACCGTAAACTGCATGGTAGTGGCCAATTGATCGCTGTTGGGTTGAAAGACCAGCTGCATCAGCCCCGTCCCATACTGCGGACGGTTGACCCGTTCGCCCGGTATCGTGAACAGCACCTGCTCGATCATCTCACGGATATGATCGTTATCGTCCGTCTGCGCCGTACGGCCGCTTCCGTCGAACTGATATGGAAATTGTAGATTCATATAGACTCAATTTTATCGGCAGGCATCTGCCGTGATGTGCCGCTACATCGCCGAGACCATCGTTTGTGTTTCCGAAATGATCACCGGGGTTCCATTAGGTATGCAGGTGGCCTGGCTCGACAACACCAGCACCGGCAGTCCCATGGCAAAGACTCGGGTAGCGGCCGTAGTCCACTGGGCCGTAACACAGGGCATGGGAGCCCCCGATACATTGAACACGCACCCGACAATGCCATAAGGCGCCGGCTGTACGGTAACGGGCATTCCCATCACCAGCACGCGGGGGACCGTTACGGTCGGCTGGGCCAATCCCCCATGAACGCATTGGACTATGGCGCCTTCGTGTAAGATGAATCCTGGCATGAATTGAAATTTTTTAAATGATCGTCAGTGCGCCCTCATTGATCACAACGGTGTTGGCCGTCAGCACGATGCTGGCCCCTTTCCCGTTCTGGATGGTGATGGCGATATCATTGACGGTAATGGTTGCACCTAAGGTGCTCTTCAACATAATGCCACCCGCAGGTGTAGGCAGGTCGCTGATCATAATCGTATTCTGACCAGCCGACTGCATAAGGATATTGGGCGAGATGGGTAAACCGGCAAGGGCCAATGGCGGCACATTCTGCGGCCCCCCCCAACGACAGCCAACCCAGATAGGTTTATTCTGGTCCCCTTTCTCGAATTCTACCCAAACCGGGGTATCGATAGGCGGAACCATATATACGCCCATCTCCGGTCCCGTCGGCCCGGCCAGCGGTGTGCAGGGCTCGGCCCAGGGAGAAGGAATGAGTCCATAGACATCGGGAACATTGAGCAAGAGCCGCCCCCTGAACTCAGGGTCCTCGTTAAAAACTACGGTACCCTTGTATTTTCCAAAAAATTTTCCTGTTTCCTTCATGGTATTAGCATTGGTGTGTTGGAGATCAATCCGTCTCTTGACAGAGTAAAGTTCTGTTTGTATTCTCCCTGCTTGATATTATGGGTAACGCTATCTACATAGTACAACCCGTCGTAGGCAAGCCCCGCGCCGCGGACACCGACGATCAGGCGCGCCCGAAGAATCTGCTCATAACGCATGACATCCAGGCTTCCGCTGGCCGTGATAGCCGTCGAATTGTTCATCATAAACCCCAGAATGGTCTGAGCGGCCTCGTCGATAGCCAGTTCAGAGCCTTCCTGCGCAATCTCGAACCGGGCAGGCGGTGTAGGCCGCACCCCCAGCGGCGGCTTGAAAATGTTGACATTTGGTACGGGGACGGGTATGGGTATGGAGTCGGTGAATGGATCATAGATCGTATACAACCTGATCTTCTTGGCCAGCCCGTCAAGCGAAAAGCTCAGCGACTCGACATTCGTGGCGGAATCCATATTGATGGTCAGCGCGGGCTGAGGTATGGGAAGGTTTATATCCGGACCGAAATAGGCGATGCTCTGGCCCGGTACCGGTCCCGGATCTACGAAAAACACATACCCGTTGATCCTGGCCCTTTCCTTGATAAACTCCCTGTCCGTCCCCCGCTGTGTGATCCATCCATCGATTGCTGTTTTTATCACCGGGATAATGGGGGGGATCACCAGAGGCGTTACTCCCAGAACTAAGTATTTCGCCAGCACCAGGTTGACGATCGCCTCATCAGGCATAAAAGGATACGGGATCACCATGTCCAGCACGTCCATGGCCACGCTCAGATCCTCTCCCGTTATCGTCAGGACGGATTGCCCCACTTCATTGGACGGCGCATATTCCTGGTTGGTGATCAACCCGTCCATGAGGACATTCGGTACGCCGTTCAATGTTACGATGATCAGTACACGGGTGATAATGGGATCGAAATAACCCGCCGGCAACATAGTCGTGATCAGCGGCGAGTTCTTGGCCACGGCAAAGGTCAGCTGGAAACCGCTGCGGTCCTTGCTGCTGGTCACTTGCACACCCGTCAACGCATCGACCACCACCTGGGGCGCTATTAGTGGCACACCAGGACCGATCATCAGCGTCAGATAAATACCCTTCAGCATGGCTATTGTCCGTTGTTATTATTGTTGCCGTTGCTGCTGGTCTTGATCCCTTGCGGCAACGTGATCCTGATCTGCCGGCCGATTGTCACCGTCAGCTCGGCCGGATCGAGGACATTATTGGCATCACACAGCTGCCAGAACATCGTCGGGTCGCCGATATACTGGTTGGTGATGTTGTCGAGGCGCTGGCCCTCCGTCACGGTATGCAGCTGTAACAGCTGATACTGCCCGGCTCTGGGGACAAACCGGCGACGGACATAGTTGATAACCGCCCCATCGGCCGACGTGAGCGATGTCACCGCGATAGGGTAATAGCGGCTCGACGGGGCGAAATAGCTCGTCACCTGTCCGGTCTGCTGTAGGATGATCTGTAATGGGTTGGTAGGTAAGGAGGCCATGTGCTACAGGTTAAAATGTTACGGAATTGATTTGATGCCCAGCTGACTGAGGGTGCTGCCGGTAAACATGCCGGCCAGCCGCTCCTTGTTCTGCTGGTAGCTCATATAAAGACTGCTTCCCTTGTGATCGTAGTCGAGGTCGTCGATGTTCAATACCCGCATGCCAATGCTCACTTTGGCCCGAATAGGGTTGAGGTTGACATCGAAGGCCTCTTCTGTCACGCTGAAATCGGTGAGCCGGACGGGAAGTATCCGGTTCTTGTTCCAGATGAAAAGCGAGAGGGCCGATTCCATGGGTGCTATCTCCAATGTTCCCATCTGCGCCAGATTGTTGTTGGACACTATCTGGGAGCTATAGGGATAGATGATCGTCTCCAGCGCGGCCAATTGCGGGAGAATGCCTTCCTGCACCGCCGTCGCGTCGGCTACCTCCAGCTGATCTGTCGCGTCGATCTCCGCATCCAGTTTGATCGTCTCGACGGGCGGACCGGTAAGCCGCAGGGCCTCCGACCGGTGGCTGCTGTTATTCCCAATACCCTGCACCTGCAGGGTCCGCGACAAGGTGTCGGGATTGTATTGCAGGGTGATGATCCGCAATACCGCGGAAGTGTTCGGGTCGATCAGCACAATCCCTCCTTTGAGAATGGGCGGCGAACCGGGAAAAGTCCTGATCGTAGTCAGATTGTTACTCATTACTTGATTTTTGCATTTCTCATCCCATTAAATACCGCACCCGCGATCTCGCGTCCCCCGTTCGACTTGATCACTCCCCCATCCAACACTCCCAACCTTCTATCCCTCGTAAGGCCCTGCGGCATTCCATGCCGGGTCAGCAACAGGCTTAGTTCCCGTTCAACCGCCAGCCCGATGGCACGCGCATCATGTGGCTGCACGCCATGGACCACCAGCTCTTCGATATGTAATTCGATCTGCGTATTCATATGATGACCCCTGTCTCCAGGTTATTCAATGGTTTTCCCAGTTTGGCGTATTCGCTGCGCGCAGCACGGCCCACATGGGCCATGTGTACGGGTCGTCCTTCATTGGCGGCAATAAAAGCAGCGTTTAATGCGATGTTGCGGATGTTGCCACCGGCTATATTCATCCGGGCAAGCTTCGAGACATCCAGTCCCTGCGTGGGCGTGCTGGCAGGGAATACTTTCCGCCAGATCTCGGCCCGCTGTGTGGCGTCGGGAAAAGGAAACTGAACGACAAAACGGATGCGCCGGAAAAAAGCCTTGTCGATGGAAGACTTCATGTTGGTGGTGAGAATGGCAAGTCCACGGTAGGCTTCCATGCGCTGCAACAGGTAGCTCACCTCGATGTTCCCATAACGGTCATGACTGTCTTTGACATCGCCCCGCTTGCCGAACAACGCATCGGCTTCGTCGAACAGCAGCACGGCCCCTCCTTCCTCCGCTGCGTCAAACACCCGTTTCAGGTTTTTCTCCGTCTCGCCGATATATTTGTTCACCACCTGGCTCAGGTCGATGCGGTAGAGGTCCAGCTGCAGCTCGCTTGCCAGCACTTCCGATGCCATGGTCTTTCCCGTGCCGCTTTCGCCGGAGAAGAGGACGCTGATCCCCAGGCCACGCGAACCTGCGGCGCTAAACCCCCATTCCCCGTATACCTTATTCCGCTGATTCACCTGCGCCGCTATCTCCCGTAAAATATCCTTTTGCTCTTCCGGCAATACGATATCATTCCATCCTGCCTTCACCTCGATGCGCTGGGCCAGATCCTCTACATGCGGCCGCGTATGCGCACAACAGGTCTTCCACAACAACGAAGCCTGAGCTGCCGCCTCTATGCTCTCTCTGCGCAGCGCACCCGCCACCTCCACACTAACCGCCCGTATCGTACTTGCACTCAGATCGAACTGTCCCACCAGTTTCTCCAGAGCCCCGTCACGCGCCTCCATCGGCCTTTCCAAAAGGTATTTCCACAACCACAGCTGTTCCATCGTCGTCGGCTTATTGATATCGCATCGAAGCACCGGCCGGTTCAGCCGGGGTATCCATTGCCCGGTGCCGATAAACAGGAGCCCACCGATATGTTCGATAAAGGAGCTTACCGCCATCGTACGATCTCTGTCCGCAGCATCGAGCGCCGAAAGATCCACAAAGAGCGCAGAGGAGTTCAGCGCCGCCTGCCGGTTCCACAGCCTCGCCCATTCCATCCTGTCGGTAGCATGCGTGGGAATGGCAAGCGCGGATATCGAAAACAGATCGAGCCCAAGCAGCGAGCAGGTATAGGCGGCAACGGCTGCCTTATCCGTGGTCGTATTGCCATCCAGCTGCATGACGGATAAGAGGCTGACTCCGGCGCTCGCCGAACAGGTGCCAATGATCTTTTCCGCTATGGTCAGTTGCGACGGCACTAGCTCGTGCGGCGGAGCCACCGGCTCTGCAGCCCTGCGCAATCGATCATCCAATTGCCGCACACCCGTCAGATAGAACAAGATCGGTTCGTCGATCTTCAGCGGCATCTGGGTCAGCACCTGTCCTTGTTGCTGGTCCTCCAGCTCCACAAGATGCCAGTAACGCAGGGGCCCGTCGGGCGACAAAGCGCTCCAGTGCGCGTCACCGAATACCGAAAGGGCCATTCCGAAGGAGGGCAGCTGCCGGGTGGCCGATCCATTTAACTGGCCTACCAACCGGGCAAAGGAACCATCCAGCTCGACACCGGCACACATCAGCAGCACCTTTCGTTCGAAAGTGGAAAGCCCCAGAATGCCAACCAGCGTATCCAACGCTGAATCGCCGGCGGCATTCTCTACCTGCCCGGCGCTATCCACCGGCTCGCTGTCCACCGGCTCTCCGGATTGGGCCGCTTCCATTTCCTGCTGCACCTGCTTTAAAGCAGCCATCAGCGCTCGTTGATTCAATTGGCTATTCAACATTTTTTCTCGTTTGAACATCAGGTTAATACTACTGTGGGAGCATAGAATTTACCGGTAGCATCAGAATACACCGGACTCTCGGCTCCATCTACCTGCACCCGCACCAGGTAAGTTCCCGCAATGACGCGGTTCACCTGGGCCTGTACCTGGGCGACAGGACCAGGAGGACTCGTCGGTTCGACGGGCTGGGCAGGAAAGCTGTAATTATTGGGCGCAACGTTGCCTGCACTGCCCGGGAAATATTGATTCAGCAATAGCATTATGGTTTGCGTCGGCAGCACATCCGGGTTCAGCGAGAGGCTTAGCGTCGCCGACACCGTGCCATCGCTGTTGTCAACCTTGTTCGTTATCGTCACCGGACTGCCAAAAGGGTCCACAATAAACGGACTGAGCGTAAACGCAACGGCATTCGATCGGAACAACGACCGGTCGGTTGGCGGAGTACCCATCGCCTTCAACTGGTCCACCGTTATCGTATGAACACCCGCGGGCAGATCAGCAGGCAGAATGAAACTCACCTGCGATGGCGTGATAATATCCGGTACGATCATATCCCCGTCGATATCGGCCTCCACGATATCCCCCTTCAGTTGATCGCCATTCAGGAACAACCGGTAGCCGGTAAGGATCTTTTGGTTGGAGCTCAACGGCTGGCCAGGCGCTGCCTGTGACTGGATACTGTTGATCACCGGATGATTGAATGGTTGAACATATAATTTCCGCTCGCGCACCGGCAGCGCAACGTTGGTGGAATTCTCCGCCTGTATCAGTACGACAGTCACCTTGTACGCGGTGGTCGGCCGGTAATTAGCCTGGAAAGCCGTCCACAGCTTGGAGATCTCTTCTGTATTTAGCGCCTCGGGGACGATCTTGATCATCTCCACCTGGTCTGCCAGCCCCGACGTGGCTAACGACCGTAAATTGGCCGGCAGGGTGCCGGGTGAAAATCCCGTGGAAAGGGTGAGCGAATTGCGGATGGCATCACGCGGCAGCACCGGCGTTTCAAACAACAGCTGCATCCCGTATCCCAGCAGGATCTCGGGGTGCAGTTCATTCGGGCTATAGGCCGACAGCAGGTAGTGCAGGTCCAGAGCAAGATAGGGGTTAGTAAGCATCCCGTTACCCTGCTGATTCAGCGAGGGCATGTTCTGGTTACGCCAGCCCTGGTTGGGGGTAACCATGTACATGAAGAGATTAAGCTGGCTTTGCTCGCCTGATGCGGAAGTATCGATCCGGTCGGGTGGAAGACAGGTCACCGTTACATTTTCGCCTGTGGTGCCCGACACATCCCGATCGAGCATTCCTGTATTCAACAGGTCGCGCAACACTTGGGTCACCGAGGCTATGGCTAGGGCCGAACTCATGAGTGGTTGCTTTTTCTTTTACTAAGAAATTCTTCCAGGGACATCCTCGGCTTGGGCGGCTCCTTTTTCCGCACCGGTGCCGCCGGTGGCGCCGGCGTTGCGGTCTTCACTTCGATGCGGCCGATACTGACCCTGATGATCGTGCTCTCACTGGATGCTGTACCCGCCATCACTGACGAATCCTTCTTCCCGTTGAAGCCACTTTCCGCCCTCGCGGCCCTTGCATCCGGCGCAGTCGCAGGCATCACCGGCCTTTCAGTCGCATACCCGCCACCGGTATTAAGCTGCCCTGTTTCATCCTCCTTGCTCTCTCCCGGAGAAGCGTACATCCAGGCCGGCACAATCGGCGACCGCTGCTCCGGCGGGGCCACCGGCTCCTTAACGCGATCCTTTTTTTCTACCGGCGGCATCGGCCCGGTGATCCTCCTATCCTCTCCCACATCCGTCATCCCCTTCCACCGGGCGACGACCCTTTGTTCTTCGTTTGGTATCTTCCCTGATGGTGCTTCAGATGCAGACTTCTCCTTCGTCGTCCCTGCCCGATCATCGGTCCGTTTGCCACTACTTTCCTCAGGCGCCCGACTGGCAATGCTTTCCGCACGCCTTCCGGGTCGGCTCACTGGATCCTCTTCATCTCCCGGGCCGGGTCTCACCTGCGCGGGCATTGCCTGCCGGGACGGCATCCCCGGCTCCGGTTCAGGTTCAAACCAGAGCCGCTGCCGGGGCTGTATGGCTAACCCGGGCTGTAGGTGACGATCGATCAGATTTCTGGCAAATCGAAGCATTATGATAACATTTCCAGATAAAGCTGCCTGCGTTTAGGCGTCATGGTTAAAATATCGTATTCCGACCAGCCGAACGCCCGGGCCAATAGATAGACTTCGCGTAGGATACGGTGCGCCCAGTTCTCCACTTCCGCCCACAGGTATACGCCAATATCGAAATGGGTCTCCCACTGATGCCCGCAGGCGGGACAGCCGATCATCATCCGGATATCGGCCTGCGGATCCTGTTCCTCCATTTGCATTTCCAGGGCTTCCCACATCTCGTCGGGCAGATCAGCCGGTGCAAGGTCTTTTTCTTCGCCATTCACCGTGAGCACACAGCCCGCCAGCAACCGCCGGGGGTCCGACAGCTCTCCGGAGGCGGCCCTGATGAGGTCATGGCTGTTAGGAAGGCGGAATTGCAACCGCAGCTCGCCGCGGGATAGTTCGAATACCGAAGCCATTGCATCGGCTCTCGGCTCCTGCAGCCGGATATCACTCGTTTGAATCGCCCACTCCGCCGGCTCCCCGCATCGGGGACAGTTTATCCGGTTGAATAATTTCGTACCGAAAAGCCATTCCCGCAGCAGCAGCAGCCGCGCATCCCGCTCGCCGATGCTAAGCTCCGCTATGCTGTCCATGTCGGCAACCGAGCAGGCTGCCCCCAGGAGATGAAGCGATCTGCCCATGGGACTAAAGGGGACCCCATCCTCCCACACCTGAAGCAGTTCCCATGCGGATAAAGTACGCATAACCCGATTTTAGGATGCAGGGTTTGTAAAGCCGGGCTCGCTCGGTTCCGTTACCGATGTGTCACGCTCCCATCCTTCGTTCTCCAATTTGATATGCTGGATAAGCACCGCGCCGGTACCGTTCGCATCCAGATCGGATTCAGCCTGGTATTCTGAAACCCAGCAACGATGAATATTATAAGCCATCGCCACCTGGCCGGCCTCATTCAATACGACGATGCGCATTTCCTTGCGGAAGTCCTTCAGCGAGACCTCGGCGCCGGCTTTCGAGCCATAGTTCCAGACCTTGTTGGCCCATTGTTCAAATGCAACATCATTGGTTACGCCGCGCTCCAGTGTTATCGGATCGTAATCCGTCTTACCCGGAGACTTCCGGGTCGTACTGGGATCACCGCCCTCCCGGTGCTTGATCACTTCCGTGGTCTTCTTCAGACCACTCACCTTACTGATACCCGCAACAGGTTTCCTATCCCAGTATACAATGAATTTAAAATTCTTATACGGGTCGAAGCGTTGTGGATTGACTGTAAATTGTGCCATAGTGAGGATTTAATAGATAGCGGGCCAGAGGCCCGGATTGATTTAGGCATTCACCTGCCCCGCTAGCTGCTGGATTTGAATGATAACAAATTCCGCCGGCTTCAGCGGAGCAAAGGCGACAATGATATTGACAATACCCTGGTCGATATCATTCTGTGTTGTCGTCTCGGCGTCACACTTCACCAGGTAGGCCTGCTGCGGCGTCGATCCCTGGAACGCTCCCTGCAAAAAGAGGTTTTGCATAAAAGCTCCGATGTTGAGGCGGATCTGCGCCCACAACGTTTCGTCGTTGGGTTCGAACACCACCCATTGCGTGCCCTGGTAGAGACTCTTCTCGAGGAAAAGTGCCGTCCGGCGGACAGCAAGATATTTATAGTCGTCGGCTAATTGGTCGGCGCCACGCATGGTCCGCGCTCCCCAGGCAACCGTTCCCGTTATAGGGAATGTCCGGAAACAATTTATGCCTACCGGGTTAAGCTGCCCGTTCTCCGCGTCCGTCATGACATATTGCAGACCCGAGATCCCATTCAGCGAGGCGTCGATGCCGGCGGGCGACTTCCATACACCCCTGGTCGAGTCCGTCCGGGCCATGATCCCCGCCATGATGCCACAGGGAACAAAGGTGTCTAGCTGGTTATTCCACAACGGATCGGCCTCGAGCACACGGGGGAAATACAGGACGGCATTACGGGCATAGACACCCGTAAGTCCAAGACTGCTGAGTCCTCCCAGGGCCCGCGAAACCGCGGTTGCCGGGTTGGCGGCCCAGGCGATAGGGGGATCGACGATCAGCACGGCCCCATTATTGGCACAAAACGTCATCGCTTTCTGGTAGGTCGTGATAGGCGTATCCGTTCCACGAACGGGCGGCGGGATACAAAGCAGGTTGAACAGGCTGGCCATCTCCAGCGCATAGATACCGGTCTTGGCCAGCGGATCACCCTCATACTGCGTAAAGGTGAGATCGATGCCGTCGCTTCCTCCTTTCGCATCCGTCTCGCTGGTCAGCATGGGCCTGCCCGGTACGATCCAGTTGCCGGTGGCGTCCTGTGACACGCTGAACAAGGTGGAATTCTGTTGCAGCACCCGGGGAAGATACAGCGTATCCGAAGGATTGATCGACACCCTCAGATAAGTCTCCTGCACCTGATCGGGGCTTCCGTCCGTACTCTTTTGATAGATGCGCAGGTTGAACAGATGGGGGTCAGTGGCGGTAGGCGGGGATGTCACAGGCGCCGTCGGGTCCTGCGTATTATAGTCCACCTCGGCATACAGCTTGTTCGCCCAGGCGCCCGGGTCAAGCGCCACCAGTGTCAGCGGCTCACCCGGCGGGCTTCCACCCGCAGTCGGCAGGACAATCTGCGCGATGCCCGGCCCGACGGAAATATCCTCGTTATAAAGCCGGACGATCACAGCCTGATTGCCACCATTGCCGAAGAAATCGTTTACGGCATAGCTCATGGTGCTGGAATACCATAATCCACCAAAGTTTCGCTCATAGTCTCTCCAGCTATTGATCACCGTTGGTTGATTCACCGGCCCGAACAACGCACGTCCGATAAAGGCCGTGATGGAAGTGGCGACTCCGGTAATGGTGTGTACCCCACTTGGTATCTCCTCGATATACACACCCGGATAGGTAGTTTGAACTGGCATATTGGTAAAATATTGATATTGACAAGATTAAAATGAAAGCATGAGGATCCCGATGCAATCGTCGCTTTGCATTTTTCAAGGGTAGGATCGCGCAGGTGATCAGATGAGGGTATACAGGCAGCACGCAGGGTAGGACCCGCAGGTGTACAAGGGGATAGGAATTGTAAGGTGGTAAGTAGAGTTGATACTAATCAAGAGTGGATGAATTAAAACTAGAATATCTTTTTTGAAAAAAGAAACTTTTTTTTTCTTTTCCAGGATTAAGGAACAACTACGCATCACCCCTCAGGTGTTTCTACCGGCGCCAACAGGTAGTTCTACGCTCCCGGAAGAATAAAGGCGATCGGGGAGAAGGTCCCCTCTTCGATATAGATCTTTCTGTCAGCCAGACGTTCGTGTTCCTCCTGCGAAATATAGTCAGGCTTTAGCGATGGATACTGGCGAAGATAGTCGAGACAGGTGATCTCGCCAGGCTCATGGTAGCTGGCATACAGCTCGGGGAAGGAGGTATGCAGATCCTCGATTACATAAAGGTTGGTATGCTGAATCTTGCTCACCAGCGAGATAAGCTGCTGCTTCGTCCGGTGCCCTCCGTCATCGATGATGATATCATATTGCGGCAGACCCGATAAAAAACTCCGGTCCGCCTGGTCGCCGACATAGACCGTCGCCTGAAGTTCAGGCTTACTTTCGATATCCGCGCCCTCCACGACGAACTGAGGCAGGGCCTGCTGCCACAGACGCAGCGACTCCCCTTTATACACGCCGATCTCCAGCAGTCGGCCACGCCGAAAGCGGAACCCGGATAGATACAATTCATAGAAGGGGATATAACCATGCGCTTTCTTATCGGTGTCGTATCGTTGCACGATGCCCGCAATAGGTGTATCCAATATTCGCATGTCCAGGAAAGCGCCCATTTCCCCTTCCCCAAGACCAATCCATAATTCGCAATCGTATCTCGTCTGATGGGGTGATAATATGGGACTGGGTAATCGTTGAATATAGGAAGAACGTGCCCACCAGAAATTCCCGGCGATATAAGGCTTCTGACCCGGCAGCCCCGTAGTACTCATAGCTCCGATAAAATCATACCCACCTGCTTCCAGCAAGGCAATCGAGTTCTCCGCCAGCTGAACGGTGTAAAAATTCATCAGGTTGCGCCAAAACACCGCCTGCGCATAATCCGTCGTGGCGCCCTTGGTGTGAAAATAGCCTACATAGTCGTAGTTGGAAGCTTCCCGGAAAAGACAAGCCATTGTGTCGAACTCGAATTCCCGGCGGTCAGGGGTCCTGACATCGTCGATCAACGGACAGGCCCGCAACAGGTTCATGATGCTGTCGGTATCCTCCCCCACCTCGCCAACCCCCGTGATCACAGCCGTGACAGGAAAAGGCTGGCTCCGGACAAAGCGAAGCTGCTCAGCTACGATCGCCGGCGTCCGCGCCGTGACAAAAACATGCCAGTATAGCCTTGCCCTTATCATATGGTCATGCGAAACTAAGATAATTTTTTTCAAAGCTTCCCTTCCCTCACCAAAACCAGCCTGGGCTTCTCTCCCACCTCCACCGTAACCTTCCCATCCATCACCTTCCTGCCCACCACATCACCGTCGACCGAACCGGCAGCAAAATTTATCTCCTGCGCTTCTCCTGCGACATTCCCCACTTCCAAAGCAAAGGCCGGGTCTTTCCACCCGGTATGCGTAGGCGAATAGATAAAATACGCAACCGAATCCGGCGAAAGGACATTACGATACTTATATACCCACACGTTTCCTTTTTCGCTGACTATCTGGTCAGGCCTGTAATTGCCCAGCCTGTTCTCGAGTGTACTGATATAAAACCAGGAGGGATAGGGTTGAATGCTGCCATCCGGCATCTGCCGCACCACGCCGGAGGTGAGGTACACATTCGCATCATCGGCAGGATTGTTATCCTTGAACCAATACAGGATGTACGAGTCGAACCCCGAGAAGGCTGTCGCATTTATCGAACGCAAAATAAACACCGCCTGGCATTCCTCGGGGCTAAGTCCGGGTAGCAGCGGGGTAGCCTGTCTCGTCCGCTGCGATTTGTCATACCCGTTCTCACCCAGGATACAGGGGATTCCCGGCTCCAGGCGATCGGTAAAGGATTTCACCTTCGCCAGCCTCCACCGCAAAGAATCTTCTTCAGGACTGATGCCATGCCTGCCATCGCTGGAATAATGATGGTATTGTACCCCACCCTTCCAGATGAAGGCCTTATCCTTACGAAGGGTATTGCATAGGAATTTATAGACCCTGATACGGTTGGTGTCGAGACTGATCAATCCCGATGTTATGAGGGCACTGCTGCTGTCTGCGTTGTGGATGCCGCACCGCGCGCCCAATGCCCCTTCCGCGCCATCATAGTCCGCGCTGCTTTGGGCAAAATAGTCCATCGGATCACAATATCGTTCCCCTGTCCAGAAGGCGTCTTCTTCATTGCCATTCTCGTACAGCTGCATAGTTCCGCGGCCCGCAGTCCGGGGGCGATGGTCCAGGGACAGCAAATTTGTATCTCTTTTGGTATGGCCGAACCAGGCGGCAAGGGTCCACATCATCGCACTATGCCGGACGTAAGACCGCGGGTCTTCGGGATCCATCCCCCATTGTGTCACAGGCCGGCCTTTCTTGTCCTTTTCGTCCTTTGCCATCCATAAAGGCAGTCCTTGCATTGTATACCAGACCACATGATGGTTTTGCTTCACGTTATCCTCCGTCCCATAATGATAATCATGGATACTATTGTCCCAATAACCAAAGTGGGTCATATTGTATTGGACATCCGGGTATCGGTTGATCGTGTCCCGGTCGAAATCGACGGCAAAGGAATACATCCGGCTATAATAAAACGGCTTCAACCATTTCGCATCGACCGCGCTATAGTCATTCACTCCCAAAAATTCCTTCATCGCCTTCCTTGTAAACGGTGGGTCCTTCGGCGCAGCAGAGGGCGACGCAGCAGAGGGCGGCGCCGCAGAGGGCGGCTGGGCCCCAGCCCCACCAGCACAACCATACAACACCATCTCGGTGATCGCCGTCTTGTAACTGCTGAACCGGATCATTACATATCTCGAACTGTCGTCCAAAGGAACCCTCCGCCACCGGGACGACTCGAAATACGATATAGCCGTAAACGCCGCTTTTAGCTTCCAATGCAGCATATCGCCAACATATAGCCAAACGCTGTCCGGCGAATTGCTCCGGTCGTAGAGCCAGGCGTCGGTCAGCCTGCCGGTCGCTCCCAGATCGATGACAATGCGATTGCCCTTCCCCGCAGGAAAATAGATCCCGGGATGAGCAGCAGGCTGCGGGTTGGTGTGCGGTTTATAGGACCCGTCAGGATCATTTGCCGGATCTACCAGTGCATTCTCATCAAAAAGACAAAAGGGGTCGCCATTCCCTTCGTCCGCATACCCATTGAGATCGTATACATTGTCCTTATAAACTGCGATCTTCTTTGGATAAGGACATAAAACGGATGGACGAAGCCGGCCCTGCTGCTTTTCATTACACGACAAGCAGGCGAATAACAGGAAAATGATCGGGATGTGCTTAAAAATCACCACAAAGGAGTGTTATAACAAAAATAGCCTCCTTTCCGGAAGGGTAAAGAAAAAAATAAACCCCTGTAGAAACAGGGGTCGTAACCAAAACTAACTGCTTATGAGAAAATTGACTGCTTAAAAACTAAATAATAACGCTGATTATTACAACCCAAAATTACGCCCCTTCTCCACAAAAATCTGTTTCAGCACTGTTAATTTGACAATAAAGAAACGTTAAATACGCGGCTTTTACACAACGCTCTGGCAACAATGCATTTAGCGGTCGCCGGCCGCTCAATCCAGTAGCAGCCTATACTCCTGCAGGTATTGCCGGGCCGTTCTGTTCCAGCAGAATTTACCCGCCCATTGCCGGATAGCCATCGCCTTATTGTTTTGTTGATAGTAGTCTGCCAGCACCTTCATGGTCTTATCGCTCATGTATTCGGGGTCGAAATGCTCAAAATAATAGGCCTCTTTTCCACCTATTTCCGGTAATGAAGTACAGGTGGACAGCAGAACGGGCTTGCCGAAATGCATCGCTTCTATAACGGGAAGACCAAAACCCTCGGCAATAGAGGGGAAGGCAAATGCTTCACAATGCTGCAAATACCATGTTTTTTCCGCTTCGGTTACCACCCCTACCAGGTGCACCCTGTCCTGTACCCCCAGGGCCTTCGCCGCATTCTCGATCTTCAATTGATACTCGGGGCTGAGACAAAGACCCGCGATCACCAGGTGGAGATCATTCTTTAACAGCATGGCGGGCAGTACGTGGAAATTCTTTTTCTCCATGATCGTGCCGACCGAAAAAACGAACGGCGCCTCGGGGATATACATCGGATGCTGGGCGACGGCCCCCTGCGGGATATTACATCCGTTGTGGATCACCTTTACTTTCCCCGGGTAGACAGAAGTATATTGAAGCAGATCGTTCTTTACGAATTCCGAAATAGCCACCACGGTATCCGCCCTTTCCAGTTTCTTTTCCAGCCGGGCAAGGTATTTCTTTTGCTTTGCCGCCGGCTCGCCTTCATGCAAAAAATTCAGGTCATGAACGGTCAGCACCACCTTCCCCTTAAGACAAAAAGGAAAATAGTTGGTCCCCTGAAACGTCGAATGAAAAAGCTGAAACTGCGCCAGGAAAGGCTGGTAGAATTTGTGGAACGAAGAATGAGCGACAACCGAAATCCGTTGATTGAAGATGCTCTGCTCCTTCTCGGGTGCGTATGTGCTCAAACAATATTCGCCGGCGTGGTTGTGCACGGCAAGCGCATTGATCAGATGCCTGCAAAAGTGGTACAATCCGGTGTGAAGATACTTCGTTCGCTCTGCGTCGATAAGAATGTTTTTCATAGATAAAAAGGGAAAGCCCCATACTTTAACCGATACGATGCCCGGTTGAAAAAAGTTGGGTAGCTGACAAAATAAATTCTATTTCTTTGCGTGTAGGATAAAATTCAATCCAGACAGGTCGGTGGGATCAATACTGACAGTAAAAAAAACGCACTCTTCAATTATGAATCTTTTAACAAAGTTACGGCTAAAAGCGACTGCGCCTGATAAAGATACATATAAACATTTAAAGCAGATAGAAAAGTACAAAGCTCGCTTAAAAAAGGTAACTCCACCATCCTTGATAATTCCCGAAAAAAGCCCGCTGCATTTCAAGCATAGTGGCAATTGTGGCGATATCATTTACGCCATCCCTGCTATGAAGGCCATGGCTGGAGATCAGGATATCTTCCTTCATCTCCGCATCGATCAGCCGGCAGAGTATGCCAAACATGTCAAACATCCACTGGGAAATGTGACGCTCAATAAAAAAATGGTCAGCATGCTACAACCCTTATTGCTGGCGCAGCCGGGATTTAAAAGTTGTGAGATCTACAACGGACACACCGGCTGCATCGATCTGGATAAGATAAGGGAATATCCGCTATTGCTGGATAGGGGAAATATAGCCCGCTGGTATTTTTTGATCTTCCCGGTAAACTACGATCTTAACCAGGCCTGGCTCCGGGCCAATCCCGATCCCGGGGCGAAGAACGCCATAGTCATAGCAAGGAGCAATCGCTACCGGGCTCCGGGTGTCAGCTACAAATTCCTGAGAAACTATCCCGACGTGCAATTCATCGGGCTGCCGGAAGAATATGAAGAAATGAAAAAAATGATTCCCGACCTCGAACACCGGCCCGTAAAAGATTTTTTGGAGATGGCTTCCGTCATCGCCGGTGCAAGACTGTTCATCGGCAACCAATCCTTCCCTTTTTCCGTAGCAGAAGCGTTGAAAGTAAACCGGCTCCTGGAAGTGCATTTCCAATGCCCCAATGTAACGGTGTACGGTGATAAAGGTTTTGATTTTTGTTTTCAACCTCAATTCGAGCAACTGGTAAAATTACGCTACGACGCCGCGCAAATAAATAACCGCGCAGATAAATAACTAAAATGAAAAAATTCAGTCGCATCTTAAAATATATCGGGTATTACAAAGGGAAGATCGCCGTGTATATGTCCCTGACGATACTCGCCTCTTCGCTCTCGGTGATTTCCATCGCCATGCTTGCCCCCCTGACATCGATCATCTTCAATACAAAAGGCAGCGAAGCCGCCAGGCAAAGCATCGAATCCGGGAAGGCGGGAAAGCTGGTCTCACAGGTTCTCTCCCACGCCATCCAGCAACACGGCCAGATGTACGCCGTCGCCATTTGCTGCGGCATGATCATCTTAGCCACCTTTCTGAAGAACCTGTTTCTCTATCTGTCCTCTTATATCTCCGTCCCGGTGAGAAGCTCGATCATCATCCGCTTGCGGAATGATATGTTCGCCAAGGTGCTGACCCTGCCCATCGGCTACTTCAACGAGCAAAGAAAAGGGGACATCATGTCCCGGATGACGAACGATGTCAGCGAAATAGAAAGCTCCATCGTCAGCACCATGGAAGGGCTTATAAAAGACCCGCTGCTGGTTTTGAGCTACCTTGTAACGATGGTCTACATCAGTCCGACGCTCTCGCTCTTTTTGTTTATCCTGCTCCCCCTCACCGCTTTTGTCATCGGCCGCATCAGCCGCACCCTGAAAAAACAATCTTCGGCCGCATCCGTCCGGGTCGGCGAAACGCTTTCTATACTGGACGAGACGCTTGGCGGCATCCGGGTGGTAAAGGCTTTCTCCGCGGAATCGCTGATAAAAAACCGCTTTGAAGCGCTCAACAACACCTTGTTCACCATCAGCAAAAGGATGAGCGTCCGCCGTGACCTGGCCTCTCCCCTGACCGAGCTCCTCGGCGTCGTCGTGTTGTGTGTGATCTTATACTTCGGCGGCAGCCTGATCGTGCACGGC
Source organism: Puia dinghuensis (assembly GCF_014642875.1). GTDB lineage: Bacteria > Bacteroidota > Bacteroidia > Chitinophagales > Chitinophagaceae > Puia > Puia dinghuensis. The sequence continues at coordinate 1,297,992 of NZ_BMJC01000001.1, forward strand.
AATTCCCTCAGCGGCGGCGACCTCATTGCCTACATCGCAATCTTTTCCCTGATGATCAACCCGGCCAAGACGCTGTCCACCTCTTTTTTCAATGTGCAGCGCGGCTCGGCAGCTATCGAACGCATCGAAGAGCTCTTACAGGCGCCGGTAGTGATAGAAGATACCGGCACGCGACAGTTGGAAACATTCGCCGGCCAGATAGAGTTCAGGGATGTCAGCTTCAGCTATGCGGACAAAACGGTGCTGAAGAATATCAGTTTCACCATCCCGAAAGGGAAAACGGTGGCGCTGGTAGGCAGCAGCGGGGCGGGCAAGAGCACCTTGGCCGATCTGGTCCCGCGCTTTCACGACGTCACAGCTGGCGAAGTGTTGATAGACGGGGTAAATATCAAAGAATACAGTCTTGCCTCCCTGAGAAAACATATAAGTATCGTGACCCAGGAGCCTATTCTGTTCAATGAATCCTTCGCCGGCAACATCGCGCTGGGCAGGACTGACGTCCCGATGAAGGATATCGAACAGGCCGCAAGGATAGCAAACGCCTACAATTTCATCCAGTCGAAAAAAAGTAAATTCGACACCAACATCGGCGATAGGGGCAACAAACTCAGCGGCGGCGAAAAACAGCGGGTAACCATTGCCCGGGCCTTATTAAAAAACCCGCCGATCCTCATCCTCGATGAAGCAACTTCCTCTCTTGACACCGAAAGCGAACGGCTGGTACAGGACGCCATCGACAATATGATGCAAAACCGCACCTCCCTGGTGATCGCCCACCGGCTCAGCACCGTGCGTCACGCCGATGAGATCATTGTCCTTAATAATGGAGAGATCGCCGAACGGGGCGCACACAACCAATTGATGCAGATAGAGAACGGCATCTATCGGAAACTTGTCACCATGCAGGAAGTAAAATAACCATTAAACCTTTCACGTTATCCAATATCTATATATAAAACTTAAAATCATGAAGAAACTTACTATCACCACCGCGCTTGCCTTTTTCGTCAGCGCCATTGCATTCGCCCAAGGCCCCGGCCACCAACCCACCCATCTGAAAGACCATCCCCGGGTGAACCAGGTCAACAGGCGCGAGGATAACCAGGAAAGGAGGATCACTGACGAACGCAAGGAAGGAGATATCTCCAAACAGCAGGCACATCAAGACCGGCGCAATCTCAGAGAGATAAACCAGGAAAAACACGATATGCGTAAGCAGGATAATGGCCATCTCACCAAGGCCGATCAAAAGGCCCTGAACCAGCAGTTGAACCACAACAGCAGAAAGATCGGTCAATAACATCAGTCACCAAGGAAGAACTATAGGCTATCGTCCATTCGCACGAAGGACGGTAGCTTCTTTTTTATCATCATCGTCGTAGGTCTTTTTGACGATATAGTGCCAATTCCGCTCGGATACATCCACAAAGAAGATATCTCCGGTCTTGTGCGCCTTGACGGCATCCTGAAATTCCTTCGGCATCATCTCTTCCCCAAAGAACCAGCCGGTATCGCCATGGGTAGTATTCCCATCCATCGTATACTGATCGGAAAGCTGGTTCCATTCGGCGCCTTTGGACGCCTTGTCTACGATGATCTTTTTGAGACTGTCGATCTCGGTGTTCGACAACGTTCCCCCATCCAGGAAAATATAACTTGCGCGGTAGGTGACCTTTTCGGTCGCTTCCAGAACCTTATAGGTAACATAGCCTACGGAGAAGACATCGCCCTGGTTCTGGCGTAACAATCGCTTGTCGATGAGCGTACTATCTTTTAGGGAATTGAGGTGGAGGATGGCCGGCTTCAGGGCCGCGTTGGACGCTATCCATGCCTGGGCCTGCTGTTCGGTCGTGATCTTGGCGAACTGGTCGTGTACCTGATTTTGTGCGAATGCTGACGAAGAAAGGAGCAATAAGAATGCACCCACGAAGCTAATTTTCATATATTTAATTTACACCGCTATGAAGATAGCATTTTTTCCAGTATACGGAATTTCCGCCCGGGGTGTTGCCTCGCTCCGTAAATTATTAGCTATCAATAGCAGATGATATTTTATTACATTGGGCCCTCAAAAATCACGATCAATGCAAAGAACCCTGGCCATTTTGGCCCTTGTCCTGCTAGGCGGCGCCGGCTTCGCTCAGGCCCCGAATACCCTTACCAAAAAAGAAAAAAAAGAAGGTTGGAAATTGCTGTTCGACGGCAAAACAACCCAAGGCTGGCACACCTATCTCCGGGATACAGTAGGCTCGAAATGGCAGGTTAAGGAAGACGCCCTGGTTTTCGACCCCTCCCAGCCCGCCGGCGGCGGCGGGGACATCGTCACAAACGATGAATACGAGAATTACGAGCTCAACCTGGAATGGCGCATCTCAAAAGGCGGCAACAGCGGCATCATTTTCGACGTCCAGGAATCCCCCAAACACCGGGCGACGTATGAGACCGGACCGGAAATGCAGGTGCTCGATAACAAGGATGCGTCGGACAACAAAAAACAAAATCATCTGGCTGGCTGCCTCTACGATATGGCCGGTGACTCGACGGTCTCAAAACCCAAACCTATTGGTGAATGGAACCAGGTGCGGCTGATCCAGGACAAAGGTCACCTGACGTTCTGGCTCAATGGAATAAAAACCTTCGATGGGCAGATCGGCAGCGACGAATGGAACAAGATGATCGCAGGCAGCAAATTCAGAAACCCGGAATTCGCCGACTTTGCCAAAGTAGCCAAAGGAAAGATCGCCCTGCAACAGCATCCGGGCTCCAGCGGCTGGAGAAATATAAAGATCCGGTTGTTATAATATTCCCAGTTTCTTCTTCACCAGGGGGAGAATGTCGGCCGAAGGCGGATAGACATGCAGGTTCTCTTTTTCGAAGATAAAGGCATAGCCGTTCTCTTTGGACACCTGCCATATCGCGTCTTCGGCCTTCTTTTGGATCGGCATCAGCAACGCCGACCGCTTCTGATTAAAGAGGTTGCTCGCTTCCTGGTCATACCCCTGTATCCTGGCCAGCAGTTCGGCCAGGCTTCTACGCTTGAGATCGATCTGGCTCCGGGTAAGTTTGACGGTATCGCGCGAGGCCAGTAAAGCAGCCTGCTGACTGTACTCCGATTGAAAGGCGTCGAACTGTTGTTCCAGGGCCGTCTTGTATTCCGCGAGGGCACTGTCGGCCTTCTTGGTCTCCGGCATCACAGAAAGCAATTCATTTATACTGATGCAACCCGTCTTGTCCTGCGCCACCGCCCGCGACGCCACCGATAGCAGGCTGCCGGCAAATAAGAAGATAAAAGCAGTCTTTTTCATTTGAAAAGTTTTACCAATAATACGAACATGTTCGTACAACTTCCCGCCCCCGGAAATCTTTTAACACTTTTTTGAATTCTTATTATCTTGTTCACTGTTATCAACTCCTATTGACAATGAGACCCTTCCTATCTCTCCTCCTTCTTCTCCTTTCCCTGCATGGCTTTTGCCAGCAACCAGTAACCGTCAACCTCCCCAATAGTCACATTACCCTCCAATTACCCAATGACAAATGGAAGCCATCGGCGGAAACGGATTCTACCAGGGGAATTTATTTCTTCAAACGGAAACCGGTAACAGACCCCCACGGCCGGGCTATCATTCCCGCCATTATGCTGTTTGTCGAAGATGCCAGAAAATTTCACGGGGATATCGTCGAATTTTCGATCAACAAACGGGCGCAGTTTCAGGGTAGAGGGGTGAAAACAGACACGACTATGTTCCCAACAAATAAAGGATTTCCCCTCACCTACCAGGATGCGCTTTTGATGCGATGCTCCTATACCTCTAACGGGCTGGACCACGTACTCTACATGATCCATATCATCGACAAGCATAACGAAGCCATCCAGTTTTACCTGGATATGACAAAGGACCTGGGAGAGCAATACGAAAAAGAATTCCAGACGACCATCCGTTCGATCAGGGAGAACTAAGCCGCATTTTACTCTCGATCCTTGAAAAGGCAGCCGGTGGAAAGGATTGTTGAAATTCCGGCTGTCTTCGCATGCGATCTTTATCCCTAAACCCGACGCCCACGGCCTTCACCAGATCGGTCTCGGCAACAGGCACATGCCCCTCGCGGATATCCAGCACAGCGGAAAAATACCAGGCCTCACTGTTAGTAGGGTCGGCCATCTTGTACAGCTCCACGAAATGCCGCGCAACATCGTTGCGTCCCGCGGTCATCTGCTGATTGCTGATCGAATAAAAGGCCAGCGACAAATAGGCCAGCAGCCGATGATACATCCCCCTCTCAGGCCCTGCCACCGCAGCCTTTGCATCGAGGTCCTTTATCGTCTGCTGCCAGTATCGCATATCGCCCTGCTGAAAATGCTGCATATAATCAGCCTTCATATTCTGCTCCCGGGCAAAAAGGGCCTCCCGAGCCTGTTCCTGTTGCCGAAATTTCGGATCACTGCTAAGCGTTGCCGCTTTTTGTTTGAACCAGTCAGCTTCCTTCGTCAGGCCGTCAAGAAAGCTCACCGCAACCCGGCAACCCTGTTCTGCCCGGACAAGCTGGTCTGCCCGGATGGCCGCCCCCACCCTGTTCTTGTCTTCCCCGGCGGTCTTGTTGATAAAGGCCTGGTCCCTGGGAAAGACACCATCCCGCATGGCCTCCAGCTGCCACCCCGCGAATGCCCGGTCCATAACAGCCAGGGGCGCCCATTCGTGCTTGCCGTCAAAAACGATGATCCGGTGACGGGTCCGGGTCTTGTCAAGTTCGCTGCTAAAGGCGACAAGGTCGGTGAGGTTCATATCCCCTTCACCCGCCAATGCGGTAAAGCTAAACGGGAAGTCGCCCGCCGAAACCCCATCCGGCAACCCCGCTCCACCCGCAATGACACCTCTTACACCCGGGTGTTGGATGGCAACATACCCTGCGACCTTAGCGCCACCGGAAAACCCGCAGACATAGACCCGGTTGCCATCGATCGTCAACCGGCGTCGGGTGTCTTCCGCCAGTTTCGCCCAGATATTGCCGGTGGTCGCCCAGTCATTACCGTTTTTGGAATTGTTACTGCCGACAAGGATAAACCCATACTTGTCGGCCAGCAGCTTATATCTCTTCACCGGAAGCGACCCATCGCCATGCGGATCGAAGAAATAGACGACAGGCAATACACCCCCCTTTTTTTGTGAAAGTGGAATATACAGGGCATATGACTGGGTAGGGTCCGCTTGACAGATCACCGGACTGATGATCCTGCCCGCTTCCAGCCCGCCCTGATCCGCATACAAACTGGTATAGGCCCCCATCACCAGCATAATAAGCCATACTCGATTCATAACCTAAATTTAGCGGCAAAAAATCACCTTCCACCAATTTTTTGCCGCAATCCTTTTATATTGCATTACACAAAAACAACAGCAATGGCAACCAATTCAACATCGGCCCCCGTGACGGCGCTGTTCCTCGACATCGGCGGAGTAATGCTCACCAATGGATGGGACAGACGTTCACGCGAAGCCGCGGCAAAGCAATTCGGACTGGATATTGACGAACTGAACGACCGCCACCGCATGACCTTCGACACCTACGAAGCCGGCAAGCTAAGCCTCGATGAGTACCTGAAACGAGTAGTGTTTTGCAGAGAACAACCTTTCACCGTGGAGCAGTTTCGCACCTTCATGTTCGAACAATCCGCACCTTACCCGGAAATGATCGATCTCGTCAAGGCCCTGAAGGCCCGCTACGAATTGAAAATAGCGGTGGTGAACAACGAAGGCCGCGAGCTCAACGAACACCGCATCAAAACTTTCCGCCTCAACGAATTCGTGGATTTCTTCATCTCTTCCTGCTTTGTCCACTTCCGGAAACCGGACGCGGACATCTGGAAGGTGGCCCTCGACATCGCACAGGTGCCAAAGGAAGACGTGGTGTACATCGACGACCGGCCCATGTTCGTCCAGGTAGCCCAGGGACTCGGCATCAGGGGCATCACCCATAACTATAAGAATGTAGGCAAGACAAAGGATGCCCTGGCGGCGATGGGGCTCACCCTGGACTAGGGCCCTGTTGCACGCTCATTTGCCTTGCACGACGGCGTGCAGCGGGCCCTCTGAAAAGCCTGATCACCGCAGGCTGAAAATAGGATTCCATCAACCAGGTGAGCAAGGCAATGCTGGAAAGACCAACCAGCAGGTAAAGCGCTACGCTGTAGTGGAAATAATGCGAGCAAAGCAGCAGGATGGGTACGTGTACGATATAGAGGGAGTAAGAATATTTTCCTAACACCGCACCCAAACGATTGACAATAACGACTGCCCTGGCTGCAAAACCACGCCGATGTATGAGTGCAAACAGCAACACCAGCCCGGGCGGCGTCAAGGTACACATCACCTTGGTAAGCAGGGAATAGCCGGGCTCCCGCAGGAAGAGCGCAACCACACCAACACATACCAACACCGGAATGAAAATAGGGAGTTTTTTCCCCGAAGGCGCCGCCTGTATACAATACCGGAAAAAAGGAATGGCGACGATGGCAAACAGAAAATGTTTCAACGGATCTACCCCCGGCCATTGCGCAGCGAATGTCAATCTCGACAGGATAGGAAGGGTGCCCAGGCTTATTGCCGCCGTGTACCCATCGACATAGAAGAGGTTCCGGTATTCGTATACATAATACCCAACCAGCCAGATGGCAGAGAAAGCGAACATGGCTATGAAATGGTCGGCCACGCCGATATGGGGCAGATGGTAGCAGAAAGGGATCATGCACAAGGCAATGACAAGCCAGCACAAAACAGCTTTCCTGCGGAAGCGTCCGATAGTAAGCATAAAGATCACGTAAAAGAACATCTCGAAACTGAGGCTCCAAACCACCGAATTAACGCGGTAGGATTCAACGATGAAACCCTGCAGCGTGCTTACCATGAACACATTCCCCAGCAGCTGCCAAAAGGAAGGTAAAGCCTTTCCCAGGCACCAGGCCGCCAACAGGCCAAACAATACTCCGAGTAAGAATTGCGGCACCAGGCGCAGTAGCCGCCTGGACATAAAATCCCATCTTGACCCAGGCTTGCGGCTATAGGAAATATTAATAACACAACCGGAAAGGATAAAGAATAGGATAACCGAGTCCGTGCCCAGGGTGGTCATGGAAAATCGTCTGAACTCAGTCGGGGTAAACCAGGACTCGGGTAGGTGATAGATCAGTACACCTACGGAAGCAGTCCCCCTTACAAACTCCAGGTAAAGTTTCTTCATATAAAATCATTTTACGTGAATAAACTTCCCGGCGGTCTGATACCGGTCATAGGGGGCCTGATCTTCATCACAGCACTTCCGGACAGCGATTGTATCAAAACCGGACAATGTCTATTGTAAAATTACGCGTAAAATACTTGCCGTCAACGCATTTTAAACGCGGCAAATAATTTGTAGCCTAATAAGGATCATGCTAAAAAACCTCCTGACCGTTGCGCTCCGCAATTTCAAAAGAGACGGCTGGTACAGCCTGCTCAATATCCTGGGCCTGACCATCGGCATCACCTTTAGCCTCTTCCTCATTTTCTATATCAAGGACGAGCTCAGCTTCGACCGGTACAATCAAAAGGCCGACCGCATCTTCCGCATCGCCTCCAACATAAAAGAGCCGGACAAGGATACCATGCGATGGGTCGCGACCCAGGTGCCCCTGGCGCCGACCCTGAAAAAAGACTACCCGGAAGTGGAAGAGGCGGTGCGCTTCATAAGTGAAGACAAAAAGATGTACAAAAAAGGGGAATTGCGCATCTACGAGGACAAAGTATATTATGCCGACAGCAATGTCTTCCGGATCTTCACCTACCCCTTTATCCAGGGGGATCCCCGCACGGCGCTCGTCGCCCCCAACTCGCTCGTCCTCACCCAGTCCGTCGCTACGACATTCTTTGGCAAGGGCGATGCCGTCGGCCAGGCCCTCGAGGATGCGAAAGGAGATGTTTTCAAGGTCACCGGCGTCATCAAGGACATCCCCTATAACTCCCATTTCCGCTTCAACGTCCTTATCTCGGCAACCACACTGCCCAAAGATTTCCAGGACAACTGGGGCGGGTTCAATATCTTCACTTATGTACTGGTGAGACCCCATACCGATGCGGCAGCCTTCGAGAAGAAGCTGTTCCCCATGTACGACAAATACATGGCGCCCATCTTTGCCAAATACAATATCAAGATACATTACGCCGTACAACCCATCCTAAGCATCCACCTCCATTCCAACATGCAGGGCGAACCGGAAGAGCTTGGCAGCATGTCCTATATTTATATCTTCTCGGCCGTAGCCTTTTTTATGCTGATCATTGCCTGCATCAACTACATGAACCTGACTACGGCGCGGTCGGCGCGCCGGGCAAAGGAGATCGGCGTCCGGAAGGTGACTGGAAGCACGCAGCCGCAGCTCATCGCACAATTCCTCATCGAATCGATGCTGGCGGCGCTCATCGCCTTGTTGCTCAGCATAGGCCTGGTCGCCCTGCTGTTGCCGGTATTCAATTCCCTGGCCGGCAAGTTCATTTCTTTTGGCGCCCTGCTCCAACCCGGCACCCTGCTTATCCTGCTGGCCATTGTACTCTTCGTCGGCTTCCTCGGCGGCAGCTATCCCGCCCTCTACCTCTCGAAATTCGACCCGATCCATATCCTAAAGGGGAATCTCTCCAAAGGTTCGAGCAACGTGACCCTGCGGCGGATACTGGTCGTTACCCAGTTCTCCATCGCCATGATCATGCTCATCTGTACCCTCGTAGTATTCAGGCAGCTCAATTATATCCGGAACAAGGATCTGGGCTTCGACCGGGCCGAGGTGTTGACGATACCGGTAAATACGAATCGCGATGCCCGCAGCCAGATCTTCGCCTTTACCAACGCCGTGCGGAAAGATCCCCGCGTGCTGTCGGCCAGCACGGCCGATGCCGTACCAGGCCAGGATGTCAGCTTCAACCTCTTCTCCATACAGACCAGCAAAGGATATGTCGATCAGGGCGTCTTCACCTACGCTGCGGATGAGCACTATTTCAAGACCCTGGGGATGCAGATAAGAAAAGGCAGGGACTTCTCCGGCCCGGCGGACACCCTGCATAGCATCATCGTCAATGAGAGCATGGTCAACTACTTCGGTTGGGATAACCCCATCGGAAAAAGGGTCAAAATTCCCGGCGACACCTCCGGCAAGCGGTATTGGGAGGTAGTGGGAGTAGTAAAAGACTTCAATCAGCGAAGCCTGTATAATCCCATTGCGCCGCTGCTTCTTCGCTACCGGCCCAACGCGGGAAATATCCAGCTCAAGCTGGATGCCAGGGACGTACAGGCCGCCATCACAGGTATACAACAATCCTGGCGCAGCATCTTCCCCGATCTCCCATTCGACTATACCTTCCTCGACCAGTCCCTCAACTCTCAATACGAAGCAGACCAGAAACGCGGCAAGATCTTCACCGCCTTCTCCGTCCTCACCGTCGCGATCACCTGTCTCGGCCTCCTGGGACTAATCGCCTTTACTACCCAGCAGCGGCAAAAGGAGATATCCTTACGTAAGATCATGGGCGCCGGTGTTGCCACGCTGGTCACACTGATCACCCGGAATTTTGTGGCATTGGTGGGGATATCCTGTCTCATTGCCTTCCCCGTCGCCTGGCTGTTCATGGATAAATGGCTGAAGATATTCCCCTATAATACGGGTTTGTCGGCCACCCCCTTCCTGCTGGCGGCAGTGACGGTACTACTGATCACCTTCCTCACCGTTATCTATCATACAGTGAGAGCGGCGCTTGCCAATCCATCAAAGAGTCTAAGAGCCGAATAGCTTGTTAAACTCCGCATAAGGGACACCGGTCTTAGAGAAAGTAAAGCTCCCTTGCTGGTGAATCTCCTCCGCCGCCCGGAGAAAGTGGCCATAGGCAGCACGGGCAAGCGACGATCCCAGGCTCACCCGGCGGACCCCCAGCGCAGCAAGTCCATCCAGGGTAAAGTCACCCTTGCTCAAACCCATCACCACATTGACGGGTTTTGGCGCCACGGCACGGACGACGGCGCTTATCTCTTCAGCAGTGGTGAGCCCCGGCGCGAAAAGCACGTCGGCGCCCGCCTCCGCAAAGGCCACCAGCCGCCGAATCGTATCTTGCAAATCGGCACGTCCATAGATGAGATTCTCCGCCCTTGCCGTCAGTGCAAAAGGGAACGAAAGGCTTCGCGCAGCCTTCACCGCGGCCTTCACCCGTTGCACGGCAAGATCAAAAGGATAAATGGGATCATCAGCCCTGCCGGTATGGTCTTCGATAGAGCCACCCACCAGGCCCGCACCCGCCGCCAAAAAAATGGTCTCGGCACAGGCCTCAGGTTCGTCACCAAAACCATTTTCGAGGTCAGCAGAGACGGGCAACGGCGTAGCCTCCACTATCGCCCGGGCATTAGCCAGGGTCTCCTCCCTTGAAACGGCATTCAGCCCGTCCGGTTTGCCAAGGGAAAAAGCCAGCCCCGCACTGGTCGTAGCCAGCGCTTCAAATCCAAGATGAGTGAGTATCTTCGCCGACCCCGCATCCCAGGGATTGGGGATAGCAAATATCCCCGGTCGCTGATGAAGATGCTGTAATGCTTCCGCTTTGTCTGCCTGTGTGTTTTTCATATCGCTTATTTATGTTCGTAGATCGTTCTTGCCTTGATCACCATATTGATATACTCTCTATCGATAAAATTGTTCCCGGCAAAGATCTTTCTGGTCATTTTCTCGACATCCCCCCAGCCGGTACCGGCCACATAGGCCGACTCCTTCAGCTTCATCCCGAATAAGGCAATACAGGCGGCCTTTTTCAACGGGAGATCAGCCCGGTCAAAGGGCACGGGGCTGTTCGGACAATCGTAGTAGATCGTCCGCCTCGCCTTCTTGCCGGGAAGACAATAATTGATCTGCACTTTTGCGATCTTCTCGATGCTAATGTCATCCTTACGAGGGATGATCTCGAATAACACCGTCATGGAATGGGCGCTGCTGACCGTACTCCCTTCCATGTGCAAAGCCGTATCCGCCAGCAGATTTCGCTTGTTGTCATAGCCGATGAGCCGGTATTCGCCCACCAGCGTCGAATCAAAGCCGGCGGTGACCGACACGCTGTCGGCAACGGAAAGCAGGCCCTCATCCAGTTGCTTCAACAACAGTTTTTCGCCTTCCTGCTCGTCTCCCATACAGGCAAAGGTTCCCTTGCCTCTTTCGGCCAGGATGGACAATTCGCTGCTCTCTCCTTGCGTTATGCCGACCCCGATGCAGGATAGGGGGATGCCGGCCTCGCTTTCCTGCGCGACAAGATCCTCCAGGTCGGCCGCGGCGGTTTTGTCTTCACAGACATCCCCATCCGTTATAAGGATCACCCGGTTCGATCCGTTTTTGATATATAGCTTATGTGCCACCCTATAAGCCAGCTTCAACGCAGCCTCTCCCGGTGACGCTCCATCGGGACGCAATTGCTCGATAGCCCTGATGATGTCCGCCTTGCGCGACCCTGGTATCCCCGCCAGCACGCTCAGGTTGGCGCCATACTGGACGAAGGATACCGTATCGATATCCCGCAGATTCCGTACCAGCAGCCGCATCCCGGCCTTTATCAAAGGCAATTTATTGGGCATATCCATCGAACCCGAAGCATCGATGGCGAAAACCAGGTGGCAGGGCGGATTTCCTCTCATATCCCCCCGCCGGGCGCTTATATTCAGACATAGCAGCTTGTGCGCCTTATTCCAGGGACAGGACACAAGGTCCGAGCTGCAGTGGAAGAGTTCGGCAGGGGCGGGCTCCTCATAGTTAAAATTAAAATAACCCAGCATCTCTTCGATCTTCACGGCCTCGGACGGAACAGGCGTCCCCATGTCCAGGAATCGCCGGATATTACAATACGAAATACCGTTAGGATTGCCCGTAAAGGAGATGTTGGCCGGCCCCGTCAGAAAGGGGTTTTCGATCACAGTATGCTTGTTGTCCCAGGTATACACCGGATACGGATCGCACCCCTGCCACGGGATCAGGGAGGTAAGCCTGATCTTCGGTGGGGTCGATGGCGGAGTCAGCTCCTTGAGGGTCACCCGAAGAAAATCCGTAGACTTGATGGCCGTGGTATACCGTTCGTACCCGTTATAGGCAAAGGTGAGGGAATCATCGGCTATTCGGGAAGTGATCTCGAAACTCCCATATCTGCCGGTCTCATAGATCATGCCGGTGGATTGGACGATGATGGCTACCCGTTGCAATTTGTCGCCATGAAGGTCCTTGACCTCCCCGGTGAAATAGTATTGGGCAGAAAGCGGGGTATATAGGAGGCTGCAAAGCAGCAGTATTAAGCCAGTCAGTTTCACAAAGTCAATTTGCCGCGTTAAAATACAACATTCCGGCTACATTCCCCAAGCCGGTCTCACTCAGGATTAACGCAGCAGATCCCGCACCCGTGACTATTTTGCCGCCGCCTGCGCCCGTATGGCGGGGTTGAACCAGTTGAAAAGCACCACCGCCAGTACGATGACGCCATAGGCCGATAGTTGTAAAGCATCTACCTTTTCTCCAAAAACCGTCAGGGCCAGCATAAACCCAAGCACGGGGTTGATATAAAGGAGGATGCCCACGGTAGAAGACCGCAACCCTTTGAGCGCATACAGGTTGAGCCAAAGCGGGAAGATGGTAAGAAAAACAGCGATCACCGCAATAAGGATGTAGAACCGGCCCGCTACGGGAACAAGGCCATGATAGACAGGATAAAAAGGCAGTAGCAGCAAGGCGGAGAAGAGTATCTGTCCGCTTAACAGCAGAAACCGGTCGGCGCCATAGTTCTTCCGCTGGCTCACGAGATAGAGGGCATAGGAGAAAGCGATCAGCAGGCTATAGAGCAGGTCGGTCAAATGACCAACAGCCAGGATCCCGCAACCGGTGGCACTCAGCAACACGGCTACCCACTGTCCCCGGCTAAGATGTTCCTTGAGGATGGCCCAGGCCAACACAGTCGTTAAGACCGGACAGACCAGGTACGCAAAAGCGGAAGCCTTTATACTTACCTCGTTGGTAACATATATAAAAAAGTACCAATTGGCCGTAAGGAACAGGCCACCGCCAAAGAGCTGGAACAGCAGCCCTTTTTTTTCTGCGGCGGACAAAGCCGCGAAGTGCTGCCGGTTCTCCGTCCACACTTTTCTCCGCAGCAATATCCCCACCAGCAGCATCAGCCCACCGCTGACAAATACCCGGTAGAAAAGAATGTCGAGGGAAGGATAGGTCTGCAAAGGCCGGAGCACGAGACTAAAGAACCCCCATATCGTAAAGGCAGTTATGGCTGCCAGATAGTGCTTTGTATTTTTCATTTGTAGTACAAAAATGCTCCAAAAAGCCTAAAAAACAAGTGATTCTGATAGTTACATAATTATTTTAGCCTATGTGTTTTCATTTATTCAATCTTTCTATTATCTTACCGCCAAATTCAATACCTCATGCCGAACCGTTACCCTGGCATTAAACCAACTATTGGTTGGGGACGCCCCTACGTCTTCCTTCTGATTGCGTTATACTTCCCCTTTTTGGTTTCTGCACAACCCATTATTCACAATTTTGTTCCGCAATCGGGCGCGGTAGGGTCAACAGTGACCATTCACGGTAAGAATTTTAGCGCTACCCCTTCCGCCAATATCGTTTATTTCGGATCGGTGCAGGCGACGGTAACGGCCGCCACAACCACTTCCCTCACGGTGACAGTACCCGCCGGCACCAGCTATCAGCCGCTAATGGTGACCACCGCCGGCCTGACGGCATTTTCGACACTCCCCTTTATCACGACCTTTAACGATCCGGGACAATTCATCCCCTCCGCTTTTTCCACCCGTTTGGATATCTCTACAGACAAGGGACCGCAGGCCATCTTCTCCATGGACATGGACGGTGACGGCAAACCCGATCTTGTCGTCGCAAACGGCGACTCCAACACCGTAACAATATATCACAATACCAGCACCCCCCACTCCATCTCATTCGCACTTGCCGTCGATTATCTTCTTCCGGCCGGTTACTATCCCGTCGGCATTACGGCCGGCGACCTGGATGGTGACGGGAAACCGGAAGTCGCCGTCACCTGCTATGGTTCGCCACAGCTTGTCATCTTCCACAATACCAGTACTGCAGGGACTATCTCCGTTGGTGCTCCCATCTATTATGCCCTCGGTAACTATACGACCGGCATCACGATCGAAGATTGTAACGGTGATGGGAAACCGGAGATCGTAGTAGCCAGCGCCGCGGACAACGTTATATCCCTCTATGCCAACAACAGCACGATTGGAAATCTGAGCTTTTCCCCGAAAATGGACCTGCATCTCCCCTCGGGAACGCTGCCTTTCAACGTCATCGTCTCCGACCTGGACGGCGATGGCAAACCAGATCTTGCTTCGGTGAATTCGGCTACCAATACCGTATCGACCTTTCTCAACACCGGCACCGTCGGGGGCGCCCTCTCTTTTGCCACCAACGTCGACTTCTCCGTCGGCGGTTCTCCGCAGGACCTCGCAGTAGGCGACCTGGACGGTGATGGCAAGCCCGATCTGGCGGTCGTCAACAATGGCGACGCGACGATCACCTTGTTACAGAACGCCTCTACGCCCGGCACCATAAGCTTCAATCGGTTAACAGATGTACCCACGGGCACACAGAACCCCGGCAGCCCCTGGGCGCTTGTCCTGGCCGATTTCGATGGCGACGGTAAACCCGATATCGCCAGCATCAACCAATTGGATAATACAGTCTCCGTACATCGTAACACCAGTACCGTCGGCTCTCCCTCCATTGCCGCCAATGTCGACTATGCTACCGGCAGCACGCCTTGGGCGATCACTACGGCCGATATGGACGGCGACGGCCTGCCCGATCTGGCCATCATCGATAATACGACAGCAAAAATTACCCTGCTGCGGGACAAATCCTCGCTTGAACCCGCTATAACCTCTTTTACCCCCACTATGGGCGTAAATGGTCAGGTCGTGACCATCAAAGGCGCTCATCTCACAGGGACCACGGCCGTCAGCTTTGGCGGTACGCCGGCCACTTCCTTCACCGTCGTCAATGATTCGACCGTGACGGCAACCGTCGGCAACGGGTCAACAGGCGCCGTATCAGCCGTAACACCCGGTGGCACCACTTCTCTTGACACATTCAAATATGGAATACCGGCACCGGTGATCAGTAGGTTCTCCCCTGATTCCGCCTCAGCCGGCACAACGGTAACGATCAAGGGGTCTCACTTCAGCAACGCCACGGCCGTCAGCTTTGGCACTACACCCGCCGCCTCTTACACCGTCGTGTCCGATTCGGTGATCACCGCTATCGTCGCCTATGGCTCCACGGGCGCCGTTGCCGTCAAAACAGGCGGAGGTAAAGATACCCTTTCCGGTTTCACCTATATAGCACCGCCCATCGCCATAACTTCCTTTAGCCCACAGTCGGGTGCACAGGGCGCCCAGATCGTCATTCGCGGCACCGGTTTCTCAACCCATCCGGCCGTCAGCTTTGGCGGCGTCCCTGCTTCGAACGTCACCTGGTATGGCGATACTTCCATGATCGCCGTGGTTTCCACCGGCGCCACCGGCAAGGTCGCCGTCACCGGCACCAACGGCGCGGATTCCATGGCCGGCTTCACCTTCATAACCAATACACCACCGCCACCGCCGCCGCCGTCCAACCTCATTACCATTACTTCCTTCAACCCAACCGCCGCCACTACAGGCGACACGGTATATATCTACGGAACATATTTGACCACTGCCAACAGCGTCAGCTTTGGCGGCGTCCCGGCCGTGTACTACAAGGCGATATCCGATTCCCAGCTGCTGGCCGTCGTCGGCAGTGGAGCGACGGGCCAGGTAAAAGTGAGTAACAACACTTCGTCCGATTCACTACCCAACTTCGTATATACCTTTGATTCGACGAAATTGCAAAGCGCCGCTTTCCAACTGATACTGTTCACCGGCTCACTGGCCGGCAACAATGCCCAGTTGCAATGGCAGGTGCGCAATGACGCCGGTATTTCCTATTATGCCATCGAGCGCGGGATGGACAGCATCCAGTTCACCGTCATCGCCACAGTAAGATCCACGCGGTCTAACGGCGCCAGCCATAACTATACATTCACCGATCCCAACGCTATCAGCGGGATCACCTGGTACCGGCTTAAAATGCAGGATACGACGGCCGCCTTCACCTATAGTTCGCCGGTGAAAGTTCAGCCGTTGAGCCAATCGATGCCCATCCATCCCAACCCGGTGAAAAATGGTTTCTTCCTGGTAGACATTCCGGATGTCGGCAGTACCTCGCAATTCATGTTGTTCGATATGTCGGGCAAACAGCTGAAGATCGTGCAGGTCGCCGCCGGGATATCCGAAATTCGCATCAACGTGCCGGGGCTGTCCAGGGGAACCTACCAGCTGAGATGGACGAATGGAAAACGTAACACAGCACAGACGCTGCTCGTGCTATGATCTATTTCCATTTCCAGTTTAACACCTCCGGCAGATCGATACCCTCTTCGCGGATATACTGCCGGTGCCGGATAAGCGTATCCTCCATTTCCTGCTTGAGATAGGCCGCCCGCTGTCCCAGCTGGGGCAGCCGCTCGACGACATCCATCACGAGGTGAAAACGGTCCATGTCGTTGAGCACGGTCATATCGAACGGCGTAGTGATCGTCCCCTCTTCCTTATAACCCCGGACATGGATATTACCATGGTTCGTACGCCGGTAGGTGAGCCGGTGAACAAGCCAGGGATAGCCGTGATAGGCGAAGATCACCGGCTTGTTGCGGGTAAACAGCAGGTCGAAGTCGAAGTCACTCAACCCGTGCGGATGTTCGCTTTGCGGCTGCAGCTTCATCAGATCGAATACATTGATCATCCTCACCCGCAATTCGGGCAGTCTTTCCCGTAATATAGAGATGGCGGCAAGTATCTCGAGCGTGGGCACATCCCCCGCGGCAGCCATCACGACATCGGGCTCCCCATCCTGGTCATTGCTTGCCCATCCCCAGATGCCGACCCCCTTCGTACAATGCAGGATGGCCTCATCCATCGGCAGCCATTGCGGCGCAGGATGCTTACCCGCAACAATGACATTGACATAATGCCTGCTGCGCAGGCAATGGTCCATGGCCGAGAGCAGACAGTTGGCGTCCGGCGGCAGATAGACGCGGACGATCTCCGCCTTTTTATTGATGACATGATCGATGAACCCGGGGTCCTGGTGAGTAAACCCGTTGTGATCCTGCCGCCATACATGGGAGGCCAACAGATAGTTGAGCGAGGCGATCTTCCGGCGCCAGGGTAGCTCCCGCGTTACCTTCAGCCATTTCGCATGCTGGTTGAACATGCTGTCGACGATATGGATAAAGGCTTCGTAGCTGTTGAACAGGCCATGACGCCCCGTCAGCAGATAGCCTTCCAGCCAGCCTTCACACTGGTGCTCGCTAAGCACTTCCATCACCCGCCCTTCATGGCCGAGATACTGATCCTGCGGAATGATCTCCGCCTCCCACTGCCGCGAGGTAGCCTTGAAGACGGCATCCAGTTTGTTCGACAGGGTCTCGTCAGGCCCGAAGATGCGAAAGTTGCTTTCGGCAGCATTGTATCGGATGACATCCGCCAGGAATTCGCCAAGCACAAGGGTATCGGAGGCCTTCACCGACCCATGGCCGTCCACAGGACGGACCACAGGTTCGTCGGCCGAAGGCCCATCATTAGCCGATGTCGCCAAGGGCGTATTTTTCCCGGCAAGCCCGCCGGCGACATCCACGGCATAGCGGCGAAAGTCGGGCATCTGCAGGTCCTTAAGCAGCAGACCGCCATTGGCATGAGGATTGGCGCCCATCCGCCGCGTCCCCACCGGCGCCAGTTCGGCCAGTTCGGCCCGCAGGGTTCCCCGCTCATCAAACAACTCTTCCGGCCGGTAGCTTTTCAGCCAGGCCTCCAGTTGCCGCAGGTGTTCGGAGTTGGTAGCAGGGTCGACGATCGGCACCTGGTGACTGCGGAACGAGCCTTCCACCGGCAGGCCATCGATCACCTTCGGTCCCGTCCATCCTTTTGGCGTCCGCAACACCAGCATCGGCCAGCGGGGCCGCTCAAACTGGCCCGACGTACCTATCCCGCCGGAGGCTTCCCTGGCCGCGGCTTCCCCGCCAGCCGCTTGCGCCGCCCCACCGCGACGCATAGACTCGCGAATGATACGGATATTCTCCACGATGAGGTCGAGCGTGGCGGCCATGGCCCGGTGCATTTCCTCCGGCTCCTCCCCTTCTACAAAATAAGGTTCCCATCCATAGCCGAGAAGCAGCTGCTCCAATTCCGGCTTTGTCACCCGCGCCAGCAGCGTGGGATTGGCGATCTTATATCCATTGAGATGCAGAATGGGCAATACAGTGCCATCGGTGACGGGATTCAGAAATTTATTGGAATGCCAGGCCGTGGCCAGGGCGCCTGTCTCCGCTTCGCCATCCCCGATGACACAGGCCACCGTAAGCCCGGGATTGTCAAAGACGGCGCCAAAAGCATGACTGAGGGAATATCCCAGTTCCCCACCTTCATGGATAGACCCCGGACATTCGGGCGAGACATGACTGGGGATGCCGCCCGGAAAAGAGAATTGCTTGAACAGCCGCTGTAATCCCGCTTCGTCCCGGCTGATGCTGGGATACACTTCGCTGTACGTCCCTTCGAGATAGGTGTTGGCCACCAGCGCAGGGCCGCCATGACCCGGACCGGCAACATAGATCATATCCAGGTCATATTGCCGGATAAGCCGGTTGAGATGGACATAGATAAAATTCTGCCCGGGTGTAGTTCCCCAGTGCCCCAGTGCCCCAGCAACAGGTGCTTGATATGCCCGGGAGCCAGCGCCTGCCGCAGCAGGGGGTTGTCCCGTAAATAGATCTGCCCGACGGACAAATAGTTGGCGGCCCGCCAGTAGGCATCCATCTTTTGCACCATCTCCGCAGTTAGCAGGTCTTGCGGCTGGTTCATGGTTTCTGTTATCATAAAAGATGTTTTACGATCCTTGCGATCATCCATTCCTCATCAGTAGGAATGGCATAGACCCCGACGCGGGTATCTTCGGCGGAAAGAAAAAGCTCGTCATGGGCATTGGCCCGCTGATTCAGCCCGATACCCAGGTATTCCAGGCCGGCGCAGATGCGGCTCCTGATCGCCGGTGCTCTTTCCCCGATACCCCCGGTGAAGACCAGGGTGTCCAGACCGCCGAGCACGGCAGAATAGGCGCCGATGGTCTTCTTCACCTGGTAACAAAAAAGCTGCACCGCTTCCGCCGCCCGGACATCGGTACTTTCCCTGTCGAGCAGGTCCTTCATATCCGGGCTTGTCTCGGAGACACCCAGCAGCCCGCATTCGTGGTTGATCAGTTGGTTGAAAGCAGTAGCGCTCAGTTTATCATTGTCCAGCAACCACCACCATACCCCCGGGTCCAGGTCGCCCGGCCGGGTGCCCATGACAAGACCACCCACCGGAGTAAAACCCATGGTCGTATCCACACTCACCCCGTCTTTCACTGCCGCCACGCTTGCACCGCTGCCCAGGTGCGCCACGATCACCGCTCCACCGGCCGCCGCCGGGCCGGCAATGCGGGTCAGCTCCTCCAGGATATAAGCATAGGACAATCCATGAAAGCCATAGCGCTGGAGACCTTGCTCTTCATACCGGCGGGGTATCGGCAGCAGCCGGGCCACCCGGGGCAACGTACTGTGAAAGGCTGTGTCGAAACAGGCTACCTGCGGCAACCCGGGATCGCGGCTCCGGAAAAGCCGGATAAGCTCGATCTCCCCCGGTAAATGATCGGGGTCGTATGTGCTGATCCGTTGCAGGTCTCCCAAAAGCACATCGTCGATAAATGCCGCCTGCCGGTGCTGGAGACCATGCACCACCCGGTGGCCAACCGCTGCCAGCGGAGCGTCCGCCTGTTGCCCCAGCCAGTCGATGAGGAAAACGGCGGCTTCGGAAAGCCCTTCCGCCTTCACGGGCAATTGCCCTTTTTCTTTATTTCGATTATTGGTAAACGTTAGCTCCGTATCCTTCAGGCCGATGCGGGTGATCTTGCCGGAAAGCCATTTCGCCGGTGGCTCATCTTGCGTATACAGGGAAAACTTGATACTGGATGAGCCGCCGTTGACAGCCAGAATATTTTTATTTCCCGTATTCATTATTTACTTAAAGTTAGCTACCTTGTATTGTTGATTAAAAAGATTGCTACCATATTATTGTTAACTCTCCTTTTCTTTAATTGGGTGGGGTACTGGCTGTTCATCTCCTGGTTCGAATGCCGGGCTGACGCCCGTTGGGAGACGCGGCTGGACAACGACCAGTATGACGCCAGCGATTTGATCCTCTTTAAAGTATCCGCGGATGCGATCCCTTATTCCAATGCTTCCGGTACATTCGAACGCGCGGATGGAGAACTGGAAGTCGGCAGCATCCATTACAGATATGTCCAAAAAAGGTTGTACGCCGATTCCGTGGAATTTCTCTGTATCCCCGATGGCGAGACCAGCCGGCTGCTTTCGGCCAAAAACGAGATCATCCACCTCGCCACAGGTGTGCCGGATAACAGCGGTCACGGAAGATCAACCCCCTGTGGAAAACCATCGCCTGATATGCTGAAGGTCTTTTATCAGCAATCACCCGCCTTATGCATTGCCAATTTTCCGGCCAGGGGAGTAAAAAAGGTCTGCGGCCAGACTCCGGCTCCCTGTCCCGGTCATACCCGCATAGGCTGCCAGCCGCCGCGAAGGACAACAGACCTTATCCCCCTTCTCAACCCGATTGTATAGTTTAATTCAAGTTATTCCTTCATGAAACGATTATTTCCTTTCGCCGCTATAGCGATCTTCTTCTCCGCATGCCATTCCACCAGTGATTATGAAAAAGTATTCAAAGATCCCAACCTCTACTGCGCAACAGTTCATCAGCTGAACACCGTCGTCATGGGCAACAATTTCGGCCCCATCGTCGCTTCGCGCAACTATCTCTACGCCGCGGTAGCCGGCTATGAGGTCATCGCCGGAGGTTATCCCGATCGTTTCCCTTCCCTCGCCGGGCAGCTGCACGGTTTACAGGCCGTCCCCAAACCCGATACCACCACACATAAGATCGATTTCGAACTGGCGTCCCTCCTGGCGTATTGCAAGCTGGGCGAGGCGGTGACTTTCCCCGAAGGGAGTATGCGGGGCTGGGTAGACAGCCTTAAACAAATGGCCAAAGATCATGGCATGCCCTCCGATATGTTCGAGGCTTCAGTAGCCTATGGCGATACCGTGGCCGCCGCTATCAAAGCCTGGAGTAAAAAAGACCATTATGCCGAAACCCGCGGCGCCCCCGAATACATGGTCAATCCTGATTCTCCCGGGAGATGGGTGCCCACCCCCCCGGCCTATACCCCGGCCATGGAGCCCCACTGGCGCGAGATCCGCTATATAGCCATGGACAGCGTTCAGCAGTTTATGCCCCACCCACCCTATACTTTCGACGTGAAAGACAAGAATGCACCTTACTACAAGGAAGTAAAACTGATCGAGAACAAAGGCGACAGCTTAAGTCCGGAAGAGACCTGGATCGCCGACTTTTGGGATGACAACCCCTTCAAATTGAACGTCTCCGGCCACCTGATGTTCGGCACGAAGAAATTCTCCCCCGCGGGCCACTGGATGAGCATCACCGGCATCGCCGCGCAAAAGGCCGGCGCCGACTTCGCCACCACCACCGCTGCCTATGCAAAGACAGCCGTGGCCCTCTTCGACGCCTTTATCCAATGCTGGAATATCAAATACACCTATAACACCCTGCGCCCCGAAACGGCCATCAACAAGTATTTCGATCCCAACTGGCGGCCCCATCTCCAGACTCCGCCCTTCCCCGAATATACCTGCGGGCATTGCACCATCTCCGCCTCCGCGGCAGAAGCCCTCACAAGCATCTTCGGCGACAACTTCGCTTTCAACGACACGACAGAACTGGAATTCGGCATCAAAAGCCGCAGCTTCCCTTCTTTCCGTACCGCGGCGGTGGAGACGGCAAGTTCCCGTTTCTATGGCGGCATCCACTATAAATATTCTACCGATGTGAGCCATGTGATGGGCACCGAGATCGGCCAACTGGTCGCCGATCGCATCAAGATAAAAAAATAAGGCGCGGCTAACGCCGCGCCATTCAAGGCGGCTCCGGTAACCCGGAGCCGCCGCCCCCGGCAAGCTCCGCTTGCCGGACGTAATGACAAAACGAGGTCGTCTACTTTTCCCTTGAGACGGCCTCGTTTTATTTTAATTGCGCATCGAGCAAAGCCCAGGCGACCAACGCCCCGTTATAGCTGGTATACAAACCATAACTGGTATATACCGCGCTGCCCCAGGCTCCCTGGATTTTAGCAGGTAGAGCGGCATTCTGCACCGGATCAGAGATATTGCGAACAAAACCGAAATGTGTTCCTGCCGCCGCGCATGCTTCACCGATGACAGCATCGTCCATCTCCACGCTGGCAAAGTCAGCCAGGTTGCCCGCCGTCGTGGCGACAACAAAGGTAGAAGTCGTCAGCAAGGCCGTACCGGCCGCCGTTTGGTTATGCAATACCGGCGCCGCATCGCCCATATTGACATTGCCGGGGTTCAGCTCGCTCAGCGGAAAACTGGTCCCATAAAAACTGTTGAACTGCGAACACAACGAACTCAGATCGCCTTCCGTGGTGGGAATAGGGAAAAGCAGCTTGCTGAACCCGGGCAACCCGGCAACACCCCAGTCGGCATTCCAGCCATTGGAATAGGTCGGCCATTTGGACTCAGGCTGCCCCGTCTCATACATCGTTCCGGCCCTGACGATACTAACCGTACCGATATGGTCCGCCGGCTTCGCACCGCCCGCCGTACCCGCGGAGATGATCAGTTTTGGTTTTACCACACTGATGATCCGGCTGATCAGATCGGAAAGAAAGGTCTCACCCGGCCAGTCGAGATGGGTATTGGATTTGAACAGCAATACTTTGCTGTTGTTTATCTGTACCAACTTATAATACCCCCAATAGGTCCAGGTGTTGTCCGAATGCGCAGGCATGTCCTTATCGTATTGCTGCCAGCCCGGCCAGGTGCCGTTGGTCCGCTGACTATACGGCATTGCCTTGTCGCTGGCACAAAAGACATGCTCCAGCGCCGCCCATTCGGCACTCGCCCAGGTGATGACGACCGCATCCGCGGCCGGCAATTCACCAGCAGGAGTAGACAACGATTTCGGCGCCTGCTTTCCGATAACGCTCCAATTGATGGCCGGGATGTCAGGGGTATTGGTGATCGTTGGTTCAAATTTTTTTCTTGCTTCGGCGGCTTGGGCCAACTCCGGTGCGAAAAGGCGGGTTACATGAGGTCTGTCTGTCATAAAATGAGGTTTAGCTATAAATGTAGCCACCTCCGGTAGAATTCCCTCCCGTATAAACACGGTATTTTATCCCCCGCAAAAAAAATAACCCTGGGTTAATACAAGCCGTTAGGCCCCGGCTGGCGCCGAAACGTTAGGCCCCCACTGGCGCCGAAGCCCCATTCGCCGCCGGTGCGTCGGTTTGTACCGGCTCGCCGCTCCTGTCCTCCGGTGGTCGCCGATGCCAATACGACGCCAGCAACGACCCGGTCGTATTCATCAGCGGTCCGAAGATCGCAGGCGCAAGCCCCACCGTCGCTATCTTGCCAAGCCCTTTGGCCAGACCCGAAGCAAGCCCGGCATTCTGCATACCCACCTCGATGGCCATCGTCCGGCAATCCCGCTCGCTCATCCTGAACAGCCGCCCCGACCAATACCCCAGGCAATAACCAAGCAGGTTATGCGTAACCACCAGCACGATCAGCAGGGGACCGATCGTCAGCAGGCTATTCCTCCCCGCAGCCGTAATGATGGTGATGATCACCGCTATCGCCCCCATGGACAACAGCGGCATCGCCTTGTCCAGCCATTTCACCTTTCCATGCAGGAAATGATTGAAGATAAGCCCCGCGCCAATAGGGATGATCACCATCTTCATGATGTCCCAGGTCATGGCCGCGACGTCGATGGCGATCATCTGTCCCGCCAGCCATTTCATCAACAGCGGCGTCAACAAGGGCGACAACAACGTGGACACCGCCGTCAGCGTCACCGAGAGCGCAAGATTAGCCCTTGCAAGATAGGAGATGACATTGGAAGCAAGCCCGTTCGGCGAGCAGCCGACAAGGACGATGCCCGCCGCGATCTCTGACGGCAGCCCGCTGATGCTGGCCAGGGTAAAGCCCAGGAGAGGCATGATAAGATAATGACTGAATACACCGATGATGACGCCCTTCGGTGTCTTGATCACCCCCGCGAAATCATGAATGC
Organism: Puia dinghuensis; assembly: GCF_014642875.1. Classification (GTDB taxonomy): domain Bacteria; phylum Bacteroidota; class Bacteroidia; order Chitinophagales; family Chitinophagaceae; genus Puia; species Puia dinghuensis. The sequence goes on from NZ_BMJC01000001.1 coordinate 1,322,391, forward strand.
TCATGGAGGTTCCCATGCCGAACATTATGACCTGCAACAACGGCGTGATCAGTCCCGCCAGTTTGAAACCCGCGATAGCAATAAAATAGCGGGGAAAGCAAAGCGAAATGATCACCGCCGCAATGATGACCAGTGTGTAGGTAAAGTCTTTTCTTTTCAAGCAATACTTTTTTTATTAACTAAAAATCCTGTCGTGGCTGCGCAGGTCATTCCATTCCGGTGTAGGTGCAAAATAACTCTTATCCTTTTCTGTAAGATGTTTTTTTACTTCTTCGTCATTCAATTCGATGCCAAGCCCGGGCGCGCTCAGCGGAACATTGGCAAAGCCCTTGGTGATCAGCGCCCGGCCGTCCGTCGTTCGCACCAGGCTTTCCCACCAGGGCACATCGATGGAATGATGCTCCAGCGCGAGAAAGTTCTGCGTGGCGGCCGCGCAATGGACATTGGCCATAAAGCTCACCGGCGTACCCGCCTGGTGCATGGCCATGGCAATACCATGTTCTTCGGCATAGTCGCCGATATGCTTTGTCTCCAGCAACCCGCCGCTGGTCACCAGGTCGGGGTGGATGATGTCTACGGCATGCGTATCGATCAGCGGTTTGAAGTTCTTCAACAGATAGATGTCCTCTCCCGTCAGGGTTGGCGTCTCCAGCGCATCTGTTATCGTCTTCCACTGATCGGTCAATTCCCAGGAGATGATATCCTCCAGCCAGGCCAACCGGTACTTCTCCAGCGCGCGCCCGAGCCGGATGCCGTTGTTCAGATCGAAATGCCCGTAATGGTCCGTCGATAGCGGTATCTGGTAGCCGACCATGCTGCGGACATTCTCAACTATCTTGGAAAGCTCTTCAAAACCCTGGTCCGTGATCTGTATCTGTGTAAAGGGATGTTCCGTCTCGGCATAAGACATATATCCCCCCTGCCATTGGCTGAGCTTCGGCCCCCAGTATTCCCAATTCACCAGCGTCCCGGGGATGTCCTTTATCTCCTCGATACCCAGGTCCATCTTCAGCCAGGTGTAGCCTTGCTGCTCCAGACGATAGCGGATCAGCCGCCGCTGCTCTTCCGGGGAACTGGCCTCCGGCGTATCGGCATAGAGCCTTATCTTGTCCCGATAGCGGCCACCCAGCAATTGCCAGGCAGGAACATTGTACGCTTTGCCGCACAGATCCCACAGCGCCATCTCCACCCCACAAACCCCGCCAGCCTGGCGGCTGGCGCCGCCGAACTGCCTTATCATCTTAAAGATCATCTCCACATTACAGGGGTTCTGCCCGAGGATGCGGCTCTTTAATAGCAGCGCATAACGTTCGTCTGCACCATCCCTCACCTCTCCCAGGCCATAAATACCCTGGTTGGTGTCGATCCGGATGATGGCGGTACGCCCGACATTCTGGACAACGGCATAGCGCATATCCGTTATCTTTAGATCGGAGGGCGCCGAAGCCCGGCTGACAGCCCGCGTCGTCTCCGCAACCCTGTCTTCAAAAGACAGGTTGAACAGCCCGCCAAGAGCAAGCCCGCCCAGGGCGCTGTTCTTTATAAAGCTTCTTCTGTCGTTTGACATAAGATCAATAATTTCTTTCCTTCAGATAGTCATCCAGCTCCTTCTTCGTCATCGGCAATTTTCCCGGGTAATGGTTCAGCCAGTCCAGGAAATCCTTTTTGATGTCTTCCGTCCACTCGCTGTCGATCTGTCCGGTGAGGTATTTCTTCTCCCGCAACCGCTGATGGCCAAACTCATCCCGTAATTCCGTCACTTCGGAAGTGATCACCACCTCCTGGCAGAGATAGGCGGGTATAAAGATAACACCCCATTTATTAGCCAGCACGATATCCCCGGGAAGCACGGTAGCCCTGCCGACCCTGATCGGCTGATTGATAGAGGTCAGCATCATCTGCTGGATATAGGAAGGGTCCGATCCCTTTACCCATCCGTTGAATCCCTTTATCTCGCTAAGCCCGGCCATGTCCCGGACACTTCCATAAAAGATGACCCCGCGGTGCGAATGCGCATAAATAGAATTTCCCAGATTATCCCCGATCAACGTCCCATCGGCCATTTTTTCATAGCTATCTGCGACATAGACATCGCCGTCTGCAAGGATATCTATCGGCCAGGAATTCGTTCCCCCATGCTGGCCGCGGCCTTCTTTCTTACCCTCTTCTTTGATGAGGTCTGAAAAGTCCGGGCGCAACGGCATGTATTGCGCCGTCACCACGCGGCCCGTCATCACGCTGTCCGGATTCACCACCTGCCAGTTGCCTTCGAATTGATTCTGATATCCCTTATTCCGCAGCACGCTCCACACGTCTTCCAGCGAAAGGGGCTTTAGCCGTTCGAGCAGGTCATCCGGCACCCGGGGCCGGCCATCAGGAAACCGTTCGCCCTTCCATTGCGAGGTCAGGGCCCTGATATACTCCGGGGAAGCGCCTACGGTCTGGGCCTTGGTGCAATAATAGCCAAGAAGAAGAAAGCCAAAGAAGAGCAGTTTTTTATTCATATTTGATTTTTTTTGGTATTCACATATTCGCTAGGGGTCATCCCGAATTGCTTATGGAAATCCCTGGCAAAATTGGATGCCAGGGTGTATCCGACAAAATCGGCCACTTCATATACTTTGTAGTCGCCTTCCGCCAATAGCCGCGCCGCTTTTTGCAGCCGGGAGATATTGATCAGCTCATGGGGGGTTAAGTTCGATAAAGCCTTTACCTTCCGGTGAAATGTCGCCCTGCTCATATTCATCAGCCTCGCCAGGTTCTCCACGTCACTTTCCATATTAGTGAGATTCTGCTGGATCATCGTATCCAGCCGCTCGAGGAATTGCTTATCCGCTTTCGAATGACCCATACTCTTGATGTGCACAAGCGGCGAACTGGCAAAATACTCCATCATCTTGGCACGGTTGGAAAGGAGATTGGATATCTGGGCTTTGAGGTGCTCAAGATCAAAAGGCTTTTCAAGGTAGGCATCCGCGCCCACTTCCAATCCTTCTATTTTGGCATGCAGGGTATTTTTGGCAGTGAGCAAAATGATAGGGATATGGCTATAGTCAAGATCGGTTTTCAACGCTTTACACAATTCGATCCCATCCATGACGGGCATCATGATATCACTGATGATCAGCTGAACGTTCTCATCAGATAACACCTCCAATGCCTGTTTTCCATTCAGCGCCTGCCGGACAGTGTATTGGCATTGAAGCTCCCGGGAAACAAAATCAAGTATCTCTTTATTATCTTCCACGAACAGGATCACCGGCCTCGAAGGGTCCGGGCCTTCTTCCGGGCGCCCGTTCGGCAAGATAGTCGCAGCTTCGTCATTTTGCAAAACAAACTCCTTGTCCTGGTGGATAGGCAACACCAGCAAAAAGATGTTAAGGTCATTTTCCGGTTTCTTCAGGTCGAGTATGCCCTTGTGCAGCTCGGCCAGCGATCGGGCCAACGGCAGACCGATGCCTGAGCCCGGTTGTTTCTCCGTCGCCTTCAAGCGGTAAAAAGGCTGAAATATCTTCTCTTTTTGATCATATGGGATAAGAAGACCATCATTCCTCACCTCGATGCTGAACACGTTATCCTCGCTGTTGAATGCCAGCAGTTGTACAAAGACCTTGCTGCCGGCGTATTTGATGGCATTGTTGATCAGGTTGTTCAATATTTTCCTGACAGCCTCGGGGTCCACGAATGCCTGCAGGGTGAGCCTGGGCATCTCCAGTCTGAAGCTGATGCTCTTTTCCTCCGCGGCAAGCTGAAAATTGGCGAAGGTCTCGCTGATCAGCCCGGAAATATCGGTTTTCACAAAGTTCAGACTGAACTTATCGGTCTCTGTCTTTCTGAAATCGAGCAGCTGGTTCGTCAGGTCGATAAGACGATTGGTGTTTCTTTCCATTGTACACAGGTTTTCATTTATCTCAGGACATTGACTTCGCTTCTTCATCAATTTGTCGAGCGGCATTTTGATCAATGTCAGCGGTGTTCTTATTTCATGAGCAATGTTGGTGAAAAATTCGATCTTCGCATGGTAGATCTCCCGCTCCTTTTCCCTCTCCAGCAGTTCGAGCATCCGCCTGTTCCTTTCTCCGGCCCGAACCACATAATACCGTATGATGAGACACACCAGCAGCACGCCAACAAACGCATACAGCGCATAGGCCTTGGTACTGGCCCAATAAGGCGGCAGTATCTCTATTGCCAGCTCCGCCTCCTTTTCATTCCATATGCCGCTGCTGTTCGACCCCTTCACTTTAAAGATATATTTTCCGGGCGGGAGTTTGGTAAAATACGCCTTTCGGTTCGTCTTCAGGTAGGTCCAATCCTTATCAAACCCTTGAAGCATGTAGGCATACTCATTCATTTCAGGCCCGGTATAGCTCAATGCGGCAAAATCGATACTGATGGTCGATTCGTCAAAAGGCAGCCCTATCGCCCTTGCATAAGTGATAGCTTCCTTTAGGGGTAATTTTTTATCCCTCACCGTGTATTCCTTGTTGTTCACCTGTATCCCGGTGATGTATACCGGTGGGACAAAAGTGTCTTTCCGGAATTGCGCCGGGTTAAACCCGATCAATCCTTTAACACTACCGAAATAGATCGTCCCGTCGACATCCTTAAAGGAAGAATTATAGTTGAACTGATCGCTCAGCAACCCGTCACTTCGCTTGTATGTCCTGATGTCCCTTGTATCCGGGTTAAAACAGACCAGGCCTTTGGATGTGCTGATCCAAAGATTATTTTTCCCGTCTTCCACTATGCGGAATATAAGGTTGTCCGGCAGGCCGTTCTTCGTAGTATACCGGGTGAATTTCCTGCTCTGCTTCTGGTATTGGCAAAGGCCGCCTTCCGTAGCAAACCACAGGTTATTCCTGCCGTCCTGGAAAATACTATTGACATGGTTGTCGCCCAGGCTGTTCGTGTCGTTGGGGTCATACCTGAAATTCCCGTATTGCCCGGTCCGGGGGTCATAATAATAGACTCCTTCGCCCTGCGTACAGCACCAAAGGATGCCCTGCTCGTCCTCCAAAAGGGCCTGGATATGCAAACCCAATGCCGGCTCGGGGGTAAAATCCCCGGTATCCTTGTTATATTTATACAACCCGCCCCATGTGCCGATAAAGATCTCGTGCGCCCTTGTCTGAAAGATCGTAACGATAAAATTGTTTTTCAAACTATGCTCGCCCGGCCCTGCATTATAATGACGTACGACTTTCCCTGTCGTTATATCCAATACATCCAACCCATGCTCAAACGTCCCGATCCACAGTTCGTTGCCCGTCGCCAGCAGACCGTGGATATTATGATAGGCGATGCTGCCTTTCGAAGGTCCTGGCTTGAAACACGCAAATGTCCCTTCTTGCAGATTGACCTTATCCACACCGGCGTCTTCCGTCCCGATCCAGAAATTCCCGAACCGGTCCTTACAGATCTCATGTACCCCGTTGCCGCTGAGGGAGGGCCACCGGAGGCGCGGGAAGAATTTTTCAAAGAAGACGAACTTTTCAGGCAGGTAATTGAGCCCTCCCAGGTAGGTACCGACCCATAATCCCCCTTCCCTGTCCCGGCAGAAAGCAAAAACGACATTATCCGATATCGAATAAGGGTTATCATATTCCCGTTGCAAATGGGTCACCGACCCAATGCTGCTATTATATATGTAGATGCCCGTCTCTGTCCCTATCCAGTACTCATTTTCATTTCGTTTGATAAAAGTCCGCACATAAATACCGGTTCCCTCTTCGTTGAGGGTGATGATATCCCTGTATTTCCCCGTCTTTGTATCGAGCACCTTTACCCCCTCGTTCTTGGTGCCGATGAGGAATGTGCTGTCGCTCATTGGGTATATTTTCTCGATCGAGGTTGAAAGCCGGCCCTTTTGGTAGATGCTATAGGTATAAAAGGAGTCCGGCCCCGGCACGTATTTTCTGATACAACCAGTGGAGGTAGAGACCCACAAGGCATCATCAGGAGTAATCGCGATAGACATCGCCACCGGCGCCTGCCCGGCCATCGGGTAGAATGTCACTTTCCCCGTTTCCGCTTCGAGCCGGTAAACAAGCTGGTCGATGATAAACCAGAAGCACCCCCTTCCATCACATATTATCTCCGTGCTGTTGCCCTTGGGCAAGGTCCTCACCAGCTTGAACTGCTCCCTCAGCTTGTCAAAAGTATACACTCCATTATTGGTACCCACCCATATGATCCCCCGGCTGTCGTTATACAGGCATCGGATGAAATTGCTCCCGATGCTGGTGCTATCCCCGGCATCGTGGTAGAACGTCTTGAAGGTATATCCATCAAAACGGTTCAATCCGTTAATGGTCCCGAACCATAAAAAGCCGTCGCTATCCTGGATGCTGCATTCCACAGAATTATTCGACAGCCCGTTCTCCACCTGGAAGTGATTGAAATAATAGGACTGGCCATCCGCCCTGCCAAACAAAAGGACAGTGATAAAGACAAGCAGCGATATGGCAATCTTGATACTATGCATCAGGCTGTACAAATTAGCCACAAAAACCGGCTGTCATCTTTTGAGCCGGGGGGAAATGATAGAAAATGAAAAGAATTTGATAAATATTGAGCAGGTAAACATGCCTAAAATTACCAAACTTTGCCTTGGCTGACAGCAGCTGAGGCGGGTCACCGACCTGCCTTTTGCATCCATCCGACATGTTCAATTCGATTGCTTATGACCAAATTCAGATTTTCTTCCCCACATTATCTTTCCGGCAATATACATGCAACCGATTTAACTCGCAGGCGCTCATTTGCCTTATAGCAAATTTTAGCAATGCTGCTGGTGGCCATTAATACATTAAAACCAAAACACATGAAGAGAGATTCGCTGCTTTACCAACATGCGTACAGGAGGCTGACCTTCCTCCTGTCGTTGATCTGCATTACGGGTGCCTTGTTCGGTCAAGGCCGGCAGATCACAGGCAAAGTCGTTGAAAATGAGAATGATAGCCTCATTGTCGGCGCTACCGTTGCAGTCAAAGGAAAGAATATCAGCACCCTCACCGCAAATGACGGATCCTTTTCCCTGATGGTGCCCCCCAATTCCATCCTGGTGATCAGCTATGTCGGCTTCACTACCCAGGAAATTCCCGTGCGCAACCTTTCCAGGTTCGATGTCCGGCTTGTTTCCAATCTTCAAAGCATCCAACAGGTGGTTGTCATCGGGTACGGTACGGCAAAACGCAAGGACATTACGGGGTCCATCGCCAGCGTGACTTCCGACCAGATCGCAAAAGTTCCCATCACTTCGGCGGAACAGGCCCTGCAGGGCAGAGCGGCCGGCGTTCAGGTCATCAATAATGACGCCTCTCCCGGTGGCAACACCAGCGTGCTGATCAGAGGCATCGGCAGCCTGGCAAGTGGTGGCAATAACCCCCTGTATGTGGTCGACGGCTACCCTACCACCAGCGGCATCAACAATATCAACCCCAATGACATTGCCTCGATAGACGTGTTGAAAGATGCCTCCGCTACCGCGGTATACGGCATCCGTGCCGCCAATGGAGTGGTGATCATCACCACCAAAAAAGGTCTTAAAGGCAAGACACAGGTTTCCTATGACATGTACGAAACCGTCAATTCCCGGCCAAAAGAATATAACCTGCTGAATGCACAGCAGTGGGCTACGCTGTCCAACCAGGTGGAGGCAGCGGATTCTACCCACACCTATCACGGGTTGTCCATCTGGCACACACCCGCCCAGCTCCACAACGTAGACTGGCAAAACGCGCTTTACCAGGTGGGCCTCACACAGAGTTATAGTGTAGCCCTCCGGGGTGGTAACGATAAAGCCCAATCCGCTTTTTCATTGGGGTATTACGACCAGAAAGGGATCTTGCTGCAATCGTTCTTCAAAAGACTGACTGCCGGGCTGAACCTGGATTACCAGCCGGCCAAATGGCTCAAATCCTCCACCAGCCTGAAGTATACCTACCAGAACTCGAACAATCCTTATGCGGTAGCCTCCGGCAGCCAGGGATCGCTTTTTCAACTCGCAGTAAACCCTCCTACGCTGGATAGCGGCAACCGGCTCACCTACCAGATAAGTGACGGTAAAGGCAACTATGGCTTCTATAATCCTGTAAACCCCAACGTATTTAAATTCAACAACCCTGTCTACTCGGTCGAGACAAACCAGTATAAGAACATAACCAACTTTGTGCTGGCCAGTTCATCGCTGGAAGTAATGCCCGTTGACGGCCTTCGGCTCAAGACCAATGCCGGCATCAACATCAGTGATTATTCAGGTTCCTTTTATCAACCCGAAGATAACCGGGCCAACATCCAATACCCGGGATCGATCGTATCCCCAGCCAACTATCACCAGAGTATGAACAATCTCTTTGAGTGGATATGGGAAAATACGGTGGCTTATGACAAGACGTTCGGAAAACATACGATCAATTTTGTCGGTGGCATCTCCGCGCAGAAAACTACCAACGACATGATGGGTGCCGGCGGTATCCCGCCTAACGGCGTTATCCGCGATCTGGGCCAGCTCACCAACCTGAAATTTGACCAATTCGGCAATGGCGAGAACATCTCGACCCTGGCCTCCGAATTTGCAAGGTTAACCTATCAATATAACGATAAGTACATCATCACCGGTACCATCCGGCGGGATGGGTCTTCCAAATTCGACACCGGTCACCAATATGGCGTATTCCCATCAGGCGCCATAGCGTGGAAAATAAAGAATGAGGACTTTATGCGTGATGTCACCTGGCTCAACGACCTGAAGATCAGGGGCAGCTATGGTTCTGTCGGCAACCAGAGCGCTATAGGCCTGTTCCAGTACCAGGCGCTGTACGCCGGCAACTTTGCGGCCAATGTGAATGGCGGTGGTGCCGACAATCTTGGCTATCCCTTTAATAAAGTCTATCAGAACGGTATTGCCCAAAGTCAGCCCAGTAACCCCAATCTGAAATGGGAAACGGATATCCAGACGGACGTCGGGGTGGACGCGGCCTTTCTCGACGGAGCCCTCTCCGTGACGGCTGACTGGTTCAACAGGGATTCAAAGGATTTTCTGCTGACGCTCGCATCGCCTGCACAAACCGGGTATAACTTTATCACCCGCAATGTCGGTAGCATGAATAACAAAGGCTTTGAAATTGCGGCCAGTTACAGGGGCAACAAAGGAAAGGATATTCACTATGGGATAACGGCCACGGTGTCCGCGATCAAGAATACGCTGACCAGCATCGCATCAGGAACCAGCTTTGTAAGTAATTTTGGCGGCCTTACGCTAACAGGGCAGGGCTGGAACGAATTTTCCCGGTCCTATGTAGGCGGCCCCATCGGCGAGTTCTATGGGTATAAATCCTTGGGCATTTTTCAATCTCAGGCTCAGATCACCGCGTTGAATGCAAAAGCCCCGGGTGGCATCTATTATAGGGCTGCTACCAGCCCGGGTGACCGCTATTTTGCAGATATCAATGGGGATGGCGTAGTAAATAATGACAGCGACCGGGTACGCTTAGGCAACCCCCAACCGAAGTTCTACGGCGGCCTTAACCTCGACTTCTCTTACAAAGCATGGGATATCAACCTGTATTTTTACGGTACCTATGGCAACAAAATTCTCAACTACATCGAAAGTGACCTCGAATCCTTCCAGAAACGGGGTTCGGAAGGAGTGGAGAACGTTTCTGTGAATTATTATCAGAACCACTGGACTCCTACCAACCCATCGAACAAGTATCCCAGGGCGCTCGCCAATGATGACAATACCCTCAATGCTGTTCCATCCAGCGCCTTTGTGGAGAATGGGAGTTACCTGAAATTGAAAAACCTGACGGTTGGGTATACGCTACCGGAGTCCCTGGCCAAAAGCCTGTCGATTGCCAGGCTGCGGGTCTATTTCTCTACGCAAAACCTGTTCACGATCACCAAATACAGCGGGCTTGATCCGGAGATCGGGATACAGTTCGGTAATGCTACTCAGAATGGGGTGGACAACGGAACCTATCCTTCATCCAGGTCCTACACCTTTGGCCTGAACGTAACATTTTAATTAAAGATTGAAAAATCAACGATATGAAAAGAAGCAAAACAATCATCATCCTGACAGCCCTTTCCCTGACGATGGGCCTGTCGGCATGTAAAAGAAGCTTCCTGGTACAGACCAACTCGTTTCAGGGTACCGCGAACGCTACGTTCAATACGCCGGCCGATGTGACAGCCCTGATCAACGCCATTTACGATACCTACCAGAACAGCGATCTGCTCAAAAAATGTCTCTGGTACAGGGCCAATTTCGGCAGCCATGACTTTTTCAACTGGGGCGGCGACGTGTTCTGGAACAACTATCAGATCCCCTCTACGTTTGGCGGATTGATCACCTTTTGGAACCAATCCTACATCGGCATAGCAAGAGCCAACTCAGCATTTCCCATCATTACGTCCGCCGAGCAAAGGGGTATCATCGATGTCTCGTTGGGCAACCGCTTAAGAGGAGAGGCCTTTTTCCTGCGCGGCCTGACGTATTATTACCTGGCATCTTCCTTTGGCGGCGTTCCACTGGAGGTAGACACTACCGGCAATGTAAATCTTGGTCTGAAACCAAGGTCTGCCCGGGATTCGGTGTTTCAGCAGGTGGTTAAAGATATGCAGCTGGCGGAAGGTCTTCTGCTGTCAAAGACGACATTGGCCACTGCCGATCTGGGCCGGGCGACAAAAGGCGCAGCATATGCCTACGAGGGCGCTGCCCGGATGTGGTTGAAAGACTACACCAACGCATTAGCCGCCTTCAATAATCCGGAGCTGACCGGTAACTACCATCTGATGCCGAATTTCGCCGATGCGAATGAATACAACCACCAAAACAATGATGAGTCGCTGTTTGAAATCCAGTTTGAAAAGAAGGCCGGCGATCCGCAGGACTGGGGTGGCAGCTGGCAACCGCCTGGAGCCGAACTCGCATGGATAGATGATTTCAGCTGGCCTCAGGAGCTAACCGGGCAAGGGTATGATTATGGCAACCCTGCCCTGTGGAATTCTTATCAATCCGGGGACAAACGTAAGCTGCTTACCATCTGTGGCCCCGGCGACACCCTGGCAAGTCCGGGAATAGTCGCGGCGCTTGGCGGACTAAAAGGGTATTACCAGGTTCAACAGGGCTTTGCAGCCGGTAACCCCATCTACACCGGGGATGACGGCAAGATCCTGAATACGGTTGGAACCCTGACCAGGCCCTGGTATGGTGACGACAAAGGCCGTAGCGGCTATTATTGTGCAAAGAAATGGCGGGATCCGAATCTTACTGGCGGCAATTCGAACGCGGCGGGTAAGAGTAATCTGTTCGGCGATCAAAATCAAATACTCCTCCGCTATGCGGAGGTGCTCTTGGACAGGGCCGAATGTAAAGTGCGCACCGGGGATGTCACCGGGGCGATGGCCGATCTGGCCACCGTGCGCAACAGGGCATGGGGTGGAACAGCTCCGGCCATAATGCAGGACAGCGCTAATTTTGACGGTACCCCCGGCAAACCGATAACAGATCCGCTGCAAATGGTATTGAGCGAATACCGGCACGAGCTCAGCGGCGAATACTCTGTTTTTTATGACCTTTGCAGGGCGGGACCCGATGTCGCGATCGCTTTTATAAAAGCAGCCAACGGTACAGTGGATGGAAGCTATCTCCCCGTTCCTAACCCGGCGCCGGGTCCGACCCATGATGGCAAGCAACATGGCCTGTACAATACGAGCCTTACTTTAAATGGTGTCATCCTTCCGATACCCTCGTCGGCGATAGCCCTTAACCCGAACCTGACGCAGAACCCGGGATATTGACGAGACTCCGATCCATATTTGTTTTTGTATCCCTGTGTTGGATGTCGGCCTGCCATAGCAAAACCACGCTATTCGAGAAGCTGCCGGCCTCCCGCACAGGGATTGCTTTCAATAACCAGATCACAGAGAGCGACTCCCTCAACCCGATGGATGTGGTGAATATCTACAACGGGGGTGGTGTGGGCATCGGGGATTTCAACAACGATGGATTGCAGGACATTTTCCTCACCGGCAACATGGTGCCTTGCAGATTATATCTGAACAAGGGTAACTTTCAATTCCAGGATATCACCGATGCAGCGGGCGTCGGAGGGTTGGGAAGATGGGCCCGGGGCGTATCGATAGTAGACATAAACAACGATGGCCTGATGGATATCTACATCTGCAATACCATTTACAAGGATTCTCTCCGGCGGCGGAATATCCTCTATGTAAACCAGGGCATCGGCAAGGACGGCATACCGCATTTCAAAGATATGGCCGCCGAATACGGCCTGGATATCCACGTACAATCTACCATGGCCAGCTTTTTTGATTACGACAACGATGGCGACCTGGATATGTACCTCACCGTTAATGAGGCTTCCAACGGCTATAATTCCTCCGTTTTTACCCGCCGTCATGAAAGCACCAACAGCGCACCCAACAGAGGCAGGCTGTATCGCAACGACATGGACCCGGTTTTGAAGCACCCTGTTTTCCATGACGTTTCCGACGAGGCGGGGATAAAATACGAGGGCTATGGACATGCGGCCACCATTTGCGACATCAATAACGATGGATGGAAAGACATCTATGTTTCGGATGATTTTTTGTCGAACAATATTCTCTATATCAACAATCACGACGGAACTTTTACCAATCGCGCAAAGGAATATTTTAAGCATACATCGTTCAATTCGATGGGGCAGGATGTCGTAGACATCAATAATGATGGCCTTCCCGACGTAGTGGAGCTCGACATGAACCCTGAAGACAACTATCGCAAGAAGATGATGTCGGCGTCCAATAACACCAACACATACCAGAACTTCGATCAGTACGGCTACCAATATCAGTATGTACGCAACACGCTCCAGCTGAACCAGGGACCGGGCCTTAAACAAAATGATTCCATCGGCATTCCGGCGTTTAGCGACATCGCCTTCATGAGCGGGATATCCCAGACAGACTGGAGCTGGACCCCTTTGATCGTCGATTTCGATAATGACGGCTATCGCGATCTCATCATAACCAATGGATTTCCGCGTGACGTGTCGGACCATGATTTCATAGCCTACCGGGAAAGATCAACCGGCCTGGTAAGCAAAACGGAGATGATCCGGCAGATTCCACAAATAAAGCTGCACAACTACGCCTTCCGAAACAACGGCGATTGCAGCTTCAGGGACGCGACGGTTGAATGGGGACTCGAGACACCTGCTTTTTCCAATGGGGCGGCTTATGCAGACCTGGACAACGACGGTGCGATGGATATGGTTGTAAACAATATCAATGATCCGGCCTTTGTCTACCGGAATACGTCCCGCGATAAAGACACGGCAACCACGCACTTCCTGCACATCAGATTCGTGGGTAATAAACAAAACGTCAACGGACTTGGAGCAACCGCAACTATCTTTTACGACCACGGGAAAAAACAGGTCTATGAGAACAATCCCTATAGAGGCTATTTGTCCACGATGCAATATGGGGCCCATTTCGGTTTGGGCAAGACGCAATGGCTGGATTCTGTCGTCATAAAATGGCAGAACGAAAAACAACAGACGCTGAAGAACGTACGATCCAACCAGGAGCTGACGGTAAATATCGCCGACGCAAAGGATTCGTTTACGTCAAAACAGCCGGTTCTGGCCTCGGGCGCCCTGTTCCGGGAAATAACGGATTCCCTCGGCCTTAGATACACGCATAAAGATGTTGAATACATAGATTTCAATATCCAGAACTTATTGCCGCACAAACTTTCCGAATATTGTCCAGCCCTCGCAGCAGGCGATGTCGATGGAAATGGACTGGATGACCTTGTCATCGGTGGCAACGCCTATACCCATGCTCATTTGTTCCTGCAACAACCAAACGGAAGATTTATACAAAAAGACCTGCTTCCCGGGGCCCCCATGGCGACAGAATATAGAAAGGACGAAGGGATCTTGTTGTTCGATGCCAACGGGGATGGCAAGCCCGACCTGTACATCGCCAGCGGAGGATATAAAGGCGCCCCGGACATCAACGAATTCCAGGACAGGTTATATATCAATGATGGTAAGGGTAATTTTACGGAAGACTCCCTGGCATTACCGGTCAATCACGCCTCCAAATTCTGTGTCAGGGCCATGGATTTCAACAATGACGGGAAACCCGATCTCTTTGTATCCGGCCGCGTGGACCCGGGCCATTATCCGAAGCCGGTAAGCAGCTTCCTGTTCAGGAATGATACCGAGAACGGTCATGTAAAATTTACCGATGCGACGGCCGACCTCGCTCCCGCGCTGAAGGACATCGGGATGGTATGCGATGCCTTGTTCTCCGATTTTGACGGCGACGGGCAAACGGACCTTATCCTGGTAGGCGAATGGATGCCCGTCACATTTTTAAAAAATGTCAACGGAAAATTTGTAAACGTGACTTCGTCCTCGGGGATAGCGGGCAAATTCGGTTGGTGGAATTCCATCGTGGCCGGAGACTTTCGTCATACGGGCAGAATGGACTACATCGTAGGTAACGTGGGGCAGAATACGCTGTACCAGGCAAGCGACAGCTTTCCGGTGTACATCACGGCCGCAGATTTTGATAAGAGCGGTAATTATATTGCCATTCCTTCGCTGTTCCTGAAAGACATCAATGGCGAGAAAAAAGAATTTCCCGCGCCAGTGAAGGACGATATTGCAAAGCATTGGACCAGTATCAAGAAAAGATTCCCTACCTATAAACCCTTCGCCCTTGCCACGATGGATGACCTGTTGACGCCCGAACAGCGTAACGGCGCCCTGCGGCTAAAGGCAAATATGCTGCAGTCCTGCTATCTGAGAAATGACGGCGGCGGAAAATTTACCATGATACCCTTGCCGCCAATGGCGCAAATGTCCGTCCTGAATGGGATGGTCGTGGATGATTTTGACGGGGACGGCAACCTTGATGTGTTGATCAACGGTAACGATTTCGGCACCGAAGTCGGTATTGGCCGCTATGATGCCCTGAATGGGTTGCTGTTAAAAGGTGACGGGACCGGGAATTTTACTCCCCTTAGCATTCTTCAGAGCGGCATCTATATTCCGGGCGATGGCAAGGCATTGGTGAAGCTGCGCAGCGCAGGGGGCGGCTATCTGGTGGCGGCCAGCCAGTACAAGGATGCGCTGAAAGTATTCGAGGGAAAGAAAAGGGTGAAGAACATTCCGGTTGGCCCCGGCGATGTCAGCGCGATGCTACACTTTGCCAACGGCAAAACGCAAAAGGTAGAGTTCTACTATGGTTCCTCCTTCCTGTCCCAGTCCTCACGCTTCCTTTCACTTGGACCAACGGTGGTGAGTGCCGTGGTCACCGACAGTAAGGGCAAGAGCCGCAACGTATGGCCCTGACACCGGCTGCCGGCGCCCACAGCCCCAAGCCGGCTGCTACAGTAGGCGCCTGCGCGCTGGCAGGAAGCCCCAGGCCGGCCGCTACAGATGCGGTGGGCCAGGTTTATTCGGCGCTTCGAATGGATTACAACCCCGTACATGCAATTGCCGGCGATATACTTTATCCCCGCTGCTGACATAGAGGATGTCGAAGTCCGGTCCCCCAAAACAGCAATTCGATGCCTGTCCCGAAGGCACAGGAACTATCGCATTGACCCGGCCCAACGGGTCAAGCACCTGGATCCCAAGCCGGGTAGCCACATAGAGCCGGCCCTCACGGTCGCATTTCATCCCATCCGGCCAGGCCGTCTCCGAATTGTCGGGACAATGCAGCCAGCCAAACCGCTGTTTGTTCGCCAGCCTGCCATCGGGCATCACCGTATAGATCCAGATCCAGTGCGACGCCGATTCGGCAACGTATAGTTGGGTCTGATCAGGCGTTAGTGTAAGCCCATTGATAAATTTCAGGCCGCTGTCGACGACCAGCTTTTCTCCGCCCGGCCGGATTAGGATCAGTTTACTGGGTCGTTCCGTACCGTCGGGCGCCGTGACATAGACATTCCCGTTGCGCGTGACAAGCAGGTCGTTGCCGGAGATGCCATCCGCAATCACGTTCATCGTCCCGTTCTTGTCATAACGCAGGATTTGTTTTGTCGCACCGGCCACTTCATACCGGCTTCCATCAGTGGCAAAACAGGTACCGCTGGCCCGCCGGGCATCGGTGGAGAGCACGACAGGCCGGCCATCAGTGCCTACCCGGTAAGTAGTGGAGGCAGGTATAGCCTGGAAGAAGACGGTACCGGCCGCATCCGCGGCCGTCCCTTCGGTGAAACCATATTTCTCTCCTACCAGTTCCCAGTCCTTGCCCGGGATAAGGATGTCGCGCAGGGTCTGGTTGCCGGAGCTGCCCTTTACAACAGGTTGCGGCCAGCCCTTCCACAGCCACCGCATCGCTTCTGGAAAAAGGGCGGTTCCCTGCGCTCCGCTGTGAGCACCCTCACCCCATACATGATTTACCTCATAGCCAGCGAAAACCAGCGCCCTTTCCATCATCTGGTTCGCCATCCACCAGTCCCCGCCGTAAATATTGTTGTCATGACTGCCATCCTGCAGGAAGATACGCAGGCCTTTGGGTTCATATTTCCTGATCAGTATCGGATAACGGTCGCCACCCCTGAGCCCCACGTAAGTTCCGATGGCGCTGTACACCCGGGTAAATTCATGCGGCCGCTCCCAGGCAGCAGTGAAGGCGCAGATGGCCCCGCTGCTGCTGCCACCGATGGCCCTGTCATTGCCATTGTGCGAGAGGTGGATGGCCCGACCGTCGCCGGTCTGGTGCTTCTCCACATCCGGTAATATCTCTTCCAGCAAAAAACGCGCATAAGCATCCCCAAGGCCATCGTATTCAAAGCTGCGGTCAAACCGGTCAAGCGCAGCCGCCGTGTCTGTAACCGGCACCCGGCCCGGCTGGATAAAGACGCCGATGGTGACGGGCATCTCCCCCGAAGCGATGAGATTGTCAAAAACCGTAGGTGCTTTCCACTGAACGCCGTCCTGGTTGACATAGACACAGGCCGGATGGTCGGGCCGGTATTGCGCCGGAACATAGATCCAGTATTCACGCCTGGTACCCGGGAAGATGACCGAATGGTCCCAGCGGCAATGGATCAACTCTCCCTTTGGTACACCCGCATGTTCCACCGATGCGGAATCGACCGGGTATTTTTCCGCGGGCGCCTGGGCAATTGCGCACATCTGCAATAGAACGGCAGCAACCGTTGTAATGATCTTCATGGAAGGAAGGTACTAAATAAGCATCAAGCGCCATCCCTATCTTTTACCTTAGTAAGTCCTCACCAATTCACCCGCGGGTCTATTCTTGCAGCGTCAGCATCCCGAGACGGCATCCCTTATCCGGCGCTAATGCCAGTGTTGCATCCCCGCCGCAGCCAGGTATTCCCGGCTTGCCGCATCTTCCGGCTCCAGCGACACCGATGCCGTACCCGACTTCTCGCGGCCCCAGGCAAACACCAGCGGCAGGATGAACAGGGCGGCAAAAGTAGAGGCCACAAGCCCGCCGATAACGGCGCGGCCCAGCGGAGAAGACTGGTCACCGGCTTCACCAATACCACTCGCCATCGGGATCATCCCCACCACCATCGCCAGCGCCGTCATCACTATCGGCCGGATACGCAACGCCGCAGATTCCCGTGCAGACAATTGCGCATTACCGTTATCCTTCCGCAGATGCTCGGCATTGGTGATCAGCAATACGGCATTGGAGATGGATACCCCCACCGACATAATGATGCCCATATACGATTGCAGATTTAGCGTAGAACCCGTGGCCAGCAGCAGGAGCAGCGAACCCAGGATGACAGCCGGCACCGTTGCCAGGACGATGGCGCTCACCTTGAAGGATTGAAAGTTGGCCGCCAGCATAAGAAAGATAACGACAATCGCCACCACCAACCCGGTTTGCAGGCTGTCCAGCGTTTCGGTAAGCGTCTGGCTCATCCCGATAGGCTCTACCGTAAGCCCACGGGGCAATGATCCCAGCGAAGCAATGGCCGCCCGTACATCCTTGGTGGCGGCCCCAAGATCTTTTTTATTGAGATTAGCCGTTACCGAAAGGACAGGAATGGCGCCCAGGTTATCGCTCTCGCCATACGTAGTGTCCTCTTTTATGGTCGCCACATCACCCAACACCGGCCGCGCGGCATTACGCAGCAAGGGTATCTCGCCGATGTCGCCAAGCGACTTCATCTTGTTCTCCGGCACCTCCACCTGCACGCTATAGCTGTTGCCCACTTTCTGATCCACCCAGATATTTTTGTCGGTATACCGGGAAGAAGAAGTAGAGGCCGTCAGCGACCGGGCCACATCGTTGATGTCCACACCCAGCTGGGCCGCACGAACCCGGTCGACATCGATGCTTATCGCCGGATAATGCGTCGACTGCCCCAGCTGAACATCCCGCAGATAGGTTATTTTTTTGAGCCTGTCGATCAGCTTCAGTGCGTAAGTCTCGTTGTTCTTCTTGTTCCGGCCCGAAAACCGCACTTCCACCGGTGTCGGCGAGCCCTGGCTCAGTATCTTGTCCGTCAATTCTATCGGCTCGAAAGATAGGGCTATATCGGGCAGGATGCTATCCACCCTGGCCCTGATCTTTTCTTTCAGATCGTCCAGGTTGACTTTGTAGTGTTCGTCCAACCCCACCTGTAACACCGCTTCCTGCGGCCCGGCCATCCACAGATAGATGGGGTTGACGGAGAACAGCGAAGGATGTTGTCCCACATAGGCCGAAGTGATCCCGACATGTTGAGCCCCTACGATATCCTTTATGATCGCAATCGTTTTGAGGGTCTTCTCTTCCGTCCGTTCGATCCGGGTCCCTTCCGGCGCGCGAAGCCTCACCTGGAACTGACTGCCATTCACCTTGGGAAGAACATCCTTACCGATGCCGCGCAGGAGAAAGACCGCAACTACGCTCGTCAGCAACAGATAGGTGATGACGATGGGTCTCCGGTAGGGCATCATCCGGTCGACGAAACGCAGGTATCGGGCGCGTACCCTGTCAAAGCCTCCGGTCTTGCCTTCCTTACCATGCGGCCGCCCGGACAATATCCAGTTGGCCATCACCGGTACAAAGGTCTGTGCAAGGAAATAGGAAACGATCATGCTGAATCCGATGGCCAGCGATAAGGGCAGGAACAGCGAACCCGGAATGCCGCCCATCGTAAAGGCCGGGGCAAAGACGGCAAGGATACAAAAAAGGATCAGCAGCTTTGGGAACGCGATCTCCTTACACGCATCCCATACCGCCAGCCGCTTGGGCTTACCCATGTCGAGATGCTGGTGGATATTCTCGATGGTTACCGTACTCTCATCCACCAGGATACCGATGGCAAGCGCAAGTCCGCTCAGGGTCATGATATTGATAGTCTGGCCGAAGAGGTTCAGGAAGAGCACCCCGGAGATGATGGAAGTGGGAATCGTCATGACCACGATCAACGCCCCCCGCAAATCACCCAGGAACAGAACTACCATCAACCCTGTGAGCACGGCGCCGATGGCGCCTTCCGAGATAAGACTCTTTACGGAATTGAGCACATATACGGACTGGTCGAATTCATACGACAGCTTCACATCCTCCGGCAGTTGGGCCTGCATCCTGGGGATGGCCGCCTTTAACTTTTGAACCACCTCCCAGGTAGAAGCATCCGCACTCTTGGCGATGCTGAGATATACGCTGCGCTTGCCGTTGACAAGACCATAACCCGCCGTTACATCGGCCCCGTCTTCAACGGTCGCCACATCCCGGATATAGAGATTTTGCACGTCCCCTTTATAAATAGGGATATTGCCGAAGTCTTTGACATCCCGGATGGTCGTATTCACCGGGGTGATATAGTTCTTGTCCCCAATGCGGACATTACCCGAAGGCGCCATCTGGTTATTGACATCGATAGCCTGTACGAGCTGGTCGGCCGTGAGATTATGCGCCCGTAACAGCTCGGGGTCCGCCTTTATCACCACCGTTCGGATATTGCCGCCAAAAGGCGGGGCCGACAACAGCCCGGGAATGGAGGTAAACGAACTGCGCACATATAGGTTAGCCAGGTCGAGCAGTTCATTATTGCTCCGCACCGCGCTGCTCAACACCAGTTGCCCCACCGGCAGGGTCGACGCGTCAAAGCGGATAATAAAAGGTGGGTTGGAACCCGGCGGGAAAAGCACCTGGGCCCGGTTGCTCACCGCGCTGACCTCTGCCGCCGCCTGCGCCATATTGGTGCCGGGATAGAAATTCAGCTTCATCAGGGTAAGCCCCTGTATATTCTTTGTCTCAATGCTCTTGATCCCGTTGACAAACAGTAATACATTAATGTATTGTTTGGCAAAAAGGGTCTCCATCTGTTCAGGAGTAAAACCACCATATGGGTGAGCGATGTACAATACCGGGAGGTTGAGCGCCGGAAAAATGTCAACCCTAATCGAACGAAGGGCGCCGATACCAAAGAAAAAGAGGGC
The DNA here is from genome assembly GCF_014642875.1 of Puia dinghuensis. Classification (GTDB taxonomy): domain Bacteria; phylum Bacteroidota; class Bacteroidia; order Chitinophagales; family Chitinophagaceae; genus Puia; species Puia dinghuensis. The sequence continues at coordinate 1,342,844 of NZ_BMJC01000001.1, forward strand.
GGCAACCACCACCAAAATTGTGATTGGCTTGCGTAAAGCAAAGAGGATCAATTTCATAGACTGTAGTTGATAGACATTGAAGAAACCTTTCCACCAGGTGGGCAATCGTCTGCTATCAGTTTGAGCAGACAAGTCTATCTACTAAATTTGAAGTAAATTTGAAATTCCGGTTTAGCACCGGTTTTTTTATCCCGAACCATGCGTTTTAATGGCTGACGGTTACAGCAGCGATTCCGCAATCTGCCGGGCCTTTTCGGCATCATTCGAACTCCGAAACGTAGCTCCCAGGACGATGCCGCCTTCCTGCAAAAGGAAAAGCGTATCCGTCAGCCTGTCGTCATCCATCAGCCGCCGGTGCTCTGCCTGTAGCACCAGCTGGCGAATCGTATCACGAATCTGCTCCTTGTGTACCTTCACCCGCTGCAATACCTGCTCATCATCACTGGTCTCTGCCGTTATTTTGTTGAAAGGACAGCCCTTGTACCCGTATCTCCGCTGCCGCTGGAGGCGATAATCAAACAAAGCGAGCAGCTTCTCCCGGGCCATAGGGATGGGCGCCAGGAATTCGTCCAGTTCCACGAACCATTCTTGGTGGGTCCGGTCCAGGTAAGCCAGCAACAGATCGGTCTTGGAAGGAAAGTGGTTGTAGAGGGAGGCCCGGGCAATATCCGCCTCTTCGATGATCTGGTTGATCCCGGTGACATGGTATCCCTGGTCATAGAACAGCCGCGAAGCCGTATCCAGGATCCTGTCTTTTACTGCTGACTCCCGCATCCGGTAAAGGTAGACGTTTTATTCAAAATAGATAAGTCTGTCTATTTTCAGCTTCAAATTAAATAATTTCTATATTAAGTACTTCCTCCTAATAAAATAGCCCCAAATTACGTTATTGGTCCGGCTGTGTAAACCCCTAGTACCAGTCCAATTCCGATGAAAGTAACGAACAGTATGAGGAAAGGGCTCGCTCTCACCTGGCTGGTCCTTCTGTTTGCGGGCATTGCCGCCATTTTTTGGTGGTATGACTGGAAATATAGCCTGCCCACCCCGGTGCCGGTCAACTATCACGCCGTTGGAATAGGTACCCCCGTCACCCTGCCACCTTCGGCCGCAGCCCTGCTACCGGCAAATGAAAAGCCGCTGTTCCTGCACTTCTTCAATCCCGACTGCCCCTGTTCGCGTTTCAATATGCCGCAATTCAGCGCGCTTGTAAAGCAATATGGCAAAGAGGCCGTTTTCGCCATCGTCGTCATGAGCCCAAAACAATTTTCAGCCGAAGATATCCAGTCGAAGTTCAACCTGCCCTACCCTGTTCCCGTACTCCGGGACAGCGCGGTAGCCGCCGCCTGTGGGGTATACTCTACTCCCCAGGCCGTCATCATCGATCAGAACCGGCATTTATACTATAGAGGAAATTATAATCGAAGTCGTTATTGCAGTGACGAAAAGACAGGCTTTGCACGACTGGCCCTGGCCGGATTGCTTGACTACCACTATTCACAGACCTTTAGCCCCCTGGCGCTAACAGCCTATGGGTGCAGCTTACCTACCTGCCACAAATAGATGCAAAGAATCCTTTACATCCATGCAAAAGACCTTTATCACCGAAAAGACCCAGGCCGACCTGGAGGCGCAAACGGAATACTTCCGGGGGGAAGTCAAACGGCGGAGTGACAAGCTCGCCAACTATTTCCTCATCTCCTTCTTCATAGTCGGGTTCCTTCTCGCGGGTTATTTCAACACCTGGGGCATCGCCCTCGGCGTAGGCGGCCTGTCCCTCGTCGCCTATTATTCCATAAAGTGGGCCTTCCCCTACTCCGATCTGTACCAATATGTACTGAGTGCCGTGCTGGCCATCTTTATGGCGCAATATATTTACCAGATGCACGGGCTTTTTGAAATGCACTTCTTCGCCTTCATCGGTTGCGCTATCCTCATCACTTACCAGAACTGGAAATTGCAGCTCCCCCTGGTGATCATCGTCGTTGCGCATCACTCCATCTTCAACTATTTGCAGTATGCCGGCAATACACAAATTTATTTCACCCGGCTGGACTACCTGGATTGGCAAACATATACCTTCCATATCGTGCTGACCGCAGTCATCGTCTTCGTATGCGGTCTATGGTCCTACCAGCTGAAGCGATCGGGCGAGGTCCAGATCGCCCAGTCCGTGGAGATGGCGGCGCTCCAACGCGAGGCCTTTGTGCTGACAGAACGCAAACGCAATGCGGATGCCCTCGAGGCCGCTTATCACAACGCGGAGAAAGCAAGGGAAGAAGCCGAACGCGCCAACCGGGCAAAGAGCATCTTCCTGGCGACGATGAGTCATGAGATCCGCACTCCCATGAACGGGGTCATCGGCATGGCATCCCTCCTGGCCGAAACAACACTCACCGATCAGCAACGGGCCTATACCGAGACCATCGCCGTATGTGGCGACACCCTGCTGAATGTCATCAACGACATCCTCGACTTTTCAAAGATCGAGTCCGGCAGCATGGAACTGGAAGAAGAAGATTTCAACCTGCAAAGCAGCATCGAACATATCCTCGACCTCTTCGGCCCCCGCGCCGCTACAACGGGCATCGAATTATTGAACCAGGTGGAAAGGGACGTGCCGGCCTATATCCGCGGCGACGACCTGCGGCTGCGCCAGATCCTCACCAATCTCGTCGGCAACGCCATGAAATTTACCGAACAGGGCGAGATATTCATCGGCGTCCGGGTGCTGGAGAAAGCCTCCGACGAAACCCTGACCCTTGCCTTTGAAGTAAAGGACACCGGCATCGGGATCCCGGCGGATAAGCTCGAACGCCTTTTCAAAGCCTTCTCCCAGGTGGACTCTTCCACCACCCGCAAATACGGCGGCACAGGTCTGGGACTCGCCATCTCCGAACAGCTGGTGAAATTGATGGGCGGCAACATCAGCGTGCAGAGCGAGCCCGGTAAAGGCTCGATCTTTCACTTTACCATCCACACCCGCGCGGGCATCAATCAACACCCCGAGATCAGCACCGGCGGACTCGACGAACATGCAGGAAAGAAGGTCCTCATCGTGGATGACAACGGGACAAACCGCACCATCCTCAAGACCCAGCTCGAATACTGGAACTTACGGCCAGTGCTGGCCGCCTCCGGAATGGAAGCGCTGAACATTTTGTCTATGGACAGCCGCTACGACCTCGTGCTGACCGACATGCAAATGCCCTACATGGATGGTATCCGGCTTTCCGAATCCATCCGCGATCGCCATCCGCAGATCCCTATCATCCTTCTCAGTAGTGTAGGCGATGAGTATAAAAAGAATCACCATCAGCTTTTCAACGCAGTGATGACCAAACCCATCAAGCAGCAGATGCTCTACCGCCAGATTATGGCAGGCCTGCAAAACCAGGGACGCACCACCGGCGACGGCCGGACGATACAAGCCCGGCTGCCTAGCGAACTGGCATCTACCTTTCCGCTCAATATCCTGGTCGCCGAAGACAACCTCATCAATCAGCAGGTGATCCAATACATCTTACAGAAACTGGGCTATGCACCCGTCATCGTGGAGAACGGCAAACAAGCAGTCGATGCTGCGCTCACCACCGGCTATGACATTATTCTCATGGACTTGCAAATGCCTGAAATGGATGGTATCGAAGCAACCCGCGAGATCCGCCAGTCACGGCTCCTCGATCAACCCGTCATCATAGCCTTAACGGCAAACGCCATGGAAGGCGACGAAGAAGAATGTATCCAATCGGGGATGAATGATTATATCGGCAAACCGGTGAAACTGGAAGAACTGCTGGGCAAGCTCCGCAAATGGGCCCTCCACCGCCAGATGTCCTGAAAGCATCGCCCCCCACCGCCGGATGCCCGAAAGAAATTTTATCCGTTTAACCGTCAAATTGAATTTTTTTCGGTAACTTCATGCCTATCGTTCACCAAAAAAAAGGAGGTATTCATGCTATCTACAGATAAATCATGGAAACCTTCGGTTAATTTCGCTTAACCGGGTTGCTCCAAAAAATAATCTGCCGGCAAGAGCCGGAAGAGGCTGTCTTCCAAAGACAGCCTCTTTTATTATTACAGTCTGACGAACTATTCGACAAGATATTTGTATACATTCCGCTTATATGTCTCGAAATCGTCGAGATTGGTAAATTCCTCAAAACGATACGATGTCCCATCCCGCTGCTCCCGTACCAACGCCACCGTTCCGCCGCCGACCAATACCCGCTTTGCCCGCTGAAATAGCTCATCGAGCGATGGGATGTCCTTGATCATCTGCCATTCTTCAATTTTTCCGACATTTATGATATAATCATCCATAATACTCAAAATTACGACAATGCAATATAGAACACTCGGCGACACCGGCATTCAATTGTCTGCCATCGGTCTTGGTTGTATGAGCATGAGCCATGCTTACGGCCAGCCCGATGACCCGGAATCGGTCGCGACGCTGGAAAAAGCCATCGAACTCGGCATCAACTTCTGGGACACGGCAGACATCTATGGCAACGGCGCTAACGAAGAGTTGATCGCACGGGTCCTTCAACCCAACCGCCAAAAGATCTTCATCGCCACGAAATTCGGTTTCCTGTCCTATACCGACGGCAGACTGGGCGGCTTCGACGCCTCTCCTGCCCATGCCAAAAAAGCCGTGGAAGCAAGTCTGCGCCGGCTAAAGACCGATGTCATCGATCTCTATTATGCCCATCGCATCGACCCCAACGTTCCCGTGGAAGATACCGTTGGAGCCATGGCTCACCTGGTGCAGGAAGGAAAGGTCCGCTATCTCGGCCTCTCGGAAGCCTCCCCGGAATCCATCCGGCGGGCCCATGCCGTGCATCCCATCAGCGCGCTGCAAAGCGAATATTCCATTCTCACCCGGGATGTCGAAAAGGAAATATTACCCCTGTGCAGGAAACTGCGCATCTCCTTCATCCCCTTCAGCCCGCTGGCCCGGGGCCTGATGACCAATACGCTGGATGTCGCCGCGCTCGGTGAGACTGACTTCCGCAGATCGCTGCCACGATACCAGGGCGAACATGCCGACAACAACCGCCACCTTTCCACTGGCTTTGCCGAACTGGCCCGGGTTAAAGGCTGTACTCCCGCTCAACTGGCGATCGCCTGGGTATTGGCACAGGGTACGGACATCATCCCCATCCCGGGCACCAAACGCCGGAAATACCTCATCGAAAACGTGGGCGCCATCGACGTCCGGCTTACCGAAGACGACTTTGCGGCAATTAACGCGCTGCTGCTTCAATACCCCAATATCGGCGATCGTTACAATCAGGCAAACCAAAAGTTCGTAGACAAAAACTAAAAATAGCCCCGTTTCCCGCGGGGCCATTCCAATCAGCACGATCGCTTATTCAGGGATGTTTAACCTCCGGCAGATCTCCGAATAGCTCATCTGTCTGTAATTCCTGGCTACTTCGCTAACCGCATCGGAGGAGAGCTGAGTACCTCTCCCCGAATGTAAACCCGGGCTCACCGACGCCACAGTGCTTTTCATTCCACCCGGAATAATGACATAACGAAACTGGTGCTTGTTGGAGATGGAGCTGTAGTAATTCTGATCGTCGACAAAACGGATCTTTAAGTTGCCGACCGTCGCCAAGGCGCTCCAGGTATCGTTATAGATAGTGGAACCTATCCGGTATGTGACGGTTATCGGTAATTGTGCTACTTGGGCAGAAGGCCAGATAGCAACGTTATAACCGTCCAATTTTCCAAAAGTCAGGACGACCCCGCTGTCGAGCACCTGCTGGGTGATGTCGGTGGTAGCTTTCGTATAACTGAACCCGTATTCACCAAAAATGGTGTCTTTTGTATAGGAGCCGGGAGTGAACCACTGGGAATAGATGACATTGGCTGTCCCGGCTGGGCCCTGCGGGCCCTGAGGTCCTGCCGGACCTGCGGGTCCTGCGGCCCCGGCCGGGCCCGTATTTCCTTTCTGGCAGGAAATGATAAAGAAAGGCAAAAGGAATACCAGCATCGAAAATTTGACGCGCATACATAAATTTTTAAGGTTTGAGATTGATTACAGCTGCAAAGCTAGTCTCACTTTATCCCATCCACAATACCACTTAAGTGTAAATATGGATGCGATTTTGCCCGGTAAATACCCATTTCAACGAATTAATACTACCGCTTCGTGGTATACCACCTGCTTTCCATATGAATCCCGTAAAAAAAACATTTCGCCGGAGGTAATAAATTTATTACTTTCACACTCTATGAAGTCGAGCGAGCTTGTGAGGTTGTTGAGAAGAGATGGATGGTTTGTAGTACGGCAGTCCGGAAGCCATATGATCATGGAGCACCCTACGAAAAAAGGACAGGTGGTTTGTCCCTCGCATGGAAGTAATGAAATCGGTAAAGGCCTCGAAAAAAAGATCAGGAAGGACGCCGGGCTTAAATAATATATAATTTATGAAAATCGAAATAATAATCGAAACAACTAGAACAGGCTATTCTGCTTATGCGGTAAAGTATCCTGTTTATACAACCGGGAAGTCTTTCGAAAAGCTTAAATCCAACATTTTAGAGGCCCTTAATCTTTATTTTGACCAGCAGGGAAAAATAATTTCTGAAGATGATCTCCAGATATCGCTGGACTTGCCGCAATTTTTTGAGTTCTATAAGGTGATCAACGCAAAAGCTCTGTCTGAAAGGATCGGCATGAATCAAAGCCTCCTGGCCCAATATATAAAAGGCATTAAAAGGCCGTCCACATCCCAAACGAATCGCATCCTGAAAGGAGTGCGACAGGTAGGTAAAGAGCTGGCAAGTATCCGCTTTCTGCTTTGATCGTCAAAGGTCTTCATCGTTTAACAGTTTTACTTTATTCCTACCGGATTCATCGGGATACAATTGTTGGACGATATCACTCTGAATAACTTTTTTTGTTGCGATATCTATCATCGATATCCTGCCGGTAAAAGCGGCGCCGGTATCGATATTCCATACATTGCAGCATTGCATGGGGATGTCGAGGTCATAGTTGGTGGTAGGGGTATGACCGATATAGATCTCCTGGTACAGGAGAAGCCTTCGCGGATAGAAGATGCTGTCCCTGGGGATGCGGTCATCGACAGCCAGGGCCATCTCCCACAAGGTCCTGTCCCAGCCAAAGTTACTCACGTAAGGTTCCTGGGCGGGACCGTGCATGGAAGAAAACCCGGCATGGATAAAAAGACGGCCGGCTTCTTCATAATACCACCGCATGCGGTTAAAGAATTCGAGATGCCGGTCAAGCTCCGCCGGTGTAATCCCGGCATAACTGTCGATAGTGGCCTTGCCGCCATGAAACAACCAGCTGGGGTCGGGCCCCAATCCTTCCAGCCACTCTTCACACCACGTGTCGTGGTTGCCGCGTAGAAAAATGCAATCATACGAAGCATCCATATCCATCAAAAATTCTATCACCTGCCGTGACTGCGACCAGCCGTCCACATAATCACCCAAAAAAATAAGCCGGTCCTCCGGCTCCAGGCCCGCCCGCTGGATCACCTGCTGCAACGCCCTGTACGCGCCATGAATATCTCCTATTACGTATGTCTTCATTTGGCTATCGCCTCGAGTGTTTATATTTCAGGATATCCCTTACGATATTACGGTCCTCCTTGTTGAAGGCCTGTAGTTCCGCAACAACCGAAGGTTCTTTTTCGACCATTTGGGCAACGATCTCATAGGCAATATCCCGGGCAACCTCCGTGGACTCATCCTGCGGCCGGTAGATACACTTCATCACATCGAGATAATACGGCCGGTTGGACCCATCCGTCTCTTCCTCGTATACCCTCCGCACCTCCGCCTGAAGCAACTCACCATCACCCAAATGCGAAAAATAGTTGTTCAGACATTTGACGGCGTCCTTCCCGCTGCGCCATCCTTCCATCAACAGGCGCTGGGCGCGATCGCCATCTTCCATCTTGTTACGCAGTACCAGGGATGCTTTCACGTATTGCCCATTAACGGTATATTCACCCGCCACCTTTTCAAAATAATGATTGGCTTCTTCCCGTCTGTTGATGCTCCGGTAGAGATCACCCACCTTTTCGTCCTTGCCCAGCTCTTTATAGAGATCGATGGCTGGTTGTATCATCCCCCCCTTCTCATAACACTCCGCGGCCTTTACCCTGTCACGGTTATATTTCAAATAGACGGAAGCCGCCTCGGCATATAGCTTCCCTTCTTCCAGCGTCTGGGCCGCCTGGGTATAGGACTTCAACAGCCGGAGATAAATAAATGCCGCTTTCTGGTATTCGTTGTTCTTTATAAGTTGTTTCGCCGTTTCCTGGTATTGCTGGTTCAACCGCTGAAACTCATTCCCCAGCTGGATGCTCCCCCCTCCTGCCTTATCCTGCAGCGAACGGCCAAACAGCGATAGGTCGAGCCAGCGCCGCGTCAGGCTAAAGCTGGCAGCCCCACCCTTTCCCCGGTGGGTACCACCGCTATCGAGAGGGATGGCATACTTCAACGCTTCTTCCGGGTCTTTCTTAAACAGCTTAAGCAGTTTATCCACCTCTGTCTTATTCCGCTCTTCCAGGTCCATAAATTTTTCTTCCAGCCGGGACACCACCGGAGACACCAGCCGCGACCACCAGCTCCGTTTCCCGGAAGCCTTGGAACCGGAGGTCTTAGAACCCGAGGATTTCTTTTTAAATGGAAGAAAAGGCAACGGAATAAAACCCCACGAAAATATCAACCTCAGCAGCAGCAATACCAGTCGCTCAAGGATGGACAAGGGCCCCTTATCCCCGGGGCGTTTCTCGGGAAATAGCTGCGTATCCAGCTTTTCCAGGACTTCCTCGGGCGGTAGACCTAGAATATGAAAACTACGCACAGCGCCAGGAACGACGACAGTATCCGCGGGCCGGGTCACCATCCTTTCGGCCAGCCGCGGCGGGTTGATCACACCAACCCAGTCGACAGGCTCCCTCAGTTCAACCCAACCGATGGAAGGATGAAAGAAATGCGGAGTTCCCTTTACCATCTTGTCCAGCTGCTGCGGGGTAAGCGTCGGCGCCAACCGGCTGTTCTCAGGGATATACAGCAGCGGATGCACCCGCTGACAATAACTGTTCCTGCCGATATCGGCCGGTAGCCGACCCTCCTTCGGGACAAGCAAACATCCCCAAAGGCTGTTGGCCCTGGTCCCTGGTAAGGGATAACAAGTCGTTTCAGCGAGGGAAAGCCCCAGCGACTGCAATTCGCCGATCCAGGACGAAAGGGTTTCACCCTTGACAACTATCGCCGTCAACGGATAGTCGTTCTTATGATGAGGTCTTATGTTTAGCTGCATAACCCATGATATGGTTGATAAAAGGTAAGATATTTTGTCTGAAAAAGGTTTGTGGTTCAATCTTCATCAACGGACGCTCCGCCATCGCAGGGTAATAAAAATCGTTACCGGAGAATTCATTTTCCGTGGCAATACCGAGTGAGGTTCCCAGTGCCGCGGGAATATAGATCTTTGTAATGCTTTCGCGTATCTGCACCGTGGCCCCTGCCGCGCTGACCGCGCCTTTTAATATTTCCGCTGCCTCCAATTCCATTCGCCGGTCTATTATACCCCCACCATCGACAATAGTTTTGGCTTCTTTGAGCCCCATACTCAAATGATCTTTCATCGTTTTAACGACATTGAGCTTAGTAGGCCCACCGCTTAGCAAATGCACATCCCAGCCAGGCACCTTACCCTGCAGCCACTCCAGCGTCAGCATCCCCGATCGGTCTATCCTTACCCGGATGCCCCCGGGAAATACAAAACTGCCGTCCGATGTATCCCATTGGGCGTGCGCAAGCATATTCCCCGTAGCAGGATAATTAGCCAGATCGAGCACGATGTGCCCGGAAGGCCTGCACACCAACTCATGCTTATTGAACAGCAGGTTACCCTCCTCAGTGAGAGCCACCCGGCTGAGATTGCGCAGGATAGAATGGTTATACCTGCTTCTTCCGGCTGCTCCTTCCCGCCGCAACTGACTGCGCTTGGATATTTCGGCAAACGTCTCCTGTTCGGGCCGGTCTTCCTGTCGAACCGCGACAACCTGGTCATCGACGATCGTCCAATACCCCGATGTCCCCTCAAAATAAAAAGCTCCCTCGTGAAAAAAGAAATTGCCCCGCACCGATCCGTTCCATCCATTCAATCTTATCGCCCTGGCCTCACCCGTATAAAGCGAATACAACGTGAGCTTCCGCGAACCGGCATTAAAACAAAGGAGGAGGCAATAACTAGCCCTATCTTCCCCCATCTCAAAATGTGTAATGTTTCCCGGTAGCCCCTCGAAAATTAATTCCCAACCCCTTATCACAGTGAGGTTGGCATCCCTGTAAAGCCGGAATACCTTTCCCACTTTGTCGACATAATAAATCTCCCCGTCGGGCGGCGTCATATGGGCCTTAATAGGCAAAGAGGGCGGATATAGCACCGGTGCATAGGCAGGGCGTGGAACCATCTTCCCTTTATCACCATCCCGGCCGGCATTGGCAGGGTGAACCCACTTATTTTCATTCCAAAGCTGCTCCAACGGCAATCGGATCTCCTGCACCAATCTCCGGCTGTTGTTTTGATTCTTGTACAGGCATATCTCCCCCTCCCTGTCAACAGTGATCCAGTATTTAAAGGCGGCATAATGATCACTCACCACCTTCTTTACCGCCGGATGCGCCAATGTTTCCGGCGGAGCGATAAAGATCACCTCCAGCTTCTTTTTTGCCGGCTGCTTTTCAAAGAATTTTATCAGTCCTTCGGCAGGATGAAGACATCCGTCCAGCACCTGCAGACTCCCGATCAGGTCATCCACCGTATCGAAGGCTATCGGATAATAACCATCCCCCACCGCAAAAGCCGTACAATGGATATCGGTGCGCGGGTGCCTGGCGATCGCCAGCAAAATAGCATAGGCCAACACCTTGGGCGTGCCCCAGCTCTTAAGCGAGATATCCAGCAGGAGTATACGTTGGAGATCATCGGCGCCGGGGGGTATTTCCCGGTGCAAAAAGAGCGCTTCATTATTCGCCAGGCGGGAAAGCAGCAGCCAGTCATCGTTGGCGAACTCGGAGATCAGCAGCTTGTCGAAGTCCCCCTTGTTGGTAAGATCGGAAAATCCACCAAGCGGCTGCTCCCCCGGAATTTTGTGGTGGATGGGGATGTTGAGCCCCGACCAGATACTCCTGATCAGGATGCCGATCGGGAAAGTGCTATGGTGCTCAATGAGAGAATCGACAAATTCCGCCGGCGCCCGCTCCCTCTCTTCCTCCAGCTGCAGCGTCTCGGGAATAGCAGGGATGGCCGTAAGCTTTTCAATGATAGCAGCCTCATTGGGAAATTGTCGCGCCAGTAAACCGATGCACTTGAAATCACGGAGAAATTTCGACCGGGTTATCTCCCCTTCGACACGCATTTCCTTGAACCTTCCTCTGACATCAACCCACTCTTCAGCCTGCAGCAGGAGATTCCGCGAATCGTCGACAGACACCTGCCGGTGGCATTTTGCAAACAGTATTTGGAAGAGTTGTATCCGCTGGTCACCGCTGGTATATTTCAATGGCAGCGCAGCCACCGTTCGAAGAAAATCTATTGCCTCGTCCAGTGTATTCTCATAGATCGAAAGCTCTTCTTTGCGAAATCGGAGAATAGTGCCCCGGATGATATCCTCCACTTTTTGCAAGGGATCTTCGTGGGAATGGTTGGTGGCGATCAGCGCCAGCAGCAGCGCGCCAAGCGGGGGTAACCCCTGCGGAGCAAGGTCCTCCACAATACGCATCAGAAACTTGCCATACGCAATGGTATTGCCGCCGGGAAGGCTGAAGATGGTAGTCCCCTCTTCTTCTTCCGGCTGCCAGAAGTAATGCGTACTGGGTTGAAAATATTCCTGGAATTTCATGTCATACGGTTAAGGTTATGGTCATCTGAAGCACCCGTCGTTTGCCGCACAGAACTACGCGACAAAGGACAGAACATATCCCTGCCGATCCGCAAGCAGCCCCCCTCCTTGTCCCATAACAGCAGACAGGCGCCCGGGCTGCCCACGTTGGCGCCGATGGTCTCCACCAGGAAGGGAAATTCAAAGGCAAAACCTGCCGGCAGCAGATGGTGTCCCTGCCGCCAATAGACTTCGCCCGGAAGGGGCAACAAGGGTTCACCCACCACCAGCGCCTGGTCATCGAGGACAACCCAGTTCAGTCCCTTCAGCCGGATGGAGCTAGCCATGTCGGCATAAGCCCGAAGGACATCCAACGGCGCCAGCAAGGCAGCAGGTGCCTTTTCAATGGATGCCGGAACAAGCCGGATGGTCAGCCGTTCCTGGATGCCAAAATAATTATGATTAAAAGAAGGTAGTTGCAAGGGCAGCCCTTTCTCCAGGGGTATCCATGCCAGGCCGGCAGGCAGTTGTTTCAGCGGCACCAGGCCGCCTGCAGGAAACAGGTGCTCGTCCCGCAGATAGAGCAACCTTTTAAAAGGGATGCTGGTGATCTCGGGGCTTTCGAGATCTTCCGGTCTGAACCCCTTTACCCAACAGACACCGGGCCCCGACGCCATCGACAAAAAATCCCAATGCCGGACAGGCGCCAGGAACTCCAGGTGCGCCTCATCGATCTCCAACAGCCAGGTCACGAGGTTTGAAGGATGTGCTGCCATAATACCTCTATTTCTTTTTGGATATAGGTCTTCTGTCCGGCATCTTTTATCCAGCTGCAGCGATTCTGTACAAACCGTAATTTGTCTTTGATGACATTCCGTTCTTCGAAAGAAAGCGTCTCGCCATTCCATTTCGACGACAGGAAAACCACCTCTTTCATTATCTCTTCGGGATCAGGCACCCGGTTATAAAGCGCCTGTGGATGCGCAGGCCCCGCCTCATCCTTTTCGATGATGGCATCGATGATGCCGGAAAGTATCTCTATCTGCTCTTCCGTGTCCCAGATATACTTCAACACCCACAGATCGGAAATGATCGCCGTTGTCCGGTTGCTGATCAGCGCACTGGCGGCGATGATATTCTGCAGCTTCACCGCCCGGCGATCGGAGACCTTTATCCCCGTACTGCGAAGGCTGTGAACAATGTCGATATATTGTTTCCGGATAGGGGCCAGGTCAACCCGGCGGCATTCCTGCTGCAGCCCGATGATGGCCGACGCGGAAATAACAGGTCTTTCCGCCGGTGTTTCCGCTTCCAGCCGCCAGCCGGCAAGCAACACTTCGTGTAATTTATCCGGATCGACATAGTCGCATTTCACCCGCAGCAGAAACCGGTCGAGCAAGGCAGCCAGCGCTTCGTCCTCCGGCAGCATATTGCTTGCGCCGACAAACATCAGAGCGGGAAGCCGGCGGGTCTCCTTTCCCCGGCGAAAGATCCGCTCGTTCAACGCCATCAACAGGCTGTTGAGAATAGCGCTGTTGGCATTGAATATCTCATCGAAAAAAACAAAAGAAGCCTCCGGCATCATGCCTTCCGTATTGGTGATAAGCTCACCTTCTTTCAACTTGCGGATATCAAAAGGACCAAATATCTCGTTTGGCTCGGTAAACCGGGTCAGGAGATACTCGAAGTTGCGGCCATCTTCCAGGCACTGTGACAACAGCCGGACAATAGCGCTCTTTGCCGTGCCCGGCGGACCCAGCAGAAAGAGATTTTCCTTGGCGATCAGGCTGATGCCAAGCAGATCGACGATCTCGTCCTTGCCGATGAAAGCATGTTTGATGTGCCGCAGCACATCGTTCAAACGGTCTGTAGGATTCATATTTTCCATTCTAATTCTTTCCAGAAATAACCTCCCCAATCGCCAAGCGCTGCATCCACATCCCGTCGCAGCACCGGCAATTCCGCAAGGGCCTTTACCTTCCGGGCAATAACCCTGTCGACATACAATTGCCGGACACAGTCATCGGCCGCCATCACTTCCCAGGCGAGCACTGTCGGGTCCAACGGATAGCCTATACCCGAATAATGCCACACCCGCAAATGCTGCTCGAGGATGACGATGAGCCAATCCTCCGGGTTCAGCTCTTTTGCCTTCTCTATGACACCGGGCAGAAATCGTAGACAGACATCGGCGGACAGGATAGCCCCCGGCGTAACGACCCCCGCATAAGGGGGAAGGTGCTCCCTCACCCCTGCTACTTCTTTTTCCCGAAACAGTAAGAACTGCGCCGCAGTATACACGATACGGGCCGACCAGCAGGCTGCTTCCCGCTCGAAGGCCGGTGGAACACCAGGATATTCCAGGCTTTCGCGCTCATATTGCATCCGCAGGAATTCCGTCACGCCTTCCTCATCAGCCTTCTTATTATTCGGGGTAAATCTATCGTAAATGACCATCTCTTCATGATTGCGCAGATGGCGGATGGTATCGAGAAAATGGTTGATAGAGGGGACAGTCATGGGAGTTTACAAATATACAAAAAAGGTATATTTTGCAATATATGGCCCATCACTCCTATTTCGATCGTGATCTCAGCTGGCTCACCTTTAACTACCGGGTCCTCGAAGAAGCGGCAAGCGAACAGACCCCGCTGCTGGAAAGGGTTCTGTTCTTGTCCATCTATTGCTCCAATCTGGATGAATTCTATCGGGTACGCATTCCGGCCATCGCGGCCCTGCAAAAGATAAAAGAGACAAGAGAAACCTTTATTTCTGCAAGCGGCGTCCAACTCTTAACAAAAATTTCATCCAGGCTCAACGGTCAACTGGAGCATTTCGGACAGTTGCTCACCGGCCGGGTCCTGCCGGCACTGGCGGCAAAAGACATTCACTTCGTTTATCACCGGCCGATCCCGGCAACAGTGCAAAACGCGGCGACCAGCTACTTCCTCAACCAGGTGCTCGCCTTTCTGCAACCGGTGCATCTCCCGCATGCCGCCCCCGACTTCTTCCCCGAGAACGATCACCTTTATTTCCTTGTCATCCTCGACCAGGACAGCCCTGCCGAAGAAGTGGTCATCCTCAATATCCCTTCGGACGATCTTCCCCGTTTTTATTCGACGGGCGAAGGGCAGTCCCGACATATCCTGTTTATCGATGATATCATCCGCGAGAACCTGTCTTTTGTATTTCCTTACGCAACGATCAGCACCGCGTACAGTTTTAAGATCTCCAGGGACGCCGAGCTCGACCTCGAGGATGAATACCAGGGCGACATCGTGGAAAAGATAGAAAAGAAACTGGCCAAACGGGATGCCGGCCTGGCTACCCGTTTATTATACGAACCCGGTATCCCGCTTCGCATCCTCCAGACCCTTATCCGGCAGCTCCAGCTCGAAGGAGCAACGGTTGTCGAAGGTGGCCGGTATCACAACCTGCGCGACCTCGCCGGCTTTCCCGTCAAAGACCCGGCCCTCTCCTATACGCCCTGGCCCGCGCTTCGCAGGAATTTCGACCACCGCCCAAGCCTGCTACAGGCTATCATGGAAAAAGACCTCCTCCTGCACGTCCCGTACGAAAGCTACGATCCCGTCCTTCGATTTTTCAACGAAGCCGCGATACATCCTCAGGTGGAAGAGATCTACCTTACCCTCTACCGCGTCGCGAAGGACTCTCGCATCGTGCATGCCCTCATCAGCGCATGCCGCAACGGGAAAAAAGTGACCGTCTTCGTGGAGTTAAAAGCCCGTTTTGACGAGGCCAATAACATCCGCTGGGCAAAAAAGATGAAAGAAGCCGGGGTAAAGATCATCTACAGCATACCCGGACTGAAGGTCCACGCCAAGATCGGGCTCGTAAAGAAAAGGGTCGATGGCCGCATCCACTATTGCGGGCTGCTCGCCACGGGTAACCTCAACGAGAATACCGCCCGCGTGTACACCGACCACATCCTGCTCACTGGTCAGCACGACCTCATGCGTGAGCTCGAACTATTGTTCATCTTCCTCAGCACACGCAAAGACCCGCGGAAAACTGAAAAGATCACCTTCCAGCATTTATTGGTAGCCCAGTTCAACCTGCTGCCAAAGTTTCTGTCGCTCATCGACAGGGAGATCGCTCATGCCCGCGATGGCAAGCCGGCATCCATCATCATAAAGATGAACAACCTGGAGGAGAAGGTCCTCATCGACAAACTCTACGAAGCCTCCCGGGCTGGTGTGCGGATACAGTTGATCGTTAGAAGCATCTGCTGCTGTGTCCCCGGCATCAACGGCGAAGGCATCAACACCGAAGGCAAAAACATCACTATCCGGCGCATCGTCGATCGCTATCTTGAACACGGCCGCGTCTTCATCTTCCACAATGACGGCCAGGAGGAATTTTTCCTGGGTTCTTCGGATTGGATGAACCGCAACATCTACCGGCGCCTCGAGGTCTGTTTCCCCTTGTACGAGCAGGAGCTGAAGGACGAGATCCGCGAGCTGATCCGGTTGCAGCTCGATGATACGGCCGCCGCCACGGCTATCACCGCGGAAGGAGAGAATATCGCCGTCGATGCCCTACCCGCCGAAGACCGGGCGACAGCCACCCAACCGGAGGAAACCCTGGCAGCTGCCGGCAGCGCCATCCGCAGCCAGGAGGCTATCTATCAGTACCTGGCCGCGCGGCGGGGCAACACTTCCGACAAAACCTGACCCTCAACGTATAAACAGCTCTGCATGAAAAGACACCTCTATTGCTACATGACCCTCGCCGTCATGACCGCCGCCGTAATCAGCTGCTCTGGTCCTGCCAAACCCGGGGCCGGGTTGTATATCTACAATCCGGAGGCCGATGGAGACCCACAAGCCGACACCCTGCTGACAGTGGCCAGTTTCCTGGAATTGCGCCCGGATGGGACCTATACACAGGACTTCGGGCATTTTGACTACGGCAACTGGAACTTCACCGGTACCCGGCTTTATCTGACCAACCAGCGAAAGAAAACGTACGTTTATTATGTCGAGTCCCTGACAAAAACCGAAATGGAACTGATACTGGCCAACAAAAAGGACGGCCATTTCAATGTTCACCTTATGCCTTCTTCCCGGCCGGAGAAAGACCCGTTCTCCACCTACAACAACCAATGGCGCATTCCCGCTACCCACAAGGAAAGCGATGCCGAGATCCGCAAAAGGCTATTTAATCATTGCCAGTTCTGGGAAGCATTCTTCTCCTGGGTAGACAATAAAAACGAAAGTGTCGTCGATGTCGGCGCCTTTCCGACGCCGTTAAAAGTCTATGGGAATGGTTTCGGCCTCAAGCATTATGATGATCTCCCCGCCGCCTGGAGATCTTATTTCTTCGACGAAGAAGACTGTCACAAGGCCGATACGCTGATCAAGCACACCTTTCGGCGGAACAAGATCAACTGGCCGCAAACCGATGATGATTTTAAGAAATTGATCAGCGGCTTTCGTCAGTTGCAGGGATTCCTACAGTAGGCATCCGGCATCACCCGCCGGGCGGGGCCTCTGTCATCCGCCAGAAACTGCTCATCTGCCGAACAGGGCGTCCGTCACCTCCTTATGGTAGATATTGTTTTCCAATCGCACATTCTGCAACAACCCCTTTAGCGCCTCTTCCGTCTCCTGCTCTGTCGGCTTTGGCCCCTTGCCGGTGAGATAATCCACCAGCCGCTGATATTCCGGTGTCATCCGCACCTCGAGGGGGTTGTTGGTTCCGATCTTCTTCAGCGGCCACCACGACCAGCCGATATCATGGCTTTCCACAAGCTGTATGCATTCCCTGTACCAGGTGTTGTTGTTCTCGCCCGACTCACCAAGCCACAGCGGGATATTGTATTGCTCACGCAATTGGAGATAGGTGCGTATCGCGTCCTCGGTATTCGGGTTCCAGTATTTGTGAAAGCTCAGCACCATATTGTCATCCCAGGGCGGAAGCACGCCGCGATAGTTGTTGCCCCAGCCATTACCTTCGATGATGATGATATGCTTTTTGTCTACACTGCGGATGGCAGCGGTGATGTCCATCATCAACTTGCGCAACGGTGCATTCTGTGTCTCCTTCAACCCATTCCTGTCCTTTGCATCTTCGAAACCCCAGTTGGGTTCGTTGATAATATCAAAACCGCCGATGAAGGGTTCGTTGGCATACCTTTCGGCCAGCCGGCGCCAGAGGGCGATCATCTTCTGGCGGTTGGCCTCGCTGTCCCACAGGGAAGGTTTTGTCGAATCGCGATCGGAGATATTATAATCATGGCCCTGGCCCCCCGGGGTGGCGTGAAGGTCCAGAATAAGATACATATGGTTGGCCTTGCACCAGCTAAGCAGGCTATCCGTAAGCGCAAAGCCTTTTTCCAGCCAGGTGTTCTTACCCGGGACAGGTTCCTCTTCCACCGAAAGGGTGTACAACCGATAGTGCATCGGCAGGCGGACAGAGTTGAAGCCCCAGGCCGCCATCGAGTCGATGTCGATCTTCCGGGTCTGACTGGCAAGCCAGCCGTCATAAAAAGCGGCTGTCTTTTCTTTACCGATAAGCTCTTCTATTCTTCGTTTGATCCGGTACTGAGGCCCCACCGGGCCCACCTTGAGCATATAACTTTCCTGTAGCATCCACCCGCCGAGGCCCATACCCCGCAGGATCACCTTTTCTCCCCTTTCGTTGACGATCAATCGGCCCTGAACTCTTAAGATGCCTTGCGCCTTACCGTCCGTCATAAAAAGCAATAGCAGTAAACAACAAGCAAACCGTTGAATGATATTCATGGCAAAGAATTAAGTTTTTTCCTAATTTGGTAAGAACCTGCCAAAACTACACTATTCAGCCGATGAAACGGATATCCTCCATCGACATTGCCCGTGGCCTCGTCATGGTGATCATGGCCCTCGATCACACGCGCGATCTCCTGCATACCCAATCGCTGACCCAGAGCCCTACCGATCTCACAACGACAACACCCATCCTGTTCTTCACCCGCTGGGTCACCCATTTATGTGCGCCTGCCTTTGTATTCCTTGCCGGAACATCGGCATGGCTTGGCCTGGAGGCCGGAAAGGACAAACGCGCCGGACGCCGCTTCCTGCTCACCCGCGGTCTGGCGTTGATAGCGATCGAATTTACGCTGGTGAATTTCGGGATGAACTTCGATATCCACTTCCGGTACTTCCTCTTCGAGGTCATCGCGACCATCGGCGCGGGATTTGTCCTGCTCGCCTTCCTCTCACGACTGTCCTGGAATGCCATCGCTGTCATCGCCGCGGTCCTCTTCTTAGGACACGATTTGCTTGCCCGTATACCCCTTCCAGGTAACCCAATTTTACGCTTTATCGCCACCCTGTTCTTCACGCTTGGCGTCTTTCCCGGCAAAAACGTCACCTTCCTCGTGGCCTATCCCATTCTACCCTGGTTCGGGATCATGCTGGCGGGGTTTGTCGCCGGCCGGCTTTTTACGCTGACGCCCGAGCAGCGGTCGCGCATCTTGTTCCGCCTCGGGCTGGGTACATTGGCCCTGTTCGTGCTATTGCGTTTCTCCAATTTGTATGGCGACCCTGTGCCCTGGTCGCACCAGAAAAATGCGATATTCACCGTCCTGTCCTTCCTCAACGTCAACAAATACCCGCCCTCGCTGCTTTTCAGCCTCGTAACCCTGGGCATACTGCTGCTCGTGCTGGCCGCGGCCGAGGGTAAGGACAATGCCGCCACCCGCTTCCTGCTGGTCTATGGCCGGGTGCCGCTGTTCTACTTCCTGGTTCATTTCTACTTGCTCCACCTGCTCATGTTCGTGATGGTCTTTTTACAGGGGTTCCACCCGGCAGACCTCCGTTTCGGCCCCTTCCTCATCGGCCGGCCGGAGCAGGGATCGGGCATCCCGCTGTGGGGAGTTTATCTGGTGTGGATAAGCGTAGTCATCGCGCTCTATCCGGTATGCCGCTGGTATGGGCGATATAAAGCGGCACATAAAGAGAAGAAGTGGTTGCGATATTTGTAGCCGGCTCAGCGTCCGAAGAATTTAAATCCCAGCGCAGCCGTCCAGGCGCCATACTTTATCCCCGGGGTATAATTTATCCCCGAGATGCCATAGGACTCATCACCAAAAATGCCGTCCGTGCCGAATTTGGCAAACAGGATAGTACCACCCTCAGATTTTGTGGACTCGCTGATCGTCCAGTCTACGCCCAGCCCGGCCTGATAGCTCAAGTGACTACTATATTCATCCACCGACTGATTGTTTTGCACGATACCGGCAACGCTGTTGAACGTGTTGTTGAGCACCGCCGGTTTAGAAAATTGTATCTGGCTGCTCCGCCCGGATAGACCGGCATATGGATAGATGGACAATCCCCGGGTATTAAGAACAGCATAACCCAGCTGCAGCTGCAGGAGATCAGAAAACCCTGCATGTATCGCCGCATTACCATAACTAGTGCCCCGGTTGATCCCGAGGGCGAAGAAGTTGAAGTCGATCATCAGTCCATTGTAGCTCTTGTGGCTGAGGCCCATTCCCACCCGCCAGATGGGGCCGTTCAAAGCTCCAAAGCCATCCTTGGCGATAGCCGCATTGAACGTGCTGAAATCGGCGCCCGCCGCCTCTGTAAAGAGCACGAAGGCGGTATAGGATTTCGACCGTCGCTTGGCCTTTTTAAAGCCCCGCGCATAGTAGACAACAGAATCCGATTTACGAAGGGAATCCCATGTTTGTCGATAAAGCCTGTATAGCTGCGATTGATAGTAGTTGACGGAGTCTCTGGCGGCGGACTGCGCATTGACGTTTGCAGAACAAAAGATAAGAAGTACGGTAAGAATAATAATCGTAGGGCGCATATGGTCTGGTTTAGGATCAGCAAATATACAGTAAGATATTGGCCACGACCAGACCCCGGGGTTCATAGCGAAATGTCGAAATTGTCAAAAAATCAAAAGATCATTAGAACAATAACTACAATATATTAAATACTGTAATACATTTGTTCCAATCCCCTATACTGTTAGCTAAGCTGAATTCAATATGCCTAAACTATTGTGGTCCGAGCACGAACTTGTAGACGCCCTGAAAGAAAGGAAAAGCCACGCCTTCGGCTTCCTGTATGAAAATTATGCCGCAGCGCTTTACAGTATCATTAAACCCATCGTTACAGACGACTCCGAATTGGCTTGTGATGTTTTGCAGGAGGTATTCATCAATATCTGGCGGAAGATAGAAACCTACGATCATACCAAGGGACGCCTCTTCACCTGGATGTTGAATATCGCCAGGAATGCCTCCATCGACACCCTCCGGTCGAAACATTACCGGCAGGCACAAAAAAGCCAGCAGTTATTGGAAAATAGCTCGATGCGAGGTGCCGCAGGTCAGATGACTGAGCAGCAGGTAGATACTATCGGGATGGAAAAGGTGCTGGAAACCTTGCAGCCTGAGCACCGCACGTTGGTCGAACTGGCTTACTTCAAGGGCTTCACGCATGAGCAGATCGCAGAGATGATGGACATTCCGCTCGGCACCGTCAAGACGCGCATCAGGCACGCGTTATTGCAGCTGCGCGAATATCTAAGATGAATTATTCATATATATATCCGCAAGGATGCCCCTCAAAAACTATTTTAGAATCAGCCCCCTATCCGCTAGATAGGGGGCTATAATTCCTATTCTCCCCCCTTCCCCCTTCGTTGAGTCTTTCTGAACTCGTCCTGCGACGCCTTTACCTTCTCCTGCGACTCCCGTAGTCCTTCTTTGTCATTCTCCAACTGCCTGGCAGCCTCCCATTCTTGGCGCTGACGCTCTTCCTCACCCTCCGTTGCCTTTTCAAACTTATCAGGGTCCGCGATATAGGCGCTGTCCACCTGGTGCAACAGCTTTTCCAGGCCGGTATTATTCAGTTCCTCCAGGTATCGGTATTTAAAATCCCTTCCCTTCTCCAGATCGATACGGCTCCACGATCGGCCCAGGAAGACGCATAACACGATACACACCAAAAGAAGAACAACTGCGGCAGCAATACTCCAGTGCGTATGGTGATGATGTTTCACCTGCTGAACGGCAGGATGCTTCAAAGCCTGCTCATGAGAATCCATCCTGAACTTAAGACCATCGATCACCATCGGCAGGACGGATTCTTTCGCGGCAAACTTCCGAAGTTCCCCCTCCAGCGACTCGGCCGCCGTCTTCAACGATTCAATGCCGGCGGGCAGTAGCTTTACCTGCTCTTCCAGTCCATCCAGTTGACCGGTATTCTTCTGCACCACCTTTTCCATTTCCCCGACTGCCGTTTGTACGGATTCCACCCGTTCATGCAACTTGTTCAAAAGCTCCTGCGAGGGAGGCAGACGCCGCACCAGGAGGTTAAGATCGCTCATTTCTTGCAACGCTGTCGATACCTTCTCTATCAGCTTCTCTACGACTAACACACTCATTTTTTCAGATTTTAAGGTTTAAATAATTAATGTATACGTAACCGGTAGTGATGTTTCGTCACCTCCTGGTCAAGCCTTACCTGCTGGTGCAACCCCAATTCTTCCCGTTGCTTTTCTTTTTGTGCCAATTCCTTCTGTTGCCTTTCCCTCTGCGCCAATTCTTCCCGTTTCGCTTTCTCTTGTGCCAGTTGCTTTTCCGCCGCCTGCTTGTCGCGCAAAGCCAGCTTCTCGTGCTGCCAGAGGGCAAGCCGCTGCTGTTGCGCAATCGTTTCTTCGAGCCGCGGAAGCGAAAAATCCTCGTCGACCCGGCTTCCTTTAAACGCTTCTTGCTGATATCGGAAGCTGATCCCGATCTTCCTGCCCGTCTCCTCATCGATCCTATACCGGGTATCCACACCCTGTTGAAGCAACCGCTGCTCCAGCTCCTCCAGGCTTTGACAGCCGGGCAGGCATTCTTTTATTCTGCTGTAGACGATATACAGCCGGGTCTCCGACTGGTCCAACGCATCCCAATTCGTTTGCCGCAGGTTCTTCTTCCCGGCTTCCAGGAGACCATATTCGGCAACCAGTTTTTCAACCGCGTCCTTGCTATTTAACTTTATCGGAAAGGTTTCGATAGGATTCCCATCATAATCGAGCCGGTTGGCGACAATATGCAGATGCTCGTGACGCCTGTCGATATGCTTTACAAAAGCATATTGCGTATTCACCAGCTTTAATTCTTCCAGGTACTTCCGGGCGATCTCCACCATCCTCTCGTTATCCACTTTCTCTTCGGGGTGAAAATCAAGCACCCCATGAAACACAGGGCGGCTCCTTCCCGGTCGCAATGCATGTATCGCCTCGAAATCCATTGCCATCAATGCATAATGGTGCCCCCTGACCCCTTCAACCTGCAAGACCTCCGACCTTTCCTCGTCCTGGCACAGATACTGGCAGACACGCCCAAAGGAAGCCGTGAAAGGAAATATTCTTGCTATCATAAATGCATCTGGTTTAATGATTTGTCGATTCGGTTACGATAGCTCTCAAACACCGGCAGGATACTCGTTATCCCTTCCGACCTGGCCAATTGCACCAATTGATGCAGGTCGTTGGACAGCCCCACTGCCTCCTTGAAAAAGCTACGCTCTTCTTCATTCAACCGGGCCTGAACATATCCCTTTAAGGTCATTTCCTTGATATAAAGGGCAATTCCCAACCCCGCTTTTGCGGCACTTTCCTTCACGAGACGATATTCCGCCTCCGTCAGGTTGACTGTCAGCCGCTTCTTACGTAGCACCGCCACCGCTTTTTTGCGGTAATCCGTCCTGATGATGGTATTCATGATTGCTTATTTTCCCGCAATCTAGAATGGAGAAAAAACAAAAAAAACCCCAGGGACACCCTGAGGGTATCCCTGAGATATACCTTTTGTAATAAAGGCTTGTAAGAAAGTAAGGATCAGATCAAAAATATTCCACTAAAATTCTCTGTGCGCGCTGCGCAATCGGCTTTCCAAAGACGTCGGGGTTCTCCGACAATTGCCGGAAAAAGGGCTTGAGCTGACCTTTCCGGCTTTCATTGTCGCCATTCAGCACTGGCTTGTAGGAATATCCTCTTAAATCACTAAAGGTGCCGGGCAGACGAACCGTATGAAATTGCTTTTTGACAAACTCCGCCAGCTTATTTGTCCGGCGGGAAAGGGATTCAAATTCCGCCTGCTGTCCTTTAAGTTCATAATAGAGCTCGGCGGCAATAAAATAGGTTTTGGCAAACAAATTCCGCTTCCTGGCCCCTTCGACCGACCCGGCAGCACTCGCGACTTCGACCGACCCCGCAGGCTGCTCCGGCTCACCCCCTGCATCCCCCGCAACCCCAACAGGCTCCTCCACCGTCTCTTCTTTCACCACTCTCGTACCACCAAGCCCCGGCTTCCTAACCCTTTCGATCTTATCGATCAGCCCGGCACTCAACGCTGAGGAGAAAGAGGGCGCCTCAAGAAACGTGATGATCATCGAATACAGCTCCGGATCAGCCGCGGCATACAAAAACCTTAGGTACAAACGCCTTTTCTTCCATGCAAGACGGGCGTCCGCCATAGCTTCCTCCATAAGCAAAACCCTATCATTCAGGAAAATATCGGCCGTTGTGTCAGCCCTTACAGCCCTCATATGCAAATAACCATACCACAGGTCCAGCATAAGGTTCCTTGCTGAAGGGAAAAAATAGAATTTGCCCGCTTTCAGAAAGATCAAAAACTCCGCCATCACCCGTCTGAAGCGCTCGCCGAAAAAAGAGGTACTCATGCTCATTAGTATACAGTAAATACTAATATAACCCTATTTAGGCTACCGGCGAACACTAATCGAAAAATGTAGGTAAACGCCCGTAAAACTGCGCTATCCCTGCAGGTTCAGGAGAACTTTTAAGGTGCCAATTTGGCTCCTTAAACCCCTACCCCACCAGCCGCTCGTACGCAGCCCATCAGCACCCCATGTTCTGTAAACGCGTAAGGTAAATACTTGGAGTGGGCTCCCTGTTTTATGGTCGCATTTTGCGACCTTAAGTTATCATGCTCCTCTTTGGTCAACTCGAACACAAAATGAACCGGGAACCGATTAAGGTTTCTGAAATCCCGCTATTTCGCGTGTGCATCGTTGCTCCATAAAACCCTAGCCCGCCGCCAGGTGCTTGTCGAACCCCAGGGACACCAGTCGCTCATACGCAGCCCACACGTCATCGGGTATCTCCTGCGGTATCTGGAACCCCTTCCCGGGATAGATCCTGATCCGCTGCAAATCACCAACCATGAGATTGATCACCTGCTCGATCGGCATCTCTTCGGTGGCATAGTCTTCAAACGCTATCTGGGGAGAAGTAACGATGAGGTCTTTATCAGGCCAGTGTTTCTTAAAAGTAGCATAGCTGCGGCGCTCCATATAAGGCTTCTGCACCAGCAGGAAAGATTGCGGATGGAGCCCCTTGTCCTCCAGCAATTGCCGGGTGAACAGGATATTCTCCCCCGTATTGGTCGATCTGTTCTCGATAAAGATGGCCTCGGCCGGCACCCCCCTGTCGAGCGCGATCCGCGCCATAAGGTCCGCCTCGGTGTCCCGAAACATTTTTTCGGTTATTTTGCCAAGGCCCCCGGAAAATATGAGGATAGGGGCCCGGCCCTCGAGATATAGTTCAGCGCCTCTGTCGGCGACCCGCAGATCGAGGCTGCCTAAAACAAGGATACAGTCTGTTTCCGCGGGGGTATGATGCATGTGATGATAGTCCCACAGTTTTCTTGCTTCTACGAGTACTTCTTGCGTGATCATAATCACCCAAAAATATAAAAAAAGAGGCCGTCTCAAACAAAAAGTAGACGGCCTCCTTTTCTATTATCAAAAAAATAACTTACATAATCTCCTGCTCCTTCAACCCTTCCGGCGTAGCTACCAGCAGGGTACCCTGCGTGTACTTCTCGTCGTGCTGGCTGGCATCGAGCCCTTCCAGTTCCTCTTCTTCGCTGACCCGCAGGGGAACGATGAAGTTAATCACCTTGAAGATCACCCAGGAAACAGCGAAGCTATACCCGACAGCGATCAACATCGCCTTCAGCTGGATAAAGAAGAAACCGGGATTACCGTTGAGCAGACCATTGGCGCCGGCCTTGTTCACCGCCAGCGTACCAAATACCCCCGTGAGCAGCATCCCGACCATCCCGCCGATACCATGACAGGGGAACACATCGAGCGTATCGTCCAGCACGGTCTTGGTAGCCTTGAAATGAACGGCCATATTGGAAATGACGGCGGCAAATGCACCGATGAAAATGCTTTGCGGTACAGCCACATAACCGGCCGCAGGAGTGATCGCCACCAGACCTACAACGGCGCCCACACAGAAACCAACAACCGAAGGCTTCTTACCCCGCATAACGTCGAAGAACATCCAGGAAAGACCCGCAGCGGCAGCGGCCGTGTTGGTAGTGGAGAAAGCAGATACGGCGAGAGAGTTGGCAGCCAGGGCCGAACCGGCGTTAAAGCCAAACCAGCCAAACCACAACAGCCCCGTCCCGATCAATACATATGGAATATTAGCCGGATGCGTCTCTTTACCTGCGATATGCACCTTCCTGCGCTTCAGCACCAAGGCGCCGGCCAGGGCCGCACAGCCCGCAGAGATGTGTACCACCGTACCACCGGCAAAGTCAAGCGCGCCCATCTTGGCGAGGAAGCCATCCGGATGCCAGCTCCAGTGAGCCAGCGGCGCATAGACCAGCAGGCTGAACAGTACAGTAAAGAGAACATAAGCGGAGAAGCGCATACGCTCGGCAATCGCGCCTACCACCAGCCCGGGGGTGATGATGGCGAACATCAGCTGAAACATCGAGAATAACGCCTTGGGGATCGTAGGCGCCGGTCCCCACACCGGACCCGAAACTACTCCTTTATAAAAAAGGTGCGTCAGCGGGTTGCCGATGATGCCATGAATAGACTCGCCAAAACAAAGACTATACCCGACGATGATCCACAATACCCCGACCACACCGGCCGCAACCACGCTCTTCATCATCGTGGAAAGTACGTTCTTCCGGTTTACCATGCCGCCATAAAAGAAGGCCAGAGCCGGGGTCATAATAAATACCAGGGCCGTTGCAACGAGTAACCACGCAATGTCAGCCTGGTTGTACTTACCGTCATCCACGCTGGGTGCAATGCTTGGAATAAAGATCGCCGCCACTGCAGCAGTTGCCAGCAATAAGAAGGGTAAGTACCTTTTAAGAGTGATTTTGCTCATAGTCTCCGTTTTCATATTAATTTTAAATTAATACATCAAATATCACAATAAAGGTATGCAAAAAATTTAAAGTCAATGCGGTTATACGAATTAATAAAATCAATAATGTTTATAAAAGACTTCATATTTAGTTAACATTCATCAGTTTACTGGAGACTCGCAAAATCCCTGTTTATAAATAATTTGTTATTTTAAGAAAAAAAGGGCCTGTTTTTTGAATTTTTCTATTGCAAACCGGCCCGGATATCAGGAGTCGATATGGGCATCAATAGCTTATACCGGATCATCCCATTAAAATGATCCTCCTCCTTTAAGAAGGCATGCTCCTTTTTGCTGATCCAGTAGGTTTCGGTATACTCCGTCCCGGTGGGTGACTTACCCTCCGTCGACAGGATCCAGCAATCCATTTGCACCCCATCCTGCAGGGTCACCTTCTCGCTACCCTTTACGGTATAGCGCTGGTATTGCGGCGGATCGAGACCCGCATCATAGAAATTGATCAGGAAAGACCGGCCCTCCGCCAGCGGCAGCATCTCAAAGGTTTCGATATCCAGGTTCCAATTAAGGTTCGGCTCCGTAAAGGCCAGCGAGAAACCCTTCCGGGCATTGTCCGGCACGGTGTCGGCGCCGCGGATCCCCTCCTTTCCCCAGTCATAGGCATTCAGCTTCCCGTGCACCAATTCACGATGATAGACAGGCGAAAAATCCCGCGCATCATTCACGGAATACACCTCCCGGTAAACTCCGGTGTCACTGCCATACCAACGCTGGGTGATAAAGAATACGGACTGCCCATTCCGCTGACCCGAAGCGATCTCGCGCACCCAGTACCAGAAACGCAATTGCCGGACATTGTGTTCCGGGTCGAGATAGACAAGCAGGTATTGCCGTACCCCCGGACGTAGTGTACGCGTGACCAATCCGCCTTTCCCTGGTCGTATGGTATCCGTCTGTGCCCGCGTCACCGTTGAGATCAGCAGCAGGATAGCGATCAGCAACATGTAGAGAAACTGCATCATAAAAGATCATTTTGTTGCCCTAAATTCCCTTACCCGCCGCGGTCGGACAAACGGATTCAACCGGCGCCGGCGGCTTTTCAGCCCACCCCTCGCCGGCTTCAATAGCCGGACGATTGAAGCAAGAGCACAAGTCATTGAAAAGAACGGCCCGCCTGTCGAAAGGATAGTAAATTTGTTTATGCGTCTGTCTCTCAAAAAGGCTACCCCCCGGCAATTAGAACTCCTGGTCTGGCTCTTCGTATTCCTCATCACCTTCATGAGCTATCTGCCGATGGATGGATTCTGGCAAGCCCTCATCTATGGCACCATGAATCTTTCCTTTTACGCAGCCATCATCTACGGGAATATCGGCCTGCTCTACCCCCGGCTCTATGAGAAAGGACATATCGTCCTTTATGTCCTCGGCTCGGCAGCCCTGCTCATCGCCGTCGGCGTCTCCCGCACCTGGCTTTCCGTCACCATCTACAACCGCTGGTTCGCCACCAAACCCGAAGCTCTCGACATCTGGAGCTATTTGTACCATTCCATCACAGGTGTAGCCATCTTTGTCCTTAGCTTTGTCTTCCGCATTGCCATGGCCTATTTCCGGCTCAAACGACAGGCGGAACAGATGCTCGAACAAAAAAGCCAGGCCGAGCTCAATCTCCTCAAATCACAGGTGCAGCCGCATTTCCTCTTCAACACCCTCAACAATATTTATTACGAAGCCTATCGGGAAGCAGCACCCCAAACCGCGCTGCTCATCGGCCGGCTGTCCGATATAATGCGCTACTTCGTGGATGAAAGTCCGCGGGAAAAAGTGGCCCTTTCCACCGAGATAAAATTCCTGGAGAACTATATCGCCCTCGAAGAGATCCGCATCCGCCACGGCGTCACCGTCAACTTCCATAAGGATTATGAAGGCGAACCTTTCCTCCCGCCGATGTTGCTGATGACCTTTGTAGAAAATCTCTTCAAACACGGCATCGATCGCAGCGCAACCGGCAACAGCATCCATCTTTCCCTCGCTCAGCAAGATGGCCACCTGATCTTTACCACGGAGAATGCTCTCCCCGAAAACGCTCCCGCCCCAAACAAGCGAGGCTTTGGCCTCCAAAACCTCGAAAAACGGCTTACCTTGCTATATGGAGACCGCTTTGTCCTGACCACGAACCGTACGACAACGCATTTTAAAGCTTTGTTAAAAATTCCCCTCGTATGAACCTACGTTGTCTCATCGTCGATGACGAACCAAATGCCGTAAGCCTCCTGGAGATGTTCATCCGGCAAAATACCGTGTGGCAGCTGGTGGGCAAATGCTACGACGCCCCCGAAGCGTTATCCTTTCTAAAGACGCATCCCGTCGACCTCATCTTCCTCGACATCAATATGCCCCACCTCACCGGGATGGAAATGGCCGCTCTGCTGCCGCCTTCGACAAGCATCGTCTTCACCACCGCCTATTCCGAATACGCCGCCGACAGCTATAGCTTCCCGACGATCGACTATCTCCTGAAACCCATCACCCTCAAACGATTCTACGCCGCACTACAAAAAATAGAAGCACACTTCGCCCGGCCAGAGGCCGCTGCCCCTGTTGCCGACAACCCACCCGCCGCCGCACCCAGGCCCGAAACGGAATATTTCTTTATCAAATCCGGCCGCATGCTACACAAGGTGTTGTTACAGGATATCCTGTACTTCGAAGGCGAGAAGGAATATGCCCGGCTGGTGACGCCCACCCAGCGGCTGCTCATCTACCGGCGCTTGAAAGACATCGGCGAACAACTCTCCGGCAGTTTTGCCCGGGTGCACAACTCCTATATCGTCAACATCGCGCGACTCGATTCCATCCGTGATAACCATGTGTTCATCGGCAGCAAACAAATCCCCATCAGCGAGAAATTCCGCGAAGCATTTATGGAAAGAATAAAAGAAAAAGTATTTTAGCTAAAATTTGGGCCCGCAAAAACGCCCTATTTCTAATGGTTGGGCATTTTCAGCACATTTTTTGCGCTAAATACTCAACTCGTTCGTTATTAATATACCTATGTCAAAAGCTAAAGCCGTCCGCATTTTCTGGATTCTGTTATTCTCCGGAGTAGTCGCCTTTGCCGGTTTCATCGCCCTCATCGCGACAGGAGCTTTCGGTCAGCTGCCTTCCCTCCATGAGCTGGAAAACCCTTCTCTAATCCTGGCATCGGAAGTCTTTGCCGCCGACGGCAGTTCGATGGGGAAGTATTACACCGCTAAAGGCAACCGCCTCGACGTTGAATACAAAGACATTTCCCCCAATGTGATCCATGCGCTGGTATCGACAGAGGACGAACGCTTTTACGAGCATTCAGGCATCGATGGAAAAGCCGTTTTACGGGCCATCCTGCGCTTTGGCCGCGACGGCGGTGGCAGCACCATCACCCAACAGTTGGCGCTCAACATGTTCAACGGTGAAAGATCGCATAACCGCATCAGCAGGGTCATTCAGAAATTAAAGGAATGGATCATCGCCATCCAGCTCGAACGCAACTTCACAAAAGAAGAGATCATCACGCTCTATCTCAACGATGTCTCCTTCAGCGATAATGTCTATGGCATCCGTGGCGCGGCCCGCACCTTCTTCCGGAAAGAACCCGACAGCCTCAGCATAGACGAAGCGGCCGTTCTCGTCGGCATGGTCAACAACCCCAGCCTCTTCAACCCCCGCACCAACCCGAAAGCCGCTATGGACAGACGCAACGTCGTACTCAACCGGCTGGTCAGTAATCACTGGCTTTCCGAAGAGGAAGCCACCACGCTAAAAGCAAAGCCCATCGACATGTCCCGCTACCGGAAGCTGGACGAGAACAATGGTGTGGCCCCATATTTCCGCGATCAGCTGCGCAACGATCTGAAGAAATGGTGTAAAGAACATACCAATCCCGCCACCGGGAAGCCCTACAACCTCTTCCAGGATGGACTGAAGATCTATACCACCATTAATCCGCGGATGCAGGCCTATGCCGATAGCGCCGTTGTGCGCCAGATGCCCATCCTGCAGCGCGAACTGGACGCCCAGCGCAGCGTCCGCAACGGAGACGTCTGGGCAGACCATCAGAATATTCTCGATGCGGCCATGCGCAATAGCGAAAGATGGCAGAACGAAGAAGACGACGGGCTTTCGGATGCGGCCATCCGCAATTCCTTCAATGTCCCGGTGAAGATGAAGGTATTCGCATGGAATGCCACACGCGAGAAAGATACCGTAATGACGCCGCTGGATTCGATAAAATACTGCCGCCAGATGCTTCAAACGGGTTTCATGGTCATGGACCCCTTCACCGGGGCCGTTAAAGCCTGGGTGGGCGGCATCGATTTCCGCAACTACAAATTCGATCACGTCAATATCAACACCAAACGGCAGGTCGGTAGCTCTATCAAACCCTTCCTCTACGGGCTGGCCATCGAAGATTTCAATTTTACCCCGATGACCCAGTGCCCGGCCGTCCAGCAATATTTCCCCGACTACAACGCTTATGTACCGGCGAGAAATGGCTCCCACTGGGAACCCGGCCCTTATCCGATGGCCTATGGCCTGGGCTGGTCCATCAACGAAGTGGCCGCGTATCTCATGAAGGAGATGGGTCCGAAAGGCCCGCAGCGGTTCGCCGAATTCCTGAAACAGATAGGTATCCCAACCTCGGTGCAGCCCTACCCCTCCCTGGCGCTGGGCGCCTGCGAGCTCTCGTTGTATGAGATGCTGGACGGATATACCATGTTTCCCACCGGCGGCTTCAACACCCAGCCTTACTACATCGAACGCATCGAAGACAAACACGGTAATATCCTGGCCAACTTCGCCTCGACTCCAAAAGAAGTGCTCAGCCAGTCGACAGCCTATACGATGGCGCGGATGATGCAGGGACCCGTCGATTTCGGCACCGCCAAAGGACTACGCGAACGACTCGGCCTCGCCGAAATGGGAGGCAAGACCGGCACCACAAACGACAACTCCGACTGCTGGTTCATCGGTTATACCCCCCAGTTGCTGGCCGGCGGCTGGGTAGGATGTGACGACCGATTTATCCACCTCGAAAGCCGGTCGGCCGACGGCGGCCATGTGACAAGACCCATCTGGGAATCCTTCTTTGCAAAGGCCCTGGCGGACAAATCGCTTGGCCTCAACAGGAATGCCCTTTTCACCAAACCCGACAGTGTCCGCCCCGGCGAAGAGCTCCAATGGAGCAGCCTCGAAAAGCCCCCGCCCCCCGGCGCAGAAGGGGTCGACCAGGGCAACGGCAACGCCAGCCAATACAACGACACCACCAAGGCCAAACCGGTGAATCCATATTAACTCTCCTGCCGATAGAAAACCTTCCCTTTTTGGGACATAGTTAGATCATTGTACATATGTAGTAATTTTTGTAGCACCTGCTTAGAGTTTGGCACTAATCTGGTTCTAAGGGAATCACCTATATAAAACCGTAATATCCAATGATCCCTTTGACCTTAACCCGCCTGAAAAACCTTTTCCTGCCCCTCCTGTTCCTTCTCACAGCTCATCACCGCCTCACCGCGCAGGCCTGCTCAACCGCCCAGGGCAACCAAACCACCTACGGCACGGGCAACGTCTGGATCGGTTATGTCTACACCGGCATGAACTTCAACAACTACCAGGGCTATGTCAACGAAGGCTCCGCCTCCAGCCCCAATTTCGACGAAAACTTCAACGGCGGCAACGGCGGCGCAACGTATAACACCAACGGCTGTTCGATAACGACCCTTCAATTCAGCGTCCGGTATAAGCTTACCCAGTCCTTCACCGGCAACTATACCATCACCGTCGGCGGCGATGACGGCTACCGCCTGAGCCTCGACGGCGGCGCCACCTGGGTCATCAACAACTGGGCCGACCATGCTTACACCACTACCAGCTATAGTGTCGCGCTCAACGGCAGCACCAACTTCGTACTCGAATTCTACCAGGATGGCGGCGCCGATCGCGTCACCTTCAATATCACTGCGAACTGCACCGGTACAGGCGACCCCACCGTCTACGGAACAGGGAATGTCTGGAACGGCTATCTCTACCAGGGCATGAACTTCAACCTTTATAAAGGAGAGGTCAACGAAGGCCTCGCCTCCAACCCAGCCTTTGACGAGAGTTTCGGCAACCCCGGCGGCACTGCCGTCATCTACAATACCAACAGTTGCACCATTACGACCCAACAGTTTTCGGCCCGCTATCGCCTGACCCAAAACCTTGCCAATGGGAACTATGTCTTCACCGTCGGCGGCGATGACGGCTACCGCCTGAGCCTCGACGGCGGCGCCACCTGGGTCATCAACAACTGGGCCGATCACGCCTATACAGTCTCCAGCTACACCACCCCACTCAGCGGAACGTACAATATGGTCCTCGAATATTACCAGGACGGGGGACTCGACCGCGTCAGCTTCGCCCAGGCCTTCTCCACCCTGCCGGTAACCCTCACCCGCTGGTCGGTCAGCGCCCTGGACAACAACCAGGCACTGCTAAAATGGTCGACCACCGATGCCGTCAACTTCGATCATTTTGTGATCCAGCGCAGCACGGATGGCTCCACCTTCGAAGACATCCACACCGTTGCCGCTGTCCCCGGCGATTCGACGGCGCAAAACTATTCCTACACCGACCAGGACAATTGGGACGGTAAGCTGTACTACCGGCTCGCAATGGTAGACCTCGACGGGAAAACAGCGTATTCCAACATCGTCAGTCTCTCCCTGCAGTCCGCCCAAAGCATCCGCATCTACCCCACACAGGTGGAAGGCGGTAGTTTCTTTGTCCAAACAACCACATCCATCCACCAGGCAAGACTCGAGCTCTTCGATATGTCAGGCCGCAGACTGCAACAGAACGACTGGTCCCTGCTCCAGGGCCGCCAGCAGGTTACCCTCACCAATGGCGCATCCCTGCCCGCAGGCGCCTATATCGTAAGGCTCTCGGACCACCAGTCTATACTGGCAAAACAGATCGTTGTCATCAAATAAAGCATCAAATAAATGCCTCCGGGCAAGTCCCGATCCTGCAGGCCTCGATCCCGGTCAGCCCTGGTCCCCGGCGACCACTGATCAATAATCATTGGGATTATAGACCCGATTCGGCACAAACAGATCGAAATCATCAAAAGTTCCGTTGTTGCCGTTGTTCCCGGTGCCAACAAAACTGCTGTCCTTCACCGTAAACGCGATGGCGCCGCTCCGCGGCGCACGTGCCCAGGGCGTCCTCCGGCTCCAGCGATCGCTGGCAATATCATAGGCCCACGTAGCAGTGACCATGGTCCCGTTGGTGCCGGTCGCCAGGTAAGCCGTGCTGCCATTGACAAAGATCGTTGCATACTCCCGTTCGATATCCGTATAGCCATCGTCAAAAGTCTCAGAGCTCGTATTGGTAATATTATTCAACTGATGCCAGGCAGCGGTCCGGGAAGGATCGAATCGCCAGAAATCCCTGACCATTCCACCGCTATTGGCGCCCGTAACAACATAGGCCTGATCGTTATATACAAAGGCCACCGCACCCTGCCGCTTGGAAAAATCCCCGCTGGTGCCAGGCGTCAGCGACCATTTGTCCTGCGCCGGATCATACTGGTAAAAATCATTCATCCAATTGACGTTAAAACCCGTGCCGATATACCCCTTATCCCGGATGCCAAAACCGACGGCATCATACCGGGGCGTGCCGGGAAAATCCGCCTTCCGGGTCCAGACATTCTGCACCGGGTCATACTGGTAAAAATCACGGTAGACATTGACAAGATCAGTACCCGTGCCTACATACCCATAATTACCCACGCTAAAGGCGGCAGCCTCACTTCTGGGCGCGCCGGGGAAGTCCGCCACCTGTTGCCAGCCACTGTCGACGCTAAATCGCCAGAAGTCTTTCAACCGGCCCGTACCACCAACCGATTGATTATAGCCCAAACCCACATACGCATCCGTCCCGATCACAAAACAGGAAGCATTCCCACGGGGCGGGTCCCCTATCGGCGCACCCGCCACCCAATCACCTAATTGGGTGGCGGAAATACTGCTGCGATTACAGGAGAACATAGAGAAAAACACTGATCCGAATAAAATAGTAAAAAATGAGCGCATATACATAAACGTTAGTTTACGGGCATTAAAAAAGCGGGAATTCCCCAAAAACCCGATGGTAAGAGCGAGACACCGCTCATCCCGATGCATCGCCGCTGTTAATGTTTCCTATAAAAATTGTTAACTACCCGGCGCGCATCATCGGCACATAAATTGCTAATGGTTGATGTGACAATCTTATCTCCCATGTACAGTATTAAAGGAGTTTTGTGGTGCTTGGCTATACTGACCATGCTTACCGGTTCCGTGCCCACCACCTCCACCGCTTTCGCTGCACCGGATCTTCCAGCCCGGCCATTTCCGCAACATACCACCTATCAGGAAGGGGCCATCCTGCCCAACCATATCAGCCAACAGGGGCTGGACG
Organism: Puia dinghuensis; assembly: GCF_014642875.1. Lineage (GTDB taxonomy): Bacteria > Bacteroidota > Bacteroidia > Chitinophagales > Chitinophagaceae > Puia > Puia dinghuensis. Next base: position 1,378,387 of record NZ_BMJC01000001.1, read on the forward strand.
ACAGCGTCCGGTCATTCTACCTGGCCTGGAAAGAACATTATATCCGAAGCGGCTGCACCCCGGGCGAAAAATACGTCTGGTTCGAGGGAACAAAGAGCTCCAGCATCTGTGTATCGGAGGGACAGGGATATGGAATGATGATCACTGCGCTCATGGCCGGATCCGATTCCACCGCACAGGAGACCTTTGACGCGCTCTTCCGCTTTTACCGGTCGCATCCCGGCACCACCAGTCCCCACCTGATGGCATGGACCCAAAGCAGGGATTGCCAGAGCCTGGATGGCAGCACTGCCACCGACGGCGACATGGATATCGCCTACTCCCTCCTGCTGGCAGATGCCCAATGGGGGCAACACAGCGCTATCCCCTACCGGCAGGAAGCGCTGGAAATGATAGCCGCCATCCGCCGCGAAGAGATCAATCCCCGCACCTACACAGTGATGGAATCAAATCACGAAACGCCGCGCAGCGAGGATTTTTATGATATGCGGTCGAGCGATTTCATGCCCGAACATATCCGGGCCTTCCGCAGGGCAACGGGCGATGCCGTATGGGACACCGTACTGGACAATAACTACCGGGTCTTTCACTATCTCCAGAACACCTATAGCCCGGATGCAGGACTGATACCCGACTTCATAAAAAATATCTCTTTGGCCGAAACTATCACCGCCGTTCCGGCCCAGCCCCATTACCTGGAGTCGAAATACGACGGCCTGTACAACTTCAACGCCTGCCGGGTACCCTGGCGCATCGCCGCGGACTTCCTCGTCTCCGGTGACCAAAGGGCTGCCGACTTCCTGGCGCCTATCAATTCCTGGATCCGCAGCACCACCAAAGACAACCCGGATAATATCTCCGCTGGCTATGATCTCTCCGGGGCAGACCTCCCCCACCGGTATTTTGAAGCGCTGTGCTTTATCTGCCCTTTCGCCGTCTCTGCGATGGCCAGCCCCGAAAACCAGGTCTGGCTCAACAAATTGTGGGATTATATCGTAGATTTCAAATTAAAGGACTTCGACTACTATGACAACAGCATCAAGATGATCGATATGATCATCCTCTCCGGCAACTACTGGGCTCCTTAACGAATAGCCGTACCATCCCTCACCTCTTCACTTGCCACCTTCACTAGCTGATCCCCTTCCTGCAATTTGTTGCTATAGACTTCCGTCTTTCCTCCCTGCGACCTGCCAGTCTTCACATCGATCCACTCGGCCTTCCGGTCAGGGGTGACCCGGATAACAAAGACCCGCTCCGTCGAATTCACTACAGCAGAAGCCGGCACGATAAAAGTGCTGTCCCTGGCAGGAAGCGGCAGGTCCACCTCGGCCACCATCCCCGGCAGCAATTCCCGGTGCTTGGGATAAACATCCATTTCCGTGCGCTCCGCCCGGAGGTGATTGTCAAGCGCACCGGCCAGCCGTCGAACCGTGGCCGAGAATTTGTGGTCCGGCATAGACTTGACGGTAAATTTCACCTCATCCTTGTCCCGTAAATACCCCGTTAACGCTTCGGGTACGGAAACGACCAGCCGAAGATGATCCTGCTCCTGCAAGGTGAACATCGGCAGATCGGAGCCTTTCCCTGAAGGGCCTACATAGGCGCCTGGGTTGACATTACGATTGCTGATGACCCCGCTGAACGGCGCCCTCACCTCGAGATATTTCAGCGTCTCGGCAATTTCTTTATAGGAGGACTTTGCGGCATCCCACTGCGCCAGATCGGACTTCTGCCGGGCATCAGCCTGATCGACGTCATTCTGGGAAATGGTACCCGGTGTCTTGCTGGTCTCCACGATGCGGTCATAATTGGCCTTGCTCGCAATGTAGATAGCTTCCTGGGCCTTTACCCTTGACTCGGCGCTGGCCAGCTGACTCTGTAATTCGGGCGCTTCCATCACCGCCAGCAACTGCCCCTCCTTCACCTCCGAGCCGACATCAACATATAACTTTTTAACAAAGCTGTTCACCTTGGCATAGAGGTCTACCTGCTGGAAAGCGATCAGCTCCCCAGGCACAAAGAGGTCGGTGGACAACTGCCCCTTCTGCAGTTGAAAGGTGGCCGCAGGCGCAGCCGCGCTATCCTTTTTCGGCGTGTCATTCTTCTTTTCCTCTCCATCGGAAGAAGAGCAGCTGTTCAACGCCAGCACCAGACCGCAGGCTGCCAGCAACCCGGCTCCTATTCTTTTATTTCTCATTTGCTTCATACAATGATGATATATAATGTTTACTTTCTTTATCGGAAGGATCAAGGGATACGGATTGCGTAGTCGTCTTGCGCTGCACCCAGGCAAAGATCAAGGGTAGAAAGAACAAGGCCGCAAAAGTGGAGGCGATAAGACCACCGATGACAGCTCTACCCAAAGGAGCCGCCTGCTCCCCACCTTCACCAAGTCCCGAAGCCATGGGGATCATACCGACGACCATGGCCACGCTGGTCATCAGTATCGGTCGGAGCCGGGTTGCCGCCGCTTCCCGGGCCGCCCGCATCGCGTCCCCTGATGTCCGGCGCAATTCTTCGGCATTGGTCACCAGTAACACGGAGTTGGAGATCGACACGCCCACAGACATGATCATCCCCATATACGATTGCAGGTTCAGCGTCGAGCCGGTCAGCATGAGCAAGGCCAGCGAACCCAGCAACACCGCCGGTACGGTACACAGCGCGACAAGCGAAACTTTAAAAGACTGGAAATTGGCGGCCAGCATCAGGAAGATGACGACAACGGCAGTGATGAGGCCGGCCTGCAGGCTGTCCAGCGTTTCGGTCAACACCTGGGAAAGCCCACGGGTCTCGATGTTAAGGCCACGCGGCAGTTTCCCAAGACCGGCGATAGCTTTATCGACATCCTTCGTTGCCCGCCCAAGATCAACCTTGTTAAGGTTAGCCGTCACCGACAACACCGGGATAGCACCGAGGTCATCGTCCTCGCCATAGACGGAATCGATCTTCAGGGTGGCCACGTCACCAAGTAGCGGCCTCGGCGTGTTCGGGACAACCGGCGTTTCGGCAATGTCATGAACGCTGGTCATCTTGTTCTCCGGAATTTGAACCTGTACAAAATAGGAAAGATTGGATTTATGATCCAGCCATACATTCCGCTCCGTATACCGGGAAGAAGATGTCGCGGCGATCAGGCTGCGGGTGATGTCAGCAGTATTGGCGCCCAGCTGCGCAGCCCGGATACGATCTATATCGATATCTATGGCCGGATAGTGAATGGCCTGGCCGAGTTGAACGTCCCGCAAATAAGGTATCTTCTGCAATTGCTCTATCACTTTATAGGCATATTCCTCATTGAGCTTCTTACTCTTCCCACTCAGCTTGACCTCGATAGGCGTCGGCGAACCCTGGCTGAGTATCTTGTCGGTCAGTTCGATGGGCTCAAAAGAAACCTTCAGCTCGGGCAGATCCGCTGACAGCCGCTGGCGGAATTCGTCTTTCAGATCGTCCATCTTTACCTTATAATCTTCCTTGAGACTCACCTGCAAGACTCCTTCCTGCGGACCGGCCATGAACAGGTAGATCGGGTTAGTCGAAAATTGACCGCCGTGCATCCCTACCATCGCCGAGGTCACCCCGATATTGTTATGTCCAACCATCGTGTCGAGGATGTGCAGGGTCTTGATCATATATTCCTCCGAGCGTTCGATCCTCGTACCATCAGGGGCGCGAAGCCGCACCTGGAATTGACCGACATTGGTTTTTGGCAATACATCCCGGCCAATGCTATTGAGCAGCAGCCAGGCGCCCCCAAGACCCAGTACAATATAACCGATGGCTATCGGCGTACGATACGGCAGTAGCCGGTCGGTGAACCGGAGGAAACGCTTCCGAAAGCGGTCGAAACGCGTCTCCTGGCCATGCTTGCCGCTGCCATGCTCCATCATCTTCATCTTCTCTTCGGCTACATGCTTCTCATCGTCGGCAGACAACCCCGAAGCCCTGAACTCTTCTTCGTCGGAAGCAAAAGTCCCTCCCCCCGCCTTGCGATGCCCCTTCATGATCCAGTTGGCCATCACCGGCACAAAGGTCTGGGCCATCAGGTAGGACACGATCATCGAGAAAGCAATGGCCAGGGCCAGAGGCAGGAACAGCGCCCCGGGGATACCACCCATCGTAAAGGCCGGAGCAAACACCGCCAGGATACAAAAGAGGATCAGTAGTTTCGAAAAGGCGATCTCCTTACAGGCATCCCAAATGGCCAGCGACTTGGGTTTGCCCATCGCAAGGTGCTGGTGGATATTTTCTATCGTCACCGTGGACTCATCCACCAGTATCCCGATGGCCAGCGAAAGCCCGCTCAGCGTCATGATATTGATGGTCTGGTGAAACAGGTTGAGAAAGAGCACCCCGGATATGATACTGATCGGGATGGTGAGGATCACGATAGTGGCGCCACGCAGGTCACCGAGGAAAAGTACCACCATCAACCCCGTCAGAATGGCGCCGATAGCCCCTTCGGACAAGAGGTTCTTCACCGAATTGATCACATATACCGACTGGTCAAACTCATAAGAAAGCTTCACATCCTCCGGTAGCTGCGCCTGGAATCGGGGAAGGGCCTTCTTGAGGTCCTGCACCACCTCCCAGGTAGAGGCCGCAGCCGACTTCGTTATCGGCAGGTACACGCTTCGCTTGCCGTTGATCAGCGCATAACCGGCAGTGATATCCGCAGCATCTTCTACCGTCGCTACATCTTTCACGTATACATTCTGCACCCCATTGGTATAGATCGGGATATCGCCAAAGTCCTTCACCTTCTCGATGGTCGTGTTCGCAGGAGTAAAATAGTTGAGGTTGCCGATACGGACATTGCCGGCAGGCGTTGCCTGGTTATTGTTGTGCAACGCCTCTACCAATTGATCGGGGGTAATATTATGGCTGCGCAATAATTCCGGATCGGCCTTGATAACCACCGTACGGGCATTCCCGCCAAAGGGAGCAGGAGCCACCAGACCCGGCACGCTGCTGAACTGGCTCCGGACATAGATATTCGCCAGGTCCTGTAACTCATTGTTGTCGCGGATGGGACTGCTCAGCACCAGCTGTCCCACCGGCAGCGTCGAAGCGTCAAACCGCAGGATAAAAGGCGGCTGCGACCCGGGTGGGAAGCTCGCCTGCGCCCGGTTGGTATACCCCGTTACCTCCGCGGCCGCCTGCGCCATATTCGTCCCCTCATAAAAGGTTAGCTTTATCAGCGTCAACCCCTGGATGTTCCGGGTCTCGATACTCTTCACCCCGCTGACGAACAACAACAGGTTGACATAGTTCTTGCCGAAATAGGTCTCCATCTGGTCGGGCGTAAAACCACCATAAGGATGCGAAATATAGATCACCGGCAGGTTGAGGTCGGGAAAGATGTCGATCTTGATGGTCCTGACGGCGCCGATGCCAAAGAAAAGAAGTCCCGCCACCAATACTAAGATGGTGATCGGTTTCCTAAGCGCGGTTCTGATTAATCCCATGGTCTGAACGATTCAGTTAAAATTCATTAAAAAACAATCCAAAATCCCCACTGGACGCCGCCTTGAAGAGCAGCGCCTGCCATACGTTGTTATTGGCAATATCCCGCTCCGTTTCCGCCTGGTTAAGGATAAAGGCAGCCGTCGTCACATCGACGATGGTAGCCAGTCCGTTGCGGTATAAAGTCTCTTTCTGGAGATAGGCATCCGATGCGGCTTTCACCTGTATCGGCGCTTCCCGGTAATTGTCCAAAGCATTTTTGATGCGCGTAGCCGATAGCACCAGCTGCGCCTGCAGCTCCTGGTTGATCAACCCATATTCTTCCTGGAGTCCCTGCGAAATAAATTTTTGCGACGCCACCTGTTGATGAACCCGCAGCGGATTGGTTAAATTCCACACAAAACCTACTCCTAAAAGATAGTTGCCCCGGTCAAAGCTCACCCCCTTGAAATAATTGGCCGTATACGCATCCGGATACTGGCCATAGTTGGAGGAAAAGCCGCTGCCCCGGTCCTGCAGGACGCCAAAGAGTGAAAAGGTGGGATAGTTAAAGGTCTTCAGGTATTTCGCTTGTTCATTGCTGACATTGATACGTTGCTGGAAGAACTGCAATACGGGATGCCGACTAAGCGGCTGCGCCGGCGTGTCGGTAAGCGATGCCGGTATCTTCGAGAGAAAGAGGGTATCGAGCGTCCAGTCCACAGGCGGCGGCACCTGCATCAGCTGCGCTAATTGGTTGGCCTGCTCCTGTTCGAATTCAATGGCATTGGTAAGCGCGATCCGGGCATTGGAGACTTCGGCATTGGCAAGGGATGAATCCACACCGGGATTGAGCCCCGTCTTGGCCCGGGCGGCCGCCACCGTCTGAAACGCCACCGCACGTTCCAGATTTCGTTGCTGGCTGACGATGAGCTTTTGCGCAGCCAGCACATTGAGATAGGCGGCCGATACCTTGACTCCTTGCTGAAAACGCTCCTGGTCGAGATCACTCTGGCTCTCATTCAACGCGGTCTGCGCCACTTTTGTCCGCTCCTTGGCCCGGCCGAATTGAAAGAAATCCCAATTCACATTAGTAAGATAAAGTGCGCCAAACGCAGCATTCCAGTTTTGAGTGGCGAATACCGGACCCGAGGAGGCCGTTCCAGCCACCTTATAAGCACCCAGCGGGCCATACTGGCTGTTGACCGTCCCATAAACGTGCTGGGCCGAAATATTCAGGTCGGGCAGGTATTCCATCTTCGATTCTTTCACACTTACCTGTGAAGCCTTCACGTAATTGGTTTTCGCACGGATGGTTCCGTAGTTGTTGAGCGCCGTCTGAACGGCCTGCTTCAACGTCAGAACCTGGGCGCTTGCCGCCCCCGGCAGACTGCCCAGTAAGAGGATGCCGAGCAGGCCGGTCAAATGCTGTTTTGACATGAGTAATGAGCTGTTTTATTATAATTCGTCTAGTGGATGGAACCGGATCCCATCCGGTTTAAGCCAATCTATGGCAGCAAAGCGAACGCTAAAGTCTGACCTGTCGGTCGGGGCGGCCCCCGGCCGCATCCAAGTGTAAAGGGAGCGAAAGATTTTGAAGTAATTTTGAAGCCGCAGTCCGCGGTAAGAAACTGACAGCCAATAGGTGCAGGCCGTTCTTATATTCGTAGACGATATCGAAGCGACTTAATTCACAGATCTGGCGCACAATAGCAAGGCCGATGCCGATGGAGTCGCTACCGGCATTCCCTTTCTTAAACCGTTCGAATAATTCCGACGTGGCCACCTGCGGCTCGGCCCCGGTGTTGATGACCACAAGGCCCTCGCGTGTCAGCGTGACGCTTATCCACCCGCACCCCCCGCCCGCTGGCGCCACTGCGTCGCCCATCGCAACCGTCCCCCCACCCGCATCGCGCCCCCCCGCCCCCGCCGCCGGGACGGCCCCGCTACGCATCGCTATCGGCGTATTATGGCGGATGGCATTGCCGATCAGATTGGTGATCAGCAGATCGGCCAAGGCCAGGTGAAGCGGAATATGTACACCTTTTTCAATATGCGACTCCAGGGTCAGCGACTTCAGCTGGATCAGCTCGTCAAAAGAATCCAGCGTTTCCCGCACCAGGTTGCTGATACACACCGGCTCCTTGGCTTCATATTCCTTGTTCTCCAGCTTGGTCAGCAGGGTTAGCGAACTGTGGATACGCGACAGCCGCTCGAGAGCATTCTGCATCTCGGCAATAAGTATCGCCTGCTCATCCCGGATGTCCGACTCCATCAGCAGGTCCAGCTTTCCCCTTATGACCGCCGTTGGCGTCTGCAGCTCATGGGAGGCATTCTCCGTAAATTCCTTTAAGGATTGGTAGTCTTCACGGGCCTTGTCCGTCATCTTACGGAGGAACTCGTTTAATTCCATAAATTCCGCTGTCCGCGTCAGCGGCAGCCGTATCGCCTCCTGCTGTTTGAGGTCAAAAGATTGTATCACCCGCATCGTCCGCTTAAAGGGCGCCAGAATATATTTTGATATCAGTCCCCCGGAGACGATGACCACCACCAACAGCACCAACAGTATCCATTTGAATGAATCGACCACCCCGGGCAACAACTGGTAAAAGGAAGGAATGAAAGAGTAGGTCGTTACCCGGTAGTGCAACCCGTTGATGACATAAAAAGAAGTGACGACCAGCTTGAACTCGTTGGCCTGGAATTCCGGGTTCCACGCGAGACCACGGGTGTAATAGGTAGAGGTATTCTTTGGCACGGAGTCAGCAGGTATCACCGTCACCGTGGCCCTTTTACGTGTGGGATGGTCGGTATAATCGCCACCCTGGCGTATCTGGTCTGCGATAAGGTCGTTAAGCCGTTCATGCCTGACTACCTCTACCCGGCTGATCTTCCATTGTATCTCGTAATAGACGATGGCGCCCCCGATGAGCAGCACCACCAGCATAATGCCGAAATACCAAAGCGTGAATTTTGTTGTTAACCTCACTCTTGTTTATGTGAATTGAACTTATATCCCAACCCATACACCGTGCTGATATAATCCATCCCCCCGGCATTGCTGATCTTGCGACGCAGGTTCTTTACGTGCTGATATACAAAATCAAAATTAGCCAGGTTATCGGTATAATCCCCCCACAAATGCGCCGCAATGGCCTGACGGGAAAGCACCCGGTTCTTGTTAACGATGAAATATAGCAGCAGATCGAACTCCTTTGGCGTCGTATCCACAAGCGCATCATTGATGCGCGCCTCGAACGTATCGGTGTTGAGGCTGATCTCGTTAAACTCCACAATACTCGCCCCACCCAGATTTTTTCTCCGATATACCGCCCGTATCCGCGCATGCAATTCGGCCAGGTGGAAAGGCTTGGTAATATAATCATCAGCCCCCTTTTCCAACCCGATGATCTTGTCATCGACAGCATTCCTTGCCGAGATGATCAACACATTACTGTCTTTATATTCGTTGCGGATAACGTTCAATAACCCGATGCCGCTGCCATCCGGCAGTCCGATGTCGAGCAAAATACAATCATACTGGAAAAGCGCGAGCTTTTCCCGGGCTCCTTCTACCGTCTCACAGGACTCGCAGATATACCCCTCCCTCCCGAGAAAGTCGCGGATATTGCGGGCCAGCTCCTGGTTGTCTTCGATGATCAGCACCTTCATGGAAACGAATTTCGTACAAAAATTTGAAGCAACCTTGAAGCCACCGGTTCATCGGTACCCGCGGCGTCACAGCCATGCTGCGCCCGCTCATCGATACCCCTGCGCCTGCAAATGGAACAGCTCCGCATATCGTCCATCTTTCTCCAGCAGCTCTTCATGACTGCCCATCTCCACCATTTCCCCCTTGTCCAACACCAGTATCCGGTCAGCCATCCGCACCGTGCTAAACCGGTGAGAGATCAACACGGCCGTCCGCCCCTTGGTCAGCTCGGAAAATCGCTGAAACACTTCGTACTCCGCCCTTGCGTCGAGCGCGGCTGTAGGCTCATCCAGTATCAGCAGCTGGGCATCCCGCATGTACGCCCGCGCCAGCGCGATCTTCTGCCATTCTCCACCGGATAATTCCACACCCTGGCGAAACCGCCGCCCCAACTCCTGGTCATACCGGCCGGGCAATCGCTCCGCCAGCAGGTTGGCAAGGCTCTTCTCCGCCGATGTCTCGATCAGCTGCCGGTCTTCTTTGTGCAGGATATTACCGACAGCAATATTTTGCGCCATCGTCATCTGATAACGCAGGTAATCCTGGAAAATAACCCCTACCTGCCGCCGCACTTCATCGGGATCATACTCCCGCAGATCGACCCCATCGAGCAGTATACGACCCTCCGTAGGATCATACAGCCGCGTCAGCAATTTGATAAGAGTGGTCTTGCCTGCGCCGTTCTCGCCTACCAGCGCCAGCCGCTCACCGGGCCGGAGGGTAAAGCTTAGATGGCGGTTGGCCCACCGTTCGGAATGAAGATAACGGAAACCGACATCCTCAAAAGTAAAGCCCTCACGGATAGGCTTCGGAAAAGGTCGGGGATGAGCCACCCGGGTGATCCGCGGCTTGATCTCAAAAAACTCGAAAAGGTCCTGCAAATAGATAGCACCCTGCGAGACACTGGTAAACCGCGTGAGGATACCCTCCAGCAACGACCGCAGTTGCCGGAAAGACCCCGCTAAAAAGGTCAGATCGCCGATGGACAACTGGCCATGAACGGCCCGTAGAATGATCACCACATAAGCGCTGTAATACCCCAGACTGCCCAGCAGGGAGAACACCGTTCCCCAGGTGCTGCGCTGTATGGCCAGGCTTCGCGAGTCTATATAAAATTTATCCGACAAGGCCTGGAACCGGTCGATCAGAAAACGCGAAAGGCTAAACAGCTTCACTTCTTTGGCCGTCTCGTCACTGGCGCCGAGATAGCGAAGATAGTCCAGTTCCCGCCGTTCGGCCGTCTGCGCCCGCATAAGGGTATAGCTCCGGTCGTTGAAATAGGACTCGCCAAGAAACGCCGGCACCACCGCTACCAGCAGCAACAGGATCAGCCAGGGATTGAAGGTCATCAGCCCCACCGCAAGAAAACCCATGCTGATTAGATCCTGCACCTGCCCCAACACCTGGGAGAGTAAAACGGTACGACCGGTGGTCTGCTGCCTGGCCCTTTCCAGCTTATCATAGAAGGTCGTATCCTCGAATTGATCGAGATCGAGGCTGGCTGCATGTTCCATGATCTTAACGGAAGTAAAATTTGCGAACTTCTCCCCTAATAGGCTGTCCATCAGGTTAATAACCCTCATCAACCCGTCCGAAAATAGTGCTAATCCAAATTCAATGGCCACCAGTTCCCACAGCCAGGTCATCGCGCTCGTACTCCCGCCGGCCGTTGCGCCGCCGCCATTACGCAGTAGTAGCACCACCTGGTCGATGATCAGCTTTCCGACATATAGTGTTGAGACAGGAATGGCCGAACGGGCAATCCGCAATATTCCATTGGCAAGCATGATGCCCGGGCTGGTCTGCCACACCAGGCCAAAGAAGCGGGGCAGGTTACGGAGGGCATTTAGCCGCTGTTTCCACGTAAGGGGCGCGTCAGTAGAAGGAGTCCTTGCATTCTTCATAGGACAATTTAACAAAATCCCTTACATTTAGTTTCATCATGAAAAGAGGGTTTCTATTCATCGCTATCCTGTTCCTGACGCTTTGCGATCAGCAGGGGGTCGCGCAGATCACTGTAAGCGATACCGTCACCGCGCAGGTCGGCCCCCCCGACACCCTCACCGCCGGAGTCTCGGAATGGGACCATGCCAAGGCCCATCCGACAAAATATGGTGAGACCCGCGACCTGCTCACCGGCGCCACACGCGATCTGTCGCTACTCGATGTACAGGCAGAAAGTCTCAATGCAGGCGGGTCGTTCTCCCCACCCACGGGCGAGTCGGCCGACCACCTGCTCATCATCCGGGAAGGAAACATCACCGTCACCATCGGCGCTATCCGCAAGGTATTGGGACCGGGAGGCATCGGGCTCTTTGCCGCCGGCGACAAACCGATCTTCCTCAATACCGGTACCTCCACCGCCACCTGCTACCTGCTCTCCTTCCGGTCGAAAGGCCGGCTTGACCATGATAGGGCAAAACAAGGTGGCGGCCCCATTCTTCTGGACTGGTCTGAATTGCCGGTAAAAACAACCGAAAAAGGCGAAAGCCGCGCCATCTTTAGCCGGCCCGTAGCCTGGCTGGGGAAGATCGATATGCATGCAACGACGCTTAATTCTGGCCAGATCAGCCATCCCCAGCATGTCCACAGGGCCGAAGAGATCATCCTGCTGCGTAGCGGACATGTCCGGATGCATATTGGCGACGGCTATCAAAAAGCCGCGGGCGGCGACCTCGTCTTCCTGCCTTCCGGCGTGCCACACAACCTCGAGAACGGGGAAGAAGGCAGGTGTGAATATTTTGCCCTCCAGTGGCAACTGTAACATTTACCTTTGCAGGGAAGTCATGAAGCCGAAATTATTAAAGGTACCGCGGACCGCCACCCATTCCTTCAGCGTAAGGGAAGACCGGGACCCCTTCATCAACAACCGCTGGCATTATCATGCAGAAGTGGAGTTGATCGTTTTTCACCAGGGCAGCGGCACCCAGTTTGTCGGCGATCATATCAAACGCTTTCAACCCGGTGACATCATCCTGGTAGGCTCCAACCTGCCGCATTACTGGCGCTATGACGATATCCATTTCAAAGAAGCGGGTAGCCAGCCCGTGCATTCGACCGTCATCCATTTCTCCGAAAATTTCTGGGGTGATGCCTTTCTCGAACTGCCGGAGACAAAACCCATCCGCAGCCTCCTGGACAAAGCCCGGCGGGGAATTTTGGTAAGCGCACGCGACGAAGAGAAGATCCCCGCCCTCGTCCGCAAGATCAATTCTTCGGAAGGCGTCGGCCGCATCATCGCCCTCATCGAATGCCTCTCGGCTTTTGCAGGCTCCGACCGGCTGCAATTGCTTTCCTCCATCGGCTTCCGGCCAGATTATGCCGAGTCGGAGAACGACCGCATCAACGCTATCTACGATTATACCTTCCGCCATTTCACCGGCAAGATATATCTGGGAGAAGTAGCCGCCGTCGCCGGACTCGTACCCAACTCCTTCTGCCGCTATTTCAAATCCCGCACTGGTAAGACTTATACGCAATTCCTGACGGAGATCCGCATCGGCCACGCGTGCAAACTGCTTCTCGACAACCGTGTCAGCATCAAACAGCTCTGCTACGAGAGCGGTTTCAACAACTTCACCTGCTTCCACAAGAATTTCCGCCTCATCACCGGCAAGAGCCCGCAGTCATATCAGCGGGAGCATGGCATCGCTTGACCCCGCAGCCGGCTAAGGCCGCCCGGCCCGTGGCCACCCCACGGCCAGCAACGATCGCGGTGCTCCCGCGCCCCACCGCCCTTCGCCGAGCCCGATGCGAACGGCGTACTACTGCCCGGGGTGATAATACGTCAGCGCTTCCGGCATCAAGGCCTCCAGTTTCGCGATGCGGTCTGCATCCGCCGGGTGATCGCTTAAAAGGACAGGCGGCTTTTCCCCGCCCATCGACGCCATACGCTTCCAGAAGGGAATGGCCTCCCGCGGATCGTAACCCGCCATGGCTGCAAAGATGAGCCCGTAATGGTCGGCCTCGTATTCAAATTTGCGCGAATAGGGCAGCAACACACCTACCTGCGCCGTCGGAGCATACACCTGGTCGAAGATACCCACCGTGGTAGGATCGCTGCCCAACGCCACATCCCCGGCCACCTGGATGCCCTGGGCAAGCAGCTGTTCGCTCATCCTTTCCCGGCCATGACCGGCCACCGCATGAGTGATCTCATGACCCAGAACAATGGCCAGAGCAGTCTCGTTCTGCGTGAGCGGCAACAGTCCGGTATAGACGACCACTTTTCCACCAGGCATACACCAGGCATTCACCTCCTTGCTTACCACCAGGTTGAATTCCCAACTGTAACCTTTCAACGCATCGGGGGAGCCATGCGCACTATAATACCTCCCGATAGCATCGGCGATCCGCTGGCCTACCCTTTTCACCATAATGGTATTGGGGTCCGAAGGAGCAGCGACCGGGTTGGAGGTAAGAAATTTCTGGTATTCGGTCAGCGCCATGCCTTGCACCTGGCCTTCCGAAACCAGGGACAATTGCCTGCGACCGGTGATGGGATTGCGGGCACAGGAAAAACCCGCCGACAGAAGGGCGCCGGCCAGCACCATTGATAGGAGATGTTTGTTCATAAGTTTTCTGTTGTAGCGGCGAAGTTACAAGGCATTGAGCAAACTTGGACCAATGATTATTTGATTATGCACGCGTCCGCCTCGGAGGAACTTTGGGTGTGGAGATAATAGGCTCGCCCAATTCTGCTTCCAGTTTGGCCAAGGTTCGTAAGGTTAGATTGTGAGGGCGTTTCAACCATTTATTAATTTCGGAAGGCTTCTTTTTCAATTTATCAGCAAGCTCCTTTTGCGTGTATCCTTTTAATTGCAGTAATTCATTTATCCTAATAACAATATCTGTGTATTGGCGGACAAAAATCCTCACTTCATCCGGTGTTTCATCCTGTATTCGCTTGGCGATTTTACTTCTCATTCTCAATTTTTTTTACAAGAGAATATCTTGATCTCCATTTGTAGCCCTAATCCTTCGTTTTTTATCAATAGTAATCTCTCCGTTTCTTAATGCTTCCTCGATACGCTTAGCAAACTGACATGCTTCTCTCCATTTAAGACTCAAATCATCACTTTCCTGGTTGGTTTGCGCAGACTTTACACCTCCATTAAAAAGTACAACCAGATCCGATCGATTCTTGATCCGCAACGCATACAATCTTAAAGGGAAATTGGGAAATAGAAAGACGATCTGGCTAACAACCACTCTCCCTTTGTTTGGCAATCCTACAACTTCATTTTCAAATCGATTGAACAAGGCATCGATAGCTCCATGGTCCTCCCCGATACTGTCCAAAACAAAACTCAGCAGTTCCTGCGTGGGCTCTTTCAAATTCTCGATCGCATAATACTTTTCGAAGAATTTATCGGTCTCACTCATTACAGAACCATCCCACCGAACAGTATAAAAGGTGCATTTCCTTCCCTCATCATCCCACAATTCCAAAACAAAGGTATTCATTTATAAGTGAATTTACAAATGTTAAAAATTACGCAACTGTCTATCAATATTTTACATAAAAAGACGATTACATATCAGTTCGGAAGGTTGCTGGAAAACAGGCTGGATCGGGCTTTCCATCATCCCTAAAATGTTTTGAAGCCTCCCCAAAAAAGTACGGGCCGGTTTCATTCTTGAACTTTCCAATTTTGCCTTCGGAGACAAGGCTAACTAAAGAAGAACTTATACATTTTATAGCATAACGTCTATCCTTTATCTGGTGCGGATGGTAAATTCTTGCTTTCTCATAGATCATTACACTGGTGAGAAACCTATCTGATCTTTTTACTATCTCATATGTCAATTTCTTCCACTCAATGCTCAATTTATCTCCTATTATCGCCTCCTTTATCATTAGGAACTCCTCCGGTAAAATAATTGTCGAATGAAGATTTCTTTTGTTGTTTAATATTTGGCTCAACTCACGAATAGTGTTTTCTACAGAATGAGTTTCCTTCCTCAATTCCTTAAGATAATTTTCTATCGAGGACTTGACAGTCCTAAGTTCGTCAAGTGTATACTCTACCATTTTCATAACATAAAACTACGGTTAACTCCACAAAAGACAAATTTATAATACAATATTTTGATATTCAATTACTAAAAATTCAATAAAGACATTATCTGTCTTTTCAAAGACAGTAAATTTACTGGAAAACAACCTATATTTGTTACAACTAACCGATATGCCCACAGAAATTAAATGTCCAAATTGCGGTCATCTGTTTCCGATAGAAGAAGCCATGGCCGAAGAGTATAAGAAAGACCTGCGTGACAAGATGCAGAAATTCATGCAGGACAAGGAAAAGGAATTTCAGAAGAAACAGGAAGAATTCGTCCGCCGGGAAAAGGAATTCCGGACAACGATGGAAGAGAGCCTGCGTAAATCCATCGGCACCGACTTCGAGAACCAGCTGCGGCTGTTGGAAAATGCTAACCGGGAAAACGAAGAAAAACTAAAAGTTTCCCGGCAACGTGAGCTGGAATTTCTGAAAAAAGAACAGGCGTTGGCCAATAAGGAAGTCGAACTCGAACTGTCCCTTCAAAAGCATCTGCAAGAGGCAAGGAATGTGCTGTCAAAAGATATCCACGAGCAAGAACAGCAAAAGTTCGCAGTAAAAGAAACAGATTACGAGCTTCGTCTGAAAGAGCTTCAAAAACAGCTCGACGATCAGAAGAAATTAGCCGAAGAAATGAAACGCAAGGCCGAACAGGGGTCCATGCAATTGCAGGGAGAAGTACAGGAACTGGCTCTCGAAGAACTCCTGCGCACCACCTTTCCCTTCGATCAGATCGCCGAAGTGGGGAAAGGCGTCCGCGGAGCCGATTGCATCCAGACCGTCCGCAACAAATTCGGCCAGGAATGTGGCAAGATCATTTACGAGAGCAAACGTACCCAGTCCTTCTCCCAGGATTGGGTGGAAAAGCTGAAAGCCGACATGCGCAGCCAGGGAGCGATGGTCGCCGTTATCGTCACGCAGACCATGCCGAAAGACCTCGAACGTTTTGGCGAGATCAACGGCGTATGGGTCTGTTCGTTCGCCGAGGTAAAAGCGCTTGCTTATATCCTGCGCGACCGCATTATCCGTGTCTTCGATGCCGCAAAGTCCCAGGAGAATAAAGGCGACAAAATGCAGCTGCTGTATGATTATCTCACCGGCACGGAATTCAGCGAACAATGGAAGGCCATCCGCGAAGGATTCCTGGCCATGAAACACTCCATTCAGAAAGAAAGGGACACTATGGAAAGGCTCTGGAAAGCCCGGGAAAAACAGCTGGAAAAGGTGCTCCTCAATGCCGCCCACGTCCGGGGCTCCATCGAAGGTATCGCCGGCAAAGACGCCATCGATGTCCCGCTGCTGGAGGATTCGGATGACGATCTGCTGGAGGAATAACACGCTCGGACCCATCGCCCGACCCGCACCCACGACCCCAGCACCCGCCCGGCATCCGCCGCTAGGTCAACAACCACGCCAGTGTAAGCGATTGCTCTTCGAATATCCGCCCTTCCACGCTCAGATGGATGCTCTTGCTCTTTTGAAAGACGAACGGCAGTTTGATCCAGTCGCCATCGAGATGGATATTTCCTTCGAGCTTCATATGTTTGCGGAAATCCAGCTCCCCCCGGCCATACCATTTGAAGATGGCTTCTTTTGCATTCCAGATCAGCGTCAGGAATTCCTGGAAGACACGACCCCGCAACCCCCACTGCTCGAGGAAAAGGCCATAATCCTCGTTGAAAAAGTGCACTTCTTCCTCATTGAGGAATTTGGGTGCCAGCCGCTCGATGCGGGGGGTGATAAGTTCTATATCCACCCCTACCCTGCTATTGGTGCTGACGATTGCAGCGGCATAATTCCCGCAATGCGAAATGGAAAAATGAAACTTCTCGCTTGCCAGGAAAGGCTGCCGGGTATCGGCAACCCTGATCTCTTCCACCGGGAATTCAGGGAAAAGATAGCACAGGAGATAACGACCGGCAAGATGCTGCAATCGTTTAAAAGGGTGCGTGACATCCCTCTTTAGGGGCACTTTCTGCAGGAAAAAGGATTCTGGCTCTTCGATATGCCAAATCCCTAATTTTGTCTCTTGGTTGATATTATGTTGATAAAACAGGGGCATCTCTAAAATTATATTCACATATTCGCAAACCTAAACAGTTTCGCAAGCAAAATAACCAAATTTCAACATGATCCTATCCGATACTCGTATTCTGGAAGAAATCGAAAAGGGAACGATAAAGATCGAACCCTATGACAGGGCTTGCCTGGGAAGCAACTCCTACGATGTGCACCTGGGGAAGTGGCTGGCCACCTACCGGGAACATATCCTGGATGCCAAAAAACACAATGAGATCGAATATTTCGAGATACCGGAGGAAGGGTTTGTGTTATACCCACATATCTTTTATCTCGGAGTCACCGATGAATATACCGAAACCCACGCACATGTCCCCTTCCTGGAAGGGAAATCTTCCACTGGACGGCTGGGCATCGACATCCACGCTACGGCCGGCAAAGGCGATGTCGGCTTCTGCGGCAACTGGACCCTCGAGATCTCGGTCAAACAACCGGTAAAGGTCTATAAGGGTATGCCAGTAGGGCAACTCATCTATTTCCCTGTGGAAGGGGAGATCCTGGTGAAGTATAATCAGAAAAAGAACGCCAAATACAATGGCCAGCCCAATAAGCCCATCGAGAGCATGATGTGGAAGAATAGCTTTTAAATATTATCCCAGCCTACCTTCTCGGCATAAGCGATAAGCCAGGCCGTCACCTCTGTATAGGTGACGATACCCTTCGGCTGGCGGTTGGCGCGCAGATAACCGCCATATATCTGCCAGACGCGGCTCTCCAGCGGATTGGCATATTTCCGTAAAAATGCCCGCAGATCGCGGAAGTCCTGGCGCACCTGTGGATGCAATTGCTTTACAAGCCCCTTTACAAACACCGAATCCCTGTTATACAGCTCCCCTGTAGCATACATCCAGAAATCGAAATAAGTGGAATACCGGAAACCAGGGTCGGGGCAATCATGGCCAGACAAATACCCTGCAAAATTCGCTTCGTTCTCCCGGGCATAGCCCAACTGATGCCCCATCTCGTGGCAGGTGGTATAGGGCTGTGTAAACCCCAGCTGACAGGTGTTTACCTGGGCCTCCCCGGTAAATGGGTTATAATAGCCACTATAGCCAATATAAAGCCCGATATAGCTGAAGAGGGACGGCTTGATGGAGGAATAGGGATAGCTGAACCGGCTGTCCCTGGCGCTAAGACTGTCATAAGCGGCAACGGCGCCCGCGAACAGGTACCGGTGACGATCGAGCTTCGGTCTGTCTGTCCGGCCTATGCTATCGAGCTCGTTCAGTTTTAAAACAAGTCTCGTCGTCAGTTCTTTGAGTTCGTCCGTCGAATAGGGATGCACCTTCAGCTGCAGTTGATAGGCGAGGCCCTTGCGATCGTAGTTCAACCCCCAGAGGCCATTGAACAGCACATAGACCCACAGACAGACAAAAAGGGTCTTCCGGGCAAACGAAACAAACCAGGCCCAGCCGGCTTCCCGCCGGATAAATGTCCTGATCGTTCGCACCAGCGCAACAAATAACCAAACGATCACCGCCAGGTATAAAAGATCGCCAAAGCTAAAAGGCAGCCAGCCGAAAAGGATGCGTTGCAGCCTGGACAGGAGCAGATAGACCCCCGTGGAATAATATTTTTCCACAGCCGCAGGGAAGAACGACAACACTTTGATGACGGCTGCAAGCAGCAGCAGGACGATCCAGGTTATTTTGTGCCGGACGGACATATGGGCTAAAAATAGGCTAAATATTTACTTCATCCATGTTAAATTGCAAACCAAAGCAAGCCAAATGAAAGCGGAAACCCTGGATTTTAACAAGAACGAAGACGCGATGCATCAGGCCTTAAGCCAACTCAAGCAACGACTGGAAAAAATAGCGCTCGGCGGCGGCAAGAAGGCAATAGAGAAACAAAGAGAAAAAAATAAGCTCACCCCGCGGGAGCGTATCCGGCATCTGGTGGATGAAGGCTCTTCTTTCATCGAACTGGGCGCTTTTGCCGGCTACGAGCTTTACGAAGACCAGGGTGGCTGTCCCGCAGGCGGCACGGTAGCCGGCATCGGCTATATCAGCAACCGGCAATGTGTCATCATCGCCAACGACCAGACGGTAAAGGCCGGCGCCTGGTTCCCCATCACAGGAAAAAAGAACCTGCGCCTGCAGGAGATTGCGATGGAAAATCACTTGCCGGTGGTCTACCTCGTGGACAGCGCCGGCGTATTCCTTCCCATGCAGGATGAGATCTTCCCCGACAAAGAGCATTTTGGCCGCATCTTTCGCAACAATGCCCGGATGAGCGCCATGGGCATCACTCAGATAGCCGTCGTCCTGGGGCCATGCGTGGCCGGTGGCGCCTACCTGCCCATCATGAGCGACGAGACGTTGATGGTCGAAGGCAACGGCTCCATCTACCTGGCCGGCCCCTATCTGGTAAAAGCGGCCATCGGCGAAGACGTCGACGCCGAGACGCTGGGCGGCGCCGTTACCCATACGGAGATCTCGGGCATCGCCGACTATAAATTCAAGACGGAGCAGGAATGCCTCGACGAGGTGAAAAAGATCATGAGCCGCCTGGGGTCGCCCGCGGCCCCCATCTTCGATCGGGTAAAACCTGTCCCTCCCTCCCGGTCGGCCAAAGAACTCTATGGCATCCTCCCCGCCGACGCGACAAAGTCATACGATATGGTCGAGATCATCACCCGCATCGTCGACGAGGGCTCCTTCCTTCAGTTCAAAGAAGATTACGGCAAGACCATCCTCTGCGGTTATGCCCGCATCGAAGGCTGGGCGGTGGGCATCGTGGCCAACCAGCGTAAGATGGTAAAGACCAGGAAAGGCGAAATGCAGATGGGCGGTGTCATCTATAACGATAGTGCCGACAAGGCCGCCCGTTTTATCATGAACTGCAACCAGAAAAAAATACCCCTCGTGTTCTTGCAGGACGTCACCGGCTTTATGGTAGGCTCCCGCAGCGAACAGGCCGGCATCATCAAGGACGGCGCCAAAATGGTCAACGCCGTTGCCAACTCGGTCGTCCCCAAGATCACCATCATCATCGGCAATTCCTATGGTGCGGGCAACTACGCCATGTGTGGCAAGGCCTACGATCCCCGTTTTATTTATGCCTGGCCGACAGCCCGGATTGCCGTCATGGGCGGCGAACAGGCCGCAAAAACATTACTGCAGATACAGGTGAGTGCGCTGAAAGCAAAAGGCCAGGAGATCGACCCGGCGGAAGAAAAGCGGCTGCTGGACGAGATCAAGGGACGCTACGACCGCCAGACCTCCCCCTACTACGCTGCCGCACGGCTATGGGTGGACGCTATCATCGACCCTGCCGACACCCGCCGCGTCATCGCAGAAGGCCTGAATGCGGCCGCCCACAACACCCAGCTTCCCGAATTCAAAACAGGCGTCATCCAGGTCTGATGTCCCGGCCGCCAAACCTTCACCCGCAAGTCCGATCTCGCCCCACGCCTACCCGCGGTCTCCCAAGCTCGCCTGTATACCCTATATTTGTTCCCATGAATAACCAGCTGATCATGTATACGGATGGCTCATCACGGGGCAACCCTGGCCCCGGCGGCTATGGCACCATTCTCTTCTGGGGCGATCACCGGAAAGAGCTCTCCCACGGCTACCGTTATACTACCAACAACCGGATGGAACTGATGGCCGTCATCGCCGGCCTGGAAGCGCTGAAAAGAGAAGGACTCACCATCACCATCTATTCGGACAGCCAGTATGTCGTCAAAGCATGGGAGCAAGGCTGGCTCAAAAACTGGATCGCCACCGATTTCAAAGGCGGCAAAAAGAACAAGGACCTCTGGCTGCACTTCCACGAACTGGCAAAAAAGAATACCCTTCGCTTCGTATGGGTAAGAGGCCACGCCGACAACCCCCACAACAACCGCTGCGATGAATTAGCTACGGCTGCAGCTGACGGTAAGTCTCTCGATGTGGATAAAGTTTTCGAAGCCGAATCCGACCGGTCATAACGCCCCCGCCGGCACGGCCGCCCGATAGACAACCGCATCTTCCTGCGCATTGAGCTCGAACTTCGCCTGGTGAAAAGCAACAAACGCCTCCCCGGCCTTCCGGCTGTAAGGCTCCATGCCCGGCTCGACAACCCCCACCTTCCCTTCCAGCACGATAAAGATCTCCGCCGAATGCGTCCTGATCGTCAGCAATTCCCCCTTCAACAGGCTGATCTTGCTAAGCTCGAAATCCGGCGCCGGCGTCCGAAATACGGCAATCCGCCCTGCGCCATAGTCCTCCGGCACAATACGCGGACGAGTCGCCTCGAACCGGACATGCTTCAGCAGTTCGGGGACATCCACATGCTTTGGCGTCAGCCCGCCCCTCAGCACATTGTCCGAATTGGCCATCAGCTCGACATTCTGCCCCTCCAGGTAGGCATGCGGCACGCCCGCATCCTGGAAGATCGCTTCCCCGGGATGGAGATTCAGCAGATTGAAAAAATAAATGGAAAATATGCCCCGGTCTATCTTCCCCGGTTGATTATAGGTCAACGCGGCCCGCGCGGCCCAGAAATGCTCTTCATGTTTCTTCGATTGCCCTTCCTTATAAGGCGGGAGTATGCGATGAAGTACGGGCTCCAGCACCCGGTTCACCTCCGCCTGCGGCATCTCCATCACCTCCTTATACAATCCCTGGTAACCCTTTTGCTCGAACACCGGCGCCAGAAAACTCAATTCAGGCGTGCCTTCGAGCGTTTCTATCAGGTCATCTTCCGGCTTGAACCCATGCAAAAGCCAAAATTCACTCAGGGCCACCATCAGCTCCGGCTTATGATTATCATCTTTATAATTACGCTCCGGTGCATTCAGCGCAACGCCTTTTTCATTTTCAGCGGCGAATTCCAGCTCCGCATTCCGCTTTGTCGGATGCACCTGGATGGACAGCATATCCTTTACATCCAATATCTTCAACAGATAGGGCAATCTGCCAAAACGCCCTGCCGTATAGGCGCCAAGGGTGCCCTGCGGGTCCTTCCGGATATAGTCGTTCAACGCCATTCCCTCCAGCTCCGCAGGTGCATTATCGTGAGCCCCCATCCAGTACTCGGCAAAAGGCTGGCCCTCCGGATTGGGTATACGCAACAACTGCGGCAAATAAGCAGTGCCCCCCCACGCATAGTGCTGAATTTTCCCCTGTAACTTGAAAACTTTCTGATCCTGTTTCATGTTGTAAACATAAATAAAAAACCCGCACAATGCCGTCGAATACCGAAATTGGCTCGAGAGGGGAAATGCTGGCGGCCCAATGGCTGACCAAACAGGGTTTCGACATTTTAAAACGAAATTTCCGCCATGGCCGTTATGAAGTGGATATCATCGCCGGCCGCAACGCTATCCTTCATTTCATCGAAGTCAAATCTCGCCGTTCGATAACATACGGTCATCCCGAAGAAAGCATAAGCCGGAAAAAACTGGAACACATCCTGCAGGGCGCCGCAGGCTGGCTTTGCCAATGGCCGGGATACCGGCGGGTGCAATACGATGTTCTTGCTATCACTATCCGCAACGGCGCGCCGCCGGAATATGCATTTTTCGAAGACGTCTATTTATGACCATTGAGCTTCTCCATCACGGTCTCCACCAACCGGTAGGTCGCCGGACAATATTCAATATTCTGTTTATACATGTGCATATAGTCGGAATTCATCCGCTTTTTGACATGATGCGGGAAGCCCGCGCAGTCACGGGGCCTGACGGCATAGATGGAGCACATATTGGTCTTAAGATCGAGAAACTGGCAGGGCTGTTTTACATTCATCCAATCCCCGGTCTTGTCCTTATATAGCCATTTCTCCCGGAAAGCCTTAGGCGTCATCCCTAGATGCGCGGATATCCGGCGGATATCTTCCGGTGTATAGGTAGGGGACATTGTCTTACAGCAATTGGCACAATCCAGGCAGTCGGTGCGCTCCCAAACTTCCTTGTTCGCCTCGACCTCGAGGGCATGAAAACCCTTCGGCCTCTTCTTCTCCAACTTGCTCAGGAAATTCTTCATACGTCTCTTGTTATGAAGAACGATCTGTCGAAAACTACGCAAATTAACTGTCGCCATAGGACACAAATATAGGATTCTCCTAACAAAAACGGACCGGAGGTCCGTTGGCCGAAGGCCCGACATTAGCTCTTTGCGGGAGATGCGCTATTTTTCCGGCAGCGCATCTCCCGCAATTCTTTATCTTCGACACATGTGGGAGCCCTATAAAAAAGGCTATAAAGCCTGGCTGCAGCTCGAACGATCGCTGTCGGACAACTCCGTCGAAGCCTATCTCCGCGATATCGACCGGCTCACCCAGTACCTCCAGTCCACCGGCGCCCTGAAGACCCCGGATGCGGTGGAATTGAGCGACCTCCAGCAGTTTGTCCAATGGATAGCCGATCTGGGGCTCAATGCCGCCTCCCAGGCCCGCATTCTCTCCGGCATCCGCTCCTTTTATAAATATTGTTTCATCGAGCAGATCGTCCGCAAAGATCCTACCGCCCTGCTGGAATCGCCCAAACTAAAAAGAGCCCTCCCGGACGTCCTCAGCTTCGACGAGATAGAGTCCATCATCAGCCGCATCGATCTCAGCAAACCGGAAGGCGGTCGCAACAAAGCCATCCTGGAGACGATGTACAGCTGCGGACTTCGCGTCAGTGAAGTGGTCAATCTCCGCATCTCCTGCCTCTATCTCGATGCAGGCTACATCCGCGTCATCGGAAAAGGAGATAAAGAACGACTGGTTCCCATCGGGGAAGCGGCGGTAAAATATATCCGCATCTACCAACAAGAGATCCGCACCCACATCGCGGTAAAACCTGGCAACGAAGACATCCTCTTCCTCAACCGCCGGGGCAGCAAACTTACGCGTGTCATGATCTTCCTTTTCCTTCGTGACCTCGCCCACCAGGCCGGGATCACCAAGAACATCTCCCCCCATACTTTCCGTCATTCTTTCGCCACCCACCTCGTTGAAGGAGGTGCCGACCTGCGCGCAGTCCAGGAAATGCTGGGTCACGAAAGCATTACTACAACCGAGATCTATACCCACCTCGACCGCGAATACCTCCGGGAGACCCTCCATCGTTACCATCCCGCCTTCCGCCACTGATCGCACCCCCAACCCGCGCCAGGATCGCCCCTACGTTCCCGAAATTTTTCTTACTTTGTCCGGGCATTGGCCTCCTTCAAGGACATACCATCCCCTGCAGGCGCTTCTGACCCGGACGGCGACCTCGAACTGATCGCCGCTTACCGTCAATCTTCCGACCTGAAAATGGTAGCGCAACTTTATCATCGCTACCTGCAGTTGCTTTACGGCGTCTGCCTGAAATACCTCGGAGAACCCGAGACAGCAAAGGACGCAGTCATGGATATCTTCGAAGAGCTGGCCCAAAAACTGCTCAAACACGAGGTCGGGAATTTCAGGGGCTGGCTATACACTTTAGCTAAGAACCACTGCCTGATGAAGTTACGTTCCGCCGGCAAGGCAAAGTTCCAATCCTTCGACCCGGAACATATGCAAACGGCCGAAGATTTGCATCTGAAGGACAAGATGGAGCAGGAAGAACAGTTCGAACGCCTCTCGAAATGTATCGAGACCCTGGTTGCCGACCAGAAGACGGTGATCGAACTCTTCTATCTGCAAAACAAATGTTATAAGGAGATCGAAACAGCCACCGGAATGGAATGGAATAAAGTTCGTAGCCACATCCAGAACGGCCGCCGGAATCTAAAAAATTGTATGCAACGCCAGGAAACGGGGAAAGACCCTGCCGTGGCCAAGCCGCCGGAGGCGGCTCGTCCGTAAGGACAGACAAATGAATAATACAGACAACCATACCAACTCCTGGTCCGATGCGGACATCCGGAAATACGGGAAAGGGGAGCTCTCTGCCCGGGAAATGCACGAGCTGGAGAAAGCCGCCCTCGAAGATCCCTTCCTGTCGGATGCCCTGGAAGGCCTGGCCGCCACCCCGCACCCTGGCGAAGACCTAGACGAGCTGCGTGCCCGGCTGGCCACCCGCGTCGAAGAGAAAAAACAACGCTCCCGAATCGGCTGGTTCAGCCGTCCAGCCTTCCGCGTGGCGGCCGCCATCATTTTGCTGGCAGGACTTTGTTTCACCGCTTATAACCTCCTGCTCAACAGAAAAGAGCCCAGCCCCGCAGCCTCCACAGTAGCAAAAGCAACAGAAAAGCCGGCCACCGTCCCGCTCCCCCTGCAACCCGCACCCCAACAACAGCCGGCAGCAGTAGCCGACAGCACCAAAGCGCAGGACTTCGTCGCCGTTGAATCCCATCGACAGGTAAATCACACCAGGAAACCAGCACCCATCACCGTCACCCTCCGATCGACCCCCGCAGCAGACACCGAATTCCTTGCTAAGGAAGCCGCCGATGCCCAGGAAGCCCCCAAACCCGCCCCGACCATCGCCGCACAGCAGGGCTATTTAAAAAATATGGCTTACAAACAAGCCTACCCCCGTCTCCTCTTCTCCGGCCGCGTCGTCGACGCCAACGACAAGCCCCTGGCACACGCCTACCTGAATCTAAATGGCAACACCAACA
This sequence comes from Puia dinghuensis, assembly GCF_014642875.1. Lineage (GTDB taxonomy): Bacteria > Bacteroidota > Bacteroidia > Chitinophagales > Chitinophagaceae > Puia > Puia dinghuensis. The sequence continues at coordinate 1,404,216 of NZ_BMJC01000001.1, forward strand.
CCTTCACAACAACCGATAACCGGGGACAATTCAATTTTAAAGTAGTGGCGCGGGACACCACGCAACCGATGACGGTCAGCCTGGAGGGCTACCAGCCAACATCCTTCTCCCTCAGCACAAGTACCCTAACCAACAATGTTATCCGGCTGCAGGAAGCTAAAAGCTCGATGGACGAAGTGCTGGTCACCGGCTATGGCGCAAAACGAAGGGAAACCCTTACGGCAGCGCCTTCCGATAGTGATGAGCGGCTGGACTCCGCATGGCTGAAAGTTTTCCCCGTCATCGGCAGACTCGCCTATGAGCAATACCTCGCCACAGCCAAAAAAACGCTCTCCGTCGACTCGACCATCCGGGGGACAGAACGCATTTCTTTCCAGGTGGATCAAAAAGGACAGCTGACAGAATTTAAAATAGAACAATCACTCTCCCCCGCCCACGATGCCGGCCTCATCCAGCTGATCTCGGGCGGACCCGCCTGGCGATTGCTCCGGGGCAAAAAAGCCCGCGCCATAGTGAGCCTCTCATTCCCATGAGCGGTAAGGATCACCCTTACTTTTTGCCGTATCTTCACCCCCTCAAAACCACCACTTCATGAACAAGTTATTCGTTTGTCTTGTCCTGACGGCCTGCCTGTACCTTCCATCCCTGGCACAACAGTCCATCAAAACGCCGCCGCCTTCAGCGCCCCATTATGAGAAACAGGATTTCGGCCTCTCTTCCATCGAACTCTCCTATTCCCGGCCGGGAATGAAAGGTCGCAAGATCTTTGGCGATCTCGTACCCTATGGACAGATCTGGCGCACCGGCGCCAACCAGGCTACCACCCTCACCTTTGGCGACCCGGTGACCATCGGCGGAACAAAAATACCCGCCGGAAAATATGGCCTGCTCACCATCCCCGGCGCCGATGAATGGACCCTCATCATCACGCATCAGCTGGACGTTACCAGCCCGGCCGCCTACAAGCAAGACCAGGACATCGTCCGCGTACAAGCCAAACCCATCCAGCTGCCTTTCTCCATGGAAACCTTTACCATGCTCTTCGCCAACATCACACCCAGCACCTGCGACCTTCAGCTCCTCTGGGAGAACACGATGGTCACAGTGCCTATTACAACAGACATCGATAGCAGGGTCATGACACAGATAGATAATGTCATGAACAAGGACAGCCGTCCTTACTTCACTGCCGCCTTCTATTACCTCGAGAACGGAAAAGACCTTAACAAAGCCCTTGAATGGTTTGACAAAGCCCTCGCACAAGACCCGACCGCCTTTTTTGTTGCCTATCAGAAGGCACGCTGTCTCGCCAAAATGGGCCGTAAAGCCGAAGCCAAAACCACCGCACAGAAAGGCATCGAACTCGCAAAACAAGCCAACAACAGCGATTACGTGACCCTCAATCAGAAACTGATCGCCTCGTTGCAGTGACAAAATAGTTTACTATTATGCCAACCGGAGGAGGGAGGCGCATAAGCAAAATGATCTTACTTGCGTAAGTAAACGATTGCTTATGAAACTTTGCCTCCTCCTTTGCCTTCTTCTTCAGTTGGCTGCCATTACTGTCGTCCGGGCACAGTCCATCAGGATCAGTGGCTTCGTAAAAGACGAGAATGGCCTCCCCATGAAAGGCGCTACGATCAGCGTCAAAGGCGCCAATACCAGTGCCCTCACCGATAGTGCAGGAAATTATGTCATCACCGCGCCGGGTGAACAAAGCGTATTGATCTTCTCCTATTCCGGCTATGAGAAGATAGAGGCCAGGGTAGATCATCGAAGCCGCGTCGATATCCGCATGCAGATCAGCAGGACCAGCCTGGATGACGTCGTCGTGGTTGGATATGGTACACAAAAGAAAGCAGACCTGACGGGAGCAATTGCCACGGTCAGCGGGGCCGATCTCAATAAAAGAGTCGCAACAGACCCCACCCAATTGCTGCAGGGCAAGCTGCCGGGATTATCATTAACCCAGGCCTCCGGCGAGGCCGGCAATGAGAGCCCCACGCTGCTGGTGAGAGGTTATGGTTCCTATGGCTCCTCCAATAGTCCCCTGGTAATTGTCGACGGACTTCCAGGCAGCCTCACCGCCCTCGATCCGCAAAACATAGCATCGGTGACCCTGCTGAAAGATGCCGCTTCCGCTGCCATCTATGGTTCTCGTGCAGCCAATGGCGTCATACTGGTCACGACCAAACAAGGGGCAGGCGGGAAATTCCAGCTCTCCTACGACTATAACATCGGTATCACAAAAGCAACCGCCCTGCCCAATCTCGATTACAATTCACTCGACTACATGACCATGTATAACCAGGCGGCTACCAACTCCGGCTCCCCCACCCTTTTCACCGCACCACAGATAGCCGCTTACACCAACCCTACCGACAAACATTTATACCCCAGCTACAACTGGCTGAAGGCGGTGATGCAGACCGTCGATGTCCAGACCCATCACCTCGGACTGACGGGCGGCCACAACGGTACGACATATAACGTCGGACTTGGATTCGTCGACCAGCCGGACGTTATGATCGGTTTCGCTTACAAGAAATACAATCTTCAATTTAACCTCACCTCCAAAATAAACGATAAGATCACCTTTGGTTCTAGCCTCACCCTCAACTATAGCATCCGGTCTTACCCGGAAGATGGCAGCCAGGACCTGTTCCTATCCACCTTATCCCAATCGCCCCTGTATGGACCCGTACTTCCGGACGGCTCCGGCAGATATACCGCAGAAACCTATCCCAATATAACACCCAACAAGAACCCCGTCGCCGTAGCCCGGACCGCCAATTCCAGCGTCAACGATTTCTTCGAACAGGGTAACGTCTACCTTAATGTGAAATTGGCAAAAGGATTGGAATGGAAGACCAGCGGCGGCTTCAACTTCGATTTCCAGAAAACCTATGTCTACAAGCCCGTCGTCAACCTCTATTATTGGCAGGCAGCTCCCAATGATGTCCCTGTTCGAACGTTGGATGTAGGCGGCCAGGGGCTCTCCGTCAATGAGACTAATTACATTTATCCCGTGGGCTATACCCAACTAACGTATGACACCCGGTGGAAAGACCATCATTTCAAACTCCTGGGTGGCACACAAACGGAATATTACAAGAACCAGTCCCTGGGCGCCGCCCGGGTCGTATACCCGGACAACAGCCTGCAGGAAATAAATGCAGGAAGCACAGGCGCGCAATCCAATTCAGGCTCCGCCTACGAATGGTCACTCCTCTCTTATTATGGACGGTTCAACTATGACTTCGAGAACAAATACTTACTGGAAGCCAATGCCCGCTATGACGCCTCTTCCCGCTTCCCACCTGCCAACCGGTGGGCCTTCTTCCCCTCCGTTTCCCTAGGATGGGTAGCCTCGCGCGAGCACTTCCTGGAAAATATAGACTTTCTAAGCAATTTGAAACTCCGCGGGTCATGGGGTACGCTGGGCAACCAGAACATCGGCAACTACCCCTATCAGAATGTGTATGTAACCGGCTCTTCTTATCCCTACACCTCCACCGGCCTCACCTCCGGCGCCGTCCAGACGGCCCTGACAGATCAAACGATAAAATGGGAGACCACCCGCGTATTCGATTTTGGCGCCGATCTGTCCGTATTCAAGAACAGACTCAGCCTCACCTTCGATTGGTATAATAAACTCACCTATGGTATCCTTGCCCAACAGGTGCTGCCGGCTTACATCGGGCTGACCCCGCCGACAGTCAACAACGGCAAGATGCGAAACACCGGCATCGAGGTTTCCGCACAATACTCCGATCACGTAGGGGAATTCAGCTATTCCGTCGGAGGTACCCTCCAGGCCAACAAAAATGTATTGGTCAAATACGGTCCACCCAACATCGGCAGTACGACGATAGATCGGGAAGGCCAGCCCTACGGCAGCTTCTACCTGTATGAATATGCAGGCATCTTCCAATCCACCGACGAGATCGCCAAATCTCCCTACCAACCTTATAAACCCGTTCCCGGCACATTCAAATTCAAAGACCTGGATGGCAACGATTCCATTACCGCAAACGACCGCGCCGTCGTATCGGGTATTTTCCCGAAGTATGAATATTCCTTCAACGTAAACGCAGGCTGGAAAAATTTTGATCTCACCGTCTTCTTCTACGGCAGCCAGGGACAAAAACAGTATGTCACCGGTTGGGGGATACAACCCTTCGACCAGGGCTCGGTTCCTACAAAGGACTGGCTGAATGCCTGGACCCCACAGCACCCGAGCACAACCCTGCCCCTGCTCTATATCACCGGCACCGGCAACGTCAGCAGCAACATCAGTACCCCCTCTACGTATTACCTGAAGGATGCATCCTTCTTACGGATCAAGAACGTACAGCTAGGCTACAACCTGCCATCTCGAATGGCCCGCCGGGCAGCCATGAGCGCTTTACGGCTATACTTCGCCGCAGACAACCTGCTCACCTTTACCAAATTCCCCGGCCTGGACCCCGAGCGGGTCGTCACCAACGGACGTTATGTCGCCCATCCCCAAAACAAAGTATTCTCCTTTGGAGTAAGAGCCGTCTTCTAAAATTAAAACAGCTACCAATATGCGACTTCATATAAAATACCTGCCTGTAGTAGCCTGCCTGATAGCGCTATCGGCCTGCAGTAAGAACTACCTCGATAAAAACCCGCTCGATCAGATACCCGCCAGCTCCTTCTGGAAGACCCAGTCCGATGCCGACCTGGCCCTCGCAGGCATCTATAATTTCCTGGTCATCGGCAACGACGCCACCAGTGTTAGCTCGGCCGGAGCAGGCTGGGGCGGTGGCTCTATGTTCTGGGAGGCCATCGCCGACAACGGCTACACCCAATCCAGCGGTGGCTCCTTCGGCAGCATCTCCACCGGCGTCATCGAAGCTACGACGGGCGGCATGCAGTCCCAGGCCTATACCGTCTCCTACCAGGTGATCGCCGCCTGTAACAACCTTCTCGACAATATCGGCCGCATCCCCATGGACACAACCACCATGAACCAATATAAGGCAGAAGCAAAATTCTTTCGCGCTTATTATTATTTTCTGCTGACACAATTGTACGGCGATTGCGTGCTCACCCTTCATACGTTGAACAACAGCAATGCCAGCGCCACCTTGCCCAGGGTCGCCAAGGCCATCGTGGTCGACACCATCTTATCCGACCTCTCCTTCGCAGCGGCGCACCTCCCAAATACCACGTATAACGGACACGTCGTCAGAGCAACGGCATTGGGGTACGAGGCTAAAGTTTTGCTGGCCAACGACGCCTGGCAACAGTCCGCCACCATTGCACAAACGATCATCACCGAACACCGGTTCAGCCTGTTCACCGGTGGATACCGCAACCTCTTCTTCAGATCCGGCCAGACCGGCAATCCCGAGATCATGTTCTCGGCCAACTATCTTCCGCCAAACCTGTACAGCCCCTCCGATTGGTTGTACTCCTATCTCAACGTCATTCAGGTGCTGCAACCGCTGGTTAATGATTATGAATGCTCCGACGGTCTGCCCATAACGCAATCTCCCTTGTACAACTCCGCCAAACCCTATGTAAACAGGGACCCACGCCTGGCGGCCACCATCCTCGTACCCGGCGTATGGCGCGGCACGACGCCAAACACGGCTTTCAACCCCGCAACTGTGCCGGTGCCCAGCGGATTCCTGCCCAAAAAGGGCGTGGATTCCACGCGCTTTCCTACCACCTACGCCACTCAAAGCGACCAGAGCTGGGTATTCATGCGGTATGCAGAAGTCCTGCTGATGTATGCAGAGGCGCAAAACGAAGCCATCGGCCCCGACGCAACCGTCTATGCCGCCATAGACTCCGTACGGCAGCGGGTGGGGATGCCCGTACTACCCGCGGGCCTGTCGCAATCGGCAATGCGGACACGCATCCAGCATGAGAGAAGGATAGAGCTGGCGATGGAAGGACAACGGTATTTCGATCTGAAACGTTGGCGGCTGGACAGGGTCCTGATGCCCCTGGTAAAAGACCCTACAAACGCCTACAGGTCCTTTCCCCTGCGGGATACCCTCTGGCCCGTTCCCCAGTCGGAGGTGGATATCGCCAATGGCTATGGCAACAAAGGATTCTATCAAACCCCTGGCTGGAACTAAAAAAAGAATTCCAGCACTTCACTCAACAACACAACACCGATGGCGCCAACTACATTGAACCATAAAAAACTCAATGGAACAATACCTTTCCGGCTCAGAATGTTCAATACGATGACCCCGATCTCCACGATGACGGCACTGATAAACACCGCCGATCCCCTTACCCGGGGCCGGTAGAAAGCAACAAGGAAGATGCCCAGGATAACGCCATAAAAAAGAGACCCCAGTACATTCACCGCCTCGATAAGACTATTGCCCAGGTTGTAGGCGAGCTGCGCTCCCACCACGCAGAAGATACCCCAGAAAAGGGTATACAGCTGCGAAAGTCGGTACAGCCGGTACTCGGGGATCGGATTACGTGCAAATCGCTTGTGAAAGTCGACAATGGTACACGAAGCCAGGGAATTGAGCGTAGCGGCAATAGAGCCCCAGGCAGCAAGGAAAATAACGGCTATCAGGAGTCCGACCAATCCCTTGGGAAGATAGTCGGTGACGAATCGCAGGAAAATATAATTGGTGTCATTGGCATCCCCACTCACGGCAGGATCATTGAGCCACCGGCGTATCGTCGCTTTATAACCCGCCTTCTCCTGCTCGAGGGCCGCCAGCCGGCCCGCCCCTCCACTCCCCATCGCGACCCCGTCACCGCCGCCCCCCGACCCACCATCGCCGATCACGGCCAGTCGCTGGCTCTCCACCGCCTCATAGCGGCTGGTCACCATCGCCAGTGAATCCTTGTATTTCGAATGCGCCAGCAACTGCAGCTGTGATTTATTGAAAAACACCGGCTCGGGGTTGTATTGGTAAAAAGCAAAGACCATCACCCCCAGCAACAGGATCAGGAATTGCATCGGAACCTTCACAAACCCATTCATCAGTAGCCCCAGGCGACTCTCGCTCAGACTCCGCGCAGTAAGATAACGGCCCACCTGCGACTGGTCGGTGCCGAAATACGACAGCGCCAGGAAAAATCCGCCAATGATGCCACTCAGCAGGTTGTAGCGGTCGTTCCAGTCGAATCCACCGCCCTTTCGGCCAAAACCCGTGGTAATGATATTGAGCTTCCCCGCCTTGCCTCCGATGTGTAATATCTGGGAGAGGCCTATCCCCTCCGGCAGCCGGTGAACGACAAGATAGCCCGCAATGGTCATCCCCGCAAAGATGATGATCATCTGCAGCTGCTGCGTATAGGCCACGGCCTTTGCACCACCGCTCACGGTGTAGATGATGAGCAGGCCGCCCATAAAGATATTCGTCCAGAGGATGTCCCATCCCAGCAGGGAAGAAAGAATAATGGAAGGCGCGGAAATGCTGATACCGGTGCTGAGCCCGCGTTGCACCAGGAAAAGAAAGGACGTCAGCGTACGGGTCTTCAGATCGAACCGCTGTTCGAGAAATTCATAGGCGGTATAGACCTTCAACCGGTGAAACACCGGTACAAAAGTGATACAAAGAACCACCATCGCCAGCGGCAGCCCGAAATAATATTGGACAAACCGCATCCCATCCGTATATGCCTGACCGGGAGCAGACAGAAAAGTGACTGCACTGGCCTGGGTCCCCATGATACCCAGCAACACCATATACCAGGGCACCGTTCGGTTGGATAGAAAATATCCATCCAGGTCCTTGGTAGTACGGCTTTTGTACAATCCATAGGCAATGATCCCAAGCAATGTCAGGGCCAGTACTATCCAGTCGGGCCGGCTCATGAAAAGTGTTTGGTCAGCAAATAAAAAATGACGATACAAAACACCAGGAAGCCGATCACCAGCCAATACCACGTGGACCATTTTGAAAAAAGCGGCGCTCTTTCCTCTTCCATGATTATTTCTTATTACGATTTGCGATCAACATGGCTACCACGAGCCCGATAAAAAGCCCCACCAGCAGCCCAAACGTCGCCCGTTTGATAAACCGTCCAACCACAAGACCTATTACGATAGCTGTTACAATTGCGATATCCCTTCTTCGATGCATACGGATTAAAAACCCTTTTTCTGATTTAGTGCAATAATATTCGCCATCAGCCGGTAGGCCCCTGGTACACCGGCAGGCAGCTCCCGAAAGAAGACGAGACCTGTATAAACAAACGTCCCTTTGCCATAATGCGCGACGATCAGGCTGCCCTTCTGCTCCTGTTCGCCTGGATCGCTCATCGACAACACCTCCTGGTAGGCAGGATCGGTCTGTCCGGCAAAATAGATGCCCCGCTCTTGTATCCATCCCTCGAAATCGGTGGAGCTTATCTTATTGGGATAATTCAGCACGGCATGGTCAGGCAGCAGGAAATGCACGGGCGCATGCTCATCCGTCACCCGGATATTGGCGATAGCGAAGTTGTACGGACCTATCGCAGTCGTCATCCGGCCCAGGTTGCCACGGTTATATTGAACGATAAGGTTACCACCCTCATTGACATATTGCATCAACACCTCGTGCCTGGCGCTCAGCCAGTCATGAACGTCATAGGCCCGGACACCGGCGATGACGGCGTCGAACTGTTTTAAAAAGGCAGGGGTACAGTCCTTCTCGTTCAAAAGCACCACTTCATACCCCATCTCTTGCAGCGCTTCCGGAACCTTGTCACCGGCGCCTTCGATATACCCAATGCGATGACCCGCAATCCTGACATCCGCGAGCACGAATTTCTCCCTCACCATCTTAAAATAATCGATGCGGGGAATATGATCGTAGGCTATGGTCCTTAATTGCAGCGCGGTATCCTGCCGGCCGTTCCGCTCAAAAAGAAGGCTGGATATCACCGTTCCGGTTGCGTCGGAAGGCGACGGCTTCGCCGTCCAGGCAAGCCCCGCAGACGACCCTATCGTAAGACCCGGCGTCGGAGTCAGCACCATCTTCGGCAGACCCGCATGACCCGTACGATCCATCGCCTCTACCCGGAAGCCCTTCTGCTCCCCATCGGTGAAGAGCACCAGGTCGGGATTGAATCGCGCCGTGGCCGGCGGCAATACGGTCAGCGGCTCATATAACTCCCCTTTTACGGCGTCGGTATATTTATACTGCACCGGCCGCGTCAACACCATCTCCTGGCCACTAACCTCCAGCCGGAAGCTGACGGAATAAGCAGGCGCGCCCACCGGATCACCGATCAGCCGCTGGTCTTTTACGTTAAAAGAACCCGGCGACATGTCTTCCATCAGCCAATAAGGCTGCGTCAACGGCTTGTCGAGCGAGACATAGAGGTTCCGTGTGAATGAATAGTTTTTATCTCCATCCAGGTTCATCTGTAATACGGTATCGAAACGATCGAGCGTCACCTCCCGGAGAGCAATAGGCGCATCCAGCCGGTTGTTCAGCACAATCTGCACCGGTAGGGAATCACCCTGCACGGCATAAGGACTACGCGTCACCGCCTCCAGCCACAACCCGCTGCAGTCGGTGATGAGCGCCGCCACCTCCTTGAGCTTTTGCGTCTTCCAGTAGCCGTCTTTCAGGTCTCCTATCGCCTTATAGACCGCTGCAAGACCCGCCACCGACTTTTCCGGGTGCGCCAGGGAAAAATCCCGGATAAGCTGGTTCACCATCCGCTCTATCTTTTCCCCGCCTTCGACCCGGCGCCAGGTGGTCTCCACCCCCTCCATCGGATCGCTGTGCGCACCATCCCCGGCCACCAACTTGAAATATTCCATCGATTGCCCACGCGCCGGCGTCAGCGCAGCACCCTGACTTTTATGATTGGTACGGCTTATCGCCGCCAGCTCTCCATAGCTTTTGCCCAGGATAGGATTGAACCCACCGACATCGATCTTGAGCTGATCTTCACTGGTGGTATTCGCCCCGCCAAAATTGAACGTGTTCCAGAAAATTCGCCTCGCCTGCCAGGGTTTTACTCCATATTTGAGCTGCTCCGGAAACCGGCTGGGGTCCGCCGCCGCAACAAACGCCTCCTGTGCGATCACCGCCGATGCGGAGTGATGACCATGACCCGCCCGGCTATCGGGCGGAAACCGGGTGATGATCACATCCGGCTGGAATCTCCGGATCACCCATACGGCATCGCTGAGAACCTTCTCCTTGTCCCAGGTCTTCAGAGCTTCCTCCGTCGATTTGGTGAACCCAAAGTCAAAAGCACGCGAAAAGAATTGCTCCGCCCCATCCACGCGCCGGGCAGCGAGCATCTCCTGTGTCCTGATCAACCCCAGCTCAACCCCCTGCTCGTCACCGATGAGATTCTGCCCCCCGTCACCCCTTGTCATCGACAGGTAAGCCGTCCGGTACAGCCGGTCCTTGGCCATATAGGCGATCAACCGCGAGTTCTCGTCATCTGGATGGGCAGCCATATACAGCACCGTGCCCAGCACATTCAATTTATTCAACCTCAAATAGATCTCTGCAGAAGTCACCGTCTCCGGTGCCTGAGCAGATGCTGCCAAACCCAACCCACAAAAACCTGCCGCCAGCAAAAAAGCAGATACCCGTTTCATGTAAAAAATTTATTGTCCAACTAAAAACACCGCATTACAGAATAATAGTTTCCCATTTTCCCAGAAGCTGCGAAACAGCGGGTCGTCAGCCATATAAACGACCGATCCCCTTCCCATCTGCTCCGCACCAAAGACCAGCACATCCTTTAGCCTCTCCTTTGCCTTGTTTCCGGTGAACCCGCTCACATAACCATCCTTCCGGATAACACCGACATTCCAGCCACCACCCTTTAAAAATTCATATTCCTTATCATCTTCCTTCAGCGTATAATAATGGTCCGGGTATCCAAAGGCAAGCGGATGGCTATTGTCCAGCTCGACTTTATAGATAGACCCGGGTACGCTGCTGGCCACTTCTTCCCGTTGACGGTTACCATACTGGTGCAGATCCGCATAGTCGTCCCCCTTCTTGTCCTTATCCTCGTCTTTTTTATCTCCATCCTCGCCCTTCAACCTGATCCCCCATTCCATCTTCGCCAGCTGCTCTACCGCATTCTGCATCGCAATAAGCCGGCCGCCCTCCCGCACCCAGCTACGCAGTGCCTCGGCCACATTCTTCTCCTGCAGACTCTGGTAATTGCCGTTCGGCAATATGACAACATCAAAATCTTTCCAGGCGATCCTCCCCGCCGACGCGGCGTTGATCAGGGTAACGGGATAGCCTATCTCCTGTTCGAAAAGATGCCAAACCTCCCCGGCGTTGAGGCTGCTTACTTCATCCCCCGTCAACAGCGCCACCCGGGGCCGATGGATAAGATGGACGAGCCCGCTGCCAAAGTCGGCGCCCTTTTCCACAAATCCGGAAGCGATCGCCACCGGCATGACACCGGCATGATGGGCTGCTTCCATGAGAACAGGCCACAGTTGGTCACCGGCCGCCCTGTTGCCCGTCGCCGTAACAAGCAGGGTGCCCTTGTCGAAGGAGATCCCACCGGATTGGAAGGCCCTCTCCGCATACCTGACTTTTATCCCTTTCTGCAACAATTGGGTCAGGAAGCGAACACTCCCCATCCCCGTCCAGCGGATGGCATAAGCATAGCTGGTGTCAGCGTGGGCCTGGTCAGGCACCAACCGGTCATGATCAAAAGTCATCGTACTCGCACCCGCCCCATTCACATATCCATTCAACCCATAGGCCTGTACTCCATAAACATAGGGTACTGACCATGCCGTAATATCATAAGTGATCGAGTCGCTGATGCGCGACTTCGGCTCGAAGAGTACCCGCACGAGATTGGATTTCGGCTGATTGGCATTGACGACGATATCACCCGCCGCCGCCTTGAAAGTAGCCGGCCGGCCCGACTCATAATCGACGCCCGTGAACATCCCGCCGCCAGCCCGGACATATCGGATACCATTCCGCTCGAGGAAAGCCTTCAGCCGCTCGAGCCGGTCGCCAAAACTATCGTTGCGGAGATAATAAGCCTTGTATTCCCCACCGGGATGATTCACCGCGTCGATAAAATATTTATGGTATTCTTTTATCAGCCGTTCGGCATTGGCCGAAGCTATTTCGATGGTAGAGATGCCCGTCGTAAAATGATGCTCCAACCGCTGCGCCAGTGTCAGGGTATCGCCGTCAGCCGTCAGCACCGCTAGCCCGGCGCCGATGCCGCCCTGCTCAAAGGTCATCCCGATAGCGCCATTATAAATAGGATAGGTGTCCCCGTAACTGGGATAGAACAGGTCGAATTCCTCCTTTGTAAAATAGAGCCACCCGTTGCGATCAAAATAATGGGCATTGTTCTTCCCGATCATCGTCTGAAACTCCCGCTGCCACGGTGTAATTACATCGTGGTAAGGCTCCGCCGCCGGCGCGAAATAATAGGGATTGTTATACCCCTGTTCATGATAGTCCACATGCACCTGCGGAAGCCACGCGTTGTATTTCTTCAACCGCTGCTGTGTCTCCACCTGCGTCTGCCAGGCCCAGTCACGGTTGAGATCGAAGTTGTAATGATTCGTTCTGCCCCTGGGCCAGGGTTCCTGGTGTTCGCGCGACTGGGGGTCAGGATTGGCCTCAACGCCAACAACATCATTATACCAGTGGACATACCGGTCGCGGCCATCGGGATTGATACAAGGGTCGATGATGATCACCACATGCTGAAGCCATTCCTTTGCCCGCGCCGACGCTGGACTCACCAGTTGATAGAGGGTCTTCATGGCCGCTTCAGAGGAAGCCGGCTCATTGCCATGCACATTATAGCTGAGCCAAACGATCACAGGGCCATGTTCGTCGGGTGCAACATTGTCATGAAGCACACCCGCAAGTCGCAGATTGTTCTGCCGGATATCTTCCAACCGCCGCAGATTCTCCGGGCTGGCAATATACGCCAGCAGCAACGGACGCCCCTCATAAGTTGTTCCATACTGCTCTAGCTTCACTTCGTCCGGCACAGCACGCGCCACAGCCTGGAAATAGCCGGCTATTTTATCATGCGGCGTGAAGTGCGCACCGAGCGGATAACCCAGCACAATGTCCGGCGAAGGTGGGTTCTGGGCGCAACAACAGCAGGCAGATAGCAGCAGACCAAAGAAGAGGCTAGACTTCATAACCGACGAATGTAAGTAAACAATGAAAGATAAAAAAATGCTAACTTAGGGGGTTCAACACGAGACCGGCCGGAGGCCGGTCGCCCGAAGGGCAATTATTAACGAAAAACATTCTTCTCCACATGCGGCGACCGTTCATCCGCCTTTGGCTCCTTTGCACACTTATTTTTTCGTCAGAAGATCTCTTGCTGGCACAGGATCCGGCTACTCCTTATCACTACGCTATCCGGAAGACAGCCGCCGTCACGCATGGCGCCGTCGTCTCCGCCCACCCGCTGGCAAGCAATGCAGGCCTGAACATTCTCCGGCAGGGCGGCAACGCCTTCGACGCAGCCATCACAACCCAGCTGGCACTAGCCGTCGTATTTCCCGGCGCAGGCAACATCGGCGGCGGCGGATTCATGGTCGCCCATACATCCAAAGGGAAGAACATCACACTCGACTACCGCGAGAAAGCCCCCGCAGCGGCTACCCGTGACATGTATCTCGACGCGGCAGGCAATGCCCGCACCGATCTCAGTCAGAATGGTCATCTCGCCTCGGGCGTCCCGGGCTCCGTCGCCGGCATCTTCGCTGAATACAAGTATGCCCGCCTGCCTTTCGCCCGGCTGATCCAGCCGGCCATCGATCTGGCCGGGAACGGCTTCGTCATCACCGAAGCAGAAGCCCGCGGCCTCAACGGCGCACAGACAGCATTTAAAAAATACAATACGGTGACATCCGCTTTCATAAAGGAAGGCGGCTGGAAGGCCGGCGATACGCTCGTACAAAAAGATCTGGCAAAGACGCTTCGCCTCATTCGCGACCAGGGCGCCAAAGGTTTCTACGAAGGCGAAACCGCCCGGCTCATCCTCGCTGAAATGCAGCGTGGTCAAGGCATCATCAGCAACGCAGATCTCAAAGAGTACACTGCGAAAGAAAGAGTACCTTCCGTATTCCCCTATAAGCAATATACCATCGTCACCATGCCCCTGCCCAGCAGCGGCGGCGTCGTCCTGCAGCAAATGCTGAAGATGGTGGAAGACCAGCCGCTCGCAAGCTATGGCTTCGAGTCGGTGAAAGCCGTACACCTGATGACGGAAGTCGAACGGCTGGCCTATGCCGATCGCGCCCAATACCTCGGCGACCGTGACTACTACGCGGTTCCCGTCGATACGCTTACCAGCAAAGCCTACCTACGGCGCCGCATGGCGTCTTTCCAGCAGGATAAGGCCGGTAACAGCAAAGACATCAGCGCCGGCATTCTGGAAGCAAAATCCGAAGAGACGACCCACTTCGACGTCATGGACAACGAAGGCAATGCCGTCTCCATCACCACTACCCTCAATGGGTGGTATGGCAGCAAAGTCGTGGTTGGCGGAGCCGGGTTCTTACTCAATAACGAAATGGATGACTTCAGCGTCAAACCGGGCGTCCCCAATATGTATGGCGCCGTCGGCACGGAAGCCAACGCCATCGCTCCCGGCAAGCGCATGCTAAGCTCCATGACCCCCACCCTCGTCCTGGATAAAGGGAAGGTCTGCCTCGTCGTGGGAACCCCCGGCGGCACTACCATAACAACGTCCGTTTTCCAAACGCTCGTAGACATACTCGACTTCGGCCTCAGCCCCGAAGACGCCGTCAACAAGCCGAAATTCCACCACCAATGGCTGCCCGATCAGCTCTTCGTGGAAGCCGGCTTCCCCGCCGGTGTCCGCGAACAATTACAAGCCATGGGTTATACCATCACCCAACGCGGCAGCATCGGCCGCACAGAGGTGATTGAAATACAACCCAGACCCGACCACAAAATAATAGCCGTAGGTGATAATCGCGGCGACGACACCGCGGCAGGTTACTAACAACTAAAATACATTACTATGAATACGCTCGGCGCTACCTATCTCGATTCAGCGATCAAACGCTTCCTCACCTATAAGGTCTTAGGCGACATGACCTTCGCCCAGTTGGAAGAAAAAGACTTCTTCTACACTCCCGGCGAATCCAGCAACAGCATCGGGGTCATCATCCAGCACATGCATGGCAATATGATCAGCCGCTGGACAAATTTCCTGACAGAAGACGGCGAAAAGCCGGGCCGCAACCGGGATGAAGAATTCAGCCCGCCCAGCTGCACAAAGACGGAGTTGCTGGCCATGTGGGAGGAAGGCTGGCGCTGCCTCATCGATACCCTCCGGTCGCTTACAGCAGGCGACCTGCTCAAAACGATCACCATCCGCCACGAACCCCTGCTGGTGGTAGACGCCATCAACCGCCAATTGGCGCACTATCCCCATCATGTCGGCCAGATCGTTTACATCGGCAAGATGATCCTGGACAACAGCTGGACAAGCCTGTCGATCGCCAAAGGCTCATCCCAGGACTTTAACAAAGCAATGACAGAGAAGTACAAAAAGTAAGGGATCCAGGGGTCCGCCCGGCAAGCTCCGCTTGCCGGACATAATGAAAAACGAGGCCGTCTAGTTTTCGCTTGAGATGGCCTCGTTTTTGGTATCTAATTTGCACTTACCCCTGTAAGTCGTAATTTTACCACCCAGAAAAGGATAGCCCCTGAGAAAGATTTGGAAAATACTCCGTAATACATTACTGGTTTTACTACTATTACTGCTCTCAGTATGGGGTCTTATCCACCTGCCATCCGTTCAGACCTGGCTGGTTGCGCGCGTAACAAAACGGCTCTCCCACGACCTGCACACCCGCATCAGCGTTAAACACGTCAACTTCTCCCTTTTTAACAAAATGTTGCTGGACAGCACGATGGTCGAAGACAACAAGGGCGACACCCTGCTTTTCGCAGGCACCGTAAAAGTCAACATCACCGACTGGTGGTTCTTCAAAGACAAAGCCCAGCTGCAATACATCGGCCTGGAAGACGCCACCATCAAGCTTCAACGCACCACCGACTCGGTCTGGAACTACCAGTTCATCGTCAACTATTTCACCGATACCGACACCACCCTCAAAAAAGTGAAGGATACGGCCAAAGGACTACAGCTCGATCTCAAAGAGATCGAACTGGCCCGTATCCACTTTCTCAAACACGACGCCTGGCGCGGCGAGGACATGGACGTCCATCTGAAAGCCCTTAGCCTCGACGCCGACACCATCAACCTCACCGACAAAAGAGCGCGCATCCGAAGCCTCGAATTCACACAGCCCGACTTTGTTCTCGCCAATTACACCGCCAAACGGCCGCAGCAGCCCATCGATACCACCGTCCCGGTCAACGACCCGCTGCACCTGCGGCTCAACCCTGGCGGATGGGATGTCATCGCCGGCCGCGTCTCGATAAAGGATGGGTCCTTCCGCCATGAAAAGACAGAAGATACCGTCATCAACAAACACTTTGACGGCGACCATCTCTATTTCTATGAAGTAAACACGCGCTTTTCCAACCTGCGCCTCAACCGCGACACCCTCACCGCACAACTACAGCTAAGCACAAAAGAGCGCTGCGGACTGGACGTAAAAAAGCTCAATGCCCACATCAAATGGTTCCCCGAAGCCATGGAATTCGGCCGGCTCGACCTGGTGACGAACAAGAGCCACCTGCGCAACTTCTTCGCCATGCGCTTCAAGACCCTCGACGACATGGATGACTTCGTCACCAAGATCAGGATGGAAGCCCATTTCACCGACTCCGACATAGACACTGACGACATCGGCTGGTTTGCCCCCGAACTAAAGACCTGGAACAAACGAATCCGGCTTTCGGGTGATATCCAGGGGACGGTATCCGATCTCCGCGGCCGGAAAGTGGTTCTGGAAGCCGGTAAGAATACCCTTCTCAATGGAGATATCCATTTGAAGGGATTACCCAACGCCGAAAAGACCTATATCGAATTCAAGTCGAACGACTTCCGCACCACCTACGAGGATATGGCTGCCCTCGTGCCCTCCCTGCGTCATGTCGAACAGCCGCGTATCGACCACATCGCCTGGCTCCGCTTCCGGGGCGACTTCACCGGCACGTTCAGGGACTTCGTCACAAAAGGCACCGTCGAGACAAGCCTGGGCACCCTCGAAACCAACCTGGACATGAAACTACCGGCCGTGGGGCCTTCCATTTACCAAGGCACCATCACCACGGATAGCTTCCAATTAGGGTCCTTCCTCGACAATGACAACCTGGGTCGCATCGCCTTCCAGGGAAAGATCAACGGCACCGGCCTCAAGACCGGCACCCTCAGCGCCAGCCTCGATGGAATGGTCAACAGCCTCGAATTCAACGGGTATACCTACCAGCATATCCAGGTCAACGGCGCCGTCGCCAAAAAGAAGTTCAACGGCGAACTCATAGCCAGCGACCCTAATCTGGACGCTCACCTGAATGGACTCGTCGACTTCAGCCAGCAACTGCCCGTATTCAACTTTGAAGCCGAGGTTGCAAAAGCCAATCTCACCAAACTGCATTTTGTCAACCAGGAAGTGGAATTCGACGGGAAGTTCAAATGCAATTTCACCGGGAATGACATCGACAACTTCCTCGGCCACGCCAGCATTTACGACGCCTCCCTGTTCAAGAACGGCAACCGTGTCTCCTTCGACTCGCTGACGCTCGAATCCAGCATCGAAGCCAACAATAAAAAGATCGTCGTGGTCAGCAACGAATTCGACGGAGCCATCGCCGGTGAATTCTCTATCAAAGACCTCCCCGCTTCCTTCCAGACCTTTCTCAACAAATATTACCCGAGTTATATCAAACCCGCAAAGACGGAACCGGCCAACCAAAACTTCACCTTCGTCATCTCCACAAAAAAAGTGGATGAATACATAGACCTGTTTGATAAAGACCTGAAAGGCTTCAACAATTCCGTCATCGCCGGTCGTATCGATACCCGGGACAAACACCTGCTCGATCTCAATGCCGACATCCCCGCCTTCGACTACAAGAGCATCGCCTTTAACAACCTGAACCTGAAAGCAACGGGTAACCTCGACAGCCTTTCCCTGGAGACCACCATCGGCGACGTATCCATCAACGACAGCCTGCACTTTCCCAGCACGCTGATCCACCTCCGTTCGTCCAACGACCTCTCCAGCGTCCAGGTAAAGACCAGCGCCAACCAGACGCTCAACTCCGCCAACATCTCGGCACAGGTGCGCACCCAGCCCAGCGGAGTAAAGCTAACCTTCGATCCCTCTTCTTTCGATATCAACAGCAAGACCTGGATCATCGATAAAAACGGCGAACTGGCTTATTATAATAACATTCTCTATGCCGACGGGCTCAACATCCACAGCGGCGACCAGGCCATCGCCATCACTACCCATCCCTCGGGGGAAGGCAACTGGAACGATATTCATATCGATCTGAAAAAAGTGAACATCGGCGACTTTACACCTTATGTCGTCCGATCGGAAAGGCTGGAGGGATTACTGACAGGCAGCACCGACATCACCAACCCATTCGGCGATCATACGGTCCACTTCCAGGGACAGGCCGAACAGTTTCGTTTCGATAATGACTCCATCGGCCGGCTCGACCTCTCGGCAAACTACCAGAAGTCCACCGGCGTGGTTCAGACCACCCTGCACTCCGACAACAAAGACTACCATTTTGACGCAAAAGGTTTGATCAACCTCTCGGACAGCGCCGCAGGCCCCGCCGTCAACATCACGACCGATGTTGCTACGGTGAAGGTCGATATGCTGGAAAAATACCTGGGTGGCATTTTCACCAATCTCACCGGCAATGCCAGCGGAACCCTCCAGATCACCGGCGCACCCTCCCATCTCTACTACCTGGGCACCGTTCAATTAAAAGATGCTTCCCTGAAAGTAGCCTATACCCAATGCACCTATAAGATCCCGGTGGCCACCATCCGCTTTAAAAAAGATACTATCGACTTCGGTACCCTGCAGTTAAAGGACAGGCTCGGGCATACGGCCGACCTCACCCATGGCCGGCTCTTCCATCACGCCTTCGACGACCTGGGCTTCGATTTCGAAATGAATACCAACCGCCTGCTCCTGCTGGATACCAAGGCCACCGATAACAACCAGTTCTACGGCACCGTCGTCGGCAAGGCAAGAATGACCCTCACCGGCCCTGAGAACAACATGATCATGAACATCAAAGGCGAACCCACCGACAGCTCGAGCATCTATCTCCCGCCTTCCATCAGCCGGGAGAATGGGGAGGCCGATTTCATCGAGTGGCGGGTATACGGAAAAGAGATGAAGAAGGGCCTGGCAGATAAAAAAAGCTCCAACCTCCTGGTCACCCTGGACATGTACGCCAACAACTACGCTAACGTCTACATGATCCTCGACCCCCTCAGCGGGGACATCATCAAGGCCAATGGCCATGGCAACCTGGTCATGCGGGTAGGGACAACGGAAGACCTCACCCTCAACGGACGGTATGAGATCGATCGGGGGAATTACAATTTCACCTTCCAGTCTTTTATTCATAAGCCTTTTACCCTCAGTGAAGGGGTGGGCAATTATATCCAGTGGAACGGTAATCCCTACGATGCGAACATCGGCATCGCCGCCACTTTCAGGGCCGAAAACGTCCGGTTCAGCGATCTGGGCCTCAACAACGCCTCCGGCATCCAGGACGAGAATGTCAAGCGCTACCGGGGCGATATCATCGTGACAGCCAACCTGACGGGAAAACTGATGGCGCCAAACATCGCCTTCCAGATCGACCTCCCGCCCGGCAGCCCGCTCCGGAACGACCAGGATGCCTATACCCTGCTCCAGCGCATCCAGAACGACCCCAACGAACTCAACAAACAGGTGTCCTGCCTGGTCGTCCTCAATAGTTTTGTCCCCCTGTCCAACAGCACCACCACCTTCGACCCCACCTCCGCCGTAGGTAACGCGGTGGTCAACAGCATCTCCGGCGCCATTTCCAATGCCTTCTCCAAACAGGTGTCCAGCCAGCTGCAGCGCATTTTCAAGGACAAGAGCATCCGGGTGAATTTCAACACCACGTTGTACAATGGAGACTACCTTGTCATCAACAATCCCGATTTCAATAACATGAACTACAACCGCACCAACCTCAACCTCTCCGTCAGCAAGAACGTGCTCAACGAGAAGCTGACGATGACGGTCGGTAGCGCCCTGGATTGGGGGTTGACGGCACAGCAGACCCAGAATGCTTCCTTCCAGTTTCTCCCCGATATCAATGCGGAATACAAGGTCACCCCCGACGGTCGGGTTGTCCTCACCTTCTTCTACCGCGATTCGTACAACTATCTGTCCACGGGCAACCATACACAGAACAGCACCGGCACCAGTATCTCCTACCGGCGGGAATTCGATCGCATCGATGAGTTGTTTAAAAAGAAAAAGAAAAGATCCCCCATACCCGCGCCCCCAACGCCTCCCCCCACCGTCAAAAACGACACCAACTAAAAAACCCCGCGGCCGCGGGGTTTGTAATTTATTTCAATATCTCATGCCCTAATTTATCCCTCTTAGTCTGGAGATACTTCTCATTATGCGGGTTAGGGTGGATCTCTATCGGCACGGTATCGACGATCTCGAGCCCATAACCCAACAACCCGGCCCGCTTGCGCGGATTATTGCTGATCAGCCGCAGCTTGGTGATCCCCAGGTAACGCAGGATTTGCGCCCCTACCCCATAATCCCGCTTGTCCATCGGGAAACCCAGGTGAAGGTTGGCCTCCACCGTATCCATCCCCTCTTCCTGGAGCTTATAGGCCTTCAATTTGTTCAAAAGACCGATGCCCCGCCCCTCCTGGTTCATATAAAGGATAGCCCCCTGGCCCGCCGCTTCCACCAGCCGCATGGCTTCGTGCAGCTGCTCGCCACAGTCACACCGGAAGGAACCCAGGATATCCCCTGTAAAACAGGAGGAATGCACCCGAACCAGCACCGGCTCACCCGGTTGCCAGCTACCCTTGATCAGGGCCAGATGTTCATTATTCGTATTCTTTTCCCGGAAGGCAATCAGTTTAAAATGCCCGTATTTGGTAGGCATGTCCACCCTGACTATCTCTTCGATCAGCGAATCGGTCTTCAACCGGTATTCAATGAGGTCGGCTATCGAGATCACCTTCAGATCGAATTTCCGCGCAATCTCCAGCAGCTGAGGCAGCCGGGCCATCGTCCCATCTTCGTTCATGATCTCTACCAGTACACCCGCCGGCTCGAACCCGGCAAGCCGGGCCAGGTCTATCGTGGCTTCAGTATGCCCCGCCCGGCGCAGGACTCCACCGCGCTTTGCCCGCAGCGGGAAGATATGGCCGGGACGGCCGAGATCATCTTGTGTCGTTGCCGGATCGACAAGCGCCTTCACCGTTTTGGCCCGGTCGTGGGCCGAGATCCCCGTAGTACAACCATGTCCCAGCAGGTCAACACTCACCGTAAACGGAGTCTCATGAAGCGCCGTATTCTTGTGGACCATCAATTCCAGGCCAAGTTCGTCACACCGGTCTTCCACCAGCGGGGCACAGATGAGGCCCCGGCCTTCCTTGCTCATAAAATTGATGATCTCTGGGGTAACATTACGGGCTGCAGTAATGAAATCTCCTTCATTCTCACGGTCTTCATCGTCAACGACAATAACCAGCTTCCCATTTTTTACGTCTTCGATTGCGCTCTCTATACTGGACAACATCAAAAAAGGTTTAAGTACAAAATTAACAATAAAAACGGCTGAAAGTTAGAAAAGGATGCCTAAAGCCTACCCAAACACCACAGGCTACCCAGTCACCCCGGCCGGCCAACCCCAGGAAAAGCGCTCCCCCAGCGAATATTAACAAATAGTGATCGCGCAGCCTTTTCAGCCTTTCCCCTTTCTTTAGCTGTTAATGATTTCTTAATGTTGTTGTGAATACAGTCATACAAATTCTGTATTCCTTTGCACCCGCAAAACCACTTTATATGATAAGACGACTGCTATTATCAACAATCACCATTCTGTCCATGCTGTACTCCTTTGGTCAGGAAACGACTTCGGAGATCGCCGGCCTGGTTACGGATGGAAAAGCAGGCCTTGGAGGGGCTACCGTCACAGCCATCCACGGGCCTACGGGTACAGTATATACTACCACCTCCCGAAAGGACGGACGCTACAACCTACCAAATATGCGCATCGGGGGCCCTTACACGGTCACCGTCAGCTATGTCGGGTTTAAGGAGGAAAAACAGGAAAATATCTCCCTGTTGTTGGGGGAAGTCTTCAAATCGGATTTTTCCCTCGTCGCGGAGTCCAAACAACTGACGGAAGTGGTGATCACCGCCTCCCGCCAGGATAAGGTCTTCAACAACGGCCATACGGGAAGCCAGGAAGTCATCAGCCGCGCCCAGATGGACCGGCTCCCGACCCTTAGCAGGTCGTTGCAGGACTTTACCCGGCTCGACCCCAGCGCCAACGGACTCAGCTTCGGTGGCCGCAGCAGCTCCTATAACAACCTCACGGTGGACGGAGCCAATTTCAACAACGCCTTCGGCCTCTCCGGCACGCTCGGCGGACAAACCAACTCCCAGCCCATCAGCCTGGATGCCCTCGAGCAGATCCAGGTCAACGTTTCTCCCTATGACGTTCGGCAGGGCGGATTTTCCGGCGCAGGCATCAACTCCGTCACTCGCAGCGGAACCAACCAGTTCAAAGGTTCAGTTTACACGTATATAAAGAGCTCCGGCCTTCAGGGCTATAACGTGGATGGCTACCAGCTGCCCCACCAGACCTTCGATTACAATCTCTGGGGCGCTTACCTGGGTGGCGCCTTTGTTCCCAACAAGGTATTCTTCTTCGTCAGTTACGAGCAAGAGCGCAGAAAAGACCCCGCAACTACTTTCGTAGCTTCCACGGCTGGCACCCCGGCCGGCGGCAACGTTTCGGCCGCGAATTACGATACGCTCACCGCGTTGAAGAATTTTTTGGTTAAAAACTTCAACTACAATCCGGGATTCTTCCAGGGCTATTCCTACAGGACCCAAAGCGATAAGCTCACGGCAAAGATCGACTGGAACATCGGCAAGCGCAACACGTTCACGATCAAATACAACTACCTCAACTCATTAAGGGATATCGCCGCGAGCAACAGCGGTTCACCCAGCGGTGGCCGCCAGGCCAGCTCGACCGGCCTGCCCTTCAGCGGCGCTGGCTATGTCATTCATAATAATTTCAACATCTTCATCGCCGAACTCAATACCCGCTTCGGCAACGGCATTTCCAACAAGCTGCAGGTTGGCTACACCGCCCTGCGCGACTTCCGGGAAAGCCAGGGAGGATCCGATTTCCCGCTGGTGGACATCATGAACGGGTCGAACCAGTCTTATACCGCTTTCGGTTATGAGCCTTTCACCTATCACAACGTCCTGAACACAGATATCTATCAATTGTCCGACATCTTCACCCTGTATAAGGGCACCCATGAGATCACGTTCGGCACACAGGATTATTATAAGAAGTTCAAGAACGGTTTTGCCCCCAACTATGAAGGGGTCTATCGCTTCAAGACCCTGGACGATTTCTACAACAGCGTCAACACCGGCGCGGCAACCGCCATCCGCTACAACCTGCAATATTCTGCCCTTCCGGACGGCTCCTTCCCCTATGCGAAGATCGGCGTATACGAACTGGGTTTCTTTGTACAGGACAAATGGCGGGTCACCAACAACTTCACCCTCACCTATGGGTTACGCGTCGATGCCCCCATCTTCGAGAACAAATTCCAGGATAACCCCTATGCCGATGCGCTTACCTTCAGGGATGGCAAACATTACAGCACGGGACAAAAACCCAATACCAACCCCTTATTCTCGCCCCGTGTAGGCTTCAACTGGGACGTCAAAGGCGACCAGCAAACACAGGTCCGTGGCGGCGCCGGCTTCTTCTCCGGTCCTCCTCCCTTTGTATGGGTCAGCAACCAGGCCAGCAACAACGGGGTACAGTTCGGCTCCTTCGTCAAGGGTCCCCTGGGTTCTCCTGCTACCGCACCCGTCGCATTCAGCGCCGATATCAACCACTACCGGCCTACCGCAGGTGCTGCCAATACCTCGTATAACCTGGTATTCACCGATCCCGGCTTCAAATATCCCCAGGTGCTGAAGGCCAACATTGCCATCGACCAGAAGCTGCCCTGGGGCATCATCGGTACCCTGGAGTTCATGTACTCCAAGGACATCAATGCCGTCAACTTCGAGAACGTCAACCTTCCGGATACCGGCATCACCCCTTTCAAAGGAGCTGACCCCCGTTGGAGGTACAGCGCCAACCAGATCAACCGCGGACAGGGAGGTGCTACCCAAAGCAACCCCATTATCACCAACGCTATCCTGATGAAGAACTACAGCAAGGGATATGCATACACCGCTACCCTGCAATTGCAGAAGAGCTTCAGGAATGTGTATCTCAACGTCGCCTATACGTTCAGCCAGTCCCAGACCCTCAACGATGGCGGCTCCATCGCCCAATCCAACTGGAACGGCCGCCCCACCATCGGCGACCCCAATTCTCCCGAGCTGGGTTATGCCAACTTCTATCAGCCCCATCGTATCATCGCCTCGGCCTTCTATCGTAAAGAATATGCGAAGTTCTTTGCCACTTCGGCAGGCCTCATCTACGAGGCTGCACCCGCAGGCGTAGGTTCTTATACCTACAACGGCGATCCGATGAACACCAACACCGGCACCAGCAATTTCATGCTGATGTATATTCCGAACAACTCCTCGGAGATCACCCTGGTTCCCGTCGGCAACAACCCGGCCAAGGACCCCCGCACGGCCGCCCAGATCTGGTCACAGCTGGATGCTTTCATCAATTCCGACCACTACCTGAGCCAGCACCGTGGCCAGTTCGCCCAGCGTAATGCCGCCGTACTGCCCTGGTTTTCAAGAATGGACTTCAACATCACCCAGGAGATATTCTATTACACGGGCCGCACGAACAAGACCAAACATACGCTGAAGGTCAGCTTCGATATCCTCAACGTGGGCAACATGATCAGCAACAAGTGGGGCGTCTACAAGACCTTCACCCAGCTGTCACCGCTCAATTTCGAGGGAATGGCCAACGGTACTCCGACTTACTCGTTCCCCTTCCAGGTGTCTTCCAGCCAGACTCCTTACACCAATGCTTACAAGGATGATACCGGCAATCCACTGTCGCACTGGCAAGGACAGATCGGTATAAGATACTTGTTCAACTAATACTACCCGCACAAAAAACCCCGCTCACCGGCGGGGTTTTTTTTTATATCATTTATTTCCCAAATCCCCATAACAAAAATTCCGGTATCGCTCTCCTCCAGGTATCCACATCATGCCGGCCGCCGGCAATCTCATAATACCGGATATCCCGCTCCCTGTCATACCCTTTCGCCACCAGTTCCCCGATCAAATCCTGCGTATCGTCGATGGAATCGATGATCCCATTGCCATTGCGGTCTTCCTGTTCATCCTCCGTCCCGCATTCAAAAAAGAACTTCAGCCAGGGATAGTAGCTGCCTCTGCGCACTTCCGCCTGCATGATCCTGTTGGTATGCTCATCATAGGTCGCGTCAGTCGCATCCTTTGTCCGCCACCAGAAACTGCCGGAGAACAGTCCCGCCCGCGTAAATTCCTGCGGATGGCTCCAGACAATATCCATCGCACTAAGCGCTCCCAGCGAAAACCCCGCAAATGCCTTCTCCCGGAAATCAGGCGCCCTATACCTCCGGCGGATGGCCGGTATCAGTTCGTCAAAGACAAACCGCGTATACGCATCCGCCCTTGCACCCCTACCCTTGTAATCGGGAATCCCCGCCGTCCCATATTCCATTTTCCTTTCCTCGCCTGCATGGATGCCCACGCACAATAGCGGTCTCAACAACCCGCGGCCATAAAGATCGTCCAGTATCCCCGCCAGCCCAAGCCGGCCCAGGTCCTGCCCGTCATTGATCAGCAGCAGACCGGTCTGGCGCATCTCACAGGCTTCACCCGGCAAATAAAAATCCACCATCACATTTCGGTTCAGCTGCCCCGATCGCAACAACAAGCTCTCCTGCCTGATATTCGTGCTCTTTTCTATCGACATAGCGCCAAAAATAGTATATTTAATCATAAATGGACCTTGACGAAGAATATCACAAATGGCATTCACCGGTCATCGGCCGGGATTTCGAAATGCTCGTTTTCGGGAAGGGAGGTTATCCCATCATCATCTTCCCAACTTCCCGTGGCAGTTATTATCAGAACAAAGACCAGGGCCTCATCGAGACCGCCCGCTGGTTCCTCGAGAACGGGAAAGTAAAGATCTACTGCCCCGATAGCCTCGATGCAGAGACCTGGTATGACAAGTCCGTGTCCCCGGCCGAAAGGGCTCGGCGGCATACCTTCTACGACCGCCTCATACTGGAAGAAATTGTATCCCGCGCTATGCACGAGACCGGACACACTCGCATCGCCGTAGCCGGTTGCAGCTTTGGCGGCTATCATTCCGCCAACTTCGCCTTCCGCCACCCCGGTATCACCGGCTATTGCTTTTCCATGAGCGGCGTTTTCGACATCCGATCCTTCACGGATGGCTATTACGATGACAACGTCTATTTCAACAACCCCGTCGACTTTATCCCGGGCGCATCCGATGCCGCCCTCTGGCAAATGGGCATCGTGCTTGGAACAGCCGAGCATGACATCTGCCGGGGACAAAATGAATGGATGAGCCGCCTGCTCGCCGCCAAATCTATACCCCACTGGCTGGACATCCGCGCCGGCCGCGACCACGACTGGCCCGTATGGAAAGAAATGTTCCCGCATTACCTGTCCATGCTGCCGGGAGCCACACCCTAAACCCCATCATCACCGCACAAAAAATTGAATTGTATGAACTCCTACAAAAAAATCGGCATCCTTTACGGTCGCGAAAGAAGCTTTCCGATGGCATTCA
Organism: Puia dinghuensis; assembly: GCF_014642875.1. Classification (GTDB taxonomy): domain Bacteria; phylum Bacteroidota; class Bacteroidia; order Chitinophagales; family Chitinophagaceae; genus Puia; species Puia dinghuensis. The sequence goes on from NZ_BMJC01000001.1 coordinate 1,431,197, forward strand.
TCGAGGCCGTCAACAGAAAAAATATCGCGGGAATCACCGCGGAGCCCGTTCGCATCGACAAGGTCATCCAGGGCGAGAACAGCGGCTATGCCGTCATCATCGACCGCATCTCCCAGGACGTCCCTTTCTACCGGGCCTATCTGAAAAATGCAGCTCTCTGTGGGACAGCTGTCATCAACAACCCCTTCTGGTGGAGCGCCGATGAGAAGTTCTTCAACAACTGTCTCGCCACCCGCATCGGCATCCCGGTACCCAAAACCGTCATCCTCCCTTCCCGTGAACTGCCCCCGGACACCAGCGACCAGTCTTTCTCCAATCTCGCCTTCCCGCTGGACTGGCAAAGCATATTCGATTACGTCGGCTTTCCAGCCTATATGAAACCCTTTGCCGGCGGTGGCTGGAAGAATGTTTACAAACTCCACAACGCCGAGGAGTTTTACCAGAAGCATGGTGAAACAGGCCAACTCGTTATGCTGCTACAAGAAGAGATCGTTTTTTCCGAATACTACCGCTGTTATTGCATCGGCGGGAAATACGTCCGCATCATGCCTTACGAACCACGCAACCCCCATCACCTCCGCTACAACGCCGACTTCAACCCCTCCGCGGAAAGATTGCAGGAAATGGAAGAGATCGTCCTGCGCATCAACGCCTGGCTGGGTTATGATTTCAATACGGTAGAGCTGGCCGTCCGCGACGGCATCCCCTATGCCATCGACTTCTGCAACCCGGCGCCGGACGCCGAGAAGACCAGCGTAGGCGAGGACAACTTCAATTGGGTAGTGGATACCGCTGCCGACTACGCCATCGAACGGGCGCTTAACCACCAGGATGACGGCGACAACCTCACCTGGGGAAAATACCTCCAGCAGGCGACAGCACACAGATCACTGGCCGTCCTATAAATTTTTTTTTCATAATCCTTTTTCAACTAATTTTATTAGCATAACAATAATTCAAACCTTACTTCTATGTTGACGATCTATAACCATGAAGAAGACCGCTACCAGCAGGTAGAGGAGCCGGACCCTTCACTAACCTATACCTATGCCGACTACTACCGGTGGAGATTCCTCGAAAGGCTCGAACTGCTGCGGGGCAAGATATTCAAGCTCGCCGCCGCCAACACCATCCACCAGCGCCTCGCCCTTAAATTGGCGGTCAGTCTATATGGTCACCTCAAGGGATGCCCCTGCGAAGCCTTCATCGCGCCCTTCGATGTCCGGCTGCCGGTAAAGAATCGCAAGAGAGACGATCAGGTCACCACCGTCGTACAACCGGATGTCTGCGTCGTCTGCGACCCCCAAAAGGTCGACAGCCGCGGCGTTTGCGGAGCCCCCGATCTCATTATCGAGATACTCTCCCCCAGCAATTCTCAATATGACGTTTGCGATAAGTACGACGTTTACCAGGAATCCGGCGTCAGGGAATACTGGGTCGTCAGCCCCATGCAGGAAAACGTCATGGTGTCCCTGCTCCAGGCCGATGGGAAATATGACGCCTCTACCATCCATAAACCTGGTGATACCTTGCACGCCACGGCCGTGCCCGGCTTCTCGCTCGACATCCGGCAACTCTTTACTCAATAACCCCCTTACAAATGGCTGAGATCAACTACCGCAACTTCACATTAGGCATCGAAGAAGAATATATGGTCATCGATCCGTCGACCCGTGAACTCAAAAGCCACGAACAAAAGATCGTAACCGAAGGACAGAAGGTCATCCGTGACAAGGTAAAGGCGGAAATGCACCAGGCCGTAGTGGAAGTAGGCACCGACATCTGCCAGGATATCAGCGAAGCACGCAAAGACGTCTCCACCCTGCGCAGGACCATCGCCCGCATTGCCGGCGACCTCGGACTTTGTGTCGGCGCTGCCGGGACTCATCCTTTTAGTCATTGGGAAGGTCAACTGATCACTGAACATGCTCGCTACAGCGAAATTGTGAACGAACTCCAGGAGGCAGCGCGAAGCAATCTCATCTTTGGCCTCCACGTCCACGTCGGCATGGAAAGCCGCGAAATGGCCAACCACATCGCCAATTCCACCCGCTACTTCCTCCCTCACATCTATGCTCTCAGCACAAATTCCCCCTTCTGGGAAGGAAGACAGACAGGATATAAATCCTACCGGACAAAAGTATTCGATAAATTCCCCCGCACCGGCATTCCCGAATACTTTGAAAGCATCGAGGCCTATGACAACTTTGTAAAGCTGCTGGTAAAGACGAATTGCATCGACAACGCAAAAAAGATCTGGTGGGATCTGCGCGTCCACCCTTTCTTCAACACGGTGGAATTCCGCATCTGTGACGTACCGATGACCGTGGACGAGACCATCTGCATTGCAGCTCTCTTCCAGGCCGTATGTGTAAAGATATACAAGCTGCGCTTGGCCAACATGAACTATATCCAGTATTCCCGCGCCCTCATCAACGAGAATAAATGGCGGGCCAGCCGCTATGGCATCGACGGCTACCTCATCGACTTCGGAAAAGAAGAGGAAGTGAATACCCGTGCACTGATCTATGAATTGCTGAACTTCGTCGACGACGTCGTCGACCACCTCGGAAGCCGCCAGGCTACGCATTTTGCCGAGACGATCCTGAATACAGGCACCGGCGCCGACCGGCAGCTCAAGGTCTACCAGGAATCGGGCGGGCAATTAGTCCCCGTCGTAGACTATATCCGCGACCAGTTCCTCGCCGGGATATAACTACTTCATATCCGTAGCCGTCAACCCCGAATTCACCTTCACCGACTGCACGGTCATATTGAGCTCGACCTCGCCCTGGTTGTCATCTATATGCCAGGGAAATTTGATCCCGTCCACCTCCCGGTAGTCGCCATAGTCGGTAGTAGTTGACCCCTGGCCCGTACTCCTCACTTCCCTGATACGCAATCCGCTCTCGACGGCATAATAAAACAGGTTGACATGACCGGAAGGCGTCGTCACCTTCAATTCATATGCCTCCGTACCTTCGAGATTCTTGATGCTCGTCAGTTCGGTCTTAAAACCTTCCTTTGAAAAATTCAGTTCAGGAAAAGCGCCGGCATTTTCCCTGATATCCTTCTTTGTGGCCTCATCGAGCGGCGGAACCTGACCCATCTGCGAAAGCGTGACGCTGTCCTTGCTCACCACCAGGTGCACCGCATGCATCTTCATATCCGGCAGCTCGATATCGAGTACTTCGCCATCCGGCTGCAGGTATTTCCTGGTCTCGATCACCTGCTGTCCCTGCACATTCGCCTTGGCGATGACAAGCAGGTCTTTCACCCCCATCACCTTGTCCTTACCGCCGATGGCGGCAAAATACTTGTCGATCACCGTAGTAGCCGATACCCCGGGCGGTACGGGCTTTTCCGCAGCCTCACCCGTCCAGGTATTATTGTTGGGGTTGATATCCGGGAAATCGTGCGCCGCATCGATAACAATACTCTTTATCTTCGAAGTGCTCGGATAGGCAAAAGCCTTCGTCGGGCCATGTTGCCAGATCTCCACCGGCAGGGTCAGCGTATCGGTCTTCCCATTCTCCTGCTGGATGACCATCACCACCGGCATGGCCATCTCTTCCAGGTTCTCGATCGTAATAATAGCCCCCTTGGAAGCGTCGCTTTCTACATACTTCACCTCTTTGACACCCTGATCCAGCTTCCAGTTGTGCAGGATCCATCCCCGCCAGAACCAGCCCAGGTCTTCACCGCCTGCATTCTCCATGCAACGGAAGAAATCCCATGGGGTGGGATGTTTAAAAGCCCAGCGCCGGATATAGGTACGGAAAGCATAATCAAAGCGCTTCTCCCCCAGGACATACTTCCGCAGCAGATTGAGCGCCATGGCAGGCTTGGCATAGGCCGCCGACCCCAGGTTATAGGCTTGTATGACATCGGGGATCGTGAAAATGGCCTCGCTCCGATCGTTGAACATATACTGCCCCATCTTTTGCGCATCCTGCTTATGATAGAACTCTCCCTTGTTGAAGACCCTGGTGTCTACATCATTGATAAAGGTGTTGAAGCCTTCATCCATCCAGGCATACTTGCGTTCGTTGGAGCCGACGATCATCGGGAACCAGTTGTGGCCAAACTCGTGGTTGGTCACATCCCATAACCCGCTGCCGCGTTCGCCCCTCCCACAGAAGACGATGCCCGGATATTCCATCCCCGCAACATTGCCGGCCACGTTGGTGGCGACAGGATAAGTGAAGGGATACCATTCTGTCGAATACAGCTCGATACAGCCTTTTACAAATTCCGTGCTCCGGCCCCAGGCAGCCTCACCCGCAGACTCTGCCGGATAGACAGATTGGGCCAACGCCTTCTTCCCCTCGGGGAGATTGATCCGCGCCGCATCCCAGATAAAGGCCTTGGAAGCACCCCAGGCCACATCCCGCGTCCGGTCACACCGGAAATGCCAGGTCAGCGAAGCCTTTGACAACCGGGTCTTCCCTTCCGCCACCTCTTCGGCAGTACGAATAAATACTGCTTTATCGCTGGTCCTGGCCTTCGCCAGCCGGCTTTGCTCAGTCGGGGTAAGCACTTCGGCAGGATTCAACAATTCCCCGGACCCCACCACCACAAGATTGGAAGGCGCCGTCACCGTATAATCGATATTGCCATATTCCAGGTAAAATTCTCCCTGGCCAAGATAAGGTAGCACATTCCAGCCGGTGACATCGTCATACACTTCCATCCGGGGATACCATTGCGCTATTTCGTAGATCCAGCCGTTTTTCGTCAACTGCCGGCCCATCCTGTCCGTACCATATTCCGGGATGTCAAAGGAATAGTCGATCCTCAACCGGATGACCCCACCCGCTGCCTTCACCGCCTGCGGCAGCCTTATCTGCATCCGGGTATCACTGACAAGCCAGTCGGCTTTTTCTTCCCGCCCGTCTATGAGCACCACCACCTTGCGGATGACATCCCCTTCCGTGAATTTCCGGTTCGACCACCGGCCACCCGTCACCGGATTGACACTCTCCCCCCGGGAATCCTGCCGGTAGATATTCTGGTCCACCTGCAGCCAGAGATAGGACAATGCATCAGGACTGTTGTTCGTATAGGTAATGGTAACATCCCCCTTCAACGAATGACTGCCGGTATCCAGCACCGTATGGATCGAGTAATCCGCACGGTTGCTCCAGTACTTTTCACCCGGCGCACCACCGGCGCTTCTGTAGACCGTCCCATCGTTAGGATAGAAGAGCGGGTCGAATGCTTTGTGCTGATCGAACTTCGACTGCGCGAATAGCGCCGTTGCGGAAACGGCAAGCAATATGGTAAGTAGTGTGATTCTCATATACTAAAGATAAAAAAAACCCCGCGCGAATGCGCGGGGTTCGTATAAAATCATATCAAAAAAAATCTATTTCGCCCCGGTGCTGTCTTTGACCCTGACCGACCAGTCGGCCGGCGGTTTTATCGTCGAATCATACGGTGGGATATAGATGCCCTTATTCCGCATCTCCGCCTCCGTTATATCCGGCAGCTGCCCCGCAACCGCCTTGTCATACACGATCTTACCCGCTGCCAGCGCATCTTCCTTTGTGCGAAAGACCCGGAAACCACTCACCGCCGGAACATAATCCTGGTGGCACCAGGGATGTCCATCCTGCAGTATATCGTATCCCCAGCCGCTTCCCACTGGTATGGCCTTCAGCTCCAGGTAGACATGATCCTTGCGGAATTGACTGCGCTTGTAGAAGCCGTAGGTGAAGGTTCCAATGATCACCAACACCATCAGGATGGAAAGACCCCATTTACCCAGAAAAGTCTTTTGCGACGACAAAGCCATTAGTCGTACTGATTATAAACCTGGAGGGGGAAGAACTCACGCATATCCTGGAAGGCGCCCTGGTTGCCCTGGCTTACACCCGTGCCGACAAAACCCCGGCCATCGATGGTAAAACCAACAGCTCCGATGCGGGGTGCACCTTCATAAGGCGTTTTCTCCGTCCAGAGGTCGGTGGGAAAATCATACTCCCAGGTGTAGCCAATAGCCGTACCGTTCTGTCCGAGAGTAACATAGGCTTTGTCGGTTTGGTTATTGCCGCTGCTGGCAAGAACAGTGAACCCTACGCCATACTTGCGGACGATGTTGGTATAGCCGTCGTCATAGGTGGCAGGGCTGGTATTGAAAATATCCCGCAACTGGCTCCAGCAATGCAAAGTATCAGTTTCTGCTTTATGCGGGTCGAATACCCAGAAATCATAGGCGTAGTTATTGGAAGCGTGGGTGCTGCCGGGAGTATAACCGGCACAGATATAACCCTTGTTCTGGTAAACCCAGGTGGTCGCGCCGCTGCGGGGGTTACCTTGAAGGAAAGGTTTCTGACTCCAGTGGCCCGTGTTAGGACTGTATTTCCAAACATCGAGGAAGTAGTTGTAGTTGTCCGTCCCGGTAAGTACATAGCCCACCGAGTCGAAACCCCAGGCCGCAGCATCCAGGCGGGGATAGCTGCCGTAATGGTCATGGATGGAATCTATCTGGAGCCAGGCGTTGGTTGTCGGGTTGTACGAATAGAAGTCCGCCAGCGGGGTAAAGCCATCATTACCCACGCCCGTACCGACAAAAGCAATTCCGCTTATTACAAAAGCAACAGCGTTGCTGCGGGCAGGCCCGGTAAAATCCGCCGATTTAGACCATGTTCCATTCGTACTATCATAATAGGTAGGAGAAGGAAGCGGATTCGGCAGCGGCGTAGGATTATATTTAAAAAAGGTGGTAAGCCGTTGATTGGGGTATTGCGGATTGATCCCCGTTCCGACCCAGGCGGAATGGTTGATGACAAAAGAAACCCCAAACCCCATAACGCTTCCGGGGAAAGTGGCCCGGCCCACCCAGTTGCCATTTTGTGTATAGTTGATGCTAGCTTTGGTGCAGGAAAACAGGATACCTAGTAACATTAACGTGAACAAAGTAATGTTGATCCGCTTCATATTAATTTTGATATTTTGCGCTAAAGTATTGGAAGTCGACATAGCAAATTCGTTAAAATGTATTTTTGACTGAATTTAATAGACAAAACGGTCGATTTCATATACAAAGAAAGATGCCGGGATTGTTTTCCAAACTTTTATGGGCTATGGAGCGTTTTACATTGGTAGATAAAAAAGGCCGGTTGGTCGTTTTTTTAATATCTTTGATACATACTAACAAAATAGTAACAACTACCGCCCCTAATATTGCACAAATTCGCTAAAAAGACGCAACTTGCGCCCCTGTAACTCGTTTTGGCCTTTGGATCGATCAAGAAAACCAGCATGACTATACATAAATACCTGCGAAAAGAACTGCTTTTTCTTTTGTCCTCTTCCCTATTGGCCTTATTCCTCCTTTCCGGTTGCCAAAAACAACCCGATCTGCTGTTCGGCAACCAATATACCAATCTCAACAGCGGCGCCAACATCGTTCTCGTCGATACTTCCAGCGTCATAGTGTCAACGGTGCTGGTGGATTCCGCCGCCACTGCCTCCACCGGCTATCTCATGGTCGGCAATTATAATGACGCCTACCTGGGTAAGGTGATGACGCGTTCGTACCTGCAGGTGGCTCCGCCGTCCTCAACCGGCCTTCCGAGCCTCGATCCAAGGATCGACACCTACGACTCCATCGGTTTGGTCCTGTTCGCCAAAACGGGCAATCCTTATTATGGTGACACCACCCTTTTTCAGAAATATGCGGTCAGCCAGGTAGATACGCTCTGGCAGCTCGCCCCAAACCAAAACGGCTGGTACAGCAACGATAGCCTGCCCCTGGGACCCCAGCTCGGCTCCACAGTTGTTCGCATCTTCCCCAACCTGACCACCAGCAATGGCTATAGCTCCAATACCAGCCAATTCACAGGCGACACCGTCCGCATCCGCATGAATCAAAACCTGGGCCAGCAGATCTATAATATGGTCTATAATAAGTCGGATACAATAATCAATAATGCGAAATGGCTCCGATGGTTCCACGGCCTCTGCCTCTTCCCGGATTCAAATGTCAACTTCATTTATGGTTTTAAAGACAGCGCCGTCATGCGCGTCTACTACCGGGAAAATGGCGTTACCAGCACCGAAAAATCCATCGATTTTAACATCACCGATAAAAGTTTCCAGTTCAACAATATCCAAACCGCTTATAATTCCAAACAAACCACCCTCACCGGCAAGCCTATCGACAATCTGATCAAGCCGACCCAAAATCCGCAGGTTCCACCGGCCACCGTGTCAACCAAGGTCGGCAATGCCGGCTATGTACAAACCATCGGCGGGCTGAATGTCAAGCTCACCTTCCCCTACCTGAATGCGATAGCCTTACGCCCGGATTATCTCAGCACGCTAAGGGCTATCCTCACCGTAAGACCCATACCCGGCAGCTTTTCCACCATCTGGCGGTTGCCGCCACAGGTAGGTATCTACTATACCGATCAGACCAACCTGTTGGGTATCCCCCTGTCCGCCTCCGGTGTAGCGGGCTCCCAGACCGGCAACCTGGTGCTGGATTACTTCCACCCGCTGAACACGGTTTACACCTATGACGTCACCAATTTTGTCAAAGCGTATCTTCTCAATCCAAACCCCACCACCGCGTCTCAGATAGGGTTGATGCTCAGTGTACCGGCCCCGAACAATGTCTCCGCCTTCAACCGGCTGATCATTGCCGACCAAAGCTACCCCGTCGACCAGCGGATCACGCTGAACGTGTACTATATTTCGCTCTACAACCATCAATAAATACATGATACCTAATCGGATGAAAGTATTAGCTCTATTCTCGCTGCTCACAGTAACATCCCTTGGGGTGATGGCCCAGAATAACTTCTCGCCTTATTCCCAGATGGGTATCGGTGATGTAGAGGATGGTTTTTATAATCGCACCACCGGCCTCGGCAACACGGGTATTGCCTACCGGAACAACCGCTTCCTCATCAATAACAACCCCGCCTCCTTCTCGGGCCTGGCCAACCAGTATTTTACCATGGAGACCGGCATCCGCGGCACATTTGTCGATTATGCCGGCAGCCCCGTCGCCCCTTCCAGCACCCAGTCCGCCGATATCACCTTCCGCCGGCTGGCCATGGGGATCAAACTAACCAAGAACTGGGGTACCAGCATCGGCCTTGTGCCTTTCAGCACCCAAAACTTTGAATTCAACGTTCCTTATTATATCCAGGGTAGTAATTCAGAAGTGGCCAACCATTATTACCAGGGCCATGGCAGCGTCAACAAGGCCTACTGGGCCAACGCCTACGAGTTCTTCCACCACCTGTCCATCGGGGTCGAAGCCGGCTATATCTTCGGCCAGCTGAACCAGAAGGACATCCTCCAGAACACCCTCACCGGCGCCACGGAGACGTCTACGGAAAATGACATCAATCTGCAGAATCTTTACATGACCTATGGGATGCAGTTCTATGGAAAAGTGGGCAAACATTGGGGATACAGCATTGGCGGAACATATTCTCAGCGCGCCGACCTGCTCGCTTCCAATATCCAGGTTGTGCGGGCCAGCGATTCCAGCATTGTGAATTATGAAACGCTTCCCGATACATACCTGACCCTCCCCAACGCTTTTGGCGCCGGCATCTCCATCACCCACAACGATAAATATACCTGGCTCGCAGACTACCGCTACCAGGACTGGAACAGTGTAGCACGCAAGAACAGCTACCCCGGCCAGGGCTACAACATCGTCAGCAGCGAACGCGGTTCCCTCGGCTTCGAGATCTCGCAAAAAAAGAACTTCTATAATAATAAGGTAGAGCTTAATTACTTCCAGACCGGGCTTTATTATGGTAATTCTTACCTCCAGATCAATGGTAAACAGATCACGGACATGGGTGTCACCATGGGCGTCGGGATCAACTCCCTGAAATCGCCCCTCGCCTACTCCGTCGTGTTCCAATATGGGATAAAGGGGACCACCGACAACAACCTCATCCGTGAGAACTACGTCAATCTTACCTTTGTCATCAATTACGGCTCCATCTGGTATACAAAAGGAAAGAAATTTGACTAATATGCTTGATCTCCACCAGCAGATGAAAGGCTTCCCCCTGATGGGAGTACTCAACTGCGTCGTGGTGGAAGATAACAACAAGCAAAGCGCCCTGTTAAAGGATTACATCGCCAAGACACCCAAACTGTCCTTCTCCGGGAAATGCGGGTCGGCTGCCGATCTCTATCCCCTCGTCATCCAGCACCGCGCCGACATCATCTTCTGGGATATCCGGCTACTGGACAACCGCGTAATGCTCCGGCTAAAAGAATCGGGCTACTATCCTATCGTCATCTGCATCGCCGACAAACAGGAGCAGGAAGAAAAAGAGACGGAAATGGACGTCTTTAGCTATCTCATCAGACCACTCTCCTTCGAACGCTTCCTCTCCACCATCAACAAGATCAGGGACTACCTCTCCACCACCATCTATATCCATCACCGCAACAACCGCTTCGTCTTCATCAAATCGGAATACAAGATCATTAAGGTGAAATTCGAAGACATCCTTTTCTGCGAGGGGATGAAAGATTATACACAAATTTATGTCCGCGGCAGGGCCGAACCGATCCTCACCCTCAGCAACCTCAAGTCCTTTTCCTATAAGCTGCCACAGGAAGAGTTCATCCGTGTCCACCGGAGCTTCATCGTCTCGCTCACCCATATCGACTCCATCGCCCGAAACGAGATATACATCGGTAAAAAGATCATCCCCATCGGGGACAGCTTCAAGGACGACTTCTATCAGATAATCGAGTGGAATTCGTAACTTTGCACCCATGAAAAGGGTTAAGATCGCCATCCTCGATCTTTATGAAGGACAGGCTAATCAGGGCATGCGTTGTATCCGCGAATTGCTGACGGACTACGGCCGTACGCACGGCCTCGAACTTCAATTCGATGAATTTGAGGTCCGCATCAAGCAAGAAACACCCGATCTCTCCTACGATATCTATATCTCCAGTGGCGGCCCCGGCAGCCCCCTGGACAGCGAAGGCAGTGAATGGGAAGTCGCTTACTGGAGCTGGCTCCAAAAGATCGAAGACTTCAACGCCAATCCCGCCAACCTCCAGCCCAAACAGGTTCTCTTCATCTGCCACTCCTTTCAGCTGGTTTGCCGGCACTATGCCGTCGCCCATGTCACCGCCCGCAAATCCACCGCTTTTGGCGTTTTCCCGGTACATATGCTCGAAGGCGCAACCGAAGAACCGGTTTTCACCGGGCTTCGCGATCCCTTCTATGCCGTCGACAGCCGCAGCTACCAGGTGATCCAACCCGATCACCGGCGCATCAGCGCTTTGGGCGGACAACTGCTCGCCATCGAAAAAGAACGGCCCCATGTCCCCCTTGAACGGGCGATCATGGCCATTCGATTCAACGAATATATGATCGGCACCCAATTCCATCCCGAAGCCGATGCCGCCGGAATGAGCATGTATCTCCAGCGTGATGACCGCAAAGCCACCGTCATCGCCGAACACGGCGAAGAAAAATGGCGGAGCATGATCGACCAGTTGAACGACCCCGATAAGATCCGCTACACCTACTCCCATATCATCCCCAATTTCCTCGACTACGCCCTGCGGCCTGCCGGCAATCGCCAACTGAGGAAAACAGCGTAACTTTCAGGAAAACACGTTCCATGGTACCTGCACTGCGGAAAGCCTTCAACGAAGCCTTCACCCGGCAACGCTACGATGCATTCCTCACCGATCTGCGTAGCCGCTATCCCGGCGCCATCGAATTCCGCATTGCCGAAACACCCGTCTTCGTACCGGCGGATTTCTCCCAACTACTGCAGGAAGCCTGCGAACACATCATCGATGTCATCCTCGAACCCCGGTTCAAGGAGTGGACACAACGCGCGATACCCCCACAGGACGAAGTAGCCCGCGAAAATGATCACCCGCACTTCCTGGTCTTTGACTTCGGCGTATGCGAGGATGGCCAGGGCGGCTGGCAACCCCAGCTCATCGAAATGCAGGGCTTCGCCAGTCTCTATGGCTTCCAGGTCTATTATCCCGAGACCCTACGCCGGCACTTTTCCATCCCCGCCAACTACAGCCAGTTTCTCAACGGTCTCGACCACGACAGCTATCTCACCCTGCTTCGTGACACCATTCTGGGCGACTGCTCCCCCGAGAACGTTATCCTGCTCGAAATAAAACCACACGAACAAAAGACCCGCGTCGATTTCTATTGCACCCGCGATTACCTGGGCATCCAGCCCATATGCCTCACCGAATTGATACAAGAAGGGAAACAGCTTTTCTATAAACATCCGGCCACCGGCAAAAAGACCCTGATCCGCCGCATCTACAACCGGCTTATCTTCGACGAGCTGCACACCGCTGCAGCCACCCTTCCTCCGGGCTTCGCCGACATCCGCCAGGACCTCGACGTCGAATGGGTGGCCCATCCTAATTGGTTCTACCGCGTCAGCAAGTTCACCCTCCCCTTTCTCCGCCATCCCTTCGTCCCGTCCACCTGGTTCCTCAACGAGTTGAAACAGCCGCCGGCCGATCTCGAAAACTACGTCCTGAAACCCCTTTTCTCCTTTGCCGGCCAGGGGGTGATCATCGACGTCAGCCCTCAAGACCTGGATGTCTCCGACCCGGAGAACTGGATCCTGCAACGCAAAGTCAAATACGCCGGCCTCATCCCTACCCCCGACGTTCCCGCCAAGGCAGAGATCCGCATGATGTACCTGTGGCCGGACGGCGCCCCCCGCCCCACCCTGGCAATCAACCTGGCCCGGCTTAGTAAAGGGAAAATGATCGGTGTCAACTACAATAAGGACAGGGAATGGGTAGGCGGCAGCGTTGGCTTCTTCCAGCGCTGATCACATCCCATACACAAAAAGATATCCTCCCGCTTCGAGATACAATCTCCCATCCTCCGTATCCAGCGCCATGCCGGTACAGTCCAGCGGCGCGGCCAGGGCCTGCATCTCCCGGTATCCACCCTCCTCCTTCCGCCTGTAAATAGTAAGACTGCCCACGGCGCTATAACAAAAAAGCAATTGCCTCGCTTCATCGAGGAGATACGCGTCCACCTGACCCGCCACACCCGCTATCCCCACTCCGAACACCGCGGTGACGAGCCGCTGCCCCACTTCGGCAAGGAGGGGCGGCTTCAGCCGCGTAAGATAGTTATACGGCCGGTAGCGAGGCTCACGCCCCTTGATAAACCGGTTGATGATCAGCATCATCAAAGCAAAAACGGCGACTATCTGTAATACCTTCTCCATCGATGGCAATATACCCCGTATCTTTAGAATATGGACCTGCAACTCACCGGAAAAACCGCCCTTGTACTCGCCGCCAGCAAAGGCCTTGGCAAAGCCTGTGCCGCCACACTGGCAACAGAAGGCGCGGATGTGATCATCGGCGCGCGCGACCGCGCCACACTCGAAGCCACTGCAACAGAACTGCGTACCCTGGGCAAGGGCCGGATCATGCCGATACCCGTCGATGTTACAAAGACCCAACAGGTAACGGAAATGATCACCACCGCAGCCGAAACCTTTGGGAAGATCGATATCCTCGTCAATAACGCCGGTGGCCCACCCTTCGGCAAGTTCGAATCTTTTGACGACACCGCCTGGCAGTCGGCCTTCGAGCTCACCCTCCTCAGCGCCGTCCGTCTTAACCGCCTGGTCATCCCCCACATGCGCCCGACAGGCAGCGGCCGCATCATCAATATCGTCAGCCTATCCATAAAGACCTATCTGCCCGACTCCGTACTCTCGACAAGCCTTCGCCTCGGCGTGATAGGAATGGCAAAAATGCTGGCCAACGAGCTGGGCCCCGACAACATCACCGTTAACAATGTCGCACCCGGTATGATCCTCACCGACAGGCTCAAGCACACAATGGCCCCTGCCGGACCAGACGCCCCCTCTTTCGAAGAGCAGCTGGCCCAACGCACAAAGGATATCCCCCTCGGTCGAATCGGACGTCCCGAAGAGCTGGCAGCCCTCGTAGCCTTTCTCGCCAGCCCCCTGGCGGGTTACATCACCGGTGCCACTATCCCCGTGGACGGCGGCGCCATAAAGGGAACGATCTAGCGCTCCGCTTCATCGGTGCCCCCCACCTCGTCGTCCCGCTTCTTACTGACGATGTTGATATGCACCGCCCAGTCAGTCACAAGAAAGACGAGCTCCACTTCTACCTTTACTTCCTTATACCGTTCGTCGCCCGTCCGCAACCGCAGGGTCGATGTTGTGAAAGGGGCCTCCTCCTTTGCCGGCTCCCAGTCGCCTGCAAGATAGAACTTGCTGCCATCCACCAGTTTCAGATAACATCCCTGCAACTGGCGAAAAAGCGCATGGTACCGGCCGGACGCCTCGCTGAAATGCTCGCTTCTGAACATCTGCGCCTGCCAACTGGCGGTCGTGTCATCAAAGGAATGCCACCGGGTGATAATACAGCTCTCCGCCCCCGGCAGCTCAACTACCGATGCGTAATTCTCGAACTCCCCCTGTGCCAGCACCAGCTGCCCGGTGATGTTGCGGAGATTGTTGGGAAAATCTTTCAAAACGGAATCGATGACGGCTGGAAACGGTAACACCTGCGGAACCCGCGGCGTCTTTTGCCCGGTGTCGGCCGGTATCAACCCTCCCCTGGCCTCAGCCAGCACCAGGGAATCTTCATGCGAGAGATCACTCTTGTCTTGGGAATAAACGGGCACAGCAGCCAATACGGCCATTGCAAGGGGTACAATTGCTTTCATCAGATTGGATTTGCAACAAGGATACAGCAAATTCCGCGCGCCTCCCAGAACCCTTTATCCACTTATCCACACAAGAGCCGTCTCCGTTAGCCGCCGATTGCGTACCTTCGGGAAAACACAGGCAATGCAGAATCTTAGCGATATCCCTGTAAAACAGACACTTCCGGGTTTTTTCGGAAAAATGGTCCATGGCGACAAGGGTACCCTCGCCATCTGGGATATAAAGAAAGACTCCGTCCTCCCGGGACACCAGCATCCTCAGGAACAGATCACCTACATGGTGGAAGGCGAAATGGAAATGACCATCGGCGGCGAAAAATACCTGCTGACGGCCGGCTGCGTCCATGTCATTCCTTCGAATGTCCCGCATTCCGCCCATGCCCTCACCGACTGTACTGTCATTGACTCCTTTTCTCCCGCCCGCGACGATTATCGATAAAACCATACCCAATGGCTCACACCCACGATCACGCACACGCTCACGCTCACAGCCACGACCACGACCACGGACATGCCCACGGCCTTGGCCACCACCATCATCCCGTCAATCTGAAAGACGTAAACCAGGCCTTTGTCGTCGGCATCATCCTCAACTTCGCCTTTGTCGTCATCGAGGTCATCGTCGGGCTCGCCATCCATTCCCTCTCCCTGCTCTCTGACGCCGGTCATAATCTCGCCGACGTGGCCTCACTGGCTATGTCCCTCATCGCCATCCGGCTGCTAAAAGTAAAGCCGACGGAAAAGTATACCTACGGCTATAAAAAGACTACGATCCTGGTGGCCCTGCTCAACGCCGCCATCCTGCTCTTATCCATCGGCGCCATCGGGTACGAAGCCATACACCGGCTCATGGCGCCCGAACCGCTGCCGGGAAAGACTATCTCCATCGTCGCAGCCATCGGCATCGGCATCAACGCCCTTACGGCGCTGCTCTTCTTCCGCAGCAAGGATAGCGATCTGAATGTCCGAAGCGCCTTCCTCCACCTGCTTTCAGACGCCATCGTATCGGCAGCCCTGGTCGTCGGCGGCCTTATCATCTTCTACACCCACCTGTACTGGATCGATGCCGCGCTGAGCCTGCTGGTCGCCATCATCATCCTCTTCAGCACCTGGCAGCTGCTCCGCGACAGCCTGCGCCTTTCCCTCGATGGAGTACCGCAAGGCATCGAGATCAAAAAAGTAAAAGCCGCCATCGCAAAGATCAGCGGCGTAAAAGACGTTCATCACATCCATATCTGGGCCATCAGCACCACGGAGAATGCCCTGACGGCCCACCTGGTCGTCGACCGCAACACCAGCATGGAATCCGTAGATCAGCTGAAACATCACATAAAACACCAACTGCTGCATCAGAATATCCAGCACGCCACCCTCGAAGTAGAAATGGAAGACGCCCCCTGCGACGAGCCTGATTGCTAGCCCACAACCTAATTGATGAACCCCCAGTATAATCCAAAACGGATGATCAGCCCCGGCGAAGGATAATAGGGCGCTACGAAATTATTGTTGTAAAAGCCAAACCCATGCGGGCTAAAAGTCAGCGCATTGACATTCTCAGCCCGTAGATAGCCGGTAAAACTGCGTATCCGCAGATGCAGGTACAGGTTTACATCAGGCGCATGCTGGCTGACAGTGGAATTCTGGCTGAAGAACTGGCCAACCGCCGGCGAATACCCATCGGCTTTATAAGAACTGATATACCTGATCTCCGTCCCAAAGCTGAGATTGAGATTCCTGAACCCAAAATTCCCGTCATACCCCACCTGGTTGGCCGAAACGAGCAACGGAAGATGTACGGGAGAAGCCCCCGCCACCTGCTGCACCGTCGTCAGCATCCGCCACTTCCAATGGCGATATATCGTGAACTGTTTCCGCAGCGTCACCTGCAAAACGTTAAAAACACCCGACTGCGACTCCTGGTAATAATCATGAAAATAGGAATAGTTCGTCATCAGGTAATACGACGCAGTCAACAGCAGCTGATGCTGCGGCTGCTCCAGGGAAGCGAAAATGTGGGTCGTATTCTCCTTGCCAAACGCCTTATGCTGCGAAGCGGTATCCAGGTTGAAGCTGCTCGCCCCATCAAAGACAAACCCCGGCGTCCGGTTGGCATTCTCAAACCCGGCCTGGAAATAACCCACCTGTTGAGTGATAAGCCGCTTCAGGGAAATATAAGCATTATAATCCCCCGCATCCAGCCCGTTGAGATAAAGCCGGCCCGCCGCCTCGATGTCCCATTTCTGGTTCCTTGTCTTATTGCGATACTCCGCATGCGCATAAACATTCTGGTTATTCAGCTTATGAGCCGTATGGAGGACAGCCGATGTCGTCGTATCGAAATTGCCGGTCAGCAGTTCCAGCGTAGCCCCCAGCTTGAAAAACTGCTGTGGGTTCTTCGAATCCGGGAATTGGTAGAGGCTGAAATCATTGGAAAAATTCGTCCAGTTATCCTGCCGCCAGAAACTGTCCGTCGGATGGATATTGTACAAATGGAGATAGGTGGCATAATAGGCAGAATCCAGCGAATACGCGGGCGAAAAATATTGGTCGAAAAACCGGTAGTGATACACACTGTAATTCAGCGTATGCTCCAGCCGCACCCGCGGATAGAACAGGGGGATCACCGAGGAATCCGTCACGATGGAGTCCTTTTGCCCAAGATCGTACTGCTGTCGCATCAGGAAGGTGGTCGTCGTATATTTTGTTCCCGTTGTGATCGACGAGGAAAAAGGGTTACCCGTCGATTGCAGCAGATTGTTCCCAAGTTTCACCGGCAAGGTCGACTGGTTGCTATACGTGGAGGAATCTAGCTGCAGCGGGTTCACTATCCCGCCATTCTCCGAAGCCCCCAGTTTACTCGACACCAGGACAAAAAAATTCTGGTAGCGCTTGTTCCTCGACTGGTACCAGGACGTAACCCGGTAGGTGTTGTGATTGGTGTTCTGATTCTGGAAGGTTCCGGGCGCGTTGATCAGCCGGTATTGAAAAGAATAATTCCAATTAGGCTTGATATTCCGCGTATGAAAGATGTCGATATATTGCTCTGCCTTGCTCGCCAGGAAATACCCTAATTCGGTGTAGGGTTTCGTCGTATGAAAGAAGCGCGTTTCGTCGACGGTGAAGACATACTGATCGTAGGAATGCCAGCCCGGGTCCCAACCCGACTGCATCCGCGGCGTAAAGATCAGGCTGCGGGCCGCAGTACCTATATTGCCCAGGTTGATCCAGGTCGATCTCAACGGCAGCCTGCGACCCAGGTCGAGGATGGAAGAATCCAACCGGTATAGCTTGCTGGAATCGAGATAACGGAAATTAATGGTAATGGTGTCTTCGTGCCGATGCTGCAGGCTGTCATGCCCTCCCGCGCCCCCTCCACCGATATTGCCAAACCGGCCCAGCGGATTCTGTGCCAGGAGCCCTGATCCCGATAACAACACTACCATTCCCAAAAGGAAAATTCGGCGTAACGTCACTTGTGAAATAATTCCGGCCAATTTACTCATTAAGTGGCATAAGAAAAGTTAATTGTCGCCTCCGAAGGGCTCCTGCGGAATATAGCCCTTCTCCGGCGACAAGCTAATGATTGGCCTTCGGCCGATGGCCCTCCGGTCCATCCTGGCACCGGCTTACAGCTCGGCAATCAGGGCTTTAAACAGGGCTGTCAGCTTGGGTTCAGCCGCCGCGGCCGCCTGCAACACCTCCTCATGGGTGATGATATTGTCTTCGTCCCGGATACCCAGATCGGTGATCACGCTCATCGCAAATACGGCCATTCCAAGATGGCGCGCCGCTATCACCTCCTGCACCGTGCTCATCCCCACCGCATCGCCACCTGCTATATGCAATAACTTATATTCAGCACGGGTCTCAAAAGTGGGCCCCGTCACACCCGCATAAACACCTTCGTGAACAGGTATCCCCAATCCAACCGCTATGGACTTCGCCTTCCCGATCAGTGCCCGGTCATAAGGCTCGCTCATATCCGGGAATCGCGGACCAAGGGAAGATTCATTCTTTCCCAATAAAGGGTTCACAACAAAAAAGCTGATATGATCTTTAATGATCATCAGGTCGCCCACATGGAAGGCCTTGTTCATCCCACCGGCGGCATTGGACAAAAGCAGCGTCTCCACCCCCAGGAATTTCAACACCCGGATGGGATAGACCACCTGCTGCGGGGAATAACCTTCATAGTAATGGAAACGGCCGGAAAGCGTCACGACAGGCCGCCCGTTAAGCGTCCCAAAGATCAACTTCCCCTGATGACCTTCTACTGTAGAGACGGGAAAATGCGGGATGTCGGCATAAGAGATCTCCTGCTCGATACTGATCTCCGCCGAAAGATTACCAAGCCCGCTGCCCAGGACGATGCCCACCTTCGGCTTCGCATCAGTCCTCAGCCTGATGGCCCTCACGGTTTCTTCTATCTGCTGTAAAATGGTCCCGCCCATATCAGGAAACGGCTTTATTAACCAGTGCCGCTGCTTCACTCAGCAGGATGGCAGACTGAACTTTGAGGCCGCTTTGAGCGATGAGTTGCTGGGCTTCTTCGGCATTCGTGCCTTGCAGGCGTACGATGATAGGTACGCGGATATCGCCGATAGACTTGTAAGCATCGATAACCCCCTGGGCTACCCGGTCGCAACGGACGATACCGCCAAAGATGTTGATCAATATCGCCTTTACCTTCGGGTCCTTCAGGATGATGCGGAAACCGGCTTCCACCGTCGTGGCATTTGCCGTACCACCGACGTCCAGGAAGTTGGCAGGCTCTCCGCCGCTTAATTTGATCATATCCATGGTCGCCATGGCCAGTCCGGCGCCATTCACCATACAGCCTACATTACCGTCGAGCTTGACAAAGTTGAGGTTATATTTCCCGGCTTCGACTTCCGTAGGATCTTCCTCGCTGATATCACGCAGCGCCTCCAGCTCCGGATGCCGCATCAGGGCATTGTCATCCAGGTTCATCTTACAGTCGACGGCGATGATCTTCTCGTCGCTGGTCTTGAACAGGGGATTGATCTCAAGCATCGAACAATCGAGCCCGACATAGGCATTATAGAGATTCGTAACGAATTTGACACAATTCTTAAACGCCTCGCCGCTAAGCCCCAGATTAAAAGCGATCTTCCGGGCCTGGAAAGGCTGCAGACCACCACCGGGATGAACGTGCTCTTTGAATATCCGATCCGGCGTATTGTGCGCTACTTCTTCGATATCCATCCCACCCTCGGTGCTGTACATGATCACATTCTGACCCTTGGCCCGGTCGAGCAACACCGACAGGTAGAATTCCTTGACGGGATTGGCGCCCGAATAGTAGACATCCTGCGCGATCAGCACCTTGTTCACCTTCTTACCTGCGGGGCCCGTCTGGATCGTCACCAGAGTACCACCCAGGATATTGGACGCAATCTGCTTGATGTCCTCGGCGTTCTTGCCTACAGCCACCCCACGTTGTTCCGTCCCCTGTATCTTTCCTTTTCCCCGGCCACCCGCATGTATCTGGGCCTTCACTACTGCGAAATTGTTCCCAAACTGTACTTTAAGCTGTTTGTATGCTTCTTCGGCAGCCCCCGCATTGTCTACCGGGATGCCTTCCTGTACTGGTACACTATATTTTTTCAGTAGTTCTTTGGCTTGATATTCATGCAAGTTCATGGACTAAAAAATTTGCTGCAAGATACCCAAAAAAAAGACCCAAGCATCGCCTGGGTCTTTTTTTTATCAATTGTACCCTGGGTTCTGCCGCAGCGCCGGATCCAGTAATATCGCCGTACTCGGTATCGGGAAAATACGGTGATTCGGGTCAGCATCCGTCTTAAATCCCCACGCGCCCTCGAATTTGCCATATCTGATCATATCATTCCGATGCCAGGTCTCATAGCTCAGCTCCCGGCAACGCTCATTATATACGGAATCGAGCGTAATATTCGTCCATGCCGGAGAGGTAGTCCTTACCGACCTCAGCTTATTGACAAGCGACAACGGGGTCTGCCCCTGTGTAACTGCCGCCCCCCGCAAGATCGCCTCGGCTTTCTCCAACAGAATATCCGCGAGTCTAAAGACCGGCATATCATTATTCTGGTTGCGGGAAGAGGTATTCGTCGAATCAGGATAATATTTAATATTCCGGTAGCCCATATTCCAGGCAATCTCATCATTACCAAGATCAAAAAGCGAAGGATTGGCCCCGCTGGCGGCGTTGGTGCGGAAATACACCTGCGGAGTAAGATTCAGCTGGTAGACATAGGTAGCACCCTTATCCGAGCCCTGGTACGTAGCGTCGTACCCACCCTTCGTCGTCTTGACCATCAGCGGGGTACCGTCCGCATTGTATTGCAGGCCCGTCAGCCATTGCCCGTTGCGGATATCCCCCGCGTCGTTAAAATAGGCAGAATAATAGGAAAATAACGTGCTTTCCGGACCGCTGGGCTTGCTGTTCACCAAACCGCCACCCGTCGTCTGGTTGATCACCGGATCGATATTGCTGCCCGCCGTAGACCCCGCATAATGATACCGGATACCTAAATTCCGGTCCAGATCATAACGTGCCCGGTAATTATACCCATTCGTGCCGGGATAAGAGGTAGCATTGGGGTCATAGGGAATGGCAAAAATGAATTCCTTCATCGCCGGCCCATTGGTAGGATAGAACATCTGCAGATAGCTGCTCCTGGGCTGCAACGCATATTGCGCGCCGCCCCCGGCATTGATAATGCTGTCGCAGGCGGCCACACAGTCATCATAACGGGCCGTGCCGGTATAATACTCGGCATTGAGATACATTTTCGCCAGCAGCGCATATGCAGTATAGCGGTTGGCCCGGCCATACATCGTGGCGCTGCCATCCGTAGTCAGATAAGGCAGGGCCGCCTTCAAGTCACTCTCCAAAAAGCTGAACACCTGCGCCCGCGGCACATTGGTATGCTGGCTGAAATCCCCGTATAAGGTGTCCAACGGAACATTCCCATAGAGGTCCATCAACATAAAATAGGCCAGGTCACGCACCACCTTCAGCTCCGCCACACTGCTCTGCTTGAAAGCAGCCGGCTGGCTCGAGGCATTTATCGTGGCCGTAACGGAATTGCACACCCCCACCACCGTCGAAAGCCAGGTCCAGGTAGAGTTGGTCCAGCCGTTATCCCGCGTCCAGTTATGATAATGCAGGTTGTTATAGCCATTGGCCGGGTCATACCAGTTGCCGCCACGCGCGGGCAGGATGGCCTCATCCGTGGTCAGCGATTGCATAAAATAATAATCCAGTGCATAATTGCCCCTCAGCGCCGCATAGGAAGATCCAAGCACCGAAACAAGTTGGGACTGTGATTGTGGAAAGACAGCAGGCGACAATTCGGTCTTGATATTGACACCCACCTTCTGGCAGCCACAAAGCGAAGCAGCCGCCAAAACAATACAAACAATATATCTTTTCATCGTTCGGTTTTTTAGAATGATACATTTATTCCCACTAACGCCGTTCGTGTCTTCGGGTAAAAATTATTGTAATCCACACCCGGCGCTACCCCACCCTGGTTGATCTCCGGATCGATACCCTTATATCCCGTAATCGTAAACAGGTTGTTCACCGTAGCATAGACCCGGATATTCCGGATGTACGACCCGATAGCCTTGAAAGTATACGCCAGGGAAGCATGGTCCAGCCGCAAAAAGCTGCCGCTTTCGATAAACCGGCTGGAATACCGGAAGACATTGGCATCGCCGGGCAGTTCGTTCGCAGCATCCTTCAGAATATTGTTCACCGATGCCGTCGCCGGCCGGAAGAGGTCTGCCCGGGTGGCATTGAAGAGTTTGTCACCAAGAACACCCCGTACAAAAACGGTAAGGTCCCAACGCTTATACCGGAAAGTATTGTTCCAGCCATAGATCAGCTTTGGCTGTGCATCACCCAGATAATGGTAGTCCGTACCGATAACATAAGTGGTATCCGGCTTACCGGTATGATCAATGAATTGCGTAGTTCCATTCGCATTCTTCCCCGCGTATTGCAGTGTGAAATATTGCCCCAGCGGCCTGCCGGCCTTCAACACCTGTAGATGAACACCCGATTCGCCACCACCTTCCGGATCGGCCTCCGGAATGGAATCCACCCCGGCAAACAACGGATTGTTAAGGCTGGTGATCTTGTTGATATTATGCGCCATGTTCAGCGAGGTGGTCCAGGAGAAGTCACCCCTGCTCACCGGGGTAGCCGATACCTGCAGCTCGATGCCCTTATTGTTCATCCCGCCTCCATTAGCAACGATCGTCCCGGTGGAGACCAGGAAGTGGTCCACCGTATAGGGAAAGATCATCCCCGTCGTATTCTTGTTATAAACATCCACCGAAGCATTGAGCCTTCCCTTCAACAACCCGACGTCAAGCCCGATGTCGGTGGTCGCCGTTTGCTCCCATTCGAGATTGGGGTTGGCCGCCTGCGTAGGCCCATAGGCATTCACCTGGCTGCCGGCCGAATAGAATGTTCCAAGCGAACCCGAAAAGGTCTGCGCCGTATAGGCATTGAAACCAAACGCATTTCCCACGATGCCATAGCCGCCCCTCAGCTTCAGATCGGAAAAAATATTCTGCCCCTCCATAAACTTCTCCTGGCTGATCCGCCATGCAGCGCTCACCGCCGGGAAATAGCCGAACTGGTGGTTGGCGCCAAACACCGAACTGCCATCCCTTCTCACCGACCCCTGCAACAAGTACCTGTCCTTATAGCTATAATTCACCCGCAGGAAATCACTGATCAGCTTTGTCTCCTGGTAAAGCCCGTCCGGACCGAAACTGATCTTTGGCAGGTTGGGATTGGCATAAGGCGCACTCAATGCAAAGTTGTTATAAGAGATATTGTCGACAGGGAAGTTGAAAGTCGTCACCTGGAATCCGTCATTGTTGATATTATCCTGCCAGGAATAACCCAGGACGGCTTTTACGCTATGGTCGCCCAGCGTTTTGTCGAACGTGAGGAAGGTCTCCAGCAGCTTACTGTTGCTGGTATAGCTGCTGCGATAGGCCTGCCCGTTGGGCCCAAAGCTTTGCTGCGTCCTCCCGGTCGGACCCGGATCAGGGTTATTATATAGATTGTTGTAATTGGTTGTGAAATAAGAATCGTAATATTCCCCGTGCAAGTTGGAATAGTTTTGGTACGAGAGATTGACATCATACGTAAATCCAAACGGCAGCCGCAACTGGGAATTCAAAGTCCCGATGAGATTGTTGTTCTTGTCATTCATCGTGCTGTGGTTCATCATGGCCACCGGGTTATAATAACCGCCGTTGGCACTATTCTCGAAGTAGGTTCCATCGGCTCTCTTCACCGGGGACACCGGAAGATAATGCGCCGCCTGCAACAGTATTACTCCGAGATAAGGCAGTTCATCGCCATTACTATATGAGTTGACGACATTGAGACTGAATTTCAACCGGTCGTTCAGCGCATATTGATCGATGGCCAGCCGGGCGATCACCCGCGACAGGTCGGTGTTTCGGATTATCCCTTCTTTGTTGACATAGTTGACAGTGGCGCTGTAGGTGTTATGCTCCCCACCGCCGGAAAAAGAGATATTGTGGTTGGTAGACACCGCCGTGTTCCGCTCTATCGCCTTCTGCCAGTCCGTATTGGCGCCAAGATCATCCGTTGCGGCAAAGCTCAGATTGTTCTTGGCCAGGAATGCCCTTAACTCCGGCGCATTCATCACCTCTACTCTGCTGCTCACCTGTTCCGTCCCTACATAACCGTTGTACGTCACTTGCGTTTGTCCTTTCTTCCCTCTCTTTGTCGTGATCATGATCAAGCCGTTGGCAGCGCGGTTACCATAAATAGCCGTTGCTGCCGCGTCCTTCAAAATGTCGACAGTCGCGATATCGTCGGGCGCCACCGTGGAAATATCCGCACCCGGTACACCATCGATAACATAAAAGGGACCACCGGGGCTATTGATCGTGGAAGCGCCCCGCAGGATAACGGCCGCAGGCTTGTTGGGGTCGCCGCTGGCGGTGATATTGAGTCCGGGCGCCTTACCCTGGAGCAATTGCCCAACATCGGTGATGGCGCCCTTATTCAGGTCTTCGGCCTTCACCGTAGTGATCGCGCTGGAAAGACTCCTGCGGGTAGCACGGCCATAACCGATGACGACCATATCACCCAGACTCTGCGATTCGCTATGCATCACTATCGAAACCGATATCGAAAGTGAGCCGCGGCCTCCTACCCTTAGTTCCTGGGGCTGATAGCCGACAGAACTAAACACCAGGATGGCGCTCTCCGGTACACCAGCCATCCTGAACTCTCCTTCACCATCCGTGGTTACCCCACCCGGCTGGCCCTTCACCTGGATCGTAACACCCGGCACCGGCAACCCTTTTTCATCGACAACCTTACCCGAAATAGTAACCGGCGGCGGGACAGCATCCAAAGTGGCTCCATCCTTGAGCCGCACCGCAATGGTCTTGTCGATGATCTCATAGGTAAGGGGCTCGTTACTGAAAATAGCATTCAGCGCCGTAACTAGATCCTGATCATGAAGCTGTACAGTAACCTTCCTGGCATGCCGGAGGATATCTACATTATACCAGAATACATAACCCGTCTGGGCCTTTATCTCCTTGAACACAATGTCAAGCGGCTGATCCTTTGCCGAGAGATTTATTTTCTGGGAATAGCCCGCAGCACTAACCTGCAGGCAAGCGGCTGTCAGCATGAGAATGGTCATTCTCATGAACCTACGATAAAAACGCATAGATTTGTTTTGGGTTTAACTTTGTTTTACTGCACCAGCAGCTTCTTCCCTTCCACGGTGAAACGGACTCCGCTGGCTTCCAATATTTTTAATATTTTAGAGAGATTCACGTCCCGGTACATCTCGCCCTGAAAGCGATCTTTCGGTACTCCGTTGGTGTACACAACCTCAAGATCATACCATCTTGACAATTGCCGCATCACCTGTTGCATATCCGCTTCTTCGAATTTGAACAATCCATTCTTCCAGGCCACCGCCTCCTCCACATCTGTCTTCACCACCACCAGGCTGCCGTCGCCGTTCAGGCGGGCCTGCTCACCGGGCCTGATCTGCACCCGCTTCCCACCTTTCCGCACCCGCACCGATCCTTCCAGCAGCGTCGTTTTTACCACCGGCTCATCGGCATAGCTCATGATGTTGAAATGTGTACCAAGCACATCCACCTGCATCTGCCCCTTGTCGGTCGCAACTTCCACCCGAAAAGGCTTTGCCGCATCCGCCGCCACTTCAAAATACGCTTCCCCATTCAACTCCACCACCCGTTCCGCGCCGGCAAAAGCCGTCGGATAACGGATAGTAGTAGCCGCATCCAGCCATACCTTCGTCCCATCCGGCAATACTAATTTATATTGACCACCCCGGGGCGTCGCCAGGACATTATATTGGACGGCCCCGCTATCGCCTGCCACTTCATATTGCAGCTGCGCATCCTTGCTCTTGATAACCTGTGTATTCCCCTGTCGCCCCACCACCCCGGCCTTTACTTCATCCAGTCGCACCGTACTCCCATCTCCAAGCGTAAGCAGGGCCTTATTCCCACCCGGGGCGGCATCATGCGCTACCGCCACCACAGGTGCTTTCACCTTATTACCACTCTCTCCTATCCAAAGTCCGCCAGCCACGAGAATAAGGACTGCCGCAGCGGCCCACCACCCTATCCGTCGCAAAGGAATAACACGCCTGCGCGGCCGCATCTCCAAAGGCCGCGTCTCCACGGCTTCTGTAAGCAACCCCTCCATTGCCTGTTGCAGGTCTTCCCCGGCGGCTTCATCCTGCAACAGCAGGCTCAGCTCGGCAAGCTCTTCTTCCGAGATAGTCTTATCCAGGTATTGTTGTAGTAAATAGGTTGTTCGTGGCGTGGGCATGCCTATAAGACGAAGAACCCGATGTGAAGGACTACGCGCCGCAGATTTTTTAATGCTTTTACCAATTGGTTCTTCACCGTACTGTCGGAAAGGTTGAGGGCCTGGGCTATTTCCGGGATACGCATATACTGTTCCCGGCTCATCCGGTAGACTTTCCGGCAGGCAAGGGGCAGCCGCTCGACGGCTTCATTTAGTTGCAGTTCCATCTCCCGGTAAAAAAGCGATTGTTCCGGGGAAGGCGCTTCCCCGGCAGCCAATGGCCGCATCTCCGCCAGCAGCTTGCCGTTCCTGGCTTGCGCCCGCAGGTAATTCACCGATTCGTTGCTGACGATGCGAATGATATAAGCTTTGGGATTTTCCGCTGCTGCCAGTTTCTCCCGGTTGAGTAATATCTTCAAAAACACCTCCTGTAAGACTTCATCCGCGGCGTGGGGTGACCTCGTCAACCGGAGGACAAAAGGCTTCATTTCCGTCACCAACCGGAAGAGCGTTTTGTCGTCAATCATAAGGCGCAAGGTAAAAACAAAAAATAGCCGCCCCCTGCCGCCTGCCCACTGTTAATACAAAGATAACGGCCGGATACCTGCATGCTTTATCCTGTCCACAATATATTCCCCTATGGCCTTGCCTTCCACCTGCCCGTTAATGACGGCATCATGATAATGGATACCGCCGTACATCCGGGAAATGGTCGCCTCCTCCGCAGCATCGCGAAAAGAATGAAAGCTGCGGGGCTTGACATCGAAAAGCTGCTCCGCATCATCGGTGTAATCGAGCCGCGGCCCGAACAGATAAGTGAGCACTTCCGCCGCGGCGGTGGAGACGACGCTATGGCCGCTCGTATATTCCGGGAAAGGCGGGGTCTGAAGAAAAGGATGCCACCTGGGGTCGATATACCGGTTGATATACGTCTCGGGCCGGAGGCGATTGCTGCGATATTTCTCATCCCAGCAGCTGATAAACGCATCCATCATCGTCACCGCCACAAGCGTCTGCACTTCTACCGTCTGATCAAAATCCAACCCCGCCACGCCGGCAGCATTGCCAGCAATATCCATCCAATGACCACCCGGGCTTATCTTCTTCAACCCGATATTCATATGCCCCGAGGTAGTGATGGCAAATGGATTGTCATCCCAAAACCAGGCAACCGTCTGTTCCGCTGTGGCCTTGGCCCCGGTATCCTTACCGATGCGGTACACCTCCTGCACAAGATGATAGAAAGTGCTGGTCGTATCCCTGCTGAATCCCACCAACGCCGGCGGGACGAACTGGCTGGCACTGTCGATCAGCATCGGCCGGATGGTCCGCCAATGGGGCTCCACCGCTTCGATATAAGCAGGCGGCGTAGGGAACCACGAAGAATCCGCCTTCAATGGGGAGTAACGCAATTTCGCACTCAACCGGCTGTAGCCATCGCCCTTCGACCACGCGACAACTTTCTCCGTTGCCTTACGCCCCGCCGCTATCGACCGGTCGATGAGCCGCTGCGGCCATTTTTCTTTTTTTAGCAATTGCAGGAATTTCTGCTCTTCCGCTTCCAGCAGATAACCCGACGGCAACATCACCCGCCCCGTTTCCAGGATGGAGAAAGCCGCGGCAATTCGGTAATCATATCCCGTGTCGGCCACATCCGCACCACTCACCGGGTAATTCCGGATAAAGGCGTCCGGAGCAACAAGCGCTTTATCGTGCCGGGAAACAATAGCATAAGCGCCAAGCATGACATAAGCATAATACCGGGAAGCCGCGGGCGGGTCCACGACATCATGTACCATCACCATCGACAGCGAAAACACCGCCGGGCGAAGATAATCCGCCAACACCCGGTCACGCCCCTTCTGCGCAAAACAAAAACGCGCGGTCGTCAGAAAAACCAAAAGCCACCCAATTCGAATCGTTGATCTCATTGTTAGTTATTGCTCCTTTCGTTTGGGCCCTTACGCTTTGCGATAATGTAGCTTCAGGGCCCAAACCGTTTAATTATTGGCCTTCGGCCAGAGAGCGTCCCGCTCTCTATAAAATTGTAATGCCCCTTCGGCGACTCCGATCACGAGATACCGCGCCGCGCCCAGGCCTATTTCCGTAGCCGACTTTACATCCCCTTTTACAGATAACCCTGAAGCAGGCTGTATGACATACTGGAAATTGCCCTTGCCATCACCTTTTAACAGACAACCATAGTTGGCATCGATGCTGCCCAGCTTGAGGCGGTTGTCCGAATGATTGCCCAGCAACAACAGGTCGGTCTTCCCATCCCGGTCAAAGTCGCCCGCCACGATCCGCGTCACAGGCGCAAACTGCGCTTGCAACGGCAACTCCATAGCTATAAAGTGATCGCCCTTGTTGAGCCAGCACATCGTACGGTTCTCCGTCACCGTCAGCTTCGAGGCCTTGTCCAGGTCCTCCTTGCTAAAGATGTCCTTCATGGTCGCATTGGAATAGTCCTTGTACGACGTAAATTTCTTACGCATGGAGAACATTTGTTCATTCAGCTCGTCCCGGCTGACAAAAGGATAGCTTACACCCTGGATATAAAAATTAAAGAAGGGGTCTATCGATCCATTCTGGTCAAAATCGGCATAATACAACTCGGCCGGCTCCTTTGGCGACACCTTTATACAACTGTTAAGCCCCAGGTTGCCGGCAATAAGATCAGGCCTGCCGTCCCCATCGACATCGGCCAGGTTCAGCGTATTCCAGAACCCCGGCTGCGGCTTGCCAAAATAGTCGGATGTGCGGTCGACAAACCCGGCCGGCGTATTGATAAAAACCATCACTGGCATAAACTCCCCGCAAAGGATGAGGTCTTTGCGCCCATCACCATTAAGATCTATCCATTGCGCATCGCTAACCATCCCAATATGATCGAATGGCGTCGCCGTCACCGTAAAATGTCCCTTCCCGTCATTGGTAAGCAGGTAGCTGGTGGGTGTTACGGGGTATTGACCGGGAATGACGCGGCCGCCTACAAAAAGATCGATGTCCCCGTCCCCATCGTAGTCACAGGGCCGGACACAGGACTTGCTCGAAGCGCTGAGATCGGGTAGAACACCATCCGCAAGATAAAGGTTCCCCTTGCCGTCGTTAAGATATAGCTGATCTTGCAAAGCAGCGGTATGCGGCTCCCAAAGCGAATAACCGCCTTTGGCGATATATAGATCGGGCCATCCATCTCCATTCGCATCAAAAAAAGCCGCTGCGGCCACTGTAGAACTATCCTCATGTACGATATCAGGCCCCGAAGGCTCGAAGGCCCCACCCGCCTGTTGCAGATAGATCCTCCCCGGCCGGTTCTTGTCCCCGCTGATAAACAGGTCTTCCCGCCCGTCCTTGTTGACATCTCCCTTGACGATAACAGGCCCCGTTCGGGAGTACATAAAGAGCATCAGCAACTGCCTTTTGAAATCATTGTCTCCAAATCCTTCCTGTTTATAATCGATCAGCGCCGGCACGGGCGTAAACACCGCCGCCGGAGTCCCGCCGGTCACAACAGCCGGAGCCGCTGCCATCTGAGCTGCAGCGCCCGCCGAAGCCGCCCCCGCCAAAGTCGCCCCCACCGGAGCCGCCCCCTCTTCTTTTATCACCAGCTTCCGGTTCAACCCCACACCCGCCAATCGCTGCCGCGCCCCATCCGGCCAGACAACGACCACCGAGTCCGCGGTTGTTGCCGCCCCAAAGCCAAAATGCGCCTCCGCCGGTACACAACCCAAATATCCCCGCGCGGGATTCACCTCGGCATATTGCATCATTCCGCCTGCATACGCATATACCTTGGCGCCGATAGCGGCGGTATTGCCCCCCGTTCCGGTAAGCTTCACACCCAGCCAGCTGCCATGTCCCTGTTCACTGCTCATATTCTTATACACAAAGGCCTCGCTGTTGATATTATTGACGACAAGATCGAGGTCGCCGTCATTGTCCAGATCGGCATAGACGGCGCCGGAAGAGACCGCCGCCTGGTTGATCCCCCACTCCGTCTGCATATTGGTAAAGGTCAGGTTGCCGTTGTTGCGGAAAATATATTTCTTCAAAGTAGAAGAGGGCATCGCCTGCACCAGGTCCATCAGCTTCACCGGCTCCCGGTCCATGGCCTTACGGATCTTGTAATCCCCCCAATACCGTAAAAAGTCCTTATTGGTATAATCCCGCAGATACCCGTTGGTAATAAACAGGTCTTTATAACCATCGTTATCGAAATCGGCGATCAGCGGACACCAGCTCCAATCCGTAGCCGCAATCCCCGCCAGTTGCCCGATCTCGCTGAAGGTCCCATCCCCATTGTTCAGCTGCAGCATGTTTCGCATATACTGCTCCTGCAATCCCTGGCTGGTCATCAGTTGAAAGGATTCATAATTCTCCTGCAACTGTAATAATTTTTGGCGCCGGTTGTCTTCCGGCAGCATATCGAGATTGAGTACATCCGGCAGCCCGTCATTGTTGATATCGGCAATATCGACACCCATGGAGAATTGCGGGAGATGCCGGAAAGAGCGCGCGGTGGCATCGGTGAAGGTGCCGTCATGGTTGTTCAGATAAAGATAATCCGGCTCATTGTAATCATTGGTCACATACACATCCGGCCAGCCGTCTTTATTGATATCGGCGATCGCAATGCCAAGTCCATACGTAAGCGGACTTTGCCGTAACCCTGCCTTTTGCGAAACGTCGACGAAATGTCCGCCCCTGTTCTCATACAATTTATCACCCGCCAACGGGTCCAGCTCATCCCGGTGCTGGGATAATTCCAAATTATCTATCTTCTTTACACTGTGTCGCAAAAGGAACATATCGAGGTCGCCGTCATGGTCATAGTCGAAGAAGGCTGCCTGCGTGCAATAACCCGAATCGTTGAGGCCATAAGCCGCGGCCTCTTCCTTAAAATGCAGGTTCCCCTGGTTGATGAACAGTTGATTGCCCCGCTGCTCTGCCTTCTTCCCCGAATAACAGATATAGATGTCGAGCAGCCCGTCGCCATTCACATCCGCCATCGTAACCCCCGTCTTCCAGCTGTTGGGCCGGCCTTCCAGCCCAGCCTCCCGGGTAATATCCTTGAACTTCATTCCCCCAAGGTTGAGAAATAGTTTACAAGGTTTACTGTTTGCCGTAAAGAACAGATCTGGCAGCCCATCATTATTAATGTCCCCGACAGCTACCCCACCCCCATTGTAAAAGTACTCGTAGGACAATACATTCAGTTCCTCGGTCTCTGCGATATCATTACTGAAATGGATACCCGTTTCTTTTGCGGGCAACAGCTGAAAGAGGGGAGACTGCGCGGCCGCCTGTAAAGACAGGAACAGCAACAAAGGGATCATTGATTTACACATGGCTAAAAGACGACAAGACTACTCACCGTAGTCTTGTCGTTCAAATTTAGATCATAATTAAATATACAGCGCGATATTATTTATCCCACCACACCCGGCTGGAATACTGGTCGCCGCCGGTAAGCCGGTTGACGGCCGCCTGATAGTTCGACCCATTGGTAGCCGCCTCTCCGCTCGGATACTCCTGTCTCCTGGGAATGGTGCCAGTGGTAAAATTCCCCGCATAATTGACGGGCGTCAGCACGGGAAAACCACTCCTGCGCCAGTTGGTCCAGGCTTCGTTGAAGTCGAAGAGGGTACCGGTGGTCAGCCAATACTGGGCATTGATCTGCGCCAGTTCGATGGTCAGCGACGTAGTGACCAGCGGGTGAGCAGCCACATAAGCGGTGATCGTAGCCGCAGGGATTGTCCCATAAGAAGAACTGAGTGTGGCATAGCTCTGCAACGCCGCCGTCAGGCCATTGGCATAATGTACGGAAGCCGATGCCCCCACATTCCAGCCGCGGGCTGCCGCCTCTGCGAGCAGCAGTTCGGTCTCGGCATAGTTTATCGCAAAGGCCGGCGTGTTCAGCGCGATATACTCCCCGATAGCAGGGCGCGAATATTTGCCGACTTTATAAAAGTCCGATCCACTGCCCGAGCCACCGGGATAGCTGGGAGCGTTCGAGATGTCTGTTGCACCGCCATTCTGGTCATAGCCATTGGGCATGCCCACCTGGTTGGCAGCAGTGTTGTCCCCTGCAAGGCTCTCGTTGGCCGCATTCTTAGCCCCGGCCTGCGGCACCTCGGCGATCACACTCAACCGGGGGTCGCTGGTCAGCTTCAGCGCGGTGATCACATTCGCCCCCCATTTGATCTCGGAGAAATCCTCGGCCACCTGGTAGGCGCTGGTGTTATTGTTGTTGTAACCATCGTTATGATCGAACTTGACCCAGGCATCATCCGCCGTGCCGGCGAAGGTGCCGCCGGCATACGCCTTCTCGGCATATTTCTGTGCGGTAGCGGCATCCGCCTTAGTGAGGCGCATCGCCATCCGCAGCATCAGCGAATAGCCGAACTTCTTCCATTGGGCGATATTGCCCTTATAAGGAAAAAGATCGTTCGTGGGAATCGCCTTGTTGGCGTCCAGGGTCGGGATCACCGAATCCAGCTTAGCCAGCAGAGAAGTATATATCGCCTGCTGGGCATCATATACAGGTAAGTTAACCCCGCTCTTCGCCTGCAGCGCCTGGGAGAACGGACAATCGCCATAGGCATCCGTGACATTCTGGATGTCCAGCAGCTCCATGATCAGGGAGATCCCGCTCAGGTTGCTGAGCGAAGAATTGCCTTTCACCAGGGTCTGGCATTCATAAGCATAACCGGCGGAATTGTAACAATGGTTCCAAAGGCTGGCGTCATAGCTCGTCAGGTTGCCTGATGCCACATATTTGTCACCATTGCTGTAATAGCTGGGGTAAGAGGCCGAAGCCAATATCTGTGCCCACATGCTCTGCAGCAGCAGGGCGCCGCTATACCCCGTTGTCCCATTGAAATACTCGATCTGCTGGGAAGAGAGCAGCAGGTTTGGGTCGAATTGTGACGCGTTGGCCTTCGTGGGGTCAGTATTGATCGAATCGAATTTCTTTGTACAACTGCCCATCGTCACCAGGGCTGCCGCACCTATATATAGAAAGATCTTTTTATGCTTCATACGACTATTTTTTGAATTTGAAGTTAACATTGATGCCGAAGGTCCGGGTGGAAGGCAGGCTCGTGCCCTCGATGCCGGCATATTTCACACTGCTGGCGAAGTTGGACTCCGGATCGATGTTTGGTGATTTCTTCGAGATATAGAGCAGGTTGCGGCCCACCAGGCTGACGTTGATGGCTTCGAACACCCGGATATTAGCCAGCTGCTTACCGGAGAACGTATACCCAAGGGTCACCTGGCGCAGCTTGATATAGTCGCCGCTCAGCACGTTGTTGCGCGAGATGGTAGCGATGCGCTGGTAGTAGTCCTGCGCTGTCGCCGATACGGCGTTCTGGGCGCCTGTAGCCGTTACCCCCGTAGTGATACCGGTCTCGCGGCCCGCCAGCGTCAGCTTGTTCAACCCGCGGTAGAGGGTATAATAGTTGGTCGCCGAAAGGATCTTGTTCCCATAGTTGTAATCGATGAGGAAGCCGAAATTGATATTCTTGAAGGTAAAGTCGTTCCGCATGCCGCCATAGTCCGTCGGAAGTACACTGCCGAAAGGTGTCAGGGTGGAAGCACGCACCGGAAGCCCGCTGCCGTCTACGATGATATTGCCCTTGGTGTCATAAGTATAATCGTAAGCGATTATCTGGGGACCCGCCATGCCCTTGATAAAGGCCGTGTTGGCGTTCAGCGGACGGTAAGTACCCAGGGTAAGCCGCTTGCCGGCATCATCCGTCTGAAGGATCTTGTTCGTGACATGGGTATAGTTGAAAGAGATATTCCAGGTGAAGTCACGCAGCTTCACCGGCGTACCGGTGATCTGCACTTCGACCCCGTTGTTTTGGGTAGAACCCGTTCCGACATACGTGCTGGTGTACCCGGTTGCCGGGCTCAACGACGCCTGCTGGATCTCGTTCTTGGTCTTCCGCGTGAAGTAATCGGCATCGATGCCCAGGCGGTTGTTGTAGAACTTCAGCTCGGTGCCAACCTCGATCTCCGTCAGCGTAAACGGTTTCAGGAACAGGTTGGGCAGATTGGGCTGGTCGTTCTCTACATTACCCACACCATTTAGCGTACCGACGGGGGTTCCATTAAAGGCATTGCCTACACCATAATATACGTTGGTCTGGTAGGCCCCGCTATTGGTATTGTTGGGCCCGCCGATGGGCTCGCCGCTGGTCTGGGCGTAGGCCGCGCGGATCTTACCGAAGTTGAGGCTGGTATTCTCCAGGAAATGCGAGAAGATAAACCCCCCGGACACCGAAGGAGTGAAAATGCCCCGGTTATTGCTCGGCAGGGTGCTGAAGGCGTCATAGCGGCCCGTGGTGCTCAGCAGCAGGTAATCCTTATAGTTAAGGTCGATGGAATAGAACCCGGAGTGGATCTCCTTATTGTACACGTAGTAGCTTCTTCCAAAGCTGAGCACGTTGCTCGGCGTATACAGGAAGGGAATGATAAACTGGCTGCCGTTGATCTGCACATATTCATAATTGTTGGTCCGAATGTTACCGCCGACAGTAGCATCCAGGTGCAGATCGTCGGTGAGCTTGTGGGAAACCCCGGCCAATATGTCCCAGTTTGTCTCCTGGGTGGTCAGGGTCGTCAACCCATTGAACTGGCCCGACTCGCCGGCACTGTTAAAGGAATAGTTGGTCCCGGTCGGTGTCACATTGAAGATACGGTCATCTTCCTTATCGACGCCCCCCCGGCCCATGAGATACAACCAGTCCGTGAAATTGTATTTCGCCGATATGGCCCCGATGAGGCGCTTGCGACCGGTGGTATTGATCCAGTTGTTGACAACGAACCAGGGATTGGTCACATAGTTGTCATCACTGAACACGATCTCGTAACCCCTGGAATCCTGACCCGGCTGGAAGATACGCTCGTCGACATTCGGCGCCAGGAATTGGAAATTGTTGGGATTGCCCGGACCATCGCTCAATTGTGGCCTGTTGTGGTCCTGCTCATCGATGTAGTTCCCAAAGAGGGTGACATTGAGCCGGTCGGTGATCTTCTGTGTAGCGTTCAGGTTGATGGTCGTTCTGTCGATGCCGCTGTTACGGACGATGGAAGTGTTGTTCAGCCTGGAAGCAGAAAGGCGGAAGCTTCCCCGGTCGTTGCCCGACCCTACTGACACGGTGTTGGTCAGGGTAGGACCTGTCTGGTAGAAATTCTTGATATTGTCCTTAAACGGCGAATAAGCATAGTTCTGACCATTGTATTGAATGGTGGACGAGCCATCCAACTTGGAGCCCCAGGCAAAACGATTGCTGGAAAGGGCGCCTGCTGCCGTCGAAGGCTTGACGCCTTCAATTCCCTGACCGTACTGGTACTGGAAGTCCGTGTAGTTAGCCGCCTTGTCCCACTGGGCATTCCCGTTGTATTCGACCAACGCCTGGCCTTTCTTGGCGCTCTTGGTTGTGATGATGATGACGCCGTTGCTGGCGCGGGCGCCATACAGGGCGGATGCCGCCTGACCTTTCAGCACGGTCATCGTCTCGATATCATCCGGGTTGATATTGCTGATCCCGTCCCCGTTGTCAGAACCACCCCATTCACCGGACGACCCGCGCTGGGTATTGTCCATCGGGACGCCGTTGATAATAAATAATGGAGATCCGCCGGAGTTCATGCTCGGCATCCCGCGCAGGAGGATACGCGCGCTGCTGCCGGGCCCGCCATTAGCGCCGTGAACCGTCAGACCGGCCACCTGGCCGCCAAGGGATAAGGCGACGTTGGTCTCCCGGGCCTTGCTCAACTGTTCACCACCAACTGTCGTCACCGCATAACCCAGCTTGCGCTCTTCTTTGGAGATACCCAACGCCGTTACGACGATCTCATTGATCGCCGCCGCACCTACCTTTAATTGGATAGAAAGCGAGGTCTGACCGGCGACGCTGATCTCCGTCCGCTCATACCCGATGCTGGTGATCACCAGCACCGCATGGTCATCCACACCATTCAGCGAAAATTCTCCATTGTCATTGGTGGCGACGACCTTGCTGGTACCCTTCACCGCCACGGTTGCGGCGGGCACCGGCTCGCCCTTGTCGTTGGTGATCCGGCCATGCACATCGATGGGCGGCGGCGCAGGCGCCGGCTCTGCAACAGCCTTCTTGTGCTCGATGATGATCGTCTTATCCACGATCTCATACGTAAGCGGCTGATCCTTCAAACATTCATCCATCACCGCCTGCACGGAAGCATCCCGGACATGGATATTTACCTTCTTCGCATCCTTGATCAGGCTGTAATCGCAAAAGACAAGGTAACCGGACTGTTTGTAAATAGCATTAAAAACTTTTTCCAGGGATACGTTCTTCCCCGAAAAAGTGATGGTTTGTGAAGATACACCGGCACTCACCTGCAAGCAGGTGCAAAGCACCAGGAGAGCAATTAATTTTGTAGCTCTCACAGCTTTTAGTGATAGTTTCTGCCGGCGAGGAGTTGGGCTAAGAATGGCAGTAAAAAGCATTTTTAGAAGATTTGGTTAGAAAATGAAGCATTCCATCGGGTTTATATATATGTAATAAGGCCTTAGAGGTCGACGACAACTTTCTTTCCGTCGATAGAGAACTGCACCCCGCTTTTCTCGAGGATATTGAAGATGGAGGTCAGGGGCAGATTCCGTTGTATCCCGCCAAAGAATAGTTTGTCCCTGCTGCCGTTGCCCCGGAAGCTCACCTCCACATCATACCACCGCGACAGTTGCCGCATGATGGTCTGTATATCTGCTTTATTAAAATCGAAATAGCCGTTCTTCCAGGCTACAGCGGCATCGACATCCGCGTCGGCGATCACCTGAAGGGCTGACCCACGGTCGTGGGACAATTGCGCCTGTTCACCGGGCTTCAGCACAGTCCCATCGATCTTCACCGCGCCTTCGAGCAGCGTTGTCTTCACAAGCGCCTCATCGGCATACGCCATAATATTGAACTGCGTGCCCAGCACCTTCACCTTCTGCAGTTCTTCTCCTTTGCCGGGCTCCCGGGTAAAGACCGCTACCGTAAAAGGCCGGCGCGCATCCCCACTCACTTCGAAATAAGCTTCGCCGCTGAGTTGCACTTCCCGCACCTCACCCGTGAATGCCGTGGGAAACCGCAGGGAAGAACCCGCATTCAGCCATACCTTGCTGCCATCCTGTAATACTATCTGATATTGTCCGCCCCTTGGAGTTGAAATAATGTTGTACAGTGGGCCCGCATCGGCGGCGCCATGCGCTGGCTGATAAGCCAGCCGGCCGCTGGAAAGTTTGATAACCTTTGTACTCCCCTGCTGGGAAAGCGTTCCGTCGCTGGCGCTATCCAGCACGATGGAAGAACCATCCGCCAAAGTCAGCACCGCTTTATTGCCACCCGGTTGAACATCATTCTTGATCCGCCTGGCCATCGGTAAAGCCCGGGAAGGCGCCGTCGGGGAAACAGACAGCAGCCGGAAAACGATAGCCGCTCCACCCAACAGGAACAAAAAACAAAAGGAAGCAACAGCCCAACGCCGCCGCATCCTTCTTCGCCGCCCCATCACCGACGCACCCGCACTCACCACTTCCAGCTCCCGCTCCGGGGACACCGCCTCTCCTTCGTCAGCAGCATCCAGCTCCCGGCTCTGACTGATCATCAGCTGAAAAAGGAGATCCCAGTTCGGCGCATCGGTCGGCACCCCTGCCTTGGCTTCATCCCATTGCCGTTGCAGACTCTGCAGCAGTTCGCTTCCATCTCCCTGCCGCATCAGCCGGAACAGCTCTTCCATCTCGGCTCGCGTACAGGCATTATTGCGAAACAGCTCCATCAAATGATTGAGTCGTGCCGGGTTCTTTTCCTGATTTCCCATGTGTTATGCAATCGCGTTAAAGGTTATTCACTACAAGACGTTCTTTTTGAGGTGAACAACTAGTCGGTGTTAACTTTTATTTATCAATTTTGGAAGAAGCTGTGCGCGCACAGTTAGAAGCCGCCAAAGAGGAAGGAAAAACAAAGGACGGCAATGTCCAGGTGGCGGATCAGGTAAGCTCGTATAAAACGTTGCGATTCAACGATATGATTACTAACGGTGTGTTTGGAGAGTTGCAATTGCCGGGCAATGGCGTTATGCGAAAAACCCTTCTCCCGGCTCATCTGGTAAACAAGCCGGCGCTGTGGGGATAACAGCCCGATCGCTTCGCGTAATTTGTTTTCATACTCCCGGGTGATCACCTGCTCGTCGGCATTCAACCCACCGGCCACCTGCATTTCATGCCAGACAAGATCCCGGAGTTTAGGATCACGCGCCGCACTGCGCAAAAAATCGATCGACTTATTATAGGCCACCCGAAAAAGAAAGGCGTCAAAATTCTCTATCTGGTTGACGATCTCTTTTCCCAGCCAGATCTTCAGGAAAACATCCATCACAATCTCTTCCGAGACTTCTTTCGATTTGATGATCCCATTTATATAAAGGAAAAGCCGGTCCTTGTAAAGATCGAACAGCGCCTTGAACGCATTTTCGTCGCGTTGGGCAATTTGTTGAAGAAGCAAGTGCTCGTTATAGTTCTTTTCGGCAGACATTAAAAGCAGCCTTTAGTCACTTAAGTCAGTTATCAGCCTTGGTAAAGCGAAGTTACGCCGCCTATTCAGCTAAACTCTGCTAAATAGATTCTCGCGCTACAAGGTCAGCCGTCAATCGTACAGGTATATTCACAGGATAGGTTTCTTCACCCGAATGCCTCAGCCGTTCGATGAGCGCAAACATCGCTTTCTTCCCGATCTCCTCTACCGGCTGACGGATAAC
Organism: Puia dinghuensis; assembly: GCF_014642875.1. Lineage (GTDB taxonomy): Bacteria > Bacteroidota > Bacteroidia > Chitinophagales > Chitinophagaceae > Puia > Puia dinghuensis. The sequence goes on from NZ_BMJC01000001.1 coordinate 1,470,589, forward strand.
GGAGATGGTTGGGGTGTACAGCCGGAAGATATCATTGTCGTCAAAACAGATCACCGCCAGTTGTTCGGGAACCTTTATCCGCAGCTTCTTTATCACTTCGATGCCTAACACCCCGAGATAGTTCGTCAGGAAGAAGACGGCATCGATATCGGTACCCGCACCGGACAACAGCCTTTCTACTTCTTCCAACGCCTTCTCATGATCGCTGTTATACGGGATGATCTTCACCCGGCTATGCTCCTCCGCGATACCATGACGCTTCAGGACATCACAGTATGCCCGAAGCCGGTCCTTCATATGCGCCATCTCGGTTTCGATAGTGACAAGCGCTATCTTCCGGTAGCCCTTGGCAATAAGCGCTTCCATGCCACGGGATACGCCTTCATAATTATCGACAAGCACCGAAGGGATTTCCTCATGTTGTGGGAAGTAGCGGTCGATGAGGATCACCGGTTTATTTTCTGCCTGGAGCTTATGGATATCGTCGGCCAGGTTCAAGGTGGGAGTGATGATATATCCATCCACCTGGCGTTGTGACAACATATTGATCAGATCGCGCGCTTTGTCTTCGTCATTATCCGTGCTGCAATAGACAACTTTATAATCGTATCGTTTGGCTTCATCTTCAATGGACTTGGCCAAAGTAGCGAAAAAGGCATTGGAGATATTTTCTACGATTAGCCCGATGGTCTTGGTCTTTCCTGTCCGTAGCCCACGTGCCAGCTGATTGGGCCTGTACCCCATCTCCCTCGCGACATGCTCCACCTTCTCAATGACCTCACGGCTTATGCGCATTTTCACCGCTTTATCGTTCATGACAAACGACACCGTCGAGACCGATACGCCTGCTTTGCGGGCTATATCGCTGATAGAGACTTTCTTCATGTTGGGCTATTGGACTATAAAGATACAGACTAAATCGTTTTAGCCAGGAAAATTCTCATCTTTTTCTTATAATTACATCGACCAAGATTTAACCATCTCCCGCTTATGAAGAATCTATTGCCCTACGCCCTCGCTTTGGGGCTTCCTTTCTTCGCCCTTGGACAACCTATCCGCACGACCCTCCTTCAGCCTGCGGGAAGCATCCGCATCACAAATGACTCCCTTCTTCAAAACTATACAAATATAACACTTGACTGGCAGCTTCTTGTCGATGGCATAACAAAGCAAAAAGGTTCCCTCCCCGCCCTGCTGCTTACCCCCGGCCATTCCCGGACGGTGAGGCTGCCCCTGCACCTGCCCACCGGCTACGAAGAAGCTTACCTGAGCGTCCAATACCGCAGGTTAAAAAAATCGCTTGCAGCCCAACAACTGCTGATCAAAACCTGGGGCGGCGACACCTTTATCCCCGCCGCCGGCGAACTCAGCTTCACCGACAGCAATGATGTCTTTACGGTCACCTCACCGGTGCTTCACCTGCACTTCGACAAACAAACCGGCTGGATGCAACAATATGAAGCGAACCATCTCCTGCTGGTGGCAGACACCAATGGCCTGCGCCCGGCGCTCGCCAACCCACCTCATCTTCAACTATTCTCTACCAGCACGGGGAGTCAAATGGTCATCGTCAGGGCGGAATATACCCTCCCGGATATCTCCTGCCTTTTACACCTCAGCTATACTATCAACGCGGCCGGCGCCATGCTCGTCGAGCAGACGATGGAAACCGACACCACCCGCCAGGATTCCACCGCCCATCAAATCGACCGCTTTGGTATGGACTGGATACTGCCACCCGGCCCCGACTCCATCGCGTGGTATGGACTCACAGCGGACAATCAGGATACCATCCCTTCCATCCATTACGAGCATCCCTTCCCGGCTTCAGGTCAAGGCCCCCATACCATCCCACCCACGGTGATGACCCGCTGGTGGGCTATCGTGGGCTCCGACGGCAAAGGATTCCAACTGACAGCTGACAGTAATTTCCTCAGACTTTATTCCACCGGCGCCCAATTACACATCGATGCCTCCCCCTTCCCCCGCCCATCGCCCGGCCTCCATTATCACCAGGCCTTCAAAGTGACACCGATTACACCAGCGCCACCACCCGCAACTCCCACGATCCACCCCACTCCCACGATCCGCCCGGCGGCAACTCACCCCACGGCGGCTCACCCCGCGGCGCCAAAAAAGAATGCGCACCCATGATTTGTACAACCTTCCGCCCGTAAATACAAATCTGCTAAACCGTTTTTTCCATGGCCCCGAAACCGGCGCCCCATCAGGATTTCCTTTGCGTCATAATTACGCACCCGTATACCTGAAATTTTATTTTCCATTAGAAAAAAATTGCGCGTTTCATTATAATTCCACCGCTTTTCTCCGTACCTTTGAAGTGTTGATTTCTTGCCTCTATCACAACCGACTTTACCCCCCTTTCTGTTTCCCTGTCGAAGATTAGCTTGCATAGGAAGATGTGTTATACACTCAATTTTTTATCAACTTTAACACCTCACCAGATGAAGCCCAATGTCGTCTCTGTTACAACTCCACCCGCCAGCTCGCCGCTGACTGCATTGCCGACCGCTAAGATTGTCAGACATCCCCGCGCCAAAAAGGAAATGGAGGGCCCCATTATGCCCCCACCCGACGAAGAAACGCTTATGCGCTTGAATGTCCTGGCAAAAAAGCTTTTCCGCAGCTTGCACAAAGGCAGCAACAGCCCGTTGTTGTAACGTACCGGTCTTTTGGCCACCCCTGCTCACCTGATCGCCTGCCATCCGGCAAGGTCATGGCCTTTTCTCCCTTACTCTGCCGCTTTTCTACGCTTGTTCCGGTAATGCTTTGGAGTTGAGAATGACTTCAAGGCGGCATCCTTTTCCCGGTGAAGAATCAATCTCCACGCGGCCATTGTATAATTCCGCCCGGCTGATAATATTGGAAATGCCCACCCCGTCCCGCCGCTCCCGCGGGTCAAACCCCTTCCCGTCATCGGCGACGAGAAGACGTATCTGTTCGTCCTCCTTGATCAGCTCGATAATAACACTGGAAGCCTGCGCATGCTTGAGGATATTATTAAGCTGCTCCTGGATGATCCGGTAGACATTGATCTTCTGTTCCGGCTGGAGGGCATTCTCATCCACCCCGGCGATCACCAGCCTGATCTTCATCTTTTTCACCATCTGGATACTCCGGATCAATTCCTGTATCGACTGCACCAGGCCCAGGTCGTTAAGACTGGGGATGATCAGCTCTTTGGACAACCGGCGAATCTCCTCGATCACCATCGAAATATTGTTCCGGCTCTTAACCAGGAGCTCGATCCTCGGGTTCCGCTCCTCTATCGCCACATCCAGGTAGAGCTTGGACGTGGCAAGAATCTGGTTGATATTGTCGTGCAGCTCCTGGCCCAGCTCAAAGCGCTCCCGCTCCTGCGCGCCAAGCACCACCTCCGTAATCTGTTGCTGCTTCAGCCGTTGTTGCAGCGCCAGCTCCTTTTCCAGTCGCACCCTTTCCGTCACATCGTTGATGATCACCTGCATACAGAGCTTCCCAAAATAATCGATAAGATGGGAAGTGATCTCCACGATCATATTCGCGCCTTCCTTTGTCCGGTGATGCCACAACCGCCGCTCCCCTACCATCGAACCCGGCGCCTTGATACTCTCCACAAACACCTCGGCCTCTCCCGGCGGATGCAGGTCGCGCATGTTCATCCGGTAAAACTCCGCCTTCTCAAACCCATACTTCTCCAACGCGGCATCATTCACTTCCAGGATACGCAACGTATCCAGGTCGAAGATCCACGTGGGATAAGGGTTCTTATAAAATATCTGCCTGTATTTCTCCTCCGAGGCAAGAATGATCTCTTCCGCCCTTTTCCTGGAAGTGATGTCCTGCAGCGCCCCGATCATCCGTATCGGCCGCTGTTCCGCCGAATAGATGATATGCCCCCTGTCGTGCACATACGCATATTCCCCGTTGCTTTTTCGCATCCGGTATTCATCTTCCCAATTGCTCAGGACACCTTCGCGGATCGTCGACTGCAACTTCGACACTACCCTGTCCTTGTCCTCCGGATGAAGGACACCCTCCCAAAAATCTTCAGGAAGACACGCATTCACAAAATCAAACCCGAACAGCTGCTTGTAAGTATCTCCCACCATGAACACCTTATCCGTTACGATATCCCAATCCCAGATGGCGTCATTGGTTGCCTTCACCACCATATTGAACCGCTCGTTGCTTACCCGTAAATGCTCCAGCGTCCGCTTGCGCTCCATACCATACTGAATAGCCTTGGCCAGCAAGCCTTCCGTGAGTTCTCCCTTCACCAGGTAATCCTGAGCGCCTTCCTTTATCGCCTCCAACGCCACATTGGTATCCGACATCCCCGTTAGAATGATCACCGGGATCTTCTGCACCACCGGCTTGAGATAAATAAAGGAATGTATCCCGAAACTATCCGGCAACGTGAGGTCAAGCAGGACAACGTCTATCTCCTGCCCGGAGAGAAGGGCATAGGCCTCCCGGATACGATCAGTTGAGAATAATCGCTGGATGCTAAGACCGGACGATCTTAACAAATGTTCCAGGAGAAAAAGGTCGCTGGGGTTGTCCTCAACAGTCAGAATGGAAAGACCGTTATTCATTATTTGCAAGGTTTAATGTTTCGGCAAAAAATTGTGAAAAAAATAATTTTTTGCCTCAATCCCTATTATGTCGGCGCATTCTGCGCGAACCGGATTCCACCCGGTTCACCACGGTAGTTAACAAAAAATCCCCGCGGTTAGCGGGGATGCACTAATCAAATACCATAACCATTAAACCTTATCCTATTAGAATATGAATGTACTTCTTTTTCCCAATCCATACAAAAATCTTCTTTGGTCATTTTTAAATAACTACAAATGGGTATAAATGTAAACACCTATTCCTTTTGTAGTAATTAACATGAATATACGTCAAAAATTAACTAATTGGTAATTTCCTCATTTTCAGGCGATTTTACCCACTCACCCCGGCTTCACCGCAGCATTTGGACTGCAGTCTGCGGCCTGATTCTGCCAAATATGTGCCGGGAATGCGCGCATGAGCCGGGGGCGTTTCCAGCATATATCAGGTAGCACTAAAAGTAAACCCAAACTGGCTGCCCTCGCCAAGCCGGGAATGCACCCAGATGCGGCCTCCCTGGGCCTCGATAAACTCCTTGGAGATGGACAGTCCTAAACCCGTCCCATTGCGTTCGTGGGTGCCCGGTACCTTGAAATACCGGTCGAATATGCGCGGAAGATATTTTTCGTCGATTCCTCTGCCCTGGTCTTTGACCATAAACTCCACGGTATTCTTTGTACAACAGGCAGATACTTCGACTCCTGAGTCCTCAGGGGAGTATTTGATGGCATTGGTCAAAAAGTTGATCAGCACCCAGGACGTCTTTTCCACGTCCGCCTGTATCGTGGGTAGATTGTCGGCAAGCTTTGATTGGATATTGATATGCTTCTGCTGCGCCTGCAAGCTGACGGCCTGGATGGCCTGCTCGACGATATCCGCGGGGCTGGCCGGCTGCAACTTCAACTGTATCTTCCCCGTCTCCACCTGCGACAGGTTGAGCAGTTCGCCCGTTATCTTCAACAACCGGTCGCTATCATCTGTGATGCTTCTGATCAACTCCTGCTGCTCGTTATTGAGGGCCCCTACACGGAGGTCACCCAGCAGCCGCGCACTCATCTTGATGGAAGAGATCGGTGTCTTCAGCTCATGCGATACCGTGGCGATGAAATTCGTCTTTGCCTCATTCAGCTCATGGAAAGGAGTGATGTTCCGCAGTACGATCACCTGCCCGATCACTTCCGCATTATTGGTCACCTTCAGCACATCTTTGCTGAAATAGCTCTCTTTATTGTCCGCATAGATCTTCAGGTCCTTCTTCTCCGCATCGTCCTGTAATAAGGTGCGCATAAGGTCGTTGGTCAGGGCCACATCCGGCGCATATAGCCCGGCGATATCGGCTTCTTTCAGTCCGATGAGCTTCTCCGCGACGGCATTGAGAAAAAGGATATTTCTTTTGTCATCCAGGCCGATGATGCCATCCCGCATCTGGTTGATGATCGTCTCGATGCGGCTCTTTTCAAATTTTATCTGCGCCAGGTTGCTGCTCTCGTATTCATCCAGCTTCTGGGCCATCGTATTGAAGGACTCGGCCAGTTCGCCGAACTCATCGCCCTGTCGCAGATAGATCCGCTTCTTATAGTCTTTGGCCGCGATCGCGCGGATACCCTCGGCAAGGCTTCGGATGGGGTCTGAGATGATCCCCGGCAGATTGAAGATAAAGGTAAACGCCACCAGGGTCAGTATCGTAAACAGGATAGTCAGGATATCTTTCGCGCTGTCGGCCGTCTTTTGCGCAACAGAGCTCTTGCGGAAGATGGCCATTTCGTTAAGCTCCTGTATCTTGTTGATGCTGCGGCGGATGTCCGCATAATTGCTGGAGTCCTTGGGATCGGCCAGCATCTCGTTAAAATTCTTCGTCAGATCGTCCGTCGCCTCCCTTTCGCCGACCTCCGTGATATTGCCCTGCTGTTTGGCAAGGTTCTCGCGGAAAGTGCCCAGCGCATTCTTGTCCGTATGCAGGACTTCCAGCGCCTGCATCATCCGGTTACAGTAAACCAGCGACTCGTAATTGTTCTGCAGCACCTGCCTGCCTTCATCGCTGAGCCGGTTGATATAATACAGCCCCATGACGCCAAAAAGGACGATCACGATAAAGAGAAAGACCAGGCCCAGAGACAATTTCGTTTTTAATCTGACACTCATATAGCGAAATTAGGAAAGGATAACTACATCGATATCCGAAGCAGCCAATTTGGTCAGCAATTGATTGAATACCGCCGTGCTCATGATCACATTGTACAGACTCAGATGAGGCTTCCCGATACAGATCGTGGTGATGCCGCGGCTCTCGGCCGTCTCCATGATCCCCTTGGCGATATTGCTTTGTTTTACCCTGATCACTTCCGCCCCCAGTTCGGTTGCCAATTTAAAATTATTGATCAGGTGGCGCTGCGCGGCCAGGCCGATCTTATCCCCATCCTCCTTTGGCGTCTGGACATACAACAGCCACCACCGGCTGCAATAATAGCTCGCCAGTCTGGCCGTCTTACGGATCACCTTTTTGGCTGTTTCATGGTTGCTGCTGATACAGGCCAGAAACCGCTCGGCGCGCGGATGCGAACCCCGGGGCAGCTCCGTCTCGATCTTTCGCTCCACCTGGCTGGCCACTTCTTTCAACGCCAGCTCGCGCAGCTGCAATATCTTCTCCGGCTGGAAGAAGTTCTGCAACGCAATATTGATCTTATCGGCCGTATAGATCCTGCCCTCCTTCAGCCGGGTTACCAGTTCGTCGGCGGTAAGATCGATGTTCACCACCTCATCCGCCTCTTCCAGCACGCTGTCCGGTATCCGCTCGGCCACCTCGACCCCCGTGATATTCTTGATCTCTTCATTGAGGCTTTCGATATGCTGGATGTTGACGGCGCTGATCACGTTGATCCCCGCATCCAGGATATCCATCACATCCTGCCAGCGTTTCTCATTCTTGCTGCCTTCAATATTGGTATGGGCTAACTCGTCGATGACCACCACTTCAGGATGCAGGTTGATCACCCCCTGCACATCCAGCTCGTCCAGCTCTTTGCCTTTATAGAACAGCTTCCGCCGTGGCAGCACCGGCAGGCCCTGTAGCAAGGCTTCGGTTTCCGTCCTTCCATGGGTCTCGATATAGCCGATTATCACCTCCACGCCGCTGCGCAGGAGGGTATGCGCCTCCTGCAGCATCCGGAAGGTCTTGCCCACCCCGGCGCTCATGCCGATGTATATCTTGAACTTGCCTCGCCGCGACTGGCGGATCAGCTCCAGGAAATGCTGTACATTCTGGTCTTTGTCTAATATCGTTCCATTTTGTTCCTGGTCCATAATATCTTTTTCATTGTCCGGCCGTCTTGCCTCCGGCCATCCCGTCAAGCGCCACGTTCAGCCGCAGCACATTCACCTTGGAAGGCCCGAACAGCCCCAACAAAGGCCCTTCTGTATAACGGTCAACCAATGCTTTTAGTTTGTCCGGTGAGATATGCCGGGCAGCCGCCACCCGTGCTACCTGTATCTGCGCCGCGGCAGGCGACAGGTTGGGGTCCAGCCCGCTGCCGGAATAGGTCACCAGTTCGGCCGGGATGTCTTTTTTGTCGACGCCAGGATTATGCGCCAGGAAGGTGTCGATATGCGCCTGTACGTCTTTAAGATAATCCGGATTCGAAGGCCCCTTGTTGCTGCCCGCACTGTTGGCGGCATTATATCCGGCAGCCGAAGGCCGGCTCCAGAAATACTTGTCATCTGTAAACTTCTGGCCAATATTGGCATAACCCACCACTTTGCCATTCACCACCACCTTTTCTCCCCCGCCCTGGCCCGGCGCCAGCCTGCCAACAGCAGCGATGAACAAGGGATAGATCCCCGCGCAAAGCACCACCAGCACAAGGGTCAGCTTAAGGGCGGGTAATATATATTTTTTCATTTTCGTTTGAATTTAAAAGTCACATAAACAAAGCCAGTATCATATCGATCAGTTTGATCCCGATAAAGGGCACGATAACCCCCCCAAGGCCATAGATGGTCAGGTTTCTTCTCAGTAGGGCGCTCGCTCCTATCGGCCGGTACGCCACACCCCGCAAGGCAAGGGGAATAAGAGCGGGAATGATCAGCGCATTGAAAATAATGGCTGAGAGAATGGCGCTCTCGGGGCTCTTCAGACCCATGATGTTCAACGCCCGCAAAGCAGGGATAGAGGCGATGAAAAGAGCCGGAACGATAGCGAAATACTTGGCCACGTCGTTGGCTATCGAGAAGGTAGTCAGCGTCCCTCTCGTCATCAGTAGCTGCTTGCCGATCTCCACTATTTCTATCAGTTTGGTGGGATCATTGTCGAGGTCCACCATATTACCTGCTTCCTTGGCCGCCTGCGTACCACTGTTCATGGCTACGCCGACATCCGCCTGGGCAAGCGCCGGCGCGTCGTTGGTACCGTCCCCCATCATGGCAACCAGCTTCCCGCCCTGCTGCTCTTTCTTGATATAGTTCATCTTGTCCTCCGGCTTGGCCTCGGCGATAAAATCATCCACCCCGGCCTTCTCAGCAATATATTTTGCCGTAAGCGGGTTATCCCCCGTCACCATCACCGTCTTTACTCCCATCTTCCTCAACCGCTGGAACCGTTCTTGTATACCAGGCTTTATGATATCCTGCAGCTCGATGACACCCATCGCCCTGCCCCCCTCGCTCACAGCCAAGGGGGTGCCCCCGTTGGAAGCTATCTCCTTCACCTTCTGGTCCGTCGCCAGGGGAATCGTATTCCCGGCCTTGGTGACGATCGTCCGAATCGCATCGACCGCGCCTTTGCGTATCCTTACGCCGCCGACATCGACCCCGCTGGTGCGGGTCTCGGCGGTAAATCCGATGAATTTGGCGCCATTCAGCGTGTAAGAGCTGGGGGTGGCGCCCGCCAGCTCCAGAATAGACTTGCCTTCCGGTGTCTCGTCTGCCAGTGAAGACAGCACACAGGCTTCAACAAAGGCTTTCTCTTCCACCCCTTCGGCAGGCCAGAAATGGGTGGCCTTGCGGTTCCCAATGGTTATGGTTCCGGTCTTGTCCAGCAGCAGGGTATCGAGGTCACCGGCCGTTTCCACCGCCTTGCCGCTCTTGGTAATGACGTTGGCCCGCAGCGCCCGGTCCATACCCGCTATCCCGATGGCGCTGAGCAGCCCGCCGATCGTCGTTGGGATCAGGCAGACATACAGCGAGACAAAGGCCGCAATAGTTATAGGAGTATTCGCATAGTCCGCAAAAGGCTTCAGCGTGACGCACACGATGAGGAAGATCAGCGTAAAACTCGCCAGAAGGATTGTAAGCGCTATCTCATTGGGAGTCTTCTGCCGGCTGGCGCCTTCTACGAGGGCGATCATCTTATCCAAAAAACTTTCACCGGGGTCGGTGGTCACCTTTACCCTGATCTTGTCGCTCAACACTTTGGTTCCACCGGTGACGGAGGACTTGTCTCCACCCGCTTCCCTGATCACGGGTGCGGATTCCCCGGTGATGGCGCTCTCGTCGATCGTGGCCAGCCCTTCGATGATCTCTCCGTCCATGGGAATGATATCACCCGCCTCGCATACGAACACATCCCCCTTCCTCAGTTGGGAGGAAGGAACGATCTTTATTTCATCGGTATAGATCTCCCCTACCGGGAATACCTTTTTGGCCGGAGTATCCTCACGGGTCTTGCGCAGACTGTCTGCCTGGGCCTTGCCCCTCGCTTCGGCTATCGCTTCGGCAAAATTCGCAAACAGCAGGGTGACGAACAGGATGAGGAAGATCGCGACGTTATATGCCAGGCTGCCCTGCGAGGTCGCGCCGAGTTTTATCCAGATACACACGGCCAGCATGATGATCGTTCCGATATAGACGGTAAACATCACCGGGTTCCTGGCCATAACGCCGGGTTTAAGCTTTACAAAGGATTGCTTTAAGGCTGCTCCCACAAGGTGGGCCGGGAACAAAGCCGAACTTCTACGTTTCATAATATAGTAATTCGTTTCATTTTTATTCGTATCAATGCATGCTCAGGTACTCCGCGATAGGTCCAAGCGCCAGCGGCGGGAAATAGGACAGCGCGGTAATGATGATGATAACCGCCAGTGTCGTCACCCCGAAGGTGAGGGAGTCTACGCGCAAGGTCCCGGCAGATTCAGGTACATATTTCTTACCCGCCAGGATACCCGCAATGGCTACCGGACCGATTATCGGCAGAAACCTGCCGAGGATCATCGCAAACCCTGTCGTGATATTCCAGAAGGGGTTGTTATAGTTCAGGCCTGCAAAGGCGCTCCCGTTGTTGGCGTTGGAAGAAGTGTATTGATATAGCATCTCCGAAAAACCGTGATATCCGGGGTTATTCAGCCAGGCCGACGGTTTCGTCGCCCAGTCGGCATTGGGGTGGTGGACGAAGTAATAACAGGCCAGCGCCGTACCTCCCTTGATGAGAAAGGCCGACAGCAGGGTCACCAGCGCGGCGATCTTCACCTCCCGGGCCTCTACTTTATGACCGAGGAATTCGGGTGTCCGGCCCACCATCAATCCGGCAATAAAGACCGTGATGATGATATAGATATAATAATTGAGTATGCCCACGCCGCAACCGCCGTAAAAGGCGTTCACCAGCATTCCCAGAAGTTGCATCAGGCCGGAGAGCGCCATCGAGCTGTCGTGCATTGAATTCACCGAACCGGTAGAAATAATCGTCGTCACAATACTCCAGTAACCCGAGGCCGCAGCGCCAAACCGCACCTCCTTTCCTTCCGTCGCACCGTTGAACTGGGACACCCCCATTTTTGCGATCAGCGGATTACCATGTATCTCGGTGATCATCGTGGGTATTACCAGGGCCAGCATCCCGACCGTCATCACCCCGAAGATGACCCAGGCGAATTTCATCTTTCTGATGTAAAAGCCAAGCGCAAAGATCATGGCCAGAGGGATCAATACCTGCGCCACCATTTCGAGCATGTTGGTGAAGTAGTTGGGGTTTTCCAATGGATGGGCCGAGTTCTGGCCAAACCAGCCGCCGCCATTGGTACCAAGATGCTTGATGGCGATCATCCCGGCCGCAGGGCCGCGCGATACCTGCACGGTGTCACCCTGCAAGGTCGTAATAGTGTCCTTGCCGGCATAGCTCGTGGGGGCACCGTTGAAGGCCAGCAGCACGGCGATGATGATGGAGATCGGCAGCAGGAGCCGGGTGGTGGTCTTTACCAGGATGGCCCAGAAATTGCCCAGGTTGGTCGTGGTCTTTTCCTTCATGGCGTTGAAGACACCGATGAGACAGGCGATGCCGGTAGCCGCGCTGACAAACTGCAGGAAGGTGATGACAAATAGTTGCGTCAGATAGGTAACCCCGGTCTCGCCGGAATAGTCCTGCAGGTTACAGTTCACCATGAAACTTATCGCCGTATTGAAGCTCAGGTCCGGCGTCATGTTGGGGTTGCCGTCGGGGTTCAGCGGCAGATGGGCCTGGAAAAGGAACATAAAGAAGGCGTAAACGAACCAGACCAGGTTGATGGTAAGCATCGCCTTTAGGAATTCTTTCCAGGTCATTTTCTTTGTCGCATCGATGCCGCAGATGCGGAAAATGAACTTTTCCAGGGGGGCCATGAAGTCGAGCCAGGTACGGTCGCCTTTGAATACCTTGGCGATATAGCGTCCAAGCGGGTAGGCCAGCAGCAGGGTCAACAGGAAAGTCACTGCTACCCCTACTATTTCTTGACTCATTTGCTACTAATTTGAGTTTAGAATTTTTCTGGTTTCAACAGAACATAGAGGAGGTATAGGAATACCGCTATCGAAAGAATGAAGAGTGCCGTGATCATAAGTTTTAGATTTTATCGAAAAAGTCGATGGATTTAAAGAAAAGCAGGAAGCAGGCCAGTCCCGCCAGCAGTAGGAGGATTGTCATTACCATAATGTTTATTTTAGCATTTGTGTTGTCTCTACGCAACCGGACGCCGGTACATGCCAAAAGGAATGCCTAAGCCGTGCAGAGAGGCCGTTTTGCGCGTATAATCGTTCACCATCCTGATCCTGAGCGCTTTCATGGGGCCGGCGGGGAGGCTGTCACAGGGTCGGGAAGGCTATCACTATGGTAGGGACCGTTTCGAAATGGAAGGCCCTTGTCAGGGCCGGGTCTTGCCTTTTATAAACCGCCGGAGGCGGTTTGTCCGAAGGACCAACATTAGCGATTTGCCGGGAATGCCCTATTTTTTCCAAAGGGCATTCTCGGCATTTTCATGCATGGAAGCTGATCTGGTATTCTTCCAGTTTACGGTAAAGCGTCGTCAGGCCGATGTTGAGCAGTCGGGCCGCCTCGGTCTTGTTGCCACGGGTATGGTTCAGAACACGTTGGATATGTAGCTTTTCCACACTGGCCAGGTCGAAGGCCGAGAGAGGGCCGGTAGACCGGAGGGCCGATAGTTGGAATTCAGCGGGGAGATTGTCGACGGTCAGCTGGGGTCCGTCGGAGAGGATGACGGCCCGTTCGATGATATTTCTGAGTTCCCGGATATTCCCTTTCCACTCGTGTTGCTGGAGGCGGTCGAGAAAATCCTTGCTGATGCTGTCGATGCGTTTGTTCCCTTTGCCGGAGAAGAGGCGGAGATAGAATTCGGCGATAAGGGGGATGTCTTTTTTACGGTCGCGAAGGGAAGGCAGTGAGATGGTGAATACGTTGAGGCGGTAGTAAAGGTCATCGCGAAATTTGCCGGCGTTCACCTCCTGCTCGAGTTCGCGGTTGGTGGCGGCGATGATGCGGACATTTACGCGTGTAGGGCGGGTGTCGCCCACCTTTATGAATTCGCTGGTTTCCAGCACCCGCAGCAGTTTAGCCTGCAGGTCGATGTGCATTTCACCGATCTCGTCGAGGAAGAGGGTTCCCAGGTTAGCCTCTTCGATAAGTCCTCTCTTGTCTTTGGATGCGCTGGTAAAGGCGCCTGCCTTGTGGCCAAAGAGTTCGCTTTCCAGGAGTTCTTTGCTGAAGGCGCTGCAGTTCAGTGCGATAAAGGGCTTATTCGTCCGTTTGCTGGCTTGGTGGATGGCCTGTGCGAAGACTTCTTTTCCCGTACCGGTCTCGCCCAGCAGCAGCACTGTGGCCTCGGTGGGCGCCACGCGTCTGGCAAGTGCGACGGCCTCAATTATAAGTGGAGAATGGCCAAGGATGGCGTCGAAAGTATATTGTTTTCCTATCTGTTGTTCGAGCTGGACCACCCGTTTCTGTAGTTGCACTTTCTCCATGGCCCGGGAGAGAAGGGGGATGATCTTATCGTTATCGTCGCCCTTGATGATATAGTCGAAGGCGCCGTTTTTCATGGCGGTGACCGCGTCGGCAATATTCCCGTAGGCCGTCAAAAGGATGATCTCCGTCGTCGGAAAGCGCCCCTTCAGGTCGCGGACGAAGTCGACACCGTTGCTATCCGGCAGCTTTACATCGCACAGCACCACATCGATATCCTCTTTGTCGAGTAATTTATTCCCGCCTTTTACCGTTTCCGCTTCCAGGACAGTAAACCCTTCCAGGCGGATGATCCTGGCCAGCAGGGTACGCAATTTTTCTTCGTCGTCGATGATCAGGACTGTTCCTGTTGTTCCTGTTGACATTTCCATGCGGGATTGAGGGGCAAAACTATTGGATTTCCACCAATCCTTCCGTCAATCCGTGATAATTACAAAAAATTGCCCCAAAATCTCTATTTTTGCACCCCGACCGACAGTCCTCATTGTCAATCCCTTTAGAGAGCATTGTCAATCCCTTTGGAGAGGTGGCAGAGCGGTCGATTGTGGCGGTCTCGAAAACCGTTGTGCGGGCAACCGTACCGAGGGTTCGAATCCCTCCCTCTCCGCTGAAAGGGACAAACGCTCCACAAGAGCATTTGTCCTTTTTTTATTTCCTTCCGAATCGCCTGAATTTGCTTCAATTAGAGCGAAAATGAAATTCATTTCTTCTGTTCGAAATGCCCCGTTTTTGCGATCATAGGCAATTCCTTGCGGAAAGATCAGCTTTTGAAGCGCTTCCTTTTGCTTGATCCCGCTGGAAGCCCATACTGTATTGAGTTTTGTGGCGAGATCAACCGCCTCCCGGATGCAATCTTCAATGTTCGAAATGGTAACGGAGCATTCCCCGAGTTGTTCCTCCGTTTCGGCCTTCTCTTTCTGGTAACGGGCATTGAATTTCTCGAAGGTTTCCCTGTCCATCGTCTTCTCGATGAAGAAACATTCTTGCAAGGTATCCAACTTGTGGGTGATCTCCGTCAACCGCGCCTTGAGGGTCGTTTGAGTCTCAAAGCTATCCTTGCTTACATCGTAATAGAAGTTCTCCAATTCATACTGAATGGCCTGTTTCGCCTCTTCTTTCGCCGCGATACTTTCCAACTGCTGCGAAAAGAGGCCATGCAGCTGCTTTGCACTCTTATTGCACTTGCATCCGTTGGTCCGGCATTTGTAATAGTACAGCCCGCGAGCTTTCATCAAATAGCCGGTAAAGGGTTGGCCGCAATCTCCGCATTTCACGAATATCTTTAAGGGCAGTTCATCCTGCTCTTTTTTGTGCGGAACACCATAGTTCGGGGATTGTTGATGAATGTTATTTACCCGGAGAAAAATTTCTTTGCTGACCAGCGGCTCGTGTTTGCCTTCCACCACCTTTCCTTCCAGCAGCCCATGTGCCAGGATACCGCAATAGAACGGACGCTTAAAAATCTTCGTCAGTTGCTGCTTATACATGGGCATACCCAATGCCTGGAGCCTCTCGATGATCTCTTCGTTCTTCATGCCTTCCGCCTTCCATTGAAAGGCTTTTCTGATCTTCCTGCCTTCGGCATTGATGACGATCTTCCTTTCTGAGTTCTTCCAAACGATGTCGTAACCTTGCGGCGGCATCACCACCCATTCGCCTCGCTCAAATTTGGCCTTCATGCCATCGATCACTCTTTTTCTACGCAGCCGGTTATCATAATGGCTGAACAGGAATTGTAGGTTCTGATTGAAGATACCACTTTCGTCCCTGGTATCGGTTGGCTGGCATATAGCGTAGATGGTCACCCCATACTTTTCCCGCAGTTCCTCCGCCAGTTTGATGGCCCCGCCCCCGGTCCTGCTGAAGCGATCGGTCATGTATACCCAAATCTGGCTGATCTTCCGGTGGCTTTTTTTGATAAAGGTCAGCATGCGCTGAAATTCCTTTCGCCCGTCTGTCTTCGCGCTTTCGTAGGTACCGCCAAAACTCGCGACGATTGTTTTGCCGGTCCTTCGGGCATGTTCCTCAAACGCCTTGGTTTGTGTTTCGAGACTGAGGTTCTTGTCGTGTTGCTCCTTCGTGGACACGCGGGAGTAGGTTATGACGAAGTTGGTTTCCACATAGCTGGTGGTTTTCCTGGGCATTTTTGCAAAGCTGGAAAAAGGGCTAAGTTCTGTTTTCATGCGGCGTTGTTTAATGGTTCGGAATTGTCTTTCAAAGATACATCTATTTGATTATCAATACAATAGTCGTTTTTCTTGGCTGCCTCATACAAGATTTTGACAAACAGCCGAATGGAAATAAGGATATTTGCCGCCTGCTCGTCCGAAAGGTCATGCCAGCCGGTAAGCTCCCGGAGCTTTTCAATGGAGAGCGGTTTCCTTTCCGGGTTAAGGAGCTTTGCCTTTTTCATATTGTCCAGCAATTACGCCGCTTGGTTATAAGGAAATATTCGCATCTCACCGCCTTGGTTAAACCTTCCAAATTGCAGCACTTTTCCTTTCTCCGGTATTTCAATCACCACATCTACGTCATGCTGGAATGAATTAGCCCCACGGAAATTACCATCCTTGGTGGTCTGGAAGACGAAAATGAAAGACTTGTTAGGGTGCGCTGCTTTTAATCGGTTGAGATCGGCAGGAAGTAGCCCCAACCGGTTGACACTATCCAAAAAAATGAAGTCATAGCTGTCCAGCGTGTCCGGCAGTTCCGCGGATACAAACAGGTTAGGATGAGCCACCCGCTGATCGGCCAGCTTTTTTTGCAAAGTCATATCCAGCCCTTCCTCCTTTGCCACATATAAAACCCTGCCGTGGTGCCGGGCTAAATATCCGGCGAAATCGATGCAGAGATAGGATTTGCCCATTTTAGGCTTGCCGAATACCATTGCCGTGAAATTGGGAGAAGGGTCACCTATCAAGTCATACCATTTCCCTTTCAAGCCGATGGTTACAAACCTCCGGCGGGCGAAGTCCATGCTATTCATCAGTACAGGGTTTTCGCCTGGGCCGTTCAGTGCATCACAACTACAACCGTTAAGAATCGCTTGAAGGCCGTTAAGCTCTTTGTTCTCCACCACCAACACCTTGCTACTTTTATCTCCCCGAAACCGCCGAAGGTTATTAACGATCTGGTGCATCTCCTGGTAATAGGGATCATCTTTGGTGACTTTTCCTTTTTGGGTCGCCCGTTCGATCTGTTCCAGCAAGCTCGTAGCCTTTTGCTTCATTCCAGGCTTCCCACTGATCGCAATGTAGCGTTTCATAAAATTGATGGCAGGCCGGACCTTCTGTTCACCGGTTATATGTTTTAGTTCGGCCTGCGTCTGCGATGTCAGCTCGATCCTGATCGTTGCTTTCATAGTATTGTACACCCCGATCAGCTTGTCCTGGATAAACCGGATTTGCTCCGCGTAGTTGGAAGATTTGCGAATCCGTTTTTCGATGATGGCTTTCTGTAAGGAGTTGATGAAGCGAAGGATTTCCTCTTTTGTCTTGCTCTTCCCATTCATATTCACAAATCGGCGGATGAACCGTAATTCCTCCGGTATCCGTTCTACCCAGGTCGTCGGCTCTTCTTTATTGAAGGGATCTGCCTCTCGGGGCGGTTCCTGTCCTTTTGCGGGGGTGGCCCTTTTCGGGTTTCGTTTTTCGCCCCCTTTGTTCTCTTTCTTCTTTTCCCCCTTTGTAGGCGGTTTCGGAGACGTTTTATGGATACTCAGGAATGCGTTGAGCTTTTCGAGATAGCTGTCTATTACTTCTTTCACGCTTTCCTCTGCATGATAATCCTCCCAGTTTTGTCCACTCCCTGTGACTTCAAGAACAAAGGCATGACCTTCTTGCAATGGTTCCGGAAGGGTGGAAAGATCAATACGACTTATCTCATTAAAATAATTGTCAATGGTGATCATACCCGTAGGATTTAGTTAAGCGGCGAGTAGCTTCAATTTCAATTCTAACGCCTTTGCCTTCAATCGCAGGCGGCGAATGCGGGCAGATTGGTCTGGCGCTTTTTCCTCTGGCGGCGGTAGCTCAATCGGTTTTCTGTTTCGGTAAACAGTACCTTCCGCATTTAAGTACTTGATATCTGACCGGGGAATGGTAAGGGAGCTACCATGACGGGTTTGCAACAATTCCACGAATGGGGCAAGGTTGGTTTCCGGCAGGATCGCCACCATTTTGTCGGAAACCTTTTCAAAATTGTTCTTTTCCACCAGGGCCAGGATCTCTTTGTCCAGGTACACGTCCCCGCCCCGTGCCCGAGCAGCCGGAACAATGATCTTGAAGTCACCGCCCGTCCGGATGAACGCTACGCCGTTGTTGGTAACGATGTTTTTACCCACTACCAGGGACCGGATGAGCGGCAGGGCCTTCAGGATGGGAACGATAACTTTCTCCTGCACTTCCTCGCTCCCCTCCCAATGCTCAGGTAGCAAGATACCCTTCTTTACCTGACCATCCAGGGTGGTATAGCTGACGAGCTTGCCCTTTCCGTCACCGAACGCCTGCAAGAGATTTCCGGTAATGATGTACCTGATCCGCCGGTCTACGTTGTTTTCTTTGGTGTACGTTTCCCACTTGCTCAGAAGATCGGGTAGCTCCGGTTGCGGCACATCTGCACTCACCCCGATAATGGCATTGATATCTTCTGAGTAAGAAGCAGGGATGGCGAGATATTTGGAACTGTTTGCTATCGCATATCTCAAGCGAATGGCGGATGGGGCATAGGGATTCTTCTTTTTGGAATCAAGCATAAACCCGAGAAAGATTGCTGGCACCAACTCATCGCCGCTCTGGTAGGTCTCTACCGGATAATTCAGGAAACGTCCTACATAGAAGAACTGGAATATCCGTTCAAGATATTGCTGCCGGTTGCTCGTCACCTTCTCCAGATTTTGCAGTTGCGTTTGCCGGGCTTTGTTCAGTTCCCGCTCTCGGTCCGCCACCGCCTGCGCCCAGGCCCCGTCCCCCTGGCTTTCCTGGATGCGGCGTATTTTCTTTTCCAAGGCGATTTCCTTGATCAGCTCGTCGTACTTTGCGTGTACCTGCATTCTTTCTTCTTCCAGACGCTCGGTAATGGACGCCCGATACCCTGCCAATAATTCCGCCTGCAACCGGGCATGGTCACTTCCCTTGAGGGCTTCGGTCAGCAGGTTTTCCAATTCACTGGCGGTAAAAGGCTTTTTCAACACATTGGCCTGCACTGTTTCCAGGATACTGTCATTGCCGAAGGCGCTGTCCCCACCTTTGCCCATTTTGATCACCCGGGAAGCAACTGTTTCGGTTTCCAGGTTCATGGCCTCCACTTCCAAGTCATACTCCCCGATCTGGCGGAGGTAATCCACATAATCGTCATAGCGTAGGGCCACTTCGTTGTAAAAGTCTTCCTGCATTTGCGTGGAGAGGACCGCTACCCGCCCGGATACCTTCACGGCTGCTTCTTCTATGGCATTGCTGTCACCACCACTATCCGCGCCGGAATGTTCCAGGTACAGGGGATCATCCAATAACCGGTTAACAGCAGGATTTTCTACCAAATATTCCCTTACGATCTTATCGCCGTACTTATTCAGAAAGTCCGGTACATCCAAGATTTTGGACGATTGCTTTTGATTGGATGTTGTATTGGCGTCCAGGGACTTCAGCTTTTTCTGGAGCATCATCATCAGCCGCTTTTCGGCGGGTATGGCAGAGACCAGGTAGTCGTACACCGGCTGCAAGATTTGTCCTGTCCGGTTGATGCGCCCCCGCTTCTGGACCTCGGTGGAGATGTCCAGCTCCGCCTGCAGGACGATCATCACGCGCTGCCTTACCTCTCCGGCAGGCACCTTCGCCGTAGGTATGGCGTGGGCGGAGGCCCCCGTAGAACCGGATTGATTGATCATCAGCACGTCCACTTCGTTGTTGTTGAAGCGGCGAAAAGCATCATTCGTATTGATACGCTTCCGGGATAAGACTAACGCCTTACGCCCATTGCCATTCAGTTGCAGTGTATACTTTCGACCGGTCACTTCTGCCACCGAATACCCCGCCTGTTCAATCCTTTTAATGATCACATCGATCGGTGAGATCGTTATCCCGGTGGAAACGGCATCGATGTTCTCTAATATTCGCTGATACTCGGCCTGCGCTGCCGGCGAGAGATCGCTAATATCAAAATGTTTGTAGATGGGGTGGCCATCTACGTCCCGCTCTGTATAGCGGAGCACGCCTTCCAGCCCCCGGCGCAACACCTCGCTGAAGTCCGCATTGATGGTATCCCCTTCACTGACAGCTATCCCCTGCTCGTTTTCCATCGTTTCGATAAAGCTGCCCATCGTGGAAGCAAAGGCAATCACCGGCTTTTTGCCTTCTTGCAAGCGTTGCAGGGCCTTTTCAGCGACAGCTTCCGCTTTCAGGCTGAACAGCATTTGGTTGATCACCTGGAAGACTTTGGAGAAATAGGGCTGATTGTCCACACCGGCCTGGGAGGTGCCTTCCCGTACTCCCACTTCTTTTCCTTCGGCCACGGCTATCTTATCCAACTGTTCCACTTCTTTATCCACGTAGTCAGCCTGGAAGGCAATGATGTCGCGGAGGATGGCAGTGATATTGTCAGCAATGGCTTTATGCTCGGGGGCTTTTTCCTCCAGGGTAATGTAGTTGACCTCTACGCCTTCGAAGCTCCGTTCCCGGCGGATCATTTGTCCCTCGGCTACAAGCTGGGCGGATAGCACTTCCTGCAACGCGACCCCACCCCGTTTGATGGCCTCTACTAATTCATCGCGGCTCATGTTACAATCACTGATCGCCGTCTTCATGGCGTAAATCGGCATGTTATCCGGGCGCTTGGCAAAGGTAGCAGACAGAAATACTACTCCCCTCGTCCGCGCAACCACCCCTTGCAGAAACTCCCCGGTATTGGAAGATCCGCTGGCGTTGTGCGCCTCGTCCAGGATGAAGATATTGCCCTCTGCGATGGCAAGCAGGAAATGAGGTTTTACCGGTTTTTTCTCCGCCGAATTGAACTGCGAGTAGGTGCCAACCACAAAATCGTATTTGGCAGGTACTTCCCGGGCATCGAAAACGGCCTGTTGTTCGGTGATGGCCGGGGCCTGATAAACCACATTACCATCCTCGTCCTTTATATCGGTCTTCGATTCCCGGCTATTGACGATGAAAGGCCGCAAATGCCCGGAGCCGATGGCAGAGAGGTCCCGATAAATGTCGGAGAACAAGTTGGCCTTTTCCGTCAGAAAGACGGGTTTTAGCCCTTGCATGACCCCGTACCGGATCATGGCGGCGGCTACCCGGCCCTTGCCGATCCCGGTCTGGTCTCCGATGATCATCCCCTGCCCCCGAGCCTCGATGTTGTAGATCGCCATCGCTACGGCATCGATCTGCTCGGCTGATAACGCCCGGCATAAGGCTGCTTTCGTCTGATAGCCCAGCCGGTGACGGACAAAATTGTCCATATCGTCTCCTACTTCTTGCCTAATCTGCTGTACTGCGATCTGTGTTTCAAAGGCCATCGAATCAGGCACCTGGGTATGCAGAACGACACAAGCTCTGGATGCCGGTTCATAGGGTGCACCCAGCTCACCTACCTCATTTTTACCACTGGTGATAACCAGAACGACATATCCTGCTTTTTGCAAAGCTGGTTCATACCGGTAAAATTGACTGAAAGGCAGCGTTACGCCGTGAATGCGCCTGCCCTTTCGAAAGCCTGCCTTGGAAAAGTGCAGATCGGGTTTGAATAGATAAACCAATCTGTCGGCGTCTTCTCCATAGGTCTCGTACCGCTGGGAATCGTCATTTTTAACAAGTACTATAACTTTAAAGTGGTGATATTTTTCTTTGATCGAAAGATACTTCTGGTAGTCAGTCCAGTTCATATCTTCTATTGCACCCAGGTCGGTCAATTGCAGCAATTTCAATTTCAAGGTCAGCGCTTTCGCTCGAAGAATTAAACGATCTTTCATCGGTTTGTTTTTTACAAAGGCGGTCACCCGGGTAAACAAGGTATCAAAGCTATCCACTACACTATCCAGTTGAGCATTACGTACCGGTGCATTGCCGGAAGGAATCTTCTTTCTCCCGTCTATCAGGATGAGCCGGGTGTCAAAAGCCGTTCCTTGCCGGGCAAAGAGCTTCTGGCCGTCGATGTTGATCACATCCTGGACATAATACCGGCTGTAGAGATAGTTGAAGAAAATCCGGTTCCTTCCCGCCTGGATACGCCCCCGGTCGTCCCAACGGGTATGTCCGCCGATGATAATCGCCGCCCTCCCGTCCAAAACCATTGTGTCCAGCGCCCGCAGCGCCATGAGCTGTTCCAGGGTACGGATGGGAAAGGTGTCGTACAGTACCGCCTTGTCCAGCTTGCCGAAGGGCGGGTTGGTGAGCACTGCCCGGAAACGATGGGCGTAGTCTTTAAATGGGATCGTCGCATCCTGTTGCAGTATTTCCCGGAATCCCTGGATTTGCAGGTTGCGGTTGCGTGTAGCATCGATCTCATTGACGATGAAGTCGGCAGGGTTACCGGCCACGGTGAGCAGTCCATTCCCGGCTGACGGCTCGAAATAGACCGCCCCACTGCCGGGACGGTCTATGCCACAGAAAACGCCTGCCAAATACGAAATGGGGGCCGGGGTTGAGTATTGCTGTAACAACATGCTTTGGGAGGTCCGGTGTGAAAGGCTGACCTGCGTCCCGTAGAGCTCGACGATGGTGTCAAAGCGTTCCCGGACGGTTCCGGGGGCATGGGCCAGTTCCCTGGCTCTTCTAACGATCGCCAGCTCGGTCAGCTCCTTGACCAGCGTTTTATCTGTTATCCCGAAGCCCGCGGCCATCTTCTCGATAGATAGCTTGTTGTGAGAATGCTGTTGCCGTAGCTCCTGGTACACCTTTTCGACAAAGGGCTGTGACGAATCGGTCAGCGTCTTTACTCCCTCCAGCCCAAATAGGCCATGATCCGCCATCGAGTAGTAACTATCCCGGGTGATAATGTAATGGTCGATGAGAAGGATATCACACATCCTGGCGGCCCTTTTGAGGCTTTTGGTCAGCTTGCCATCCGCCTCGCTTGGCCTGGCTGTCCCGGAGGGGTGATTGTGGGCAATGATCATCGCCAAGCAGCCACATTTTAGGGCCGTTCCCAGGATGATGCGGGTATCCACCATTACCTTGTGAATGCTACCCCGCGAATGGCGGTAATATCCCAGGATATGGTTCGTGGCATTGAGGTAGAGCACGATCACCTGTTCCTGGAGATCGATATCGCCTTTATCGAAGGTGCTGCGGATAAAGTTCGCCACGTCTACGGGTTCGACCAACTTGCCCAGAAAAGGCTTCCCCGAAGCGCGGCTATAGGATACCTGAATTTCCGGGACATCAATTTCTGGGAGATCACCCAAAACGATCTCTTTGATGACAGGGTATTTCATATACAGTCGTCACATTTGTGTGCCCCCATTCCAACAAAGGCAATTCGCAACCATTGAAATGATTGTCCCTCGTAGCTGGAGCACTGAATCCGTTACCGGAGCCGTTACATCGGCGTAACGGAAATACAGGGTACGCAAAGGATCACCGGTTTTTATTTCAAGCATATCGCCTTTAATAATGTTGATTTCCTGGATGTCCTTTTTCATGATCGTTTGATCGCCTATATCGCTGACAAAACGAATAGCGGCTGCGTTATCCAAAATCTGGTACGACATATTAAGAGTTGTTACCGTTCTTATTTCTGGTTTCTACGATGGTTTCTCCAATGAGCGACCCCACGAATCCCCCCAGGATGATATACGCATTGGTATCCTTTTGCATCTCCCGGGCATACCAATAGGCCAGCAGGGATGTCAGCAGCGTGGCGGTGGAGACAATGGCTTTTTCCTTCATGGGTGGCTATCGGCTTAGGTAATGAGCAGCCAGCACAGCCGCAATCGCCAGCCCTATGGTTCGGAGCATACCTGCTCGTTTTTGGTGCCGGACCTGCTTTTGCAAGGCTTTGTTTTCGGTGAGAAGGGTTTGTTGTTGCTGCACCGATTGGGTAAAGGATAATTGCAGGGAGTCGTACTGCTGTCGCTGGACCTGTAGCGTCGAATCCTTGTTGCTTACCTGCTCCTGAAGGTTGGAGGTCGTCTGGTCATACAGACTGTCTTTTAGATTGTAATTGGCGATGAGGTCTTTCACGGTTGCTTCAAGGGAATCGCAGTCGGTCAGTCGGCGGGCCGTGTCCGCCACTACGGTGGGGGACCGGTCCAGGAGATCATAGACCTGCGATTGCAGCGCAATGTTTTTCTGTTTGGCCTTTTCGAGCGCCACACGGGTCGTCTGCAAGGTTGTTTGCAGGGTTTTGGCCTTAGCACCGAGCGAATCGATCCTGCCCTGGTACACCGCCTGGGTGGCGGCCACCTGCTTTTTGAGTTGATCCGGCTGAATGGTTGTGACGGAAGGCAGTCCCCGGCCGGACGCCCCGCAACCGCCAAAAAGCGAGCAAAAATAAAAGCCAAGAACAAAGCCTACTACCAGAAGAATGAGATAGGAATATTTATTACCAAAGGTTAACATGGGTACAAGTTGAAGGTGATACAATCAAAGGTCTCAGGCATCCGCTTTCGGCAGTTCGGGCAGTGTACACTTTTTTTCGAGCGAATACCCGAAAACACCCGCGCCTACAAGGCTGACAAAGGAGTAAAACATGAATTCCGGCACTTCGCGGCCAAAGAATTGCCGGGCGATCCAACTGACCAGGATGACGGCGATAAAAAGCAGGACGACTATTTCCCGCAGCGAGTAGCTGCCGTTCTTGTCCTGAAACAGTTGACTTAGAAATTTTTGTACGTTTTTCATAATTCTTCGTTTACATAGTTATAGGTAACAAGGGCGGCGGTCGCGCTGACCGCCAGCCCGATGAGAGAGAAAACTAATTTTTTTTTGCTTCCCGGATGAGCGCCCGCTCGTCGATCAGCGTATAGGTAAACTCGTTTCCGTAGAGCTGTTTATGGCGCTGGCAGAGCGACATGAACAGGTTAAAATCCTCGACGTTGGCGAAGACCTGACAGCCAGCAGAAAACTTATCGACGAACCGGGTAGTCCCTTCGCCCAGGGCGTGGTGGATATTAATCCCGAACAGGCCGGTATCTTCCTTTCCGTTCATAAAATCCAGAACGGCCTTGCGTTCGTAGTCCCGCAGCACCGTCACCGGGCGCACCTGTACCAGGGCGAGGTATTTTCCCCGGTGCATGCCGATGGCATGTGATCCCGGGTATTGGCCGGCCTTGAGGATAGCCGTTCCCTGCGGGTTTAGCGGATTTTCGAGCCAATAGGTGCCCGGGTCGGTGGTGGCCGGCCAACTGTGCAATTGCCAGTCGCCCGAGGTGGTCTTGTAATACACATTCAGCGTGTCGTCGAAGAGATTGGGCCGGGTGTTGTCCGACCGGACACCGACGATGTTCAGCTCAAAGGGACGGCTGAACTCCCGGTATCCTTTGTCGGCCAGTGCGGCCTGGATGTTGGTAAGAGACATAGGGTGATTCATTTTAGTGACGAAAAAGAGGATTACATATAGCGGACAAAGCGGGTCGGAACCAGGAAATACTGTCCCTGGTTCTCGAAGAGTGTATAGTCGAGCCTTCGGGAGACCTCGTTGCCCAGCACCACCCGCGCCGGGACACTGACCCGGCGGCGGGCATTGATCCAGATCGCCGCCGGTCGGATGGTGATGATCGGCAGACCGCCCAGACCCGACAGGCTCCACTTACTCCCATTGAACTGCAGGCCGATGCGCAGGAATTCGAATTTGATCTGTTGTTGTTGGCCCCCATCGGTAAAGGTGTTCAGCAACCCGTTGACGATCGTCTGCCGGACGCCATTGATGTGGTTGGTTTTGAAGGTGGCATTGGCGGCAGTATAGTCGGAGGTGCTGGGTAGCTTCTTCAGCGCTGTGATCGCCGCGTTAAAGTCGTTGTTCGCAACGGCGGTGTACAGTTCTTTTCCTACGGCAGCAGCACCCGACCCCGCTGATTGGACAAGCACATTGTAGGTGCTTTCATCGATGGTTGCCGGAAGCCCGATCTTCTTTAAAGCCTTTACCGTCTCGGGGCCGAAACCGCCGTCCGCCCCGTACTTCGGTAGGATGGACGCGCCATATTTGGCGATCAGGGCCTTTTGCAGCAGACGTACTATCTCCCCTTTCATGCCCTTTTTCAGCGGAAAATCGGAGCTATCGGAAGTCGTGGAAGCCTGCGACTGAACAGCAGCGGGGATAAGAGGTTGCGAACGGGACCGTTTGGCAGCCGCCTGCGAAGCAGAAGGAAGGAGTGCCGTGATATCCGTCGAGTTTCCGCCGGACGAAGGCAGGAAAGCATCCATGTCGCTGCTCGTCCCGGCAGCACCCGCCTTCTTTTGCTGGATTTTCCGGTAGAATTGCCAGCCGAAATAACCCAGCACCCCAGCAGCACTCACCGCAATGGAGGTGAGGATCACTTTTTTGGTATGCTTTTTACGCGAGGATTCCATGAGCTATGCATTAGGTTTATCGGTGATGATTTTCATGTACGAGGGATATTCCCAAAACTCCAGTTCACTGCGCAGATCGCTATCCAGCTCGTTACCATAGAGAGCTTTGTAGACAATGCCCAGCTGCCGATACGCCGCTTGCGTGGGAATCTCCATAAATACCGCTTTGATTGCCTTTTCATCCGTACCAGGGAAAATGCCATAAGTGATATCAAAAGCCGCCTTCAACCGCTGCGCCCAGGATTGGTACTGCGCCAGGGTGAGCTGGGGGGTCCGCGCAGTACTCCCTCTCGCAGGCTTAGCCGAGAGAATAGCCAGCACTTCGTTGTACTCGGTGGTCTTGAGATCGCTTTTCAGGTCCAACATCAAACTCCGGTTATAGAGCCGCTGGTAAGAGTTAATCACCTTTTTAAAAGAGGCAATGCTGGGGATTGTCAGTATCACCTGCCGCAAGGCAGGCATGTCTTTTCCCGGCCAGCCGTTGTTTTCGAGAGCCATGCGGATCTGCTGGGCGAAAGCGGCCGGGTTGCCCTCTTCAAAGGTCTTTTTTTCCTCGGCGGTGGACACCGCTTTGCGGATCAGGCTGCGGCCGAGCAAAAAACTTCCGCCCACCACAACAAAGCCAAGCAGGGTGTATTGCAGCTTCTCTTTGAACGAAAACCCATCAGGAGGTGGAGCGGAAGTGGAGGGCATAGGGATCGGGTTAGGGTACGGACAACAAACGGGCGGTTAACGGTTATACTTTCAGGTACTTTTTAGCCAGCGCGGTTTTCACCGGGTCGTGTTTAATGATATAGGCTAACCGCGTGAGTTCGGTGTGGGTCAGGGCCGAGGCCAGGGTAGTGAGGGCCGTCATCTTCGCCTCGGCTTCTTTTTCACTGGCGGCTTCCAGCGTCAGGTCATACACAAACTTTTTCATGGTTGGGGGTTTTTGATGGTGAGTAATTCGGCTACGGTGGACAGCGTTTCAGGGGCTTCGGCAAACCGGGCCAGTACCTGCATCACGGTTTCCAGCTCCGGCTGTTGGAAGGTGGCTTCCAATCGGCGGAGGGTATCGATGTAACGCAGTTGCTCCGGGGTGAGCCCTGCCCCCGGCTCGGACCTTTTGCGGAAGCTGGCCTCCGTCACCGGTTCGGCGGGCGAGGCTACGCTGGAATCAGCATTATCCTGCTCGATCAGCCCGGCCAGCGCCTCGCCGCCTGGGATGCGTTGCAGCAGCTGCGGATTGCGGCGCACGAATCCTTCCAGGATGATGGATACTACCTCGATCCCCTTGATCTGCTTTCGCTGCTGGCCAGCCTTTACCGCTTCCAGCTCCTGGCGAACACTGTCCGCCTCGCTCTCGGCTTCTTCGACCTGGGCGCGGGCTTCCTGCAACTGCTTGCGTAGGTCTTGCAGTTCATACTCCCGGTCGCGGGCGGCCAGCCTTTCGGCGACAATGGTGTCGATCTCGCCCAGGCCACCAAAGGATTTTTCCGGGCGGTCCGAACCGATCATGAAGCAATACTGGTCGTTGCGGGGAGACAGCCCGGAATTATAGACCAGGATACGCAGCTTGGCGGTGTCCTCGTCGATGTATTGTTCATAGCTGTCAAACTCGGCAACGTCTTCCGTTTTGGGTACGACCTTCAGGCTATCGACGAATATCTCATAGGGTCGGGCCTGTCCTTTGGTCGCCATATCTTCCAGGAAGCGCTTGATCTTGTCAATTTTGAAGGAATCGAATTTTTGATGAATAACGGGCATGGCTAATTAGCTTTTGGAATGACTTGGATAAACCGGACATGACTGGCAAAGACGGACAGGTTGGTGACCTGGATGTTGCCCTGGTGCTCGTATTGCAACTCGTTAGCACCGTCCTCGCTGGTATCAAAAATGCCGACGTCACTTTCTACCCGCACGCTTGCAGGCGGTTCCACCAGCAGGAACAGATCGGTATGGGCAGCCAGGTTGCGCTGTTCGCCCGGCTGCAACCGCAGGTGCCGGAACCGGAGATGGTAGTCCTCCCGGCATAGCTCGGCCATTCGTCTGGCAATGTATTCTATGGCTAGATCGGCGGTCATGCGGCAGTTTTTTCGATCCACAGATAGATATGCACGAAATAGGCATCATCGTCCGTTCGTTGGTTCCAGAAATACCCCTCGACAAAATCTGTATGGGGTAGGCTCAGCTCCCATTCCGCCTTTTTGCGGTTATGCGTCCATAGAGCGGGTGTCCAATTCCGAAAACCGATGTTCTCGTCCAAATGAATGTTCTTGTCCTTGACCAGATCGTCCTGGTAGAAAATCCCGCCGCAGCCCGGCGCTTGCAGCACCAATTTGCCAAACAGCTCGTTGGGCTGGAACTGAAAATGCGGATCGATAGGAGAAGGAGGAAGCCCTCTTTCCCCCTGGTCGGGGAGCATTCCCCATTCCACGCCGATGATCCGTCTTAGGTTATGCGGCATCCGAATTTGGAAGTAGGCCTTTTGGCCTTGCCGGGTGACGGGTATCGTATAGGCGATGACTTCTTGCTGTTGCATACGGTGTTATTCGGCGGTTTCACAATCCAGGTAGACCGTTACCCGGTAGGCGGTGAACGGGGCGGCATCGTAATTGGTATCGATATAGTCAATCTTTACCTGCCCGTTGCCCGGTGGTATACCGCCCAGGTTGTAATACCGGTCGTTTGGTGACACGTTGATCCCTGACATCAGCAGCTTGCTTTCATACTCCTGCGGGAAAATCTCTTCCTTGTTGATCTCTACGCGCTGCGATCCCCGGTAATACAAAAGGTCATCCCGGTCGGAGGTAAACAGCAAGCCATTTATCCGGGTGATCGTTTTATCCAACTCAAAGGTTTGCGAGTAGCTGCCACCGGCGGCTACCACTTGCAGATCGAATCGTTTCTTTACGTGGGTATACATGACGAAGCATTTAAAAGAGATGGGAGACCTTACGGGGTCAGCCCACCGTATGTGCGAACCATGACAAACACAAACTATTACGGGGTCGTGATCGTTCCATGAAGCCCCGCATACAAATAGGTATTGTTGGGGATGCCGTTCATGGTGCCGAGCTGTACCGTGAGCTCGATCAGGATATCGTCCAGGATCAACCGGGGATTGGCCAGCTTGTAGTACCCCTGCGGTACATTGTGGTAGCTGGACGTCTTGAAGACCGCGTTACTGGTCTCCGGAAATATCTGTTTCTTATTTGCCTTAAGGTCGGTTTCACCGGTGGCCAGTGCGGGAAAGCCTTCCAGACCGGTGTAGTTGGTGGACATGATATTATCTACCGTTTGGTCCACGGAGCTACCGGCCAGCAGTATCACTCCGCTGACCAGCAGCGCCTGGTTCTTCGGCAGCTTGGCGTTGGAGATATTACGCAGGCCGATCTGTTTATCGTCCTGGGTCTCGAACATTTTGATCGTTTTGGAATTGACGATCTTAATGGAATAGATGATCGTGTCGGCCAGCCGCAGGTCGCCCTTTGCCAGCCCATCCTTGATATAGGAGGGTAATTCCGCGAAATGCTTTTCCATTTCGGCGCGGGAGCCCCGGCTGGGCATCCCGGTGCTGGACAGCTTGTTGATCGTTCGCTGCCGCCGAATGGGGTTCATTTTGCGCAAGGCCCCCAGCAGCTCGTTATTGTCGGTAGCATCCAGCCCGATCAACGCACCCGCGTTGTTGTAATCCTCGATGCCTTCCAGAAGAGGTATCATACTATTTGTTTTCGTAGGGTGAAAAATGTGATTAGAGAAAAGTACAGCCCGTCATCAATAAAGCCTGTCATCGATGTCGCCCACCGCGTTCTCGGGCAGCTCGCCCGTTACCTCCGGCAGGTCGCCTGCTACTTCCGGAAGTTCGCCGGTGGTTTCGGGTAATTCTCCCGATATCTCCGGCAGCTCACCAGCCGGCCCCTGGAATTCCAGCGCGCTCTCGGCCAGCTGGTTCTCGATCTCGCTCAGGGCGGCCAGATCACCGCTTAGGGCATCGGGATAGGTGAAGTACTGCACGTCCCCGATACCTGCCGTTCCCTGGGGCAGCGCGGCGGGCTTTTTCTTGAGGAACTTATCGAGGTAAAACTTCTGCGAAAAGGAATCTTTGTAGGCCAGCAGGCGGTCCTTGATCCCGTCGAAACCATCCAGCCCGCTGGTCGTGCCCTGGCTGCTGGACTGGAAGCCATTGGAGGCCATCATGCCTACGCCGAGCAGCTGGACAATACGGTTATTGGTGAAGTGTCCGGCGCCGGTGACCAGGATGCCGACCAGCAGGGAGGACTTGCCGATGGCAGCTCCCGCCAGTCCGCCCCCTACCACACCGACCAGGAGGTCCTTGCCGGTTTCCACCGCCGTTTGGATCATGCGTTTGTCCGTTGGAGCGGTGTGGTCCACGCCATGAAACCCGTAGTGATGATGGTGTTTGCCTTTTTTGCCGGTGGCATGCCCGGTGGTATTTTTTCGTTTCTTAGCCATATACTCTTTTTTGATTGTGGGAAATAGGGGCAGCTCAGAGCAGCGCCACGGATCGTTTAGCAGGCATCTTTTTTTTCTTTTTCGTTTTGCGGGGAGTGCGCTTGTGCTGGCCTGGCACCCCGGAAAGCGGGGGACTGGCCCGGTGTGGCGTTGGCTTCAGCATATGGTAACCGATCGCCAGTAACGTGATCCCGCCCACGCCGATCGCTACCGGCTTTAGCCAGCTTTTGTTCTGTTGCCAGAAACTGCCGGTGGCCGGCGGTGTGCTGGCCGGAAGGGCCGGGAGGCGGGCTGCGGCAGCAGGGATCACGGGGGTAGTAACTGCGGCCGAAGTAACAGGCTCAGCGGTCGCCGCACTCGTATCATCGGCTTCGGCCGAAGAAGCGGCCGTATCCCCGGAGCTCTCGCCTCCATCCGAACCGGTGTCCACCGTCGAGGCGGTCGTCCGCTTTTTCATCGCTGCTGCAGATGCAGGGCCGCTGCCGGCATCGGAAGGGGCAGCAGCGGTGTCCGTGGCTGTTTCTGATCCGCCCGCAGCGGGTGTCACGGGGTCAGTACTGCTCCCACCAGGGTCCCCTTGTTTATCGCCGGTATCATCCGCCGAAGTATCCGTGCTCCCACCCTGGCTCTTCCCGCCGCCGAAAATGCCACCCACTTTCTTTAGCGCAGCGACCAATTTGACGATAACGCCCGATGCCGCGGTGATTGAGGCGAGCGTCACCGGTTCACCCAACGCCCCAAACCCTTTAAAGCCCTGGTAGCTCCGCTCGTTCTCACTGTAATAGATGTCCGGGCCTAATAGCTGTTCCAACGGAGTGCCCACGCCCATGCGGTCGATGTCGCCGAAATCCAGGGACCCCAGACCCGCCAGGACCGCCTTATCCTTATTGCCCTTGCCCTTCAGGATCGCTTTTTTCAGGTTGTTCAGTTTGCCACCTGCGCCGTAAAATATTTTTTCCAGGGAAGTCCGGACTTTGACCAGCCCATGCAGCTTTTGGGCGCTGATGCCCTTCGCGGCAGCCTGCGCCGGTGTCATGTAGCTCCATCGAAGTTGTTTGGCAACGCCGCCGATGTTTAGTTTCATCGAGGCCAGCAGCCCGTTACGGAGCAGGATCGTCGCCGGGTTAAACCTATTGACAACATTGAGGACTTTTTTGAGATTCACCTTTAGCCGGAATTTGCCCAGCTCACCGATCTCACCGGTGTACCCCGGCGGATATTTATCCTGATCTCCCATTCCGGAAACCGGGTCATCGATGCCATTTAAAAATTGCAAGTCCATAGGAAAATCTTTTTTTGCTGAATACGGAACTTCATAGTTGAAATCATTGGTCACGCAGTCGATGATGATCTCCCCCGAAGCCACTGGCACGACCGGATAGATGTGCTGGAAGAAATCCTGCCGGTACTTGGTGATCCGCAAGAGATGGGGAATGCCCAGGTTGAGAAGGATCGTAGAAATGAACACCGAATAACAGTCACAATCTACCCCTCGTCGTCGGTCGTGCCAGGCCCGGGCGGGACTGCGGATCTGCTCGAAGCCTTTTTTGTCTTTCTCATATTGGATGTGGTGGTACACGAAATCCCAAATATTGGAACAGGTGTCATACCTCGAACGGCCTTTCAATTGTTCCGCGATGGCCCGGGTCTGGTCAAGGTGCCTATACACGACCTTGGGAATGAACGCTACCGTATCTTCCAGTGAGGCGTTTTCCCGGACGGTATAGACACCTCCCTCCGCCCGTGGGAAAAACCGGTCGTAGGCAAGACCATCTTGGATGACCCTTTTGTGTGTTGCTTCCATGAGGTACGGATTAAGGGGTTTTTCTAGGGCTAATTTTTTAAGTCGATCTCCTGGGTGTCCGTATAGTCCAGCCGTTTCCAGCCCAGATCAACGACCGTCGCGGTTTTTACGATGATCTTGACCGGTTGCTTGTTTTGGAGGAAGCTGAGCAGGCCGGATGCCACGGATAATACCCCGGACAGCGGAATCTCGATCAGTATCTTTTGAATATTCACCTCACTATAGGCGTTAATGGTGATATTCTGGTTGACGACCTTCGAGCTGCCCAGCAGCGAATCCTTATACAGCAGCGTGACGAAGGGAAACTTGATCGAAAACCCCGAATCACTCGGATTTTTGATCTGAACGTCCGTTCGTAGTACCACTCCCGTAAGGCCGATGGACTGTACGCTTACCTGGGGCGTGATGATCAGGTTGGCCTTCATCCGGGCTAACCGCCTACCATAGTAGACGAGAACCCCGCAACCGGCAGCCGCCAGCGCTATTTTCTTCCAGTCGCTCATTGCTTTTTCTGTCTGGTTCGTTCAATACGGTCAGCGGCTAGTTTATAAGCCAGCCAGATGCCGCCGCCGATGGCCGCTTTCAGGGCATAGCCTGCTATACCTGCCCAATCCAGGTTAGCCATGAGTATGCAGCCGGCGAGTAGCACATTGCTCGATAACTTATCCATTTGAATGCTTTCTGTTTTCATACGTGAACGATTGATGGTTGAAAGGGCGGTCCAAATACCCGGATTAGCCGCCCCTGGCAAGGGAACCTGCCTCGGCGAAATGGGGTCTGCCAAAGGTCTCCAGCATGCACTCCACCTGGATGGCCGTGTAGTAGTTCCCTTCCTTCTCACCGATGGCGGCGGAATGGGTATCGATCCAATGGCGCATAGTTCGATAGCTCACGTCGAAGATGGCGCAGAGATCGATGATCCGGTAGGGCTTCACGATCAGGCGGCCACCTTCATCGAAGTATTGTTTTGGTTTTCGCTGGCTCATGGGATCAGATTGTAAAGAGAAAATTGGCGGCAAAGACCTGGAAGGCTTCGAGCGCGCCCGGCACCTGCCTGTCGGAGAAATACCCTTTCCAGTAATGGTAGTTCTTGCCGGTCGGTTCTTCGCTAAATTCCAGTACCGCTTCAGCCAGGGCTCTCAGTTCCCGGAAGTATTGCGGAAGCGACTCCCGGACCGTTTTGATCTGCTCGTACCCGGATTTGGTAATGGCGAAGCCTGATTTGTTGCGCCTGTCCAGCCAGACAGAAGGCAGCGGCAGCCGATCCATGTACCCGGCAAAAAGCACCTGGGCGAGAACGATCCGCTGGCAGAAGGCCAGGAAGGCTTTGCGGGAATCTTTAGATTGCGATAAGTACTCCTTGATCTTCTCCTTGGCGGCATCGATCTCTTTGGTAGAAAAGGGGGTGCTGTTCCAGAGGCAGGAGGAAGCAAACAGCCAGGCCGTGTTTGCCAGGGCAGCAGGGCCGGAGGCGTCCTTTTTGAAGCCCTTGATGGAACGCAGGGCGGCACGGTAGGTTTTTCCGATGCGGGAATAATGGGATTGCATTGTTTGTTTTCGTTTAAGGTTACTTGATGGATTGACGATACAAACTTACAACGGCCCGAAAACGCACTGTCCCACTCGGGATAGTTCGGGACAACTCAGGCGCAAAAAGGTTAATTTGGGAACATTATAGCATGGGAATGCAACGCAATACAATGGAAATTTTCGGGAGAAAGGAAGTCAGGATGAGGCAAACGAAGTTCTTGCCACCAGTATGGAAGAGCAAGCCGGGGATAGATAAGGGAAGCCAGTAGAGCTAACAGGAAAGAGGTTAATACGGAATCTGCAGTGGCGAGAGTGCGAGAGAAAGCTGATCTTCATTCATCGTGCACCCCCGGTGGGGGGCCCAAGACATCGAAAATGGTCTGCACTTGGAGGGTGGTATATAGGCGGCCTTCTTTTTTGCCGATAGTGGCCTGATGGGCCTTAAGCCATCGCACCATCGTTTTACGGCCCACTTCATAAATGCCTGCTAGTTCCTTGATGTTATAAGGGCGTACGTCAATTGTTCGGTTGTTCTTCATACGGTTAGAAAAGGGTCAAAGAATAGGTTAGGGGAAAGGTAAGTGATTACATGGACAATGCTAGGGAGGGATTCCATGTAGGCAGACAGCAGGGAGGGAGAACGTATATCGGAGATAGATAGCTGGTAGGCCCTTATATCCGCAGATCGTAGAGTACAAACCCTTTCCATTCCATTGCGGGAAGGTGTCGCGCATGGTCGATCTGTTTATAGAGAGTGAATTTTCTAGTGTGAATATTGCTGTGGGCCCTTGCCTAATTCCCCAATCCTCTCATAGCTTTCAGCCCACTGGGGCTCGTTTTTTAGATGCAATGACCTGCATTTTACATAACGGGCAACCAATGCCCCGTCTCAGTGTAGTCGATATACTAAATATACACGTAATATTTTATAATCAGTTGTTAAAAATTCCGAATATCTGCTGATTAGCGTCTAGGCAAGGCAGAAAGGTCGTTCACTAGTAAAATGGGCATGGCTAACCGTTAAAAGGCTTACAAGGAAGGTAATGAACCCTTAAATAGGGGATACGCTGGAGGTATTGAGGAGGAATTGCGGAATCCATGGAAATGATCGGGAATCATTTGGGATTAATAACGGGCTCCTGAAAACGACCAGGATAATAATGCGGAATATCAACAATCACCAAGGGGCCTAAATTCATACCTACTGTTTCCCCTTAGTCGAAATGAACAATTCTCGGATGTCACAATCTAAAAACTGCGAAATCTCATAAAAGGTGAGAACAGAGGGCTGAATTTTGTTTGTTATCCAATTGGACACGGTAGATTGAGCAACCCCAAAATGCTGCCTCAAATCCTCGCTGGTCTTCTTTTTATCGGCTAAGACCGCTTTAATCCTATTTATGTCGATGTTTTTTTGAGACACTTTCTTCTTTGGCATTTTGTACAGCTCTTTAAAACAAAAATAAGCTATACAAAAAACTGGAAATAAGCAGATTATAGCATATAAAACCATGTTTATATTATTTGACACTATATTTATGGCTCTTTATACTATATTTGATAAAAATTACGAGCTATAAACTCTTTTTCCAAAATTCTATAACAACAGTGAACATGAAAAATGCCCAATATACTCTCGATTCATCATAGGAATTGTAGCTTTGCAAGCTTATAAAATATTCTAAGCGAGTTTGCATTATTCTCGGTCTGCGAAACTGCGACATTTCAAGACTACGAGGAATAAGGTAAATCGCTCACGTTACGGCGTGGGCGTTCTTATTCGTAGTCAGGGTGTCGCAGCCCTCGCAGACGGTAAGGACTAACCCACGCCATTTTTAATTAGGGGAAGTCCTGCCGCTCCATCTCCAACCTATTCCTTTACCTCAATCCTTGCACCATGTCCCCCCGAGCGCTCCCACCATCTCCCAGACGGTTCTTTAAGAAAAACTCCCATCTAATTACAGTCTCCAAGCGGCTTACAATTGATATATCCAGCCAAGAAAAGCTTTTCAAAACGCTCGGACCAATACAATGTGAGCTAGTTGACACGCTTTGCAGTTTTGGTGGCGTACCGGATAATGATGTGATCATGATAATTGCACAATCACTAAAAAAGATTTGGAAAAAAAAGCAAATGCTAAGAGTAGTTGGGCCGGGCCATATTATAGCTACAACCACTTTTGAAATCATTCATGTTTACTTAGTCAAAAGGGGTTGGGGCGACAAATGGGATCAGATTGGAGATCAGTTAAAATTCTACCGCCGGATCATTGAAGAAACACTTGATTTTAAGAATTAATATCCGTTAACCATATCAATTGTACACTATGAAAAGAAAATGGCTTACTGATGCGCTAATCCCACTATCCATAGTTGTGTTCTTCCTCCCATTTCTGTATTGTGGCTGGGAATCGAAAAAGCAGTATGAAGAAAGCTGCGCTACCTTTTGCGATTCCATTAAACATCGGCATGGTTTCTACGACGTGAAAATCGATAACAGAGGTTTGCCCATGCAAATGCATGGCTTCCCTTATACCGATTGGTTTATCACTTTGCGAGGCGTGATCGACAACCAAGATAATAGCAGAGCTTATGCCAAGTGCTTTGCTGATAATGTCGCCGTCCACTATACCGGGCTTATTGATTCAATTACTATAATCTACGCGGATGAATCAACCGTGTACCGCAAAGACAGTTTCGCAAATTCTGAATTGATTGATCGGTGAGGCCGAAGGATAGGTCAATTACCAAGCTACATAATTCAAGTCAATGGAAACAAGATTATTAAACGGCGGCGAATTTTTAGAGATAACCCAAAAAATAATAAATGCGGTTCAACCCGAGTTTATTATTTGCTATGGCTGTCGAACGATAGAAAGGAAATCTTGGGGTGCCTTTTTAGATAACGGTAGCAGCACCCATAGCGTGCAAACAACCTACGATCTTCTGGTCATTCCTCCACAGGATTGCAAGTATCAGGATCACGAGGTTGTCCAAAAGGTCGAGCAGCAATCTGCACGCCATTTCCAACTAAATTGCTTAGTTCACAAAATTGGCTATGTCAATGAAGCAATTAAAGCAGGGAGCAGGTTCTATTATTCGACATTAAAATATGGTCTGACACTCTATGAATCTGGAAGGGAATTACTATTGCCGTTTCCTACGCCTCCCGACTTAAGTTCGGTAGATGATTGGAACGGATGGTTCGATCGGGCGCAGCGCTGCTTCTCATTAGCGGGTGACGCCCTTTCTCGCAAATATTACGAGCAGACTCTATTCCTACTTCATCAAACAACGGAATTTGCTTGTATAGCCCTATTACGATTCTTTACCGGCTATCACTCGGCGACGCACAATTTGACACGGCTTTTAGCGATGACCGAATCCATCTCTCTTGTGCCTCGATCCGTCTTTCCAGGTACAACGAAAGAGGAAACGGAACTACTAACCGTTTTAAGCAAGGCTTATTCCGATTCACGATACAAGGAATCGTATACGGCTAATCCCGAAAAGGTAGACATTATTATGGAAAGGGTTAAGGCTTTTATGGAAGTAGCAGTCACATTGCATATAAAAGGACCACACGCATTGGATGAGCCGACGACCATGTACGGCTATATGCAAAGGGCATCCCAACATGATCGGTGAATCCGTAAAAGCCCGTTTTTAATCCGCTACCATAATCCTATGAAATCAACCTAAGAGCGGGAATTACCCACTTATTTATATAGTTACCTGTCTCGCGTTGAAAACTACGACATTTTCACAGTGGCGAGAACAACAAGGTAACGGCAAGGCTCTAATTGGTAGTATGCCTAATCGTTTAGGCGTGAGTATCCACATTTGTCACGGGTGTCGTAGCCCTTCAACGCAAATGGGATGTCTTGCGCCTTTTTTCATTTAAACTATTTATATGCAAGTTGAATATAGACTAACACCGATAGCCCTTTGGCACATACGTAGACCGTCACCAGAAATTAAATCAGAACTGGCAAGAAAATTAGGCAGAAGTGGGTATGCCCTGGGAACACATATACAAGACGATTGGAAAGCAGATTATGTTCCAAAAGAAACAGCTTTAGCACTTCTTCGAGAAGCCACGGGACTACCAGACAACAAAATTATAGAGGAGATCGAGATCGAGTCACGGCGTAAGAGGCGTTACTAGCCTTCGCATATCGGCCCGTTTTGATCCGTTTTTAAACTTCCTATATGAAAACTAAATACAGGCTAACAATAACGGCCTTGTTGCGGATACATAGACTCCCCATAGAACGAAGGATGGAATTAGTTGGAAAGTTGGGGCGGCTCGGATACCTGGGAGGAACAAAAGTAATAGACCACTGGAAAGCGGATAATATCCCAAAAGAAACAGCTTTGGCGGTGCTTCGGGAGGCCACAGGACTACCAGACAACCAAATTATAGAGAAGATCGAGTTACCGCCTGAGCCACAATACGGGCTTCTGTATTTCGGGGCGCCTCTTTATTAATCCGTACACTGTACGGCATTTCAAGCGCGAAGTAATTCGCGTTCACGCTTCACTAAATAGTCAAGCTATGAACATGCCATTATTATCGATCAAAATACAACACCCATCTTTTTGGAAACAGACTGTAACAGTCGATTTTCCTGGCTTAACAGCATTCTATAACAGGCAAGAAGGAACACCGGCCAGTCGAATATGTGCGGTAATCTTCGGTGATTTTGCCGGCTTTGTCACACGATTCGGTGGCGGCAGCGGCGACCTTGCCGATGCGGTTGCGCTATATACAGCACTCGAACTCTTTGATGAGGATCCCATGTATTTTTCTCACCCGATCAGGGCTATGAACAGGGCTACCAATGCACTCACGGCGATGATCTCGTTTAAACGCTGGCGGGTTAGTGAGGAAAAAGGAAAATTACTCGGCCTTGAGAGAGAACTATCGCTGCTTGCTCCTTATCATGTCAAACAAAATTAAATTCAAATGTCATCAGATAATAATCTTATACCTCCACGGCTACCCGTCCCTGACGGGTTCGAGCGTGGCATGGCCCGTATCCGGCAATTCTGCCAGGATTTCTCAGAACAGGACGTTCAGTCCTCCCTTTCCAAATCGCTCAAAGCGTGTGTCACAAGTGACATACCGGATTTTGCAGACGCGGAGGACCGACAGGACATTTATTATGTGTTCGAGCACCTCGCGCAGCTAATGCACGCAGTCTATCTCCTGGGTACAGCCAGCCATCTTATTTTAAACAGATTACCAACTATTCCTACCGATGAAACAGACGAAAATCAAAGTGATCTACCATACCCGACAGGAGTATTCCCACTATAAATACCCTAAGCTCTGTATTCATGGTCGTTGGTTCGAACAATGGGGATTTCAATGGAGAGATGAGGTATTTATCGCCCCTCGCTCTAAAACAGGCCTTGTAGTAGTCAACGCCCGGATCAACGCCACCAACGTCCTACCAATACTCGCTAATACGAGGATAAAGCGATTGTCTACCACCCTGTTTGGCTATGCCGCTTTGCTTCTCCAGGGCCGTTGGTTTTGGTTTTTTGGTTTCTACCCTGGCGATCATGTCGAAATAAGTAACCCGGCCAGCGGCATAATACATATTCAAATTATACGGTCGGGAGCTGACATCGAAGCCGAGCAAGATGAGCTAAAGCGTCTCGGCATTGCAGAATGGAAACTCTTCAAAGAGCTACTTTCCACGAAGCGGGCTTAATTATTAATCGTAAAAACTACCTTATCATGCAAATCATCTCCAGCTATCTCAACCAACTTTACCCCCTACCGATATCCATTCAACAACGTATCGATGAAAGTTGCGATATAATTCAGTTCGATAGGAATGACAGTATTGACATCATCGGTAAAACTCCCGA
The DNA here is from genome assembly GCF_014642875.1 of Puia dinghuensis. GTDB lineage: Bacteria > Bacteroidota > Bacteroidia > Chitinophagales > Chitinophagaceae > Puia > Puia dinghuensis. The sequence continues at coordinate 1,510,598 of NZ_BMJC01000001.1, forward strand.
ACATTTCCTCCTACTCAAATCAGGTATCGTTAAATCCTTCCGCAGAACATCCACTTCCACACTTATCACCGGGTTCAAGGGGCCGGGTGAATCGTTGTATCACGTAAACAACTTATTCAAGCATGAACCATCAGAAGAAGGTTTTAAGGTGGTCAACGACACGGTAGCGGTTGCACTTCCTTACAGGGTGATCCACGAAATATATTCGAAGTATCCAGATTTCTTACTTCAACTTCTTAAGCTGATTGACATAAAACTACTCGATCTACAGAAACATGCGTATATCCTTTCTCAAACAATGGATCAACGCATCCTCTTTTCCTCGAAGTACTTTAGCCGCATTCTGCCGGAAATTCCCAAGACTCAATTCTGCCAGTTTCTTTGTATGTCACGGACCACTCTTTACGATTTCATAACCCCCAGAAACGAATTGTGGAAGCCAGTTGACCAACAATAGCCATAAAAGTATTACCGTATCTGAATACCAAATAATCTTCACTATTGCTTATTATATGAGAATTTAATTCAACCCACTATGAACAAGTTCATTGAACTATTGGAAAAATTCCACCCAATGAGTCCAGACCTTAAATCCAAAATATATGACTCACTTTTGCGGATGGAATTTCAACCAAAGCAGCACTTATTTGTGGGAGGTCAAATCCCTCGAAGCTTATATTTTGTTGAAAGCGGAATGCTAGAAAGTTATGTTAACGAAGACAGCGGGAGGCGATATTCTGCATTTTGGTCCGCCGGCAGTATCATCTATTATCATACCAATATATGGAACCGCGCTATTGCCGATGAATCTTTAATTGCACAAAGGTTTTCCATTGTGCATTCATTGCCTTATGAAAGTTTATTTGAAATTCACAAACTGTTCTCGGAATTTAATTATCACATTGCAGGGTTTTTGGAACGCATGAACCTCGAATTAGAAAGGAGAATCCGGATACTATCAATGAAATACACAGATGGCAGGGTTTCAAAATTTATGGAATATTATGGCCAGATTGCGTATGATATTCCCGTGACGCATCTCGCGCAATTTTTGTGTATGTCAGAGTCAACATATTATGCGATCTTAAAGCAGCAAAAGCGGTTAAAAAAATGATTATCGGCGTAATTCCTGAACATCTCTTATTAGGCACATTATGAATCTAACAAACGCAGGAAACTCGCTTTGAGCTCTTTGAGTGGTTGAGCGCTATCAAGGTAATATATTGGGGCATGTAGCATCATGCCATAGTTAATTGCAACCGCAGCCTGCATAAAAGTATGCATATCGGCCTCAAAAGGTGAAATCGGTGGCCTGCCCTGACTATTAGCTGATATCCTATTTATAATGACTTCACTTTCCGCATATAGGACTATTATTTTTTGTGGATTGAGTACTTTCATTTGTTCGGCCGAAAAAGGCAGAATCCTATATCCGTAAGCCTCCTTTGTTACGGCATGGGAGTCAACTATTACGTGCTTGGTATGTCTATGAAAGTTTGCAAAATCTAAGAGGCGGTTGTCAAGGGCATTTATATCGTCTTTTGTCACAACAGCCGCAGATTTTTCCCTTAATTCGGTTTGACTGTGTAATTGCGCACCTTTCGCTTTCAAATACAATGTGAGCTCCTTCCCATATTCAAATACAACTACACCTTCTTCCCTTTCCCTTTGGATTTCAGAAGAGAGGCTGCTTTTTCCAGAAGCGGGGGAGCCGGTCAAGTAGATAAGATTGTACATTTTTAGTATCTAAGCAATACAGCAAACGGGTCCTGAAGTTGGGCCGTATAGTCAATTTTTCTCACCGTCGGTTTATCTACCTTCGTTGTCGTTCCGAGAACGGCTTCAAGGCAAGCCTTATCTGTCCGACCCGTCAGGTACTCTGAGGCCAATTTGTCCTTGCTGGGCCCAATGCCAACGCTGAATTGATTCATGTCAACCTCCAAATCGGAGGGGTGAATTTCGTCCAATACTAAGGCATATTTAGATCCAGTTACGACTATACCGTCTGGAATTGGCTCCCAATTTACACCGTCAGTTGAATACTCCTTGGCTGGCAATGGGTTTTGGTCATGGTTAGATTTCACAGCATGCATCAGAAGATAAATGGCTCCTTTTTTTTTGACTTGAGAGTAGGCAAATGGCCTCACCTGGTTAACAGGATGACATGCTGCTCCGCCATAACCCCAAAAGGTCATCCCTGTTTTATCGAATTCTTTTTGTTTCCGGGCCAGTATTTGTTCGAATGTCTCGCCCGCATGATTTCCGACCTTCATGAATATGAATGAATCATGCTTTTGTTCATTGTTAATCATAAAATTAAATTGATCATTTCGTGATCTTTAGATGGAAGAATTCCTCCTCCCGTCAAATCTTTCACTTGTCTTATTGTTAAAGGAATATTGTCACCATAAAAGTTTTGCAGTTGGTCCGCTCGCAGCTCGGTACTGGAATATTTGGATTCATTGAAATTCAAAATTCTGAAGGAAATACAACAAGACTTTAGGCCCGGGTCATCATCTAAATGGTAACTATGAAACATCGGTATGAGTTCCGAAACCAAAAAACCGTTAGTTAGCATGAATTTTTGAGTATTAAATAGGACTTGGGATGTCCACTCGATTTTAGGATCATCTGCTATAACGACCGATGCCACACTTTCTTTGCCAGTTGCCTCTATTCCCCTCATCAAGAAAGCTTCGACACTTCTACCGCTATTGCTCGCTCCAAATGGAGGATTGCTATAAAATCCATCGAAATTTTGCCAGTATTTCCTCGGGATCGGATCAAAAACATTGTAAAGCTCTGCTGATATTCTATCAGCAATACCAAAGTGCTTCGCGAAATGCTGTATGGAAAGCACTATTCGTTCATCAAAGTCGAGGATGTGGACGCTTTTCGGGCCTTTTTCGAGTATGCCCCTATGATGAAGATGTACAAGACATAATCCAATGGAATCCCCATCACCAATGAAGACGATGTTTTTGTCGTTAAAGAATCGGCCGACGTGCTCGGCTTGAAGCAACATATCGCCCGCCCGCATATAAATCTGGTCAAATTCCCGTAGAGGTTTCGGTCGGTTGATAATAACCTCAGAAATGATGTTTAGTGCCTCCCTGAGATTGATATGGCTGCTCATTTTTATAGTTTTTTTATTAAGCTCATCACTTCCGTCCCCACCTTGGGAAAGAGATAACGAAGTACAAGCATAGTCATGGAAATTATTTCCGTAAAGACAGAGACTATAAATGTGGATGCGACCCAGTGTGGTATACTGATGACATTGAACCCAATAAGAAAAAAGGCAGTGTTTATTATAAGTACCTGGAGGAAGAGGGCGATTAGAATAGCAATCGCAAATGCCTTTCGCATTTTTCGGTCTTCAGTCTGCTGCTCCTTCCAAGCTTCAACAATTGTTCTCAGCCTGAAGCTTTTATCGTGAATCTTCTTATACTTGCCGTAAATATCCAACTGATCCGAAGTGACCGGATCTCCAATTGCCTTTACAAAATCCTGAATTTCCGTAGGTAGGTTTGGAGTTGTGCTCATTTTTTAGGCTAATCGAAGCCTCTGAAGTCGATATCCCATCGCCTCTTCAGAGACGTTGAATTTTCTCGCTAAATCTGTTATGTCATTATTTCTTTGATACTCAAGTTTAACTAATTCCGATGGCATCAAAAGAGCAGCAGCAAACTGGTTTGCCTGGACCTCGGTTCTCTTAGATTGATCCCCACCCTCAGTGTCGCGGAATAAATCGACCTTTTTGTCAACAAATTCTCCGTCACTTAGTAAGTGTAGAAAATGATGACCTAGTTCGTGCGCAATGGTAAACCTCTTTCTATAGGGCGGATCAGACTTATTTACAAGAATAGAAATATTGCTGCCTCTCTTAGCGATTAGCCCGGACAAATTATCATCCGAGAATACAGCATTATTAACCTTTATGCCGATATTGTTAGCAAGGGTGACAGGGTCAACAGGAATAGAGAATAGGCCATGATCCTTGAGAATTTGACTGGCTCTACTTTCTATTTCATTTGTATTCAAGGTCGTATTGCTCATACAATATCCGTGTATAAAGATATAGAAATAAATCTCTATTTAATAGGCTTGTGGTGAATTTTGGTAGATAGTTGAATTAGCGGTAGTATTATCTCGTTGATTTTCAATTTCTTTTGCAAATGAAACCACTTCTTCGAGGGAATGAGCAATTCTTTCAAAGACCTTGTACATGAGTTCCGGCTCTCCATCGGTAAGCAGTATAATCGTAGGTTTGCCTGCTCCCTGCATCCATCCCGCTTCTAAATGGGCTGATTTACCACAAGGGGTGACTAATACACAAATGTCCGCTTCGAGCATGGCATTAAAGTCCGAAGTAAATCCCTTCTCAACGATCGGATGTTCTAGTGATCTCGCAAATTGCCGATGATTCCATTCCCGCCAGTTCGGGTCAACGTCAGACCAGTGGAAAGGCTTGCCATGCCCTGGATTCTTAAAATCATAAACGTCAAAACCGGTTTCTCTCAGCCGCTTTACCACAATTTGCTGATAATCATTCCTAAAGCTGCTTGCAACATAAACTTTCATGGCATCTAGAAAATTAGTGAACCTCAAAATTATGTACCAAGTCAGCGACTTGTTGCCTTGTTAATGAATATTGGTTATATGTTTCCTTATTGACACCCATCTAATGGTTATTAACGGGATATCCACACTCAAATATACTAAATATATTAGTTTAATTTTAGTAAATTATTTAGCTCGGATTTATTTAGGTCAGTCAGTCGGCCATTCATTGATCTTTAGCCCCCTCCGGAATCACCGAGCACCGCCGAAGGCGAGCGGAGGCAATCCCGCCCTCTCCGCAGTATGTATCCGCAATTATTTGTTACACAAATGGTTGCGGTTTTGTATTTTGCGTGGGGAGTGAACAAGGGAACGACTTTACAAAGAATGCTATCAGCAAGGGGATTTGCTCATTTATACCTTACATACGGTATGTGGTTATCCGTGTTTAGACTATAATCACCCGCCTTAACCTGTACAACTACTTTGCTTCTTTCGTGGCCCCAGGCATTCGAAATGTAATGGATATGCGGACCTTGACCAAGTTCCTTACCGTTAACGCCGTTCATGGTATAAATGAAGCAGTGCCATAGGGAGCCTTTGTCAAGGATTCTTGCTGCCACAAAACCGCGCTGAAGTATCCCGTTTTTAATCTGCGATTTGTTCAAAGAAGTGTCACCCCAAATTCTGGTAGAGCCGTCTTCTTCAACCATTGCAGCAGCCGGGAATTCTTCCGCATTAAGGCCGGTTGGTAATTTTTCACCGGTGTACATGCTCAAAGTATATTTATGATCCAGATATGCGCGGTATATAAACGCCTGTAACACGCTGGAGGTAAGGCCGTCGGATGCAGCAATTTTGTTTATCTCAGCGAGTTGTCGCTTTTTTTTATTTAAAGACAACAGTTTAAATAGTTCTTCGGGTACAAATAAACTCATTACTTCATCATAATGCTGTTCGAATTGCCGAAGTCCTTCTTCCTGGCCGTGTTTGAAATTGACCTCAGGGTCCGAGGATTCAGGGTATCTTGGATGCTTAATTCCTTTTAAGGCCATTTGGACACTGCTGTTCACGTATATTTCGCGAACTTTCTCAATCGGATTCACATATTCGTAATCTCCATTTTTTAAAACAATGACAGAGCCCTTTTCGGTAGGAATAGACATGACCTGCATAAGTTCGATATTAGTTTATTATTGCACTTTGCGTTTCATCTTCACAAAGGTATTAATCGTGTTCAAAAGACTATAAAATACCCATTCTAATTGTTCCTCATTGTTAATTCGCCTGGTGGATAGCTTATTGTGCCGAATACTGAAGTTGTTAACTATATTGAAAAATATTTCAGTATCTCCTTCGAACATTCCATCCAATTCTTTTCTTAAGGGCTCAAGAACAAACGCCAAGGCTTCACATGCCGACCTCTTACTTTCAAAGTTGGTAGGTTCATCAAAAAATGCCTTTCTCGCCTGCTCGATCGAAGCATCACTAGTGGGATCACCTGTCGATATCTCTTGACTTACCAAGCCAAACATTGGCATCTTAGGGAGCCCTTTTTCAACCTCTTCTTTACCTATCTTGGTTAACTTTAGGCCATGATATGTACCCGCACCGTGAAATTCCTGTCTAATCTCAACCCAATACTCGGCCTTTAAGAATTCTACGATTCTTTCAAATTCATTGGGAGTCGCATAGGCAATGGTACTCACTAACCTAGCGTTAAGATCGAACGATTTGAATTCCTTTCCACCATCGTCATAGAGATATTTTAGAAAATGCCTCGCCTTCGCCTCAAATGCATAAGGTATATTTTGTTGCAAGATGTTGTTGACAATGTTTGTGGTAATCATCTCAGCGGGTTCATTTTTTATTTTTTTGTTTCTATAAATTCCAGCCAAAATATATTTTTGATCTTGCGGTAAGCCGTGTGCTGCATTATATCCTTGGCTTGAGAAGCAGACGGTTCCTGTTTCTGGCGTATCATAGCAAAACGCATCTTGGTCGCCGAGCAATCTCTCGGACACCCTCCTTCCAGTTAAAAAGCACTCTACCATAGTGAAATGTCATTTTTGGGTTCATTCGAAGTTAAATAAAATTAAAAATATCTTTTAATCATTAATTCCTTCCGATCGAATTCATCTCCCGATACAAACTAGCCGTAGCCCTTTTTGCTGACCGCTTTTGTTTATCTCAAGAGTATCGTGGTCAAGAAATGATACCAAAAGAACAGACCCCATGCCAGGGGCCTGCCTGAAAAATAATACTTCTCTCGTACATCAAGCTGTAGACCCGAATTCCTGCACTTCACACTGGACCGAGAAAAGAGGGGACCTCACCTAAAGTGATATATGCATTAAAAAATGGAATTAAAATAGAGAATTGAGCGAAGCGGATCTTACAAACGATATTAAATTAAATTAATTGATTTAATTCTAGCTTCCCACAAAATCTGAAGGATTAATTTGCTCCGTGGGTCTGTTTCGAGGAGCTTGTAGCATTAAACTCCAAAGGGCCGATCATTCGTTCAGCCTCGCCGTAAGCGGTGATTAAATTATTAATTGACGTTTCTGAGGTGTCTTTGCTTGATTCATAATTCATCATCGCTTTATTTAAGTAACGGTAGGCATCTCGAATGTCGTTAGACTTTTTCCCAAGGTTAAATGCTGACAACCATGAAAATATGCAAGCGGCCGCTACAGAACAAAACTTTACAGTTCTCTTCTTTTTTTCGTCACCTACACTGGAAGCTACATATATTGACATGGTAATAGCAGACAGGCCAAGAAATGCGAAAAGACCTTGATAAAATATGGCCATTTGGTCCCATATTCTTAATGATCTTTCCATTTCTTTTATTGCTAAAATGGGGTTGTGATAATTGCTTGTTGTAGATATCTGCCTGGCAGAATTTAAAGCAACGATACTCAATATAACTAAAAAGGAAAGTAACAGTCCTATTATTAAATATGGAATGTAGTCCTTTTTACTTTTTTTGCTTTTATTGATTTCAATATCCGGGTTTATTGCGGTTGTTTCTGTAACCATTTATTCCGCCTTTTTATATTGATAGGAACCCAATGTAACTATTGTTATACATAGTAACAACAGTCAAAACACCCATTTTATTGACAGCAAATTCAGGGAGTTATAGTATTTGACTCAGGCAGACTAAAAATATTTTAGAAAGTCATTGATTTTCAACAGGTCTTTAACAAAAATGTTCGAAAGTTGTCCCCTCCAGTCCGCTAAGATTATTTTCAAACCTGATTAAGGGCTCGTAAGACGCTGGTTCTACGGGCCCTTTTGAATTTTTCCACTACAAGTTGATCCAAAGGAATTCAAGGTTCATGGTGCCTGATTCGGTGCCCCCTTCCGCACCTCAACTTTGAGGCACCGAATCGCCCGAAAGGCCCACCCGGCCAGCGATTCCCAACGATCAACCGCTTTTGGTGACGGACGTAAAAACCGATTCGCAAACCAAAAAAACAGTGGAAAATGGAACATCGCATCAGCATCCTCTTTTACGCCAGAAAATCCAAAAAGAACAGTGATGGCCTGGCACCCGTCTACATCCGGATCACCGTCAACGGTCACAGGCTGGAACAAAGTGTTCAAAGACTCGTCGACCCATTGCAATGGTCAGCCGCTGCCGGGCGGTTGAAAGGAAACACCAACCAGGTGCGCCAGCTGAATCTCTACCTCGACACCCTATCGGCCAAAGTTCTGCAAATGGAGCGCGACTTGGTGATGGATGGCGTCGCCGTCAATTTTTCAAATTTCCGGGAAAAATGGCTTGGAGTGACGGAGCCGGCCCGAATGCTCTTGGACGTATTCCAGCAGCATAACGACCAGATGGCCGCGCTGATCCGGGCGGGCAAGGATTTTTGCCCGGCAACACTAGATCGCTACAATACCTGTCGCGACCATGTTCGGTCGTTTATTCAATGGAAATACAGAACGGCCGACATCGACATAAATCGGCTGGATTATGATTTTGTCGCCGATCTGGAGTTTTGGCTGAAAACCCTTCGGAACTGCGCCCATAACACGACCCTTAAATATATCAGCAACCTCAAAAAAATCGTGAACAGCTGCATCCGAAAGGGCTGGCTGACGAGAGACCCTTTCGCTGGATTCAAGCGGACCAAGCAGGAGGTGGAGCGAGAGGCCTTGACCGAAATTGAGTTGGAAAGGATAAATGCCAAGTCGTTCCCGACGGATCGGTTAAATTTCGTCAAAGACATTTTCCTATTCAGTTGTTATACTGGGCTGGCTTACGCCGATGTGAAGAAACTGCGGCGTTCTGAGATCGGTCTCGGAGTCGACGGAAATTATTGGATATTCACCCATCGGCAGAAGACAGACACGCCATCCCGGGTTCCCTTACTTCCCCCGGCTCGGGCGATTATTGAAAAATATAGAGACTTTCCCATATGTTGCGATTCCGGCAACGTCCTGCCAGTTTTGAGTAATCAGAAGATGAACGCCTATTTGAAAGAAATCGCCGATGTCTGCGGAATTGCCCGAAACCTGACTTTTCATATAGCCCGCCACACTTTCGCTACGACCGTCACTTTAAGCAATGGCGTCCCTATTGAGTCAGTTAGTAAGATGCTGGGGCATCGGAACCTTAAGACGACCCAACATTACGCCCGCGTTCTTGATCGGAAGCTAAGCGACGACATGCGCGCCTTGCAAACAAAATTTAACACAGAAAATCTTTCCCAATCTGCTTCGCACTCTGATATGACGGCTTAATTCGATAGTACATTAACCCAAAACGAAAAAAATGGGCAAACTACTCTACCTCGTGGAAAACGACCAAAAGCCAGCTCCCGGGCAACTCGTCACGATAAAGGATCTGGAAGAATTCCGGACGAAAATGTTAATGGACATTAAAACCATGTTCGAGGCGCACATGAATAGGACGGTCAAACGGTGGCTGAAATCCCATGAGGTCAGGAAGATGCTGGGTATCTCCGCCGGGGCCTTGCAGACGCTCCGAAATAATGGGAAGATACCATTTACCAAGGTGGGCGGTCTGATCTATTATGATGCGGCTGAGATCAATCAAATCTTGACAGAGCACAAAAAGGCGTCTTGAAAAAGGTTACGCGTTGGGGGTCTCAGAGGCTCATGCCCCAAGCTGTCTTCGCGGCTCGCTATTTTTGCGAGCCGCGAAAAGGTAGTATTAGTAGGGAGTTACTTTCTATGCATTCTCCGCCTCCAGATACTCAAATCAACGGTGGTGTCAGCAAAATTGTCATGGTACAATATCTTTCGTCCATTCGTATAAACATAGAAAGTAAAGTGCGTGACAAAAGACATTCCGTAGTCCTCCCCAACCACTACCCAATAATAAGGATGCCCTTTATCAGGATCTCCGTATATTAAGGGGAAGAGGTGTCTTTTCCCTTTTGTCTCGCGCCTGACATACAAATTAGCTTCCTTTATTTCCGGCAATTTCATAATTGTATCCATTGCGAAGTCTTCAGTTATGACACGTTTGAGGCTGGGATGCTCGATCCTGGCGTTTTGAGCATTTCCACAAACCGAAATAACTGATAGAACTAATCCGGATATTATTGATTTGTTCAACATGCCTTGAAAAGTGGTGAATCTTCGTTTGTCCGTACTAAATTTAATCTTTTAAAGCGAACCTTGGTATCGAGGCTTGAAATTCCATGGATGTACACTTCATGGAGGATAGTCCTCAAATTAGGGGGCAACGAGTGCGCATTTTAGCGCACAGCAAGATGTACGAATGTATACATATAAGGTTTTTTTACTTAGTATACGGAGAGCTTGCTTGGTTTGAGGGCGCCTTGGGTGCGCCCAGCAAGATGTATTGTTGTCAGCAATTTCTCGGCTAAGGGCCCTAAAATTCAATTCGGGTAACAGTGTTACCCGAATTGAAAAAGCCAGCACAAATTTAAGCAGCCGCAGCCGATCGGCGAGGGAATCCGGGCCCAGCATCCGGTCCGGCTTTGGCGCTTCGCGGCGGGAATGTTATTGCCCCAGCATGGGTTTCCAGCTCAGCATCGGTAAGGAGTGGACCAAATATCTCTGTTGCGCTCTATCAAAAGCAATAACATCCCTACCGCGAAGGGTGTGTCTTTTCTTCAAAAACAAAAAAACCGGCGCCTTCGCGCAGGATCGCTACCAATCTTCAGGCTCACCCGTGAGCTCAACCCTATCAGTCTTTTTTAGAATGGCCTAAACTATCGACTCGAAGCGCTCTTCCGCAAGATCGTTCAAAAGTGCAGCATTCTCTGCCACTTCCCCTATCGGCGCCTCAAGCTAAGAGAAAGTAGCAGGAATAATGACCGATCGAATTATTTAATGTTGAGTTCTTCAAAGCCGTGTGTTGTCACGAAGAATCCACTGGATCCGTCTTTCTCACAATGTCCCTTTTCCACATTCTTGTTAAGGCTATCACTCGGATTCACAAGCCTATTTTGGTTGGCTTCCCTCAGCGTACTTGCAACATCCCCTGTTTTTATACGATTTTTGCCATTCAACTGTAAAAATGCCGCTGTTGCCAAGAACTTGCGTACATTACTGGAAGTGGCATCCTTCGCTTTTAAGAATTTTGGTAAGTTATCCGGTGCGTTGGCTGACGATTCATGACCCGACTGATCTTCCTTTCCCCCATTTTTTGCTGCGTTTTCGCCAAAGGGATTGCTGGTCAATTCAATCCTTAAGAGTTCCGGGACCTTTTCAAGAAATTTTTCAAGTTGAGAGGAAACCCAATCCTGATTTCCCTCTCCAGAAAATTCTGCAATTCCAATTTTGATGTGAATTTTTGATTCGCTCATTTTAATATATTTTATTTACTAAACAAACTGTCGATTACGGAAGAATGAGTTAACCCTTGCCATTATCATATCTAGGAAAAAGAGTTGCGGAGTATCACTTTTTCAACCTCAGTAACACCGAGTGGTGAGATGCGCGCTCTGTCATTTATTTTATCGAATTCAATTAACCTGGCTTTGTGCAGAGGGTTTAGGATTCTGGCCTTAAATAAATCTTCTCTACTATATTCAACCCAACTAAAAAGGTCTGAAGCCATTGTCCAAGCCGGCCGGGTATGCAAAAGAACCAAAGTTTGATCGCGCACTTTCAAAGTCGAATCTAATACCCTTCGGACATTTTCAATCTCCCAAACTAGGGGATGCCTCCTTTCAATCAAGCAATCCGCCATCTCTTGGGCCTCAATCGTAGTCACGTTGTGGAAAACTCGTATTAGTTCCGCCAAAATCCAGCTGGAAATATTGACTACAGCCGTAGAATCCATATAGTTGGGGTCAACATCACCTCCAACATGTCCAACACCTCTGTTATTTCTAATCTCATAAAGGAAAGGAAGCACCCTGGGAATTAAAATGCGAACACTTCTATCTCCTATGAGTCCTGGATTTGCGGGAATCTTGCCAAGCGCCTGACAAGCATCAAACATATTGGAAGGTTTGGACGGACTGGGAGGGAACGTTCCGGCAATATAGCCGCTAATAATGCTATAGACCACCTCGCAAAATTTGCCACCGTTCAATTCAGAGGGTTCCCATCGATGCTCGCTATAGCTTGAAATAATACTATTATAACAATCGATTAATGGGGTACGCAAACCTGTTGGTAGATTGGCCAGAATGCCACTTGGTGAATGCATTGTTGTGCTATTTGAATAATCCCTTAACGAGTTCAGCTGCATACTTCAATCCCGGCGATGTAAGGGTCCAGCCGGAGTCTTTAGAGCCAGTCAATTTATTCCCAACCGCCTTGATATATACTGAATGATTGGCTGCACTATAACACCCGTATCTGGCGCATAATGCTCTTGCCGATTTATCATCAAATTTGGGAATGCCTGATGTCAAAAAGCTGGCAAGTCCTTGCAACATATAAGCGTTGATTGTTTTCGCTTTGCCATCTTTCCCTGGAATTTCAGAAGCGATGACGTCGGCTCTGCCATCGGCAAGGTGAAAAACAAGCTGCAAATCATCGCCTGAGACGAGATTTTGTTTCATCCAGATCTTAGCTTGACTTGACACGCTTGCTTCCCCTGGCGCATCATCACCAGGCTGGGTATCGGTATTAGGCGGAGAAATCATTGTATCACCTAACAAGGTGAGCGATGCTTGAACAATTCTCTGCCTTTCCAAAGCTTCAAACGGCTCAAGAAGTTCCACTATTTTCGAAGTGGTCTCAGTAATTTTGGGTTTTTCCATTTTTCCAATTTTAAATCGAAGATACACATTAGCTATAGTAATTAAAAGTATTTTTTTATCCGGTAAATGCATCGTATCCTATAATACCCGTCTCTACTGGTATTATTACGACATCATAGTGAATTTAACCACTCTATCAATTAATCTAGCTTACCATTCGTACATAAAGAGAACATAAAAGTTTTGTAATCACTTAATTATTAGATGTTTTTGATTTTTCATAAGCAGTAGTCATATATGCATTGCATGTGTTGATATGCATTTTTATATTGCTAAATTGACAAAACTAATTTAGAATTGATATTTATCAATAAACGCATTTAACAAAATCAATTTAGAAGGCAAATTTGAATCAATAACACATTTACAGGCATAGTTCTACGCTGTCTACAAATCAAAGCCGATGTAAAAAGGCAGAAGACAAGCTAAAAAGTAAAATAAAAGAGAAATGATGGAAGGAGGCGCATGGATTATACTAGTCTATCATGCAAACAAAATGCGAATTACAAATAATCCCATTTATGAGACTAAGTCTTACAATTTATATGCGCACAATAATTTTACAATTTCAATATTTAAGGCAAGCTATTGGGCTATTTTGCATATATTTTTCTTTTCTCTTTAAATTTTACCTAATTATATCCACGATAATTGGTACTATATCAATTATATTGCATATTGGGACGATTTTAGAACCGAAGGGGAAAGGTAGATATGATAGCACAGTCACAACTGAATTAATAATACCACGTTTTCAATTTCATTGGCAAACGATTCTTCCCAGCCATTGTTTTTAGCTCCTTCTATTATCATCAAGTTGCATGGGAGGTGGAACCTAATCTAATGCGAATCTTGCTTATTGTTCGCGATTTGGTTCGGAGTTAGGACAGATTTTGCCAAAAACAGTGAAAATTGCAGGCGTTGAAATTCAGATATAGGACACACTGAAAGGGGTTTATTGAAAAATCTGTCAAATTGTATTAATTATCAAAATATTTCAATATTGACATGCTAATTCTTCCCAAATTTTGCTGGTGGATTGTTGCTTATCAAAATATTGTATGGAAAGAAAGGCACCAATTAATTCGAATCTTGCTTATTGTTCGCGATTTAGTTCGGAGTTAGGCCAGATTTTGCCAAAAACGGTGAAAATTGCCGACGGTTCGTGTTGAGGAACACTTAATTCAAATGTAGCATATGGATAGGTCTATTGGAAAGGCTGAGCAATTCTGCTCTAAAATGGCTTAAATATAGTCTCAGGGTTCTCTGATTTTAGCCGCCCGTAGAACTCAATTGCATATCTATCTGTCATTCCGGCTATAAAATCACCAATGCACCGGTACTTATTAGGTAGATCTAAAAAGTGATGAAAATTCCTCTGGTAGTCGGCTGGCATTAGACGCCAGCCTTCATCATCTATTAAAGCTTTAAAGATTTCTTTGACGATTTCCTTGCCTCGAAATTCAGATACTTTTAATCTCGGAGAAAGAATTTGGCTCTCAAAAGTAAAATTCTTTAGGACTTCCACTCTAATCAATAGGTCTCTTCTGAGTTGCACCTTTGACAGTGCAGGATGCTGCGGATCAGGAAAATATTCTACGCCATTTACCGCTTCTCCGACTAAACCTGAGGTAAACTCGGTTCGAATGTAGCCATTGTCTGCGAGGTTCTTAGACGCTGTGAATGCGATGTTGGTCAAATTAGCAAAAGTCGCCTTTGCTTTGCTTTCTTCAATTGCAAAATATGTCTTGTCATCACCTTCGGCTTTAACAAAGCTAGACTCAGGGAATTCATAGATCGACCCAAAAATTCTGAGCAATTCTTCTCTAACATCTGCTGCACTAAATGGACCATCAATTGCTTTTGCTACCTTCCTAGCGACATTTTCAAAAACTTCTCCAGGATAGCAGAAAAACATTACTGGATGATAGAATCCTGCCTTGAAGCCATCCTCTAGATCATACGTCGAATATGCGATATCATCGGCAATGTCCATTATTCTACACTCAATCGTCTTAAACTTTCCCTCGAAATCCGGCCCAGCAACGTTTGTTTTTATTGTTTTTACTAGAGGCAACTCGCTATAATAGAAGCCTTTTATTGCATGGTTTTTCTGAGATTCAATGCGGTCTTCAGATACTTGAGGAATTACATTATCATATTTAAGAATTGAGGCCAATGATCTGTAGCAAACATTCAGCCCAAATCTATATTCGTTATCTTTTGTTTCTAGTTGCCCTTTTGCCCTCTTTTCAATCCTTGACAGAATACGCAAAGTCTGAGCATTACCTTCAAATCCTCCAAAATCGCGGAGACATTCATCCAAGGCTTCCTCACCCTGATGCCCGAATGGCGGATGACCCAAATCGTGTGCTAGACCAGCAAATTCACAAATATCTGGATTGATTTGATCGGCGACCTTGAGTTTGTAGACAGAATTTATTCTAATCGCAATAGATTTTGCAATCTGGGCGACTTCCAGGGAGTGTGTAAGTCTATTGCGAAAAAAATCTGACTCTAGCCCTGGATATAATTGGGTCTTGCCTTGTAATCTTCTAAATGCAGGAGAATGAATGAGACGGCCGTAATCCTTACGAAAAGGGGATCTATAGTTTTCATTTGGATCGTCAGGTTCAGGGTACTCTCTTGCAGAGTCTTTCTCACTATACATTACTTTTTAATCGTTATTTTAATAGAATCCTGCTTTTCGTTTATTGCCCCTCCCTCTTTTCTTGAGGATTGGCCAGTTTGGGAATCTCTAAAATGATACGTTTCATTATAGGCTTTATCCTTTGCCTTTTCAATTGCTGAGAAAGATTTTGTTGAATCGTTAGTTTTTGCTTTTCCCATAGAATTATAACGATTTGATTTTCTCAAATGTACAACAATTCAAGGGATACTCATAACCAATCTCCTAGGTAAGCTAAACGTACTGAAGCCTGATAATCAATAGGTAATGATTTTTCGACTTTGCCTGTGCGAGTAATTTTACAAACGAGTATAACGGGAAGGCACGTTCCTGGCTTGCCAAAAAGAGCAAATCATGATTTCCAAACAATCTACGTCAACGATAACAAACCACTACTAGTCTTGGAACGCTGGGAGAATGCTGAAGTAAAAGATTCCGTCGTACTACAATTTCCAGAAAATCGCCCACCTACTAATACGTAACGCTAGGCTGCCAAAATCTTGACAAATTCCCAAATCACCTTAATTGAATTTCGTTATTTTTGACATCAAATGTCATCAAATAATTAAGTGGGAAATTCGGTGCCCTAATCCAGCCCGATCGAGCCAACACCTTGAAAATAAGTGCCGTCGGAGACTCTGTTCTTGTCCCTCCCTCTCCGCAAACGCATGGGGATCCAATGGAATCCATCGAAATCCACGGGAATCCAACGAAATGCCTTCAGAATTAGCAAATCTGAAGGCATTTTTCTTTCACCTCGTCTCGCAACGGGTGTTTTTCAAATTGTACCCATGTGTATTCTCTCACATTGGATGAAGATTCCAACGAGCTCCCACTATCAATTCATGCTGATTTTTAATTTTTGGCTACAAAGTCCCTCAATCAGGCTACAAGGGGTGAAAAGCCTCTGCCGATCTTTGAACTCTAAAAAATAAAACATAAAAATATGGGAACTAAAACCTGGCTTATTACAGGAGCTTCACGAGGTTTTGGACGCGTTTGGACCGATGCTGCGCTTAAGCGTGGCGACAAGGTAGCAGCTACAGCACGCAACCTGACAAGCATCGCCGGCCTTAAAGAAAAATATGGCGAAAACGTTTTGACGCTTCAACTCGACGTAACCAACAGTGAGCAGGTGAAAACTGTCGTGGCACAAGCGCACGCTCATTTTGGGAGGCTTGATATCGTTTTGAATAATGCAGGCTATTCACTTGTCGGCACCATTGAGGAAGCCAGTGCTGGCGACGTCCGGGCGCTTTATGAGACCAACATTTTCGGCCCGCTGCAAATAATTCAGGCAGCCCTGCCGCTGCTGAGAAAACAGGGTGGCGGTCACATTCTTGGGACATCAAGTGCACTTGGCCATGTGGTAATGCCGGTCATCGGCTACTATTGTTCCTCTAAATGGGCATTCGAGGCCATCCATGAAAGCCTTGCGGCGGAGGTTAAACCTTTTGGCATTAAGGTAACGATCATAGAACCTGGCGCCTATGCCACCGAGTTCGGCAGCCAGGAGTCATTGAAGTTTGCAGCAGGACTCGATATCTACACAGACTTTAAAGCACAATTTGTTGGTGGGTTAAGAAACCTGGAAAGAGGTGATCCGAATGCGACAGCGGAGGCACTCTTCAAAGTTGTGGATGCTGAGCATCCGCCGCTACGGTTCTTTCTTGGCAGTCACAATTTGTCAGCTGTGCGTGCTGCCTATGCTGAGCGACTGGCCACCTGGGAAGAATGGCAATCCATTTCCGCCTCGGCACAAGGCCAAACCAAATAAAGAAAAATCTTTATAAATTGCTGAACATGAAAAAAGAAGGAAATAGCCATCATAAATTCAATTCTCTATCAGACGCTCACCGGGCTCTGGGGTTACCTCAACCCAGGCATCCGCTGATCAGCCTCATCAATGGTGAGAATAATGCGGCAAGCATGAATATGCCGTCCGGCTCCCATGTCCTGAATTTTTATAAAATATCGTACCGGCCAAAGTACAGCGGGAAAGTAAGGTATGGCCAGCGCTATTATGACTTTGCTGAAGGTGGTTTGTTATTCGCTTGTCCGGGTCAGGTGATCGGCGGCAATCATAACGACGTTGATGTGCGGTCTTGTTTCGATTACACGTTACTGATACATCCGGATTTTTTGTGGAATTATCCGTTGGCTAAAAAGATCAAACAGTATGGCTTTTTTTCTTATTCGGCCAATGAAGCATTGCACCTTTCGGAAGATGAAAAAGCAACGATCATTTCCATTTTTAAAATGGTTGAAGCAGAGTTGAACGGCAGGATAGATGATTTTAGCCAGGATATCATGATTTCTCATATCGAGCTATTGCTAAATTACGCGAACCGCTTCTACAAGCGCCAGTTTATTACTCGCAAAGTAATAAACAATGATCTTTTACTAAGACTGGGCGATCTGTTAAACGATTATTTCAACAATGAAACGTCAGCGAACCAGGGATTACCGACCGTTCAATACCTTGCAGGACAATTGAACCTCTCACCAGGTTATTTAAGTGATATGCTGAGATCACTCATCGGGCAAAGCGCACAGCAATATATTCACGAAAAACTCATTGAAAAATCCAAGGAACTTTTATCCACAACCAGTTTGCCAGTGTCACAAGTTGCTTTTCAGCTTGGTTTTGAACATTCACAATCATTCAGCAAGTTTTTCAAGACAAAGGCCAGGCTTTCTCCCTTACAGTTCAGACAATCATTTAACTGATGCCCCTTATTTCTTGATTAAAATGCCCTAACATTGAAGCGTGTGGGTTCGCCCGGCGCGACGGTATTGGGCCGGTTGGATGCCATATTCCGCTTTAAACGCACGGCCAAATGCGCTTGCGTTGTCGAATCCGCATTGCCAGCTAACGTCCATCACCGGCAAATCGGTGCGGCGCAAAATATCGGCTGCATGATGAAGCCTCACCCGGGTTAGATAGCAGTGCGGTGTCAGCCGGAAAGCGTATTTGAATTGCCTGACGAGTTGCGGAACGGAGAGGCAGGATACTCTGCTGATGGTGTCCAGGTCCAGCTTTTCCTTATAGGCCGAATGTAAAAAGTCCTTCGCAAAACATACCCGGCTGAAAATCTCCTTCCTGGTACTGGCTTTAACAGCATCGATCCTATTGGTGCCGTCGACCTCGGACTTATGGGTCCGGACAAGCTGCCGCAACAAAAACAGCAGATGTTCATCGGCCAGACCAGTTTGATCACCCAGGTTATCCAGGTGGGTCGTGAGATCCCGCAGTTGGCGAAGTAATCGCGGCTCAACCGGGTGCAGCGTTTGAAAAAATTCAAGAGTATCGTTAGCGGAGTGAAACGGATTGTCCGCCGAAGCTTCTTCGCTGCACAGGCAGTCACGAAAGACGGCACTGGCAAATTCTCTTTTAAAAAAGATGGACAGCACCTTGGTCGGTTCTCCTTGTTGAACCTGGCAGGCGTAACGTTGATCATCATTGAGAATCAGGAATTCACCGGGCCTCACCGCTACCCGCCGACGATCAATGGTATACCACTCTTCACCGCTGAGTACTGTTTTCAGCGAAAGGCAGCCGATGTGATCTTCGCAATGCGATCCATTGCTCCAGGCATTGAAGACGACATTGTGTATTTTAAATTGGCTGAAATGTCGTTCTTCATCGAACCCTGGCTCGCTGGCATCAGGCAGTCGGGTATAATACATAACTGGTCAAAAGATACAATTTTGATCATTTTGGCACATTGGTTTTTCCATGGACGGCATAATTTGGTTCCATTAAAATCAGCCATCTATGCGATCTGCTTCATCAAGGCAATCTGTTTCATCTATCCGATTCGTTTTTTTGGGGGCCGCGGGGCTGCTGCTGGCAGCCTGCCATTCCGGGGGGCATCCCGATGATCCGGCCTTACTTCAGCGGGTTTTGACAGACTATTTTGATGCGATCGGGCAGCACGACACGGCAAAGATGCAGGCGCTGACAACAAATGATTTCATTCTGTACGAGGACGGTCTCATCTGGAATAATGACAGCGCCTTTAAGAATATCCGGCGGCACCTGCCTTTTACTGTAAAATACACGTTGGGCAATATGCATTCCTACGTGGATGAACATTCAGGCGATTGCGTGTACACCAACCGTGCCGATTTTGTCTTCCACGACAGCGACAACGTGCATATAGAATTTCTCGAGACCGCCAGCTTTCGGAAGACGGCGGCGGGCTGGAAGATGAATGTACTGCATGTCACTGAGCGGGAGCCGCGTTACGACACGATCCGGTATTTGCGTGATCATTATGCCCAAAGGTTAAAAGTCTTTGCAGCCGAGCCGCTGGTAATGGGAAGGCTTGTGTTCCTGGGCAACAGCATCACGGAGCTCGGAGACTGGAAAAAGCTCACCGGTGATTCGACAGCGGTGAACCGGGGTATTGCAGCTGACAACAGTTTTGGGGTGCTTGACCGGCTGGGGGAGGTGATCGCGCGGCGACCGCGTAAACTGTTCTTGGAGATCGGCATCAACGATATTGCCCAGGATATCCCGGTAGGGGTGATCGAGAATAACATTTATTCGATTGCCCGGCTTGTCAGGGCAGGATCTCCGAATACGTCGGTGTATGTGACCAGTATTTTGCCGACAAATAATGACGTCCGGCAGGAATACCCTGAGCTTTATGGAAAGAACGGTATAGTGCAGCGGCTGAATTACGAGTTGCGTCTTCATGCCATGGAGAATGGGTTTGGTTATATCGACGTTTGGCGCCGGGTTGTCACCGCAGACGGCGATCTTCACCGGCGGTATGCGCGGCCAGACGGCCTGCATCTAAATGAGGCGGGTTATCGGGTTTGGGCGGAGTTGATACGAAATCTGCCGCACTAATCCAACGATCTGACACTTCTCCTCAAAGCCGAATCCAGATAATCAGTGAACCGGATAGTATTGGTCGAATCGATAAAGATCATCGTACTATCCATCTTCGACTTATCATTCTTGCTGATAAAATAAGCACACCCTATCAGATAGCCGAACCTCCGGCTCGTATCTCCTTGCCCGATGCTCCTGGATATCGAATCGATCTCTTTCTCCATATACCCTATCTCATACTGGTAAAATGCAATACTATCCTTATCATTTTTTTGTTGCGCTTTGGAAAGCTGCGCCTTTATTCTTGTATACTCTCTCACATATATTGTATCATCGAAGATCCTGCCAAATCGTTGCGTAACCGGCACATTCCATCGAACATGCACCGAATCCAGTGTAGCAGATGAATCCAGCCTCTTCAAATGATCGGAGAAAGTTGTATTCAATTGTTCTGTCAACGTTTTCCTGTGGCCGCACGTAGTGAGAAACAACAAGGCGAATGCCGCAAGCGTGAATTTTCTCATACGCGTCTTATTTACATATTAAGTTACAACTATTTTCACATAACGAATAGAACGAACCCTAACCGCCTTGTCATACATTTACTAATAAAAAACTATAAATATTGCAGACCTTTATCGCCGCTAGAATAACCTATGTCCTGTCGCATACGATTACTTCCTATACTATTCCTTCTCCAGCTTCAATGCCTGGCATCGAGAGCACAGTCAATCGCTCCCGGGTATACCATAACCAATTATAACAGTGATAACGCCCTCCCTCAGAACAGCATCAATGAAATGGCCTTCGACAGAAACGGCTTTCTATGGATTGCGACCCATATGGGCTTGGTCCGCTTTGACGGCAGGAATTTCCGCGAATACAACATGGCCAACTCCCCTGCCCTGTATTCCAACAGGGTTCAAGCGACCATCCGGTCAAAGTCTTCCGGGAAAATAATCATCGAGCCGGTGTTTCCCTCCGACCGTATCCTGACGGTCACCGACGACTACCAGCTAATAGAGGATAGCCTCCTCTCCGCTAATGCCCGGCAATCTCACCTACGCAGCAGCCCGCTATTCACTTACGACCACCTCTTTAAGAGGTGGGCAGCCGGTGACACCACGGTCTTCGACGGACTATTCATCAGGCTCCACCTCAACAGCGACATCCTTACGGTGAACGAACGACAAGCCTATGCAAGAAAAGATGAACATTATTACTACCTGGATGATAATACCGCCGATGTTCAACCGCTGTCGGAGATTTCCGGCCATCAGCTCAAGATCCAATTCATGGTAGGCGATGTCTATATCTTTGTGGACAGACAGAATCGGCTCTATGCCTATAAGGCTGGGCTCTTGCAGAAGATCACCGGGAGCCCCCGGCTCATGCAACTGCTGGGCGAGGTAGACGTCATCGGACCCTACCCGATACAGGCTGCCTTGCGGGCATTCAGGGACGACAACCACAGCTTCCTCGTACACAAAGGCGATATCCTGCTGCTTAGCATCATCAATGGGCAACTGGATGCCGAAACATTGGCCGCCAATACGCCCATAAGGAATGTCAATGGCCTCATCTATGACCAGCAAAATAAGATCATATACGTAGGTACAGCAACCAGCGGCCTGTATATTCTCAAAAAACAGGAATTCCAAAGACTCTTCTTTTCGAGCGACAATTATATCATCAATAGCATGTACGCGCAGGTGGAATTATCCGATGGCAATATCCTCACCTCCTCCGGTATCCTCAACCGCCGCAATAAAATAAACATCCCTACGCCGGGTATCTACGATCGCCCGGCCTTCCTACGCTCATCAGACGGCCATATCTGGTATTGTTCCTATGGCTGGTTAAAAAGAACCGACTCCAATCTGCATGAAATTTCGAACATCACCAACCTCGGCGACATCACCTACGTTGGCATCTGGGTCACTTCGATCGTCGAAGCCGACAATAAAGACATCCTGTTCAGCACTCAGAAAAAACTATTCCGGGTGAGAGGAACAACGGCAACCCTTTTGCTCGACACCAGAGCATCGCTGCAGAACGCTGAAATAATGACGATCAGGCAAGTGAGTTCAAATGATCTTTGGATCGGCACCGACGCAGGATTGTTTTCTTATAACCTGCAACACAATACGGTAAGCCGGGTGCCCGGATTGGAGAAGGCCACTATCAGAGCGATCTATAAAGCCAGGGATGGCAGCATCTGGATCGGCACCTACGGCCAGGGATTTTATAAGTACGTCAATGGCTGCTTTCTCCGGATGCCGATGGATGCCGTGGGCAACCTGGCCAGCGTCCATTGTTTCCTGGAAGACAAACACGGGAATTTCTGGCTGCCCACCAACAAGGGGCTCTTCAAGGTGGCAAAAAGCGAACTGGACAGCTTCGCATCGGGCAAAAAGAAAGACGTCTTCTATTATTACTTCGACAAGCAATCGGGATTCGCCACCAATGAATTCAATGGCGGATGCAGTCCCTGTGGTATTGTCACAAAAGATGGCCGCTTTTCTCTCCCCTCCCTGGATGGGTTGGTACAATTCGATCCGGACAGTGTGACGATCATCCCTCCTGCCAACCCTATCTTCATAGACCGGCTTTCCGCGGATGAAAAGAAAGTGCTTTCCGGTGATAATTTCAAACAAAAGCAGGACGCGGGTCCCTTGGTTTTTACCGTTTCTTCGCCCTATTACGGCAACCCGGTCAACCTGTACATGGAATATTCCATTCCCCAGCTCGACAGTAACTGGCATCCTGTGAACAAAGACGGCAGGCTGGAGCTCACCGGTTTGGGCCATGGCAGCTATACATTTACCATCCGAAAGCAGAATGGAGATGGCACGTACAGCTATAAAACGGTAAGATGGACCATACTCCCTTATTGGTACGAGACCATCTGGTTCCGGCTCCTGGCTGCCGTGGTGATCATCAGTATCCTCCCGCTCATGCTCTGGACGCGCTATTTGCGGCAACTGGCAAGAGCCAGGCAGCTCGAACAAAAGGTGGCAGAAAGGACGGAGGCGCTGTCTGAAAGCAACCGGATAAAAGAAAAAATGATCGCCATTATCCTGCACGATCTGCGTTCGCCCCTCCGCTTCCTGCATATGCTGGCTGTTCATATCTTTGAAAATTATCAAAAGGTGCCCGCACCCGAACTGGGTGAAATGTTGCAGAAGTTTCAAAATGCGACAAACGACCTGTACGGATTTACGCAGGATTTCGTGGTCTGGACAAATGCTCAGAAAGAAGGGTTCGTCGTACAACGGGAAAAAATAGTCCTGCGGGAGATCGTCGGAGAGATCGTCTCGCTCTATGAGACCGGCGCCGATATCCGCAATAATACCGTGCTCAACCTGGTGCCCGCTGCGATCACCCTGACTTCCGACCCCCATATATTGAAAACGCTCATCCGCAACCTTACGGACAACGCCAATAAATATACCCTCAACGGGGAAATAAAGATCGAAGCAGCGCAGCATGATTCCGTCGTCAGCATCTCCATCATCGACAGCGGCAGAAGCATGGAGAAAGCGCTGGTAGAGGAGATCCTTAATAATACCTATAAAACGGAAAGCGACACCAATGGTTTTGGCTATCACATCATCCTGGAATTATTAGCCAAGATCCAGGGCCAGCTGCTCATAGATGCACCGGGCATTACAGGCAACAGGATAACCCTCCTATTCAAGACCGCCGCATAGGAGACCATGTAGTGCAAAGCTTGGATTTTATACATAAGTGCTTCATAGTATTAATTGGATTTAGTGTAAGTGCTACTCTATATTCAGAGGAGAAAAAACACAAAAATGTCATTCCGTAAATACTTAAAGCCATCCAAATCAGTTATATTTATATTATAAATGTCAATTAAACAACTATATCGATCTCTTCACCATTATACCTATATACTTTATGACACGAGGCGCAGCCGACTGCATAACACCATTAAAAAAAAATTGATCCGTTATGAAAAAGATCCTGATCGCAGATGACCACAACATCGTAAGGACAGGGCTCATCTTCCTTTTAAAAGGTGAGTTCATGCAGGTGGAAATAGATGAATGCCGGGATGGGAACAGCACCTGGGAAAAGATAGAGGCCAGTGAATATGATCTCGCAATCCTGGATATCTCCATGCCCTCTACCGACTCACTCGCCCTGCTGAAAAAAATATTTACCCTCAGACCCGATCAGAAGGTCCTCATCCTCACCATGAACAGTGAAGAAGTATACGCAAAAAAATACCTGCAGCTGGGCGTAAAAGGGTTTATCAACAAAGAAGCGCCCCCCTCCGAGATCCGCAAAGCCATTGTAAACATCCTCAACAACAAAAAATACATCAGCTCCAGGATGAAGGATGCGCTCACCCGGGAAGTGCTCGAAGGAGAAGGACACAACGTCTTCGATAGTTTGTCCCCGAGAGAACTGGAGATCATGAATCACCTCATCGACGGGAAAAATGTTTCGGAGATCGCCGCCATCCTCTCTGTACATATTTCGACGATCAGCACGCATAAGGCGAAGATCATGCAAAAGCTGGGGGTATCCAACATCATTGAATTAAGCAAAATGGCGCAGATGTTCTAAAGCCCTATCTCATAGGCTTGCAATTTAAGATCGAAATTCCGTATTTTCAGCGCATGAACATACTAGGCAATCTGATATGGCTCATCTTCGGCGGCCTGGCGGCTGCACTGGGATATATAGTCGGGGGATGTATATTGTGTCTCACGATCATTGGCATCCCTTTCGGCCTGCAATGCTTCAAGCTGGCCCGCCTCGAGCTCTGGCCCTTCGGGAGCAGGGTGGTGCCCGTCAATAGCGCTACAGGTTGCCTGTCCATCTTTTTCAATATACTCTGGCTGCTCTGCGGCGGGCTCTATACAGCCCTGGTGCACCTGCTGTGCGCTTTTCTGCTGTTCATTACGATCATCGGCATCCCCTTTGCCCGCCAGCATCTCAAGCTGATGGAGCTCTCGCTGATGCCTTTCGGCAAGCAGGTCCTCTAATGCCGCGGTCTTCGCAGCCCCTATGCGCATCTGCATTGTGCTCCCTATCTGTCCGCCACGATCACCTTACTTCGCTCGATCGCCGCCTCGAATGTATCCGTCACATTTGCCTTCCCAACGGCAAATAACAATCTCGCATCCTTCAGCTCCTGCCATATCTGCTGACTATGCACCTCCGATAAGATCACTTTTATCCCCCGCTGTTTCGATTCCTTATATACGTCCCGGAGGGTCTTTATGCCGGTGGCGTCGATAATAGGCACCTTTCGCATCCGGATGATGAGCACCCTGGGATGCTCTTCGATAAACCGAATGGCATCCTTGAATTTATAGGCCGCGCCAAAAAACAACGGACCGCTTATTTCAAACACCTGGACATTTTTCGGTATCGAATAATTCACGGTCAATCCATTATCATCCCCCTCATCCTTCCACAGATTCACGGCACTGCTCTTGATGATAGTACGCATAAATAAGAAAATGGCGAGGATCATTCCTATCTCGATCGCTACTGTCAGGTCGACCAACACCGTCAGCAGAAAGGTGGTAAGCAGAACGGCTATATCACTCCCCGGTCCTTTTAACACCGCAACAAAAGCTCTCCATTCACTCATATTATAGGCGACAACAATAAGGATGCCGGCCAGCGTAGCCATCGGAATCAGGGCAGCCCATCTGCCAAAGAAGATTAATATCAACAGCAAGGTGATGGCGTGAATCATTCCAGCGACAGGAGTGCGGCCGCCATTCTTCACATTGGTCGCAGTCCGCGCGATCGCCCCGGTGGCCGGGATGCCGCCAAAGATGGAAGAGAACAGGTTGGCAGTGCCCTGGGCCACCAGTTCCATGTTCGACCGGTGGTTGCCACCGATCATTCCATCCGCTACGACGGCGGATAACAAGGACTCGATGCCCCCCAGCAAGGCAATGGTAAAGGCTGGTTGAATTAATTTCTTTATCGTAGAAGCATCGATAGCGGGGACCACAGGCTTGGGCAAAGAGGATGGGATATTCCCAAACCTGCTTCCGATGGTCTCGACAGGCAAATGAAGCAATTGCATCAGCACCGTGGTCAGCAGGATGGCGACCAGCGAACCGGGAATTTTAGCCGTCACCTTTGGCCAAAGAACGATAATCCCGATGGTGGCCGCACCAATAGCAAGCGTATAGGGATTTATGGTGCCGATATGCTGCACATAGCTTTTCCATTTTTCAAGGAAGTCCGCAGGGACGGCGCCCATTTTCAAACCAAGCAGGTCCTTCACCTGCGAGGATAAGATGATAAGGGCAATACCGCTGGTGAATCCGATGATCAGCGGGTGAGGAATATATTTGATCACCGAGCCAAGCCGGGCAAAACCCATGATGATAAGCATGATACCCGCGATGAAGGTCGCGATGGTCAGACCGCCTACACCATGTGCGGCCACGATGCCATAGACGATCACGATAAATGCACCGGTAGGACCGCCAATCTGCACCCGGCTGCCTCCCAGCGCCGAGATGATAAATCCCGCGACGATGGCGGTGAACAATCCTTTTTCGGGGGATACTCCTGATGCAATGGCAAAGGCGATGGCAAGGGGAAGGGCTACGAGACCTACGATCAACCCGGCCATCAGATCTTTAAGGAAAAGCTGACGGTTATACCCTTTTAGGGTATCAAATAACTTTGGTTTGAACATGGTTACGATCTGCTCCGATGGCTGGTTCTATAAATGCCTCTACTCCACTGTCCGCATCGCTGGCCCACTCCAGCAGGATCTCGCTGTCCAGCGGCGCATAAATCTCCTTTTCATTGGGGTCTTCGGGAAGCTCTCTCACCGGAACAAGGGTAAAATGATTCAGCTCTATATAATCGGCGCGTCTGTCTATCGCATATCCCTTCACTAGCACAAATCGAAATCCGAGGTCTTTTAATTCCTGTAGGCTTTCTTTCGTCAATCTGCTGGCAGATGTGGGGTTCTCACCCCCTTTTCTTTTCCCTTTCATAGCAATGTAAATCTAGCAGAATGTCGAACAGGATGCGGTGACAGTTATCACGGAAAAAAGTGAGGAAAATCAATTTTTAAAACGATAGCTTTGTAATAGTCTATGAGTATACAAGGAATCTTTCCGATAGAGAAGTGGGATTTTAAAAGTGAATCGATACTCGCCGATTTGCCCGGGGAAGATTTGAAGTTGCTGATGGCCCGGAAGTTGGAGCAGGCCTATAAGAAAGGAGAGATCATTTTCAAAGAAGAGGCGTATCCCTCGGGAATATTTTATATCGCCCGGGGAAAGGCAAAAAAATATAAGTTGGACAAGGACGGCCGCGAACAGATCATCTATGTCGCCAACACCGGAGAACTGTTAGGCTATCACGCGATCCTTTCCGGGGACAACTATCCCGATTCCGCAGCCGTAATGGAGGACAGCATTATTGTATTCATCCCCAAGGAAGATTTTTTGGAGACGTTGCGGCAGTCCGATGTGTTGAACCGAAGGCTGCTCAAGACATTGAGCCATGAATTCGTAGTGTTGACAAACAGCCTCACCCTGTTCGCCCAACGTTCGGTAAGGGAGAGGCTGGCGCTTCAGCTGATAGTGGTCCGCGAAAAATATAAAGTGGATTTTGAACCCGGCATGCCAGTCGAGATCAATATGAGCCGCGACGACCTCGCCAGTCTCGTCGGTACTGCAAGAGAAAACGTCGTCCGGATGCTGTCGGAATTCAAGAGTGAAGGCATCGTCGAAACCCGCGGAAGACGCATCATCGTACTCGATGTAAAAAAACTGATCAAGGTCGCCAACTTCAGTTAACCCCGGCTTCCAACCAATCATTTGGCCCGAACGGCTCCAGCCTGATCATATTGTTGAAGGTATTCATCAAGATTACCCAGCCCGGCGGTAAACCCTTCCTGGAAGCCCATCTGGATGATCGTCTCCATATCGGCCTCCCGCGGGAAACTGATCTCCACCCGCACCGTCGTGACATCCCCTGACTGGCTGAACTCCTTCCGCCAATCCATCGTCGGCATATCGGGATTCTTATTACCTTCCTCATCGCAAAACGAGACCCCGGTGGTAATACGCTGGTAAGGTGCTATCGTTTTAAAGTCTACTCTGCACCAGGCGTGGTCCCCATTTGGCCCCTTCATACAATACAACCAAAAACCTCCTTCCCTGAAATCCATCGTCTTCGTCTCCGCCCGCCAGGGCTTGGGCGCCCACCACTGGTCAAGCATGTCGCTCCGCGTCCAGGCTTTCCACACCAGCTCCAGCGGGGCATCGAATTCCCTTACAACTGTCAGTCTCTTGTTTGGAAGGTCTTTTGAAAAGACCGTTTCTCGCTTCATCATGGTTTTTTATTTTTAGATTTTCCAATATTTGGCAACCGTTCAGTTGCAAATATACGGGCAACCGATCGGTTGCGCAAATTTATTTTTATTTCCATTTTCTCAAATAAAAAAATATTTACATTGTGTCAAAATGACTCAATGAGAATTATCTGCTTGCCATTCGCCCGGCTCCGCGCCTGGGCCATAACCACCGCAACCGCCGTCACAACCGCAACCGCCATGCCTGCCCAGGCTCAAAACACCCTGCCGCAATTAGGCAAAAACTCCACCGCCGAAGTCATCGCCGCCATGACCCTCGAGGAAAAAGCCAACCTGGTAGTAGGTAATGGTTTTTATATCCCCGGCGCCAACTTCCCGGGCATGAATTCCGCCCAGCTCAACGAAGCACAAAAGAAAGTACCCGGGGCTTCCGGCGTGACCCGGGGCGTACCCCGCCTCGGCATCCCCCCCATCGTGGTCACCGATGGTCCCGCGGGCGTACACGTATTCAACACCGGAAAGGGCCGGGTCTATTACGCCACGGCATGGCCCGTAGGAACCCTTCTCGCCAGTAGCTGGGATACCGCCCTCGTAAGAAGGGTAG
This sequence comes from Puia dinghuensis, assembly GCF_014642875.1. Classification (GTDB taxonomy): domain Bacteria; phylum Bacteroidota; class Bacteroidia; order Chitinophagales; family Chitinophagaceae; genus Puia; species Puia dinghuensis. Next base: position 1,539,869 of record NZ_BMJC01000001.1, read on the forward strand.
GCGTAGCCTTTGGCAGCGAAGCAAAAGAGTATGGCGTCGACATCATCCTCGGCCCCGGCCTGAACATCCACCGCAATCCCCTCGGCGGCCGCAACTTCGAATACTATTCCGAAGACCCCCTCATCACAGGCAATATCGCGGCCGCACTTGTCAACGGCATTCAAAGCAACGGTGTCGGGACATCCATAAAACATTTCGCCGCCAATAACCAGGAGACCGACCGGAATTCCGTCAACACCGTCGTCAGCGAACGCGCCCTGCGCGAGATCTACCTGAAAGGTTTTGAGATCGCCGTAAAACAAGCCCAACCCTGGACCGTCATGACCTCCTACAACCTCATCAACGGGGTTTACACCTCCGAACGCCCCGATCTGGTCACCACCATCCTGAAGAACGAATGGGGCTTCAAAGGTTTTGTCATGACAGACTGGTTCGGCGGAAAAGACCCGGTTGCACAAATGAAAGCCGGCAACAACCTGCTGATGCCCGGCACAGCCGACCAGGTGAAAAAGATCGTGGATGCAGTAAAAGGCGGCCAATTGGATGAGAAGGCGCTCGATCGCAATGTGGAAGGCATCCTCAACATCGTCCTGCAATCCGGCACCTTCAAGGCAGACAAGTACTCCGACCAGCCCGATCTGACAAAAGACGCCCAGATCGCCCGCGAAGCCGCCGATGAAAGCATGGTCCTGTTAAAGAATAACAACAATACACTGCCCATCGCCGCCAACAGCCACATCGCACTCTTTGGCATCAACGCCTTCAACCTCATCGCCGGCGGAACGGGCAGCGGTGATGTCAACAGACTCTACACCGTCTCGCTGGCCGAAGGCCTTTTCCACGCCGGCCTGATGGAAGACGGCGCCCTGTACACGGCCTATAACGAATACATCGCACAGGAGAACGCCAAACACCCGAAAAAAGGCTTTTTCGAGGAGTTCATGAACCCCACTCCGCCCATCCAGGAATATCCTATCGCCCCCGATATGATCACCCGCCAGGCCGCTATCGCCGACATCGCCATCATCTCCATCGGCAGGAATTCCGGCGAAGGGACAGATAGAAAAGTGAGTGAGTTTTATCTGGGCGAAACCGAAAAGCAGCTCATCGCCAACGTCGCCGCCGCCTTTCATGCAAAAAACAAAAAGGTCATAGTAGTGCTCAACATCGCCGGTGTGACGGATGTTACGCAGTGGGAAGACAACGCAGATGCGGTATTGCTCGCCTGGCAGCCCGGACTCGAAGGCGGCAACGCTATAGCGGACATCCTCAGCGGTAAAGTAAACCCATCCGGTAAGCTGGCCACCACCTTCCCTGTCCATTATGACGACGTCCCCTCGGCCAAAAACTTCCCCGGCAAAGAATTCCCCGAGAAAGCCACTACGGGCATGCTGGGAATGAAAGCCATTCCCGCCGAAGTGACATACGAAGAAGGCATCTACGTCGGTTATCGTTATTACAACACCTTCGGGGTCAAACCCGCATACCCCTTCGGCTATGGCCTCTCCTACACAACCTTCGGCTACAGCGATCTGAAGCTCAGCTCGCCCACCTTTACCAACACCATTTCGGCTTCCATAACGGTCACCAACACCGGAAAAGTCGCCGGCAAAGAGGTGGTCCAGCTCTATCTCACCGCGCCTGTCCATAAGTTGGATAAGCCGGCGGAAGAGCTCAGGGCATTCGCCAAAACAAGCCTCCTGAAACCCGGGGAAAGCCAAACCCTGACGTTTACCCTGACGCCGGCCGACCTGGCTTCTTATAACACAACCGCATCGGCATGGATAGCGGATGCCGGAAAATATACCGTAAAGATCGGCGCCTCGTCTGACGATATCGACATCAAACAAACCGCCACCTTCAACCTGGCAAAGGATATCGTCGCCGAAAAAGATGAAAAAACGCTGACCCCGCAAACCCCATTCACCGAACTAAAACCAGTAAAAAAATAACCCCTGGCTTCACGTTGTTTTATCCAGCAATCCCTGGATAAAAGCTATCTCCCGGCTTCTCGTCGTCTGCCCAAGGGCCCTGGTGAGGAATTCCTTTGCCCTCACCGGGTCCCCTTCCAGCAGATAAAGCTTTCCCAAAGCGGCATTCAACAAGAAATAGTGATACGGGAAAGGATGCCCGGCCCACATACCTGCCACCATTGAGCAAAGGTTCGGCCTGCAGATAATTGCCTGTCTGGGCCATGGATTCGATCCATTTAGCCATCAATCGTGCATTGCGGTTAAATTCCTCAGGGGACATTTTATCCCTGATCTTCAGGTCCTCCCGGATAAGCAATAAGAACTTCTCCATGATGACTGTCTTTTTAAATTAAGCTATGTTTTGTATCCAAGACAAGCCCACACTGGCAAACCGGACAAAAAAATAATTTTTTTATCATTCTAATCCCCTTCTAACCCTATTCTAGCGGTCTTTTAATGCTCACTGCGTATATTTGGCACGCAAAATGCTCCTATAGCGTATTTTAGCAACAAAAAGATCGTAACTTGTTTATGACAAAAAAACTTTCCTTCCCCACCGCAGTCTTCGCAGGAATCCTTTTTTTCGCAAGTTGTGTCCCCACAAATAAATTCAACGCTGTACAACAAGCCCTGGCATCAGCCAGATATGACAGCGCACAACTCGCCAACAAAGTAAAAGACCTGCAATCCAACATGTCCCTGAGCCAGAAGCAAGCAGCTCAAAAGATCGACTCGCTCAATCAGGTCATCGCCGGCCTTAACCAGCAGATCGCCGGGCTGAATGGAAAAATCGGCGACTTACAGACCGATGCCACAAACCGCAATGCCCTCCTGAGCAAAAACCAAAAAGACCTCCTCGACCAACAGGCCAAGCTCGAACGCCTGCAGGCCCTGATGGATAAGCAAAAAGCAGCGATAGAGGAGATCAGAAAGAAAATGACGAAGGCCCTGGTCGGGTTCAAATCTAACGAACTCACCGTGTCCATCAAGAACGGAAAAGTATACGTCAGCCTCCAGGAGAATCTGCTGTTCCCCTCCGGTAGCGCAGTGGTCAATCCCAAAGGGAAGGATGCCCTTGGCAAACTGGCCGCGGTCCTCAACCAGAATACGGATATCACTGTCGACATCGAAGGTCACACCGATTCTATCCCGATCCACGCAAAATTCCAGGACAACTGGGACCTCAGCCTGGCCCGGTCGGCTTCCATCGTCCGCATCCTCACTACCGACTATAGCGTCGACCCCACAAGAGTCATCGCTTCCGGCCACAGTCAATACGACCCCGTACAGCCGAACAGCACCCCGGAAGGAAGAGCACAGAACAGGAGAACGGATATCATCCTCTCCCCCAAACTCGACGAACTCTACCGGTTATTGCAGACCCCCGGCGTGTAACCCGGCTTCGCACAATAAACGATTTCCCGACCCTGGTCTCACGGCCAGGGTCTTTTTTTACTGGGAAGTATTTAGCCGTGGAGACTATAAAACTTAATCCTGGCAACAAGCCGCCTTCCCTTGATGCGTTAGCGTCTTTCCCACCGTTAATTTGTTGTATAAATATACTCGTTATGACACGAGGCCTAAGCCGACTGCATAACACCACTGAACAATAATTGACTCGTTATGAAAACCCAGTTCTTCGCTTCCAGCACCACCCTTCAACGACCCCTCCCGCAGAACGCGCAGACTGTCACCCCGCCACCCGCCGGTTCTGTAAGAGTCTCCTTGCACCGAATGATCGATCAGTTGCTCGCCGGCCTGCAACCCCTCGCCCTCCGGCACGGCAACATCCTCTTCAACGGCATACCCGAACACCTCGCCATCAACGCCGACGAGAACATGCTGGCCTATGTGCTGGGGAGTATGATTCACAGTGCCGTCGCAGGCAGGAAAAACGAATTCATCCAAATCGCAGTGCTGGTTGCTGAAGACCGGACGATCATCTGTGTCAAAGATGTAGGAACCTACTATTATCACGCCATTTCAACCGAATACCGGAAGATACAGTACGCGGCGGAAAAACTCGGCGGAAGCATCAGCGTCGACAACGACGACAGCCTCTGTACAAATGTCTCTTTTAGCATCTCCAACCGCCTGCTGGCCGCCTGACGGCAAACCCTATACCCAGATCCCTCCTGGCCTTCCACCGCAAGCTGCCTGAACCGCCCCTATTTCGCCTGCTTCCACGCCCAATCTGTAAGATACCCCAACGCCACCGGCGAAAAGGTCTCTTTGATACTCGCAACCTCCGGTAAAAGGCCTGTCGTACACTCCTGGAAATAATGGTTCAGACCGGGAAACTCCTTCACCTCGAAATGCCGGTTCCCGCCTTTCTCCAGTGCCCGGCCGATAGCGACAAGATTATCCTCCGGCGCCACCTCCAGATCTTTGGCCCCGGCCATGGCCAGCACAGGGCATCTCACCTGCTCCAACGCGGAATCGGGGTCGTAGGCCAGGTAATCCGCCGGCCGGTGCCGCATACTATCCTGCCCCAGGCTGTCCCCCGCCTGCGCCATAAGCTGCTGCCGCTGCAACTGGACTTCCTTACCCCGCAACCCCTGCCCCGCCAGCAGCACGATAAACCGGACATCCCCCCGCCGCGCCGCCACCATCGGAGCGAGGATGGCGCCTTCCCCATGCTCGATAAGCCCCATCCGGTGAGCGTTGATCTCCTTTCTCGTCCTGAGATAAGCAATGGCCGCCTCCACATCCGTGGCAAGATCGGCCGTCGTAGCCTTGCCGAAGTCGCCGGTAGACTGCCCTATCCCCCGGCAGTCGTATCGTAGCACCGCAACCCCTCTGCGGGTAAGTGCATCCGCTATCACCAAAAAAGGTCTGTGTTGGAAAATTTCTTCATCCCGGTTGTTCGATCCGCCCCCCGCAATCAGGATGACGACCGGGAATTTACCCTTGCCGGGCGGCAGGGTAAGCGTGCCCGCCAGCGTGATACCCGCTCCGCTGTTGGCGAACTGTACTTCTTCCGCTTCATAAGGGTAGGGCTTCACCGGCTCCTGTGGCCGGGCGGTATCCATCGATGGCCGGGCAGTGTCCTGTGCAGTTGCGGCCAAAGTGATCCAAAATACCCATACGGCCGCGAATACTCTTCTCATAAGAAGTTCCGTTAGTTTTCGGTCCTTCTCTCAAGTTACGTCATTAATTGCATTCCACTGCCGTCTAATTGCACTCCACCGATGTCGCAATCACCCCGTTGCCCCGCTTATCGACCAGCTGGAGGGAATAGACGCCCGCCGGTAGACCCGCCGGCAACGCCAGGCTCCCGGCGACCACCGATCCCCCGGAAAGGGACTGCCCTGCCACCAGGTGCCCACTCATATCCACAACCCGAAGACCATAGGTCCCCGGCTGCAATCCCTGCACCGTATAGCTGATCCGCTTACCCGTCACCGGGTTGGGGTAAACCGACAGGCTAACACCCGCCGCGACGCCCAACACCACCCGGCTCACTGTACTGTAAGCAGCCTCCATACCCCGCAGGTCCACCAGTTTCAGCCGGTAATAGTCCTCACCAGGCAGCGGCTGAACATCGACCGCCGTCTGCTGGCTCGTCAGGGGGGCCGCGAATTCCATCAAGGGAGTAAAATGTTCGCCGTCAGCACTCCTTTCCACCACCAGCTTTCCGATGTCATCCACCGCACCAAGCGCCCAATCGAGCTCAACCTTACCATCCGCCGGATTGGCGGCAAAGCTGTTCACCCGGTCGGGCAAGACTACATAGGAGGCATTGGTCACCCAGAGCCCCGACACCGCCACCTGGTCGATGCCCCCGGCAGCGAAATTCGAATTGGTGGGAAAATTAGCGGCATTGTTATAGTTCACCAGGTTAGCAGCAGCCGTACTGCCCAGGTCGGCAGGAAAAAGGGAATACCCATAGATCTTTGTGCCGTTGGGCACCCCGAGCGCTTGAAAATTCATGAAAACCCCGTCCCGGTATTGACTGGTGGAATTGTTCATCATCAGCAGGTGCGCATCGACAGGGCCAAACTGATTCTTGCGCAGGATAATATAGTTCATCAACGGGCTGACATCAAATCCATAGCTGCCGGAGGCCACCGACACGGCGTTATAATACGTCAGAGGATTTCCGCTGGCATCCAGAGAAGCGATGGCCGCGACATAGAATGGGTCATGACCACCACCATTCCCCCGGTCGAATACTACAAAACCCGCTTTGGTATTGTCCGAAGCAATGACGCCGGAAGTAATAATATGATCCACCCGTTCGATATTGTTGTTGTTCGTACCCGAACCGTTACCCTGATTCTGGAAATTGTTGTCAATCCCGACGTTGAAGATCTGGCCCTGGGAAAAGATGCTTTCCAGGCTGTCGTCATAAGCCGGAAGGAGCGAGACCGTCCCGCCCGGGTTCACCGTCGTGCCGCTGCTTTGTTCGAACCACAAGGACTTCCGCAAACCCGTAACAGTAGCATTGTTCACCCGCCGGAATTTCACCGTTGTCGGGTAAGTAAAATGATAGTTCAGCGTGGCAGCGGTAAAAGAATCCAGGATGTTAAAGTTGGGAGTGCCCACGGCCGTGCCAAAATCATAATTGTAGGTATTCCCGGTCAACCCGCTTCCATAATTGCCCGTGGCGCCGGTGCCGGAATAACTGGTGGAGGTAGTAGCATTGGTCCAATGGGTAAACTGTGCCGTCACAGCCGACTGCGCCGTGACCGGCGCGGGCAACAAAGAAGATAAGATCAGCAGACAGCCCGCAACGAGGAGAAATGTCCACATGGTCAGGGTAAAGGTCGTTTTCATGGATTTGGTATTTACAAAGGCTTAAGAGGTCAGCCCACGCATTAAAATTAATAACAGGATGTAGTTAATGGAAGCGAATTAGCGTTTTCTCCGGCCGGTTAAACGGTAACCATTATCCCCCCGGTCCAAGTATTACTAGAGGGTGGATAGAACAAGGCCGCCCCGGTTGCGGGGCGGCCTCTTTACTAAAGGTTGCTGAATTCGAGTCGAGACTGGGAGACGGATTGTGCAATAGGTAAGGGCTCGACAGCTAATGGTTATGGAACACGCGACACAAACTATCTATTGTTCAACATTGGCTTTTTTCAGTTCTTCCTTATAGATCAATTCGAACATCTGCCGCACATCGATATTGAACAGCTCGGCCATCTCATATACATCTGCCACGGAGAACTTCTTCGGCTGCTCCATCATGATAGTAAACCGGTCCACCTTCTTCCCCATATCGTTGGCAACAACGGTTTTCTTGATGTATTTGAAGACGTCGGCAAAAGATTTAATCTGACCTTCAGAAAGCATGGGTTTAATTAGGTCATAACGCGGATCTCTCGTTCCCATATTCCAAATAAAATGTTTTTTTTGACTAAGCTGAAGGCCTTCAAAAACTATTTTTTTGGTGTGTCCTTTTTCATATCCCACATATTCATCTTCTTAACCCCGATCGGTCATCGTCAAACTCCCGATTTGTCATTTTCTTCGAAACCCGCTGCAGCAAAGGATCACAAGGCCTCTTTGCTGAAACAAATTTACTAATTATTTTAGTATTGAAAGACTAAAAATATTAGCTTTGTTTTCAACAAGACCTACCATGTATCTTTGCAAATCCTATTTTAGTTTCAACTACGGCACCTTTTCCACAGAAGAATTAGTAACAGCAGGCGCAGAAGCCGGAGCTACCACGCTGATCCTCACGAACATCAATTCTACCTGCGACGCCTGGGATTTTGTCCAGTTTTGCGGCCGGCAAAACATAAAGCCCATCCTCGGCGTGGAAGTGCGCAACGACAACACACTTCTTTATATCCTCATCGCGGCAAATAACAAAGGCTTCCAACGCATCAACGAATTCCTCTCCGAATATTTACGCGAAAAAAAACCATTCCCGCCCTGCGATAGCCCCGACCCCATATTCCATAACCCGGCGGACGGATTCATCATCTATCCGTTAGGCAATAAATCTCCCGAAGCGCTCAACAGCAACGAACGCATCGGCGTGCTCCCCGGAGAAGTGAATAAATTGCTAAAACAACCCCTGGCTTCCTATCCTGACAAATGGGTCGTCCGGCAACCCGTCACCTTTCAGAACAAAACGTATTACAACCTGCATCGTCTCCTCCGGGCGGTCGACCGCAACACGCTATTGACCAAACTGACCCCGGAAGACATCGCCTCAACGCAGGAATACTTCCTTCCCCAGGTAGAGCTGCTCACCGCCTTCCGGCAATATCCCTTCGTCATCACCAATACCTACAAGCTGCTGGATGCCTGCTCCATAATGATGGATTTCGGAGTGGACAAGAACAAACAGCTCTTTAGCGCCAGCCGGGAAGACGACCGGGTGCTGCTCGAAAAGCTGGCCCGGGACGGCTTCCGGCTCCGATATGGCGCCAATAAGAAGGTAAAAGAACGGTTCAATAAAGAACTGCGCATCATCGATCAAATGGGCTTCACCGCCTATTTCCTCATCACCTGGGACATGATCCGTTATGCCCAAAGCCGGGGCTTCTATCACGTCGGCCGGGGCAGCGGCGCCAACTCCCTTGTCGCCTATTGCCTCCAGATCACCGATGTTGACCCTATCGAGCTCGATCTTTACTTCGAACGCTTCCTGAATCCACACCGCACCAGTCCACCCGACTTCGACATCGACTTCTCCTATCTCGACCGCGACGAGATCATCGACTATATGATGAAGCGGTATGGCCGGGATCACACGACCCTGCTGGGCATGTATCCTACCTTCCAGTACAACGCCATCATCAGGGAATTGGGTAAGGTCTTTGGCCTTCCAAAAGCCGAGATCGACGACCTGGCTGTAAAAGGATACTACAACGGCAACAGCCGGGGCGAGAGCTTTGGGAAAACGGACACCGACAAGATCCATCGCGCCATCCTCCAGTATGGTAAACTCCTTCAGAATTTCCCCAGCGGACTAAGCATCCACCCCGGCGGCATCCTCATCTCCGAAAAACCTCTTTCCAGCTATTGTACCCTCCATCTCCCGCCAAAGGGATTCCCCACCGCCATGATCGACATGTTCGTCGCGGAGAACATCGGCCTCTACAAATTGGACGTGCTAAGCCAGCGCGGCCTGGGGCATATAAAAGAATGCATCCAACTGATAAAGACCAACCACCACATCGATATCAACATCCATGAAATAGATAAATTCAAAAAAGACCCGGCTATAAAAGAACAGCTCCGTGCAGGCAACACCATCGGCTGTTTCTATATCGAATCACCCGCCATGCGGCAACTGATAAAAAAGCTAAAATGCGACAACTATGAGACCCTCGTTGCGGCAAGCTCGATCATCCGTCCGGGTGTGGGCCGAAGTGGCATGATGCATCAATACATCTATAGATATAACAACCCCGGTAAATTCGAATATGCCCACCCGAAGCTAAAAGAGATCCTGGGCTCCACCTATGGCGTCATGATCTACCAGGAGCAGGTCATCCAGGTAGCCCATGAATGGGCCGGGTTGGACATGGCCGATGCCGATCTCCTGCGACGCGCCACCAGTTCCAAATACCGCGGAAAAGGCCATCTGCCCATGCTGAAAGAAAAATTTTTTGCCGGCTGCGCGGAGTACGGCTACCCAACCGATGTAGTGGAAGAGGTCTGGCGGCAGATCGAGAGCTTCGCCGACTATAGCTTCTGCAAGGCCCACTCCGCCAGTTATGCCGTAGAAAGTTATCAGAGCCTTTTCCTGAAAACCCATTTCCCCATGGAATTCGCCGTAGCCGTCATCAACAACTTCGGCGGGTTCTATAGCCGGGAATTGTATTTCTATGAATTGATGAAGACGGGCGCCCACGTACACCGGCCCTGTGTGAACAACAGCGACTACTACACCAATATCCACGGCAAGGATGCCTATGTTGGCTTTGTCCATATAAAAGGACTGGAACAGACTTTCGCCACCCGCATCCTCGAAGAAAGGGAAAGGGATGGCGCTTATGCCGATCTGGCCGATTTTATCCAGCGCACCGCCGTCACGCCCGAACAGCTCGACATCCTCATCCGCACCGGCGCTCTCCGCTTCACAGGGAAAAACAAGAAAGAACTGCTATGGGAAGGGGATTTTCTGCAAAAGAAGACAAAGGCCATCAACCCGATGCCTCACCCGCTCTTCAAAGAACCACCCATTTCGTTTACCCTGCCCGATCTCCCCGTCTATCCAATGGATGATTTTTATGACGATGTAGAACTGCTGGGATTCCCTGCTGGCGATCCTTTCACCCTGGTGGACGATGACCCATCCCGTTACCTGCCCGCCCACAGTCTTGCCGGCCATCTCGGTGAGACGGTCACCGTTCTGGGCTATCATATCACCCATAAACCCGTTCGGACGATAAAAGGCGATACGATGAGTTTCGGCACTTTCCTCGATGCGAACAAGGACTGGATCGACACCGTGCACTTCCCGCCTATCCATGCCGCCCATCCGCCCCAGGCCGGCTTCTATCGCATCACCGGAAAAGTGATCGAAGACTTTGGCGTATACAACATCGAAGTCACCCGCATCGAAAAAGCAGGAATAAAAACCCGAACACTTCAAACTGTCTGACATGTCTGCCCCCCGCCATACCGCCTCATCTTCCCCCGCCATACCGCTCCCGCCGGCCGCCCCTCCGGCGGCCTCCCTGTCAGCCGCAGCCTCGCCAACTGTACCCCCGCCGGCCGCACCCTCGCCAGCCTCAGCCGCACCCCCAAGCACCCTGGACATCGCCGGGCCACATCGTCACATCGCCCACTTCGATCTCGACGCCTTCTTCGTGTCGGTGGAATGTCTGAAGAACTCCAGCCTGAAAGGCAAGCCGCTGCTCGTAGGTGGCTCCGGCGACCGCGGTGTCGTCGCGGCCTGTAGCTATGAGGCCCGGAAATTCGGCATCCACAGCGCCATGCCGATCAAACTCGCCCGGCGCCTCTGCCCCGAAGCCATCATCATCCGGGGTGATATGGAATCTTATTCGAAATATTCACGGCTCGTCACCGAGATCATGCAGGACAATGTCCCCCTGTTCGAAAAAGCGTCCATCGACGAATTCTATATCGACCTCTCCGGAATGGACAAATTCTTCGGCTGCAGCCTCTTCGCCCGCGAACTAAAGAAAAGAGTAATAAAGGAAAGCGGCCTGCCCGTATCCTATGCCCTCGCCAGCAACAAGCTCATCAGCAAAGTGGCCACAAACGAAGTAAAACCCAATGGACAGCTCGAGATCGCCTTCGGCGGCGAAAAAAGTTTCCTGGCCCCGCTATCGGTATCCAAACTGCCGGGCATCGGAAAAGAAACCGCCTACAAGCTCATCCGGCGCGGCGTGGAGACGATAAAGACGTTGAGCGATATCCCCATGGAAATGCTCGGCACGATGCTGGGGAAGAATGGCATCGACCTCTGGCGAAAAGCCAACGGCCTCGACGAATCACCCATTATCCCCTACCGGGAGCAAAAATCTATCTCCACCGAACAAACCTTCGAGACCGACACCATCAACCTCGGCTTCCTCCATGCCCAACTGGTGAGGATGACCGAATCCATCGGTTTCGAACTGCGCCGGCAGGACAAACTCACCGGCTGCGTCACCGTCAAGCTCCGCTATTCCAACTTCGACACCGTAGTAAAACAAAAGACCATCGACTATACCAATGCCGACCACATCCTGCTCGCGACAGCCCAGGAAGTCTTTGACAAGCTGTACGATCGCCGCATGCTTATCCGCCTTCTCGGCATCCGCTTTACCCGCCTGGTGCCGGGTAACTACCAGATCAAACTCTATGAAGACACCCAGGAAATAATCCGGCTCTACCAGTCGATAGACTCCATCAAACGCCGCTATGGCGAACAATTGTTAGTAAGGGCCGTGGGGGTCAAAGGGGGATATGGAAAGTAATAAAATGGGATGCAAAAGGTCAATACTCGGGAGATGGGGCGTCAAACCTATGCTTCGGCGGTAGTTGAACCAAGCAATAACCACGTATTTTGAAAATGGCTAAGCATAATGGATATGATCTCGTCAGGCCGATGTTCACAAGTGGAAGGTTAAAGAAGCTTAGTGATATCTTCAAATTCAGGCTGGTGCCGATCACCGTGGTAGCGACCGATCTGGGGAAAGAAAAGAATCGCTTCAAAGAGCTGATCGAAAATCCCGATGATTTCATTTATCAGGAAATAAGGTTGTTCAGCACCAATTGCAGACTGGCGCCATTCGAAATGGGAATATTGATAGAAACAGAACACCCCGGGCATCGGCTCAAAACCGATCAGGAGAAAGAAGAGAAATATGCGGCGATAAAGCCGCTCGTCGAAGAAGGGACGATCACCTGTCTCGACGAGATCTTCAAGTACGTTCATAAATATACGGTGGCCGAGCAAATCGGCAGAAAAGGCGCCACCCTCGATCGATACCTGAAAAATGTGGACAATTTCCCCATCGGGGATATTCGCGCCATCGGCGGACTCTTTGAGCTAAAACTTTCCGAAATGTTGAAACTGGTCGAAGTCCAATACGATAAGCAGACCAGCGGCGCACTAAAAAAGCCTGAGTAACCAAACCATAGCCATCCACCGGCGCCTGCCTGTTTTGAGCCCCAAAAAGCCGGTCACGGATTTAGACCGAAAAGACCTTACCAACCGCCGCTCCCCCGGGGGATCATCCTCCTGGGGGGGCGGTTTTTTTGTCCCCCCTACGCCCTCCAAACCTCCCTCAGGCCGGTAAAAACCGTAATTTACAGGTCATGTACAACCCGCTGCCTTTACTGACCCGGGGCCTCCTGGAGGACCAGCTCTCCAAAGGCAAACGCTGGTTCGTCCGGCAGACCTTCCCCCGCGGAATGGAAGCCCGCCTCATCGCCGCCTTCCTCATCCGGGGCTATGACGACGAAGAAAAGCCGGCGGCCGACAACCACCTGACCGCCCTCGCCGCCGATGGGAATGCTTTCCTCTACGACGCTGACGATCCCGCACACCTGGAAAAACTAAAGATCGCAGCCGGCCAGCCCTTTGGATACAAGATCTTCTATGCGGCAAGAAAGGGAGTGGAATGGAAGCCGCCGCCCCGCTACCAGGAGAAAATGCGCCATTACCTCCGCCGCCATCATCCCGCATGGCGGGTCCAAAAAGAAGGCGACAAGATCCAAATCGGCCTCTATGAGGAATTTGGGCAACTATTTCTTAAATTCAGCTTCGCCGGCGAGGACGACACCATACCCTTCGACCTGATTGAAAAATATTGATCACCACCAGCAAATAATTGAACCATGTGCCTTGACATCGCTTTCTACTCCGCTCTGGAATTGATAGATGATTATTTCCCCGATCTTACCCACGATGGGGAGATCCACTTCGATCTCGACATGGGCGCGCACTTCATGGCCCTGGGATATAACCGTTATCCCATCATCGATTTTGAAAAAAGCCACTACCACCGGAAGTTTTTTGAATGGGGCATCATCGCCGAATACATGAATACCCCCGAAAAGATCAAGACCATGCGCCGGTCGATGGTCAACGCCCGAAGCGAAAAAATACTCGACGACAAACGCTCCTTCTGGCACCGCATCCGCAAGACCCGCTGCCTGATACCCGTCACCGGCATCTACGAACACCGGGAAGTAAAAGGCTGGAAGAATAAGATCCCATACTACATCCAACTAAAGAACCGGCCTTTCTTCTGCATCCCCGGTCTCTATCATTATAATACGAATATGCCATCCGACCCCGAGACAGGGGAAATGCGAGGCATGTTCACCCTCATTACCCGCGCGGCCAATCCCCTCATGCGCCAGATCCACAACAGCGGCGACAACGCTTTTCGCATGCCTCTATTTCTACCAAAAGAAATGGAACTGGAATGGCTTAAACCCGATCTCACGGACGATGGCATAGCCCGCATCCTGGGCTATGAGATACCTTCCGACCAGCTAATCGCCAATACCGTCTTTAGCATCCGCGGCAAAACGGCCCGGCTCGACGGAAAACCAAAGAACGCTCCCTATGTTTACCCCGACCTCCCACCACTGGGAAACGACGACGGACAAACGCAGAAAGCGCTCTTTTAAAGTGAGGTAGTCTCTTCAACCACCTTACCAAGGCTAATGCAGACAGTGATTAATGCAGAGAATAAAGTATTACAAGCAATAAGGCGCAATACTACTCAAAAATATCCCCTGCCCGTCTACCGCTCATGGATTTTTGTATTTTGGCCTCCAAATCGCCAAAATGCGCGCATCCGATCTCATCGTCATCCTGCTCTTACTCGCCGGCGCTGCAGCCAGCATCTACTGGAAAAAGCTGACACCCGCAGCAGCCATCACCGGCGTCATCACCGGCAGCGCCATCTATGCCGGTGGCGGTTACCCGGGACTGTTGTTCCTCGCCCTGTTCTTCATCCTGGGGACAGCCGCCACCTCCTGGAGAAAACAGGATAAGCTATTGGTGCGGGGTACTGCTGCCCATGAGACGACAAGACGCGCGGGGCAGGTCATCGCCAACGCCGGTGTAGCCGCCATCGCTGGATTGCTGGCTATCCTGTTACCCGCTGACAAACCCCTTTTCCTGTTGCTGATGGCCGCAAGCTTTTCTTCCGCCACCGCAGACACGCTCGCTTCCGAATTGGGTATGGTATATGGCCGGCGTTTCTATCACCTGCTCACACTAAAACCCGACCAACGAGGCCTCGATGGGGTCGTCAGCATCGAAGGTCTGCTGCTCGGCATCGCCGGCTCCACCCTCATCGCCGCCGCCTACGCAGGTACAACGGGATGGAATATCCGCCCCATCGCCATCATCATCCTGGCGGGAACAGCCGGCAATCTCATCGACTCCCTGCTCGGAGCGCTCTTCGAACGAAAAGGGCTCCTCACCAACGACACCGTCAACTTCCTCAACACACTCGCCGCAGCCCTCATCGCCGCCGTCCTTTACTGACGCCCCGCCCCGGACCCCCAAAAAAATCCGCCTCATTTTGCCAAATTATTTAGCAAATCCCTTATCTTTACATTCGCTCACACGGTGCGCAGGGTTGCACCGATCAGGCCATAGTCATTCAGCCTTATCCGCTGGCCGGCTGCCGCATGGTGGCCGGTCAGTCGCATTCAGAAGCCGCCGGTGGCGGGGCATTTCCGATATATTCTACCCGGAAACCCGTACAGGACAGTACAGGACGGTGATAAGTAAAACTACCTGATTTTGCAGTTGGGCTTCATATTAAAAAATCGATGAAACACAGCACCAGCAAGGGTTTTACATAAACTTTCACGGCTTTGAGATAATAGAATTAACATTAAGTTGTTTGCACCTCACCGGAAAAGCATACTATATTTGTATCATCAAAGACGAGATAATCCGGGCGCTTGACGAACACTAATAAAAGTTGGGCACCCATCGAGATAAAGAGTTTTCATATGGCAAGCAATCGTTAGAGGTCGACTGTTTCTACAGTGGACCTTTTTTTTGCCCCTCCTTTTCCAGCACCGCCAAAATCGCCTGCGCCACCGTCACCCAGGGCCCCGGCCATGGGTCCGCCCAAAAACAGAAATCCGCGAACTAAGTCGCGGACTCTGCTTCCTATATGTAACACGCGCAGTATGCACTCTCTTAGAAGAACCAGCTTGACAGCTGACTCCGGCTCGCCCGCAACCAGTTTTGCGCAGGCTTGGGACTATTGTCCACCAGTTCGAAATCCTGGATCTTGATCTTCACCGCGATCACCTCCTCATCACTCATCCTCGCCTTCATCCCGGCAGACAGCTCTGCGTTGCCGTTGGCTTCTGCAAGATCGGTCTGCAGAAAAGCGGTACCCCTCAACTTCACAAAGAAATCCTTTCCTTTCTTAAAGAAATCAAGCTTAGCAGCCATCTCCTTGTCATACGCTTCAATATGCATCGCAGGCTTCGGGATCACAAACCAGATTTGTCCTTCGCTATCCAATTCCACATCAGAAATTACATGTGTCGGAAGCTTTACTATCGAAAGGCTTTCAGTGAAAAACAAAGCACTCTGCAATTCCATGATCTTGCTCTTCAAAATTCCTACTTGCAATTCCTGGGAGGTGGCGAATGTCATAATCTAAGTATTAGGGTAATGATTAAAGTTGTTTGATTCTCGTCTCGAAGTTTTTTGTCATCAACTGCGGACATACATGTAGAGACAATTGGTATACCAACTCTCAAAACACTGATTTCAAACTAATTAAAAACCCTTACCCCCCTGCCAATCGTCCCAGTTTGGGATTATCTTTCCAAAATTTGATCAAGGATATTTTTTAAGTCATCTTTGCGGCGCTGTTTTTGCAGGCCAACCGGCCAGCGAACCCAACATGCGCTTTTCTGTTATAGCTAACCCGAAAGACACCATTAGATTATTATGAGAGCATGTCTCTTTATTTTTTTATTATTATCCCTCTCCGTACTGGCCTTCGGGCAACGGAACCGTATTCCTTCGGACACCGTGCCCACTGCGAAGGATCTCGCTCCCTTTACGATCAAATTACCCCAGCTGCCGCATAAAGACACTTCCGTTGCCGCCGCCAATAAGAACTTACTGGCCTTCCCCTTTGCCGTCCGCTCGCTGGAAACCGACTGGGGCTTCGGTGGCGTTGTCGCCCGTTTCTTCAAGGCCGAAAAACACGATACTACCATCCGTACATCGGACGTCAACCTGCTTGGTCTTTACACCCTGCGGTCACAGCTGATCCTCGTGCTCAGCTCCACCGTCTTCTTTCCAAAGGAAGATCATATAGCCCGATTCCAGGCCTCTTATAGTTATTATCCCGACGATTTCTGGGGACTGGGCAATCACACGCACGCCACCGATCAGGTAGGGTTCGCCCAAAAACAATACTTTGTTAACCCCCAATTCCTCAAACGCGTGCATGGTAACATGTATCTGGGCGTCACTTACGAATTCCAGCACACCGGAGGCGTAGTCTATACCCCCGGCAACATCATCGATCAGGAGAATATCACGGGCCGGCATGGGGGCAACACCTCCGGCATCGGCCCCATCCTGTCCTGGGATACCCGAAACAATGCCTATAGCCCCGATCGCGGGTTTTTCGCCGAGATCCAGTATGAATATTTTGACAGATTCCTGGCGAGTGATTTCAACTTCAGCGTCCTGAGCATCGATCTCCGGAAATTCCTCCACATCTCCCCCAAAGAGGTTCTTGCCTTCCAGGGACTCGGCGGGCTCACCTTCGGCAATACCCCCTTCCGCAAGCTGGAAGAGCTGGGTGGTGCGGATATGATGCGTGGCTATTATGGCGGTCGTTTTACAGACAAATGCCTCATGGCCTACCAGGCAGAATACCGCCGCTTCCTGTTCTGGCGATTCGGAATGGTAGTCTTCGGCGCCATGGGCGAAGTAGCTCCCATTGTGAGTAAGTTCGAACTCGACGGGCTCCACTACACCTATGGAGCAGGAGCGCGCTTTGCCCTCAGCAAGGAGGAAAAGCTAAACCTGCGCATAGATTACGGCATTGCAAAACATTCCAATGCCTTTACCGTACAATTAAGGGAAGCATTTTAGTTGGCGGCTCGGGCTTTCCTCGGAAAATAAGCCCTCGCCGCCAAATGGCTAATGTCGGGCCTTCGGCCAGCGGGCCCGTGGCCCGCTCTGGCCCGGGCTTCCTCAGCCGCGGTCGCGCCCGCTCAGGCCATCTTCTTCAATCCAACGATCCCAACCAGGATCAACCCCATAAAAAAGAATTGCTGCCATTCAAAAGGCGCTTTGAGGAAGATCATCTCCGCCAGCTTCACCCCGATAAGCGCGGTCCCCATCCAAACAGCAAGCGCCGTGGACGCGGGAATCTCTTTCATAGCCAAAGAAAAGAAATAGATATTACCCAGCCCGAACACGATATAGCCGGCAAATGGCCCCACGATGGCCCAGGGGCTCCAATGATTAAAAGCCGCCCGCCATTGCACCTTCTTTAGCTCGCTTACGTCCATAAAACGAAGCGAGAAGGTCCACGCGATCTCAAACACCGACGCCACAAAAAGATATATCCAGGCCATAATTAATTGTAAAAATTTACGCCCTCCCCCCGGGCCTCCACTTAGTCATACCCCCTCCGGGCCCCGTCTATTTACGCCCTCGCCGGGTCCAGGCCTTCTACTACCTGCGGTCCACTCACAGCAACCTCCGCCCCACCCACCGAAGCCTCCGATACAGCAACATCCTGTACCCCGGAAGACTCCTGCCCCGCCGCCGGCTTCAGCTTCCGCATCCCCCACTGCATCAACCGCTGACGGGAAAAATAATACCAGCGGAAAAGCGGATACCGCTCCACCAGCTTCTTTTCATCCATCCGCTTTAACGAGAACCAATGCTGCAGAAAATAGTCTTTTGGATAGTCATAATATAACCCATACTCTGCAGGCTTCTTCCGCCCGGGAAGATAGGCTGTCCCGAACAACCAGTCCCAGATGGCGAATTTGGTGGAATAATTCGCATAGAACACCGCCCTGTCGTTTGCATGGTGCCACTGGTGCATCTCGGGACCATTGATGACATACTGCAGCTTCCCGCTGCGCACATCGATGTTCGAATGGATATACATCCCCCACACCGCATCGATCAACGCCTTAATGGCCACCACGGGCGAATCCGGCCCCAGCAGCAGCACGATCGGCGCAAATTCGATCGTCTGATTGATGATGATCTCCACCACATGCGATCGCGTCCCGGCAAGCCAGTCCACCTCCTTGTTCGAATGATGCGCCTCATGCGTCCGCCAAAGCAGCTTGGAGTGATGCTGCGCCCGGTGAAACCAATAGATATAAAAATCATGGATCACCAGGAAGAGCAGCACCTGCAGCGCGATCGGCCAGCCATCCAGCCAATGCATCGACTCCAGGTGCCAGCTCCGCCGCATCGGCTCGATAAGAAACCCAAAGATGAATATCTTTAGAAAATAGCTCTGAATAAAGGTATACCAGATAAGGTCTACCCAGAATCCATCCCTGAAGATGGGAATCCCCTTCGTATACGGGAACTTCCGCTCCAGCCAGATGAAGACAAAAACACTTAAAACCAGGATTCCGGTAGTATAATAAACAATGGTTCCCATGGAACAAATATAATGTGCGCCAATAGGCTTATAAGGTTGTGCTCGTCGACTGCGCCCTTCTCAGGCGTTTCATCGCACCCATTTCGCTGTCATACACCCGCTTGATGCCATCTCCCAGTGCCAGCTCCACATCGCGGATATCCCTCACCAGCTTCTGCATCCCCTGCGGTTCTACGGACGCAGCCTGGTCAGAACCCCACATGGCGCGGTCAAGCGTAAAATGCCTTTCGACAAAACAAGCCCCCATCGCAACCGCCGCCACCGTCGTAGCCAGACCCGTTTCATGACCGGAATAACCTATCGGCGTATCGGGGTAAAGATCGGCCAGGGTCTCTATCATCCGAAGGTTGAGCTCCTGCGGCGGACAGGGATAGGCCGAGGTCGAATGCGCAATAAGCAAATTATCCGTACCAAACTTATCGATTGCGCTCTTTATCTGCTCCATCGTAGACATCCCGGTAGACAAAATATAAGGCTTGCCCGTCTGCTTTACTTTTTCGATCAGGGCATGATCAGTCAAAGACGCTGATGCAAATTTATAAACTCCCGGGTTGAACTGCTCCATAAAATCCACCGACTCCTCATCCCAGCAGGAGACGAACCAGTCGATCCCTTTCTCCTTGCAATAGGCGTCTATAGCGGTATACTCATCATAACCGAGTTCAATGATCTTCCGGTAGTTGATATAGGTCATCCGACCCCAGGGTGTGTCCCTTTCCAGATGCCACTGATCCTTGGGTGTACAGAGCTCAGGCGTACGCTTCTGGAATTTTACAGCATCGCAACCCGCTGCAACCGCCTCGTCGATCAGCTTCTTTGCAATGTCGAGGCTGCCGTTGTGATTAATGCCTATCTCGGCAATGATATACACGGGCTGGCCTGCGCCAATGCTTCTGTTAGGGCTTACTCGAAATTTGGTGTTCATACATTATTATTTAAGTAGTTCAATGATCCATTCTGCAAATTCTCTAAAAGCGCCATACCCGCCTTTCACGGCACAGCGGTAATCCACCACCCCACACACCGCCGCCATCGCATCGGCCGGACAGGCGCTAAGCCCCACCCTTTCCAGCACTTCCAGGTCGTTGACATCATCCCCGATGAAGGCGATCTCCTCCCAGCTCAGGCCGGTGGCCGCCATAATCTCGGTCAACCGGCCTCGTTTATCCTTCACCCCCAGGTACAGATGAGTGATGTTCAACTTCTCCGCCCGCCGGGCGACAGAAGGCGACATCTCCCCGGTAACAATACCCGTGTCGATACCACATTGCTTCCGCAACCTTTCTACACCCATCCCATCCCGGATGGAGAACCGCTTGAGCACTTCTCCACCCTCGCCATAATACACTCCATTATCCGTAAGGACCCCATCCACATCCGTCAACAATAACTTTATCCGCCGGGCCTTCTCTTTATATATATCTACATCCATCATATCGCCGTCCACCCTCCATCTACCACCAGGTTCGCCCCCGTCATATACGCAGACGCATCACTGGCCAAAAATACGATCGCACCCTTATAATCCGAAGGCGCCGCCATCCGGCCCAAAAGCGTCTTCCGCGAATAATTAGCCTTAAAAAACTCGTCCTGCCGGTTCTCTACTCCCCCGGGCGAAAGGGAATTGACCCTCACCCCCTTGTTACCCCAGTAAGCAGCCAGGAATTTCGTAAAGCCAATCACCGCCGACTTGGTCACCGGGTAAGCCGGCGATTTATAAAAGGTCTGCTCTCCCGCCTCATTCTTATAAATGCTTTGATCAGGCGCCACGATCCCATAGGTGGAAGCAATATTGATAATGCTCCCCGATCCCCGCTCGGCCATTACTCCGCCCAACACCTGCGAACAGAGAAATACGCCGCTTACATTCACCTTCCAGCTGCGATCCCACATCTCGAGGGGATAGTTCTCGAACATCGATTGCTGCCCCGCCAACAGGGGATTCTCGAACATATCGTTGATCGCCGCATTATTGACAAGCACATCGATATGCCCGTAAGCATCCATGATTCGCTGACGAGCCGCCTGCAAAGAGGCCACACTCGTCACATCCACCCCGATGCCCAGATGGCCCTTGCCAAGCCGGGCCGCTACTCCATCAGCCGCCTTCTCATCCAGGTCGGCCGCAACTACCTTCGCTCCTGCCGCCGCCAAAGCCTCACAATGTTGTGTCCCCAAAAGCCCGCAGGCGCCAGTGACAATCGCTACTTTATCGTCTAAAGAAAATAACTCCATGCTTATTTGTTGCTATCTATTTTGCCTTGACAGGTTTCATATTGAAATTGCTGATCTTCCTGAACACGGCCTCCACCGGTTTCCCTTTCAGCCTTGCCGCTACATCCCCCGCTGCCACCGCTTCCTTCAACAATCCCAGCACTTCCCGGTAGGCCTTCAGCGTATACTCTACATCAGCATCGGTATGGCTAAACATCATATTGTGGAAACCAGACCAGAGGATGCCTCTTTTGATCATCTCCTGCTGGACATAGGATTTCAACTCCAACGGATTGCCCGCCGTGGCGTCAAAGCTCACCAGCGACCGGCACTCATAGCCCGTACACCGCGTATAACCATCGATGCCCAGTTCCTTCGCCAGCGCATTATACCCGTCCTTCAGCTTCTTCCCCTGGGCAGCGAGATGAGCAGGAACATTCTTCTCTATCAGTTCGTGGATCGTAGCCACCGCCGCAGCCAGTGACAACGCCTCACCGCCAAACGTCGTATAGAAAAACACATCCCCCTTGAACAGCTCCATAATCTGCCGCCTGCCAGTCAGCAAGGAGATGGGCATGCCATTGGCACAGGCCTTGGAGTAACACGCCAGGTCAGGAACTACCCCAAAATATTCCTGGGCGCCCCCTACGGCTATCCGGAACCCCGTCCACATCTCATCGAAGATCAGCAGCGTACCGTTGGCGGCACACAAGGCCTTCAGCTCGTGCAAAAAGTTATTTTTAGGCGCCTCGAATATAAAAGGCTCCAGAATGACACAGGCCGTATCGCTATCCAGCGCATCCCGCACCGAATCGATATCATTATACTCAAAGGTACCGCTCAAATCTTTCACCGCATCGGGGATCCCTGCACTGCGGCTGGTGACGCCGATATACCAGTCATGCCAGCCATGATAGCCACAGCATAAGACCTTGTTACGGCCGGTATACGCTCTCGCCACCCGCACCGCCGCGCTGGTGACATCACACCCGGTCTTGCTGATCCTGATCGACTCGGCATTCGGAATCACCTGGTGGACCAGCTCGGCAAGCACCACTTCCAGCTCATGCATCATCGAGAAGGTGATACCATCCTTCAGCTGCGCGGCAATCGCCTCATCCACCCGCGGATAAGCATACCCAAGCGACAATGGCCCTATCGCCGCATTATAATCGATGAACTCGTTACCATCCACATCCCATACATGGGACCCCTTCCCTCTCTTCACATATTTCGGCGCCACGCCATCCACATACTGACCGGGCCCTTTGGCCATCGTCTGCGTCACAGGCGTCATAATAGGTTGAGCCCGCTGATACAGGGCCTCAGACTGCGTCGTCACCGGGTAATCTTCGTTAAAAGCGACTTTATTTGGCATAGCTAACTAAATTTTCTTTTACCGTGGCAGCAATCTTTTCCGGCGTAAACCCTTCCGTCTCCAACACCTGCGCCAGCAGCCCCGGACGGAACCAGCGCTCCCCAAGCGAAAGTGCGGTCACAGCCGCCGAAACCCGCCGCCGCAACAACACCTCCGCTACAATGGAGTACAACCCGCCTGTCTGCAGATGGTCTTCTATAGTCACCAGATGCTGTGAACCGGTAGCAGCCCGTACAATAGCTTCCTCGTCCACTGGCTTCAGGCTGCGCATATTCACCAGCCCTACCGAAAGCCCTTCCTTCTCCAGCAGGGACTTCGCCTGCAACGCATTCTCAAAGAGGAACCCGTATACCAACAGGGTCACATCCGTACCCTCGGCAACGACCTCCGCCTTCCCGGGCTGGTAGGGCGCATGGGTAAAATTCCCTTTCTTATGATTGATCCGCGTATAAGCCGGCGCCGGAGCACTCCAGATATGCGGTAGCATCTTGACAAGATCATCCTCATCAGCCGGCGCATAGACTTCCATTCCCGGAATACCCCGCATGATCGATACATCCTCGATGGATTGATGCGTAGGTCCGTTGCCATCCGAAAGAAAGCCGGGGATATACCCGCTCAGCTTCACCGGAAGATGGGCGATACCCACATCGGTACGGATGAATTCATAGGCGCGCATAGTGAGAAAAGGTGCCAGCGCATGCACAATAGGAATCCTTCCCCTCAAGGCAAGCCCCGCCGCCATCCCTACCATCGTCTGTTCCGTAATGCCCGTATCGACAAACCGGGGCCCCAGTATCTTGGGTATGTTCCGCACCAGTGCCCTGTTCTCAGCCGTCATCACGATGATGCGCTCATCTTCCAATGCAGTTTGTATCAAAAGTTCTTCGTAAGTCATATTGCTGTATTACCGTACTACTAATGTTTCTGATTCGATAGATGCTTTTACATGGCCATGCAGTTCCTCCAGCAGCTGGGCTACCTCCGTCGCCGTGAACGCACAGAACCAGCGGTCGGCCCTTGCCTCGATACTGGGCAACCCCTTCCCTCTCACCGTGTCGGCGATGATCACCTTCACCTTGCCCCTTCCCTCGGCAGCGCTGCCGGCCCAGACCCCGGTCACCCGGCTATCGATGTCTCCAAACGCCTTTTCCAGCGCCAGGAAATCATGCCCGTCAACGCGGATAACGTCACAGCCAAAGGCCTCGAACTTATCCACCAGCGGCTCCAGCGGCACCAGTTCCTCCGTTCGGATATTGGCCTGAAAAGAATTACGGTCGACCACAAGGGTCAGATTATCCAACCCATAGGCATTAGCTACCAATATCGTCTCCCAAACACTGCCCTCATTCAGCTCTCCGTCACCCGTAATAACGACAATCCGGTTGTCTCCCACCCCCAGCTTGCAATCGAGGGCAACCCCGGCCGCCACGGCAGGAAGATGACCAAGAGAGCCGGAATGGAACTCGACCCCGGGTATCTTCCGGTTCGGATGCCAGTAAATGCTGTCACTCGTCGACAAATGATTGGCCAGACGCCCCGGCTCCAGCAGCCCCATCTCCACAAAAGTTCCATAGAGGGCCGGCACATCATGACCCTTGGAAAGAAAAAGGTAATCCCGATTGAGGTCTGTGGGCTTGTCTTTATCCCTCCGGATCACCCGCGCATACGTATAGACCATTATCTCCACACAGGATAGCGATGCACCGATAAAACAGCCCCCGCCTTCCGACATCCGGATGATATGTTCCCTCACCTTGAGGGCCGTCGATTGCAGGGCGGCCAATTCGTTCTTTGTCATCATTCGATATACTTATAAGTGTTTTGTCTGTTCTGCGCCAACCGTCTTCAGCTCATCCAGGTGATGCCGGTACCAGTTGACTCCCGCATAGCCGGCATTGATGGCATAGATGTCTGGCCGCCGTTCGAGCAGCGCGAGAATATCCCCAACTCCGAATAAGGGGTTCGAAGGATACAGCTCGTCATATACGGCACGTATAAAGGCATAATCCTCGGCATAGTCGATCGTAAACCGATGCGTCATTGAATAATCCACACCACCCTCCATGGTTACATTACCGATGCGGAATTGCTCGGGCCGCTCCCAAATATAAGGAGTGCTGTGCTCCCGCTCCAGCGGCCGGCCGGCTTCCCGCCAGGCCCGCTCCAACGCAGAAAAGGTCATGATCTCCACATCATTCCCATCCGGATAAGTAGCCGGGTGAAGATTGCTCACAAAGTCATACTCGTCGATATGGTCCAGGTAAAAAGAGATCACCTTGTCAATAATGATGGGGTCAATCAGGGGGCAATCACTGGGAATTTTGATGACAGTCTCGGCCGGGAAACAAAGTGCGGCCTGGTAGTGCCGGTCCAGCAGGTCGAGCGCATCGCCGCGGAAGCAATCCAACCCCTCCTGCCGGCATACCGCCTCGATGGGATCGTCACCTGCTTCGGTAGTGGTGGCGATGATCACCCGTCCGCAAAGCCTGGCCGCCTTTACACGCTCGGCCTGGCGTACGAAGAGCGGCTTGCCCTGTAAAGGCATCAACACCTTGTCAGGCAGACGGGAAGACCCCCTCCTGGTTTGAATAATGGTAATGATCCGCTCTTTCTCGTTCATGTAAGCTTATTGTGTTCGTAGCCGTCCTGACTATCCGTAAAAATTCGTCTTTTGGTCCTTCAAACTCGATATAGCGACGGCAAAGATCGGCAATTCTTGCTGCCGAAGTACCGCCATTCTGAATTGGCGCTAATTTTCTCAACTGGTCGACATCAAAATAAGAGTGCACTTTCTTGCCAAGAGCGATCCCGATATAAACGACCGTGGAATACTGTGTGATCAGCTCATCGCAATTGGCAATCATCTGCTCGGTATTCCCCTCGGTATAAATGGCGGCAGAAGGTGCCCACTGCCTGATCTCTTCGATAGCCCGCTCCTTCTTTTCGTTGGGGTGAAGCTTAAAAAGCAACGGTCTTCCCGCTGCGATCCGGACACATCTCCGGATGAAGGCAGGCCGGTCTTCTTTCTCGAATGTATTATTAACCTCCCGGTTATCCGAGGTCGCCACCATCACATACCCACTATAGGGAAAATCATTGTTTAGCAGCGCAGCGGCGTTGTCATAGTTCGGGATACCCGTAACTACTATCTTGTCCACATCGGTACCCAGCTGGCCAAACTGCTCTCTATAACCCGGCGAAGCGGCGCAATAGATATCGCAGATATTGCCAGAACCGTTAAAAGCCGTATTCGCCGCCCAGTAACCCGGCAGCCCAAGCCGGCGGGTCCACTTACCCCACGAAGTAATAGGGTCGGTCATCCCCTCCTGCACCCAGACCGTCTTGCCCTTCCTCAACTCCTTCGTCACCAACAGGTCGGAGCATAGTACTGTAAGATCATAATTATTATGGTAAATCTCCCGGGCGTAGTCATTACGCAACCGGTGCTTCTCCAGGTAAGCATCCCCTCTGCGCCTGAACTCCCCGGCCAGAATGGTCGTATCAAGAACCCCCATACGAACTGCCGCCTTCACTACCGGATGCTTGCTGTAGATTTGAGTGAAGAAACAATCATAGTCAGCCAAATGAGAGGCTATCTGATGCATCTGGCTGGTCTGATTGGGCGATCCTATCGTAAAGAGTATCTTCTTTCTTGGCGACTTGGTATCCTTCGTCATGCGGTAGCAGCTTGGTTTGCACTTCGATAACAACTTATCGGCCGTAAAGTTAATAAGCCTGCCTAATTAATCCACAAAAAACTTTCCCCCCTTTCCCAACCTGGGAAACCCGCCAGCCGGAAGACAGCCTCCGGCCGGAAGACAGACGGAGTACAGACCCTTACTTATCCAGATACGGCAATATCGCCTGCTGCCATATCTTATATCCCTTCTCATTCATATGCAGCTTATCCCCCAAAAAAAGCTCATCCATCGGATGCCCCTGCGCGTTGAGCATCAGGTGGTATACATCCACAAAAGCAGCATGACTTCGCTGGGCCATGAAATTCCTGATCAGATCGTTCGCCCTTTCCATCTCCGGCATCAGCCGCTCCCTGCTCGGACTTGGCTTGATCGACACATACAGAATATCGACATCATTACCCAGATGCTTCCGGATCATCTCATATAAGCGCTGAAATTGCTTATATACCTTCTTCCCCGAAATATTCTGGACCAGGTCATTATCCCCGCAATAGATCACCACCTGCTTCGGCCGGTAGGGATAGATGATATCCCCCGCATAATGGATCACATCATCGAGCGTAGAACCGCCAAATCCGCGGTTGATGATCGGGTAGCCGGGAAAGTCAGCCTGTATATTGGTCCATTTGCGAAAGGACGAACTCCCTACAAAAAGTATCGCATTGGCAGGCGGATGATGAAGACTGTCTTTTCGTTTGAACTCCGCAATCTCATTCCAGAAAGGCGGTTGAACGGCCACCGCAGGCGGAGAAGCAAAGGGCGCCTGCGGCGGGGGACTTTGCGCATTTACCAAAAAAACAAATAACAAGAGACAGGCAATCAGGAGGGGTTTTTTCATACGTGGCTTTTCCATGGTTTCGCCAAAGCTACGATATTCCGGTATCTTTACACCCATGGTCACCGCCATCCTCCTGGCCGCCGGTTCCTCCAAACGCATGGGCGCATGCAACAAGCTGCTTCTGCCCTGGCAGGGTAAGACGGTCCTATCCTCTACGACCGAACGATTACTCGCCGCCGGCATAGAAGAGATCATCCTCGTCACCGGCCATGAAGCGCCGGCAATAGAAGCCACGGTCGCCAACCTCCCCGTCTATATCATCCACAACCCGCATCACGCAACAGGAATGACCAGCTCCATCCAGGCCGGTATCCGCATCGCCCATGGCCAGGGCTATATCATCTGCCTCGCCGATATGGTCCTCATCACCCCGGCGGAATATCGTCTCCTGGCAACAGCCTTCGAAGAAAAATATTCCACCGACCCCCAATGTATCATCATCCCCGAATACCAGGGCCAAAAAGGCAACCCAGTGGTCTTTTCCGCTTCCTGGCGTGAAGCCATTCTGCAACACTCTGAGGAAGAAGGCTGTAGAACCCTCGTCCGCAGCCACCCGGAACACCACTTTTACGTCCCCATGCCCACCGGCCACATCCTCAAAGACATCGATTTTCCCGAAGATTATCAAACTATGATCAGGTAGTTTTCCTCCAGGTTCTCTTCAGAATTTTTTCAGACTTTTGTCCCAACCCACTTCAAATGAAGGTCCTGATCATCGAAGACCAGCAGGAATTGTCGGACAGCATCATGGCCTATCTGGCCCGGGAGAACTTTGCCTGCGAGGTCGCCTATGACTTCGAGACGGCAAGAGAAAAGGTCAATAAGTACGAATATTCCTGTATCATCCTGGATATCAGCCTCCCGCTCGGCAATGGTCTCAACATCCTCAAGGAATTGAAGGCCCGCGACAAAGCCGAAGGCGTACTCATCATCTCTGCCCGGAATTCCCTGGACGACAAATTGCACGGCCTCAACCTGGGCGCGGACGATTATCTCACCAAACCCTTCCACCTGCCCGAACTGGCGGCACGCGTCAACGCCATCATCCGCCGTATGTCCTTCGAAGGCAAGAACAAGATCGTCCAGGGCTCCCTGAGCCTCAATTTACGGGACAAAACCGTCACGGGTGCA
This sequence comes from Puia dinghuensis, assembly GCF_014642875.1. Taxonomy (GTDB): domain Bacteria; phylum Bacteroidota; class Bacteroidia; order Chitinophagales; family Chitinophagaceae; genus Puia; species Puia dinghuensis. Next base: position 1,568,182 of record NZ_BMJC01000001.1, read on the forward strand.
AAAGGGCCCATACCCTTGACAAGAAAAGAATACGACCTCCTGGTCTATTTCATGGCCAATATCAACAAGGTCGTCACAAAGGAAGCCATCGTAGAACACCTCTGGGGCGACAATATCGACATGGACGATAACTATGACTTCGTCTACGCCCATATCAAAAACCTCCGGAAAAAACTGATGCAGGGAGGCTGCCCCGATCATATAAAGGCGATCTACGGAATGGGTTATAAATTTACCGCAATAGAAGAAAAAAAGCGATGAAGCTGTTCACCAAATACTACCGCATCAACCTGCCGGTCATGATGGTCATCTTTTTACTGTCCGCAGGAATGGTCTATCTGCTCATCGACGGGATCCTTATCCGGGAGGTCGACATCGGCCTGGCCGGCGCCGAACGGGGCATCAGAACCTATTACTCCCTTCACCACCAATTCCCCCAGCAATACCCATTGGATGACAGCAAGCTCAACTACGAGCTCACCGACAAACCCATGGACCAGAGCCTCTTCTCTCCCATCACCCTATACAGCAACGTGGAGAACAAGATGCACAATTTCAGAAAAGTGGTCTTTACCATCACGGACGGCAACAAGATATACAAGGTCACCTACTCCAAACCGCTGCAGGGCATCCACCATCTGTCCAGGGCCATCATTTTCGTGTCTCTTCTCACCGTGCTGACCACCATTTTCGCATCGGTCATCACCAACCGCATCCTGCTGCGCCGGTTGTGGCGGCCTTTCTATGACGCCCTTCATGCCATGCGCAACCTGCAACTGGGGGATGCCCGCAACCTGCACTTCCCCATCACGACGACCGAAGAGTTCCGTTACATGAACGAAAGCCTGGGATTGGCAGCCCGCAAAGCCGGGGAAGACTACCTGCTGTTAAAGGAATTTACCGAAAACGCCTCTCACGAACTGCAAACCCCGCTTTCGATCATCCGCTCCAAACTGGAGGTCCTCATCCAGGACGAAGACCTCACGCCAAAACAAAGTGAGGTCGTCAGCAGCGTCTTCGCTTCGCTGAAAAAACTTTCCCGCCTCAATCAATCCCTGCTGCTGCTGACAAAGATCGGCAACCAGCAATTCCACCACACGGAAAAGATCGATCTGAAAGAGAGAATGGAAGACCTCCTGCCACAGTTCCGTGAACTCTGGTCGGCCAATAATATAGCGGCATCGTGGGAGCTGGAAGCCTCCAGCATCGAAGCCAGCCCCGACCTCATCGACGTCCTGCTCAACAACCTGCTCAGCAATGCAGGCAATCACAACGTCGGCGGCGGCCTCATCCGCATCCAGCTGCAACCCAACAAACTCACCATCGGCAATACCTCCCCGTCATCGGCCCTCGACCCCAAACGCATCTTCACCCGGTTCTATAAAGGACCCTCGAATAACGGCAACAACGGGCTTGGCCTGTCCATCGTAAAAGAGATTTGTGATGCTTCCGCCATAGTCCCCGGCTACCACTACACGGCGGACGTCCATTATTTCAGCTTCGCCTGGTAAAAGCGCCTATCTTTACCGACACGTATGTCGCACAAGGCAGTACTGCTCATCATCCTCACATTTGCGCGCATTTACTGCGATGCCCAGTCGCCCACCTTATCCATCCACGGGACGGTTCAGGATAGCGTCAATAAACAAACACTGGAAGACGCGACTGTGTCACTGGTACACTTACCCGACGGTGCTGTACTGCGACAGACCCGCAGCAGAAAAAAAGGATTTGTCTTCTACGGTCTTTCCGCCGGCCATTATTCCCTCGTCACATCCTATCTCGGCTATGCAACGGATACCACTACCCTCACCCTCGGCCACACCGACAGCACGGAAAAAAGCATCCGCATCCTCCTGCACCATAGCGCAAAGGCAATGATGGAAGTCGTGGTCCGTGCCGTCATTCCCCCGGCCATCGTAAAGAACGACACCATCGCTTTCAATGCGTCCGCCTATCCTACCCGGCCAAACGCCACCGTCGAAGACCTGTTACGCAAGCTTCCGGGCATCGACATCGATAAAAACGGCAACGTCACTATGCAGGGGCAGAAAGTAGATAAGATCTACCTGGACGGCAAGGAATTCTTCCTAAACGATCCGCGTACGGCAACTCAAAACCTCCCCGCCGACATCGTCGATCAGATAGAGGCCTTCGACTCACAGACCGACAGGTCCAGACTCACGGGAATAAAAGAGAATACCGGAACGAAATCGATCAACATCCGGCTGAAAAAGAACCGGCGAACGGGCTATTTTGGAAAGGTCTATGCCGGGACGGGGTCCGGCGGCGGGGATGGGAAAGGTGGGGTTACCAGCAGCTATTCGGCCGGCGGCACGGTCACCAACCTTGGGACCAACTGGGTCTTCGGCACCGGCAATGCCAACAATATGAACAACCAGTTCACCGGCGCCGACAACAAGACCGGACCAGGCGCCGGCGGCCTCCAGACACTGGATAACACCCAGCTCAACTTCCGCACCAACAAGAGCAATCGCCTCGTCCTTACGCTCAATGGCGGCACCAACGGCGCCCGCACTACCCTCGATCAGTCGACCCAGCGCAAGACCCTGCTCACCGACTCCTCGCTGTATGAAAATCGCTATAGCAACCAGTCATCCCACAACCGGTCGTACAATGCCAATGCCTTTGTGGAATACAATCCCGATAGCTTCACCGTCTTTAATCTCCGCACCCTCTGGACGTCGCAGACTTCGTCGGCAAACAACCAGGATACCGTGGGCATCTCTACGGAAAAAGGCAACACTGGCTGGCTCAGCAACCAGGGCCACACCGGCAACACCAGCCAGTCCGATAACTATTTAATAAGTAATACGGTGAGTTTCCGCCGCCGCTGGCGGCTCCCGGGAAGAACGCTCTTCGCCACGGTCACCGAGGCGACAAGCCACCAGGATCAGCCTTCTTCCATCTATAATCTCGTAAATAACTTCGACAGCACAGAAACCCTGCTGAACCGTACCCTTACCAACCAGGTTTCTTCGCAGCACGCTAATACGGACACTTATAATGCCGCCGTCTCCTATACCGAACCGCTGAAACCGGGACATCTCCTCGATCTCACCTATGGGCTCAACCGCAGCGTCAGCCATTCCGACCGGCAGTCCTATGATTTTGACAGCGCCACCCGGCGGTACGACCTCCCAGATACGCTCACGACAAATCACTTCATCAATTACAATACCATCCACCGCTTCAGCACAGGCTACAACGCCACCGAAGGTAAGGTCCGTTATCAATTAGGGGTCACGTTCCAACTCAGCGATCTGGTCAACCACAACCTCACCACCAGCACCTCCCTCACCCAGCGTCAGTACAACTGGTATCCCCGGGCCTCCCTGTTCTATAATCCCACAAAATCCGCCAGTTTCAGACTGTTCTATTCCGCCAATACCACCAGCCCGACGATCCAGCAGTTGCAGCCCCTGCCCGATCTCACCAATCCTTTCCTCGTAAAGATCGGCAACCCCGGTCTGCTGCAACAACTGACCCACACCCTCAATGCCACCTATGCCAATCTCAATAGCCGCACCTTCCGCAACATCCAGCTGTCACTCCAGGGCGATCTTTCCCAGCACGAGATCACCCAGGCCACGACCGTATTGTCCGGCGGCATCCAGCAACAGCAGTATGTCAATGTCAACGGTGTCTGGCACTTGTCTTCCAATCTTACGTATGGATTTCCGCTGGGCGATCAGCGCAAAGGCAACAGCAGCATCACCCTCCGTGGACATTATGGACGGGACGTCAGCATCGTCAACGGGAGTGAGAACATAACGACCGGCCTGGGCTGGGGCAGCACCCTGAAGCTGAACTATCACCCGGCAGCAAAATTATTCGTGGAAGGCATCGGCAGCGTGGACTATACGGGCTCCATGTATTCTATCTACCCCAACCAGAATACCCAAACGCTGGCACAGAATTATTCCTTGGATGCTTCTTATGAACTGCCCGGCGCCCTCACCATCGCCAGCAATTACAGCCTCCAGATCACAGGCAGCCAGGGCGCCTTGCCCGGCAAACAGGTGGCCCTGTGGAACGCCAGTATTTATAAGGATTTCTTTCGCGATCGCAGCGCGCAGCTTCGTTTCTCCGCCTTCGGCATCCTCAATACGCCCAGCAACTTCAGCCAAAGCGTCGGTCTCAACTACGTCCAGACCCAACAAACCAATATCCCCGGCCGCATCTTATTATTAAGCTTTATCTACCGCTTCAAACACTTTCCCTCAGCGCCTCTACCTCATCCGCCTTCTTAACCAAAGGCTTACCAAGAATCCGGCTCCCCTCCGCTATCACCAGCAGATCATCCTCGATACGAATGCCACCAAACGACCGGAAGGCCTCCAGCTTATCGTAATTAATAAAGTCCATATACTTCTTCTCCGCCCTATACTGGTCCATCAGCTCAGGAATAAAATAAAGTCCCGGCTCGATGGTCACCACAAATCCGGGCTCAAGCTCGCGCGCCAGCCGCAGCGACTTCCAGCCGAACTCACGGCTCTTCTTCAACGTCTCGGTATACCCGACATATTCCTCGCCAAGGTCCTCCATGTCGTGGACATCGAGACCCATCATATGTCCCAGTCCGCATTGAAAGACGATGGTATGGGCGCCGGCCGCAACCGCCTCTTTCGGGTCGCCCTTCACCACGCCAGCCTGCTTCAATCCTTCCATCAGCTTTTCCGCAGCCAGGGCATGCACATCCCGGAAAAACACACCCGGACGCAACGCCGCGATAGCCGCCTCCTGGGCGCCAAGTACGATATCATACATCTCCCGCTGCTGTGAAGTAAACCGGCGGCCCACCGGGAAGGTCCTCGTCATGTCACCGGCATAATGCATCGCATTCTCCGCACCACTGTCGCAGATGGCGATACGCCCCTCCTTCATCACCGTGGGGCCATAATGATTGTGCAACACCTGGCCATTCACCGTTAGGATAGTGGGAAAGGACAAATTACCCCCCGCAGCGATGGCGATGCCTTGCAACCCGCCTGCTAACTGGGCTTCCGTCATCCCGGCCCGTACGCCTTTCATCGCCGCCAGATGCATGGCGGCAGTAGTATTGACAGCCTGCTCTATCTCGACGATCTCTTCCGCCGACTTGATGCTGCGCTGCGCGACGATGGCCTTTATCAGCGGCACGGAAGCGTGTCCCTTCAGGCTGGCGGGAGAAACACCAAGCCAGGCGGTGAGTTTCAGGCTGTTCTCAGGCCGGTAAGGCGGAAGAAAGTGCAAAGGACGACCGGCAGAACGAACCGCAACGATATCGGTAGTCAATGCCTCCACCGGCCGGACAACGGTGATGCCCGCAGCAGCAGCCTGTTCACTAATCGAAGGCTGCGGCCCCGTCCACACGATCTCATCCATCGTCAGCTCCCGGCCATAAATAACCTCCAGGTTATTCTCGATGTCGATGATCCCGGTCAGCCCCGGCTTGTCCAGCCCAAAAAAATAAAGAAACGAACTATCCTGGCGGAAAGGATAGAGGTTATCCCTGTAGTTCATGCTGCTCTCTTCGTTTCCGAGCAGCAGGATAACCCCATTGCCAACCTGCGCTTTTAGCTTGTTGCGCCGCGCCTGATAAATGCTTTTATCGAACATAGTTCAAAAATTTACCATTATCTCCCGTCGGGATCAGGATTATCTCCCGTCGGGATCAGGATTATCTCCCGTCGGGATCAGGATTATCTCCCGTAAGCAAGTCCCCACTGCACTCCCCTCAACTCCGCAAGTCCGCGAAGCCGGCCGATGGCGCTATAACCCGGATAGGTCTTCTTATTCAGATCGTCCAGCATCTGGTGACCATGATCGGGCCGCATCGGCAGCGAAAGACCTCTCTTCTCCTGTACAGCCAGCAGCTCACGGATGACGGCGACCATATCGACATCTCCCGTCAGATGATCGGCTTCATAGAAATTACCCTCGGCATCCCGCTTGGTGCTGCGAAGATGAATAAAATGGATATGATCCCCCAACCGGCGAACCATTCCCGGCAGATCGTTATCCGCCCGCACCCCATAGCTGCCCGTACAGAAACACAGCCCATTGGCCGGCGAAGGCGCACAGTCCAGCAGCTCGCGGGCATCCCGCTCCGTACTTACGATCCGGGGAAGCCCCAATATTGGATACGGCGGATCATCAGGATGAATGGCCATCTTCAGACCCTCAGCCTCTGCTACCGGCACCACTTGCTGCAGGAAATAGAACAAATGTTGTTTCAGCTTCGCCGCATCGATGCCTTCATAGGTCTTCAACGCCGCCAGTATCTGCTCCTCGGTGAACCGTTCTTCACTACCGGGTAATCCAAGCAAGGTATTGCGATAGAGCGTTTCCTTTTCCGTCGCCGTCATCGTGCTCAGACGCTTCTCCGCCGCAGCTATCTCCGCCGCCGTATAATCTTTTTCCGCGCCCGGCCGCTTCAGCAGGAAAAGATCGAATGCAATAAAGGCCGCCTTCTCAAACCGCAACGCCCTGCTGCGATCGGCCATCTCATAGGCAATATCCGTCCGCATCCAGTCGAGAATGGGCATAAAATTGTAAGTCACCACTTCCAGTCCCCCCTTTGCCACGTTGCGCAGGCTTTCCTGGTAGTTGGCAATATATTTCTTATAATTACCGGTCTGTTTCTTGATGTCCTCATGCACGGGCAGACTTTCGATCACCGTCCAGCGCATTCCGGCATTCTCCACTTCTGTCTTTCTTTTCTGGATCTCTTCCAATGTCCAGACCTCGCCGACAGGAACATGATGAAGCGCCGTCACAACACCCGTACATCCCGCCTGGCGGATATCCCAAAGGCTCACCGGATCATTGGGACCATACCATCGCATGGTCTCTTCCATTAAAAAGGGTCTTTTCATACTTATATGTTCGATATGTTATTTCACGACCACCTCCGTGCTCACCCCCTTGGCCGCACCCAGGGCCTCACTTCTCGCCGTCGGCAGGCTTCCCCCGACACTGATCCTGATCTTACCTGCGGGCACAAAGGACTTCCCCTTCGCATCTACCAGCGACAGCTGTTCCGATGTCAGCACAAAACTCACCCTGGTCGAAGCGCCGGGCGCCAAAGATACACGCTGGAATCCTTTTAGCGCAAATAAAGGCCCGGAATCGTTTGCAGAGACATTAGCCTCATGGGTAAGATACAGCTCCGCCACCTCATCACCGGCCATCTTGCCCGTATTGGTCAGCGTCACCTCCACCGTCACCGACTCACGCTCCCCGATCTCTTTCTTCGACACTCGCAGGTCGCTATACGCAAACGTCGTATAAGAAAGCCCAAAGCCAAACGGATACAGCGGCTCCGCCGTCATATACCTGTAGGTCCTGCCTGCCATCGCATAATTCTCGTACGGCGGCAGCTGATCATACGATTTTGGAAAGGTCACCGGCAGCTTCCCCGAAGGCGATACCTTCCCGAAAATAATATCGGCCACGGCATTTCCCCCTTCCTCCCCCGGATACCAGACAAGCAGGACAGCGTCGGCAATTTCCTGCACCTCCGCAAGATTCATCGGACTGCCGCAGGTGATGACAGCAATAACAGGATGGGTATTGCCTTGCTTCAATTTCCGCAAGTAATCGATCTGCGCCTTGGGTAAATTATAATCGAGCCGGTCGCCAAAAGACGGGGAAGCCAGCGACTCACCTTCCTCCCCCTCCAGCAACCCGGAGATGCCTAGTACCGCGATGGTGGCATCAGCCGTTTTCGCTTCGCCACTGGCCCAATCTATCGGGTTTACATTCGGCCGGTCGAGCAAAACACCCTGACGATAGGTCATCTGGCTGCCCGGCTGCGCCTGCGCGGCAAGCCCCTCGAGAATAGTCACCAATTGGGGATTAACTCCATAATAGTTGCCCAATAATACATCGACGGCCGCCGCATTTGGACCAGTTACATAATATTTTTTCAAGCCGGTTGTAAGGGGCAGTGCGCCATTATTCTTCAGCAACACAACGGATTTCTCGGCTGCTTTCCGGGCTAAGGCCCGGTGCTCCGAACTATTGATAACCGACTCGGGTATCCGGTCATACGGGTTGGAACCCGGAGGATCAAAAAGCCCCAGCTTGAACCGCGTGCGTAACAAAACCGCCAGCGAACTATCGATCGCTGCCTGCGTCACCAGCCCCTGACCCAGGGCATCCGTCAACGCCAGATAGGTATCCCCGCAATTGAGGTTAACCCCGCGTTGCAACGCCAGCGCAGCAGCACCCGTCCTGCTGCTGACGAGTTTATGTCCGTCATAGATGTCGGCGATGGCGTCACAGTCCGAAACGATATGCCCCTTAAATCCCCATTGCTTCCGCAACACGTCTTCCAGCAGATAGGTATTCGCGCAACAGGCTTCGCCATCCGTCCGGTTGTAGGCACACATGACGGCCTCTACCCCCGCATTCACCAGGGCATGAAAGGCAGGCAGATACGTCTCCCAGAGGTCCTTTTGCGTGACTTCCGCATCGAAATGGTGACGCAACCGTTCCGGACCGCTATGCACCGCATAATGCTTGGCGCAGGCGGCCACCTTAAGATAACGCGGATCATTACCCTGGAATCCCCTCACCAACGCCACACCCATCCTCGCCGTCAGATAAGGGTCTTCGCCATAAGTCTCCTGTCCCCGGCCCCAACGCGGGTCCCGGAAAATATTGATGTTGGGCGTCCAGAAGGTGAGCCCTGCAAACCGTGGCCGGTAATCTTTTTTTATCGCGGCATTGTACATCGCCCGCGCTTCATCGGAAATGACATCCGCCACCTGGCCCACCAGGCTGTCGTCAAAAGTCGCCGCCATCCCGATCGGCTGCGGGAAGACAGTAGCAATACCACTACGGGCCACCCCATGCAGCGCCTCGTTCCACCAATCGTATTCGGGTATATGAAGCCGTTGGATAGCCGGCGTGCTGTTCATCATTTGGTACACCTTCTCCTGTGGCGTCAACCTGCCGAGAAGGTCCTTCACCCGGACATCGATAGATAAGGTAGGATTCAGATAGGGTTCCTGCTGCGCCCTGGCTTGGATCCAAAAACAAAGGATAAATGTTGCGAGGAAGAGGAGTATTTTCTCCCGTACGCCGTGTCTTCTCAATGTCAGCATTGAAGCACGCTTGGAATGTTGGGGGTTCGATTTCATGGCAGAGCTGTTGATTTTCAGCTAAAATAGGGAAAAACAGCGAAAATGCAATCGGTTACATTTCCCCCGGTCCGACGCCTCGTAATCATTCAAAACAAGCCATATGAATCTACGCACTCAACATCGGCGCTGGCTGATGGCCCTGCTCATCATTGCCCTGCCTGTCCTGTATTTCTCCTGCAAAAAAGACCAGAAACCCTCGGTATCACTCACCAGGACCACCCCCCGGGGGCTCAACGAGACCGTAAATGTCTGGGAGACCACCACCGACCAGTCCAATTTGTTAACCCAACAGCCGGATATCACTTTCGCACCAGACGCCGGCAGCAACCCGACAACCATCACCGTAGACGAGACCACCACCTATCAAACCATCGATGGCTTCGGCTATGCCCTCACCGGCGGAAGCGCGCAGGTGATCAATGGAATGGGCGCCAATCAAAGCACGCTGCTGAATGACATCTTCTCCACAGCCTCCGGCCACCTGGGTTCGAGCTTCCTGCGCATCACCATCGGCGCCTCAGACCTCAGCTCCTCGGATTTTACTTATGACGACATGCCCGCCGGCCAAACCGACAACAATCTCACTAACTTCAGCGTCAACAAGGAAATGACCGATCTCGTGCCGGTTCTGAAAAATATCATCGCCATCAACCCCGGCATCAAGATCCTCGCCACCCCCTGGACGGCGCCGGTGTGGATGAAACAGAACACGACAGGAAACAACGGCTTCACCGGCGGCAACCTGAATCCCCAATACTACGATGCCTATGCCCGGTATTTTGTAAAATATATCCAGGCCATGCAGGCACAGGGCATAACCATCTATGCCGTCACCCCGCAGAACGAACCGCTCAACCCCTATAACAACCCGGCTATGACGATGCAGCCCAGTGAAGAGGCGAATTTCATCGCCAACAATCTCGGCCCCCAGTTCGCAGCCAATGGCATCACGACCAGGATCATCTGTTATGATCATAATTGCGACCGGCCCGACTATCCCCAGACGGTGCTCGGAACCTCCGCGGCAAATCCCTACGTCGATGGCTCCGCCTTTCACCTCTACGCCGGCGATATCAGTGCCCTCACCACCGTGCACAATGCTTATCCCACTAAGAATGTCTATTTCACCGAACAGTTTGTTGGCGGACCGGGTAACTTCGCCGGCGATTTCGACTGGCACATGAACAACCTCATCATCGGCGCACCCCGCAACTGGAGCCGTGTGGTGCTCGAATGGAACCTGGCTTCCGACCCCAATTACAATCCGCATACCTCCGGCGGCTGTTCCAATTGTATGGGCGCCGTCACCGTCTCGGGCAGCAACTATACGCGCAACACCTGCTATTACACCGTCGCCCATGCCTCCTCCTTTGTACAGCCCGGCGCGGTCCGCATCTCCTCGAATACCTTTTCCTCTGCAATCCAGGACGTCGCCTTTAAGAACCCCGATGGAACAAAGGTGGTCATCGCCCTCAACACGTCCTCTTCCAGCCAATCTTTTAAGATCAAATGGGGTTGGGAGTCCTTCACCTATACCTTGCCCGCAGGCGCGGTAGCCACCTTCAAATGGGCCGGTACGCAATCGGCCGGCGGACCGCCCATCGGTCAGACGATCACCCTGAAATGTTTCCACAATTTTTACGTGAGCAGCGAGGACGGCACAAAGCCCATGACCTCAACACGCACGGTCGCACAGGCCTGGGAGCAATTCACCGTCGTCGATGCAGGCAACGGGAAGATCGCCCTGCAAAGCATAGGGCATTATGTATCGTCGGAAAACGGGGTGAACCCGATCACCTGCAACCGGACCAGCTACAGCACCTGGGAAGAATTCAACTGGATCACCAACGCTGACGGAACGATCTCGTTGCAAGGCAATAATGGCGACTATATATCCTGTGATAACGGGGCCTCGATGACCTGTGACCGGACATCCATCGGTGGCTGGGAAGCCTTCAAAGTCAACCAATAGCTATTTCGGCTGGGGCGCTGCGCGCCCCAGCCTTTATTATTTCACGCGGCCAGTGAAAGCCGGAGCCGGCAGCCCATCCTTGAACAAAATATCTCTATTATACAAATTAGCACCGGCCGGATTATCCGCCCACGCATACCGCACACTCACCGGATGCGGAACGAGCTCACTCGTCACAATAACGACCTTCCCTTCGATAGTAGCCTTTGCCGGGACAAAATGCCCATCATCCCCCGCAACCGTAAACCCTTTGAGCTCACCCCCACCCTTGACAATAAGCCCCGTATTCTCCTCCGTAAAATTGATATGAACCCTGTCCCCATGCACCCGCATGGAATGGTATAAAGGACCGGATGAGATAAAATTCTTTTTCCCATACGCGATGCTCTCCGCCGCCAGCAGCAACCGCTGACTCAACTCTTCCCTGTTCTGCCCCGGGACATCATCGGCGTCACCAATATCGGTAGCCACGGCCATCCCCGTTTGCGGCAGGGTCAACGCCATCCGCTGCGCCTCCCGCAGTTCGGCCCACTTGCTTTCCCCGGGTGTCTCCTTCACCGGGCCATGAGCAGGCAACTGCACGTACAAAAAGGGCAAGTCCCCCTCATTCCAGTGCCGCCGCCAGTCATTGATCAACAGGGGCAGCAAAGCCGTATATTCCGGCGCCTTTGCCAGATTCGCCTCCCCCTGGAACAAAATGATCCCCCTTACGGTATGGGTGCATACCGGCGCGATCATGCCGTTGAACAATCCACCGGGCGCCATCGGGTCGGCAGGCCCCGTCCCATCCTTGAATACACTGTCGGTATAACGGGTGGCAGCAGCCGCATAGTCGGGGAAGACCTTCAGAGCATCCTTGCTGAGCCAGGCCTCGGCCGGCGCCTCAGGGGCGCAGACATTGATCAACCCTATCGGAACCCGATAGTGCTCGTACAACTGCCGGGCAAAGACATAACCCAGCGCCGAAAAAGACAGCACCGACGTAGGAGTGGCCGCTTCCCAGCGGCAGCCCGGCGGCGCATTCTCCCGCGGGGTCTTGAAATCATATCGTAAGGTCACCTGGAATTGACGGATCGGCACATCACCCGCATGGGCAATAACATCAGCATACTTGTCTTTCACGACCGACATCGGCATCGCCATCCCCATCTGCCCCGAAAGGACCCATACTTCCCCTATCATAATATTCTTTATCCAGACATGATTGATGCCGTCGATATCCATATTGAACGGACCACCCGCCTTTTTCGGCGACAACTGCACCGCCCACTTCCCATTGTCATCCGTGACACCGCTCACCGTCTCCCCACCAAACTTCACCGTCACCTTCTCCCCCGGCGATGCAAAACCCCAGACGCGTATCGGCATATCCCGTTGCAACACCATCCCATCGCTCACCATCCGGGGTACCCGTATCTGGGCAAACGCCCCAACGCCAAACAAAAGCATCCCAAAAAACAGCCTCACTTTTTTACTGTTCATGCAAGATTATTTGGCATGCAATATATTCTTATCCACCCACTCGATAAAGTATTTTACATTCGGAGCATCCGTGTGCCCCCCATCATGCTGCCTCCAGGCAAGCTGCCCGTCCAGCAGCCCGGTGTTCACCGGCGGCATTTTTTCGGCTTTATAATCATTCGATACCCCCAGGTCCTTCGCCCCGAGCAATTTGAAAACAACCCCCGCCGCCACCGTCGCCATATAGCTCCCCTGGTGGTCGAGCCACTTGGCATCCCCCTTCTCAGGAACGCCATAACTGATAAAGGTGAGGCGCGGGGCGCACAACGCGATCAGCTCATGGGCATCTACCGGCAGGTCCTTGGCGGTCTTTGCTCCAAAGACGGCATCGGAGGCCCCGTATTTCATAAAATTCCCTGCCATCCAATAAAATTCACCACCTGTAATATTTTCTACGGACTCCCCCCAATTTCGCCGGTTCAGTTTGGCCCCGCCTTCACCCGAAGACCCGATAAGCCCCATCGCAAAGCGGGACTCGAAGGCCAGCGTCACCAGCGCGGCCTTCCCATACCGGGAGACGCCTTCTATTCCTACATGTTTGCTGTCTGCCATGGGCTCGTTCGCTTCCAGGTAATCGAGGGCCCTCGCTGCCCCCCAGGCCCAGGCGCGCAGCGCACCCCAGTCATCCGGCTTCCGCGGCTGCCCCTTGTTCACAAGCCCGATGATACCCCTGGTAAGCCCTGCGCCATTGTCCGCCTGTATACTGTTGGGGTCGATCTGCAGATAACCCCACCCGTCGGCAATCAGCTGCTGCGTCGTGGCAGGCAGCGCGAAACGCCCAAATAGCATGAGCACCGGCGACGGAACCTTCGCATTGGCTGGCAGCACAAGGGTCGCCTTGATGTCGACATCGATCAGCGGATAGGCTGAATTATCAACATGCCCTACCAGCTGTTTGGTAACAACAGGCATCCCTCCCACCGAGTCCCGCCTTTCGACAGCCACGGTCCAGGTTACACGAGGCTCATTCGCAGGCACGCGTCCATACACCTCCGTTTCGAAGGCTGCAACGATCTCAGGCCGGCGAAGCTTCCACCACTGGTCAGGTGTAGTCACCGGGCTGCCATCCTTCAACGTAAGGACATCGGGAAGATCGGGATAAGGATTGGCCAGCGCCTCATCGTAATTGGCATGATCGGGAGCTTTTTCGTCACCGCTGGGCCCTGGCCGCAGAACCCTGATGCCCAGCTGCTGCATCATGTTGTCATGATCTTCCTGTGCGGTGAAAGTGACAGGTAGCGGGTATTTCCCGTCGTCCCGGTCCGTCCGAAACGGGGACGCCGGCAAACCTTCCTTGTTATATAAATTAGCGCCTTCCGGATTGTCAGACCAGGCATACCGCACAAACCACGGATGCGGAATTTCATCGCTCGAAACGACCACGGTGGAGCCTTCTATCCGCGCCTTCGCCCATACAAACTTCCTGTCGGCGCCGGCAATGGCAAATTGCTGCAACGGCCCGCCACCTTTAGCCACCAGGCCGCCACCCACACTCGTAAAGGAGATAACGATACTGTCACCCCCCACCTTCGCCGATTGGTAAACAGCACCGGAACCAACCACCCCCTTCTCCCCATAGGCAATATTCTCAGCAGCCAGCGCCAGCCTGTCCCCAACATCTTTCTTATCCAGCGGATGAATATCATTCCATTCACCGATGTCGATGGTCACCACCATGGCGGTATTGACGACGCCCAGGGCATCGAGCTGCGCTTCCCGCAATTCGGCCCACTGGCTCTCCGCTGGCGAGTACTGCACCTCCATAAAGTTGGGCAGCTGGACATATAGGAAGGGCAGGTCTCCCAGACGCCATTTGTTACGCCAGTCCGCGATCAGGGCCGGCAGCAGCTGACGGTATTCCCGCGGATTGCCAGTATTGGCCTCGCCCTGGTACCAGAGAAATCCTTTGATGGCATAGGACGTCGCCGCAGCCACCATCGTATTGTAAAGCCCTGTAGGCTCATCCTGTGCAGAAAACGGCCGCGCTCCGCCACCAAAGCTCCTCGGCGGAAAAACGGCTCCCACCTTATATTGCCAGTCCCCACGTATATCAATATGCGTAGCCCCGTCCGTCAGCTCATATCGTTTATCCGGCACAAAACCACCCTTCCCAAACGTATTGGTAACCCTTACGACCAGGACATTCTTCCCGGCCTTTAACAGCCCTGCCGGTATCTCATAACGGCGGGGCGGGTATTGGTAGGTGATATTCCCCACCTTGACCCCATTGAGATAGGTTTCATCGGCATCGATAATCCGGCCGACAAACAACTTGGCCGCCTTGCCTGCCATCGACGCCGGAACATCGATCTCCCTGCGAAACCATACGATGCCATTCAGCCCTTTCACCCCCTGGTCCGCCCAATAACCAGGCAGCCAGAAGGAGTGCCAGCCTTCGGGAACATATTGCACGTCATACCACTTGACAGGCCCCGCCAATCCCAGGTCGACATGATGGGGCATCGAACCATCCCTGCCGCTCGCCGCCGAACCACCGGCACTGCCCGGCAACGCCGCACCACCAAAATTGCCCGGTCGCATCGGATGCAGCTGCCGGTTAAGCCACCCGGTATCCCTAAACTGCGCCAACCTCCCCGCGTAAGCCGGCAGATCATGAAACCCCTCCGCACTGATCCATGCCTGTATCGGCGTCCCCCCCACACTCGAATTGATGATCCCTATCGGAACATGATAGCGTTGATACAACTGTCTTGCAAAAAAGTACGAAGCCGCCCCAAAGGCCAACACATTGACAGGATTCGCCTCCATCCATTTGGACGCCGGCAGGTCTGCATGCACCCCGGCAACATCCGCCACGGTAGGCACAAAAAAATTCCGGATTTGCGGGAGATCCGCCCCGGCAATAGCTTCCGGATACTTCTCCTTCACCCGCTCCATCGGGATCACCATGTTGGACTGCCCCGAACAAAACCATACATCGCCCACCAGCACGTCTTTCACCAAAATCCGATTGCTGCCGAGGATCTCCATCGTATAAGGACCACCGGCCTTCTTCGCCGCCAGCCTCACCGACCATGCGCCCGCCGCATCGGTCACCGCCGATCGGGTCTCCCCATCAAAACGCACCCGCACTCTTTCTCCCGGCGCAGCCCAGCCCCAAACCTCTACGGGCCGGTCGCGCTGCAACACCATCCCGTCACCGATCAACTGCGGTAGCCGCACCTGCGTCCACCCCGCCTGCACAAGCAACAGCAGCGCCACAACAAGCCAATTGACCCTACGCATATCAAACATAGTTCGTTCTTTTATACATCGATCTCCCGCCCCTAATAGCCCCGCGAATTCAATAGCCCGGATTCTGCGGGAAAGCCGGTCCCTGCACCACCCTATCTATCTCATCCTGCGGAATTGGCCGCAACATATCAAAATTTTGGATATAAGGCGCCGCCTCGGGATTCCAGGCCTTGACCCGGTTGATAAGACTCCGCGTCCGCACCAGGTCGAGCCACCGCTGCCATTCCCCATAAAACTCCCGACTACGCTCGTCAAGGATAAAATCAAGCGTCACCTGCGAAGACGTAATCGTATTGGCCGCCACCGCAGCAGCATTCTGCGCCGCCGTATTCGTTTTCCGGAAAGCCGCCCGTTGCCTTATCACATTGATCAAAGCGGCGGCGTCCGTCGGATCTCCAGCGGCAAAGGCAGCCTCAGCCCCGATAAGATAAACATCGGAGTACCGGTAGATCACCACCGGCCGCGTCGACGGATCATTGAAATTCGAGCCCCTGCTGGGATCCATGAATTTCTTCACCGAAGGGAAATAGGAATTCGTCCAAAGATGCGGCGGAATAATGATGCCTTTAAACGGCGTCGAATTGTTGAACTGGGGCGCCCCCGCTACCTCATAAGACGGTATCCATACCGCCGTATCCACACCGGCCGTCATCGAATAGGAGATGCCCCGTGTATTATGCGCAGCCGTAGCGCTGTTGGACACAGCCACATTGGAGATCCAGACGCTCTGGAAAGTATTATCATACCGCGAATCGTTGACCCTGTCGGCAAATGCCTGGTCCAGGATATAACGCTTGCCCGTAGTCGGTCCTTTACCCGTATTGGGCCTGATCCGGACATAAGGCCGGCCATTGGCGGCATCCCGCACCATCCCCGAGCTTCCGGAGTTGACAAGCGCACCGCTCCCACTCAGATAGGAATTGATACCGCTGTTGGAAGGATAGTTCCAGATATAGAACCAGGGCGTAAGGTTCTGCGCCGCACCACCGGAAGCCGCACCACCAACCGTATATTGCCCGTACTTCGGGTCATTGTCATGATCGCTTACAAACATCGTTTCCTTCCCATAGTCATTGGCCGGGTTAAAAGCATCGCCATAATCCTGCCAGAGAGCGAGCCCGTACGTAGCCTGGTTAGCGATGATCGTTTGACAGATGGTATAGGCCTGCTGAAAATCCGCCTGCGTATTGTTCAGCCACCCTCTCGTCAGATAAGCCTTTGCAAGCAGGTAAAGCGCCACCGGCTTGGTAGCCGCCTTCCCGAGAAAAGGCGCCGTCGGCGTGTTGGGCAGGTCTGTCGAGGCCTGCGTCAGGTCCTGGATGATCAGCGCATAGATATCCGCTGTCGATGCACGGGAATCAGCCTGCGAAGGAGTAGTAATAAAAGTCGTATGCAACGGGATATCGCCATATTGCTGCACCAGCAGGAAATACCAGAAAGCCCGGAGGAAATGCGCCTGGGCCAGGTATTGTTTTTTCAGCGTGGAATCCATCGTCAGGGCCTGGCCATACTGCAATACCCCATTCAGCGTATTGATATCCGTATAGGGCCCAAAACCGCCACTGGTCGAAGTACCGTTCAATCCATTGTAATTATGAAATACCAGCCCGCTGGCGCTGGCGCCGGCCAGATGCTCATCCGTCCCCGCTACCATCGTGGTAGTAAAACCCTCCGTTCCGTACGAGCTGCGGATATCGTTATATACCCCGCTGATGCCGCCCAGCACCCCCGCCGGACTGTTAAAGAAAGAAGGCACGATGCTGGCCTCGGGATGTTCTTCCAGTAATTTCTTACACCCGCTGTCAAGCAGGGCAACCGCAACCAGCACACTACAGATAATTTTATTATAGATTTTCATAACGAGTTAAAATTGTGGAGGTTTAAAATCTTGCATTGACACCGATGAGCCATTGCCGCGCCGGCGGATTGTTCAGGTTCACACTTATCTGCCGCGTCGGCACCCCTACATCGGCCCCTGCCGCGGAAACGGCTCCACCATAGCCGTTGCCTTCCGGATCGACACCTAATCCTTTCGACACCAGCGGCGAATAAAGGATCAATGGATTGGTGGCATTGACATATACCCTCAGCGAAAGGATACCAGCCTTCTTCAACACCGCCGAAGGAACATCATAACCCAGGTTGATGCTCCGCATCTTGATAAACGACCCGTCCTGGTAACCCAGCGTCGACCCAAAGAACAGCCTGTCCGTACCCGCATCGGGCGCAGGAAAATCGTTGGTGGGATTGTTCCGCGTCCAATAATTGGTCTTTATCTGGTTAACCCGGCCCTGGTTGAAGAAGGCAAATCCCTGGTTGCCGCCATCTGCCGTCAGATAAGGCACCAGCACCTTCATCCCCATCCTGGCAAAGATCACCACCGAAAGGTCAAAGCCCTTATAGCTAAACCGGTTGGTGATACCGCCTTCCCACTTTGGCTGGAAATTGCCCAGTATCTGCCGGTCATTGGCATCGATCTTCCCGTTGCCATCCAGGTCCTGCACCCTGATCTGCCCCGGATATTGCACCGGCGAGGTCTGTTGGGCGATAAGGCCCTTGGCGGAATCCGATGTCTGCCAGATACCGATCTTCTTGACATCATAGATCACCGTCAGCGGCTGGCCCACAAACCAGCCATTTCCTTTATCGAATTGTTGCTGAGGCGTCGTCAGCTGTACGATCTTCTCCCGGTTGAAATAGAAGTTAACATCGGTACTCCACGTAAACCCGTCCCTGGTCTGCACATTAATGCTGCTGAGGTTGATCTCGATCCCCTTGCCGCTGGTCTTGCCAAGATTCTCTAGGGTGCTTCCGGCGCCATTGCTGGCTGGCAGGTTCACCGTCAGCAGGATGTTCTTCGTTTGCTGGTCATACACATCGACAGATCCCGAAAGCCGGTTGCCCAACACCCCGAAATCGATCCCGACATCAGTCTGCGACGTCGATTGCCAATTTAGACTTTGATTCGCCAGCGAGGTCACAAGATAGGCTGGCTGCTGGCCTTGGGTACTCGTTCCGAAATTATACGTGCTGGCGCTCAACAGACCCAGGGTAGCATATGGACTGACATTCCGGTTGCCGCTGATCCCCCAGCCGCCTCTCAATTTAAGATTGGAAATAAAGCCCACTCCCTTCATGAAGCTTTCATTGGAAATATTCCAGCCCGCCGCCACCGCAGGATAGGTAAAATACTGATGCCCCGGCGACAGCGTAGAAGACCCATCCACCCTCACCGTTGCCGTAAGGAGATAACGGTTATCATAGCCGTAATTGGCCCGTCCCATATAGGAGACCAGGCCGCTTTCTGTAAAGTAAGTATTATTCGCGTCGGCAACGATCGTCCCCGTCGCCAGTCCTAAATTGGAATTCAAAATATAATCCGCCGGTACACCCGTCACCGTGAAGGCGCTTTGCTCACCATGGTCCTTTGTCACCTCGAATAATCCAGTCAACCCGATCTTATGTTTGTCGGCGATCACCTTATCATAGTACAGCAGGTTTTGGATATTATAGTTATATGCTTCGCCATTTCTGACGGCCGCATTGGACGAGGACTGCACCGTCGCCTGGTTCGTCCACACATTCGGACCGTTATAAGAATTATAATTATCCTGCCGGAAGCTCAACCCCACATTCAGCCGGTATCGCAATCCCTCGATGATTTTTACCTCCCCATAAAGGCTGTTGAAAGTAGTGATCCGCCGGTCGCGGGATAAGATGGCGTCATGCCGCGTCTTCAGCGTCAGCGGGCTCACAATGGCCGCATCGATCGAGCCCACGGCCGGGTTCAGGTTCACCGTTCCATCGGTATTATATGGGGAAGCCAGCGGCGTCAGCCGCACCAGCCCGCCCGAAACATCGCCGGCCGGGTTGTTGGTGTATTCCAGCGAATTGATAGAATTGAGCCCGATCTTTATCCGCGAACTCACCTGGTGATCGATGGTGGTCCGAATGGCATACCGCTCGAACTTCTGGTAAGGGACGATGCCGGTAGTATTGTAGTACCCTCCGCTAAGGCTGTATTGCGTCCCTTCGGTGCCGCCGGAAACGCCTATCTGGTGGTTGGTCGTAAATCCCTGTTGATAGATCAGTTTCTGCCAGTCGGTGCTCACGCCCGCCGCAAGCGCTGACTGCTCGGCAGCCGTCAGCGGATAGGAAGTGGTGCCCGGCGCAGTCCGGTTATACGTAGCAGCATCGGCCTTGAATTGAGCGTATTGCTGTCCGTTATACACTTTGTACTTGCCCATTGCATCCGAAATGCCGTAATAACCATCATAGCTTAATACAGCCTTTCCTACCCTCCCCCTTCTGGTGCTAATGAGGATGACGCCGCCCGCACCCCGCGATCCGAAAATGGCCGTCGCCGAAGCATCCTTAAGCACCTCCACCCCGGTAATATCATTCGGATCGATATCGTTGATACTGCCGCCATATGGGATGCCATCCACCACCAGCAGCGGTCCATCCAACACATCGCTCTGGCTTGCCGCAGTCGTACTTGCACCGACGAGCGTCCTGTTCCCCCTGATCCTGATCTGTCCGCTGGCGCCCGGCGCCGTACTGTTGCTCACGATGTCGACACCGGCCGTCCGCCCTTTCAACTGATCGATCAGGTTGGGCGACGGCACTTCTTTCAGCGTAGTGCTCGTCACGGATGCCACCGAGCCGGTGATATCCCGTTTCTTTTGCGTCCCATAACCCACGACGATCACCTGGTCAAGGGAATTGGATGACACCTCCAGGGCAACATCGACCGATGTCCGGCCCCCAACACGGATATTGACAGCCGTGTACCCGACAGAAGTGATCACCAGCGTGCCATTGGAAGGCGCACTGATGTCAAAATTCCCGCTTTCGTCTGTGGTAACCGCCTCCTTGGCCCCCTTCACCTGCACCGTAGCATTGGGAACAGGCTGGCCGTTCTTGTTCAAAACACGCCCCTTGATATGGAGGGTATTCTGCGCCCCGGCGGATAGGGCAAATAGCAAGATCGCTAGAATACATATGGCAGCTCTCATACTTGAAAGGTTTAAAAAATGATTGTTTTGGTTACTATATTATTATATCATTTGACAGCAGGGCTATTATATAGCCGCACTCGTTGAATACCCCATTCATCTGTAGAAAATCGAATATGCCTTCCTTGATGATCCTGGTCCCCATTCATCCGTCGCCCCAATACCTCCTTTCCATCTATATAGCTTACCTCGTCGCTACTCGCTATGTTCGTCACCAAGGCAGTATCGGTATTACTAAACGTCGCTACGAACCCGGTTCCCGCAACTAGGAACTCGTCCGCCCCGGTTTGAATGATCAAACCGCCGGTGGTGCTCCACACCGAATCCCGACTCTCATGTGCCCAGGGCAGCACATTATAGTGCGACAGAGCTATCCGGTAATGGCCCATCCGGATAGTGTCGGCCCGGTCTTTTTTATCAAATAAAAACCCGTCCATCCCGAGATAGGTTCGACCAGTGATGATGGGCGAAAGCTGTTGCAGAACAGCGTAACTCCTTGCTAACGGCGCCGAAGCATCCGATTCGGACTCTATGGAAAACGGCGAGAACCCCAGGGCGTTGTAGTGGCCGACGACAAAGAATACTTTCGCCGCCACCGTTTTGTCAAACCGCATTTCCGGGATGAACAAAGGGTTCTCATTTCTTAGATACAAGTCGCACCAATAGCGGGTATCCGGGTTGTAAAAATCCGGGGATAAAATGTCTATGGCGGGCGCAGCAGCCTGCCAGATGTTCAATAGGTGTGGCAACGGACCGGCACTGGGATACCTCCCCGGCAACACCCCCGGACGAGGAAGGGCCGCATTGACATACATAGGGAGGTTATATTCCTTTTTTCCCGCCAGAGCAACAGCATTCACATACTTACCATAATACCAGGCCTGAAAGATCTCGTCGGTTGCCAACCCCCTTCCAAATACATCCTCCCAGGCCCCATCGACTCTCCGCCCATTCTCCTCCCATCGCTTTCTTAACTCGGGTACCAGGCGTTGGTCGTTTTGCTGCAAATAATGCGCAAGCTCTTCGGGGATCCTCGCCTTATAAAGGGCATTGGCCTTATCCGAAACCTCCCTCGCCGTCGAAAGCATCCCTATTTCGTTTTCCACCTGCACCATGATCACCGTTTTTTTCGATGCATCATTTTCCCGAATATGTCTGAGCAACGTTACAAAAGCCTTTTTATCAGCCTCGAGCGTCTCACTACCAAATACGGACAATATCTCCTGGCTTCTGCCGCTGCTGTCGAAAGTCCGGGGAAACCGTTTGGAGTCGGTCTTCATCCAAATCGGGACATAACAGCTCATGCTGTTCTTCCAGGTTCCAAACCACAACAGCACCAGCTTCAGATCATACCGCCTGGCCGACTCGATCAGGCTGTCGACAAGCGTGAAATCAAACCGGTTTTCCTCCGGCTCCAGCAACTCCCAATACACCGGCGCGATCACCGTATTCAAATTCATCTCCCGGATGTGCGGTAGGTAAGGTCTCAGATAGTCCATATTGGAAGCGCTGGAATTACCCAGTTCGCCGCCAAGTATCAAAAAGGGCTGTTGGTCGATCGTCAGTTGCGCAACACCATCCTTCTTCCCGATCCTGATGGCGGACGCCCCACTTTGTCCCCACACATAGCCACAACCGACCAGGCTTAATAATAATAGGGAAGAATGTTTTGAGTAAAGCCTCATAAGCAATCGTTTTTAAAAAATGGTGCGTCCTTGCGCCCACTAAGATAGGAAGTTTTTTGAAAAATGTAACCGATTACAATTTTTTTGAAAAAAAAATGTACATTTATCCCTGTAAACTTCATGTAAACGATTGTATGAGTAGAGAGAAAGAAGTAACCATATACGATCTTGCCCGTAAGCTCAATATCTCCATTGCCACGGTAAGCCGTGCATTGGCGGACGACCCGGTAGTCAGTAAGAAAACAAAGAAGAAAATAGCCGATCTCGCCCAGGAAATGGGCTACCGGTCGAATAACTTTGCCCGCAACCTGCGCACCCAAAAGACCAATACTCTCGGCGTCATCATCCCCCGCATCAACAGTTATTTTATGTCTTCGGTCATCGCCGGCATGGAGAACGTCGCCACCAGCGAAGGATATACGCTCATCATCAGCCAGTCGTCCGAGTCGGTGGAGAAGGAAAAGGCCAACGCCACTACCTTATTTAATAACCGCGTTGACGGCCTGCTGGTCTCCCTCGCCTACGACACCGATTCCCTCGCCCATTTCGAACCCTTTACAAAAAAGAAGATCCCCCTCATCTTCTTCGACCGTACCGCCGACCACCGGGACTCCACCTGCGTGCTGATCAACAATTTGAAAGCAGCCTACGAAGCCACGACCCACCTCATCAGCCAGGGTCGCCGCCGCATCGTCCACATCACCGCCACGCAAAAACGAAATGTCTATATCGATCGCCTCCAGGGATACAAACAGGCCCTCGCCGACCAGCACATCCGCTTCCGTGAAGACTATGTCATCGTAGGCAACCTCAGCCAGGAAGCCGGCGCCGACGCTGCCGCGCGCATCCGCCAGATGTCTCCCCTCCCCGATGCCGTTTTCGTCGCCAACGACAACTGCGCCGTCGGCTGCATGATCGCCCTTAAACAAATGGGCATCCGCATCCCGGAAGACATCGCCTTCGTAGGATTCAACAACGACCCGGTGTCTACCGTCATCGAACCAAACCTTACCACCATCAACTACCCCGGCTATGAAATGGGCCAGGTAGCCGCCCGCAACCTCATCGCCCAGCTCGGCGGCGCATCCGGCACCCGTTCAACCAATACGATCATCTTGCGCTCAGAACTGGTTATCCGCGAGTCCTCCGCAAGCAGGAAACCAACTTCATAAATTATGTCCCAGGAACAAACGGTTAACAACACGACTTCAACGGCTCAACGCATCGCAATCATCACCGGCGGCGGCTCGGGCATCGGCCTGGCCACTGCTACAACATTTGTAAAGGCAGGCATCTTAACCATCATCATAGGCCGTGACCCCGAAAAACTAACCGCAGCAAAAGAACAATTGGGCTCCCTCTGCCACCCCATCACCCAGGACCTCAACGACCTCGACGCCATCCCGCGCCTCATCCAAAGGATCGCCGCGGAATTCGGTCACATCGATATCCTGGTGAACAACGCCGGCATTAACATGAAAAAAGAATTCACCGACGTGACAGACGAAGAATTCCAACGCATCCTGCATACCAACGTCTGCTCTGTTTTCACCATCTGCCGGGAAGTCGTCAAGGTGATGCTGCCCCGCGGCAAAGGCAATATCATCAACATCAGCTCCATGGCATCGCAATACGGTATTCCCAAGGTCATCGCCTACACCGCGTCCAAAGCTGCCATCGAAGGAATGACAAAGGCCATGGCGGTCGAACTTTCGCCACTGGGTATCCTTGTCAACTGCATCGCCCCGGGTTTCATCGCAACCGATATGTCTTCAAAGGCGCTCAACGGTGACGCGGAAAGAAAACAAAAGGTCTTCTCCCGTACCCCCCTCGGCCGCCTGGGTGAGCCCGCCGATATCGGCGACGCCGCCCTCTTCCTGGCCTCCGATCAGGCAAAATATGTCACCGGGGTCATACTGCCCATCGACGGCGGTAACTCCATCGGCTTTTAAAAAACCTTGCTATATGAAGAAAATTTTCCTCGTCCTGCTGTCGGCACTACCCGTCCTGACAACAGCCGCGCAGGACTTCCCCCTCGTGTCCCAAACCCAAGGGGCCACCCCGATCTACGTAGACCCGCAGGATCATTGGCTCGTCAAAAAGGTCGCCAGCATGTTCTGCGAGGATGTCGAACGCATCACCGGCACAAAACCCCTGCTCCTGCACACCCTGCCGGAAGTATCCATCCCCCGGCTGATCATCATCGGCAGCAGGGACAGCTCGGCCATCATCCGGCAGCTGCTGGAAAAGGCAGCACTCTCGGCAAAACAAACCGGGAAATGGGAAGCCTATACCCGCAAGACGCTACGCCACCCGACACCCCGCATCGGCGAAGCCCTGATCATCGCCGGCAGCGACCGCCGGGGCACGGCCTACGGCGTTCTCCAACTCTCCCGGCAACTGGGCGTCTCCCCCTGGTACTACTGGGCCGATGTCCCCACCCAGCACAAAGACGAACTCTACTGCAAACGGACGTTTACAGAATCCGACGGACCGGCAATAAAATACCGCGGTTTCTTCATCAACGACGAAGCCCCGGCACTCAGCGGCTGGGTACACACAACCTTCGGCAACTTCAACCACCTCTTCTACGAACATGTCTTCGAGCTCCTGCTTCGCCTCAAAGCCAACTATCTCTGGCCGGCCATGTGGGGTAATGCCTTCAACGATGACGACACCCTCAACCCCATCCTGGCCTCCCGATACGGCATCGTCATGGGCACAAGCCACCATGAACCGATGCTGCGCGCCCAGCAGGAATGGAAACGGTATGGCTCCGGCCCCTGGGACTATACGACCAACGCCGCCGTCCTCGACAGCTTCTGGGAAAAAGGCATCGTCCACATGGACCAACACGAAAGCATCGTCACCATTGGAATGAGAGGCGACGGCGACAAACCGATGACGGAAGGTAGCAACATCGCATTACTGGAAAAGATCGTCGCCGATCAACGCAACATGATTCATAAAGTCACCGGCAAAGATCCCGCCGCAACACCCCAGTCCTGGGCACTCTATAAAGAGGTGCAGGATTACTACGACAAAGGCATGCGCGTGCCGGACGATGTGACGCTGCTGCTCTGCGACGACAACTGGGGTAATGTCCGCAAACTCCCCATCTCCACCGATAAACCCCGCACCGGGGGCTATGGCCTCTACTACCATTTCGATTACGTCGGCGGCCCCCGTAATTACAAATGGATCAACACCAACCCCCTTCCCCGCGCCTGGGAAGAGCTGCATCTGACAAAGGAATATGGGGTCGACAAGATCTGGATCGTCAACGTCGGCGACATCAAACCCCTCGAATTCCCCACCCAATTCTTTCTCGACTATGCCTGGGACCCAAGCGCCATCCCGGCACAGGGACTAGCGGATTATACCTTTCAATGGGCCACTGCACAGTTCGGCCCCGACCACGCCGCCGACATCGCCGATATTCTCGCCAAATACGCCAAATACAACGGCCGCCGCAAACCCGAACTCCTTTCACCCGACACCTATAGCCTGTTCAACTACCGCGAAGCGCAGTCCGTCGTCAGCGATTACAAGCTCCTGGCCGAAAAAGCAACGGCCATCAGTAAACAACTGCCCGCCGAATACCATGACGCCTATTTCGAACTGGTAGCCTATCCCGTCTTCGCCAGCGCCAACCTCAACGAATTATATTACACCGTGGCCCTCAACCATCTTTATGCCCGCCAGGGCAGAGTGCTGACGGACAGCCTGGCCGCAGAAGCAAAAGGCCTGTTCATCAAGGATTCACTCATGGCGTACACCTATAACCACAACGTCGCCAACGGCAAATGGCCCCACATGATGGACCAGACCCACATCGGTTACACTTACTGGCAGGAACCCCGGCACAACAACATGCCCGCCACCGACACCATCGACCTCGCCACCGCAAAAGACCCAACCTGGGGTATAGCCGTAGAAGGAGCAACAGACTGGTGGCCAAACGCCACAACCGAAGCCCGCCTTCCTTCCTTCAACCCCTACGATAACGCCGGCCATTTCATCGACATCTTCAACCGGTCGGCTCATCCCTTCACTTATACCATCACCACCGGCGAGCCCTGGATACACATCGATAAAGCCAACCCAACCATCTCCACCGAACAACGCATATGGGTATCCATCGATTGGCAGAAAGCTCCCAAAAGCTCCGGACTAACCGGCCTTAAGATCACCGGTCCCTCCGGCCCACCCGTCAAAATAAAAATTATCCTGGATAACCCCGCACCACCACCCCCCGCTTCCTTCAAAGGCTTTATAGAGACCGGCGGCTGCGTCTCCATCGAAGCAGAACATTATTCCAGGGCCGTGACCAACCCAACCATCCAATGGCTGACGATCCCCGATCTCGGCCGCACAGGCTCCGCCGTACAGGCCATCCCCGTCACCGCTAAATCAATCACTCCCGGCGGTAACAGCCCCCACCTCGAATACCAGGTTTATCTCTTCGACACCGGCGCCGTCAACGTACAGGCATACTTCTCACCCATCCTCGAATTCAACCGGAAACCGATCCATTACGCCATTGCCTTTGACAACGAGCAGCCCCAGACCATCGATCTCAGCACCGGCAACGAAGCCCGCGGCTCCTGGGACAAAATGGTCTCCTACAACATCCGCATCGTCCTGTCAAAACATATCCTCACCCGACCGGGCATCCACACGCTGAAGGTCTATTTCGTAGACCCCGGCCCCGTACTCCAAAAGTTAGTCATCGACGCCGGCGGCGCAAAACCATCCTATCTCGGTCCACCCGAATCACCCACCTACAACTAGAACCCATATGCGCTATACCCTTCTTTTATTGCTCGCCTATCTGCCCGGCCGTGCTCAACAGGGCTTAAAAGACTATTACCGCGATTACTTCCCCATCGGCGTCGCGGTCAGCGCCCGCGATCTCACCGGGCCCGACACAACCCTCATCCTCCAACAATTCAATAGCCTCACGCCGGAAAACGCGATGAAGATGGGACCCATTCACCCTGAAGAGAACCGCTACAACTGGAAAGACGCCGACGCCATCGTCGACTTCGCCGTCAGCCGCCACCTCCGCGTCCGTGGACACAACCTGTGCTGGCATGAACAGACCCCAGCCTGGATGTTCAAAGATGCCAATGGTAACCCCGTAACAAAAGAAGTATTGCTCCAACGGCTAAAAGAGCATATCACCACGGTAGTAAGCCGTTACAAAGGGAAGATATATGCTTGGGACGTAGTTAACGAAGCTGTTGCCGACGACAGCACGAGTCTAATTCGCAACTCCCCCTGGTACGCCATCTGCGGCGAAGACTTCATCGCAAAAGCCTTCGAATACGCCCACGCCGCCGACCCCGACGCCCTGCTGTTCTACAATGATTACAATACCGAACGGCCGGAGAAAAGAGAACGCGTCTACAAACTACTCCAACACCTGGTAGCCTCCGGCGTCCCCATCAATGGCGTCGGCCTGCAAGGCCATTGGTCCATCTTCGAACCCACCGCCAGTGAACTTCGCACCGCCATCGATCGTTTCGCCGCTATCGGCTTAAAAGTACAGATCACCGAACTGGACATTTCCGTCTACCCCTGGGAAAAGAACCGCCGCCCACGCCGCCCGGACGAACACGACGAGTTCACCCCACTACTGCAGCAACAACAGGCCGATCAATACAAGATGATCTTCTCCATCTTCCGCCACTCCCCTATCGGGGGAATCACCTTCTGGAACATCACCGACCGCCGCACCTGGCTCGACAACTACCCTGTACCCGGCCGGAAAAATTATCCACTCTTATTCGACACTAACGGACAACCTAAAAAGGCCTTTTGGGAAGTGGTGAACTTTTAATTTTTTTACCTATATTTATTGAAGATTCCTTGCGTCACGTCTGTTGACCAGCCATTCAAAAACGACTGCTTGCCCCCGGCAATAGATTCTTATTGCCGGATAGGTAAATCAATTTGTTTGTATGTTAAGACCCTTACTTATCCTTCTGTTCGCCGCTTTCAGCTCCATTGCCCTCTACAGCCAGTCCCTATACATCCCCAGAGACATAAAAGAAGCCTATAAAAAAGGCACCCGTTCGCCCGATGGCCGCCCCGGCAGCCACTATTGGCAGAACAAAGGCCGCTATGACATCACCGTCACCGCAACCCCACCCGACAGAACTGTCCGGGGCTCGGAGACCATCACGTATTTCAACAACAGCCCCGACACCCTGAAGACCCTCGTCTTCCGCCTCACCATCAATATTCACAAACCGGGCGCCGTCCGCTTGTCACAGGCCGATTCCGCTTACCTCACACCTGGCATCGCCATCGATACGTACGCCGAGAACGGCAAGTCAAAGACCTGGCACAACAACCCGCAGGATGGTACCTGGAAACAGGTGCGCCTCAATACCCCGCTGACGCCGCATGATTCCATCCGGCTCGACATTGGCTGGCATTACACCATCTCCCAACGCAGCAACCGCGAGGGGATGATCGACTCCACCACGTATTTCCTGGCTTATTTCTATCCCCGCGTTGCGGTATATGATGACTACAACGGCTGGGATCTGACCGAATTCAACGACATGCAGGAGTTTTACAACGACTTCAACGATTATACCCTCCGCGTAAAAGCTCCCGCCAATTATATCGTCTGGGCCACCGGCGACCTCCAGAACCCCGATGCGGTGCTCAACCCTGCCTATGCAAAAAAACTGGCCGCCTCCTCCAGCAGCGACAACATCGTAAGCATCGCAACACCCGGCGAAATTGCCCAGGGAAAAGTGACCCGGTCCAATACACTAAATGCCTGGGTCTGGAAAGCCACCGACATCACCGACGTCACCTGCGCCCTCAGCAACCACTTCGCCTGGGACGCTTCCAGCGTAGTCGTTGACGACGCCACGGGCCGCAGGGCAAGCGTACAATCCGCTTATAACGATAGCGCCAAAGACTTTCACCGGATGGTCGAGTTCGGTCGTCATGCCCTCGACTGGCTCTCCCATCATTGGCCCGGCGTATCCTATCCCTTCCCAAAGACCACCATCGTCCAGGGCTTTGCCGACATGGAATACCCGATGATGGTAAACGATAACACCAACGAAGACCCCAGCTTCTCCCGCCTCGTAGCCGAACACGAGATCGCCCATAGCTGGTTCCCCTTCTATATGGGCATCAACGAATCCCGCTTTGCCTACATGGACGAAGGCTGGGCCACCACCTTCGAGCTGCTGATCGGCAAAACCGACCTTGGCGAAAAAAGAGCCGAGGATATGTACAAAGAATTTCGGGTCAACTATTATACCTATGATCCCGCCTTTACGGAAGACCTCCCGATCATCACCCCAACCGACGCCCTGACACCCGCTGCCTATTCCAACAACGCGTATGGCAAACCCTCGCTCGCCTATCTGGCAGTAAAAGACCTGCTCGGCGACGAAATGTTCAGGAAATGCCTCCACACATATATGGACCGCTGGCATGGTAAACATCCCATCCCCTGGGACTTCTTTAATTCTTTCAACGATGCCTCCGGCAAAAATTTGAATTGGTTTTGGACCAACTGGTTCTTCAGCAATAATTACCTCGATCTGGCCATCGATGGCGCCATCGCACGAACCTCCGACGGCGCGTCGATCGTCACCATCCACAACATCGGCGGCTTCGCCATCCCCTTCGACCTTGTCGTAACCTACACCGACAGCAGCACCGACCGCTTCCATCAAACACCCGCCGTCTGGAGCACCAACCAATCGAAGACCGCCATCACCCTACCCCCCAAAACCGGCAAAACGATCCACTCTATCGAGGTGAACAACGGCATCTTTGTAGACGCAGACCCCTCCAACAATAAATGGACAGTCAAACAATAACATGCGCCGGAAGCTCTTATCTATCTATTGCTCAGAATTCATCGGTACGGCCTTGCTCGTCCTCGTCGGGCTCTCCGTCGTCATCTTTAACAATGGCGAAGGTTCACCTCTCTGGCAATGGCTTCCCTCCCCCGGCGCCCACCGGGCCCTCACCGGCTTCCTCTTCGGCTGCACCGGCTGTCTTATCACCTTGTCTCCCGTCGGCCACATCAGCGGCGCGCATATCAACCCTATTGTCACCATCTCCTTTCTGCTAAAGCGAAGGATATTCACCCGTCACGCCATCGGTTATATCATTGCCCAGCTTTCCGGCGCCATCACCGGCGCCATCCCCCTCCTGCTCTGGGGCCGCCAGGGCAAAAGCATCCAATACGGCGCAACCGTGCCCGAAACAGGAAGATGGCCCGCGGCCTTCGTTGGGGAAACGATCACTACTTTTATGCTCGTAGCAGGCATCTTCTTCTTCACCGGTCACCGCCGGCTACGTCGGTTCACCCCCTTCCTCATGCCCCCGCTCTACTGCTTCATGGTCTATTGGGAAGGCCCCCTATCCGGCACCAGCACCAACCCCGCAAGATCCATCGGCCCCGCCGTTATCAGCAATTGCTGGACAGGCCACTGGCTCTACTGGCTGGCCCCTCTCGCCGGCGCCACCCTTGCCGTAGCGCTGTTCCAACTCCCCGTACTCAAATGGCATCCGGTACAGCCACGACTCCTACATCGCCGGCTCCAAAAAAACTAAAGGCCCATTATTCACCGCAAGCACCAGCACTTTCTTTCCACCCGCCATCCCGATCCATTTGGCATCCCGCGCCTCCGCGGCTATCCCTGGCAGCTGCCCCAGCAAACCAAATCGACCTCCCTTGTCACACCAAAACACAGTAGGGTTCAGCGCATCATAACGGCCCTCAAAAGGTTGAACACCATAAAAATCACCGGCAGCAAAATAAGCGTTCCCTCCGGCCATGGGAAAAGGCGCAAAAGTGAACACCGGCGCCAATTGCAACTCATCCGGCAAAACCCTGGAGACAAAATTCCCCTTACCATCGTTGATAAAACAGGCCGAACCAAGTGTCTCCACCGACAACTGCTCAGCGCCATCCAATCCATTGCCAAACAGGTACTGAACGGACTCGCCCGCTACCTCGCCATAAGTAAGATGATTCTTTTTCAACCCCGGCAGGGCCAGCTCCAGAAAGTCTTTTCCAAGAAAAGGATATTCCTTGCCGCCGATGGCATAGGTCATCACCTGCTGCGTCGTACCGTTACCATCGAAGTCTTTTACATATAACTTCAGCGGACCATCCTTGCCCGCATATAATTTCGAATTATGCCCCCAATTGCCGGCCAGGATATCCGTATACCCATCTCCGTTGACGTCCGTTGCCAGCAGGCTTTGCCAGAGACCGGTAGACCCGCCGATATCCGATTCACTATAAACACCCCGGTGATTGATAAATAGTTTCAGCGGCATCCACTCGCCCGCAACGACAAGGTCCGGCCACCCGTCATGGTTGATATCGGCAAAGACACCGGAGGTCACCATCCCGATCCCTTTCAGGTCGATGACAGCCCTATCCGCCTCCCGGAATTTTCCCCGGCCATCATTGACCAACAAATGGGACGACACAGGATAGCCATACCGATCGGCATCAGCCAGGCCACCCACAAAAAGATCAGGGCTGCCATCCCCATTGACATCCGCGACGGCCACACAGGATTTGTTGGTCAGGATAGCAGGAAGCGCTCCAACGGATTCCGAAAAATGCCCCTTACCATCATTGAGATACAAATGATCGGCAAGCGCCGGATCACCATTCGCATATTCATTACCACCACTCACGACATACAGATCGGGATAGCCGTCCCCGTTCACATCCACAAAAACGGCATCGACACCTTCCGAAGCCGCATTCCTCGAAAAAACTGCCGTATCCACCGGTACAAAATTACCCTCCTTCGTCTGCACAAGCAGCACGCCCGGCTGTCCCCTTGCCCCGCAAACGAAAATATCATCCAACCCGTCCTTGTTCACATCGGCCACGGCCAATCGGGGTCCTCGGGTCGATTCCATATGCGGGATCAGGTAATGCGTTTTAAAATCGATAAAGGGATCCTCCTTATGCCGCCACCCGGTATGGATGCGATCGGAGATATCCCTCATCACCGGTTTCCGAGCCGGGAAAAAGTCCCGGTAGGCAAAGTCGCTGACCGCATCTACCTGGCGAAGCACCAGTTGCCGGTCGGGCTGTACATGCCGCAACAGCTGATATTTCTGATCAGGCCAGACCACCAGCAGGCTATCCACCTCCCGCAGGGTATCCAGCCCGAAATGCAGCCGCGTGTCGGAGGATGACAGAAACCCCCGGGTAGCCATCGATTCCTGGTATTGTAGCTTGCCCCCTGCAAAGATCCAGGCCTTTGCGCCGATACCAGCCGTGTTCATCCCCTTCCCCTTAAACCCAAGCGATAGATAATGCTTCTTCGGGGCCTCATTTCGCAACACCACCGCCGGGGTATTCAGACAATTGATCACCAGGTCGAGCCGGCCGTCATTATCCAGATCGGCATAAGCCGCTCCATTAAAATATCCCCGCATATCCGCCGTCCCCCATTGAGCGCTTACATCCCGGAACCCCAGATCGCCATTCCCCCGAAACAAAAAGGGATGCGACGCCCCATCCGGCATCTTATCCATAAGCGCCTTTTCAAAATCCTCTGGACTGCCGAATTCCCGCGGATCACGGATATTGGAGTAGAACAGGATAAAATCCAGGTCGAGCGGCCGGCGCACGATGCCGCTCGAAACAAAGAGGTCCTTATCACCGTCGTTATCGAGATCCGCCAGCAACGGGCTCCAGCTCCAGTCGGTTGCCCCTACCCCCGCGATAAGCCCCACATCGCTAAAACTGGCCCCATTGCCATTGTTCCGTTGCAGACAGTTGCGGGAATACTGGTCCTGGAATCCGTTGCGCGTTATCTTCTGGTAATAAGTATCAAGATGTTCGCCATTACCATAGCTCTTCAGCGTCTTTTCCTCACCTGGAAGCATATCCGCGGTGAAGATATCCGGCTGGCCATCGTTATTGAAGTCGGCAATATCATTGCCCATGCTATACCGGCTATAGTGCCTGAAATGCCCGGCACCGTTCTCCGCAAAACGGCCGTTCCCTTCATTGTGATAATAGTAATCATTCTCATGGAAATCATTCCCCACATAGACATCGTCCCATCCATCGTTATCGAGATCGCCAACCCCAAGCCCCAATCCATAACAAAGGCTGCTCTGGTAGATACCGGCCTCTGCCGTTACATCCGTAAACTTCGGTCTGCCATTTACGCCATCGTTCCGGAAAAGCCTTCCCCCCGCATATGGATCCGAACGACGCCTGTTAGAAGTATCCACAATATTTTGATTCGGATGCTCCGAATGGTTGAGCAGGAAACAATCCAGGTCGCCATCATGGTCGTAGTCGAAGAAGGCAGCCTGGGTGGAATACCCGGCGAAATCCAATCCATACAAAGCGGAGCTCTCCGTAAAAGTTCCGTCCCCATTAT
This sequence comes from Puia dinghuensis, assembly GCF_014642875.1. Classification (GTDB taxonomy): domain Bacteria; phylum Bacteroidota; class Bacteroidia; order Chitinophagales; family Chitinophagaceae; genus Puia; species Puia dinghuensis. The sequence goes on from NZ_BMJC01000001.1 coordinate 1,602,208, forward strand.
TAATAAACAGCTCGTTATGCCCCTTCAATCCATGCGTATTGGCGACAGCGCAGACATAGATATCCAGCAGACCGTCACCATTCACATCGGCCATCGTCGCTCCCGTACACCAGTCGGCCGTGCCGGCAACACCCGCCCGCTCGGTTATATCCTCGAAGACAAAATTTCCCTTATTTAAATATAATTTATTCCGCCCCTTGCTGTTGGCCGTAAAATAGATGTCCGGCAGACCGTCATTATTGATGTCGCCGATAGCAACCCCGCCGCCATTGTAATAGTAAATATATTCAAGGATACCCAACCCCGGCCTCTTCTCCGGGTCATTGGAAAAATCGATATGAGTCTGTGAAGAAGGCAGGACAGTCAACAGGGCCGGCTCCGGCCGGTGACAAGCAACAGCCGCATAGAGCAGAACCCCCGCTATCCCTATCTTCATTGTTGAATAGTTGACAGATCCCTCATCATCAGATCCCGCAACACCGCGCCGCCGCCAGTCGCAAAAACCGCCACTCCGTCGGCGCCTTCCGCAGGATAAATATAGGTCGAAAGAACATACAATCCTCCGTCGACAAACACTTCCAGCGAAGACTTATCGAAAAACACTTCCAATTGGACACTATCCGCACCCGCCGGCAGTTCCACCGTCCGCCGCGGTTTCCCTGCCCGGTCCAGATAAAGCGCATGAGCGGAAGCAGCATAACCAATCTCAGCCCCGGCCAGCCTGAAACCAGCCGATGCCGCCCCCTTGAGACCAATTATAGCCTTCAGATAATAAGCATTCCCCCGCGGCGCCCGACCCAGCACCATCGCTTTATTATCCACCACAAGTTCCTTCACGGCAAACAGCTTCCCTCCACTCTGCTTTACTAGATTCTCCATAAACACCTTCGAAGGCGCCTGCACCAGCCGAAGCCCTTTTCCCGTCTCCACCAGCGCCAGGTCACGCGGCACCGACATCTGACCCTTCCAGGGATATGTAGCTCCAGACCCCGGCACCATCCACCCTATAAAGGTCTTCTGGTCGTCAGGCAACCCGTTCCAGGGAATGGCCGCATAGAAACAATCCCCATAATCCAGCGTCAGCTCCATGTCCGGCGGATTATCATTCTTAAACGTGACACCGTCGAACTCCCCGACAAAATATTGCATAAAGGGCCCACGCGCTTGGCCACCCGCGGAATTCGCCAGTACCCATTTCTGCCGCCCCGACCCGGCATTCACCGGCAGCCTTATCAAAAACGGACATTCCCAATGCGCCCCCACAAATCCCTCCGGCCCAAACTCACTCAGCAGGCTCCACTCCTTCAGGTTCGGCGACCCATAGAACCTCACCTTATGCTCGGCAGGCAACGCCACCACCATGATCCACTTCCGCCCTGACGCATACCAAAACACATTGGGATCACGAAAATCCTTCTTGTGCAGATCGATCACCGGATCCCCCGTATAATCTGTCAGAGTCATGCCTCCATCATTACTATATGCCACAAACTGCGACTCCTTGTGCAGGTTAGGCTGATCAGCCGTGTAGACAGCGACAATACAACCGCCGTTCTTACAGAACCCGCTGGTATTATCCTTATCCCACACCGCGGACCCTGAGAACCGCCAGGTCGTATCCTCCCCAATGTCCTCAAGCAGGGCGATAGGCAGGTGCCGCCAATGAACGAGATCGGTGCTCGTCGCATGCCCCCAGCTCATATGCCCCCATTTGTTCTCATACGGGTTCTGCTGATTGTACAGATGATAGATCCCATCGAGATAGAGCAGACCATTGGGATCGTTGGTCCAATTCTTCTCCGGCGTAAAATGATAGCGCGGCCGCCATTGTGGCGTCGGGGTCGGCGCCTGCACCTCCTGGGCCCGGCTGGCCGGGGGTGCCAGCACGAGCAACAGGATGACTTGTAAAACCACATTTTTCATATGCATAGGTCAATACCCATTATTTTGTGTATACAATCCATTCGTAAATACGATCTGCTCCTGGGGTATCGGGAAATACTCATGCACCCCCTTGGTGAACTGTGCATTCAGCAGGAAAGGATGTCGTATCTTCTCGATCGAAAAATAATTATTCAACACCTTGTCCGCCATCCCCCAGCGCACAAGATCAAAGAACCGGTATCCCTCCATCGCAAATTCCAGCCTTCGCTCCCATTGCAGCGCAAGAAAGGCCGTCGGCTGATCCCATGTGATATTGACCCCGGGTTTGTAAAGCCCGATCCGGTAGTTGGAAGGATTCGTCCCATCAAGCCGCTTGACAAGGGGACTGATATTGGCGGCTCTCGCTCGTATCTGGTTGATCAACGGCAGCGCAGCCATGGGATTACCCAGTTGTATCTGGGCCTCCGCCTGCATCAGCAGCACATCATCATACCGGATGACATCCATGTTCACCGAGGTTCCATAGAAAGGCCCGAGTTTCTTAAAACAGGCGCAGGTGGCCAGCTGCAATTCCTTCATCGTGCCAAAGCCGCCATAGTCGCCGTTGTCCCGCTCCCAGGAATGTTCGTAGGGCACGGCCGCGCTATACTTGAAGGGATGTCCTGCAATGCCGACAGTATGATCGATCCGCGGGTCGACACCATTGGTCCGGAAGTCGATGGAATCCTTCATTTCCTGGCCCAGTGTATTGAACGTGTTAAACTCCGGAAGCCCATTGTTGTCCGTCTTAAACGCATTCACCAGATTCTGTGAGGGAATATGAAAAGCGCAACATCCATACTGCGGCGCCCCAGCAAAATAGTTCAGGCTCGTAGACATACTAAGCCTTCCGCCGATAGCGGTCCCGTCATTGATGGAATACTGAATCGCAAAGATCGATTCCGGACCGTTATCATGACCATCCAAAAAGTTATACGCAAAATCGGTGTTTAGACTGTATATCCCGGAATTGATCACATCATTGGTCAGGCTCACCACCTGCTGGAGCTTGCCCGCATCCACACCCGTGACATTATAATGACCGTCCTGCGTATAAGCATGATAGAGCAGGGCCTTTGCCAGGTAGGCCTTTGCCGACATCTTATTGGCCCTGCCCGGCTCGCCGGGCTGGGTCACCGGCAGATCGTTTATCGCCGTCTGAAAATCACCCTCTATCTTTTGCCAGAGCGAGTCGTTCGACATGGTATTCGCAATCTTCACGATCTGATCATTCGTAGCATTTTCATCAAACCAGGGAATATTCCTGAACAGCACCTTAAGCAGAAAGAACATATGTCCCCGCAGAAAATGCATCTCCCCGATACGGATAGTCCGCTTCGGGAATTGCGCATCCGTCAGGTTGTTGAGGGCCCGCAGCGCGGCATTGCACCGCGAAATGGCGCCATAGGCCCTTATCCATGCGCCGGGGAAACCGAAGTCGCCCGCGCCGTTGTTGGAAGAGTTGACCAGGTAGAATTGCTCATACTTATCCATCTGCTGCTGGTCGTTGAGGCCCCCACCCCCTTTATAGGCATCGTCCGACCGGATGCTGCCCCATTCCCAGTTGCTGGTGATAGGCGCATCCCACCAATCGTTGGCAATGCCTGCATAGGCGGCCGTAGCCAGTCCGTCTACCGCCGTCGGGGAAGTAAGCCCACTGGCCGATAACGCGCCCTGCGGCTGATAATCCAGGTATTTCTTACAACCGGCGCCACTAAGCGCTACCGTTGCTATAATAAAAATCAATATCCGCTGTTTCATATTGTCGTTTTTATAAGAGTTAGAAATTAGCATTGATCCCAAATGTATAGGAGGTTGGTACAGGCCACAAAGCGAATGAATTGGCCCGCTCAGGATCTTTGCTCAAAAAATTCTTATGCTTGAAGGCGATAAGATTCTGCCCCGACACATAGAGCCGCAGCGACTCCATCTTCACCGATCGGGCAAGCACCGCCGGCAGATTATATCCCAGCTGCGCCTGCCTGATCTTGAAATAAGAAGCATTGACATAGAAGAAATCCGAGACCCGGTCTTCGAAATTGCGGTTGAGGATGGACAAGGCGGGAGTCTTGGAACCAGTATTTTGTGGTGTCCACGCACTCAGCACCCCGGGGCCATAGTTGTTCCGCGTGTCGATAAAGGAGTTCATAAACTTCACAGGATCGAACCCGGTCTTGCCCGCAACACCCGAACCAAAGATCGAAAAGTCAAAGCTCTTATAGCTCAGGTCGATGCGGATGCCGTATTCTACCTTTGGCAAGGTAGTCCCCAGCCAGGTCTGGTCGGTCACGTCGATCTTGCCATCGTGGTTCTGGTCGACATAGCGGATGCGGCCGGGAGCAGCTCCGGGCTGTGCGGGCGCGGAAGCCACCTCCTGCCAGCTCTGGAAGAGCCCTTGCGTCTGGTAACCAAAGATGGAGAACTGCGAATGCCCGATGATAGAGTGGTTGGGGTCACCGGGGTACGCCGCCCGCACATCCTCCGGCAGCTGTGTAATAACATCCGCCCAATGGTCGGCATTCACCGTGACGCCATAACCCAGGCCACTCGACGTCCGGCTGTGATAACCAACCACGGCCTCCCAGCCCTTGGTAGACTTGCTGGCGCCATTGAGGAATTCCAGTTGCCCCTCACCTACCGCACCGGCTACAGGCGGCTGAATGAGAATATTGCTGGTGTTGCGGTGGAAATAATCAAAGCTGCCGGTCAATGTCTCATTCCAGAACCCGAAATCCAATCCGACATTGGTTTCCGTCGTCTGCTCCCACTTGAGGTTAGGGTTGCCCCGCTGCGTTTGAACAAAACCGGAAGGAAGGGTACCCGTGTTCACCCCATTGATATCATAGGCCGTCCCGGTGTTGAGCCACAGCGGGAAGGCAGCGCTGGCAGTGCCGTAATTGGCATAATACAAGGTATAAGCCGCGAGGTTACCGATCTGCTGGTTACCCACCGTACCGATACCGGCCCTCAGCTTAAGGTTGGAGATATTCGTCCTGGCTGCCGTATTCCGAAAGAAGTCTTCATTATTGATCCTCCACCCAAGCGTAAAGGCAGGGAAGACACCATATGGGTTATTGGTACCAAAACGCGAAGACCCGTCCCGCCGGATGGTGAAAGAAGCCAGATAACGGTCGGCATAACTGTAAAAGACCTTACCGAACTGTGATAACAACCGGTAACCTGTCGCCGAACCATTGTCCGTCTGAGCGCCCGAACCACTGCTCAGTACGAAATAGTTGACGTCCTGGATGGCGAAATTGGTATTGGCAGCCCCGAAAGTGGAAAAGTCGTCCCTGACGGCTTCGATCCCCGCCAGCAGGTTGAGGCGGTGCCTGCCAAACAACAAATTGTAATTGGCGGTATTAGTCCAGGTAAAAGTAAAGTCCTTACTCTCCTGCATCGAAAGACTGTTGGTAGAGTTTACGGGTCCTTCCTGGCCTGTCTGCTTGATCACCTTCCCCAATCCATCCGAATAGTCGAAGCCAAGGCTGGTCCGCAGGACCAGGTTCTTCACCGGCTCCAGCTCCACATAGATATTACCGGTAGCGAGGAAGAGATTGGTCGTATTCCACCGGTTCAGGAACTGCATGTCAACGGGGTTGTTCCGGTCGGAATAACCGGCGCCCACCGGTCCGCCATAGGTTCCATCGGTCTTATACAACGGAATGGTCGGCGCCAGGGTCAATGCCAGATCACCCACCGCATCACCCCCCACATCCGTTGTCGAGTTTACCTGGGAAGTCCTCGACAATTGCAGGTTCTCACCGAAGCGCAATTTGTCGTCGAAGGCTGTGGTATGGGAGTTGATGCGGGCGCTATATCGCTGGAAGTGGGTAAACTGCATGAGCCCGTCATTGTTGTAATACCCAAGATCGAGCAGGAAACCGGTCTTGCTATTGCCGTTGGAGATGGCGATATCGTTGGAGGTGACCAGCGCCGTGCGATAGAGCGCGTTCTGCCAGTTGGTGCTGGCAGCAGGTTCCAGGCTGTCACCGCCGACAAAGGGCGCGATATTCACACTGTTAAGAACGGGATTGGTGTAGTCGCCGTTCCAGGTATACGTATAGATATTCTTTGTAGAATTCTGATTGGGGTCGGTACTGTCGTTCACGGCTGCCCGCCACAAGGCTACGCCCCGGTCGTGCGCACTGAGCACCGGCTGCTGCCATGGTCTTTCCGTCTGCCAGGTAAGGCTCGAGCTCAGGGCAATCCGTGTTCTGCCTCCGCTGGTTGTGCCGTCCTTCGTTGTGACGATGATCACCCCATTGGCGGCCCTCGACCCATAGATGCTGGCCGCACTCGCATCCTTCAACACCTGCATGGAAGCGATAGCGTTGAGGTTCAGGTTCGCAAAATCCTCATACCGAGTAGTAGGCACCCCGTCGATGATGTACAACGGCGGGTTGGTGTTTCCCAGCCCGTTCAGGTTGTTGACGCCGCGGATAATTACGGTGGGCGCCCCGCCATTGGCGCCGGTAGGCGAGCCATCCGTCTGGATATACAGTCCGGGCACCTGCCCCTGTAAGGCCAGCATCGGGCTGGCGACGGGGTTAGTCTTGGCGGCGGAAAGGTTCACAACCGATACGGCCCCCGTCAGGTCGACCTTCTTCTCCGACTTATACCCCGTCACCACCACCGTATTCAGATCGCTGTTGCTTTCCTCCATAGTAAGGTTGAACTCTGCAGTAGTACTCGAAACCCTCATCTTTTGCGTGGTCATGCCCACAAAGCTGAAGGTGAGGGTTTCCCCCGGCGCAGCGGCAATCGTGTATTTGCCCGCTGCATCCGTTTGGACCGACCTGCTGCCAACCGTGACCGTTACCCCCTGTAATGGTTCACCGCTGGTCTTGCCGGTCACTTTCCCGGTAATGTTCTTTTGTTGCGCGATACCAAACAAGGCCAACAGCAACATAGGCAGTAAGACCTGTAATTTTCTCATAATGGAAGTTTTAATCGTTTAGGAATTTGTACTAATCAGTTGATCAACCTCGCCCAACTGATAATCGGGACAAGGGCCCGAACGACCGGCTACAAAAGCGCCCATCGCACTGGCAAACGCGAGGGCTTTCGGCGGGTCCGCACCATCGGCAAATTGCGATAACAAACCGGCCAGAAAGGCATCCCCCGCACCGATAGTATCCGCCAGTTTCACCGCAAAGCCGGGATGTTCATAAATAACCCCATCGTGGTTCAACATCGCGCCATCACCACCCCGCGTCACCACGACATTGGGGATCTTGAACCTGTCCTGCAGCACCCGCACCCGGTCGGTCGCATTTCGATACGGCGCAAACCAGCCGGTGATCAATTCCAGTTCAGCAAGATTGAGCTTCAAGAGGTGGAGACCAGCCATCAGACTTTCAAGCGTCGATAGCTCATAATGCGGGGGACGAAGGTTGATATCGAATACCCTGCGAGGCGCATGCTCCAGCATCCGGTAGAGGGTCTTGCGGCTTACCCGGCTGCGCGAGGCAAGACTGCCAAAAACAAAATAAGTGGCTCCGGTGAGCAACGGAACAAAGCCTTCCTCCCATTGGATATTGTCCCAGGCGACAGGTCGCGGGAAATCATAAGTAACTTCATGGTCTTTACCCACCATCGCATGAACAGTGCCGGTAGGCAGTTCAAAATCTATCTGGAAAAAATCCGTTGTTACCTGGTTGGCTTCCATCAGCCCGACAAGACCCTGCCCATTAGGGTCCTCTCCCACCCTGGTGACAAGGGCCGGCTCAAGGCCTAGCTTCTTCAAATGATAGGCAACGTTCATCGGGGCGCCTCCCGGGAATTTGCCTTGCGGCAGGATGTCCCATAAGATCTCGCCAAAGCAGACTACTGGGTAATGTGGTTGGGTCTGGTTCAAAGCAATCGTTTTTGGTTAGGTTATGTCGATCCGGCGCTGCTCTCAATGCAGCACCAGCGTATGTTCTATCTGTTCCAGCGACCGGCCTTTCGTCTCGGGCATCAGCTTCCATACGAACAGCAGCTGGATACACATCATCAGGCAAAAGAACAGGAAAGTGTTGCCGCCACCGGCCTTCTCGGCTAAAGAAGGAAAAGAAAAAGCAATCATCGCCGCCATGATCCAATGGGTCGTGCTGCCCAGCGTCTGCCCCTTCGCCCGCACCTGGTTGGGGAATATCTCCGAGATGAATACCCAGATGACGGCGCCCTGCGAAAAAGCGAAAAAAGCGATATAAACAAAAAGGAAAACAGGCACGGCCCTGAAATTGGCCGAGTAAAAGGAATAGGAAACAAGGGCCAGCGTGGCGATAAGCCCGAAAGACCCGATCAGCATCAGGGACCGCCTGCCCATCTTGTCGATGAAATTCATGGCCACCAGCGTAAATATAAAATTCACCGCGCCAAGACCGGCCGTCGACAACAGGGCAGAACCCGCCCCAAGACCCGTCATATCGAAGATGCGGGGTGCATAATATATAATAGCATTGATGCCGGAAACCTGGTTGAACACGGCAAACAATACAGCAAGCATCACCGGGGTCCTGAAGCGCTTCGAGAAAAGGGAGGCCTTGGACAGGACAGCCTTCTCTTCCTTGTCCGTCTGCTGGATGTCTTCGATCACCTGTCCGGCCGTGTCGGCATTGATAAGCTCCATAATCTTCTTCGCCTCCGCTACTTTGCCCTTTCTCGTGATCAGCCAGCGGGGACTCTCAGGAACAAAAGGCAACAGCAACAAAAACAACGCAGACGGAATCGCCTGAACACCCAGCATAAGACGCCACGAATGTTCTCCCGTCCGCCCGATGAGATAATTGGAGAGATAAGACACCACAATCCCCAGCACTACATTGAACTGAAACAGCCCGACCAGTCTCCCCCTCCTCGCGGCAGGGGATATCTCCGATATATAAATAGGCGCGGTCACGGAGGATGCGCCAACGCCAAAACCACCCAGAAAACGAAACAGTAAGAAAACAGGCCACGAGCCGGATAGCGCCGTCCCAAGGGAAGACACCAGGTAAAGAAAAGCTATCCCATAGAGTGTCTTCTTCCGCCCCAGTAAATCTGCCGGTATGGCCCCCAGCAACGCACCGATCACCGTACCGATAAGGGCAATAGAAATGGTAAAGCCGTGCTGGACGGCATTGAGGTTCCAGAATTGCTGAATCGATCTTTCCGCGCCGGAGATAACAGCCGTGTCGAATCCAAAAAGAAACCCGCCAAGGGCGATCACGACAGACCAGAGTATTACTTTTTTCCTGTTCATATGGCAACAACTTGGTCCCAAGATAGCCGGAGGAAAAAAGAATCCCTTTTAAAATGATACCGAAATCGACCGAAATCGTATCAACTCATTGTCAGCAGATTAGCAACTGGCCGCAGAAGGCCTGTCTAATATTGTTTCCTGGTTTTTCGATCCTGTTCGGGCTTAAAGTCGCATTCTAAAAAAAATGATACGGAATTGCAGGCCCGATAAAAAAAATAAACCCAACTTTATCTATATGATTGGCTTGCTTAAGAAAACGGGCCGGCTTCGCGTAAAGCCGGCATATTGGTTTATTGTGCTGCTGCCCGCTATTACTATGCTCTTTCCCTCCTGCTCGGGCTCCAATTCCGAAAAAAAATACCGCATCGGCTTCGCACAATGTACCGGCACAGAGAATTGGAAGCAGGCTACCCTGGAAGGGATGCGCCGCGAACTGTCCTTTCACCCGGGCACAGAACTCATTTATAGAAGCGCCAATGACAACAGTGACCTCCAGGTCAAACAGATCAGGGAGCTCATCGCGCAAAACATCGATATCCTGCTGGTCTCCCCCAACGAAGCCACACCGCTCACCGCCGTAGTGGAAGAAGCTTACAACAGTGGCATCCCGGTCGTCATCATCGACCGCAAAATATCTTCTGATCTCTATACCAGCTTTGTCGGCATCAACAACTTCGAACTGGGCAAAATGGCCGGCAACTACGTAGCCCACCTTTTTCATGATACCACCAATATTATAGAGGTCATCGGGCTAAAAGGTTCGACCCCCTCCACCGACCGCCGGTTGGGATTCGAAGAAGGCATCCGCATCAACCCGGCCATCCGCATCAAGACCCGGCTGTACGGCGACTGGCTCAAAGACCCGGCAAAAGAAGAATTCCTCAAAATTCGCGACCGCCTGTCGCCCACCGACGTCGTCTTCGCGCAAAACGACCTCATGGCCCTGGGCGCCTTTGAAGTGTATAAACAGCTGGGCATGGAAAAATCCGTCCGGTTCTTCGGCGTGGACGGTCTGCCTGGGCCGGGTGGCGGGATCCAGCTGGTGTCGGATAAGATCCTCCAGGCCACCTTCCTCAACCCCACAGGCGGGGAGGAAGCCATCGACGTGGCCTTCCGCATCCTGGGAAAACAACCCTTCAACAGGGAAAATATCCTGCCTTCCGTAGTCATCGATTCCACCAACGTCCGGATCATGAAGCTACAGACAGACCGCATCGACAACCAGCAAAAAGACATCGAAAAACAATACGACCTGCTCCAGGAGCAGCAACGCATATACCGCAACCAGCGCAATCTGCTCTATGCCGCCATCGGCGGACTCGTCCTCGCCGTTGTCCTGGGTAGCATCGCCTTCCACTCGCTGCGCAATAACCGCAAGATCAACCGCCGCCTGGAATCGCAGAACCAGGAGATCCTGCTCCAGCAAACCCAGTTATTGGAGATGACGGAGAAGGCAAAGGAAGCGTCTACCGCAAAATTCAATTTCTTCACCAACATCTCCCACGAGTTCAAGACGCCACTCACCCTCATCCTCGGCCCGCTGGAAGACGCCCTGTCCATCCCCAAGCTGCATTTCATGGTAAAAAACGATCTGCAGCTCATCCATCGCAACGTCATGCGCCTCCTTCGGCTCATCAACCAACTAATGGATTTCCGTAAGATCGAAGAGAATAAAATGCGGCTTGCCGCTTCCCGCAACAACCTGGGGGAATTCGTGACGGAGATCGCCAGCTCCTTCCAGACGCTGGCCCGTAAGAAATCCATCTCCTTCAACATCGTCAATAAAGCCCGCGGCCTGGAGGCCTGGTTCGACGTCAACATGCTCGACAAGGTACTGTTCAACCTCCTGTCCAATGCCTTCAAATTCACGCATGACGGCGGCTCCATCGAAGTCACCGTCGATAGGGAGCCCGACGGAAAAACGGCCATCATCATAGTGGAAGATTCGGGAGTCGGGATGACGCACGAAGAGGCCGAGCATGCCTTCGAACCCTTCTTCCAGGGTAATCGATCCGCCATTAACAGCACGGGGCTTGGCCTGTCACTCTCAAAGGAACTCATCTCTCTCCACCAGGGCGATATAATCCTTAGCACCGAAAAGTGGAAAGGTACGAAGTTCACGATCAGACTTCCCCTGGGCAACACGCATCTAAAGTCCGGCGAGATCGTCGAAGAGCAGCCTTCAAACACCGCCTACGAAGATCTCCGCATCTATACGACCGACATCGAACCCGTCGTCCGCGAGGAAGAAACGGCTGTCCGCAACGGCAAGGAACATTCCCTGCTGCTCATCGAAGACAATGAAGACCTCCGCACCTTCCTGAAAGGAAGACTGGGCAACGCCTATGAGATGCACGAGGCAGGCGATGCCGCAACGGGTCTTGCGCTTGCCTATGATATCGTTCCCGATCTCATCATCGCCGATATTATCCTGCCGGGTCAGGACGGCCTCCACCTGACAGAGACACTAAAGCAGGACATCCGCAGTTCGCATATCCCCATCATCCTGCTGACGGCAAAAGGTTCTATGGAAGACCAGATAAAGGGCATCCGGCTAAAAGCAGACGCATTCATCGTAAAGCCTTTCAACCTGGAATACCTGGAAGAGACCATCAACAACCTGTTGAATAACCGGTCCATCCTCCGCGAGCACTACACAAGCGAATTGCCCACCGTATCGAGGTCTAATTCCTCGACAAAGATCGACCGGAAGTTTATCAACGAATTCATCGCCATCGTGGAGAACAACCTTTCGAATGAAGAATTTTCGGTAGATGACATCTGCAGGGAGATCCGGGTGTCGAGGGTACAGCTCTACCGGAAGGTAAAAGCCCTCATCGGGTATAACGTAAACGACTATATCCTCACCGTCCGCCTGCAAAAAGCAAAATTCCTGCTGGCAAAAGAAGACTTGTCCATCGCCGAGATAGCTTTCAAAGTCGGATTCTCATCACAGGCTTATTTTTCGACAGTGTTCAAATCCAAATTCGCACTGACCCCATCGGACTACCGGGAAAGGAAAAAGGGTGGCTGATCCTACAGTTTCTCCAGCAGCACCGCCTGCCTAGGGCCCTCATTTCCCCCAACACTTAAATAATAAATACCAGCCCCAAGCCCCGACATATCCAGCGTCAGATAGTTGTCTCCTGCCACCAGCACAGCGATTCGCTGCCTCACGGGACGGCCGGATGCATCACTAACCACCAGCGCGCACCTTGCAGTTTCCATCATCTTAATATAAACCGTCCTCTTCCCCTCGACGCCTACACTCGGCCATACCGCCAGCTTCCCCGTCGTGGAAGACGTCCGGGCGAACACCACGATCCGACTGTACTGCTCACTGCCGTCATCCAACACACTCAACAGGCGATAATACAACAACCTGCCCGCCGCATTTTCATCGACAAAGGAATACCCACTCTGTCCCGGGCTGGCATCTACCGTCCCGGCGGCTATAAAAGTAACCCCGTCACCCGATCGCTGCACCTGAAACCGGGCAATTTGCCCGTTCGCATCCACCGACCAGGAAAGGCCGGCCGAATTTGTACCGGCAGGAGTAGCCGAAAAGTCCAGCACGGAAAAAGCCAGGACAAAGGCCGGACCTTCATAAGCGCCCATATTCGCATAGGTATTTCCGACATAGGGTCGGTGAACATCCGCAATATCGTCTGCCGGGATGGTAGCCTGGTCCGCGTCTGCCGCAGGCGAGCCGTTACCAAGATGGAGCCCGTCATCGGTCGTAGCCCAGATGCCGTCGCTTCCCGCATAATTACCCGAGTTGTAGAACAGCGGGTTCGACGCGATATTGCCCGTTATCGATCCGCCGGAAAAACCAAGCGCCGCTTGAAAATCATTGTATTTCACCTTGAAGCCACCGGTAGAACCGGCGCCCACGGCAAACCCATCCGGACTGTTGCCCCAGGTAACATTGCCATAGTATTTGGGATTACCCCCACCGGCATCATAGATACCTGCACCCGCAGTCGTCGCACCGTTATTATAGAAAGTACAGTTCTCCATCGTCTCCGAGGTAGCGTTGTTATAGAAACCGCCGCCATAGCCGGTGCAGGAGTTGTCCACGAACACACAGTTGATGATCGATCCCGTCTGCGAATTATGATAGATGGCCCCGCCATTCGAACCGGCGCCCTTGGCGATGTTCGCCTGGAAGACGGTATTGCTGTCAGGGTTGGCAGAGTTATCCCAGATAGCCGCCCCGTTCGATCCATTGGTAACATTACCCAGGAACCAGCAGTGCGAAATGGTCGGGTTCGCCCCGCTGACATCCTCATACAACCCGCCACCGCCATTGCCGCTGCTGGCCGTAGCCGTATTATTGGAAAGCGTATCGTATGCAAGGCTCGGGCTTCCGCCGACGATATACATCCCGCCACCGGAAGGCGCGACATTATTCGATAAATGCGTATTGGTCACGATAAAGGTGTTGCCGCTGGCGCAGGCAAAACCGCCGCCAAACACAGAAGCATTGTTCTGGGAAAAAGTAGTATTCCGCATCACAAAGCTGCTCTGACCGTTGCTCAGAAACCCGCCGCCATAGGAAACCGAGGAATTCTTCGAGAAGGTACAGCCGATCAGCGTATCTCCCGATCCGCTCGAAGCATAAAAACCGCCACCGCCATTGTCGACTGCCGTAGCGCTGGCCGAATTACCTACAAAATTGCAGTAATGAAAGGGAACATTGGAGAGGGAATTGAGGGCGATACCGCCGCCGTTGCCGGTCGCCGTACAGGTATCGAAGGCGCAGCTGGTAAACAGATACGTTCCACTATTGTAGATATATACACCGCCCCCATCACTGGACGTGGAATTATGACTGAAAGTACAATTGGTAAAGGTAGCGGTACTGCTGGTGTTATAGACCCCGCCGCCAGTGCTGGTGGCGACGTTGTTGGTAATAATACAATTGGAATAGGTGACGGTCGTCCCCGAATTGTAGATCCCGCCGCCGGTACTGTTCTGGCCAGCGCCGTTGGCATTCCCGTTCTCGATGGTAAACCCATCCAGAATGGTGCCGGCGGTATTCCCCGTAGAGACCACCACATTGTAGGTGTTATCCGTACTATTCCCAACAATGCCGATATCTCCCGACAAAATGGTGATATTGGTAGCAGCATTTCGCTGGCTCAGCAGTGTTTCCGTCCCGGCAAACCCGCCATAAACAGCTACTCCGCTTTTCAGCACAAAAGAAATTGTCCGGCTGGTCCCGGTGGTAGGGTAATACGTCGTACCGCTGCCACTGCCCACCACCCACACCTGGTCGCCCGAGGCCGCACCGGCAATGATAGTCGCCAATTGGGTGGATGCCGCCGCGTTGGCCCAGCTGCCGCTGCCGGTGCCCGTGCCACCCGGCTTCACATACCAGGTAGTCGCCGCTGCCCTGACACTCATAAGTAAGGTCACGATCATTGCGAATAAGGCCGTTTTCATAGAATTGGTATTTAGGGGTTGATAAAGTCTTACGTAGGTAAAAATAATTACAACCCCTCTCAAACGCAAGCCCACAGAGGGTTTTAACACATAAAAGACTTATCTGGTGTGTCGCGTCCCACCCTTACAGATTTCCTGTCAATTCAACATTTATAAGTCTATAAAGATTATAAATGATTCCCTTATCACCGGATCAAATTACTTTGAGCGCGCATCAAAACATCGGGAATGCAATCGGTTTACAGAATCTCGCATTTTTCACCGAACTTGGCGCCCAAAACCGGACGGAGTCCGGTTTGCCCGAAGGGCCGACATAAAATATCAAATCGACCGCCATGTATCGTTCCAACAAGTTTCGTCTCTTTTTTTTCCTACTCCTCCTGCTCTCTTCAACCACTATCGCCCAACCCCTCCCCTTCCGCGACGCCTCCCTCCCCCAGACAGACAGGGTAAAAGACCTCCTTTCCCGCCTCACGCTCGAAGAGAAAATTTCCCTCCTGGGCTATCGCAGCAAAGCAGTCGACCGCCTCTCCATCCCAGCCTACAACTGGTGGAACGAAGGACTCCACGGCGTCGCCCGGGCAGGCGAAGCCACCGTATTCCCCCAGGCCATCGGCAACGCCGCCACCTTCGACAACGCCCTCCTGCACAAAGCAGGCGATGTCATCTCCACCGAAGCCCGCGCCAAATACAACCTCTCCACCGCCGCCGGCAGGGCAGAACAATACATGGGCCTCACCTTCTGGTCACCCAACATCAACATCTTTCGCGACCCGCGCTGGGGCCGCGGCCAGGAGACCTATGGCGAAGACCCCTTCCTCACGGCGACCATGGGTACGGCCTATATAAAAGGGATACAAGGCAACGATCCGCATTACCTGAAAGCATCAGCCTGCGCAAAACATTTTGCAGTACATAGTGGACCTGAATCAGACCGCCACACCTTCAATGCCATCGTCGACGAAAAAGATCTCCGCGAGACCTATCTCTACGCTTTCAAAAGATTGGTGGACTCCGGCGTGGAGTCCGTCATGTGCGCCTACAATCGCGTCAACGGCGAACCCTGCTGCGCAAGCCCTACCCTCCTTCATCATATCCTGCACGAAGAATGGCATTTCAAAGGGCACGTGGTCACCGACTGCGGCGCCCTCGATGATATTTTCGAAAGACATAAGGCCCTCGCTGGTCCCGTCGAAACAGCCGCCGCCGCGATAAAAGCCGGTGTCGATCTCGACTGCTCGAGCGTATTGCAACAGGACGCGCTAAAGGCCGTCGACGCCGGCCTGCTAACCCGCGAACAAATAGACTCCGCATTGGCGCCCCTGCTCCGCACCCAGCTAAAGCTGGGCTTCTTCGACGACAAGGCTGCCGTGCCCTTTAGCAGCTACGGCGCCGACAGCGTCCGCACACCCGGCCATCTCGCTCTCGCCCGGCAGCTGGCCGCGGAAAGTATGGTCCTGCTGAAAAATGATAAGGGTATCTTGCCCCTGAACAAAGATTCTCTCGCCTCCCTGATGATCGTCGGCCCCAATGCCTTTTCCTTCGACGCCCTCGCCGGCAACTACCACGGAGTCTCCTCCCGCATGGTCACCTTCCTGGAAGGATTGACATCCGCTACGGGCCCCGCCATGCATGTGGAATACGATCAGGGCTGCGATTACAAAGACACCGTCCACTTCGGCGGAGACTGGGCAGCCTCGAATTGCCAGGCGACCATCGCCGTCATCGGCCTCACCCCCGTGATGGAAGGAGAAGAAGGCGACGCCTTTCTGGCCCCTCATGGCGGCGACCGCACCGACCTCAGCCTCCCCGCCGCCCACATCGCTTATATAAAAAAGCTACGGAAAGCCATCCATAACAAACCGCTCATTGTCGTAGTCACCGCCGGCAGCGCCGTCGACCTCACCCCCATTATCCCTTATGCCGATGCCATCCTCCTGGCCTGGTACCCCGGCGAACAAGGCGGCAACGCCCTGGCCGATATTGTCTTTGGCAAGGCCTCACCTTCAGGCCACCTGCCAGTCACCTTCTACCGCGAACTCAGCGACCTCCCTGCATATAAAGACTATAGCCTGAAAGGCAGAACCTATCGGTATTACGACGGCCCCGTCCAATATCCTTTCGGCTACGGGCTCAGCTATACCACCTTCTCCTATGTCTGGCAAAAACAACCGAAGAACAATTACACGCTAAAAGATACCCTGGCCGTTGACCTCACGGTAAACAATACCGGCGACCGGGACGGCGACGAAGTGGTCCAGGCCTATATCGAATACCCCAATGCCGAAAGGATGCCCATAAAAGAATTGAAAGCCTTTCACCGCCTGACGGTGGCAGCACATGGCAGCCAGCAGCTGTCCATCAGTATTCCCATAACCGAACTGCAGAAGTGGGACCTCGCCGCCGGCAAATGGCGGCTATACAAAGGAAATTATAAGGTAGTGCTGGGCAGCCATTCCCGCGATGAAAAGCTGACCGCAGCATTCACCATACACTAGACCGAAAGCCTGATCTTCTTCTTTTCCAGCACCCCGGTGAGCAAAACGATAAGAAAGGCAAAGACAAGCGACTTGCCAACGCCTATCCAGCCCGTGCGCAACACCTCCGGCAACTGCACAGAAGGGCCAAGCAGTTTAAGGATAGCAAAATGAATATCGGGTAGCAAATAACAAGTCAACGTGATCGTACCCGCGGGCCTGATCAGGCGATACCAGTCCTGACGACCCTGCACATCTACAATATAACCAAGCAACACCACACACCCGACGCTGATACCCGTACAGATCAATATCCATGAGGGAGTAACCCCCAGCTTGGCGATCCCCCCGATGGACCGCAGGATAAATCCCGCCACGATCAACACCGGCGTCCAGGCCGTCAGCACAAGCAGTCCCTTCACCGCCTTGCCGCTGTTTGTCATCCGCTGATAATACACCGTAGTCATCACCCCAGCCATGGTAAAGGCCGAAAGCCCGCCGCTACCACCCAGGGAAAGATAATGCATCATTGTGCCTCCTCTCGTATGCGCCAGGATCGCAAAACCAAGAAAATACAGAAAGATCACTCCCAACGCCCACAGCCTGTCACCGATGAAGAAGTACAAAAGCGCGCAGGTGAGATAACACCAGCCGATGAGCCCGAGTATACCCCACCAGGACGGCTCTAACCACTTGGGATGCTCGGGCGTCCCACCCTTGTAAATGATGGCCATGAACACCAGCGCCGCAACGCCGATGCCCCGAAACAACCATTTGCGTGCCACAGACCAGGACTCCGGATAAACAAGCCAGATAAAAAAGAAAGCAATCGTAATGATCAGCAGGAATCCAAATTGCGATACCAGCGCAGGCCCCTGCGTAAACTCTTCATAATTCACCAGGAAAAACCCCATCACCAGCAAGGCAAAGCTCCGGCGCAGGATATGCAGCAACGTCGTCGTCCGCGAAGCGCCCCGCTCCCGCCCAGCCCGGATAGCCAGCGGTATCGAAAGCCCGACGATAAAAAGGAAAGCAGGAAAAACAGTGTCGGCCAGCCCAAGCCGGTCCTCGCCTTCCCGGGCATGCTCCAGCCATTCAGGAACGCGGATGTCAAGGATAAGGTCGTTGACAAAGATCATCAGCAACATCGTTATTGCCCGGAAGGCATCGATGGAAGCAAGGCGACGGGTTATTTTTGTCATAAAAATTTTTTCCAGTAATAAAGCCAGTCGATCATTCTGCTCGTATATCCGTATTCGTTATCAAACCAGGCGATCAGCTTCACCTGCCGTCCCACCACCGAGGTAAGCGTCCCATCCACCACACAGGAATGCGTATCTCCCTTGATATCCAGCGACACCAGATCCTCTTCGGTGTAGTCGAGGATGCCCTTATACTCCTGCCTGGCCGCATTGAAAAAAAGCGCATTTATCTCACTCGCCGGCGTCGCCGTCTTCAATTGCACCGTGAAGTCGGCCATGGCCCCATTGGCAACCGGCACCCGCGTCGACACGGTGGCGATCTTATCCTTCAGAGCAGGCAGCAGTCTCTCCAGCGAGCCGGCAAGATCTATCTCCACCGGGATGATAGACTCTGCTGCGGCCCGGCCCCTGCGGTATTGCTTGTGGGGTGCATCCACCAGCTCCTGCCGGGAAGTATAAGAATGAAGGATATTTGCCTGCACAGATTCAATACCTATCTGATTCAGCAGATACAAAATATGCGTCGAACAATTGGTCATACAGCCACCGGGCGAAACAATGGCGGTGTCGGCGTTAAGCACATGCTGGTTGAACCCGTAGATCAACAGCGGTACATCCGGCGAACCCGTCGTAGACAACAACACCTTACGCGCGCCCGCGGACAGATGAATGGCTGCCGCATCTCCCTTCGTAAACCGGCCCGAACACTCCAGCACGATGTCGATGTCAAGCGCCGCCCACGGCAGTTCCCGCGGGTCTTCCTGTCTGAACACAGCGATCTTCTTGTCCCCGACAGAAAGATGATCGTCCGCATAGCCCACCCGGTAAGGTAAAGTTCCGTAAACGGAATCATACTTCAACAGGTAAGCAAGATTTTCCGGCTCCATAATATCGTTGACGGCGACAAGCTCGATGCCGCCCTCGTTTAATAGCCTCCGGCTCAGCAATCGCCCTATCCGCCCCATTCCGTTGATTGCAACGCGCATGATAATGATTTATTTAGCTTTAAAAGTAGGAACAAATATACAGGTTAACATATACAGGCGTTTCAGGCATTTTTCCGAAATTTGCGCATGTCTATACAACCTCCGACCCACATCCTCGTCATCGACGAGATACCGCTAATCGCTGTTGGACTCCATGAAACCTTCCGTTTCATTGATCCGGCAATCCGGGTGGAACACACCGAAAACGTCTTCACCGCCTTGTCGGCAAAATCGTTCGAAGCTGTCGACTGGCAGCTGATCATCCTTGGCTCAACCGAAGAAAACACCCCCGGCAGCCTCCTGCTGCCCGCCGCCGAACTGAAAGCAAAATTTCCAGGCAGCCATCTCATGATCTACACCGGCACCTATGACCCGCACATCATCGAAAAGATGAAGGAGACCGGCATCGACGCCTATGTCCACAAAGCAGAACCCGTCGACGAGATCCGCAAAGCCTACCAATACATAATGGCCGGCGAACCTTACATCTCCGGCATCTTCCACACCCTGTTCTTCGACTATCGCTATGGAGTAAAAAGGTAGCCTCCCCAAATGCGCGCACGCGGCGCCACGAAAATTTCCCCGTTTTCTGAGCGGAATTTCCTACCTTCGGGAAAGTCATCAGATGATAGGATGAGAAAGCCAACCACTCCCCTTCCACGTCACTCCCTCGCCGATGCCGTCGTCGGCAGGCTCCAGCAACAGCTGTCACTGGGCGTATACAAAGCAGGTGACAAATTACCCTCGGAGCCCGAACTGATGGCCGAATTCGGCGTTGGCCGCAGCACCATCAGGGAGGCCATTCGGATCCTGGCCAATACCGGGCTGGTAACCGTACGCCAGGGCTCCGGCACGATGGTGGAACCCCAGCGGGGCATCGCCGAACCACTGCCGCAACGCCTGCGCCGCGCCGACGCCACCCACCTGGATGAAGTAAGACAACTGCTGGAAATGAAGATCGCCGAGAAAGCAGCCCTTCTCCGCACCCGCAGGGATATTACAAAAATGAAGGCATTGTTACAGGATAGGAACACCGCCGCACAGGCCGGAGATACGGAAGGGGCTATCAACAGCGATATCCGGTTCCATGTCGCCATGGCGGTCGCCGCCCGCAATGACATCCTGGCCGATTTGTATCGCTCCGTCGCCGAACAGATGGGCCGGCATTTCCACCAGACCTATCTGACAACCGATAGATTCATCGAGACGCAGCAGCTGCACGAACTCCTGCTGCAAAGTATTATCGACCAGGACCCTAAAAAAGCCTGGCAATACGCGGCAAAGATCACCGCAGGTTAAATGAATTTGATATGTCCAGCGCCACCACACCAAGACCAGTCACTACCACCGCCGATGCCAACACCCAAAAGGATGCTGTCGTACAAAAGACCGTATTCTCTATCCTCCTCGCGATCAGCTTCTCGCATCTGCTCAACGACACGATGCAATCCCTCATCCCCTCATCCTACCCGCTACTTAAAAAATCGCTCGGCCTGGACTTCAGCCAGGTAGGTCTCATCACCTTCTGTTTTCAGCTCACCGCTTCGCTCCTGCAACCCTTTGTCGGCCTCTACACCGACAAAAAACCACAACCCTATTCCCTCGCGGCCGGGATGTGCTTTACCCTGGCCGGCCTGATCCTGTTGTCAAGAGCAGGCACTTTCCCCCTCGTGCTGGTGGCGGTCGCCCTCGTAGGTATGGGCTCATCGATCTTCCACCCCGAAGCCTCCCGCCTGGCCTATCTGGCATCCGGCGGACGCCGGGGATTGGCTCAATCCATTTTCCAGCTGGGCGGCAACGCCGGCGCAGCCCTCGGCCCCCTGCTGGCCGCTCACATCGTTTCACCCTACGGCCAATCGAATATTATTTGGTTCGGCTTCTTCGCCCTGGTAGGCATCGGTGTCCTCCTTCGGACAGGCGCCTGGTACAGCCACAATCTCGGCCAGCGCAAGAAAAAGGCCGCGACGACAATCACCGCATTACAACCGGGTATCTCCCGGGCAAGAGTAGCCGTTGCCCTTGTCATCCTGCTGGTGCTCATCTTCTCTAAATATTTTTACATGTCCAGCATGAGCAGCTATTATATGTTCTTTCTTATCGACAAATTTCACGTGTCGGAGAAGAGCGCGCAGATGCTGCTCTTCGTCTTTCTGGGTTCTGTGGCAGCCGGCACCTTCATCGGAGGCCCTATTGGCGATCGCATCGGTCGTAAATATGTCATCTGGTTCTCTATCCTGGGCGTGGCCCCCTTCACTCTCGCGCTGCCCTACGCCAACCTCTTCTGGACTGCCGTACTCTCTGTCTTCATCGGACTCATCCTCGCCTCCGCCTTCTCCGCCATCCTCGTCTATGCCCAGGAACTCCTACCGGGAAAAGTAGGCCTCATCTCCGGGCTGTTCTTCGGCCTGGCCTTTGGTATGGGCGGCATCGGCGCCGCCGTCCTGGGCCGCCTCGCCGACAGGACAAGCATCCAGCATGTATTCCATCTCTGCTCCTTCCTGCCCATCCTGGGCCTGCTCACCGCCTTCATCCCCGACACCCGCACCCAAACCCCCAAAAACTAAAAAGAGCCTCCGACCGTCTGGTCGAAGACCCAAACCCCCAAAAACTAAAAAGGGCCACGGGCCCTTTGGCGCAAAACAAAACCGGACCCGCCAGCGGCAGATCCGGTCTATAACTTGCCTATAAAAAACTTATTTCTTCGTAGCGGTATCTTTCTTGGTAGTATCAGCAGCCATCTTCGAAGTGTCAGCAGCCATCTTGGAGCTGTCTGCGCCCATCTTGGAAGAATCAGCCATCTTGGTTGCGGAAGAATCAGTTGCCTTAGCTTCAGAACCTGAGTTGTTACAAGCTACTGCGAAAGCGGCGATCGCGGCTACAAAAAAGAACTTTTTCATTGATTTTTTTTTTACGTTAACGTTAATTGAATGGTTTCGAGTTTAATACTAGCGTCTCCAAAAAGTAACCCACACAAATCAATGTTTTTTACATATTAATTATACTAATACGTATACGCTGGCTTTTGAACGCCAAAAACGCTTTTTTTGAATTATTTCCCATTCCTTTGGGTTACGAATGGTTAATTTGGGTATTAAATATAGCACAAGCGTGAGGACAGAGACCAACGAACAAAAGTTACTCGAAGGACTGGCACACAACGACCGTAAGGCCATAGAAGCCATCTACAAGCAGCACTATAATATGGTGCAGTCCCTGATACTCAGCAACAACGGCTATCCTGAAGATGCCCGTGACATTTTCCAGGAAGCCATGATCGTTCTGTACGAAAAAGCAAGATCCGGCTCTTTCGAATTGAACAGTCAGCTCAAGACCTACCTCTATTCCGTATGCCGAAGGCTCTGGCTCAAACGCCTGAACCAACAACAAAGATTCTCCTCGGAAGTGGAGAACCTGGAAGAAACCGTACCTGTGGAAGAAGAATTGGAGCGCCACGAACAACGCAACCAAGACTTCCAGGTCATGGAACAATCCCTGAAAAACCTCGGCGAACCCTGTAAAAGCCTTTTAGAGGCCTACTATCTGGAAAAGAAGAGCATGATCGATATAGCCACGGATTTTGGCTATACCAACGCGGACAACGCAAAGAACCAGAAATACAAATGCCTGATGCGATTGAAAAAGATCTTTAATTTGACCAAAAAATAAGTGAGTAAGATGCAAGATGCTGCCCTATTAGATGCCGTCGAACGTTACCTCCGGGGTGAAATGCTCCCCGAAGAAAAACAGTTCTTCGAACATATCCGGCAAACAAACCCGGAAGTCGATGCGCTGGTGGTCGAACACGCTGCGTTTCTGAACCAGCTCACCCAATACGGCGAGACCCGCCAGCTGAAAACACAACTCAACGAGGTACACCAGCAACTGTCCCGTGAAGGCCATATCGACCCGCCTCCCGCCAGCGCCAAAGTGGTGATGCTCTGGAAGAAATACAAGCGCACCGTCTTCGTTGCCGCCTCCATCGCCGGCATCACCGCCCTCTTTATCAGCGGGCTCATCTCCCTCGTTACACCAAAGGTCAGCCAGTCGAGTATCGACCAGTTAAGCCGCCAGCTCAACGATCAGGCGCGAAAACTGAAAACGGTAGACACCAAACTGGACAACGCCGTGGCCGCGACCACTACCTTCACCCGCGGGGGCACCGGTTTTCTCATAGATGGTAAGGGCTACCTGCTCACCAACGCACACGTCGTAAAGAATGCCACTATCGTCGAAGTACAAAACACCCTCGGCGCCTACCAGGCCCGCATCATCCAGCTCGACCACCAGGCCGATCTGGCCCTGCTAAAGATAGAGGACACCTCCTATCATGCCTTCAACGGCCTGCCCTACGGTATCAGCAAGGCGAGCGCCGATCTCGGTGAAGATGTCTTTACCCTTGGCTACCCCCGGCCCGATATCGTTTATGGCAAAGGATATTGCAGCGCCGAAACGGGCTACCAGGGCGACACCACCGCCTTCCAGCTCACCATCGCCGCCAACCCCGGTAATAGTGGTACACCCGTTCTCAACAACGACGGGGAAGTAATCGGAGTCGTCACCTCCAGCCAGCAAAACGCCCAGGGCATGGTCTTCGCCGTCCGTTCGAAGAACATCTTCAACGCCCTCGACGCCATGAAAGCCGATAGCACCCTGCAAAAGACGGATACCACCCTCAGCACCCTGAAGATCCCGGTCAATTCCTCCCTTAAAGGAATGGATCGCAAACAACAGATCAAACGCATCCGCGACTACATCTTCATCGTCAAATCTAACTAAGTAAAAGGCCCACTACCGTGGGCCTTTTACATTTTTATTTCCACAAATTCGAAGGATACTCCCCCTTCGCGATCAACGCATTTAAACTCGCCTGCACCTCCGGCGCATCCTCCTTATACGTCACTCCAAACCATTTCGCACCGGTGGGGATCACCTTTATACTCCCCTTCCCTTCCTTGATGAATTTGTCCCCAATGATCGGAATAAAAAACTCCGCTTTCGGATTCGACCCCTGCTCCGCTAAAAACTCCTTGAATATTTTCTCCGTATACGCAAAAACCGAAGGATCGAAAGCCCAGAAATTCATAGAAACCTTCGAATCATAAGGTACCTCAAATTTTTTATCGCCTTCCTCATATGTGATCTTTCCGTCTTTCTCATAGATCTTCGTCCGCTCAGCAATCGACACCAGGTTGCCAGCTGCATCCACCTGGCAAACCCCACGGCTCACCGTCCCATTATCGGACAGCGTCTTGGCCAATTCATACCCGATGATACAATATACATTGGGGCTCACAGGTCCCGTCAGAAAGGCATAAGCCTTTTCAAACGAATCACGGCCATAAAAATCATCCGCATTGATCACCGCAAAAGGCTCCTTTATCGCGTCTCTCGCACACAATACGGCATGGGCCGTACCCCAGGGCTTCGACCGATCGGCCGGCACCGGAAAATCACCCGTAAAAGAATGCAGATCCTGGTAGACATAGTCTATCGCGACCTTCCCCTTCAATTTCGGCTCGAAAATATTCTTGAAATCCTCCGCAAAATCCTTCCGGATAATGAACACTACCTTTGTAAACCCCGCACGGATGGCATCATATATGGAATAATCCATTATTGTCTCTCCACTGGGGCCAAAGCCCTGAATTTGTTTCATACTCCCATATCGGGAAGCCATACCGGCAGCTAAGATCAAAAGGGTTGGTTGCATTACTAGTATTTTTATATTTATGACACGAAAATAAAACATTACAGTGAATCATCAAGCATCCCTGATACAACGATTGCAGCTTCCGGCATTCACTGCTTCGCAAATCCATGTGGATGTCATGCGGCTGGATCAACTACACCCCATCGTATCAGGGAACAAATGGTTCAAGCTGCAAAAACATCTCGCCCTCGCTTCCCCCGGCCGGCCCATTCTCACCTTTGGCGGCGCATGGTCGAATCATCTTGTCGCAACCGCCTATGCCGCAAAACAAGCCGGCTTCCCCGCCATCGGCATCATCCGCGGTGAACAACCTTCATCCCCTTCCGCTACATTGACGGACGCTGCCGCCTATGGCATGCAACTGGAATTCGTCTCCCGCGAACAATACGGCCAAAAAGAAAACCCCACTTTTCTGCAACAGCTGACACACCGCTATCCCGGCGCTTATATCATCCCGGAAGGCGGTGGCGGCATCCCAGGCATCACCGGCAGCCAGGACATCCTCCAACTCGCCGACACCACCGCCTACACCCACATCTGCTGCGCCATCGGCACAGGCACTACTTTCCTTGGCCTCCACCGCGCTTCGACCCCGCAGCAGACGATCATCGGCGTCCCTGTCCTCAAAGGTTTCGACACCTCGTCGTTGTCGGGTCCCCGCACACTGTTCCTACCTCAATATCACTTTGGCGGCTACGGCCGGCACCCACAGATCCTCCTCGACTTTATGAATGACTTCCATCGCGATACCGGCATCCCCACCGATATCGTTTATACCGGCAAATTATTCTATGCCATCCGGGAAAGCATCCGCCAACATCTCTTCCATGCCCATTCCCGTTTATTGATCATCCACAGCGGCGGACTGCAAGGCAACCGTTCGCTCCCACCCCGAAAATTGGATTTTTAGGCCCGGAATTTGTACCTTCACACAACCTATGTACAAAACCGCGGGATCCCTGTTGTTCATCTGCTTCGTTTTTTCCCTTGTCCTCAGGGCGCAGGATACCCTCCCCCGATTCTCCGTCACCGTCCGTGGTCCAGGTAAGATCCTCATCAGCTGGCATAATAAATATCCCGTCGTTTCCCAGATCAGTATCCAACGCTCGGCAGATAGCCTCAGAAATTTTAATACGCTGATCACCGTTCCGGATCCCCGGCTTCCGGAAAATGGCGCCACCGACAACAAAGCGCCACACCCCAATTTTTATTATCGCCTCTTCATCGTCCTCGACAACGGTAAATATCTTTTCACTCCATCCAGACGGCCGCATTCCCAGTCCGAAGAACCCGTCATCGCACAGAAAGAAACACAAAAAGAAAAACAAGACGACGACACGGATGAATCCATCGCTCGAGCCGCCGATGCCCGGATGCTCGTCCTCTCTCCGGCGTCCGACAAAGAACGATCGCGCATCAAAACGCCATCCACTATCCACACCCTCCCGGCATTAGCCTTGTCTAATACTATATATGTCCGTAAAGGAGATGAGATCATCGGCCAGCTGTCCAGCACGCGGATACAGGCCTTCAGGGATTCCGTGCTGCGACGTACTAAAGATACCCTGGTCTTCATTAATGGCGACACCCTCCTCATAAAACCCTTTATCGCCAAAGAAGTATACAAACCTTCGCCTTATATATTTACAGGAAAATATGGCAACATCGAGGTGAAGCTCCCCGAAGCGCCACGGAAACATTATGCCGTGAAATTCTTTGATGAGAACGATAAGCTGCTTTTCGAATTGTCGGAGATCAAAGACCCCTCCCTCACCCTCGACAAAACAAATTTCCACCACTCGGGGTGGTTCCACTTTGAATTGTATGATGGCGATCAGCTGAAAGAAAAGAACAAATTCTTTATCCCTAGAGAATTCTAGCCCCGCATCAGCACCCCTCCGCGGCCGGCTCATACAGCACCGCACCAAACACTTCTTCAAACCGGCTCTTCCAACGGGCCTTTACTTCCTCCACATCGACAGTCCGCCCGAGCTCCCGTTCCAGCGATGTCACCTGCTTGTCCGGGATACCACAGGGGATGATATTCCCAAACCAGGACAGATCGGTATTAATATTCAACGCAAAACCATGCATCGTGATCCAGCGGCTGCAACGTACCCCCATGGCGCAGATCTTCCTCTCCCGCCCTTTGATCCCCGGCTCGATCCAGATCCCGGTCTCCCCCGGAGAACGATCACCCGGGATTCCATATTCGGCCAACACCCGGATGCCCACCTCCTCGAGACTTCGAAGGTACCAGCCCAGATCGGTACGAAACTTCTCCAGGTCGAGTATCGGGTAGCCGACCAATTGGCCAGGGCCATGAAAAGTGATATCACCGCCACGATTGGTGCGGAAAAATTCTACCCCCTTCTCGGTCATGGTAGCATCGTTAAGCAGGACATTTTCCATGTGCCCGCTCTTGCCAAGGGTGTACACGGGCGGATGCTCCACAAACAACAACCGGTGAACGGTCCCTCCCGCCCCATCCCCGTTCTGCCTGGTCTCCGTCTTCACCCGGACATTCTCCCTGAGCAAAGCCTCCTGGTAATCCCAGGCTTCCTGATAACCCATCCTGCCCAGATCTTCAAAGATGACTCTTTCCATGGCCCGCAAAGTTACGCAAACGAGCCGATTTAGTACCTTTGCCCAAATGGCTACCATGCACCAAGGACAGGACAACGATAGAGAGCTGGACGAAAGTCCATCCGTCGACGGCTCGGAAGAGTTGTACGAACGCCTGAATCTCAAAGTAGATAAAGGACAGGAACCGCTGCGCATCGACAAATTCCTGGTACAGCGCATCGAACACGCCTCCCGCAACAAGATCCAGAAAGCCCTCGAAGCCGGAATGGTCCTGGTCAACAACAAACAGGTCTCCCCCAACTATAAGATCCGGCCCCTCGACGAGATCATCCTCTATTCGGATAAGGAAGCCCCTGGGGAAGAGATCATCCCCGAAGAGCTGCCCCTTAACATCCAGTACGAGGACGAAGACGTGATGATCATCAACAAACCCCCTGGTATCGTCGTCCATCCCGCCAGCGGCAACTACTCCGGCACCCTGATCAACGGCGTCGCCTGGTATCTCACCCAAAAGAACAGCGCCATCAACGAACAAAATCTGCCCCGTTTCGGCCTGGTGCACCGCATCGACAAGAACACCAGCGGGCTGATGGTGTTGGCCAAGACCGAAAAGGCCGTTCGCAGCCTGGCAAAACAATTCTTCGACCATACGGTGCACCGGCAATATATGGCACTGGTATGGGGCGATCTCGTAGAGGATTCCGGTACCATCGTGGCTCATGTCGGCCGCCACCTGCGTTTCCGCAAACTCTTCGACGCTTACCCCGACGGCGATCACGGAAAAGAAGCCATCACCCACTACAAAGTTTTGGAGCGCTTTGGCTACGTCACCCTTATCCAATGCGTACTCGAGACCGGGCGTACCCATCAGATCAGGGTACACATGCAGCACATCGGCCACCCGCTCTTTAATGATGACACTTACGGCGGCGACAAGATCGTAAAGGGCACCGTTTTCAGCAAGTATCGCCAATTCGTCGACAATTGCTTCGCCATCTGCCCACGGCATGCCCTGCACGCAAAGACCATCGGCTTTATCCACCCGGGCACAGGAAAAGAAATGCTTTTCGAAAGCGAACTGGCCGACGATATGAAAGAGGTTATTGCGAAATGGCGCGCCTACACCACCAACAACGGACTGCGCAGGTAACGCCTCATCAAAATTGGTTCGAATGCCAACGGTAAAATTCACCTATGCTTTAAAACGGCATTTCCCTGGCATAAAGGACACCCCCGCCAGGGGAAGCACGCTTGCAGATATTCTCCGGGAAATGGATGCAAACTATCCCGGGGTAAAAAGCTACATACTCGACGAACAGGGTAACCTGCGCAAACACGTCAATATCTTCATAGACGGCACGATGATCAACGACCGTGTACGACTCAGCGATCCGTTCAG
The DNA here is from genome assembly GCF_014642875.1 of Puia dinghuensis. Taxonomy (GTDB): domain Bacteria; phylum Bacteroidota; class Bacteroidia; order Chitinophagales; family Chitinophagaceae; genus Puia; species Puia dinghuensis. The sequence goes on from NZ_BMJC01000001.1 coordinate 1,631,167, forward strand.
CGAGAACAGCGAGATTTATATTATGCAGGCCTTGTCCGGAGGATAGATCATAATAGATCATAAAAACGATTGTATATGAACTCATCGACGATCCTGTTGGGCACCCGCAAAGGGCTGATCGCCTATCGAGCGACAGACCACCGCTGGACGGTGGAAAACCTCTCCTTCGAGGGAGAACCCGTCTCCATTGCCTATGCCGACCCCCGCAACGGAATGTGGTGGGCCTGCCTCGACCACGGACACTGGGGCGTAAAACTGCATCGGTCACCGGACAGGGGCGCCACCTGGGAGGAAGTTACCGCCCCCGCCTATCCCGAAGGCGAAGAAGTAAGAGATGGTATGCCCGCCACTACCCGCTACATCTGGTCGATGGCGCACGGCGGCCGCCATTATCTTTCCAAGCTGTGGCTCGGCACCGATCCCGGCGGATTGTTCCTCAGCGAAGACGGCGGCGACAGCTTCCGGTTAGTAGAGTCATTGTGGAAACACCCCACGCGAAAAACGCTATGGACAGGCGGCGGACGCGACCTCCCGGGCATTCACTCGATAGTCCTCGATCCACGGGATGAAGATCACCTCTACATCGGCATCAGCTGCGCCGGTGTATTCGAAACCGCCGATGGCGGCCGCAACTGGGAGACCCGCAACAAAGGCCTGCGCGCCGACTTTCTCCCCGACCCCGCCTCGGAAGTAGGACATGATCCGCATATTCTCGTCGCCGCGCCATCAAATCCCGATACACTCTGGCAACAGAACCACTGCGGCATCTTCCGGTCGACCGACGGAGCGAAAAACTGGCAGGACGTAAGCCAGAGCGAAGGCCCCGCACGCTTCGGATTCGCCATCGCCGTCGCTGAGGATGACCCCGCACAGGCCTGGGTCGCACCGGCCAACGCCGATGTAAACCGCACAGCTGTCAAAGGCGCGCTTTGTATTTGCCGAACCGACGATGGAGGAAAAACCTGGAAAGACTTCAGAAAAGGATTGCCACAGGAGAATTGTTTTGATATCGTCTATCGCCACGCGCTGGTCAGCTCCGGCGACGCGGTGGCTTTCGGCACCACCACCGGTAATCTGTTCTTTTCACCCGACAGAGGAGAAAGCTGGCAAACGCTAAACAACTACCTGCCGATGATCTATTCCGTACAGTTCACGGACTAACGCGGAAAACTCATTTTATAATCTACATTCACCTTACCCCGGGTAATGTCGTCCAGCTTGCTCTTAAGCAACTTGCGTTTCAGCGGCTTAAGATAATCGATAAACAGCTTCCCTTCGATATGGTCATATTCATGCAAGATGATCCTCGCCGAAATGCCGTTGAAGGTCGAGACATGCGGCTCAAAATTCTCATCTACATATTCGATCGTCACCTCTTCACTGCGAAAGATATCCTCCCTGATCTTTGGAATGCTCAGACAGCCTTCATTATAAGCCCATTCTTCCCCATTAAGCGCCGTAATATGCGCATTGATAAACACCTGCTTGATCCCCGGGCCATCGGGATACTTGTCCTTCTCATCTTCCTCGAGATTAATAAAGATCTGCTGTGAATCCACCACAAAAAGCCGGATGTCCCGGTTCACCTGCGGAGCCGCCAACCCTACTCCGTTGCTCGAATACATCGTCTCCCACATATCCGCGATCAGTTGTTCCAGATTCGGATAATCAGGCGTGATATCCTTGCTCACTACCCGGAGGATTGGCGTTCCATATGCCACAATAGGTAAAATCATACTATACTTTGCTTTTATTTTTATTGCCCCGATCTGCCCAGGTATTCCTGGAGCATGATCGTAGCCGCAATCTCATCAACCAATGCCTTGTTCTGCCGTTGTTTCTTCTTCATCCCCATCTCCACCATCGCCCGGGACGCCAGCTTGGACGTAAAACGCTCGTCCACCGGCTTCAACGGAATCGCCGGAAATTCTTTCTGCAACCGCACCATCACCTCCCTCACCAGCGGCGTAGCATGCGTATCGCTGTCATCCCAGTTCTTCGGCTCCCCTATCAATATCAGCTCCACCGCCTCCGTTTTCATATACTCCTTCAAAAAAGCAATCAGCTTTGGCGACTCCACCGTCGTAAGCCCGGTAGCAATTATCTGCAACGGATCGGTCACCGCTATCCCCGTCCGCTTGAGCCCATAATCTATCGCCATGATCCGTGCCATATACCGTTGATTTTCAAAAAGTTGTCCGCACGACTAGGTCCGTGATAACAAACACGGCAAAAACAACACTCGCAATCCCATTGGCCGTCATAAAGGCAAGATTCACCCGGCTAAGATCATTAGGCTTCACCAGAAGATGCTGATACACAAGCATCCCCATAAATACAGCCACCCCGGCCCAATACCACAGCCCAAATCCCCCATACCAACCCGCGGCAACGACACAGGCCGTACTCAGCACATGCAGCAGCTCAGACACCCGCAACGCCTTCACCTTCCCCAGCCACGAAGGCATGGAATACAGCTGCTGGCTCCGGTCGAACTCCTCATCCTGCAACGCATAGATAATATCGAAACCGCTGACCCAGAAGATCACCGTAAAGGAAAAAAGTATCGGCAACACCGCAAACCGGCCGGTCACCGCCAGATAAGCCCCGATCGGTGCCAGCGATAGCCCCACCCCCAGCACCAGGTGGCACAACGGCGTGAACCGTTTGGTATAACTATACCCCAGCACCACCGCCAGCGCCACAAAAGACAACCCAAAACACAGCGGATTGATGAACCAGGTACAAACAATAAAGGCCAGGCAATTAAAAATAACAAACCGCAGCGCGCTGCTCTTCGAAATAATTCCTTTGGGTATCTCACGGATAGCCGTACGCGGATTCCGCGCATCGAACTCCACATCCAGCCAGCGGTTGAACGCCATCGCCGCACTGCGCGCAAAAACCATACATCCCAACACCAACAAAAAAGTCACCCACAACGGTTGATGCCTCGCCTGGGTGCCGAAGGCGCCCAACGCAAACCCGATCATCGCAAACGGCATCGCAAAAATGGTATGCGAAAACCTGATCAAACTCAAATAATTCTTTACTTTACTCATATACGCTTTTTAGTTCGAACCAATTCCCATAATACAATTCCCGCCGCTATAGATATATTCAACGAATGCTTCATCCCCCACTGTGGTATCTCGATCCCTCCATCACAAAGCGCCAAAACCTCTTCCCCCACTCCACTCACCTCATTTCCAAACACAACGGCAAGTGGCCCGATACCTCGTCCTGCGAACTCCTGCAACGCCACACTCCCCTCCGCCTGCTCGACAGCATATACCCTAAACCCTGCCGATCGAAGCGCACGAACCGCCTCAGGAGCCGAAGCAAAATACTTCCACTCCACCGTCTCCGTCGCCCCAAGCGCCGTCTTATGGATATCCCGGTGCGGCGGCTGCGGGGTATAGCCGCAAAGATAGATCGCCTGGATGAGAAAGGCGTCCGCCGTCCGGAATACACTACCCACATTGTGCATGCTCCGGATATTATCCAGCACGACTACCACCGGCGTCTTCTCCGACTCCCTGAATTCATTCACCGATTTGCGGTTCAGCTCATCCATCCCCAATTTGCGCATGCGCAAAGGTAATTTACCTTTAAGTAAAAACCGCTCATGAGAAAACAAACCCGCTTCCGGCCGGCGGCCTGGTCAGCCGTCCTCATTCTCGCCGGACTGCTGCTTCCGCGAGCCACCGCTTTTTCCCAGGATGAGAAACTGGACACGGCTGCCATCCGGAAGATCCGCCTCGAAGGCCTCACCCGCTCCCACGTCATGGATATCGCCTTCCATCTGACGGACGCCAGCGGCAACCGCCTCACCGCCTCCCCCGGCTTCAACAGGGCCGCCAACTGGGCCAGACAACAGCTCACCGATTGGGGCCTCACCGGCGCCACCCTCGACCCCTGGGGTGAATTCGGCAAGGGATGGGAACTCCAAAAGTCCTATCTGGCCATGACTGCCCCATATTATAAGCCGCTTATCGCCTACCCAAAGGCCTGGTGCGAGGGCACTAACGGACCTAAATCCGCCTCCGTCCTGCTCATCAGCGCAACCGACTCCGCCGGCCTCGAAAAATACAAAGGCCAGCTCACCGGCAGGATTCTCATCCCTGCTATCGATGAAGTCTATCAGCAGAGCTTTAAACCCGACGCCACCCGCTATACCGACGAACAGCTGGACTCGATGTCAAAAGTCGAGATGAAACCCGTCGACACCGCCGAATTACGCCGCCGCCGCGCCGCCTTCAACCGGGGGCCCATGGCCTTCCTCAACACGCTCCGCGCCGAAGCCCTGAAAGAAGGCGCCATTGCCATCCTCAGCCAGTCCCCTCGCGGTCATGACGGGACCCTCTTCGTACAGGGCGGCGGACCCTACCAGGCGACCTCACCCGCCAATTTCCTCGATATGGTCATCCCGCTCGAAGACTATACTACCATCCAACGGCTGCTGAAAGCTGGCATCCCTGTTACCCTCGACGCCGATGTAAAGACAAAATTCTATACCGACGACACAAAGGGATACAACGTCATTGCCGAAATAAAAGGCACCGACAAAAAATTAAAGGACGAAGTCGTCATGCTCGGCGGCCACCTCGACTCCTGGCATAGCGCCACCGGCGCCACCGACAACGCCGCCGGCTGCACCGTGATGATGGAGGTCGTCCGCATCCTGAAGACCCTCGGCATCCAACCCCGCCGCACGATCCGCATCGCATTGTGGAGCGGTGAAGAAGAAGGCCTCCTCGGAAGCCGGGGCTATGTAAAAAAGACCTTTGCCGACCCGGCTGTCATGCAACTGCTACCCGCACACGCAACGTTCGACGCCTATTTCAACATCGATAACGGTACAGGTAAGGTGCGCGGCATCTACCTGCAAGGCAACGAAGCCTGCCGGTCTATCTTCACCCAATGGCTGCAACCCTTCCATGATCTTGGCGCCACGACAGTCACCATCAGCAACACCGGCGGCACCGACCACCTGTCCTTCGACGCCGTAGGCCTGCCCGGCTTCCAGTTCATCCAGGATGAGATCGAATACAGCACCCGCACCCACCATACCAACATGGATTCCTACGAACACCTGCGTGAAGACGATCTCAAGCAGATAGCCACCATCGTCGCCGCCTTTGTCTACAACACCGCCCAGCGCGACGAGAAGCTACCGCGGAAACAATTACCCGCACCCCGTCCCGCCGGCCGCGGCTTCTAAAAATAACCGAAGTCCGAATCAACAACTTATCCCCACACAGCAGCCCCGGCAACCCATTTGTCGGGGCTTTCTTACATTTGTCCCCCACCCATGGCAAAAGCTGGTACCGATACTCCTCTCATGCAACAACACCGGGCTATCAAACAACGATATCCCGATGCCATTCTCTTGTTCCGCGTGGGAGATTTCTACGAGACCTTTGGCGAAGACGCAATCGTCGCCTCAAAGGTGCTGGGTATCACCCTGACAAAACGCAACAACGGCGCCGCAGCCTCTTCCGAACTCGCAGGTTTCCCGCACCATTCACTGGACACCTATCTGCATAAATTAGTAAAAGCAGGCCACCGGGTCGCCGTCTGCGATCAGCTGGAAGACCCCAAATCGGCAAAGGGCATCGTAAAAAGAGGGGTCACCGAAATGGTAACACCAGGCGTCGCCACCCATGACAAACTCCTGGAAGGCAACAGCAACAACTTTCTCGCCGGCATCTATTTCCCCGAAGACTGGCCCGCCACCAACGCAGCGCTCGGCCTCTCCTTCCTGGACATCTCCACGGGCGAATTCTTCCTGGCGGAAGGCAATACGGAATATGCCGACAAGCTCCTGCAGACCCTTCGCCCGGCTGAGGTCATCTTCCAGCGCAGCTTCCAGAAACATTTCAAGGAAGTGTTCGGCAGCAAGTTCTACACGTACACGATGGAAAGCTGGCTCTTCGAAGCCGGGTTCGCCACCGAAACGCTCCTGAAACATTTCCAGACCCATTCCCTGAAAGGATTCGGGGTCGAAGAAATGACCGCCGGTATCATCGCCGCGGGCGCCGTCCTTTACTATCTGAAGGACACGGAGCATCCACACCTGCAACATCTTTCCTCCATCCAGCGCATCGACCGCGAAGACTATCTCTGGATGGATAAGTTCACCATCCGCAATCTTGAACTGCTGGGCCCCACAGGCGGTGAACAGGGCCAAAGCCTGCTGAAAGTGCTCGACAATACGGTATCTCCAATGGGAGCGCGCCTGCTGAAGCGGTGGCTGCTCATGCCGCTGAAAGACGCCCAACGTATTCACCAACGGCTCGACTCCGTAGAATTCTTCATCAAGACTCCCGACCTGCGCAGCGCCCTCGCCCAACATATCCACCAATGCGGCGATATCGAACGGCTCGTCAGCAAGATCCCCACCCGCAAGATCGGCCCCCGCGAGGTCCTTCAATTGGCGCGAGGCCTCGAACATGTCAAGAAGATAAAAGACACGGCGGAAGCCTTCCCCGAAGGCTGGCTCCGCACCGCCGCAGCGCAGCTCGACCCCTGCCCGCAGGTACGCGAACGCATCCTGGCCACCATCGCCGACAATCCTCCCGCCGCCGCGACAAAAGGCGACACCATCCGCGCCGGGGTCAGCGCAGAACTCGATCGGCTCCGCAGCATCGCCACCGGCGGCAAGGAATATCTCGTCCAACTACAACAGAAAGAGGCCGAACGCTCGGGCATCTCCTCGCTAAAGATCGGCTTCAACAACGTATTCGGCTACTATCTCGAAGTCACCAATACCCACAAGAACCGCGTTCCCGCGGACTGGATGCGCAAGCAGACACTGGCCAACGCCGAACGCTATATCACTCCCGAACTAAAAGAATACGAAGAGACGATCACGGGCGCCGAAGAAAAGATCCTGGCGCTAGAAGCAGAACTCTACGAGCAATTGCTTGGAGCCCTCCAGGAATCCATCGCGCCGATGCAGGCCAACGGTCACCTCCTGGCCGAGTTCGATTGCCTGCTTTGCTTCGCCGCCAACGCGCTCCACTATAACTATAAGAAACCACAGCTGCACGAAGGCCGCGATCTGCACCTCACCGCAAGCCGCCATCCTGTCATCGAACGCCAACTGCCGGTCGGCGAAGCCTACATCCCCAACGACCTGCTCCTCGACCCCGCAACCCAGCAGATCATCATTCTCACCGGCCCCAACATGAGCGGTAAGAGCGCCCTGCTGCGACAAACCGCCCTTATCACCCTGATGGCGCACATGGGCAGCTTCGTCCCCTGCGACGCCGCCCAGATCCCGCTCACCGACAAGATATTTACCCGCGTCGGCGCCTCCGACAACCTCAGCGGCGGCGAATCGACCTTTATGGTGGAAATGAACGAAACCGCCAGCATCATCAACAATATCACGCCAGCCAGCCTTATTCTGCTCGATGAGATCGGCCGGGGAACAAGCACCTATGACGGCATTTCCATCGCCTGGAGCATCGCCGAATATTTACACAACTCCCCCTTCGCGCCAAAGACGCTGTTCGCCACACACTACCACGAGCTCAACGAACTGGAATTCAAAATGCCCCGCATCCGCAACTATCATATCACCAACAAGGAAGTGGGCAACAAGGTAGTCTTCCTCAGAAAGCTGGCGCCCGGCGGCAGCACACACAGCTTCGGCATCCACGTCGCAAAGATGGCCGGCATGCCGCCCTCCCTGCTCCAAAGGGCAGAAGAGATTCTCAGGCAACTCGAAGTCAAACCCGTAGGCGCCCCCACCGAAGAGGCATTAAAAAAGGTAAGCGCCCCAAAGCTGCAGCTCTCCATCTTCGACGCACATACCGAAACCTTCCATCGCATCCGCCAATTGCTGGAAGATACCGACATCAACCGCCTTACCCCCGTGGAAGCCCTGCTCAAACTACAAGAAATAAAATCGGCTCTCCAATAGAGTCCCGCCGCCCTCATCATCGCCCCTCATCCGGCCCTCGCGCACTGCGACCCTATCCGTCCGCACAAACCGACATTTTATCCCCGCCCGATTGCTATACGTCCTTGAAAACGGAAGAGGTCTTTTCGTTGGCTATTTTACGTTAGCTATGATCAGATTTGCGTATCAACTGCATGATTTCCGCCACTGGCTCACCGATCTCAGCACCCTGCTCAACCTGCCGATAAAAGGCGGCACAATGGAATTCCCCTCTGCCATGGGCGAAGGCATCATCCGCGCAGCCAGCCTGCCCAGCGGCTTCTCCTATGTCGTGATGAATTTCAGCCTGAAGGATGATCTCGTATTCTTCAATCGCGAATCCTCGCCCAGGGGACTATGCCTCTTCTTCAACCCTGCTCCCTTCCTCTCTTCCACCACACGCGAGCAGGAAACCACCTTTGGACGGGAAACGCTCGTCAGACGCATCGGCATTTTCTTTCCCGCCGAATTCCTCCGGCAACACCTCCGCAAAGACATCCTCGCCGATCTCTTCCAGTACACGGAGAACAACCCCACTCCCACCACAAAAGAATCCGCTCCCTACGAATACCGGTCGCTTATCGAAGACATCTTCGCCGTCGATGGCAGCTCCGTGCTCTCCCATCTCATCCTCCACAACCGCATCCTGCTGCTGGCCGAGAAATTTCTCAACGCCTTCCTCACAAAAGCCCCTTTCTCACTACCCATTGGAAAAGGCTGGGCAAAAGGCAAGGAAAAAGACCTCGACGCATTGAAGACCATCGTTCAATTGCTCAGTGACTCCCAACTCAACAAATTCCCCTCCATCGAAACACTCTCCAAAACAGCGATGATGAGCTCCACCAAGCTCAAAACACGTTTCAAACAGATCTACGGCATGAAGCTGTATGAGTTCTACAACCGCAACCGCCTCGAACAAGCCAAAGAAATGCTAAAGACCGGCGACTACTCCGTAAAACAGGTCGGTATCAACATCGGCTTCTCCAATCTTAGTAACTTTGCAAAAGCTTTCAAGAAAGAATTCGGCATGTTGCCCAAAGAAGTTCTTAAGAATAAGTAAGTTTCTTACCGATCGCTAAGTACCATCTTATAAATACTCTTGAAAGTTTTGTTAAATAGCCTTTACAGCTATCAAAAGAGACTTTCCAGCCTGTGCCGTACGTTTTTTGTAGTAACTTTGCGCCCTTGTTCGGCCAATCGATCCCCCTGCCCTCACCGCGCGACTAAATTGCCATTGAGAAGTGAAAGCGGACCACAGGTCCGTCGGCCGCGAGGCCAATCATTAGTGAAGTAGTTAATAGTGTTAAAACAGGTGAATATGGTAATGTACTCTTTCCAACTGGAAAATTTTGAAAAATGGCTGGAGGGTCTTGCTGCCCGGCTCAATTCGACGGTCACCAATCGCTCGCTCTCCATCCCCGCTCATCTGGGCTCGGGTACCATTCATGCCCAAAACATTAATCCGCACCTTTCTTATGCTGTCATGAACTTCAAATTGGACAGCGATCTCGAACTCCACCGCGAATCCGGCGCCACCGGTTTTGTCATCTCTTTCAACATGGTGGAAGTTCAAAAAGAACTCCTGGTAGGCCATCGGCAACAGATCATCAGCGACAAACGCCCCTTCCGTAACGACATCTTCCTCACCGATGCCCGCGACAGCGCCTTTGTCCGCATGACCACCGGCAGCACGGTCAGGAGACTGCTCATCTTCTGTTCGCACGAACTGGCCATGCAATATCTGCCCCAGGATATCTTTACCAAACTTTCCGTATTCGCCCGGGAGAACAGCATCAGCGACCACCCGCTCTTCATCAATCTCTCCCATCGCACCATGCTCAAGGAAATATTCGAGCTCAAAGAGAACGATCCGCTGATGCCCATCCGGCGCCTGTCAGGCATCATCCACCTGATAGAAAAATTCCTCCACTCCTTCCTCCGCCAGGAACAGGCAGCGCTTCCCCGTACGGTCAAGAAGAACGATCTGGAAAGCATGCAACACGTCGAACATATCCTCAGCAGCCGCCTCGAAGGCTTCCCCTCGCTGGAATCCCTCGCACAGGAAGTATTTATGAGCACCAGTAAGTTGAAGAATCTTTTTAAACAAGTATACGGACATACCCTTTACGACTACTACAACAAGAGCCGCTTACAAAGAGCCAAAGACCTGCTCATCACCGGCCAGTGCAGCATCAAACAGGCCGGCAGCGAAATTGGCTTCAGCAACCTCAGCCACTTTGCTAAAGCCTTCCGTAAAGAGTTTGGCATCCTACCCAGAGACCTCGTAAAAGGCCGCTGACACAGCTATCAGGCCGTCCGATACGACTACTCATTGTCCTTTAGGAGGCATATTCCTGGCGTATAGAGGTATTAAAACGTTTTTGTAAATGTTATATTTACAATTAATATCAAGCCCGTTTTTGGTCCAATTATCCTGCTAAATTTTCAGTCATTCAGGCATGCGTAGCAACCGGCGATCCGTCTAATTGGGGGATCGCCGTTTTTCTTACATCAAATCCTTCAACCGGCGGTACAGTTCCGTATAAACAGCATAATTCTTCTGGTACACCTGCCCCCGTCCCCCATCGGGCTCATAGGTCGACACCACCTTCACCAGCGAACCCGTTGCGTCACCAAGCGCCGGGATGATCCCCAACGCATAAAACCCCATCTGGGCCGCCCCGATGGCCGATGCATCCGCCGACGCCGTAACAGATACCTTTTTCTGAAAAATATCGGCTATCATCTGAAGCCATAAGGTACTGTGCGTAAACCCGCCGCTGGCATAGATATGCCGGACATCCCCAATGGTCTCCTCCAACGAAGCCCCGATCTGGCGCAGCGAGAAGCTGACGCCTTCCAGCACCGCCCGCAAGAAATGCCGCTCGCCATGGATACTCCGGAGCCCAAAGAACACCCCCCTGGCATTGGCATCCCAGACAGGCGCCCGCTCACCAAGCAGGTAGGGAAGAAAGACCAGCCCATCCGCCCCCGGCGCAATAGCCTCCGCCTCCGCCACCAGCCTCCCGAATTCGCTGGCATCGGCGTCATTCCGCCCCAGCACCTGCCGGGCATACCATTGCAGGACATTACCGCCATTGTTGGTGGCCCCGCCGCAAACATAGTGGTCCTCGCTAAGGATATAGCTAAATATCCGTTCCTGCGGGTCCGGCTCCGGTTCGGGGGTCGTCATCCTGATCGCCCCGCTGGTGCCGATGGTCAGGGCCGTATCGCCCGGATGCACTGCCCCGCTCCCAAGATTGGCAAGACAGCCGTCACTGCCGCCAATAACAAACGGAAGATCAGCCGGCAACCCCAGCGACTCCCAGCCGTGGCACAACCCCGCTTCCCAATACGTACCGGCCACCGGTTCGGACAACCGGTCTGCATCGATACCCGCCAACTCTAGCGACTCGGCATTCCACACGCGACGCCGGATGTCAAATAACCCCGTCGCCGAAGCAAGGGAATGATCCACCCGGTATTCGCCAAAGAGGTGCCACCAGATATATTCTTTGATGGAAATAAATCGCGCCGCCCGGCCAAAGATCTCAGGCTGCTCTGCCTTCATCCACAACAGTTTACAAAGTGGGGACATGGCGTGAATGGGAGTCCCCGTGACGGCATATATCCGGCTTCCTGCCTCGCTGCCCTTCAAATCCCTGGCATATCGCTCGCTCCGCGTATCGGCCCAGGTAATAGCCCTCGTCAGCGACCGCCCATCCCGGTCAACAGCGATAAGGCTGTGCATGGCGCAGCTGAAACTGATGCCGGCGACCGCCTTCCCCACCTTTCCATATACTTCCTTTAATACAGCCGTCACCGCCCCCAGCAGTTGGTCAGGATCCAGTTCATGCCGCCCCCCGGCATCCGTATACACCGGGTAGGACGCACCGGCGCTCGCCAGCACCTCTCCGGTGGAAGCAAAAGCCACAGCCTTGGTATTAGTGGTACCAATATCGATTCCGATAACAATAGACTTCATATTAGTTCCTTCAGCCGGCCGACCACCGCATCCACCTCTTCCCGGGTATTATGCTTGCAAAACGAGAACCGCACCGTCACCTGGTTGGGATTGTGATTTATCGCCCGGATGACATGCGACCCCTGCTCAGCCCCGCTGGTGCAGGCACTGCCACCGGATGCGCAGATATGATGGATGTCAAGATTGAACAGCAGCATCTCGGACTTCTCCGTCTTGGGGAAAGAAACACTCAACACAGTATACAAACTCCTGCCCAGCGGATCTCCATTGAAAGCAATGCCTTTCAGGTTTTTCTTCAACTGCTCCATCATGTATATCTTCAACCCTTTTATATAGGCGCTGTCCGCCTCGAAGCCCGCGGTCGCCAGCTCCAGCGCCTTGGCAAAACCAACTACTCCATACAAGTTTTCCGTTCCGGCCCGCATATTCCGCTCCTGCGATCCACCATGAATATACGGGCTGATCCGTACGTTCTCGTTAATATACAACAACCCTACACCCTTAGGGCCATGAAACTTGTGCGCTGAGCCCGTAATGAAATGCACGGGAGTGTTGCGGAGATCGAAGGGGAAATGGCCAACCGTCTGCACCGTGTCCGAATGAAAGATGGCGCCATACAATTTGCACAGCTCACCCACCCCATGCATGTCGAGCAGGTTACCGATCTCGTTATTGGCATGCATCAACGTCACCAGTGTCTTGTCGGCCGTGTTGGCTAACTGATGCTCCAGGTCTTCCAGGTCGATATGCCCGTTGGGCAATAGATTGACATAGCTGAGGGACGCATCGCCGCGTTTGTGCAGATGCTCGACGGTATGCAGGGTAGCATGATGCTCCAGGGGGGAGGTGATGATATGCGTACAGCCAAGGTCATGTACGGCTGCCGAGATAGCCGTATTCGAGCTCTCCGTGCCGCAGGAAGTAAAGAAGATCTCCGCCGGATGGGCGTTGAGGATCTTTGCCACGGATTTTCGTGCCGTCTCTATCGCCAGCCGGGACTCGCGGCCATAAGAATAAATGGAAGAAGGGTTGCCAAACTTTTCCGTGAGATAGGGCATCATCGCTTCCAACACCTGCGGGTCGAGAGAGGTGGTAGCGGCATTGTCAAAATAAATTCTTTGCATAGCTATATTTAGGGGGCACTAAACTCCTTGATATCCTGCATAAGCCGGAGTGCGATATTATTGGCCGTCGTTTCAAAACTGCTTTCCGCATAGATGCGGATGATGGGCTCGGTATTGGACGACCGGAGATGTACCCAGTCATTATCGAATTCTATCTTCAGCCCGTCGTCCGTATTAACAGGATGATTCTTGTATTTTTTCCTGATCTTCTCCAGCACGGCCGGCACATCGATACCCGTCCGAAGCTCGATCTTGTTCTTGGAGATAAAATAATCCGGATATTTAGTCCGGAAAGACTTGATACCGCTCTTCGAATGGGCCAGGGCGCTGAGAAAAAGCCCGATGCCGATCAGCGCATCGCGACCATAATGCAGGTCGGGTACAATGATCCCGCCATTACCTTCTCCCCCGATGACGGCGTTGATAGCCTTCATGGTATTGACCACATTCACCTCACCCACCGCCGAAGGATAATACTCACCGCCACGGCTAAGCGTTATCTCTTTCAACGCCTTCGTGCTGCTCATGTTGCTGACGGTATTACCAGGGCGTTTGCTCAGCACATAATCGGCCACCGCAACAAGGGTATATTCCTCCCCGAACATACTTCCGTCCTCATTGACAAAACAAAGCCGGTCGACATCCGGGTCAGTGGCAATCCCAAGATCAGCCTTCGACTTCTGGACCTTGGCGCTCAGCCCAGCCAGGTTCTCCGGCAGCGGCTCCGGGTTGTGGGCAAACCTGCCGCTTATTTCCTCGTTTATCAGGATCACCTCAACCACCCCAAGCGCCTTGAGCAAGGGCGGGATGAACAGGCTGCCGGTGGAATTGATGGTGTCGACAACTATCTTATACTTCTTCTGCCGGATGGCGGCAACATCGACCAGCGGATATTTAATGATGGCGTCGATGTGCTTTTGTAACCAGGCGTCCGTCTGGGTATAGGTTCCAAGCCGGTCGACAGTGGCAAAGACAAAATCTTCCTTCTCCGCTTTCTCCAGCACGGCACGCCCTTCCTCGGCGCTGATAAATTCACCATCACTGTTCAGCAATTTCAGGGCATTCCATTCCTGCGGATTGTGGCTGGCCGTCAGAATAATACCACCCGCTGCCTTTTCACCCGGCACGGCAAGCTCCACCGTTGGCGTCGTAGAGAGGCCAAGGTCGAGCACATCCAGTCCAAGTCCCAGCAACGTGTTGACCACCAGGCCGCTGACCATCTGCCCGCTGACCCGGCCGTCCCGGCCGATCACCACCTTCTTACCCTTATTGTTCTGCAGGATGCTACTGCCAAAAGCAGCGGTAAACTTAACAACATCCAGTGGAGAAAGGTTTTCCCCCGGCTTTCCCCCTATTGTCCCCCTTATACCGGAGATGCTTTTGATCAATGCCACAGCTCTATAGATTAGAGTACAAAAATAAGGTTTCCTGCAACATCCGCCGAAAGGGTTTTGCCCTAATTTTACTCAAAATCAACACCCCAATTTACTCAAAAGCAATACCCCATGTCATTAGTTTCGGCAGACAGCTCCCCGGTCAACAGGTCCGTACCCCGTGACTGGTTCCGGGAATGGTTCGACTCTCCTTATTACCACAAACTTTATTTCCAACGGGATAAAGCAGAAGCTGCAGTTTTCATCATCCGCCTGCTGCAGTTGCTACAGCCGCCTCCCGGCTCGCAGATGCTCGACGTGGCCTGCGGAAGAGGCCGGCATGCCCGCGTACTGGCCGCACATGGCTACGACGTCACTGGTATCGACCTGGCCCCCGGAAGCATCGCCTACGCCCGTCAGTTCGAGAACGACCATCTTCATTTCTATGTCCACGACATGCGTCAGCTGCTTTGCACCAACTGCTTCCAGTATGCCTTCAACTTCTTCACCAGCTTCGGTTACTTCGAAACAGCCCGGGAAAATAACAATGCCGTCCGTGCGGTCAGCATCGCCTTACAGCCCAATGGCGTCTTCGTACTGGATTATCTCAATGCGGAGTACACGGAAAAATGCCTCATCCCCCACGAACAAAAGATCATCGACGGGGTCACCTACACCATCACACGGTGGTGCGACGGAAAACATTTTTATAAGAAGATCGTCATCAGCGAAGACAAATTACCCCAGCCGCTGGAATATACCGAGCGGGTGGCCGTCCTGACGCCGGAAGACTTTGAAACGCTCTTTCATCCTAACGGCCTGCATATCCGCCAATTCTATGGCAACTACGACCTGAAACCGTTCGACCGGCAGCACTCCCCGCGCCTCATCGTCGTAGCGTCTAAAGCCCCCCAATAATCTGCATCAAAACACCCCATTTTTGGTATATTTGGAAAAAATTGGCGCCGAGCTGAACTATCTTTATACCATGACTTTACTTGACGCGGGCCCTCATCATCCGGGTATTTTACACGCGATTTTACAGGGTGACTACTGGCTCTTTTCCCGTATCAACCAGGTCTGGACCAGTCCCTTTCTGGATACGGTTCTTCTCTTTATGCGGGAGCAGGAATTATGGTATCCTTTTTATCTTTTCCTGTTGGTATTTGCTACCCTCAATTTTCGCAAAAAAGGCTGGATCTGGACCCTCTATCTGGCAATGACCGTCATCATCAGCGATCTGATCAGCAGCCATCTCATCAAGGAGCACGTGTTTCGCCTTCGTCCCTGCAACAACCCGGCCTGGGCGGATTCGATGCGTTTCATCGCCAATTACTGCCCCATCGGCTCCAGCTTCACCTCATCCCATGCCTGTAACCACTTTGCAATGGCTTTTTTCATCTATAGAACGCTAAAACATACAAGCCCCTGGTGGCGGCTCCTGTTCGTCTGGGCCTTCCTCATTTCCTACGCCCAGGTCTATGTCGGTGTCCACTACCCGCTGGACGTAACCTGCGGCGCTTTGCTGGGTTCGCTCATCGGCTGGCAGACCGCCCGCGTATTCCGCTATCAGGCCGGTACCCTGCATTTACCATCCCACAATCCATCCCATGCTTGAGTTGATCATCTTATTGTTCCTGATCTTTCTCAACGGGTTATTCGTTATGGCGGAGATCGCCCTGGTATCAGCCCGGAAGACGCGCCTCGAGAACCTGGCCGATGACGGCGACGAAAAAGCCCGTGCGGCCCTCAAGCTCGCGGAAAAACCCGAACTATTCCTTTCCACCGCCCAGATAGGCATCACCCTTGTCGCCATCATCACCGGTTTTTATTCCGGCGAGAAATTCAAGGCCGATCTGCAACCCTACCTGGAAAGGATACCCTTTCTCCGGCCCTATGCCGCCAACATCTCCACCGGCGTCATCCTGGTCTGCGTCACCCTGCTGTCCATCACCTTCGGCGAACTGATCCCCAAACGCATCGGCCTGCTGCGGGCAGAACAGATCGCCCGCCTCGTCGCCAGACCCGTCAGGACCCTCTCCCTTATCACTCATCCCATCGTATGGCTGCTCAACAATACGAGTAACCTTTTCTTCGACTTCTTCCAGATCAAGCCCTCGGAAGACAGCGCCGTCACCGAAGATGAGATAAAAGTCCTCATCAACGAAGGTACCGAACAAGGCACGATCGAAGAAGCCGAACAGGAGATCATCGAACGGGTGTTCCACCTCGGCGACCGCAATATCACCTCCCTGATGACGCATCGCAGCGACATCATCTGGTTCGACCTCAACGAGAACGAAGAGACCATCAAGGAAAAGATCATCCGCGAACCCCATTCCGTCTATCCCATCTGCGACGGGGAGATCGACAACATCAAAGGCGTAGTATCTATCAAAGACCTCTATGTCACCGATGACAATATCCCCTTCAAGGATATCATGACCCCGGCCCTCTTCGTACCGGAGAACAATACCGCCTATATGGTGCTCGAGCAGTTCAAGCAATCCAAGATACACTGCTGCTTCATTGTCGACGAATATGGCAGCCTCCTGGGCCTCATTACGCTAAATGATATCCTCGAAGCCATCATCGGCGAGATCGCCCAGCCCGATGTCCCGGATTACGAGATAAAAGAGCGGGCTGACGGCAGCTTCCTGGTAGACGCCCAGATCCCTTTCTACGATTTCCTCGCCCGGTTCTACAAGGGGGACTGGCTCACCGATAGCGATAACGATTTCGATACCCTGGCAGGCTTTATCCTTAGCGAACTCGAACGCATCCCAAGCACCGGAGAAAAACTCGAATGGCGGGGCTTCACCTTCGAGATCATCGATATGGACGCCCAACGCATCGACAAGGTCCTCGTCACGCTGTCGGAAGACATGAAAAAAGAACTAAAAGAAGAGGAAGAAGGATAACCTCGCTTAAAACTCGAAGGAAGCATTGGCATCGGGGCAGTCCAGCCGCGTACTCTTCCGCTGGCCTCCGACGGTCACATGCATGATATTGATCTGTTGGTTGAAGCTGTCATATAGCAATTCATTCACCGCATCGATGCGTTTCACCGCCGCAACACCGTTCACCTGGAAATAGCTCCAGGTTCCGTCATTCTCTTTCTCACTGCCGACAAATTGCAGCTGCACCGGTTTCCCGTCCAGTTTCAGGCGAAGATGCTTCTCCACATAGACGGAGATCAGTTTGTCCGAAGCCGCCTTATCCTTCGCGGCAGAGAGGTCGACATGACTCCCCGACATCTTTTCCAGCGCTGTTTCCAGGTCGTTGGTAAACATCTTACAACTGACTTCCAGTATCTTATCCTTGGGATTGTGATTCAGCTCCGTAACGCTGATATAGAGGGGATGGGTTCCGGCCGGCGCTTTCCCCACAAAAACAAGGGAAAAAATCACCACCCCAAACCATTTAAATAATGATGCAGCCATTTAACAAGTAAATTTCGGTAGTACAAAAGTCTGAATAATTTTACAATTTCCAGCACACGACCCCCCGGTTCGTCCGGCACATCAAATATGCAAGACTTCAAACTCTACTTCGGCGTAGGTATAGAACATATCCTTAATCCGGAAGCCCTGGACCACATTCTCTTCGTAACGGCCCTTTGTCTTCGCTACCAGTGGAAGGACTGGAGAAAAGTAGTCGTCCTGGTCACGGCCTTTACCATCGGGCATTCCGTTACCCTGGCCCTTAGCGCCCTGGGTCTGGTACATTTCGCTACCCGCTGGATTGAATTCTTCATCCCGCTGACCATCGTCGCAACGGCCATCAACAACCTGATGCAAAAGCCCGACCGGATCGAACACCCGTCCCGGTTGCCCATCATTTATTTTTTCGCCCTTTTCTTCGGCCTGATCCATGGACTGGCCTTTGCCAACTCCCTGCTCAGCCTCATCGGAAAGGACAACCTGATCCTGCCCTTGCTGGCTTTCAACCTGGGCATCGAGGCCGCCCAGCTCGTCATCGTTGCCGTCATCCTGGTGATTTCCTTTATATTCGTGCGGCTGATCCGCCTCCGCCGGTTATGGTGGCTAAAAGGCGCATCGGCCCTGGTGCTGCTGGCCTCATTGAAAATGGCATTCGAACGCTGGCCCTAGTCATTGTCAGTTATTATCAAAACATACACACATGAAGTACAGACTGCTTATTTTATTGAGTATCATCTGCACCGCCACAACCATGAAGGCGCAGAATATTCAAAACAACCCGTCTTCGAACCACGGTAATAAGTTCGAAGCCCTGGGTACCATCCTCCCGTCACCGAACGAATACCGTACGGCCAGCGGGGCGCCGGGACCGAAATACTGGCAGCAACGCTGCGACTACGACATCACCTGTTCGCTCGACGAGGACAAACAATGGCTCACCGGCTCTGAGACGATCACCTATTTCAACAATTCCCCCAACGAACTCACCTACCTCTGGCTGCAGCTGGACGAGAACCAGCACAACTCGAAGAACAACGCCAACTACCAGGACGGCAGCAGCATGCCCAAAATAGCCAGCGACCAGCTGCTCGACCGTCTGTCGGAGAACAACCAGACCAACGACTACGGCGACAACATCGTCAAGATCACCGACGCCCTGGGCAAGCCCCTCCAATACATGATCAACAAGACCATGATGCGGGTCGAACTGCCGGCCGTATTGAAACCCGGCCAGAAATTCATCTTCAAGATCGACTGGAACTATCATATCTCCGATCGCTTCAAGCTCGGCGGCCGCGGCGGTTATGAATATTTCCCCGAAGACGGCAACTATCTCTTCACGATGACCCAGTGGTACCCCCGGCTTTGCGTCTACAGCGATTTCCAGGGCTGGCAGAACAACCAGTTCACGGGCCGCGGGGAATTTGCCCTCACCTTCGGTAATTTCAAAGTGCAGATGACCGTGCCGGCTGACCATATCATCGGCGCCACCGGCGAATGCCAGAACTACCAGCAGGTGCTCACCCCCACCCAGTTCGCCCGCTGGCAGCAGGCCCAGACGGCAAAAGAACCCATCGAGATCGTCACCCTGGCCGAAGCAAAAGCATCCGAAGTAAAGAAGAGCAAGGCAAAGAAGACCTGGATATTCAAGGCAGACAATGTCCGCGACTTCGCCTGGGGCTCCTCCCGGAAATTCGTCATGGACGCCATGCCCGCCTATGTGGAAGGAAAGAAAGTGATGTGTATGAGCTATTATGGCAAGGAGGCGTATCCCCTCTATCGCCGCTTCTCTACCAAGGTCGTCGCGCATACCATCAAGACCTACTCCCATTTCACCATTCCCTTCCCCTACCCCGTAGCGCAGAGTGTGGAAGCCGCCAACGGGATGGAATACCCGATGATCTGCTTCAACTTCGGCCGCACCGAAAAGGACGGGACATACAGTGAAGCCACTAAATACGGAATGCTGGGTGTCGTCATCCATGAGGTCGGCCACAACTTCTTCCCCATGATCATCAACAGCGACGAGCGCCAGTGGAGCTGGATGGACGAAGGCCTCAACTCCTTTGTGGAATACCTCACCGAAGAATTGTGGGACAACCATTTCCCTGTCCGCGGCAAGGGTCCGGCCTGGGCCATAGTGGATTACATGAAGCTGCCGAAAGATCAGCTGGAGCCCATCATGACCAACTCCGAGAATATCGTCAACTTCGGCCCCAACGCCTATACAAAACCCGCTACCGCCCTTAACATCCTTCGCGAGACGGTGATGGGCCGCGAACTCTTCGACTACGCCTTTAAGGAATATGCGAGACGCTGGGCCTTCAAACATCCGACGCCTGCCGACCTGTTCCGCACAATGAATGACGCCAGCGCCGAAAATCTCGACTGGTTCTGGCGCGGCTGGTTCTATGGCATCGAACCCGTGGACCTCTCCCTCGACAGCGTCAGGCACCTCACACCCGACTTCAGCCATGTCCCCGCCCATACCGATAGCACGGTAGTGAAGAGCATTGACAAACCCATGCCCGACGGCAAATTCCCGACGGACATCTCCAAGGTAAGGAACCGCGAGGACAAGAACATCGTGTTCCCCACGGATGCGGACACCTCGCTGCATGACTTCTATTGGAAATACACCCGCGGACAGATCCCCTACGATACGACAAAATATACCGTTCAGTCCACCTTTGTCAACGGCAGGGAGATGAATAACTTCACCAGCGAGCCCCTGGACGATGCCGGGAAGACAAAACTGCAATCCAAACAATTCTACGAACTGCAGTTCAGCAACAAAGGCGGCCTGGTGATGCCCATCATCATCGAGTGGACGTATAAGGATGGCACAAAGGAGATCGAACGCATCCCCGCACAGGTATGGCGCAAGAACGAAAGCCATCTCACCAAACTCTTTATAAAGGATAAGGAAGTGGCCAGCATCAAGCTCGACCCCAACCGCGAAACCGCCGACATCGACGAAAGCAACAACAGCTGGCCGGTCGTTCAGACGGAAAGCAAATTCGAGCTCTTCAAAGCAAAACAACTGGGCCCCCGCGCCATCCCCCAGACCAACAACCCGATGCAGCTGACGGGCAAGGACAAGAAGGCCTTCTAGCCTCCCCCGCCCCAAAATATATAAGCCCCGGCTTGCGCCGGGGCTTTTTTAATCGAATTGATCCTTACAATCTGAGGACAGCGCCTTCAGGATGCGCGGGATTGACGATCAGCTCCTGCCTGTTGGGATGGACCAACACATCCATCGCTTCCATGGGAATAAGTCCGAGCAAAGGCTCACTATCCCCCGGTAACACCAAAGCATCGCATCTCGTATCCCTGTTGGCGAACCTTACCTCTACCGGTCCCACAATGTCACACTTCATCAATTTTCCATCAGCCAATTGAAATACCTGGCTTCTGATGAAAGGAAGCCCCAGATAACTCTGGATATTCTCATTGATGCACATTAAAAAGGCTCCGGTATCTACCAGCATGGTCACCGTGATACGCCTGATCTCTTCCTCGCCGATTTTGAAGGTCCTGGCATTCGCCATATCCCCTCCATTGATCAACTCTATTTCTGCATGTACTGTTCCCATAAAAAACTAGGATTTTAACTCAATAACAAAATTGTTACTTACCCTTTTTACAGTACAGCAAGGAAGCCTCAAGGGCACGAGAAAGGCACTATAACAAATATAATTATTTCCTACATTCACCGAATGAAAAAATCCTCCATCTTTTTCTTGCTCATCCTCTGCATCTGCACCCGCACCCTCGCCAGCCCCGTCGACACCATCCTCGTCCACAGCATGGCGATGAACAAAGACATCAAATGCGTCATCATCACCCCCGCTAACAAACCTGCCCCGGGAACCCACTGGCCCGTCGTCTACCTCCTGCACGGCTACAGCGGCAACTATGCCCAATGGATACAGACAGCCCCCCAACTGTCCCGGGAAGCAACGGAATACGGCATCCTCTTCGTCTGCCCCGACGGCGGCTATGACAGCTGGTACTTCGACAGCCCCATCGACCCTTCCATCCGCTACGAGACCTTTATTACCCACGAACTGATCCCCTATATCGACCACCAATACCCGACCTTCGGCGACAAGACCCACCGCGCCATCACCGGACTCAGCATGGGTGGACACGGTGCCCTCTACCTGGCCATCCGCCATCGCGACCTCTTCGGCGCAGCAGGCGCTACCAGCGGCGGCGTTGACTTCCGCCCTTTTCCCAATAACTGGGGGATAAAAAAAGACCTCGGCGACTATGATACTCACCAGGCCGGCTGGGAGGCCCATACCGTCATCCACGCTGTAGATGACCTGCACAACGGCGAACTAAAGATCATCTTCGACTGCGGCATCGATGATTTCTTTCTGGCCGTCAACCGCGCCCTCCATCAAAAATTAGTGGAACAAAAGATCAACCACGACTACATCGAACGGCCCGGCGGCCACGACGGCGCCTACTGGCGCAACAGCATCGACTACCAGGTTTTGTTCTTCAATAAATATTTCCGCTAATACACGCTCCCGTCCTGCACCTTAACCTTCTTCTTGCCGATCTTCTTTTCGAAGTCGAGCACTTCCTTTGGTTTGGCGACTGTCTTGGGAGCCGTTGAAGCAGCTGTCTGCTGCCCACTGGGCTTCTCCAATTTTCCCAGCGTATAGGTTTCCTGCCGGGAGATCGTCCCGGTCATGGGATCGTAGAATTTCCAAACGCCATCCTTTATGGCGGCGCCTTCATTCTTGATGATAACGGTCTTATAATGATCGAGATGCTCTACGTCTTCCACCGTTATGGTATCATACAGCTTGTCGGGGTTCAGCGCCCGCCAGCTCTCTTCTCTCTGCAGGCTTCCGTTCATGCCGAAATACTGGCAAACTCCATCCTTCAACCCCCATTTATAATACTCTACCCCGGAGAGGTCGCCCATCAGCGTATACAACCGCCAGGTTCCTTCCTTCCGGTCGTCCTTGTAAATACCCTCTTCCTCATAACCCGGTTCGCCCCGCACCTCATCGAAATGGTTCACCCAGGGGCCCTGTTTCTTGCCCTGCTGATCCACACAATTCAAGGTATCACCCTTTGGGCTGATGATATAGCTCTTCCACTTCGACTGCGAATACGCCTCGCTCAAAGACATCGCCAGGATTATAAAAAATAAGATTCGTCGCATTACTCTAAAATTAACGAAAATCGTTCCAATTTATGATATTTGCCTATCGAATTGATTGACATGAAAATACACATAGTCTTACTCTTCACGCTGGGGATTGCGCTAAATCTCCATGCCCAGAAAACCCCTACCACCGTTCAACCCTCCACATCCGTCCCCACGACAATCCCCCAGATAAAGGCCGAACTGGAAAAATCACCCAACCCCATCCTGTACACCCGGGATATCCTCAAAAAGAAATTCAGGATCGATACCATCATCGTCAGCCGCACCCGTACCTTCAGCGGCATCGCCGACAGCCTGGCCTACCATGGCAAGGAAAAAATGGTCTATGGCCCTTATGGCCCCGCAGGCAAACGGTTCCTGGTGCAGCTGCTCAGCAAAGCCCCCAATCAATTCTACCATATCAGCCAGATATTTATCGACACTGCTCTCTTCCGCTACCACGTCGCCGATTCCTTGGGTAACCTCATCATCACAAAGATCCGCAGCGGCAAGGCCACCTTCGGGCAACTAGCGGAAACCTATTCCATGGGGGGAGAAGCGTCGACAAAAGGCGACCTGGGATGGATCGCCCGCGGTATCCTCCTGCCCACCATCGAGCACGAGGTCCTGGTCCATAAAAAAGGAGATGTTTTTAAGATCTGGAGCGCCAGCGGCCTGCACATCATCCAGAAGATGGACGAACCCAAACAGGACACCGGCTTCGCCCTGATGCTACAGGTATTCTTATAGCCTGCAAAGCCCGGCCCGTCAAGCCGGCAGGAAATAGCGTACCGCCAACTCGTATCCCTTCAACCCCAGGCCGGCAATGGTTCCCTTCGCCTTCGCAGAAACATGAGAGATATGACGAAATGCTTCCCGCGCATGTACATTACTGATATGCACTTCTATCACCGGCGCAGGAATAGCCGCAATGGCATCCCCGATCGCTACGGAAGTATGCGTATATCCCCCGGGATTTAGAATAATACCGTCGGAAGAGAACCCGGCCCGCTGCAATTCATTGATCAGCTCCCCCTCCACATTGCTCTGGAAGTACTGGAAGCTCACCTCGGGAAATTGCTTTTGCAGCTGCCCAAAATACTGCTCAAAGGTCTGGCTGCCGTATACCTCAGGTTCCCGGGTGCCCAGCAGGTTCAGGTTAGGACCGTTGATGATGGTTATTGTCATACCGGGATTTTTTCTGCTACGAGACTCTTCTTTATCAGATGAATAAACTCATCAAAGAGATAACGGCTGTCATGGGGGCCCGGTGTAGCTTCGGGGTGGTATTGCACGGAAAAGGCCGGCCGGTCTTTCAACCGGATGCCTTCTATCGATTCGTCATTAAGGTTGACATGGGTGATCTCGATGTTGGTCGCCTTGCGCACCGCTTCCGGGTCCACGCCAAAACCGTGATTCTGCGTCGTGATCTCACAGCGGCCCGAAACCAGGTTCTTTACAGGATGGTTCAGCCCGCGGTGGCCGTGATGCATTTTAAAGGTGGGAATGCCGTTGGCAAGCGCCAGCAGCTGATGCCCCAGGCAGATGCCAAAAAGCGGCTTCTTTTCCCGGAGTATCTCTTTTACCACAGGGATAGCATAATCCATGGGAGCGGGGTCGCCCGGACCGTTGGAAAGAAAATAACCGCTCGGCCGGAATTCCTTCAGTACGGAAAGCGGGGTCTTAGCCGGGAAGACCTTTACAAAAGCCCCTCTGTCAACCATACACTGCAGGATATGCTTCTTCACCCCAAAATCGAGGACAGCCACCCGCACCGGTGAGGTGGGATCGCCCAACTCATATGCTTTCTCTGTGCTCACCACGGAGGCTAATTCCAGTCCATCCATATTGGGGGTCTTCTTCAATATTGCCTTCAGCTCCTCCAGGTCGGTGGTCTCCGACGAGATAACACAGTTCATAGCGCCCTTCACCCGGACATGCGCCACAAGACTCCTGGTGTCTACCCCTTCGATACACACGATATTATTCGCCTTCAGGTATTCATCCAGCGAACCCTTTGCCTGCATCCGGGAGAACTGCTCTTCCAGGTTACGACCGATAAGCCCGCGGATCTTGACACTCTCCGACTCTACATCACTCTCCTTTACCCCATAATTGCCGATATGAACGCTGTTCATAATCAGCACCTGGCCAAAATAGCTGGGGTCCGTAAACACCTCCTGGTACCCAGTCATTCCGGTGTTGAAACAGATCTCACCCGAAGTCGTGCCTCTCTTACCGAATGCCTGGCCATAGTGAACAGTGCCGTCTTCGAGCAAAAGGACGGCAGGAATGTGTGAAGTAGTATGGGACATGTGGAGCGAAAAATTTGGCAAAAGTACAAAAAAAACGGACCCGGCATATGCCGGGTCCGTGAAATTTATCCTCAATGCCCTGAGTACTACTCAGCAGCCTTGTCTTCTTTCTTCTTGCCTTCCTTGGCCGCGGGAGCTTCAGCAGCAGCCTCTTCAGCAGGCGCAGCAGCCTTCTTCCGGCCACCAGCCCGGCGGGTCTTCTTACCAGCCGCTTCCTTGGCCTCACCTTTACCCTTACCGTAGATCTCGTTGAAATCCACCAGCTCTATCAGGGCCGTTTCGGCGTTGTCACCAACACGGGTGCCTAGCTTGATGATCCGGGTATAACCGCCGGGACGGCCACCAATCTTCTCGGCTACCGGGCCAAACAGCTCGGTAACGGCTTCTTTGTCCTGCAGGTAGCTGAAAACTACCCGGCGCTGGTGCGTGGTGTTGTCCTTGGCCTTCGTGATCAGGGGCTCCACATAGGTGCGCAGTGATTTCGCCTTTGCCAGGGTGGTAACGATCCTCTTATGAGCGATCAGTTGGATGGCCAGGTTGCTCAGCAGCGCTTTACGATGCGAGGCCGTACGGCCGAGATTGTTGATCTTGTCTCCGTGACGCATGACTATTAGATTTAAACCTTACACCGTGTCAGGAATTGTAAGGCTATATGAATAAAAAAAGCCGGCCGCAAAGCTGGCCCGGGCCAGCTGGCCGAAGGCCCATCATTAGCACCCGCGACCGACCATAACAAAAAACTTATTCATCATCAACCTTGAGCTTGCCGAGGTCCATACCGAAGTGCAGACCACGCTCACCCAGCACCTGCTCGATCTCAGCCAGGGATTTCTGACCGAAATTGCGGAACTTCATCAGGTCTTCCTGCTCATAGGTCACCAGTTCGCTAAGGCTATTGATCTTGGCGGCTTTCAGACAGTTGAAGGCTCTAACGGAAAGATCCAGGTCTTCCAGCGGAGTCTTCAGTATCTTGCGCAATTGCAGCGTCTGCTCATCCACCAGGTCTTCCTTCTTCTCTTCTTTATTGTCGAAAGTGATATTCTCGTCGGTGATGATCATCAGATGCTGGATCAGGATGCGTGAAGCCTGTTTTACAGCCTCTTCCGGATGGATTGTCCCGTCCGTAGACACTTCCATGATCAATTTCTCGAAGTCCGTGCGCTGCTCCACACGCGTATTTTCGATGGAGTATTTCACGTTCTTGATAGGAGTGAATATAGCATCGGTCGGGATATAACCAAACGGCGCATCTTTCGGCTTGTTGTCTTCTGCCGGAACATAACCACGGCCCTTGCCGATGGTGATCTCGATATCGAGCTTGGCAGAAGAATCCAGGGTACAGATGAGCAGGCCCGGGTTCATCACCTCGAACGAAGGAGTAGCTTCTCCAAGCGTTCCGGCAGTGAATTCCGTCTTGTTCTTCAGGCTCAACGTGATCTTTTCCTGAGCCACTTCATGCTCAACCTTCTTCTTGAAACGTACTTGTTTCAGGTTGAGGATGATTTCCACCACGTCTTCCGTCACGCCCTTCAGGGTAGCAAACTCATGATCGGCTCCCTCGATTTTGACCCCAATGATCGCATACCCTTCCAAAGAGCTGAGCAACACCCGGCGAAGGGCATTCCCGATGGTGACACCATAACCCGGCTCTAAAGGGCGAAATTCGAATTGGGCTTCGAAATCGGTAGCCTTCTGAAGGATGATCTTATCTGGTTTCTGGAAATTTAAAATGGCCATATTTAAATTTACGATTTAACAGTTTGTTACTTAGAATACAATTCAACAATCAATTGCTCCTTAATGTTCTCAGGTACGCTTTCACGCTCGGGAAGGGCGATAAAAGTCCCCTTGAACTCGGCTTCGGACCAATCCAACCAGTTGAATTTGGCATTCTTTCCACGCATTTGGCTGGTAATACCCGTGTTTCCCCGGGTGCTTTCCTTCAGACTGATGACATCCCCGGGACGCAGTTCGAAAGAAGGAACATTGACGACTTCTCCGTTGACAGTAATATGCTTATGTGTCACCAACTGACGGGCAGCAGGACGGGAAGGGGCAATGCCAAGGCGGAAAACCGCGTTATCCAGACGGGCTTCCAGCAGCTTGATGAGGTTTTCACCGGTAACACCTTTGCGCCGGACAGCTTCTTCAAAAGTCTTGCGGAACTGGCGTTCGAGCAACCCATAGGTATACTTTGCCTTCTGCTTTTCCTTCAGCTGAAGCGCATATTCCCCGGGAGCTTTACGCTTTTTGGTTCCGCCATGCTGACCCGGAGGGTTGCTGTTCTTGGTCAAATACTTACCGTTGCCTAAGATAGGCTCGCCGAAAATGCGGGAAATTCTGGTCTTCGGACCTGTGTAACGTGCCATGATGTACTTTGTTAGATTTTTGAGTTACCCGGATAAGATTATTCAAAAATCTTAAAATTGAATCTTACCCAGCTTTTAAAATATATATCCAATAAACCCGGCTCCCATGAAGACTATCCATGAAGCCGGTTAACTATACCCTACGTTTCTTGGGCGGACGGCAACCGTTGTGCGGCAGCGGAGTACAATCCTTGATCATAACCACTTCGATGCCGTTGTTGGACAACGCCCGAATGGCGCTCTCCCGGCCCGAACCCGGTCCCTTTACATAAACATCTACTTTTTTCAACCCTGCGTCGACAGCCGCCTTTGCAGCATCCGATGAAGCCATCTGGGCAGCATAAGGGGTGTTCTTCTTCGAACCCTTAAAACCCATCTTCCCGGCACTGCTCCAGGAAATAACCTGACCGTTCTTGTTGGTGAGGCTGATGATGATGTTGTTGAAGCTGGCGGTGATATGCGCATCACCGTAGACATCTACTTTTACGATCCTTTTCTTAGCAGCGGCTTTTGCGCTGTTTGCTTGTGCTTTCGCCATGATAGGTAATCTTCTGTTGTTTAAAATATTCCCGCTTCCGGGACCGGATCAACCCTCCGCCTGCACCCGACATCTGGCGCTGATCCAAATCAATAGTGCAAATAAAAGCCGCCGCTGTAGGCAAATACAACGGCAGCTTTCAACTATTTCTTGGCTACCTTCTTCTTGCCGGCAACCGTCTTACGCTTACCTTTCCTGGTACGGCTGTTGGTACGGGTACGCTGACCACGAACAGGCAGACCCTTACGATGACGCAGCCCACGATAACAGGCGATATCCAACAAACGCTTGATATTCATCTGTACCTCGGAGCGAAGCGCACCTTCCACCTTGAACTCATTCGTAATGATATTACGGATGGCATTCAGCTCTTCGTCATTCCACTGATGCACTTTCTTGTCGAAATCGATCCCCGCCTTGGTCAGGATGTACTGAGCAGTCGAACGGCCAATACCGAAGATATAGGTAAGTCCGATCTCCCCTCTTTTATTTTTTGGTAAGTCTACACCGGCAATACGAGCCATATTCTTAATTTATAATTTTTTCAATTAGAGATTTCGCCTCTGGCCTCCTGCTGAATATAGGCCCTCGGCGAAATCCAGCTAATGATTGGCCTTCGGCCGGCGCCCCCGTGGGCCGCCTAGCCCTGACGTTGCTTAAAACGCGGGTTCTTCTTGTTAATTACATACAGCTTGCCCTTCCTTCTCACGATCTTACAATCGGCGCTGCGCTTTTTGATGGATGCACGAACTTTCATAACAATTTATTATTTGTATCTGAATATGATTCTTCCTCTCGTCAGGTCATAAGGGCTCATCTCAACCCCTACCTTGTCCCCAGGCAATATCCGTATGTAATTCATCCTCATTTTCCCCGAGATGGTTGCCAAAATCTCATGCCCATTTTCCAACTTAACTTTGAACATAGCATTGGATAAGGCTTCCAGAATGATACCATCTTGTTTAATGAGTGCTTGTTTAGCCATACAGTTTTTGGGAGCGCAAAGATAGGAATAATTATAACTGCGTCAAAATTTAGCAATAAATATATAATTTCCGGCTTTCACCGGAAAACAAAAGATCGTCACCGGCACCACCATTTTCGCCCGTCACCCGCCATCCAACCCATCTAATGGGCACTTACAGCCCTGATAAGGTCGATCTTGGTCATCCCATGGTAGTGATTCTGCAGCTGATGCACCGCGATCGGCTGCGTAATATGCCGCCGGTCTTCCCGATACCACATCTCAAAATCGGAAAAATTCCCTTTTCCGGAGATCAGGATGCGAAACGGCCCCTTCAGATACTTCACCCCACCGCCCGGCTGGTCCTGCTTCTCAAATCCGAATTTTAGCAGTTGGTTTTCATCTAAGGGTATGGGATACAGTTCATTAGGATCATACCAGAAATCCTGGACATCCGTCTGTACCTGTGTTTTCCTCTCCTCGCGGTCCAAACCTATAATCTCCCCTTCCCTGCTCGTGCCATCAAACTGCACCAGCAGAAGATCCCCCATCCGTAATTCGTGCATTTCAATCATATGACATCGTTTTTATGTGGTTATGTTCCAAATTAAGGATTTTAACAATAAATCCCAATAGCAGATTACCCCCATCCACCCGGCTTCCCCGCCTCCAGACTCCCGATCTCCTTCTCCAGACAATCCGCCTTCGCCGCCCAGATCGTCATCCCCCCTTATCGCCTCCTCCCGCGTCAAGGCATTCTCCGGCTGAAACCCGCCCGCCGGAAACCCTTTCGCATCCACCCGGAAAACAGCCGCCAGAAAAGTCTTGAACGGACTGATATCCTCCACCGGGAAATCGGTCCCCAATGGCAGCCAGCCATTCTCCCCAAGCAACCGCTTATAGGCAAAGGCGCCCTTCAACCGCACCGGCCCAATATCCAGGCCAGCCCCGGATGTGCACCGGCAAACTGCTTCGCCCGCTGTACCGCCTCACCCTTGGAAAAGGCGCTGTCTACAGCATATATTTTTCCATGAAAAAGCACCAGGTCGGCCGCCTGCCTGGAATGACTAATAAAAACGACCGCCCCCGCAAATATTCATAAAAGCTGTCCCATCTCATTCCGCCCAACTCATCGTATACCCCGGGTTCTCGATCTCCAGCGCCTCCACCGTAAGCGAAAGGGGATGAAAAGTATCCACCATCACTGCCAGTTCCTTAGTCTCTTTCGCCCCGATGCTCCGTTGCACGGCTCCCGGATGCGGCCCATGCGGGATACCACTGGGATGCAGCGTGATCATCCCCCGGGTGACATTCTTCCTGCTCATGAAGTCTCCGTCTACGTAATAAAGCACTTCATCGCTGTCGATATTACTGTGGTTATACGGCGCAGGGATCGACATCGGATGATAGTCGAACAGCCGCGGACAAAACGAACAGACCACAAAGTTGCGGCCCTCAAACGTCTGATGCACCGGCGGCGGCTGATGGACGCGCCCCGTTATCGGCTCGAAATCATGTATGCTAAACGCAAACGGATAACAACACCCATCCCACCCGATCACATCGAAAGGATGATGCCCGTAATGGATTCCATACATCCGCCCCTTCTTCTTGGTGCGGATCAGAAAATCCCCTTTCTCATCCCTGGTAGCCAATGATTGCGGCCCCCGGATATCCCGTTCGCAATACGGCGAATGTTCCAACAACTGCCCGTAAGGGCTCAGATATTTCTTTGGATACCGGACAGGGCTAAAGGATTCAACTATGAAAAGCCTGTTGTCGGCATTATCAAATCGCAGTTGATAAATAGTCCCCCTCGGCACCACGAGATAATCCCCATACCCAAAACTCAATTCTCCATACATCGTCTTCATCACCCCGCTGCCCTGGTGCACAAAGATCACTTCATCGGCATCCGTATTCTTATAAAAATAATTGTCCATACTACCGGTCGGCGAAGCGAGCACGATATGACAATCATTGTTCACCAGCACCGGTATCCGGCTGTGCAAATAATCCGCTTCCGGCTTGATCTTAAACCCCTCGAAGCTGCGATGCTTCAGCATTTTTTCTTCCGCGATGCGCGGCAAGACATCATACGGTTCGTCTGTCCCGATGATCTGTGTAGGTGGAGAAATATGATAAAGCAGGGAATAATCATTCGAAAAACCTTCCGTGGAAAACAGCTGCTCGGAATAAAGCGAGCCGTTCGGCTGATGGAATTGGGTGTGACGTTTATGAGGGATCGTCCCCATCGAAATATAATGCGGCATAGTGCAGATCGTTGGGTTAAAATTACTTAATTCCTCCCTGACATGCGCTGTTTACCACTACCTTTATAGAAAAATAATTACCCCGGTGCCCAACACCCCTCTTCGATTGTTTTGGCTCTTTCTTGTCTTATGCAGCGCCGCCTGTAACCAACGGCCAAAATTCATAAGCTTCTACTATTGGCGGACCACCTTTGCCCCCGACAGCACAGAGCAAACAACCCTAAAGGACAATTCCGTAGCTACATTATATGTCCGCTATTTCGACGTTAACTGGCCCGACACCAGCTCCGCTCCCGCTCCGGTAGCGCCCGTTCACTTCGACAGTATCCCTGCCGGTTATACGATCATCCCGGTCGTCTTCTTCCGCAACCGGGTTTTTGAAAGATCCACCCCCGCCACGCTGCCGGCGCTCGTCGATAAAATATGGGCGCTCGTCCGCCGCATCAACGCTTCCGCACAGACGCACCCAAAAGAGATCCAGTTCGACTGCGACTGGACGGAAAAGACAAAGGACAATTATTTCGCCTTTCTCCGCGGCTATAAACAACGATCAGGCGACATCATCTCCTGCACCATCCGGCTTCATCAGATAAAATATCCCGATCGCACCGGCATCCCACCCGTCGACCACGGCGTACTGATGTTCTACAACATGGGCAACATCGATGCCGGCCCCGGCAGCTCCATCTACGACCGGTCGATAGCCCACCGCTATACGCCATCCCTCCGTACTTATCCACTGATGCTAGACCTGGCCTTGCCCATCTTCGCCTGGAGCCTTCAGATCCGTGACGGCAAGGTCATCCAGCTGCTGGATAAGATGAATGCCCGTTCCTTTGAAAAAGACACTAATTTTATCTCCACCGGTCCACAAGGGTTTTCCACCCGGCATGCCTGCTTCCGCGGCGGCTATTATTTCCAGGAGAACGACGTCATAAAGATCGAATCGGTCTCCCGGGACGGTCTGCTGGAAATAGTTTCGGAAGTCAACCGCCACACCAATCACCGGATACGCGATCTTATTTTCTTTGACCTCGATCGTCAAAACCTCGAGCAATATGACAAGAACCTCTTTAAAGAAATCCTGGATCATACTGACTAGCGCCTGCACCATCGCCGCGACCATTGTCCTCGCCTGCGCCGACATGGGGCCCGAATACGGAACATCAAACTTCACCCCCGAGATCTTCGTGGACAGCGCCTACAGTCCCTTCTTCTA
Organism: Puia dinghuensis; assembly: GCF_014642875.1. Lineage (GTDB taxonomy): Bacteria > Bacteroidota > Bacteroidia > Chitinophagales > Chitinophagaceae > Puia > Puia dinghuensis. The sequence goes on from NZ_BMJC01000001.1 coordinate 1,663,894, forward strand.
CTCCAACCAGTTCTATTACGGCATCGGCCACGACGAAGCTCATATCACCCGGTGGAAATACGACAACATCGGCGACTGGGGCGCCTGGCTCGACAAGACCCTCTCCTATGAGACGCTCGACTATCTTCTCGACACGGCCAGCGAAGCCACCCTCGACAGCGCAAAGGCCTGGTTCCTCGCCAAACCCGAATACCGCCCCGCCTGTCTATCCGCTGCAAGGCTGACCCCGAAGTTGATTGCCTTTATCCACTACCTCGCTTACGCCAAAAAATGCGAAGCCTTTGCCCTCACCCCCATCATCCCCGCCTGGGAGCAGGACAGTACAAAGCCCAAACCCCATTTCAACGCCACCACACTCAACCGGCAGTTACAAGAGAGTCTCAACACTACCCCCGACCCGTTCCTCCAAGAACGCTACTGGTTCCAGCTGCTCCGCAGTCAGTTCTTCAACGGCACACCCCGGGAGACCATAAGCCTTTTCGACACCTACAGCCCCCAATTCCCACACAACAAGATATGGTATCGCAGCCTCGCCTACACCGCCGGCGCGTATTACAAACAAAAACAATATAGCAAGGCCAACTACTATTATAGCCGCGTCTTTGAAAGCTGTGCCGAATTGCGCACCGTGGCTCACTACAGCTTCCATCCCCAGGAAGAAGCCGACTGGCAGGGTACCCTCGCCCTCTGCCGCAACACCGAAGAAAAAGCAACCCTCTGGCAAATGCTGGGCATCTTCTATTCCGATCCCCAACGGGCCATCACCCGCATCTATGAACTCGATCCCCACTCGGAAAAGCTCTATCTGCTTCTGTCCAGGGCCATCAACACCTCCGAACAACGCGGCGTCTGGGCGGATGAAACGCCGGGCAACCACTCCGCCGGCGAAAACAACTCCTTGCTCGCACTGGTCACCCGCATCGCTACGGCAAACAACACATCCAAGCCCTGGGTCTGGCAACTCGCCGCAGGCTATCTCAACATGCTCGCCCGCCACTATACCACCGCCACCGGCTATTTTACAAAGGCCGAGACCACCGTCCCGCACCAACGCCTTCCCCAGGCCCAGTTCCGTCTCCTCAACATGCTCAATACCGTCTACGCCGCCCACACCATCGACTATGCGCTGGAACAAAAACTACTGCCCGATATCGAATGGCTGGAAAGCTGTCAGCAGGATCAAAGTTTTCGCAACGACGACGCCTGGGAATCGGTGAAAAGAACGATGGCCGCCAACTACCTGCTCACAGGCGACAAGGTCAAGTCCGAGTGTTTCTCCTCCCGATCGGCCTTCTACACGGATAACCACAACGTCGAAGCGCTGAAAGCCTTTCTCTCCAAACCCGATAAAACCCCATACGAACAACGCTGTACCCATCTTTCCGCTATCCAAAGGGAAGACATCTTCGAATACCAGGCCGTCATACTCTGCCTCAACGACCACATCGACGAGGCGCTGGCTGCCATGCAGCAGGTTCCTTCCGCCAAAACCACGGTCCTCCCTGGCAACCCCTTCAATGCCCGCATCGTAGACTGCCACGACTGCGACCACGAGGCCACCCAAAAGGTCAAATACACCAAACTCACCTTCCTGCAAAAGCTAAAGGAACTGAAAGACAAGATAGCAGCCAACTCTGACGTCTACACCAACGCCATCCTCCTGGGCAACGCCGAATACAACATCACCCACTTCGGCAACGCCCGCGTGTTCTACGAATGCAAAGTCCTCGGCTCCGGCCACGGCATGCCCGAAATGATCGACTCCGTCTTCCGCGCCCCGCTCACCAGCATGAGCACTGCTATTAAATACTACACCCTTGCCCTCAACGCCGCGCAAACCGACGAACAACGCGCCAAATGTCAATACCTGCTTTCCAAATGCCAGCGCAACACCTGGTATAACAACACCATCTTCAAGACCCGCGGTTATGAATACGGCGATTACAAAGGTCCCGACTTCATCGCCTGGGACGGCTTCAAAGCCCTCAAACAATATCCCAACTCCAGCTACTATAAGGAAGTACTAAAGGAATGCGGCTATTTCCGAACGTATATCCAGAAAAACAAATAACATGTTACGGATCGGTCTGATCTCCGACACTCATCATTTCCTCGACGAAAACGTCTTTAGACATTTCGAATCATGTGACGAGATCTGGCATGCCGGAGATTTCGGTACGATAGAGCTGGCCCGCCGCCTCAGTGACTTCAAACCGCTAAAAGGCGTCTACGGCAATATCGACGGCGCCGATATCCGCAGCATCTATCCCGAAAAATTACGCTGGCAATCCGAAGGAGTAAAGGTCTTCATGACCCACATCGGCGGCTACCCGCCGCGCTACAACCCCGCCGTCAAAAAAGCGCTGGAAGCCGATCCGCCCCAACTCTTCATCTGCGGCCACTCCCATATCCTAAAGGTGATGTATGACGAAAAGCTGCACTGCCTCCACATGAACCCCGGCGCCGCCGGCCGCCAGGGCTGGCACACCGTCCGAACGATGATCCGCTTTACCATCGACGGCAGCAATATGAAAGATTGTGAAGTGATCGAACTCGGCACCCGCGGCTGACCCTACAGATAATCCAGCAGCTTACTCCGCAGCTCATTCGGCTTGAACGGCTTGCTCACAAAATCATTCATGCCGCACGCCATTATCTCAGCGATGATCTCATTCTTCGGCGATGCCGTTATCGCCAGAATAGGCACGTCCCTGAAATGCTTGCGGATCTTCCGCGTACAGGAAAACCCGTCCAGCACCGGCATCTGTATATCCATAAGGATGAGATCATACTTCCGGCGGGAGACAAATTCCAGCGCCTGCCGGCCATCCACTACGACCTCCAGCTGCGCCCCCCACCCGGTGATAAACCGGCGCGCAATATTCGCATTGAATGTATTGTCTTCCGCCAGCAGAATTAGCTTGTTCTTGAATTTGTCGTTACTCTTCGTCACCACCTTTGGCAGCGCCGCATCCGAATCGGAATGATTCCCCAGCTGCAGTGGCAGGGTAAAATTAAAATTAGAGCCCTTCCCGGGGTTGCTCGAGACAAGGATGTTGCTACCCATCAGCTCCACCAGCTTGGCCGAAATGGAAAGCCCCAGCCCGGTGCCGCCATAAAGCCGGGTAGTATTGCTGTCCGCCTGGGTAAACTGCTCGAAGATCTTTTCCTGTGCCTCTTCGGGGATCCCGATGCCCGAATCGATCACCGAGAACCGGGTAATAAAGTTGGAGCCCTTGTCCTCTACCATTTCCACCTTCAGCTTTACAAACCCTTCCCGCGTAAATTTTATGGCATTGCTGATAAGATTGTTCAACACCTGTGACAGCCGGAAGTTATCCCCCTTGACATAAAAAGGTATCCTTTCGTCGAATTCGACATCAAAGACGATATTCTTCTCCCGCGCCTTAAAACTAAAGGACTGGTAAAGACTCTGCGTCAATTCCCGCAGATTGAAATCTATCGCCGAAAGCTCTATCTTCCCCGAATCAAGCTTGGTGAAATCCAAAATATCGTTGATGATATGCAGCAGGCTTTCTCCCGAGAACTGAAGGGTCCGCAGGTCTTCCTGTTGATCATCCCGGGGCTGACTCTGCATCAAAAGGTGGGTGATGCCGATCACCGCATTCAACGGCGTCCGCAGCTCATGGCTCATGACGCTGAGAAACTGCGATTTCGCCTTGGCCGCCTGCTCCGCCTTTTCCTTCATCTGCACGAGTTCCTGTTCCCATTGGCGGCGGCTTGAAATGTCCCGGATAAAGGCGCTGTAATAGGATTCATCCCCGTCTACGATACCCGTCACCGTGAGTTCTATCGGGAACTCTTCCTTGCTTTTTCGCACCGCCGTAAGCTCATGCCGTTGGTTCAATATCGGTGTGACATGCTGGCTTTGAAACCCCTGGAAACCGTTCCAATGCGTATGATCATACGACATGGGAAGAATGGTCTCGAGCAGGGTACGTCCCTTCACCTCTTTTTCCGTGTACCCAAAGATCTCGGAGGCCGCCTGGTTCCAGTGGATGATATGCCCATAGGCGCCGGTGATGACGATGGCGTCCAGCGCCGAAGAGATCACCCCGCTAAGCATGATCTCGTTCTTGCGAAGCAGCCGTTGCGTCCGCTCGTTCTCTTTTATCTTCTGGTCGAGGGCAATATTCAGTTGCTCCGACTCCGCCAGTTTTTCAAGGAATATCTGCTCTATCTGCGCCTGCGTAAAGATGCCAAGGTGTTCTCGGTCGACGATCTCCTTCGGCACCAGCGTGATCATATAGGGGAAGAACTCCAGCTCCTTGTATTTATTGGAAAAGGAGTCATAGCTCTTCTCGAAGATCTTGCCCGCCAGCGGTTCGCCATAGTTGTTGCCAATGAATTTGAAGACGTCAAAGCTCAGGAATTGCAATTTCCGGAAGGCTTCCGGGTCCCGCCGCTGGGCATCCAGCTCGGTCAGCTCGGCTATCTTTCTTTCGAAATAACCGTCGCCGGCACGGCCGAACTTGTCTTTCACCGCCGTCAGAAAAGGTTGCAGGAAGTGAATGGCAAGCGTGTTCTTCTGCTCTGTTTCGGAGACAAAAAGAATATTGAAGATCGATCCGTCCTGTAACAGAACGGGAAATCGCTGCCGAACCCGCTCCCGAAGTGATTTTCGGGTCGGCTGGTCCACGAGCTCAAAAGAAGTAAGATATTTTTCGAATAAGAGATAGGTATGAAACACTTCCTCCGCAGGCCTGCCCGCTGCCTTTGATCCGAGCTGGATCAGTTGTTCGGCATTCGCAGGTACGGAGATGCAGCTGATGAGGAATTCAAACAGTGCCTTGTATAGTGCGGATTCATCGCCTTCCTTTCGGGTCTTAGGGGGCTTGCGCTTGCCCTGCAATAATTGCTTTAACATGGGAGAATGTCTTGATCGGCATTATCAAGCGCCCCTGCTGGCCTTGTAGATAGACCAGAAGCCAAGGCCCGACAACCCCCAGGTAACGATCAGGGCTATAAACCAGGCGATCGAGCCGCTCATCTGTCCTAACAGCGATTTGAAAATATTGATGCCGTAATAGTGCTCTATCTGCATGTGCAGATGCCCCACCGCCATGACGAGAAAGCCCCACGCCATAAAGGTCATCCCCTTGCCGAATTTTCCGCCCCGCAGCGCATAGGCCGTCATGAAGGCAAAGAAAACGGAGATAAAGAGAAAGGGAAGCTCCATGACGCCGAACCAATAATTCGCGGCGGAAGCATGAGCTACGGCAGAGGCATTGCTCACCTGTAGCAGATTACATTGTGACTGACTATAAACAGTAGAGGAAGAAGTGAGAAAACCTACGGTGATCAGTAGAAGGAATAAGGGTCTAATTTTTTTCATAAATCTGGATTTTGGACAATAAAAAGGGGAATTTTCCCGTCTGGATAAAGTCTCGTTTTTCCCGTTAAATAGGGAAATACATGTACATCGTACATATATTTATTACTTAACGAACGGGCGCCAAAAAAAATTGCAGCAGCCATGCAAAATTTCCGTACTGCCTTCGTTTTCGATGAAAGCCTCAATGCCGGTTTCCTGGCCGAACTCTTCGAAGGCGATACTATCTACGCAGAGACCGTATTCGAAGATTTCCTGCGCGATCTTCCCGTCTACTGGGATCGGGTAGAAGCAGCCTACAACAGCAAAAACCTTCCCGTTTTGGGAACTTGCATCCATACATGCAAAACTTTATTCGGTTATGTAGGTTTTACCGATCTTCAAGACCTTTGTCAACAATTCGAGAATAAATGTTCCGTTAATACTGCAGATGAGTTGCGGTTGGATTTTATCCTCCTGATCCAACGAAAGGATCGGGCGCAACACATTATAGAAAAAGAATATAATAGGTTAAGGAAGTTTAACGAAGCGAACGGTTAGTTAGTTGGATGGATATAATGCTTACCTCCTGCCCACATTAAGGATCATCCGGGTAGGATTGTTTTTGTTTTGTTTGGATTGTTTTTCGGATGCTATGAAGTTGTCTTGTATTATAGTAGAAGATATCCAGATCGCCGCGGATTTTCTTCGCAAGTTCTGTGATAAGAGCGACCTGGTCGAGGTTAAGGGGCATTTCCTGAATGTAATGGATGCCTTGGAATTCCTCGATCGGGAGAAGGTAGACCTGCTCTTCCTCGACGTAGAAATGCCCGGCGCCACCGGCTTCGACCTCCTCGACCGCCTCACCTATTCCCCAAAGATCATTCTCACCACCTCCAAAACCGAATACGCTTTCAACGCTTTTCAATATCATGTCGACGACTACCTGAAAAAACCGTTCACCTACAAGCGCTTTCAGGAAGCCATCGAAAAACTCCAGCAAAAAGCCCTGGCGGCCGCCCCCGCCCCAACTCCAATCCCCGCGGTAACGCCACAACCCGACACCGACTTCCTCTTCATAAAAGCCGAGGACAAACTCATAAAGCTGAAAAAGGATGACATCCTCTTCCTCGAAAGCATGCGCGACTATGTAAAATTCGTTACCCCCGGGAAGAATTATGTTACCTACAGCACGCTGAAGAACATGGAAGAAAAGCTCATCGGCCCCAATTTCCTGAAAGTGCACCGGTCGTATATCGTAAACATCAACAAGATCGACGACATTCGCGGCAATACCATCTATTTACTTGGCAATCAAATACCTATCGGTAAAGGCCACAAAGACGAGGTAGCCGCCCGCCTCAACATCCTCTAACGCCCTCCCCCCCCTTTCGTCGGGCCCAAAATGGGAACATTCGCGCCCAAAATGGGAACAGCATCCGTTCGTCGGGCATAACTGGCTTCCGTCGCGCAAAACCATTCCTTCATCGAATAAGTTTCCATTCTTTAACAATGTTTTACATCTTTACATAGCAAACGAAAACAATCCAATCCAGCTAAGAAGAACCACCTCAATATCCGAGAAACCAACATCCAACGATCCTGAAAAACCGAGCATCCGACATCCGAAAAAAACCAAGCATCCAACGATCCTGAAAAACTGAAGCATCCAAGATCCACGAAAATCCAAAAAGTCCAGATCAGTCTGAAAAACCCTGAAGATCCAAACCTAGAAGAATTGTCCAACTGATCCTTGAAAGCCCGTTTACGATCCATTGTCCGATGAGAACCAGGTATCCGGTATCCGAAAAGCCAAATGGCCAAACCTAAATCCAAAACCGAAAAACAGACTGAAGTCCAATCCGAGAAAACCGTAGAAGAATGCCAGGGTTGTGTAACCTGGGAAAAAGTGAAATCCGTCCAAATGATTCCATCCAAGTTCCCTCTAGAAGCCTGAAAAAGATCGTTGTTGGCCCTGACAAAAAAATTGCCGCCGTGACTCCGTCACGGCGGCTTCCTTTTCCCCCTCCCCAAACCCCCTTCCCCGCCAAAACCAAGGACCAAAAAGTCGTTCGTCGGGTAAACCCCTCCTTCGTCGCGCAAATCCACCCCTCCATCGAAAAAACTTCCAATCCCCCTTTTATCTTTCCATCTTTGTATCAGCAAACGAAAACGATCCAATCCGAAAAACTAATAATCCGAAAATCCGAAAAACCCTATCGGCCAGCATCCTCAGAAAAACCAAAAAGATCCAAACCCCTAAAGAACCCCTAAATCCAACTTCTTAAGAAAGACGTAGAAGACGAACCCATCAAAAAATTGCCGCCGCGATAACATCGCGGCGGCTTTTCTTTCCAGCCGCGTCAGCGGCAAATAACATCGTCAGCGGCAAATAATAGCATTAAAACCACGGCCTCGCAATCCCCGCCCGGAAAGGCCAGGGAATCGTCGCCAGGATGATCACCAGCCCCACCAGGAAAAACCAAAACGTGCGCCTGTGCTTCGCCGCATCCGGAATACTCTTCTTCGCCGCCCCACGGCCGACCGTGATCAACGCAATCGCCACCAGCATCCCGAAAATATGCTCCACCGCATAGAACCGCGCTACCCTATCCTTCATCACCGCCCCAAAACCCAGATTCTGGATCTCGGCAACCCCCCACGGACCCGCGAAATACAAATACAACCCCACCAGCAGCGTCGTATGCGCCGAGATCATCAAAAACAAACCCACCTTCTTATCCCCCGCCGTAAAAGGCCGTCCGGCCCTCATCCCGATAAAACTCTTGTAAATAGCAACCAATGCCAGGATGAGGATCACCCATCGAAGAAAACTATGCAGGTATAACAGTCCGGTGTACATGTAAATGAGGTTTAAACTATTAGAAATGGGTCCAAAGCTACAACCGCCTTCCTGAAAAAAGCCAAATGGGAAGAATTTCCCGCGTTGGAACGCCCTACACACAAACACTAAATTTATTTACTCTGACAATCAACCAATTATAAAAATGGTCTAACCTTAGTCCCAGCCCCAACTGGTGCACATGAACGGTTCCACCAACATGACCCCAACCATCGGTTCCCTGGCCCTGACCAACACCAGCACCATCTTCATCGGGGACCGACCGCTCACCAGCACCGCCTACCTGAATATGAACAGGATCGTACTATTACAATAATAACACCTATCAATATACGAATTCCTCCGGGACCAATTCACGACGGCCTGTACTATCCTGGCAACCACAGCGATCGATCTTTCAGCCAACCTCACCGGTTCCGGCATGCTCCTCCGCACCGACCTGAAAGGACAAACCCAATACACCCTTCATCTGCCCCTCCCGGTGCTGTCCCTCGGCTCCGTCGTTGTACAGACCATCGGCCAAACCGGCACCCACGCCTTTACCGTGCTTGTCCGGTAATTCCGGATCCCGCACCGTCCGTCCAGTCCGCCCGGTCCATCCGAAAGGATTCCTTATTTTTGTCGCATGAAGCATTTCGTAGGTGCCCTATACTGGATGGTTTGCTGCACAGCGCTGCTCACGACAGCATGCAACGGTTACGACAATAAAAAAAATAATGAACAGGCAGTTGTCCTGCACCGACCGCCCTTTGCTCCATTGACCGACAGCCTTACCCGGGCAAAAGACGATGAAGCAGCCGGCCTCTATTTCCGCCGCGGCGAACTACTCGCCCACAACAACCTTCACGAACTGGCCGCTGAAGATTACCGCCACAGCTGGGAACTCCACCCGGACGAGGCCACCGGCTTCCGGTACGCTTCCACCCTCTCCATCATCGGCCAAACCGACCGCGCCATCCAGCTACTGAAGGCCTGCGAACAAAAATTTCCGGATAACCCCTCCTTTCCATCCATGCTCGGCGACCTGTACGAGCAATCCGGTAAAATGAAAGAAGCCCTCGACATCTACGACGGCCTGCTCAGCAAAGACACCGGCAACTTCGAAGCCTGGTACGAAAAAGGCCTGCTGCTGGAAAAAAACCGCGACACCGCCCGGGCGCTTCTCGCGCTGAGCAAAGCTTACGGCCTCCAGCCCGTCAACACCTACGGCCTCGAACTCGCCCACCTCTTTGCCGAGAACCGTAACCCCGCCGCCCTGTCCATCTGCGACGGCATCCTCCGCAAGGACTCCACGCACGAGCTCCTCGACCCGCTCTTCATAAAAGGGATCTACTATTCCAACATCACGCAATACAAAAAGGCCATCGTTCAATTCGATTCCTGCATCAGCCGGGACTGGAAATTCACCGACGCCTACCTCGAAAAAGGCATCGCCCTCTTCGAACAAAAACAGCTTGACAGCGCCATGAGCACCTTCTTCATGACCATCAAAGTATCCAACACCTACCCCGACGGCTATTTCTGGGTCGGCCGTTGCTATGAAGCCACCGGTCATAAAGACCAGGCCATCCTTTACTACCGGCAGGCGCTGGCCCTCGACAGGGATTTTACCGAGGCGGCCGATCGCATCAAAAAACTCCAATAAGGCCGCCCCCACCGTCCCCCCCAAAGCCCGCTGCAATCCCCGCCCCCGCCATCCCTCCGATGCCCCCGGACAACTGCCCAACGCGGAAGTCTTTTATTCCCTATCTTAGCCCGGCAAAAACACAGATATGCCCATTATAGCGCCCTCTTTGCTGGCCTCGAATTTTCTACGGCTCGAAGATGAATGTAAGATGCTCAACGAAAGTGATGCCGACTGGTTCCACCTCGATGTCATGGATGGCCGGTTCGTCCCCAACATCAGCTTCGGCCTGCCGGTGATCGAACAGATACGCAAAACCACAAAAAAGTTCTGTGACGTCCACCTCATGATCGAAGAGCCCGAACGCTATGCCGAAGCCTTTAAAAAAGCCGGCGCCGACCAGCTCACTGTCCACATCGAAGCCTGCCGCCACCTCCACCGCAATGTCCACCAGATAAAATCACTCGGAATGAAAGCCGGGGTAGCCCTCAACCCGCATACACCCGTCGAATTCCTCTCCGATACGCTGCAGGATATCGATACCGTCCTCATCATGAGCGTCGACCCCGGCTTCGGCGGCCAGGAATTTATCCCCCATACGACGCAGAAGATCCGCAATCTCCGCCGGATGATCCATGACAGGGGACTCGACGTCCTCATCGAAGTCGACGGGGGCGTCACCGAAGAGAATGCCACCGCCATCATCCATTCCGGCGCCGACGTCCTGGTGGCAGGCAGCTTCATTTTCCATTCCAAAGACCCGAAAGCAACCATCAGTAAACTAAAGAACCTGGATTGATCGTTCTTCCGTCATCAACAACAACACCTATTTGAGAACCGTCTTCGCCGCCCTGGTCTTCGTTTCCCTGGTCTTTCCGGCTCTTGCCCAAAAAAAGCCCGCGTCCTCACCTGCCAAAACCCCTCCGGCCGGTCAACGGCACACCGCCTTCGTCTCCGGCCGCATCCTGGACGAGAACGAGAACCCGCTCGCAGGCGTATCGGTCACCATCCTCGGCCGCCAATCCGGCCTCATCACCACCGACTCGGGAACCTTCCGCATAAAAGCGCCGGCCGATAAAGCCTTCGCCCTCGTCTTTTCCTTCACGGGCTACAAATCCGAACAACGCAATTTCCTGCTCAATGAAAAGGAAGAAGAAAGCATCGTCGTCCGGCTGGAAAGAAGCGACAATGCCCTGCAGCAAGTGGTTGTCTCCGACCAACGCGATCGCCAGGAGTCGGGCCTGATAAAGATCAACCCCAAAAACGCCATCAACATCCCCACCCCCATCGGCGGCATCGAAAGCCTGCTAAAGGTCTTCGTCGGCTCCAACAACGAGCTCACATCCCAATACTCCGTCCACGGCGGCAACTACGACGAAAACCTCACCTACATCAACGACTTCGAGGTCTTCCGGCCCTATCTCGTCAGCAACGCCCAACAGGAAGGCCTCAGCATCATCAATCCCGAACTGACCCACAGCGTCAACTTCTACACCGGCGGCTTCCAGGCCCGCTACGGCGATAAGATCTCTTCCGCATTGGATATACAATATCGTAAGCCCGGCGGATTCGGCGGCTCCGCCTATGCCGGCCTGCTCGAACAGGGACTCCATCTCGAGGGGACAGGCGCGAACAATAAATTTACCTGGCTCGTCGGCCTGCGCAATCGCACCAACAGCAGCCTGCTCAGCAGCCAGGAGACCCAGGGAACCTACGCCCCTTCATCCTCCGATCTGCAGGCGCAGCTTACCTGGCAGCTCACCCCCCGAACCCAGCTCGAACTGCTGGGGACACTCTCCCAAACCCGTTTCCATCTCATCCCCCAGTCCAGCCAGCTCACCTCATCCATCTTCTCACCGTATTATACCGCCAATCTGGGCCTCGACACCTGGTTCGACGGCCAGGAGAAGGACCAGTACGAAGCCAACCTGCTCGGACTCACCCTCACCCAACAGGTGACCCGGCGACTCAAGCTGAAATGGATGGCCTCCCGCTTCGAAGACAAGGAACAGCAGTCTTACGACATCACAGGCGTATACATCTTCGGCGACCGCGACTTCGATAAGTCAAGCGCCACCTTCGGCCAGATCACCAACCCGCTGGGCGCAGGCGCCTATCAGAACTTCGCACGCGACCACCTCGACATCGACGTGTACAACGTTACGCACAAAGGATACCTCGCCCTCAACCACCACTATCTGCAATGGGGCCTCAGCGCCGAACGGCAACTGGTCGTGTCCCATCTCGACGAATGGCAGTACCAGGACTCCGCCGGCTACTCCCTCCCCTATACACCCGGCGTCCCCAGCATCAGCAATGTCGTCAAGGGCGATCAAAACCCCAATATCACCCGGACGACCGGCTATATCCAGGACAACCTGCTGTTTCGGGACTCCGGCCGCTTCACGCTACAAGGCGGAGTGCGCTACAACTACAACGATCTGAATAAGGAATTCCTCGTCTCTCCGCGGCTCGGCGCATCCTGGCGACCCCGTTACGCGACAAAGGATATCGTCTATAGAGCAGCGGTAGGTATCTACGACCAGCCGCCGTTCTTCCGCGAGATGCTGCGCCCCGACGGCACCCTCAACACCAGGCTCAAAGCGCAGCGCAGCTGGCAGGTCACCGCCGGCTTCGACCAGAACTTTCACATGGGCGATCGCCCCTTCCGGTTCACGACCGAAGCCTATTACAAATCCATGACACGCGTAGATCCCTATGACATCAACAACGTACATATCCAATATTTCGCGCAAAATGACGCCAAGGCCTATGCGACGGGTATCGAGTTCCGCCTCACGGGCGAACTCGTAAAGGACGCAGAGAGCTATCTGAGCCTGGGCTTTATGCGGTCGATGGAAAAGATAGACACGTTCTATTATACCTACACGCTCGACAGCCTCCACCATCCGCTGGACAGCACAAGAACAAGAATGGGCTGGGTCCGCCGGCCAAGTGACCGTCTTTTCAATCTTGGTCTATTCCTTCAAGACTACCTTGCTACCAACAAGAACATCAAAGCCTATCTCAACTTCCTGTACGGCAGCAACCTCCCCTTCAATATTCCCGGCAACCTGCGCTATCGCAATGCCCTCACCATCGATCCCTACATCCGCGTCGATGTCGGCTTCAGCGCCCTGCTGCTCGACAGCGAAAAAAGCAACCGCCGCAGCCACAGCCCCTTCCGCAACTTCGAGAACATCTGGGCCACCCTCGAAGTCTTCAATTTGATCGATCGCGCCAACACCATCTCCTACATGCTGATAAAAGACTTCTCCAACACCACCTATGCCATCCCCGAACGCCTCACCCCCCGCCTGCTAAACCTAAAGCTCGTCGGCACCTTCTAACGGGTCCCTTGGGCGCCTCCCGCGCTTCGGCCAGAACTTCGTCGACGCTGCTTCGCCACGCGTCTCCTCGTTCGGGTCCATCGCTCACGCTCGGACCCCTCGCGCGGGTCGGGCTTTCCGTTCCAAGTCCTCGCCCTGGACCTTCGCCAGCGCTCGGTTTCTCGGCCTCCGGGCTTTCCACTGCAATCCCTGGCGCAATCCTTGCGATTCTACGCAAAAATTTTTCGTCAAATCCGCAACTTTTTTGCGTATATTCACGTGTCAATTCCCACAAAAACCGCAATCTTCCCATCCAGGGAACCCATCCTGTGATTATATTGGTGCAATCACCTCATCCTCAACATCTTAATTTTTTGGCCGCAAATTGGTCTATATTATTGTAAACCGCGCATATGAAAACCCTTATGACAACGCTCAACAACTTCCTCAATACCGTCCTTATCAATCTGACCTTCCACAAAGAAAAAATGCCTGCATTGATCCCCGTGCGTGTCGTTACCAAGGTCAACCCGCATCAGCGTTAACAACGCTCATCCCGGTACCCCGTAACAGCCCGCATCTAACCCTAAAATTTAAATCCTAGAGGCTATGGTTATGGCAATTGAAATTTCGGTTTACCCGAATCCGTTTGATCATTATCTCATGCTCGAGATAACGTGCGAAGAACCGATCGACTGCATCATTCTGTTGGCCGATCTCCAACAAGGCAAAATCATCCGCATGTTAGGCGCCGGCCTGAAGAGCGGCACCAATCGCATCCCCCTCGACGACCTGCAATCACTCGCCGCAGGTAACTACCAATTGGAAATAAAAACAGCCGCCGCCGACTCTGTCTTCCGGACCAAGCTCTTCAAGCAGTCGGCCGAAGGCCCTACCATTTCTCTTAACTGATCAACGATACGAGCAACCCATCGCGACAATTACGGAGGCATCTCAATGGTGCCTCCTTTCTTTTGCCCTCATTCGAGCCATCTTCAGTCCTCATTCGAGCCATCCTTGGACCTAATTCCAACCGGCATCCTTACCTTTGCCCCATGACAAAGCTCTCGGTCAACATCAACAAATTCGCAACCCTCCGCAATAGCCGCGGCGGCAACAATCCCGACGTCGTCAAAGCAGCCGTAGACGCCCAACTCTTCGGCGCCGACGGCGTCACCGTCCACCCCCGCCCCGACGAACGCCACATCCGTTATGCCGATGTCTACGCCATCAAATCCATCATCACCACGGAATTTAATATCGAAGGGAATTCCCAGGAACAGAAGTTCGTCGACCTCGTCCTCGACGTAAAACCCACCCAGGTCACCCTCGTCCCCGACGCCCTCGATCAGATCACCTCCAACCACGGCTGGGATACCATCCGTCACAAGGAATATCTCGTGGAGATCGTAAGCGTCTTTCAAAAAGCCGGCATCCGCGTCAGCCTTTTCGTCGACCCCGTCATCGCCATGGTGGAAGGCGCGGCCGACACCGGCACCGATCGGATCGAACTCTACACCGAAGCCTACGCCCATGGCTATCCCGCTGACAAAGAAAAAGCCATCGCCCCCTATCACCAGGCAGCCCTCCGCGCCCGCGAACTCGGCCTCGGCCTCAACGCCGGCCACGATCTCGATCTCCACAACCTGCACTACTTCTCCCGCAACATCCCGCATCTCGACGAGGTCTCCATTGGCCACGCCCTCATCTGCGACGCCCTCTACCTCGGCTACGAGAACACGATCCAGCTCTACAAACGCCAGCTCCAGCCCACCCCCTAAAACCCCATCCCCACCGCAACCCCACGGCCGCCACTCCCCCCTCATCGCGCCGCCCGCCGCATCCTCATCGCCCCGCCGCCGCGTCCCGCTTGCAAATACGCGCACTATCCCCTATATTTAGAATATGCTGAAACGCATCGCCGCCTACTGCTTGATCGTGCTGGGCCTCACTACCGTCATCATAGGCTTCATTACCTTCCTCTTCTTCCGCCACTATAGCGGCAAACTCATCCCCTACCCCTGGGCCTTCATCCTGCTGGGCATCGGCATGTTACCGGCCGGCTACCTCCTGATGGGCTACGCGGTGTCCGTGACCAATAAAGCCGATCTCAGAAAGCTGCAACAACGCATCGAAGACCTAAAGGCTAACGGCGAAAAGATCCCGGTCGACCTCAATAGCTGCGACATTCGCGGCCACGACTACTCCGAACAAGTTTCCTCGGATGACCCCGATTATCCATTCCACTACTTGCATCATTATCACATCAACGAAGAACCCATTACGCGCGAGATACCTCAATCCATCATCATCTTCCCCTATTCCAATAGCCGCACCGGCCTCACAGAAAAATTCTACAGCCCCGTTATCCCAAAAGATCAACTAACCCTCTCCTTCTATCTCGATCGTCAAAAGCAAACCACCCTTTACGTAGATAGAACCAACCGGAAGCTATACTATTTCGACCTCGACTTCCTGAAAGCCTGAGACTCCCAAGCCCACAAGCAACCCCAGGACCGCCATCACCCCCTCATCGCCCCTCCCGCCGCAACCCCACGGCCGCCACTCCCCCCTCATTGCGCCACTCCTTTTTCAACCACTGCCGCCCATTCTTCAACGCCCTGCCCCCCAACCCAATGCCCCGGCGCTCATATCCCTGTTATCCGCCTCCCCTGTAAAATCCCTTCCCCCCGGCAACCCAAATCACCATCTTTACTCCACATTCACCAAAAAACATCCATATGAACAAAGGTCTTCTCACCGCTACTGTGGTGGCCGTCCTCTGCCTCGGCGCCAACTCCCGATCCTTCGCCCAGTTGACAACCCTCCCCGACGGCGGAAACAAAAAAGCCTCCGTCAGCGAGCGCATAGGCCTCACCGATGTTACCATCGACTACGACCGACCCGCCGTCAAAGGCCGCGAAGGCCAGATCTGGGGAAAGCTCGTCCCCGCCGGCTACACCGACCAGGGCTTTGGCACCAGCAAGGCAGCACCCTGGCGGGCAGGCGCCAATGAGAACACCACCATCGAATTCAGCACCGATGTCACAGTCGAAGGCAAACCCCTCCCGGCAGGAAAATACGCATTCTTCGTCGCCTACGGCCCCGACGATTGCACGCTTATCTTCTCCCGCAATTCCACATCCTGGGGTAGCTTCTTCTACGACCCCAAAGAAGACGCCCTGCGCGTCGACGTAAAACCTGTCCCGATGGATAAAGAAGTAGAAAGGCTGAAATATGAGTTCACCGATCAAAAGGAGAATGCCGCCACCATCGCCCTGGAATGGGAAAAGCTCAGCATCCCCTTCAAAGTGGAAGTAGACTATGTCAACCAGCAGTTGGAGTCCTTCCGCCACGAACTCCGCAACAGCAAGGGCTTCACCTGGAACTCCTATCAGCAGGCCGCCGAATTCTGCGCCACCCGCAATGTCGATCTCCAGGAAGGACTCACCTGGGCCGACAACGCCATCAACCTGCCCTTCATCGGTGAGAAGAACTTCCAGACCCTCTCCACAAAAGCGCAGGTCCTCGCCGCGCTCAACCGCAAGGACGAAGCCGACGCCGTCATGAAAGAAGCCCTGCCCATGGGAAAAGTCAACGAGGTGCATGCATACGCCCGCCAGCTCCTGGCAGCGAAAAGATCAAAGGACGCCTTCGACGCCTTCAAGCTCAACTATGACAAACACCCCAACGAATTCACAACGAATATGGGCATGGCCAGAGGATATTCCGCAATGGGCGACTACAAAAAAGCTATGGAATATTTAAAGAAAGCGCAGACCATGGCGCCCGACAAGGCAAATAAGAACAACATCGCACAGATGATACCCAAACTCGAAAAAGGTCAAGATATAAATTGAGTCGCACCCACCGCTAACAAAGAGCCCCGCCGTAAGCGGGGCTCCTCATTTAATTACATCCTAGTAGCTCGCAAAGCTTCTGCTGCAACGCCTCCCCTCGCAAGTTTCGCGCTATGATCTTCCCATTGGGATCCACCAATAAATTCTGCGGAATACTTTCAATATGGTATTTGGTCGCAACATCATTGTACCAAAACTTAAGATCGCTCACCTGTGTCCAGGAAAGCCCATCATCCTTTATCGCCTTGACCCAGGGCTCCTTCGCCTTGTCAAGACTGACCCCCAGCACGGTAAAATTCTTGTCCTTGAATTTCTTGTATGTTGCCACCACGTTGGGATTCTCCATCCGGCAAGGGCCACACCAGGAAGCCCAGAAATCTACCAGCACATATTTCCCCTTAAAAGAAGAAAGAGTCACGGCACGCCCCGCCGTATCGTTCTGCGTAAAATCTATCTCATCCGTACCGACAGCCCCTACGCTTGCCTTCTCCAACATCGGCCCTAAATACTGGGCATAATAGCCCTTCTGCACATCCGCCGAAAGCGAATGCAGCCGCTTCTCCTGCGCCAGCACGTCTTCGGTAAGCTGATTGACCACCACCAGCACAAAAGGAGAGACATAGGAATTTGGCCGCTGCGCAATGAATTGATCAACGGAAATAAAGATAGAATCTGTCAATCGCTTATACGTCCGGAAAAGCGAGTCGCGTATCGACGCCCCCGCAGGAGTATTAGCCACACTCATCACGGCATTCAGCCGTGTAAAATAAGGGGTGAACATCGCCTGGAACGCCGTAAAATCATCGTTGCTCGACGAACCCGTCATCTTCAGTCCCGCGATGTCCTCCACGCTGCCGCTGAGGCTCATCTTATCATTACCCAAAAACACCGGAACCTTCTTCTTCGCCGAAGCAAAATTCAATTCATAAAGATTCGGCTCCGATACATGACCGCTAAGTACAAACTGCCCGTCTTTTACCAAAGCTTTCGCTACCGTATCGGTGGGATTCGATGCATCGACAACAAAAACCGTGGATTTCTCCGCCAGACCCGCCACCTTCCCCGTTATCGTAAACCCGGGCGCCGCCTGCTGCGCAAGCCCCACCACCGGCAAAGCCAGCATTACTCCAAAAAATAATTTCATATAATCATTAGTTTTCATGTCTCCCACGTAACACATCCGTTACATCCTGTAAGTTATATCCTTTTGCATTGAGAAGGATCAAATAATGGAACAAAAGGTCTGCTGCCTCATTCAGAAAAAGCTTGTCATCATGATCCTTGGACTCGATCACCAGCTCTACTGCCTCTTCCCCAACTTTTTGCGCAATTTTGTTAATGCCTTTGTCAAAAAGGCGCGCAACATAGGAGGTCTCGGCATTCCCGTCGCGGCGGCGCTGCTCGATAATCTCTTCCAGGCATACCAGGAAGTCCTCCCGATGGTTCTTCTCATTCCAGCAGGTGTCAGCGCCCGTGTGACACACAGGTCCAAGCGGCTCCGCCTTGATCAACAGCGTATCCTCATCGCAGTCCACGGTAATCTGCTTAACCAGCAGGAAATTACCGCTTTCCTCTCCCTTGATCCAAAGCCGCTGCTTGCTCCGGCTGAAAAACGTGACCTTTCCCTCTTTCTGCGTCTGATCCAGCGCTTCCTGGTTCATATACCCCAGCATCAGCACCTTTTCCGTCACATGGTCCTGCACAATGGCCGGCACCAGCCCGTCCGGTGACTTCGCAAAATTGACGGTTAAAGTGTTTGTCATATGATCATTTTTTATTTTCCGCGAATCGCCGCCTGGTTCATCGTTTCTAGAGCCGAACGGCAATCCCGCGCTCCTGCAAATATCCTTTTAATTCCGGAATGGCGATCTCCTTAAAGTGGAAGATACTGGCCGCAAGCGCCGCATCCGCCTTCCCCGCTTCCAACACTTCCACAAAATGATCAGGGATCCCCCCGCCACCGGAGGCGATCACCGGCACCGGCAAAGCCTCCGCCAGCTGCCGCGTAATATCCAGCGCAAAGCCCTTCTTCGTACCGTCATTGTTCATCGAGGTCAGCAGTATCTCTCCTGCCCCCCTGTCTACGACATTATGTGCCCAATCAATACACTTCGTCTCCGTCTTCACCCTTCCGCCATTCAGATAGACATACCACTGCCCATCGGCTTCCATTCGGGTATCAATAGCCGCTACCACACACTGGCTGCCAAACTCCTTCGCAAGCTCCGACACCAGCTCAGGCCGCCGGAAGGCCGACGTATTGACGGAGATCTTGTCGGCGCCATTCTGCAACAACACCCGCACATCGTCCACACTGCTGATGCCACCCCCCACCGTAAAAGGAATATTGATATGATGGGCGATACGGTTCACCAGCTCGCTCAACGTCTTTCGCTTCTCATTGGTCGCAGTAATATCCAGAAACACCAGCTCATCGGCGCCCTCCCGCGCATACAACGCCCCCAGTTCCACCGGGTCCCCGGCATCGCGGATATTTTCAAAATTTACCCCCTTGACGGTCCGGCCGTCTTTAATATCCAGACACGGTATGATTCTCTTCGTCAGCATAGTTCTTTTAATGTTATCCGTCCTTCATAAATAGCTTTCCCTATAATAACCCCTTTGCATCCCACTTCTTCCAATCGCCGCACATCATCCATTCCACTTACTCCACCGCTGGCGATAAAATGCAGCTCGGGAAACTTCCCGACAATATTTCTATACAACTCCAACGCCGGCCCCTGCAACAACCCATCCTTGCTCACATCCGTACAAAACACCTGCCGAACGCCCTTGTCCAGGTACTCGGCGATAAAATCATACACCCACCGGTCAGTCGTCTCCTGCCAGCCACTCACCGCGATCTTCTCATCCTTTACATCCGCCCCCAGTAAGAACCTTTCGGCCCCATACGCTGACAACCAACTGACAAACAACGGCCCATCCTTGACGGCAATACTCCCCACCGTAGCCAGCGCGGCGCCCGAATCGAAAACGATCTCCACATCCGCCGCCGTCTTGATCCCGCCCCCAAAATCGATCACCAGCCCCGTCTTACCCGCCAGCGTCTCCAGCACCTTCCAGTTCTTCACCGCTCCTGCCTTCGCCCCATCCAGGTCCACTAAATGCAGCCGCCGCAACCCCGCATCCTCAAACGCCTTGGCCACTTCCAGCGGATGTTCGTTATACACTTTCTTCTGGCTGTAATCGCCCTGTGTCAACCGAACACACTTCCCGTCAATAATATCAATAGCCGGTATAATTTCCATGATCAGATCAAATCAATAAAGTTTCTCAATATCCTTTCCCCCGCCTGTGCAGACTTCTCCGGATGGAACTGAACTCCATAAAAATTGTCCCGGTGCAGGGCCGAAGAGAACGTCTCCCCATATCCGGTGCGGGCAATCGTCTGTTCACCCAACGCGGCATAATACCCATGTACAAAATAACAATAGCTCTTATCTGCAACTCCTTCAAACAGCGGCGACCGAAGATCATAGATGTTGTTCCACCCGATCTGCGGCACCTTCAACCCACCCTCACCGGAAAACTTCCGCACCTTCTCTTCAAAAATTCCCAGACAGGTAGTATCATTCTCTTCGCTATAACTGCACATCAGCTGCATTCCCAGGCAAATCCCCAGCACCGGCTGCCGCACCCCCTTTATCACGGCATCAAGTCCTCGCTCCCGCAAATACTCCATCGCCGTGCTCGCCTCGCCTACCCCGGGAAAGATCACCTTGTCCGCCGCAACAATTTGCGCTGCATCATCAGTGACGACAGCCTCCCTCCCGATCCGCTCCAGCGCATACAACACCGATTGGATATTCCCCGCGTTATACTTTATAATAACCAGCTTCATATCGCACTCTTTTTCGCTGCCCCCGATGCCTCAGCGGGCCCCAAAATACCCGATAAAAATTTTTTCGTCGCCGCCCCAACATCCGCCCCACCTTCCAGCGCCCGGATATACGCCGTCCCGATAATCGCTCCATTGGCATGCCTGCAAGCCGCTTCAAAAGTCCCCCGGTCGCGGATACCAAAACCCACCAACACCGGATTCTTCAGCTGCATCTGCTGCAACCGCGCAAAATATGCCTCCTGCTCCCCCATATCCTTGTCCTTCCCCGTTGTCGAAGACGACGACACGGCATACAAAAATCCCGAACTCAAACCATCCACCTGCCGGATCCGTTCCGGAGAGGTCTCCGGCGTCACCAGGAACACAAAGTCCAACCCACACTTCCTCATCACCGGCCCATACTCCGTCTCGAACTCGTATATCGGCAGATCGGGCAGTATCAATCCATCCACGCCCGCAGCAGCCGCATCGGCACAAAATCGCTCAAATCCATATTGCAACACCGGGTTCATATACCCCATCAGCAACACCGGAACGCCGATCGACTCCCTCATCCTGGCAAGCTGCCCGAACAACGTAGCCAGTGTCATCCCATTCGACAAAGCAACAGTGCTGCTCGCCTGTATCACCGGACCATCCGCCAGCGGATCGCTATACGGCATCCCCAATTCGATAAGATCGGCCCCATTGTCCTGCAACGCCTTCATTACTTCCAGCGTGCTGTCCAGCCTGGGGAATCCCGCGGTGCAATACACATTCAATACCTTACTGCTCTTTCGTTTGAATAATTCCGTTATCCTGCTCATATGTTACCTCCTTCCATTACTCGCATATATGTCGCCATATCTTTATCGCCCCGCCCGCTAAGACAGAGCACTACAGTATCCTGTTCATTCAGCTGCAGCTGATCCAACGCCGCCACCGCATGCGCCGATTCCAGCGCCGGGATGATCCCTTCGAGGCGAGTCAATTCAAAAGCCGCTGCCACCGCCTCATCATCTGTGGCACTCAGGAAAGTAGCGCGCCCACTATCGAACAAGTATGCATGAAGCGGACCGATGCCCGGATAATCAAGACCTGCCGAGATACTATGCGGTTCCACCACCTGCCCATCCTCCGTCTGCATCACATAGCTGCGGCTCCCATGCAATATCCCAGGTTTTCCCAACTGCGTCGTCGCGGCGCTCATCCCGCTGTGAATCCCATGCCCCGCCGCTTCTACCGCGATCAGCTCCACTTCTCCTTCCTCGAGAAAATGATAAAAAGCACCCGCCGCATTGCTGCCTCCACCAACACAAGCAATAACATGCGTTGGCAGCTCACTCCCCGTCTTCTCCTTCAGCTGCGCCCGCGTTTCTTCGCTGATCACACTCTGAAACCGGGCCACCAGATCCGGGTAGGGATGCGGTCCTACGACACTACCGATGATATAATGCGTGTCGACAGGATTGTTGATCCAGTCCCGGATGGCCTCATTCGTCGCATCCTTCAACGTTTTGCTGCCACTGGTCGCGGGCACCACCTTCGCCCCAAGCATCTTCATCCTCGCCACATTCGGCGCCTGCCGCTCGATATCCTTCTCGCCCATATAGACGATACACTCGATGCCTTTCAGGGCACAGACGGTGGCCGTCGCCACCCCATGCTGACCCGCCCCCGTCTCGGCGATGATCCGCCGCTTGCCAAGCCGCTGCGCCAGCAATATCTGACCGATCGTATTGTTGATCTTATGCGCCCCGGTATGATTGAGGTCCTCCCGTTTGAGATAGATACGGGTATTGTACTTCGCACTCAGCCGCCCCGCCAGGTACAAAGGCGATGGCCTTCCAACATAGTCCCTCAACAGATCGCGATACTCCATCTGAAAAGCCGCCTCATGCATTATCTCCAGGTAGCGACGCCGCAACTCCTCCACATTGGGGTAAAGCATCTCCGGGATGAATGCCCCGCCAAACTTCCCATAATATCCCCGCTCATCCGGAGAGGTACTGACTCTTTCCTTTATCATAAAGATGTTATTATTTGTTTGTCCCCTTTATCCCGTCGAGCATCGCCCTAACCTTCTTCAGATCCTTTACCCCGGGACTCACCTCGAACTTACTGTTGATATCTATCGCAAACAGCTTCCGCGCCACCGGCTCCCGTTCAAATTCCCTCAGCTTCTCCACATCCCCCGGCTCGATACCCCCGCTGAGGAAAAAGAGTTTATCGATGTTCGCTGGCTTCAGCGTGTCCCAATTGAACTTCTTTCCCGTGCCCCCATAGCCCACCCCTTCCGTGTCGAAAAGGAACATATCGCAATAGTCCTGGTAAGGCCGGATAAGCCAGTCTATCGGATCGTTCTCACCAAGCCGGAAGACCTTGATCACCGTAATATAGTTGGCCAGCTGCTCGCAAAAGTGCGGGGTCTCGTCTCCATGAAGCTGCACCATATCCAGTCCATAGCTGTCCACCTGCTTCATCACCTCGTCATAGGTAGCATTCACAAATACCCCCACCTTACCAAGCCGGAGCCTGGCCTTCTTCACCTGCTCGCCGGCAAGATGGCGGACCACATAACGGGGAGATTTGGGGTAGAAGATAAAACCGGCGAAGTCGACCCCCATGGCGTCGAGCTGTTTCACCTGGTCTAACTCGGTCATTCCGCAAACTTTTACTCTCATAAGTTTTAGCGACGCATTTTAAGCTGTTCAACAAATGAGGCAAAGGCAATCGCAGGATCTTGTTCTTTCATAAAGCGCTCACCGATCAGAAACCCATGAAAACCGGCATCCTTCATCCGGAAGATCGTTTCCACATTGTCGATCCCGCTCTCCGCAATCAGTAATTTATCGGTCGGTATCCGTTCGATAAGGCGGATACTGCTTTCTATATCCACCGTAAACGTCTTCAGGTCCCGGTTATTCACCCCCACTATCGGCGTGGCTCCGCAGATATGCCCCAATTCATCCTCCCCATGTATCTCCAGCAACACCTCCAATCCCAACGATCGCGCAAACTTCGCCAGCCGGCAGACCTCCTCCGGCGACAAACAGGCCGCGATCAGCAAAATGACATCCGCCCCAATGGCCTTCGCCTCGACGATCTGGTATTCGTCTACGATAAAGTCTTTACGCAGGATAGGGATGTTATTCACCCGCGCCGCCATCAGGTCTTCACTGCTGCCGCCAAAAGAAGGCCCATCCGTCAACACCGACAGACAGGAAGCCCCCGCTGCCGCATACCCCTTCGTCACGGCCTCCACCGATACCCGGTCATTGATCACCCCCTTCGAGGGACTCCGCCTTTTGAACTCGGCGATGACCCCCGTCTTTGCCGGATCGGTCAGACTCGCCCGTAAAGACAAAGGCTGCCGGTCAAAGAACCCGTTCCTTTCCAGCATCGCCACCGGCGCTGCCGCCTTCCTTTCTGCAACTTCCTTTTTTTTGTATTCAACTATCTTATCGAGAATGTTCATTGCAAGGATATTAACGTTGACAAAGCTCCATACGCCCTACCGCTCTCCAGGCTCTCCACCGCCGCCGCATACGCATCATCATACCCCCCATATCCGCCCGCAGAATACAGCGCCATCGCCGAATTGGCCAGCACCACCGCCGACTGCGCCCAGCTTCCCTCCCCCTTCAGTATCTTAACAAACAGCTTCGCCGACTCTTCCACAGTGTTGCCGCCATAAATATCGGTAGCATTTACCATTCTCTTACCTAATTCTTCGGGTGTGGCGATCCTTTCACCCGTATTCGTGATCACCTTGGTATCCCCCGTCAGCGAGATCTCGTCGTATCCGTCCAGGCTATGGATGATGGTAAACCGCCCGCCCGTCTGCTGCAACAGGTAATTATATATCCGGGCCATCTCCAGATTGTAGACCCCCACTAATTGTGTCGCCGGGAATGCCGGGTTCACCATCGGTCCCAGCATATTAAAGAACGTGCGGATGCCTAGCGCCTTCCTTATCGGCCCCACCGTCTTCAATGCCGGATGGAAAAGGGGCGCATGCAAAAAACAGATACCCGCTTCATCCACTTCTCTACGCAACTGGCCCTGCTCATTCTTAAACCGGTAGCCCAGCTGCTCCATCACATTGGAAGCCCCGCTGATGCTGGAAGCCCCATAATTGCCGTGCTTGGTGACCTTGTACCGCCGCCCCGTGCCCGCCACAATAAAACAGGACAGCGTGGAAATATTGAAGGTATTCTTCCCATCCCCACCTGTCCCCACAATATCGATCGTCTCCTCCCCGCCGAGGTCCACGCGAACGCAAAGCTCCAATAACGCATCCCGGAAACCTTGCAGCTCATCGATCGTAATGCTACGCATAAGATAGACGGTGATAAAAGCCGCCATCTCGCTGTCATTGAACTCACCCCGGGCGATCCGGGTCAGTACATCCTTCGCCTGTTCCCGTGACAGGGCCTTGTGCTCGAATAAATATTGTAATATCTTTTTCATAAGCCTAAGCTTTTAACCAGTTCTTCATTAATTGTTCGCCCGCCGGCGTCAGCACGCTCTCCGGATGGAACTGCACCCCCTGAACGTCAAATCGGGTGTGCCGTAGTCCCATGATATAATTGTTGTCGTCCCGCGCCGTTACCTCCAGCTCACCCGGCAACCCTTCGTCACTCACCACCCAGCTATGATAACGGCCGACTTCCAGCCGCTCCGCCATCCCTTCGAACACCCCCTCCGGCCGAAGCACCCGCACCGGCGTCGCCACCCCATGATAAACAGTGCTCAGGTTCACCAGCTTCCCGCCAAATGCTTCGCCAATAGCCTGATGTCCCAGACAAACCCCAAGGATAGATTTCGATGCCGCATACTCGCGGATCAACGGCAGCAACAAGCCCGCCTCGGACGGGATCCCGGGCCCCGGCGAAAGAATGATCTTATCATATTCGG
The DNA here is from genome assembly GCF_014642875.1 of Puia dinghuensis. Taxonomy (GTDB): domain Bacteria; phylum Bacteroidota; class Bacteroidia; order Chitinophagales; family Chitinophagaceae; genus Puia; species Puia dinghuensis. Next base: position 1,689,663 of record NZ_BMJC01000001.1, read on the forward strand.
CCACCTTTTCCAGCGCTATCGCATCGTTACGGTGCACATCCACCTTCTGCTGCAACAGCTTCTCCACCAGGTGCACCAGGTTATACGTAAAAGAGTCGTAGTTGTCAAAAACAAGTATTCGTGTCACGATCGTCTATTTAAAGTTGTGCTGCATACCGGATCGCCGATTTCAGCGCACCCAATTTATTATTCACTTCCTGTAATTCGCTTTCCGGCTGGCTGGCGGCCACCACCCCTGCACCCGCCTGATAGGTCAGCGTATTGTTACGGCTCAGCAGACTGCGGATCATGATCGCATGTACACAGCTACCGTCAAATCCCATAAACCCGATGCACCCCCCATAATAGCTCCGCGCCGTTGGCTCATATCCATCGATCAGTTCCATCGCCTTGAACTTCGGCGCCCCGCTAAGCGTCCCCGCCGGAAAGGTCGTAGCCAACAGGGCAAAAGGGTTATGGGCAGGCCTCAATTTGCCCCGCACCTCGCTCACCAGGTGGATCACATGGGAAAAATATTGCACGCTGCGATATTGAACTACGCGCACATCATCACAACTGCGGCTTAGATCGTTCCGCGCAAGATCCACCAGCATGACATGTTCTGAATTCTCCTTTGCGTCCTTCAACAATCTGTCCGCCGTCTGCCGATCGACAGCATCATCTCCACTTCGCTTGAACGTCCCCGCGATGGGATGCACAATTGCCTCACCGTTCTGCAACAGTATCTGCGACTCGGGCGAAGACCCCATCAGCTTATAGTCGCCATAGTCAAAGAAAAAGAGATAAGGCGAAGGATTGATATTGCGCAATGCCCTGTAGACATTGAATTCATCACCCCGGAAACCCTGCTGAAACCGGCGGCTCAGCACGATCTGGAAAACATCGCCCCGCAGACAGCTCTTGATCCCCTTCCCCACCATCTGCCGATAGTCCTCGTCCGTCATATTGGACACCTCTTCCCCCGCCGGCTCAAAGGGATATACGGGCACATCCTTGCTCCGGATAAGCGATTCCACCACGGGCAACTCTGACTCCAGGCCCGCAATAACATTCTCACAGATAAACAGCTCATCCTTAAAATGATTGATCGCGATCACATACTGGTAAAGCCGGTAGCGCATCAGCGGAATCGCCTTCTCCGTACCCCTGTCGCTAAATTTAACCGTATCAAAAAATTGCACCGCATCAAATGTCGTATACCCAAACAACCCCTGCACCGCCCGAACCGGTTTCTCGACGGCAGGCTCCACCTCGAATCGGGCCATAAAATCCCACAACAACTTCGGCGCATTCGCTAAAGTCTGGCCTTCGGCCGGGCCGCCACCGGCGTCCTGGGCCAACTTCCCCAGCGGCTGACGCTCCGGCGCCTGCCCCGGTAGTTTAAATTCGATGCTCTTCTTATCCGTGATCTCTATCCCGGCAATCGCATTGATACAGATAAAGGAATAGCTGTTGTCCGCAGCATGATAATCCGTGCTTTCCAGCAGGATCGTATCCCTGAACCGGTCGCGCAGCCGCAGATAAATACCCACCGGCGTATAAATGTCCGAGAGCAGCTTCTTGCAATGGGTCTTGATGGCGATCTTTTTCATAATTGTCTGATGGCGGGAACTCCGTCCCTTCTGGCCAAAAATTAAAAAGGCCCCGAACTTCGGGGCCCAAATATGGTAATAACTATGATAATAGCCTTACTTGCCCCGTTCGGAGTTCGTATGCCACCACCACGCTTGATTAAATTGCTTTTTCATTGCTCAGCAAATATGGTGGCTAAAAATGATTCCACCAAATTTTTTATTTTTGAGCATGTCGTCAACCTTCTGTTTCATCCTACCGGGACTCAACAACTCCGGACCCCAGCACTGGCAAACACGTTGGGAAGAACTATATGGCTTCACCCGCATCCAGCAACAGGACTGGGATACCCCCGTCAAAGATGATTGGATCCATACGATCAACGAGGTCATCGCCCCCTTTCCACCCGATCAGGTCATCCTCATCGGTCATAGTCTCGCCTGCGCCACCATCGCCCATTGGGCCAACCGCTATCAGCGCGCCATCAAGGGAGCATTACTCGTAGCGCCAAGCGACGTAGAAGCGCCATCCTACCCGCCCGGCACCGAGGGATTCACCCCCATGCCCCTGCAACCACTTCCCTTCCCTTCCCTCGTCGTAGCCAGCGATAATGACTATTATGTCACCCCCGAACGGGCCACCCGGTTTGCCACGCAGTGGGGCAGCCGCTATATGTCGATCGGCAATCGCGGCCATATCAATGCCGCCTCCGGACTCGGCGACTGGCCCGAAGGGTACAAACTCCTGCAAACCCTGTTTTAAATATGGAATCCCCCTCAACCCAACCCGCCGCAACCGCACCCCCGGCCCCTCCTTCGGCGACCTCCTCCGCATCGGCGCCCCGCCCCCCGCGCCTCCTCTCCTTGGATTTCATGCGCGGAGCCATCATGGTTCTGCTCGCACTGGAATCCACTCATCTCTACGAACACCTGGAAAAGGACACGGAAAATACCCCGCTTCATGCGATCGCAATCCAATTCTCTCATCATCCCTGGCACGGCCTCCACGCGTGGGATCTGGTGCAACCCGCCTTCATGTTCATGGCCGGGGCCGCCATGGCCTTTTCCCTGCACCGCCAGCAGCAACAGGGCATCAGCTGGAACCAGTCTTTCCGTAAGGCCCTCAAACGCTCGGGCTGGCTTTTCTTCTGGGGTGTGCTCGATTACGCCGTTCGCCCCGGCGGCCTGTCGTTCGAACTCTGGGACGTCCTGACCCAACTCTCCTTCACCTCCCTGGTCGCCTTCCTCATCTTCCGCTGGTCCGTCCCCGCCCAGGTCGCCACCTGCGCCGGTCTCCTGGTACTCACCGAGATCGGCTATCGCTTCACCCACATTCCCGGCTTCGACCAGCCCTTCACCGACCAGCACAACTTCGGCAACTATATCGATCTTCTCCTGATGAACAAGATCAACAAAGGCGGCTGGGTCGCCATCAATTGCATCCCCACTTCCGTACACACCATCGCCGGCGCCCTCGCAGGCAAGCTGCTGCTCGGCCCGTCCACGCATAAGGTAAGAACCCTCCTCGGCTGGTCAGCGGCCTGTCTGCTCCTCGGCTATACCATGGATGCTACCGGTCTCACCCCCATCATCAAACGCATCGCGACCAGCTCCTTCACCATCGTCTCCCTCGGCTGGTGCCTCCTCATCCTGGCAGCCTGCTATTGGTGGATAGACGTCCGTAACCATCGAAGGCGTCTGCTCTTCTTCACCATCGTCGGCATGAACTCCCTATTCATCTATTTATTCTTTGAAATAGTCGGTGACAGGTGGTTCACCGCCTACATCGGCGCCATCACCAACGGGCTAATGGGCATGGCTCATATTCCCACTGCCATCGCAGCCATCATCACCTCCCTGACCGTCTTCGGTCTCGAATGGTATCTCTGCTATTTTCTATACCGCAAAAAGATATTCTTCAAATTATAACACCCCCTTCGTACTCGGCAGGTAATTACTCAACGGGTCGCGCCGCACCGCCATCCTGATCGCCTTCGCAAACGCCTTGAAGATAGCCTCTATCTTATGATGCTCATTCTCCCCCCGGCTCCGTATATTCAAGTTGCAGCGGGCCGCATCGGAAAAGGATTTGAAAAAATGAAAGAACATCTCCGTCGGCATCTCCCCGATCCGCTCGCGCTTGAACTCCGCATCCCAAACGATCCACGACCTGCCGCCGAAATCGATCAACACCTGAGCCTCCGCCTCATCCATCGGCAGGGCAAACCCATATCGCTCCATCCCCCGTTTGTCGGCCAGCGCCAGCGCAAAAGCTTCGCCAAGCGTGATACCCGTGTCTTCAATGGTATGATGCTCGTCGATATGCAGGTCGCCATTCGCGCGGATCACCAGGTCCATCTTCCCATGCCGCGCAATCTGCTCCAGCATGTGATCAAAAAAACCCAGCCCCGTGACGATCGCCGCCTTCCCGCTGCCATCGATCGTAAGATCGATCTTTATCTGCGTCTCATTCGTATTCCGCTCATGTACCACCCTCCGGATACCCAGCTTTAAGAATTCATAGATCCTGCTCCACTCCGAGGTCTCGAGCGCAACCGCCCCCTCCAATTCCCTGCGGGAATCATTCACTTCCGCCCCGCCAAGACCCGGATCGTTGTTTAGCCAGATCGCCTTACAACCCAGGTTCTTCGCCAACTGCACATCCGTGATCCGGTCGCCGATAACAAACGAATTGGCCAGATCATACTCCGGGTTACCGATATACTTCGTCAGCATCCCCGTACCCGGCTTGCGGGTCGGCGCCTTCTCCGATGCAAAGGTCTTGTCGATATACACCGCACTAAACCGTATTCCCTCCCCTTCCAGCGCCTTCACCACAAAATCTTGCACCGGCCAAAAAGTATCCTCCGGAAAACCCTTCGTACCAAGCCCATCCTGGTTGGTCACCATCAACAGCTCGTAATCGAATTCCCTGGCTATCCGGCCCATATACTCGAACATCCCCGGGTAAAATTCCAGCTTCTCAAAAGAGTCTATCTGGTAGCTCGGCGGCGCCTCTTTGATAAGGGTGCCATCCCTGTCTATAAATAAGATCCGTTTCATCTTCTAAATTACAAATAGTTGAAAAACAATTCATTAACATCCAATCCCAACGCCTTTACTCTATACCGTACAAATTTAATAATTTTAAAAATCTTTACGCCATAAAAGAAACTCATGAATTACATCAGACGCCCCCATTATAGCGATAAAATTATTCCGTTCATCGATAAGCAGATCATTAAAGTGCTTACGGGTCAGCGACGCGTTGGCAAAAGCTTCGTACTCTACCAATTGATGGACGAGATCAAAAAAAAGTATAAAAATGCAAATATCGTTTATATCAATCGGGAATTAGAGGATTTTTTATTTATCCAGGATCACAAAGATCTTAACAACTATCTGAAGGAAAAGGCAGTTGAAGGAGAAAAGAACTATTTATTCATTGACGAGGTCCAGGAAATTAGTGATTTTCAATTATCCTTACGAAGCCTTTTGGCAAAAAATACGTGGGACATTTATTGCACTGGAAGCAATGCCAGGATGCTTTCCGGTGAATTAGCGACTACCGTGGCTGGTCGTTACATCGAATTCCATATTCATGCTTTAAATTTCCAGGAATTCATATTGTTTCACGACTTGGAAAACAACTTTGAAGCATTGATGAAATATTTGCAATTCGGCGGAATGCCTTATTTACGCAACATAGGCTTCGAAGAGAATTTGCCTTATGAATACCTGCGAAATGTTTACTCAACTATACTTTTAAAAGATGTCGTAGCCAGAGAGAATATCCGCAATGTATCCTTCCTCGAAAACCTTGTCACTTATTTGTGCGACAATGTCGGCAATCTCTTTTCGGCATCCAATATCAGCAAATTCCTCAGGTCTCAGCGTATCGATATATCCCCCCAACTGACCATAAACTATCTCAAAGCGCTGGCAAATGCCTATTTCGTTTATAGGGTCCCACGTACTGAAATAGGCGGTCTAAAGATCTTCGAAATAGGAGAAAAATATTATTTCGAAGATCTCGGATTGAGAAACGCGATACGTGGATTTAATCAGCGATCCGACATTCACAAATTGTTGGAGAATGCGGTTTATAAACATCTCATACAGCAGGGATACAGGGTATATGTAGGTAAACTTGGCCACAATGAAATAGATTTCTCAGCAGACAAGAACGGCCAGAAGATCCACGTACAAGTTGCTTTAACGGTCAACGATAAAGATACCGAAAGACGTGAATTCGGCAACTTACTCCTGATCCCGGACAATTATCCCAAATTCGTAGTTACGCTTAATGATCCGATGCTGGGCAACGATTATAAAGGCGTAAAACAGTTGAACTTGCTGGAATTCCTCAACGAGATCGGATAACCTCGGGATCACTGCGCCGGCGGCGTATTTGTAGCTCTTATCGCTTTCACCTGCGCAGCCGTCACCGCCGTCGCCTTATTTCCAAAACTATTGCGGACATACGTCAACACATCGGCTATCTGCTCGTCCGTAAGATCGGGATGCGGCGCCATCACCCCATGATAATCGTCCCCGCCGACATCCACGCCTTGCATTCCATTGAGCACGATCTTCACCAGCGTCGGCTTATCACCCAACACGAATTTCGTCTTCACCAGGGGCGGGTTCATCCCCTGCACTCCAAGCCCGTCCACCTGGTGGCAGGCCAGGCATTGCTCGAGATACACCTGCTTTCCTCTCTTTATCTGTGCAGCCAGACCACCCTGTGCTGGCTTCCCCGTCTGGGACATCAACCCCCAAGCCAGGACGAAGAGCCCCCCGGCCAAAACAAAAGAACTATACTTTTTCATGCGTATACGCTCTATAGTTAGCATTATTTATGATAAGATATCTTCCAGATCGTCCCCTTGGAATCATCCGTGACATAAAGGGCTCCATCCGGGCCTTGAGCCAAGCCACAAGGCCGGTAGTCTACCCGACCGGAAGCCGTTTTTTCCGCACCGCCCGAGAAATTGTCGGCAAATACTTCCCACTTGCCACTGGGCTTCCCATTCTTGAACGGCACAAAAACGACAAAATACCCCGCCTGCGGTTCCGGCGCCCGGTTCCAGCTTCCATGGAAGGCGACAAACGCGCCATTCTTATACTTTGCCGGAAACTCGCTGCCGGTATAGAACAACAGGCCATCCGGCGCAAGGTGACCAGGGAAAGCCACTATCGGCTCCTGGTACTCCTTGTCGGGTCCTTTCTTGCCGTCGCCGCCATATTCGGGCGCCAGTACCAGCCGGTGCTGCATCTGGTCGTAGAAGGTATACGGCCAGCCGCAGTTAGAACCCTGGTGCAGCTCGTACATGCACTCGGCAGGCAGCTCGGCGCTTTGTTTGGTATCCCAGATATCGGGGAACAGATCGTGCAGCTGGTCGCGACCATGCATCATCACGAAAAGCGAATTGGTCTGCGTGTTCCAGTCCAAACCAACGATATTCCGCAATCCCGTGGCATAATGGACGCCATCGCCATAGGTCTGGTTCTCCTTATTGGCCGTGAACATCCAGATGCCGCCCGCCGAATCCAGGATGGGACAAGGCATCTGTCCGGGTGAACCCTTTTGTCTGTCTTTAAACTGACAGGAATTGGAATAAGCCCCGACATTGACATACAGGTTGCCATTATGATCCAGCACGATCGACTTCGATTCATGCTCACCCCGGTTAAGCAGCCCCGTGACAATTTTCTCGGGCTGATCGGGATTGACGACATTATAGTCATTGTCCAGTTTATAACGGAAGACCTCCTCATCGGAAGAAGCATACAGATAGCCGTCGCTGATATAGATGCCCGTACCGCCATAATTGCCAAACCCGGTTATCTTGTCGGGCTTGCCGTCGCCATTCGTATCCTCGAGCCGGTAGATCCCCTTCCCATCCTTTGGCCGGTTTAATTTGACAAAGATCACCCCGTTGGGCGCCACCGCCAGATGACGGGTCCGGCCGAAATTCTCTACTAAGGTCCTGGCCTTGAACCCTGCCGGCAATTTGAGCTGACTGGCCGCATGCACGGTCGCTGCCGGATGTTTTGCTCCTTTTCCGCCGCCGGCCTGGCCAAAGGTTATCAGGCCGCTAAGACATAATCCCGCTGCGCAATACAATGATCTACGGAACATTTCTTTCGATTGATTGATGATGTGTTGCATGAAATGATCGATTAACGAACCGTAATTTAGTCCAAAAATCTACCCCGTAGTTACTAATTTTTCTCTTAGACTTGCCAGCCTCTCAGCGATTTTAACAATTCCGCGTTCTCCTTTTCAGTGCCCACCGTGATCCGCAGACAACCCGCACACAATTCTACCTTACTGCGGTCCCGAACGACAATGCCCGCGCGCAGCAGATGCTCATATACCCCCCGCGCATCATCCACTTTCACCAACAGGAAGTTGGCGTCGCTGGGATAAATATGCCGCACCAGCGGCAGCTCCCCAAGATCGCGGATCAACTGCTCACGCAGGGCCACCAGGCTACGGATCATATCGTTCACCTGCCCCACCTCTTCCAGGGCCTTCAGCGCCAGCTCCTGCGTCGCCTGGCTGATATTATAAGGCGGCTTCACCTTATTATATACGTCGATGATGGCCTCGCTTGCAAAAGCCATACCGAGCCGCAGCCCCGCCAGCCCCCAGGCCTTGCTCATCGTCTGCAACACCACCAGGTTGGGATACTCGCTCAGCTCCTGGATAAAGGACTTATGACGTGAAAAATTAATATAGGCTTCATCTATGATAACCAGCCCCGGGAAATTGTTCAGGACGATCTCGATATCCTGCCGGTCGATGGAATTGGCCGTAGGGTTATTGGGACTACAGATCCAGATCAGCTTGGTGTTCGCATCCACGAGGTTTTCCAGGTGCACCAGGTCGAGCTGGAAATCATCCAGCAAGGTCGCCCGGCGTACTTCCACATCGTTGATATGCGCACTTACTTCATACATGCCGTAGGTGGGCGGATTGATGATCACATTGTCCTTACCCGGCACGCAAAAGGCGCGGTACAGCAGGTCGATACACTCATCACTGCCATTGCCCAGAAAGATATGTTGCGGCGGAATGCCCTTTATCTTACTGATCGCCTCCTTGACTTTCCACTGATGCGGATCGGGATAGCGGTTATACCATTTCGTAAGCGGTGACCCAAGACTGTTCTCATTGGCGTCGATAAAGACCCTTGCCTCGCCCGTAAATTCATCCCTGGCCGAAGAGTAAGGCGTCAGCTGCCGGATGTTGTCGCGTAAAAGCTTATCTAAATTGAACATAATCTCATTTTTCTATTCTTATCGTCACCGCCCTCGCATGCGCCTCCAACCCCTCGGCCGAAGCCATTGCCATCACCGTCCCGCCAATCGCCTCCAACCCCTCCCGGCTCAACTGTTGAAAGGTGATCTTTTTCACAAAACTATCCAAACTCACCCCGCTAAACGCCCTGGCAGCTCCATTGGTCGGCAGCACGTGGTTCGTCCCGCTCGCATAATCGCCCACGCTCTCCGGTGAATAATGACCAAGGAATACCGACCCGGCGTTCACCACGGTTGAAGCCAGCCGCTCCGCATCATCACAGGCCAGGATAAGATGCTCCGGCGCATACTCATTCAGCAGCTCCATCGCCTGCTGCCCATCCCGGACAATAAAGGCCCGGCTATTCGTCAACGCTTTGCGTGCGATAGCTGCCCGCGGCAGCAATGCCACCTGCTCGTCGACAGCCGAAAGCACCCGCTCCACCACCGCTACCGAAGAGCTCACCAGTACCACCTGGCTGTCCGCTCCATGCTCTGCCTGAGACAACAGGTCGGCCGCAACAGATCCGGCGTCAGCCGTTTCATCAGCATACACCGCCACTTCACTCGGGCCCGCAGGCATATCTATCGCCACCCCGTCCCGCTGCACCAGTTGCTTGGCGCAGGTGACATATTGATTGCCCGGTCCGAAAATTTTATACACAGCAGGAATAGACTCCGTCCCATACGCCATCGCCCCGATCGCCTGCACACCACCCACCCGGAAGACCCGGGTCACGCCCACCAGCCCGGCGGCATACAGCAGCGCCGGATGCAGCCTGCCCTGCGCATCGGGTGGCGAACAAAGGACGATCTCGCGACAACCCGCGATCCCGGCAGGGATCGCCAGCATCAGCAACGTCGAGAACAACGGCGCCGTCCCACCGGGAATATAAAGCCCCACCTTCTCGATAGCGACCGATTTCCGCCAGCACCTCACCCCCGGCATCGTTTCGACGACGTCCTCCGAACGCTCCTGCCGCCGGTGAAAAGCTTCGATATTTTCTTTGGCCATCCTGATCGCCGCTTTCAACTCCTCATCTACCATCGCCGCACCTTCCGCTATCTCCTCCGCCGTCAGCTCGACCCGCTCAGGCGCCACCTTATCGAATTGCAACGAGAACTTCCGCACCGCATCGTCCCCACCCGATCGAACCTCGCTCAATATTGCCCCCACTGTCTCCTCCAGCCTTGAAACATCGATCACCGGCCGCGTCAGCAATCCGCTGGCAGCCGCGAGGCCCGTCTCTCTTATATCAGTAATAGTCATATCACCATTTTTTCGATCGGTACGACAAGAATACCCTGCGCACCCGCATCCTTCAGCTGCTCGATGATATCCCAGAAATCATTCTCGCTAAGCACGCTGTGTACACTGCTCCACCCCGCCTCCGCAAGCGGCAGCACCGTTGGGCTCTTCATCCCCGGCAACAGCCGGATTATCTCCGGCAGCTTGTCATTGGGCGCATTAAGCAAAACATATTTGTTGTTCCGCGCCTTCTTCACCGCCCTTATCCTGAACAGAAATTTCTCCAGCAGCTGCTGCTGCCGGGCCCCAAGCTGCTCATTACGGATAAGCACCGCCTGGCTCTTCAAAACCGTCTCCACTTCCTTCAGTCCATTCATAAACAGCGTACTGCCGCTGCTCACCAGGTCGACAATGGCATCCGCCAGACCAATACCCGGAGCGATCTCCACCGATCCGCTGATCTCATGGATCTCCGCCTTGATGCTGTTCTTATCCAGAAACTGTTGCACCAGCACCGGGTAAGTAGTAGCGATCTTCTTCCCATGGAGAAAGTCCACCCCATCGTACTGCTCGCTCCTGCCTACCGCCACCGACAGCCGGCATTTCCCGAATCCCAGCTGCTCGACGATCTCGGCCTTCTTCTTCTTCTCATAGAAAACATTCTCCCCCACGATGCCGATATCCGCCACCGCATCTTCCACATACTGCGGGATATCGTCGTCACGAAGGAAATAGATCTCCATCGGGAAATTGTCGCATTCCGCCTTTAACTTGTTGACCCCGTTCTTCAGGTCGATGCCGCAGTCTTTTAACAGTTTGACGCTATCGTCATACAAACGGCCTGACTTCTGGATAGCAATTTTTATTTTATCCATATATTTAAAATAAGAAGGGCCTACCTCGCGGTAAGCCCTTTAGTAATTTTATGTTTTAGACAAAACATCACCGGCCTACCTACGGTAAGTACACATGATGGTGATGATGTTGTCTGTAATTCTTCATTGCGGGCCCAAAATTAATGGCCAAAATCCAATGTCCAAAATTTATTTTCCAGCGCCACCGCTGGCGCCCTGCGTCTTGTCCAGCTGCCGCTGCAATTGCAACACCTCCCCCTGCGCATGCCGGTACTCGACAAAATAATAAATAGCCAACCCCAAAAAGATCTTGGAAACAATACAGAAAATAATAAACCACGTCCGCCAGACCTTGTGCACCCGGATATAAGGGTCGGTTACTTCCGCCCGGACATACTCCGCATGTTGCCTCCGGTAATAACCCCGCCTGTACGCCCGCCGGACATCCGGCATCTCCCTGATCCGCTCTTCTATCTTCACACGGACACCAGGCGGCGGTGGTATCTCATGATCGATAGAAAACAGCTCCAAATGGTATTCGAAATCCGACAACGCCTCCTTCAACTCCGGGAAATGCGGCAGCAACTGCTCGAATTCGTCCACCTCTTCCGGGGTAGCCAAACCCAAGGCATAGCTTTCGACAATGCCGCTTTGCATATATAACTCTATATTCACCCAAGGTTTTTTCTGATCATAACCAGGCACTCCCGAAGGATTTTGCTGATGTACGCAAGGTCTTTACCCGAGCAGGCAGCCAGTTCCTCTTTTTTCCGGCCATTCAGAAAGAGCTCCCGGAATACCCATTGATGTTCCGGCGGGGCATCTTCCAATAGAGAAAAATAATAGGTCCTGGTCTGTCCACCCTCCTTCGTTGTCTCATGTAAGTGCTCCAGGATGATCTTCCTCGACTCTACCTGCAACCAGCAATAGACGCTGAGATGGGAGTCGAAGCCGTTCTGCAGTTTGGGTGTCAGGCGGGAAAAAATGTCCACTAATAGGGTAGCGGCTTCCTTCTCATCGGGTACAAACTGCAGGATATAAGAGAACAACATCCCACTATACCGCGTATACAGCATCTCTGCGACGGACCGATCACCGGTATGCAACTCTCTCCTCAAAATATCCTTTGTAATAGTCTGCTCCAAAATAGTCAGGTTTCACCCCCGGACGGCGGGGATATGCTAAATTTAGCTAATATTAGAGGAAAACCATTAAATAATTTATCGATAAAACCCCAATAAGACCCACCACGGATACAATGGTTTCCATCAGCGACCACGACCTTATTGTATCCTTTAAAGACAGGTTGAAATACTCCTTGAACATCCAGAACCCCCCGTCATTGACATGCGAGAACATCAGGCTGCCCGCACCGATGGACAACACCATCAGGTTTGGGTCTACATGTAGCCGGTTCATCAGCGGGAGGATGATCCCCGCAGTCGTCAGGCCCGCCACCGTCGCCGATCCCAGGCACACCCGGATAATGGCCGCTATCAGCCAGCCCAGCACCAGCGGATGTATAGGCCAGCCCTGCAGCACATTGGCAATCTCCTTGCTGACCCCGCTGGCCGTAAATACCTCCTTCAGCGCCCCGGCCCCCGCCACGATGAGAAGGATCATCGCGATATCCTTCACCGCCTCTTCATAGATGCGCATCACCTTCGCCATCTTCATCCCCCGGCGAAGCCCAAGCAACCACGTAGCCAGCCCGACGGCCATCAGCAGGATCACCGACGGATCGTTAAAGAAATCCAACACCGCCCTGGACTTCGCGGACAAAGACATCCGCTGCCCCAGAATCGTTGTCAGCATCAGCATCCCCACAGGCAACAGGCTGCAAAGCAGGCTGTTACCAATACCCGGCAACTGGTCCGCAGGCTTGTCTGCCGCCACCAGACCCTCCAGCGGCCGCGCTACCACATTCTTCAACGTGCGCGAATACAGCAATCCGGCAAGGATGATCGCCGGGATGGCGATCGTCATCCCATACAACAACGTCTTACCCATGTTGGCATGAAACTGGCCCACCAGCGCAGCCGGAGCAGGATGCGGCGGAAGAAAACCATGCGTCACCGACAAAGCGGCAAGCATCGGCAGCCCGATATAGATCGCCGGCAACTTGTACTGATACACCACCGAAAAGATCAGCGGCACCATCAACACAAACCCCACATTGTAGAAAAGAGGAATGCCGATGATAAAACCCGTGATCATCAGCGCCCACTGGATATACTTCTCGCCAAACGCATTCATCATCGTCGTGGCAATGCGCTGCGCAGCCCCACTCTCGGCGACTATCTTCCCAAGCATGGCGCCAAGCACGATGACAATGGCCAGCTGCCCAAGCGTGTCGCCGATGCCTTTATACACGGCTTGCGTAATGTTGTTGATAGGAATACCCAATAAAAGCCCGGTAATGATCGCGACGACAAGAAAGCTGAGAAAGGCATTCACCTTCCCCCAGGAAATAAGCGCCACTAATAACAGGATACCAAAAAGAACAAGCAGTAAATGCATAAACAATTAGTCTAGTGTGAATCCCTCGTAACCTCCGAGCCCGAACCACCTCGTAAAAAATCCAGGTCAGCCCCTTCATGGGCTTGCTGTACGTGTTTGCGATATAGCTGGACATACCCTCTATCCGCCTGCGAAACCACCGGTGGCGCCCAGGCCTTCTTCCTCCTTTCCAGTTCGGCATCAGACACATCCAGGTGCAGCCGCCGCCCCTCCACATCGAGCTCTATCCAATCCCCATTCTGCACAAGAGCCAACACCCCGCCGATGGCCGACTCCGGCGAGACATGCAGCACAACCGTTCCATAAGCCGTCCCGCTCATCCGCCCGTCCGAGATCCGCACCATATCGGTAACTCCCTGCTCCAACAATTTCTTAGGTAAGGCCATATTGCCCACTTCAGGCATACCAGGGTAACCAACCGGCCCCACGTTCTTCAAAACCATCACAGAAGAAGCATCGATCTCCAATCCCGGATCGTCTATCCGCCGGTGATAGTCTTCGATATCTTCGAACACGACGGCCCGGCCGCGATGCTGCATCAGCGCGGGTGTCGCGGCAGAAGGCTTGATGACGGCGCCATTGACGGCCAGGTTGCCCTTCAACACCGCTATACCCGCGTGCTCGATCAGCGGCTGTTCAACCGCGGCGATCACCTCCCGGTTGTAACAGACATCCCGGCCCTGCACATTCTCTCCATGCGTGCGACCGTTCACCGTGAGCGCATCCATGTCCAGCACATCACGCAATTCGCTCAGGATCACCGGCAGACCACCCGCATAATAAAAGTCCTCCATCAGGAATTTCCCCGAGGGCATAAGATTGAGCAGCAGCGGTATCCCGCTTCCAAGCCGATCGAAATCCGCCAGTTCCAGCGGCACCCCGATACGACCCGCAATAGCCGTAAGATGAATAATGAGATTGGTGCTACCGCCAACAGCTGCATTCACCTTGATCGCATTCTCAAAAGCGCGCTGCGTCAATATCTTGCTAAGCTTCAAGTCTTCTTTCACCATTTCAACGATCCTGCGGCCCGAAAGATGCGCCAGCACCTTCTTCCGGCTGTCGACTGCAGGGATCGCCGCCGCCCCCGGAAGCGTCAGCCCCAACGACTCGACCATACAGGCCATCGTGGATGCCGTACCCATCGTCATACAATGACCCGCGCTCCGCGACATGCAACTCTCCGCATACAGGTAGTCAGCGTCGGACAACTGTCCTTTCTTCCGTTCCTCGTCAAACTTCCAGACATGCGTCCCCGACCCGATGTCCATCCCCCGGAATTTCCCATTCAGCATCGGGCCTCCCGGTACGACAATGGTCGGCAGGTCCACACTCGCCGCGCCCATCAAAGTAGAAGGCGTGGTCTTGTCACAACCGGTCAACAACACTACTCCATCGATAGGATTACCGCGGATGGATTCCTCGGCATCCATGCTGGCCAGGTTCCGGAACAGCATGGCCGTGGGCTTCAGCAGCGTCTCCCCAAGGGACATGACGGGAAACTCCAGCGGGAAACCGCCGGCCTCGAAAACGCCACGCTTGACAACCTCAGCAATATCCCGTAAATGTGCGTTGCAGGGAGTGAGTTCCGACCAGGTATTGCAAATCCCTATCACCGGCCGGCCATCAAAAAGATCTTCGGGAAACCCCTGGTTCTTCATCCAACTGCGGTAGATGAACCCCATCTTATCGGTCTTCCCAAACCAACTTCGGCTTCTGAGTTCTTTCATGGGATAAATATAGCCAAAGCCGACCAAAAACCGGACCCGGAAATCAATTGTCGCCTTTCATGTATTGTTTGTAACTATCGCTGATATATACCAGAATATCCACATTGGCCGCCCGCCGGCAATAGTCGTAAGAGGGACGGTATCGCCGCATGAATTCGGTAAGCGAATCACCCTTCAGCTTGGTGATCTTGGAGACATAATCCTTGTTATAGCGAAAATCGACATAATAATCCTGCTCTTCCTTCTCCAGCCGCTTCTCCAAATGGATGCGCTGTTTGGCCGCCGAAGAGGTATTGCGGAAAATATTCAGCGTCACCCCCACCCCATCGGCGCCCTGCCGGTCCTTCGCCATCCGCGGTGTATTGTCATGACCGTAGACCCAGGCATATTCCTTCCGCCGGTCGACCGAATCCAACTGGTAATTGCTCAGCTCCCCAACCCGCACGGCCTGTAACGTCTGAGGCCGCACATCCATATAAACGGGATAAGCCGCCGTCAGCATCGAAGTCGTCACCGTTATCGTATCTGCCTTATAACCCACCGACGAAAACGCAATATGATCGCCCGGAGCCGCCTGTATCCGGTAGCTGCCATCCTCATCGGAGAGATCATAACGCTGTTGGGTAATGTTGTGGATGCTCACGGAAAGAAGCGTTTCCGTACTGTTCTCCTTATAAACCTTCCCTGTCAGAAACTGCTGGGCTCTGCTCCGCAGACAGGAAAGCAAACATAGTAGAAAAAGACAAGTTATATACCGCATAGATTAGCCACGCATAGATTAGCCAGGAATTGGTGAAAATAGGACTAATTTTTTTATTAGCCTGCCCTACCCTCTTCAAGTTTTTGTTAAAACAGGGATACTATTCTACATTTATCCGGTCCAATGGGGCAGACCCAATCATATTAAACAATTAAATAATGACAAAGATATTAATCGCCACCCTTTTATTAACTGCTCTGCACATTTCCGCTACCCCAATCCCGACGCCCCTCCACACTTCGGCTACCCCTGCCGCCAAACAGGAATACTACTCCATCCGCATATATCAGTTGAAGAACGCACAGCAGGAGACAAGGGTTGACAACTACCTGCAGGCTGCGCTCCTCCCTGCCCTGCATCGCCAGGGCATTCCCGATGTGGGGGTATTCAAACCCATCGGAAATGATACGGCCGCCATCCGTCGCATCTATGTGCTCATCCCATTAAAAAGCCTGGAACAATACACCGGCCTCTCCGCCGCCCTGCTCAAAGATGCCCGCTATCTCGCCGATGGCAAGGACTATCTCGATGCCACCCATGACGACCCGCCCTATGCCCGCATCGAAACAATACTCCTGCAGGCCTTCCCCGACATGCCGCACCACGCAGCCCCCGGCTCCCTGCAAGGCTCACCCGCCGAAAAGGTCTACGAGCTCCGCAGCTATGAGGGCCCCACAGAAAAGTATTTCAACAACAAAGTACAGATGTTCAACGCCGGCGGCGAGATCCCCCTCTTTTCCCGGCTTGGCTTTCACGCGGTCTTCTACGCCAGCGTCCTGGCCGGCAGCCATATGCCCAATCTCATGTATATGACAAGTTTTGAGAATATGGCTTCCCGTGAGCAACATTGGAAAGACTTCGGCGCCGACTCCGTCTGGAAAAAGCTGGTGGCCGACCCGCAATACCAGCACAACGTTTCACACATCGACATCGTTTTCCTGCACCCGGCGCCCTATTCCGACCTTTAGTCCCATTTTGTCCTTTTTTACCACCCAGGTCCCCAAAACGCCGCCACAGGTACAAGTTAACACTTACCATTTCTTACAATTTATTGGAAGAAGTGGTTTTTGACATCTATAAAATTTCTATTATCTCAAAATTTAGTTCATCTTCGCACCCTGTACTCCACATTGCACTACACTATTATCGGTTAAGACTCCACTCGCCCGTAAAAAACCAGCACATTCGTTAAGGTCCGATGGGTAGCAAATTTGCACGACAAAATTTAAACGTCTGCTGTCTAAACCATCTGCATCATGTTGACTATAACCTCATCGCCTATGAAGGGGCCCTTCTCAGTACGCCCCATTTGCAAAGAGACCGACAGGACCATTGTCCGCGAACTGTTCCGCCAGGAATTTTATGGCCCGCTTCAGCTGCTCTATCCCGACGAAGGACTATGGGAGATCTATGACAGTATGGAGACGGACGACGCCTACGGCGCCTATCTCGTGTTCTACAACGATCGCCTCCTGCTCCTGCTCGAAGTGCATCCGCCCGTCCAGATGGACCTCGCCGCCGATTATATGTCCAAACCGGGCACCATTGGCATCTATTGCTTTTACGCCAACCGGCAGGACCCCATGAACCTCCCGGCCATCCGGACCTGCATCGACGCCCTGCTCGGCTATCGCAGCATCAAACGCATCGTCACCCGCGTCAACTTCGTTGGTCCCCAGGACCCAAGGGTTGCGCTTCTCGAACAAGCCGGCTTCCGCCGCCTGGCGAAAAGCCCCGACAAATCCGCCATCTACTACTGCACGCAGGACACTTTCTCCCTGCTAGGCAAAAACCAAAACAAACACCTCCTGCAAAACACTTTTTAACAAAACTCTTTTTATTCTCAGGCATACTATTTGCCTTTCTCCCTCCGTTATCAAGGTATTCACCCAAAGAAAACGGAGTATTCAATGAAGAACGCAGACAGGCCGTTCATCGGTATCCTCATCGTCTCCATAGCCATCCTCTATGGAGTCATCGCCCTGCTGAGCTAAAGCGTTTTTGCCTTAGTTTCGCCCTATGGATAACATAGTGGACCCAGGTTGCATCTCCCCCATCAGCATCCGCGCCATTCTCCCTGCGGATAACCCGGTCATAGCCGCCATCATCCGCGGCACCCTCACCGAATTCGGTCAAAACAGACCCGGAACAGCTTATTACGACGCCGCCATCGACGATATGTACAGCAGCTTTCAGACTCCCGGCAGCCGTTATCATGTCTCCCTGTTCAACGGCCAGATCATAGGCGGCGGCGGAGTCTACCCCTCCAACGGATTGCCAACAGGCATTGCCGAACTGGTAAAGATGTACCTCCACCCCTCCGCCAGGGGCATGGGCGCAGGCAAACGGCTCATAGAAGCATGTGTGGAATTTGCAAGGCAATACGGCTACAAACAACTCTATCTCGAGACGATGCCGGAATTTGGCACAGCCGTAGCTATTTATGAAAAATTTGGGTTCCGCTACCTCTCCGGACCCCTGGGCAATACTGGCCATTATGGCTGCACCGTCTGGATGCTGAAAGACCTGTAGACCCGCCGTCATCCTGGGATCGGCGCCCCTCAGGACGCCGGCCTCACCTCACCCCCAGCCCCTCACGAAGCCGGCCTCACCTCATAGATCGGACTGAATAAATACAATTTGCCGGTCGCTATCTCCAGGCACTGGTATCTCTTTCTTAATTTTTTCCCCCGGCGAAACACCCGCTTATCCTCGAGGCTAAAACACCCACCCTCGGGTATTTGCTCCACCAGCAACAGCTCCCCCGTATTCTCATCATATTTTTTGAGCACCCGCATCAGATCCTCATCCGCACAGCTGCTCGCAGGAAGATTGTGCAGACTCTTCTTAAGCGCGGCAAGAATATCTTTTGGGAAAACCGCAAGCCGGATAAATTCCTCCAGCATCTTCCGGTAGATCCCTTTCCATTCTTTCCCATGCGAATTGACCCCGTTGCCCCATTCCATAAAGGTCACCAGGTGCGCTAATTCATGGATCAGCGTGATCAGGAAAGAATAATGGTTCAGATTGCCGTTGACGCTTATCCGGTGATTGCTGGTACGCGTGGCATGCCGGTAATCGCCAAGCACGCTCTTCCGCTCCCGGGTGATGGTCAGATGAACATTGTAATGGTTCAGATACTCCAGAATCAACGGAGCGGCTTGCTCGGGTATCCAGCGGCGCAAATAATCGAGCGGAGCTTCTTTCTTAGACATTTTTCGCGGGTTTCCGATTCAATTGCACCAGTATCCTCACTTCCAGCCACGTATACAACATATACAGGCCAAAACAGCCGAATATTCCGTTCTTGTTGACACCCCGCCCCGCTATCCAGCCATACACCAAAGTAGCCAACAGGCAGGCAAAAAGCTTCACCAACAGGCTGCCATACATCGTACGCACAAAAGCATGAACATTATTATTACGCAACGCGCTGGTATACAAGTAAAAAGAAATTACCGTCACCCCGAATAGCAGGATATTGCCCGCCAACAGGACCCGGAAATCAAACCTTCCCTCCGCCAGCAGCGGCCGGGCAAGGACAATAAAAAGGGTGGAAACGATGAATACAATGAGAATAGGCAGAAAAGGCCTGCTACTGACTTTATTTTCCATTTTTCTTATTCGTACCCGCTTTGACCAGGTTGATCAGCAGGACTACGATTACCAGCAAAGGTAACGCCCAGGAAAGGATTGGAAAAGAAAGCTTCAACCATTTGTCCGCCTTCACCCCCAGCCATACGGATACCCCTACGGAAGCAACCACTTCCGTCGACAATCCCGCCCATCGGATCAGCTCCCGCCGGCGGGCGGCTCCACCTTCATCATCACCATCAGGCTGGGGCGATTTGCCTCGTTTCATGATGTCTTCTCAAATGCCTCGGCGATCCGCATCGCTACGCAATGGCGGATTACTTCGCATGTTAATGTCTCTTCAAAGGCCTCAGTGAACCGCCCGCTACGCTATGGCGGTGTCTGCATTTTTGAATTCCTTCTTGATTTCCGGCGTAGACTTCGAGGCAGGCGCACTGCTCGTAGCCGCGGCGGCAGGCGTCATATGACACTCCCCGTTGAAATTCGCCGTAGGCTCGATCTGCAATTTGGAAGCCTGGATATTACCGTTCATGAAGCTGCCGCCCTTCAATTGCAGCAGATCCTTCACTTTGATCGTCCCGGTCACCTTCCCCATGATGTCCGCCGTCTGGCCGTTGATATCGCCCTGGACATTGCCATTGGCGCCGATGACGACCTTTGCCGAACAATGGATGTTTCCTACCAGGGTCCCGTCGATCCGCAGATCGCCGTTGCTGGTGATGTCCCCTTTCATGGTTGTGCCGGCGCCGATCAGGCTGGCGCTCGCGCTCACGGGCGCTGCTCCGCCCACCTCAAATGAATCAGATTTGGTCTTACCGTTAAACATATAAATATGGATTTTAGTCGTTTATTTTCTCGGGTTTCGGGATCTTCAACGTCGTCGTATCCAGCTTCACCGTCGTATTCCCCTGCAACACATTCCGGATGCTCTCCAGGTACTGATCCTTATACCGCACCTGCTGCTCTAACGAATCCGTCCGTATTTTTAGTTCACGAAGGTCCTTCGTATTATTCACATCCCCATATCCGGGAATATACAGCTTCAACGGGGTAAAAACGATCAGTGCTACCGTCAGCCCCGTCAACAGTACAAAAATCGTGCAGAGAAGGGTATACACGCTCAGCCTCGACAACTTAAAGGTGACCACCTCTTCGTACGTATCATCGTTCATAACTACCAGGCGGTAGCGGTTCTGCAGACGCTTTAAGGTGGAATTGGCATCAAATCTGGCCATACAGGATTAATTGGTACAATCTTGGTCTTTCGCAATAAAGATAATAAAATAAATTTCCCTAAAAAGAGTTAATTGTAATGCGGCGGCGCTTTATTTGCAATTTAAATCACCGCCGCATTACGGCTAATGATTGGCCTTCGGCCGGCGGGCTGGAGGCCCGCTTGGTTAATTGCGGACTGGTTTCTCAATCTCGATCATCTTGGCTCGAAAGATTTGGCTATTCGGAGTATTCTTTTCCTGCTGCCTGGCCGCATTCGCCCAGGAGGGCGTCGACTATACCCTCGTCAAGCCAAAAAAATGGGAGAACCGCACACTCGCCTCCGAAAACTCCAACAACGGCCATAAGATCAAAAGGGTCCGCCGCTTCATCCAGAACACCATCACCCACTACAACTACTATTACAACGCCAACGTAAAGCTGGATATGATCATGGCCAGGGCCAAGGCCGCTTTCAAGGAAGACTACACCCGGCTCCTGCCCTTCTACAACTATAGCCTCGACGCAACAGCCAGCCAAAAGCGCGAACTGGACTCCGTCATCTATAAATGTACCATGGGCATCCTCATCCACGACACCCGCGACGACTGGATGGACAACCTCTACCTGCTCATCGGCAGAACCTACTACCTGAAAAAAGATTTCGACTCGGCCTTCATCACCTTCCAGTTCCTCAACTGGGCCTTCGCCCCAAAGGATAAAGAAGGCAACGACCAGCCCATCGGCAGCAACTACAACAAGGACGAAGGCACCAGCGCCGATAAGGTCGCCACAAAAGAGCATCCCAACATCGCTCAAAAGGTCTTATCCACCCCCCCAAGCCGCAACGACGCCCTCATCTGGAAGATCCGCACCTACATCGCAAAAGAGGAGTTCCCCCAGGCTTCGGGTCTCATCGAGATCCTGGTCCACGACCCCCAATTCCCACCCCGGCTCCAACCCAGCCTGCAGGAGGTAAGGGCCCTCTGGTTCTATAAACAAAATATTTACGACAGCGCCGCCTTCTACCTGGAAAGAGCCCTGCCCGCCGCCGAAACCCGCGAAGAGACCGCCCGTTGGGAATACCTCATCGCCCAGCTCTACGAAAAAACCGGCAACAGCTACCTGGCAAAAACCTGGTACGAGAAAACGGTCAACCACACCTATAACCCCGTTCTCGAGATCTATGCCCGCCTCAACGCCATCCGTCAGAATAAGGAGGGCGGCGAAGATTATATCGCCCATAATATCCAGGCCCTGGTAAAAATGGCGCATCGCGATCGCTACGAATCCTACCGCGACATCATCTATTTCACCGCTGCGCAGATGGAGCTGGAAAGGAATAACAAGCCCGGCGCCGTATCCGACCTGCGCCTATGCATAAAATATTCTGTCGGTTCGACAAATAACCAGCGCAATAAGGCCTTCCTGCAATTAGCCAATCTCTCTTTTGAGGCAAAAGACTATCGCTCGGCAAAGAACTTCTACGACAGCCTCAACCTCACCGCCGCCGACAGGGAGACCCTCGGCGACATCAGCTGGCTGACCGACCGCAAAGCGGCCCTCGCCATCCTCGTCCGGCAGTTACAGGTCCTCGATCGCCAGGATAGCCTCCAGCGCATCGCCGCCCTGCCACCCGCACAAAGGGACGCCTATATCAAAAAGCTGGTCCGTACCCTCCGCCGGCAACAAGGCCTCCGCGATGAAGCAGACAGCAGTTTCTCCCCTTCGCCGCTCAACAATAGCAACACCACCCCCGATCTTTTCGCCGCCAGCAGCGGCGCCGATTGGTATTTCGACAACCAGTCCATAAAAGCAAAAGGCTATTCCACCTTCAAGGAAAAATGGGGCAACCGGCCCAATGTCGACAACTGGCAGGTCGCCGCTCTCGCAAGGAACAGCCTCGCCACCCGCAGCGGCGCAAGAGGCGCCCCCGATCTGTCCGACAGCGCCACCCGCGCCATCAGCCTGACAACCATCGACTTCAAATCGTTGCTGGCCAACCTGCCGCTGACACCCGAGAAAATGAAGAAGTCGATGGACTCCGTCGAGAACGCCCTCTTTACCCTCGGCCGCACCTACCAGGACGGGATACCCGATTACGTCTTTGCCATCAATGCCTACGACAGCCTGCTCGGGAAATTCCCCGACACCCGCCGCAGGCAGGAAACCCTGTTCAACCTCTACTACTGCTATAAAAAACTGGGGGACGAAGAAAATGCCCGGCGCATCCTCGCGCTGCTCAACAGCACCTATCCCACCGGCGCCTTCACCGCCCGGCTCGCCAACCCCGACTCCGCCACGGAAGGACCGGGCAGCCTCAAAGCCAGGGCGACCCAACAATACGAAAAGGTCTACAATGACTTTATAGAAGGACGGTTCGATGAAGCGCTCGCAGAAAAGAACATAGCCGACAGCCTCTACGGGGACAAGTATTGGACCCCGCAGCTGCTTTACATAGAATCCGTTTACTTCATCCACACCCGGCAGGACGCCCGGGCCCGGATCGAACTCACCGGCATCACCACTAAGTGGCCAAAGACCCCCATGGCCGAAAAGGCAGCCAGAATGCTCGATGTCCTCGGCCGGCGAAAGCAGATCGAAGAATACCTCACCCGCCTGCAGGTCACCCGGGCAACAGAGGACGAGGTCGTAGCCCCGCAATTCGACACCGCCGCACAGGCCGCCGCCAACCGCAGACCCCGCCTGGTCCGCAACGACTCCAACCTCCTGGTGAAAGTCCCTGTCAAAAAACCCACCGTGGCCGGCCCCGGCGACAAGCTCAAAACCGACACCGCCAGCCTCACTAAGATCAATATGGATGCCGATCGGCTGGCCAGCCTCCATCGCCTCCAGGATTCCCTGCAAAAAGCCATGTTGCAGGCAAAGGCCGATTCCGTCCAATCCGCTATCCTGAAACACAAAGCGGACTCCATCGCGGCGGCAGTACAGAAATTACAGGCCGATTCCACTCAATTGGCCGCAAAATTGCGTACCCTTAACTCGGTATTTTCCCTCACTCCGGATCAGCCCCATGCGGTGATCCTGGTCCTAGATAAGGTAGACCCGGTATACGTTTCAGAAGCTGGCAACGCTTTCAACCGCTACAACATCGAAACCTTTTACAGCAAGTCCCTCAAGACGGAGAATGCCGCGCTCAGCGATTCGTTGAAGTTGGTGATCATCAGTAAATTTGATAATGCAAACGACGCCCTGGAATATTACAAGAACGTAAAAGCGCTGGCTCCAAGGCAGATCGTCCCCTGGATGCCCGCAGGCAAGTACACCTTCCTGATCATCTCCACCTCCAACCTCAACTTACTGCTGGACAACAAGGATATGCCCGCCTATCGTAAATTCCTTTCGGCCGCCTATCCAACCATATTCTAGCCGCCCCGCCTACCCAAATTTTGGAAAGGAATTAACACACTAAGCCCTACCTTGCGAACTCGGGCCCGCCACCCGAAAACAACTTATTACAACTATATTGCATATGTCGTCCAAACTCATTCATCTCTTCTGGAAGGCCTTCTTTTATGGACTGGGGGCCTTTATCCTTTTCCTCATCCTCATCAACCTGGGCGTCTTCGGCTCCCTGCCGTCGTTGAAAGAGCTGGAGAACCCTTCCATCACGCTGGCAACCGAAGTCTTCGCCGAAGACGGGACCCCGATGGGAAAATATTACAAGGACAAGGGCAATCGCAGCAATGTCGAGTTCAAGGACATCTCACCCAATGTCGTCAATGCACTCATCGCAACCGAGGACGAACGCTTCTATGAACACTCCGGCATCGACGGCTATTCGGTGATGCGCGCCGTCCTGAAGCTCGGCCGCGATGGCGGCGGCAGTACCATCACTCAGCAGTTGGCAAAGAACCTCCTCGATCAGGGGTCGAAGAATTTCGTCCGGCGTTTCATCGAAAAGCTGAAAGAATGGATCATCGCCATAAAACTCGAACGCAATTTCACCAAACAGGAGATCCTCGCCCTCTACCTCAACGAAGTGCCTTTCGGCGACAACGTCTATGGCATCCGCAACGCGTCCCGCACCTTCTATCAGAAAGAACCCGATCGCCTCTCCGTCGACGAAGCCGCCGTGCTCATCGGGATGCTAAAAGGCAATACGCTCTATAATCCCCGTAAGAATCCCAAGATGGCCATCGAACGGCGCAACGTCGTCATCAGCCAGATGGTGAAGAACAACTACCTCACGGATGCCGAAGCCGCAAAACTCAAGGTAAAGCCCATCGATCTCAGCAACTACAAAAAAGTCGACGAGAACAACGGCCTGTCACCCTACTTTCGCGATGTCCTCCGCACCTATCTGCAAGCCTGGTGCAAGGAACACAAGAACCCCGCCACCGGCGAACCCTATAACCTGTATACGGATGGGTTGAAAATTTACACTACGATCAATCCACGCATGCAGATCTATGCGGATGAGGCAGTAGCCAAGGTTCTGCCCATGTTGCAACACAACCTCAGCGCGCAGTACGACATCCGCAAAGGGCTCATCTGGAAAGATCACATCAACGTCCTGGAAGCCGCCATGCGCAACAGCGAACGCTGGCACAACCTCGAAGACGATGGGCTCAATGACGCGCAGATCCGCAAGACCTTCGATCGACCCGTTCCCATGAAGATCTTTGCGTGGAACAGCAAGCGGGAAAAGGATACCGTGATGACCCCGCTCGACTCCATCAAATACCACCAGGCCATGCTCCAAACAGCCTTCATGGTCATGGACCCCATCACCGGACAGGTAAAAGCCTGGGTCGGCGGCATCGACTTCAAAACCTATAAGTTCGACCACGTCAACATCAATACCAAGCGCCAGGTCGGCAGTGCGATCAAGCCCTTCCTCTATAGCCTCGGCATCGAAGACTACAACTTCACGCCCGAGACGGAATGCCAGACGAGCCAGCAATACTTCCCTGGCTTTGGCTATGTCCCCGCACGGCCCGACAAGCATGAGGGTGGCTCTATGACGATGGCTTCCGGTCTTGCCTGGTCCATCAATGGTGTTGCAGCATACATCATGAAGACAGTAGGACCGAAGCGCTTCGCGGAATACGTTAAACAGATCGGCATCCCGACAAAGATCGACCCTTATCCTTCTATGGCTTTGGGTACCTGCGACCTCTCATTATTCGAATTGATGTGGGGCTATACGATGTTTCCCAGCGGCGGCTTTAGCACGAGACCTTTTTATATTTTACGCATCGAAGACAAGAACGGCAATGTCCTCCAGCGCTTCGACACCGAACGCAAGGAGGTCATCAGCCAGGGTACCGCCTATACCATGGCCCGCATGATGCAGGGTCCCGTCGACTTCGGCACGGCCGCGGGCCTGCGCAACCGGTTGGGCCTCTCCGAGATGGGTGGCAAGACGGGCACGACAAACGACAATGCCGACGCGTGGTTCATGGGCTATACCCCACAACTGATGGCCGGCGCGTGGATAGGTTGCGACGATAGGTTCATCCATCTCGAAAGCGGCCTCGGCTACGGAGCGCAGGCGGCGCGCCCCATCTGGGAATACTTCTTCGCCAAGGTGCTGACCGACCGCACCCTCGGCATCGAACGCCAGGCCAAATTCATCGAGCCGGAGAATATGCGCAAGGAAATGATGTATGACTACATGAACATCGAGAAGGTCGCCCCGCCGGGCGCCGAAGGCGGCAACCAGGGTAATGGCAAGGCCAACCAATACCTCGATACCAGCCCGCCAACAGTGCCTGTCGACTCCAAGCTATCCCCCGATGAACAAAAGGTCCTCCAGGAAGCAAACCGAACCAGCAAAGAAGGCTCGGTGCGCATCACCGTCACCGACGCCGATAAAAAACCTCAGCCCCCCAAAAAGAAAGGCGGCTTCTTCAAACGCCTCTTCGGAAAAAAAGATGACCAATAAGCAAACGCCCCGTCAGGGGCGTTTCGCTTTTAATTATTACAAATGCGCGCGTAAGAACCACGCCATCTTCTCGTGCTCTTCCATCAGCCCTGTGATAAAATCAGCCGTACCCAGATCACCATAATCATTGCCGAACTTGTTGATATTTTCCCGCAGGAAAATAATGACATTCTCATGGTCCGTCAACAGCTCATGGATAAAACCCTTGCTGTCATTGCGCTCACCGAGTTTCTCCGTCAGGTGCGTAAGCGAAAGAAAGCTTTGCATCGTGGCCGGCGCATAATGCCCCAACTGACGGATCCTTTCCGCAACGCTGTCCATCACATCATCCAGCTGTTCATACTGCCCCTCGAAAAAGATATGCATAGAATGGAAATCAGGCCCCTCCACATTCCAGTGTGCATTCCGCGTTTTGGTGTACAGGAGAAATTCATCTGCCAGTAACTTGCTCAATTCGGATGCTACAGCCTGAAGATTTGCGGGCGTAATGCCAATGCTTGCTTTCATAATTTTATTTTTAAGTTTAAAATGCATTTGTCCTGTTACCGTACAACCGATCGTCCGAAACCGAACACTCTCATTTGTGACGAAAAAGTTAACGCCGCTCACAATCAACATCTTACATCACACAACCTTTTTGGCATTGCATTGGCCTCTATTCATCAAAACAAATAATCATGAAGCACCTATCTATCGCCGTTATACTCTTATTGACTATCATCGGCAACACTTATGCCACTCCGCTTTCAGGAAAAAATGATCCTACCTTTGTCGGCGCCGCCAATTTCTATCATCAGTATCCTCAGGCTACCGACATCCATTGCAAAGTTAAGGGACTATACACAGAAGTCAACTTCACCTGGAACGGCCTGCAGCTGCAAGCCTTTTACGACAACGACGGCAACCCCATGGCCACCACCCGCACCGTTGGGCGCAACGACCTGCCTATAAATGTCCAGGTAAGTCTGAAAAAACAATACACCGATGGAGTCGTCACCGACGCCATAGAATATACCGACGAAAATGATGGGTTGTCCTACTTCGTCACCCTGGCCCGTCCAAAAGTGACTTATCTCCTGCGGGTGTCTACCAGCGGCGAGATCAGTGTTTACAAGAAAATGAAGCCTTAATCCTGCCCGGGCTGCCGGACCGCCACCTCGTCCTCGGCGTCCGGCGGCCTCTTTTTACCCAGGACATCGATCCGCACCCGGGTAAGCCCCTGGCCGGCAAAACCCAATCGCGTGGCGGCCGCCTGGGTCAGATCGATAAGCCGCTTGTTGTGGGGATTCATCTTATCATTGATGCGGACGATAACAGACTTATGGTTGTGAAGATTGGTCACCCGCACCCAGGTATGCATGGGGAGCGTATTACTGGCCGCCGTCAGTTTCTGCTGCGTAAAGATCTCATCGGTATACGTCTTACGCCCTTCGAATTTATTTGCATAGTAACTGGCGACCCCAATTTGCACTTTCTCCGGGGCCGGCTTGTGATGCCCCTTGTGCGACGCATCATGGTGCATCGTGGAATCTTTGGTAGGCTTCTCCTCGCGGCCAAAGACCGCCACGGGGAGGAACAGACAGGCGAGAAGTCGGGTTTTCATGTGTTGGATTTATAACACACAAAAATACTCAATAAATTGGTTTCTGACCAAAATATCTGTTCCTCAGCGCCCTATCCTCCCCATAAATATCATCATAAAACACGATCTTCCCCTTCTTTCCCTCCGCTGTAAAATACCGCAAATAGATCGGAACCCGGGAAAAACCCCACACCGTATGCTTCTCCTGCCGGGAGATCCAATTCTTCAACGTATCGGGATGATACCGCATCGTATCGTTACGGATAAGGAAAGCCGACAACTTCCGCCATTCCTTCACCCGGACACAACCATGACTCAACGCCCTGAACGTCTTATCGAACATCCAACGGACATTAGTATCATGCAGATACACATCATACTTGTTCTTAAAGTTAAACTTCATCACCCCCAATGAATTATCGTCGCCCTGGCGCTGCTTCAGTTGATAGGGGAAATTATTCTTATTCAATCGCTTCCAATTGATCGTCAGCGGGTCCCGCACACTGTCGTTATCATCCACCACCATCAGGTTCTGCTTGCGCAGGTAGTCGACATTGCGCTTGATGGCCGGCAGCATTTCCTTAAAAATGATACTGTTCGGCACCGTCCATTGGGGATACGTGACGAAATTCGAGATCTCGCTGGTCAGCAGCGGGGTCCGGGTCTTGGGCGCACCGACGATCACCTTCGATTCCAGGGCGACGGTATCATCGCTCCTCACCTGCAAGCTAAAGGCAGGAAGGTCCACCCATACATACGTCTTTGGCAGGGTGTCAGGTAAAAGCTTATATCTGTCCAGGTTGATGGCTATGCGTTTGAATTTCTCCCAATCGGAATTGTCCATCATCGACACCGTCTCCTGCGATGCCTTCCCCGTCACTTTAAGTTTATTGTTCTCCTGGTATTTACGCAGGGCCCCCGTGAGCATCGCCGTGTCGGCAATAGTCACCGCGCTGTCAATATAGCCCACCTCCTGCAGCCGCCGCATCAGCGCCGTATAGAACACCGCCGAATCCTTATAGGGATAGTCCAGCCAGGTCAGCTTCCGGAAATGCGCCCCCGCAAGAAAATCGCCAAGATACGCCTTCAGCGAGTCATACCCCGGATGCCGCGGCTCCAGGCTGTCCAGCGCCCCCCTGACCCCAAACTGCCGCGCCGTAGCCAGCGTCCTGGTAAAAATGCTGTCCGGCAATACCGAATCCCTCCGCAATGTGACACTGTCATAGTCCAGCCGCCCCTGCTTGAGATGCTTCACCAACGTAAAAAAAGCATCGGTCAGCAGCACATCGGCCCTGTTCCACATAGCGGCATTCTTCCGCGCCAGGGTATCCTCAACCACAACACGTTTGAAAAAAGCAAGTAAGGGAAAATGATAGTCAGTAGGGAACAACCCATAGGTCTTACAACCTTCGATAAAAGATAAGAGACTATCACCCGCCGGCAGCCACCGTTGCTTATCACTCCAGATGGCGGTATATCCGTTGTTGTCATAGACGCTGTCCACCAATTTACGGTATACCAGGACGGTAGAATCGTTCAGCTTGTCGCCGTTGTTCGCAATGGATTCAAGCATGGTCTTCAAATCGCCGTCGATATCAACTCGTGCGCTCGTCTGACCCGGGGTTTTCACGTCGTCCTTATCCATCCGCCGATTTTTGCCCTGCGGGTTGCAGGCCATCAACATCACCATCAACGATACTGTCGGAAGAAAGAAAAGGACGCTTCGCTTTCGATAGTTCATATGCGGCCCAATATAATACAACCGGCTAATATTTCTGAGTGCAAACAACTATTTTTTGGTTATTTCACCACTCGCGGGATACGTTGCTCCAGCAACCAGAGGTCTGCTAATACAATGGCCGTCACAGCCTCGAGGATCACCGGTGCCCTTAAAGCGACGCATAGATCATGTCGCCCCTTGACGGAAAAGGCCTCCTGCTGTCCCGTTTCCCAATTGAGGGTCCGCTGCTCCTTTGGCGTGGATGACGTAGGCTTTATCGCGATGCGGAAGACGAGCTCATTGCCATTGGTGAGGCCTCCAACTACCCCGCCCGCATGATTGGTCCGCGTATGACCCTGCATGTCTTCGATGGCATCGTTATGCTCGCTGCCAAACATCCGGGCCGCCGCAAAGCCGGTACCGAACTCCACCCCGCGCACCGCCGGGATGGCAAATACGGCATGCGCCAACACCGACTCCACGGAGTCCCAAAAAGGCTCGCCAAGCCCGATGGGCAGTCCGCCCACCCGGCATTCCACGATGCCGCCAATGGAATCCTTGGCATCGATGGCCTTTTGCAACCCCTTATCCAGATCGGCTTCGCCGCCAATCTCCAGAATGGACGAAGTGATCCGTACACCCCCCAGCAGCTTCTTCGCAATCACCCCCGCAGCCACAAGACCCACCGTAAGCCGGGCGGAAAAAGGCCCACCCCCACGATAATCTTCAAAACCGCCAAATTTGGTATGCGCGACAAAATCCGCATGACCCGGCCGGGGTACGGCCCGCTGCTTCTCATAATCCCCGCTCCGCGTATTATTGTTCTCGAAAAGAATGGTAATGGGCGATCCCGTACTCACCTGGTTGAAAAGCCCGCTCTTGAAGATCGGCAGGTCATCCTCCTTCCGGGGTGTCGTCCCCTTCTGCATCCCGCCCTTGCGTCTTTCCAGATCAGGCAAAAAGTCTTCCAGCGGCAGCGACAACCCCGCCGGACAACCGTCGATATTGACGCCTACGCTCTCCCCATGGGATTCACCAAAAATGTTGACCCGGAATAGCCGGCCAAAAGTGTTCATAGCTCAATATTTACTTTTCCCCCCAATTGCGCCACATGCCGGTAAAAGTCGGGATAGGATTTTTCAATGGCCTCCGCATCCTCGATCGTCACCGGTCCCGAAGCCTTCAACGCAGCCACAGCGCAGGCCATGGCGATCCGGTGATCATGACGGGAATGGACAGTCGCTCCCTTCACCCCTTGCCCCCCATGCACCCGCATCAAATCTCCATCCAGCTCGATCCTTACACCCATCTTCCCAAACTCTTCCTGCAAAGTAAGCCCGCGATTGCTTTCCTTATGCGCAAGCCGGCTCACCCCCTTGATCACCGTCACCCCCTCGCAATAAGCAGCCAGCGCCACCAGCGGCGGAAACAGATCGGGACAATCCGTCGCATCAAACGTAAAGGCCCTCAATCCCACCGGCCCTGCTCCGCCAGCCTTCAATCCCGCCCGCGCGGGCCCCGAAGCCGCACCATCCACCGGCCCCACCAGCATCTCTTCTCCCCGCATCTCCAGCGTGGCCCCACTATCACACAACGCCTGCAAAATAGCTTTATCCGCCTGCGTCGACCATTCATCAAGCCCCCGCACGACGATCGGTCCGGCAACAGCGCCCGCAACCAACAGAAACGCCCCGCCGCTCCAGTCACCCTCCACCGTGTACTCCGGCTCCCCGGTACGACGCTCCGCCGGGAACCGAAACTCGGCATATCCCCGGTTCTCCACCTCCCAGCCAAAATGTTTCATCACTTGTAGGGTAAGATCGATATACGGTTTGCTCTTCAGATCACGAACCCTGATCGCAACACCCCGTTCACCCGCGCCCGCCGCCGCAAAAGCAAACAGCAAACCCGTCAGGAATTGCGAACTCAACGACCCGTCTATCTCGATGTCCCGCGGCTGCAACGGCCCCTGTATCTCCAACGGCAATTTCCCGCCATTCGACACCACCCGGATACCCAATTGCGG
Organism: Puia dinghuensis; assembly: GCF_014642875.1. Lineage (GTDB taxonomy): Bacteria > Bacteroidota > Bacteroidia > Chitinophagales > Chitinophagaceae > Puia > Puia dinghuensis. The sequence goes on from NZ_BMJC01000001.1 coordinate 1,721,700, forward strand.
AAACACCTCGTCAAAAAAATCCATCGGCCGTTTCAGCAGGCTGCCTTCGCCCTTCACCCGGATAGCTTTTTCGCTAAGCGCAATAATAGGCGCAAACATCCTCAATCCCAGCCCACTCTCGCCACAATTCACTTCCAGCTCTCCGGAAGGCGCCACACCCTGGCTCTTCACCCGCAACGCCCCATCAGCCAGTTCACTCACTTCCGCCCCCAAATCCTTGATCACCCCAAGCGCCGCCTTATCATCATTCGAATATCCCGGATGACGGATCACCGTCTCCCCTGCCCGCAACAACGCCGCCGCACAGGCCCGCTGCATACTGCTCTTGGACGCCGGCGCCAGGATAGCCCCGCTCAACGCCGAAGGCTCTATAGTCGTAATCATCTTGCAGTAATAATTGATTGTACCAGTTTTTCCAGTTCCGCCAGGGGTATCGTCCGGACAACACCCTGCCCGATCTTATTCAGCAGAACATAATTCATCGATTCCTTCACTTTCTTCTTGTCCATCCGCAACACATTGATCACTTCCTTCGCATTGAATGCCGCCAGCGTAGGCAACCCATATCTTTTCAACGCCCCGATGACCCGGTCCGTTTCTTTGAAATCGGTAAACTCCTCGGAGATCATACTGGCAGCAACCATCCCGATGGAGATCGCCTGCCCGTGGGAAAGTTCATAAAGGTTCTCGATAGCATGCCCAAGCGTATGCCCGAAATTCAACAACCGCCGGTCCCCGCGCTCGAACTCGTCTTTTTCCACCACCTTCGCCTTAATACCCACGTTTCGTTTGATCAGCTTGGCCAGCGCAGCCTTATCCTTCTGGTAGGTGGTCAGCTTGTTCTTCTCCAATTCGCGGAACAAAGCCGCATCCTTGATCGCCGCATGCTTGATGATCTCCGCAAACCCATTCACCCACTCTTCCTTCGGCAAAGACTTCAGCATCGCATAATCATAGAGCAGGAATTGCGGCTGCCTTATCGTCCCGACCATATTCTTATAGACACCCACATCGATACCGTTCTTCCCGCCGACGGACGCATCTACCATCGCAAGTAACGAGGTCGGAACAAAGCCAAAGGCCAGACCACGCATATAGATCGCAGCGACATACCCCGTAATATCCGTCACGACGCCACCACCGACACCGATAAGCGTGGTCTTCCGGTCCGCACCCAATTCGATCAGCTGTTCGATGATGGAGTCGACCGTCGCCTGCACCTTATATTGCTCACCGGCATTGATGACGATAGTACTCCAACCGCCAAACCGCTTCTGGTGCGCAGCAAAAAGATGCTCATCGGTGATCAATACCGTGTGGTCTTTATCTACAAGTTTGGCTAAATATCCGAAATCCGCATCCAGGTACCAGGTAGTCGTCTTACCCGAGAAGGTATACTGTAGTTTATTCATGATCAGCTATTCATGATCTTGTTCTGGTGGTTGATGGACTCCATATGCACCGCATCATAATACTTGGTGATAAACTCCTTGCTGAGATTCAGCTTCTCCCCTTTTGCAAAGGCCTTCTCCAGGATGGCATTCCAACGGTTAGTCTGCAGAATGGTGATATTGTTCTCTTTCTTGTATTGCCCTATCTCATCGGCGATCTTCATCCGCTGACCAAGCAATTGGATCAGCTCGTCATCGATATGATTTATCTGCTCGCGAAGTTTGGCAAGCGCATCGATAAAATCCTTTTCATTGGTCGTCTCATGACGCCATTTGATGCTGTCGAGCATCTCGGCCAGCCGCTCGGGTGTTATCTGCTGCTTGGCATCGCTCCAGGCATGGTCCGGATCGATATGCGATTCGATGATCAGTCCGTCCATATCCAGGTCGATGGCTTTCTGAGCGACATCCAGCAGGATATCCCGCCTTCCGCTGATGTGCGAAGGGTCGTTTATCATCATCAGCCCGGGGCTGCGACGCTTCATTTCTATCGCGAGATGCCACATCGGGGCATTGCGGTATTCGGTGTTGCCATAAGAGCTGAATCCGCGATGGATAAGCCCGATCTGTTTGATCCCGGCCTTGGCCACGCGCTCCACCGCACCGGTCCACAATTCAATATCCGGGTTTATCGGGTTTTTGATAAGCACCGGCACATCCACGCCACGAAGCGCATCCGCTACTTCCTGTACGCTAAACGGATTGACGGTCGTTCGTGCGCCGATCCATAACACATCTATGTCAAAATGCAATGCATCTTCTACTTGTTTGGCGGTAGCAACTTCCACAGCCATGGGAAGGCCCGTGAGCTTCCTGGCCTGCTGAAGCCAGGGCAATCCCTTCGTCCCGATGCCTTCAAAACTGCCCGGCCGGGTACGCGGCTTCCAGATGCCGGCTCTTACAATATCCACCTTCCCGGTCTTCGCGAGCCGGGTCACGGTCTCTATGACCTGGGTTTCTGTCTCTGCGCTGCAGGGACCGGAAATGATCAGCGGACGCTTGTTCCAGGCTGCCTGAACAATTTCCTTTGCACTCTTTGTTTCTGTTGCTTCCATATTAGTTACTGTTAAAAAACTTTTATTTTGCGCCGCCCCAACAGGCCCTGGCCCGCTAACGGCTATTTGCATCATTCATCCTGATCCGGCGGCCCTTGTAATTCTTCCCGTCTATCGCCCGGATCATCTGCTGCGCCGCCCGCTTGTCCACTTCGATCCAACTGTTCATCTCCTTCATATCGATACGCCCCAGCACCTCTTTCCGCAGATCGCTCATGTCAAGGATAAACTGCAAAAAACTGGCCTTATAAAACCCATCCTTCGTCCCCAGGTTGACAAACAGCCGCGCATAGTCGCCACCATTATTGTGATACTCTCTTCCCTTGGTCCTTCCTTCTGCCCGGCCATACTCTCTCTTCTCCCCGCCGCGAGCCTCCCTATCCCTTCCAACGACGCTTCTCTCCCTCACATTCAGGTCCTCTGCATTCTCATAATATTTCAAAAACCGGTCGAACTCCATCGCCGCAACCCGTTTCAACACTTCCTCTTTGCTGATCTCAGCAAACTTCTCGGCCAGCATGGGAACATAAGTCTCATAATCCCCATGACTGATGTCCGCCTGCAACAGCTTTTCCATAAAAGAAAAGAACTGCTTCCGGCAAACATCCTTCCCGCTGGGTATCTCCATCTTATGGAACGGCGCCTGTACGATCCGCTCTATCTGCCGCAGCTTGCCGATCTCCCGGCTATGCACGATGGACAGCGCGATACCCGTACTCCCCGCCCTTCCCGTCCGGCCGCTGCGGTGCGTATATACCTCCACATCATCGGGCAACTCATAGTTGATGACATGAGTGATCTCTTTTACGTCAATCCCCCTCGCCGCCACATCCGTCGCGATCAGCAATTGCAACGTCTTCTCCCTGAATTCCCCCATCACCTTGTCCCGTTGCTGCTGGGTCAGGTCGCCATGCAGCGCATCGATGTCATACCCCTCTCTCGTCAGCTTCTCGGCGATGGACTGCGCATCGGCCTTGGTCCGGGTAAAGATGATCCCATAAATCCCGGGATTGAAATCGATTATCCGCTTCAACGTCTCATACCGGTGATGTGCAGCCGTCACATAATACTGGTGGTCGATATTCTTATTCGCCGTATTCATCTTACCCACCGTTATCTCCATCGGCGACTGCATGTATTTCTTGCTCACCCGCCTGATCTCGGGCGGCATCGTGGCGCTAAACAGCCAGGTAGCATCCCGCTTGGGCGTATTCTGCAAAATAAACTCGATATCGTCCTGGAAACCCATGTTCAACATCTCATCCGCTTCGTCCAGCACTACATAACTTATCTGGTCCAGGTTTATCGCCTTCCGCTCGATAAGGTCGATCAACCTGCCCGGCGTGGCTACTACGATCTGTACCCCCCTGCGCAGATCCCTGATCTGCAAGCCGATGGAAGTCCCGCCATACACCGCGATGACATGCATCCCCGGCATGAACTTCTTAAAGAGCTCCATTTCATTCACTATCTGCAGGCATAATTCCCGGGTCGGACATACTACCAGCGCCTGCGGGTATCGCTGCCCCACATCCACCAGCTGCAAAAGCGGCAGGCCAAATGCCGCAGTCTTCCCCGTGCCCGTCTGTGCCAATCCTACGAGGTCCTTTGTTCCGCTTAATAATACAGGAATGGCCTGCTCCTGTATGGGCGTCGGTTGCTTGAATCCCAGCTCATCAGTAGCCTGTACCAGCCGGGGATCCAGACCTAACCCTTCAAATGTCGTCATATACTCTTAAAATTTGCCGCAAAGGTACGGAATTTGGCCCTGCGGGGCCTTCCTAATTTTAGCCCCTTACTTAATGATCCTCCGTATCTTATTCGCATTCTCCATCAACTCCCTCAAATACCCCTCATTCTCCTTTTCCAGACAGCTCTTGAACTTCCGCAACTGGCTGATATGTTCATTCAACACGTCCAGCACATGCTCCCGGTTCTGCATAAAAATGGGCAGCCACATCGACGGATTACTCTTCGCCAGCCGCACCGTGCTCTCAAAACCACCCCCCGCCAGTTCGAAGATGGCGCTCTCTTCTTTCTCCTTTTCCAGCACCGTATTGGCCAGGGCAAAGGAAGTGATATGCGAAATATGGCTCACATAGGCGGCATGCATATCATGGCTGTTCGCATCCATATACACAAAATGCATCCCCATCTGGCGGTAGAGGTCCTCCATCACATCCACGGCATCCGCATCGCTCTTCTCTTTTTCACAGATAACACAACACCTGCCCTTGAATGCATCCCGCACCGCCGCTTCCGGCCCGCTGTATTCCGTACCCCACATCGGGTGCATCGCCACGAACCGGCTACGCATCGGATGCCCGTCCAGGCTCTCGCAAAGGGCCAGCTTCGTAGACCCGGCATCGGCCACTATCTGCCGGTCCGTGATCATATCCATGATCTGCCCCATCACGGGAATGGTAACATCCACGGGGATAGCGACATAGATCAGGTCACTCTGCTTCACCGCTTCATCAAGTGGCAGGGCCTCGTCTATCAGCCCCAGCTCCAGCGCTTTCTGCGTACTAGCCTGCGTCCGGCTAACCCCGATAACCCTGCGTACAAGCCCCCGATCCTTCAGGGCCAGACTAAAACTTCCGCTTATTAAACCTACTCCGACGATCGTAACGGTATCGAACCTCATATTCCTGCCGATTTTATCCGATTTATGCTTTCCCTGAATTTTTCTACTGGCGTACAAAGGCTTACCCTGACATAGTTCTCACCGGCCGATCCGAAGATACCCCCCGGCGTTATAAATACCCCGGCCTCATGCAACACCCGGTCACTAAGCGCGAACCCATCGGCATACGAAGAAGGGATCCTTGCCCAGACGAATAACCCCGCCTGCTCCTTGCTAAATTCACACTTCAGCTTAACCAGCAGCTCATAGGCCAGCTCCCGCCGCTCCTTGTACACGGCATTTACCCCTTCATACCATTCCCTGCTCAGCGAAAGCGCTTTCGCCGCCGCCAGCTGCACCGGCAGAAACATTCCGCTGTCCATATTGCTCTTAAACCGCAACACCTCATCGATCCGCTCTTTCGCACCCAAAAGAGCCCCCACCCGCCAGCCGGCCATATTCTGCGACTTGCTGAGTGAGTTCAATTCTACCGCCACTTCCTTTGCCCCCGGCGTCGCCAGCAGACTCATCGGCGTATCATTGAGGATAAAGCTATAGGGATTATCATGACAGATCAGTATTTTATGCCGCCGGCCAAAATCCACCAGCCGTTCGAACAGCTCACGAGTCGGCAGCTTCCCCGTCGGCATCTGGGGATAATTCACCCACATCAGCTTGATCCGGCCCGGGGGCTCCACCTCACAGGTCCTCATCGGAACCCCTGCAGCTACTAACCGCTCCAGCTCATCAAAATCCGGGAACCAGTCACTGCCCGCCGTCAACGAATAATCGATACTGGCGCCCCCGGCCAGCTTCACCGCGCTCCGGTAAGTGGGATAACCCGGGTTGGGGACAAGCGCACCATCGCCTTCATCGAGATAGGTCATACAGATATGCATGATGCCTTCCTTCGAACCGATCAGCGGCAGGATCTCCGCATCGGGGTCGAGCTCCACTCCATACCATTGCCGGTACCAGTCCGCCAGGGCCTTCCGCAGCGCAGGCGCCCCCTTATACGATTGATACCCATGGACATTAGGCTTCGCGCTTTCTTCCTTCAACACCTCGATGACTTCCGGGTCCGGGGGCAGGTCGGGACTGCCGATCCCCAGGTTGATCACGTTCTTTCCCTGCTTGTTCAATTCGTCTATCTCCCGCAGCTTTTGCGAGAAATAATATTCCCCGATACCTTCCAACCGCTTGGCGGTTGTAATAAGACTTGAAGTCTTCATATTGTAATGCCTTTTTTATATGTTCCATAGATTTTCAGCTCCGCCGTAATCGGCTTTATCGCCTCTATCACCTCATGAAACTGCCCAAGACTATCAAACTCCATATCCGCATGAAAAGAATACTCCCACTCGCTCCCCGGGATGGGAAACGACTGCAGCTTGCTCAGGTTGATCCCCCCCTCTGCTATCTTCGTCAACACCCGCGCCAGACTGCCCCGCGAATGGTCCGTATGAAAATTCACGGACGCCTTGTTGGGGTCGGCAACCACCATCGCATTGTCCTCCCGTTGAAGTATAAGAAAGCGCGTATAGTTGTTCTTCATCGTCTGGATGCCGGGCGCCAGCACCTCCAACCCAAAAAGCTCGGCGGCAAGCTTGCTGGCGATAGCAGCGGTATGCCTGCTGCGATGTTGCTGCAGGTGTTTGGCGCTGAGCGCAGTATCTTCCGTCTCCACCAATTTCCAGTGCGGGTGCTTCTCCAGGTAATCGATACATTGCAACAAGGCCATCGGATGGGAGTGCACCTCCCGGATATCATCCAGCCCGACACCGGGATTGACCAGCAGGTTCTGCTTTATCTGCAGGTAGATCTCACCGACAACCCGGAGATTACTCTTCTGCAGCAGGTTGTAGTTTGGCAAGATACTTCCCGCTATAGAATTCTCTATCGCCATCACCCCGCCATCACTCTCCTTCCGGTTCGATGCCACCTTCACCACCTCCCGAAAAGTAGCACAGGTGATCACCTCCACATCCTTTCCAAAGAATTGCTGCGCAGCCACCTGGTGAAAACTGCCCTCATAACCCTGAATCGAGACTCTTTTACTCATAATTTGTCGCCTCCGGCTTCTGTCGAATTTAGCCTCCGGCGACAAACCTCTAATGTCTGGCCTTCGGCCGATGGGCCTGTGGCCCATCATTGTCCTAAAATGCAAAAATCCCGGCTTTTGACCGGGACTCTTTATGTTAATCTGTTTTTATTTAGTTTCTTGTTAACAAAAGCAATCCCGGTCTACCCGTAAAGTAGAAATAAAAGAAAAAGTAAAAAAACCGGTATGCCTTCGTAATATTCATAATAACTATCAGTGCACCAAAATTAGGGACTTATCCCGAATTACCAAATTTATTTTAAGGCCCGGAATACTACCCTCAACTACCTCCCGGACCGTCCAATCGCTGCATGATCTGCTTGTCGATCAGCGTAAACAGGTGAAAAGGCTTATACGTACGCCAGTTCTCCAGCTCGATCAGCTCGATATACCGGTTCAGCTTCGCCTTGCGGAAATCATACTGCGTCTGCTCCGGCATGTTCAGACAGGCGATCCAGCCCCCGGCATCGGTCACTTCCTCGAACCATTCTTCGTAATAATCCTTGTCCCCGCTGTGGAAATTGAGGACATTCTCCGCGATAAGAATGAATTTGGTGATCCCGAACTCAAAGAACTTATCGGTCACCTCCCGCTTCAGGTTCATGATATCGTTCTCGATAGCATCATTCCATTCCCCAAACAGCTCGATCACCGCATAATGCTCTTCGTAGTCGGCCAGCAGCACTTTCAAATACAATGTCCGCGACCCGAAATCATCCCACTGCGGATGGATATAGTAGTTGTAAATGGTTTGTGAGAACTCGAATTCAGAATAAACCCTCCCATAGAATGGCGATCTCTCGTCCTCTTCGCTCACATACAAATGACGCCAGTTATAAAATGGTTCTATCTCGTGCATAAAATAATTGCTTACATGGTTGCGGAATCCACCGCTTTCTTCACACTCCCGCTTCGCAAGAGCAGCTCCCGGGCCTTATCATAATCCGTCATCCCCGTCCCCTCCATCACCATCTTGGTACCCCTGTCCACCAATTTACTGTTGGTCAGTTGCATATTCACCATTTTATTATCTTCTACTCTGCCGATCCGGATCATTACAGCAGTAGACACCATATTCAACACCAACTTCTGAGCAGTCCCGCTCTTCATCCGGGTACTCCCCGTCACGAACTCCGGCCCCACCACCACCTCGACAGGATAATCAGCCTGGTCGGCCACCGGCGACCCCGGATTGCAAACGATGCAACCCGTAGGGATACCCCGTTTGCGGCAGGATTCCAAAGCCCCTATAACATAGGGTGTTGTACCACTGGCTGCAACGCCTATTACAAGGTCTCTGTCGCATACTTCATATGGCTCCAGGTCGACCCAGCCCTGCTGGTAGTCGTCCTCGGCATTCTCCACCGGTTTACGGATCGCCGTCTCCCCACCCGCTATCACCCCGATGATGAGATCGAATGGCATCCCGTATGTCGGCGGTATCTCGCTGGCATCCAACACTCCAAGCCGCCCACTCGTCCCGGCGCCGATGTAGAACAACCGCCCCCCCGCCAGCATCTTATCCGTAATGGCTACCACCAGTTTCTCTATCTGTGGTATGGCTTTTTCAACCGCATCCGGCACCGTTTTATCCTCCTGGTTGATACTCGTAAGTATCTCCCTGACACTCATCTGATCCAGGTGATGATACCGGCTTTCCTCTTCGGTAACCTTCTCGATAGCCATGCTTTTTCAAATGTGCGCCGGGAATAGGTTTCCGAAATTTACCCATCCCCGGCGCACGGTCTAATGATGGGCCTTCGGCCAGCAGACCCGTGGTCCGCTTTGTTATTGTTGATGATATTTTATAAGCCCATCCATCGGCTTCCGCAGGACATGGCCCATTTCAAATTCATAGGTATTGCACAGCTCCCTGATCACATCCTTAAAGCCATAGGCTACCCCCCCTACAAAATGAATTGGCAATTTCCAGCTTTCCCGGTATTTACACAAGTGATTAAAGAAAAAATCATTCAACCCGTCCTCGATGATATTTTCTATCATATAATGCCCCCTGTTCTCCACCAGGAAAAGGGTAAACGAAGCCAGATAGCGGTTGGGCAACGGCTTTTTATATACATTTTCCAGTATCTCCTTCCGGTTGGTAACGTATTTGGCATCGAACTTATACCGCAGCTCCTCGTCAAAGGTATCATACAGGTAATACTGTAACACCTTCCTGCCCAGGTAGGCCCCGCTGCCTTCATCCCCCAGTACATACCCGAGCCCGGGGCTGCTCTTTGCTATCTTCCTGCCATCGAAATAACAGGCGAAGCTGCCTGTGCCGAGATTACAGGCCATCCCCTTGGACGAACCGCAAACCGCGATGGCCGCCCCCATCAGGTCATGGGTCACATGGGTACTGGCGCCGGGAAAAGCGCCGCGCAAAGCCTTTTGTACTATCTTCCGGTTGTCCGGATTCGCACACCCCGTCCCATAAAAATACACCTGTTCAACCGGCGCCTTCTTCAATGCCGGCAACAGCTCCCGGCTGATCACCTGTCCGATGCCGGCCGCATCCAGAAAATAGGGACTGATCCCCTGCGTATCCACCTTCTTTTTCTTTCCGTCATAAAGCAGGCACCACTCACACTTGGTGGCCCCACTATCTGCAATCAATATATTCATTGGCCTGTCTTTTACTCTTCCTGGTCCCGGCCGGCCCATAGGCCCTCCGCCCATCAGCTTTGGCATGCAAGTTAACTTATGATTCATTAATTTGCAGCCTTCCGGCTAAATTCAATCGGCTAAAATCACTCGAATGAAAAAATTGCAGGTCTGGCTACCCTTGTTATTCGCCATCGTCATGATCGTCGGGATGATCATCGGTTTCCGCCTTCGTGGCAATATCCGCCCTACAGGCATCTTCGTCGCCCGTAAACCGACACCCGTGCAGGAAGTGATGGATCTGATCAATATGAATTACGTAGACTCCATCTCACCGGACACCATCGCCGGCGACGCTATAGAAGGGATGCTGACCCACCTCGATCCACACTCGGTCTATATACCCGCCGCCGACGTCACGGAGGTGAACGAAGACCTGCAAGGCAATTTCGAAGGCATCGGGGTCGAATTCCAGATCTTCGACGACACCGTCAACGTAGTAAATGTATTACCCGGCGGCCCCAGCGACAAAGCCAACCTCAAAGTCGGGGATAAATTCCTGAAGGTCGGTGACTCCGTTGTGGCAGGCAACGGCATCACAAACGACCGTATCCGTAAATTGCTGCGCGGACCTGGTTCCAGCGATGTCGCCATCACCCTTCTCAGGGTGGGCGAACCCGGCAAACCCATGCAGGTCCACATCACCCGGGGCACTATTCCCCTGCCGTCCGTAGATGTTTCCTACATGATCAATAAAGAGACCGGCTACATCCGCATCAACCGCTTCTCCGAAACAACCCACGCAGAATTCGCTCAGGCCCTGATGCAGCTGCAAAAAGAAGGTCTCCAAAAACTGATCCTCGACCTGCGGGGCAACGGCGGCGGCATCCTCCAGGAGTCCATCGAGATCGCCGACGACTTCCTCGACGGCGACAAGCTCATCGTCTATACGGTTGGCGCCCGCTCCCCGAAAGTCGAATACCGCTGCCGCCGCGACGGCCTTTTCGAAAAGGGTAAGCTCGTCCTGCTCACCGATGAAGGGACGGCTTCGGCAAGTGAAGTGCTCACCGGCGCCATCCAGGACTGGGACCGGGCCACCATCATCGGCCGCCGGACATTCGGCAAAGGCCTGGTGCAACAACCCTTCCAGTTGAGCGACGGCTCTTCCCTCCGCCTCACCATCGCCCGGTATTATACGCCCACCGGCCGCAGCATCCAAAAACCCTATGACAAAGGACACGACGACTACAACGAAGAAGTGATGAAACGCTTCCACGACGGGGAAGTCCTCCATGGCGATACGTCGACAAAACATACCGGAGCCGCATACCGCACGCTTGGTCCCGAGCGCCGCACCGTATATGGCGGCGGCGGCATCACCCCCGACATCTTCATCGGCTTTGATACCAGCACCTTCTCCCGCAATGCCACCGCCTTATATATAGATGGCACCATCAACCGCTTCATTTACGCTTATTATATCCAGCATCTCTCCACCTTCCAGCCCTTCAAAACCCCGGAGGCATTCATCACCGGCTACCACGACGAAGAAGCGCTCTGGAAGGGCCTCACCACCTACGCCGCAAAAGATACGATCAACCTCACCAACGTCGGCCCAAAAGAAAAAGACGAGCTAAAGCACCGGCTAAAGGCGATGATGGCCCGGCAGATCTGGCGCACGGAAGGCTATTATGAAGTAAGCAACGCCTACGATCCTGTCGTTACAAAAGCCCTCGAAGTAGTCGCGAAATAAAAAAGGACCGGCTGGAAAGCCGGTCCGTATTGTAACACTACCATTCGAAACAAAAAGGACCACAGGTCCTTTGGCCGAAGGCCCATCATAAGCCGTTTTGGGCCGGGGCGTATATTCCCCAAACGCCCAACGGCCCAAAACTATTTGTCCTGCTGCTTATCCAGCAATTCTTTCTTCTCGATGCGATAGGAGGCTATCAGCCCAAGACCACCACCGATAGCAATAAGCGCGAAATAGATCGACACATTGCCGCCATTGACATAGTGTTCATTTTCGAACTTGTCGAAATTATGCCCTATGTTATATAACAAGGTATTGTCAAGAAGATAGGCAAAAAACAATCCCACACCTGCCCCCACCAGTAACAGCCCCCATTTCAGATTGCGGAAAGGCGCGGGCCGCGGGCGCTCCGGCTTGATATTCGGATCGATCCCCTTTTCGATCATTGCCATATTCTCCCTGTTACGCATATAACGCCATCCGAAGATTACTCCAAAAAGCCCCAGGCTGGAGAGCATGAGCCATACAAATACTAATTGCTCTGGACCCATATTAATTGATGTTTAACTTTTAAAAAATTCTGTTTACATCACTTCAGACTACACCCGACACATCCAGGTTACACCTCTTCACGCCAAATGCCTGGTTTATTTTTTGTATCTTTCTTTGTAACCTGCGCGGCCAACCCGTAGTCTTATCAGTCGTGACGCATACCGACCTCACTGACACAGAGATTATTAAAAGAATCCTGCAAGGAGAGCAGGTGCTGTTTGCCCAATTGGTGCAACGGTACCAGCAATATGTGTTTACGCTCGTGCTTCGTTTCACCGGCAACCGGGAAGACGCCGAGGAGGTCAGCCAGGACGTTTTCGTCAAGGCCTACCGCTCCCTGGCCGACTTCAGGGGGGAGGCCAAGTTCAGCACCTGGCTCTACACCGTCGTCCGAACCAGTTGTATCACCTTCCTGCGAAAAAAAAAATTGACCATCGCTTCGATGGACAACGAACGTACCCTTGCACAACTGGAGAACCGGGAGTCGGGGTTCAACGCCAATATCATCGAACAAAAATCCCGGCACGCCATGGTCAACGCCGCGATCCGGCTCCTCAGCCCCGACGACGGACAGTTGATCACCCTCTTCTACAAGGGCGAACAGACCCTCGAGGAGATCGGTCGCATCATGGGCCTGGACCCCAACACCGTAAAAGTTAAATTACACCGGGCGCGCCATCGCCTGAAAGAAAAAATGGAAAAATATTTTAGTTATGAGCTGGAACACTGAACAGCCGATGGAAGATCGTCTCTGGGAGTACATCGACGGGCTTTGCAGCCCCACCGAAAGATCGGCGATCGAAACCTTGCTGGCAACCAACCGGGAATGGCAACAAAAACACCAGGAGTTGCTGCACTTCCAGCAGCTACTCAACGAATCTGAGCTGGAAGCACCATCCATGCGCTTCACAAAGAATGTCATGGAGGAGATCACCCGCCATCATGTGGCTCCGGCCACAAAATCCTATATTAATAAAAACATCATCCGCAGCATCGGCGCCTTCTACCTAACCATGATCGTTGGCGTGCTGGCTTATCTCTTCTCCCAATTCAAATGGACATCCGGCTCGGGCTCGGGCGGCGACAATACCTTCAATCTCCCCGTCGATAAATTAGCCCGCCTGGGCAACATGGGCGCCAATAAAACCTTTTATAGCACCTGGTTTAGCCTGTCCCTGCTCATCGTCGTCGTATTGGGCTTCATGCTGCTCGATATGTACCTCCAACAAAAAAAACAGTCCCGCAGCATTTAGCCTGATTTTTGCATTACCAAACCAACGGGCAACCGATCCATCCTTCCTGTCGTTCTTACTGTCAAGCCTCACGGGCCTATCTTCCTTTTCTCCCCCTCCATCCATAAGCCGCATTGTCGTCCATTTCAGGTTATCTCTTGCTAATCAAAACCTTGCTATATGAGAAATTTTCTACGCGCCTTCTTCTGCCCAATCGTATTTTTCTCCACACTCGCCGCAAGCGCCCAATCATTGGAACCCTTTTCCAATTGCCCGGGCACATCTGTCGCCATTACCCGGCCCGGCCTCAACGCAACCATCGCTCCCTTTCAGATCTACCTCATCGACTCGGCAGGGGGTATAAAGCCATCAGGCAACCCCATCAACCTCCAGATCAACGGGTTTGGCCTCGAAAACACCGATGGGTTCCTGTATGGGATCCATGAGACTTCCAACGTAGCCGACCCCTTCCTGGCAAGAGTAGATAAGAACGGGAATTTCGTCAACATCGGCACCCTCCTGCCTCCCCCAACGGCGCCCTTCCACGTCGGTCTCATCAATACGGCCGCCGGCACCAATGATGACAAGGACAATTTTTATTTCCTTGCGCTGGTCGTCAACCTCCAAAACACCATGGAGATCCCCGAATTATTCGTCGGAAAAGTCGCCAACGTTTCACGCCTGACCCAAAACGACAATCCCATCGGGATAAAATATACCCCGATCAACCCAGGCACTTGTCTGCCTCAGCTCCTGGCAGGCCTGACCAACCCGCTTTTGGGCGTCTTGCAGGACATCGCCTTTAACCCCGCCAACGGCAATATATACACCTATTTCCGGGCGCCCGGCACATCACCAACCCCCGGCATGCTCGCCTGGTTCAACCCAGCCGACAGCCCCACCTTTACCTGTATGCCCCCGCCGCAGCCTAATATCCCCACAAACGATCTGTGCGGACTTTACTTTGGCAACGACAGCTCCCTGTTCATCCTCACCACTGATGGAAAAGATTATAAAGGCAATGTCACCACCGGTGCCATCAGCCTCGTCGCACAAACTTCCCTGCCCCTCCTGGATGGCAATCTGCGGGGAGACATGGCCTCCTGCATCGGTAAGAAACCCCTGGTCGCCTTCGACAATTGCCCCGGCGTATCGGTGGCCGTCACCCGCACCGGCATCAACAGCACCCGTACACCCTATCAGATCTTTACCATCGACAAGACAGGCAACATCCAATCATCGGGCAACCCCATACCGCTACAGATCAACGGCTTTGGTCTGAATAACAAGGATGGATTCCTATACGGCCTGCACGAGACCGATAGCGTCACCGATCCCTGGTTCACCCGCGTGGACAAATTCGGCAGCTTCGTAAACATCAGCAGACTCACACCACCCCCGGCTGGCGGTCGCAACCTTTCGATCATCAATACCGCGGCCGGTACCATGGATGGTAATGACAATTATTATTTTACGGCAATCACTGCGGACACCCCGATAAGCCTGTCGTCGGTCCCCAGGTTATTCCTCGGCACCATCCACCACGTTTCCAGTCTCAAAGAAGGGGATACTATATCCATCAAATACAAAGAGGTCTCCATAGGCACCTGTGCGCCGGATATCATCACGGGACTGCTCAATCCAAAGGAAGGGCTGTTGCAGGATATTTCCTTCGACCCCGTCAACCATATCATCTATACCACCTTCCCGACAAGCGCAGCCTCGCCCACCCCAGCTGCCATCGGTCACTTCAACCCCTTCGCGAAATTCCCGGTCCTGAATTGCATAACGGCCAAACAGCCCAATCCCCCCATCAGGGACATGTGCGGTCTCTTCTCCGGTGATGACGGTGGCTTGTTCATCCTCACCATCGATGGAAAATTCTATCGGGGTAATGTCAGCACCGGCGAGATCACCCTGATCACGCAGACAGCCCTGCCGCTGTTAGGCAACAACCTGCGGGGTGATATGGCTTCCTGTGTGCCGAAGATCAATAACGATAACGATGATGAAGACGATGAAGACCAGGATGCGCAAAATGACAGGACCGGAGACGGCGGCATGAAGATCGCCCCCAATCCCATCCAAACGGGCCGCATGAACCTCTCTGTCAACGCAGGTGAGAATGCCCGGGTCAGACTACAGATCATCGGTTCGACAGGTGTTCCCTTACAAACCAGGAACCTCAATCTGGTGTCGGGAGCCAATCAGTTCCGGCTGGACGTGACATCATTGCACCAGGGCGTCTATACGGTGATCCTGCTGTTCCCTTCCGGTCGAGTCAACATCGCCAAATTCATCAAACTATGAACAGTGCGTCCTAATCCTTGAATTTCTTTTTCAACGCCATCAGCTTGGCCTGGAAAGAATCCGGTTCTTCCTCCACACCCTTTTTAGCCCCGGCCCCACCGCCCTTGCCGGCTGCCGCACCCTTACCCCCCGTAGCGCCCCCCACCGGCTTCTGAGCTGCAGGTCGTCCGCCTGCAGCTCTCTTTTCACCTGGACCACTACTATTCCCCTTCATCGAGAGCGAAATTCTTTTCCGCGCAATATCCACCTCCAACACTGTCACCATCACCTTCTGCTGCAGCTTCACCACCGTATTCGGATCGGAAACATACGTATTGCTCAGCTGCGAAATATGCACCAGCCCATCCTGCTTGACACCGATGTCGACAAACACGCCAAAAGCGGTGATATTCGTCACGATACCCGGCACCGTCATCCCCTGCTTGAGATCCTCCATCGTCTTGATAGTTTCCTCAAATCGAAATTCCTCTATGGGACCTCGCGGGTCGCGGCCCGGCTTCTCCAATTCTTTTAAAATATCGCCGATCGTGAACTCCCCAACCGATTCACTGATATATTTCTTGCGATCTACCTTCTTGCGAAGCTCACCCTGACCAATAAGATCAGCTACACTGCAATGAAGATCGGCCGCCATCGATTCCACCACATGATAGCTCTCGGGATGCACGGCGCTGTTGTCCAGCGGATTGGCCGCCTCGCTTATCCGCAAAAAGCCCGCGCACTGCTCAAAGCTCTTGGGCCCCATCAAACTCACCTTCTTCAATTCCTCCCGCGTGGCAAACGCCCCGTTCTTGGCCCGGTAGTCGACGATATTCTTCGCCAGCGAGGCGCTCAGTCCCGACACATAGGTCAGCAAATGTTTACTCGCCGTATTCAGATCGACACCTACGTGGTTCACACAGCTCTCCACCACCCGGTCTAGTTCGTCTTTCAACTTATTCTGATTCACATCATGCTGGTACTGCCCTACCCCTATTGATTTAGCATCTATCTTCACCAGTTCACTCAAAGGGTCCAGCAACCGGCGGCCGATGCTCACCGCCCCCCGCACCGTGACATCCTGATCGGGGAATTCCTCGCGCGCTACCTCACTGGCAGAATAGATGGAAGCGCCGCTTTCGTTCACCATAAAAATGCTGACACGACGCCCAAAATCGATTCCCCTTACCAATTGTTCCGTCTCCCGGCCCGCTGTGCCATTACCGACACCGATGGCCTCGATGTCAAAGCGCTCCACCAGCCGCTTTAGCTCCGTAATGCTGCCGGCCACTTCCTGCTGTGGCGGATGCGGATAGATGGTACTGTTATGCAGGAAGTTCCCCTGGGCATCCAGGCAGACGACCTTGCAACCCGTACGGAAGCCCGGGTCAAGCGCCAGCACCCGCTTCGAACCCAGCGGCGAAGCAAGCAACAACTGCCGAAGATTCTCCGCAAATACCCGGATGGCCTCTTCATCCGCCTTGTTCTTACTGATCAACCGAAACTCATTCTCGATGGAAGACTTCAACAGCCGGTCAAAGGAATCTTCGACGGCCTTCTTCACTTCCGCAGCAGCCGGCCCACCCTTTACAAAAATTCTGTCCAGCTCGTCAACCGCCGTTTGTTTGTCGATGTTGAGGTCCATGATCAGGTAGCCTTCTTTTTCCCCGCGCCGGATAGCGAGAATGCGATGCGAAGGACAGTCGGCCAGCGGTTCGTTAAACTCAAAATAATCCCGGTATTTCTGCGCTTCTTCTTCCTCTTTTTTGCCGGCGATCACTTTCGCGCTCAACGCCGCCGATTCAGTGAACAGCTGCCGCACCTTGTTCCGCGCTTGCTCGTTCTCCGCGATCCACTCCGCGATGATGTCCCGGGCGCCCTGTAGCGCCTCCTTCGAATCCTTCACCTGTTCGTTGATGAATTTCCCGGCCTCCCCGGCAGGATCACCCGCTCCCTGTTCAAAAAGGAATTTCGCCAGCGGCTCCAGGCCCTTTTCGATGGCCGTTGTCGCCTTCGTCTTGCGCTTGGGTTTATAAGGCAGATAAATATCTTCCAGCTCGGTTGCATCATAACAACCCGCGATCCGCTCCTTTAATTCAGGAGTTAGTTTGCCCAATCCTTCAATGGTCTTGAACACCGTTTCCTTGCGCTTGTCCAGCTCACTGAAGTATTTTATCTGCTCGACAACATCGTTTATCTGCACTTCATCCATATTGCCGGTGGCCTCCTTCCGGTAACGGGCCATAAAAGGGATCGTGGCACCCTCCGCTTGCAGATCAAAGATGTTGTTGATCTGCCGCAGACTAAAAGACAACTTTTCCGCAATCTTCTGAATATAAATAGGTTCCATAGTTTCACATTTAACAGGGATAGGTTTCCAACTTGTGGGGTGCAAATGTAAAAGATCAGCCGAAAGAAAAAATTTGGAGTTATCAACAGGGAGCCCGCACCATTTATTCTCAAAAAAGTAAATATGTTCCCAGTGTGGGACAAATTTCATACTATTTGTTGTAAAAAATCCTAGTAAAATGCCGTTAATAGTATCTCTTTAAAGTTTCTCCACATAATTTGATTGACAACTAATTGTAATTTGTGGCGCCATCGTTCTGAAGACCATTTTGGCATAGTTGGTATGCCTATTGACATATAAAGAATGATAGCGATCTTTTTTCGAACCCTATAAACCTAAAATCCCGACCCATGAAAAAGATCTACTCACTGTTAATCCTGACCCTGTGCAGCCTCTCATTCTCGGGAGTGATGATGGCCCAGGTATGTTCGAGTCCCGGCACAACGATATACGGCCTAACCAATGCCGGAGCCATCTACCCCATCAGCACCAGCAACGCCAATGTGGGCGCAAAGGTCAATACCGCCGCCTATTCGAACCCGGCTCCTAGCGGGGCGAACGCCATAGGCTACAACAACATCAACGGGCAATTCTATTACTTCAAGCGCAGCCCATCCAGCGGCACCCAGCAGTTCGTTTCCTATGACCCTACCCTCAACGTATATAATTATCTCACCTCATGCCCCACCGCCAACAATGTGAACTCGGGCTGCGTCACCTTCAACGGATTAGGCTACTATTGTCTCGATGTCATGGGTGGTCTCTTCTATTACAATATTGCCGGCAACTCCTGGACCCAGGTCACAACCACTATGATGGACCAGAACAATGCTAATGTTACCGCCATCATCCAAAGCCAGAGTTCCGGCGACATTGCTGAGGACGGCTTGGGAAATCTGTGGATGTGCACTTCCAGTTCCTCGCAATATGGGCTTTATGAGATAAAGGCCGCCGTGCCGACTACGGTCACCGCCACTGTAAATGTCATTAAGGTCGTCGCTCCCGGAACGCTGACGCCAACCGGCACCTCGTTTGCCGGGGTAGCTTTCGGCACCAACGGCGCGATGTATCTCTCCACCTCCGCAGACAACAGGTTGTACATGATGAATGCCAATTATTCCCTCTCTTACATCGGCACCTTCAACGTCGGCAACGTAGGGGCTGACCTCACCTCCTGCAACTTCCCGATAGCGTTGCTGCCGGTCACCTGGCACAGCTTTTCCGCACTGCTGCAAAGCGACGGAGATGTATCACTCAACTGGATCGTCTCCACACAAGTGAACAATAAGGGATTTGGCGTAGAATACAGCCAGGATGGCGCTACCTGGACAGAATTGGCTTTCATCGATGGCGCCGGCAATGAAGAGCAGGATGCAAGCTACTCCTATATTCACCATTCTCCCGCCGCCGGAAAGAACTTCTACCGCATCCGCCAGGTAGACAACAACGGTTTGGCAAGCTATTCAGCCATCAAAACGATCGATATCCAGCAGTCCAATGTTCTTGTCAGCTGCTGGCCTAATCCGGCAAAGGATCAGATCCAGATCCGGACAACAAAAAGCAGCATGCAGGGCGCCAGCGTGCGGATATTCGACCGCTCCGGCAAGCTCATCATCCAGAGCGTCTGGGCAAGCGAGTTCTGTTCCATCAACATCAGCTCTCTGCCGGCCGGCATCTACTTGATACATATCCAGTCGGTGGAAGGCGAAATGTACAATACAAAGGTCTTGAAACAATAAACGGCATCCATCCGCTACAGGGGAAATTACTACCTTCGCAGGGAATTTACCCAAGGTATGGATATCAAGAACAATATTCTCGAAACGATTGGCCACACTCCATTGATCCGCCTCAACAAGCTGACCAAAGACCTCCCCTGCACCGTATTGGCAAAAGTGGAATACTTCAACCCCGGTAACTCCATAAAAGACCGCATGGCGTTGAAAATGGTCGAAGTCGCCGAACTGGAAGGAAAACTAAAACCCGGCGGCACAATCATCGAATGCACCAGCGGCAACACCGGTATGGGACTCGCACTCGCCGCCGTCGTCAAAGGCTATAAATGCATCTTCACCACCACCGATAAACAATCCAAGGAAAAGATCGATATCCTCAAGGCCCTCGGCGCTGAGGTCATCGTCTGCCCGACGAATGTCGAACCGGAAGACCCGCGGTCCTATTATTCCATTGCCCGCCGCCTGGCACATGAAATTCCCAACTCCTTCCACGCAAATCAATACGACAACCTGGCTAACCGCCTCGCCCATTACGAGACCACCGGCCCCGAGATCTGGGAACAAACGGATGGTAAGGTAACTCACCTCGTCGTCGCCACCGGCACTGGCGGCACCGTGACAGGAACCGCCATTTTCCTCAAAGAGAAAAATCCCGGCATTCAGGTCTGGGCCATGGACCCGTTTGGTTCCCTCCTTACCAAATATTTCCGCACCGGCCAGATCGACATGAATGAAGTACACCCCTATATCACCGAAGGCATCGGCGAAGACTTTGTACCGCAGAATTACGATATGCGGGTGGTAGACGTCTTCGAACAGGTCACCGACAAGGACGCTGCCCTCATGGCCCGCCGCATCGCCCGGGAAGAGGGTCTTTTCTGCGGCTACAGCGCAGGTACCGCCGTTCAGGGATTGATGCAGTTGAAAAACCGGCTCAAAAAGGACGATCTCGTCGTCGTCATCCTCCACGACCACGGAAGCCGCTATGTTGGCAAAGTCTATAACGATCAATGGATGATGGAGAGGGGCTTCCTCGATGTGAAGACGTTTAAAGACATCATTGCAGGCCGGGGCGCCAAACGACTCATCACCACAACACCGGAAAATACGGTAGCAGAAGCCTTCCAGCTCATGGTAAAATACCATATCGAAAATCTGCCCGTGATAAAGGACGGTGAACCCATTGGTGCAATCAGCGAAAGCGGCCTCTTCTCCCGCGTCATGAACAACGGCGCCGACATCAGGGGAAAAACCATCGCCGAAGTACTGGAAAAACCCTATCCCATCGTCGCCTTCGACACCCCCCTGGAACGACTCAGTACACTCATTACCAGGGAGAACGGCGCAGTATTGGGCAAGGACGAAAGCGGCGACTACCACATCGTCACCAAGTACG
This sequence comes from Puia dinghuensis, assembly GCF_014642875.1. GTDB lineage: Bacteria > Bacteroidota > Bacteroidia > Chitinophagales > Chitinophagaceae > Puia > Puia dinghuensis. The sequence continues at coordinate 1,742,848 of NZ_BMJC01000001.1, forward strand.
ACATCCTACAGGCGCTTGGGGCTTGACACACGGATAACCCACCTAAGGGAACGTAGTTTTACTAATGACATAATAGGGTAAACCCTATTGTATTATGCCATGATTACGAAACCATTAGTAAATTCTGCGACACCGAAATAAAGCAAAACCTCTATTGGTTAATCACTTTTAACAAATTATTTTTGGTTACGAAAGTTGATTATGATCGTACTCTTGAGACTACCCAAGTTGATCTCAGAAACAAAAAGAAAGCCGTGAGGCGCTAACGATTATAGCCCTTAAAGACTAAAACGTATTTTTTCAAAATCCAACGTCCGAAGAACAACCTGTAAAGCAGTCCAATCCTATCCACGAACAAACCACTGCTTTCATTAAGTAGTACCCTCCTGCTAAATTCTGATTAGAGCACCGTAAATTTAGCAGGAGGCCTTCACCGAAGGACCGGCTCCGCCCCGCCCTTCAAAAGGCCACTCCAGCCGCCGTCTTACCGGCAATCTCCCTCTTCCGCACCATTTTTTCGTACCTTCCGGCATGCCGTCTTTTACCGATCAATTAGGCAGAACCCTTTTTCTGCCGCAAACACCCCGCAGGATCATCTCCCTGGTACCCTCCCAAACCGAACTACTATATACCCTGGGACTGGATGCAGCCGTCGTCGGCATCACCAAATTCTGCGTCCACCCCGAGTCCTGGTTCCGTACAAAACCCCGCGTCGGGGGAACAAAAGCCATCGATCCCGCCCGTGTCGACGCTCTCAAGCCAGATCTTATCATCGCCAACAAAGAAGAGAATGAAAAACCTCAGATCGAGGCCCTGGCTGCCCGTTATCCCGTATGGGTCAGCGACGTAAAAAACCTCTCCGATGCCCTCGCCATGATCCGCAGCCTTGGCCAGCTCACCGGAGCCACCACCATGGCAACAGCCCTGGCCTCCACCATCGCCACCCGCTTCAACCAGCTTCCCATCCCTACCCAACCTATCCCCGCCGCTTACTTCATCTGGCGCAACCCTTGGATGGTGGCCGGCGGTGACACCTTCATCAATGATATGCTGCACTACTGCGGCTTCACCAACATTTTTGCCGGTCACGACCGCTATCCAACCGTCGACCTATCCAGCCTCGCAGGACCCGTTCACATCCTTCTCTCTTCCGAGCCCTATCCTTTCCGCGAAAGGCATATCGACGAGATAAAGGAAGTCCTCCCCGAAGCCGCCGTCCGCCTCGTCGATGGGGAATTTTTCAGCTGGTATGGCAGCCGCCTTCTCGATGCACCCGCGTATTTTTCCGATCTTTGACGCACCATGCAATTCAGCGGCCTGCCCGTAAGCGACGAATCCAACAAGCCCAGCCGGAAAAAACCCATTTTCCCGGTCACCGAAGGCCTGCGCAGCTATCTGAAACAACACGGCCGGGAAGTCAAACTCCCCGTCCACTACCGCGATCTGCTCCAGCACATCACCTACTCCGTCCCCCTGAAGGACAAAAACCAGCAGGACACGCTCTGGGAAACAGCCCTGTATGACATGCGCCACTGGGATTTCATCCGTGAAGGACTCGTCCAGATGTACGCCATCCTGAAAACCGAAGGCGACCTCACCTTTACCAAACACCTGGACGTCGCCCGCATCGACTACTGCAGCTTTGCGAATTCCTGCCCCTTTCGCATCCGCATCGTCAACAAGTTCAACGACAACTACGATCACTATTATATAAAACAAGCCGACGCCTCCCGCATCTACGGCCTCGAACTCGAACACCTGCTCTCGCCCAACCGCATCACCTATTTCACCCACCAGAACACCCTCGTCGAAGAACATATCCCCGGCATCCCCGGCGATGTCTTTATCCGCAACTTCCTCGGCGATTCGCAAACCAACAAGATCCGGCTCGCAAAAGAATTTGTAAAATTCAACGAACGTTGCTTTGTCCGGCTGCTCGGCGACATGCGCTCCTATAACTTCGTCGTCGACATCACACCCGACATCGAGGATTATCAATACCGGATTCGAGCCATCGACTTCGACCAGCAATCCTATGAAGGCCGGAAAAACCTGTACATCCCACAGTTCTTCAAGGAAAATCGCGCCTTTGTCGACCTCTGCCTCACCCATCTCAATCAGGATTCTATCCAGCAATACCAAACCGAAGAACGGACCATGATGGCCTTCCGCGTGGCTTCCTCCCGCTTCCGGTTGATGGAACTGCTCAACATCATGGGCCGGGACAAACCCCTGTCAAGCCCGGAGAAATTGCTGCAATTAAAGACCGAACTGGCCGAATTCTTCAACAATCCCTCCTTCCTGAAATGCCGTTCTGTCGGCCAATTGGTCAAACGACAGTTGAAGCAAACGCTCCAGAAAAATCTCATCCTGCTCCAAAAAAACCTCAGCAAATTCGAAGATTAATTCGACCAAATTCGAAGATTAGCTTATCCTGCCGTATATTCGCGCCGCAAAGCAGCATATCTAATAATTTCTAATACGTATGAGTAAGTACAAAGCCGGAGTCTTGTTTGGCGAAGAGCTGGAAGCCCTGTATAAGGACGCAAAGGAAAATCATTTTGCCCTGCCCGCGGTGAACACCATCGGCACGAACACCATCAATGCCGTCCTCGAGACCGCAGCAAAGGTCAATTCGCCCGTGATCATCCAGTTCTCCAACGGCGGAGCGCAATTCATCGCCGGCAAAGGCATGCCCAATGACAAGCTGCAGGGCAACATCTCCGGCGGCATCTCCGGCGCCCTCCATATCCACAACGTCGCAAAATACTACGGTGTTCCCGTGGTGCTCCACACCGACCACGCCGCCAAAAAATGGCTCCCCTGGATCAGCGGTCTCATCGACGCCGGCGAGCAGTTCTATAAAGAAAAGAAACAACCCCTCTTCAGCAGTCATATGCTCGATCTCTCCGAAGAACCCCTCGAAGAGAACATCCACACCTCCGTTGAATTTTTCAAACGGATGCAACCCCTGGGCATGGCCATCGAGATCGAACTCGGCGTCACCGGCGGCGAAGAAGACGGTGTCGACAACAGCGGCGTAGAGAACGAAAAGCTCTATACCCAGCCCCAGCACGTCGCATACGCTTACAAAGAACTGAGCAAGGTCGGCCGCCTTTTCAGCGTCGCCGCAGCCTTTGGCAACGTTCATGGCGTCTATAGCCCGGGGAATGTGGAATTGCGGCCCGTTATCCTCAAGAACAGCCAGGACTACATCGAAAAAGAACTCAAGACCGCACCCAAACCCGTCTATTTCGTCTTCCACGGCGGCAGCGGAAGCCCCCAGCACCAGATCCGCGAAGCTATCGGTTACGGCGCGATCAAAATGAACATCGACACCGATCTCCAATGGGCCTTCTGGGAAGGAGTACAACACTACTATAAAAAGAACGAAGGCTATCTCCAGGGGCAGCTCGGCAACCCCGAAGGACCCGATAAGCCCAATAAAAAATACTACGATCCCCGGGTATGGCTCCGGAAAGGTGAAGACACTTTCATCAAGCGCCTTGAAGTAGCCTTCGAAGACCTCAACTGCGTCAACCGCAACGCATAAAACTTCTCCGGCCGGCCCACTTGTACTTTTCACGGTTCCTCTATCCGGTCCCAAGGCCGGAAGGAGGAACTTTTTTTGTTTTGCCGCCGGGGGCCTAAATTGCAGGCACAAAAGCAGTAAATCATGGCTTCCAAGAAAATTCTCGACCTCCTCGGCGACAAAGCATCGTTCCTGTTGGATCATAAGCCCGTCATCGACAAATCAACACTCAGCGCTTTCCCTTCCCCTCATCACGTGGAAGAGATCTGGACAAATTCTGGTCGCAGCAACCAGGTATTGAGAAGCATTCAGACCCTCATCAGCCATGGTCGGCTCGCAGACACGGGATACCTCTCTATCTTCCCTGTAGACCAGGGCATCGAACATAGCGCAGGCGCCTCCTTCGCAGCAAACCCCATCTACTTCGATCCGGAAAATATCGTCAAGCTGGCTGTTGAAGCAGGTTGCAACGCCGTGGCCTCCACCTTCGGCGTCCTCGACATCATGAGCCGCAAATATGCCCACCGCATCCCATTCGTCGTAAAGATCAATCACAATGAATTCCTCAGCCTGCCCAACCGTTATGACCAGACCCTCTTCGGTACGGTCCGCACCGCCTGGAATATGGGCGCCGTCGCCATCGGGGCCACCGTATACTGGGGCAGCGCCGAGAGCGACCGGCAACTCAAAGAGATCGCCGAAGCCTTCGAGATCGCGCACGACCTCGGCATGGCTACTATCCTCTGGTGCTATACCCGCAATGCCGGGTTCAAAGTGGATGGCGTAGACTACCACACCTCCGCTGACCTCACCGGCCAGGCCAACCACCTGGGCGTTACCCTCCGGGCCGACATCATCAAACAAAAATTACCCACCAACAACGGCGGCTACCTGGCAACCCATCACGGTCGTACCTCTCCGCTGGTCTATTCCAAACTCACCCATCCCGACAACCACCCCATCGACCTCACCCGCTATCAGGTGATCAACTGCTACAACGGGCGCGTAGGCCTCATCAATAGTGGTGGCGAAAGCAAGGGCGCCAGCGATCTCGCGGATGCCGTCTTCACGGCCGTCGTCAACAAACGCGCCGGCGGCATGGGCCTCATCCTTGGACGCAAAGCCTTCCAACGGCCCTTGAACGAGGGTGTGGAAATGATCAACTCCATCCAGGACGTCTACCTCGACAAGGACATCACCATTGCATAGAACATGAGCGTTTTATTTTATACAGCCCCTGGTATTAGCCGGGGGCTTTTGTTATATTAGCATATGCACCACCCCTACCGCCTTCTCCTGCCTTTCCTTCTATTTGCCTGCCTCACCGGCAGCGCTGTATTCGCTTCACCTGGCGGGGATACGACTCAACCCGGTATCCCCGACACCTCCAAACTGCCGCCGGACAGCATAGGCATGCACCTTTTGCGGGCGTGCCGTGATCTCCGGGAACAGGGCGATTACATGGCCTCACTGGAAAAAGGCCTACAGGCGCTCCAAATCTTCCGCCAGACCGGCAACAGGATCAAGGAAGCATCGACCGACCGCAATCTTGCCCAGTTATATCAGTTCATGGGCGAACAGAATAGTAATCCCGATTATATTCGCCAGGGACTGAATTACGCCCGCACAAGCCTCGACCTGTGCGTCGCCGCCGCGGACACCGCGGGAATGGTTGCCAGCAACAATACGTGGGGTGTCATCTACCGGTCGATGGCGCTGATCAACCTGGACCAGCCCTACTGGTACGATTCTGCAATGGCCTGCTATAACAAGGCCCTCGCCACGATCAGCCCCTCCGGCAAAGGCAAAGGGGTTACCGCGCCCCTGTACAATAATATCAGCCAGGTGTATTCAGAAGGTAAAAAGGATTATCCTGCAGCCCTCCATTACCTTGATATGGCTGTCCGCATCGCCATGGCTGAGCACTCTCTCGACGATTTATCTCACGACTATGGCAACATCTCGGCCGTATATCAGAAAATGGGTGACAAAAAAAAGTCCCTCGAATATGCCTACAAAACGCTCGACATGGCACGCCAGATCGGGACGGCCAACCGGCTGATCAATGCCTACTGCCAGTTGTATAACAGCTACGATCACTTCGGCAAAGCCGACTCGGCCTTTAAGTATTATTTCATATTCGACAACATGCGGGATTCGATGGCCTCGCTCGCCGCCACCAAACAGATCTCGGACGCCCAGACAAAATATGAAACGGAAAAGAAACAGGCCCTCATTGCCGATCTCAACGGTCGCAACTCCCGGCAACAGAAAAGGATCGCCCTTCTTCTAACGGGGCTCGCGGTGGTGGTGCTCTTCTTCGTCGGCCTCTTTGTACTATTCAAGCGGGGGCAACGGCAAAAACGGCTCATCAGCACCCAGGCGGGCCAATTGGAGGTCATGATGAAGGAGCTACATCACCGGGTGAAGAATAACCTGCAGATCATCAGCAGCCTGCTCAGTCTGCAAAGCTACCGGCTAAAGGACGACGAGGCATTGGAAGCCATTCGCCTCAGCCAACAGCGGGTACAGGCCATGAGCTTTATCCACCAGCGACTCTACTCTACCGACCAGGCCCGGATGGTAAATATGCAGGAATACCTGCAAGACCTCACCCGCTCACTCGTGATGGCCTACGGGTATACCGAACAGACCCTCGACCTCCAGGTGGAGATCGCCCGGCAATGGCTTGATATAGATAAGGCATTACCCTTAGGCCTCATCGCTAACGAGATCACAACCAATGCGCTCAAATATGCCTTCAAGGATGGCCAGCGACCAGCCCTATATATCGGACTTGCGGAAGATGGCGAACATCTGCTCTTCACCGTTAAAGACAATGGCCGGGGATGGGATATGAAGCGATGGGAGCAACCGGGCGCTTCCTTTGGCCGTACTCTGGTAGAGACCCTCTGCCGGCAGTTGAAGGCCACGCAGAACCTCACCTATCACAACGGCTCGATCTTCGCCTTCGCCATTCCCAAAGACAATACTTATGCAGGATGAACAAGTAAAAATATTGATCGTGGAGGACGAACCCATCATCGCCCTCGACTTGTCCACCGGACTCGAGCATTACGGCTATGCCATCACGGGAATAGCCGAAGATGCACCTTCGGCGGTGCAGCTCTTTACAGAAAAGGAAGTCGACATTGTCCTGATGGACATTCACCTGAAAGGCGAAAAAGATGGGGTGGTCACGGCGCTGCAACTGCTGAAGATCAAGGCCGTTCCAGTCATCTATCTGACGGCCTTCACTGATGCAACCACTGTACAGCGCGTGAAAGAAACCCACCCCGCGGCTTTCCTGTCCAAGCCGTATACCGTCACCAATGTTCAAATCGCTGTTGAATTGGCCCTGCACAACTTCGCCGCCGTCAAAGACCAGTCGCGCCCCCCGGAACCCCTACCCGGCCCCGATCGCGACACCCTGTTTCAATGGAACGATCACCTGTTCGCCAAGGTCAACTACCGGTTCGTAAAAATTCCCTTGTCTTCTATCTTGTATCTGGCAGCGGAGAACAACTATATCCACATCGTCACCCGCGAAAAAAAGTACCTGCTACGTATGTCTCTCCAGCAATTCCTGGATAAGATCGCTTGTGACAAACTCGTTCGCATCCATCGCTCCTATATTATCCATCTTGACGCTATCCATTCCTTTAATGAGCAGGAAGTAACGGTCGATAAGGAGGTCCTCCCCGTAGGGCGGCAATACCGCGACGCCTTCCTCCAGCAATTCGGCTGGCGCTGAACGCGGCATCAAAACCTCACACCGAGATTGATACCCGACCGGATACCTCCCCATGGCCCCGAAGCCTTGATCACGGCTTGTGTGGAGGAGATCACCTGACCGGTGATATTGAACGGTTTCGCATTGATGGTATTGATATTATTCTGGAGAGACTGCTGATCCTGCGCCGACAGGGGCGGGTTGATATTGTTCGCATTGATGGTTCCGCTGCAGCTTCCATAGTGGCCGCCGATCAACATGATGTCCAGCACCACCACCTTCCACAACGTGTATTGCATCCCGAACATGACCCCGCCGCTGTAAGAATTGACCTTCCCATCGAACAGCACCGTCTCGGTCGTGCCGCTGTTGGTAGTATACTCTATCGGCGCTGTGACATCGAAGCTGGCATAACGGCCATACACGGAAATATAAAAGCCGTGCATAGACCCTTTGCCCATATAGAACCTGCACTCTGGCGTCACCGCGAAATTGCCCAACTGGAATTCATCGAAATTCACCTTGTCGGACTTCACCGATTTCTTGAACTGTTTCTCAAAGGGCAGGCTGCCCTTGGGCATATACCGCACGCCCAGGCCAAGGGCCACGTGGTGGGTGAGGGCCCGTTCGTAGGTGAGATGATAATTGTTGATAGCAAGGGAAGTAACGTTGAGCTTCAGGTCATTCAACTTGTCCTCCTGCGCCCGGCCCGCCAGACAGACGGACAGGAGGAAACAAAAGAATAGCAGTTGTTTCATATGTTTAAGTAATTAGGGGTTAAATTATTACAAATATAAAAATAATTCACCTCGCTGCTAAAAACTTTTATCCACTTTAGCCCCTAATCGAACACCTCCAGTTTCCGGTCCGTCCTTTCGGCTCAGGAAAACCAATATTGTACTATATTTCCGGTATGAAGATCTTCCCACTATTGTGTTGCATTTTCGCTATACTTTCGCTCCATGCTGTCGCCCAACATTCCCCGGCGGCGCCCCACATCCAACAGCTCACCAGCGGCGCCCACACCTCCCTCAGAGGCCTCAGCGTCGTCACCAACAAGATCATCTGGGTCAGCGGAAGCAACGGCACTGTAGGCCGCTCCACCGATGGCGGTAACACCTGGTCCTGGATCACCGTCCCGGGCTATGAAAAACGTGATTTCCGCGACATCGAAGCTTTCGACCAAAACACGGCGATCATCATGGCCATCGCCGAACCCGCCGACATCCTCAAAACGACGGACGGCGGCAAGACTTGGAAACTGGTCTATGAGAACACCACAAAAGGCATGTTCCTCGATGCCATGGAATTCTGGAACCCGGACAGCGGCATCGTGGTCGGCGATCCCATCAACGGCCGCTTCTTCGTGGCCCGTAGTTTCGACGGCGGCGACACCTGGCATGACATCCCCTATCTCGAACTGCCCAAGGCCGACTCCGGCGAAGGCTGTTTTGCCAGCAGCGGCACCAACGTCCGCAATCTCGAACGCGACGCAGCTGCCTTTGTCAGCGGCGGCCCCCACTCCCGGCTCTTCATCCGTGATAAGGTCATCGACCTGCCCATCCTCCAGGGCACGGCGACCACCGGCGCCAACTCCATCGCCGTAAAAGATCATAATAAAAGAAACGGGAAAGGCGGCAAACACCTCATCGTCGTAGGCGGCGACTTTGCAAACGATACGTTGCAGGAAAAGAATTGCTTCCTCACCAATGACGGCGGCAACACCTGGATCCGCCCCGCCACCCCGCCCCATGGCTATCGTAGTTGTGTAGAATTCATCGGCGGGCAAAACGTCATCTGCTGCGGAACATCCGGCGTAGACCTCTCCACCGACGACGGCATGCATTGGACACTCGTCACCAACACTGGCTACCACGTTTGCCGGGTGGCCAAAAAGGGCCACGCCGTCTTCTTCGCCGGCAGCAACGGCCGCATCGCAAAACTCACTCTTTAATTCAACCCCCTGAAATCCACAGGGACTAATTTACTAACCCCCGGCTCCTGCATGGTCACCCCATAGATCACATCCACCGTGCTCATCGTCATCTTATTGTGCGTAACGATGATAAACTGCGAGTTCTCGCTGAATTGCCGGATCATATTGGTAAACTTCCCGACATTGGCGTCATCCAGCGGCGCATCCACCTCATCCAGGATACAGAAAGGCGCCGGCTTGATCAGGTAGATCGAGAACAGCAGCGCCGTTGCCGTCAACGTCTTCTCCCCACCACTCAGCTGGCTGATGGACGAGGGCCGTTTCCCCTTGGGCTTGGCGACGATGTCGATACCCGTTTCCGCCAGATTCTCCGGGTTCTCCAGGACCATGTCCGCCGTATCTTCTTCGGTAAAAAGCGACTTGAACACCCGCTGGAAATTCTCCCGAACGCGATTGAACGTATCCAGGAATTGCTGGTTGGCCGTCGCCTCCACTTCCTGGATCGTCTGCAACAGGCTGTCCTTGGCACTTACCAGGTCGTTCTTCTGCTCCAGGATGAATTCATAGCGCTTCTTCATCTCCTGGAAGGCCTCGATCGCAGTAGGGTTCACCTCGCCGAGGTTCTCCAGCCGCTTCTTCATCTTGTCGGCCTTCTCCTGCAATTCCTCCACCGGCACTTCACCCTTCCGGGGTTGATCGATAATATCGTCCAGGTTGATGCGGAATTCCACATTCAACCGCTCCTTCATCCCGGCTAATTGCAGCTTCAGCTCATTCAGCCGGTCCTTGATGCTGCCAAGCAGGTGCTCCAGCTGCTCCCGCTCTTTATTCTTATGCCGCAGCTCACTCTCTTTCTCGCCCAACTCATTTCTCAGATTATAATACGCCTGATCGGCTTCGTTCAACACCCGCTCCTCCTCCTCCTTCCGCCGCAACAACTCGAGTAACGCCCCCTCCGATCCACCCAACAACTCCTCACTCTCGGCAATACTTTCCAGCGTTTGTTTCAGCTGGGAAGCATTGAGCTCTATCTGGCTATGCAGGTCGGTCAGTTGCTTGCTCTTGAAATCCAGCTCCTGCTTCAATGCGTTGATCCGGCTATGCTGACGAGTCACCTGCAGGTTGAATTCGTTATACCCGGCCGAGGCGTTGTTGTAATCCAATTCCGCCGAATGGTAGTCGCTCTCCGCAATCTGGGCCTTTTCTTTCAATTCCGCGACAACCCTTACCAGCTCGGCCCAGTCGTTGCGCGTGTCCTCGATACCGGCAATGGTCTCTTCCAGGTTCAGTTGCACCTCTTCCAGCCTGTCCTGCGAGGAATGTTGCTGCGAATGCAAATTCTCGATCTTATTCTGCAGCGAGAACACAAAATTTGTCAATCGGTTGATATCATCCTGCGTCTGGCGGATCGCCTGCTCCTTCAACTGCTCGTTATAGCTGATCACCTCATTATGCTTCTCCTGGATATCCGACTTAAGACCATCTACAACAGCCTGCAGCCGGCGCACTTCATCTTGCAGCTTTTCCAGGTTCTTCGCCCGGCCGATCTTCTTACCTTCGAACAATCCGACACTGCCACCGGTGAGGGAGTATTTGCCTTTTACATATTTCCCGCTCTTCTCCAGGACAACGGCGCCATTACTATTAGCCAGCGCTTCCTCGTTCTCGGCTATATAGACATTCCCCAACAGATGCTCGGCCAGGCGCCGATAACGCTCTTCAACCTCGATCACATTCATCGCCGGGATCATCCCTTCGTAGGAATGCTCGTCGCCACCCGAAAGCCCGCTGATCTTATCCAGCAGGAAAAAGTTCGCCTTGCCTTTTTTGTTATCGTCCAGTAGATGCACCGCCTGCATGCCTTCCTGCAGGTCGTTCACCACATAATAGTTGAGATAGGGCTCCAGGACATTTTCCACCGCCGCCCTGAACTCTTCCTTTACATAAATAATATCGGAAAGGATGGGCGCATCCTGTTTCCAGGAAGGATTCTTGTGCAGGAATTTGATACTCTCCGGGTAGCCTTCCATGGAGTCGATCAGGCTCTTCAGCAGATCGTGCTCGTTCTTCTTGGCGTCGAGGGTCCGGCTCTCATCGGCCAGCCGCTGGCGCAGCACTTCCAGCTGTCCCTGGGCCTGGAGGATATTCTCTTTTGTCCGTTCGTGGTGGTCCTGCAATTGCCGGAGACTCGCCTGTTTCGACTCGAGCTCCTGTTCTTTGATCACCCGCTCTTCTTCCAGCTGTTTGAGCTGGCTGTCGCGCACCATCCGCTCATCTTCCAGTTGCCGGATACTGCGTTGGAGGTTCTGGATCGAGGTATCCGCTACGGCTACTTTCTTCTCCGCCTCGAATTGATCCCGTTGTATCTGGGCATTTTCCCGGCGCAGGGCGTCAACCGACACTCGTCTCTCATCAAATACCTTGCGAGTTTCATCGACGGACTCCTTCAGGGACTCCAGTTGTTCCTGCAGACCGGATAATTTATTTTCCTCTTCCCCCACCTGCTGGCGGGTAAAGACAATGCTCTCGTCAAGCCCCTTCAGCTGCCCCTCACCCTTATCCAGAAAGGCTTGCAGGCTGGTTTCCTTCTCTTTCAAGAAATTCAACCGCTGCGAAGCAAGGTTCTTTTCATTTTCCTTCGTCCGCAAGGTCTGGAGCAAGTCGTTGAAGGTATGCTGCATGGATTGCAGCGCCCGTTCCTTCTCGATAAAACCCACCTTCTCCTGCTCGAGCGCCGCTTCTTCCTGCGCGATCACCGTTTCGAGCCTGATCTTCCGATCCGTTTCCGTATCAGACTGCTCGTTCAGCTCCCGGTAGGTAAGGTTAAACCCTTCGAGAGCCGCCTTCGCCAACTCGATGCTCAGCTCCCGGTATTCCTTCTTTATCTCATAATACTTCTCCGCCTTCTTCGCCTGGTTCTCGAGGCTTTTCAGCTGGTTATTGATTTCGAACAGCAGGTCCTCGATCCGGGCCAGATCCTGTTCGGTAGCATCCAGCTTCTGCCGGGCTTCCTTCTTCCGGGTCTTGTAGATAGTGACCCCCGCAGCCTGCTCCAGCATCCGCCGGCGGCTGTTATCCTTGTCCTTGATAATATCATCCACCATCCCAAGCTCGATGATCGCATAGCTGTCCGTGCTGACCCCGGTATCCATAAACAGGTTCTGGATATCCTTCAGCCGGCAGGTGACATCGTTCAGGCGGTATTCACTCTCCCCGCTCTTATAGAACTTTCGGGTAACAGTCACCGTACTGAACTCCGTCGGCAGGAGGTTCTTGGTATTTTCAAACGTCAGGCTCACCTCGGCAAGCCCGGAGGCGCTACGTGTCCTGCTCCCGTTGAATACCAGGCTCTCCAGGTTCTCCGATCGCAAATGACTGATCTTCTGCTCTCCTATCACCCACCGGATGCTATCGATGATATTGCTCTTCCCACAGCCATTCGGGCCAATGATGCCCGTAATGCCCTCGTCAAAGCTGATATGGGTCTTATCAGCAAAACTTTTGAATCCTTTTATTTCGAGGCTCTTTAATCGCACAGTACAGAGTTTTAAATTTTTTCTGGGCGGATTCCATGCGTCCGCACATTTTCGCCAGTCGACAAACCTACAGTAAAATAGCTAAATCCGGGGGAAATTCGATCCACGCGATATTCACCTGTTGAAAACTCGTGAATAATATTTATATTGGCCGCCCAAACTCCCATATAATGAATAATTTTATAGTTCCCATCGATTTTTCAGAAACATCGAAGAATGCCGCCCGCTATGCTGCCCATATTTCAACTCTCGTGCCGGACGCCCATCTCATCCTTTATAATGTTTTTGATGCCCTGGAATACGGTTCCGACAGCAGCCCGCTCGGCACCGATGCGGAGGAGGACGCCAGCCGGAAAGCCATAGTGGAACTCGCGCTTGAAAGCGTTCGAACCGAGCTTTCTGCTATTACCAATGCCCGAATCTCCTGTGTGGCCGAAGAGGACAATCACTTCCTCGACGCCCTCGAGAAATATGTAAAATGGAATCACATCCAACTGATCATCATGGGTCTCACCGGGTCCACCCGTCTGGTCCAGGTCTTTATGGGCAGCAATGCGCTCAACATCGTCAAACGAGCCATCGCCCCCGTCATCATCGTTCCCGAACATACACATTCCACCTCCGCTAAAAATGTCATGCTGTTGACAGACTTCAAGGACGTCGAGAATACCATCCCGATCGATTCCGTAAAAGAGGTGCTCAATCTCTTCCACCCCAAGTTGTACGTTGTCAACGTCGACCATGAACACTACGTACAGGTCACCGAGGAGTACAAGACCGAACGGGCCAAGCTGGAAACCAAATTGGAGGAATACAAACCGGAATTCTTCTTTATCCGGCTCTTCGACTTTGTAGAAGCAACCAACCAGTTCGTTGCCGACAACCAGATCGATCTCATCCTCACCTTCCCGCGGAAACACTCTTTCCTCTCGAATGTGTTCAAGACAACGAATACGACAAAACTGGCTTTTCACAGCCACGTGCCCATCGCAGCGATCAATGTCTGATGAAACAATATATTGGGACCAACGCTGGCGTGAGGGAGACACCACCTGGGATATGGGCAGTGTCTCCCCACCTTTGCAAAACTACTTTCAACAACTCCCCGACAAGAACATCTCCATCCTCATCACCGGCGGCCCCCTTTGGCGGCCACAAAACCGAATACAAAAATTTGTTGGAAAAACGCTTTACCCTAAAAACCCTGGCCCCCTGCTACAACTCCATAAAACCCCGCGCCGGCACCGAACTCTTCTTCATCGCCATCCGCCCCTAAAATCCCCACATTTCGTATAATTTTGTATATTTATACGAAATTCGACCATATGCAGGAAAAACTCACCATCCTCATCTCTGCCGAACATAAAAAATTCATCAAACGGCACGCACGCCAGCAGAACAAAAGCATCTCGAAATTCATCGATGATCTTTTGTCCTCCATACAGCGGGAAGCAGCAAAAACACCCGAAAAAGACGAATGGCTGGAAAAGACAGCTGGGTCTTACAATACAGGCAAAAAAGACGTATTGGCCGCGCTGTTCAAAGGCATCATCAAATGAAAAAAATTTTTCTCGATGCCAATATCGTCATAGATTTTTTGGACGCTTCCTCAAAGGACCATTCCACGGCGGTTGATTGTCTAAGCATCATTCGGAAGCATTTCGGGAAACCTGTCGTATCACCTATTACCTTCATTATTACCAATTTTATCCTGGGCAAATTCGCCAAAAACAAAGACTGGCATAAAAAGCAAATGCAATACACCTTCTCGGAATTCGAGATCACACCGATCCAACCCTCTTTCATCCCTGCCCTCTTCTCCACGCATTTTACCGACCTGGAAGACGGCCTGCAGCATCAATGCGCCCTGCATGCCAAAGCCCGCGTAATTCTGACAAAAGACATCAAGGATTATTTCGATTCAAAAATACCCGTAGTCCATCCGGCCGACTTTGTCAACAAATACAACAACCTTTTACCGCGTTAACCTACACCGCCGGCTCCTGCTGGCTCAAACAATGAAAACTCCCCAGCCCCCAGATGATCTCGGTAGAATCGATCCCGATCACCCGCCGTGCCGGGAAACACTCCTGTAATAGCTGCAACGCCTTCTCATCCCGGTCGCACCGGTACGTCGGCACGATCACCGACTCATTGGCAATATAAAAATTGGCATACGATGCCGGCAGCCGCTGATCTTCATACACAACAGCATCCGGCATCGGCAGCTCGACGATATTCAGCTGCTTCCCGTTCAACAATCGCATCTTCGAAAGATCGCGTAAATTCTCCTGCAGCAAATCATAATTCTCATCCTGCTTATTCTCTTCTACCACCGTCACGACAGTGTCCTCATCGATAAACCGCACCGTGTCGTCGATATGTCCATCCGTATCATCCCCGACGATTCCCTCCTTCACCCAAAGAATCTGTTCGACGCCATAATAATCCCGCAGATATCCCTCTATTTCGCCTTGACTCAGCCCCGGGTTACGGTTAACATTCAGCAAACAACAGGTGGAAGTGATCAACGTACCCCTGCCATTGAAGTCTACCGACCCACCTTCCATGATTATTCCCGGATGATACACCGGCAGGTTCAGCGCCTTTCCGACAAGCGTAGGGATAACATCGTCGAGGTCGAATGGCGGATACTTGTTACCCCAGGCATTATAATTCCAGTCTACGATCACTTTCTTTTCCGCCGCCGCAGGGTTGACAAGAAAAGCCGGCCCATGATCCCGGCACCAGGCATCATTGGTCGGGTGGAGAAAGAAATGCACCATCTCCAGGTCGGCGCCCGCCGCCTGTAAATGTTGGATGGCGGATGCCTTCATGGCTTCATCCGTCACATTGATACATACTTCCTCTCCCTTTGCCAGCTCTTTTACAAATCGGGAATAAAAGGGATAGATCGCCGCTATCTTGCCGGGCCAGGAAGCCTCCTTATGAGGCCAGCTGAGCCAGGTAGCGCGGTGTCTGTGGAATTCTGCGGGGAAATAATAGCCTGCTTGCTTTGGTGTCATATATCAAGATAGTCTTCGTCGATAGTGCGATCCCTCACGCCCTACCCCTCGTCAAGGTACCTTTTCGTTATCGGTTCGTACGAATCGATGCGCCGGTCGCGCATAAAAGGCCAGTGTGTACGGTAACGATCCGTCGCCTCCGTATCCACCTCCACCACCGTCGTCTCTTCCTGGTCGTGCGATGCCTTATACAGCAGGCTGCCAAAGGGATTGGCAACAAACGACCCACCCCAGAATTTCATCGCGCCATCCTGTTCGAACCCAACCCGGTTGACGCTGACCACGTGGACGCCATTGGCGACCGCATGGCTCCGCTGGATCGTCTGCCAGGCATTGTATTGCTCGACATTGGTCGCTTCGTCCTGGCTGGTCGCCCAACCGATGGCCGTAGGATAGAAAAGTATCTCCGCCCCCATCAACGCCGTGATCCGCGCCGCCTCGGGATACCACTGATCCCAGCAGATCAGCACCCCGATAGTGGCGAATCTGGTCTTGAATATTTTGTAGCCCAGGTCACCAGGGGTAAAATAGAATTTTTCGTAATACGCCGGATCGTCGGGGATATGCATCTTCCGGTATTTACCCAGGTAGCTGCCATCGGCATCCAGCACCGCCGTCGTATTGTGATAGATCCCCTGCGCCCGCTTCTCGAAAAGAGAGGCGACGATGACGACCCCGAGTTCCCCCGCCAGCCGGCCAAGGGCATCGGTAGAAGGCCCGGGTATGGGCTCGGCTAATTTAAAATTTTCGTAATCCTCCACGTCACAGAAATACAGGGAGGTAAACAGTTCCTGGAGACAGACGATCTGCGCACCCTTGGCCGCAGCTTCTCTTATCCTGTCCATGGCCCTCTGCAGGTTGGCCGCCTTGTCGCTCGTACAGCTCATCTGCACGAGACCGATTTTAACCTTACTCATAGCGGCCGCAAAATTACATTATTCAGCGGGATTTGACTATACTAATTCTACCGCAACGCAGTCCCATTTCCGCCCCATTTGTGCCTATTTCTTCCCCATGTGCCGCAAAAAGGCAACATGAGAAGCGACGGCGTACCGCACACGGGGATACTCGATATAAACCAGGCCATATTCCTTGCAGGCCTGCCGGATGATCTTACTGATCGCCGGGTAGTGGACATGCGAGATCTTGGGGAAAAGATGATGCTCTATCTGGAAATTCAGACCGCCGACGAGCCAGGATACCACCGGGTTATTGGTCGCGAAATTCGCCGTCGTCTTTATCTGGTGGATAGCCCATTCATCTTCCATTTTGCCAGTCTCGGCATCGGCGACAGGGAAAGCAGTTTGCTCGACGGTATGAGCTAATTGAAAGACCATGCTCAGCACAAAACCGGCTACCATGGTGAAGATTATAAAGCTGATCATCCAGTCGTACCAGCCCACCATGTAGATCGGCAGAAAGACAAACAGGAAGCCATGGAACAGCTTGAAGCCCCAGAAGACGAAGTGGTCGGCCAGGCTCATTTTCTTCAGCGGCATCGCCCCCACCTTGCTCTTGAAATATTTTTGATAGTCCAGCACGAATATCCAGAAAATATAAAGGACGCAATACAACATCCAGAAGTAGAGGTGCTGATACCGGTGAAGACGATATCTCTTCTGCTCCTGGGTCATCCGCATCCAGGGCTGGATATCGATGTCGTCGTCGATCCCCGCCACATTGGTATAAGCATGATGCACCACGTTGTGCTTCATGTTCCACATAAAGCTGTTGCCCCCCAATATATTCAAAGAGAACGCGGCCAGGCTATTCACCCACCGGTATTTGGAAAAACTGCCATGCGCCCCGTCATGCATCACATTGAACCCGATCGCCGCCACCAGACATCCCAGGAGCACACTCTCCAGAATGGCCCAAATAGCCGCGGGGGTGAAAAAGACCAGGTGAATATAGATGAATACAAATCCTACCATCAGGATCACCGCCTTCAGGAACAGATTGTAATTCCCCGTCTGAGACTTTCCCACCTCTTCAAAATAGCTGGTGATCCGCTTCTTCAGCTCGGTGTGAAAGGACTGGGCGGCAGGTGCAAATTTTGGCAGTGACATGCTAAGCGGTATTTATTGTATAATTTTGCAAAGATCGCGCCTTCATAGGGGATTCTTTGTTAAAGCGACGATAATATTATAAACGTAAAAAAAACGGTTCAGGTATCCATCTGCACAAAATGATCGAAATCCCGCACTCCGATCATTTTTTCGGTGATAAACCCTTCTGCATAAGCAACGCCGATCATCTTGCCGTACATCTGGTGCCGGCCGATAACAGCATTCAGGAATTCCGGCGAGGAAATATAGGTCTGTGGCTCATTCTGTTTGTATTCCGTAGAAAAGAATTGCGAGGAATACGCCCGGATAGAAGCCAGTTTCGTCTCAAAAACCGGAGTTATATCGTATACAAAGCTGGGCGCGGCATACCTGTCCTGGATATAGTGGAAAACATACTTTGGCCGCCAGTGCTGCTGGGGCCGGCCCACGTCATCTAGGGTCTCGACCTTTCGCAATCCGCTGAGAAAACAGGCGTCGCTGATCAAATGACCGGCCCGACCATGGTCGGGATGCCTGTCTTCCAGTGAATTGCCAAGCACTATCTCCGGCCGGAATTTGCGAATCGCCCGGATCAGCAGCCGTTGATGCTGTTCGTCATTCCTGAAAAAACCATCCGCCATCCCGAGATTCTCCCGGATATCCAGCCCAAGAATGGCCGCGGCGCTCACCGCTTCTTCCGCCCGCAGTTCGGGAGTCCCCCTCGTACCCAGTTCGCCACGGGTAAGATCAACTACCCCGATCTTTTTACCATTGCGCTTTTCCATCAGCAGTGTCCCCGCACACCCCAGCTCGACGTCATCGGGATGCACGGCAATAGCGAGTATATCCAGTTTCATGGCCGCAAAAGTACGTCATTTGGCTATATCCCCTTTGTGCAGTAGCTTCGCAGGTCGCATTTTGAAATTTTAACTAAAAAAACAAAGCATCAGACATGGCATACGATGTAGTCGTTCTCGGAAGCGGTACCGGCGGATATCCCGCTGCCATCCGGGCTTCACAGTTAGGCTTTAAAGTTGCAATTATTGAAAAGGAAAACCTTGGCGGCGTTTGCCTCAACTGGGGATGTATTCCAACAAAAGCACTGCTGAAAAGTGCACAGGTCTACCAGGACATCCTCCATGCAAAGGAATTTGGCATCGAAGCCAGCGGAACACCCGATTTCCCTGCCGTCATCAAACGCAGCCGCGGAGTTGCCGATAAGATGAGCAAGGGCGTGCAGTTCCTGATGAGGAAGAACAAGATCGACGTCATTATGGGTTATGGAAAGTTGAAGGCCAAAGGCCAGATAGAAGTCACCGGCGCCGACGGCAAGACCCAGCTGGTTGAAGGCAAACACATCATCGTCGCCACCGGCGCCCGCAGCCGCGAACTGCCCAATCTCAAGCAGGACGGCACAAAGGTCATCGGCTACCGCGAAGCAATGACGCTGCCGCAAAAACCAAATAGCATCATCGTAGTTGGCAGCGGCGCCATCGGCGTGGAATTCGCCTATTTCTACTACAGCATGGGAACAAAGGTCACCGTCGTAGAATTCCTGCCCCGCATCGTTCCCCTGGAAGATGAAGAGATCTCCAAAGAACTGGAAAAGATCTATAAAAAATATGGCATCGAAGTGCTCACCAGCAGCGAAGTCACTAGTGTCGATACAAGCGGTAATGGCGTAAAGGCCAAGGTAAAAACCCCTAATGGGGAAATTACCCTGGAAGCCGACATCGTCCTCAGTGCGGTAGGCATCGCCGCCAATATCGAGAACATCGGCCTCGAAACCCTCGGTGTCAAGACCGATAAAGGCAAGATCGTCGTCGACAAGTTCTACCAGACCAATGTCCCCGGCATCTATTCTTTAGGTGACTGCGTCCCCGGCCAGTCACTGGCTCACGTGTCCACGAAGGAAGCCATCATCTGCGTAGAGAATATCGCTTACAACGAAAAGAAATACAACCACCAGCCGGAAGCCCTGGATTATAACAATGTTCCCGGCTGTACCTACTGCACTCCGGAAATTGCTTCCGCCGGCCTCACCGAAAAACAAGCCCGCGACGCTGGCTACGAGGTGAAAGTCGGGAAATTCCCGCTCAGCGCCTCCGGTAAGGCCACCGGCGTCGGGCATACCGAAGGCTTCGTAAAAGTCATCTTCGACGCCAAATACGGCGAATGGCTCGGCACCCACATGATCGGCTACAACGTCACCGAGATCATCGCGGAAACTGTCCTCGGCCGCAAGTTGGAGACCACCTATCACGAAGTCCTCGACGCTATCCACCCGCACCCAACCATCAGCGAAGCGGTCAAGGATGCTGTCGAAGCAGCCTACGGCGAAGCCATCCACCTGTAAACAAACTCTTAAATATGACAAAAAGGGGCCGCCATGGCCCCTTTTTTGCCTATATTAGTTATATGGAAACCAGAGACAAGAGCATCATCTACGGCATCCTGGGTATCTACTCCCTGATGATCAGCTGGCACTACAACCACTCGATTATCCTGTTGATTATCCACTACATCTTCTGGCCCATCTATCTCATCTACGAACTCCTCATCGGCCACCTTTCCCACGATCTGTGGCGCACCATCCCGCTTTCCTATTTCAAATAATCGTCCTCACTCACCTCATCACTTCCCGCAACCCCCACAATCCAGGCTGAAAAAGCTGATCCGTGCCGGCATCTCTGCCGCACTGTCCACAAACCCTTTTATGGCAAAAAGCCCTGCATACCGGGGTTCCATGGGAAAGGAATGACTGGCCACCTCTTTAAACGACGAATTCTCCAGGATGCCATCGGCATACAATATCCTGAACCGGTCTCCCTGCTTTTCAATCCGCAGCGCGGTATGCTGCAGGTCCTTATACAACAGCGGGTTTGTCCGCAGGGTATCGGTGCTGAAAAGCGGGAGATGCGCTATCTCTTCCGGCTTCCCGGATCCCGCCCCCAGCGAAGTAATCGCCTGCAGGATAATAAACCCGCTTCTCGGATATACCCCGTTAAAGTCGTTGTACAATATCGATATCCGCATACTCCTGCCGGAAAGCCCTGTGTCCTCCGATAAGAGGATACCTGCCTGCTGCCAGTTCTGCCGCGGAATAAAGGCGGCAAAATGCAATTCAAGCGTGAAACAATCACAGGGTATCCGCCGCATCACGAGATTATGGATCACCGGCTGCTGGGCCGGATCAGGCCAGTTGTCACCCTTCAGCGTATACAAGGTCAGACAGCCCGGCTGCTCCGCCCTTCTCTTCCAGTAGGCCGTATCCTTCGACACCACCATCCAGCCCCTGGCAGCCATCGAATCTTCACTAAGCGCGGTAAAATCATCCCGGAATTCCCCGGGCAACGCCCCCTGTCGAAAAACAAGCGTAAGCCCGCCGATCACAAGCGCCAACAGGACAAACACCGCTCCCTTCCACCATAGTCGGCTGCGCCCTTGCTTCCGTTCGATACCCCCGTTTCCGGGTGCCTCCGGCGGCGCCATCTTTTCCCGCATCCATTCCTCCCGCCACCGGTACCAGTAAGGATAATGCCCCGCGGCCTTCTTCCGCTCCGGCTCCGTCGTATACGGCGCCCCCAGCACATAACGCGAAAGCGTATCCAGGGTAGCCACCGACGGATTCTCTTCCTTGCCCTCAACCGGTGAAAAAACAAAGATCGAATAGTTCTTGATGCTCTTGGCGCCGACTATCAGGCCCGTCTCTTCAAAAATCCTGGTGTACAAAAGACGGCTCTCCGTTTCGGTCAGCGGTGCTTCCACCCGATGGCCAAAACATTTCAGGCAGGCTTCGTTGAATAACGCCCTGAAGGCGCCGACATCTACGTCATTCATAATCACTGGATAGGACCACAATTTATTCAATTCCGCCAGAATTCCACGCGGATTCCGCCCTTCCCAGCGGCTTCGGCCGATCTTCCGGCTCCAAACATTTCACATATGAAACTTTTCGCAACCATCCTCATCCTTAACATCTTCCTGCTGCCCACCCTTCTGTCGGCACAGAATCTGCAGTTGCACTACGATCTCCGGCATACCATCGACCCAGCCCAAAATCCGCGCAACTACCCCACCCTTTATTTCGAATATTTCAAACTCCTGGACACCGGCCGCGCCTTCATCAAGCCCGGCTCCTTCTTTCTGAAGACCGAGGCTGATCTGCTCGGCGAGAACAACAACATCGGAAAATTCTTCATCCAGGCATCCCAGTCCTTCCGCTGCTGGAAACCGAAGGTCTTCATCAACCTCCAGTACAGCGGCGGTGGTGGCATCACCGAACCCAAACAGTATAGCTATTATATTCCCAATAATTATTTCGCCGGCATCGAAACACATTTATGGTGGCGAAAGACCCTGTTCAGCAGCATCCTGTATTATAAATATGTGCCCTATGCCCGGCCATCGAACGATTTCCAGTATACCCTCTACTGGTGGACGGCGCTGTTCAATTATAAAGTAGAGATCCCTGGCGACTTTTCTATCTGGACCGAAAATAAGGATCACGGCGATGCCGCCACGTCGGGCCAGAAAGGCAAACGGTTCTTCTTCTTTGCCGAGCCGCAGATCTGGTATAACCTGTCCCGTCACCTGGCGCTCGGGTCGAAGATCAACATGTACTATCATGTCAATCTCCCGGCCAACGGCTTGCAGGTCTATCCGACGCTGGCGCTAAAAGCCAGGCTGTAGCCATAGGGGTAAATGCCGCTTCAGTTGTCGTACAATAAACAAACCTCATCATGAAGCAGCAACTCATCCGCATCCTGCTATCCACCAGCATCCTGGCAGGCAGCAGCTATGCACAAGCACAGACCCATCGCCCTGTCCAACTCTCCCTCGTTCCCGGCTTAAGTTCCAATGGCCCGCAGAACGCGCAGATCATCAACAACTGCTCGATAAACGTCATTGGTGGCTGCTCCGGCGGACTCAACGGCCTCGAACTAGGTGGCGTTTTCAACATCGATAAGCAAAAGGTAAAAGGTTGTCAGGCGGCAGGCGTCTTCAACCTGGTCAGGGATTCCGTAACAGGTACACAATTCGCCGGCGTCTTCAACAAAGCCTCCGCCGTCGAAGGCGCACAGATCGCCGGCGTAATCAACTACACCCGTCACCTGAAGAAAGGCATTCAACTCGGGGTGATCAACATTGCCGACACTTCGGAAGGCATCAGCATTGGCCTCATCAATATCGTCCGGCACGGCGGCTTCCACCAGATATCCCTATACGCAGATGAATGGTCGCCGCTGAATCTGGCTTTCCGGTCGGGCAACCGAAAGCTCTATACCATCGCTCTTGCCGGCGTTAACCCGTACAATGACCACACCTGCTATTATTTTGGTTTCGGTCTCGGTCACCAGTTCCCCTTGACGCAACAGCTGGCCCTCGCCGCCGAAGCAGAGTCTATCAATGTCTCCCCCGTCGATCTCAGCCATTTCGGTAACGGCCCCTCCCTGTACAGACTCAATACCGATTTGCATTGGAAGACCGGAAAGCTAATCTCCTTCTCGGCAGGTCCTTCCCTTGCCATCTATACACCCCGGCGCGACTATTTCCTCCATAGTCATCTCTATAACCCCCTCCCGAATGGTTATTCCACCTTCACCTTTTCAGGCCGCACCATTGGTTGGATAGGTTGGCACGCCGCCATAAATTTCTTCTGATAAATTGCACCACGGTCAAAGCCGCTCGCCAGCTAGAGCAGATACACCATGTCCATGTGGAAATATTTCTCCAGTATCTCGTCCCGATGATCATCTCCCTGGATGATCCTTATCTGCCGCTTCCCATTCTCGGTACGAATCAGCTTATTGTTGATCATGCTGATCCGGCCTTCCTTCAGAGGCAGCGTACAGATAAGGCTACGCCGGAAATGTGATTCGGGCGAGGTCTGGTGATACTCGTTCATCGCATAAAAATCTTCGCGCACCCGCGGAGTAAGAGTAAAAACGTAGTCTATTTTAAAGTCTTGCTTAGAGGCATTCCACTTTGCGACACCAAGATAGGGATGACCATCTAACATCACGGGATCGATTATCTGGTAGAAGTTGCGGCCATCGCTCTGTATCTCGCCCGGCGTGACCGCCAGAGGTGTCAAAGAAAAATCTCCATACCCTACATCGACAAGCCATTTACGGCCATGCAACTCCACGATCAATGCCATATGCTCGAATTCCCGGCCAAACTTCCCATTGCCATGATGCAGCCGGCCGGCGACCAACGTGACATTAAAACCACACAAAGTCAATAAATTATGAAACAGAATATTCAGCTCGTAGCAGTATCCGCCACGGTGGTCATGGATAACCTTTTGATACAAAAAATTGATTTGCAATAAAATGGGAACTCCGTTGTGGATGTCCAGGGTCTCGAACGGGATCGCGAGAACATGATTGTACTGTAATTCCTTCAAAGTAGCCAGATCGCGGTAGACCACTCCATTGTAATTGATCCTTCTTAAATAGCCTCTAATGTCCATGCTTATATTATATATTTTTATCAAATCCTTTGCCTATCGGTCAGTCACTATTACTCAATTCTCCTGCCAAATTAATTGACAATTGTCGGGCTTCCAGCGCTGCAAAATCATAAGATTATCTCAACACCAAATGGTTTAATCCACTCAAAGCTCGATGGTTTCACCAGGCTTGGGCAGGAGCAATTCCTTCCCGGCCGCCGCAAAATCCGCCTTTGCCCTGTCCGCATCGATCGCAATGATCGGCCAGGTATTATAATGCACGCCAACTATCTTATTACACTTTATGAAATCGGACGCATGAATAGCATCCGCCGGATCCATGGTATAATTACCACCGATCGGCAGAATAGCAAAATCCAGCTTCGCCCACAAAGGGATCAGCTGCATATCCATGGTCAGCGCCGTATCACCAGCCGCATAGAAATTACCCGCCGGTGTCGTAAAGACAAAACCCAGGGGATTGCCGGCATAGGTGCCATCGCTAAAGGAAGAAGAATGAATCGCATTCACCGCGCGCACCTTTCCAAAATCAAACGCTACAGGCCCGCCATGGTTCACCGGGTGCGCCTTTTTCACCCCTTTTTTCCCAAGCCAATTGACGATCTCTGCCGAGGCCACACATTGCGCCCCGGTCTTGTTCGCAACATCCACCAGGTCGCCGGTATGGTCGCCATGCCCGTGCGTGATAATCAGGAAATCCGCCTTAATCTTATCAAGATCAACATTTTTAACCATCGGATTACCCGTAAAAAAAGGATCGAATAGCAAATTCTTGCCATTTATTTCAATGGAAAATGTCGCATGCCCGTAAAAGGTTAATTTCATAGCAGTTTATTAAAGTTCTGTTAAAACAAGCAACCTGAACAAAAGTTCACAGCGTTCTATTTTTATCAAAAATTAAACCAATCACCATGCACCATTTTCTAGTTAGACCTGCCTGTCTTATCCTTCTTTCTATCTTTTCCACCGGCCTTTTCACCAAACTCTCCGCACAATCCATCACCGGCGAGGAGATCAAGGCGCAATTCGTCAAAGACTGGGAAAGAGCAAAATCCTATACCCTGGACTATCTCAACACTATGCCTGCCGATAAGTATTCCTTCAAGGCAGTCGACAGCATCCGTAGCTTTGCCCAGCAAATGTTACACCTTGCCAGCGGCAACATGTTCCTCATCTCCGCCGCCACAGGCGAGAAGATCACCAACTTTCCGGGCAGAGGGCTCGAGACCAGCCCCACCGCACAGACAAAGGATTCCGTCGTTTACTACGTCACGCGCAGCTACGATTTCGCCCTCGAAAGCATTCAAAAATTAGATCCGGGAAAATTAGGGGAGCTCACCGGCCAGGGTGAGAGAAAGACCACCCGCTTCGCCTGGCTGCTAAAAGCATTCGAACATCAGACCCATCATCGCGGACAAACGACCATCTATATCCGGTTGTTAGGCATCCGGCCCCCCAACGAGCGGTTGTTCTAAACCCCGCCACCCACAAAGGCCCCGCCTCTCACAGCGGCTTCGCCCGCTCATATTGCAACGGCCAGTGAATAGCTGCGTGTCGCAACTCGGCAGCCGCATGCAACGGAAAATAAGGGTCCCGCAACAACTGACGGGCCAGGAAGACGAGATCGGCCTGGCCCGTTACTATTAACGTCTCTGCCTGAACTGCATCAGTGATAATACCTACCGCACCCGTAAGGATACCTGTAGCCATACGGATCTTCTGCGAAAACTCCACCTGGTATCCCGGTCCCGCCGGTATTTTTTGATAAGGCACCAACCCGCCCGAAGAACAATCGATCACATCCACCCCTCTCTCTTTCAACATCCCTGCCAGCCGCACCGCATCCTCAACCGACCAGCCGCCTGCGGCCCAGTCCGTTGCAGATATCCGCACGAATAAAGGATAACCCGGAGGCCAGCCCGATCGCACCGCATCGACGATCTCCATCAACAACCGCGTCCGGTTCTCAAAGCTGCCGCCATATTCATCATGCCGCCGGTTGCTCAGCGGTGAAAGAAATTGATGTATCAGGTAACCATGCGCGGCGTGGATCTCCACCACCTTAAAGCCCGCCAGCATCGCCCGCCGCGCAGCAGCTTTAAATTGCGAAACCACCTCGCGGATACCCGTCGTCGTCAATTCAACGGGTTGCCCGTAGTGCCCGTCATAGGCAACAGGACTCGGCGCCAGCACAGGCCAGCCACCTTCATCTTCGTTAACCACACCACCGCCATTCCAGGGCTCCCGCACACTGGCCTTACGCCCCGCATGCGCCAATTGGATACCGATCTCACTACCTTGCGCCCTCACGAATTTCACTATCCGCCGCAGCCCCTCGATGTGTTCGTCCTTCCAGATGCCCAGGTCATGCGGCGATATCCGGCCCGCCGGTGAAACGGCCGTAGCCTCGGTAAACACAAGACCCGCACCGCCAACGGCCCGGCTGCCAAGATGCACAAGATGCCAGTCATTGGACATGCCATCGTTCGCGGAATACTGGCACATGGGTGACACAACAATGCGATTACCCAGTATAATATCTCTCAGCTGTAGGGGAGTGAAAAGTTGGCTCATATTCCGGCGAAGGTCCTAAATTTAGGTCTAATTTCAACCATCCATGAATATTGTCCGTTGGTGTCTTTCCCTGTTTTCCATCGCCCTGGCGATGCCGGCTTTCACACCAAAGAAAACAACGCCCGCGCCTCACACAACAGCAGCCGTTCCCGCGCCACGCGCCTCAGAAGTGATCGTGGCCGCTGCCGCCGATCTGAAATTCGCCATGGACTCCATCGTCGCCGTCTTCTCCACCCAAAACCCATCCATCACCATCAAGCCCGTCTATGGATCCTCCGGCAGCTTCTTCGAACAGATCAACAACGGCGCCCCCTTCGACCTCTTCTTCTCGGCCGACGCCGACTACCCCAAAAAATTAAAGGAAGCAGGAAAGACCCTTTCGGATGTGAAATTATATGCAACGGGACATCTCGTTCTGTGGAGCAAGACCCTCGATCCGGCACGCGAACAAATGAATACCTTACTCGACAACGCCGTCAAAAAGATCGCCATCGCCAACCCCGCCCATGCCCCCTATGGCCGGCATGCCGAAGAAAGCCTGCGGTACTACAATCTCTACGACAAGATCAAGGATAAGCTGGTCATTGGCGAGAACATCGCCCAGACGGCGCAGTACGCGCAGAGCGGCGCAGCCGATGTAGGCATCATCGCCCTTTCCCTCGCCCTCTCGCCCACCATGAAGCAAGCCGGTGGCAAATACTGGCTCATCCCCCCCGCATCCCACAAGCCGCTCGAACAAGGCTACGTTTTGCTGCCGCATGCCAAAGGTAACACCGGGGCAGAACAATTTGCCGCCTTCATCGGCACACCCACCGTCACCAGTATCCTGAAAAGCTTCGGATTCGGTCAACCATGAACGAGCACTCTACCATCGACTGGCAACCGTTATGGTTAAGCTTGAAGCTCGCTTCGGTTACCATGCTCATCCTGCTGCTCGTGGGTATCCCGCTGGCGTATTGGCTGGCGTATAGCCGCCGGCGTTGGAAGGTGGCGATAGAAGCCGTCATCGGGCTGCCCATGGTGCTGCCCCCTTCCGTCCTGGGATTCTACCTGCTGCTGGCCTTTAGCCCGGCGGGTGCCTTTGGCGCTTTCCTTTCCCGCTATCTCGATGTCCGCCTCGTCTTCACCTTCCCCGGTCTGGTCGCCGCCTCACTCATCTATAGTCTGCCCTTTATGGTCAACCCGTTGCTGGCAGGTTTCAGAGAACTCCCCGCCGATCTGAAAGAAGCCTCCCGCACCCTCGGCAAATCCGATATCACCACCCTGTTCAGTATCCTGCTGCCCAATATCCGAGCCTCCCTTATCACTGGATCGGTGCTGAGCTTCGCACACACTATCGGCGAATTCGGCGTCGTCATGATGATCGGTGGAAGCATCCCGGGTCAGACAAAAGTGGCCTCCGTCGCTATTTACGACGAAGTACTCTCTACGAATTACCCCCTCGCTAATCGCTATGCCATCATCCTACTGGGCTTCTCTTTCTGTATCCTGCTGCTCGTGAATATTATCAATCACTACTACAACAAGCATAAAGCCCTGCCATGACGCAGTCCACGGCCTTCCTCGATTTTCAGGCAACAAAAATGCTCCACACCGCACAGGGAAGGGAATTGCTCGACATCAGCTTCCGGCTCGACCAGGGACGCATCCTCGCCATCTATGGACCATCCGGCGCCGGCAAGACAACACTGCTGCGCATCCTCGCCGGACTCACCGAAGCAGGCTCCGGCCATATCCGCGTGGGCGACGACACCTGGCTCGACACAACCCGGCACATCCATCTGCCGACCCGTCGACGCGCCATCGGGTTCGTATTCCAGGACTTCGCCCTCTTTCCCAACCTCACTGTCCGGCAACAGCTCGAATATGCCTCACCGGAAAAACACGACAGCTCCATCATCGCCGAATTGCTGGCGCTCATGGAGCTCGAAGCCCTCCAACACCACCGCCCCGCCCTTCTCTCCGGCGGTCAGCAACAGCGGGTAGCCCTTGCCCGCGCCATCGCAAGACGGCCCAGCCTGTTGTTGCTCGACGAACCCCTCTCGGCGCTCGACGAAGAAATGCGCAATAAATTACAGGAATATATTCTTAAGATCCAGCAGCGCTTTCATCTGACGACCATCCTCGTCAGCCACTATCTCCCCGAGATCCTGCGCCTCGCCGACACCGCCATCATTCTGAAAAAAGGCCGCATCGTCAGCGAAGGCACACCCGCCAGCCTCTTCGCGGGGCAAACTCCTCCGCAAAAAAATAACTCCTCTTTCAAAACCACCGGCACTATCCTCCGCATCGAGCCTTCCGCCAACGCCTTTATTGTAAGCGTCCGCTGCGCCGACACCATCATCGATCTCACCCTCTCCGCCGCCGAAGCCACCGCGCTGAACCTCAATCAAACAGTATCCGTCATCTTCAACGCCATTAATCCTAAGATCATCCCCTGAGAACACCCAGCTTCCTTTCAAGCGTTTCGTATTGCTCGAGGTGTTTGACAGGGTTTTTATCTTTGAGCTTTTGCAAATTGTGCAATTTCCAGCCAATCGCTGGAAAGCGCGCAAAATCATATAGGGTCCAATCCGGCGTCAAATTCTTTACACTCAAAAGAAACCTTCTGTCTCTCTCATTCAGGTTCTCATGAATGGTTTTTACCAATCTTTCCCTGATACTTTCATATTCTTCATAGCCGAAGGTTTCATCAGTCATACCGGAAAACTGATTCTCAAGGGCTGAACGTTGATCCTGAAAATTGGGGTCGATGATTTCATTGATCGGTCGGTCGCTACATAGCAAACAAAGCAGGAACCCTTCTTTTACTTGCTCTGAAAACCCTTCATTTTGGAGCAGGTATTTTATATCGAAAATATCCCTGGGATGCTGTCGGTCGAGTGCCGCACATATCTTTCCACCAAAAAGCTGGCCGATTGGCACAATGGGCATAGTGCAGAAAGCGTCAAATTCATATTGGGCCTTTTGGCATAATGCCATATCCATTGGTTCACCTACTGTACCGCGATTGACCATATTCACTTCCACTTTCACCTCAACGCCATGTGCGGAAATTTGTAGCTTCCCCATGGTCTCCCGGTGCACCACCCGAACTTTCGGAATGACCTTTTCAATACTACCCTTGATTCGTTCCAATGCTTGTCCAACATGATTGATTGACGTAATCCTGTCCTCGATCGGCAGGAAGGTAAGATCGATATCAACCGACAATCTTGGCATATCGCGTATGAAAAGATTGATTGCGGTACCGCCATGGAGTGCAAAATATTTTTCCTTTGCTACTTCTGGCAGCACATTTAACAAAACTCCAACTTGCTTCTTATATATTGCTTCCATGTTGTTCCAGTTCGCGTGGGACAGTAATCTGGTACTTATTTACGTAGACTCCATTTTTGACGATACTGCGTTTACCTCGCCCTAAATCTACTTTTTTCACATCCAGATAATGGAACCAGCTGTGTCCCGCCTTCTCAGCCATATATAGGAACAATCGATTGACTTTCACAGACTGGCATCTCTCAAGCATTGTCTGAACTTGTACAGGCTGCAAATTGTTCAGCCCCTCCATGAGTTCAAAGCATTCTACGAGTTCTTGTTTTTCCGGGGACAGATACAGACATTCCATGAGGGCACGGATCGCGCCGGACACCCTTATCGAAAAGTTTTTTAACTCAAATTCAGTCAGTCCTATATCGGGAGGAAGAAAAGAAGTTTGATAATGATCCAAAGTCACCCCCCAATCATATTTTTTGAACCATGTGGGAAGTTTCTCTCCTTTGGCACCAAAAATACTGATCCGTTTTACTGCGAATTCCAAATATTGAGCTTTGCCTAAAAGGGATAAGGCCGTCCGCCCACCTGGGTGTACACTATACTTACTTTGTTTTTGCAACGCATAGATCGCTCCTTCATAACCAACTTTTTCACCCGCACGAATCATGGCGCCAGTACCGATGGACTCTAGCCAATTACTTTTCCTGTAATGTTTTTGTAATTCAATACTATAACCTTGTTGCACAAGCCAGAATGATTGCAGTACCACGCCCGGTGGCTGCTCTTGGAGGAGGTTATTTATTTTAGTTCCTTTTTCGGTATTCATACTAAATTTAGGGTATATCCTTTAAACTAAGAGCACACTTAGTTTATATTGCACCCTATAAAGGTAGTAAAAATACCCTAATTAGAAATAATTTAAACTATAAATATAGGGGGTTCTCCCAATCGCTTACTGCTTCTCCCCATCAATCCCAAAACCCCTGCGTCCGCACCTGGCGCCCCGCCACCCCTTTCCGCCGCAACAATTTTCGCAACCGAACAACGGAAGGAATATACCCCGCCAGATAAAACACCGCATCGGGATGCTCCTGCGGTTCCCAATATTCGACCCAATGATCCAGCTCCTGGCAATCCCTTGCGCCTCCCTTATGCAACGGCTCCAATGCCCACCCCCGATAATAATCATGAAACTCCTGCTCGTGATGCGGCTCCGAGAGCACGATGGCGCCCGCGATGCTGCTCCCCGGGCTCGCCAGCTGTTGCAGGGCAAGGAAATGACCGATGCTCGACTCGTCACCGAGGAAGACCATTTCGTGACCAGCCGAAGGCTGATGATGCGAAGACCCCACTCCGCGATAGGAGACCGTATCTCCCGGCTGCAGCTGCTGGGCCCTGCGACTGCCGGTACCTTCATGCCCCGTATGAATAAGCAGCGTACAGGTCGATGTTTCTGCGTCCCAGCCGAGCGGGGTATAATCGCGGTAGGAAAGGGCGCCCACTTTGCATTTGAGATGTTGCGCGCTCGTCCATCTGCTCATATCGCAATCCGGCAGATGCAGGTCTATCTCGCGCATCGAGTCCGGCTCCCAGGTTCTGATGGCCAACACCGTGGCAGTCCGGAGGAATGGCGCCTCTGCCAGGGCGATAACTCTTTGTGATAAGGCATTCATACTACAAAACAACGGCAATCACCCCGGGAGGACAATGGCAAAAGGCCGGGAAAGATTGGACTATCAGCGGTAAAGCCCCCGAAACTCTAGTGGCGTCCGGCCCACCGTCTTCTTAAAAAGCCGTGAAAAATAGGTGTGGTCCTCATACCCCAGCCTATGCGCGATCTCCTTGACGCTGTACTGGCTGTAATACAACAACCGCTTCGCTTCCAGCACTATCTGCTGTTGTATCCAATAGCTGACGGTGAAACCTGTTGTGTCCTTCACTGCCTCGTTGAGATAGGAAAGGGAAAGGTGGAGGGCGGCGGCATACTCCCCGGCGCTCTTCAATTGTTTATATTCCACAGACAGCAGCTTCCGAAATTCCAGCATGATCGTCTGCGAACGGGAAACCTTATCCGCCGGGATACACTGCTGCCTGGCATACACATCGGTGAACATCGCCGTAAAAGCCGACAACATGTGGTATACGGCCTGTCGTGAATAGCAGGGATCCAGCCGTCGTTGCAGCGTGTCCATCAATTCGAGGCATTGCAGCATCGGTTCCAGCTCGGCGGGCATCACAGCCACGGGCTTTATCGATAACAGTGGGTTCTCCAGTACGGCGCGAAAAGAATCCGGTACCAACCCGGGATCCAGCGCCATGAACCAACCCGTCGCAGCGGCATCGGAGCCCCGATAACTATGCATCTGTCCCGGCAGGATATAAAAGAGGGTGTTCGCTTCCAGCGTAAACTCCTCGAAGTCTACCATGACGCTGCCCATCCCCGTCAGCCCCAAAAAGAAAAGGTAATGGTCGTCCCGGTGCGAACCCAACAGCACCCCCTGCTTCACCGTCTCGCTCTGCACGTCCACCTTCTTCAGGTGAAACCCCTGATCCGTCATCTCCTCCAGCCGGTGCATCGGTATGTCATTTCGTTTATCCGCCATAGTCGTCAATAAATCGCCGTAAATTTACCTCATGGCTGTATTATCCGTCTGGGAAAAAGAAAGTTTTTTTGCGCCTGCCGATATCATCATCGCCGGCAGCGGTCTTGTAGGTCTATGGAGCGCTTACTATCTCAAAAAGCACGCTCCCTCCCTTAACATCACCATTGTCGATCGGGGCATCATCCCCACCGGCGCCAGTACCCGCAACGCGGGCTTCGCTTGCTTCGGCAGCCTCACCGAACTCATTGCCAACCGGCAGCAACTGGGCGACGACCAACTATTGCAACTCGTCGAATGGCGGTACAAAGGAATAAAAAAGATCAAAAAGATCTTCGACGCCCGCGACATCGACTACGAAACCAATGGCGGTTACGAACTCCTGGCAAAAGCCGATGACAACGAACTCCGGTCGACCATCGATGTCATCAACCGGCTGCTGAAAAAAGTGACGGGTGAACAAAAAACCTTCCGGCTGCAAAATGAGCAGATCGCCCGCTTTGGCTTCGCCGGAGTCCAACACCTGGTCGAAAACAAGGCCGAAGGCCAGCTGCATTCCGGCAAATTGTGCCAGGCCCTGATGCGCCTCGTTCAGTCCATGGGTGTCACCATCCTCAATAACATAGAGGTCACCTCCTATGAGAAAGTGGGTGGCCACCTGTTGCTCCATACCCAGCATGACTTCCCATTGCTTTCCTCCCAATTGCTCATCGCAACAAATGCCTTCGCCCGGCAGCTGCTCCCACAACTCGATGTAACCCCTGCAAGAGGCCAGGTACTCGTCACCTCCCCTATCGAGGGCCTGCCTTTCAAAGGAACTTTCCATTTCGAAGAAGGCTTTTATTATTTCCGCAACCTGGGCGACCGGGTCCTGCTGGGTGGCGCGCGCAATAAAGCATTGGAAGAAGAGAATACCGACGAAATGACCATCACCGGCAAGATCCAGCATGAGCTCGAACGCTTTCTCAACGAAGTAGTCCTGCCTGGCCGGCATTATTCAATAGAACACCGGTGGAGCGGCATCATGGGCATGGGTAGCGAAAAGATGCCCATCCTCCGCGCCGTCAACGACCATGTGTTCTGCGCCGTCCGCATGAGCGGCATGGGTGTCGCCCTCGCCCCCGTCATCGGCGAAAAAGTAGCCGAAATGATGACCTCCACCGGCTAATGATTGCCCTACCGCCCCGCCGCCAACGCGCGAATCGCACCATCATTCAACGCCTCCGCCCACACCTGCACCTTATCGAGCAAACCTTTGAATACCCGCTCCCCCGGAAACTCCTCATTCCGTCCCAACACCCATCTATTCGCCACCGACAAATTCACCCGCTCGGCTACACGTGTCCTTCCCTTCAATTCCCCATCGATATAAACCTTCAACCCATCCCCCGTACAAACTCCGGCAATATGATGCCAATGCCCAAACCAGTCCGCCGGCAGATCGACCGTACAATCCCCCCGGCCCCAACCACCCGCAAAAAAACTAAGCCGGCGGTTATCCTGCACCTGCAGTACATGATGGTCCCCCTTTGTTAAGATATCAACCAACCCCTCCCCTGGCGACACCGGATAAACCCAGGCCGCCATCGTAATGGTCTCACCCATGGTGTCCAGCGAAGGCGCAGGCGCAACCTCCACATACCGATCTCCACCCGAACCCACCATCCTCGCCACATTGTCATAACCCGATCGATCGACCATCAAACTATCTTGCAACGACAAGGACAACAACAACGATCCCATCGCATCTCGGAACACCTTAAATACCACCCTTTGCGAACCCACCCTCACCTCTCGTAAACCCGGACTCGATACGACCCAATCCACAGCAACCCGCCGCTTCTCTCCCGGCTGCAACGTCAATGTGTCGGTCCTCACCGGTCGTCCTTCGCCTGTATCCACCGCAATACGATATACATGCGCCACCCCGTCGATATTCTGCACACAATAACTCCCCGACTGCCGTTCACCCACGCGAACCAGCGGCCGCACAGCTAGCTCCTTGATCACCGGCTCCGCCGAACCCCTGCCCACTACTTCCACATGCCGTTCCATCCCCTCTATCTCCAAAACATTCTTTCCTTCCGCGTAAAGCCGGCAATCCATCGAATCCTCCACCATATCACCCGCCGCCACCAGACAGTTCTTTCGCTCGTACTCCCGGCCATTCACCTTCAACACGACGATCGCTGTCCCAAGGCTGCCCATATTCCGGATAGTAAATCTCACCTTGAATAATTCATCAGGCGCCACCTTCTCTTTCGACACCTTCATCCCGGAAAAAACAAACGCCGGCTTCCCTTCTTCCGCCGGACCCTCTACCGAGCTGTCGCCCACACCAAACATCATTTCCCCTCCCTTTCGAATAACCGAATCTGCCAAAACCAATCGATCATAGCCCCTTCCATTCGTCGCATTGATCACAAACATCCGTCCATCAGCCAAATGCAGGCTCACCTTATGAAACAATGGCGCCCCGATAGTATATTCCGGTCGGCCCGGACAAAAGGGAAAGAACCCCATCGCACTAAAAACATACCAGCTCGAAAAAGCCCCCAGGTCGTCATTGCCGGGCAAGCCACCGGGCGAAGCAGAAAAACGCCCATCCCTAAACGCAGCTACCCATTCCAGGGTCTTTCCCGGTGCCCCCGCATAGTTGAAGAGGTACGGCACATGAAACACCGTCTCATTGTCAAAGACAATCGCTCCACTCGCCAAGGCGGAGTCCAGCCGCCTGACAAACTCCTGCCTTCCACCCAGCAGGTTGATGAGGTCTTCCGGATGCTGTGGAACGAAATAGGTATACGCCCACTGGTCCCCCTCCTTATAACCGCTCGTCCCCGGCTGCCGAAAAAACCGGTCACCCTCACGGGGCAAAAAGAACAGCTCAGACGCATCAAACAGGTTGCGATAGTTATAACCCGCCTGTCGCAACGCAGAATGATCATGACGCGCTACATCCGCCGCAAAGGCGCTTATCGCCCAATCATCATAAGCATATTCTACCGTCCTGGTTACCGACTCCGGGTAGGTACGCGGCACATACCCCAACCGGCCATACACCTCCCTATCAACCGGCCGATAAGGTGCATCTATAGTGCCTTTACGCATGGCTTTGTAAGCCTCCGCCGGATCAAAACCTCTTATTCCTTTAAGATAAGCGTCTGCAATGATCGGGATGCTGTGATTTCCCGTCATCGCCTCGGCAGGAAGATAACCCGTCTGCCGGTAAACATCCAACATCGACAGGATAATATCACGCTCTACCCCGGGAAACAACAAGGTCAGCAAAGGCTGCTGGCTCCGGAAGCTGTCCCAGGGCGAAAACCCGCCATATTCGGACGCCCCCGTTGCCTGGTGGACAAGCCCGTCTCTCCCCCGGTATTTCCCATCCGCATCGGAAATGATCCACGGCAGCAGCAAGGAATGATACAGCGCGGTATAGAATATCGTTTTGTCCACCGCATGCTCATCCTCCACTTCCACTATCGACAAGGCCTTTCGCCATTTGTCCCACGTCTGCTGCTCCACCTCGTCGAACCTATGCCGCTCACCCGCGGCCCGAAAATTTGCTTCTGCTCCCACAGCACCCAACGTACTGACGGCAATCGCAATCTCGACAACCGTAGCCCGGCCGGTATCCGACACAAACGTCAACACCTTACCC
The DNA here is from genome assembly GCF_014642875.1 of Puia dinghuensis. GTDB lineage: Bacteria > Bacteroidota > Bacteroidia > Chitinophagales > Chitinophagaceae > Puia > Puia dinghuensis. The sequence continues at coordinate 1,779,254 of NZ_BMJC01000001.1, forward strand.
TCACCCATCTTCTCTTCCCTGACAATCGCCCGGCTAAAATGCAATACGGCCACCCCATCCAATCCCCCGACAAACAACCTTGGCGCCACACCCTCCGGGAAGGTGCAGCGCATCCAGCCCACCCGCTCAGACGCCGTCGTCTCCACCGTAGTATTATTGTCCCTGAACAAGACCCGATAGTATCCCGGCCGTGCCACCTCATCTTCATGCAGAAAAGCCCTCGGCATAAGTCCATTAACTACCGGCATCATCCTCCCCCTTCCCGCCGAACCACCCGGCCAGCCGCTCATATGCCCGATACAACTAAACCAGGCTATCGAATCATCAGCATGATCATAACCACCTTCTGCCCGCGTCTCAGGCGTCATCTGCACAAACCCCCAGGGGGCTACCGCACCGGGATAAGTGCCACCCTCATTCCCCCATTTGGTAACCACATCGCTCTTGGCAGTCCCGATCATCGGGTCCACATAATCCATTACACCTTTGCCTGTCGAATAAACCGCCAGCCGCCTCCCCGCAACCGTCTCCTTCCGTACGGTCACACTGTCGGGCCTGCGGCCATCTTCATCATAGATCACCAATTCATTCGCTCCCGCCTTCAACCAGCATTCAGGAATATAAAGCCCGGGAGCCGGCGTCTTCTCCGGATACCGTCCAAGGTTATGCCCATTCACCCACACCGACCCATGCCCCAGTCCATCGACATGCACCCGGAAGATGGGATGCTCACCACGCTCCCCATAACGGGGCACCCGAAACTCCGATCGATAATAACATGGTACCCCCGGCTGTCCACTATCTAGCGGTAACCAATCAACGATCTCCCCTGGCTCTGCAATTCCTCCACGCATCCGCCACCCCGTTATCTCCTGCGAACCGGAAAAGTAATGCACCCGCACCGGCCGGTCGATCCCCCCTTCATTCGAATAATTTTCGATAAATACCGTCAGCACCAACGGCCGCTGCAGAGTATCCAATCGATCGAGGTTCACCCGAAAAGGAATATTCCACCCTTCGTGCCGCAACAGCATATGCCCATTGAGAAATATAGTCGCATTCTCATCCGTACTCCTGAAATCCAACACCCCACTGTTAGCCCCCGCCGGCGGCTCGGGCAATACCACCCCAAACCACCCAAAACCCTCCTTCCTGTCAAAAGCATCATCCCCTATTTTATAATCGCTCCAACCAGTTGCATCCTCCAACGGCACCCGCACATCACCCGGCCCCGCCGCCCGTAAGAATCTCCAGCCCGCCAGCATTCCACCCGACGGCGCTCCCCGCTCCAACCGCACCTCACCACCAAGCCCCTTGGGGTCCGCATCCTCCATCGACCCCAAAAAACCGGCAAGCTTATCCCGCCCGTCATGCGCCGTAAAGACCGCAATCGTATGCTCGCCCTTCGTCAACCGCAGCGGTGCCTCCCCTTCATGCAAATTCACTACCCCCGCAACCGCTCCATCCACAAACACAGTCGCCCGATCGCCCCCCTGCATCCGTAACGTATAGTCTCCATTGACATCGATCCGCACAATAGCACGATACCAGGCATCCGGCGTAACATTACCATCAGCACCCATTTGCAAAGGCCGCTCACTATGCAGCCAATCCCGATCGTCAAAACCCACAGCCGCCGGCTCACCTGCCACCTTCTGCCGCCACGGCGATAATAGCACCACCGAATCCACGCGGGCAACCGCCGCCATATCACCTCGAGCCGCCGAAACCGCGGAAGCCCTCGTCTCCGACCGCAACACCCATTCTTCACCTGCCGCCCCATAGCACCTCAACAGCCCCCCGGGCTCCTCGCCGCCAAACGTCTCCGTCCCAACGGAAAACATCTTCCCTCGCATTCGCACATCCCCGACATAATCAGCCCCACAAACAACATAATGCTTGCCACCCGATTCGACAAACCAGGTCTGATCCGCCATCCGCCTGCTCACCACCAACACCCGCAGCGTCTCATCACCCGCCCGGATCACCACCTCCACCGGCGCCGCCGACACTACCGTATCCAATTTCTTCGACCTCCCGCCGGCAATAAATTCCAACCTTACCGGGCGACCTTCCTCACCCTCGACAACCATCGTGTGTGATGCCCCATCGGATACTATCCCCATCACCCTAACCGGCGCCCATTCCAGCGTAATATGCGAACTCACCGCAAAATGATGCACCACCGGCAGTATCTCTCCCGGCGCCAACACAACGGCAACACCCCGTACCACGGCCCGCACCGGCGTCACTCCCGGGTTATCCAAAAACACCACATCCCCCATCACACTATGCCGGGCCGTCACCCGTACACCCGTATCTTTCACCAATCCCTTCCACTGCGCCGTCGCATCCACCCCATCCGCCAGCACCCCCTGAAAACTCCGTGCAAACAACGCAGCCCGCTTAAATGCATAATACATCGGCCGCAGATCCCCCGCCTGCCCCACCGCCGCACTATAATCGTAAGAAGCCGCATCCTCATCATTATTCGTATACCCAAAATTGCTTCCCCCATGCGCCATGTAATAGTTGTATCCGCCACCCCCATGCACAATGATCTTCCAGGTTCTACGCGCATATACCGCCGAATCACTCACCCCCGCGCCATAACCATTGTACCACACACTCCAAAACTCCGTCGAAAACCACGGGTTCGGCCGCGACGGGTCATCCAATCGCGCCACATCCCCACCAGCTACACCCGGCGAAGAAACCCCATCACCCGCCGGATCACTCGCATGATGCAACCCACTAAAAAAATAAGGGACCTCGAGTCCCTTCTCCAACGCGGTAGACTGCAAATGCCGGAAATAGCCATCCGGCATCGCCGTACCCCAACCCCGCTGATGCTCATTCTCCAGCTGCACCAGGATCACCGGTCCCCCATGCTGTATCTGCTGCCGGCAAACAATAGGCAGCAACCGGTCAAAATACCGATCTACATACCGGAGAAACGCCGTATTATCCTCTCTCACCCGAACCCCCGGCTTGAACCGTAACCACAACGGATAACCGCCATTGTCCCATTCCGCGCAATAATAGGGCCCCACCCTGACAATAGCATACATGCCCATCTCCCCCACCAGCCGCAAAAAGGCCTCCAGGTCATGATCTCCGCTGAAATCGAATTTCCCTTCCTGTGGCTCGTGAAAATTCCAAAAAGTATATACCTCGACACAATTAAAACCCGCCCGCTGAAGCCGCTGCAACCGGTCCCGCCAAAGCTGATGCGGCACCCGCGCATATTCCATCCCCGCCGACACCAGGAAGCATCGCTTACCCTTCACCAAAAATCCTTTCTCATCAAAATCGATATACGGCTTCGCCACCGCCGCAGCCGGGAAAATATGATCATTCGACCCTTCCACCATCGGCGCATACTTCCGGAAAAGCTCCGTCGCCACTTCCACTGCATCGCCCTCGGGCCGCGAAGCATAGGCCTCATGCCCATTCACCCAGTGCCACTCCCAATCCTTCACCTCCTTGTCAAAAGCCGCCCAGTCCATCTCCCCGCTCAGTATCCCCCGGTCAAGCCGCGCAAACAACAACTCCCATCGCCGTTTATAAAAACCCTTGATCAATCCCGACCACTGCCGGTTCGAATATTCCCTCAGTTCACTCTCCTTATCCCCCCACAACGTGATCAGATCACGCGCATTCTTCTCATACAGGTCCTTCTCCGCCGAACTGACCCCACAGGCCCGGGCATCATGTATCCACTTGCCCAACAGGAAATCGGTACGGGTAGCCAGCAGCCGGTCCATATCATCCATCAACGCCAGGAATTCCCGGCTACACCGGCGATAAACCACCGTATCCCGCTGCTTCCAGGCCGCAACCCACTGCTGCTGCAACGGACTGGCATAGTTGGCGAGTACCTGCCGCGTCATATCCACCAGGTCATACCGGAATCCATCGCTTTTCCCCAAAATAGGCGCCGCCTTAACAAACAGCCCCAGGGCGCGAGCCAACACAGCCGGATCATAATCAAGATGTGTCAACACCCGGTCGATCTTCACATCGAACGTAGGCCTCGCCTGGATGATCGACTCCGGCCCGCCTTCCCCCAGCCCGCCATGATACACACTCCCCTCCAACAACTTCCAAGCCTCATCCACCGAAGCCCAGGCCGCCGCACTCCAATCCTCACCATGATCCTCACTCGCCCCGCCGCGAACCGCAGCCGAAGCCGAAGCCCAAACCGCCGCATCACTATATCGCTCCCTCGCATACTCCTTCAACCATGCCCCTACATCCACCGCCCCATCCTGCCACACATTTTCCAACATCAGCTGATAAAGCGCAGGATTCTGCTCGATACCCTCCGGCGTCAGCCCAATACCCACCATCTTTCCCGATGCCGGATCATGCAGCGCCGCAGAAGGGTCAGCCGCCGCATTACTCATCCGGCCCCACAAACTAATATTCCCGCCAAAATTGTGCAGTATATTCCATATCCACGGCTTACCATAATAAGCATTAGTCCTGTTCCAGACAGGATGACTCTCACTGTACAGATCGAGCAATATCATATGATCGTCCGGCACCGCCTTCAACAAGGCCTGTATCTGCACCGGCTGCCAGTACGACGCATTATAATGGAACATCCACCCCTGCATCACCCACACCGCCGCCGGGTCTGCCGCCGCCATGGAAGCATACACTTTCTTGCTCATCGCATCGAGATAGGTCGAATCCGTAGTAGGCGGTACATTCTCATTAAACGTATCAGCAGAATACAAATGATCCGAACCATACTCCCCCTTCTGTACTTCAATAAACCGACGCCCGATCGCCTCGAACATGGGATCCCCCGGATCAAGAATATATACATCCGGGAATCCCGCCCCCCAATTGGTCCGCTTCACCTTCGCCGCCGGAAAACGCGCCTGGAAGGACGGCGGTACATGTCCCGTAAAAGCAGGCAACACCGGCTTCATCCCAAAAGCCCGCTCCGCAACAAGTATCTTCTTCTGCAACTCCTTATGGCTCTCCTTCCAATGCGCAGGCAACGGCCCGCCCCAGGCATCGATGTTGCCCATCCAAAGCCAGGAGAAATAGGCCGGACCGCTAAAGAAAGCATCCAGCTCCTTATCCGTAAAGCCCATCCCCCGGTACACCTCCTGCCAGATCGCCTCTTCCCCCGTCAACGCCAGCGGCATATTGATCCCATTCATCGCCATCCAGTCGATCTCCCGCTGCCAGCGATCCCAATCCCACCAGGCCATGGAATAATTGAACGTACAATAGTTGAGATAATACCGGTAATCATACGGCGTCTTCCGGTGAACCCGCTCCTTCACCAATGGCAGCACCACAGGCAAATGCAGCGAACTCCCATTCCACGTAATAAGACAATGACAATAATGCCGCAGATAATAGTTCAACGCCGACGCGACACTCACCCCATTGCTCCCCCGCAACACAACCCTGCCGCCGCGACTCTCCACCTCAAAAACATCCTTCCCACCCTCCGGCGCTACATACTCCACCTCGAACAAACCAGCTCGATCCTTCACCACCCGCTGTAAAAAAGCCGTCAGCGCAGGCCGGCCCAACCCACCCGGGGGCGGCGTCTGCCTCTCTACTTGCGAAAAAGCGGCCTGACACCAAAATGTCAGCGCCGCTGCAAAAACCAACTTGTGCATGAAATAGTTAATAATTCGGGTTTTGCACGATCACCCCCTTGCTCTCATCGATTATCTCCTGGGGAATCGGCATATAATAATCTTTTGGCCGTACAAAGGTACGGGAAGGAATGACGACCGAACCATTATATGGCGGCAAAGGTGAAGCCGATTTTGGCTTACCGACAATCGTATCCAGATTGATCAGCTTGTCCTTGTCCCACCGCAGCAGGTCCTGCCAACGGATATTCTCCCCGGCCAGCTCCACCCTGCGCTCATGGATCAGCTGGTTCATCCCCGCGCCCGATACCGGCAACAGACCCGCCCGCTTCCGTACGGCATTGATCTCTACGTCACCGCTACCCGCACCGTTGAGCCTGATCTTGGCCTCGGCAACAAGCAGGTATACGTCGGACGAACGCAACAACGGCTGCTTCAGGTCATAGTCGACGCCGCCATCCCCACTGGGCATAAAGGCCGTATACTTTTTGATACAATACCCGGTAGTGGACATACTCGGCAGCATCCGGCCGGTGGACGCACCCGCCATTCCTAAAAACATCTGGTAAGCATCCCCCGCGCCGATCGTCGTCATATTCGTCTGGTTGGGAATAGAATCCCCCACCGAGATAAGCGTCGCCTTCTTCCGCACCGAATCCCCCGGCTCGAACGACTCGGCAAAATTCTCCGTCGGATGGTGAAAGCCCCAACCCTGCCAGGCCCTTGGAGTAAAATAGGTGCTGATCGCCGATGCCGGAACATTGGAGATCTCCTGGTTCTTGTTCCACACCGCAAACAGTATCTCCGTATTGCTCTCCTGGTTGCCCAGGGTGAAGTTATCGGTATAATGGGTCGCAAGCGCATAATTACCATCGCCCGTCACATTCGACCCGTACTGGACGGCCTGCTGCAGCTTGTCCTCAAACATATACAACTTACACAGCATCCCCCAGGCAGCACCCTTGCTTACCCTCCCCTTGTCTGCGTCATCATAGGTCTCGGGCAGAAGGCTCGCAGCCTGCAAAAAGTCCGACTCCGCCTGCGCCCGGATACTGTCGACAGAAGATTTGGGAACATTATAACTGGCTGCTGTAACGTTCTTCTCCGTTATCAGCGGCACCGAACCATAGATCTGGCTCAGCACAAAATAGGCATACCCCCGCAGGAAATAAGCCTCACCCATACTCCGGTTCCTGATCGCACTGTCCATCACCGGAACCTTGGGAATATAGAGTATGGCATTATTCGCCCGCCCAATCTGCTCATACGCAAACGGCCACGTGATATAGATCAGCTGCAGCGTCGGGTCTATCTGAAAATTCTGGATATACTTGAAATCCGGGTGATCGCCGTCTACACAGATATCATCGGACTGGTCATCATAGGCATACAGGTCATGCCCGATCCAGTCCTCTGTATATAAGATATTATAGATCCCCAGCACCCCGGCAATGACATCGCTCTGGTTGCGCCAGTAATTGGCAGTCGTATATTCCCCGCTGGGGTTCTGGTCCAAAGGCTTCTTGGTACAACCGGCGCTGAACAGGACAATGCCCGTCGCAACGATCGACAAAAGCAAACAGTTTCTATAGTTAATGCGTCGCATCTTCGTTCTTCGTTTTAATGAACTAAAAATTTACAGTGGCGCCGGCCATCACGGTCCGCGTCGCCGGGTATTGCGCAAGATCAACTCCCCGTTGCAACCCCGGTGTGGAAGAGCCCGGATTGGTATACCCCAGCTCCGGCGTATACCCCGGATATTTCGTCAGCATGAACACATTGTACATACTGCCATAAACCCTGATCTCAGGTAGATTCCAGTCGCCGATGGTCACCTTCGGCAGCGTATAGCCAATGGTCAGGTTCTTGAGCGAAAGATAATCGCCCTTGAAGACCCACAGATCGGATGACCGGTAATTGTTATTTAGGTTGTTGATGCTAAGCCGCGGAATGCTGTTGCTGGTGCCAGCCCCGTGCCACCTGTTCTTTTCGTCGGCATACCAGTTGTACACCTGGGTGGCATCCAAACCCGAAAGCCGGTCGGCATCATATAGCTGGAAGCCCGTCGCGCCAACAAAATTAAAGGCCAGGTCAAATCGCGAATAGTTCACCGTTCCATGAAAGCCAAAGACAAAATGCGGGTTGGGGTCGCCCAGCCGTACCCGGTCCTTATCGTTGATGATCCCGTCGCCATTGATGTCCCTGAATCGCACATCACCCGGCTTGATATTCGCCTTGTTGGGGTCGTTGGCGACATTGGGGTCCTTGTCGATATCGGCCTGCGACTGATAAAGTCCCGCCGTCTTGAACCCATAGAAGGAAGCGATCGGCTGCCCCTCATAGGTGCGCGAAATATCCACATTCTCCCGGCCATAAGGCGTAGAAGCCAGATAGGTGGAGTTCCCATACAAGCGAGTGATCTTGTTGTGGAGGAATGACCCGTTAGCGCCAAGCGAATAGCTCACCTTGCCGGCCTTGTTCTGATAGTTCACCTCGATCTCGATGCCATGGTTGTTCAGCTCGCCCAGGTTGTAATCAGGTAAGGTGATATTACCCGGGTCATCAGGCAGGTTGTTCTGGGCGCCAAAGGTCTCCACTATCTGGTAAGGGATCAGCATGTCCGAAGTATTCTTATTGAAATACGTTATCGTACCCGTCAGATGATTGTTAAGCGCAGCCAGTTCCAACGCGATCGTCGTCGTCACCGCCTTCTCCCAGGTAATGTTCGGATTGGCAAGACTGGTGACATACGCCCCGTTCAAATAGGTAGTCCCCGTTCCCAGGCTGTAGCCATAGCCGCCGCCTCCCGTTCCGCCGCTGCCGCCATAACCGATGATGCCCAGGTATTGAAAATCGCCCACATTCTGGTTACCCAATTGCCCCCAGCCGCCGGTGAGTTTCACGGAATTGATGATGTTCTTCAACCCATCACCATAGAACTTCTCATCCGACAACCGCCAGCCGGCCGAGAAAGCCGGGAAATACCCCCAGCGCTTGCCCGGCGCAAACTTGCTCGACCCATCAGCCCTGAAGGTCGCCGTCAGCAGGTACTTGTTCATAAAGGAGTAGTTACCTCTCACGAAGTAGGATTGCAGCCCCCAGGGATTGTAATTGTAACCATAGTTGGAAGCCGAACTGCTGGTCCCAAGGCTCAGCACTCGCTGGTCCTGGCTGGTATCCGAGAACCCCGACCGTGAAGCCCCGAACGAATTACCGCTATAGGTCTGGGCAGAATAGCCACCCGTCAGCGTAACGTTATGCACCCCGCCAAAGAGGTGGTTATAGGTTAGATAATATTCCTCGAGGAAGGTATTGCTCTTAAAGAACGACTGCTGCAACGAGGCGATGGAAGGCCCGCGGGTCTGGTTGGGCATGGCATTGTCAAACTCATAATACTCATTGCTGGTATGATCATACCCATAGTTGGCCCGCAGCTTCAGCCCCGTTATGATCTCCAGCTCGGCATACCCGTTGGCTAACAAGTGATCGTTCTTGTTGTATTTCTGTTGCTCGGTTGCCGTCGCCACAGGGTTATTGATATCCCCCAGTTGGTTGTCGGCCTGCGAAGTTCCCCAGCTGCCATCGGAGTTAACCACCGGGATAGCCGGGTTGAAGCGGATAGCGCTCCACACCAGACCGGTCTGTGAAGACTTGGTATTCGGCGCTGCCCCATCTGTGTAAGAATAAACGACATTTTCGCCAACCCTGAACCGGCTGCCGATCTTATGTTCGGAATTGATCCGGCCGCTATACCGCTTAAAATAGGAATTGATGATCATCCCTTTCTCATTGTAATAGTTGCCTGATATGCTATAATTGGAATTCGCATTCCCACCCCTCAGCGCAACGTCCGCATTCTGCACATCCCCATTCCCCATCAAAGCCCGCTGCCAGTCCGTTCGCTGCTTAGCATAATAAGAATTACCCCAAATGGTAGGAACAGTCAACCCATCGTTGGTATAGGCCTCGGTCTTCAACGCCACCAGATCGGGCGCCTGCAACATCGGCAGGAATTTCACCGGGCTCTTAGTACCTGCATATACATTCGCCGACGGCTTCAGCTGTTGATCATAACTTCCCTTTTTTGTCGTGATCAGCACCACCCCGTTGGCCGCGCGGCTACCATAGATGGCCGAAGCAGACGCATCCTTCAATATCTCGATGGAGGCGATGTCATTGGCATTGATGTCGTTCAGGCCACCCGTAGAAGGCACCCCGTCGATCACATATAACGGATCGGAATTATTCACCGTACCCGTTCCCAATACCCGGATACTGGGAACACTGCCGGGCGAACCGTCATCCCTGACGATATCCACCCCCGTAGCCCGGCCCTGGATGGCGTCGGCGGCATTGCTCACCGGAACATTTTTGATATCCTCACCCTTCACACTGCTGATGCTGCCGGTGACATCACGCTTGCGCTGCGTACCATAACCAACCACCACCGCATCGACCAGCCCCGTGGCAGCCGGTTGGAGGGCGACGGCCAGGTTCACCACTTCTCCGCCCACTGTAACGGTTCTCACCACCGTCTTATATCCTACATGGGAGATCTCCACCTGGTAGGTGCCGGCGGGAATATTGAGCTCGAACTTCCCGTCCTTGTCGGTTACCGTCCCGGTGCTTAACCCTTTTACCGTGACGGCAGCCCCTTCCAGCGGAGCGTTGGTCTCATCCTTTATCACCCCCCGGACAGGCCCCGATGCCGGCGCCGGCGCTTCCGCAACGACGACATGCGGCTCTTCCTTCTCTTTTACAATGATGGTCTTGTCCTGAACTACATAAGTAAAAGGCTGATCTTTAAAACAAAGCGTCAACACCTCTTCCACCGTGGCATTATGCACCTTGATCGTGACTTTCTTCGCCTTCGCCAGCATATGGCTGTTGAACAAAAAGTTGTACCCGGTTTGTTGTTGAAGACTTTCGAACACCTGCTCGAGAGTGGCATTCTTTTTCGATAACGTCACGGTCTGCGAAAGCCCCGAGGCGCTTAGCTGGAGGGAGGCGGCAAGCAAAAAGATCGCAGTTAATCTCATAATCAAGAGCGTTTTGGCTGGCAAAAGCTCTCTTCCACGCAGGGCTTTGCCATCTGCAGTTAGATTCATACTTTTGAGAAGTTTGGTTAATCAATCAGTGTCATTCGCATTGGCCTGTAGCAGATAACCAGATCATTCACCGGGGGCGGGTCCAAGCGCCCCTGGTTTTTGAGCTGCCGGAGGCAGCTCGTCCGTAAGGACAGACATTAGCGTCCCGGCTATCGCCATATTTTTAGTTGTTTTATGGTAATACAATAATTTTCCTCCCTTCTATCCGGAAATGCACCGTATTGGTCAATTCCAGCGTATGCAATAATTCATCGATGTTCTTACTCCGCGATACGATACCGGAAAAGTCCTGGTCATTCCCATTGGTCTGATACACCACCTCCACATTATACCATCGCTCTACCTGCCGCATCAGCTCCCTGATCCCCGTCTCATGAAACCGGAACAACCCGTTCTTCCAGGCAATGGCCTGATCGACATTGGCATCTGTAACCCGCAACACATGAGTCCCCCGATCGACTATCGCCTGACGACCCGGCTCTATCTCCACCGCACCAGCACCGCCCTCCGGCATCACCCGTATCTTCCCCGTCACAAGGGTCGTAGCGCTATGCTCCTCATTACTATATGCCATGATATTGAAGCTGGTTCCCAACACCTGCACATCCTCACCCGCGGCAATGTGCACGATAAAAGGCTTGGAAGGCTCAGGCGCAATCTCAAAATAGCCCTCCCCCGTCAATTCCACACGCCGTTCCTTCCCCGCAAAAGCCGTCGGGAATCGCAGCGAAGACGCCGCATTCAGCCACACCTTGCTGCCATCCGGCAACACCACCTGGTACTGTCCCCCATATGGCGTGGCAATAGTATTATACATCACTCCGGTCGCCGCCTTATCCCTGGCATCATAGGCCAGCACACCAGCATCCACCTTCACCACTTTGGCATTGCCCTGCAGTGCAAGCATTCCGTCCTTGGCACTATCGAGCACAATAGTCGACCCGTCGCCAAGCGTAAGCACCGCCTTGTTGCCACCCGGAACGATCATCACGGGATGACGCACAACCACGGGCGCCGTTGTCTTATGGCCACGCGCCGTCATCACCCAATAGAGGACGCCCGTGGCCAGGCAAAAGAGAAGCCCCGCTGCGACAAGTATCCGCTTCATCACGAACAACCCCGACCGGCCCGGCCGATGCGCCGCAGCCTGTATACCCAGCCACATCTTGTCCCAATCCCGCTCTCCACCACCTTCACCTCCCGCAACAACATCGCCGGCACTCTTCTTCCAGTCCTCGGCAACAAGTTTCTTCAACGCGTCCCTGCCCTCCGCCCCACGTATCAGGCGGAATAACTCTGCCACCTCGTCGGACGAGGCAACATCGTCCCGGTATCGCCGCAATAAATAATAGATTCTTTCCACAACCCTATAGAGTCACCAAACAAAAAAAAGGATGAGTCGGAGCGAAAGTTTTTTTATTTTTTCCCGACAAAGAGTAGCGCCATCAGCCATAGAATAGATAAGATATTATCTTTCATATAGTTCCGGATAAATTTCAACGCGTGCGCCAAATGGCTTTTCACCGTGTGTGGCGACAGCCGCAACGCAGCCGCAATCTCATCATAGCTCTTGCCTTCCTTCCGGGACAAATGATAGATAAGTCTTTTTTTGGGGGATAAATGTTCCAGCGCTTTGTTGATAAACCGTTCGCCGTCATTAATATATATGGTCTCCTCGGTCTCGTTGCTGGACTTGTCTGCCGTCCGGCTGGAAAGTTGCAACACCCGCGCCTTGCTGGCTTCCTTCCGCAGATGCCGGTATATCTTATTGTATATAATAGTGGAGAAATAGCTCTCGGCATCTTTTACTGCGGCCAGGTGCCGCCTGCCGGTCCAGACACTGATAAATACATCCTGCGTGATCTCTTCTGCCGCAAATACCGATTTGGTCCATCGATAGGCCAGGGTATAGACCCGAACCCTCGTTTGTTCGAAGAACAACTCAAAAGCAGTCTCATCCCCGGCAGCAATAGCATTAAAAAAGGCAGCGCAATCCATATCGGCAGAAAAGATTCTCATAATGCGGAATAAAGTTAAAAAAAATATGCATACTTTCACTCAATCGCCGGAGGCGATTGGTCCGAAGGACAGACATTATATATTATGAATTGGTTAAGATTTCTGCCGGTCGCGCTTCTGCTGATCGCATCCTGCAACCCAACACAAAAGAGCAATACTCTCTTTACTGAAGTCCCTCCTGACATTTCGCACATAAATTTCCGTAATGAAATAAAGGAGGACGAAGACTACAACATCCTCACCTACGAATACCTTTACAACGGCGCCGGCGTAGCCGTAGGCGACGTCAATGGCGACGGCCTTCCCGACCTCTTCTTCATCGGCAACATGACGCCCAACCGGCTCTATCTCAACAAAGGGAATTTCCAGTTCGAAGACATCACACAAAAAGCCGGCATCGCAGGCCGTGACAAATGGAAGACCGGCGCCGTCATGGCCGACGTCAACGGCGACGGCCTGCTCGATATCTATGTCTGCTATTCCGGTCCCGGAACGGACGCCGACCGGACAAAAGAACTATACATCAACCAGGGCGTCAAGGACGGCATCCCCACCTTCAAGGAATCCGCAAAAGAATACGGCCTCGACGCTCCGGGAACATACACCACCACCGTGGCCTTCTTCGATATGGACGGTGACGGCGATCTCGACATGTTCATGGTCAACCATGCCGACATGTTCTACAACCCTTTCTTCAATACGGATAAGCTGCGGGCAAAACGCCATCCCAAATTCGGCAACCGGCTCTATCGCAATGACAACGGCCATTTCGTCGATATCAGCGAACAGGCGCATATCGACGGCAGCGGACTCAACTTCGGATTAAGCGTTTCCATCAGCGATCTCAACGGTGACGGCTGGCCGGACATCTATGTCACCAATGACTACGACGAACGTGATTTCATGTACCTCAACAACCACGACGGTACCTTTAAAGAAGTGCTGACAAAAGCAACCGGGCACATGTCCGAATTTGCGATGGGCTCCGACATCGCCGACTACAACAACGACGGCCTGCCCGACATCGCCGTACTCGATATGCTGCCGGAAGACAACCACCGGCAGAAATTGCTCCGCGGCCCCGACAATTATGATAAGTACACTCAGCGTGCCGACGCCGGGTTCGGCCATCAGCAGATGCGCAATACCCTGCAGCTCAATAATGGATTAGGCCCCGACAGCATCCCCCATTTCAGCGAGATCGGGCAATTGGCCGGCATGTCCAACACCGATTGGAGCTGGGCCCCGCTGTTCGCCGACTTCGACAACGATGGGTGGAAAGACCTGTTCATCTCCGACGGCATCTTCCGGGACATGACCAATCTCGACTTTGTAAAATACACCTCCGGCTACACCGTGGGCCAGGCGGAAAAGCTCGGCGACAAAGTGGAGATGTGGCGGCTGGTACAACAAATGCCTTCCACCAAACTGACAAACTACGTCTTTCGCAACAACGGCGACCTCAGCTTCAGCAACAAAAATGAGGAATGGGGACTCACCCGAAGAACCATCAGCAACGGCGCAGCCTATGTCGATCTGGACAATGATGGCGACCTGGATCTCGTCGTCAACACCATAGGCGATGCCCCCATCATCTATCGCAACAATGCATCCGAACAACACAAAGGCCACTTCCTCCGCGTCCAGTTGAAAGGCAACAGTCCGAACACCCAGGGCATCGGTGCCAAACTGATCCTCCACACCGCTCAGGGCCCCCAATTCATGGAGCAATACCTCACCCGCGGCTTCCAGTCTTCCATCGATCCCATCCTACACTTCGGCTGCGGTAAGGATTCCGTTATCACCTCCCTCACCGTCCTCTGGCCCTCCGGTAAAGTATCGACCCTCGGTCCATGCAAAGCAGACACACTGCTCACCATCACCGAGCAGTCCGCAAACAGCTCCGCCCAAAAACCGGCCGCAAACAGCAAGCCCACCCCCCTTTTCACAGATATCACGAAGAGCAGCGGCATCCAATATACCCACCAGGGCTCCAACTTCGTCGACTTCAAGATAGCCCCGCTACTCCCCTACCAGGTCTCTCATCTGGGCCCCTGTCTCGCAAAAGGCGACGTCAACGGCGACGGCCTCGAAGACCTGTTCATCGGCGGTACCGCCGGCCAGGAAAGCCGGCTCTATCTTCAGACACCGGACGGGAAATTCCTCCCGGCGTCCTCTCAACCCTGGAATACGGATAAGAACCACACCAACACCTCCGCGCTCTTCTTCGACGCGGATGGCGATGGCGATCTCGACCTCTATCTCGTCAGCGGCGGCGCCGACTTTCCGATAGGAAGCCCCAACTACCAGGATCGCCTGTTCGAAAATGATGGAAAAGGAAATTTCCGCCTCGTCACCGACGCCCTCCCCGCAGAGACCATCAGCGGCGGTTGTGTCCGCGCAGCCGACTATAATAAAGATGGCCGGCCCGATCTCTTCGTCGGCGGCGGACTCGTCCCCGGCTTTTTCCCGCTGAGCCCGGAAAGCCTTATCCTGAAGAACAACAGCACCCCGGGACATATCCATTTCGACAAAGACGCCACCCAGCGCGACAGCCTGCTCACCCATCCGGGGATGGTCGCCGACGCCTGCTGGATCGATTTGAACAAGGACGGCTGGCCCGATCTCGTGACAGTAGGCCCTTTCACGCCCGTCACCATCTTCGAGAACAGGCAGGGTCAGCTTGTCGACCAAACGGCAGCTTACGGCCTCGCCCAATCGCAGGGCTGGTGGACCACCCTCCTGCCGATCGATATCGATAAGGACGGCAATACCGACCTGGTCATCGGTAACCTGGGCACCAACACCGCCTTCAAAGCATCGGAAGAACAACCCCTCCGCATCTACTACGGCGACTTCAGCGGCAACGGAACCTTCGACCCGCTGCTCACCTACTATATCCAGGGTAAGAGCTTCCCCTACGCGTCCCGCGACGAGTTGCTACGCGAACTGCCAGCCCTGCAGAAGAAATTTGGCCGCTATGCCGACTATGCCGACGCACAGATACAAGATATCCTCACACCCCAACAACTGGCGGCCGCCGGCGCCAAACAGATCAATATCCTCTCCTCCGGCTATTGGCACAACGACGGTAACCATCGGTTTACATTCCATCCCCTGCCAAACTATGCCCAGCTAAGCGTAGTCAACGGCATCGTACCGGTGGAGACAGCCGGCAGCCGGATGCTGGTGTTGGCAGGCAACCTCTATCCTTTGCGGGCCCAAATGGGCCCGCTCGATGCAAGCATGGGTATGGTGCTGAAAACAGACAACGGGGGACAATTCACGCCCCTGCCCTATGATCTTACCGGACTCTGCATCCCGGGCGATACCCGTTGTCTCATCGGTCTGAAAGGGAAAAAATACCAGTTCCTCGTAGCAGCAGGCTACGGCAACGCTGTTCAAATTATAGCTTTACAAAACTATACCCCGCAGGATCCTTACCATCATTGACCCGAATATAATAAAGGCCGCCGGCCAGCCTGGAGACATCCAGCCCAAAAGTCAGATTGGTTACCCGCACGGCCATCACTCGTTGCCCCATGCGGTCATAAACCTCCAGCATCGAGCCCAGGTAACCCGCATCATTCAGCTTAACTTCCACCGTACTCACCGTCGGATTGGGATAGAGGGTAAACCGCTGAATTTTATTGCTGCCAGTCCGGGCCTCAGCCACCGAATCGGCGAGCGCCGGCTTCGACGCCGCGTCAGAGGACAGTAGGGGATAACGGAACCCCCCGGGCGCAAACAACGTTACCATCCGGTCACGCTGCCCATACGTAAACATATGCATCCCGATATCATCGGTAAAATCCATATAATTCATATACATATTCCCATACGGTGTATTGCCGCAGGAAATGATGATGCCGGTCGGATCGCCATAGGTGGCCTGTGACTGAGGTGGCGTGTCGGCCACCTGGTCGTCCCCACAGTACGCATCACCCCAGGTATGGATCAGGTTCAGCCAGTGGCCTATCTCATGCGTAGTCGTCCGGCCGAGGTTATAGGGAGCCGCCGCTGTGCCCATGGTGCCAAAGGCGCTGTAATTGACGACCACCCCATCCGATTCCTTTGGACTGCCGATCAGGCTGGAATAACCAAGCACATTCGCCTCCAGGTTACACACCCAGATATTCAGATAGCGGTCGCGGTCCCAGGGGTCATCCCCGCCCGAAACCGAAAATTTCATATTATCGGCAAGGGAAAAACTGGTCACATTGGTATGCTTGCGAATGATCCCCGATGTAGTATGGCCGTTAGTATCCAAACCGGCCAGGACAAATTGAAAGCCGCAATTGGCGGCCCTTGGACTGTAATAGCTCGGAATACCCGCCGTATCCGGGTTCAGCTTCTGATAGTCCCGGTTCAGCACATCGATCTGGGATCTTATCTGGGCATCGCTGATATTCTGTGCGGGAGTATTATAAAGGACGTGAACGACAACGGGGATGGTGATAAGTGAAGGAAGAGCGCTGTTGTTTGCGGCGGTCGTGGCTCCACCGGTGACAGCCACGGATGCGGGTTGCAACTGCCTCCGGGTGAACTGCTCATTGGCTTCCACCGCGATAGCCAACTCGGGATGAAGACGCAACTGCTGCTGACGGTAATCAACCGAACGGCAGCTAAGCTGGGTCCAACCGGGTATAGCGATCAACAAGCTCCAGATAAAGGGTAAAAAATACTTCATCGTACCTAACTTTTCAGGGTCGGTAGATCATAAGTATTGGCGCTGAATTTTGTGTGGTTATTGGATTAGTTCCAGGAAGGATATCGCGCGTGAAGGAGGAGAATAATAAGAATTGAACCTGTAAAAGTTGCTATTTTTTTTAACAAATGCAAGTTTTTTAACCCTTATTTTTGCGACTAGGCGGACCACAGGTCCGCCGGCCGAAGGCCAATCATCAGATGTTTGAGCCCGGAGGCTATTTTGAGACAGAGCCGCAGGGCTCAAACCATTAGCGCACGCACGTATGAACAAACTGATTCTTCTTCTTTTCGCTGTCTGCCTCTGGACAGCCTGCAACAATCCTTCGAAAGACGCTCCTGCCACCAACCCCGGCAATACAACCGACAATACTCCTCCTGACATCGCCTTTTCCGTTGTAAAAGCCTATCCGCACGATACCAGCGCCTATACCGAAGGATTCCTCTTCCATGATGGGAAATTATACGAAAGCACCGGAACAGAACCGGACATGCCCGCCGATCGCCGCTCCCTCTTCGGGACCGTCGACATGGCAACCGGAAAGATCACCCCGAAAGCAGAGATCCCCCGGGACAAATACTTCGGCGAAGGCATCGCTTTCCTCGACGGAAAGGTCTATCAGCTCACCTATACGACAAAGGTTGGCTTCATCTACGACGCTAAAACGTTTAAGAAGCTGGGCGAATTTACATATCCCAGCAAAGAAGGCTGGGGAATGACCACCGACGGGAGTTCCCTCATCATGAGCGACGGCACAAGCAACATCACATACCTCGATCCTAATACATTCCGCGTCGTCAAGATCCTCGGAGTGACAGACAACAACGGCCCCGTCAGCAATATCAACGAGCTCGAACTGATAAAAGGCTATCTCTACGCCAATCAATGGCAGACTAACTATATCCTGAAAATAGACACCGCCAGCGGGAAAGTAGTAGGAAAGATAAACCTGGATTCTCTCGTGGGCCAGGCAAAGAACCAATACCCGGGCGCAGAAGTGCTCAATGGCATCGCCTATGACTCCACCTCGGGGAAAGTATACGTCACCGGCAAATTATGGCCCAGCATCTATGAGATAAAATTCCCATTCTGACGCGCCCTATTTGGATATCACATAGATCAGGCTGCTACACCTGGGCTTGTTGATAAAAGCCTTCGCATTGGAAGTAAACCCGTTGACGACGGCCCTCACCACACTGCCGCCGCCCTTGGTACGATATTTCTCACTCAGCATACTGATATAAATGGCATCATACCACATCGGCCGGATATACTGCAGCTGAAGCTCGTGCCCGGTCAGCAGAACCTCCATGGCCTCCGGTGAAAAATGATAGAGATGCCGCGGTACATCATAAGCCGCCCAGGCCTCCTTGTATACCCGGGCATCATAAGAGGTGTAATTGGGCACGGCGATAAAGATCCGGCCTCCCCGGCGCACCAGTTTCTTCAACTGCTCGATATAGGAATGCAGGTCGTGTACATGCTCCAGGACATGCCAGAGGGTGATGGCGTCAAAACCATCGGCCGGCAGCTGATACAAATTATCCGTATCCAGCAATTGCACCCGATGATCTGCCCGGGCCACTTCACGCGCCGTCTCATCGGGCTCCAAACCCGTCACTTCCCATCCCTTCTCCTGCATATGCGCGACAAAAGCACCCGTGCCAGCGCCGATATCCAGCAACCTCCCCTGCCGCTTCCGGGTGGCGGAGGCTACAAGCCGGTATTTGTCCAACAGCGTCTGCTTGCGCACCAGGTGGTACAGCCGGTTGACAAGTCCCTTGCTGGTATTGCTATGGGATATATAATCCTCGCTACGATAATAGGGGCCGATGGATGCCGCATCCGGCACATCCTGGGTAAACCGCAGGCTGCATTGCCGGCATTGCCAGATGACAAAAGGCTCGTGGGAAACGGTATGGTCCTCGGCGTGAAGCACCGGCTCCAGCTCGGTCGAATGACAGATCGGGCAGGTGGTATAATGGATCAGGGGCATAAGAGAGATCATTCAGCAGGCCGGGTTAGAATTTGTTTTGACTGGCCGTCGAAAGGCCGTGGGAATAGAAATACCAGCCAAGGAAGGCCAGACCGGCAACGGCGATAATAAGGGCGATCACCCACCAGGGAAGCCCCCGGCGGCGGCCTTCCTCTTCTTCCTCGTGCTGCCGCCATTCATTCATCTCTCCGGTGGTGCGTTCGCGGTCGCCTACCAATAACGTATGTTGCGCGTCCTGGTGAAGCACCCGGACGGCAGGCGTGGGCTGCATAAAATTAAGCGGGGAACTAAAAGGCTCAAGCAGAACATTACCCGATCCGTCCTTCTTCAAAACGCCAACCCCCTCCCAGTTGACCTCATCTTCGGTCTTGATCCGGTTGCGCAGGTCGAAAGCAAACTCATTATACCACTTAATCGCCTCAAAATCAAGGATATGACGCTGATTTGCAATAAAGGCGAAGAATTCTTTATCCGGGGCGTCGAAATACTTATCAAACCTGAACTGGTACATCGGCGGCAACATAGTCCTGTCCGCCACGTCAACGGCAGCAGGCATGGTCTCCAGGTAGATCGTACCCAATCCCGGAATGCTGATGCTCCTATGTTGAAATAAATAGGCGTTCAAAACCGCGAACATAGACTATCCTTTTTTGCAGCTAAAGCTGCGAATCTACTCATTTCTTGTCTCCAAATGAAAATATTATCCCGCCCAGCACATTAAATCCATAAACGGGGTACTGGTGCCACCGCTCATATTTGTTGTTGAAAAGGTTGTTCATCTGGAACCAAAGATTCAACATCTTCGTGATCCGAAACTCCACCCCCGCATTCATATCCGCTCCATTGTCTCCCTTGAACGGCACCCCGTCGGTGGGCGAACGATACTGGGCGCCGCTAAAGGCATAGAAATCGAGCTTGGCCCAGAAATCCTTAAAGGCTTCCCACTTCAAATGGGTGCTGAATTCCACCGGCAGCAGCCCCCAGGCCTTGGCCTGCTTCTGGAGGTCCTTGAATTGATAGATATTCAGCCCGGCCGTCACGGTAAAATCTTCTCCCTGGAGATAGCTCAGCTCCCCATGCAGCTGAAGGGCCTGCATCGAGGTCTCATACCGGATAAGAAAATCCTTCCCGCCACCCACACTGTCATTGACAAAGAGGGGCATGTTATGGTATTGAAGATGCCCGATCTTGGCGGCATACGTAAAGTGATTGCTGATCGATCCCTTAAAACCCCCATACACTTCCTCCATCCGCGTATTCAGCAGGGAGTCCGCCGGCTGCGCCAGCCAGGGGTTGATGGATTCAAACCGCTGGTAAGACCCCTTGTCATAATACCCGATCCACCCCAGCTGTATCGTAAAGCGCTGATCACTCGTCGAAATATCAGCAAGGAAATTGGGCAGCAGGTGAAAGGCCTTGTTGTCCCACGAGGGTGTCACCGCCGCCTGCAAAAACAAGTTGGAGGTCTTCACCAAAAAGGCCGGGTTCACCGAATAAATATTATTGTTTTGGGCATTCGCCTGCGAAGGCAGGTTGTAATGCGTCAGGTCGGCCGTAAAGCCCAGATCAAAGGCGAATTCCTTCCCGATCAGCTTTTCCAATGGCAGATTCAGCACCGTATTCGCCTCCGTGCCCTTCGGGTTCAGGTTGTCTTCAAAGTAGGATATCTTGATATTCGGGTGATAAAGCAGCCCAAACTCCGTGGGCACCGTATTGCGCAGACTCAACCCACCCTCGAAGGTCTGGAAGGTCCGTCTCAGCTGGTCACTCGTATATTTCAAGGTATCCGGCCGGTAACCGTAGAGGTAATAGACATCGTTCTTGAACCCAAGGTTGCCGGTCCATTCGAGGTTGTTGGTGGTCTTCACCGTCCCCAACAGCTTCACATCGGTAAGACTGTTCTTCTGATTATTAAGACTCCCTTTGCTGCTCAGCTGGTTGGCATAGAGATTGAAAAAGGTGGTCTTCCCATCCCCAAAGCTAAAGCCGCTGCGGATATACGGGATATGTACATTCCCAACCCCGATCTTGATAAAATTGTGATTCACCCACGGGTTGATGGAATCCCGTTGCAGGGCCACCGGTTTCAGTTCCCCCGGCTGATAGTTGAGGAAAAGATACTGGGCCGGAATAGTATAGGTGAGCCTGGGCCGGCTGGTATCCACCGCCGGCGGCGCCGCATTGAAATTGATCTTTACCGCCTCGCGCAATACGGGCTTGAAGGAAGAAGTGATGTCGATGGTCCTGCGTTTGGTCGTGTCCTGCGCCTGCACCGAAACAAAACAGAGGACACCCACCCCCAGGAAAAAATTCTTTTTATTCATGTAAACTTACATTCTGATTAATTACTACCGGTAGTATCCACTTTGCTGCCCTTCTTTTCCTCCGCCACCACCTGCGCTAATTTCTGTTGGGCCTGCAACCGCAGCTCTTCGATCTTCGCTTTCTCTACAATACTTTGATACGTGGCCTTTGCATTGAAATAATCTTTCTCCGCAAAATAGATATCGCCAAGCAACAGGTAGGCCTTGGTCACCCATTCCTCGTAAGAGCCCGACTTATTGATCACTTCGAAAGCGGCTTTCTCCGCATCCTTATTCTGACCCGCGTGGAAAAGACAATCGGCAATCTGATACCGGGCTTCCGCACTGTAGGCCGACTTGGTCAGGCCCGCGGCCGTCCGGAAATATTGCAAGGCCTGATCGCATTGGTTGTTCACCTGGTAGGATTTGGCAATGGCCATATTCGCCAACACCCTGTCATCCGTACTGATCCCCTTCTGGTTCAGCAGGTCCTTGGCATTGGCCACCGCATCCGGCCATTTCTGCAGCTGGTACTGGCTGCGCAACAGCCCGCGCATGGCTTCCAATTTATTCGCCTCCGAAGACGCGAAGTCCTTCAGCTTGCTGAAATACTTCTCCGCATTGGCATAATCCTTCAGGTTGAAGAAGTACAGCGTGGCCGCCTGCAAGAGCGACTTCTCCCCGAATTTATTCGGCGCCCGGTCTGCCACCACCGCATACCCTACTACCGCCTTTGCCCATTCTTTTTGGGAGAAATAGATCTCACTCTTATAATAGTTGGCTTCGAGTGAATACTTGCCATCGGGAAATTTGGCTAAATAGGATTCGAATCGCTGAACGGCGCCTGGGAAATTGCCATTGTTGAATTGCACCTCCGCCTCTTCATACGCCAATTGATCTTCCTGGCTGGCGCTTACCTCGACGCCCATTCCCTTGGCGAAATTGACATATTCGCTGGTCCGGCCCTCTTCCACATAGATGGTCTTCGCATTGTCAAGCCCTTCCTGCGCTTCGGGGGAGTTGGGATACTGCCGCAACAGCGAATCATACTGCTTCAGCGCCTCATCGTTGTTGTTGAGGTTGTACCAGGCGATCCCGCTGCGGAGATAGGCCCTGGGCTTCAACGCATCCGCTCCGGACGTATGCAGCACGTTCTTCAGATAAGGCAGCGCCTCCCGGTATTGCTCACCGGCAAGATACGTACTGGCAACTTCCATATTGACATCCGCCGACAGACTCGACGTGGGGTAAAGCCTGGCGATCGTGTTCAGCAGATCGATCTTCTGTTTGCCGCTGGTGACGCCCGCGATCATCGCCTTTTGAAAAGTAGCATAATCGCTTGCCGGCCAGGAATAGCTCACCACCCTGTTATACATTGCAAGGGCCGTCTTATAATCCCGGTTCATATAATAACAGTCCGCCACCCGGACATACGCATCCTGTTCCATCGGGGAAGAGCTCAGACTTGGCGTCCGCACCACCTGCTCGAAGAACCCCTGCGCCTGGCGATAGTTCTCCTTCTTCAAAAAACAATATCCAAGATTATATTTGGCGTTCGTAGGATTCACCTCCCCGTTCACGGCGCCGTTCTTCAGATAAGCGAGAAAATATTGTATGGCGTCATCGATCTTCCCAAGACGGTAGGAGATCTCTCCCTTCCAAAACTGCACAAAGGGCAGAACACTCCCGTTATTGGGGTCCTTCAGCGCTCTGTCCAGCAGGTCATTCGCGCCCAGCAGCATCCCGTCATTCACCATTTCGGTCGCCCTGCCATATAAGATGCGCGGGATCAGCCGCCTGGCATTCTCCGAAGGATGCCCCAGGCTATCGATCAGGGTCAGCGCGTCCTTGTAATTGTTGGTTCCCGCCAACACGCTAAGCAACAATTCCCGCGCTTCCCCACTATAATCGGAGTTGGGATACTGTTGCAAAAAACCCTGCAGCTCCGTCAAGGCTACATCCTGGTAACCCAGCTCATAGGAGAGCTTGGCATAATTGAACTTCGAGATCTCTTTCTGCTTGGGATTGCTGCTGTTGAGGCTGCAGAAAAGAAAAGCATTCCGGGCATTGGCTTTCTGGGCGGTGCGGAGATAGGCGTCGCCCAGCAGGTACATAGAGTTCTGCGCCATGGAATCCTCTTTTCCGCCCAGCTGCTTAAATCCATTTATTGCCTTGTTCCAGTCCTTGGTCTGGTAATAACAATAAGACAGCTCGTAAAGGTCCTCCCGGGAGACCGTCTTCGATGAATTGACATACTGCTCCAGGAAAGGCAATGCCTTCGCAAACTCCTGCTTTTCATAATAACCATGCCCTACCAGCTGTCGCAGTTCGTTATCATAATACTGGTTCCCTTTTTTCAGATGCGCCTCCGCATAGTCGATAGCCTTGTCCTTCTGGCCCTGGACGAGATAAATATTAGCTATATAATAGGGAACAACCTTCTCATAAGTGGGAGAATTCTCCACAACCTGAAAAGCTTGCAGGGCATCATTATATTTCTTCTGGTAGAAACAGATAAACCCGTAGTAATAATTGGCGTCGAGATAATTGGGGTCCTTTGGCAGCTGCCGGATGGCATTGAAAAGCGGGAGGGCGTTGTCGAACTGCCTGGCGGTGAAATAGCAATAACCCTCATGAAATTTCAGATCGGCTATCTCCTGGTTGCTCAGGTTCTCGATATCGGCATGGTCATAAAGCTTCAGCGCATCGGCATAATCCTTCTGCCGGAAATAATATTCCGCCAGGTGGAAACTGATCATCCCCACCCGTGGCGCATTGTTCTCCAGTTCGATGTAATCCCGGGACGCGTTTACGGCGATGCTATCGTTCTGCTCGAGGGCGCAGACGAGATAATAATATTTTACATCCTGGTATTCAACGGAATTATTGCTTTTATCTGTCTCCCGGAGGTTGAATTTCAAATCCCGGAAGATCGGATAGGCCAGACTATAAAAGTCATGCTCGAAGAACTCCTTAGCCTGCCTGAACTCAGCCTGCGGGTCGTCATAATAACGGGTCTGCTGGGCGAAAGAAGAAGAAGAAAGAAGAAGGACCAAAAACAATATTGCAGAGTACTTCACTGGAAAATAGTTTGATTGTTATTCCCATCATGGCCTTCGGCCGCCGTGCCCGTGGCCCATCCTGCGCCAACCCTACCAACAGGCGTAACGCGCTAAGTTTCTAATTATTTTGCCTTTTACCAAACATCGTTCCAAACAGGTGTGGATAACTGCAAGGATTAACATTTCCTTATAACTCTTTGATCCAATAGCACAAAAAACTATCTTCATACCAAATTCAAATCATACATGAAAAAATTCCTGTCCACCGCCTATTCCGAAACCGCTTTCAACATTGCCGCCCTGGTCCTGCGCCTCACCTTCGGCCTGCTCATCTGCATCTACCACGGCTTCGACAAATTGAAGAATTTCGGTAAGCTGCAATATATCTTTCCCGATCCTATCGCTGTGCTCGGCCACCGCTGGTCCCTCGTCCTGGTCATCTTCGCAGAGGTCTTTTGCGCCCTGCTCCTGGTGCTGGGATTGTTCACCCGGTTCGCCGCACTCGTACTGGTCATCAGCATGGGCGTAGCCCTTTTCCTGGTACACAGAGGACATGTCCCGGTAAATAACGGCATCGTCAGCGAACAGGTATTCCTCTACTTCGCAGCCTTCGTAGCGATCCTGATGGTTGGTCCCGGCCGCATCAGCGTCGACGGCGCAATGGGGAAATAAGCGTGGAAAAATAACAAACCTCCTAAATATGAAAAAAGCCGACCTCGTTCACCTGACCCTCCTCATCGTAGCCATCCTGTCCGGCTATACCGCCGTAGACTATCTCATCAGCGTATTGTCGATGGTGGCCTACCTGGGAGAACCGTTATCCCAATTCACTACGCGGGCAGCCTATCTTTTCCTCTATGCATTCCTCCACGCCTGTGTCTGCATCGCGCTCATCGCCAATGGCCGGAAATATGCCGCGATGATCCTGAGAGACGAGCCGGAGGGTTCCTGGGAAGATGCCGCCCGCTGGGACCTCGATCGCCGCAATATGCTCTTCGTCCTTTTCATCGGCATCGGCCTTTACATGCTCATCATGTATGGTGCCTATGCCATCAGCGATTGTTATCAGCTGTTCGCCGAAAAGGTCAATAGCAACGGCGCACTCGGCCTCAACGACAGCCGCCCGGTCAAGCCGCATACTGTTAACATCGCCATCGACCTGTTGCGACTCACCTTCGGCGCCGGCCTCGTCTATGCGTCCCCTACCCTCACCAATTTCATAGAAAAGAAGATCGCCATCCGGCTCCAACGCGACCCGGTATCAAATTAGAATATGTACACCAGCGAAACACAGGTCCGCGTACGCTACGCCGAGACCGATCAGATGAACGTCGTCTATCACGGCAACTATGCCCAGTATTTCGAAGTGGGCCGCGTGGAAGCCATCCGGCAGCTGGGCTTAAGCTATAAAGACCTCGAAGCCGACGGCATCATTATGCCCGTCATCGAATGGACCGCAAAATTTCTACGCCCGGCTCACTATGACGACCTGCTCACCGTCCGGACCACACTGAAAGAATGGCCCGAGGGGCATCGCATCGTATTCCAGCAGGAAGTGTACAACGAGAAGGGAAAGCTTCTCACCACCGGCCACGTTGTCCTGTATTTCCTGGAAAAGGACACCATGGAGAAGACAGCCATGCCGCCGGAGATGGAGCAGCGGCTGAAACCATATTTCACCTAATTTTGGGTTATGAATAAGGTTGTGGCCAGCATCATCACCATCGGAGACGAAATACTGATAGGACAAGTAATCGACACCAACAGCGCCTGGATGGGGCAGGAATTGAACAAAAATGGCATCTGGGTCAGCCACCGCGTAGCAGTAGGTGACAATCGCACCGATATCCTGGAAGCGCTGGATGAAGCCTCCCGTCGCGCCAGCATCATCCTCATCACAGGCGGACTGGGCCCCACAGCCGATGACATCACAAAACCCCTGCTCCTGGAATATTTTGGCGGGAAGATGGTCGTCGACGAAAAGGCCCTGGCCAACGTAAAATGGATCTTCGAGCGCCTCAAGCGTCCCATGATCGACCGCAACCTCCAACAAGCCGAAGTCCCCGACTCCTGCACCGTCATCCAGAACCGGCGCGGCACTGCTCCGGGGATGTGGTTCGAAAAGGAAGGCCGCATCTTCGTCTCGATGCCCGGCGTCCCCCATGAAATGCAAGGAATGATTACCGATGACGTGCTGCCTGCTCTCCGCCGGCACTTCCGGCTCCCCTACATCGCCCACCGTACCCTGCTGACATTCGGCATCGGCGAATCCTTCCTGGCCGAACATATAAAGACATTCGAAGAAGCCCTGCCCGGCTCCATCAAGCTGGCCTACCTGCCCAATTATGGAATGGTGCGCCTCCGCCTCACCATCCGCGGCGAAGACCCGGTGCCAATGGAGGCGCTCTTACAGCAACAGTTCGATACCCTAAAAGGACTGGTCACTGAATGGATGGTCGCCGGCGAAGACATCACCATCCAGGAGGCCATCGGCCGCCTCCTGAAAGCAGGCGGCCACACCCTCGGCACCGCCGAAAGCTGCACCGGCGGCTACATCGCCCACCTCATCACCTCCATCCCCGGCAGCAGCAATTATTATAAAGGTAGCGTCGTCAGCTACGCCAACGAAGTAAAGATGCAAATGCTCGGCGTGAAGCCGGATACCCTGGCGCAGCATGGCGCCGTCAGCGAAGAGACCGTCCGGGAAATGGTAAAAGGCGCCCTTGCCGGGCTGGACACCGACTTCGCCATCGCAACGTCCGGCATCATGGGGCCGGATGGCGGGACACCCGAAAAACCGGTAGGCACGGCATGGGTAGCGGTTGGAAACCGTCAAAATATTCTCACCCAAAAATTTTCATTCCGCTTCGACCGGCAACGGAATATTGAATTAACGGCAACAAACGCCCTCAATCTGTTGAGGAAATTCATCCTGTCTGCCACCCCCGCCCCCCTGCCGGCATGACCTAACCCGAAGACCGGTCTCCACAAACTAAAAAATACTACCTTTGTCCATCTTTGGATAATTGGATAATCTTAAATCTGCCATATTATGTCTCTTGTCGATCTGGTAATGCCAAAAATGGGTGAAAGTATCATGGAAGCCACCATTCTGAAGTGGCACAAGCAGCCCGGCGATGCCGTGAAGCAAGACGAGACCGTATTGGAAATAGCAACCGATAAGGTGGATTCCGAGGTTCCTTCCATCACCGAAGGCGTCATGGAAGAAGTGCTTTACCAGGTGAACGATGTCGTTCCCATTGGCTCCGTCATCGCCCGCATCCGCACCAGCAACGGCGCCGCGGCAACCCCTCCCGTACAAGAGGCTGTCACCGTTACCCCCACCCCAACCGCGACACAAAACCATCACCCTGCCCCACAGGTATTCGCCGCCAACCCAGGCACTCCCCGGTTCTACTCCCCTCTCGTGCTTAACATCGCTGCCAGCGAAGGGGTACCCCTGAGTGAGCTCGAGTCTATCCCCGGTACCGGCAACGAAGGCAGGGTAACCAAAAAGGACATTCTTCAATATATCGCCGACCGAAGATCCGGCCACGTGCCCACAGCTGCCGCAACGACGCCCGCCGGCGCCGCCTACCCCGCCGCCGCAACACCTGCCGCTACTACCAGCTACCCCGCTGCCACCCCGCCGCCTTCCGTTACCCCCACACGCACCACACCCGAAACCATCAACACCCAGCCCCCCATAGTTCTCGGAAGCGGCAACGTAGAGATCATCGAAATGGACCGGATGCGCCGCCTCATCGCCGACCATATGGTCCGCAGCGTGCACACCAGTCCGCACGTCACCAGCATCTCCGAAGCCGACGTCACCCATCTCGTCCAATGGCGGGAAAAAGTCAAAAATGAATTCGAAAAAAGAGAAGGCACAAAACTCACCTTCACTCCATTATTCATCGAAGCAGTCATCCGCTGCATAAAGAAATACCCGCTCGTCAACAGCTCGGTCGATGGCGATAAGATCATCCTCAAAAAGGATATCAATATTGGTATGGCTACGGCCCTGCCGTCCGGCAATCTCATCGTTCCCGTCATCCGCAACGCCGACCAGCTCAATCTCACCGGACTTGCGCGCCAGGTCAATACCCTTGCAGACAACGCCCGCCAAAACAAGTTGCGGCCCGAAGACACCCAGGGAGGAACCTTTACCCTCACCAATGTGGGCACCTTCGGAAGCCTGATGGGCACTCCTATCATCAACCAGCCGCAGGTAGCCATCCTCGCCGTAGGCGCTATCAAGAAGCGCCCCATGGTACTGGAGACAGACGGTGGGGATGCCATCGTTATCCGGCACATGATGTACCTCTCGCTTTCCTACGACCACCGCATCGTAGATGGCAGCCTGGGAGCGACATTCTGTTCAGCTGTTGCACGCGAACTGGAGAACTTCCCGGTCGACCGGCAGCTGTAGCCGAAGCAGCCCCCGCCACCTTCGAAGCCACAGCCCCCAATGCAACCCGCCTCCGCCGGGGCTCTCCCCCCTATTGCATTATTCATCGGATTTTCGTAAATTCATCTAATTGCCCCCGCCCCAACCGGCGACTTTGGCTCTGAATTTAAAAGAAGGTCTATGAAGACGCTATCCGAAACCTGGTTTGCAGATGGTTACATCGATTTCGAATTGAAGAAATACACCCTACTCGCCTATCTCCAGGAGATACACCGCCATTTCAACCAGAATAAGCTCTACCCGCAGCTCGCCGACATCATCTTTCATTATAATAACCTGGCCGCCTTCCGCGAGAACAAGAAATATTTACAAGAGCATTTCCCCAAAAAGCTCAGCGGGATTCAAATAGAAAAGCTGCAGGTGCTCTACGAACAAATGATCGAGGATGACGAGCTCATGAAAGAGCTCGAAGAGATCATCAACTATGCCACTCAGGAGATCCGCAATACCATCAGCAACGGCACCGAGATCTATGAGTTCGTGGAAGACAAACTCACCATCTATCCCGTCGGCCTCGTGCCGCTCGACAGCCAGGAAGGGTACTTCTTCCTCAGCGCAGGCGACCATGCAGACACCCGCGTATATCAATACCGCCTCAGCTTCTTCGAGAAACACGATGAGAAATACCGCAGCATCCGGACGGAATACATCGACAGCTGGTCGCGCAGCATCGCCAATACATACGAGAACATAAAGGCCGAGCTCATCCGCATAAAGACCGGCATGCCCAACCCCGCCGTATACTCCATCGAAACCGAATTGAAATTCCCCGTCGACGAAACCCTGCTCCCCATCGCCAAGCGCAGCCTCGTCCGCTACATCAGTGGCCGCGCCGCCTGATCTCAGCCCGGACAACAAGCCACCATGTAGCTTTTGTATTTCTGGATTTTCGTATATTTATTTCGCAGGTTTCAGACCAACTTTAGTACTGCCATTTTAACTTTCCCAACGAGCAGAGACTATTAACTGTAACCGCGGTGTGGCAATTGCGACACCTTCCGGGAATGGAAGAGCCAATTTGGCACCTCCAATGAAGGGGATAAATAGGTTTCCGCAGAGCAGGGGAGAAAGATTAATTGAGTGTTTCATCAGATTCAACATAAATTCAATGAAGCGGCATTTCCTATTAATATTACTACTATTGAGTTTTAACGCCGATTCTTTCGCTCAACGAACATATATTGATCGGGCGCCATCAGGAATGGCCAATTATCTTCCTGTCGAGGGTGGGTCGATCTATATGCCTATCGATTCAATAACCCCCTTAGGAAACCTGATTGAGAGATTATACGGCAATTGGCAACTTATCGAAACTGGCAAAGCATATTGGATCGGATACACAAATGATATGTTCTCCATAGCCGCAAGAGGTGACAATGCAATCGGGCCTTTGATTAACCTGGTAGAAAATTCTGCGAATGACAAAGCAAAGCTTGGCGCTATTTATACGATTCATTTGATTGGAATTAAAAGAAAAATCGTAGGTAGATTTGAAGAGAAGTTTGCGGATACCAACGCAAGGAAAGCACTTTTGTATTTACTCAAATACCCTGATTGGCAACCGACGATCATGGAGCTTTTGATCAAGGATCCTTGGAAGTCCGATGTACCCGATTTGATCAGGTGCCTTCATACGTCCGATTCCGACTGTTGGGCAGTAGTTGACGGATTAAGTCAATATGAATTGGAAAACACTCCTTTTCGCCAAAAGATCCCGGACAACCTTAGAAATATAGTTCTTAAGTTGCGATATAGAAATCCAGAGGTTCTGGAATCTAATTTTGATTTTGAAGGGCAGATGCAGGAAGTTCTTGATTCCCTTATTGCCCTTAAAAATGATTCTATCATCGTAGAAAGGAGTTTACTTAACCGGCCACTTTGGGGAAATATGAGATATAAATTGGGCCAGGCACTGCCAGGAGATCGATTCCTGAAACTATCCGTTGGGGATTTCCTGGATTCCTGGGCCTTTAGAATATTTAAAGAGTTGGGCAATAAACTCCAATATTATGTCGAGAATGGTAAATTGTATATATGTTCAGCCGAATCTGCAAAAAAACGCTGGATCGATTGGTGGGCAAAATCTGCTTCAACTTTTGACAAAAAGTAAATCCCTCATGTAATGGAGAAAAGATCAAGACTCCCTTATTTTCTTGCATTAAGCCATAACTCCTCGTCGCGCAACAACTTGCGAACTTTCGCAAAACAGCCCCTGTATTTTCACGTAATTTTTCCGTAAAAACGACGTAAGCTTGCTCCCTGGGAGTATAAGCCCCTCTCCACATCCATCAACCAAACACATCCATCCATCCTGATATTCAACACAACCGTTATGAATTTCGGTATAGCCGCACGAAATTCGATTTGTCTTTTAAGAGCAGGCTGATCTTCCTTCAATTAAGCTTGAGAAAAACTCTTAGGGAAATCTAAAAAATATTTGTTTACTTCGTACCACTGATCCTTACTCGCCCACTAATCATTTCCCAAATACCTAACCGTAAATTTATGAGACTTGCCCATGCATTGTTGTGCGCGGTTTCGCGTGCCTCTCCCGATTTTTATTCCATTTTTCGTTTTCAGCATCTGTATAATCACGTCGGACTCCGAATCTCCCGGGTCTAGCATTATTCTCTAATTCCGGCTATATGCGAAAAATTCCGGTTCTCATCGGGGTGGCATTGCTTTGCCTTTCCCGGACGGTGGTACATGCCCAGGCGGTAGATTCCTTTAGCAATAAGGTCTTTCACTTTCCTGCCCTGTTGTTGGGACATCTTCAATCGCGGACGGCCAGCCTTAACCAGGACCTGACTCGGCAAACAGAGAAGATGCTGCAAAAGATGGCGCAACGGGAGGCCCGGTTGGAAAAGAAGATCACCGGCATGGATAGCACAGGCGCCAAACAACTATTCGCGCACACCCAGCAGGAATACGCCGCCCTCATCCAGCGCATCCGGACCGACACCGGCAACCGCCATCAACGCATCAGCGGCGAGTATCAGCCTTATGTCGACACCTTGCAAGGCTCGCTATCCTTCCTCAGGCAAAATCCTCAACTATTATCCGGCAGGACGGGCAGCCTACCCCCAACCATCCAGGCCCCGCTGCAAGGCGCTGGCAGCGAGTTACAGGCCATGCAGGCGAAGCTACAGGTCGCGGCAGAAGCCAAAGCCTTTGTCCAGCAGCGTAAGATGCAGTTGAACCAATACATTGCCCAACACGCCAACCTTCAATCCCTGGTAAGTAAGCCGCTGGGTGCGATGAACCAGGAGTTGTATTATTATTCCCAGCGGGTACAGCAATACAAGGATATGATGAACAGTCCCGACCGACTGGAAAAGAAGGCCCTGGCGCAATTGAGCGGACTGCCCGCCTTCCGGACCTTCATGCAGAGCAACGGGCAACTGAGTGGGCTGTTCCAACCCCTGGGAGGCGGCGGAGGCGCAATGGGCACAGCTCAACCAATTCCCGGCTTGCAAACCCATGCCCAGGTGGCCAGCCAGGTGCAGGGGCAAGTGTCGGCGGCGGGGCCTGTCGGGATGGAAGCCCTGCAATCCAAGCTGCAATCAGCTCAGAGCCAGCTCGACGCCTACAAAAACAAACTCAGCCAACTCGGCGCCGGCCACACCGCGGCGGACGTGCCGGATTTCCGCCCAAACGATCAAAAGACAAAGCCCTTCTGGGGCCGTCTGGAATATGGAGCAAATTTCCAGACCACGCATACCAACTACTACTATCCCGTCGTCACCGACCTCGGCCTCTCGCTGGGATACAGGTTGGGCCACTCCAAAATAATAGGCCTCGGCGCCAGCTACAAGCTCGGCTGGGGCAGCGGCATCCAGCATATCGCCATCACCAGCCAGGGCGTAGGGCTGCGGAGCTTCCTGCAGGTGGGGATCAAGGGAGGATTCTCGGCAACTGGCGGCTTCGAATACAACTATACGACGCCGTTCACTTCCTTCCAGCAGCTGAAGCAGTTACAGTATTGGACGAAGTCGGGGCTTATCGGCGTGACAAAGACCGTATCAATGAAGAGCCGGGTGTTCAAGAAGACGCAGGTGCAGCTGTTGTGGGATTTCCTGAGCTACCAGCAGGTGCCGAAGACGCAGGCATTGTTATTCAGGATAGGATACAGTTTTTAATAAACAGAAATATTTGGCGACTAAAAGTTCATCTTCCGTTATGCATCGACATCTAGCATGGATCGTTCTTTTGATTTTTCTGGCGAGGCCGGGAATCGCTCAAACGCTACCGCAGTCGACCGATCTCAAACAGATTGTTGCCCCCTCGCCGACAGCTGCCTCACTGGGACAATACGGCAATGTTCCGGTAGGCTTGTACACCGGCTCTGCGCAGGTATCCATTCCCTTGTATGAAATCAAAGAGGGTTCTTTAACACTTCCCTTGTCTCTGAGCTATAATACTGGCGGCAGCAAAGTGGCGGACATGGCTTCCTGGGTAGGGCTGGGGTTCAGCTTAAATGCCGGTGGTTGCATCAGCCGCACGGTCTACGGGTTACCCGATGAGAACAGGCGCACAAACCCGGCATATAGCCTTCCACAAAGCCTGACGGCCGGCCAGGCGAAAGAAGAGCTGATGGCGGCAGACGTGGATTATCAGCCGGATGTGTTCTATTTTAATTTCAACGGAAAGTCGGGAAAGTTCGTCCTTTCCAATTCCAGCACGATCAGTATCTCGCCGCACCAGAACTTGAAAATACAGGCATATGATATAAACGGGAATCCCCTGGACCCTCCTTTTTATGGGATGCCGACGTTGATGTTCAAGATAACGGACGAGAACGGTATCGTCTATGAGTTTAAAGATTACGAGACAAACCGAACGGTCAGTTTCGACCCGGACCAAACCCAATCACCCAACGTGAAGGGCCCCGGCGTCCCGTTGGCCAGCACGACGGCCTGGTATCTGACTGACATGTACTCCCCCACCGGCGATACGATTAAATTTGCCTATGGCACCTATGAATTGATGTATGATCTGCCAAGTTCGGAACAACAATTTGTGTTCTTGAGCGGCCAAACAATTGGTGCCAATGCACCACCCACTCAAAATCGCTTAGTAAAAAATGCAGTCAGGTCAGATAACATAAACAAGCGACTGCAACAAATACTGTTTTCAAATGGATCCGTCCGGTTTAATACGAGACAACCAAGAGAGGATCTGATTGGCGATAGCGTGTTAAATCAAATCATGGTGTACAGGAAAAATGGAACCTTGCTTAAGGGATTTTCGCTCAATTACAAATATTCTGTAGGATCAGTATTAGGAGGTCTGCAGGCGGATACGGCATCTCCTTCCTCTACTACCGACAACTTTTATGCGAGCTGGATCAATGGTATAAGTTCGTCTTCCAACTATCGCTTAATGTTGACGGGTATCTCGGAATTAGACAATGCCTCCATTCCAGACGGCAGGAACTATTCCTTTGATTATGATGTTTCCTTGGGTGGCCTGCCAAGCCGGTTCTCCAAGCAGCGTGATTACTGGGGCTATTACAACGGAAATACGGACAATGAGACCAGTTTCCTGAATTACCAACTGGTTGGAGACCAGAACAACCCGTCTTCCTATGTTTTCACCGGCAAAGAACCGGACAGCAACGCTTGCCGGCAAAATATGCTTATCAAAATTACCTATCCGACAGGAGGGTACACGCAGTTCAATTATGAAATGCACAATGCCTATGTGGGGAGAGGGGTACTGCCCCCCGATGTCGTGAGTCAAACCTGCTCCATGCCGATTGATTTCCCCAGTTATAATACCCCTGGGGTTGGTTTTGTCGATACTACGATAAACGGCATTGCTTGTTATTATAAAACATTTACATTTAATACAGTCGGGGCTGGGGGATACGCCAACATCAATATCGCCCATATGCTGTACCAGGGGGGTACAAAGCCTGTTATGAAGTTCGATATCTACGATTCGAACAATCAGCCTTATTTACTCATGTATGATTTGGAAAACAATTCCCTCACCCAGACTACTTATGTACAGGTTAATTCCACTACCCGGGTGTATACTTATAATTTGAGTAATTATTATTTTCCAAACGGAACGTACAAGGTTATTTTTACGCCGATCACCTCCTTCATCGGAAACTCCACTTACCTGAATACCTATCTGTCTCAACCCGCTTGCATCATTAACGGCTGGTCTAATATAGTTGTTCATACCGATACGGTAGACATCAGTAGAAATATAGGGGGCGTCCGTATAAGATCGACCGTCGATTATGATCCCGTGACCAATAAGTATCTCCAGAAAAATTACAACTATAATCTGATCAATAGTTCATTGTCTTCAGGTGAGTTGGTAGCCGGACTCTCCTTTATTTATCCCTTGACGGAATTTGTGGTTGCACCTAGTGATTCGATAAATCAGGCGGCATATTATTCCTATATCGTTCTCAACGGAGAGTCGAATTATGCGCTGAGTACGACGCAGGGCTCCAACGTCGGGTATTCTACCGTTACGGTGACGGAGACCGATGCGATGAGCGGGACACCGAACGGGAAATCGGAGTACCATTACTCCTCACCGAAGATCTTTCCCGATTATTACGGCTCGTCCCCGGGACCGACCGATAATTTTCCCTATCCGCCTGCGGACTCAAGAGACTGGGAACGGGGGCTTCAGTTGCAGCGGATCGACTATAAGTATGTCGGTGGGCAATACGTTCCCCTCAGGACCGAAAACGATAGTTATGGTAGCCCTGTATTTGTTGATACGGAGGGTGGGTTTGTGGCCCGGTACCTGGTGGAAGTTTTTCCGGGCATCGCGGACACCAGCGCCGTATTTAGTGGGCCGGCTGGTGCATTTGCTAACCCGGAGACCTTTAATGTGGCTCATTATCAGTTGGCATCAGGATATGTATCCTTGTTGACGAAATCCGTTACGCAGGTAGAAAATGGCGACTCGATTACGGAGACGACCAACTATGCCTATGGCGATGCGCCATCCAACATGCTGCCGACCAGCATTGCATCGATCGACAGTAAGGGCAATACCGTCACTACACATTTAACCTATCCTTTTGACTATCCGGTAACCAATCCGATCACTTCGCAGGGCCGGGGCGTCCTTAACCTGCAACAACATCATATCCTCTCACCGGTGGTCGAAAAATATGTTCAAAAGAGCGCCGGAACTGGAACAGCTATAGGAGTGATATCAGGTGTCTATACCAGCTTTAAGCCTTCGCAAACCTTACTCGACACCATATTCCGTTTGGAAACTCCCGGACCTATTCAAAATTACAGTCCGGTTGGGGTCAGCGATGCCGGGACCAGTTTGAATTCGCTGTATACACCTTATATTTCCTTTGGCGCCTATGACAATTTCGGTAACCTTTTGCAGCAAAGCAAGATAGGTGATATTTCACAGGTATATGTATGGGATTACAATGCCAAATACCCAATTGCGGCTATAAAGAATGCGCAATCGGGAGACGTTGCCTATACGTCCTTCGAAGCCGACGGCGCCGGTAATTGGACCATCGGCAGTGGCTCGGTCAATACCACCACGGCCATCACCGGGCATGCATCTTACAACCTCATGGGAACGATCTCGAGATCGGGACTTAATAGCGGTGCCACCTACATCGTTTCTTACTGGACGACAGGCAACTCTCTCTCCATCAGCGGAACGATGGCCGGCTTCCCGACAAAGGGTAAGACCATCTTTATCAATAACGCTAACTGGACCCTCTATGTCCACAAGGTGAGCGGTCAATCCACGATTACCGTTTCTGGTAGCGGCATTATCGACGAGTTACGGCTCTATCCATCCACTGCTCAAATGACCACGTATACCTATGATCCCCTGATCGGCATGACCAGCCAGACAGATGCCGGCAATAGGGTCACCTATTACGAATACGACGGTCTGGCGCGTCTCAAGCGCGTGCGCGACCAGGACTACAATATTGTCAAAACCCTCGACTACCAGTACCAGGCTCTGGCTGGTTGCGGCAATGGCTGCTATTTCGTGCCTTTGCAGACCTTTGCAGGGACGGCCACCCTCGGCTACCCGGTGGGGGTTTTTAATGTCAACGGTAAGCTCCTGGGCAATGCCGCCAACCCGCAAAATTTTGCCAATGTTTGGAACAGTGATACCGCCGATGCCCGCATCGGGACGCTGGCCCCCGGCGGCGATTCGCTGCACTTCAATATGACGCTGAATACCGGGCAGGTGCTCCCGGCCAGTGTGACGGGTTGCCGGTATTACCAGGTCGATCTTGCCTACAACCAGCTGGACGCGGTGCGCAATATCAATGCCGCCTATGTCGACTTCGGGGATGGTACGGGGATGCGCCTGGGCCGCACCCCCCTGGATACGGCTAACCTGAGGCTGGCACCGGGTACGGTGCTCCACTACGGTACGGGCAACTCTGCCGTCAGTGATGCGAACTTCTATATCGGCTATGGCCCCTATTATATTCACACGTACAAGGACAGCAGCCTAAAGACTATCAGCTTCTACCACAACGACGGGACAGAAACGCCGGCCTTCGACCCGTGGGTCTACCCAGCCACGAGCCTGTTCCGGGTAACTAATTTCCGGGGCAATTATCCCCAGCATATGCCCTTCCTGGGGGGCACCTCTTACCAGCAGCCGGGCGCCAGCTCCGTTGCTGGGGTGAGCAACTGGAGCTCGATCAGCTCTATCACTATCTGGTACCCGTATGGCGGCTATTATGGCAATCTTATCGATCCCTGGCGGAATATGCGCTACGCGCAGGATTTCCTGGCCGCCGATACCAACCTTACCACCATCCGCGCCGCCAACGGCAGTTACTACACGCAGGGGTATGCGGACACCACGTTTACCCTCAGCCGGCTAAAGAGCAATTGGAATACGTATTTTACCAAACTCACGGCCATAGCCATTTGCGAGGATCAATGGAACCATGAAGACCTCAGTGTCATCCCCAACCTGAGCTATTTCAACCTGGTAGCCGCCAATCAGTATCATTCAAATGTACCCGGCGGCAATCCCATCATCCCCCTGGCCTCCGGGGAGATCGATACCATCTTCAACCAAATAGCAGCGGGTTCGGGGCAACATATCTCGGGTGGGTTTATCGTCATCCACAGTGGTGGCTCCACCTACACGAGCCAGGGGGTGAGTGCACTTAACTATCTTAAATCAAAAGGCTGGACCATCTACCTCAACGGAGTCATCCAGTAAACTAAAAACAGGTTAAATCAGCAAATATGAAAAAAGGCTTTTGGATACTGCTGTTGCTGCTGCTGGCGGGCGCCGGGCGGCTCTCCGCACAGACGGTGGTCAGCTTTCGGTTTTCCCTAAACCCTCCCTCCAGCAGCGCCCTGGTCGCCGGTTGGATATCCGCCAACGGCGATCCTTCCGACTCGATCATCAGCGCCACCGACCCGGTGACGGGCGTCTCCATCAGTTCGGTGAGCACGGCCAACTGGATCCAGAATGGTCACGCCTGTGCTGCCGACGGCATCGGCTACGGGGGAGCGAGTTACTTTCCCTCGCCGGTGATGAGTAACGCCTGGATCAATAATGGGAATATGCCCCAGTCGGAATTCAATGCTGCCGTGCCGCAACTGGTGATCAGCGGACTCAAACCCGACAGTGTGTATTATGTGAAGATGAGCAGTTCTTTCGCTTATGGCACCACCGGCAACCCTACCCAATATACCGTTGCGGGGCTCAACATGCAGAATAGCCAGTTCCTGAACATCTACGACAACCAGACCATGGGGATCACCTTTCAAAAGGTGGCGCCGGATGCGAGCGGCAAGATCCGGGTGTATGTCAATACGACGGCGACCACCGACATCGCGATGATCTCCGGTCTCCAGATCATTTCCGGCAGCGCGCAGATCACCATGCCGAATGTAC
This sequence comes from Puia dinghuensis, assembly GCF_014642875.1. Lineage (GTDB taxonomy): Bacteria > Bacteroidota > Bacteroidia > Chitinophagales > Chitinophagaceae > Puia > Puia dinghuensis. The sequence goes on from NZ_BMJC01000001.1 coordinate 1,818,445, forward strand.
AGATCACCAGTCCTTCCAATGGCGACATCCTGGCAGAGGAAAGCAATATCGTGTTCAACGCCACCGCCACAGAGACGGGTGGGACCATTACCAAGGTGGAATTCTATGCCGGCACGGCGAAGATCGGCGAGGCCGATGCAGCGCCCTACACCATGACCTGGACGAACCCTAATGAGGGGCATTATATGATCACGGCCAAGGCGACTGATGGGGCGGGGACGACCAATACTTCCACAATAAATATCAGCGTGGAATCGCTCACCTCTTTCTGGTCGATGACCGGCAATATCGGGATGAATGCCGACAGCAATTTTGTGGGCAATGTGGACAGTGTGCGGCTGGCCTTCCGGACCAGGAACATCGAACGGATGAGTATCGCGCCCCTGGGCAATGTGGGAATCGGCACGATCAATCCCACGGCGCAATTACATACTACCGGGTCGGTGCGGCTGGCAGGCCTGAAGAACGACAGCACCAATTCACAACCCCGGGTGTTGGTGAGCGACACCAGCGGCAACCTGTTCTACCGCAGTGCATCGGGCCTCAGCCGGTGGATCTATTCCGGCGGAACGCTCTACGATTCGGTTGATAATATCGCTATCGGCACCAGCAATCCCGACAACTATAAGCTGGCGGTGAATGGGACGGCGATCTTTACGAAAGTGAAGGTGAAGACGGCGGGTACCTGGCCGGACTATGTGTTTGAGAAAGGCTATGCACTACCGGGCTTGCCGGAATTGGAAAAATACCTTGCCGAACACAAACACCTGCCGGGTATCGCCTCGCAGCAGGAAGTGCAAGCCAACGGCATCGATGTCGGCGACCATGCGGCGGCGCTGCTGAAGAAGGTGGAAGAGCTGACGCTGTACCTCATCGAACAGAATAAGACGCTGACCGAACAGAACCGACAACTTGCCGAACAGGCCAAACAGGCAGCCGAGCAAAAGGCCCGGCTGGATGCCCAACAGAAAGAGATAGACGAGCTGAAAGCCCTGATCAAGGCGAAACACTAATGCAATCAACCTGCTGAAATATGCGATACAAGGTGATGAAAAAAGGATTGGCCTTCGGTATTGCCCTGCTGCTGGCGACTGCCGGCCTGGCCCAACCGGCCAATAAACCCAGTAGCCAGACTCAGGTGCTTGGGCCGAGGGACTCAGCAGCCTCTACCCCGGCGGGTTATATCGTGAACGGGCAATCGCCGTTGGTGAACTACGTTCGCGAGCGGGACGGCCTGGGCCGCATCACCGATACGGTGAGCTTCTCCACAGCCGGGTATACGGACGTCAAAGAGACCATGCATTTCTTCGACGGGCTGGGGCGTCCCTTGCAGACCGTGAGTCGGCAGCAGTCGCCCGGAAGCAGCCCCGTGGACATAGTGACGCCGGTTGTCTATGACGCCTTTGGCCGGGAAGTGTATAAATACCTCCCCTATGCGGCTACCGCCGGCAATACGACAAATGGCGGGCTGAAGCAGGACCCCTTCACCGACCAGCAGAACTTCTACCAAAACAACTATCCCAACGAGCAACCGGCCTATTCCGGTGAAAAGGTGTATTATGGCCAGACGGTGTATGAAGCCTCACCACTCAACCGTGTCCTGCAAACCATGGCCCCCGGCAACAGCTGGGCGGGAAATGGTGTCGGTGTGTCGATGCAATACCTGGTGAACAGTGCGGCCGACAGTGTGGAGAGCTGGAACATTCGCACCGACACGCTGACCTACGTGAATAATGACATCACCACCAATATCCCCACCGGCGGCGGCTACTATAGCGCCGGGCAGTTGTATAAGACTGTGACCATTGACGAACAGCAACATGCGGTAGTCGAGTACAAGGACAAGGATGGGCTGGTAATCCTAAAAAAAGTGCAGGTCGGCACGATAGCCAGCGACTTCTCGGGATATAGTGGCTGGCTGAGCACCTATTATGTCTATGACAACCTCAACCAACTGCGGTTCGTCCTTTCCCCAAAGGCTACCCGAATCATCTACAATAATGGCTGGAGTGTGTCGGCCGACACGACCACGATCAGCGAACTCTGCTTTCGCTATGAGTATGACGGGCGCCAGCGGATGATAGCCAAGAAAGTCCCTGGCGCAGGCTGGGTGTACATGGTCTATGATGCACGCGACCGGTTGGTCTATAGCCAGGATGCCAATATGCGGGGCCGCAACAATTGGATGACCACGCTCTACGATGTACTGAACCGCCCGGCCGCTACAGGAATGATCACCTACAGCGGCACCCGCAGCCAGTTGCAAGCCTATGTTACGGCGAACACCGGCAGCAGCACGACCAGCGGGGTCACCGTATCCGGCACATCGACCAATTCCATCCCGCAGCTATTGGACCTGGCTGATTCCACCGAGAACGGAGATCACCAGGCGCTGAATACGGTCACCCTGGACAACGGTTTCGAGACGCCCGATGTGGTGGACTTTACGGCGGAGATCGTACCGTCGGGAAGTAATAATGGGATCCCCTTTACCGACAGCCTCATCGTCGTCGACAACCCCCTTCCACCGGGAAGTAACTTCATCGCGCTGACGATGAGCTTCTATGACGACTACCACAACACGCCCGACAAACAATATGCTACCACCTATAACAGCCTGCTCGATGCCGGCACCAACCCCCATCCGGAATCATTGCCCGCCAAGGCCGACGAACAGGCCGTCCAAACGATCGGCCTCATCACAGGCAGCAAGGTGCGGGTACTGGAAGACCCGTCCGACCTCACAAAAGGCGCCTGGCTGTCTACGGCCACCTTCTACGACGACCGAGCCCGGCCGGTGCAAGTGCAAAGCGACAACTACAAGGGTGGCCAGGACACGGTGACAAGCCTATACAACTTTGCCGGTCAGGTGATCACGACCTACCTGGCGCATGCCAACCCGCAAGCTATCGCGAACAGCAACACGCGTCTCAAAACCAACATGAACTATGATCCAGGGGGGCGCCTGTTGCAAGTTTACAAGACGATCAACGATGCCGACAGCACCAGGCGCCTGCTGGCCCAGCACACCTACGACCAACTAGGTCAGCTGAAACAAAAACAGCTGGGACAGACGACCAGCGGCGCCTTCCTGGAAACACAGGACTACAGCTACAATATCCGCGGCTGGCTCAAAGGCATCAACCGCGACTATGCCAACAAAGACAACAGCCCGGCGGCGAATAACCGCTGGTTTGGGATGGACCTGAGCTATGACTGGGGATTTGCGACCAACCAGCTGAATGGCAACATTGCCGGAAACAAATGGCGCAGTAAGGGCGATGGCCAGCAAAGAGCTTACGGATTTGGCTATGACCCAGCCAACCGCCTCCTGTTCGCCGACTTCAATCAATACGGGAGCAATTGGGACAAATCGGCCGGCGTGGATTTTTCGTCCACCATGGGTGATGGCGTGAATGCTGGTACGGCCTACGACGAGAATGGCAATATCCTCGGCATGAAACAGATGGCCTGGCAGTTGGGCGGCAGCCAGCCGATCGACCGGTTGGCGTATACGTACATGACCAACACCAACAAGCTGCAAAATGTCATCGACACGGCTAACAACCCACAAACAACCCTGGGCGACTTCCGCACCTCTTCGCTGAGCCCATACAGCAGTGGTAAAACGGCATCAGCCGTGGATTATACCTACGACCCCAATGGCAACCTGACGCGCGATCTCAACAAGGACATCGGCAGCCAGACGGCAGACGGCATCATCTACAACCACCTCAACCTGCCCTGGCGGATCACGGTACGTTCGGCTAGCGGCACCAAAGGCACGATCACCTATATCTATGATGCGGCCGGCAACAAGCTGAAGAAAACAACCCTGGACAGCGCCGGCGGTCTCCAAACCGTGACCACCTATATCGGAGCTTTCCAATACCAGGGAAAGCAGTCCCTTAGTTCGGGAACCACGCCAGCCGACACGCTGCAATTCTTCGGGCAGGAGGAAGGTCGGGTACGGGTGACGACCGATACGACAGGCGGGCAAAACACCACCGGCTTCAAATACGACTATTTCCTTAAAGACCATCTGGGCAATACGCGGATGGTGCTCACAGACGAGCAGGAGGTGGACCGGTACCCGGCCGCGACCATGGAAGTGGGTGACAGCAGCCTGGAGAACCTCTACTATACTAACCTGGATGTCTACCGTACGCCGCTGCCGCCAGGCTATCCCACGGACACGACGACCAATCCCAACAACTATGTGGCTGGGCTGAGTAGTGCCGATGGCAGTCAGAAGATCGGTCCGGGAATCGTGCTGAAAGTAATGGCCGGCGACCAGTTCTCCATCCGGGCAAGCAGCTGGTACCGGCTCAACGGCACCACACCCAGCAGCCCCGTCAGCCCCTTGAACGACATCGTCAGTGCGCTGATCAGCGGCATTGGTGCCTTGCCCGGCAGCGGCCACCCGTCTCCAAGCGCCCTGCAAACCAACAGCGCCACGCTCAGCAGCAATGTCACCCAATTCCTGAACGACACCACGGGCACGGCCATCGCCCAAAACAGGCCGCATGCCTTTATCAATTGGGTGCTGTTCGACAACCAGTTCAACTTTGTGGCGGCCAGCAGTGGGTACGATCAGGTCGGCGCCGACCAGGAACTGCACAAGCATATTTTAACGAATCTTCCCGTCACGTCCAGCGGATATTTGTATATTTATACAAGTAACTCGACGCCAAACGTAGAGGTATTCTTTGATAATTTGCAGGTGACCCAGACGCGCGGGCCGCTGTTGGAGGAGGATCATTTTTATCCGTTCGGGTTGACGATGGCGGGGATATCAGACAAAGCGATCAAGAGCCAGTATGCTGTTAACAAGTATCGGTATAATGGTAAGGAGTTGCAGAATCAGGAATTCACTGATGGATCAGGATTACAAGAGTATGATTATAGCGCAAGGATGTATGATCCTCAAATAGGAAGATGGGGGCGGCCTGATCCTCTTTCTGATCAGAGCAGCAGCTCGAGTTGCTATATTTATGTGAATAACAATCCTATCCGGTATATCGATCCAGACGGTATGAGTACTAATTCTGTAGACCTTGATAGTACTGGCAAGGTAACAAAAATCAATGCAGACGGTGATCCTGGAGTATACCTGAACGCCGATAATATTAGAATCTTGGTAGGATACATGAATCCTAATACCAAATATGCTATTGGCGGTGGGTATGAGTATTATGACAAAAAGGATTATTATGAAAAGTATAAAATAGGTCATTGGCTTGGGATGACACTTGTTAATCCTAATGATCCAAACCCTGATCAAAATAATGGGCCTGCTGCCGCGAAAGATGCAATGGGGCAAGTTTTTATTGCAACGTTTACAGATGGACTGGGCGAATTATTCGAAGGTGGGTCCGTTACTGCGAAAGGGGTGTCGGTTATCGGTCCACGGGCAACTTATCGTGAATTCGCAAGACAGATTGGAGCCAGGTTTTTAAATGTAACTGACGAGGCTTGGACTTGGGCTAAAAATGAAAAGTTTCTTGCTGGAATTGTCAAAAGAGGAGATGACGTGGTTTTCGCTGGAAAATTTAACCCAGATTTGCTTGATAAATCTTCAGTGCTTGCGCAAGAGATAAAATATTTGGTTGAACGGGGTTACCAGTGGACTGCAGACTATTCAAAGTTGGTTTTAAAATAAGGAATAAGATGGATCAAAAATTTCTAAAATATTTATATGACAGCTTTACAAAGCTTGTCGAAAAATATGGATTTATCAAATCAACGGAACTAAATGAGGAAGGAGTATATTCGATTGAGTATAGTTCTGATACTTTTGTGATAAAACTTGAAAAATATAGACGGGAATTTTATGTTGCACTTTACAAAACAGGCTATCCAGATAAAGGGGTTAACTTATTTAACTTATTAAGCTATTTAAATCAAACATCTTCAGATGTCCCCGAGTCTAACTATTTTAAAGAAGAAAAAGATCTGGATGAATGTTATAAAAAGCAATTCAACTATATATCTGATACTATTTATCAAAATTTTGACGCAATAAATGATTTTTTTAAGAGCGGAAACCATGAATTAAAGATGGTGGATATTCGTAAGTTCATGCTGAGTAAATATCCAGAGTTATTTAAAAGGACTTGATGGGCAGCTACTTTATTAAAATATTTGATGTGTTGTTGGGGGTAGTGTATCAAAAAATCAGGCTTTCCGAACATTTCTTAAAAGCCGCCTCCACAAAGGCTGTTAGCCTGATCATTTCATCCTAAAAAGCCAAAAAATAAATAAGACTCGACTAAGAGGCCGGTTACTTCCGGCCTTGTATCGTTCTCGTGTATCAAAAAATCTGGTCGTTTGAAATGTAAATTTTGTGACCGTTCCTGCCAAAAGGCCGGCAGGCAGAAAAATAGCGCGCAAAAGCTCTATTGTAAGCGGTGTAATAAATACCAGCAACCCGGCTACCTGGGACAAAGAGTGATATTGACTACTTCGCTCATCCTCAATACTTGCCGTACTTCATGGACAGACAATATCTATTGCCAGGCATTGATCCAAGTACGGGAATAGTGCCAGGAACCATTAATCCATATATAGGTCCAGGTATTAGATTTGAGCCTGTTGTTAACCCTCAGAATATCCCTCAACAACATCAATATTATATGCATAGATTTTGGTTCGAATTTGACATTAAATTAGCGTTCGGATATCCTCCGGGTATTGGAATTGGTTGCGGTGTTACAGCGACTAGCTACGAAGATGCTCTTGGTATTATCGATGAAAAAATATTCTCCTATGTTAAGCGTCCTCCTATTAAGGAAATGGTAGAAGATGTAGACATTAATACATTAGATCAAGGGCACATCATACCGAATATGAAGTCGCCAATGTATCGTGGTATCTGGTTTCCTTTGGGGTACGATTAACATTCTTCGGGCGAATGGTCTGAAAGAATATTGTCTAATTTAAAAGAAAAATATAGAAACTCTACACCTGAACCGTATAGGACGACAATCAAACAGACCAATTCAATGGACAAAGAAAGAGAGAAGCTTATTGATCCTACTGTGAATATTGCCAATTCACCGAATCCCGGTTGAGAAGGGTTTACAGAAGCTTCTGGATGGGCGGAAGCTTGGTACCTGATCACTTTTTTGAAATCGAGAACCTTAAATGCAGTCACCCCTCCCACCACATACTCCGCCTCACCCCCTCACTCCACCCCCACCCCCCTCCTCCACAACCTCACCGTCTGCAAAACGATCGACAGCAGAATCAGCAAGAACCCAACATAAAACCCCTGGTTAAGGTATTTATCCTCCCTGAAAAGCAGGAAAGCCAGCAATATCCCATACACCGGCTCCAGGTTATAGCTGAGATTCACCGTAAACGCCGATATCCGCTGCAACGCACTCATCGAAAGATTAAAAGCCAGCACCGTACAGGCCCAACTCAACACCAGCAGCCAGCCCCAGTCCCGCCAACCCGGAACGAGCGAATCAAAAGGAAAAAGATATAGGTACAAAGGCATCAACAGCGTCAACCCCAGGAACCCGCCGGACAGCTCATATAGTGTCACTGTCTCCGCCGGCACCCGCTGCAAAATGCGCTTATTCAACACCGGAAAAAGACTCCCGAGTAACGCCGAGACCAGCCCGATCAGGATACCGGTCTTATAATGCGGGTCTACCTGGAAGATAAAGAAGATGCCCGCAATCACCAGCAGCCCCAGCAGCAGTTCGACGACATCGACCCGGTGCCGCAAGACCAGTGGCTCGATCAAGGCCGTAAAAAACCCGATCGCCGAAAAACAAACCAGGCCGACAGAAACATTGGAATATTTGATACTCGCATAAAATGCCACCCAGTGCAACGCCGCGATCCCCCCGATGCCAAAGATGCGCCAGAGGTCACGCCGGTCGATCCGCACGGACTGCCTGCGCAACAAGGCTAATAACCACAACGAAGCAGCGGTGATCAACAGCCGGTACCAGACCAGTAAACCCGCATTGAGGGAGATAAGCCTGCCGAGCACCCCGGTAAGCCCTGCGAGAAGGACAGCCGCATGAAGTTGGATAAAAGCCTTTTTCATGGCCTATTTAGGAAAAGAGCTCATGGCCATGACATCATTCTTCACCCGGTTGCGATAATTCTTGAAGAGAGAGTGCCAGCGCAGGTTAAGCACACCGAGGATGCCTTCTTTTACGATACCCTTGTTCATCTTGCTGACACCAAATTTGCGGTCTTCAAAGATGATGGGAACCTCCTTTATCTTGAAGCCAAGCTTCCAGGCCGCAAATTTCATTTCGATCTGAAAGGCATAACCGACAAACCTGATCTCATCGAGATTGATCGTCTCCAACACCTCCCTTTTATAACAGACAAACCCGGCGGTAGGGTCCTGAACAGGCATCCACGTGATGATCCGCGTATAAATAGAGCCCCCGCGTGAGAGCAGGATGCGGTTGCGGGGCCAATTGACATTACCACCACCCTTTACATAACGGGAGCCGACAGCCACATCGCCATCCTGGTATTTACAGGCTTCATACAGCCGCATCAGATCCTTCGGATTATGCGAGAAATCGGCATCCATCTCGAAAATGAAGGCATAGTTGTTACGCACTGCCCACTTGAAGCCATGGATATAAGCCGTACCCAACCCCAGCTTCCCCTGGCGCTCTTCCAGGAAAAGCTGACCGGCATATTTCCGCTGTAACTGCCTGACGATATCTGCTGTGCCATCCGGTGAGCTATCATCTATCACCAGCACATGAAAGCCTTGCCCCAACTGAAAAATAGCTTCCAATATCAGGGTAATGTTTTCCTTTTCGTTATAAGTAGGTATGATGACGATCTTTTCCAACTGCCTGTTTTATGTCCGGAATTAAAATACAAAATTACAACTTTTCAGCCCCTCTCATCCCTGCTACCCCTTTTTTAACATTGTCCTGTTAAAAATTTCCGTTAGTTTCTGCTTGGTGTGAAGTGGAAAATCTCCCTTCATCATCCAATCATAATACTGCGGCTCTGCCTTCAATATTTCGGCTACAGCCCGCCCTTTGTGCTTGCCGAAATTAAACACTTCCACCCCGTTCTCCATTACAAATCGCCGCGCAAAATCCACCACCGGCTCTTCGCCTATACATTTGAGAATGGTATCGATATTCGTTCCCAATTGGGGATATTTCGACACCTGCGCCACCAATACTTCCCAAGTAGCCGAAGCATCTGCTTCAGCCCCATGAGCGCCCTCCAATTCTTTTTGACAATAGAATCGGTATGCAGCGCTCAGCGTTCGCTGCTCCATCATGTGAAAGATCTTTTGCACATCGAGCAGTTTCCTGCCCTTGCCGTCGAACTCCATTCCGACACGCAGAAACTCCTCCACCAGCATGGGAATATCAAATCGATTGGAATTATAACCCGCCAGGTCGCAATGATCCAGGAATTGCTTCAGCTCGTTAGCCACCTGCCGGAAGGTGGGCGCATCTTTCACCATGTCATTGGTGATCCCATGAATCTCGGTTGACCCCGCCGAAATAGGCATCTCCGGGTTAATTAATTTCCGTTTCACCAGCTTCTTTCCATCCGGCATCACCTTCACAATGGCGATTTCAATAATCCGGTCTGTGCCGAGATTGACCCCCGTAGTCTCCAGATCAATGATCGCCAGGGGGTGCGTAAGTTGTAACATTCTATAATATTAAAAAATCTCTTATATCAAGCCCCTCAAAATTACCCGAACTCATTAAAAGCAAATTAACATTTTTATAAGATTGCCGCGCCAACCAGGCTCGCAAATCTTCTCTTTCCTGGAACACTGCCAGTCCCGGTTTCCCAAACCCCGCGATCACCTTTTCCTCCGGCAGCAACGGCATCCGCTTCAATTCAAGGGCATGCCTGGAATAAAAGACCGCGGCCTTATCCGCCAGGTCAAGCGCGCCCCGGTATTCGGCCAGGAATTGTTCATTCAGACTGCTGTAGGTGTGCAACTCCAGGACGGCGATCAGCTGCCGGTCGGGAAACTGGCCTTTCACCGCCTGTATTGTAGCCTTCACTTTCGAGGGAGCATGGGCAAAATCCCGGTAGACGTTGACATCGGCGGACCTGCCGATCAATTCCAACCGTTTAGCCGCCCCCGAAAAAGCGGCCATACCTTTCAAAAAACCCGCCGCATCAAGGCCTAACTCCTTGGCAACCAAAAAGGCAGCATGCAGATTTAATAGATTATGCTCCCCAAAAACCTTTAAGGCCCCGGTATGACCCTCCAACGTAACAAGCGTTATGCCGTTTTCTATCCGGTGGGCAGGTATTCCATAACCTACCTTACGCACATTAGCCCCCGGATGCTCCGCTACCAGTTTCTTCAACACAGCATCTGTTTCATTATAGATAAGTACCCCTCCCGGCCCGATCTTATCCATAAAGATGCGAAACTGCTCCAGGTAATTGTCAAAGGTCGGGAAGACATTGATATGATCCCACGCAATCCCCGTGATAACGGCGATATGTGGAAAAAGAAAATGAAATTTGGGTCGCTTCTCCAACACACTGGCCGGGTATTCGTCCCCTTCACAGACTATCACGGGGGCATGAGTGATATTCACCGATTGAGCGAAACCTTCCAGCCTGGCCCCGACCAGCCAGTCAAAATCCATCCCGGCCGCCGCCAGCGCATTCATGATCATGGCCGTCGTCGTCGTCTTTCCATGACTGCCGCCCACAACTACCCGCTTCTTGTCGCGGCTCTCCTGGTAGATATATTCCGGGAAAGAATAGATCGGAAGAGACAACTCCATTGCTCTTTGCAGTTCGGGATTGTCGCCCTTGGCATGCATGCCCAGGATCACCGCGTCCAGTCCGGGATGGATCCGGCCTGGCTCCCAGCCTATAGTGGCGGGAAGAAGCCCTTCCTGTTGCAGGTTGGTGCGCGCCGGCTCGAAGATCTCGTCATCACTGCCCGTTACCGTGTATCCTTTACGCACAAGGGCTATAGCCAATTGATGCATTACACTCCCACCGATGGCGATAAAATGAACGTTCATAGTATAATAATATCCCCTTAGGGCTTGCGAATATCGATTTTTTGTGTTTACTTTGTGCCAGTTCTACGATTATTTCTTTCTCTATCCTTTAGAAAATCTCCCCCCAATCTTCTGTGGTGTAATCCGCATCCGGTCCTTTGAATTACCTGGTTCCAATTCCGTCAGTTAACCAGGCAATTTATCGTAACAATTCTAAATACCACAAAAAATGAGAAAGACAATTGTTGTAATTTTAGTCATCGCCACGGCCCTTGCCTTTACTTCCTGCGCTTCCAGCTATAGCTCCCGCAGCGGTTGCAAGATGAGCCAGGGTTATGTAGGATATCGCTAGTCCGATCCCTCCCTACCCTAGCGCAGAAAAATTCTTTGGTCCAGGTTATCGATCGATAACCTTTTTTTATTCCCTGTTGTTAAAAGCGCAATAGTATCTTCGCAACCATGAATTGGATCTCTTTGCAATCAGAAGCTCAGCTGGAAGACATCAGGGAAAAATCGGTCAGCCGCCCCCAACTCATCTTTAAACACAGCACCCGCTGCCCCTCCAGCGCTCTGGTCAAAAGCCGCCTGGAAAGAGCCGCCCAACCGGAAGCCATAGATTTTTACTATCTCGATCTCATCAGTTTCCGGCCCATCTCCAACAAAATAGCCGAAACTTTCTTCGTAGAGCACGAGTCCCCCCAGGTCTTGCTCATCCGCAACAAAGAATGCGTCTACGACGAAAGCCACCTCGGCATCACCATGGCCGACATAATCGATGCTACAGCGGCTTAAACAGCGGCCTGATATCCGGACGAACCGCTCAACCGAGATAGTAGCGGGGATATCCTCCTTCCTGGCTACTTCCTATATCATCATCGTAAACCCTGCCATCCTCAGCCGCACCGGCATGCCTTTCTCGGGGGTGCTAACCGCAACGGTCCTGGTCTCCTTCTTCAGCACATTAATGATGGGGCTCTATGCCCGAAACCCCATCCTCGTAGCCCCGGGCATGGGCCTCAACGCCTTTTTCACTTTTACAGCCGTCGCAACCTTCAAAATTCCCTGGCCCGTAGCCTTAGGTGCAGTTTTCTGGTCTGGCATCTTCTTCCTGCTACTTACTATATTGAATATCAGGTCTTTACTCTTAAAAGCCATTCCCCGGCCCCTCCGCTATGCCATCGCCGGAGGCATCGGCCTCTTTATCACCCTCATCGGGCTGGTCAATGCCGGATTCATCGTTTACCGGCCCGCTACCCTGGTCGGCATGGGGCCCCTTACCCCCTCCGTCCTCACCTTCCTGGCAGGCTTGCTGTTCACCGCCCTGCTCATCGCCCGCAAAGTAAAAGGCGCTATTTTATATGGTATCATCTTTACGACGCTCTGCGCCTGGCCCCTGGGCCGTTGGTGGGGACCGGATCACTGGTCCGTCGCCGGCAGCATCCCGCTCGTAAAAGCATCGGGCTGGTGGTCGCCGCCCGACTTTAGCCTGCTCTTCAAGCTCGATCTTGTCCACTCCCTGCGCTGGTCGGCCTTTCCCATCATCTTTTCCTTCATCTTCACCGATCTCTTCGACAGCCTCTCCACCCTCGTAGGGCTGGCGGAAGCTGCGCAGCTCCTCGATGAGAAGGGCGAACCCCGTCATCTCCGCCGCGCCCTGCTCACCGATGCGGTAGCGACCACCATCGCGGGATTATTGGGCTCCAGCCCCGGCACCGCCTACATCGAATCCGCCGTTGGCATAGAAGCCGGTGGCCGAACGGGATTCACGGCCGTCGTCGCAGCCTTCCTCTTCCTGCCCTTTCTCTTTCTGTCGCCGTTAATATCCACCATCCCTGCCATCGCGACCGCACCGGCCCTGGTGCTGGTAGGCGTGTTCATGCTCCGGCCGGTGAGCCGCATCAACTGGGAAGACGCAGCCGAGGCCATCCCCGCCTTCCTGGCCCTGGTGCTCATCCCCTTCACCTATTCCATCACCCAGGGCATCATCTGGGGTTTCTTCTCCTATACCCTCCTGAAGACAGCCACCGGCAAATCCAGGGAAGTAACCATCCCCTTGCTTGTCATAGACGCCCTCGCCCTCTTATCTTTATTATTATGAACAAGACTATCCTCCTGCTGCTTGTAATCCTTCAGCTCGCCACCACGCCATCCCAGGCACAAACCACCGCGAGGCCGGCCGGCGCACAAACCACTGCCATCCTCGGCGCCTATGGCGAAGAGATCACGCTCTTGCTCAATGCCGTCGAAAATAAAAAAGAGATCGTCATCGACCACCTGCACTTCACCGAAGGAACACTCAATGGAAGAAAGGTCGTCGTCGCCCTCACCGGCATCGGGAAAGTAAATGCAGCGATCACTACAACGCTGGTCATCGACCACTTTCATCCGGCAGAGGTCCTCTTCAGCGGCATCGCCGGCGGCGTCGACCCGGCCCTCTCACCCGGTGACCTTGTTATTGGTAACCGGCTCGCCTATCACGACTTCGGTACGCTCACCGATGATAGCCTGAAACCCGATGCGACCCGCGATCCGGCAACAACCAAAAAGAATCCTCAGTATTTTCCCTGTAACGACACCCTGGTGAACATCGCGGAAAACGTCAGCAGACATCTGGCATTGGAAAAACCTATCGAAGGAAGACCCGCGCCCCGCATCGTCACCGGCGCCATCGTGACGGGCGATGTCTTCGTCACCAGCCGGTCGGCCACCCGGCGTTTCTGGCAGGATATGCAGGCGGAAGCCACCGATATGGAAGGGGCCGCGGTAGCCCAAACCTGCTGGCAGCAAGGGGTGCCGTTCATCGTCATCCGCAGCCTCAGTGATGCCGCAGACGGCGAGGCGGAAAAAGACATCGCGCGGTTCTATCGTGCAGCAGCACACAACGCCGCCATGCTCGTCATCGCCATTACGGGCGAACTCGCTCACAAACGATAAACCGATCAGCCTAATAGGGTTTTTCGCCAACGACGTTGCCCGGCACGGCATACCGGCAAACAAGATAGTCGTTCGTACCATTACCGACGAGTGCACATCCGACGGATGTCGTATTCTTCCACACCATCTGGGTATAATGCCCGACCATCGCCCCTCTGCTCGTACCGACATCGGGAAAGACTCCATAGCGGAACGAATTTTTCTCATTGCCCCACATGTCTACCATATCTGCATAGGAGAAAGCATCCGCCGTTCCCCACCAAAGATTCTCGCCTTCTTTCCCTCTGATGGATGCATCGTGCTGTCCCTTGTCTATCGCGGCCAGATGCTGGCCCCAGGCCAACGCATCCTTCGCCAGCGCCGGCGACCACACCAGCGGAGGCAATTGCAAAGCCGATCGATACGTGTTATGTTGTTGCACCATCGCCGAAATAAACGCAGGGTCTTTATATATTATTTTTTCGGACTGCGAGTAGCAACGTAGGACGAATGTTGCGAGAATCATTACGAACAAGGAGTTACGATACATATTTTTTCGTTTTAGAGATAATACAACTCTACATTTAACGTTCGTAGTGCAGAAAAAATTTCTAACGCTGCTTGCAGGGAAAAGTTAAAATCGCAAAAATATAATGGATTCGATGTTGCTACTCTGATCTTTTTTGCCGATATTTAACATCACTAGTAATAACCTGTTCCTTTTTTTATCCTCCTTTTTCTTATCTTATTCTTATCCGACCCGTATACAATGCGATTCTTCCTATCCGCTCATGATTACCTTTTATTGATATTTGGCCCACGCTGTCACCGGGGGTTCAAACCTTTTTAACTATGTTCAAAAGACAGGTATTGCTGGAGTGTATTTCGGCCCTATTGATATTGCTTTTTGTTTACGCAAGTCTAAGCAAGTTCCTTGACTGGCGCACGTTTAATAGAGAAATGGCTCATCAGCCGCTGCCGCATACCCTGACCCGGCTCCTCGTTTGGATCGTACCCTTTACTGAGATAGCCATCTCCGTTAGTGTGATCTTCGAACGTACCCGACTGTTAGGTTTCTACGCTTCGCTGGTGATGATGGGGCTGTTTACGATCTATACGGCCATCGTCCTGATGCATCTTCTCCCATTTATACCTTGTTCCTGTGGCGGTGTGATCAAGCGTCTCACCTGGCCGGAACACCTCGTATTGAACTCATTCTATACAGGCTTGTCGGCTCTGGGAGTTGTGCTTCAACGTAAGAAAGTTTTAAAACCAAAACCCATATTTCATCACCAATCAAACACTTTCGTATGAAAAAGATCAAATGGTCCATCTTGTCCCTGACAGTCGTCTTCGCCATCACCGCCGCTTTCACCAGCAAGCCGCATTTTGATTGCACTACCTTTCAACAATATTATTTCAACGGAAGCTCGTATATCCCGGTTTCAGCTCAATACGGATGCGCTGCGGGTTCCCAATTCTGCACCTATTATACGACCAATGGCGGTATAACCTACACAGGCTGTACTATCGGCACCTACAACGGTTGCATGGGCTGTGCGGTGGAAGCCCCCAAGACAAAATAGACCACTAATTCCGTACATTCTGTTGTATTGAAGCATTAAGGCTGAGTACATCAGGTGGTATAGGCAATGTATAGTTCAAACTATTAGGCGCCAATGTATACGTCGTTCCGTTCAGGATACGGGTCAGCGTTATTACATTGGCGCCTTCCTTATTCAGCCTGCGCAGGTCCGTCCATCGCAATCCCCGGAAGGCCAATTCCTTCCTTCGTTCTAGCCGCACCGTATCGAGCGCCTCGCCCGCGGAAGCCACACCATACCGCGGAAAAGTTCCCCGCCGCCATCGCTTGCTCAACAGCGCATTGATATCGTTTATAGCTGCTGTCGCATCCCCTGCCCGGGCCGCGCCCTCCGCGCGAATAAGCAGGAGTTCATCGATGGCCAAACCGCCAAACGGGTAGAACGACTGCGTGTAGCTGCCTTTGAGATAATAAGGATTTCCGTTCTTTTGCCGGTAATATACCTTTATGCGCAGATCGTTCGTGTCATAGCTGTGCAGCAGCATGGTGTCGATCCAGGTGGTAGCATAGCCCGCGGAGATCACGGTAAAATAAGGCGTTGAGCTGGGTGCGCCCAGGAAACTGGCCTGGTAAAGCGTCTCGGGATTGAGCAGGTGCACCGGAAAGTTGGAGGTCGTGTCTACTACACTTTGGTCGTTGTAATCCATCAGCGTGGAATCTACTTGCAGGACGCTGTCTGCACAGGCCCGCGCCAGGGGGTAGTTGCGCATGCTGAGATAGACCCGGGCCAGCAGCGCCTGGGCACTTATGCGTACAGGCCTGTTCAGGGTGTTACCGGGCGTCCCTCCCGGCAGGTAGCCCTCGGCGGTATGCAGATCATTCACTATCTGGTCATAGGTGGCCTGAACGCTTGCCCGCGCCGAAAGCGTATCGATCCCCGAGCTCAGCCGCAAAGGGATACCTAAGTCTGTACCCGCCGACGACGCATCATACACCGGGGCGAACAATTGTGCGAGATTATAAAAGGCAAAGGCCCGGAGAAACAGCGCTGTCCCTTCCAACGTATTCCATTGCGCGACACTGTCCGGGTTTGCCTTCATGGCTTTCAATCCGTCCAGTACCACATTCGCATAGAACACCTGCTGATAGGGTGCATTCCAGTCCTGCTGAGCCCCCTGGCCTCCATAGATATCCTTGGCCCAGATGTACGCATTGTATTCCCGGATGGCCTGGCTGGCCTGCCACGCGGAGTACGAAAGGTAATAGTTGTCGGCCGAAGCCTCTCCCAACACCGGCACCAGACCGAAGACCTTTGTGTTGTCCAGCAATTCCTGGAAATCGCTCAACGTCGTCGGCACCACCAGGGCGGTGGTGGGTTTCTTGGCGAGGAATTGGTCCTTATTACAGGCTCCTACCAACCCCGCAAACAGAAGTACCAACAGCGTTCGCGTCGTCGATGGATACAAGGAAACGCTCATAGCATAAGTTTTAATAGTCTACTTTTACCCCCAGGGCCAGGGTCCGGGGCGTCGGAATAGTTGAGACATTGTCGGGATCGATCCCCGCATGATTAGCCTTCCAAAGGATTCCCAGGTTGTTCGCATAGAGATAGAAGCGGATAGCCGATACCGGCAGCTTTGCATGCGCAGCCCGTGCCAGCTCATAGCTCAGCTGAAGATCCTGCAGGCGGACATGATCGCCTCGCTCCACCAGCACCTCCGCATACCGGTAGAAATTATCTCTGTTGGGATCGGCAGGATAATCCAGTGAGGGTACATTGGTCCGCTTTTCATCGCCGGCATTTTGCCAGCGCCGCTCATAGTCGGGATGGCCCTTCGACCCGCCATAGAACACATCATAATAGAAAATGGAATTGCGCCGGAAGACATAACCCAATTTATAGATAATATTAAAGGACAAACCCCATTGCTTCCAGTAAAAGCTGTTGCGAAAGGAACCGAACACCGTGGGATTGGCTGCCCCCTTATAACGCAGGTAGCCAAGGCTGTCCGTGCTCAGCATACCCGCATAATCCGTGCTGACCTTGCCCTGGAACCAGCCCTGCGGGTCCCCGTTGGCCGGGCTCAGCCCCGCCCAACGCAGCGCATAGACCGAATACAGCGGCCGGCCCACCAGGGGGTTGATCGTTTGCGTGTTGAAATAATCCTGCACCGCCCCCGGCTTCGCCAGGTAGCGCGTCAGCTTGTCCCGCACAAAGCTGAAGAGCAGCACACTGTTCCAGCGGACGGCGCCGATCGGCTGCTCGACCCGCAGCGTAAGGTCCAGCCCATGGTTGATCATATCGGCCGTATTCCCCTCGAAGGTGGCGACGCCCGTCGTAGGATCAACCGGGCTAAAACCGATCAGGTCCAACCCCGACTTGAGATAATATTCGATGCTCCCGGTCAGCCGGCTCCCCTTCAGGCCAAAGTCCAGCCCCGCATTGATGATATGCACCCGCTCCCAGCGCAGCGCTGGATTAGGCGGGTTAGCGATCCCGGCAAAGGGGTTAAAATAGGGATTCAGGCTGCCGCTGATGTAGGCCGTCGTATAGGCTGAGACATCCCGGTCGACATTCCCATTGTATCCATCGGTAAGCCGCAGCCGCAGGTACGGCAGCCATTTCGCCTTGTAAAAGTCTTCCTTCGACGCCTCCCAGGCCGCACCCACCGACCAGAGCGGCACGCCCTTCTGGTTGGCATTCACGCCAAACAGGTTCGACTCATCCCGCCGGGCGCTGGCCGAGACCATATACCGCCCCCGGTAGAGATAATTCCCATTGGCATAATAGCTCACGTATCGATCTGCCGTACCCGTCCGGATATTCCCGTACGTCAATTGCTGGGGCTGGCCCGTCACATAGTTGCGATAGCTCTGCAGGTAGTCCACAGGGAGGCTGGTGCCCAGGTCAGGGTCATAACCATAGAGGACGCTGTTCTGGCTGGTGCCCTCACGGTCCCGCACCTCGACCCCCGCCATCCCGTTGATCCGCCCCCGGAAAAGGCTGTCGCTGTAATTTAGCAGCAGCCGGACATCGTTTGTCGTAAAGGTGTTCTGGTATTCATTCAGGATACCCCCCCGGGGCACGGGAAAGCTTAAGATCCCCGCCGAATCCTGGGTATAGGAATTGATCAGGCCCCGTGCTGTATAGGTTTTCAGGCTATAATATTGTACAAAGTCGGAATCGGCGCGGGCATACTGGTAATAGGCTCGGGCCTCCAGCCCCTTGAGGATGGAAAACCGTAGCCCCAGGTTGATCCGGTATTCATGCAGGTGAACGGTATTATCCGCATTCCGCAGCTCATCCAGCGGGCGGTAATGCCAGTCCAGTAATTTTCCACCACCCACCGTATCCACATACGGCAGGCGGAGACTATAGGGCACCGGCAGGGCATTTCCCTGTACATCGGCCAGTTGCGCATAGGGATAAGAGATGTTGAGGTTGTTGGTGTTGTTATTCAGATAGGTAGTGCTGGCCGTAAAAGCAAGACCCGTACTCAATTCCAACCGGTTAGGCAGCAGCGTATAGCTGTTGTTCCCCAACAGTGTCACGCGGTCGTATTCATTACGCACCAGGTTGCTCAGATCCCGGTCATAGCCCGCAGACAGGTAATACTGGTCCCGCTCACTCCCCCCGGTCGCGCTCAGCACATACTGGCTATTCAATTCACGCCGGTAAAAATACTTGTTGAGATCGCTCCGCGTATCCACCTTTCGCAAGCCATCAATCTGCGCCCGGATGTCCGGAGCCGGTGGCATCCCCGGCTTCCCATGGCTCAGCAACTCTATCACCGGGCTTAAAGCCGGGTACTGCGTACTCGCAAGAAATGCATTGTAATAACCCCTGTTATATAGGGTGTCCTCGATATCGATATAATCACTCGAGGAAAGTATCGGCAAATAATACAAATTCTCCCGCTGGCTCCCCGTCTGGCTGGTCGTAAAACTCAACCGCGGCTCCCCCCACGATCGTCCCTTCTTCGTCGTGATCACAATCACCCCATTGCCCGCCAACGTCCCCCAGATCGCTGCCGCCGACGCATCCTTCAGGACAGTAATACTCTCAACATCCGCTGGATTGATATTGCTGATATCGCCGGTATAGGGAAAATTATCCACTACGATCAGCGGGTTGGGATTGCCGAAGATCGTACTCCGGCCCCGAACGGAAATGCTGGCCTGGTTCACCCCCGGCTGAATATTCTTATTGAACAGCACCCCACTCACTACCCCATCGATATGATCGAGGATATTCGGTGACACCCGGCGATTCAGCAGATCATTATCCACCACCTCAAACGACCCCGTCGTCGCCAGCTTCCGCTGATCCTGGTAACCCGTATGCACCACAACAGCCTCCGCCAGCGTCCCTGCCCGCAACTTCATTTGAATGGTCAGCTCCTTCCCCGGCTCCGGCAATGCCACATCCTGCGTCTCATAACCCACCATGCTCACCTCCAGCCGCGATCCCGAATAATGCACACTAAGGTCGAACTGCCCGTCTTCCCCACTCTCTGCATCCCCCTCACCGGCAATATGGATCGTAACCCTACCCATCGGCTCCTTGTTCTCATCGACAACCCGCCCATGCACCGTCCGGTCCTGCCTCGCTCGCAACCGAACAGTAATAAACCGATTGGCTGCATTCAGCTCATAGGTCAACGGCTGATCTCTAAAACAGATATCCAGCACCTCCTGCAACGGCAAATCCCTAACGGTAAGGGTTACAGGCCGGCTCAGCCGCGGCCAGTCACCTTCACCAATATAGGTAAAACCACTTTTTTCATGAAGATCATCCAACACCTTCTGCAGGGGAGCATTTTTCTCGGTCAATGTAATGAGGGGAGTGGGCTGACATAAGGCCAGTCGGCTTTTCAGTAAGCAAGACAACAATAGGAATACAGTCAGTTTCAGCGACCTCATTAAGCCGAGCGGTTTATATATAATAAAGTTACAGCCTACAAATCATGAATAAATATAAAATAAATACTTATTTCTATTTACCCATGACCGCGGCTGTAACTGTTTGGACTCGGTTCAATGGTTATGGACAATATACTAAAGGATGACTTTTACTGTTTTTCCTTTTGTATCAAAGCGAAAGCCACCACTACTTTGCAACGATTTCAAATTCTGCTCCAGACCATTGGCTCGATCAACGATCCCCGATACCGTCTTGCCCGGAACATAATCATATTGTATATCAACGTTATAATACCTCGCTATGACCCGCATCACTACCTTTAGGTCCTCATTCGTGAACCTATAAACCCCCTTCTTCCACCCCATTACATTATCTACATTACCCGCATCCACCTTCGACACACTGATCCCTCCGGATACTCCCGTTGAAGAATAAGCTATTTCCGCCTGTTGATTCGGTGTTAAAACTTCCCTATTCGTCCTGCTTTTTATCGCTACCGAACCTTCTAACAGCGTCGTCTTACTAACAGCCTCATCTTTGTAGGCACTTACATCGAATCTCGTCCCCAAAACTGCTACTTCAGCATCCTTGATCATCACCCGAAAAGGCTTTTTGGCATCAGGCGCTACTTCGAAATAAGCCTCACCGGACAATTCCACAACCCGCTCACTACCAGTAAAGGCAGCCGGATATTTCAACTCGGAAGCCACATTCAACAAAACCTTGCTCCCATCCGCCAACACCACCTGCTTCACTTCGCCACCCACGGGGCTGACCATCGTCTGGGCCATCACCGGCAACTCCGGCCTGGTCCCAACAGTGTCACCCACAACCGATTTCGTCTCCTTCTTTTGCAGATCCCAGATAACTCCGCCGGCGATCAACACCACCACGGACGCGGCGGCGAACCACGTCCTGCGATGGGCGAACCTACTTCTCGCCATCTCCCTCACCGGAGTCCCTTCTCTCCTCTCAACCACCCCATCCAGCTTGGACTCCAACTCGGCAACCCAATTCTCAGCAGGCAACAACCCGGCCAGATCCCAACTCTCATGCAAAGACTCATGTTCGTCGGCGATCGCATTCAGCTCACTCACCGTCGCCCCCCTCAGCCACTGCAGAAAAGCCGCATATTGCTCCGGATTATAATCTCCCGTTACGAATTGAGCGACAAACTGCTTGGCTTCTTGTAAGTTCATAACATAAGGTGTCTTATCTATAAAGACACTTGCCGGAAGTTCGGGGATACCTCGAAATCCAGGTTTTTTAAAAAATTTTTTCAGATTTGTCTACTTGGTTGAAACTCAACACTCAAAAAGAGAAAGAAAAATAAGCAGCAGGACAGTCATCTCCCCATGCTCATGCAGGTATTGCCGGACAAAAGCAGTGGCGGCATATAATTGCTTCTTCACCCCAGCCCGGGAAATATGTAGCTCCTGAGCTATCTCATCCAGGCTCAACCCGTCATCTATACTCATTTTCAACACTTTACGCCTGCCGGGCGGCAGCTTATCCATGGCTTCCAGCGCAATGCGGTAATATTGCTTGAAAAGCATCTGGTCCTCCAGGTCATCACCGGCCGGGTCCGGCAACCCTTCGAGCTCTTTCACCTTCTGTTGCACCTTCAGACTCCGCAGATAGTTAAACACGATATTCCGGCTTATCAGAAAAAGATAACTCCGCAGCGATTCCACCTTTTCCAAATGCCCCCGCTTCTCCCAGATACGCACAAAAACGTCCTGGGTCAATTCGTCAAGATAATCGCCCGATGACTCGAAAAGCGCAATATAACGCTGGATATACGCGTAATAATGATGGTACAACGCCCTAAATGCATCCCTGTCCCCATGGGATATCTGCCGTAGCAGCTCTGGCTCATTATATATCCCATCAAAAGGCACGGTTTCTCAGTGTTGTTTTGGAGGTATAAGCTATCCTGATCGCCAAAAAAAGGGTTTTGATTGACACCATACTTTAGATAAAGGGGTTCCTAAAAATAATAAGATATTTTCTACCTGCACTGATTTTGCGCCTGATTCAAAGACTTATTTTTCCCGGCACGGTTTAATTCATCCGTTAACCCCGGGGTCCTATTTCCAAATAAGCACCAGCAGCCCCCCAAAGATCAGCGCAGCCGCCGTTAGCACCCGTGGCGTCAACGGCTCCCCCAAAAAGAAGTAAGAAAGGAATATGGTAAAAAGAATACTTCCCTTATCGATGATGCTCACCTCCTGCACCCTACCGATCTGCAACGCCCGATAATAAAAAAGCCACGATAATCCCGTAGCCACCGCCGAAAGCACCAGGAACAGCCAGTTGTTCCGCGACAGCCCCCGCACACCCTCCACCCCACCCCTGAACAGCACAATACCCCAGGTTATCAATAAGATCACCGCCGTCCGGATGGCCGTCGCCAGGTCGGCATTCACATCCTTCAACCCCGCCTTGGCAAAGATCGCCGTCAATGCAGCAAAGATCGCAGAGAGCAACGCATAGATCAACCACAATGGAACACTGGACATATCGTCTATTTTATAATCCTTTTTTGTCCTTTATTTCTTAATACCATAAAGGGAGGCCCTTTCTTAAAATCCACTCCCGACTTCGTTGCGGGCGCAAAAAAGGAAAAATTCCCAAGCACAATATCCGGCCTGCCATCACCGTCCAGGTCACCGGTATCCATAACCAGCCATTTTCCTTGTTGCGTTTCCGGTAGCCCGTAGGGTTGAAAGTCAAACCCTCCCAGATTCTCAAGATAAACAAATCCTTCCTCAGGCTGATTTTTGTAGTCTGCAAAAAAAGAAATGGCGGCGATATCCAGGTCGCCATCCCCATCGAAATCCCTCGCCATAGCCCTATAACAACCGTTGATAGGAAAAAAATAACGCTGTTTGAAATGAAAATGACCGTCATTCAAAAAGATATACAATCCGTGGTACGGTTTCAGCACAGGGGAAAAGTCGGAATTATCCCCGCAAGTATATAAGATATCCGGCTGCCCATCATTGTTAAAGTCGGCAAGCTCGAAATAAGAAGAACCATAAATGGGTGGAAACTGTAGCACCCGCTCCTCGGTAAATACACCCTTACCCTGGTTGGTGAAAAGAAAGATCCCTTCATCCCCTTGCGCAAAAAGCGCCAGAATATCCGGCAACCCGTCATGGTTAAAATCGTCGATATAGGCGCGGATGGCGCCCGGTAAAGCCCTGATGACATGCCGCTCAAATCGCTGATTCCCTTTGTTCTCCAGCCAGGATAAGGCGCCTGTCAGATTGCCGAATTCACAAACCAGGTAATCCTGCAGGCCATCCCCATTCAAATCGCCCGCAGCCAGCTGAACGGGACGGGCCAGATGGTTGAAAATTGCCTGGCTATCCAGCCGCACCTTGCAGCTCGTACCGCTATCGCCCCCGTTGCTAAACCCCAATGACTGCAATTTTCCAAATTTGCCGTTGTTTGGATTTAACATCCCGATATTGCAGGCCGTCCAACCGTTTGTCTCTCTGATCATATCCACGATCGCACCGTCTTCGTGAAAGGAATCGGTGGGATGTAAGGCCGGGGAATAGCGGACCAGGTCCCGGTAACGCACATCATAAACATATAGCCCCCGGCAGGAAGCGGTAGTGTCGATCCGCACCAGCGTGGTGGCAGGCTGGTCGTAATACCTTGGCGGCGTTACCACCTGGAAAAGCGACAACCCGTTCCGGATGGGTCTTGGCCGCGACTGGCCCGGCAGGGAATCCGGTGAGGTAGCACTATAATAATCCAGGATATGTTGCCACTCCTCCGAAGTAAGCAATGGCGCTGAAGGGTAAAAATCCTTTTTCACATTCGAGTCCCGCCGGCTGGAAGGATACTGCTCAAAATTGTGGTTGAAGATCCCCAGCCGGGGCCCCATGGCCGGCAATATACCTTTTTCCCAACTCTTGCTGTCCGCCAGGGAAGGGTCCGGAAAAAGATGACAGGATTGGCAGTACACTTTGGCCAATCTTTCCCCCTCACGGATACTCGCCACCGAAACGGCTGCGTGAGACCGGTTCCGATGGTATTGCTCGCAGGCCGTTAAAAAACCCAGGAAAATAAAAAAAATGACCCATGATCCGACCTTATAATGCATTCCGTATCTCATTTAACTCTTCTCCTGCGTCCCATCCTGTCCTCTATTTGCAAGGAAACAACAGGCCCCGTCAGGTTTAGGAATCTTCCTGATTGTGAAAGGAACGACGATCCATAAGAAAATTCCTCCTTACGGGTCCTTCCATCCCGGTAGCCGATCAAGGCGCTTACATCATCCGGTCGCAGGGGCACACAAAGTACGTTTCTTTTTAATTCCAATACCTTCAACGGCCCCTTATTCTGGCTGGAAACCAGTAAACAATTCCCACGCGCGCCTCGCAGCTTGACCAGGCTCTTTTGATCTCCCGGCAGGTATACTCCACTCTGCAAAATAGACAAAGGAGTAAATCCCCCCTTGCCATCCCCCTTCAGATAAAGGCCGTTAAAAGCATCGTACCTACCCGTACCCGGCTCCGTTCCAAAATCGTTGCCGGCCATCACCAGGTCCAGATTACCATCCCCGTCGAAATCTTCAGCCACCATGCCGTTGATCACCGACAGCTGCGCCTGCACAGGTAAAGGATTCAAACTGAATTTACCGTTTCCCTCGTTCCTCAAAAAGCAGCTCTTGAAATTATTGGCCTTGAGGATAAGGGCCCCTGCCCGCTCCTCAGGACTAAGCACCTGATCCATCGTTGCAGTGGCAAAGGATTTATAATCCGGAAATTTTTTTCGCAGCGTATTCATCTGCCTGATCAGGTCGTCCCGGGTTTGAGCCGGAAACTCCTTTTTGTTTCCTTCCCGGTCAGGCAGATAAAGCGATACAAGCATATCGTAGACCCCATTGCTGTCAAAGTCTTTTCCGTATATCCGTACGGGATAGCGGTCGCTGGCCCTGTAGTAGGAGTTCAAACCAAGGTTGCCGACGACATAATCGATATCGCCGTCATTGTCGAAGTCTCCCGCAACAATACTGTTCCACCACCCTACCTCATTACCCGTTCCTGTCGAAGAAGTGATATTCTTGAATATCCCCTTATCGTTCTTTAGAAACGTCACCGGCATCCATTCACCTGCGAGGATCAGGTCCGGCCACCCATCATTGTCGAAATCGGTCCACTGAGCATCACAGACCATGCCTATATTCACCAGGTCCTTCGCCACAGTTGCCGTAACATCCGTGAAATGAACCTGCCCGCCTTTTGAATCATTCCGGTAAATAAAGCTGGACACCGGCTGAGGATAATGCCAGGGATCCACCCGGCCGGATATGAAAAGGTCGAGATCCCCATCATGATCATAGTCGGCCGCGCGGACACAAAACTTACTGGTAAGATTATGAGGAAGCGCTCCCGGAGCCAAAGTAAAATTGCCCTTGCCGTCATTCAGGTATAGCCGGTCTTCATAGGCTTCATCATTCGGGCTATATTCGTTTCCTCCGCCGGCAATAAAAAGGTCCTGGTCGCCATCACCATCCGCATCAAATAAAAGCACCCCAAGGTCGTCGCCCTTTTTACCGGTCAAAACGCTGTCTGGCAACAGGGCTTTTTGTAGAAAACTTCCGTCCCGGCCCTGAATGAATAATTCAGCGCTATGAAAAGCAGCCCCGCCCACCACCATGTCATCGAGTCCGTCCCCATTGATATCGCCTACTGCTACTGCCGGGCCATATTGGGATAATTTGTGGGGCAACAGCTTCTGTACATTGAAATCGATATAATCCCTTTGCACCTGCGTATAATGAATATTCACCGAATCCGTCACATCCCTGAAAAGGGAAGAGGCAGCTACACTGTCGCGGGAAAAAGAATAGTCCAGCCCGGCATTGCGGATATCCACCTTCAGCACCTGGTCGGCAACTACATGCCTCAATACCTGCATCTTACCGGTCGGCCACTTGACGATAACCGAATCCACTGACTCGACCCCGCCTAAACCGAAATGCACAGCCCCCTGCACGGATGAAAGATAGCCCCGGTAGGCAGTATTTTCACAAACCTGCTGATTCCCGTCATAGTGCAGCTCTATCCAGGCGCCCTGGCCACTCCCATTTTTTTTATCCCCGGCGAGTTGTATCTGCAGATAGTGATGGGCTTTAGAATCGGACTCCCGCAGCGTATTTCGAAACACCATCGCTTCGTCATTTATATTATTGACCACGAGATCCAGGTCCCCGTCGCCATCCAGGTCAGCATAAGCAGCGCCATTCGAAAAGGCGGTGGTCATGAACCCCCAGTCCCGCGAAACGTCCGAAAAATGGAGATCGCCATTATTCCGGAAAGCATATTTGTGCAGCTTCACCTCCGGAATTTGTTTAAGCAATTCCTTTTTGGAGACAAGATTATAAGCCTTATCCCGGAATGCCAGAAAATCGTGATCCGTAACATCCTTGGGAAAGCCGTTCGTGATAATGATATCCCGATACCCGTCATTATCGAAATCAGCCACCAGCGGCGTCCAGCTCCAATCCGTTTCGGCTATGCCCGCATAAAATCCTATTTCGCTGAAGATGGGCGGCCCGATGGAGTCATTCCTCCCTACCCGCGGGCCTTGGTTCAGCTGCAGGGAATTCCTTACATATTGATAATTATATCCGAAATGATCGTTATTCAAATAATTCTGATAGTTGTTGGAACCCATCATCATCTTCTTGCGGAAATTGTCTTCCGGGTTCATATCCAGGGTAACAACATCGGCCAGGCCGTCATTATTGATGTCCGTGATGTCGTTCCCCATCGCGTTCGCAGAGGTATGTTTGAAATAGGTCGAGAGCTGCTCCGAAAAGGTCCCATCATGGTTGTTGATATACAAAAGGTCGTTGGAAAGATAGTCGTTGCTTACATAAATATCCTTCCACCCGTCCTTGTTGATATCGGCAATAGTAACCGCGTGCGCATATCCCTCGACAGTCGTCCCGGCCTGCCGGGTAACATTGACGAAAACCGGGTGCTTCAGAGAATCGTTCCAATCATTTCGGTACAACCTGCCTGTGCTGGGGTGCGATCCGTCCTTCTTGATGGCCCGGTAGTGATTCGGATAGTCACCGTCGATAATTTCATTGTCGGCTATATAAACATCCAGGTCGCCATCATTATCATAGTCGAAAAAAGCAGCCTGCGTAGAATAGCCTGAGTCAGCCAGACCATATTCCCGCGCCATCTCCTTGAAATGGGGCACACCATCACTGTCAACGCCCTGGTTGATATATAAAAGATTCTCCCGCTGCCTGGCATCCGGCTTGATCGTTGCACAGACATAGATATCCAAAAGCCCATCGTTGTTTATATCGACTACGGCCACCCCCCTGCACCACTTGCCGCCGCCATCTACCCCCGCCTTGGCTGTAACGTCCTCAAAGTGAAAATCCCCCTTGTTCAGGTACAATTTATTAGCCACCTGGTTTCCCGTAAAATAGAGGTCCAGCTTCCCGTCATTGTTAAAATCTCCGATCCCCACCCCTCCTCCATTGTATATGTTGGAAACATCCATCACATTGACCGAGTCCGACTCCGTGATCCTGTTGTTGAAGTGAACACCCGAGTAACTCGATGGAACCATCTCGAACAAGGTCTTCTTATTGCCACAGGAAGTGATAAACACTCCGGAGAAGATCAGCAAAAGACACCCAAAATAAAATCGCCTCCTATACACCATGAAAGTCTATTTCACACAATTTAAAAAAAAAGGAGGCAGAGTAATTCAAAACTCTGCCTCCGCTTCAACAAGTTTGTTCATTAATAACCCGGGTTCTGCGTCAACGTCGGTTTACCGCCGATCGTGCTGACATCGATCTCCGATTGGGGGATGGCAAAAACTTCATCCTTACCCTTCTTAAAGCTGGCTCCGGTCAACAGGCTATACCCGGACCCTACTTCATGGGCAACATAAGCATTTAATTCAACATCAGCAGTACCATACCGGACGAGGTCGAAGAACCGGTGTCCCTCCATCGCCAGCTCCAGTTTGCGCTCAAACCGTACAAGGGTGCGGGCAGTAGCCTGACCCTGACCCGAAAAATAGCTGGCCGGATAGGGCTTGATGAAATAGTTGGCTGCCGGTGTAGTGGTGAAACCGCCCTGGGGATTGGTCGGATCCGTATAAGTATGCACGAAACCGGCAGGATTGGCTGCCCTGTTCCGGACCATGTTCACATAGTTCTCGGCATTGTCCAGGCTGCCTACCTCCACCTCTGCTTCGGCCGCCCACAGCAATACATCGGCATAGCGGATCAAGTTGACATTCAATGCAGTATATCCTGCTGTCCAAGAAGATTTGTCGGTTAGCGTCCCGATCTGGCTCGCATAAGGAGCATTTTTGATCGGTGTATACGGCCCGGCACTCGCCTGGTTGCGGACATAAAGGAATCCGGGATTGACCCCCCAGTCGAGGAAGGGAATCCCCCTCCTGCCCACCGTCCAGTCCAGCCGGGGATCCAGCGTAATGACCCCATCCGGTGTGAAGGGGTCGGTCGATTTCAAACCTTCGTCGTTCTTCAGATCCGTATTGTTAAAAGTAGTGGGCATCGGCAACCCCGTAACAGCATCGGTCTTGTACGAATTGGCGAGGCTGTAAGACGGCTGGTAAAATCCGCAGCAGCTCACCGGTGCAGCCGGATCATAAGAGAAATTCAACACGTCCCCTGCATTCGCATTAGCCGCTCCGGATCCATCGTTCACCGAATTCTGAACCGCAAAAACCGACTCCATGTTGTTTTTCGTAGCAGCATTGAAGTTATCGTTGAACTTGGCCATCAGCCCGTATTTCAATCCGTTGGGAGTCTCGCCGTTAGCGATCAGATCATTCAGCAACGGAAGCGCCTGGGCGTATTTATGCTCGAACATGTAGGCCTTGGCAAGGAATGCCTCCGCCGCATATTTGTTGGCGCGGCCGGGCGCCTTTCCGAGAGCCGTCGCCCCCAGGTTGGTGAATGCATACTGAAAATCCGCTTCGATCTTCGGCCATGCATCGACGTTATTTGGCACCCGCCAGTTATTATTCTGGTAGGTAATCGACTCATCCACAAAAGGTATATTACCATAGATCTTCTTCAACTCGAAATGATAGTGCCCCCGAAGAAACCGCGCTTCGCCGGAGATCTGCATAGTATCCGCGGGAGTCAGATCCTTTGCTAGTCTCATGATCCGTATTGCTTCGTTGGCGCGCTGAATGCCGTCGTAACAGGTCTGCCATTTGGCAAGATTGTAACTGTTGGTAGAACTTTCGCTCCAGGTCATTAAGGACACGATATCGGGCTGATCACCAGGGTCAGACCCCTTGTGGGCATCATCTGCACAGACTCCACCCCAAACCCAGTTATCCGCCGCGGCATCCCAGGAACCACCGATAC
Source organism: Puia dinghuensis (assembly GCF_014642875.1). GTDB lineage: Bacteria > Bacteroidota > Bacteroidia > Chitinophagales > Chitinophagaceae > Puia > Puia dinghuensis. The sequence continues at coordinate 1,848,231 of NZ_BMJC01000001.1, forward strand.
CCCCCTGGCCGTCCAGCAGGGAATAAGCCCCGATCAACAATCCTTCGACCCCCGCCTTGTTGGCCATCGTAACTGGCTGATAAGTACCGATCGGCGGCTTGTTGAGAAATCCCTTCCCGCAGGCATAGAGCACCACAGCCAGGATCAGGCTGGTAAGAATGTATATATTATATTTTACTCGTTTCATACTATTATTATTTTTAGATTTTCCTTAGCTATGGATTGGTTAAAAGGTTAAGCTGACACCGACGAGATATTGTCTCTGATTATTCGGATAGTTGCCGAAATCGATACCGAACGCATTCGTATTGCCGGAAATTTCCGGATCCAGGCCAGTGTATTTCGTGATCGTAAAGATATTGCTTGCCTGTACATAAAACCGAAATCGGTCAACGCTCACCTTCCTAAGGAGGTCAGCCGGCAACGTGTACCCCACGATGAGCGACCGGCATTTAAAGAAGGAAGCGCTTTCCTTATAGAAGGAATTCGGAACGGTATTGGTGCTGAAGGTAGACGCATTTTCCAGTATCGGCGCCTTGGGACTCAGATTAGTGGGAGTCCACGAATTATAGAGAAGGTTCTGGCTCTTGTTTCCCTGGAAGGATGCCCAGAAGTCTGTCCAATACCGGGTATAGTTGATCGCATCGTTGCCGTAGCTGCCGTAAAATACGATCGTCGCATCAAAATTCTTGTACGTCGCATTCAGCGTCAATCCATACGTGAATTTGGGATTGGGATTGCCGAAGAAAGTACGGTCGCTGTCCGTGATCTTACCGTCATGATTCAGGTCGGCGTATTTGAACCGCCCCGGAGCCGCATCCGCCTGGGTCGGTGATTTAGCTACATCATTGGCGTCCTTGAAATAACCGATCACCTGGTAACCATAGAAGGCGCTGATCGGATGACCGACCGCATTCCGCACGAAGTTCCCGATCCGGGTATTACCGGATTCAAAATAGCCGCCTGCACCGGGGATATTCACTACCTCGCTCTTATAGGAAGTAACGATCCCCGTGATGTTGAATTTAAAGTCCCGGTTGACGGTGCCGTGGTAGACGGCCGAAAAGTCCAGTCCATTGTTTTTGACGTCACCGATATTGACATTGGGTACCGTTGCCCCGCCGACCAGGGCCGAGGTCTGATCCTGGAAAAGAAGCCCGTTGATCTTCTTCTGGTAATATTCGATGCTCAGGTCAAGTTTTTTGTTAAGCACAACGGCATCGAGGCCAAAATTGGTGAGCTTATCCTCTTCCCACCCCGTGACAAGACTGCCGATCGAGGAATTGTAAAATCCTTGAGCGGTGCTGTTGCTGGTGCCGTTGATATCATAGTTGGAATTCCCTGGCGTTGAATTGTACTGGGTAAAGGAATTGCTCGGCGGCACGTTTGCATACGATCCCATTTTACCCCAGCTACCGCGCAATTTGAGGTAATTGATAAAGGTCGCATCCTTCATAAAATTCTCCTCCGAGATCACCCAACCGGCTGAAAAGGCTGGGAAGACACCGTATTGCTTATCGGGTCCAAAGGGCGATGCCCCATCCCGCCTGATCGTGGCGCCAAGCAAATACCGGTCGTTATAGGCATAGTCCACCCTGCCGAAATAAGAACTCAGCGTAGCCTGGCGGGCGCCGCTTCCATTGACTTGTCCCGTAGGGGATCCTGCATTCAACACCTGCAGTGAAGGATCATCGGTAAAATAATTGATGCGGGTGCCGAATACGTTCCTTCCGTAATAATTGATGGCTTCAGAACCACCCAGCACCTTCAGACTGTGCATACCCCAGGTATTATTATAGGCCAGCGTATTCGTCCACGTCCACTGGCTGTTGTACCCGCCTCCTTCGAAGAAGCCATTGGAGCCGTTGTTCTCCGCATTCTCATAGGTATGATAAGTATACTGATAGCCATAGAAGTTATCGATCGTGCCTCCAAAGCTGGTCCTGATCGTAAAATGCTTCAGGAAATCCACCTCGCCCCATACATTACCAAAAATGTCCCAGTTATACCCCCTGTTATTGGCGGTTCGCAATTGAACGGCAACCGGGTTGGGCGAATTGCCTAGCTCAGGACCGTTGGAGCCGGCATAATTCCCTTTGATATCGTATACGGGAATGATGGGTTGCTCGCGGTAGTCGTAATTGATGACGTTCTCGCCGAAATAACCGATCTGTGGATTGCTTTTGAAGAAGATGTAGGCATTTTCACCGACCCGGATATTCTTCTTGACATTAAAGATAGTATTGATCTTGACGTCATATCTTTTCAGGTAGGTCTCCAGCAAGGTTCCCTGCTGATTGAAATAGCCGAGCGAAAAATAATAGGTCGACTTTTCAGACCCGCCGCTCATGGCCAGCGTGTGGCTCTGGATGTCCGCAGGACGGAAGAGCTGCTGGAACCAATTGGTACCCTGCTTATTGGCCCTGGTGATCTGGTAAATGGGCCCCTTGCTGTAATCGACATTGTATAAAGCGGGGTTGACAGAGGCATCTCCCTCGTGGGCGCCACCCGGGGTAATATAATCCGGGAGTACGGGGTTAGCTCCCGAACCGTACTGCTGGCTCACCGGAGTCGTGCCGGAATTGATGTCTGCCTTCCACAAGGCGTTTGCCAACTCCTGCGAATTTAACAGGTGGAATGGGTTGCCTCCAAGCGGCCGCTGGGTCCCGTAATAGGCATCATAGCTGACGGTAGATCTGCCGGCCTTCCCTCTTTTGGTTGTGATGACGATAACTCCGTTCGAACCGCGCACCCCATAAATAGAAGCCGCTCCTGCGTCCTTCAACACCTGCAGCGATTCGATATCATTCGCATTAAGATCATGAAGCCCTCCCGGCACACCATCGATGATGTATAACGGATCGGTACTGCCGAAAGAAGTTACCCCCCGGACAAATACATTGCTTGGACCACCAGGCGCACCCGAAGTAATGATGGTCACCCCTGCGGCCTGCCCCTGCAACATCTGCTCCGGGCTGCCCGTCACGATCGCCTTCATATCCTTCACGTTAACGACCGCAACAGAACCGGTAATATCCTTCTTCTTCTGTGCGGAATAACCCGTCACCACGATTTCGTCAAGTGCGGAAGTACTGGTATTCAAGGTGATGTCCCCAAGACTGGATCGACCCGCTACCGGGAGCTCCAGTTTCTCGAATCCAATTCCCGAAATTACGAGAACACTGTTGTCTTTAGGAACGTTGAGGGAGAATTGCCCTTCTGCATCAGTTTGAACGGCTGTCCTGGTGCCTTTCACTGCGACTGTAGCCCCTACCACAGGCTGATTGTCTGTCTTGCCCAGGATTCTTCCGGTAACCGGCTTCTGTGCGAAGACATTGGTGATGCTGAAAAGCAAAAGAAAGGACAAAAGCCACCTTAGTGGATTAGTTTTGAATGGCATAAGCGAGTCGTTTTTCGGTTTTTTGTTAAAATTGAGCCAATATCTAGTGCCCAAATTATTACTAAATGTAATACTATTCCGGTACTATTTTAACAATTCTTTGTAATTTTTCAACCATTTTGCCATTTGTTAAAAATGATTCATATTTAGTGCTAGTTTTCCAGGATGAAATGGCCTAAATATTTGTTGTTGTTGCTGTTACTGCCGGGTTGTGAAAGAAAACCCCGCCCGATCGACGTTCCGCAAAAGCTCAAAACCGCGATGGCGGAATTCCTAAAGAAAAAAGCGGGGCCGGATAGCACCCGCACACAATTTAATGTTGAGGAGGTTGTCTACTTCGAAGACAAAGATTTCTTCGACTGTGAGTTTAAGGTCCGCATGAGGACAAATGAAAAAGATACAACCGGTGAAATGGCCGCGACAATATCGAAAGACTTTTCTCAGGTTACCAGGAAGTGGTGATTAAGAAGTCGCCCACGCCTTATCTCCCTTCTTGTAATCGATACACCCTTCATACTTGCCCGGCACGGCAACATACCGCAGGGCCTTGGTCGCGCCCGGCTCGGACGTAAAATAACCCCAGAGGGTCAACTCCTTCATCATCCGGAAATAATGCGCCGGATCGTCCTTTTTCTTCTTGGCAGTATAGTCCTTCTGCTCCTTGTCCAGGTCGATCAGCAGCTTAGTCCGTTCTTCCGGCGTGCAGTCCATAAAGGACTTGCCATTATTCTTCTGCTTGCAGGCATCATTCAGCTTCTGTATCCCGGCTATAAACACCTTCTGATCTGCCTCAGTATAGCAATCTTTCACAATGATAGCCATAAACTGACCCACCTTCGCATCCTTTGCGCCAGGCGTATCCGTTGCCGGCAGAATGGTCTCCGCCACCTCGTCAAAAAAAGCAATATCGTCAGTGGAGAAATTGGTGCCGGCGCCACCAATCTTTTTTTCCGGCGCGTTGGTACAGCCGGACAGGAAAGCCTCGGCCCCGATAATGGTTCCGCCCAGCAACAAACCAACCCGGGCCAATGCATCTCTTCTGTTCATAATAATGTAATTTAATTAAATATTCCCTTTTTTCAATTCAGTCACGGCAAAATCAGCCGCCCTCGCCGTAAGAGCCATATAGGTAAGAGAAGGGTTTTGACAAGCCGCCGAAGTCATGCAGGCCCCGTCCGTCACAAATACATTCAGCGCATCCCACACCTGGTTATGTTTATTCAACACCGATGTCTTAGGGTCCCGCCCCATCCTCGCCGATCCCATCTCATGAATGCCATCCCCCACAGGATGCCCGTTATCCCAGGAGTGAACTTTTTTTATCCCCGCCGCCTCGAGCATCGCCACGCCCTCCGCTACCATATCCTTCCGCATCTTCTTTTCATTGTTCTTTATCTCCGCATCCATCGAGAGCACCGGCAAACCCCACTTGTCCTTCTTCTCCTTGTCAAGCGTGATCTTGTTATCATGATAAGGCAGCAGTTCGCCAAAACCCGTGATCCCCATCGTCCACTGCCCCGGCTCCGACAATGACTCCTTCAGTCCGACACCAACACTCATCTCCGCTACATCCCGTTGCCAGCCTTCCCGGCTCGCACTGCCCTGGTAGCCAAAACCACGCAGATAGTCGCGCTTGTCCCCAAAAAGGTTCGCAAACCGAACGATATAAATGCCATTCGCCCGGCGACCATAGACATACTTGTCCTCATATCCTTCCATCACACCCGCGGCGCCAAGATTGTAATGATGATCCATGATGTTATGACCCAGCTCCCCGCTGCTGCTGCCAAGCCCGCCGGGCCAGACATCCGTAGCGGAATTCATCAGTATCCAGGCGCTGTTCAACGCGCTCGCATTGACAAAAACGATCTTCGAATAAAAAGTATACGTCTTATTGGTCTCGGCATCCAGCACCTCTACCCCCGTGGCCCGCTTCTTATCCTTATCATAAAGTAACCGCATTACAATGCTATAAGGCCGCACTGTCAGTTTCCCCGTAGCCAGCGCTGCAGGAAGCGTTGAGGACTGGGTACTAAAGTAACCCCCGAACGGACAGCCTTCCCAACAACGATTACGGAATTGACACTGCGTCCTGCCCGGGATAGGCGCCGTAAGATTGGCGCACCGGCCAATGATCATATTCCGCCGCCCCTTGTAATGCTCCTTGATCCGCGCCGCCACATCCTTCTCCACACAATTCATCTCCATCGGCGGCAGGAATTGTCCGTCCGGCAGCTGAGCCAGCCCTTCCTTGCTTCCGCAGACCCCCGCAAACCGCTCTACATGGTCATACCAGGGTTCGATATCCTTATAACGGATAGGCCAATCGATAGCCCACCCGTCTTTTGCATTGGCCTCGAAATCATGATCGCTCCAGCGATAGCTCTGCCTCCCCCACAAGATCGACCGCCCCCCAAGCCGGTAGCTCCGCCACCAGTTGAAAGGCTTCACCTCTGTATACGGGCAATCCACATCCTTCGTCCAGGAATCGATCACGGCCTCCGTGGCGCCCCACGTTCGGGCGATATAGGGCCGGTCTTTCTTCTCCTGCTGCGTCACCTTACCCCGATGGACAAAATCCCATGGATCCAAATTCGCAGTTTTGTAATCCTTGATATGCTCGTAATAAGGTCCGCGTTCCAGCATAAGGGTCGTGAGCCCCTTTTCCGTAAGCTCTTTCGCCGCCCAGCCCCCGCTGATCCCACTGCCGATAACTATTGCGTCATAAGTATTCATAGAATAATTAGATGTTCCCCTTCTTCAGCTCGCTCACCGCATGGTCCGCCGCGCGCGCCGTAAAAGCCATATAAGTCAAGGAAGGATTCACACAATTGGCTGAGGTCATAAAAGAACCATCCGTCACAAATACATTCTTCGCATCCCACACCTGGTTCCAGGAATTCAACACCGAGGTCTTGGGACTCTTGCCCATCCGCGCCGTACCCATCTCATGGATCCCCCGGCCCAGGTAAGGATTGTCACTCCGGCTCTTCACATCCTTCACACCACAAGCCTCCAGCATCTCCACCGCATCGGCCTCCATATCCTTGCGCATCTTCAATTCATTATCCTTCAGCTCGGCGTCGATAGCCAGCACATTCAACCCCCACTTGTCCTTCTTCGTCTTGTCGATCGTCACCTTGTTGTCATGATAGGGCAACGTCTCCCCGAATCCGCCGATATTCATTTTCCAGGGCCCGGGCTCCGTCAACGCCTGCTTGTATTCCTTTCCGATGCTGTATTCGGCAATCTCATGATCATAGCCTTCCCGGCCACCGCCACCCTGGTAACCAAAGCCACGCAGGTATTCGCGCTTGTCGCCGTTGATATTGCGGAACCGCGGAATATAAATGCCATTCGCCCGGCGGCCATAATAATATTTGTCCTCGTATCCTTCCACAATGCCGCTGGCGCCCACTCCAAGGTGATGGTCCATTACGTTATGCCCCAATTCCCCGCTGCTGCTGCCCAACCCGTCAGGCCACACATCGGTCGCGGAGTTCATCAGCACCCACGCACTATTCAACGAAGAAGCATTCAGGAAAATGATCTTTGCCTTGTACTCGTAGGTCTTAAGCGTCTCTCCATCCAGCACCTCTACCCCCGTAGCCTTCTTCGTATCCTTGTCATACAATATCTTGGTGACGATCGACCAGGGCCGCACCGTAAGGTTACCCGTCTTCATCGCCGCCGGCAGCGTGGACGACTGCGTGCTGAAATAGCCGCCAAAGGGACAACCCAGCCAGCATTTGTTGCGGAACTGGCAGCCAACCCTTCCCTCATGCGGAACGGTAATATTAGCCACCCGGCCAATGATCATATGCCGCAAGCCCTTATAATGCTCCTTCAACCGCGCAGAAACGTCCTTCTCCACACAGGTCATATCATAGGGCGGCAGAAAATAGCTGTCGGGCAGATGCGCGATATTTTCTTTCGAGCCGCTGATGCCGGCAAACTTCTCAACATAGGTGTACCACGACTCGATATCCTTATAGCGCACGGGCCAGTCGATAGAGATCCCCTCCCGGGCATTGGCCTCGAAATCAAAATCACTCCACCGGTAGCTCTGACGCCCCCACATCAGCGACCGGCCACCCACATGATAACCGCGGAACCAGTCGAAACGCTTCGTCTCGGTATAAGGGCTCTCACTATCCTTGCACCACCAATCCAGGTTCCATTCATTCAGGGGGTAGTCCCGCTGCAACACTGGATAATCTTTCTTCATCTGCTCGGTGGCCTTCCCGCGATGCGGAAAATCCCAGGCTTCTTTATTCGCACTCACATAATCCTTGATATGCTCGATGTTTTGCCCTCTCTCCAGCATTATCGTTTTCAAACCTTTTTCCGTTAGCTCCTTGGCGGCCCAGCCCCCGCTGATGCCCGACCCGATGACAATCGCATCGTAAGTGTTGTCAGCCATAATCGTTGCCTTATTTTTTTTAGTTAAATATCACAGATGTGCACCCCTTGCTCGAGGGATTTGAGTTTGTCCGGACGGGAAGGGATGAACTCCTGCGCCACATACCCCTTGTAGCCCGTCGCGGCAATACCCCGCATGATCGCCGGGTAAAACAGCTCCTGGGTCTCATCTATCTCATTGCGGCCCGGGACCCCGCCGGTATGATAATGTCCGAAATATTGATGGTTGTCCGTTATCGTCCGGATCACGTCGCCTTCGTCGATTTGCATATGATAAATATCATATAACAATTTGAAATTCTCCGACCCCATCCGCTTCACCAGTTCGATACCCCACTTGGTATTGTCACACATCTGATCCTTGTGATTGATCTTGCTGTTCAGCAATTCCATATGGATGATCACCCCTTGCTTTTCGGCCTGCCCGATTATTTGCTTCAGACCGGTCACACAATTCTTCAGGCCCGTTTCATCATCCATCCCCTCGCGGTTGCCGCTAAAGCAGATCAGGTTCTTATACCCCCCCTTCGCCACCAGGTCGATATGTTCCGTGTAATTCTTTATCAGCGCGGGATGATATTCCGTATGGTTCCAGCCCTTCGTAAGGCCAAGCTCCGCACCATTGCACATGGAAGAATAAATGCCATGTTTCTGCAGGACAGGAAAGTCCTTGGGGCCTACCAGGTCAATGGCGCCGAATCCGATGTTCTTGACGGCTATACAAAGATCATCCAATGAGATGTCACTGTAACACCAGCGGCATACGGAATGATTGATCGTTCCTTTTAGTTTCACCTTATTATTATTTTTTTTGCTTTTTTCCAGCTTCCCGGCTGAAGCCTCCAGTGAAGATAACATTCCCGCCGCGCCGATTGCTGCCGTACCTGCAACGATATTTTTGATAGCGGTACGTCTTGAGGATGGTTTAGACATAATATAGTTCTTTTGATGCATTATACGGCCTGCGCCTGCTGTTTATGAGCAACATACGTTTTACGCCGGACTACATAGATCAACGCAAACACCACGATCAAAATCGCCGGCATGATCGCCACTTTCATAAACGTATTCGAACCCGCAATGGCATCCGCCGACGACCCGGCCCCGGAAGCAACGGCAGCAGCCTTGAAATTCTTATACCAACCACCCATCACCGGAAGGATCAGCGCGGTGGAGAACATCCCCGCCCCACCCATCAGCGAAAGGCCCAGCGCACCAGTCTTCGGCAGGTATTCCGAAACAAAGCCCAGCATCGTAGGCCAGAAAAAGCAGACCCCCATCGCAAATACAAGCGCCGCACCAAATGCCGCATAGCCGCTGGCCCTGCTCAGCAGGATAAGCCCTATCGCCGCTAATATGGCAGAGCAGATCAGCATCCCGTTCGGGTTGAGCCGGTGCACCACCGGTCCCGCAAAGCTCCGCCCCAAGGCCATCACCCCGTTGATGAATACCAACACGAGGATCCCCTCGACACCCGCACCCTGTAGCAAGCCCGGCAGCCACTGGTTCGTGCCCAATTCTGTGGCCGCGGTAAGGAACATGCTCGCCAGCATGATAAGGAACAAGGGGGTCAGACAAGCCAGGAACATTGCCTTCGTACTCACGCCCGATGTCACCCGCTCTGTTTTGGGAAAATCCAGCCGCAAGAACAACAATCCATAGATAATGGCCGGAATGAACAACACCGCGATCAACGCATGCCATCCCAGATGCAGCTTATTCATCATCAGGTAAGCGATAAGGCCGCCGATCACGATCCCGCCGGGAAACCACACATGAAACCGGTTCAGCATCGTTGTCTTATTGTTGGGGTAAAGGGTCACCACCAGCGGATTACAGGCCGCTTCCACCATTCCGTTGCCGATCCCGATACACAGCGTGCCGATAAACAACATCGTCGCATCCTTTGCCGTCAGGTACACCACCACCCCGGCGATATGGCCGACAAAAGCCAGCCCCAGGAGTCTCTTCATCCCCAGCACATCACACAACGGACCGCCAAAGACCATCGCCAACGTGAAACCCCAAAAAGCCGGACTGAAGATCCAGCCGATCTGCACCTCGTCCAAATGAAATTCACTGCCCCACGGTCCCTCCAGGGAAGCCCGGAAGGCAAAGGTCATAGCAGTAAAAATTAGGGCGATGCGACTGGCGAGAAAAAGCTTGTTGGAGTGAATCGTAGTGTTGTTACTCATGGCAAGTGCGGGTTTTACATGTCAACCGGACACAATGTAGCGGAATTTCGTTAAAAAATGAACGAAATAGCATAAAATTGCAATCGATCTTAAATATATCTTACAATCATCTTATATGAATAGAAAATTACGAATGGGGATGATCGGCGGTGGCAAGAACGCCTTCATCGGCGCCGTTCATCGCATTGCTGCCAACATGGACGGACTCATCGAATTGGTTTGCGGAGCCTTTAGCAGCACCCCCGACAATGCACGCGAATCCGGCAAAGCCCTCTTCCTGCCGGACGACCGCATCTATCTTTCCTATGAAGAAATGCTCGACAAGGAGAGCCGCCTTCCCGCAGACAAAAAGATGGACTTCGTCGTCATCGTCACTCCGAACCACCTGCACTTCGCCCCCGCGATGCTCGCATTGGAAAAAGGTTTCCACGTCGTCCTCGACAAACCAATGACGTTCTCTCTCGACGAGGCCAAACAACTACAAAAGAAAGTAGAAGACACCGGCCTCCTGCTTTGTCTCACCCATACCTATTCCGGCTATCCGCTCGTCAAACAGGCCCGCCAAATGATAAAAGATGGCACGTTCGGCAAGATCAGAAAAGTCTATGTCGAATATCCCCAGGGCTGGCTCAGCCGCCTTTCCGAAAAAGACGGTAGCAAACAGGCCGAATGGCGCACCGACCCGAAACGCTCAGGCAAAAGCGGCGCCATGGGCGACATTGGAACACACGCGGCACACCTCGCCGAATACATCAGCGGTCTGAAGATATCGCAGCTCTGTGCCGATCTCAGCATCATGGTCCCCGGCCGCGCCCTCGACGACGACGGCAACGTGCTCCTTCGCTTTGACAACGGCGCCACCGGTGTCCTCTTCGCCTCACAGGTTGCCGCCGGTGAAGAGAATCCCCTGAAGATCCGCATCTATGGCGAACTCGGCGGCATAGAATGGGCACAGCAGGAACCCAATACGCTCTTGGTAAAATGGCTTGATCAACCCACCCAGGTCTACCGCGCCGGGATGGGTTATCTGTCTGCGGTCGCCAAACATAACACCCGCACCCCTGGCGGCCACCCGGAAGGTTACCTGGAAGCCTTTGCCAACCTCTACCGCAACTTCGCCATAACACTTATGGCCCGCATCGACGGTACCACCCCGCCAAAAGAAGCCCTCGACTTCCCCTCTGTCGAAGATGGCATCCGCGGCATGGCCTTTATCGACAACCTCATCCGCAGCAACGAAAGCAAGGAGAAATGGACCACTTTCACCATCTAAAACTCACCATATGCAGACAATAAAAGGACCAGCCATCTTCCTCGCCCAATTCATGGATGATAAGCCACCATTCAATTCCCTCGCTTCCATCTGCAAATGGGCCGCCGGCCTCGGCTACATCGGCGTCCAGATCCCCTCCTGGGACAGCCGCCTCATCGATCTCCAAAAAGCCGCCGAAAGCAAAACCTACGCCGACGAGATAAAAGGCATCGTCCAAAACGCCGGCCTGCAGATCACCGAACTCTCCACCCATCTGCAAGGTCAACTGGTAGCCGTACATCCCGCATATGATGCCCTCTTCGACGGGTTCGCACCGGCAGCAGTACACGGCAATCCCAAAGCCCGCCAGGAATGGGCAGTGCAACAACTAAAATACGCAGCAAAAGCCTCCTTCAACCTCGGACTCAACGCACACGCCACCTTCAGCGGCGCCCTGCTCTGGCCCACTGTCTATCCCTGGCCCCAGCGTCCCGCCGGCCTGGTAGAAACAGGTTTCAAAGAACTCGCCGCCCGCTGGCTGCCTATCCTCAACGCATTCGACGGAGCCGGCGTCGATCTGTGTTATGAGATCCACCCCGGCGAAGACCTCCATGACGGCATCACCTACGAACGCTTCCTGGAGCATACCCACAACCACCCGCGGGCCTGCCTGCTCTACGACCCCTCGCACTTTGTGCTGCAATGCCTCAACTACCTGGAATATATCGATTATTATCACGAACGCATCCGCATGTTCCATGTAAAAGACGCCGAATTCAACCCCACCGGCAAGTCCGGCGTATATGGCGGCTATCAGGGATGGGTCGAACGCCCCGGCCGCTTCCGCTCCCTCGGCGACGGCCAGGTCGACTTCAAAGGCATCTTCAGTAAGCTGACACAGTACAACTATAAAGGCTGGGCCGTACTCGAATGGGAATGCGCCCTCAAACACCCCGAGGACGGAGCCAAAGAAGGGGCGCCCTTCATAAAGAACCATATCATCCGCGTGACGGAAAAAGCCTTCGACGACTTCGCCGGGACAGGCAGCGACGAAAAATTTAACCGCACCGTGCTCGGATTGAAATAACTCTGCATAACTTCACGCACCAAAGAATAAAGACATATGACCAAACAGCTAGTAGCCGCACTCTCCTGCGCCATGCTCATCGCCGCCTGCGGCGGTTCCGGCGACAAAAAAGCACCTGAGAACAAAGATTCTGCCTCCACCACCACGACGGCGCCCGCTAACCCCGCCACCGTCAACCCCACCGCTGACAAGGCCCTCGATCTCATTGGCGCCAGTGATTGCACTACCTGCCACCGGCTTCACAAAGCGCAAGGCGGCTCCACAATCGGCCCCGCATATGACGAAGTCGCCGCTAAATACACAAACGCAGCAGACACGACGGTCGATCGTCTCGTAAAGAAAGTCATCAGCGGCGGCAGCGGCATCTGGGGCACCGTTCCCATGACCCCACATCCGGCCCTGAAACCAGATGACGTCAAGACCATGGTCACCTACGTCCTGTCTTTAAAACAATAATCAACCCGATATGAAAAGATCAGCACTCGCCGGCCGGGGCATCATCCTTTGCCTTATCTTCTGTCTCGCCACGATGAGCTTCACCAACCACTCCTGGCCCGAAAAATTTACAAAACCGACGGTGCTGATCTTTTGTAAAACAAATGGCTACCACCACGCCAGCATCACCACCGGCATCGCAGCCATCAGAAAATTAGGCGAAGCCAACGGCTTCGCAGTAGACACCACCGCGGATTCCACCTGGTTCCGTAAAAAGATCCTGAAAAAATATTCGGCCCTCATCTTCCTCAGCCCCACTGGCAAGGTCTTCGGCCCGAAAGAAGAAGAGGCGCTCAAGGACTACATCCATCGCGGTGGCGGCTTCGTCGGCATCCACGCCGCCGCAGACTGCGAATACAACTGGCAGTGGTACGGCGACCTCGTAGGCGGCTACTTCAAATCACACCCAAAACAACAGGAAGCAAAATTCATCATCGTCGATAAGAACAACCCCGCCACCCAGGGCCTGCCCGATCCGTGGACACACTTCGACGAATTGTATAATTACAAGTACTACGCACCCGATATCAAGGTGCTGATAAAGGTGGATGAAACGTCGTACACCGGCGGAGCCAACGGCGACAATCATCCCATGGCCTGGTACCATGACTTCGAAGGCGGCAGATCCTTCTACACTGCCCTGGGCCACACCGACGCAACCTGGGCCGACCCGCTGTTCCTGCACCACCTGCTCGCCGGGATTCAATATGCTATGGGAAAAAAATAATCCAGCTTTAAAACACTTTCACATACGAGAGCCCGAACGTCCCGCTGTTATAGGTCGGCATCACCACATTCACTGTCTCTGGGTTCGTGTTCTTACCAAAAAGATGCTGCACCTTCGGATACAACCAATAAGCCAGCCGCGTAGACGCAATCCCAAACCCCGCGCCGGCGACTACATCACTAAACCAGTGCGCATCGTTGTACACCCGCAGCAGGCCCGTTGCGGTCGCCATCGCATACCCCGCAACACCATACCATGGGGAGACATCCTTGTACTCCATCCGCATGAACTCCGCACCCACGAAAGCCTCTGCCGTATGCCCTGAGGGAAAAGAGAGATAATCCGAACCGTTGGGCCTCTGCTCGTGCGACCAGCTCTTCACCGTGAAGACCGACCCATTGGCAATGATATTGGCCATCACGAGGATGATCGTTCTGTCCTTGAAATTATGCGCTCCATGGATACCGGCGGCGTTGAGCGCATACACCGACAGGGTCGGCGCGAATTGCAGATAATTGTCGAGGTGAAAAAGGCTGTGCGGATTATCCTGCCATATCTGCTCCTTCACATCCGCGTTGACCTTCTGCAGGGTTCCGTTATGAACGGCAGTAGCCCCATAAGCGATCATCGCCGCAGGCAGAATAAAGGATTGATAGGGAAATGGCTGTTTGTAGGTAAGCCCCTTATGCCAGTCAATGTGCGGCACCGTATCAGGCGTCGATCCCCAAACCGGCCTGAAACTAACCTCCCTGATCGTATCGCCATATCCACTGGTCCTGATACCCTGCGCCTTTCCCATTTGACATATCCAGCCCAGGCATATTACTACGGTTGCGAGTCTCTTCATAGTTAAAAGTAAAGCACCGGGGATGGCTTATTCCCAAAAATTAACCCCTCCCCGGTGCATGGCTAATAATTGGCCTTCGGCCCGCGAACCCGTGGTCCGCGGCTGACAGCAAATTTGAAGAGAAATTTTGAAAAAATCAGGCTATAAGGGGTGTTTGCGACACCAAAACCGCCAAATTAACAGGAAATTGGCACTCTCCATCGCCTCCCCGCGGCCTTTTCCCACCATCATCCCACCCCCACATCTCACCCCCCTCGGACTTCCCTGCGCCTCCCCGCATCCCAGCCGCCCCCTCACCCCGGCGCCCGGGCCGTCCACATCGCCGGCAGCTGATACCCATTATGGTATTCTTTCGTCAGGTATTTTTCATTTACATCCCCATCATTAAATCCGAAGGCCACCTTGTCCCAGGATAACCGCTTCCCGCTGCGCAGGCTGATATTGCCCATCTGCGCAACGATCGCCACATGCGCCCCCGCCTCTATCGGACAACGCAAGTCTTCCATCTTCCGGCTCTTCACCACATCGATAAAATTCGCCATATGATTATCCAACCCGTTGTCAGACACCTTTACAAACGGTTTGCTGACTTTGTTCTTGCTCTGCCGTTCCTCTATCACCTCCCAGCCTCCCCGATTAAGCACAAGCGTACCATTATTGCCTATATAGGCAATACCATGATCGCGGCCATAACTGCCGTTGTCGATACCCATCGCATGATCCCACACCAGGTTGAACCCATCAAACTCATATAAGGCCGTCAGGGTATCCGGCGTCTCTTCATACAGATCGGGATAGGCGAAATTCCCCCCCAGCGCCGCTATCGACTTCGGATATTGCGCCTTCATCCCCAGCAACCCGTAATCCAGCAGGTGAACGCCCCAGTCCGTCATCAGCCCGCCGGCATAATCCCAAAACCACCGGAAATTGAAGTGGAACCGGCTGGAATTAAAAGGTCGAATGGGGGCGGGTCCCAGCCACATCTTATAGTCGACGCCCGGCGGCGGCGCCGAGTCTGCAACTACCGCACCGGGTCTCATCCAACCCTGGTAACACCAGACTTTCACCGTCCGGATATTGCCCAACTGACCTGACTGGACAAAGTCGACGGCATCCTTGAAATGCTGCTGGCTACGCTGCCACTGGCCACTCTGCACCACCCGGTTATATTTCTTCTGGGCAGCCATCATCGCCCGGCACTCCCCGATGGAATTACCCACCGGTTTCTCGACATAAACGTCCTTGCCCGCCATACAGGCATCGATCATGATCAGGGCATGCCAGTGATCGGGCGTACCGATGATCACCACATCGACATCCTTTTGCTCGAGCAGCTTGCGATAATCGCCATAGGTCTTTATCCGGCTCGTGTCGATCTTCTTATCCGCAAGGTCTTTCATGCGCTTATCCAGCACATTCCGATCGACATCACAAAGTGCAACGACATTGACACCCGGCAACTTCATCGCAGCAGAAAGGTCTGCCCAGCCCATGCCGTTCAACCCGATAGCACCCACATTTATCTGATCAGATGGCGATACATTGGAAAAAGAAAAAGGCCGGACCCCAAAAGCCGGCAGAAGGATAGCCCCACCCGCCAGGGTCGAGCTTTGTTGAAGGAAAGTGCGACGGTTACTTTTCATATAGAAGCGGCGTAGCTAAGCCACGCCGTCTCAATTTACAAAAAGTTCTCTTCCCCTCGCGCTATTGGCGCTTCAAATAAATGGTTTCATTCGCATTGATCGTCGTTCCACCCGTGGTTTGCGCAACCACCGCGGAAAGCGTGAGCGAATCTCCCTTCAGCGTATAACGAATGCCCTGTCCGGTGGAAGAAGGCGCCAGCGACGATAAGATACCTCCGTTGGGGAAGTACAGCGAGTCACTGTTGATCATTTGGTACTTTGCCGAAGCCGAAGTAGGTGGTAAAGTGGCGGTCAGCGGAGAGCTGATAGAGTCATAAAGGGAGCCGGCGATATAGAAATAAGTCATAAAGGTCGTATCTACGGTGTAGGTCAGCCCCGAGACGATCATGGAGTCGGAAGTGAAATTCACCGTGCCCGCACTACTCTTGGTCGTATAGTTGGCAATGGATAGCGAACTTATCCCAAGAGTGTCCGTCGTAGTCCTTGATTGAACGGACATATGGAGGAATGCCCAATGCCCGACCAGCCCTTGAGAGGAAGTCGAATTATTGGTTTTGTGACAGGCAGTAAGAATTAGGAAAAAAGCGCAGGAGGTCAGTAGGAGTAGTTTTTTAAGCATGGTCTAGCTTTGTGGTCACTAACGTATTAAAGCCTTATTTAGTATGTTTATCACAAAAAGATAAAATCGGCATTATTAACATCTTAATGTCATTAATCCTTTCTATTTTTATCGAAAACCAGTGCCGGCGCCCAAATCGATCTGTTCTATCCTCATCCCCTGTCTTCTTCTCTTCCTCGACGCCTCTTCCCAGGATTCGACCCATACTCCTCCCCCGGCTCCTTATCACGTTCATTGGTTCACGGGCAAAGATCCCGTCGACCTCCTCGACATCGGGCGCAGCATCATCATGCGCCATCCCACCCCACGTCTCGACACAGCGGTCAAACGACCGGGTCACATTTATGCAGGCTTGCTGCCCTCTGCGGAGTATACGCTGCAAACGTCTTTCGCGCTCGATCTGGTCGGTAACCTCGCTTTCTACACTTCGAACGAACCGCTGGAAAATATTTCCAACATCTATCTCAATGGGGTATATACGCAGAAGAACCAAATACTCGTCCCCCTGCAGGGTAATATCTGGAGCAAGGGTAACAAGTACAATATCATCAACGATTGGCGCTATGAGAAATACCCGCAGGATACCTATGGGCTCGGCAGTAAGACCACCGACAGCAACAGCAATTCCATCGACTTCTCTTACCTCCGTTTTTATACAACCCTGCTCAAGACGATCGCCCCGGATTTCTACCTGGGGCTGGGATATAACGTAGACTATTTTTACAACGTAAGCGAAACAGACCCCAAACCCGGTGTGGTCACCGATCTCGATAAATATGGCTTCAATAAGACATCCGTATCCTCCGGGCCCACCATCAATGTGCTCTATGATGGCCGGCGAAATTCCATTAACCCCGATCCCGGCTATTATGCCAACCTCATCTACCGGCCAAACTTCCGCTTCCTCGGCAGCGCATCCAACTGGCAAAGCCTGCAGCTGGATGCGCGCGCATACCGGCGTTTTCCCGCAGGCTCAAATAACATGCTTGCCTTCTGGACATTCGACTGGTTTACCCTGAGCGGCACGCCACCCTATCTGATGCTCCCCACTACCGCTGGCGACACGTATAGCAATTCGGGCCGTGGCTACATCCAGGGAAGGTTTCGCGGCAGGAACATGCTCTACCTCGAATCCGAATACCGTTTTGGCATCACCTCCAACGGATTCCTTGGTGGGGTAGTCTTCGTCAATGCAGCGTCCTTCAGCGAGCCGGTCACCAATCACTTCGAGACCATCAACCCCGGCTGGGGCGCCGGCATCCGCATCAAGCTCAACAAATTCTCTAAAACGAACATTTGCCTGGACTATGGCTTCGGCCTCAACGGCTCCCGCGGCATCTTCGCCAACCTCGGCGAGGTATTCTAATGCCCCCAAGCCACCTATCCCCCACTGCACACCGCAACCTCATTCCTTTGTCCGCCGCCACCCTCCATCCGCTTCACCGCGCACCCTCCGTCCTTTGCCCGCCGCCGCGGCCTCCCCACAACGCGAAAAACCCGTCGCTGAGCGGCGGGTCATCGCTTTCGGCTGGTTACAATGCTAATGCAAGCTCTTTCCCGTCAGCGTCTGGGAATAATCTTCATAGAAAATATTCGCACCCCCCACCGTATCCGTCTTGTAATCCACTATCCGCACCACCCCAACCCCCGGGCTCAGATACGTGTCTACTTCTTCTAACGTAATAGAATGACAATCGGTGATCACCTCGGCATTCCTATAGCACTGGTAGCCATAAACACTTACAGGGTTGGCATAGCCATACTGAACGGATGTGACCACGCACGTCGGGTTGGAATAATCACTCCCCGTGCCCACCTGTCCATCCTGGCTCACGGTCTGAAAAAAGGTATAAGGAGAAAAAGCTGGGCTATCCACTTCGTAAACAGCCGTATTGGCAGGATCAACGGCTATATAACTTCCTACAAACCAACCATTTGGATTATTCACCCCAAGGAAGATGGTCCCCGTGCTCGGGTCCTGGTAGGTGTTCTTGGTGGCCACCATCGTGTCTTTATAGGCCCCGGCAAAAGCAGTATCGTTAAAGGAGGAATCCGTGTAATACCATGTATCTCCCGCGGTCAGTGGAAAAAGGGAATTTGGTCCGTACCCCGCACTGGGGCCCGAGCTATTCTTGTGACAGGCGACGGCGAGTACGGACACAACTGCAATAAGGATAAAAGTCAACGATCGTTTCATAACGAGTAAATTATTTTTAAACGGTGTTATGCAGTCGGCTGCGCCTCGTGCCATAATGTGTGAATTTCGGCTGCTTGTGACTTCCCGTCAACGCCTGAGTTTATCCAAAAATTGTTAAAGAATCCTTAAGACAATACGATATTTCCCCCCTTCAGGTTGTCCCCTTGCTCTCCCACGAACAAGTTCGTCCCGCCACCGCACAAAAAAGCCCCACAACTGGCGCCGCGGGGCCATGTAGGTCGTATAAGTCAGGAAAGAGTAGCTATTCTTTCGTTTATTGACCCAACAAATTTTCTATCCTGGATATGAGCTTTTCGGCTGGCCCGAGCAACTCCAACACTTTTTCTTCATTAAAATCGATAAAATCATCATAATCCCCTGTCTGCCGAAGATCAAACAATCTTGTAAAAAATCTGCCAAGATCCTGATCGATGATATTTGTTCTTATAAAATTCAGACCAAACATTTGTCTGGCGCCCGAATGACTATTTACTTCAACATTATTCGCAGCTAACAGTGCTATCACCGCATAAAAGCAGGAATAATAGAGCCGGTTAACCGCCGTATTCCAAAGCTTATTTGCAACAAGGATTTGCACCTCATCGTATGTCGCCCTGGCTCTATGTATCCGGTAATTTACCAATTCGGCTTTGTCCTGCTCATTCATAAGACAATGCCTTCTCTGGCTATATTTTTATAAAATGGGGTGATCTTATGTTTGGATTCCCATGCCTTCTTGGAAAGCACTAAAGGACTGATAAGCTTTCCGGTTTCAAATTCGATATCATATAAAGGATTGGTAATACTTCTTTCCTTCGGCCCGGTAATAGTATCATCATCCAGCAGGATCAAAAGATCGACATCCGAGTCCTCACGATTTTCCCCTCGGGCATAAGACCCGTATAACACCAATTTGGCAGTAGGGTCTGAAGCCTTGACGGATTCTTTGATCCGATCTAATATGTATGTAATGGCCTCCATATCAGTATAAATATACGCAATTGTCTTAAATAACGCAAGAAACTGATAAACAACAGATTGATAATCCCGCAGCTATCGCTGCGGGGCCTCGTGGGTCGTACAGGATTACCTCCGCTTCGCTCCGGTGATCCTTTACACTTCGGGCCCTTACCCATGGCCTCCCATCCCGCTATCGCGGGATGCGGCTTTTTTGCTTGTCCGCTTTCGTGAGCAAGCTCACGCCGCTACCAAACAAAAAAGCCGGCCAGACTTGCGTCTGGTCGGCCATGTGGGTCGTACAGGATTCGATAAACCCTAGACAAACCACTGTAAATCAGCCGATTTATTACCGAATTTTGGGGCTGGACAATGCCTGGACAATAGGCCCCAATATCCGAATTGCTTTAGTATAAGTCTCTATTAGAAAAGTGAGTCAATTAAGCCCCACAATTCTAAAAGGCTCTTATTAAGCATAGCCTTCTTTTGATTGTAGAAAGGTACTGCTGCCCGGTATACCGCTGCGTGTCCTCGGAATAGATGATCCAGACACCTTCTTCAAGAAGATGAGAAAGGTTTGTGTTCCCGATTGGTGTCACATAGCAACTGGACGTTCGAACAGAAAAACTATGGAAAGAACTACTATAAATTTAGGCATTTTTAAGACTTAAACAAAAAGAGCTTTGTAATGAAATTTAAGAAATGGCTCTTAGGTCGTCTCCGACAGTTTCGCAATGTTTAAGATTAGATGGTGGATTCTAGGTCAAGATTGTCGGGAGCGGCCATCCCAATTTTTTACCTTTGTGGTTTGCCCAATCATGGATCTCGGGTTTTATTATGAACTTAAAGCTGGCATTTCCAATTTGGCCTGTCGTGAATATTTCTACATCTTTGAGCTCCTTAAATGAAAAAAAATTGAAGAAAGCCATTTCATTTGAACGCTACGATTCGCAGGCTCATAAACTCGTCGACCAACCCATACAGAGGGCTTTGATCGACAAGTGGGCAAAAAAAAATAACGCGGAGATAATCAAGAGATTCGAAACTGTCGCTCCAGCAGATGGCATATTTGAAAGCGAAAGTTGGAAGGAGCTTAAAGCATTTGCCGCCGATCGTACTTTACAGATCAAATCCGTCGTCACCGCTAGGTTCTCTGTCTTGGTACACGAAGATATCTTCTCCACAATGGAGATGGCGGAATACTTCGAAAATAGGGGAATTCGAATGGATTTGGCTTCAAAAGAATAGTTGTTTCAGATTCCTGCTGGGCCCGGGTACGATAAAACCTGTTTAGCAGGTTTGGATTCAATTTGGACACACTGAACTTGGAAATGGCTACGATTACTACGGATCAAAAGGTTTAAAGCTCTTTTCGTACTTTTGTTCTTTACCTGGCTCTGTAGCTCAACTGAATAGAGCACTTGACTACGGATCAAGAGGTTTTAGGTTTGAATCCTAACAGAGTCACTGACTTTCAAAGAGTTAAAAAGGGATCGTTTCAATTTTGAGATGGTCCCCTTTTGCTTTTTAACGGCATCGAGCAATCGATTTTTGAAATCTTTTCGCTCTCCGCAATTCGCCCATTTCCAAAATTCGCAAGAAAATTGCAAGCCGACTGAAAGCAAAGGTTAATTCAGCTAGCTTTAACTAAGTTAATTAAAATTCCTTGAGCGAGGAAACAAAGGCTGTCAAGCTGCGATTGGCTCCTTCGATTTACGGAGAAAATTCATGTCGGTAACCGGCGCTTAACCGGGTTCACAGGCAAACGCCCGTGAAGGACGAAGAGTGTCCATGCCAAAAGTCTACCTTTGCAATCTACTAAATCATGGAATTCGAATTTACTTTTGAACTTAAAGCAACCTGGGGATCTGCAAACTATTGCGTTTCGGGACCTGAAACAAAAGTGGATGCCTTTGTCGAGGCATTTTTACCTGTTTTTGAGGGGTGCGACGGTATATCGAAAAACATCAAAGGTCTTCAAAAAAATACCCCTGAGTTATATGCTCGGATGCAAGCCTTTATTGATGAATATTCAAAGGGCTGGCCGCACTTACAAGGGGTTTTAGCATTCCTTCGAAAGCTGACCGCCAACGAACCTTTCCTCTTCTTACCAAATTTGGCTTTATCGCAACGCGATCGGATGATCCTGCATACATACCTGAGATCGGAAAAAGAGGGGAAACCGTTCCAGCAGCTTTTCGCTGAAACTGATGAACTTTTTGGCGATTTGCTGAAAAGATACCAGTTACGAGTCCTTGGTAAAGAACGATACTTCGTAGGCGAACCGGTTAAGGAAAAAAGGAAATGCCGATTTTGCGGAAAAGGAATACCTGATACCACCTTCGACTCGAGGGCTCATGCTATATCTGAATCTATCGGTAACAAGAATTTGATACTTCACGACGAATGTGACGGTTGTAATGCCAAGTATGGGCAAGGTATAGAACTGGACATTGCTGCATACTTCGCGTTTATCCGAACTTTCTATGGAATTAAAGGAAAAGGAGGTGTAAAGCCACTGACTGGGAAAAACTTCAATCTAACAAATACGGATCAATTGAGGCTGTCGTTTGGTGATGGCTTTGAATTCAAATTTGGAGAATCTGAAACTTCCTTTTCGCTTGACATCCCCTGGGCCTACTCTCCCCAAAATATGTTCAAGGCGCTTTGCAAGTACTTTCTTAGCCTGGTTGCTGAAGAAAGACTGGTCTATTTTTCAAAGACAATCGAGTGGATAAATGGAGATGTCACCACTGAAAAATTGCCGAAAATAGCAGTGTTATTCACCAACATAGGGTTTAAGATGCATCCCGAAATGGCCTTATATGGCCGTCTGGAGGATGACCAGACTCTACCTTATGCTATTGGTGATTTCAGTCTCGCTACTTTTAGGTTCATTTTTATCGTTCCATTTACCGAAAAAGACGACCGTTCTTTTGTGCGAAATGAAGATTTTGATCATTTCTGGAATACGTTTAAGCATTTTAATAAGGCGGAGGGCTGGACGTTTGAAGATTTCTCTGGCAACCCAAAAAAAGATCAAGTTGCCGTTCTGCGGGTTTCAAAAAAAACCAATTAGGTTGGCAGCTCAAGGAATATAGTTGCAATTATACGACGCGATTATCTTACATTTATTCCGAGGGTTCCAAAACCTTATTAACTCGTGATAAATTCAAATTGTATGGAACAGACCTTACACAATCTGCTAAACCCCGATCAAAAGGCCGCTATACTCACGGTCCTCAAATGGGTAGGTTTATGGGTCGCTATGGATGTTTGTGACGGAGCCGAACTAGGATCCAATTCTGCTGCACTGTTAAATAGAACAGCATCGTTTTTGAAATTTGATCCATCTAGTCGGTTGCTGAAAATATATGAGCAGGAAGATGCGGAAGAATTACTTTTCGATACGCTAAATACAATTCCAGATGTTGTGAAACCTTGGTTTGTCGTTGAATCCTATCTAATGTTGTCATCTGAAGGAACAATAACAGAAAGAGCAATGAACATAGCGCTCTCCTATTTTGAAAAATTTGGGATAACACAAGCAAACTATCTTGAAATAGTTCAGGCAGCCTATATAGCAACCGGAGACTCTTGACTGTTCCCAGTATTCAAATTGCGTCTGGCAACGGGGTTATAGTTAACAAATTATCGTTGAGCTATCAGTATTATACTCAAAGATTTTGCTGTTCGTGGCATCAATATTGGTACTCTTCATCCTCACGGGCTGTCAATTTTGTAACTGCCAGACCGGAAGGGTCTGGCCTTCACACGAGTAAACGCCTTTACGGAGGGTCAGTCGCTTCTTACTCGATTGCTAAACCCAAGTAATTCATTCTCAACTATTGTCCCCCCGTTAAAACACCCATTTTTGCTTAAATCAACGACATTAGTGTTTTCATTGTGAGTTTTGTATAAAACTCTTTGTAAATTTCAAAAGAAGTATGAAAAAGGGACTTGACTATCGAGAATTTGCGAAAAACTTATTATTCTTTTAACCTATGTTAAAGAATTATTTTTTGCTTTGTTTGACATTTTGTTTGCCAATCACCATGATGGCGCAACAGGATAGATGGAGAATAGGTTCAGAAATTTATATCAATGTAGATTATCGCGTTGGTAATTATTCATTGGTGTTTCAAGGAGACGGCAACCTTGTGATCGTTCAACACATGCCGGGAAAGGAATGTCCTATTTTTAATACAAGAACTGCTAATCAGGGAGCTACTCGATGCGTATTTCAAGGCGATGGCAATCTTGTCATTGGCACCGCAACACAATTCCTTTGGAACTCGCAAACCAGTGTTTCACCCAATATCGCAAAAAATCGTTTTCTGCAAATAAATGCTGATGGGAATCTCGTTATATACGACTCTTCATCGGGTAAACCCATACCGATTTGGAATATGTTTGAATATGTTGCTAAGGCTGAAAACATGAAATATAAATTGGACTCAAATTCATGCGCGGTCATACAGCCTTTACATTCAGCAACTGGAGATTGTAAAGCCGCGGAAATGGTAACTTGCGCTTGCGAAATCCTTCCAGGGAGAGTCCAAAATGTTCCTAGATGGCAGGTATATAGAGACACCAAAACACATAAGGTTTGCCGTGTTAATGGACTGACTCCTTGCGCCAAACCAGTGGGATCTTGTCTTATGCCTAGATAGGACAGTTGAACCGCCATCTCAGGCCCCCGTGATATTTTGGAAGATGTCGGTTGTCGCAACTTTTTCATCGTGTATTTATCGGTGAATATTGAGGGAGGGATTCGAACCATCTCCAAATGTGTGTACATTAATACCCGTCGGGACAAGAGGTGATAGGTGCAGCGACATTTCGACCTCGAAAATTCTAGTGGCGTTTCAAATCAAAACAAAGCAAAATAATTCAGATAGTGATAGTTACGGTAGAATCGGCAATTGAGGTTGCGTGGAGCAAGTTCAATTGGGAAAATCTGAAATTAGAAGTATTTTAGAAGGCAAAATAGACATATGACAAAGGACAATGAATATTTGGTGGAATACCAAGCCAAAATCAATACAGTGACGTTTAAATATTTGGAATCTTTTAAGGCGGAAGTTTCAAAGGATAAGCGAACCTTCGACACCGCGAGTGAATTCCTAAATAAGCATAACGGGACGTTTCGTAGTGAGGTCGCGGGTGTGGGTGTAGACCTTTTGCATTCACACGGCCTCAATCCTGAAGCTGTCAAGGTTGTGATTGAAAATAACGGTTGGGCAGTTTCGAAGTTGTTCGTCGAAGTGATGAACGAGGGGATGGGCAGGCAGGTTTTTGCAACAAACATCTAATGACATGATACTTCGAAATTACAAAATCGAAATTGACCCCCTTAATGGCTTTGTACTTCCTCAGAATGTTCCTCAAGAATTGGGATGCTCAGTTTCTGAGCCTAGTGCGTTCGTTGAAGCGCCGAGAGGGTTAACCTTCACGAATACAGAGGGCAGTCCAATAGATAATCATCCAGTTTTTATCCACCGAGCTCGTTTTGTCAAGATTTTGCCAGGAACTCCGCCAGAACAAACGGAGATTGATGAAGTAGTTTGGTCCTGCCTCGCCCCTTTTAGGATTGAACCAGCAAATGTAAGTGTGCGGGTCAAGTTTAAAAATACAATGGAAATATAAATGGCTATCTGAGCGCTATTTGTCGTGAGAAGATTGCATATTATGGATAGTTTTGGTCCCAACAGGCTCTTTAAGGTGATCGATACCAGTCACCTTTTTGCTATCGTCTATGAAATTATGGTCAAATAATGCCTCTTGCCATTTCTCGAATTCGGACTCATTGGTTGCCAGCCGATGCCAGGCTTCAGATATCAGATCAACAAAATTAACGGCAGTGGCATCTAAAGGTTTTTGGTCCTTAAAGCAAATCGGGTTTGCTTCCTCTATCATGCAATCCAACGTATCGGTAATAATAGGATCGTAGCTGGCTGCGTAGTATCCGTGATAGATTTGTTGCAATCTCATTGTTGCCGAAAGTTGATTCCATTCGGCCTCAATTTGTTTCGCTTCGTCGGTCAGCCCCAGCTGCTTTGCCCGCACTACCAAGAACTTGATTCTGATTAATGAAACCGGGTGCATACTGTTTTCTAAATCGTTTTCAGTTAGATAGAAGGCTTCTCTGCCGGACATGCGCAAATACAGGGAAAAAGTCTTTAAAAAGGCTCCTCCACCGATAACCAGACCGACTGCGTCACAAAACAACTCCTCTGTCCAGTCAAACCAGGTTTCAATGATCTTCTTGACACGATGCCTTTCGGCAGTAGAACGTCTATCGTTCTGCTGAAATGGTGGCGCTAACAGTTCCTCCAACTTGTCCTGTAATTCCTTGATGAGGTCGATCATTTCATCTCTGTGATACTGAAAAAGGAAATGACCAAATTCGTGGAAAAACAATGCTAGATGCAGTAGGCTCTTTCGACTTGAGGACGGAAGGTAATAAATAACAGGTATCTTTACCGACGGGTAAATCGAAAAATTTCCATCCGACACGGCAAAGGCAATATTTGTAGACTGAGGGTGCTGATCATGCAGCCATTTTATCAAACGAATACAGAGGTAATCAGAAGGATGGTATCTACTGATGGGCGTAATGAACTTATGGCTAATTATTCGGAGGTTTCGGGTGACGGATTGCGTTCGCTCCAACACTTCACTCCAAATGTCCGCTATGTTCATGCCTAAATACCGAAGATTTCCGGCGATTACGCTTTCCTGAATTCTGAGAAAATTCATGATCCAAGCAACATAGGGTCTCAGTTCATCAGGAAAGCTGCTTTCATGGATGATACTTCTTAGCGCAGTGATTTCCCTTTGCAGATCTCTGTTGTTACTCTCTAATATTCGTTTCATTATATGTCCCCCACTATACTCTTGGAATCGTTGGACACCTGTTCTTCGAAAAGCAAGCGCAACTCGGACAATGCATTAATTATCTCTGCCGGATTTGATTTGCTCCCATCCTGCAAAAGGCTACGCAATGTAGACAAATTGGACTCAAAGAGTGAAGAGCTATATCGGCCTTTTTTCCCCTTGGCTTCAACAAAGCTTTTGGCGAAGTTGCGAAGCCTTATGTCCGTGCCAACGAGCGGCTCTTCGTCATGCTGCTCAACCTTTTGTACAAGGGGCGCGAGCCGATCGCCAAAGGCGAGGACAAGTTCTTTCGCGTTGGCCAAAGTATCGAGACTAATTCCGGTATCACTGACTTTGCCCTTCAACTTGTAGTGTAGCAACAGGTTATTGATGGCATCGAGAATTGTCTGATTCTGGTAAAAGCTGGTGATATTTAGTCCTTTGCTTTCCATAACCGTTATTTTAGTCGCTTGATTTCCTGGGCGCGCTTTTGGGTTAGTTGGTCGTCTGCGCGCTTAGCCGGCAGCGGCAGCTTTTGAGCCACCTTAGGGCTAGAAAAATTAAACTGCGCCGAGTACATTATATCGTGCAAAACGTCCTGCATATCTGCTTTGGTGTACTTGTTTACTACAGACAGGGGGTCGGGCATACCCTGCGTTAGTGTGGCGTATCCAGTAGTTGCGAGCACAGATACGTCCTTTCGAAGATGAAGGAAGGACCCCTCTAGTGGATTGCAAACGTCCTCGTCATCATTGTTATCCCAGAACCTTATTTCTTTTCTAGACGTTTTGTGAAGTTCAACAAAGTCATAGCCTATGGAATCCGACAAAATTGTTTTGGCTATCAGCTCCTCAATCGCCACTTTGATCGCGCCAAATTCATCTTTGCAGTCCTTCCCGTCTCTATAAAAAAGTATCTTGCCCACTCCGTGCTTTGCGATCTGCTTTTTGAGCCCCGTAAATAACTTTACAAGCTCATCTTTCAAGATCTCCGAATTAATTGTTTCCAGTCTAATATCCGTTTTCCTAAAGGTATTGCAGGGAAATATAGGAAACGGCATACCATCTTTGAAGTACATCGTTGATATGCAAAAATGAGAATAGTCCTCGCTTACATCGAGGGCCACGTGGATGTTATATGTAAAATGGTCAGCCGGAACAATAAAAGGAACGCAGTTCATTTGCTGCACGATGTCCAAAACGTTCATTTCGATATATGCATCCCAATCCTTGATAGCCTTTTTCAATGAATCACTATTGGGATTCATGCTTGCACGCTGCAAACTTTCATATTTTTTAATCAGTAGTTCAGCTGTAGCACGCTTAATGCCCCAGTCCTTAAGTTCGAAGTCAATGAGCGCATATGTAGCCGGGTCCTCGTCATCAAATACAAATATTACCATACTTGTGTCGAAATCCTTCTTTAACTGCACCGTCGCTTGAAGGTATTTGTCGTAAGGGGGAAGCACCACCACATCAAGTTCCACTTCGTTTCTGGTAATTTTATTAAAATATCGGACAATTTCTTCACGGAATTTATGTTGGACAGTCTCACTTACTGTTTTCGGAAATGCAAAATAGAGTTTCGATCCGGACAAGGTAGGTGGGATATAGTAGCAACCAAATTTATCCAACAATCGCTTTTTGCTGCGGAAATATTCCCTATAAGCAAATTGTGTAAAGTCGGCGGGCGATTCTAGAACTTTGTTCTGACCAAAAATCAGCGGTGGAAGTTTAATGTGTCCTATTTTTTCTAAAGCAGGTCTGAAGAAAGCCTTTTCGAATGTCCCCCCGCATGAACCAAAGGGGGACGGGCCTATTTTTTGCCAGAATTCCTCTAAAAGGGTTTTTTTGTCAGCCGCACTAATTTTGTCTAAATGTGAAAGGTGTTGGGGGATGGCGCTTGTAAAAATTCGTGGAAACACATATTTGGCAGCCACATAAACTTCCTTTTCCATTCCTGGAAAAGATACAATTACAACCTTGTCGTCTGGAGATACGTTATACCGGGGATATTTTTTCTTGTAATAGTCATAAGAATTGAGATATGACGTCTCCTTTTCCTTAAAGGAAGGTGTAGTCGAGAGTGTTTTTTCAGGACAAAACTTGACAAACCAGCATTTCGTTCTGCCATTCGGGCCTTTGTAAAGGAGTGTGCCTTTCTGTTCTTTCTGCCGACTGGTAAGATTGTTGAATAAGTCTATTTGCCCTTTAGCGAGAAAATCAAAAGCCGATCGAGATGAGAAAAAGGAAGTTGTCACACCTACCGAAAACGCAAGCCCTTCTTCTAAAATGACCTCGGATATTTCGAAACGGCGAAATCCAATGAGGCCATGTTTCTCATCCTTAAAAAAGGGCTTCGCCTGGTATTGAATACGGGGACTATCCAGCGTCCAGAAGTCGGACCGGCAGTTTATTTTGCAATGTGATAGTAAGGCTCGCTTGTACAAGTTCGCGATAAGCTGTTTGTCACGACTATTGCCTGAGAATTTAAGATCGAAATAGCTTCCTTCAAATTTCGGGGATATAAGCCAATCATTAACTTGAATTGTGTTGTCCGGAAATAGAGCATTTTCGGGGATCAACATTTCACTTTTGTTGCTCCCTTGAAAGGGGACAGCGGGGATATTATACCGCTTGCTGAATTCGGAGCAAATTAGCTGTACTTCTTCATCCTTCAAAGTTTCCCCATGTAGGACGATCCGTTTTGTTCGCAGACTTAAATTGTTACCGTTTTTGACCAGCTTCATTCCGGTCTCCATGTATGTTCCCATATCAATTCAATTTATAGCAGACTTCTTCAAACGGGCACTGTTCGCAAATTTTACCCCGAACTGGCAATTTTGTAAAAGCCGCCTCGTTGCCGTCGATACCATATTTGTGAAGGTATTTCATTCGCTCGGAGTCCTGAACAACTTTCATTTTGGCACGCATAATGTGGTCATCAGAAAATTCAAGATCCTCTACGGTTCCTTCCTGTAGATACGCCTTGTAAAGTTTGACTCTTGACTTGTCAATTTTTCTGGCTTCAACAGCCCAAAGTGCGTAAATCATCAGCTGGAGGCTTGTTTCCTCGTTTTCCAGATTTCCCGTTTTCCAATCCGATACAATGAAATTCTGGTCATAATCTTCAAAGCAAAGATCCAGCTTGCCTACCACCTTGGCGAAATCTAAAATTGAAAGGCGAACCCAAGATTCCTGCATAGACCCTTTCATCTTACCACCTCTGCGCAAAAATTCAAAGTCTTCTGATGTATAAAAGTTGGTGAGATTAAGTTGAATTTTTTGCTTTATGCCTTCTTTGAACTCAGAAATATTTCCAATTCTGCCATAATAAACTTCTTTGAATAGTTTCTGATCTGGCTTCAGTTCAATCGGCTTTATTGCGGCTTGCATTTTCAATGTCAATGCAAAAGCATCTTCCAACTTGGTGAAAGCGTGGCTCAATAGTTGGTTAAGACTGTGGTTAGATCCGGCCTTATATCTTCGGAAATAATAGTCGATCGTTTCGTGGATGATGGTGCCCATGATTAAGGGGCGATTTCCCATCTTGGCCAGGAACTCAAGGTGAGTTTTATTCTCCAGGTTCCGCGCCGCTCTCTTTTTACTGCCATAGTAAGCATAGAAATATTTTCTCGGACAGGATTCAAGAGCGTTGGCCCGGGAATGCGACCATCCCTGCGTTTCAGGTTCAACATTCATCGGGATTATATTTCCGAATAGGTCGGTTTGCATTACCGAAGCGATTTGAGTTGTTGTTGCAAAGATTGCCATTCTGCGTTTGAAAGATTCATCTGTTTTACTGTGTTCAAAAATCGAATGGCTTCGGGATTGCTAATGACATCCTTTAAGTCATTGCTGACTTTTCCTGAGTTCGCCAAAAGAATCTCTGGCGGGACTTTTAGGCTATCGGCGATCTTGATGATCGTTTCCGCTGCCGGGGGTGGCAATCGGTCGTTTTCTATCTTGCTGATGTAACTGTAGTCCACACCGACGCTCAGTGCTAATTCTCTTTGGCTGATGTTCTTCTCGTGCCTAATTTCCTTTAATAACTTTCCAAAAGTTTCATTCATAGCACTAAAGTAGACAAAATGTTGAGTTTATACTCAACATTTGTTGACTTTTTTATCAACATACTTTAACCATCTGATATACAAATAATTAAAACATTCAGTATTATCTAAATTTATCCCATTACGACAGGAATCACTACATGTGGGTCCTGCTGCGTAAAGGATTTCAGCCTCGCCACCTTTAGGTCTCAAAGGTGCAACATACACTCACCCTAGTGGAAAAAGATTTGGATATAGAATATTCTGGACTCGTGTAATTAATGAGACTGCTTCTCCGGTAGAACTAGCAATTAATTTCCGTGCAGATTCATTCGCAATTTTCCCTAAGCCCGACTCCCTTTTATTAAAATTATTTCTGCTTCCGAACACAATGACACCCGACAAAGAATCATTGTACAACTACGGTGTGGATCTAAAACCTTTTCTGGATACTGCCTTTTATAAACCGACCATGTTGCACAGAACTATTCATTCTAAAGAGGAATATCTTTGCAATATCGCATTGGTCCTTATCGTGCCTAATAATGGCGCCGTAGTAACAGGATTTGTATTAAAAGGACAAGACCTTTTTTATAGTATTAGCATAGGCAAGCAGATTGATTCTGCCTTAATTCCCTGCGGACAGATTGTTTTTAAAAAATGAGTTACTATTACTTTAAAAGTAAAGAGGGTCAGAAACTGATCTCAGACTGACTTCCAAAAATGGCGATGACGAACAGTTGAAGAACTTCCATTGCTTTTTGTAGCAAAAATACGTTGTCAGACAACGCACCAAAAGGTGCACTTGGACGAAGGTTTACGATATCTTCGCAGGTTAACTTATTTCTCATCACCGGCTTTTTTGAAAGTACCAAGCTTGTTCAGCATAGTAATAAATATATTGTCGACAAAATTGATAGCAATGGCATAAATTGCTAGAGAGTAAGCCTCTCTGTAGTTTCCTAAAAAGCACACCAAAAACGCGAGGCCACCCAGGCTATAAAACAATACATAAAAGACCGTTATGATACATAATATCCATGTCGCTTTTTGTGCTGTTGTACTGTGAATCTCGAAAGTATATAGTTCCGAAATTATCCATTGGAATATATCATTTAATACACGCATCATTACGGCCTCGATTGCCAAATCGTACGCCATCTTGAAGTGGCCCAATAGGCCCATAATAAATGCAACGATACTGAGTACTAAAAAGAGCAACTGACAGAGGCTTATTACCCACAACAACTGCGCTCTTTTTTGCTCCGGATCCGCCTTTTTCAACAGATCGCGCCATTTCATATATGCATAGTTTAGTATATAATACTTGTTTATTCGGGGCATGCATTTCTTGCCGATAATACATCTGAATTTCCAAAGCTGCCGCTAAGATGAATTTTAAACAGCAAAGTCATATGTAGATACCCCTCATTTCCAATTGGTAGTTGGTCGTGGCTTACCCCATAGGAATGGAAGCAGGATTTTGAACTGCGAATCTTTCTCAACATATTTTATGGGGAACGGAATCGGGGATACGTAAGGAAATCCTATCCATACCGCTTCTTCTTGATTTTGGAGGTCACGCGTCAATAACTGAGGAATATATTTTCCGGGATGAAATAGGGTGGAGCGAAAGGGACCTATGAGATCGAGCAATGCCTTTACGTTCACGATTACAGCAATGCGCGTCTTTTTCGAATAAGATGTATATCGATTTACTCTGACTGCCTCTAAAAATTGCTCTGGTAGAAGGTCTGCCTTGAATCTATTACAAAGATAGCACGAGAAAACGATGTTTTTTGGATGATCGATCCCCCCAAGGGACAAAGGGATGATATGATCCTTAGTGAACCGAATAAGGTAAGGAACGCTCTTATCACCATATACTAAACTATATTTCTTGATGGCCTTTTCACAATAATAACAGCGGTCCTCAATCATATGTTTATACTGTATGCAATACTGAAGACTGAACTAGTCATCAATTGGAACCTCCCCGGTATGCCTTTAAAAGCTCCACTTTTTTTTGTTTTGTTTGTTCACTATCAAAAAACTGAACGCTAAATGAAGACAGTGTAAAGTCACTCGGAAGGGAACAGGATTTCTTTTGAACATTATCCCAACCTGTGATCACCACAGTGCCAAAAAGTGGTGTGGGGAATACGTTGAGTTGCATGCCAAGATTGTCTTTATTTAGACAAAAGGCATCAGAAACAATTTGGACAGTTTCTGTGGAATCAGTTACACCAAAGCACTTTTCTGTTTTCAAAAGTATTGTTACTTCTTTGTCATAGAAATCAACAATGTCAGATAGATATACGTATGCCTTTGTTCCTTTATCTGGTTCGAGCAATATGGCAGTCATAGAAACTTTCTAACAAAATTATCTATTCCCAGGTCGTCTTAGCAGAAAACCGGACAGAAGCACATTTCAGAATGACCAAACAATGTTTGGGATTAACGGATAGAGCTGTTAATAAGATTGATTGGCGCGACAGCCTGAGATTTGCGATACTGACCGTACCAGTAATGGAAAACGTTATAGGCAATATGATGCTCGATGCACCATACTTTCTGGGACTGCCCTTCCTGCTTCCAGGCTTCTATCTTTTTGAACATCTCCTCTCATACCGACTCGTTATTGGCCATATATTTTTCCGGTAAAAATATGTGGCAGTATCCTAGCTGCAACAGGCACTTCACCGGAGGCTTACGCTATACTTACGGCCCTCAAATGGGTAGGTTTATGGGTCGCGACGAATGTCTCTGACGTTTTCGAAGTGGGTTCGAAGTTTGCTACACTGCAATATGAAACGCCCTGGTTCTTTAATTTTGATCAATCCAGTCGATCGCTGACCATCTATGAGCACGAACATAGTGGCTTTGTGTATTTAATTGTATTGGACAATATTTAGCGTGACAAGTTACATAAAAGAATTAATATCTGACCATACACTCCTTCGTTGTGCCAATCAGTCGACCAGATAAATTATTTCCGATGTATTATTTATGTCTTTTCCAACCAAACTCAAATTATCTTTGCTGTTTAAATATGCCAGGAATACCATCACGAAGGACAAAAATCCTCCAATATCCATTGCATTACTATAATAACCAGTATGCCACACTTGTAATCCTTTCTCAGTTATTACACCTTCCTCAAATCCTAAAAATATATTTTCCATGAATAATGCAGCCGCAATATAACGTCCCTCCGTCTTTTTCAGTTCCTTAGTTTCGTGTTTTCCCAGCAATATGAAGCAATATTGACCGCCATCCCTACAAAGAATAGTGCCAGTTTTCGGTTTGATATAACAGTTTAAAAAAGTAGAGAAGTTGCTATTCCTAAAATGACTATCTCCGTCAATTTTAAAACATAGTTCATCCGGGATAAGATAGTTTAGATGCTTTTCTTCTCTTTTAAATTCCTTCTTTGCTATAGTATACCCAAAAAACTCATGTAACCCAACAGCACCTTTGAGATAATTCTTCGCTTCATTGTTCTCTGCCTGAAATGGAAGTTCCTGGGGAGCATTCTTCATATCGTATGACATGAAAAGTAAAAAGGGAAACTTTTGGTATGTTACGTTATTCAAATGGCATTTTTATTAGAGTTGGCAAATATATTCATTTTTAGAGCTAAAGGACATC
This sequence comes from Puia dinghuensis, assembly GCF_014642875.1. Lineage (GTDB taxonomy): Bacteria > Bacteroidota > Bacteroidia > Chitinophagales > Chitinophagaceae > Puia > Puia dinghuensis. The sequence goes on from NZ_BMJC01000001.1 coordinate 1,882,653, forward strand.
GACTGTAAGATGAAATATTTACTCCGCTGACTTTGTTGTACGATCGAATGATACCTATTACAATTTAATCCGTGTCTGTAATAATTGGCTGAAGCCTTATCGTTTCTAGGACAGGCCGGATTTAGACTTTTGATTCACGTTCAGCTCCAATGGTACTAGCTCCTTTTCTGGTGTTTTACCTAATCTAAATTCTGTTTCTTGGTCGTAATCAGTGACAGAATATAATCATAGACCTTCCTATCAAAGTCAAATTTGCTCTTCCGATCCGCCTCTGTCTTTTCATCTTCCGAAGAGCTCACATTATGTGCGAAATCGAGTAATGCTTTATGTAGATCCATAGATTCACCGGGTTGCGGTAGGCTTTGAATATGCAGCGCTAAATTGACGATCACATTAGATAGTAGGATACTATCAAGCGCCTTCTCGGTGGCCAATATTACGAACCGAAAACTAGCTTCATCATTAATAAGAATGACCGTGACAGTCGTTTTAATTGTGTTTGACTCTTCAGCTGGGGTCAGGAGGTATTCGATAAAACAGCCCTTAATGAGAATATCTATTGTATAAACATAATGGAGTGGTCTTCCATCAACATCTTTGTAGGTTGTTGATTGGAGGTTATTGGCAAATAAAATTGGTTCAAGGTTCATTACAGTAGAATTCAAATTTAGATCGGAGTGGACTTTATTTTCCTACACCCATGCTTAAAATTGGAGACTTAGCGCGCCCTTTATTGGGATTAGTGTTCTTGCCATAGCGAAAACCATCTAGTCTCTTTGCCTTTTACTAACCGGCATTCGTATAGTTTTTCTGTGTGGCCTTCGGCTACGGTGCAAACTTCTTCCACTGATGCATAACGAATCTGCAAGGTGCCACTTGCGAAAGTGAAAAAGAGAGTTGTATCTGTTATTTCGCTGCCTATAATCTTATATCGATTGTCCAATACCTGCACTGAAGGAGGAGAGATTATTATTCTTCCTTCGGTAACATGACAATGACTATTAGCTGAATCACATTGCCGGACAATCGTAAACCTCTTTGGCATGGAATGTTGCGCCGCAAAAGCCAAAAAGCATAGAAAATATATTGTTTGCATACATGGGCTGATTACATAAACGCGTATGTCTATTGTTAAAAAGTAACATGCTCTTCGTAGGGTTGTAGTTTACTTTCAAAAAGTGCGCTAGTCGCGCAATTTGGATAAAAGTCAATTTCGATGTTTAGAGTACCAGGCAAATTTCAATGCAATGACTCCACCTATAAGTACCCGAATAGCCCGTAAAAGTCCTGCTTTTTTCTGGGGGGAGTTTAGTTGGATATTGTGACACACTATATTTTCAATACGAAAAATGTCAATCATCAACTACCATTCACAAAATAGGGCGTTGATTATTTGCTGTCATTGGAAAAATGTAGATTGCATTAACACTGACGGGTTTTGTCCCCATATAATGCCAGTTTATCCAGCAACAGCCTTTGCTGAAGATAATTTCAAAAATGAAAAAGCGCACCAGAAGTGATGCGCTTAAATTTGAAAGCAAATCACAAATGTGATAATTGCTGATAAAATAAAGGTATTAATATTTCGTGAATTCAGAAAGAAAATCTATACCGCGCTGCAAGACAACCTATTCACATGTCAATCCCATTAACAATTCTTATTGCTTTCTGGCGCTCAGTCATTGGTTCTGAATTGGATAGTGCTGTAATATAGGTAATCTACAATTCTTTGTTCTTCAGGATCCTTATCAGTTCCGATATCGTCACATCCTGAACCAGCTCCGATTAATTTGGAAAATTTGCGGCGAAGGAGTACAACCTTATACTTGGATTTCAGGAAGTATTTCATAGGCTACAAGACGATTCCACAGCTATAGGTCCTATTCTAATTTTGCACTAGGGCTGGACATGGGTCCGGAACGGTGTCTCCTAACACTTTTACAAGGCCCTGAACACACGCACCGTTGATGCAAACCTGAAGCTCTCGATTCGTCTTCTATGGATAAAATGTCCATTAGGCTAAAATTCAGACTCCACAAACAGCACCAGCCAGTCTCCTTTATCATCTAGTATACCAATCTGATAAGGTGCGGTGCTCGTCTTGTCAATATATCCGAGAAGTTTTCCACCATGTAAGTCCGACATATACTTATACTTGAAGTCAAGCACGACATTGCCTTTGTTATCAACTAGGCCATATTTGAGCATGTCCAATAGAAATATGCCTTTGCCTTCGTCCACCAGCTCACGCAAGGTTTCAGAGATATAAAAAGGGTCTTCCAACTGATCTCCCCCGGAAATTCCGGTTCCTGGCTTCGAATCATCAATATAGTAGGTATTTTTGAGAAAAGTAGTCACGACAGCGCCGTTCGAATCGATTAGAATCGGCTGGGTGGTATATCCCTCCTTTGCCAGGGCATAGCCCTTATAAAATGTGGTCGCATAGGCGAACCGGGGAGTTATTACCACCTGATCGTTTTTGTTAATATACCCATATTTGCCTTCTCGATTTTGTACTTTCGCCAGTCCCGAAGCAAACCTGCCGGGAGAATAAGTATAGTGGCACGGTATTATCAACTTTCCTTTTGTGTCGATAAACCCCCAAAGCCCATCGGTATTCTGGACGGCGGCTAACCCCTCAGAAAATGTACATGCGGATTTGAAGGTGACAGGTATCGGCAGTTGCATAGCCCTATTAATATACCCATACTTTCCCGTGACTTGGGACTTGATCGGGGTCAATCCGTCGCTGAAAGGCTGGAATTGATTTAAGGTTACAAGCGTTGTTCCCTTGAGTTTGCTTGCAGGATCGGCGAGCGCTAGGTATTTCATCACGTCAAACCGGACAATTTCCTTCCCGGTTGTATCTACATATGCCACAATCCAGGTACTTGGCTGCCCTTGTGCCCTCACCGCTGTATTTCCGGTTACGAACGGTGACACGTCGGAATATATACCGGTCCCCAAGGTTTGGCCGGCGATGTTCTTTAGAACAATAGCGTTTCCATTACTTGCAAAGAATACCCCCTTGTACAACTGGATCCTCAAGTTGCGAAATATGCCGGTCGAGGGAGGCTTTAGCCCACTAGTCAGCATTTTGCCGGTAAGATCAATTATGGCGATCCCGTCTTTCCTTTGCATAGTAAAGTATTTACCATCGAACTGCGGGACAAATTCGCCGGTCTCAATGCCATAGCCCCCAACCTTTATTGGCTGCGCATGTGCATGAAATCCAATCATGAAAAGCAACGCTAGTTGCGCCGGGGCAAACCAGAAAGAAATAATGGAATTCATAAATTTAAGGTTAATGATAGTCATTTGCTAATTTAACTAAACCGAGCAATTTCAAAAAAAGTTAGTTTTTTCAAATCCAATGTCAAAAATGCTATTGTTGTTCCCAATGTAGGGAAGAAGTAATTGTTGACATCTATGGTCACCCACCATCAATACGTGGACGTGTATTTTAGCCCTCCCGACGGTCTCGCGATAATTATTTTAACCTATATTTATAGAATTAATGCTGTATGAAAATAATTTACACCTTCTTCATGTTCGCTCTTTCCACCTATGCGAAGGGGCAAAATGTGGATACATCAAGACAATTTAGTCCATGTGGTAGGACAGTCGTATATGCAGTGGACGACATGAATTTAAAATCCCTGGTCGGAGAAAATCTCGCGAAGCCAGATATTAACCCCTTTTTTTATGGAGGAATTGATCAGCTGAAAAAGTACTTTATAGATCATCCAGTTACCGACGGCAGAGCCAAAGACATCGTGTTTAGAGTTCATATAGGGTTTATTGTTAACTGTGACGGAATGGCCGGAAGTTTTCAACTTCTACATAAAAGCAGCAAAAGCTTACTGGAGAATCTATCCCTGGAGGTCTTGACAATAGTTAAAGATATGCCTCAAAAGTGGCAGTCAGCAACTGCTGACAATAAACCAGTTGACAGTTACCAAATACTTTCATTTACGGTTGTTGGCGGGGAATTGGACAAGGTTTCTTATAGGTAAAAAGGCTTTCGAAAACTAAATATGAGGATTACAACTATTATAATATGTTTGTTGACTGGAGAATTCCTGTTTGCGCAGGACAAACCTTTGGTCTACCGTGCCAATTTTCGGAGTTATGTTACAATACCAGGTGTCAAAGACACTATCTTTGCAGATAAAATAAATGAGATCACAATACGATCAGATTCGACTTTTGAGTTTTGGAGCAGACCCGCGACAAGCTGTTTCACCTGGCATCATTATGCGGGAAGATGGAAAAAGTTGAAAGACACGTTGTTTTTTGCGGACCAATATGAAGTTAGAGAGAATGACACAAGGGTAATTTACGAGCGAGACTCCAACCAGGAGTTTCTTATAAGTTTCAAAACGGACAGAAATTCTGAGTTGAATGAAAGAAGCGTAAAGGTTCGATACGTTTATGACTTTAATTCCCGCTTAGAAGACTCTGAAAAGATATTCACCTTAAGATCAGACAACACACTCGCTATTAATTTTAGAGAAATACCAAACCTTTCTCAGCTTGCTTCAATTAAAGTAGAGTATTCGTTAAATCCCAATGAAAAAAGGTATGTATATTTAACAGAAAACAAAATCGCTAATATAAGGGAAGGTGCCATTCCAAATATCATTGGCATTGAATTTATCGAAGTTCAAAGAAAAGAAATTGTTTATCGGACGATCAAGGGCGTCCTTCAAAATAACTTACTCGTGATTGTCTCAGCCAGTAAAACTAAAGCCACTTTGCCGGATTACTTTCGCGAAATTGAGTTCGAAAATGGGTACGTACTGCAGAAATGACTACTGCCCAACCTTTTTCCGTATGCCTGATAATAGCAGGCCTCTAGCACGAACACAATAAAAAACGCACCGTATTCCTTAGCTGACCGTAAAATGTGACAAAGGCCGAGTCAAATATTCGGCGTTTACAGCTTATGAAGCCTGGAAACACTCTTCATCATCCAATCAAAAAGGATCACTTCGACATCGCGAAGGTTGTCTGCAAAAGGGTTTGCGTTTTCAATGATACATTGATATAAGATTTGTCCATTGTCGTTGAACTCCTCTATCCAATAGCAGTTTCCATAGGTATGCAAGGCGATGATATGATCAGTATCATAGTTTTTGTCGATAAACTTTTTTACAAATGCTTTGATTGCTTTTTTCTTCTTGAGTTTTTTATACTTTTTCAGAAATTTGGGGAATTTGAAAGATATTAATGCAAGATCGTATATATCCTTGTCGTTTCTATCACACCATATAATGCAATCTTCCATTACTTTATCATAGGCTATACTTTCTTCTGGCGTGAAACTTGGCCTTCCGGTTCGATACATTATATAGTCATCAAAACGCTCGTCCGGATTAAAGTTGACCCGAAGGTCACAACGCAAATGAACAAAAAAGGATAGAACGTCAAGGTGGTTTTCGATTTTTTTACCGAAAATAGACATAGATAGTTATTTTTATGGGGGCGTGGAGAAGAACCACCTCCCGATGAATTTCAATTGAAAACTTCTATTAAATGCTGATAGGGAAAATGGAAGGCGATATTACCGCCTTGCTTGTTTCAACCAAGAAATGGAGAATAACGGCCAAAAAACAGATCGGGTTTCCGGCACTTAGCAACATTCTGAGTTTTAAATCCTATTTATAACGTCTATGAAATTTGTTTGGCTTCAAATTGTTTTGATCATTCTGCTGGTGCTCCTTTTTTTGTTGGCAAGGCGGCAAGAAAAAAAACGCAGCTATGGCAGTGCTTTTTTTGCGTATATCGCTATGGTTGTTATTTGCTGCCTAGCACTCTTGGCGAAGTGCCGGCAGTAGGTTTTTCTTATCTTATTCGCTTTGGCAATTCTAAAACATGGAAGATTGCTCGATCATCGGTTTCCGTTTATGGGTATAAACTCCCTTTGCGATACGCTGGAATTCTTCCTGCAGGGTTCGTCGGATTGTCTCTTTCCAATGATTGTTATTGGCGCATTTATCTGGGGCGGTCAGTTGGGCGATGTCGTACACTTGCTGGAGGGCGGCCTCACCCTTCAACCGGTCTATCACGATGGAGACAACGGATTTCCAGGTCGGGCTTATTCCTACTACGATCACGCGGGCGGCATTTACCAATTGATGATGGCCTTTAATACCTGAGTCTCCTAAAGATTCCACGTTTTCCCGGCCATACGCTATTAGGATCGATGGTGCTCCTCCATTTGCGGGTGCTCGAATACCCTCCTCGGTATAGAAATGCAAGCGTCCTTTTATGAACAATATACTGCTCGCATATGGCCACACATAATTCTGAAAGAAGCTGGTTTCTGTCCGGGCGAATATGAGTGATATACCGTTGCCGTGCAGTGCCATTTTGGCCATCCAACGGCCAATCAGGTTGCCATAAGGTGGATTTAGCCATACCCTTCCAAACCAGGGAAGCAACAATCCGTTCTGGGGTAGGCAATAGTGCACTTTGGCCATATCCCAGGGTCGGTGCGCCGGGGCACAAGGATCTAAATCAAATACTCCGTTGGCATGGATAATCTTTGGGTCCGTAAGCCAGATATCGGTTTCCATGTGAGCTGATTGATGCGATCCCATACCCTTCTTCTTTTTCTTTTTCAACGACTTTATTTGTCGATTATCCTCGAAGAGCAAAGCTTCTGCACTCGTTGATTCTTTCATAGCCTACATTCGATTTGTCTTATACTAAAAAAGAGGGCGACCCAATCTAGGCCGCCCTCGAGTCGTACTATTCAGTTAGGAGTGTGTAGGCTGCAACGATCTTTCGGGTCATCGTGGTAGCCTCCTCCAACCGATCGGGGTTTTTGTCGGGATGCCATATATGCAACAGATTATGGTAAGCCGTCTTTATCTGTTTGGTCGTAGCATCTTTGGAAACCCCTAAAATTTCGTGGGGAGTTTTCTCTCCACTCGACAATATTCCTTTGGCTTCGTCCACAGACATGCGCTGTTGAAAGGCCTTTTTCCATTCTGAGGGATTGCCATAGCCGTCTTTGGTGTTGTAAGTCTTGTAACCGGTTAAAAATCGATTTGCCATTTTATTCTCCTATTACTTTTGTTTCAAAAGGTTTATTGTCTCCGGGTAATCCCATCGCTTTCAGATGTTTGCAGTGCCGATGTGCTTTCCATCCGGGGCAGCTACATCCCCAAAACCGCCCCTTTTTATTCTGAGAGACGACGTACATCTTGTCGGATGATTCGCTTTTGATCTCGAATCGAAAATGCCATTGATCATTGTCAGGAAGTATGGCGTTCTCAGCGACCCGGATTGTCGGTAAACCGTTCATATTAGTATTTTTTAAAGAATAGGCATAGTAGATTGCCCATGCCCTGGAAATGGTTGTGATTCGTATTCTTCTGTAGGAAGAAAAAATTAGAAGCCCTTATTGCCATTCAGTGAACAGGAGCTTAATGGCTAACTGCATAGGTTCAGAACAGGTTGCGGTCGAGGCGTAGGTCTTCAAATGGTGGGTTGAGAAAAAGGCGCACGAATTACAGAACAGCAGCTCTGAAAATACCTTGGGTTGTAGCGTAATTTCCTTTATTTTCCGAGTGATCTCGTTGTAAAGATGTTGGGCGATCTGTACCCATTCTCCAAAAGAGAGCACATAGTTTTCCTTCCAAATTTGGCGGGCTAGCTCTTGGTTGGTTATTAACTCTTCTGCCTCCTGCTTTAAGTGGGTTAGAAACCCTTCGATTTGGTCGGGTAACAGTGAAGCCAGTAATTTGGATCGTTGTACATTGTCAATGTTTCCTAGCGATTTCATGCATGTGTTTTTTGAAGTGAATGTGTAAATGCGGGATGTCGAAGTAGCCCTTTAAGCGCGTTTGGCTTTTACGATGCCTTTTTCGATGATCTGCTGACGAGCTAATTCATCCCAACGGTCGTCTCCGGCTTCGGCCTTGAGGGCGTAGTCGAGTGCTTGCTCGTTTTCCGGATCGTAGCAGACGGCGGCCTCGTAGTAGGTTCCGAAATCGTGGTAATTCTTTAACAGGAAGAAATTGCATCCGTCGGGAGGATTTCCAAGGCGCCTCAGCAATTGATCCATGTAGATCTTGCATTCGGCTATACTTAGACTGATATCCTCGCCGATTTGAACACAGGGCTCACTCGCCGGAGTCGGCCCGAGAGACATATAGTCGTTCTTGGAAAGGTTGAAACTTTCAACGGTTCTTGTTGGATAATACATATTCATTCTATTTTTGGTTACAAATGAGGATGGACAGAAAAAGGGTGTTTCGACGGAGGTGGTTGCTCTAGTAGTTTGCTTTTGAAACTCCCTTTTTACCTTTGGGAGAAGAGGATTCTTTTTTGGGCTCGTAGAGGGGAAAACCCTTTAGGCGGGCAATACGCTTGTTGAATTCGACCCAGATATTTTCATCTTTAAATTCGAAATGCATGGACCCCTTTTTATAGGCTTTCACCCGGAAATAGGCCCATTCGAACCATTCCCCGTAGATCGGTTGATGATTCAGAGTTGTAAAGGCGATACCTGCCTCATACAATTGCTTTTCCCGGGCCAGTTGCCCGTTGAAAGATTCTCTGCTGGTGTGGAAGTATACCTGGTCAGTGGTGATAGTCTTGTAAGGATGGCTGATCCACGACCGGAGTGTCCCAAATTTTTCGTATTCATCTCCGCTGATATAGCAAAGGGCTTTTACCAAATCTTCGATAAAATCCCAATTCCCTGTGTAGTTGATTTCTATGGCGTCTGTATTCCTGGCATAACGAATGTCCTGTTTGCAGAGGTAGGGAAGAATAAATTTTTTGTTAACGAGGTAATGGCTGTTGGTGTGCCACCCTTCCACGCCGTATCGGTTTTCCGCATGGTGTCGGGTTATTTTGTCGAAGACTTCCAACAAAGCTTTATCCATTCGTTGGGTGGTGGTGCCGGCGACAATTTGCAGCATACGGTAAATGTTGCGCATGGTAAAAGGTATATGCGCCTGGTGCTCGATGAATTTGTAGATATCCTCCTTCAGGCCCTTGGTCGCGATCTTTTCCAAGTCCAACTTCTGGAAAATGAAAGCCCACGCGGATTTTTGGAGATCCTTTTTAAACTCAGCCCGTTTGGAAGGATACCCTACCGCCTGAACACGAATCGCGTGTTTGGTTTCGAAAAAGCCGGCTATCGTTTCTTCTAATCGAAGTCCTGCTTCGAGCTGTTGATCATAGATTTGGATAGCCTTGACATACCGGTTTACCAAATCACGGACGAGATTATAGGGGAGGATGCCGTTCTCCTGCCTTTCTTCCTCCTCGAATAGAAAGAACCCCTCAAATTCAGTTTCATAGCCGGCGCCGGGTTTTCGCAATTTCACCAGGCCTATTTCCTGCCGCAAGGCCCTGTTGGAATCCCGTATTCCTTCTCCCAGGTGTTCGAGGCTGCCATAGTCATGTATCAATTCCTGGGCATTGTCATTGTATCTTCTTTTGTCTTCTTTAAAGGCGTTGTAATCGCACAACGATATAATCAGACAGCCCGGCGGGGCTATCGAAAAAGCATGACTGATGTATTTGCCTTCCCAGTGAATGGGTGGATTCATCACAATTAGGTCTATGTTTAGGACCTCATCAGCTTGTAAGTACAGGAGGTCGTGGTGAATTATTTTGCATTTAGCGGCCAACTGCTCTCTGCACCGCTGATTGACTTCGACCGAAAAGATGGAGCCGGCGTTTCTGTTTAATAGACTGTCAATAATTTCGCCTTTGCCAGGAGCTGGCTGAAGAACTCTTTTTCCTTGAATAATTTGACCGTCCAGCATGGATTCGATAAGATCCAGCGGGGTCGAGTTGGAGACATAATTGCTTAACATATAAAAGTATTTGGAAAATAAAAAAGCGCCCCTGCCAGCCGGAGTGCTAGTCCGGTGTACAGATGGTGCTGGTTGTTGGGGAGGCGATATGTTAAAATAGAAAATCCCCATATCGGGGATCGCAGCTACAGATCGAATCGAGAGTAGCGTTATAGAGAATTATTTGGGCATTGATGATTGTCATTCCTTCGGGAAGGGAATTAGCGACGCCATAGTTCGTAAAAAAGATTCGGACAGATAGCTCGCATGGTTTCGGGTTCTTCATAACTCCAGGTAAAAACTATGTTGGTTCGCTTGTTGTGTTTCCTGTCGTCTTGAATATAATCGCACAAATTCCCTCCAGTCTTTTCTGTAAAGACCTTGTAGGCCATATAACCAAAGGTTTCAAATCGATAATATTGCTTGTTCGGAATGATTTCCTCTATGAGCGAATCCGGGTTTTTAAGGGCGTCGTGGTAAACTTTGTTTCCCCTGGATATCAACCAGTACCGGAAATAATCGAATGCGTCGTCGGAGCAACCGTCGTTTAACAAGGAAGCCGCACACCACAACTGGTTGGTGCGGGAATTGTGCATCAATTCGTCTGTTCTTAATTCGAATTTAACTATCTCTACTATTGATAGTTTTCGGAGCTTGTGTATCAAGTACTGTTCCTGGTAGGACTGATAAGGTCCCTCTTTGAGCGATTGATCGATTATCTGCCAATATTTTTCTTCGTCCATGGGTTCAAAACTGTTCTTTTCATTTGTCATGCTGTGTGTCATTTTACAATTGTTAAGGATGTTTATTTTTGTAACCGTTGCACGTCACGCCGCTTCCGTTTCGGGCGATGCTGGTACGGGGGGTAAAGCAGTAATGGGGGTAGATTCTGATGGAATTTCTACCACAAAAGGCTTGTCACCTGTAGGTAGCATTTTCAGGCGTTCTACTTCCGCTGCTGGCATCGTATTGCCGGACCACTTCCGCAAGCTTTCTCCAGTCTCGTGGATGTGCGGGCAATTCCAAAAGCTGCCGCTCGGAACGAGGTTTCCACGTACCTACCTTGTCTCCCCATCGTTCCCCTGCGCTTATGTAAAAGGAGGGTATCCTGGTAAGCTTTTCGTGGACATCAAAAGGGATTCCGTCGTACTTGCAATGGGTTACTTGCCCGACTATTCGCCCTAAGGCGAGATCCGTCTTGTGGTGGGTCCATGACCATATTTCCAGTACTATCAGCCGGCCCTCGTGGTAGTAGGGCGATTCGCGCTTGGGCTTTTTGTCATGAAGCGGTTAGTTGTATTCCATGCTGTTGTGTGCGTTCCTTCTTATTTAAACTCTTCGGGCTGGCCAAATCCGTCTCTTTCAAGTGCTGCCAACCAGACTTCCGCCATGCTGCAATGTGTTCTGTTTAATTCCGGATTTATGGAAATGTTCCGGTCAGCCGTTAGTGAAGCGCTGAATTCTTTGCCGGCCGTATTTTCATCCCACACCCATTCAGGGAGGACTTGAATATTTTGATGGTCAGTTGTTCCTGATGCCTGGTTGTCCAGCAACAGGAAGCCTATTTCGGGGATGAAGGGGCTGTCCGTTTGGTAGTTGGACAAGGTATATTTCTTTAGCCGTCCGTTGGGCGTATTCGGGATATCCACTACCAATTCGACAACCAGGGATATCTTACCACGGATTTGTATTTCGGCTGTTTCCGTCAAGGTGGCATTGCTGATTAGTTTCAAAAACAGCGAAAGATTTTTTTCGGAAAGTGTTTGCATGTGCGGATCGATTTTAAACGTTGGATTTAAGAATTTTTTTTACATTGACCCTAATAAGGCCTTTTTTCAATTTTAGCTGTTCCTTTTTCCCATCGATTTTGTAGTCTTTTCCGTGACTGGCTTTCATAAGGGAATGAAGCAATGCTTGCCCTTGCAGGCTGGTGATAAATTCAGGGCCGTTTGCCTGCAACAGGTCTGTAAGGGCAAGAGACAGCTTTAAGGGGGATGCGGGTTGGGCTGCGTCAAAAGACAGCACTTCCGCGTCGAAAGAGACATTTTTGAGTGAGGTAGTCATATGTATGTTTTTTTTATGATTCTGGAAAGGATTGGGCGGGATTGGTGTTTGTCGTTTTCAGGCTAAGCACGATGAACGTCTGTTGTGGTTCGAGTCCGGCAAACTGTTTGGGTACTACTGCAATGTTCTTTGCATAGGCCCCTAAAAACGGACTGGTTGTATAGTCCGTCGTATACCAACGATCGCCGTTGCTGTAGCGAACCGGTTTGATCTTTAGTTGTATATAGAGGATTCCATCGATCTCTTTTACGACATCGAAACCCCAAGAATGGAAGCCATGGTATGTGTAGGTGATCGGCACGACGGTACAGCCCTTTGACAGAGCAAAGGCGGAAAGTTTTTTGGATAGTCTCATTTCGCTGTGTGTTGAGTGAAATAAAAAAAGGGACAAACCTATGTCCCCTGTCCGTTAGAAAAGAATATGTCGGCTACGTAGTTTGGGATTCGTTCGATTGGAAAGGGATGTTTTCCGTTAATTTGAGTGTTGCCGAATGGGACAGGCGTTGTGAAGCTTCTAGCTGCGCTTGGAAGGCTAGATATTTCTCTATGTCCATTCCCCCTAGTCCATTGATGAACATATCAATGTCTTTGACGTAATGCGAGGGATTTCCTACATACCATTCGACAAACTGAAGGGCGTGTTCAAAGGAGTGAAAGATGAGACCGGCATACCCTCCTTGTCCCAACCGGCCCTTTTCGCAAGACCAAATCATGCTTTTATCCGGGTTTTCCCAAATATCGAAGATGGTATTACAGCTTGGGGATTCATATTCTCCTACCCATGTCAACTTCCATTTCTTGATAAATCGAGTCGGAAAGAAAGTAGGGTATTTCATGCCAACCTCACACCATTGGTCACCGTTCACCCATTTAGCACCGAGCAAAATGCAATGGCGAATACAGGCCGTATCGTACAATTCTCCGAATCCACAGATATCGCTTAGTTCGTGCTCGCATTCTTTTTGGCTAAGGGGTCCGTAGATGGCGGTTAATGCATACCCAATGGGAAGATCGGCGGCGCACAGGATCCTGTAGCCGATCTCGATGCCGTTGTGACGAGGTAACTGGCAATTGGTTTCTAAGACATCGGGAGTAATGCCCGCATTTAGAAGAATCTGTTTTACCTCTTGCTTAAATTGATCGATTGACATTTTTATTGTGTTTAGATGATGAAAAAAGCGATAGGCTAATATTTCGATTGGACGCAGTGACCGTGGCTCATTTTGTATTCCCAGAGTTGTTTTTTGGTTAAGCTGCCGTGTTTTTTGAGTGCCATCCGCAGGGCTTCCGGCAACAGCAATTTTCCGTGAACACCTAGGTTGCTTTTGTCCGGGATGCCCAAGGACCGGCTTTTTTTGATTTTTGCCCTTTCCATATCTACCCATTCCCAAAAAGCTCGGGGATGGGTCCGGTAAAGCCATACCAGTTCGATCTCATTCATGAAGGGACAGCGCATGCAATTGGAAGGGGGAGGCAATGGGAGGCCGGCGAGTTTTATCCAATCCTGGCAATCTTGCCGGGTCATTCCGGTTTCCACCAACGGATATACCCGGATCAAACTCTTACGCATCCAGGATTGGGTAAATTCGCCTGCGATTCTTCCTTTTTCTTCAGCGGAGATGCCGATGAGTACCCGAATCTTTCCGTGTTGCTTGGCGTAGCATTTCAGAAAGCCTTTCTTGCTTTTCGAAAAAGGAATGTGCCGGCCGTATATGTTTCTTCCGACGTATTCGTCCAAAAAATTGTAAATGGGCTTTATCTTCAGGTTGTCAGTGCATGTCTTGGGAAATGCTTTCGACATGATACACTTATTCTTCTTAAGCCAGGGGATGAGGCCGTTGCAACCGTTGGGATGATATCCTCCCTTCGGGCGAAGAAAGTAGAACTCGATGTGGTGCCTCTTGCAAAATTTCTCGATGTACGATACGTGCCGATACGTATAATCGTGCTCGTCTCCGGTGTCGCTCATAATGACCACCAGTTTTCCTTTTACATAGGCCTTCCGAAAAACAGGATCTCGCACTATGCGGTAAAGAATGGTGGTACTGTCTTGCCCTGCTCCGAATGAGAGGATGGTGATCATGCCGACCTTTTTAGAATGAAAGACTAGGGCTTGTCGATCACAAGGATTGACGTGGCCACGTTGGTACCACTTGCCTTGAATTCTCCGGGCTTGAGGTCAATTTTCTCGTGGGGGACGAGCCCGAGCCATTTTTTAAATTCATTTTCCTGCCGGCCGGTATTCTCTTGCCAGAACCGGGAAACTACTGATACGACCCGTCCTCCTTTTTTCAGGTGACAGAACATGCGAAAGACGTGCTTGATGTCCTGGTTGTTTTTGAAAGGCGGGTTCGCTACTATCCGGTCGTATAATCCGATCGGTTTAGCGTCCATGAAATCTTCACCGAGAATGTTGACTCCGGGAAGGGCGGAAAGGATCGTTCGATTCATCTCCTGCAGCTCGTAACAATCTACGATGGCGTGAGAATACGCACGTTGAATGGCTTTTACTAGTGCTCCCCTGCCGGCACTGGGTTCTAGCAACTTATTCTCCGTGTGCTGAATATTTGCCAATGCTACCAACTGGTCGGAGAGGATTGGATTTGTCTCAAAAAATTGAAATTCCTGTTGCAGGTTTCGTTTGACGCCAGCCGCGACTTCCGCCAACAGTTCCGATGGGTCCTGCTCAAATACAAATCCGGCAATTTTGCCCCCACGCCACTCCCCTCCAATTTTTCGGAGCGTTCGTTTTACCTCGCCATAGAGTGGCTTATTCAATTGGACATCGGGAAGTTTGACAATTTTTCCGTTGACGGTACAGGCTTTTAATACCTCTTGTGCTGTTTCCATTTTCTATTTATTAAAGATTGAGAAGAGAAATCTTATTCCGGCAGGCTACCCTTTTTCGGGTTCGGGAAGCGGATGGGAAGTGATCGACTTTGCTATTTTTTCTTTGACCCATTCAAAGACTGCGTAGCTTCGCTCGTTTTCGGAGACATTTGACCAGACGATTTTGCGAGAAGGGTCGTGGACAATAAGCTGGCAGTGGACAATCAAGGCTTGTCCGATAATCTCTTTGACCTTAAATACATAGTGCGCAGCATTCCGATCGGCTTCTTTGCGCAGATAATTGATTCCGGACGAGGGAAAATCCTTCCAAAGTCTGTTCATATCCCAGTCCATTAGCTCACCAGGTAGGGGTGCTTTGTCGCGGCGATAGGCATCGACATTGGTAAAAGCCCGGATGTTGGCGCTGGTTTGGTTGTCGGTATAAGCAAGCCCGCAAAAGAAGACACCGTATACTTTATCGACGGCTGGGAGGGTGTACGTTTGGGGATGGGCTGTTTTGACCGGCGAAAGACTATTGCGCCAGGCTGATTGACAGAGCCCGTAGACTTCGTCGAGGCCATATCCCGCAGTGTTGTTGTCGTCGGAAAGAAAGTAGGCAAGTTTTTTCCGCATGATCTTTAGGTCCTTTTGGAGCGGAACCGAAATGGATCCCGAGCCATTGCCATAGTCGTGCATCCAGATCTCGCCTCCTTTGTGTAGGATGACACCCGTCTGGTAGTGATCGAGGTCTTTTAGATAGTCGGACAGGTTCAGGTTTATTGGCATGACATACCTGCCGCCGTATGGAGCATTGTCCCACAGTTCCATCAAATCCTTGGGCAGAATGTATTCTTTACCATCCCGGTAGGGAAGGTTGGGGAATTGAGGGTGGATTTTCCGGGGGTTGACGTTGAACAATCGAAGCGCTTCTTTTACCTCGTCGTATCGCACGGTCCGTCGCCATTGCCATCCTTCGTAGGGGTGGTCAACGTCCAATTGGAAAACGATTCGTGGCCGGCAGTTGCGAATCCGTGGAGAAAGATTAGGGTCTGTACCGGGCACCTCCGTATGGAGATCGTACTCCTCGATCATGTACTTTAACTGGTCATCTGAGAGGGATGCTGCATTGAGCCCCCATTCATCGGCAATGGCCTCTCGCTGGTTGTTGAGGGTTTCCAAGGTTTGTTCTTTGAGGCGCTGATCTGCGTATTCCCAGTAGTCTTCCAGTATTTCTTGTTCTACTTGCTGCAATCCATCGGGAAGTACCAGCAGTTTATTGATTTGCTCTGGAGTAAGGTGATCACCGTAGTCCCAATATAACTTCGGCGGAGGTGTTTGTCGCAACGTCTCGCGGATACGATTCAACAATGAATCGGATAATTGTTTTTCCATTTTTTTTGAGTTGATAAATGAAGGAAGGGGGGCTCGACAAGATGCTGTTGTGCGCTAAGAGAATTGGGTCTGTCGATCGGCTGAAGAGGTATTCAGTACCCGATTTTTGGCATCTATTACAATTTTGGCTACATGGTCGAACCAAATGTTTCTTAGTTCATGAACTGTCTTTGAATGGAGCTTGTGGCCGTCAAAATGCAGAAAATGGGTGTTTCGGTCTTTGCAGTCAATCCAAACAAATAATTCTTTTAATTTGGTTTCCATTTCATCGACCGTGATTGGATGTTTCCAGGAATAGTCCTCAACCGAGGGTCTCAGTAATAACAGGTCGGTGCCAGTTCGTCGATATCCGTACACAAAAGGTCCGTCGTAATCCATTAAGGTTTTGAAGTCAAGTTTGCGTAGGTCGTGCTGATAGTGGACCAGAACAGGCTCGACGACCTCCCTTACTCGTTTGAAGGTTTCTACACTCATGGTATTTATTTTAAAATGTTACGGGTTTCTGCACCATCGATTTGCGGGAAACAGGATGGCAGCCTACTCATGATCGCCTTTTTGTGAAGGCTATGTACGTTTGTAGGATTTGCCGTATCCGAGCCCGATGAGCTCTCTTGCGGCTTGTTTAAAATCCCCTTTGCAGCGGAGAAAGGCATATACAGCCGAGGGATTGTGCGGCCAACGGGCTCTGAAATCGGTGCTTGTTGACCAAACCCAAAAGGACCGTAGTTGGTGGTGGAAATTGCCGGAGGTATAGTGATCGGTTTTGCCTGGGCGCCGGAAGTAGGTCCGTTCCGGGGTGCTATAGACCATGTGCCATTCGTGGTTTTGCAAAAGGGAGATCACATCTCCGCGCTGATTGAAATCTGTCAACGGCTGATCGGAAGTGGAAGGCAACCGGGGAAAGGATGCCGGCAGGTAAACAGGTGCTTTGTAGAGGTTGAACCCTTTGGCCAATTTGTGCAAAAGCGCCCGTTCGGCCGGCAGGATGGTAAGGACCTCCCGTAACCCTGATTGAATAAACTGATATCCCTGGGAGGGGGGCACGATGACGATCCCGGCGTTGCCAAGGGTTTCGATCAACACCCGTACGCGCCAGTTGGGATTGTCTGCCAATTCAAAGGGGGTACTGGGTCGTTGTGCGAGGACCTTGCTGGAGTCGATTTCCGGGCAACGGTAGTAGAGGTGATGCCCCTTGTTTTTGGTAAGGGCTGTCGCCATTTGTTGTGCTAAGGCTGGATGATGTTCAAACAGCTTTCTATGAAATCGATCGAAGATGGACCGGGTCGGATCGTTTTTGTCGTCAAAATCCAGGGCTTCGAAATGACCGGAGATATCGCCGCAAACGATGGCAAGGCCCCGTATGGAAGGATTGGTAAAGGACTGAAAAATGGTCCGATCGCTCATGATTTCCGACTGGTATCGTTTCCAATGTAACGGAGGTTTTTTGTTTTCAAGGACAGGAATGATCGAGTAGCCCCACGCTTTGTACGTGAATGCTGCTTCCAGCAAGCTTTCCATAATCAAATGCTTAAAAGATGAAAAAGGATGTGTGTTAGGCTGCTGTGGCCAAGCGGGTGGTTGTCGTTTTTGCAGCCAACGCTTCGCACCAGGCTTTGACAACGTGGGGCACCACGCTGTTGCCGATGAACTTCTTTCGGTCGGTCTGGTTGCCCACCATTTGATAGGTATCAGGGAAGCCTTGAATGCGCAGCAGTTCTTCGACACGCAGCATGCGCATTTTTATGTCCACCAACCCATAAGCCGCCATGAAATTTTTGATCTTCACGGTGGCGGGGCTGTCGGTTTCGTAGATGGCGATGGAGAGATTGCCCCGTTCGGCTTGTACAAAGTAGAGTGGAGCTTTATCTTGACGGGCAACAATTACACAGCAAGGTTCTTCAACGCTGCCGGGGTTGCCACCCCAGGAGGGGTTCACTAGGAAATGCAGCAGGCCGTTGCCGGATGTTGTCCAGTTCGCTCCCGTTTCGGGTTTCTTCTTTTTGCTCTTTTTTTGACCATTTGCCAATGGCACCGCTGTAAGCAACCGGTTTTTGTCAGTGGGCAGCAAAGCCCCCGTAGGATAATCGACGGATTGTCCGATGCTCTTCGAATATTGTTTTTCCAAAAAGTGAGTGGTCTTTATGATGGAAGAGCCGTCGCGGGTTCTTACTGTTGGACAAGGGGCCAGGATCGAGGATACTACTCCGCCACTGGTGTAGTAATGCATTAAAAACTGGGCAATAGCTGTTCGCTTCGCTGTCGGCAGGATCATACTGGAACGCCTGGTTATTTCAGAAAGGGAATCTGTGCTAATAAAGGAGTGGTGGTCTATGGGGGTTATCGTTGACGCTGGACCGGTCAGGGAGATATTTTTACTGGCGTAGTCCCCCGAATAATATTTACTCAGGAAACTGGTATTCCCTTCCGCAACAAATTTCAACAGGCCCGCGTAGATCCTTTCCAGTGATTTTTCCGCCAGGGGTTTCTCCCGGTGGAAAATGGATTCTCCTTCGTCGGAAAAGTTCAACACTTCCCGTACGGGCAACCATTTCTTTAATGCTTGCTGGTTGTCGTACTCGGGAAACAAGCTGGCCTGTTGAATGGAAAGGGCTTTCTTTTTACCTTCTGGTCTTTTGGCATGGGTGGGTTCGGGCCATGCGATGGCCTCACATGGTTTTGCGAAGATGCCAAATAACCGGTTTCGAGCGGTGTAGGCACCGAAGTTTGCACTGTTGAGTTGTTTCCAATCGTCCCGATACCCCAGCCTACACATTTTTCTCCGCCATTTGATCCAATACTGTCCTTTTTTGCTGCTCTCCGGGATGAGTTGGCATTCGACGTGCATTCGTCCGTTTTTGTCTTTCACCAGCTTGACCGGGCAAGATTCGATACCCCCTTTTTTAACGACTTTAGGAATAAGCGGTCCCCACGCCATGAACTCGGTGACGTTCTCGATCATGATCAGATCCGGATCGAGGCTCATTACATAGCGCACCAGGTGGTTGGCGAGGGTTCTGGAGTCGGCATTGCGGGGTCGTCCACCTTTGGCCCGTGAAAAATTTGTACATTCGAGGCTGGCCCATAAGATGAGCCGAGCGTTCGGATACCGAATACGGTATTGTGCCACCAAGGCCTTTAAGTCGGTCAGGTCGAGTGTTCGGATGTCTTCGTTGTAGTGTTTGACCCGTGGGTTGTTCAGCCAGTGTGACCGAATGGCTTTGGGGTCGTGGTTCACGCAAGCGATTACCTCGGCTATTCGGTGGTCCATCCAACAGGCCTCATGAAAACCCGCGGTGGTGCCGCCAAATCCGCAAAAGAGGTCGATTACGAGGAAAATGGGGTCTCTTTCCATGGCATTCGGATTTCGAGATTAGTTGTTGTTCCCAGACTCTTTTGCCCGGGCTTGCGCTTTTTCGAGCAGGTAATGGTGCATCCAGTGGTAAGGGTTGGGTAATGAGTCAGCATAAGCGGTGGCAGCTTCTTTTTCGAGAAAATAGTCTAGGATCGATCTCCGGGAAAAGGTGTCTTCTTTGTAAAGGGCGACAAACCAACAGCCCGTTTTGCCAAAACCGGCTTTTTTAGCGGTAGTGGAGGTGGGATACGCGTATTCGACGAGTTTGGTGTCGGGCATCAGCTTTTGAATGTGCAGGATGGCCCAGCGCGGGCATCCTTCTGCCTTCTGGATCATGAAAATGGCGTCTTCTTCGGAAGAGGCGGTGACTATCAGTGTGTGTTTGCCACTGTCTGCCTGAAGTGTTGCCCGGTAGTTGTTTATTTCCATACTATAATTTTTGTGGATGATAGAATATGTTTGATTGGTTGCACAAGTCAATCGCCTTATTGATTCTCTTGGCAATATTTTCGTGCTTTTTCAAGGGCTTTATTTCTGGCCAGGGGATCGGCAATTGTGTAGGAGAATGATTTCCTCAATAGGTAGGCGTCCGGTCCGTCATACAATCTTACCTGGATGCTTTTAGTTTCACTAGGGGCATTGCCGGCTTTGCCTTTGCCGTTGCTTTCGTACACGTCGTATTTGCCGATTTTTCCGATGAAGGAGGCTCGTTTCATTGCATTTTCCGGGTGTTATCCTGCTCGGGTCAGTTTTATTATTGTCATGTGTCAGTTATGCGATGAAGAAGGGATTTTGTAAAAAGACCCGCTCGACAAGCTGTCTGCCGGCGGGTGCTTTGCATCGCTTTGATCGTTCGTGCTAAGGGCTATTTAGCTTTTTTCAATTGTTCTTGGGCCAATTGTTGCCATTTTTCAGTAAGTGTTCCAGCTATAACGGTCCCTCCAGAACCTGCCAAATAAGGTCCGGGTATGATGACCTCGGCATCTACCAATTGTTGATACACGCCATCGTTTTCAGAATAGTTCTTAACGACAACGTTCGGGAAGGCAAGCTGTTTTCTGTAGCTATATCCCTGGTAGAAGCGTTCGTAGTTCACGGTTGGCACACACCATTCTTCACCAGTGGAGATCAACGTAGCAATGATGGCCACGGTTCTATTGGGATAATAGGTGAATACTAGCTTGCATACTCCTCCAAGGAGTTTGACTTCATTTTCCATTTTTGTTAAATTGGGTTAAGAAAAGATTAAAGAATCGACATTAGGCAACCCCGCCCCTGCAGAAGGAGATGTTCAATTGGTTGAAGTAAACAAAGTTGAAATTTGAACAAAGAAGATATGAGATCGGCAAGGTTCGCACAATCTTTTTGGGTCGATGAGCCTTTCATTCGAGTAGGATTCGGATCAATCCTGAACGAGATTAATGTTCAGTAGGAACATCTCCGTACATGAAAATGGGTCGGATGTTTTGATCGAGGATGATTAACTTGTTCTGGTGGAATACCCGGCCACAGTCTTCACAGGCGCGCAAGCCATTCCATCCGCCCCCTTCTATTGGGGCCAATTCATTACCCTGTACGTCGCAGTAATAAAACCGGTTTTCATTTTTATTACCGCAAACGCAGGTCCAGCCGAATTCCGAGCCGGGGGCGGTGTAGATGGATTCTTGTTTCCTATTTACCTGGAAGGGGAAAAATGCGGGCAGAACATGCAAATGTCGTGGTAAAACGGTCAAAAACTGTTCTTCCGCGTTTATCACTAACACGGCCTCTTCTTCGACAGACCGGACAAGAACCGGCATAGTCAGCAAGGCGGGAAGACCTTCGGACAGAATGTATTTTTTTGTCGGCCTTTCAATTTTCTTTTCCCGTTCTTTGTCCTGTTTGGTCAATTTCCATTCGCCGGTTGGTGGGAATGTTTTGGGAAGGGGAAGAAGGTAATTTGGTGAGACAACTGCCTCCCATCCTTCAAAATTCCGGACTGTCATCGATTTTTTCGAAGTCGCTTTAATCATTACTGCCATTACAATGGAGGCGATCATGCCCTCGCCGATGATTACGGTTTCTGTTCTCGGAAACGCTCTCATGATGTTTTTTTTGTTGGTGAAAAATGTTTGTTGGTTTAAATGCCGTCCAATAGAGAATGATCTAGTCACCCTGCAATGGGAAATGCCGAAACGGTTTATTGATTATGTGCTAAGGGGAAAGCATTTAGAGCGAATGCACATAGTTGTGCGGTTTCCTCTTTGAACCTTTTGCACCCGGCCTGGAAATAGTCTTTATCTATCTCCCATCCCCAGTAAGAAAAGCCTAAATGATAAGCGGCGATTCGAGAAGACTGGCTACCCATGTGGGTATCCAGGATTTTGTTACATCCGATTCCATATTTGTTCAGTAGCCAGCGATACAGGGCAATTGGCTTTTGGGTTGGGTGAATCCTTTTTTCGTTGAGCTGAACGTTTCCTTGTTTCCTCATGCCTTTTGTTATACTTTCACCTTGCATCATGCCCCGCCACATATAGCGAACAAGGTCAATACGCTCATTTCCAGAATAGAAGGCGATTTCGCACGCGCATTGATCTCCGCCATGGTTGACTTTATCCCAAACGATCCGGCCTTTGCCAAAAGAAGGAAAATGATTTTCGCCCCAAATGATTTGCTCCTTACTCACACGGAATAATTCGTGGAAATATTCCGGCAAGGGACTGCAATTATCCCAATTCTTTTTTGAGTAGCCGGGATCCCGTACCAGCCGCTTGCTTCCATTTTTTTGAATAGCGAAACCGGTCCTGCACTTACCACCGTGTTCTTTGATCCCATAAGGTGGATCAACAATTGCCAGGTCAAAGAATTTATCTGGAAAGCGAGCCATTCCGATCATGCAGTCTTCGTTAAATGCTTTGCTGATTTTCTTCCCTGTGTTCATATTCGACTCCGATTTACTATGATTTTTGAGGAGTGGTTTCATACTTATTCGGTGTATGGAAGATTGTCGATTGATTTGTCACCCGTGGATAGTTCGACCGGTTCGATCACCGAGGGGTTTTGGAAGATGGAAGCGAATATTTCCTTGATTTCGGCCTCGGTCAACTTCCGTTCACAGGGAAAGGCCTTGTAGTTATCTGAAAGTTCGATTTCCTCTTCGGATCGGTATTGCATGGCCACTACAAAGCCTACATGGTCTTTGGCAACCCACAATGACAACATCATGTCCTCTTCTGTTACCTCCCCGATGATCACATGGTAATAGTTGGTGTAGCGTCCCGTTTCTTTCTGCTGCAAGATGTCGGGGTCTTCGAATTCAATCGTTGCCAGCCGGTTGTATGTCATGGGCGTTGTTATCGTAACCCAGGTCGCGAGGAGGGAAGATCGACCAATGGCCGTAAGGTTGTCTTTGTTGTACATCGTCATTTGGGGAGTGAGGATGAATTTAATAGTCGCTTGCATGTTTTTGTTTTTGAATATGAAGTATTGAAAGGGGAGCATTTATATATGCCGGTTGATTCCAATGGCCCTGTCTTCGGGGTGCTCGAAAAGGTGTTGGAAGACTTTGCGCACCTGCCCATCGGAAAGTTTTTTAATAAATCTTGTCGCTTTGTATGAAGGGGTAATCCAGACCGTTTTGTCCGAACCGAAGGCGATGCCAATTGGTAAACCGTCGCCTTTGTCCATCCAGAATGTCAGCCAAAACTCCTTCTCATCCTGGTATCCGATGACAAGATGGTCAAATTCTGTTTTCTCCCCGTGGTCGTGCTGTTGAAGGATGTTTGGGTCGTCGAACGATACGCGGACGAGAATGTTGATCGGCTTATGTAGGCGTTCCGAAATCTCGTCGGCAAATCCCATTGGCGACATCCCGGCGCGCAGGTTACCGTTCTTGTAGTGCAAAAGTGGTTGAATTCGAAATTTGAATTTCTTTGGCATGGCGTGTACTTTTATGAAAAAAAATAATAGCAGGTCCTTGTCCCTTGGATCACGGTGTTGTTCGATGTGTTCAATTGCCGGTAATCTGCTTTGCTGTTGGATATTTTCGACGGATGATTTTTTGCCAAGGGGAAAAAGGATATCCGGATTTTTATACAGTTCGTCAAAGAGCTCCTGAAGATGGGCTGTTGGCGACATCTGAATATCGAATGGGTTCCTTTCGTAGGCCTGTGCAAGCGTTGGGGTCAGCCGTTTGGCGGAGCAGATGACGAAGTCATGGAAAAGGAAAATGAACCCATTGACAGATCCAACTATTGTCGCAGGCCTGGACTGTCGGGAAATAAAAGAGCTGGTTGGTTTGTGCTCATTGATGCGGCTGAAAGCGTGGTGCGTCAAGGAACTCTACGATCGCAACCCGGTGAAACGAGAAATGGTCAAAATCGTCGATGAGGGTGTCGGCGACGTATTCGGCGTGCCATTGGCTGTCAGTGGTTTCTTCCGCGGCGTTTTTCCGGGGTGGAATGCGAAAATGTTGGTGCGACATGGAAATTGTTTTTTGGTAACAAATAAAAGCACTTTGCCTTGGCCGTCGAACGCTTAAGCGGCCTTTCGGGGCTCCAACGGGATGCGGACGGTGTTCCCGTTTTCGAGATTGATGAATTCACCCCGGTAATCGGTTAACCCCTCACTGATCAATGTCCACAGTAAGCGGCATCCGTGCAGAGCCATTTCGGAGTTGATGAATAGATCTTGCCGGTGCAAGGATTCTCGTGCAGAGCAGGAAGGCGTGTTGTCTTCTTTAATGGTTTGGAGCTCTTCCCGGAATTCTTCCGTAAAGAGGGGCAAGGATGGCGTCGTTATAAATTTCTTGGAGGTCGGTTGGAAAACATTCTCCAACGTGGACAATACAAACTGGCCGGTTCGTTTGTCGTTGCCCAGGTCCATCCAGTACACGGGCTTTTTGTTGTTGAACCCGAATTCATCTATCTGTGATTTCAACACCGATTCGACCGCAAACCTACTTTTTACGGTGTCCACGCAGCTTATCGTGAAGGAGGCAGACAGGTAAGGCTTGAGCGAGTGTTGGTGGTCGGGATGAAAAGGCAACAAAATCGCTTGCCAATGGGTACCATAGAAGCGGTTGATCCGGTTGATCAAGGTGACGGCTTTGGAGGATCCTACTTCCGCATGGGCAAAGCGTTGCCGGCCCCGGTTGTGATTGACAACGGTGTCGTCATCAAACGCCCGGACGGTGAGGCCGGAATGCCCGAGACTAAGAAGCGCCTGGTTCATATCCGCGAGATTGCTCAATACATGGCTGCCGGTCCCTCCGGTTCCGATGACGTTGACGGTAATGGGGTGGACCGTCTGTGCGATGCCGCGGTCAAGGTAGTGGACGATTTTTTTGGTTTTTTTACGCCATGACCATTTCATACAATGTCTTTCAGTTTAAGTGTTGTTTGTCGAAGGACTTTGGTTGGGAATTTTGCATTTTCCTTGATTTGCCTTTTCCAAAATTTGTCGAGCGCTCCGGTAACCGGTGAGAACCCGTAAAGCTGTGAGGTGAAAGCCGATTTAAAAAAATAGTCTTCCCAGGTCTGGACAAACTCTTGTAAACTGGCTGTTTCGGGGATGTTGATTTCGACGGTTCCCATGCAGACAAGTCCCGAGGCGTCCACATTGAAAAACGGGGCATAACAGAGGGGTGTGTCCAGAGTGGGGCGTTTGGTTCCTCGCACGGCAAAAAGAAGTAATTGTTTACGGCTCGCTTTCCAGATCAAGGAAGGGATATAGGCTTGCCCCGAGGGTATTTTGTGGGCTTTGAAATCCAATGTTTGTAGCTTCGGGGGGGTATACCAGATGGCTCCGCCGGCGCCTATCAGTTTCATGGAAAGGATATTTTCCGGGATGAGCCCGTCCAGGTGAAGGAAGGGCTTGGTTTGACCGGCCGCGGACAGGGTTTCCAGGAACAGTGCGGACTCGTTTTCCGAAAAAGGATGAAAGTTGATCGGGGTCCGGTCCGGGGAAAGATCAAACGTTTCCACGTAAGCGTCCCCCATGGGATTTTGCTGGTTGATATGAATAAGAATCCCTTTGAACGGTTTGAATACTTCGTTGAAGTCTTCGGTACAGTTTCTCATTCGATGGTATTTAGGTAGATGATGACTTTCAAATACATGTCGAAAAAATCCTTTTCAAAATCCAAGTTGAGGGTAATAGACGACTGGGGTTTGTCGAAGAGCTGGCAATTGATCGGGGGTACCATGCCAGGCATGTCTCCGAGGTCGTTTTCAATCCAATCCACCAAGCATCTGCCGATGTCGTCAAATTTGCGCCACACGAATGCGAAATATTGATCGGGTTTCAGAGGTCTGGGGTCTGCGGAACTGGGATCTCTCTCTTCCTCTTCCGGGAGAATATCGAAATGAATGCTGTCCAATATAGATCGGGATCCATGCCGGGTATAGAGTTGGAGGGCAGCGGATGCGGCTTCGTGCAGTTGGTGATCGTGGGTTCCTACGGCACGGAACCGATCAAATACCTGTTGAAATTCGGCGAGGTGAGCTGGGTTCTTTAGGTATCTTTCGACAACAAATGCGCGATGGTCCATGGAATCGAGTTCCCCGATCTGTTTCGCACAAAAATTGTAATAGGCGTCCTCGACAATGTATTGGTAAAATTTGTTTGCCTGAAACTCTTCGTGAGTAAAGAATGGGATGTGGTGAACTTGTGCGAGATACGAAAGAACGCTGCCTAGCAACCGCATTCGATGCCTTCTTCCCCTGGCCTGCAGCATCCGATCGAAGGGATAAAGGGACGCAAAATAAAAGTCTGGGGCAATCGGCAAGGAGATACAGGTTGTCAGGGTTGCCAGATGTGTATCGTCATTCAGGATAAACAACGTTGTCTGGTCGTCGATCTCCTTTATGCACCTTGCCGCTTCCTGCCACGCCTGATAGACATTCTGGGGATAAGGTAATTGGCAGCGATCAAAGGGGGCAAATCCGTATAACTGGCTTAAAAAAGAAAGGGAGTCAAAAAACTCTCTCTCTTTTCGTCGCCATTGGTCGTAACAAGTTGCTTCGTCCGATAGCAGGACGGGAAATTGGAAACAGGTCAGACCATCGGCAGCAGGCCAATCGGGGCGCTTCGGATTGTGTCCTGGCGTATTTCGCCTTCGGATTTTTCCCGATTTAGTTCGTGTGCAAATTCCGCCCAGACTTTGAACTGTTCGGTCGGATGTTGCGCGGCGTGGATAATCTTGCATTTTCTTGATTTTTTGGTTTTCATGGCTATCCCTTTGTGCCGATGGAGGAGGAAAATTCATAGACGTGCTCGTCGTCTTTGACGAAGGGTTTTTGCACTTTTGCATTGGTCAGGATCGGGAATTGCTGCATGTAGTAGTTCTGCACGAGTTCCGGTGACCAGGTCGAATTAGGATCTGTGAGTTTGGTTTCCTTTCCGCCTTCTTTGATGACAAATACCCGTGGCAGTGTTACGGAGATCAGTGACATATTGTAGTGATTTTCGATTGTGAATGAATACGATGGGATTATTCTTCAGGGTTTTCTTCGACTCCCCCTTCGCCGGGGTTTTCATCCAGGTCCTCCGGATTG
Organism: Puia dinghuensis; assembly: GCF_014642875.1. Classification (GTDB taxonomy): domain Bacteria; phylum Bacteroidota; class Bacteroidia; order Chitinophagales; family Chitinophagaceae; genus Puia; species Puia dinghuensis. The sequence goes on from NZ_BMJC01000001.1 coordinate 1,909,652, forward strand.
TCGAGTTCGTCAGGGATTTCTAAGCCGGTCCTGGCGCCCGAATCTTCGTCCGGTTCTTCGGCGGAAACGGTGTCTGTTCCGGTAGGTGTTTCTTCCGGTTGATCGAAGAGGTTAAAGCCGCCGTGTTTCGCTTTGAGTTCTTTCAGGCGAAGCTCTTTTTGTCCTACAAACCGACTGTTTACGGTCGCTTTTGTCAACACAGCAATGGCCTGTCCGATCTTGTTGTCGGCTACAAGCTCGTCCACCTTCTTCATCAGCTCTTCGAACTGTTTGGTAGCGGCGTCTTTCACGGGTGGCCGGGGTGTCGGGGTGCTACCGGGGTTTTTGATTCTCTCCTGTAGATTTCCCTTTTGTTCTTTTAGCTTTGTTTGGAATTCAGTGGCATTTCGGAAAAAGTCTTCGGTTTCCAGTAAAGCCGGTTCGAGGCAGTTGAACAAGTCGTTGTCGAATTTCTCGGCTGTCCCTTTGAATTGTTTGGGGGGCAGGGCCGTCAGCGATTTGTCGGACAGGTCTGTCGGCTGGTGCTGGACGAGCACATTCAGGGTTTTATCGGCGTTTACGACAATGGTCAATTGCCACAGCCGTTTCGTTCCGTAGGAGGCGATCTGTTGGAAAAAGGACATAGTTGTTATTTTTGTATGTGAAAAGGCATGTGCTGTTTTAGAAAAGGTATCCCTTGGTATCCAGGTATTCCATCCAGTCGTGAGCAACCTGGGCCTGGATGGATTTCAGGTATTTGTCCTCGGCAAGAATCCGTTTTCCTTTGATGGTAACACTGTCTTGCTAGATACCTTTGTTGTCGTTTCGGTAACGGGCCGGATAGATCTGTATGCAGCGGTCTATTCCGGTGTCCCACTTTTGCTCGGTGACAATAAAATGCATGAGGTGAGAAAAGTGGTGTTTCTCCGGTATGTCGACGATGCCGGCAGCAAACAGGAAGACCGGACTTCCTCCCACCGTCAATTTCTTTACTCTTGAGATGCGGAGCGTACGGCATCGGGGACGTTCGAGTTCTTCGGCCGTGCCGTTAAATTGAAGTGGCTGGATGCTGCGAAGAACCATGTTGGTGAGGTCGTTGGCATTCAGGGAATAACTGCCGATAATAAACTCGTTCTCGTCTACCAAGAAAGTAAAGGTCGATTGTACTTTCCTGCCGATTGCGGCGATTGGTTTGAAGAATGGCATGGATGAATTTTTAGATATGAAAAGATTAGTGGATTTCTAAGCGATGTACCCTTTTGTTTGCAGGTACTCGAGGGGATTCCGGTGCTGATTGCCGATTTTCCTCTTTCAATCGATCCTGTAGGACCTTTCTTCGAGTTTCATATATTTTGGACCTTAATCGGTCCAGCAGATCTTGCTTTGTGGGCGACAACTTCCTGGGAGCATGCATACGTTCCCAGTGATCCTCATGAAGGTAGTCTTGGAGCGTTTGGCAGCATACGTGGCGGCAAATTTCGTCCCAGTCGGAATTAAGTGGAGCGAGAAAAGTCCGCGTAAAGATATAGGCGGAGGCCTCCGGATAAGTCACGGTATATTCCTTCTTTTTGAGAGCAATGAGTCGTGCCATAGGTATGTGTTGGGTGACACATTTGGGGAGCAATTCGGCCCATTCGCTGGAGTACGTGACAACCGGTGTGTTAATAGCATCCGTCAGGTCGAATACGTGATCACGTGTAGCCTGATCAGATGAGTTTTCGGACGCTTTTGACGAGGAAGGTTCGGGTGCGAAAAGATCCTGCTGTATAAAAGTGAAAGATTCTTATTCATGACATGTAGGTTGGTGAAAAATGGGAGAATTTGGTATATAAGGGTTGCCACGGGGAAATCAAATGCGGTGGGGATCACTGCAACCAGCTTCGAATGGGGTGGAACCGTTTAGCGGCACCTGAAGAAAAGGGGCCTTTTCTAATTACCTACAACTTAGAATACCAGATCATTGAAATAGTTGCTGTTGTATCAATATGTGCTGGCTCATATTGAGTTTATTGTACGGGGTCATATCTCGGTGAAGGGCTTCCACAGCGACGGTATGCATGTAGAGTGCTCGGTTGTTTATTTCAATGTCCTTTTCTGCCCAGGTTAGATGATAAGCCAGGTCCCTATATCTTGCCAGCAGTTCCTCTTCGGTCATGCGGAATGTCCGCTGAAACCACAGACGTTGATAGTACTTACCAATAATCTGCCATTCGCCAGAAAGCCTTTGAATAGTATCCCGACATATAGAATTATGGTAGTGCAGGTCCCTTCGCTTTTGTTCAGATAGCAGGTAGCCACTTAGGTCTTCGGAGGCATGATCGTTTTCACTGTTCATGTTCATTGGGTTTGGGAAGTGTTAACAAAGAAGGATCGATTTGAGGAACGAGCAAGTTTAGGAGAAGTTCAGTATACTGGTCGAGCCATTCCAGCTTTGAATACAGGTGTTCGATATTTATTCCGATATTTAGTTCGAGGCTGAGCTTGATCACTACATCTCTGGCTTGCCTTTCCAGGTTCTCGGCTATCAGGAGCGGACATTCGCCATATTCGACATGAAAGCCGGCAATGATGTATTCTTGGTGAAGACCGTGAACATAGTTCTCATGGTCTGCTTCTGGCATAGCAAACGCGTGCTTGGGCTCCGTAATGATGTTTCCGTCAAACCGGTCCCGGTATTCGTGGGCTGAGAGCTGCTTTTTTTGTATACTTTCTATTATTGGGCGGATGGTTTGTGTATATGCCATAGCTTTTACGTAGGTGGCAGTCGATTGCAGCAATGCTGGTGAGGGTTTGATCATTTGCTTTTTCATATTATTTTTTTTCATTACTAGATGATGATATTCATAATAAGCCGTCATCGCACATGGATTTGTATCCAGTTGTCGATATAATTAGAAAGTCTTTTAGTTTCATGTCGAACAGTTTCGCCCCTTCCTGTAGCTTTCTTGCAAATGCCTTGGACGTGTCCGAAAGTTTTAAGTTTCCAGAGGGATGGTTGTGACATACGACGATGTCGGTTGCGGCACACAATAGTGCGCCTGCGAAGATTAAGCGTGGATCTACCTCGGCGTCTACACGCCCCCCGCTGCTTACGGGATAGATGCCCAAAAGCTGAGCAGCGCGGTTGAGGTACATGACTTTACACTCCACGAGTAACTCGATTGTCTCCTGATTCCAGGATTCTTTAAAATGCTTGTAGGCCGTCTCCGAGTCGTTAACTACTTGTTGGGGGTCGTGCGGTGAACCGCTTACATAAATCAATTGTATCTGCGGGATGGTGGCCGGCGAAGAAGTTTCTACATTGTGTTCCATTTGTTTACGTTTTATTGATTTGAAATTGAGTGAGCGTTTCGGAAGGTGGCAAAAGAAAAATGCTGGTGCATTGCTTGGGCATTGACGAGGTGCCCTGTGGCAAAGCGAGGATTTAGCGCTCCTTCTCAAAGGAGCGAGAATAGCCGTCGACCTCGAATCAGCCGTGGGCGATCTGTGTGTGAATGACTTGTAGGTATTTGCCTTCGGCGATAATGCCTGTCCCTTTGATCATTGCGCTGTCCTGCCAGGTGCCGGTAGTATCGTTGCGGTAACAGGCGGGATAGATGCACAGCCGGAGTCCTGCCGCGGTCTCATCTCGACTTTCCTGAACGAAAAAGTGCATGAGGTGCTGAAAACTGTGTTTCGCCGGCTTGTGTACGATGCCGGCGGCGAAAAGAAAAGCTGGGCGGTCGCCTACCTTCAGTCGTTTTAGTTTCGCAATGCGATGCGGTGGTCGGTTTCGGTTGTAAATTTCCTTTACGCCTTCCCCAATAATGCGGTCGGCTAGTTGTAGGAAGCGCTGGGCGGTCTGTTCATCTAATGGTGTCATACTATGATACACAAGGAGGCAACCGGTTGTGCTGCCGGGTTTTGTGAACTGTGATAAAAAAAATGAATTCGTAAATGTGACAAGTGGAAAAGGATTATTTCCCTTTCCAAGGATGGGTATCGTACCCCTCTACTCCATCGAGTTCGATCTCGATGTCTTGCAAGGATAGCTCCTGATTGACCATTTTGGGTTTTTCCAGGTTCCCGAGGATAATCGGTTCGTCTCCCAGTTCGTCTTCATTGATTACGATGTAATTCAAATCGACGGTAGAATACAAATCATCGATATTTCCATTGTCGAGATGGATGATCACTTTAATTGGCTCGGCTGCCGGCCCGGTTTCCGCAACGCTGCTTGCTGAGGACTGGGGACGTTTGATTTCTTCTAGTTCGTGAACCCATCCTGATTGGCTTGGTCCTCCGCCCAATGTCCAATAACGCCGAAAGGATTTTTCTATGTCCAGGTTTCGAATAACAACGCCCATTTGTAGAATGAGCTGTTCTAATTTTCCAACTTTTGGATCGTTGCTTTGTGTTGCCATTGTTTGTTGTTGAGATTATTAGAAAATGAATGATGCAGAGAATTCTTAGGCTGCCAAGCGTTGCTGGCCCCAGGTGAGATACAGGTTGCCTTTTTCATCGAAGTTTTTCTGTATAAGCATGTCGAGGATATTTAAGTCGAATCCAAATTCCTCGTAGATATCTGAGGTCGTGGTCCGGTTGGTCGTTTTAATGAAGTCGTTGAGCTGTTCTTTGGCCATCAGCAGGGCGGTCAAGTTCATCTCGATGGTGTTCCAGTAGTTCACGTAGTGTATCTCTGTGTGTCCGGCACTGTCAAATCGGATAAACCGAAAGTAGAACTGCGATTCTTTGGGGATGTTCCACTGATGGGATTCTATGATGCATTTGTTGCAAAAGGGGATGTTGACGCTGGACTTCAAGGATTGTTGTGTGGCTACCAGAATGCCGTTTTTGGAGAGCTTAAATTGAAGAAGGGTTTTCTGTCGGGCCGCTACACTCATTTCCCCGTCGATGTAGAAGATTTTGCGGTTTGGAAATTTCACCATCAGAAATTTCACGTATAAATCGGCGGTTTCTTTCAGCGTTGTTCCGATGGTGACGTATTCATTCGGCCATTGGTTGACCAATGCTGCGATCTCCTGGAACTTGTTGGGAAGGGTTGTGCCGGGGTAGTTCTTCATTTTGTGGGGTATGGAGGTCGCTTTGATGAGGACCATCATCTGTCGAACCAGCCGCAACCCTGCTTCTTTCCTTTCGCTGCCGGTTCGAGTGTAGTAGTCGTAGCACACTTTCAGGAAATCTTTCATGAGCAGCGTGTACAAGGATTTCTCGGCGTCGTTTTGCTTGATGTGGTGGACGTGGATGCTGTATTTCTTCTCTCCCACGATCTCCTCAAACTTGCGGGTGATGACGGTTTTGTTGATGAGTTCTTTAAGAATCTCTTCGTTGTAGACATCCTGGTTGTCCTTTTGTATCCCGAATACCGTGCTTTTGAGCGGGCAGAAACAGGACCGGAAGAGCGCGCTACCGACATGGGGTGGGAAAGGCTCTCCTTGCCGTTCGTTTTTCCTTGCCTGTATGTGGCCCTCCTGGTCGATGTGGTAGACGATGGGCGCCTGACAGAGGAAGGCCGAGGAATTGTTGTACAGCAGTTCCAGTTGAGTAAATATTTCGTTGATGGAGTTGCGGGTTGTAGTCCCGGTGGTGAGGAGCTTGTATTTGGCTTTTCGAAAGCTATTGAGGGCGGCGTGGCTTCGCTGGCTGTGTGGATTGGTCAGTTCATCGCTTTCGTCCACCAGCAAAGCTATCTTATAGCTGCAGCGTTTGACGAATTTACGGATATGCCGTTCGAGGGTGACGAGTTGGTCGTAGCTTACGAGCACGATTTGTCCGGGGCGGATGCGGTCGATGTCGCCGATCTTTTTGAGGATCGTAAAATCAAAGCCGTATTTGGCCAGGCGGTCCGCCCAGGTTGCTGTGATGGCCAGGGCGGGTCCGAGGACAAAAAAGTTTTTGACCTTTCCTTGGAGGTATTTTATCCAAAGCATGCCGGCAACGGATTTGCCCCCGCCCTGCTCCCAGGACAGCAACCCATATGGCTTTTGGAAGATCAGCCCCAGATCCAGCTTTTGCATGGTGTTCGGGACGATAATGGGGATGTCGTCGGGTTGAAATAAGAGACCGGGCTGGTAAGGGGGTTGGAGGGTGACCGTGTTTAAAAAATGGTCTATTTCCGGAGAGCGCGCCATCTCGGTGAAGTAGGCATTTTGCAGGGCTAGCTTCTTTCGTTTGCGGGCGATCAACCGGCTAAAACCGGGAATGATGCGCTCGCTTGCGAGGACATCGTGGATGCTTTGGTAAGACTGGTTTTTGAGCAGTTTGGGGTGATAGGCTTTCTCCTTGAACCCGTATTGTGTTTTGACAGTTTTCACTTTCCATTGGACGCGGGGAGGCTGTTGGTTGCGGACAGCCTTTTCGAGATAGGCCAGGATTTTTTCGGGGGTCATTTTCTTGGCATCCCAGGATTCCCAGTCCATGTCTTTAGGCTTTTGCTGTGTTTTCAGCTCGTAGAGCATGATCCGGACTGGGCGGTAATGCTGTTGGTACAGGCGCTTGTTTTCCTGGATGTGCCAAAGGCGTCGCCGGATGCAGTAGTCTACATCTTTTATGCCCGCGTTGTCGGCTGCCTGTTTGCTTCTGTTTTTTACCCGGTTGGCCAGGTATTTTTCAAAAAGTGGCGCCATTATTTTGGCTTGGATCGATTCCGGGTCAAAGTCGGTCCACTGGTCGGGAGTGTAGCTGTCGGGTGCATTGGCGACCCCCATTTTTTGGAATACCATAAATTTGGTATCGATGACCGCGTCAAAGCTGCCTGCGGGTAGTTCGCATTGCAGGACAAAGTTGAAATGCCGGTTAACCCATTCTATTTTCTGTCCATCCTGAAAGCTATCGGCTAAAAAGCTGTCCGGGACGATGAACGCCAGTACGCCGCCGTATTGCAAGAGTTGGTGGGCTTTTTTGAGAAAGGCAAACTGGGAGGTGCCCTGATCGGTGCGGATGTTGAAGGGCGGGTTACCGATGATCAAATCAAGAAACAGACCGGGGTTGTAGTTCAGAAAGTCTTTGTTTTCGAGTTGCGCCTGGGGAAAGCAGTAGCGGCAAACTTCAAAGGCGTCCTCGTCCAACTCGTTCCCGTAGATTTGGGATTCGATGGGGAGATGGTTGAAGAAGCTTCCTTTCCCGCAGGTGATGTCGGCGATCTTCAGGCTATCGGGGGGCTTCAGGGCGGTTACGATAGAGGCGCATAAGGAATCGGGTGTAAAGAATTGGCCTTGTTCGATTTCCTTTTTGGCTTCGGTGTAGGCATGAAAGGAATCGAAGTTTTTCATTTCCAGCCCGTGGAGCCCTCCTTTGCCGGTGAATTCGGAGAAGACCTTTTCGGGGTCGAGATCCTGGGTTATTCCGTGGCGGATCAGGTTCACAATCCGGTGATCGGTTTCTTTGCGCGCTTCGGCCGTTACCGGTCCGGTCTGTGGTTTATATTTCATACATGGATGGTGGTTCGGGATGGAACTATTTTTTCGATCAGGTTTTAGCAGTCGCCGAGCTGGAGGTACGAGAGGTAGAGTTCGTATTCGAGCAGGAGATAGTTGTCGCTGTGGATGGGTTGATAGCCCGGTAACAGATACTGGTGTTGTTGATCTTGGTTGAGTTCTACGAGATAGTACCCTTCGTAATAACCCCATATCGAATGCGCGATGGGGAAATAGGAATGGGCGTCGTCAATGGCTTCCTCTTCTTTGAGGTCCAATTGTTTTTTCTCTTTTTGGAATTGCTGGAATCCTTCTTCGGTGACGAACAGCTTCAGGATGTCTACGGGGTTGCCGCTCTCGATAGTTTTGCAGAAGGTTTCTCGGTCGATCGTTTGTGGAAAATGATGGAAGCGTTCGACGGTAAGCTGAAAACCTTCGTAATCGGGGAAGCGTTCGTTCAATGTTGTAAAAAGACGGATCAAAGCTTCTACCGTCCAGGCCGAGAAGTGGCTGGTTCGAAATTGTATTTTTTCGTCTTTGTCAATTCGAATTTGGTAAGGCATGGAAGTGTCGTTTTTGGCGTGGAAATCGATGAAATGAAAAAGGGGGGATCGGCTGACCACCCCTCTGGAACTTTTGTTGTGCTTTTTAGGCTGCTTTTGGAAGGCGTTCGGCGAAGAGGACTGCCCAGTCGAAAATGTTCTTTTCGGCGTCGGTATCGCCGTTTTCGGATTTACAGTGGAAGTGTTCGGCAGCCGCTTCACCCATGGCCGTCGTGTTGTACTCTCCGGCGCTGTCTTTCCAGCTTTTCTCGTCGCCGCGAATCACCCGGAACCAGTAGCGGTCGACGGCTGTTTGGGTTACGTTCGATTCGGTGAAGGTGGACCGGATGTAGAGATCTACGGCGATGTCTCTTGGATTATAATAGTGCATCGGGAGCCAACTGTCGTATTCGTCCCAAATTTTGTAATTGTTCCGGCCGTCTTTGAAGATGGTGAACCGGTCGTCGATCCTTATTCCCGCATTGTCGTCAACCAACTGGACGATGGCATCGTCTACGAGTGGGCTGTACTTTTTGGCCCAGATGTCCCGTACCTGGTCGGTGTAGTCAGTTTCGACGAAGGTGTTGCCTCCGGAAAGTATTTCTCCGGAATGCTCGTCGTAGTGGACGTGTTTGTGGTTTTTTCCAATCTGTTCGACGACTTCGTAGTTAACCGATGCATCGCGGATGGTGATGGTCAGGGAAGAGCTGTAGCCGCCGTTCCGGTTTCTCACGGACACTTGTCTCGCGTTATAGCCCGCTTTTTTGAGGGCTTCGGTAATAGATTGTTTTGTGCTGTTCATGGTTGTTGTTGCGCCCCTTGGTCGGCTGCGCCCCCGTTTGGTGAATGTTGTTGTGTGTAGATGATGCCTGAGATATGCAGCCTTACTATTCGGCTGGATAGGTAAACCTGTCGTAGCTCTTGATATAGAGTCGGTAGAGTTCTCGTTCTACGGAGAGGAGATCGTCGCTTTCAAAATCCGAGTGACCGTAGATTTGAAACACCTTGCGGTCTTTCGATAGTTCGAAGATGGCCATGACGTCCTGGTAGCACCGTACGACGGTAAGGCCCTTGTGGTCGTACAGGTTATCGATGTGGTAATAAGCTACATCTAGGGGCATGAGGGTAACCGACTGGCAAAAGGCGGCGAATTCGTCTTCGCGGACATAACAATTGATTACGTCTCGCCAATCGTCCGACTGACAGGCTTTTCGAAAAACGCTTCGGGGTATGTCCGGCATGAAACCTGGAGATCGCCGTATGTGAAGCTCATACCCTTGCTCTTCCGGATATTTCTCGTCGAGTCCCCAAAAAAGGGTCTTGATTTCTTCGATGTTGGTGAGGGGCACGGCTTCCAGCCTGATAATGACGCGCTCACCCTGGCAGATGGATATTTCGCAGGCCATTGGCTTGTTGTTAAATGGTGATGAAATGAATAGAGAGCAACCGATCGGAAAGGATTTGTTGCGGGTTCTTAGATCCTAGTCCTCGCTCAGCGGCGCCTTGTCGGTCAATCGCAGGTATAATCGGTAACATTCCCGTTCGGCTGTCGGGAGGTCGTCGGCTTCAAACTGGGTGTCTCCCGGAATGAGAAACCGTAGTTGTTGTTCTCCGAACTGAAGGACCATCCGTCCGTTTTGGTACCCATACCTGCCTGTTAGCGGGTCTTTTCCGGAGCTGGGTTGGAAATTTGTCTCGCTGTCATCCAGTTCAAGTACCTGTTTGGTTGCCCGGAAGGCTTCGAGTTCTTCTTCAAGGATAAACAGATCCAGGATAACTCGCCAGTCGCCTACGATGCAGGCTTTTCGAAGGTCTTCGCGGTTGACAGGAGGCATGTATCGGGGAAATCGGTGGATGAGCAATTCGAATCCGTTGTTTGCCGGAAATTTACCGTTGAGCCAGCCAAAGGCCGTTTTAAGTTGGTCGATTTGCCGAAAGGAGATGATTTCTGTTGACAAAATGTGCTGGTCTCCTTTGTTGATGGATATCTGGAAAGCCATGAACTTGCTGTTAGGTGATTTAAAATGGTTTTTTTGTTCGTCGGTAGGGAGTGGTTCCCTACCATTGTTATTCTTCTAAATCTTCGGGTTTGGTGGATGCAATGCGGTTGTGATAGGGTGGCAGATCTGGATAGCTGGCTAACAACTCGAAAGGACATTTTTGTAGAAAAAAGAGGGTGTTGTTCCTCCAGGTGGCAAAGTGTTCGATGACCGGCCCTTTGCGTTTTCCGAGCTCTCGATAGGAATCGGCTCTGAACGATGTCATGATATCGATACGGACGTTGAAATGTTGGGTGTCCACTAGTTTTGTTGTATCGATTTCAGCAATAAGTTTTGCGAATTCCCTCTTGTTGTAGGCCGCGTCTTCGTCTCTAAAATTGTATCGTTTGGATCGTAGTTGGTCCTTGCTGTCTTTGAACAGATAAACAAGCGTCGTATAGCGGGTGTACTGTATCTTGTTGAGTTTTCCTGTCCGGGGGCTTATGGTTTGGGTGGCGATCCGGTCCCCTAAAAGCGGGTGGGATTCTATCCAGACGTATTTCTTTTTGCGTCTTTTGTCGGTACCGGCGTAGTCTACAAATAAAGCTGTCTCACGGTCTACGTGACCGATGAGTAGGTTTCTCTTGTTCATGTTTACCGAATTGATGTGATGAATTGAAAATACTTGCGGCATTTGCAGGGTTCGTTTCATCTTATTCTTCTGCGGTAAGGCGGTGGGTCCGGGTAATTGGCAAGCTGGTCAAAGGGGCAATTTTTCATGTGCAAGAGGGTTGTGTTCATCCATTCTCCATAGCGTTGTCTCGCTGTACCCTTTCGGTAGGCGAACTCAATATTTGCGTGTCTCTTAAAAGATCGCATGATATCGATGCGGATATTGAACTTTTGGAGGTCGGTAATGGCTTTCGTATTGATTTCTTTGACCAAGCTTGGAAAGACCTTTTTGTTCGTGATTTCATTGTACTTGAAGACAAAGCTTTTGTGTTTCAGTCGCCCCTGGCCGTCTTTAAAGAAATAGATAAAGGACTGGTCGGGTCCATGCTGCTCCTTCCCCGGTTTGCGTGTAACCGGGTCAATTTTAATTGTAACCAATCGGTCGCCGATCCCCAGCATAGTATCAATCCAGCAATATTTGCTTTTCCGAATCTGACCGTTCTGTTTGGTTTTTACTAGATAAGCCGTCTCCCGGTCTACGTGGCCGGTGAGCATGGTTATTTTTTTCATTTCTGCTGAATGGAGGTGAAAAAAAAGGAGCGCCGGTTTTCCCGACACACCCTCTGTGTTTACGTTAGGCTTCCTTCTTTAGCAACTCATTCAATTTTGCCTTTACGGCCTTGGCATACTCACCCTTCCAAGTTTTGGCATTGCCCAAAAAATAGGTAACGATGCTTCTGCCGCTGTCGTCTCCAAAGTTGTCGTCGATCGTTTTCAGGCAAAGCATGGCTTCCACATACGGAACGGCCCCGAAGTACATTGCGGTCCATTGTCGCCTGATGAGGACAGCGATCTGGCAGAGTTCGTCCGGAACGGTGATGGTGTTCGTTGTCGCTGTTTTTTCGATTGTCTGTTCCATTTTTGATTTTTTGTTGTGATGAAAAAGTGGAATAAAAAAAGCCGAGGTCCTTTAACCCCGGCTTGTCTACTGCGTGTTTTTTGATTGTCAGGCAGCCGCTTTCGCAGAATATGACAGATAGTTCTCCTCCCGTGCTTCCCAGGGTATGTAGCCTGCGATTCGTTCAAAGGGACAACTCTCCATGTGGCAGGTTGTGCGGACGGCCCACTCGTGGAATTTCTCCAGTCCGGCTTCCGTTAATTGCGGTCTTTCTGTCGTTGCATAGTCCAGAAACGACCGGTAGATTTCGAGGCGGATGAAGGCCTGTTGTTCTTGGGAAATCTCATGGGGCTGCAACTCTGACAGCAAATCAAGAAACCGTGCCCGATTGATGGAAGGATGCTGGTTGAAATGGTAGGTTTCCTGCCTCAGTTCGCCGGTTCTATCCAGGAATAGGTAGGAGAAGCTACTGTCCAATCCGTATTCAACGGGACCCAGGTCGCCGGTTCTTGATTCGACTGTGCAGGTTCCCAGGCGGTCCCCGATCCCTTGCCTGGTTTGGATCCAATAATATCTCTTGGGTGTATCGAGGGTTGCTTTGACGTCAAAGGCACTGCATAAGGTGGTGTGTCCGGTGAGAATGGTTCTTTTTTTCATCGTATATTTTTTTGAGTATGTGAGCGACGTTGTTGTTAAGCTGCCTTTACAGTTGGCAGCAAGGGCATACTTTCCAGCAGCGGCCCGTAGGCCGGGTAGTCGGCGATTTGATCGAAGGGTACAGTTTCAATTTTGGTGGCCGTTGCAAAAGCCCATTTTTTGTAGCCGTCCTTTGCAGGTTCCTCCATTTTCTGTACCTGGTAGACGGCGTCGTACAAGAGACTTTCGGAGATTTTCCGACGGATATTTGCTTCCTGAGCTTTGGAGAGGAACGCGGGGTCGTACAACTCTATCATCTTTTTGAATAGGTTTTGGTTTTTTGCAGGATCCAATCCAAAATCAAAATCTCCGTGTTTAACCAGGTCCTCCTCGTTGATGTACAGGTAGACGAAGGTGTGGTAGGCGCCGTGGTTGATGTTATTTAAGCGACCTGTTCTGGGATTGAGGGTGACCGAACAACAGCGGTCTCCGCGTTTCTTGTTGGTTTCTACCCAGAAGTATTTCTCGGTCTCGTATTCACCATACGGGTGGTTGTTGATGACATAAGCCGTTTCGAGGTCCGTGTGGCCGTGTAACAATTGAACAATTGCCATAAGAGGATGATTTAATTATTTACAAATTGAATTACTGATGCCGGTAGTAGCCGGCTATGGGCATAAAAAAGGCAGGTGGTTTTTCACTCTGCCTCTTCAATGTATACTGGGTCTTCGGTACTGTCGTACCGTAGGGAGGTCAGTATGGGCCAATTCAGAGGTACTTGAAAATCGGGATAGTTGCCAATGTCTTGGAACGGGCAGTTTTCAATGTGGTTTAGCGTTTTCTGCGTCCATGACCAATCGTCATCGTACTGTTTGCCAGTGAGCATAGTGAGCTCGGCCTTTGCATTGGACAAGAAGACTTCGTAGATCTTTTTCCGAATTGTGTATTGCTGCTCGGAGGAAAGTTGTGCGGGGTCCATTTTTGTCATAAGCTCGACGAACTTTTCTTTATTCGATTTACTGGAGTCGTCAAAGGCGATGGATTCGTCTTGGATCTTTCCTTCCTCGTCAACGTATAAGAAGGCGAGCGCTGCAAATTTCTTGTAGTAGGGTTTGCTTTGTTGGGCGGTATTGGGATATGAAAATACCCAGCCGAGGCGGTCGCCTTTTCCGGGTTTGGTCTCAATCCAGCAGAACCGGGTTGTTTGCTGTTGTCGTTTGTTTTTTTTGATGATCACGATGGCCGTTTTACGGCTGGTGTGTCCGTAGAGGATTTTTGTGATTGCCATATATTTGGTTTATTTGTGGCGAACAAGGGTTTTAAAGGATGTCGTGGCGGCAACTTCCTTTGATATGCCGGGCGGATCCCAGGCTTAGAAGAGGGACTGCTGATCGACCGATGGTCGGGAGGTAGCTTTGCCTTTCTTTCCGAGTTTGACGGCTTTTGCAGAGCGATCTATTGCAAGAGTTTCATCTTCGCCTTCTTTCAACCGCTGTTTTACAACTGCTCTTCGGGTAGTGTAGATCCATCGGCGGAGGTCCAGTAATTTCTGTTGTTCTTCATTCGATAGTTCCTTTGGCGCCTTCATGATTTCCCAGCGATCCTGCTCTAGCATTTCTTCGAGCACTTTACAAGAAAGATGGGTGTAGATATTCACCCAATGATAATCGTCGATGGGGCTGACCATTGACCACGTGTAGATGTAGAGAATGCATTCGACTTCCGTGGCCTGCTGTTCATCCGTTAAGCCCGCTGCGAGTCTTGCCGTGGAGACAAGGTCTACGAACTGTTCCGGCATGGTGTCAGCCCAGGATTCGTTGAAAACAATGATCGGTGCTGACAGTGAATCCGTCAGGTCAAATACGACGTCCCGTTCACCCTTGGGGGCGGTCGGTTCGTTGGATCGCTGAGGTGGATCATCGAAAAGGCATTGCTGGGGGGCGTACACTGTTTTTTTCTTCATGAGTCCTTTTTTTGTGGTGAGTGCCCTTTTTGTTATCCTTTGCCGGGGGAGTGAGAGAGTTGGGTTTCGAGTGTCTTTTGGGGTAGTTGAGCATTCTTCCCATCCCTTCCCCACCCCCCTACAAAGGGATTAACAATATGAAGGGCGAAAAAGCAAAGCACTTGGACTGGAGGCATCCACTTTATCTCCGATGGGCGCCAATGCGGTGGGGCGCGGCTGCTTGGCCCGATGCGAAAAAACGCGCTGCGAAGCGCGCTAGTTTTTTCGCATCGGGGGGAACTACTGCTGGTGCAGGATCTGCCGCTGACGGCAAGCACTGAATCATTTAGCGACCAGCGGTATAAAGGGATGCCTCATTTTGTGCTGCTTTTTTCAGCCCTTCATTGTTAATCCTTTTGTTTTTAATCTTGAAAACTCAACTTGGGACCCTGTTAGCCGCGAGAGCGGCGGCCGGCTGGACTGCTACGCCCGGGTGAACGGACCTGTTTTTAGTACCCCCCTCGGGCAACCTCTACCGCCTCATCGGCAGGTGGCTGCTGAACGGAGCGTCGCAACGATGCCGAATCAGGGTACAGGTGCCGATTTCCCCCTCCTCTCGCCTAGCGTTGAATATCCGGTCGCATTGATGGAAACGGGGGGTCAATGTAGGAGCGGTACGCACGAAATGAGGCAATCGACGGTGGGATGCTGAGTGTGAAAATTTAGAAGTGTCGGATCACGGTATCAATATACCGACTGCCTCATTTGCAGCATTGGAAACTATAATTGAAAATGGAGAAGTCCAAGAAATAAGTGACAATTGGGTATAGGCATTGAAGTGTTAGGTGGTAGTGACAATGGGGTTGTTTGAGCGTATTAGTAGTGCAGTAGCGATTATCTTTTGGCATTGGAAGCAAGCATTCCCGTTGTGCGAGTGGTTAATATTCAGGATTTAAGGACTAAACCCTTTCTCGCATGGATAAATCCTTATATTAAACACGGGAAAAAAGTACCTTCTGTATCAAGCAAACTTTATATCTCTTGCAAATAACCATTACCCCTTACACTGTAGAACGTGGGCGAAGATGTACATGGAATGGCTTCAAAGCGTCAGGAACGCGATAAGTATTCGAATAAATCGGTTCGGGAGATGGTGCAGGGGAGAAAATAGAATGAGAAGTCAGTGAAGGCAAAGCGATCACTACCGGATAGTACCAGCGTAAGGAAGTCCGGTAATGGAGTTATGCCGGCAGCCGATGGAACACCTCCCGTTCATGTTCTACATGGCGACTTAACTCTTGTTCAGTGGGATGCACGGGCGGTAGCGAGAGGCAAAGAGGTGACTTGAGGCGTCGAGCACGCTATAGAGGTTGATTCAGGTGATAAGAGGAGCTGAATTAAGACAATAGTTTCGGGATAAAGAGCAAAGAAAGGGACGCCTCAATTTCTTAGAGGCATCCCATTGTTTTCCTTCGTAAATAAAGAGGGGAATTGTGGGACGTGGATGAGAGTTGACACTTTACGTGTACAACTTAAAGATTTTACCTGAGGTTCAGCAATAGTTGGACAGAATGGGCCTTCAAACTGATCAAGTAGGAATAGGAAGATGTGAAAATCGGCTTTTTAGAGACGATGGCGACAGCTTCTATGATTAACTATTGGCATCGATAAATCGCAACTTTCCCTTCTGAATTTCCCGGGACAATTCTTCTTCGGAGGGTAGTACGAATTTATAGCGGGAAGCGAATAGATGTTTATTTTCTTCCATGACGCTATACTTGACGAGGGTGTCGTCTTTTTCCGCGCAGAGAATGATGCCAATTGTTGGGTTGTCTCCGGGTATTTTTTTCAATGCTTCAAACATTCGTACATACATATCCATTTGACCGATGTCCTGGTGGCTTAGAGAACCCAATTTGAGTTCCAGTAAAATGAAGGCCTTTAAAATAAAATTGTAAAACACGAGGTCAATATAATATTGACGGGTATCCGTCTTTATGCAGTATTGTCGAGCGACAAAGGCGAACCCTTTGCCGAGTTCGAGCAGAAATTGGTGAATGTTGCTTAGAATCGCGGATTCGAGTTGGCTTTCAGAGAACCCTGCAGGGATGTCCAGGCCGAGAAAATCCAAGATATAGGGATCTTTGATGAAGTCGCCAGGAGACATGGTGCTTTGGGTGTCTGCTGCTGGAGCACCCGTGAGTGGGGCGTTGGATGACCTGGCAGGAGATGGCAGCGTTTGGCTGGTAACGATCCTTTCGTAGTAGCCTGATTGAATGTTGCGCTCCAACAGCCGGATACTCCACGTTTGGTCAGCAGCTTCGGCAAGATAGTAAGACCTTGCAGAGTCGTTTTCGATGCGTAACAGGAGTTTATAGTGCGACCACGTCAATTCTGGTCGGAGGGTTTCCCGGGTTGGAAAAGCGAAAAAGAGTTGACGCATTCTACGCAACTCTCGTTCATCCAAATTCTTGTCAATTTCCCGGGTCAGTTTTTCGGCGAGTGTCTTTAGCTGGGAACCGCCGTATTGGGCTTTTTTTTGACCGTTCTGCTCCTCCTGAACGATGCGTCGGCCTATTTCCCAGTAAGCGTCTATCATGGCACGATTGACCAGGGTGAAGGCTTGGGCCCGGGCTTTAGTCCAGATAGCGGTGATATCTCGTATTAAAAGGTGGGTGGAATCCATGATTGGAGATTTGGGAGGCTGTACCAATTCGGGTAACAGTGTTACCCGAATTGTAAACAGCAGGATTTCAGCGTCTTATGTTTTTTGGAATGGGTGGTTTGGGAGGTGGTGGCACAGGCAGGCGTCCCAATAGATGGGTAGGAAGACCGAGCTTGGGGCGGTTATCGGATTTGAATTCTTCCCCTCGTGGCTTGCGTTCAAATTTGGAGGTGCGAAATCGGTCCAGTTCGGCTTCCGGGTTGTATTCATATGGGTCCTTAGGGTCGTAAAAAGGATCTTGCTGGGGGTTTTTTTTGAGATCGTTTTCCGGGTCCCGGTCGCGTTGAAACTGGCCATAAAGTCGCGCCCATACAGGGAGGTTGTTTTCTAATTCGTCTGCAGTGGTTAGTCGAGTATACGCATCTGCCGGCAGGATGAGGTTGGAGGGATCATCAATACGGTAGCTTTTGCGGTGTTTTGCGTGGATAAAGGAGACATCTCCCTTTTCCATATGGGTCTGAAGATAAAGGAGAGTCAGGTTTTCGGTGTCAGGAAAATAGCGGTATTGGAAGTTGAACGTTATTGAGTCTAAGCCTTCATTGAATGTTCCTCGGAGCGCCATGATAAAGGTGGCGGATGATTGATCATTTAATGACGCTTGGGAGGTAGCGAATTCGATGGCTTGTCGGAATTCGTTCAACCACATGCCAAGTTGGGCAGGTGTTTTGAAATTAGAATCGAGGTATCCTTTTTCTGTCAAGAGCTCGATATGATCTTCGAAAGTACGGTAGGTTCTGTCCATGGGAATGCCTATTTAAGTTCCTACGGTTATTAAATAGCTTTTTAGACTGGTTGAAGATTGCGGGACTTTAAGGGAGCAGTCTTGATATTTTGCAGGATTTGCCGGGCTGCGGACCTGTCTTTTACTAAGTCGAAGGCGTCTACCTTGCCATTTTCATCCCGGAATTCGAGGTTAATAGTTCGGTTTTGTTGATCATAGGCAAGCTTAATGATCAGGCCTTTTTCCTGGCCGTCGGGTAGTTGCAGCGTTATGAAGGCCTCTTTTCCGTCGTTCAAATCGTTCAGCAATAATTCGCGGGTCGTGGGAATGCCCATTTCTTTGATGGGCAAGGAAGCCAACTGCTGCTCAAGATTAAACGGTAAAGTATCGATGTAAGAGCCATCACGGCTAATGAGGAACCAGTCAACTTTTCCTTTGATGTTTTTGTGAACTGGGTGACCGTGAACGAGATCTCTGGCTTCTGTGGCGTTGAATTGAATTTTATCAGACGTTCGAAGCAACAAAGAAGGCTGTATTTTCTGGTCGGTATAGTGAGTTCCTGTATCCCGTCGGCTGGCCTCCAAGCCAGCGAAATAGTAGGTGTCGGAGCCAGGTTTTTTTTTGAAGTGAAGCAGGTAGTTGGTATCGGAATTTCTAGTTTCGGGGGTGCGGAAGCTGAATTCATCGGGTCCGTAAGCCATCCTCGCTTTGAGGGGGCCTTCCAGTTGATTCACAAATCCATATTCGTTTAGTGTCTGTTGCAAATCGGCGGCGTTCAGGTCAATTGTGGTTCTTTTCGCGATATCTTTCATAATGCGATTGATAGCATTGTAATACTGCTGCCGTCCTCGTAAGAAATTGACTATCCACCTAAGGGGTTGAGCATAAAGGAGGGTTTGGAGAAATGTGGGATTTTGATAATAACGGACCTTCCGTAGTTCATGGCGGGCATATTTGAGGCTGAGTTTTTCGGAACTATCTAGTTCTCGATCTCTTCGAAATCCTTGCACAACGCCGGATAGATGGCGACGCCTGAGCTCTAACGCTTTCGGACTGAGACTGCTATAGTCGGCATTTTCTACTCCAAATCGGGCCTCGTCATCTACATGCAATGCGACCGCGTTGAGTACGCGATTTTGAAATCGTTGTAAATCAGGTTCGTATGCCATGACATTGTGTTTATAGTTTCCGGGCTTTCAATATTGTTTTATTCCTGACAAATAAGGTAAGTGACCGGCCTCCGTTCTTTTCATAGGACTCGACGATAAATTGCTTGCCTCCAGCCAGGGTGAATGTAGGGACGGCAATGACATGGACGATCGATGAATCACCGGATATGGTAGTGTTTCCGTCCTCATAAACTGGGAGAATCTCTTTCTCCTGCACGGATGTACGTTTCGATTTTACGCGATCGCGGATATACAGCCGAAGGAAGTTCATATTGTAATCAATATTGGAGTGGTTGCGGAGCTGAAAACGGAAGAACATCATTGAGCCAGCTATGCAAACATTGTCCAAACGGATGGACATTTTATTGCGGTTGTCGACGGGTCCGTGATGGGAGGCTGGCAGGTCTTTGACGCGGTCGACAAAAGCCTGCATATCAACTGTGTTGACAGGTTCGTTTGAAAGTAGGATGATCGATTGGCCATTAGGCGGTACCGGGTAGCTAAGGGTGGATAGATTGTATGTAGAGGAAACGCTGTCGGTATAGATAACGTCGAAAGTGAATATTTTCCCATCTTCAGTAAACACGTGGAGATTGGTAATGGGGAAATTCTTTCGAGCGGCCTTGATTTTAAGGACATTTTCTGCGCCGGGTTGCTTCTGTGCGATGATGTCGCGATCTCCCCGGTCGACTGGTTTCACCGGGGCGGCGAATACCAGTACCGTCGTGGTATTGTAGCCAACGGGTAGAAGGTAGTGCGGGATCAGAGTGCTGGGCGGCAGCGGCAGAGCAGATTGTTGAGCATGAAGAGTGGATAGAGAGACCAAAAAAGCGAAGAGGAAAGTGGTGATGGAAGGTTTCATGACGAACGTATTTGTGGTGAGTGAAGAGGAAGTTTACCGAAGGGGGCCGTTAGGTTTCAGGATAGCCAGGTGGTCGGCTTTCAGGGTAGCTTTGACGATCGAAATTTTCCGGCTGAGAAGGTTGCGGGCGGTTTGGATGCCGGCAGCGGCGGCCTGAGCACCAAGAGAAGGGTCAAGAGTGCCGATACTGACACCACTTACCCCTTGGCTCATGTTCTGTTTGACGATGTCCCGTGTGATCATTCCTGGAACGTAAAGGCCTTCGAGACCATCTACTCCATCATAGACTTTGAGGGAGATGGGATAAATACGGCCGTCATAGATCGCATTCGTTAGCTCTATGGATACCCTTTCGCCGGTGATGGATGCCGGACCGTAAATGAAGGTATTTGCCGGGATTTTCTGCCCGCCGACGTATATGGGTTGTAAAAGGCGGAGTTTGACGGTAGAGCCTGTTTGGATGAGCTGATCCGTGTGGACGACTGCCTGGATAGCGGGAGAACTCGTGCTGGCGGCTGAGGAGTCCGGGCCGTCAGAGAGACCAAAAAAGCCGTTTTGGTTTTCTGTAGCCGCCGGTTGCGCCATGCTGTCGGTAGGAGCGGTTGGGCTCACCTCTACGGCCATAGGACGAGTGGAAGTGGCTGCGGGTATTGCCGGGGGGTGCAGACGGTTAGGATCTTGTAAGTCTTTGATCTGGTCGAGAATTTGTTTGACCTGGGCGAGTTGCGGACTTGTGGCAGTGTCTGCGTGCTGGATGACCTGCATCAGTCGCTCGAGTTTAGCAATTTGCGGGGATTGGTCAGTAGTGGGATATGAAGGAAGAGCATATGGACTTTTTCTTTCTGCGTCGGCTGCGCCAGGACTGCCGATTGCACTGTAAATACGCTGGAGGCGATCATTCACCTTGCGTTCGTTTTCTTCCGGGGTTGCCGGTAATCCTGCCGGGGCTCGATTGCTTATGACCTGGGGCTGAAGGAAACCGGGGGTTTTGACGGGGCTTTGAGTTGGGGTCGCTGTCGAGGCCTGATCTTTGGAATAAGGGTCTTTGGCGCGTTCCTGGTTCTGTTTGATCGAGTCCTGTTCGGCCTTCATATAGATTTCCAGCTTGTTTTTCTCGCCGGTGGGCACATTGGGAGAGGGTAGCTCAGTATTAAAAGCTGAGCCGGGGGTCAGTTTGGAGACTTGCGTTTTATGTGGGTGCAGTAGCAGGACAATGATGGCGCTGACGATGGCAACAGGTACGAGGAATAGTCCTGCGGCAACCAGCATACGCTTTTTTTTGGGAATAGGAGATGATTGTGGCATGGAAGTATATTATTTGGTGATGGAATCGTGGTGATCAGGATTGATAGGGACTGCGTTTGAGCCGTTTATCGGCAATTGATGCGCAATAGAGTCAGGAAGTCGGAGGATGTTTGGATGGGATTTGGATGGTTGAGTAAGGTAGCTTGGGGATTTAGACGGAAGGAACAAGCCGTTATATAGGGAGTTCATGGCGAGGATACCGGCTATCAGGCAGAACAGGGTGATGGTCGCTTTTTTCGCCGGTAGGGACATTTTTTGTTCCCAGCAGCTAAGCTTGGAGGCCCATCTTCGCAATACTAGCTTAAAAAGTTGCCTAACGGCACTCGGTTCTGCAGTCGGGGGTTGGGGTTTGGGTTTCTTTTTGAAAAGGAACATAAGTTATCCAATGAAAGGTTATTGGGAGATGTACGGCAGAAACAGCAGTTGTGGTAAACAAGCAATAGGAGGTCTGTTATCTTTTTTCAACCGAGAGGTCTCTGTTGTCAGCTACTTTCCATCGTTCGATAAGCATGCCATGCGGATTTTTGGTGCTGACACCATTGAGGATCCGGAGGTATCCTTCCGTAATGAGTGAGCGGGTCAGGATGCTGGTGGGTCTGGCGATACGGAGTTTGCCGAAGTATTTGAAGTAGTAAGGATTATGGTTGAGGTCCACGGCGATGCTGTCGTATTCCTCTACCTCCTGGCTGATGTTGTTGGAGATGATGCGGGCATAGTACCCGTCTTCCTCCAGACTTTTGAACTCGCGGAAAGCACTAGAATCTGCGAGGTACATGGCGGCGGTAAGATGCCGGCGGTTGATTTCCTCATCGGGTTGGAGACTATAGAAGTAATAATGAAACATTTTGACATGGTCGCGAATCTCTACGGCAAGGCTGTCATGGCGTTCTACGGCCTGAGCTTCGAGGAGTTTGCCGTCGCTGAGGACGTAAATTCGCTGTTGGCCTTTTTGAAGGGCGGATGTGGTTCGATGGACGGTGTAGAGACAGATGACGACTGTTCCAACGAGGAAGGCGATTGCGAATACCCGGATGAATTGAAAAGCGGTGTCGATATTTTTGAATTGCTGGAACATGGAAGATATTTTGGGGAGAAGGGAAAAGACTAGCCCGATATTTTATCGCGGTTGTATTGATATGGGTCGTAGGGCTGGCCTTTGGAGTTGGTTTCGAAAACATCGCTGCCGGACTTGCCGCCGCCGCCAGTCAATCCGCTGGCCATTGCTGCCCCTCCGGCTCCGCCGCTGACCACAGTGACGGCCGCACCGGCTGCCTTGTTGGCAAGGGCGGTAATTTTTTGATTTAGGGGGTTGGGAAGGTGAGAGTGGACGATGTAATTGGCCAATCCTGGTACAGTTGTATAGGCGACGACGCCGATGACTAGAAAAATGAGATAGGCAATATCGGTAGCGGAAAAAAGGCTGATGTCACCGGTTTGCGCCCTCGTAAGGTCGATTTGGAGCATGTTGATCTGAATTTGGGCCAGAATGGCTCCCAACAGGTTACTGATCGGTAGCCAGAGATAGATATTGATATATTTGCCCAGCCAGTGAGTCAGGGATGTCTGGAAACCGTCGTAGCAGGCAAAGGCGAAGGCGAATGGCCCTAGAATAGCCAAAACAATGAGATGGAATACCCGGATGGTGTCAATACACAGTGATGCGGCGAAATACAGGACTTGAAGGATGATGGATAGGAGAAAGCGAAACGCGAAGCGGAGGTAGAGCTCAACACTGCCGGCGAGAAATTTGAAGCCGCTCCCGATGGCATCCCAAAGGCTTCCGCCGCTCGAGTTGGTGGTGGCATCGGGTTGGGTATACTTATCCCAACCTGGCTGATTAGTCTGTGGGCTGGGAGTGAACAGAATTGAGGCGGGACCCATGACCTTACGCGCCTCAATGGCGAGCAAGGTGTTCACTGCGTCGTTGGAATTCTGAACCATAGCGGCGGTTGCCGTTACCGTTGGGGACAAAATTCCGTTGATAAGTGCGAGCACGTTGGGATACATCCCGATCAGCAGAACCATGACGAAAGGTCGGAAAAGGGGAAAGAAGTCAATAGGCTCCGCCCGGGCAAGGTGCTTCCATACCCGTACACCGATATAAAAGATGCATCCGAGGCCGGCAATTGCCTGGCAGACTTGGATGAGATTAGCGCACATGGGGATCATCTGGTTGTATACGTTGTTCAGAACGTCGTGGAGCTCGCTAACACCGCTACTGACCTGTGCGTGGGCAAGGGCGGGGATGAACATCAGACCGAGGATGGATAAGAGGGAAATCGCTTTGCGGAACATAGTGAATAGTTATTGGCCGATGAGGGATTGTAGATTGTTGATATCGTGGACCTTTTGTTGTCGTTGGGTGCCTATGGCGGCGGCTTTCCCGTTGAACACGCGCAAAAAGGTGAGCTTGTCCTGCATATCGGCGTAGATATGGTCAATGGTGGTCAGCCTTTCCGCGTCGCTTGCCCGTAGCTGGTCGTCAGTTAGTATCATTGCCAAGGCATCGAGGTTGTCTAAGGATTTATTGAAGAGATTTGTGTATACGGTAGACAAGTAGTTGAGTTCTGTGGTAGAAAATTGGCCGCTGTTGGTAAAGGTTTTGAACGCGTTTTTGTATTCACTGACCAGGGAGGCTTGGCAGGCAATGATGTCGGCAACGCGGACGTAGTTTTTGACCGTAGGGCTAACCAATAGAAGGTTGTTTAGGTAGGTGGCGTGTAAGTTGAAATTGCCCTCGGCGAGGCTCTTAATAGTATTGTAGCCGCCTGTCAGGATCTCATACCCTTTGTACATTTCAGACAGGATACTTTTCATTTGGGCCAGTTTTGCAATGTCCAGGGCGAGTTGTTCGAGTTCCTGCAACTGAGCATGGCTTCTGGAAGGAATGGCCATGGTAAGTATGCCGACCAGAAGGAGTGTTTGTAATCGTTTCATGGGATAATTAATTTTTTTAGGTCTTGAAGATTGGTTCTTTGTTGGGAACGTTGGTTACTTTCTGTCATGACGCGACTAGAGAAAGTGCGGAGGAAACTGTATTTGTCGGATACCTCTTTATAGAGGCGGTCAATCCTTGCCATTCGGTCATCGTCTGTCATTTGCCTATCGCCATCTGACAGTAAGCTGGTGAGTTCATCGATGTCCTTTTCGGTCAGGGTCTTCAGATTGCCGAATACAGCATCCAGGTATTGGAGATCGGTGGAGGAGAAATTTCCGGAAGAGGCTGCTTGTTGCAGGCTGGATTGACAGCCGAAAACAAGTTGTACTTGCATGGCGAGGATGTCGGCAACTTTGCTCCAATTCTTAATGGAGGGGTTGACGTCCTTAAGGGAGTTGAAAAAAAGGCTATGTAGGTCGAAGTCTCCTTTTTTTATATCGCCGATCGTTGTCAGTCCCTTTTGGACAATAGAATATCCCTGCTTCAGCTCCTGCAGATACACCTCCAGTTTGCCAAGTTGCTCGATCATAGTGCCAATGAGGCCCTGAGCACCGGCCTTTTGAACCGGAAGGCACAAGGCGAACGCCAGAAGGAATGGGAGGATGAGAACTCGCGGTTTTGGAAATTTAGCGCTTATCATACATGGAGGGTATTGCGGGTGATTGGTGCTGTGGTGATGGAATTATAGAGTTCACGGGCCTGTTGGAAGCGGTGTTCGGTTAGGATATTGTATATTTCCCGGGAGTCGGGGAGCCGGCGAGTGTCAGTCAGCAGGAATATCTTTTGGTTTTCCCACTGTCGTTTACCTGCGAGATCGGTTGGATTGAGCAGCGCGGTAATGCCGCGCAGACGAAGGGTGTCGTTGACGGGATTATAATCCATGTTGAATTTGAATTGGATGCGATCGTTTTCGGTATAGGATGCAGTTGGAAAAGACATGGTGAAATTTTTGGGAGATCTGGTATTGGAAGACCTTAGCAACATAACGGCGTGGGCCTTGCGAAAGCGCTCCGCTATAAATCCGGGCTGTTCACGGAAGCCCAGTACCTCTTCCGTATAATTTCTTTTGTGGCAGAGTTCAATGATCTCTTCCAAAGGATAATAAGGATTCGGTATTGGGTTTGCACGGGTAGTGTTCTGTTGCTCGGTCACTGGCATAGGAAGTAATCGGTTGGTCCTTGTTAGCGTTTAATGTTTTTGCTCTTTCTGCCGGCTTCCTTTTGAGTCTTTATCTTTTCGAGTAGTTCTTTTTCCCGAATGGTAAATAGCTCTTGGTAAACCTTGGCGGCCGGGGGCAAGTCTCTGGATGGATGGCCCGGAATCGAATAGGTTTTCTCCAACTGATCGTTCATGGTTGCTTTTAGGGACGTCATTCGCAGTGCAATCCTGGATGGGTCATAGGCGTAGGAGAAATCAAATTGGATTTTGTCTTTCGTCTTTGAGCCGTTTTGTCTTTTGAGTGAGAAATAGCCAGTCATTTGTAACTGAAATTCTTCGATGCGGTAATGTTCAACGTTGGTTGTGTAGGCCTGTTTAAAGGCGGCGTGGAGTTGTTTCAGAAACAGTCCATTCTCAGACCACGAGTCGATCATTTTTTCGGAATAGTTCTTCAAGAAGAGGTTGGCCTTGTGCTCTTCGAAGATTTTTGTAAATAGGGTCTTTACTTCCATCTCTTAGTTGGCTTGCGAGCGCTACGATTCTAGTTGGAAATGCCATAGAGACTTTTGATGGCATTGAGCTCCTGGAGGCTTCTGGAACGTTGTAAGCTGATTTGGATGTTTTGGTTGTTGAAGTTTCGCAGGTCGCCGGTGTCTCGTTCAATATCGAGTGAGGCCTGTTTGATCATTTTTAATCGGGCGGCATCGGTCATCTGGAGGGAGAAGTTGGTCAGAACCATTATGATTTGGTCGAGGGATTTGACGCTTTCGGAAATGATACCCGAGTATACGTTGCCTATATAGGTGAGTTCGGCGGTGGAAAAATGGTTGTCTAGTTTGATCAGTGCAAATGCTTTCTTGTATTCGGAGACCAATTGGCTTTGTTGGTCTATAATTCCGGTGATCTCGTGGAAATAGGATATTGCCGTTTTTACCTTTTTCAGTTCGTCAAAATACTCGGTATAGATGTCTTTGAACTGTTCTTCCCAATCGCCGATCTCACCCAATTTCAGCTTGGACAACTCGTTCTCTACCTCCTTTTGGGCATTTTGGAGCTCGAGGGTAGCGTTTTGCACTTTTTGAACGGCGACATCGGCAGCAACTATAATTTCTCTGAGGATATCGGTGAATTGTGCCTGGCTCTTTACTGTGGGGGCGGACGAAAGGGTCGTGGCGAATAAGAGTAAGGCAAGAGTCCGTTTCATATAAAATATTTTTAGGTGTCGAGATGTAATGGAAATCTTATTCAATGCGCTCATAAAGCAGTCCATCGGCATTGACCGTATATTCGCCCGGGACAAAGAAGAGCTCCGGTCTACCGGTTGTGTTCGAGAGTATGTGGGTATCGGGATCATAGTGTCCTGTCCAGCGGGAGTTGACGAAAGCAGGCGGGTAAAAGTTGGGGTCGATAATTCGCTGAAAGCTGGAAATGCGTGTAACGTTAAAGAAGTATGGGTCAGTAGAATGGTGTGATATGATTAATGTATCCCATGCCCTGAACAAGTGACCCTTCTCCCAGGTGGCGTAAGTGCCAGTGATAAACCCTTTGCGGAGGGATGGAACTATGGGACTTTGGTGACAGGCAATAACGATCAATGCGAATAGGAGGACCAAAGCTCTTTTCATAGCGATTTTGTTGTGTGATGTATTAGGCAGATTGGCGGAGCTCGGCAGCGAGCATGGCTATGCCGCGGCGGAGGCTCCCGTATTTCTTGGCATAGGCTTGCACGTGCATTTTTTCCTTCTCTTCTGTAGTGTAACACAGGTATTCTTCAGGACTGACTTCGGTACGGTAAACCTTGCTTTGTTGTCCTCCAAGGCTGATAAAGACCTCTTTGTATTTCAGGCGAGGGTCGTTTGCGCGGTTGATGGAAAGGACCAGGGACTTTTCCTTGTCCGTCAGCCCTAAGAGCTCCTGAATTCCATCGAATTTGTTTTGATACTTAGATTGATCCAGAAGGATCTTGCAGTCGGAGTTATTTATGATGGCTTGTTTTACAATGGGAGATGAAATGATGTCTTCTACGTCCTGTGTTACGACAATGGCCTCTCCGTAGAATTTTCGGACGGTCTTGAAGAGATACTTTATGTATTCAGCCATGCCGTTGCGCATGAGTGCTTTCCATGCTTCTTCTATTAAGATGACCTTCCGGACTCCCTTGAGCTTCCTCATCTTATTGATGAAGATTTCCATAATGATGATGCTCGTGCAACCAAAAAGGATGGGATGGTCCTTGATGTTGTCAAGCTCGAAGATGACGAGGGGCTGGGACAGGAGGTCGAGATTTTCACGGGCGTTCAAGAGATAGTCATATTCTCCGCCGATGTAATAGGGGCGAAGGACATATAAAAAATTGTCGATGTCAAAATCCTTTTCTTTTATGCCTTCCTGGCGAAGGTCGGGGAGGAAGATGTCTCTTAGGTAGTCGTAAAAACTGTTAAAGCATGGGAAAATCTCGTCATGTTGATTTAGGTATTCGAAATAGGTCTGTAGGGCATTGGACAAGGAGACGTATTCGGACCGGCTGTAGGATTCATCGTCTCTTTTCCAAAGGCTCAGCAGGAGCGTTTTTATGGATTCTTTTTTCTCGGTGTCCAAAACGTCATCGCCAAGGTAAAAGGGGTTAAATTTGATGGGGTCTTTCTCGGAATACGTAAAGTAATATCCTCCGAGTAGGTCACAGATGCCTTTGTAGCTATGACCCACATCGACGATCACCACATGGGATCCCTGCTCGACATAGGTGCGCATGATCATATTGGTTAGAAAAGACTTTCCAGAGCCGCTAGGGCCTAGAATGAACTTGTTCCTGTTTTGGCATATCCCTAATTTTACAGGCAAATCACTAATATCAACGTGTACCGGGAGGCCGTGTATCCTATCGGCGAGTCGAATGCCAACCGGGGAAATACTGCTGCGGTAATTGGTTTCGAGGTTGAAGAAGCAAGTGGCTTGTTCTGCGAATGTGTCGAAAGTTTCGTGTAGCGGAAGGTCGGAAGCGTTGCCGGGCATGCCGGCCCAGAACAACTGGGTGGCGCAGGTGGTTTCCTGCCGGGCTCGGGCGTCTATCTGGGATAGAGCGGCGGATACTGCATTGCGGATGTCTGGGACTTTACTGGCGTCGGAGGACCAGGCGAGAAGGTTAAAGTGGGCTTTGATAGGGAGGCGTTGCAATGAAAAAGCTTCGTTGAGATAGTTATTGGTCGCGTCCCTGCTAATGGTATTTTCTCGGGAATACGAGGATAGGCTTTGGAGCTTTAGCCTTTTGGCTTCCATTTTTTTGATGGTTTCCCGGCTGTCCTCGAGGAATAAATACTGGTTGTAGATGTGGTTAAAGGGCAGCATTTGGCCCAACGGCGCAGCAAAACCGACGGAAAATTTAGTCTTATCGGTACTGTATTTGTCAAAGTTCACTCGGGGACCGCAGACATTGGGTAGATCGGCGGTGTCTGCAAGGCTGAATACCTGGCAGTGGAGATCACCCACCATGAGGCCCGGCTGCAGGGTTATATCCCTGATAACCGGGCGCTCCTGGGGATGAAGGAGGAAGCAATACCGTTCGAGAAGACCGGGTTGCTCCGCCGTGGAGGCCAGTTCATTGCCGGCAAGGCGCCGGAGCTGGACGTAGCCCGCGTCATGAAGGACTTGGGCGAATTGTCCGCATTTTTGGAGGAACTGGTCTTTGATCTTGCCATCGAGCGTTTGGGCAGGCGCAAAGGATGACCGGATCAGGCTGGATAAAATGGCAGTGTGGGTCCTCTTGTCAGCTGGCTTTTGCGTGAGATAGAGGTAGCATTTGTGATCGAGGTAGGGTCTTTCGTTGAAGTGACGTTCGCTGCTCCGGGCCAGAAACGACTGGTTTTCGTTGGAAAAATCGGGTTGGTAACAGGATTCGGTATACCAATCCTGTTTGTGGAGAACAGAGTGGGTGGGTAGCAGTCGGATGGCTTTGAGCCAGGACTGGTGCAAGGCTTCGTAGTCTTGCAGGCCGAGGGTGAAAATTTCAGGTAAAGTAAGTTCAAAGGCGACGGTGATGTCACCGGTACGGGAGAGGATGCAGTCCTGCTCAACGCGGTAGATCGGCATTACCTGTTCGATGTATTTATTTTTGGGCATTTTGTTCAGGCTGGAGTTGAATGAATAACTGACGGGACCTGCTGCGGATGGCCGTGGGGAGTTTAGAGGCGGCCATCCGCTTTTGCAGGCCGGATTCTCCGTATGTCCGGCTGAGGTGTTGGATGAGCAGGACAAAAGCGATTGCCGTGGGTACAACGATCCCCAGGCAGAGCAGGAGTTTTATGTGGCAGATGTATAAAATGGCAAAGAGCAGGAGGAGGGCTACCATTCCAAGTGCCAGGTAGGTGATATACTGGGCCTTTATTCCCTTGAATTCTATGGACCTGTTGATGCCCTTGTTGATTTCGTAGACGGTAGCCACTGCGGTTAATTTTAATTGTTTCTTTCGTTGTTTAATGCTGACACACGAGGACTGCAGAGAGTATGATCGACAGATCTTCGATCACATTTTTAAACTTCGGTTGTAGTTTTGGGTTTGGTGAAACGGCCCCATGATGCGCTGGAGAATGCGGCGGGCGTTCTCGATATCGTAGCCATTGCTTTGTTCGTATCCAAACTTTTCTGCCTGTAAGTCGATCTGTGTGGGTGGGCGGAGGCGCACTTCGACGACGTTTGGATTTAACAGATTTTGTTGGATGGTGCCGGTAAAGGCCGTTTTGGTGGATTTGTCCATGAGCAGTCTCACTCGACCGTCAGGATGATCGGTTGGCGGAAACGGGATGCTATTGTTTGGGTTGTTTACCTGAGTAAGGCGCTTTTGATCCCAGTCTATAAAAAATGCTGTTTCCAAGATGTTGACGATCGGGAGTGAGTTGTTCATGGCAAAATTGTTAAGAGACGCCAAAGAATGATTTGAGCAGGGCGGCTACGACGACGAGGAATATGCAGGCTCCGAACCAGCTGGCCGCGAGTTTATTGGTTTGCTGGTCTCCGTGGCTCCATGCATTGTATACTTTGACAGCGCCAACAAGGCCAACGATGGCGCCAATGCTGTATAATAAGGTTACGCCGTAATCGAAATAGCTTCCGACGAGGGTATTCGCTTGTTGCAGGCCCGCGACGCCGTTGCCGGCCTGGGCGCTGGCTTTTTCGGACATTGTTGAAAACAGGATAACGGAGGAGGTGATGGCGATGGATTTTAGGCAACGGCGGGAGGGGCATGTGTGTTTCTTTTTCATTATGTTTCTTTTTGAGGTGGCGTGGAGACAAGAAGAGGCCGGCTCCCAGGTAGGTGGGAAAGATGGGCGGGAACCGGCCTTAGTTATGGCGATGAATGGACGGGAGTGACAGACGAGCGTCTGTATAGAAGGTGTCTATTAGGCGGCTTGAGCGCCGGCGTGCCAGAGGGAGATCAGATCTTCTTCGGTGAGGGTTAGGTCGCAGTCGCGTTCGACGGTAACGACAATAAAGTTGTTGATGGCATCATAATAGTCGGTTTCCATAAAGAGGCGGTAGCGGCTGACGATCGCCCGCATTTTGGAACAGACTTCGTCGGGGTTGGCGGGATAGGAGGCTATGTTGTTGACGACATATTGGATCTCTTCGACGACGTGTTCTGCTTCTTTCAAGAGTGTGGTGCCGCCTTCGTCATCCGTTATTTCGAAAAAAGTATCAGGGTCCCCGGCTTCCTGATAGAGCGCTTGTTCTGCTGGGTGATCAGCAGGTTTATCAATTAAAGGAGGGAAATGGTCGCTTCGGGACTTTGCGCCTGCAGATGCGGGTGAACCGGCGGCCTGGACCATTGGCTGCCCGATGAGTCTGCCCCAATTAAATAGTTTCTTGCCGTAAGCGATGCCAACGATAATCAGGTAGAGGAGAAGCGCGCCTACCAGTCCAAAGATTAGGCCGTGCAAGGAGAAGTTATAAAACATGACTTTTCAATTTGTGGTGAAGAATTTTTGTTTGTTTCTTATAATGCAAATATGCTATTGCCAAAAAGCGATTTATCAGAGTGAGATTGAGACTCGGGTGACCAATTTGAATTTTTTTTATTGATCGATGGGGGTCCGTAACTAACTAATTTGGGAATTGCGGGAGATCGTAAGCGAATGTCAAAGAAGAAGGCGGAACCTTAACAAGTGTGTGAGGTTCCGCCTTTGCGTAGGTGGGATACTGAGAGGAGTAGTGGGGGAGGGAATTCGGTGTTGATATAATATTGTCGATTATGCCACGTGTCGATCTTCAATGTTTTGAATGAACAGTAGGAAGGCGTTTTTCGCGGTGTCTAGGAAGACTGTATAGCCGCTGTGGCGGTATAGGATTTCCTGCATCGAACGCGCATAGTTACCCATTTTGTTATGGAACGCAATCTCAAGGCATTCGACGATATCTTTTAAGGACGCTTTTCCATTGTTGAATACGCCAGCTGCCTTTAAGGTATAGGCGAGCTCTACCAGGTGGACCCTGGGCGCAGTCCAAGTCAGGCGGGGGGCATTGCCGGTGCTGTGTCCAGGAAAGACGAGGTCGTCGAGGACTTCCAGCAAGTGTTCTTTCAGAATGTCGGCGGCAAGTAGTTCCCCGACAGCATAGTCATAGCAAACGTGGAAGGATCCATCGGGGGGCGGCTCGAGGCCGATCAACGCTATGGTAGTGTCAGGGCCGGGACGAAAAAACAGCTTGTCATCGAGATAAGTAGAGCCACTTTCGAAGTACTGTTGAATGAATCCGTGGTTTTCGTAGATTGAGGATAGTTTCTCGAGTTCGTCAGTGTAGTATCGTTGCAAACCTGCGTGGGTAGCCGGGGGCCTGTTCTTTTCAATTGTCAGCAGGCGGCTGTTGAGCACAATGCGGCTTATAAACAGGGGCTTTACGTGCTTGTAGAAAAAGACTTCTTCCCTTTCTTGGAATGTGTATTGCTCGATTATCCCATGAAGCTGTCGGTAGCAGTCAGTCGCAAATTGTAGCGATCTGGCGGCGCGCTTTAAGACGGTGCTTTCTTCCTTTTGGATAACAGCAAGCTGATCTTCAAGTCGGTTTTTCAGTTCAGTCCATGGTTTTAGAAGAGGTTTTTCTTTCGTGGTTGTTAAAACATTCCCGGTTTCCATGAAAATATTTTTGATGTAGGTGACTACCCGCGCCGTTTACAATGTTTTGATTGCGCTAGACGACGCTAGGTTTTACTTTGCGTGGAAGGATCAGCTTTTCCGAAATGGCTCATCGTTCACCAAACAAAAATGCGTAGGCTTTGGTGGTGAAACAAATATAAATCGTGTTAGGTAGTATAGTAGGTGTACGATTTATTTTTGAACTCCTTGGTAAAGTGCGCTTTCGGTGAACAGACCAAAACCCTGGTGTGGTCGACTACTTTTGATTTTGACGATATAAAAGGTTGAAAATATTTACATGACCCGCATAATGCTGAGAATGTATAAAGAAATAAAGGATGTAGCAATTGCCAATATAGAATCAAGGAATAATTAGTTGCTGGTAGGATATGCAAATAAGAAAGTCTTCAAGTTTGTGCGCTGATTGAATATAGAATTGTTGTCTGTTGTCAATGAAATATTAGCAATGGCATATGGACGCTTATTCGGTGATTTACGAAACGGAATTGTTACAAGGTATCACAATGTACTTTTAGAAGACGCGGGAATTGTTTGAGAGCAATGCAGGGATGTGTTGTAGAGGATGATATTCGAGAGCAAGAAGTTTAAGTCAACCAAAGAGATTTTGGCAATGGGAGAAAGTGGCGAAGAATGAGGGTTTATTTATGGAAATCATGACTTGGGTTGACAGTTTTTAACTTGTTAACCAAATATCAGTATAATGAGCCCTAAAGAACAGGCAGATATCCGTCGGAAGCTAAGAATCCTCAGCCATGGTAAAGAATGTTGCAATGTATCGAAGACCTGCAGGTACTTCGGTATATCAAGAGAGACCTATTACAAATGGAAGTGAGATTATGAAGCTAAAGGTGAAGTAGCACTAATCAATAGCAAATCCTGCCCTGAGAATCCCAAGATTAGGATAGCCCCTGAAATTGAGGAGAAAATCATCCATCTAAGAACAACTTACTACCTTGGTGAGCTTCGGATCTCGTGGTACTTGCAACGCTACCACGGGATCAAGGTATCCCCGGGCGGCGTTTACAGTGTCCTTAAACGGAACGGCCTTAATAAACTCCCTCAGAATCAGCGCAAAAGATCAATGGAGCAGTTCAAACGCTATGAAAAGCAAGTGCCTGGTCATCGGATCCAAATTGACGTCAAATTCCTATTCTTCACAGACAAATCAGGCCGCCAGGGAAAGCGCTATCAATATACCGCCATCGACGATGCTTCCAGGGCCAGGGCTCTAAAAATCTATCCTTCGCACAATCAGCAATGCGCCGTTGCCTTTGTCGACTATGTCAGGGACAAGTTCCCATTCAGAATACATACCATTCAGACCGACAATGGCCACGAATTTCAGGCTAAGTTCCATTGGCATTGTGAGGATCTTGGCATCAGGCACGTATACATAAAAAAGGCCAGCCCACACCTTAATGGCAAGGTAGAGCGGTCTCACCTAACCGACAAAACCGAATTCTACCAGCTGCTGGAATATAAGGACGACATTGACATTGAAAAGAAGCTTAAAGAATGGGAGAATTTTTACAACTGCCATCGCCCAAATGCGGCCCTAAAAGGAAAAACGCCTTATGAGGTCCTGAAAGAGAAACTCACTTCTTCCTAATTTTTTCCTGGCCTCACTAACTCAAAAAGGGAAAGGACAGGAAAATATTTATCTTTGATCGGTTGTCAACCGTAGTTTTGGTACGCACAGTTTATTACCCATGTATGGTTTTATATTCGCTTGGATTTGGAACGCTGTGCCGCCTCACGAAGGGCCTGGGCCATTTTGGTGACAAAAGGAGCTTTATCTTTCTTTCGGTTTTGATTGATACGTTTTTTGCTGTAGACATTAGAGATCGGCTTACCAAACCAGTTGGCCCACATTTCAGCGACTTGCCGCAGGTTTGCGTATTCCCCATTGATCTTAATTACTTTCATTTCTGTCCATCCCTCAATATGTTCCATGGCATCTGCCTGGGTTCCGACGAATTCATACACAGCCTTGTACGTTGATGGTGGAGCTGCCTGAAGCTGCTTTTTTTCACCTTCTAAAAAGGCTTTGTAGTCTAAGTTTGCTTTTAGATTTGGAGAGTTGAATGCCAGTTGGAGCTGCTGTGATGAGCTTACAGGAGAGGATTTCTTTTTCTTGCTTCGTGAGGATGGATTGTCAGATTGTGCAGAAGGCATATCTTCGCTTTCCGACAAGGCTTCTTGGGTGTATTTTAGGTGGAATTTCAGGAATTTGGTGATGCGGTCCAATTCCTCTAGAACGAAATCGACATAGATATCGCGGCCATAAATTGATTTTATTTCCAGAGCTCGACAAACCCTTCCGAGATATCGATAGGCGCTGACAAATAGCGGATACAGAGTGTGGTGGTATAGTTCTTGGTCTTCAGCGCTTTTTAATGAAACCTGGCTTGGATATTTCTTTAATTCTTCCAATCCTTGCTCCGCGTTTGAAAAGCCAATTCTGGCGATGGAAGCGTCGGATGTGGCGTCCTGGTGCTTGGAAAGGTTTGCCAGCAACTCCGTTTGCAATAATTTTAGCTTTGAAGTCATAGTTAATTCCTCCGATGGGTTTTGGTATCTGGGAATGAAATGCATTCTTCAGATTACTTGATCTCAGGGAGGAAACGTAGAGCAGCGTCTGACGAACACAGCCGTTATTCAAGTTAGCGACTCAGAAGAATGCTTTCGTTTATGAATTGATTCAAAATTTTATTATAAACCGGATTTTATTTCATGGGGTAACGACGTGCGGGATTTGAGTATTTCTGAAAAAAAATATGATTATTACACCTTCGAATTATTGATTTATTTTCAGTCCGCTAAAAGTGGATCGGCGATTTGCCGTCAATTTCCAGCAGTATTGGGTCTTGTTGTGAAGGTACCGGTTCCTTAGATCGACATTCGAAACTAATAGTTCGATTTTTGAAATCACTTGGTCAGTAGTTTCTTTGTTCATATAAGCGACATGCACTGTATTGAGGAATGTTTCGAATTGCTTATAGGCCAAACAGTTCCCGATGATTTTTTGTGCCTTTCCTGAACGACAATTCGCGTGCCACTACAGACTCTTGCCCATGTAGTATCATTTCCAGACACCAATGCCCATTTCAAGAGCATTTTAAACACATTTGGGGGTTTGGGGGGATCATTGGCAAGTGATCTTTCAGCGCGCGTTTCAACTTTTCCCAGGATTTGAGAATTCTTTTCATTGAGCAACCATAATGCATGCAGATAGGTTTTAAACTCGTGAGTAGAGATGTTTATTGACCTAGTGGATTCGATCCATGGTGGTTTGGGCAGTTAAATTTGTCATCTCCTATAAATTTCTTCATTTTTTAAATACGACACTTTAGTATATGCTAATATTTTATAGATTTTGTCGAATACGGCTTAATGTGACCGGGTGGATGCCTACATAAGAGGCAAGGTAGGTGTCCGGCACTGTCTCAATCAAATCGGGGAACTCACGTCGTAGAAACAGGTATCGCTCCCTTGCGGTATGCATGCGAATACAGTTCAAGACAGCATAGATCCGGCTGAAACATCTTTGGGCGATGATGCGCCCATGGCGCTCGAATTCGGGGTAGTCACTATATACCTGGTCCAGTTCCTGCTTGGAACAAGTTAAAACCAAAGAATCGACTATTGCTTGCATATATTCGAATGAAGAAATACCGCCGGGGTGGATGATTCCCGCGTCCAGCGCATCGTATTGTTGTAAGAAGAACTTCGATACCTCTGCACCTCCTTCCAGCGAGAAGCAACGAATAAGGCCGTTCAGCACAAAGAGAGCCCGATCCTGGTTTTCTCCATTTCTCATCAGGTAGGTTGCCTTATTAAACTTTCTAAGTTTAAATGTTTTCCTAATACGATCGACAAGGGCAGGAGACATCGGTTTGATGATATTGAGATAGACCAGAAATTCGTCCATAGATAATATGATTAAATCAGAAACAATGTTTTTGTTTGGCATTGTCATATTTTGTTACTACCGAGCTCGCTCGCCATGTGAGCGCTATAGATTAGAGAAAAACCGGGCTCATGCTGATTCAGCCAAGGTCCTTATCAGAAAACCAGAAATAGCTGGGTTGATATTTAAAATTAATGTCTCTTTTTAGTAGAGTCAATACGCAAGATTCACTAATTATATACGCATAAATGAGTAAAAATCGGAGTCGGTACTCCTATCTGTGCTAAAACACATGATTGGACGTGGGGCAAAAAAAACGAAAATGGTTCCTATAGGGAATTAACGTTGTACTGGAACCGATATAAGAGATTACTCTTATAACCCGTGAAAACACCCCCGATTTCACTGTTAAAACACGGGAGATTGACAAGCCTTTATGAAAGGAAATCTGTAAAAATTTTGTGAAATTGTGCTTTTCGGGTAGTTATCTAGTTTATAGATTGAAAAGAAAATAGTAACTATGTACTCTTGCCATCAGCCAACAACAATAAAGTTTGGCTTCCCATTAATGTTAAGTTGCTCGAAAGGTAGCGATCGCACCACATTCAGGAGTACGATCTATGAAACTATTAATCTAACTTATGATTCGAGCAAAGCATGAAGACAAAAGTCTGGTGGTAGATATTCTATCCGCCTCTTTTGACCAAAACCAGAGCGTCAATTACGTTATCCAACAAGACAGATCAAGGAAGAAAAGAATATCCAGGCTTATGAAGTACTCTTTTGAGTATTGCTCTTTGTTTGGAGAAATATTCCTTTCTGATGATAAGAGTGCCTGTGCCTTAGCCATTCTACCTGATAGAAAAAAAACTACCCTAAAATCGATTTTCTTGGACATTGAGCTTGCGCTGTCGTGCATTGGACTAGGGAATTTGCAAAAAGCGTTAAAAAGAGAGGCAAAAATTAAGGCCGTTCACCCAACAGGTCCCTTTTATTATTTATGGTTCATTGGTGTTCGCCCTGAAGCCCAAAATAGAGGCATAGGTAGTTCCTTATTGGAAGAGATACTCGCTGAAAGCGACGCAATACAAAG
The DNA here is from genome assembly GCF_014642875.1 of Puia dinghuensis. Taxonomy (GTDB): domain Bacteria; phylum Bacteroidota; class Bacteroidia; order Chitinophagales; family Chitinophagaceae; genus Puia; species Puia dinghuensis. The sequence continues at coordinate 1,946,738 of NZ_BMJC01000001.1, forward strand.
ACCACTTTACTTGGAAACTTCAACCACAAGAAATTTGCCTTGGTATAAGAAATTCGGATTTGAGATTCACAACCAACTAGACTTTGGTTATACTTTGTTTTGTTTGAAAAGAGGAAGGTAAATACCTTTTTTATGTTGCTGCCCGGCACCCAAATGTACTTAGTCACTTTTGCATTCGTATGCGTTGAAATAGTTATCTTTTTCTATCTATTGCTATATAAATTTGCCCGGCCGGACGACAAAAAGACCGTTTTGAACCTTTGGTTAGTCTTTCTACTTCTCATTTATAATATTTCAGGTGGTTTGTTGCCAGATCCCAATTTACCCGGAACTGTATTTGTTCAGGAGATAATCGCGTATGGTTCCGGATTTATAACACCCTCGTATTTCCCGTATTACGTCTACAGGGGATTCGGCCTTAAGAAAATGAAATTCCATGCGCTCCGTGGAGTTTTCATTTGCCTGATTGTGCCATACGTTCTTTTCGTGGCAGCATATGGATTTACGGGGAATTTGTCGGTGGCGAAAAACCTATTAATATTGCCGGTTTTATATGCAATATGGGTGATAATTTCCTTAGTAAAAGCGCTCAAATATAAGTACTCGGGAAATTTCTCATCGAGTGAATCGAAAGAGGAGCTGATAGGCTTGCTTCTCAGCCTTACGCCTTGGGTAGGACTTCCAGCAATAGATTACTTTGATCTTGGACAAGTAATCGAAGCATCTGTTACAAACACCGGTTTTTTACTTTTATTGTCCCTTCATTTAAAGAACCATATTTCAATCCTTCGTAAGGAACATCAGCGTCTGATTCAATCTGAAGTCCAATTGATGAATTGGAACTCAACACTGCAGGCTGAAGTGGAGAAAAGAACACACGAATTGAATAAAATTACTGAGCAAAGAACCAATACCCTTATTAATTTAGCGCATGAGACCAAAACTCCATTGACGTTAATTGACAACTATTTGGATGAATATATAATTAAGTACGGCGATGCAGATGAGCTATCGATAGTAAAGAGGAACCTTGGAAAGATTATTACCGACATCTCCAACATATTCGACCTTGAGCGATTAAATCGAGGATTGTCCTTATATAACCATAACCAGGTGACAGACTTTACGGAGTTGTTGAATGACAATCTTGCCCTTTTTACCATTTATTGTGAAGGAAATGGAACGAAGCTTGTTACTCAAATCCAAGGCAATGTCCTTATGAAAGCTGATCCGCTTGCGATAAATAGAATTATTACCAATCTATTGAAAAATGCGATAAAATTTTCCCCAGGTGGGGGGACGGTAGAAATAGAGTTGAAACATGAAGGTGATGAAATAAGCTTTTCAGTAAGGGATGCCGGAATCGGTATTCCGATAGAACTGCACAAAAAGATATTTCAACCATATTTTCAGCTGACTAACACAAAAGCAAGTAATCAGGGAATGGGTCTCGGCCTACCAATTGTTAAAAAAGTGATAGAAGAGCTCAATGGAAGCATCTCCATTGAAAGCGACCCACGAAAAGCAAAGGGAACTAAAATGATCGTTTCAATTCGAGGTTTAGTTTTGCCCACAAATATACGGACGGTAGTTCCAATCGTACGTAGGAAAGTAATGGACATTGGGATTGAAAATTTGAACCTTAAAGAGGAACCCTACGATGAAAAAAAGAAAACAATATTGATAGTTGAGGATAACGTTTCGATGGCCAATTATCTGCATCGAAAGCTAAAGGATAAGTACAACGTTAATGTGGCATTCGACGGAAATGCAGCCTTGGAAGCTATCCAATTATCCATTTCTTCAATCGAATTAATTATTACCGACATCATGATGGACAAAGTCGATGGTTTCAATCTCGCAAAGATTGTTTCTGAAGATGTGAATATCGCGCATATTCCATTTCTTTTCGTGTCAGCCAAGGCCACCTCAAAAGATAAACTGCAAGCATTAAAGTTGGGTGCTATTGGATTTATTGAAAAGCCATTTTCGATAGAAGAACTGATGCAACAGATAGAAGCAATTCTATCTCATTTAGAAAAGCAAAAAAAGGCAATCCTGTCAAAAGCATTTGATCGATTGTCGCTGATGAATGGGCACGACATCAGACAAAACCAAACACAGGAAGTTGATGGATTTGCAGAAAATTGTCGAATTTATAAATTAACCGATAGAGAGAAGGATATCGCCCGATTGATCTGCGAGGGCAAGAGATACAAAGACATTGGTGAAAAGCTCTCTATCGCCGAGAGCACTGTTGCCAAGCATATACAGAATATTTTCCAAAAAGTTGATGTATCTAACAAAATAGAGCTCATCAAAAAATTAGGAGCCTAATAATAATAATACTGACTATTTTAGGGAACAGTAGCACGAAAGGAATGAATATTCCACTAAAAAAATTCTCCAAGGATTTCTATCTGCTGGATGAATTTGCTATCATTTTAGCTAAGAAATAATCATGAACTTCCATAGAATAAGGTGAATATTTTCAATCAATTTATTAATTTGTCATCCGAAATATCACCCCTGAGCTAGTGCAACAAAATTACTCAAAGACGGCGAGTCGGAGGTTTCAGCAACTTTTCGTGCTTTTCAAAAGACTGGCTTTACCACACCGCAAATGCTCAGAAGCAGCGATATAATTCCTATTCCCAAACCAGGCAGCGGTGGAGTGTTGGAAGTGGCGTTCTTTCTCAATGCTGCTTCGCAGCGGGATGCCCAGACTGGAAAGGAGTGAAGGCACTTATTTTGACAAAAGCTATGGCGAGGAGGAGCCAGCACTCACAATATGTAAATTGTTGGTATCGTAAATGGAATTCACTATCTTTATTGAACAATTCCTTGCTGGCAACTCCTTTTTTCCTCACTTTAAGCCTTTGACTTTCGTTTCTTTCTCTGTGTCCATGTTTTCATTCTTCGGTGACTTGACAAACTTTTGGCAACTCTAATAAAATAATTGTTTATGATATTAGCTAAAGTTTTATGGGCATTTTCTGACTTTGGAAAATTGTTTGCAGGCAAGCGACAGGAGCATAACTGCAAAGATCTTATTATTGGTGTAACTCTCTTCTCTATTGCTCCAATCGGTTGGGTACTCATGGGATATCAGCAGTTTCAAAAGCAACTACAGCTGGACCTAAAGAGGCCAATAATTTTCAACCTCAAGGATGATACATGTGAGGTTAGAGAGGACTCAAGTCAGATTAATAAGGATCCATGTGTCATCACAATAGACACATGCGATGTTGAGTTCGGGAACTGAAATAGACAGAGGAGCTTCTTCAGCAAAAAAGACACTTAAACACTTAATAAATATGGAAACGATCAGGTTGCAGGATTTCCTTTACAAGTCCATAAATAAACTTTCCATTTTTGTTACCATAATTGGTACAATATGGTTAATCTTTGCAGCATCACATAATTATGAATTTTTTGACGCCGGACTTCTTCCAGAAGCAATCTTGGTCATTGTATTGGGAACATATGTTTACATAAAATTTTCAGATACAGCACAGCGCCGCATTCTAAAACTACACTATGGCATTGTTATCAATGTTTCAGCTTCGGAAAGGCTAAATTCTTCTACCCTTCGGATCGGCGGAACCTTCAAAAATCAGCCAGAAAAAAATCAGGTATATGTTATGGAATATGATCCAGTAACTAACTATTATTGGCCTAAGAATGAACCTACATATGACAATTCAAGCAAGACCTGGCAAACAACTATCGGTTTGGAGAGTGGGTTCCGGGATGATCGAACACTGATCATTGCTTTTGTGGGAGTAAATAGTTTACCATTAATTGAATATTATCTACAATGCAATCGCGATCGTGTGACAGGTACAAATATTCCGATAATAGGATTCCCCAAGGAGTTCTGTGTGCTGGATGGATCTACTTGGCTGTCAGGCATAATCGATGAGGATTTTGGATGATGTACGAACGACTTAGAAGTCTGAACTATACCGACAATCACAAGCGCATGTACCGAGGAATTGCCACAATTGGAGTGGCAGGCAGGCCGATTCCTTTTCGACATTACACGGCTTTGCTCCACCGCCAGCTGGAATGTGCAAAAATAAATTTGTGCTCCGCGCGGTTAAAATCGGTTTACGGACCAATACGGTATAATATGCTGAAATATTGTCCTTTTATTAAGGACCAATCGACATTGAAAAAAGGCTATTTAGCTGGCTTTGTCAATAGATGGTAGAGCTGATATAGCCGATCTGTAGCTGCCGGACGCTGCCTGCGTCGATAACGCCAAATTCGAGATCGACGAATTTTTTAACGCCCACGATCCTGGTACCTCGATCTAGCTCGAATGGTCCTTCCGGCAACTGAATGGTGCTTAGAAAATGTCGGACTTCTTCAAGGGTAGGATGCGTTTCCATGATATAAGGTATGGTATTCTAAATTCCGTGTAATTTTGCCGAATGCCATCCATTTGGAAAAAAGACCCAACACGCGCCAACCTGAATGAAGTTCTGGAGGGCATGTATACGATAGGAAACGAATGTCGTAAACAACTACGGGAGCACGTAGCGCCCGACGACGTAGAAGGCGAATATTTTTTAGGGCTCCTGGATCGGGCTACCGCGTTCGCGGATGACCTTGGGAACGTCCTGCGTCATTCACGTACCGGCTCACTGACATCGGTTAACGTAATCGGTCGCTGTATCATGGATGATTTTATTACGCTAAAATATGTGCTGAGCTCTGCGGATCGTAAAGAAGAAATTTATACGCTGAACGCAAATGCCTTCTATGAGACCCTAAAAAAGCTCCGCAACCTAATGGAGGTTAACCAAAAGGTGTATGAAGGCAAATTTCAGTTCTATCCTAATGCGGATCTTATAGAGGACATCGAGGCAAAGTTTTTCGCCAGGGATGACAGTGGAAACTATCTTTTTCCAGATTCTACGCCCAAAGGGTTGAAGTTCAAAAAAACAAGACAGTTAACCCAGATGGCGGAGGCTGCCGGCAGCAAGACCAATGACGACGTAGGAAGGGCCTTTTATTTTTGGGGAATTTGGTCAGGCTATGTGCATTATTCACCCTCGACATTCGGTATGGAAATGTATGATCAGGCGGACGCGGAGAACGTGAACAATCGTCTGCAGGAGCTTTTTATCAATCTATGGCGCATTATATGCGAGGCACTAAAAAATTTCATGGTAGAAAAAAAGATCCAACTAAAGGTGCCGGAGATATGGCGCAGTTTTCAGTTTGATGTATAAGTTTACTTCAGCGTGACACATGTTTGCGATTCCTTCTCCTAATTCGAGTTACGAAGGCAACGGAGCCAAAGTTACGTCCAGTGCTTGAAGCTGCCATCCCGTTCCACCCGGTTGCAGCGGGTGCAGGGACCGGGACAAGTCGGCATAGTCAGGGTCCCGTCTCCACATTCCTCAACTTTTGAAACTCTCCCAATAATTCCGGGAATGACTCATCCACTCCACAAAGCATTAGGCAATGCTCCTTACACACTCCCACCATTGTCAGCCCCAACCAGAGTTTGTTACCCATCTCGGCGTCAACTTTCCCTTGCTCTCGCATATTTCGCCATTGTACACCAGCATAAGCTCCGCCATGCACAAAAGGAAAAGTGCGGCCATACTCAGGTAGCATCCAAGCCATCGTCCTAGCCAACTCAACCAACCCACGATCCTCGAAACTCTTTGTTAAGTATTCCACCATATGAGCCTCCCTAAACTGCCCCGCACCAGCCGAAAGCTCCTTTTGATTCCCTTTGTCGAAACCCTCCATGATGGGAAACTTCTTCACCAAATAATCCAAAAACTCCGAATCATTCTCCACTCGGTTCAGTAGATCCTCCATCTTCATTTCTTTGAGATGTTCCATCAGAAACTCTGAGATGAATAAGTGTTTCTTATAAGCCTCCGCGGTTGCGTCACTGCCATCCCGGCCCGTCTTATCCGTTATATAAAGAATAAGCACATAATGATCCAGTAAGGCTCTATAAAGTATAGATAGACTATACAAATTTGGCCAACCCGCCAAGTCTACCATGCCCTGATATACATCGTCTAACCGCTCCACCAGATGATCCAACACCTCCTTTGCTGCGGGAAACGGCACTTGCTGACCTTCACGCTCGAACTGCCCCAGGACCTCCCGATAAAGTACGTCATGTTGCGTCCACCTTCGCTCATATATAGTACTGTCCATATTCTCAAAAATACGAAATTCCCGTCCGTTACGCACTCCTCCCTCCAGCCCAATCGCCAGGCGCTCAAAGGCGACATTCTTCGATTTTTCGAGGATCACCTCCGGCATTCCATTTCCGTTTCCAATCCCATAAATGCTGCTGGCCGCCTCTATCAGCAGGATAACCTCGTCGCCCACATCAAAAAGCGATGTGCTGACCATCTTCTTTTTCGCTCATTAAGCAAGGCGACTTTATGAAGCAGCTACCACCTCTGAAATCTCCTAATTTGTAGAACACATTGTACAACTCTTGTCATTTAAGTTCTATACTTTTACTCAATGGTAAAGGTTCACGAGGTTAACAAAGCTGGCTGTTAATGTCCCTTGTGAAGATATCAACTTCAGCGAAAAAATTCATTTCCAGTTTCTCTCTCTGATTAGGGGATGGCATAGTTAATGTCATCAGAAGGTATTTAAGCAGTTAAATTGTTTTATTTGTCTTCAGTAATGGCTTGCAATTATTCAACGTCAACATAAAATTAAGTGTTAAGGAGCTTACAGCTATTGACCTAACAGTTAAAGTTTGGTTGGAACAAAAGGACACAGTTCTTGAGAGTGCCCTGTTTCTACAGAGGGACTCAAAAGGATAAGGTTTAAAGAAGCCGCTTTATGTCTATAGGGGGGCTTTTTTGTATCGGATTACTATTTAATCAACAACTGACTAGCACAATCGAATGAACTATATATTTTCGTTTAACTTTTAACCATGAGATCCAATACACCATGGCTAATTAGATTCTACGAATTGAAAGCCTTTATTGACATCCATAACAGGCCACCACGTGAAGAAGAGAATATCCACCTGTATCGATGGGCATGCATGCAAAGACATAGGTACAACAAAGGGAAATTAAGTGCCACAAAAATTTTGATTACTGGCCCGCTGAAGATTCTTGAAAAGAAATCGAACATGGAATCCAATTCGCCGTGGTTTATTAGATTCCACGAGTTGAAAGTCTTTTTTGCCATCCATAACAGGCCACCATGTGAAAAAGAGAATATCGTCCTGTATCGATGGACATGCGCGCAAAGATATTTGTACAACAAAGGGAAATTAAGCGCCACGAAAAGTTCGTTTCTTGCTCCGCGAAAGATTCTTGAAAAGAGAGCCAAAAAGCCTGAAATAAATTTGGCAGGGGCTGTCAATCGGCTTAAGCAAGGCTTTTCAGGTAATCGCTTACAAGCTATAAATTGTAAAAAGAGCGCGGATTTTGTTCTTCTTAGGCGATTATACCGGTCAGGGAAGTTGCCGTCAGAACTAGTCAGTGAATTAAAGGTAGCAAAGGTGCCCTTGATAGCTACCTGGGTGCTGTATGGCGAAAATGAAACCCGGCCCTGGAACATAATATTTGATGAATGTGCGTTGTGGGCAAGGCAAAACGGCTTTTTACCTACTTATCGAAGAACTAAGAATCTCTACTGTTGGCTCAATGAGCAGAAAATGAAAATGAGCAAGGGAAATTTAGGATTAGTCGAGTCAAAGAAAATATCATCTCTTCTAATAAGATTTAGCCGAAAATAATTGATGTGAGTTCGTTGTAATAAATATTTTGTTATGGATGAGTTCAATTACGTTATAGCCCAACCTTGGGGTGAAGAAAGCCAGACGTTGAAAGTGTACACTTACGGCACAACTGTTTTTTATGGGTCATTGGATCAAGCAACAGCGCTACGGGATTTGATTCGGGAGAATACAGGCGATGACAAATGGGGGATTCACAAGGTTTCACTCGAAGTTCTTTCTTCGGAATTCATAACTGATGCTAGGTGATTTAAAATGAAGCTTTGTCGCTTAGCAAGTTATTTGTCCGGACCCACGCGCGCCGCGTTTTCGTTAGGAACGTTGGGATTTCTTCGGAGAGGCCCTGATCAAGGTTCCCAGTCTGGACGGCCCCTTGCTCCATCACCTGTCGCAGGTAGGTAACGATTGACCTGGCGAAGGATGCAATAGGATTAAATTATCTTTGATAGGCCCCTGGTAATTGATAAAGCGGGCTCAGCCCGTCAAAGCGTCTTTCCCGTAGCTCTCATCAGGATCGCATCCGCTTATCGTTGTTCCCAGGTATGCTTATGCCTTCTTTTTAAGAGAGCGGCGGAGCGTCCTCAGCCAATGGACCATCGTCCTTCAACGGGATGATCCTAAATGACCGTTCGGTATTGTAGGTGTTTTTAAGCGTATAATTTTGATCGTCAATCTCCGGTTTTTCAAAGAAAAGATCGACAATTTCACAGTTCTCACACGCTTGGAGGAAATACGCCTCTAAAACTGGCCCGATGCCCGGAACATTCTGCAGAATATTCTCAGGCGAATAATAGTTGATTCGGGCAGTTTTCCCAAACGGAAGTTCGGTTAGAAACGTGATTTGAGCGAAGGCAGTTATCTTGTTCTCCTTCTCGATGACAGCTACTGAATATTTCTCAGGATCAGCGAAAATTCTTTGCATCTTGTCATTGATTCTTTTGTCGACGCTCTCATACCCGAGTAGCTGGATCACTTTTTGTATCGCAGGAATATCTTGTACACCGGCAAGTCTTATCGTCATAGAATTAAAAGGTTTATTTTTTTAAAAGGGAATTATCGTTTTATTGGCATTCCGACAATATTTATAGGTAGTCGTTGAAACATCTAGTGAAGAGATACATTCCATATCCTGGTATAAGACGTTTCCAACCCCAGGGCTGTCCGGTTCGGAGGTCCGCTATCATGCCCAGGGTTGAGTCTATCACAATGAAGATCATTAATGTAAATAATATTCTCTCCCTCATAATTGCCTAAAATTAAATCAATTTTGCATATTATCAAATATCCGATGATTCCGTTTTAAAAAGCTAGCCTTAGAGAAAAACGTGAATGTGAAAACCAAAAAGTAAAGACGCTTTGATGCTCCACGATAGCCGGACAAATGTAACGTATTGAGCAGTCATCCGAAGAACCGCAGAAAATCCTCCCTCCGGCCATAACTGTTCTACCCTGGCCATTATTCCCTCCTAATAGTCAAATAACCTAAGATTCTTTCACAATAGCATCTCCATACTGAGATCTCGCCTTCCCACCGTCCGATCTTTGCCTTTGAAAAACACTCAATAACTGCATACACCTCCAGCCCATCCCTTCTCTTCACCCCAAATCCAGCGCCTCGCCCCAGGCGCGTCCCGCCGGGAGCCCGTAAAGGGCTCCCTTTTTTATGCACCCCAGATCGAGACGTTATTCCCCTTTTGCCTGCCATCCCGGTTCACAAAGCCGAACACAACCCCAAAAAATCTTCCCCCCCACCCCCTCCATATTGAAAAACCGTTTCCGCCGCGTCCGACATTTGCCTTGAAGAAAATGTCGTCTCCATGCCGAACTAAGCAAGATCCGCTGGCCACAGCATACTATAGTGACCAAGATGGTATTCGATACAGACAGTCCCCAACACACGCAAGCACATCGAGACCACTAAAATTTAACATGGGCGGCAATCCGTATCCATCCCCTCAATTTAGGCAAAACCCTGGAAGAGGCAGGAAACGGTAACCCGCCCGCCATTAAACTATCAACTTTCAATAAATGATTGATCAAACGGTTTTCAACAGGCGAATGCCACCGACCATCCAGGATGTCAAAACCTATTTCGTTCAGAAAGGGATCTCTGAACCAGAAGCTGAGGGATTCTTTTTCATGAAAAACGACAATGGGCTACAGGTGAGGGGCGCTCTTTACAAGAATGGAAGCGCGCAGCCCGGCGATGGATCGGCGCTCTAATCCAAAATTGACCATCGAAATTTGACCGATTAACCGGTTGACAAAACTCAAAAAACATTTATTAATATGAAATCACAGCATGAACGCCAATCCGAAGAGCAAGGCACCCAGTCCAGCTTTATAGACAGTGAACCCCTCCTTTTCAATCCTGCTCTTGCTGAAGAATTCTACGATCTTGGTTTTGACCCGAAAAGCTTCAGTCTTACCCATACCGGCTCGGCCGGCCCCTTTTCGGTTCATACCCATCGCGACCCTTTTGGCGAGCCCCAGGACCCTTTTTCCTCCCTTGAATTCTGATTTCTCATCGCACACAAAGACAGGAATGGTGAAATAGTCTTTGAAGGGGAGCCATACACCACTGACCGCCGCATAATCGCCATTCAGGCGGCCGTTGTCCATGCCATGGACAATACCGAAACTGGTCCCAGGTTTGTCTTCGAAAGGACTTACACCCTCGGCTTCGGATTTTTGACACACAAACAAGCATGTTGAAAGACATCCTTCAAGCCGAACGGTCCTACTTGCAGCAGATTCGGAATATTCAGAAATTCATTCAGGCTTCAAAAACTCTGTCGTAATCATTTATCAGCACTTCGACCTTCGCAAACGAGAGTTCTCCGAATTTATTAAATCCAAAATAGAAAGCTCGCATCATGTACTACATCTGTAAATTTCGAATGGCATGGTCCATCTTCGACGATTCTGGCCATTCTGACCAAACGCTTGAATCCGACGACATCGACCGAGTCAAGAAATATTTTGGTGCTCTCCTTGAAGACACGAAGATCCTTACCGGCCTGCAAATAATTGCACTCCCGCCGAATAAACGGCCTAAAGCTCTCCATGCGCAAGAATTCCTTATATCGAAACTTTTCAGCAAGTGGGTAATCTTCGATGGCAACACTCAAACTGACCGATGGCTCGATGCTATTGAAATAGCCTGGATAAAGAAGCTCATCCCCGACCTTATCAACGCAACAGGATATAACCTTGATCTCTTAGCTACCCCCGTCCAGGCAAATAAGTTGCTCCAGCTCTCTCTTGAAGAAAAAGCTTCCGAGCCTGGTAAAACTATCAATAAACCTACCTAAGCCTAACTCCGCCTCGGGTAATCGCATCTTATAAGATAACTGTGTCATACCTCAAAACTGTACGCCATGTCTACCTATAACGAATATCTTCATAGCAACTTCAAACAGCTAGGATTCCCGAACTATATCAAAATGCTCGATAGCGAAATCCGCCTTAAAGATATGAGCTTTCTGTTCACTCAGGAAAATCTCCAGCAGGCCCCGTTCTTTGGAAGGTATAACACCAAACTCTGCTTTGCCATCATCCATCCCACCGATGAAAGCGGCAAGAGACCCTATATCGGTCTCATCCAGTCCAGCCTACTCGACGCCGCGCCCGAGGATCAACAGAAGGCGCTCATTCATAACCAGGTTTACTACACACCGGTGCCCAACCGCCAAGCTATCATAAAAGATACTATTCAATTTCTTGAAGACCATCTCCGCCGCAAACTTTCATCCCTCAATCGCATAGCTCTCGGCAATCCAGTTCATGAGCTGCAGCTACTTTCCTCCAATGTTAGAAAACGATGACTAGGCCATACTCATATTAATATTCTCTTCATTGCCGCCCGGTAGGGCGGACGCTACGCGCAGAGCGCAGCAACTCCTTCACGTGGGAGGGCGCGCCTTGTCGCGCCCGGCAAGATGTATTAATGTCGACCAAAATTATTTCCGTTAATCTTAACCGTGCACACAAGGATATTGCCACTCCATAATATATATGCGCAGAGGAAGAAAGAAAACCCGTGACGACAAAGCTCTCAAGCACAAACTTACCACCAAAGTTAATGAACAAAACTACCTCAAACTCTGCCACCTCCTGGAACAAAACCCCCAAAACGATATGAGCCGGCTCGTTCGCGCCATCCTCAACAACCAACCCGTCCGGGTCTTTACACGAGATCTTACCCTCGACAACCTCATGGAGGAACTTAGTCGGCTTCGGACCGAAATAAAGCACATAGGTGTCAATATCAACCAGATCACCAGAAAATTCAATATTTACCCCGAGCCGCAGCACAAAGCCTTCTATGCTAAGATGGTCTTTCAGGAATATACCGCCATCCAGCCCAGGATCGACCGCCTTATTGACATCATCACCCCACTCGCCCAAAAATGGTTGCAAGAATAAATATGCGAAAGTCCATCCAAAAGGCCCTCAATCACAATGAGGCCAAAGTCTGTGCCGGGGTGGGAGAGATTCTCCTCGCTTCCGGTTTTGGCTGCGACATCGCGGACCTCAACTTCCACGAAAAACTCCGCCGCTTCGAACTTCTCAATCAGCGGAACGAATGGGTGCAGAAAAATACACTGCATATCTCCCTCAACTTTCCTCCAGGAGAAGATCTACCGCCCGAGACATTGCAACGGCTCACATTCGACTATATGGACCGTATTGGCTTCGGGGATCAACCCTTCCTTGTATACCAGCACCACGACGCGAAACATCCCCATATCCACATTGTAACAACCTGCATTCAATCTGACGGCACATCCATCGACCTTCATAACATTGGGCAAGAACTTTCTGAACCGGCCAGGGAAGCCTTGGAAATAGAATATGGTCGTACCCGCGCCCGAGGCCGCGAAAATCATCTCGAGAACACAGAGTCTCCCGATCTGGCAGCCAAAGTCCAAGAAGTGACTGGCACCTACAAATTTACTTCTCTCGATGAACTCAACGCCATTTTAGCCCAGTTCGAGATGATCGCGTGGCCCGGCGCCCCGGGGAGTGCCATCCATAGCAATCGCGGACTCATATACAGCCGGATAGACGCCGATGGCAACCGAATAGGCACCCCAATCAAGTCCAGCGACCTGGTCACCCGCCCGACACTTCCCTGGCTGGAGAAACGTTTCGTGCTCAACAAAGTGAAAAAACTCACTGCCCGCGATCGCGTAATCCAGAACCTAACCTCTGCTCTTGCCGCTGTCAACGGCAACCCTATGGCTAACCTTCATCGGCTACAGCAACGTCGACTCAGTTTATACCCCCGTTGGGATCATGCGGGCAATCTCTTGTCTGTCTATGTGATCGACAACCGCAACAAAATTGTCTTCACCGCAGAAGAACTCAATTTCGAGCCTGCCGCCCTTTAAATTCGAATAGGTCTTTCCACCGGTCCAATTACAGCTTCTGAAGCTAACGCCCAGAATTTCCCTACTCCACCAATAAAGGCTTCCCGAAAGACGAAACGGTCCCGCGGCTCTCAAACCCCAATACCATCCTCAAGGACCGCCATCGCCGCCCAGGTCGCCTTTACCCTGCTCTCTAGCCAGCCCGGGCTCCCTGGGCCAGCCGGCGACGAACTTCCCAAAAAGAAAAAGCGCAAGAAAAAATCTCTCTAAGCTGCATTTCACCCCATTTCCTCACCAACCCACCCCCCATGCAAAGCGGCGACAACCTACAGGCCCTGCGGAAAAACCTCGATTTCATTCGATTCGGTAGTATCCTGATCCTCCTGATCCATTTTTATTCTGCCTGCTATCCCGCGTGGCGAAGGTGGAACCTGACCGCATCTATCGTCGACCAAGTCATCGGCAGCCTCTGCCGCGGCATATTCTTCATGTCCGGTATCAATAGACCCAAGGTAGCATCCCTGTTCCTGCTGGTCATTTCGCTTCTTGGCGAAAAAGGGAAAAAGGACGAAAAGCTCACCATCGCTACCGTACTTTACTACATCTTCGCCGGATTACTACTTTTCTTCCTCTCCTCTCTTTTTCTACGAGTATCTATGGATGAGGCCAAACTCGCCATCCTCTACATTTCTATCACTTCGCTCGGCTGGTTATCAATCCTGTCCGGAGGCGCCAGGCTTTCCAGACTCCTGCGCCTGAAGTTCAGCAAAGACGTTTTCAACGAGCTCAATGAGACCTTCTCCCAGGAAGAACGCTTGCTTGAAAACGAATTTTCCGTCAACCTACCCGCTCAATATAAACTTAAGAACAAAATCCGTCAATCGTATATAAACGTCATATCCCCCCTCCGGGCGCTCCTTGTTTTAGGGACGCCCGGATCCCGATGGGAGTTAGAAAAAATCCGGAAAATCCTTTTACGTGATCCGACACGTGATCACGCAACATATTCAGAAAGGCTTCACCTTCTTCGTCGGAGCTGTTGCCGACGATCCCAAACAGAAGATCAAGCTTAAGGCCTTTCATTGCGAGATCCTCAACGACTTCGAGGCGATCCGCCAGGAGGAGGCCGCCTATGAAGCACTACCTGTCATCCGAAATATCACCCCTGACATGGTGCAACAAAATTACTTAGGCATCAAATGCGATATCCGATCACTCGTAGACAGCGAAATGCACAAAATCAAAAATAGCGAGCAGTATCGCCACCTGCTGGAAAAGAAGAAGCCCAGCCCTAAAGGCCCCGCCAGCCTGTAAACCCAATTTAATCACTTTAAATCCACATTTATGGAACAAGAAAACAACCAGACAACCACTGTTCAGGAAGAACGTCCCCGCTTGGAAGGACCGTTGTTGGATAACTGGTCAAGATTAACCGACACACTGAGAGACCGGTTCAAATTTGGCAACGCTTTCAACGACGACCTGTACGCGCTCATAGCCAGCGGCGTACCCGAAGCGGTGATCAGTAAAGCTCTCAAAATGCCCGGTACCGACGATCCAGTAGTGTACGAGCTTAAATTCAACCAATATGAAGACAGAAACGGACATCCGGCATACGGCCTCCACGGCTTCACTTCTACCCTGGTTGAAGACGCTGTTCGATCCCAGTATTTCCTCAACTACAATAATCAGGGCAAGAACGCCATCCAGGCCAAAAACCAGCTAAAAGGCCGTACTGTCTTCCATCGGGCGACTTCAGCAATTGACGGCGCACAATACAATGCCATGTCCCGCATTAACTTTAAAGGTACTAAGGATAAATATGGTAATTACCCGGTCGAGATTCGCCCTTAAAAAACCCGGGATTCCGATTTCGATATGGCTAGACTCCTTAGCAAAGCGTTAGACCCAAGAGCCAGCTATACGCAGGACGACAAAGAGGACATGATACGGGCTCTACGGAATGGGGATGATCTCAAAATCATGAAGAACAGGCAGGAATTCACGCTATATGCTGCCCCCTTCGAAGGAGCCCTCATAACCGTCGATAGCGCCTGAAGAGAGCAGCGATATACCGCGCCGCAGATGGAGGTCGTAGAACCCAATATGTCCCTAAAGTCCGGCAACCCAAACCCGCAACCTGGGAACACACAGCCCGGTGAAAATCAAACACAGCATCAGGAACCGCCCAATGAACAGCAAAAGCTGGATAATGCGACCAAGACAGCACAAATAATGACTAACGCACAGGAAAACACCACCGGCAACCGCCGGCGCCAGCGAGGTTGATCATTCTCCCTTCTTCAAAATATGGCCCTGACCCGTTTTCTTACCCTAGCCGGCAATCTTTTCAGATTGCCGGTGTTTTTTTGGGAGATTGAAGATTCTTCATAAGTTGATTTCGTAAACCATGAGCCCATCCTTCAAAAGGGCCGAGCCGCTTTTCATACCTTAGCCGGCAATCTCTTCAGGTTGCCGGTTTTTGTTGTCAGAACAGTTTTCAACATCCGAATGGGGTAAATATTGTTTCCTATAGATGTTGCCATATAGGTTGTAGCTCCATAGTACAAGTAAAATTCCAGATACCGAAGTAATGTAGAATAACCATGTAAAGAATTCCACCCATGAATAATTAATTTTCACCAACTCCTTCACAACGAGAAAAAGAACGGTCCCCAGGTATCCGAAGGCATCGGCCGTATAGATCAGGAATCCGACGTTGCCGGGCACATGATACGCTGGCAGCATCCGTTCGAAGTAGAAGCAGTTATAGGGGACATAGCCCAGGTAGAGGCCGGCTGAGGCCATGACCATCCACACCACCGGGGAGATGAGATGCAAATGATAGGAGAAGGTGGATCCCGCGGCCAGCAGGAATCCGCCGATTATGATGAAGTTATTGAGTTGGAACGCCCGGTAGTTGTTCCGGATCAGGAAGAATCCGCCGATCGCTGCCAGTACGATCACCGAAACGATGGTGCTGGTGCCGGCAAACACCTCGGCATTATTCTTATATCCGGTCTCCGTCCAAAGTTCGTTGGCGAAGTCCTCGGTAAAATCACGGAGGATGGTGAGCATCACATAAGCGCCGACCACGGGGATGAGGGCCACCCCGAACTTTCGCAGGAAGGCGCGGCGTTCGTCCCTGTCCATGGTCCGGCGGACGGTGCGCTCGGCGATGTCTTCGGAGGTCGGCGGCGGCGTCTGGTTCAGCAGCCAGGTACTGATTAGCGCGGGTCCGAGGAAAATGGTCCCGGCGAAGAAGGGCATCCAGAATTCGCTGACCCCGTGGTTGAGCAACTTCTTCCCCACGGTCTTAGCAAGGCCCGACGAAAAGACGAAGCTGCTAGCCAGGACGGCGCCCATGAGTTCCGTCACCCGGCGCCCTTCGACGTAGCTGAACACCAGGCCCCAAACCATGCCGAGGGGCAGTCCATTGACGAACATAAATACAAAATTGTAGGGCACGGGGACAAGGGCGAACAAGAGCAGAGAGATCCAGCCTGTACCGATCAGCAAGGCGATGAAGCCTACCCGCCGTTCAGGCCGCATGCCCGCGATGAACCGGATGCCATAGAATTTACTCACACAATAGCCCAGCACCTGGGAGATGACGAGCACGACTTTATAGGAGATTCCCATGAAAGTGACGCCTTCAAAGGAGGCACTGGTAAAAGGTTTCCGGAATCCGTACATACAAGTATAGACAATGAATCCGGAGAAAGAGGCGCACAAATTGAAAATCCATGTAGGAGAGCGACCCAGCCAAACTTGCAGAAAGGGTGAACAGACTATCCTTTTGAAATTTAAGAACCGCCTAATTACTCTCATTACGCATTTTTGTTTCTATATCTGAACGGTTCTGATCATAAATTTGGCTAGGACTCGATTGCAACTGGCGATACTTCGACAGATGCCATTTCTTTATCAATGTCAAAGCCGTGCTTTCTAAGTATAGCCTTTAACGCTCTATTTTCACTGCGCAGGCGTTTGAGCTTCTTTCGCATGGCCAATAGCCGAGCCTTCTCCTCTTTCAGTTCCTTGGCCTTTTGCCTCCTTTGCAACTTTTCTCTATATGCAGTATTCAACTCACCCCTAATTCTACTAATGTCGTGGTCATGTTTTAGAAGTGTAAGAGCCCTCGCAAATGTCTGATGGAACTCTTCTATGAACTCAAGTGTGATTTGAGCTTTTCCCGAGGTTCGCCGATAAAAATTTGACACATCCGTTTCCATCCAACAAGCCAATTCTCTTTTCTTAAACTGTGACAACAACATTGCTAAATTATCTGCAAACGATTGAAATCTCTCTCCGGGTACATGGTTCGCAGCAAGCAAAGTGAAACTCAATTTGCTATTAACTATTTTAGTGAGGGGCTTTTTCAATCTTCCCAATCGCATTTTCTCGCGAATTTTATCGGTAGGGACATCCATCTTCAAATCGTCAATAACAGGCCTCAGATAGGCATAAAATCTTTTAATATAATTCGGCGAAATTGGTATTAGTCCTGAACATTTCTGCCAAAACACTTCAGTTTTTTCTTCAATCCACAAGGCTAATTCTGCATGAGAAAAAAATTCCAGGAGGATATTTAAATTGAATTTGAACCTTTCAAGGTCGATTTTCTTTAGTCCTTCTCCGCGGATGGGCTTTGCTTTCATTCTGTTTCGGCATTTCGTTTTCAATGATGATCCTTGATCCGTGCAACAAAATGGTTATTCCAATCGCATTAGCATCATTTCTGTTCAATAAATACCTTGCTTGATCAACGGCATCGACATAAATCAAA
The DNA here is from genome assembly GCF_014642875.1 of Puia dinghuensis. Lineage (GTDB taxonomy): Bacteria > Bacteroidota > Bacteroidia > Chitinophagales > Chitinophagaceae > Puia > Puia dinghuensis. The sequence continues at coordinate 1,964,658 of NZ_BMJC01000001.1, forward strand.
ATTTTCAAGAATTGGATCGCATATATTACGGAGCGCGGTGACCAACTGCTTGATATTCACTCATTTTCATGTGTACGCAAAATTTTTCGATCTAACGATAGATGAAGACAAGCCTATTTGATTAGAAAAAGAACATTTTGATCAGGAAAGGTCAGTTGAGGTGAGCACTACGGGGCGAAAAGGAACAAAGTGCTTAGGACAAGCTAGGCCGCACAATATACAATTTGTTGAGTAAATATATTAAATTTCATACCTTTATTTAACCAGTCCCTCCTGCTGTATTCAAGTGAATCACGTTTTATCCTTCTTTTTGTCCGATCAGACTTCTTAACAGAATAATTTCGAGGTCTCTGTTGCAATTTTTCAAGACTGGTTACCATGCGTAATTCTATTTTGTTTTTTCAACTTCAGCAATTGGCCGTCGAGTCCAATATTCCATTCATCAAACGTCAAAACAATTAATATGGAAATGATAAGTTCAAAAGATTTCCTTTTCAAATTAGTGGCTCAGCTAGCCATAACTGCTGTTATCATATGGGCGACATATGTAATTTACGCGGCAGGACATGCAATTTGGGGAGAAGCGAATAGCTATTATCCTGTTCTTTCCACAATTCTTGCAGGGAGCCTTTTTTTCATGATAATTGCAACTTATGACTATATAAATCATTTTGACATTAGTCGTTATCAGCGTTTAAAGCGACATTTTCGTATGGTTATCGACTTTTCTGGTTCGGAAAGCTGTGATTCTCCCGCTTTTCAAGTTCGCGGAACCTTTAAAAACCAGCCAAAAGCCAAGCAGGTATATGTCATGGAATACAATCCCGCTACGAAGGAATATTGGCCCAAGTGCGAGCCTAAATATGAGAACCAAAAAAGGACTTGGCAAGCAACTATCAGTTTGGAGGGCAACGATCAAGGAATTTGCAAGGTGATCATCGCTTTGGTGGGAGTAAACAGTAGGTCGCTAATTGACTATTATATGAGAAGTCTCGTTGAGACAGGCACACATGTCCCGATAAATGAGTTTCTTGATGATTTCATTGTATTGGACGAATCTGGCACTATATTACCAAAGAAATGATGATAAGTTTTCATAGACTCAAACTGGCTAGTCTCCGACGCAATTATCAGTTACTTGATATAAGCAGACAGATTATGAAATGGATACAACGATTTAAAAATTGGTGGAGTTGCCCTTTGTTGAGCAAGGATGTTAGTATCGAAATTCCAGTTTTGCCTCTCGTATGGTTTGTTCTATACATTCATCCGTTCGAAAATAATAGGCGGCTACAAATCTATTGCGGATTTGCTAAATTGAAATAGAGTTATGTACAATCCGAAGCCGAAGGTGTTAAAACGCCTTATGCCAGGATATGGGACCGATAATTCCGATCTTCAATGAATGAATTAAATCAAAATCAAATGAGAAAAGCTTGGAATGAATCCTTCAAAGTGAAAATAAAAAAATATGGGGGCATCAATCCTTTTTTTGAGACGTGGAAGGTATCAACTGAATATCAAGATCATTCAGATCCAGGGGCAATCTACGATCAAGACCGACAAGAATATGAAATTGAAGTGCCAAAGACCCTCTTTCAATCAATACTCTCTCAAAGAGGAATTACTAATCTGGGCATATTCATTGTTGGTATTGGCATTGTCGCATTTTGGCCAGGTGACAGAGCCACCTTAATTAATTTGTTTGCCAAAGCTTCTCTCGTTTGGATACTCTTGCTAGTCTTTGTTATACTTAGGTGGAAATTATATTTTAAAGGCAAGGTAAAGTCCTCCGAAACCATTTCAATAGAAATGCGTCGTATAAAGGATGACTCTACGCCAGAAGCGAATTGCTAACCTCGCCGAACATGGATCCCGCGGATTCGGAAATACAAATACTGCCACTGTTGCACAACCATTAAAATTTATTTTTGCTGACCATTATTAAGCTTGGCTAAGTAGAGCAATTGTTCCATGTTTTCCACGTTGCTTTTATTGAAAATTCTGCGCTTAACAGTTGAAACCGTAGAATTGTCAATATTCAACTCTTTAGCTATCCTCCCAGTTGGCATGTTGTTTAGTAAGCGACTATAAATTTCAAATTCTCTCGGAGCTAAGCCTAATAACTTGCTGTTCTTGTCAATGGCGCCCAAAGAGGATATAGGACTCGCATTGTGAAAGAATGCTTCAATTTTTTTTATGGCCTCCTTTTCTGGACAAAATTTTGAAAGGAAGTGATAAACTCCAAACGAACTCAGGGGTTTTATAAGCAGATGTTCCGATAATTCCGAAAACACGAGTATTTGAAGATCCTTGTACAACGATTTTACAGTAGGAATAATCGAAGAAGTTGAGCCATCTGTCAAATTCATTTCAGTAATCCAATACGAGTAGCATTTAGTCTTTAGGTGTGTCATAACTCCGCTACATGATTCAACATCGTCAATATCGCCTTCTTCAATTTTAAAGTGTTTTTTCAGCAGGGTACGCAAGCCAACTCGGGCAATCATTTGATTGTCTGCCAAAAGAGTTACCTTATTCATATTTCGCTCCTCAGTGATTAATAGGTTTAAAGTTAAAATGACAATTTCCCAATAATATACCCTTACGGCCACTGACACAAGGTGATCTCTTAAAACGCTTCACCGGCCCCGGATATCCATAGACAGACACAGTCCTCAATGTAAAATCACCCAGCGCTCTCAATCTTCTGGTGCTATATAGACGAACCAGTCGATCTAATCGGTCTGTTGACCTGATTATCATATAACACGTTGAGCAATAGGTAGTAACCATTATAAAAAAGATGATATTGGCAAAAAGGGGTGTTTTTCACCTATTTTAGTCCTCAAAGATTATTTCATGTCCTATCAGGATAAATGTCTCACAATTAATGCTTTTCAAGCCTAATGAAATGAATGACAAAGCAATATTACAAAAAAAGGCAATTGCTAACTTATAAGTTAGCAATCTTTTTAAACAAATAATGCACTTTCCCGTTACAATGGGAATTTCTGAAGACGATAAACTATTCTTAATCCGACTCGGAGCGCGCATTAGGGCCGTGCGGGAAGAAATAGGGCTGAAGCAAGTTGAATTAGCAAATCTACTTGACATTGAGAGAGGTAGTATGACAAGGATCGAGAAAGGCAGTATGAATCTGACATCCCTAATGCTGAGGAAAATTTGTCGGGCACTGAAAATTGAATTGGAAGATTTATTTAAAGATATGAGGTAGAGTTTCGGTAAGCTGACGTAATTTTCACATCCAGGGTATCCGCGATCAACCAGTGTATATGGATGACATAGCTTGAGCCCACCGTTAGCTACCCTGTATAAACCCGGAAACTTTAATTCTATGAAGGTCATCATTCCAGCTGCAGGTAAAGGACTAAGACTGCAGCCTATGACATATTTTTCCCCGAAATGCCTAGTGGAAATTAATGGCAAACCGCTTCTCTATTATTTGTTATCAAGCCTTAAAACGCTTGGAGTAACTGACGTAACCATTGTGACTGGCTACATGCATGCAATGATTGAAGAATATGTCGCAAGTTCTTTCAATTTTCCCTCTGTAACCTGTATTAACAATGATCATTTCGAAAGTACGAACAGCATTGTTTCTATTTCATTGACACGTCACCTTTGGGATGGTGAATTCTGTATCATAGATTCAGACCTTTTGGTTCGCCCGCCATTGCTAGAGCAACTCATCCTAAATAACGGAACGTACCTTATTGTTGACAATTCGAAGCCGGCAGAGGCGATTGACATGAAAGTACAGGTTCAAAACGCGCGTTTTATCTTTATGGACAAAATGCTTCGACGGAAAGATACATTTGGGGAGTTTTTCGGGCTTTCCAGATGGGATCCTGAATCTTCTGCAATCCTTAGTACCGCAATAGATAGCTATCTGGCACGCGGAGAAACCAACGTTTGGTATGAGTATGCTATCAGAGATATGGCGACCAACTATTCGCTGCCGATCAGGACATGCTCTTCGGAAATGTGGTGTGAAATTGATACCGCTGAGGATTATTCGAAAGCAATTGACTTTGCCACCAAATGGCGTGATGCTTTTCCTTCTTGACGGGTCGTATTTGCATAATTCATTATATTTGAAGTGTATTCCTTCACCCATTGTTGATTTACCACTATGGCAAAATCACAAAAAAAGGCTGGTTTAAAATCCATAGCAAAAGGAGACCAGGAAAAGATAAATGCTATCGTATCTTGTTCTCTTGAGATCGCGGTGTTGGGAGCCCAGATGGCTTCGTTAATTACGAAGTTGGCATCGCCAGCAAAGAGAATGGCTTCACTGGTGGCTCGGCAAGCTTCGATCGCTAAAAAGCTGGGGTCTCCGGCCAGAAAATTGTAGATAACTTTTTGCCGGCTCTCCAAGAGTATGTGCAAAGCATCTGACAATTTCGAAAAAAGCTGGTTCAAATTTGAACCAGCTTTTTATTTTAAATTTAGAATCATATTTTAGACCAAATTTTTCAAAACGTGTCCAGTATAAAATATATTGTCGCGAATTATTTGAAGGTCTTAGGTATTGAACAAACAACCATAAATGAAATGTTGGCATTTCTCTTCAGGCATTCTCAGTATCCAACCCTCAGGAGCGTGGTCGAATCCTTCGAGGAATGGCAATTCAGTTGTACCGCTGCAGAGGCGACTCTTGAGCAGCTAAAATCGCTTGGTAATTTCTTCATGTCCTTTGTAAATAGTTTTGGCGGCTCATTCATCCTAGTAATTGCTACTCAGGAGTATCAAATTATTTATTTAAATGCTGTTGGTGAGGTCGTTTGTGAAACATATGATAAATTCATCGACAAATGGAACCATATAGTCTTCATCGCAGAAGTTGGAGAAAATTCTGGACGAAAGAAGAGTTTTGCAACGGATTTGCACAGTGGTAGACCGTCCTTAAACGAAATAAGGGCGGTATCCTTCAACCAGGATGAGCCACCCACTTATAAATTCTTTAGAAGATTTTCAATTTACTTCTCCTATATGTTCGCTCGTCTGGGAGTTACACCAAATTATATAAGCTCAATGTGGGTACTGTCAATGTTGACAGCTAGTATTGTAATATCAATCGACACACAGGTTAGTCATCGCATATTGGCCGCGGTCCTGGTAATTGCCCACTTCATTTTCGATTGTGCGGATGGTGAAGTTTCCCGGATAACTCAACGCACATCACACGCCGGCGCCAATTTAGAACAGACATTCCACTGGATTAGTAATTTGTCGATGATTGTTGGAGCTACTGTGGCTGAGTTTCGCGAGACGTCAAATTATCATACCCTTTACCTCGGGCTTTTTTGTCTTGCAAGTGATTGCTCATTTCATTTTCTTTATATACAGTTTAATTATTGGCTAGATGAATCAAAAGACTATGGATGGCTTCACAGACTCACGTCTTTAATATACCCCATTATGCCGATCAACATCAACCTCTTTTTATTGGCCTGCATATTTAATCGTTTTACTTTGTTCCTGACGATTTGGGGAGGGCTTTCATTTCTATTCTTCATATTGTTAGCATTTGTGTACTTTGGTAAGGAATTGTCAACTCGAAATGACTAAAAAATACTGCTATGAATGTGATAATACCTGCTGCCGGCAGGGGAACAAGATTGCTCCCGCTAACATCTAACTGTCCTAAGTGCCTGGTTGAGATTAATGACAAGCCTATTCTTCATTACTTATTGTCTGATCTGAAGAAACTGAACGTGACTAAAGTCATAATAGTTACTGGTTATAGAGGTGAAATGATTCGCGAGTATGTAGATGCGTGCGAATACTTCTCTGATATTATTTGTATTCAAAATAGTCAATTCGATTCGACGAACAGCATCGTCTCTCTTGCATTGTCCAGAACATTTTGGCAAAATGATTTTTGCATTATTGACTCCGATCTACTTTTGAGATTTGATGTAGTGGAGCAATTAATCAAGAGCAACAATACTTGTTTATTTATTGACAATACAAAGAATCCAGACTCAATTGACATGAAAGTAAAAGTCAAGGACGAACGTCTTATTTATATGGACAAAAATCTATCAAGGGATGAGACGTTTGGAGAGTTTTTTGGCCTGTCTCATTGGACCCCGGAAGATGCCGCTGATTTATCAAACGAAATTGATCAGTTGATAAATCAAAATAAATCCGATGTTTGGTATGAATTTGCAATAAGATCGCTTGCTCAAAAGAAGAAGCTACCTATTAAAACTTGCACATCGGATACCTGGTTTGAAATTGACAACATCCTTGATTTTCAGAAGGCCGGCTCGTTTATAAAACACCATTTGGATAAGACGTAATTTTAAATTGCTTGAAATGAAGACTTTAGTTACCCAGAGCAATGCGTCAAACCGCAGTAAGGTTGCGTAATATATAAACTTTATTATATTTGCTTTGTGTCCTTAACAATAAATTCAGAATCTGAATGTCAAAATCCAGAGTCGGACGCTCTTTAAGAAAAGATGAACTGCACAACATTAATGCCCCAAAAGCAATTGCTTCTATTGTTGTAAACTTTCGATCTCCTGAAAAAGCAGTACTTCCAATTTCAACCGAACGATCTTCGGCCAAAAAAAGCCGATACAACAAAAAAAGAGGGACTGGCATAAGGGAAATAGCACTTTCAGACATTACTGATTTAGCGATATTACTTTCCCAACTGGGATATCCTGGCACTGAAGTTTTTCTCTCGAAGCGATTGGAAGAAATGTTGGCTGACAGAAATGAAGTCCTGTTAGTATATGAACGTAATTTCAAAGTAGACGGCTTTATAGGGTTGCATTTTTTCCGACAACTTGGACTTGAAGGGGACTTCGCTAGAATTACTTATTTTATTGTAAGAGAGGGGGCAAGAAGTAAAGGAATAGGAGCGGAATTAGAGCGGTGTATTACCGAGTTAGCAACTGAAAGGCATTGTAACAGAATCGAGCTTCATTGCGATCTGAGAAGGGAAGATGCCCACCGCTTTTATCTAAGACAGGGATATGTTGAGCTTCCAAAATACTTTATCAAGTTAGTTGCTTCACCCAGTTCGGTTAATTCTACTATCCGGACGTCAATACAATGCGCAACTATCAGTAAAGCCGAAATGATGGATGCGTCGCCAATTCAGGTATTGCTTGATGAGCTGGGCTACTCTTATACCGGCAATTTTTTTTCCAGAACAATGCAACAAATTCTAAGTGACCCAAATGAAATTCTGCTGGTTAATGCGATAAACGGCCATGTCGATGGATTTATAGGGTTGCATTTTTTTCCACAAGTTGGAGTAATGGGGGATTTTGCTCGGATCACGTATTTCTGTGTTAGGGAGGATGCCAGAGGCCAGGGCATCGGCAGCCAAATGCTGAATTTCATTTACGAACTTGCGGCACAACGGAATTGTAATCGCATTGAGGTCCATTGCCATACTAAACGACTTGATGCGCACCGCTTTTATCTCCAGAACGGGTACGAGGAATCACCTAAATACTTTATTAAACTATTAGTCACCAATTAATCCTTTTCATATAACCCTTCTCGTAAACGTATTCGTGGAGAAAGAAGATTAGCATCATAAATCCTGATAGAATGATAGAGCCTATTTCCCATATTCTCAAAGAAGCCCACGATTGATTCAAAATTGCTCCCACCAGGAACAAATTCAAATCGATAGGAAAAAGCCATATCAAAGGCATCAGAATAGGATGAAACAGTCCATAAACACTATTCTGACCACTCCAGGAATTTAACTGCCTAAATAGGTAGTTGAACATTGAATCGCCAAACATGCAAATTAGCCCGACTTTTAAAATGCCTGGATTGTTTATTGAATTGTATGTGCCAAGAGTTATCCCGAGTATTATGAACAACCCACTCGTTGAATGTGCGATTGTATCCAAGTAAACACCAATTTTTGAATACGTTTTTGTTACCCTTGCAACCTCTCCATCGGAACAATCAAAAGTATACCCGAGCAAGATTAGCAATGCACCCACGATTTGATGTCCCCACCAATTACCTAGCGAAAATGAAAACGAGGCACCCGCTATAGCTACTAACCACAAAAATGTGATATGATTAGGCTGGATCTTCATTCTTATAAAGACATAAGAGAAGTAAATGGAAAAAAACCTGCAAAATCTGTATATAGGAGGTTCATTCAACTTTGATAGTCTCCTTATATTTCCAATACTGGCGTCAATTGGTGCCTCATTTTTTGATTTATCTTCTAATTCTTGAACCCGATCCTTTACAGCATTAAGATCAGAAACCTTAAATCGTATTGATTCAGATTGATACTCCGTGCAAAATTGGTCAAAGCTATCTACGATTACATTGCCCTGACTTGTTAAATATTTGACTCTTTCAGAAGTAGCCTGCAGAATTAATACCACTGTAAAATCCTCCGCCTTAACACGAGCGATGCACATATCATCACATAAAACGGGCAGACCATTATTAATGATCTCGCATTCTATGCTGCACTCGTTAAGGAAAGAAGAAATAGCCGAGAAGGCCGGATACTCCGGCTTTCCGACCATCATTTTCATCATTCGATCTATGACGTCTGAATCAACTTTTAATGAACCTAAATATTTTGCAATGACGATTCTTGTTCCTGCCATACAGATCAAATAGTTTTACAATGCAGGTTCGCCGATAAAGTTGGAAATTTCAATAAACCTACGTGCAGCTTCATTAACCTTGTCCTCTTCTACAGCTGCGACTACCCTTATATAATCATTTCCTGCTTTTCCATAGATCATTCCTGGAACAACAGCGACTTTATGCTCGTGCAACAAATACTGCGCAACGCCTTCGCCCTTTGTCTTCGATTCTTTATATTTTTCCGGCATGGCCGCGTATAATTCTGATATTTCAGGAAAAAGAAAAAATGCGCCTTTTGGAGTAACTTCACTCAACATGAATCCAGATTCCTTCCTCAAAGCTGATTTCAATATTTTGCCGTTGTTCTCGATGATCTTTACATGGTCCCGGAGGTAGTCGTCAATGGATTCGTGATTTAGAATGGTTGCCGCACAATCCTGATGAAAGCTTCCTAAGTTTAATGTTAGATTAGTATGAACCTTGGTCGCGTTATTGATATATTCTTTAGAACCTACAGTCCATCCGAGACGCCAACCCATCATAGAGAATTTTTTAGAAAATCCATTGATAAGTACACTAGCTGAATCGGCTTCGGTTTGATGACGAAATACATTCTCATGTTGCCCGTTAAAAACGAATGTATCATAAACCTCGTCGTGTACAAACTGAATTCCGTATTTTTTCGCTAACTCATGTATCCCCTTAATGGTTTGCCCAGAATAGACAGCTCCGGTAGGGTTTTCAGGTGAATTGATTAGAATCATCTTTGTGTTCTCTGTTGTTGCATCCTCGATTTGCTCCACAGTCAAACAAAACCCATTTTCAGGAGAAGTCGGTATTTTTACGGGAATGCGGCCCAACATTTTGACGGCAGTTTCATATAGCATATATGAGGGATCTGCTATGATGACCTCATCGCCTATTGAGGTAAGAGTCAGTATACTCAGCCATATCGCCTCGCAAGCACCGTGGGTAATTAGGACGTTTTCTTCGGGGCTAATATCCGCGCCATAGTTCCTCTTATACCAAAGGGCAATTTCGCGTCTTAAAGTCAACGAGCCGCGCGATTCCGCATATTTATGTGGTATTGAATCAAAGTCCCTTCCCATTGAAATGGGCAATTGGGAAAAGTTTTGATATAAAAGCGTGGGGGGCCTAAAATATGGTTCCCCAATGCTTAGGTTAATTGCTGTAGGGTCCGATGATACTACATCGGATATCTGCTTTGACAAGTACGCTGGAATTGATGCGATCAATTGATTCATAAAACAAGGTTTAATGGTGAGTTGAAACGTTTGAATTTATTTTATCGGATTTCCGAGATTAAATGGGTTTGGACCTCTTAAATCTAATCCTACAACTCTTTCATATTCCGGTGGAAAGTATTTTCTCTTTTCCTGATAATAGTCTCTTCTTCTGTCTCCATCAGATTGTGCATTATAGGTAGCATATAGTGCCCTCCTAGATTTCGTGGAGTTATTTGCGCCCGACTTGTGAGGGATAAAGGAATCGAAAATTAAGATATCGCCTGCATTGCATTCAACCAGTACCCAATCCAGAGAATTTACTATATCGCTACGTAGGTCCCCATTTGTTTCCTGTGGTAGTACACCTTCTTTATGCCTCCCCGGAGCAAATTCAATACATCCATTTGACACAGTACTGTTATCAATGCATATCATAACATTGATATGATATTTTTGGCCAAAGATTGAAAAAGCAGGAGCGTCCTGGTGCGGGGCGAATCCATTTCCTCCTGATTTTTTAAAGTTTATTTTTTCCTTGAAAAGAGTAGGTGATTCGTTAAATAACTCTGATAGGATGCCCAATAGTCTAGTTTCATAAAGTAACTGATGAAATAACTTGTCGTAGTCTATAAAGTTTTCTACGCGGCAAAGCAGCTTTTCGTTGCAGGTATTGCTTTGCTCATAATAGCGCATCCATTTGCCTTTTATCTCCGGCCATCGATCGATATTGTCAGCGGACATTTGCATTTGTGCAATAGTTTCAGTTGAGTAAAATTTCGGAATCAATATAAAACCCAGGTGAGTCCACGCGTATATTTGTTCTTCGGTAAGCATAACGGATAACAAGTTTATTTTAAATGATTCTTGAAATTTGCTGCAATCGATATTGGCGATTCAACGATCCTTGGCGACACTTGATCCGGTTCCGTTTTGATAACTACAACATTGGGAATAGACCCCCTAATGAGGAGATTGCACATTATTTCTAGCTGTTCTTCGTATTCTACGAGTTGAGTGGTAAGCCCAATCGCCATAGCGACTTGGTATATTTCGAAGTTCTCCGGTTGGCTAGGTTGCCCCCCTGTAGTTTCATATTGTCGATTGTCCAGGATGATTAGTGATAAATTCCCGGGATTGTATCTTTTAAAGGTTACTAGACCACCAAGGTTCATTAATATTGACCCATCTCCTTCGATTGCCAAAACATTTATAGTCTGGTTTGCCATGGAAAGACCTAATGCAAATGGAAGAGCACTTCCCATAGCTCCCAGCTGATAAAAGCAGTGATACCTTTTTCCAGCTCGAGAAAAGCAGTAAATATCCCGTGAAATCCTCCCCAAACAACTAACAAGTTTTAAGGAATTCCCGCTTAATTCAGATATAATTTTAGTTACAATCTGACGTTTGATCATCCTTTTAATATTTTGATAAAAACCATCTTGTTTCTTTTGCGATTTCACTTGAAAAGCGTGAGATCGATTCTTCGCCTTTGAAATCCAAGTAGCATGGCGCCCCGAACGTTTTTATTATGGGAATCGTCCTGAATGAGCTATGTGCTTGAATGGGATTTTCATCGTCTTTACCCCTGTCCAAAACTAGAATTGGGAAATAGATCCCATATCCATCGGCGATACCTATATACGCATTCAGCATGTTGCCTACTCCGGATTGTTGAACTAACACTAGTGGCAGCTTGCCTCCAATTGAGATACCGGAGGCGATTGCTATTGCTTCTTCTTCCCTTGAAGAATAAAGGCAAGCTGACCGGTCTGAGTAAAATTGATAAATTGGAGACATCCCCGTTGCCGGCACGTTAATCAGGAAATCAATACCTGCCGCATCAAAGGCTTTTGTTGCTATTTTGAAATTGAACATAGCGCTTCTTTCTTATAGTGGTTGTCAATCAAATCGAAAATGAATTTCATTGGCACAGTGTCCTTATTGAGCTCATTTATACCAGCATCGGCTTTGATTTTGCCGTACGCTGAACACATCGCGTGGATCCCACTTCTAAGCACTTGGTTGGCTAAGATTATGATCCTGAAGCCTATTTGTTTTAGGTCCATAAAAGATAGGTCTTCGGCTAGAGTCGGAATGACTACTAGCGAGTCCGGATCCTCCCAGGCATCGACAATAAGTTTGAATTCAGAGAGTCGTTTATTTTTCGAATGAATAACAAGAAAATCAGCACCAGCAGATTTGTAGGCTTTCCCGCGGATGATGGCAGATTCCAACGGTTCTCCCACAATCATAGATTCAGTCCTTGCAATCAATATCAATTCAGGAAAGTTTCTTTTTATATTATATAATTTGTGACAGAATGATTCTACGGATTCCAGCGCGTGACGGGTACCATTTGGCTCTTTAAAGCTGTTTATTTTTGGAAAGGCATTGTCCTCGATGCATATGGCCTGGATATCTAACTTAGCCAGGTTCTGCAATAAATAAAGAGTGTTAATCATGTCACCGTAGCCCTCGTCACAATCTACTATTAAAGGGATTGTTGCAATTCTTCTTATTTCAGAAAGTCGGTTTATATATTGGTCTACGGTCATGTAGTTTTCATCAGGCATAAAGAAGGATGTCGAGACACAAAAGCCACTAACCCAGGCAGCAGGAAAACCCATGATTTCGGCAATTTTTGCAGATAATGGATCAAATATGCCTGGAATAGTTATCTGTTTGTCAGTTGCCAATGCATGTAAGAGAGTATTAGTCGAAGCTTCCATATGAAATATTTCTGAGAGCAATTTATCAATTCATACTTATCGAATCGGAACCTTTTCTGTTCCATTTGGGACCAAATGGTTGCTCTCGTCGTTGCTTCGGCACTGTGAAGGAGGCTTTTGGTATTTTTTTCTGAATGCGAAGCTGAAACTACTTATAGTTTTATACCCAGTTTTGAAAGCGATTTCTTTGATTGGCGCGGTTGTATGCTTTAATAGTTCGACAGCCTTGTTCATTCGTAATGTCACTTGAAAATCGTGAATCGGCATCCCATTTTGCCTCTTAAATCCATACTTGAGTTTTTTTTTATTCAGCCCTACCTTTCGGGATAAATAGTCAATCGTAATATGATCATCGGGGTTCTTAGTTATAATGCTCTTAGCCAGTTCTAAGCATGCTAAATCATGTTCACTCAATTTCATGGAAACAGTTTAATGTATTGTAGGAAAAGGTTTTTACAAAAGGTCTTCTTTAAAGGGTCAAGTTAGTAGAATTGGCTGCAACAAGAACGGGTGTATCCCCGGAGCCGGTCCTGTTACTGTAGCCTTTCTGCAGTAAGTCAATAAAAAGAGAGAAGTGAATTCTTAGAGCAAGGGGCTTGACCAATGATGCCAGGCCTTAGTTAGGTTGAGATAGTCACGTTCCAATCGATACGATCTTTCGAACTGGCCGTATGGACTGTATGCTCAGTACCTGAGCGAATGCGCAAAGAGAGATCAATTCATTTGTCATGGTTGATAGAGCTACATTGTAGGTCCGTGAGTGATAGAGGCAATTTCCGAGATTCCCGAATTTGTAGAACACATTGTACAAGAGATGTCGTTTAAGTTCTATACTTTTGATGCATGGTTAAGGTTCACGAGGCTAACTGAAAAATTGCCCTTTGATTTTCCTCGTGAATATGGCAACTTCAAAGGGATGGGGGTAAAAGGGCTCGCTCTCGCAAAATGCATTTTAGGTTTTGGTCTCTGGTTAGTAGGTGGCACCAACAATGTCATTCGCAAATTTACACTCACTTATTGTTTGGAACAGCAAGAACACAGTTCTCAAGAGTCGGCCACGTTAGACTCGAGAGGAGAAGGTTTAAACAGGCTCGTTTATTTTTATTGAATGGTTTTTTTGGGAATTTCTAGTTGAATAGCTGCCAGTTATTCAACCTCACGATAAAATTATGTGGTGTTGACCTAAAGTTTTTCTAACAGTTAAAGTTTGGTTGGAACAGCAAGGACACAGTTCTTGAGAGCCACCCGTTTCTACGGGTGACTCGAAAGGATAAGGTTTAAAGGAGCCGTTTTATGTCTATAGAATGGCTTTTCTTGAAGTCTCTCGTTGGGTGACTGTCAGTTATTCAACGTCGCCATAAAATTAGGAGTTAAGGAGCTTTCCGCTATTTACCTGAAAGTTTTTCTAACAGTTAAAGTTTGGTTGGAACAGCAAGGACACATTTCTTGAGAGCCAGCCGTTTCTACGGATGACTCGAAAGGATAAGGTTTAAAAGAGCCGTTTTATGTCTATAGAATGGCTTTTCTTGAAGTCTCTCGTTGGATGACCATTAGTTACTCAACGTCACCATAAGATTAAGGGCTAAGAGCTTTCGCTACTTACGCGCGATTGGATTTAGCAATTTAAGTGCTGGTGGAACAGCAAGGACACAGACACGGTCGCCTCATGAAAATGAGGCGGCCGCTTTGAAGTGATCGGCATTTGAACCAAATTTTATTTATAAGTGCAATTGTAATCGATTCGCCTCAAGCGGCCGTCTTATGCATATAAGGCGGCTTTTTTGAGTTTTTGTTTTGGGATTATTGAATCGCTTTGGTGACCAGAAAGATGATCAGCTAACTCGGTCCCCTGTTCTTTAGAATCACAAAACTTTAAAATATGAGTCAAATACCCACACGAGAAGAAATTGAAGTAATGGTAGCCCTCGGCCAAATGTTCATACTACGTGTATCCGAGGGGGAAGAGAGGGTTTATAACGTGCAGCCGGCGGAGGAAGGTCTTCGCCCGTTGATCGAAGCCATGGACGATACCCTCCAAGTTAAGGTAATTGTCAACACCCGCGGGCAATTCAATCCCGCTATCAACGGCTTTAATTTTGATGAAGCTAACGCTACTCTAGGATTCCTCTTGCGCCCAGGGGCGAAGCCAGCGGAAGTTGAGATCTTCTTTAAGAGGATTATGGTGGAATTTAACGACCGGGAAAGCCCTGCTATGATGAGGTTTTGGAAAGATTTCATAGATGTACATGAATACTTTTATTATGTTGAGGTCTTACGCTGTAATTGCGAGGAAGATCCCGTTGTTAGGAAATCGGATATAGACAGTGCTGTAAATGTCCTTGCAGAAAGGATCACCTCTTCCACTGATATGTTCGGCGCTCGGGAAGCTAACGGTCAAGCAAGTGCATAACCATTGAAACAAATCATTTGAAAAAAAGGGCCGAAAGCCAAGCTATGATAAGAGGAGGTCTTTAATTGGGTACATACAAATTTGTAGTATATTCAAAGCTGTTTTATGTTGTCATTCGAAAAGTTCAAGCTTTCCAACGTTGATCCGCCGTGCATTAGATGCTCTTGGAGATGGGCCAACCCCTTTTTGCTTTCTGGATCATCAATGCTACCCACATGGTAAGCAACCCCAACATCAACCTGTGTAGTCAGGTTTTTATACCGGCTCTTTGGATTATCCACCCTGAATTATTCCATAATTGAGATGGGAATTCAACGGTTAGTCAGCGCTTTGAATGACACTGGGATTTTACACACCTTTTCCAGTTGCCAGGGACATTATGGATGGCTAAGCTAACGCCGCCGTCATGATCGTACATTTGCCGATGTACGATTTAGGCGGAAGTCTGATGTTCCTGAGGTTCAGGTGGTATCCTTGCTGGTATTCATTATCAGCGAGATTTCTGAGCTTGAATCACCTGTGTCAGTTGACACATTTAAGAAATACATACCTGATCAGTGTGTGAATGGCGAGTATATTTATTTTGTTAAGATCAAACCAATCGACCGGTTTACATTTCCATGGATAAAAAGAATTCAAACAGATAAAGCAATTCACCAGGTAGCTGTCATCATTTGTCTCTGGACAAAGACAAGGAAGAATAGCTACGATCAGCCTGTGTTAAGGAAATATAGGAATATTTCTATGATATTACCTTGAGCGCTAGGCTAAAAGGTATAACTAGAAAAATTGTTTTGAGGCTTTTATAGCACCTTGTGTCGACCTCGAATGCAAAAAATAATTGAGACATAAACAACATAAATGCAAAACCATGAAAAGTTCAGCCGATAGAAAGTTATTAAAAAGATTCGGGGAGAACCTAAAACAGCTCCGCAAAAACAAAGGACTCAGCCTCCGCGAAATGTCGCATGGCAGTGGCATAGACAATAGCAAGATTGCCAAGATTGAAAAGGGTTTGGTAAACATCACCTTCACCACTTTGCTGCAACTGGCCGCTGCTCTGGAAACCCCGCCTGCCGTTCTGCTAAAATTCGAGGGTGCTATATAGCGATTCGTCCCAACCCTTCCGTGCATAAAAATGCCCTCGTAGATAAGGCAATTTATCGGGTGCTGAGATCCTCATTGGATACATACTCGAAACAATAGACACGACCCAAACGGTTACAGGGGATATGAGAATGCGGTTTGCATTATTAACAAAACTTTGTTTTATGTTAGCTACTGAATTGGAAAAGCAGCTGGATTAGTAAAGAAACTTCTTCAACAGGGGGAGTTAGATCCTGAATCCGCTGAATGTGCCCGTGCGTTGCTAGTTGCCTATGACCTCTCATCTTATGAGCATGATAGCCGGTTTAACACTGAAGGAAGCGCCTGGACTTTTCTGCATGATACATGCATAGAAAGGATCGATAGAGAATTGGACCTTCTGACCAACGATGAAAGGGCCAATGTCCGAGCAATTGCTGAACGTACCGGTAACATGAGAGAAACAGTAGACCATGAAGATAAGGACACAGTATTAGCTGTTATAGTTGCCTGGGGGGTTCGCATTCCAGTTCCAGATGAGGGTTACAACTCTTTCATTAAAGCTCGCCTTTGGTTAATGAGTAGGTATCCTAGCAAAATGCCACGCGAACATCAATATTCTTAGTGCCAATATTAATTCAAATGTGATGGAGTTATATCCCCATAACCGACGAGCTTATGAAGTTGCCTTAAGGATATTTGAAAAGAGGAATCGAACCTGTATCATACACCCGACCGGCACTGGGAAGGCGGTAATTATTGCAAAATGTATCCTTGATCATCCTAAGGCAAGGCATTTAGTTCTTGCCCCAGGCTTGCATATCTCATTGCTGCCGGCTAACCGGTTTTGCCAGATCTAAGTACAGCCTTCAAAACAGGCCGTAGGCTATTCATGAATTGGAACATGCCAAAAATTCCTATATTTACCATTAAGCTTAAACCAATGATTCCCAAACTGTTTGCTTTTCCTATGATTATCTTTCTAGCTTTGTCTGTGCCAAGGATCGATCGTTCCGAACGGCAAACACAACCAGTGCCAGTTCTTCAGAGGTTGAATTCCGATTTTACGAAGCTTATGGCTGATTCCGTTCATGTCCAGGCTTCGGAGCTAGGATTTACTCTCTCCAGTGATCCGGACCAAGGATATACGTTGTCGATTGGATTCGAGCCTATAGCTGCAAAAAAGACACGCGACCGATGTACACTGATGAAAAGTGCTCTTACCTTCGTTGCGCTCTGCTATCGAAATGTATTCCCTAAATACCCGATTGTTAAAAAGATGAGGCTTTTTAGTCCTATCAAAGGTCGAGAAGGCCAGAAATACGAAGAATACTATCTTTGGTTACCGGGCGGCCAGATAGCTTTTTGTTGCGAAGGAAATAGTAATATTCAGGTGGTAGATGCCAGGAAAATCCCGAACTATCTGTACCATTAGCCACTTGGTCATTTTATATTTTGAGACACACTTGCCTTCCAACGCCGAAGCTTCCGCAACATCATACTTCATAGTATTCAGGGGAAAGTACTGGTTCCATTGTCCTAAGCGGCTGCATCTGTCTGGGACTGAGCTCAGGGTATTGTTTGATCATCTTCCCGCCATCGTCAAACATGTCAATGCCCAGGCCGGTCTTGCGTACTGCAGCCTGAATAAACACTCTTGGATAATCATCTCCCCGGCGGACCACCATGGAAGCGAGCCGTTGATCCGCATAGCGTACAGCGTACCATTGGAAATATTTAGCATGGCCTTGACCTCCCTGCTTTTTAGCCATTTCTTTGGTGGCTTCCCAGCGTTTTCTTTCATTAAGCGCGCAAGCGAGAGCAGCAAAGCTTCCTTAAATTCCTGTAGATCAGCGAGAGTAACAAGTTGGTCTCGAAGCAGTTTCGGCGACACAACAGAAGCATTGTGCGACTTTTCCATATCAATGACTTATGCACAGTAAAAGTCGGCATAGTGGTCACTGTTTTTTCAGTACCCGAAGTAGGTTGGGAAAAAAATATTAGAATTATGAAAGAGCCCGTATCCATTTTATCAGGAAGGAGAAAATCTCGAATGATATCGGGCCATGGAAAATCACGGATCTAGCGGATTTGGTAATTATGAATTATAATTGATACTAAAGATTTCTTGCCAGCATTCTTTCTCAAAAATCTTATTTATAGGGGGTAAATCCATTTGCCTGTCAAAATAATTGAACTCGTCCGAAAGACGGTGTATAGCCTTTACCGGCGCGGAAAACGAATCTCCCCAGTTTTCCTCGGGAAAATGGGCAATCATTGGAAATACCACAAGCGACCAGAAATTCACCTTCCCCAAAGAAAACACCCTTAAAGTGTTTCGAATCGGCCGGCGGCTTCATTACAAAACAAAAGTCAATTCCAGTTTCGGCATCGATCGATTTCCTGACATACAGCTTGACCTCTGCACCCTTCATCTTCGGCTCATAATAAAATTGTGAAGTGAAGCAAGAGCCTATGAGAATTATAATCTGCTCATTAGATAAATGAACAGGTTGAAGGTCTTCATCACTAAGGTTCAATTTTTCTGCAGTAACCATTTAGAAAGCAATATTAACCTGTTAATATATACTTTGCTATGAGTTGTCAGAAATGGAAAAAAATAGGCAAACCCCAAATAAGGAAAAAATCCCCTGAATGAATTTCTTTACCTTTACATTCCCGGATGATCGAGTGCTTGGCTAAAAGGCTGCAGGTGAACCTGCGAGCGCAATGGTAAACTCTATGAATGCGTGATAAACCTGGCCTAAGGCTTTCATTTGATAGGAAATAATACTGAAAAAAAAGTGCATCCATCAAATTCAGGTGAAAGAACGGTGTTTTGCCGTGTTCGTCCTTTTTTGACGGTTTGTATTTGCAAGTATCGAAGAATGTCGTTAGTTTAGCTCCTGTTCGCGTCTCACGCTGTTTCAACTCCCACCGTTACCCGGCCCAGAAACCTTATCGCATCTTTAGTAGCGTGATGCTATGTCCTATAATCTTTGTTTGAATAGCTGGTGTCCGACTGCGTATCTATTCTACGCAGCCGGCAGGTAGTCCTTTATTTCCATAGAAATCGATTGTGGAACCCAAACCGCTTTGAAATAAAATGAAACGACTTTCCTTCTTTTGCCTCGCCGCTCTGGCCTGGCAGACCGCGCTGTCGCAATGGTCGACCAGCGGGAATAATATTTACAACACCAATAGCGGAAATGTGGGGATCGGTACGAGCAGCCCCACTTTTCCGTTGCATCTTACCGGGTCTGTCAATGATATCCTCGGTATTACAGGCAGTGGGGGAGGCCGGGGAGGGATCTATATACAGAATACCAACGCAATCGGATTCGCTACGTTGCTTATGGAGAACAATCTTGGTGGTCTTAGTTCCACCGTTTCGTTATCTGTTGGCGGTTCGACAAACTCCTATCCAAACTTTTTTGGCCTTTCCCCCGCCAACAGAGCCAATTTAGTGACACAAGGACCAAACAGTTTAGGTCTGGGCGTTGGAACCCTGACGGCACAGCCGTTGGTATTGGGGACGAATAATGCTGAGCGTTTGCGTATCGATTCTGGTGGGAATGTGGGCATCGGGACGAGTAGCCCGACTTCGCCGCTGCATGTAAGCGGAACCGCCAGTGATCTCATTATGCTTACCGCCAATAATGCGGGCCGTGGCGGCATGACCATTCAGAATACCAACGCCAGTGGACAAGTCACCAGCTATGCGGAAAACGACCGGAGTTCCTATGCTTCTTATTGCGGGTTTTTACAAGGTGGATCGAGTAATACCTTACCCACTCTCTTTGGCCTATCCCGGGCTGACCGGGCATTTTTTATCGCGGACGGAGCTTCCAGTTTGGGATTGGGTGTAGGTACGCTGACGGCGCAGCCGATGGTGTTAGGGACGAATAATGCCGAGCGCATGCGTGTAGACGGAACGACGGGCAACGTCAGCATAGGTACGACCAATGCACAAGGCTACAAGCTGGCCGTCAATGGCTCGGCCATTTTTACCTCGGCCTGGGTAAAGCCTTATGCTAATTGGCCGGATTATGTATTTAAGAGGGGTTATCGGTTGCCGTCGCTGAACGATGTTTCTGGCTATATCCAGGCGCATCATCATCTTCCGGATATGCCTTCGGCCGAGACGGTAGCGAAGACGGGCATCGACCTTGGGAATAACCAGGCGGTGCTGCTGAAGAAGATCGAGGAGTTGACCTTGTATCTCATTGAGCAGGATAAGACGATTCAGGCGTATAAGGAAAAATTTGATGAGCAGGAGAAAAGGATCGAGCGGTTGGAAAAATTGGTGAAGCCATAAAACATCCGCCATGCGTCCCCTACAACTACTGATCGGGTGTGTCTTCTTTTTGACCGCTTCTTATGGGCAGGCCGTCGATTCTCTCGCGGACAAGGCTCTTCGTTTCCCGGGCAAGTTGTTCAGCCGGATAGAATCGAAGACCGCGGGTCTGGACCGTCAGCTCACGCGGCAGACGGAGCACTGCCTGGCGAAGATGGCCCGTAGGGAAGCGCGGCTGCGACGGGAACTCTCCCGCATCGATAGTGCAAGCGCCCAGCGCCTGTTTGCTAATTCGGCGCAGCAATATGCTGCCCTGGCCCGCAAGCTGGCTACGGATTCGGGCGGTGCGGCTATCCCTCTAAGCGGAGAATATATGCCCTATGTAGATTCTTTGAAGGGCAGTCTTTCTTTCTTCCAGCAAAACCGGCAACTACTGGGGGCAGCGCAATCGCAAGCCCGGCTGGCGCAACTGCAAGCCTCCATGGCCGGGTTCCAACAATTGCAGGCAAAGTTGCAGGATGCCGATGCCATCAAAGCCTTCCTCCGCCAGCGGAAGGAAGCGATCAAAGCCTATCTCAATCAATATACGAACCTGCCTTCGGGCATCGGTAAGGAATACCAGGGGCTCACCCGCGAAGCATATTATTACTCCGAGCAAGTGCGACAGTACCGGCAGTTGTTGAACGACCCCGATCAATTGGAGAAGAAAGCCCTTTCCCTGCTGGGACAGTTACCCGCTTTCCGGCAATTCATGAAAAATAACGGACAGCTCGCGGGCTTGTTCAATCTCCCTGCTGGTTATAGCAGCCCCGCGGCCTTGGCAGGATTGCAGACCCGAGACCAGGTGACGCAGGCGATCCAAAGCCAGCTGGCGGCGGGCGGACAGGGTGCGCTGAGCGCGCTGCATCAAAATCTCCAGTCGGCCGAGCAACAGCTGGACGGGTTCAAGGACAAACTGAACCATCTTGGGAGTGGCAGCGGCGACATCGATATGCCCAACTTCAAACCCAATGGACAGCGGACGAAAAGCCTGTGGCGGCGACTCGAAGCCGGTGTCAATTTGCAGACGAGCCGCACCAATCGCTATTACCCCAATGTCCTGGATCTCGGCGGCTCACTCGGTTACCGGCTCACGGACAAAAGCACCATCGGCGTGGGGACCAGTCTGAAGATCGGCCTGGGCAGCGATATCCGGCATTTGGCGCTAACAGCGAGCGGTGCGAGCTTGCGCAGCTACGTGGACATTGTGCTCAAAGGGAGCTTCTTCGTCAGCGGCGGACTGGAATACAATCACACTTCGGCCCTCCGGTCGTACCAGGATATCCGCCGGCTGTCCGGTTGGACGACCAGCGGGCTTATCGGAATCACCAAGACGGTGTCGGTGAAGAGCCGGGTATTCAAGAAGACGAAGCTGAGCCTGCTTTGGGACTTTCTCAGTTACCGGCAAAGGCCTCAAACCCCAGCAATTGTTTATCGATTAGGGTACTCATTCTAACGATCATTCCATGATGAATCATTTTATGCGAAATATGAAAAAAACGGTTTTGGCACTCCTTATTTTCAATCTTTTTTTCACAGAAATCTTTTGCCAGATTCGAAAAGACCCTGTTGCGATATCCAGCCCAAATGCCGCTTCGCTGGGAAAATTCGGTGAGGTTCCCGTGTCTTTATACGCGGGATTACCTCAGATAAATATACCCATCTACACAGTGGAAGAAGGAGGCATCAAAGTGCCCATTTCATTAGACTATCATGCTAGCGGCGTTCGCCCGGATCAGCATCCCGGCTGGGTTGGCCTGAACTGGAACCTGAGTGCCGGAGGGGCCATTACCCGTATCGTAAAGGATATCCCGGATGATGACAATGAAATACTGGGAAGTCAGCCATTATGCCAGGGTAGGAGCGCAAACGGGGCCGGGTATTATTTTAATAATACCTGCATATTGCATGGGAATTGGAGCAGCGTCTCTTACATACGGGATACGATTTGTAATCAAGGCTTCACCTATAAATACGATACGGAGCCGGATGAGTTCGATTTTAGCTTCCTGGGGTATTCCGGCAAATTCTTCCTGGATACGGCCATCAATACCTGGCAGGTGCAATGCGACCGGCGAATTAAAGTGACCCTTATACCTGACCCCAGCCATCCAACTCAAAGCCTGGCCCTGCCTCCCCCGTACAGTCCCGGCTCTTGCACGCTAAACAATCCCTGGCATACCGCGTATCCAAGCAGCTTTTCAGGATTTATCCTGACTACGGAGGATGGTACTCAGTACACTTTCGGCGGTGACACCTCGCATATCGAGTACACTATAAATTTTTATGCGCAAGGCACGGATACGTGGATCGCCAATTCCTGGAATCTCTCCAGGATACAAGACGCCTACGGTCGGGTGGTCACCTTTACTTACACTCGTGGGCCCCTTGTCAGCCAGATCACCAATTCTATTGAGATACGGAATAAAAAGGTATATCCCAAGAATCCGACCAATTATTTTTGGTTTATTCCGACCTTCGGCATAGCATCTGCATACAATTTTCTAACCCCAAGCTGTTCCAACAGTACCAGCGGAATTCCTCCTACGGGACAATTCGCCGGCAAGCTGATTGCACCCTTGTATTTGAGCCAGATCAACTCCTCCTATGCCAGCGTGAGTTTTAAAACTTCCATCACAACCGAGCTGCGGATAGGTCTTATCGCGTATACCTATTTCGATAACTATGAAATCAACAAGGGTTCGACCATCGACGATTATTATTATTTCCTATATCCGGTAAGTGGCGGCAATGCTTTTTGCAACGGAGGTGGCGGAACGGGCGGCAATGCCCGCTTCAATAATCTGCAATGGCTGGAGCTGGATAGTATCTACGTAACCAATAAGAGAACAAATACCCTCTTAAACGAATATGCCTTTGGTTATACGCATGACACCACCAAGCGACTCATGCTGCAAAGCTTTCAGCAATTGTCGATGAACCAGCAGACCATTTCGCCGTCTCCTTATCGGTTTTATTATGACTCTTCCCACACCCTTCCGAATTACCTGGCGGCTACCGGGTGGACGGATCATTGGGGGTTTTATAACGGGAAGGATGCCACCCATTCCCTGGATACCCTGACCACCTATTACAATTACCGGCAGCCCGATTCCAATTACCTACGGGCCGGAACACTGGTGCGGGTCACCTATCCCACAGGCGGAATAACCGATCTGGCCTATGAAGCGAATATGTATTCCAGGGAACTGGACACTATCCGCAGTAGCCCCCTCATTGACTATGGCAGCACGATCATGCTGGCCGGCGGCCTGCGGATAAAAAAGATCACCAGTTATGACGTGAACTACCCCAATAGCCCGCTGATCAGGCAATACTATTATTTTAAAAATTATAGCCCGTCTACCGGCCTTACCGGAGCGTCCAGCGGCATCCTGGGCGGAAAATCGCAATATTATTGGGACACTTATACTACCGTGTCGGATATTGATCCCAACCAGCTGTATACGGAGCAGATATTTTCTACTCAATCGGCCATGCCCATGAGTGAGAATACTGCCGGGGCTCATCTCGGATATAGCGAGGTCGAGGAACAATATGCGGACGGCAGCCTGGTGGATTATCAGTTTACCAATTTCGATAACGGGCATATGGATGAGTCTTTTATCAACAACCTGCAACGCACTAAGTCACCCTATGAGCCCTATACCAGCAAGGCCTTTGAACGGGGCAAGCTAGTCAAGAAGACCACCTATAACACCAGCGGACAAATCGTAAATGTGGATTCATTCGGATATTTCGCCCTCAACCAGAATTTCGTGCGGGCAGTTAAAGCCAGCGTCTATACCACTTGCGAAAACTCCAACCAATATATTTGTGAAGGAACTTCTTATAAGAATTATACCTACCCATTCCTGATGGCGGGGGAATATCATACCCGATATGATGTAAATGGCGCCAACCCCGTGATAGATTCCACGATCTACACCTATGATACGGCTAACTATTTACAACAGACGGCTATAACCACCAATAGCATCGGTCAAGCCATTACCACAAGCAATAAGTATCCCTGTGATAGTCTTACCGGGCTATCTTCATCCGCACAAACAGCTAAAGGAAATTTGCTCGCCGCGGGAAGGCTCTCCCCATTATTGGAACAAACGGTTACTAAAGGAAGCTTTCAGACCAGCAGGGTCAGGAATGATTATAATATTTGGAGTAATAATACGGCCATGCCCCAATATGTCGAACTCCAGGTCGGATCAAATCCCGTGGAAACCCGGCAGGCATTCATTGCTTACGATGCGTACCAGAATCTCCTGCTGGACTCGCTTACGAGCGACTTGACCTCAGGGTACCTATGGGATTATAGCGGACTATACCCCATTGCAAAGATTATCAATACCGGTCCCACCCATAGTTTTGCCTATACCAGCTTCGAGGCCGATGGCAGCGGCAACTGGACGATCAGCGACACGACCCG
>NZ_BMJC01000002.1 GCF_014642875.1 Puia dinghuensis
TAACGAAACGGTCGGCATAGACGACAACTTCTTCTCCCTCGGCGGCGATTCGATCAAGGCCATCCAGATCTGCTCCCGCGTACAAAACAAAGGATTTAACCTTGAAGTCAACGATATATTTACCAAATCCACGATCCGGGAGATCGCCGTAACCCTTGCCGGGCTGCGGTCAACCGCCTATCAGGGCCTCGTATCGGGAGAGATCCCGCTAACTCCCATCCAGCATCAATTCTTTTCACATTACCTAAAAGCTCCCGAACGCTTCCTTCACAACATCATGCTCTGTCTAACGAAAAAACGTCCGGTGACCGAACTGGACGACATTTTCACGTTACTCATAACGCATCATGATGCCTTACGGACGAAATTCCACAGGGATAACGCATCCAACAAGGTGGTGCAATCGCTCGATGAAGTGGTCCATCGGTTCAGGGTACGTTCCCTCGGAAAGTTCGAAAGCCTGAATGATGCGGGGCTCATGGAAATGATAAACGAATTGAACGGAAGTATGAACATCGAAGCCGCATCGCTGGTGCAGGCAGGAGAATTCGAAATAGCGGACGACCAATACTTGATCATCGCTATTCATCACCTGGTAGTGGACGGCATTTCCTGGCGGATATTGCTCGAGGACCTCGAACACCTTTTTAATTATGGCCACCGGTCCCCTTTGCCACTCAAAACCGATCCGTTCAAGAAATGGGCAGAGGAATTGCAAAAATTCATCATCAGCCAACCCGATATCGAAACAAAAGACACTGCACACAAGATGACACACATCCGGCCAGAACGCATACCGCCGGAATGGAATAACAACGCTACCGATCTGTATAGAGATGAAGAGACCGTCGTCATTTACATCGAACGTGATACAACCGACAAGTTGACCGGTCCATCTCTCCATGTAAAGCTGAAAACGGAAATGGCCGACTTCCTTATTTGTGCACTTGGCCTTACTTATAAGCAGGCATTTCACCGGGACTATTTATATGTCGCCATGGAATCCCACGGAAGAGAACAGATTTTGCCGGGTATAAACATTACACGAACTGTGGGATGGTTCACCAATATCTATCCGGTAATGTTCAACCTGAAAAAAAGCGACAATCCCGTTGAGATGCTCGTAGATTTTAAGGATACCCTTAAAGTGGGATCAAAAAATGCCATTGTACGTAGCGCCGCAAAATACCTGAGGCCGGAGGACAAAAAAGCAGACTATCCCGAACCAACCATCATCTTCAATTACCTGGGGCAATTCAATACCGGAAAGACCAGCTCCTTCCAGATAGCCTCCTACAACGTGGGCGAATTGATCTGCAAAGAAAACACCAGGGAGTACCAGTTTACTTTTGCAGGCATCTACGCCAAAGGCAGGATAATGATGCAGATCTCCTTTAACAGATCCCATTTTAAAAACGATAGCATGGAAGCATTCCTACAGCTTTATAAAAACAATTTGGAGTCGCTCGTCGCGACAGTCGAGCGTATCGATGAGTACATTTTAACGCCTTCGGATCTGACATACACCGAATTGTCCGCAGACGACCTGGATACGATCAATGCAATTATTTAATTCCCTTTCAACCGATAGGCATGAGTCAAAAATTTGATGACATATACGAGCTGACTCCATTACAACAAGGGATGCTATTCCACACCCTGATAGACAGATCGACACCTACCTATATGGAACAGCGTTCGTTCAGGGTATCGGGGCAGATCGACCGTAAAACATTCGACCGGGCCTTTGAATTGATCTTCGCGAGACATGATATCTTGCGAACTGCCTTTATATATGAGAAAATGGACAAACCGCTCCAGGTAGTATTAAAAAAAAGACTGCCGGAGATCCATTATAACGAATTCCCCTATATCGATGACCCATCCGAGTTGAGCCGCCTTAGAGACGAACTTAAAGCGGCAGACAGGAACAAGACCTTCGATTTGAGCAAAGACACGCTCATGAGGATAAGGATCATCCAGCTCGGAGCCGGCGAATACGAACTGATATGGACCTGGCATCATATATTGTTCGACGGATGGTGTACAAAGATCCTTGCCATGGAGGTCCTGAAAGCATACCACGCCTTCCTGGACAACAAACAGCCTGACCTGGTCCCCATAGTACCCTATAAAGAATATATAAAATGGCTAAGAGATCGCTCGGGAGAAGATCTCAAAAAATACTGGAAAGAATATATCCGCGGCTTCGACATGGTCAGCTGTCTGTTGAATTATGAAGGCAAAAAACGATTTGTCACGGGCTATCATAAGGAAACTGTGGAGTTTGATCTTAGCCCCGAAACAACAGCTCGCCTGGTGGAAATGGCCAAAGAAGCGCTGGTTACTCAGAACATCCTGCTGAAAACTGTTTGGGCGATCCTGCTGGCGAAATACAATAACACGACCGACGTACTTTTTGGCGAAGTGGTCTCGGGCAGACCACCCGAGATCGAAGGCGCAGAAAATATCATCGGGCTATTCATCAACACGATACCCATTCGATTCAATTTCCGGAGAGAAGACCGTTTTTGGGACCTTCTCCAGGCCGCACAGAAAAACGCCATTATTGCAAACGACTACCACCACTTTCCACTGGTCGCCATCCAGCAGCTCGCCGAAATACAGGGCCAGCTTTTTAATCATTTATTTAGCTTCCAGAACTATCCGGAAACCAGCGTCGCCGGGGAAAACGCATTGAATAAGCTGGAAATATCCGGCAGCGGAATTTTTGATCAGACAAGCTATGATTTTGAGATCTCCATCTATCCCGGTCGCCGCCTGTCGGTACAGGTTGGATTCAATAGCCTTATCTATAGTGCAGAGACCGTCCGGGAGATCTTGCAGCATTTTACCAATCTCGTCGACCAGGTGCTCGCCCACCCGGAAACGAAGATTGCCGATCTATCCATCCTCTCGCCTGCGGGAACAAAAGAAATCCTGGCGATGAGCACAGGACCA
This sequence comes from Puia dinghuensis, assembly GCF_014642875.1. Classification (GTDB taxonomy): domain Bacteria; phylum Bacteroidota; class Bacteroidia; order Chitinophagales; family Chitinophagaceae; genus Puia; species Puia dinghuensis. Next base: position 2,962 of record NZ_BMJC01000002.1, read on the forward strand.
GTCAGTGCCATAAACGCCGACAAACAGGTAGATATGCTGATAGACGAAGCCTGTGAAAAATGGCCGGATAGGACGGCCATCCTGTTCCGGGAACAACGCGTTACTTATAAAACTCTGTATGAGAACAGCAATCGGTTAGCCAATTATCTCCACGCTTCACGCATAGGAAAAGAGAACGTGATAGGCGTTCTAATGGACCGGACCCCGCAGTTTATTGAATGCATTATAGGTATTTGGAAAGCAAATGCCACCTACATGCCCATAGATCCCGCCCTTCCGGATAAGCGGATGCTGCAAATGATAGAACAGGCATCGGCGAAATTCCTCATTTTTACTTCCTCCTATCGTGACCTTGCGGAGAAGCTTTTGTGGGAAAGCCACTCCCTGTCCGGTTGCGTATGCATAGATGCGAACAAAACGGGACAGCCCCCCGGGTACGGAACCTTTCAGGACCGAAAAGCTTTTTGGGAAGCCGTAGGCGAAGATGCCGGGGATGCCATTACAGCCGGCGGATGGTTCAGCAGCTATACCGGTAAGCCCCTGAGCCCGGAAGAGATGGACGAATATGCCGAAAATGTCGTTATCAAGCTGAAACCCTACCTGAACAGCTCGTCTCGTGTACTCGAGATCGGCTGCGGATCAGGATTTACGATGTTCAGACTCGCGCCATTCACAGCCGAATATATAGGGGTGGATCAATCAGGTGTGGTATTGTCGGCAAATGAAAAGGTCCTGACTGAAAACCATATCGGCAATATCCGGCAACGTCAGTTGGCTGCTCACCAGTTACGACAGCTGCAGGAAGGAAAATTTGATGTGATAATACTGAATAGCGTGATCCAGGATTTCGAAAGCTACCGGTATTTAAGACAAGTGTTGGACGATGCCATATCTTTATTGAAAGAACAAGGATTGCTGTTCGTGGGAGATATCATGGACCTCGACCGCAAAGAGCAATTGCTATGCTCGCTCGAGACCTTTAAACAGGAACACGCGGGACAAGGATACATCACAAAGGTCAACTGGACCAATGAACTGTTCGTCTCTCCACGCTTCTTCGACGACCTGCAGGCCGGGAACCCAATGATCACAACCGTCCGGCATTCACCAAAGGTCGGAACCCTGGAAAACGAGCTTACGAAATATCGGTACGACACGCTGATCAGCATAGATCGGAGCAGAACAGGCGAAAAGATCATTCGGACACGAAACAAGATCATGGAAGGAGTGGACACCCTGCTCTCCTACCCTGTTTCCTATCCCCCAAACCGAAAAGGAAACGCCACAGACCTCGCCTACATCCTGTTCACCTCGGGTTCTACGGGGGTTCCCAAAGGCGTCATGATCGAACACGGGGCTATGTTCAATCACAAGCTGGCCATGATCGATCACCTCGGCATCGGCTTTGGTACGGTGTTGGCCCAGACCGCTTCCCAGTCATTCGACATTTCAGTATGGCAGTTTATAACAGCCATAATGCAGGGTGGTGTAACAGCCATCTATCCGGAGGACAGCATCCAGGACATCGGAGACCTTCTTCTTCACATGGAAAAAGATAAAGTCGAGATCCTCGAAATTGTCCCCAGCTATCTCCAGGCAATGCTGCAGGTAATTGAAGAAACAGGCTTCCGGTTCTCTTCATTACGCTTTCTTCTCCTCACAGGCGAACAAACCCCCTACCCCCTCGTCGAACGCTGGTTCAGCAATTTTCCGGAAATAAAGCTTATCAACGCATATGGCCCGGCAGAGGCAGGCGACGACGTCTCCTTGTTTACCATGGACAAGCCTCCGGAAGGAGAGCAGGTTCCAATAGGCAGGCCCCTGCAGAATATGCGCCTGTATGTACTCGATTCAGACGGACAGATATGCCCTCCTGGAATAAAAGGAGAACTATGCATAGCAGGCGCCGGAGTCGGCAGAGGATATATCAACTCGGACGCCAATCCATCCTTTACCTTCGATCCATTTATTCCCGCTGAGCGAATGTATAAAACAGGAGATCTGGCAAAATACCTGTCTGACGGCAACCTGATATTCGCAGGACGGAAGGATAGCCAGATAAAGATCCGGGGGCACCGAATAGAACTGGAGGAAATAGAGGCATGTCTGAACACTATGCCTGCCATCGCATTGTCATCGGCTCTTACCCACACAACAGGAGGATCCGATGACCTCAAAATATACGTATATACGCAGCTGAGACCAGAAGAACAGCTCACCACAGGAGATATCTTTGAAGCCCTGAAGAAAAGACTACCTGCGTATATGCTCCCTGCATCGATTTCCATACTGGAACATTTACCCCTGCTGCCAAACGGGAAAATAGACAAAAAAACGCTGCTGTCCAGAATCGGCCTGTCCGTTGAAGGAGGGGAATTTTTGCCACCACGCACCCCGACAGAGATTGCTCTGGCCTCCATCTGGCAGGAAGTCCTGGGAGTCGAAAAGGTCGGCCTCCGTGATAATTTCTTCGAGCTTGGCGGACATTCTTTAAAGGCAATCCAGCTATCATCCAGGGTACATAAGTTCTTACAGGTAAAAGTCAATCTTAGAGACATTTTTTTCTCCCCCCTCCTCGAAGATTTCAGCCGGCTGGTTGAAAAGTCCATTGGCAATTTGCACTCGGCGATACCAACCCTGCCGCAAAAAGAACTCTACAGAACTTCTCATGCACAAAGAAGACTCTGGGTGCTGTCCCAATTCGAGGCTACCTCGGTTGCCTATAACGAATGCGAAGCCTATGAGATCGCCGGAGATCTCGATAGGGCTATCCTCGAAAACACGATCTACCGGCTAATCGAACGGCATGAAATTCTAAGGACCTCCTTTGTATACAAAGACAATGAACTCTACCAAAAGATACATGATCCGGCCACGCTTGACTTTAAAGTCGAGTATATAAACCTGGAATCGGAATTAGATCCGGCCGCAGAGGTCCATAAGATCATCGACCTGGCAGTCCATCGGAAATTCGATCTCGACAAAGCGCCTTTACTCAGGGTTCTATTGATAAGACTGTCGGATAAACGTCATACCGTTCTAATAAATATGCATCATATCATTAACGACGGTTGGTCCGATTCAATCTTCATAAATGACTTCCTGACCATCTATAACAGCCTTTACGAAAACACGGAGATCCGCATGCCCCCCCTTCCCATCCAATACAAAGATTTCTCAGAATGGCAGAATAAAGAATTGGAAGGAGAACAATATAATACCCACAAAAACTATTGGCTGAACCAGCTTGCGGGTGAGTTACCCGTGCTGGAGTTACCCGCCTCCTGCGATCGGCCGGATACGATAACCTATAACGGAAAGGAGCTTTCTTTCGATCTTAGCTTCCACCTGACCCGGCACCTCGATGAATTCGCAAAAAAACATGAAATAACTCTTTTTTCCACCCTGGTGGCGATCCTTAACGTTCTGTTCTATAAGTATACAGGCGAGAAAGACATCGTCATAGGTACCTATAACGGAAGCCGGGACCATCCGGACCTGGAGAACCAAATCGGGTTTTATATCAATACTTTGGTACTCAGGAACCGGGTTGATCCGGACAAGCCATTCGTGTCCTTTGCAAAAGCAGTGAGCGCCACCGTCCTCGGGGCGCTTGAGCATAGGATCTATCCTTTCGACATGCTGATCGACCAACTGCAGGTAAAGCGTGACCTGAGCAGGGCGCCCCTTTTCGACGTCCTCATAGGATTGCAGAACTTTAACGACACGATCCAGAGAACGGGCCCGCTGAAACTTTTCACCAACAATTTCAGAGTAAAGGACCTTCAGGTCGATAAACAGACAAGTATCTATGACTTGAATTTCATGTTCCGGGAACAGGGCGGCAGCCTGTACCTCAGTCTAAGATTCAATACGGACATTTATACCGACCAGGATATTCATAGGATGGTCGGCCACTTCAGGGCGATTGCCGATTCCCTCCTGTCCAAACCCTATGCACACCTCAGCAAAGCCGAATATCTTTCCGCCACAGACCTGCCGGAATGGGAATCCTTCCAGTCGAAAAAGGATATCCACAGGGACCGTGGCCTATGGGAGCTCTTAAAACAAAACTCGAATGCCTTCCCGGAAAGAATAGCGGTAGCAAAAGACGACGAAGAGACCGACTATCGCAACCTTCGTATAAATGCAACCCGTATCGGCAACTTCCTTCTTGACAAAAATGCGCAGGGTAAGATCATCGCCGTCCTTGCCGACCGCTCGGCACTTTGGGTAGAATCGATCATGGGGATCTGGGCCGCCAATTCCATATATTTACCGCTGGACCCGCGAGACCCTATCGAACGGCTATTGTATTTCCTGAACGACAGCCATCCTCATTTCCTCCTGTTCGAAGCAAAATATGTGGAACTGGCGAACGCACTGCAATGGAGATCCCATGATCTGTATTCTATCCTATGTATAAATAGCCCGAATATATACAGCCTGGGCGAAACGGATAGGAACAAGATAGCCACAGAGCTCTGGGAGTACGTTGGAGACAAGGCCAGCGACGACATCATGGGCGGCGGCTGGGTCGACAGCTACACAGGCAGGCCATTCTCCCGGCTGGAAATGGACGAATACGCACAAAATGCCTATTTGAAAATTTTGCCCTACATCAAACCCGATTCGACAGTCCTGGAAATAGGATGCGGTTCCGGGATCACCATGTTCAGGATCGCCCCCCTGGTCCGTAAATATATTGCGACGGACATTTCCAGCGTCATACTGGAAAAAAATGAAACAGAGATCGATAAAAAAGGAATACGAAACATTCGGCAATACAGACTGGCTGCAGATGAAATAGACAAGCTGGAGGAAAACAATTTCGACATCATCATCCTCAACAGCGTTGCCCAGAATTTCAGCGGCTACAACTATTTCAGAAAGGTATTGAGATCATCCATCGATCTGGCATCGGAAATAGGGATCATTTTTCTCGGTGACCTCATGGACGAGGACAAACGCCAGGACCTCGAAGCCTCTTTCCTGGCATTTAAAAGCTCGGGCTTAGATACCGAACATACAAAGACGGACTGGACCAATGAATTCTTTGTCAATAGAAAATTCCTCGACAATCTCATATACCAACTACCTGAAATAGCAATGGTCCGGCATTCTGCCAAGATCGGCTCCATCAAGAATGAGCTCACCGAATTTAGGTTTGACTCTATCATCGGGTTAGCTAAAGAACGCCCAAAACAAAAGCCCGGCGACAGCTCGGTTTTTAAGCAGTTTGACACAAGCTATTTCGGCATGGAGGAAATAATATCGCCTCATCGTTTCCTATATCGGCCCGATGAGGCCGCCTACATCATATACACATCCGGTTCAACAGGAGAACCTAAAGGAGCCATCGTGACCCACGAAGGTCTGATGAACCATCTATACTCCAAAAAAGATAGCCTGGACGCAGCCCCTGGCTATACCATCGCCCAGAGCGCATCGCAAACCTTCGATATTTCGATCTGGCAATTTTCTTTGGGCCTGGCCATTGGCGGAACCACCCGCATCTTCGATCAGAAGACAGTTTTGGACCCCGGCCGTTTCCTACAAGAGCTGCAAAAAAGAAAAATTGATATCCTGGAGGTCGTCCCGTCTTATTTGAATGCTTTGCTATCGTTCATCGGGACCACCCCCGGGCAGCCGGTGCTGGAACATCTCAAAACATTGGTGACCTGTGGGGAAATAATCACCCCGGAGCTGGCAGCAAGATGGTTCACCTTTTTCCCGAATATCCCGATCCTCAACGCTTATGGTCCTACCGAAGCCGCTTGCGATATTACCCACCATAAATTCACCGTCGCACCAAAGCATAACAGGATACCGGTAGGGAGACCCATACCCAATATGAAAGTAAGGATAGTAAATGAGGACATGCAGATCTGCCCTGTTAACGTAAAAGGCGAGATCGTTGTATCGGGTATAGGCGTGGGAAAGGGTTATATAAACAGAGAGAAAAAAGAAAAAGAGGTATTTATCGAAGACCCTTTCGAGCCATCCGGTGGCAGACTCTACAGAACAGGTGACATAGGCCGGTACCTTGCGAACGGGGAGATCGACTTTTTCGGCCGCAAGGACAACCAGGTAAAGATCAGAGGTGTAAGGGTCGAGCTCGGAGAGGTGGAAGCCAATATCATCCGATATGGGTCCGTACGCTCCTGCGCCGTTCTACTGCGGGAACAAAACGGGGAAAAATCCCTCCAGGCCTTTATATGCCTTCGTGAAACGGACCTCCCCGATATACCCGGACTCAGACAAAGACTCCTGAAACACGTACCGGAATTCCTGGTCCCGGATCATTTCACCATTCTCGAAACACTACCGCTCCTATCAAATGGGAAAGTGGACAGAAAGACGCTGGCCGCCAGACCTCTCACCCCTGCAGATCTCCCCCCGGACAAGCAACGGCTGAACCCGGTAGAAACAGCCCTTTATGAACTATGGGCGCAGGTGCTGGGCCATGGCAACTTCAAAAGGGAGGATAACTTCTTCGAGGTCGGCGGACATTCCCTGAAAGCCATGCGGTTGATCGGACTCATTGGGGAGCATTTCAACATAAACATACCATTTAGGGAACTGTTCCTAAATTCCACGGTCGCAGCAATGGCAAGACTCATCGATTTGTCCGGCTCGGACAAGTACACCAGGATCGAGCCCGCAGGCCGCCGGGAATATTATCAATTATCCCATTCGCAACGCAGATTATGGATCCTGAGCCAATTTGCCAATGTGTCAGAAGCATACAACCAGTCTTTTTCGTTCAGGATCAAACGCAAGCTGGAACCGGCACTGGTCAGGCAATCCCTTATATCCCTGGTAGCCAGGCACGAGATATTGAGGACGGTATTTCATACGGTCAACGAAGAGCCGATGCAAAAAATAATCCCCCCGGAGGCATTCCATATCGACCTTGACTTTATAGACGGGGGAGAAACAATGGACCTGGAAGAGATAGTCGGACGAGAAGAAAGAAAAGTTTTCAATTTCGAAACAGGCCCGCTCTTCAGGGTAAAAATTATCCGAAAAGCCAACGAAAGCTATTTCCTGCTGTCCATCCACCATATCGTTACAGACGGATGGTCCGCTATGATCTTTATGCGCGACCTCTTCGAATTCTATACAAGCCTTGAAAAGAACAACATACCCACCCTTCCGCCGCTAAAGATCCAATACAAGGACTATGCCCTATGGAAGAATGGCCGGGTAAAGGGTCAGTCTGGTGAAGAGGCAGCGGAATATTGGAAGGAAAAGCTCGGAGGATATTTGCCAAGACTCGATCTACCCAAGATCGCCAATAGAAGCAGCATTCAATCCTACAAGGGAAATTCATTGCATTTTCATTTGACCGACGCGGTCCGCGACGCCCTGAACCAACTGAAGAACAGGTATGAATGTAGCTCGTTCATTATCTTTAACGGCATTCTGGACCTCCTCTTCCACAAACTCACCGGTCAAACGGACATTATTACAGGCACCATTCTGGCAGGCAGAGAACAGCCGGACGTCCACGACCTCATCGGATACTTTGTCAATACCATCCCCATCCGCCTGACCGTCGACACTGGCCGGACCTTGAACGAATTCTTTAAAACAGCGAAGGAAACGATCGTAGATGCCTTCTCTTACGGCCAGTATCCATTCGATAAAATGCTCGACGATCTTAAAATCGATCGCGATCTGTCAAGATCACCCATCTTCGATGTCCTTATCGAATTCCACGGATTCGACGACATCTTTGACTGGCAAAATCCGAACATCTCTTCTCATGAAGCTATCGAACCGGTGAATTTTAGCTCATCAAGCAGTATTTTCGATATCAGCTTCATTTTTTCCGGAACACGGGAAAATCTCGAGCTGGAGATCGAGTTCAATACGGATCTATACTCCCGGGAGCAGCTTGGTTTCTATGTCGACCTGTTCAGCGAATTGATCATAAGAATTTGTAATGAACCGAATGCCCTCGTCTCCGCCTTGAATATGCTGCCTCCGGAATGGGAAGAGAAAATGCTGGCAATGGGAAAAGGACCGGTTGTCTCGGTGACAGGAACAACTCCATTGCGGATAGAGGAAAACTGTAGAAAATACCCCCAACGAAAGGCAATCCTTTTTAAAGGAGAGGAAACGAACTATCAGGCCGTGTACGACGTCTCCCATTGGCTATCCAGGCATCTGCACTGCCAGGGGATCGGAAAAGAGGCGGTAGTAGGGGTGCTCATGGACAGGTCGCCGGAATACCTTATAAGTATGCTTGGAATATGGAATATAAATGCCGCGTACATGCCCATTGACCCGACCCTCCCGGAGTCCCGGATCAAACAGATGATAGAAAACTCCTCGGCAAAATACCTGATAAACGACCCCGCACACACACAGCTTGCAGAAAAACTGGTAGGGGAATGCCAATCACTGTCCGGCTGTCTATGCCTGGACAAAAATGCGACTGGATATATGGCCCAGGGCGAACAGCCGTCAGAACAGGCCAGCCCCGAAGACCTCGCCTACGTTTTATTTACCTCGGGTTCTACGGGTGCCCCCAAAGGAGTCATGATAGAACATCGAAATATGCTCAACCATATGGAGGCCAAGATCGCGTCGCTGGAGATCGGCCCGGAGACTATCCTGGCTCAAACGGCCTCGCAATCTTTCGACATATCCATTTGGCAGTTCATGTCCGCATTGCTGCAGGGTGGCATGACAGCAATATACCCGGAGGAGCTGATACTCGACGTCGAACGTTTTCTAAAACAAATAGAATCGGATAAAGTAGACATTCTCGAGATCGTTCCGGGTTATCTTCAGGCAATCCTGGAAGTAGTAAAAGAAACGGAGTTCCGATTTTCGTCCCTGAAATACCTCGTAGTCACCGGCGAAACCCTGCCCTTTCGGCTTGTGGAACAGTGGTTCGCCTTTTTCCCGGAAATAAAGATCGTCAACGCATATGGTCCGGCAGAAGCCGGAGACGACATAACCCAGTTTGTCATGCATCGGCCACCAGATGGTCAATACATCCCGATTGGAAGAACTTTGCAAAATCTGCGCATTTACGTAATGGGACAGGACGGCCATCTGTTGCCTCCGGAAGTACAGGGGGAGATCTGCGTATCAGGCATCGGCGTAGGAAGAGGATATATAAACCAGGCTTCCAACCAGGCTTTTACCGACGACCCCTTTGTCCCCGGGGAAAGAATGTATAAAACAGGGGATTGGGGAAAATTCCTGCCCAACGGAAATTTGGTCTTTTTAGGAAGACGCGATAGCCAGATAAAGATCCGCGGATTTAGAATCGAACTGGAAGAAATAGAATCATGCCTCAATAAAATGCCGGCTATTGCCTCATCCGCGGCTGTCTTGCACCGCACGTCGGAAAACGAAGACCCAGCTATAATAGTTTATGTTGCGCTGAAGCCCAACGAAGATCTTACCCACAGGCAGATCAGGGAAAAATTGAAAAGCAGCCTGCCGGCCTATATGCTGCCGGCAGATATCCGATTACTGCATCACCTGCCCTTGCTTCCCACAGGAAAGATCGACCGGAAAAGCCTCTCGTCACAAGCAGGACGCATCGTGCAGAAACAGGAATATGTCCCCCCCCAAACCGAAACAGAGCTCAAATTGACAGCGGTGTGGCAGGAAGTGCTCGGGGTAGAAAAGATCGGACTCGTCGATAACTTCTTTGAACTGGGCGGCGATTCGCTGAAACTCGTAAAGATCTTCAGAAAGGTAAGCAAGCTATTCCCATGCAAATTGGACCTCACGGATTATTTCACCGCCAGGACTATAATGGACCTGGCTGAAAAATTAATGGAAAAAGGTACCCGCGCTTTCGGAACCGACGACGAAGGCAGTCTTTACTACCTGCAGCGGACCCTGGATACCCAAAAAACAGACATATTCCTTTTCCCGCCTGCGGGGGGGCTGGGATTCCCCTACAAAAACCTGGTCAAACAACTGGACCAGGCCTTTAACTGCCACCTTTTTAACTACAGAGGTATCGGAAAAAATGAACAACCCTTCACCGATCTCCGGGATGTTCAGCATTACTATGGGAATATAGTTCTGGACAAAGCAAAAGCTGACGGCGAGATTCCCCTGATCGGCCTGTCAAGCGGCGGAAACCTGATCTTCGAAATAGCGGATTTTCTTGAAAAAAAAGGAAGAAAATGCCTCCTGATCATGCTGGATTCCGAGCCCACCATCGTAGTGGAAAAAGAAGAATACATAAGACAATATGTAGCCAACGTCGCGGAATTCACCAACGATACGGAGCAGGGAAAGATATTCCTTTCCCGCTACGAGAACGCCTTGAGGAGTTATATGAAAATATTCAACTCCGAACTCCAGGATCTCAATAAAAAGATCACCTCCGATATTGTCAACTTCATCTGCAAAACGTCGACGCATGAAGTTCGTTTATGGGACGATTATACAGCCGGAACTGTTCAATATGTAACCATGCAATCCGGCTGGCACTCAAACTTTTTAGATCTGGCAGAAAATCTTAACTTGTTATCCGATAATATCTGCCGTCTCTTACTAAAACATCCCTTAACTTATGAATATCAACACGAAAAGACTCATTGGATGGTGTAGATCATCGGCATTGTCTGTTCTTGGGCTGGCTATTTCCATCACCGTAAGTCTACTGATCTTCAGATATATCGTTTTCGAGACTAATTACAATAAAGACCAGGTTAACCGTGGCAGGATTTATAGGGTGTCCATGGGAATAAAAGCCAACAATTCCGAAGACTATTACGCTGCCACAGGTGGCCTCCTCGGATCGGAGCTGGCCAAGAACTACCCGGCCATCGAGACGTACGCCTCTTTCAAGATGTTTGACGGAAAACCAAAGATCCAACATAATACGGATGTTTTCCTTAACGAAAGGATATTTGAAGTAAATCCTCAGGCTTTCAAAATCTTCTCATTCGAACCGATAGAAGGCGAGCTGGCGACCGCATTGAATAACCCGGGCTCGATCGTACTTACTCGAACGCTCGCCAGAAAACTATTCGGCGATAAACGGTGTCTGAAAGAATTCGTGGAAATAAACAAACAGGCTTACGCAGTAACCGCGGTCATAGAAGACAGACCCTCCAACTCGGATCTTCAATTCGATGCACTCGTTTACTATCCGCCGGCTACCCGAACCGACGACGAGGCGCTTCAATCTTATTTCGATACAGACCATTATACCTACATTCTGCAAAAAGCGGGTAGCAGCGAACGTGATATCACCACTGCACTCGATAATTTTGGAACCAATGTGATCAACCCTCTCGTCCATAATGCCGGGGTAAAGTTCTCTCTCAAATTCGAAGCCACTGCTCTTTCCATCCTTCACTTCAGCAAACCCTTGCTGATGGATACCCCAAAGGGAAATGCAAATAACCTGTATATACTATCCCTGCTTGCCGTTTTTCTGCTTATCATCGGGATCGCCAATTTCGTTAATTACAATATAGTCACGTCCTATAAAAAAGCAGTAAGCATAGGGCTCCAAAAACTCTACGGCATCGGTCAAGGCAGGATCATACGGCAATTCATCGGCAGATCTCTCCTTGGAGTTGCCGTGTCCTTAATGATCGCCATCCTCTTAACACTGTTTGCCTCACATTTCGTCGACGCTCTTGGACATATCAGGTTTACCCTCGGCACCACCCAAACCCTCGCTTACGCTGTCACTATCATCCTGATATCGACGTTCATCGGCTGCCTGGGAGGGATCATCCCCGCGTACCACATGTCCAACCAGTCCATCGCCAGACTGCTGGCGAATAAAATGACATTGGTGTCGCACTCCTCCTGGAGCCACAAAACAATCCTCTTCCTTCAACTGACCATCTCGTCGGGATTGATCATACTGACCCTCGAACTTCATAGACAGCTCCTATTCTTCAACAAACAGGATCTCGGATTTAAAACGGAGAATCTGGTGGTCATCGACGTCCCCGATGGCGTCAATAACAGCCAGCTCGAAGTCTTCAGAACGAACCTGCTAAGCCATCCCAATATAAAGGCCGTTTCTCTTTCCGCATCGGTTCCGGGAGACGAACCCTCTAAAGAAATATTCTATAGTAAAAAGAACGGAAAAAGATCCGAAACGGTCTATACCTATATCAAGGCAGACGAAAACTATCTCAACGTATTGGGTATCCCCATTACCACAGGAAGAAATTTCGATAGGGTGTCGGACGACAACTCCGTGATCGTCACGCGTAGCTTCTTGAATAAATATCCCGATTTGGACCCGACCCGGATCAGGATAGCTACCGACACTGTGAAGCCGATCGTCGGAGTGATCGGGGACTTCCACCAAACCTCCTTTCATGACCCCATTTCACCAATCATAATTGGAAAGCTGGATTTAAAAAAAGAGGCTGTCTCCAAGGTCCTGATCAAAGCCGACCCCGGCGCCCTCGCAATCATCAGGAAAGAAGCCGCCAGGCTCAATTTCGACACTCCACTCAAATATTATTTTCTCAGTGATTACTTTCAGAATCAGTATGCCAGGGAAAACCGGCTCCTCACCCTGTTCATGATGTGTTCCTTCATTGCGATACTGGTGTCCTGTCTCGGGGTATTTAGCATCTCCTCCATCATTGTAAAAGGCCGTTCGAAGGAATTGGCCATCAGATCAGTCCTTGGAGGCAGTTTAGCCGATAATATAGGGTTGATATTCAAGCCTTTCGGGTATATTCTTCTGGTCGTCTTTTTGTTTGTATGCCCTGCCTCTTTTTTTCTGATCCAAAAATGGCGGGAGAATTACGCTTATTCTTCGAATCCGTCGCTACTCCCATACGTGTATTCATTGATATTGATCGTTATCTTGATCTTCACCAATATATTCTATCTCTTCTATCACTTCTTAAAGGGTAAGGTTTCTACCCTGCTCAAGAATGAATAAATAACCAGTCACTAAAAGACAGCAGGTCTTCTGGCACACAATGCTGCGGCCGGATTCCCCCATACTTGGGAGAATTCTGCAGACCCCCCCATTTCTTCAACCCGAATAAATGATCGCATGAACGTACAAAAAAGATCGAACTGGAAAACAGCCCGAAGATTTCTGAAATATCTAAGGCCTTACATAAAACAGGAAGCCCTTTTTTTACTGGTCATTATTCTGGGAACAATTGCTCCCGTATTGACCCCATTCTTCCTAAAATTGATCGTCGACAAGATCGTCCCGGCACACGACCTCAAAATGCTGACTATCATTTTGTCTTTGTGGTCGGTAGTCATTGTGGTCCAGTCTCTCGCCGCCTCCGGAACGGAATACCTGCGCGAATGGCTGAGCGCCCATATAGGCTACGATATGCGCCGGGATATCTTCCTGCACGTAATTAAATTACCTATAAACTACTTCAAGGAAAAGAAATTCGGCGATATCCTCCATAGGGTCAATAATGAAGTCGACGACATCAAAGGCATCTTTACCGGGGAATTCGTCCGGCTCCTTCAAAGCAGCCTCCTGTTGGCAGGTATCACGACCATGATCCTGATCATAAGCCTAAGACTGTTTCTGATTGTACTATGCCTGTCCCCCTGCTTCATATTCCTTTATCTTTACTTCAATCCCAGAAACGAAGTCCAATCCGAAGACGCCCTGCGGGCAGAATCCGATCTTTTGCACTACCTCACGGACAGGCTAAAGAAGATCGCGCTGATCAAAATATTCAATGGACATGTTGCAGAAAGATCAGCAATAGAAACAAAAGGAGGAATACTAACAAAGAAACGTCTCATAAGGGCCCGCACTTCATCTACCTTTACCGGCATCTCCAATTTCCTGCTATTGCTTGGCCCCATCATGATCCTATGGCTGGGCGGGAAAAGCGTAATGAGCGGAGCGATGACCATAGGAAGCGTCATCGCCTCCTTTCAATATCTTAACCGGATATTCTTTCCTCTGGTCAATCTCATAGAATCGCAAATGGATCTGACAAAAGCTGTCGTATCCATGCGCCGGGTGATCGAAGTATTGGACACCCCAGCTGAAGGCCGAAGTTCGCACTACCTGGAAAACGGCAAAAGGCTGGATGGCCCCATTGAATTTAAAAATGTCCGATTCGCTTACGGCAATAAGCTCATCTTCGAGGATCTTAACCTGCGCCTGGAGCCCGGCAGAAAATATGCCTTGATCGGGCCCAGCGGAGCCGGCAAAAGCACACTGCTCGATCTGGTGTTCCGTTTCTCCAGCCCTCAATCCGGCCACATCAGGGCAGGCGGTACCGACATAGAGGAGATCGATCTCGAATGCTGGCGTAAACAGATCGTACTGGTAACCCAGGAAAGGCAATTGCTGGACGAATCCATAGAACAAAACATTATGTACGGTGGCATCAGCCGGAGAGACGAACCCAACGGTCCGTCGGATGTGATAAGCTGGGATCTGGCCCTTCCCATACTTAGCAACGACCTTAAGGAAAACCTCGGCAAAAACAGCCAAAGGGTCTCCGGAGGAGAAGCGCAGCGCATCGCCCTGGCAAGAGCCGTCTTTAAAAATGCAGACATCATACTCCTGGACGAGGCCACCTCGGCCATCGACCTTATCTCCGAAGCCAGGATACTGAGCCACCTTTTAAAAATATGGAAAGATAAGACAGTGGTCCTGGTGAGCCACAGCCTCACCACCGTCAAATTCATGGACGAACTGATATGCCTGGACAAAGGAAAGATCATTGAAACCGGCACCTACCAAAGATCCATGGAAGTAAAAGGACAGGTTTGGAAACTCATGGGAGATCAGGTGAAATGACTATTAAATAGATAAGTATATGTATCTTAAACCAAATGTAGTATTCGAACCCCTGGTAGACAGGTGGTATGCATGGTCCCACTTGATCTCGCCAGTCACGTCAGCAATGAACCTGGTGAACAGACACTTGAAGATCATGGAATCCTATGTCAATGCTCCGTCGATCCACGCCGCATCTGTTAAGAACGCTAATATGAAAGGAGGCCCATTTATCGATCTGGATGGCCAGAAAGTCGACGAGATCAAACAATTGATCGCCTATACCCGAAAACAGCAATCCCATATGATCGACCTGACAAAATCGATCTACCAGCTGGAAAAACTGTTGAAGGAAAAAGCGACCGGCTATTCATTGGAAGGCCTGTACGCAGAAATCCCGGAAAACCTCAGGGGATTCGTAGAATTGGTGTACGACTTAAATAACAATCCATCGTATAGGCTGTTCGAAGCCTTGTTCTACCGCAGTATCTACTATAATAAAAACAGGCAATCCATCGCTTTCTGGATTACTTCCAATAACGAAAGACCTTTTGTTCTCAGCACCCCCCGCCTGGATAAAGATGACGTATGCCATCTTCCCCTGCCATTCGATAGCCCGGTGATCGATGAACTCGCCAAAATGAAAAGAAAAAGCAATGGCTACGAAGACATCAAAAATAAGCTCTCACTCAGCGGACCTCAGGAAACACTATTCTCGACCTTTTTCACGGAGGAAGAGCCGGCAAAATATCAAAACTATTCCGGCGACAAGGTCCGGCTGAGATATTTCGGACACGCCTGCATCCTAATCGAGACAGCAAATGTAAGTTTACTTATCGATCCCCTGATCAGTTACTACGGATACATGTCCGAGATCGATAAATTTTCAGATGTCGACCTGCCGGATACGATCGACTATGTCCTGATCACTCATAACCACCAGGACCATATTCTGCTGGAAACCCTGCTGCCGCTGAGACATAAAATAAAGAACATCATCGTCCCGGACGGGGGAAACAGATCTATCCAGGATCCCAGGCTAAAGCTCGTGTTCGGCGCCATCGGATTCGACAACGTGATGGAGCTTGCCGAATTTGAGAAGATACAAGGAAAAGAATGCACGATCATGGGCATTCCATTCCTTGGCGAACACTGCGATCTGGATATAATGTCGAAAATATGTTACCATGTAAAGTTTGGCAAATTCTCGGTACTTCTCGTTGCCGACTCCCGCATCTCCGAGCCCATGTTCTATGAACGCATCTACGAACTTACCGGCGATATAGACGTCATCTGTTTCGGCATGGAATGCGACGGCGCCCCTTTGTCCTGGCTATACGGCCCGCTGTTGACCAGCCCCCTTCAAAGAGATAAAGACAACTCCAGAAGACTGGCCGGGTCCAATTTCGCAAAAGGTAAAGGCTTTATCGACACCTTCCACCCCAAAGAAGTCTATGTATACGCCATGGGAATGGAACCCTGGGTGGAGTTCATAAGCAGCATAAAATATACCCCCGAATCCAGCCCGATAGTGGAATCCGATAAAATTCTCGCCTACTGCAAAGAAAAAGGAATAATTGCAGAACGCCTCTTTGGCGAAAAAGAGCTCTTATATCAAAAATAAGGTTGAAAATGTTGCAGGATTATCTCGAAAAAAGGGTCGGAGAGATCGAAACACGGTTACGCACCCTGCAGAATCATTGGGATAACGAAATGAGGCTCCCCTTTCGCATCCGCCGGGCGTCCTTTTTGGAATTCCTATACGACGAAAAAAAGAAATATGAGTGCCTATTGCATGAGTTGATTAATATCCAGGAAATATTCGAACATGAAAATATATAGGATCGTCATATCCTGGGGGGGATTCGGAGACGCCTTGATCGTCACCGCCGCTCTAAGATCGATAAAGAAAAAAAAACGCGGCTCCAAAACCATTGTTTACTGCCCGAAAAAATTGGTTCCCCTATTTAAAGGCAATCCCTATATCGACCTCTTAATCCCGTTATACTTTTCCAACAAACCCATTTTTTCGCCGGCTTATATCTTTTTTAAACGCTGGTTCAAATTTGCCGACTTGTCGCAATATAAGCTGGAAAAGACAACATCCGTGTCCGTAAAAAAAACCATGGCCGATCTTTTGGGGATACGGCTCGATCACGACCGCCTCGATATCTTCCTATCGAACAAAGAAGACAACTGGGCAAAGTCCTTCTTATCCAGGTTCAAAGGCAAGACCGTAGCCATGCACATCACTTCGGAACATTCTATCAACAATCACTGGAACCTCGACAAATGGAACGAACTGGTAAAAAAACACCCGGATATTACCTTTATCCAGCTAGGATACGGCAACGAAGAAAAAGTGGTAGGAGCCGTCGATATGAGAGGCCAGACTTCGGTCAGACAGGCAATGGCTCTTGTCAAGCACGCGGATTCATTCGTAGGGGTAGAATCTTTCTTCGGACACGTCACGAACGCATTTGACAAAAAAGGTGTCGTCCTTTTCACAGATTCCACTCCGACTGTATGGGGACATCGGAATAATATCAACCTCTACAAAAACCTGGAATGCTCACCCTGCTATGTAACGCTCAGCGGATATAAATGTCCTTATCACCAGGAATGCAAACGCCATTCGGTAGAAGAAGTATCGATATCGCTGATCCAACAAATGACAAAATGAGATTGTTCATATTCCCGCACGCCGGTGGAAATGCATACTCGTATATTAGCTTCAGAAGCTGGTTGCCGAAATTGCTGACCCTCGAATTGCTGGAACTCCCGGGAAGAGGAAAAAAAACAAAAGAGAAGCTGATCTACGACGCTGAAGAGGCGGCCGACAGCCTGTTTGCCGAGATCAAAGACCGTCTGGATGAACCTTATGCCATTTTTGGCCACAGCATGGGCAGCCTCCTCTCCTATCTCGTTATTAAGCGCATCGTAGCTGCGAATCTGGCTCCCCCCATAAAATTCTTCTCCTCTTCCGCCATGGCCCCTTCAATGATCCGTAACAATAAAAGCCTTATGTTGGATTCCGATAAATTCTGGGAGATGATAATAGAAATAGGAGGGGTCCAAAATTCATTGTTGCTGGACGACCAGGTAAGAGACATGTTTGAACCGATTCTCCGGGCAGATTTTCAGGCATTGGAGACTTATAAATATCGCTACACCGACAAATTAACCGTACCGATCGTCGTTTTTCTGGCAGATGAGGATAAGGTCTCCCTCGAAGAATGCCTGACGTGGCAGGACGAAACAACCGAAGATATTAAAATATATCAATTCAAAGGCAACCATTTTTACATCTTGAAGCATAACGTCCATCTGATCGACGCCATATTGCTCGAGTTGAAACCATTAAATCACTGTGATCCATGGGAAATAAATTCATGATCTTTGCGCTCACAAGAACCGGAAGCACCACCTTGATGAGAATATTGAATCTTCAAAAATGCTTGCGATGCGCTCACGAGCCCTTCAACCCCGATGTCCGATATTATCGACTCGACTCGCAGGTCAATACTGAGGATGAACTTTCCAGGGCGATGGAAACCATCTATGAAGATTACGATGGGATCAAGCATACCTGGAATTTCAGAGGATGGCCCTTTATGTGGATGCCGCAGCTAAATAAGCTGATCCTACTGAAAGCAGGAAAGATCGTCTTCCTCACCAGAAAAAATATTCTTCAACGTATCGTGTCGAGCGAGATCAGCATGCAAACAAAGATCTGGCATCTCCCGGACCTCTCCGAAAAAAGCCAGATCAGTAAATTCGAATTCAAACCCCTGAATGCTGAGAGGATCAAATGGCTCCTAATGAATGAGAACATCTTTTTAACGGAATGGCGAACCTATATAAAAGAAAATAAACTAGACTATATGGAACTTTCTTACGAAGATATCTATAGCGACCGGCTGAATTCCGCTGAAAAATGCTCAACGCTGGATAACCTGTTCTCATTTCTAGGCTATCCCGGTATCGAGACACTTCCATATGATCAGCTGGAAAACCTCCTTGCGATCGACAACAAAATGAGTCCCGCCGAAATATACCGCCAAATCCCGGAAATCGAAAAGATCGACCGGGAATTTGGCTCGGACGAAACAGGTTGGCTATTCCACTAATTTCAAACACTTCCAAATGCAAAAAGACAAACAAATGAACAACTTTCCTCTCGTATCGTGCCTGTGTGTAACGCATAACAGGATCGCTCAAATTGCACGGGCCATCGCATGCTTTCAATCACAAACCTACCCTAACAAACAGCTGGTGATCGTATACGAAGACAAAGACGTACATATTTGTAAATTCCTGCAAACCATCGATGACCCCACGATAAAATGTATCCAGGTACCTTACGAACCTAAGCTCAACCTGGGTGAATTGAGAAACATATCGATAGACCATTCGGATGGGGAATATATTTGTCAGTGGGATTCCGACGACTGGTTTCATAATAACAGGCTGCAGCTTCAAATGAGGTATATATTGAAAATGCACAAACCAATTTGCTTCCTTACTTATTGGATCATGTACGATTCCCTGACTGAAAAAGCCTATTTATCACGAAAAAGATTATGGGAGGGAACCATCTTATGTAAAAAAGACTTTCTTCTTGCCTCCAAACTTAAGTACCCGAATCTCGAAAAGCTGGAAGATTTTAAACTGGTAGAAAAGCTGCTGCCGTTAAATGTCATTTATCCAATCGACATTCCAAACCTTTATATTTATGTCTATCACGGTGAGAACACCTGGCACTATCAGCACTTCAAGGACAATTTCAACGTCGGCCAGGAGCTCTCCGAATCGGCGAATAAAATCGTAAAGGGCGTCCTGGAAGGAAAATACACAAACGAGGTCTCCTCGGAACTTATGGACAGTCCGGAGATCCTTCAGCCTCTGCAATACGCGTATACACTTTACTAATATTCCCTTCCAGCTTATCACATACAAAATCGACGAACTTCATGGTGCTTTCGAAAATTTCTTCTTCATTGGTATTGACCACAAGATCCGGCTTCGACGGTTCTTCATACGGATCACTCATGCCGGTAAGATTGAGCACCTTGTCGGGATGGGCATCCTTGTACAAAGCCCGCTTGTACAATCCCTTGGGGTCTCTCTCGATCAAAGTATCGATATCACACCTGATCCATACCGTAAGAACAGTGCAATCAAGCTGCAGCAGTTCCTGCCGGATCTCCTCATAAGGGTTGATTGCCGCCATAATCGCTATGATGCCGTTTTTCGCCAATAAAGATCCGACAATACCCAGCCTCCTGACATTTTCGTTTCTATCGGCTTTCGAAAATCCGAGGTCCCGGCACAAATGCTTCCTGAACTCGTCTCCGTCCAGCACTTCGACTCTATAGCCTCTTTTCTGCAATTGCTCCTTTGCGCCATTAGCGATGGTGGATTTTCCAGATCCTGACAAGCCCGTTAATTGGATAAATAACATAAAATAATTGATTAATTGATTGATGAATAACAGAACTATGTTAACCAAAATGATATGAACAATAAAAACCAGGAAGATGTAATAATTTTTGCACTGGCAAGAACCGGAAGCGAATCGTTATACAACATTTTCAATTTGCATGAAAATCTGGAATGTATAAGCGAACCGTTCAATAAGAGCAATAACTATACCTATCACGCCGGCAACGAAGAAGAGTTGTCGTCCTCCTTGAACGACATACGCGGCCAATTCAATTTGATCAAGCATGTCTGGGACCCCAAGGGATGGCCGTTTCAGGATGCCAGCCTGAACAAGTCGCTTGTTCGCCGATTCAAAAAAGTAATCTTCCTCAACAGAAAAAGCGTGTTTGAACGGCTCGTATCGGCGGAGATTTGCCGGCAATCGAAGGTCTGGCATATCCGCACCCTCGATCAAAGAAAGATCATTGACGAACTTGAATTTTCTCCCTTAAATGAGCGGGCGATACAATGGGCTGTCGAAAACGAGAATAGGATAGTGAAGCAATATATCGACTTCTTTAATGCGGAACAGATTGCCTTCTATGAAGTCTATTACGAAGATATATTTCACAGCGAAACCCGTGGCTTGCAGCGGATAGACGAGATGCTGGATTTTATGGAATTGAATCATTTCTCCGGAAAATACGAAGTTACACTAAGGTCGTTGCTAAATCGTGAGAACAAGATCGTGACGGAAAATGTCTTATCGAGGATCCCGAATTATCTCGAGATGAAGAATAAATACGCCGGTCAGGAATGCTTCCGCTAAAGCATGCTACATCGCCATGCATCGATAAAACGAATATAATATTATTGGGTAAATAAAACAATGGTATGGACAAATTTTCAGGTTTTCATTTATCAGCAGGAGTAAGGCTCGTTTCCGACACCCTCCCCGGAAAAAGATCCAGACAGCTTTTGGACATACAAGAGCACCTGGAAGGCAGTATCGTTTCATACCCAAAAGCTATGCCGATAGCCATCGATAGCGCCAGGGGCGCAATCCTCAAAGACGTCGATGGAAATATGTTTATCGACTTCTTCAGCTTTGCGGGCGTGCTTAATGTCGGCCATTGCAATCCTTATGTCCTTGACTATGTAAAAATACAAGAGGAAAAGTTGATCCATGGCCTCGATTTTCCAACCGAAAATAAGCTTGCACTTATTCGAAAGATACTGCAACAGATACCCGAGGGGATAAGAAACCAGTATAAGGTCGCCTTTTGCGGGCCTAGTGGATCGGATGCTGTAGAGGCAGCTATCAAGCTTGCGAAACATAAGACGGGAAGAGAAGGGATTATCGCTTTCCATGGATCATATCATGGTATGACTTCCGGAGCCTTGTCTCTCACAAGCAACTTGAAGTTCAGAGCCAGGCTGGGATCTCTTGTCCCCAATATCACTTTCTTGCCTTACAGCTACTGTTACCGGTGTCCATTCGGCAAGTCCGCTAATTCCTGCAGGCTGGAATGCGCCGAGTTCTTAAAATATACGCTGGAAAATCCCCATTCGGGTATCAGCAAGCCCGCGGCGATAATTATCGAGCCTATTCAAGGGGAAGGAGGAACGATCATCCCCAAACCGGGCTTTTTAGAGAGAATATCGGAAATAGCCAGGGAAAATGACATTCTGGTGATCTTCGATGAGATACAGTGCGGGTTCTTCCGCACAGGCAATTTCTGGGCCTTCCAGGATGATACGACCTTTCCCGATATCATAACAATGTCCAAAGGACTGGGAGGTATCGGCTTCCCCATCTCTGCGATAATCTATAACAAGGCCATCGAATCCTGGGGACCTGCCGACCATATCGGGACGTTTCGGGGAAATCAGGTAAGTATAGCAGCGGGCAACGGGGCTTTCGACTTTATCAGCGATTATAACGTGGAATGTCATACCCGGGAAATGGGAAAATACCTGCTGGAAAAGCTCGATGAGCTGAAAGCCATCTATCCATTTATCGGCGATGTCCGGGGGAAGGGCCTTATCCTGGGGATTGAATACGTGAAAGGACCGGACTCGAAACTACCTGACCCCGAACTGGTAAAAAAGATCCGCCAAAGCTGCTTTAATAAAGGACTTCTATTCGAAGTGGGCGGCCATTACAATAACGTCATCCGGTTCATCCCCCCGCTGATCGTTAACAAAGAGCTGATCGATAGCGCTTTGGCCATTTTTAAAGAAGCGAACGAAGAGATGATAAAACAATAGATATAATCGCGTTAAAACAAAAACAAAAAATATGCTTGCTCGGGATAACCAACACTTGCTCTCACTGGAAAGCCTGTCGAAACACATTGGCAATACTCCCCTGAAGAATTTGCAAACCGAAGACATGGCGTTGTTCGCCAAATTGGAATATGCCAATTTCTCCGGCAGTTCAAAAGACCGCGCAGCTTTTAGCATGCTCTACCACGCAATAAAAGAAGGGAAGGTGAATGATGGGACAACCATCATCGCGTCCAGCTCGGGCAACTTGGCGATTTCGCTGGCTTTGATATGCAAACATTTACATATCAAATTTATACCGGTCATCGATCCTAATATCAATAAAGCTTACGAGACGCTGCTTGACCTTGTTGCTTATAGGGTGGATAAAGTGGATAAACGGGACACAACGGGAGGGTATCTTCTGACAAGGATCGAAAGAGCCAACGAGCTATGTCACCGCATCGGCAATTCCTTCTGCGCAGACCAATACAGCGATATCAACAACTACAAGGGCTATTATAGTCTCGGAAATGAGATCATAGCCTCATCCGTACAACCGGATTATATTTTTGTTGCCGTTAGCTCCGGCGGGACGATCACCGGCATTTCCAGGTCTGTCAAACAAAGATTGCCTAAAGTACAGATCGTAGGTGTGGATATTGAAGGATCAGTCATTTTCGGCACCCCACCAGCAACCAGATTCATCTCCGGTATCGGTTCCAGCAAGGTGCCCCCGATATTGAAAGACGCCGTGATCGACGACGTCATCCACGTATCACATTTCGATATCATCAAAGGCTGTCATGACTTGCTTAATGAACAGATGCTCTTCGCGGGAGCCTCTTCTGGCGCCGTATATCTGGCGGCCAAAAGATATTTGAGCAAAGACACGCTTACTCACAAACCGAAGGCGATGCTAATATTCCCGGATAGAGGATCGGCTTATATCGATACGATCTATAATAAAGAGTGGATGACTACCCTGAAAACCAAATTCGTCAGCTGCAGCGCCTGATGTCTTATTTCCGGTACCGCGGTCGATTCCCACAAAATTCCCTTGGTAGTGGGCCCGATGGTGTACAGGAATTCCGAAACCCGTCCATTCTTCCCGATGATAGCACCGTCCGGCATGCAATTAACCCCAAGCCGGAGTTCATCGGTGTCGATGACGCCCTTATTCAGCAAGTTCGTGACCAGAGGCTGCTTGATCCTGTTCCAGTTCAATTCCGGCCCCATACAGTTGACAATGACCTTGCTATATATGACCCGTTCGAGTCGGGAGCCCCGTTCTTTGTACATTATCTGGAAACCGGTCTGCCCAGTCGCACCAATGGATGACACCCTGCCCGCCAATACCTGAACCTGGCCGGTCTGTATGAGCTGTTCGACCAAAGCGGCATTATCCGCAGGCATCCTGTGACGGGCAACACCCCAGATATGCCGCAGATGCTCGAGAAACCTCCAACGCTCCCTGATAGATAGCTTTAACCATACTTTTTGGGTAAACGGCCGGATAGAATCGATGACCGCACGCCAATCGATATTCATGGCCTTCGCCTTCCTGATATTCGCTCTTATGACCTTGAACAGTCCGACAACATCCTCGGCCTCATATAGCTCCCGCTCGAACGAATGGTATACGCCAGGCGGCATATGGCTTGTAGGCACATACCCATGGGTAGACAATACAAATATCCCACCCCGATGACCCCGCTGGTGAAGCGTGAGCACCATATCGACCATTGTAAGGCCCGTGCCAAGCAGCAGCACAGGATCATCGGTATCCAGTTCTCGGAAAAAATCTGACTCCCACGCCGATCTGTAATAACCAGGCAAATTCAAATAGGCATTGTCCTCGAGACGCAGATTTCCGGGCGGAAAATTACCCAATGCCAATATGACCATATCCGCTTGAATAGTATCCCTGCCATCGACGACGACCCCCCTCCTCTCCTCCGACACGTCGGTTGCCTCGCCACGAATAAATTCCACCTGCACATATCCGGCGCCACATGCCATTTCCTTTTCCAGCGTGTAAAAAATGTAGTTTTTATAAAGTCGTCTTGGGATAAAGGAATAAGGGTTATAGTCATACCCCGCAAGCGATAACCATTCTACCAGATCCCCCGGATTATCATCATATGCGCTCATCTTGCCCGCTGGTACATTCAGCAGATGATAGTCCACATCCGTACAGAATGCGTCGCCCATTCTGTCCAACGCATGCCGTTCGATAGATGTAATCTTCAGAACACTTTCGCTACCGTGTCCGGTATTCTCCCGGGCCGCCCTCAGCAAATGAATAAGTAGAAGCCTGGAACTTAATCCTCCACCGATAATGACTATTTTTCGCGTTCGTTGCAAGATTGTTGTTTATAGCACGTCTGTAAGTTCGATCCCGCACTTGTTCACCCCGGCCAGATTGTAATAATGATCCGCAATAGCCATATCGAACACCGCCATTCCCATCGGATTGAACATCACCGATCTATCGGAAATGGAAGAAGTGAATTCCGAATGCAATAAAGCAGTGATCTCATACACGTCCTCCTTTTTCAATCCATAAGCCTGATGCGCCTGTTCGATATCCGTATTTTCCCTGCATACCTCCTGCCAGTTGTCTACCAGTATCACATCCACATTTCTAAGGAAATCGACCTCGAAATCCCTTAAGGAGACATTGATGTATAAAGCCCCCTTTCGGGGCGGAAGATTGACATAACGCCTCTCTGCAACAGTGGAGGTGATGAAAACCTCGGACCGCTCGAATACATCCTCCCAGGAATCGCATATCTCCACCTTGACAGACCCCGATTTTTCTTTTATCATTTTCTTATCAACCTCTTTGAGATCGTAAATATGCACCACATTGATATGTTCCGGAAATAATGCCTGCAGCATTTGCAAATGCAATTGTCCAATGGGACCAAAACCAACAATGCCCAAATCATACTTTCCGCCATTCGCTTTCTGACGGCGGAAATACTCATTGATAACAAATCCCGAAACGGCCGCGGTCCTGATCCCACTTACAAGCGCCGTATTGATGATCGCACATGGCTGCCCGGTATCGGCCCGATTGAGAATAATGACAGAATGCGCCCTGGGAATTCCTTTCCCGGGATTGTCAGGAAAGCTGGCAATCCATTTTATACCCGCCCTATTAAAGCGACCCCCGATGTACGCAGGCATGGCAATAATTCTGTTCCTTGGCTCATCAAACCGGAGATATGGCTTCAATGGCTGGCTGTATTGCCCATTTTCCAACAAATTCACCGCGGACCTCACTATTTCCACAATATCTTCCCACGGTATTCCGATCGCCTTGATGTGCGTCTCGTCAAGATATTTCACGTCTTTTCCATTTTTCTCGGGTTACTCAACATTTTCCTATCTATCTTCCCATTATCTGTCACCGGTAATGCCTCCAATTCTATCAGCACCCCGGGAATCATGTACTCCGGCAGCTTACTCCCCAGCCACGAGAATACCGCCTGAGGGCTATATTCCTCTCCGGTCACCACAAACCCTAACAATCGTTTGCCTCCCTGACCATCCTCCACTGCCGCTACCGCTCCCTGTAACACTCCAGGGCACTCCACCAGTACCCCCTCTATCTCCCCTAACTCGATCCGGTAACCCCGAACCTTCACCTGCTCATCGACTCTTCCCAGAAACTCGATATTCCCATCCTCCAGCCACCGACCCAGATCACCAGTCCGGTATAACCGCTTCCCTTTCTCCCTGTCGAACGGATCGGGCACAAAGCGTTCCGCCGTGAGCTCATCCCTCCGCCAATATCCTCGTGCTACCTGCGCTCCACCCAGATACAGCTCCCCCCTCACACCTACCGGTACCGGCGCCAATCGGTCATCCAGAATATAGACTTCAACATTCCCGATCGGCCGGCCGATCGTCACCACCCCACTGCTGTGCAACGGGGTAGTCGACAAGGCTGTACAGACTGTATTCTCCGTAGGGCCATAACAATTGATCACCCGAATGCCCCTCTCCATTAGCTTCCTGGCCCGCGCCGGCACCATGGGCTCTCCACCCGAGACAATCGTCTTTATCCCATACGTATCTTCTCCGAATACCTGCTGATAACTTGGCGGCAAGGTGATCAACTCTACCTGGTGTCGCCTCAACAGCTCACCCAGCAGCACCGGCTCCAGGATCACCGACCGCGACGCTAACACCAGCTTACCCCCATGCAGCAACGAGCCGAAGATCTCATAACACGACGCATCAAAACTCAGCGAAGAGAATTGCAACACCCCAATCCCCGGACGCAGCCCCAGGGCCGGCGCCTTCCCCCGAACCATATTCAGAACACTCCTGTGCTGGATCATCACCCCCTTGGGCCAGCCCGTAGAACCGGATGTATAGATCACATATGCCAACTGATCCGGCCGCACCGGTCGCGCTACGTCCGTCACCGGCCCCTCCTCCTCCCCGATCAATAGCACCTCCCTGCCGTCCGTATCTTCCACTACTTTTCTCTCCTCATCCCGGCTCAATATCAGCCGGCAACCACTGTCTTCCAGCATATACCTGATCCTATCGGCAGGATAGTCGGGATCGATCGGCACATATGCTCCTCCCGCCTTCAGGATCCCCAGTATCCCCACGAGCATCTCCGGACATCGCTCCACACACAACCCTACCAGCTCCTCCTCCTCCAATCCCTTCGATATTAGATAATGTGCCAGCCGGTTCGATGCCTCGTCTAACTCCCCATAATTCCACTCATGCTCTTCATACACCAACGCTACCGACTCCCCATGCTCATACACCATCTCCCTGAATCGATCCACCACCGTTTCCGCTCCTTTATACTCCCTCCGGTGATGACCGAATTCTCCCAACAGCAACTCCCGCTCTGCCACACCAAGAATCGACACCCCGTCAACCACCATCCACGGGTCCGTTGCTATAACCTTCAATACCCGGATATAATGCTCCAACATCCGGTCCATCCGGTCCGCCCCATACAAATCCCGACAATAACCGATCCCAATCCGTAATCCTTCCGCCGATTCAACCACATCCAGACCGAGGTCCAGCTGCGCCGTGGGCTCCTCTCCCTGTTCCCCCTGCAGCCGCGCGCCGCTAAGCTTTAGCCCTTCCCCCTCCGGTCTATCGTGCAACGTCAGCCTCACATCGAACAACGGATTGCGACCCGCCATCCACGGCAGCCCCAACGCCTCCACTACTTTTTCGAACGGAACATCCCAATGCTCATATGCTGCCAGCGTCGTCTCCTTCACCTTTCCTAGTACTTCCCGCAGACTCATCCCGCCACTGATCCGACCACGCAGCACCACCGTATTTTTAAAAGATGCAATCAACCCGTCCACCTCCCGCGGCGACCGACCCGTCACAGGACTACCCACACAGATATCGCCCTGACCCGTATAACGATACAACAACACTTGTAACCCGCCCAACAGCAACATATAAAACGTCACCCCTTCTTCCCGACACACTCGCTTCAAAGCCTCCAACTCCAGCACGCCCAAATCCCGGATTACTACACCGTCAGCGATCAGCCGGCCCGATGGCCTTACCCGGTCCGTCAACATTTGTAATTGCTCCGCTCCCCACAACTGCT
This sequence comes from Puia dinghuensis, assembly GCF_014642875.1. Taxonomy (GTDB): domain Bacteria; phylum Bacteroidota; class Bacteroidia; order Chitinophagales; family Chitinophagaceae; genus Puia; species Puia dinghuensis. The sequence goes on from NZ_BMJC01000002.1 coordinate 31,017, forward strand.
TCCGCCAATAATCCAGCCCTGACACCTGTCCCACGACCTTATCCATTATTTACCTTTACTTTCTTTAAAAATGCCGCCAGTCCGCGTACAGTCTCATAAGATAACAGATCGCTTAGCTCTATATCGTAGTTCAATTTTCTTATCCTGCTGAGCAATTTAATTATACGGCGCGAATCCCCACCCAGCACAAAGAAATTATCCAACACCCCCACCCGCTCCACGCCCAGCAGATCCTCCCAGATCGTCACAAGTTGACCCTCAAGGTCCGTCGCGGGAGCCACATACTCCGCTATCGAGCCTCGTATCTCGTAAAACAGTTTTATATATTCTGCATGCCTTTCTACATCAGCAAATTTCTCAATCTCCCAATCTGAGATATCCGCCCCATGAAAGCCAAATTGTTGTTTCCATTTTCCCCCATCCGTACTAAAACGATGGGCAATGTCTTCCGGAGCAAACTTGAATCCTTTCTGCTTTAGGTATTCCCCCCACGTTCTGCAAATCACGACGTCTTCCGGATGACATTCTTTGATATTCTCATCCAAAGCCACCTCTTCCATAAGTCTCCTGGATCTAAGACTGAACCCTCCATTCCCCACACTATGATTTTTTACCCACCACCAGGGGCCACCGATGTAATCATACTCCAGGAATTCATCACTCCAGGCCCAGGGATTTAAAACAAATCCATCATATTGAATAACCAATAAATATTTTGTATCGGCATATTTGTACGCCTCTTTTATCATAAAATGGCTATACTGCTCCAGGCTGGTTATAGGATCAATCCTCACCACGTCCGTACAATCCGCCTTGATATGGCTAAGCAGCTTAACATCCCCAAATTGTATAAATTTTTGACTCAACTCCGAAGCAACGATTAAACGATCGATATCGACGCTATCGACGCCAAATAGCGTTACATCCTTCAACTTGATCCTGTCCATTGATTTTTTTTATGAAATGTCCTCCAAACGATCCGACGGACAAACACTCACGTTTTCCTTTGCCAAGGAAACAATTATGCTTCTTTTAAGGAGTTCCACGCGAACGACCAATATCTGTTTGTTGCTGAATCTTACCAGTTCGCCGGTCAATCCGGCAAGAGGCCCCTGGCTGATAACGAGACGTTGCCCCGCTTGAAAATTTGTATCGACGACTTCCAATGATTGCATATTTCCGGTAAGCAATTTTATGTTATTTATTGTAATCTCGCTTACCCGCGCAATATCTTTGCCCGTCCTCACAAAACAAACGACGCCCTCTGCATTAGATACGGTAAAATACTCATGTAGACCGTTTAAATGGACGAAAACATAACTGGGGAAAAGAGGGTCATCGATGTACTTTTTCCGATCACTCCAGACGCGAAGCCTTTTCGTCAACGGCAATAAAGATTGGATAGCCATATCCGCCAGTTTCGCCTCCACCTTCTTCTCGTGTCTAGGTTTCGTATAGATGAGATACCAACCCACCCTAAATCCTTTTGTAGAACTGGTGGTTGTCTTGACGTTAGAGCTATAGCTACAGCAAACCCCATTCATAGTAATTTGAAGTAAATGATAAAACAAATGAAGTAAATGAACAAAGGAACTATGACCTCGTTATGAATACCAAGTTACCGTAAAAATATATCGGCAATCTTCGCAGATATACTAATTCCCATTTCGGTTAGTACGAAAACTTACAGCGATTTGCCTTGATAACTTCCCATCTCGACGAAGGGCGGATCGATGATCATTTTATTAAGACCGTATTTTAGTAACCCCACGGTGGATTGCACTCCGGTTTTTTCCTTCATATCCTGTCGGATCTTTTCGACGGATCGGATACCGATGAAAAGATCTTCTGAGATCTCTTTATTGCTCTTCTCTTCCCATATCATCTGCAATATCTTTTTTTCCCGTTCATTCAGGATGTCGACTTCGTCATTCAAACAACCATTGATATTGGCTTGCTTACTCCAATACAATGCTTCCGTAAACCATTTGTTCCTGTATATCCGGCCGCCCGCCGCCGACCTTATAGCATGTAACATCTCTTCCGGCTCATCCGACTTCGACACATAGCCATATACACCCACATCCAACAGCATATTGATCAGCTTGATGTTGACATTCATAGACAATACCACTATTTTGATCCCGGGAACCTCGTTGAGCACAGCCTTCACTGCATCGACGCCACTTAACCCCGGCATGAACAGATCCATTAATAAAACATCGACAGATGTCTCCCTGAGCCTGTCAAGCAAAGTATGCGTTTCCGAAACTTGGATAAAAACACTCATATCAGGCTGACTTGAAAGATAGTATTTTAATATTTTTCTAAACAACGAACGATCATCGAGTAAAGCAAGGCAGATAGGTCTAATGGACATAAAATAAAATTTATAAGGTTTGCTCTTTTCAACGGCGTAATATGAAGCTTCCCTGACAGGTCCCCTTCAGTTCTTAAATAAAATATCATCGTTTAGGCTTTAGGGAGGGCAGTAGTTACACTTACGTGGTGCCCATTAGCAGACATGCTTCTACAATAAGCAGAACCTTTTAAATTTCGGAATTACCATTTAAAAATACTCGTTCATTTCCCAAAACTGGATCGTAGTTGTACGATTTATAATTGCGGTGTCTACGAAAACCAAAGCAACCCCTATCGAAAACATTGATTGCACGGATATCCGCTAAAAACGCTCGTTTAAATCAAAAATTTACACGAATACCATTGATTTAGATAGAGTTGAAAACAATTTCTATTTTTGTTCAATCGACAACTATTTAATGATCACAACCGACATATTGACATAAATAGTAATTTGAGGATGTAGACATCATATGCCGGGGTAAGACATATTAAATATTAAATTAATTGAACCAAATGTTACTTACCTTCACTACCCTTGCGATCGTCGACGACCAGCTTCTTTTTAGAAAAACACTAACTACCTTTCTTGCAAGCCAAAAAAACCTAATCGTTAAAATTCAAAGCTCAAATGTTACCGACTTACTCTATCAATTGAAAGATCACCACATCGATGTTCTCGTGATCGATATCCTCATGCCGCAGATCGACGGTCTCTCCGTATTCGAAGTTATTCGCAGCGAATTCCCTCTGACAAAAGTGATAGTCCTATCAATGAACCTGGATATTGGCGTGATCAGTCATCTGCTGGAGATGGGCATACATGCATACATCTCCAAATCGGACGAACCCGATGAATTGCTTCGTGCGATACGGGCTGTTTCCGAGGGCAAGATCTATCGCAACGAGTTATTTACCGAAGCACTGTATTGGAATAAACAAATGCGCTTCCGAAAACCTGATAAGAATAGCCAGTTGAACGAACGCGAAAAAAAAATTGTGCAGTTGATATGGGAAGAAAAAAATAATAAGGAAATAGCCGATGCAATGTTTCTCAGTATCCGGTCCATAGAAAAAATAAGACAGGATATCAAGAAGAAATTGGGAATAAAATCGACCATTGGCTTGCTAAAATATGCTATTAATCAAAATATTATCAAAACAAACAGTCGGTTGATTCCAATGAACCTAATCCCGAAATAATTGTCCAAACTTGTGCTATCTGCCGGGCCTGCATCCCAATGCCGCCTTCCCGGTTTTTTTCTTTATTGTTAATTCTATTATTAATCCCCCATTAATGCTCCCGTTAATGCTATAACTCTTTCTTCGCAGTATGAATAGCATCGCTTGCCGTAGGCTCATCCCACTGCTGAGTATCCTCCTCATTGGCTTCATCTTCTCCCCCGCAGCCGAAGCCCAAACCAAAGCCCAACATCCGGCCGGGCCCCAACACCTCGCCGAAATCCCATACCCCATCGCCGAACTCGACGCTTGTAATGTCACCTGGGACCAACCCGGGCCAACATCCGCCGCCTCCATGCCCCTCGGCAACGGGGACATCGGGCTCAACGTATGGGTGGAACCAGGCGGCGATCTCCTCTTTTATATCGCCAAAACAGATGCCTGGGGCGCAGAAACCCGGCCCGAATGGGACAATTGGATGAACACCGGTGGCGTGTTGATGAAGCTGGGCGCCATCCGCGTATCGCTAACGCCGCACCCGCTCACCCCCTCAACCCCTTTCCGGCAAACCCTCCGCCTGCGCCAGGGCGAGATCATGATAAAGGAAGGCGATGCCGATATCAAAATATGGGTCGACGCCAACCATCCCATCATCCGCGTGGAGGCCAATAGCCCGCAGCCCACAAAGCTAAAGGTAACCCTCGACGACTGGCGCCTCAACGAGGGCGACACCATCATCCCCACCAAAACCAGCACGCTCACCTGGTTCCACCACAACGCCGGCACCGCAGACCCCCATCTCGCCGGCCGCATCTTCGGCGCCACCATCGAATCCCCAGGCATGACCCGCCAAAGCACGACAAACCTGCAGTCGGCAACCGCCACCCGCCACACCCTCATCTCCATCTATCCCCTCACACTCACCAACGCCACGGCCACCGAATGGCAGTCCAGCCTGCAAGCACAGATCAACACCCTCCAACGTATTCCCCTCGAACAGACCCGCACCGCCCATCAGGAATGGTGGCGCCACTTCTGGCAACGCAGCTACATCTACATCCATGGTGACAGCACCGCGGAAAAGACCACTCGAGGCTACGTACTGCAACGCTTTGTCACCGCCTGCGCAGGCCGCGGCGCCTGGCCGATAAAATTCAACGGCTCCCTGTTCGTCGTCGACAACCCGGAATGGCGATCGGCTGGCAAACGCACTCCTATGACTGCCGACTTCCGCGCCTGGGGTGGCCAATACTGGTTCCAGAACACCCGCGCCATTTACTGGCCCCGGCTCCAGGCAGGCGATTTCGATATGATGCGGCCCCTGTTCGGCATGTATCGCAACATGCTACCGGGCAATACCGCCCTGGTAAAGCAATACTACCATCACGATGGCGCCTATTTCCAGGAGACGACACCCTTCTGGGGCGGCCTTCCTTATATGGCACCGGAGGTGAAAGAAAATTGGACGGCGCATTATTTCACCCCCATCCTCGAGCTCAGCATGATGATGCTCGATTATTTCGACTACACAGGCGATACGGCCTTCGCACGCGACACCCTGCTGCCGATCGCTACCGCCGGCATCACCTTCTTCGATCAGCATTTCGATCGGGACATCATGGGCAAATTGCTGCTCGACCCCGACAATTCCATCGAGATGTTCTGGAAGGTGCATGACCCCGCGCCTGACATCGCTGCCCTGCATGCCGTCCTTCCCCGGTTGATCGCTCTACCGGATGGCCTCGCCCCCACCCGCCTCCGCCAAAGCTGGGCAAGGCTGCTGAGCCAGCTGCCTCCACTTCCCATGGGCACTACGGAAACGGGCGAACCCCTCCTCCTGCCATATACAGGGCCGCAGACAGTCCACGGCCACAATCTCGAAAACCCGGAACTCTATGCCGTATATCCCTACCGCCTATATAACCTGCTAAGGCCAGAGCTGGATCTCGCCCGCACCACCTTCGGGCATCGCCGGTTTAAAGACAAAGGCTGTTGGAATCAGGACCCCATCCAGGCGGCTATGCTGGGACTCTCCGACGTCGCAAAAGAATACACCGCTTTCAATTTTGCACGCAAAGATCCTACCCTCAAATTCCCGGCTTTCTGGGCTACCGGCCACGACTACCTGCCGGATGAGGACAATGGTGGCAACGGCGAAAATGCCCTGCAACAAATGCTGCTCCGGGCGGATGGGAACAAGATCCTGCTCCTGCCGGCCTGGCCCGATGACTGGGACGCCGACTTCAAACTCAACGCCCCGTACAATACTACGATCGAGGGCCACGTCGTCCATGGGAAACTCACGCGTCTCATCGTAACGCCCGCTTCACGGCAGGCCGATGTCATCGTCAATCAACCTCCGATGCCTTTCACGGGCGAGAAGACCAGCTGGCGGAATGGATATGACCGTTTTGATTTCCTCATGGACGGGCAAACGAATGCGATCACCCCCATCCTCGCCACCGCCGACGAAGGCTCTGGCGCCAGGCCGGCCGAAAAGGGGAAGATCCGCTGCATCGTCGTCGCCCCGAAAACCCCAGCCCCGGGCAATCCCTGGGTCTGGCGGGGATGCTATTGGGATTATGAACCCGGGTTTGAAGTCGAACTGTTGCGCCGGGGCTTTTATGTCGCCTTTATCATGTGCGACCCCGACACGCATTGGGATGCCTGGTATGATTTCCTCACCCGGGTCCATGGCCTGTCGAAAAAACCCGCCTTCAGCGGCATGAGCAGAGGCGGCATCAACGAATTCGCCTGGACCACCTCCCATCCCGACGAGGTCTCCTGCATCTATGCCGATAACCCGGCCCTCCGGCCCGAAAGCTTCACAAGACTGGACGCGCTGGCTCGCCACGATATCCCTTTATTACATATCTGCGGCAGTTATGATTTCCTGCTGCGGGAACATACGCTGAGAGTCGAGGACCTCTATCACCAGCTGGGAGGGCGGATATCTGTGGTCATCAAGGAAGGCGCCGCCCACCATCCCCATGCCCTCCGCGACTCCACCTTCATCGCCGACTGGATAGAGAACAACAACCAGCCCGCGAAACCCGACGCACCCGCCATCCCGGGGATCAGCTGGGACAAGTCCTATTATTACTCCTATGCCGACACGATGCGCCTCCTTCATCCCGAAGAGATCAACGCTACTTGCCGCGGCCCGCTCTTTACGGCTTGCTATGACCGTTATGATGTAAACACAGGTTCCAACCTCGATATCACAGGCATGACGGTCATCCTTCCCAAAAGACCGGCCTCCGGCAAACCCTGGATCTTCCGTGCCGACCGCGCCGGTCGGGTGGCCGATCCGGTAGACCTGGCGCTGCTGGCCAAAGGCTTTACCATCGTCGCCGCTCCCGTCACTGCCCAGGCCGGACCCGTCACCGAACAATGGGACGAAGTCTACCGCCAGCTCACCGCCCTGGGCTATTCCCCCAAGCCCGCCCTCGAAGGCGCCGGAGCCGCCGGCGGAGAAGCCTACTACTGGGCCATCGCCAACCCCGATAAATTGTCTTGCATCTATACGCAAAACCTCGTACTCCGCAGCCTCAGGGCGAAAGCACCCCTCGTCGACAGCCTGGCGCCGCTGACGAAGGCGGGCATCCCGCGGCTCGATGTTCCTGGCCCGCTGCCCGCGGACATCACGCCGATCGTCAACTTCATTGTAGTCAAAACAAAATGATCGTCTATGCGACACTGTTTTATCATCCTGCTCCTGGCGGTTTCAGCCGGCTTCTCCGCGCAGGCGCAGAACCCCTTCATCAGCGATATGTACACGGCAGACCCCTCCGCCCATGTGTGGAAGGATGGCCGGCTCTATGTATATCCTTCCCACGACGTCGCCCCACCCAGGGGCTGCGACCTGATGGATAAGTATCACGTGTACTCCACCGATGATATGGTCCACTGGAAAGATCATGGCCAGGTTCTCGAAGCAAGCGAAGTACCCTGGGGCCGGCCCGAAGGCGGGTTCATGTGGGCGCCCGACTGCGCGTATAAGAACGGTACATACTACTTCTATTTCCCCCATCCCACCGGCAGCGGTAAGGAATGGAACAACACCTGGAAGATCGGCGTGGCCACCAGCAAAGAGCCGGCAGCCCACTTCAAAGTGCAGGGATATATCAAAGGGCTGAAGTCCATGATCGACCCCTGCGTATTCGTCGACGACGACGGCCAGGCTTATCTCTATTATGGCGGCGGTGGCCACTGCGAAGGTGGGAAGCTGAAGGATAATATGATGGAGATAGAGGACAGCATGCAGCCAATGGTCGGCCTACAGGACTTCCACGAAGCCAGCTGGGTCCACAAGCGCAACGGCATCTACTATCTTTCCTATTCCGATAACCACGACTCCGCCGGCCGGCACAACCGGATGCGGTATGCCACCAGCAATAACCCGCTCGGACCCTGGACCTACCGGGGCATATTCATAGACCCCACCGACAGCTATACCAACCACGGCTCGATAGTCGAATACAAAGGCCAGTGGTATGCCTTCTATCATACCAGCGCCCTATCGCACTTCGACTGGCTTCGTAGCATCTGCGTGGACAAACTGTTCTATAATCCCGACGGCACCATCCAAAAGGTGATCCCTACCACTACCGGCCCGGGTCCCTTGGCTAAGGCCGCCGTGAATACGGCCGCCGTGGGCGCCGCCGCCGCGAAGGTCCGCTACCCATCCTACACCGGGCTCGTCATGGCAGGTTACCAGGGCTGGTTCAACACCCCCGGCGACAGCAGCGGTCGCAATTGGCATCATTACCAACACCGGGGTGTATTCGCCCCCGGCAGCTGCGAGATCGATCTTTGGCCGGACACCCGGGAATATGCAAAGACCTATCCTACCCCCTTCCAATATGCTGATGCAACTACGGCCACCGCCTTCAGCGCCTATGACGCCTCCACCGTCCAATTGCACTTCAAATGGATGAAAGACTACGGCATCGACGGCGTCTTCCTCCAGCGCTTCGTGGCCGAGATCCGCAATCCCAGCGGGAAACGGCATTTCAATACCGTGCTGGACAACGCGATGGCAGCGGCTGCCCAATACGACCGTGCCGTTTGCATCATGTATGATCTCAGCGGGATGCAGCCGGGCGAAGAAGAGCTGACCCTGGGCGATCTCGACGAGCTTACTGCCAGATACGACTTACTGAACGGTACGCATAGTCCCACCTACCTGCATCATCACGGCAAGCCGTTGGTAGTCGTCTGGGGAGTCGGCTTCAATGACCATCGCCGTTATGGCTTCACGGAAGCGGAGACCCTCATCGACGGGATAAAGCAACGGGGGTTCAGCGTCATGTTGGGTGTTCCCACATATTGGCGGACACTGGGCCGCGATTGTCTGCCAGATTCGACGCTTCACCGGCTCATCCGCAAATGCGATATCGTAGCCCCCTGGTTCGTGGGCCGCTACAACGAGAACAGCTATCCCGCTTTCAGCAGCCTCCTGACGGATGACCTCGCCTGGTGTCGCGCTAATGGTGTGGACTATGCGCCGCTGGCCTTTCCGGGTTTCTCCTGGAAGAATATGAACGGACTGCAATCCACCGCCATCCCCCGCAACCGGGGGCATTTCTTCTGGCAACAGATCGCCGGCGCCAAACAGGCGGGAGCCGCCATGCTTTACATCGCGATGTTTGATGAAATGAACGAAGGAACGTCTATCTTCAAGTGCAATACCGTCGATCATCTTCCGGTGAATGACGGCGGCAGCTTCGTAGGCATTGACAGCGATCTGGGCAGTGACTACTATCTCTGGCTGGCAGGGCAGGCCGCCGCGTGGTGGCATGGTAAGAAAGGCTATAGCGTCAATCTCCCACAACGTCTACCCCGATCTCGCTGATAGTCCTGCATCCCGCCAGCCGGGCCGTCAGCTCGAAATCATTACTGATATTCTGAATCACCTCCCGCACGCCCCGCCGCCCGCCGATCGCCAGTCCATAAGCATAGGGCCGGCCCAGCAGTACGGCGTCGGCGCCAAGCGCGAGGGCTTTGAATAGATCGCTGCCGCTGCGGATGCCGCTGTCCAGCAGCACAGGGAAGGGCTTCGGTAGCGACGCCCTGATAGCCACCAGGGCATCCAGTGAGGCGATGGCCCCATCCACCTGCCTGCCCCCATGATTGGACACGATGACGCCATCGGCCCCGCATTCCCGGGCCCTAAGCGCATCGTCGGCTCGCAGAACGCCCTTTACAAGGATAGGCAGCTTTGTTTGCTGACGCAACCAGGCAAGCTTCTCCCAGCTGAGGGCAGGATTCGAATAGATACCCGTAAAAAGACGAACGGCTTCCAACGGCTCGCTGCTAAAGAGATTCTTCCACAACCCGCCGGGATAATTCGCCTTCAGTTGCAGCAGCGCCGCGATGGTCGCCGGCGTTATCGGCGGTTTGGGTGCAGCACCCGTGGCCGGCATCGCACCCGCACTTTGATCCCCACCAGACCCCGGCATCGCATCTTGGCCGCCCCCGGACCCGGGCGCCACGAACCCTTTGCGCAACAATTCAAGGAAAACTTTATCCGACGTATACTGCGCAATACCCATCCCGCGCAGAAAGGGCAGGTAGCCCAGCGCCAGGTCGCGGCTGCGCCATCCCAGCAGCGTGGTATCCAGGGTGAGGACGATGGCGCCGCAACCGCAGGCTTCCGCCCGCCGGACAAAAGACAGCACCAGCTCATCACTCCGGCTCCAGTACAGCTGAAACCACCGCGGTGTGTCCCCCATGGCTGCGGCACAGGTCTCCATAGGAATACCCGCCTGGTTGGAAAAAACAAAGGGGATACCCGTCTCCCTGCAGGCCTCCGCCACCATTCGGTCGGCGCCGCGACAGACGAGGTCAAGCACCCCGATCGGCGCCAGCAATAACGGAACGGGCAAGCGCATACCCAACAACGTTGTAGAAAGATCAGCTGAGGCATTGGGCCGCATCATCTGCGGCCGGATAACCACCCGGGAAAAAGCCGCCAGGTTGGCGGCGATGGTCTTCTCGTCTCCGGCCCCGCCATCGATATACGCCCAGGCGGGCGTCGACATTTTTCGCTTCGCTGTTTCACGCAGCGTGGCCGCCTCAAAAGGGATGAGGGGCCTCCTTCCGGAAAGCCCCTTTATAAAAATAGATCGTTGCCGGTCAAGCGCTGGGATAAAGGCCATGGTTACCTGATTTTATAAGGCAATTTAACAAACCGGGCCCTCAATTCAAATGATATCCGACACTCTCCTTCACCACCTCCATCGGGATCAGCACCATCGCTTCCACACTGTTGTCTATCTGCCTCAGGCTGAATTTCGCCTTATTGCCAAAAAGCAGTTTCAACCGGCTTTCGGTGCTCACCAGTCCGAAGCCTTCATTAGGGGGGAACTTATCTAATTCACCGGTGTTCTGTATGATGATCATATGAAATCCATCGACGATGGTGGAGGTAATTTTTATCTGCCCTCCTTTTATGCTCTTGCTGATCCCATGTTTGATGGCATTCTCCACCAGCGTCTGCACCAGCATCGGCGGCACCGGTCGGTCCAGCGTGTTCTCATCCAGGCAATAGCTTATCTGCAGCCGGTCTTCAAAGCGAATATGCTCCAGCTCCAGGTAATCTTTTACGATATTGATCTCTTTTTCCAACGGCACCACCTCGGTCTTTTCAGCAAGCATGCTGCTGCGAAGGATGTTGCTGAGTTCCGTGACGGCTTTTCGCGCCCTCGGGGGATTCTCATCGATCAGCGCCCGGATACTGTTCAACGAATTGAAAATAAAATGCGGGTTGATATGCGATTTGATCACCTTCAATTCCGCCTGGATGGATTTCAGTTCCAGCTCCTTGACGATGGCTTCCAACTTCATATTGTCGGTGGTCTGGCGCCGGCTCTTCTCGACATAATGATAGATAAAATAAATGCAATTCCAGATGAAGAGGTAAATAAAGGAATAGAAAATGTCGCTGATAATTATGGAGCTCCGGGTCAGGTTCTTTTCCGCACTGCTCTTCAGGTCGAAATAATCGGTGAACACCGACTCACAATACCCGCAAAGCGCGCCGAAGATCATCGTGATGCAGAAGAATTCGATCAGCTGCATCTTTAAGGATTTTGCCAATATCCTCCGTTTGTGGATCACCTGCCGCATGATGCTCGTCCAAAGCAGTCCGAGAAAAACAAAAACAAAAAGCCTGCTGACAAACCGGCTGTTATATTTGGCAAAGGTGATGGCAAAAAATATATTGACCAGGACGATAAATCCCCAACCCAGGGCCTGGAATAAGATATAAATAGAGAAGTTGTCTTTGAATAACTTTTTCAATGTGCCGCTCATGTTCAAACCAGGAGAATTAATAAAAAAATCTCATTTAAAGGTAAAAAAACTACCTTAATACCCCAGGTCTTCTATTTATTCGGCTATATAAAGGTACAAAAGGGCTTCTTTCCCACACAAAAGCGCCAAAAACGCCTCCCCAACCTCCCGGCGCCAGGGATCACATCACGATAAACCGCACCGTTCCACTGCTTCCATTGATTCCATTCATCCCGCTGGACCCATCCCGCCCCTGCTCCCCGGTGCTCTCGGAGGCGTGCCACCGCCGCCGTTCGCACCATTTTCGCCGTCACCTCCATTCCCTCCGTTGCCTCCATCACCACCTGGCCCCTGTATGGAATCAACGAAAACATCCGCAGTAGAAGATCGTCGCTGTTCTTCTTCTTGACGGGATACCAGGTATCCGTAAATTGCTTATCATCATAAAAGGTGCGTACGCCGAAGGTCACATGCGCGCCGGGAAACCGGTCCGAATTGCCATTGACCATCAGCGCAATGATGGCGCGCCTCCTCGCCCAATGGGTCAGCGCGTCAGCCTCCCGCCCCGAAAAAATTTCCCGCGATTTGAGCGTGATTTCTACTTTTTCCGTAATTTCGCAGCCCGATCTCAAATAAGATCAACGTCTCTGTAGCTCAGTTGGTAGAGCAGCTGACTCTTAATCAGCGGGTCCACGGTTCGAGCCCGTGCGGGGACACTGAGAATGAAGCACTTAGGAGCATATGGCAACTAGGTGCTTTTTCATTTGATACATGATTTGATACATGTTTTCAAAGCGCTTTTTTTCATAATATTAACCCTATTTTACGGCCCAGTTTCGCCCACTTTCCGCAATTTCTTAACTTACGGTTGGATGAATCGAAGAAATAAGTCTCTCCGCAACATACCTTTCTAATCACCATTACCTTTATGAAGTCCCGGTCGACGTAAAGTCAAGCCCTCGGCGATAAACAATATGAGTTATAAGTATCGAAAAGAAAAAAGGATTACCGCACACCGAATTCTTTCTATATTATGTGATCATTATGAAAAGCAAATTAGAATCTTGCAAGATCCGGATGAAGATTATCTTGACCTTTTTAAAGTAATTCCTCGACCAAAGATTCTAGAACTATTCTCAATTGTTGAAATGCTTTCAAACAATGGTCATATCGAAAAGGATCTTGATACTCCAGAAAGACCGAGAATTAAAATTACCAATCCTGGAGTAGACGCGTTTCGAGAAAGCTACTATCTGAAGGAAAATCAGAAGGACAGATTGGAATCAATTGAGTTATACACAAAATGGATAATCCCAATTGGCAGTTTCATTATCTCAATTATTGCTCTTCTTTTTTCTATCCTAAGAAAATAAATTATCTTTTGTTCAAACTTGTTCGATCAAACTGTAAGATCCCCTTCTTTTGGCTATTTCAACAATTGTGTTCCGTCCCCTCGAATTAATGCCCTCGTAAGTACGCCACTCAACCCTATGCGCTCCTCTGCCGTCGTTGCTTTACTATTGCTGGAGTAAACCTATTCTTGTTGTCTTGGTCACCAAAGCCAAGCCTCTCATAAATATTACCACCAACGCCCGGATCAACATTGCCATCTGAAGTCTTCGCATTATCTACCGCAAAATATAGATATTCAAACTTTTTACTGACCACAGAATCAAATTCATTCTCTAGCTTTTTCGTTGCGCCTTCAAGCAAGACAGGGGCAACAACAAGAATTCGCTCGGGGTTAGATTCTTCAATTAATCTAGTTAAGTTGGTTCTGACGACACACGAATTTGCTATAATCGACTTAATTACAATCAATACCCTGGCATCTTTGTAACCCTCGTCGTGAAACTCCCTCAGTATCGGAGCAACAGAAATGTCGTTTTCCTTGTTTGGCTTAAATCTCTTATTCCAAAATACTGTCAAAAGCACTTTTCTCCCTTTCTCTTCCAAAACCTCTACAATTCCCTTACCCAAGCTATCCGCATCTTCGACAGTACATACAAGGGAAACAGCATCACTAAGGCTTCCAATTCGATCAGAAATCAACGAACCGAATCTCAACCCAAGTTCATACATCACATTGGCATATGCCGAACTTGGCAGTGCCTTATCGATGAGGCTGTTAAGCAATTTGATTGTATGTTGATCTACAAGATCATTCTCGATAGTTCTCGCCATATTATGCAGATAAAAAGGATTCTAAATCTTCAAACGATTTGATTTCATTATTAAAGACATCATTCTCCCACTGCTCAAATCCACTGCTTCCAATCGCGTATTGCACGACTCCACTATCCGTATCATAGTACTCCCATTTTATGAATCCGTTTTCCACCCTATAAGAAAATCCTACTATTGATTTAAAAATATCACTTAGCTTTCTGGAAACAACATTAGATCTACCTTTAATATAATGGGGATTACTTCTACAACTCCCATCTATTAGCAGCCCCAATGGAACATCAACCTTATTTGAAGCATCCCACGAACCCAACAATATCGTCCCCAAAGTCTCCAATTTATCTATTGATGGATTTGAAAGTGCACACATTTTCGTCAGCTCTTCTCTCATCATAGGATTCGTCCGAATTAAATTATTCATTGACGATGCTGATTCAAAATGTATTACCTTGACAAAACTACTAAACTCCTCTGGCATATTAGCAACAAGATGATCGTATACGCTTTTCTTCGACACCACCAATCTAAGATTTGAAGTCACGCCCAACTTGGATGAAATTTCATTTTGATTCCTAAAATCATCCCTCAATTCATGCTTGCCACCCTGCCAATACAATTCTACAACATCTTTAATTTGAAAGCAGTATTCTGTGTTCTCTTTCACCTGCTTTACTACGAAGTCATCGACAAAAGCAATGACCTGTGATGAAAACAATGTACCCTCCCCATCTGCATTTTGGTTAAAAAATTGAGCAATAACGAATACCGCAAAAAAATTCTCAAATGTATTCCCTTTTGCGTTATTTTTTCCTCCCTCATTTTTATTCCTCAGATATTTAAAATGGGCCGCTCCATTTTCTTCCCCAAAAACCAATTTCAATATATCTAAAATAAACATTCCATATCAAATTAAAATAATATAAACACTTGACGTCAAGTTTAAATCTCCACAAATGTGAATAAGTATGGATCCTTGGAGTATTTCTTTCAGGATAGAAAACAACTCTGCAGGCGATCCGCGTTTCTCGGATAGCCCTCGTCCGCTTTTGAGATGAGAATCGTGGCAAAACCCAAAACGTTCCTCAACTAAAGTTAACCAACGCCTTTGTATATTCTGCATGCGCCGCCAGATTGAGTGGATTAAATATAAATAACTAATTTCATTTCACACTACAGCTATGGATAAACAAGACACGCATCCCCTGCCACCAATAGCGGCCTTGCAAGCGCTTGCGGCAAACGCCGCTAAGGCCATTCTCGATATATATTACGATGAAACCTTGATAAGTCAGGTCACCTTCAAACAGGACGCCTCTCCCTTGACGCTTGCAGACAAAGCCAGTCACGCGATCCTTGTCGAGGGCCTGAAAACGCTGACCCCGGATATCCCGGTGATGTCCGAAGAAAGCGCCGTCCTTCCTTATGAGGAGCGCAAACACTGGGAATACTTCTGGTGTATAGATCCCCTGGACGGCACAAAGGAATTTCTGCAGCGCAGTGACGAGTTCACCATCAACATCGCGCTTGTCCATCACCAGCAACCCGTATTTGGGATGATCTATGTTCCTGTACAGCGATCCTGCTACTACGGAAGCAGCCGCGAAGGAACCTGGCGCATCACCTCGAACGGTTCACCGGTGCGCCTTCACGCCGATAACCAGGCAAAGGATTGGACAGCATTAGGCAGCAGATTTCACTCATCCCCCGAAGAGCAGGAGATGGTAAAGCAATATCCCATCTCGAAGACCATAGCCGCGGGCAGTGCCCTTAAATTTTGCCTCATAGCCGAGGGAAAGGCCCATTTTTACTACAGGCATGGCCCTACTATGGAGTGGGATACGGCGGCTGGTCAAGCCCTCGTGCAATTCAGCGGTGGGAAATTCACGCACCCCGGGGGAGGGGCTTTCCTTTATAATAAGGAATCACCACTCAACGGCTCCTTTATATGCAGCATCGATCCGTCAAAAGAGTACACGCCATAATATACTAAAACCACCCATTCCCCGTTTTTAACGAGGAAAAACCCGTATGTCCTTCTAAACGATCCCCTTATGAAGAACCCATCCATCCTCCTTGGACTCATGGTCCTTTGCTATTCCTGTAGCTCCACCAACCTGATGTCCCTCAGCGTCACCGAACCGGCTCCAGTGGGCCTTCCTCCCAATATAAAGTCAGCAGCAGTAGTCGACAGAAGTCGCGCCACCGATGAGAACAGAACCATCGACGCCCTTCATAAGGCACTCTCATTGGAGAGCAAGAGTCTCCAGGCAGAAGGCGCAAAGGCCGGCGTCACCGGCCTCACCGACGAGTTGATGAAGAACAACCGGTTCACCTCGGTGAGATACCTCGATAATCTTGACCTCCGCTCGTTCGGCGCAGGAGTATTCCCCACCTCCCTGCCCTGGGACACCGTGGACAGCATATGCAGGCTCAACAATGTGGATGTCTTGTTTTCTCTCGAACTCTTCGACGCGGAATCCAAGGTCGGCATTCCCGTCCCCCCCACGAACCTGCAAACCGTAGTAAGCAATCTGCCGGCCATCGCACAGCAGGTGAACATGAACACCCAGGTAAAAACCGGCTGGCGAATCTATGACCCATCTTCTCGAAATATCCTCGATGAATATATCATTTCCCGGGATCTCTCCTTCCAGGGCCACGGCCTTGACCCTGCTACAGCCGGATCGGGCCTCATCGGTCGTAAAGAAGCGGTGAAACAGGCTGCCATCAACGCAGGCCAGGCCTATGCTTCACGCATCCTGCCCTATTCCATCCGTGTATGGCGGTATTATTATGTACGGGGCGACGGAAATTTCATCGTTGCCAAACGCATGGCGCAAACGGGCAACTGGGACGGCGCCGCTCGCATCTGGCAGCAAGAGACCGCCAGCACTTCCCGCAAGGCAGCAGGCAGGGCCTGTTATAATATGGCCATCATCAGTGAGATCAATGGCGATCTCCCCGGGGCTGTCCAGTGGGCGCAGAAAGCATATGAGGTCTACGGTCTCCGCCTGGCCCTCGAATATGTCAACGTCCTGCATCACCGACAATCCGACAACGCCGTCCTGAAAAGCCAGACCGAACTCACCAGCACTCCATAACCGCCGGCTTGCCTCGACTCAGGAAAGCTGTGGCCGCCCATAAAATATGGGCAATCTCAGCGTAACACGAGTCCCTGCCGGACTGCCGTCACTGTCCTGCAGATCGGTGACCTCGATGCCGGCATCACCAGCATAGAGCTTATTCATGATCCCGATGCGGTCTTCGGTCAGCGACAGGCCACGCGAGGGATACTCTTTCCATTCGGCGCTTTTTGGCCTTGCAGCAGCTTCCTTCCTGCCGACACCGTTGTCCTCGATAACGATCACTATCCGGTCGTCGGCAATTCGCATCCTTATACTGATGAAGCCCTTTCCATCAACCTTGTGGGCAAGGCCATGCTTCAACGCATTTTCCACAAAGGGCTGGATAAGCATGGGCGGGATAAGCACCACGCCAGGATGGATGGAAGTATCCACTACTATCTCATAATCGATCTTCTCCTTGAAACGCATCTTTTCCAGCGACAGGTAGGAAGATAGATAATCCACTTCGTCCCCGATGGACACAAAGGTTCGCGATGAATTATGCAGCGTCATCCGGATCAGCTTGGCCAGGCCCGTAATGTATTGATTGGAGCCGCCGGTATCCCCGGATAAGTTGAGCAGCTGGATCGAAGTAAGACAATTGAAAATAAAATGCGGATTCATCTGCGACTTCAGTGCAGTACTCTCCAGATCGCTCATTCGTTGCAGCAAGCCCTCTTTTTCCCGCTGCCGGCGGCGGATTATTCGAATCCGGCTCGATACTAACAGCCATGACAGAACAAGCGACAACAGCCAGGCGCCAACGACAAACCAGGGCTTCTTCCACCACTGGATATCAACGGTGACGGGTAGCTGCAACATCCGGCTCCAGTTGCCGAACTTATTCACTGCGATCAATTGCCATTCATACTCCCCTGACGGAAGCTCAGGGTAATCAAGGGTGTTCTCCTTCGTCTCCCGCCAGGTGCTGTCGAGCCCCAGCATCCGGTAGCGATAGGTAATATCCCCGGCCGATCGGTAAGAAATACCTGCAAACTCCAACCGGAGATGCTTATCCCTGTAAGGGATGACGAGATCGGCCGTATCTACTATCCGCTCCCGACCCGAATTCATCACCGACAGGAGATGGAGCCGGCACCCTTCACTATTCACCGGCTTCTGCTCATCGAAATAACTTAGCCCTTCGGATGTTCCGACATAGATGCGCGAGCTGTCTGCCAATACCGTATTGATCATATCCGATGCAAGCCCATCCCGGCTGGTATAACGCGTAATGGGATATCCCGGCTTGTCCAGCTCGACCCGGTTCAACCCCTTATCCGTGCCTACCCAGAGAATATTGTTGTGCACCTGCAGACACCGGCAGATATCGCTGGTCAATCCCTGCTGCCGGGTAAGCGCGGCCACCTCCCGGCCATTCTTATACCCGATGATCCCCGCATCATCGTACGACCCGATCCAAAGCGTCCCATCCTCAGCCTTGACGATCGCAGAGATCCGGTTCCTCAGAAAAGGGACCCCGTCGCCCAGGAACACCCGCGGGCGGCCCTTTACGAGCCGGTATAATCCATCCATCGTGCCCAGATAAATAGTATCATGCGTGTAAAAGGCAATGGTAGCTCTACCCTTCAATAAAGTGTCCTTCATCCGCGCATTTCGGGTAAGCGGCAGATCGAAGGTCCCTGCGCCCCAGGAATAAGTGGCCAGCACGGTCCGCTCGTTCATCCAGGTAAGAGATTTAAGGCCACCCCCAAAAATATCCCCAACAGGTCGGAGATCGCGGGTATCCTCCTGCACCCCGCCGTCGCCTCCGGCCAGGATCTTACCATCCTTTGTCGTATCGATGATCAGTATCCGCTCGGGCTTGAAGGGAAAATAGAGGTGTTGTTCCCGGAGGGTAAGCCCCGGCAGAGAAAGCCGGAAAATATAGTTGTGATTATCCCCGACCCATAGTTCATGGCCAACCCTGGCGAGGGCAGTCACCGTCGCCTTTTCCGTGCGCTCCACCGTAAAAGAGATCGACCGCACATCATTCGAAATAAGCCGGTAAAGCCCTGCTCCCATGGTCGTGAACCAAAGGTCCCCCGAGGCGTCCTTAAACACTCTCGATACGGCGATACCTGGCAAATACGTTCTCGTTTGCCCGGTTCGGATGTTATATTCATGACTGCCATCCAGCTCATTGGAATACACCAGGCTGTCGCCTATAGCGGTAAAAGCGATACTCCTGTGATGCTGTTTATCCCACGCCTGGCGGATGATCCTTTTTTTCCCAAATGAAAGGATATTATACGCAAGACCTCTCTCATTCCACACCACCGTGCCGCTGCTCAAGGCGAAATCGTTAGATCTGGATCCGACATACGGGATACGCATCGAATGGAGGCATTTGTTGCCGGAGAACTCGACTATCTTTCCATTTATTTCCGCGAGAAAACCACCGGATGTACTGGCGCTTACAGCAAAGCAGTTGCTCACCGGCGCCCCGTCAAGAGAATCGACATCGGTCAACGAGCCGTCTGCCCCGAGTATATGCAGGACGTTCTTTTCCTGCAACAAAATATTACCGGCGGCGTCCTCCGCAAAACCCCAGAGATTGCCATCCAGCCGGATATGCCCCAGCACGGAGTCATTCTGTTCCGTGTGTATCCTGCCCTGGTAATAATAGCAAATGGATTTCCGCAGGGGCGCCATCCATACTCTGCCCCTGGAATCGGCAAATAGCTGTACTACCTCCAGGTCGGGCAACCCATCTTTAGTGGTGAAATTCTTAAAATGCGAACCGTCAAAGCGGCTGACACCGGTTTCCGTACCGGTCCAGATAAACCCATCCTTATCCTGCGTGATACAATAGACGGTCGATCCGGCCAGACCCTCGGCAATCCCATAGTGGGCATAGCTATACTCCTGTGCCAACGATACAATGGGAAAAAAAGCCAGGCAAACGATCAGGGACAATAAGGCCTTCATCATAGGCAAAGTAGACACAAGATAATAAAATTACTTTACCCACCCGCACCGGCGGCCAACCCCTATATCAGCTTCAACACCTCCGCTCCCATCGCCTCTGTCCCGAGCACCTTCGCCGTAGGAGTCGTTGCATCTGCAATATCCCTCGTCCGGAAGCCCGCCTTAAGCACCCCATCCACGGCAGCGATCACCGCCTCGGATTCGGCCTTCATCCCAAAGGAAATGTCCAGCAGCAGGGCGGCTGACAGGATGGATGCCAGGGGATTGGCAACGCCTTTCCCCGTAATATCATGCGCCGAACCATGAATGGGTTCATATACCCCCGTGCCGTCGCCGATGGAGGCGGAAGCCAGCATACCCATGGAGCCCGCTATCTGGGAGGCTTCATCCGTAAGGATGTCGCCAAAAAGATTCGCCGTAACCACAACGTCAAAACGCCTGGGGTCCTTGATCAGCAGCATCGCCGTAGCATCCACAAACTGATGCTCCACTTCCACGTCAGGATACTCCTTCGCCACTTTCTGCACCACCTCTCGCCAAAGCCGGGACGTCTCGATGACATTGGCCTTATCGACAGAACAGACCTTCTTGCGCCGGGTGCGGGCAGCGTCAAAAGCCTTACGGGCGATGCGCTCCACCTCATACCGGCTGTATTCAGCCACGTCGTAGGCCGTGTCGCCATTGTTCTTCCGGCCTTTCTCGCCGAAATAGATATCCCCCGTCAGCTCCCGGAAGAAGAGGATATCCGCCCCCTTTAATATCTCAGGCTTGATGCTCGAAGCGCCAAGTAATTCATCGAACAATTTGATGGGCCGGAGGTTGGCATACAGCCCCAGTTCCTTCCGCATCTTCAGCAACCCTTGTTCGGGCCGGACGCGGGCGGAGGGATCGTTATCATATTTCGGATGGCCCACCGCGCCAAACAACACGGCATCCGAATGGAGCATCTTCTCCAGCGATTCATCAGGCAGCGGGCTACCGGTTGCCTCGATGGCGACATGACCGATCAACGCTTCATCATACGTAAACGAATGCCCGAACTTCGCGGCGATGGCGTCCAATACTTTCTTTCCAACTGCTGTTACTTCCTGTCCTATTCCGTCTCCCGGAACGATTACAATTTTTTTATTTGCCATTCGATCTTAAATTAAATTCAGCATTTTCTGGGTGGCCTTTATCGCCGAGACGGTCTGATCGCTGTCCAGCCCCCTTGTCTTGAATTCCTTATTGTGAGCGGCCCAGGTGATCACCGTTTCGCAGAGCGCGTCCGTCTTCCCGCCCGGGGGAATACGCACGGCATAATCCACCAGCGTGGGCAGCTCCAGCTTTTGCCGCTTGTACACTTTCTTCAGCGCATTCATAAAAGCATCGTATTGGCCGTCACCCTGCGCATGCTCCTCGAATAGCTCCCCATCGATGGAGACCTTCACCGCCACGGAAGGATGCAGGCTCTTGGCATGTGTAAGCACATAATCCTCTATCCGCACTTTTTCCTGGATGGCCTTGCTGTCCAGGATGTCGGCAATGATATACGGCAGGTCGGCCTGGGTAACCACCTCCTTTCGATCGCCCAATTCGATGATCCGCTGCGTCACCAGCTTCAGGTCAGCTTCCGATAACTGTATACCTAATTGTGCAAGGTTATTCTCTATATTGGCTTTACCGCTCGTTTTGCCTAACGCGTACTTGCGCTGCCGGGCAAAACGCTCCGGCATCAGATCGCTGAAATAAAGATTGTTCTTCTTGTCCCCGTCGGCATGGATGCCCGCCGTCTGCGTGAATACATTTTCGCCCACGACTGGTTTGTTGGCAGGGATACGTACGCCCGAAAAGGTCTCCACTAATTTGCTCACCCGGTAGAGCGAAGCCTCGTTAACCGAAGTTTTTACGGAAGGCAGAAAATCGTTGAGCACGGCGACGGCGCTGGCCAACGGCGCATTGCCGGCCCTCTCCCCCATCCCATTGACTGTAAGATGGATGCCGTGCGCCCCTGCTTTTACCCCTTCCAGCACATTGGCCGTGCCCAGATCGTAATCATTATGCGCATGAAAGTCGAAATGCAGCCCGGGATAACGCTGTACAATGGCGCCGATGTATTCCGTCACCTCCGATGGGATAAGGATGCCGAGCGTATCGGGCAACATGATCCGTTTCACCGGCTGGTGCTGTAAAAAATCCAGATATTGAAAGACATACTCCCGCGAATGCCGCATTCCGTTGCTCCAGTCCTCGAGGTAGACATTACAGTCCAGCCCATTCTTCCGGCCCAGCGCGATAACGGCCGCCACCTCTTCAAAATGCTGTTCAGGTTTTTTCCGCAGCTGGTGGGTCAGGTGATTGAGCGAGCCCTTCGTCAGCAGGTTCATTACTTTCGCTCCGGCTTCCTTCATCCATTGGATGCTGACATCTCCATCGACAAAGGTCAGCACCTCGATCCTGTCCAACAGATCGTTGGCCTTAGCCCACGTTGTGATCGCTTTCACCGCCTCTAATTCTCCTTCAGATACTCTGGCAGAAGCAATTTCTATCCTATCCACATTCAGCTCGGTGAGCAATAGCTGGGCGATCGTCAGCTTCTCCTGAGGCGAGAACGACACCCCGCTGGTCTGTTCACCATCCCGGAGGGTAGTATCCATTATCTCGATATGACGTGCAGCGTGAGCCATTGGAGTATTTTTAATAGATGCTCTTTGCCGCAAAAACCCGGATGTCCTCCTTCATCGACTGCAGGTAGTCGATGTCGTCATAGCCATTCATGAGGTTGTGCTTTTTATAGCTGTTGATCTCGAAAGGTTCGAACTCGCCCGAAGCCAGAATAGTGATCTTCTGTTCCGGCAGGCTCACTTCCAGCTCTGCATGCGGATCGGCCTCTATCGCCCGGAGGATCTTATCCAAAAAGCCGGGGCTTATCTGCACAGGCAGGATGCCGATGTTGAGCGAATTGTTCTTAAAGATATCGGCGAAAAAGCTGGACACCACGCAGCGGAAGCCATAGTCATAGATGGCCCAGGCCGCATGTTCGCGGCTGCTGCCGCTGCCGAAGTTCTTGCCGCCAACCAGTATCTTCCCCGAATAAATGGGATTATTCAGCACAAAATCCTTTTTGGGCGTATTATCCGCATTGAACCGCCAGTCGCGGAAAAGGTTGTCGCCAAAACCCTTGCGTTCGGTAGCCTTCAGGAAGCGGGCAGGGATTATCTGGTCGGTGTCCACATTCTCTATCGGCATGGGGACGGCAGTGCTCTTTAGTACCGTGAATTTATCGTAAGCCATAATGTTTGTACAGTTTAATCTACCAATAATGTCCTGGGGTCCGTCACAACGCCGGTCACGGCTGCGGCTGCCGCCACCAGGGGACTCGCCAGCATCGTCCGGGCGCCGGGACCCTGTCTGCCTTCGAAGTTGCGGTTGCTGGTGCTGACAGCATATTTACCTGCCGGTATTTTATCATCGTTCATCGCCAGACAGGCCGAACAGCCGGGCTGGCGCAGCTGGAACCCCGCAGCCGTCAGGATATCCAGTATCCCTTCTTCTTTTATCTGCTGCTCCACGATATGACTGCCCGGAACGATCCATGCCGTGACACCTTCGGCTTTTTTCCGGTTCTTTACAATAGAAGCAAAAGCGCGGAAGTCCTCGATGCGTCCATTGGTACAGCTGCCGATGAAGACATAATCCACTTTCTTGCCCAGCATGGCCTCATTCTCATGAAAGCCCATATAGTCCAGGGATTTTTCGTAAGTGCTCTTGCTACCACCGGCGGCATCTGCCAAAGGAATATTTTTGGTGATACCGATGCCCATACCAGGGTTGGTGCCGTAGGTGATCATGGGCTCGATGTCGGCAGCGGCGAAACGATATTCCTTATCGAAGACCGCTCCTTCTTCCGTCTTCAACGTCTTCCAGTAGGCCAGCGCCTTATCCCAGGCGGCGCCCGCAGGGGCCTTTTCCCGGCCTTTGATATAGTTGAAGGTCGTTTCATCCGGGGCGATCATGCCGCCGCGGGCGCCCATTTCAATACTCATGTTACAAACCGTCATCCGGCCTTCCATGCTCATGTTCCCGAATACTTCACCCGCAAATTCTACAAAGTAGCCCGTAGCGCCCGCTGCCGTCAGCCGGGAAATGATAAAGAGCACCACATCTTTTGGCGTAATGCCTTTGCCGAGGACGCCATCGACGCTGATCCGCATCTTCTTTGGCTTGGGCTGCATGATACATTGCGAGGACAAAACCATTTCCACTTCCGACGTTCCGATACCAAAAGCGATGGCGCCAAATGCCCCATGGGTGGACGTATGGCTGTCACCGCAAACGATCGTCATCCCGGGCAGGGTGATACCGTTTTCCGGACCGACCACATGCACGATCCCATTCTTCGGATTGCCAAGGCCCCAGTGCGAAATGCCATATTTGGCGGCATTCACTTCCAGCGCCTTCAACTGGTTGGCAGACAACGGGTCCTGCACCGGAAGGTGCTGGTTGATGGTAGGTGTATTATGATCGGCCGTCGCAAAGGTCTTTTCAGGAAACATCACCTTCAGCTTGCGGCTTTCCAGGCCAAGAAAAGCCACCGGGCTCGTCACTTCATGGATAAAATGCCGGTCGATAAAAAGCACATCGGGACCATCGGCTATCTTCCTCACCACATGAGAATCCCATACCTTGTCAAATAATGTAGCAGGTGTATTGCTCATTTTGCAGAATTTAAACAAGCCGCAAAATTCTTAAATAATCTCCATATAATAAGGTTTTACGCTATATTTTTTCTAAGCAAAGTCAGATTAGCGCA
Source organism: Puia dinghuensis (assembly GCF_014642875.1). Classification (GTDB taxonomy): domain Bacteria; phylum Bacteroidota; class Bacteroidia; order Chitinophagales; family Chitinophagaceae; genus Puia; species Puia dinghuensis. The sequence continues at coordinate 55,893 of NZ_BMJC01000002.1, forward strand.
TTTCATCCGGTATAAGATAACTATGGAGGAAAAAAGAGTAAGCAGTCCGATCACCAGCACGGAGGCCCTGATCCCAAAAGCATCGGCTACCAGCCCGGTGATAATGGCCCCGATGGGATAACCCAGGTCTCGCCAAAAACGAAAGACTCCCAGGCTTTTGGCCCGATCGGCAGGATGCGTGTTCTCCGCAACCGCCGCCAGAAAAGTAGGATATACCATGGCCGTGCCCCACCCGAGAACAGCAGAAAGCAGGATAAAGGACAGAAGCGTCCCGGCAAACAAAAAGGCCACCAGCGCCAACCCCTGCAGCAGCATACCCCAAAACAGCAGATCCCTTTTACAAAAATGATCGGCCATTTTCCCGGTAAACAATTGCCCTATTCCCCAGACGGCAGGATAAATAGCCGTCACCACCCCTATCTGCCCGATACTAAACCCCTTCGACGCCAGCAATATAGGCATTAGCCCCCAGGCCATCCCATCGTTGAGGTTATTGATCAGCCCCGCCTGCGAGACGGAACCAAGATTCTTATTCCGCCACGTAGTATCCCAAAAAATGGTTTTGAGCCTCGCAACCGGGCTTGTCGTCGTTTCCTGCGCAACATGCTGTTTAGTGTCTTTTACCAGCAGCCAGCTTCCGAGCAGCCCAAAGAGCGACAATAAGATGCCGATATAAAAGGGATACGGCCGAAAACCATAGGCCGAGGCGATCCAGCCGGTGCAAAAAGCCACTACCGCAACCGCCAGATAACCGGCAAACTCATTTAACCCCATCGCCAGGCCCCGTTGCTTCTCACCCACCAGGTCTATTTTCATGACAACCGTGCTGCTCCACGTCAAACCCTGGTTGATACCCAATAAAATATTGCCCGCGACGATCCAGTTCCAGCTATCGGCATACATCAATATCGGCGCGACGGGAAGGGCAAACAGCCAGCCAATGGTCAGCAGCTTCTTTCTTCCCACCTTGTTGGCCAGTGCCCCGGTGAAATAATTGGCAATGGCTTTTGTCAATCCAAAAACGATGATAAAGGAAAGAATAGCGGTCTTTGCCCCGATCTGAAAAGCGGATTCCGCCATCTGTGGGAGGATACTCCTTTCCAACCCGACCATGCCGCCGACAAAGGCGTTGATAATAACCAGCAGCGCAAACTGTTGCCGGTTCTCTTTTAATCCAAGTCTTACCTGATTCATGATTCAATAGTTTCAACAGGCAGACCCTTCATTTTCCAATCCGGGAACCCCTCCATCAATCTTTTTGCTTTAAACCCTCTTTTGGTAAGCAGGGCCACCGCCTCATCCGCAAACACACAAAAAGGTCCCCTGCAGTAAGCAACATATTCTTTGTTCTTAGGAAGATGATTGATTTTAGCGGCAAGCCCTTCCAGCGGTATGTTGATAGCCCCGCGGATATGCCCATTGTTAAACTCCTTTGCCGGGCGTACATCCAGCACCACGAGGTTGCGCGATCTCATCCGCGTCAGCAATTCATCCATCGGCAACGCTTCCAGGCTATTGCGCTTTTCCCGGAAATCCCTTATCAGCCGTTCCATCTCCGACAATTGGCTAAATCCCAGTTCGCGCAACATTTGCCACGATTTAGATACTTCTTCATGGGTCAACCGGTAATGTATATAATTCCCTTCCCGCCTCACCTCCACAAGATTGGCCTGCTTCAGCACTTGCAGATGCTGCGACGTGTTGGCGATGGACATGTTGGCTTCCTCCGCTATTTCCTCCACTGTTCGCTCACCCTGGCCCAGCAGATCCACGATCTCCAGCCGGTGAGGATTGGCCATCGCCTTGATCATCGCCGCCAGCAGGGAATAGGCCTTATCCTTAAAGATTCTTTTCTCCATTGCACAAAATTACGTAAATTCAAGTATTCAATAAAATAATTGAATACTAGGCGAAGGCGCCCTCAAAAAACTAGCCATATGAAGCCATCACTAACATTCATCGCCAGCGCCATGGTTTTCTTCGCAGCACCAACCTTGCAGGCGCAGCAACAACAGCAAACCCAACCCATGCTCGGGGAAAAAGCGCCGGCATTCGAATTGAAAGGCCTGGATGGAAAAGACTATGGGCTCGCGCAATGGAAGGACAAGGTCATCCTCCTGCATTTTTCCACCACCTGGTGCCCCTTCTGCAATGCGGAAGCGCCCAACTTGCAACAGCTTTACCAGTCGTACAAAGACAAAGGCGTGCAGGTAGTAGTCATCGATGTAAAGGAAGACAAAGAGCTGGTCGCCCAGTCCCTTCAGAAGTATGATTTCTCCTTTCCCGTGTTACTGGACACGAATGGGAAAGTGGCGGCCACCTATGCCCCGCCGGATGTCTTGCCCGATCTTAAAAGAGATGAAGTGGTGCTGGCAGCCAACCTGATCATTGACAGGGAGGGGAAAATTCGTTTCTATTCTTTGCTGAATTCGGCGGCTTTCGATGCAAAACTCACCGAGGCCCGCAAAAAACTGGATGCAATACTACAACAACCAATAGTGAGCTTATCGATCGATACGACTGTTGTCCAGCCGGGCAGGAAAACTATGGCTAACATCCGCGTAACGGTAAAAGAAGGCTATCACGTTCAGGCCAATATCGTCAACGATGCATCGCTCATCCCCGTCACGTTGCGAACAACGCCAAACAGTCTATTCACCATAGGCGCCACCATCTTCCCTCCCTACACCTTATTTCGGTTGGAAGGCGCCGCAAACGACCAGAATGTTTTCGAGTCGTCGTTCATCATTCGCCTTCCCATAAAACCTTCTGCTGATACCAAGACAGGGCTACACCACATCAAAGCGCAATTGCGCTACCAGGCCTGTGATGCCAGAACCTGCCTGTTTCCCCGAACCATCGATTTCGAGCTGCCTATAGTTATCCCGGCAAAACCATCCTCAAGCCCTCCAGTCTCCCATTCAACCCCCGCTCAAGCTCAATCCCCTCCACCAGTGTCCCCTGTATCCACTCCATAAACTCCGCCGGATGCGCCTCCTTCTTCCCCGTTCGCGCATTGATCCGTGTAAACCGCGTCCATAAAATGGTCTTCAGCTGCCGCGCCTCATCAAACATCAGCATCTCCACCATCAGGAAACTATCCCCCCACCCGATCAGCGCAGACTGGATACCGACGCGCTCATTATAGGTCACCGGCCGCAGATACCGGATCTCATGCTGACTCACCACAAAAAGATCCCCCCTTTGCGCCCACTCTTTCAGATCGATCCCATAATGCTCCTTCAAATGATCCTCGCGCGCATTCAAAAAATAGTCGATATACTTGCTGTTGTTCAGATGGCCCATCGGATCGCAATCATTGAACCGAACGGTATAAAAAGACATAGGCGTTTTTTCCATAATTGGCTAATTTAGTCCTGCAAACCTATACCCTGGAGTATAGTCCACAGTCAACAAAAACGCCAAAAAAATTTCATCACCCTCAAAAACAGGCCTATGCGCATCGGCGAACTGTCAAAAAGATCGGGTTTCAGCAGGGATACCATCCGTTTCTACGAGAAAAAAGGCCTTATCCGGCTGCCCGACGCCGGACGCGACAGATACCAGTTCAAAGACTATCCCGAAACCATCCTCAGACGCCTGCTGGCCATCCGTCAAATAAAGGAATTTGGCTTTACCCTCCAGGAAACCCTGGGCATGATCATCCTCTTCGAGGAAGGCGTCCTCGAACCCCAGCGCGGCATCCGCTTTGTACAACGGAAGATCGACCGCATCGACCAGAAGATACATGAACTCACCACCATCAAAAACCGCCTCCAACAAATTGTCGACACCTCTCCCACCGGCAACTGCCCCCTCGACAAAGTGCTCCAGGAGTCTATTCCGCTTTTAAACACCCCACAGGATTAACCCGCTGCGGCTCACTCGCTCCGCAAACTGTGGACGGGATTCGCTACAGCCGCGCGAAACGCCTGCCCACCCACTGTCACAAACGCCACCAGCACGGCAAGCAACCCCGCCAGCCCAAACACCCACCACGAGATACCGATGCGATAGGCAAAGCTCTGCAACCAGCTATCCATCACCGCCCACGTAACAGGGACGGCAATCACCAGCACCAGGAAGTCCCGCGACAACAGGTAGAGGAGGCTGCTCACAGAAGCGCCCAATACCTTGCGGATCCCGATCTCCTTCGTCCGCTGCAATACGTTATAGGCAGAAAGCCCAAGCAGGCCAAAACAGGCGATAGCCACCGCAAACAGGGCAAATAAGGCAAACACCTGCCCAAAACGCTCGTTCTCGGCATATTGCCGGTCGAACGCCTCATCGAGAAAATAATAGGTATAATTATCCCCGGGAAAATGCTTGTCCCATATCTTCCTCACCGCCGCGATCGTCGCCGCAGCATCAGTCGGCTCTATCTTAAGGGAATAATGGGCACGCCCATCCCTATTCGGCAACAGCACCAGCGGCTGGATGGCTTTTTGCAGTCCTTCATTGTGGAAGTCGGCGATGACACCAACGACCAGTGATGAATCAAAGGCTTTCGCACCCGTGGTCACCAATTGCCCCAACGCCGCTCGCGGGGACGCGAACCCAAGCGTGCGAACAGCCGTCTCATTCAACAGCACAGCCCTTCTGTCGCTGGGAAAATCCCGGGAAAAATTGCGTCCCGCCACCATCCTGATCCCGTAGCTGCCGACAAAGTCCTGGTCCACCCCCAGCATAAAGATCGAGACCTTACGTATGCCACCAGGATGCTGCATCCACCACCAATCGGTGTCCCACAAGATCTCCTCCCCCATCACATTCGACGAAGCGGTGATGCTCTTCACACCTTTCACTTGCAGCACTTCACCTTTAAAAGCATCAAAAGCCCCATGGTAAGCCGAATCCGTCAGGGCGCTGCGGGCCCCCCTCAACACCAGCGTACGATCGATATCCACGCCCAACCGCTGGCTGCGCATATAGATCACCTGGCGGTAAACGATCACCGTCCCCGCGATAAGAATGATGGAAGCTGCAAATTGCCCCACGATCAACCCCTTCCGCAGCCATTGCCCTCCCGCCGCATTCTTGAACAATCCTTTCAGCACGGCTACCGGCTGATACCGGGATAAAACCAGTGCCGGATAAATACCAGACAGCAGCGTCCCCGCAACAAACAACCCGGCGAAATATTCCCAATAAAGCCCCGGCAACGAGAAGATAGCCGTCAACGGGCGCCCCGTGAGCCGTCCAAACAGCGGGTTCGCCACCAGCACAACCGCAAGCGCCGCCACAAGGGCAACCACATTGAGCAACAGGCTCTCCAGCATAAATTGCCGGATCAACTCCTGGCGAACCGCCCCCAGCACCTTCCGCACCCCCACTTCCCGGGCCCGCTCCAGCGAACGCGCCGTAGAAAGATTGATATAGTTGATCCAGGCAATGGCGATGATAAAAAAGGCGATCAGGAAAAGAAAAGACACCGACTGCCCATCCCCGTTGGGTTCCGCCTCTTCGGTGTAATGGGAGTACAGATGAATATCCAGCAGCGGCATAACAGTAAGATTATACCGGTCCTTATCGGCAAGATTCTCCGGCAGGTTATTATAATACTTGTCGATAAAAGCCGGCATTTTGGCTGCAAACTGCTGACGGTTGGCCCCCTCCCGCAACAGGATATACGTGTAAAAGTCCGTCCAGCCCCAGCTGGTCTCAACCGGGTCATTCGGCTTGCCATAGGTGCCATTCACTACGCTATGGGTCTTATAGGATACCAGCAGGTCAAACTGCATGTGGGAATTGGCTGGGTAATCGGCGAATACGCCCGTCACCTCCAGCGACCAGGTACGTCCGTTGCCATGAAGGGTCAATGTCTTCCCGAGCGGGTCCTCGTGGCCGAAATATTTCTTCGCCGAAGTGGCCGACAACAACACCTTCGAGGGCGCCGACAGTGCTGTCTTCGCATCGCCTTCCAGCACGTGGACGCTGAAAATATCCACTGTGGCCGGGTCGGCATAATAGGCCTTCAATTCCTCGAACCGGACATTACGGATATCATTGGCCAGGATGAGGGGCGAATGCCGGAGCCGGCAGGCTTCCTCTACTTCCGGGAAATCCTTTTTCAATGTAGGCGCCAGCGCCGACATCGAAGACGCACAGGGCACCGTCATCACGCCGTTCTGGTATTCCTCATTCTGCACCCGGACGATCCTGCCGGCCTTGGGATTAAAACTTTCATAGCTGCGCTCATACGCCACATATTCGAAAATGAGCAGACAGCAGGCGATGCCCACCGTCAATCCCAAAATATTCAATACAGCATAACCCTTACGCTTACGCAGGTGGCGGACCGCGATCCGCAGCATACTTTTCAGCATGACCAATAATTTAAAATGAAAGATATTCCCAGTGTAGACAGCCAAGATACGAAAAAAAATGAGCCCCGCCGTAGATACAACAAGGCTCTGCAAAACCTCTCTATATGATGAGAGGCTCCAAAACTACGGCGCCCCTCCGGGGCGCCGCCACCATATCGCCCAACCCTTCCTCACCGGCGATATTCGCCTGTTTATTCCACTCATCTACCAAAAGGGCACTTTCGTCGACAGTAAGCAACATTCCTCCCTCCAATCCGATCCTTTTACTATAAATTGCCCGGTCAATCCCGGGCATGGCAGAACTCATGTACATAAAACTCTTCGATCGGCTGTCCCGCCAACGGATATTACTGCACATCCTGTTCTGGATCGCCGTCATCATCTTCCACTATTTCGTTTTCCATTTCGGCACCCCCTTGCGGATCCTGACCACCACCCTTGGCTTTCTGCCCGGACACATCCTCTTCGCCTATTCCCTCAACTATTTCCTCTTCCCAAAATTCGTCCTCAAAGGGAAACTCGTGCCCACCATCATCGGCTTCGCGGGCATCCTCACCTGTTGCTTGTTCTATGCCCGCTTTGCCGACGTCTACCTCGTTCACTATTCCGGCGAGCGTCAGATGTGGAGGCGAAACGAAACGCCGCTGAGTATCTACACACCCCGCACTATCTATGCCCTCTTCAGCACCGGCTGGATGGCCGTCACCATCAAACTGGTCAAATCCTGGTATCTCGAAAAACAACGCCAGCAACAGCTGGAAAAGGAAAAGCTCATCGTCGAGTTACAACTGCTGCGATCGCAGCTCCACCCCCACTTTCTCTTCAACACCCTCAACAGTCTGTACTCCTTTTGCCTCGAAAAGTCCGACCAGGCCCCGCAGCTCGTCCTGAAACTCTCCGCCCTCCTGCGCTATATTTTGTATGAATGCAATCCCCCCCTGATCCCGCTGACTACCGAGATCGACATCATAAAAAATTACCTGGCACTGGAAAGTATGCGTTTTGGCGACAGGCTCGATTGCAGCCTGCAGTTCACCGGTGACATTGCCGGCAAAACCATCGCACCACTGCTCATGCTCCCCTTCGTGGAGAACAGCATAAAACACGGTATCAGTAAACAGCTGGACAAAAGCTGGATCAGCCTCCACCTCCACGTAGAGGCTAATACGCTCACCTTCCAACTGATCAACAGCCGCGACGAAGCCGGACAAAGGCCGGCAGACCGCCACCCGGGCGGCCTGGGTCTGCATAATGTGCAAAAAAGACTGGAATTACTCTATCCCGGTACCCATACATTAAAATGCCTCGCCGACGAGGACACCTGGCAGGTCACCCTCGTCATCCGCCTGGCTTCATCCAAAGAAATGAACCATCATGCAATGGAAATGTCTCATCGTTGACGACGAACCACCCGCGCTAAAAATACTCCGATCCTATCTGGAAAGCACGGACAATCTGCAGTTGATAGGCGCCTGTCACAACGCTTTCGAAGCGATGCAGCTGCTCCGGCAACAACCGGTAGACCTCATCTTTCTCGACATCAGGATGCCCCGCCTGCTGGGGACGGAGTTCATCCGCACCCTGCGCCATCCGCCAAAGGTCATCTTCACCACCGCACACGCAGACTACGCGCTCGAAGGCTTCGACCTGGATGCAGTCGACTATCTGCTGAAACCTTTCTCTTTCGAACGCTTCCTCCGCGCCGTCAACAAATTCACGGGCGAAAGTCTCGCTACATCCGTAACCCCCGCGGCCGGCAAAACACTTGCTGCCGGCAGGTCACCCGCGGAAACCCCGGAAGCCGCCCCCTTTCTCTATTTCAGGGTCGACAGGAAAATGGTCAAGGTCCGCCTCGACGAGATCGTCTATATAGAAAGCTTAAAAGATTATAGCCGCATCATCCGCACCGATCAAAAGCCGCTCGTGATGAAAAAACCCATCGGCTCCATCGAAGAGATGCTGCCCGCTCATCTCTTCCTGCGCATCCACCGCTCTTTCATCATCGCCATCCACAAGGTCACCGCCTACACCCATACCGGTGTCGAGATCGGCGGGCAAGATATCCCTGTCGGCAAACTCTACCGCCATCAGCTGGAAAAACTCGCCCTTTCCGGTCCCCGCTGATGCCCGCCCATCCCACCGGGCGGCCGCGCCCCTTTCATCTCTTCCAGCATCTCCAATATCCCCTCATTCTTCAATATCAGCATCCCTACCCGCTCGTTGGAGACCCCGCTCCGCAGCTTATAACTATACCAGGGCACCCCACCCTCCATCCGCGACTCGAAACAGGCAAAGACGATATTCGGATTCCGCTCCAACCCCGCAGCAATCTCCACAATATGCGTCGAGATCAGAAAAAGACTCCCGCCGATGCCCGCAAGCCCATCGATCACCTGCAACGAAGCATCGGACGCATCCTTGACATTCGTTCCCCGAAACAGCTCATCGAAGATCACCACCATCTTCCGCTTCTCCTTCACCTTCATCACCACCTCTTTCACCCGCCTCACCTCGGTATAGAAATGGCTATACCCCTGGCTGATATTGTCGGCAAGGTTGACGGTCGTGATAAGGCCGTTGAACAAGGTCGTCTCCCAATACCGGGCCGGCACCGGGAATCCCACGTGCGAGAAATAAACCGCCAGCCCCATCGACTTCAGAAAAGTCGACTTACCAGCCATATTGGCTCCGCTGATAAAACACAGGTTCGCCTTCCCATCCATCTGAAAGTCATTGGCCACCGCATTGGCAATCAGCGGATGAAAAACGCCGTGAGCCTGTATCGCCGGGCTCGCTGCCTCACTATAGTGCGGAAACGACCAATCGTATTGCTGGGCCGCCCGGGCCACCGCTACATAGGCATCCCATTCATACAGCAAATCGAGTATCCGGCGCAGTGAGACCTTACCCGCCCCGCGAAAAAAATGATCACACCGCGCAATTTCCCTCATCGTCAGCGGATGCTCGGGGGTGAAAAGGATGGCCTTGACCCGGGAGTCGAAGAGCAGCTCCAGCATTTCCAGCACCTCGCTGACCAGCGCATCGGGACAACCGCACTCCAGCCACTCTTCCGCCTGTACCACAAGATGCCGCAGAACACCAACCGTCCGCCTCACTCCATTGGTTATCGTATAATAATCCGGCGATTGCTTTAATTGATTTCGCAGGGTATAGATCGCCGCATCAAAGAATACCCCCGGGAAAAGCCCGATACCACAAGTAGCATAATGCTCTATTGTCCTCAGCTGTTCCCGATCGATATGCAGATCGACCCCGTTGTCGGCAAAGAACCGGATAGTGTCCCGCCGCGCCTCCAGCAGCTCCCGCTGATTGGATGGCGACTTTAATAGTTGCTCCAGGACATCGCCACCACCTGTCGTCTTCACCTTGTTAAGGAGCTCGAATACCAATCCCCGTCTTCCATGGTCAAACAGGTCAAGGTCTTTCCAGGTCTGCTTGTCCACCTCGAATCCCGCCTCCTGCTCACTCTCCAAAACGCCACCATCCACACCGGACTCCCCACGAACAAATGTACCCTTCGGCACATACCCCCGCGTTTCCAGCTCTTCCTTCCTGCGGATACCGATCGCCCGCCCATTGTCCAACAGCACCAGCCGGTCGCTGACACTGATGATGGGCCGATATATATGATCGGTAATAATAAATCCCTTCCGGCTACGGTACTCCTTTATCAGCTCCATCACCCGCTCCTGGTACAGCGGTTCTATCCCCGAAAAAGGTTCGTCCAGCAGTACGAACGGCGCAGGCAGATGCAGTAACAACAGCACCTCCAGGTAACGCAGCTCTCCCTCGCTCAAGGCCGTTACCCGCTTTCGCAGATGGGGACTGATCCGCTCGTCGGCCAGCACCTGGCTCACCTCCAGGGCATCGGTAACATACAGCTTGATGAGGCTGCGCACCGAAAGATCGGGCGGTAAAAATCCATGCTGCGGCAGATAGGTGATCCACCTGCCGCGCAGCGACACCGGAGATAGGCTCCGGCCATCGATCCGGACGCTACGATCCGGGGTGGCCTGGGTGCCAAACAATACTTTGAGCAAAGTGGATTTGCCTGCGCCATTACGCCCCAACAACCCGACAACCTCACCGGTGCGGCATTGCAGGTAAATATCCGATAGCAGCTTTCTGCCGCCCAGCTCCACAAGGATACTGTCGGCTTCCAGGACATGTTCGGTCATCGGAGATTGTTTTTTACGACCAGGAGCACCACCGCCAACACAATATTAAACAGGATGGCACTGCCATACAGCACCCCTTTTGAGAGCCCGAGATTGAAAAAGAAATAATATTGATGTCCGCGTTGCCGCTCGTAGAAGTAAGACGATAAAAAAGCTCCGCCTGTTACAAGAGAAAAACAAAACGTCTTCAGACCATCGAGCCCCGAAGCCCAGCCCAGGAGGGCGATCAAAAGAGAAACAACAAAGTTCACCCTCAGCAGGTGCTTATAATATAGGAAACATGCCTTGATCTTCGCTGTTAGCATGGCGCATGGATTAGCACGCCCAAACTAATAAAAAACAATTCCCCCGCTAAATCCGGCAGCGTTAAAGATTGCCTAAATCGCTCGTCACGCCCCTCGCCCCTTAAGCCCCCCTGGCCATATCCACCCTATCCCGATTGGCGCCTGTCCATTGTCTCCTGAGATCCTGCGGCGACCGGCCCGTCCATTTCTTGAACGCCCTGCTGAAGGCACTCAATTCATTATACCCGAGCATAAAAGAGATCTCCTTCAACGGGTAGTCGCTGCTCCGCAGGTAGTGCATAGCCGTCGCCTTCCGCACCGACTCCGCGAGTTCCCCATAAGAAACTCCTTCTTCCTTCAACCGGCGTTGCAGACTTCGCGTACTCAGGTGGAGATTGGCCGCCACCTGCTGTAGAGAAGGTACTCCGAGATACGTATTATTCTCCAGCAACCGGCTGATATGCCCGGACAGCGTCTCCTCCTTCGCCGCCCGGCTACCGGCACTGGCCCGCAATTGCCCCGCCCGCTCCAGCAACACCTGTTGCAGGCTGAAACTGGCGGCGACGATCGGCTCATTCCAAAAATCATTGCTGAATTCCATTCGGTATCGCTTCCCTGGTTTGATCCTGTCACACCGCAACACCCTTCGCAACTCGCCCAGCGAAGCCCGCTCATACGGCATTTCCACGGCTACCGGTTCTATCTTCGTAAAAAGCAGCCCATCCAGCTCGTGCAGCACAAAAGCCATCGACAGCTCGAGCAATTGTTTCCGCAACACGGGGAAAGCGTCCGTCTTCTCCTTGATAGGGATGAACTCCGCGACAAAGGTCTTTTTACCATTTGTCACCTTCGTCCGGAAAAGATCGGTCAGCAATTCCGTAAAATCCGCGCAATGCTGAAATGCTTCCCCTACAGTATGGCTGTTCCTGATCACCTCACAGGTAAGCGAATTCGTCCCCCGCTTTTCCCCATGGCGCGAAATGTCAATCGTTTGGCGCCAATTGGTAAGGCCCGGACCTCCCCCTGCCGCTAATTTTGTTGAAAACGTAAACAAATGGAAAACGCAACAAAAAAAACAGTCGAATCGTTCCTCAACGCATTATTGAATGGCGACATGGAAACCGTGGCCGGACTCATCCATCCCGACGTAAAATGGACCCAGCCTGGCAACAACCGCTTCTCCGGCATCCGTAACAGCGCCGCCGAAGTCTTCGAAATGTCCGCGGGCTGGCAGGCCGTCAGCGAAGGCACATTCCGGCTCACGGGGTTTTCGCCTATCGGCGTCAACGGCGACGAAGTAGCCTGTATCCTCCACTTCAAAGCCACCAGCCCCGGCGACGGCCTCGATATCGACAACATCGATGTGTATTCGGTGAGAGATAATAAGATCGCCTCCGCAAAGATCTTCTCGCTCGACCAGCAGGCCGAGGACAGCTTCTGGGGTAACTAACCTGCCGTGAGCCGTGGGGTTGCAATCGTCCGGTCCTCCGGCTCCCGCCGCATCATCGTCCGAAATGTCAAATTGATCCGCGGCAACCGCACCTTTTTCATCTTGGGGAGGCTATGCAGCCACCGGTCCTGCGTAGCCCCCCTCATCACCAAAAGACTGCCCGCAGCCAGCATCACCTCAACGATCTGCTTACTCTCCTTGTGCCTGAACAGAAACCGCCGCCCGGCGCCAAAACTCAACGAAGCGATCGCCCCATCCGGCTGTAACTCCTTTTCATCATCGCTATGCCAGGCCATCCCCTCATCCCCATCATGATAGAGGTTCAACAGACAGCTGTTATACTGCACCCCCGTCAGCCCCTCCGTCAATCCCTTCAGCTCCATCAGCTCCGGGGTCCAGGGCAGCGCCTGCCGGACAACACCTGAATACTTATACCCATAGTCGCTGTCCCCATACCACGCTACCTTCCGCTTGGTAATAATATGGCGGCCAAAGATCACCGCTTCGTCATTGCGCCATTCAATCCCCGCCATCAGCTTTTCCAAAAACCGCCGCGCCGCAGCCGGCTCAATGACGTTTCCATAGTAATCCGCCTGCCCGTCAAATGGTAATAAGTTGATAACCGACTCAGTAGCAAATAGATTTCTCGTTGTCATACCCCAAAATTATCCTAAATACGGCCTTTCGAAAACCCGTAACTTGCTCACTTTAGCCCCCCTCCCCTCCACCAGCGGTACCCCAATCTTAAAAATAATTCCTTATTATTGTGTCATCCTGACATAAAGAAACCATAAACTAACAACACACATGAAAGGATATTGCCTGCCAACAAAGAGTCTGATCATGATGATGATCATGGTCGCCTTCCTGTCCTCCTGCTCCCACCACAGACCCGGCAAACCATTGGTCCTCATCTTTAGCAAGACTGCCGGCTTCCACCATGAATCTATTGCCGATGGCAACGCAGCCATCAGGCAGTTGGGAACCCAGAACAACTTCGAGGTCGACACTACTACCGACGCCACGTGGTTCACCGACGACACCCTGAAGAAATACTCTGCCGTCATCTTCCTCAGCACGACGGGCGATGTCCTCGACTACCGGCAACGCGGTGCCCTCGAACGCTATATCCAGTCCGGCGGCGGCTTTGTCGGCATCCACGCTGCGGCCGACGCGGAATACGACTGGCACTGGTATGGCCGCCTGGTAGGAGGTTACTTCCTCGACCACCCCGGCATCCACGATAGCTTCCCCAATGTCCAGGAAGGTGTTCTCAACATCGTCGACGCCAACAACCCTGCCACCCAATTCCTGCCAAAACAATGGAAGCGAAAAGACGAATTCTACAGTTATAAAGAATTGAACAAGGACGTTCATGTCCTGCTCACCATCGACGAGACCAGCTACAAAGGCGGCCACAAAATGGGCGATCACCCGATGGCCTGGGAGCATGACTATGACGGTGGCCGCGCCTTCTACACCGAGCTCGGCCATACAAAAGAAAGCTACACGGAAGACAATTACCTTAAACACATCCTCGCCGGCATCCAATACGCCATCGGGGACAACAACGAGCTCGACTATGCAAAGGCGAAATCCCCCATCCCCCCGGATGAAGATCGCTTTGTAAAGACCCAGCTGTTCACGGGACAGCTCTACGAACCTACCGAGATGACCATCCTTCCCAACCTGGACATCCTCATCATCCAGCGCCGCGGCGCCATCGCGCTGTACAAACACGATACCAAACAGGTGAAACAGGTGGGATATTTTGATGTCTACTGTAAAACGCTCCACACACCCGGCGTCAACGCCGAAGAAGGCATGCTGGGCCTGGCCAAAGACCCTGACTTTGCCACCAACCATTATGTTTACATCTATTACAGCCCTGCCGATAGCTCGGTCAACCGGCTCTCCCGTTTCACCTTTATAAACGATACCCTCGACAACGCCACCGAGAAAACCATCCTCGAAGTAAAAGCGCAGCGCGAGATCTGCTGCCACACCGGCGGCTCCATCGCCTTCGGCCCCGACAAGCTGCTCTATTTCTCCGCGGGCGACAACTCCACGCCTTTCGATGAGAAAGGCGTCCCTTATGTCAACCACGGCTTCGCTCCCCTCGACGACATCCCCGGCCATCTGCAGTATGACGCCCGACGGTCTGCCGGCAACAGTAACGACCTGCGGGGCAAGATCATGCGGCTAAAGATAAACCCCGACGGCAGCTACGATATTCCTCCGGGCAACCTTTTCCCCAAAGGAGCAGCAAAAACCCGCCCCGAGATCTATGTCATGGGCGATCGCAATCCCTATCGCATCTCCGTAGACCAGAAGAACAGTTATCTTTATTGGGGAGAAGTAGGCCCCGATGCCAACGATGACAGCTTCGCCACCCGTGGCCCCCGCGGCTATGACGAGGTCAACCAGGCAAGAAAAGCCGGGTTCTTTGGCTGGCCCCTCTTCGTAGGCGACAACTACGCCTATCACGAATATGACTATGCGACAGGTAAGAGCGGTCCCGCCTTCGACCCCCAACATCCCATCAATGACTCTCGCAACAACACCGGCCTCCGCGATCTGCCGCCGGCACAACCTGCCTTCATCTGGTATCCTTACGGACCCTCACCCGACTTCCCCGAAGTAGGAACGGGTGGACGAAATGCCATGGCCGGACCGGTATACTACACCGATCTGTTCCCCGACTCCACGCGGTACCCCGACTACTACAACGGGAAACTCATCATATACGAGTGGATGCGCGGCTGGATGAAGGCCGTGACTATGCAACCCAACGGCGACTTCGACAAGATGGAGCCCTTCGCCCCCGGCGTAAAAATGAATTCGGTCATCGATATGGAGGTCGGCCCCGACGGGAAGCTCTACCTCCTGGAATACGGCACCGGTTGGTTCACCAAAAACCCCGACGCGGGCCTGGCCCGCGTCGATTACATTGCTGGTAACCGGGCGCCCGTCGTCACGGCGGTCACCGTCGACAGAACCTCCGGCCTCCTGCCCTTCACCGTTAAAGCCACTGCAACGGCCAAAGACCCGGAGAAAGGCAAACTCACCTACACCTGGGATCTCGGCAACGGCACAAAGAAAGTGACCACCGAACCCACTCTCGATTACACCTATAGCACCGCCGGCGATTATACAATCACCGTCCAGGCAAAAGACGACCAGGGCGCCACGGCAAACAGCGAAGGCGTTTCCGTCTATGCCGGCAATGAAGAACCGAAAGTGTCCATCGAACTAAAAAGCGGCAACAAGTCGTTCTATATGCCTGGCACCCCCGTCGGCTACACTGTCGACGTAAAAGACAACGACACCGCCAAATTCGACCCCGCCAACCTGTACGTCTCTGTGGATTACGTCCAGAGCTATTACAAGAATGCCGTCCCCATGGGCCACCAACAAGGTCAGGCAAGCGTCAGCGGGAAACTGCTCACTCAGACCCTCGACTGCAAAAGCTGTCACAAGGAAGCCGACAAATCCATCGGCCCGGCCTTCGTGCTGGTGGCGCAGAAATACCAAAAAGATCCGAAAGCCGCCAGCTATCTCACACAAAAGATCATCAAAGGCGGCAGCGGAGTATGGGGCGATGTTGCCATGTCCGCTCATCCCAACATCTCCCCCGAAGACGTCAACCAGATAGTCACCTGGATCCTCTCCCTCGGCAATAAAACGGCCATTAAGAAGTCTCTGCCCCAATCCGGCGCCATCACCCCGTCGAAGGACACAAAGCCCGGTGATAACATGGTCATCACCGCAAGCTACACCGACAAAGGCGGTAACAACATAAAAGCCCTCACCGGCAAAGCCACCGTCAGCCTCCGCAGCAACACGATGTATTTCACCGGTAAGGAAAAAGTAAAAGGATTCAATCCCTTCCTATACAACGGCCACAACGTGATGGTCTTCCCCTCCGGCGAAGGTTATCTCTCTTCCGATAGCGTCGACCTCACCGGCGTCCGCTACATCAGCCTCACCTGCGGGTGGCAGGCGCCGCCAAAAATGCCGCTCGGCTTCGAGGCAAGACTGGATGGCCCTGACGGCAAACTATTGGGCAAGGCAGCGATAACTCCCTCCCCGGGTAAGCCGGGCGCCCTGGCCTTCGCCATCGCCACCCTCCCCATCAGTGCGATAACGGACGGCAGCAGCCACACCGTCTATTTCCTCTACAAGTCCAAAGAACCCATCTCAGGCGGAATACTATCCTTAACCTTTAATTCAAAATAACTATGTCAAACAGAAGAGAATTCCTCAAGCTCGGCGGCGCCGCCGCCCTCGGCAGCTTCGCCATCAGTAAGCAGGCACAGGCCTTCTTCAGCAAAGCCGCCGGTTCATCCGGCCACCCGGGCAAGGCGCTTCACCCCATCGGCTTGCAGTTGTTCACCCTCTTCACCTTCATCGATAACGACGTCCCCGGCAATCTGAAGAAGGTGGCCGGCATCGGTTATAAAGAAATAGAATCCGCCTTCAGCAAAAAAGGTGGGTATTACGGCATGAAACCGGCGGCATTCGCCGCCCTCGTAAAGGACACCGGCATGTCCTGGAGATCCCACCACGTGCTGGGGGCCCCCTTCCACATGCCCGCCAACGCAAAACCCATCGTCGACGCCAACGGCAAACCCATCACCTTCCCGCCGATGCGCAACCTGAGAGAGAATATGCAACAGCTGGTAGACGAGGCCGCCGAAGGCGGCATCCCCTATCTCGTCTGCGCTAACACCCCGATGCACACAAGTGACGAAATAAAGAGTTCTATCGAAACGCTCAATAAGACTGGCGAAGCCTGCAAAAAAGCCGGCATCACTTTTTGCTATCACAACCACACCGAAGAATTTACAAAGGTGGACGGCGAGACACCCTATCATCTTTTCCTCACGCAACTGTCCCCCGACATAAAAATGGAGCTCGATCTCTGCTGGGCAACAAAGGCCGGCGTCGACCCCGTCGAACTGTTCAAGGCGCATCCCGGCCGCTTCCCCCTCTGGCATGCAAAAGATCTCAACAAGGAGAGAACCGGCCCCGCCCCCGTAGGCACCGGCGTCGTCGACTTCAAACGCATCTTCGACAATGCAGCCACAGCAGGGATGCAACACTTCTTTGTAGAACACGATATGCCGGCCGATGCCTTTGCCAGCATCACCACCAGCTATAACAACCTTACCAAAATTCTGAGTGCTTAAATGAAATTTTTACCCGGCATCCTGGCCCTGCTGCTGACCATCACCGCCAACGCCCAATCGCGCATCCTCGGAACCATCACCGACGAAATATCCAAACCCATCGCCGGCGCCAGCATCCACCTGCTCAACACGGAGATCACCACGGTCAGCGACAGCGCCGGCGGCTTCACTATACAGCATCTCACTGATGGCAGGTATACGCTACAGTTATCTGCCATCGGCTATGCCACTCTAGCCACCAACATCGATATCGCCGCAGGCGACAACCGGCAATCCTTCCGGCTGGCCAATTCCTTGACCCAGCTCGACGCCGTCACCGTCACCGCCGAAAAAAAAGAAGAGCTGCTGCAATCTGTACCCCTCAGCGTATCGGCTATTTCGGCCCAACAGGTGGATGACTACCGCCTCTGGGACATAAAAGGCATCACCGCCATCGTCCCCAACCTCTATTCGGGTAATTCCGGCGACGGCCGCAACGTGACGGCCATCCGCGGCATCACGACCACCTCCTATGACCCCGCCGTCGCCACTTATGTCGATGGCGTCAACCAGTTCAGCCTCGACACCTATATCCCACAACTGAATGACATCGAAAGGATCGAAGTCCTCCGCGGCCCGCAAGGCACGCTCTTTGGCCGCAATGCCATGGGTGGGGTCATCAACATCATCACAAAGCAACCCACCAATGCCACCCATGGTTTTGCCCGGGTGGATGAAGGCAACTATGGCCAGCAACGCTATGCCGCCGGCATCCGCACCCCGTTGGTAAAAGACGTGCTGTTCTTCGGTGCCTCCGCTGCCTACAGCAAACGCGACGGCTATTATACAAACGACTACAACAACACTTCCTTCGACCGGCAATCGGGTTTTACCGGCAACTATTATCTGAAATATCTCCCCGGCGCAGGCTGGTCGGCAACCCTCAACGTAAAACATCAGAACAACCGCAACTGGGGCGCCTTCCCCCTCTCCCCCAGCGCAAAGTACGCGTTGAGCCACCCCTTCCATTTGTCGCAGAACGCCGTGGGAAAAATGATCGACAACACCCTCGACGCCTCCCTGGCCATAAAGCATTCCGGAAACACCGTCGACTTTACCGCACAGACCGCCTGGCAGCATAACTATCGGTATTATATCCCTTCCGTCGATGGTGATTTCTCCCCGGCGGATGCCGTCTCCATCATCAACAACTACGGCCCGGACTGGAACAATGTCAAGGTCTTCACCCAGGAACTCCGTCTCAGCTCCGCCGATCACCGCAACTCGCCTTTCAACTGGACGGCCGGGGTCTATTTCTTTCACCAGGACGACCCCAAAAAAGTGGCGACGCATTTTGGCGCCGACGCCGCACTCGTCGGGTCACCCCAATCCAACTTTTCTTCTATCGATATTACAACGGGAAAGAATACCGGCGTTGCCGGCTATGGTCAGGTAAGCTATGCGGTCACCAGCCAATGGCAGCTCATCGCGGGACTGCGCTATGACTACGAACACCGCTATCTCGATGTAGAAGGACAATACCAAAAGGACGGCCACGCGGTCATCACTGTCAGACCCGACACTTCCGCTGCCTTGCACTTCAGCGCCCTGTCGCCAAAGGCCGGGATAAAATACCTTCTTAACCCTCACACCAACATCTATGCGACTTATAGCCGGGCCTATCGACCCGGCGGACTGACTCAGCTATCTACCGCTCCTACCCAGCCACCCCTCTATCCTTACCAGCCCGAATACAGCAACAACATCGAAGCCGGCATCAAAAACACCTGGTGGGAGCATCGGCTCGAACTCAACATCACGGCCTTCCTCTCACACGTCAACAACGCACAGGTTCCCACCCTCATCCTGCCAAGCGCCATCACCGTCACCCGCAACACCGGAAAACTGATCAGTGAAGGCCTCGAGCTCGAAGCCGCAGCCAATCCCGTAAAAGGCCTCCAGCTCCAGTACAGTTTCGGCTATACCGATGCCCATTATCAGTCCCTCGATCTCTCACAAAACGGCCACACCGTCGACCTCGCCGGGAAAAAACAGATCTATACGCCCGAACTCACGTCGATGCTCAGCCCCCAATACAGCCTCCTGCTAAACGCCCGGCGCCAACTCAAGCTGGTCCTCCACGGGGAATGGTTCTATCTGGGAAAAGAATACTTCGACCTCAATAACAAGATCTCCCAATCGCCCCACAGCATCCTCAACGCCCGCGCCGGCCTCACCATCCCCCACCTCGAACTATTCTTTTGGATGCGCAACCTCACCGACACCAAATACATCGAATACGCCTACGACTTCGGCGCCGCCCACCTCGGCGACCCGCAAACCTGGGGTGTCACCCTAAAAACATCCTGGTAACCAAATTTTGCAAGGCCCGCCTGCAAAAATTCCCCGGCGCCGTGCCTCACCAACTCGCGTCGCCCTACTCGCTCCGCAGACTCCGCACCGGGTTCTCCACCGCTGCCCGCACCGTCTGTATCCCTACCGTCACCAGCGCGATCACCAGGGTCGTCGCACCCGCCAGCACAAACACCCACCACGAAGCAGCCACCCGGTATTCAAAATTCCGCAGCCACCGGTCGAGAAAATACCAGGCCACCGGCGTCGACAGCAGGAAAGCAATCGCCACCAGCCGGATAAAATCCTTCGACAACAAACCGGTAATGGCCGGAATCGAAGCCCCAAGCACCTTCCGCACACCGATCTCCTTCCGCCGTTGCTTCATCACCAGCGAAACGATGGCAAACAACCCCAGGCAGCTGAGCAGAATGGCGATAAAAGCAGAAGTAAAGAAGATGGATGACAGCCGCCGCTCCTTATCATACCAGCGCGCGGTGTTCTCCGTAAGGTAGGAGGCCGCCGTCGGGTTGTCCGGCTCCAGCCGGTGAAAGGCCGCCTGCACAAGCCCAAGCGTCATCGCCGGGTTGGTGGTGCGCACCTTGACAAAAAGATAGTTCAGCCCCCCATGCCGCTGCAAAAACAGGGTCGTCGGCGCCAACCGCTCATTCATCGAATACAGGTGAAAATCCGGGATAACGCCGATAATATTCCACTTCGGGCCCGAACTGTCGGTGAGGAAGGACATTCCCACTACATCCTGTACGTTCTTCACCCCAAACTCCCTGGCCATACTCTCCGTGACAACTACATTGGTCACGGAAGTCGAAGTGTCGGTGCCAAAATCCCGGCTGAAATCCCGCCCAGCCAACGGTTTCATGCCAAGAACGGAAAGATAATCATAGTCGACTTGCAGCATGGTCGTGGAGAAACCCTTGTCGCCGATGGTAAAGCCAAGCCCGCTATGGCTCATGCTCCCGTCCTGCCCGATGCCGATATTCACCGAACTCCCGGTGATCCCCGCCATCCACGGCTGCGACCCCAGGTCCATCCGCAACTCATTGGCATAACGCTGGGCATTCTCGGGGTTCTTCAACGGAATGCTGATCACCGATTCCTGTACATACCCCAGGGAAGCCGTCCGCAGATGATTAAATTGCCGGTAGATGACCAGCGTTCCACTGATCAGCGCACTCGCCAGGACAAACTGGAAGGTGATCAACCCGCTGCGCAGCAGTCCGCTGCCCCGCACCGAGACCTTCCCTTTCAACACCTCCACTGTATTGAACCGCGACACCAGCCAGGCAGGATACCCCCCGGCAAGAAAGGAGACCAGCACCGCCCCCGCCAACGCCACCAACAACACCCCCGGCTGCAACAGGGTCTCTAATTTCAATTTTTCGGTAAAAAGATCATTGAATCGCTGCAAGAGCATCGACGACGCCCCCACGGCGATCACCGCGGCAACGACAAAGAGCAGCAGGCTCTCCGCCCACAGCTGGAAATAGATCTGCCGCCTCCCGGCGCCGATCGTCTTGCGGATGCCCACCTCCCTGGCCCGCGTGAACGACCGCGCCACATTGAGGTTGACAAAATTGAAACAGGCGATCAACATCACAATCCCGGCGATCAGCATCAGCGTATACAGATAGGCTTTATTCATGGAATTGCGGCCACCCAGGTCCGGGTCAAAATGAAGATCGGCTATACGTTCGAGGCGGATGGCATAATAGTCCCCGTTCGCGTCCTTGTGGTAACCCTGGCTCTTCATCTGGATCTCGTTGACAAGCCCGTGTCGCTTCACCAGCTGCCGCAGGTCCTTCTCCGCGGCCAGCACAGATGCCGAAGCCGCTAACTGGACAAAAACGGGATGATGCTGCTCATCCCAGCTATTCTTCTGGTTCGGATAGTTGGGATGTATCTCCGTCCGCGCAAGGATATAGTATTGCACACTCGAATTTTCCGGGGCATCCGCAATAACCGCCGATACCGTTACCGCTTTCCATTGTCCCGCCACCTTGATCTCCACCGGCTTCCCAACGGGGTCCTCCCCGCCAAAAAGCGCCGTCGCCGTCGACTGTGCGAGCACAACATCGCTCAACTCCGCCAGTGGCGAAGCGGCATTGCCCGCCACGATCGGAAAAGAGAACATCCCGAAAAAATCCGGGTCTACCAGCGTGATCCGTTGAAATACTTCCTTTCCCTTATAACGGATACCCGCACCAGCCGACATCAACCCCGTAGTATGTACCACCCCCGCTACCTCCTTCTTCATGGCCGGCGCCGCGGGAAAGGCCATGCTCTCCCCCCGTTTGTCCCCGCTGGCCGCATGAGAAAGATCATACGCCTTGTACAAATGATCGCCGTTCCGTTGAAAAGAGTCATAGGAAAACTCATACTGTACCATCAAAAAAAGCAGGATGCAGCAGGTAAACGCCACCGATAGGCCGATGACATTGATCGTTGCATTGAATTTGTTCTTTTGGAGATTGCGCCAGGCAGTAAGGAGATAGTTTCGGATCATGAAGTCCTTTTTGCTCTAAGACACAAATCGGCGACCATCTTTTTACGTCTCTGTCTATCAGACTCTTACAAACCGCCTCAAAAACGAAACTGTTCGTTTTCAATACACTTGCTGTTCCATTTCGCGCACTAACCCCTGCTCCCCCCACCTATCTTTGCGCACATCTTTTCCCCGCCCCATTTTCATTTTTTTATATTCCGCCGATTGTCATGTATTTTGGTCTTCAACCACGTGCACGTTCGTTTTATCATAAAAGCTACCGGGGATTGTGTCTACAATCCCTGGTTTTACAACATCCGACCCGCCCCTCACTCCACGATATCTCTACCGGCCACCTTCTTCTCGATCCGCTTGTCCGGAATGAGCCACATCCCGGCCACCGCGACATACAACACAAACGCCGGCCAGGGATTAAGAAAGGTCAACGCAATACCCAGGGCATAAAAAATGATGGAAGCCTTCCCCTTCCAATCCTTTCCCAGCGCAACGGCCAGCGGAGAATTGGGCCCCGCTTCTTTTATCAGCAGCCGGCAAAGGATCATATAGGCAAGCCCATTCATAAACAGCACGACCCCATACAGAACCACAGGCCATGTCGCAAAACGGCTGTTCCCCATCCATGCGGTAGCAAACGGCATAAGCGACAACCAGAACAGCAGGTGGAGGTTGCCCCAAAGGATGGCCCCATTCACCCGCTGCACCGCATAAAGCATATGATGGTGGTTATTCCAATAGATGCCGACAAGGATAAAGCTGAGGGTATAACTGATGAAGACAGGCGCCACCGGCGCCAGGTCGTGCAGGCTTGCCCCCTGCGGGACATGCAGTTCAAGCACCATAATAGTGATGATGATCGCGAACACTCCATCACTGAAAGCTTCCAATCGGCCTTTTTTCATAGTATCGTATTGATATTTACTCCGTCGTCAGCCCCCAATCGATCCCCTTCAGCGTCGCCGGCACCCCTTCCACCATCCAGCGCGGCGCACGCTCTCCCTTCAGGTAGTAGCCAAAAAATTGCGACAAGCGCATCGACCAGTCCTTCCGGTCGCGCCGCTCTGTTAGTCCATGCCCCTCTCCGTTATACTCGATAAGCCAGGTCTTTTTACCAAGCCGCCGCAAGGCGGAGAAATATTCGATCCCCTGGTACCAGGGTACGGCCCCATCGGCATCGTTATGCATCATCAGCAACGGCGTCGTCACCTTATCGGCGCGGAACAACGGCGAATTCTTAAGATAAAGATCGGGCCGTTGCCACAACGTCGAACCGATGCGGCTCTGCGATTTCTCATACTGAAACTGGCGGCTGATCCCCGACTCCCAGCGGATGCCCCCATAGGCGCTGGTCATATTCGCCACCGGCGCCCCCGCCTCGGCCGCCGCAAAAAGATGCGTCCGCGTCACCAGGTACGCCACCTGGTATCCACCCCAACTATGTCCCTGCAACCCCATCTTCGTCGTGTCAACCCACTTGAATCGTGACAAATATCGCGCCGCCGAGATCACGGAATTATAGGCATCTTCCCCAGGCTGACCCGTCTTGTAGTAAATATCCGGATCGAACACCAGGTATCCATTGCTCACAAAATACGCGATATTGATCGAAGCCCGCACAGGCTGCGGCGCGATATAGTCATACCGTGTCCGGGCATCCCGTTCGTAGAAATAGAAGATCACCGGATATTTCTTTGTACTGTCGAAATCTTCCGGCTTGTACAGAAGCCCTTCGCTTTGCTTCCCATCAAGCATTTTCCAGTGATGCAGCTCGACGGTCAGCCAGTTGTAATCTTTCTGTTGCGGGTTGATTTGACTATACTGCCGCCTGTCTACATACACATCATAGGGCTTATCGAAATTACCCCTGAGCCAACCATACACCGCCGCCTTCTTTGCCTTGAAGAACCCGTTATAGCTCTGCGCACCGGTGAGCCCACCAGTTGTATCAGCATCGAAGGTCGAGCCCAACCGATGCAGCACAAACCCCTCGGACATATCCCGCTGATTGAATACGGTCAACAGTAAGACCTGACCCGCATGCACAGCGGAGTCCTCGCGTAGCAATCGTCCCTCTCGCCCTCTTCGTTCCTCCTGGTCAAGGCGAATAGTACGGAAGGTAAGTTGCTGCCGCCGGCCAACTCCGCGTGTAATGCATTCCGGCGGAGTCCTACCCTCGGGATCGCACTGCCAGATATCATATTTGTCATAGATATACACCTCCCTGTCCCCTTCCAGCCAGCCCATCATCCCATGGGGCGGCGGGTCATCGGGATGATCGTCCTCTTCGTCGTACAGCGGCGCCCGGATACCGGCCGTGATATTGTTCACTTTTCCGCTAGCCGTCGAATAAGTATACCAGTTACGGCCCTTCCAGTCGTACCACAGGATATACTGACCGCCCGGGGAAAGCGTCGCGCCACCGCGCACCTTGTCCTGCACCGGCCGGCGGCTTCCGTCAGCCATATCGATAAGATACAGCTTCTGCAACCCACTTTGTTCCCACTGCTGCTGGATACGATAGGGCCGGGAGGTCATCCCCAGCGCATAGCGGCCATTACCTTCCTGGCCGGGGATCACAGTCTCGCAGTCGGCGTCACCAAGTGGCACAAGACGGCTCTCGCCTTTTGGCAGCACGGCCAGGTAGCTGCGCTTTAGTTCGTTGTTCGCCTGCACCAGCTGTTGGGGCGAAAGATAGTCGTCGTTATAGTTCCACACATCCAGTCGTGCCGTTTCAAAGTCTACGAGGTTGGTATCCTTTGGCGTGCGGATGGGCGCCAGACCGATATAAAGGCGGCTGCCGTCTTTGCTGAAGGCGTTGGTGAAGTCTGAGCTAACGGTAAATCCCTTGCTTTCCGTCGGCGGCAAAGGGCTGGGATGGTTGGGACTGGCTGCCAGGGCTGCGGCGATGCTGCCGGCGTCGGCGCGAACTATTGCACTATCCATTCCCGGGGTATAATACCAGAGGCGGTAGAATTTTACAAGGGCCTTGGGGACGCTGTCCCGCTCGGCTACAAACGCCAACTGGGCGCCGGCCTCGTCGAGGGCATAGTTCTTCGCATCGTGGAAGCCGCGCAACACCGTGTCTGTCTTGCCGTTTGCGGTGTTCACCCATAGGACAAAAGCCTTGGAAAGCGAGTCCGCGTTGCGGCTTGTCGTTTCGACGATCAGCGTATTGCCCTCGGCACTAAGTGTATATTCGCTGGTTAGCGGGAATCGTCTCTCTGCTCCGCTGTGCAGATTCAGCAGGACGAGATCGGTACCTTCCTCCTGCGTTTCACCCACCGTCGCACCACCCCGGCCCCTGGAACCCGCCGACGCCGCCTTCCAACCTTTCGCCTCCACCTCTGCCACCTGGTGACGCAGACTGTCCGCTACTCGTGCCAAACTATCCGCCCGCGCCATCAACAACCGGATGCGGGTCGCCGAGTCAGGTGTCGCAGGTACCAACTTCTCAGTTAAATAAGCTAACCATTCTCCATTCTTTTCCGCAACCTTATAAGATTTCACCCTCGCCATCTTCACAAGATGGTCCGTCCCCAGCTCCAGCCAGCCCAGGCTATCCTTTGGTGACTGGTCCGGCGTCCGTTTGCGGATGCGGGCTTCCCGGCTGTCTTTGAAGAAAGGGTGGATCAGGAAAATGACAAACCGGCCATCCTCCGTGATCGTTGCATCCGCCCCGCGCGGTATCTCTTTTGCATAGTCTCCTGAAGTAGCGCGGATGACAAGTCGTCCATCCCCTTCCTGGGGCGTGATGGTATAAACAAGCCATTTGCCGTCGTTGGAGAGCAGGCTTTCGCCGACGCTCTGCCATCCGTCGTATACAGAATGGTCCAGGGGCTTTTTCTGAGCTTGAGCCGGGGCCGCAGCGGTCAATACAATAAAAACCAGGGTAAAAAAGCGGGCTTTCATTCGCAGAATTTTGGTATCATCGAATTTAATCCAAACCCCGGACACCCGGCGAACAATTTACACGACCGGGGCGTTGAAGGTAGCACCCCCAATTTACCACAACAAAAAACACTTTACATATGAGTACCAAACTAAGTTTCCGGAAAGATTTCACCCTTGGCGGGGAATTGACGGTCCGCCGGATGGGTTATGGCGCCATGCGTATCACCGGTCCGGGCATCTGGGGTCCACCCAGGGATAGGGCCGAAGCCATCCGGGTGTTGCAACGCGCCGTGGAGTTGGGTGTCAATTTCATCGATACGGCGGATAGCTATGGCCCCCATATCTCGGAAGAACTCATCGCCGAAGCCCTCTATCCCTATCCTGCCGGGCTCGTCATCGCGACCAAGGGCGGCTTCCTGCGCAGCGGTCCCAACCAGTGGCATATCAATGCCAGTCCCAAACATTTGAAGGAAGCCCTGGAAGGCAGCCTCACCCGTCTCCGCCTCGACAGCATCCCGTTATACCAGTTGCATCGTATCGACCCGACCTTACCCTTCGAGCCGACTCTCGAGTTCCTGCAGGGTGTACAGGAAGAAGGGCTGGTGCAGCACATCGGCCTGTCCGAAGTAAGCGTAGAGGAAATAAAGAAGGCGGAGGAATATATTGAGATCGTGTCGGTCCAAAACAAATACAGCCAGGACTATCGTAAATGGGAATCCGTGTTGCGCTACTGCGAAGAGACCGACATGGCCTTCATCCCCTGGAATCCGATCAATGCCGGCAATCTCGGCAGCATGTCTTCGGTCGAATACGTCGCCAGCAAGATCGGCGCCACGCCCCACCAGGTCGCCCTCGCCTGGGTGCTCTATCATTCTTCCAACACGCTGCTCATCCCCGGCACTTCCAGCGTCCAACACCTCGAAGAAAATCTCGCCGCCGAAAACCTCGAACTCACCGAAGAAATGCTCGAGCGCCTCGAAAAATAATCCCCGCCCTCGCCTAACGACTCGGGCTCCGCGCCGCCGCCGCACCCTCGTGCCCGTGTCGCGCCCCTGCCGCCACACCACTCAAAGCCCGGTCCATCACCATGGTCTGTTGGGCCGCGATTCATTTGATGAATGAAATTTTAAGTGTAGATTTGTGCTACTCCGTCAGTGTTGAAAGTAAACTTGCACACTAATCCAATCATTTGTATATTTATTATATATGCCAATTACCACCTATCATATCCGCATTAAAAAGAATTACGCCGCCGCCATCCTCAAAGACTTGCAAAAGCTCGACGCCGTAGAGCTCCGGCCGGAAGAAGATATTGTCATCCCCGAATGGCAGAAAAAAGAGGTCCGTAAACGCATCAAGGAGATACAAAAACATCCCGAGAAGGCTATCCCCTGGGAAGAAGCGCAGAAGAAATTCAAGCGGTTGACTAAATGACAAGGTACAAGGTTATCTATTCTCCGCACGCCCTAATCGACCTGGAAGACGCTGTCTATGCCTACAACCGGATGCAACGAGGCCTCGGCAAACGTTTCGCCGCCCAGGTGCAACAGGCCTTACGATCCATCAAAAGTAACCCCCATTTTGCTTCCTTTCGCTACGACGAGGTGCGCTGCGCTCAAGTTCCTCGGTTCCCCTACTTGGTCCACTACACCATCGACGAAGAAGCCCGCATCGTCCTCATAGCCGCCATCTATAGCACCCGCCAAAAACCACTCTGGGAATAGCCTTTATATATGAACCCTCTCCCCACCCAACATCCGCCTTATCTCCCCCTCGATCGCCTCCGGCTTCGTCACCGGCGAATACCGCTTCACCGGCCTGCCATTCGCGTCGATTAGAAATTTCGTGAAATTCCACTTGATCCTACTGCCGAAAAGGCCACCCAGCTTCTTCTTCAAATACCGAAACACCGGATTCGTCCCCGGTCCGTTCACCTCCGTCTTCTCAAACAACGGAAACGTTACCCCGTAGTTGACAAGACAGGTCTGCTCCATCGCCTCATTGGTCAACGGCTCCTGGCTCCCGAACTGATTACACGGAAATCCCAGCACCACCAGCCCCTGGTCTTTATACTCCTGGTACAATTTTTCCAACCCCGCAAACTGCGGCGTAAGCCCGCATTGCGTAGCCGTATTGACAACAAGCACCACCTTTCCCCGATAGTCGGCCATACTGACGGAATGCCCCTGGGGTGTATTGGCGCTTAGATCATAAAATTCATTTGCCATACCTAAAAGTAAACAAAAAACCCCAGGCGGAAACCCGGGGATGAGATGTTGAAAGTTGGTATGCAATCGCTAGAGTGACAAGCAGCAGGCTCTCTGCTACCTGCTAAAGGTAGGGCTTTTTCGTACATCCACACCACAGGGAAAAAATTTCTTTTACCCTAAAAGTCGCGACAGGACTGGCTTTGACAGCACAACAGATCAAAAATCGACTAAAAATGCACGTCTGTTAAAAATATCGACACGGTTAATCCCATAAATGCATTTTTTATGCCGCTCACTGATCTATACTCATAGAACTATCCGAATTAAGATGCATATTATTTTTATCTAATGTATCCCCGCGCACCTCCCCGCGCGACTCCCCTGCCCCCTCCCTATGCATCTCCCCATGCCTTCGGCGCACGCTCATTTTCTATTTCCTGAAAATAAGCTATTACGTTATATTGCCCTCATGCAAAAGTCCTGGTATCGCCCATTCATTCCCCATGCCATCGCCATCGGGGTATTTTTATTGGTAGCCGTCGTCTACTGCAAACCCATCTTCGAACATAAAACCCTTTCTCCCGACGATACCGCCGGCTGGAAGGCCATGGCACAGAACTCCTTCCAATACAAAGAGATTCATGGACGATTTCCGCTCTGGACCGAAAATCTCTTCTGCGGCATGCCCGCCTACCAGATCGCCATGGACACCCCGGCCTTCTCACCACAATACCTTATATATAATATTCTCACGCTGGGCCTGCCGGCGCCCGCCAACTTCTTTCTCCTCGCCTGCATCTGCTTCTACCTGCTTGCCCTCGCCCTTCGGGTAAACCCTTACGTGGGCATGTTCACGGCCCTGGCCTATGCCTATTCCACCTATAACCCATCTATCCTCGTCGTCGGCCACTCGACAAAGATGGAAGCCATCGCGATCATGCCCGCCTTCCTCGCCTCCCTCCTCTGGCTCTATGAGAAAAAGTACTGGCTGGGAACCGCCACCCTTGCCCTCTTCACCTCCCTCTTCATCGCCGCCAACCACCCGCAGATCGTCTACTACGGCCTCATCACCGCCGCTTTTATGACCCTCGCCTATCTCATCCGCTGGGTCCGTCAAAAAGACTATCGCCACATCGCCCTCGTCATAGCCCTCGGGGCCGCAGCCGGACTCATCGGCATCGCCAGCAACGCCGTGGTCATCCTCACCACCATGGATTACGCAAAAGCCTCGCTGCGCAACGGCAGCGACCTGGCTACCGCCGGTGGGAACATCACCAAAACAGGCCTCAGCCAGGACTATGCGCTCAGCTATAGCATGTATAAGACCGAGGCCTTCACCCTCTTTGTCCCCAAGATCTACGGCGGCGGTAACTTCGACGCCCAGATGACCGCCGACGACTCCAAAACCATGACCGCCCTCCAAAATATGCCGCCTCAGATAGGTCAACAATTACAACAAATGGTCCGCAGCTACTGGGGTGGCATCGGTGGTACCGCCGGTCCCGCCTATGCGGGCGCCGTCATCTGCCTCTTCGGCCTGATGGGCTTCTTCCTGCTCGACGGCAAACACAAATGGTGGATGCTGGCAGCAGGCGTCCTCGCCATCCTGATGAGCTGGGGCAGCTATTTCGTCGAATTCAACGGCCCTCTGCTCAAAATACTCCCCGGCTATAGCAAATTCCGGGCGCCAAGCGTCATCATCGTCATCCCTACCCTCCTGCTTTGTATGCTGGCCGCCCTCAGCCTCAACCGGCTGCTGACCCTGACCGCCGCAGAAAGCGACGCCACCTGGAAACAATATAAAAAAGGACTTTATCTCATGGGCGGCATCTTCGTCATCCTCTTCCTGCTCTACATGAGCTTCGACTATACCACCGAGGGAGACCGCGGCTTCCAACAACGCATTACCTCCGCACCGGCCGAGGTGCAGGAATTCATCCGCTCGTTCCTCCATGCCCTGCGGGACGATCGGCAAAGCATGTTCCTCGGCAGCATCTTCCGCAGTCTCGCCTACATCGCCATCGCCGCCACTATCGGCTTCTTCTGGCTAAAAGGCAAACTCAAACCTTTCCTCTCCCTTGGCCTCATCGGCACCCTGGCCTTCATCGATCTCATCACCACCGACATTCAATACCTCAACGCCGATAAATACCAGGACGAAGAGGAAGCCCAAACCCCCTTCCAACCCACACCCGCCGACCAGCAGATATTGACGGACAAAAGCTATTACCGTGTCTTCGATCTCCGCGAAGGACGGGAAAACATCACAAACAGCGGACCGACCCCCTATTTCCATCATTCCATCACCGGCTATCATCCAGCCAAACTCAGCATTTACGAGGATATCATCGAGAATCAACTATACAAATACCCCAATTGCCAGCCGGTATTGAACATGCTCAATACCAAATATCTCCTGTTACCCACCGCAGGTGGCCGCGACTCCGTCGCACTCAACAAAGCGGCCCTCGGCCCGGTATGGCTGGTCCGCGGCATCCGCTATGCCCCCGACGCGCGCACGGTGATGGATGCGCTCACCGACCTGGACACCAGAGATACGGCTATTCTCTTCACCGCCGACCAGAGCAAGGCCGCGGACGCAACACCCGCAAACACCGACTCCATCTGGCTCGAAAAGAACGACAATGACGAAATGACCTATCACGCCACCACCACCGCCCCACGCTTCGCCGTCTTTAGCGAAGTCTACTACAACCGCGGCTGGCACGCCTACATCAACAACAACGAAGTCCCCATCATCCGCACCGACTATGTGCTCCGCGGCCTCTCCATCCCCGCAGGCAGCCACACCATCAGGTTCACCTTCCACCCGGCCTCTTACTACACCGGCACGACGATCCAGATCATCGCGGGCATCTTCATGCTGGCATTGCTGCTCGCCACCGCCTTCCAGATCATTCGAAAAAGGTCTTTTTGACCCTTAATGGCTAAAAACGAGCGTAAACAATAACATGGGGGTAATCTGAAATCACCTAACTTCGTGCCCTTTTAAGTTCAAAAAGGCTTTGTTTTTAGTTATGGCTATCGTCGTCGTGTTTTTCCTGTGTCATTGGTTTCTGTCCCTATTTTCACAAACATTCTTCCTGCATCGCTATGCTTCGCACAAGATGTTTAAGATGAATAAATTTTGGGAGAAGTTCTTCTACGGCTTCACCTTCGTCTCCCAGGGCTCGTCCTTCCTCAACCCCCGCGCCTACGCCATCCTCCACCGGATGCACCATGCCTACAGCGACACGGAAAAAGACCCTCACTCCCCGCATTTTATAAAGGATGTCTGGGGCCTGATGATAAAGACCAAGAACATCTATCTCGACTATCTTAGATACAAGTTGGAACCCGAACCGGCCTTTCGCGATCGTTATCCCACCTGGCCCTCTCTCGATCGCCTAAGCGATCTCTGGCCCACCCGCATCGCCTTCGGCCTCGGCTACACCGCATTCTATGTCGCCTTTGCAACGCACTGGTGGCTCTACCTGCTGCTGCCCATTCACTATTTTATGGGGCCCATCCACGGAGCCATCGTCAATTGGTGCGGACATAAATATGGCTATTCCAACTATGACAACCACGATCATAGCAAGAATACCCTCCCGCTGGACTTCCTCATGATGGGCGAACTGTTTCAGAACAACCATCATAAGAGTCCCAACGACGCCAATTTTGCCCGTAAATGGTTCGAACTGGACCCCACTTATCCCATCATGCGGGCCCTGCACGCACTCCGCATCATCCGGCTGAGAAAGTTTTGATCACCGGCTCATGCCGAACGGGGAATTTCACCGAATTGGCGATAAAACAAAGCTTATTGGCCTCATGATGCAAGGCCTGCGCCTTCCCGATCATCCCGGACTCAGTAACGGTAATGACAGGCCGCAGTACGACCACCGTAAAATGACCGCCGCCATCACTGGTCTCCTGCATGACTCCCGACGCCGAATCCTCGTAATCGACGACGACAACCCCATTGACGGCGCAGAGATGCAGGTACCACAGCATGTGACAGGAAGATAAGGAAGCAACAAGCAGTTCCTCCGGGTTATACCGCTGCGGGTTACCGCGAAAGGAAGGATCCGAAGAACCGGGTATCTCCGGCTTGCCGGTCGCGGAAAGGACATGATCCCGGTCGTAGGCGCGATAGTTACTCGTGCCCTCGCCCCGGTTACCGGTCCACCGGAGCTGCGTAGCGTAATGATGTTCTTTTTCCATAGGCCCGTAAAATTAAACAATATCGACAAAGGGCGTATTTTTAGGTCATGAATACGCCCTCCGCCTTTTCCCGCCTGCCCCTGGCCGTTATCGGCTGCTTGCTGCTGACCGCCACCCTCCGGGCACAAACCCCGGCAATACCGGTGAACACCGAACCCGCCTTCACCGTCATCCCCCTCGGCGTGCGCGGCGGACTGGACGAAAGCAACCTCTCTTCTTATATGGTGGCCGCAAAAGGCGGACAGGACTACATCTGTCTCGACGCCGGAACTATATATACGGGCATTAAGCTATCTGTAGATAATGGACTCTTCCCCCCACCGATAAGTGCCATCCTGCGCAACAGGATAAAAGGTTATTTCATCTCCCACCCGCACCTCGACCATGTTGCCGGGCTGATCATCAGCTCCCCCGACGACAGCGCCAAGAATATTTATGGTCTGCCGTCCTGCCTCACCGTACTAAAAGAAAAATATTTCACCTGGGAAAGCTGGGCCAACTTCGGCGACGATGGTGAAAAACCCCAGCTAAAAAAATACCACTACGTGCCGATGGAACCCGGTAAAGAGCTCTTCGCCGCGGGGACACCCCTCTTCGTACAAGCATTTCCGTTAAGTCATGGCAACCCGTACGAAAGCACGGCCTTCCTCGTACGCAATGGCGGCAACAGCCTTTTATATTTCGGTGACACCGGCGCCGACAGCGTCGAACATTCAACCCGGATGCAGGCCGTTTGGCAGGCCGTTGCCCCCCTGGTAACCGCCGGTAAGCTGAAAGCCATTTTTATAGAGGTCTCCTTCCCCAATGAACAACCGGTAAAGTCGCTCTTCGGCCACCTGACCCCCGCCCTGCTGCAACAAGAGCTGCAAACCCTCGCCCACCTCACCGGCGCAGGCGCCCTCAAAGGTCTCCCCGTCGTCATCACCCACCGCAAACCCGTCGGCAACCAGGAAGAAGCCATCCGTCGCCAGCTCCTGGCCAACAACCCGCTGCAGGTAAAACTCATCTTCCCCCAACAAGCCCACCGCCTCGACCTCTGAGTCCCACCCAACGAGGTTAAAATATGCTCATACTGGGTTAAAATCCGGCCAACCGGAGGCCCCAAAACCCCGTTCTTTGAAATAGCTAAGTTTAAACTTAGTATGATGCTTGCTCGATAATTAGTATAGCCGGTCATATCCCCCCGCCATCGGGAGAAGTTTCTCCCGCTAAAAAATTATGTTTGCAAGATTCGACTGCCTGCCCTACCGTTCAACTTCAAAATAATGAGCAATGACAGAGCGAAAAACAAGTTCCACCAATTACCGCAACCAATCCTTCCTGGAAGAAAAATGCAGCCTTAATGAGTTGCTCGATCTCGTCAGCAAGAGATGGTTCAGCGACGTCCTGTTCTGTATCCAGGAAGGCAACAACCGCTTCAAACTCATCAAGGACGATCTCAAGTACATAAGCGATACCATCCTGTCCGACAGACTAAAGCTGCTCGAACGGTATGGCCTCATCACCCGCACCGACTTCGACGAGATCCCCCCGAAAGTGGAGTATTCCCTCACCGACAAAGGAGAAGAGCTCTCCGGTCTGCTCGGACAGATGTGCGATTTCAGTGACACACTGATGGCGAAAATAGACACCCGCGCAAAGGCGGCCGCTCTAAACACGTAAGAAGATCTTCTTCCTGTACATAAGGTACAGCACCGCCCATTTCACGGCCAGGAAACAAAATACCATGGCAAAGGCATTCCATGGACTGCCGATCAATTGCCCTACCCAGGCAAAAAATCCATCGGTCATATACTTCCAATTGATAAAATGACCTGATATGTAGATAAAGATGGAGTTCATCCCGATCACCGTAAAGAAGAAAGCCCATTTCTTGTACCCCCGCACGTCGATGATATAATAAAAGGCGGCCAGCAACAGCAGGCTGATCCCACCCACATTCAACACAAACGAGCTCGTCCACAGGTTCTTGTTTATCGGAAACACGACATTCCACGCCAACGCCAGCACGATCGAAACAACTCCGGCCAGCGCCAGCCTTACCGACTTGGCCGCGCCCGAAAGCGAGCTGTTCTTCAAAAGCTGCCCCGCCAGGATACCCAGCAGCCCCGTCCCTATCGCCGGTATCGTGGACATCAAACCCTCCGGATCATGTATCTTCAGATACAGCCGGCCAGGAATGATCGACCGGTCGATATAGGAAGCAAAATTCCCTTCCATCGTCAGGTCACCACGCGGGAAACCAGGCGCAGAAGTAAAGGTTAATAGTAACCAATACCCGATAAGCAATCCCGCAAACCAGATCCACTGCCCGCGTTGCTTCGTATACAGGTAGATGATATTCGCAAACATATACGCCAGTCCTATGCGCCCCAGCACACTGCAAAACCGCACCTCGGCCAGGGGATGGATCTTCAACCCGTTGTTATAATAGATACCCAGCAACACCAGGATGAGCCCGCGGCGCACGACACGCCACAACAGTTTCTGCCGCGATGTCCCCTTCTCCAGCTCCTTACCGACGGAATAAGGCGTAGCCACCCCCGCAATAAACAGGAATAACGGAAAGATCAGGTCGTAGAAATGAAACCCATTCCACGCCGGGTGTTCGAATTGATCGGATAACGTCTGCCAGAAAGGACTTCCGGTTATCTTCGCAAGGCTATGGAATATCTCCTCTCCGCCCGCAATCCAGAACATATCAAAACCCCGAAGGGCATCCAGCGAGTAGAGCCGCTGGGAAGGTGTGGTTTGGGTCATAATAGATATGAATATAGGAAAATTATTGCCTACATTTAGGACCATGCAACGAAAAGAATTTCTGTCTAAATCGCTGCTCACCGGCGGTTCCCTTCTGGCAGGCAGCGCACTCACCGCTGCCGCATGCGGACCCGCACAACAAACCACCGGCACGCCCTTCCATCTCAACTACGGCATCCACGACGGAACATTCCGCAATCACGCCGGACCGAACTTCACCGATCAGATCCGCTTTGCCTACGAACAAGGCTTCCGCGCCATCGAAGACAACGGAATGATGGACCGCCCCGCCGCCGAACAGGCCCGCATCGGCGATACGCTAAAACAGCTGGGCATGAGCATGGGGGTCTTTGTCCTCAACTTCGACCACTGGCCCCTGAGCACTTCCCTCTGCTCGGGCGACCCCGCCTGGCTGGAAAAATTCCTTAAAGCCTGCCACGACGCCGTCGACACCGCAGCCCGTTGTCAGGGCAAATGGATCACCGTCGTTCCTGGTAACTACGACCGCAAACTGGCCATGGGCTACCAGACGACAAACGTCATCCACGCCCTGCGCAAAGCATGCGAGATACTCGAACCACACGGCCTCATCATGGTGCTCGAAGCGCTCAGCGACACCCCTGATCTCTTCCTGCGCCATCCCGACCAGACCTATATGATCTGCGAAGCCGTCAACAGCCCCTCCTGCCAATACCTCTTCGACATGTATCACATGCAGCGCAACGAAGGCGATCTCATCTCCAACATCGACCGTGCCTGGGATCATATCGCCTACTTCCAGATCGGCGACAACCCCGGCCGCAAAGAACCAGGAACAGGAGAAATGAACTACAAGAACATTTTTAAACATATCTATCAGAAGGGCTACAAAGGCGTCCTCGGCATGGAGCACGGCATGGCAGGCACCGGTATCGATGGCGAAAAAGCCCTGATAAAAGCATACCGCGAAGCAGATGACTTTCTATAGATCCCTCACCGCCGCCCTACTCTTTCTTTGCCTTACTACCCACGGCCAGTCATTACCAGATTCCATCCGCAGCATCGCCCCTATGGCCCAGGGCACCGTCGGCGTCGCCTACAAAATGGCCGGCGCCCCATCCTACGAAGGCCTCAACACCAACGCGCATCTGCCCATGCAAAGTGTCTATAAGTTCCATCTGGCGCTTTACTTCCTAGACCAGGTAGACAAAAAACACCTCACCCTCGACCAGCCCATCCCCATCAGTAAGGACGACTGGGAGCCAAAAGAATTTAGCCCCCTTCGCGATCAATATAAAACGCCACCCGCATCCCTGCGGCTGCGCGATCTCCTGGCAGCGATCATCATCAACAGCGACAACGTCGCCTGCGACATCCTTTTCCGCAAGGCCGGCGGCCCCGCGCAAGTAGATTCGTATATAAAAGGATTAGGCATCCCCGATATCTCTATCGCCGCCACCGAAGCTCAGATGCATCACTCCTGGCCCGTCCAGTACACCAACTGGACCACCCCCGCCGCCATGCTCGCCCTGCTCGAAAAATTCGACGCCGGCCTGCTGCTTACCCCGGCAAGCACCCAACAGCTGCTGCAATGGATGACAGCCTCCACCCGCATCTCCCGCCGCCTCAAAGGTCTCCTGCCCACCGGCACCCCCGTCGCACATAAACCCGGCACATCCGATGTTTCGCCCGAAGGCATCGCCGCAGCCACCAACGACGTCGGCATCATCACCCTCCCCAACAAAAAGCACCTGCTCATCGCCGTCTTCGTCACCGACGCAAAAGCCACCGAAACCACCCGCGAATGGGTCATCGCCCGCATCGCCCAACTAGTCTTCCAGGCCAACACCACCTCCGCCGAGACGCCATAACCCCTCCCCATCCCCCGCCGCCCCAAAACCATCCCTTCCGAAAACCCCAACCCCCCAAAAAAATCCCCCGCAAAAAAATTCCTCCCCAAAAACTTGCCGGACTCAAAAAATTGTCGCAACTTAGTGCACTACTTCACTAGTACACTACCTATGGTATCCATCCAAAACCTCCATTTCGCCTACCGCCGTCGCCCCGTCTTCTCGGGCCTCGACCTCGTATTGCAACCCGGCCACATCTACGGGCTGCTCGGCCGCAACGGCACCGGCAAATCAACCCTGCTCCACAACATCGCCGGCTACCTCTTCCCCCAACAGGGACAGATCGAAGCCTTCGGTTTCACCCCACGCAAGCGCCTGCCCGCCTTCCTGGGAAAACTCTTTCATGTCCCGGAAGACTTCCAGCTGCCGGACATCTCCCTCGCCCAATGGATAAACCACACGGCGCCCTTCTACCCCGGCTTCGATCAGCAACAGTTCGAACATTATACCCGGGAGTTCGCCATCCCTACTTTCAACGGCCTGCGCGAACTCAGCTATGGTCAGCAGAAAAAAGTCCTCATCAGCCTCGCCCTCGCGACAAACGCCCCCTTGCTCCTGCTGGACGAGCCCACCAACGGTCTCGACATCCACAGCAAAAGCCAGTTCAGGAAAGTCATCGCCGGCGCATTGGACGACGAAAAATGCATCCTCATCAGCACGCACCAGGTAAAAGACCTGGAAAACCTCATCGACCACCTGATGATCCTCGAAGACGGAAAGATCCTCTTCCACCAACCCATGAGCCGCATCGCTGAGACCCTGCTCTTCAAACTCACCTTCGACCCGGAAGAAGAAGCACAGGCCCTCTATAGCGAGTCATCATTAAAAGGCCATGCCCTCATCCTGTCCAACCACGACAGAGAGGACAGCCGGCCCGATCTGGAAATGCTCTACAAAGCCGTCCTGCTCAACAGTAAAACCATCAACGCCCTTTTCCCATGAGAACGACCCCTGCAAACCAGTTCTTCAGCTTCTCCCGTTGGAGCCTGCTCGTCGGCAAACACTGGGTAGAACACCGTCGCGGCTATATCCTGTCGCTGCTGGCCATCGCCGGCCTCCTGGCTGTCTTCTTCACCTTTATCATCCTGATGCAAGGCTATGCAACCCTGGTCATAGCCCAATTCTTCGCCTTTTTCGGCGGACTTTATTTCGCCGGCTGTCTTTTCTCCAGCCTCCTCTTCGCCGACCTCAGTACAAAAAAGGAAGCCCTGCCCTGGTTGTCCCTGCCCGCCTCCCAATTCGAGAAACTGCTCTGCGCCCTGCTCTTCAGCGTCGTATTCTTCTTCATCGCCTATACCGTAGTCTTCTATTGCGTAGACATACCCATGGTGCACTGGGCTAACAACGCACTCCGCCATCACCCCCAAAACTGGCCCAACACCAACCAGCCGATCCCCTTCCTGTCCGTATATAACGTCTTCACTGCAGTAGGCGCCCCTATCCCGGAAGCCAACCACCATTTGTTTCTTTATAGCTATTTCACCGCCCAGGCCGTAGCCCTGCTCGGTTCGGTATACTACACCCGCTATGCCTTTATAAAGACTGTCATCGTAGGGGTCCTCTTCCTGATAGCCTTTGTCCTCTTTGAGAACACTGTCATCACCCCGATGCTTCCCAGAAACTGGAATAATGATGTGTTTCGCTGGGACCAGATGAAATATATAATGGAGCCACCCCAAAACGAGGTCCGGCTGCCGGCTGGTGTCGAGCAAATGCTGATCACGCTCATCCAATTCGGGCTGCCCCCGTTCTTCTGGTTCATCACCTATCACCGGCTCAAAGAAAAACAGGTATAGCCATGCAGTTCAGAGAAACCCAAAGCATCTACCTGCAGATCGCTGACTATGTTTGCGAGAAGATCCTACTGAAGGAGTGGGTCCCGGGCGAACGCATTCCTTCCGTCCGTGAACTGGCCGTTCAGTTGGAAGTAAATCCCAATACGATCATGCGTACGTATGAATTCCTGCAACAGGAGTCCATCATCTTCAACCAGCGTGGCATCGGCTTCTTCGCGGCTAACGATGCACTCGAACAGGCCGCCCGCTATCGCCGCCGTCTGTTCATCGAATCCGATCTGCCCCAGGTGTTCCGCAGCCTCTTCCTGCTTGGCATGGATCCCGAAGAACTGAAACCTCTATACCAGCAGTTCAAAAAACAAATGCGCGCCAAAAACAGCTAAACCACCGGCAATGAAGACCAGCAATAAATTGATCCTCGGTTTTATCCTCGGCTTTTTCGGATTGGCCATCGCCGTCCACCTCGTGCTATACAGCGAATACCGCAAAGGTCACTTCGTGACGGCACAGCAGATGCACGAAGAGGATTATATAAAACAGCCCATTCCTGCCTCCCGGGTCATTTTCATCGACGGGGCCATCTGGGTCAACCTCGCTCCCGCCAGGGAATTCGCACTCGATCTGCCTCGCAAGAACGAAGACCCGGACGCACATATGTTTATAAAAAATGCCGCCTCTCCGCAGGCGATCACCTGGCGCCAACAGGGCGATACGCTTTTCATCACCGGCAACATCACCGCGTCCGTCCACCGCCCTTTCTCCGACGGGCACTATCGCGCCAACCTGCCCCAGGTGACCGTTTACGGGCCCGCCTTTGACGATGTTGTGCTCAATCACGGTCAAGTATACCTGCAAGGCGCCGGCGATTCGACCATGGGCCTCTCCGCCCGCCTCCTGGTACTCAATTCTACTGTATGGGTCGGCATGCAATACGAGCTCTACCGCCCCGCCCCCCGCGAATACTTCGACAGCATCAACATCCGCTCTTTCAACAGCATCGTTGTGCTCAACGCTCATTCCACCGTTGAAAACCCGCTGATCCACTTGCATGACCACTCAGAACTGAAAGACCAGTCTGCGAGATTGACCCACCCCACCATTTATTGCACGCCCGAGTCCCATGTCGACCTCTCCGGCGACAACCTGAAAAAAACACAAGTCATCACCCAATAAAAAAATCTCCATGCAACTGACCATTCGCAACTTATCGAAAACCTATCCCAACGGGGTACGCGCCCTGCACAACGTCTCGCTCACCCTCGACAACGGGATGTTCGGGCTGCTTGGGCCCAACGGCGCCGGCAAATCCTCGCTGATGCGCACCATCGCCACCCTGCAGGAGGCCGATGGCGGTTCCGTTTTCCTGGACGACATCGACGTCCTCCAAAACAAGACCCGCGTCAGGCAGTTACTCGGCTACCTGCCCCAGGAGTTCGGCGTCTACCCCCGCATCTCCGCCGAACAAATGCTCGACCACGTCGCCCGACTCAAAGGAGTCGACCGCGCCGGCGAAAGAAAAGACCTAGTCGACGGCCTGCTTAACAAGGTTAATCTCTACAAAGACAAAAAGAAAAGACTGGGAACGTACTCAGGCGGGATGAAACAACGCTGGGGCATCGCCCAGGCCCTCATCGGAAGTCCAAAGCTCATCATTGTCGACGAACCCACGGCCGGCCTCGACCCTGCCGAACGCAACCGATTCTACAACCTCCTGAGCCACCTCGGCGAACAGACCATCGTCATCCTCTCGACACACATCGTCGAAGACGTCAGCACGCTCTGCTCCCGCTTCGCCATCATCTGTCTTGGTGAGGTCCTCTACAGCGGCCAGCCGGATGAAGCCGTCGCCACCCTGGAAGGAAAAGTATATAGCAAGCGCATCCCCCGCGACACCATCGACCAATACCGGGCCGTCTACCCCATCATCTCTACCCAGCTGAAAGCAGGCGAACTGCATATCCGCATCCTCGCCGGCCAGGCCCCGGGCAATGGTTTCGTCCCCAGCGCCCCTAACCTCGAAGACGTTTACTTCAGCCACATCGCGACAAAAATGGATGTCCTGACGATCTAACCTAACCCATCATAAAACCTATTACTATGTTCTCCCAGATCTTCTTATTCGAGATCCGGTACCGGCTGCGCCGCCCGGCCTTCTATGTCTACTTCATCCTGCTCTTCGGCTTCTCCTTATTCATTTTCGCAAAAGGCGCGATAGGGGCCCCGGAAAAGGTAGTGCTCAATTCCCCGGCCTCGCTGGCCGAATTCCTCGCCGCCACCAGCATCTTCCTCATGCTCGTAAGCTCGGCTATCATGGGCACACCGCTCTATCGCGATCTCGAGCACAACACAAAGGAGTACTATCTCTCCTACCCCATCACAAAAGCCGGCTACTTCTGGGGAAGATACCTCGGCTCTTTCTTCTTTGTCCTCGTCATTGGCCTGGGCATCCTGCTGGGTATCCGGCTGGGGTCCCTGCTCGGCCCCGTCTTTGGCTGGCAGCCCGCAGGTCGCTATGGCGCCAACCGGCTGCTCTATTATTTCTATCCCTATTTCACCATCACCGTTCCTACCCTATTCTTCACCTCATCCCTTTTCTTCGGACTCGTGGCCGCCTTTCGGAATGTCAAGGTCATCTATAGCAGCGGACTTTTTCTCCTCCTGGGCTATATTCTCGCCAACTTCTTCCTTCACAATATCAACAACCAGACAATCATCTTTCTGGCCGATCCCTTCCTCCTCAACGGCGTGCACAGCGCCCAGAGCGGCCTCTCACCCCAACAGCTGAATCACAACATTATCCCCCTTACCGGCCTCATCCTGGAAAATCGCATTCTATGGGTCTCAGTTGGGGCCATCGTACTGGCCATCACCTGGTGGCGTTTCAGCTTCGAACGCTTCTTCAGCGGCAGGCTGACAAAAGACCGTCGCGCTACCCGCCCCGCACCCGCTCTGCCAGCCGGTCTCACCCCCGTGCACACACAGCTGCAAGGCTCCTACTACCGCCGCACCCTCTTCAGCCTCACCCGCATCGAATTGCTCAACATCATCCGGGATAATTACTTCTGGCTCATCCTCACCGGTGGCTACATCTTCCTCAGCTTTGTATTCTGGAACGGCCCGCACCATTTCGGCGTCAAGGACTTTCCCCGCACGGTCTTCTTTGTGGACGTATTTAACGATATCTTCCTCGTCTTTGTCTTCCTCATCATCGTATTCTACACCGGCGAGACCGTCCACCGTGAAAAGCTCACCGGCTTCGCCTTCATCAACGACGCCCTGCCCCCACCCGACTGGGTGCTTAACAGCGCCAAGATCGTCAGCCTCTGCTGCCTGGCGGCCTTCCTCTCCCTGACACCTGCCTTGATAGGCCTGCCCGTTCAACTGCTGAGAGGCTACACAGCAGTCAATATTCCTGTATATTTCGCATCCACCTTCGTCATCACCTTCCCAAAGCTGGTAGCGATGGTCCTCTTTTGCTATGCCATCCAACTCATCGTCAACAATAAGTTCGCCGCCTACGGCGTCGCGATCACTATCTACACCGCGATGCTGGTGGTCTCCGAGTTCAATTACT
Source organism: Puia dinghuensis (assembly GCF_014642875.1). Classification (GTDB taxonomy): domain Bacteria; phylum Bacteroidota; class Bacteroidia; order Chitinophagales; family Chitinophagaceae; genus Puia; species Puia dinghuensis. The sequence continues at coordinate 98,543 of NZ_BMJC01000002.1, forward strand.
TCAATTATACCCCCCTGCTCTATTCCCATATCCCCTTTGTCTGGGCTTCCGACATGGATGGCATCGGCCATATGACCCGGCCCATTGGCTGGTTCCAGTTCTACTGGACAGCGGCAGGTCTGGTACTGATCGTCATCGGCTCCCTTTTCTTTGCCCGCGGCGTCCCCCGCTCCCTCCGCGAACGGCTTCGACTCGCCAGTCAGCGTTTCCACGGGCCCGCCCGCATCGGCTTCGGCGCCCTGCTCGCGCTCTTCCTCATTCTCGGCGGATATATTTATTACAATGTCAGCTATCTGAACGAATACCTCACGCCCTGGGAACACAATGAAAGAAATGCCCTGGTGGAAAAGCACCTCAAGCAATATGCCGGCATGCCCCTGCCTCGTATCACCCGTCTCTCGATGACTGTCGACCTTTTCCCCGGCGAGCAAAGGGAAGAGACCCACGCAACCCTGACGGTGATGAACAAAGACCACCGGCCCATCGACAGCCTGCTCATCGACGGCGACGGGCTGGACTTCGACATCAGTCACAACGGCGCCATTCTACCGTATACCTGCCCGTTGTATTTCCCCGCCGGGAAGTTCAATCTCTTCCGTCCCCGAAAAGAACCCTCCGACTATCGCCTCTATATCCTGCCGGTGCCGCTGCAACCGGGTGATTCCATGCAGTTCCAGGTGCACTCCAACCTCGCTTTCCCCGGCTTTCGGAATAGCCTCTATGCCGCAAACGCACTGCACAACGGCATGTTCACCACCGGCAATCTCCCTGGCGCCGGCTATGACGAAGGCGACGAGATCGGTAATAACGATATCCGCAAGGACCATGGCCTTCCCGAAAAACACGCCATCGACATCCCCTGGGACGACTCCACCGGCAGGAATACCCTGGCCGCTGGCGGCGATCTCATCAGCTACGACCTCACCGTCAGCACATCAGCCGGTCAATGGGTACAGGCCTCCGGGCGCCTGGAAAAGGAATGGATGCAAAATGGCCGTCACTATTTTCATTTCATCCAGGACAACCCCGGCCTCTATCCGCCCGCAGCAATCGCCACGGCGCGGTATGCCCGGTGGACAGACACCGTCCGGCTCAACGACGGCCGGACCATACAGGTGGAGATAGACTATCACCCCGTACATTCGGCTAATCTTCGCCGTTACCAGACCGCGCTAAAGGATGGGCTGCGCTATTTTTCCCGTGCGTTCGGTCCCTTTCCCTACGACCGTCTCTGCCTCGTCGAATCCTCGGCCTATAGCCGCAACGAGATCTCCACCCCGGGAGTCATCTTCATTTCCGAACCCGACGGCTGGGTCGCCGATCTTCGCGACCGCGGAGACTTTGACTACCCTTATTATACCGCCGCCGTCCAGCTCGCCCATCAATGGTGGGGCTCCACGGTGATCCCCAACAACACCCTGGGCGCACCCATCATTAACAGCGGCGTTCCGCATTATGCCGCCCTGGCCCTCCTTGCGCGACGTCCCGATAGCACACAGGTGCAAAGGGCGCTAGACTTCCTCAACTGGGATTATACATGGGGCCATCGCACCGACCACGACGGCGAACGTCCGCTGATCAACGCCAACAAAGGCTATGAGCTCGATGCCCGCGCCGCCCTCCAGCTCTACGCCCTCGGCCGGTCCATCGGCTTCGACAGCCTCAACACCGCACTCCGCGCCTTCCGCGACCAATGGGCCTTTCGCAAAGGCGGCCCCTATGCCGGCGCCCACGACCTCTTCAACACCCTCGACGCCCACATCCCCGACTCCCTCCACACCTGGCTCGCCGACGCCTGGCAAAAAACACCCACCGGTCCCCCCACATCACCCACCACCCGCCCCGCCCCCACCGCCCGCCGCTGACCGCCCCGCAATAAGCTACAAAATTTAGTTTTAAAATGCTAAATTTTGTAGCTTTATAAAATGGCGCACGTTCCGTACCCATATAAACAAGTTCGAAGTACACGTTATACATTCTTCAGCCTTGGCAAGACGAGGATCGAGAAGGTAGTGGAGTTTGTGCCCTACGGAATACGAAACGTCATTAATCTCGGCTTCGGTGATTTGCGCTCGGACGGCACTATAGACGACGTGATCAACTCCAACAATGGAGACATCGCGAAGGTGCTGGCCACTGTAATTGAGATACTGAGGCATTTCACTTCTCAACATCCCGACGCAGTGATTTACTTCGAGGGCAGCACGAAGAAGCGCAACCGCTTTTACAGCCGCATCTTAAAAACCTATTATTCCGTATTCAGCAAGGAATTCATCCTGCTTGCAATCAAAGAAGGCGCGGAGGATAGCCAATTGATCACATTTGACCCTACAAAAAACACCGAATATTCGGCCTTTTTGATCAAAAGAATTGTTTAACTTTACCATATGCCTACAAGAAAAAAAACAGCTAAAAGGCTTCGCAAAAAGAGGACAGAAACGGTGATTATTATTCAAAGCACCATCGACCCCAAGGACACTCTTTTTCCCGAAAAAATCGCCAGGGGTAAAAAGCTTCTGAGCAATACCAACTTCAACGGTCTCATCTAAGACATCCCGACCCAATCGCCTCGTCCTCTTCCGGCAACATAGTTACATATCACTCCCTCATCACCGGGCACTTCGACGTCCTGTCTCCCTTCAAAAAAGCATAGCTCACCCCAACTTCCAGGCTATAATAATGATCATTCCTGCTGGGGTCTCCCACCTTACTAAATCCATCCAGATAATCCGTACTGCTAAAGCGGTACACCCCCTCGACATTCACCGACCAGGCCGGTGATACCATACACCGCAACCCGACGCCCACCGGAATAATGGCAACACCCTGTGGCGGTTTCGTAGCAAGATCGGTTTTCAACCCGTTTGTGACAACGGACTGCGCTCCAAAATAAGCTGTATCGAACCGGCTCGCATCCCGGTGCACTCCAAGCAGCGCATATCCTACACCCACCAACACGTAAGGCGTAAACCGCGTGCGTGCATTTCCGTCATTATTGTCAAAGATGTTCCAGACGAAACTCTCCGAGAGCTCTGTCACCGAGGTATGAAATCGCAGCGCGCGGGCATGCCGCCAGGCTTCCGCATCATATTTCCGGTCGTCTCCCTTTAGTCCGGCAACAGTGAGGCTGGTGCGCAACGCGAGAAAGCGATTCACTATCCTATCGGCATACACCGTTCCACCCACACTAAGCAGGCTCGGCTTATACGAGCCAACGATAGAAGGCGCCAGATCACCCTGGTAGATAAAAATGCCCCCGCTGACCCCGACTTCCCATTTTGGCAGAGTAGAATTTGGCAGAGTAGAATTTTGTCCGCGCACCCTGGTAGCAAAACAACCCGTCAATACCATCGCGGCGACCCAGGCGAATATCCGCTTCATAAGTAAGAATAGTTTAGATACCCCCTATCCCAACTATCGTACCCTCTTGGGCATTTCAGCTCGTTACTTTTCAACAAGGTGAAAATCACCGCGATGTGTGGAAATTAAGCCCCAGCCTCCCCCTCCACCCCGCTCCAAAAAGCCTCCCCCGGCCCCTCCCCAAAAAAAATTTGGCAAAACAAAATAAGGGTGTAATTTTGCCTAACACTGTTACAGAAAGTAACAGAGCTAGAAAATGGGAATCACAGATCGTAAACTAAGGCAAAAAGAAGAGGTCCGGGCCAGCATCCTGGAAACCGCCTGGGAAATGATCGTCACCGAAGGGTGGCAATCCTTTTCCATCCGGAAAATTGCCGACGCCATCGAATACAGTGTCCCTGTCATCTACAGTCATTTTGAGAACAAGGACGCTATCTTATTGGAATTCAATAGAAAAGGGTTCCAATTACTCACCGACAGCCTCATTAAGGCAAAAGCCGGCCAGGACAACCCTGCCAACCAGATCAGGGCTATGGGCCGCGCCTACTGGGATTTCGCCTTCCAGAACAAGGAATACTACCAGCTGATGTTCGGCCTCGGTATCCCTACCTGTGAAACCGTTAGCAAGATCCCGGCAATGGGCACCTTCAACGAGGTCATCACCAGCAGCATCGTAGCCATGGTGCCCGCAGGTAAACAACCGTCCTTTAACCCTTTCCTGAAATACCAGTCCTTCTGGTCCATGCTCCACGGCCTTGTGTCTATCAATATGACCACCCTCGGCCGCACGGCAACCGCCCCAAAGACCGGCGACGACCACGGAAGCCTGCCGCTGCTGGTCCTCGAAGACGTCATGTGCAGCTTTATCCGGGGCATCCAGGCCGCGGAAAATCCGACAACCGCGGAAAACCCGTCAACCACCGAAAACCCTTAAACGCTTTTTTTGGCGCTCAACCGTAACACTGTTATAAATTATAATCCCGGTAGCTCAAAAGGCAATTCCGGACTACCGAAAAAAAATCTAACAAAAAACACAAACACTCATATGTCTCTCTTGGATGCATTGCAATGGCGCTACGCCACGAAGCGGATGACCGGTGAACAACTCCCCCAGGAGAAGGTCGATACCATCCTCGAAGCCGTAAGACTGGCCCCGACCTCCAATGGTCTCCAACCCTTCACCATCCTGCAGATCACCGATAAACAATTGCTGGAAAAAATAAAACCCATCGCCAACAACCAACCCCAGATAGTCGAAGCATCTCATCTGCTGATCTTCGCCGCCTGGGAAGATGTAACGGCTCAAAGGATCGATGCAGTCTACGATCACATCGCCAGCGAGCGCAACCTGGCACCCGGCGCACAAAAAGAGTATGTGGATAAGCTCAAAGCCCGGTTCGCCGGCTATACCCCGGAATTCCGCGCGCAATGGGCCGCCCGTCAAACGTACATCGCCCTGGGCCTGGCCATCGCCGCCGCCGCCCTCGAAGAAGTGGACGCCGCCCCGATGGAAGGATTCCGCAACGCCGAACTCGACCAGTTGCTCGGCCTGCCCCAAAAAAGACTCCGCAGCTACGCACTTATGGCCTTAGGCTACCGCGACGCTGCAAACGACAAATACGGCCAACTCAAAAAAGTCCGTCGCCCCAAAGAGGAATTAATAATTGAACTATAAATTCGTGTTCAAACATTGAACAAACATCAAAAGCAAAAAAGCCATTCTTAAAAACACAAAAAACCAAAAAATGAAGAAGATCATTCTCAGCGCAGCAGCTCTTATCCTCGTAGCGGGCTCTACCTTTGCACAGACATGGAGCATGGACAAAGCTCACTCCCAGGTCAATTTCGGCATCACCCACATGGGCATCAACGAAATTGACGGCTCCTTCGGTACTGTTTCTGCCACGTTGACCTCCTCCAAAGACGATTTCTCCGACGGCGTCGTCGAATTCACTGCCGACATGAGCTCCGTCAACACCGGCAACGAACAACGCAACAACCATCTGAAGAGCCCGGATTTCTTTGACGCTGCCAAATTCGCTACCCTCACCTTCAAAAGCACCAGCTTTAAAAAGGTAAGCGACAAGACCTACCAGGTCTCCGGCGATCTGACCCTCCATGGCGTCACCAAGCCCGTCACGCTCACAGCCACCTTCAATGGAACAACCGTCAACCCGATGAACAAAAAGACCATTGCCGGCTTCAAGGTCACCGGAACCATCAAACGTACCGACTTCGGCATCGGCGCCAACTTCCCCGCGGGTATGGTCAGCGATGACGTAACCCTGGTTGCTAACACCGAATTTGTAAAAGGCTAATTCCCAAAAAGTCCCTGCTGCCACAATCGGCAGGGACTCTCTCAAAAAATGTTTATGAAGAAGTATATAGCTCCCCTCGCCGCTCTCCTGCTCCTCACCGGTAGCGCCTTCGCCTTCATCGCGGCAACGAACTGGCAGATCGCCGATGGCTACAACATCGCCTTCAGCAGCGACGACGCCGGCGGCATCTTCAAGGGGTTTAAAGGCACCATCGCCTTCGACGAACAGAATCCGGCCGCATCTAAATTCGATGTGACCATCGACGTTGCCACCGTCAACACCGGCAACGGATTGCAAAACAAACATCTCAAAAGCGACGAATGGTTAGATGCGACAAAATATCCCACGATCCACTTCGTCTCTAAAAGCGTCGCCAAAACCGCCAACGGTTACCAGGTCACCGGCGACCTGGCAATGCACGGCGTCACCAAGGCTATCACCTTCCCGTTCACCTTCAAGAAGACTGGCACTGGCGGCACCTTCGCTGGTTCGTTCACCGTCAACCGCAACGATTTCAAAGTGGGCAAACCCGGCGGGGAAGTAGGCGAATCGATCAAGATCGACGTTTCCGTCCCCGTCACCAAATAGGCTGAAAACACAAACACCGATACATGTTTAAGAAAGCATTATTACTGGGCCTCATCTCCGGCATACTCGCAGGCATCGCCGGCATCGTCTACGCCAGAATCTACTATAAGATCAATGAGGCAGATTTTTCCAAGATCGTCGGAACCATCCGCATCCTGGCCTCGAGCCTGTTCGGCGGCGTACTTGCAGCCATCGGTTACACCGTTGCGGACAAGCTGCTAAAGGCAAAAGGAGAGATCGTGTTCAACTTGCTCTTCACCCTGCTCAGCTTCGCCAGCCTGCTGTTGCCCATCGGCTTCAAACTGCCCCTGGACATGCAAACCCCCGAACTCTTCCCCGGCATGGTCATCCCCATGCACTTCTTTCCGGCCCTCGGCTGGTATACGCTAAAGCCATTGTTTATAAAAAAATAGAAATTTTGTAGAAAGGCTTTTCAAAAGCGAGGCATTAACCAATAATCACAACCATGACCCGGGCGCACCTTAGCACCCGGGTTTCTTTTTATCCACATCCCGCCCGCATCCATTGCATCTTCCCGCCGTCCCCGCATTCCAACACCCGCGGCCGGCATCCCTCCCCAGTCAGCCGCACCAGGCGCCTGGCGCCGCTCCACACCCCACCCCACTCATACGCATCCCACCCCCGGGGTCTCCCCCATCCCAATTGCTGGCACAAGATTTTCAGCAACTATGTATAACAATCAACCAGTATGAAAAAAAGGGTATTGATATTGGACGATGATGTAGACATCCTGCAGATCTGCACCATCGTCCTCCGCAAAAAAGGCTACGACGTGCAGACCCTAAACAGCTCCAACCAGGTGGTCAGCCAGGCAGCGCTCTACCACCCCGATGTCATCCTGATGGACAACTGGATCCCGGGCCCCGGCGGCATAGAAGCAACCCGCCTGCTCAAGCTGGACCCCGAAACGCTGGACATTCCCGTCATTTTCTTCAGCGCCAACAGCAACATCACAGAGTTGGCCCGCGAAGCCCAGGCCGACTACTTCCTCCAAAAACCATTCGACATCGCCACCCTCGAAGCCATCGTACAAATGGCCGTCAAAAAAGACGTGGGATCTCCCAAACAGCAGCCCGACGTCCAACCCTCCCCACCATCGCCATCGACCCCACACCCTGCCAGATAACTGGACTACCTCCTTTCTTTCCTCCAGGTAGTCCACCACCCCTTGCACATCGGGATAAACGACCCATCTTTGCAGGGTAAAAACCCCCATCGCATGTCAACAGCTACTGCTCCACTGACCGCCACTACCACCATTCCCGCACAAGCCGGCCGCTCCCGGCGGGTAGCGTCTATCGATCTGCTCCGAGGTCTCGTCATGATCATAATGGCCCTCGACCACGCCCGCGATTATTTTAATAACAGCGCCTATCTCTACGACCCGACCGATCTGTCAAAGGCTTCGCCGGCGCTGTTCCTCACCCGCTGGATCACCCACTATTGCGCGCCGATCTTCATGCTCCTGGCCGGCGTCGCCGCCTGGCTCTATGGAAATAAGAACGGGCGCAAAGCCGTCTCCTTCTTCCTGCTCACCCGCGGCGCCTGGCTCATCTTTATCGAACTGTTCGTCGTCACCGTCGCCTGGACCTTCAACGTCCACTTCACCTTCTATATATTACAGGTCATCTGGGCCTTCGGCGCCACCATGGTCATCCTCTCCGCGCTCGTCTATCTCAGCAGACCCATGCTGCTCGCCACTGCCCTCCTCCTCATCTGCACCCACAACCTCCTCGACGGCATCCATGTCCCGGGTAACGGCCTCGACGCCGTCGGCTGGTCCGCCCTCCACGAGTTTCATTTCTTCTCCTACCCGCACTTCAGCTTTGTCATCGGCTATCCTATCCTGCCCTGGTTGGGTATCCTCACCATCGGATACTATCTCGGTCAGCTATATGCACCGGATGTCGACCCCGCCCGGAGAAAAAAGACCCTGCGCAACCTCGGCCTCTTCTCCATCGGCGCCTTCATCGTCATCCGCGCTATCAATCACTATGGCGACCCCTCCCCCTGGTCCGTCCAACACAACGCCCTCTACACCGTCCTGTCCTTTATCAATGTCACGAAATATCCGCCCTCGCTGTGCTATATCCTGATGACCCTCGGACCAGCCTTTCTTTTCCTCGCATACACCGAACGTCCGCTGAACAAGTTCGCCTCGGCTATCTCCGTCTTCGGCCGCGTCCCCTTCTTCTATTATATCCTGCATATCTATATCTTCCACGGCATCGCTGTCCTCGCCGCCATGAGCCAGGGACACCCCGCCTCGGACATGACCAACATCACCGCCTGGGTCACCAGCAATCCCCGGCTAAAAGGCTATGGCTTCGATCTCTGGGTCGTCTACGCAGTGTGGATCATCGTCGTACTGGCGCTCTATCCGCTTTGCAAACGCTTCGACGCCTACAAACGCAGTCACCAGGCGCAACAAAAATGGCTGAGCTATCTATAGTCAGCCAACTGAAAGTGGAACGGAAAAATAGAAAGCAGACCCCTCCCCCGGCTCGCTCTCCACTCCGAATTCTCCTTCATGCCGCCGGATGATCTCCGCACAGATATACAACCCGATACCCAATCCCTGAAACCGGTTGGCCGATTCCTCCACCCGGTAAAACTTACTGAAGATATCGGCCTGGTGGTCCTTGCGGATGCCGATACCATAGTCCCGCACCTCCACAAAAAGCCGGCCATCCGGCTTCACCACCGTCGCGATGTCGATCTCCTTTCTGTCAGGCGAATACTTCACCGCATTGGTGAGGTAATTGATGATCACCTGTTCTATCCGCGTCTCATCTCCATATAGTTCTACATCGGCCGTCCCCTTCCGCGTGATGTGATAGTCCGGATAGGTCTGCTGTATCATCTCGATGGCATTGGACAGCATCGCCTCGAAAGAAAATAATTTCTTGTTGAATTTCAGTTTCCCGCTCTCGATCTTGGAAAGATCGAGCAGCTCTACTATCAGGTTGTCGAGTTTGCGCACCTGCGCGAGTGCCCGTTCTACATATTGCTTGGTGGGGTTTCCGGTCGAAATGCTGCGATCGAGCAGCTGCATATACGCCTTGATGGTCGTCAACGGGGTCTTCAGCTCATGACTGGCAATGCTGATAAACTCATCCTTCCGCTTCACGGCCTGCTTCTGATCTTCGATGTCGGTAAACGTACCCACCCATTTGACGATGGTCTCGCCTTCCCGGATAGGCATGGCCCGCAACAGGTGAAACCGGTATTGCTCGGAGTCGATGCGCCGCACGCGGATCTCCAGCTCCAACGCCTCACCCATCGCCACCGTCCTGGCCCACACCCGCGGAAGATCGGCATCATCAGGATGCGTAAACGGGAATTCCTGTTTCGAAGGGGCATAGTTCAACCATTGCTCGTTGACAAACTCGATCTGTCCGTCGGCCCGGGTCGTAAACGCTACCTGCGGAAGCGACTCGAGGATGGAATGAAGCTCTCCCGCCCGCTCCTGCAGCTCCCCTTCCATCTTCTTGCGATACTCGATCTCGCTGCGCAGACTGGTCTCGATACGGTTCAACTCCCGGTTCTGCTCATACAACCGATAGAAAGTCTTCACCTTTAACAAAAGGATATCCGCATCGATAGGCTTGGTGATATAATCGATGCCCCCCGAACTATAACCTTTGGTGATAAATTTCTTCTCGGTACTGACAGCGGAAAGAAAAAGTATCGGGACATCCCGGGCCTTACTGTAACCACTGATCGCTTCGGCAACCTCAAATCCATCCATGCCGGGCATCTGTACATCCACGATAATAAGTGCATAGGATTGCCGGAGTATCTTTTTCAACGCTTCTTCTCCACTCAGCGCCGTATCGGTAGGAAACGAATGTAATTCAAGGATGGTCTTGAGTGAAAGAATGTTTTCAGGTTTGTCATCGACAATCAGGATCATCCCCAAAAGTAACCTATTATCTCATCGCCGTTCGCTTCGCAGCTGTGGAACTATTTCCCCAATTTTCACAAAAAATAACATGCCAAACGCCGCTGGAAGCGGCGTGGATTGATAATTGAATCCTATAGTATGAACACTAACTTAACCAATTCAGTACGATGCAGCCTTTCCTGCACCGATATCAAACCTTCTTCCATCAGGCCGGTGATCTCACCGCCTTCATGCTCCGCTTCTTCCGGGAAGTGGTGAAGCCCCCTTTTGAGTGGCGGGAGATCTTCTATCAATGCTACCTGGTCGGCTACAAATCCACCTTGCTCATCGGGCTCACCGGCTTTATCATGGGCGCTGTGCTCACCATCCAAACACGGCCTTCCATGGCAGGCTTCGGCGCAGTCTCCCTCATCCCGGGCATGATCGCAGTCTCCGTCGTAAGAGAGATCGGACCGATGATCACGGCGCTCATCTGCTGTGGAAAGATCGGGTCGCGGATGGGCGCAGAGCTCGGTTCAATGCGCGTCACCGAACAGATAGACGCCATGGAAGTCTCGGCAATAAATCCCTTCCACTTCCTGGTGGTCACGCGCACAGTGGCGACCACGCTGATGATCCCGCTGCTCACCATCCTCACCGACGGCATCGCGCTCTTCGGCGGCTACCTCGCCATGAACATTCATGATGTTACCTCCCTGAGGCATTTCTTCACAGCAGGAATGGCCCACCTGGATTTCGTCGATATCTTCCCGGCAGTGATAAAGAGCTTCTTCTTTGGTTATGTCATCGGCATCATCGGCTGCTACAAGGGCTATCACGCCAGCCGGGGGACGGAAAGCGTCGGTATTGCAGCCAACAGCGCGGTAGTGGCGTCCTCGCTGGCAGTGTTCATCATCGATATGATCGCAGCCCAGATCACCGATCTTTTATAAGTAACCATATGGACCAGACAAACAATACCATATCCCCCACTACCGACCGCGCGGTCCAGCCACAGGTAGAAAAACTGCCTGCCAATGGCCAACAACCCGTCATCGTCGTCCGCGGCCTGACAAAATCCTTCGGCGAGCATGAAGTTCTGCACAGCATCAGCCTGCACGTCAAAAAAGGGGAAAACCTGGTCGTCCTTGGTAAGTCGGGATCGGGAAAATCGGTGTTCATCAAATGCCTGGTACGACTGGAATGGCCCGACTGCGGCACGATCAGCATCCTCGGCAAAGACCTCGATTCGCTCAACTACCAGGAGACCAACGACCTGCGCATCCGCATCGGCTTCCTCTTCCAAAACGCGGCACTCTATGACTCGATGACCGTCCGTGAGAACCTTGCCTTCCCCCTGCGACAACACAAAAAGAGAATGTCTGCTAAAAAAAAAGAAGCCCTTATCCTGGAAATGCTCGACAACGTAGGGCTCGTCGACTCCATCGACCAGCTCCCCTCCAAACTATCCGGTGGCCAGGTCAAACGCATCGGCCTGGCCCGCACGCTCATCCTGCAGCCCGAGGTCATGCTCTACGATGAGCCGACAACAGGACTCGACACCATCACCGCCAAAGAGATCAGCGAGCTCATCGTTAAAATGCAGAAGAAATACCATATTTCCTCCATCATCATCACCCATGACATGATCTGCGCCGGCATCACCGCCGATCGCATCATCATCCTGAGGGACGGCATCGTGTATGCCGAAGGCAGCTATGCGCAGCTGGAAAACTCGCAGGATGAATGGATAAGGTCTTTCTTCGACTTTTCCGACAACATAAATACAGCTCAAAATGCCACAGGAAAGTAACTATAAATGGAAACTGGGACTCTTCGCCATCGCCGCGCTGGTCGTCGCCATCGCCGGCATTTATTATATCGGCAAACAACGAAATAAATTTGGCTCGGTGCTGCACATCAGCGCTCTGTTCAGCTCCGTCAACGGCCTCAAAGTGGGCAATAATGTCCGCATCAGAGGCATCGACGTGGGCACCGTAGACGGTATCCAGCTCATCACCGACTCCACCGTACAGGTGCAGATGGTCATCCAGAAAAAAGTCCAGCACTTCATCCGCAGGGACGCAATGGCAAGCATCGGCACCGAGGGTCTCATGGGGGATAAAGTGGTCTCCATTCTCGCCGGCACTCCCGACACCCCCACCATACGTGAGGGCGACACGTTGGCCGCCCGCCAGCCCATCGAGACCGACGCCATCATCTCGAGCCTGAAGACCTCCGCCGACAACGCAGCCATCATCACCGCCAACCTCGCCAACATTTCCACCCGCATCAGCAACGGCAAGGGCGCCCTTGGCAAACTGCTGCACGACACCGCCCTCTCATCCAATATCAGCGCCACGGTGAAAAACCTGAAATCCGGCAGCAAGAAGCTGGACGAGAACATGGAAGCAGCACAGCATAACTTCCTGTTCCGCGGCTTCTTCCGCAAGAAGGAAAAAGAAAAGAAAAGAAAGGAGGATTCCGTCAAAGAAGCCCAGCATCGCTAATCCCTACTACTCCATCTTTAAACTTTGCACCGGGTTGGCCATCCCCGCCCTCACCGCCTGGAAACCTATCGTCACCAGCGTAATGAGCAGCGTTGACACAAACGTCACCGCGAAGACCATCCAGTCTATTGGCACCCGGTAGGCAAAATCCTGCAGCCACTGATGCATGATCATCCATGCCACCGGCGAAGCGATCACCATGGCGATGCCCACCAGCTTCAAAAAGTCTTTCGACAAAAGCATCACGATACCCGCTACACTCGCTCCCAACACCTTGCGGATACCGATCTCCCGGATACGTTGCTCCGCACTGAAACTGGCCAGTCCAAAAAGCCCAAGACAGGAGATGAGGATGGCCATCACCGTGAAATAACCGATCATCGCCGACAGCCGTTCTTCCGCGGCATAATTCTTCTGGAAATCTTCATCGAGAAAGGAATATTCAAAAGGCTCGTCGGGGTCTACCTTGTGCCAGGCCGCACCAAGCGAAGAAAGCAGCGGCCCCGGCGCTCCCGGTCGGGCATGAACGATGAGATAGCTGTTCATACTCCGGTTGCGCAACAAAGCATAGGGCGCCACGGTGGTATGCAGGTCTTCAAAATGAAAGTCCCGGACGACACCGATCACCTCGAACCGGTTGGTCATACCCTGGAAAGCACTGTTCACCCATGCGCCGATAGCCGCCTGCGGTGTAGCGAACCCAAACGCCTTGACCGCGCTCTCATTGAGGATGATGCGGCCGCTGCTGTCTGCCGGAAAATCCCGGGAGAACAGCCTGCCGGCTGCCATCTGCAGCCCCAGCGTGGAGGAATAGTCATAGTCTACATAATTCAGCTGGACACGCCTGCCCGTCTGCGGATTGTCCCCATCCTTGTACATCATATTGTCCGAAGGATTGATGATCCCCGGATAATAAGCCGCCCCACCGGTACCCAACACCGAGCTGTTGCGTTTGAACTCGGTCTCCAGCGCCGCACATTTCTCCTTGGCCACGGATCCACGCAACGGGATGACGATCTGCGACTCCTTGTTAAAACCAAGATCCTGGCTGCGGAGAAATTTCATCTGGTCGTTGATGACGACAGTGGAAACGATCAGCGTTACTGAGATGATGAACTGGAAGATGACAAGCCCTTTTCGCAGCGAAGCGGCTGCGAGTGAATTCGAAAATTTCCCCTTCAGCACCTTGGCCGGCTGGAAAGAAGAAAGATAAAAGGCCGGGTAAAGCCCCGCCAGCAAACCCGCAAAAACCGCCAGCGCCAGGAATCCGGCAAGCATCGGCAGACTGTCGGCAACCGTAAACGAGAGATTCCTCGCCGTCATCATGCTGAAGGCGGGAAGCAACAGGACAGTAAACGCCCACGCCAACCCAAACGCTATGATGCTCATCAGCACGGACTCGCCCAGGAATTGCCCGATCAACGATCCCTTTACTGCCCCCAACACCTTGCGGATGCCCACTTCACTGCTCCGCTTTGCCGACCGCGCCGTGGCAAGGTTCATAAAATTGATACAGGCAATCAATAACGTAAACACCGCAATGGAAGCCAATATATACAGGTAGGCCTTGCTCCCGGGCGGGGTGACATTGCTCTTTATATCGCTGCGCAGGTGGACATCCCTCACCGGCACCAGCATTTCCCGCTTTCCATAACCATAGACCTTGAGGTCCTTCCCCGCATACTTATCGATAAAGGCGGGCAGCTGCGCTTCCAACGCCGCCGGGCTGGTGCCGGATTTTAGCTTCAGATAGAGGACGAACATATTGTTAGTCGCAAAATCGTTCTCCTGACGGTGATAAAAGTTGTCCATATCCCCGCCTTTCATGCTCATAAAAAAATTCGCCGCGATATGCGAGGGCGCTTTCATCGGCCGGAAGACGCCCTTGACGGTAAGCACATGATCGCCATACATTCCACTGCTCACATGGATCACCTTGCCAACAGCGGGCGCAGCCCCAAACAGCTTATGAGCTATCTCCTCCGAAACGACGATGGCGGCCGGCATATCCAACGCCGTACCCGGATCGCCCTCGATAAAATGATAAGTAAACAGCCGAAAGAAGGTGGAATCCGCCAAAAAACCCTTGTCCTCATAAAAAGCTACCGGTATCGCGCTCCCCTGCCGGTATTCCAGCATCGTCTTATCCTCGAAGAGGGACAACGGCAGCAGCCTGGCCGTATGCTCCACCTCGGGAAAATCCCGTTGAAGGGTCGGTCCCATGGGCCAGGGCGTCGCCGGCAGTATCTCATCTTTATGTTGGAATTGGAAGACCGTCGCCACCTCGTATAAGTCCTTTACATCTTTCTGATAGGCGTCATAGCTCAGCTCGTGCTTCAGGTAGATCGAGATAAGCATGCAACAGGTGAGACCCGCGGCAAGTCCGAAAATATTGATGAAGGAAAATATCTTGCTCTTCATCAGGTTGCGCCACGCGATCTTGAAGTAATTGATGATCATAAACACCGAATTGATTGATCATCCCCGCGCTAACCCCATGCCAAACGCTTAATACAATAGCAATCAACCGCTTATCAAGCTCCTCCCCAAAACCGCACTGTCCTCTTTCGATACACTCGCTGTGCGCTTACGCCATCGCCGGATCACTCACCCCATCCCTGCCCGTTTCCACCCTTCCCGCAAAACGTTTCTCAAATCCCTTCACACCCTTCACCCTTGCGCTAAAGTCATACCATCCATGACTGCGCCCCAACGGCAGCACCACCGAAACAACTTCGCCCACACCCACCGTCCTCGACAACATACCAGCCCCATACGCATGGTCGACAACCTCTATCACCGAAGTCTCACCCCCTCCATTCTTCACGCGCAACACGCCATTACCCGTCAACGCATAGCTCCCACCCTTCGCCATCTCATAGTCGAAGGCGATCTCCACGGCCGGGTCGGCAGCACTTCCTTTAAACTCCCGGAAAAATCCATTCGGCCCATACACCCGCAGATGATACCCGTCCTCACCAAGCTCCGCCAGCGGCCAGGCGTCAGTAACATATTCCCCGGGCTTCACCGTATAAGCCCGCGTCCCTGCCTGCCCCAACTGCCCCGAAGCATACACATTGAACACACCCCCCGCCGTCCGTTCGCCAAAAAGTCTATTAGTACTCGAAAACACCATCTCAAACTGCTTCCGGTCGACACTCAACAGCCCGTCCGCCCCCAACGTATACGGCAACGCACAGGATGGCCGCGTGCCTGGCTCCTGTTTCGTCCGATACGGCGACGAATGCGGATCACGCTTATAAGCCATCACCTCATCCGGCGTCAACGCCTTGAAATCATTGGGCAGCTTCCGGTACTGCGCCTTGTTGATACTCTCCAAAAAAGCATCCTTGGGCAGGAATTCCGGTTGTTTCATCGCCTCCCCTTGATACGGCCGAAACACACTGGTGAGATCGCCGCACACCGTCCGGCGCCATGCGGAGATATTGGGCTCCACCACCGGCCGGCCCAGCTTATGCGAAAGGAATTTTTCGAGGAATTGCAACGTGGACGTATGATCGAACACCTGGGAATTGACCCAGCCGCCCCTGCTCCAGGGCGAGGCAATGATCAGGGGAACCCGAAAGCCAAGCCCTATCGACGATTCCCGTTCGAATTTTTCCGGAAAGCCATTCCGCGCCTTCTCCTGCTCCAGCGTTATAAAATCCACCCGGGTATCGATGCCCGCAGACACCTTCCCCGTCTCCGGCCGGTCGGGATGCGCCGCGGTAAAAGGCGGTACATGGTCGAAATAACCGTCATTTTCGTCATAGGCAAGGACGAAGATGGTCTTCTTCCACACCTCCGGGTTCTGCGTAAGGATGTCCAACACCTCGGAGACATACCAAGCGCCATACCACGGCGCACTGGGGTGATCGGAGAAGTTCTCCGGCGCCGACAGCCACGACACGGTCGGCAGCTGCCCCGACTGTACATCCTGGCGAAACTGGTGCAGCACATCCCCCTTGGGCGACTTCATCATCCGCGCCACCCCGCCATCCGAATAGCTCAGCTCTTCCAACACCCGGTAATCCGGGTCTCCGGTGTTGGTGTCAAAAGCCTTTCGGTGCAAGGCCTGCTCCCGCGCGGACAGCTGATCGAGACTCCGTCCATCCACAGGCTTCTGCTTCGCCTTCGATGCGGCGATATGCAGCGGATGCAAATGGATATTGTACTGTGCAAAAAATTCGAGTGGATTATCCTGGAAATTGGAGAGCCAGGGGTCTTCCTCGCCCTGAAACCCTGTATCGATGGCCACTTCATTCTGATAACACTTCCAGGAGACGCCATGATCTTCCAGCCGCTCGGGAAAAGTAGCCCACTTCAGCGTGCCATAGTCCATATCATCATTCCAGACATGCGCCCGCGAATGTTCATGCTGCTCTTCCCGGACGGTGCCCGTCCAGAAATACAACCTGTTTGGATTGGTGCCCGTCAGCGACGAACAGAAGTTCTGATCACAGATGGTAAAAGCATCGGCCAGGACATAATAAAAAGGAAGGTCCTCACGGGTATGATACCCAAGCGTCAGCGGCATATGCGAATATTCGGCTATGCTGTTGCGTTTGACATTCAGCCACTGGTCATGCTTGCCGTCGTTACGCGCATTCACCTGGTTACTCCAGGAATGCGGCAGCGAATCCATCCAGGTCGCCTTGGTATTGTTGATATCGAGCCGGAAAGGGGCGTAGGTCTGCCCTTCGGCATTCGTCTGCAACCACACGGGGTTGCCATCGGGGAGATCGATCGCCCGGGGATCGTTATAACCACGCACCCCGCGTAATGAGCCGAGCGCGTGGTCAAACGATCTGTTTTCCTGCATTAAAATAACGATATGTTGCGCATCAAGGTAGGTACTGCCTTCCTCAGGGTTGATTGCTAGTGCGCGTTGTACAGCTTCAGGCAAAAGCTGTGAAAAACCAAGGGCACCCGTCAGCAAAGCAGTTTTCTTTATAAAATCTCTTCTGGAATCAGACATGCCCAAAACTACCAAGAATGCCTGATGCCCGGATTATCAAAAGATTAAAAAACTACCCATTCACCGGCTCCGACCGGAGTTACGCATTAATAAAATAGGAGATAGCACAAAGCGCGGCAAAAACCACCACGGTATACAAGAAATTCCGGCCGAGGCGCTTGTTCCTTTCTTCCAGCAGAGGGGAAGAGAAGGTGTCTTCACAATTTAAGCTAAACTGGTTCATCTTCAATACATTTAAATGTTTCAATTTATCAATTCCAACACGAATATACAAAACATTTAAATATTTCGATCTTTCTGCAGGCCGAAGTTTTCCACATAAGGGTTATTTCTTAAGTCCTTGCAAAAAGCCGATATAATCGTCGATCACCGCATTGTTCATGGTGTATTTGATATTCCGCCCCTCTTTCTCGGGCAAAATGATCGACGTCTCTGTCAGTTGCTTGAGGTGATGGCAGATGGACGGCTGCGCCAGATTGATATTATCATACAGATCGACACAGTACAACCAGTCATGCTTCTTCTGGATTTCGCTGAGGATTTTCAGCCGTGTCGGATCGGAAAGAGCCTTGGAGATCTTTTCCGCCTGTTTAGCGTCCATCTGCGCCATATGACAAACTATTTATACCTAAGATACGCAATTCCCATCAATACTGCATCTTCGTCCTTTTCGGTCCATAACCTCCCTCCCCCACCTGATACATTGCACTGATTTCCCTAACTTGCAATCATGAACTTCCATCTGACGCAGATACCCGAAAGGACCGTAAGACCCAGGACATACGGCCTCACAATGGTCAACGATAAAGGGATGAGCGTTTCCGACGCCCGCAACCTGGTTTCAGGCGCAAGCCCTCATGTCGATCTCGTAAAGCTGGCCTTCGGCACCTCCCTCGTCACCAACGGCCTCCACGAAAAGATCCGCCTCTTCCAGGATGCCGGCATCCCCGTCTACTTCGGCGGCCTGCTCTTCGAAGCCTTTGTCATCCGCGGCCAGTTCAATGACTTTTTATCCCTGCTCGAGGAATACAACATCACCACCATCGAAGTGTCGGACGGTTCCATCGACATCCCCCACGCCGAAAAATGCGGCTATATCCAGCGGCTGTCAAAATATGGCACCGTCCTCAGCGAAGTAGGCTCCAAGGACAAAGACCGCGAACACATCACCCCGCCTTATCAATGGATAAAATTGATGCAGGCCGAACTGGAAGCCGGCGCCTCCTACATTGTAGCCGAAGCCCGCGAAACCGGTACCGTAGGCCTCTATCGTAATTCAGGCGAAGTACGTGAAGGCCTGGTCCAGGAGATCTTGACAAAAATACCCGCCGAAAAGATCCTCTGGGAAGCCCCCCAAAAAGATCAGCAGCTCTATTTCCTTACCCTCATAGGCGCCAACGCCAACCTGGGCAATATCAACCCGGCCGAGGTCATCGCGCTCGAAGCCATGCGCATCGGCCTCAGGGGCGATACATTCGATCTGTTCCTGAAAAAAGACTAAGACTCCTCCTCATCCGGCGGCTCCCTCCTCCCCTCTTCATCCCGTGACGCCTCGTGCGGCGCATGCGGCAGATCGTCCGTCTCACCCGCCACTTCCCGGAGATACTGGAATTTGAGATGATCATAAAAAGAATGCCGGTCGACAACCATCGCCACCAGGCTCGAGATCATCCCGGCCAGTAAAAGATGAAAGATGACATTGTGCCGGTCGGTCATCTCCAGCACAAGGATAGCCGAAGTAAAAGGCGTACGCGTCACCCCCGTAAGAAAAGCGACCATCCCCGACAGCACCAGCAGGTTGGTATTGGCCGCCGACAGATGCAGCCAGCCGGAGATGGTGGCGCCTACACTCGCGCCGGCGCTGAGCGCCGGCGCGAACACCCCGCCCGACGCCCCCGCAGTAAAGGAGAACAGTATCCCCCCACACCGCACCAGCGGCATATACCACTTATTATATTTATTGGCAGTAAAAAGCGAAGCAGTCATCAACCCCTTCCCCGACCCCAATGCCCGCTCGTCGATAAAAAACGCCATCACCACCACCGCCAGCGCACAACCCACGATATACAACACCTGCTGCCGCGTAAACCGGAAGGTCGCCTTCCACGCAAACAGCCTGAGCATCGCCTTCGACAACCCGGCCCCGGCCAGCCCCGCGGGAATGGCCACCAGCACCACGCCAAAAAAGACTGATCCCGAAAGGCCGTTCATATCCGGATACCCCAAATAAAGATAGGGCCCCAGCAATCCCTGCGCCGTCAACCCCGCAATGATCACCGCCGTAAAAAGCGCCGTTTTGAAATAGCTGATATGCGTCCGCGTTAGCTCTTCCACCGCAAATACGACTCCCCCCAGCGGCGTATTGAAGGCAGCCGCAAGTCCGGCGGCAGCGCCCGTCATGATCATATTCCGCTTGGAGATCTTGGGCCACCACTTCGGCAGCCATTCATTCACCTTCCGGAAAATTGAACCCGCCACCTGTATCGTCGGGCCCTCCCTGCCGATGACCCCACCGCCAAAAGCCATGATAAGACTCGACAACACCTTGATGAAGACGATGCGCAAACTCAACAGCTGGTTCACCTTAGCGTTGTATTTAGGATTAGCAAGCTCTATAGAGGCCATCACCTGCGGAATACCACTCCCCCGGGCAAAGGGCGCAAACCGCCGCACCAGCCACCAGGCAAGAAGAAAACAGGCAGGAGTAATAAAGAACAACAACCAGAGATGAAGATGAACGATATAGGCAGTCCCTTTTTCGGCCAGGGCAAAAAGCCGTGTGTACAATACCGCAACAAGACCGGTTAGCAGGCTCGCCACCCAGAACGGAATGGCTTGCAGGAGATTGTGCTTTAGTTTTTCATTGCGGATGCGATCGAATGCCCTTTTTCCAAAAGCACGCAGCCTGACGGCAACACTCATATATGGATCAATTTCAATTTAAGTCGTAAAGGTAACTCTTGTCAGGTCATAAATACAGTTCTAATCCAGTTCTAATATAGTTCTTGCCTTTCTCAATATAAATACCTACTTTAGACCCTGCGCTTACCGACCTCTAACACGTTCCACCTGAATGAAAATCCTACCGCAAAAACCACTCTTCCTGCAAGGCCGCCTTAAACCCTTTGGCCTCGTCGCAGAATGGCAGCAAAAATGGCAAGCCGCCGATAGCATCGCCATACCTTCCCTCCAACGCATAAAAACCATCGGATCGACCGCATCCATGGACGATTATGAAAAAAGAAAACTGGGCATCTTCAACCTCTTGAATTTTTTCCAGTTCATCACCGGCCTCATCATCCCCATCGCCGGCGCCATCAGCAACCACCACTTCCCCCTCATCGCCTGGATCGTGGCCTCCCTGCCCGCCTTCACCAACATCCTCGTCCTCGTATTCAACGCCCGGCGGAAATATGATTTCGCCCAGATAGCCTACTTCGTTCTCTACCCCTTCGCCACCAGCATCGTCTACCTCTGGGGCATCAACATGGGCGTAGAACTGTCGTTTATCCTCTACGGTATCCTGTCGGTGTTCTTCATCCAGGAGATCAGTCAGATGCTCTTCGCCCTGGGCCTGTCGATGGTCAGCTATTTCGTCCTTGCCGTCATCTGCAAGAGCTATACATACCAGTTGGCAACCGCCAACCTCTACTTCTATCTTTTTAACCAGGCGCTCGCCATCGCCTTCATCTTCTACGGCCTCTTCCTCATAAAAAAGGAGAACGCCGGTTACCAGCAAAGCATCCTCCAGCAAAAAGAAGAGATCGCCGCAAACGGCCGGCTCCTCCAGGAGCAGACAGATCAGCTGACACAGATCAACGCCTTTAAGAACCGCCTCTTCTCCATCATCGCCCACGACCTCAAATCCCCCATCTACGCCCTGCGCAACCTCTTCCGCAACATGCAGCAATTCGATATGCCCGCCGAAGAGATAAAAGAGATGGTTCCCGAAGTCTTCAACGAACTCACCTATACCACCAGCCTGATGGAAAACCTGCTGCACTGGGCCCGGAGCCAGATGCACGCAGACACCGTCAAACCCCAGCCCATCGATATCTCCGAGCTGATGACGGAAGTAGCCCGCATCCTTCGCCTCCAGGCCGACGCCAAACACATCGGCGTCACCCTCGAAACAGACAAAACCCTCACCGCCTTCGCCGACAAGGATATGATCAACCTCATCCTCCGCAACCTCCTGTCCAACGCCATCAAATATACGCCTGACAACGGCTGCATCCAGGTCGGCGCTCACCGCACCGGCGACGCCATCGCCGTCTTCGTAAAAGACACAGGCATGGGTATCCCCGCCGACGCACTCGAAAAGATACAATTAAGCAATTTCTACACGACAAAAGGGACGGCAGGTGAAGCCGGTACAGGCCTGGGACTGATGCTCTGCAAAGAGTTCGTCGTCCGCAACGGCGGCTCCCTCCACATAGACAGCCACCTCGGCAAAGGCAGCACCTTCACCTTCGTCATCCCCGCGGCAACGGAATAAGGACAGCCCTCACCGCCACGGAATAATCCTACCTTCATGTCATGAAAATTCTACTCTGGTCTGTCGGCAAGGATAACGACGCCTACGTCAAACAAGGCATCGACGACTTTACCCGGCGCATCACCCGCTATTTCCCAACCGAATGGGATTTGATCCCCATCCCAAAGAACGCCGCCACCCTCTCCCAACCCGAGCTCAAAAAGAAAGAAGCCGAGCTCATCCTCGGACAATTGACAAAAGATGATTATCTCGTAGCGCTCGACGAACACGGCAAGCAAATGTCCTCCGAAGGCCTCGCACAATTCATCCAGACCCGCGCCAACAGCAGCAGCAAAAACCTCGTCTTTCTCATCGGCGGCGTCTATGGCCTCGATGAGTCGGTGCTCAACCGCGCCAGTCAGCGCTGGTCCCTCTCACAACTGACCCTTCCACACCAATTAGTTCGACTGGTGCTGGCCGAACAATTATACCGCGCCTGCACGATCCTGCGCAATGAAAAATATCACCATCCATGAGCACTAACAGCATCTATAGAGACGTTAAAATGCCTTACCTTTAGGCCACCCAAATAGACCACCTAAAAAATATCAGATGACAAGCTTCACGATGATCATTATTGTTATCACTTCGATCATCTCTTTCGTCGCATTCAGCAACAGGAAATTAATGGATATGCTCATCTTCTGGCCCCCCGCCATTAGCATGCGCAATCAATATTATCGCTTCATCACCTGCGGCTTCATCCATGCCGATTTCATCCATCTGGCGTTTAATATGTTCACGCTCTATTTTTTCGGCACCGCATTGGAGAATTTATATATGGGGGAGCTCGGCCTCCAGCACTATTATTTCCTCATCTTATATTTCCTTGCCCTCATCGTCTCTAATGTCCCCACCTACCTCAAACGCAGGGACGATTACAACTACCGGTCGCTTGGCGCCTCCGGCGCCGTAAGCGCAGTGGTCTTTGCCTGCATCCTGCTAAGACCGTGGGCTGAAGTGGGAGTCTACGGCATCCCGATGCCCGCCCTCGTCTATGCCATTCTTTTTATGGTGTATTCTATCTATATGTCCCGGCGCGGCGGGGACAACGTCAACCACGACGCCCATCTATGGGGAGCTTTCTTCGGGGTCGTCTTCACCATCGCGGTAGACCACAGCGTCCTGGGCACCTTCATCAACCAGCTCGGCCACCCACGATTCAGGGAGTAGGCCTACTGGCGCATAGCCGTAAGCCGTAATACGGTTTGCGTCCGCGGCCCAAGCTTCCAGCGATCATCGATGCGCATGCCGACGATCCAGATGATCTTTTTATCCATCTCCAGCACCCAAACCTTCTCCTTGGCTGCCAGGGAGACCTTATTGTCGATAAGAAAACGGGCAACCTTCTTCTTCTTCCGCAACCCTAACGGATAAAAATAATCTCCCGGCCTCCACCGCCGCAACAGCAAGGGAAACGTGATCAATCCCGCATCCAGCAACGCCACCCCCGGACCCTGATCAAGTACCCCCGCATTCGCAGCCGGTACACGCTGCAGTTGCAAAACACCCTCGGGATAATCCACCGCCTCACGCCCCTCTTCTATCAGAATATGGGCCGCCTCGCTCTCCAGAAGTGGGGTAATGATAAGGAAATTGCGGTTCTTCAGAATGCGATGCGTCCGGCTACGGATATATCTCCCCGATGCACTGTCCAACAGCCCGACGACACCCTCCACCTGCTGTGGCGTAAACCCAAAAGGCTCGATCACCTCAAATACTATCGTTGCCAGGGGTTCCGCCTTCCGCAACTTCTCCACCGGTATATGCACCTCGTTGCCCCTGTATTCTACTAATTTCTTCTTCCACCCCTCAACCGACTGCCGGTAAAGCGCCTCCGCCTCACGCATCCGGTCAAGGTTGTCCGAAAGCCGCGCCAACGCCCCGGGATAAGCCTGCTCCACCAGCGGGATCAGCTGGTGCCGGAAAAAATTACGGGTATATTTATCCGATTCGTTCGAGCTGTCTTCCACCCACTGCAACCCTGCCTCCACCGCAAAAGCCCTCAGCTCATCCTTCTTCGCAAACAACAAGGGCCGGACTATATTCCCCTGCCTGGGTACCATGCCCCGCAATCCTGCGATGCCCGTCCCCTTGAAAAAGTTCATCAGCATCGTCTCGATATTGTCGTCCAGGTGATGTGCCGTCACGATCCACCGTGCCCGGCCCGCCTTTATAAATTGCTCAAACCACCGGTAACGCAGCTCCCTGGCCGCCACCTGGATGGAAACCTTGTTCATCGCCGCATATTCAGCCGTGTCGAACCTCCCGGCTACTACCTCCCGCCCATACCGGGTGCCCATCTGCTTTACAAATTCCTCGTCCCGCATACTCTCCGCTCCTCTCAGCTGGAAATTGCAATGCACGATAAGAAAATCAAACCCACAACGGTGACACAACTCCGTCAGAGCGACGGAATCAAGCCCGCCGCTCACGGCCAGCAGCAGCCTGTCACCCGCCGCGAACAACCTTTCTTTGGCAATATTTTCGGTAAACCCTTGTAGCAGATCCATTCCGGCAAATCTACCAAAACTTATCCGGCCACCGTCATCTCTTCATTCCTCACTCAACTCATCATAAGCCGCCCGCAATTCATTATACGCCCGCTTCTCCCCTGCCGCCTTTGCCGCCACCATCCCCTTCTCATACCAGCTCAGGGCCAGCGTCGACTCCCCTATTCCCTCCAATAGCTTCCCCAAATGATAATAGCTCCCCACCGCCGCCGGATCATTCGCCAGCAATTCCTCAAAAAGCCGCCTGGCCTCCGCAACATCCCCTATTTTCACATACTCCAACGCCAGCGCATGCTTGACAAAGGAGTCGTTAGGGTCTGACAAAAGAAATTCTTTTAATTTCTCGATCCTTTCCATATCTTTGTTTAGTTGCATAAACAACTTCCTTCAAAAACCTATTTACAATGAAGATCCTAGTATGCATCAGTAAGACGCCTGACACAACGGCGAAAATCGCTTTCACAAACAATAATACGACCTTTTCCGGTGACGGGGTGCAATGGATCATCAATCCCTATGATGAATGGTATTCCCTCGTAAGGGCCATCGAACTAAAAGAACAGGATCCGTCCAAGGTCATTCATCTCATCACCGTTGGCGCGGCCGACACCGAACCCATCATCCGTAAGGCCCTCGCCATCGGCGGCGACGAAGCCATCCGCGTCAATCTCGACACCCACGACCCCTATACCATCGCGGTACAGATCGCCGAAGTAGCAAAAGCAGGCGGCTACGACCTGATCTTCACCGGTAAAGAGACCATCGACTACAACGGCTCGTCCATCGGCGGCATGGTTGCCGAACTGCTCGACCTCCCCTATATCTCCCTCGCTACAAAATTCGATCTCAACGGTACCACGGCTACCGTCATCCGCGAGATCGAAGGCGGCGAAGAAACCGACGAAGTAGCCCTGCCCCTGGTCGTTAGCTGCCAGAAAGGCGTAGCCGAACAGCGCATCCCCAATATGAAAGGCATCATGAGCGCCCGCACAAAGCCCCTGAAGGTGGTAGAACCCGTCGCGACACAACCCCTCACCGGAATTGTCTCCTTCGAGCTTCCCCCCGCCAAGGCCGGCGTCAAGCTGGTCCCCGCCGACCAGCCGGAAGAACTCATCCGCCTCCTCCACGAAGAAGCGCGGGTATTTTAAACACATCACCAATCAACAATTGCCATGTCAGTATACATCTTCATAGATCACTCCGAAGGTCACGTTAAAAAAGCATCCCTCGAAGCGCTGAGCTACGGCGCTACACTGGCCTCCCAACTCAATACTACAGCCGAGGGCATCCTTCTCGGCACTCTCTCCACCGACCCCGCACTCCTTGGCAAATATGGCATTACAAAGGTCCACCAGGCCGCACAGGAAAGCCTCAACGCACTCGATTCACAGGTATATGCGAAGATCATTGCCGACTTCGTAAGCGCAGCAGGCGACTCCATCCTGGTCTTCTCCAATAATCTTAGCGGCAAAGCCGTTGCACCACGGGTTGCCGTTCGCCTCAAAGCCGCCCTGGTCACCGGCGCTATCGCCCTGCCCGATACAAGCAAAGGCTTCGTTGTAAAAAAGACCGTCTTCTCCGGTAAGGCCTTCGCAAATATTTCCTTAAATACACCCACTAAGGTCATCGCCCTCAATCCAAATGCATATTCCGTAAAAGAGGGCGAAGGCAAGGCAGAAATAGTTCCGCTCACCGCTACGGCGCCGGCTCCGAAGGTGCGGGTCGTTTCCGCCACTGCCGCCACAGGCCATGTACCCCTCACCGAGGCCGAAATAGTCGTCAGCGGCGGCAGGGGGCTTAAGGGACCGGAAAACTGGGGCATCATCGAGGAATTAGCCAACCTCCTGGGCGCCGCCACCGCCTGCAGCCGCCCCGTAGCCGACGCTCACTGGCGCCCCCATAACGAACACGTCGGCCAGACCGGCATCGCTATTGCACCCAATCTTTATATTGCCATCGGCATCTCCGGTGCCATCCAACACCTCGCGGGAGTGAACCGGAGCAAGGTCATCGTTGTTATCAACAAAGACCCTGAAGCGCCATTCTTCAAAGCCGCCGACTACGGCATCGTAGGCGACGCATTCGAAGTGGTGCCCAAAATGATAACGGCGGTAAAGAAATTGAAGGGAAAATAAACAAATAAAGCCCGCCTCCTCCGAGGCGGGTTTTTTTGTCAAATTTTCTTAGTTTCGCGTAATATTCATATGAAGAAGATCGAACTGGAAATAGTGGCTTTGTCACATAGCATTACGCAAACTCACTCCTATGCAGTTGTGCTGGGTGAGGTCAACGGGCTGAGACGCCTTCCCATCGTCATCGGGGGATTTGAGGCTCAGGCAATTGCCGTAGCCTTGGAAAAAATGCACCCTAGCCGCCCGCTTACACACGACCTCATGAAAAATTTCATGAGCGCCTTCACCATCGATCTGCAGGAAATTATCATCTGCGATCTCCAGGAAGGCATCTTCTACTCCAAACTGGTCTGCGTCAGCGAACACGATACCGTCGAGATCGACTCCCGCACCAGCGACGCCCTGGCCCTCGCCGTACGCTTCGGCTGCCCCATCTTCACCTACGAACACATCCTCGACAGCGCCGGTATACTAATGGAAGACAGCTCTGCCAAAAAGAAAAAGTCAAGCCCTACCACCACCGTTTCTACGACGGATAGTGGTTCCCGCGAAGACCTGAAAGTACTGTCGATGGACGACCTCACGTCACTGTTGAACGAAGTTCTCGAACAGGAAGACTATATTCGCGCCATCGCCATTCGCGACGAGATCAACAGCCGCCGCAAAACCCGGTGACCCGGCCATCGACATGGTACTGTTTCCCAACTGCAAGATCAATCTCGGACTTTATGTGCTCTATAAACGCGCCGACGGTTACCACGACCTCTCTACTGTCTTCTACCCTCTCCCGGTAAAAGACGTCCTGGAGATCATTCGATCGGACACAAACCAGTTCACCGCCTACGGTATCCCCATTCCCGGCGATCCCACAGCCAACCTTTGCGAAAAAGCATACCAGCTGCTGAGAAAAGACTTCCCCACTCTCCCGCCGGTACACATCCACCTGTACAAAAATATTCCCATCGGCGCCGGTCTCGGCGGCGGCTCCGCCGACGGTGCCTTCACCCTACTTGGCCTTAACTCGACATTTCAACTGGGACTCTCCCCCGACCAACTCATCGACTACGCCGCCCAATTGGGCAGCGATTGTCCCTTCTTCATCCTCAATAAACCCTGCCTCGGCGGTGGCCGCGGCGAACAGCTCCAACCCATCACCCTCGATCTTTCCGCCTACAGCTTCGTTCTCGTCAACCCTGGCATCCATATCAGCACGGCACAAGCCTTCTCTCTCTGCACCCCCGACGATGCAATCCTGCCCATAGAGGACATCATTTCTCAACCGGTGCACACCTGGAAAGAGCAGCTGCATAACGACTTCGAATTCCCCGTCTTCCAGCTCCACCCCGAGCTCCGGGAAATAAAAACTACCCTCTACGCCCACGGCGCCCTCTACGCCTCCCTCACCGGCAGCGGGTCTTCCTTCTATGGCATCTTCGAAAAACACAACACCCCCACTACCTTGCCCCTTTCCTGGAATTATCGTATCTTGCCGTAAATCAATCGCTATCTACAGGCATCCCCACATATGCTTCCTGGGTCAAAATCTTGACTTCCTCGATCACTACTGTTGACCATATCGCCCCTTTGTCATGAGTTAATCAACTCATCTTCACCAATTTATCACTCTCATATCCCTTTTATATGCAAGCAACGAGCACTCTCTCGGCCCGGTCTCTTCATTACCTCGAGCTGGAAGAAAAATATGGCGCCCACAATTACCATCCCATCCCCGTCGTCCTCGACAGGGGGGCCGGTGTCCATGTGTGGGATGTGGATGGCCGCTGCTACTACGACTGCCTCAGCGGCTACTCGGCCGTGAACCAGGGCCACTGTCATCCACGCATCGTCGCTGCCTTGCAAGAACAGGCCTCCCGGCTCACGCTCACCTCCCGCGCCTTCCACAGCAACATTCTCGGCGAATTTGCCCAGTATATAACGGCCTATTTTGGCTATGACAAGGTTCTTCCAATGAATTCCGGTGCAGAGGCCGTGGAGACCGCCCTGAAGCTCTGTCGCCGCTGGGGCTACCAGGTAAAAGGCATCCCGGAGAACAAAGCAAAGATCATCGTATGCGCAAACAATTTCCACGGTCGCACCACCACCGTCATTTCCTTTAGCACCGACCCCGACTCCAACCGAAGATTCGGACCCTATACGCCCGGTTTTGTCATCATCCCCTTCAACGACCAGTCGTCGCTGGCCCATGCCCTCGAAGATCCCCTGGTAGCGGGCTTCCTCGTCGAGCCCATCCAGGGCGAGGCCGGCGTAGTTGTCCCCGACGAGGGCTATCTTCACTACGCAAGACAACGCTGCGAGGAAGCAAATGTCCTGTTCATCGCCGACGAGATCCAAACCGGCCTTGGCCGTACCGGCCGCATGCTGGCCTGCGACCATGAGATCGTGCGCCCCGATATCCTCATCCTGGGCAAAGCCCTCAGCGGCGGGATGCTGCCGGTATCCGCGGTGCTGGCCGACGATAGCATTATGCTTACCATCCGCCCCGGCGAACATGGCTCCACCTACGGCGGCAACCCGCTGGCCTGCAAGGTAGCCATCACCGCCCTCGAAGTGCTGAAGGACCAGGATCTCGCCGGCAACGCAGCCGTCATGGGTGAGCTGTTCCGTAAAGAACTAAATAGCCTCCAATCCCCCCACATCGGTTTGGTACGCGGCAAAGGCCTGCTCAATGCTATCGTCATCGATCACCCGCGCCCCGACGCAGCCTGGGAACTCTGCCTCGCGCTAAAAGACAACGGCCTGTTGGCAAAACCCACCCACGGGGACAAGATCCGCCTCGCACCCCCGCTGGTCATCACCCGCGAACAATTGCTGGAATGCGTGGACATCATAAAACAAAGCCTGAAGGTGCTGGATTAAAGCCTATCCTGGCAACATAAAATTCACCTCCTGGCAGCATAAAATTCATTAGTTTTATCCCATGCACCAGATCGACACGACTGTAACCGCCGGCCATGCCGAACAACATATGAAAGGTTCCGAGATCCTCACCGACATCGTCATCGGCATGTCGGACGGTCTCACCGTCCCCTTTGCCCTGGCGGCAGGTCTCAGCGGCGCCGTCGGTGATAATCATCTCAACCTCATCTGGATCGCCGGCTTGGCCGAGATCGCAGCCGGTTCCATCGCCATGGGTCTCGGCGGCTACCTCGCCGGCAAAACCGAGGTCGATCACTATAACTCCGAACTGAAAAAGGAATACGACGAAGTCGAAAAGGTGCCCGATGTCGAACGCCATGAAGTAAAGGAATTCTTCTCCGGTCTCGGCCTCAGCGAGGAAGTGCAGGAAAAAGCAGTGGAAGAAATGACAAAGGACAAGGACAAATGGGTAGACTTCATGATGAAATACGAATTAGGCCTCGATAAACCCGACCCGCAACGCGCAAGAAAAAGCGCCTTCAACATCGGGTTTTCCTACGTCGTGGGTGGTCTCATTCCCCTCAGCCCCTACTTCTTTGTCACCGACGGCATCACCGGCCTCCGCATCTCGGCCATCATCACCCTCTGCTGTCTCTTCATCTTTGGCTATTTCAAAAGCAAAATGACAGGTGTCAATCCCATCAACGGCGCCATCCGCGTAATGGTCATCGGCGCCCTGGCAGCCGGTTGTGCCTTCGCGGTAGCAAAGCTCATCCAGGCCTAAGCATCCTCTTTCACCGGCAGATCGGGTAGCAACGCCGCCACCAGTGCGATTACCGTCCCGGCCATCACCAAAAAGAGACCTATCCGCTTGTCGGGGCACTCGCCCCGATAACACGCCGTATACAGGATATAACATTTGATCCCCCAGGCAAGCCCCACCGCCGCTACAAAAATATTGGCGCGCTTGGCCCATATCCGGGGTATTAAAAAGAACACGATCTCCACCACACTAAAAAAGACCAACACCTTACCCGGCCGCCCATACCTGTTCTGCTCCGACCAAAAACCCGTAAACTCCTTTTGCAACACGGGAAAATAAGCCCAGGGCATAAAACAGGCGGCAATCACCAGCACCGCCGCCGCAATACCCAGCCATTGAGAATTTTTCATGTCGCGAATATACCTTATCTTAAGAAACCAAAACTACTCGCACACATGAGAAATCTGCTATCTGCCCTCGCCGGCGTCCTCTTTTCAATTGGCCTCCGGGCCCAAACAATCTATGACACCACCTTCATCAACAACCTAAAAGAACAGGCCCGCACCGCCGTCGCTGCAAAACAAAAAGGCGTTCAGGAAATGGTCGACCAGATCTTCAGCTACGGCGAACTCGGCTTCCAGGAGATAGAGACCTCCAAATACCTCACCGCCTTCCTCACAAAGAATGGCTTCACCGTCGAGAAGGGCATCGCCGGCATCCCCACCTCCTGGATGGCCCGCTGGGGAAGTGGCAGCCCCGTCATCGCTCTCGGCAGCGACATCGACTGCATCCCCAAGGCCTCGCAAAAGCCGGGTGTAGCCTACAAAGATCCCATCGTCGAAGGCGCCCCCGGTCATGGGGAAGGCCATAACTCCGGCCAGGCCGTGATCATCTTCGCAGCCCTCGCCGTAAAAGACCTGATGGAAAAGAACCACCTTCCCGGCACACTCGTCATCTGGCCCGGCGTAGCCGAAGAGCTGGTCGGCAGCAAGGCCTGGTACGTACGCGACGGATATTTCAAAAATGTCGACGCCTGCATCTTCACCCACGTAGGCTCGGCATGGAATTGCAACTATGGCGACCCGGGCATGAACGGCCTCGTCTCCGTAAAATTCTCCTTCGATGGCGAAGCAGCCCATGCGGCAGGCGCCCCCTGGCGCGGCAAGAGCGCCCTCGACGCGGTCGAATTGATGGACGTCGGCTGGAACTTCAAACGCGAACACCTAAAGCCAACGCAACGTTCTCACTATGTCATCACCGACGGCGGCGACCAGCCTAACGTCGTCCCCTCCAAAGCATCGGTATGGTATTATTTTCGCGAACGCAACTATGACGACATCAGCAGCATGTACGCCGCAGGCGTCAATATCGCCAAAGGCGCGGCGCTCATGACCGACACCCGTATGTCCTACCAGATCCAGGGCACGGCCTGGCCGGGTCATTTCAACAAGGCGCTGGCACAGGCCATGTACGCCAACATCAAAAAAGTGGGCTACCCCCAATGGACAGACGCTGACCAGCAGCTCGCCCTGGCCGTACAAAAACTGGTGGACGCGCCAAAGACCGACCTGGAAGGAAAGCCCATCCATGGCCTGCGCAGCGACCTCGACACCCTCAAAGGCTCCGTGCCCTTCTCCTGGGGCGGCGGCTCGGATGACATCGCCGACATTTCCTGGAATGTCCCCACCATCGATCTCTACTACCCCGCCAATATCCCCGGCACAAAAGGTCACCACTGGGCCGACGCCATCGCCATGGCAACACCCATCGCCCACAAAGGCAGCCTCTACGGCGCCGAGGTCACCGCCATGACGCTGATCGATCTGTTCACAAAACCACAGATCATCGCCGACGCAAAGGATTACTTTAATAACGTGCAGACAAAAGAAGTGAAATACAAACCCTTCATCACGAAGGACGACCCGCCCGCCATCTACCTGAATAAAGAGACTATGGAGAAATACCGCGAACAGATGCGGAAATACTATTACGATCCATCAAAATACAAAACCTATTTGGAGCAGTTGGGTATCACCTACCCTACCCTCACCCCGCCGGCGAAATAATGTCCGGCGGCCGGCTCAATCTATCCGCCTTACCACCTTTTCCTTATCGCGCCGCTTCTCCCATCGCAACAGCTCGAGCTCCGGCTGCTCGAAGAAGCCATCCGTATACCCGGTACAGAGATAGGCCACCAGCCGGTGACCCGCCGGCGCCTCCAGTAGTACCCTCACCCGTTCGGGGTCCAGGATACTCACCCAGCCAAGCCCAACATTCAACGCCCGCGCCATCAGCCACATATTTTCAACGGCACAGACCACACTATATAACCCCACTTCCTCCATCGTCGTTTGCCCCAGCACCGGCCCCGCCTGCGGAACATAAAATACCGCGATATTCAGCGGCGCCTCCAGTATCCCTTCCAGCTTCAGCCGGGCATATGCATCCTCCCGCTCCCCAAAGACCGGCTGTGCCGCCGCATTGGCCGCCTCAAAACTGTCCCGCACCCGCTGCCGCGTCTGCCTGTCCGTCACCAGCACAAACTCCCAGGGCTGCGAAAATCCGACGGACGGGGCATGAAGCGCCGCATCCAGCAAACGATCGACCACCTCCGGCTCCACCGGCCTGTCGATAAACCGGTTGCCCCGGACATCCCGGCGATGCCTGATCACATCCCACAACACCTCAGCCTCCGCCGGCGTGAATAGCTTCCCATTTAGTTCCATCATCGTCGTAATAAATTCGAATAAATATACTCCAAATCGACATGACTCCGGATATGCTCCGCCAGCCGGTCATACTGCCGCTCTTTAAATGCCCGGTAGTCGGGAATATCCACCCCCAACAATTGTTTCACTACCGCCTGGTTGTCCAGGATACCATGCATGTATGTGCCCCAAATAGTATCCGCCACCCCGTACCCATCGGGCGCTTCTCCTTCCACCACCGGGAAGTTCAACGGCCGCATCGCCCCGCCATCGACCCGGGGCCCCGCCGCGTCGCTCCCCATCTGCCCCATAGCCCCATCTACCACGGTCTGTCCCATATGTATCTCATATCCCTCGCACAAAGGCCCCGCCACATCGCCAAACCGAAACCGCCGCCGCACCGTCGTCTTCTCCCTGGTCAACACCGTATGCACCGGCAACAACCCCATCCCGCTCACATGCTGCGGCTCACCCTCCACACCATACGGATCGGCGATCGTCAACCCCATCATTTGATAACCGCCACAAATCCCGATCACGTGCACACCGGCAGCTGCCGCGGTATGGATGGCCTTGTCCACCCCAACCTCACGAATCGCCAGCAGGTCGCCGATCGTGTTCTTGGTGCCCGGCAAAATGATCATCGCTGCGTGGGCAAGCTCACCCGGATCATCGGTATAATAAACATGAAGCCCGGCCGCGCGCTCAATCGCCGCGAAATCGGTAAAATTCGCAAGATGCGGCAGACGGACAACCGCGACATTTACTGCGCCAGGCTTATGCACGGCATGTTTCTGTCGCAGCACCACAGAATCCTCTTCTTCAATATGAATATCCCGGAAATAAGGCAACACCCCTACTACAGGCGTGCCGGTAAGCTCTTCCAATTGCCGCCGCCCATCCGCGAACAATCGTGCATCACCCCTGAATTTATTGATAATAACTCCGCGGATAAGCGCCCGCTCTTCCGGCGGCAGCAGCGCCAGCGTCCCATACACGCTGGCAAAGACCCCACCCCGATCGATATCCGCAACCAGGTAGACATCGGCCCCGGCATGCAGGGCCATTCGCATATTGGCGATATCCCTGTCCCGCAGGTTCACCTCGGAGATGCTGCCCGCCCCTTCAAGGACAATAGGATTATACCGGCGCGCAAGCCGGTCGTAGGCCCCGCGCACTTCCTCCCATAGAGCCACCCGGTCGCGCCCCATAAAATAGGCATAGGCAGACTGGCTGCCCGCCGGCTTGCCGTGCAATACCAGCTGCGCATGCGTGTCGCCGGTAGGCTTTAGCAACACGGGATTCATCTCGCTGTGACAGGGAATACCCGCCGCCTCGGCCTGCACCGCCTGCGCCCTGCCGATCTCCAACCCCTCCGGGGTGACAAAACTGTTAAGGGACATATTCTGCGCCTTGAACGGCGCCGGCCGGTATCCATCCTGCGCCAGGATACGGCAAAAACCCGCGGTGATGACGCTCTTGCCGACATCGGACGCGGTACCGGCAAACATAAGGGGCCGGATGGGGGAATATATTTTGGCGGTTGCCTTCACGGGACTGCGAAAATAATAGTTTTGCAGTTATGCAATCCCAATTCCTCCTGGCAGCGCCGCACAGCGGCGCCGGCAAAACAACCGTCACCCTTGGTCTGCTCCGGGCCCTGCAACAACGCGGACTGCGTGTTCAGCCGTTTAAATGCGGACCTGACTACATTGATCCCATCCACCACCACACCGCCGCCGGACGCGACAGCATCAATCTCGATCTGCTCATGATGAGCGCAGCTCATATCCGGCAGCTCTATCAACACTATACCTCCAACGCCGACGTCGCCATAACGGAAGGCGTCATGGGACTCTTCGACGGCGCCCGGAAAAGAGAAGGCAGCAGCGCCGATCTTGCCCGCCTGCTCGACCTCCCTGTGATACTCGTCCTCAACGCAAAAGCCATGGCCTATACCGCCGCCGCCCTTCTCTATGGTTTAAAGAATTTCGACCCCGCCCTCAACATCGCCGGCGTCATTTTTAATTTTGTCGATTCCCCCATCCATTACAAAATGCTTCAGGAAGCCAGCGAAGCCGTCGGCATAAAGGCCCTGGGCCACCTGCCCGCCAACAACGCCCTGCACATACCCTCCCGTCACCTCGGCCTTGACACCGCCGAAGCCGGCGTAGCCATCGAAACCGCCGCCCGCCACATCGAAAAACACCTCGACCTCGACGCCATCCTCGCCGCAACAACAGCAGCAACACAACTAACACTCACCGCGGACATCCCGACCCGGCCCAGCGAAGCGAAAACCATTCTCGTCGCCCGCGACCCGGCCTTCCTTTTCCTCTATCCCGAAAACCTCCGCCGTCTCGAAGCCTACGGAACCATCCACTATTTCAGCCCGCTACACATCGCCCATCTCCCACCCGCCGATTTGCTATACCTCCCGGGCGGCTATCCCGAATGCTACCTCGAACAACTATCCCAAAACAAAACGCTGCTGCAAGACATCCAAACCTTCACCACAAAAGGCGGTAAGGTCCTCGCGGAATGCGGCGGCATGATGCTGCTCGGCAAAGCCATCATCGACGAATCAGGCAAGTCCTGGCCCATGACCGGCGTACTCGACATCGTCACCAGCATGCAGGAAAAACGGCTAAGCCTCGGCTACCGTACCCTCACCCTCAACGGTCAAACCCTTAAAGGCCACGAATTCCACTACTCGCAATTCATCAACAACCCGGACCCGGCCGCGAATCCCGCTACACCACCAAACGCCACCGCAGCCAGGCCCGCCATCACCATCCACAACGCCTACGGCCAGGAGATCCCCGCACCGGTCTTCTACCGGCGAAACCTCTTCGCAAGCTATATGCATTTTTACTGGGGAGAATCACTCGGCCCCCTGGAGAACTGGCTGGCCGGCTAAAACAAGCAAGATCTAATTCAACTGAATGCCGGCAATCGCTTTTTCCAGCGCCGTGTCTTGCACACCCGGTATGGATAACCCTTCCACGCGGAATACGGTAAGATCTGTCAACCCTATAAACCCGAGAATGGTGCGCAGATAAGGTTCGATATGATCCATCTGCTTCATCGGGCCATCCGAATAGATACCCCCCGACGAGATCGCAACATACACTTTCTTACCCTTCAGCATTCCCACCGGACCCTTTTCCGAATAATTGAACGTTACACCCTTCCGGACAATATGATCGATCCAGGCTTTCAGCGCCGACGGAATGCTGAAATTCCACATCGGAGCGCCGATCACCAGGATATCCGCCTCCTGAACTTCTTTGATCGCCTCGTCGGAATGCCGGATAACTTCCCGTTCCTTGGCCGAATGCTTCTCCGCCGGGGTAAAATAGGAAGAAATATGCGCCTCTTCCAGGTGCGGATAATGATGGTGGGCGAGATCCACCGTCTTCACGGTACTACCAGGATACTCGGCCTTGATCTTTGCAATAATGGCGTCTGCCAGCTGGATGGTGTAGGAGGCCCCACCCCGGGGACTCGATACGATATTTAATATTTTTTTCATTCCACAAAGCTATCTACCTTTACTTTCCAAAAGATACCAGTATCCCAAAGGATACTAGTATCCTGGAGGATACCGTTCAATCAAAGACAATGAAAGTCCAGTCTGACAACACAAGATCAATAGAGGTCTGTTCGGAAAGCAACAACACCCGAACAAAAGAAACGTGCAAGAAGGCAGCCAACGCTATCAAGGATACACTCTACGTTTTGGGAGGAAAATGGAAGCTCCCCATCCTCATGACCCTCGCCGCCGGCCCACAGCGTTTCGGCGAACTCCAAAAAGCCCTCGAAAGCATCACCCCAAAAGTGTTGTCCAAAGAGCTAAGGGAGCTCGAATTGAATGAATTCATCACCCGCACGGTACACCCCACCACCCCGGTGACCGTAGAATACAGCCTGACAACGTATAGCAAATCCCTCGAAAAAGTGTTGTTGGAGCTTCGCGACTGGGGAATGGCCCACCGCCGCCGGCTGAAAGAATCCAGCAAGGCCCGCCGGGCCGCCGCCGGTAAAGCCGCCGAAGCCGCCTCACGCTGACCCGCCGCGCCGCTGCCGAAAAATAAATTTGCCTCATCCTGTCCTAATTCTTCCGGCCCGACTGACGAGAATACATAATTCATCAAAAAAACAGTTTTATGAACCAGTTTCTCATCATCATCAGAGGCAACTACATCATGCCCACGTCCCCCGAACAAGTCCAGCAAAACCTCGCCGTGTTCAACGACTGGGTCCAGCAGGTGCTCAAAGGCCGATTCGTGGCCGGGGCGCCCCTCGATGACTCGGAAGGGAGATTACTGAAAAGCAAAACGGAAGTCCTCACCGACGGCCCCTTCATGGAATCGAAGGAAATGGTCTCCGGCTACATCATTATCAACGCCAACGACCTCGCAGAGGCAACCGAACTGTCCAAACAATGCCCCCTTATTAACAACTACCAATTGGAAGTACGCAAGCTGAAACCCATGGCATAACAACCCGACAGGCATGGCATCCGAAGAAAAAAATGTCAATCAAGTCGTCGACCATCTTTTTCGTCACGAGGCGGGAAGGATGGTCGCCGTTTTAACCCGCCTCTTCGGCCTCCACAACATCGAATTGGCCGAAGACGTGGTACAGGACACCCTCCACCAGGCGCTGCAGGACTGGCCCTTCGGCTTGATGCCCGACAATCCCGCCGCATGGCTCATCACCGTTGCCAAACGTAAAGCCATCAACACCATCCGGCGTGAAAAATTCTACCGCTCGTTCGCCGGCGACATCGACACCCTGTTAAAATCCGAATGGACCGCCACCTACACCATGGACCAGGTCTTCCTCGAATCCGAGATCACCGACAGTCAATTGCGCATGATCTTCACCTGCTGTCACCCCGATCTCCCCACCGAAGCCCAGGTCGCCCTCACCCTGAAAACCCTCTGCGGCTTCAGCATCGCTGAGATCGCCGCCGCATTGCTCACCACCGAATCCAATATCAACAAGCGCCTCTACCGCGCAAAAGAAAAGATCCGCAACAAAGGCATCGATTTCTCAGTCCCCACCGGCGCACACCTCCAGCTCCGCCTCGACGCCGTCCTGCTGGTCATCTATCTGCTGTTCAACGAAGGCTACAACTCCACCGGCGACAACCCCGCCATCCGCAAAGACCTCTGCCTCGAAGCGCTTCGGCTTGCCATGCTGCTTACCCAAAATTCCGCGATCAACGAATACCCGGCCGTCTATGCCCTCCTGGCCCTGCTCTGCCTGCACTCCGCCCGGCTCGACGCCCGCATCGACAACAACGACTGCCTCGTCATCCTCGAAGACCAGGATCGCCGCCTTTGGAATCACGAACTCATCCAACAGGGTATGCAGTTCCTCGCGCAGTCGGCCATCGGCGCCACCGCCACCGCCTATCATCTCGAAGCCGCCATCGCCGCCGAACATTGTATGGCCCCCGACTTCGCCTCCACAAACTGGCAACGCATCCACGATTACTACACCGCTCTGGAAAAACTAAAACCATCCTCGGTGATCCGGCTCAATCTCGCCATCGTCATCGGGAAAAAAGACGGCCCCGAAGCCGCGATCGCGCTCCTGCACCAGTTGGAAACCCATAAAGCATTGGAAAATTCTTATCTCCTTTACACCTCCCTCGGAGAATTCTACTATTTAGCCGGCAAAAAAGAACTGGCCCTCGATTATTTCCTCCGGGCAAGGACCCTCACCCGAAGCCCCGCCATCCGCCAGCTGCTCGATCGCAAAATGAGCCGCTAAGCGCCAAATATCACCCGGTCGAGCCACGCATTCCTAAACTTCCCACCCGGATCATAATGCCGCAGCATCTGTTTAAACTCATGCATCCGCGGATACAGCTCCGCCAGCCGCGCATGCGACATCGTAAACAGCTTCCCCCAATGCGGCCTCGCCCGGTAAGGCGCCAGCGCCTGCTCTATCTGCGGCAACAGGGTACGCACCACCTCCCACTCGGGCTTCCACGTAAAATGGATCGCCGTACTCGCCTGATGCCCGCAGGGACTCATCCAAAGATCATCCGCCGCAATACAGCGCACCTCGGTGATAAAAAGATGTGGCGACACCTGCTCATGCAGCTTCTCTACCGCCATCATCGCGGCATAACTATGCTCGCGGGGAACAAAATATTCCGTCTGCAGCTCTTTTCCACTGCTCGGCGTAAAACCCATTTTAAAATGCGGCAGCCGCTCATGCCAGGGCCCCGGCACCCCCATCTGCGGCGTACAATTCTCGGCTGATATATCGCTTATCGGATGTAGATTCTTCGTGGCCGCACGCGCCCCAAAGAACTCCGGCGTCGTACCCATATTTTCCCCGTTCCCAACCCT
Organism: Puia dinghuensis; assembly: GCF_014642875.1. Lineage (GTDB taxonomy): Bacteria > Bacteroidota > Bacteroidia > Chitinophagales > Chitinophagaceae > Puia > Puia dinghuensis. Next base: position 138,108 of record NZ_BMJC01000002.1, read on the forward strand.
GCTCTTGATCCACACCTCCTTGATATTCCGGTTACGCCAGTCGGTAAACAGGCTCACGCTGTACCCCGCCGACATAATCTCATCAAAATGATGCTCCAGCTGCGCCATCGGCAGGTTCTCATATACATACTGCCTCACCTGGTAGGTCGGCTGTATCGCCAGCGTCAGCTTCGTAACCACTCCGATGCCGCCCAGGTGGACAACAGCAGCAAGGAATTGCTCCCCATTTTGCTGCCGCGACAAATTCACCGCCTCCCCCGAAGCCGTCACAAATTCCATCCCCACCACGGCGCTCGACAGGTTGCCGTTGTGGACTCCCGAACCATGCGTGGCCGTCGCCACCCCGCCCGCAACGGAAATATGCGGCAGCGAAGCAAGATTGTGCAGCGCATACCCATTGTCGTTCAGGAAGACCGCCAGCTCGCCATACCGGATACCCGACTCCACCGTCACCGTATGATGCGTCTTGTCAAGGGCGATAACCTTGTTCATCCCGGCAAGCGACAAAAACCCATCCTTCGAGTCGGCGATATCGTTAAAACAATGCCGCGTACCCAACACCTTGAACTTTTGCTGCCCCTTTATCCATCCCCGCGCATCGTCTATCGACGCCGCTTTCCGGAGAGCAGCAGTACTATAAGTAAGATTTCCGGCCCAATTGGTGATCTTTTCACTTTGTGCCCAGTCTACAAGTGGCGTCAACGCCGAGCCAGCCATCATAACGGAAGATAGTTTTAGAAAAGTTCTCTTTTTCATACGGCGCAATTACAGCGCCAAGTTAACCAATTTTACACAACCTTTGTACGGAAATCCCCGTACCTTAAGACATGAACATCATCCAGGCACTGCTCCTTATTGTCCTTCTCGATCCCGTCCCCCACCCGCTGACCATCCGCTTCCACAACGAAGTGTGCAACCAACCCCTCCACCTCGATGATCAGACCTATACCAATCGCTTCCACGAGCCCTTCCTCATCCTCCAATGCAAATACTACATAGCCAATATCCTCATCAGTGACGGCAAACACGAAGAACAGCTCCCGTTACAACCCCATCTCGTTGACCAGGCCGACAGCGCCAGCCTCGAACTCCACGGACAAACGACTATCGCCTACCCCCGGGAGATCAAATTCACCATCGGGGTCGACAGCTTCTACAACATCGGCGGCGTCCGGTCGGGCGACCTCGATCCGATGCTGGGCATGTTCTGGACATGGAACACGGGCTATATCAACGCCCGGCTCGAAGGGCTAAGCGATTCGGCACACGCCCCGGCACACCGCTTCACCTGGGACATCGGTGGCTATAAGGCGGGACAAAACACCCTCCGCACCATCACCATACCCCTGCCCTTGTCCGCCAACGCCCCGGCCCTCACCCCGGCAGCAAAATCCCCAGGCCCCACTGAGATCCTCATCCACGCCGATCTCCTCCACTGGTTCGACGGCGCCCATCCCATCCACCTCACCCGATCGCCCATCTGCCACGAACCCGGCCCCCTCGCCATGCAACTCGCCGACAACTACTCCACCTCCTTTTCCTGCCGCTGATGAAAAAAAAACCGCTCATAACCGGCATCATCTTCACGACCCTGGCCTGGATCACCACCGGCATCCCGCTCAAACCAACCCCGATGACGCTGCCCATCCCCGCCGGCTGGCCCGCCCCAAAATATGACACCCGGCAAAACCCGCTCACCGTCGAAGGCTTCGTCCTTGGCAGAAAACTTTTTTATGACCAACGGCTAAGCCGCGACTCCACCCTCTCCTGCGCCAGCTGTCACCAGCAGTTCGGCGCCTTCGCCACTTTCGATCACCCCCTCAGCCACGGCATCGGCAACACACTCACTACCCGCAACGCCCCCGCCCTCCAAAACCTGGCATGGCAGGAGGCGTATATGTGGGACGGCGGGATCAACCACCTTGATCTGCAACCACTGGCGCCCCTCACCGCCCCCAACGAAATGGGCGAAACCCTCGCTGACGTCCTGCACCGGCTACAACACGACACCAGCTATCAACGACTCTTCAAGGCAGCCTTTGGCGACACGGCGATCACCACACAACGCTTTACAAAAGCTCTCAGCCAATACCTCATCCGCCTCATCAGCGCCGATAGCAAATACGACAGGGTGATGCAAGGGAAAGATACCTTTCTTCTTCCCGAACGCCTCGGCTACGCCATCTTCCAACAAAAATGCAGCAGCTGTCACCGCGAACCGCTCTTCACCGACGGCAGCTACCGCAACATCGGCATGCCTCCCGACAATACGCTGAATGACTATGGTCGCATGCGCATCACCGGGAAGAAGGAGGATTCCCTGAAGTTCAGGGTCCCCTCCTTGCGAAACGTCGCGATAACCCATCCCTATGGTCACGACGGCCGGTTTTTCAGTCTGTTGAATGTATTCGAACACTATAGAAAGTCCGGAATGATCCCCCTCTCCAATTTCGAGATCGGCCAGCTCACTGCCTTCCTCAACACCCTCACCGACACCTCCTTCCTAAAAAACCCCCTCTTCGCCCCACCCGGCTACACCATCACCCCCGTCTTCATCCACCGTCACTAACCCCCGAACCGCGCCCCCTCCCGCCGATGCCGCACCCCCGCAACCGCACGCCCCGACTCACCGCACCAAAATAAACGTCCCCTTCTTCGTATGCACCTTCCCCATATAATCCTTCCCCTGCACCATATACACAAAGGTTCCCGCTTCCTCCCTATGCCCGCCAAGCATCCCATCCCACCCCTTTCCATTCTGCGTGGTGGCAAAAACTTCCTGTCCCCAGCGGTTGAAGATGCGGAAATAATCCAGGCTGCTGATGCCTGCAAGAATGGGCCGGTAAACATCATTCTTCCCATCTCCATTCGGGGTAAAAGCATTCGGCATAAAAATATCCGGCAGCGTCTTATACACCAGCACCCTGATCTTCCCCGATCCCGAGCACCCTTGCGGCGTCGTAGCCGTAACGACATACACCACCGAATCCACCGATGAGGAAGTGATGGTAGCTATCGGATCAGCAATCGCCGCATTGCTCAGCCAGTCCGCCGGATTCCATGAAAAGCTCACTAGCGCGCTATCCGTACTCGTCGCCTGCAACTGCAACGCCTCACCAACCACAACGGCCGTATCATTACCCGGATTGACGATCACCTTCGATATCACCGTGACCAACACCGAATCCGATACCGGCTTGGGACATCCGAGCGTATCCGTCACCGTTAAGATATAATCGGTCGTCACCAGGGGATTCACTGCCGGCGTCAGCGTCTTCTGGCGTAAAAAATCACCCGTCGGCGTCCAGGTATAATACGCCCCGGTCATCGCCCCCTGCAAAGTGATCTCACTCCCATAACAGATCGTCGTATCATTCCCCGCTTCAGCCTTCGGATACGGCACCACCTTGATATAGGTAGAGGTCGTCGCCGCGCATTTACCCAGGTTGGCGACCACCGTATACGTCGTACTGACCAGCGGCGCAGCCTTCGGATCTTTGATAAGCGAGTCGCTAAGCCCCGTACCCGGCGACCAGTTAAATTGCAATCCATAGCTCACCGGGCTCAGCGTGATACTGTCTGTCTGGCAGATGGTCGTGTCCGGGGTCAGGGTGACGGTGATATAATTCAAGGTATTCACCGTTATCGTACCGGTGCCGACACACCCGTTCTGCGTGGCAGTCACCGTGTACACTGTCGTATCCTTGGGCCATACAAGCGGCGTATCCGTGGCAGTATACATAATATTATAATTAGGCGTCCAGCTATAGGTAATACCTGCACTGTTGCTGATCGCCTTCAGCCGCAGCGTGTCGATCGTGCAGATAAGCGTATCGGTAAACGGCAGGATAAAATCCGGCTGTCCATACACCGTCACCGATTTACTCGCAGTGCCGCTGCAACCCTTGCTCGTCCCCACCGTCAACGTCGCGGTATAGGTGCCCGCCGCCGCATACTGGTGAGAAGGATTTTGCACGGTGGAAGCATTAGTGCTCGAACTACTTTCCCCAAAACTCCAGGCCCAGTTATCCACCGTTCCGTACCTGGCATAGGTCTCGTCGGTAAACTTCACCGGTGATTGATAACAGACCCCGTTGGTGGTGAATGCGGGGGTAAAACCCGGATAAACCCGCACGGGGGCAGAAGTAGTATCCGTGCAACCCGACGAATTGGACACGGTAAGCGTCAGCGTATAGGTTCCCGTGTCCGCATAGGTATAAGAAGGGGTGGCTAAAGTGCTGGTAGCGCCCGCCACCCCGAAGTTCCAGAGATAGCTCGTGATCGTCGAAGCCGTCGACTCGTTCTGGAAAGAAAGAGTATAATTGTCGCAATTGACATAACTCGTATTCAGGCTCGCCGCCGTAAGGCTGCAACTGTAGACATAGATCTGCAGCTCCTTCTTGATGGAATCGATCAGTACTCCTTTCCGCCATTCCTTTACATAGACGGCTACCACATACTCACCCGTCGTCGAAGGCGCCGTCCCACTGATAAGCCCGCTCACCGGGTCGATCGTCACCCCGCTGCCCAGCGGGGCTGTTCCACTATAGCCCGACGTATAGGTAAGGGAAGTATAAGGCGGACTTCCGGGCGCCGTGCTCGAGGTCTGGCCACTGGGATTGGTAACATTCAGTCCATTGCCAAATGCATAGCTCAGCGAATCCCCATCGATGGGGTCCGTCGCGCTGAAGGGATAGGAGAAATGACCGTTATAGCAAATAATGGCCGTATCGTTGAAGGCAAAGGAAGGGCTGCTATTGGTATGATAGTCCGTGCCGCTGATCGTGCCGGGGATAATGGCATTGATCGTGATCCCGTCGCTGCCGCTGCTGCTGATGTTGACGATCCCATCCGTCCGATAGGCGTCTTGCACTGCCAGAATATACCCGGCGCTGATATCGGCAAGATCGACGGTATAGACATACGTATATATCTCGTAGCATATGGTCGGCGGGTCACTCATACAGGGACTAAAATACTGCTTTGTCACCGTGGTCGCCGTGGTGTTGGCCAGACTCTGGCTGGTCACCAGCGAATGGGTGGACGCATTGAAAACTCCCAGGTACACCGACCCCCTCGGCCCCTGCACCGTACAGCTAAAGAATACCGTTACCGTTATCGTGTAATTGGAAGTACCGCTGGATGACCCCGCGCCATTGTATTTATACTGGATATATCCACCCTTCACATGCGCGGCAAAAACCAGTATGGGAGAAAAGGTCAGCAACAGGATGAGCGATCCGGCAACTCTCGGCATAATAGGGTTTTATGTTCCCTACTATTACTGGTTTTTCACTATTTCCGGTTGCCTTCCTCCCGACGCGCCCCACCCCGTTTCACCGCAGAAAATCCCGCATTCACCTCATTTTCGATAACTTTGCAAAAGTGACGCCTGCTTCTGCCATATGAATTTGAACAAATACTATAGACAAGCCGCCCTCATTCCCTCCCTGCTCATCATCGCCGGCTTTATTCTCTTTACCATCTACGACCTGTTCATCGGCGCGGGCAAAGACTACAAAAGCGAATGGCTCAATGCCGACTCGGTCGACATCTATGTCGTCGGCCTGATCATTATCCACTGCGTCTTCGTCTGTCTCCTTTGCTGTACCATTTTTTTCAACAGATCGCCAAAGGTCAGGGCCAGCCCTATCCTCAGCGGGCTATCCTGGTTCGCCCTACCCATGCTCTATCTGTGTTACTTATTATACGTCCTCGTCCGTAGCATCTACTTCGGGATAGACGTCGAGGCTACCTGCCTTTTTATCCTGGCCCTTACCCTTCCCTATCTATTTAGCCTCGTCTTCACCTACATCAGATTCCGGACAACTATTGTATCACATCCGAACAGGAAAGCGCCCAACCCAACTACAACTCACTAATCTCCAATGTCCTGAAAAAAGGCATAATTTATGATCCGGCACCAGCATGCTCCCCCATCACCTAAAAACTGCGCTGCGAACCCTCTCCAGGAACAAGGGCTACACCCTCCTGAACATCATCGGCCTTTCCGTCGGCGTCGCAGCCTGTCTGCTCATCTTCCAGGTCGTCCGCTGGCAACTCAGCTTTGACAACTTCCATGTGGCCAAAGACCGCATCTATCGCGTGGTGAGCATTCCGTATAAAGAAGGTTCGGGTTACAACGCAAGGGCCGGCGTCGCGCTGCCCGTAGCATCTGCCTTGCGCATCGATTATCCGCAACTGGAAAAGGTTGCCGCTATCTTCGGGCGCGATGGCCAGGTCACCGTCCTCAACGATACCCATAGCGCAGAAAAAAAATTCAATGAAGAGAACGATGTTTATTTTGCCCAACCGGCTTTCTTCGACATCTTCAATTTTGCCTGGCTGGCAGGCAACCCCAAAACGGCCTTGACGGCGCCGCATACCGTCGTCCTCACCAAAGCCACCGCCATAAAATATTTCGGCGACTGGCAGACCGCGATGGGGCGATCCATCAAATTCGACAACCATGACATCTTCAAAGTAACAGGGGTCATGAAGGATGTCCCCGCCAATACTGACTTCCCGTTAGGCGTCGTCTTCTCTTATACCTCGCTCACTAATGTCGACCTCACCGATTGGATAGGAACGTATGGTCGTGGTTACTGCTTCGTCCGGCTGCCCTCCGGCCTCGATGCCGGCAAATTCAATGGGGAGTTAAAGAATTTTATCAACCGCCACGAACCCAAAGAAGGTCGCATCCATGGGATCGCGCTGCAACCCCTGGCCGGAATGCATTTCGACGGCAGGTTTGGCAATTATAATGGTCGCACCTTCAGCAAAGAATGGATCACCTCCCTCATCCTGACAGCGGCCTTTTTATTGATCATCGCCTGCGTGAATTTCGTCAACCTCGCCACCGCACAGGCAATGCGCCGGTCGCAGGAAGTAGGCGTCCGGAAAGTATTGGGTAGCAGCCGCAGACAATTGATGGGCCAATTCATGGGCGAAACCGCATTGATCACCCTCCTCGCCGTCCTCATCGCCGTAGGTCTTGCGTCCACGGCCTTACCATTCTTCGATCAGCTGCTTAAAATGGAAGTACCCCTCCGGCTAAACGACCCCTGGCTGCTGATCTTCCTGGGCCTCGTCACCGGCATCGTAACGGTGTTGTCCGGATTATACCCCGCATTCATTCTTTCCGGTTTCAGCCCAATATATTCCCTGAAAAATAAGATCACTACAAAGATGTCAGGCGGCATCTCCTTAAGGCGAATATTAACAACCCTACAGTTTGGCGTGGCGCAGGTATTGATCATCTGCGTGCTCGTCGCCTCCAGCCAGGTCGGCTATTTCAGGAATGCCCCGCTCGGTTTCGACAAAGCCTCCATCGTCGATGTACCTATTCCCGGCGACAGCCTGAGTCAGTCGAGGATGAATTCGGTGCGGCAGCAGTTGTTGCAACAGCCCGGCATCGAAACCCTCAGCTTCAGCACCTTCAGCCCCCTGGACAATGTCATCTGGAGCAATCAGTTCAAATTCGATCATGCGACTAGCAAAACCGTATTCCAAACCTATTTCAAATGGGCAGACGCCGGTTTTTTCGCCACCTACCAGCCCCAGCTGATAGCGGGCCGCGCCTACCGCCAAAGCGATACCTTGCAGGAATTCGTCGTCAATGAGACCCTGGTAAAGCAATTAGGTATCCGCGATCCAAAAGACATCCTCGGAAAAGAGATCAATTTCTGGGATCAGAAAAGGGGGGCTGTCGTCGGCGTAGTAAAAGATTTTCAGACCAATTCCATGCAAAGCCCCATCACCCCCGTTGTACTGGGCTGTTGGAAAGAGAACTACGAAATGATAGGGATAAAAATAAAGCCTCAAAATATTCCGCAAACATTGGCGGCCATCAAAAGCATCTGGAATGCGGCCTATCCGGATTATGTCTACCAATACCAGTTCCTCGACGAAAAGATCGATAGCTATTACAAAGAAGAGAGCCGGCTGTCCCAACTCTACCGGGTATTCGCCGGTCTGGCCATCCTCATCTCCTGCCTGGGGCTCTACGGCCTCGTTTCCTTCATGGCCGTCCAACGCTCCCGCGAGATCGGCGTGCGAAAAGTACTGGGCGCCACCGCAGCACAGATCATCTATTTATTATCCCGGGAATTCACCATCCTCGTCGGCATCGCCTTTCTGGCGTCCGCTCCCCTCGCCTGGTACCTCATGCACCATTGGCTGGAGGGCTTCGCCTCCCATGTCTCCGTCGGCCCCGGGATCTTCCTTCTCGCCCTCGCCTGCTCCCTATTCATCGCCTGGTGCACCGTCGGCTACCGCGCCTTCAAAGCCGCGACCACCAATCCCGTCCATACCCTGCGAACAGAATGAAGGTGACAGAAGTCATTGCACGTGTTGATGCGCGTCATAGAGAAGGGCACGGCGGGGATGTAGCTTAGCCTCAAAAGTACGATCATGAAATCCATTGTAGTCCCCGTCAATTATACCAAAAATGCCGCCAATGCCGCGCGGTATGCAGCAGACCTGGCCCTATCCCTGGGGGCGGATATCCATCTGGTGTACGTATTCGAGATACCATTAACCCTTTCCGAGGCTCCATTGCCGCCAGGCGCCTTCGAGGAGTTGGAATTGGGCAAGGTTACCTTGTTGCGGGACCTCAAGAGGGAGTTGACCGCCCGCACGACGGAGCCGCTGAATATCACTACCACTATAGAGGTGGGCAACGTGGAAACCCAACTGGAGGTCTTTTGCAAGACGAAGGATCCCTTCCTCGTGGTGATGGGCGCTTCGGGCAACGGAATCGACAATATCTTTGCCGGGAGCAACACCATCCTGGCGGTGCGGCAATTGCCCTATCCTGTGCTGGTGGTTCCCGAAAAGGCCAGTTTTAATAGCATCGGCAAGATCGTGGTAGCCTGTGACCGGGAGGATATCCTCACCGGATTGCCGTCGGCCCTGCCCTATCTGAAAGAGCTTGGTCGGCATCTGCCGGGTACGCGCGTGGAAATCCTGCATGTGATCACCGATAAAGAAGAAAGCACGACCGAACTGGAAGAGGCATATAATTCCTGGAAAGGTGAAGTGAGCAGCCTTCTGCCAATACTGCATTTTATCCGGCGAAGCAAGGTTGAAAATGGCATCGACGATTACCTGAAAGGGTGTGTCGCCGGCCTGGTGATGGTCTTTCCAAAAAATCACGGGCCGCTGGAGTTTCACAAGAGCCAGGCCAGGAAGGTTGTCCTGCATTGCGCCCTACCGGTGATGAGCGTGCATGAACGCTAAATTCAAGCTATAAAATGTAAAACCATGTTAGGAAAGTTAACCATGCCGGAAATAGAGAAACTGTTGCTGAAGGAAGTCGTGGGGCGCATCGGGTGCAGCGACGGGAAGATGGTCTATGTCGTACCGATCAGCTATACCTATGACGGCGTATACGTCTATTGCCATACGCATGAGGGCTTGAAGGTGGATATCATGCGGAAACATCCGACCATCTGCTTCGAGGTCGACCGGATGCAGAACATGGCCAATTGGCAAAGCGTCATCGCCCATGGACAGTTCGAAGAACTCACCGACCCGGCATTGCGCAGCCTTGCACTCCAGAAACTGCACGAGCGGATACTACCCGTCATAAGCAGCGAGACCACCCATCTGTCACCGGATTGGCCTTTTGTCCCTGCCGAACTGAACAAGATAGAAGGAGTCACCTTCCGCATCAGTCTGCAGGACAAGACCGGCCGTTTCGAACGTTCTCATTCGACGGCGCAGACCTTCTTTAGCATCTGATGGCAACCACGATCATCACAGCTCAGTTGCTTCGGCGACCATTTTTTTTATTGTTATGACAAGCGTCACAATGTTGACTTCCTGTATAACGTCGCTTTTACATGGTGTTATAATGGATGGAATTACCGGCTTTCCGGGCAGGAAAAAAATATGTTCCGGATCAATCAGCCCTTCAGGAACATTGTTATTGATTATTTGATCCTGCTTTGCCCTTTCATAAGGGGAGGCGAGGCAAACGACAAATAGGAATACCTGTTTTTGCTGCAAAAAAGCTTTGTGTTGATAAAGCCAATCCCGCATCAACATTTTATCGAAGTAAACAGGAGTCCCGATTACCAGAAAATCATAGGCCGCCAGTTCTTGCTGGCTAACTCCGTCCGGGTCATGAAGTCGCAGGTCTAGTGCTTTCCCTATCCATTCGGTATACTGCTGCGTAGTCCCGTACCTGCTCTTGTAAATAAGCACGCCATTCATGTCTTGCTTGATCTTATTATTGAGATAGTATTGTTTTACCACCTGGCGGCGGGTTCGGGGTGCGCCGGGGTGGCCTTGTCCGCGCGATGATAACGTTGGTAGAAGGCGCGATCGAGCCACTCACGATGTTCGGGATGCGCGATGTTGATCAGGGCCTGTGCGCGTTGCTTCAGATTTTTTCCAAAAAGATTTACGGCGCCATATTCGGTAACCACCCAATGCACATGCCCGCGGGTCGTCACGACGCCGGCCCCCTCCTTCAAAAAAGGCACTATCCTCGAAATACCCGTGGAAGTCACTGAAGGCATGGCGATAATGGGCAGCCCGCCCTCCGATAAAGAAGCCCCATGGATGAAATCCATCTGTCCGCCAATGCCGGAATACTGGAAAGAGCCCATGGAGTCGGCGCAGACCTGGCCGGTAAGGTCGACCTCGATGGCGCTGTTGATGGCGGCCACTTTGGGATTTTGCCGGATAACGGCAGTGTCATTGACATACCCGATATCCATGACGCGGATCTCGGGGTTGTCGTCGACAAAGTCGAAAAGCCGGCGGGTGCCGTTGATAAAGGAAGTTACCGATCGGCCGGGGATCACCTTCTTGCGGCTATTGTTGATGACACCGGATTCGATGAGTGGGATGACGCCGTCGGAAAGCATTTCGGTGTGGAGGCCCAGATCTTTATGCCCGGTGAGATTCTTCAGCACCTGGTCGGGGATGGTTCCGATGCCAAGCTGAAGGGTAGCGCCGTCGGGAATAAGGGAAGCCACGTGCCGGCCGATGCTTTCGACGAGAGGAGTGGCTTCACCCGAATAATTCACTTCCGGCAATGGCGCTTCATGCCAGACCAGCGCATCGATGTCTTTTACATGCACAAAACCGTCGCCATGGGTCCGCGGCATGCGCGGGTTCACCTGTGCAATGACATGACGGGCGCAGTCGACAGCAGCCCGGCCGATGTCGACGCTGGTGCCGAGGGTGCAGTATCCATGTCTATCGGGCGGCGACACCTGGATGAGAGCCACGTCGAGTGTCAGGATACATCTTTTGAAAAGTTGCGGTATCTGGCTGAGAAATACGGGGACATAGTCGCCGTCGAGGCTGTTGGCCACTGCGCGGGTGGCAGGGGAGACGAAAAGGGAATTGACAAAGAAACTTTCCCGCCAAAGGGGGTTGTCGAACTCCAGATCGCCCATAGTGGTGATGCTGACCAATTCGACATGATGCAGCTCCTTATGCCGGGCCTGCATTGCTTTTACAAGGTGGACGGGCGTGGCTGCACTACCGTGGATGAAAACGCGGTCGCCTGTTTTTATTGCTTTTACCGCCTCTTCGGCGGTGGTGTAAACTGTCGTAAACATGGGATCATTTTTTGTATTCGGTAAAAGTAGTCGCCGCGGAAGATGGCGATGCTGACGGCAGTCAACGGCGGGGGTGATAAAAGTCATTGAAACCGGGGCGTGCAGGCGGTAGCTTCGTAAAAACGAAAGATCATGAGAAAGATAGTTGTCCCGGTGAGTTTTAGCGCCAATTCCGCCAATGCGGTCCGCTACGCCGCCGATATGGCCCTTGCCATCGGTGGGGAAGTGCATCTCGTCCATGTGCTGCAGGAGGCCAGCTATTTTTCGAAGCGGCCGATGCCGCATTTTTTGTTCGAGGAGTTGCGGGACGGCGGATATCAGTTGTTGAATGACCTGGCCAGGGAGATTAGGAGGAGAACGGCCGGGAAGGTGCCGGTGAGCACCAACCTGGAGATTGGCGACGGGGCCGACCGGTTGCGGGAATATTGCGAACGGTGCCGGCCGTTCCTGGTGGTGATGGGCGGGGGTGAAGCCTCGATAGAAGAGGGCTTCGAATCCAGTCCCATTATCCGGGCCATGCAGCGCCTCCCCTACCCGTTATTGCTGATCCCGGCTAACGCAATCTTTCATGGTGTCGGGAAAGTGGTTCTCGCCTGCGACACGGAGGATATTTATTCGGGCGTGGCATCGGTGCTGCCGTTCCTGAACGATCTGATCAGGTTGCTGGGTGCGCGGTTCGAAGTGGTGCATGTTGTCGGCGATGGAGAAAGTGCCGGGGATGCGGCAAAGGAATACGACGGCTGGAAGAAGCAACTGGCGACCTTTGAGGCACAGTTGCAGGTAGTGCGGCGGGACACGGTCGGGGATGGGATTGCCTATTACCTGGGACATCATCCCGCGGACTGGCTGCTCGTATTGCCAAAGAAACACTCGATACTGGAATTCCACAAGAGCCGGGCAAAGGAGATCGTGCTGCACTGCGCGGTGCCGGTGATGAGCCTCCACGAATAGGGTTGAATGCGTGTCAGGAGGCGAGGTGCCTATGATCAACCCTTTGATTGTTTATCTGACGAAAACGATAGGCGTCATAAAAATAGAGGAGCCCGATGGTACAGCCAATCGCACCGATAAGAATATTTATCCCAAATGGGTTATCGGTGGGGTTATGAGAGATGAGCAGGCCACAGGCGGCCAGGAGCGATCCGCCCAAAAAGTCGCCCCGCCAGCCGTGGACGGATTTTCTCAGCGAGAGGGAGGCGATCATTGTGACAAAACCCTTAGTGACGACCCAGGGCGTCACCAGGAATACAAAGATGAGGTCCGTAAAGACGGGATCGAGCACGAGCAGAAAACTAAAGAACAGGTTCACGATTGCTTCGGCCCTTATCCATCTTTTTTCCTTTGTTGTCCCGTTGCATCGAAAAGATACGGCTGTCAACAGAAGGCCGTCCAATAAGATGATCATGCCTGCGTATTTTATGGCGGGCAAATAGGTATTTTGATAGCTGGAAAGCGAAAGAATTCCGATCAGCATCCAGCCCAACGCGCTAAATACCAGGAGTTGGGAGGCGGTTATCTTTTTCATAGACTGAAGATAGCTGCCTGATTCATTTTCTCCTGTGATCTTGCTCAATCTTGGCACTGAATTTTGTCACCTGTCCCGTACGGCCGCTGCCCATAACATCATCACAATGCCCGCACCGATCGTTAAGGTCGCGCCGAAAAGAAAATAGGGACTATCCTCCCAGGCCAGTCCTGAAAGCGCCAGCAGACTCTGAATCAGCAGCAGCACTTCATTGCCGATGACTCCTGTCATCCATATCCCAAGACCGAAATGGCCCAGCGATCGCCGCATGCGAAAAATTCCGGTGCGGATCAGGAAACCCACCATAAAAAAACTGACAAAACACAGCATCACCAGGTGGAGATAGGCAATGATCACCGGCCGGTAGCCGAAGGTCAGACGCCCAAAAAAAGGGATCACCGACAGTGCCTGCAATTTGATCTTTGCCCCAAAAGCAATATAGGCGCAAAACCATAACAGGCGCTCCATTGGCCGCAATGCCAAAACCCACTTCCCGCGGCTCCTCCAGAGCAGCACCGTCAGTACCAGTAAGGCCACCCATTGCGCCAATCCGGCCACTCCCGCCACCATCCAGACCCAGCCCGCAGGGGCAGTCCACAATAAGGACAGCGTATACGCAGGAATGCACGCCCCGGCCATCAACCAGAAGAACCAGCGGCTACTGGTCGCCGGAAATACTATCCCTGCCCGCGAGGCCGAAAAAAAGAACAACGCCAGCACGCCGAACGTGAACCATCCGTTGTACTGGAAATGCAGATAAAGGTAGATCGCATTGTAGTAGAAATTCATATCTCCCAGCTCATGCGACATGCTGTAGCCCAGCAGAAACGGACCTGCGCTCGATAAGACCAGGAAAAATAATGCCGCCCGCGTACAGGCTTTCACGATACCCGGCAGTGATACTTTTAAGAGATCCATGCTGAACTGCCATGCAAACCAATAGTAAAACACTACCGACAGGGCAGAAAAGAAAATTGATACCGCGCCATATCCCTGCAACGTGAAACTAACCAGCATGCCGAAGCTGGACACCTGGTTCAGCCAAAATTGCATCTTATACACCTTCGACAACTGGCCGCCGGCTTCCACCAGCATATATACAAGAGCCGTGAACAGCACCGTCGTCACCCAACCGTTAAAAGCAAAATGGGAGTGGGCATTCAGCAAGTATTTATAGTTCACCGCCGGCAACGACCAGGTAGCCTTATACCGCAGCAAAATCCCAAGCGCTGCTACCACCCCCAGGTTAACCATACACCAGGCAACCCAGTTTCTTATCTGCTCCTGTCCCCGATCCTGCAGATGCCTACACATATACCTTCCCTTTTTCCAGCATAGACCTAAAACTATTGGATGCCGTCGCCCGGCAATCTGATCCCAGTCAGGAATATAGATGATCCTGATCAGGAAAAACAATTGACCAACCTCACCCCAATTCCTGACCTCCATCACCACCCCACTCTCCACCTGACCCTATCTTCACATACCATGCCGACATTACATCGACTTTATCTGACGGAGATCTCCAATGAGCGGGGGAAGTTCCTAAGTATCCCCGCGTCTATCTTTACAGAAGCCGACATCGTCAGGCTGCCGGAACCGGTGCAGCGCTATTTTCGGAGCTGCGGTTACCTGGGCAAGCTGAAACAATTTCATTCGCGGGTGATCTGGAAGAATGTTGCCATGCAATTTTCCCCGCATGGGAAGTGGCGGCGCCTGCAATGTAACCAATTCAACTCGGTGCCTGAGCCGGTGCGGATGATGCATCTGAAGACCAGGCTCGGGGGTATCCTTCCGTTTGAAGCTCGGGATAAATACCAGGACGGCCATGGGAATATGCTTATCCGGGCACTGAGCTTCCTTACTGTGCAGGATGTAAAGGGCCGGGAGATAGACGAGTCTGAACTGGTGACCATTCTGTCCGAGTCGCTGCTGATACCCGCCTATGCCTTGCAACCCTATATACGGTGGTCGGCGGTGGCGTCAGACCGGGCGGAAGCAACGATGGAATACAATGGAACGACCGTCAAGGGGTTGTTCTTTTTCAATAATCGCGGGGAGATGACACGGTTCGAGACCTACCACCGCTGGCGGGCGGAAAAGGGCGGCAGGTTTCAGCGGGTGCCCTGGTGTATAACTACCGGCGATTATGTCCTGCATGAGGGTATCATGCGCCCTTCCCGGGCATCGGCTGCCTGGCTGGAAGGCGGCAACTGGGTCGACTATTTCAGGGGAGAGATCGCGGGTATCGAGCCGGGAGGGGTGATATGACAATTGTCATCGTCACTGCTGAGTAGCGTCATAAGGGCCTTTAGCTATGCAATATAGTTTTACACGGCTTCCATTTATCCTCTAATTCAAATTGATGTTATGAGACAATTGCAATGGCGGGTCCGATGGGCCGCCTTACTCCTGGTATCCTTTTGCTGTCGGCCTTCGGCGAACGCGCAGCAGATCACCGTCGATTCTTCAGTATTACAGCGACTGGCGGCACTGGAACAACAGGTGGCCGATCATAAGCCCGGAGAAAGCCATTTTATGGTGGTAGGTCTTACGACCTTTGGATTTATCAGCAGCAAGACGACGGTGACGCCCCCCGGCGGAAGCGCCCAATCTACCAAGACCGTAAGCCTTGGGGATAATGGCCGTTACGAATTCAGCCCTATGCTTCTGTGGCGGCATGGAACGAAATGGCTGCTGGAGTTCGAGCCTTCTTTTACCGGAGGTTCTTCGTTAAGTGTCAACTGGGCGGATATCCACTATTTCGCCTGTCCCGGTCTACAGATAAAGGCGGGGTATTTTGTCTTGCCTTTCGGTATCTACAGCAGGCGACTGGCGGCGGGCTGGATCAACAAGCTGGCGCCCGATCCGCAAGGGATCGGCTTGCCGGGAAGTGATTTCGGTATCGGCATCAGCGGTGGGTTGCCGCTCGGAGATATGAAATGGAGCTATGATGTAAGCCTGACCAATGGGTTACAATTAATGCCCGACGGAGAGCTTCAAGGAGCCGGTATCGTCGACAACAATAACAACAAGACGGTCACCGGGCGGCTGGCCCTACTACCTTTTAGCAATTCTTCATTGGAAGTTGGGGTGTCCGGCTTGTATGGCGGAGTGGCGAATGCTGGTTCTTCATTTTACAATGCCAACGCGACCATGTATGGCGCCGATCTGAATTTTGTAAAGAGCTTCAACCCTATCCTGGTGAACATCAAGAGCCAGTACAGCCGGGTGTCGGTGGGCAGCCAGCAATATATCAAGCCAACCGACTCCAGCTCGTTTACCTTCGACAACAAGCAGACGTCCTTTTTTGCGCAGGTGTCGTTACGGCCTACCGGATTGGATAATAAAGTGCTGAAGAATTTCGAGCTGGCCTTCCGGTATGTCAATTACCAGACGCCGGAGGGATCCTTCTGGGGGTCGGACTACCATGAGGAAGACCTGGGGCTGGAGTACTGGATTTCCTGGCGCACCGTGCTTAAGTTTACTTATGGTTGGTCGAGGGGGACAGACAAGACCAATGTGAGCACGGGGGCCAATGGAACGCTGACGGATATGAACAACCTTTATTTACAATTCTCCATTCAACTTTAAACATATGCGAATCTATAATATCAGAACAGCAGCCGCCTGTGTCATCGGAGCCACAGCCATCTCGGTCGCGGTGATGCTCAACGGCTGTGCGGAAAGCCAGAAGGTGGCCGCCAAATCGGGTGCTCAACTCTGGGCCGAGAATTGCCAGCGATGCCACAACACTCCGTCACCATCCACCTTTTCGCACGAACAGTGGGTGACCATCGGGATGCACATGCAGACCAGGGCCCAGTTGACGGAGCAGGAAAAGGAAAAGATCGTCGCATTCCTATCGCAGTAAGCCGTCCCCACCACCTATAACGAGGAAGCCCCAGCGGCTTCCTTTTTTATTTCCCACCTGATCAAAGTCATCCACATTCCGCACCTAATCATCTCCGCCGGTGACAACGATCATTCACCACTAATGGCAACCGAAATACTTTTACGTCGTCAATAAAAACTGCGAATACAAATCAATCAATCATTATGAAACGTACACTTATCCTCCTATTCCCCTTGTTATCCGCGGGTCTTCTATCCTCGGCGCAGGTGCGCTATGCCGGCACCACCGTCGACCTTGTCGTCAGCGGAACATCGACTTTGCATGACTGGAACATGAAATCCGTCAAGGCAGACTGCTCCGGTGTTTTTACACTCAACAGTGCCGGGCAGATCACTTCAGTGGAAGATCTTGTCTTCAGCACTCCTGCCACAGCCCTGAAAAGCGAGCACACCAGCATGGACAATAATGCCTACAAGGCATTGAAGACAGAAAAGAATCCCTTGATCACCTTTACGGTAAGCTCGGTAAGCATTACGCCCGCCAAGGGCAGCGCGAGTACGGTCACCTGCAAGGGAAAACTGAACCTCGCAGGCTCTACGCGAGACGAACAGGTGGTTGCCCTTTGCCAGCCGAATGCCGATAACACCATTACCGTGACGGGTATTGAGAAGATCAGCATGAAAGACTTCAATATCGACCCGCCGACCTTCATGTTGGGCACGATCAAGACGGGCAATGATATCACTCTTTCCTTCACTTTATTGCTAAAACGGTCCTAATCGATTTTGCTCTTATAAATCAACAACGCATGAAAAAGATTATTACCTCGGGCCTCATCGCAGGCGTAGTCTTACTGGTCCTGAGCATCCTCGGACTATATGCTACGATCTGGTTCTTCCCCACTCTGGCGGCGCAATATTACGATCCCGCCTTCGATAGCCAATCCGGGAGGTATATGATCTATTACGCCCATCCTTTTGTGATCGGGCTCGCTCTCGCCTGGTTCTGGGATCGCTTTAAGGTAGTCCTGAAGGGTTCCTTCCTGACGCGGGGTATCGAATTCGGGTTGGCGTACGCCCTGGTCGCCATCTTCCCGGTGATGTGGCTTACCTACAGTGCGCTGAGCGTATCACTCGCGATGGTAGGTACCTGGCTGGCTTTCGGGCTGCTGCAAGGGATCATCGCGGGTCTTGTATTCGAAAAAACCAATCCTTAACCAGATAAGTCATCAGCGATGAAACCGTATTTATTCTTCCTGTTCCCTGTTTTCCTGCTGGCGGGCGCCGGCAAACCCGCGCGGGACCTGTACGTGCTGTCCAGGGAATACACGGTGACGATCGCCGGTACTTCAAACCTGCGGGACTGGAAAGAGAATGTTTGCGCAGTATCCGGCTTCATGGAAGCCGAAGGAAATGCTGACGGAAGCATAGCACTCCACTCGATCCGCATCTGCATGGATGTGTTGTCCATCAAAAGTGATATGGGTAGGGTGATGGACAACAAGACCTACGAAGCGCTCAAGGCAGCCGACCATCCCGAGATCCTGTTCACCCTGAGTGCACCAATGATCCTTACCCAGGTGAGGAATTGCGGAATTGCCATCCCCGTAAAGGGCAACCTTTCGCTGGCAGGGGTATGTAAACCGGTGACAATGCTGGTAAAGACCATTGAGATCAGCCAGGGGAAATTGCAGTTCGAAGGATATGAGAATTTACGTATGACCGATTTCGGTGTCAGGCCGCCATCGGCTCTTTTTGGAACGCTGCGGGCCTCTCCCGATATCACGATACATTTTAAAACAAATTTCATCAACAATCTATTTCAAACAACTTAAAAAATTGACAATGAAAACGCTTATCAGCCTCACACGTTCGAAAAACGCTGTCCGGCACTTGTTCACGATCACTTTACTGGCCTTTGGCCTGACTGCCGCGGCACAGCAAGGAGCAATGCAATACTATCGCCCCAACGACAAGACGGGTCTGAATGTCTTCGAGACAACCAAGAATGATACCACCTCCTTTCAAAAGCTGCACGTCAAGGTAGGCGGCAATTTCGAAGAGACCTTTCAGAACCTGTATAACAAGAATACGGCTTCATCGATGACCCTACCCGGTTACACCGGCAACGTCAACAGCCTTGAATCGCTGACTCCCGGATTCAACCTGGCCAACGCCAACCTGAACATCGACGTTCAGGTCGCCGATGGTATCCGGGTGAACCTCACCACCTACCTGGCTTCCAGGCACCATGAAAATGTCTGGGTCAAAGGCGGCTACATCCAGTTCGACAAGCTGCTCTTCCTGCACAGCGCCTTCATCGACAATATCATGAAGAGCCTGACGATCAAGGTAGGACAGTTCGACGTCAACTATGGCGACCAGGTATTTCGTCGGACAGACGGCGGCAACACCATCTACAATCCCTTTATCGAGAACTACATCATGGACGAGTTCGCCACCGAGATCGGCGGCGAGGTCATCTACCATCACAAGAGCGGTCTGTTCGCGCTGGGCGGAGTAACCAACGGCGAACTGGATCCCACCGTTCTCGGGAGCTCGAAGATCGATTCCGCCACCGGCAAGCTCAACGGCTATGATGCCGCCTGGCATGGCAAGGTTGGTTTCGACAAACAGGTGACGCCGGATCTCCGGGTACGCCTTTCCGGGTCCTTTTATACGGTCAAGAGCGCCAATAGCAACACCCTCTTCGGCGGAGACCGCACAGGGTCGCACTACTACGACGTCATGTCGAATGCCGCTATCGCCAAAGGTACCACCCTCAACGACGGGAATGACTACAACCCGTTCTCTGGCCGTCTCAACCCCGGCTTTAGCGAAGAAGTAAATACCTTTATGGGCAATGCCTTCCTTAAATATAAAGGCCTGGAACTCTTCGGCACCGCGGAGAACGCCAAAGGCAGGAACATCACGGAAAAGACGCAGCGCCAGGCGACGCAGTACGCAATCGACGTGATCTACCGGTTTACCCGTAACGAGAACTTTTGGGTAGCATTCCGCTACAATACGGTTAACGCGGCCCTGCTGGGTTATCATAACAATGTCACCATTCAACGTGAAGCCGGCTCCGTGGGCTGGTTCCTGACCCGCAATGTTATGCTGAAGGCCGAGTATGTCAACCAGGTGTATATGGGTTATCCAACCAACAATCTCCTCAACGGTGGTAAGTTCTACGGGTATTGTGTGGAAGCCTCGATCGCCTTTTAATTGGTTTATCTATTAATTACAACACAATGTTACCAAAAACGATGAAAGCGGCGGTTGTCCATGGATTCGGACAGCCGCTGCAAATAGAAGAAATGCCGGTGAAAAAACCGGGTCTCCATCAGATACTCGTAAAAGTCGTTGCCAGCGGCGTCTGTCATACCGACCTGCATGCCGTCGACGGCGACTGGCCGGTGAAACCAAAAATGCCGCTGATCCCGGGCCATGAAGCCATCGGGTATGTAGCCGCCGTAGGCCAGGACGTCACCAATGTAAAAGAAGGCGACATCGTGGGAGTGCCTTGGCTGTACAGCGCCTGTGGCTGTTGTGAATACTGTATCACCGGCTGGGAGACGCTCTGCGAACACCAGCAGAATGGCGGGTATAGTGTAGATGGCGGTTATGCCGAATACGTCATCGCCGATGCACGGTATGTCGGCAAATTTCCCGCAGGCATCGATTTCATAGGGATGGCGCCGATCATCTGCGCCGGGGTCACCGTTTATAAAGGATTGAAGGAAACAGAGGTCCGGCCCGGTCAGTGGGTCGCCATCTCCGGCATCGGCGGCCTTGGGCACCTCGCCGTTCAATACGCCAAAGCGATGGGAATGCAGGTAGCCGCCATCGATGTTGCCGACGAAAAACTGGAATTGGCAAAGCGCCTGGGCGCCAGCCTGGTGGTGAATGCTCGCAAGCAGGACCCCGGGGAATACCTGAAAAAAGAGGTCGGCGGCATGCACGGAGTACTGGTCACCGCTGTCTCTCCTATCGCCTTCAAACAAGGTCTATCCGCCCTGAGGCGTAAAGGCACTCTCTCCCTCAACGGCCTGCCCCCCGGCGGCTTCGACCTGCCGATATTCGACACCGTGCTCAACCGCTATACCGTGAGGGGAAGCATTGTCGGGACGCGGCAAGATCTGCAGGAGGCCATCGATTTTGCAGTGGCCGGACGGGTAAAGGCGACGGTGCACGCCGCAAAACTCGAGAATATCAATGCCATCTTCGCCGAAATGAAGAAGGGGGAGATCGAGGGCCGGATGGTCCTGGATATCGCAGTATGATAAAGATCATGCCTGCGCCTGTCGTTCGTCATGTTCTATTGTGAAGTATGAAATATTTTTGTTATGAGAGCAAATATTATGAAAGCGCACGTCAATCGCCAATTTATAAGAGAAATAGAGAAAGCCTTTTCTACCATTTATCCGTATCTGAGGATCGAATTCCCGAAGGATGGGATCAGGTGGATGACCGTGGAAGAGGAAGGCATCGACTCGGAACGTTGGCTGCGACAGGCGCAGGATCTCCTGAAGAGCGAGGTACATTTATCCGACGACATGACCGTCGGGGAATTGGAAGCCCGGTTACAGGAATTGTTGGCCGTCCCGGTCGCTATCTTCCGGCGCAGCGGGAAATCCTGGTTGGAGACCAAGATGACCCGGGACTGGACGCTAAAGCAACAGAACGACCATGGCCGGGAACTGGCCAATGGGATTAAATAAATTTTAAATTCATTTAGAATGAACCAGGTACTTTTTGTCGGGGCGGGAAAGGAATTTCCGCGCGGCGCCTTTACTTTCCTGCGCTGGATGCAGGAACAGGAGCCCGTGCAGGCGCTGGGGCTTTTCTTCTGCCCCTTGGATTATGAAGCCATGGCGACAGCCAGCCAATTGCCGGTGCAGGCGCCGTTCGACCGGCTCGTGGAGACGGAGAAGGAGACGGTACAGGCCAACAAGGCCATATTCGCGCGGTTGTGCGAGCAGCACTACATCAAGTATCATATCCACGAGAACTGCGAGCAATGGGATAAGCATATCCTGGTGAAGGAGAGCCGGTTTGCCGATCTGATCCTGCTGAGTGGAGAATTGTTCTATTCCGACCTCCGGATGCGTCAGCCGAACTTTCTGTTGCAGGAAGCTTTGCAGGCCGCGGAATGCCCGGTGCTGGTGATCCCTGAAGGATATACGCAATGCGATCATCTGTTCGTCGCCTATGACGGGAGCAAGGAGAGCCTTTTCGCCATGAAGCAGTTCAGCTATCTTTTCCCGCAGCTTTCCGACGTGCCGACAGAGATCGTCTATGTCAAGGACGAGCCATTCACCTCGATTCCCGACCTGGACCAGCTGCGCCAATATTGCAAGGCGCGTTTCAATTGCATCAGTTTTGCTAAATTGCAATTCAGGGCGGCGCATTATTTCTCCACCTGGATCGGCGAAAAGAAACATGTGATGCTGGTGTCCGGCAGCTATGGCCGCAACGCCTTTTCCTATTTGGCCAAACGGAGCTTTGCCGAACAGGTGATACACGAGCATAAGCTGCCCGTCTTCATTGCCCATGCCTAAAATAGCCGCAATAAAAGCCAGCTATTCTTCCAACGGAATTGGCCTTCCGTTGAAAGAACTACAGGCAAAACTCCAGTTTTCCCGCGACGGGCTGACCACCGAAGAGGCGGAGGCCCGCCTCAGGCAGTATGGATTTAATGAAATAGCCAGGGAGAAGCCATTATCCTGGTTTCGGCGGCTATGGAACCACCTTAAAAATCCATTGGTGATACTGCTTTCCATCCTGGCAGCAGTGTCGTGGATTACGGCCGACGTACCCTCGGCCATCGTCATTTTTACGATGGTCGTGCTCGGGGTGGTGCTCCGGTACTTCCAGGAAGTGAGGGCCGACAAGGCGGCACAGAAGCTTAAGGCGATGGTGAGCACGCATGCTACCGTCGTGAGGGACGGTAAGCAAACGGAGCTACCCCTGAAGCTGCTGGCGCCAGGCGACATCGTGATCCTGGGTGCGGGGGATATGATACCGGCGGATGTCCGGCTCCTCACGGCAAAAGATCTTTTTGTGAACCAGGCTACCCTCACCGGTGAGGCGCTTCCGGTGGAAAAAAGCGATAAGGAAACGAGCGCCGTTTGCGACAATCCATTAGAACTTTCCCAAAACTGTTTTTTAGGGACCAATGTCGTCAGCGGGACGGCGACCGCCATGGTGGTCCATACGGGCGACCGTACCTATTTTGGCGCCCTTGCCAGCAGCATCGCCGGAGAGCGGGAGCCGACCAGCTTTGACAAGGGCATCAACCGGTTCACCTGGCTGATGATCCAGTTCATTTTCGTGATGGTGCCCGCCGTTTTCCTTATCAATGGACTGTCCAGGCATAATTGGCTGGAAGCTTTTTTATTTGCGCTGGCGGTGGCCGTGGGCCTGACGCCGGAAATGTTACCCATGATCGTTTCGGTGAATCTTTCCAAAGGCGCGCTCGCCATGTCCCGGAAGAAGGTCATCGTCAAACGGCTGAACGCCATCCAGAATTTTGGCGCCATGGATGTACTGTGCACAGACAAGACCGGGACGATCACCCGGGGAAAGATCGTACTGGAACAGCACCTCGACGTCAGCGGCAAGGACAGCCTGAAAGTCCTCGAATACGGCTATCTCAACAGCTATTTCCATACGGGGCTCAAAAACTTGTTGGATGACGCCGTACTGGAGCATGAAGAACTCGAAACCACCCTCAACATAAGAGGATCCTATAAGAAGATAGACGAGATCCCCTTCGACTTCGAACGTAAAAGAATGTCCGTTGTGGTGGAAGACAACAATGGTTTGCACCTGCTCATCTGCAAGGGCGCCGTCGAAGGGATGCTGGATATGTGCACCAAAATAGACGACAACGGTGTAGCAAAAGCAATGCCGCCAAAAGACAGAGAAACCTGTCTGCAGTTGGTGCACCAACTGAATGGAAAAGGCTTCCGGGTAGTCGCATTGGCCTACAAACGGCTCGAAGAGATCCCAACCGAACCCGCGTATGAAATTTCCGACGAATGCGACCTGGTACTGTTGGGGTTCCTTTCTTTTTTCGACCCTCCGAAGGAAACGGCTTCGGAAGCCCTGCAAAGATTGAACAAATTGAATGTAGGAGTAAAGATCCTCACCGGCGACAACGAAGCCATCACCTGCTACATCTGCGAGCAGGTGGGCATCACCACCGAAAGAATACTCCTGGGGCCCGAGATCGAAACGATGAGCGACAAAAAATTAGCCTCTGTCGTCAACGATTATACCATCTTTGCCCGGCTTATCCCATCGCATAAGCAGCGGATCATCCGGGCATTGCAGCAAAACGGGCATGTCACCGGCTTCATGGGCGACGGCATCAACGACGCCCCTGCGTTAAAGACCGCCGACATCGGCATCTCCGTAAACACTGCGGTGGATGTGGCCAAGGAATCATCCGATATCATCCTGCTGGAAAACAGTCTCCTGGTGCTGGAGCAGGGGGTGGCGGAAGGCAGAAGCGTCTTCGGCAATATCATAAAATACATCAAGATGGCGGCCAGCTCGAATTTCGGCAACATGTTCAGCGTAGTGGGCGCCAGCGCCTTCCTGCCTTTTTTGCCGATGCTGCCGATACAGGTGATCACCAATAACCTCCTTTATGATTTTTCCCAGACGACGATCCCTACGGACAAGGTAGACGAGGACTGGCTGGTGAAGCCACGGAAGTGGACGATCGACGAATTGAAGCGGTTTATTCTGTTTATAGGGCCGGTAAGCTCGATCTTCGATTATGTAACGTTCTTTATTATGTTGTATGTATTCCATGCCCGGAACAACCCGGCATTGTTTCATACCGGCTGGTTCGTGGAATCGCTTTTTACGCAAACCCTCATTATTCACGTCATCCGTACCAACAAGATCCCTTTTATTGAAAGCCGGGCTTCGTGGCAGCTGTTGCTGAGTTCGGTGGTCATTGTGCTCATCGGCGCCTGGCTCACGGTCTCACCGCTGGCCGGAACCCTGGGTTTTGTGCCTCTCCCCACTCTATTCTGGGTCTTGCTCGGGGTCATCCTTGTTTGCTATATCGCCCTGACCCAAGTGGTGAAGAACTGGCTCATCCGCCACACTTGATCAAGTTGCCAGGCGGTAAACCAGAATTACAATACTGATAAGGAAAATGATCGAGTAGATCAGTTTATTATATTTTGCAAGCCACTCGGGAAGAAAAATATCAAAGTTTTCACGCGTCGAGTGTGAATATCTGCGGGCAATTAATGTGAGTGGACATTTCAACTTAAACAATAATAATATAATACTCTCCAGCAATACAATTCCAATGCAAATCCAAACACGGGAATCAATTCTATTGCTATACACGGCATATAACAAATAGAATATGACAACATTGAAGAATACCCATATGACTGTGTGGATCAGCTTGATGATCAAAAGCTTCAATTTTCGGTTATTTTTCTTCACTTTCTCCATTAAATAATTTACGAATGAAAACCGTAGACCATCTGATGACCTATATCACCTATCAACCTGATCTGCCTCATGATCGACAAGCCGCCATACCTTTAATTTCACCCAGCTAAACCAGGCATATATATGAAAAAAGAGTACGCAATCTTGGCCTTCCTGTTGATCTTCGGTCAGTCTATTGCCCAATCGACTAACTGGCTGGCCCCCAAAGAGGCAAACGATCTTAAGAACCCGGTAGCTGCCAATGCCGCTGACCTGGCAACCGCCAAAAGCCTGTATGTAGCCAATTGCGGCCCCTGCCATGGCGATAAGGGCAAGGGAGACGGAGTTGCAGCAGCGGGGCTAAATCCCAAGCCTGCCGACCACACTTCGGCGTCGGTACAAGCGGAAACCGATGGAGCCCTTTTCTGGAAACTTTCGGAAGGCCGTGCCCCAATGCCGGGTTATAAGAAGATCTTCTCCGACCAGCAAAGATGGCAACTGATCGCTTATATCCGGACATTAGCCAAGACGAAGAAAAAGTAGCAATTCCTGACACAAAATAAAAGCCAAAATATGAAACGTTTATTAGCCTATTTCTTTACGGCAGGCGTTGCCATTCTTGCCTTCCAATGCGGATCAAAGCGGCAAACCAACCAGAATCCGGCCACCGGGGAGAGCACAGCTACCAAGACGACTAGGGATACCCTCGTGATGATGGCAGGAATCAATTCCAAGGGAATAGGACGATTTCAGCATATCCAGTTGACTCACCCGCTCGATGAGCAGATGGCCGCCAGGGGTCACGCCATCTATCAGTCCAAGTGTTTCGCCTGCCACAAACTTACCAACGAATTGTTGGTAGGCCCGGGCTGGGCGGGCGTTACCGACAGAAGAACTCCTGAATGGATCCTCAATTGGATCACGAACACCAAGGTAATGCTGGATAAGGACCTGGCGGCCCAGGCTGACTTGGCGATTTGTCTGATACGGATGCCAAATCAGGACCTCACGGATCAGCAGGCCCGGGACGTACTTGAATTCATGAGAAAAAACGATGGTAAAAAATAGTGGCCATCATGACCAATTTCATCCCCGCGCCTGACGCAAGTCCTGAGGCCGTCTCAAAAATATTGAGGCGGCCTCTGTTTGTGTTCATAGCGACGCGAGCGTAACTGGTTCGAACTGCCAAAAAACTGACAAAAGTCACATTTTGAAGTGACCAATTTCAACGCTTCAAAGAGCCTTATATAATAATTTTGCGCCATGAAAAATTCTCCGGCGCCGGAAGATAATCTGTACTATACGCATGACCATGAATGGGTCCGTTTCCAGGGACAAATTGCTTATGTAGGCATCTGCACATTCAAATTAACGGGTATCAGGCAAATCCACGATGTTGAATTTACAAGCACGGAAGCAATGAAAAAGCGTGGGGAAATAGTAGCAGTCCTGCATTATGAATCATACAGGATCCCCATTCATATGCCCGTCGACGGCGAGATCCTCGGCTTCAACGAGAAGCTCTCCGGCGAGAACCGAAATATTTTTCTCCAGCAGTCCGAACAAAATAAATGGGTGGCTTTAATTGTCCCCGCTATTCCTCATCAAAACGATGGCTTGTTATCCCCGGAACAATACCAAACGAAAACCAAGCCCTTTATCTGACCGTTTATCTTATGCCATCAACCACTTCGCCCCATCCATTGGATCACTGGTTCCGTTCGGACACAAATTTGAACAGCGTATACCCGAAAAAGATCCAATTATTAGCCTCACAGCACTGGACGCCATTGCATATTACCGAAATGGCAGCCGAATTCCTTACGCCCGAAAAAAATGCCAAAATACTGGATATCGGCAGCGGAGTAGGAAAATTCTGCCTGGGGGCCGCATACCTCAAACCGGAGGCCTATTTCTTTGGGGTGGAACAGCGGAGCGAGCTGGTTTCACATGCGGATTTGGCCAGGAAGCTGCTTGGATTGAAGAATGTGCGGTTCCTTAATTGCAACCTGACCCTGCTTGACTTCAGGCGTTATGACCATTTCTATTTCTTCAACTCATTTTATGAGAACCTGATCGATACCGACAAGATTGATAACAAGGTCAAATGCACGCCCGCATTGTATAATTATTATAACCAGCAGTTGTACAAAAAACTGGAAGGGCTAAAGCCCGGTACCAGGCTGGTGACCTACCATACCCTGGAAGACCACATCCCGCCGGATTATCAATTGGCGGAATCGCACTTGAGCGGTCTTTTAAAGTTCTGGATAAAAATTTTGTAAAAACAGCCCCTATATTTACTCATGCCAGCAATAACGGATAAATCCCGCCACTTAGACGATTGGTTCGTCAGCGATATTCAATTCAATCTTCTTTATCCTCCTTCCATGCAGGCCCTGGCCAGGATGCACTGGACGCCCTTGGCTGTCATAAAAAGTGCGGCGGAGTTTCTCGCCACCCGGGACGGTTCCAGGATCCTGGACATCGGAAGCGGCGTTGGAAAATTTTGCCTTTCGGCTTCCTATTATCAACCCAATGCCCTTTTTGCCGGCGTAGAACAGCGGAATAACCTGGTCGGACATGCAGTAGCCGCCCGGAGTACCCTCGGTTTGCGGAATGTGTCTTTTGTCGCCGCAAATTTTACCCAGCTGGACTTTAGCCATTACGACCATTTCTATTTCTACAATTCGTTTTTTGAAAATCTGGGAGACGCCGACAGGATAGATGACAGCATCCAATATTCTTCGTCTTTGTATCATTATTACAGCAATTATTTGCGCAGGGAGCTGGGAAAAATGCCTGCGGGCACGAGGATCGTCACCTATTGCAGCTGGCAAGATGAAATACCTCCTTCCTACGAACTTGTCCAAACAGATCTGGACGGCCTCTTAAAATACAATGTCAAAACTCGCGATTAATATAATATGCTGAAACATACCGGAGTTCGGCGTACCCACATTCATAATGTCCGGTTAGCCACTTTATTAAGCCTGACTGCGGGATTGGTCAATGCAGCGGGGTTTCTTGGGTTTTCGATCCTGACGACCAATGTCACCGGGCACGCCGCCTTATTTGCGGAAAGCGTCTCCCTGAAGGATTGGCGAACCTCGGGAGTAATAGCATTGTGGATGTCGATGTTCCTGGCGGGGGCATTCCTCTCCGGCTTCATCATCGATAAGATCGGGAGGGACCAGCGTTACTCTTATTCGATCCCCCTTTTGCTCGAGCTTGGGATCCTTGTCACCATCGCGATCATCGGCAATTATTACAAAAGCAGGCTGCATTACAGGCAGGCGTTTGCCGGAACCCTGCTGCTGGCCATGGGAATGCAAAATGCCCTGGTCTCCGTCATTTCCCGGTCTGTTGTGCGAACGACCCACTTAACCGGAACCTTCACCGATCTGGGGATCGAACTGGCAAGGCTGGCGACCGGCCGTGGCAAAGATAATACCGAGCTGAGGCCCCAAATCACGCTAAAGGTTATCATCATCCTTTCATTCATTACAGGCGCGGTGGCTGGGGCTTATGCCTTTCGGGCCGTTCATTTTTATTCCTTTTACCTGCCGGCTTTCAGCCTGGTCTATGCCTTGCTGTATGACGTCTTCAGGGTGAATGTCAAATGGTATTACCGGAAGATCGGCAAATCGATAAAAAAAGTAACCCTGGCCAGCCATCATGAAGAATACAATAAAAGATAACCTGCAAGGGGCGGTTTAGTTTTGATTTTGCTTCCTCACATACTTTGTCAGAATAACGATTATTTGACCCTCGATCCTCCCCTCGATTTGCTCCGTATTATTTTCTACCAGGCGAATATTCTTTACAACGGTACCCATTTTCGCATTGATCGTCGAGCCTTTCACGTCCAGGGATTTTGTCAGTACTACCGAATCGCCGGTCTGCAGTAAATTGCCATTACAGTCTTTGTGAAGGTCAACCGTTCCGTCACTCTCATGCTCCCCGGTAGCTTTTGCCCATGCCAATGTTTCATCCGGGAGGTATAATATATCAAGGTTATCAGCCGCCCAGCTTTCATTTCTAAGCCGGTTTAGCATACGCCAGGAAACAACCTGTATGCCGGGAACCTCGCTCCACATGCTTTCCGTCAGGCATTTCCAGTGCTCACCGGATAATTCTGCTTTTTTTTCGATCTGTGACTTACACGGCTCGCATATCAGTATGGAGCTTTCCGGGATATTTCCGGTTCCTCCGGGTACTTCATAGGCGACCAAAGTGTCGGATGAACGGCATAGCTCGCAGGTGTTACCGCTTCGTTCGAGGAGCAACGTTTCTATATTCATGGTGTTAACTTATTAGCCAGGTAAAACTTGCGCGAAAGTAAACAAATTTGGCGTGCAAAACTTTGATCTAGCCTCCATTGCCCTTTCATAAAGCATCACTGGTCCGCTATCTTTAAAAGCTTGTGCACATCCTTAACAATAATTTTCCTGCCTCTCGTTTCAATAGACCCGTCTTCCTTGAACTCTTTTAATATTCGAACTACATTTTCCCTGGCTGTCCCCGCCATGCTGGCCAGATCGTCCCTCGACAAGTTAATTTCCACATCCATTCCGGGTTCGTAATTTTCCTTGTACTTTTCCCTCATTACCACCAATTGGGTAGCCAGCCTCTCCCTGACGCTGCGCCGCGCGAAGAAGGTGACGCTATTGGCCAACACGGTAAACTCATGGCTAAGAAGCTTCAGCAGCCGTTGCGATAGCACTTTTGAATTATTCAGCACCTGGAGGAAATCCTCTTTTGGCACAAAGGCGATTATACTGTCTTCCAACACGGAAGCAGAGTCCGGGTACCGTTCTTCCGATAACAAAGCATGATAACCTATCAATTCCCCGGTATTTGCTATGTAAATGATCTGTTCACCTCCTTGGGTATCAATTTTGTATTTTTTTACTTTCCCCTTACGAATAAAAAAGATGCCGGAGGGAACCGCTCCCTCACGAAAGATGATCTCCCCCTTATGACAGGGCTGATCATGCATGTGCTCAGTGATTGGCTTCGCTTCATCTAAGGGGAGATCTTCGAGAATGGAATGACTCTTGAAGTTCCATTTGTCCATTGGGAAAAGCCCATTGATACTCATATAGTTGCGAATTTAATGCATTAATAGTTGATAAAAGTTACATTTTTGAGTGATAAGATTCAACATTCGGAATCAACACTTTGGGTAATTTCACGCCATTATCGAATGAAAAATGAACACGAAAAAATGGATACCCGGCCAAGCTACATTGTAAGCCTGTTCAAGCATAAATGTTCCAGGTGCAGAACCGGAGATATGTTTCAGACAAACAAGGTTTACCATTTGAAAGAATTCATGAAAATGAATGTCAGATGCCCGGCCTGCGGTCAACTCCTGGAAATAGAACCCGGTTTTTATTACGGTACAAGCTATGTGAGCTATGCACTGACCGTTGCGTTGTCCGTTGCAACACTTGTCGCCTGGTGGGTAACGATCGGACTTTCCACAACGGACAACCGATTTTTTTGGTGGCTCGGGATCAACGGGGTTGTGCTGCTTCTGTGTCAGCCTTATTTAATGCGATTGTCCCGGAGTATTTGGCTATCCTTTTTTGTCAAGTATAACGCCAACTGGCTAACTGAAAAAGCAGAGGAGCCTGAGCGGATGTAACCAGATAAGGTATACCCTAAGCTACTTTTCTAAGTGATAAGATTCACTGCATATTGGTCCTATACAACCTAACTTTATGGTATGAACCCCGTCAATTTCTTAACGAAAGAGCAATTTTGCACCCGCAGTCACGAATGGATATCCTTTCATAATACCGAAGCATTCATCGGCATCACTCGTCATAGGGTAGCCGGCGCGAAGCAAGTTAAAAGACTGGAATTTGTCAGAATCTTTGGATTTAAAAAAAGAGGTGAGGTTTTCGCCAACATTCAACTTAATACCCGCAGATTCGAAGTGCGGATGCCGGTAGATGGCAGTATAATTTCCGTCAACAATACAAACTTACTGGTGCAGCAACAGGTTCTGTTGAACAAACCCGAAACAGAGGGATGGCTGGTAAAAATACTTGTCAGCCAACCTTGCGAAAGGAAGGGATTGATCCCGTTTGAGGAGTATAATAGTTAAAGTGAAATAACAGTCTACTTCAGCAGCGACAAGCGCCCGACTGCACCGGCGGACACTTCACCGTGCCATAGCTACAATACACGCAACAATCTCCCGCCTTCGGCTTCAGCCGCTGGTGACAACTCTCACATTCATAAAAATACTGACACGCATCCGTCGGCATCGTTTCCTCCTTCTGATGCCCGCAGTTCGGACAAGTAATCACAGACGTCAAAATTATCATTTCATTTGGCATACCTATTTACTTATATCCAGGCAAAGTTATGCGTTTTACAGATTACAATATCCCCAGTTTCACTGCCAGGTTGACCATAAATCCCTCCAGCGGTAAGAAAAGGGCCCCGGCCAGATTTCAGGTGTTGCATGATATCTCCCTGGCGGTGGAGCAGGGGCAGTTCGTCACCATTATGGGGACGAAAGTCACCGGCCTCGAAGAGAACCGGCTGGCGAAATTTCGCAACGAGCATATCGGGTTTGTATTCCAGTTCCACTACCTGCTGCCGGAGTTCACGGATTTGGAGAATGTGATGCTGCCGGCTTTGAAACTGGGCAGATGGGATCCGCGGACCACCGAAGAAAAAGCCATGGCGCTATTGCGGCAGATGGAAATGGAGCAGTATGCTTTCAAGCGCCTTGCACAACAGGGCAATACGATCATTGTTGTCACGCACGACCGGGATCTGGCCGGCAAGTCCGATCGCGTCATTCAACTGGCGGATGGGCGCGTCGTAGGGTGAGCCGGCCTCAGGGATGCGCCAGGAAGAGGGGCACATTGTGTTCATTGAGCATCCGGTTGATAAAGCTATGAGAAAAGAGCCGGGACCAGTCGGAGCGGCCGTAGGCGCCGGCGACGAGCCAGGGATCTTTCATCATCCCTATCCAGGTGTCATAGAACGTGTCGGTATGCATGCTCAGCCGGAGCAAGCGGAAGTTGCGGAAGTGAAGGGCGCCCAATTCCCTGACCAGACCTTGTTCAGGGATCTCGCCTTTCCCTTTTGCGTCCACGTATATAAGGGTTGTCTGGACGCGGGAAAATTCGGGGAAGAGATAGGCGAATTGCCGGATGGCATACACAGAGGCGCGGGAGCCATCATACGCGAGGACGATCTCGCCGGGCATGCGGGGTTCATCTGGCTGGAGCAGAATGGGGCATTCCGTGTCGTGGAGCATTTCCGTCATATACGCATTGGGCTGGGAAGGACTGATGATCTCGAAGAAGTGTTTGTTGCTGAGCAAAAGGAGATCGGCAAAGCGGGTCTCCTTGCGGATGGCGGCAAGGGCGAAGTCGAAACGGTCTTCATGGATGCGGAGGCCGACGCCATGGTCATCGCAGAAGCGCCGTACTCTGGCGCTATTGCGGGCAACGATCTTGTCCTCATCCTCAGCCGGCTGGATATAGACGTTTCCTTCCATGAGGGAGCCCGGAACCCACAGTTGGGCGTAATCGACTTCGGGAACAAAGGCGGCCGTAAGGAAAACCTTTGATTTATCGTTGAGGGCCTTGACGAACTCCAGCAATTCCGGACGATAGGAGGGGCCTTCGAAAGGGATGATGATCTTTTTCATTGTTGAGGTTTACGAAGATGTTGAGGCTTATAAAGAATGTGTTCTTGACCGGTTGCGCCCGAAACGGCCAACGACAGGAAAGAGTTTTTGACCGAGCCAGTTGAGGCCAGAGAAGAAGGCATCCTTTGCGTAGGCGGCGGGTTCGAAATCGCGGCGAAGATCGTCCCAATCCCTACGGATGGTTTTTTCCAGGCCGGTCTTACGCCGCTGCAGCTGTTTCTTTTCATATCGCAACTGTACGATGCGTTTAATTTTCTTCATTGTCTGGTTCGTTTATAAAAAGTTGGTGAAGGATGGCATTCATGACAGGAAGGCGGATGAGCCTTTGCCTCGCGTTCGGCCAGGCCCAGCCGGGCTTCATCGACGCGGACGTGCATGTATTCCTTTACATGATCGACGAGATTTTCCACTTTTTTAAAGTCTTCCATATTGTTGTTGTTTTACTATTTACTGGTGTGTGATGAAGATGGGCAGGTTGATGGTTTTGAGGATGAGGCGGGCCTGGCTGGGCTTGAAGAAGCGGGAGAGCATGCTGCGGCCATAGGCGCCCATGACGACGACGGCTTTCTTTCTTTCGATGAGATAGCCGAACAACTGATCGGCAGGCTCTCCCTTGAGGATGACGAATTCGGGGTTATCGTAATGCGCTTTGAGCCATTCTTTCATTTTGAACTGATCTTCGATGGAATACTTTTCATCCTGTCTGACGTTGACTACGATGACCTTTTTGTCGTGAAACTGGGGAAAGAGGGAGGTGAACTGTTTTATCGCATAGACGGAAGAAGCAGTACCGTTGTAGGTGAAGACGATCTCATCGATGGCATCGAAGCTATAGGGCGCGATGAGGACGGGGCATTCGGCTGCATCCAGGACGTCCTTTACGAAACGGCCGGGGATCTGGCGATCGCTCCTGGAAAAAGAAGTTTCGCCGTCGACGATGAGCAGATCGGCGAAGCGGGTCTCGCTGAGTATCTCGGATAGCGGAATGCCGCGGTCGCGATGTATCAGCGAAAGGGTCTCGCGGCAAACGCAGGCATCCCGGAAGCGGCGGATATTGGCTTCGGTGACGCTGCTTTCGACGGTGGTCCTGATGACATCAGGGTTATCCGCATCCGAGTCCCAGGCGCCGCTTCCGCCGCCGAAGGGATCATTACCGGCGCTCGAGACAGTTTGGCCGACGAGACCTTCCAGGAACACACCGGTGAGCCGCGACCTTGTTAGCCGGGCGATATAGCAAGCAAAATCGATAGTCTTCATGTTGAGTTTGGCAGCATCCATGGCCAGCAGAATCTTTTCCATAACACTATTTTTTATAAATATCGGGAGATGGAAGGCGGAATGCGATGAGGGGGGTCAGGCAGGTGGGTGATTATTGTCAAGGATGTTCAGTGGCAGGATACGGCCTTTCCGGGTGCAGTAGCGAGAAGCGGGCTGAGGAAGGGAATGCCGAGGTTGAGGCCGCGAAGGATGAGCAGGAGGGCCATGAGGATGGTGACAAGAGGTAACATGCGGCGGAGGCGTAGGCGGAAGGAGGCCGTGGCGATGCGGCCGAGACGCTGAGTAGCCAGCAACAGGGGGAGGGTGCCCGCACCAAACAGCGCCATGAAGCCGGTTGCTCCGGCGACGGTGTTGCGGGTGAGGGCGCCGGCGAGGGCAAGGTAGACCATGCCGCAGGGCAGCAGGCCATTGGCCATGCCCAGCATGAAGAAGGTGGCTGTCGAGGGTGATCGCCAGAGACGCCCGATCAACCGACGGAGGGGTTCGGAGAACCGGGTCACCGGATTAATAGCAAAGCGCCCCGCGAAGTATAGTACGAGGATCATCACGCCAAGGACGATCGAGAAGCCTTGCTGCCAGCCGGCCAGATAAATCCGGCGACCAAGAAGGCCAAAAAGCAGACCACCAAGAGAATAGGTGAGGATGCGGCCGGCGTGATAAAGCAAAGGGGTGAGGGTGCGGGCGGCGGGATTCAGCCGCTGGACAGGCAGCGCGAGCAGCAGGGGGCCGCACATCCCCACGCAGTGCAGGCTGCTCAGCAGACCAAGTAAAAAGGCGGATAATGCCATCTGTAACATGACCGATCAATGAATGACGAATGGTTGTTGCGAATAATAGTCCACTCCACCCGATTGCCAACTGACACTGACGGTATATTGGCCTGGGCCAACCGCTTTCCTCCCAATATCCTGTACCCCCTCCGCATCCGGCTCAAGAGCAATCTCCCGATCTCTCGCCGCATCCGCAGCGCAATAAAACCTGACGGTACCCGTGATGGTCCTATATCGCATCTCCCTGGGCAGCGCCAGCCGGACGCCCACAGCCGTAGTCTCCAGCTTGACACTCCCTGAAAGATCATTGGCGCGCTGCGTACCGTCGATGACGCGCTGATAGGCCAGCTCGTCCCGGTAATAGTCCTTCGACACGAGATCGACAGGGGTCTGCATACAGCGGTAGACCATATACGAGATGCCCCCGCCAAAGACGACAAAGACCAGCAAAAGTTTGTTTCCCCAATTCATAGTTTAACGTATTTAAATTAATCATTGCCCGGCTGCGGACCTAAGAAATTCGTCCTCAGCTCATCAATCTTTTTATTGCCTTCATAAAGCCCTATGCGGATAGCTGTCTTTCGGGCCTGGATGTCGCGCCGTGGCAGGACAACAAAGAAATTAC
Organism: Puia dinghuensis; assembly: GCF_014642875.1. GTDB lineage: Bacteria > Bacteroidota > Bacteroidia > Chitinophagales > Chitinophagaceae > Puia > Puia dinghuensis. The sequence continues at coordinate 173,893 of NZ_BMJC01000002.1, forward strand.
CCGAGCCTTCGTCTTCCTGTTTGACAGGGATCTCACTGCCCCCGATCACCTGCACCGTTCCGGCTTCGCCTTCCAGGCGAAGCCGCAGCGGAACGCGCCGCACCGTCTTGTTGGCAACCTTGATGGTATACAAATTGGATACGCTGTCGGCGCCACGCTCCTGATAGAGCATACCCGGCGTGCGTAGGATGGTGGCGTCCACCTCTTTGCGGCTGAGCAGCAGGGCGGACAGGATGAAGAGAAGGAAGGTGAGCAGGGCGGTATACAGCTTCATCCGGAGGGTATAATGCAGGGGCTCATGGTTGCCGATACCGTTCTCGGAGGCATAGCGGATGAGGTTCAGCGGTCGTCCGGTCTTTTCCATCATGACGTTGCAGGCGTCGATGCAGGCCGTGCAGCCGACACATTCCATCTGAGTGCCGTTGCGGATATCGATGCCGGTGGGACAGACCTTCACGCATTGGGCGCAGTCGATGCAATCACCTTTGGCGGCGTCTTTCTGCTTTGAGAACTTTGCGCGCGGTTCGCCTCTTTTGTAATCATATGCAACGATCATGGAATTGCGGTCGAGGAGCACACTTTGCAAACGGCCATAAGGGCAGACGACCGTACAGGCCTGTTCCCGGAAAAAGGCATACACTGCATAGAAGACGCCGCTAAACACCAGCAGCGTCAGCAGACTGCCGATATGCTCGCTGACGGGCTCGGTGATCATCCGCCCCAACTCCCGCACCCCGATGATATACGCCAGAAAAGTATTAGCGATGACAAAGGAAAGCAGAAAGAACACGAGATGCTTCACCGTAGACCTGACCATCCAATTCACCGTCCTTGGCCGGCTGCGCGCCAGGCGTTGCGCCGCGGCATCGCCCAGGATGGCATATTCCACCTTCCGGAAGAGCATTTCCATGAAGATCGTCTGCGGGCATACCCAGCCACAAAAGAGTCGGCCAAAGGCCGCGGTGAACAGGATGATAAAGATGATGAAGGTCACCATGGTGAGGCCGAAGATGAAGAAATCCTGGGGCCAGAAGACCTTGCCGAAGAGGATAAAGCGGGCGCTGGGGATATTGAATAAAAATAGGGGCCTGCCGTTGACATAAACAAAGGGCAGGGCGAAGAAAAGAACAAAGAAACCCCAACTGATATAGGTGCGCAGATTATACCATTTCCCCCGGGGCTTTTGGGCGTATACCCATTTGCGGTGGCCTTTGGCATCGACGGTGGCCAGGTGGTCACGGAAGGACTGGTCGGAGGCGAGGGGCAAGGGTTCCATGATGCAACGATTTATTATTTATAGAGTGTGCCCTGCGGCGGTTTGGGGTTGTCCGGATGGGTGCCCTGGAGGGATTTGACATAGGAGGCGATCTGCGCGATCTGGGAAGGCGAGTAGTCGTCTTTCCAACTTTTCATCCCCTTGTCGGGCCAGCCGTACTTTATAGTCTTGAAAACGTCGTTGATGCTGCCGCCGTGAAGCCAGTAGTCATCGGTGAGATTAGGCCCTACCCCACCCTCGCCGTTCTTGCCATGGCACGCAAAGCAGGTGCTTTCGAAGACGGCCTTGCCTGCCGCCAGGTCGGCGGGTGCAGTGAGCAGTTTTACCGTATTCTCGTCCACGTTGCCCGCAGCTTTTTTCAGGTATTCGGCTTTTTCGATCTCAGCATTGCGAACGGCGATGGCATATTCCTCTGCCGGCAGCGGGGCCGTGTGCGCGATATGATAGCGCCAGAGGTATACCCCGGCGAAGAGGATCGTGCAATAAAAGCCGTATAGCCACCAGGGAGGGAGGCGGTTGTCGAGTTCGCGGATGCCGTCATAGTCGTGACCAAGATCGAGCTCGGCCTCCTGGGTGACGGGGCGGAAGCGGTTGAGGCGGTCCCACCAGGAGATGCGCGGGGGAGCCGGCGCTGTGGCTGTCTTTGCGGCGCCGGCTGCTCTCTTTCTGCCAATGATGACGCGCAGGTTGTAGAGCAGGGCCATGATGACAAATATCTCGAGAGCGACGACGCTAACGATGAGATAGAAGGCGGTGTCGGAGAGACCGTTCACCGCTGGCACCGCCAGGGCTGCACCGGCCAGCGCCGGAGGCTTGGGTTTCCCTTCGCCGGTACTATCTTCTTCATCGGCTTCCGGCCGGTCCGACCGGTACTGCGCCATACTGAGCACGACGCTCGCTAATAACGTGATGGCAATGCCCAGGATAATGATGATGATGAGCATGATCACTACAAAAGGGTTATCGGTGGATTGTGCCATAAAATCGGAATTATATTATTTGTTGGGTTAGTTAGTCAAGGGGTATCTGGCTCATTTCTTCGATCATTTTCTTATCGGCCTTTATCGACCAGAGCAGCATGACCAGGAAGATCGTTCCGAAAAGTAGCAGGGAGACGAGTCCGTAGATGCTGACACCGCTGATCTTCTCGATATAGTTGATGAATTTCATTTTGTTTTGTTTACGTTAATGTCTGTCCTTCGGACAAGCCGCCTCCGGCGGCTCAGTTACCCATGATTTTTTGGCCGTCGGCCGCCAAGGCGGTTTCCGCCTTCGGGGCTGCCTTGATGTCTTTACCGAGACGCTGGAGATAGGCGATGAGGGCGACGATCTCCTTATTTTGTCCCGTACTGATCTTATCGCCCTTCAGGGAGGCCCTTATGGCCTGCTCCTGGTTCACCAGGTCTTTATTCGCCTGTTGCGCATACCCATCGGGATAGGGCACACCCAACGTTTGCATGGCCTTTATCATCTTGTACGTGTGTACCGTGTCGATCTCGTGATCGAAGAGCCAGACATAGGAAGGCATTATCGAACCGGGAGACATCGAGGTGGGGTCGAGCAGGTGATTGAAATGCCAGCTGTCGGGGTATTTCCCCCCTACCCTGGCCAGGTCGGGCCCGGTGCGTTTGGAACCCCACTGGAAGGGGTGGTCGTAGACGAACTCCCCGGCTTTGGAATATTCCCCATAACGGACCACTTCGTCGCGGAAGGGGCGGACCATCTGGGAATGGCAGAGATAACAACCTTCCCGTACATAGATATCGCGACCATGCAATTCCAGCGGCGTGTAAGGTTTGACGCTGCTAATCGTGGGTATATTGGATTTGACAAGGAAAGTAGGGATCAGTTCGATGAGCCCGCCGATGGCCACCACGATGAGGCTGAAGACGAGCATCTGCATAGGCCGCCGTTCGATCCACCGGTGCCAGTACTGACGTCCATGGGCCGGCGCCGTTGCCGCGAGAGGCGCAGCTTCGGCGGCCTCGTTTGCCACGAAGCTTCCTTTGGCGATGGTCTTCCGGAGGTTATAGACCATAATAAGCACGCCGATGATATAGAGTGACCCGCCGATGCTGCGGGTGATATACATGGGAAGGATATGGGTCACCGTCTCGAGAAACTGGAATTTCAATTGCCCTTCATCGGTGAAGCTTTTCCACATCATGCTTTGGGTGAAACCGGCCCAGTAGAGCGGTACGGCATAGAGGACGATACCGAGGGTCCCAATCCAAAAGTGGGCGCCGGCCAGCTTCTTCGAATAGAGTGGAGTATTCCACATCCGCGGGACGAGCCAGTAGAGGATGCCGAAGGTGAGAAAGCCATTCCAGCCCAACGCACCGATATGCACATGGGCGATGGTCCAGTCCGTAAAATGAGAGATCGCATTTACATTCTTGAGGCTCAACATCGGTCCTTCGAAGGTGGCCATGCCATAGCAGGTGATCGCCACCACGAGGAATTTCAACACGGGCTCTTCCCTCACCTTGTCCCAGGCGCCACGAAGGGTGAACAAGCCGTTGAGCATCCCGCCCCAGCTGGGAGCGATGAGCATGATGGAGAAGACCACGCCCAGGGACTGCGCCCAGTCGGGCAGAGCTGTATAGAGCAGGTGGTGCGGGCCGGCCCAGATGTAAATGAAGATCAACGCCCAGAAGTGGATGATCGACAGCCGGTAGGAATAAATGGGGCGGTTAGCCGCTTTTGGCAGGAAGTAGTACATGAGCCCCAGATAGGGTGTGGTGAGGAAGAAGGCCACGGCATTATGACCATACCACCATTGCACCAGCGCATCCTGTACGCCGGCATACCAGGAGTAACTTTTCCAGAGGGTGACGGGCAGTTCGATGGAGTTAACGATATGCAGCATGGCGACCGTCACCCAGGTGGCAATATAGAACCAGATGGCGACGTAGATATGTTTCTCCCGTCGTTTGAGGATGGTGCCGAACAGGTTGATCCCGAAAATGATCCAGACCACAGTAATGGCGATGTCGATAGGCCATTCGAGTTCGGCGTATTCCTTACCGCTGGTCTTGCCGGCCCAGAGGGTGATGGCGCCGGTGAGGATGATGGCCTGCCAGCCCCAGAAATGCAGTTTGCTCAGCGTGTCGCTGAACATCCGGGTCTTGCAGAGGCGTTGAAGGGAATAGTAGACACCCATGAAGATGCCGTTGCCGACAAAGGCAAAGATCACCGCATTCGTATGCACGGGGCGCATGCGGCCGAAGGTGGTAGCCGGGAGACCCAGGTTGATGGCCGGGTAGTAGAGGGCGATAGCCGCCCAGAGGCCGGCGAGCATCCCGACCACGCCCCAGAAGAGTACGGCATAGGCAAACCATTTCACTGTCTTGTTGTCGTAATAGAATTTTTCTACTTGCATATTCTTTAATTCAGGATTTCAGGCATCTTATCATCATCGATAGATAGCTCGTCGTCGAAGAGGATGCGCCGGGATGGCGAATAATCATCGTCGAACTGCCGGTTCTTTACACTCCAGAGGAAAGCCCCCAGGAAAAGCAGGGCAACCGAGAGGCTGGCGATCAGCAGGAGAATAATAACACTCATTGATCAGGACATTTGAGTTGTAAAAGTATCTTGCGCGCGCCGGCCGCCGGATGATGATGGTCATTGTGTGACTTGATCTTGCTCATCTTCGCATAGACAGCAGTTTTTTCCCCAGCAGGTTACTGCTCCCGTAGGTGATCAGCAGGATGGAGAGCGTGCTGGCAGGCATCAGGATCGCCGCTATCAGGGGCGAGAGGGAGGCGTGGACGGCGAAGGACAGGCCGATGACATTATATAAGATGGATAAGAGAAAGGTTCCGAGGATGATGCTTCGGCCGGCGCGGCAGAGCCGGATGAATTCGGGGAGAAGGTGTAGCCGGTCGGCGCGGAGAATGGCGTCGCTGGCGGGGGTGAAGTTGTTGGAGTCGGCGGTAACGGCGATGCCCACGTCGCTTTGGCTGAGGGCGCCGGCGTCGTTGAGACCGTCGCCGATCATCATGACCCGTTCGCCGTGTTGCTGAAGCCGGCTGATGTATTCACATTTATCCAGCGGGGACTGACCGAAGAGCAACCGGGTATCTTTTCCCAGCAGCTGATGCAGGCGGGCGCTTTCGCGGGGATTGTCGCCGGAGAGTATTGACAGGCGCAACCCGGGGCCCAGACGACGAACCAGGGTGGTCAACCCTTCCCGGTAGTGGCTGGAAACACTAAACGATCCAAGAACCCGATTGTCACAGGCAACAAAGACGGTTGACCCGGGAAGATCATGCGCTGCCGTTTGCGCCCCGACAAACGCAGCAGACCCGATAGCCCAATGATGGTCATTTACCAACGCCTCCACTCCTTTGCCGGGATACTCCCGATAATCGTGAACGTGCGCATCAGCCAGCATCGATCCGAACTTCCTGGCAAGGGCCCGGCTCAGCGGATGAACCGATTGCGAAGCCAGGATACCGATTGCCTGCTGCTGATCAGGCGTAAGCGGTACTCCATCATATCCCAGCACCGGATCACTGGCATCGGTGAGCGTACCTGTCTTATCGAATACGATATGAGTCGCCGTTGCAATACGTTCGAGTGTTTCCGCATTGCGCAGGTAAACTCCGTTCCTTCCAAGGATGCGCAGGATGTTGCCGTTAGTAAAGGTGCTCGTAAGCAGCAGGGCGCAGGGGCAGGCCACGATGAGGACTGCCGTAACAGCCTTCCAGATCTTTTCCGGGTCATGCAGTCGCCAATATACGGCTGCACAGGCCGCGATGAGCAGTACGATGAGGGTGAAGTTACGGCTAAGGGTATTGACGAAGGAAAAAGATGGCTTGGCCGCCGCGGGGTCCGATTGCCGGTTCCAGAGCTGGGTGAGGTAGGACTGGGCCACTTCCTTTACGACCAGCACTTCGATAGCGGCGCCGGTCTGGCGGCCGCCGGCGTACACGATCTCACCCACTGTCTTCGTCACCGGAACAGATTCACCCGTGACAAAACTATAATCGATAAAAGCCCGCCCGCGGGTGAGGATGCCGTCGGCAGGTATCAGCTCCCCGCTATGGATACGAAGCGTATCACCGCACCGCAGATCAGGAAGCGCCTTCACCACCGGATCCCCTTCGGATTGGAGCACAGTGACGGCGACAGGGAAATACGAAGTATAGTCGCGATCGAAGGACAACTCCCGATAAGTTTTGTCTTGCAGCACGCGGCCTGCGAGCATAAAGAAAACGATGCCGCTCATAGAATCGAAATACCCTGAGCCGGCGCCACCGAGTACTTCCCAGGCGCTGCGGGCAAAAGTAATGAGGATAGCCAATACTATCGGCGCATCGATATTCAGGAATTGGCGACGTAGCCCGTTCCAGGCGGAAATATAAAAAGGCTGCGCGCTATACAGAAGCACCGGCACAGCAAACACCAGCGACAAATATCGGAATACCTGCCGCAGGGCGCCATCCGCCGACCCAAGCCCGAGGTACTCGGGAAAGCAAAGCAGCATGATATTTCCAAAGCAGAAGCCGGCTACACCGAGGCGGTAGATCAGGTCGCGGTTGGCGTTCGGCCTGCTTCTGCCAAGATCGTGCAGACTGATATAGGGCTCATATCCAAGGGAGGCGAGCAACTCCACTACCCCGCGCAGGGTGATCTGCCGATGGTGGAAGACAAGGAAGATCTCTTTTGCCGTGAAGTCTATCCGGGAGGAGAGGATGCCCGGGTGGAGGCGGCGGAGGTGTTCGAGAAGGTAGAGGCACGAGCTGCAGTGGATCGCCGGGAGATAGAGGGTGAGATGGGTCTCTTCCTCATTGCGGAAACCGATGAGACCGGCGGCCATTTTTTCGTCGTCGAGAAAGGCGAATTTTTCCTTCCGGACAGGGAGACGGCGATTGAGACCGGGGTGTTGGTTGAGGCTGTAATAGGTGCAGAGCCCCTTGTCATCGAGCAGCTGCCATACCATCCGGCAGCCCTCGCAGCAAAAGGGTTTGTCGTCCACCTGTATCCTGTCGGTTATGCAAGGTTCTCCGCAGTGGGTACAGAGAAGGGCATTTTCCGTCGCTTTTTCCATTGTATCGGCGCAAAGTAGTCCGATGCCGGTCACATCAATATGATCTCCGTCAGGGGAAATACTGATCCTTGTCAGTTGGGGGGTTGTCGGCAAATCCGTAGTATTGCAGTACTAAATAAGAAAGCATGCGCAGACTGCTTGTTATCGACGATCATGACGATATCCGGGAGAACATCGCCGAGATCCTTACCTTGGCCGGCTATGAAGTTTTTACCGCCGAAAACGGCAAAAGGGGCGTAGAGAAAGCCCTTAAAGAAAATCCCGAACTCATCATCTGTGATATCATGATGCCCGAGCTGGACGGCTATGGCGTCCTGCACCTGTTGCGAAAAAACGAGACCACCGTTAATACCCCCTTTATTTTTCTTACGGCCAAAACCGAGCGGACGGATTTCCGGAAGGGAATGGAAATGGGGGCGGATGACTATATCACCAAGCCCTTCGACGACATCGAACTGCTGAATGCCATCGAGATCCGGCTGAAAAAATACGATATTCTGCAAAACAAATATGCCTCCGACGAAAAAGGCGCCGGCGAACTGATCAGCGATCTCAACGCATCGGGTATGTTGAACCTGGACCCGAACAACTACGAGACGGTGGAGCTTGCCCGAAAGCAAAATGTTTACCAGGAGGGCCGGCGTCCCAAACATATTTACTATTTAATAAAAGGCAAGGTCAAGGCCTTTCGCATTCACGAGGATGGAAAGGAATATATTACCAACCTGTATGGCGCCGGCGACTATATCGGTTACCTGCCGCTGCTGGAGAACAGCGCTTACGAGGACAGCGCAGTAGTGCTGGAAGATGCCGAACTGGCCCAGATTCCAAAGGATGAGTTCCTCAACGCGCTTTACCAGGATATCCGCGTGGCCACCAAATTCATCCGGCTCATCGCACAGAACGTGCAGGAAAAAGAAGAACGGTTGTTGCAACTCGCTTATGGGTCGTTGCGCAAACGGGTGGCAAAGGCATTGATCGACATCCATACCAAATATGCCGCCGGCGAGGGGAAGCCGGGTTCAACACTGGATATTTCCCGGGAAGACATCGCCCAGTATGTAGGGACGGCCACCGAGTCGCTCATCCGGACCCTCAGTGATTTCAAGTCCGAGCGGCTGGTGGACATCAAAGATGGAAAGATCAGGATCGCCGATCTGGCGAAACTGGAGCATTTACTATATTAGGCCTGTTCGAATCTGCGGGCAGCCCCGACCGTGAACGATGGTTCCAGGCGATCTCACCGACCCGGCATTGCGCAGCCTTGCACTTCAGAAACTGCACGAGCGGATACTACCCGTCATAAGCAGCGAGACCACCCATCTGTCACCGGACTGGCCTTTCGCCCCTGCCGAACTGAACAAGATAGAAGGAACATGAACTGCCTTATTCCGCTGATAAAATAGTCGAGGGGAGTGAGCGCGTACAGAATTCATGGCCGAGTTGGAAAAGCTTATCGGCATCTTTGCTTTCGAATATCCCGAAATCGGACAGGCCGGGATGGTCGAGAAACACATGGCAAAGATGCGCTTTTTCATATACGCTGCGTGCAATGGCCAGATGAAAGCATCTTTCGAGGATGTGCGCCTTGTGGAGAGACCGGCCGGTCGGCATAGGATCGTTCTGCCGGTTGACATGGGAGCCGATGATATAATCGCAATGCGGCAGGATTGCTTCGACGGGGAAATTGTTAAGAACGCCCCCGTCGACCCATTCGCTGTTGCGATAGACAATGGGCTCGAAGACCCCCGGGACACAGGAGGAAGCCAGGAGAGGTTCGATAAGGGCCCCCGAGGAGATGATCTCCGACTTTGCTTCCGTGAGGTTGGTGGCGGCGACAAAAAGCCGGTGCGGAAGGTCTTCGAACTGCTGAAAGGGAAGGTACTTTTCCAGGCCAGCGCGCAAAGCATCCATGTTGAAGATGCCCGGCCGGCCAACGTGGAAATAAGAGATGCCGAAATAGGCAGTCTCGCGGAAAAGATCTCGGATCTGTTCGGGCGGCAAACCGGCGGCATAGAGGGCGGCGATAAGCGCGCCGGCACTCGTTCCGGCGAGGACGGTCGGGCGAATGCCCCTTTCTTCGAGAGCGTGGAGGACACCCAGGTGGGCGATGGCGCGGGTCCCGCCGCCGGAAAGAACGATACCTATTTTTTGCATCTGTCTTTTTTTTATGAAAATAAGGAAAAACCTCGTTTATGACCACGATCATCCCGGTCGATGATACCGCTCATGGAAAACGGTTGTCCAATGCGGATATCTTTGAATCATAAATAATTGTCTATATGTACATTTCCGAGATAAACCAAAAGAGGCTGCCTCAGGCTGCGGTCGCTACCGTAAAGCCGAGTGTGGCCATCGTGTTGCCATATAATCCCAAGATGAGTCCCAGGCAGGAGATCGACTCCAGGTTGCAGCGGGTGCTGTCGGCGGCGGAGAAGCAGCTGCTGGCCGCTCACCCCGCAGAGGCAGCAATGCCTGTGGTAAGGAAGCTTCAGCAACTGGCGCGCAAGCTCAATGCTTCAACGCATAAAGTGAGTGTCGCCCTATTCGCTTCAGAGGATGTAGCCAAGGTCACCTATATGGATTTTGCAGTGGATGAGCGGGTGATGGTGGATCAACCTTTCCGGGTGCGCGATATCGCCGGTTGCAAACCGTCGGCAAGGGAATACCTGGTGTTGCTGTTGAGTGCAAAGGAATCCAGGATGTATTGCAATAATGGGACGGCAATGCGAATGATCAAGAGCAATACGCCGCAGAATGTCTTTGCCTGGCTTAATGAAGTGCCGGAAAGAACCGCCAATTTCTCCGACCCGGATAGCCGCAGAGAAGTAATGCTAAACAAATTCCTGCATCATATGGACGAAGGCCTTGGGGCCGTATTGAGAGTTTATCCGCTGCCGGTATTCGTGGTCGGCACCGAACGCGTGACGGGGCATTTTGCCGCGATCACCCGGCACGACCGGAATATTGCCGGGTATTTACACAAACAGGGCATCGACGCAAGTGAGACCGAATTGGAGGAGATGTTACAGCCCCTCCTGAGCGACTGGCATCGGACGAAACAACAGCTGTTGGTGCGCCAAATGGAGAAGGCCGCAGAGGCCGGAAAACTGGTCTGCGGCATCCATGAGGCAAGGAAAGCAGCGGGCTGGAGAAATTCGCGGCTGATCATCGTCGGGAGCACCGGGGAAACAGAGAACCCCGAGGCCTTCTATTTCGAAGGGGAGGTGGACGAGATCGTGGAGAAGGTGCTGGAAAGCGGGGGTGAAGTGGAAAAGATCGACGATCATCTGCTGAAACCCTATGGACCGGTCGCCCTCATCAAATATTATTAACACAACTGGGAGAGAATTGTACATTTAGCGAAAATTCGGGATCAGCCTGATGTTTAAAGAAAAATCCGGTCATATTCTCCTGTTTTGTGCCATCGTTACGATCTGCACGGCCGTGCTGCAATATCTTAATCCCCAATATAGCCTCATTGACAGCGGGCTCATTGGCGCCGTTCTGCTGACTATCTTCCTGAAGCGGGACATGTACACCTGGCTGTTCGGAGGCATCAGCTTTCTTCTCATTGTGGCGGCTTCTTTTTATCAGCATGACAATATGGACAGGCAGCAGATAATCCTGCAGCATACTTTCTCCCTGCTCATCGTGATCATGGCTACGCTTTTCGTATTGTATGTAAAAAAACTGTATCGCAACATCGAATCGGACCAGCACCAGGTGACTGCGCTTTTCGAGCATGCCACCGAGGGGATCATCCTCACCGACGACAAGGGGAAGATCGTGCTGTTGAACCCCGCCGCCTACCAGCTTTTTGAGTTCGACCGCGATGAGTTGCCGGGTCAGTCGATCGATCTGCTGATCCCGCAGCGGTTTCATGGCAATCATGTTAAATACAGGGAGGGATTCTATCATCACCCGGGCAACCGGACGATGGGGCATGGTCGTGACCTGTTCGCCCGCAAGAAGGATGGCAGGGAATTCCCGGTGGAGGTGAGCCTTAGTTATTACCACCAGAAGGATAAGTTGTATGTAATCGCCTTCATCGTTGACATTACGCAGCGCAAACAGTCCGAACTAGAGCTGGTGCATCGCCAAAAGCAATTGGAACATATCACCGAAGACGTCCGCAGGCTGAATACGGGACTGGAGGCCAAAGTGGAGCAGCGAACGCTGATCCTGCGGGAGGCCTTGCAGGAGCTGGAGCGAAGCCAGTTGGAATTGAACGAGGCGCTTAGCAAGGAAAAAGAGCTGAGCGAGATAAAGTCCCGTTTTGTCTCGATGGCCTCGCACGAGTTTCGCACCCCGTTGAGCACGGTGCTGTCATCGGCAGCGTTGCTTTCGCGTTATACCCGGACGGAGGAGCAGGACAACCGGGACAAACATATCAAACGCATCAAGGATTCCGTCAAGCATTTGAACAACCTGCTCGAGGATTTTCTTTCGCTTGGGAGGTTGGAAGAAGGCAAGATCAAGGCCGAGCCGGCGGAATTCGCCGTGAAGGAATTCCTGGAAGAAGTGGTGGAAGAAATGCGGCCGCTGGCGAAGAACGCTCAGCAGATCATTTGCGACTATCAGGGTTCCGACACCTTCATCAGCGACAAACGCCTGCTAAAGAATATCCTCATCAACCTTCTGAGCAACGCGGTAAAATTCTCCCCCGAGGGCGCGGCGATCCGGCTGGAAGTCACCAACCCCGATGTAGCAGGCATGAGCTTGTCGGTAAAGGACGAAGGCATCGGTATTTCGGTGGAAGACCAGCAGCATCTGTTCAGCAGCTTCTTCCGCGGCGGCAACGCCCTCAACATCGAAGGCACTGGCCTCGGTCTTCATATCGTCAAGCGGTATGTCGAACTCATCGGCGGTGCCATTCACCTCGAAAGTACGCTTGGCGCCGGGACGAAGATCACGGTCGATCTGCCCGGCGTTAAGCATTCATAATCCGGCCGCGGGTGCCGTTGACAAAAGAAGTCAGATGCCCCGGCTAAATGCCGGGGTTTTGCATAATGCAAGATTTTCGCGTACCCGTTCATCACGCAACAGCACCAGGTCGAACGCCTTGCACACATGACGAAGGAAGGGCCGGCCTGCTTCGGTAAGCGCTACCCTTTCCTCATTCAGGGTGACCAGACCGTCCTTTTGTAATTCCTGCAGCCTGGGCAGGGTCCATTCCTGTAATAGCGCAGTCCAGGCCGGGTCAAGACGTGTATAACCCTTACAGGCAATGTCGAGAATATAGCGTTTGAAGACCATATCTTCAGCCGTGAGCCGGTAACCCCTGGAGATGGCCAGACGCCCTTCGGCAATCGCCCGGTAGTATCCCGCCAGGCTCTTATCATTCTGGGCATAGGCCATGCCAAGATCGCTGATAGCCGACACTCCCAGTCCCAGCAACATCCCGCTATGCTGTGTCGTATACCCCATGAAGTTCCGGTGTAGCCGGTTATCCTTCCAGGCGATGAACAACTCATCAGCGGGCAGTGCAAAATGATCCATGCCGATATTGGCATACCCCTGCTCTTCCAGTAGCACCTTTCCTAATTGATAAAGATAGAGTTTCTCTTCGGGCGACGGTAGCTGGGCGCTGTCGATGAGCCGCTGCGCACAGTTCACCGAAGGCGTATGCGCATAACTGTAGAAGGCGATCCTGTCGGGCCGCAGGCTAAGCGACAGATCAATAGTGTGTCTTAACCTTTCCGGCGTCTGAAGAGGAAGGCCGTAGATGAGATCGAAATTCACCGCAGTGAATCCGGCATCGCGGGCCGCTTCCGTCGCTTCACTAAGTCGCTCGAACGGTTGCCAGCGACGAATAGCCAGCTGAACCTCCGGATTCAGATCCTGTACGCCATAGCTTATCCGCCGGAAACCCAATGCATATAATACATCCAGGTGCTCCCTGGTAGTGTTATTGGGATGGCCTTCGATGCTGAAAGCATGCTCAGGATGAACGACCGCTCCGGCCAGGATCGTCGACACCAGCCGGTGCAGGTTCCCGGGCGAGAAAAAAGTTGGAGTACCACCCCCCAGGTGAAGCTCACGGATCACCGGGGGGTGCTCCATCATTTCTCTATACATACTCCATTCTTTTAAAATGGCATCGAGGTACTGTTCTTCTACGTTGTGGTTGGTGGTAATCTTCTTATTGCAGCCGCAATAAATGCAGAGTGATTCGCAGAAAGGAAGATGAAGGTACAGACTGATGCCTTCCTTCTCGTTGCAACGCGCGAAGCCGGCTATGAGATCCCTTCTCCAGCTATGCGGGTCGAGGTTTTCTTTCCAGAAAGGCACTGTAGGGTAACTGGTATACCGGGGCACCGGCTGATTATAACTGGCGAGTAAGTTGGCTTCCATTTTAGCGCTTTTCACAAAACTACAGGTTGCCCCCCTGGCCCTGCATGACGGCGATCAGCGAAAGACATGATGCAGATCATGGAAACACCCCCTCTCCCAACTTACTATGTCAGCTATGCAGCCTTTTTAAGTTTTCTTGTCTTCCGCAATCTTGCTATCTCTTCTACAGGAACATCGACCAGGCTTGCAATCTTGCGGTCGCCGAATTTTGTATTCGCGAATAATTTTTTGATGAATTTTTCTCGTAGCTCCCGTCTGGCTTCTTCATTCAACACCTCAAGCATACCCATAGGATTATTTTTATTTGTTATTTCCTCTAATTGCTCAATAAAGTTACGATTACTTTCCAGGTTATTAAACACCAGGTAATTCTTGAGAAACGTCATGATCGCATCTATCTTCCGCCTCGACAAATCCCTTCTTGCAATTAAAGCCTTCGCTAATGATATTTTCTGCTCGAACAGTTCTTTTTCTGTGATCTTTCCGGCAAGCAAAGCCTTTTTAGCCACTAGCACCACCACTGCAAAGGGGTTCGGGTTTGCCGCCAACGCTTCGTCCTTATACTGCCCGATCCGCAACACATTGTATTTATACCTCACCTCCGTCCCAATAAACCGGTGTTCATACCGATCCGGGATCCGATGCCCATCCACTCCTGTGAAGATCGCCACCGCCGTCACTGGTCGCTTCCAACGATCGAAGATGCGGTAATAATATCGAAACATTCGTTCAGGGAAATCCCGTTCAGCCTTTCCTTGCACCTCGAGATGGATGAGCAGTAATTCCTGTCTTCCATCCCGGCTGTACACCTGCACCAGTTTATCCACCAGCTTTGTACTGGGCGGCTTCCCCGGCTCAGGATAAAGCTCCGCCAATTCCTTGTCCAAAAATCCGAATTTCCGCCTCATATCGAATAGCTCATCCGCCTTCGGAAAGACAAACCGCAACAGATCTTCAAAAACTTCCTCAATAATTCCTTTCCACAAAATATCCCTCTTCATTGCTCTTAGCTTTATCAACTACGCACTATCCGATACCTCTACCGGAGAAAACAGTAACAGCAACATTTGGGAAAGTTAAAGTGGGAAACACGCAAAGGAGGCAACAAATATACGAAAACCTATCAGACAACCAAATTTTTTAGCACAAAGATCAGCATCAAACCGGGCGAAAAACTCACAGCTTAGCGCAATCTCTGCAACGACCACTTGGTCTCCTTCAGCAACAAGATCACCTTTTGCGGGAAAAGCATAATATGTATAACAAAAACAATGATATTCCTCGCATCTGCAGTCATTGCGCCCACAAGCAAGGCAAGAGGAAAAAAGAATTGATAATAATCGGCCAGTAATATTTGAAAAGGCTTACCCGCAGGCGTAATGATAGGAACCACCTGGTAACCAAATAATTTCCTGCGCGCAAACAGGAAGAGAAAATACAACAGCAGAAATAGGAACGGAAAAGGTTGCCCGATCCTGATCAAGATCATCGCCAGGGCCGAAAACTCAGCCGACAGGATAACAGTTTGGATCAGCGAAAAATTTTTAGTCCCCGATTGCGCAACATAAGTATTCAATCGAACCTTGATGTCATTTTCTTTGTCTTCGAACTGATGGGTCAGTATGCCGCGCAACCCGTATGCTATCGACCAGATACCTACTGCCGCAAACCATACCCAATCGATTCTTTGATGCGTAAAATGAGCGACACTAGACACCATCAGCAGGCTGACAAAAACATGCGAACCACAGGCATCGGCAAAAAGCCCCCACACGCCTTTTTCTTTCAGCCTGAAGGGCGGGCATGAATACAGGCTGAAGGAGACCCAGGGTAGTAAATATAATACCATGGACAAGACATCCGGATAAAAAACATATTCAAAAAAAAGACCTGCTACGATGCAAATGGCGGGGAATATCCAACGGATGCGGCGTGGTATGTTACTCATCCTGTTGTGCTTTCCGCTCAACGCGTCCACCTCGATGTCGGTAATATCATTGATAAAAGAGACATACGCCGCGCCGACAAAAACAGACACCAGCAAGAATAGAAGCCATAACGCAGTTTTGTATAGTGGCGTCTCTGAGTAAAAATTGGTCGCATAGCCCAAAGCAAGGATAGGAGGTAATTTATAATCCCACCACTCACCGTGTCGTATAGTCTTTAAAATTCCTTTCATTGCTTCTTCAATAGTTTTCTGGCAGCCGAACGGATCAGGCTACCTGATCTTATCCTTAAATAGAGCTCTCCCAACAATTGTTTATGTGAAATAAAGGCAAGCGGGGAAGACCCATTTTCTTTCGGCTCATCATTTTCCGGCGGAGGGATCGGCTGCCATCTTACGGCTGCTTTATTTTCATCATCATATTTCGATCTCTTCCCTGTCGCCACAATGGCTTTCCTCGAAACCCATCCCCGCATGAAGGGGCTATACCGAACAATTTCTATATTGTCGAACCAGGGTTCGAGCAGGTGAACAAAGTGTTCGATATGCGGCGCCACCAGGTGCTTGTGGAATCTGTCATTCCTGTCTTCCCGCCAGCTCCAGGTAAAACCAGTAAGATAAATGGTTCCCCCAAAAACGTCTGCTCTCTCTTCGTATGGTAATTGCCTGTTTGGTCGAAGGTCTTCCAGGTCCATCACCGGAATGAAAACGGCGCCGCCGGGTCTGGTCCAGGCGACCATGTTTGCAACAACTCTTTCGACATCAGTCATGGAATCGACATAATTGTAGGCGGTCCACATACAGGTGACCAACGACCAGGAGGCATTCCATTCTTCTATTGCTTGTGTGAAATCACCCTGCCGGAGAAAAAGTGCGTCAGGGTTGGCTGCCAAGGCAACTTTCAGCATTTCAGGCGAAAGATCGAGACCGGCTCTTTGCACGCCCGGGAACTGGCTAAGAAAATAGCCCGTTCCACAGCCGACATCCAGCCAACGGCTATCTTCCGAAAGCAAATTCCGGATGACAGAAAGCTCCAGTTTTGTGCTCACGGCCGAGAAAGGATTCAGCAGGAAGCGTTCATTGTACTCATTTGCATAGTCGGCGTCATAGATGGATTGCACCTCTTCACATCGCATATTGAATAGGTTTAGGTTCTGAATCTCCAGGTGCATAGCCCAGACTTTCGTGTACCTCAAAGGGGACGATCAGGAGAGATCAAATTGCGGTAAGATCAGAGATGGGCATCACCGGCCAGGAAGCTGCCGGATCGTCTAATTGACGCCTCGAATATACAAAAAAACACTTATAAATAAAGCGGAAAATTTGCTAGTAGAACCCCGACACATCCTTCCCATCGGTGATGGCCTGCTTCAACCGCCCGATAAACGCTGCAGTACCCTGGTCATGCACCAACTGCAGGCTGTTGTCCGCATATTTTAGGGCGGCTGTCTTATCGCCCAGTGCCGCATACCCCTTTGCCAGTCCAAAATTGGTCAGCCAGTCTTTGGGAGATTTATCATAGTTGATCTTAAAGGCCTCAAAAGCCTCCTTGTATTTTTTCATCCGCTGGAGCTTATAGCCATAGTAATAGATATCCTGGGTGTTCCCTTTGGGCCAGGCAATTTTCATTACAGAGTCCGATTCATGCTTGCGGCCCGCCTTTTCCAGTAGACCCGCATAGGTGCTTAGCGTGCGAAAATTGGCCTCTCCAAAATAGGTATTGATGCTCCGGTCTGCCCAGGTAAGCCCTTCTTCGAGGTTCACATCGTTCATCAGGCAAAAATCCGCGGCCTGTTGCATATTTTGCCAGAACTCGTAGAATTGGCCGCTGTTAAAAGCATATCGGTAGGCATCCACCTGTGTTTTTTTAAGGTCCACGGCGATAGTAAAGGGAATTTTTATCTTCTCCCATTCAAGCAAGGCCACGGCGCTGCTGTCGGTTTCGGCGGCAAACTCGTATTTCAGGCGCTCGACACTTTCCGTCACCTTTGTCACGGGTACTTCTACGCGCAACACATCGCTGGCCGCGTTATAATAAAAAGAGCCCCAGGCATTGTTATCCTTTGAGAATACGAGTGTTGCTTTTTCGGGTCCCATGGCGATAAAGAAACCATATTTCCCCGCCGCCAACGGTTTCCCTTCGACGGTGACATCCGTGGAAAATTCGATGGTCGTATTCTCATTGGCCCCGGCCCGCCAGGGTGCCGCCTTGCTGGTCCCATAGTGATAATCGACAAAGCCGTAGGGCACCAGGTCGCCCCAGATCTTCCCTTCCCGCCCGTTGACAGCCGGCCGGCTATAGCTGATAGTGACATCGGTAATTCCAACTTCCTCCGAGACAGTAGCCATTTTACTCGACCTGGGCGTTTTTACCTGCCCCTGTACAGCCAGGGACATGCCTGATACGATCAGCAGGATAATGTTTCTCATCGTTTTAAACGTAAAATCTCCCGTTGTCCAAAAACCCGCAAAAAATTTCGACCAATCCCATGAAATCTTCGCCGAACGCAAGGAAAATAGTTTCTAAAAAAATGGTAGTTTTAACCATGAAGAAATATCTTTTCCTTGCCGTATTGCTCTACCTGTCGGTCCTCACGCCCTTTGCTCAAACGTCAGGCTATACTCCTTCGCCTCAAAACGAGGAAGCCCGGCAATGGTTTACCAACGCCAAATTCGGTTTGTTCATACATTGGGGTCCGTTCAGCTTTCCCGGTGAAGGGGAATGGGTAATGAACAATCGGAATATCACGGTAAAGAACTATACCCGCCTGGAAAAATTCTTCAACCCCATCGACTTCGACGCCCATACCTGGGTATCCCTTGCAAAAGCCGCCGGAATGCGATACATCACCCTCATCACCCGCCACCATGACGGCTTCAGCATGTGGGACACCAGGTTTTCCGATTTCAATATCATGCATACGCCCTACAAAAAGGACATCGTCCGCCAGATGGCCGACGAATGCCATAAACAGGGCATCCGGCTCTTTCTTTACTATTCGTTGCTCGATTGGCGCCGCGACGACTATTCGTGGTGGACCGGCCGAACGGGTAAAGGCACCGGCCGCACCGTCCGCGGCAACTGGAACGACTATATCCAATTCATGAAAAACCAGCTCACCGAACTCCTCTCCAATTACGGCTCCATCGCCGGCATCTGGTTCGACGGCTACTGGGACCAGATGGCGGAAGAAAGTAAAGACCGGAAAGACAATGACGTCAACGCAGACTGGCATATCCGTGAATTGTACGACCTCATCCACCGGCTTCAACCCCAATGCCTCATCGGCAACAACCACCACATGACACCTCTGCCCGGCGAAGACTTCCAGATGTTCGAACAGGATGTTCCCGGTGAGAACACAAGCGGACTCAGCTTCCAGAAGATCTCCGCCCTGCCGCTGGAAACCTGTGCAACCATTAACAACTCCTGGGGATTCAACATCACCGACACCACGTACAAGACGCCGGCGCAGATCGTCGCGCTGCTGGTCAAATCGGCCGGCAATGGCGGCAACCTCCTGCTCAATATCGGCCCCATGCCAAACGGCGAGATCCAACCTGAATTTGTCCAACGCCTTCACTGGATGGGCAACTGGCTCCAAACCTACGGCGCGTCCATCTATAATACCAAAGGGGGCTATCTCCGGCCTCAGAAATGGGGCTGTCTCACCCGGGACGGCGACAAACTCTATGTCCATGTCCTGCAGCAGGATGCGGGCCCTATCCGCCTGGAGCAGTTCCCTTATACGACTATCGTCAAAGCCTGGCGCCTGAAAGACAAAACGCCTGTCAATATATCGCTGCGGGACGGCGTAGCGGAAATTCCCGCCCAGTCGCCAACCCCCGAAGATCCCGACCAGGTAGTAGTATTGGAGGTATCAACGAAAAAGCCCGGATAGACATCCGGGCCGTTGCTAAAAAATCCTATATACTATTAAAAGACTTTGTTTCTACCCTCTAAGACAGAAAACAGATCCGATGGTCCTAGTCGGACCTCTTCCAACCATCAACCTTCCCAAATAAAAAATTTGAAAGAAAGATTTATTTTACATACATTTAATGAATTAATCGTTTTTTATGAAAGGAACCCACCTCGGCGAATTCGAAGAGCTGGTCTTGCTCACCATTGCTTCCCTGGTGAATAATGCGTATAGCGTGGCGATTTGCGATGAACTCTCCAAACATGCCGAGCGCACAGTTAAATTGGGCGTGGTGCACGCGGTATTGAATCGCCTCGAAGAAAAAGGCCTTGCAAAAAGCGAGCTCGGTGAGGCTACTGCCACGCGCGGCGGCAAACGCAAACGCTTTTATGTCCCCACCGGCGCAGGAAAAGCCTCGCTGGTGCGCGCAAAAGAGATCCGGGACCAATTATGGCAAAAGATCCCTAACCTCACCTTAAAACAAATCTGATGAAAAAGAAGAAAACGGCCCAACCGCCAAAATGGGCAACCCGGTTTCTCACTTTATATTGCCGGCCCGAATTGTTGGAAGATCTTCAGGGCGACCTGAACGAATTTTTCGAACGCAACCTGCAGGCCCGGGGCGCCTTTCTCGCCCGGCTCATCTATGTTATTGACGTATTGAAGTTTTTCAGACCCTATACGGTCCGAAGACCTTCCCTTGTCAACCCGTTGAACAGAAAGATCATGTTTGCGAGTTATTTCAAGACCTCGGGGCGCGTAATTATGCGCAATAAACTGTTCTCAGGCATCAATATCATAGGTATGGCCGTCAGCATGTCGGTCGGCCTCCTTGTCATCGCATTCGTGTCGGACCTGTTTTCCTTCGACCATACGCTGAACAACAGAGATCGGATCTATCGGGTCGTCTCCACATTAGTGCCCGCCGGTTCTCCCCCGGTGAAACTGGCATCCACTTCCTGGAAGGCCGGTATGCTGCTCCCACGGGAGATCCCCGGTATCGAATCCATCGTCATTTTGCGCAGGGGGTTCAGCGGCGACGCCAAAATTGGCGAAAGCACCGTGCCGGTCTCCGGCCTATACGCCAACGAAGGTTTTTTTGATGTCTTTAGTTTTCCGTTGGTGAAAGGAGTGGCAGCCACAGCGTTGAAACAACCTCGCTCGCTTGTCCTCACCCAGACCACCGCAACGAAATTATTTGGCCTTGCCGACCCGATGGGGAAAGTGATAAAAGTCGATACGGTGAATTATACCGTTACCGGTATTTTGGCGGATATCCCGAAGCTTTCACATATCCAGTTCGAAATGCTGGTGTCCTTGTCATCGATCGATGTGACCGCGCCTGCCTCCTCCAATGATGGCAACTATTTGGACTGGACAAATATTTTCTCCAACTATGTTTACGTGTTGCTTTCGAAGAAAACCGATCAGGCCACCCTTACAACGGCGCTAAACAGTCTGAACCAACGCGAAAACGCCGCAAGTGGCAGCCACAATAAGATACTCCTTTCACCACAGCCACTGAAAGCCATCCCCGTCGGCACGCCGCTGGGAAACGAACTGGGCTTCGTCATGTTCCGCGTAGCGGTACTCACCCTTGCCGGACTCGCCCTTATCATTATTCTCTCGGCCTGCTTTAACTATACCAATCTGTCGATCGCTCGTTCGCTCAGGCGCTCCCGTGAAGTGGGTATCCGAAAAGTCATCGGCGCAAAGCGTATCCAGGTCATCGGCCAGTTTATTGCCGAGTCGGTTATCATCTCACTGATCTCGCTGTGCTTTGCATTTTTTATTTTCCTGCTGCTGCGCGGGCAGTTCCTTTCATTTTTCCCCGATCTGCAACGTACCCTTTCCCTTGAGCTCTCGCCGCGGCTCGGCATCGCTTTTATTTTGCTTGCCGTTGTGGTCGGGGTGGTCGCCGGACTCCTGCCCGCCCTCTTCTATTCTAAAATAAATGCGGTGCAGGTGTTGAAGGACGCTTCTTCGCTGAAAGTGTTCCGGCACCTCAGCCTGAGGAAAGCATTCGTCGTGATCCAGTACACATTTTCGCTCATCTTTATCACCGCGGCCGTCATCGGTTACACGCAATACGAGGGTTTTATCCGGCTAGACTTAGGCTTTACTACGACGAACATCCTCAACATCGATATGCAGGGAAATAAGGACGACGTATTTGTAAAAGAATTGTCTGCCATCCCCTCTGTCCGGGGAATTTCAAGATCATTGATCGTCAGCAGTCTTGGTTCCCTTTGGGGGACCGACATAAAATACAGGAACCCATTGGATTCGGCAGGGGTTGACCTCAATTATATCGATGAGCACTATCTGCCGCTGCATAAGTATACTTTTTTGGCCGGTCGTAATTTTACCCCCAAACCAAAGGATGCGCCGGAAACGGAGACCATCGTGAACCAGCAAGTGCTCAAACGTTTCGATATCGGCCATAACAACCCGGAGAAAGCCATTGGGGAAGTAGTAACCATTGACAATAAACGGTTGACCATCGTGGGCGTGTTAAAGGATTTTCATTACGGCACCGTAGAGAGCAAGATCGATCCGACGGCTTTCCGCTATTCGGCCCAACCTGGCCGCTACGTCAACGTAAAGGTCGACCCCGCCAACATACCCGCCACGATCACCGGCATCGAAACCATCTGGAAACAGCTGGATAAGGTTCATCCGCTCGATGCAAAATTTTATGATGACCAGATCGAACAGGCCTATAGAGCATATTCGGTAATGGTGAAAGTCATCGGCCTTTTTGCCCTGCTCGCGATCTGCATTTCCTCCCTCGGCTTGTTCGGCATGGTCATCTATACAATGGAAAAACGGGTAAAAGAAATAAGCATCCGCAGAGTCTTGGGCGCCGGCAACGGCACGCTCGTGTACTTATTGAGCAAAGGATTCTTGTTTTTGCTGCTGATCTCGGCATTGATTGCCCTCCCCCTCACCTGGCTGTTCTTCGATAAGGTGGTGTTGACAAAGATTTCCTATCACCAGCCGATCCAGTTCAGGGATATATTCATTGGTCTGTTCTTCATAGCGGCGATCGCCTTTATCATGATCGGCACGCAGACCTTGAAAATTGTTCGCACTAACCCGGCCAGGGTGCTGAAAAACGAATAGGTAAAGGTCTCGATTTTTACCAGGTCTTTGGCCCTTTATCCTTCGTTTCTTTAATGTTGAGCGGGTTCGGCCCCAACATCCGCCCCTGCAGCGCAGCCATGGCCTTTTTTGCATCTTCCTCCTGCTTCATCTCAACGATCCCCTTTCCCCGGCTCAGGCCAGTGATCGGATCGATAAGTATCCTGGTGTAATCTACCCAACCAAAGGGATTAAACAGACGCTGGAGATCAAATTTGTCGAAATGCTTCGGAAGCCCGGATATCGTCATTCGCATGAAACAAATGTAATAAAAAACCGTCTTCCGGCGGTTTTTTGCGCAATCACTGCGTTTTCGCGAGGCCCCCAGCATACAATTTTAGAACTATTTCATGCTGGATTTGAGGCGTTTAGCAATCTTAGCACCAACTTGATGCACAATATAGCTGGCCTTTTGTGAAATTTACCGAAAATTCCCTCATGAAAAGGGCCGAACATCCGGAAATTGAAGTGCCTGTTCTCTCCAAAGCAGTGCTTGAACAGGAAAGGAAGATGCTGCTGGACCTCGGTAATGATATCACCAGCGTCCGGGATAAGAATGACCTCCTGGCCCTATTCTCAAAGCGGATCAAAAGCCTGTTTTACTTTACGCATACCATCGTTACCCTCATCGACTACAAAGACGAAACCTATACCCCCTTCCTGCTGGACGACGAAAACTCTCCGATCCGCGCACATACCCTGTATCAGCAATTGATAAAGGCCCGTTTTTCGCTGAACGAACCCTTTATACAGGCCGTATTGCATACGGCGGACCCCATTTCCTTTATACTGGAAGATATCATGGACAAACCGCTGAGCCCTCTCTTCCTCCGGGTCAACCATGAAGAAGGCGTGCAGGAAATTTTGATGACCAGGCTCATGAAAGAAGGTAAACCGATGGGTTTTATCCATATCTATACGGACCGCCCCGGCAGCTTCACCAAAGAATTCAGGAGCGTTATAAAAGGCATTGCCCCCCAACTCTCCGGCGCCGTCTCCAATATTCTCAAGAATGAAGAGATACTCAACAAGGAAAAGGAAAAATCCTTCCTTCTCGACTTCAGCAGTGATATAGCAAAGGTCCGAACGAAAGTGGAATTGGCCGCTGCCGTTCATTCGTCCTTAAGCAAGCTCACGGACCTTAAAGCATATGCCATCCGAAGGATCAATGAGGACGGGGCTACCTTGAGTCCGTATATCTTTGACCCTGGACCGATACCGCCGGATAAAAAAGAGCAGGATCGCCTGGTCAATACCAACTTCCCCATCAACGACGGTCTGCAGAATAGGGTGCTGGAGAGCAATATCCCGCTCCTGTTCAATGTAGACAGGGAGATCCAACGTGGCATCACGTCCAGTTACCTGCAGTTTTGGAAACGGATGGAATACAAAACCCTCGCAGGCATCAGGCTCCGCAACGCGGAAACGAATCTGGGAATTTTGTGGCTGGCTATCGAAGAGATCAATATTCAGCTCTTGCAGGGCATATGTAGCCAGATTTCCATCGCCATGGCCAATATCATCGCCAACGAACAGGTCAGCAAAAAGCAGGAAGAGCAGGCATTTCTGCTGGATTTCAGCCATGATATCACCCAGGTAAGGACCCGGACCGAACTGCAGGACGCGATCATCAGGGTCATCGACAAGACCATGCACACGAAGCTGGCCATGATTCGCGTCATCGACGAAGACGGCTTCCACCTGTCTCCCTTCATGTTCGACAGGACCTTGTTTAAGAACGCAGAAGCGACCTTTGATAAAATGTCGGTCAACCGCATCACTATCGAGGAGCCCTATACATCTCGGGTGCTCGCCAGCAAGGAGGGGTTGGTCTTCAATGTAGCGGAAGAAATAAGGGATGGCAATGCCTATGCACGGCTCTGGGAGACCACCGGATTAAAGAACATGTATAGCCTTCCCCTGAGAGCAGGCGACAAAAATATCGGCACTATCTGGCTATTGGCCAACCGGCTGAGCAAGCTGATGATGAAGGGCATTTGTTCCCAGATATCCATCGCCATCGCCAATATACAGGCGAATGAAAAGCTGCTGGCTTACAAAAAGCAGTTGGAGATCGAGAACGACTACCTGAAAGAACAGATCCATACCATCTATAATTTTTCCGAGATCATCGGCCACGGCGTGGCAATGCAGGAAGTATACCGCCTGGTGTCCGTTGTAGCGGGAACCAATTCCACCGTCTTGGTGTTGGGTGAAACAGGCACTGGCAAAGAACTGATCGCCCGGGCTATCCACAATACCTCATCGCGTAAGGATAAGCTGATGGTAAAGGTCAATTGCGCCGCACTACCCGCCAGTCTCATCGAAAGCGAGCTATTTGGGCACGAACGGGGCGCCTTCACCGGCGCCATCGATCGCCGCATCGGAAAATTCGAACTCGCCGATCATAGCACCCTGTTCCTGGATGAGATCGGGGAGCTGCCGCTCGAAGCCCAGGCAAAACTATTGCGGGTGATACAGGAACGCGAAGTAGAGCGGCTCGGCGGTAAGCAAACGATAAAGGTCGACGTTCGGTTGATTGCGGCAACCAACCGCAACCTGGAAGATGCGGTAAAGGCGGGCCGATTCAGGGAAGACCTCTTCTACCGCCTGAATGTATTCCCCATCCAGCTTCCCTCACTACGCGAGCGGCCGGAAGATATCGAACCGCTTGCAAATTTCTTTGTCGCCAGGTATAGCCGGATCACCGGCAGAAAGATCAAAAATATTTCGCCGAAGGTCCTGCAACAATTGGGTAGCTACACCTGGCCGGGCAACGTGCGGGAGATGGAACACCTGATAGAACGCAGCGTCTTGCTGACACCCGGCGACACCTTACAGGAGGTCTATATCCCAAGGGGGACAACAGCGGAAAAACAAAATCCCGCCCAACTGGCCAATCGCTCACTGGAAGAGGTCGAACGTAGTTATATTATTGAAACATTGCAACGTTGTGCCGGCAAGATATCCGGCGCCGGCGGCGCTGCCGAAATATTACAGATCCCGGGCAACACCCTGCACTCCAAAATGAAAAAGTTAGGCATCGGCAAGGCCGATTATTTTCTCACCAAATGATTCACTTTATTTAAGGAGACCGGTCGGCATTTCACCAAATACAGTGAAAATTGGCCCTCCATTCCGCTTTCATATTATTGATTTTCAATAGTTTGAACATTTGGCATTCCGCTGGCACTCCGTAAGGAAAATCAAAAACTCAAATTATGAAAATCGTAGTCATTGGAGGCTCCGGCCTCATCGGTACCAAGGTAGTTGCCAAATTGCGGGCGCGTGGGCATCAGGTGATTGCCGCTTCACCCAACACAGGGATCAACACCATTACGGGCGAAGGATTGGCGGAAGCCCTGACCAACACAAGCGTGGTGATCGATCTTGCCAACTCCCCCTCATGGGAAGACAAAGCGGTCATGGAATTCTTTCAGACTGCCGGCCGCAACCTGCTGGCGGCAGAGATCAATGCCGGCGTAAAGCACCACGTCGCCCTTTCCATCGTGGGTGTCCTTCTCATGCAGGACAGCGGCTACATGCGGGCCAAAAAAGCGCAGGAAGATCTGATTATGCAATCCGGTGTGCCCTATACCATCATCCGGAGCACCCAGTTTATGGAATTCATTAAAGGTATCGCCGATCAGGCCGCAGAAGGCAACGTGGTCCATATTTCCGATGTCCAGTTTCAACCAATTGCTGCTGAAGATGTAGCCACGTTCGTAGCCGAGGCGGCGCTCGAACCACCCATCGATGGTATAAAAGAGATAGCCGGACCCGGTCGCTTTACCATGCCGGAGGTGGTCACCCGCTATCTGCAAAGCACCAACGATCCGCGCAAGGTCGTGCCCAATAGCCACGCCCAGTATTATGGCGCCCAGATCACCACCACATCCCTGGTCCCGGCGGGTCAGGCAAGGCTTGGAGCGATCAACCTCGAAACCTGGCTGGCGGGTCAACTTCAGCACGCTTAAATTCTGATTGTAAACAACCAAAACCAAAAACAAGATGGAAAATAATGATTCATTAGGCGAAGTCCTGTCCAACCTCAAGGAAAAAGGCTATAAAGCCGACCTCAATTTTGAAACAGACACTTTCGCTCTTTATGGCGGCGATCTGGACATGCGGCTCAACCCCGAAGAATTTCATGTAGACGAGATCGATCGCATCGGCAACGGCTCCCATCCCAATAATGACGCCATCGTGTACGCTATCTCCGTCTCTACGGGCGTAAAGGGCGTTTTGGTGGATAGGCATTGAATGTCAAACCCGCACCTTGTGTTCCCCCTACTCGGTCCGTAGACTATTTACCGGGTTGGCCAGCGCCGCGCGGATGGCGGTATAGCCGACGGTCAGCCATGCAATGGAGGCCGAAGCTATGATGGTCACTAGGAAGAAGTCGGCGCCCAGAGTGATCCGGTATGTATATTGCTGCAGCCATTGCCGCATAAAATACCAGGCTATCGGCGCGGCAATTAAAAAGGCAATCCCTACCAGCACCGTGAACTCGCCCGACATGATCACGACAATCGACTGTACAGATGCGCCCAGCACCTTGCGAATACCGATCTCCTTTCGCCGCTGCACAGCCATAAAAGAAACCAATCCATACAGGCCAAGGCAGGAGATAAAGATGGCAATAGCGGAGAATATCTTATAAAGCGTCGAGAGTTGGTTCTCTTGCCGGTAAAAGTCGGCAACGGTTTGATCCAGAAAGCTATATTCGAATGTGAAATCGGGAAAATAGCTGTTCCAGAGGGCGCTCATTTTTGCCGCGATGCTCTTGGTCCGGCGAATATCTATCTTCACATTGACGATACCATACCATCGTTTTTGGGTTGTCATTACTACCGGGCCGATAGGGTCCCGAAGGGAATTGATATGAAAATCCTTCACCACTCCCACGATGGGACAAATGCGCCCATTGATGCGGACCATCTTCCCGATAGCAGCTTCGTCTTTCTGTATGCCCAGCCTCCTGACAACAGTTTGATTGACCACATACTCCCGGATCGTATCCGAAGGATAATAGACCCGGCCCGCGACAAGGGGAAGTTCGTACAAGCTGAAGTATTCCTGATCGACAGGCATGAATTTGACGATCATATTCGCATCCCGGGTGTGATTCTCCAAACTGAAAAGATCCGTATAGTTTCCCCCGTCGGTCGGAGCACCCCCGGCAAAACTGACTTTTTCAATCCCGGTTATTTTTAGAAGATCAGCCTTTAACGCTTCCATTTGGGTATACCCAAGGCTATCGTTTACGAACTCAGCATTGATGACGGCATCCTTTCGAAAACCCATATCTGCATTACGGAAGTAATCCATTTGAGAGGCAACGACCATTGTGGCGATCACCAGCGCCTGGGCGATCACAAACTGAAAAACGACGAGTCCCCTCCTGAAAGAAAGTCCTTTTTGACGATCGACACCGGCGGACCCCTTCAGCACGACGCTGCTTCGGAATCCGGACAGCACAAGCGCGGGATAGAGCCCCGACAAAAAAGTAACCGCCACTACCGTACCGAGCATATATCCCAACACCTTATAACTATATAGGACCGAAGCAGACAGATGAATGTCCAGCAGGCTATTCATAGGTGGAATACAAAAACGAACGACCACTATGGCACCTGCCAGTGCCAGCAGGGTGGTAATGCCTGTTTCTCCCAGGAACTGCATAATCAACTGTCTTCTGCTGCTTCCCAGCACCTTCCTTACGCCTACTTCCCGGGCGCGATTAACTGCCTGTGCCGTAGTAAGGTTAATAAAATTGATACAGGCCATAAAAAGCAGGAACATCCCGATCAACCGCAACGCAAAGATGAGATCCTTGCTAAAGGTGCGGTTATTGTAATTTTGAAACCGGGAATCATAATGGATCTCGCTCAGCGGCTGCAGGTTCAGGGTATAATTTGGATTGACGGGCTTTATATATTTATCGACAAAAGCATTCAGCTGTGGCATCAGCCGGCCCGTATCCTGGCCATCAGCCAATTGCACAAAACAATAATTGCCATCACTGATATTACCCCAGTTGTTAAAATCCATAAAACTCTTCAGGCTCGAATAGGATACTACCGCTTTGATCGGGAAATCCGTGTTGGGTGGAATATCATTCAGGATGCCGGTGACTTTTACGGGAACGCCATCCATCTTAAACGTCTTACCCATCGCCGTCTTCCAGTCCCCGAAATAGTTGGAGGCAAGTTCTTTTGTCAGCAGAACCGTATTGGGATCGTTGATGGCATTTTTTATATCGCCGGCAGCCAGGCCAAAGTTGAATAGCTGAAAGAATTCTGGTTCGGCATAGAAAAAACCGGATACTTGCTTGAATTTTTTTGCCTCCGCCTTTCCGGACGACGCGACGATCACCTGTACATTCCAATCCGGCCAAATAGCCGCTACCTTGGCCAGCTGCGGGAAATTAGTCCGCAAACCCGCCGCCACCGGGACAGGCACACCTGTCCTGAGCTCTCCGGGAAGTGCATTTCTTCCGATTCGAACAGTTCGGTATATCCTATCCTTGTTAGCATGAAAAGTATCGAAGCTTTCTTCATACCTGATCACCAGGAATATCAGGATAAAAGCCGCAAAGCCTACCATCAGACCGGCGATTTGGATAGCCGAAGTAGTCTTGTGCTTTAGGAGATTTCGGATGGATGTTTTGTACAGCATGCCAAATCTGTTCTCAAAAACAGAGCCCTTTTTCTGCGCCCTTGGCAACCAGCTGTTTGCGCACCACGCGGGACGGATTACTGTCCGCTTTTGCTACATACGTTGAACGATTCTAGTTGATGGAGGTTCCGAGCATACAATTTTCGTCTGTTTTATGCTCGACTTGAAGCAGCTAGCATGCCTATTTTCAATCGGATAAAACGCAAATAATTGATAGCAAATACGTTAAATGCTACTCCGGCCTTTAATGACGCCAAAACTTGTTGTATATTAGTTCTAAATACTTTATGTTTAAGCTTTACGCATGTCATCTACTTCTACCATATTAGCTTCGATAAAATCTAAAGTACACCGCGTATTACCTGATGCCAAGGTAATGCTTTTCGGTAGCAGAGCCTATGGAAATCCGACGTCGGAAAGCGACTGGGATATTTTGATTTTAACCCCTGGTCCCGTCAATTCAGAGCTAAAAAAGAATATACATGTAAGTCTATTCCCACTAAGCGTCGAAATAGGAGGTTTCATCAATGCCTTAACCATTCAGGAAAGTGAATGGCAAAATAATCCCTCCTACTACTCTTTACAACAGACATTAAAAAGTGGAACGGTGCAGGCATGAGCACAAAGGATGCCTCGCTTCTGCTTACAAAAGACTTAATTCCGAAAACGCATAGTGGAACGGTCTCCATGTTACACCAACATTTTGTGCAGGATGGGGCTTTTGACTTCGATAGCCCGCATGATTGGAAGTAGCGAGGCCGGAGCAACACTTCTTTTCTCATCGACTCGTCGGGAAATCGCATCTTTTTAAAGTACCCTGGATTCATGTCGGCCTCCAATAGGAATCAAATGGGGATGTCCCTTAGTTTCCCGCGGCAATCCTAACATTGGTAAATCATTGGCAAACCAGCCTACTACTTCCCGCACAGCCCTTAAAAACAGCAAAGGCCATCCTCACGAATAGCCTTTACTAACCAATTAAACTCAATCCGTTCACCCTTTCGGCGGGAAGGGATCATTGCCGTAGCTGTTCCTTTCGCGAATCTCGCCGTGGCGGTTGTGAATAAAGAGCTCGCTTCGTTGGTTCTCGGCGATGCTCCTGGCCAGATCGATGGCCTCGGATTGCGTGTCGGTGATGTAGGTCCGGCGCTCGTTGCCTTCGCCTCTCACCGCCCATTGACCCTGATACGGGACAACGTGCTGATTCTTCTTGCTCATGACTTTTGAATTAATGAGTCAGTCAATATGGTTTACACTTCTAATGTAGGATTAATTTTGGACATTTCGGAAATATTTTTTAAATTCGTCCAGACAAAAACAAGGAAGGTTAATGATCGCAAAACATTTTCCCGAGAGGCTAAAAACCGCCCGAAAGATGACGGGTTACTCTTTACAAGATCTATCAGATATGCTGAA
The DNA here is from genome assembly GCF_014642875.1 of Puia dinghuensis. Lineage (GTDB taxonomy): Bacteria > Bacteroidota > Bacteroidia > Chitinophagales > Chitinophagaceae > Puia > Puia dinghuensis. Next base: position 204,693 of record NZ_BMJC01000002.1, read on the forward strand.
GAACCAGTTGAACAAGCAAGCTCTGCAACGTCTGGAAACCGGCGAAGCCAAGCCCGATAGCGCTACGCTGTCCAGCTTGGCAAAGGTCTTGCAGGTTCCTCCCGAGTATTTCTTTCGGGAGTACACTGTCGAGTTGAAGGAGCTGAGCTTTCGCAAGCTCAAAAAACTACCCGTTCGCGAACAGGAAAAGATAAAGGCCAGCACCGTCGAATACCTCGAACGCTATCTTGAGTTGGAAGACATCCTCGGCCTTGAAAGCCGGCTTCCCTTCAAGCCAAAGTCCTTCAAGATCAAAAACAGAGAAGATGTTGAGAAAGCCGCAACCGAAATTCGCATGACCTGGTGCCTCGGTGACGACCCCCTGCCCAATATTCTCGAGATGCTGGAAGAGAACCATATCAAGGTTATCCTGCTAAAGGCAGATAACTCCTTCTCGGGAATGTCCACGATCCTAAATGACCGTATCGCGGTCATTGTTCTGAACAACAGTGAAGGCATTCCGATCGTTCGGCGTCGCTTCAGCGCGCTCCATGAGCTTGCCCACCTGTATATGGATCTCTCCCCTTTTACCGAAAAGGACGCCGAGAAATTTTGCGACGCCTTTGCCTGCGCTCTCTTATTGCCCGCTAAAAAGATCAAAATTGCGCTTGGAGGCTTCCGATCCGTCCTCCTCCTGAAGGAGCTGGCGATCATCGCGGGGCAATATGGCATTTCTCTTGCCGCCATTGCCTACCGGGCATTGGCGCTCGAGATCATCAGCGCAACCTATCACAAATATTTCATGATCAGCTATAACCGCGATCGCATCCGGGAGAGGGAATTCGAAGTCTATTCGGGAAGGGAGCACTCGGATCGCTTTCTACAACTTCTGATCCGTGCCGTCGCTGAAGAGGTGATCTCAACGGCCAAGGCCGCCGCATTGTATAATCAAAAATTGGGAGATTTTCGTGATACCATAGATAATGCATTCCGATGAAAATAGCCGTAACGGACGCCAACATCTTTATCGATCTGATTAGACTGAACATGCTGGCCCTCCTCTTCAGTATAGAAATGGAGATTTATACAGCCCAAGAAGTGATCGATCAGCTGAACGACGACCAAAGCCGCGAGTTGGCTGCCTTTCTGGGACCACAACACCTGAAGGTATACCGCTTAAGTGAGAAGGAACTGGAAGAAGTAGTCGCCTTCGAAGCGCCCCGCTCCCTCGAGCTAGCCGACCGCGCTGTCGCCTGGCTCTCCATCCGGCTGGAAGCAACAGTCCTGACCGGAGACGGTGTCCTGCGAAAATTTTGCCAAACCAAACGACTAGAGGTCAGAGGTATCATCTGGTTCTTCGACTGCCTCGTTGAAAGAGAGCTTTATACCCCGCAATTTGCCGCCTCAAAACTCACCGAGCTCCAACATATAAATCCCCGCCTCCCGAGGAACGAGATCACCATCCGCCTCCAAAAATGGGGGATGCTCACTGCCTGATCACGCCGCTATCAAGTCGGGAATTTGCCTCAAGTTTCCCTCAGATTCCACCTCGCAGTGGACACCCTTTGCCTTCGGTTAACGATTCTTCCTATCTCGCTCGTTCGGTGCTTACACCCTAGAGCTAATGAACATGTCTGGCTTACAAAAAAACCGCCTTTCGGCGGTTTTCGCGTTCTTGCGAGGTCTCGAACAGATTACCGCCGGCGCCGACATTCGTCGGGTCCGGCTTCGCCGGCCCCCTTCGCTTCGCTCGCATTCTTCGCTATCGCTCGAATGCATCGCTAACGCTCAGGCGCCTCCGGTGATCTGCCGTCTGGGGGGCTTGAAAGAACACAGTTGTGTGCAACCGGGCCGGACTGCGTCCGTCCGAGCTTTGTTCGCGGCTTCGTCGATCGCGAGTGAAACTCGCATCTCCTCTACCGCAAACAAAAAAGCCGCCCAAAGGCGGCTTTTGCACACAACTGTGTTCTTTCGCTGAGGTCTCGAGCAGATTCGAACTGCTGTAGAAGCTTTTGCAGAGCTCTGCCTAGCCACTCGGCCACGAGACCAACTATATTAGATTCAACCATCCGCCCCCTCATCTCCACCGGCGGACCCGGCGCCCGATTAAATAGGCCCCTTCCGGGGCCACATTTTTTGAGTGGCTGCAAAATTAAGGTAATTTCGCAGAATTCTAAAAAATATTCCCGTCCTTTTATGCTACCCATCCCTGAAAGCGAACTCATTATCAACAGCCGCGGCGCAGTCTACCACCTCGACCTCCGCCCAGACGAACTCGCCACCACCGTCCTCACCGTCGGCGACCCCGACCGCGTAGCCAAAGTCAGCCGGCATTTCGACTCTATCGAGCACCGCGCCCACCACCGCGAATTCGTCTCCCACACCGGCTACATCGGCCGCAAACGCCTCACCGTCGTCTCCACCGGCATCGGCACCGACAATATCGACATTGTCCTCAACGAACTCGATGCCCTCGTAAACATAGACTTTTCTACCCGAACGATAAAAAAAGACTCCACCCACCTCACCATCATCCGGATGGGCACATCGGGGTCCCTACAGAAAGATATACCCGTAGAAAGCTTCGTCGCTTCCACTCACGGCCTCGGACTCGACAACCTGCTCAATTTCTATCGCCACGACGGCACCCAGGAAGAAAACGACCTCCTGCACTCCTTTTCTACCCAGACCCAACTGCACCCACGGCTCGCCCAACCCTATCTCAGCGGCGCCAGCCCCACCCTGCTTCGGCATTTCACCACCGGCTTTCACCAAGGCATCACCGTCACCTGCCCCGGCTTCTATGGCCCCCAAGGCCGGGTCCTCCGTCTGGGACTAAGCCAACCTGAACTCATCGACCGCCTCACCAGCTTCTCCTACGGCCCCCACCGCATCACCAACTTCGAAATGGAAACCGCCGGCATCTACGGACTCGGCAAACTACTCGGTCACTCCTGCCTAAGCCTCAGCGCCATCGTAGCCAACCGCATCCAAAAAGAATTCTCGAAGGACGGTGACGCCGCCGTGGGCCGGCTCATCCGCGAAACCCTCAGCATCGTAGAAGGGCTGCAATAGGGGGCGCCAGCTGCATCACCCGATTAAGCATCCTCGAACTTCGTCGGAGCTGCTTCGCCACGCTCCTCCTCGTTCCTAACCTTCGCTGCGCTCGGTTACCCTCCGTTCAACGGCAGTGGTTCGATCGGGCCTATCCCCTTGGCCAAACCCCGCCTTCTTCGTAGCTTCATGCTATGAAAAAGCCAGGCAACACGTTCAAAAAAAAGGCTAAGCACGTCGGCCGCAAAGCCAAAGGTGAAGTCATCTCCTATCGTCCCAAAAAGAAACTCCCCCGTGACCACCCCTTCTCCGAAGCCGACCTCTCCCCCCAGCGCTAGACACAAACCCACCACTTTTTTCATCATCTCCCAACAGCTGCACCGATTGCTTCGCAATCTGGCGGGGCCAATGTCGGTCCTTCGGACGCCGTCGCTGTGTTCCGGCCTGCCCGCAACCACCCCTTCTCCGAAGCCAACCTCTCCCCTAGCCGTTAGGCGACCCCTGCCGCTAGGCAGACTCACCCGAATAAGCTATTTTTGCGCTCAGAAATGAACCAAATGAACTTTTTCAAATATCAGGGCACCGGCAATGACTTCATCATCCTGGACAACCGCAACTGGAGCTACACCGCCCTGACCACCGATCGCATCAAATTCCTCTGCGACCGCCGCTTCGGCATCGGCGCCGACGGCCTCATGCTGCTCAACCCCCACACTGGATACGACTTCGAAATGAAATACTACAACTCCGACGGCCGCGAAAGCACCATGTGCGGCAACGGAGGCCGCTGTCTCGTAAAATTCGCCTACGACCTCGGCATCAAAAAAGCCCAATATAACTTCATCGCCATCGACGGGCCCCACCTCGCCGAGATCGACGCCGACGGCACCGTCAATCTCAAAATGAAAGACGTCCTGAAGATCGACGACTTCCACGGCGACCTGCTTCTCGACACCGGCTCTCCCCACTATGTCAAAATGGTCACCGATGTCATGGAACTCGACGTCTTCCACAAAGGCATGGAAATTCGCTATAGCAGCGACTTCGCCAAAGATGGCGTCAACGTCAACTTCGTAGAGCAGCGTCGCCCCGACGAGATCGTCGTCCGCACCTATGAAAGAGGCGTAGAAGACGAGACCCTCTCCTGCGGAACAGGTGTCACCGCCAGCGCCCTCGCGTCCTATCACAATGAAGTAGGCAAAAACTATGTAAAGGTCATCACAAAAGGAGGCAAACTCACGGTACGGTTCAACCGAACGGCAGACGACACCTACGAAGATGTCTGGCTTTGCGGACCCGCCATCCGTGTATTCCAAGGCAGCATCGACAACCAGCCACCTGCTAACTCATGATCCAATACTTCAAGAACGTCAACCACCAAACGGTAGAGATCGACCACGCCGAAAACGGCGCCTGGGTCAACATCCTTCCTCCCCTTAAACAACAGGAGTTCACCAACCTTTCCGACGAATTAGACATCCCCCTCGACTTCCTCACCGACTCCCTGGACATCGACGAACGGGCCCGCTTCGAGGAAAAGGATAACGTAAAGCTCATCGTCATCAAGACCCCGACGGAAAACAACTCTTTCAATGAAAGCGATGCATACTACATAACAATTCCCATCTGCATCATCCTCACCCACAATCAAATCGTCACCGTCAACTCCTTCGAGAACGGCGCTATAAAAAAATTCCTCAACACCTTCCAGAACCGCAGCCCGGACAAGAGGAACATGATGGCCCTCAAGATCTTCGAGAAGATCACCCAGACCTACATGGAATATCTGAAGGAGATAAACCAGCGCCGCAACCTCATGGAGCAGAAACTCTATGCCTCCAATCGCAATGAAGAGCTGCTCGAATTAATGAAGATCCAGAAAAGCATGGTCTACTTCGTCACGGCCCTGCGCAGCAACGAAATGCTCCTGCTCAAACTGGCGCGGACCGACTTCCTCGGCCTCAACGATGAAGAAAAGGAATTCCTCGACGACCTCGCCGTGGACATGTCCCAGGCCCTGGAAATGGCCAATATCTATACCAACATCCTCAGTAGTACGCTGGATGCCTTTGCCAGCATCATCAACAATAACATGAACAGCGTGCTGAAAAGACTCACCTCGATCACCATCATCCTTTCCCTGCCCGCCCTCGTCACCGGCATCTATGGGATGAACGTCCCCATCCCCTATGCCGATTCACATTATGCCTTTTATATCCCCATCCTGCTGTCGATAGGGATATCCATCATAATCAGCTGGTATTTTATGAAAAAGAAATGGTTTTGATATGGTAAATCTAAGAGTATACGGCATCCTATTGGGTGAAAACAAGGAAATCCTGGTCAGCGACGAATACATCCGCGGAAATTACTATACAAAATTCCCCGGCGGCGGCCTGGAGTTCGGCGAAGGAACAAGGGATTGCCTGAAAAGAGAGTTCAAAGAAGAGATGGACCTCGAAGTAGCCGTCGGCGATCATCTGTATACCACGGATTTCTTCCAGATGTCCGCCTTTAATCCGCAACAGCAGATCATCAGCGTCTATTATTTCGTTCGCGCCCTCGAACCCATCAAAGCCCCGCTTCGTACAAAGCCCTTCGACTTCGACGAACGCGAGATGCGCGTCTACGCCGAGCGAAAGGAAACAGAAACCTTTCGCTTCATCGACCGGGCCTTATTCAGTGAAGAAAGCGTCACCCTGCCCATCGACAAGGTAGTCGCCCGGCTGCTGATGACCCGCTATTAGCCGCAGCACCCTCGCTGCGTCGTTGCACCCCTACCCTTCTACGGGATTCGCCGGCGTATCCAGCAATAGCTCCATAAACTTCAGGTCAAGCCACCGGCCAAACTTATACCCCACCTGCCTGAAATGCGCCACTTCCTGGAATCCAAAGGAAGCATGCAGCCGGAGACTCGCATCATTGGCCGCATCTATCCCCGCGATGATGGCATGAAATCCCTGTGACTTCGCAGACTCTATCAGCGGCCGGATCAGCAACTTGCCGATGCCCTTACCCCGCTGGTCTTCGGATACATAAACGGAATTTTCGACAGTATACTTATAGGCAGGCCACGCCCGAAACGGACCATAACTGCTGAAACCGACCACCCGCCCTTCTTCCTCCGCGATAAACACGGGATAGCGAGCGGCAATCTTATCCATATACCAGGCCGCACGCGCCTCCATCGTCTGTTGCTCGTATGTATAAACAGCAGTCGTATGCAGTATCACCTGGTTGTAAATAGCTAAAAGCGCAGGCAGATCCGCCTCGCTGGCATCGCGGACAATTATCATCGTTTTACCCTTAGTTTCTCGATCATCTCCTCCCCAAGCCCTTCTGCGCTGATCCCAAATCCCGTCACCAGCAACCCTTTCTCCCCCTTACGCGATTCAATGGCGTAGACGATCGCCTCATCGGCCGGATCGCTATCCCCTTCAAACCGGTAGAACTCGGTGATCTCAAAATCCCCAGGCTTTAGGGACAGCGGTGTCTCTGAACAAGCGACACCCTCCGCCTCCAGATTAAAATCGATGTTATATCCTCTTTGTTTCAGCCCGTTGACGGCTTCGGCCACCGTGTCATAAGTGAACATACATTCGGGATTGATCATTTTTATCAAAACGGAATATCCCTGCAATTTACGATCATTTTACAACTTACGGTCACATTCGCCCTGCGTTCTTGCACACCGGGAGCCCCGGTTTGTCCTGTCAACTCCCCGGGGTCCGATTCGGGTGCAGGCGCCGGCTGCCGCCGGCACCATCGGGTAAGGGTATGCGATCTATGGCTGAATTCCGTATTTGTTGCAAACCGCGGCGTAGGTCATTTTCCTGGGGTCTTCAGTACCCTGCACCCCACCGGGAATGACGATGACACGGTAATAATACCCGTAAACCACGGGGCCAACAGTAAAATTGGCAAGCGGCACAGGTTTATTGGTAACAGCCTGCGCATCGGTCAGCTGGAAAACGATGCCGCCAGGCTGAAGAATGGACGTAAGGTTGACGTCTTCATTGTAGGCAACGCCGGATGCCACATGCGTCTGTATAAAAGTAGCTGGCAACTGCCAGCTGCCGTTGAAGGGCTGATAGCCGGCCGGCAAAGAGTCCCGCACATAAACAAGCACTACGCCGCGCTTGAGGATACTGTCACTGATAGCGCCCACGTTGATAGGATACGTCAGCGACCAGCTGGTATCCCCATTCACCAGCCTGACGCTATCCTTCACCCAGCTGTCCCCAATGAAGATTGTCCAGTTATAATAGATCACATTAGCCGAACCCGCCGGGCCTGGGGCGCCTCGCAGGCTGACACCCGTACCCCAGCCGGAAGCCGTCTTTGGTCCGTATACCATGTCGCTGGTCTCATCGACATAATAGTCCCCGATATTTCCCAGTGTCGCAGCCGGAGCGCCATAGCCATTGTAGATCTGGGAACCCGCCGCGCCGGCGGCGCCTGCTGCACCCGTAGCCCCTGTTGCTCCGGTGGCGCCGGTAGCTCCTGCCGGACCTGCTTTAGAACACGCCTCGAAAAGTAAAAGGAGGTACACCACCAGGCAGCAATATCCCCGGAGGTTGAAAAAAGATGTCTTCATGATAAAAGGTTTGGTGTTGCCGCGAAAATAATGACCCCACCAGCCGCCGCGGGGAGGATGTATGTAGACTACCTGATTTTGTATGTAAACGACTGCGGTGGTTAGATCAATTGGTGGGATTGTTTGACTACCCCCATCACGAACGTACTCTGTACATGGCCGATGTTCTCCACCTGGCCCAATTTGTTGACGTGAAAATCATAATACGCATCCATACTCTCCACCGCCACCTTCAGCATGAAATCGAACTCCCCGGAAATGATGTAACATTCCAGCACCTCCCCCATCTCCTGCATCGTCTTGATAAACTTCGCTCCGCTTTTCTTGTTGTGTTCCTTCAACGACACATAACAAATGGCCAGCAGCCCCTTCTTCACCTTGGAATGATCCAGCAACGTCGCATACTGCCGGATGACGCCCGTCTCCTCCAGCCGGCGGATCCGCTCATGCACCGGAGTGGTGCTAAGATGAACTTTGGCAGCTATCTCCCTGACGGTGATCTTGGCGTTTTCCTGCAGCAGCCGCAGGATGGCCCTGTCCTTCTCATCCAGCTCGACCGGGCCATTAGCCGGTTTTTCTTTTTGGAGGTCTTTTTCCATGGATTGCCCGTATTTTATTCTAACAAAATGTCAAAAAATCTATTTCTGTTCCAAATTTATAAACAATCGCTATATTTTTGTTCTACTAATTTACCTTTGTTACAAATAAAAATGAATTCCATGTCAACGAAAACTCAGAGCATCGATTTGAAGCTCCCTTATAAGGTGAAAGATATGAGTCTGGCCGAGTGGGGTCGGAAAGAGATCCGTCTGGCCGAAGCGGAAATGCCGGGCCTGATGGCGATCCGTGCGGAATATGGCAAGCAGAAGCCCCTCAAAGGAGCCCGCGTTGCCGGTTGCCTGCATATGACCATCCAAACTGCCGTTCTCATCGAGACCCTGGTAGAACTGGGCGCCGAAGTACGCTGGTCTTCCTGTAACATCTTCTCCACCCAGGACCAGGCCGCTGCCGCTATCGCCGCTGCCGGTGTCGGAGTCTTCGCCTGGAAAGGTCAGACCCTGGAAGAAGCCGACTGGTGCATCGAGCAAACCCTGTTCTTTGGCAGCACCGATCGTCCTCTCAACATGATCCTCGATGACGGCGGCGATCTCACCAATATGGTATTCGACAAATATCCCGAACTCGTCCAGCATATCAAAGGCCTCAGCGAAGAGACCACCACCGGTGTGCACCGCTTGTACGAGCGTATGGAAAAAGGCACGCTCCCCATTCCTGCTATCAACGTCAATGATTCCGTCACCAAGTCCAAATTCGACAACAAGTACGGTTGTAAGGAATCCCTCGTCGATGCTATCCGTCGTGCAACGGATGTCATGATGGCTGGTAAGGTTGCCGTTGTAGGTAGCTATGGCGACGTAGGCAAGGGTTCTGCTGCATCCCTCAAGGGGGCAGGCTGCCGCGTCATCGTCACAGAGATCGACCCCATCTGCGCTCTTCAGGCTGCTATGGATGGTTTTGAAGTAAAGAAGATGGTGGATGCCGTAAAAGAAGCCGACATCATCGTCACCGCTTCCGGCTGCCGCGACCTCATCACGGAAAAGCACTTCCGTCTCATGAAGGACAAGGCTATCGTTTGTAACATCGGCCACTTCGACATCGAGATCGATATGGCATGGCTCAACAAGAACTACGGTAATACCAAGGATACTATCAAGCCCCAGGTCGACGTCTACAATATCGAAGGCAAGGATGTTATCGTGCTGGCAGAAGGCCGCCTCGTAAACCTGGGTTGCGCCACCGGCCATCCCTCGTTTGTGATGAGCAACTCCTTCTCCAACCAGACTCTCGCACAGATCGAACTGTGGGTCAACCACAGCAAATACGAGAACAAGGTCTATGTGTTGCCCAAGCTCCTCGATGAGAAGGTAGCCCGCCTCCATCTCGCCAAGATCGGTGTCGAACTCGACGAGCTCACCGACGCCCAGGCCGCCTATCTCGGCATCCCCAAGGCCGGCCCCTTCAAACCCGAGCACTATCGCTACTAGTCGTCACCCACGACCAAACATACAGCCCGCTTCACAGGAAGCGGGCTTTTTTATTGACAGAGCTGGTATCGCAGCGTAATTAAAAGTTCGTCAGGACGATCTTATGTTCGTCCCGGTCATAATAGGCATACACGTATTTCCCGCCGTTCTCAAACAAACTTTCCCCCGCCGGCGGTATGCTGATCTTCTTTCTATAATCCACTATCCGGTCACCAATACCTCTCGTCACCGGTCCTGGCACATGCTCCAGGGTAGTAGAATCCATGAGCAGCTTAAACCCCGAAGACTCGATCGAGGTTGACCGGCTATACAACGGCGCCGAACCGGGCCCCCCACTCCTTCTCAAGGTTGTCTCCTCCTTCCAAGCCCCGATGGTAAGCCCGATCCGTCCGCTGTCTTCGCGACTGACGATGAGCACCGAACTGCCCTCGTACATCATTTTGAGTAGCTGCCATAGCTTTGGTTGCTCCCGTGACTTCTTCCCGGAAAGAGGACCGTCCAAATCGATCGGTGTGTTTATAAATAGGCTGTCCCCGAATGATCTGGCGGTATATTCGCGAAGCAACGAGCCACTATGGAAATCCCTCACCTGCAAATCCATCTTTTGGTCGTCGGCCGAAACAAAAAACAATTTATCATCGAGCAGAAAAGAGTTGTCTGTATAATTGGCCCTACCCGGTTGCGTCTCCTGGATGTCATTGTGAATCACCTTCCTGAGACCCACCTTCTTCGTCTGCACATCGAAGCTGAAGATCGCCGTGACGCCTTTCTGCCAACTGTTCATCAAGAGAAACAGCGTATCATGCATCCAATACAGCTTATTGGGAACATGCCCGAGATCCCGGTTCAACTGCAAGCCCGGGTCGATCTTCACGACCGTGACATCGCGACCGAAATTGCCGTCATACTCGGTCAGCGCTTTCCAGACCCCGTTTTCAAAAGAATAGTGCAAGGTATCAATGCGCTGATCCTCACCAAAATCATAAATAGTAAATTGAGATTCTTTTTTGTTGACAGCAAAATACAGAAAACGATCCCCACAGCTGATCTCTTCCACCGCGCTTTCATGCCGCATGTCAAACAGCACTACAAAGTCACTATGCGTGCCCTTGACAATGTCCAATACCCATACATGCAGGATAGGGTTAGTGTTGGGGCCCGTAGGCTGCAGGAAGGCATAGACCTTACCCCCCTTCATGAACCCGCCTAAAAACTGCTCGGATTGCAGCCGGTTGAAATAAAAATGCTGAATAACCGCCTGTTTACTGTCCAAAACAAATGCACGGACACTGTCGCCATTACATAGAAACAAACAACTATTCAACTTCTCTCGGTCGGAAATCGTATGCAGTTCGATGCTTTTCCCGCGCCAGCCGATAGGTTCCTCGTAAAATTTTTCCTGAGCACACACGGACAAGGCTAGTAAAAGGGGCAAAAGGGAAAGGATAGATTTACTCATATAGGAAGCGTTTTTCTACGGTGATCGTCACCCGCGTCAAGTTAGAAATTTAATGCAAGAACCGCAAATTCCTAACCTGCCAACCCCATCACCGCCCACAACGTCGCCCCCGCGATCAGCACCCACACAATCACTCCCTGCACCAGCGGCCGCACCCCCGTCTGCCGAAGCACCTGTCTCGATAAGCCGCTCCCGATAAGAAACAACGTCAGCGTCAACCCCGCATGCGAAGCCCCCACGATCACATGACTCACCGCCGGCATCGGCACCCAGGTATTCCACAGGATGGCCAGCACGAACAACCCGATAAAATACGGAACCTTCACCTTCGCCCCACCCTTGCGCGCCGCACCGCCCCGAAAGAACAAAGCCGCCAGCAGCGACACCGGGATGATCCAAAGCGCCCGCGCCAGCTTCACCGTCGTAGCGATCTGCAACGCCTCTGGTCCATATCTCCCCGCAGCCCCTACCACACTACTGGTGTCGTGTATCGCTATCGCACTCCACAGCCCAAACTGCGCCTGGCTCAACCCCAGCCAATGCCCCACCACCGGGAATACAAACAGTGCAACAGAATTGAGGATAAACACCGCACCCAGCGCCACAGATACCTGACGCTCTTCCGCCCTGATCACCGGGGCAAGCGCAGCAATGGCGCTCCCGCCACAAATGGCCGTCCCCCCGGAGATGAGCAGCGATGTCTTTTTATCGATCTTCATCCAAAACCCCAGCAACAACCCAAAACCCAATGTTCCAGCAATCGATACCACGGTAAACAAAAACCCTTCGCGTCCTGCCTTCAATGCGGTAGCGGCATTCATGCCAAACCCAAGCCCCACCACCGACACCTGCAGCAGGATATGCGTCGCCTTATGATTCAGATGTAAAAAAGGATGCCCGACAAAAAGGGCGATGATCAGCCCCAGCACAAGGGCCAGCGGCGGCGTCACCAGCGGGGTAAGACAAAACAATACCGCCACCGCAAAGACCATCTGTCTGATAGAAATGTGCCTGTCAAGAACCTTACTCGTGTCCATAGATTTACTATTTTCCTGGACACAAAGGTCTATCTCAAACCCGCCGAAAAGAAATTGCTATTCGTAATGACTGATAACATAAAGTTATCAGAGCTTCCGGTAATGCAGCGCAAATCGCATAAACAACTCCGGCAGCGCCTGCGCCTCTCCCTGCAACCGCGCAAAATAGAAGTTTCGCTCGATGGAAAGCCCCTTCACATCGACGATCACACATTCATTATTTTGTAGCTCCTTCGTCACCGCATGAACAGACAGGAAAGCCATACAGGGCGCATGCAGCAGGTAGGATTTGATCATCTCCGTGCTGTTCAATTGCATCTCCTTTTGCAACTGTGACAACTTTATCCCAACCCCCTTCAACGCGTGCGCCAGCACCTCCAGCGTCCCCGACCCGGGCTCCCGTAACAACAGGGGTATCCGCGTCAGCTCCTCCGGCTTGATATACTGCCGCCGGGCCAGCGGATGCCCGGGGTTGCTCACCAGCACGATCTCATCTTTCATAAAATCGGTATATCGGATTGCCGCATTCCGCGAATGCCCCTCCACGATACCCAGATCGATCTCCTCCCCCTCCAGTGCCTGCTCGATCTGCTGCGTATTTCCACTCACCATGCTCACCTGTATAGCTGTATACCGGCTATGAAAATCCGCCAGGATCGGCGGGATGATATACGGTGCCGCCGTCATGCTTCCACCCAGGATCAGCTTTCCGCTATGGCCCTGCGTCAGGCTGCTCATATCGAACTCGAGATTACGGTACACGGCAAACAATGTCTCGGTATGCTGCAACAGCCGTTTGCCTGCCGGCGCCAGCCGGATACGCGTCCCGTTGCGCTCGAAAAGCTTCACTTTGAAATGCTGCTCCAGTTCATGGATATGCCGCGTCACCGCAGGCTGGGTGATGAAGAGTTCCTTTGCCGCCTTGGTAAAGTTGAGCCGCTTGGCTACGGTATGAAACACCTGTAAGCGAAAATCAAATGTCATAGACTATGGCAGAACCGATGCCTTTAGAGTCGCAATATAATGCACGCGATCCGCACCCATAGCCGTCCCTGACATCTTTTTCAACGGCATCCCCTGATAACTGCTCCAGTGAACCTCTCCCCCGGGGGTATAATCCACCGTTTCCACCTTCACCAACGCCTTTGGTATCCTTCCGCCAAACCAATGAGGGTCATCCCGCTGCGACCAGGTCACAAGTGCATAGAATGCTCCGGGATAGGAAGCCTGACCACTCCGGGCAGCCTTCACTGCCAGATCGTTGCCATAGAGGGTTGACATCGTTCCTTCCCGCGGATTGACCATCGTCGTGATCACCTTCCCCATCAACGGATGTTTGTCCACACTGTCCGGCAAATATGCCGCCTGGTCATAAAGCGAGAGCGTATCGGCCAGCGGAAAGGTGAAGGTATGATCGGTCTTACCCAATGGCCGGTGACAGTTGACACATTCGCTTACAAAAGAAGCATCTTTCCCATAAGGCTTAAGGGCAAGCCCCCCGACCCAGCGGGCCCACCCCCAGCCAAAGGATGAGGAAAACAGCTGGTGGTCCCTGACCATAAACTCCACCTGCTTAAACGCCCCGGCATGTATCTCTCCCGACGAATCCGGCAGCTGGTCCCAGGCCACCTTGGCGAATACAGCGCCGTCCGGCCAGGGGTAGCCATGACCCTCCCGGATAGCTTTTACGGCAACATCATTGGCAAGGATAAGCCGCAGTGTCCCGTTGTCATACCGCTCGGTCGTAGAAACAGCCCGCCAGTTGGCAAACCCCGCAAGTGACACATAGCCAATGCCGTTATATTCGTCCTTCACTGCTGCCGCGTCGACTTTCACACCCGCCGCATCCGCGCCTCCGCCTCCCGTACCCTTCGCCGCACCCGCGGAAGCCACCCATTGTGCATACTGCTCCGCCGCAGCCCGCCGCCGCGACGTATCCACCGTCGGGTGATACCCCAGCGAAAGCGCATATTGCTTCAACACCGCCAGTTCTCCGGCGCTTATCACCCTGCCATGATGCAAAGCCGTATACTGGGCCAATGGCATACCCCCTTGCTCCACCTGCATGATGCACTCGAACAGCTTAGCCGCCTGCTGCGCCTTGGGCAGGCTGTCGAATCGGGAAAAATTCAACGCCTCCCGGCCCTCCTTCACATCACTGACCACAAACCAATAGGCCGGCGCCGGCTGATCAAACCAGGCAAGCCGGGTCTCATTCGAATGACAATCATAACAGGCCCGCTTGAGAATGGCCTTGACTTCCGGTGGCGCCTGCAGATCGGCAGTCACCGGTGGATGATCCAGCGGCGGCCGGATCAGCTGTATCGCAATAAAAATGGCTAAACAAATAAGCAGGATTATCCTCACCTTCTTCCAAAACGGGCGAACTGGTTTCATCTGATATGCTTTTAATGCGGTGCAAATTATTGGCTTACCATTATCCCCCATCCCCCAATAGCCGATCGGGGATCATCCGTCGCCCAATCGGCCAAATCGCTCGGTGAAAGCTCACCGTCCGGACAGCACCTCCGGATTGAACACCGACGGTGGCCTGCCCGCCTGCGGCCCAAGCCCAAGTGCAGCGATCAGGTTATCCGCAGCCAGACTCGCAAGACCATGCTGCGCCTCCGCCGTCCCCCCGGCTATATGCGGGGTAAGCACCGCATTGGGCAGACCCATCAGCCCCGGATATACGGCCGGCTCGCCTTCGAAGACATCCAGCCCGACGCCGGCGATCCTGTTCTCCTTCAGCGCCAATGCCAGGGCCGCCTCATCGATAAGCCCGCCGCGGGCGATATTGAAGAGCATGGCGGAGGAGCGCATCAGCCCCAGCTCCCCAGCCCCGATAAGATGATAATTCTCAGGCGTATACGGCATTGCAAGGACGATAAAATCGGCCTCGCCCAACAATGCCTCCTTGCTCCGGTATTCCGCCCGGCACTCTGCTTCGATCGCAGGGTCCAGCCGGCGTCGGTTATGATATACCGCCTTCATCCTGAACCCGATAGCCCGGCGGGCAATGGCCTGGCCGATGCGCCCCATCCCCATAATGCCAAGGGTCTTGTCACAAAGATTGGCCCCAAACCAGCGGCTCCCCGCACTGCCCTTCCACTGCCCCTGCTGTAACCAATGCGCCGCTTCCACCAGCCGTCGGGCCGTAGCGATCATTAGTCCCCAGGTAAAATCCGCTACCGTTTCATCGGCCGGCCCGGGTGAATTCGTACCGATGATACCCGCCCGCGTCAGCGCCGCAACATCCACATTGTTATATCCCGCCGCAGAAACACAGAGGGCTTTCAGGCGGGGCAAACCACGGACAACGGAATCGTCTATCTTCTCACCCCCGGCTACCATGACGCCATCCATATCCTGCAACGCCGCATGCAGCTGCTCGGAAGTATATCGCTCTCCGTCATTAACAGTAACATCGAAATATTGCCGCAACCGGTCTACAACATCCGGGAATAGCGGCCGCGTGATAAGGATCTTTTGTCGCATAGCACCTAAATTAATGAAAAAGACATTAGCATTTCATTAATAAACCCCGCCTCCCCGTCCCGGTCTATTAATTGAACAACAACATTTACAAAAACTTAAAAGCTAATGTTATGAAGTACATAATCACCCTCGTTCTGCTGATCGCCGTTGTATTGAATGGCCTCATTGGTTATCGTTTATTTCAACATTCCAACTACAACGTCAGCAGCCTGCTGATCATCGCTTCCTATCTCTCTATCGTCATGAGCATCTATGTGCTCACCGTAAGCCGGACCAGGTCCAACCCCCTTATCCACTAATCCTCTACGTATATACCGACCCGGCCGCCTATCGACGGCCGGGTCCTTTTTTTGTTATAATCCTACTCTTTTCTTACATTGTACTATCCCGACCTGCTGCTTACCAAAACCTTGATGTATGAAAAGACCCTTCTTCCGATGGTTCAGGGACATCTCCATTTCGAAAAAGCTCATTTTCACGGTTGGCATCATGGGCCTGCTCATCGTCATCGAACTGGTCGTCCTCTTCTTTTCCATCAATACCCTCTCCTCTGTCCGCGCCTATGTCGGTGGCGAAGGCCTCTGGTCAAAAGCACAGAAAGACGCCCTCTATCAGTTGTACAAGTACGCCCGCACCCACGATGAAGCCGATTACCAAAAATCCCTCGATCACCTGAAGGTCAACCTTGGCGACCACAAGGCGCGCCTCGAAATGATCAAACCCAACCCCGACATCGAACTCGTCCGCCAGGGCTTTATAGAAGGTCGCAACGACCCCGCCGACGTCAATGGCATGATCAAACTGTTCAGGCGTTTCCACAGCAACAAATACATCCATCGCGCCATCATGGCCTGGACAAAGGCCGACTCCATCGTCCTGCTCTTCATACAACTCGGCCAAGATCTCCACGACGAGATCAATTCCCCGCATAGCTCCCAACAGCACATCAACGCCATCCTCGACCAGATCGATCCGCTCAACAGCCGCCTCACCCCGATAGAAGACGAGTTCTCCTATGCCCTCGGCGAAGGCTCCCGCTGGCTGGAAGACGTTGTGCTAAAGCTGTTGTTCATCGTGGCGCTGACGGTCGAATGCACCGGCCTCACCCTGGCCATCACCGTCAGCCGCGGCATCCAGAAAGGCCTCCGCGAGATACTCTTGTCCGCCCGCGCCGTGACGAAAGGAGATTTCAGCCGCAAGGCCCGGGCTTATTCCGCTGACGAGATCGGCACACTGGCCAATAGCTTCAACTCCATGGCCGAAGAGTTGGAAAGGCTCGAACACGAGAATCGGGAAGTCAACAATTCCCTGGAAAAGAAGGTCCACCAGCGCACCCAGGAAATTGAAAGCAAGAACAAAGAGCTGGAACAATTCGCCTATGTCGCCTCCCACGATCTCCAGGAGCCGCTCCGCACCATTTCCGGCTTTGTCGATCTGCTAAAGAAAGAATACCGTGACAAGCTGGATAGCAACGGACAGATCTATCTCAACTATCTCTCCCAGGCCTCGGACAGGATGAAGACCCTCATCAAAGACCTGCTCGACTACTCACGCATCGGCCGCGAAAAAGAAGCCATGCCCGTCGATTGCAACCATTTACTGGACGAGGTGCTGGCCGATCTCGGCAAGAGCATCCGCGAATCCGGCGCCCACATCAGCTCCAGTCCCCTCCCCGTCCTGCGCGCCTACCCCACCGAACTAAAGCTCCTTTTCCAAAACCTCATCGTCAACTCCATCAAATTCCGCCACCCCGAACGTCCCCCCATAGTATTGGTCTCGGCCGTCCAGGATAACGGGAAATGGCAGTTCTCCGTCACCGACAACGGCATCGGTATTGAAAAACAATTCCTCGAAAGGATATTCATCATCTTCCAGCGCCTGCACAACCGGGCACAATACGAAGGCTCCGGCATCGGGCTGGCGCACTGCAAAAAGATAGTGGAATTCCATGAAGGCCGCATCTGGGCGGACGCCGAACCCGGAAAAGGAAGCCGGTTCTACTTCACCATCAGCAAAGACCTTTGATATCCCTCCATTTTCACGGTAACCCCTAACTTTGTAAAAAAGGATATCATCAAAATGGATTTCATCGACTACTATAAAATCTTGGGAGTGAACAAGAACGCGACGCAGGACGATATCCGCACCGCGTACCGGAAACTGGCCCGCAAGCACCATCCCGATCTCAATCCCAACGACAAAGAAGCAAACAAAAAATTCCAACAGATCAACGAAGCCAACGAAGTACTAAGCGACCCCGAAAAGCGAAAGAAATACGACCAGTACGGCAAGGACTGGCAACACGCCGAAGCCTTTGAAAAAGCCCAGCAAGAAGCTGGCAAACAGCGTGGAGGCCGCACCCGGGGCGGCCGTGGTTTCAGCAGCGATTTCGGCGAAACCTTCGGCGGCGCCGAAAGCTTCGAACCCGGCGACAGCGGCGAATTCTCCGACTTCTTCGAATCCCTCTTCGGCGGCGCAGGCCGGCGCAGTGGCGGCAGCCAGGCCAGGTTCCGCGGCCAGGACTACCACGCCGAACTACAGATAAGCCTCGCCGAAGCCGCAACAACCCATCAACGCGTACTCACTGTCAACGAAAAGAACATCCGCATCACCATCCCCGCAGGGGTAGAGGACGGCCAGGTCATCAAGCTGAAAGGACACGGTGCGCCAGGGGCCAACGGTGGGCCCGACGGCGATCTTTATATCACTTTCATCATCACCGGCGACCCACGCTGGACAAGAGAAGGAGACGACCTCCACACGAAACAGACCATCGATCTCTACACGGCTGTCCTTGGTGGTGAGACCACCATCGACACCCTCTCCGGCAAGGTCAAACTAAAGATAAAACCAGAGACACCCAACGGCACGACTATGCGCTTAAAAGGGAAAGGCTTCCCCGTGTATAAAAAAGAAGGGCAATCTGGCGATCTGTATGTGACCCTGGAGATCGGGCTGCCCACCCATCTCACGGAAAAGGAAAAAGAACTCTTCCGCCAGCTAAAAGACCTAAAACACTAAAACCCCTAAGCACCCCACCCGCAACAATAAAGCGGCCCCAACATAAAAACGCATTCGTATGTCAACCGAAGAACTCATCCCCGCAGGCGAATTCTGCACCTTCCACCATGTCGAACTCTCCTTTCTCCAGACCCTGCACGACTCCGGTCTCATCGCGATGACGGTGCGCAACGGCGTCGTCTTCCTGGACGCGGGACAACTGCCGGAAGTAGAGAAATTCGCCCGCTGGCACTACGAGCTGGCGATAAACCCGGAAGGCATCGAAGCGTTGTCCCACGTTCTCGGCCGCATCGGCAATCTGCTGGCGGAGAACCAACAACTTCGCAACCGCCTCCGCCGTTATGAGTCCGGCCTGGGCACAGGCGTCACACTGGATTACGAGCCCTAAATTCCCCCATCAAAACTATCTCCGGCCGCCCCAGCACGCGCTCACCGCCGCGCCATTATCTTTTCCGCCACATCGCGCCCGCTCCAAAACGCTGCCTCCACCGTCCCCGGGGCATCCCCTTCATACAAAACCTCCCCGGCAAAAAAGATCGTGTCCTCCACCGGCCGCGATAATGTCGCCTTCGCATCCGCCGCCCCCACCGTATCGAAACTGTATCCCCCCCTGACAAACGGTGCCTCCGCCCAGTCCAGCACCAGTGAAGCCGCCAGCTCCCGCTGTAAAAAGCCCACCTCGACATAAAAGATCGCCGCCAGGCTACGCAAACAGCTGGCCAGCCTCCCCTTCTCGTCCAGATGCTGAAACCGCCGCATGTTCTCCCCCGCCAGCCAGCCCGTAAGCACCCGGCTATCGGCTTCCGTCTGGGTCCACCACACAGGTATCTCCTGGTCGCTGATCACAAAAATCGTCTCACCTTCCGCCTTCTTTTCCAACCAGAACGGATTTTTAAACTCCAGGAAAATTTTAACAACCGACCCATATCCTAGTCGCCGCACGGCCTCATCCACCACCGGCAGCACCGGATGAAAACGGAGGTCTCCTGCTGCCAACACCCCAAGCGAAACCGTCACGACGAGTTTGTCGGCAGTAAAGCTCGCCCCACCCGCCGTCAGCACCTCCACCGATCCCTTTTGCCAGTGTACCTCCGCCACCGGCGACGAGCAGATCACTTCCGCACCGGCGCGGCGGCATTCCTCCACCAGGAAATCGATCATCCGGCGATAGCCACCCACCGGCCGGTATTCTTCTTCCTCCCCTTCCCGTACCCACTCCCGGTACAGCGACTGGGTACTCACCCGGTGAAGATCAGCCAGATCGTACCCTTCGGCAAACCGGCGCACCGACTGCCGCAGCCCGGCATAGCGCTCGCCGGCAAAATGCAATGACAAAAAATCTTCAAAGGGCATATCTTCCGTCATGGCCTCCATTTGCTGCATCAGCTCATCCCAGTCGTCCCCCAGCATCCCCTCCCAATCACCATCCGCCGCCGCGTCTGGATCCCCCGCACCATTGGAGCCCGTCGCTCCCGGCTTCCGCATCAATTGGGCCCTAACCGGTTGCAACTCGACTCCCGCCTCCTTCGCAAGCTCAAGACTAAGCGGCAGCGGACCATGGATAAACTCCGCTCCACCCTCGACGGCTTTTGAAAAGCCCCTGGGCGCCAAAGGCAATATCCTCCCGCCCGGCTCCGAAGCGGCTTCGAGCACGGTAACCCGATTGCCCGCCTTCGACAAATGACGGCCCGCTTGCAACCCCGCAGCGCCAGCCCCGATGATGATAATGATCGACATAGAAATGGTTAAATAAAAAAGTCACGAATTTATAAATTGGGGACAATTAATTGTGGAAAATCACCGTTTCCTGCTAGGTATTTTTACTACTTTTGTAGTCACCTGCCTATCCCCATCGTAAAAAATTCACTATTCTTTAAGAGACCTGCCCCAACCTGAGCACAAGAATTGTTATCACTAATTCAAAGGGAGCCTTATGCAAATTCAATTCATCCGGAATATCCAATTCACAAAGCTGGTAAAAGCCGATGGTCGGCTGAGAGAGTTCAACTTCCGCAAGTCCAATGGACTGCAGGAAGGCCTGTTCACCGTAGATGTAAGCGACGATCGCGGCAATCGCATCGTCCTGAGAATGCAACGCGAAGACGGTGTCTGGAAAATAATCAAACAACAACTGCCCACATGGATATGGGAAAATGAGGCAGTTTTTCACACGCTCATCGAAGAAGAGCTGGGCGCCGCAGGTATGGTAAAATAACAGTGGCTCCCCCTTCCCCACTCACTCTCTACAAAAAAGCGTCCCTTATTTGCTTCGGCAAAATCATGACAGAGCAGGATACCAAGCCCGGTGCCTTTCTCCTTGGCCGTTCCATAACTGGTAAAACTCTCCCTGCGCCTGATCTTCTCCAGCGCATCCTCCCGCATCCCGACGCCCGTATCCGCCACCACCAGCTCTATCTCCGCAGCCTTCCTGCATCCATTCACCGTCACGATGCCACCACTGCGGCAGAACTTTATCGCATTGCTCACCAGATTGCGGATCACCAGCTGCACCATATCCTTATCGGCAAAACCGACCAGCAAAGGCGCCATCTCCATACGCAACAGCACTCCTTTCTCCCGCGCCTGGTGAGCAAAAAGGGCAAGCACCTCCGGCACCACCTCATTCAGCTCGAGCAACACCGGCTTCACCACCATCCCGTTCAGCTGACTGCTGGCCCAATACAGCAGGTTACCCACCAATTCCGAGGAATAATCGACATTTCGCCGCAGCTCGTTCATCATCGCACCGATCTCCTGCTCGGACAATTTCTTCTCTTTAAGAAAATCCATCAGCCCCTTCAGGGAATTAAGCGGTCCCCGCAGATCATGGGCGACGATGGAAAACAGCTTATCCTTTTGCTGGTTGTTTAATAATAATTGAACCGCCTGCTGCTCAAGCGCCTCCTTCTGTTCTTCGATCTTCTCGTTCTTCTCCCGTAAAAGCTGGTTCATTCGCCGGTTGACGGCTCTGCTGCGCATCAGGATAAAGGCTATGAGGCTCAAAACGATCAACGCGCCCACCGTCACCGCTATCTGCAAAGCCGCCTTACGCAGCTCCCGCTCATACCCCGCGTCCTTCATCGCCTGCGCTTCCCGCAGCCGCATTGCCTGTTTCTCATAATCATACTGCGCCGCGCGCGACAAGATCTCTTTGCGGGACTGGTCGTTAAACAGGCTATCCGAATAATCCTTATAGAGTTTGAAAAAATGGAGGGCATTGCGGTAGTCACCCTTCGCCTCGTAAATATGCGCCAGCACCCGGGCCGATTCCTGGATCTCCGGTTTCCGCCTGATCGCCCGGGCCTCCTGCAACGCCTCATTGGCATACTGCAAGGCCCGCGGGTAGTTCTTCAGTTGCAGGTACACCTGGGAAACCAGGCTCTTCGTCGCCGTAGTCCCCAGCCGCTCTTTCCTTCCCTGGTAATAGGCAAGGGATTCCAGCAGATGGCTCAACGCTCCGGTATAATCCCCTTTAGCCGTCAGTATCCGGCCCACGTCATTATTAAAAGTGGCAATGGTCGGCGCATCCATCATCCTGCGGGCAACCTGCAGCGCCCGCTGTGCATATTGCAAGGCCTGGTCATACTGCCCCTGCCGTAGGGCGATATCGGCTAAATTGTTGGCGACATACGCCTCCTGCACACTATCCCCGCTGCGTTGATAAAGTCGCTGCACCTGCTCTATCAGTTGATGGGCCTTATCGTACTCTTCCTGCTGTTTGTAAAAAAGTGCGAAATTGACTTTTACCTTGGCTATCAGTGTAGTATTATCTATCTGCTCGGCAATATCCAGCGAATGCTGGTAACAGGTAAGCATGTTCAGATAGTCCCCGACCATCTCAT
Source organism: Puia dinghuensis (assembly GCF_014642875.1). Taxonomy (GTDB): domain Bacteria; phylum Bacteroidota; class Bacteroidia; order Chitinophagales; family Chitinophagaceae; genus Puia; species Puia dinghuensis. Next base: position 227,225 of record NZ_BMJC01000002.1, read on the forward strand.
AGGTATTCCCAAGCATCCGCCAGCTCTCGGCCTCACCCTTGCGATAACCGGCCTTTTCGGCCAATTCAAGGGCCCTGCGCCCACAAAGGAAGGCGCTGTCGGCGTTGATACCGTAATAGGCGCGCGCGAGCCGGTCGAGAGAGTCCACGGTTTTATACATCCCCACAGGGGCGCTACTACCAATCCCCGGTAAAAAAGCCATTAACCAGGCTACAATACAGAGAGATCTCATTCTAATCGTACTGTTTGATTCATCAAGTGGCGTCAGGAAGGCAAATTAGCGTACTTACGAACAAAATCGTAAGCCGATTGTAATACTTTAAGGGATTCAGCGTTGTCTGATAATACAGCACAGACAGAGAGGCAGCAGCCCGTAAACATACAAAAAAAACGCAAGCCCCCGCAAACCGACATTAGCCGTTTGCAGGAAATGCGTTAAATTCCCTAAAACGCATTTCCTGCAACTAATTCACATGCTGTTAATAAGAATTACATGAAAATCAGGGATGTCCGGATTATATTTGATGAGACAGCAAAAGAGCACAAATAAGCGGACAGTACCCCAGCCGGACAAAGTCCCCGCACAAGAGACCGTCATCCGGTTAATTTCAGAACGCTAAAAAGAACAGATTTTGACTGAAACTATTATTAACCTGGAAACCGTTAATCCCATTGAGTTTTTTGGCGTAAATAACGGTAAGTTAGACATCCTGAAGAAAAAGTTTCCCCTATTGAAGATCCTGTCACGCGGTACTCAGATCAAGTTGAGCGGATCGCCCGAACAAGTGGAAACAGCAAAGGAAAAAATCGATTTGTTAGTGCAATATCTGGAGCGAAACGGTCATGTAAGCGAGAACTACTTCGAGCAAATTCTGGGCGGTGACGACGCCGAGACAGTAGACCATTTTGTCGATCGGCATCCCAACGACATCCTGGTATTTGGCCCGAATGGCAAGACCGTCCGCGCCCGCACCGTCAACCAGAAAAGAATGGTCGGCGCCGCCGAGAAGAATGACATCGTCTTCGCCATCGGCCCCGCCGGTACCGGTAAGACCTATACAGCCGTAGCATTGGCCGTCAGGGCCCTTAAGAACAAAATGGTCAAAAAGATCATCCTCACCCGTCCGGCAGTGGAAGCCGGCGAAAGCCTGGGTTTCCTGCCCGGCGACCTCAAGGAGAAGATCGATCCCTACCTGCGGCCCCTCTATGACGCCCTGGACGACATGATCCCCGCCGACAAGCTGGGATACTACATGAGCACCAGGACCATCGAGATCGCTCCGTTAGCCTATATGCGCGGTCGTACCCTCGACAACGCCTTTATCATCCTTGACGAAGCCCAGAATGCTACCGATCTTCAACTGAAGATGTTCCTCACCCGCATCGGGGCCAATGCAAAGGCGATCATCACCGGCGACCTCACCCAGATCGATCTTCCCAAGAACCAAAAGAGCGGCCTCGCAAAAGCCCTCTACATTCTCAAGAATATCGACGGCATCGCCCACATCGAACTCGACGAAGAAGACGTTGTCCGTCACCGCCTCGTAAAAGCCATCATCAAAGCCTACGAACGCGACAAGAAAGAGGAAGAGACTAAATAATAAGATCAACTTATCGAAAAGCCCGCCGCAAGGCGGGTTTTTCGTTTTTCATTACCTTTACCCCTATGATCAAGAAATTCCTCCTCCCCGCCACACTCCTCCTTCTGGCCGCCTGCAACAACTCGCAATCCTTTAAAAAAGCCGAAGACGCCCAGGACGCCGGCCGCGAATTCATCCGCGCTTCCCTCGACGGCAACTACGAAAAAGCATCCTTCTACCTTTACCCCGATTCCACCAACAAAATGATGTTCGCCAAGTGGAAAAAGGACTACGACAACATGAACCCCAATGAGAAGCAGAAGTACAAGGACGCCGATATCCTTGTCTTCGATAGCCACCCGGTGAACGACTCCGTTGCCAGCTTCACCTATGCCAACTCCTATAAGAAAGACACTACCACCATTCGCATTATGCGCGTCAACGGCGACTGGCTCGTCGATCTCAAGGAGATTCTCAACAACCGGCACTAAGCCCCACCGGCTCACTCCCATGCGCCTCCGCAGCCGCCTCTGCCAAATGAAATTTTATCCGTCCGCCGGGATACAATAAATTTGTTCAACTTAATCGCTATAGACAACTTATGATGACAGTCTCACACCCCTGGCACGGAGTGCCGGTCGGAAAAAATGCCCCCAGGGTCGTCAATGCAATCATCGAGATCCCACAGGGCTCCCGCGCAAAATACGAGATCGACAAGGACAGTGGCTTGCTCAAACTGGACAGGGTCATCTACTCTTCCTTCTACTACCCTGTCAACTATGGCTTTATCCCCCAAACCTATGGCGACGATAAGGATCCCCTGGACATCCTCGTCATCACCTCCCTTCCTGTACAGGCCCTCTGCCTCATGGAAGCAAAGGTCATGGGCGTCATGCAGATGGTCGACAGCGGCGATGCAGACGACAAGATCATCGCCGTCGCAGCAAACGATCCCAGTGTCAACCACTACAACAACCTCGAAGAATTGCCCAAACACTTCTTTGAAGAACTGCGCCACTTCTTCGAAGAATATAAGAAACTGGAGAACAAAACGGTGGTCGTGGAAGAGTTCGGCGATAAATCGACAGCCCTCAAGGTCATCGGAGACGCCGCAAAATTGTACAACGACACCTTCCGGAAGCAATAACCCACACTTGCCATATGTCTATTCAAACGATCATCATACTGGTGGCAGTAGGCCTGCTTGCAGGCATCCTCAGCGGCCTCGTAGGCATTGGCGGCGGCGTCATCATCGTCCCCGCCCTTGTCTTCCTGCTCGGATTCAACCAGCACGAAGCTCAGGGTACCTCTCTCGGCATCCTGCTGCTGCCCGCTGGCATCTTCGCGGTACTAAACTACTACCAGAAAGGCTATATCGACATAAAAGTAGTCCTGCTGCTGTTTGTGGGATTTCTCGTCGGTGGCTGGCTGGGAAGCAAACTCTCCCTCAGCCTGTCCGAGACCATGCTCAAAAAGGTCTTCGCCATCGCCCTGATTCTCATCGCCGTGAAAGCACTATTTTTCGAGAAGTAACCTGCGGATGGTCCGCAGATGATGCGTACGCTGATGGTCCTCCGACCGGACAATACCCATATTGTCGATCTTATCGATCCTCACCTTCCCTGATGCATGGATAATCTCATAGGCGTTTAATAAAATGCCTACATGCGTGATGTTCCCCGCTTCATTGTCAAAGAAAGCAAGATCACCCGTCCTCGTCTCTTCCAGGAAACCAACCCCCTCCCCCTGCGTCGCCTGCTGATGCGCATCCCGCAACACCGGTACCCCGAGAAACTTATATACCGTCTGGACAAATCCGCTGCAGTCAAAACCAAATACGGATTTCCCGCCCCACAGATAGGGGATATTCAGAAATTTATACGTCAGCTGACGGATGGCCTTCGCATCATGGGTCGAGCTGTCGGGCTCCCAGATCTTCCCCTTATAATGAACGGTGTTCTTACGCCAAAGCGCACGGCCATTTTTCATCGCCGTAAGATGGCTGCCCATGGGCACCATCATCGGATGCCCATTGTATTCCAGCGCAGTCACCCAGTCCGGGATCAACGGGGCTATCCCGGTCTCAAATTCGTTCTCGTCTATTTCCGTCAAGTGGGAATCGGTACACCAGCCTTCATAACCATCAAAAGTGGCTCGGATGCGGCACCATTGGTCCTTGGTTTGCTCCAATATCTCGCAACACTCGCCAAAGATCAGTTGGCTAACCATTTCTGTCCGGTGTGAAGGTTCTGCCCTCAGCGGGCTTACGGGGACGCAACAAATTGCTCTGATCATACGGTAAATTAAATAAGGTTTTGCCGACTGCAAAATTTTATGCGTTAAGATCAATTCAGTACTTAAAACATAAAAATTTAATGCAAACTTTACAGCATTTATGCAATTTTGAGACCTTTGCATCTTAGTTATGGTTAAACCCCTATAAACCCCCTGAAAGAACCCATTTACCACCTGTGAGAAAAGACCCATTCGACCATATGACCGACCAGGAGTTGCTGGCGCGCTATTACAGCGACCACAACACCGAATGGCTGGGACACCTCCTGCAACGTTACACCCTCCTGCTTCTCGGGGTATGCATGAAATACATCCGGAATGAAGAAGAAGCCCGGGACTGCGTCCAGCAGATCTTCGTAAAGGTGATAACCGAATTATCCAAATACCGGGTAGAATACTTCAAATCCTGGATCTACACCATCGCCCGAAACCACTGCCTGATGAAATTGCGCGATCAGCACGGCCGGCAGACACAGCTCTCCGACTCCCTGCTATCCGCCTGGGACGAAGAACCCGGCAAGAACAGGCATTGGGAAAAAGAACAGCTGCTCCAATGGATGAGCCAGGCCCTTGAAGAATTGGGAAATGAGCAAAAACTCTGTGTAACTTTGTTCTACCTGGAGAAAAGGACCTACCAGGAGATTGCGTCCGCCACCGGTTATACGTTAATGCAGGTGAAGAGTTATATCCAAAACGGCAAGCGAAATCTCAAACTGTCCATCGAAAAAAAGGCCCGGGAGGGCATTCAGAAATAAATGGGAAATGAATAAGGACTTGCTCAACATATTATCCAATAGCAACAAGGATATCGACAATCAACTGTTGATGGACTACCTCAGCGGCAAACTCTCCGACGAGGCCCGGCATGAGGTCGAGCGGTCCATGGCTGACAATGAATTCCTCAACGATGCGGTAGAAGGGCTCCAGCAGATCGGCGACAAAAAGAACATGCAGGCCTATGTGGACGAACTCAACGCGGCCATGCAAAAAACCCTTGCTAAAAAGAAAAGCCGCCGGCTCAAACGCCGCCTCAAGGAAGAACCCTGGCCCCTCGTCGCCATCGCCATCGTCATCAGCCTCTGTATCCTTGGTTACATTGTCATCCGCAGCCTCCTTCACCATTAGCCATATCCCCCATAGCCTTCGGCCATGGGGGATATCTTATACTAATGAACCAACAGGATGATCACCAGTAGCACCCCGGCGCCGATCCACGCCCACTTCACCCGGTTCTGCTTCTTGCCGTCGTCGATGAGGTAAGCGATCAACACCCCGATGAGGAACAGGAACAATCCCAATGCAAAGCCGCCAATATGAAAACCGGTCTCTCCATTCATATCCTGGTTCGCCAGCATCGCCAGCCGCTTGTCGCTCAGCGTCCCATCCGCATTGATGGAATGACGCAGCTTCCTTTGAGCTAATTTGAACTCCACCCGGCGCAGCAGGCTCATTTTCTTGCCGGTCATCTTCTCCATGTCGGCAACATTCATATCGGCCAGTTCCTGCAGGTTGACGGATTTCCCGCTACTGCCCAACGGAATGATGATATCGGTCGCTTTCAACCGCGCAGGCGAAGCAGCGGTTACAGCAGGCGCAACCACCGGAGCTGCAGCAACAATCTCCCCGGCCGGGGCAGCGACGACAGCAGATGCGGGCGTTTCGGCCCGCCGGGCGCCAGGTGCGACGATCGAAGAAGAAGCTTGACAAACAGAAATGGCCATGACAATGGCAAGAGTAAGCGTAGAGACTCTTTTCATAATTGGAAGTCTTTGGATTTGAAACAAAAAAATTTACCGTTACCAATATAGGCAAATTTCTTCGCTGTCCTAAATTCTGCAGGGAAGCCCCGGCATTTTTTACTGACATTCCCCCAAATTGTCTATATTCGGCTAATTTTTAGTTGCTTATATGGAGAAGATCTTCGTCCTCTTGTCCCTGACCCTCTGCCTGCAGCCGGCCTTCGCCCAACGTGTCAGTTATATCGTGTCCTTTCCCAATCTTGCGCATCATGAAGCCCAGGTAGAACTCATCGTCAGCGACGTTACCAGTCGCACCGCCGTATTCCGCATGAGCCGGTCCTCTCCCGGTCGCTATGCCACCCATGAATTCGGGAAAAATATCTACGATGTCAAGGCCTTCGACCAATCCGGCAAACCGCTCACCGTAAACCGCACCGATGGCGACGTCTACGAAGTTTCCCGCCACACCGGATACATCCGTGTCCAATATACGCTCTATGGGAATTATGCCGACGGTACATACGTAGGTCTCGACCCCACCGACATCCACTTCAATATGCCGGGTGCCTTTCTTTGGATGAAAGGCGCGGAGAACATCCCCATCACTATTCATTTTAATGTCCCGCCGGAATGGCATTGGACCGTCGCCACCCAACTGCAACCCACCGGCGACAGCCTCACCTTCCTGGCCCGCAACTTTCAATACTTCATGGATTGCCCGACAAAGATCGGCGCCCTGCACTATCGCAACTGGACGGTAAAGAACCCCGACGGCAAGACCTATGCTTTCCGCATCGCCCTCGACGGCGGCGCCGATGACTCCACGTTCACCACGTTTAGCGAAAAAGTACAAAAGGTTGTACATCAGGCCCAGGCCGTATTCGGCGAAACGCCCGCCTACGACTATGGCAACTACACCTTCCTGGCCAGCATCAACCCGTATGTGCATGGTGACGGCATGGAACACCGCAATTCCACCATGATCAGTATCCCCATCGTCTTCCACGGCGACGACCACCTGCTTGGTGTCTTTGCCCACGAGTTCTTCCACTGCTGGAATGTCAAACGCATCCGGCCCAGGACCCTCGAACCCTTCAACTTCGAGAAGAGTGATATGAGTTACGAACTCTGGTTTGCCGAAGGATTTACCCAATATTATGGTGAACTGCTTGTCCAACGGGCCGGATTTACAAAGGATACCGACTATGTCAAACATACCCTCGCCGCTCTCATCAATCTCAAGATGAATGCTCCCGGCGCCCGCTACTATTCCCCCGTTCAGGCCAGCGAACAAGCCGTCTTCACGGATGCCGGCGTTTCCATAGACAAGACCAACTTCCCCAACATCTTCGCCTCCTATTATCCCTATGGCGGAGCCATTGCCCTGGCGCTCGATCTCGAATTACGCAGCCGGTTCAACAAGACCCTCGATGATTATATGACGGCCGCCTGGAAGAAATTCGGCAAACCCGAGATCCCCTATACCGTGTCAGGACTTCGTGACGTGCTCGCCAGCGTCACGGGTGATAAGAAGTTTGCCGACGAATACTTCGAGAAGTATATTTATGGCCACGAACCCATCGACTACAATCCCCTCCTGGCGCCGGCAGGCTTCCTCTTGAAGAAGACAGAGGCAGGCCGGGCATGGATCGGCAGCACCCGTTCATTCTCCGAGAAAGAAGGACTCATCATCGAAGCGGGTACCCTGCGGGGCACGCCGGTCTATGAAGCCGGTCTCGATATAGACGATAAGATCCTGGCCATCGACAACCAGGATACCCGCACCGTCGGTGACCTCAATTCCATTCTCGGAAAACTCCATCCCGGTGCATCGGTTAGTATCCGGTACCTCCATCGCGGCGAGGAAAAGAAAGGTACTATCACCGTCCAGGAGAATCCTGTCGTGTCGGTGGAAACCTTCGAACAGGCCGGGCAGCCCGTCACTCCCGCTATCCAGCAGTTCCGCAAGAGCTGGCTCGGTTCAAAATAACCGAGCCGCAATTGATGATCCGATATGCCATAAATCATTCCCATGATACGACGCGCCATACCCGCTGACGCCCCCGGGATCAGCCGCCTCCTCACACAGTTGGAATACCCTGGTACCGAACGTTTCATCACCACCCGCCTGGCCACCCTGCTCGCCCACCCCGACGAAGTCTTCCTCGTATGGGCCGAACCCGCCAACCACATCCTCGCCTTCCTCTCCCTCCACTTCATCCCCCAGATAGCACTGGAAGGTGACTTCGCCCGCATCAGCTACTTCGCCGTCGACGAATCCGCCCGAAGCCTGGGCATCGGCCAGCAACTGGAAGCCGAAGCCACCCGCCTGGCAAAAGAAAGAGGATGCGCGCTATTGGAAGTACACTGCCATACCCGCCGCACCCGGGCCCATGCCTTCTACCACCGGCAAGGCTATGAAGAATCCCCTAAATACTTGATTAAAAAGCTATCCTAATGGTCAGCGCTGCGGCGTTGGGCTAAATCTACGCCTCGCGCTGACGCCGCTAATGTCTGGCCTTCGGCCCAAGAACCGTCGGTTCTTGAGGGGCATTGCATTTGCAATCATAGTAATGTAACTTCGTATATAAATTAATTACTATGACTACATTGCAACAAATACGTGATTGGGGTACCGTCCATCATCCGCGATGGTTGGTCATTGTCCGCGTCATAGTGGGACTATTTCTTTTTGCAAAAGGAATCACCTTCATGCGGGATTCAACCCTCATCGACCAGCTTCTTTACGGCCGTGCATCCCTGGCCGAAGACCAGATCCATTGGCTGCCCATCCTCATCACCTGTGCCAATCTGCTGACAGGATTGTTCCTCATCGTCGGTCTCTGGACTCGCTTCGTAGCGATGCTGCAACTGCCGATCCTCATCGGCGCCATCATCTTCCTCAATACGCAAAGGGGCGGACCCGCATCAGATTCCGAGCTGATCCTGGCCGTTATAACCCTGCTGCTGGTAGTCTTCTTCCTCATCGAAGGCGGCGGACCGCTTTCCCTCGACGGCTACTTCAAAAAGAACCGTGGACACGGGCAGGGCCGCAATCTGCCGTAAATATTTACTGATACTGGATATAGATTGGAGACGGCTTCAATGCCAGCACCTGCTTGGGTGTCATCATCGAAGTGGCCGCGAATTTCACCTTCGCGAGGGTCTTGACATCGTTCTTATAAAACAGCTTAAATCCGGTGAATTGAACAGGTTGGGCCCATTCATAATTCCTATAGGTATCCATTTTTAGCTGCTGAGGCCCCCATCCATCCATATCCATAACGATCTGTACATCAGGGCGCGTGCGTATCTGCTTGTAGTTGGTGATCATTTTCTGCGTCCAGCGGTGCACGATGAAAACCTTGGGCGGCAAGTTGTGGGCTTTCACCAGTTTTGTCAGATAATCCGAACAAAAATTGACATCCGCAGCATCGAAAGTGCCGACGTTTTTACCCACCCTCATTCCGCGTTTCATGGCGAATTCCGCGTCGATCCCCAAATGAACATTGGGCATAGAGAGATATTTCTCCAGGAGGGGTATCTCCGATTGTACATTCGAAAAGCCCACCTGTACATCCAGAAAAACGATGGCATTGATCCTTGCTGCCATGTGCAGCACTGAGTCTATCTGTTTGAAGGGCATACGTGCCCGGTATTTTCCATCTTTTCCCGCACTCCCCTGAGCCGTTACGGCGATATAATGCAGCGCCGGCATCACCGGGATGCTGGTATCGGCCTCCTGCCATTTCTTTAGCTCAACCTTCAGGCGCCGCAACATCTCGTCGGGTGGATACTCACCCAGCACGCCCATTCTCTTCGAATACAGGTTGCCATAATAGGCTACTATCCGATGAAAAGGCAGCACAGCCCCCGCATTGGGATACACCGTCTTTACCGGCCACCGCCCCGAAGAATCCCCATTCGCCAGACGATGAATTATCTTGTTGTACAAGGCCGTATCCAGCGGCCCCTCCGCGACTGCCGGCGCCGGAGCAACCGTATCCTGCGCAACAGCAGCCTTGGCCGCCGGTTTTGTAGTATCAACCTTCCCGGCTTTTGCCGAACTGCCGTTACTACACCCACTAAGCACGATCAGCCCACAGACGCCCACTACACAAGCCGCCCGCAATGCTTTATAAGAATTACCAGAGTTTGTTCCCATTATTTTACCAGCCCCGCTGTAATTTAATTCGGGGCAAATTTAACGGAAAACGAACCCCTCAGCCTTTTATTTTATAACACTTTCTTAAAAAATGTGGACAACTCGCCCACAAGTTTTACTTGGCCCCTACGATCGGACACCAGTAAACCTCATTCGTCGTATCCAGCATAATTTCAGGATTGACCCCCGAAGCCGCAGCCAATACTTCATTATCACTGAACAACTGACGTGGCGTGAATCCCGGATTAAATACCACCTGCACCTCTCTCCAAAGTGGATTAAAATGATCTGTCTGTATGGCATCTATCACACTAATGAATGGCTGGTTATTGGGCAACCCATTATCCGATCGATAAATGTGATTGATACTCTTGTTGTGTGCGATCAGGCTTGCCTCGCCAGTAGACGAAAATTCAACAAAATGGATCTTTAAAAGCATGGAATCATAATAGGCCGGTATTGCGCTTTCAGCCCCCATGCTGTCCCTTTGTACGGCGGTTCGCGTTGAATTGGTCTTTGATCCGGTTTGCGTTACCATTCCTGTTTTGCTACACGAAGCAAATAGTAGCACGACGGCGGGAACAATCGTCATTACCTTTTTCATAATCAACGTTTTTAGATGGTTAAACAATCGATTGTGCGAGAGTGGCTGGTGGAAGCTAATGGAAGTGCCTCGCGGGAAGTTCTTTCCGGCTGGATAAGTGAGATCCTTTAATGCAAACGGCAGCCTTTGTGCCATGGTTGCCCGCCATAAAAAAAAATATTAGTCCACTAATTTGGTAGACTAATAGCCATCCCCTATCTTGCATCCATAAGAGTTACGTGGCCGAGCGGCGAGGCGGAGGTCAGCAAGACCTTTTAGGGGGGTTCGACTCCTTCCGTAACTGCACAGGCATACCCATCGATTTTTATGGCAACAATGGTTAGACCTTTGCGGGTGGTGTTTCTACACTACCCTTTTTTTATGCCCGCATCAGCCCACCGCCACCCGCCCTCATGGCTGCGGCCACATCCTCAGCTCCCACCGTTTCGGCTTCATCGCCAGCGCATTCGGCATCCTGTCCCCACTCCTGACCCGCACCACCGGCATCCGCTCCACCTTCGCCCTGTCCGGCACAAGACAGGCCATCCCATCGGGCCGCATGACCCGCACCGAATCACCGCCTCCGGGCCGCCACACCATCTGCCCCCTAACGACAAAAGGCCCTGCCACCAGCAGGACAACATACAGTATTTTCATACGCATATTTTCCTCCCGGATGCAGGGCCCCGCCCTATTACATAAAAAAATTTACCTTATTTTCTTCCACGCATTGATCAGCCCATTCGTCGACGAATCATGGCTCTTCACCTCCCCATCTCCCTGCAACTCCGGCAGGATCTTCCCCGCCAGCTGCTTGCCCAGCTCAACCCCCCACTGGTCGAAAGTGAAGATATTCCAGATCACCCCCTGCACAAAGATCTTATGCTCATACAACGCGATCAATTCCCCAAGCGTAAACGGCGTAATCTCCTTTATAAGGAAGGAATTCGTCGGCCGGTTGCCGCTGAACTTCTTATAAGGGATCAGCTCCGCCGGAACCTTCTCCGCCTGCAATTCCGCCTCATTCTTTCCATTCATCAAGGCCTCCGTCTGAGCAAAGAAATTCGACAGCAGCTTGGCATGATGGTCCCCCAGGGGATTATGACTCCGGGCCGGCGCGATAAAATCACAAGGGATCAGGATACTCCCCTGGTGGATCAGCTGGTAGAAAGCATGCTGTCCGTTGGTGCCGGGTTCCCCCCAGACAACCGGCCCCGTGTGCCACTCCACCGGCTTGCCATTGCGATCGACACTCTTACCATTGCTCTCCATATTCCCCTGCTGGAAATAGGCGGCAAACCGGTGCATATACTGATCGTAGGGAAGGATAGCCTCCGTCTGCGATCCAAAGAAATCAGTGTACCAAAGCCCGATCACGGCCATCGTCACCGGAATATTCTTCTCGAAAGGCGTCGTCCTGAAATGCACATCCGTCTGATGCGCACCCTTCAGCAACAGCTCGAAGTTGTCATACCCGACAGTCAGCGCGATGGACAGCCCGATAGCGCTCCACAGGGAATAACGTCCGCCGACCCAATCCCAAAACTCGAACATATTGGCCTTGTCGATGCCAAACTTTGTCACCTCTTTCTCATTGGTGGACAGGGCGGCAAAATGCTTGGCGACATGCGCCTCATCCTTTGCGGATCTCAGAAACCAGTCGCGGGCCGAATGCGCATTGGTCATCGTCTCCTGAGTGGTAAAGGTCTTGGAGGCGACAAGGAAAAGCGTCTCTTCTGGTGTCACCTTCTTCAGCGTCTCTACGATATGCGTAGCATCGACATTGCTGACAAAATAGGCCTGCATCCCCTCTTTCCAATAAGGCCGCAGGGCCTCGGTCACCATCACCGGACCCAGGTCGCTGCCCCCGATGCCGATATTGACGATGTATTTTATCTTCTTACCCGTATACCCCTTCCATTCCCCGCTGTGGATGCGGGCGCAAAAATCCTTCATCTGGGCCAGCACACGCAGCACATCGGGCATCACATCCTTGCCGTCGCTGTACACCGGCTTTCCCGGCAGATTCCGCAGGGCCGTGTGCAACACGCTCCGGTTCTCCGTTGCATTGATCTTCTCACCGGTGAACATCGCCTCGATCGCGGCTGGAACCTTGCTCTCTACAGCGAGACTGCGCAAGAGCTCGAGGGTCTTTTCCGAAAAAATGTTCTTGGAGTAGTCGAAGAGGATGTCATCCAGCCTCAGCGAATGATGCTCAAACCTGCCGGGCTCGGCTGCAAAGAGCTGGCGCATATGCACGCCCTTCATCTCCTTATCATAATGGTTCTGCAGATCCTGCCAGGCTTTCGTTTCTTTGGGTGATACTTTCGGAAACATAAGGAAAATCTTTTTTATTTGGGTGTTAACAAAGCGATTTTATAATTGTTCGATCACGGCAATCACCTCACCGACCATCTCCGGCGTAACATCCAGGTGCGTGACCATCCTTATCTGGTTGCCGCCAATGGCGATGCAGAAAATTCCTTTCTGTCGCAACTCCTGGGACAGACCCTTGGCGCAATCCACGGTGTCTCCCGTCTCGAAAATAATGATATTCGTCTCGACAGGCATCACGCTATGGACAAAATCCTTCTTCTCCAGCGCCGCAGCGATCTGCCGGGCATGCGCATGATCCTCCGCCAGCCTGTCGATATGATGTTCCAATGCATAGAGGCCGGAGGCTGCCATAAACCCGGCCTGACGCATCCCCCCGCCCAACACCTTCCGCACCCGGCGGGCCTGGCGGATAAAAGCAGCCGGTCCGATCAGGATACTGCCTATCGGACAACCCAACCCCTTATTCAAACACACCGATATGCTGTCAAAAAGGACGCCGTATTCCCGCGCAGGCTTACCCGTAGCCACCAGGGCATTGAAAAGTCTCGCCCCATCGAGATGTAATTTCAGGTGGTTATCGCTACACACCTGCCTTATCTTCTTCATTTCATCGAAGTCATAACAGCTGCCCCCACCCCTGTTGCAGGTGTTCTCCAACGTGACAAGGGAAGTACGGGGGCGGTGAACATCATCCGGGTTGATGGCAAGCGACACCTGCTCGGCCGTGATCCGGCCCCGGTCACCCTCCAGCGCCCGGACACTCGAGCCGGAATTGAAGGCAATGCCGCCACCCTCATAAATATAGACATGGGCATTCCGTTCGGCAATCACCTCATCTCCCGGTTGGGTATGACACTTAATCGCTATTTGATTGGACATCGTCCCGCTGGGACAATAAAGCGCCGCTTCCATCCCGAAGAGCCGGGCAGCCATGGCTTCTAATTGATTCACCGTAGGGTCTTCGCCGAAAACATCATCCCCCACCTGAGCCCTGAACATAGCTTCCAGCATGGCGGGTGTCGGACGCGTAACGGTATCCGAACGAAGGTCAATGGGCATAAAGTCTGTTTAGGAGCGCAATTTAAGGCGAAATGGCCAGACCAATCGCCCCTCATTGACAACCATTAACAGATAAATAAGATCGAAGATTACAATAAGACCGCCGGCAAATGCAAGGAATTTCGCATGCCAGACATAGAAGATGATAGTATAACTGCCCGTACCGATCAATTTGGCAACCGCGATCCCAACCGACTGCCCCGAAAGATTTCCCCGCGAATTGATCATGTTGATATAAAGGACGGACATCGTTAAATTCATCATATACGCCATATTGGCGCCATAGGTGTCGTGCAATTCCCTGGTAGCAAACCAAATGATGGCAAAAGCCGTGGCAAGGATGAAGAAAGAATAGGGATAAAAGTATTTAGTACTGATCCTCTGCGGCCAGTCCCGCTTTCCATACCGGAAATAGGTGTACAGGATCCCGATATCCAGCAGAAACCACGCTCCGTTCACCGCCCGGTGCACCGGATTCCCGTCATTAAAAATGGTAGCAAAACAAAATTCCCAGCAAATATTAAAGGCCAGCGAGATAAATGGCATCCCGTATGTCTTATCTCGAAAACCGCGTAAAATAATGAGGATATATGCGACAGACCATGCTGTGCCGCTCACTACATATAGCGCCTGGTTTAGAAACTCGATCATGTTTAGGGAAAGGGGATTTACCCTAAATTACGAAATTCGCTACTTATATACTAAGCGTTTCCACTTATTTCCAGGGGCAGACCCTGCCCCCAAAAGCTATAGCACGCCCTAAGGGCTTGAAAAGCATAGTATTTTTACTAACCCCCGATGTAAAAATTACCCAAACGCCCTCTCCCGCAAGATAGCTTTACACCCCCTGTCCTACCCCGGCACGACCACCTTTTACTCCATCAGGACGTAAAAAAAGTGGCCCCCCTACGGCGGGCCACTCCGGAGCCTTACGGGGCCCCATTCCTGTTCGACAAGCATTGCGCCCTCCGGCGACCATCCATGGCGTCAGCCTAGGACATAACATGTTCTTTAATGTGGTTGCCTTTTTCTTTGGCGGCCTTGATCAGTTCAAGCACGTGGTTGCGGACATCCTCTCTCATGCCTTCCACCTCTTTCTCGAAGATATCCTTCAGCTCGTCCAATTCATCGATGGCAGCACCCCTCAGCTGCCGCAGTTTCCGTTTCAGCGACTCGGCAGTGTCGGCAATACGTTGACGAGTCTCCTTTCCCTCAGCCGGGGCGACAAGGATACCGATAGCTACTCCTGCGACAAGCCCCGATAAGGCGCCTATCATGACTTTCTGCGCATTCATATTAGTATTTTTTAGAAGTGAATAATGGTAAATGTAGCCGTTGGATACTTTGCTATTTTCAATAACAATGCCGGAAATCGTTAAAGGTGACGCAGGCATTCTTTATCCGCAGCATTGGGCAATTTTCTCCCCATCATTCACTACGCAGAGCGTCCACCGGATTCCCCCTCGCCGCCCGCAGACTCCGAAACAACACCGTCGCCAGCGACACCCCCAGCAGCCCCAGCCCCGCCAGCACAAATATCCACCAGGGAACATCCGTCCGGTAAGTAAAATCCTCCAGCCACCGGTTCATCACCAACCAGGACAGGGGCCAGGCAATGACCACCGCCAGCAACACCGGGCGCAGAAAATCCCGCGACAACAATCCCCCTATCGACGCGGCAGAAGCCCCCATCACCTTGCGGATACCAATCTCCTTCACCCGCTGCTGGGCCGAGAAGGTCGCCAGCGCAAACAACCCCAGACAGGCGATCATCACCGTTATAACGGTAAACATCCCAAAAAGACCAGCCAGCCGGTCCTCTGCCTTATATTGACGGTCGAAAGCCTCATCCGCAAAATCGAACTCGAAAGCAGTCTGCTTATCATACTTCGAAAAGATCTTGCGAATGGCATCCACCGTCGCCGGTATATTGACATGCGTCTTGATCTTGCCCAGCAGACAGCCGCTCATCCCACCCCAGGTCGAAGCCGTATCCCTGTCGATCAGGATGCCGAGCGAACCGATCTTGCTTCTCAATGACCCGTAATTGAAATCCTTTAACACCCCCGCAACCTGCTGTTTGTCGCCGGCAATGTCCAGCGACTGGCCAATCGGGTCACCGCTGATGCCAAGGGTCCTCACCGCTGTTTCATTCAGTATCCAATGCTTTCCGTCCCCAAGAACACCTTCATCCACCGGCTTGTCCTGCCATTGCAATCCCAGCAGCGAAATAAAGCCATCGTCCACATGCATCATAAACACCTGTACCGCCTTATCCGCCCCCGGCCCCTTTACTGCCAAGCCATCCATTCCCCCATACATCGGGTAATGCGATGTTGCCGCTGCTGCGATCCCGGGCAACGCTTCCACCTCCCGTTTAAAAGCCGCATAATGCACCATCTTGTGAAAAGGGATCATCACCACATTGTCGCGGTCGACCCCCGTCTCGGTATTGCGGATATAATACAACTCTTTTTCAATGATGATACTGCAAAGCACCAGCGATAGAGAGATCGCGAACTGTAAAAAGATGAACCCCTTCCGCACCCGCTCCGCTCCACGTCGCCGGGCTTAGCTTTCCATACAGCACCATCACCGGCTTAAAGGCCGACAACACAAGCGAAGGATAGCTCCCTGAAAGGACGATCACCACCACCAGCAGTCCGCCAAAGGCGGCAAGCACAAGCGGGTCGAGCAAAAAGGCACTGTCGATCTTCATCTGCAACAACCCGAAGAACGTAGACCGCAGCAGCAGGAAAAGCAGCGTCCCAAGAGCAAAGGAAAGCAGCGCATACACCGCCGACTCTGTATAGAATTGCCCCGCGATCCTGCTTCGACCCGCTCCCAGAACCTTACGCACCCCTACCTCTTTGGCCCTCACCGACGCCCGCGCGGTGGCCAGGCTCATATAATTGATCAACGCCAGCAACAACACCAACCCTGCCACCAGCGGAAAGAATTGCAAATAGCGGATATTGCTGCTGTCGCCAAAATTGTTATGCAGATGCACATCGCCGATGGCCGACAAAAAATAATGATCCCTGTCCTTCTCCGGCTGGCCGGGTACGATGGACAATCGGTCGAGGGTCCGCGCTACCCGGTCCGCAGCGCCTGCATTCTTCAACAACAGCCAGGTCCTGATCATGCCCCCCTGCACGGAAACCGGGTTCTCTATCCACTTGTATTCAGGCATCGCCGGCATGCTGCTAAGAGAAACGACAACATCAAAGGGAATGCTGGTATTGGAAGGGGGGTCTGCCGCAACCCCTGTAACCTCAAGGTCATCACGGCCATTCAGCCGCAGCATCTGGCCAACAGGTTCCTTTTTTCCGAAATATTTTCTGGCCGTCCGCTCAGTCAGCACCACCGTTTTAGGCCGATCCAAAACCCTCACCGGGTCGCCCTTCAACAACCGGAAAGAAAAGAACCGG
Source organism: Puia dinghuensis (assembly GCF_014642875.1). GTDB lineage: Bacteria > Bacteroidota > Bacteroidia > Chitinophagales > Chitinophagaceae > Puia > Puia dinghuensis. The sequence continues at coordinate 244,414 of NZ_BMJC01000002.1, forward strand.
AAAAAATTACTGTCGGCAAAGAGGAAATTGTTTTTCTCCGTAAAAGCAACACCCGGTATCATCCGGCTCTCCATATTCATCGGCCTGGAGTCCTCATAAACCCGGACAAAACTCTCGACATCGTCATCGGCTTGCTTTACCATGGGCCCCGTAGGATAGCTCATCCGCTCCATATTGAAAACGGCATCCCCGAATTTGAACGTTCCCGCCACCGAAAATATCCGTTTGGCATTGGCCTGCCACTTGTCATAACTGTGTTCATGCAACACATAAAGCAGTATGGTCATACTCACGGCAATCCCGATCGCCAGACAGCCGATGCTGATCAAGCTATAAAAGGGGTTACGCCGCAGGGTCCGCAAGGCGCTGCGCAGATGATCGATTAGCATAACCGAATATAACTTATTCCCACGCTCCCTTCCATACCTGTCATCCCAAATTCGTAGCTTTTCCCTACCTTTGCGGACTTATGACACAAGAACAGCTCAAATCTATGAGGGACCGCGTGGTCGTCCTGAGGAGGTTTCTTTGACGTCGACAACCGTCAATTCAAGATCAACGAAGAGAAACAACTCTCTCTAAGCCCGGGTTTCTGGGACGACAACAAGCGCGCCACCGAGATTCTCAAGAACATAAAGCTCAACGAATACTGGGTCAAGCTCTATGAGTCTGTCGATTCGGCCGTGGAAGACTTTGCCGTCCTCTTCGATTTCTGGAAGGCCGGTGAAGCCACCGAAGAAGAGACCCGCGAAGCCTACGTCAAGGCCCTCGCCCGGATAGAAGAAGCAGAATTCAAAAGTACCCTCAACCAGCCGGAGGACGAACTCCCCGGCGTCATGCAGATCAATTCAGGCGCCGGCGGCACCGAAAGCCAGGACTGGGCGGAAATGCTGCTGCGCATGTATAGGATGTACGGCGAAAAACAAGGCTGGTCCGTCACCGAACTCGACCTGCAGGACGGGGAAGGCGCCGGTATCAAAAGCGCCACTCTCCAGTTCGACGGACCGTTCGCTTACGGCTTTCTCAAAGCCGAAAGCGGGGTACACCGCCTCGTCCGCATCTCCCCCTTCGACTCCAACGCCCGGCGCCATACCTCCTTCGCCTCGGTCTTCGTCTACCCTTTAGTAGACGACAGCATCGAGATCGAGGTCAGCCCTGCCGATCTGGAATGGGAATTCTACCGCAGCGGCGGTAAAGGCGGCCAGAACGTCAACAAGGTGGAGACCGCCGTCCGCTTAAAACATATCCCCAGCGGCATCATTGTCGAATGCCAGCAGGCCCGCACCCAGGGAGAGAACCGCGAGAAAGCGCTGAAAATGCTGAAAAGCCGGCTCTATGAAGAAGAACTGCGCAAACGCGAGGCGATGAAGAACGCCACCAACTCGACAAAAAAGAAGATCGAATGGGGCTCGCAGATCCGCAGCTATGTCTTCCACCCTTATAAAATGATAAAAGACCACCGCACCGACTTTGAAGTAGGTAACGTACAACCGGTGATGGATGGAGAACTGGACGGCTTTATCAAAGCCTACCTGATGAGCGAAAAGGAAACCACTACTTAAAAATCGTCACACACATGAGCATAGGAACATTCCAATACCCCGCGCCATCCAACGAGCCGGTCCTCACATACGCCCCGGGGACCAAAGAGCGCGAACTCCTCAAGCAGACCCTGAAGCAACTCAAAAGCATCGAACATGATATCCCGATGTACATCGGGGATAAAGAGGTCCGCACCGGCAAAAAGATCGCCCTGCGCCCCCCGCACGAAATTGCTCATACGCTCGGCTATTTCCATGAAGGCGACGAAACCCATGTACAACAGGCCATCGACGCCGCGCTCAAAGCAAAGGCCAAATGGACCGCTCTCGCCTGGGAAGACCGCGCCGCCATCTTCCTGAAAGCCGCCGATCTCATCTCCACAAAATATCGCTCGTACATCAACGGTACGACGATGCTCGGCCAGAGCAAGAACGCCTTCCAGGCCGAGATCGACAGCGCCTGCGAACTCATCGACTTCCTCCGCTGGAACGTCCATTTCCTCAGCGAGATCTACCGCCAGCAGCCCGTCAGCAGCCCCGGCATTCACAACCGCACCGAATGGCGCCCCCTCGAAGGTTTCGTCCTGGCCATTACTCCTTTCAACTTCACCGCCATCGGTGGCAACCTGCCCACTTCCGCAGCCCTCTGCGGCAACACCGTCATCTGGAAACCCGCCTACACCCAGGTCTTCTCCGCCCAGATGTTTATGCGCATTCTGAAAGAAGCAGGCCTGCCCGATGGCGTTATCAACCTCATCTATGTCGACGGCCCCGTGCTCGGAAAAGTATGTTTCGGTCATAAAGACTTTGCCGGCATCCACTTCACCGGCAGCACCGCCGCGTTTAACCATATCTATAAGACCATCGGCGAGAACATCAGCCACTACCGCACCTATCCCCGCATCGTCGGCGAGACAGGAGGCAAAGACTTCGTACTGGCCCATGAAAGCGCCGATGCCGATGTCCTGGCTACGGCCCTGCTCCGCGGCGCCTTCGAATTCCAGGGGCAGAAATGCTCCGCCGCTTCCCGCGCCTACATCCCGGCGAACCTCGCCGCAAGCGTAAAGGAAAAGCTGGTAGCGGGTATAAAGAGTTTTAAAATAGGCACTGTCGAAGACTTCTCCAATTTCATCAACGCCGTCATCGACGAACGCAGCTTCAACAAGATCCAATCCTATCTCGACAAAGTCAAACAAGATCCGACAAAAGCCACTATCCTCGCCGGCGGCAACAGCGATAAAACAAAAGGTTATTTTATAGAACCCACCGTCATCGAAGCAAAAGACCCGAAATTCGTGACAATGTGCGAAGAGATCTTTGGCCCCGTCCTCACCATCTATGTCTACCCCACCGGCGAATTCGAAAAGACCCTCGAATTGGTCGACTCGACATCTCCCTATGCACTCACCGGTAGCATCATCGCACAGGATAGGGCAGCCATCGACCTTGCCACCAACCGGCTCCGCAATGCCGCCGGTAACTTTTATATCAACGACAAACCCACCGGCGCAGTAGTAGGTCAACAACCCTTTGGCGGGGCCCGCGCTTCCGGCACCAACGACAAGGCTGGCTCCATGCTCAACCTCTACCGCTGGCTCAGCGCAAGGACCATAAAGGAAACTTTCGTTCCACCCACCGACTATCGGTATCCCTTCCTCGCTGAATAACGCCCGCCAAACACTGCGGTTATGTGTCTACGTGATAGCATCACGCAGCAATAACATTTTTTTCACAAATTGGGATAACATTAACATACAATACGTAAAATACTGGCTAAAAGGAAAGAACAACCCGATTTGCGCATTTTCTTGGCAATACACAATAAAAAAATGCCCTTTGCGTAGGAAGGCAGTTAGATATGGGGCATTATCTTTGCATCCCGTAACAATAAATTAATTCTCAGTTATGAAAAAACTAGCATTAGTCCTTTTTGCAGGTATCTCCTTCGCAACCGCGCACGCGCAGGTACAGTTCGGGCTAAAAGCTGGCGCTAACTTCGCCACCCAGACAGGCAGCGATGCCGGTGACGCTAAGACGCTGACTAACGTCAACGCCGGAGCCTTCCTCCGGCTCGCGATCGCCCCGCATCTCGGCATCCAGCCCGAACTGGTCTATTCCGGGCAAGGTGCAAGCTATGACGTCACCAATGGTACCCTGAAATACCATGCGAATTACATGAACATCCCCGTCCTGCTCAAGTATTCCTGGCCCGTGGGTCCTTACGTAGAGACGGGTCCCCAACTGGGTTTCCTGCTCAGCGCCCACCAAAGTATCAATGGTAACAGTACCAATGATAAGAACAGCTACAATACCACAGACCTCGCCTGGGTATTCGGCGTTGGTGTCAGGATCCCGCGTAGCCCGGTCGGTATCGACCTCCGTTACAATGTCGGTATTGCCAATGTAGAAGACCGCAACACAACGGGCTCCAACGGCAGCATACGCAATGATGTGCTGCAACTGGGCATCACCTATGTCCTGTTCAACGGACTAAGATAGTCTCGTTTGTTTTTAGAAGTTTGTATAGAATGTTTGCAAGAAGCGGCCGCCCGGAGGGCGGCCGCCTTGTTTTAATCCACAATTAAAAAAAATTTGTACCCATTTATCAAAATACCCACTTAGTAGTATTGCGTATTCGCCCTTCCACGATAGCTTTGCCCCCAACCATAAAACACTCACGTATGAAAAAAACAGTTTTGGCTCTAGCGATCATTTGCGCGTCCGCTATGACTTCTCAAGCCCAGATGACCGAGGGGGATTTTACCTTCAGCGCCGGTGTCCAACTCGCCCTGCCTACCGGCAATCTTAACACCACCAACTCCTTTGGTATTGGCGGTATCATCCAGGGCGAATATGCCTTCACCGAAAACGTCACGGGTGTGGCCACCTCCGGTTACACCGACTTCTTTGGCAAATCCGTCGACTTAGGCTACGGGTATACCTACAAAGCGCCCGCCGTTGGCCATATCCCTGTCATCGTCGGCGCCCGCTACTATCCCAGCGAACAATTCTTCTTCGGCGCCCAGATCGGCTTTGGCGACTACACCGGCGGCGGCGCAAGCGCCAGCGGATTCGAATACCGCCCACAGATAGGCTACAATGCCGACCAGTTCCAGGTGATCCTTGCCTATGACGGCGTCTCCGCAAACGGCGGCTCCCTCACCTACCTGGGTCTCACCGCTCTCTACAAATTCGGCGGCGGCAAAAAATAATCTTATTTCTTCTATCTGACTTCCTGCTAAGCCCGGTACCTGTCGACCGGGCTTATGCTTTTTTGGCTTATTTTTATAAAAAAAACGCTTGAAGATCATCCTCAACGAACAGCAGCTAGCGATCACCATCCAACGTCTGACCCACCAATTACTCGAGAACCATCTTGATCTCCAAAATACCGTGCTCATCGGCATCCAGCCGCGGGGCATCTACTTCTCCGACCGCATCGTCCGCCAGTTGCAAACCGAAGTAAAACCGGAAGCCATCCAATATGGCAAGCTCGATATAACGTTCTACCGCGACGATGTCCGGAAGGGTCTCCACGAGCTCAACTATACCGAGATCCCCTTCTCCATCGAGAATAAGAATGTCGTGCTCATCGACGACGTCCTCTGGACGGGCCGCACTATCCGGGCGTCGCTCGACGCCCTCCTGGACTTCGGCCGACCCGCAAAGGTCGAACTCTGCGTCCTCATCGACCGCCGCTTCAGCCGCCAGCTACCCATCCAGGCAGACTACGTCGGCCGTCCCATCGACTCCATCATCACCCAAAAAGTAAAAGTCTTCTGGAAAGAAAAAGACGGAAAGGACGAAGTCGAATTACTCTGATCACAAAATCCATTAACTTTGCTTTCTAATGCAACTGAGTACCAAACATCTTCTTGGCATTAGAGACCTCCAACCGGTTGATATCCAGCTCATTTTAGATACCGCCACTCAATTCAAAGAAGTTCTGCAACGTCCCATCAAGAAGGTCCCAACCCTCAGGGATGTAACCATCGTCAATCTCTTCTACGAAAATTCGACCCGAACCCGCATCTCCTTCGAACTGGCAGAAAAACGCCTCTCCGCCGACACCATCAATTTCACGGCATCCGGCTCCTCCGCCGCCAAAGGCGAGACCCTGCTCGACACCGTGAACAATATCCTCTCCATGAAAGTGGATATGGTGGTGATGCGTCACAGCGCCAGCGGCGCCCCACACTTCCTGGCCAAACATATCCCCGCCGCTATCGTCAACGCCGGCGACGGCATCAACGAACACCCGACCCAGGCCCTGTTGGACGCCTTCTCCATCCGCGAAGCACTCGGTGAACTGGCCGGCAAAAAAGTAGCCATCATCGGCGATATCATGCACTCCCGCGTAGCCCTGAGCAATATCTGGCTGCTGAAGAAGATGGGCGCCGAAGTCACCATCGCCGGTCCCCCTACCCTCATCCCCGTCCACCTCACCGAGGCCTTCGACGTCCGGGTGGAATACAACCTGCGCAACGCCCTCGAATGGTGCGACGTCGCTAACATCCTGCGCATCCAGCTCGAACGGCAGAACCAGCCGCTCTTCTCCTCCCTGCGCGAATACAGTCTTGCCTATGGGGTCAACAAGCGGCTGCTCGACAGCCTCAGCAAAGAGATCGTCATCATGCACCCCGGCCCCATCAACCGGGGCGTCGAACTCGACAGCGACGCCGCCGACAGCAAACAGTCTATTATCCTCCACCAGGTGGAGAACGGTGTAGCCGTACGCATGGCCGTTCTCTATCTGCTAGCCGGGGGAACACAATAAAAGGATTATCTTGCTCTCAAACCGCACTTGTCTATGAACCGTATCGCCCTCTTCCCGGGAACCTTCGACCCGATCACCATCGGCCACCAGGACATCATCAACCGATCGCTGCCGCTGTTCGACAAACTGGTCATCGGCATCGGCCGCAACGCCAACAAAGAACCCATGTTCTCCGAAGAACAACGGCTGGGCTGGATACGCGAGATCTATAAAAACAACCCCAAGGTGGAAGCCGTCGTCTACGAAGGCCTCACCGTCCGCTGCTGCCAGCAGGTGGGCGCCCAATTCATCCTCCGTGGCATCCGTTATGTCAACGACTTCGAATACGAAAAAGCCATCGCCGACATGAACCGCAGCATCGACCACAACATCGAAACCATCTTCCTCACCTGCCTGCCCCAATATACTTCAGTCGCCTCCACCCTCGTCCGCGATGTGTTGAAAAATGGCGGCGACGTGATGCAATTCCTGCCCGATGTAGTAAAGCGATCGCTCACCTCTACCAAATAACTGCCTATGGCCATCTGGTTCGATCCTGCCGTAAAAATAGAACACATCCGCCCCCTGGGCAATAACACGATGGGCGACCACCTCGGCATCGTCTTCACCGAAATAGGCGAAGACTACATCAAAGCCCGCATGCCGGTCGATCCCCGCACAAAACAACCCTATGGCCTCCTTCATGGCGGCGCATCGGCAACACTCGCTGAAACCCTCGGCAGCGTAGCCTCCGCCCTCGTCGTCGACCACTCGAAATTCAACGTCGTTGGCATCGAGATCAACGCCAATCACCTCCGCGGCGTCCGCGAAGGCTTCGTCACCGGCGTCGTCAAACCGCTCCACACCGGACGCACCATCCATGTTTGGGAAATAAAGATCTACGACGAGCGTGAAAAACTCGTCTGCATCAGCCGTCTCACCGTATCCATCATTGCAAAACAGCTTTGACAACATCTCTCACCGACGGAAAGGTATGCCGCAGCACCTCCTGCATACCCGTCGTATCCACCCACCGCAGCTCGGTGATCTGCTCTTCCAGCTGTGGCGTCAGCTCCCCCGGCGCGGGCGCACTCATCTTAAACCAATGCGTTTCCTTCAGGATATGTTTTCCACTCTCATCATAGGTATGATAGGTCAGTAGTAACGGCCCCTCGAGGATCACCCCCTCGATACCCGTTTCCTCTATCACCTCCCGGATCGCGCAATGTTCGATCGTCTCCCCCGGATCGAGCTTCCCCTTCGGCAGATCCCAGATGCCCCGCCGCAACATAAACAGGTACTTCTCCTCTCCATTACGTATGAGTCCGCCTCCTGCCTTCACCAGCACGAACTTCTTCCAGAAGGCCTTCCTCAATTCCTCCAGGTCATGATGAATAAAAATGCCCGCATGAACTTTGGGCTGCCGCATCTCATGGATCATCGAATTCACCGCCGGATGCGAGAATTCATCGATCAGCACGGCATCGTCATGATGGGCATAGACCCTTATCTCGTCCGTCATCTCATTACAAAGAAACAACGGCTTATCGTTAAAGTAGATCTTGATGTACATGGGAGGTGGGTTTCGTGCAATTTAGTTACTTTCGCGTCATGGCAGAAAAGATCATCACCACCAATCAGCGGGCCGTGGCCGAACGCCTCCTGCAGGTACAGGCCATCCGCCTCAGCGTCAAACAACCTTTCACGTGGTCATCCGGCTGGAAAAGCCCCATCTACTGCGACAACCGCAGGGTACTCGGCTTCCCCTATATCCGCGATTTTATAAAATCCGAACTCTGCAACGTCCTCTTCGCCCAATACCCCGAAGCAGGCCTCCTGGCCGGCGTAGCCACGGCAGGCATCGCCTGGGGCGCCATGGCGGCCGACCAGCTGAAACTCCCCTATGTCTATGTCCGCAGCAAACCAAAAGAACACGGCCTGGGACAACAGATCGAAGGTTACTACGAAAAAGGCCAGCCCGTCGTCGTCATCGAAGACCTCATCTCCACAGGCAAGAGCAGCCTGCAGGTCGTAGACATCCTGCGGAGCGAAGGCCTGGAAGTCATCGGCCTCGTCTCCATCTTCAACTATGGCTTCCCCGTGGCACAGGAAGCCTTTGAAAAAGCCGGCGTTGCCTATACCTCCCTGTCCAACTACCCCACCCTCATCAGCCTGGCCCTGGAAAAAGGCCTGGTTACCCCGGCAGAAGAAAGCATCCTCCTCCAATGGAGCGCCAGTCCGGCAGAATGGCAAGGCGTCTAACCCATGAGCGCGCCCTTCCCGGCAACCCAACATCTGTAATCCAAAAAAATCCGTATATTTAGTTGTACAATCCGATTAAGTATGAAAAAAATTCAATTCCTTCTCGCGCTTATCTTCGGCTTCACCACGGCCAGCCTGGCCCAGACAAAACCCCAGCTCACCGCTGTGATCAAAACCCCCACCGTCCAATGCCAGGAATGTAAAGACCGCATCGAACGATACATGTCCCACGAAGACGGCATCGTAAAAATAAATGTCGACTATAAAAAGAAGATCACCACCGTCACCTACCTCACCGATCGCACCAACATCGAAAACATAAAAACCGACATCGCCAACGTTGGCTATGACGCAGACGATGTCACCGCTGAACCCGACGCCTACAAAAGGCTGCCCACCTGCTGCAAAAAACCGCAAGACGGCGGCGGCGGCAAAAAACAATAGCGAACACCTAACCCAATTATAGAGTAAAGCCCGGCACCTGCCGGGCTTTTACATTTGGTTTACAAAATAAATTTGCAATACCGTTGCAAATCAACTATCATTGCGGTCGCATGCTAAGACGGTACTCCAAAACAATAGCTGTATTGCTGCTACTGGTATTCAGCCAGAAGGCAGGGCTCCGCCTGTGGATGCACCATTGGCTTCACGCGAGCAAGACCATCTCTTCATACGCTACGCCTGGCTCGGACAAGATACAGCTGGCCTGTGACTGCTTTGAAGATGCCATGTTGCCGCTGCAGAAAACTGCCATTTTTACCCTCACTGTTCCCACGCAAAAAGCTACTGAACTCGGAAGTGCACCCCAATCCCCCACTCCCGACACCGAAGCGATATACTATTCGCTAAAAGGTCCGCCACCTTCCCTCTCTCTCACGCCCCTTTGCTCCTGACCTGCATTCTCATTTTTTATTGTTTAATCACAACGGATTATGAACCGGAAGCTTAACGCATTCTTCTTCCTGCTATTTTGCATATTTTGCTCTCAGTCCCTCCTGGCGGGGGAACCCACTTTATTCGGAAATTTAACCGGAACCATTACAAGCAAAACGGACGGCAAACCCATCGCCGGCGCCACCATTATGGTGCCTGATCTGAAAACAGGTACCGTTTCCGACGCAAATGGAAAATTCACCATCAACCTCAGCACCAGGGGCATTCACCTCGTGGAAGTCAGCTACGTCGGCTATGGTACATTCTATCAGAACGTGGATTTTGGCAAGACTTCCCAATTGGATGTACAGCTGTCTCTATCTACCCTGGAGACGGAAGAAATAATAGTCACCGGCGTCAGCAGGGCCACCGAAATAAAAAGGGCCCCGATTCCCATCGTTGCCGTAGGCAAGGAATATTTGCAACAGCATTCGGCCGCGACGAATATTATAGATGCGGTAGCCAACCTGCCAGGTGTGAGCGCGGTGACCACCGGTCCCAATATTTCCAAACCCTTCATCCATGGATTGGGTTACAACCGGGTTGTTACGGCCGAAGACGGCATCCGGCAGGAAGGTCAGCAATGGGGTGACGAACACGGTATCGAGGTGGACCAGAATTCCATCGATCGCATCGAGATCATCAAAGGCCCCGCGAGCCTCAGCTTTGGCTCGGACGCCATCGGGGGCGTGGTCAACCTGCTCACGCCTCAGCCAGTACCCAATGGCAAGATACTCGGCTACGTAAGCAGCGCCTACGGGACGAACAACGGGCTTACAAACTCTTCGCTGCGGCTACAGGGCAACCAAAACGGCCTGGTATGGGGTGTTCAAGGTTCGGAAAAGCTGGCCAGGAACTACCGCAATCCGCATGACGGTTGGGACTATCATACTAATTTCCGTGAAACGGACGCCCGGGCCATGATCGGGTTGAATAAGAGCTGGGGCTATTCCTATCTGAATGCCTCGCTGTTCGACGATCTGCAGAGTATTCCCGACGGCAGCCGCGACTCGGCAACGCGGGCATTCACCAAGCAGATAACGGATTCGGATACCTATCGGCCCATCGTTCCGTATAACGAACTCAACAGCTATACGATCCCTCCCATCCACCAGCATGTCCAGTTGTACCGTATATACGACGTCAGCAATTTCGCCCTGGGTAATGGTAACCTCATCGTCAACCTGGGCTGGCAGTACAGCCACCGCCGGGAATTTACCCATCCGACAGCCCCGGATGTCCCCGGCCTCAACCTGCAACTAAATACCTACACCTACGACATCAAGTACAATTTCACCCTGGGTGACGGGTATGAGACCAGCGTTGGCGTCAACGGCATGTACCAGAATAATACCCTCGGGTACAGCACTGCTTTCCCCATCCCGGCTTATCATCAATTCGACATTGGTCCCTTCCTTACAGAGAAGAAGAGCTTTGGGAAACTCGACCTCATGGGTGGCATCCGGTTCGACTCCCGCTCTTTCACCGGGAAGGCCGCTTACATCGACACGAGTGTAGCTTATTACCCGACGCTGTACACAGGGGCCAACCCAACCACCGCACCTAACGTTGCACCGCAGTTTCCCGCGTTGAGCAAAACCTTTTCGGGGGTCACCGGCAGCGTAGGTGGAACCTATAATTTCTCGGACCACTTCCTGGTCAAAGCCAATATTGCCCGGGGCTACCGCGCGCCCAGCATTGCCGAGTTGTCAGCCAACGGACCCGACCCGGGTTCGCAGCTCTACCACGTAGGCAACAGCAATTTCCAACCCGAATTCAGTCTGCAATATGACTTCGGTGCGACACTCACCTTACCCTTCCTGACGGCCAGCGCCAGCTTCTTCGACAATAATATCTCGAATTATATTTTCCAGGAGCAGATCCTGGATGCCAGCGGCAATCCGTTGCGGGTGAATCCGGACGGGACGCCCAACCCGAACGGCCTCTACGCAGAATTCGGCTATGTACAAACAAAGGCCCGCATCGACGGCGGAGAGTTCTACCTGGATATTCATCCCGTCTCCTGGTTGCATTTCGAAAACTCCATGACCCTCACTTACGGTACCAACCTCTCCAATAACGGTCATGCAGCGGATAGCATTAAATACCTGCCGTTTATCCCGCCGCTGCACACGCACTCGGAATTGCGCGCAGTGGATCATAAGGGCTTCGGCATTTTCAAGAACGGTTATGCTTATGTGGGATTCGACCATTACAATGCCCAGGACCGTTTCTTTGCAGCCTTTGGCACGGAAACGTATACAGACGGGTATAACCTGGTGAGCGCCGGCCTGGGAGTCGATCTGGTGAATGCCGCCGGCAAAAAGATCGCGCAAATATTCATCGAAGGTACCAACCTGGGCAATGTCAGTTATCAGTCGAACATGAGCCGCCTGAAGTATTTCGACAGCCCGAATGTTCCACCCAATATTACGCCCGGCATGTTTAACATGGGCCAGAATTTCACTTTCAAGGTAATTGTTCCGTTCGATCTTTCGCCCAAAGCAAAATAGCATCCTGATCCTCCCGGCCGTGGCCGGGAGGATCTAATGTAAGATCAACTTCCCCGCCTGTATCCCCTCTTTCGTCTCCACCCGGATAAGATAGATCCCGGCTGTGAGCACCGGGCTGGCCGCAACAGCTATCCTCCCCGCCGTCGCAACCGACTGGCCGCGATAGACCGTTGCACCCGACAGGTCTTCTATCGAATAAGATACCGTTTCCGTCACCCCTTTGGTCAGCATTATCGTAAAGGCCCCGTGCGCAGGGTTGGGGAATACATGGAATCCGCCGGCATCACCCGTACGATCGACAACCGCAATCTCCGTATACCGCACTTCACCGGACAGGTCCGTTTCCTTCACACGGTAGTAGTTCATCCCCGCCAGCGGAGCAACATCCGTATAAACATAACTCTCGGTTGCACCGGCATCGAAAACGCCGGGAAGCACGCCGATATCGCTAAAGCTTGCCCCATCCGCCGACCGCTGTACCGTAAAGGTCACCGCCTGTAAGGTCTTGCTCGTGCTGAAGTCTATGACATCTTCCTGTCCGCTCTTCTCCGCCGTAAAAGAAAGGAAGTCCACCGGCAGCACTATGGGCACACTGGTCATGATGCCCGAACCGGGGGTCCCGCTACCACTCGAGGCGCTTGTCGTCCCGGCACTGTTGTTGGTGCCTCCTGTACCGGAGTTGGTCGTCACCGTGATATTCGTAGTAGGAAGGGACACGCCAAAGATCACCGCCCCCTGGCCGCCGCCACCCCCACCGCCATGCGAATTGGGGTCCGTCACATTCCCGCCATTGCCTCCATCGGCCGCGATCGTCAGCGGACACGAAGACCTGGCCGCAAAAGTAGTGATCGCCAGCACCACCGTGCCACCCGCACCCGCCCCACCCGAACCGTCATTGCCACTATTGCCCGCCGCGGCGCCCTCTGCACTGATGCTCACACTGCCAGGACTACAGTTGTTCTGTGTCTTTAAAGTACCAGCCTTGATAAAAACGATACCGCCCCCGGCGCTGCCCGAAGAGCCGACACTATTGTTCTGCTGGCCACCACCTCCACCGCCGCCCATAAAGACCCGACCGCCGGAGATATAACCCGAAAGGGACAGGCCCCCAAATCCACCGGATGCCGTCGCCGCCGTACAGGTCCATCCCTGGCCACCTTGCCCGCCGGCCGTATAATTACCGCCTCCACCACCACCCGCATTGTCATCACTGCCACCACCACCGCCACTCACCAGCGGCTCACGTCCCGTATTCGTAAGGGTATTGATCGTCGGCGTACCATAGACGCCTTCACCCTTATATGCATAATTCGAACTGGTGGAATTATATACTGTCGGCTCACAGGTAACTTCATAGTTCGCGGAAACACTTCCTCCACGGAATCCGAGCCCATCCGCGTAGATATTATTGTTCAGGGTCAGGGTACCACTCACCTGCAAGGCGACGACGCCGCCTATATACCCATCCCAGGCCAACGCCGGGATGGCGGTGTTAACGGTATAACTCGCGCCCAGGTTATTGTAGCTCACCACCTGCAGACTCCCCTTGGAACCGGCATTAAAAGAAGAACTTGGCCTGGCCGTCAACGTCATCGTAGAGCCCGAGATCGAACTGATCATATACACAAAATACTCGCCCGCATAAGAGATAGAGCCGATCTTCCCAAAGTTCGTATTATTCAACGTGTCGGCTCCTATCACCGTATCCTGCATCTGGATGAGGATCACTTGTTCGCCCGCGGCAAACGTATGGTAGGTTTGATTGATATGGGTGCTGGAAAGGGTGAGATTGTATCCCGAAATGCCCGTCACTTTCGCATAGGCATTTATCTGCCCATGGGCGATCGAACATACTCCTGCGCTTAGCAACAGGAGCAAAAGGTTTTTCATCATCCGCGCACACGCGTAGCGGAAAGGTCTAAAGGGACGCATTGGTTGTTCAGGGTTGGTTTTCAAGTCAAATAGGGTAAGGTTTATTTGCGACAACCCTATAAACGCAACTCAATCCGCTTTGCGTATCCGGGAGATAAAAATTAAACCCCGGGGTCCCTGATAATAAACCCGTAGCATATATAAATAAACCCACTAGCCGATATAATCAGCGCATATACACAATAGTCATATCATCACATTATCTTTTTTTACTCTCTTTCTTCACCGCTCCTTCTTTACCCGGCTCTTCCTTGGGCACATCAGCTCCCTCCTTCAGCCTTCCGGCCTCGGCCAACGCCTGGTGAAGTATCCACTCTATCTGACCATTGACACTTCTAAACTCGTCCGCCGCCCACTTCTCGATGGCCTTCATCATCGCAACGTTCATCCGCAAGGGAAAAGCTTTTTTTTCCGCCATTCATCAATGATTTAAGGTCCCGGTATTCAACACCGGCTGCGATTCCCTGTCACCGCAAAGCACGACCATCAAGTTGCTCACCATCGCCGCCTTCTTTTCTTCATCCAACTCGATGATCTGCTTCGACGACAGCAAATGCAACGCGGCCTCCACCATCCCCACCGCACCCTCCACGATCTTGTGCCGCGCCGCAACAACGGCCGACGCCTGCTGCCGCTTCAACATGACACCCGCTATCTCCGGGGCATACGATAAATGGGTGATCCGCGCCTCCACTACTTCTATCCCCGCAATCACCAGCCGCTCGGCCGTCTCCCGTTCGAGCGTGGCATTCACTTCGTCAAAATTCGTACTCAGCGTCACCTCCGCACGTTCATCCTCATAATGATCATAAGAATAGGAGGCGGCTAATTTCCGCACCGCCGAATCCGTCTGGACTTTTATAAAATTCTCATACTGATCCACCTCGAAAGAAGCCTTGTACGTGTCCTTCACCCGCCACACCAGGATCACGCTGATCAACACCGGGTTCCCCATCCTATCATTCACCTTCAACTGCTCACTCTCGAAGTTCCGCGCCCGCACCGACACCGTCAGCCGCTGATAAAAAGGATTCACCCAAAACAACCCGCTCTCCTGGACTGTCCCCTTGTAATCGCCGAACAACACCAACACCTTGGCCGTATTTGGCTGAACAGCCACCAATCCCCTGGCTAAAAGAAGAAACAACACCCATAACACTATCGCCAACGGAATAGCGGTCTGCGTGGCAAACATTAAAAAGGCCAAAAACACTACCACCGCCATCAGCAAAAGAATGGAATACCCATTGATAGGCTTGCGGATCTTCTCCGCAGTAAAAGCGCTCATATAAACGGTTTTTAGGTGTATGATATCAAAACGATATCATAATGATACAAATCTACACCCAGACAGGGGAAAATCCAAACCATTCATCCTAATTCTTGTTATGAGAAACATGTCCAAGCAATTCCGCCTCAGCGTCCTCGACCAGACCCCCATCCGCAAGGATGGCGACGCTTCATCTGCCCTCACAGAATCCATCCGCCTCGCCCGGCTGGCCGATCGCCTGGGCTACACCCGCTACTGGCTGTCCGAACACCATAATACCACCACCCTCGCCGGCGCATCGCCCGAGATCCTCATCGCCCGCCTCGCCGCGGAGACCCACCATATCCGCCTGGGCTCCGGGGGCATCATGCTCCCCAACCACAGCACCCTGAAAGTAGCCGAGAACTTCCGCCTCCTCGAAGCCCTCTACCCCGGCCGCATCGACCTGGGCCTGGGCCGCGCCCCCGGCGGCGACCGGCTGACAGCCCATCTGCTCAACCCCACCAATACCTTCGACCCACAGGAGTATATAAAACAGCTCCACGACCTCGAAGCCTTCCTCACCGATACCCCCACCCCCGGTAACTTCGAAGGAAAGATCCGCGCCATCCCCAGCATCCACACCCGGCCACAACTTTGGATGCTCACCTCCAGCGGCGAAAGTGGCTTGCTCGCAGCCCACTTCGGCATGGCGCTCTGCTATGCACAATTCATCAACCCCGTCGGCGGCCCCGAAGCCCTCCGCGCCTACCGCGACCGCTTCAAACCTTCCGCCACCCTCACCGAACCCCATACGGCCGTCGGCATCTTCGCCTTCTGCTCCGAAGACCCGCAAAAAGTACACGAAACCCAGGCCCTCATCGACTACCGGCTTCTTGGCTTCGAAAAAGGCAACTACGACGAGATCCCTACCGTCGCCGCCGCTCTCGCCTATGACTATACGCCGGCAGAATGGCAACGCGTCCTCCACAACCGCAGACGGACAGCCGTCGGCACCCCGCAACAGTTGCGCGACATCTTCGAAGGCCTCGCCGCCGACTTCGACACGGATGAGTTCGTCATCTCCACCTTCACCGAAGACCCGGCCGGCCGCCTCCGGTCGTACGAGTTGCTTGCGCGTGAATTTGAGTTGACGCCTGCCGCGATCCGGCCCGCGTCGGTTACCGCTTTATAAAGGAAAAAGCACTCCGGCTTCCGGAGCTCCGGGTGATCGTTACAAAATACATCCCCGGATTCAACGTGGCTACATCAACGGCTATCCGCGACCGGCTGTTCACGCTGTTAAGAACGATCACCGGATTCCCGGTGGCGCTGGCGATCGATAGTGCATCGATGGGGTCGCCAGGGTCGGTGTCGACGATATAAAGCACAGTGGTAGCCGGATTGGGATAATACCGGACACCATTGACACCCGCATTCCCGTCGAAGCCGCAGGTAAGGGTATTACTGACAGCCAGGCAACCGGTCGTACCCGTCCCGAGACAACGGATCTTATCGCCAGGCGCGGAAAAAATATAGCTCAATGTCGGATTCACCGCCCCGCCGATATTCTGCCACGAATGAAGCCCCGTACTATCCTGCCATTGATAAGTGATTACACCAACCCCATTGGTCGTCGATGCGCTCATCTCCACCGGCACTCCGATGCCGGCCGCCGTATCGCCCGTTATCCTCATCACGGGCGCTTGCCTGTCCAGGGAGATCACCACCGGCTGACTGGTCACCGTGTCGGGACTGGCACAACTCTCACTGCTCACCAATCGAACAACAACGACTTCACCGCCCGTAACCGTATTATCCGTATAAGTGGGCGCATCACCACCCACGACAGCGCTGTTCTTTGTCCATTGATAATGCGGGGCGCTGCCGCCGTCGCTGGCGATAGCCGAAAAATTGGCAACCGCCCCCGGACAAACAACGGTGTCGGCAACCGCAACGGCCACCTGGGGAACCACAATCGCCTTCACATGCATGATTATGGGATTGCTGCCCGCCATGTCGCCCGCCGTACATATCTGACTGCTGGTCACAACACATTCCACCCTGTCATTATCCCGCAACCCGGCGCTGCTAAAGCTGGTCGAATTCCCACCGGCCGCCGATCCATTGACCAGCCATTCATAGCCCGGCGAATTGCCGCCGCCCGTCTCCGTGGCGGTGAAGTTCACCGTAGCACCGGCGCAGACAGCCGTGTCATTTGCCACGATATGCACCATCGGTCGGGTAGTATCGTTCACCGTCATGGCGATCCAATTGCTCGAAACAGCGGTCGGATGACCACATTGCGCCGAGCAATCCAGCACCAGTGACACCGACGAATAACTCGACAGGTCTGCCGTAGTAAAGGAAGGGCTGGTCCACACGGCATTACTCGTGCTTACCCTCCACTGGTAGCCGGGCGACCCCGTCACATTCGTCGTAGACGACGTAAACGTCACCGGCGTGCCCGCACAGACGATCGTGTCGGAAGCCGCTATCTGCACCGTGAGCGTGGTCACATGCATCGTAATGGTCCGGCTGGTATCATAATGTATCCCGCCACAAACATCATAATAGCTCAACACCACCTGCACCCGGTCATTATCCTTCAGCTCATCGTCGAATAGCTTATAGCCCTGCACAAAGGCGGGACCCGTAATGATAGCCCCATTCACCAGCCAGGTAAAATTATAGTTCCCCGTACTCCCATTCGCGGTGGTTGCCGTAAACCAGACGGGATTGCGATAACAGATGATACTGTCGGTTGCCGCAAGATTCACCCCGGGATCCACCGGGATGTTCACTTTCACTATATAAATGCTGCTGTAGAAGCTGTCGACGACACAACGGAACCGATACCCCATCCAGCCAGGTGCGGTCTTCTTAAAATTCAAGGTGGCGCTGGCCGAACCCGACAGGCTGTCGTTGTCCACCACATTCGTGAAGCCGCTTCCCTTGTCCTCCTGCCATTGGTAATGCGTCCCGGTAAGATCCGAGGTCAGCTGGGTGCCATAAGGATTGCCCACGCAAAGCGTCAGGGCTATCGGTATCCCGAAACCATTCTTGTATACGGAAACCGAACCGTCGTTGGTATTGGCGGCCGCAAGATCCGGCCGGCCGTCGCCATCGAAGTCAGCAGCAGTGGTGACATAAGGATTCCACCCCGGCAACTGCATCACCGGATCAAACCCTACGTTGCCCGGCCGCGAGATATTCCTATACGCAAGAAAATAGCTGGCGCTCCAATTCCCGGAAATAACATCGGGCAGACTGCTGCCGCTGTAGTTGGCCATGCTTGCCCCCTGCCCGATCACGTTCAATGGCACCACCACCGGCGGGGCAAATGCAACACTGCCGGGCGCCCCCACGTTCCGGAAAACACATAGGTTAAAGTCATTGGCAATGATCACATCGGGCCGGCCGTCCCGGTCGACGTCCGCAATAGCGACAAACCTTCCATCTGATGTAACCCCCGATACCGAGACGTCAATCTCCGGCGCAAAGGATATCGCACCCGGCACACTCGTATTCCTGAAAAAAGAGAAGCTCGACGTTGCACTCGTACCATTTAGGTAATTCAGCGTCACCAGGTCTTTTTTCCCGTCCCCGTCAAGATCGCCAACGGCAATCCCCGTACAATTGCCGCCCGCAGGAAAATTCTGGGTGGGCGCAAACGCCAGTGCGCCCGGAATACCGGTATTCCGCACCACCGACACCATCTTATAATTGAAGGTCGCCACCGCGATATCGTTCTTTCCATCATTATCGAGATCGGCAATAACAAGCGATTGCGATCCATCCATCGTGGGCACACTCACTGGTGCCGAAAAAGAGATCTTTCCTTTTGTGCTTTGGTTGCGACAAACAGATATATAGTAGCTGTTGGAAACGAGGGCAACATCCGGTTGCCCGTCCCCATCGATATCGCCGGCTTCGAAATAATCGGTAGAAAGCAAATTAGGAAAAGGCGCAACGTTGGTCTTCGCCCCAAAGCTGATCTTGCCCGGGCTGCTCGTGTTGGGATAAACCGCCAATGAGTCCGCAGGGTAGCCGGTGACCGTTGCCAGCAGATCGGGCCGCCCATCCCCGTCGATGTCCTGGCCCCGCACCGAATAAGGAGAGTATCCTTCCGTATATTGATCCGAAAAGACCTTGACAAAAGAGTTTGGCGTAAAATTGCTGCTGTCGGCAAAAGGAATGTTGAAGGGCATTGCCGTCTGCGCCTGTAGACCGCTGGTCTTGTTGAGGACTGATAGGGGGGCATAGCTGGCTCCCGGCGGAACAGTACAAACGATACTCGTCCCCGTAGCCGACTGCACCGGCGCAGCTATCGATCCGAAGAACACCGCGTTGGCCGCCGTCGAAACGCCAAATCCCGACCCGCCGATCGTCACCGTCGTTCCTACCGCCCCAAAGGCGGGGCTAACCGATGCGATCACCGGAGGCGCAGCCGCGGACGCCGGGAAAAAGCTGAATCCGGGAATCGAAAAGCTCCCGTGAATGTCACTTACCGCCACCGCCCCCGACGCGCCGCCACCCACCACCGCCAGGATGAGAGTGTCGTTAGCGATCCTATAAGAGGCCGCCGGCACCCCGCCGATAGTCACCCCCGTTGCATTGGTAAATCCCGAGCCGGTTATCGTCAGTTGCGTCCCCGCCCCGCCACCCGCGGGAGAAAAGCCCGTGGGATTCGGCAGCACAGGCACAAAGAACGACTGCTTTCTTACAAGCGTATCCGAAATACCGCCCGAACTCACAATTAGCCGGATAGTGTCCTGCACCCTGGCTATGTAGTGAGCATAGGAAGCATTATAGCTCGAAGCCAACACTTGCCCGTTCACCGCCCATTGGTAAGTATACCCACTCCGGGAATAGTTTATCAGGTTTACATTCCCGGTCGCATACACCCCGGTGGTGTCGATGCTGAAATAGGCCGTCGGCAACGGTGTCCCGCCCCCATCGGCGGATATCGCCAGATAGCCATGCCCCCCGCCAGCCCAAAGCTGATTGGCGGAATAACATTGCAGATCGTTATAGGTAAACCCGAGATAAGTGTAAGGATTATTGTTCGGAAGCGGCTCCCAGGTGACGCCGCTGTTCAATGTCTTCCATAGATAAAAAATACCCCCAAGAGCATAGCCCGTATTGTTATCCACAAAATGCATCTTATTGCAGTCGAATGGCGTGGCGTCGGAATTATTTTGCTGCACCCAGGTAGCGCCGCCATTGGTCGTCTTATAAAATTCGCCGGGAGTGACGCTGCCGCCCATGCTCACCCAGCCGGTATCGACGTTGAGGAAATAAGCATAGTCCAGCCTTTCTCCGGCCGCACCGGGCAGCGGCACATTCAGCCATGAAGCACCCCCGTTGGTAGTCCTTATCATCCGGGGCCCATTGGGATCCGTGACAAAAACGACAAGATTATTATCATCCACCGCTTCGATATTGGAGAAATAACTGGCCTCCGCCGTCACCTGTGCCGTCCACGTCTGCCCCTTATCCGTCGTCTTCAGGACACGGTCAGCATCCACCGCATAGCCGATATTGTCGTTTTGCGGAAAGACCAGGTCTCTGATGCCGGTGCGAAAGATGGTAGGGTTGAATTGCGACCAGAACACGACAGTCCATGTGGCGCCCCCATTGCTGGAGGACAGGATGGTCGGCACCAGAGCATAAGAACCATAGACGAAGAGGGTATTCTTGTCGAATGCTTTGACCCCTGCTATATCAAAACCGTAAAGATAATTGACGTTGTAATTGTTGAAGTTTACATTGCTGCTGGTGATGTTGAGTTGGGTAAAGGTCCTGCCGCTATCGGTGGTATACCCAAGCCACTTCGCAAAAGCCACATAGCCCTCATTGGGCGAATAGAAGCTAACGCGGCGCACCTCATTGCTCGAGTCGGCCTCGAGATGGATCTCGCGTAGCTGGCCGGAAACGCGGGTATGACAAAATAGAAGTAACAAGCAGCCGAGAATGGCTGGCTTAAGCAGGTTAGCCGGTGTTCGCAGGCAGGTGCGGAGGGACATCAGGTCAGGGAGTTTTATGCGCTCAAAATAGCCAGAAAACCCGCTATCTCCAAATTATGAAATCCATATCTTTGGCAATGATATACAAGTTTACCCTTGTGGTATACTTTCCTGCTTCCTTGTCCGGCGCATCCGCCGCGGCTCCACAGGCTCTGCGGGGCTGCCCACCCCTGATTCTATTCCTTTGGCCAGGATGTTCCTGGCTGCATTCACATCCCGGTCATGCGTCGCCTGGCAGGAGGCGCAGGTCCATTCCCGTACCGATAGGTCCAGCTCCGTCAATATATGACCACAATAGGAACATGTCTTTGAACTGGGAAACCACTGGTCTATACGGATCACCTTTTTCCCATACCACCTACCCTTGTATTCCAGCATGGCTATAAATTTCGACCAACCCACGTCAACGATCGCCCGGGAGAGCCGATGGTTTTTCACCATATTCCTCACCCTAAGGCTTTCCACACAGATCGTATCGGTTTGGTTATCACCGATGAGCCGGGTGGATACCTTGTGAAGGAAATCATTCCGCTGATTGGCAATTTTCTCATGAAGGACGGCCACTCTCCGGTTGGCCTTCCTGCTATTTTGGCTACCTTTCTTCTTTCTGCTTGCCCTTCGCTGTAGGACCTTAATCCGGGCCAGCATTTTGGTTAAGGACCTGGGATTATCGATCTTTTCTCCATTTGATAATACCGCAAAATGTGCAAGCCCAAGGTCTATGCCTATGGCCTGCTCCGTTTTTGCAGGCATGATCTCCTCCTGGAGCAACTCCACCAGCACGGCAGCAAAATACTTGCCTGTTGCGGTCTTGCTGATAGTCACTGTTTTTATCTTTCCCTCGAATCTCCTGGATAAAACAATAGGGATGTCTTTTATTTTGGGGATGGTCAAGGTTGCTTTTTCCCAATCAATCTTTCGAGTATTAGCCGGACATTGGAAGCTCCCGCCGTTGCGCTTGCGCTTGAACCGCGGGAATCCGCCTCCATGGAAGAAATTTTTAAAGGCCACGTCTACCTTTTTGACAGCGGCTTGCAACGCCTGGCTATTTACTTCCCTTATCCATTCAAAGGTATCCCGCAAATCGACCAATTGGTAACAGAGATCGAAAGCCGATAATGTTGTCCCGTTTCGGTGCGCCCAGGTTTTTACCTCCAACGCCAGATTAAAGACCAACCGGCATACGCCGATAGACCTATCGATCTGCGCAGCTTGTTCTTTGGTAGGATAGAGACGGTATTTGTATGCCTTCAACATAGGGACAATGTACAGATCAAATATACTAATATAGTTGGCTAAATACTATTTTAATTAGCAACTAATTTTCACCTGCATCATAGATTTTTATTAGTTGGTGCAATTTGATATATCGTTACCATATCTTTATACATAACCTGCCTGTTCACCCATGAGTCAGTATACCCGCATCATCCTCCTCCTGTTGACCATAACCCTCGTCCAAGCCGCATCCGCCCAGCAACACCCCAACATCATCTTCATCCTCGCCGATGACCTTGGCTACGGTGACGTAGGCTACCAGGGCAACACCTTCATCCATACCCCCAACATCGACCACATGGCGACCCTGGGTATGCGCTTTACCCAGTTCTACGCGGGCACCGCCGTCTGCGCACCATCCCGTGCCAGCCTCATGACCGGCCTCCACACCGGCCACACCGCCATCCGCGGCAACCGGGGCTTCAAACCCGAAGGCCAGTTCCCCTTCCCCGACTCCAGTCTCACCATCGCCACCGTCCTCCAAAACAACGGCTATACCACCGGCATCTTTGGCAAATGGGGCCTCGGCTATCCCGGCTCTACCGGAACCCCGGACAAAAAAGGGTTTACCGACTTCTTTGGCTACAACTGCCAGACCCTCGCACATAACTATTACCCCGACCACCTTTGGGCCAACGGCGCCCGCGTCGATCTGCCTGGCAACACTCCCAGCCACAACAACGGCTCCGGCAACACCTCCGGCCATCACGGCGATTCCGTCTACTCCGCCGATCTCATCCACCAGCATGCCTTACAGTTCATCCGTGACAACCGCACCCACCCCTTCTTCCTCTACCTGGCCTATACCCTCCCCCATGCCGCCCTACAGGTTCCGCATGACAGCGTCTACAACAACTACGTTGCCCGCTTCAATGAACCCGCAAAAACCCCCGGCGACGGCAACGCCGAATACGCCTTCGAACCCTACCCCCACGCCGCCTTTGCCGCCATGGTCACCCGTCTCGACCGGTATGTGGGCGATATCCTGAAAGAGATCAAAAGCCTCGGCCTCGCCGGCAATACCCTCATCCTCTTCTCCAGCGACAACGGCCCCCACCAGGAAGGCGGCGGCGACCCGGCCTTCTTCCATAGCAGCGGCCCCCTGCGAGGCATCAAACGCGACCTCTACGAAGGCGGCATCCGCGAACCCTTCATCGCCGTCTGGCCCGGCAAGATCAAGGCCGGCGCCGTCAGCACCTGGAAAGGCGCCTTTTGGGATCTGTTCCCCACCTTCGAACAGGTAGCCGGCATCCCCGCCACCCCCAACATCGACGGCCTCTCCATCCTGCCCGTACTGCTGGGACAAAGCGGCAACGCAAAAGCCCATGACTATCTCTATTGGGAATTCCACGAATCCGGTGGTAAACAGGCCGTAAGATGGGGGAAATGGAAGGGTGTCCGGCTTGGCGTTAATACCATCGCCGATCCGCCTATAGAATTATATGATTTGGAGAAAGACCCCGGCGAACAACAGGACGTCGCCGCCCAGCACCCCGACATCGTCCGGCAGATAAAAGCCGACATGCAACAGGCCCATCAATACAACAAAGACTGGCCCCTGCTGGCTACCGAACCCCGCTAAGAGGACATCGTCGACGCCCTCACCTCCAGCTTCGCCGGCAGCATCACGCGATCTTCCGGCACAACGATATACTTCTTCTCCAGCCGCCGGAAAAGGATCGTCGCCGCCTCCTTACCCATGTCATAAGCCGGCTGCGCAATCGTCGTCAGCGAAGGACTCAGCAGCGATGCCGTCACAAGATTGGAAAAGCTGATCACCTTCACATCCTCCGGTATTCGCAACCCCAGCTCCCGGCAAACATGATATACCTGCACGGCCAGCTTCTCGACTGATGCAAACACCCCGTCAGGCCTTTTATCCGACAAAAACAGCTCCTTGATCATCCGGTAATTTACTTCCTCATCGCTGCCACAGTGGATCACCAGGTCGGGATCCCAGGGCTGGTCATACCGCCGCAACCCATCCTCATACCCCTGCTGCCGCTTGTGCGAGATACTAAGACTCATCGAAATCGTCAGATGCGCCACCCGCCTGCAACCGGCTTTGATCAAATGCTCCGTGGCGATGAACCCGCTCTCGTGGTCGTTCGTCATCACCTTGGGCGCCGTGATCCCATCGCTTACCCGATCGAAGAACACAAGCGGAATATTGCGCTGTTGCAGGTCCAACAAGTGCCTGGTATCCTGCGTCGACCCGCAAAGCGACAGGATCACCCCGTCTACCCGCCCACTCTGCAGGCTGGCTGCAATAGCCATCTCTTCAGCCACCTCCTCATTCGTCAGGTAGATCAGCACATGATAACCCTTCTCCCGGGCTACTGTCTCGATACCCTTGATTGCCAGGGCAAAAAAATTATTGGCAACTTCCGGAATGACGACGGCGATGGTCCGGCTACGATGCTTGCGCAGACTGCTGGCATAAGGATTGGGCTGAAAATTCATCTTCTTGGCCAGGTCGAAGACCCGCTGCTTAGTAGGAGTACTGATCTCCCAGCTATCCCGCAGTGCCCGGCTCACGGTACTGACGGACAAATTTAGCTCCTGGGCCAGTTGTTTCAGGTTGACTGAATTCATATGTAGTAGCAAGCAAAAGTTTGATTCCCGAAATTTACGATATCCCTTTCCCAGCCGCGGTTTTATTTACGAAAACGTTGTAGTTGAGAAACCCGCCGTGGGAGGGGATTTGCGCTGCATGCGATCGCAACAATCCACGCAACCGTTTCCGTAAATAAAGTACCCCATAACCTACCCATTTTCATGATCTTTTCTCCAATTTGACGGTGGAATTCTACAAACCCACTAAAAAAACTCGCCAGTATGCTTATGCGAAAGTTGCTTGTCGCGCTGGGGATGGTCCTCCTCCTTGGGCATGGCCTGTACGCACAGGTCAAAACCATCACCGGAAAAGTGATTTCATCCACAGACAACAAACCCGTCATCGGTGCTACCATCACCATCGAACCCACCGAAGGCAGTAAAAGAAGAAACACCGTCGCAGCCAACAATGACGGATCATTCACCCTCTCCATCCCCAATGGCAATTACATCCTCGAGGTGTCCGCCATCGGTTACGAGCCGAGAGAGGTGTCCTCCGAAGTCTTCATCCACGACAATTTCACTATCAGGCTCACCCAGGCGGCCAAAGGCCTCAATGAAGTGGTCGTCGTGGGTTATGGTACAACAAAGAAAAAGGACCTCACCGGCGCCTTCGGCATCGTGCAATTGGGTAACCCGGACAAAACCCCTATCACGGGCACCAGCCAGATGCTCGAAGGCACCGTTGCCGGCGTTCAGGTGACCCAGGTCAACTCCCAGCCAGGCTCCACATTCCAGGTGCGTGTCCGGGGCTTCAGCTCCATTTCCTCCGGTAGCGACCCGCTCTACGTCGTCGACGACTTCCCCGGCGCCGACATCTCTACCCTCAATCCCAGCGACATCGCCTCCATCGACGTCCTGAAGGATGCATCGGCCACCGCCATCTTCGGCAGCCGTGGCGCCAACGGGGTTGTGATCATCACCACCAGGAAAGGCACAGGGCGCAATGCGGTCACCTTTGATATGTACACCGGCTTCCAGCAGGTGGCCCGCACCCTGAAAATGATGAACGCCCCACAGTTCGCCACCTATCTCGATCAGGTGACGACTATCAACAACCAGAACAACAACACCAACACCCCCATCCCCTACACCCAGGCACAGATCAACGCCATGGGCCCGGGGACGGATTGGCAGAAAGCCCTTTTTCGCAACGCCCCCATCTCCAACTTCAACCTGGCCCTCAGCAGCGGCAACGCCGAAGGCCACCGCTATCTCAGCTTCAACTATTTCGACCAGGAAGGCGTAGTCATGAACTCGGGTTACAAACGCGGCACCATCCGGTTCAATATGGACCATAAGGCCGGAAACAGGATACGCATCGGCTTCAACTCGCAAGCCTCTTATGACTACCAGAACAAGGCCAACATCAACACCAACGGCGGCGCCGGCGGCGGCACCATCCTCGACGCCCTGCGCGCAAGCCCCATCATACCCATCAAGGACAGCACGGGCAACTACACCTATCAAAACGGTCCGCAGCCCTATGTGGACATCCTTGGCAATCCCATCGCGGCAGCCGCTCTCAACTGGGACCATGGGTGGAACATCCGCCTGCTCACCAACGCCTTTGGCGAATGGGAAGTGATCAACGGCCTGAAGCTCCGCGCCAACTTCGGCGGTGAGCTGCTCAACTACCGGGAAGACGTCTTCCGGCCCAACACCACCTACCTCGGCAACAGCACCAACGGCTATGCCGCTATCAACACCAACAACAACTACGACTGGCTGCAGGAATATACCGCCACCTACGACAAGACCTTTGGCATCCACGCCATCAACTTCGTCGGCGGCTGGACCAACCAGCAATATACCTATCGCTCCTCGAACGTCACCGGCAATAACCTTTCCTCCAACAGCTATGGCACCGACAACCTCGGCGTAGCGGCCAGCCTCACTTCAACATCCAACCGATCGGACAATGCCCTCGTTTCGGGCCTGGCCCGCCTCAACTACCGCCTGCTCGAGCGCTACCTGCTCACCTTCAGCTGGCGCGCAGACGGCTCGTCCCGCTTCGGCGTCAACAAAAAATGGGGCTACTTTCCCTCCGGCGCCGTCGCCTGGCGTATGTCGGATGAAAAGTTCATCCAGAAGGTGCCATCCATCAGCGACCTCAAGCTCCGCGTTTCCTACGGCAAGACCGGTAACCAGGACATCGGCGACTACAACTCCCTCACCCAGTACGGCACCAATACCTACTATCTCGATGCCAGCCGGGTGGTCGGCATCTCCCCCAACAACATCGCCAACCCCGATCTCAGCTGGGAATCCACCGCACAGTTCGACGGTGGCTTCGACCTCGGATTATTCCAGAACAGGATAAGCCTCACCGCCGACTACTATAATAAGAAAACAACAAACCTCCTTTACTCCGTACCCCTGCCCTCCACCTCCGGCTTTACCAACATGATCCAGAACGTCGGCGCCGTCCGCAACCAGGGCTTCGAATTCATGCTCACCACCGTCAACCTGCAATCCAAAAACCTCCGCTGGGTGACAACCTTCAACTATTCGCAGAACAGGAGCAAGATCCTCAGCCTCGGCGGCGTACCCTACCAGTTCGTGGGTAGCGTAAGCACCAGCCTCTTCCCCAGCGGCGGCCAGGCTTCATCTATCCTGCAAGTAGGCCAACCCATGGGCTCCTTCTATGGTTATAAATTCCTTGGCATCTGGCAGTCGCAGGCAGATATCCTCAAAAGCGGAACGAAACAGAACGTCCGCCCCGGCGACCCCCACTATGCCGACCTCAACGGCGACAGCGCCATCACCGCCGCCGATCGCACCATCATCGGCCATGCCTTGCCAAAATTCACTTATGGTTTCACCAGCGATCTCACCGTCGGCCGGTTCAACCTCTTCGTACTCATCCAGGGCGTCTATGGAGATAACATTCTCAATGAAAACAAGATCGAAATGGAGAACGGCACCACCGCCGACAATAAGTTCGCCTATGTAGCACAGGACAGCTGGGTGCCCGGCACAACCAGCAACAACCGCCTCCCCAGTGTCGTCAGCACCCTGCGCCGCTCGCTCGGCGTCACCAGCGACCTCCTCGAGGACGGCAGCTACCTGCGCGTAAAGACGGTCACCCTCTCCTACGACCTGCCCCTGCCCACCCTCACCAAGGTGTTCAGATCGGCCAGCGTCTACATCACGGGTCAAAACCTCCTTACGCTCACCCACTACTCGGGATTCGACCCGGAAGTGAATTCGTATGGCAACTCCAACACCTCCCTCAATTCCGACTATAACCCCTATCCCAACATTCGGACATGGTTAGCCGGTGTTCGATTTGGATTCTAAACAAACAACAGACAAATATTATGACACGCCATATAACACTATTCGCCATCCTCGCCCTCATCCTCGGCTCCTGCAAAAAGGAGCTGACGGAGACGCCCTACAGCTTCCAGACACCTTCCAACTTCTATAAGACGGCCGCCGACGCCCAGTCAGCCATCAACGGCGCGCTCAGCGCACTAACACCCCAGGCTTACTACCAGCGTACCATTTATATCATGACGGAATGCCCGGGCGACTGCCTCCAGCCGCTGCTCACCCAGAACCAGGAGCGCATCGATATGTACAAGCTGCAATACACGCCTACCAACCCGGAGATCACCAACTGGTGGCAGAACAGCTATAAGCTCATCAGCCGCGCCAACGATATCATCGCCCATGTGCCTTCGATCAGCATGGACGTCCCAACCCGTAACCACATCCTCGGCAACGCGTACTTCCTGCGAGGCATGGCCTATTTCGATCTCGTCCGCAGCTTTGGCGACGTACCCCTCCTGCTCAAACCCATCACCAGCCCCTCGGACACCTCCCTCTTCCCCAAACGCACGGTGGCCGCAACGGTTTATAATCAAATCATCTCCGACCTGAAATACGCAGAGGCCAACTGCTTCCCCGAGCCAAAGATCCCCGCAGCCAGCAAGGGCATGGTTTCCTCCGGCGCCGCCTCGGCTATGCTCGCCAGGGTCTATCTCCAACGCGCCAGCACCGCCTGGGCCGACCCTGCCGACAACCAGAATGCGCTCACCGAATGCAACACCGTCATCAACTCCGGCGTATACTCGCTCATGTCCGTCTACTCCGACGTCTTCAATGTAAATAAGAAATATTACCCTACGCAAACAGAAGTCATCTTCGCCGTGCAATTCGGCTCTAATGGCAGCGGGACGACCCAGAACATCACCTGTCGGATGTTCTCCCCTTCGCCATTAGGCGGCTCGGGCTCCTTTGTAGCTAACACCAATTTCTACAACAACGGCTACCCCGTCTACGACACCATGCGCCACAACTGGAATTTAGCAAACAAAGTAGGCACAACCACCGTAACCCCCTTCATCTATAAATACCGCGACCCCTCATGGGTAGCTGGCTCCAACAACTCCCAGGTCAACTGGATCGTCCTGCGCTATGCCGACGTGCTGCTGATGCAGTCGGAAGCAAAGAACAACCTCAATCCCGCCGACCCGACAAAATTCGCCGGCATCGACGCCGTACAACAACGCGCAAAGGTCCCTGCGGCCAACCAGTTCAGCGCCACCAACGTTTCCCAGGCCAACTTCGTCGACAGCCTGCTCAAAGAACGCCAGCGCGAACTCTGCGTGGAAGGCCATCGCCGCTGGGACCTCATCCGTCTCGGCCGCTACAAACAGATCGAAGCAGGTATCGGGATGAACCTGCAGGACCATCTGCTGCTCATGCCCATCCCCCAGACCGAACTGGACGCGAACAAAAACTTGGTTCAGAACACAGGTTACTAACATAAACCCACTTTTATGCGACCTCAATTATTGAAAGTTTCCCGGGAACCCGGCCATTCCTTCAGCGTGAGGCGTGACCTCGTTCCATATATCAACAACAAATGGCATTTTCACGCCGAAGTAGAGCTCATCCACTTCAAGAATGGGCGTGGCACCCAGTTCGTAGGCGACAACATGAAGCGCTTCAAAGCCGGTGACGTAGTACTGGTAGGCGCCAACCTGCCTCATTACTGGCGCTTCGACGACCCCTATTTCGACGAACAGTACGAAGAGCAGACCGACGTCCGTGTAGCCCATTTCTCCGAAAATTTCTGGGGCGGCTCATTCCTCGATCTTCCGGAGAATATCCTGCTCAAAGCCCTG
Organism: Puia dinghuensis; assembly: GCF_014642875.1. GTDB lineage: Bacteria > Bacteroidota > Bacteroidia > Chitinophagales > Chitinophagaceae > Puia > Puia dinghuensis. Next base: position 274,661 of record NZ_BMJC01000002.1, read on the forward strand.
CTCGACAAAGCCCGCCGGGGCCTCCAGGTGGAAGGCGAAGCAAAATACCGGGTCGCCCATCTGCTCGAACGGCTCCTCGACTCCGAAGGCATGACCCGCGTCATCCTCCTCATCGAAGCCATGCACGTCCTGGCCGAATCCGACCAGCTACAGCCCCTCGCCTCCATCGGCTTCAAACATAGCCTCGGCGAGGCCGAACATCTCCGCATCAACCTCATCTATGACTACAGCCTCCGCCACTTCCGGCGCCCCATTCAGCTGGAAGAGATAGCCGCCGTTGCTAACATCAGTCCTAATTCCTTCTGCCGGTTCTTTAAGTCCAGAACCCGCAAAACCTACTCCCGTTTCCTGCTCGAACTGCGCGTCGGCCACGCCTGCAAGCTGCTCATCGAAAACAACCTCAGTATAAAACAACTGTGTTACGAAAGCGGATTTAATAATTTCACCAGTTTCTACAAATATTTTAAATTGATCACGGGAAAAAGCCCGCTGGGCTATCAAAAAGCCTGGGCAGCTGGAAGCTGCCCGGCCGAAGTGGCCGAAGTAGAGCTCACACAAACATAATAACATGAAAAAATTATGCTGGGCATTTGCCCTTATCCTCCCATCCCTCTCACAGGCACAGACGAATGCTCACTTTCTTGAAAAACTATGGGAGACCGACACCATCGTCGCCATCCCCGAATCCGTCCTGCCCAACGCCACAAACACCGGACTATATGTCTCCCTCATCGATGGCGGCGGCTGGGATGTAGATGGCAAAGGTGGCGTAGGAAAGCTCAGCCTCGACGGCAAACACTACACGCCCGGCTGGATCACCGGCCTCAACGCGCCAAAAGGGCTGGGCCGCTTCGGCAACAGACTCTATGTCGCCGACATCAGCAACGTAGTAGTCATCGACATCGCAAAAGGGGCTATTGAAAAAAAGATTGACATCGCCGGCGCCAACGGCCTCAACGATATCACGGTCGATGCTAACGGCATCGTATATGTATCCGACTCGAAAGCCGGTAAGGTCTATCGCATCGAAAGGGACGTCCCCCAGCTGTACATGGACAACCTGGCCGGGGCCAACGGGCTCAAAGCCACAAAAGCCGGGCTCTACATCCTTGCCAATAAAGCCGTTTTGCTCGCCGACGCCCACAAGCAGCTGAAAACGATCACCACCCTCCCCAACGGCGGCGATGGAGTGGAAGAAGCCGGCGACGGCGACCTCATCGTCAGTGAATGGATTGGCTTTGTCTACTATGTCTATGCCGACGGCCGTAAAGAGCTGCTGCTCGATAGACAAAAGGAGAAAAAGAACACCGCCGACATCCACTACGACATCCCAACCAAAACCCTGTACATCCCTGGCTTCAACACAAAGACGGTTTCGGCCTGGCGCCTCATCGATGCCAACCGCGCCGCCTCCCTTCTCTGGAATGACAATCGCCTCGCCACCCTGCGACAAAAAGCCCAGACCAGCGACGCAAACGCAACACAGCTCATCGCCCAGCTCCGCACCCAGGCCGACCACCTCCTGCAACTACCCCTCACCTCCGTCATGGACAAGGATGTCACGCCTCCCAGCGGTAACAAGCATGACTACATGAGCCACGCCCCCTATTACTGGTACGATAGCAGCAAACCCAACGGCCTGCCCTACATCCGCCACGACGGCCGCCGCAATCCCGAGATCTACAAGATTACCGATCATCGCAACCTGGGCGAACTGGGCGGTAATGTCCAAACCCTCACCCTGGCCTGGTACCTCAGCGGCGACGACCGCTATTGCACAAAAGCCACCCAATTGCTCCGCCACTGGTTCCTCGACGAAGCCACCCGCATGAACCCCAACCTCGAATACGCCCAGGGGATACCCGGTATCAACACCGGGCGTGGCACCGGCATCATCGAGACCATCCCCCTCATCGGCATCGCCCAGGCAGCCCTCCTGCTGGAAGGCTCGACAGCCTGGACAACTACCGACGCAAAAGCCCTCCGCTCCTGGTATACCCAATACCTCGACTGGATGCTCTCCAGCAACAACGGCACACAAGAGCACAACGCCACCAACAACCACGGAACGTGGTTCCTCGCCCAGGCAACCGCCTGCGCCCTCTACATCGGTGACGCCGCCAAAGCCCGCATGCTGGCCGAAGAAGGAAAAGCCAAGATGGACCACCAGATCGAAGTCGACGGCAAAATGCCCGAAGAGCTTGCCCGCACCAACGGCCTGGGCTATAGCACCTATAACCTGCAGGCCTTCTTCACCCTCGCCCATCTCGCCGGTCACACCGGCGTCGATCTCTGGCAGTACAAAGACCAGCAGCAGGGCAGCATCCGCATCGCCTTCGACTGGCTCATCCCCTATGCCCTCGACCAAAAGAAATGGGAATACCAACAGATCAGCGCCTATAACAAGGACGAACTCTACGCACTCCTGCTGCAGGCTTATCCGGTCTACTCCGACCAGAAATATCTCGCCGACGCCCGGCTCATCTACCCCAATGGTGGCAACCCCGTCACCGAGATCACCTGGGGTCTCTGAATTCTCCTGTTTTCTTCGTATCTTCTCCCCACTTCTTCTCATTCCCGCGATCCTCCCCTGTGATCTTAATCACCAAAACACCTTATTATGAAAAGCGCTCTACCCTTCATTGCAGCGACCCTGCTGTCTTTATCTTTCCATTCCGTCAACGCTCAGATCAAAGGCGACCCATCATTCCCGGGAGTAGCCGCTGGTGCCACCGTTGAAAAATCTTCTTCGACGCTGAGCCCCGATCTGCAAAAGCTCGCAACACCCCCAAAAAAGGCTGCTGCCGCCATCGGCAAACCTATACCTCCGGGTGTCGGTGAATACACCGGCTATCTGCAGCTGAAAGGGAATAACGTATTGGTCGACGTTACAGCTAAGGAAGACATCGCCTCGGCAAAGGCCGAACTCCAGCAGCTGGGCGCCACCGTCATCTCCACCTATGGTCGTGTCATCTCGGCATCCATCCCCATCAGCGCCCTGCCCCAGCTGGAAGGCTCCGCCACCATCCGCTTCGTCCGCCCCGCCTATAAGCCGATGCATGTAGGAGTCCGCTATGCCGCGGCCGCTGGCCCAAAACCCGCACCCGTGATCAGCCAGGGCGACACCGCTCAACTGTCCTATCTCGCCCGGAAGCAATACCGTGTCAACGGCAGCGGCGTAAAAGTCGGCGTCCTCTCGGACAGCTATAACAATCTCGGGACGGCAGACATCGGTGTAGACCACGGCGAACTGCCAGGACATGGCAATCCCTTTGGATTTAAGACCCCGGTACAGGTGCTCGAAGACCTCGACAGCGGGGGCACCGACGAAGGCCGCGCCATGATGGAGATCCTCCACTCGGTAGCACCCGGCTCCACCCTCGCCTTCCACACCGCCGACAAAGGCCAGGCCGACTTCGCCAACGGCATCCTCCAGTTAGCAAGCGTGGGTTGTTCGGTCATCGGTGACGACGTCTTCTATTTCGCAGAACCCTTCTTCCAGGACGGCATCCTCGCCCAGGCGGTGGATGAAGCAAAAAAGCGCGGCGTCACCTATTTCTCCGCGGCCGGCAACGAAAGCATCCGCTCGTATACAAGCCCCTACCGGGCCACCAACGTCGAACCCCTCGGCCCGGGCTTTGGCACCGCGCATAATTTCAGCGGACCCGGCGCCCCGCCCCGTTACTTCCAGCCCATCTATATTCCAACAGGCGGCATCTTCATCACCTCCTTCCAATGGGACCAGTCCTCTTTCACCGCCAGCGGCGTCGGCGACTCCACCGACATGGACATCTATCTGCTGGATAACCAGGGCAACATCGTCGCAGCCGGCAACTCCAACAACCTGGCCAGCGGCGACCCCATCGAGGTCTTTGGCTACCAAAACCTCACCAAGAATGTTACTTTCTACCTGGTGATCGTGAAATTTGCCGGTATCGATCCGCAAAACCTGAAATATATTCTCTATGACGATGCCCTCTTCTATCTGACGAAGCCGCCGATCCCTGGCATCCTCACCCCCTCCCTCGTAGGCCATACAAAAGCAGCGGGGGCCATCTCCGTAGGCGCAGCCTACTATCAGCAAACCCCACCCTATGGCGTCAATCCACCTGTCCTGGAAGGCTTTTCCTCTGTCGGCGGCGTTCCCAACTACTATGACATAGAAGGCAACCGCATCGCCCCGCTCATCCGGAAGAAACCCGAGATCGTAGCGCCCGACGGCGTCTTCACGTCTTTCTTCAACCCCTTCAACGAAACTATTCCTCCGGGCTCCTACCCGCAATTCTTCGGAACGTCCGCCGCCACCCCTCATGCCGCGGGCGTGGCCGCGCTGATGATCGACGCCCAGCGGCTGCATACCATCACCCCCTCGCAGATAAAAGGGGTCATGGAATCCAACACCTGGGGCATGGTCGACCCCTATACACCGGGTTCCGCAACGGGCTTCAACTTCGCCGCGGGCTACGGCCTCATAAAAGCAACCGGCGCCGTGGGCGAAGTAAAATTCCCCAACGCCTATGTCCAGGCGCTGCAGCTGCAACCGCTGTGCTCACCCGATCCGTCGAAGACCCGTAATTTCCAGATCACCAATCCCAACCCCTTCGAGGTGCAAGTCTCCTGGTTCGTCATCGGCTCAGATCAGCGGGGTAGCTTTACCATGCAACCCGGCGACACCACTTTCTCGACGACAGCGTTGTACTATCGTGGCGGACCGCTGCCTGTCATCGCTGGCATCACCTGGCAGGATAACTTCGAGTTTCCCCATCTCGGCCTGGCCTATAGTACCAGGGCGCAATGTGGTAAAGACTCCGTCTCCGCCGCCAACAGCGACGCCCTCGGCGCAACCACGGCCACCGGCAAGTCCTTCGCAGCCGGCGCCAAACCCACCATCGCTGAAGTCTCTCCCAACCCCTCCACCGGCCTTTTCCGGCTCTACCTGTCGCTTGACCAGCCCCAAAACATCATCCTCACCCTCTATAGCGCCGACGGCCGCGAACTCCAAACCCAACGCGTAGCCGCCGCCACCAGCGTCATCGACATCGACGCCACCGCCTACCGCCCCGGCATCTACTTCCTGAAGATCATCCAGGGCAGCGAAGTCAAAACCATAAAACTCATGAAACAATAAACCCCATTAGGAGAACGGACAATTAGTCCGTTCTCCTTTTCACCCCCTCCTGCGTCACCCCAACCACATCATCAAACAGAAACGCCGGGCGCGCCTCCGGGCTCATATAGCTCACCTCCACATCACGCATGTGCAACTGCTTTACGTGCCGCACAAAAAATCCGTATGCCGGCATCACCCCAAACCGATAGGGCTCGGGATAATCTTTTTCATACTCAGGAACCTTCCGGGCCGCCATCTCCGCCGTCCCTCCCCCCTTATAATAGATGCGGATATCATTCATCCGCAGGTCTTCGATGGGATGCCCCGGTATCCCGCTGATGATACAGCCATGCCGGTGATCTGCGTTGTAGACAACGATATTGCTCAGGATGATCCGCCGGCAGGCGCCCACCGCCATACTATCCGGTGCCCGCATCCGCGCGCCCAAGCGAATAAAAATGGGCGCGTTGACAATATCCCGCATCGTGATATTGCTGATGGTGACATCCTCCAGCAAACCGCCATCCACCGTTTCCAATGCCAGCCCCCGCGAATAGTCAAACACACAATTGGTGATGGTGATATTCTTAAACCCGCCATTGGACTCTGTTCCCATCTTTATCCGCCCTGTGGTCGTACTGTCGCTGTATCGCCGATAATTCCGCGTAAACGTCCCATCCAGCAGACTCCCAAGATCATATCCGCTAACCTGGCAATTCGTGATCGTCACGTTCTCACAAGCCCGCGCATAACCGAGTCCAAACGAACTCTTCAGGCATATCCCGTCATCAAACGGCGAATTCACCGTACAATTGGACACCCGCACATTCTTACAACAGTCGATGTCAAAGCCATCGCGATCGGTGTCCACCTTCATATTGTCCAGCGTGAGATTGTCGACACCGGTGGCAAGCAAGGCAAAATGCCCGCCATGCAGCACCGAAACATCACGTATTATCACATTATAACAAAGCTTCAGCGCAATGGTCTTGTTGCCGCCGCCTTCCGGAACATTGGTGCTCCGCGTAAGCCCCCTGCCCCAGATGCGACCCGGCCCCATAATGGAAATATCATGCAAGCCCTCGCCATAGATAAGACTGTTCATCCAATGGCTGTGGCCAAAATCCTGGTATTGGCTAAAGGCGTTGGGCTCGGGTGGATCATAACCCTTTTTGTCGACAGGCTCGGCCGCGATAAGCGTAGCGCCCTGCTCGAGATAAAGACAAATATTGCTTTTCAGATGAATCGTATAGGAGAGATAATTGCCTGCCGGGAAGTACACCTGTCCGCCACCGGAAGCCGCTGCGACATCGATAGCCCGTTCGATTGCGTCGCGGTCGTTGGTCTTTCCATCCCCGCGGGCGCCAAAATCCCGCACACTATATACCGCGCCGGCAGCAACCGGCTCAACCATCTTCGCCAGCCATCCCCCACCCGCCGCCAGATCGAGCTCTACCACATCATCCGGCGAATACGACACGCGGCTCCGTTCGACACCCTCGATGCCCCCCGACGAATCCGTCTTCCCACCCACCGGATCACTCGCAATCATCGCCTCCACTCTCCCCCCATCGCCAACCGTCTTCCGCAAAAAATCCAGCGGTATCCGCACCTTCCCCGGCGTAGCCCCATTCATCACCGCCACAAACCATTCCTTCCCCTTCCGCCGCGCAAAAGCCGCCAGCTTCCCGATCTCCGACCCCGGCAACACCACCGTCTCATCATATGCCGAAGGAATCGCCCGGATAAGGTCTACCGCCGGACTCGCCAGCAGTTTCTCCGGATCCGCCGCATACGTCAGCATCGGCTCCCCGCCAAGGATAACGGCGCTGGCTATCTGATTAACCGTAGAAGTATTCCTCCGCCGCTCGCCAAAATGGACAACAGTATATTCCGCCGGCCCGGCCAGCAACCGGGTAAAAGGTAGTGTCGTCTCATGCGTCGCCCTGTCCGCCAGCCGGCTCGATTCCATCCCTCGCACCGCCTCCCTCGTCATCTCATTGGGGAAGGTCCGCGACAACCCTGTCGGCTTGTTGCTGCCATGAAAATCGACAAGCAATCCAAGCGCAGCCGTCTCTCGCAAAATGGCGTCATACAGATCGACCACCTCCTTTGCCTCATGATCGAAAAAATCGATCTTCAGTCCCGCAACCCCCAGATCATGACAATGCTGAAAAAGGGCCTTTCGCGCTACCGTATCATGTAACTCTTTGCTATGCACCCAAAGCCAGATGCCTACATTCCGCTTGCGCGAATAATCGACAAGATCCTTCAACTGCTCATCCGTCCATTTACGCCAGAAACCCTCCAGGATATTATACTCGAACCCCAGTCGGGCCGCCTCATCCGTAAATTGCTTCATCACCTCCGGCGTCCCATCGCCACCGCCATCGAGATACTTCCACACCGCACGACCGGGCCGCAACCACGTCGTATGCACCCCCTCCGGGAAAAACGCCGGGTCCGGCGGCGGACAGAGATCGTGCAACAGATCGCTGTTCACCATCGTGTTCAGATCTTTGCCGATGATCATCGTCCGCCAGGGAGTGGCTATCGTCCCCCTGACAACGGCTGGCTTCGCCAGCCTGGCCACATCATCGGCTGAATAGCGCAACACAAAAGGATGAGAAGCCGGCTGGTGGCTTGCCAGTCTTACCACCAAACCGGCTTTCCCATCGGATTGCAACACCATCCCACTATAGCGTTGCAGATCAGCCTCCGTGATTGCCATATAAAACCCCGAAGGTAACTTTAGCGTGGCAGGTGGGGCAACCCACTGCTCCGCCTGCACATCTGCGAGTCGTTTCTTTACGTACTCGCCCTCATAGTGACCCGTAATATCGTGATACCAGATAGTCGCATCCCCCGGCAGCCGGAAAACCGTGGCTTCATCCGGGATCCGCTCAACCGCAGGTCCTCCCGGAACGACGATCCTGTACGCCGCCCCGTCATTAAACACCCGAATCTCCAGCGTAAAAGCCGTCTTACCCTTCACAAGCTGCAACGTCAGCCCATTGCAATCATTCACCGCCGGCGTATGGGCGCCCACCCAATCGTATGAGTCATGCATCGTAAATTTCTTAGTGCCCGCTAGAACCACGCCGCCGGTCAGCTGCCGTCCATCCAGCAGGAAACGCAAGGGAGAATTTTCCACCAGGCGCTGGCCATCGGCCTCCACCCGAAAAAGCAGGTCCCCTTCCCCCATGGACAAATAAAAAGACAGATGGCCATCCGGACTGCTTACGGCCAGGCTGCCCTTCGAAGCGGGACCAGGTGAAGCAGAAAGCCGCAAAACAAAAAGCAGGGAAAGAACAGCAGCAACGAACAACTTTTTCATAACATGCAATTGAAGAATAATTCGGGCACGCCGAGGCCACCCGATTAGCAATCTATTCAACAATTCTGGCATCCGTTTCCGTAGCAGGTAAAAATGTCGGAAGTTTAGGCTAAAATCATCAGCTATGAATAGACTCGAAAGATTGCTTTTCATCCTCTTTCTCACCATCCCACTCGGCGGCGTCACCGCGCAGACAGAATCATTAGACGCCGATCCCGCAACCCTGGTACGCCGCGTCGCCGACCACATCCTCCAGACCACCACCTTCCGCTTCGTCAATAATAAAACGAACGAAACCTACACCACGACCAAAGGCCTCACCGCCACACCCGATATAAAAGCAGAAAGCAAATTCAATAAATGGCAATACGTCAATGGCGTCCTCGCCGTGGGAATGATGCAGACTGCCGCCGTATTGAAAGATGCTAAATACTCCGACTACGCCCGGAAGAACTATGATTTCATCTTCAGCAACCTCGACTACTTCAAAAAACAATACGAAGGTGGTGCCACCAGCGTAGAATGGCGGCCCGTACTAAAGATCAACTCCCTCGACGACTGCGGCTCCATGGCAGCGGGCCTGCTCGAAGTATATGCTTTTGACAAGAACCCCGTCTACATGGACTACCTCCAACGCGTAGGCGATTATATTCGCAATCGGCAGGTAAAATTTCCCGATGGCACCCTCGCCCGTACTGGTCCCCGTAAGATGACCCTCTGGGCGGACGATCTGTATATGAGCGTTCCCTTCCTGGCCCGCATGGGCAAGATCACCGGCGACAAAAGCTACTTCGATTTCGCCGTTCAGCAGGTAGAAGCCTTCAATCACTACATCTATGACAGCACCTCCGGCCTCTATTTCCACGTCTTCTACAACGACGAGAACATCAACGGCGTCGCACACTGGGGCCGCTGCAACGGATGGGTCGCCCTGGCGCAAACCGCCCTGCTGGACGCGCTTCCCGCCGATGACCCCCGCCGCCCCCATCTCCAAAAGATGCTCCTGCGCCAGATCGTCGGCTTCTCCCGGTACCAGGACAGCACGGGGATGTGGCACCAGCTGCTCGACAAACCCGATAGCTATATGGAATCCTCCGTCACCGCGATGTTCATCTATACCGTTGCCCACGCAGTCAACAAAGGCTGGATCAGCCCCCACTACCTCTCCATCGCCCTCAACGGCTGGGATGGCCTGTCCCGTAAGGTGACCGCTGACGGCCAGGTAACCGACATCTGCATCGGCACCAACGTCGAAGAGAACATCCGTTTCTACTACTCTCGCCCCCGCGAAACAAACGATACCCACGGCCTCGGCGCCTTCCTCCTCGCCGGCACCGAACTCATCCTCGCAAAAGAAAAGGCCCGCTAAGGCCTTTTCTTTTATTATGCTAATTCCACAACGCATCCCCCATCGGCCCATACGCCGGCCCCGACGTCACCGCATTGATCTGTGTCTGCGGAATAGGCCGCAGCGTATCCTTCGGTATAATATTGAATCGCCCATCCGAATTGTGCGCGATCACCCGCGGCAACAACTGATGCGTCCGCACCAGGTCCCACCACCGCACCATCTGCCCGCAAAGCTCCCGGGTACGCTCGTCAAGGATAAGATCCTGGCTCACCTGCGCCGCAGTAATATCCATCGCCGCGACATTCCCCGTCGGATAAGCCGCCCGCTCGCGGATGGTATTGATATAGCTCACCGCCTGCGGCGTATTACCCAAATGCATCGCCGCCTCCGCCGCAATAAGATAGGTCTCCGACAACGTCCAGACGATCACCGGGCGAATCGACGGCGCATTCATATCCGGCCGGTGCGTATCGACATATTTTCGCATATACGGCCCCATCTGGATATTGTATTTACGCGGAGGCATCAGCAGATACCGCGTCGCGGCAATAGTCGCATCCGATACATCATAGCCCGGCATATAACAGGCGGTATCCCCCAGCGCAAATTTGGGCTTGCCCGCCAATGCGGGATTGACTCCCGGCGGCACCGGGTTGGGCCACTTGGGAATACTCCCCGCATTATTACAATACCACACCGTCTGAAAGGTCTTGTTCCAACGCGTGTCATTGACCTTGTCTTTAAAGACCGTATCCGTCAGCCAGCGCGTGGGGATCGCCCGGATATACGGCCGCCCGTCAAGGATATCCCGCTGCATCCCCGGCACAAAGGTCTCATACTTGGGCACCCACATATGCACCAGCACATTGTCATTGCCGCTGCTGTTCTGCAAGGGCGATCCGTTATAAGCCAGCGCCGTCGTATGCTGCACCGTCCACAATACTTCCTTGTTGGTCTCATTGCCCTCTGCGAATACACTCCCGAAATCGGGCAGCAGCCCCAGCCCAAGCGAAGCGCTGCTGTTGATCAGCGACGCAGCCGTATTATACGCATTCTGGTAGTCATCCGATTGCGCCGCCGGGGATGTCGCCCGCGTCAGGTATACCTTAGCCAGCAAATGTCGCGCAGCAGCAGCCGTCGCCTTACCCGGTAATACCCCACCTTGCACCGGGCTGGCCGGAAGGCCCGCGATGGCATCCTGCAAATCCTGGATAATAAAATTATAGACGTCAGCTACCGGGTTACGCTGCGCAGCCGTCGTCGGCGAAGCCTGGAAATGCGGGTTCAACGTCACCGGGCCCCAAAACTGCACCAGCACGAAATAATAATTCGCCCGCAGGAATTTCGCCTCCGCCATCATCCTGTTGCGCGTCACCGAATCCAGACCCGTGATCTTCGGCCCATAGTCGACCAATCCATTACAGTCGTTGATAAAGGTATAACAGGGGTTCCAGATGCCCGATACATGACCGTCGGAAGGCGTATACCCACTACTGTAGTAGTTGATGTTGTTGCCCGTCCCATCATTACCGGTGATAAATTCATCCGTCCCGATACAGGTCATCGTAAACAGGTTCTCCGTCCCCCAGAGATTCCGCATCCCGCCATAAGCGGCATCCAGCCCGGATTGAAAGCCCTGCGCCGTGGCAAAAAAGGCCGGCGTCACGATCGATTGCGGATTTTCATCCAACTGCTTGTTACAGGCCAACAACCCAAGACCCGCAAACGCTAACATTACAATATTTTTCATCTTCTTAAATTTTAATGGATTAAAAGCCAACATTCACCCCAAAAAGCATCGACCACGTGGCCGGCGTATTAAGGTTATCTGTTGTACCCGTCAATTCCGGATCTATACCGTGATAGGTGTTCCGGTAAGGTGAGAAAAGAATAAAGGGGTCCTTCGCCGTTGCATAGAACCGCACCGACCGCATCCCGATCGTCTTCACCATCGTAACCGGCAACGTATAGCCAAGCGTCATACTCCTGATCTTCAAAAAGCTGCCATCGAAATACGCAAACGTCGAGTGATAAGGCGGGTTGGTCTGTGCCGAATTCGGCGAACTCCAGCGATTGGTCGGGTTCTTCGGCGTCCAGTAAGGAACATTGACATTATTGTAATTGCCTTGCATCGTGGCCGCAAACCCTGCACCGAACAACGCCGACTCGATGGTGCCGCCAACCCGCGCAAAAGCCACGACCGTAAGATCGAACCCACGATAAGCTATCCGCTGGGTCATCCCCGCTTCCCAACTCGGTTGCGGTGTCCCGACGATAGCCTCGTCACCCGCATCGATCTGCCCGTTATGATTCCGGTCGAGTATCTTGGCCTGACCGATCACCGATTTCGGCCCCGTTATAGTCTGCCCCAGGGCCTTGGCGGCAGCGGAATCCTGCGACGTAGCCTGCCAGATGCCCGTCCGTACATAGTCATAGAACGAGCCTATCGGCCGCCCCACAAACCACTTATTGGCAATATCCGCCGGCTTACCGTCAAGCGTTGTCGTGATGCTGGGTAACAGCTGCGTGATCTCCCCCCTATCGAGATAGAAGTTGACATCCGCACTCCAGGAAACCCCATGGTTGGTATGTGGCTGGATAATATCGGCGGCGACATGCACTTCGATACCCTTGTTCTCACTCTTGCCGATATTGGTCAATATCTGTGCAGGAATACCCGAACTCGCAGGCAGCGTCACGGGCATGATCATGTCCCGGGTATAGGAATGATACAGATCGATGCCCCCCGACAGCCGGTTCTGGAAGAATCCGAAATCGACACCTACATTGGCCGTCGCAGTATATTCCCAGTTCAAATTCGGATTGGGTGAAGAATAGGGATAAAGCCCCGTCGTATTCGTCGACCCGTAGTTATAGGTCTGCGTAGCCAGCGAACCCAGCGTCTGATAGGCGCCGATGGCCGGGTTACCCACCTCCCCATAACTGGCCCTCAACCGCAGATTGGTCAACCAGGAATGACTTTGCAGCCACCGCTCCTTGATCACATTCCACGCAACGGCCGCCGATGGGAAGACATGATATTTGTTGCCGGGCGCAAGCCTCGACGACCCGTCAGACCGCATCGTAAACGTCAGCAGGTATTTATCGTTAAAGGTATAGTTCAACCGCCCCATATAGGATATCAGCACCCAGGTCTGCGCCCCGTTCTGCGTATTGCTATTGTCAGTGTTGTTCGTCGCCTGAAAATTGGAACCCAACGCCGGATTGAGATACTGGGCCTGATCCGATAACACACTCGTATAATTGAACTGCTGATTCTGGCTGCTGTATTTCTGAAAACTGTACAAACCCGTAAAGTTGACCTTATGCAGTCGCGCAATAGTCTTGTCATAGATCAACAGGTTCTCCAACGTATAACTCGTCGTTTGGGTCGTAGCATTTTCGGCCGTAGATTGAACCCCGAGATTATAAGTGCTATACCTTCCGTAAAAATTCCCATACACATCCGACCTCACCTCCGCCCCTCCATTAAAACGATATTTCAGGTCTTTCATCGGACTCAACTCCACATACACCGTTGAGAAAGTACCAAGCCGGTTGCGATTCTCCACCGAATTCCCCGGCAAAAAGTCCGCCAGCGGATTCCACACCTGGTTGGCGCTGCCCGGCAGGAAATTGTTTATGAGTTTGCCCGTACTGTCATATGGCGACACCAGCGGGCTGGCCCGCAACGCCTGCCCCATCGGATTCACACTCTCACCGCGAGTGATCGAATACGTATTCAAGCTGCTAAGCCCTACTTTGATATAATTACCCAACTTCTGGTCGACGCTTAGCTTCAGCGTATACCGCGTAAATTCCTGACCGGGATAAACCCCTTTCTCATCATAATAACCGGCGCCCATAGCATACTGTGTATTGTCCGTCCCACCCAGGACACCCAATTGATGATCGGTGCTGATACCCGTCTTGTACACCAGCTTCTGCCAGTCCGTACTCCGCCCCATAGCAATGCCCTGTCTTTCCTCCGGCGCCAACGCGATAAGCGATCCATTGATAAGATTCGGATCGTCCACACTCGTATAAACACCCGGGTTGCCGAGATAGGTAGCCCATTTCTTCAGCTGCAGGTATTGTGGACCGTTCATCATCGGGTATTCACCCAGCCATTTGGTAAAACCCGCATACCCGCTGTACGTCACCCTGGCCTTACTGTTGGCCCTGCCCCGCTTGGTCGTCACGAGGATCACCCCATTGGCGCCACGCGAACCATAGATAGCGGTGGAAGAAGCATCTTTCAGCACTTCGATCGACGCGACATCGTCCTGGTTGATGTCATCGATGCTGCCTTCGAAGGGAATGCCATCGACAATGAATAATGGACCATTACCCGCCTTCACCGATCGCGTCCCGCGGATCAGAATGGTGGGGGACTGGCCGGGATGGCTGTTGCCCTTGCTCTTCTCGATATCGATACCCGCAGCCTGCCCCTGCATGGCCTGGCTGAGGTTGGCGGAAGGGACATCCTGGATGGCTTTCTCGCTCACCGAAGCGATAGCCCCCGTCACCTCCGACTTGCGCCTCGTGCCATACCCTACCACGATCACCTGGTCGAGGTCGTTTTTCTTTTCATCCAGCTGCAGGTGAAATTGTTGCTGCGCACCCGCCCCCACCTTGATTTCTTTGGAAGCATACCCGGTGAAAGAAATCACCAGGGTGCTATTCGCCGGTGCGGAAATGCTGAAGGAACCATCTGCGCCCGTCGTTGCCCCACGACTGGTGCCCTTCACCATAATGGACACACCCGCCAGCGGCTCACCATTGGCGCTTAGGACAGTACCCCGGACACTCACCGCGATCTCCTGGGCGGAAAGGAGGAAGGAATAAAGCAGCGCGATACAAAGCAGGCTAGCGTACTTTGAACTTTTCATACGAGCAGTTTTAGTTAAATAAAAAAAGCAATCTGTAACTACCTGCAACTACGCTATAATTTAGCCTCGCCGCTTTCGCCCAAATTGCTTTTTATTCAACTAGATTGTCAACCGCGCTTTCCTATTGCAATATGATCCGCTATTTCAACTCAACCTTGATAACCGAAGCATTTGCATCCGGCGTCGTCGCCGGAACATTTATAACTAGTCCATCCGCTCCCTTCTCTGTCGTTAATGTACTACCCCCCGCCAGCAGGCTCGCCTTCTTTACTTCCCCGTTTACGCCAGGCACCACTAGCTTCCCGTTTGCCGGCCAGTCGAACACCGACAGATAAAGCGTAGTCGCCCCCCCATGTGTCTTCTTCGTACACCGGCCCCAGGCCAACGGCTGCAACGGGCTTGCCGTAGTACCATAGATGGCTTCCCCATTCACCTTCATCCAGGCCCCGATGATCTTCAACGTATCGATGCTCGGCTGAGGTATTTCTCCCTCAGCCGTCGGCCCAACGTTAAGCAGGTAGTTACCCCCCTTGGAAGCGATGTCCACCAGATTATGGATCAGCGTTTTCGTCGACTTCCAGTTATGATCCGATGCCTTGAAACCCCATGTTCCGTTCATTGTCATACAAGTCTCCCAATCCTTGCCGTCCAGGTCACTGAGATTCGGGATCCGCTGCTCGGGTGTCTTATAGTCGCCGGGGAAATCCGGGCGCTTAAGCCGGTCGTTAGTGATGATCTTGGGCTGCATAGCCAGCAGCGCATGCAGTTTCCCGGCATATTCATCTGTCATCCCCGTGGGCGTATCCCACCACAAAACGGCCACATCCCCATAATTGGTCAGCAGTTCCTTCACCTGGGGAACAGCCACCTTGTCGATATAATCCCCCATCGAATCCGTCGTTTGTGTTAGGTCCCAGTGACCATTATGTGCAGCCGTATATGCATCGATGGTCGTGCTGTCAGGATTGGCCCAGCCTTCAGAAGTCACCTTCCGGGCAGCAGCCCCACCGGGATTGTTCCAGTCCTGCGCCTGCGAATAATAGAAACCAAGTTTGAGCCCATACTTCCGGCAGGCCGCCGCCAATGGTTTAAGCAGGTCTTTTCCATAAGGCGTCGCATCGACGATATTCCATTTACTCGCTTTGGTATGGAAAAGCGCAAAGCCGTCGTGGTGTTTCGCCGTGATGACGATATATTTCATCCCCGCATCCTTCGCCATCCGCACCCACGCATCGGGATCGTATTTCACCGGGTTGAAGCGCCGCGCCGCCTTCTGGTATTCCGCAACGGGTATCTTCCCACGGTTCATGATCCACTCCGAAGCCCTGCCGATCGTATGCCCGTCGTATTCTCCCGCAAGTACCGCATACACGCCCCAGTGGATAAACATCCCGAATCGTGCCTCCCGCCACCACGCCATCCGCTCATCCCGCGTCAAACTGTCCCGCGTCTGTGCAGCCAACGTCGCTATCATCCCCATCATAAAACATCCTACAAGCAAAAATTTTTTCATATGCATCAATTTGTTGCAACTAACTACATTTTCCCCTATCCCGGCTTCCCCCATCTCACCAATCATTCAACTATTTTGGCATCCCCGCTGCGCTCAAGCGCTTCCAGGTAGTAATAATCCGCATAACAAAGCGGCACATCCACCTCAGTATTCGTAGGCTTACCTCCCGTACTATGCAACAGAATAAATCCCCTGTTCGAACCTACCGGGGCCCGGTAGTCCTTCGTCAGGCTCACCAGCATCGCATCCGCCGCCGACCGGTATTCCGACCCCATCCGGCTATACCCGCTCAGCTCATACAGCCCCGACGCCATCACCGCCGCCGCCGATGCATCCCGCGGTTGGTCCGTCCCTGGCGCATCAAGATCCCAATAAGGAACCTTATCCGCCGGCAACCGCGGATGATGCAAAATATACGCCGCGATATGCTCAGCCTGCATCAAATAACGCGCATCATGCGTATACCGGTAACACATCGTATACCCATACAAGCCCCAGGCCTGCCCCCGCGCCCACGCCGATGAATCGCTAAATCCCTGCCAGGTCATCTTCCGCCGCACCTGCCCCGTCACTGTATCATACTCCACGACATGATAGCTGCTATAATCCTTCCGAAAATGATTTTTCATCGTCGTATTGGCATGACTCACCGCGATACGATAAAACGAACTGTCACCACTTAGCCGCGTCGCTTCGAACAACAATTCCAGGTTTATCATATTGTCGATGATGACGGGAAACTGCCACAGCTCCCGGTGATGGTCCCAACTCCTGATACACCCGATCTTCGGATTGAACCGCGTCGACAACGTCCGCGCCGCCTCGATCATCACCGCCTTATAATTTACATCATGCGAAAACCGGTAGCCCGTACCCACACTGCTGTTGATCTTAAACCCCATGTCATGTGTCGTTGCATTGGTCTTCTCCCGCTCCATCGCGGCGGTGAAGAGCATAGCCTGGTTCTCCCACTCCGGATTGCCCGTATAATGATACAGGAACCAGAGTTCTCCGGGGAAAAACCCGCTCGTCCAATCCCGCGAAGCCACCAGCTTCAAACGTCCGTTCTCGATCGTCCGCGGCGAAAATGGCAGGCTCCCCGGCTCAGCCCCGCCACCCGAAGCCCCCGATCCACCCGGCTTCACCGAATCAATCTCTTTCAACATCACCCTTGTCTGCGCCTCCACATCCGCCATCACCGCCTTCATATCCACCGGCGAAGGCTCCTTCTTCATCCAAATAAGCGGATGCCGCACCGGTAGATTCCGAATCACCTCCGCATTCTCCGGCATATGATCCAGCTTCCTCCACGTCTCCAGCCAATCCTTCCGCCCAAAGGCCAAAGCCCCAAATACCAGCGCCGGCTGCGCCACCGGCCACTGATCCCAGTACATCACATCAGGCTTCAGCGGCCATTTACGCTTATCTGCAATATACGGATACAAATACCCGATGCCTTTTTCAATAGACTTCCCGCTGTCCGCCTGAAAATGCCAGAGATCATCCCCCGGTGTCGATAATATCTGGCAGAGCATCACCATTGCATCGAGATTGAAAAGCGAATACCCATAGGGTTTGGTACGCCTCAGCTCCAGCGGAAAACTGCCATCCGGCGCCATCTGTTTCGGCAACAGCACCGTCTTATAACGCGTCCGGCAGAAGTTCAACAACCCGTCATTCCCGGTAAACCGTGCGAAAGCCGCCACTTGCATAAACCAGCAGGTGCTGTGGTTATTGGCGGCATTCATCTCGGTGAGGCCATAGGGATGGCTGGTCAGCCAGCTCAGATACCGCGAGAACCAGGCCTTGATCTTTTCCAGCAAGTCCTTATCCATGGCCTCCGATGCCTCCATCGTCTCTAACCCTTGCACCACCTCCATCAGATGGATCGTGTCGATGATCCCATAACTCCGCCCCGTGACCCTCCCCTTGATCGCCTGTGCAAACTGCAGATCAGGATTCATCATCGTGGCCGTATCGACGAACCATGCCTTGCAATGCGCCAACGCCTGCCGCACATACCGGTCGTCGTGGGTGATCATCCATGCCGACGCCAATCCCCCTACCAACCGGCTCAGTCGGATCATCGCCAGCCGGTGCGCGACAAAATTGCCCGGGTTGGTCTGACCATCTTTGTTGATATAAGGACTATCGGGTGAAGCCGGGTTCGGCCAAAAATAATCGGCCTCGGAAAAAAAATCATGCCTCCCTCCCGCACTCCGCTCGGAATGCGCCGCGGTCACGGTCACCGGCGCCTCTTTCATCGCCTCTGCCGCCTCCTTCATAATGGAAGCCTTCAACGTCTTAATCACCACAGCATCCTGTGCTTTTGCACCCAACACCTGGATACCCGCAAGAAATAACAAAAACAATAATTTTCTCATATTATCAATTCTTTGATAGATTCAAAAATCCCGTCGGCAGCCCATCCACCGCTACACTCACCACCGACCGCCCACGCCGCATCGCAACCCGGATCATCGACACCCCATTAAAAGCCTGCACATACCGCGACCCCGTCGACGTCCCAAGATCATCGATCAACCGCCCATCACCCGCCAGCCCCCAACGCACCCAATTGGCCGCATCGAGACAAGGCACCCCGGCAGCATCCACCAACCGCACCCGCACCCACACCGTATCACCATCCCCAACCCGGGTCAATTCCATCTTTGCCGGCTTCCCCCACTTCTCCGTCTGGTACTGAAAAGATACCGAATCCCTCACTACGGCCGCCCCTCGCCGCGCAACCACAAACAACCGATTCTCTCCCCGACGGAAAATAACCGCCCAGCGTAGCCCCGCGGCAGGATAATCCTGGCTGTTCCGCTTTCGCACCCCCGCACTCATCCCATTGACAAAAAGCTCCGCCTCGGCTGCATTCGAATATACCTTCACCATCTTCTGCTCACCCTCATCCCCCCAACGCATCGGGAAACTGTGACCATAGATATGCGCCATCAGCTTCGTCGCCCAATACGATTGAAAAACATAATATCCTTCTTTCGGCGCCCCATCCCGCTCTACTACCCCCTTCTGATTGACAAAAGGTACGGGATTATCAGGCCGCAAGGGCGTGGAAAAATCCTTGAACACCCACTGCGCAGTCCCCGTAAGCCAGGGCATCTTCTCCTGCTCCTTCAGGGTCCAGTCGAAAAGATTACAGATATAGGTCTCGCTCCAATCCCCATCCTTCGACACCCGCGCCGCCCCGCCATACAGCGAGGCATCCCCCGTCCGCTCATCCGTCCCCTGTCCGCCACGCACATGCAACAACGCCTTATCAGGATTCTCCGAATGCCGCCGCACATGACTGTCACCACCCCATTCCACATGTAAAAAATGAGGAACTTTCTTAAACTCTTCCTCCGTCGAAGCCCGGTATTCGGTAAAGACACCCCGATACCACCCCGCCCAGATCGATGGCGAATACACATCGGGGATGTCACTGCAAAAATCACAACGGCGTATCGAAGTCTTCCGCCCCGGGTCAAGCCGGTGGGCCAACGCATTCAGCCCCTTCATAAAATCCCTGATTGTCGATTTATCGAAATCCGGGAAATCCCCCGGCCAGTCATTCTCATTACCAAGACCCCAAAGGATCACCGCCGGGTGGTTATAATGCTGGCTGATCATATTCGTCAGCATCCGCCTGGCCTGCTCCTGGTACCTCGCCCCGCCAAGCCCGCCCCGGCACCACGGTATTTCCTCCCATACAAGAATGCCAAGACTGTCGCATAAATGCAGGACAATCGGCGATTGCTGATAATGCGCCAGCCGGATAAAGTTTACTCCCATCTCCTTCATCAGTATCATCTCGTTCCGCATCTCCTCTTCTGTCATCGCCGCCCCTTCCCCCGCCGCATCCTCATGCCGGTGCGTGCCCCGCAACAACAACCGGCTTCCATTCAACAAAAAAGGCCCATGATCCGCAAACTGATAGCTCCGAAAACCAATCTGGGTTGTATACGTGCACACCCCGCCGTTACCATCCCTCACCATCGCCTCCAGCGTATACAGTTCGGGCCGGTCAGGCGTCCACAGCCGCGGCGCCTTCACCACCGCCGACCCAAGATCGAGCGTATCCCCCTCACCCACCGCCGCTTCCTTCATCGCCACCACCTTCCCTGCCGCATCTTTCAACAGAAACGAAATTCCCGCCACCCGTGAAGCCGTCGGCCGGTACACCAAGGCCCTCACCCCCACACGCCCGGTCGCCCCCTCCACCATCGCATCGGCAAACACCCCGGCAAACGACACCGGCGGCACATACACAAGATCGACATATCGGTACAATCCCCCATAAATAGTAAAATCAGACATCGAAGACGGTATCCGCTCCGCATCGCGACTGTTATCCGTCCGCACCGCCACCGGGATCAAATCATTGAATCGCTTCACTTCAACCGAATCGCGGCGAAAAGCCGCCACCGCATCCGTAATATCCACTGTCCATTCATCATAACCACCGATGTGACGCCCCACCCTGGTAGTAAACACAAATACATCGGTAGCCTGCCCCGCGCCTTCAAAGTGCAACAGCACCCTTCCTCCGGGATACGGGTTCTTCACCGCCAGCATCGTTCGATACCAGGCCGGCCCCTGGTAATAATTCCCGTCCGGATCGACCCCGTCCCGCGCATTGATACAATGCGGAAGGGTCACCGGCTGCCACACCGGCACGCTCTCCGGCCCACCCCGATTCGACGATTGGCCTCCGGCCAGAGCGTCTGCGCCGCTCCCGGGTCTCACGGCCTCCCATACCCCACCCAGATCCTGGCGGATAAACTCCCAATTTGCAGTCAAACGAATGGATTCCTGCCCCCGGGCAGCGGTTGCCGCCGCTAACAGGGCCGTGAAAACAAAGTAGCGTAGGATCATCACACCGCAATTAAAGGCATTTTAGCCAATCCGTCACATCCTCCAATTACCCTTCTTCTAACCTATCTTGGCATTCCCTCCACCACGCCCGCCAATCCCTTATTTTTATCCCACAAATAACGATTTCCATGCCCATCCGCATCTTACTCTACCTGATCCTGTTCGCTGCCACAGCAGCAAATGCACAATCCGTTTACAGCCCCTCAGACGACACCACGCTCATCCTAACCCCCGCGGCTGGACCTGCCCCCCGGATCAACGGTCCATCCGTCTTCGGCGTCAGGCCGGGCCACCCCATCGAATATACCATCCCTACCACCGGCATGCGACCCATGCAGTTCACCGCCGACAAACTCCCGGCCGGCGTTCATCTCGACAAAACCACCGGCCGCCTCTCCGGTTCCATAACAACCCCCGGCGACTACACACTCACGCTCCACGCGCGCAACAAAGCCGGCCATGCCGATCGGTCGTTCCAACTGGTCGTCGGCGAAAAGATCGCCCTCACCCCACCGATGGGTTGGAATAGCTGGAACATCTATGCGTCAAAGATCACCCAGCCTCTCGTTGCCGCCAACGCAAAAGCCATGGTGACAAGCGGACTCATCGACCATGGCTGGACTTATATGAATATCGACGACTGCTGGCAGGGTGCCCGCGGCGGAGCTTATCACGGCATCCTCCCCGATTCGACCATCTTCCCCGATATGGGCGGTCTTTGTAAGGAGGTGCACGACCTCGGGCTAAAGATCGGCATCTACTCCACGCCCTGGGTGGAATCCTATGGCCACCACATCGGTGGCTCGGCGATGAATCAGGAAGGCACCTTCGAACGTACAAAAGAGAACATCCCCCGCAACAAAAAACAGCTGCCCTTCGCCATCGGAACATATTCCTTCCTGTCCAACGACGTCCAACAGTTCACCGCCTGGGGGGTTGACTATCTGAAATACGACTGGAATCCCATCGAGCTGCCCGAAACAAAAGCCATGTACGAAGCCCTCCGCAACAGCAGCCGCGACGTCGTCCTCAGCCTCTCCAACAGCGCGCCCTTTGCCGGCGTCGCCGACTGGGCCCAATGGTCCAACGCCTGGCGCACTGGCGGTGACATCCGCGACAACTGGAAGTCCCTCAAATCCCGCCTCTTCACCCAGGATAAATGGGCGCCCTATGGCGGCCCCGGCCATTGGAACGACCCCGATATGATGATCGTCGGCTATGTCGGCTGGGGCAAAGGCCCGCGTCCCACCATGCTCACCCGCAACGAACAATACACCCACGTCAGCGCCTGGTGCCTCATGTCGGTACCGCTTTTGCTGGGCTGCGACCTCACCAAACTGGACACCTTCACCCTCAGCCTGCTCACCAACGACGAAGTGTTGGCCCTCAACCAGGACCCGCTCGGCAAACAGGCAACCGTCGTCTCCCTCCAGGGCGAAGCCGGCGTGATGGCCAAAGACCTCACAGACGGCAGCAAGGCAGTAGGACTCTTCAATCCCGGCGACTCCACCGCCACGCAGCAGGTCGTCGTCCGCTGGTCCGATCTCGGCATCACGGGCAAGCATATCGCCCGCGACCTCTGGCGGCAAAAAGACATCGGCGTCTTCGATGACCAATTCGTAGCCGACGTCCCCCGCCACGGCGTCATCCTCATCACGCTCCGAAAGAATTAGCTCCCGCAAAATGATGAGGGGACGGCCTCCCATTTATTGGACGACTTACCCTAAGGATGATAGGTAAAGATTTATTTATAAACTATACATTTCTTTACTACAATCCAGCCTATCACGGCTATGAATATTCTCCTATTACATATTTTCCCATTCTCACATATCAAAAGTAGTTGCTTTCTGGGACGCAGCGGTCATTATTGACTGATATAAAAATCGGAATTTTGCTTCATCGTATATGGTATATAGTTATCATTATTCCAACCTCCCCGTTAAACCAAACCAATACATATGAAGTTATCGTTACTCCAAGGAAGGTATAATCTAGTCATTATATCTTTTATTTTGCTTTCTTCTTTGATAGGGAAACCGCTGTTCGCCTCGCCGGGGGGACAGGAGCGTCATTCTGTCCGAAATCATGCGGAGGCTCCCAGGATCGGAACGATTGATCACTGGAATTGGACCCACATCACTGTCACTGCAACGGCCACTAATTCGGGGGTGGTGACCTGTACAAATCCGTCGACGACCATCACGGCCAGAACATCAGCCTCGGGTACTACCACTTACAGTTGGACGGGGCCTAACAGCTTTACGGCTACGGGGGCCAGCGTGACGGTAAGCACGGCTGGTACGTACACCGTGACGGGTACCAACTCCGGGAAAACGGGCAGCGCCAGTGTAACTGTCACTTCGAATACGACAGCCCCGCCCAGTATGACGGCCGGCAATACCGGGCCGTTGACCTGCTCTAACACCAGCGTCTCGCTCCTCGTCCCTTTTGGCTCTGACACGGGTATCACTATCTCCTGGACAGGACCCAATGGCTACACCTCAACGGATGCATTTCCCACCGTCAGTGTACCCGGCACCTATGCAATGGTGGTTACCTATACTGCCACCGGATGTTCCACATCGAATCCTACCACTGTAGTGCAGGATATCACGGCACCGGCCAGTGTATCGGCCAGCAATAATGGTCCGTTGACCTGTTCCACCACCAGCGTTGGGTTGAGTGGCTCTTCTTCCACTGCCTCGGGTGTCACCTATGCCTGGACAGGACCCAGCAGTTACACAGCTACGGGGGCTTCGGCTATTGCTACAGTTGCCGGTACCTATACCCTGACGGCGACTAATACTTCCACCGGATGTACGTCGACCGCCTCCACCACCGTGTCGCAGAATACTATTGCGCCTGCGGGAGTTACGGCTACTGCCTCGGGTATATTGACCTGTACCAACAGCAGTATCGCCTGCACTGCCAACTCTTCCGTAGCAGGAGCCAATTACGGTTGGACGGGTCCCAATGGGTTCACGGCCACAAGTGCCAATACGTCCGTGTCGGCGCCGGGTACCTATACAGTAACGGCAACGGACCCAACCAATGGCTGCTCCTCTACCGCTGCAGCCATCGTAACGCAGGATACAGCGCATCCGACGGCAATAACGACGAGCAGCGTATCTGCCAATGCTACGCTTACGTGTAGCACGCCGAATGTCGTTCTGACCGGAAGCTCTTCGACGTCGGGTGTTACCTATGGCTGGACAGGCCCCAACAGCTTCTCCGCCTCCAGTGCATCGGCGACGGTGACGGCGCCGGGAAGCTATGTCCTGACGGTTACCAACCCCAACAACGGCTGTTCTACTGCCGCCACGGCCAACGCGGTGACACAGAACATTGCTGTTCCGCTCGGGGTGACGGCGAATGTATCGAACAAGATATCGTGTTTCACCACGAGTGTAACGATAACAGGAAACTCTGCCACCTCCGGCGCTACCTATGCCTGGACAGGGCCGGGTGGATTCACTTCGGCTGCGCAGTCGGCATCGGCAACGCTGGGAGGCGTATATAATCTCACCGTAACGAACCCTGCCGATGGCTGTACGGCCACCAAACAGCTCACGGTAGTGGCGGATACGGCTACCCCGGCAGGGGTGACGGCTACGAATTCCGGTCCGATCACGTGTACTGTCTCTACAGTAACGCTGACGGGCAATTCCACGACGTCGAATGTGACATATAGCTGGTCGGGTCCGAACGGATTCTTTGATCCTGAGCAGGTGTCTACAACGGCTACCGACTCCGGAACGTATGTGCTGACAGTAACCAGTTCGGGCAACGGGTGTAGTACGAATGCTTCGACCTATGTATCTGCGAATTTAACGGGCTGCTCCAGTGTGGCGCGGGCGTTGACGACGGGAAAGGCTGCTACCTTTGCACAGGGTGGGCAGGATCCTCAGACAGCAACCGCCTTCACGTATAAGGTGTATCCCAACCCGGTGAGCACGGTCGCTTATGTCGAGTTCCAGTCGCCTTCCCGGAGCCAGGTGAGCGTCGAGCTCTATAATTCACTTGGGGTGCGGGAACAGGTGCTATTCCAGAATACGGTAGAGGCCAACCAGAGCTACAAGCTGACGCTGGGCCCCGGCGGGCTTGGAGCAGGTATCCATTATTGTATGATCAGAGTGGATGGGAAAGTGTATACCAGTAAGGTGTTGGTGATGCCTGGACACTAAGTGTAGTTTGATCGATAAGATTAGAGGGCGTCTCAGTTACTTTTGAGACGCCCTCACCATTGCATGCTACTTCATCGCCACCGCATTCTTTGCTGCCGGAGGCGTGACTGTCTTGGCAACAGCCGTAGTCGCTTTCTTCTGATGCATCGCCGTCAGCATATGCTGCAACGGACAATAATGCGCATGATGCAACGCCGCACCAACGCCCAGCACCGACACGGCGCCGATCAGTACAATCTTCGTACTCATGATCATCAATTTAAGAATGAAGAAATAGGAACCTATCGGCACGAAAATACCCGCCCGCATACCCGCAGACAACTACATCCTCCCGGAATAGCCAAAATACAAGGGGAAATGACCAGCTGCCACCCTCAACTGCCCGACAGCCAACCTAAAAAATCATTCACTTTCAGCCTCCCGACCGTAATCTTCTCCTCCCACAAAAAACAAAGATTGACCAACAGCTTCCGTCCAAAATACTGCGACACATCCTTTATCGCCTGCCGGTTCACCAAAAACTGCCGGTTCACCCGGTAGAAAGCCCCACCGGCAAGCCCCTCCAGTTCCTCCAACGGCTTATTGACAATATATTCTTTCTTTTCAAAGGTTACCAACCGCACAAGCTCGTTCTGTAAATAGAACAACGCAATATCCCCTACCTTCACCGGCAATATCTTCTCTTTATAAAAAACCAATATCGCCCCTGTCCCCCTCGAGACCGCCGGCGCCCCTCTCAACGCCCTAAACTTCTCCAGCGCCGATCCCACACTCTTCTCATCAAACGGCTTCAGGATATAATCGATCCCCGCCGCCCGGAAAGCCTCCAGCGCATAAGCATCATAGGCCGTACAAAAGATCACCGGCACCAGCTGCATCAACCGCTCGAACACCACAAAAGACTTCCCATCCCCCAGCTGAATGTCACTAAAAATGAGGTCGGGCGCCTCATGCCGGGCAAACCAGGCCGTCGCCTCCCCCACCGAAGCAAGGCTGGCGACAATCTCCGCCGAAGGCTCGGCTGCCACGATACAAGCCGCCAGATCCCTCGCGGTCAATGGCTCATCTTCTATGATCACGATCTTCATGTTGCAACACGGTTATACTGACAGAAAATTCAGTGGCGCTTGTCACGACGACAACTTCTCCACCCCCTAACACCCGGTATCGCTCGCGCAAATTCGCCAAACCCGTTCCACTCCCTTCGCCCCCATCACGCAGCTGCAAATTATTTATCACCGTTATTACCCTCCCTTCCCCGACTACCCGTATCGACAATGGCCGCTCTTTTGTCAACACATTATGCTTTATGGCATTCTCTATCAGCAGCTGCAACGCAAACACCGGCACATCGAACCCCTGCATCCCGGCTGGTACTTCCACCGAGAACCGCAACGCCTCGCCAAATCGCATCCGCTGCATCTCCAGGTAATCGACGCAAAGCGCGAGCTCTTCACCTACCGTAACCACCTCCCCGGGATGATCGATCGCCCTTCGCAGGAAAGCAGACAATTTCATCAGGTATTCATCCGCCGCCGCAGGAGAATGGCGGATCAGCGATTTCAACGTACTAAGCGAATTGAACAGGAAATGTGGTTGTATCTGCTGCTTCAGCTGTTGGTTCATCGCCTCCATATTGCTCGCCCGCAGCCGCGCATTCTCCAGCTCCACCGCTGCCTTCCTCCATCGCGTCACCACCAGGTCTTGAATGATCAGCAATACCGTATCCACCGAAAAGAACAAGATCAGGTGGAAATAGAATCCCCGCCCCCGCATCGTGAGCCCGCCATTGATCCCCGGGGACTGCCATCCATGAAATATCCCCATCGAAAACACCATACACAACACATAGCTGCCCACATACCTCACCCATCGACTGCCACGCCCCCCACCCGCTGTAAAATAAAAAAGCCCGATATTCAATCCCCACATCACCAGCGCCAGCACGGCAGTGAACACCAATGCCCAGGGATAAATCCCAAAGGAAAGCCGGGTCATCATAAACACCGGCGTAGTCGTAAGCAGGCTGATGGCGACCGAAGAATACAGCGCCACCAACACCTGCTTTCTTATCTCGCTGGACGTCACCATCATTGTCATTGACCCCCGCCGGCCTTCATCTGCGCCGCTACCAACCCCTCACCCGTCACAGTAAACACCACCGGCCCCGCTGCTCCCGTCGATTGCACGATCACCTGGCATTTTCCATTGAACAAATGCCGCTGCCAGCCCCCCTCGGGGTACTGATCGGCCTCATGACTGCTCGGATCACCATTCCCTACCCCGATGATGCGGGCTCCCCCGCTCACAGAAAAATGCAATAGGTTCTGCGCATCCGGCACTTCCTTGCCCTGCTTGTCAACGACCGCGCAATTGTACACCGTAACACCTCCGCCGGACGAAGACGACACCACGATCCGGTAAGCCTCACCCGTCGTCTCTTCCACCGCCGTTATCTTTCTTCCCTTCTTATACGCCACCGCCTCGAGTTTGCCCGGCGTATACGGAACCATCCACTCCAGATGCCCATTTCGCGGCATCTCTTTTTTTCCCAGGCTCTTCCCATTCAGGAAAAGCTCCACATTCTCTGCATTCGTGTTCACCCACACCGCCACAGGCTTACCTTCTTCCTTGCCCGTCCTGTTCCAGTTCGGCGCAATATGCACCATATCCTTGTCCGTCCACCACGACTGGTAATAATAATACACTGTCTTCGGAAACCCGCACATATCCATGATGCCAAAATGCGAATTGATATCCGGCCACTGGAAAGGTGTAGGCTCGCCCCGGTAGTCGAAACCCGTCCACGCAAAACCACCCATGAACCATGGACGCTCGGCAGCGATACGCCACCAGAATTCGGCCGTACTCGCCCACGGCGGAGCCACACTATCATAATCCGGCACATAGGCATTGACGGTATCCTTGATATAGATGCCCCGCGTAGACACCGTGCTCGCCACTTCCGTACCCATAATGGGCTGATCCGGATGTTCCTTGCGATAGGCATCCAGCCCACCCAGATTATAATTGAAACCCCTCACCGGGATCACCTCATTCACTCCATGCCATACATTACCGACATTGGCCGCATACGTACAGGTGCGCGACGGATCGAGCCGCCGCTGCCGGTCTATCTGATGCTGGGCGATAAGCTTCCCCGTAACAGAGTATTGGATCACCCATTCCTCATTACCGATGCTCCACATGAACACCGACGGATGGTTGCGGTCGCGCAAGATCTGCTGCTCGAAGTCCGCCCCATATTCCGCCCCGCTGTTGAGCAGCCGCGTCTCATCCAGCACCAGCATCCCCAGGCTGTCACAGGCATCCAACAATTCCGGCGTCGGCGCATTATGGCTGGTGCGGTAGGCATTGCAACCCATCTCCTTCAACAACCCGATGCGGTAATATTGAAGATAATCCGGCAGCGCGCTGCCGACACCAGCATGATCCTGGTGACAGCAGACACCCTGTATCTTCACCGGCACTCCATTCAGGAAAAGCCCTTTGTCCTTATCCACCGTCACCGTCCGAATACCAAAACGCACCGTCTGGCTGTCTATCACCCGGCCACCGCTGTGCAATAACACTACGGCCCGGTAGAGATAAGGATTCTCCAGCGACCACAACACCGGTTTCTTCACCGTCAACGCAATAGTCGCGCCGCCATCCCCCTTTGCCACCATCTCACCCTTCCGGTCAAGAATAGAAGCCGACACCGTCTCAGCTCCACTACCCTCTATATTCGTCTCGATAGTCACCTCGGCATCTTCCCCCTTCGAAGCCGTATGTACATACACTCCCCCATTCAACGCAAAATGCGTATTGTCGAATTCATTCAACCACGTATGCCGGTAGATCCCCGCGCCCTCATAGAACCAGCCCTCATACTGGCTGGCATCCACCCGCACCACGATCACATTCTTCCCGCCATAACGCAAAAAGTCGGTGATGTCATAAGCCGCCCCGCTATAGCCACTGAAATGGCCGCCCATATAGCAGTTGTTGACCCATACCTTACTGTCCCGGAAGATGCCATCGAACTGGATCACAAACCGCTTTCCCGAATCCTTCCTGTCTACCATAAAGGCCTTGCGATACCAGCCGGCGCTGTTCTCGGGGAAGAGAGCGCCAACGGCATGATACCCATGCGCATCGACATCCCCGTTGTGCACATGGTTAAAAGGCAGACCCACCGCCCAGTCATGCGGCAGACTCACCGGCGTCCAATCCCGGTCGTCAAAATCCATCTTGATACAGGTATTCGCTGCATCCCCTGTCTTGGCAAGGATATTGCCAATCGTATAATTGAAATCCCGGTGCGGATCGGTGGCATCCCCCAAATGGAATTTCCAGCCTTCATCAAAACTGATCCGCTGCCGCTCTTGCGCCAATACGCCGGCCGACACCACCAACATCCCCATCAAAAAAAACAACTGTTTCATTCTGGTCTGTTTATTTATTGTTTATCGAATGAATTTTGATCACATAGACATATTCGCTCGTCATCCTGTTCGGATCGAACGCCGGCAGCCGTATCTCCACATCCTTCCCCACCGCCTTCCACGTCAACGCCTGCTTCGTATCCAGCAGCTCCACCGTCGTCCCCGCCGGCAACGCCAGGTCCCGGACTACGAACCTCCCGCCCGACGGCCACCTGGGCAGTAGCACATACAGATCCTTCCGCTCAGGACTATACGTAAAAAAACATTCCTTCACCGAATCCCCCTGTGACACCTTCTTCCACCGCACCGCCCCATAAATGGCTTCGCTGTTAATAGACATCCAATGCCCCATCTGCTGCAACCGCTCTTCCATGATAGGAGGTATCTTGCCATGTTCATCCGGACCGATATCCAGTAAAAAATTCCCACCGCGGCTCACCTTGTCGATCAGCGCCAACACCAGCGACTGGGCAGAATTATAATCCCACGAATCCTCCGCCCGGTTGTACCCATAGGAAAATCCCATCCCGCGGCTCTCCTCGAAATAATGGTCCTTGAAATCCAGGTCGGGCTGGTACTCCGGCGTATAAACACCGCCGTGATGAAACCGGATACCCTTCCCCCACCGGTCGTAGGTCACCACCTGGTCCTTTACAGGACTCTCATTATAAAGCCACGCCAGGAATTCCCGGGAATGAAACAGCGTATCGCTGGCTTCCCAATCCCCATCCGTCCAAAAAACATCCGGGTGGTAGGTATTGATCAGATCGTGCATCTGCGGCAACATATACTCCGTCACATAACGCGGCTTATCATTTAGCCAGATAGGGTTAAACCATTCGTAAAGGGAATAATACATCCCTGGATGGACCGAAGTCTTGCGCAGCGCGGCAAAAAGATCGCCCAGCAGATCACGGTGCGGCCCCGTCACCCCCGCATTCCATGGCATACTCCAGGCAAGTGCAGTAGCCTGGCTCGGCCAATTGGCAAATCCATCGTGGTGTTTTGAGGTCAGAACAACATACTTCGCTCCTGATCCCTCGATCACCCGCGCCCATTCCGCCGGATCGTACAGCTCGGCCTTAAACTGATCGGCCAACTGATAATACGTCAGATCGCCAAACTTAGCCTTGTGATAGCGGATACGCGCCGTATCATTGTGGTTGAGGCCATACTGGTACCATTCGGCATATTCCCGCTTCTTACTATACCCCGGAACAGAATACACCCCCCAGTGAATAAAGATACCGAACTTGGCATCCTTGTACCATTGCGGTACCGGGCGTTTGTCCAACGATGCCCAGTCAGGCTGGTAGGCCTGGGCAAAAAGTCCCGTCGCGGACAGCCAGGTACAGGCAAGCACAAGCAATAAGCGTCGTCTCATGTGGCAATTGTTTGCGCCGAAATTAAGCCACCCTCCCCACACCCCCAAAACTACCCTTGTCCCCCATGCGCTTCACCGTTCATCCCATTTCCGTCCCAAACCCTGCAAAAACTGAAAATTTCGCTAAATTTAATTGCAAATAAATCGCACACCACAACCTTCGCTCGTCCTGGTTATGAACAAACCCATCCTTTTCCTGGTCCTGCCTCTTTTTATAGCGGCCCTCACCCTCCAATGCAACAATCCTAAAAAACCCGATCAGCCCCTACCCCCAGGTGACCGCAACAACGGCGGCCTCCTCCTGCCCGGCGGCTTCGAAGCCGTAGTGGTCGTCGACAGCATCGGTCGGGCGCGACACCTCGCCGTCAATGACAACGGGGACATCTACGTCAAACTCACCTACAACGAATTATTGCACAGCCACGGCGGCACCGTCGGCCTCCGCGATCTCGACAACGACGGCAAAGCCGACATCCTCGCCTACTTCGGCGACTACAAGGACGAAGGCGGCCTACCCGCCGGCATGTCCATCCATGACGGCTATCTCTATACATCGACGGTTAGATACGTCCTGCGTAACAAGCTCATTCCTGGACAGTTGCTCCCCGATAGCAAACCCGAGATCATCTTCACCGACACCGACTCCGGGCTCTTCCGTCACTGGCACAGCCAAAAGCCCCTCGCCTTCGACAACGAGGGCCATATGTACATTCCCTTCGGCGCTCCTGACGACGGCGGCCAGGACATGAAAACAGCTGGCCCCGCTGGCATGCCAGGCGGTAAAGGCCTCGACCCCTCCCCCGATCTGGAATGGCACGCCGGCATCTGGCAGTTCGATGCCGCCAAAACCGGCCAGACCCAAAAGGATGGTATCAAATACGCCACCGGCATCCGCAGCGTCCTCGGCATCGCCTGGAACCCCGCCGACAACAGCCTCTACGCAGTCATGAACGGCATGGACAACTTCCACACCCGCTACCCCGCCATCTTTACCCCCTGGCAGGCAGCCGTCCTCCCCGGCGAACCCCTGCTAAAAGTCACTAAAAACTCCAACTTCGGCTGGCCCTATGCGTATTACGACCAGATGCAGGAAAAGAACATCCTGCAACCGGCCTATGGCGGCGACGGAAAAACCATCGGCCGCGCCGCATCCTTCGACAAACCCCTCATGGCCTTCCCCGGTCACTGGGCGCCCATGGACCTGCTCTTCTACCAGGGCAACCAGTTCCCGGAAAGATATAAACAGGGCGCCTTCGTCGCCTTCCACGGCTCCACCGACCGCTCTCCCTATCCCCAGGCCGGCTATATCGTCTGCTTCGTTCCGTTCGCCAACGGCAAGCCCACCGGCAAATGGGAAGTCTTCGCAGATGGCTTCACCGGCGTAGACACCGTCGTCAACACCAGCGACGCCGTCTACCGGCCCATGGGTCTGGCGGAAGGTCCCGACGGCTCACTCTACATCTGTGAATCGAATAAAGGGAAGATATGGCGCGTCATGTTCAAAGGCGATAAGCACAGCTTCGGTGATGCCCAATTAGCCGGCATGGAAGGCCGGAAATCCCGCACCTACATCAAGACACCCGACGAAATAAAGGATAACATGGGCAAGGGCGGTGAAATGGCCGGCCATATCCTGTACGGCTCGTATTGCGTCAGCTGCCACCAGCGCGACGGCAAAGGCGATAACAATCGCTATCCCCCACTCGTCAATTCAGACTGGGTGACAGGCGACCACAACCGCCTCATCGGCGTCCTCCTGCACGGTCTGCAGGGCGAAATAAAGGTAAATGGAAAGACCTTCAACGGCATCATGCCCGCACACGGCGCATTCCTCGACGACCACGCCATCGCCTCTATCCTCACCTACGTGGAAAGGAGTTTCAATAAACAAAACACCCCGGTCCTCTCCGAAGAGGTGACCAGGGTGCGTAATGCAACAGTTCGTTAGAATTTTATTTTTGCGGGCAGATATTTCGCCACCAGGTCCTCATAGTACGGCTTCAGCTCCGTCCAATTCGGCGGGGTGGGATTCTTGGAATAAAGATCGTAGGGATTGAAAAGATTCACCCACTTGAACATCTCCCGGTCATGATCATCCATCAGATGGTCATAGCCATGTTCGCGGTGCTGCGAATAAAAGGAGTGATAACGCAACATATATAACCCGGCCTCGGGGATATAATCCTTCAGCATGTGATAGACATATTCGTCATGCCCCCAGGACATATGTACATTGCGCAATCCGCAATTGGGGCTGTAGACCCCATATTTGGTCTGATATTGTTCTACATCCTTGTCCGGGTTCAACTGGAAGAACTCCGGGTACACGATCTTGTCGCTCCAGGCACAGCCCACCGGGAACGTATCCCCGACAACCGCCCATTGCGCCTCGCCAAACAGACAAAGAACCTTCCCCATATCATGGAAAAGCCCCGTCAGCACCATCCAATCGGGATGCCCATCCCTGCGGATCGCCTCGGAAGTCTGCAACAGATGCTGGAATTGATCCAGATCGGTGTCCGGATCGCTATCATCCACTAATTGATTGAGAAAATCGAAAGCATCCCAAACCGACATCTCTTTCTTGTCGAAAGGCAGAAACTCCGCCCTCTTCTGCTGCACGAATTCATACGTCTGGTACATATGGTTGAGCCGGTAGAATTCCCGCACCGAATCACGGCCCGGCGTCTCATAATTGCGATACTCTTCCGTCGTCTTGCCTTTGGCGATCGACTCGGGGTCCGGATATCGCTCCAACAGATCGTCTTCCCATACATCGAGAGAAGACAATGGGTTTTTTTCGGTTGAATTAATTGGTTGCATCAGTTGCGCTAAATTTTAGCTAGGAAGGTACGAAAAAAATCCGGGATTTTGAAATCCCGCTCACCGTAAAAACAAACAACAGGATCATCGGCAACACCTGGTAACGAAACACGCTCGGCGATGCGAAAATGCAAAAACATGCATTGGCAAGAAGGAAAGCCGAGACAAGTTCATAACTGCCCGTAAACACCGGATCACGCAGCCGCAGGGCCCGCGACGGCAAGAGCAACGCGGCCACAACGATAAACGAAAGATTCAACAACAGCGCGATCCACGGCATCGGCGCCAGCAGCCGCGCCTGGATGGTCGCCGATACCACCTTCGGCCGCAGCGTTGGATAGTGAAACCAGTTCTTCGCCACCTCATCCACTTCGGTATGCCCCTCATTATACACCGCAAATACATCGAGGCCTGGCAGAAAAAAGGTCTTTGTGCTCGGCCATCCATAATAACGCAGAAATGCAAAAGGATGTCGCCTTACAACAAAATAGCCATATTGCGAAAAAACAACCCCCACCCTGTTCCAGGCTGTGAAATAAGACAACTTGTTCTGCTGCTTGTACGCCTTCATATACTGATGCAACGGACTGGTCCGCGCCCACATGTACATCGTCGTCACCGACGACGTCTCATCCACCTCCGCCGCTCCTATCATATGCTGCCCTGTATCCGCCTGTCGTCGCCCCGCCTGAAAATACCGCTGGACATATCCCGCCAGCTCCTGGCATTCCGGCGAAGGCAGCCCGGCCGTATCCACCGGGATATGTTCATACAGGTTAAGGACATTATTGGCGATCTGCCAGCCGCTAAACGCCGAAAACAGATCGGCGCCCGTCTCCCGCTTCGTGATCTCCTTGATCCCCAGCGTTCCGGCCACCACCACCCCAACACTCAGCGCCACACCCCAAATCTTAAAACCGGCCCCCCGCTTCGTCAGCAACACCGTAAGGGCCGCCACGGCAGGATAATAGAGCGCCACATACCGCGTGTTAAGTATCGCGAACAAAAGCCCCACCTGCAGCCAGATGCGCCACCAGGCCGGCTCCCGCAATATCCCCATCAACACCGTCAGCCAGATAAGACTCAGGCCGATGAACAAGGCATCGCTCGAAACATAATTACAGACATAGGGTATCACCGGGTTCAGCAGCACAAACGCCATCAGCACGCCCACCGGCCGCTCCTTTAGTCCACACCACCGCCGCAGCGACAACACAAGCCCCAGCGTCGCCCCCTGCACCAGCGCATACTGCAGGGTCACCAGCACCGTATCGCTGGATGTAAACACCCTCACCAGCCGAAGAAACACCGAATACCCTATCGGCCGGAAACTGATCAGATCCCCTTGCGCTGCAGCCTGGATATAACTATAAGAATCGGTAAAAAAGTCGGCATAGGGATAGCAACACTTGAAAACGATCCATTCTATGGCCATAATAGGAAGGACGACAGTCAGCCATGCCGCCGTCGTCCATCTCCAGTCCTGTATCAATTTTTTCAACATAGGTTCCGGCCAAAAATAAGGCTAAAACCGGACGCCCCCAAAGCCTTCAACGCCCGGACCCCTTCACAGGCCCGCGTCCTCAAAACTCAAAATCACCCACATACACCGCTCCATTCGAACCCGGCTTCATCTGCAGCGTTACAAGGCTGCGCTGTTGCTGCGGCGTACCATAATGCGTATACACTTCTACCAGCAAGGTCGTCTCCCCCGCCAGCTTGACTTGTGTATCCCCGTAATAGTTCACCTCCACCTTATACCGCCCCTTCACTGCCTTCTTCAACAGAAACTGCTCCGGCCCAAGCCCTTGCGTAAAATCATGCGAGATCCTGCCACCCATCGCCGTAAACCGGTGCCCGTAAAAACACCGCTCGTTATCCGGATCGGTGACCCACAGATCGATATCCGTGCTGTTCTGGTTCCAGTTAAGCACTACCCGCATATCGACTGGCATTTCCGCCAACAGCTTACGCGGAATACCGCTGATATCCAGCTCTCCCTTATGCCGGGCGATGAGTTCGTTTATCTCCGGTATCAACGTCTCTTCTATCCCGGGGTACAGCCCGCTGATCGCCACATCATAATTCTTCGTCAACGCCAGATAGAGGGTATCCAACGCATGCTGATAGCGTCCCGCATCCTCCAGCGCCAGGCCGTAGTCACGGTAGCTCTGCGGTTCAAAAGGCCGCCATTCCAGCACCCGGCGGAAGGTCGCACAGGCCTCACGCGTCTCCCCCAGCTCCTTCAGCTTATAGCCCATCATTTTATACAACTCGTAATTCTCGGCGTCTATCTCGGCGATATTGGAAAGGATACGCACACCCACCGCCTTCTCTCCCACCGAAAGGAAGAACTCCGCCGTATGGAAATAAAACAACGGGGTGTTGAGATAATCCTTCCGCAGCCGGAGATAAACCGCATACCGGCTGGCAGGCGCGGCCGCCTTCAGCTCGTCCAGATAACGGGTATTGGCCTCCGTCTTCAACACCGTAAAAGAACCCTTCCCCGGCTCTCCACCGGTAGTCCCCGCATCCCCCGCCTTATCCTTTTCCAGATCCATCGGTGAGCCCCCCACCACAACCGCCTCATCCATATTTGCCGGTCTCGATCTGTACTGGGGTGCCGCCGCCGCATTTTGTGTCGTAGTCGCCAGCCCCCGAATTATTACCCGCCGCTGATCTCCCGGCGCCGCACTATTGGCCACCACCCCCGAAGCCCTGTCCAGCAACGCTTTCGTCGAATCCAGCAACGCATGCGTAGTCCGGGTCTCCCTTGGCTCAGTCCGCGCGCCGGTCTCTTCTTTCTGCACCGGGGCCTTTGGCGCCTCGCCCTTCCACCACGTCAGCAATTCATTAAAATATTCCTCCGCATGATCCGCCACCTGCCTCCGCCTCCACCTGTCATTATCCTGCCTCCCCTTCAACAACCGGTCATACTCCTCCCGCAATTCGGCCGGCGGGTCTATCTCATAAGCGATATAATCATTGATATTCTCCAACACCACCAGCGAAGTGTTCCGTGTCACGATGCCATAGCTCCGCCCCAGGTGCCTTATCTCCAAAAAATTTTCCTCATACCGCGTATCGAGTTCTGCTATCTTCTTCTGCGCCCACACCCTTGCAAGATCGACACCCGAAGCCTGCTGCCTGGAATAATCCAGCGCCACCGTTTCCTGTCTCGTCACTGTCTTACCATAACCAAACAACAGCACCACATTCTGCACCGGCTTATACACCATCCCCGCCACCATCAACGCACCCGTCACCGGCGTGGACACCGACGGATAACATTCTTCGATCCCATCGGCAGGCATCACCCCCAGGAAATGCAAGGACTGCGTACACAACAGATCGCGACCCTTCGCCAAGGACACCGCATTGAGGTTGATCAGCTCCCCACCACTGCGCTCGGTGATGGATTGCAGGAAGGGGAAATCGGCATCCGCCGAACTGGCGATAGCATACACCGGCCGGCTGCCAAACCCCATCTGGTCGCTGCCAAAGCTGGAATGACCGTCGCTGAAAAGCAGGTACTCATCCGCCGGATAAGCAGCCAGGTTCAAGGCCCCGAATTGCGTCCCGCCGTCGAAAACAGCATTTTGCAATGTTTTCTTCAGCGACTGCCAGTCACCGTTATGAATGGAGAACCGCTGCACCGCCCCCACCGTATTGCTGAACTCCACCAGGTTCACCTCGACATTCCCAAGCCTCGAAAAATAGGTGTCCAGCAGTTCCAGCTCCTTCTTCACATCACGGTGCATCCCGCTAAGCGAGACATCCCACAACAACGCGATTTGATGCGGCAGCGGTTTCTCGACAGTCCTGGCGGTCGGAAAGACACTCGCGGCAAAGAAATAATGATTGCCCGCTGCCTGCATCTGGATGGCGCCTTCACCGGGCAGTTGCGGGATCCTTATCGCTATCGCCCTATCGGGTGTATAATCTTTCCATTCCTTCGTGGCCGACCAGGAATGCTGCCATTCACCGAATTGCAGGGCGTCGCCGGTATTCTCGTCAAACCGCGGCTTCGTGGCCGTCCCGGCTACCGCGATGTGTATACTAAAGGACTCGATCGGCCGGGTAAAGGCAAGCGGAAGCCGGTAACGCAGATCGGCCTCGTCTTCCCATGACAGCTCCTGTTCATAACCGATGCGCACCGTCCTCACCCCTTCCGGATTGATAGGATAGATACGCGTCCGGAAAGTATTACCATCTACTTTCTCCAGCAGTCCGGGATCGATGCGCCGCCGCTCGGTATTCTCGAACACCTGCGTGGCCTTCTCCTTCTCCACCGGCACGGCCTCCCGCATCTTGCCATTGATGTCCAGTGCATAGCGCGACACGCTGGTGCCCTGCGGCAGAGGGAAGTTCAATTCACCTTCCAGGATACGCCTGGTCGAATTCCTGAAGGTCATGGTCCAGGTAGTCGTGGCGATGACGCCGTTGATGGACACATCCACTTCCAGCTTTTGCAGATATACATCGGAAGAAACCTTCCCATCCGTGGAAAGAGAAGGCATTTGGGCGGTTGCAGCAACCACAGGCAGCCACGAGATAAAGCAGCACAAGAGTCGGCGTAGCATAACTTTTTTTCTATGAGATGCTGCCGCCCGAAAAATTACACAACCGATTTTTCCGCCGTTAGTATCGCGCCGTCCGACTTCATCGCCCTAAATCCGCCTCCGGCGGATTGTCCGCCAGGACAGACGTTATTTTAACTCTTCTTTTGCAATCATTATATATAACTTCAACCCAAAATCGCGTTCTAATACCCAACATCATCCCCACAAAAAAACCGATGGTTCCTTTCTACCCGGTCATTTAGTTCCAAAAAATTCATCCGAAAAAAACTCTTTATGTCTACCCCAGCCGGCCGTAGAAATAACCTGCTCATGGTCACCCTATTATTGATCATCTCCATAGTAGTAGAGCAATTCTTCGTTGCCCCCATCTTTCCCATGCTCAGCAGCCTGGGTAGCATCCGGCCGATGATCGTCTTCCTCGACATCCCCCTTCCCCTGCCGGTGATCGACATTATTCCGGTGACCGTCCTCTTCTCGCTGTTCTATTTCATCGCCCCTTCCTCAGGGATCATTCGCAATAATCCTTCGATATCCCAGAGTGGAAGGGTCTGGAAAGCCCTCACCGGCTTAGGAGCGTTACTCATCCTGCTGCTCGCCGGCGGCGGTCTCTTCTATCTGGCCCAGGACTATATGCCCAAAAATATCAGCAATGGCATCGACTCTTTCGGAGTTCGTGCCGATCTCACCCTACCATATCCATCTGGAGGCCTGATCCACCTCCATGGATCTGTGGTCATGCTGCTCTTTTCCGCCATAGGCGTCCTCATTCTCCGGCGCCGTACGGCCGATCCGATACCCGTCGCCCAACCAGTCGCCCAACCACAGGTTGCCGAACGCCCGGTTGCCGTACCCGCCAAACCCGCTATCAAGCCCCGCGTCGCCGAACCTGCCCCCATACTTACTACCCACCAGACAACCCGCCGGCCTTCCGCACCAGCCCTCTCTTCATCCCTCGTTTCCACTACGGGTGATCTCATTTCGCCCAGCGTCAACGAAGCCTTCGCCGCCGGCCATACTCGCTATCTGCCCCCGGTGACAACCGAACCCGCTTCCTCGCGCAAACCATCGCAGACCCGCAAACCCGAACCCAAACCCGAATCCGTCGTCGTCGCAACGGCACCCTCACCCGTCGCCGTAGCAACACCACCCGCTGCACCCGCACCTCCGGCTTCCACCTCGCGTACCTATGTCCAAAAACCTGCAATCCTCCCACCCGTCCAAAAACCGACGATCATCACACCCGAACCAGCACCCACCTGCCGCCTCACCACTCCGCCACCCATCGCCATGGTCATGCCAAGGCCCGCACCCGGCGTCGGCAAAATGCATCCCTGCTATGTTGTGGGCGGACTGAAACCCACAAAAGGCAAATCATAGTGCGCAAGACGCCGACCGCCCCGAAGGGGTGGTCGGCGTTTTCATACCACTCATCGAGCAACCACTGCCAAACAGCGAAGAACCCACTGCCGCAAATCCAAAAAACCTACCTTTATCTCAACCGGCCTACCCCGGCCATCCCCTTGGCAGACGCGACCATTCATACCATCCCGGCAGCAGACACGGCCTTCATCGCAGGCCGGTATCCGCAAGGCCTGTTGAAAAGACGCTGGCTCTATCACCACTTGTTCTGGCTGGGCTATTATGGCCTCACCATCGCTCTCTACGCCAACCTCCGGGAAAAGATCCACGCCGGCATATACCTCATGACGGCCATGATGATCCTCTTCCAGGCCGGCTTTTGCTATCTCAACCTCTACCTGCTGATCCCCCGCCTCTTGTTCACGCGGAAATATGCCTGGTATATCCTTTCCCTCATCGCCATCCTGATGCTCTGCCCCTTCCTCGTCCTGTCCGTCGAACAGGCTTACTACAGCTGGTTGGAAAACAACACGACAGTGAAGCCCCATATCCTCACCATCAACATCTGGCTGGTCGGCATCATCCAATTCATCTATGCGCTTGGCCTCGCCACCGGGATAAAATTCGTAAAAGATACCCTCCTCAACCAGCAGCTCCAAAAAGAAAGAGAGAAACATTACCTCGAAACCGAACTAAAATTCCTTCGCGCCCAGATCCAGCCCCATTTCTTTTTCAACACACTTAACAATATCTATTCCCTCACCCTGAAAAAATCCGACCAGGCGCCCGACATCGTCCTGAAACTATCCGATCTCATGAGCTATATGCTCTACGAATCCACCGCCCCCCTCGTACCCCTGCAAAAAGAGATCGACTATCTCCGCAACTACCTCGACGTCGAACAGCTCCGGTTCGGCCAGCGCCTCACCATCGTTTTCACCATCGAAGGAGAGACAGCCACGGCCAACATTCCCCCCATGATCCTCATCCTCTTCCTCGAGAACAGCTTCAAACATGGGGTCAAGAACAATCTCAGCAACATCGAACTCGACATCCGCCTGAAAGTCACGGACAATCACCTGTACTTCCATGTCGAAAACCCCGTCTCCGAAGAGGAATCCGACCCGGACACAAAAGGCATCGGGTTGAAGAATGTCCGCCGCCGCCTCGATCTCCTTTATGGCGACAAATACACCCTCGACATCCGCGAGGAAAACAAGCTCTTCATCGTCTTCCTAAAAATGCCGCTATGTTAAAAGACCTGCATTATATGATCGTGGACGACGAACCCCTCGCCATCGACGTTATCGAGAACTATCTGCAGCGTCTCGAAGCCACCAGCATCACCCGCTGCGGCAATGCCGTCGAAGCCTTCCAATTCCTCCAGAAACGATCGGTAGACTGCATCTTCCTCGACATCGAGATGCCCTTGCTCTCGGGCCTCGATCTGTTGAAAGCGATGAAAGAACCCCCGGCCATCATCCTCACCACCGCCTATCGCGACTACGCCGTCGAAGGCTTCGAACTCGAAGTCATCGACTATCTCGTAAAACCCATCGCCTTCCCCCGCTTCATGAAGGCCCTCGAAAAGCTCGCCAAACAAAGCCGCCCCCACCAACAACCCGCCGCTCCCAACCCAACCTCCAACGACTATCTCTTCCTCAAGGTCGATAAGAAATTCGTCAAGCTGCTCATCACCGACATCCTCTACATCGAAAGCCTGAAAGACTACGTCCGGGTTCGCACCCGCGACAACTCCTTCATCACTTACCAGTCCCTCACCGATATAACGGAGAAGCTCCCTTCCACCGGATTTGCTCGCGTCCATCGCAGCT
Source organism: Puia dinghuensis (assembly GCF_014642875.1). GTDB lineage: Bacteria > Bacteroidota > Bacteroidia > Chitinophagales > Chitinophagaceae > Puia > Puia dinghuensis. The sequence goes on from NZ_BMJC01000002.1 coordinate 316,364, forward strand.
ATACCATCGCCCTCGACAAGGTCAACCTCATCGACGGGAATTGCGTCGACATCGACGGCAAGCTCATCCCCATCTCGCGCGAACACCGCCAGGAAGTCTTCCGGAAAATCCGCAAGTGACAGGCAACCAGCGTCATTCGTCGCCAAAATCCTCCCGTTCAGCGAATAACCAGCTGTTCGGCGAATAACGCCTCCGGCCCCGCTTTCCGCCGGTTAGCTTTACACCCATAAAGCTAATCACATGCAACAACTCGCCACACTCGTCACCATCCTGCTGCTTGCTCTTAACACTGTCTTACTACCCATAATCGTCAACGCCCAGCGCCTTTCCACCGCCGAAAAGGCCGACAGCCTCAAAGCCGTCACCGTTCACGGCCGCAAGCCACCCATCGAAGTAAAGGCCGATCGCACCATCGTCAACGTAGAAGGCAGCACCAACTCCGTCGGCCAGAATGCGCTCGATCTCCTGCGCAAATCGCCGGGCATCACGGTGGACAAAGACGACAACATCAGCTTCAGCGGGAAGACTGGCATAAAGATCTATATCGACGGCCGGCAGGTGCCCCTCAACGGCACCGATCTTGCCGACTACCTAAAAACCCTGCAGTCCTCGGACATCGAATCCATCGAACTCATCGCCAACCCCTCGGCACGTTATGATGCGGCAGGCAACGCCGGCATCATCAACATTCGCCTGAGGAAGAACAAGGCCTTTGGCGACAACGGCTCCCTCACCGGCGGTTATTATATCGGTACCCACTCCAATTACAACGGCGGCCTCGCCCTCAACCACCGCGACGCACACCTCAACTGGTTCGGTAACTACAACTACAACAACACCACCAACACAACCCATATGGACCTCTACCGGATCCAGCTCGATACCCTTTTCGACCAGCATTCGAACATCACTCCTACCCTCAGCAGCCACACCTTCAAAACCGGCCTGGATTACTTTCTGAACAAAAACAACACCCTCGGAGTAATGGTGGATGGTTCGCTCACCAACTTCAGCATACCCACCTCCTCCAATACCCATATCTACTATCTTCCCGATGGCACTACCGACAACCGGCAGCCCAACCGTATTCTTGAGGCGGATAACAGCGCCCACGGCTATCGCAACAACGGCAACCTCGATCTCAACTATCATCATATCGACTCCCTGGGCCACGAGCTAACCATGGACGGCGACTATGGCATCTACCGCATCCACAGCGACCAGTTTCAGCCCAACCTTTATTTCACCCCGGATGGCGGCAGCCTGATGTACAGCGACATCTTCGACATGCTGGCGCCCACCGATATCGATATCTATACTTTCAAGACGGATTACGATCAGAATTTTAAGAAAGGAAAACTGGACCTCGGCCTGAAGACCTCCTACGTCACCAGCAGCAACGACTTCCGCCAATACGACGTGGTAGCCACTACAAAACTCCAGGACACCCTCAACAGCAGCAACTTCTTATACAAGGAGAACATCAACGCGGTATATGCCAACTATAGCCGGCCCTTCAAAGGCTGGGCCATCCAGGCAGGCTTACGGGTAGAGAACACCAACGCGAAAGGAACAAGCAATGGCTACCGTGAGGGAATAACGGGCTACCAGACCTATGACTCGGTTTTCAATCGCCACTATACCGACTTCTTCCCCAGCGGCGCTATCACGTATAACAAAAACCCCGCCCAACAATGGACCCTCACCTATAGCCGCCGCATCGACCGACCCGCCTATCAGGACCTGAACCCCTTCGAGTTCAAACTGGACGAATACACGTATAGAAAAGGTAACACCACCCTCCGCCCGCAATATACCAACAGCGTGGGGTTAAGCTATGTCTATAAAACAAAACTGGTCGCCACCCTCAATTACAGTCATGTAAAAGACGTGTTCACCCAATTGGTGGACACCATCGACAGATCGAAGGCATTCCTCATAAAGGAAAACCTCGCGACACAGGATATCACCAGCCTCAACATCAGTTACCCCTGGCAGCTGGGCCGGTATAGCATCTTTGCCAACGTCAACGCTTACTATTCGCTGTTCAACGCCAATTTCGGTGCGGGCCGGACGGTAGACCTGCATGTCTTCGCGGTAAACGCCTTCGTCCAGCAAAGCTTCCGCATCGGTAAGGACTGGATGGCCGACCTCAGCGGCTTCTACACGTCGCCCGCTATCTGGCAGGGGACATTCAAAACGCATGCATTGGGCAATCTCGACGCTGGCATCTCAAAATCCGTGCTGCAAAAGAAAGGATCGGTAAAACTCTCGGTAAGCGATGTCTTCTACACGTTGCACTGGACAGCCGTCAGCGACTTCGCGGGCCAATACCTCCGCGCCACCGGCCATACCGAAAGCCGGCAGCTGAAACTCTATTTCACCTATAAGTTTGGAAATGCGCAGGTCAAGGCGGCCCGCACCCGCAAAACCGGCGCCGAAGAAGAAAGCAAACGCGTCGGCGCCCAGGGCGGCGGCGGCCTCAACAATTAACACCCTCAGGCGGCGCCCCTCACGGGGCGCCGCCCTCTCACCATATCGACCCAACCGCCATATAATTCATCTCTTTGATGATCCATCTGTCCGTCGTATTCACCTTCACGCGCGTAAGCGGCTGCTTCGAAAAGAACACACCCGTCATCACCGTCAATCCCCCATCGGCAAAAACCTCCAGCGAACTGCGGTCCATCACAAACTCCAGGTCGAGATCCTTCTCCTGGCTGATACGCGGCGCCGTATAGATGCCGCCAAAACCCGGATGGAAATCCGTCCGCCCCGCAGCGCTCCGATCGATATAATACTCCTGTTTCACATTGTTATATCCAAACACCAGCTGCTCGCCCGCAGCATTATAAAAGGCAAAAGCAACGCTCTGGTCTGCGGCCCCGCGGATATCGAGGACATACCTGCCCGCATCATCCTTCATCCGCGAGGACAGGTCGCCGCTGCTGTCGACGATAAGATGACGAAAGGTCTCCTTCCGCTTTATCAGGCTCAACACCTCCTGCGCTGGCCGCGAAGCAAGATAGATCTTCCCACCCGCATCCATCAGAAACACATTCCGGGGCACAGTCATCGCATTGCGCCACGTAGAGGTAGGAACCGTCTGCGCATAATCCCAGTTGCTCATCCAGCCCAGAAAGATGCGCCGGCGACCCGCATTGTTCCAAAGCACACCTGCATAGTCATCCGGGCCATAATCCACCCATCTGACAGTGGTATCCTGTGGCCGGAAAGTATGGCCATCCCAGTCGCCGATAAAGTATTGTGTCCCCGATCCCCCATTGGGCCCGCCGGGATTGTTGCTAACTAAAAGGATCCAGTACGTCTTCTCCTTGTCGGCCTCCTTACGGGTAAACGAAAAAAGATCAGGGCATTCCCACACCCCGCCATGTGACCCGACACCCACGCCAAACTCGCTCTCCTTTGTCCAGTTCTTCAGATCGGGCGAGGAATAGAAACTGATCCTGTCCTTGGTTGCCAGCGTCATGATCCATTTCTTCCCCTTCGCATACCAGCTGACGTTGGGGTCCCGGAAATCGGTGATGCCAGGGTTCTTCAACACCGGGTTATCCGCATACTTGGTCCAGGTGGCGCCCTTGTCAAGACTATACGCCAGGCTTTGATTCTGAAAGTCGTTTGCATGCCGCTTCTCACCCGCAGGGTCATGATGCGTAAAGATGGCCACCAGCGGGGTCTTGCCACCCTGACCAAATCCGCTCGTATTCATCGAATCCACAACGGCGCTGCCGGAGAAGATATAGCCTAGGCTATCGGGATACAGCGCGATAGGCTGCTGCTGCCAGTGTACCAGGTCTTTGCTCGTCGCATGTCCCCAGTGCATGGGGCCCCACACGATATCATCGGGATAATATTGGAAAAAAAGATGGTAGACACCGTCATACCGGACAAGCCCGTTGGGATCGTTCATCCATTTCTCCTTTGGCGAAAAATGAAAGCCGGGGCGGTACAGCTCATGATAAGGCTGCGCCGCACCCAGGATTGGGATCAAAAAACTCAATCCAACAAAAAGAAACGATCGGCTTCTACACATAGGGTATTGCTTTCATTAAATATACAAAAAAGTTCATATACCAGTCCCCGCTCAAAACACTCAAAAACGTCTGGACCACCAAAATATTGGCGGCCCCATTGAATACAGCTAAATTTGTCACCCATGACGCTCTACATTGCATCGCTAAATTCGGGCAGCAACGGCAACTGTTATTACATCGGCAACAACGACGAAGCCGTTCTCATCGATGCCGGCCTCTCCTGCCGGGAGACCGAACGTCGTATGCGCCGCCTCGGCCTGCCCCTGTCCCGCGTCAAAGCCATCTTCATCTCCCACGAACACGACGACCATATCCGTGGTGTAGAGGTCCTGTCCCGCCGCTATCAGCTGCCGGTTTATATCACCCAGCCGACGCTGGCGGAATGCCGCTTTCCTCCCGACCCACAGCTCGTGAAAAGCTTCAGCGAAGGGCAGTCAGTCACCATCGGCGGCCTCAGCGTCCTTGCTTTCTCAAAAGCGCACGACGCCTCCGATCCCTATAGCTTTGTCGTCTCCTCCCCCACCGTCCGCATCGGTATCTTCACCGATATCGGCGCCGTCTGTGACAACCTCATCCGGCATTTCACCAGCTGCCACGCCGCTTTTCTCGAAACCAACTACGACGAAGAAATGCTCGAAAAAGGCCGTTATCCCTGGCCGCTGAAAAATCGTATCCGCGGCGGCCACGGCCACCTGTCCAACCGCCAGGCCCTCGAGCTCTTCTCCGCCTACCGCCCGTCCTTTATGAGCCACCTCCTGTTGTCCCACCTTTCGCAGGACAACAACCGGCCCGAACTGGCGCAGGCCCTCTTCGAAGAGCAATCACAAGGGACAACCATCACCGTGGCCTCCCGTCACACCGAATCCGAAGTATACTCCATCGATGGCTGCTATAGCGGCACACCCGGTCCCGACTGGACCCCCGAAGGCAAACGCCGTCCCCAACCCGCGCAACACACCGCACCCCAGCTTGCCGCCGCACAGTCATCCGTCAATCCGAAACCTCCGGCCTCCACCCCAACCACCGGCAAACGCCGCAAAGCCCTTACGGCTAACAAAGGTAAACCCACCTCCATCCAAACCTCACTATTCTAAGCCCATGCTATCGCCAAAACTCGTTTCCAGCGACAAAGAAATAGCCCAGATCGCCGCCCTCTCCAATGCCAACCTCTCGGCCAATATCTCGGCGGAGACAAAGGCGAAAGAAGGGTTTGTCTCCTGGGTCTATACCCCGGAGATCCTCCGCACCCTCCACGTCATCGCCCCATCCGTCATCGTCATGGACGGTGACACCCTCGCCGGCTATGCCCTCACCCTTACCCCCGAATCCCTGGAAACTTATCCAAACGCCATCCCTACCTTTAACCATGCCTCCACCCTGCCGTACAAAGGCCGTCTCCTGGGCGAACAACGATTCTATCTCATGGGGCAGATCTGCGTCGCCGAAGGCTATCGCGGTAAAGGACTCGTCCAAATACTCTACCAGGGCCACCGGCAATTCTATAGCAAGACCTACGATCTCCTTATAACCGAGATCTCCCCCGCCAATCCCCGCTCCATGAAGGCCCATGAAAAGGTCGGCTTCCAAACCATCGACACCCATCACGACGAAGCCGGTATCTGGCATGTGGTCCTCTGGGACTGGACATAACACAAAAAACATAACACCATGCATCCCACCATCAAGCTCAAACGCGCATACGAAGCCCCCGACAAAACGGACGGCATCCGTATCCTCGTCGACCGGCTCTGGCCGCGCGGAGTAAAAAAGGAAGAAGCCCACATCGATGAATGGGCAAAAGATATCGCCCCATCCACCGAACTCAGGGAGTCCTACCATGACGCCCCCGGCAGCTGGCCCGAGTTCGAAAAAAAATACAAAGCTGAATTAAAGCACAACGAGGCCGTCGAAGTCTTCATCGAAAAATACCAGCAGGAAAAACTCCTCACCCTCATCTACGCAAAAAAAGACGAAGAACATAACAACGCCCTCGTCTTAAAAGAATATCTCGAACACGCCTTCACCCACCGCTTCCACTAACCCCGGCCGGCTTCGGCGCTACATCGGCAACATTCGGGACAACCACTTCCGGCTGTGGCCGCAGGACACTTCTTAATATCGCCTGGGGAATGATCAACCACCTCGGATCATGCTTCAAATAGCTATTAAACAACGCAATCGCCTTCTGTACAAGGAAATAATTCAGCAGCGTCTCAAAATCTTCCCGTTTCGCCGGTAAAAGTGCCCCTTCCCTGACCCGCTCCTTATATGCCCGGACAAACCACCCGCTGACATGATGCGCCCAAAGCCCCGCCATCGGCAACAGCCGCTTAATGTCCTCTTCATGCAGCTGCTGGCTCTTCATTATCCCCTCAAACGCTACAATATGGATGCTGACGATCATCGTCGCCAGATCGACAAGAGGCGATCGCCGCAACCTGCTTTCGCTGTAACTAAGCGCAGGGTCTCCCCTAAAATCATTGATGGCCAGGTCCTTCCCCGTCAGCAGTATCTGCCCAAGATGATAATTGCCATGCACCCGTATCTTCAACGTATCCAATTTCTTTGCATAGATCTTTGTCAACGTCGCCAGCAGCTCGGGGCGATAGGCGACGATCCGCTCCATCCGCTCCTGCATGTCCTTCGGCAGCGATTGCGTGTTCCGCGCAAGATTTTGATAGGTTTCGCGTACAAGCGACTGCATCGCAGAGAAAAGACTCCGCTGATAATACAGCGAAAAAGGCTCTGGTTTTAGGTCCTTGCCGGTCGCCGAAGCAAGCGCCAGATGCATTTCCGCCGTCCGCACCCCGATCAGCTTCGCCTCCTCGGCAGCATGGGCCCCAAACAGAGTCTGTAAATCGGTTGACAGCTCTTCAAAAGCCATCGGCGCTGCAAGAGTTCCCAAGCGCTCCTGCGGCAACACCGCATCCTTGCCTGCCGTCATGATCCGCTCGATATAATTAGTGATCCGCTCCCGGAAAAAACTATACCCATCCCCGTGATTTTCGATCATCTCCTGCAATAGCCCCAGCACGATAACCCCCTTTTTATCCCGCCATTCAATGCTGCCGAAAAAGGCAGGCAGATACGGGAATTTCGCTTCCTTCGACAAAAAGTGTGTAAGCTCCTGATCCGCATTTACCACCCGGTCTATCTTCCGGTATAGCTTCAAAAAAAATTGCGTACCATAAGCAATAGAAGTATTGTACAGGTCGGAAACATGTATCTTCGATGCCGTCGCGGTCTCCCCTTTCAAATACTCCTTCACCTTCGGACTCCCCTCAAAAACAACAGACGCCGCCGAATGCCCCTTATGTCCGGGCGCCAATCGCTGCAACAAGGCCATCTGCCACTCAGGACTAAAAAAGGCATCTACCAATACCCCCTCACCTTCCTCCGACCTCACCTGCGCGATCAGCGCCTCGGGAAAGGTCTCGCCAAGCCCCCTGGCAGCCTCCGGCCCGACGATCCACACCGGCAGCTGATACATCCCCGGCATGCCGTCATCACCCACGATCTCCAGCAGAAGCCAGAAGACCGGCTTGCCCCCAACAGGTAACAAGGTATAGCCCGACACCACCACCTGGTAAGTATTCCGCTCTTTCGGAATAAACCACTTCGCCCTCACCAGGTAGCGCGGCAATATCGTATTCTCCAATTGCCGCTTCGCCGCGCCTTCCATCAATCCCGACCACTGACGCAACACCAAAAGCGGCAGGGGCTTTTCTTCATCCATCTCCGGATGCGCCTTCTCCAGCACAAACCACTGGAAGGAATACGACGCCAGCGTAAAAAAATACTGTCCATCCTCACGGATCACCGGGAAGCGGTTCCTGCTGAACACATCCACCGGTACAAATCCCTTATAGGCAAGCAGATCCACTTCAGCCGCCTGCGAGAATTTGGACAGGTTGACAACAACAAGCAAGGTCTCGTCCTCATACACCCGGACAAAGGTCAACACCTTCGGGTTCTCCGTGTTGACGAATTTCATACTGCCCCGGCCCCATGTCTTGAATTTCTTCCTCACGGCGATGAGTCGCTTCATAAACCAGAACAACGAGGAAGTATTGCTCCGCTGGGTCTCTACATTCACCGACTCATAATGATATTCCGGATCGAGGATAAGTGGCAAATACAGCTTTTGCGGGTTAGCGGCGGAAAAACCCGCATTCCGGTCCGGCGACCACTGCATGGGAGTCCGCACACCATCCCGGTCGCCCAGGTAGAAATTATCGCCCATCCCGATCTCATCCCCATAATAGATCACCGGCGTCCCGGGCAACGCAAAAAGCAGGGAGTTGAGCAATTCTATCTTCCGGCGGTTGTTGTCCAGCAAGGGCGCCAGCCGGTGCCGGATACCCAGGTTGATCCGCGCCTTTGGGTCCCGGGCATATACTTTATACATATAATCCCGCTCTTCATCCGTCACCATCTCCAGCGTCAGCTCATCGTGATTCCGCAGAAAGATGGCCCATTGACAGACTTCGGGTATCTCCGGCGTCTGATCAAAAATATCCGTGATGGGGTAGCGGTCTTCCATCTGCAACGCCATAAACATCCGCGGCATCGCAGGAAAGTGATAGTTCATATGGCATTCGTCGCCATTGCCAAAATAGGAAGCGGAGTCTTCGGGCCACATATTCGCCTCCGCCAGCAATACCCTTCCGGGAAAATGCTCGTCCAGGTGCCGCCGTAACAGCTTCAAAAAGGTATGCGTCTCGGACAGGTTCTCCCCGTTCGTTCCTTCCCGCTCGAAAAGGTAGGGGACGGCATCCAGTCGAAACCCATCCACTCCCACCCGGCACCAGTGATCGATGATCCGGAATACTTCTTCCTGCACAACGGGATTGTCATAATTGAGATCGGGCTGGTGATGATAGAACCGGTGCCAGTAGTACTGTTCCGCTATGGGATCCCACGTCCAGTTGGAATTCTCAAAATCCTGGAAGATGATCCGCACATCCTTGTATTGATCGGGATTGTCTGTCCACACATAGAAGTTCCGCTCCTTTGACCCCTTCGGCGCCTTCCGCGCCCGCTGGAACCACACGTGCTCATCGGAGGTATGATTGATCACCAATTCGGTTATCACCTTCAGATTACGCCGGTGCGCTTCTTTCAAAAAATGCCGGAATTGCGAAACATCACCGTAAGACGGGTTGATCGTATAATAATCGGCTATATCATAGCCATCGTCCTTCAATGGCGATGGATAAAAAGGCAATAGCCAGATGGCGGTTACACCCAGGTCCTGTAAATAATCCAGCTTCTGCATCAATCCCTGAAAATCCCCCACGCCATCTCCATCACCATCGCAGAAGGCCTTTATATGCAACTCATAAATGATCGCATCCTTATACCAGTGCAACTCGTCGTTCAGCATATCTAAATGACGGCAAATCTCATTCCCCTTCCCCGCACCCAGGATGCACTAAAACGCGCTCATCCAATAATAAACTTATATAATATATTCCCATTTGGTTAAAAATCACCTAATCCAGGATAATTTTTGCCTACTCCAAGTCTCTATCTACTTTTTTTACGTACATCTACAGGTAGGTAACATTCAAATTTTTGTACTTTTATCAGAATGGCTTGTGGAAAATTGCTAAAGCCCGCGGGATGGCTCTTCCTGGCAGGGTTTCTTCTTAGTATTGGTCAGGCTGATGGTAGAACAATAACGACTCCCCTCCTGGCAGGCCAGCGGTTGTCGCTGCAACCCTGGTTCACCGCTCTCGAAGATGCGGCTGGCATCTCCACCGCCGGCGACCTCATCCATCGTCCCAACGCTTTTATTCCCCTCGCCTCCCTGCCAAAAGGCAACCCCGTCAGTGTATACTGGCTCCGGGCCACTGTCCGCACAAGCGACGTCCCCGATCCGGGCGAGGTCCTCGCCTTCAGCCATCTCACCTTCGTGGAGGTATACCTTTACGAAGACAGCAACCTCATCACCCATCGGCTCGCCGGCGCCTTCCGTCCGGGCAGTCAGCTCAACGATGGTGACGGCCGTTTCTTCACTATCCTTCCCCTGGAAAAGAACAAAACCTATACGATCCTGCTGCGGGTGCAGCATACAAAACACTTTCAACCCAGATTCGATTTCGAGATGCTGCCGAAAAGGCAATATTTCGACATCGTCCGGTCAAGGGAATTCATCGACGCCGCTCTCCTGGGCGCCGTCACCCTCTTTTTCGTCTATACGCTACTGTCCTGGATCGTCAGCCGCTTCCGGCCCTATGGCTGGCTCCTGCTTTTCATCGGTGGCGTCGGCTGCTATGTCATCACCTCCGGCGGCTATTGGATAGACTGGTTCTCCCCCGAACACCCCGCCGGCGCCTGGCTGCTCAACATCCACTTCCTGCATGCAGGCACCATCGGGCTCTACTTCCTGGTTGCCGACTTCTGGCGCCTGAAAAAAGACTTTCCAAAACTCTACACCTGGGCCCGGCTTGTACCGGTGATCATCGCAGGTTCCTCCGTGATCATTTTTTTCATCGACTATTTCACCGGCAACTATAGACTCGCCACCCTCCTCACCTGCCTCGTCGGCCAACCGCTGATGCTCGCCTTCGTCGCGGCTATCCTCTATACTTGCTGGCCCCGGCTCAAACCCGCCCAACGCTACCTTGCTTATGGCATCCTGCTCACCGAAGTAGCCGGGCTCTTCCTGGCGCTCAATGCCCTCATCATACACGAACGAACGCTCTCCAGCATCAGCCTTGTCGGCGCCTGCCTCGTCCTCACCGTCTTCCTGCTCTTTTCCACCGGGTTGAAAGAAGAGATGCGCCGCCACGAAGTGGCCAAACAGGCGGCGCTCGAACAACTCAACCGGCTTCAGCAGCATCAGAACAACTTCCTGGAAAAAAGGGTGGAAGAAAGGACGGAGCAGTTGCGCGTCTCCAACCAGCGGCTGCAAAACCAGAAGCACCAGCTCGCGGAAAGAAATACCAAGATCGAACTCCTCATAAATGAGCTGAACCACCGGGTAAAGAACAACCTCCAATTGCTCTACAGCCTGCTCAGCCTGCAGCTGCCCATGGTCAGCGATAACACTTCCCGCGACATCCTGATGGGAAATATCGGGAAGATCAGGGCCATGATGCTGGTAAACGAGAAGTTGTTCAACTTCGAGAAAGGCCGTAGCATCGGCTTGTGCGAATTCATCCTCGAATTGGCCCTGCATCTGCAAAAGATCTACGACATAAAAGACAAGACCCGAGTCCTGCAGAATATCCCTGCAGACCTCCGGCTTAGCGATAAACATACCCTCTCCTTTGGTCTCATTTTGTCAGAACTGTTCACCAACACCTTCAAACACGCTTTCAAAGATCATCCCGATCCCTGCATCCGCGTGGAAGCGGTGATGACGGGCGACCGTATGCTGCATTTCACCTATTCGGACAACGGCACCGGCATCCCCGTAAATGGTACAAGCGAAAAGTTTACGATGGGTATCCCGCTCATCAAAGACCTCACCCGCCAGATGAACGGTCAAATGACGATCACCGGGGACCAGGGGCTGAGCTATTCTTTCACCATCCCAGTTTAACCATCCATGATAAGGATCCTGATTATTGAAGACGAAATTATTATCGGCCGTTTCATCGAGCAACAGCTCCGCAACCACTTCACCTGCGAGACCCGCATCGCCGTCTCCGGCGCGGAAGCCCAAACGGCTATGACCGAGATGCTGCCCCATCTCCTGCTTTGCGATATCCAGCTCGAAGACGAGCTCTCGGGCATCGATCTCATCACCGACCTCCGCCGCTCCTACGCCTTCGAGGTCATCTACATCACTTCGTACCAGACCCACTCTATCATCCAGAAAGCCGCCGCCACTCACCCCGCCAATTATCTCATAAAACCCATCGACGAGACCCAGCTCTTCGCCGGTGTGCAATTGGTCATAAGCCGCCTCGATTCGGAGAACCTCACCGGCAAGCCCCTTCTCCAACCCGGCAACCTCTTCAGCCAGATCGAACTGCGCATCCTCCGCCTTATCCGCGAAAAAAAGACAACCGTGGAGATAGCCGGCACGCTTCACCTCAGCCGCTATACCATCAAGAACCACCGCCACAACATCTGCCGCAAACTGCAACTGGCCGATGAGAACAACGCCCTGCTCAAATGGGTCGGCCAAAACGGCCACCTGTTAAAATAGCCGGCCTCACCTAGGGAGACTGATGTATCACAGATCGATTTTCTGCAACGTCGACAGACAACACCACCGGCATCCGTCGCAGGTCATCTGCTATTTTCTGCATGACTCCCTCCGAAGTCTCCGACTTATAATAGGCCGTTTCTATCACCAGCACGTTGCCGTTGTTGTCTTCATGCATATCCTTTGCCCTTCCCTGCCGCAAGCATAATAACACCATCTGTCGCGAATTAACATCACCCTGGCATTCCACCCGTACAAAATAAGCATCTTCCAGGGAGGCGGTCGGCAAAGTCGTGGTACAGGCCGCAAAAACGATGAGCAACAAAACGGGGGGTATTAGGAAGTTTCTCATCATCAGAAGTTTTATGCCTCAAAAGACACCGGCAAAAAAACAACTGTAACATCCTGTCCGGGTCAACATCCCCGAACGCCGCAAAAAAGCCCCCCAAACCGGTAAAACGGTCTCCTATTCCGGTAATGCAAACGCCACATATGAGTCTCCCGAAGGTTTATGCAGCTTTCCACCACCGCATGCAATAACTACATACTGACGCCCATCCACCGCATACACCGCTGGAGTGGCAAATCCCGCTGCGGGCAGATCGCCTTCCCACAACAACTGCCCCGTCCGCTTATTAAAAGCCCTGATCTTCGCATCGCTCGTAGCCGCGATAAACAGCAGTCCGCCTGCCGTCACCACCCCACCGCCATAATTCTCCGTTCCGGTATGGATACCCCTGGCCTTCAACTCCGGGTAGTCCCCAAGCGTATCCTTCCAGACGATGGTCCCTTTGCTGATATCCATCGCCGTTAGTGTCCCCCAGGGCGGCGCCACCGCCGGGTATCCTTCCTTTGTCAAAAATTTATTATACCCCGTCGCCACATAGGGCAACTGGAAATACGGGTCTGTCGGTTTGGCGGACGCATTGACAAACCGTTTTCCAAGCGCTGCGGTTTGGTCCAGGATATAAGCCGCCAGCGCCTGCTTTTCATCCGCGCTCAGCTGCTTGAATGCCGGCATCATCCGCCTGCCCTCCGAGATCAGCGAAATAAACCCTTCGGTAGTATATTTCTTGTTCATCCCCACCAACGTCGGAAAATTCCCCCCACCCTGCCGGTTGGCGCCATGACAAACCTGGCAATCCGTCGCATACAGCATCTTTGCCGCCTCCCCCACCGTAGGCACAGCCGCCCCATGCGCACCATGCCCCGCACCGCCCCCAGCCACCGGCGTCGCCTCCTTACCACCTGCCCCACCGGCCACGCCCTTCTTTGCATCTATCATCGTCAATACCCACGGCATCTCGTTAGCATTGATATAAAGCAATCCCGTTTCCTCGTCATAAGCCGGCCCGCCCCATTCCGCGCCCCCGTCAAACCCCGGAAAGATCACGGTCCCCTGTCTCGATGGCGGGATAAAAGGCCGCCCTGTCCGGTAACCCGCCAGCCGCTTCTTCAGATCAGCAAGCGAAGAATCCGGCACCAGCGGATTCAGATCGGCTTCGGTGAGGGATTGGCGTGCAAACACCGGCATGCCTACCGGAAAGGGCTGGGTAGGTGACAGCTTTTCACCCGGCAATGCGGTGTCGGGCGGCACGGGTCTTTCTTCGATCGGTGAAAGTGGTTGTCCTGTCAGGCGATCGAAGAGGAAAACCAATCCGCTCTTGGTCACCTGCACCACGGCGGGCACATCCTTTCCATCTTTTCGCACGGTCACCAACACCGGTGGCGTCGGCGGATCGCGGTCCCAGATGTCGTGATGCACGGTCTGGAAATGCCAGAGCCGTTTACCCGTATTGGCATCGAGCGCCAGGACACAGTTGGCGAAAAGATCGTTGCCGTTGCGTCTGCCGCCATAAAAATCATAGGAAGCCGACCCTATCGGCGCATACAATATCCCTTTCTCTTCATCCAGGCTAAAGCCCGACCAGGCGTTTACCCCACCGAGATGCTTATACGCAGCCGTGTCGTCCCAGCTCTCGTATCCCATCTCCCCGGGATAGGGGATAGTATGAAATATCCAACGCAACTTGCCCGTATGTACATCATAGGCGCGGATATGTCCCGGAGCAGCATCCGCTTCCTCCGCAACCCGGTCGCCAACGATGATCATATCCTTATAGACCATCCCCGGAGTGGTCGCCGCCACATACAGGTCTTTTACATCCCTTCCCAGGTCGCTGTGCAGATCGATCCTTCCACTGTCTCCAAACCCGGCCTCCTGCTTTCCTGTCAACGCATCGATACAAAAGAGATAAGAGCCCGCACCATAGAAAAGCCGCTGGTCCGTTAGCCCCCCGGTATAATAAGCGACCCCGCGGCAGGCATTGATCGCGATCGAGATCTTCGGTGCCCCCCCACCCACGGGCGATGCAGGATCAAAGACCCATCTTTCCCGGCCCGACGCCGCGTCCAACGCAAAAAGCTTCAGCTTCGGCGACACTCCATACAAAACTCCGTCGATCATCAGCGGATTCACCTGCATCTGCGAGACGCTGTCTCCGTCCCTGGTATGATATTCCCATACCCGCTGCAGCCGGCCGACGGAGTTGGTATCGATCTGTGTTAGCAAAGAATAATGGGTATTCCCCCGGGTGCCGCCATACACAGCCCAGGAGACATTGGCATCCCGCCGTGGGGAATGGCAGGCCACTAAGAAAAAAAGCAGTGCCGCCAAACAATCGTTCAGACAAATGCGCATGTGATCTTTTAAGAATGAATATACATAAATTTAACCCATGTCCGCCGCTGAGCCGCCCGCCTTCGTCCTCTGCCGGCAGAGCAGGTGGAAAAGATCAGGAATATCCTTATTTTGTTGCATGGCGCAGAAAAGGTAGAAGATTTGAATTATCCCGGCGCAGGTTTGCATTCGTTGAAAGGGGATTTGAAAGGTTATTGGTCTGTTACAGTCACAGGTAACTATAGAATAATCTTTAGATTTGAAAATGGGAATGCACACCTCGTAGATTACCTCGACTATCACTAATTAAAAACAAACTAAGAATGTTGCAACAAGCAATGCCCCCCATCCATCCGGGCGAAATTTTAAAAGAAATGTACCTCGAACCCCTTGGTATCACGATCACCGCGCTCGCCGATAATCTCGGAGTGGCCCGTAAAACAGTATCCCAATTGGTCAATTGCCATATGGGCGTTAGCGCCGAAATGGCCCTAAGATTGGGAAAGGCCTTCAACACCACCCCCGAACTCTGGCTGAACATGCAGCGTAACTACGATCTGTGGCATGCCGGTTCGAAGATCAAGATAACCCATATCCGGTCGCTTAGGACAAAAGAACGCTCAAAGGCCTGGAAAGCAAGCTAGACCAATCCCCTATGGTCGCCCGGCCCCCGCTCAACCGCACACCCTACGTATCAAAACCGAACAATCCCCCTCCTGCCCACCCGCCAATCAGCTAACAACCAACACCCTGCAATTCTGGCACATCCTTGGTGCCAACCACTACATGCTGAAGAACTACTTCCTCACCACCCTCCGCAGCCTGCGCAACAAACCCACCTACGGTCTGCTCAACATCGCCGGCCTGGCCCTGGGCATCGCCTGCGCTACTCTCATCTTCCTCTGGGTGGAGGACGAACTCAACTTCGACCACGCCGTTGCCAAAAGGGATCAACTCTTCATGGTCCGCCTCAATATGCACTATGGCAGCGGCATCACCAGCTACGAAGGCGTACCCGGTCCCATGGCCAAAGCCGCTCGCGAAACCATCTCCACCATCAGGAACGCTGCCCGCATCTCCGGTCGCGGCAGGATAGTCTTTAGCCGGCAGGATAAAACGATATACCAGGAAGGCTACTTTGCCGATAGCAACTACTTCGACATGATGCTCCTGCCCTTTGTCAAAGGCAATGCCGCCGGCGCCTTCCGGCAACTGCATTCCCTGGTCATCACAGAGAAGATGGCAAAGACCTTCTTCGGCCAGGCAGACCCCATAGGCAAGACTCTGCGCATGAACAATGAACAGGACTATACCATCACCGGCGTCATCCGGGACTTCCCTTCCAATTATACCCTCGACTTCGACTGGATCGCCCCCATCGACAACTACCTCGAAAAGAACAAATGGCTCGAACCCTGGGTCAACTGGGGCATCACCACTTTTGTCGAACTGGGCCCGAATACTCCGACAGAAACGGTGAACCGGCAGCTGACATCGCTCATCCGACCCAAAGAACCGGTATTCACCAAAGCGGATATTGTCCTCATGCGCCTTAGCGACTGGCATCTTTATGGCAACTACACCAACGGCAAACCCGATGGCGGTCAGATAAAATATGTGCGGCTGTTCTCCCTCATCGCCTCGATGATCCTGCTCATTGCGTGTATCAATTTCATGAACCTTGCCACCGCCCGCGCCGGGCAAAGAGCAAGAGAGGTCGGAGTCCGGAAGACCCTGGGCGCACTAAGGCAGTCACTCATTGGCCGCTACCTCTCGGAATCCCTCCTGCTCTCTTTCCTCTCCGTCCTGCTGGCCATCCTGCTCGTGTATCTTTCCCTTCCGGCCTTCAATGACCTCGTCGACAAAGAACTAACCTTCCAGCCGCTCCATCCCATCCATCTCACCGGTCTGCTCGCCATCGGCATCGGCTGCGGCCTGCTCTCCGGCAGTTATCCCGCCTTCTATCTGTCTTCTTTCAACCCCATCGCCGTATTGAAAGGATTAAAGGTCCATACAAGAGGCAGGGCCGGCATCATCCGCAAAGGGCTTGTTATAACACAGTTCACGCTATCGGTGATCCTCATCGTCTCCACCGTCATTATATATCAGCAGGTGCAACATATAAAAGACCGTGATCTTGGCTATGACAAACAAAACCTGCTCTACCTCGATGTTCAGGGGAAAATAAGCGATCGCTTCAACGCCATTCACGATCAGCTCGTGGCCACCGGCCTCGTGGAGAATACCGCTCTCAGCTTTAGCAGACCTTTGGAAATGTGGAGCGGCACCGACAACACCCAATTCAGCTGGGCAGGTAATGATCTTAATAACAAAGTCGTCATCAACCAGGAAGTCATCTCGCCCGGCTACCTGTCTACAATGGGTCTGCAGTTAAAAGAAGGCCGCGATCTCTATCCCGACCCCAATATGGACAGCACCTCGGTGATCATCAACCAAAGCCTGGCCACGCTGATGGGCAAGGACGGTAAAGTAGGTGGTCAGCTCGTTTCCACACATGGTAATCCACCCTTGACCATCGTCGGCATCGTCCGCAATTTCATCTTCAACGATATGTATGGCAAGGCCACTCCCCTGTTATTGTACTGCAACCCTTCCCTTCTCAGATATGCACACAGTCTGGATATCCGGTTGAGATCCGGCGCCTCGCTGCCCTCTGCCATCGCCAAAATAGAAGCCATCATCAAAGCCAACAACCCGGGATATCCTGTCGAACTCAAATTCGCAGACGAACAATACCAGCGTCGCTTCGACACCGAGACCCGCATCGGCCGCCTGGCCGGTGTCTTCGCCATCCTCGCCATCTCCATCTCTTGTCTCGGTCTCTTCGGCCTGGCCGCCTACACCGCCGAACAACGCACAAAAGAACTGGGCATCCGCAAAGTCCTGGGTGCCTCCGTCCCCCATCTCACCAGCCTCCTTTCCCGCGAATTCCTCCAACTGGTGCTCCTCTCCTGCGCCATCGCCTTCCCCCTTGCCTGGTGGGCGATGAGCGACTGGCTGTCCACCTATACTTATCACACGGCCATTCATTGGTGGGTCTTCGCAATCGCCGGCGGCTGTGCCCTCGTGATCGCCCTGCTCACCGTCAGTACCCAGGCGGTACGAGCGGCAATGAGCAATCCGATCAATAGCCTGCGATCGGAATAACGCCTCCCTCTTACGCAATCCCCCCATCCACAAAGATGACTTTCCCCGTCATATACGCATTCCCCGCCACAAAGCCAACCGCATCGGCAATTTCCTCAGGCTGCGCAGCCCGCTTTGCCTGGATATTTGCCGTAAACTGCGCAAACGCATCTTGTCTGCTCTCCGCCGGCACAAAACTCCACCATGGCGTATCCACCACCCCCGGCGAAACGGCATTGATCCGCATCGTCTGCAACTCCCTCGCCAAAACAGGCACCATCACCTCCAGCGCCCCATTGATAGCCCCGAGCCCCGATGTCCCGGGCATCTTGCAGATCGACGAGATAGCCGTGATCAAGGTAACACTCGCACCCGAACGCAGATAAGACAACGCCGCCTGCAGCGTCTCCAGATGCGGCCAGAACTTCTCCGCAAAACCTTCCCGCAACAAAGCCAGGGACAACCCCGCAAATTCCCCCATCCCCTTGGAGCCCCCAAGCGCAATGACAAGATGATCCACCGGCCCGTAGCTCGCAAAAAAAGCATCTAATTCCTTCCGGTCACCACAATCTACAATTACGGCGCTTAGTCCTTCACGTTGTGCGGCAGCTACCCGCTCCGCACTACGCCCCATCACCGTAACAGTCGCCCCCTGCTGAAAAAAATGCCGGGCCGTTGCCAATCCGATCCCCGATGTTCCACCCGCAATTACAATCTTTTGATCCTTAAATTTCATAATTGAATATTTACCACAAAGCTCCTCCACAATGGCCGTCCGGCCATTCACTCAATACTGCATTCTATTGACTGGATTATTCCTCGCCCGCCGCCCCTACTTATTCCTATTACGATAAACAAGCGGCGTCTCCCCCGTCTCCGTCTTAAAAAATCGATTGAACGACGCAGGATCACTAAAATCAAGCCGGTAGGCTATCTCTGAGATCGAATTATCGGTATATCGTAAAAGCGATTTCGCTTCCTGGCCCAACATCTCCCGGATACTATCCGAAGCCGTCCGTCCCGTCACCTCTTTCACTACTCTGTTGAGATGGTTGGCGCTCACCGCCAGCAATCGCGCATAGTCGGCGACCTGCCGCTTGGCAAGGAAATGTTCCCCCACCAGCTTCTGAAAACGAGCCACCAGGCCATGCCCCGCCGCCACCGGCGCCGGATGGTCCAGCTGCTGCCGCTCATAACTTCGCCGGGCTTCCAGCAACAGCAGATACAAATACAATTGCACCGCCCGGGCCCTATCGCGACGATCCTCACGCACTTCGACATCCATCTTCTTCACCAGATCGACCACCACCGCCAACTCTTCTACAGAAACCTGAAACAAAGGCACACCCGTCGTACTCAGAAAGGGAAACTCCCCCGGCAACCGCCCCGCAGGCAATACCTCATCAAGGAAATCCGCCTTGAAGAGCAAATAATACCCAAGAGTGTTGGCGTTTATCGTCTTGGAAAATATCTGATTGGGATAAGTAAAGCAGATAGTGCGGTCCTGGTGACGATAACGCTCCAGCCCGATCTGCATGTCCAGCTTTCCACTCACGGTAATACTGACGCGGTAGAATTCAGACCGCAACGGCCCTACCGAATGCACCAATCCCATACTCGAATACAACTCGAAACCCGGAATAAACCGGCTCCGCGGAAGACTATTACACCCAAACACCGAAGGATCATCCTCCTGCCGGTGAACAGGCCGGAAATGGTCAAGATCATATTTGGGAATATCCGCTTTACTGGTCTTCATATTGCCACCAAAGATAACACAGCCGTCCCGCCAACGCCCACCGCCTAAATAAAAGACAAAAAAGTCTTTTATTTCCACCCATCTTCGTATCTTTGCCGCCGGTGACCCAATAGCCCGGGTCATCCAATAAAAGCATGACACCACAAAAAGACATTAACACCGAAGCAGATATAAAACTCCTCGTAAACACCTTCTATGCAAAAGTAAAAGCCGACGATCTCCTCGGCCCCATCTTCCTCTCCCGCCTCGGGGAAAACTGGGACCGACACCTCGAAACCATGTACAAGTTCTGGGGCATGGCCCTCTTTGGCAACGACGGCTATTCCGGCCACCCGCTCTCCAAACATCTCACCCTCCCCGTCGATGGAACCCATTTCAACCGCTGGCTGCACCTCTTCTTCGAAACCCTCGAGCAAAACTTCAACGGCCCCGTCGCCGGCGAAGCCATGAAAAAAGCCGGCACCATCGCCCGCACCTTCCTGTCCCGCATCACCGCTTACAACAGCGGCCAGCCACCCATTTACCCCACTGCATTAAACTAGCACCCGAATTCTCCCCAACATTTCGTAGGTTAGGCTATTAAACCTAACGCATGAGAAAAATCGCTTATCTATCCCTGGCCGCAATCGCTAACATCACCATTGCAACCACCCTCCACGCCCAATCCCCAAAAGAAAACATCCACGTCACCGATCTCCTCAAGATCAAAACCATAGGCGACGTCCATCTCGACCAAGAAGGCACAAAAGCCGTCTTCACCCTCACCTCCATAGAACCCGACACCACTCCCAAAACCACCAAATGGGATTACAAATACGTCACCCAACTCTTCATCGTATCCACCGACGGCGCCACCCAACCACGCCAGCTCACCACAAGAGAAAGCGCCACCCAACCCGCCTGGAGCCCCGACGGCCGGCAACTAGCCTTCGTCCGCACCGTAGATGGCAAACCCCAGGTATTCCTGCTGCCCTTTGACGGCGGCGAACCCACCCAGCTTACCCATTTCCGTTATGGCGCTTCTTCGCCAAAATGGTCCCCCGACGGAAAAGAGCTGCTCTTCTCCGCCCGCATCAATTGGAAGGAGATGATAAAGGATTCCGTCCTCAACCCCAACCACGCCCTCCCCGCCTGGCCCATCGAACAGGCCGGCCTCGACAAAACCGTACTGCGTCCGGCCACCGCAAAGCCAAACCCCGACGGCAGCCTCGAAGAGATCATGGCATACCTGGACAACGATGTCACGGATAAAAAGGCAAAAGTGGTGACAAAACTCAACTTCCAGGACGAGATGGAAGTCAACCCCGAAATGGTCTTCACCGAATGGTTCGAACAATCCCTAAAACCCGGCGCCACTCCCGTAGCCGTCACCACCGGATTTTATAATTATAACAGCGTCGACTATTCGCCCGACGGCACAAAGCTGGTCATCGTCGTCCATATCGATTCCACCGAAAATCCAGATCGGGCGTTAGAGTCCGAGATCTTCATGGCCGATCGCGACGGCAGCCACCTCCATAAGCTACTGGGGGAAAAAGACAAGGTCTTCAACAATCCCCGCATCAGCCCAAATGGTAACGTCCTCGCCTACACCGTCAGCCCCACATCATTTGTCACCGTTCCCCAGGTGTACATCATGAACCTCGCCGGCAACGCCACCATCCCAACCCTCATCCCCTTCGACCGCGCCGCCAGCGGCTTCGAATGGAGCGAGGACAACGAATATCTCTATTTCACCGCCCAATCCAACGGCGGCGCGCCACTCTACCGCACCTCCCTCACGACAAAAAAGGTTGAACAGCTTTCCGACTACAACAGCGGCACATTGAGCTTCGACCTCCGCGCCGGTCGTCTCGTCTTCGCAAGAACCGAAGTCGCCGACCCCTCCGAACTCTACACCGCAGACGCTACCATGCACCAGCCAAAACTCCTCACCGCGGTCAACGGCGACTGGCTGCAACACCGCCAGCTCGTCCTGCCCGAAAAACATTCGTTCCGCAACAGCCTGGGCCAGACCATCGAATACTGGGTCATGAAACCCGTGGGCTACACCCAGGGGCAACGCTACCCGCTGCTGCTCGACATCCATGGCGGACCGGCAGCCATGTGGGGCCCTGGCGAGGCCTCCATGTGGCACGAGTTTCAATTCTTCTGTGCAAAAGGCTATGGCGTCGTCTATTGCAACCCGCGAGGCTCCGGCGGCTATGGCCTCGAGTTTCTGCGCTCGAATATAAAGGACTGGGGCACTGGCCCCACCAGCGATGTCCTCACCGCACTCGACAAAACAGTGGCCGAAGGCTGGGCCGACACTTCCCGGCTGGTCGTCAGCGGCGGCTCCTATGCCGGCTATCTCGTCGCCTGGATCGTCGGTCACGACCATCGCTTCAAAGCCGCCTGCGCTCAACGCGGCGTCTACGATCTTGCCACCTTCTTCGGCGAAGGCAATGCCTGGCGGCTCGTGCACAACTATTTCGGGGGCTATCCCTGGGAACCCGCGACAAAAGCCATCCTTCAGCACGAGTCCCCCATCACCTATGTAGCCAACATCACCACACCGCTGATCATCTTCCATGGTGAGAGCGATCGCCGCACCGGATTCGTCCAGGGCGAAATGCTCTATCGCAGCCTCAAGGTCCTGGGCCGGCCCGTCGAATACGTCCGCCACCCTGGCGCTACCCATGAGCTCACCCGCAGCGGCGACAACCGCCAACGCATCGACCAGATGCTGCGAACCTGGGAATTCTTCCAACGTTATATTCGTTAACTTCTTCTTTACGGCGGCCTACGGCCGCCTTCCTTATCTTTGTCAGATAAAACCTATCTAGTGAGAATTCACCACCTCCTGCTGCTGGCCGCCTTATCCTTTACCGCCTGCTCCAAACACGACACCACACCGGCTACTCCGCCCGCCCCACCCCTCATCTATAAGTACACCGCCGCCATTCCGCCGTTCTTTTCGACCCCGCTGGCCACGAACCAACTGCAGCTGACCTTTCCCACGTCCTACCACATCGCTCAGGTCTTTCTCAAAAAGGACACCACAGTCCTCGGCCAATTCCCGGTTACCCGGCAATCTGGCAACGATAATGCAAACATCACCTATCCCTTCGAGCCGGGACAGCAATATTCCTTCATCGTAGAATCCGCACCCGCCGATGGCATCGTCATCCGCTATGCGCTACGCAACTATACCCACACCTATATAACCTCCTTCACTTTTCAGCAGTTGTTGTCCCTTACGCAAAGCCTCGGCCTCAATGAATTTGACATCTCGCCATCGCGCAAGACCCTTTTCATCACCGACGACGAGCACAACTGGCTCATCACAAAACGGCTATCCCTCACAGATGGCAGCATCGACTCGAGCAGCGGCGTTCCCTACGGTGTCCTGCGGGCCATCTCCGACAGCGAGCTCCTGGTCAGCGGCTCTTCCTACAATGGCCGTTTCCCCGGCGGCGACACGGCTATCCTCGCCCGATATAACCTTTATACAAAAAAGACCAGCTTTGTTGCCTTCGTCTCCGCAAACTATAGCCGCATTTCCCGCATCATCGACAATCATCTTCTCATCACCCAACCCCTCTACCCTGGGAATTCCCAACTCATCAGCCTTGTCGATACATCGACGACCACCTACCCCTATTCCTCAGTAAACTTCGTCTTAATAGGCACGAATAACTTCGATCACCTCTATTATCGCAACCAGATAGTGGACCCCATCACCGGAACCTTCCACAACCTTATCCCTGCCACCGATAGCGCGGGCATCGAAGTCACCGACAACGCCACCGGATATACCATCACTTCCTGGTACTCGCCCATCTTCCCCGATTCCGTCCCTCCCGTTGGTTATTATAAAAGTCACCTCGGCGTCTATGCCCATGGCAATTCCATCTATCAAAGCAACAACCTCACCAACTGCAGCTTTAATATCCCCCGGCAGACAAGCATCACCAACAACCGCCTCGTCTTTTACGAGAGCTTCGGATGGGATACCACCTTCCACATCAGCGGCTATTACCAGCTTGATCTGAATACCAAAACCACCACGCTGCTGCACTGCTACTCCACCCCCTATGGCACCGAAGACTTCCAGCTCGACCCGCATACCATCATCTCCGTCCACGCCGATGGTGTCTACCGCGTAACCCTACCTTAAACTGCCGGGAACCCCATCCGCCCCGCCGCAAACCGGGCAGCCACGCCCCTCACTTTGGGACGCCCCCTTCCCATCACGGGAATACTTCGGCATACCCAAAACTCCCCATCTCACTCATTATCAATTTCTTACATTTTTGGCCCACCTATTGAATCATAAGGGCATTCCCCTATCTCCATATCCCCCGAAAAATCTTGCTCTCCTTCTTCCTATGACGACCGTACCCTAAAGAAAGCAAGACATGAACCGTATTTACACCCTTTTGACTCTGGCCCTTATTGTACTCTCGACCAACACTAACGCTGCCGCAAACGGCCGTGACTCTCTGCTCAACGGCGAAACTCCCGCCCCCAAAGCCCAAGCCTGGGAGAAAACACCCGATCTCATCAACGGTCACATCGCCCACGATAAACTTTCCAGCATGAAGAACAGGACCCAGGCCCTCATCCGCCTGCTCCAGGACTCCTGTTTCAACACCGGTGCAGCCGTATGGCACGGTGAATACTTCTCCGGCCGGTCACTCTCCGGCTCCCTGTTGAAATTCGCCGCCCAGTGCAGCTTCTACGGCCAGGAGAAAACCGACGGCACAAAGGCCGATCTTCTCATCCTCGCCAACGATCTCTCCCCCCTTCTCGGACATTATACCATCAACGATAACTACTATTTCACCATCAAGGCTAACGTCACCAGCCAAAACGGCTGCCTCTACTTCCAGCAACCCCAGACCGGAACATCTTTCTGGCTCATCACCGCCGACAACACCAACCTTCCCTACCTACCCGTCACCCGGAAAGAATACCTCATCGAAGCCCGCAAGGAACTGATCCGCGACACCACCCTCATCTCCACCGAGTGGCGCAACAAGATCACCATCCGCCCCGCCGCAGAACAGGAAGCTGAAAAGCAACAGGAACTCCAGCAGCTGAAAACCCTTTACAGCGGTATGGAGCTCGAAGCCCGCAAAAAGATATATCTGCAACATTATACCAGCGACGAAACCTTCCTGCAGCAAACCATCACTAAAGCCACCGCCCTCCAGTGCAGCACCCTGCATCTCATCGACAGCCTGCTGCTTAACACCGGCGCAGCACAGCTCGATCGCCCCGCCATCATCGCCGGCCAGGACGCCGACCCCAACGAAGCAACCACCGATCAGGGCGTCCAGCCAACTACGGCTACCCCCGGCCAGGCAGCTGCTTTCAATGGTTTTGCTGACGGTCAGCCCGGCGCTACCATGCTGGTCAAAGCCAACCCCGCCTGCTTCAACCCTTCCCTCAGCGAGGAAAAACCTCAATTCTTCCTCGTTGGCTGGCGCTTCGACCCCAACGAACCCCTCGCCAGCGACCTCGACCGCCAGTTGCGCGCAAATTTCGATGGACAAAAACTAAAGGAAATGTTGGGAAAATAACCACCTGTAAATCACAGCTATACATAAACCCCCTCACCCTGGCCCCACCCCTTCGGCGCCCGTTTCCACCTCCCAGGGGCCAATCTAACTGAATGGCATACAATAGTATGCCATTCTTCCGTTTATAATAGGACAAAAATTAATACCTTCCAACGGTTACAACCTCTCCATTTGAATTGACTATATAATGAAAGCCGAGGTCAACTATACTGATGTCGAACTCATCGCAGCCATCAGTGCCGGTACCGATCTGAACAGGGCAATCCAGTTCATCTACCGGCAGCACGCCGAGGCAACCAGCGCCTTTATCCGGCATTATGGTGGAAGCGAACAGGATGCAGACGACATCTTCCAGGAAGCAGTCGTCGCCTTCATCGACATCGTTCGAAAAGGGAAGTTCCGGATGGAATCAAACGTCCGCACCTTCCTGGCCTCCATCGCCAAACACTGCTGGTTTAACGAGCTGAAAAAACGTGATCGCGCCGACCAGCGCCACCGGAAATTCGAGCTGGGCCGCGACCAGAACGAACCCGACATCGCCGAGCATATTTCTCTTCTCGAACGCAAGAAACAGCTCCGCGACATAGTAGACAGCCTTGGAGAATCCTGCCGCAAGATCCTTCTGCTCTTCTACTATGAGAATATGTCGATGAAAGAGATTGTTAGCCACCTGCCCTATGAGAACGAGCAGGTAGTAAGAAATAAAAAATACAAGTGCCTTCAGCAACTGACAGGGCTTATAAAAGATAATCCTGCCATTGCCCGGCAAATGCAGGAAATTATCAAATAGCCGTTAAACTATGACACCAGATCAAACCCGCTTGCTGATCGACCACCTCGATGAAAACCTCCGGAGCAAGGCCACCGCCCCTCCCGACGACATCATCGCCAACGATCCCGAAGCAGAAAAGGAATGGAACTACCTGTCTCTCGCTGTCGACGCGATTAAAGACGCCGGCCTCAACCAACAGGTCGCCGCCGTCCGCACCGCGTGGAAAGCCGGGCAAGCCGCGGATGCATCCTCAACGGTCCCCGGCGTCACCACCAAATCCCGAACGCCGGTCCGCACCCTCTACCGCTATACCCTCCGCGCCGCCGCCGTCATCCTCATCATCACCGGCAGCACAGCCATCTATAAATATCTCTCGGTAAGCTCCGCCTCTTTATACGATCGGTATTACTCATCATATAGTCTCAATACCGCCCGCGGCGCCGGCGATACAGACCTCATCAGCCAGGCCTACAACGCAAAGGACTGGACCACCGTCCGCCATCTCGCCGCCACGGCAAAGCCCCACACCAACCAGACCGACTTCCTTGCCGGCATGGCCTGTCTCGAACAAAAGCAGTACGATGAAGCCATCAGCCACTTCGAACAGATCATCGCCGTCAACAGCCATGCAGGCACCGACTACTACCAGGACGAAGCCGAATACTATCTGGCCATCAGCTGGCTGGCGCGTAAGAAAATCAACGAAGCAATGCCCATCCTGGAAAAGATTCTGACCGACCAGCACCACCAATATCACGAAAAAGTCATGAAAATGTCCTTTTTAGACCTCAGACTGGCGCAATACAAAGAAAATAAATAAGGCTATCCCGGTTACATCCGGTCCTCCGTCTCTTACTAATTAATATAAGCCTGAAGAACCTGATCTCCGATCATCCTCGAAAAACCACCAACATCCACCGAAAACCGCAAAGCCAATCCTCCGCGAAAAACCGCCAATCCAAACATCCACAAAAACCGCAAAATCCATTATCACAACATCCAACCATCCGCGAAAAACCACCCGTTTCTAAAACTGCTATCCTTGAAAAACGACACCATGAAAAAAAAGTCGGCGAAGACCAGAAGAACCTGTAAATGCTAAAACTTGATATCCCATTAAGGCCAGAAAGTACCTCCTTTAACTCTACTAAAAAGCATTTCCAATTCGCCGGCTTTTTTTCTCCCACTTCTTCCAATTCCACGCAACCGTCACCATCACCAGCAAAGCAAAACCCTCCACTGCCCACAAGATCCAGCGCCGCTTCGGATATAGCGCACCACTATCGCCCGTCAGCACCAGGTGGGCCCAGTAAGCAGGGCTCTTATCTATCGCATCGCTTTTCAGATAATCCAGCTTCGCCAGCTGCAAAGCCCGCGCCTTCGTCTCCCCCCGCTTCAGATAATAATAGAATCGGCCCAAAATAGCCGACGTAGCCTGGTCATCCGCCTTCCAGAGACTGTTGATCGTACTGCCACACCCCGCATAGGCAAAAGCGCGGGCAAGACTGATCACCCCTTCCTGCGGCGCCACCTCTCCCTGCCCCGTCTCACAGGCGCTGATGATCACCAGCCGCGTCGACCGCAGGTTCAGACCATATAATTCTTCCAGATACAACCGGTCATCCATTACCCCGCGCCCCGCGGGATAAAAGGCTATAAAGGAAGCCGCCGCATCGTCCATCGAAGAAACCGCGTGCGTAGCCAGATGCACGATCGGATAATGATTGACAGCCGCCAGGAATTGTTGCTTCGTAGCGCGTGTGTCCAGGTACTGTACCCCCGGCAAACCTGCAATCTCCTCCCGCGACGCCGGCAGCCGCTGAAAAACCTCCCCACCGACACTCCCGCCGCCCCCCGTCGCCGCGCCGCTTCCACCTCCAACTGCCCCAGCCGCGCCGGATCCCGCACTCGTTGCACCGCCGTCGCCCGCACTCGCAAACGGCGCAAACGCCAACACCCCCTCCTTCATCCCCGCACCGCCCTCTGCATTCAACAATCGTGAAGAAAACCGGTAACTCATCGTCGTCGTCTCTACCAGCCATTGCTTCCCCTCCTCATCCGCATACAACGACTCCCACGGCAACAGCGCAAACACCCCATCAGGGACGATCACCCACTCCGTCTTCCCTCTTGTCGTCTCTCGTATCGGCTTCACCAGCCTCGTATACAACCGCCGGCCGATCTCCCCACCCGAGAAGCGATGCCCATTACCCGTCGTCTTCAACGCATCCAGCCATCCCTCCACATCCTTCTCCAACTGCGCCAGCGAATCCACTGCCACATGCCGCAACCCATCCTTTGTCACGACAAACACATGCAGCACATCCCTCGCCACATAAAGACTCACCAACGCCTGGCTGGCCGTCAGCTCTCCCTGCAGATCGCTAACCGTCCCACCCTCATCGCCATATTTAACACGGTAGTACTCCCCATCCTTTTCCAACGCTTTTTGCAGCCGCGAAAGCTCCAGCTCATCGCCTTCCTTCTCCCGCGTCATCGCCGCCAGCGCAGCAGAGTCTGTCATCCCCTCGCTCTTCACATCGAGCCGGGCGATACGATATTTGCAGTTGTTCACTTTTTGCAACAGATCGCGCTCCGGCCCGGCCACGCCCATAAACGCCGTCTCTTCCAGGTTGGCCGTGATCACCGAAGCCTTGCTCTTCTCCCCGATAAGGAACGCCTGCTCCAGGTAATCGCCATTCGGATGCAATATACTAAGTCGCAGACAGGCCGACAACGCCTCCGCATACACCAGCGCACTCTTCTTTTTCAAAAACAGCTTGGCCTCATCCGTCGCATAACTCTTCTCGATATAACGCAACAGCGACAAAGCCGCCGTATATGTCGCATAAGCCGCCGCCAGGTCTTTCACCCTATCATACAACTCCGCCTTCAACACCAGCGCATCGAACAACCGGTAATACGCAAACGCCCCCGTAAAATTCGTGGGGTTACCATAAGCATCCTTCTTATTTATACTCCCGGCAAACTGCCCTATCGCCTGCTGCACCGACGCCAACGCCCCCGGCAGATCCCCCCGCTCATTCAACTCCGCCGCCGCATAGAAAGCATTCACCCCCATATCCAGCGGATGCACCCTTGCCGCCCCGGACGCAGTCTTCCCGTCGGACGCCACCGCCCCCACAGGCATACTCTTCCCGCCGGACGCCGCCACCACCTCCCGCAGCCGCCGCAAAAACCACTCGCAACTATCCAATCGGTGCATATGCAGCTCCGCATTCGCCATCTCGTTCAACACCCCCGGAATCTGCTCCACCTTCACCCGCCTGAACCAGTCCATTGCCGAACGGTAATCCTCCATCCCCACATAGGCGCGACCCATATTCTCATACACATAATCGCGCAACGGCCGGTAACCCAGCAGCTGCCGGTAGATCGCCAGCGCGTCCGCATACTGACCGACACGAAAAGAAGCTGTCGCTATATTGATCTGTAGACTAACCGCCGCCGCAGTATCATACACCCTCACCCCCCGCACCAGTTCGAGGGCCTTGTCAAAATAGTTCTTCCCCTGCCGGTAATTCCCGTTATCACAGTACAACGCACCCAGGGTATTGTACAGCCGAACACTGTTATCCCGGTCCTTGAACCTGCCGGACGCCGACTCCGCCCGCAACAGGTAATAGCTTGCCGAATCGAACCGGTCCAGGTTGTAATAGACCGTCCCCACAAGAACAGAGGTTACAAAAATCAGCGAATCATTGGGCGGATGATAACCCAATACGCGGCAATAAGCCACCCTGGCCCGGGCATAATCCCCACCCGCATCGAGGAGGATACCCTTCTTCAGCAGCGCCCCGGTGAGCAATGTATCACTGCCGCCATGATTACCCCCCTTCTCCAGCACATCGGCAACAACGGTAAACTCCGCCAGGGCCAGGCTGTCATTGGCCGGAGTGGACTGGTTCAAATGGTAAAGACTGTCGGCATGACGATACAGCGCAAGAAGCCCGTCGCCACCAGACCCACCCGGTGAAGCCATCAGGGGCATGCGCAAGATCAACGCCCCCATCAATAAAGCAATCCCCCTCGACATGTGTCCTACAACGCCGCCACCCCGGCCTTATTGCGCCTGCACCAGCCACAAAAAAAAGCGAAGGATTGACATCCCTCGCTCTCTTATCCGTGATAGAAGCTTAACGACTAGTTATATCTCGTCATAATCACCAACGGCGGCCGCGGGTTCGTCGATGTCGAAATAATATTCCCGCTCAGAACATTATTCAGCTTATTGACCAGTCCGCCCAACAAACCCGCACCGATCAGCGACTTCTTGTCATAATACATCAGTTGCACCTGTATCTGCTGCAACGCATTATTACTACCATAATTTATCTTATAATAGATCGTCGTAGTGATCGACGACCCGCTAACCGGCAACAGTCCAAACGCCCCGCCAAGCAGCCCCGTTCCATTCAACGTCTTCTGCAGATCGATCACCCCCGTCGTCGAATTAACGATCACCTTCTGCGCAGCCGCCGACCCCGTCACGTCAAACGTACAGCCACCATTGGCACACACCGAAGGAAGATAGGGATTGGCTTCGAAATAAGGCGCAGCCATCGTCTCGCTGTCGGCAAACACATATACACTGTCAAAATACGCCGCACCACCGATGATCAG
This sequence comes from Puia dinghuensis, assembly GCF_014642875.1. GTDB lineage: Bacteria > Bacteroidota > Bacteroidia > Chitinophagales > Chitinophagaceae > Puia > Puia dinghuensis. Next base: position 347,152 of record NZ_BMJC01000002.1, read on the forward strand.
CGTGCTCAAACAGGTATCCGTCGTCCCCGCCGGCACAAATCCCATGATATACTTCATACCCGTCTGGCTCTGGGTCAGGTCGATGGCGCCGCTGTTCTGGTCCAGCACCATACCAACGGGCCAGCTAAAATACTTACCCGTTCCGGGATTGTTCACCGGTTTGATGATATCGTCACCCGCCGTAGGCTGTGGGAAAACAATGGTATCACCATAAATAGGAAGCGCGGGACAGGAAGGCGCCTGGGTCCCCGTCGAATTGTTGTTGTTCGACGTATGCTGGGGATATGGCGGCGTCGGAACAGTCGCAGTATCCGATTTCGTCGTATCCGCAGGCTTCGGCGCAGTCGAGTCATGCTTCGACGCAGTCGAGTCATGCTTCCCGGGTAACCCGCCCGGTGCACCCATCAGCGCCCGCAGGTTCGCATCGCTCTCGACCGACACTTCCTTTTGGCACGCAACTACCGCGATCACAAGAAGTAAGGCAATCCACGGAATAGCTTTCATAAGTAGGCATTTAGATAAAGGGTAACACTTAACAAAATAGTAAATAATCCTGGCTTTACTAAATCTTGGTAACCACCGCTTTCTGATTCGTAACCGCCTCCGGCCACATTTTTCACAAACAATTGACAATCAATCCCCACCTTTCCAATGCCCTTTTTAGGTAAAAAGCAGATTTTTGCATCATACACCAAACCTGACCGAAATATGAAAAAGCCTCTCTTCTATGTGGTTGCAGCCTTACTATCTGCAACTTGTACTTTTTGCACCGCCCAGGAGCAACCCGGCAACACGCCGTTGGTAATCACGCCCGCCATCGTTCACTCGCTCATCGATAGCCTCCGCCATTCGCTGGGCCAACACTATATCTTCCCCGATACGGCGCAAAAAATGGTCGCGTACCTGGAAACGGAATACCGGAAAGGCGCGTATGCGGAAATCAAAAACCCACAGCAATTGGCCGAGCGGCTCTGGCGCGATCTCGAAAAAGCCCACCATGACGGTCACCTGCACCTTGGATATCAACCCCAGTTTGCCAGGCAGCTGGCCAATACCGATACCACCGGGGCCGCCCAGCGGCAAAAAGACGGCTATGCCCACGCGCTGGTCCAGGAGGGGGAAGCCAATTTTGGGTTCGAAAAAGTAGAGATCCTTCGCGGCAACATCGGCTATGTGAAATTCAATCATTTTACGGGTCTTGCGGATGAAGCTATGGCTACGTTCACCAGCGCCTTCCGCTTCGTCGCCCATACGAATGCCCTGATCATCGATATGCGGACCAACGGCGGTGGCAGCCCGTTCATGGTCAGCCGGGCAGAAAGCTATTTTTTCCCGGTACGAACACACATGATGGACATCATCAACCGCAGCAGTGGAAAAAACGAACTCTGGACAGACCCTGCAAAGACCGACAGCACGCTCCTGCAGATGCCGGTCTATATTCTCACCAGCAAACGCACCTTCTCCGGCGCCGAAGATTTTTCCTACGGCATGCAAAGCATCCACCGGGCAGTCGTCGTCGGCGATACTACGGGCGGCGGTGCTCATCCAACGGGAGCGTACAACGTCGGCTTTGGCTTTGTAGCCAGCATTCCCCATGCCCGTTCCTTAGACCCTTATACCCATACCGACTGGGAAGGTACGGGGGTGTACCCGGATATCCCCGTCACCTCGGATAAGGCCTTGGAGACGGCGGAAGCCGCTATTTTCACCGCACAGCTGCAGAAGGCAACAACAGAAGAGGAAAAAAGAAGGGCCCAATGGCAATTGAATAATATCCAGGCTCGGCAATCGAAAGAAAAGCCCGATCCCGCCACGCTTGCACCTTACACCGGCGTCTACCAGGGTGGTCTGGATTTCTATGTCCGCGAAGGCGATCTCTACTGTAAGAACGCCGAAAGGGGCGGCGAGGTCTTCAAGCTGCTGTATATATCACCCGACAACTACGTACTCGATGAGAATGTGGTAGTGGAATTCGTAAAAGACCCGTCCGGAAAGATCACCGGTATCAATATGCACTGGAGCAATGGCGGCCTCAGCTTCAAATCGCTGCAACCCGCTTCACCCGCGTCAGATACATCATCACCCCATTAAATAAAACCAAATACGCCGGGAACAGCACGTAGATCCAATCGTGTCCCACGCAGATCACCAGCGCCAGCACTGATGAGATCACCCCAAGTACCCAGGCCAGCGACTTCTCCGACACCGGGTCGCGCCACGCCTTCATCACTGTCGGCACCCCGAGGATAGCATCGGCAGCGATGGCAAACACCGTCGTCGCCCAGGGATTTTTTGACAAAAGATAGATGCTCACGCAAAGCGCACTCCACACCACATACTGCCAGTCCTTGCGCTCGAGCGAATAATTGCGGCTCACCAATGCCGTCATCCCGATGGTAAGACACCCCACGGTCGAACAAAGGATGCCCGTCATACTCCACTGCCACCCCTTCCCCACGATCTGCGACACCAGGCTCGTCCCCATCAAAAAAGCCCACCCTGTCCACGACAACACATGCGGCCGCACCTTCCGCGTCACCGTATTGATAATATAGATCACCTGCGCACTCCCGATAACGATCCCCGCCAATAAACCCAAAACCTTTTCAATTGCCTGCATCAAACCAAAATTTAGCATCGAATATACTACACATCCCCCTACCTTTGCCAGCTATAAAAATCCTCCAATGGAATACGTAAAAACCTACACGGTAAACGATGAACACATCGACATTCAAAACATCGTCGACGGTCTCTATTACCCCTTCTATATGGAATACTGCCGCCACGAATATATCCGCGAGGTGCTTGGCTTCGACTTCGAAACCGAAGCCCGCAACGGCGTCAACATGGTCCTCTCCCGTTATACCCTCCAATTCGTCCGGTCGCTAAAAAAAGGCGACACCTTCCAGGTCACCTGCAGCCCCCTCCGGGATAAAACAAACAAAGCCGTCCTCCATTTCAAACAAACTATCCTGCTCAACAACAAGATCGTCACAAAAGCCGTCTTCTCCGGCACATGTGTCCGCTCCACCGGCGGTCGCCCCTTCCTGCCGGAGGCACTAACGGAAAAATTAGCGGATGTCCCCGAATGGGACGGCGAACTTTAGCGGTATATTTACGTATACCAAAACAAAGCGCATGTTACGCCTTGGCCTCATCAGCTGTTTTTGCTCTCTCACCCTGGCCACACTCGCCCAGCAAGGCACGGAATCAAACCCATATATCCTCGAACCCACCCTCACCACCGTAGCCTGGGGCCACTACTGGTCTGAAACGCCCCCGGTGCTGACCATCAGATCCGGCGACTTCGTAAAAGTCCACACCCTCATTACTTCCAACCCCGATCGGCTGGAAGCAGCAGGTGTCCCCGCCGCCCAGGTCGAACAGCAGCTGCGCGACGTCCAATCGGTAAAAGACAAAGGCCCCGGCGGTCACGTCCTCACCGGCCCCATCTACATCGAAGGCGCAGACTCCGGCGACATCCTCGAAGTAAGGCTCCAATCTATCGATCTCGCCATCCCGTATGGGTATAATGCCATCGGCGTAGCCGGCTTCCTCTCCGACGAGATCTTCGATCGCAAAATGCGCATCATCCCCCTCGACGCAAAAAAGATGATAGGCCACTGGTCCGACAGCATCGATATCCCCCTCCATCCCTTCTTCGGCAGCCTCGGCGTAGCCCCGCCAAAAGAAGCCGGCCGGTGGAACAGCGCCCCACCGTGGATCCATGGCGGCAACCTCGATAACAAAGAGCTCGTCGCCGGCACTGCTATCTACTACCCCGTATTCGTAAAAGGCGCCCTCTTCGAGATCGGCGACGGCCATGCCGCCCAGGGCAACGGCGAAGTAGACATCACCGCCATCGAAACCTCCCTCATCGGGAAACTGCAATTCATCGTCCATAAAGGCAAGTCACTGCACTGGCCCCGCGCCGAGACCGCCACCCACATCATCACCATGGGCTGCGACCGCGACCTCAACGCCGCCACCCACATCGCCGTCCGGGAAATGATCGCCTGGCTGATGGAAGAAAAACAAATGAGCCGCACCGATGCCTACATGCTCTGCAGCGTCGCCGCCGATGTCGACATCACCGAACTCGTGGACGGCAACGTCGGCGTCCACGTCATGTTGCCAAAAAACATTTTTAAAAAAAAATAGTCTAACTTCATTGCCTTTTATCTCACACCCATATGAAATCGCTTCTCAACCTTATCCTGGGGAAGGCAAATCCCCGCCTCGTCATCACCGAAGAATTCCGGCAAGCCTTCCATTGGATGGAACACACCAACTCCTGCGTCTATATCACCGGTAAAGCCGGCACCGGCAAATCCACTCTGCTCACCTGGTTCCGCCAACAAACAAAAAAACGACACGTCATACTCGCCCCCACCGGCATCGCCGCCCTCAATGTCCGGGGAGCAACCATCCACTCCTTCTTCCGGCTTCCGCTGCAAGTAGTCGAACCACACCATATCCAACCCGATGCCGAACGCGCTCCTCTCTTTCAAAAGCTCGACACCATCATCATCGACGAAGTCTCCATGGTCCGCGCGGACGTCATGGACGCTATCGACCATACGCTCAAATTATACAGAAAAAATGACGCCCCCTTCGGGGGCGTCCAGCTCATCTGCTTTGGCGACCTATACCAGCTTCTCCCCACCCTCAACAAAGACCTCACCGGCTACTTCCAATCTCGCTTCGGCGGCCACTGCTTTTTCAACGCCCGGGTATTCAATAACATCCAACTACAATACATCCAGCTCCAAACCATCTTCCGGCAAAAGGACGAAACCTTCAAACAGCTGCTCAACGCCATCCGCGAGAACAATATCACCGACGATCAGCTCTCGGTGCTGAATACCCGCTATCTTCCCGGCCACCTCATCCCCCCGGACGACATCCGCCTCACCCTCACTACCACTAATAAGGTAGCCGACAGTATCAACACCGAAAGAATGGCCGGACTGCCGGGCAAGCCCCATCGCTTCGAAGCCGCTACCGACGGCAACAGAGACCCCAACTCCTGCCCCGCCGATCCCATCCTCATCCTGAAGAAAGGCGCACAGGTGATGATGCTGAAGAATGACCCCGAACGACGCTGGGTCAACGGCAGCCTGGGCCGCATCACCCGCATCGGCCGCGACAAGATCACCGTCCGCATCGGGAAACATTCCTATCCCGTTGAGCGCGCCACCTGGGAGATAGTCGAATACCGCTACAACCGCCAGCAACAAAACATCGAGCCCGGCGCCGCCGCAACGTTCACGCAGTTTCCCCTCCGCCCCGCCTGGGCCATGACCATCCACAAAAGCCAGGGCAGAACCTTCGAACAGGTCATCATCGATCTCGGCCCCGGAGCCTTCACGCATGGCCAGACCTATGTCGCCCTCAGCCGCTGCACCAGCCTCGAAGGCATCATCCTCAAAACCCCCATCCGCCGCAAAGACCTCATCCTCGACCCCGGCGTACAACAATTCATCACCACCCACGCCAATTCCGGCTCCGCCGCCTGAGAAATCCGTACCTTCCCACTATGAGAATCTATCTGCTTTCCGCCCTTGCCGCCGTCACCGTATTTCTAGCGCAGCCGCATCCCGCAAAGGCGCAACAATCGCATCCCGCGCAGGCGCAGCATCCGCTCGACAGCATGATGCCCGTGAGAGGTTTCTGCATCGACCTGCCCCGCCCCAGCGGCCTCGACTCCTTCGTACATTTCATCCACGAGGAGCTCGCGCCACGCAAGGTCAACACCTTACTGTTGCTGGTGGATTATCATTACCAGTTTAAAACCCATCCCGAACTCATCGACAGCTTCGCCCTTTCCAACGCAGAGGTAAAAAAGATCGTCAGCGCCTGCGCCCAACATCATATCCGCATCATCCCGCAGATCAACCTGCTCGGCCACCAGGGCTGGGAAGAGCACCCCGGAAAGCTATTACAGGCCTATCCCGAATTTGACGAGACCCCCTGGGTAAAGAACCCCGAACATTATGTCTGGCCCAACGAGGACAACCTCTACTGCCGCAGCTATTGCCCCCTCCATCCAAAGATTCATGAAGTGCTCTTCGCCGTCATCGACGAGCTCTGCGACGCCTTTGAATGTACCGCCTTTCATGCAGGGATGGACGAAGTCTTTTATATCGGTGAAAGCAAATGTCCCCGCTGCGGTGGCCACGACCCCTCCGTCCTGTTTGCGGATGAGGTCCGCACCATCCACGATCACCTCGCCCAAAAAGGACGGCAGCTCTTCATCTGGGGCGACCGTCTCCTCGATGGCAAAACCACTGGTCTCGGCATCTGGGAAGCAAGCTTTAACAACACTTATCGCGCCATCGATCTCATTCCAAAGGATGTCGTCATCTGCGACTGGCACTACGATCGCCCCGACAAGACCGCCGTATACTTCGCCATGAAAGGCTTCCAGGTGGTCACCTGCCCCTGGCGCAACGCCCGGTACGGCATCACCCAGGTCGACGACATGGTCCGCTTCCGCGATGGCTCAACCCCCGAAATGAAGCCCCGCTTTTCCGGCATCGTCGAAACAACCTGGAGCCAGACCCGCTTCTTCCTCAGCGGCTATTACGGCATCGGCCAAACTGGCGCCCCCCGCCCCAATACCGCCTGGCAATGCTTCCGTGACGTCTTCCAACACATCGACTCCCTCGGCATTGATCATACACCCTAAATCGAACATACCCCAAACTGCACCACATAGTCCTTATGGAGCCTGATTCGGTCTCGGCGAACTCGACCGCACGCCCTCACTGAACCATCAATGCGGCGTACTACGGGATATTGCATAATCTGCCGTGTAAACCTTACATCTCATGAAAAAGTTAAAACTTATCCTAACAAGCTCCGCTGTCATCATCGCCGTAGCCGGCGCCTTCGCTCTCCGGGAAAACAAACCAGGCCGCCCCGATCACCCAACCCCATCCGCCTCTTCCGCCCACCCCCGGCATATTAATTGCAAAAAAACGGCACTCTAATTGCAAATTTTTTGCACACCCGCCAAATAAAAATTATATTTGGTCACACCAAACTACTCGCCATGAATCGCCGGGATATCCTAAAAAGACTTTCATTGCTGCCCCTCGCAGCCACTTCCATCGGCAGCGCAGCGCTGGCAGCCACCCGGGAACCCTTACCCGAAACCGATCCGGCCAGGACTCCTGGCGCCAAGCTTCCAACCGCCGGCAACACCCCCGGCGAAGGCCACGACGCCGCAGCGGCCCACACCCCCCCGGCCGTCACCCGCGACCTCTTCGCCGAACTCGGCGTCCGCCGCATCATAAACGCCGACGTCACCATGACCTTCCTCTCCGGATCGCTCATGCTGCCCGAAGTACTCGAAGCGATCAACTCCACCGCCCACGACTTCGCCAATATGTTCGAACTCCAGGATAAGGTAGGAGCGAAAATTGCCGAACTGCTAAAAGTAGAAGCCGCCATGGTCACCTCCGGCGCCGCCTGCGCCATCCTTCTCGGCACCGCTGCCTGCATCACCGGCACCGACAAAGACAAAATAAAAAACATCCCCAACCTCCCCGGCCCGCGCGCCGAAGTCATCATGCAAAAAAGCCACCGCTATCTCTTCGATCAGGCCGTCACTACCACAGGCGCCCGCATCGTAGAGGTAGAAGGCCCCGACGAGATGGAAAAAGCGTTTACTCCCCAAACCGTCATGGCCCTCTTCTTCAACGCGGCAGAAAAACATAGCATCACCCACGAAGATTTCCTCGCCATCGCGGGCCGGCATAACATCCCTACCTTCCTCGACGCCGCTGCCGATGTTCCACCGGTAGAAAACCTCTTCAAATACCAGAAGATGGGCTTTAGCCTCGTCACCTTCTCCGGCGGCAAAATGATCCGCGGTCCGCAAAGCGCAGGTCTGCTCTTCGGCCGCAAAGACCTCATCGAAGCCGCCAAGCTCAACCACAGCCCCCACGAAGCCCCTATCGGCCGCCCGATGAAAGTCAACAAGGAAGAAATGTTCGGCATGTACGCCGCCCTGAAATCGTACCTCGATCGCGATCACCAAAAAGAATGGAACGGATGGCTCGATCGGGCAAAACACATCGCCACCCGCCTCGCCCCGCTCCAAACCCTCAAAACCGAGATCTGGACCAACCCCGGTCCCGCCAACGCCTTCCCCAACCTGATCGTAGATTGGGATCGTCAGCATTTTAAGATCACCCCCAAAGAAGTCCGCCAGACCCTGCAGGACGGCAATCCCAGCATCGTCACCGGTGTCCACGAAGACAAGCTCCTCATCGGTGTCGTCCTGCTGCGCCCCGACCAGGTCGAAATCGTCGTGCAACGTGTAAAAGAGGTGCTGACACATGCGGTCTAGCTGCCTTCCGTCTTCGCAGTCTAACTCCCTACAGTCTTCGAGGCCTGGCGCCCTGCTTACGCTCTCTATATGCCTGGCAGTCCTCTTCCCCGCCTGCAACCATCGCAGCAGCGGCGGCAACCTTGACTGGCCCATATACAAAGCCGACGCACGCAGCACCAGCTACTCACCCCTGACCCAACTCAACAAAACAACCGTCACCGCCCTTCAGCTCGTCTGGACCTTCGACCCCGCCGACGCCCTTCCCGACTCCCGCTTTGGCAACAGCGAATGCAATCCCATCGAGATCGACGGCACCCTCTACGCCACCTCCGCACGCCACCGCGTATACGCCATCTCGGCAACCACGGGCAAGCAACGTTGGACCTTCGACCCCTTTGACGGCGGAGAAGGCGGCGGCGTAAGCCGCGGCGTCACATACTGGCAACACGACACCGATCGCCGCATCCTCTTCACCGGCGGCGACAACCTCTTTGCCCTCGACGCCCGCACAGGAAAGCCCATCCCCACCTTCGGCGACCACGGACGCGTCAGCATGAACCCCGGCATGCGCGACGATCCCAACACCATTTCTATAAAGCCTACCTCCCCCGGCATCGTCTATCACGATCTGCTCATCATCGGCAACGAAGTATCTGAACTCTATGGTGCGCAACCGGGCTATGTCCGGGCATACAATATCGAAACCGGAAAACTGGTCTGGACATTCCACACGATCCCCCTCCCCGGCGAACCCGGCTATGACACCTGGCCTCCCGGCGCATGGAAATATGCCGGTGGCGCCAACGACTGGGCAGGCATGAGCCTCGATGAAAAAAGAGGTCTCGTCTTTCTCGCACTTGGCTCCCCCTCTTATGATTTTTATGGCGCCGACCGCAAAGGCCAGAACCTCTATGGCAATTGCATTGTCGCACTCGATGCAGCGACAGGCAGACATGTCTGGCATTTCCAGACCATCCATCACGATCTTTGGGACTACGACCTTCCCGCTCCACCCAATCTCGTCACTATCAACAAAGATGGCAAACCCATCGACGCCGTGGCGCAGACCTCCAAAGTCGGTTTCCTCTACGTGCTTGACCGGGAGACGGGTCGCTCCCTGTTTCCCGTTGAAGAACGCCGGGTCCCCGCCTCCACCATCCCCGGCGAAGAAGCCTGGCCGACACAGCCCTTTCCATTGAAACCCGCGCCCTACGCCCGGCAGTCGATGACCATAGACGACCTCACCGATTTCTCCCGCGGCGCACACGATTCGCTGGTAAGCCAGTTCCGGTCGCTGCGCTATGAAGGACTGTTCACCCCGCCATCTACCCAAGGCGCCCTCAACCTCCCGGGCACCATCGGCGGATCGGAATGGGGCGGCGCCGCCTGTGATCCGGCCACCGGCATCCTCTACCTCAAATCGAACAACTCCCCGGAGATCGACCAGCTGCAAAAGATCACACCTGCAGCCAGCACATCACCCTTTCGCTCCGGCCGCACCGTCTATCTTACGTATTGCAGCGGCTGCCACAAGGAAGACAGAACCGGCGACGAACCCCTCTACCCTTCGCTCATCGGCCTGGAAAAAAGAAGGTCACGGCAACAAGTGATCGAAAAGATCAGACAGGGCGGCGGAAAAATGCCCCCATTCGGCGGCATACTAAAAGGAAAAGAAACCCTCGTCGCCACCTTTCTTCTGTCCGCACAAAACAAAAAGCTGATCCGCCAGGAAGACGATCTTCAGGAGATCGTCCAAAACCGCTCGGCCATCGCCAAAACAACCCTGAACCAAACAACTCCAAGGCAATCAACTCCAACGCAATCAACCCCATCCCAACAGCCCGCCGGCACCGCCTCCACCTGGCTCAACATCTTAGCCTATGCCCCCTTCCGCGCCGGCAATTATCCCGCCATCAAACCCCCATGGGGCGAACTCATCGCCCTCGATCTCAACACCGGTGACTATCGCTGGAAGATACCCGTAGGCAACGACAGCCTCCTGTCCCCCAAAAACGACCAAAAGAACGGCCAGCCCACAGGCCTCACCGGCTCGCCCGGCCCCATAGTCACCGCAGGCGGACTGGTATTCATCGCAGGCGGCAAAGACCGGAAGCTGCGCGCCTTCGATACAGATCACGGTAACCTGCTGTGGGAAACCACATTAGCCGGCATTGGCTCATCCACTCCCTGCACCTATATGCGGAACGGGAAACAATACCTCGTCCTCTCCGTCTCCGGCGACGCCCGGCATCCCTCCGGCACTATCATGGCCTTTGCCTTGCCTTGATGCGCCCATACAGAAAATTCAGTAAATTACAGAGGGATCCCGCTTCCCATCGGATCCCAGGAGGTATTATATGAACCGCAGCATCGTCTTCTCCTCCCTATGCTTTCTCCTGCCACTGCTGTCGCAAGCACAGTCCGTGGTTTCCTTGAAGATCGATGGCACCATCAATCCCGTTACATCCGACTTCATCCACCGGGGCATCGAAAAAGCCAATAACGAACACGCCGAATGCCTGCTCATCGAACTCAATACCCCGGGAGGACTGCTGAAATCCGCCCGTGTCATGGTGGGCGATATGCTGACAAGCCCCGTGCCGGTCGTCGTCTATGTATACCCCTCAGGGGCACAAGCCGGGTCCGCAGGCGTTTTCATCACCCTTTCCGCACACATCGCCGCCATGGCCCCCGGCACCAACCTCGGAGCCGCCCATCCCGTCAGTGGCGGGCAGCAGGAGCCCGACCCCGTCATGAACGAGAAAGTAACAAACGACGCCGCAGCCTTCATCCGCAGCATCGCCGAAAAACGGCAGCGCAATATCCAATGGGCCGAAAATGCCGTACGCAACAGCGTCTCCATCTCCGAGACCGAAGCGATGACGGCCAAGGTCATCGATCTCATCGCCAAAAACCCGGACGATCTCCTGGACAAGATCGACGGTGAGAAGATCGATCTCGCCAACGGCAGCTCCAGAATATTACACACAAAGGGCGCACACATCGAAGTCATGGAAATGGGTTTCTTTGAAAAGATGCTCAACATCATCAGCGATCCCACCATTGCCTATCTCCTGATGATGCTTGGCATGTATGGCCTGCTCTTCGAACTATATAGCCCGGGAGCCATCTTCCCCGGCATAGTTGGGGTCATCGCCATCGTACTCGCCTTTTACTCCCTGCATATGCTGCCGGTGAACTATGCCGGTCTTTCACTCATCATTTTCGGCGTCATCCTCTTCCTGCTGGAAATAAAAATAGCAAGCCATGGGCTGCTGGCCATCGGAGGGGCCGTTTCGCTCCTGCTGGGCTCGCTGATGCTCATCCGAACGACTTCGACACTGGAAGTCGCACGGATATCCCGCGCCGCGATATTCACCACCGTCGCCGTGTCGGTATTTTTCTTCCTTGGCATCCTCGGATTGGGATTGAAAGCCCAGCAACGCAAACCCGTCACGGGAATCGAAGGCATGATCGGCGAAACAGGTGTCTCTATCGAGCCCCTCGCCCCTACAGGCACCGTGCAGATTCATGGCGAGAGATGGCGGGCCGTTGCGGTAGGTGGTGACATCACCCAGGGTGAAAAGGTGCAGGTGGTCGGCCTGGAAAATCTGACCTTACATGTAAAATCAATCGCGGGTTAACCGCCAATGTATATGGAAAAAGTTCCTGTGATAAGCGTCGTCATTATTTTCTTCGTGCTGGTGCTGCTCGCAAACGCCATCCGCATCCTGCGCGAATACGAACGAGGCGTAGTCTTCCGGCTGGGCCGCCTCACGGGCATCAGAGGTCCTGGTCTCATCCTGCTCATCCCCATCATCGATAAGATGGTCAAAGTCAGCTTACGCACACTCGTATTGGATGTGCCGCCCCAGGATGTCATCACCCAGGATAATGTCTCTATAAAGGTGAATGCAGTGGTTTACTTTCGCGTCATCCAGCCGCAAAAGTCAATTGTAGAAGTAGAGAACTACCTCACGGCCACCTCCCAGCTATCCCAAACCACGCTGCGCAGCGTATTGGGCCAGTCCGATCTCGACGACCTGCTCTCCCAGCGCGAGAAGATCAACCAGAAACTACAACAGATCATCGACGCCCACACCGAGCCATGGGGTATCAAAGTGTCCAACGTCGAAGTAAAACAGATCGACCTGCCGCAGGAAATGCAACGCGCCATGGCCAAACAGGCCGAGGCCGAACGCGAACGCCGTTCAAAGGTCATCGCCGCCGAAGGCGAGTACCAGGCATCGCAGCGGCTCGCCGACGCCGCCAGGATCCTCAACGAGCAACCCAGCGCCATCACGCTTCGCTACCTGCAAACCCTGCGCGAGATCGCAACGGAAAAAAACTCTACAACTATTTTCCCCATTCCTATCGATCTGCTAAAACCATTCCTCAAGGACCACTCCTGATTTTTTCATTTCGATCCGCCATCCTATATTTGCATCGCTAATCGAATAATCATGAAAAATCACTTGCCTCTCTGTGGTCTGGCCCTGTCTGTTCTTCTCTTCTCTCAATGCAAAAGCGGCCTTGTCACCATGTCCAATGGCTGCTACGACCTCATAAGCCAGGGTCAGGCAGCGAACAAAGCCGGCAACTACTCCAACGGCCTCGACGACTTCAACAAAGTTTTGCAAAAATGTGATGCTTACGATGCCAAAGAAAAAGGCTATGCCGGAAAGGCGGCATCGCTCAATGGCTTACAGCAATATTCCGACGCTCTCGACGCGGCAACAAAAGGCCTGGCCATCAATAAGAACAGTCTCGACAATCTTTTTGAAAAGGCCAGCGCCGAAATAGGCCTGGGCAACTACTCTGGCGCAAAAGCCGATCTGAATACCATCAATCTTCTCACCGGCAAGAACCGGAACACCGCACAACGCGCCACTCTCTATTCGAAGATGGCGGAGGTCGATATGTATCAACAACAATACGACCAGGCCCTGCAGGACGTGCAGCAGGCCATTGCCATGGATAACAGCAACCTTCGCTTCTATATGCAGATGGGCGACATCAACGTCGCGTCGGGCAACTACACCGCAGCCATCGCCAATTACGAAGACGCCATCACAAGAGGCAAAAATGACGCCGAAGCCTGGAAGGCCAAAACAACAACCATCATCAAGCTCTACCAGTCGAAGTACAAGACCGACGACGCCGGTGTCCTCTCCAGGAAGATCAGCAGCGCCGATCGCCAAAGACTCTGTAGCAGCATCGCTGCCTCCAAACAGGCCGGTGTCCAGGACATGGGCATCGATCTGGTGCAGACCTCCATTTGTAAATAATTGTGAATCGCTAAAACGGACAAAAAATGAAAAACACACTCGTATTTGTACCTGCTTTGCTCGCAGTGCTCCTCACCGATTGTAAAAGCGCTAACAACACCCAAAAGGGTACAGCCATCGGCGCTGCAGCAGGCGCCACCGCCGGTGCCCTCATCGGCCATGGTAAGCATTCCGTCCTCGACGCTCTCATAGGCGCAGCCGTCGGCGGCGGTGCAGGATACCTCATCGGACATCATATGGATAAGCAGGCGGAAGAGATAAAACAGGCCGTTCCTGACGCCCAGGTCACAAGGGTTGGTGAAGGCATCAATATGACCTTCAATTCGGGTTTGCTCTTCAAGATCAACTCCAGCGAATTGAGCGAAGCAGCCCGTGCCAATCTGGAAAAATGCGCCGGCGTATTCAACAAATACCCCAATACCAACATCCTCATCGAAGGACATACGGACAACACCGGTACACCCGAATATAATATGGAACTGTCCAAGAAACGCGCTTATGCCGTAAGCGAATACCTCGTCACCAAAGGTGTTGCCTCAAGCCGCATGGACATCAAATGGTATGGCGAGACCCAACCCAAGGTTCCAAACGACAATGATGCCAACCGCGCTCAAAACCGCCGCGTCGAATTAGGCATCATGGCCAACGACCAAATGAAACAGCAAGCCCAGCAAGGCTCCCTCAACTGATCAGCCCGCGCCTGACCACGGCGCGCTCACCCGCGGCCCCCGGCTAACGCCGGGGGCCGCCCCATTTAAAATCCCGGATTCTCTTACCTTTGCTCCACCTGCCGCCTCCCTCTTCACTGTCTTAAAAAATGACGCTTATGAAAAAAGTATTGCTTGCGGTATGCCTCTTCATAACCTATATCCCTGCGCTATACGCCCAGGATTCGGCAAAAGCCCCAAAGATTCCGTGGGATAACATCGAAACCAATTGGCAGAATGGCAGCGACCGCAGGGATTCCTCCATCGTCCACAACAAGTATGTAAATCCCATGGTCATGATCGATCTCAACTACACCCACTCGTTCAACCATCCCAATGACAACACCGTCGTCGGATCTACAGCACTCGCAAGGGATAATGAAATGCAACTGTCGCAGCTTAGTCTTGGCGGTGAAATGTTCTATGAGAATGCCCGGGCCAAGGTCCTGCTGCAATTAGGAACACGCTCCGAAGTAGTGCCGAGAAACGATCTGAGCCCGTACAGGGGACAGTACAAATTAGCAGATGTATACCGGTATCTCAGCGAAACCTACGTCGGATACCATTTCAATAAATGGTATGGTATCAATGTCGATGCGGGACTGTTCATGTCCTACATCGGGCTCAACTCCTACTACCAGGTGGAGAACTGGGAATACCAGGCTTCCTATACCTCGGACAATACCCCATGGTTCTTCAATGGTATTCGGATACAGATATTCCCCACCAAATACCTGAAGATAGAACCCTGGATCATCAATGGGTGGCAGAGTTATGCCATGTTCAACAAGCGGCCGGGAGTGGGAGCCAACATCACCTGGAACCCAACCAGCAGTTTCAAACTGCTGACCAACGACTACTACGGCACCGATGCCGGCGGCCTTCCACATCGGCAACGGTTCCACTCCGATAATAGCCTGCTGGTGCGGTATTACAATATGCCCAATGAGACCGGCATCTCCAGGATGGCTTTCTCGCTCACCGGCGACCTGGGATTCGAGACTGGTGATGGGGTCAATGGCTTTTCCAACAGCGCAACCAAAGGACCAGCCCAATATTTCCTAAGCTCGATGATCTACAACCGAACCTGGTTCGCAAAAAATAAATTCGCCTGGACCATCGGCGGCGGTGTCATGACCAACCCGGGTCGCTATCTCGTCCTGCTGCCGACGGGTGAGGCCAGCCCCCTGCCCGATCCCAACAATCCCACCCAAACGGAAGGAAAGTATCCCTTCGACACCAGCCCCGGCACCACCTTCAAGGCCTGGGACTGTTCCACCAATTTCGATTGGATGCCCAATCAAAGCGTGCTCTTTCGCATAGAATATGTTCACCGGCACGCCAACGTCCCCTATTTCGCCGGCCCCGGCGGCGTCACTTCCCCCGACGGCTACACGACCACGCCCCTGCCCCCCGACTGGCGTCCCGACCTTGTCAAATCCGAAGACCGCATCATCGTCGCCTTTCTGTTCCGGCTCTAGCGAGGGTCACTTAACTCCCTCATCACCTCCGGGATATTACTGATCCCCCAATACTCCACGTACCTTCCCTCGTGAAGCCGGATAATATCGATTACCTTGATAGCCACATTCTTGTTCGAAGGTGGGATACCCATGAACGTACCCGTATGGGTGCCATGAAGCATTTTTCTTGTTGTCACCCTGTCTCCCTCGGCTATCTGGTCGAGTATCTCCGCCTTTATATCAGTAAAGCCTACCCGCAACACGTGAAAGAGAAAATGCTGCATGCTTTCCGGGCCGTTTGACATCCCTTCCGGTGCCGCATGATTGATAGCATCCGGCGACACCAATTCATGAAAAGATTCGAGATTACCCTCTTCGATCACTTCTTTGTTGAATCTGCAAACGATTGCCTTGTTTTTTTCAGTAGTAAATAGCATGGCGGTAATAATTTATACCGGCAAAACTACGCTTGACCCCGGGCAGCAGCCTGTCGCCGATCGGTCAATTACTGTGGCCCATCGTTCAAATATTCCGATTGAAATTCGCTGGGTGTTTTCCCGAACGTCTTCCGGAAAGCCTGGCTAAAGCTGGAATGGCTTTCATATCCTACCCGATCAAACACCTCGCTGGGCATGGCGCGGTGATGCAGCAGCAGTTCTTTTGCCAGCTTCATTCTCTCCTGCAGAAACCATTCATTGGGCGATTTACCATACAGCCGGACAAATCGTCTTTTGAAGGTCGACATGCTCATATGGCATAGAAAGGCCATATCCGCGATACTGATGTTACTGATCACATTCGTTTCCACTATTTTCCGGATGTTCAGGTCATCCCCATATTGTGGCGCATCCGGTTGGAAGGACAATAGCCGCGTTGGATATTTTTCCAGCAGATAGAGCCACAGTTCTTCCAATTTCAGTTGGCGCATTTCCACCGGAAACTGCCCTTTTGCGGGAAGAAGCAGCCGCACCGAATCAATATAATTCCGGATAAAGGGGTCCTTGGGAAAGGAAAGATAAGCTGCCCGAGCCTCCCGAGCCTCCCGATCTGCCCGAGCCTCCCGAGCCTCTCGAGCCCCCGGCAAAGCAGGCACCCGGCCGGCATACTTAATAAAAAAGTCGGTCCATACACTGGTGTCGAAGAATACCAGAACACTGCGGAATGCCGTCTTTGCCGCCAGGTTCATCGTCACCACGCAATTCCCCGCCGACAGAAAATGAAATTCCGTATCCCTGGCATGGACAGTCGTCTCAGCAAAACGCATCGTCTTTTCCCCACTGATAACCAGGCTGATAGCGTTCTTCTGCAAAATGCCTTTCCCCTTAAACGCCCCCGGCGATGCAGCATACTCATGGAAGACAATCCTGTCCTCCCCCGGAAAAACATCCTGCGGCAAGTGTATGATATTCATATACAAAATATTTATATGTAATTTTTAGGTATTAAATCATTAAATATTCGACCAAAAAAAGGCACACTATTTTTAATTTCTACAAATTCACAATTAATTAAATCAACATTTTCAAAATTGGCAAATATTGCATTTTATCGCTATACAATCCACCCTCAATTCTTCGTATCTTTATCAACACATTCTCTCACTTTAAAAAATATAGATGCAAATGGCCCCTGCGAAATTAGAGTACATCTGGCTTGACGGATACCAGCCTATTCAAAGCTTGCGCAGCAAGACAAAGATCGAAAGAAATTTTTCCGGTAAACTGGAAGATTGCCCCATGTGGTGCTTCGATGGATCATCCACCGAACAAGCCCCGGGCGGCAGCTCCGATTGCCTGCTAAAACCTGTCTTCCTGGCGAAAGACCCCCAACGGCGCGACGGTTATCTCGTCATGTGCGAAGTACTCAGCCCCGATGGCACCGCCCATCCCAGCAACGGCCGGGCGCTCATTGAAGACGATGACAACGATTTCTGGTTCGGCTTCGAACAGGAATATTTCCTGTGGAATCCCGAAACAGAAAAACCCATCGGGTTCCCCGAAGGTGGCTTCCCAAAACCGCAAGGCCCTTACTACTGCTCCGTAGGCGCTAACAACGCATTCGGCCGGGCCATGGTCGAAGAGCACCTCGACGCCTGTCTGGACGCAGGCCTCAACATCGAAGGCATCAACGCTGAAGTAGCCACCGGTCAATGGGAATTCCAGGTCTTCGCCAAAGGCGCTAAGGAAGCCGGCGACCAGGTCTGGGTCGCACGTTACTTACTGGAAAGAATAGGTGAAAAATACGGCATCGCCATCAATTGGCATTGCAAACCCCTGGGCAACCTGGACTGGAACGGCAGCGGCATGCACGCCAACTTCTCCAACTCCCTGCTGAGAACATGTGGAAGCAGCGAGATCTACGTGAAAGTCTGTGAAGCCTTCCGCCCCGTCGTGCAGGAACATATCGAAGTATATGGCCCCGATAACCATCTCCGCCTCACCGGCAAACACGAGACCGCGGCCATCCACGAATTCAAATTCGGCGTATCCGACCGTGGCGCCTCCATCCGCATCCCCATCGGCACAGTGGAAAGAGGCTGGAAAGGCTGGCTGGAAGACCGCAGGCCCAATAGCGCTGCCGATCCGTATAAAGTTGCAGCCCGCATCGTAAAGACGGTAAAATCCGCTGAAGCCCAGTTGGAAAAACTGGCCGAAGCAAATGTAGCATAAGGCATCCTGCCTAAACATAGTAAAAAGCCGGCCAGACAATGATCTGGCCGGCTTTGTGATCCGGATTCACCGGCACACTCCTTTTTACTTATCCCACCACACCGGGGTTGTTTCCGCAACAGTGCCGGGATAATTCAGGTTTCCGGTAAGTTCCGACTGAGGATAAAGGAACCTCAACGGATAAGTCCGTCCACCGTTGGCAGCTGAGGGCACGAAGAAGCTGGGATAGCCGGTACGTCTCCATTCAGTCCAGGCTTCGAAACCCTGAGAGCCGCACATGGCATAATATTTCTGCGTAATGATGGCTTTGATCTCATCCGCGGGGGCAGCAGGAAACTGGGCGTCCGGTGCGTAGTTGAGATACGCAGCTGCGGCAGCGGGAATTCCATCGGCACCAAAGCTGGCCTGGATTCCTTGTGTAAACAGACTGCTTGCAGAGCCTGTCGCCCATCCACGGGCGACCGCTTCTGCCTGCAGGAAATAGCTTTCAGCCGCGGAGATCAAAAACAAAGGCGCAAGCGCCGAATTGGGATCCTGGGGATTACCTGCTACCAATGCAGCAGGCGTTGAGCAAACTTTATTGGTAAAAGAAGCGTAGGCGCCTTGCGGCAAATAGATCACCGTATCAACTGTCCCGGGTATTGTATCAAATACAGCAAACTGCCTGGGATCGTTGTTCCGGACAAAAGCATTAACGACTGTTCCGCTTGCCGCGAGGTTCACCGTCTGTCCCAGGGCTACCTCCTTAATGTAAAAAGGGTTCTGGTTACCGCCGGTGGCAGTATAGCTTATCTGGGCATTCGTAGTAAGGAAGCTGGGATTGGATGCGTAGAGCGCTTGCACCCCGGCCTTGGCCTTGGCGGCATCTACCTGGGTCAAACGCAGGTATGCACGCAGCTCCAGCGTGTTAGCGAAGGCGATCCAGTTATTCATATTGCCCTGGAAGATGAGGTCGGTTGCACCGGGGTTGTGGGGATCCGAATTGTTCATAAGGGCTTTACCTTGTTCCAACAGGGAGAAAATGGTGTCATACACCGTTGCCTGCGGATCATAGGCCGGGTTCTTATTGGCTGTTCCTTGTAAGGCCTGGTTCATCGGAATATCGCCGAATGCGTCGGTCGCCAGCTGCAGCCCATAGGCTTTCAACACATAGCCGATCGCCAGATACTGCACCAGTGCCGTATTACCCCGGCTATTGGTAATCATCAATTGATCATTGATCAATGCATTCTGATACAGATGCATCCATGCATAGTTGAAATCTGCATTCACCTGCAGGTACTGGTCAATGGTCTTGTATTGTGAAGCTACCGCGCTTTGGGTAAAATACTGGGACCAGATATTGCCGTAGGGATAATAATCATCTCCTAACGCTACGCCGATGGAAGCCTCTATTGTCGGCAACAGCTGGGCAGGTTGAGCCGAGACAAGATTGTTCGGATCCTGATTCACATCCAGAAACTTTTTGCAGCCTGACGATAGTAGCAAAACCGCCGGGCAAACAAACAGTGCGATCCTTTTTATTATATTGATTCGTGTGGTCATAAATCTTTGCATTTTAGAAAGTTACCTTTAGTTTGAATCCATAGTTCCTTACGGATGGCTGTGCCGTAAAGTCGAAGCCCTGTTCGTTGCCGGAGCCCGAAGAGTTCATCTCCGGGTCTACGTATTTATTGGACTTGGGCGTCCACAGAAACAGGTTATTACCAAACACTCCGATGCTGGCCTGGCCGAACGGCGACTTGCCCAGCCGGTTTGTCGGGATCGAGTATTCCAGCTGCAAAGAGCGCAGTTTGATATAAGAAGCGTCGACAATGTCCATCCCGGCAGGTTGCACGCTCGTGAAATAGTCCTGCGGAATATACTTGGCTGTTGTATTTGGCTGGTAAGAAGGCTGGCCTGCCGTTCCGGTATTGATAACTGAACCTGCCCAGATCTGCGGATTACGATTCCCGCCGGTCTCCAGTGAGGTACCGTTGAAGTCGACGTTAGACTTGGTATTACTAAAGTACACACCGCCCTGTTTGGTATCGAACAGGAATCCCAGGGTTCAGCTCTTATAAGTGAGCGTACCACCAAACGATGCCTGGTATTTAGGATTATAGCTGCCAAGGTACACGGCAGTGGTGGTCGGGACAGGTTGGCCATCGGCGGCGCTTACCACCGTATGACCATTTTCGGTTTGGTTGGTCACGGCATAGAATTCGCCATAAGGCAGCCCTTCCTGGGCTACAATGGCCATGCCGTTGAATCCGCCGATCACTATCTGTGCATGGTTGGGCAGGGAAAGAACCTTGTTGTCATTTTTGGTATAGGTAGCGAACAGCTCCAGAGAGAAGTTATGCGTCTTGATGGGTGTTCCGCGCAGGGTAAGTTCGACCCCTTTATTCTCTACCACTCCCGCATTCACAGTAGAGAACAAATATCCGCTGGATGGAGCCACAGAGGAAGAAATGATCTGGTTCTTAGATCTGTTGGAATAATAGTTGGCAATAACGGACAACCTGTTGTCCAGGAACCCGAGCTCTGTTCCCACTTCACGGGAGGTCGTAATTTCCGGTTTGATCAGCGGATCACCCAGTCTGTCGTTGATCATGAATCCGGGAACGCCGCTAAAGGGAAAGACCGTAACGCCTCCGCTATACCCGTCTGCAATAGCTGCCTGGGAATAAGTAGTGCCCAGCAGGTATGGGCCCGCATCATTACCTACCTGTGCCCAGCTGGCACGTACTTTTCCATAGTTCAGTATCCTGTTGAAGTTGCTTCCTTTGATCAGCTCCGTAAAGATAAAAGCACCGCTTACACTCGGATAAAAGAAGGAATTGCTATTCACCGGCAGCGTGGAAGACCAGTCATTCCTGGCCGTAGCATCGAGGTACGCTATATTCCGGTAAGCCAGGTCGAGACCGGCATAAACAGACACCCTTCTCTGTACACTGCGATTATTGGTCGCTGCGACCGGGCCGTTACTGTTCCCGAAATTATACCAGCCCGGAGCGATCAACCCCGAGCTTTGGTTCGTGGAAATCGTTGTAGTGGTTGCATTATCCAACCTGACGTTATTACCCACCATCAATGAACCGGAAAAGTCAGTACCCAGATCATGCTTGGCAGTGACCATCAGGTCGTGGTTGATCTCCCCGATCGTATAGGTATCCTCCTCGTACCCGCCGTTGCTGGTCACCAGCGCCGAAGCCGGATAAGCCGGAGGGTTTCCGGCGGTACCGGGGTCTGCTGGTGAATAGGTATATTTTGGAGTCTGCAATCTTCTGCGGTCCGAGCTAAAGTCGGTCGTTACTCTTTCCAGTACATCCAGCCAGGGTACCGGTTTATAGCCCAGATTGAGGCCGCCGGTGACCCTGTCCACATCATCATAGTTCCTGTAGTTGGCCAGCAGGAAATAGGGACTGGGGTAGAACTCATTGTAGAAACCATACTTGTCGGAATGATATCCGCCGCTGGCATCCGTATAGCCGTAGCCGTAGTATTTATTGTTCAGATCGCCCATCTTGTCAATGGGAATATCCCTGGGGGTCTGATACAG
The DNA here is from genome assembly GCF_014642875.1 of Puia dinghuensis. Lineage (GTDB taxonomy): Bacteria > Bacteroidota > Bacteroidia > Chitinophagales > Chitinophagaceae > Puia > Puia dinghuensis. Next base: position 369,170 of record NZ_BMJC01000002.1, read on the forward strand.
GCTGGCCAGTACGGAGCCGCCGGCCTGACCGCCAGCGACGTTGCCGCTGTTGATCTTTACGTAGTTGAAGTTTACGCTGGTATAAAAATCATTGGAAAGATTGGCCTTCCCGTTAAACCGCACGCTGTACTTGTTATAACCATCGACGCTGGTGGGATAGATACCGTTGGAGTTCAGCGCGTTCAGGCCCAAATAGTAGCTGGCCTTGTCGTTACCCGAGGTAACGGCAATATTATTATCGGTGGCGAAGCCCGTACTGAAAAAATGCCTGATATTGTTGGCATCGGCAGAGTAAGGTTTCTTCAGCTGTACACCATCTATCTGCTGTCCCCAGGGCAGCACTTGTCCCGTGAAGGGAGCTCCCCAGCTGAAGTTATCACCCCAATCCTGTGTGTTATAGGCCAGCGTTCCATCGCTTTTCACACCGGTGTAGTAGCCTTGTCCGTACTGATTCTGAAGATCGGGCAGTTTGAGAATGGAAGAGAAGGTGTTGGTGCTGCTAACCGTTATCTCGGCCTTCTTGTTGTTGGTTCCGCTTTTCGTCGTGATGATCAGCGCGCCGTTGGATGCGCGCGAGCCATACAGGGCGGTAGCCGCGGGACCAGCCAGCACCGTTATGGACGCAACGTCGTCAGGGTTGATGTCATTCCCGCGGTTGCCGAAGTTCACTGCGGTCAGCGACCCGCCTCCGATATTGTCGGAGTTGTTGTACGGTACCCCGTCTACCACGATCAGGGCCTGATTGTTCCCCGTAACGGAAGACCCACCTCTTAAAACGACACGGGTCGAACCACCCGGCGCTCCGGTATTGGAAGTGACGTTGATACCCGCAACCCTGCCGGTCAGCGACGTGAGCGCGCTCGAACTCTGGCCCACTGTCAGCTCGGCGGCCTTGACGGTCGGAGCGGCATAACCAAGAGACCGTTGTTCTCTTTTGATAGCATTGGCTGTTACGACAACTTCTGCCAGATTGTTGTCCTTTTCCTTCAGCACGGCCTGCAGGTTGTCCTGGGCTTTAAGTTCGATTGGTTCATAACCGACGGCGCTGATCACCAGCGTCTTTCCCGGATCAACGGAGAGGGTAAAGTTTCCGTTTTCATCTGTTTGTGTTCCTATTTTGGACGACTTTATTTTAATAGTTGCGGCGGGGATTGCAACTCCTTTGCTATTTGTTACTGTTCCTTTAATGGGAATTGTTTGCGCGTTGGAAATAGCAAACGTGAACACTACTGAACTTAACAGCAGTAGCAGTTTTGTTCTCATACTTAATGGTGTTGATTGAATGTTGACTAGTGAAGTTGACTTTAACGTAAGATTCGGTGCCGGATAGTTCAAGGACCATCGGCAAGGTGCATGAACAAATTTCTCATTCGCGTGTATGTTTATGTTATAAATGGATGAAGCTAATGTTAAACATATATTAATTGGCAAGTTTATTAATAAAGTATTAGCGATTTATACAAAAAATGATGAGTGGTCGCGCGCATGTCAACCCATCTCGAACCATCTTTTTGGGGGAATTGAATAGGAATGCCATTCTACACTGCATCCGGGTCAAAAGGAAGCTTACGGATACGCCGTCCAGTTAGGTCGAAAATGGCATTACAAAGCGCTGGAGCGATGGGTGGGAGTCCGGGTTCGCCTACACCCCCTGCCTTCTCATCGTTCTCCATGATGAAAACTTCGACAGCCGGGATATCATTTATCCGCGGCATTTTGTAAGTATGGAAATTATTCTCAACGGCTTTCCCGTCCTTGAAATGCGTTTCATGTTTGATGGCCGCGCCCAAGCCCATTACAATCGCTCCTTCCACCTGGGCCCGGATGATATCCGGGTTTACATACCAGCCGCAATCGATCAGCGCGGTAATCTTATCGATCTTTATTTTCCTATCCGGCCTGTGAGATACTTTAACCACATGTCCCACGATGCTGCCGAAACACTCGGTCACGGCGAGGCCCCAGCCTTTCTCCTTCCCATCGGCCTTCCATCCACTGAGGGTTCCCAGCCGGTCGATCAGGGCTTGATAGCGGGCATCGGCAAAATGTTCTCTTCGGAAGGCGAGCGCATCTTTTCCCGCCGCATTGGCCAGTTCATCCACAAAGCTCTCGACAGCAAAGCCATTGGTAGACGCATCGACCGAACGCCACCACATGGCCGGTATCGATGACGAAATGGAGACGTCGGCAAAACTGTAATGGGGTATGGAAGTAAGATACGATCTTGCCAGCCCGTCCAGGTAACCGCTGTTATAAGACACCGGGGAATAATCCGCATGCGCGCCCCCCTCTCCTCCCGGTCCCATCGGCTGTGAGGCCCTTCTCGCCTGGAAGGCGAGGATATGTCCCGCCGAGTCGAGCCCTCCCTTGCATGCATATACGGCGCCTGGGCGGTAAGGCCCCGCCGTCATATCGTCTTCCCTCGTCCATACGACCTGGACGGGCGCTTTCATTTCCCTGGAAATAAGCGCCGCCTCATGCGGATAGTCGGTAAAGGCCTTCCGCCCGAATCCCCCGCCAAGGAACGTCATATTGACGGAGACATTTTCCAATGCCACTCCCATCCGCTGGCTCAGGTCTGCCTGTATCCAATTGACTTCCTGTATGGGACCCCATATTTCAATTCGATCATCCTGCACATGGGCGGTGCAGTTAAGCGGCTCCATACAGCTATGGGACTGGTAGGGAGTCTCATAGACAGCTTCTATCTTTTGCGCGGCCTTCTGGATTTCCGTCTCAAATCGGATGCTGGACGCGTTTAATTCGCCGGCCTGAGTGGCCAGGCCTTCCCGCATCCGCGACAATAGCAATTCCGAGTCGAAGTGCTCGAATCCCTCATCATCCCACTCCACTTTCAGCGCTCTTCGCCCTTTCATGGCGGCCCAAATGCTGTCGGCAACGACAGCCACCCCTTCATACAGATCGCCAAACACGGCCCGTTGGACGGTGAATACCCGTTTTACGCCCGTAATAGCAAGCGTTGCCTTGCTGTCAAAAGTCTTCACTTTTCCACGAAACCTTGGATTGCGCTCGACGACGGCATAAAGCATTCCCGGCAATGTCTTGTCGAGACCGAAAACAGCGGTGCCATCGACTTTGGATGGGATATCCTTGCGGGGGAGCGGCCGGCCGATCACCTTATAATCTTTTCGGTCTTTTAACTTCACCTCTGAGGGAGGATTGAGTCGGGAAGCATCCTTCACCAATGCCCCATATCCTGACTTTCGGCCCGTTGGGCGATGGTGTACCTCGCCATTAATGGCATAACACTCGGTGGCGGGAACCCTCCATTGTTCAGCGGCTGCTTCGATGAGCATTTCCCGGGCGGAAGCGCCGGCATGAAGGAGTTGCTCACGCCAGCCCCGAACAGAAAAGCTGCCTGCCTGTGGTTGAGGACCGAATTTTTTCGGATTTGCCGGCGCAAACCGGACATGCACCTGGCCGGGATCGACCTCCAGTTCTTCTGCAACGATTTGCGGGAGGGACTGGAAGGTGCCCTGACCCATTTCCGAGCGATGGTTGAAGATCGTCACCTTCCCGGAGGAGTCGATGGATATCCAGGACATCAATTCGATGGCCGGGTCAGCGCCATCCGGGCCGGATCCGCCCAGCAACGCCGCATTTACGATCCGGGGGGCGCCACTGCCCGCCTCATTCCCTTTTCGGTCAAAAGAAGGCAGATAAGCCCCGATCGTCAGGGCCAATCCGGATAGAGAGGCCTGCCGGATAAAATCTCTGCGGGATAGATCAGTTGGATGGGAGTGCATGCTCAACTGTTGTTGATCAATTAAATTTGATGCTTTAGGCGCAAAAATGGTGATATATTATCCTTATTTTAACAAACAGCATCGGGCCAGCGCCCCCGGCTGCGGTCGTTGATCACCTACGCTTAAGCCGCTCGACTTCCTTCGTAAGCGTCTGCCTTTCTATCCTGGAGTTAGTCAATGCTATGGCTTGTTCATAATGATCGATCGATTTGTCGATATCCAGGTTCGCATACAGGTAGCCTAGTAAAGAATGATAGGGGCTGCTGTTATTCAAATGTAGTTTTTCAGCTTCCTGTATCCCTTTTTCAGTCCCATAAACCTTCGCAAATGCAAATGTCCGGTTCAATGCGGTTACAGGAGAATATTCAATAAGAATAAGCTGGTTGTATAATGTTAAAATATTCTCCCACTTTCTCTCCGGGGTCGGTGTAGTATGCCAATAGGCAATAGCCGCTTCCAAATGGTATTTGGATACCTCATTACCATGGAAGGCATTTACCAAATAGTGGTTTCCTCTTTCGATCAATTCGTTATCCCACAAGCTTTTATCCTGATCTTCCAGCAGGATCACCTCGCCAATCTCGTCTGTCCTTGCGTCAAACCGCGAACTCTGGAAGTACATTAAAGCCAGCAACGCATTCGTTTGGGGGGTGTTTGTCAAGGCATTTCCGACAAGTATGGATGTTAGCCTGATAGCTTCCGAACAAAGGTCCTTTCGGATCAATTGATTATTTGTTTTGGAGAAATAACCTTCATTGAACAATAGATAAAGGGTTTTTAAAACATTGTCCGATCGGGTCTTGATCTCTGTTTCAACTAAAGTCTTGATGTGAAAATTGCCATTACGAAGGACGGCCCTGGCCCGCTGCAGACGCTTTTTTACGGTTGCCAGGTTTGTCAAAAAAGCATTTGCGATCTCTTCTACGCTAAACCCGCAAAGGATTTGAAGCGCTAAACAAATTTGAGCATCTGGTGAGATGTCCCCATCGCAGACCGAAAAGATCATTGACAATTGACTGTCTGCTATATTTTGATGGGTGAATTCAAAGTCCGGTTCCGTTTCAACATTGTTCGATCTGATAGTTTCTTTGACCTGCTTTTCACGGACAGCATTATGTCTGAAATAATCCTTGGTCTTATTCTTTGCCACGGCATAAAGCCAGGCAGCAGGATTTTCCGGAACTCCTTTGATCCCCCACGTCTCGGCAGCTTTCAGAAAGGTATCACTTGCAATATCCTCCGCAATTTCAAGATGCTTTAGGTCAAACGAATGACAGAGTACAGCAACTATCTTGCTGTACTCTGTTCTAAACAGGTGTGGTATCAACTCATGTTGCTGCATTAGATAGCCCTTATCTCCCGTATCTCCACATTCCCTCCGACCGACAGGATAGGACAGCCGTTTGCCAATGCTGTTGCTTCTTCGATAGAGGAGGCCTTTACAAGAGTATAGCCCATAATTGACTCTTTGATCTCGGTATAAGGCCCGTCGGAGATCGAACCATTACTTTTTAAGACCTTTCCCGAAGGTACTAAGCTGTTCCCCCTATCGGCCAGCTTTCCCTGTGCTGCAATGCCCGCAACCCAGTTCATCCATTTTTGTGTTATCGCCTGCATCTCTTCCGGAGATTTCCTGGCGCTGGGATATGTTTCGTAGTCTGCTCTGTAGACGAATAAGAATTCTTTCATAAAGATAAAATTATATTAATTTTTTTTACTGTGGTTGCTGTTAAATGAATCCCTCCACATTTTCCACCCATTGGACGTTTTTTTCCAAAGCACAAGATATTTTCCATCGTCGAACTCGGCATTTCCGGCGTCATACACTTTCCAGAAACCGATCTCTGCCACAATATCCTCGCTGATCCCATACACATCCACGGTAATGAACTTTCCGTTTCTTATCCCGAATTTACTATAAGATGCCTGGAAGAAACTTCCTACCGCATCCGGGCCGCATACAGTCGGCGCATTCGGCGTCATTATCCAGCAATCCTCTGCATACCTGTTGACGAACAGGGATGCATCGTTCTTGGCATAAGCCTGCCAGTATAGTTCGTTGCTCGCTGCGATTGCTTTCCTGGCGTCTTCAACGATGGCGCTGCTATTCGATTGTGCTAACGTGCGGCCGGAAGGCAGCATGGACATAACTGTCCCAAAAAGGAGGACAAGAATTTTTATACTTTTCATTTTGTTTGATTTTATTGGATCATCCCTGCTGTCAGGTTAAATGTTGTTCCGGTGATGGCGCTCCCTTCATCAGAAGCCGCGAACACAGCGGCGTCTGTCAACTCTTTCAGCGTAGTTAATTTCTTCCTGGGCGTGTTATTGGCCACGATGCTGTTGAATTGTTCCCAGGTCGTTCCATTTCCTTTGAAACTGACCTCAAAAAGCTCTTTAAAAGCCGAATGGATAGCAGGTGTTTCAGGTATGGCACTCGTCAACAGACATATTGACCGCACTCCGTTCCCACCGCATTCTACGGAAAGAGAGCGGCAGAGCGCTTCCAGGGCCGCCCAGGCAGCGGGCCTGCCACCGGCGCCGGGCGAACTTACCTGGCTTATGTTTGCCGTATGCATGATGATCACTCCCCTCCCCTGCTTCATCATGCGTTTTGCCGCTGCCCTGGCGGTAATGAAATGAGCCTGTGTATAGGTTGCGATCGGCAGGATGAATTGCTCCAGGGGCAGCTCTGTAAGCGGAGTGTGTTGAATATCTTTTGGCGGGAGGCCGATAGCGTTGAATGAAATGTCAATTTGCCCCGTTTTCTTGATGACTTCATTCATGTGCTTCTCCACGGATTGTTCGTCGAGCGCATCGACCTTGGCAATTTCAATTGCTCCCCCTTCGGCAGCGATGTCGTCAGCAATAGCTTTAAGTTTCTCCCATGTCAGCCCGGTTAAAAAAACCTTGGCGCCTTCATGAGCAAAAGCTTTTGCAATCGTACTGCCTATGGCGCCATTGCCATATACTACTGCAACTTTGTCTTTTAATCTGTTCATTTTTTTAAAATTTTATGGTTATACCTCAATGACGCCCTGGGTACTAAAAGGGGGACAACCCGGGAAATATTTTTTGAGATACCCTCAAAATGCAAAAACCCCTCGCATGTGCGAAGGGTTTCTCTTAAGCTCGTGGGGCTGACCGCCAACCCAACCCGGCCCACCAACCTATTCTTTCCCCACCAGCAGGCTCTTGGTCCTCACCCCCTGGGCGCTGAAATATCCCAGGCAGCCTCCGGCAATATTGCCGGTAGGGTTGGCAGGGGAGGCGCTCTGGCCCGATCCGTCGGCATTCCGTTGAAGGGCATACCAATACTGGAAAACGGCGGAATCTATATTGATCATATCGATGCGTACCGAATCGCCTGTCTTGATGTCCCGGTTCCGATCGTTTGTATCGTTATTGAACTCTAACTGGTCCTTGATCCTCAGCCCATCCGTAAATTCATCATTGCCAAGAAAATTGGTCTTTTCCTGCCGGCCATTGACATATTGCACCCACCGATAATAGTTAGGAATGCCGGCCGGATCGGTAAAGACAACGGTAACATACCTTTTGTCGGTAAGTGTCCCGTTGCTGACGTAAATACTGTCCATCCCTACGACCGGATTTGGCATGGTGGAAGTAGCCGTGTAGATGACGCCATTGAGGACGACTTTCATGTAGTAGGTGTTGCCGGGCACGCCTGTCAGCGCGCTGGTCGTGTAGACCCCGGGGCTCGATTCCGTAAGCAGGTAGCTGGAGCCATTATTCTCTATTGTAACGGTAGCCCCGCTGACCCCGGCGAAAGTATTATTGGCGCTGAAATCCTTGGTTTGCGTGATGGAGACGCTGCTACCACCCGGTTCATCGGTGACCACTCCTTCGATCACATATTTGGTGGCGCCGGGGTCCAGGGGTACACTGATCACCCGCTGGCAGGCGCAGAACGGAAGCGCGAGGAGGATGGTTAAGATGATGTTTTGTATCTGCTGCATAAAGTCTAAAATTTGAAATTATAAGATATACTGGGTACCCAACGGAAGAGGGAAGTCTCCACTGCCTCGGTGATATTGGGGTCGTTCTTGCCCTGTCGGAAATCGATCTGATAGGCGTTTTGCCGGCCATAAGCATTGTACACGCCAAAAACCAGCTCGCTGGAAAACCGCTTGGTCTTTTTCAGCTGGTCGGTGAAGCTAAAGTCCAGCCGGTGATAGTCGGGCATCCGATAGGCATTCCGATTGGTATAGTAGAAATAAACATCCCCGCCGACCGTATACTTCCCATTGGGGAAGGTGACGGCATCGCCCGTATAGAATACCCAGTCGGCAGAAAAGCTCCACTTCTTGTTGATCTCGTAGACACCTACAATAGCAATATCGTGGGTCCTGTCCTGCCGGGCATTATACCAGCGGTTATTGTTGATACCATTTATCTGTAGTTCCGTTTTGGAGAGCGTATAGCTCACCCACCCCGTGAGCCGGCCAAATCTTTTCCTCAATAGCCATTCGATCCCGTACGCCCTGCCCCGGCCAAAAAGTAGCTGGGATTCGATGGCGTGGTTGGTGAAGATATTTGCGCCATTGCGATAGTCGATCTGGTTCTGCATGGTCTTGTAGTAGGTCTCCACCGTCAGCTCATATTTGTTCTCAGCCAAATTCTTATAATATCCAATGGCCCACTGGTCGGCGATCTCGGGTTTGATCACATTGGTATTCGCCACCCATTTATCCGTTGGGGAATTGGTAGTGCTATTGGAAATAAGGTGGAGGTTCTGGGTATTACGGACATAGGATGCCTTGATAGACGTAGTAGGATTCAGCTGATAGCTGGCCGCGATCCGGGGCTCGGGATTGACATAGGTTTTTACCACCTGGCCGTTACGGTAATGCAGCGTATCGATCACCTGGCCATTGGCATTGAAGTCATAGTAATCCCCCTTCCCAAGGACGGAAAATGCCGAAACGCGCAGGCCATAGGTAAGGCTGAACCGGTCGCTTGCCTTCCAGGTATCGGTGGCATAGACGGCATTTTCCAGCGAATACCGGCGCTGCAGCGCAACAGAATTGATACCGGGGTCATTACCGAGGGCGGTGATCTCACCTGGGCGGATGGTGTGAAATATGGCATCGAGGCCAATAGTGAGGGTATTCTTCTGGCTCACATACCACTGCAGCTCTTCTTTCAGATTCCAGTCTCTTATCTGGGAAAAAATATCGAAATCGTCCCCATTCTGATTGATGTGGATCTTATAATCATAATTGCTATAGATAAGGGAAGTATTGGAGAACAGGCGGGTATTGAATAGGTGATTCCACCGGAGTGTGGCCGTCGTATTGCCCCAATTGATACCGACTGTATTAGCCTGGCCAAGAACGTCTCTGCCAAAATAGCCTGAAAGATACAACCGGTCCTTATCCCCGAAAATATAATTGGCTTTTGCATTCAGGTCATAAAAATAGAGCCGGCTCCTGTTGACATTGGAGTCGGAGGAAAGTTTCAGGAAAAGATCGGCATAGGTTCGCCGGCCGGAGATAAGAAACGATGATTTGTCCTGCTGGATGGGCCCCTCCACCGTCAGCCGCGAGGAGATGAGCCCGACGCCGCCATTGACGCGGTAATCTTTGTTGTTCCCATCATTCATCTTTACGTCGACCACGGAAGAAAGCCTTCCGCCATACTGGGCTGGCATCCCGCCCTTGTAGACATCGATATTTTTAATGGCGTCTGAATTAAACGTAGAGAAGAACCCCAACAGGTGGGAAGGATTATATACAACGGCTTCGTCCAAAAGGATCAGGTTCTGATCTGCGGCCCCGCCCCGAACATAAAAGCCGCTATTCCCGTCGCCGGCAGACTTGATGCCCGGTAGCAGCTGGATGGTCTTGAGAATATCCTTTTCACCAAAAATAACCGGGATCTTGTTTGCCTCCCGGATGTTGAGTTTTTCCAGGCCCATCTGGGGGCTTTGCAGGCTCCGGCTGCTCGAAGAGGCTGTAACGGTCACCTGCTGAAGGTCCTTTGCTTCTTCATCGAGTTTGATATTCTCCACGAGATCACTCGTCAAGGTAAAGTCCAGACTTTGCGCTTTGAACCCCACGGCGCTTACAGTCATCCGGTAGGATCCGCCGGAAGCAAGAGTCAGGGAATAGAACCCATACTCATTGGTCACGGTGCCGGTGGAGGGCTCTTCGATATGGATCGTTGCGCCCAGGATGGTCTCGCCGGTTGCGGCCGACCGGATAGTACCGCTTACGGTAAACTTAGCCGGCGGCTTGAATTTGATCGGTATCGTGTAGTCGGTGCCCCCATTGTTTGATGTCACTTTCTTCAGGATGATATTTACCCCCACCTGTTTGTATTGCAAATTAGTTCCCTTGAAAAGAATCTGCAGTATTTTGGCGACAGACTGGTTTTTTACGTCGAGCGTGATGTCCTGCTGTTGTTCTACATCTTCTGCCCGGGCAAGAAATTTAAATGGGGTCCGCGATTCTATCTCCCGGAGAGCTTCTCTCATGGAGGCATGTTTGAGTTGCAAGGTGATCTTTACTTCTTCCAATTGTTGGGCATGGGCCGATTGGGATGCTGTTAGTATAAGCAGCCCGATCATGAAGATTGATACGCGCATAATAATGGATTGATACGGACGGTTTTAATTGCAGCCATTCCCTGAGATAGTCACCGTATGGTGAGTTGCATCTTCCTGGAAACTCAGATCGGTCGTCTCCTTCAGTGCTGCCAGCATTTGTTGCAGAGAAATGGTATTCTCAAAATTGAGGTAATACCTGCAACGGCTGATCGCCGGATTCGCAAACACGAATTGAATATTATACCATCTGCCGAGACTGGCGGTGATCTCTTCCATCGTCTGCCCGGAGAATTGCAGTTTTCCCTGCCGCCATCCGGCTACCTGGCTGGTATCGATGGTAACCGTGGTGGAATTCCCGGTCCGGGCATCCACCTGCAATTGCCGGGCGGTCGTAAGTACATCGAGTACGCGGGCGCTGTCCCGCACCTTTACCTTGCCGCTGATGACGGAAACGGAAGCCAGCTGCTCTCCCGAAAAGGATTTGACGTCGAAGCGGGTACCCAACACCGTAGTGGTCAGCGATCCGGCATGTACTACAAAGGAATGGGTAGGGTCTTCTGCTACGTCAAAATAGCCTTCTCCTTCGAGGTATACTTCCCTTGGCGCATCGTGCCCTTTGCCAATATCCGGGGAATACCGGATAGCGCTGGCCGCGTTTAGCCAGACTTCGCTGCTGTCGGGAAGGCGGATAGCCTGGATCTTACCGGTAGGATTCCTCACCGCGACCCACGCAGGCCTCCCGGTAAGATCCAGATATTGGCGGGCTATCCAGATGGAGGAAAAAATGATGGCCAGGCAAGCCGCCACCTGCCAGGCGCCCAGGCGAAATACTCTTCTCCGGGCCGGAACCGCGGGGTTCTCCCCTACCGCCCCGATCTGCGCCTGCAATCGTAGCAGCATCCGCTTCTGTAAATGATCCTTCTCTTCAATATCTTCCGTCGGCCATTCCACCGTGCCTATCTCCGCGGAGTGATACCAATCCAGCAACTCCAGTAGCTCCTCGGGGCTGATCGTTCCGAAAGCATATTTATCGATCAGCTCATCCAATCTATCCTGTGTCATAGATAAATCGTTTGAACATATAGTACACTTTGACGCCGTGTATCCCTAAAGGGGAGCGAAGTTTTTTTTTCAGGAAAGGAAAGAATGCAGGAAAATGCTCATTTTACGGATGGAATCCCGGATGGTTTTCAGCGCTTTTGTCATATGATATTCAACGGATTTGGGGGACAAATCCATTTTCCCGGCGATCTCTTCCACCGAAAGCGCTTCATCCCGGCTGTAGACAAATACCAGCCGGGCCTTTTCGGGCAGCTGTTCTACGATACCCCGAAGCCATTCATCCAGGAAGAGGGCATCCAGCTGCTGTTCAGTGTCGTTATGCGCCGCGGCTCCATCTTCGGCCAATAGCTGCCCGCTAAGAAGCTGGTTCCGTCTCTTATTCCGGGCCATGGCTTTGAATACAGCGAATTTGACGGCTGTGCCGAGATAGGCAGGAAGGGACTGTATCACCAGGCTGGCGCGCCGGAGCCAAAGCCCCATTAGTACGTCATTGACGATCTCTTCGGCAACCTCTTTACAGCGGGTATAATAATAGCCCGTTGCTACGAGCCGTTCCCAGTACCGGTTGTAAATCTCTGTAAATGCGTCTTCCCGGCCATCCTTGAGCAGTTGGAGTAATTCGCTGTCATTCAGGTTCGAAAGGATGGCCATTCGCTAAAATAAAACTATTTTTCAGCAGCAATGCAAAATCATCCGGGTTATTAATGATCACATTATGTTCTCTCGGACTATGTACGAACAAGATTCTATTGTTCTTTATCACCCCGTCATCTACCGATGCCTCCTCCGACAATCCATAGGGTATCTTATATTGGCGCAGCCGCAACATCATCGTATCACTCATTTTGTCCGGTCCGTAGCCGGTATTGGTAAACCAATGGACAAAATGGTGACTCCCATCTTCTGCCCATCGGGTGAACGTGTTGAGCCGGCCATACAGCGCATCGAACAGGAATACCTCATCCACTGCCTGGCCTCCATTTTCCAATATATCGGCCATCACCGAATAAGCGCCGCTGTGCCCCGCCAGCACAATATGCCCTGCCTGGGCATCGGCGGGAACGACCCTTTGTCGCATTAATTCCTCCAACACATCCGCGACCAGCAATTTGAACATCCCCTCCCGCCTCATTTTTCCTCCATAACTGTCCGCCGCATTCTTCGCCGCTTCCGGCAGTACCAGCACTGCATTTCGCCCCGAAGCAGCAAATTGACGAGCCAGTCCATAAAATTGCAAAGCCGTATCGATACTGTTATGCCAGCCATGGAACCAGACCACCAGGTCCACGGCCTTCCCCATGTGCAGCCCAGCCGGTACTACCAGCAATACCGAACTATCGTCATAATGTCCTTCCCGGGGAAGATGGTTTCCATCGCCGTCCAGGTGCCCATGATCCCTGGCCGTATCCGGAAAGCAATTATGCGGTGAGGAGAAATGAAGGATTTGGTATGCCTCCTGCGCCCTTACCCCTATAAATATTGCACCAATTAAATAGCCTGTCAGCAAATATTTCATAGCTAATTTTTCATATACCGCAGCGCAACACTTCCTGATTTAAAGACCTTTGAATCAACAAGTTTTAATTTTAGCCTCTCCTGGAGGGGAATACCTTCCATCAATCGTCGCCCTTCACCTGCAATGACTGGATGAACCACAAAATAATATTCATCAACCAGGCCAAGCGCAATGAGTTGCGAAGGGAGAGCAACACCGCCGAGTAAAATATATTTCCCCGGTTGCTGTTTCAATTTCAATATTTCGTCCTCAGGCTTTGTGCGAACAAGTCTCGATCTTTTATCTTCGACCCCATTTAACGATTGTGAGAAAACGATCTTATCGACGGAATCGAATGCCTCGGCAAAGTCGATATCACCCTTATCCTGTCCGGAATGATTCTTTGCGATATCGGGCCAATAAGGCACCATCAATTCATATGTTATACGCCCATAGGCAAGGACGCCCGCATCCCGAACGAGGTTTATCCAAAAATCAAGCATTGAATCATCGGGGCCACCGACCTTTCTGTGGTCGCAGCAGCCATCGATGGATAGGTTGATTGCGTAGACTAGATTTCTCATTTCATCGCATTTAAAGTTTTGAGTATCAAGTTTCTTCAAAAATAGAACATCTATCCAAGCACGAAAAGGCTTCCCTGCGACAATTTTAGGGCAAAAAGCGACGCAAATGATAACACCCGCCTGTCGGCGTTGCGGAATTAAGCGCCTGACTGCACCAATTCGATATCCCCCTGGATTCGGATCTCTTCGCCCACGACAAGATTGCCGCCCGCCAGCAGGTCAAATTCGAGGCCGAAATCCCTCCGGTTGATCTTCCCGCTCAGCTCGAAGCCAGCCCTTTTGTCGCCGAACCGTCCTTCGCCGGTGCCGGTGTGTTCCAGCAAAAGTGTGACGGGCTTTGTTACGCCATGAATGGAAAGGTTGCCGGTGACTTGGCGATCATCCCCAACTTTTGTCGCTTTTCCTTCGAAGATGATCTTCGGGTGCTGCACGACGTCGAGGAAGAGGTTCGATTTGAGGTGGTTGTCACGCTCATTATTGTTCGTGTCGATGCTGGCCGCATCCCCTTCGAAAAAGACGTCGGCATTCTCGAATGCCGCATCGTCGCTTTCCACGTTGCCGCTGAAGGCTCTGAAAGTCCCTACCACGTTGGCGATGGCCAGGTGCTTCACCTTGAATTGTAATTTGGAGTGCCCGGGGTCGATTGTCCATTTTGTCTTTGTCGCCATGGTTATTGCTTTTACAACAAAGGTAGACGGCGGGTCCCCGGATTTATTTACCCTTTGGTAAATAATGCTTTGCCGCCCGGATGCGGCTCAAGGATTGCTGCGTGATCCCTAAATAATTGGCGATATCGCCAAGGCTGATTCGCTGCATGATCGCGCCGTTCTCCGCCGCGAATTGGTTGTAGCGTTCGGTAGCCTTCCCTTCCAGCATCTCGCCGATGCGTTTCATCATTTTCGTCGTTGCAACGGACAACAGTTTTCGGAAAAAGGTTTCAATACAGTGGTGCGCTTGGCAAAGCGCCGCCATCGAATCATAGTCAATAGTGGTGACCGTTGTCGACTCGAGCGCAATGAGCATGCAGTTGGAGGGGGCTCGGGAGGTGTAGCTATCGAACACGGAGAACAGTACATTCTCCGCAAAGAAGCGCATCACGAATTGTTTATCTCCACTGAAGAAAAAGGATTTTACCAGCCCGGCGTTGATGAAGAAGAGATGATTGCAGGTCTGGTTCTTCCGTAACAGGTATTGCCCCTTCCGGTAGGTTCTGGTCTCGGTCGCCTGCAGCAGATCGTGGAGCGCTGCGTCGGTCAGCGGGGAGAAATACATACAGTACTGGGGAAGGTCGGCCATAATGCGGTATAGCCCCACAAGATACGGTTTCTATAAAAATCAGACGAAAGCTGTAATCAGCCGCAAAGCGCCGGTAAAGAAAGGCTGGGTCCGCAGATGGCCATACTTGCTATCCCAGGCTCCGGAATGCAAATCGTCCGCCAGCCGGCTTACCATCATTTCCTGCTCGGCATCGGAGAAGAAGCCCCAGGCCGATTGCGCCCGCCGCACTTCGCGATCCAGGAAGGCTTCGGGCCGGCCATAAAAAGCTTCCTGAAACCCGTCGACACAATCCAATGGAATAGGAATCGCCGTGATGCTGCAGTTACCTCCGAGACTGGACATGATCCAGTCGATCTTAGGATAGCGGCGCCGTTCGGTCTCCACCACTTCCCGGAAATATTCTGCATTCCAAAAGCTATCGAGAGCATCGCCGTCGAAAGTCATGATGACGACCCTTTGCCGGGCAACGCTTTTCATTTCAAGCAATCCTTTCTGCAAGTCTTTCCAGTGATGGATGGTAACCATAGCCATGGCCGCGTCAACTGACTTGTCGTCCAACGGCAACGACTCGGCAGCGCCGATCAGAGCAGGCGGGAGATCGACGGGGCGTTGCGCTCGCATGGCCGCGGAGGGTTCGAGGGCGATGACATACCTGTCCGCCGGTTCATATGAACCCGCCCCGGCGCCCACGTTCAAGACGGTAGCAGCGGCCCCTAGGGCGTCATGAACATAGCGGGCGATGCGGGCATCGGTGCGTCGGTGACTGGCATATTGACCGCCGTGCCGGTCATAATCGAAAATGAAGCGTTTATCCATTGTCATTAATTAGCCAATTTAAGCAGATTTACCAATTCATTAAGAAACCAAATAATATCTTACCCCTCGGTTAAAATTACAAGATGAAGAAAGATCTATTCACCTTTATCGCGCTTATATTTATTTCTATTTCTTTGAAAGCGCAAAACCAAGATCATGTGGCTGGCTACAAAGAAATACATCTGACAGATAGCTCTCGTATTTATCGGCCTGGTACCGAAACCAATGACCCTCTCCATTTTAGGCCTCTTGATATTGATTTGTGGTATCCGGCTAATATATCTTCGACAGATACTGCGCTTGTATACGGAGATATACTTAGGCTCTTGGAGAACAGAGCAAACTATTATACCGGCACTGCAAATTCAATCGGCTTAACAACACAGGTAGCAAAAGCTTTTTGCGAAGGCTTTAAATGTTCTGATCCTGCAAAACTTTTGGCATTTCGAACAAAAACATATAAAAGTGCGCCGATACAAAAAGGCAAATGGCCGCTTGTGGTTTACCTCGCAAGTTATGGAAGCATGTGCTATGAAAATTTAACTTTGTTGGAATCGCTTGCCCAAAAAGGTTATTTTGTGGTCTCAATTGCTTCCATTGGCCGCTTTCCTGGAGATATGACGACTGAAAAAGAAGACCTGTTCGAGCAGGTTAGTGATGCAGTTTTTTCAATAAAGAATCTTTATCAAAACTCTTTTATTGATTTCCGCAAGATCACAATCATTGGCTACAGTTGGGGTGGACTTTGTGGGAACCTATTGCCTGATAAGATCCCAGGCATTGCCTGTATTGTGTCTCTGGAAGGATCAGAGTTTCATCATTACGGTCAAAAGGACCCCGACGCGAAAAAAGAGGATAGCAATTTCAACAGCCTGGTCCAAACTCAGGAATTTAGAAATCGTAGCTTAAATGTACCTTACCTCCGCTTTGAAAGTAGCCCATCGTCTTCACCCGACGATAGTTTCGACTCAGTTTATCATTTTGCCGATGCATTAAAGGACAAAAAGATACTTCAGGTGGTCAATGGCAAACATCAGGATTTTTGTAGCATTAGCCCAATTGTAAAGGCATCCGGCAATTGTTCCCAGGATGATAAATATGCAACTGTCCTTAATCTTACACTCAGTTATATCGATGAAAAAATAAAAGATCAACGCGCTTTCAAAAATTTGCTGGAAAAATCTTTAAATAAGTCAGTTGTTGAAATAAAGTAACTACTCACACCACTACCACACACACAAAACCCCGACTATCGTCGGGGGTCTGTGACCCAAACGGGACATTTTTCGAACCGCTATTTTTTGGCGGACTTGAGGTTGATTTTCGAATTAAGTCCTTTATTTGGTAGCTACCGCGAGCAGATCCACAGGTTCGATCACCGGCTGTTTGGCCAGAAGCTCCGGTGCCCTGGCAATCAAAGCTGCCGCTACTTTGCCGGCCAGATGGGCTTGCCGGGCCTCATCCGTTTCAAACGTATCAAAAATGCCAAATGTCGAAGCTCCAAGCTGTAGTCCAAACCAATGGACCGTGCCGGGCTCATCCTGCACCAGCGGCAGCGCGCTTTTCAAAAAATCCGCTAATTCCTTTTCTTTTCCGGCCGCGGCTTCCAGCCGGACCAACAACGCAAATTTTACCATAACTAATTGTTTATTGATTTATAACAATTAAGAACGCAAATTTTCTGCCTCCCGTTGGGTGGACTCGCGCCAGCGCAATCACCACCGCCGCGGCGCCTGCCATCACAGACCTCTTTCGAAGTTCGCTCGGGCCTCCTTGTTTGGAATCTGTGAGTTATCATGCAACGCTAATAGGCCATCTTAAAGGTTTCACCATCGACAAAAACACCGGCTGAAAGCGTTATGCCGATTTTTTCGGATTCAGATAACCCGCAGGTTTGACCATCCTGGAATTCAACATCATAGTCAAGGACATAATGCGTCATATTGTACAAGAACGCCCTTATTTCAGCAAGCCCTCTCACGGAGTCAACTATTTCGAGTTCACGTTTATTAAATTCTTTAAGCCCATATGTATACCCTGAATTCTTATCGTTGTCGTGGCGAAGGCCGAAATATATCCACAAGTTCAAAGGATACCACTCATCACTCATACCTTCCCCCTCTTGCAAATAATCGTCTTTACGAATCAGAAGAGATTGATTTCCTTTATACACGCCAATAGCATTGTTTGTACGCAATAAGGAGCAAATCACAGAAGTGAATATCTTGTACCTTTTTACTATATTATCGCTCCCTTGCATAACGGAGACTATCAGATGCGCTTTATGCTCTTTCACCTCTTCCACTGCATTATCCCAGTTATAGGCATATTTTGCTGTACCCTCAATATCCCCCATCGGAATGGATACAGGCATTGATCCGATGGCTACCAATTCTCCATCAATATTAAGAGTAGTTGCATTTTCGTCGCCGGAGGGCTTGCCTACTTTGTATTCACATGTCTCTTTGATATCATCCAGGAATAGTCCCAATTTAAACGGAGAATTGTCTTCAAGCATTATCATTCCGAGGATTATCCTGCTGTCGGTTTTCATCTTATTTTTTGATCTAAACAACATAGGAGAAATATTGCCTGACAATATACTGAGAATTTGACAGTGTTATTTCTTTCGCCGTACTAAATGCCTGAGATTCTTCTACTTAGGACATTGATAATTAATTCATATTCATTGAGTAAAGGATTTTTTCGTCTAAAATCGTCTTGAATCGTCTCATTTTAAAAAATATAAATCGTACATTTACGTCTCAAATCGTCTCATGAATACGCAAATTCATACTGTTATTTTTAGTCCAGCGAACTGGATGGAACTTGCTCAGCAATTAAGCCAACTAGACCGTTTTGATGCTCAATGGCAGGCAATAGAGCGAAGAGAAAAAGCTACTCTAAAAGAGTTGAAGTCGATTGCTACTGTGCGAAGCGTAGGTGCTTCAACTCGCATAGAGGGTTCCCGTTTATCTGACCAGGAAGTCGCCGTTTTAATAGAAAACCTGGATATTAACAAGCTCTCAGAAAGGGATCAACAGGAGGTGGCAGGCTATTATGAAACCCTCAATTTAATAGGGGAATCTTACCAGGATATTCCTGTAACTGAAAGCAGCCTCAAACAATTGCATAATTTCTTAATGAAATACAGCAGCAAAGACAACTACCATAAAGGAGATTATAAAATCAACACCAATCGTGTCGAACAAACAGAAGTGGACGGCACCAAGACACCGATTTTTGAGCCAGCTCTCCCAGGGTGGGCAACCCAGGATGCAATGGGTCAGCTCATCGCTTGGTACAACAATGATACCAGTACCCACGCTCTGATAAGGGTGGCAATCTTTGTTTATGAGTTCCTGAGCATACACCCATTTCAGGACGGCAATGGCCGCTTAAGCAGGCTATTAACAACACTTTTGTTGATGAAAAATGGTTATATATGGATTGAATATGTGAGTTTCGAACATGAAATAGAACATAGAAAAAAGGAATATTATCTCAGGCTTATGGAGGCGCAAAGAAACAGACCAGGGGAAGATGTAACGGAATGGGT
Source organism: Puia dinghuensis (assembly GCF_014642875.1). Classification (GTDB taxonomy): domain Bacteria; phylum Bacteroidota; class Bacteroidia; order Chitinophagales; family Chitinophagaceae; genus Puia; species Puia dinghuensis. The sequence goes on from NZ_BMJC01000002.1 coordinate 388,302, forward strand.
AATTTTTTTCTTAGACTGCCTGAAAAATATCCAAGGGCTTTTGATGCAAAAATTAAAAGACAAAGAAAATAGGGAACATATAGGTATAGGCATGAGGGAATTAAATGTCTATACCCTCGTCGAAAATAATCCTGGAATTAGCAGTGGAGATATTGCAAAACGATTAGATATCCCGAATTCTACAGTTAAAAGAATATTAACCGATCTCGTAAGTGCGCGTAATTTAGTTGTTCACGGTGCAGGTAGAGGTACGCGGTATAGCATCGCGGTGACGGATCTAATAAAACGGGATGTGGCAATAGTTCTAACCAACGACCAACGAATTAAAGAATATACACTACCACAGGCAGGTGCATTTATCCGAATAAAAAAAATTGTGCTGACACCAAAATTTGACTGGAAACATCCGAATGAATGGAGCACAAAGTTATATCAGAATGGGCTTTATATCATTGTTCATGCTGTAACAAGTAAAGGAGTGTCGTTTAGCCAACCTTATTCAATAGCTGGATTTAATGATCCCAACTATTACCAACCTGTATTCATTGTAAATCCTAATATTGTCCTTCTTGAACAGCTTGGAAGTATTGGCAATAATAGTATGTTCAAAATCGACTATCCTATAAAATGCAGCATTGAGTTGTCTGGCAGTGTTGAAAGGTTTGATTTCGATGTAATGTTAGTTACTGATCAGGCCTAGAGCCGCAATTCCTGCCAAAAAAATATCGAACAGTGATCGGCCACATCTAACCAACCCCATTATCTCCTTGGCTCTGGTTTCTACCGGCAATAGAAAAAAATACTACTAGAAGTATTAAGAACAGATATATAATAATCCTTGGCAGCAAATTCCATTCGTAAAACCAACCCATCCATTCATGGACGGGAAGCTTAAATATAGATTCCCCAAAAGCCAAAATTCCGGCAATTGCTGCGTAGATCACTGATAGGATGTTTGTTTGCTTTTTTGAAATATTTTTCGTCGCAAAAATTGTTACAAAAATCAAAACGGCCAAGAGTATAAAGAACACGTCCAGATTTCTTTGACCAGGGTGAAGGAAATTGATGTAATTGTCCGAATAAGTTCTGAGGATGACCTCTGCAATCATTAGTAGACCGATTTTTGAATAACTGTTGATGATATTATTCAGAGGCACCTTAAACTGTGGAGCGTTATGAAGGTCCCAGTAGGCGATAACGGATGTCATCATTAAAAATAAAATGAGGCCCCCAAAAACTGTTCCGATGGCCGACTCGAGGTAATTGAAGCTCATAAAAGGGGTCATGTAAGCCGGAAAACCACAACAGACTGATTTTACTTTGTTGAGATATTCAGTCTTCATTCGAACTATCTTCATCGAATCAGCATTACTTGTAGTCGAGTCGAAAATCTTATCTCTAAGAACTATTATTTCCGTTCTCGTAATGGAGTCTTTGATATCATGAGGCATTATATAAGTTTGATCTTTTTGATTCTTATGCAGATTGCAATGGGAATCAATTTCATTTGCTATTAATGCTATGGCTAAAACAGCTAGGATGCCTACAATCCACTTTAATTGGATCTTTCTATTCTCGGAAAGTGCATGGTAAATGACCTTGAAATCTGGCAGGCTTCTGGTAAATTCTACGAAAGCAAACGGCAGTAAAATCAAATGAAAGATCGTTTTGCCAGGATCGTTTGCTGCGTAAGTTAGCGCGTGGGAAAACCCAACTAAATCCCAACTAAGGCAAAATTCCGTTATCGCAATTAGAACCAGAGCCATGACCACTACTTTTGTTGTCATACTTTTGGACTTGATAAAAGAAATGATATTCATAGTAATTTTTGGGTTGTTAGGAACGTAAGTAACTCACTTGCGAAGAACTGAGGCCGCTCATTGTGTATGGAATGGCCGGTGTCGGCTCTGATCTATCCACCGGAAAGCCAGGACGATTGATGCGGCCAAAGATAAAAAGGAAGGTGCTCCTAATGAATCCTGCAAGGCTTAACATGGTCGAAAGGTTTCGGGGATGCCAGAAGATACGAATTTCCGAAAATGCTAATACACCGTTTTTTCACCCATTTTGCATGAGAATCGTAATTGCCAGAGTGAAAGAAAAGTACCATTACCGTTTAGGAGATAAACACAAAAAACCCGACTATCGTCGGAGCCTTGTGACCCGGGCAGGATTAGCTCCGCTGATCCCAGGACTTCGTCGGAGCTTCGTCCCTCGCTCCTCCTCGTTCGTAACCTTCGCTTCGCTCGGTTATCCCTCTGAAGGCCTTACCCAAGCCCATCCCGCTTTAGCGGGATGGGGCTGTTTCATTTATCCGCTCCGGCGAACAAATTCATCACCTTACCAAGCTGGCGGCCTGGCTATCGCCAGGGGGGCTGCGTGACCCGGATTGGACACTTCTCGAACCGCTTCTTGGCCGATTTGAGGTTGATTCCTGATCTAATTGCTTGATTCCTAACATGATTTTTATAAAATGAACTATTGATTTTGAAGTGAAGCTAAATGTCTTAAATTTGTACTCAAATAAGTACTTAATATGCAAGTTGTCAACTATACAGAATTCAGGAATAACCTTGCCGAAAATCTTAATATGGTGAATGACAACAGTGAAGTCGTCATCGTGTCAAGAAGCAAGGGGAAGAATGTGGTGGTTATGTCCCTCGAAGAATACAACTCGATTCAGGAAACACTGCACTTGGTGAGCAGCAAGGCCAATCAAAAAAGATTGGATGAAGCCATCGAGGAAATGCGCTCAGGGAAATCTGCGAAACACAAGTTAATTGAAGATTAATGGAATTGGCTTGGCAGACCCATGCATGGGAAGATTATCTCTATTGGCAGGAAACGGACAAGAAGGTTCTTCAAAAGATCAATGAACTGATCAAAGACTGCCTGAGAAATCCCTTCAAAGGCATCGGAAAGCCGGAGCCTTTGAAGGGCCAGTACAAGGGATTTTGGAGCCGTAGAATAACTGATGAGCATAGGTTGGTTTATGCAGTGAAGGATAAACAATTGCACATTCTTCAGTGTCGGTTTCACTACGATGCCTGAGTAATCTGCAACAGTTCATGTTGCATAGCCGTGCTATGAGATTTGGTCATTACGCTGTACATTTATGCATTGTTCTATGCGATATTATCTCCCCTACTCCTGGCTATTGCCTTTTCTTATGGCTGCAAAAAGGATGTCCATGCCCCAGCACCGGCCGCGCCCGTCCCGCTGCATGCCTTTACTGTCCGCTTGGTGGACACTACCACAACCGGTGCTACGATTACGTGGACCTCTGCTGGAGACAGTACTGGCAAAGGTGTCCAATACACGATCATCCTTGACTCCTCTATTGGCATCAAGAAATTTATGGCCGGTCTCAAGGCTTATGTCGAAGCGAAATAACTGTCTTATGTCATACAGCGAAAAATTAGCGGAACTGATCTGCCGGATAGACCCCACACTGCATAAGCAGGCGATCGCGCGAAAAGGCTGCTAATGGTCATCAGCCACAAAAAGCTTGACCTGTGGGGCAGAACGCTGATTGAAACGATCAGCATTAAACCTCCTTACCGTCTGTCGGTAAAATTTCCACAGCAGGCCTGCTTCATTTACTATAAAAGGGGTAAGACCCTGATCAACTCGCCTACTGAACAGGTAGAGGTCAGAAGCGATGAGTCGGTAATATTGAATTGCGGGACATATTTTGCCAACCTGCTCGAATATCCCGATGGCGATTTCTACGAAATACTGGTCTTTCATCTCCATTCGGAAATGCTCCAAAAATTATACCGGCAGGAATTTCCGACCTTTCTGAAAAAGGATGTTGGGAGTCCATTCATGCAAAAGATCGCCTCGCAGGAGGTAATAAAGAAGTTCGTGGAGAACCTCTATTTCTATTTCGAGAACCCCGCTCTTATAAACGATGATATCCTCGAGCTAAAGGTAAAGGAGCTCATACTTATTCTGTTGCAAACCAGAAATGCAACCTCGATAAAAGAATTATTGCAAGGCTTATTTACGCCTCATGAGGTGAGTCTGAAAGAAATTGTCCAACGGCATTTATATTCAAATACCTCGGTTAAGGACCTGGCTGAACTTTCCAATATGACCCTGGCTACGTTCAACCGGAGGTTTTATGCGCTATTCGATGATACTCCCGCAAATTACATCAAGCTAAAGAGATTGGAAAGGGCAAAGGAATTGCTTCAGGTAAGCACGTTGAGCATCAGCGAGATTGCCTTTCAAACAGGTTTCAACGACGTTCCGCATTTCTCAAGATCATTTAAGCAGCAATTCGGGATTACGCCTGCTTCCTCCCGCCAACCGGACAAGAAACAACGATCGCGCTGAGTGAATTGTTCAACGAATTGAAATTTTTAGGCAAGGTCGTTAGGGGCCGCCGCATCAACTTTGTTTCCAATAGAAAAAGAAAGCAATGAAATCAAAAATCGAGCCGTCCGCTTTCGGCGATTGGGCGTTGATCACGGGAGCGTCTTCGGGCATTGGCGAAGGGTTTGCCCGTCGACTGGCGGCGGAGGGATTTAACCTGGTTTTGGTAGCAAGAAGGAAAGAATTGCTTTTCGAACTGGGCGGGAAGCTTTCATCCCGGTACGATATTCAATGCCAGGCAATTCAGGCGGACCTGACAAGGAAAGAGGGTATTGATTCAGTGATAGAGAGCACCGGCAACCTGGAGGTCGGACTGTTGATCTCAAACGCCGGCACAGGTAATGTTGCCCGATTCTTCGATCGGGCCCCAGAAGACCTTACTGAACGGATCCACCTCAACGCTACCTCGCATTTGTTGCTTACCCATCATTTTGGCCAAAAAATGGCGTTGCGGAAAAAAGGGGGCATACTGCTGACAGGGGCAATGGGGGCAGTGGAGGGCGTGCCCTATATGGCAACCGAGGCGGCAACCAAAGGCTTCATCCAGGCATTGGGCAAGAGTCTGCATGCGGAATTCAAGGAGTTCGGCATTCATATCACGGTGTTGGTTACAACACCCACCGAGACACCTATTTTTTATAAGCTCGGATTTTCCCTTCAAAATACTCCTGTAAAACCGCTCAGTGTGGAGCAGTGTGTAGCCGAAGCGCTGAATGCTTTAGCAAAGAACAAGATGCTGGTTTATCCAGGGCTCAAATTCAGGGTGATGCGGGCGCTTATTCCGGAACCATTGAGCCGGAAAATGTCCGCCAGAATACTAAAGAGGAACAACAACATTTTATGAAGCGTAACTGGGTTTATATCCTCACGACTACATTAGTGGCGCTAATGTCTTTTGTTACAGGCTTAGGCAATTTGATCCCTTTTCCACATATCGAAGCCGATCTTCATCACCTGGGCTATCCGTCTTATTTCAGGATCATACTTGGCACATGGAAGGTGATTGGTGCAATTGTGATTGCCATTCCCCGAAAACTCTGGATCAAAGACTTAGCTTATATGGGTATTTTGCTGGACCTCTCCGGTGCTGCTGCCTCCCGATGGGCGGTTGGCGATGGCGCAACAAAGGTGATCGTTCCACTCATCATTTCGATTTTGACTACCGTTTCGTGGTGGAATTTCAGGATGCGGCTAAGCAATTGAGAGGATTACCTCGGGCGATCCCTCTACCCCTCTGAAGGCATTACCCAACGACCCCTCAGCAGAGCTGAGGGGTCGTTGTGACCCGGATTGGGCACTTTTCAAACCATTTCTTGGGGGATTTGAGGCCGGTCGCTGGGCTAAGTGCCTGAAAATCTGTTCTGCTAATAGCTGTGCTGCATAGAATTTGTTGAACAGATCGTGTAGTCATCGCCACCATTTAAACAGTGGTTATACAGAAAACTGAAATACAAGCGGAAAATTGGGTGTTTTTCACGTTGCATTATTTGGGGATATACTTTAGATTTCTATTGAAGGGATGGGGGCGTTGTTTCTGCCAGATTTTGGGACTTTCATCTTCAAATTAGTCGTTATCAATCGAATGACTCCGTAAAATTTTTGTTATGAAAAGCGCATTTGTACTCTTGGTGTCGGTTGCTTGCCTTCATCTTCATGGCCAAATCATTCCAAATTCAGGTGTTCCATCAGAAGGCAGTATTATCTGGTTTCAAACCTGGGGATTTTTTATATTCTTTTCCGGACCTACTCCGAATTGGCTGCAAGAGCAAAAAGCATTTCCAACCAGCATTGCGTTATACGAGACGCCCGGGAATCCTGTGAATGTAGTGTTGGATTATACGAAGCAACAATTTAAATTTTATGTAGGCCAAACTACAACCGGCCCACCCGATCATACCAACACGGTTCTACATTTTATTGGAAATGACGGAGAGCCCTATTCCATTACTTTTTTAGCCTTTGTCGGGCAATAAGCCATGATGAACTCCTGGTATTTTGCTCCTTCCAACCAACCTGCGACCATGCCATGAAACAGACGCTTCCTATTGACACCTTGATCAGACTCGTATCGTTTTTGGGGTCTACCTTGATCTTTCTCAGTATTCTCCAGTCCTATATCTTTTACGCAACATTCAATATCAGGATCACGAACTACATCTCTTTTAGCGAGGCGATACTCCTTTTTTTGAATGAGATCGCTTTGCTGGTATTGTATTTCTTTTTGCTCGTTGCCGGCTTCTATCTGACCTACCTGATATTTCAGTTATTCAGTCCTCGGATCCAGCCTATTGATATTTTCGTACCGGACCAGAACTCAGCCCTTGCTCACAAATTTTTCAGTCTATTGGTCATTCTTTACCCAATTTCATATCTACTCTACGCAGTTATTCTCAACATCAGGAATCACTGGACTGAAAAGTACTTTCTTTTTTGGCTGATCAACCTCTCATTCGTTGAAGTTATGTTAATAGTTGGTGTGATCTCCTTATGGAAAAAGGTCCACCGCTATAAACCCTTCATTCAAAAAAGGGTATTTACCTATTTATTATTCATGGCCGTCATGTTCTTTTATATATGGTCGTTGGATCGGCAACTTTTCCTATTCCACAGGAATAAGATCAATAAACCGGTGATCGGCTGGCTGAAGGATAAGCGGTTTCCGCTAACGAACGATACCATCCAGTATCTCGGATCGACCGGTAAATATGTGTTTTGCTACGACCTGAAAGGGGGCAGATCGATCATCGTCAATGTTTCCCAGTTCGATCGAATCGAATTCGGGTCTTATAAAGATCTTCCTGGTATTAGTGTATTCGATATGCTTTATCATTGAGTTGCCGGATCGACTCCGCCGTTTTCCGTCTCAATTTATCGGGTGGTCAACGGCAACCCCGAGAACGTCCTTCAGCAGAATACATTGCTTTCAATCGGAACGGCACCTGGGGATTACACCGTCGATCTATCCGGCTCGAAACTCTACTATGTTGGTGGCAGTTTTTCATTTCGTCCGATTGTTCAAATTTCAATTTGGTCGAGAATTGGTTTTATTGCGTCCAATTGTTCCAATGTTGTAGCCGTTGATTCTGTGATACAAAATCCAACGACATTATGATGCTTTTTTATTTTTTCAATGAGATGAGCAACATCCGAAACTAAAAAACCATTACTTGTTGTCGGAAACATTGAAAACTCAAATTCGGATTTATCTAAAACGTCTAAGTCGAGATGAATATAAACATTTTTGAAATTTTCAATTTTATTTTGAATGTCTGCATATTGACAATTTGTAATAGTTGTCATATTATGCCTTGAAATGTATTCTTTTTCAGGTTCGTCTAAATCCCTTAACCCCACGTAACATATTTGTTCGGGATTAAGTTTTGAAAAGAGTAAATCAATAAATTTTTCATTCCCTTCTCCTAAAAGTGTCCGTAATGGCATTCCGTGAAATGCCTTACTTGGCGAACTGTCAGGTGTATTTAAGTCTGCGTGGGCATCAATATAAACTATACAGATGTCCTCTTGGTACATTTTATTGAGATAGGAAATAGGTACAATTTCTATTCCACAGTCGCCACCGATAGTTGATACCTTATTAAGTTTGCTGTCAGCAAGAATTTGTCTGAAAAGGCTTGTTTGTTCTAAAATTGGCTCGTAACATTTTATGTTGTCTATGGTCGTTAATTTCTTGGCAGAGAGCGGAATTGTTGTTTTGTCAAAGTTATTGAAATATAAACTAAGCGTTTCCGCTCCAAATTTCAACTCATCTGTCAAACCCGAACCTTGCCATTGAGGGTTAATGAAAATCATAATAATTTGTTACGGTTTTTTTGTATCCGTCCGACCAAATACATATTTTTTTAGATATTTTTTTGGTATCGCGACCCCGTTTGAAGCCGTTGTCCACAGGACACTCGCGATCCACCATCGCGAGTCAAAAAACACCAACTGATAAGTATTGATGCCTCTTTCCTCCTTGTCCTCTGAATCCTTCCCATAGAAACTCTGAAAAACCGTAGCAATTCCATTGTATTGGTTAATCACGCTACCGGTTTCATATTCTAGGTATCCATTCTCATAATACTCGTCATGCAATAGTTGGATGAATTCGGTCAGCGATACCGTTTCAACAGCCTTCGGCATTGAGTCATTAGGGTGATTTAAGCAAGTGAACGTGGCAGTCGACAAAAATAAATTACTGAGCGCATTCCAGTCCCTGATTTTACCCTTCTCGCCGGAGAGTATATCGAGCATTTTGTTAACAATGCCGCTAATCGATTTTACTGCAATGCTGTCGGGCGTTGTCCTAACCTGTGCAGCAACTGCAATGGAGACAAAAAAAGAAAAAGCGAGTATAAAATGCTTCATCGGTAATTCGTTGGGAGATGGTATAAGATACGAAAAGTCTGGCTATAATTATTCTGCCGGGCAATAACACGTTATTAGTTTCAAGAATATGTGGACGAGGTCCGCGCGTTAACTCTTAAATCGATGTGGGAGCAGATCCTGTATTTTGTTGATGGGATTATTTGAAGGGGTTTCTGAAATAGAGGTAAAGCCGGAGATAATCCTTAATTTACGGGCGTGGACCTACTTATTCAAACGATTAGGAATTACATCCCCTTTTCACCGGCGGACGAGGCGGTCGCACAGCGACTGTTTCATCGAAAAGAATATAAAAAAGGGGCGCATTTGCTCGCCGGGGGAGAAATATGCCGCAATATCATCTTCATAGAATCCGGCCTCGTTCGATACTATCTAGATAAGGACGGTGAGGACCAAACCAATTATTTCAATAAGGAAGGTGAATTTGTATGTGTCTATACGAGTTTTTTGCCGCAGAGTCCTTCCGGGATCAGCATACAGGCATTGGAAGACTGTGTAGCATGGCTGATAAGCTTTGACGGCATCCAGCAGTTCTATAAGGAGGTGGAATACGGCGAACGATTTGGCCGTCTGGCCATCGAAGCCGTTTATTTAAATGCCATTGCCCAGATAGCCTCTTTGTACACCGATACTCCCGAAATACGTTACAAGAACTTTTTGCGCAATTATCCCGCCATCGTCCAACGCGTCCCGCAATACTATATTGCCTCGTATGTAGGTGTAAAGCCGCAATCGTTGAGCCGCATCCGAAAGCGCCTTGCCGGGGCCAAATAGTTAACCTGGGTGCATGAAAAAGACGAGAGGCTTGTAGAATTTTGTGTTGTCAAAAAAATGACGACACATCATGAACACTCTTCGACTCTTACAATCCCTGGTGGTTATCCATCTCACAGGACTTACTCTGATGGCCGGAACATCCGCCGTCAGCTTCCTCGCCTTTAAAAAGCTTTCGAACTCTCTGGATGAAGACCAGGCCGCCGTCAAATATTACTTTAAAAAGCTATTGGGCTTATCCGGCCTCCTGCCGTTGGGTGCGATATTATTGATCTCATCAGGAGTGGGCCTCCTTCTCATCACTCACACCTATGGCCAGCTGTGGTTCCAGCTCAAAATGGGGGTGGTTGTGGCTTTGATCTCGAATGGCTTCCTGTTCGGCGCCCGCCAGGAGGTGAAAATAAAGCAGATTCTTGATGCGCCGGAAAGCCAGATCCATCTGCAACTCCGCCAGCCCCTCGTCCGTCTTCGTATCTTTTATGCCATTCAGCTGACATTGTTCCTGCTGGCCATCATATTAACCGTAACGAAGCCAGGCTGATCCTTTTAAAACGCTCTAGGGGTAAACAGCTTCCACTGTCCCTCAGAGACGACTTCAACAGTACCATCGGTCACTTTAATGGCTGTCTGATCATCAATCGCATATGACGGCACGGGTATCGTTGCAGCCAACTTTTCCAGGCTGGCCAGGGAATTCTCCGGAAACCATTCATGATCCAGATGCGGATGTAGCGCAAAATCAACCAATCCCAGCGATTTATTGCTTTCCGCTGGCAGAATATGACCACCGTAGGTAGTTCCAAAACGGGTCATTATCATACTTCCGGCGCTTAAGCCAACGTAGACCGTCTTGAGCAGCAGCGATGGCAAAAGGTCTGCCAGTCCGGACTGCTGCATCCAATAGCACAGATACTGGCAATCGCCTCCTCCTACCAACAAGACGTCAGTCTTCTGAAGCATGGGAAGCCAAAGCTCTTGTTTGATGCTGGGCAGCACAGTGAGTTCTAGTACTCCCAAAGACTTCCAACCTAATTCACAGAAAGGGTCACCTAATGATCCACAAATGACTCTTCGTGCTATGTCCCCGCCGCCGGGCAAGGCGTATATTGCGGTGGGAACGAAAAGAGCGGTCGCCTCGTCAATCGGTTTGCCCAGTAAGTCAACCAGTGCGTTGCGAATACTCGCGTTGCTGATGCCTGCTGAAGTGAGAAGAATCTTCATATTTTTTTCTTTGACTATATTGTCGCCCCGAATACCAGTTCTTCACCAAACCGGAGTCGTTATCGTACTTTTCTCATGTGATCGCATTTAAGGTTTTGATCATCATCTTCCTTCAAAACTAGAACATCCTTTTAAGCACGAAAAGCCTTCACTGCGACAATCTTAGGGTAAAAAGCGACATTTGAGGCTGGCCGCTGAGCTGAGTGCCTGATAATCTTCAACAAGCCAGCTCCGCGCCGTGTTTCTTTCTAGCACATTCTTAACAGCATCGACCTCAAGGGGTAAGGTTGGCCAAGATCCTTTTCAAACGTACGTTCTCCTCCTCCAGTTCCTTCACGCGCTTCACCTCATTGGCTTCCATCCATGGGCGATTTTCGCGGAGCAATTCAGGGTGATTATAACTTTATTTATATATGCAATTTTATTAAATTTGATGAAGGACGAATGGATCTTTAAAAAGGGATTTTATGCCAAAATCGCTCTTACAACAAAGCCGGGAAGCTGCGGCAGATGGCCGGTGGAATGAAGCGCGCGATTTGCTGAAGCAACAACTTGAGGAAAGCCCTTCAGCTGAGGCACTCGAAGAAATCGCAAGCACCTGTTGGTGGCTGAACGATTTTAATGAAGTCTTTCATTATCGTCTCGAAGCCTACGAGGCTTTCGTTCAAGTCAGTGATATAAAAGGCGCTGCACGGAATGCCTGCTGGCTGGGGATGGACTACCTGCAAATAAAAGGCGAATTGGCTATCGCAAACGGCTGGTTACAAAGAGCTACCAATTTATTAAGCAAAGCCGGAGAGTGTTGGGAACTTGCATTTATCACCCTTCTTAAAGCAAGAATATGTTTTATGCAGCATCCGACCAACGATGCTGCTTTGCAGCTTGTGGAAGAAAGTCTTTCCATTAGCAAACGGGTGGGCAGCATAGAAGGTGAAATGATGGCTACCGGCGTCAAGGGTTTAATACTGACCACCGAGGGAAAGATACGGGAAGCAATGAGTTACCTTGACGAAGCAACCTTACTGGCTACTACGGGTAAGGTAAAGGATTTTGCAATTGCAGGTATTACTTGCTGCATTCTCATTGAAGCTTGTAAGAGTATCCGTGATCTTGAAAGAGCCGGGCAATGGTGCCGCCAGCTAAAAGAGATGGCCCACCGCTGGCACTGCGATATGTTGTTCTCATCTTGTCGTATACAATATGCATCCGTACTTATCTGGAAAGGCGAATGGGAAGCGGCTGAACAGGAATTGATGATTGTGGCCGGGGAAGTTGAACATTTACACCCGACACATGCCAGCATGCTCCTGGTGCAGCTGGCCGAGTTGCGACGAAAGCAAGGTAGATGGATCGAGGCTAATGACTTACTTCAGCAAGCGCAGGTTCCTTTCATCAAGTTGCTTACGTGTGCAGCCTTTGCGTACGATCAGGGAGAGCTGGAAATGGCGGGAGATTTAGTGCTACGCTATCTCCGGCAGATTCCCAGTAAAGCCAAGATCAGTAAAGTAGCTGCACTGGAATTGCTAATACGCATCTATTCAAAGCAACGGAGAATAGAAGATGCCACAAACGTCGTTAATGAATTCGAAGAAATCACTGCAATTATCAATACTGAACCCGTCAAAGCTTCCTTGCTTGTTTGCCGCGGAATAGGGCAGGACGCATGTGGGGACGCCGCGGCGGCAAGACAATATTTTGAAGATGCAATTGATATTTACGATACCATTGGCGTTCCGTTTGAATCAGCCGCTACCCGGATTCTTCTCTCCGAAGTATTGATCAGCCAGAAACAATATCGGAATGCTGAATCGGAATTGATTACCGCGCTGAAAGTCTTCCAAAGGATGGGCGCAGAAAAGCACACTGAAAAAATAAAGCAGCTGCTCAAAACCGCTCGCAGGCAACAGGTGCTTGAACAAAGACATGAAGTGCCGGAATTTACAGGCAGGGAATTAGAAATCCTTCGTTTGATCTCGGAAGGGAGAAATAACAAGGCGATAGCTCAACAACTTTTTCTCAGCGTCCGCACGGTGGAAAAACACCTTGCCAATCTTTATCTTAAAATGGGCGTTTATGGAAAATCAGCCAGGGCTTTTGCCGCTTCCTATGCCGTGAAGAAAAACCTATTCATATCCTGAGATCACAAAATATACGTAGTCGGTAATAAAAATTACGTAGTACCGCTGTTTTCCGGTTTAGTACTTCCTTCTAATTTACATTACAAAATCAAAGGGTTATGGAAAAAACAAAGCGGTATACCGTCATTGTTATTGGCGGCGGCCAGGCCGGCCTTTGCACAGGCTATTATCTTGCCCAGGCAGGCATATCGTTCCTAATTTTAGATGCCGGGGAATGTATCGGTGATACCTGGCGTAAAAGGTGGGACTCGCTCCGACTGTTTTCCTATGGCCGGTTTAATGCGCTGCCGGGGCTTCCCTTTCCTGCTTCCAAATATCACTTTCCTACCAAAGATGAAATGGCCGATTACCTGGAGCAATATGCAAAGCATTTTCAATTGCCCGTGAAGCTGAGATCAAAGGTTGATGCCTTGAGGCGCGAAGGGAAAACATATAAAATAAAATGCGGTGAAGAATTTTATGAGGCGGACCATGTGGTGGTAGCCATGTCGAATTATCAGTATCCTAAGATCCCTCCATTTGCCAGCGAACTGGATGCGACGGTCGTCCAGCTACATTCTTCCGCCTATGAAAATTCTTTGCAACTGCAGCCAGGTCCTGTGCTGATCGTGGGAGCTGGAAATTCAGGTGCAGAAATTGCCTTGGATGTTTGCAATCGTCACATCGTATTATTAGCGGGGCGCGACACAGGGCATGTCCCCTTTAATATTGATAATCGCAATGTTCAACGATTTATTATACCTATCGTGTTTCGTTTGATATTTCACCGGTTGCTTACCACCAGTACAATTATCGGTAGGAAAGTAAAACCCAAAGTCGTTTCAATGGGTGCGCCGCTTATACGACAAAAACCCGGAAATCTTCTGCGCGCGGGTATCAAAAGATTGCCTCGTTTGAAAGGTATAAAAGATGGAAGACCGGAACTGGAGAACGGCGAAGTATTGGATGTAAAAAATGTGATTTGGTGCACCGGATTCCACCCTGGTTTTTCCTGGATCCATTTTCCTATATTTAAAGATGGAGAACCGCTACACGAGCGAGGTGTGGTTTCAAACGAGCCGGGACTATATTTTGTGGGCCTGCATTTTCTTTTTGCATTTTCTTCACCTATGATTCAAGGCGTTGGCCGCGATGCAAAATATGTGGTAGAATTTATAAGGAGACGGGTTATGATGCCGCATTCGGCGCCGCAAAGCCGGGGAATTGCTGACACGACAAGCCGACCGATTTATGAACCTGGATCGTAATAGTCATTCCACCGTTACGGTTATCGAAGAATGGCATTTCTGGTCGCCGATGAAATTACCCGGGAACCCTCGAAACTGCAAATTGGAGTACGACACCTCCACACGATATTCACCGGTTGGCAGCTGTGCGGTCTCGCATTCGAGGAGAACGCCATAGCTGTAGCCCGGGTCGATTGCCACATAGCTTGCCTTGTGGGATATCTCGAGTTTCGGCGCAAACTTTGGTAACTGCGTTTCGTAAACAATAGCGCCTTTACTATCCCTCACCTTAACCTGCATGAAGGCGCCGAGCGGCTTTAGCGACCGTGGCACGTAAATCGAGGTTGCCACAGTGAGTGGGTTGTGTAGACTGACATGAAGTACCAACGGATGGGTAGTCACGATCGCTACGAAACACTCCATATTTGGGACCTCCTGGCTTACCATTTCTTAGCGGTGGCGTAAGACTTGACCCGTGCTGCGAGATCAACGGCACCGACTGAGCCAGCCACGTAGGGTGGATCACCTGGTGAATCACCCAGCGCGTTGTAAGCCCTCCGTGCCTCCACCATCCCACGGTCAAAGATCTTATTCACTTTTGGCTCGAGGATCTTTTCGGCTGCCGAAGCATCGGCCGCGCCAGCAAAGGGCACGCCTTCCTTCTCGATGTCATTCTCCGCCTTGACTAACTCCTTCTTGACCGAACCTTGCCATTCCGTATTCCAGTGGTAACGCTCGTGGAGGATCGTACGTCGATAGGCAGCCCAATCACCAGCGACGCCGTTCTTGTGGGACTCCAAGTCGTGGACGACATCTTTCCAGTTGGCCTTCGTGACATTGCTCAAATCGCCGGAATCGTCGTTGGGACTAGGCGCTGGATAATGATCTGCAGTAAAGTAAACAAAATTGATCCGGCCCTTGCCTTCAACCCCTTTGAGCTGGTAGCGCCACATACTCGCTTTGCCATCTACTGCGGCGGCGCCAGTGAATGTAGGCGTATCGACATCGGTGGTAGCCGGGTCGCTGTTCGAACGCGGCCCCTCTTTCTCGGTTACAGTGAACTTGGGCACTATGTGCTGGCCAGGCTTCCAGAGGGGCCCGGCTGGTGGAGGCGGTGGAAGCGGTGGATTCACCGGCGGTGCCGGCGCTGGGGATGAGGCATCCATCCTTGTAGCCGGAAGAGTGTCGCTTTCGAGGTCGATCGCAGCCCCCGCATCCACTGCCGCAGGTTTTGTGCCCCCATCAATGAGCTTCTCCGCGCCACCGGCAAGCTTTCCTTCGGCCTTCATTGCGACAGGAGGATGTACGGAAATTCGGCCATAATCGAACCCAAAGCGAGGCAATGTTGGTGCGATCATTTCAGCTTTGGATTCTTCAACGGTTGATTTTATCCGATCACCCTTCCCATAGTGCACCTGAAGAGGTATTGTAGATTTGGCAGATGTAGTCCACTGAGCTGCCGTTGGTTTGTGTGCAAATGCCATCACTGTCAATTTACTTTTATTCGATCAGGTAGAGGTGGCCGCCAGGTATGCGGGTCAGATTACCTTTTTTGTCTACAGCAAGGACGGATACTACAGTGTCCAATGTATTGGGTGTGGATACTACCAGGTCCATGAGTTTCTGCACTTTCGAGATGCCTTCGTAGGCTTAATTGACATTGACACAAAGTTCAAAATACTTCGTGAACCATTGCCTCTGCGCTTTATCTGCATTGTATTCAGAAAGCTATTTATTTGCCAGGTAATTTCGGGTAAACCCGGATTTTTTTAGGGGGGATCTTTGGCAAAATTGCTCGATGGTCGTCTATGACTGAAGATACGCTATAGGCCTAACAAAAAAAACCGTAAAATCACCCTTTTTTGAAAAAATATTTTCGAGGCGACCCAGCCGGTTTTTTTGCGCTGTGCAATTCACAATTCTCTCGTTTCACTGCCTTCCAAACAGCTCGATTAAAGTCAGTAAATATCAATCATATACGTCGTGGTGCTTCTTATTTCTTCACTTACCCATCACCGATATATCAACCGATCTGCACACACTATCTGTGCAAAAACCAAAAAAGCACCTGGAAACATTTTTCTAAGTGCCTGATCTTTAAGTGACCCGGGCGGGATTAGCTCCGCTGCTGCCGGGGAAATGTTAGAAAGCCGCTACACGGACCAACTATCAGCAATTGCCCAATTTTTGCGAAATTTGCCGCCAGGGTGCCAACGAGGTTAACCGTTCAATATACGCCAAATCATCATACAAGACTTTTCACTATAAAACAAGGAGTTTAACATGAAAATCATTCCTGTTTTTAAAGTACGGGATATGCGGTCTGCATTGGTACATTATACTCAAGTGCTTGACTTTGTAATGACAGATCCGGAGGATACGGTGGATTCATTCGTAGTTGACCTGGGCAACGGAGACGCCTGTTTCCAGTTAACGGTTCACGAGGGTGATTATCTCTTTGGATCAGTAGCCAACGTGTGGGTGGAGGATGTAGACGCGCTTTTTGCAAAATACAAGCAGCGAGGATTGGACACGTCGGGCAGAGAAGCATCACCAGTACACCAGGGGCCTATTAACCAGAGCTGGGGCCGTCGTGAATTCTATGTAACCGATGCTGACCGCAATACACTTCGATTTGTGATGAGGATCAAATGAAATTGTGATCAAACAGACTTGATGCAGGGGCAAAAACAAAATGGTTGTACATCTACAAGGTTCGCTATGAAAACGTTATATTTATCTCATAATGAAGCTTCTTATCAGGCTGTCATACGTACAATTTTGGATGGTTCAGGGCATTCCCTGGATCATCATGTTGATCATTGTCCTTTTGGGCCTTTCCAGAATGCCATCGGATCCGATGCCTTATGTGCTATTTCTAACATTAAGAGCTGCGGGGATCTGTGCTTTCTTAAAAGCAATAATCTATTGCGGATGGTGGTGGGGGTTCGTCACGGCGGCAGAGGATAAGTTTCCCGAAATCGTAGGCCAGAAAGTACATCGGATCAAATTGTGGATAGGATTACTTTTTTTCTGCTTTATAGTAGTTTCGTTTGCGTTTTTTTTAATTGGATACTCTATCTTCTGGAATATCGCACCGTAGGTATTGCCGTCATTGGAATGCTCTTCATCCTGGTCTTCTGCTGTGGGTTTGCCCTGAGGTCATTCCTGATCAAGACTTTGCGAGCAATCGCCACAAAGCGAAATGAGACGATCAATGAGTTCAATTTCTCCTTTTTGAACCCTTTTGGGGGATGGGCAATGCAAAAAATGGTGTCTTCTGTCTTTAGGGATGGGTAAAGCCTATCAAAGGTTACAAACAGGAGTGTTGATGAATTACGGAATGGAAGGTTCGAGATTAAGGCTGTCCAACGTTGCGATTCTAATAGAGCATGATTTTGGGCATCTTCTGAAAAAGCCTTCAAATCCAGTGATTTGAAGGCTTCGTGACCCGGATTGGACACTTTTCAAACCGTTTTCTATATGATTTAAGGTTAATCGTAGATCTAAGTGATTGATAATCCCGCTCCTGGAACTTCCTCGCGCGGTCACTTTGTTAAACTTTTGAGTTTGGCTCCTCCGTAAAATAGAACTAACCAATTAGATCAAGGTTTTGAGTTGGAAAGAATATAAGCAATCGGTTTGCGCTCAGGACCCGAAAATAATTCGCTGATCATTCGCTGCGGAGGGATTTCACTGGGTTAGCGAGGGCCGCTCGGATCGTCTGGAAGCTCACGGTGACCAGCGCGATTAGGATGGCGGCCGCAGCCGCCGCGGCAAAGATCCACCAGCTGATGCCGGTCCTATAGGCAAAACTCCGCAGCCACTGGTTCATGGCCCACCAAGCGACGGGAAAGGCGATAATAGCAGCGATCCCCACCAGCTGCAGGAAATCGCGGCTTAGCAGGGCCACGATACCGCCGACATTTGCTCCCAGCACCTTGCGGATGCCGATCTCCTTCATCCGCTGCTCGGCCGCATAGGTCACCAGGCCGAACAGCCCGAGACAGGCGATAAGGATGGCGAAGACGGCAAAGGTGACAAAGAGCCGGCCCGTCTGCGACTCGCTCTTGTAAATGTTGTTGAAGTCGTTGTCCAGAAAGGTATAGCTAAAAGGCGCCCCGTTCGCAATGCGTCGCCAGCCGGCCTCCACCTCCTGTACCAGCGCAGGGATGACACCGCCTTGAAAGCGGATGGACAGGCTGCCGCGGTTGTCGGCGAGGTTCATGATCATGGGCTGTACTTTTTCATGCATCGAGGTGAAGTTAAAATCCTTTACAACACCGATGACATGGTATTCGTCGAGCTTATAGGCGCCGGTGGAGTCCTTCGCGCCGGGGACATAAAGTTTTTGGTTGAGCGGGTCCTTAAAGCCCAGCATCTGTGCCGCCGCTTCATTGAGGATGATGCCCATCGAGTCCGCGCGGTATTCGGCGGGGGTAAAATTCCTGCCCGTGACCATGTGCATGCCCAGCGTGGGGATATAGTGTTCGTCGACAAACAAATTGGTCAGGAGCACCATATTCCCGGGGGCCATGTTCCGTTCGCGGTACCAGGCATTCTGACTGTAGTTGCCCGGATTGGTGGGGAGATTGTTGGTGAGGGTTGCATCGACCACGCCGCTAAGCTTTAGCAGGTCCTGGCGGAACGGCCTTACAGCGTCGCCAGCCAAATAGGCATTTTGCACGACCAGCACCTGGTCACGGTTAAAGCCGATATCCCGGTTGCGGATGTAGGTGAGCTGACGATAGATGACAAGCGTCCCGATGATCAGCCCGATGGAGATAAAGAACTGAAAGACGACCAGGCTGCTGCGCAGCCAGCTGGCCTTGAAACCGGCGGCGATCTTGCCTTTGAGGACCAGGATCGGCCGGAAGGATGAAAGATAGAACGCGGGATAGCTGCCGGCGAGGAAACCCACCGTCAGGACCAGCCCCACCATCAGGGGCAGGATGCGCGAAGAGTAGAGCATCCCCGCGTCCAGCTGTTTACCCGAGAGTTGGTTGAACATGGGCAGGAGCGCAACGGCGATGCCCATCGCAAGCAGCCCCGAGAAAAAGCTGAGCAGCACCGACTCCGTAAGGAACTGGAAAATGAGATGTCCCTTGGTGGAGCCGGCCACCTTGCGGATGCCTACTTCCTTTGCGCGATTGGCGGAGCGGGCAGTGCTGAGGTTCATAAAATTCACGCAGGCGATGGCCAGGATGAGGATCGCGATAAACAAAAAGACGTACACATAAACGATATTGCCGTTGGGTTCGAATTCGGCAATCTTGTTGGAATGAAGATGGATATCCCTCAGCGGCATCAGGAGGTACCGAATATGCGCTCCCTGCCGATCCATGTCCTGCATGGATTGGTGCAGCTCGGTCTGCATTGCTTTGCCGATATAAGTGTTGACCGTGACATTCACGCGGCTTTGGAGGAAGCTACTGCTGTAGCCCGGTCTGGCAAGAATGTAGCTGATACAGTTCTGGCCGAGCCAATAATCGCCAATGCCGGCCTCGCGCATCGGGCGGATAAGGCTGAAATGGAAATGCGACTGGCGGGGCATATCCTGGAAGACGCCGGTGATCTTGCAAATGGTGTGGTTTTCCAGTTCCAGGCTCTTGCCGACTACATTCCCCGGGGCATTGGATCCATCGAAATATTTTCTGGCTGTACTCTCGTCGATAACCAGCGAGTTGGGTTCATTCAGCGCCGTATTCGGATCGCCGGCAAGCATCCGGACGGTGAAGACCTTGAAAAAGGTGGAATCGGCGAAGACGTAATGGTGTTCCTGGACATAATTGTTGCCCTTTCTAACCATGACATCCCCGGCATAGCTGAGCCGGACAAACTGTTCGAACTGCGGATTGTCATGGATCAGGGAAGGGGCCAGGGGTTTTGGCCCATCTGCCCCCAGGTATCCCGTATGGTTGTAAAAGATGTCCGCGTCAAGGCGATAGATGCGATCCGCGTTGACATTGTAGCGGTCATAGCCCAACTCGTCAGTGACATACAGGACGATCAGGAGACAAACGGCGAGCCCGGACGACAGCCCGATGACGTTGATGGCGGTAAAGCCCTTGCTTTTCCTGAGGCTGCGGAAGGCGATCTTGAGATAGTTGCGGAACATGGAGTGGTCGGTTTTTGTGACGAGTATGGCGGCCAGATCATCAAGGTGATCCCAAAAGAGCGCCGGATTTGTAAAGTCTTGAAGACCACCCGTCTATCGAGGGCGGCGAGAGACCATGATGTCCGGTTTCGATACAGTAGTCGTGCATGAACGAACAAGTTCGCACAACTACATTTGTGCGAGGCATTTGTGACCCGGGCGGGATTAGCTCCGCTGATCCCTATACCCTTGCAAGGGCCTGATTGTCAAAGGTGAGAAGTCTCGGTTTATGAGATTGATGTTAAACAACCAGCTGAAATCATTTCAATCCATGGGTGAACCCAAAAGCTCCATTCCATGTTTCTTAAAAAGTTCCTTTGATTGTTCTTCAGTAGGATTTGTCATACCACGTGCTTCCTTAAAAAATTCTTCGATAGAGCCAGCGGGTTGATAGGTCAATAGTAATCTCCCCTCACCTTCGCTGGTTAACGCAAATGCATGAGGAATTCCTCGTGGTCCGAACAAAGTGTCCCCTTCTTTTAAATAGAATGTTTCATCACCTACCTTAAAGTTAAATTCTCCTTTTAAGACGAAAAACCATTCGTCCTGTGAGTAATGTAAATGAAGGCGAGGTCCTCCCTTTTTAACTCTTGTAGTATCAAAAATACAAAGTTGGCCATCTGTATCCTTAGCAGATACTTTAAGAAGAAAGTGATTACCCCGATATACAAAATCGTCATTAAAACGATCTTTTCCTGCCTCAACCTTAAAGGGTTTTGAAAGTCGAAAATATCTGATTTCTCTTGCGAAAGTTGCTATATGCGAACCAATTAGGGAAGTCAGAATAAACGTGCTCCTTTTCATCGCGGTCAGTTTGTATTTTTTTGAAAAAGATTTAATTTAGACCCCTATAAATATATAATATAAAACCAGTTTATGCAAAGGCCCCTCAGCTTCGCTGAAGGGCCTTTGTGACCCGGATTGGACACTTTTCGAACCGCTTTCTAAATGATTTAAGGTTAATCGTAGATCTAAGTGATTGATCACCCCGCTCCTGGAACTTCCTTGCGTGGTCACTTTGTTAAACATTTGAGTTTGGCCACTCCGTAAAATAGAAGGACCCGAAAATAATTCGCCGATCATTCGCTGCGGAGGGATTTTATTGGGTTAGCAAGGGCCGCGCGGATGGTCTGAATACTCACCGTCAACAGGGCAATGGCGAGGGCAACGGCGCCGGCCACGAGGAATATCCACCAGCTGATCTCCGTACGATAGGCAAACGTCTCGAGCCATTTGTACATGGCCCACCACGCGGCGGGGAAGGCGATGAGCGCAGCGATCCCGACAAGCATCGTAAAGTCCCTGCTGAGGAGGCCGACGATACCACTGACGCGGGCGCCGAGGACCTTGCGGATGCCGATCTCCTTGGTGCGTTGTTCGGCAGCATAGGTAACGAGGCCGAAGAGACCGAGGCAGGCAATGAGAATGGCGAAGACGGCGAAGGTGATGAAGATCTGGCCGGTCTGCTGCTCGGCGTGATACAATTTATCAAAGTCGTTATCCATGAAGGTGTAGCTGAAGGGCACTCCTTGCTTAGCGGCATGGAACTTACTTTCCACCTGCCGGACGAGACTGAAGGCATCATTCGTGTGGAAGCGGACGGCCATGGTGCTCCAGTTAAACGTGTTGACCAGCATGACAACGGGGTGGATCTTGTCATGCATGGAGTTATAGTTGAAATCCTTTACGACGCCGACGACATGATAGGTGATAGTCTTGTACAGATCATCGTGATTGTAGAGGATCAGATGGAGCGGGTCCTTCACGCCGAGCGTCGCTACGGCGGCCTCATTGAGGAGGATGGCAGTGGAGTCGGTAGGAAATTGCGCGAGGTCGAAGTTGCGGCCTTTGACGATCTGCATGCCGAGGGTGGGAACATAATGGTCGTCGACCCTAAGCGTGGTCATGATGTTCGATTTCCTGGCGTCGAGCGAGGCCTCCCGGAACCAGCCTTCCTGCCAGTACTGATCGCCGCCCACGGTGGGGATGTCCGGGGTGACGGTTGCGTCGGTGACGCCGGCAAGGGTGAGCAGGTTCTTGCGAAGATTGGTTGTGCCATCCCGGCCGAGCGACCAGGTATCATGGATGACGAGTACCTGATCCCGATTGAAGCCGACTTCCTTATTTCGAATATAGTGCAGCTGGCGATAGATGACGAGGGTGCTGACGATGAGGCCAATAGAAATAAAAAATTGAAAGACCACCAGGCTGCTACGAAGCCAGCTGCTCTTGAAGCCTGCGGCAATCTTTCCTTTCAATACTTGAATCGGCTGAAAGGAGGAAAGGTAGAAGGCGGGGTAGCTGCCGGCGAGACAGCCGACCAGCAGCACCAGCAGGATGAGGATGGCCAGAAACCGGCCGCTGAAGAGCACGTCGGGATGGAGCGATTTGCCGGCAAGCTGATTGAACATCGGCAGCAGCAGGACAGCGATGCTAAGGGCGAGGACGAGGGAGAAGAGACTGAGCAGAATGGACTCGGTGAGGAACTGGAGGATAAGGTGTCCTTTTGTCGAGCCGGCGACCTTGCGGATACCCACTTCCTTGGCGCGGTTCGCCGAGCGGGCAGTGCTGAGGTTCATGAAGTTGACGCAGGCGATCAGGAGGATGAGCACGGCGATGACGGAAAAGATGTATACATACTGGATATTGCTGTTGGCTTCGAACTCACCAGACTTATTGGAATGGAGGTGCACGTCGGTGAGGGGGAAGATGCGGCACCGGAAATGATTACCCGCTTTCTCGAGGTCGGCGCCCGAAACGCGGAACATTCTCTGGAGGGCCGGGTAAATATGGAGGTTGACGACTTCGTCTACATCCTTCTGGGCCTCGGCTCGCGTGGTGCCGGGTTGGACAAGGATATAGGTATAATAAGCATTACTTACCCAGTCGTTGTCGGCGGGGTCATTGAAGGAGTAGGCTTCGCGGATGGGGCGAATGAAGCTGAAATGGAACTGAGACTGTTCCGGCATGTCCCGGATGACCCCGGTGATCTTGAGGGGTGTATTGGCACTACCTACCTCCAGTGTGCGGCCGATGACATCGGTGCTGTTGAAATAGCGGCGGGCGGCACTTTCATCGATCACGATGGAATGAGGGTTGTTGAGGGCGGTATTTGGGTCGCCGGCGATCATGGGCAGCGTGAAGACCTTGAAGATCGTCGAGTCGGCGAAGGTGAAGCGATGGTCGAGGACGTGGTCGTTGCCCTTCCTCACCAGCTGATCGCCTGGGTTGCGGAATCGGACCATCTGCTGGATCTTCGGATAGGAAGCGACGATCGTGGGGCCGAAATATTTGGAGGTGGTGACAGCGTCGTACTGGGTGTTATTCAAGTAGATATCCTCATCGATCCGATAGATGCGATCGGCGTTGACGTTGTAGCGGTCGTAACTGAGCTCATCGGTGACGTACAGGACGATCAGCAGACAGACGCCGAGGCCGGCAGCGAGACCGATGATGTTGAGGGCGGTAAAGCCCTTGCTTTTCCTGAGGCTGCGGAAGGCAATCTTGAGATAGTTGCGGAACATGGGATGGTCGGTTTTATTACGAGTAAGGCGGCCAAATCATCAGTATGGTCCCAAAAGAGTGCCGGGTTTATAAAGTCTTGAAGACCATTCTTCTGTCAAGGCCTGTGAGAGACAACGATGTTCGGTTTCGATACAGTAATCGTGCAGGAACGAGCATCGGCAGGGTATGCGGGGAATTTGTAAAATGCAGTGGATTCCAAGCCTTGAATGACAAACACCTACGGTTCGACGAATCTCACA
Organism: Puia dinghuensis; assembly: GCF_014642875.1. GTDB lineage: Bacteria > Bacteroidota > Bacteroidia > Chitinophagales > Chitinophagaceae > Puia > Puia dinghuensis. The sequence continues at coordinate 412,348 of NZ_BMJC01000002.1, forward strand.
GAATGAGTAGGCATGTATGTTATAAAAATGATTGGACATCCAATTAGTGGACGGATACAGTTGGCAGAAAGCTGTATCGAACCAAAAAACCCGCTGCCAGAGCGGGTCTTAAAGCGTGGAGATGAAAAAGTGACCCGGATTGGACACTTTTCAAACCGTTTTTTACCGATTTGAGGTTCGTTGCTGAATTAACGTGTTGACATTCAGTAGCCCCTTTGGAATTTTCTTGTTAAACAACTGGGTGGTCCCATCGCGGTGAGATGGAAATGCCGGTTTCCCCGACCTCCAGCTACAAGAATTAGAGCTACCAATTGAATTGCTCGACTATCGAAGCCTCTCAATTGGTGGAGGACTTTTTGATTCTATATTAAAATCGTATATAGGGTTGTACACATTGATGGGGATAATTCATACAATGGAAAGTGTACTCTTCCGTTACATTTGTAGAGCTTTTGCAAGGCATTTGTAGAGCTTTTGTAAAACAAAAAAGGGGAAACTTTGGTATTTGCCGTGGTTTGGGATTGGAGCCCTTCCCCCGTTGTAGACAAAATCGTAGTTTCGCCCTCTCATAGCCGCTTCCAGATCTCACCCAGGGGCGGCTTACTCCTTTTGGGAAAGGAGCTAACTCAAAAATACTATAACGAAACAAAGAAATTAGCGCAGGTTATCCACGCAGTGTGCAATATTACTGTGCATATATATGAAACACGTTGCCGGTATTGAGTTACAGCCAATCATTTGCAATTGGCCGCCCAATTGACCATCCGGTATGCCACCCAATATGCCAATCAAGTAGGAGAGGAAGAAGAGAGAGCAGCTTAAAGGATGTGACGAATAGTCTTTTCGAGAAAAAAAGCCCCGGTAATGCAGGGCTCCATAAACGTTATGTAAAAAATGGGGGGAATGTCTTCAAACTGTACGTTGAATCATGTCCGCGTTTAAAAGTGATCTGGGCGGAACTAAGTGCTTGAATTACTTTAATTTGTAATTGCTTGGGTAATGCGCTATGAGAAAATTATTTAAAACATGACGTTCTCTAACGTTAAATCATCCTTAGCTCTTCAATGATATTATGCATCGACCTTGTACTACCAAAATATACATGCGAATTGATTTCATCTAAGAGATTGCCGGAAGGATGTTCAAAACTTAGTACTCCCTGTAGCGTGAGTCTTTTTCGAAAAACTTGGATATATTCATTAAAAACGCTATTTGAAAAGTGATACCTGATACGGAATAGGAAATATAAGATCCATTCTTTGGGAAGAGCCTTATTTATTTGATCCGTAAGTTCGTATATATCTGAATAGCTTTTTTGCTGGATTTTAGGCGTCTTTTCAATTTCTGACTCTAGCCTTGCCATTTTTTCTTCAACCTTTTTATATTCCCTAGTGAAGTCTTCAATTTGCTTATTCCCCCTTTCATAAAATTCTTTTCGAATTTCTCTTCTATTTCTAAAACAAGCAGATCGTTGGTGTCGATATATTCCATACCCCGAAATTTGCAAACCGCACTCAGGGCATTTCCAGGCTTTTCTCGACTTTGTTAATCTGCAATCCAAATCTAATTCCTTGGCTAATTCTAAAAAACGATCTACGGAACACTTGTTATTTGCACAAATATTTTTTTCTAAAAAGGATACAAATTCTGACCATGTCATTGCTTTAAATGAAATTTTCGTTTTCTCAATATTGACGTTATGCCTAGGAGAAATCAGGCAAAGTGCTTTTTTTGCAGTTGGGTTATTTTCTAAATTACTTAAATATTTTTCCAGTTGGTTAGGGTCCGTTGTTGCTGCTACTTTGAGTTCAATTATTAGATAAAATAAATTGCTGTCAGTAATTCGAAGATCATATATTGAATTTTTACCAGAACAATGTGATTTTATGTTGACCTTTGTGTTGCAATTTGTTTCAATATTGAAAAATTCCATTAAGAAACTCTGAAGGATAATGAAGTTGTCAATGAAGAATTCCTCGAGTACAAGGGTTATGAAATCTTCGTGCCTTTTCCTCTTCTCATTTGAGCCACAGCGAAGAAGTTTAACAAGAAAATCTGTTCGTTTATCTTGCATAGTCATAGCCTCGCAAATGTTTTTAGTTTTTCGATGATCTTCAGCCGTCTTTCCTTTCATATTTTAAAGAATGTCACTTATTTTCTTTCTGTTACTACTGGTTCCAGCTTTCATGTATCCGTTTTGGTCAGCCTCTCTCAAATGTACATCTCCAATGTTATCAAAAACTTCATAGTGAATTTTATTGGCTGAATGCTGAAAGATGTCATCCAGGTGCATAATTTGAATGTGGCAGTAAGTTGAAGGGTTTAAATATTCCAGAGACGACCTTTCAGTTATAGTGAACCTGCGCATGGGCCAAGGTTCAATAGGTTGTCGGCCGTTGATTGGTCTTTGGCTGTTTTTACAAACTTGGTTCCTTGGTCTGTCTGAGCGCGTGTCAAATAGGCTCTAACGCCAAAAGGATCAACAACGTAGGCCTGACCGCCTTGTTCGAGGAATTCATAGATTTGTAATCTTGTCGACAACCCAGATACTTTCGTTTCTTCGTTTATCCAACCTAAATCCGTGATAGCCGTATGTTGATTTTCGTAAAATCCAGTACCTTTCCTAATACAAGTAATTCTAACTGCCATATCTATTAATTGTATCAAAAGTAATTCATACCTGTCAAAATAGTGAAAAATCAAATACGGTCCTAATATACACAAATAAACTAATATATATATCTTGCTACCATTACACTTGTCTAAGCAATTTTTGTCCCCTGAACACTAAAGCCAGTCAAATACTCGATCAAGCATTGTGTAGTTGAAGCATATTGGCTGAACTCTCCCATCATATTCTTTTTGCTATGGTTCAATTTAAACCCGGGCTTTTTTTCGAGCCTGCTCGCGTCCTTTTTCGCATATTCTATCTTAATGCCTTCCAGGAAATCGAATAAGAAATCGACTTCAAATTTTCCACGGAAAGTTTGTTGCGGCGAACTCTTGGTCAACGCGGCTATTTTCTTTTGAATTTCTTGTTCTTGTAATTTGACAGCCGACGGAAACAAGGCTTCAAGCGAGTTTAGGTCATAATTGGATTCAATCTTATCGAGATTTATCGTCTGGACGATCTTTTTTAATGAAAAATCATCAAGATTGAGGCGGGTTGCCCCCGAATTACTATTTGAATAATCCCGTTGGCAGGCGAGCCACGCATTAAAATAGGCAGTTGCTCTATGGAATTCGTCTTGCCTTTCTTTAAATGCTTTTGTAAGAAAAGCCCATTCGGGATCGTCCTCAAGGTAGTTGAATTCAGCCTTCAAAATCCGAACGAACGCTTCGTAAGTAGTGTAAAAATTTTCAACTGAATAGACAGGAGTTTCGTAAATCCCTTGGCCGTTTGGGTAAGGTTCGTCAAAATCGCGATCAATAAAATACAAAAACTTTATGCTTGAGTATTCCTGTTTTTCTTTGAAAAGTCGATACAGTCGCAAGACCTCTATCTTTCCACCGCAATGGAACGGAATAATCTCTTCGGGAGAGTACCCAGTCCGCATTTCTATCCTATTAAAGTAATATTTTGCGTCATCCCCTTCAAAACAACAAAATAGACTGTTTGGGTATTGTTCTTTCATTCGGGTGATCTTTGTGAATATGACGGTTGCTCCCTTTCGACTTTCTCGCAATTCTTCAACATTCATAATAGTGATGCGGTTTAGGAGTTATTTTCTTGAGTGGGGTTTATGTATGACACGTATTTGTTCATTTCTTCGGCAAAAGAATCCAGGTCATTGTCGAAAATAAAAGGAGAATGCGTGACGGATAAGAGAAGTTTGCATTTCTTGGATTTCAAAATATCTGGCAATAGTTTTCTCTGCCATTCGAGGGACAAAGACAACTCGGGTTCATCGAAAAGAACGATAAGGTTCTCTGCCTTGTTAAAGATTATTTTGCTGAACATTGATATAATTTGCTTCTCTCCGGATGAAAGGTTTCGCAATTCAATGCTTTGGTCACTGTTTTGGTTCACGATGTCAATCGTGACCTTGCTTTCATTGTAAATCACTTTTTTTCCGGTCAGGTAACTATTGCAGGTTGATTCGAATGCTTTTATCGCGTTATCCAAGTCTTTTTGCTGGTCGTAGGCTTTAACCAGTTTGGACAAGAAGTTCAGTAAATACCTGTAATTGTCCGACTGAAAAACCTCTCCAGACTTAATTAGGTCCAATATCCTCGTTTTATTTTCGTCCGTAATATTTGGGCCAACACGTTCCAGGATTATTTTAAGCAATTTAGGATCGAGTCTTTCTTTTATGTCACTGTCAAGTTGGGGAGGGCCTTCGAGGTACTGGCTTAACATTTCGCCAGTGATCTCGGAAAATCCCAAGATCGCGGAGTTTTTTATGACTTCCAGAACTTCAGTGAATGTGTTACTGACGTCGTCCATTCCAAACTGGATGAGACGTTTATCGTCCTGGGGAATATTAATGTCGTTGACCGATCCAAGTTTGTGCAACTCTTCTTCGATTCGTCGATATGTTGGAAAATATAGGATATCGGCATCAAGTTCCTTAGCGATCACTCTCCGGGCTTCATCCAGTTTGCCGGACTTCCCGGAAAACATGTACTGAAGGTGGCGTCTGATAAAGGAACTGGGGTAGTGTAACTGACTGCCAAGTCTGGATACGATTTCATTGAAATCAGAATGGCTGATCTTTTTGCCTGATTCAAGATTAAATGAGATGAATTCGTGCTCCCGTTCTGTTAAATTCTTTTGTATATAATCAGAGACAAGCAGCTCTTGTCTATTCCTATGCAAATCTTCTTCGTTTGAAAAAACTAAGTCATCTTTTTCGATGGTTATATTTTTGCCGCTATTAAATTCGACAGAGATGCTTTTGAACTCTAATGTTCGTAACTTATTAAAACGACCAGTCAACGTATAATAGAGAGCGTTTAGGACTGACGTCTTGCCGATTCCGTTCTCACCAATTAGAACCCTGAACTTCTGGTCGAAGTTTAAATGAATGTTGCGGTCTCCAAATAGTGCCTCGATTCTAAAATACTTGATATTATGTTCTTTCGTCAGTGGATCCATTCCGAATATTCTTTTCTGTTCGTTAGAGAGCGGCAATATAACAAGTGCATGCCTATTGGAAAACCGTTTTTTCACCTATTTGTTGTGCGAAAGACAGATTTTGGGCTTGATGACTGGAAAGAATCCTGCGCCGGCGTCGGATGTTTATTTCTCAAACTGGTGATTTGCAAATATTTAAGATCGTTGGGTGTCTTGACAGAGTTACAGACAAAATTGTGAAGCTATAATAAACGCCCCTTTCGACCTTGTCAACTTGAGAGTTTCGCACTAAACATACTAGCAATTCGTTTGCATTTTGAACTTGATCTTTTGGTCTGGCGTAGGTGAGAATTTCCGTTACATTCCGTTCTCCCCATGTGCTGAATACTCCTTACAAGGTCAGAACAAAAAGCCAAGCGGAAAGATATTAGGTCACTCGCCGAACAGATCGACTCGGCGGGTAATGATATCGTCAGGGGGCGGCAATTGCTGTTGAAGGAAGAAATAGACGCCCAGGATTTCCGGGAGATCAAGAGGGAAAATGAAAGGAAGATCGAAAGGCTGGAGGCCCGGCTAATCGAGGTTTCCAGTCTCTCCGCCAACATAGAACCCCTGCTGGAAAAAGCCGTTTCGAATCTGGCCCACCTGGACGAACTATATCAAGACGGGGATACAAAGCGGAAGCGAACGATCATTGGTTCGATTTATCCTGAAAAACTCACTTTTGACGGTTTTCAATATCGAACCACGCGCGTCAATGAAGCGGTTGAGTTAATATACACGCTGGACGCGGGTTTCAGCCAAAAAGAAACAGGACAAACCAAAGAAGATTTTGACTTGTCCTGTTTGGTGACCCGGGCGGGATTAGCTCCGCTGATCCCAGCGCCCTGCGAGGGCCTTACCCAACGACCCCAGCACCTGTCGGCGCTGCGGCTTTTTCATTTGTCCGCTCACACGAGTAAACTCGCGCCGCTCCCAAACGAAAAAACCCCTCAGCAGAGCTGAGGGGTCGTTGTGACCCGGGCGGGATTCAAACCCACGACCACCTGCTTAGAAGGCAGGAGCTCTATTCAGCTGAGCTACCGGGTCGAATAACCTCCGAGGACAACTTAGGACAGCCCTCAGCGGCCGGCAAAAATAAAAAATTTCCCCTTCCTCGCCAAACCGTTTTGCATCCCGGGTTTTACCTACCTTCGACCAAAACCATTCACCACTATCTATGGACGTAAAGATCGAAGAAAGCTGGAAAGAAGTCCTCAAACAGGAATTCAACAAACCCTATTTTCTCCAGATCGTCACCCACCTCAAGACGGAAAGAATCTCCGGCAAAACCATCTACCCGCCCGGCAGCCTCATCTTCAACGCCTTCAACACCACCCCCTTCGATAAGGTCAAGATCGTCCTCCTCGGGCAGGATCCCTATCATGGCCCCGGCCAGGCGATGGGACTCAGCTTCTCCGTCCCCAAAGGCATCCCCCAGCCCCCATCCCTCGTCAATATATTTAAAGAACTGCACCAGGACATCGGCATGCCCATCCCCAACAATGGCGACCTTACCCCCTGGGCCGAACAAGGCGTCCTCCTGCTCAATGCCTCCCTCACCGTCCGTGCCAACGAACCCATGAGCCACGCCAAGATCGGCTGGGCAGAATTCACCGACGCCGTCATCTCCAAGGTCTCAGCGCTAAAAGAGCACACCGTCTTTCTGCTGTGGGGCAAGTTCGCCCAGGAAAAGCAAGCCCTCGTCGACGAAACCAAACACCTCGTGCTGAAAGCCGCCCACCCCTCCCCCTTCTCGGTGGACAAAGGCTTCTTCGGCTGCCGGCACTTCTCCAAGGCCAACGCCTGGCTCGTAAAAAACGGCATCGACCCCACCGACTGGATGCTCTAGCACAAGACCGGTCTTTGGGCTTTCCCCGCCGCCGCAAACCAAAGCTATGCGGCGGGTCGGGCTCTACGCTATAGTCCTCGCCTTCGGCTCCGGGCTGCCGCTCCGATCCCTAACGCAACCCAATAACTAACTATCCCCTAAATTGCAGCATGAATCAATCAGCGAAGGGCACCCCCCCGTCCCCCCTCTGGTCCATCCTCGGTCCCCTATGGGCCATCTGGGTCATCGCCCTCTTCACTATCACCATGCTACTATTCTTACCGTTCTTCCTCCTCTTTAGTTATTTCCGTCCCGATCCGCAAAAGACCACTTTCTTCGCCCGAATGGCCCGCGTCTGGATGGGCGTCTTCCTCCCCCTCGCCGGCACCCCCCTGCGCGTCCGCGGCCGCGAAAAATTCGCACCCGGCCAGCCCTACATCGTCGTCTGCAACCATAACGCACTCCTCGACGTCCCCATCTCCTACCCAGGCATCCCCGGCGGCAACAAAACCATCGCCAAGATCGAAATGGCCCGCATCCCCATCTTCGGCATGATGTACCGCACCGGCAGCGTCCTCGTCGATCGCAAAAGCGAAAACTCCCGCCGCGAAAGCTTTACAAAAATGAAAGAAGCCCTCGACATGGGGCTTCATATGTGCATCTATCCCGAAGGCACCCGTAACAAAACGACCGACCCCCTCAAATCCTTCCACGACGGCGCCTTCCGCCTGGCCCTCAACACTGGCAATCCCATCCTCCCCGCCATCATCTTCAACACCCGCAAAGTGATGCCCCCTGGCAGATCGTTCTACTTCCATCCCCATCGCCTCTACATGCACTTCCTCGACCCCATCACCCCTCAACCGGATGATACCGTCGAATCGCTAAAACAACGGGTATTCGACATCATGTGGAAATACTACGTCGCCGGCCCGAACGCTCAACGCTGACCCCCGGCCCACACCAACACTGACCCGGCCCCAAACGCCCTTATTCATTGTAGAAATACTTCGTCCGGTTGATCCGCAGGTCCTGCAATATCCCAGCCTTAGGACTAATCGTAATATTGAAATAATGGCTATAGCCGACAGGCGTCACATTGATCGTCATCTGCCAGCAATGCATATCGCGCGAGATATTCGTCGTTATCGACTGCAACTTCTGATACTTCAGGTCATAATACCCGTTGAGCCCGATCTTCCACTTGTCCGTCAGGTTGAAATCCCCGCTGAAGTTCAAGCTCGACGTAATGTTCGTCTGAAACCCGGAATAGTCCGGCTTCTCCGACTTCGTAAAATTGAACGCCATTGACAGGTTCAACGACCAGGGAATATTGAAATCGGCAAACTGCCCGGCGTTGTGCTGGATATAGTTCAGCTGCGCCTGCTGCTCCTCCATCGTCATCGGCATCTGGTTCTGCTGCAGCTGCTGCTTCTGCTGCTCCAGCTTGGCATCCTTCGGCTTGCTCTTGAAGGTGGTGGAGATCGCCAGGTTGCCGGAGGTGATCCGCCCCAGCGAGAAGCTCTTTCCCTGCCACGCATACTTATTCCTGTCGAAACCAAAAGTGTCGGTCTGGTACGGATCGAGCGAAGCCCCGCCGGTGATGTTGATGCTGTTCCACAGCGTGCTCCGGAAATAGAAGGTAATCGGTGACAGCTTGAACGAATCAGCCAGGTAGTTATAGCTTCCATTAAACCCAAAACCATCGATGATCGTCGTCTTCTTCACCCCGGTGCTGCTCGTGTCCGATTTGCTCCGGGTCTTTATCTCGATATGGTTGTCCAATCCAAAGGATATCCCGCCAAAGCGCCCCTCGCCAAAAGGCCCATACGTCGATCCGTCGAAATACGACACCCGCTGCACATGCGAGATCTTCGTCGCCCCCGCCGCCGTATCATAAGGCGTCGTCAGGTTATAATAATAGGGCCCCGACATATCGGGCTTATAGCTGATACTGACGGTAGGCCGGATAACGTGCCGGATACCCATTAGTTTGCTGTATTTGCCAAACCCCTGGAAGGTTCCAAAGATAGCCGTCGCGAGACTCAGGCTAAAGGACATATCGTTGGCATAAAAGATCCCCTTCTGGATGCCGGCAGTATCCACCCTGTTGGTCACCGGGTCATACTTGCGAAACAGCTTCCGCGAATACAGCCGGTTCTGGAAGCTGATACCTGGCGACACCTGAACTGCCCCCTTCAAAGGAAGGGCCAGCGTCAACGGGATACTGTTCTGCGCCCCCCACTGGAAGGTATCGGTGAGGCGCTTGAGACTAAACAGCGAGTCATAAAAGCTCGCCCCGCCGGCGATCGTAGTGTTAAGCCCCACCCCAAATTTCTCATACCACTTGGGCGCTCCTACAAAGGTGGTCCTGGCAAAGGGATAGATCGTCGGCGCTGTAAAAGCGATATTGGGCATGCTCACGTTCACGATCCTTGTAGAATTGTTCTGGTTGTGGGTACCGCTCACCGTCAGGTTATAGGTATTCTTGCCGACCCAGGTCTTGGAATAGGTCACCGAAGAGCTCAGCTGGTTGGTATAGTTCGCCGTCGGGTTGTTCAGCAGATATTGGTTGTATTTGGTCGAAGCCACATTCACATTGGCGTTGAAATTCGTCCCCGGCCTCGCCTTCTGGTCCATCTGGTGGCTCCAGTTGAAGCTAAACGTCTTGGACGTTGTGTAAGCATCCTTGCCGGCAGTCGCCAATAACTTCGTATTCTGCAGCGCAAAATTCATGGTTCCGCTAAAATGGTATCTGACCCGGTATTCGGGGCTCACATAGAGGTTCCATCCCCCATAAGAGTAGAGGTTCGTGCGGAAGATCGCATCGAAGTTGTCGCTAAACACCTTGTAATACCCCAGCCCTTCCAGCCCCAGACCTGCCTGATCGTTGGCAGTGAATTGCGGCGGCAACAAGCCCGAATGACGCCCCTGCGACAAAGGAAAAAAGCCAAACGGGATGTATATCGGCAACGGCACACCCTCGAATTCAGGATGTATCGGCCCCGTAATGGCGAACTTCTTGTTGATGATCTTCATCTTATTCGTCCGGAAGGCAAAGTGCGGCGTATCCAGGTTACAGGTGGTAAAGATACCCTTCCATCCGAAATACTCCTCCGGCGTCATCTTCTTCATCTTCTCCGCATGCACGAACATCTCGCCCGAATTGGTGATCGTATTATGTGTGATCCCCTTCTGGGTTTTGATATTATAGACGATCGAGTCGGAGGTCATCGTATTGTCTGTCTGAACCATTTTGGGAATGCCCACGGGCTTGCCGGCCGTATCTACTGTAGGATGTGCTATCACCACATTCCGGTCCTGGTCATATACAATATGGTCGGCGGTGAGGTCCGCATCCTTATACTTCGCCTCGGCATTGGTATAAAGCGTGATGTTGCGGGTAGGGATGATCATGACGATCGAGTCGGAAGCCTTATAGTCGATGTTGGCCTCCAGCGTATCCTTGGATATCTTATATTCCGGAGTGTCGCTCCGCCTGGCCGAGAGCAGGGAGTCCGCCAGCCGTAAGACCGTGTCCTTCTCCGTCGTCACATCGTTCAATGGGGCCCGGGAGGGTAACACCGCCCGCGGCAGTATCGAATCAGGGCCAAGACGGGGCCGCGGTTTGCTCGTGTCGGCTCCGGTGATACCCCTGCCAGATGTTAGGATTTTGCAAAAACGGACGACACCCGGATAATTTGCTGGACTATTGAACGTTACTGAAAAGAATAAAGCAGTAAAAATCAATGTCAGTAAATATTTTGAGCTAATTTTGCGTCCGTTATTGTTCATACGTATATAGAAAAAACGAATAGATCGCGGCGTGCGGTGACAAAAATAGCCATATCTCCCATAAGATTATGTGAAGATTAAAGGGAATTGGCAAAATAACATAACTATGATCAAAAAGACGGCCACTTTGTTAACGCTCTGTGGAATTGCTGTTGGAATCACGTCTTTTGTCCCGATGCCACCGCCGCAAATGCCATTGCTCCGTACCATTGTCATCGATCCGGGTCACGGTGGATTCGATCCCGGTTGTCACGGATTGATCGCAAAAGAAAAAGATATCGCTCTGGCCATTTCCCTTCAACTGGGGAAAGACCTGCAGCAAGCTTATCCCGGTCTGCATATCGTCTATACCCGAACGACCGATATCATGCCCGGCAACAAGCCCACCCTGCAGGAAGGTATCCGCTACCGTGCGGAACTGGCCAATCGATCAGGCGGCGATCTCTTCATCTGCATACATTGCAACTCCTCGGGCAAACCTGCGGGTAGCTATCCGGTAAAAAGGCTGGTCCGCTATCGATCGGTTGGCAGAGGTGCTCATAAAAGATCCGTCCCGGTATACAAGACCACCTGGGTGAAGAACACCGTCCGTGGCTCGGCGTGTTACATCTGGAAGGCCGACCGCGGCGGATTCAAAGGCGACGCCATCAACCAGCGGGAGTCGCTGATCCATGGCGAGAACATGGGCGACAGCACGGGTACGGCCATCGACCTTACCTCCCCGGAGGCCAGGATGCGGGCGCTGCTCTATGAAAAAAAATATTTTGCCAACAGCGCCTTATTTGGCAGCTTCGTTGAAAAGGAGTTTGTTAAAATGGGACGCCGCAGCGAGGGCCTGGTTCAGCGGCAGGAAGGCATCGGGGTGTTACAGGCGACAGGCATGCCCAGCGTTCTCATCGAGACGGGCTACCTCACCAATCGGGAGGAAGAACGCTATCTTGCCAGCCGTAAAGGCCAGGCGGAAGTCGCCCGAAACATCGCCACCGCCTTCCGGCATTATAAGGATGCGGTGGAAGGCAATGGGAAATAGGTCCCTCGACGCTAACTATGAAATAGAAGTGCCGCCTTGGCGGTTCGCAATACGAGAAGAGAATGAAATGGTATAAACTATCGACTACGATCCTGTTGGGCGGGCTCTACACCGCCCTTACTTCATTTAACGCTGGCGGCCCCAAACCGCCGCATCAGCGTGCAGCCGTTCGCACCATCATCATCGACCCCGGTCATGGTGGCTTCGACACCGGCACAAAAGGCCTCCACATCTCGGAGAAAGAAGTGGCCCTGGATATTGGCCTGAAATTAGGCAAACTCATCTCTGACACCTGGCCCGATATCAAGATCGTCTATACCCGGACGACAGACGAAATGCCCGGCGGCGGTTCGACCATCGCCTCCGGCCTCAACTACCGCGCCGATCTGGCCAACCGGTCGAGGGGTGACCTGTTCATCGCCATTCACTGCGACAACGACGGCCATCCCGCCGGTGCTTTCACGGTCCGCAGACTCGTCGGCCATAAATATGTAGGTAAAGGCAAACATCGTCATCGGGTGGCCATCTATGAAAGCTATGAGGGCCACCATACCCGAAAGGGCACGGAGACCTTCATCTGGAAGGCCGACCGCAGTGGCTTCAAAGGCGACGCCATCAATGACAGAGGCGCAGGTGAATTCACTGACAGCACCGGGGAACCTCAGTCCGACAGCCTCGCCTTCGACGTCAGTTCGCCCGAGGCAAGGATCAGGGCCCAGCTCTATGAAAAGAAATACTTCGCCAATAGTGCCCTCTTCGCCACCCTGGTGGAAGATGAGTTCGCAAAAGCCGGTCGCGAGAGCGAGGGCGTCTTCCAACGCGACGTAGGCATCCGGGTCCTCCAGGCAACGGGCATGCCCAGCGTCCTGATAGAAACAGGCTTCCTCTCCAACGTAGACGAGGAACAATACCTGATGAGCGACGAAGGTCAGGACGAGGTAGCAAAGAATATAATGGACGCACTCCGGCGGTATAAGGCCACCCTGGAGAACCACGCCACAAATTAAAGTTAAACCCGGTCAGCAGGCTGTTTCACAGTCTGTTGATCCGGTAAATACTCTATATTTGTCCAATGAAAATTTCTAACGAAACTAAGATCGGTGTCCTGGCCGTCGTGGCCCTGGCCGCACTGATCCTCGGCTTTAACTTTCTCAAAGGCAACAGCCTATTCCAACATACCAAAAAGCTCTATGCCGTCTTCGACAACGTCGAAGGGCTGGAAGTCTCCAACGCCGTGCAGATCAACGGCCTGCAGATCGGCAACATCACCTCCATCAACGAGTCGGATAAAGACCTCTCCCAGGGCGTCGTCGTAACCATCTCGCTGAAAAAGGACGTCCATATCCCCGACAACTCCGTCGCCTCTATCAACTCCGGCCTCATCAGTTCCGCCTCCATCGTCATCGATAGAGGCAGCAGCGACAAATTCCTGGACAACGGCGACACCATCGAAACGAAAAGGAAGATCAACCTCTTTTCCCAGGTGCAATCGAGCGTCAACCCCGTCATCTTAAAACTGGGTGGTACCCTCACCTCCCTGGACAGCCTCATCGAGGTCATCGGCACCATGTTCGACCCCAGACTGAAAAACAATTTCAGCTCCATCATCACCAATCTCGCCGCATCTTCGGCCGAACTGCAAAAGTTGCTCAACGCCCAGTCGGGCGCCCTGGCCCAGTCCCTCCGGAATGTAAACGAATTCACCGGCAACCTTGCAAAGAACAACGACCACGTTACGCATACCCTTGAGAACGTCGATAAAACCACCGCTAATCTTGCCGCCGCCAAAATACCCGAGACCGTCCAAAGCCTGCAGTCCACCATGAACGAATTGAAGAACGTCCTCGACAAAGTGAACAGCACCAACGGCTCGATGGGTATGCTGCTCAACGACAAACGGCTTTACAACAACCTCGAAGCCTCTACCCGCAGCCTCAACACCCTGCTGGACGACTTCCGTGTCCACCCCAAACGCTATGTGAATATCTCTGTATTCGGTAAAAAGGACAAGACCGGACCGCTGATGTCACCCATCATCGACTCCACGTCCACGTCGAAACCCGTCAATAAGTAAGGATGAAGCCAGGTATTGTCGTAGCCGCCCTCCTGGGCTGTTTCCTGCTGAGCACCGGTGCCCGGGCACAGATGGGCAAGGTTGAATTCCGGTCGCCCGCCAATGACAGCGTAAAGGTGGTCGACATCCTCAACAGCGATCAATACCGGTACGCACAATACGATTCCAATAGCATCACCACTCTTGTGGGACATGTTGCCATCCGCCAGGAGAAGACGATCATTTACTGTGATAGCCTGAACATGTTCCCTGCGAAGAACTATATCGAGTGCTTCAACAACGTACACATCAACGATAATGACTCGGTTAACATCTATTCCGACCACATGGTCTATTATGTGGCTGATAAGATGGTCAATTTCGATAAGAATGTAAAGCTCACCGATGGAAAAGGTATTCTAACCACTAATTGGCTCACTTATGATCTCAGGCAGCATGTCGGAACCTACAACAACGGCGGGAAGATCGTCAACAAGGAATCCGTCCTCACCAGCGACGACGGCGTCTATTACGAGGATACAAAGGATATCCACTTCCATAACCATGTCCTTCTGCGCGACCCTCAATACGACCTCACCGCCGACTCCCTGCTTTACAACACCCAGACCCAGGTCTCTACGTTTATTACCGAAACCTTTATCCAATTCAAGGACAGCAGCAAGCGCACCGTGCGCACCCGGGACGGCTACTATGATCTTGCCAACAAAAAGGCCCAGTTCGGCAAGCGTCCCATCATGACGGAAGGCAGCCAGAAACTCACGGGTGACAGCGTCCGCATGGATGATAGTACGGGGCTGGCCACGGCCGTCGGCAACGCCATCTACACCGACACCACCCAGGGGGTAAAGCTGCTGGCCAACTACATGATCAATGACAAGAAAAAGAACACTTTTCTGGCGACCCAGCGGCCGCTGATGATCCTCAAGCAGGAGAAAGGAGACTCCCTCTATGTCACCGCCGACACCCTGATGTCCCTCCGGCTTGTGGACTTCGAGGCCCAGCAGAAGCGGCTGGCCCATGACGACAGCCTGCACCGGATATATGTCGACAGCCTGGAAAAGGTACAGGCCGATAGCGTCCACAAGGCCGCCCTCGAAAAAGCGATCCGTGACTCCATTGCGGCAGCCCACGCCCCCGCAGGCGATACGACGGTGAACCAGCAGGTAAAAGACCTCAGTGACAGCCTTCAAGGCGCACAGAGCGACAGCATGAAGCTGGCCCTCGACAGCCTCCACCGCATACAGGCCGCCGATACTACGGGTGGGAAGAATGCCGGACGAGCGGACACCACCGGCAAGAAACACCCGGGGCTAACCGACACTACCGGGTCCGGCCGGACCCGGGGGGGCGCCGACAGCGTAAAAGCCGCCCGCCCCCCTACCGAAAAGGAGCTCCGGCGACAACAACGCGCAAAAGAAAAGGCGGCCCGGCAGGCCATCAAGGATTCTATAGCCGAAGTCAAGGAACAGATCCACGAACGCGCCGACAGCGTAAAAGCCCGGCAGAAAGCCATAAAGGACAGTCTTACCATCCGGCAGCAGGATATTGCTGATAGTATTGCCGAGGTCAAGTCCAAAGAGCGGGCCCGAAAACGGTTCGTCGCCGACAGTATCCGGCAGGCGGTCGTCAACGATAGCCTCAAGGTGGTGGCCCATACCGACAGCGTCCGGCATGCCAACCTCATCGACAGCCTCGTGCGGGTGGGCCTCGTCGACAGCGCCAATGCTATCCGACGACAGGATAGTATAAAATTAGCGGCCCGAACGCGACGACCGCCGCCAAAAGATACCGTCGAAGCCCCCCTGCCGGGTCATGAAGCCGACTCCATCGGGCGTATTGCTACAAAGGATACGACCCTGCGCTTTGTCATTGGCTTCCATCATGTCCGCATCTTCTCGGATTCGTTGCAGGCCGTGGCCGACAGTCTGTATTATTCGTCAAAGGACTCCATCTTCCGGCTCTTCTATAACCCCATTGCCTGGGGCAGCGGTAATTACCAGATCACCGGCGACACCATGTATGTCTATACGAAGAACAAAAAGGCCCAGCGGCTCTATGTCTTCGAAAATGCCCTGGCTATAAACAGGGTGGGTAAACAATTCTACAACCAGCTGAAAGGCACGACTATTAATGCCTTCTTCAAGGGAGGGGAGGTAGACTATCTCCGCGCCAAAGGCAATTCGGAAAGCATCTATTATGTCACTGATGACAAGAAAGCCTACACCGGGGTCAATAAGGCCCATGCCGACATTATCGATATGATCTTCGCCCAGAAGTTCGACTCCGTAGGTAAGCCCAACGGCAAAGAGCTCAACCGGGTGGTGCTGCGCAACGATGCCGCAGGAACGATGTATCCATTTAAACACGTCAATTTCGATGACATGATCCTGCGCGGCTTCAAGTGGTATGAAGACCGGCGTCCCAAGAGCAAGAAAGAGCTGTATGAAGAGGTGAAGCGCAAGCAGGAGGAAGACTTTGACGACACCCTGACCCCCACCGCAGCGCCGGCCCCTGCACCGCCTTCTGTACCCCCTGTGGCGGCGCCCCCTGCTAAATCTCAGGTTAAACCTTCCACTTTAAGAAACTTCTAACACCTGTTAGTCAATATTGCCGCCTCCGGCGGCGTTCCTCGATAATAAAAAGACATCTATGCGCACCATCACCCGCATCACCTTCTGCGTGATCCTACTGCTGGTCGTCAGCAGCCGCACGAATCGTCTGTCCGCACAGGATTACAAATTGGCGATGGGCATCCGGTTTAGTTCGGCCTCCCCTACCCTCAACAACTCCGTCAGCGTAAAATACTTCCTCGATGAAACAAATGCGGTGGAAGGGCTCATCTCATTCGGCACCGGCTTTGGCGTCGGCGGGCTTTACGAACGTCACCAGTTGATCGGCGCCGTCCCCGCCTTCACCTGGTTCTATGGTGTCGGCGGCTATGTCGGCTGGCGCAATAACAATACTACCCACATCGGTCCCACCGGCGCCATCGGCCTCGACTACAAGTTCGCCAATGCCCCTGTCAACCTCTCCCTCGACTGGCAGCCCGAGCTCGACCTCGCCCCCAACATCGACTTCATCCCCGACGCCTTCGGCATCACCGTCCGCTACACCTTCGCCAGACAAACCGCAAAAACCAGCACCAGCCCCACCCCCTAAAAAACTCCCCCACACCTCCCCACCCACGCGCCGGGGCCCCACACCCCTCGCCCCACCACGACCCGGCCCAGCGGAGCAACCGGCCGACAACTCCAACCCCGACGCCCCATTCCCGCACCTTCCCGCACCAAACTTGCGTGATTTTGCAAATTTTAATCCCCATCTGCGTTTTTTTGCAGCTTTTTAGCTTACTTTAGGCCGCCAATAACCAAAACAAACATGCTCAAACCAGAGAGACAGGCCTACATTCTCCACCAGGTGAACCTTCACAACCAGGTGCTCTCGGCCAACCTAAGCCAGCAACTGGACGTCTCCGAAGACACCATCCGCCGCGATCTCCAGGAGCTTGCCGACAACCAAAAACTCATAAAAGTACATGGGGGCGCCTTATCCCTCTCCTTCAACGACCACGGCCCCGCCACTCCCATCTACGCCCATACGCAGAAAAAGCTCATCGCCCGCAAAGCCGCCTCCCTTATCCAGAACGACATGTTCATCACCACCACCGGCGGCACCACCCTTATCGAGCTCGCCCGTACCCTACCCAAAGACCTCAAAGCAACCTTCATCTCCGGCAGCCTGCCCGTAGCCCTCGAATACTGCCACCACCCCCTCATCGACGTGATCCTCATCGGCGACAAAGTATCGAAAAACTCCCGCATCACCGTCGGCGGCGAAGCCATCGCCCGCATCCGCCAGATAAAAGCAGATATCTGCTTCCTTGGCGTCAATGCCATCGACATCCAGCACGGCATCACCGACAACGACTGGGAAGTGGTACAGGTAAAAAAAGCCATGATCGAATCCGCTCAGAAGGTCATCTGTCTCACCATCTCCGAGAAGATCGACTCCTTCCAGCCCTTTCATGTCTGCCCTGTCGAAGAGCTCGACATGCTCATCACCGAGCTGCCCCCCGATGACCCCATGCTCGAACCCTATCGTCAAAAAGGAATTGAAATATTTTAAATCCGTCCCTATTCGAAAACCCTTTCCGTCCCCAACGTCGCTGCAAACCTATTCCTGGCCCCCCCTCTGAAACAGAACGAACATGCCTGCCATGTGCGCTTTTCATCCAACACGTCAAACAAACAAAACTAACACTCATGCGAAATTTGCTACGACCTGTATGCTGCGCCCTCGCACTCGTCTGCAGCCTCCTCGCTTTCGCGCAGGATCAGACGATAACCGGTACGGTGCGTGACCCCAGGGATAACACCCCGCTCGCAGGCGCAACCATTGTCAACAAACGCACAAAAAAGGCTGTCCTCACCAACGACGACGGGCATTTTACCGCTATCGCCCGGTCGGGTGACGTCCTCATTGTCTCCCACATCGGCCGCAAAACCGCCCTGCTCACCGTTGGAGCCGCCACGTCCTACGCCGTTCAGCTGGAAATAGAGACCAGCGAGATAGGTGAAGCCGTCGTCACCGCGATGGACATCAAGCGCAACCCGCGGGAATTAGGGTATTCGGTACAGACCGTTGCCGGCTCAACCATTGCGGCAACGCAGCGGGAGAACTTCATCACCTCCCTGCAAGGCCGGGTCTCCGGCCTCACCATCACCGCCACCGGCGGCCAGGCTGGCGCCTCAGCCTCCATCGTCCTGCGTGGATTCAATACGCTTGGCGGAACCAACCAACCGCTCTTCGTCGTGGACGGTATCATCATTGATAATACCACCTTCAACGAGAACTCCTACGGTGGCACGGGCGTGGGTGTCGCTGCCGACCTGCCCAATCGCAACAACGACTATACCAACCGCATCGCCGATCTCAACCCCAACGATATCGAATCGCTCACCGTGCTCAAAGGCCCCGAAGCCACCGCGCTCTATGGCAGCCAGGCCTCCAATGGCGCCATCGTTATCGTGACGCGGAAACCAAAGGCCAACGGACATTTATCATTGGCGTACGACAATAATTTCCGCACCCAAAAGATCACCCGGTTCGCTGCCGTCGACAACGGCTATGGTCCCGGCACCAGCAACGGTATCCCTACCCTCCCGCCCCTCGTCGGTCAGTTCACCTCCTTCGGACCGGCTTGGCCGGCTGGCACCCAGCTCTATGACAACCTGCATAATTTCTTCCGCACTGGATTCTCGCAGACCCATAACCTCGCCACGGAATTCGGATTCAAGAACAGCGGGTTCCGCATCTCCGGCTCCTATTTCACCGACGAAGGCGTGGTCCCGCACAATACCTATCTGCGGGACAATATCCGCATCGTCAACAGTACGAAGATTGGCAAATACGTAGACATCAATCCCTCCATTGAGTACATCCATTCCAACAACCTGAAGCCGGTAAAAGGCGCTTCCGGCTACCTGGAGGACCTCTACTCCTGGCCCGCCAATTATGATATCCGCAACTACCAGACGGCTGCCGGCGCCAAGATGATTCTGTTTCAGAGTAATGTCAACGCCGACTATGACAATCCTTTGTGGAGCGCCAAAAACAACAAATCCCGTGACGTCACCGACCGGGTCATCGCTACCCTGGGCATCGACATCCACCCCTTCTCCTGGCTCAGCCTGGCCGGTCGCTTTGGCTATGACACCTACGAACAGGATGGCTACCTGTTCACCCACCCGGAAAGTTACCTGCTCTCCGCATCCACCGGCGGCAGCCTGGATAACTACTATCACCGGTATAACGGCTACAACCATACGATCACGGCTACGGCCCACAAAAAATTCGGCAACTTCAACACCCGGTTACTGGTAGGTACTATGTGGCAGGACCTCGAGACCAAGGCCTGGGATGTCTATGGCACCCATCTGAAGGACTCAGCCAGCACGGATAGCAGCAACACCCTCGCCAGCAGCCGCATCCGGCTGCTCCGCAACCAGCAGGGCCTGCCCAACCTGCAGATCACGCGGGAAATAGCTTATTTTGGCGAACTGTCCATTAGTTGGCGCGATCTCATCTACCTCACTTACAGCCATCGCTTCGAATCCGCCTCGCCTCTGCCTGCACAGAACAGGAATTACAACTATCCTGCCGCAAGCCTTAGCGCGATTATGTCGGACATCATCCCGGCCATAAAAAATAACAACATAGTCAATTACTGGAAACTGCGCGGAAGCGTCGCCGGCACGGCCCGGCTCAACGACCCCTATTCCAACCAGTCGTTCTTCGTCAACAACCTGGCAACCCAGTACATCCCCTCCTTTGGCTATGGCTATACCAACGCCAACCCCTACCTCCAGCCCGAACGGCAAAGGACATTTGAATTAGGCACCGAGCTACGCCTGCTCAACAACGCCATCAGCCTGGAAGGCGCGTATTACAATACCTATTGTTACAACCAGATCGCGCAGCAATATCGCGCAAGTTACGCCACGGGTTACATCCTCAACACCGAGAATGCGGCCTCGACCCGCAACCAGGGCGTCGAGCTTACTGTAAGCGTCACCCCGATAAAAAAGACCGATTTTGCCTGGGACATCCAGTTCAACTTCAACCACATGTGGAGCAAGGTCCTCACCCTGCCTGCTTCTATCGGGATACTCAACGACTATTATAACTCGGATACCTATTTTTCGGGTAACGTCCGGGCTGGTCTCATCAGGGGCCACTCCACCGGCACCATCACCGGCTTCAACTACCTGAAGAACAACGCTGGCCAGATCCTCATCGATCCGGGTAGTGGCGTCGCCATCCAGCAACAGCTCAACTACTCCATCGGCGACCGCACTCCCAAATTTACGCTGGGAACCGTCAATAACTTCCGTTACAAAAACTGGAATCTGAGTTTCCTGTGGGATTTGAAGGTGGGTGGCGACATCTACAACGGAACAGACTATTTCCTCACACAGATTGGCAAGAGCGCCCGTACGAGCAATCGGATGAAACCTATCATCGTCAAAGGCGTGCTCAACGATGGTTACCAGAACACCGCCCATCCGACGCAAAACAACATCGTGATCACCCCGTACTTCAACAGCTTCTATTATACCAATCTGCCGGACGTAGAATTCGTCCAGCACAATGTGAATTGGCTGCGGCTGCGGGATATCACGATCAGCTATCGCTTGCCCGAAACTGTTACCAAGAGGGTGAATGGGATGAAAAGCCTTAGCGTCTTCGCCACGGCCAACAACCTGGTCATGCTCACCAACTACGCAGGCGCCGACCCGGATGTCCAGGGCAACAACCCCGGTACCAGGGGCGTAGGTTCTTATGGCATGGACTTCGGCAGTCCGGCAACGCCTGTCAGCATGAGCCTTGGCTTACGGGCCAGTTTCTAAATTATGTGTGCATGATCAATCTCAAATCTTCTTTTATGCGATATAAATTATCTACAGCGATCCTCCTATTCAGTGCCGGGTTCCTGCTGTTCGCGGCTTCCTGTTCTAAAAAGATCGATGAGGCCTACCAGAACCCCAACGCCTCGGTCGTCGAGCCCGTTGAAACCCTCCTGGCCCCCGTCATCGACGGCTTCTCCTATTACTACACCGCCAACGGTAGTGGCTATGGCCTCATGGGCGACGGTTTGTACCTGGGCCGCTATATCCAGTACTGGGGCATCACCACCAACGGCGATAGCTACGGCGAAATGGGCCCGGTCATCGGGGCATCCGACCTCACCGGCTCCATCTGGGCTACGGTATATTACGGTCAGGGGCAGAATGTGAACAAGATCATCGAATGGGGGACCCAGCAGCAAAAATGGGATTATGTCGGCGTAGCCTGGGCCATCCGCGCCTGGGGCTGGCTGACACTTACCAACCAGTACAGCGACGCTCCATTGCAACAGGCTTTCAACACCAGCCTGTCCCAGTTCAAATACGATTCACAAGCGCTGTTCTACGATAGCGCGCGCGTCATCGCCCAGCGCGCCATCAGCTTCCTGAGCCGTACCGACGGCAATGTCAGCCAGTCCAACCTGGCAAAAGGCGACTACTACTTCTTCAACGGCGACGTCAACAAATGGAAGAAATTCGCCTATGGTGTCCTGGCGCGGAGCTACAACGACCTCAGTAATAAAGCCCTCTATGCACAGAATGACTACGTGGACTCGGCTATCAAGTACGCCAGCCTGTCCATGGCCAGCAACGCCGACAACGCGATGTGTAAATTTCAGGGCGGCACCACCTCCGCGGTGAATAACTTTTATGGTCCGTTCAGAGGCAACGTGGGTAGCTACCGGCAGGGCCAGTATATTTCCGACCTGATGTCGGGCAATAACCCCCAGATGTTCACGGGCGTCTTCGATCCCCGCACACCTTATATGTTGCGCGAGAACACCAACGGAACATACAAAGGTTTTACGCCCTGGCTGGGAACAAGCGGCCTCGCACCCGGTGACTACCCGCAAAACTACTGGGGAAATGCAACAGCCACTGCCACCACGCCGCCTGCCGTTAACAACAGCCGCTATATCTTCCAGGATACCGGGGAATACCCGATGATGACCGCCTCCGAAATGCAATTCATCCTGGCCGAATCCTATCTCCGGAAAAAGAACCAGGCCTCGGCACTCAACGCCTATACCAATGGCATTAGCATGAACTTCGATATGCTCACCAGCGTCTTTCCGCAAAACATCCCCAACGCCAAAGTGATCACGCCTGCTTCCAAAGCGGCTTATCTCGCCAACCCGGCCGTCGTCCCGGCCGCCGGCGGGCTGACCCTCTCGCATGTCATGCTGCAAAAATACATCGCCCTGTATGGCTGGGGAGTCCATGAAACCTGGACGGATATGCGAAGATACCATTACACCGATCTTGATCCCGTCACCGGCAACCAGGTCTATGCCAATCTGGTCGTTCCTTCCGGCATCTACCTCTACCCCACCAACGCCGGTAAGCTGGTCTACCGCTGTAAGCCCAGGTATAACTCGGAATACCTCTATGATGTTCCCGAACTGACAAGAATTGGCGCAGAGAACCCCAATTACAACACCTATGAAATGTGGTTCTCCCAACAATAATTCACCGTCAAAATCAACAACAATGAAAAAGATCAATATACTGGTCATCCTCGCAGCGGCGCTCACCGGCCTCTTCTCCTGCAAACGGGATATGGCCCTCAAGGATCCCGCGAACAGCCCTGCCGGCAGCGCGTTTATTTCGCTCATCGACGTTTCCCCCAATCTCGACAACGTGCTCAATGCCAGCGCCGACACGTTCAATGTCCTGTTCAACGGCGTCAAAGTCACCGGCAATACCCCGGGTACCGCTGCAGCCATGACCTTTGGCTCCATCTATCCCTTTGCCGGCACCGCCAACGGTTATGCAGCCGTGCCCGCCGGCAATCAGCAGATAGAATTTGTCAAAGGCTTCAATACCCTCGACTCCCTGGTGCTGGCCACTTTTCATGAGACCCTCACCGCCGGTCAGTACTACACTTTCATGATCACGGATTCCATCAACTCCACCCGGGATTCCGCCCGGATGTTCATCAAGGATGTCCTGCCGCCGGACACGTTGGGCTTTTACAACCTGCGCTTTGTAAATGCCGCCTGGAACGATACGGCAGGCATCGACATCTGGTCTAAAAGGAACAGCGGGAACATCTATACCAACGCAAAGCCGGGTACTATCACGGGCTTTTCCGCCTATGCCTCCAACTGGTTGTTGAGCGATACGCTTTTCGTACGCCGCACGGGCACCCACATCGGCCTCGACACCCTCAATACCCAATACTTTTATCAGCTGAGGTCCTATACCCTCGTTTATAAAGGAAATGCACTTAGCAATAAGAAGACCGACCCTAAGCGAAGACACCTGATCGCCTACGTAAACCAATGATTTTTCGGTTAAGGCGTCACATGAGAGAGCCCCGCGCAAGCGGGGTTTTTTTATTTCCCAAAGAATAAATAACAAAGAAAAATAGAGCTCAACACACTCACCACTTCCGCCAGCAGCATCGCCGGAATAGCATACCGTGTATTGCGCACAGCTACAGACCCAAAATACACCGCCACGACATAAAATACCGTCTCCGACGACCCCTGCATGATGCCCGACAACCGGGCCGCAAAAGAATCAGGCCCAAACGTATGCATCGTATCCACCAGCATCCCCCTCGCCCCGGCCGATGTCAACGGCTTGATCAACGCCGTCGGCATCCCGTCCACCCATCGGGTGTCTGCGCCAAACGCCGAAGCCAGATGCCGTATCCCACCCATCACCGTATCGAACGTTCCACTCACCCGGAGCAGGCTTATTGCTGCCAGCATCCCCACCAGGTAGGGAATAATGCGCACCGCTGTGTCGAACCCGCCCTTCGCCCCCTGCACAAATGCCCCAAAGATGTCGATCTTCTTATACACCGCCGCCCCGACGATCAGAAAAAAGATCAGCAGGATGATTCCCCCGCTAAGTGCCCGTGAAAATACCTGTACATGGTCGGCCGTCAGGCTCCGCAGATAAAGGACAAGCGCAGTAATGATCACCGAGATCCCGCCCACCCAGAGAAGGATGGCAGGCTGGAATACATTGATGCGTTGCCAGGCCGCTACGATACACATCGAAGCCACCGTCGTAATAAAGGTGGCGATCACTATCGGTACAAAGATATCCGTCGGATCGGGCGCATGCATCGACGCCCGCAGAGCGATCATACTCACCGGGATCACCTGCAGCCCCGAAGCATGCAGGCAAAGGAACATGATCTGGCTGTTGGATGCCGTCTCCGGATGGGGATTTATCTCCTGCAGGCTATCCATCGCCTTCAGCGCAAAAGGCGTCGCCGCATTGTCCAGCCCCAGCAGGTTAGCCGAAAAATTCATCACCATATGCCCCATCGCCGGATGCCCCTTGGGAACATCGGGGAAAAGTTTCGAAAAAAATGGACCCGTCACCCTCGCCAGCCAACGCATCCCACCCGCCGCCTCGGCAATAGTCACCAATCCCATAAACACCGCCATGATGCCTATAAGCCCCAGGGCAAGCGTCACCGCATTCTTACAGGTCTCGATAAGCCCATCCGCCTTCTGCACCACATACCCCTGCGCGGCACCCGCAGCAGCCGCCGACCCCGCCACTCCCGCGGCACCCACCGGCCCCGCAACACCCGCACCCGGCCCCTTCGCGCTATCCGTCCGCCCGGCAACACCCGCGGAACCCACACCGGCCACCACGGGCGCCGCGATCCGCACCGTATCCCCCGCCTTCCCCGTCACCATCTGCCCAAAGATCTCCTTGTCCGCCGGCACGAACACATACCGTATCCCCGCCACCACGATAGATATTAAAATAAAAGCTGCCCAAATCCTGCTTAAAGCCATGGTAACCCATTATTTACATGTTAACGCCCTGAAATTAGCATTAATTGCCTAATATTGCGGCCTCAAAGAAGGATTTTATGGCTTTACAAGCAGGCATCGTAGGCTTACCGAATGTGGGAAAATCAACATTGTTCAACGCCGTCAGCAACAGCGCCAAAGCACAGGCCAGCAATTACCGGTTCTGCACCATCGAACCCAACACCGGGCTCGTAGACGTCCCCGACGAACGGCTCGATAAGCTGGCCGGATTCGTAAAGCCCGAACGCATCGTCCCGACCCAGGTCGCCATCGTCGACATCGCCGGACTGGTAAGAGGCGCCAGCAAGGGTGAAGGGCTGGGCAATAAATTCCTGGCCAACATCCGTGAAGTAGACGCCATCATCCACGTCATCCGCTGCTTCGAAGACGAGAACATCCTCCGCGACGAAGGCCCCATCAACCCCGTCGGCGACAAAGAGATCATCGATACCGAACTGCAGTTGAAAGACCTCGAAAGCGTCGAGAAGAAATTCTCCCGCGTCGAAAAAATGCTAAAGACGGGCGACCCCAAGATAAAGGCCGAATATGAGACCCTTAAGCGGTGCAAGGACCACCTCGAACAAGGCAAGTCCATCCGGGAACTATCCCTCAGCAAGGAAGAGCGGACAGCCATCGCCGATCTCTTCCTGCTCACCGAAAAATCGGTGCTCTATGTCGCCAACGTCGACGAAGCCTCGATGCATACGGGTAACAAATTCTCCGAAGCCCTGAAAGCCGCCGTCGCCGGCGAGAATGCCCAGGTGATCGTGATGAACAACTCCATCGAAGCGCAGATCTCCGAAATGGAAGACCCTGCGGATAGGGAATTATTCATGGAAGAATACAAGATGACCGAACCCGCCCTCAGCAAGCTCATCCGCAGCGTTTATAAATTACTCGATCTGGCCACTTATTTCACCGCCGGCGTACAGGAAGTCCGCGCCTGGACCATCCACGAAGGCTGGAAAGCCCCCCAGGCCGCCAGCGTCATCCACACCGACTTCGAAAAAGGGTTTATAAAAGCCGAGGTCATCGCCTACAAAGACTTCATCCAATACGGATCGGAAGCCGCCGCCCGTGACGCCGGAAAGCTCCGCATCGAAGGAAAGGACTACGTCGTCAAAGACGGCGACGTGATGCACTTCAGATTTAATGTCTGATCCGGCTCATCACTAGAGAATATTATACCCAAAGCTTATGTAATATAAGCCGCCAATATTCGCATTCCCAATCGCATCCACATAATACTTATTCAACAGATTCGTCGCCCCGATCTTTATCACACTGCTCGTCATATGCGGTATCTTCATACTCACCTGCGCATCCAGCGTCCCAAACGCCGGCGTGATCCCCGTAATGAACGATGACTGATACAGGTACTCCTGCTGCCAGCGATACGTCACATTAAATCCATAATACTTTGCGATCGTATAATTCGCAAACGACAGGTTAAATTTATTCTTCGGCGTATTGAAATCCGTCTGCTGGCCATTGCTGGCATCGGAGATATTGTTGTACGCATAGTTGGCGCCGGCAATATACCCGCCGGGCAGCCGGTAATCCAGGCTGATACCCGCACCCACCGTGTTCACCTTGGTGGTGCTGTTGGTATACAACCCAAAGGTATTGGCGGCATTCTGGACATACGAACCCGTAGCGAACGGATCCTTCACCAGCACCGTCAACCCGATGAAATTCGTATACTGCGCATAGAACCCGTACACATCGATGAGCAGCTTATCCGCGATCACCCCTTTATAACCCAATTCCCACGAAGCCACCGTCTCGGGCTTGAACTGCTGATACTGATAGGCGCTGCCCAGCTGACCCGTAGCCGCAAATCTGTTCAGCGTAGCCGTATCATAGGTATGCCCGTCGTTGAGGCCATAATAGCTGATAAACTGCGGCAACCCGCCGATGAGCCTCGCCGACCCTGTCTGCAGGTTGATAAACTGGTTCTGCGTGGACGGGAAACGATAGGCCGTCTGGAAGGAAGCCCGGATATAATTGTCCTTGGCTATCTTGAACAAGGCCGTAAACCGCGGTGTAAACCGGTCCTTGAAATTGGAGTTCTTGTCCCACCGAACCGCTCCCGTCAACTTCAGGACATCGTCGAAGAAGGCCCGCTGCAATTGCGCAAAAGCGCCCGACTCGTTGATATTGATCCGTCCCGCCGTGTCGGCAAAGATGGTCCCGTGACTGTTCAGTACGAATTCCCGGGTGCTTGCGCCAACCGTGACATCTACCGTGTGCTCGACATCCCCGAAATTATACATGGCATCCCCGGCATACAGGTTGGTCTGATCGTTGAACTTCCCGCCATAGGGAATAGCATTGTTCTTCAGCGTACCGAAGGCGGTGTTGAAGCCTACCGAACCCGGCTGGAACCGGCCCGCATCCGCAAACCCCCTGGCCGCATTGCTGGCAGTCAGATAGGCCTGGTTCCCGCTCTGGCCGGCTCCATACGCCTGCTGAAGGGCCTGGGCATACGCGCCGAGATAGGTTGCTGCCCAACCAGTCTGCCCCCCCGTCGGCAAATAAGCCTCATTCATCAGCGTAGCCACCGCTACCATGTCATAGGAATCACCCGCATTCTCCTGCGTGGTATAGGCCCGTACATAGAAGTGCTCGCCTTTGATCTCCGCTTTATACTGACCGATCTTCACATTCTTCAGGCTATAGCGGTCCGTACCCTGGTATACAGTGCTGGCCATCCCAAAATTGCCCGTCAGACTCAGCGTCGTACCCGGGGTCACCTTGTAATAGAGACCGCCGGATACTTTAAAGTTATAGGCATCGTAATTCGTAAGCGCCTTCTCCGCATAACCCGTCCGCGAAACATTCGAATTGGCAGGCGTCAGCGCAGATGCCTGGGCCGCGCCCTGCGACAGGGCCGTGTATTTCGCAGCATCGGCAGCATCCCCCGCGGCAGCATATGCTGCGGCGGCAGCGGCATATTGCTTCGATGCATTGCTAAGCGCCGACTTCACGTTGAAATACGCACTCTCATCCCCGTATACATTGATCCCGTCATAATCGGGTGCGGTGCTGTGATCCTTGTCCGAAGTGATCAGGCCCGTGACAGGATGATAATCCCGGGTGTCACTCGCCATCCAGTCCGTCCCCTTGGTATAATCTCCGGAGATGCGGAAGGCAAATTTGTTGTTAAACGCCTGGGCATACCGCGCCCCGACATTATAAAAAGGTTTGGCGCTGCTCTGGTCGTCGCCGATATGGTTCACCCCCTGCTTGTACTGGGCGCTGAAGCCCTGGTATTTGAAGGGGTCCTTGCTCGTCATCAGCAGGGTACCCGTCATCCCGCCCGACCCATACAACACAGACGAAGCACCCGGCAGCAACTCGACATTGTCCAGATCGAGTTCGGAAAGACCGACGATATTGCCGACGGAGAAGTTCAAACCCGGCGCCTGGTTGTCCATCCCATCCACCAGTTGGTTCATCCGCAGGTTACCGCTGCCGTTGAACCCCCTCGTACCGGGCGTCTTGAACAACATGGAAGAGGTGACCACGTCCACCCCCTTCAGGTTCGCGATAGCGTCATAAAAAGAAGGCGCCGGAACGTTGTGAGCCTCCGCCGCGCCGATTCGCTCGATGGACACCGGTGACTCCAGGCTGCGAATCGCGGCCCGTGTGGCGGATACGACGACCTCCCGCCCCAATGTCGAGGACGGCACAAGGTCCACCGTCAACGCCTCACCCGTGCCGGTGACATTCACCTCCTGGGTCTGATAGCCAATGGAGGAAAAAACAAGGACGAATGGCGGTTGCTGTGTGACTGAAAGTCTGAAATTCCCCCGGCCGTCCGTAATCGTACCGATGGATGTGCCTTTGATGGTTACACTCACCGCCGGAACAATATCTTTTGTCGTCGATTGCCTGACCGTTCCGGTCAGCGTAATAGGGGTCTGGGAAAAAGCAGATAGGGAAACTAGGATGGACATGGCCAGTACAGCCTGTAGTCGTATGATATTTCTCATTGCGCAAGTTTTCGTTATACCAAAATACACATTGTAATGTTGACCTGAAAATTTAATTTTGCGCAAAAGGCGCCCTAACGAGCGCCCCGACCTATTATGAAGCAATTGCAATTCCCTCATCAGACGAATTTCTACCGCGGCAAGGTCCGCGATGTCTATACGATATCCGAAAATTGGCTGGTTATGATCGCCTCCGATCGCATCTCGGCCTTCGATGTCATCCTTCCCCGTCCCATCCCCTATAAAGGGCAGGTTCTCAACCAGATCGCCGCTTACATGTTAAAGGCCACAAGCGACATCTGCCCCAATTGGCTCGTGGATACACCCGCCCCCAACGTCGCCATCGGCCGCAAATGCATCCCTTTTCGCGTAGAGATGGTCGTCAGAGGCAACCTCACAGGCCATGCAGCCCGCACATACCATTCAGGCAAACGGGAATTATGCGGGGTACCCCTCCCCGATGGGATGAAGGAAAACGATTACTTCCCCACCCCCATCATCACCCCCTCCACAAAAGCCGAAGTGGGACACGACGAAGACATCAGCAGGGATGAGATCATCCGTCGCGGCCTCGTAAGTGAAAACGACTATGCCCAGCTGGAAAAATACACCCTTGCGCTCTTCGCCCGGGGCCGGGAGCTGGCTGCCCAACGCGGACTCATCCTCGTGGACACCAAATATGAGTTTGGAAAGATTGACGATACCATCTATCTGATGGACGAAATTCATACCCCCGACTCCTCACGCTATTTCTATGCAAAAGGGTTTGAAGAGCGGCAGGCCAAAGGCGAAAAACAACAACAGCTGAGCAAGGAATTTGTAAGGGAATGGCTCATCGCTAACAATTTCATGGGGAAAGAAGGACAGACGGTGCCGGAAATGACAGACGAGTGGGTCGATACCATCAGCAAGCGCTATATCGAACTGTACGAGCAGGTCATCGGCCAGCCCTTCCACCCCCAAACATTAAGCGACGAGGAAACCTACCAGCGTATCATATATTCATTGAGCAATCTGAGCTAACCCGCCGCATCTGCCTACGCCCCTCACGCATCGGCCCGGTCCTTTGGCAGGGCGCTAACCCGCCGCATTTGGCTCAACCCCACCCTTTGGCAGCGTAAAGGAGAAGGTACTGCCCTTCCCCGGCTCGCTCTCGATGCGCATCCGTCCTCCGTTGCGGGAAAGAAACTCCTTGCAAAGCATCAGCCCCAGCCCCGTCCCGGCTTCCCCACCCGTCCCCCGGGTAGTAAAATAATTTTCGTCCAGCAGCTTCCGCAACCCTTCAGGGCTGATCCCCGTCCCGGTATCCTGCACCAGCACTTCAATATACGAACGCATCTCCCTCGCCTCGATCTGGATCGAACCCGACTCGGGGGTAAACTTTATCGCATTGGAAAGCAGGTTACGCAACACCAGGTTGATCATATCTCTGTCGGCATAGACATACACCGGGCGCTCCATCTTGCTGCAGATATAGATATGCTTGGCATCCGCCTGCAGCCGCAACAACTGCAACACCTCCTTCGTGATGCGCGAAATATCCAGTAGCTGCGGCTTGACGGATTCAGCCTGCATTTGACTCTTGGCCCATTGCAGGAGGTTCTCCATAAGCCCCGTCGTATAGGTAAGCTCGTTAACCACCTCCGGGATGAGGATCTTTATCTCATCCCCTGGGAGATCGTACAGCTGCACATTGCGAAACAGGTTGCGAAGGGCGTACAGCGGGGATTTGAGGTCGTGGGCGATGATGGAAAAAAGCCTGTTCTTAAGCGTATTCAGTTCGGTCAGCTGGTGAGTCTGCTCTTCCAGCAACGCAGCCTTGCCCGTGATATCCGCTTTCTGCCGTAGTATCTTGAGATTGCTCCGGCGCAGCTGCCAGTTCTTGTCGCGGGTCTGGTTCTGGTATCGCGTGTTCTCGTTCTTTATCAGCAGGAGGCCATAGAAGATGAAGAAGACGGCAAGCAGGTGGTTGAAAAGATAGAAATAGTAGTTTTGTTTCTCCAGGCTGTAGTTATAGTCCTTCCAGATGGTGGCCACCAGAAAGTAGCAGGCCATCGAAAGCGTAAACGAAAAAACAATGTTGTAAATGTTCTGGAGGAAGAAGACCGAAAGCACCCCGTAAAGGATAAAGAAGAACTCGATCCCCGCATCGATCCGCAGCGCATAACACATTGTCGTTGCCAGCGGATAAAGCGTGAAGTAAAGCAGCCGGCCAAATTCATACTTCTGATAATAGTTGGCCGCCAATACAAAAGTGCTGATCACCGCGGGCGCGGTGGCGGCTAACCAGACAATAGGAGGGAAATGTTTTTCACCAAAAAAGCCCACTAGAGGAATTACCACACCCGCCGACAACCCCAAAAAATTCATCACGTTGAAAATGCCCAGTTTCCGCTTCTCGTAGCTGCCCAGGGAAGGTCTGTACCCG
This sequence comes from Puia dinghuensis, assembly GCF_014642875.1. Taxonomy (GTDB): domain Bacteria; phylum Bacteroidota; class Bacteroidia; order Chitinophagales; family Chitinophagaceae; genus Puia; species Puia dinghuensis. The sequence goes on from NZ_BMJC01000002.1 coordinate 444,033, forward strand.
ATGTTCCAGACATAGCTTCGTAATCGAATGAAACTTTTTGCCGCCTTGTTCATGGTTCAGAGCCTTGGGTTTAGTTTTGAGGGTCCCAGCAATTAAAGGAATTCGTACCACGTCTCCCGGGCAATCGGGCATGAGCGATTTAGCTACTAAAAAATTATTAAACGTACGAAATACACTTTTTGTTGGATGTAAATTTATTTCATTTTAACTGAAACAAAAACTACTACACATATACCACTTTAATAAATCGTAAAGAGCACCCAGGACAAACTTCCACCCGATACGTCTCTTTCCTCGCCCGCAAAAGCCCTGGTGTGGCCTCTTTCAACCCCGAAACTGGCCGAATAAGGTCACTTCGGAGTACGAATATACAATTTACTAATACCCCCGCGTAGTCATTCTCTGTCTGCCATTCGTCTTACTACAGTCCGAACACAACAACCATCACACCATGATCTTTCATAAAAGAACTTTCCCGCGCATCCACGTCCTTTGTATTGGCCTCCTGGGAATCCTGACAACCGTCATCCCTCATCCCGCCCGGGCCCAGTCGACCCACGTCAGCCCCTGGGCGCCCACCGAACTCGGCCCCTTACCCCCCATCGCCCCGATCACCAACGGAGTGTGGCTCAAGGGCGACCTCCATGTGCATTCCCGGCATAGTAAGGAATCCTCTAACAACCCCATTGCAAAGATCATCTCGTTTTCCCTATCTGTAGGCATGGACTATGTCTGCATCACCGATCACGACAACCACGTGGAGGGTGATGTCGCCCATAACACCTGGGCAGACCCCGAATTCAAGTCCGACTCCCTGTTGCTGCTCTATGGGGCCGAATGGACAACGACCCGCGGCCATGGCAATGTCTTCTCCGCCCGGCCTTACGACCACCAGCGGCTTTACGATGTCCGCGATCAGCGCGACATCGTCATCGGCGCTATCGTCAAAGAGCTTGGCATTCACCTGTCCGCCAACCACCCCAGCGGAAAAGACCACTTCGGTTATTCTTATGACATGGTGAGATCCATCGAGGTCTGGAATTCCGCCATCTGGAGCAGGAATGCCAATGCAATCATGATCTGGGATGACATGCTCTCATCGGGCCGCAAACTTACCGGCCGTGGTGGAAGCGACGCCCATCACGGTACCCCGGAGACACCCGACAAGGCGACAAAAAACAGCTACCAGGCCAAAGCCAACTACGTCGGTACGCCGACAACCTGGGTCTTCGCCACCGCGCGGACGCCACAGGCCGTAGTCGACGCGCTCACCAACGGACGGGTCTCCGTCAGCGCGAACCCCTTTGCACCCCGCGTCGAGTTCTATGCCGATCTCGATCGGGATGGTAAAATGGATATGATGATGGGTGATAATGCAAAGGCGAATGGCAAGCCCGTTACTTTCCGCGTGCAGCTGTCAGGGAATACGGTTCCCGGAGCAACATATACGGTAAAGGTGGTAAAAAACGGGGACGACTTCGACAGCCTGAAGATCACCGGCGGCAACACCCCTTTCGTCGAGTTCACCGATACCCCGGCCACGCTTGGCAGAACGTACTATCGTGTCACGGTCGAAGGGCCGCCAACACCCTATCCGCAAGTTCCCGGGTCAATGGCGCTCAGCGGCAACATGGTCGGGCTGTCCAACCCCATCTACTTCAACTTCGATCCAAATTTCTAGCCGCCGCCGCCAACTTCCGATCCCACACTCACCCGTCGCCGCCCCGGATGGCCGCGTCCCTACCCTCCCGCGCCCTTTTTACCCAACCGCATCCGGTTGCGCGACTTATTAAAGACGTGCAACCCCTTTTCGGTTCCCTTCCGCTGAGCCCGCCGTTCCTCAGCAGGAAGCCGCATCGCCTCCTGGCATTCGGAACTGCAACACCCTTCATACTTCTCGGCGCAGGCCGGACACTGGATAAAAAGCAGGTGACAGGCCTCATTGCGGCAATTGGTATGCGTGTCGGCAGGCTGTCCGCACTGGTGGCAGTGCGCGATGACGTCTTCGCTGATGCGCTCGCCAAGCCGGTCGTCAAAGACAAAATTCTTCCCGCGAAACTTGTTCTCCAACCCCTGCTCCTTCACGGTATTGGCGTAGTGGATGATCCCGCCTTCGAGATGAAATACGTTGTTGAACCCCTTGTGCAGCAGGTAGGCGCTGGCCTTCTCACACCGGATGCCCCCCGTGCAATACATGATGATGGTGCGGTCCTTGTCCTCTTCGAGCATCTCTGCAGACATCGGCAACTGCTCGCGAAAAGTGTCGGACGGAACCTCGATAGCCTTGTCGAAATGTCCCACCTCATACTCATAGTGATTGCGCATATCCACCACGATGGTGCCGGGGTTGTCGGTAAGCCGGTTGAAAGTGACCGCATCGACATACTTCCCTTTCCGCCGCATATCGAAACCCGGGTCGTCGATGCCATCCGCAACGATCTTGTCGCGCACCTTTATCTTCAACACCCAAAACGACTTCCCATCGTCATCGACGGCGACATTAAGCCGCAGGTCCTGCAAACCGGGCCACCCGTTCAGCAGGGTCCGCAACTCTTCAAACCGGGGTTGCGGCACACTGATCTGTGCATTGATACCTTCGGCCGCCACATAGATCCGCCCAAACACCTTCAACGCCGAAAGCGCCTTATACAACTCATCCCGGAAATCCCTGGGATGGTCTATCGGAAAATATCGGTAAAAGGAAATAGTCGTCCGCGCATCGGACTCCCGGTACAAACGTTCTTTCAACTCCTTCTGGGAGACGCGGTTATGTAGTGAAGCCATAGGCAAAATTACATAAAATTCGCGTCAGGCGCACGTCAGAGCGGACGGCCCATTCCCCACACCTCAGCGCTGGCGATCGCCCCTCAACCCATCCCCCAGCAACCCGCCCAATCCGATCCGCACCCCCGTCTGATAATACCGCCCATCCAGCCAGGAAGCAACCACATCCACCCTCAACACCTTGAAGATATTCTCCAGTCCCCAGAACATCTCCTCATAATGGTTGTCCTTCCGCACATAAAAAGCATTCGCCCCGCCATCCAGAAACCAGTTGAGCCGGCGAAACAGCGGGATCTTATTGGTCAAAAACCCGTTGAAGTGATGCTCGAGATGCCCCGTCGCATAAAAGGAAGCCGTCGTACTATTGGCATAATACGGCGCCACCTGGAAGCTGTTCAGGTATTCACTCGCTATCACCGTCTGGTTGCCGTTGAAATGCTGGTAGTCCTGGATATACACCGCATGCGTGTTCAAAAACCCGCCCACCGACAACCGGTAACGCAGCTCCCCACGCAACCTGAAGTTCATATTATCCCAAACGGAGAACCGCCACTTATCAAAATTCACATCGCTTCCCAGCACCCCCTCCCAACCCTTCGTATAGCTAAGCCCGAAGGTCGGATACTTCGAACCGATGGACACTTTGGAATTTGGGAATTCGATAAACCGCTGCCCTGGCTGGTACTGGAAGTCAACCGTCGTCACCACCGCCTCGTGCCGTGGGAATTGTGTAGACAATTGTTCCACGGGATAGTTGGGAGTGAAGAACCTGCTGTTGTATTTGAAAAGCGAATAATCGAGGGTATTCTCCACCGGCCTCCGGTCTTCATACAACGCCTGCACATGCAGCCGCATGCCGTTGTCGAATCGCGTCGCCGAACCGAGCCGCACAAAATAGTTCTCATAGATCTTCATATAGTTGCGCCGGAAGAGTAAGGTGTACAGTGCGTTCACCGGCTCGGAAATAGGATTCTCGGGATTGAATTGCGACACCCGCTTCCCCCCGGCCAGCGACCAGGTCTGCCGCGAAGCCGACACATCCTCCTCCTCCCGGTTCAACGATCGGCGGTTCAACGTAAGCTCTCCCCAGGCATTCAGCCGGGTGTTGTGAAATCCATATCGGAGATGCGGTGAGAAAGATAGATCACCCACTCCCCCCTTCAATTGTCTGCTCACCGACCCTTCTACTTTCATATTGATCCCTTCCACCGTATTATAACTGATATTTTGCAACAGCGGCGAGAAAGAATACCGCAACGGCCGCGGCTGCCGGAAATTACTCCGGTCAAAACCCGTAAGCAGCAATTGCTCTGGCTTGACGGGGCCCTGCTGCTTCAACAGCGAATCCCGGTTCTTCCGCAAACCCATCGAGTCCTGTTGGTACCGGTAGACACTGTCCCGGATGATATAGTTGGCTTTCTCATCGGGCTCCAGCGGCAGCGGCCGGATGCTGTCCCAATAGGCCAGGGTCTTCTTGTTGCCTGCCGTATCATATTTGATATAGACATTGTCAAAAAACCGTTTTCGAAAGGCCGGTGCAATGTCATAATTATTATAGACATCCAAAAAATTCCCCACCGCGTCGATGCCCAGTAGCTTGAACGTAAAATAAACTACCTGGTTCTTCACCTGCCACACCGCGCCCCCACTTTCAACGGGAGCATAAATTTGTTTGATATTCACCGTGTCGAGAATCTCCAGCTGCGACTCCTTCACCAGCAACAGGTCGAGGCTGTGTATCCGCCACTCGCCATCGACAATATCGATCTTCCCCGAGAAAAGCGGCTCATATTTCCGCCTGGGAATCACCCTTATCTCATTCACCTCCTTTCCATCCTCGAAAAAACTTCCCAGGAATTTGTAGCGATAATAATTCAGCGCCCCATCGGCAATCGGCGAAACAAACCCGCGCGGGTGCATCTTATCCCCCATCACCGTCACATTGTTCTGGTAGAAATTCATAAAGATGGGGATGCTAAAGCCAAACCCGTTGCCGCCACTTTCCCGCCCCGATAAGACTTCCAGTTTTATCTTATCCGGTCGCTTGTACGCCACCTTAGTCAGCGACTCCGATAGATAGAGTATCCCCTTCCCCGCCGAATCGACCCCCAGCGACTTCAAGTCCTTGGCATCTATCTTTTGGCCAAATATCTTTTTCGGCAGCCCCCTCGTCCTTATCTGCGATTTGATATACGCCTCGCAGGTAAAAGAATCAAGTGGGTTCTCATAGTCCCGGCGTTTCTTGATGGCATGCCGGATGATCGCATAGGCCGGGTCTTCCCCGCCGGGCCTCACCACCACTTCCGCCATCGACAACTGCCGCAGCGCCAGCCGGAAATCGAGTACTACGGTTTCATTGCCGACCGTAACCTTTTTCTCCTGCCGGCTATACCCTACATACTGACATACGATGGTATAGCTCCCCGGCGACAGCTCGATACTATACCGGCCATCGCTTCCGGCCGTCACGCCACGTGTGGTTCCCTTTATCAAAATGGAAGAATAAGGCAGCGCATTCCCTTTGTCATCGGTTACAATACCAGTCAACCTGGTAGCATGGACAAAAAGGCTGCAAAAACAGCATACTAATAGGAATAGAAATTTGCGGATCATGATGTAAAAATCCTTATTTTACGGTAAATCCAATTTCGATTGTTGCTAAAAACCCGACCAATATAAAAGCCCAAACCCTTTTTCTAAACCTGCTTATGGGTCTGCTCACCGTCGCTACCACGCGGGCCCAGCATCCGGCCGACCTGTTCGCAAAACTACAGGCAGCCCGCGAAGATACCGATCGCGCCAACATTTATTACACCATTTCCCACTATTATTGGGACATCGACGCCGACAGCGCCCTGCTGATGGGGCAAAAAATGCTCGACATCGCTACCAGGGCCCGGTACACCAAAGGAATGGCGCTGGCCTATCTTACCATGGGCGTTTCCTATGGGACAAAAGGGCTCTATCCCGAAGCCCTGGATTGCGACCTCAAATCCCTGCGCCTCAGCGAACAGCTGGGGCTCGAAGGACTCTCCGGCAACAACTGCGGCAACATCGGCATCATTTATACGGATATGAAGGACTACCCCAAGGCCCTGGACTTTTTCCGGCGTGCCCTGGCCATAGCCCGCCATTTCCCGGAAAAGGAAGGGATAGCCTATAACTATATCAACCTCGGCGAGACCTTTGCCGCTGCTCAACAGCTCGATTCGGCCATCTTTTACTGCAAGGCCGCCCTCGCCATCGCCGAAGAGATCCAGGATGTCACCGGGCTCAGCGCGAGCCTGGACGATCTTGGCGATTACTCTACCCGCAATGGTCAGCCCCGGGAAGCATTGACCTATCTCCAACGGGCGCTGACTATATCCATAAATGCACATGATTTCAATGGGGCTGCCTCTGTACATGTGCATATGGCCGCAGCCTGCTTTGCGCTCAAACAATACCAGCAAGGCATCGCCTTCGCAGCAATGGCCCTGCAGGAAGCACGCAAGGTCCACGCCGGGGAATTCGTCAAGGCCGCTTATCACGAACTTTCTTCCGGTTATGCCGGGCTGCACGAGTTCGATAAAGCCCTCGACTACCGCAACCGCGAGATCGCCCTCAACGACAGCTTATACAATCTGGAAAAAGAAAAACAGATGCGCAGCCTGCAGGCATCTTTCGATCTGGAAAAGAAACAACACCAGCTCGATCTCATCACCAAAGACCGGCTCCTGCAACAGGAAGAGCTGGCCCGCATCCGGATACGCAACTACTTTCTTGCCGGAAGCGTAGCCCTCCTGGCCCTGTGGGCATTCTTCCTGGTAAGGAGCAATGCCCGGCGCAAACAGCTCAACCAGCTGCTCGAGATCCGCAACAAAGAGATCGGGAAAAAGAACCGGCAATTAGAAGAGCTCAACGCCGTAAAGAATAAATTGCTGTCCATCATCGGCCACGATCTGCGCAGTCCCATCGCCACGCTAAAAGGGTTCGTCGACCTTCTCCGCCAATCCACTCTCACCGCCGATCAGATCCACTACTTCAGCCAGAAGATGGGTGAAAACCTCGAAGGAACCAGCCGCCTGCTGGATAACCTGCTGTTCTGGGCCAAGAGCCAGATGGAAGGAATAGAAGTGAATGCCAGTCCCTTCGACATCCACCAGGTGATCGAACAAAACAGCCGCCTCGTCCAAAGCCGCGCCGCTGAAAAGAAGATCAACCTCGTCATCGACGGGGAAGGCCCCACCAACGGCCCCAAGGAAGACTCCGCGCACGGCCCCTCGCCAAAAGCAGCCGCACCCCTGCTCGTCAACGCAGACGAAGTCATGATCGACATGGTCATCCGCAACCTGGTAGAGAACGCCCTCAAATTCTCCCGCGAAGGCGATACCGTCTCCATCACCGCTAACCCCGGAAAATACAACGTGGCCATCACCGTCCGCGACACGGGACAGGGCATCCCGGCTGACCACCAGGACAAGATCTTTCGGTCGATCACCTATACAACGGCAGGAACATCGCGTGAAAAAGGCAGCGGGCTCGGCCTGTCCCTCTGCAAAGAATTGGTGGAAAAGAATGGCGGCAAAATAGGCTTCGTAAGCGAACCCGGCAAAGGCACGGCTTTCACCTTTACCTTGCCCGTCCCCGCGTCAGCATAAAACTCGCAGTGATCGCCCCGCCACCACCGACAAGCGCCCCGATAAAACCCGTCACCAACACCAACAGAATAGACGACCCCTGCAAGTACAGCATACTGGCCACCCGCACCGACAGAATACTGGTATTGGCGGCATCTATCGCCCACGCCAACCCTCCCCAGAGCAGGAAGAGCGCCAGGAAACCGGCAAAGAAGGCAGCCAGCGGCTTTTGCGGGATCAGGGCAATGACGGCAAAGGCCGCCACGGCAATCGTCCACCAGGGAAGAAAAAGCCCGCAGATAAAACTTAGCAGGGCAATAAGAATAATCGATACAAAGAATTTTATCATGTCATCCGCTTTATTAATTGGAAAAATGCATCGCCCACTTGACACGCTGGTCCTTCACCTCTTCGGGCCCCATCACCCAAAGGGGATCGTATTTGCCCGCCGCCCACTTGTCGACAAAAGTATCATAATAGGGACTGCCGGGATTACCGCTCTGACCACCCGGATAGATCCCATACGCTTCGGTCTTATCCGTCAGCTGCACGATCATCCTCCAGCTGGGGCCATGTAATTTCTTGGCCGCATTGATACAATGGACACCCCCGCCGATGGGCAGATGGGTGCGGCTCAGCTCGGGTATCTGCAACAGGTGTCGGGCCCAGGTATCCTTGTTCTTGGCCCAGGTGAGCTTGTCATCTTTTGCAGCCGCCACCAGGTCGGGAATAGCCTGCAGGAAGGCGGTGGTTACCACCTGCTGCAACGTCTCCTTCTCCGCAGTATTGATATTGTCGATAAAGGAATAGGCAGAATCCCGGAGCAACGCCTCCAGCAGGGTGCTCTCATAAGGCCGCATCATCTCCAGGCTCGACTTCGAGAATTCATCGTCATAGATATCCTCGGTAAGATGGTTCCACCAATACTTGAAGATGACGGGCCCCTCTTCGTTGGGATCATCGTTCAAATTCCAGGTGCGGAAGATATTCAGGTAGTTCTTCTCATCTTCGCTAAGCCGGGCCTCATGGATATTGCGCAGCAGCAAGGGCCGGGCCATCTCCGCAAAAATGTCGTAGTTGCACGTTTGCATCGTCATCATATCGGCCGGGGTAATGGAGTTCATGTCGCTTAGCTTGCGGTTGATGATCAGCCCGCGATATTCCGGGTACCCTGCCCCCAGGTAATAGGGATAGGTGGTGTCCACCGGAATTTGGTTGGCGCTGCTGACGAATCCGCGGCCATTGTCGTCGTTGTCCAGCAGCATGGTTGGATTCTCTTCCTGCTTGATATTCCCCTGCCACAGATAGCTGCTATCTTCACCGGGCATGACAAATCGCCCCTGCTCCTTCCACTTGGCGGGAAATTCCCCCTGTTGCCAGATGGCGACGACACCGCTCTTGTCGGCATAAGCAAAGTTCTGCCCCGGGCTCTTAAAGGTGAGAATGGCATCCTTATAATCCGAATAGCTGCGCATCGACTGAAACCTGCTAAAGGTCCTTAGCTCGTTGGAAGGGTCGGCCGGCTTCCAATGAACCGCATAGCTGCGGGTGTTGGTCTCATCGGAAAAGCCGGGGAAGGTCGGGTCGTACATCACCGGACCGAAAACAGTCGTCGCCACCGAATCATAGAAGGGTAACCCATCTTTCACCAGGATGGTATCCACCCGCATCTCTGCCGGTACCCATTTCCCATTATACCAGTATTCCTGGCGGCTCTCGTCTTTGAACTTTATCGAATAATAGTCGCGCACATCCCGCTCGGCATTGGTGATGCCCCAGGCGCAGCTGTCGTTGAATCCGATGATGACATAGGGCGCGCCGGGGAAGGATACCCCATAGACATTATAATCGGGGGTGTGTATCTGCATCTGGTACCAGATAGCCGGGAGATTGGTGCTGAGATGGGGGTCGTTGCAAAGGATCGGCCTGCCGCTAAGCGTCTTCTTCCCGCTGACAGCCCAGTTGTTGCTGCCGTTGTCCTTGTCGGGCTTCGACTCCGCCGCCGTCACCGTCATGGGATGGCCGAGATATAGGCTATCCACCGTAGCCGGCTCCTTTAGCAAAAGTGCAGGTGGCTGAAAGTGCGTCCCCTTCGGGATGATAGGGTCTGCACTATCCTGCGTCTCGGGATAGAGCTTGGCAAAATCCTCCTTGCTGAAAAAACTCCGGGCATTAGTCATCTCGAAATCATTGTCATGCCCGGCAAGATCATAGGCCATGTATTTGACAAAAAGCGCCGTCTTGAGATTGGTCCAGGGCTCGGGGGAATAATTGAGCAGCTTGTATTCGAACGGCAGCTCGCTGGCCTTCAATTGGCTGGTATAGGCGTTGACTCCGGCCGTGTAAGCGTCGCAATCCGCCTTGACAGTGCTGTCTTTCTCCATCTCCGCAAGAGCCGCCCTGGCCGCGGTCACCATGCCCAGGCGACGCATGCTACGGTCGTATTTGATATAGTTGTTGTCCGGGCCCGGCCCAAGAAATTCGCTCACCCGGCCCGCTGCGGCAAAAGTCTGGAACTCCATCTGCCAGAGCCTGAATTTGGCATGCAGATATCCCTGGATATAACAGGCATCATTCTGGCTGGCTGCAAAAACATGGGGGATCAGGTTCTCATCAAAATAAACATCCCCCTTCCCTTTCAATCCCGGCAGCGACACCTGCTCGTCGATATGTTGACCCACCGGCTCGGCATTCTGCCAAAATCCATGTTGGGGACTCAGAAACTGGCCAAAAGGCGGTGTCTTCTTCAAGCCACCCCATTGTCGGTTCAAGCAAATGATAAGGCCGGTGGTCAGGATAAGCGAAAGGAGGAAGGGGATAATTCTCATACCACGGTTATTATGGTTTTATTGGTCGGCTAAAAATAGGCTATTTTTCAATATCCCCACAAGTGGTAATACCACAAAATGGTATTGTCTGATTGCGTGTTTCGTCTCATTTTTGTGTAGGTAAAAACAACGTACTCTTTAATTTAGTTCAGGTGGTTCAGGTAGATGAATAGGCCGGTCTCAGCAATGAGTCGGCTTATTTTTTTAACAATCCTGTTAGCCTGTCCACCTCTTCCTCCGTATTAAAGGAATGTAGTACGATCCTTAACCGCTCGCTTCCCTTCGGCACAGTAGGATACAATATCGGCCGGATATCCAATCCCGCCGCCTGCAGCCTGTCCGCCAGCGCCCTGGCAGCATTATTACCCGGCACGATCACCACCTGTATCGGCGTCCGGCTGTCCAGCCGTTCATAACCGATAGCCGTATCCCGCCACCGGTCGATAAGCCGCTGCAATTGCTCCCGCTGCGCTTGCAGTTCCGGCAACAACGTATAGGCGGCAGCGATGGCCCGCACACTGGCTGGAGGCAACGCCGTCGTATAGATAAAACTCCGCGAAAAATTTATCAGGTAATCCCGAAGCAGCGGACTCCCCAGCACAATGGCGCCATGACAACCCACCGCCTTGCCAAATGTATGGATACGCGCAAAACATTCGTCCTGCAGCCCAAGCGCCTGCACAAGCCCCTCCCCTTTCTCCCCGATGACACCCGTCGCATGCGCCTCGTCGACGATGAGATGTGCATCATACCTGCGGCACAACGCAACCATTGCCGCAAGCGGCGCCTCGTCCCCGTCCATCGAGAACACCGACTCCGTCACGACAAAAATGTTCGGCGCCGCAGCCGCAGCCAATCGCTTCTCCAACTCCCCGCAATCATTATGCGCAAATCCAAATGACTGCGCAAACGATAGGCGCATCCCATCCCTTATGGAAGCATGACTCAACGCATCATACAACACCACATCTCCCCGCTGCGGGATACAGCTCAACACCCCCACATTCGCATCATATCCCGAATTGTAGATCAGGCCCGCCGGCGCCGAATGAAAGACCGCCAACTGCCGCTCTGTCTCTTCGACCAATGAATAATTTCCCGCCAGAAGCCGCGACCCGCCACTGCCATGCGCCAGGGGGGCCATTCCCTCACCCGCCGGCCCAAACCCCCGCTCCAGCAACCCATCTCTCACCACCCCCAGATAATCGTTAGAACAAAAATCCACCTTCCCCTCCGGCAGCCGCAACTGCCGGAAAGCCGCATTCTCCCGCCGTTCGGTCAATTTCCTGTTCAAAAAGCTATCGTTCTGCATGCCAAAATTTCGGACAAACGTACGTAATTTCGCCCCATGGAAACGTCCACCGGCCAAAAGAACATCCTCGGCCTGCAACTCCCTACCGATCCACGCTGGGTCGATCTCGCCGGCATCTCGCTTGCCGCCATCCTCACCGACCACGCCTGGTGCGAACAAAAAGCCGCTACCAGCTGCATCTCGCTGATCCAGCGGTACTCCGACAAAGACCGCCTCGTAAACGACCTCTCCCCCATCGTCACCGAAGAATGGGGGCACTTCCGGCTGGTAATAGCCGAACTCCAACGCCGCGACCTCAAACTCGGCCGTCAGCGCAAAGACCAATACGTCAACCAACTGATGGAATTTGAAAAAAAAGGCGCTACTGAGGAAGAACGCCTGCTCGATCGGCTGCTCATCTTCGCCCTCATCGAAGCCCGCAGCTGCGAACGCTTCAAACGCCTCAGCGAAGGTCTCGACGACCCCTATCTCCGGCAGTTCTACCGCCGCTTCATGGAAAGCGAAGCCGGTCACTATCATCTCTTCATCGAACTCGCAGAATTCTACATCGAAAAGGAAACCGTCCGACGCCGCTGGAAGGAATGGCTGGACTATGAAGCAGACATAATGCGCTCGCTCGAAGTCCGCGGCGATCGGATTCACTAGCGGCCTCCCGTCACCGCCCAACCGCGCCACTATCCCTCTACCCCAAACCGCTGCAAATACAACTCCACAAACTCTCCCACCCGCTTGCGCCGGTATTGCATCACCCACCGCGGATGCGGCAACGGCACTATCTCCTTGAAAAACCCATGCCGCTGATTGATCTTGCTGAAATACTTGAAATTCTCCCCCTCCCCCAGGCAAAAGCAGCGCTCCCGCGTCGTGGGCATCGTCTCCAGCTGCCGCCGGATACACTGTAGCATAAATGGCTCGAAATCCCGTAGTAGCTCCTTATCGTCGTAGTAATTCAGGTTCTTCCCATTCCGCACAAACCCCAGCGGCGACATCGCCGTAAAAAAGAAATCCCCGTAAAAAGCATCTACTCCACCATAACCATCGATCATCGCATAGACAAACTCCGAGGACAGCTCCGCCTTTCGCTTCATCTCGTTCGGGATCCTGCATTCCTCAGCCAGCCTTATCGGATCGGTAAAAGGTACACCCGTCACCCCCGCACCATGTCGCCCCGGGTTGATGCCGAAAATAAAGCTCCGCGGCCTGTCATCACTGTAAAACTTCCGGTAAAACTGCGTGGTCAGCCCCCACGTCGCCGCTTCCTTATACGGATTCATGATGGAGATGCCATCACCCATCGCGAAACGCGGCCGCAAATGCTGATAAAAGTCCAATATCGCCTCCGCCTGGGTAGCAAAACTCTTAGCCATGCCTGTAAAGATAGGATGCTAATCCATATCTCGCCCCCGCCATCGCTTTAATCCCTGTCTACGCCTGCCGCCTTGACAAACGCAGCCCGCACCGGCGCCGGAACCCGGGCCCCCTCGCCATGCACCGCCTTCCACAACATGGTATTCATGATGGCATCCGCAACCAGGTCTTCCTTCGAAAAATCCAACCCCTTTGCCATGCCCTGCAGTCCGCCCTTGCTCGGGTTCACATCGTTGAGATTCACCTGTTCGGGCAACGTGGCAAATGCCGTCAGATTCGCTTCCGGGGTGAAACTCCGCCACATGGTGTTCGCCGCCGCATCATACTGGCTCATCGGCTGCATCCCCAGGATCAGCTCCATCGTATGCAACATCGAAGAAGTGGTATACATCGTATGATCGACAAAATGCCGCTTCACAAATCCACCGGCAATATAGGCGGGCGAACGATGGGCGTCGACATGGTCGGGACCATTCTGCGCATCATCCTCCAGGATAAAGACCGCACTCTCTTTCCAGATGGAACTCCTGCTGAGATGTTCGATAAGCATGCCCACCGCCAGATCATTGTCGGCAACATGCGCAAAAGGCGTAGGCCGGCCAGCCGCCGTCCCCTCGGTATGGTCCGTGCCCAGGCGGACGCTGTTAAAGGCCGGGACAGCCCCAGCCGCCAGCAGCGAGTCGAACTCCCGCTCCCATTCCCGCTCCCGTCCCGTATCGGTGTAATGCAGGTCGAAATCCCGGAATGCCGGGTCGAAATGTCCCGCCAACGAAGGTATCGCCGGCTTCCCGCTCCGCACAAATTCGCCATACGTGCGGTAACTCACACCCGCCTCCTTCGCCTGATCCCAGATATACCGCTGGTTAAGCGTCGTCTTCCGGGAATAGATCTCGCCACCACGATGACCATAGGAAGAAGGCCATATCTTTTCCATATAATCCGTCGCATAGGCCCCCATGCACCAGTTGTGTCCATCCGCACTGACCTCCCCGTCGACATAGAAATTATCCAACAGCACAAACTCCCGGGCCAGCGAATGCAGGTTGGGCGTCACTTTCTCGCCAAAAAGCACAAGGCTCGTATCCCCATTGCCCTCGGGCAGATCACCCAACACCTGGTCGTAAGTGCGGTTCTCCTTGATGATGTAGAATACATATTTAATAGGTGAAGTCGCGCCAACCCTCGCTGGAATGGGGTTATTCGGCTCGCCGGCCTCGACAGCGGTGAGCTCGGTCGCCTTGTTGTACGGGGTGTTGTGAAAAACAGCCTGGCTGTAACCAAGCAGCTGCTCATCCGTAGGAATATCGATGATGCTCAGCGAACCCATCAGCAATCCCCCGCCGATGTATTGCTCGCGTACCCTTCCCGACCGGAGACTGTCCCCCTGGTGGAGAAAGACCCGCTGCCGGACATCGATAGGATTCGGTCCGCGGGGATTGGCAAAGGAGGAAAAACCCTTTCCGTTGGCTACATACAATTGTTTGCCCGTCACCCGCACACAGGTGGGATACCAGCCCGTAGGAATATACCCCTTCGATGTACTTTCGCCCGGTTTGGAAACATCAAACACCGCCAGGCAATTGTTATCCGCATTGGCGACAAAAAGCGTCTTGTCATCGTCGCTAAGCGCCACGCCATTAGTGGTAGAACCCTCACGCGAAGCGGGATACAAGGCGGCATTCAGCGTCTCGGTCACCGTCCGCGCCCGGATATCGATTACAGAGACACTGTTATCGCTTGCATTGGCGACATAAAGCATCCTGCCGTTGTGCGAAAGACAAAGGTCATTGGGATGATCACCCACCGCTATGCTGTCGGTAAACCCATTCGCTTGGGTGTCATATACCAGTATCTTCTTCTCCCCCCAGATGCTGATATATAATTCTTTTTTATCCGGCGACAAAAGACAGGTGTACCCTTCGCCCCCCAACGGCAAGCGGCGGACGATCTTTTTTGTCCGCAGGTCCACTACATAAAGGCTGTTGTCCTCCTTTGTCACCGTATATAAGAGCGACCGTTTGTCGTCAAGCACGATACCCGTGGGCGACACCTTATTAGGTAGTCGGGCCCCAAGCACGATGGTGTCGGCTTTCTTCAGCCTGCCGTCGCGGATGGCATACCGGATGATCCAATTGTCATTACCGCCGGAGACATATAACGATTTTTCGTCAGCGCTGAAAACGATGCCGCCCCAGGCAGTGCCGACCTCCACACTGTCCAGCTGTTTGCCCGCACGGACGTCGAATAATTGAATGGATTGTATGCTCTGGCCGTTGTTGGTGACGGCAGCATATTTTGGACTGAGCGCGATGTTTAGCGGAAGATCACCCAGCGGAAGACTCTTGCCCACCGGTGTCAGCGACCATCCATTTGGCAACCTCACCCGGTTGGCTTCAATATCCCGGGCGATAGAGGAAGGACGTGGTCCCTGGGAAAAGCCGGGAAGAACCCCGCAAAGCAGGGCAATGCCGATCAGCGCCTTTGTCATAAATATAGTAGTTGTGGAAGGCAAAATTACTCTCCCGAAAAATAGCGCATCTCCTCTTCAAGGTTAAGAAAAGGATATCTTTCCGCCAGAGCGGCAGCCCGCTGATACTGATCCTGTAAGAACCGCCGGTGCGCCTGCGTCGAGGGCTGAAAGGGCTTGTGCTTCCGGGCGATGACGATCTTCTTCACCTCTTCCAGCAATTCCCTCGACCCCGCATCGAGACATTGCTGTACAAACTTCTCCAGCACGAATTGCGTCGCCGGATAGTTGGGATGCACCATATCCACATCGTAAAAGCGATAGTCCCGCAGTACGTCGATCACCAGCTCATACGCGGGAAAATACCAAAGGCGGTCGAATTTATTCACGAGATGATGCACCGCCTCGATAAGCCGCGCCTTGCTGCGGTTGTTGTCCACCACCCCATCGCGGATATGCCGCACCGGGCTGATGGTAAACAGCACCTTCAACCCCGGGTTGAAATAGAACAATTGATACAAACAGCTGTCAAATGCCGAATTGATCTCCTCTATCGTCATTAAATGCTTCTGAAAGCTCTGCGCCGGCGCCCGGTGACAGTTGGCAACAGCAAGCCCCGCTTGCCCCCATTCGCCACCGGCCGACCCATTCTCCACCAACCGATAAGAAAAAGCACTCCCCAGCGTAATGACCAGCCAGTCCGCATGCTGCAAAAACGCATGCGCCCGCTGTTGCGAAGCATTGATCCCCCGCAACACGTCGGCCTTATCTACGCCCGAAAAAATACTATGATGCTGCCAGCTCTGCCACAGCTCGTTCAGATAGAACAGATCACCCTCTCCATAAACCTTCGCCTCCACGTAAGAGATCAGGCTCGACGCCACACTCTTCGGATCAAAGAGTATCCCATTGGGATTCTGTAGCACATCGAACTTCCATTCGCCCAGGGCATTCCCGATATGCTCCGTAAAGCAACTGCCGGTAAGCAATATCCTGTCCCCATACTTTATCGGCACAGGCAAGGACGGTAACGATATCGGTAATTGAAACTCCATGATCAAATGAATATCTCCCCCGCCAGCCGCAAACTCTCTCTAAGCGCCACCTCATCCAGCGTACCCAATAAATGCTTTTGATGAAAATAGCCGACTAACCACTCCGTATCCATATTCCCCACCAGCTCATCCCCCGCCATGGGACACCCTCCGATGCCCTTCAACGCCCCGTCAAACCGTCGACAGCCCGCCTCGAGCGCCGCATCGATCTTGGCCTTGCGGTTGTGATGCGTCGAATGCAGATGCACCCCGATGCTACACTGCGGCAGCTCGCGTATCAGATAGCTCGTCACCCCAAACACATGCTCCGGCGTTGCCAGCCCTACCGTATCGGCCACCGACAAGGTCTTCACGCCAAGCTTCGCCAGCGCCGCCGCCCACTCATACACCACGGCTTCATTCCACGGATCACCATAAGGATTGCCGAACCCCATAGACAGATAGACCACCAGCTCTTTCTGCCGCTCGGCACAAAGCGCCTGCATCTCTTCCACCGTGGCAAAGCTGCCTTCAATGGTCTTATTGGTATTGCGCAACTGGAAAGTCTCCGACACGGAAAAAGGGAACCCGAGATAACTGATGGCGTCATACTCTGCCGCTTCCTCCGCCCCCCTGAAGTTCGCCACTATCGCAAGCAGCTTCGTCTTCACCCCTTTCAAGTCCAAACCCGCCAGCACCCGGGCCGTATCCGCCATCTGGGGTATGGCCTTCGGCGAGACAAAACTTCCGAAATCCAGCACGTCGAACCCAACGCGCAAGAGCGTATTCAGATAATCGATCTTCTTCACCGTGGGAATAATATGCGGCCAGCCTTGCATGGCATCGCGCGGACATTCGACAAGCGCTACCCTCCCGCCCGACGCGCCCGCCTGCTGATCCATTTTTTGGCTCATAGCAATCGTTGTTTCATCGCCTCGTACAAAATAATTCCGGCTGCTACCGAAACGTTAAAAGAATCAAAATCCCCTGCCATCGGGATCGTAAAAAAGGCATCCGCGGCCTTATGAATATACGGCTGCACACCCTTATCCTCGCTCCCCATCACAATACAACAAGGTTCGGCCAGCGGAAGTTCGAAAACCCGCGCCTCTGCCTTCATCTCGCTCGTAAAAACCTTGATCCCGTTGAGATGCAGTGTATCCACCGCCTTGAGCAGACTGGGTACGCGACACACCTGGATCCGCTCCAGGGCGCCGGCAGAGGACTTCATCGCCTCTTCGTTCAAGGCCCCCACCCCTTTATCGGGGATGATCAGCGCCTGCGCACCGCAACAAAGCGCACTACGGGCGATGGCCCCGATATTCCGTACGTCGGTGACCCCGTCCAGCATCACGAATAGCGGCATCGCGCCCGTCCCTACCACATGGTCGATCACCTGCTGGAGGTCCATATATTGCACCAGTCCCGCAAAGGCGATGACCCCCTGGTGGTTGGCCTTTGTCAGCGATCCCAGCTTCTCCACCGGCACCACCTGCACCGGGATATTGTATTCCCGCGCCAGCTGCCTTATCTCCGCAATGGATTCCCCCGCCGTATTCCGCTGTAACAATATCTTGTCGATAGCCCGGCCCGATCGAATGGTCTCGATAAGGGGCTGGCGACCGATGATCAATTTGCTTTGCTTTATCATATTTTCAACGCTCCGCTCATCAACATTAGTTTCACTTTTAATATTCCCGCCACCGCTATCGAATCGGTGATCTCTCCCCGCAACACCATCTCGAAGGCTTCGTCGAATGCCACCCGCCGCACGACAAGCTGCTCCGTCTCCTCCGGCGTAGCCTCTTCCTGGTGCAAGCCCCGGGCCAGAAAGATAAACGCCCGTTCGTCGCTCACGGAATTGGATAAATGCATTTCCTGTATCAGCGTATACTCCTTGGCCACCAGCCCCGTCTCCTCCTTCAATTCCCGCCTGGCCGACTCGATAGGCGACACCGCGAAGTCGCCGCCTCCTTCGGGTATCTCCCAGCTATACGCGTCCAGTGGAAACCGGTATTGCCCCACCAGCCAGGTATACCCTTCCTCATCCAGTGGAAGGATGCCGATAGCCAGGCCCTTGAAATGAACCTTACCATAGATGCCTTTCCCACCCGAGGGATTTAACACATCGTATTCCGTCACGCCGATCCATTTATTGTCGTATACCGGTCGTTCGGCTAAAACAGTCCAGGGATTCTTCATACTCCAAAAATAAAGAACCTCCCCAAAGGGGAGGTTCCAACCTCGAAAATTCTTTTATTTCAACCCAAACGCCTTCTTCACCTTGGGGACATAATCAAGCTTCTCCCAGGTGAACAGCTCCACCTTCCGCTTCACCTCCTTCCCGTCGGGGGAGACAAAGGTCTTTTCTATCACCTGCGGCTGACGGCCCATATGACCATAAGCAGCAGTTTCGCTATAGATGGGATTGCGCAGCTTAAGGCGAGTCTCGATAAAGTAAGGCCGCATGTCGAACAGGTCCATCACCTTCTTGGCGATCTGGCCGTCACTCAGCTTCACCTTGGCCGTACCAAAGGTGTTGACGTTGATGCTCGTCGGCTGAGCCACACCGATGGCATAGGACACCTGTACCAGCACCTCATCGGCTACACCCGCAGCAACGAGATTCTTCGCGATATGCCGGGTAGCATAAGCCGCGCTACGGTCAACCTTGGAAGGATCTTTCCCGCTAAAAGCGCCACCGCCATGCGCACCCTTGCCGCCATAGGTGTCAACGATGATCTTCCGGCCGGTGAGGCCAGTGTCACCATGCGGACCGCCAATGACGAATTTGCCCGTAGGGTTGATGTGATACTTTATCTGATCATTGAAGAGCCGTGCGTACTTCTTATATTTTGCCTTCACACGGGGGATCAGTATCTCGATAATATCTTTTTTGATCTTTGCCTGCATTTTGGCTTCGGTGTCGAAATCGTCGTGCTGCGTGGATACCACGATCGCGTCGATCCTCACCGGTTTGTTGTTGTCATCATATTCCAGGGTAACCTGGCTCTTGGCGTCGGGACGCAGGTATTTGATCTGCTTGTTCTCACGACGCAGCGCGGCAAGCTCCAGCAATATTTTATGTGCCAGGTCGAGCGCCAGCGGCATATAGTCTTCGGTCTCGTTGCTGGCATAGCCAAACATCATCCCCTGGTCGCCTGCACCCTGCTCTTCCTTCTTCTTCTTGTCAACACCCTGGTTGATATCGGAGGACTGCTCATGGATGGCGGAGAAAATACCACAGGAATTGGCTTCGAACATATATTCGCTCTTGGTATAACCAATCCGGCGGATAACGCTCCGGGCAATATCCTGTACATCGAGGTAAGCCTTAGATTTTACTTCCCCGGCCAAAACAACCTGACCGGTGGTCACCAACGTTTCACAAGCGACCTTGGACTGGGGGTCGAAAGCCAGGAAATGATCGATCAATGCATCAGAGATCTGGTCGGCCACTTTATCCGGGTGTCCTTCACTAACGCTCTCAGAAGTGAATAAATAAGGCATTTTTTTTAAAAGGTTTGATGAATATTAATGGATTATCCAATAAATGACGCGCAAAGATAATAGCTTATTTACTTAGGTCCATGTACAACTGCAAATAATCTGTTAAATCAGATTCCGCATTGTAGGAAAGAACCTTCCGGCCGCGAATCTTGCCAAACTCGTCGACAAGCTTCTTGTCCACCTTTTCTGCGCCAAAGGTGATGGCGTCGGCATACGTAGCGCCGCCCCGGAAAAGCGCCGTATTATTGGCCTCCTTATAAGGTTCGAGGTCCTTCTCCTTTATGTTGGCGTGAATGTTGGCTATTTTGAGGAAATCCCCCCCCAACTTCTCTTTAAAGGTGGGCTGTCCGATGGTAAAGACACATTTGCTATGTGCAAAAACGGGCTCTTTCTTATACACGGTCTTAAGATACAGCGGGATCAATCCCGTCATCCAGCCACTGCAATGGATGACGTCCGGCGGCCAGCCAAATTTTTTAACGGTCTCAAGCGCGCCCTTGCAATAGAAAACCGTGCGCAGGCCATTGTCTTCAAACCATTTATCGTTTTCGTCGTGAAAGATGAATTTCCGCTTGAAAAGGTCTTCGTTGTCGAGAAAATAAACCTGGAGCCGGGCATTGGGAAGAGAAGCTACTTTGATCTGCAGGGGGAAGTCATCGTTGTCCACCGAAACATTGATCCCGGAAAGGCGAACCACTTCATGAAGCCGGTGCCTCCTTTCGTTCACTACCCCAAATCTCGGCATTATACAGCGCACCTCGAACCCATTGTCATTTGATTTAATTGCCAGCTTATTAACAATCTCCGCAAATTCTGTCAGCTCTAAATAAGGCGACATTTCGTTGGCAATAAATAAAATTCGCTTTTTTTGTAGCATTATTTTTATTCAATAATTGTTGAGAGGAACCTTAACTAGTCGTTACCAACATGTAAACAAATAGTTTGCAAAGGTACAATTTTTATTGCAAAATCGGTACTGACACTGGTTTCGGAGCCTAAAACCCAAAAAATCATGATATTATTCAAAAGAGCCGGCGACCTCGGTTCCTGGCTGGAACACCAGCGGAAGGCGGGCCAAACCATCGGTTTTGTCCCCACCTTGGGCGCCTTGCATGCCGGACATATTTCACTTATTACTATATCAAAAAAGAGTACAGCCCTAACGGTTTGCAGCATCTTTGTCAACCCCACACAGTTTAATGATCCAAAAGATTTTCAGAAATACCCGGTGACGCTGGAAAAAGATATCCCCATGCTCGAAAAAGCAGGTGTCGACGTCCTTTTCCTGCCCGATGTCGCCGAAATGTACCCCCAGGGAACCACGGGCCTTGAAACCTATGACCTGGGACCTCTTGAAACCCTGCTCGAAGGCAAATACCGGCCCGGTCATTTTCAGGGAGTCTGCCAGGTCATGCGCCGGCTGCTGGAAATGGTACGCCCCGACCACCTCTTTATGGGCAGCAAGGATTACCAGCAATGTATGGTCGTACAACGGCTGCTGGAGACGATCGGCCTGCCCACCACCCTCCACCGCTGCCCCATCCTCCGGGAAGCCGATGGCCTCGCCATGAGCAGTCGCAACGTCAGGCTGACACCCGACCAGCGCGCCAACGCCACCGCCATCTACCGGGCCCTCACCGCCATAAAGACCGGCTACCCCGCCCAACCCATCCCTATCCTCATCGATGCCGCCCTCCATATCCTCGAAGCCGGCGGATTCCGGGTGGACTATGTGTCCGTAGCCGACGCCCGGACCCTCGAACCCCTCCCCGGCCCTTCACCCGACGGCGCCGTCGCCCTCATCGCAGCCTTCCAGGGGGAGGTGCGCCTGATAGACAACATGGAGCTGTCGCTATAAACATTTCGTCAGCTAAAATTGTATACATTCGTGCCCCATTTGTAAATGAAACTATGGATATAGAGATACTCAAATCGAAAGTTCACCGTGCCGCCATCACGGAAGCCAATCTCAACTACGTCGGCAGCCTCACCCTCGACGAAGACCTGATGGATGCAGCAAACATGATCGAGAACGAAAAGGTCCAGATCGTCAACGTCAACAATGGCTCACGCATCGAAACCTATCTCATCAAAGGAAAAAGAGGTTCCGGAACATGCTGTCTCAACGGCCCCGCTGCAAGGCAGGGTGCAGTGGGCGACATCATCATCATCATTTCGTATGCGCATATGGATTTTGAAGAGGCAAAACAGTTCAAACCCCGCGTCATATTTCCGAAAGAAGGAAATAAACTGTAACTTGTCCCCCTATGAAGAAAAAAATTCTCGTATTCCTTCAATACATTTTTTTCGCTGCCCTGGCAGCGTTTTTTGTATGGTTGAGTTTGAAAGGTATGCATAGCCAGGAATGGGCGCAGTTGAAAGACGCGCTCGACCGGGCAAATTACTGGCTGCTCGTACCCGTCCTCGGTCTGCTGCTGGCCAGCCACTGGCTCCGCGCCCTGCGATGGAAACAGCTTATCGATTCCATGGGCTACAATACTTCCCGCATCAATTGTTTCCTTGGGGTCATGATCGGCTACTTCGTCAACCTGGGCGCCCCGCGTCTCGGAGAAGTAGTCAAATGCACTATCCTGGCCCGCTATGAAAAAGTTCCCGCAGACAAGCTGGTGGGCACCATTGTTGCCGAACGCGCCTTCGACGTTGTATGCCTGGTGATAGTATTCGGCCTCACCTTCTTCTTCCAGTACGATGTCATCCATACGCTAACGTCCGGTAAGCTCGACGCCCTCTTCCGCACCGCCAGCGGTCAGACTTCTTATATAAAGATACTCATGCTGCTCGCCGTCGCCGCCGTCCTCTTCTTCATCGGGCGCTGGTTCCTCAATAAGTTCAGCCACATCGGCCCTGTCGGAAAGGTCCGCAACATCATCATCAACATCTGGCACGGCCTCACCAGCGTAAAGGGTGTAAAGAACAAACCCCTGTTCTTCTTCTATACCATCGGCATCTGGTGCCTCTACCTGTTCAGCACCTGGTTCGGCTTCTTCGCCATCGGCGCCACCAGCCATCTCACCATCATCGACGCCCTCAGCGTCCTGGCAATGGGAAGCGTCGGCATGATCGTCTCCCCGGGCGGCATCGGCGCCTATCCCCTGCTCATCCAGAAGACCGTCTCCTTTTATAATGTTCCGGCCATTCCCTTTGGCCTTGCCCTGGGCTGGCTCCTCTGGTTTGGACAATTTCTTAGCTTTGTCCTGTTTGGTACGATCAGTTTTATCCTGCTGCCCCGTATCAATAAGAAACTACACTATCAAATCATCGCTCATGAAGGTCCCGCAGATCATCCCAACGAAAATATATGACCTTCCCGGCCTGCAGCACCAGCTGCACCGCTGGAGGCTTTTAGGCAAGACCATCGCCTTCACCAATGGCTGTTTCGACATCCTTCACCGGGGCCACATCGCCTCCCTCTCGGATGCCGCACGGGAAGCCGAGATCCTCATCGTAGGACTCAACTCCGACGCAAGCACCCGCAGGTTGAAAGGCGACGACCGCCCCATCAACAACCAGGAATCGCGCGCCACCGTGCTGGCTTCGCTGCTCATGGTGGATGCCGTCATCATCTTCGACGAAGACACCCCGCTCCAACTGATAAATCTCGTTACTCCCGATGTTCTCGTAAAAGGCGGGGACTACACCCTCGAACAGATAGTCGGGGCAAAAGAAGTGCTGGCTGCCGGCGGCCGCGTCGTCATAAATCCCATCGTCCCGGGTTTCTCGACCACGGGCCTCATCGATAAAATAACGCGCTTGTAAGCCAATCGCACACCACAATAAAACCTTGCCATGAAAAAGCTTTTCACCCTCATCCTCGCCGCCGCCGCCTTTCTTACTACGAGAGCCCAATCCGCCGACATCGCCGCCATCAAACAGCTCAATGCCGACTGGATCCACAACTACGTGGTACAAGACCCCGCCACCTTTCGCCGCATCTTCGCCGACGACTTCATCCTCATCAACCCCGCCGGCAAAAAATTCACCAAAGCCGATGTGCTGGCCAACCTCGGCCAACCCGTCGTTTCGTCGAAAGTCGACACCGCCGAAGTGCAGATCTACGGCAACATCGGCCTCATCCACGCCAGGGCCAGCTTTGTCACCCGGGTGGATGGAAAAGAATCCACCGGTGTGACCGACTACCTCGATGTCTACGAAAAAAGAAATGGCCGCTGGTGGGCCATCGCTGCACATGTAATCTTATTGGGCCAGCCGCAGCAATAACTCGCCGCGCCATCGCCAGGCCCCTAACTGTGGTACATCCTTTCCACCTCCTGCACAATAACTTCGATGTTCTGATCATCCCCCTTGGGGTCATAAGGCTGCTTGAGACTGCTGCCAAAGAAAAAAGCCACGGTCTGCCAGAAACGCGCCGTAAACCCGCCCTTGTATTCTTTGATGATATTGTAACAGTTATTCCCTGTCTGCCGGTTGATCAGCTTCATCAATATCTTCCCCTGGTAAATGGAAAGCTGCTCCAGCGGCTGAGTAAACTCTTTCTTCAATTCCTTCTCACGCGACAGGATATAAGCATGTCGCTCCCCTTCGGTATTCAGCAGCGCGATCTTTGCATTCATCTCATTCATGATCAACCCCGCCCGGCGGGCATAAGGATAGGTCACATACACCGCGTTGCGAAGCCTTGTCCATTCCTCGAATCGGCGACGCATAGCCGGTGTCATCGGCGCGTGCACCCACGTATATTCGATGCTGTTGGCGGGAAGAAGCTCGTTGCCATATATCTTGGCGGGAACGATGATGGTATCGTTCGGCCCGTATACCGGCCGTTGGATGTTAGCAGGAAGCGTAGTGTCGACAGGAGGTTGCCCCTGGGCAAAAGCGCCCACCCAGGGTAGGAGGAAGAATAGCGGTAACAAATATTTGCGGACGGAAGGGCGCATAGCAAGTCCTTAAAATTACTAAAAAACTTCACTATTTAATACCCTATACCCCTTCAGGGTAACCCTCACCGGACTGACATTTTGGCCTTAGCCTGGCGCCGCCGCCACAACAGACTCATAACGAAGCCAGTGATCATAATGATCGTCCCGATCCAAAGAATGTTGATCTGTGGAAATTCCAGCACCTTCAGGGCAATAAAAGGCACCATCTCCGAAGATTCCTTAATACCCAATTCTATCCGCTGGTCGGTGGTGATCTTGTTAAACCTCAGCGCAAGGTCCTGTGCAAAGACGGTGTCGGTAAGAAAATGCGGCTGGTTATCTTTTATAAAGATCACTGGCGAGGCCTTATACCGCATGCTGTCCCTGCTGACGACCGTGAGGCTGGCCATCAGCGCCGTATCGTTGGGCGAAAAATGATACTTGTCGTTATTCGGGTCCTTCACCACCGAGTCGAGGATAATATACCCCTTCGAATAAAAGGCCGTGTCTTTCAGCTTCAATGCCTGAGGCAGGAATTGCGCCGTATCCTGGTTGTCGTCGGGTGGCAGCGCGCTGATATACGTAAAGATATCCCTGTTCCAGTAATGGAATTTGTCGGGGTTGGGTGAGCCGCCTTCCTGGCCCTTCGTATTCTTCATCATGTTGGGATAAAGATCGAATTGGTCGGCCGTTTGCTTGTCCTGGAAATGGATATGGAAATACCGGGTCTGGCTGCGCTCGTCAAGCGAGTCATTACCCAGATAGGTAGCCCAGTATTTATTCATCTCCGTGCGGACACCCTTCACCAGCGTCAGATTTTCCAGCGGATCTTGCTTGGGGTCCGGATTGGAGAACGTCACCCCGGCAGTATTATAGGAAAGCACCTGTTTGCGTGAAGAAGAGATAAGGATACCCACCAGCATCAGCCCAAAACCGATATGCGCAACCGAACCGCCGGCCGCCCGCAAATTACCCTTCAACCCTACCCGGATATACTCCGCATTGGCTACCACCGTATAGACCGCGGCAAACAGCGCCAGGTGTATCGCTGCCAGGAAACCCGCGCCATATTTGTCATAGTGGATACCGCCAAAAATGCTCACCAGGGTGGAGACCACCAGCGCAACGGCAGTCGGCAGCCATAGCTTCTTCATCAGCACCCCCTTGCCCGTCCCCTTGTATTTCAAGTATTGCGCAAAGGCCGTAAAGATCCCGATCAGGATGGCGATAAAGATCTCGATCCGGTTGTAGGTAAACAGCGCATCGTCAGTATTCACCTTCTTTTCCCGGACGAGGTTGATCACCGGCAACGAAGTGAAGATGATGATATAGGCCGCAGACAGGAAGAGGATCAGCGAACCGATGAACATCCAAAACTCCCTGGAATCCGTAGCCTCTTCCTTTACTATATGCGGTATCTGTTTGTATCTGGCTATGAACAACGCATAGGCCGGCAGAAGAAAGACGAGCACAAAAGAGGCCAACTGCACGTTCATCCCCGAATCCACAAATGCATGCACCGACAGGTCGCCAAGGATGCCGCTCCGCGTCAGGAAGGTCGAATACAGCACCAGGACGAACTGGGTGATCAAAAAGAAATAGGTCGACCGCAGCGAATGACCCGTAGCGTTATAGATCACCTGGGTATGCAACCCCGCCACCATCACCAGCCAGGGCACCAGGGAAGCGTTCTCCACCGGGTCCCAGCCCCAATAGCCGCCGAAACTAAGCGCTTCATACGCCCAGGCAGATCCCATCATAATACCAGTGCCCAGAACGCAGGCAGAAAAGATCGTCCAGGGCAATGCAGCCCTCGTCCAGCCGCCAAAGTCTCGTTTCCAGAGTCCTGCAATGGCATAGGCAAACGGCACCACCGTCGACGAGTACCCGAGAAAGAGCACGGGCGGATGGATGACCATCCAATAGTTTTGCAGCAGCGCGTTGAGCCCCTGACCGTCCTGCATCTGCGGGATGCTGAGATAGTCGGGCTGGCTAAAGATCGGCGCCCTCATCCCGAACTCCGTCTGCCGGACGAGAATAAAAGGGTTAAGTCCAATCTTGTTGCCAAACAGATAGATACCCATGATCATCGTCGCAATACAGAATTGGGTAAAGCTCATCACCGTCATCACCGGTGATTCCCATTTGTCCGCCTTGCGAATAAGAATAAGCCCCAGCACGCAGACCCACAGATTCCAAAGCAGGAAGCTGCCTTCTTGCGCCTCCCAGACACAGGCTAAGAGGTATTGGAATTTCAACGCCTTGCTGGAGTGCTCCCACGCGAAATTGTATTCAAAAAGCCGGGAAGAGACAATATAGAGGATGGTGAACAGGACGGCAAACACTGCCGCCACATCGATATAAAAAGCGGTGCGGCCCATCCGCCGCCAGCTGTTCTGCTCTTCAGGAAGCTTCGCCTGTGTCGCCTTGAAATAAGCGATGACGGCGACAAAGGAAGCTGCAAAAGAAAGAAGGGCAAAGAAATGACCAAGCCGGCCGGGCAAGAGATGTTCGCCGAGGTATTGCATGTCGGGGATATTAATTTTGGCTCAGCGCTTGCTTCGCGTTATTGGGATCGTCCTTGTACTTGGAAGGACATTTCAGCAGGATACCGTCTTTGCGGGTAATCTCAAAGACATCCCCTTCCATCTTCCCCTTTAGCGTGATGCGTTCGGCCTTCTCCAGGTCATAGGGTTTCTCGAAATGATAGACCACCTTCGCCGTGTTGCCAAGGGTGTCGCTGATATGAAAGCTGAGATAGTTGGGGTCCTTTGCCGGATCGTACTCTATCGGTTGGCTCTTGTCGATGTGTGCGATGATCGTGACGTTCTTGCCGCTCTTCTGCCGGGCGGAGGCGATGGTCTCGAAGGTAGTGAGGCTGCCCATGAAACTGACGAGCACCGCGATCGACGCGGCAATGAGAATCAGTATGATGATGTGTATCTTCTTCATAACAGGGTGCAAAGTTAGGCCAAAAACAGTTCCCCCCTCATAGATTCTGGTTATTAGCCGATAGGCTTCCTCCAGCTCTTCCCCATACCTTCCGGCTATTAACCCATAGGCTTCCTCCGGTCCTTCCCCATACCTTCCGGCCCTTGCCTACTGATCCTTCCCTCACCATCTGCCCTTGCCTACATCTTTTTGAACACGACAATACCGTTGTGGCCTCCAAACCCGAAAGTATTGCTCATCGCCACGCTCACCGGCTGTTTCCGGGCCTCGCCCAGCAGGATATTCAGCCCCGCGGGAACCGCCGGGTCCAGGTGTTGGGTATTGATCGTTGGTGGAATGATCCCGTCCCGGATACTCATCAGACAGGCTATTGCCTCGATGGCGCCCGCCGCCCCCAGCAAATGCCCCGTCATGGACTTTGTGGCGCTGATGACAAGTTTGGCCGGCGCTGCCCCGAAAAGCTTTGTCACGGCTAACACCTCGCTGATATCCCCCACGGGAGTCGAAGTGGCATGGACATTCAGGTAGTCGACATCGGCTGGTGTGACACCTGCATCTTTCAATGCGTCCTGCATCGCCCGAAAAGCTCCCAGCCCTTCCGGGTGGGTGGAGGTCATATGATAGGCATCGGCCGTCATCGCCGCCCCGGCCAGCTCGGCATAAATATGCGCGCCCCGGGCCTTGGCATGCTCATATTCTTCCAGGATGAGCGCACCTGCTCCCTCCCCCATCACAAAACCATCCCGGTCGATGTCAAAAGGCCGGGAAGCGTGCTGTGGATCGTCGTTGCGCGTCGACATCGCCTTCATCGCCGTAAACCCGCCGATCGACGCGGCCGTGATAGGCGCTTCCGAACCACCGGCAACGATCACCTTCGCCTTGCCCAGCCGGATATAGTTCAGCGCATCCATAAAGGCCGTGTTCGACGTGCTGCAGGCTGAGACAGTCGTATAGTTGATGCCCATAAAGCCATACCGGATGGAGATCATCCCCGAGGCCATATTCGCGATCAGTTTTGGCACAAAGAAGGGACTAAAACGCGGCGTTCCATCGCCACCCGCATATTCCTTCACCTGCTCTTCAAAGGTCTCCATCCCTCCCTGGCCCGAACCCCAGATGACCCCCGTGTCGAAAGGGTCCATCCCCTTGAAATCGATACCGCAGTCTTTTATCGCCTGGTCGGCGGCGACAAGAGCATACTGCGTAAACAGATCGGTACGCTTCAGCTCACTGCGGTCGAGCAGGCCACTGGGATCGAAATTCCGCACCTCGCAGGCAAACCGCGTCTTGAACTTGCTGGCGTCAAAATGGGTTATCGGCCCGGCGCCGCTCGCCCCGGCCACCAGCTGTTGCCAAAACGTAACCGGATCATTTCCCAGCGGAGTGATAGCGCCCATTCCAGTAACAACTACTCTGTTCATAATTCTTTATTCAAGTGAAGGAATAATAAATGTGTGTGCCCGGCTCCGGCTTCTCCAGCTGGCGGACACGCCAGTCCGCCCCCAAATCTTCAAGCATCCGGTCGAGCATCCGCTCGAAAAGCTCCGTCCCCTCGATCCGCGACAGCAATAGCGACGCCAGAAGTGCCGATATCACCAGCGCAGCCCTGTCCTCCGCCGATCCCTCAAACCTCAACTTTCCCGCCGTTCGCGCCTCCTCGAGACAGTCCGCCACCCATTCCTGGATAGCCGTGCATAGCCGCCGCACCGTCGCCTGCATCTCCTCGTCAAAAGTCGCAAATTCCGGGGTGAGCGCTCCCATCAGGCAAATGGCGTGCGCCCGGGCATTATAATAAAAGGCCGCAACAAGATGCTTCAGCTGGTCTTCCCCGCCGATAGCCGCAAGCGCATGCCGCCGCCTGAACGAGGTAAGCCTTAGCATTTCCTCCTGCATCACCGCCCTTCCAAGGGACGACTTGGTAGGGAAATAATAGTGGATGGCCGCGTTGCGGATATCCATAATGGTGGAGATGTCCGAATAGCTAAAGGCATTAAAACCCTTCTTCCGAATCATCGTGTCGGCATGTACAATGATCTCGAGCCGCGTATCTTTCTGCCAATTGTAGCCCACCTGTCCTAATTTTCGCGGCAAATATACTTACTTACTAGTAAGTAAGGAAAATTTCCGGAAAAAGCACCCCCCCAACCCAGCCGCCCCACGCCTGCTGCTGCCCCGCGTCGGCCCAGCGGAGGCGTCACCCGCCCCGCCAGATTCCTCCCTGCTCACACCGGCGCCTGCGGCACCTACTGGGGCCAATGATTGCCCTTCGGGCGGACTCCCTCCGGTCGCCCCTGCCAAATTCACACCCACCCCCGCCGGATTCACATTGCCCGCTTCCCGCAAACCAAAAACCCTGATCTTCAATCCATGAAAAAAACAGCCCTACTCCTCATCCTGGCCGCCGTCGCCCTCCGCACCCAAGCCCAAACCCAGGCCCAGGCCCTCGACACCGTCCCGGCACACCTCGACTGGGACAACTACTCCACCTCCTTCCAGGGCAACGGAAAAGAAGGCGTCCACCCCGTGCTCGTCACCGCCATCCCTTACAATGGCATCTATGGCGGCGCCAGCTATTTCTCCACAACATCCGAAAAGCTGCACCTCGCAGACAGCTTCTATATCCCGGACGAAAAACGCCCCCGCTACATCGGCGCATCCAACACGATGGACTCGGGCAACGTCTACTTTCTTGCTCCGGGTATCCACCCCGCTAATGCGGATAAATATGAGTTTCGCATCGTCGTCGATGGCTGGCTGACCTACGTGCCCTGGAGCCCCATCACTCGCTTCACCGAGCCCAAAATGGAATTGAATGACTTCAAACCCATCTTCGGCTTTCTTGGCGGCTACCAAACCACCTGGGGCCATTCGGTGCTCGCCGAGATCCGCGAGAAAGCAACAAAGACCATCCAATCCTCCGCAGTCGTCTACTGGACCAACGCCCGCCCCACCCTATCGGGCATCTATACCGCACAAAACCTCAAAAGCTTTGTCGCCGGCAAACACGAGTATGGGAGCTGGAAGCCAGACTCGGCCATGAACCTTCGTTTGGAGCAGCTCTACCAGGGCAAACTGCAACTGCAACCCGGCGACAACACGCTCATCTTTTTCATCGATGCCGAAGTCTACCAACGGCAGGCCGTCGAATACCAGCTGCTTCGCAATGGCCAGGTCGACAGTGCCTGGAAGCCCAACGACTTCGACAACAACATCGTCTTTCTACAAAACCTCCCGCCCGGAAAGTATACCCTGCAGTTGCGGCTTCGCGCCCAGCGGCACAACGTTTCTGCCTATTCCTTTACTATCCGCCCTGCCTGGTACGAGACCCGGTTGTTCAAATTCCTGCTCGGCGCCATGCTGGTCCTCTCCATCGGCGCCGTCATCCTGGCCTTCATCTTCCTGCGCCAGCGGCGAAAGACCCGCCGTGAACAGGCCGCCCGCGAAAAGCTAAACCTCGAACTCGGCTACATCCGCTCACAGTTGAACCCACATTTCATCTTCAACGCCCTCAACTCCATCCAGGGGCTTGTCAACAAGAAGGAGATCGACACCGCCAACCGCTATCTTTCGGAGTTCGGCAGCCTGCTCCGCGACAGCCTCGCCGTCAGCGCCGACCACACGGGCAGCCACGACCGTACCCTCAGTGACGGCAGTACCTTCAGTGATGGCAGTACCCTCAGCACCAAACGCACCGGCGGCGACAACGATCTCACCGATCTGCAGCGGGAGATACGCATCCTCGACAGCTATTGTCACCTCGAACAACTTCGATTTGGTTTCCGCTACACCATCACTACTGCACCTGGCCTTCCCGACACCGGCATCCCCGCCTTCCTTCTTCAGCCCATCGTGGAGAATGCAGTCAAACATGGCGTTTCGGGTTTACTACAAGCCGGCCTCATCCAAATCCACTTCTCCCGGGAAAATGCTAATTTCATCGCACAGGTAACCGACAACGGCAGGGGTTGGGATACCACGGTCGCGACAACGGGTTATGGTCTCCGGCTCACAAGTGAAAGGATCCGCCTCCTTAACCAGTTGCTGAAAGATCAACCGATCAACATGACCATCACTTCCAGCCCCGGCGCCGGCGCAACCGTACGCTTTCAATTCACTAACTGGTGGACATGAACATAACCGCAGTGCTCATCGACGACGAAGCACCCAACCTCGCCAACCTGGCCCGGCTGCTGGCCCAATACTGCCCTGACGTGGAGATCCTCGGGACTGCCCTTGATGCAGCAGAAGGAAAAGAGCTCATCGTCACCCGGCAGCCAAATCTCGTCTTCCTCGATATCCAGATGCCCGGCGCCAGCGGTCTCGATCTGTTACAGCAACTACCCCGCCACGACTTCCAGCTCATCTTCGTCACCGCCTATGATCACTACGGCATCCAGGCGGTGAAATTCGCGGCGGTGGACTATCTGCTAAAGCCGATAGATGTCACCGAACTGCAGGAAGCCGTCCGCAAAGCAACCCTTCGCCACAACGAAAAGCAGCAGAACAGCCGGCTCGAAAATCTTTTGCACCTGCTGCAACGCCAGCCCTTCAAGGACGAACACCGCATCGCCCTCACCACCCTGAAAGAAACCCGCTTTCTCTACACCCGGCAGATCATCCGCTGTGAATCCGACAACAACTACTGCTATTTCTATTTGGACAACGGCGAGAAATTATTGGTTTCCAAACCGATGTATGAATACGAACCGCTCTTGAAAGACTACGGTTTCATCCGCTGTCATCAATCCCATCTCGTCAACAAACGCTTCGTCCGCAGTTGGGTCCGCGAAGATGGCGGCTTCCTGCTCCTTGACAACGGCGCTACCGTACCCGTCTCCCGCAGCAAAAAGGAAGCTGTACTGCTGGCGCTGGGATTTTAACTAACTTGCGCCCTGCCATGACTGATCTATCGCAATTCGATTCCAACGGTCCAAGCAACCCCAGGAATAATATCTTTGGCTTACCCTTCCCGGAAGAAGATGCCCGCCTCGTTATCCTCCCCGTCCCCTGGGAAGTCACGGTGAGCTATGGCGCGGGCACCTCCAGGGCCTGCGAACACGTCTTCCGCGCCAGCATGCAGGTCGACCTCTTCGACGCCGAGACCGGCGACGCCTGGCGGCAGGGCGTCTATATGCGACAACCCGACAAGAAGGTCCTCATGAAGAGTGACTATCTCCGCAAAGAAGCCGAACTCTATATCAACTATACCTCGAAGGACGAAGCCATCGAAAAGAACAGCTTCATGTGCAAGTCGCTAAAGGAAATAAATGAAGGCAGCGCCCATCTCAACAAATGGGTCTACGAACAAACAAAACAACTGCTCGATCAAGGCAAACTCGTCGGACTCCTCGGCGGCGACCATAGTACTCCCCTGGGCTATTTCAAAGCCATCGCCGAAAAACACGGCGACTTCGGCATCCTCCAGATCGACGCCCACTGCGATCTGCGCAAGTCCTACGAAGATTTTGTATACTCCCACGCCAGCGTGATGTACAATGCCTTACAGGAAATACCTCAACTAAAAAGGCTGGTGCAGGCAGGAGTCCGCGACTACTCCCTCGACGAATGGGAATTTATTCAAAACAGCGACTATAAGGTCATCACTTATTTCGATCGGGACATCAAAGAACGCGGCTATGAAGGTCAGACCTGGAAACATATCGCGGAAGAGATCGTGAGCCATCTGCCGGAGAAGGTCTACCTCAGCCTGGACATCGACGGCCTCGACCCCAAGCTCTGCCCCCACACCGGTACACCCGTACAAGGCGGTTTCGAGGCCGAACAAGTGTTCTATCTTATCCGCAAGATCATCCAGAGCGGCCGTCAGTTCATCGGCTTCGATCTGGTGGAGATCGGCGTGGGTGACACCGAATGGGACGCCAATGTCGGCGCCCGCATCTTGTGGAAATTGAGTAATTTGCTGGTGGCGAGCAATTCATAACTACTGCCTCTTCTTTTTCTTATTATGCGCTATCAGTACGTAGTCATCCTCAAAAAGCACGGCGAACGGGCGACGGATATTCTCAGCGGCCTGCTCTGTTTCTTCTCGGCATTATGCTTCGCCTTCATCGGCATCCGGCTCTTTCGGATCAACGCTGTACACGGTGGCAATGGCAACGGCTGGGCTTTCGGTGGTCCAAGCGATGCCTGGCTGAACATCGTCGTGGCAGCCGCCATGGTACTGGGTCTTGTCGTTACTGGCATAGCCCGGCAACGTATGCCCACCAACAAGGTCCGTTATCGCTACCTGTTATTGCTGGCGGCCGCGGGCTGGATGCTGCTCACCCCCGCCCCATGGGTCGGCGCCCTCTTCTTCATCCTCACCTTCCTCGAATATCAGACAAAACGCCCGCTCGAGATCGGCTTCGACCACGATCGGGTAGTGATCAACACTCTCATCAAACAACAATTCGACTGGTCGGTCTTTAATAACGTTATCCTCAAGGACGGCCTGCTGACCCTCGATTTTAAAAATAACCGCCTGATACAGAAGGAAGTTGCAGACGATGACGACGAAGATGATGCAGACGAGGAAGAATTCAACACCTATTGCCGCACCCGTCTTGCAGCCGCCCAATCCTGACCCTGACCCCGCTCCTGCCCCTGACCCTTCACACCCAGCCCGGCACCCTGACCCCGCCTGCAAATTTTCCACAAGCGGTTTATGGAAAATGGTCGTCCCTGCATCCCTTAGAAAACTGCTCTTATGGATTCCATCTCTCTGCCCGTCGTTTCCCCTACTTTCGAACGGCTTAAAAGAAACGGTGTCTGGCTCCACAGCCTCGCCGGTGTCCTTATCCTGGCCCACGCTATCAGCCATTTCCGCAGCGAAAGCACCCATACCCTCTATTTCTGGTGCCTGCTGCTCATCTCCCTCGACATCTTCCTGCTGGTGATAGCTGGCCGCGACCTGCTCCAACAGGCTCCCCGCGTCAACCTCTTCTTCCGGCTGGTAGAGATCGTCTTCTTCTTTGGCATCGGGACACTCATGGTCATCGCCGGCAACGAGCTCACCGGCATCGTCCACTACCTGCTCTCCATCGGTTATGGATACCTCTTCTACTGCGAGCGCGCCCTCCGGCGGACGGAAACACTTTCCTTTCATCATACCGGCATCACCATCCCCGACGTCCCCGAAAGCCGCTTCCTCTACTGGACCCATATCAATAATGTCAACGCCGCCTACGACAGCATCGATATCTCCACCTCCGAGGACACCGGCGAACTCCGCTTCGACCTGCGCGTCAACCTCAACTTCGACCAGTTGGAGCATATCAAGGCCTTCTGCCGCTTCTACCTGGGGCAGCCATAGCCCGATCGCCCGCCGCCGCCCCACACCGCCGCAATCTCGCCCGCCGCCCCCAGCCCGGCCCCGTGGATCGCCGCACTGCCTCGCAAGTCCCCGACATTCCGTAATTTCGCGGATGCTTTCGGAATCACCGTATATCCTCTATTCCGACGGAAAGGGGAACATCTTCGAAGATACCTCTCTCTATGTCACCGGCCGCAGCGGCTGGGACGCCCTCCCCGTGCCCGCGGAAGAATGGATCCCCCTGCCCGATGGCGGCTCCTTATACGAACTGCCCGGCCGTAGAGGAATCGGCATCGACGTCCTCACCGGCGAGATGCGGCTTTGCGACAAAGGCTGGGCCGTAGCCGCCTTCATCCCCCCTGCCCATACCGGTCTCTACCTCGCGGCCTATGAGACGGCCCCCGACGCACCGACCCTTCCGCTGTTCTGCTATACCGCCGCAGGCTGGCAGGGCGGAAAGTTCTTCGTCCCGGCCGTCCGCATCGAACAGGACATCCGCCAGGACTGCGCGGGCTATGACTGGGATATCATCAACAACGGCGTCGATCGCCTGCTAAAGGCCTACCCGCACAACCGCCTGGTAAAACACCTGGCTACAACCTGTTGCCTCACCTACCACTGCCCCGCGGCGCGCAATTTCTTCATGGGCCGCTGGGAATGCCCCATACCTACATCGCCCGCGTGTAATGCGAATTGCATCGGCTGTATTTCTTTCCAGCCACAGGAGGAGACGATCCCCTCGACGCAAGACCGGCTTACCTTCAAACCGCTGGCCGAAGAGATCGTCGAATTCACCGTTCCCCATCTCCAAAGTGCGCCCTTCCCCATCGTGAGCTTTGGCCAGGGCTGTGAAGGCGAACCCCTGCTGATGTGGGAGACCATCCGCGACTCGATCATCGCAATCCGCAAACATACCCCCCGCGGCAGCATTAACATCAACACCAACGGCAGCAAACCCGCGGCAGTGCGCACATTGTGCGAAGCTGGATTGGACTCGATACGCGTAAGCATGAACTCCGCCCGCGCACCCATCTATGAAGCCTACTACCGGCCCAACAACTACCGGTTCGAAGACATCGTCGAAAGCCTGAAGGTCGTCCGCAGCTTTGGCGGCTGGGCCTCGATCAACTACTTCGTCTTCCCCGGGATGACGGACAGTGAAGAAGAATACGAGGCGCTGCGGCGGCTCATCCGCGACACCGGCCTGACGATGATCCAATGGCGAAACTTCAACATCGATCCCGATTGGTATCTGGGGAAGATCGGCATGGGCGAGACAGGAGAGTTTATGGGAATAAAACAGCTGATGGAGCTCATCGCTGACGAATTCCCGCAGTTGAAGTTTGGCTATTTCAACCCGCCGATGGAGCGCATCCGCGGCCGCTATGAGGCAGATTTTGCCCACTAGGGCTTAGCGCTCACACAGGTTTTTTATTACATTAGCCCTATGCTAAAGATCATCATAGTCGGCGCAACATCGGGCATCGGCCGGGAAATGGCCCGGATCTATGCTGGCGCAGGCCATCTTGTCGGCGCAACAGGAAGGCGGCAGGAGCTGCTCTATTCCCTGCAGCTGGAGTATCCCAATTATGTCATCACTGAATGCTTTGACGCCACGACGCCCGGCTCCACGTCCCACCTCGAATCGATGGTGCGCAAAATGGGCGGACTCGACATCCTGGTCTACAGCGCGGGCTGGGGCGAACTCACCGAGAGCCTCGACTGGGAGATCGACAAGGCGACGGTGGATGTCAACGTCAATGGTTTTCTGGAGACGATCCATTTCGGGTGGGGCGTGTTCACGGCACAAGGCCATGGCCATCTCGTCACGCTCTCCTCCATCGCCTCCGTCCGCGGCAACCGCCACTCCCCCGCCTACAGTGCATCAAAGGCTTTCCAGAGCACCTACTTCGAAGGATTGCATATAAAGGCAAGACACTTGCAGATCCCCCTCCATCTCACCGATGTACAACCGGGATTTGTAGATACCAAGATGGCGAAGGGTCCCGGCAGGTTCTGGGTTGCCCCCGCCGAAAAAGCCGCCCGCCAGATCGTCCGGGCCATCGAAAAAAAGAAATGGCGGGTCTATATCACCCGCCGCTGGTGGCTCGTCGCCAAATTGGGCAAATGGATGCCGGCCTGGATCTACCATCGCATCGGCTAATAACTCTAATAACTTTGGCACTTGGCTTGCATTTCTGTAGGGAAAAGAAAAATTGGTATGAAGAAAGCACAAGTCATCGCCCTGACAGCCCTTACTACCGCCCTGGCCGCAGGCGTCACCATCTATCTGCTCGGCAGGCGCAATCAGCAAAAGCGCAAAGACTTCGTCGCCAACGCAGGCTACGAAATGGCTTATGACATCCATTACCCCATGAAGTATCGCCGTCACCGGCGCCACAACGGTCACCGAAGCAGCCATCTTCCACATTTTTAACATTTTAGCAAGGCAGGTTGGGGCAATCCCACCCCACTCCGCTACGTTATCCATGAGAATATTGGTAAATTGCAGTAGAAAAGGCAACTATGACCGAAAGGCCCGATAGCTTCGAATCCGAAAAAAACTTCAAGGCCGGTGGCTACACCGCCATCGTCTGTGTGCTCCTTCTGCTCGCCCTCATCTACGTGGGCTGGACACTGCCGTCTGAGCCGGCACCTCCGGTGGAAGAAGGCATCGAGGTCAACTTAGGCAACAGCGACAAGGGTCTTGGAACCGATCAACCCTATCTGCCGGGCCAGCCCTCTGCCGAGGATAAGGAAAAATATACTCCGCCAAAACAAGCCGTTGTGGAGAAAGAACCCGTAAAGGATGTGGAGACGGACGACAACAACAAAGAGGACGCGCCGGTGGTGAAGAAGGCAATCGTGACAAAACCCAACGCGACCAAAATACCCGATAAAGAAATTACAAAGGCAAAGGTGAAACCGGTGAAAGTACCCGAGACCCTCCCTGAAAAACCGGCACCCCGGCCCAAAGCGGTATTCCATGGAGTCAACGGTACCGGAACGGGTGGTAATGCCGCCGACGACTTCAAACCCGGCGGCAATCAGGGTATCGCCGGTGGCCGCGGCGACCAGGGCTCACCCGGCGGCAACCCCAACTCCAACAACTACACCGGCGGAGGTCATGGCAGCGGCGGAGTCGCTATCTCCCGCGGACTGGGTGGCCGTCACATCGTCCGCACTCCTTCCTTCACCGATGACTTCAACGAAAACGCCAAGGTTGCTGTTGATATCACCGTCGACGCTAACGGCAACGTCACCGACGCGCAGTACACCCCACGTGGCTCCACGACAAGCGCCACCAATTATAAGGAGATCGCCGAACGCAAGGCCCGGATGGTAAAATTCAGCCCCGGCAGCGACGAATCGACAGGCACCATCGTCTTCAACTTCAAGGTGCACGGTTAGAGCCCTCGCTCCATCAGAAGCACTCGCGTAGCAGCGCAATTTCTCTATCTTTGCTCCCCTATGGATTACGCACAGACAGTCGAATACCTCTTCGCGAAGCTCCCCATGTATAGCCGCATCGGAGCCGCAGCCTACCGGAAGGATCTCACCAACACCTGGCAGCTCACCGATTTTATCGGCAACCCCGAACGCCGTTTCCGCAGCATACACATCGCCGGTACCAACGGCAAAGGCTCAACAAGCCATATGCTGGCGGCCATCTTCCAGGAAGCGGGTTACAAGACGGGCCTCTACACCTCCCCCCATCTGAAGGATTTTCGCGAACGCATACGCATCAACGGGGAAATGATCAGCGAGGACTTTGTGGTCGACTTCGTCAGCCGTATTAAGCCGCTGTCCGAACAGATGGACCCGTCCTTTTTCGAGATCACCGTTGTAATGGCCTTCGACTACTTTGCACAGGAGAAGGTGGACATCGCCATCGTAGAGGTCGGGCTTGGCGGCCGCCTCGACAGCACCAATATCATTACTCCCGAACTGTCGATCATCACCAACATCGGTTACGATCATATGAACCTGCTGGGCGATACCCTGGCGGCCATCGCCTTCGAAAAAGCGGGCATCATAAAGAAAGGCGTACCGGTGGTCGTAGGGGAGAATCAGCCCGAGACAGCGCCCATCTTTAGCCAACGCGCGCATGAGGAAGAAGCACCGATCCGCTTTGCCGACCAGCACCGCTATATCGGCGACTGGAAATACCAGCGCCACACCCTGGTGGCGGAAGTAGCTACCTCCCCCATCGCCGACGACAAGGACTACTATACCCTCGATCTTGCCGGCATCTATCAGCTGAAGAACCTCGTCACCGTGCTGGAAGCCGTACATGTACTCGCAGAAAAAGGCTGGAAGCTCGAACAAAAGACCGTCACCCGCGCCCTTCGCCAGGTGAAGAAGCTAACGGGACTGCATGGCCGCTGGGAGATCGTTCACGAACACCCGGATATCATCCTCGACGTCGCACATAATGCCGATGGCATCCGCCAGTTAGTGCGACAGATAGAACTCACCGATCATGAAGAATTACATATAGTATTGGGAATGGTAAAAGATAAGGCCCTCGACACCGTACTCCCCCTCCTTCCCCGTCAGGCCCGCTATTATTTCACCCGCGCCCAGATACCCCGCGCGCTGCCCGAAGAAGAGCTTGCCGCACAGGCCGGCGCTATAGGGCTGCAAGGCCACGCCTACCCAACGGTGACCGCGGCGCTCTCGGCCGCCAAATCACATGCCCGCCCCCGCGATCTCGTAGTGGTATGCGGCAGCGTATTCATAGTCGCCGAAGTATAACTTGCGGCGGCGCCGCCCTATTCAACTCTCAGACTCTTTACGGGATTGGCCCGTGCCGTCCGGAAAGCCTGCAGCCCGATGGTCAAAAACGCTATGCCCATCGCCATCAGCGCCGTCACGCCAAAGACCCACCATCCCACATCGATGCGGTAGGCAAAATCCCGCAGCCATCTGTTCATGATCATCCAGGCGATCGGCGAAGCGATGACGGCAGCCAAGACCACCAACCGCAGAAATCCGCCGGTGAGCAGCCCGACGATATCCGCCGCCGTAGCGCCAAGTATCTTGCGGATGCCGATCTCCTTCACCCGGTTGGCGGCGGAAAGGGAAGCCAGCCCAAAGAGGCCCATACACGCAAGAAAGATGGAGATGCCGCCCGCACAGGCGATGATATTCCCCCAACGCGTTTCCGACTTGTAGAAGCGGTCAAGGTCCTCATCGAGGAAACTATAACTAAACGGGATATCCGGGCTGATGGTCTTCCAGGTGGCCGCCATCTTGTCCAGCACCGGCGTCGGATCACCGGCCCGCAGATGGACAAAGAAACACGCCGGCTTGAATCGGACAGGCATCTCGAAGAGCTGTGCCCGTACTTTTTTGTTGAGCGGCTCGAAATTGAAATCCCGGACGACACCGATGATAGTCTTGTATTGCAAGGGAGCATGCGATCCCGGTGGTACCCCCGTCTTTATCTGCTGCCCGATGGCCTGTTGCGGCTCCAGTCCCAGATCGGCATGCACCAAGGTCTCATTGACGATGATATTGCTCACCGTATCTGACGTAATGCTGCGATCGAAATTCCTCCCTGCGATCAATTGCAACCCCATCACCGGCAGAAAGTTTTCATCGACGGGATATTCGATCACCCCGGCTAATTTCCCGCTGAAGTCATACATGCCTCCCATCTGACCCTGGCCTTCGCCAAGCCCGATGGCCGAAGCGGCGACGCCCAGCACTTCATTCCGGGAAGCCAGCGTCTGACGGAACAAGGGATAGGCAGCAGTGGCGTCGATATTCCTCGTGTGCACGACGATAGTATTCTCTTTAATAAGCCCCAGATCTTTTGTTCGCAGATAGTTCACCTGCCGGAGCATGACGACGGTGGCGATGATCAGCCCGATGGACAACACAAACTGAACCGTCACCAGGCTACGGGTAAAAAGGTTGGAGCCGCCAAGCCTGATCTTTGCCTTCAACACTTCCACCGTGTTGAACCCCGACAACACCAGCGCTGGGTAGGAACCCGCCAACACGCCCACCAGCAGGGTCAGCCCCGCGAGCATCCAGCTGAGCTGCGGGAACAGGCTGGTCGTAAACTCCAGGGGCCGCCCGGCCAACTGGCTAAACCAGGGCAGCAGGGCGGACGCCAGCAGCCAGCCCAGGAAGGAGGAAAGGACACTCAGCAACACCGACTCCGTCAGGAATTGGGCGATCAATTGCCGCCGCAGTCCGCCCACGACCTTGCGCACTCCCACTTCCCGGGCGCGACCGGCGCTGCGGGCGATAGCCAGCGTAGTAAAATTGATGGAGGCGATGAGCACGATACCCGCGGCGATGCCGAGCAAGATCCAGATATTCTTTGGATCGACCGTATCGGATCCCCCGTCGACGCTGGTGTCGGTGTGAAGACTCAGCAACGGTTGCAACACATAGCGGGCGGGCATCCTTTTCGTCTTGCGCCAGGCGTCCACTTCTTCGGGGAAATGCGGCAAGCGGAATTTCAACAGGCTTTCACGCTGCTGCGGCAGGCGGCTGCCGGGCCGCAACAGGACAAAGGTCTGATCGCCGTAGGTCCTGGTCCAGTGGGCGGATGACGTGACGCGATCGGTATCGGTTATCTCCAAATATTGATAGTTGCCCAGCACATCAAAGGAGATGCTGGTATTCAGCGGCATGTCTTCGGCGACGGCTGTGACGGAAAACAGATGGAATTCGCTGTCCGTCTTTATTGGGAGGGTCTTGCCCACTGCATCCTCCGTCCCGAATAATTGCCGGGCCCTGCTACGGGTGATGACGACGGCATAGGGGTCCTGCAACGCTTTCTTATTCCCATACAACAAGGGGAAGGAGAACATCGATAAAAAACCTGGGTCCGCATAGACCATATTCAGCTGAACGACGTCGTTATACCCTCCCATGTACATTTTGCGACCGTTCGAAAGCCGGACGGCCTCCTCCACGTCGGGGAAGGCTTTTTTCATCGCGGGGGCCAGCGCCACACCGAGCTCGCCAATACCCGCCTCCCGCCCGTCATCCCGGGTATATCTTTCCTCCACGCGATAGATCTGCCCGGCGCGTTTGTTGAATTTATCAAAGCTGAATTCGCTGACAGCGAAAAGAAGGATAAGACTGAAACAGGCCATACCGAGCGAAAGACCGGCGACATTGACGAACGTCAGGATCTTTTGTTTGGCCAGGTTGCGGAGAGCGATGCGGATATAGTGCCGGAGCATAGCATTGGTTTTGGTTTTGACTGCCAAGAGAATGCCGGAATGCCAGTCCATTGATAATCAATACCTAAATATCCATACCCGTGACCCCAGTGTCCATTTCCGAACAATCAATGCACGAAAATATTCGTTCACCATTGCAAATGCCCCAATCGCATCAGCGCATAAAACAGCGCCGTAACATGCATACTCTGTACGAGACCGTTATTGCTGAGCAGCTGCTTCAGCTCATCCAATGTATAAAGATATACTTCTATTTCTTCGTTGAAATCCAGGTGCTGCTCCTGCACCTTCTGCCCGCCGGTGGCGAGAAAGAAATGCGCCCAGTTGTTGTTGGTCGATGGGTTGGCCGAGGTCTTGCCCAGGTATTCGACAGCGTCAAAGCCGTAGCCCGTCTCTTCGAGCAACTCCCGTCGGAGGGCGGCTTCCAGCGTGGCGTCGGTGTCGTCCACACAGCCCCCCGGCAGCTCGAAGTCGGTGACATCGAGGGCATGCCGGTATTGCCGCTCCAGGATGAAGCGCCCATCGGCCGTCAGCGCAACGGCGATGACCCAGGTAGGGAATTCGTAGACATAATAAGGGGAAATAATCTTCCCTTCCTGCGTCTCGCAGGTATCGCTGCGTAAAGTGAACCAGGATTCTTTAAAGAGATATTCCGAGGATAGCGTCTTCCAACTGAGATCTTTCATAGGGCCTGTTTACCAATTATTCCGTTCGCGCAGGGCAGTGATATGAGCAACATGATGCCGGGAATGCCAGGCATAGCTGCCAAGCAGGTACCAAAGCGTCATCACCTTATCGGCCTCGGGGTGGTAGACTTCCCTTTCCCACTCCTTTATCGTCAGATCGCTGATCGTTGCATACCAGCGGGTGTGCAGCGCATAGAGCAGCGTGATGGAAACATTGATCGGGATAATCTGTACATCATTAAGCATCACCCAGGCCTTTTCATTGTAGGGGCGGATGGCGGGTTTCTCCTCCGTCAGTCCAAGCCTGAACCGGCAAAAGGCATTCATATGGCTGTCGGCCACGTGATGCACCAACTGTTGCACCGTCCAGCCCCCATCGCGGTAAGGCGTCTGCAACTGGGCTTCGTCGAGGTTGTGAATGGCATTTTCCAGCGCCTGGGGCAGGAATTTGATGTCGTTGAGCCATTCCTGTTTCTGGTGCTCGGAGTAGGGCTTGGGTTGATAATGCCCTATCGGATAACGCAAGTCAGCTGTAGTGGTGCTCATATGCTAAAAATTGATTTCAGTTCTCCGGCCGCAGCGTATGACCGGTGAGATGGATAAAAACATCCTCCAGGTTGGCCTTCTTCACCTCCTTTGGTCGTTCAAAACCACCCGC
This sequence comes from Puia dinghuensis, assembly GCF_014642875.1. Taxonomy (GTDB): domain Bacteria; phylum Bacteroidota; class Bacteroidia; order Chitinophagales; family Chitinophagaceae; genus Puia; species Puia dinghuensis. The sequence goes on from NZ_BMJC01000002.1 coordinate 487,672, forward strand.
GACGAGATTGTCGATGAGCCTGTCGGGAGTCTCGAGCGCAATGATCTTCCCCGAGTCGATGATGGCGACGCGGTCGCAGAGAATCTCGGCCTCATCCATATAGTGCGTCGTGATGATCACCGTCGTCCCCTTGGCGCGAATCTCCTTTACCAGCTCCCAGAGATTGCGGCGGGCCTGCGGATCTAGGCCTGTCGTCGGTTCGTCGAGGAAGATGATGCGGGGCCGGTTGATGAGTGTGGTAGCGATGGAAAACCGCTGTTTCTGACCGCCGCTCAGCTCCTTGAATTTTGCCTTGGCCTTGTCGCGCAGGTTCACGAGATCGAGCAGTTCGAGCGGATGAACTTCCTGGTTGTACAACCCGCCAAACAGCTCGATCAATTCACTGAGGTTGAGGCCGGGATAATAGCCGGAGGTCTGCAGTTGTACGCCGATGATCTTCTTTATCTCGCCAGGGTCCTTGTCCAGATCGAAACCGTCGACGATGACCTTTCCACTAGTCTTGTCGCGCAGGGTCTCGATGATCTCCAGCGTGGTGGACTTCCCGGCGCCGTTGGGCCCAAGCAACCCAAAGATCTCGCCTTCCTTTACTTCGAAGCTGATGCCTTTGACAGCTTCGAAGTCACCATATTTTTTTGTGAGATTATTAACAGAAATGATCGTTTTGCTTGCCATGTCCGGCAAGTTACATTATTTGCTTATTTGGCAAAAATCTGCGTAAAGAAGATATTGCCGTCACGGCCAAAAGCGAGGCCGATGCCGGTGTATCGGAAATCACCTTCGATATTGCGGCGGTGACCGGGACTGTGCAACCAGCCGTCAACCACTTCACGGGCCGACATGGGACCGGAGGCGACATTTTCCCCCGCCAGCGACACCGGGCCCAGTTTTTTGCGTATGCGATCGACGCGGTTGCGAAAGCCGTCGTGACCAAAAGGCGTCCTGCCCGACAACATGTCGCGGCTGTGCTCCAGCGCAACGGAAGACATGTAGGAGTTGGCTTCCAGGGGCCGCAGCCCGATCGAACGCCGGTGTTGATTGACAAGCCGTAAGATATCGGCAGACATCGAAGCGGAATGGGGCGCCGGCCGAAAGGCGGTGATAAAAAAGACAACTACAGCCCCGAACAATAACCGGAAAGGAGACAAAGCGAACATGTCCAGGAAAAAGCAGAAATAATGCCATCTTTGCAAAAACGCAACCCTCCATGGAGAAAAGCAATGGTGTCATCACCAGGCAAAGCCTGTACAGCGTCAAAGAGTCGCTTGACAAGTTTCAGGAGCTGCTGGCCGCCAAAAACGTGCATGTCTTTGCGCGAATCGATCAGCAGGCGGAAGCCCGGAAAGTGGGCCTCGATCTGTCACCAACCGAACTGCTCATCTTCGGTAACCCGCTGGCCGGCACACCCGTCATGCAGGTGTATCCCCTCGCCGCTCTCGATCTGCCGCTGAAGCTGCTGGCCTGGACACACGACAATGCCACCGTCTGGCTTACGTATAACGATGCCGCGTGGCTTGGCGAACGATACGGCCTGCCGCCTGATGTAGTCAAAACCCTCAATTTTAGCCCGTTGCTCGACAAGATAACAAAACAATAAGTACGTGGGATCACTATTGGACAACCCCGCATGGTCGGCACTGACCACGGAGCAATCCCCGTTCGCATTGGGAACAGGAGAAGCAAAACGATACCGGCGCAACATCCTGCCCTTTGCGGCCCTCGCTCCGGGCCGCGAAGCATCTGACCTCGATCCGCTGATCACGCAAGGCGAATCCTTCTATCTCATCGGTGATCTGCCCGTATTGCCCACCCACTGGACCCTCGAGGTAGAGCTTCCCTGCGCACAACTCATCGCACCGGAGAATCTGACTATCTCTCCCGCCACACAAGAAGAGATCGTCCTGTTGGGCGAGGCTGACAAGACTGAAATGTTCCAACTGATCACCCGTGTACAACCCGGCTACTATCATCCCGACAGCCGGCAGCTTGGCGAGTACTATGGCATCCGCCAGGAAGGCCGGCTGGTGGCCATGGCGGGCGAACGCATGCGCCTCACCGCCTTTAGCGAATTGAGCGCGGTATGCACACTGCCCGAATATACAGGTCGCGGTTATGCACAGCAGTTGATGGCGCATCTCTGCCGCCGGCAGCGGGCCGCGGGTATCACTCCCTTTCTACATGTGTCGAAGGCCAACAGCAGGGCGCTGCGCTTATACGAACACCTTGGCTTCCGCCACCGAAGGGACATCACTTTCTGGCGGGTGAAAAAGGGCTGGGAACCTCCCCACTGAGGTAAGTCTCCAACTCTTCCATCATCAGGCGGCTGCCGACAAAGAAGGGACTGCGCTGGTGCAGCGTGGTGGGCTGAACGTCGAGGATACGCTGTTTACCGTCCGTAGCCTTTCCGCCGGCTACTTCGGTGATAAAAGCGAAAGGGTTGCATTCATACAACAGCCGGAGCTTGCCGCCCGGCCGGGATGCCGTCCCGGGATACATGAAGATGCCGCCTTTGATCAGGTTGCGGTGTACGTCGGAGACCATACTGCCGATGTAGCGCTGCGTATATGGTCCACCGTTATCCTTGTTCTTTTTCTGGCAGCAGTCGATATACCCCTGTACACGCTCGTCATATTGGAAGAAGTTGCCGTGGTTGACGGAATATATCTTGCCGGACTCGGGGCATTTGATATTCGGATGGCTGAGGGTAAATTCTCCGATAGAGGGATCAAGCGTAAATCCATTGACTCCCCTGCGCGTTGCATACACCATCATCGTGGAAGATCCATATACAATATACCCCGCCGCCACCTGGTTGCGGCCCGGTTGGAGGAAGTCGGCCTTTGTACAGGGTTTGCCTTTCTCGCTGATGCGGCGGTAGACGCCAAAGATGGTGCCGATGGAGACGTTGACGTCGATGTTGCCGCTGCCGTCGAGGGGATCGAAAAGACAAACGTATTTGGAGTTGTTGCTGATCTCGTCATCGAAGATGACGCTGTCATCCAGTTCCTCGCTGCCGATACCGGCGCAGCTGATGCCATGCCGCAGCACTCCCATAAACTGATCGTTCGCATAGACGTCGAGCTTTTTCACGTCTTCGCCCTGAACGTTGACCGTGCCGGCGTCCCCCAGGATATCCACCAGTCCGGCTTTGTTCACCTCTACATTGATGCGTTTGGCGGCAAGGCCGATATCCCGGAGAAGGTTGCTCAATTCGCCGGTGGCGTTGGGAAAGTTGCGCAGTTGCTGGAGGGTGAATTCGTCGAGGGTGAGTACTTTTCTGTTTACGTTCATGATGGCAACGGGTTTATCCCGCAAAAGTAAGGGGGGCGATCGATATTTAGCGCGTTTTAGCAAATTTGAGGGCCGGAATCTACGACAACGATGCCGGAGGTCAGCCGACGAACCCATGGACTGCCAATCCCTTATATTTGCGCAATGAAAATTTTCAAATTCGGCGGGGCCAGCGTCAATAGTGTCGACCGTATCCGGCAGCTGCCGGCCATCCTCCGCCAATACCCTGGTGAAAAAATACTGGTAGTTGTCTCCGCGATGGGCAAGACGACCAATGCCCTGGAGAAAGTGGCGGAGGCCTTTTACGAAGGGCATAAGGAAGAAGCACTGCGGCTCTTTCAGCAGGTGAAGGATAGCCATCTGACGACAGCGAAATACTTGTTAGTACAGAACTATCTGGCGCTGGAAGCGCAGCTGCGGGATTTCTTTACGGAGGCGGAGTGGCTGTTGCACGATAAACCGGTGCGGGATTTTGATTATTATTACGATCAGGTGGTATGCATTGGGGAGTTATTGTCTACTTCCATCGTCAGCGCCTATCTGGCCGAGTCGGGCATCGGCAATCAATGGATCGATGTGCGTGACATTTTCCGGACGGACGCCAATTTCCGTGATGCGGTCATCGACTGGGAAGTGACGGGAAGGAAGGTGAAGGAGGAAGTGTTACCGTTGTTCGGGGAGGATGATCTCATCGTGACCCAGGGATTCATCGGCGCCACCTCGGATAATGAAAGCACAACGCTGGGCCGGGAAGGCAGTGACTATACGGCAGCGGTATTCGCCAACCTGGTGGATGCGGAGGGCCAAACCATCTGGAAGGATGTGGTAGGAGTGATGAATGCCGATCCCAAGCAGTTCCCCGACGCCGTCATCCTGCCCGAACTCAACTATGACGAGGTGATCGAAATGGCCTATTATGGGGCACAGGTGATTCACCCCAAGACGATAAAGCCGTTGCAGAACAAGGGTATCCCGTTGTATGTCAAATGCTTTCTCGACGCTAGCCTGCCTGGCACTGTCATTCATAATAAGTCGGTGCATGGGTTGCCGCCCATCATCGTGCTAAAGCACGACCAGGTGCTGGTACAGCTGCATTCAACTGATTTCTCCTTTGTCGGCGAGACGGGCATGGCGCGGTTGTACGACCTTTTGGGTCAGGTGCGGGTGAAGCCCAATCTTATCCAGAGCGGAGCGGTAAGCATCCAGGTGTGCCTTGACGACCGGCCGGCGCGTATCGAGCGGTTGGCGTTGGCGGCTGCCGATCTTTTTGAAGTACAGGTCGAACGGGGACTTACGCTATTGACGATACGACATTATAATGCAGATGTGTTGCAGCGCCTGACGGCCCATCGGCAGGAAGTGTTGCGTCAGCAGACGTGGGAGACTGTTCAAGTGCTAATGCGCTGATGGCCCCCCGGAGGCAGGAGAGCAGGCCTTAATTCGCCCCAATCATGACAGTCTGTTTGAGGCGGATGGGGACGCGGGCGCCGAGGTGGGCGGCGGGGGCCCATTGGGGCATACCGAGGAAAGCGTCTTCGACCTTGGTGTTGAGATCGTCGTTGCCGCCGCGGATCACCTTTGCATAGACGGGTTTACCGACGGAGTCGATAACATATTCGACCATGATAAAGGCCTTTGTCTGGCCCTGGGTGAGGTCCTTTACTTCTTCTTTACCCAGCCGGTTGAGAAAGTCCTGGAAGGCATCGTTGCCGCCGGGGTAGACGGGCAGGTGGTCAACCGATCGGGCGATCTGGTCGTCCGGGATGGGGTTGATGCGCTGCGGCCGGGTGGCAGCCGGTCTCTTTTTGGCGGCGGCGGCCACGGGCTCTACATCGGCGATCTTTACCTCGGCCTCGTTAGGAGCCACTTCCTCGGTGACATATTCGCCTTTCCCGTTGACCATAACGAAGGGAACCTCGCGGTATTTCTCGAAGTAGAGGAAGGCGTTGCGCATGCTCTTGGCGAAGGGGGTGTATTCGGAGAAGGTTTGTAAGTATTTGTTGAGATAGTCGACGCTGTGGGAGTTGTTGAAGTTCACCGGGAAGATGTGGACGGGGATGAAATCCTCACCCAGGTCTTTGGCATGAGCGGCCAGGATATACAGCTCCTCAATTTGGCCGTCAGTGATAGGGATACAGCCGGTGGTCACGCAGCTGCCATGGATATAGATATCCTTACCTGGCTGAAGGGAATCACTAAGAATCCTATCCGAAGCATTCGGGTAATTAAGTCCCAGCGATAAATGATATTCACTCTTCGGGTTAAACTCATTTATATAATAGAATCCCTCAGGAACCTGATAATCACCGGAATATCGTTTAGGCCCCAGGGTTCCGGCCATGGCGCAAATCTTATACGACTTGAATAACCGGTATTTTTCTTCCTTGGAATTCTTGACCCATACCTCCAGCTGACTATCATACTTGAAGCTGCGGATATAGACGAAGCGGGCGGGCCAGGCGAGGCCTTTTTCCCTGAACTGCTTCATGAGGGTGTCTTCCTTACGGCGAAGCATCTCCCCTACCTTAGGAATCGACCTTTGGTAGTCAATAAAATGAACCTGTGAAGCGGAGTTTTGAGCGGAAAGCTTGCGGGCAGACAGTAAACCTGCGAGAGCCACCAGAACCAGCGCGACAAAGTGATTTTTTACATACATACAATAGGGTAAAAATTGGGTCCGCCACGGTTTTGTCCCGGGTTATGGGATTTTTGTCCTCTGCAAAGCTATCACAATAAACAAAAAACCTGCCATATTTTATAATATGAGCAGGTCTTTATTAACGTTTATATAGGTTTTCGTATTGACAAAAATCCAAATAATCCGGGCAGCCGGCTACAGGTTTCCTCTTGCAGACTGTTCGCGCTCGATGGCTTCGAACAAGGCTTTGAAATTGCCCTTGCCGAAGCTTTTGGCGCCCTTGCGCTGGATGATCTCGAAGAACACAGTAGGCCGGTCTTCCACGGGCTTTGTAAATATCTGTAGCAGATAGCCTTCCTCGTCACGATCGACCAGGATGCCGAGCTGTTTCAGGGGTTCGAGGTCTTCGTCGATGGCGCCGACCCGGCCGGGCAGTTCGTCATAGTAGCTGGTGGGAACCTGCAGGAATTCCACGCCTCTATCCCGCAGTTGAGTGACGGTATCCACGATATCGGCGGTGGCCAGTGCGACATGTTGTACGCCTTCCCCTTTATAGAACTCGAGGTATTCTTCGACCTGGGATTTCTTTTTCCCTTCAGCCGGCTCGTTGATCGGGAATTTTACAAAGCCATTGCCGTTGCTCATCACCTTACTCATGAGGGCGGAGTATTCCGTTGAGATGTCCTTGTCGTCAAAAGAAAGGATGTTGGTGAAGCCCATCACTTTCTCATAGAAGCTGACCCAGGGGTTCATCTGGTTCCAACCGACGTTGCCGACGCAGTGGTCGACATAGAGCAGACCGGTGGAAGCAGGATTGTAGTGGGTACGCCACTCGCGGAACCCCGGCATAAAGGCGCCGCGGTAATTCTTGCGTTCGATAAACAGGTGGACGGTGTCACCATAGGTGTGAATGCCGCTGAGGGTTACATCCCCCCATTTATCGGCGATGGTCGTGGGCTCCATACAACTTTTCCCTCCACGGGATGTTGTCTCACGCCAGGCGCTGGTGGCATCATCGACGCGCAGGGCGATCACTTTTACCCCGTCACCGTGCAAGTTGGTGTGTTCCGCAACGGGATGTCCCGGCCGGAGGGCCGTCGTAAAGACAAAGGTGAGCTTGTTCTGGCGGACGACATAGCTGACCTTATCCTTATTACCGGTTTCCGGGCCGCTATAAGCGATGGACTGGAACCCAAAAGCGGATTTATAATAATGTGCGGCTTGTTTGGCGTTGCCTACATAGAATTCAACATAGTCGGTGCCCTGGAGAGGCAGGAAATCCGATGTTGCAGCCGGCTTGCGGGCGTCTGTAGCGGGTGCAATAGACATGGTAAAACTTATTTTATGATAATTAAGAAATATAGATAAGGTTAGACATCGGTTCAGGAGCAGAGCATGGGGGGCGTGGGTTAGTCAGGGGCGGGTGCGGGTAAGCGCTTCTCTCAGGAAGAAATGATGCAATCGCTTGTCGCCGAAAATTTTATGCGAATAGTCAGGGCGCATGATTATTGCAAGTAAAGTTAGAACTAATTTTGACATTTGTCAACGGGGTTGGATGAAGCCGGAAATTTTGCGGACAAGGAAAGATTCAAAAGGGATTAATTTTCAGGCAAATCCGTGTTTACCATTAGACATCGAACCATCGACGAAGCAAAAAACCGTATTTTTTCGATGGACTGCGAGTGTTTTTACGCTAAGGGGAAGGGTTTTAGGTATTGGGAATTGAGTTTTGTCTATCTTCGACGAAATAATCACAAAAATCACACATGATTAAAGTAGGTATCTTAGGCGGAGGCCAATTGGGAAGGATGTTGTTGCAGGCAGCGGCCAACTACCCTGTCGAGACCTACGTCATGGAGAATGATGAGGATTGCCCGGCAGCCCATCTTTGCCATCATTTTATAAAAGGCGATATCCGCAGTTTCGACGATGTTTACCAATTTGGGAAAGGGTTAGATGCGCTGACGATCGAGATCGAATCGGTGAACGAAGATGCGCTTGAAAAGCTGGAAGTAGAGGGGGTGAAGATCTATCCAAGGCCCTCGGCTTTGCGAACGATAAAGAACAAGATCACCCAAAAGCAATTTTATACGGAGCATAGTATTCCGACGGCGGAATATATCATCACCCAAAACCTTGATGGAGTCAGGAGCAGGCTGGACTTTCTTCCGGCTGTGCACAAAGTCGGGAAGGGTGGTTATGATGGCAAGGGGGTACAGGTGATCCAAACAAAAGAGGATGTGGAGAAGGGTTTCGATCAGCCGGGGGTATTGGAGAAGATGATCGCTGTCGACAAGGAGATCGCACAGATCATCGCCATCAGCGATAAGGGTGAAACGGCGATCTATCCGCCGGTGGACATGGTCTTCGACCAGCGGTTGAATTTGTTGGATTACCAGATAAGCCCGGCAGACTTGCAGCAAGGCATATTATGGAAGGTGGAAGCCATCTCGCTGAGGGCCGTGAAGGAGCTGAAGAGTCCGGGGATCTTCGCCGTTGAGCTGCTGGTGACCAAACAAGGAGAGGTCTATATCAATGAGACCGCACCGCGGGTGCATAATAGCGGGCATCATACGATAGAAGCAAATTACAGTTCACAGTTCGATATGCTCTGGCGGGTGATATTGGGTTATCCGCTCGGCAATACGGAGGCTATCCTGCCTGGCGCCATCGTCAACCTGATAGGTGCGGATGGATGCGAAGGTGAGGTGCATTATGAGGGGCTCGATGAGGTGTTGCAGATGGATAATGTGTTTGTGCATATCTATGGGAAGAAAGAGACAAAGGCCGGCAGGAAAATGGGACATGTTACGATCATCAGCAAGGAGAAGCAAGACCTCGTTTATAAAGCGCACAAGATAAAGCATACGTTGAAGGTGATCAGTAAGGACGCTGCGGCACAGTTAGCGGTGGAGAAAAGGGCGGAAGATGCGCGGGATGCCCGGGATGCCGCGGCAATGACGAGCGGGGGCCATTAACAAAAACGAATATGAGTAAACCTTTGGTAGGAATTATAATGGGCAGCGACAGCGATCTGACGGTGATGAAGGGCGCTGCCGATATTATGGAAGAGCTTAGCATTCCTTTTGAGCTGACAGTGGTGTCGGCGCACCGGACACCATTGCGGATGGTGCAATATGCCACCCGGGCAGCAGAGCGCGGATTAAAGGTGATCATTGCGGGAGCCGGTGGCGCGGCCCATCTGCCGGGAATGATCGCCTCGCTGACAACGCTGCCGGTGATCGGGGTACCGGTGAAGTCCTCCAACTCCATCGACGGATGGGATTCGATATTGTCGATGCTGCAGATGCCCAGCGGTGTGCCGGTGGCTACGGTTGCGCTGAATGGAGCGAAGAATGCGGGTATTCTCGCCGGTTCGATCATTGGCGCTTTTGATCCCGAGGTGAGTTTCCGGGTTTCCGCGTATAAGAAACAGATGGAGCAAGAGGTGCTGGGTAAGGCAGAGAAGCTGAAGGATGCAGGTTGGGGCAATACATTTGACGAATAACCGCCAACCGCGGGCGCTCAGGCCCCGGCCATCCGCCAAGCCGGCTCCGACCGTATATTTTATTCCCTTTTTACACGACTGTCCATGAACAAATAGCGATCCTGATGCACTGCGGGCTGGGCTTTGCTGTCGACGTTGATGTGCATGACGGGGTCGCCTGAAGTATTGGCTGCTGGCCATTCGGGGAGGCCGGGGCCATTGGGGTTGCCCGTTTTTATGAAGCTGGCGAAATAGGCTTGCATGGTAGCCGAGACCTTATAGTCGTCCGGAGTCCACGCATAGACTTTGTTTGTGGGGAGGTTGCCCATGGCATATTCGATCTCGGCGGAGTGGGAGGCGCCTGTTGCCCCGGGGCGCGGCCGCTCGTAGAAATACCGATAGACGGATTTGCCGCCCCCCGTCTTTATCTGTAGATCGGCCCATTTCCAGGTGCTGAAGGCGATGAAGCGATCGGAGGCGAGGGCTGTCGCGACGGCCTGTACCTCGTCGTCGGATGCGGGATGATAGACCTGCAGGACGGAATCGGCGCCTGTGCCATACAATTTCTTTATCGCTTTATCGTAGTTATCGAGGGTGGGTGCATCGTTGCCGATTATTGCCCGATAATTTGACTCTTCGGAATTCCAGCCGACCAGTAAGGGCACATGCGCCTGCATGCCTGCTGCATAAATAGCATAGGGGCCTTGTGGGAAGAAGTAACCATCGATATCAGGCGGGAAGCGGAAGGGGTTTCCTTTTTTTACTGCATCGAGCACTTGTTCTGCGGTCATCGCCCGCAGGTCGGCCAGGGAATTTGCGCCGCAGGCTTTTGCGAACGCCTCACCGTTTTGTTCGGCACGATCGAGGGGGATCGCCGACAACGCTCCGAGAATGGAGCCGCTCTCCCCTATCGCCCCGGCGATAAGGTCTTTCGACAAGGGCGAGGCCATTTGAGCAGAAACGGCAATAGAACCTGCGGACTCGCCGGCAATGGTCACTCTTTTTGGATCGCCGCCAAAGGCCTTTATATTTTGTTGCACCCATTTCAGGGCTGCGGCCTGGTCGAGAAGAGCATAGTTGCCGGAGGCGTGATGCGGGGATTCCCTGGTGAGTTCGGGATGGGCAAAAAAGCCAAAGATGCCAAGGCGATACGTAACGGTGATGGCGACGATGCCTTTTGTCGCCATGCTCTCACCGTCATACCGGTATTCCGAGCCGTCGCCGCCGACAAAGCCACCGCCAAAGAAATAGACCAGCACGGGAAGTAATTTCTTCCCGGCGCCGGCATCGGCAGGCATCCACACATTCAAATAGAGACAATCTTCACTCATTCCTGCTGAACGGAATTGCATGTCGGCAAAGACGGGCAGTTGCATACCCCTGGCGGCGAAATGATCGGCTCTGCGCACGCCTTCCCAGTTGGCGGCGGGTTGGGGCTCCCGCCATCTCAGATTGCCGACGGGCGGAGCGGCAAAGGGGATGCCTTTGAAAGATCGGACGCCGCTGGCTTCTGTGACGCCCTCGAGGATGCCGTTTGCGACCTTGACACGGGGAGCCGGAGATTGAGCCGCGATAGTAAGAAAGGAGGACATAGCCAGCAGGGAGAGGGAAAGCATGACAAGCCGTTGCATGTGAGGGAAGGTTTTATTGTACCTGTAAATTAAAAATTTATCCTAAATTGGCCGTTCATTCTTAACATTATTTGCTTTATGACCCATTTTGCTTCTCCCTCCTTTACAAAAGCGCTCGTCCTTTTGCCGATGAGCCTGCTGGTCGGTAGCACCCTGGTGATGGCACAGTACGACTCTACTGATCACCGTGCCACGGAAGTTTACAGTCCTGTCCCGCCCGTCGTGACTCCTGCTACGACCGTGGGGGCGCCGCCTTCCGATGCCGTTATCCTCTTCGACGGGAAAAATGAAGATGCCTGGGTGCGGGTCTCCGATGGAGCCCCTGCCGACTGGATCGTTGACAAAGGTATCCTCACCGTCAATAAAAAGGCGGGCAATATCCAGACCAAACAGGCTTTTACCAATTATCAGCTGCATCTGGAGTACCGCATTCCCAGCGATATTACGGGAGAAGACCAGGCGAGGGGTAACAGCGGGCTTTTCCTGGCGTCGACAGGTAAAGGCGATGAGGGTTATGAGTTGCAGATATTGGATAACTACAATAACAAGACCTATACGAATGGACAAGTAGGTGCTGTCTATAAGCAGAGCATCCCGCTGGCCAATCCCTGCCGGAAGCCCGGGGAATGGCAGAGTTATGACGTGGTGTGGACAGCGCCGGTCTTCAATGCCGATGGCAGCCTTGCTTCACCAGCGAAAGTGACAGCCTTTCTCAATGGCGTGCTGGTGCAGAACCATTTTGAGCTGAAGGGCCAGACACGCTATATCGGAAAGCCCTATTATAAGGCTCACGGCCCCTCTCCTATCAAGTTGCAGGCGCATGGAGATAAGAGTGAGCCCATCAGTTTCAGAAATATCTGGGTGCGGCCGCTGTAGCCGCTGCTGCTGTAAATAGTTGAAAGGCCCCTGCTTCGGCAGGGGCTTTTTTGTTTTGGCCCGTGGTCCTCTATTCGCTACGTAAAGCCCTCACGGGGTTGGCCAGAGCAGTGCGGATAGACTGGTAGCTGACGGTGAATACGACGATCGTCGCAGTCGCTGCAATGGAGAGCAGGAAGATTCCAGGGCCTATCGGTATCCGGTATTTAAAATCCTGCAGGTAATTGTGCATCACCCACCAAGCGGCCGGTGCGGCTATGACAAAGGCGATGATGACGAGCCGGGTGAATTCGCGGCCAAAGAGCCAGAGGATACCAGGGATGCCTGCACCGAGCACCTTGCGAACCCCGATCTCCTTTGTCTTGCGCACGGCCATAAAAGAGGTGAGACCGTATAACCCTAGACAGCCGATGAAGACCGCGATGGCCGCGAAGCCTTCGATCATCCGCAGAAGGGAGATATCGCTCTCATAAAATTTAGCGATTTTGTCGTCGAGGAAGGTATAGGAATACAGATAGTCAGGGAAGGTTTCGTTCCATATCTTTTCCATGGCAATAAGATCGGTATGGATATGCGCGGGGTCGAGCTTCACCGCACAGGTGGCGTAGTCGCGGGCGCTTGGGAAGATGCAAATGGGGAGGATGTCGGAATGCAGGGAGAAGTTATTGAAATCCCTGACGACACCAACGATGGGGCCGGGTTTTCCTTGAATGCTCATTTGTTTTCCGACGGCCTCGGATGGAGAAGAAAGGTTCAACCTTCTGACCATGGTTTCGTTGACCAGGTATTCGCGATTCGAGTCGGCAGGGAAAAAATTGCGACCGGCCACAAGGTGCAAACCAAAGGTAGACAGATAATCGATATCGGCGGGTTTTTTGCTTACTTCCCAGTGTTCGTCTTCTTTTCGATTGTCAAAATGAATATTTGTCGAGCTGTTGGATTCGGTAGCCGGTGGATTGGCGCAGAAAGAGAGCTTATCGACACCCGCTGTTTCGCGGATACGAGTACGCAGGGTATTGATCTTCACCGCGTCATTGACAGGCACGGGAAGCAGGACAATGGCTTCCTTATTGAAGCCGAGATCCGTGGTCTGTACGTAATGCAACTGACCGGCGACGACGATGACCCCGATGATCAGCATCTGGGAGATGGCGAACTGGGTAACGACGAGGATGCGGCGGAGAGAAAAGCCGCCAACCTGATGCTGCAAGAGGCGGCTTTTTAGCGCCTGCACCGGCTGAAAACGCGACAGGACGAGACCGGGATAGGAGCCCGACAGGAAGATGACGACAAGCAGCAATGCAACACAGAAGCCGATGGCAGCCGGGTCGGTGAGGAAGGTGAGATCGATCGTAGTTTTGAATAGATCGTTGAGGGCGGGAAGGATAGCGCCTGCAAGGGCATAACCGATGACCACGGCGAAGAGGGCGATGAGGGCCGTCTCGGCGATGAACTGCCAGAAGAGCTGGCTGCGCAGGCCACCGAGCACTTTACGGATACCGACCTCGGTGCTGCGGTTCAGGGCCTGGGCGGTAGCAAGATTGATGAAGTTGACACAAGCGGTGATGAGGATGAACAGGCCGATAAAGGACAGGGCCCAGAGATATTTTTTATCCGCTGTTCCGTCGAAGGTGGGGTTGAAGTGAATGTCGGCAAGGGGTTGCAGCCGGAAAATAGTGGTCTGGGCGTCCCTACCCTTCTGGTATTTTTTACCCACGACGGCAAGCCCCCGGTTCACCTGAGCCGCGGTGACGGTTGGCCTAAGCCGCGTGAAGCACATGGCCTGGCTGTAGACGCTTCCCCAGCTGCTGTCACCGGCGAGTTTGGCGCTGCGGTCTTTCAGGTTGTCATAGGAAAGGTATATCTCTTCCCGCCTATCGGTATTGACAGGGATATCCCGCAGGATGCCGGTGATGTGAAAATCGGCGCCGTTATTTATACGGATGGTCTTTCCCATCGCGGTGTTTGCATCACCGAAGTATTTTTTTGCGAGCTTTTCGGTGATGAGGGCCTCACCAGGAGCGTGCAGGACCGTAGCCTTATCCCCTTCAACGAGTGGAAAGTTGAAGATGTCGAAATAGTCGGGTTCTGCATAAGAGATGCCTGGCTGTTCGAGGAATTTTTTTGTGACGCCGGCGTTTTGGAAAGTGACGAGTGCGTCGCCATAATTGATGACACGGGCGGTCTTTTCGGCATAGTCGTAGTCCTTGCGGAAGGCTTTGCCGAGGGGTGTGGGTGTGCCCTGGGAATAGTCGGCGACTTCGTCGTGGAATTCGGTTACGATGCGGTAGATGCGATCTTTGTTTGCGTGGAAGGTGTCGAAGCTGAGATGGTAATGAACCAGAACAAAAATGAGGATGCTGCAGGCGACGCCGAGGGAAAGACCGAGAATGTTGATGGCGGCATAGGCCTTGTGCTTCCGGATGTTGCGCCAGGCGATGGTGATGAAGTTCTTGAGCATAGGAGCGAGGTTTATGTTAAGCGAAGATAATGATTATCACCTGAGGAAATTTGCCTGCAGGGCTTCGATAGCTCCGGCGAGATAGACCAGTGGGGCATTCCAGTTGATGGCGATCTCGTTGGAGGCGAAGGCGCCGCTCTGGTCGGTATAAGCAGTTTCAGGTTCGGTGTAAGCGTACGTTTGATGGTCCTGCCGGCCGGGGTTGGGTCCACCGGCAAGGAGGCCGGGTACGGGCGCGTCGATGCCGTCGGCGACGGAAGGACGGTGATGCGGATGCATGGTAGAATGGCTGCCTAGGCCAGTGACGAAGCATTCGTTGAGGGCATTGCGCCCGAGGATATAGTCGAGATTGGTGAGCGCTGCATCAAGATACTTGCGGTCGTGTTGCTGCAACCACGCGTTGATGAGCAACATGCCCTGGTTGGCAGCCACTGAATTACTTCCCCAGACAAAATCGCTGACTTTCTCGCCCATCACGGTATGAAAAGCGGTGGCAGGCAGTCGGTTCACATATGCATCTGCCATTTGCAGCAATTGTTGTTTTATGCTGTCGAGAGCCGGCTGCAGGGTATTTGGAAGCGTAGCCCGATGATGCAGCAAGGAATAGTCGCCCATCATGGCGACGTTGGACCAGGAAGGCAGGGACAAGGGAGTGTTGAGCTGGCCGCGAACGGCAAGAAGGTACTGGGCGTCGGACGTTGTGACGAGCAGTTCGGCCGCGGCCCAAAACCATTCATCTTCCAGGTGACGGTCACCATAGGCTCCGGTGGTGACAGCAGGCGTAAAGTTCTTATTCATCGCATCCTGGTCATAGAGGACATCGGGGTGTTGGTGCGCCCATTGCCAGGCCGCTATGGCAGCGCGGCGACAGGAGTCGGCCAGGCCGGGCAGTTGACGGCGATACTTTGCAAAAATGCGGGCAGCCTGTGCGGTGACGGCGGCAAAGTCGAGGGTGGCGGCGGTGCTTTTCTGCACTACATAACGCGGAGTTTTTGTGACACCCGGCATGACCATGCTATCGAAAGCTGCGTTTGTGCATTTGTGATAGACGCCGCCATCGGCCGGGTCCTGCATAGTCAGCATCCAGCGCAGGTTATAAATAGACTCGTTGAGGAGATCGGGGAGGCGGGAGGTGGCGTCACGGGAGTCATGGGCGTCGCGGGCGCCTGCGGCGTTGGGCGGCATTGGGAGGGGCGGGATGTTGGAATGAAGGGTATCAAAGTATTCCGGGAAGTCTTCCCATGCATCGAAGAGGGTGCCCATGGTGATGCCGGAGTTGACGATGTATTTGTTGTAATCGCCGGCATCATACCAGCCGCCCGGGCAAGAGATGACAGTGCCGGCAGGCCGCAGCGTCGATGCGGCGGAAGGATGAACAAGCACCACTGTATCGGGGTGACCGGCGGGCCGGCTCCAGAGCCCTGCATAGCCAGGAGTAAGGGTCATGGCCGATCGCTGGTAGTAATAACCTTTTAACGCGGCCGCGGTCAGCTGGGTGAAAACATTCGGGCCGATGGTGAAGGGATAGGAATTAGGGAAGCCCGGGACGATGACCCGATAGACGCCGGGACGATGGAAAGCGCTGAAGTCCGCAAGCCGGGTGATCATCGAAGAATTGGCGGAAGGTGTCGACGGGCCTAGCCGGCCAAAGAACACGGTGTCGACACGCCCTTGCCAGGAAGGGGTATTATTGGCAACCGAGACGATATAAAATACATCTTTCGCGGCGACACCCGTGACAACGGCGTATTTGGGAGCGTCGGGATAGAAGCCCAGTTGATCGAGTACGATGGCGGGCGGCGGGGTCTGGGCCGGGAGCGAAGCGGGTACAAGATTGAGAGCCAGGAGGGTAATGAGAAGGACGGTGCGCATTGAGGATGGTTGAAGCTGCAAATATAGGTGAATGGGCCAGGGACGAGGGTCCCGTAGAATAAAATGTTATGAAACTGGCGAATCTTATGTCTTTTTTTGTTAAATTGAAAAAAACGATAAAAAGATTCCTCACCAAAAATCAGGCTGTATGAAAAAAGTCGCTGATATACTTTCTCACAAGGGAGCCCGCATCACTTCTGTAGGCCCCCAAACTACCGTTCTGGAAGCCCTGCGGATCATGGCCGACCAGAACATCGGATCGGTGCTGGTGCTGGAGGGGAACGAATACCTTGGGATCATGACCGAGAGAGATTATTCCCGGAAGGTGATCCTGAAAGGCAAGTCCTCCACCGACACGCCGGTGTCGGAGATCATGTCAAAGGATTTCCCTGCCGTCAAGCCAAGCGACACGGTGGAATTCTGTATGCAATTAATGTCCGACAAAAACATCCGGTATCTGCCGGTGTTTGAGAAGGATGTGTTATGTGGCATCGTTTCCATCAACGATGTGGTGCGAGAGACCATACTGACCCATGAGGAGACCATAACCCATCTGAAGGACTATTTGCATTCAGGCATCTGACGCGCATAGCCAGACCGGTTAGTTTTTGCTGAAATATTTTTTCAGGAGGTTGCCGAGCTGATCGTGGCTCAGTGGCTTGTTCTCGAAGCCCGAGACTTCGGGGATCGAGCGGGTACGTATTTCATCGTCGGGGTTGAGTGATGTCGTGAGCATGATCAGGACGATGTCGGCCTTCTTTGCAGCCGGCAGGTTACGATATCTTTCCAGAAACTCCCAGCCATCCATGGCCGGCATATTGATATCCAGGAAAATGAGATCGGGCCGGGGATTGGCGTTCCGCAGGTAGTCGAGTGCTTCCTGGCCGCTTTGGGCGACGTGGATCTGGCGTGCACAGCCAGCTTGTTCCAGGGTCAGCTTATTCAGAAAGTTGGTTGGTTCATCGTCATCGATGAGAAGAATGCAGTTAAGTTGAATGCTCATGTTTTACAGGGGTTGAATGGAAGAATGAAGCGGTTGTCTTATCCAGGGTGCAGGGTGAGACAAATGTAAATATTGTCTCGCAGCAATCCAAGATTCACGAGCCATTAACCGAATCGGGGAAGTAAAACGTGTAAATTTGCCATTATGGCTGAAACGCTTCAACGGGATGAGATCATAGTGCGGGAGATCGTCGATACGGCCAGGGTCCTTTTCAAGAAATCGGGGTTCAAGAAAACGACCATGGGCGACATTGCCCGTAGCTTGGGCAAGGCGAAGAGTTCGCTTTACTATTATTATCCGAGCAAGGAGGATATTTTCGAGGCAGTGATCTATGCTGAAATGGACGAATTGCTGGACGAAATCCAACAATCGCTACGCGAAGCCAGCACCAGTAAGGAGAAGCTAAAGGCTTATTGCCGGTGCCGCCTGGAAAAGCTGAGCCAACTGTGTAACCTAAGCGATGCATTGAAGAGTGAAATTGCTGAATTGCATTGCGTTATGGTTGAAATGAAAAGTAAGTTCGACACCACGCATGTAGAGCTGGTAAAAGAGATACTGGCGGAAGGGGTCTCTAACGGCGAATTCAAGAAGATCAACGAAGACAATATCGAACTCATCGCTTACTTGATGGTAAGCAGTTTCCGGGGGCTTGCCGTACCGCTGATGGTAGGGCAGAACCGGAGCCCACAGCTTGACCTGCAGATAGATTCCATAGTAGACATCATGGTCGAGGGGATTGGGAAGCGCTAGCTTCTGGAGTCCCGGCAGAGCGGGGAGTAACAGCCAATATCCATCGCTTTACCATTCGGGTGAACCACCCGATCTTCCTATACATATACTGAAAGAGGCCGATGCCGATGATCCCACAGGTGACGCCTGCGAGGACGTCGAGCACATAATGGTGGCTGGTATAGACGGCTGCGAACCAGATGCCGGTCATGATCACGGCGAAAAGGGCGTTTGCCCATCGCAAGCGATATTTTATCCCATAATACAATACGGTGAGTGGGTAGGCGGCGTGCAAGGACGGCATGGCTGCAAAGACATTCGAACTTTTTGCGTAGAGCCCCGAAAAGACGTGAACATGGAAGTAGTCGTCCCAGCGGCCAAGCCCCGCGGTATTTCCGGGGGTATGGGCGTTGAAGGCAAAACCGTATTGCTGAACATACCAGGGTGGCGCCGCCGGACAGACATAATAAACGATGAAGCCAACGAAGTTGACGATGAGAAAGCTTAGTGCAAATTGGAAAAAGGCTTCCTTGTTCTTATAGAACAGATAGCCGGCGAAGGCCAATGGCAGGGGTATCCAGCAGAGATAGAAACAGCCGGCGAGGATGTCGGGAAAGGTCTGGCGGTGCAGATACCAAAATTCGTTTGGCGTACGGATGGCGCCGTCAGCGCCTTTTATGCCGAAGAGGCTCTTTTCGAGATGGTAGAGGTCTTCAATGTGGACGGTATTGTACCTGTAATTGGGAAAGAGTTTCATGGAATCGAAAAGCACCCAGAATATGATGAAAACGGTGAAACCAAGAATAAAGCGGCGAGTGGGGTCGGACAGAAAGAAGAGGATATTAAATAATCCGACCAGGATGAGTTGATCGGTTTTGAATCCGAGCAACGAAGCAGCAAGAACAAGGTAGAGCACAGAGATGCCAACGGCTGTCAGTGCGGTGCGAAGCGTAAGCGGGGTGCCGGTGAGCGGCCGGGGGCCAGGAGAGTCCATTGTGGTGTCCATGAGCACTAGACATTAAACCGTTGGATGAGTTCTTTGCCGGTTTGTGGATCAGTGCCTTTTAGCTCCAGGTATTTTACATTGGGAGACCAGAAGGTTCCACCGGGGTCGATGCGGATATAGACACGCTTGAGTATCGCCTGCCGGCCGTCGATGGTGGCATAGACGTGGCGTTTATTGTCGACGGGCGATCGCATCAGATACATCGGTATTTTTTTGTAGGAAACGAAACGCAGCTCGTATATGCCATTGCCGAGGTCGCGTTCTTTAAGTCCATAGGCGAAGTGACGCTGGATCCAGTTGAGATCCTGCCGCTGCCCTTGTTCGGTGTAGCGGAGCCACAAGACCCGAACAGGCTCATCCTTGTCGAGGACCCCGTCTTTTTGATTGAGCTCGCAAATGATAGTATTCGTATTGGGCGTACGTTGCAGATAAAACAAGGAGTTGGCGTTGACGGGCGGTACCGGGAAGGTGTCGACCGGGTCGTTGATGACGGCGGGTCTGGGGTGAACGACACCTGCGGTGTTCGGAGTGGCCGATGCGATCGCCGGCGCCGCCGGGACAGATGCCGTGGCCGATGCAGGTTGTGCACTGCCCGGCAAGCCGATGAGTGAAACGATAAGAATAACCACCACCGTTGCGCCGGGAAGTGAAGATTTTTTCTGAGCCGGGATAGCCGTAGTGGCGCCGGTGGGAGTAGCCATGCCATCATGAGGGGCGGCGGCGCTGCCCGCCGCGGGTGCAGCGGCTGCGGCAGCTCTTGCTTCGAGGGCCTTTTTTGCATCCCGTAAACGGCCGATAGCCGTGATGTTGGCAAGAAAGGCCAGGATGGTAAGCGGGATGGTGAAAATCGAAATTGTTTCGAAGATAGGGAAGCGGGCATTGGGCCAGGGTATCTTATAGTCGCCGCCCATCCACCGCGAAGCGATGCCACAGGCGAGGGCGGAGACACCAATGACGATGACACGTTCGGGCCGCTGCATGAGGCCATCCTTACATTCGATGCCGAGACCTTCGGCGCGGGCGCGTGTATAGCTGACCATTATGCTGCCGATGAGCGCAATAAAGGCGAAGAGGCTGCTGATGAAATAGTGATGCGCGACGAGGTAATAGCAAATGCCGAGGAAGAGGATGAGTTCGCTGTAGCGATCGAGCACGGAGTCATAGAGCGCGCCGAAGGTAGAGCTCATGTTGCCGAGCCGGGCCACCTGGCCGTCGAGCATATCGAAGAGTCCGGCAAATAGGATGAGGGCGCCGGCCCAGCCGATATAAGAGAGATCGCCCCGGCGGCCTTCTTCGGCCCCGCTTATGAAGATGATGGCGACGCCGATGTTAAGGATCAGCCCGATAGTGGTGACCATGTTGGGTGTCAGCCCCATCCGGATCAGCAATCTCACCAGGGGATTGATGACCTTATAAATGCCGAGTTGTAGTTTTTTTCGTGTGCTCATAGATCGTGGCTCCTCTTAGTTGCGACACATTTTTCAAATTTACTTAAAAATCGAATTTGGTCCGCGCCCGAATGCCCCATGTGGGGATATCCGGGTGGTTAAGATAGGTAAACCGCTTGATGAAATCCACGCGTATAATTTTGAAGATATTGGCAATGCCAAAGCCTGCTTCCACGTAAGGGGTATTACTAAGGGAGAAGGTCTCGGTCTGGCCGTTGGTGAGGGGATATTTGATCAGTTCGGGGTGGATCACCGGGTTGTTCTCATTGCGGATGCCGCCGAACAGGATCTTGGCCTCGATCACCTCCCGCCATTTCAATTTCTTCATCAGCGGTATCTTATTGAAGAAGAATCCGTTGAAATAGTGGTCGATATTGACCGCTGCATAATGGTCGCTGACAAATTCCAGGAAGTTCATGAGGTTATAAGACTCCATCTGGTAGGCAAAGGTCTGGTTGGCGTGATGAACATCCAGGAGGGGGAAGGGCACTTTGCCGATGATATAGCCGAAGTCGGTGGTGATGTCGGTGTACCCTAAAAAGGATTCGTAGAAGCGTTTGAAGAAATTGAGATCGATGTTTTGGTAATTGTACTGGCCACCGAACAGGTTCTTGAAACCGGCCGTCCACTGCAGCGCGATGATGGGATATTTATTGAAAATGGGTACGCGGTAGAGCTTCCCGATATAGAACTGTTCGTGGGGCGCCCAGCGGATGCCACCCGAGATCTCGCTGGTGGTGATGCTCCGGATAGTGTCGGTGCCATTACCCGCGATATACGATATCGTACCCGCCGGGAACTGTTTCCACCAACGGAATCCAAAGTCATAGGACAGGTGATCGCGCAACTCCCTTACATATTGGATGCGAAAGTTGTTGTTGTAAAGCCACTTGTCATTGTTGCCGCGCTTGAAGGAAAGTAGGAAGTTATCTTCCTGGACGAATTGCAACTGCTGACCGGGGATCTGGGTCTCCCGCTGATAGGATACGCGGACATAGTGCTGCGGGAAGCCATAGATAGATTTATTATTTAGGGAATAAGTCCCACTTAAGAAATACTTCCATTGTTTGTCCTTAAATCCATACGCGGCATAGGCTTCCGTGTAATAGCGCTTACTGAAATGGACGGTGGTCCTCCCGCCGAAGCGAAGCCGGAAGCCTTCGACAGGGTTGAAGCTGTAGAAGGTGCTCGCGGGGCCCAATTCGAACGGACCGGCCTGTTTATACCCTGCAATGAGGAAGGTGCTCCAGTCCATGAGGCGGCGGAAGGATTTCATGCGCCGCAGGCTGTCCACGTTGGCATAGACCTTGGATTCGAAATTCGTCAGCGTATCGACGCGATGGGCCACCCAGAAGGAATCATTCTGGCTTTCAGCGCTGTCGAGTATCTCAGTGGACGGTCCTTTGAAAAGGCTGTCCGGCAGGGGCTTATTAGTGGAAAAATTGACAAAGGAGACCTCGCGTTCGCCATAGAGGCCCGTCCCCTGCTGCGTGATGCCGAAATCCCCCAGCACATCGCTTTTTGTCAACAGGTAGCGGCCGTCGGCCTGCCGGGTAAAGTCCTGGTTGATATTCATCGAGCGGACGAAGTTGAAGTTGATGCTCTTACTCACCAGCAGGCGCAGTTTCTGGATAGCATAGTGGCCATCGAGGGTGATCCACATTGTTCCGCGAAAAAGCAGGTCTTCGGGATTGCGGGGGCGGAAGCTGAGCCGGACGAGCTTCTGGCTGTCCACCATTGTGGTATCGTCGATGAAGTACATGTAAAAGGTGGGCGCCGAAGGGGCAATAGGGCTGAGAAAGAGGTTGGTGAAGACGGAGATATTATTGTCGTAAACATTGAAGTCCTGGTACAGCCGGTTGAGGTAGATGCTGATCCCCTTCATGTCGATGAGTTCGCCATAGTCCACGGCGCGTTTGCCGGTGACGATGGATTTGGTCTTCTCCGGGCTCTTGCGATAATAGTTATCGGAATAGGTCTCTTCGAGGTACACCGGGGAAAGCCTACGACCTTCCAGCTTGGTCGTATCACTGTTCTCGATGAGAAAGTGATATGGCCGGAGGATACCGTTCTTCGAGATCTTGTCATTCACCTTATCGACGGAAACCACCAGCTTCTCATATTTCTGGTAGGTGGCATAGGTGTATGCTTCCATCCGGTTGGAGTCCTTGTGCTCGATCACCTGCCGGATGAGTTCGACCGCGGGGTTGCCCTTGTTGCGGTAGCGCTGCTTTTTGTTGAGGACCAGGGCCTTTTGCAATTGTTTGTATTGCCGGCTGAGGGTAAAGGTAATCTCGTAGCCGGGAACGGAATCAAGGTGCACTGTCTGCGCGTTGTAGCCAACGCTGGTAACGGTGATGGTCACCGCATGTTGGGTGGCGGGTATGCGGAAACGGCCTTCGCTGTTGGAGCGGGCGCCGCCCCGCAGCCCATTTATGGCAATGCTGGCGTTGCCGATGGGCGCCTGTGTTGCAGAGTCTTTGACAATCCCATGTAAGGTAATATCCTGTGCCCGGCTTCGCCAACTGACGGCCATGATCAATAAAAGTAAAATCCATCCTTTTAATCTACATCCAGTCTGTATCATCCTTGCTATTATTTAAAAACAAATCTCTTCTGTAGTACATAGTTATAACAAACGGCTACCGTCACGGCGACGATAACCTTGGCAAGCATCCCTGTGATCCCGGTGTAATGGGTGATCAGCCAAAGGCCGGATACGTTGAGTAGGAAGTTGCCGATCCAGACCAGCACATACCGGTTGAGTTGTGCCGCCCATTTGCCTTCCTGTGCGTTGAATACCCAATTGCGGCTGACCATGAAATGGGTTACACCGCCGCAGATGGTTCCCGTTGCACCACCGGCTACGATGGGTACACCTGCCAGCCTGATCAGCAGGAAGGTTACCAGGAAGTCGACTCCGGTGGCCAAAAGGGACGATATCTGTGCTTTCGTGAACGTAATCATAACTACCATGGCTTGATCAATACGACTATCTGAAGCAGCAGGCTGGAGTATACTCCTGCCAGCATATCGTCCATCATGACGCCCCAGCCGCCGCCCAATCCTTCCATCTTTCGGATGCCTAATGGCTTCGCAATGTCAAAAAATCTAAAAAGCAGAAAGCCTATCACCATATATTGCCAGCGATGGGGTACGAAACAGAGGGTCAGACTCATGCCGGCTATTTCATCTATGACAATCCGGTAGCTGTCTTCCCCCCATTCCCTTTCCATTTTTCCAGCGCTCCAGGCCCCGATGACCAGGATGAAGGCTGTGACCAGCACCTGGAATACTCCATTTCTAAAATGTTCATTTCCACCTGGCCAGGCAAAATACCAGACTATACAACAGAGGGCAGCGGCCAGTGATCCTCCGCCTTTTGGAGTATAGCCTATTCCCAGGCAAGTGGAAATGAGTCTATGGACCAACCCCATCAGGCCGTAATTTCTTCTTCCGCGTAGGTGAGACCTTCCGGATTCACCAACTCTTCACCCATCAGCTTACGGAGGGCATTTTGCAGGACGGTCAATTGCTTGAAGATGTCATGCTCGGGCCGGAAGCCGGGTGCGGTTTGAGGTGATTTAAAATAAAAGGACAGCCATTCCTGTACCCCGCTGAGGCCGGCCCTTTTTGCGAGGTCGCCAAAGAGGGCGAGATCGAGCACGAGGGGAGCGGCCAGGATGGAGTCACGACAGAGAAAATTGATCTTTATCTGCATGGAATAACCGAGCCAGCCGAAGATGTCGATATTATCCCAGCTTTCCTTGTTATCGCGGTGGGGGGGATAGTATTCTATGCGGATTTTATGATAGAGGTCGTTGTAGAGTTCGGGGCTGAGGTCGGGCCTCAGGATGTCTTCGAGGACGCTGAGCTTGGAGACTTCCTTTGTACGGAAGTTGTCCGGCTGGTCGAGGACATACCCGTCCCTGTTGCCGAGGATATTGGTAGAGAACCAGCCTTTTACACCGAGGGCGCGGGCCTGTAGGCCGGGGGCCAGGATGGTCTTCATCAGGGTCTGACCGGTTTTGAAGTCCTTGCCGCCGATGGGTGTCCGGGTCTGGGCGGCCAATTCGACCAAAGCGGGTATATCCACCGTCAGGTTGGGTGCACCATTGAGGAAGGGTACGCCCAATTTGAGGGCAGCATAGGCGTAGATCATGCTGGGGGCAATGCGCGGATCATTCTCTTTCAGGCCTTTTTCGAAGGCGGCAAGGGACTCGTGCACATCGGCCACTTCGGTATATTTTTCCGTGCTGCCACACCAGACCATGACGAGACGATCGCAGCCGCGGGTATCCCGGAAGCTGATGATGTCGTCCATGAGGGCCTTTGCCAGCGCCATTTTTGTAGCCCCCTGTTTGGTATGCGTACCGTCGAGGTTCTGTATGTAGGACTTGTCGAAAACGGCTTTCATGGGTTTAATGGCTTCCAGTTCGCTGCGGAGGGCCAACAGGGTGCCGGGTTCGAGGACCTTGGCACGGCTGGCGGCTTCATATACATTATCTTCATATACATCCCAGCCACCGAAGACGATGTCTTCCAACCTGGCAAGGGGAACGAAATCTTTGATACGGGGGTAGTTGTCACCATTATTCTTACGATCCAGGTGGATGTGGCCCATTTGGGTGATGGAACCGATGGGTTGAGCACTGCCTTTCTTAATGGCTTCCACCCCCGCGATGAGGGTAGTCGCCACGGCACCCATCCCGGGGAGCAGGACGCCTAAACGCCCGGCCGCTTCTTTTACTTCCATGTTGGAGAATGTTTTAAATGGTTGAATTGTGCGCCGGAGATGGTTTATCCCGAAAATTAACCCATCTCCGGTGCACGGTTTAATGATGGGCCTTCGGCCAGCGGACCCTTGGTCCGCTTAGAGAGTTGAGTTGGTTGAATTAACAAAATTAAACAGATTTCGAACAAAATTGTTTTTGGGTCGAAACAAAAACCAAGATAATCAGGGCAAAACCGGGAAAGTAGTTAAAGTCGGCGAACCCGGGGTTTTTTGGGACGAACCGTAGGAATGGCTGGGTGGGTTGCGGGGGGTCAGACGGTGAGGCTACGGTCGCGAGCGATATTTTTCCAGGAGCCGGTGACGTGGCCTGCTTCGACGGTGAACGCACGGTCATAGAGCGCGATAGTCGGGCAGACATGGTAGGGCACCCCATAAAAGACGTCGCCGATGGAATAACCATGGCCAACGCCCGCTTCGACGACGAGATGTTCTTCGCTTTGGCCGACGGGCTTTAGTCCCGGACCGTTGATGAAAAAAACACGGCGGGAGAGTTCGTTCTCGGGGGCGATAGATTTATGGCCGAGGTCGAGACAGAGCCGGGTGTCGCCACGCAGGGATATGATACGGGTGACGACGAGGGCGGCGTGCAGAAAGGGCTGGTCGGGAAAGCTGTCCCCGTAGCCTTTGTCCCAGTAGACAAATGTTCCGGGGCTGCATTGGATGGCGGCTGCGCGACGGGCATGGATGGGAAAGGTGGGTGAGCCGCCGGCGATGACGATGAGGCCAAGCCTTTGATTTAACCTGGTGATCAAATCAAAGGCTTCGTCGCATTTGCGCGTGCGTTCGGCAAGATCGGTGTCGCGGATATGGCCATCATAGGCATGGAGGCCGACAGGGGTGATGCCATCGAGCCGGGCTGCCGTGTTGTAGAGTTGGAGCGCTTCGTCGCCGGGTGCGATGCCGGTGCGATCCATCCCGACATTGATATCCAGATATACCGGTACGTTGATGCCGGCGGCAGCAAAAGTCTGCGCCATGGCGGCGGCGGCAGCGGAGTTGTCGATGAGACAGGAGAAGGCAGTGGCGGGGTATTTTTTTATCAGTGCCGCCAGGCGTTGGGCCTTCGGGCCGATGGGCTGATAAGCGAGCAACACGTCGGGCGCACCTTCCAGGGCCAGCATTTCCGCTTCTGCGATGGTGGCGCATTTGAACCGGGTGATACCGGCGGCCAGCAAAAGACGGGTGAGGTCGGGGTTCTTATACGTCTTGACATGTGGCCGCAGGCGTGAGGGATCACCGACCTTTTCGATGGCGAGGCGGATATTCTCCTTTACCCTGTCGGGGAATACGACCAGCGCGGGAGTATCGAACGATTCGGGATTTGTCAGTTTGTACCAGTCCATTATGCTAATGTAGTTCAAAAACCACTTCGATCTCCACCGGAATATTGCCGGGGAGGGAGCCCATGCCGACGGCACTGCGCACCCCTACCCCATTGTCCGGGCCCCACACTTGCGCAAAGAGTTCACTGCAGCCATTGATGACGTAAGGATGCCGTTCGAAATCAGGTGTACAACCTACCATGCCGAGAGTTTTGATGACGCGTTTTACTTTGTCGAGGCTGCCGAGCTGTCCTTTCACCGTAGCGAGAATAGCGAGGCCTACCTGACGGGCGGCCAGTTTGCCCTGCTCGGCATCGAGGTCTTTACCGACACGGCCGGTGATGAGCGTCTTGTCCTCACGCAGGGGACCATGACCGGATACATATAAATATTTGCCATCGATGAGACAGGGTTTGTATACGCCCATGGGAGCAGGGGCAGGAGGAAGGGTCAGATGTAGGGAGCTAAAATTTTGCTCGGGGCTGTGGTTGCTCATGATTTCGTATTGTCAAGAGTGATGAATCAAAAATGGAGGCGAATGTAGTATATTTAGTGACATTAACGATACCGCTGTAATTATGAAAAAGACAACCCGCAGAAAATTTATTGGCCAGGGCGCGGTGGCGCTTGGTGCTGCAATCGGCATTGCACAATTGCCGGAATGGGTGAAAGCTCAGACGGCGGCAATGGATATTCCACTCGGCTTTCAGACGTTTCCGATCAGAGATCGGCTTGGGAAAGATTTTGCCGGTACGCTAAAGACGATGGCCGGGTTTGGTTACCGGCTGGTAGAGATGTGTTCGCCTGCGGGCTATGCCGAGATAGGGTTTGGATTTTTGAAGGATAAATCACCACAAGAGATTCGCTCGGTGATAAACGACGCAGGGCTCCAATGTCCGAGCTGTCATTTTGGGTTTGGCGAACTGGCGCCTGACAAGATAGACAAGACTATCGAGTTTGCCCATCAGCTTGGGTTGAGCCAGATGATCTGCTCCACATTCTGGCTGCCGAAGGGAAGTACGTTGAAAGATTATACCGATGCCGCGGACAAACTGAACAAGGCGGCTTCGACAATCAAGTCAGCGGGTATGCAAGCCGGTTTTCATAATCATGAATTCGAATTTGCCACGCTTGACGGATCACTGATCTATGATGCGCTGATGCAAACCTTCGATCCATCGCTGGTGAAGATGCAATTCCAGACGGAGGTGATCAATCTTGGTTATAAGGCAGAGACCTATTTCGAGAAATATCCCGGCCGATTCATCTCTTCGCATCTGTCGGACTGGACGGCGGACAAGAAGGAAGTTCCCATCGGCAAAGGGGTTATTGATTGGGCGGCGTTCTTTCACGCGGCTAAGACGGGTGGGGTGAAGAACTTCTTTGTCGAGATGCAGTGGGAGACCTTTCAGGACAGTGCAACCTTTATAAAGCAGCTATAGGTATCCCTTTAACCGGCGAAGCTTTAATCCATTTATAATCGTAGCGATTATCTGATTGGTTTGAGATCGGGTAAATTTATTAAACCTAATTCCTTTTTATGCCCTGCCGATCAGCTTCCGCCTTGTACGCCGTTTTGTTCTTTTTCATCCTTTTGTCCGCGGCCTGTAAAAAGCACAATCCCTCCTCTTCTCCACTGCTTCCCAACCCTGCTGAGATTTTTGTGTTGGGAAAGACCGATATCACGACCCAGTACTGGATAAATGGCACTGCAATACCGCTGCCGCTTCCCGCGAACACAGGGCCGGGAGTTGTGCGCTCGATGGCCATAAATGGGTTTGACATCTATGTTGCCGGGAACGCGGTGATATCCGGAAGTTCGACCGGGGCTTTCTACTGGAAGGACGGGGTAATCACCCATCTGCCGGATACAACGGGTAATGCCAGCGCCTTCGCCGTGGCAGTGTCGGGGGGCGACGTGTATGTGGCCGGAACGACCTATTATCCGCAAAACTCCCATACTCCTTACACAACCCCCACCGCCCTGTATCCGCCAACGGGTTATATAGTCACGGTCTGGAAGAATGGGATCCCGATGAATCTGCCCGGCAACGCTCTCGGTCCCGGAGTGGTTCATGGCAACGGGGAAAGGCTCTATGCAGAATATGTCAGCGGGCTTGCTATTTCGGGGAGCGACGTGTATGTCGCCGGAGGAAGTAATGAATTTGTACAGGGGCTGGATTCCACCTATCAATTTGCGAGGTATTGGAAGAATGGCGTACCGGTGAATCTCACTAAAGGACTGGTTGAGAGCAGCGGGGGTCGGGTTATCAGCTATCCGGAGACAACGGGTATATCTGTCGCCGGGACGGATGTTTATGTTTCGGGGGCTATCGATGGCGCCTCACAGAACCAGTCTCTATACTGGAAGAATGGAGAAGTAACCCGGCTCAGCCAACCGGGCAGCTTTTCGAGGGCCAATTCTATTTATGTAACCGGCAATGACGTCTATGTAGCGGGGTATGTGGACAGCAACAACACCTCTTACGCCACCTACTGGAAGAATGGCGCCAGGGTCACCCTTGGCCTTGGATCGCGGGGCAGCAATGCTAACTACATTACCGTATTCCATGGGGATGTATATGTGGCCGGGTCGGAGGACGTCAATGGCACGAGTTATGTCACCTATTGGAAGAACGGGGCAGCGAATCACCTGGGGGTCAACGGGGAGGCATATTCTATTGCGGTAGAATAACACCGGCGGGATGGTTGGTGGTAATATAATACCCTTCCTCCATCGCCCAGAGCCGGGCGCCCCCCTTTATCCCATCAAGATTGGAGAAGATGTGGATATTGGGTTCGAGCGGGATATCCAGTTTGCCGACGCTGCCGCCGCCGATGTAGAGTCGGTCGTAATTGAATACGGTTTTTAATACGTTGAGGACTTTTGACATCCGCTGGTTCCACTTTTTCTTTCCTTCTTCTTCGAGCGCTTTTGCGCCGATGTACACGTCATAATCGCGGCCTTTGCTCAGCGGGTGATGGGCGATTTCGAGATGCGGGAGCAGCTGCCCGTTGAAGATCACGGCGGAGCCGAATCCGGTGCCGAGGGTCACGGCGAGTTCGAGGCCTTTACCGCTGACCACCCCGAGGCCGAGCTGATCGGCGTCGTTGACGAGCCGGACGGGTTTCTGCAGCGTGTTGCTGATCAGTTGCCCCAGGGGGACCTCCTTCCAGTTGCTGGTGAAAAGGTTTGGCGCGGTGTATACAATGCCGTTGCGCACATAACCCGGGAAGCCAACCGACACTTTTTCGAAGCCAGGCATATCCTTTACGAGTTGTTGGATGATGTCGATGACCCCAGTGGCGTTGACATGTGGAGGCGTGAGGAATTTTTTATATTCCGTCTGTTGTTCGCCCCCGGAGTTTAGGATGGTGCCTTTTATATGTGACCCGCCAATGTCGATGGCCAGAATGTTGCCGGATGGTTCCATAGCGTTACTTATTTACTGAGTGTGTTGCTGAGCACTTTTAGCGAGCCGTCGATGGGCTGGGTGATCTTTAGTCCAAGGATGTGCGCGATCAGCGGATAGACGTTGACGTTCTCAAAGGGGCTGATAGCCATGCCCTGGCGGAAGGCCGGTCCCCAGGCGTAGAAGGTGGCGCCCATGTCGGGGATAGCATTGTCATAGCCATGTTCGCCGGCTATCATGTGGCCGCCGGAATGGAAGATAAGGGGAAAGTGCGCGACCAGCAGGACGTCGCCGATGCGATGATAGTGGTCGTCTTTTTCCCTGTAGTGCCAGTAAGCGGGCGTTTCATTGGGCAGATAGACGTAGTAGTCTTTCGCCGTGGCCTTGAGGGCGGCGTAGGTTGGAGCGATGTCCTTTTTATCCTTTGCATAGAGATGGATCATCGTGCCGCCGTAGGAAACGATGAATTTCGACGTGTCGATCGCGGGCGGCGTGATGCCGTGGGTAGTATCCACCTGCGCCATGCCATGGTCGGAGACGAAGACATAGTTTACGGGAAGGTGGAGAGAATCGACGATCCGGGTGAGTCGATCGATAGCGTTGTCGACCTGGTGTACAGCTTCTTCAGCTTCGGCTGAATTGGGTCCGTGAAGGTGTTCGGCATGGTCTACCCAGGAGAGATAGAAGGTGATGAGATGGGGACGCTGCGCTTCGGGAAGGGTGAGCCAGTCCTTAACGGCCTGCAGGCGGGTGTCGATGGATATTCTGTCGTTGAAGCGATAGTAGTAGGTGGGGCGAATGTCGTCGATGGCGGTTTCGGAACCGACCCAAAAGAAGGAAGCCGTCAACATCTGCTGCTGTTCGGCAAGAACCCAGATGGGCGTGCCGCCATAAAAGTAGGGGTCTTCGACAGCGGCGCGATCCCTGATGGTATAACCCCTACCCTTTTGCATATCGAAAAAGGTGTTGTCGACGAGGCCGTGATGCGAGGGATAGAGACCGGTGGCAAGACTATAGTGATTGGGAAAGGTGACGGATGGATAGGAAGGGGTCATCGCCGTAGCCTGTACGCCTTTTGCGCGGAGAGCCTGGAGACGGGTGGCCTGGTATTTATCGGCGAGATCGTAGCGGAAACCATCAGCGGAGATGAAGATGACATAGGGTTTTTGCTCCTGTTCGGGGCTGTTGCTGCGACCAGGGATCATTTTTTGGGTAGAATCGGTGATCTGGGCAGAGAGGCCCGCGGTTGTGAAGAAAAGGGCCAGGAGCAAATAAAAACGCATGGAATTTGTTTGCATCAAACTTACCGATTAAATTGATTGAAAAATCACACGATATGATTGCTTTTAATATCATAAGACAAGGATGGGTTTTGTTGTTGTTTTTTGGGTTAAGCGCTGCCGCCCAGATAGATCCGCTACCCCGGAGCACACCGGAAAAAGAGGGAGTGCCCGCACAGGCCATCATGGATTTTATCCAGGCAGCGGGGAAAAGCAAGACAGAGTTCCACAGTTTTATGTTTGTCCGGCATGGGAAGGTGATCGCGGAGGGTTGGTGGAACCCGTATGCATCCAACCTGAAACATACGTTGTATTCGACGAGCAAGAGCTTTACGGCGGCGGCGGTAGGCCTTGCGTTGACCGAAAAAAAACTGAAACTCACCGACAAAGTCATTTCGTTCTTCCCGCCTGAGGAGCTGCCCAACCCGGTGCCGCCCTTTCTTGCCGAACTAACGGTGAAAGACGCATTGATAATGTCCGACGGACAGGACCCCGACCCAACCCACCAAGTGGTGGGCACGGGCGACTGGGCCAAGACATTTATGGCCACGCCGATCTTGAATAAGCCGGGGGCCAAGTTTTTGTACAATTCCACGGGGACATATATGTTGTCCGCGGTGGTGCAGAAGGTGACGGGGCAGACCGTGCTGGATTATCTGCGGCCGCGCCTGTTCGATCCGCTGGGTATCACGGGTGAGGATTGGGAGACAAGCCCGCAGGGCGTAAGCACGGGGGGCTGGGGGTTGCGGCTGAAGACAGAGGATATGGCAAAGTTCGGGTTGTTGTATTTGCAGGGCGGGCGGTGGAAGGGCAAGCAGATACTGCCGAGGGAATGGGTGAAGGAGGCTACGACGGCGAAGATACTGCAGAACCCGGGCATCCCGTCGCCTTCGGACAACGACGGAGACTGGGTGCAAGGTTACTGTTACCAGATGTGGCGATGCCGGCATAACGGGGTGCGGGCCGACGGGGCGTTTGGGCAGTTCATTATTATGCTGCCTGACCAGGATGCGGTGGTTGCGATCACGGCAGAGACGCCGGATATGCAGGATGAGATCAACCTGGTATGGCAATATCTTTTACCACCGATGGTGAACTGGTCGTTGAAGGATGACGCGGATGCGGATGGGAAGTTGAAACAACTACTTGCGTCACTGGCGTTGCCGCCGAGGAAGGGTGCGGCCACAGGGGCGGATTTTAACATCAACGGGAAGACCTATACGTTGCAGACGAATGAAAAGAGGATGACGGCCATCGGATTTCGATTACAGGACGACAATTCCTGGCAGGTGACGGTGAAGGGGGATTCGGCAGAATACTCTTTTCCGTTTGGCGATGGGAAGTGGTTGCGGACGTCGACGACGAGGCTGGGGCCGAATTTATTATATGGGGCGCAGCATCATTTTGTGGGGATGCCTGCGGTGATGACGGCCGGTAGTTATCACTGGAAGGACGAGAATACGCTGGAGCTGGTGCTTCGCTATATCGAGAGTCCGCATACGGAGACGATGACCTGTCATTTTGATGGCCAGGCAGTATCGATAGATGATGAGAGCAGTTTCGATTACGGGAAGAAGAAGGTAGCGATCAGCGGGACGATGCAGTAAGAGGTCAGGGGGGAAAAAATTCACCACATTGTGGTATGGTGCGGGCGAGGCTATGCCCGTAACTTGCACCTGTTGCAACGAACTTCCGGGCAACAAATTTTTAACCCCTCAACCTTCTTCAATGAAAAAGACCCCTTTTCTGGTGGCCGTGCTATGCCTATCGGTCACCCTGCGGATGCAAGCTCAGAATGTCGGTATCGGTACGACTCACCCCCTTCAAAAATTACATGTAGCCGGCGGACTCCGTGTAGATACTTTGTCCAATGGCAAGGATAGCGGGTTGTTGCGGCATAATGCCGACGGCACGGTATTCAGCCTGCGATTTACCGGCGACAGCACGCAGGTATTGCGGGCTAATGGAACCTTCGGGACGCCGGCCATAATCATAAACTCATCGCTCACTGACCCGTGGCTGGTGGGCGGCAACGCGGGGATCGTGCCAGCTATCAATTTTCTCGGAACTACGGACAACAATGCTCTCCGGCTGCGGATCAACAACCAATGGGCGGGGCAACTGGATTCAGTGAGCCAATCCACCTTCTTTGGCTACGGCGCGGGCAAGTATGATACCGCTGCCGGCGCCGGCAATACAGCATATGGATACCAGGCGATGAATGTGGTAACCTATGGTGTCTACAATACGGCTACCGGCGTCCGGGCCCTCTTGAACAATTCGAGCGGGTACTATAACACTGCCACCGGCTGGCAAGCAATGCTCCAAAATACTTACGGTTCGCTGAACACGGCCTTTGGCGTTCAGGCGCTGCAGAACAACACTTCAGGTGTCAGCAACACAGCCGTTGGCCTGAATTCCCTAAATATCAATTCCTCGGGTTCGAATAATACCGCGGTGGGGGTACAGGCACTGAACTGGAACTCCCAAGGTAATTATAATATCGGCATCGGCCGGTCGGCCGCTTATGGCAATACCACCGGGAATAACAACATCGCCATCGGCCACCAGGCGTTGATGACCAACCAGACGGGTTACAACAACATTTCCATCGGCACCGGGGCGCTGCAAAAAAATCTGGGAAGCGCTGACGAGATCGCCATCGGAGATTCGGCTTTGTTCACGGAAAGCGGCGGCAATACCCAGAACACGGCCCTGGGCACGAAGGCGATGTTCAATAATACCAGCGGATCGTACAATACGGCCCTGGGGGCATGGGGCCTCTATGCCAACACAACAGGCTCTTACAACTGTTCGGTCGGTGGCGCCCTTGCCAACAGCACGACGGGCAATTCCAATGTCGGTGTTGGTATTACGGCGCTGGTGAGCAACAGCACAGGCAGCAACAATGCCGCTGTCGGGTACAATGCGATAGGTATAAACAGCACCGGGAACAACAACTCCGCCTTGGGTTACTACGCCCTGGGGACCAATGTCTCGGGCACCAACAATACAGCCGTCGGGTCGGGTGCGGATGTGACAGCGGAAAACCTCACCAACGCCACGGCCCTCGGCGCAGGCGCATTGGTGGATGCTTCGAATAAGGTGCGCATTGGCAACAGCAGCGTAACCGTCATAGAAGGACAGGTGTTACCGACGACGCCGTCGGATGGCCGGTTCAAGTTCAATATAAAGCAAGATATCAAGGGACTGGATTTCATCCTCCGGCTGCGGCCCGTCAGCTACCAGTTCGATGTCAGGAAATTCGCCGAGCAGTCGAAGGGCGGGACCTTTGCCCGCTACACCGGTTATGACCAGGCTATGGCCCTGCGGCGTACAGGCTTTATCGCCCAGGAAGTAGAGAAGGCTGCGGAGGATGCAGGGTATGAATTTACGGGGGTCGAGAAGCCCAAGAGCGCTACAGACCACTACAGCCTCAGCTATGAAGCCTTTATCATGCCGATGGTGAAGGCCATCCAGGAGCAGCAGCAGCAAATCGAAGAGCTGAAAAAAATAGTCGCGGAGCAACGGCGGCTCATCGATCAATTCATTCATCACCAATAACGGCTGGTTATGCAAAGAAAATTTTTTATCGTGCTGGCGCTGTTTGCAGGGACCACGGGCCGGGCGCAATTGCAGGTGCAGGACAGGGGTATTCTTTATGTAGCCGACGGAGCGATCCTCACCGTGCAGGGGAACATCGATTCGAAGGCGGACATTCTCGGGCCGGGCACCGTACTGTTAAAGGGAGTGTCGCTGCAACAGGTGAATATGAATGGTTTCCTCATCCCTACTCTTCAATTGGACAATAAAGCGGGCGCTTCTCTGGAAGGCGATGTCCATATTGGCAACCGGCTCGTTCTCAGCACAGGCAGCATGAGCCTCAACGCAGCGAACCTTTTTCTCGATGCCGGGGCAGTCATCGCCGGCTATGATAAGGACCACTACCTTATCACCAACGGGCAGGGAATGTTGATCAGGAGAGCGCTGGGACATGCCGCTTTTACTTTCCCGGTGGGGGGCTCCGGTGACCGGTATAATCCACTAACTCTTTCACAAGCGGGCACAATACATGATATCGGGTTGAGGGCGATGCCGGGGATATTATCTAATGGCGAGAGCGGTATTCCCCTGACAAGTGCAGCGGTGAACGTCAGTTGGGAGCTGAAGGAGCTTACAACCGGAACGAACGACCTGGTGATGATCGCGGATTGGGATGCCGGTGATGAGCTTCCCGGATTTGACAGGAGCCATGCAGGGATTGTTCGTTACGAAGACGGAAAGGGATGGGACAGGATGGCGGCTGGTGATGTGTCGGTTGTAGAAGGTCGTTATACAATGGCGGTTGTCGGCCAGGCCCGGACCGGTGTATTTTCAATAGCGACGATCGAGGCTGCGGCGGGTGCGGAGAGCATCCGGGTCTTCCCGAATCCGGCGAGAATGGGCTTTTATGTTTATCTGCCGGCCAAGGCCGGGGAGAAGACGGTGCTACATCTCTTTGATCTGCGTGGGCGGCTGGTGAAGAGCCAGGAGGTGAGTGGAGCCGGTGAACATTATTTTGTGTTGGATGAGGGGATAGCGGCGGGGACCTATCTTCTGCAGGTGATGCATGAAGGGGTGAGTGTTGGGAGTAAAAAGATCGTTGTCGTGAAACCTTAAATGATGAGGCCCAGCTTTTGGCGGGGCCTCTATTTCTTTAGTGACGATCGTGGCCGTAGTGGTGGCCATTATCGTGGTGGCGCCATTCTTCGTCGGCTTCGTGCTGGTCGTGCCAGTGATCCTGATAACGATCGTCATGGTTGTTGCGGATGACCTCCTGCTGATCGTGTTCGCCGCGGAAATGATCATAATCGCGGCGATGTTCGTCATAGTGCAGGTAAGGTTGCGGCTCGTTGCAGACTACCTTGTGGCAGTGATAGAGGTCGTAGCCCCGATATTGGGGAGGCAGCTCGCGGGAGAATGTCCAGTGCCCTTCCCGTTGATAGATGAATTGATGATCGGGAACATAATAATAACACTGGATGTCGGGAATATAATAATATTCCACATGATCGTAGCCTGTGGGGCCCCAGGAAGGCTGGGCGCCGATGTTGACGGATAATGAAACCTGGGCCTGTGTGTGGTTTACGAGAGCAGTTGCTATGAAGACGGCTCCTGCTAACAGTAGTTTTTTCATACGCTTTGAGATTTAGATGATAATATGAAGGCAAAGCTAATGCCAATTTTCTGTCCGGCAACCATTCCGGCCGTGATTCCGTACAGTAAAGAAGAGTAGCTATCTTAACCATTTTTCACATTTAAAAAAAGCGTTTTATGAAAACCAGACCATCTGGCTGGGTGGCCTTATTGTGCCCTGTCGTTTTTCTCTGCCTTTGCCTTTCTTGTCAAAAATCTGTTAATAAGGGCCTGACAGCAACCTCCGACTCAACGGCTATTTTTTCGGCCACCATTGCCGGGACAAACTGGAATGCGGATTCCGTAGCCGCGGTATTGCTCGGTTCGGACGACCACCCGGGCGGCAAGACGATGACCATCAGCGGCTTTAGCGCAGACACACAGATCGTTGTCCTATTACACGATACTTCGGTGACGACGGCCACCGACAGCAGCATCGGCGTCCATCAATATGTAGTTGGGTATCCCTGGCCGGGCGCGGAGTTTAGTTTCCTGGCTGACAAGATCAAGATCCACGACGACTCGGTATGGCAGCACCAGGGCATTGCGGAGAGCGGGTCGGCGACGGTCACCGCTTCGAGTGCGACCACCAAGAAAGTTTCAGGAACCTTTAGTTTTACTGCCGCTGTGATCACGGTCGATACGACTGCCGGACTGGGTGGGTTCAAGGTAGACACGGTGAATATCAGCAACGGGAAGTTCACGAATATTCCGTATACGTGGGTGCATAGGCATTGAGGGTTAGGGTTAGCCGGCCGGGCTAATGTCGGGCCTTCGGCCGGACGACTGCTAGTCGTCCAGGGCCTCCTGGGGTTTGTCCTGGACGACGGTGAGATCGGCGAGTTCGACGGTGATGGGGACGAGGCCTACCTGCACGATGGCTTTTTTACCACGGATCTCTTTTACGGTGCCGACCTGGTGGTTCTTTTTCATCATGACCTTGTTGCCTAATTCCACGCTGCCGCCGACCTCGGTGTATTTAGCGTCGAATTTCTTCCGCACCTTTTCGTTGACCTGTTTTTCCTTTTGTTTGAAGAGAAGGGCCTGCATTTGTTTGATGACCTCGTTCTTGTCTTCGGCCTTGCGCCAGTCGAGGACTATTTGCCGGAGCTTACGCTCCATCTCCCTAAGATAGGCGATGCGTTCTTCGGTGATCTTGTTCTGGTGTTTGAGCAATTCGACCTGTTGCTCGTGGCGTTCACGATGGATGAGCGCCTCCATTTCCTTCTTCAGTTTTTCGTTCTCCCTGAGAAGGCGGTTGAGGTCTTTTTCTTTCTTCTCGAGATCGCGGAGGTCCTGCTCGGTGGCGTTTAACAGTTTGTCGAGACGGAAGTGGTCTTCGTCAACAAGTGTGCGGGCGCGTTGGATGAGCCGGGGTTCAAGGCCGATGCGTTCGGCGATGGAGAAGGTATAAGAGCTGCCGGGTTTGCCGACGGTGAGTTTGTAGAGCGGCAGGAGATTTGTTTCGTCGAAGGCCATGGCGCCGTTGATGATACCGGCTGTTTTGCCGGCCATGACCTTTAGGTTGAGATAGTGTGTAGTGACGATGCCAAAGGCGTGCTTACGGACGAGTTCTTCCAATATCACTTCGGCAAAGGCGCCGCCGAGGTTGGGGTCGGAACCACTGCCCAGCTCGTCGATGAAGAAGAGGGTCCTGCCATTGGCATTCTCCATGAAATACTTCATATTCTTGAGATGGGAGCTGTAGGTGCTGAGTTCGAATTCGATGCTTTGGGTGTCCCCGATGTGGATCATCAGCTGTTTGAAGATGCCCATCTCGCTGTCGGGGTGGACGGGGACGAGCAGGCCGCTCTGGAGCATCAGCTGCAGGAGGCCTACGGTCTTTAGCGTCACGGTCTTTCCACCGGCGTTGGGCCCCGAAATGACGAGGAGCCGATCTTTGTCATTAAGGGTGATGTCGGTGGGGATGGTGGGTTTATTGTTCTTGCGATTGTACAGCAGCAATAGCGGATGGTAGGCCTGTCTCAGGCCGACATGGGACTTATCCAGCAGTTGGGGGAAATTACCGTTCATGTCGATGGCGAGGCGGGCTTTTGCGCGGATGAAGTCGTATTCCCCAAGAATGTCGTGCCACACCTGTAACAGGGGGGCATAGCCGGAGAGGCGGGCAGTGAGTTCGCGCAGTATACGGTTGACCTCCTTGCTTTCGGCGTGTTCGAGGGAGAAGACCTCGTTGTTGAGTTCGATGGTCTCTTCGGGTTCTACGAAACTTGTCCGGCGGGTGTCACTTTCGCCGTGAAGGATGCCTTTGACCTGCCGTTTGTGTTCGGCAAAGATGGCCACGACGCGGCGGCCGTTGAGGAAGGATTCTTCAATGTCGGCAACATAGCCGGCCTTGCCGAGCTTGCTGAGTATGCGGTCGAAGACGCGGCGGAGTTCGTTGCGCTTGCGGTAGAGGCTGAGGCGGATGTCGGCGAGGTCCTGGGACGCGGTGTCGCGGACGGTGCCCGATTCATCGAGTATCTCGTCGATGGCTTTTACGATAGCTTTTTCGTAATGGGTGTTCTCAATGACTTTTGTCAGTGCCGGGTAGGCAATTCTTCTTTCGGAGTCGAACCAGCGGAAGATGGAATCCATGCTTTCGGCGAGGCGGCGCACCTGGAGGAATTGTTCGCCGGAGAGAACGGCGCCGGGGATGGAGAGCAGCTTTAGTTCGCGTGCGAGGTTGAGCGTATGATCATTGGGAAAATACTGTCCGTTCTGCAGCAGGAGCTTGAATTCGTGGGACTGCCGCAGTTCGAGCTCGATGAAATCCCGGCGGGTATGGATGCGGAGATCTTCGGCCATAGACCGGGCGTATTCCGTGTTGCAGTGTTCAGCCAGGAGCGCCTTTACTTTGTCGAATTCGAGTTGCAGCAGGGCCGATTCGGGAAAAATCTTCATTCAATCTTTTGGGTGGACCCGGGCCTCCGGCCCGGGTCTTTTTTGAGCTAGCAAAGGTACAAAAAAGATTGAGGTTATTTGTTGAGACCGGCGATCCATTGTTCGGTGGTGAGGACGTCGGCCCGGCGGGGGAAGACCTTGCCCAGCAGGACATTATGCACTTCGGGGTCACGGTCGGCGCAGCCATCGGACAGAATGGTGACGAGATAGTCCTTGTCAATGGCTTCGGTATACGTAGATAGTACGACGCCGCTGGTGGCGATGCCGGCGAGGACGAGGTTATAGATGCGATTGGCGCGCAGCAGGACGTCGAGGTCGCTGCCGGAGAAGGCGCCGAGGCGGCGTTTTGTAATGACGATGTCTTCCGGCTGGAGTCCGAGCGCCGGGTCGACGGTAGGATCTTCCAAGTTACCTAAAGCGCCACTTTTGATAGTAGGGGCCATCTTGCTATACGGGCTCAACTCGGGATAGCCTTTGCGAAAGCCGACGACGACATAAAACACCGGGATACCGGATTTGCGGGCGGCGGCAATGGCTTGTTTGAGGGTGGCGATGAGTGCGGACGCATTTTCACCCACCATCGTCATCGTGGGGGATTGGATGTCCATCACGAGCAGTGCGGTGGCTAGAGCCTGGCTGTTTTTTTCCATGTTGTATCAGTATTGATTTGTTTGACAGTGGCAGATGTTCTTTCAGCGGCGGTTTTTGCATGGTCTCTTGCCGCCGTGGTGAGGTATTTCCAATAGATGGCGACGACGACGAGGGCGACAAGGCCTTCGCCCAGGACAGTGTTTTGTGCGCCGGCGTATTGGGATACAGTCCCGACAAGAAGGCTTCCGAGTGGCATCATGCCAAAATAAGACATGGCAAAATAACTGATGACGCGGCCACGCATTTCAGGTGCAACGGTGGTTTGAATAATGGTGTTGGTTATCGTTGTCTGCGCCATCATGCCGAAGCCGGCGACGACGGCAAAAAGCATCGCGAGGGGAAAATAGCTGGTATAGGAGAAACAGATGAGGCCGACACCAAAGATGATGGTGTTGGTACGCAAGATCTTTTTACGGCTGGCCGTCGTATTCTTGGTGCGCGAGGCAAGATAGAGGGCGCCGCTGATGGCGCCAAGGCCGATGAAGCTGTCGATGACGCCGAAGGTGGCGGCATTCCCGTGGAAGATGACCTTTGCATAGATGGGCAGGAGGGTCGCGTAGGGGATGACGAAGAGGCTCATCGCGGCGAGCATAAGAATGACGCGGGCGATGGACGGGGTATTCCGAAGGTAGTGCCAGCCGTCCTTCAACTCCGTGAGGGGTGCTTTTTTATGGATCTTGCGGACATAGGGCGGCAGTTTCATCCGCAACAGCGAGATGATAACAGCGATGAAGCTGGCGGCGTTGAGGGCGAAGCAGACGCCATCGCCCAGTTTGTGCAGGATGAAGCCGGCAATGGCCGGACCGACAAGCCGGGCAAGGTTGACCATCGTCGAGTTGAGGGCAAGAGCGTTTGGCAGGTTTTCCTTGTCATCAACCATATCGTAGACCATAGCCTGGCGGGCGGGGACGTCGAATGCGTTGATTGAGCCGAGGACGACGCCCAGCCCGAGGATAACCCAAACATTGTAATGTCCTGTGAAGATGAGGATGGCGAGCAGTAAGGACTGAACACCGGAGGCTGCCTGGGTGAAAAGAAGGACGCGGAAGCGATCATATCGGTCGGACACAACGCCACCGGCTGTCGAGAGCAGAAACGAAGGAAATTGGGTGCAGAAAAGCGAGAGCCCCAGCATGAAGCTGGAATGCGTGAGGGTGTAGACAACCCAGCTGACGGCCGTGCGCTGCATCCAGGTGCCGATGAGAGAAACAGACTGGCCATAGAAATACAACCGGTAGTTTCTGCTGTGCATGGCGCGGAAAGCGGTGAGCCTATTCATCGATGAGTTTTGTTAAGATGTTCAAAGCGGCGGCGAGGGTGTCCTTTTCTGCCGGAGTTAGTTTTTCCTGCATGGCCCGGGCCAGCCATTCCTGTTTATCCTGCCTGATCTGTTCGACATAGGCTTTACCGGCCGCTGTCAGGGAAAGAAGCACTTTGCGCTTGTCTTCGCCGGAGGGAGTCTTTTCGATATAGCTCAGCTCGGCGAGATGATTGATCACCTGGGACATCGACTGGGTGGTCACCTTTTCGGTGCGGGCGATGTCGGAGGGCGCCAATTGGGCGTCGGGATAAAGGAGACCAAGCGTAGAGCGTTCGGTAAGAGAGAGTTGCGCGTCGTTGCGGGTTTGGCGGCGGAGGAGTTTGACCAACCGGTGGATGGTGATGCGGAAGTTAGAGGCGAGTTCGATGTCGCGGGAGCCGGGGCCATGGGTGATGGCGTCCGGAGCTATTGGGCTTTTCATAATACGAAGGTAAACTTATAAAGTTACTTTACAAAATATTGGAACAACTTTTGTCCTGAAGGGATGTTATATTGTGCAATATGAACGACAACAAGATGCCCGCAGGGGTAAAAACAGAGACGGCGACCTTTGGTACCGGGTGTTTCTGGTGTACCGAGGCGATCTTCCAGGAATTGAAAGGGGTGATCTCGGTGACGTCCGGGTATATGGGGGGAACGGTGGCGAACCCCACGTATGAAGAAGTTTGTACGGGGACGACGGGGCATGCGGAATGCTTACAGATAGTATATGACCCTTCCGTAGTCAGCTATGACGAGCTGCTGGAAGTTTTTTGGGAGTCGCATGATCCCACCCAACTTAACCGGCAGGGTAATGATGTCGGAACCCAGTACCGCAGCGCTGTCTTCTATCATAACGAAGAACAACGAAAGAAGGCGGAAGAGTACAAGGAACGGTTGAACAAGGAAGGCGCCTATCCCAAGCCGATAGTGACGGAAATAACGGCGGCCAGTACCTTCTATCCCGCCGAGGACTATCACCAGAACTATTACAATGACCATGGCTCGCAGCCGTATTGTTACCTGGTTATCAGGCCGAAAGTGGAGAAATTCGAAAAGGTGTTCCATGATAAGCTGAAGAAGAATACGATGGAGAAATAAATTGGTTTTATAAACCCTCGCTCCGCGAGGGTTTATTGTTATATTAGCCAAAAACTCCTAACCATGATCATCTACGGATGGAAGTCTATCCAACTCTCCAGAGAACCTGTCGCCGAATCCTGCCCACATTGTCAAAACTACAATACACTGACCGTGTATGTCTTTCAGAAATATGCCCACGTATTCTGGATCCCTTTCTTCCCGATAGGCAAAACCGGCGCTTCCCAATGCGCGCACTGTAAGCAGGTGCTGAAATCGAAGCAGATGCCTCCTACCCTGAGACTGGCCTACGATAATGTCGCAACACAGGCGAAAACCCCGTACTGGACCTTTGTCGGTGTGGCGATACTGGCAGTGGTGATCGTCATCGGTATGCTGGCAAGCGGTGGGCATTCCGAGTGACGCGGCGCGCCTGGTGCGGAGCATTATATCGGGTGAGCCTCCTTACTCGCTGCGCAGACTCCTGGCAGGATTGGCCATGGAGGCCCTTATCGATTGGAAGCTCACGGTGATGAGCGTGATCAGCAGGGCCATGGCAGCAGTAACCAGGAATATCCAGGCTGAGATCGTCGTCCGATAGTCGTATTGCTTCAACCAGCCGTTCATAAGATACCAGGAAAGCGGGATGGCAACCACGAACGAGAGGGATACAAGCAACAGGAATTCCTTCGAAAGCAATCCCCATAGATGCAGCACCGAAGCGCCCAGCACTTTGCGCACGCCTATCTCTTTTGTGCGTTGTTCGGCCATAAAAGCAGCGAGACCGAAGAGTCCCAGGCAGCTGATAAAAATGGCGAAGGCGGTGAAGACACTCGCGAGACTGCCGATGCGCTGCTCGAAATCGAATTTCTTCTCGTAGTCTTTGTCATTGAAGGTATAATCGAAGGGAGTACCCGGGTTGTATCGCTTGAATATCGCGGCGATGGCCGGCAGGGCTCTTGCGGCGCCTATGTTGCGGTTGATCCTGAGCGTGATAATGTTCATCCCGACACTGGAAGTGTCCATGAGAAAGACCGTTTGCTTAACGGGCTCGAAAGGAGACTCCATGACCATGTCCTTTATCACGCCGAGGATGCGGAAATTCTTGTCCGTTCGGCTGCTGTAGAGATATTTCACTGTCTGGCCTACCACAGGTTCCTTCAATCCCATATACTTTACGGCCGTTTCGTTGAGGACCATGCCGGCCGAATCCGTAGCAAAGTCGCGGGAAAAATCGCGTCCTTCTTTGAACTGCCAGCCCACCGTTTTGCCAAAATCGTGTGTCACGGGGATGACGGCAAAGGTGGGGTTGAGGTTGGGGTCCTTCCCCGGCCAATCGAAGCCGCTCTGGCCGGAATAGACGGCGGTAGTAGGACTTCCCGACTCGGTGATGTCTTCGATGGCACCGCTGCTTAGCAAATCGTTGCGCAGGGTACCATAATGCGCGTATAGATCGGGTGTGTTGATACCGATAGTAAGCAAGCCTTCCCGATCGTAGCCAATGGGACGATCTTTTGCATACTCTATCTGCCGGAAGACCACGAGGGTTGCAATAATCAGCGATACCGAAACGGTGAACTGCAGGACGACAAGCACTTTGCGGGGGATAGATGCGAACCGGCCCGCCTTAAAAGTACCCTTTAATACGCTAACCGAATTGAAGGAAGAAAGATAGAAGGCAGGATAGCTGCCGGCGATGAAGCCGGTAATAACGATGAACCCGATGGCCGACAACCAGAACAGGGGTTTATCCCAAAAAATGTTCATTTGTTTGTCGGCCAATTCGTTGAAAAAGGGCAGGGCAAGCTGCACTATCAGGAGGGCGAGACAAAAGGACACGAACGTAATGAGCATGGATTCCCCCAGGAACTGCCCGACCAGCTGGCGGTGGAGCGAACCGATGG
Organism: Puia dinghuensis; assembly: GCF_014642875.1. GTDB lineage: Bacteria > Bacteroidota > Bacteroidia > Chitinophagales > Chitinophagaceae > Puia > Puia dinghuensis. The sequence goes on from NZ_BMJC01000002.1 coordinate 531,935, forward strand.
CCTTGCGGATACCTACTTCCTTGGCCCTTTTCTCCGAGCGGGCGGTGCTCAGGTTCATGAAATTGATACAGGCGAGCAGAAGCACAAAGATGCCGACCACCGCAAACATGTTTACAAATTGGATGGCGCCGCCTATATTTACACCATTTTTGAATTCACTATACAGCCGCCATTTGCTCATCGGATGCAAGACCACTTCGGGCTTGTCCTTTCTGTCATGCCCTTCCAGCCCCCTCTTTACTTTGGCGCTTACGGCTTTCAGGTCGGCATGATCCTGCAATTGCGCATATAGCTGCCACGAGTTGTTATCCCAATTCGTCTGCGAATTCTTCACCCAGTCCCAGTCGGCTACGTAGCCATCCCAGGCCATCAGCGCGTACGTGTCGCCGAATTCGCAATTGTGCGGGAAATCTTCATAGATGCCTGTCACCTTCAGGCTGCTTCTATTGTCGACCTTTATTGTCTTTCCTATGGGATCATCATTACCGAAGATGGTTGTGGCGAGCGTGCGGCTGAGGATCATCGAACGAGGGTCGTTGAGGGAGGCCATGGAGCCTGCGATGAGCCGGACGGAGAACATGGGCAGGAAATCCGGCTGGACATACATCCCATTCTTTATGATCTGTTTGTCCCCGAAGGCGAGGGCATGGCTGACATTCCAGGAGCCCATCGACACCCGCCGGAAATCGGCGGCGTAGGTGGTGTGGAGCTCGACGGACAGGGGTATCGGAACAGAATTGAATGTGGATTTCTGGCTGCCGTGCGTCGAATTCTCCATCACTCTGACTACGCGGTTGTAATTATCGAAATTTTGGTTATAGGAGACTTCGTCCCAGATCCAAAGTCCAATAAGCAAGGCGACGGCCATACCTGCAGCCAGGCCGAGGATATTGATGGCCGAATAGACTCTATTCTTTGTCAGGTTGCGCCAGGCGACGATGAAATAGTTCTTGAGCAAGGGCAATGTTTTGAGGTTTGGGTTGCCAAGATGGTGCCGGGTTTGTGTCTGGTTGAGACACAGGGAGTTGAGAGGATGGCCGGAAGGCGGGCTGTGCGGTTATGATACAGGGGGTGTTCGGTCAGTGTGCGACGATATCGACATGGCGGAGTTCGAGCAGGTTAAGGGCGTTGGGGTTGAGGCCGCGGATGCGGGGGTTGATGAGGTGGACGACCTCGTCGTACCAGAGGGGAACAACCGGGGCAGCGTCGATGACGCGCTGGTCCATCTCGCGATAGAGGCGATAGCGGCCGGAGTCGGTGTTCTCGAGGAGGGATTGTTCATACAGGCGATCGAAGACGGGGTCACTATAACGGGTATAGTTGGGCGGCGCCGGGTTTTTGGAATAGAAGACGCTGAGATAATTCTCCGCATCGGGGTAGTCAGCAATCCAGCTGCCGCGGAAGAAGAGGGCCTTGGATTGTGCAGTCTCTTCGAGAAGCAGGCTTTTCTGGACTATTTCGAGGTTGATATGGATGCCGATGTCTTCGAGCTGCCGGGCGATGAAGGTGGCAAAATCTCCATAGATGGGTATGGTAAGCAACCGGATGGGAGGAAGGCCCTTTCCACCGGGATAACCGGCGGCAGAAAGAAGGGCGCGGGCCTTTTCGGGATCGTAATGATAGCCATGGACCTTCGTGCTGTCGAATGAAGGGAGCCCTGCGGGCACGAAGCCGCTTTCCGCGGGCAGGCCGAGTGAGTTACGCAGGTAGAGCATCATCTTCCGGCGATCGAAGCCGTAATTGATAGCCTGCCGCACCTGCTTTAGCTTTAATGGCGACTGTTCGACGAGGGGGTTGGTCGAGTCGACGAGGATGCCAAGATATTCAGTGTTTAGCTGGGGCGCCACCGATAAGATGATCTTTCCCTGCCAATCTTTTTTCAGCTGTCCTTTTTTGCTGAGGACCTCGTCTTTGAAGCTGGGGTCGATCTCATTGATGAAGTCGAGCTGCCCCTGGACGAATTGCAGGAATTCGGTTGCCTTTTCGTCGTTGAAGGTGATCTTTACGGCGTCGAGATAGGGCAGCGGGCGGCCTGCGCTGTCGTGTTCGAAGTAGCGGTCGTTCTTGATGAAGATGAGCGTTTGGTTCTCTTCCCAGGACTTAATGCGAAAGGGGCCGGTACCACAGGGATGACTGCGGAAGTCCTTGCCATAGTGCTCCACCGCTTCCCGGGGGACGGCAGAACAGTATTCCATGCTGAACAGACCAAGGATGGGGTTGAAGGGGCGGATGAGTTTTAGTTGGAAGGTGGAGTCGTTGGTGGCGGTGAAGGGATTGGTGGTGTCGATGCGATCGTGGAAGATCCAGGCGCCGCTGCTGGCGGTAGCGGGGTCGAGGAGGCGATTGAAGCTATAGACGATGTCGGCGGCGGTGAGCCGGCGACCCTGGCCTCCGGGGAAAGCGGGGTCATCGTGGAAGAAAACGTCGGTGCGGAGGCGGAAGGTCCAGGTTTTCCGATCGGCGGAGGTTTCCCAGGAGCGGGCCAGGTCGGGGACGATGTTGAGCTTGTCGTCAGTGGCCACAAGGGTGCTGTAAAGCTGGTGTACGGCCCACATGATCGACCGGTTTTTGGCAAACGCAGGGTCGAGGGTGGCGATGCCGTCGGATTCGTTGTAGGTGAATATTTTTTTATGGGATGAGGATGAGGGTGCGTGACAAGCGGCGCTCACAAGAATGATGGGCAGCAGGGACAAGTGAAAAGGATTATTTATCTTCATCGCAAAATAAAGATAACCAATGAGTCGCATATTGAAGCTTGCCCTTCCCCTTTGTGTTTTTTCTTTTTTGTCCGGCCGGGCGCAGTTATTAACCCCGGAGAAGGCCGCCTATAACCATGCGGACAGTCTGCGGGGCAGCGTCGGGCCCGAACGGGCCTGGTGGAACTTGTTGAAATATGAAATCCAGGTGACGCCGGATTTTTCCGAAAAGTCGGTACGGGGGAGCAATGCGATCAGTTTTGTGGCGCTGAGCGAGGGGCAGACCTTGCAGATCGACCTGCAGGAGCCCATGCGTCTGGTGTCGGCCACCTGGCGGAAAAAGCCGCTGACCTTTACCCGGGAGGGCAATGTTTTTCACGTGCGTTTTCCCCGGAAGGTAAAGGCAGGAAGCACAGAGACAGTGATGGTGCAATACGAGGGTGTCCCGCGGGCGGCGGTACGTCCGCCCTGGGATGGCGGCTGGATATGGGCCAGGGACGCACAGGGCAGGCCCTGGATGACGGTAGCAGATGAGGGCCTTGGGCTCAGCTGCTGGCTTCCCTGTAAAGATCACCTGTATGACGAACCGGATAGCGGGGTGGTGATGCATATCACCTGTGCGGACAGCCTCGTGGGCATCGGTAACGGCCGGCTGCAGGACAAAAAAGCTAACGGTAACGGTACTATGACCTATACCTGGGTGGTGACCAGCCCGATAAACTCTTACGACATCATCCCTTATATCGGGAAATATGTGAACTGGTCGTCGGTGTTTGACGGGATGAAGGGAAAACTCGATTGTAATTTCTGGGTGCTGGATTATGATCTCGAGAAAGCAAAGCCGCAGTTCAAGCAGGCGGATACGATGCTCCGGGCCTTTGAATACTGGATGGGCCCCTACCCTTTCTATGAAGATAGCTATAAATTGGTAGAGGCACCACATCTCGGGATGGAGCACCAGAGCAACGTGGCCTATGGGAATCATTTTGCCAATGGCTATCTTGGCCGTGACCTCTCCGGCACCGGCTGGGGGCTGAAATGGGATTTTATCATCGTGCATGAGAGCGGCCACGAATGGTTTGGCAACAGCATCACCGACAAGGACGCGGCGGATATGTGGGTGCATGAAGGGTTTACCAATTATACGGAGACCTTGTATACGACTTATCTCTATGGCGAGGAGGCGGGTAACGATTATTGCATCGGGACTCGGAAGAATATCGACAACGACAAACCGATAATCGGCATCTATGGCGTGAATAAAGAGGGATCGGGCGACATGTATTACAAGGGTGGGAATATGCTGCACATGATCCGCCAGATCGTAGGCGACTCGGCTTTCCGCGGGATGCTGCACGGGCTGCAGAGCACCTTCTATCACAAGACGGTGACGACGCAGGAGATAGAGGCGTACATGAGCGAATATGCGCACAAGGACTTCTCGAAGATATTCGATCAATACCTGCGAACGACGAAGATACCGGTGCTGGCCTACCAGTCCAACGGGGATATGATCAGCTATCGTTGGAGCAATTGTGTAAAAGGGTTTAACATGCCGGTGAAAGTGTATGTCGGCGGACTGCCCGAGCAGTGGATCACGCCGACCGACGAATGGCAGACGATGAAGGCCGGCACGGCAGGACAGACCCTGGAGACACCACAGCTCGATCTGAAGTCGCTGTCACCGGTGGGCCAGGCTACGGGCGGGCGGGCGAACCCGAGGGGTTCCGGACCGGGTATCCTGACAGTGGGGGCTACGGGTAACGGGAGTGCGGGAGATGAGAATTTTTCGGTTGACCGGAATTTTTATATCGTGGTGAGGAAGCAGGGTTAATGCGGGGGGTTATGGGGTCGCAGGGACGAGCTCGTCGCCAACGGTAAGCTGACCGAGGCCATGATGGATGAGATTTTGGCCGAATAAGATCTTGTTATCCTTTGCGCGCCAGGTTGCAAGCGTGCGCAGGGGTTCCTTGCCTCTTTTGGCCGTTTGCTGATCGGTGGTGGTTATGACACAGCGGGCGCAGAGTTTTACCCCACTAAACCGGATGGCGCCGATGGTGAAGTCGTGGAGCTGGTCTTCTTCAAAGGGTTCGCCGCCGGTGAAGACAATGTTTGGCCGGAAGCGATCCATGGGGAGGGGTTGTTCGAGGCGGCTGTTTAGCTCGTCGAGCGAAGACTGGCCGATGAGCAGGAAAGGATAGCCGTCGGAAAAGGAGGTGATGTGGCCTTCGGGCGTGTAGTTGAGATCGGTCTGGCGCATGGTTGTCTCCGGCATGTAGACGAGGCGGCAGGGAGTTCCCAGGATATTGCTGAACCAGCTATCGGCTTCGGGGTTGACGAATTGGGCGCGGCAGATGTCATCCCAGCATCGGACTTCGGTATAGTTGTTTGTTCGGGGCTGGAAGGAAATGGAGAGTTGGGTGTTTGCAGGACGATAGGTGACGGTGAGGCCATCGGGTGTGAAGGTGGGTTGGAGGAGGGCCATGAGGGGAAATTCCCGTTGCGTCAGCTGAATGTTATTTTCATCGATGAGCATCCAGCGGCGGTCGTATTCCAGGCCGCGGTCGGTGACGCGGGCGGTGTCGAGCGGGATGCCGCCCATTGATTTTATGGGATAGATATACAGGTTGCTGATGCGGAGCATGCCCGAAGATACGTAAGGTAGGTGAGATGGCCGGCTGTAGAGGGTGGGTGGCTAGAGCCCCCCGGCTGCGGTCGCCGGGGTACGAATTTGGGTTTGAGCGGGATCGATGACGCGACCTGCGCCGACAAAGTGCCTGTCGTAATAGCCGTCGTTCATATCGCTGATCATGACACCCGAGACGGAGGCATGGACAAATTTATTATTCCGGAGATAGACGCCGACATGGGTGACAGCTATACGCTTGCCGAGGGTGTGGAAGAAGACGAGGTCACCTTCCTGTAGCTGATCGCGGGAGATATGCTGGGAGGCTTCGTATTGTTCTTTTGACGTTCTGGGCAGGGAGGTAATACCATAGACGGTGGTCATGAGCAGAAAGGCGAAGCCGGAGCAATCGACGCCATCGCGGCTGATGCCGCCATAGCGATAAGGGGCCCCATACCAGGAGTCCATGAAGTTCAATAATTTGGGATTGTCGAGCTCTTCGACCGAGCAGTTCTCGAGGATGGCGTATTTGAATTTGAGGGCGGAATAGGCTTCGATGTTGGTTGCGCCGGCGGAGGTTTCGGGATATGCGGCGGTTTTGGAATTGGCGGTGGTCTCCAGCGTGCTGCCGGACTTATCCTGATGGCCGTCAGGCTTTAAGGAGATGTTGGAGATGAATTGTACGCCATTGGGGTTGTCCGCGGTGGATTGGGCTGCTGGCTTTGTGGCTGCCGGTTTGAAGACACTGCAGCTTGCGGCGAGACAGGCGATGGGTGCTATGTAAAGGATAATTCTCAACATGTTATTCAGAATGAGGATATTGGCATGGGCGCAAATATAGATAAAAATTACAAAAATGTTGCCAAAATGGCGGGGAGTGGCAGGGCCGGGGGTGGTATTCCAAATTCCTAAAGAATTTAGGTATATTTGTAGGGATAAAAACCTTAAAATATGGAATTTGCTGATCTTGATCTTTCCCAAGAGTACAGCTATGCCGATTATTTGAAGTGGACGTTTGAAGAACGGCTGGAGATAATCAAGGGTAAGATATTCAAGATGAGTCCTGCACCGAACAGGATGCATCAGAAATTGTCGAGAGAGATTTTTGGGGTGTTGATTAACTTCTTAAAGGGCAAAACCTGCGAGGTGTATTCCGCGCCTTTTGATGTGCGGCTGCCACGGAAATCAAAGGATGACAAGGATATTATAACTGTTGTCCAGCCGGACCTGTGTGTTATCTGCGATCCGTCCAAATTAGATGATAAGGGATGCCTGGGCGCGCCGGATATTGTAATCGAAATTCTCTCGCCCGGTAACAATAAAAAGGAATTGGAGATTAAATATGATGTTTATGAAGAGGCAGGGGTAAAAGAATATTGGTTGTTCCTGCCCGAAATACAAGCTCTCCTTCAGTATGTCCGCAACGGCAATGGGCGTTATGCTGGCGCACGGCCTTTGACTGAAGACAATATCCTTACCACCCCCATCCTCCCCGGATTCGAGCTTGACCTGGAAGAGGTTTTTGGCGCGTTGTGATGCTGTGGAAAGAATGTGCCATATTACCCTGGAAGTGAACGATGTTTGTCGTGGTTTGTTTGTTAATTGCAGGTCCTATGTGCAAATTTTCCCATCTTCATACCCATACGCAATTCTCCCTGCTTGACGGGGCGGCGTCGATCCAAAGCCTGTATAAAAAGGCGATAAAGGATGGCATGCCGGCATTGGCCATCACCGACCACGGCAATATGTTCGGGGCCTTCGAATTTGTAGCGGAAGCCTACAAGCATAAGAATGAGGACGGAAAGCTGAAAGTGAAGCCGATAGTGGGGTGCGAGTTCTATGTGGTGGAAGACCGGAGCAGGAAGACCTTTACCAAGGAGCAGCGGGACGAACGCTACCACCAGATACTTTTGGCAAAGAACAAGGTTGGGTATCAGAACCTTATCAAACTGACCTCGCTGGGTTATACCGAAGGGCTTTACAGCAAATATCCGCGGATTGACAAAGAGCTGATCCTCAAATATCACGAGGGGCTTATAGCCACCACCTGCTGCATCGGGGCCTATGTGCCGCAGACGATCCTGCACGAAAGCGAGGAGAAGGCGGAGAAGGAATTCCAATGGTGGCTCGACCTTTTTGGCGAAGACTATTTTATCGAGCTGCAGCGCCATAACATAAAAGAACAGGAGAAGATAAACCATGTACTCCTGGGCTTTGCGAAGAAATACGGGGTTCCGGTGATCGCAACGAATGACAGCCACTATACCGACAAGGAGGATGCCAACGCGCATGATATCCTGCTCTGTATCAATACGGGTGAAAAGCAAGCTACCCCGGGCTATGACGACATGGTGAATGACGACCTCAACACCAAGAACCGCCGGTTCAAATTCCCAAACGACCAGTTCTATTTCAAGACGACGGAGGAGATGAAGGCCTTGTTCAGCGATGTGCCACAGTCGATAGAGAATACAAATATGATCGTCGACCGGGTGGAGGTGCTGAACCTCAAAAAAGACATCCTGCTGCCTGCCTTCCCCATTCCAAAGGAATTCCAGATACATAACGATAGCAACCTGGACCAATGGGAGTATTTAAAGTATTTGACGAATGAAGGGGCGAAGCTGCGCTATAGCGACCTGACGCCGGAGATACAGGAGCGGCTGGATTTCGAGCTGTTTACGATAAAGACGATGGGTTTTGCGGGATACTTCCTCATCGTGAGCGATTTTATCAAGGCGGGGAGGGATATGGGCGTGTTTATAGGTCCGGGTCGTGGTTCGGCGGCGGGAAGCGTTGTCGCCTACTGCATCGGGATCACGAATATCGATCCCATCAAATACAAGCTGCTGTTCGAACGCTTTCTCAACCCCGACCGTAAGTCGATGCCGGATATCGATACTGACTTTGACGATGAGGGTCGTGGCAAGGTGATCGAGTATGTGGTGGGGAAATATGGCAAGAACCAGGTGGCGCAGATCGTCACCTATGGTACGATGGCGGCGAAGATGAGTATCAAGGATGTCGCGCGGGCGCTTGATCTGCCGCTGCCCGAGTCGAATGCGCTGGCCAAACTCGTTCCTGAACGGCCGGGCATCGAGCTGAAGCGGGTGTTGCATGCCCCGATGACGGCAAAGGACGGCGAGAAGTCGCTGGAGGAAAAGGATGGCGTAGGCCCGGATGATCTGCAAAATGTTAAGTTGCTGCGTGACATCTATAACGGTGAGGATATGCGGAGCAAGGTGCTGCATGAGGCCGAGCGGCTCGAAGGTTCGGTGCGCAATACGGGATTGCATGCGGCTGGGATCATCATCGCGCCGGACGATCTTATGACTATTTTGCCTGTTTGTACGGCAAAGGATTCCGATCTGTTGGTTACTCAGATCGAAGGTAGCGTGATCGAAGAGGCGGGAGTCATAAAGATGGACTTCCTTGGACTGCGTACGCTGAATATCCTGAAGACGGCGTTGGAACTTATTAAAGAAAATCACGGGGTGGAGATTGTGATCGATGACATTCCGCTGGATGATTTGCAAACCTTCGAGTTGTATCAGCGGGGTGAAACGATCGGGACTTTCCAGTTCGAGTCGCCCGGGATGCAGAAATATCTCAAGGACCTGAAGCCGGACAAGTTTGACGACCTCATCGCCATGAACGCCTTGTACCGGCCAGGCCCGATTGCGTATATTCCCAATTACATCGACCGGAAGCACGGGCGGGAGCCCATCGTCTTCGATCTGCCCGAGATGGAAGAATTTTTGGGGGATACTTATGGCATCACCGTCTACCAGGAACAGGTGATGCTGCTGGCGCAGAAACTGGCCGGATTCAGCAAGGGGGATGCGGACGTGTTACGGAAGGCGATGGGGAAGAAACAAAAAGCCATACTGGATAAGATGAAGAGCCAGTTTGTCAAGGGAGCTTCCGCCAAGGGATTTGCCGCCGGGACGCTGGAAAAGATCTGGACCGACTGGGAGGCTTTTGCGCAATACGCCTTCAACAAATCGCACTCCACCTGTTATGCCTTTGTCGCCTACCAGACGGCGTATCTGAAGGCGCACTACCCTTCCGAATATATGGCGGCGGTGCTGAACCATGCGGGCAGCATCGAAAAGATCACCTTTTTTATGGAAGAGTGCAAGCGAATGGGGCTTAAGGTATTGGGACCGGATATCAACGAGTCGAAGAAAGGCTTTGCGGTGAATCAGAAGGGCGAGATCCGGGTAGGACTCGGCGGGCTGAAGGGCGTTGGCGAAGCCGCGGTGGAGGGGGTGATCAGCGAACGTCACAAGGGGGGGAATTTTACTTCCATCTTCGATATGATCAAGCGGATAAACCAGCGGACGGTGAACAAGAAGACGCTGGAAAACCTTGCCTATGCGGGAAGTTTCGACTGTTTCAAGGAGATGCACCGGGCGCAGTATTTCTTCATGCCGCAGGGTGATACTTCGACGGGGCTGGAGAAGATCATCAAATTTGGTAACGTGTACCAGACCAATTCCAACCAGACCAGCAACAGCCTGTTCGGGGAGTTGACGATGCCGGAAATTGCCGTGCCTAAGATACCTAACTGTGAGCCCTGGTCACTGACGGAATTGCTGGAACATGAGAAGGACGTCACGGGAATGTTTATGAGCGGGCACCCGTTGGATCATTTCAAGTTCGAGATAACGCATTATGGCATTACCCAATTAGGAGAATTCAACGAGGTGAAGGAGGCAGTGACGCTACAGAGCAACCCGGGGAAACCCTACCGGCTGGCAGGACTTGTCGTCGATGCGCAACACCGGGTGAGCAAGACCGGGAAGCAGTTTGGCTCGTTTATAATTGAGGATTATACGGGCAAGGCGGAATTTATGCTATGGAGCGAGGATTATGCACGGTATAGCAATTACCTGGAGAAGGGAAAGAACCTCTTCCTGACGGGTAGCTTCAGGCCTAGATTCAACAAAGCGGAATTCGAGTTCAAGATCGACCGGATGATGCTGCTGGAAAGCATAAAGCCAATTCTTACCAAGCAGGTGATCATGGATGTGGAGGCAAGGTTCGTCAATGAAGAATTAGTGCGCTTCCTGGAAACGAATGTTAAGAAGTACCCGGGGAAGGCGGGGTTGAAATTCAATATAATAGAGTCGAAGACGCATGCCAGGGTAAGCCTGTTCACGATGGGGAGCGGATTTGAGATGAATGACGAATTGTCCGTCTTTTTGGAGCGGACGCCTGAGCTGGAGGTACAGGTTGTCACGACATGAAATATTGTCCTTCGGACGAGGCGGTTCCACCGCCTTTGGAGCGTAAAGGAGTGACGGGATAACCGTGCAGGAGCCGTGGAAGGGTTTTTGTACATTGTCAGGAATCCGACGAAAAAGTTGCCGAAATAAACAGACATTTGTACAGTAATAAAATAATCACATAACATAAAAAACACTCTTTTATGGCTTTAGAACTAACAGATACTAATTTCCAGGACAAGGTGATCTCTTCCGACAAGTTGACGGTGGTAGATTTTTGGGCAGAATGGTGTGGTCCTTGCCGGGCGATCGGGCCGGTTATCGAGGAATTATCGAAGGAATATGACGGGAAGATCAATGTGGGTAAGGTGAATGTCGACCACAATCCGCAGCTGTCGATCAACTATGGTATTACGAGCATTCCTGCCATCCTTTTTATCAAGGGCGGTAAGGTAGTGGACAAGCTGGTTGGCGCACAACCGAAGTCGAATTTTGTGAAGAAGATCGAATCGCATCTGTAAGATTATTCGATATTAATATTTCGCCCCGCGCTTCGCGCGGGGCTTTTTTTTGCTATTTTAGGGCTATGCGAGTCTTCCTGACCCTTTTGTTTGTTCCTGTCCTGTTAAACGCCCAGGCTCCGGATAGTAAGGCGACTGATGCATATGTCATCACCCGCATGGTGGAGAAATTCCACGTGCAGCCAAGGCCTTTGGACAAGACGATGTCGGCGGCCATCTATGGCCAGCTATTGCGGGCAATGGATGATCAGCGGCTATTTTTCACCCAGGCAGATATTGCAAAGTTGTCGGTATACCGGTATACGCTGGACGAGGAGATACTCGGACGGAAGACGGCCTTTCTCCAACTGCTGATCGGCCTTTATCAGCAGCGGCTGACAGAAACGGATACGATGATAGAGCGGCTTACCCAAAAACCTTTTACTTTCAGTGCGAAAGAGGTGCTGACGGTGGCCGAGGACACCTCCTACCCTGCTGACCTGGCGGCGCGGCGGGTGAAGTTATATAAGTTGTTGAAGTTGTCGGTTGGAAGCCGGTTGGCGGCGGCGATCGTTGCGCAGGACACGGGCGGGGCCGTGAAGGCAGGTGGAAAGACGCGGCAGCAGTTGATCGACAGCCTGGAGCCGAAGCTGCGGAAGAGGGCGGTGGTATCTATCAAGCGGATGATCAAACGCTTGCTGCAGAGCCCTACGGGCATCGGGAATATGATCGGCATCGTATATTGTCAATCGCTTGCGGAGTGTTACGATCCCCATACGGCCTATTTCTCCCCCGACGAAAAAGCGGAGTTTGAGAGTGAGATCGGCAACAAGCCTTTGTCCTACGGACTGACGCTTACCGAAGACGAGGATGGACATCCACGGGTGGGTCATCTTCTGCCCGGCGGACCGGCATTCCAGAGCGGGGCGCTTAGCGAGGGCGACAAGATCGTTGCGGTGCGCTGGGATGGGAAGGAAGCGATAGATGTGGCGGATGCCACCGTTGCGGACCTCTACGGGATATTGAGCACCGAAGGCGGTGACCGGCTCATACTGGGCGTCCGGAAGGCGGATGGGACGACGCGGGAGGTAAGCCTGCAGAAGCAACGCGTTAGCGGTACGGCGGCAGAGGAGGAAGAAGACAAGGTGAAGGGATTTCTGCTGAAGGGAGCGAAGACGGTGGGGTATATCTCCCTGCCGGCCTTTTATTCGGACTGGGAAGACAGCAAGGGGGTCAACGGGTGTGCGAACGATGTGGCAAAAGAGATCATCAAACTAAAGAAGGAGAATATGGGCGGACTGATACTCGACCTCCGCTATAATGGCGGCGGATCGATGGATGAGGCAGTGCAGCTGTCGGGACTATTCATCGATGCGGGTGCGGTTGGGCAAGTGGTATCCCGCGACGCAAAGGTATTTACGCTTAAGGACGTCACCAGGGGTACGGTGTGGGACGGGCCGCTGCTGGTGCTTGTCAACGGCAGCAGCGCTTCGGCATCGGAGATGGTAGCCGGGACGCTGCAGGACTATAACCGGGCGCTGATCGTCGGTTCACCTACTTACGGGAAGGCGACGGCGCAGGTGGTGCTGCCGATGGATACGAGCATCGACCTGGAGAATTTCGATCCCAAAAAGGAAGCGTCGAGCTATCTGAAAGTCACTATCTCCAAATTATATCGCGTCAACGGGAAGACAGCGCAGATGAAAGGGGTGCAACCGGATGTGTTGCTGCCCGACCCGCCGGATGCACGAACGCAACGGGAGTCGGATGAGCCTTTTGCCTTGCCGCCGACACCGATTGCCGCCAATAAATATTATTTGCCGCTGGCGCCTTTACCAGTCGAGGCCGAACGGGTGATCGCGACGCAGGCGATGAGCGGGATGGCGTTCTTCAAGGCCGCATCGGGGACTTCGCATGATGGAGCCGGTGAGGGGCACGGCGGGGCGGGTGGAGCAAGTGGCGGGACTGGTGCGGCGGGTGGCGCTAACGGCAATGGCCGGGAGAGAAAAACTGAAAGCGACCGATCGCTAAATCTGGATGACCTGGTAGCGGAGAAACGGGCGGCGAGTCGGGGCGTTGCTTTGGCGGCCGGAGGTAAGAAGGAAGAAGAGAAGAATGTGCTGTATACGGTGTCGAACCCGGCCTATGAGAATCAGCGGTTGCAGGCCGATGCGACCTTGAAAGAGATGAACGAAGAGCGGAAGAAGGACGTACTATATGATCCTTATTTGCTGGTGGCTTACCAATTAGTTGCCGGCATGATCAAATAAAATTCTATTTTCGGCAAACGACCTAAACCAAACCTGACATATGAAGTCTACACTCTTACTCCTGCCCTTGTTGGGCACCCTTCTGTTTTCGATTCCCTGCGTTGCGCAAGACATGGACAATCCCGGCACTTATGTGACAGCCGTCAGCAAGACGCTTGGGGCTATGGACGCCAAGTATATGGCGTATGTAAGCGCCGCCGCGCATGGCCGCCGGGCCAGGAAGGTGGAGAAGCTGCGGCAGGAGGTGCTGGACAATATCACAGATTGCCGGTATAAGATGACAGACCTGCCGATGTATAAGGGCGACAATTCGCTGCGGCAGGCGGGCATCGACTATATCAAGCTGGTCTATATCGTCTTTAGCGAGGATTACAAGAAGATAGTCGATGTGGAAGAACTGGCCGAGCAGTCGGTGGATGAGATGCAGGCCTACCTGTTGTTACAGGACAAGGTGAGCCAAAAGCTGACCGAAGGCTGGGCCAATCTGGACAAGGCAACGAAGGCGTTTGCCGACAAATATCACGTGACGCTGACATCGGAGGCGAGCCCGCTGGGGCAAAAGCTGGAGACTGCCGACAAGCTGGACAAACATATCAACGCGGTGTACCTGGCCTTCTTCAAATGCAACTGGGAGGACAACCAATTAGTGAAGGCGATGAATGACAAGAAGGTGAACGATATGGAACAGGCGCGGAGCGCGCTGGCGAGCTATGCCGCGCAGGGTTTGAAGGACCTTGATACGGTGAAGCCTTTTGAAGGGGATGCGTCACTGATCGCGTCGTGCCGGCGGGCGTTGCAGTTCTACCAGCAGGAAGCCGAGAAGGATGTCCCGAAGCTGACGGATTTCTATGTGAAGTCGGAGGAATTCGACAAGCTGAAGAAGTCCTTTGATGCGAAGGGCAGCGGGCGTACGAAGGAGGATGTGGATGCTTACAACAAAGCCGTGAACGATATCAACGCTTCGGTGAAAGGGTTCAACCAGACCAACCAGAAGGTGAATGCCGCGAGATCGCAGGCAGTCAACGATTTTAACGACGCCGAGCGGAAGTTTGCGGATGAACATATGCCGCACTACCGGTAGCCATCGCAGCAGGCTATCCCGAAGGGATAGTTGGCATGGTGTTTAGAACAGGCTATAGATGAAGGGAGCGAGGGCTGTAGAGCCGCCGAGGACGATGATGAGGCTGAGAGCGAGCAATAGGATGATCAACGGCAGCAGCCAGAGTCTTTTGCGGGTGCGCAGGAAGAGCCAGAGTTCTTTCAGGAATTCCATTGTATTGAAGTTTATTTTTTCTGAATACTTTCCCGGTATTTTAATGCGGCGGGGTGGTTGCCCATCCGATCGTAGGTGTTGGCGATAGAGTCGCGGATGGTGCTGTTGGCCGAATCGCCGGAGAGTTCTCTTTCCAGGCCGATGACCCCGAGGGTGGCGACGCGGACCGATCGGAGGTTGATACCCGTAGTATTGTTGGCGATGGCATAGTCGAGATAGGGCATAGCGGCGGCGGGTTGGTCGGTCTGCAGGCAGAGAACGAAGAGGTAACGGGCCTTGTCGAAGGAAGGCTCGCGATCGAAGGCCAGGCGGAAATAGCGGATGGCTTTTTCTCTCTCGTTAAGTTTCCCATAAAGCATAGCGGTCTTTTCATAAAACCCCGCTTCTGTCGGATGTTCGAGGCAAAGCGCTTCCATGACGGCCGCGGCTCTCGCCCAATCATCTGTCTTACTGTAATAATCATACAATTGCCGCATGGCGTCTTCCCAGGGGAGATGTTCGAAGGCGACTGCATAGGCCAGATCGCTTTCTTCGGTGGTGAGGTGGTAAGCCTGCCGGGAAGGGGGGCCGCCATCGCGACCGGAAACGTTGAAAGGCCAGTTGTTTTTCAGATTGTCGATCTTATAGGCGCCGCTGAGCGAGTCGACCCGGGTGATGGGCATTTCGGCGATGAGCTGTTGCAGGGTAAGGTCGTTTTTGGCGGCCGGTGGAATGATGCTATACTGCTGCAAGGCCTGATAGAAGGCGTCGGACAGCAGCGCATAACCCATCAGGTTGGGATGAACGTGTTCGAGCATAAGGCTGTTGCCGATGATGCCATGAGCGGAGGCGGAGTCGAAGGCTGCGCGGGTGTCGACGAGATGGGTGTTATCACTGTATTTGCGACAGAGCTTTTCGATGATGTCGCTGAGTGCTTCGGGGGCACGGAAGCGGAGCGCATCCATGTCCTTTGCGAGCGTATAGTCTTGTTTGGCGGTGCCGTAGTCGCCGTGTTGCCAGGCCTGGTTAGCCAGCGTAAAATTATAGCCGGCGGTAGTGGAGTCAGGCCCCTTAGTGGTGGTGCTGCTGAAGGGGGGCTGATCCTTTAGATTGGAGACGAGGTTGCTGAGGAAGACAGGAATACCTTCCTGGTGAAAGAGCGCGAGGGTCTTGTCCATGTTGGTGCTAAACTGCTGAATGCCGAGCGTGTAAAGCGCGGAGCCGTAGGTGATCTGCTGGTCGGCAACCATCAGCTCCATACGGGTACGGCCCGTCATTGGCGGGCCGGAGGAGAAGAGGTGCATCATAGCACGATATACCCGGGTGAGCAGCTGGATGAAGCGCCACTGGCGGAGCCAAAGCAGCGTGTCGACGAGCCAGGGGGTACCACCGAGGCGATCGGTAGAACCCACCCCCAGGGCGCCGTAGTATTCGTTGTGCCCTGTGTAGATGAGGACGGCATCGGGTTGTTGTTTCGCGACTTCGCGGGCAAAGCCCAGGACGGTGTAGGAATTGACGGCGGTGAGAGAAACATTGATGATCTCTATTCTTTTCCCGGGGTTGTTGCACATCAGGCGATATTGGAGCCAGCGATGAAAGGACCCGTTGTGGAAGTACGGATAGCCGATGGTGGTAGATTCCCCGAGGACAAAGATGCGGAGGGTGCCGGGTTCTTTTGTTTTTCTGAAGGGCTCCCGGTTGCCGGTGGTGGCCATACCCTCATCGGTGAAGTATCGTTTTGAGGCATCGGGGTTGAAGATGAGCCAGTCCTTGTTGCCGGGGGCATTGATGAAGACGGAGGTATCGTAGCCGTAATGGAAGAGATGGAGGACTCCTTCCAGGAGCAGGATGAGGACTATCGGCAGGATAAGGGCGATGAGCCGGAAGAGGCGAAGGCGCGAGGGTGGTACGGCTGGGGTAGCGGCGCGGGCGGCGGTTGTGGTGGTGGTGTCTTTGGCTGAGGCTTTGGGCATGGCTGAAGAATTATTTGACCAGGAGGCTTGAGGTGAGGCGGATATCGGTGGAAGAAGCACCGACCATGATGCGGAATTCGCCGGGTTCGACAACGCGGCGCATGGCCACATTCCAGAGGGCTAATTGATCGGGACCAAGGCGGAAGTGGAGGGTCTTGCTTTCTCCCGGTGCAAGCGTGACGCGGGCGAAGCCTTTCAGGGCAATGGCAGGTGTGGTGACGCTGCTGACGACATCGCGGATATAAAGCTGGGGTATCTCGTCGCCGGCGAGGGAACCGGTGTTGGTCACGGTGACCCGGACGTCGGCCGACCCGTCAATGGGGATCGTTGCAGGGGTCACCTGCAGGTTGGCATAATCGAAATGAGTATAACTGAGGCCGTGGCCAAAGGCGAATAAGGGAGTATCCTTTTCGTCGACATAGTGATGGTGGCTTGTCGGTTTATGATTATAGTAGAAAGGTATCTGGCCTTCCGATCGGGGGAAGGTCATGGGCAGGCGGCCGGAGGGGTTGGTGTTGCCGAGGAGGATGTCGGCGATGGCGAGCCCGCCCTGTTCGCCGGAGAACCAGGTCTCGACGATGGCGGGAACGTGTCCGGCGACCCAGTCGATGCAGAGAGGCCGGCCATTGGCGAGCGTAACGACGACCGGTTTCCCGGTGGCGACGACTGCTTTTATGAGTTGGGTTTGCTGCTCGCTGAGTTGGAGATGGGCGCGGTCTTTGCCTTCGCCGACGATGGCGGGTTCTTCACCAAGAGCGACGATGGTGAGATCGGCCTCGCGGACGGCGCTGAGGGCGGCAGAGAGCTGATCGTTGACGGGGCGGGCGGCAGTGGTGCTATCCGTTGGATTGCCGGGGGCGCCGGGGTTGCCGGTGGCGTCGGGGTTGCCGGGGGCGCCGGGGTTGTCAGGGGCGTCGGGGTTGCCGGGTGTGTACCCGGGTTCGTAGCGAATGGACAGGTTGGCGCCGGCCTTCTGACGAAGACCATCGAGGATGGAAATGGCTTTGCCTTCACTATTGGAATAGCCGCCGAGATAAGTGCTGGTGGCGAGGGGGCCAATGACGGCTAGGCTGTGAATGTTTTGTTTTATGGGGAGGAGGTTACCGTCGTTCTTTAGCAAACAGATGCCTTCGGCGGCGGCTTTAAGAGCAAGCTGCTGGTGTTGGGGGGTATGGAATACGCGGGTGATGAGCGTGGTGTCCGTATAGGGATGATCGAAGAGGCCCAGCAGGAATTTTACACGAAGAATATCGCGGACGGCGTTGTCGAGCTGGGCGATGGAGAGGAGGTGTTGCCCGATAGCCGTATGCATGGCTGAGCGGAATTCCACATGCGGCCAATCATAGAACTGCATGTTGAGGCCGGCCTTGAGGCTGCGGGCGAGGGCTTCGGCCGGGCTGGCGACGACGTGGTGGTTCTCGAAGGACATTTTTATGGCGCCGAGGTCGGAGAGGACGAAGCCTTTGAAGCCCCATTCCTTGCGGAGGACGTCCGTAAGAAGCCATTTGTTGTCCACGCAGGGGATGCCGTCGAGTTCGCTATAGGCGGCCATCATGCCAAGGGCGCCGCCTTCGCGGACGGCTTTTTCAAAAACATAGAGAAACGAGCTGCGGGCTTCGCGCTCACCGATGTTGACGGGTGCGGTGTTGCTGCCTGCTTCGGGGATGCCATGAACGGCGAAATGTTTTGGTTCGGCGATGACGGCATCGGGGTGGTCGACGCCCAGGCCCTGGAGGCCTTTGACCATAGCGACGCCGTTGCGGGCGTCGAGCCAGGTGTCCTCTCCATAGGTTTCTTCGACGCGGCCCCAACGGGGATCGCGGGGCAGGCAAAGGACAGGCGCCAGGAGCATGTCGATGCCATGAGCACGGGTTTCGGTGGCAATAGCGCGGCCAACGTCGTGGAGCAGGGTCGTATCCCAGGCGCCGGAGAGCTCCAGAGGGATAGGAAAGGTGGTGCTGCCCTTGCCGCTATAACCGTGGAGCCCCTCTTCGATGAAGAGGACGGGGATGCCCAGGCGGGTCTTTTCCAGCGCATAGCGTTGGATGCGGTTGGCGATGTCGGCGGTGAGGGGGTAGAAATCGTGGATGGAGCCCGCCCCTTCAGTGCCGAGGCATGCGGCTGTTTTGGCGGGGTCATAGGCTGCAGCTTCGTGGCCATCGGCTTTGGGGCCGGACATGATGGCGAGCTCTTTTCCCCAGTACATGTCGAGTTGACGGATCTTTTCGTCAACGGTCATGCGTGCGAGGAGGTCTTCTACGCGGCGGGCGATGGGGAGACGGGGGTCTTTGTAAGGCGGCACGGGAGGATTATGTGCGCGAATAGGCCTATTCTCAAAATTAGACCTATTCGCGCAAAGGGCTAATGTCTGACCTTCGGTCGAGCCACCGGAGGTGGCTCCTAGGAAATGCACAGGCCGGGCGGAAAGAAAGATCAGGAGAACAGGAATGGTGACAAGCAGGCGATAGCAATAGCTCATAGCTGCAAAGATGGGCGCAGGCGATTAACAGGAGGTTTAATTTTCCGGTTAACGGGAACATTTTCAGGCGATGATCTCCTGGAACGACCGGGAGAAGTCGGCGTTGTAGATGTCCTTATAATCTTTTGCGAATTTCAGATAAGTGTTGCTGGCGAGGTTATGGCGTTTGAGATGGATGAGGCTTTTGCATTTGAACGTGAGAGCATCTTCGTTGAGCTGATCGAAGTAGAAGATGCAGTTGGTGATCTCGATGATGAATTCGGGGTTTTCGGTGCTGCCATGGTGGCGGAGATAGCTGAGACATCGGTCGATGACGGCATTCGAAACTTCGGACTTTATGTCGTCGAGCCAGTTGTATTCTGTTTGCAGGAGGAAGGGCCCCCTTTTTATGATGTCGATGAGGGCATGTATCTGACGGGCGTCAGGTGTAGTTGTTTCCCCGAGAAGGCCGGCAAATCTTTTATAGTCGAGGAAGGTGTCGTCCTGCGCCTGGAGCTGCCAGTAGCCGGCGGCTTTGGTGATGCTGCAGTTGCCGATCTTCTCGAGGATAGGTTTTAGTTTGGCGAGGTTGACCGAGCGGTTGTTCTTAGCGTCTTTTTCGGCCTTATCATGCCAGAGTATCTCGTTGAGGCCCTCGGAGGAGATGCCGCGGCCATTGCGGATGGTGTAGGTGGTTATGATGAGGAAGAGTTCTTTTAGCAGGGGGGTAAACGCGCGGGTGCAGTCGTGGCCATCGCGGTCGAAGGCCTGGAAGGGGCCGAAGAGGTAGATAGCAGAGGTATGGAGGCTGGCATTGGGGGTTGCAGCGGGGTCGGTGAAGCCAGCGGAGAGTTCGGGTTCAGGTTGGGATGCGGTGGAGGGCCAGCCTGCAATCGGTTGCGGTGGCGCCTCTCCGACAGATGGTGTTTCTCTTGCGGATGTGGCTGGGATTTGCGCAGTGGCGGCTATCGTGGTGCCTGCGGCGGCGGATGTTCCAAGGCCGGGGGGAGTGTTGGCCGCGGGGGTGTTGGCCGCGGTGTTGGTGGCCATGGTGTTGGTTGCGGCGGCGGTTTTGCGGCGGCGGCGGCCAATGCGGGCTGTGGCGAACAGTACCAGGAAGAGAGTGAGTCCTACGACTATGACCGCGCCGATGAGAATGAGCAGCTGCGTGCCGTTATCGCGGACGCGACGGGTGGCCGTAGTGATGGCGAGGCTTGCGGGTTCGGGAGGATAGTTGAGCGTATAGATATGCACCAGGGTGTTCTTATCCTTCTGGTTGTCGGCGGTATATTTCGAATAGAAGAGCGTGACGGCGATGAGCTTGTTGCTGGAGGGAGAGTAAAAGAGATCGGCAAAGGACTGAATGTCGTGAAAGGTATAAGGGATGGCGTTGCCGACAAGGCGATAGGTGGAGTCGGTGAGCCTGCCTTCTACGAGCTGCAGCTGCGAGTTGTAGGTGTCGTTTGCGAAGAGGAGACCATACCAGTTGTCATTGGTGACGACCATGCTGTTGGCGAAAGTATAAGGATAGCTAAGGGTTTTAAGGGAAAGCAGTTTCCTGAACGATCGCTTTTTTATATCGTAGCGAAAAAGATCGTAGTAGTTGCGTGGGTCGAGCATCTGGTCGCCGGAGAGGCTGCCATAGCCCCCAGCTATATACGCGTATTTGTCGCTGGCGCCGAGGGCGGCGAGATAGCGGGGCGGCAGGTAGTCGCCGGTAGTTTTTACGGTGTCCCAATGATGCGTGGGAAAATGATAGCGTTGAAGACGGTTCTTATATCGCAGCTGTCCATAGCCGCCGAAGATGTAAAGGGAACTGTCGGCCGGCGAAAGAAATTTATTGGCGTGCCAGTATTCGGTGAGCGGACCAAAGCTGAAGTTCGGGTCCCACGCGCGGGTAGTGAAGGAGAAGGTGGAGACGGTCTTGCGATCGATGCAGATATCGAGCAGGCGACCGGTGAAGGTGTCATAGATATTCTGATGGCCGATGAGGAATTCCATGTGACGGGTGGGGATGTAATCCAAGGCGTAGCCGTCTTTCGTAAACGTGTATGCGGTGAGGGTGTCAGCGCCGGTGATGTAGAGCTTATCCTGTTTTGGATCGTAAGCCGCGCCCGCATAGCCATTGACAGCGAAGGAGCCGACGAGCTCCCACTGCTGGTATTTCGGTTTGAGCCAGATGGGGTTCTTTATCCTGGCGGCGTGGTGGCCGGTCTTATCCATGGCTGTCTCGCCGGTCGTTTCGTCGAGTGGCCAGTAATACTGCTGAGCACCGCTGGTGAGGCGGATGTCCTTTACCTGCATAGGCGGGATGTCGCGGGTACGAAATTTACGGTAATCGTTGGCGCCCCAGAGAAATTTGAAGCAGCTGCCGATTACGGGTATGGGACTACTGCCGACTACGTGGCCATTGACGGAGAATTGGATGAGGCGCTTGTCGGGAGAAGCATGAAGCGTAAAGCGGTTCCAGTCGCGGTAGAGCCTGCTACTGTCGACGGTGAAGCTGATGCCGGAGAAGTTCTCGCCGACGATGACCTTGAAGGCGCGCAGCGCCTGATTGTAGATGAGGTCGATATTTTGATCGCTGCCGCCGTTGCCGACCGCGATGATGCGGAAGACATAGCCGAAGTAGATCTCGTGGTGTGGAAGGAAGTTGAGATCGAAAGAGAGTTCGAAGTCGTTTGCGAGGCAGAGGGAGTCGTCGGGGCTGAGGTCGAGAGCGGTCCGCTTTTCCTGTACAACTTCATGGCTGCTGAATACCAGACCATAGGATTGGGCATGCGCGCTTGTACCAAACAGGAGAACGGCAGCAATGCAATTAAGTAACCTCTTCATAAACTGTCATAAAGATAGAGGATTTCCCGCGGAAAGCACAGGCAGACCTATGTGCGCGAATAGTCCTGGCGGCTCCTGCCGTCAGTCGGCTGTACCCGGTGGTGTGGCTTCGACGCCCCATTGCGTATTGGGTTTTGGACCCATTTCCAACTCGAGCGTGCCGCCGGCCATGAGTTGGCGATGGGTGAACCAAGGACTTTTCAGTGGCACGCCGTCGATACGGGCGCTTTGGATGTACTTGTTCTCCGTTGAACAGTGATGGGCGATGAGCGTAAACTGTTTACCGTTGTCGAGAGCGATGGTGACCTTGCTGAACACGGGGCTGCCGATGGTGTAGACGGGCAGACCGGGGGTAACAGGATAGAAGCCCATACAGGAAAAGACTACGAAGGCAGACATCCCGCCGCCATCCTCATCACCAGGGATGCCGAAGATATCGTCGCGAAACCAGGTGGAGAGCAGGAGCCTGATCTTTTCCTGGGTCTTCCAGGGCGTGCCGACATAGTTGTAGAGATAAGGAATATGAAAAGAAGGTTCGTTGGCCATGGAGTATTGCCCGACGAGCCCGGTGGCGTCGGGGAATTTATTCCAGAACTCTTGTTTGCTGCGGCCGAGGCCTTCGCGGAAGAGTTGATCCAGTCTTTCTTCGGCCGCTTTTTTGCCACCCATCAGGTGGATGAGGGCGGGGATGTTCTCCTGCACCTGCCAGAGATAGGTGTACCCATTGTTCTCGTCATAGTAATCTCGACCGCCGGGGCCGCCGTCGAATTTCGGGTCGATGTCGATCCAGGCGCCTTTATCGTCTTTGGGAAGGAAGAATTTTCTTTCCGGGCTCCACAGGTTGGTATAGTCGTGCGCACGGGCGGCGAAGGTCTGTGCATCGGCAGTTTTGCCCAGGTCTTTTGCCAGCTGTTGCAGGGCCCAGTCGTCGTAGGAAGCGCCGAGAGTGACGGCAACGGCCTGACGCCGTTCGAAGGGATGTACCTGCGGGACGCTCTCTTTTTCGCCCGGCCGGAGGGCGGGGAACCAGCCGTTGGTGCGATAGAAGCTATCCAGGGAAGTAGCAGGGCCGTTGCGCCAGGGCAATAGTGTGGCGTCAGTGGCATTCTTCCGCATGCCTTCGTAGGCTGTCGTCATGTCGACTTTGCGAAGACCTTTTCGCCAGGCATCGAGGAAGATGACGGTGGAATGAAAGCCATTCATGCAGGCATAGTCGCCGAAGAGTACGGGGAAGGTGGGCATCCAGCCGGATTGTTTGTACATGCGAACATAGGAATCGAGCATGTCCTCTTCCTGCGCCGGGTGGAGTATCGTCCGGAGGGGATGGAGGGCCAAATAGGTGTCCCAGGACCAGTCGTCGACATAAAAGGGACGTGAATCGGTTTCTATTTTATGGGAGTACCCGCTATAATAACGGCCATCCTCGGTGATGTCGACCATGCGTTCGTGACAGCGGTAGAGGGCCGTATAGAAAACCCGGCGCTGCGCTTCAATACCACCTTCAACCCGGATGCGGTTGATGATATTCGACCAGGCTTGTTCGGCATGGAGTTTTACGGCGTCGAAGGTGGTGTGGGCTATTTCTTTTTGGAAGTTGGCTTCTGCCTGATCGGGACTGATGAAGCTGATGGCGTAACGAAGTCCGATGGTTGTTGTTCCCGCGGGGAAAGTGATGGCGGGACTTGCCTGGCTGGTGTCGGGTTTGCCGGGCGTGGTGAATTCGATGTGGGCGTATATTTTGACGTTGCCCTGCCAGGTTTCGGTGGCGTCGAGTTTATCATTCGCGGTGAAATGCCAGCCGGCCGGACCGCCGTTGAGTTTGTCGAGGAGAATGGAGGGTGTTGTGTTCTCCGGAAAGGTGAAGCGATAGAAGCCGGTGAGGCGGCCGGGGGTGTATTCCACGGTGATGCCGGTGTTGAGCAGGTGGGTACAATAATACCAGGGCCGGGTGATCTCGTCATCGTAGGGCATGCGTTGCGACCAGGCATCCGGCGTGACGTCACCGATGGTGGGCCGGATTGCGAAGGCTTCGCCGAGGCGATGGGAGACGGCGGTGAGGGGGAAGCAGGTGATCTGATCGTCGAGGTAGTCTTTCCGGATAGGATAGACGCGGACGGGCTGGTTTGGCAGACTGGCGGTAGGCCGGGTGGGTTCGAGGAGGGCGCCGACGTTGCCGATGGTAGGATCGATATAGCGGGCGGGAGATTGAGCGGAAAGGGTCGCGGAAATGCTTAAAAGGAGGATTGCGAAAAGATGCTTCATATGCGAGTTTGAAGGCGGCGCCCCCGACGGGGGCGCCGCACTTTTTAATAGCCTGGATTTTGCTTCCAATTAGGGTCGTTGCTCATATCCTGGAACGGAATAGGCGCAATATAACGGGTACTGAGAGCATTGCTCGAGTTGATGGGATTCTCCAGCGGGCTACGGGCCGCATTGATCTTCTGCAGCATCTGTAACCGGACGATATCGAACCAGCGGACGCCGTTTTCACCGGCGAATTCCCAGGCACGTTCTTGTACGACGGAATCGCGGAAGGCCAGTTGCGAAAGGCCGGGCGTCATGTCGGGGAGGCCGGCGCGTTCGCGGACGAGGTTGACTGCGCTATATGACGCTGCCGAGGGGCCATTGCCGGCCATGTCGGAAGCTTCCGCATAATCCAACAGAACCATGGCATAGCGGATGAAATCCTGGGCCTTGTTAGTGCTGGGGGTTATGGAAAGGATGGAGTTGCTTGTCTCCTTCACGCCATCGGCAACGCCACCGGTGACCAGACCATGCCTGAACTTCTTATAATAGGGATGACCGGCGTGAGTAAGCGGCGAGTTCCACGGCACGAGGGTGAAGGTCTTTTTGTCGGAGTTGAGGAGTTTGAGGGTGTCGTAGTAGGTGCACCACGAACGGTAACACTTAGGCGAATTGAGATAGAAATTGATCTCGGGATAAAAATCGTCCCAGCCGCCGGAACCGTCGAGCCCGGATTCATCCAGGGGAACAGAGGTCGACCCAAAGCTGCGTTCGGGTACGCCTGCCGTGACATTGAACTGGAGGGCGAAAATGGATTCCGGTCCATTGTTGGTAGTCCAGTTGGTATTGAAGTCGGGGTCGAGCGAATAGGCGCCCGAGGTCATAACGCTGTCCGCTTCAGCGGCGGATTGTGCATAGTACTGCTGTTGGTTGAGGGGCCAGCCGGTCATACTCAGGTATACGTCGGCGAGTAGTGAACGGGCTGCACCGGAGGTAGCACGGCCGGGCTGGCTGGGCCAGGAAGCAGGCAGCCACGCAGCGGCTTGCTGCAGGTCGCTGACGATGGTCGCATAGACCTTGGACACGGAGTCGCGTTGCGGCCGGGCATTTGCCGCAATGGGAGCGGTGATATCGGGTATCGGTCCAAAGACCCGCACCAGGTAGTAATACGAGAAGGCCCTTAAGAAAAATGCCTGGCCTGCCGACTGTTGCAGGGCTGTTTGCGTGCTGCCCGTGACCTTTGTATAGTTGGCCAGTACATTGTTGGCCTGGTAGATGGAAGCCCAGGGCCCCTGCCATTGGTTGATGAGGCCTGAGTTGTTGCTGGAGGCATTGAGCTCATCGAATTCCCGGAAGATCGCCTTGTTAAGTCCCGGGTCTGTCGTCAGATCGTCGGCGCCAAAACAGGAAGTCATCCGGGTGGTGAAGCCAAACGCATAATCAGGCGTCAGCTCGGCATAGACGGCGGCCACCGAAGCGTCGAGATCGGATTGGGTTTTGAAATAGGTGCTGGGAGTGAGGTTGGACTTGGGATCCTCATCGAGTTTCTGACAGCCTGTTGCCAGAAGCAGGCCGAGGGTGGTTATGGCGAGAAGATATCTATTATTATTCGCTTTCATAATGTCTTTTTTTATAGGTGCTCATGAATGCTTCGCATTTCATATGCTTTTTCGTTTTGAGGATTTTAGAAACCGGCGCGGAGACCGAAGGTGAACGAACGTGGGTTGGGGATGACGCCAGTTTCGAGGCCTTGGGTGATGCCGTTGGTCATATTGGTGACCTCGGGGTCATAGCCGGGATAGTTGGTGATGGTGAACACATTCTGGCTGCTGACATAGATCTCGAGGTTGCGGACTTTCGCCGGGGTGATCCACTGTTGCGGGACATGCCAGGACAAAGCGATGTTCTTTAGCTTAATAAAGCTGCCGTCGAATACCCAGCGGCTACTGTTGATATAGTTGTTGCTTGAGGGGCTGAAAGTGGGCACGTCGGTCTCATGCTGTGGCGTCCAGACGTTGAGGATGCCCGCATTGGTCGCATTGCGCGCGTCACCCAGGCCGCCATAGGTATAGGGCAGAGTGCCCGAATAGATCTGGCCGCCATGGCTGCCATAGAAGAGCATGGTGAGCGTAAAATTGCCGTAGGTGAGGTCATTCGACCAGGAGAAGGTGTACTTGGGGGTACCGTTGCCGATGGGAATACGGTCGTCGGTGGCATTGATGGTATGTGTGCCCAGCACGTCGAGATATTTGGAGTCGCCGGGCTTGTTGCCGTACACGGCGGCCTGTGCGGCTTCGCTGGACTTCCAGGTGCCGAGGAATTTAAAGCCATAGAACTCACCCAGCGGCATACCGACCTTCAGGATGGAAATACCCGATTGCGCCGAACCGATATTGCTGGTGATCACATTGTCGAGGCCATTGAGGGTAAGCAGCTTGTTAGTGTTGAAAGATATTATGCCCGAGGTGGTCCATTTGAAATTGCGGGTGCTGACCGGGGTCGCGCCGAGATTGAATTCGAAGCCCCTATTGTAGAGACTGCCCAGGTTGATCTGATAGTTCTGGCCGCTATTATAGTAAGGGGCGGTGAGATTGTATAAAAGATCGGTCACTTTTCGGTAGTAGTAATCTCCTGTGAAGGTGATGAGACCATTGAGGAAGACGGCATCGATGCCGACATCGGTCTGATTATCGCGCTCCCATTTCAGGTTGGTAGACACAGGTCCGCCAAGTGGAGTGTAGATAGATACGGCAGATTGATTACCATTGAAGGGATAGCCTGTCGCATTTTCGACCCCGCCGACATTGATCTTGGGAATGGAACTATACGCACCCACTGTCTGGTTGCCCGTCACGCCATAACTGGCGCGCAGTTTCAAAAAGGATATCACGCGTGAGCTTGCCAGGAAGTCTTCCTTGGAGATGATCCAGCCCAGGGCGGCGGAGGGGAACACGCTGTATTTCTGGGTAAGCACCGAGCTGCCGTCATCGCGGATCGTTCCATTGAGGAGGTACCTGTCCTTGAACTTATACTCTACCCTACCCATATAGGATTGCAGGGCCTGCGAAGAATACCCGGAGCTGGTGTTTTGTGTAGCGCCCAGGCCGAGGTTATAGTAACCCAGGGAATAGGTGGAGAGATTAGTGGCCTTGCTCCAGTTGTTATACCCTGTTCCGCTGGACTGTTCGTAGAGCGCGGTAACGGTGAGATCGTGGTCGCCCCAGGAGCCCTTATAGGTAAAATAGTTACTGTTCTGGAAGCTGTGGCCACCACTCGTGTTCTGTAAGGCGAAGCCGTTGCTCGAGTTAGCCAGATAGGTGCTGGTTCCGGGTCCGTAAAGCTGCCTGTTGATATTGGAGCTATTGGAGTACGTGTTGTTGGATGTGAAAGTGAGGCCTTTTATGATGCGATAAGTAAGGATACCCGTACCAGTGAGGTTGGTCGAACTGTTATCGTTGAGTCCATTGGTCTCCTGGGCGATGGGGTTGATGCCCAGTGCGGCATGCGATGACTCCAGGATAAAATTGCCGTTGGCATCCTTTATCGGGGAGGTGGGGTCCCAGGCATAGGCCTCGGCGAAGGGGTCGGTGATGTCGCCCTGGTACCAGGTGTTGCGGTTGTGGGGGAGCGACCCGGTGAGATTGAATTGCAGGTTGAGCCTGTCACTGGCCTTGATGAGAAAATTCGCGCGCGCGATGTCGGTGCGGTACCATTGGTTGATGATGAGGCCGGGCTGGTCGAGATGCAGGTAGGAGACCATGTACTTGACGTCGTTGCTGCCACCGGAGACGGACACCTGGTAGTTCTGGACCCAGGGTTTATCCTGGAGAGCATGCTGCCAGTCGGTGCCCGGGTTGGTCTTGAATGACTGGATCTGGGCATCGGAGAAAGCAGGTGGCTGACCGGTGGTGGCGTACTGGGCGTTGGTGGCAATGGCGAACTGGTAAGCGTTCATGAGGGGCAGTTCTTTCGCGATCATTTCCTTTTTCACCCAGGGGTTGATGTCGATGCGGGTCTTGTTTTCCTTTCCGAGCTTGGTGGTGATGATGACAACGCCGGTGGAGCCGCGGGAACCGTAGATGGCGGTGGCGGAGGCGTCTTTGAGAACCTCAATCGACTCGATGTCGTTGGGCGAGATGGTGGAGATGTCGCCGCCGATCTGGCCATCGATGACATAGAGGGGATCGTTGTTATTGTTGATAGAGGCGGTGCCGCGAATGCGCACGGCGAGGCCGGCGCCGGGCATACCATTGACGCTCTGCACTGTGACACCGGGTACGGTGCCCTGCAGCGCTTCTTCCACGCGCACGATCGGTTTTTTGACGATGTCGGCGGCTTTTACTGTGACCGTGGCGCCGGTGACATCCCGCTTGCGCTGTTCGCCATAACCGATGACGATGACGTCGCCGAGGGTGCGGGTGTCCTGGTGGAGCGAAATGGTGAAGTTGGAGTTGCCTTTATAGGTGTAGTCAAAGCTTTCATAGCCTACAAAGGAGATGGTGAAAACGGGTTTGATCTGAGGGCCGGTGTTGATGTGGAAGATGCCGTTTTCGTCGGTTGTAGCGGAGAGGGTCGTGCCTTTGATGGTGACGGTGGCGCCGGCGAGGGGTTTGCCGGCTTCGTCGGTGACCTTACCGCTGATCGCCTGGTTTTGGGCAGACGATCGAAGGAGGCTTGCTATTAATAGCAGCAGGAGCAGCATTTTTTTCATACAGCAAATAATTTGTTTACAAAAGAAGGCGGCCAGGGTTAACGGAGGCTTTAATTATCCATTAATGCAGTGATTAATAGGAGTTATTTCGAAGATTTTTTTAGTGAGGGAGGGCGAAGGCGAGGTAATTGCCTCCGGTGGGGAGTCCCCTACCCCCGCCTGCTGCGATGACGATGTATTGAAAGCCGTCCACTTCGTAGGTGATGGGGGTTGCAAAGCCCGCGTTGGGGAGGTGGTATTGCCAGACGATGTTGCCGGTGCGGATGTCGAAGGCACGGATCATGCCGTCACGGGTGCCGGCGATGAAGAGGAGGCCGCCGGCGGTGACGAGCGGACCGCCGTAGGATTCCATACCGGTGGGTGGGATGCCTTTCTTTGTCAGTTGGGGGAATTCGCCGAGTGGCACCCGCCAGCGGTAGTCACCGGTGGTCAGGTCGATAGCGTTGAGCGTGCCCCAGGGTGGTTTTATGCCAGGGTAGCCGTCGGAGTCGGTGAGCTTTTCCCAGATGGCTGCCGAGTAGGCGGGTTGGTAGGGAAAGGGGGAGTTTTGGGCGGCGACGATTGCTGCCGGGTCGCGGTTTCGCATTGCGTCGCGGTTTTGGACGGCAACGTTCGGATTGCTGTTGCCGCCGCGAGTGTTGCCGGAGTTGTTTCCATCGAGGAGGTAGTGAATGATAGCTGCGCGCTGCGGGTCGGACAGTTGCGGGAAGGAAGGCATGCGGTTCTGGCCGTGCGCGAGGATGGCGAAGATGTCGGCGGGCCTCAGGCGTTTGCCGACGGTGGTGAGATCGGGTATCTCGTGGCCGTTGCCTTTGCGGTCGGCGCCGTGGCATGCGGCGCAGCTGACCGCATAGAGGGCGCTGCCGGTGTTGCGGGTGGCGGCCGCTTGTTTTTCGCGTTGTTGTTTGGAGATCATTCTGAGCAACCAGGGGGCGTCGTTGCCATTTTGATAAAGGATGCCATCGGGGTCGATGGCGTTGCCGCCCCATTCGGCGCCACCGCTGTAGCCGACGAGGAGGGTGCCGGTGGTGTCGGGCGGAAGGAATTTATTGGGAGCGGTTTTCGCGTTGGTTGTTTGGTTGAAGATGCGTTGGACGTATGCATGAGCTTCGGGGGAGATAGTCGTGAGATCGCTGTCGGTGATGGTCTGATGGGCGAAGGGCAGCGGTTTTCGCGGATAGCGTTGGGTAGAAGCCGGGTGTTCTCCGGGCAGGCCGCCGGTGGTGGGGACAGGGCGCTCGTCGATGGGGAATAGCGATTGGCCATTGTCACGGTCGAGCACATAGATGACGCCGTCCTTTGTGGCCTGGACGAGGACGTCGGTCTTTTTGCCGTCGTGTTCGATGGTGGCGAGATTCGGCGGGCAGGGGATGTCACGATCCCAGAGATCGTGGTGCATCGTCTGGAAGTGCCAGACCAGCCGGCCCGTGGCGGCGTCGAGGGCGAGGATACAGTCGGAGTAGAGATTGTCGCCGGGACGATCGCCGCCATAGAAATCCGCGGAAGGCGAGCCGGTGCCGAAGTAAACGACACCCCTTTTTTCGTCGAGGGAGAGACCGCTCCAGTTGTTGGTTCCACCCGCCCATTTGTATGCGTCTCCGGGCCAGGTGTCATAGCCGGGTTCACCGGGCTGAGGGATGGTGTGGAAAGTCCAGATGAGCCTGCCCGTGATGACGTCGAAGCCGCGGACATAGCCGGGCGCCGCGTCACCGGATTCGGAGACAGCCGTGCCGATGATGAGCGTGTTCTTATAAATGATGCCAGGAGTAGTGGCGGTGACATAGAGCCCTTCGACAGGGTGATTGATATCGAGCCCGGTGTAGAGGGATATCCTCCCGCTGTCGCCGAAGGTTGGGATGGGCGTACCGGTTAGCGCATCGATAGCATACAAGTTGGGGCCCGCGGCATAGAAGAGGCGGTGATCGTTGTTGCCGTCTGTCCAGTAAGTGACGCCGCGGCATTGGTTGATGCGGGGTTTTGTGTGGGCGAAGGGATCGAATTTCCAGCGTTGGGCGCCGGTAGCAGCATCGAGGGCGAAGAGCTGCAGGGTAGAGCTCGTGCCATAAAGGATGCCGCCCACGACGATGGGCTGGCACTGGTTCTCGTGCTCGTGTTTTGCCACGGCGGCCCCGGTGTCGGCGGAATTGTAGATCCAGGCGAGCTTTAACGTTTTGACGTTGCCGGGGTTTATCCGGGTTAACGGGGAGTAACGGTTATTTTCTTTGTTACCCCCGTATGCGGGATAGTCGGTGTTGCGCCGGTGGGTGCAGGCGGTGAGGACGAAGAGGGCGGCCGCGAGGAGGGCGCGCATGCCGGGGAGGCGAGTGAGGTTCGGATGGGCGTGTTGCATGTCAGGGACGGATGATGGTGCCGTCACGGCCACGGAGGGTCCACTTGCCGGCGTTGTTGGTGATGGGATATTTTGCAGCCAGTTTCTCGTTGATGTCGACGCCAAGGCCGGGGGCTTCGTTGATATACATATAGCCTTTTTTTATCTCGGGGGTACCGGGGAACACCTCTTTTGTCACATCATTGAAGAAGACGGACTCCTGGACCCCGAAGTTCCAGATGGCGAGATCGATATGACATTGGGCGGCGTGGCCAACGGGTGAGACGTCGCCGGGGCCGTGCCAGCCGGAGCGAACGTTGAAGAACTCGCCGAGGTGGGCCACTTTTATGGCAGGTGTGATGCCGCCGATCTGCGAGACATGGCAACGGAAATAATCGAAGTCGCGTCTGGCGATATAGTCCACGAACTCGTTGGGGTTGTTGAACAATTCGCCCATGGCAAAGGGTACGGTGGTGGCGGCGCGCAGCTGAGGGAAGAGGTGCATGTTCTCGGGTGTGAGCGGGTCTTCGATCCAGTAAGGGTCGAACTCTTCGAGGCGCCGGCACATGTTGATCATGTCCTGTGGCTGGACACGTTCGTGCGTGTCGTGAAGCAGCTCTACCTCTTCGCCGCAGGTCTTGCGAACGGTGGCGAACAGTTTGGGCACGGCCTGGATATAAGCGCGGGCGTCCATGAAGTCGTCGGTGGGGCGGCCGAAGCCGGCATCGCGCCAGTCGGGTTGTTTCGCCAATTGAAGGGAGCCATAGCCGCCTTGCTGGATGCGGACGTGACGGAAGCCCTGGTCCATGAATTTCTGCACATTGGCCGCTACTTCTTCAGGCGTATGACCGTCCGCGTGGGCATAGCAGTCGACCGCGAAGCGGGCCTTGCCGCCCAGCAGCTGGTAGACAGGCATATTGGCCCTTTTCCCTTTTATATCCCATAGGGCCTGGTTGAGGCCGCTGAGGGCATTGTTGAGCACGGGGCCATTGCGCCAGTAAGAGCTGACGAAGAAGGCCTGCCAGAGGTCTTCGATATCATCGACATTTCTCCCGACACAGAAGTCGGGCATATAATTATTGATGGCCGTGACGACGACTTCGGCACGCTGGGTGAAGGTGGCACAGCCGATGCCGTAGAGGCCGGGTTCGGAGGTCTCTACTTTTACGACGACGAGGTTGGCGCCCTGGGGGGCGGTACCGATGGCTTTTACCGATCGGATAGTGACCGGGGGCAGGCCAGTGCGGTTTTCCCCGGGGGGTGAGTCCCTGTGAGGCACTGGGGGTGTTGCGGCGATGGGGGGCGTGGGGGATGCTGACGCGGATGCGGCGAGGCTGCTGAAGACGGTAGCTGCGGAGCCGAGGCCTACCATTTTCAGGAGCTGCCGGCGGGGAATGCGATCGTTCATATGGAAGTTGTATTTAAATGTACTGGAAATGCGTTTGCAAGTAAGCAGAGCGGGCTTAACAGAGTGATTAATTTACGACTAATACCCTAATTATATCCTTACTACTTATTAAGTTGGTTTACCAGTCCAATGAGGAAGGCTTCGTTTATCGGGTCCGAGGAGTGAACCGCCAGCCAGGCATCGGCTTTGGGGCCGAGGGCCTGACGGATGTCCTTTTTCTTTAATCTGACGTGCGTATAGAGTCTGTCACCGGGCATGACGATATAATATTCGTAGGTGTCGACATACTCGTCGTAGTTGTTGCCGGTGGAGGTGAGGCCATTGGTCTCGTAGTTGGCGCGGCGGTATTGGGTCTTTATCTCGCGGTAGAGAGTGTAGTGATAATTTCCGGATGAGTCGCTCAATCGCTCAAAGAAGATTTTTGGGTCGATGCCGTCGATGCGGACGAGGACGGTTTGTTTGCCACTGTCGACAAAGTGGAGTTCGCGGGCCTGGGTCGTCTGGACCTTTATGATGGTCTTGCCATCGACGGTAAAATAGAGGACATGGGAGATCTTGTCGTAGTTGAGAAAGAGGCGGTCGTCCCTTAAGACGGTGTCGTAGATACCGATGACATAGCCTTTTGGCCAGTTGTAGAACAGCAGGCGGCTGCCTCTTGTAGAATCCTTGTCACCACCATGCCAGGATACAAAACTGCCGGTGCGGTTATAGCTGGCGGCGTCGGCGGGGTTTGTCAGCCGGCTTGCCTCCTGGATAGCGTTCGACATAGAAATGGCTTCCTGGCTGGATTGCGGACGGGCTACCAGGGAGCAGGCGAGGACTGATACCAGGAGCGGGATCAATTTTCTCATGGTGTGATAAATGTACCGATTTTTCCAGGGCTATGGTGTTAACGTATAGAAGTCGTAGGTGAGGGTCCAGGTGAAGAGTTCACCGGGGGCGATCTTGATATGGATAAAGGGTTCGGGGCAGAGGGTTTTTACCGAAGCCCAGAAGGCGAGCCTTGCCAGCGGCCGGTCGCATCTGATGCGCACCGCGGCACCTGTCCGGTGTTCTTCCAAACGAAAGTCGTAGTCGTCGGCTTTGTCGTTATAGCCATGAATGATGGCGTAGACAGATTGCTTTGCGGCGAAGGGTTGCAGGATGACGATGGAGTCGCCGCGGACGTCGGCGAGTTCGCCCATGCCCCGGGGTTGTTCGGTGGTGATGGGGAAGGGAAGTTTTAAGACCCGGCCGGGGGCTACCGTCTGGGTGTCGATGACGAAGAAGTTGTGGTCAAAGACATCGGTTTCGATGGTATTCTGACCGGTGTTCTTCAAGGTATGGGTGATGACCATCTGGGGTTTGCCCGGGGTGAGGGTGATATTCTTTATATAGATGTAGGAATAGCCGGGGGTCGCGAGGTCGTGGCGGAATTCGATGGCGCCGGGCGCCCTGGTAACGTACCAGTTGCCGGGGTAACGGATGGGATAATACCTGAATTGGTTGTACCGGGCTGTGTCGGGCCGGGTGAGGATGCCCACGCCTATCTGCACAAAGATGCCGCCGGGCTGGGCCTGGTCATAACCGAGGGGCCAGAAAGATTCCACGGGGCCCATGATAGCATCGTTGATGGTGGGGTCGTATTGGGGAAACCACTGGCCGAAATAGGTATGGCCCTGGTACTCGAGGACGGGCATGACGCCCGACCAGTCGAAACGGGTGCTGCGATAGTAGCCGGTACGCGCGTCCGGGAGGTAGAAGCGGGCGTGGAGAAAGCCATTGGAGAGATCGGCCTGCGGCCAGGCAGTGGTGTCGCTTTGCGCGGTTGCGACTGGGGTGTTGGCGGCGTGCCCGGCTGGTGCGGGGGTGTTGGCGGCTGCTGCGAGGTGCAGCGCTGCGGTGAGGACGAGGATGACCGTTGGCTTTTTCATTTTTTTAATGTTGAAAGGCAGGGGTAGCCGCTGTTGGGTCGTGTTTGTAGCGGAATACCAGGGGGAAGGTGATACCCAGCGCGAGGGCGTAGGCTGCGAAGGTCAGCCAGATGCTGTGCCAGTCCTTTACGCCATCTGTGGTAAAATAGTCGACGACCCGCCCGCTGATATAGGTGCCGATCCAGGCGCCAAAGCCATTGGTCATCAGCATGAAGAGTCCCTGGGCACTGGCCCTGATCTTTATATCGGCTTCCCGTTCGACGAAGAGAGAGCCGGAGATATTGAAGAAATCGAAGGCCATGCCATAGACGATCATGGAAAGTACGAGAAAGGGCAGGCCACTACCGGGGTTGCCGATGCCGAAGAGGCCAAAGCGGAAGACCCAGGCGAAGATGCTCATGATCATCACCTGCTTGATGCCAAACCTGCGCAGGAAGAAGGGGATGGTGAGGATAAACAGCGTTTCGGATATCTGTGAGATGGAGATGAGCAGAACGGAATGACGCACTCCAAAGGAATCGGCGTAGCGGGCATCACGGGCGAAATCGTTGAGGAAACCGCTGGCGAAGGCATTGCTGATCTGCAGGGCGAAGCCAAGCAGCATGGCGTAGATGAAGAAGATGAGCATCTTTCTTCGCCTGAACAGGGTGAAGGCGTCGAGACCGAGTGAAGAGGCGAAGCTGCGTTTGGTGTTGGGGACGGGTGCACATGGAGGCATCGTGAAGGCATAGATGGCCAGGATGACGCCGGCGCCGGCGCTGATGTATAGTTGCAGAGGGCTGAGGCTGCACCCGGTGAGGTCGACCAGCCACATCGCACAAACGAAACCCACTGTTCCCCATACGCGGATGGGGGGAAAGTCTTTGATGACGCTGAGATGCTTTCTTTCGAGGATGATATAGGAGACGGTGTTATTGAGCGCGATGGTGGGCATGAAGAAGAAGGAGTTGAGCAGCATCGCGACGTAGAAGGTACCGTAGTCATGGAGGGTAGAGGCCCAGATGAGCATGCCGGCGCCGATGAAATGGCAGAGTCCGAGTACGCGTTCGGCATTGAGCCATCGATCGGCCACGATGCCAAAGAGCGCAGGGGTGAAGATGGAGGCGATGCCCATGGTACCATAGATGCTTCCTACTTGTACGCCATTGAAATGCAGAACATTGAACATATATCCGCCAAGGGAGATGAGCCAGGCGCCCCAGACGAAGAATTCGAGGAAGTTCATTACAATGAGGCGGAATTTGATACTCATGCGATGCTTTATATAATTAGTACAAGAATGGAAGATACAGTATTTTTGCCTTTTAAATCACGGCATATGAATACCATGACAAAGGGATCGGATATTTTGTTGAAGACGACGGATAAGGACATACAGCGCATAGGCGAGAAGATAAATGCAGGGGAGCGGATCAGCCCGGAGGAAGGCATCCTGCTTTTTGAGAAGGGGTCCCTACCCTTTCTTGGCGCCCTGGCAAATGGGGTACGTGAGCGCCTGCACGGCAACAAAACGTATTTTAATCGAAACTTCCATATAGAGCCAACCAACGTTTGTGTTTTCACCTGTAATTTCTGTTCCTATTCGCGGGTTTATTCGCACCGTGACGAGGGTTGGGAGCTGTCGCAGCAGCAGATGCTGGATATTGTCAGGAGTTATGACGGCAAGCCTGTAACGGAAGTGCATATCGTCGGCGGGGTTCATCCCAAGATGAATCTGGAGTTTTTTATCGAAGTGTTGCAGAAGATAAAGACGCACAGGCCCGACCTGCACATCAAGGGTTTTACGGCGGTAGAGCTGGATTATATGTTCCGCAAGGCAAAGCTGTCGATAGAGGAAGGAATGAAACGCCTCCATGCAGCCGGCCTTGATTCGATGCCAGGTGGCGGTGCGGAGATCTTCCACCCGGATGTGCGGAAGGTGATCTGTGCGGACAAGGTGGATGCCGATGGCTGGCTGGCTATCCATGAGACGGCGCACCGGCTGGGGATGCATACGAATGCGACGATGTTGTACGGGCATATCGAGACCTATGCGCATCGCATCGACCATATGAACCGGTTGCGCGAACTGCAGGACCGGACAAAGGGTTTCAACACCTTTATCCCGCTGAAATTCCGCAACAAGGACAATGATATGAGTCATGTGCCCGAGTCGACGGTGGTGGAGGATATGAAGCTGTACGCGGTGGCGCGGCTGTATATGGATAATTTCCCGCATCTGAAAGCGTACTGGCCGATGCTGGGTAGACAGAATGCGCAGCTGACGCTGGCCTTTGGGGTGAATGATCTCGACGGCACCATCGATGATACGACGAAGATCTATTCGATGGCGGGCAGCGAGGAGCAGACGCCGAGTCTGTCGACGACGCAGCTGGTGTCGCTGATCAGGCAGGTGGGGCGGGAGCCGGTAGAGCGGGACACCCTGTATAACGAGATCAGGAATTACAAGGATGTCGATCTCGACCAGATGGCCCAGGACCCGAGTTTGAATTAGCCCTATTCCGATCGCAGGCTGCGGCTAGGGTTGGCTGTGGCGCTTTTTATGGCCTGGAAGCTGATAGTAAGGATGGTGATTACAAGGGCGACTGCACCTGCCACCAAAAAGACGCCGGGGCCGATGGTGATGCGATACGAATATTTTTGCAGCCAGTTGTGGAGAAAGTAGTAGGCCAGGGGCGACGCCACGATACAACTGATCGCTACGAGCACGATAAAATCCCTGGTAAGGAGGAGCCATAAATGGGTGACAGAGGCGCCCAGCACTTTGCGGATACCGATCTCCCGGGTCCGTTGTTCTGCCATATAGGCTGAAAGGCCAAATAATCCCAGACAGGAAATGAAGATGGCCAGTCCGGCAAAGAGCCCGGCAAGGCTTCCCACCAATACTTCAAGTTGAAATTTCTGCGCATAGCTTTCGTCGGCAAAATGATAGAGGAAGGGATAGGCGGGGTTGTACCGGTTGAAGAGCGGTGCGATCTTCTGCATCGCCTCGTGCATATCTGCATTGGGCGCAAGGCGGAAGGCGAGGTTCCCGGCATTTGGGTCATAGACGAACATCGTAGGCTCGGCGGGTTGGAAGGGTGACAGCATAAGCGCGTCCTTTACGACACCAATGACCTTTATCTTTTTATCATGATCGTACATCGTGATCGTCTGGCCGAGCGGATCTTTATAGCGCATGCGTTTTACCGCGGATTCGTTCAAAATAACATTGAGGCTGTCGGCCGCGAGATTGCCGGAGAAATTTTTGCCGGCGACGAAGGGTATGCCGAGGGTGCTGAAATAATCATCGGCAATGTCGACCTCCGCGAGGCCGAGGGTTTCGGCGGGGATCTGGCCGCTCCAGGCTTTTATACCCGACCAGGACCAGAGCTCGTTGACCGGGCTGGAAGACATTGTTGCCGATGTTACGAGCCGGGTAGCGAGAAGATCGCTCTTCAGGACAGCGTAATTACGATTGAGATCGATGCTGCCGTCGATGAGGACGAGGCGGTTGGCGTCGTAGCCGGCGGGGCGTGCCTTGACATATTGCACCTGACGATAGATGAGCAGGGTGCCGATGATGAGGGCGACGCCACAGGTGAACTGGAGGACGACGAGCGCCTTTCGCGGAAGAGTGGCGGCGCGGCCCGCTCGGGCCGCGCCTTTAAGCACTATTACCGGTCGAAAGGAGCTGAGGAATAACGCAGGACGACTGCCGGCAAGCAGGCCGGTAGCAAAAATGTACACCGCCATGACGCCCCAGAAGACGAGGCTTTCATAAGGGATGTGGATGCTGCACCTGGTGAGTATATTGAAGGCGGGAATAGCCAATTGGGTCAGGGTTATGGCCATGAACCCGGCGACAAAGGTGATGACCAGCGACTCGACAAGAAACTGGACGATGATGTCCCTGCGCTGCGAGCCGATGGCTTTGCGAACCCCAACCTCCCGTGCGCGTTTTTCGCTGCGGGCAGTGGCTAAGTTCATGAAGTTGATGCAGGCTATGAGCAGGACGAGTGCGCCGATGAGGCTGAACAGCCGCACATATTCGATGAAACCGCCGTCCTGGCGGCCGTCTTTAAAGTCAGAGAAGAGGTGCCAGTCGGTCATGGCCTGGCAGAAGATCTCCGCCTTGGCCTGCCGGTAGCCCTCAGGGTCATATTTTTTTACGATGGCTTTTAGTTTTGGTTCCACCTGGGCATAAGTGACGTTGGGCTGCAGCGCGACAAAGGTCTGGAAGGAGTTGTTGTCCCAGCTGCTGGTTTCGTAGGACCGTCGTACCCAGTCGTGGGTGGCCATGTAATAGCTGAAGGGGATGACGTAATTGAAGGTGAAGGTGGAATTGGGCGGGAGGTCGCGGATGACGGCCTTTACGATAAGGTCGTGCTGGTTGTCGACGCGGACGGCCTTGCCGAGGGCATCGGCGTTGCCGAAGAGTGAGCGGGCGGTGGATTCGGTGAGGACGATGGAATAGGTTTCCTTTAGGGCGGTGGTGAGGTCGCCTTTCAATACGGGATAGCGGAAGATGTTGAAGAAGTCCGTGTCGGCCTGGGCGCCGGCAAGGAAGAATTTCTTATCCCCCACCAGAAGGTCGTGATTGCCCATCCAGTCGGTGTGGGTGGCGTATCTTATTTCGGGAATTTCCTTACGGAGATCGATGGAAAGCGGCAGGGGGGTAGCCATCATCTCGCTTGTCTCGCCGTTGCGGTCGAAGCGAATATGCGCCTGGTAGACCTGTCGATAGCCAGGCAGAAAACGATCGAAAGAATACTGGTATTGTACCCAGAGGCCGATGAGGAGAGCGACGGCCATGCCGATAGCGAGGCCGAGTATATTGAGGGCGCTGTAGGCTTTGTTGCGTTGGAGGTTGCGCCAGGCGGTGAGGAAGTAATTGCGGAACATGGTAGGCTGCGTTGGTTATCATTACGAGGACCAAAGCGATGCCGGATTTGCTGTCAACTGGTTTTCAGCCGATTAGGTTGGCGGGAAGGCGGGAAATTGTGCGGATTCGATACATCGGGTGTACGATCAACGAAGCCGGCGCAAAAACGAGCCGAGCGCGTTGTTAAATTCCGTAGGGGATTCCATGTTGGGCAGGTGGCCGGCACCGTTGATGACGACGAGGCCGGCGTTGGGAATGTTATCACTCATGAGACGCGCGACGGGTATGGGTGTAAAGAAGTCTTCGGAGCCGACGATGATGAGGGAAGGGACCGTGATGGCGGGGAGGATGGCGGTGTGATCGCGGCGAAGGGCCCTACCCTTGTGGGCCGCGGCGGCGCCTTCAGGGCGTGTAGCGGACATCATTTTGTAGAGCGGGTTGTAGACGGCGGGGTTTTGCAAGGAGGCGTTAGCGATGTATTTGTGGATGGTTTCGTCGGTGTGTTTTATCATGCCTGTTTTTAGGATTTGTTCGGCTGTCTCCAGGCGGCGGGCGGCGGATTCAGCCGTTTCGCCGCGGGCATCGGAGTCGACGATAACGAGGGCGGTGAACCGATGCGGGATGAGCCTGTAGAGATCGAGCACGATCTGCCCGCCCATGGAAAGGCCGATGAAGGCGGCTTTTTCGATGTTGAGTTCGTCGAGAAGATGAATGATGTCGAGGGCCATTTCGTCGAGCAGGACGCGGGGTGTAGTCACGTCTGTCTCGCCATAGCCGCGGAGGTCGGGAAGGATGAGGCGGTAGTCGTTTTTAAAGTGAGCAACCTGTTCGCTCCACATCGTACGATTGAACGGATGGCCGTGGATGAAGACGAGAGGGGCGCCATTGGGTTGGCCGAGATCGTCGTAGGCAAGGCTTATGCCTCTGATGGATGTTACCGGCATGAAAGTGGTTTTGCTTGCGGGGCAAAGTTAAGAGCATCGTACATGCCAGAACAGATGCAGAAATGCGATTTTCGGGTAGATCAGATGTTGGTGATCTAGAACTTACACCTAACACCCAGTGTCCAGAAAAAGGTATTACCGAGTTTCTCTACTGTCTTCTTGTTCGAGACGGACCCGGTGGAGTAGACGGTATGTACATCGACAATTGCGGGGTTCACCGGAATGGCATACGTAGGGGTGAAGCTGAAGGTAAATTTTCTGACGGTATAGCTCAGGGGCAGGCTGGCTTCATAATCGAGCATGCGAAAGGTTCCGGCATCCTGAACAGTGCCGGTGATCTTTTCGGTTCCGGTTATGATTTTGGTACCACTGCGCTTTTTGAACCGCCTTTGTTGGAAATAGCTGTCATAGAAATTCAGCGTGCTGGCATTGGCCATAAAGGTGGGGGTAATCCTCAATTTATCGTTGCATGCTTCGAATTCATGCTCCAACCCAAAGGAGCCGTTGACGTCCGTGGTGGGACCGAAGTCCAGGCCGGTGGTGAGGGAGGGGGTGATAAATCCGAGATCGAGCTCGTTTCGATAGGACATAGAGAAGGTGATGCCGGATGTCACACTTGTGCTCTGGCTGTTATAGAAATACTTCGTAGCGGTGAAGTCGCCGCTGTAAATACCGGCGTCAAAGGCATAGCCGCCTTCCAGGGTGAAGACATCGATGCGGCTTTCCGTCGAATTATCCAGGTAAGCGGCCGAAGCAGAGAAATACATGCCTGACTTATGTTCATAAGTGATCGAGGGCATATAATATTGTAATGCTTCAGAGTCCTTCCGGCCCATGTAGACATTGTTACTCTGGTAAGAGACTTCAGCCAGGAAGTGCGAGTGATGATGTGGTTTCGCGGGGTTGCCGGTCGCCGTTGTCGAGTCGTGTGCAGCCGCCGAAGTATCGGGGGATTGGGCCTGAAGACAGGATCCAATTATTGTAAAGGCGAAGAGCAGTAAAAGGGCGGGGTACAATGTTTTCATCTTTAGCGTTTGGGCGAAAAAAACCCGGAACTACATTGCGTTGATAGTTCCGGGTTATAATAAAGGGATTAGTTGCTGGTGCTCTTGGCTTCCGTCTTGTCTTCTTTCAGATCGGCTTTATCGCTCTTGAGGTCTTTCTTGTCGTTTTTCAGATCTTTCTTGTCCTTGGACAAATCTGTCTTGTCATTTTTCAGATCCTTCCGGTCTTTGGACAGATCTGATTTGTCTTTGGAGAGATCCTGCTTGTCCTTAGAGATGTCCTTGTGGTCGGCGGAGAGGTCTTTGGCATCCTTGTTCCGGTCGGTACGGTCAGCGGAAAGGTCTTTTTTGTCGGCATTGATGTCCTTTTGCTCCTGGGCCGCGGCTTCATAGTTGTGATCCTTTACATCTTCATTGCGCGCTTTACGGTCATTGCTCAGGTCGGTCTTGTCCTTTTGGATGTCGGTGTTGTCCTTGTTCAGGTCTTTCCTGTCAGCGGTTGCATCCTGGCGATCTTTGTTGAGGTCTTGCTTGTCGGAAGTAATATCTTTTTTGTCTGTGGCAATGTCCTTGCGATCGTTAGAGATGTCCTGCTTGTCCGATGCGATGTCTTTTTTATCGGCGGTGATATCCTTTTTGTCGTGATGGATATCCGCGCGATCGTGGTGGATGTCATGATGGACATGCGGGGGTTTCTGCGCCTGGGCCAGGGTGCCGATACTTAGCAGGGCCGCTACAAGGATGGTTGCTTGCGTTTTCATCACAGTGAATTTTAGAGGGTTTTTTAATGTGTTTTTAATATTCCTGAAGTTCGCTATATGAGAAGGCTGTGGAAAGGGAAAATTTAATCAGGAATGCGCGCTTAACAACCCATTAACAAATTCGGGCGGAAGCAATTGAAGAACAAGCGGGCGAATGGGAGAAAATTCCCGGCGTTTGGCGCGGCTCAGCATTCGCTGAGGCCGAGGGGTATCTGAACGGCGAGGCCGCCGTCGGAAGTCTCTTTGTATTTGCTGTTCATGTCCTGGGCGGTGTGCCACATCGTCTGGATGACGGCGTCAAGAGAGACCTTGGCGTAGTCCGGGGTGCTTTGGAGGGCGAGTTGCGAGGCAGTGATTGCTTTTATGGCTCCCATGGTGTTGCGTTCGATGCAGGGTATCTGGACGAGGCCGCCGATGGGGTCGCAGGTGAGGCCGAGGTGGTGCTCCATAGCAATCTCGGCGGCCATCATGGCCTGGCGCTGGGAGCCGCCTACACATTCGGTGAGGCCCGCGGCGGCCATAGCGGAGCTGACGCCGATCTCTGCCTGGCAGCCACCCATGGCGGCGGAGATGGTGGCGCCTTTCTTGAAGATGCTGCCGATCTCGGAGGCGGTGAGGATAAACTGGAGGATCTTTTCTTCTTTATAACCGTCACAAAAGATGACGAAATATTGCAGGACGGCGGGGATGACGCCGGCGGCGCCATTGGTGGGGGCGGTGACGACGCGGCCAAAGGAGGCGTTCTCTTCGTTGACGGCGAGAGCGAAGCAGCTGACCCAGTCGAGGGTATATTTGAAGCTGTTGCCACCGTTGCGGATGGCCTGTATCCAGGTATCGAAATCGTGGTAGCTGTTGTTACCGATGAGGCGGCGGTTGAGAGCAGCGGCGCGGCGCTGGACGTGGAGGCCGCCGGGGAGCATGCCTTCGGAATGGCAACCGCGGTAGATGCAGTCGCGCATCACTGACCAGATGCGGTGGACACCGGCGCGGGTCTCTGCTTCGGGCCGCCATGCGGTTTCGTTCTCCATGACGATGTCGTTGATGGACATACCGGTCTTGCGGCACCAGTGGAGAAGATCGGCATTTGTGTCGATAGGGAAAGGCAGCTGGACGGCAGTCCCGGTAGCTGAGTCATCGCCTTCTTTTTTTACGAAGCCGCCGCCGATGGAGTACCAGGTCTCGGCGAGCTGCCGGCCGTCCTGCCATTCGGCGAGGAAGGTCATGGCGTTGGGGTGGTACGGCAGGGTTTCGGAATAGAGGAAGGCGATGTCGGTGGCAGGGTCGAAAGTGATGAGCTTTGTCCCCCGGATATTGAGTTGTTTTTGGTTCTTTATGGCATCAATGGCGGGGGTGATGTTGCCGGGGTCGAAGGTGACGGGGTCTTCGCCGGCGAGGCCGAGCTGGATAGCGATGTCGGTGCCGTGGCCTTTGCCGGTCTTTGCGAGGCTGCCGTAGAGGAGCACCTTTACGGAGGTGAGGCGGTCGAGGCCTTTGGATTGGAGGGTGTCGGTGAAGCGTTGGGCGGCGCGCCAGGGGCCGAGGGTATGGGAGCTGGAAGGGCCGACACCTATTTTAAACATGTCGAATACGGAGATGCTTTCGTGTGGCAAGATAGATGGGTTTTGGGCAAAGTTAGGTGGTTGCGCTTATTGGGCGAACTAATGGGTTGGCATTAAAAAATTTTGAAGATTTTTTAATTTTCTTGCAGCAATCCCGGGTAAGGGGTTGTCTAATTACAGGGACTATTTTTGACGAAAGGGGAAATAAGAGGATATGCTTCCGACGTAAGAGATTGATTATCTAATAGTTTACCTTCTTTTCATCCAAATCTAACCTTATCGATGGCTGACATCTGCAGGATTTCCCTGTTGATAATCCATCCCCGAAATTCATCGCTTCTTCCATCCCTGATTTAGATATACATCTGCTTGATGTGCAGTAACCATGAACTACCTGCTAAGAGCCCTGGTCTAATACCGGGGCTTTTTTTTGCCTATTCCCCACCCTGTTGGTCTGACGCGGGGGTGGATGATGGGTCGGTCGCGGGGTCGGCGGTGGCTTTAGTGGCATGGGTGGCCTGAGCAGCATGTTCGTCCCGCGCCTGGCGGGCAAGCAGCTCGCGATAGCGCTGCTCATACTGGTCCCACTTATGCCGCTGGTAGAAAATAGACGTAAACCCCACGATGAGCAACAAGGCTATAAAAAGAACCCGCGGGTCGAAGTCCTGACTGTTGGCCTCCACACCGGCAGACTTGTTCCAGCCCGAGGCGAAATTGATGACGATGGGAATGACGAATAGTAACCCAATGGGAATACCTAACAGGAACTGACGAACGACTTTCT
Source organism: Puia dinghuensis (assembly GCF_014642875.1). Taxonomy (GTDB): domain Bacteria; phylum Bacteroidota; class Bacteroidia; order Chitinophagales; family Chitinophagaceae; genus Puia; species Puia dinghuensis. The sequence goes on from NZ_BMJC01000002.1 coordinate 576,297, forward strand.
TACGCCGCAGCCGGTTCTGCTCCCAATACCGGATGAAACGCTCTTCTTCCTTCGACAACATAGCTATTTCGCTTTATTCCACAAAGTTAGGTGTAAGTTGCAGAAGTTGACTATCTTTAACCCATCCTAAAATCCGATGGTTTGAAACTACCACAGCTATTGTCGCAATTTTTGTATCAGACCAAGAGGCTCGACCTGCCCGGCATCGGGACCTTCACCCTCGACGCGTCTGCAACGATACCGCAAGAGTCCGACCGCTTAGGGCATGTGCCAGCCTCCGGTATCACCTTCAAGAACGCCAACATTCCGGCCGCCGACGACACCCTGATCACCTATATCAAGGAACATACGGGAAAAATGAAGTCCCTGGCCGCAGCCGACCTGGACTTCTTCCTGACCACCGGCCGGCAACTGCTGAATATCGGTAAACCTTTCTACCTCGAAGGCATCGGCACACTGCTTAAAAACAAGGACGGTCGCCTCGACTTTACGCCCGGCGAATACCTGATCCCCAAACTAGAAGACCTCCACCACCCCGAACGCCGCAGCCCCGGCGCCACCTCCTTCGACGAACCACCCCGCGAAGAACCTACAGGCAGCAACGTCCGCCAGACCCTGCTGCTGATAGGCCTCGTCGGCGGACTCATCGTCATCGCCTGGGGCGGCTACTACCTGTACAAACGTAACAACTATACCGAATCGACGGCAGAGAACCGGGCACGCGTGATCCCCGAGTCGACGACGACCCAACGAGCAGACACGACGACACTATCCTCAGCGCCGGCGACGGGCAGCACAGGAGGTCAAGCAACGGCCCCGAAAGACACGGCACTGGCCAGGACGACCAACCCGGCCACTATTCAACCGGCACCACCGACGACTGTACAGCATACGCCCGTCCCGGAAGCAGGACAAAGCCTCTGGCGGTTTGTCATCCTGCAAACGCCAAACAAGAACCACGCCCTTCGCCGGTATAATCAATTACTTGGCTACCAGTTGAATATACACATGGAGCAGAAGGATTCGAGCTTGTTCAAGCTGTATTTCCCCATCGCCGCAGCCATAAAGGATACCACGCATATCAAAGACTCCCTTGCCGACGTCTATGCCGCGCACGTATCCATCGAACAATGATGTTATGACGACCATACGGCCACCCGCCTCCTACTGGATCGAGAAACTGCAACTCACTCCACATGTGGAAGGCGGCGCATTCGGCGAAGTCTACAGAAGCGAATTGATCCTTCCCCGCAGCGCCCTGCCGCTGTTCTTCCAGGGCAACCGGTGTGCTTCCACCAGCATCTACTTCCTGCTTGCCCACGGCCAGTTCTCGGCCTTCCACCGCATCGCCTCGGACGAACTATGGCATTTTTACTTCGGCGACCCGCTGCTGGTCTATGAGATCACGCACAACGGCAGAATGATGGAACACCGGCTCGGCCAAAACCCCGAATTAGGAGAGACATTCCAAACAGTGGTGAAGGCAGGCAGCTGGTTTGCCAGTGTACCCGCCCCCGGGAGCGAATATGCGCTGGTGGGTTGCACGGTGGCGCCTGGTTTTGACTTTGCCGACTTCGAACTGGCCGAACGGGAAGCACTCACCACACAATACCCGGAACATGCTGAGGTGATCGGGCGCCTGACTCGCTAGGGATAATAGAGAACACCATCTTTCATGACCCAGACTACCTTGCGGATCTGCGAGATGTTGGCGGAGGGATCACCTTCGACGACAAGCAGATCGGCAAAAAGCCCTGGCTTTACCCTGCCAACATGGTCGGCGATATGAAAGACGTCGGCATTGACGGAGGTGGCCGAAAGCAGAACATCGAGGGGCTTCATCCCATATTCCACCATATCTTCCATCTCGCGGGCATTGGTGCCATGTGTATAGACACCAACATCCCCACCCATGCAAATGGTCACACCTGCAGCAAGCGCCTGGCGGAAATTTTCTTTCTTTGCCCTTATCCGGGCAGGATCGGGATCGACGCCTTTTTTCCAGCCATTGTACCCAAGGATGGCTTCCCCCGCGGCAAGGGTGGGACAAAGAGCAATGTTCTTCGCCTTCATAGCAGCAAAGAGCTCCGGGTTGCCGCCTTCCCCATGTTCAATGGTATTGACACCGGCTTCGATGGCGCGGCGCATGCCTTCCGTTGTCGACGAATGAACGACGACCTCTCTACCGCTGCTGGCAGCCACCTCTACTATCTTCTTTAATTCCCCGACGGTGAATGTCGGCTGTGCGACGCCGTGAAGGCCCCAGCGATAGTCGGCATATACCTTGATAAGATCGGCCCCATGTCCTATCTGGGTACGCACTTCTTTTGTGACGCCTTCGAGGCCATCGGCTTCGGCCGCGCCATGGGGTGTCTCGAGATCATTGGCCAGCTCTTTCGGTCCATAGCTGCCCGTAGCGACAATAGCGCGGGTGGCACAGAGCATCCGCGGACCGGGAATGATGCCTTTCTCTATCGACTCCTTTAGTCCGACATCATCATACCCTGCACCTTCGGTGCCAAGATCGCGGACGGTGGTAAAGCCGGCGAGGAGGGTCTGGCGTGCATGAACGACGGCGCGGGCGGTGCGTTCGGCGCGGGATTCTTTCAAGACCTGGTCATCCCAGGGGGTTTCATTATACGGATGGAGAAAAAGATGGCTATGTCCTTCGATGAGCCCGGGCAGCAGCGTGGCGCCATGGAGGTCGATGACGACGGCGCCTTCGGGCGCTTTGATGGTGTTTGGTGGTCCGGCGGCCTCGATGAAGCGACCACGGACGAGGACCTGCCAGCCTTCGTGCATTTGTTCGCCATCAAAGACGCGGTCGGGCCGCAGGACGTAGACCTTCCGCGAAGTGTCGGCGGGGAATTGCGCATTGGCGACGCCGGCGAAGGCGAGAAATAGCAGGAAGTACAGGACTGGGCGGGCGACCCGGACAAACGCGACAAGGAGAAGGTTATTTCGCATGTTTCCGCTTTTGCCACTGAAAATACAAATAAAAAGGAATACCCGTAGCAGTGAGCAGGAGACCGAAGACGGACTGGATGATCGGACTCCTGCCGCTGTTGTAGGCGCTGATATCGTTGTAAAGGGTGATGACGAGATATACGGCGGTGAAGATGACGAAAATGGCCGGGAGGACGGGATAGCCTTTTACGCGATAGGGTCGCGGGATGTCCGGCATCCTGCGACGGAGGAGGAAAAGCCCCACCCCCGTGAGTCCATAGAATATCCAGGAGAGGAATACGAACATATCGGCGAGGATGTCGAAGCTGCCGCTGAAGACGAAAAGGATGCTGATGATGCCCATCAGGATGGCGGCATTGCCGGGGGTGCCAAACCGGGGATGGACCCTGCCGCTCCACGCAAAGAAGTCACCTTTTTCCCCCATCGCAAACAGGACGCGGATGTTGGCAAGAAGATTGGAATTGGTTGCGCCAAAAGCGGAGATGACGATGAGGGCGGAGACGAGACCCGCCGCGGCCACGCCAAGCACCTTTTCCATGGCATCGGCGGCAACCAGGGAGGAATGGGCCATCTGCTCTACGGGGATGACATAGATATACGCCAACGTGGTGAGGGCATAGATGCCGATGCAGGCGCCGACCCCGATGAGCAGACTGCGGTGGATGTTGCGATGAGGGTTCTCGATCTCGCCGGCGATCATATTAAGATTGTACCAGCCATCATAGGAGGAGAAGGCGCCGGATGTAGCGGCCATGAAGGCAGCCAGAAGGAGGAAATGGGTCGGATGGAAGCCCGGACTATTGGTGATGAAATTGACGGCATGACCTTTGCCTGTAAAGAGCAAGCCGCCGACGAGCAGGAAGAGGGCAAGCGCTTTTACGAAGGTGGCGACGACTTGCAGGGCGTTGCTTTGCTTTGTGCTGTAATAGTTGAGCGCCGTGAGGAAGATCAGGATGAGGGCGGCGGTGGACCTTACTCCAAAATCCTGTAAGGGATAGATATCGGCGACAAAAGGAAGATGCAGCCTTATCGATGTCTCGACGGCAGGAGCAAAGCGGGGCAAGGGAATAAAGAATCCGAGATATTGCGCGGCGACAAAGGCCATAGAGGCAAGGGCCGTGGTGTTGATGACCATGGAGGCGCTGTACCCGTAGATAAAAGCGGTGAAGTCACCGTAGATCTTCTGAAAATAGATATAGGGTCCCCCAGTGTCGGGAAACATCGTGCCAAGTTCGGCAAAGATCATGGCGCCGAGGATGGAGACACCACCGGCAACAAGCCAGACGAGCAACAGCAGATAGGGTGATCCCAACCGGGCGGCCATAGATGCGGGCCGCATAAAAATGCCGGCACCGATGATGCTGCCGATGACAATGGAAACGGCGGACCAGAGGCCAAGCGATCTTTTTAAAGTGAGTGCCATGGATGCCGGGTTTTTAGGGTTTTGGTCAATCCAGGTACTTTGCGATGAGGCGATGGAAATGGTGCGTACCCTGCTCACGGGTGACGGAATAACGGCCATGGGTATAGAACCGCGAGCGGACGCCTTTCTGTACGGCTTCCACCACCTCTTCGTCCTCCATCTCGACGGTATCAAGGCCGGAGCCGGCGCCCTTGTCGTACTTCTCCTCGTCGGCGACATAGGTGAGGAAAGACACCCGGGTCTGGGTAAGGGTCTCGGGTTTGACGATGTTTATGCTGAGGCCCCAGGGGTAGAAGTTGAACATGAGGTTGGGGAAGACAAAGAAATAATAGGCGGCGACTTTTTTACCGTAGTCGGGTGACTCCGGCGGCAGGTCGAAGCAGTCCTCGTCGTCCTTTGCGATGCCCAGCTGGAGGCTGGCGTTGGCGAAGAGCTCGGTGGTATAGTTGCCAAAGTCGATAACGGTGTTGAGACCGGCATGAACGAAAGGGATGTGAAAGCCTTCGAGATAGTTCTCGCAGTACAGCGCCCAGTTGGCGCGGACGGTGAAGTCGCGGGAGAGTTGGGGCTTGAACACATATTCGTCCAACGGCAGCCAGTGGAGCCGTTGTTGGAGATCGCCCCAGAAGGCGTCGAAGGGTTGGCCGGGATGCAGGGAAGTGAAGAGCCATTTACCCCAGGCCTGCAGCGGTAGTTGTTTCAAGTCGTCGGCGGGGGATGGGAAATCCTGCACTTCTTTGAATTCCGGCATGCTGCGAAAGACGCCGTCGAGGTGGAAGAGACGGCCATGATAACGGCAGCGCAGATGGGAAAGGCGGCAGGGTTCGTTTACGACCAGGTTGCCGCGATGCGTGCAGACGTTGGAAAGGAGCCGGCTTGCATGATTATCGTTTACGAGCACGAGGGGTTCGTCGAGATAGTTTTCCAGCAGGGTGAAGGGATGGACATCCCCGGGAGTCGGGATGCAATCGCTGTCGCCGACGAATTGCCAGGAAGAAGCGAAGAACTTTTCCTTTATCTCGTGGAATAGCTGTACATCGGTATACAGATCGGTATGAGGCGTACGCGCCTTGCTGATGTCGGCATCGATGGTAAATCGTGGCATATTCTAAGATAAGATTAAGTTATTGTATTTTTGCGCCCATGTCGGAAGACTTGCAAATCATCAAGGGGAGCAAGGCCGAGCAGTACGGCTCGCTGTTACCCCAGATAAAGGCCCTGGTCGAAGGGGAAACGGACGGTACGGCCAACCTGGCCAATATCGCCGCCGCGCTGAAAGAACAATTCGGCTGGTTGTGGGTGGGGTTCTATCTTGTCCGGAACGGAGAGCTGGTAGTTGGTCCCTTCCAGGGGCCGGTAGCCTGTACGCGGATCAGGAAGGGCCGGGGTGTCTGCGGGACATCCTGGGCGGAGGCACAGACGCTGATCGTGCCCGATGTGGAGGCTTTCCCGGGGCATATCGCCTGCAGCAGCCTGTCGCGGAGCGAGATCGTCGTGCCGATCTTCAGCGGGACCGTAGTAGTAGGCGTGCTGGATGTGGATAGCGTTGAGCTGGGGGCGTTCGATAGCGAAGATCAGCGCTGGCTGGAAGAAGTGGTGCGGGTGTTGCCGGGAGTCAATGCGTAGCTTCGCGGCCTCCGGCCGCGTGGGAATGCGTAAATTTTTAATCATCTATATGAAAAAGCATTTTGTTTGTTTGGGTCTGAGTTGGTTTGTTTTTGGCGCGACCATCGCCCAACCGGTGGCGCCGTCGGTGGTGATGAGTAAGAAGGAAGTGCCGATACTCTGCTATCATCAGGTTCGGGACTGGAAAGCGACGGATTCCAAAGTATCAAAAGATTACATCATGCCGCCGGCCGACCTTAAGGCTGAACTGAAGATGCTTCATGACAGCGGATATCACACCATTCTCCCCGATCAGCTCTATGCTTACCTGACGAAGGGCGCGGCTTTACCAAGCAAGCCTATCATGCTGACCTTCGACGACACGGATGAAGACCAGTATACCGTGGCCTGGCCCGAGATGAAGAAGTATGGGTTCAAAGGTGTGTTCTTCATTATGACCATTAGTTTGAACAAGTTACCACACTATATGACCAAGGAGCAGGTGAAGGAATTGTATACCGCCGGCAATGTGATCGGCAGTCACACCTGGGACCATCACAATGTGAAGAAATACCAGGGTAAGGACTGGGAGATACAGATAGACAAGCCGACAAAACAACTCGAAGCCATAACGGGTACGCCGATACACTACTTCGCTTATCCCTTTGGGCTACAGAACCGCGCCGCCTTCCCCGAACTGCGCAAGCGTGGGTTCATCATGGCCTTCCAACTGGCGGACAAGATGGATCCTACCGACCCGCTGATGACGGTGCGGCGGATTATCGTAGGCGGAGGATGGAGCCTGAAGACCTTTAGCGCAGCGATCAACAGGGATTTTCATTAGCAGGGGGGCCCCGGCGGTCAAGCCGAATAGTAGCTTTCAACCACCAATGCGGCGGCCCCGATGAGTTCTGCGTTGTTTCCTAATTCCGAGACTTCGATACGCGTTTGGGAAGCCAGGCGTGGTATGCAATGTTCGTTCAACGCCTGTTGAATAGGCGCCTGCCAGATCTTGCCGGCAGATGCACCCCTTCCGCTTAGCACGATCAACTCGGGATTGAGAAGATGGATGAGAATGGCAATGCCTCTTCCAATGGTATAGCCGGCCTCCGACAGGAGACCGACCGCAAATTTGTCACCGTCTTCGGCAGCCGAAAGAATGGCCTGGGCAGCCAGGTCGCGGTCCCTGGCCGGCAGGGAATGGCTGAGGGCTGTCAGACTGCCGTTGCGGATGCCTTCTTCGGCCTTCGCGATCAGTTCGAGCAGGGAGGCTTCGGTCTCGAGGCAACCGGTCTTGCCGCAACTGCATAATTTGTTATTGGAATAGATGGGCAGATGGCTAAACTCTCCAGCAAATCCGTTATGTCCACGGAAATACTCCCCGTTGAGGATCATGCCCAGCCCCACGCCCCATCCGAGGTTGATGACCAGTACGTTCCTCATGTTGCGCGCTATCCCGAACCGAAACTCCGCCAGGGCGATGAGGCCGGAGTCGTTCTCCAGGAAGGTCTGGATGCCGGTGCGTTCGGTTAAGTACCGGGCGAGTCCCTTACCTGCCAACTTCAGAAAGCTATAGTTGATACCTTCGCGGGCATTCACGAAACCGGGCATCCCGATGCCGATGCCGGCGATCTGGGTGCTTCCGATGCCGGACTCCAGGATGAACTCGTTGATCAGGACGGCGAGCCGATCGGGTGTAGCCTCTTTGGCTGTCAGCGGAAACTCGAATTTCCTCACCGGCGTCACCTGCTTTTGATGCATATCCATGATGACGATGCGGGTGAAGAGTTGGTCCATCGCGACGCTGACGATATAGAAGGATTCGGGACGGAGGGAATAGCTCTGGGGGCGCCGGCCACCCGTAGAAGGTGCGTAGCCCGTGGGCATCACATATTTCTCTTCCACCAGTTGGCCGACCATCTTCGTAGCCAGGGGAAGGCTGGTGCTGGTACGATCGCTGATATCAGAACAGGATAGGTTGCCGGCAAAATACAGTTCTCTAATGATCTTCTTTTTATAGATCACACTCTTTTCACTCATAGGAAAGTAGGCCCATTCATCTAGGACATGCAAAAGTAACTGGTTTTTCGGACAACCGACGGGATGGGTCAGGTATTATTGGCCTTCGTGTAGATTTTCTCCTTTTTCGCGCAGATATCGTTCGTTTTGCTACAGTTGTTGTTCGATTACGCGCAGGCGTTGTTTACTTGCGCGCATCAGCGATGCTTTATTTTTTCGAGGTATTCCTTCGCAGCATCGGGATAGATCGCTACCCGATGTGTACGGACAAGGTCATGTACGAGCTGGTCCTGGCCGGATAGCTGCAGGGTGATCGCGTTAGAGGGCAGGGCCGGCATATGGCAATCGATGCAATTGTTGGTGAGGCCCATCGTTTTCACGGGAGAAAAGGAACAGGAGTGCTGGCCGTTGCCGCTATGACAACCCGCGCATCGCTGCGAATAAACTTCCATTCTGCCATGTTCATTGACGTGTGGGTTGTGACAGGAAGAGCAATCCAGCCCGTCGGCCAGCCGGAAGCATTTGCTTGCCGTAAGCAGGCCGTATTGGTTTCCATGGACGTCGAGCGCTGCAGTCGCCGTGGTGTCGTAGGTTGCCTTGGAATAGTTGTCGAGGGTATCGCCTACGGCAAAAGAAAAAGAGGGCTTATTCTCTTTCCTGAATCCCGAGTGACAGAGCGCGCAGGCGTCGAGGCGCTGTTGACGGCTGAGATGCCGGGTGTTGACGATGTACCTGGCCGTAAGGTCTCCGGGATGTGCGGCCTGCCAGGCGACGTGCTCCGCGCCGGGTCCATGGCACCGTTCGCAATCGATGCCGTAGATGATGCTGGCGCTGTCGAACACCGTCCCCCTACCCTCCAGTTCGGCAGTCACCGCATAGGTGCCATGACATTCTATACACTGACCGCGCGCTTCTTTGCCGAAATAGATCATATTCTTCGGATACCCGGGGCTGTTACACCAGCTGTCGAGCGGAACAAAGTAGGAAATAGGCAGCTGAAACAGTCGGCCCGCGTCCCAATACAAGTAGGTCTGTCCCTTACGGCCGGAACCGATGACGATACCGAATGCTTCACTTTCGATGGGATTGCCGTTGAAGAAAGCCGTTTGGTAGAATCGGCCGGCCTTTTTCTCCATCCGCACTTCCATGTGTTCGTTGAGGACAAACCGGCTTTTGTCGCCTTTGAAAGAGCCTTTTATGAAAGCTGCGGCGGCAGGCCGGGAATCGAGGTAATGGGCCGTATGAATATGGGCGGCATAAATTTCTTTGTGACAGGACTGGCAGGCGGCCGACCCGATGAATTTCCCTGGCTCCTGGTTACCGGCAGCCTCCTGGTTGTCGGTCGCCGTTTGGTGCAGCACGGGCGCAGTGGGCGGCGTCCAGCGGGCAGTGGTGAGGTAGATCGCTGGTATCAGCAAAAGGGTAAGGTGGTATTTTTTAATGGCCGGCATCTGTCAGCCTGCTTTTTTAAGTTTTATCTTTTGCAGCACCCACTCCCCTATCTTTCTTCCCGATACCTGTCCCTCTTCGATGGCTGCCCGGTAATGGATACCGCCATAAAGCCTGGAGACAGCTGCTTCCTGTGCCGCCTGGCGGAAAGATACAAAATGTCTTTCCGGCAAACCGTATTTCTTCTCCGTATCATCGTTGAAAGCGTACTGCCCGCCTAAAAAGGGTGTCAGCACGGTAGCGGCGACCATCGAAACGATGCTATGGCCGCTGGTATACTCCGGAAAGGGCGGCGTCTGGAGGATCGGGCGCCAGCCTTCATCGATATAGGCATCGATATACGTCTCGGGACGGATGACGTTGCTACGGTATTTCTCATCCCAGCAACTGATAAAGGCATCGAAGATGCCGATGGAAGTAAGGGTATAGGCGGCCGCCGTCTCCATGATGTCGCGGTGCTGTTGCCGGGATACCGTCGAAACGATGGCTATCCAATGGCCGCCGGGCGTGATCTTTTTGGTGGCAAACATCAGGTGGCCTTCCGTTGTAACGGCGAAGGGATTGCAGTCCCAGAAATTGGCGATGGCTTTCTGCTCGTCAGACAAGGAGTTTACAGTGCGATAGACGTCGTAAGCCGCATGATAGAAGGGGCTACTGCTGTCGGCACTGAAGGGTGGCGCCGCGGGAGGACGAAACTGGCCGGCGCTGTCGAGGGTGATGGGTCTTATCCTGTTCCAGTAGGGTTCCACCGCCGCCATATACACGGGGGGAGTCGGGATCCACTTCCCTTTTTGCCGGGAGATGCGATAGCGCGGCAGGCGGCGGGTCTCTTTATATTGATCGGTTTCTGCCCAGGCGATGACGGCTGCCGCCACCTGCTGACCATATTCGAGTGAAGCCTTGTAGGTGGAGGGGTCGGGGGCGCCGGAGCGGAGATCGTGCAATATCGCGTGGATGGAATCCTGCATGGCCGAATCCGAAAAGACCAGCTTTTTGCCTACCAACAGGAAGGCATAGACGGAGGCGACAGGAAAGGAGATGGCTTTATCCGGCGCCGGTATCTCCGGGAATCCCTTCACCTGGCCGTAAAGCGAGGAATATTCCTGCGGATGGGCTTTAACGAGGGTCTCATAAGCCGCAATATTCGTATACAGGTAGATGCGGCTGGCCACGGGAGGCGAGAAGATGTCATGGACCATGATATCGGTGACAGCATCTTCCGCGCGACGTAAGGCTTCGCTGTTGTCCTGCGCAACGGCGGGGGCGATTGCGGCATGTTGCGGCCCGGCGGGATGTTGCGGCCCGGCGGGATGCTGCGCGGCGGTTGCGGGGTGCTGCGCGGCGGCTGGGGCAGGAGCAGCAGCTAACCAGACTGATAGGATCGCGATAATGACTTTCATCGGGAATTTACTTTTAATACCTGTACGGCATCGTTATTTTTTGCGATGATCACCAGTCTTTCGCCGGCCGGGCCCCTTAATTCGATGATTCCGCGGACGTCGCTACCGATGTAGCAGCCACTGAGGGCAGGGTCTACGGCGTGGAAGGATGGGCCGGGCCCTTTGAGGAGCATACCCAGGCTGGCATCGCATCGGCCCAGTTGAGTACGATAGGGAAAGAAATTGCCCGAGACCAGGATATCCTTTTTGCCATCGCCATCGAAATCATCCAGGATGGCGCCGTAGACCTTGGAGAATTGGGCGGGCAACGGCAGGGGGCTAAAGGAAAAATGTCCCCCACCCCGGTTGTAGAGGATGCCGGAGGCAAGTTCGTTGCAATGCAGGACTTTTGCTTTGGCCAGCTTTTCCGGTGGAAAGATGTCTTCGATGGTGGCGTCGGCATAGGCCTTATAACTGTTGAATTTTTTTCTCAGGGAAACGATCTGGTCGAGCAATTCATCCCGGGAGACCATTGGATAGCTCTTTCCCTGGATATAATAACAAAGGATAGGATCGAGGGAGCCGTTGTCATCGAAGTCAGCGACGTAGAGGGAAAGGGGTTGGTCGAGGGAAGCCTTGAATTGATTGTTAAGCCCGCAGTTGCCCAGGATAAAGTCTGTCCGGCCGTCGCCGTCGACATCGGCGGGGGTGATGGAAGACCACATTCCATCGAGGTTGGCGAGTCCGGCAGCGGTGGAAACATCCGTTAGTTTCCCTTTGACGTTACGGAACAGCCGAACCGGCATCCAATCGCCGGCGATGAGGAGGTCGGGGTATTGCGTGTCGTCCAGAGCCGACCAGACGGCGGCTTTCACCATACCGGACTGGCGGAGAGAGGGGCAGATGGCTTCCGTCACATCGGTGAATTTGACGATGCCGTCATGCGAGTCGTTGTGCAGCAGATAGCTGTTCGAGGGCAGCGGGAAGGAACCCGGGGCGCCGCGGCCGCCGATGAAGAGGTCGATACGACCATCATGATCGAAGTCGCCTGCGGCGATGGCGAACTTGCTGCTGTTCATCACCGGGAGGGCATTCGCGGGTGCTTTCGTGAAATGGCCTTTGCCGTCGTTGAGGTAGAGGTTATCCTGATAGCCGGGGGACTGGTCGGGGTATTCGTTGCCGCCGCTGACGATATACAGGTCGGGAAAGCCATCACCATTGGCATCGAAGAACAGAGCGTTCACCTCTTCATAGGCGGTATCCGCCGCCCAGGGTTGGGACGGCGCCGGAGAGAAATGACCGTCTTTGGTCTGGAGGAAGAGCTGGCCGCCCTGGCCGATGGCGCCGCCGAAGAAGACATCTTCCAGTCCATCGCCATCGACATCCGCCTTAGCCATCGCGGGACCTTCCCGCGACAACTGATAGGGCAGCAGCGGTTCGTCCTTGAAGTCGATGAATTCATTTTCCCGGTGGCGGAAGCCGATGCCGGCGGTTGCGGTGATATCGGTGAAGAGACGCGTCCCGGCGGGTGTTGCCGGGGCTGCCGGAGCGGTTAGCGTGGCGGAGGATGCGTGAGCCGCGGGTGAGGGGGTGGTTGCGGCGGCAGCTGATGAGGCCGGGGCAGTTGTCGTGTTGGCGGCGGGCGGCGGGGAAGATGCGGCGGGGCTGAGGGCGGCGGGGGCGAGGTTTTCTTCGTTCAGGTTGAGCGTTTGATCCGGCGCAGGGTTGTTCAGCACGGTGACGCTATCGTCGGGCCATGTGATGGTGAGGCGGAGGATGGATTGGGTTTTCGGGAAGCCGAAGAAAAGTTCTGGCGCCATACTGGACTGGTAGCCCCGGACAGGATAAAGCTCTTCATACTGGCTGGCGCCGTCAGTGGTAGTCAATATCGCTTTTGCACCATAGGCCTTTGTATTGAGGCCCCGGCCGGTGAGGCGCAGGCGGATCCAATGGTTGCCGGAGAGTTGGTTCTCGTTGTTGCGATAGATCATCGCCGGCTCGTTGTTATTGCAGACGACGAGGTCGAGGTCGCCGTCATTGTCCAGGTCGGCGTAGGCGGCCGCGTTGGAGACGGTGGGCCGTGAGAACCCCCAGTCGGCAGTAACGTTGGAAAAGGTGAGATCGCCGTTGTTGCGGAAGATATAATTGCTGAGCTTGTTGGCGGGCATCCTACGGACGAGGTCGATGGTTTTGAAGTTCTGATCGCCCCGTTTTGCCGCCGCCATTTTTGCATCGGGAACGGTATACTTGAGGAAGTCGAGGTCGGTAAAATCCCGCAGGTAGCCGTTGCTGATAAACAGGTCTTTCCAGCCGTCGTTGTCGAAGTCGGCCAGTAATGGTGACCAGGACCAGTCGGTATTCGAAATGCCCGCCAGCTGGCCGATCTCAGAAAAGCGGAGATGTCCATTGTCATCTATGCCTTCGTTGAGGTGCAGCATGTTCCGCATCTGCTGGTGGTAGTAGCCGCTGTCCAGCAGCAGATGGTAGGCATCGTATTCATCAGGGCCTTTTAGCAGCTTCTGGCGGTGGTTGTCTTCCGGCAGCATATCGAGGGTGATCACATCGGGCCGGCCGTCATTGTTGTAGTCCGCGATATCGTTGCCCATGGAATACTTGGAGACATGCGTGAAAGACTGTTCGAGCGATTCGGTGAAGGTGCCGTCGTGGTTGTTGAGATAGAAGTAATCCCGTTCGGTATAATCACTGGTTGTATAGATGTCGGGCCACCCGTCCCCGTTGACATCGCTGACCGTGACACCAAGTCCAAAATTCAGGGGGTTGTTGATAATACCTGCCTGGAAGGTGACGTCGGTGAAATGGATATGGCCGGCGGCGTCCCTGTCCTGGCGAAAGAGCCGGTTGCCGAAGTGGAGGTCGGGCGTGGCGCGGGTCTTGCGGGTATTGAGAAAGGGGTTGTAGGTGTGGTTGGAATGGTTGAGGAGGAACATATCCAGGTCGCCATCCTTATCGTAGTCGAAAAAGACGGCCTGCGTGGACTGTGTTCCCGGCGCATCGAGCCCATATTCTTTTGCCATGTCTTTATAGATGGGGATGCCGTTGGTTATTCCCTGGCAGATGAACAGCTGATTGGAGAGTTTCGTCGAATCATCATACTTGCCTGAGTGGCAGACATAGATGTCCATCAGGCCGTCGCCGTTGACGTCGGCGATGCTCACGCCGGTGCACCATGTTCCGTTGCCGGCGACATGGGCCTGGCGGGTGACGTCCTCGAACCGAAAATTCCCTTTGTTAATGAAGAGCTTGCAGGGTCCGGTGTTGCCTGAAAAAAAGATATCGTCGAGGCCGTCGTTGTTGAGATCGGCTATGCCTACTCCCCCACCGTTGTAGAGGTATTCGTAGCGAAAGATGTTGAGCGAGTCGTCCTCTTCGATCTTGTTCAGGAAGGAGACGCCGGTCTCCTTTTCGTTGAGCAGGGTGAACAGGGGCTGTTGCACCTGCGGGGGTTGCGGCGGAGGGGAATGGAGTGGGTTCCTCTGCGCAAGCGAAAGCAGGGGGAACAGGCAGCCGATGGCGATGATGAGCTTGTTCATTGCAGATCGATTTTTTCGTCACCTTCCTTATAGGGCAGGAACCCCATCATCAGGGTCATCATTTCGTCTTTGGTCTTCATATCGCCCATAGAGAAGACATTTTTGGGCGGATTGTTAGGATTGGCGGGATTATCGGTCGTATTGTCGTATGTGCCCTCGATATGGATCACCGAACCTACGGGTACCTTGATGGGATGAGGGAACCGGTATATTTCCTGCCAGCGAAAATCCCAGTCGGGGATGTGTACGAGCCTGATGGTATCTCCATTCGGGGTGGTGATATAAGCCTTGTACTCTTTTCCCAGCAGGTGCATATGGGGCCACACATAGAGCAGGGACTGGTCCTGGCTGGGGTTGGTGACTTCGAGGCGGAAGGTCTGGACGGTACCGGCCTTGATATAGAAGATGGGCTCGATCTGCTGTTCCCCTATACCGCCCGAGCCGAAGCTCACTACTTTCATCACCCGGGTGATGGCGGTCTTTTTGAAAAAGAGGTTGACGCCGCAGATGCTGGTTTCGTCGGTAGCCGACGGGGCGTAGTGGACGGTGAGCAGGATGACGCCTCTTTTGGGCATCACCCAACCAAATTCCCTTGGAAAATATTCATAGCTGGCGCCGGGTATCCAGCCTCCATAATAGGACATGATCCGGCGATAGGGCATGTACTGGTCTACCTTGGTGCGATCGTCATCTGTGAGGTTCACATAGGGGACTGTGCTCTTTATATCGATGGCCGGGTCGGGCACGGCCTGGATGGCGTAGTTGGCGTGATGGATCAATTTTTTATTGTTGCAGAAAAATTCGATGGCTTCGACGTTGGCAGAGTCTTTCAGCTCGAAAGGTATCTTGAAGATGACGAAGCGTTCGCCGTTGTCGCCCTGCAGGTGGAAGGAGTCGGTGGCGGTGAGCACGAGATCGGGTTTGCGGCCGTAGAGGGTACCGGGGACGGGAGGCCTGGCCGCCGGGGCATCTGCCGGTTTCCCTTCGGGACCTTTGTTATCGACCCACCTGGTGATCAGCGCGATCTGGGCGTCGGTAAGGCCCCGTTCGTTGGCAAAGTGGGTATAGGTGCGGTCGGCGCGCCAGGGCGGCATATAATGGCTCAGGACGACCTTTTTTATGAAAGAGGCGCGTTTGGCTACATCTTCGTAAGTGAGCAGCGGGAAAGGAGCGGCTTCACCAGGCTGGTGACAGGGGGCGCAATTGGTCAGGATGATGGGGGCGATGTCCTTGTGATACGTAGGTTCCTGCGCCCGGATGGTCAGTACGCTGAGAGCGATGAGGGGAAGGAGGAGGGTTTTCATGATGGGTTAAAAGTCGTTTATCAGGCAGCCGACAGGCGTCGTCTTTTTTACAGGCGGCGGCTGGTGCCGGAGGGTGTAATCGATGGCATCCTGCAAATAATTTTGAGTTGGTTTATTGCCTGCCCGACCCAGGCTTTTGTACCAATTGTCGATAGCGCCCTGGTAGATGACGGTGTTATCCGGGCCGAGGAGGATGGCCTCGGGGGTTGTGGTTGCGTGAAGACTATGGGTGATGTGGAGATCGCGGTCTACCTGCAGGAGATAAGCGATGTGGTATTTTTCCGTGAAAGTGGTGATATCCGATTGTTTCCAGGTCTTACCGGGGATGATGCCGGTGAATTTGACTTTGCCGGCATATTGTTGTTGAAGCTGGTTGAGCGTGCGGGTGTAGTTCTGGCAGAGGGGGCATTCGGGTGAGAGGAAGACGAAGACCCTCATCGTCCCTCCTTGAGCAAGGGTAAGATGCCAGCCACAGACCAGGAAGACCCACATATACTTTGCAAGTGATGGCATAATATAAAAATACAAAACTCCGGGTGATTGGCGCCACCCGGAGTTTGGAGAATAAAACGATTAAGGCATATCCCACCAGACGCGGCCGCCGGCGTTGTCGGGAGTACCGAAGCCGGCATCGGCTTCCATCGCCTTGAAGGCCGCCTGTTGGTTGTTATAGTTGGCATCAGAGACAGGCAGCGATTGCAGGGCAACCCGGCGAGCCAGGGTAAGTGCGGTTCCACTGCTCGTCAGCGGAGACCACGCTACCACGGAAGTAGTCGTCGGATAGCCAGTCCGCTTCCACCAGGCCCAGGCCTCGGAGGGTTGACGGAAGAAGTCCAGGTAAGCCTGGCAGGAGATCTGTTCGATTGCCTTGGCTGGATTGAATGTAATTCCGGGCGTAGCCAGGTAAGCCGTGATCTCGGCGGAGGAGACAGCCGTAAAATTGGATATCCCGGCGGCTGAACCCATCGAGCTATAGAACTGGATGGAGGCCGTCACACCATTGGTGTACCAGGTAGCCGCGGCATCCGTGGTGATGCCCCTTGCGCCCAGTTCCGCACGGATGAAACAATATTCCGCGTAGGTGATCACCGGGAAGAAGGACGTGCCCGTACCGACGCCGTTGCCGTCGCCTTCATCGTAATTCGGGGTGAAGAGCCGGTGCTGAACGGCAGAGAAGGTATCAGGGCTGCTCTGGTACAGGTTCTGGTAGTACGTCAGGCTGCAGGTGTCCGGGTTCACGGGGCTGCCCAGGTAATTGCCGTTCTTGTTCTTCCGGAAGAAGATACGGAGGCGGGGATCACCATAGGTGCTCATGAAATTGACCAGGGTCCTGGAGGCCAGGAATCCCTGGGGGTTATAGTTGCTGGATTGCGTGGCAAAAGAGGGCCCCGCGGTGAGTACCCACGAGTCCGTGATCGACGACATCTGGTTGGCATCCGACAGCACGTCCTTTGCGATGGCCGCCAGCGTTGTCGGATCCCTCTTCAGGAGGCGCATGGCGATCTTGAGGCGCAGGGCGTTACCGGCCTTGATCCAGGCGGTGACCTGGTTGCTGGAAGCACCGAAGAAGGGATCGTAGCCGCCATACAGGGTCTGGGTGGTGGACTGGCTGGTCTCCAGGGTCTTCACGGCGGTTTTGATCTGGAGGTCGAGTGTATCGAACAGGGCCTGCTGGGGATCGTATGTGGGCGTCAATGTCCCTCCGTAGCGGGCGAGGAAAGCTTGTGTAAAGGGAATGCTACCGTTGACATCGCTCACGTAAAAGCCATAGTATGCCTTGTAAATGGTGGCGATGGCTTCTTCATATACCCTGGCCGCTTGCTGTGCCGTGGTCATCTTTGCGACGAGATGGGGGATGTCCGACAAGGGGACGCCTACATTACCGTAGAAGTTGCCGTAACGGTAGTTGAAATTGCCGCCTTCGTTGGTGAAGCTGGGGCCGTTGCCGGCGTTGCCGGTGAAAAATTGCATCCAGGGACTCACCGCCCGAAGGTTATCATAGTAAGCCTCGAAATCGTTGGGGCAGTGTACAGCTGCATAGAGGAATTGGTTACCCGGGTCGGTACTCGTCAGCGTGCTTGGGTTGACGTTGGCATCGACGAAGGTCGATTTCTTACAGGATACTACCGTAGTGCCCGCCAGGAGAAGGAAGAAAAAATATTTATTATATCTCATGATAATACTATTTGAATGTTAGACTGGTTAGAATGTGGCGTTGAGTGTGGCTCCCATGCTCCTGACATAAGGCAGGCCGCCGCCTTCTGCGAACGAAGCCGCCTGGTTGTTATACAGGCCTTCCGGGTTGATACCGTCTTTTGCATTCTTCCAGATGTAGCCGAGGTTCCTTCCGGTGAGAGTAAACTTCAACCCTTGGAGATGGGCCTTCTTGTAGACGAAAGCGGGCAACGAGTAGCTGACCGATACCTGGCGAAGGGCCACCCAGGAATTATCGAATATGGATACTTCGCGGATACCGCTGGACCATTGTGTGAGGTTCTCATAATAGGCGTAAGCAGGGACGGGTTTGAGCAGGCCGGCTTTCACAGCAGCGGCGTAGGTCATGCCGCCAATATCCGTACCACCGACCAGGGTCCCATCGGCGAATACGCCATTGGGGATGATGCCGTCATCATGAGAAACGTTGCTGGCGTCGGTGTAGGTGAGGCCGCCCGACTTCGCGTTCCTGCCGGGAAGGGAGTTCTTGAAATTACCCGTCTCCGAACCGTACTGGTCGGTAGCGGAAGCCATCAGGCCGCCGACCTTGGAATCCACCTGGATGCCGAGGCTGAAGCTCTTGTAGGTGAATGTCTGGAAGGTTCCCCACAGGAATTTCGGCATGATGTTGCCGAGGGTCTTTGTCGAACCGTCGTAGTCCTGCGAACGCATGTAGGTGTAGTAGCCACCGGTGGTGCCGTAAGGCGCATTGCCGAGGACGCGTTGGCCGGCGGCGCCAGCCACCTTACCGTGGTAGGTAGCGAAGCCGTAACCGGTGGTGACGGTGCCATATTGGCTACCCGCAATAGCGTAGGCAGCAACGTCGGCGCCGAATGCCAGTTGCAGTTGATACTTGGTCACTCCGGGGTACAGGGAGATGATCTTATTCTTGTTGGTTGCGAAATTAACGGTCATATCCCAGTTAAAGTCCTTCGACCTCACGGGCGAGGCGTTGAGGAGTATCTCTACGCCCTGGTTCTGGATATTACCGGCATTGATGGTGCGGCCGGAAATGCCAGATTCCTGGTCGGCGGACAGGGAGAGTATCTGGTTGAAGGAGTTCTTCTTATAGTAGGCGATGTCGATGCCCACGCGGTTCTTCAGGAAACGGAGGTCGGTACCGAACTCGATCTCGCGGGCCAGCTCGTTGACAAGGGTCTGGTTACCCAGCGTGGTGTTGTAGTTGCCCTGGCCGTCGCTGAAGGAATACAGCGTCTGGTTGGCATTGCTGGCATTGTTAAAGGTGCCCACCGAGCCGTAGTTGCCGGTGCTGTTGGTCACATAGGGATTGGCGCTATAGCCTGTCCAGCCCACGCTGGCCCGCAGCTTGCCAAAGGACAGGATGGAGTTGGAGTTCTTGAAGGAAGGCAATTCCGTAAAGACCCAGGCCAGACCGAGGCTGGGGTAAGCATAGGTCCAGTGGCCATGGCCATCCGCATATGTCAGGGCAGACGACCAGTCATTGCGAATACTGAAGTTGAACGTCAGCATGTTCCGCCAGGTGAGGTCACCATAGCCGTACACCGCTGCCAGGATCGATTTGGGATTGGTACCGACCGTGGTGGTGGGGGCGCTGACGGAGTTAGCGATGAAATAAAGACCCGGGGCCGTCAGACCGCCATTGGTCTGCGATCTTGAGATGGGGCCGCCGAGGAAATTCTGCTCTTCGCCGCCGACGGTTGCCGTCAAAGCGAAATCCTTGCCCAACTCTTTGTTGGCCGTCAACAGTCCCTGCACCCTTGTATTCTTATAAGAGCTCTGGTCGATCTCATAATAACCGCCTGAGAAGTTTGCCCCTTGACCAAGCTGCTGGTTTTCCGTCACATCATTATAGTTCTGCACATTGGCGCGTACCAGGCCGGTGAGCCAGGGGGTGAACTTCGCCGTCAGATCGAGGTTGGCCAGCAGGACGTTCTCGGTATGGCTGAGATTTTCTTCGAACATCGGCCAGAAGAGGTGGGCGAAGTAATAGGGGTCGTTGGAAGAAGTCGCTTTGATGCCGCCATTCACAGGGTCGATGTAATTATTCTTAAAGTAGGAGATCGGTGCATTCCGGGGCGCGAAATAGAGGATACCGCCGATGGGGTTGGAGGTGCCGCCGCCACCCTGGATGATGGGATTCAGCACCTTGGTCGTAGTATAGTTGACGCTTGCATCGAGCGAGAGCACGTTAGATAGCTTCGCGGTGCCGTGCAGGGCGAAGCTGTTCTTGTTTAAGCTATTATTCGGGACGACGCTGGTGTTGTAGAGGTTGGTATAGGAAGCCCTGAAGCTCGCGTTGTCATTTCCTCCTTCGGTGGAGACGTTGGTATTGACAAATCTGCCTGTCTGGAAGAATTCCTTCAAGGCATCATTGGCCTTCCAGGGAACCATGCGGCCATCGAGATCTTTTACCATATGACCATCGAATGCGGGGCCGTAAGAGTACCCGCCGTTGGGGTTGGGCCATGCGCTGGCGGAGACGTCGACCACATCGTTACCCGAACCGTCTTTTGCAAAGGTGGAGCTGAGGCCGCCGCCATAGGTATTCTGCAGGTCGGGCAGCTTATACGCCTGGTCGAAAGAAACGGTCTGGTTGTAGGTGACTCCGAGTCCTTTCCGTGCGCGGCCTTTTTTGGTCTGGATCAGCAGCACGCCGTTGAGGGCTTGCGAACCATAGAGCGCGGAAGCCGCTGAGCCTTTCAGCACGGTGATGCTTTCGTAGTCATCGGGGTTAAGGTCTTTGATGATGTTACCGAAGTCCTGGCCGCCGCCCCAGGAGTCGGCACCGGAGGTACCCGGTTGAAGGAGAATACCATCGATGACGACCAGGGGTTCTGTATTCTGATCGAGCCGGGCATTACCCCTGATCTGGATACGGGAGCTCGACGAAGGACCGCCAGTGCCCTGGGAGACGGTAACACCAGCCACCTTACCCTGAAGGGCATCGCCCAGGTTGGAGTTATTGGTGGCAACGATCTCGCTGCCCTGGATCTGGGTCGCCGAGTAAGATAGTTTGCGGACGTCTTTTTTTACGCCGAAGCCCGTCACGATCGCTTCCGTCAGCTCTTTACTATTCTTTGCCAACTGCACCGAAAAGGTGGAATTCTCTCCTACCAGTACCTCTTTGCCGTCATAGCCGATGGTACTGAAGAGAAGAGTAGCATTAGCATCGGCGTGGACGGAAAAATTACCGTTCTCGTCTGTGAAGACGCCACCGGTCTTTGATCCCTTTATCGCCACGGTGACACCAGGGAGAGGCTGACCCGATTGGTCCTTTACCGTCCCGGTGATCAGCTTCCGCTGTTGGGCATCGACAGAAAACCCAAACAGCAGGAAGGCGACAACAGAGAACATCGCAAATGCGAACGTTGGCTTAATTGTTCGTTTCATGAGCAGTTTGTTTTGATTTTAATTGTTAGTGTGTGTTGTAAGAAAATGACGCTCTTTCGCATAGTTGTCCATGACCAGGGCAGCGGCGCCGATGAGTTCGGCGTCATAGCCTAACCTGGAGATCTCCAGCTCGGTATTGCCAGCCAGGCGGGGAATACAGTGTTCGTTGAGAGCCTGTTGGATGGGCGTTTGCCAGATCCTGCCTGCCGAAGCGCCCCTGCCCCCTAAGATGATCGTCTCGGGGTTGAGGAGGTGGATCAGGATGGCGACGCCTCTGCCGATGTTATACCCTGACTCCGACAAAAGCTCCACGGCGAATTTGTCACCTTTGCCGGCTGCGGAGATCACAGCCTTCGATGCCTGGTCGAGATCGTCCGCCAGCTGTTTTTCCTGCAGCAGGGTGACGCGCCCGTTGCGGATGCCTTCTTTGGCCTTCTCGACTACGACCATCAGGGAAGCCTCCGTCTCGAGGCAGCCCATCTTTCCGCAACTGCATAACTTGTTGTTGGTAAAAAGCGGCAGATGACTGAATTCGCCTGCGAACCCGTTGTAGCCCCGGAACAGCTCGCCGTTGATGATCAGGCCCAGGCCAATGCCCCAGCCTAAGTTGACGACCATGGCGGTTTTCTTGTGGCGTGCCGCCCCGAAGCTGAGCTCCGCGAGTGCAATGAGGCTGGAATCGTTCTCGATATAGGTCTGTACATTAACCTTATCCGTTATATATCTCGTAATGCTCCTCTCCCCGTTGCCCAGGAAGGAGTAGTTGAGGCCTTTCCTGGAGTCTATGAATCCCGGCATACCGATGCCGATGCCGGCTATCCTTTCCCTGCTGATCCCGGATTTAAGGATGTGCTCGTCCAGTGTTGCGGCGAAGGTTTCGAGCGCCAGGGGATTGCGGGCCAGGTGGAGTTCGATCTTCTCCGGTTCGCTGACGGGATGGCGCTGCATGTCCATGATGACGATGCGGGTGAACAACTGGTCCATGGCGACGGCAACGGTATACATCCAGTCGGGCCGGATGGAATACATCTGGGGGCGCCGGCCGCCGGTAGAAGGGGCATAACCTGTTTCAACGATTTCGTTGTCCCTAATCAATTCATTTACCATTTTGGTCGTTAAGGGGAGACTTGTTTTGATCTGGGTGCTCAGATCGGAACAGGATAAGGCGCCAGCGAAATATAATTCTTTGATAATCTTTCCCTTATATAGCAAGTTTTTCTCACGCATAAGCTTCGGTTAGTGTACAGGTCCGATTATAAATGAATTTAAAGTTAATAAACTTTTATAAAAAAGTTAAAAAGAAATTATTTTTTTTAGAGAAGTTGGCGAACATATAGGAAAAACAAAACCCGGAACAGTGATTTCCAGGTTTTTAACGCGGAGTTATTAAAAGAGAGGAAAAAGGTGGGGTTTATTTTTTGCCGTTGAGGAAGTCACGAAACCAATACCCCGAGTTTTTGATGGTACGGAGTTGAGAATCAAAGTCAACATGGATGAGTCCGAATCGGGCTTTATACCCTTCGGCCCATTCGAAATTGTCCATAAGGGTCCAGGCGAAATAGCCTTTTATATTTACCCCTTCTTTTTTGGCCCTGAGCAGGGCGAGCAGGTATTGCTGATAGTAGTCGATGCGGGACTGGTCGTCGACGGCCCCATTGACCACCTCATCCCGGAAGGCGGCGCCGCTTTCGCTGATGATGATCTCTTTTACGCCGCCGTAGAGCCAGAACTTTTTCAGGATGCGATAGAAGCTGTCGGGGTTGATCTCCCAGCCCATAGCGGTGTGGGGTACCCCGCGGGCAGCGGCTTTTACCTCAGAAGCCTGGACGATCGGGATGAGCGGGTTAAAGCGGACGACGATGGGGAAATAGTTCTGGATACCGATGAAATCAAAGTTGAAGCTCATACGCTCTGTGTATTTCCAGCTGCGATTGTGGAGTTCGAGCTTTTCGAGGAATTTGAAGTCCTCGCGGGGATAGCCGCGACCGAGAGCAGGTTCGATGAAAAGGCGGTTCATGAGGATATCCATGCGTTTTGCCGCCTGGATGTCTTCGGGGTTATTCGTAAAAGGCAGCACTTCGGAGCAGGAGAAGGTGGTGCCGATGTGGGCGTTGGGTACCAGTTGCCGGAGGATGCGACCACCCTCCGCCTGGGCCAGGGCGGCGTGGTGGATAGCGGGCAGAAAGTTGGAGAGCCCTACCCTGCCGGGTGCATGGCGGCCCAGCATATAGCCGAGGCTCGTAAAGCCAAAGGGCTCGTTGAGGACGATCCAATTCTTCACCTTGTCGCCATATTCCTCGGCACATACCGTTGCAAACCGGGTGAACCATTTGAGCATGAAGTGGCTGGTCCATCCCCCCTCTTTTTCCAGGGTCACGGGCATGTCCCAGTGGTAGAGGGTGACATAGGGGGTCAGGCCGAGTTTGAGGCATTCGTCAATAACCCGGTGATAAAAGGCGATGCCTTCCTTATTTACCCGCCCCATGCCTTCGGGGAGGATACGCGCCCAGGAAAGGGAAAAACGGAAGACGGAAAAGCCAAGGGCTTTTACCAGCAGGATGTCATCTTTATAACGGTGGTAGAAATCGCAGGCGACAGTGGGCCGGCCACCGCCTTTTATCTTGCCCTGGCGGCGGGAGAAGGCGTCCCAGATGGAGGGACCTTTACCGTAGCTGTTCCATGCACCTTCATTCTGTACTGCGGCCATCGCCACGCCCCATTGAAAATCTTCGCCGAATTCCCTGGCTATCAGTTTGTGCAGGTGTGGATTGACCAAACGTTGTATTTAATGACGTGAATTGGACTCCGTCCAATTTGGATTTGCGCGTGCAATATTCGGACGAAAGCGTGTTAACTCAATATTACCATTCAGTTATTTTTTACAGCATTGTAAGCGGTGACCAGCTGGATATAGTCATCGGTGTTGCGGCCTTTCAGGTGATGGTCGTGGATATATTGCGTAAGGATGGCCTTGCGGTCCTGGAGCTGGTCTTGCAGATCCTGCCAGCTTTTCACCAGGACAAGGGCGCCTTTGCGGTGGAGATAGTATGTCTCGATGGTGACGATATCCTGGTCGGTGGTGGCGGTGCCGTAAGAGGGGGTCTCGTGTATCCTTTTCTTTATCTGGCGGCAGAGGCTGACCTCGTCGTTGACGAGTACCTGGAACCAGACCTTTTCCAGCGCCTTATCGGTAGGGGTGAGCTCCCAGCCCCAGACGAAATAATATTGCTCGCCGGTGGTACTATCGGTGAGGATGATGCGCCGGACGGGTGAGGAGGCGATCATTTCCTTTCCATCGGAGCCGAGGTAATTGATCTCGTTGTCGAGGAGATTAATGCGGACGGCATTGCAGCGGTAGTGGCCACCGCCGTCGTCGAAGAGCCGGGCCTTCATGAATTGCTCTTTGAAGAAGGGGGTACCTGCCGTGACACGGACGTATTTGATGCCGGTGTAGAGTTGGCCAATGACAGCGGAGGTAGTATTGTAGTCGATGGCGCCGGTGCCGTCGCTATTGGTGACGTCGATGATCTTCTGGGCCCTGGTTTGCACCAGAAAGAGGATAAGGAGGGCAGCAGTCAGCATGTGCTTCATATCCGGAATATACAAAACCCGGCGCGAACTACACAAGCGTTTCGAGAGGAGTGGCAGGATCGGCCCAGCGAACGGACAGATCGCGGCGAAACCAGGTGAGCTGCCGTTTGGCGTACTGGCGGGTGTTCGTCTTTATAGCCGTGACGGCTTCGGCCAGGGTATGTTTGCCGTCGAGGTGATCGAAGAGCTCCTTATACCCCACTGTCTGGAGGGCGTTGTGGTTGCGGTAGGGCAAAAGGCTTTTTACCTCATTGAGGAGGCCGGCCTCCATCATGGCGTCGACGCGCTGGTTGATGCGCTGGTGGAGTTGTTCTTTTGGCAGCTGCAGCCCGATGGTGCGGATGGTAAAGGGCCGCGTGCGCGGCTCCCGGGTGCGGAAGGAAAGGATCGACTGACCGGTGGACATCCGGACC
Organism: Puia dinghuensis; assembly: GCF_014642875.1. Classification (GTDB taxonomy): domain Bacteria; phylum Bacteroidota; class Bacteroidia; order Chitinophagales; family Chitinophagaceae; genus Puia; species Puia dinghuensis. Next base: position 601,584 of record NZ_BMJC01000002.1, read on the forward strand.
TCGAGTGCGCGCATGAGCCGCTGGGGGTTTTGGATCTCGCCTTGCTCGTAGAAGGCGGGATCATATTTTTTTACTTCTTCCTGTAGCCAGGTGAGGCCGCGCTCTTCATAGTGAAAGCGGATATGGCTGCGGATAGCCTGGTCGACGGGGGGAATGGTGTCGAGACCATCGGTGAAGGCGCGGATATAAAGCCCCGTTCCGCCTACCATGACCGCGACGGGCGCCGTGCGGAAGATGTCAGCAGCCCAGCCAAGCGCGAGCTCTTCAAAGGTGGCGGCGTTGACCTCTTCCTCAATAGAATGAGAATTGATAAAATAATGATGCACGGCTTCGAGTTCGGCGGGAGATGGTTTTGCGACGCCGATGTTGAGCTCGCGATAACATTGACGGGAGTCGGCGGAGATGATCTTTGTTTTAAAGTGACGGGCGAGACGAATTGCGGCAGCCGTCTTGCCGACGGCCGTCGGCCCAACAACAATGATTACGATGGGTGCTGTAAGGGCCATAGGATTTACAGTACTTCGTCGACACCACCTTCCTCTTCACCTTCACCTTCACCTTCACCTTCTTCGCTTTCTTCCTCCGACTCTTTGTCGCCTTCGACGCCAAAGCCCTCGGTGCCCTTTGTGAGATCGTATTTTTCTTCCATCTCGGTGAGTTTGTCGCCGACGAGACCCTTTGTTCCATATTGGGAGGGTGCGATGCCTTCGGCCTTTACGATGGCAGGATAATCCAGTTTTCCGTTCTCTTCCTTGGAGACGCTGATCAATTCGACGAGAAAGCCCCAGTTCTTTACGAAGTCGTAGACATAGATGAATTTCTGGTTGGGATCGCGAATCTCCGAGCCGATGGTGGTCGCATCCATCATTAAGGGTTCTGCCTTATAGGGCTTATCGTATTTCTCAAGCGAGATCTCCCGGCCCCGCTGCCAATGGTCGTTGCTCCGATAGAAAGTTGCCTGATGCTTGTTATCGAATTCATATGCCTTCAGAATCACCTGGTGTAATTGCAAAAAGGACTGCGTGTGCCGTACAGCCACATCCCTGTAAATGCTATCGTCTTCTTCGAAATATACCCGGAATTTCAATATCGCCATGGCTACAATGCAATTTAGAGTTCACAAGATACAATAATTGTGCAATTCTGCTATCTCACTGGAAATCTGTTATTTCACCGGAACCAACTGCAACTCAGCCGCTTTCTTCATCATGAAATCATGGGCGGAGTCATAATTGTTGTCGATGACGCCGTCGAGAATGGCATCGCGGATGGCATTCTTGATATCGCCAACGGTGCGGCCGGGAGGGAGGCCAAACTTCTCCATGATCATCTCGCCGGTGATCGGGGGTTGCCAGTTGCGGATCTTGTCCTTCTCTTCCACCTCTTTGAGGCGCTGGCGAACCAGTTCGAAATCCTCCAGGTAGCGTTTGACCTTTTGTTTATTCTTGCTTGTAATGTCGGCCTCACAGAGTGTCATGAGAGCGTCGATGTCGTCACCGGTATCGAAAAGCAGCCGGCGGATGGCCGAATCCGTGATGTTCTCCTTTGTCAGGCTTATGGGCCGCAGATGGTATTCCACCAATTTGCGTACAAAGCGCATTTTTTCGTTGAGCGGCAGTTTGAGCTTTGTAAATATTTTGGGAACCATGCGACCGCCGACGACCTCGTGGCCGTGGAAGGTCCAGCCATGGTCTTTCTCAAATTTCTTTGTGGCCGGCTTGCCGATATCATGGAGGATGGCGGCCCAGCGTAGCCAGAGATCGGTAGTATTGCGGCTGATGTTATCGAGCACCTGGAGGGTGTGGTAAAAGTTGTCCTTGTGGCCGTGGCCATCGATGTATTCCGCGCCGGCGAGGTCGACCATCTGCGGGAAGATGATCTTAAGGAGGCCGGTGCGATAGAGCAGATCGAAGCCAATGGAGGGTTTTGCACTGAGGATGATCTTATTCAGCTCGTCAGTGATACGTTCCTGGGAAATGATCTTTATCCTGGGGGCGTCTTCCCTAATGGCGTTGAGCGTGGCTTCGGCGATGGTGAAGTTGAGCTGGGTGGCAAAGCGGATGGCGCGGAGCATGCGCAACGGGTCGTCGCTGAAGGTCCTCAGCGGATCGAGCGGGGTACGGATGATCTTTGCCTCGAGGTCGTTTATTCCCTCGAAGGGATCGATGAGTTGGCCATAGTCGGGGGCGTTGAGGCTGATGGCCATGGCATTGATGGTAAAGTCGCGGCGAAGCTGGTCGTCCTGCAAAGTGCCGGGTTCGACCTCGGGATTCCGGGATTCGGCGCGATAGCTCTCCTTTCGGGCGCCGACGAATTCTATCTCCCAATCCTCGTATTTTATCTGGGCGGTGCCGAAGTTCTTGAAATAAGAGACCAAAGGTTTTGGCTTCAGCGATTCGGCAACCTTGTGAGCAAGAGCGATGCCGTCCCCGACACAGACAATGTCGGCGTCTTTTGTGGGCCGGCCGATGAGTTTGTCACGGACGAAGCCGCCTATAAGATAGACCGGGGCTTCCAGGGCGGCCGCGGCGCGGGCGATCTTTTCGAAGACGAATAATTCCTTTTCTGTGCAGTTGATGTCCATAATTCATGTGCTGGAAATGCGCCTCAGGAAAAATAGCGCATTTCCAGCAAAGCGCTAATGTCTGTTCTTGGGCGCAGGCGCCAGGGGCGAAGTTAAAGAATGTGTCCTAATATCCGACCGACGGGCGGCCGTCCATCATGGTTTCCAAAAGTTGGCGGTCTTGAATTTTATTGGCGCAGTTGAAGTGTCCGCGGGGGCAGGCCTTATAGCCATGGAGACCGCAGGGGCGGCAGTCGAGGGGTTCTGGGGTCTCGACTATGTAGCTTTTATCGCTGAGGGGGCCGAAGCCAAAGGCGGGGATGGTAGAGCAGTAGACAGCCGTGACGGGGGCGTTGACGGCGGAGGCGAAGTGCATGGGGGCGGAATCGTTGACATAGTTCATGACGGCGTCGCGCATCAGGGCGGTGGATTGGAGGAAGGTGAGCCGGCCGGAGAGGTCGATAATGTCTTCGCCGGGGGCGTTAGTTTGGATGTACTGACAGAGGTCTTTATCGGAAGGGGCGCCGAGCAGATAGACGGTGGTTTGCGGCGGGAGATTTTGGATGAAGCTGATCCATTTCTCCTTTGGATATTGTTTGGTAAACCAGACGGAGGCGGGTGAGATGGTGATATAGGGTTTTGTCTTGTACGGCTTGACTTTATCCTCGTCTGTGGGTGTGGGATAGAGCCGGGGTTTGGCCGGTTTGTCGTCGGTGAAGGCGGCGATGAGGGCCTGGTTGCGCTCGATCTCGTGAAGCGGCGCGCCCGCGCCAGTCATGGGGAGCGCCGTTTTTTCGGGGGCGCTGACGATATGCGGGATGCGGTGGGTGAAGAAGCGGCTGAGGGGGTTTTTGTCGAAACCGATGGTTTCCTTTGCACCGGAGAAAGTGGTGAGCAGGCCGGTGGCGGCGAAACGCTGAACATTGATCACCTTGTCGTACTTTGTTTTACGGATGCGACGGGTGAGGTCCAGGAGGTTCTTGAACTTGTTTTGTTTTTTGTCCCAGATGAGGACTTCGGTGAGATAGGGATGGCCGGTGAGCAGGGCTTCGTTGCCTTTTCTGACCAGGAAGTCGATGCGGGCGTCGGGGTAGCACGCGTGGAGCTTTTCGATGAGGGCCGTTGCGAGGACGACGTCGCCAATGAAGGCGGTTTGTATAACCAGGAATTTTTGCACCGGGCAAATTTAGTATATTAAGAGCGGATGACCGTGGGGGTGCCGTCAGCGTTCCATTTGACGATGGCGGAGGGTTCGCGGGGTGTTTCGTCGTCACGGCGGTGTTCGACGATGTAGTCGACGCCTTGTTTTATGCGTGGATCGATCTCTTTGTAAAAAGGGGGGGCGGGCTCGCCGGAGATATTAGCAGAAGTGGAGACGAGGGGTTTCCGGAATCGCTTTATCAGATGCCGGCAGAAGGGGTCGTCGACAAGGCGGATGGCGATGGTGCCGTCGGCATTGATGAGATTAGGTGCGAGTCCGATGGCGCCTTCGTAGATGACGGTGGTAGGTTTTTTGACGATATCCAGAAAGTCGAAGATGCGGAGGTCGGGCTGGCTGGTATATTTCAAAATATCGCGTTTGTCGGCCACCAGCACGATTAGGCTTTTGGCGGCTTCACGTTGTTTGAGCGAGTAGACTTTGGCGACGGCTTGCGGGTCGGTGGCGTCGCAGCCGATGCCCCAGATGGTGTCGGTTGGATATAGGATGAGTCCTCCAGATTGGAGGACGGCGAGGGAGCGGTCGATATCGATGTCGAAGTTCATGGTGCTGAAGGTGCAAAAATACTTGTAAATTCGCATCCTCAAAAAACGCTGAAATGGAATTGAAACAATTGATCACGGAAGCCTGGGGTAACCGGGAATTATTAAAAGAGAACAACTATTCCGACGCGGTGCGGACCGTCATCGAGGAAGTAGATAAAGGCCGGTTGCGGGTGGCGTCGCCCAAAGATGGGGGCGGATGGACGGTGAATGAATGGGTGAAGCAGGCCATCCTTCTATATTTTGGCATCCAGCAGATGCAGACCTGGGATTTGGCGCCCTTTGAATTCTATGATAAGATGCTGCTGAAAAAAGATTATAAATCCCTGGGAGTAAGGGCGGTGCCGCATGCGGTAGCACGTTATGGGGCTTTCCTGGCCCGGAATGTCGTGCTGATGCCCAGCTATGTGAACATCGGCGCCTATGTCGACGAAGGGACCATGGTGGACACGTGGGCGACGGTTGGCAGTTGTGCGCAGATAGGCAAGGGGGTACACCTCAGTGGGGGTGTCGGCATCGGCGGAGTGCTGGAGCCGTTGCAAGCAGCGCCGGTGATCATCGAGGATGGGGCTTTTCTCGGAAGCCGGAGCATCGTGGTAGAAGGGGTCATCGTTGAAAAGGAGGCGGTGCTTGGCGCCAATGTGGTGCTGACCCAATCGACAAAGATCATCGATGTAAGCGGCGCGTCACCGGTAGAATATAAAGGCCGGGTGCCGGCGCGGAGCGTGGTGATACCGGGTAGCTATACGAAGAAGTTCCCTGCGGGTGAATATAATGTGACCTGTGCGCTGATCATCGGGCAGCGGAAGCCGAGTACTGATCTGAAGACGAGTTTGAATGATGCGCTGAGGGACTTTAACGTGTCTGTTTAGCCTTAGCGATGGCAACGCGCAAGACCTTATTGACCGGGTTCCTGATCTCTTTTTCAGGCGCCATTATCTTTTCCACAAAAGCCATTTTGGTGAAGCTGGCCTTCCGCAGCACGCATACGGATGGCCTGACGCTGCTGATGTTGCGGATGCTGCTCTCCCTACCCTTCTATCTGATAGTGGCGTTTTGGGGTAGCCGGAAAGAGGGGAATGTGCGGATGAGTCGGCGGCAGTGGTTTTATGTGGTGTTGCTTGGATTGCTGGGATATTACCTGAGCAGTTTCTTTGATTTTATCGGGCTGCAGTATATTTCGGCGGGGTTGGAGCGGCTGATCCTGTTCCTATATCCGAGTTTTTCGGTATTGATCAATGCCGTGGTGTTCCGGCAGCGCATCAGCCGGGCGCAGTTTTGGGCGCTGGCGCTTACCTATCTGGGGATCGGCATCGCTTATTTCGGAGAGTTAAAGATCGATACGGCGAATCCGCATTTCTACTGGGGTAGTTTTCTTATTTTTTTGTGTTCCATTACCTATGCTTTCTACCTGTCGGGTACGGGGCGGATGGTGCCGGTGCTTGGTGCGGCGAAGTTTACGACGTATAGTATGCTGGCGGCGACGGGGGCGGTGTTGTTGCATTACTTTGTACGGCAGTTGGCCCAGGGTGGCGTGTTGCTGCCTGTGTCGACCGGCAGCGGCGGGCTTTGGGGTTATGGCGTGTTGCTGGCGCTGGTGGCGACGGTGATCCCTTCCTTTATGCTGTCGGCGGGGATGAAGATCATCGGGCCGAACAATGCGGCCATAGTGACGAGTGTGGGGCCGGTGTCGACGATCCTCCAGGCACATTTTCTTTTGGGTGATCCGATCTTCGCGGAGCAGGTGGTGGGGACGGTGCTGGTGATCACAGGAGTGCTGATCATCGGGTGGAAGGGAAGGAAGGCGGAGGCCGCGATAGAGGCGGAGGAGGCGGCGCATTAGGGCGGAGACGGCGCTTGAAAGGTTATTCATTTGTTATTATGGTAAAAAAACAAGACTTCACCGTCGTGTCAATTTCGCCCGACGGCGTGTACGCTTTAAGGATAGTCGTGCATTTCTCTTGATTTTTTCCTTGGTGTTTTCCCCAATTTCCCACCCCGCAAATGGCATCTGCTTTGTCCTTAACACCTAAGATGTTATTTTGGTTCTCTAAACCTAAATAACCGATATGAAAAGGACACTCTACGCCTTTATTTTAATTATTGCTCTGACCGTACTTAATTCATGCGCTTCTATTGTCAGCAAATCGAACTGGCCGGTGCACGTGGCCAGTGATCCGGCGGGCGCCACCGTCATGATCACCAACCGTCACGGGGTACAGGTGTATAAAGGGACCACACCTGTAATGCTCACTTTAAAATCGGGAGCCGGCTTTTTCAAGAAGGAGTCCTACACTGTCCATTTTGAGTTCGCGGGATACGCTTCTCAGGATATCCCCCTGGAATGCAAGGTCAATGGCTGGTATTGGGGAAACCTTCTCATCGGAGGTCTTCTCGGCTTTTTAGTTATCGATCCTGCTACGGGGGCCATGTACAAGTTGGAGACTCCGGCTGTGGATGCGAGATTGGCAAAGGATGCTACCGGTAGCGTCGAACAGACGCCCACTCTGAAGATCGCCAACATCAACAATTTGCCGCAAAGTATAGCGAAGAACCTGGTAAGGATAAATTAGGGGTCGAAAGAATTTCGCCATTCCGGATAAAAAACAAAGTTTTCTTGGGTTACAATTTTTTCTTTTCCTATATTTGCAGCCCCGAATAAGGAATTCTCTCTACGGAGAGTGTTCATTATCAAGAGGATGCCCAGGTGGCGAAATTGGTAGACGCACTGTTTTCAGGTAGCAGCGCCGTAAGGTGTGCTGGTTCGAATCCAGTCCTGGGCACGAAGGCCCCTCAACGAATGTTGAGGGGTTTTTGCATTTCAGCAGCGGGGCAAGCTTTGCTTGCCTAAGCGGATGAATGCAAAAACGAACGAGCGAAGCGAGTGGGGGCCTTCGGGTACGCCCCTCGCAGGAGTATCTGGATCAGCGGAGGCCGTCAGGCCGGAGATAATCCAGTCCTGGGCACAACAAAAGCCTTGTAAAGTATTGACTTACAAGGCTTTTTTATTCCCCCTGCGTCAAATTTGTGTCGCTTTTCCCCGCTTTCTACCACTATTCACGACACAAATTTGACACTCCAAATGACACACGAAATTGCGTGCTTGCCGCCAGCACAAGACCAACACACCTCGGTCGAAAAGAAGGGGGAACTTCCGTTATCAGAACCTCACGGCGCGCAACAACCGAAAAGCGAAACGTCAGGCTACAATGACATGCCTTTCAAAGCCACTTTGGCAGAAAGGCCCCGGCATAGTCAGCCAGTAACAAAATATTTTCCTTCACAGGTCTTCTCACATTTTACCGTGTTCAACAACCCCTGCGTCGCAGCATTGCCCGGGAGGCTGATGTCCTCAAACCGGCACTTACCTTGTATCCTTATTCTTCAACCCTTCAACTTTACTCGCTATAAATATCTTGAAGCGAAAGAATGCAAAGGGCGACAAAATCACATTCTATTATGACTTTGGTCGCGATCCAAGGCAGCGGCCCACAACCGGCATATTTATTTACACCAAGCCCAAGGATCAAATACAAAAAAACCACAACAAGGAAGCGCTTGCCCTTCTACTTTTCGGGCCTCCCATAGCTTTTGTCCACCATCTTCAAGGCTTTTTCCAAATCCTGGAACAACGCATCAAACGGCTTCATCATGACTGCTCGGTTTTAGTTTGTGACATCTAAACTAAAGCAGTCCAGCGATCCGGTTTATACCACAACGCACAAGCGCCCCAAAACTCGTAGAATTCCCTATTGAGCCCCCGTAGTCCGCGTAGCGCGCGCTGCATCGGCTACGCACAAGCGCGTAGCCCGTTGAGCAGGTCATAAAACAAAAAACCGCCGGGATCATCCCGACGGTTTCAATATCGTATCTACAACGAGAAGCTATTTTTTCTGCTTCCTAAGGCTCTTCCTCACCTCTTTCACAAAGTCAACAGGCACTTCGGCCAAAGCGGCTATCTCCTCCATGGTATGAGTAGTTTTTGTGAGGAGATTTTTTACAATCGCCCAGGTCTTTTCCTCTGCATAGATTTCACTCAAGATATCCATAGTATTCTTTTTACCGGTGATCTTATCTACTTCTTTCCCAAAAGTACGAATTGTCTCGCGTTTTTCAAAGAGGACATATTTATCCAGAAATTTCAAAATGGCTTGCAGCTTCTTCTTCTCGAAAATGCCGTTCTCATACAATTTCCTGAAAATAAACAATTTCCCTTCGAGCAGTTTTTTGTCAACGTTTTTTCCCTTCAGAAGGGCATTTTTGGCGGTCAAAACCACCCAGGCAAAGGGATTGTTACTCTCCGCCAGTTCTTCATCCGAATAATCCAGGACACTAAGTGTATTGTAGTCATATTGCAGGCGGGTATTCATGAACTCATAACTGTAGCTTCCCTGCAAGAGATTCCCGTCGGGTCCGCAAAAAATGGCAATTGCTACCACCGGCTTATGGTGCCGATCAAAGCAGCGATAATAGTATCGAAACATTCTTTCAGGAAAAATAGGTCGGTCCTCCGCTTTCGTTATATCCTGTACCTCCACATGGATAAGTACCCATTCCTCTCCGCCATCCTTGCGGAAAACCTTGACCAGGTTATCTACATACCTAACATCCGTTTTCTTTCCAGGTCCAGGGTTTAGCTCCGCGAGTTCCTTATCCAGGTATACGAATCTTTTTTGCAAATCGAATACCTGGTCTGCATCCGGAAAAACAAACCGCAGCAGATCGTCTAAAACCCACTGTAAAACGCCCTTCCACAGAATATCCTTATTGTGCTGCATACTTCAAGATTTATAATTCTGCAAAATCGCCTATATCACGATCGGCTTAATCATTACCTCCCGTTAATTGTTAAGTAATTGCTTGCGCGCGCAAGGAAACGATCTGGCGCAAGAGTCATTTCGATTCAAAAAGTGAGAGTTGGAAAGTAAGTGGGAAGTACTATAAAGATAGAACAATAGGAGACAGTGACAAAATTATTCTAACGGAAACGCGCAGGTAGGAATTACAATTTTAGGTCTTTTGTGGGTCTTCCTCCCCTTTTCTTGAATGGGCTATTTCAGCCAGACAGGCTAATACGATCGCCCGGATAAACTGAGCGGCTTCTTCTCGACTGAATCCGAATCGGGGCCATCTTTTATATTGATCCCTGGAACACCTTCATCCAGGTGCACTTCTACATTTTATGCACGCTGTGACGGTTCATCGCTATACCCGTCCACCGGGAGGCCACAGCCGCTGGACCTCGCCGACTCTTTATGGGACAACGCGGATGATCGTCTTTCCCTTGGTTCGCTTGGTCGGATTGAAGGCGTCCACGGCACCTTCGAGGGTAACGATGTTGCCGATGTTTGTCCGCAGCCGACCCTCCCGGAACCGCCGGACGATCTCACTCAATTGAGCGCGATCCGGTTCGACGACGAAGTCAATAGTCAGACCCCCTGCGGGCCGCGCCTCGGTCGGACCAGTGACAGTCACCAACGTTCCTCCGGGGCGAATCATACCCGCAGACCGCTTCGCGATGTCGCCGCCGAGGACATCAAAAACCAGATCAACCCCGCCAACGTCTTCTAAGACGTCGTTATCGAGGTCGACGAAATCCTGTGCGCCGAAGTCGAGAGCCGTCTGACGGCTGGTAGCGCGCCCAGTGCCGATGACGTATGCACCGGCTTCACGTGCGAGCTGGGACGCCATTGAACCGACAATGCCGGCCGCACCATGCACAAGGACGCTCTGGCCCGCCCGAAGGCGACCGTGCTCGAACAGCCCCTGCCACGCGGTCAGGCCCGGCATCACGAGGGCCGCACCCACCGTGAAGTCAACGTCACCCGGCAGCGGCGCGAGGTTGCGCGCCTCGACGGCCACATACTCCGCTAGGGTGCCGTCGCGATACCAGTCCGTAAGGCCAAACACTCGCTGTCCCACCGATAGCCCCGTTGTGCCATAGCCAAGGGCGGTGACCACTCCGGCCAGTTCGTGGCCGGGGATCGACGGCGTCCGGTCACGGTCGACGCGATTCGTCCAGGTCGAGGGCCACGACAGCTCATCCCCGGTGATACTCGACGCGTGAACCTCCACGACGACATCGTTTATCGCTGCCTGCGGTTCGGGCCGCTCCACCAGTTTCATCCCGGCCGTTCCCGCAGCCTGATCTGTTACCACTATTGCTTTCATAGCGCACCTCCCTTTTTGCTTATCAGCAAATGCAGTGCCCATGCTATCATCAACCAGCGAAAATCAGAGATACATTCCTTGCTTCAGGAGGATCTGATATTTCGGCTTCCTTCATCCTCTTTTCGGGGATTTACACTCTAACCTGCCTTCCCAGTGGCAATTTCGGTTTTCCTCTCATTTTCTGGCGATTTCCCCCTAGGTATGAGGGGAAAAGTCGTTCATTTTGAGAGGAAAGACTATTTTCCCCTCATTTTGGCCTTTATTTCCTCTCAAAGTGAGAGGAAATAAGTGTATTTTTGAGAGGAAAGAAACGATCTATGGAACTTAGCGTGCGTAAACGGCAGATACTGGATTGGATTTTAGAAAATCCTGAAGCCGGGATCGCCGATATTTTAAAACATTTACCAGATCAACAGCCTGTCTCTACGGTCAACAGAGATCTCAAATCACTGGTAGACAGCCACTTACTGTTAAGAACTGGTAAAGGCCGCTCGACGGTTTACACAGTAGCTCCAGCATACCGGCTTATTTACGGAAACATTGGCGACTCCTATTTCGATAAGGATGTCGACGAACGAAAAGGAAATAAAAGGATTGACCCCGAGGTATTCACCTACTTGGAAAAGGTAGACATATTTACCGAGGGAGAGTTAAATCAACTGAATGCTCTTCAAAAGGATTTCCGTGAAAGCATCCGGACCCTACCACAGGATATCATAAGAAAGGAAAGAAACCGTCTCACGATCGAGCTCAGCTGGAAATCATCCCAAATCGAAGGGAACACCTACAGCCTACTCGAAACGGAAGTCCTTTTGTCTGAGAATATTCCTGCAGAAGGAAAGCAGAAAGATGAGGCCACCATGCTGCTCAATCACAAAACAGCATTGGACTATATCTATGAAGGCAGGGTCGTCTTAAACCCATTACGCACAAGTGCCATCGAAGATATCCATTCCCTGTTAATCGCAGACCTTGGAGTAAGTAAAAACATCCGCAAAAGGATCGTCGGGATAACGGGAACGAGCTATACTCCCCCGGAAAATGAATTCCAAATACGGGAATATATGGACCGGGCTTGCGAAGTAATCAACCTCCGCGCTTCCATTTTCGAAAAGGCTTTGCTGGCTGTTCTATTCATTTCCTATATCCAGCCATTTGAGGATGGGAACAAAAGAACAGGTCGAATCACCAGCAGCGGAATTCTGATCGAGAATGGATACTGCCCCCTATCTTACCGGAGTGTTAAACCGGTGGATTACAAAAAGGCTATGATACTTTTTTATGAGCAGACTAATCTGGCGGCTTATAAAAAACTGTTTATCGAGCAGTTTACGTTTGCGGTGAATAATTATTTCAGGTGATGAATACCATGGGTGCCTTTCTGGAGCAACCTGTGCCCAGTTGAGGCAACCCTTCGCCAGCCAATCCTCTAGGACCATCCCCATGGCGCTAAACCGAGAATGGATCTACAAGCTATCCTTCAATCTACCGCTGTCCAAGTCGACCGTTAACACCCAAAGCAGCTCATCGAGCAGCTCCTCAGGGAGCTCTTCGTCCGGCTCCTCCACCAACTCCTCCGGCAGTTCGTCTGTTACCCCTCAGTCAAGCGGGAAATAGCCGTTCAGGAACCTGGATCCAAAGGGGGCGCCAGTATTTAGTCTGGAATGATGGAAGCGAGAATGGCAAAGGTCGGCCTGTGAAAAAGACCGATAATAAAACCCCTTAAAAATGGGTGTTTTCACCGTGGGAAAGCAATTGGCAAGGAAGTATATTCGGGTAAGTAGACAAGAAGGGTCATTGTTCCAGGGCTCCTCCAAACCGGAGTAACGAGTAGAAGTAACCAAAAAACAACCTATCATCAAAAAACCTTTCTATGGCGGTTAATTTATTTTATCAGGGGCCTTCGGGCGGGACCGGTGGCGGCATAATCGATCCGAGAGTAAAAAAGGATCAGCCCCAATTTATCGATGTGACAGCCAGTCAGCATTTCCCGCTTTTAAACGATCTGTTTGGCACCCCCGATGCGCGGATACGGGAATTGATCATCAATTCCGGCGAGAGCATCGATTCCATCACCGTTTCTTATGTTGGCGCAAATGACGTTTCTTATGGTTCCTATAAAATGGGCGGAAATGGGGGTGGTGAGCAAATCATGCAGCTGCAGGAGGGGGAGTTTATCACGCATATATTTGGAGAGTACAGCGATGTGGTGAAAAATTTCCAGATCGACACCAACCTGGGACAAAATATTGCCTTTGGCACAAGCGGGTCTGTCAGATTTGAATACAACGCACCGGACGGATATGAAATTATTGGTTTTTGGGGGGCATCGGGCGCTCTCATCGACCGGGTGGGTATTGTGTTGAGGAGCGTTATTGCGAACCCGAGAGGATAGCATTGACAGCTAAGACCACTCCGCGGCAGAAACGATTCATCGTCAATACTCAGCAGTCACGTGCATGGTCCAAATCGTATAAAGAAGGAATAAACCCGTTAGCTCTGTCATCAGCAGCCCGATGCAGGATTCTGCAATTTCCTTTTGAGCACGACTGCAAATAACAACGGAAATTGCCGGCTTATTTGCCATAGCGCTTTATACGCAGTTTACCTATGGAAGCCTTCAGTTCTTCAACAGTAAATCCTTCATCGGATCCACTTTCCAAAGCTTTATAACGTCTATCCAATTCGTCCACGAAGCCCTTATCTTTCCACCACTCACTGGCTTCTTCAATTTCTCCCTCAAGAAGGCTATAGATGGCATTCAATTTTTTATCATCCGCAAGCCGTATGTAATCGTAGAGTTTATGCCGTGTGGATGCGCTTTTATCTGGGTTCATAAATATTAATTCTTCGACAAAATCAGTCATTGAGTTGAAGAAAATGAAGTTATCATTTTCCTGCCATTTTTACCCCTTTTCCTGCCACACCATTGACTCATTTAAATATTGTATTTTGATAATCAAATAATTACAAATCCAGTCCTGGGCACGAAGGCCCTTCAACGAATGTTGAGGGGTTTTGGCATTTCGGCAGCGGGGCAAGCTTTGCTTGCCTAAGCGGATGAATGCAAAAACGAACGAGCGAAGCGCGCGGGGGCTTCGGGTACGCCCCTCCTGCTCGGCTGCTCTCCCATGATCAGCTGCAATGTGCCACCTTTACGGTGAAAACAGTCCCCGGGCTCTTCGTATACCCATATGCAGCCGGATGGTCGCTTCTTCAAAGACCGGGCTCGTAATCTCAAAGCGGCTGTCGCCAGGGCATAGCGGATACAGCCCAATACGGCAACGGCTATGACTATTTCATGGATTTCTGGAAGCGGAGATGCGTTCAGCCCGGCAGTACGAGTAGATATGGGTAGGATAACAGGGTTAGTGCGATAGGCTACCCGACTTCTACATTCCACAGGTACAACGTTGACGCCGCAAGTGCTGAAGGACCGGAAGATATCGTAAATCCACTGCTTGAATTCGCATCCATAAATACCTCGCTGGCACCGCTGAGGGCTGCAGCGGCCGCGTTGGCGGGACTAAACCGGGGACTGGGTACATAACCGCCGGCAAACGGCACACCGAAACTGATCGAAGCGACGACCGCAGATGCAGAGGGTGTAGTTCCCGTGGTGATGCTGATCTGCATATTTTTATAGTTGACCTTGGTGATGGCCACCACTGGCGAACTGCCTGCCCCCGGACCCGCCGCAATCGACGGGGATAAGGTCCCGGGAGCCGCATTCGTATTCGTGAAAAGGTTCATCGTGGCCGTGGCCGTGGCCGTTTTGTCGAAAGTGAGTGTTCCGGAGGCGGCATTATAGCCGAGCAAACGGATAAGAGCGGACTGCCAGCCATCGGAGACCTGCACCGAAGTTGTGGAAAGAAGCCCGCCCCTGCTCATCATGGTAGGAAGATCGCCGGCAACGACATTGACATTCGTGATTTGATTGCTGCCGTTGGTGGTATCGCCGGTAAAGGCAACATTGTATAACGGCAGCCAAACGTACAGGTAATAGTTGCCGGTCACCACCCATGCCGGTATATAGTTGATCGTAAAATTGCCCGATCCGACGGCACTCACCATTCCGATGATCTGTAAGTTTTGATTGTCGCCGGTCGTATCACCTGCGACGACATCTCCCACGAACACCCGGTTCAATTCGTCACTGGAACAGGTGACGACCGCCTGATAAAAGCCCCCCACCAGTGACTTGCTGATCGCGTAGTTGGCGGTCGTCCTGTTGATCGGCATAGGCGCAGCGGGATTAGGGCTGTTATAGTCAAAAGTGATGCCCCGGGAGGTGGAGGTGATCTTTCTATCGCCATAGGCAAACGTGTTCGAGTACTCATACACGGACAGCGACGACGGCGGCCCCAGGACAATGCCGAAGTCGCCAACCGAACAATTCTCGAAAATGGCACTCCCCCGGTGGGCGCCCAGCGGAAACAAGGGCACCGTTTCAAAACTACAACTGTTGAAATACGGTCCCCAGCCGGCAGTGATGGTAACGGGTTTGCCTGTCCCATACATCCGGAAGCTACAGCCAATGAAAGAAATAGCCGCGTCTATTTGATTTTGATAGGAACCGGCATCCATATAGTTGGCGAAATCGAAACTGCTGCTTTCGACGGTGCCACCGACTGACGTAAAGACCGTCCCGAACTTGCCAAGCGACTCGGCATAGATGTTCTTGAAATAGGAAGGGAAATAGCCCTGTGAATTAAGATAGACAAATTGGTTATTGTATCCGGCCAGGTTCACGTCTTCCACGTAATAATTTCCCGGGCTGTTGGCGCCGTAGGCTGCACCGCCGCCGGATCCCGCCACGAATATGGTGTGGCAAACGCCCCATATTCCCAGGTGTCGAAATACATTCATCTTTTCCTGCGCCTGGCAGCTGAGGATGCAGATCTTCATATTCGAAAACTGTATCTTCTCCGCCCTTATAAGCTCCGCATTTAGCGTCTGCCCGTTGGGAGAGGTAATAAACCCTATCACGAAATTGGTGATAAAGACATCTTCCAGCGTAACGCCTGTGCTTCCGGCATCGGAGCCATGGTAATATGCGCTTAATCCCGGATAACCGCCGTCCGAGGGCACCGAAGGGCCAAAAGGGTCGATGACGATACCCGCATAGGGAGAATAGGGTTTATCCCTGCATACGCCGTCCGTAAACGCGCTTAGCGCCGTATTGTAGAAGGTGTACGCGTCGGTGAAGGTGTAATTCCATGCACCCCATAGCTTGATACGCTTGATCGATGCCCCTTTCGCCTGGTGCAAGCCTATGCCGAAAGTGTTGTTGAACCCACGGAAGTCCAACACAGTGCCATATCCCGATGCTTCCCAGAAGTTGGCTTCTCCTTCTATCGATATCTGGAAAAAAGCATAATCCGTCCCCGTAGAATTGGCGCAGATGAGCGGTGAATTACATTTATACGTCCCGGAAGGAATGAACAGGGTCTGAACGCCGGTATTCGCTATGATCAGGTTGATCGTCTTCTGGATCGCCGGGGCATCATCCGTTGTGTCATCGGCTACAGCGCCAAAGACCCAAGGGGATATCTTCCCAAGCGTAGTTCCTATAGGATTGAAGGTAAGCGCAGCCCCAGGATCGAAGCACTTTTGCCTGAGCCCGCAATCCAGTACAAAGGAATTGACCGAGGCTACTGGTGTAGACCCGGTGGGGCCCGATAGATAGCTGCCGGGCTCGAATCGCAACACCTTGTTGTGCCCGATTATGTTGTTGCTGATGTATACAAAACCGGGAGGGGAGAAATCGAAAACGATACCTGCATAATTTGGATTGGCGAGGGCTGCATTGATCAATCCTGACTGATCGACAGTGCCGCCGGACACGATACCGAGGTCGGCAGCGGAAGGCATACTTGTGCTCATAGAAAAGGTTTTATGTAACTAAAGGTAACGAACGACCGAATTCATAACGAGACTTACACATTAAAACAATGTGAAAATTTGCCAGCATACGAGCGCTTCTTCCTGTCCGAGTGCCGGCGTCGTGCAGTCGAAGATGAGGGGCGTTCTCATTCGTTGCTACTCCGATTTCAGACTTTTGACGGGATTGCTTAGTGCCGCCTTGATCGATTGAAAGCTGATGGTAATAAAAGCAATCAGCACCGCCGAAAAACCTGCGAGCGCAAACACCCACCATTGCATGTCCTGCCGATAGGCAAAGCCCTGTAGCCATTTGTGCATGGCCAGCCAGGCCAGGGGTGAGGCGATGAGGATGGCGATAAGCACCAACTTGATAAAATCTTTTGAGAGCATCCCTACGATCGTCGATACACCGGCTCCCAGTACTTTCCGGATTCCGATCTCCTTGGTCCGCTGTTCGGCCGCATAAGCGGCAAGACCGAAAAGACCGAGACAGGCGATGAGAATGGCAAAGCAAGTAAAGGATATAGCCAGCTTGCCCATGCGTTGTTCCGAACGGTAAAGGGCCTCGAAGTCCTGCTCCATAAAAGTATAGGTGAACTCCTGAGATGAAGATAGCTCTTTCCATTTGTTGCTGATCTGCGCCGTGACCGCCGCGATATTGGCGCCGGCATGGATGCGGATACTCAGGGCACTACGGTTCTCCGCGAAATGAAGGACCATCGGCGTCACTTGCTGGCGAAGTGAGCGAAAATTGAAATTCTTAACCACCCCGACGATATGAAAGGCCCCAATATGCTGAAGGGTATTATCCAATGGAGCATACAGAGTGTGATTTAGTGGGTCCGAATAGCCCAGCATCTTTTCCTCGGCTTCGTTGATGAGGATCGCACTGGAATCTGTCGGCATCGCGGCGGAGAAATTCCTTCCCGATTTTAGTTTTATTCCGAGCGTAGTGATATAGCCTTCATCGACATACCAGCGTTGACTGAGGACCGCTGATTCCTGGCTCAGGCTCCGGTCCTTAAAAAAGGACGAGCCCTGGAGATAATTTGCGGTAGGCAACGCGCCCGTCATGGTAACATCGTCTACATCCCTTATTTTTTTGACTTCCTGTTTGAAGGATTTGGCCTGATTGCCCAGCCCATATACATTTTGTACGATCAATACATGGTCCCGATTAAAGCCGAGATCCCTGGACTGGATATATTTCAGCTGGTTGTAGACTACGAGGGTACCGGTTATCAGAAATATGGAAATAGCGAACTGAAATACGACCAGGAAACTCCGCAGACCGCCGCCTTTGAACCCTCGCGCCAATTTGCTTTTGAGTACGTCGATGGGCTGAAAGGCGGACAGGAAGAAGGCAGGATAGGATCCGGCCAGACAACCGATGATCAGCACGAAGACCAGCAAGATGGGTACCATCCAGCGGACCAGGCGAGAACTGACCACCAATTCCTTCCCGGAGATGTCATTGAAAAGAGGTAGCAGCGCCCAGGCCGTCACCACTGCCAGGATGGCGCCCGCCAGTGTGACCATCACCGATTCGGTGAGGAATTGGGCGATCAGGTATTTGCGGGGTGAGCCCAGCACCTTCCTAACTCCGACCTCCCTGGCACGGTTAGCCGAGCGGGCTGTGGACAGGTTCATGAAATTGATACAGGCGAGGATCAGGATGAAGGCGGCGATGGCCGAAAAGATATAGACGTAGGCGATGCTGCCACCGGGAAGCAGGTCGCCTACTGCTCTGGACCGGAGATGAATATCGGTCAGCGGGACAAGGCTAAACCGGAAATAATTCCCGCTCTTTTCCATGGCGGCAAAATCCATATGGAGCAAGTTTTGGACCTGCTGGCCGGCATGACGCTGTAAAAAGGCAGCGAATTTCGCCTGCAGGGCTGCAGGATCCGAGCCTGGTTTCAACAGGATATACGTAAAAAAATTATTGCTGAGCCAGGCATCTTCCCGGCTGTCTGGCCGGCCGGACATCGAGATAAAAATATCGGCGTTAAAATGGGATTGTATTGGAATGTCTTTTATCACTCCCGTAATCTGGAAGACGCCGTCGTCGCCAAGCGTCAGTGACTGACCGACGACATCCGTACGATTGAAATATTTCCTGGCCGTCCGCTCGTTGATCACAATGGAGTTTGGCGCTTTAAGCGCATCTGTGGGATTGCCCTCAATCATGGGGAAGGTGAAAACGGAAAATAGAGTGGAGTCGGCATAGAGGACCCGGTCTTCCTGGAGGAACTGGCCGCCTTTCCTGACACGTACACCACCGACAGAGATGATCCTAGCCGCCTGTTCTATTTCCGGGAAGTCCGCTTTTAGAGCCATAGCGGCGGGCGCAGGTGCAACGGCATAGGAATTCTCGTTGCCGCCGAATTTGATGTCGTTGTTGACACGATATATGCGGTCTGCTTTGTCATTGTATCTGTCATAGCTCAGTTCGTCAAACACATAGAAGACGATGAGCAAGCAGGTGGCGATGCCCAGCGTAAGGCCAAGGACATTGATGGCGGTAAACCCTTTATTTTTAAGCAGACTGCGGAAGGCAGTTTTGAAATAATTTTTGATCATGTGCGGGGGTTGATGCCGTTTGTATATCAAAATACGGACTGGATTTTAGATTGCTGACAATCAATTTGTTGAAATTGGCTGACCGCGAGAGAGTGTACGTGGTTGCTACAGCCATGTTCGAATACGATACAACTTTGCAAGGTTAAAAGGCCGAACCCCACATTCTCCCTTATTTGCTCCTAACGGTTAGCAATGAGTTACTACATTTAGATTTCATAATATGTCTTTTTTTTCTTATATTTTGTAGGGATTATATCACCTACCTCCGGCCCTGGGCTATCCTCCGTACATCGGCCTCTCCTGAAACCATTTCATTCATTTACCAAAACGAATTGCCATGAGAAAATTACTAACGATTGTTGCCTTGCCATTGCTTTTACTGTCATTACCTTATCTCTCGGTGGCACAGGTGGCCATTACGGGAACAGTTACGGACTCAAAAAAGAATCCATTACCCGGAGCAACCATCAGTTTGAAAAACAGCAATTTTTCCACCACCGCGGATAATAGCGGCAAATTCTCTATGACCGTCCCCGGTGACAAGGGCGTCATAGTCGTTTCCAATATCGGATTCAGCCCCCAGACCATCAACGTCGATGCCAATAACAAAAGCTTGTCGGTTATTCTCACCGAAGAAGCCGGCAAACTGGAAGAAGTGGTCGTAAGCGGTCTTGCCACTTCCATCAAACGGTCGAATCTGGCCAATTCGGTCGCCTCCATTTCCAGTAAGGAATTGATAGGCACCACCACCCAGGAGACCGTCGATGGCGCCTTGTATGGAAAATTCACGGGCGCCAATGTCTCCGCCAATTCGGGCGCTCCCGGCGGCGGGATCTCGGTGAAGCTAAGGGGCATTACTTCCATCGTAGCAAATTCACAACCCTTGTTTATTGTAGATGGGGTCTATTTTGATAATTCGTCCATTAATGCCGGGCTCAATATCGTCTCAAAAGCGGCAGGCCAGGGTAGCACCCTGTTCCAGGACAACCCCTCCAACCGGATTGCCGATCTGGATCCGGAAGACATAGACAGGATCGAAATCTTAAAGGGGGCTTCCGCAGCCGCCATCTATGGCTCGAAGGCCGCGGGAGGTGTCGTTATTATCACCACCAAGAGAGGGATCAGGGGCAACCCCAGGGTTGAAGTGGGGCAAACTGTGGGGGAACAATGGCAGTTGCGTAAACTCGGTCAACGCAGCTGGGATACCGCTAAGGTGAAAGATGCGTTCGGGGCTGCCGGCCTGGCGATCTATAATGCCAACAACGGGAAAATTTATAATTACGAAGATGAATTATATGGCCGTCACGGGGTAATGAACAATACGCGGCTGGACGTAAGCGGCGGCAGCGATAAAACCACCTATTATGCAGGCGTGACCTATAAAAATGACCAGGGAATCGTAAAACATACGGGCTATCAAAAAACTTCCTACCGGTTGAACCTCGATCAAAAGATCACCAATACCATCGACGTGTCCTTAAACGCCAATTATGTGGAATCCGAGTCGAACCGGGGATTCTTTAATAATGACAATACCAGTACGACATTGGGTGTTTCGTTCGTTTCCACGCCCAGCTGGGTAAACCTCTATCCCGACGCGAATGGCAACTACCCGAACAACCCCGTCGCCCCTTCCAATTTCATACAAACGAGAGATCTCATCACCAACAGGGAAAATGTAACGCGAACATTATTAGGAGGCACGGCAAACTGGCGGATTGTCAATTCTGACATGCACAGCCTGAAAATAACGGCCAGGGCGGGGATCGATCAATATACGCTGGCGACGACCGCCATTTTCCCGAAAGTGTTACAATTCGAGAACGGAGGCAATGGAACGAACGGCGCTTCTATCTATGGAACGACGCTTTCGAAAAACTCCAATATCAATGCCTTTGCAGTCTATGACTTCAGGCCATCTACTTCTATGAGTTTTCGAACCCAGGCCGGGATAACCGCTGAAAATATCGATCAGAATACGGTAGTAAGCACGGCTACCCAATTAATAGGCACGCAGACCAATCTGAATCAGGCGGGGTCCATCCAGGTGCAACAAAACAAGCTCATTCAGAAAGACAGGGGCTTCTTTGCACAGGAAGAATTCAATTACAAGGACATTGCCATCTTAACCGCCGGACTAAGGGGAGATAAGTCCAGTCGAAATGGCGATCCCAATAAGTATTACTATTACCCCAAAGCATCCGGCGCTTTCAATCTCCATAATCTGCCGTCATGGAGATGGACGGAGGTGAACCAGGTAAAACTAAGGGTTGCCTATGGACAAGCCGGCAATTTCGCTCCCTTCGGGGCCATTTATACTCCTCTCGTACCTGTGATCTTTAACGGATCGACAGGTTCGCTCATCGGCACTACGCAGGGCAATATCAACCTGGGCCCGGAAAAGCAGAAGGAACTGGAATTCGGCCTCGATCTCGGCATCCTGAAGAACAGGGTGACGTTTGAAGGAACGTATTATATCCGAACGGTAGACGACCTGTTGCTGAATGTGCAGGTTCCGGGATCATCCGGTTTCACCCTCGCCTGGAAAAATGTTGCCGCCATCCGGAATAATGGTGTCGAACTTGCCGTGAACACCATCCCCGTCATCAACAATGATTGGAAATGGAATCTGCAGATCCGGTTCTGGAAGAATACGGCGAAGGTGACCCGGCTGGACGTGCCTGCCTTCAACACAGGTGCTTTCGGGGCCACACTGGGTACGTACAGGATCCAGTTGGATCAGAGCCCGACACAATTGGTCGGCATAGCAGGTCCCGGGGAGTCAAAAGATCCGCAATCGGGTCTTCATAGATTCGGCGATGCAGAGCCCGATTTTCAATTTTCCTGCGGCAATACGGTAAGCTGGAAGAACTTCGAATTCACCGTCCTGATGCACTGGAAAAAAGGCGGCAGCAATATCAATCTGACGACCCTGCTAAGTGACATATTCGGTACTTCGCCGGACTTCGACAAGAAATCGCTCGACCCGACCGGGCAGAAGGTTAACGGCGCGTACCGGCTATCCCAATTAGGCGTGTCGGCCCGCACCTGGATCGAAGACGCTTCGTATTTCCGTGTTCGGGAGATGGGGCTAAGCTATCGACTACCCAAGGGGATCGTCCAGGGAATATCGCTTATCAAGGTAGGCGTATCGGCGCGGAATCTGATCAATGTTTTCAGCTACAACAGTTATGACCCGGAAGTATCCAACTTCGGTACGAACGCGATTTCCAGCAATGTGGAGGTCACACCCTTTCCTTCCGCCAAGAGCATCTTTTTTAATCTAACGGTTACCTTCTAAACTGTAAAAATGAGTAATTATGAAAAATTCAAAATATATTTCGATACTGTTGTTTGCGGCAATACTGGCCTGGTCATCCTGTAAAGTGGATGTTATTAACGACCCCAATAATCCTGGTGCGAATACGATTACCGTGAATGCTTCCCTGGCCGAGCTGCAAAACCTTGTTGATGGGTCAGAATCCGGGATGCGTGACAACCTGAATAATTATTACGACGGCGTTGGGGTCATCGGGAGGGAGTTCTACCGGTATTCCACTTCCGATCCGCGTTTTACCTCCGACCTGCTCGGGAAAGGCAGCGCCGTACTGGATAATAACACTTTTTATACTACCAATCCGTTTGATGCCCGATACCGGGTAGTAAAGAATACCAATATTCTCATCAAGGCCTTGCAAAACACGAAGGCGGCCATTACGGATGCGCAACGCAAGGCGGGGATCGCCTATGCGGAGACGATACAGGCATACGAGCTGTTAATGGTTTTCAATCAGCAGTACGGCAATGGGATTCGGGTGGATGTAGCGGACCCCAACAACCTGGGGCCCTTTCTGTCAAAGGATTCCTCGCTTAACGCCATCCAAGATCTGTTGAATAAGGCGAACACCGATCTTCAAGGCAACAGCGCGAGCCTCCCTTTCACCACCAGCCTTTACAGCAACGTGGCAAGTGATTTTTCCAAGCTTAACCGGGCTTTCGCCGCCAGAGTGGCCATTTACCGGCAGGATTGGAACCAGGCAGGTACTGCACTGTCCGGATCCTTTTTCAATCTAAACGGCAATTTGAATTTCGGCGCCTACCACTTATTTTCCACAGCGGGTGGCGACCAGCTCAACCCCCAATATTTTCCGCTGAATTCGAATGGGGAAACAAGGGTGGTAGAACCCTCCTTTATTACCGATGCAGCGGCAGGTGATAACCGCGTTACCACTAAAACGAGTAAACGCACGGCCACCGCTTTCCAGGACGGGTTGCAAAGTGACTATGATTTCTATGTTTACCAATCCAACGTCGCATCGATCCCCCTCATCAGAAATGAGGAACTGATCCTGATCTACGCGGAAGTACAGGCCCAGTCCGGCAGTTCGGCCAATGCTGTAGGCGCCATAAATGTTATCCGGAATGCGGCCGGCCTGGCCAATTACGCAGGCGGCACCGACCTGAACAGCCTTATCAATGAGATCCTCAATCAGCGGAGGTATTCTTTATTTGGCGAAGGCCATCGGTGGATCGATATGCGGCGATATAATAAATTAAACCTGCTGCCGCTGGACAGGCCGGGCGATCACGTATGGACACAGTTTCCGCGGCCCGCTACGGAATGATGCAGGGGCCGGCCCATGTACAACTGCTTATACAGCCAGACGCTGGGGGTCGTGGTTGTAACACCGGTGAAGGGAAATCATCGACAGGGCCAGCCCTGCAAGGACGATCATTGTCCTCAGCCAATTCATAGGGCTCCATTCCATCCACACCTTTTTCAGGGTAGGCCCATCCTGGGTAGCATTACTAACAAACAAGATCGCGTTCCGCGGATAAAAATAAGCAAAGGTCAGGACGTCCGCCAATACATACAAAAGCAGCGCTGCAGCCAGGCTCAGACGGATGGAAGGAGTAGTTTTCCAGAATAGAATCAGGCAGGCCAATGCGACAAGTGCTGGGCAACTGGGACGGGGCCATTCCTGTGTACGATTTGGACTCCTTGATGAAATGAGCCAGGTCATAATAAACCAGTGTTTGTTCGCTTTTTTACAATCTACCCTTCCAAGCACCTTTTACCTTTACTAAAATTTATAAATATGAGAAATAGCAAAAAATCTCTGCTCGCTGTAATTTTGGTCTGCGCGCATCTTTTGGTCAGCGCTCAAGTGGATGAAGCAAAAAAATCCATCGCGGAAAGCAACGCCATTTATTTTGAGTCTTTTGTTAAAAATGACTCTTCCATTTTCATAAATAGCTATGCGGAAAATGCCTGTATCCTGGCCCCGAATGCGCCGGCCGCGTGCGGCCGTGAAGCATTTGCCAAATTCTTCCGATCGGCTTATCAGGACTATGGTCTGAGAAATGGCAAATTCATCACCACAAACGTGTATGGGGATGGAAAAGAATATGTAACGGAAGAAGGATTCTGGCAATCCTTTAATGCAAAAGGGGAATTATTTGACGACGGGAAATTTTTAGTACTTTGGAAGAAGACCAAAAGCGGCTGGAAAATGTTCCGTGATTCGTTTAGTAGCAACCACGGTTTTGCAACGAAATAGACGACATTTGCATTAACCTTCCAAAAGCCTCGCCAACCGGATATGCCTAAAGTAAGCTTTAATAACAGCGATCACGTCTTTTATACTTCGTTGAAAACTTCTGTAAACAAGTATTTTACATATACTAAAAAAAGAAGAACAGGCGATATTCGACTGTACGCCAAGTCAGTTATTCTTATCCTTGCGGCGATTTCCTTATATACATTATTGTTATTTGTTCCTATGTCTCCGCTGCCCAGGATCATATCCAGCTTGTTTTTGGGTTTCGTACTTGCATGTATTGGATTTAATGTCATGCATGATGCCAACCACGGCAGCTATTCTTCCCGTAAATGGGTCAACAAAATACTGGGACTTACGCTGAATGCTTTGGGTGGAAATAATTTCATCTGGAAACAAAAGCACAACATTGTTCATCACACTTATACGAATATCGACGGTATCGACGACGACATCGCTAAAAGCCCTTATATCCGCATGTGCAGTTCACAACCTTGGGTACCTGCACATCGACTGCAACACCTTTATACTCCGTTGTTATACTCCTTCAGCTCTATAATCTGGGTACTTTTCCAGGATTTTGACAAATATTTCAAAAAGAAAATAGTCAATACTCCTCTTTCAAGAATGTCGACAGCTGACCATATGATCTTCTGGATAAGCAAGATACTCTATCTGCTTTTTTATATTGCGATCCCCATTGCGTTGACGGGCTGGCAGTCCTGGTTACTATTCTTTTTGTGCATGAACATTGGTTTGGGATTTACGTTATCCATAGTTTTTCAATTGGCACACGTGGTTGAGGAAACAGAATTCGATTCAGCAACCGGTGATGAAAAAAAGATAGAGAATGAGTGGGCTATCCACCAGATAAAGACAACTGCTAACTTTTCGCCTGATAGCCCGATAATTTCCTGGTTTGCCGGCGGGCTAAATTACCAGATAGAACATCATTTATTCCCACGAATCAGTCATATCCACTATCCGGCATTAAGCAGAATTGTACAAAAAGAATGTGCGGCTTTTAATCTGCCATATAATTCCCTGCCTACTTTCAAGGCTGCCGTTATTTCGCATTTCCGATTTATCAGGACGCTGGGAGGGAAACCAGGCACGATTTTGTGAATTAAGATCGGTGAGGCGTTGCGACCGGCTGATAAATATATTCTTTTTCTAATACTTTGGAAGCGGCGGGAAACGTTAATGAGATCGAATACCAGGATCTTTTTGTAATAATTTAGGTTTATGCGCCCGATCTCAATTTATTATCTCTTTTTACCGTTGATCCTATTTAGAGACGGAGCAAGCCCCTGGGCGCTAAAAACTGAAAAAGACGGCGTTACCGTTTACAGCCGGCGTTCGGCCCTTTCCAAATTCAATGACCTTAAAGTAGAAATGGATCTTCCCGGTACCGTGGATCAATTGTCCTGCATCCTGTTGGATGTTGAAAAATATCCACAATGGGCGTACTGTACAAAGTCGGCTGACCTGATAAAACAGATCGGCAAGGATGAGCTCGTTTATTACTCAGAGATCAGTGCCCCATGGCCGTTGGCCAATCGTGATCTTTATGCCGACATAAAGGTTACCCGAGACAGCAGTATGCATTCCATTTGCCTGGTTTCAAACGGGTTAAAAGATTTCCTGCCGGAGAAAAAGGGTCTTGTGCGCGTGCCCAGATCGAGAGCGGTGTGGACCATTTCTACCAAGTCGGATAAAACAATCCACCTCCAATATGTATTGGAAATAGATCCGGGCGGAGCCTTGCCCGCATGGATCGTAAATATGTTCGCCAGCAAGGGCCCCCTGGAAACTTTCAGTAACCTGAGAAAAAAGATGGAGTTGCTGAATAGATGAATTGAGTCCCGGGCACGAAGGCCGACCGGCTATTTGGCAGCCGGTATGGTAAAATAGAACCGGCTACCCTTACCATCCTCGCTTTCAACCCGGAATTGCCCGTTGTTCGCCACTGCAAACTCCCTGCACAACTGCATTCCAAGACCTGCTCCTTTTTCATCGGCAGTACCAGTCGTAGTAACACTTTCCTTCTGGCGAATCTTTCTAAGCACGCTCTCACTGATGCCAATGCCTGTATCTGCCACGCATATCTCAATGGCATCACCTATGGTCTTTCCCTGTATGGTAATAGTATCCCCCTGCCGGCAGAATTTAACGGCATTGCCGATGAGGTTCCGGATCAGCACCTGGATCATATTCTTGTCGGCGTAGCCCAACAAACCCGGATCCAGCTGGTTCTTAAGCCTGATCTGCTTATCGGCGGCCCGTTTTGCGAACAGGTGAAAGATCTCGTCAGCTATTTCATGCATCGGAAGCACGACAGGAGAAACAACCATCCCATTCAGCTGGCTACTCGCCCAGGAAAGAAGGTTGTTTACCAATTCAGCAGAATAACCCACATTGTGGCTTAATTCTTCTATCATCATGTCTATTTGTTCTTCACTCAGGGAATTTTCCTTTAAGAAACCCAGCATATTCTTCAGGGAATGCATTGGGCCTTTCAAATCGTGCGCAATAATTGAAAACAGCTTATCCTTTTCCTGATTGTTGAGCAATAACAGAACGGCCTGGTGCTCTATTTCCTCATTCTTGGCCTCCAGCATCCGGTTAGTCCGCTGTTTGGCTGCCCTGCTACGGAATAATATAACGGTCAGCACGGTTAAAAAAACGATGAGCAGGCCGGCAATAAATATCTCCGATTCATTTTTCTGGACAATCTGGCGATGCAGCACATCTTTCCGCGCCTGTTCCGCTTTTAGAAGGGCTTCCTTTTTTTCATATTCATACTTTGCTTCCAGCCTTTCTGTCTTCTTTTTCATCTCATCATTGAAAAGACTGTCGGAAAGATCCGTGTATAATTTGGAATATTTCAGGGCATTGCGGTAATCGGCTTTGGCTTCATAGATGTCCTCCAGCACCTTATCAGCATCTCTGACCTGGTCTGTCGATCTGATCTGTGAAGCGAATTCCAGGCTTTGCAGCGCATACTTCAAAGCCAGGTCGTAATTCTTAAGATAAAAGTATGCCCGGGCCGTATAACTAGTCGTCTTGGTCTTGCGCATTTTGTCGTCAGTATGACTGAAATAATCCAGCGAACTGAGAAAATTGGCCAATGCTTCTTTGTACCGGCCTTTGACGAACAAGACCTCCCCCATCACGTCCTTATTGACCGTGATGAGGTATTCGCTTTTCATGGCTTCGGCTACCTGCAGAGCCTGCTGATAATATTGCAGGGCTTTATCATAGTCCTCACGCCTTAACCATATTGCGCCTATGGAAACCAGGGTTTTGTCCACATCGAGGCTGTCTTTTATGGCTCTGAAGATGCGACCGGCCGTCGTCAATAATGGCAACGCCTCATCATATTTGCCGATGTCCGTATAGGCCATGGCGATATTAATACTTGCCTTGGCTATGCAGGTGGAGTCGCCGATCTTTTCAGCAACGGAAAGCGACTGGCGATAGGATGACAACATATTCCCGTAATTCCCGATGAGCTTATAGGCGTTGCCCATCTGTCTTAAACTTACGGACTCGCCTTTGCCGTAACCGATCGCCTTCGAGTAGCCCAGGGCTTTATTGCTGTAGAATAAGATACTGTCGGCACTGATTCTGTAATAAGCATATGCCAGGCTATCCAATACATCAATGTAGGAGGTGTCCTTCTGAAAGTCCTTTCTTCCCTGCTTTTCATGTATAACCTGCTGTAATCGAGCCATATCAGCTGGTTGGGCGCCAGATTCCCGGTGAATACCCAACGCAAAGACCAATAATACGGCCGTCCTGCCCACCAGCCTCATCAAGTAAGAGTATTTTGTTTGCTAAAAAAGTAATCCTAAAAGCAAACTAACAAATAATTCTTATAAGAAGCGGTTATATTTATAGCCTGAAACGGCGACATGAAACGTCATTCGATCTTCCTTTTTCTCGTATTCCTGGAAACAGCCGGCTATGCGCAAGGGCCGGGCAACAGTATTTATATCAACCCTTTTATCGGCGCGACTACCAGTTCATCGGCGGGGACCTCCGCCGGGTTGGGAAAGACCTTTCCGGGAGCTACAACCCCCTGGGGGCTCGTACAGGTGAGCCCCAATACCATCACGGGAGGGGACAATGGCCCGGGATACAGCTATGAGCATACGACCATGGAGGGGTTCGCTTTCCTGCAGATGAGCGGCGTAGGATGGTATGGCGATCTTGGCAATTTCCTGGTTACGCCTGCTACGGGCGTACTGAGGACGTGTGCGGGAGATGCGCGGGTTCCCGGCAGCGGGTATCGTCAGAGCTATGACAAAGGCTCCGAAAAGGCTACAGCCGGGTATTACGCGGTGATGTTGAGTGATCACCCTATCCTGGCCGAGATGACGGCGGCGCCGCACAGCGGCATCCTTCGATTCACCTTTCCCGCCGACAGCCAGTCCCGGATCCAGATCGACCTGGCCAGAAGGGTTGGGGGCACCTCGGTGCTGCAATATGTGAAAGCAGTAGACGACCATAGCATTGAAGGATGGATGAAATGCACGCCGGAAGGTGGCGGCTGGGGGGATGGTGGCGGCAAGCCCGACTATACCGTGTATTTCTTCGCCGAGTTGAGCAAGCCGCTGAAGAACTTCGGCGTCTGGAGCGCTGCTATCCCGGATTCGGCGGACCGACACAGGGAGTCCGTCGGGAGTAAGACCTACCAGGGGTGGATTGCCAACGCAAACGTGTTGGCTGGAGCAACGGAAAAGGAGGGCAAGCATCTTGGCTTCTATACGCAGTTTGCTACAAAAGCCGGGGAACAGGTGTTGCTGAAGGCAGGCATCTCCCTGGTGAGTATGGAAGGGGCGAAACAGAACCTGCAACAGGAGATACCCGGCTGGTCATTCGATGAAGTGCACCGCAAGGCCGTCGCCTTATGGGATAGCGCATTGTCGAAGATAGCCGTCCGGGGCGGAACTGTAGCAGAAAGAAAGGTGTTCTACACTGCACTTTATCATACGATGATCGATCCCCGGATAACATCGGATGTGGATGGCAGCTACACGGGAGGTGACGGCAAGCCGCATGTGTCGGACACGTATAGCCGGCGCAGCATTTTCAGCGGCTGGGATGTTTTCCGAAGCCAGTTTCCCTTGCAGACCATCATCAATCCACGCATGGTGAATGATGCGATCAACTCTTTGGTAAGCCTTGCTGCGGAAAATGGTACCCGCTACCTTGAACGCTGGGAATTCCTGAATGCTTACAGCGGTTGCATGGTCGGCAACCCGGCCGTCGTCGTGCTGGCCGATGCCTACGCCAAAGGCATCCGTGGGTATAATGTCGATAGCGCCTACGCATACGCCGTCAATACGTGCCGCCGATTCGGCAACGGCGACAAAGGCTATGCTCCGGGCTCGATATCCGAAACACTGGAATATGCCTATTCGGACTGGTGCCTGTCGGAACTTGCCGCGGCCCTGCACAAGACCGGGGAAGCTGCGAAATATGCGACCGCAGCCCGGGACTATGAGAACATTTTCGATGCGAAGGAGGGATGGTTCCGCCCAAGGCAACAGAATGGCGAGTGGGCGCCCTGGCCTTCCCAGGGACGACTTGCCTACGAATACGGATCGGTGGAAAGCAATCCTTACCAGCAGGGATGGTTTGTCCCGCACGATGTGGATGGAATGGTGCGGTTGATGGGAGGAAGGGAGAAAGTGATCGGCGACCTCGAGAATCTCTTCAACAGAACGCCCGGCAATTTCTTCTGGAATGACTACTACAACCACGCCAATGAGCCGGTGCACCATGTCCCCTTCCTATTCAACCGGGTGGGTGCTCCCTGGCTTACGCAGCAGTGGACCCGGAAGATCTGCGCCGGCGCCTATCATAATTCGGTGGAAGGCCTGGTGGGCAATGACGATGTCGGCCAAATGTCGGCCTGGTATGTGCTGGCGGCCATCGGTCTGTACGAGGTATGCCCCGGAGATACCCGCTTCGACATCACCAGTCCCGTCTTCAGCGATATCCGCATCAAGCTCGATCCGGCCTATGCAACCGGCAAAACCTTCCGGATCATCGCCCATCGGAATTCGAGGGAGAATATCTACATCCAAAGCGCGACCCTGAACGGCAAGCCCCTACACCGATGCTATATCGACTACAAGGATATCGTCCGGGGAGGGACCCTCGAGTTGGTGATGGGTAATACCCCATCGGTGATGGCGGCGGCACGCTAAAAGCGGGTTTCCCCAAAAAATATTTTCATCCCGATGTAGGGATCGCGGCCTTTCGAGTGACTATATTTACATATAGCATTATTTTAAGGCTCCGAATGACTGCTTATACTTCTTATAACGATGCCGGGTTATTAGAACTCCTGCGTGCGGGTGACAAGGAGGCATTTACCGAGCTCTACAACCGATATTGGAAGGTGCTCTTTCATGTAGCGGCCAATAAGATAGGAAATCTCGCCGAGGCCGAGGAAATGGTGCAGGACCTGTTTCTGGATATCTGGAAACGCCGCGAGGGGATCGAGATCACGTCAACTTTCAGGACCTACCTGGCTGTTGCCCTCAAGTACCGGGTATTCAACCTGCTCGCCCGCCGCAACAAACGGCTGCGCTACGAAAGCTACGCCAGAACGAAACTCCGTATCGCCGACGACTCCACCGAACAATGGCTCGGCTTTCACGAGCTGGACAAACGTATCGCCCGGTTGGTTGCCGATCTCCCGGATAAATGCCGCCTGGTTTATCAATTGAAGAAAGAAAAGGGGTATTCCCAAAAAGATATTGCCCTTCAACTGCAAATTTCGGAAAAGGCCGTCGAAGCCCATATCACCCGGGCGCTGAAACTCCTCCGCACAGGCATCAGGACATTTTTTTCCCTCTTCTAGCTGTCCCCATATAGGGATACGCACTTTATCGTTGACCTTATATATGACATTATGAAACCCGATCAAAAATTCATTGAGCTGGCCGAGAAGTTGATGAACGGCACCATCACAGCCGAAGAGGAACACATCTTAGGAGAGTGGTACAATGCGGCGCAGGATGCGGAGGTGGTGGTTCCGGCCAATTTTGTTTCCGGCGAAGATGCTCACCGAAAACGTATGCTCCGGCGCATCTACCGCAGAATGACCCAGCATGAACGGAGGCGGATCCGCAAATGGGCCCCTGCCCTTGCAGCCGCAGTGCTGGGCTTTGCCATCCTGGGCGCCATTTGGTGGAAAGGCGGCCGCACGGCCCATCCCGCGGTGCTGGAGGCAAGTGCTGCGCCGAAAGATGCGGTGAAATCGTTGGCCGATAGAGCCACCTTAACATTGGCTGACGGCTCGACGGTCGACCTCGGAGCTGCCAAGGACGGATCGACAACAGCCAATGGGAAAGCCGTCGTCGACAAGAAGTCCGCGAAGTTGATCTACAAATCCGAACGATCCGCTTCCACCCTTCCACCGACCGTGTATAATACGCTCGCCACTCCC
Organism: Puia dinghuensis; assembly: GCF_014642875.1. Classification (GTDB taxonomy): domain Bacteria; phylum Bacteroidota; class Bacteroidia; order Chitinophagales; family Chitinophagaceae; genus Puia; species Puia dinghuensis. The sequence continues at coordinate 633,577 of NZ_BMJC01000002.1, forward strand.
CGCGGGGGAATGTATTCGATCGTCCTTCCGGACGGCACCCGCGCCTGGCTGAACGCCTCGTCATCCCTCCGCTATCCGTTAGCCTTCCATGGTCCGTACCGGGAAGTGAGCCTCACCGGCGAGGGGTACTTCGAGGTCGCGCCGAATGCCGCGCAACCTTTCAAGGTGCTGGTGAATGGCATGACGGTGGATGTCCTTGGGACCCATTTCGATGTCATGGCATACGATGATGAACCTGCCGTCACCACTACCCTGCTCGAAGGTTCGGTGAAGGTGGGCTCGGCCGGCGGGCATTTACTACTGACACCTGGCCAACAGTCCCGCATGGAAAGATCGGATGGGCGCCTGGGTTCAATGCGGGCGGACGTAGATGTCGCGATCGCCTGGAAGAACGGAATTTTCCGATTCCGCAGCGAGGACATCCATTCGGTGATGCGAAAAGTTGCCCGTTGGTATGATGTCGATATACAATACGAGGGCGAGATCGCCGAGCACTTCACCGGGGCTGTTCCCCGCGATGCAGATGTTTCCACGCTACTCCGGATGATGGAATTGACCAACGCCGTCAAATTCCAGGTCGAAGGCCGCACAATAATTGTTACTCCCTAAATAAAAAGATAAAATGCTATGAGAAAGACAACTGCTTCCTGATCTTCCCGCCACCAGACCGTCCGCCCAAAAAAAACCGAGAATGTTGGTAGCACTCCCGGTGAGCGTTTTGGGGGACGACGCACCACGACAAAATGACTGCATCAGAAAACCCAAAACATTACGAAAGTATGCAATTACTTGCGTTTATCAAAACACTATTGCCCGTCATAAAACGGGTTGTATTTAACAGATACTTCTTGGCTTCGAAACTAGGAACACTACTATTGCTCACCAGCATCCACGTGAGCGCCATTACCTACAGTCAGAAGATCTCCCTCTCCGTGCATAACGCTCCCATGCAAATGGTCTTGAAGGAGATTGAAAAACAGTCGGGCTATCTTTTCTTTTTCACTGATGAAATGCTCCAAAAAGCCAAACCTGTCAATGTGGAGCTTAGTAACACCGGCCTCCCTGAGGCTCTCGATCGATGCTTCGCGAACCAGCCGCTGACTTATACTATCAGTAACAAGACGATCATTATTAAAATGCGTCCGCCATCGCCCCCTGCTGTTCCCCCCGGCATGGTCTACGGCCTGGTGCTGGATTCCCTGGGCCATCCCCTCGCGGGGGCATCGGTATACAACCGTAGGTCGAAACAGGGAACCTCTACGGACAAAGAAGGCCGGTTCACCCTGCCCGCCAGCGAGGGCGACATGCTGGAGATCACCATGATCGGCTATGGCGGCCATCGTTTAATAGTGAGTGACCCGAATGCGGCTATTACTATTACCCTGCGCCAGGCCGTTTCGAGCCTCTCCGACTATGTCATCATCGGCTACGGTTCGGTGCAGAAACGCGATGTGACAGGCTCGCTGGCCGTTGTGACGTCAAAACAGATCGAAAATATTCCTTTTGTCAGCGTGGACAACGCCCTCGCCGGCAAGGTCCCGGGCGTGGAGGTCATCAAATCGGACGGCACTCCCGGCGGCGCCGTACGCATCCGGATCCGCGGCTCCTCTTCCATCCTGGGCGGCAATACACCACTCTTCGTCATCGACGGCGTACCCGTCGAGACCACACCCAATTATATCAACCCGGGGTTCGACCTCACCAACCCGTTGGCCAACGCCATCAACGCAAGCCAGTCGGGCATCTCGGCCGGGATGTCCTCCGGGTTCACCAACGGGCTCAACAGCCTCAGCGGACTGAATGTCGATGATATCGAGTCGATCACGATCCTCAAGGATGCCTCTTCGACGGCGATCTACGGATCAAAAGCAGCCAACGGCGTAGTGCTGATCACTACCAAGCGCGGAAAAAAGGACATGAAACCCCAGATCAACCTCAGTTACTACGGCACGGGATCCACGCCCATCAATCCGAAGGTGCTGAATAAGTCACAGTACGAGAGCCTGCTCACCGAGGCAGCGCAGAACGACGCCAACTACTATACTTCCGTCGGGCGGGCATTGCCCGGCAACGTAAAATCCATCCTCAATAACCCTGCTGGTTTTTTTGGGAGCGCCAACACGAATTGGATCAAAACGGTCACCCGGAACACCTATTCAGACAATGCTCAAATTGCCGTCCAGGGCGGAGGCGCCGCCTCCAAATACTATACCTCCATCTCCTACAGCCATATCCCCGGTGTCGTCCTGGGCACCGACTACCAGCGGGTCGCCGGGAAGATCAACCTGGAGAACGAGATCGGCAGCCATTTCCGGTTTATCACCAACGTCGATATGGGCTATACGAACCAGAACATCACCAACGGCGCCTATGGGCAGGCCCTGGTCGCGCGCCCGGATTACAGTCCCTATACCGCCTCCGGCAGCTTCACCAGCTTCGCCCCGGTGGGCGCGTCCTACCTGGGATTCCAAAACCCCCTCGCGCTGACGACGGCGCTCAACAACAGCAAGACCCTGACCCTTCTGGGCTCGCTCACCGCACAATACGACTTTACAAAAGCCCTCTCGCTCAAGAGTACGGCCTCCCTGAACATGCAAACCTACAATCAGCGGCTGTATACACCCAGCTATGTGCAGATCGGTAGTTTTTACGGCAGTGTCAACTCGAACGGCGGCGTCGGCAGCAATGCTAACAGCAACTTCAACGACTGGTTCTGGGAGAATACACTATCCTACACCAAACAATTCAACGAAAAACATAGCGTCGACCTGCTCGCGGGAACTTCCTACGAAACTACCAAGCTCAGTTTCTTCAGCGCTACCGGCCAGGGATATCCGAATGATAATATTCTCAATAGCCTTTCTTCCGCCGGAACACCGCTTTATGTACGGGGCGACGATCCTACCAAACCGCAAAGCTACCTGCTCTCTTTCTATCTGAGGGCTAACTACGCCTTCATGGACAAATACCTGCTCACCTTCACCGGCCGTGCGGATGGTTCTTCCAAATTCGGCCCGGACAACAAATTCGGGTATTTCCCGTCAGGGGCGCTCGCCTGGCGGATCTCCAAGGAAAAATTCCTCAAGGACGTCCGCTTCATCGACGACCTGAAGCTGCGTGGCAGCTACGGCCTCACCGGGAACCAGAACATCGGCAACCAGATGTACCGTACCCTCTATACGCCTTACACCTATCGCGGCAACAACGCCCTGGTGCCCACCCAGCTGGGGAATGCGGCCATCAAATGGGAAACGACGAAGTCTACCGACGCCGGACTGGACTTCTCCTTCTTCAAAGGCAGGCTGCAGGGAACGGCGGATTACTATAACAAACAGACCAACAACGCATTGTTGAATTTGCCCGTCGCTCCGAGCACCTCGTATACCCAGTTGTTGGAAAATGTGGTCAGCCTGAGGAACTGGGGTTACGAGCTTTCGCTGAATGGCTTTCTTGTCAACTCGCGCGATTTCAAATGGCAGGCCGGCGTCAATATCACCTGGAACAAGTCGCTCGTGACCAAATTGGATAAGAAAGCAGACTTGTCCCAGATCGGCAGCTATAGCAGGCTGGAAGTCGGCAACACCACCCTTATCGAGGGTAAACCCCTGGGCCTGATCACCGGCATGCAAGTGACCGGCATCATCAAGACACAAAAACAGCTGGCTGACTATAAGGCAAAGCTCGGATCACTGGCCTTTGCCTTCCCGGCCTTGAATATCGGCGACCCCATGTTCCTGCTGGATACCGTCACCTACGCCTCCTTCGGGGCCCAGTACCCGTACTTCAATGCGATCATCGCGAACGCCGCACCCAGCTATTTCGGCGGCTTCACGCAGGAGTTCTCGTACAAGAACTTCGACCTGGACCTCTATTTCACCTTCTCCGAAGGCGGGAAGCTGTTCTGGGGTGAGGATGGCAACAGCATGGCGTTCACCGGCACCTCGAACGCCGGCGTCAGCATGTTGGGCCGCTGGACGCCTTCCAATCCCAATGCGACCCGGCCCCGGCTGGTGCTGAATGACGGGATCATCTATGCCAGCAATCTCAACGTCTACAATGCTTCATACGTGAAGCTGCGGACGGTGACGCTGAACTATCGGTTCAATTCCTCAAGCTGGTTCCAGGGGAAAGGGTTCCGGTCGGCCAGTATTTTTGCCTCGGCTACCAATGTGTTCACGATCACGAAATATCCCGGGCCCAATCCCGAGGTCTCCGACGACGCCTACAGCACGGGCGGTGGCTATTTCGACGTCAGCAACTTTCCCCCGCTGAGGACTTTTTCCCTTGGGATAAAAGCAGGTTTTTAATTCAAACAAGCGAAACATTATGCCACGATATATCACCAAAATAGTCATCATCTTCGGCCTTATTGTCCTGGGGACAAGCTGCAGCAAGCAGCTGAATGTCCTGCCTACCACCACGGAAGTAGACGGCAACATCATATCCGACCTGCAAAGCGCCGCCACCGCCCTCAACGGGGTATACTACCTGTTCGCGGACGCCGGCCCGGACTTCAACGGGGTTCCTTCCACGCAATGGGTCGACGTCAACGAGGGTTATCCCTCCGAACTGAGCGGGATGTTTGCCTATCCCTATGGCGCGACCGACCTGAGCAACCATACCTACAAGGCGAAAAGCTTTGAGATGGGCCCCATGTGGAGCTACGGCTACAACCTCGTCAACGCGGCCAACGGCTTCCTCAAAAATATCGCATCCGTGAACAGCCTGGGCGATTCCACCAGGCAAGAGATGATGGCGGAGGCCAGGTTCCTGCGGGCATTCGGGAACACCTATCTGCTCTTGTATTTTGCGCAGTACTATGACCCCACCAGCGCCTATGGCATCATCCTGCGGAATGATTTCGTCACTACCTCCAACCTCAACCTGCCGCGTTCGCCCGTGGGTGTTGTTTACGATTCGATCTTAGCCGATATCGGCTATGCGATGAATTATTTGCCTTCCCTGAATACCAACAATACAGGCGCGAACAAATGGGCGGCGGAATTGCTCGAAGCCCGCCTGCTCATCAACCGCGGGACGGCGGCCGACTATGCCACGGTGATCAGCCTCACCAATGACATCATCACCCATTCTCCCTTTACCCTTGAACCCAATACGAAGGACATTTTCTACACAAAAGGCCTCTCGAGCAATGAGGTCATGTTAGGTGTTCAGCCGTATACCAATCCGGCTCAAACCTACAAGTACAACCAATACTTGTATTACACCGATTATATCCTTTCCGACTCGGCGGTGAATGATCTTAAGGGCGACCCCCGGAGAAGCTGGACGTACTATATGTATACAAGTCCTTACGGCTACGGGAACTTCCCCGTCTGCATCAAATACTATCCCGGCGACACGTTGAACCTCAGCGCCACCCTGCAGGACGAATATTGTTACGCCTTCCGGCTCACCGAAGCCTACCTCCTCGAAGCAGAAGCGATCTCCGCCTCGGGTGGCGACCCGGCCACAGCAAGGAGCCTGCTCGAAACGGTGGAGGGCCACGCCGGGATCACCGACTTCACCGCGGTCAACGCCGCCTCAGGGCCCGCTCTTACGGAGCTGATCATCCGGGAAGAAATGAAGAACTTCATGGGAGAAAGCGGCCAGGACTGGTTCGCCGTCCGCCGGCTGCCTTTTGCTACCCTCCAGCAGGTGATCCCGACGCTTGTATCCAAAGACCTGCTGATCTTGCCGATTCCGCAGACGGAGATGCAGGCTAACGGACAGGTGAAACAGAACCCATCTTATTAAACATCCAAATTATTATATGCTACGCTATTCACTTTTGCTCTTTAACCTCCTTGCGGCCCTGACCATCCGGGCCCAGCAATCGTTCACGCTGACGGGAAAGATCAGCGGTCATCCGGACGGCATGATCCGCATCGGCTACGAGGCTGCGGGCGGCAAACGGGTCTCAGATTCGAGTCGCATCAGTAACGGTTCCTTTTCTTTCCACGGCATGCTTGACGGCCCCACGAATGCCTATATCTACGAGAACCCGCGTGCCAGCATGGATGATCCCAACGTGACGGACTTCTTTGTCGAGCCCGGCGACATGACGATCACGCTGAAACAGGGTGCATTCAGGGAAGCGGTGATCACGGGTTCCACGACGGAGACCGAGTATCAGTTGCTAAAAGCCGCCCAGGAACCTATAAGAGAAGAGGAGAAACCGCTGATCAAACGATATGACGCAGCCAACGCGGCGTACAGGAAAGCAGTCAAAGCAAAGGCCGACGACCGGACCCTGGATACGCTGAAATACCGCGCGGCCGCCATCCATGATGCCTTCGATCCTTTCAACGATCGGATGGCACAAATGGACTATCAATTCTTTGCGGCGCATCCGCAGTCCTATGTCACAGCCTATATGCTCCAATACCATACGAGCAGCCTGCCGCTGGATTCCCTGCAGCTCTTCTACGACCGGCTAGGCAGCGTCCTGCAACAGAGCAGCCCGGGCAGGCACATCGCCGAAGAGATCGCTATGCTCAAAGCCGGATCGCCGGGCAGCATGGCCGCGGATTTTTCGAAAAAAGACCTGCACGGCCAGCAGGTGACGCTTTCCGCTTATCGCGGCAAATACGTGCTGCTGGACTTCTGGGCATCCTGGTGCGTCCCCTGCCGTAAATCGATGCCGCACGTGAAAGAACTGTACGATCAGTATAAAGACAAGGGGCTTGCGGTGATCGCGATAGCGGATGACGACAATAACCCCGACGCCTGGAAAAAGGCCATCGCCAAGGACGGTACGGACAGCTGGCCCAATATTCTTCGCGGCCTGGACTGGGAGCTGCGTAGAAAAGGGGAGAAGAACCCGGAAGACCTGGATGACAAGTTTGGTATCCATAGCCTTCCGACCAAGATACTCATCGATCCGAATGGCATGATCATCGGCCGATACACAAAAGGCACCGACGAAGAAGCCGCTGCGCTCGACGCGCAATTGGCGAAGGCATTCGCGGATAATACCGTCACCATCGATGGCTCGCTTCAGGGATTGACCGCGGGCACCTGGGTCTATTGCTTTCTCAATGCTAACAGGGACCGAAAGGACTCCGTACGATCTTTCGGGGGTGGATTCAAAATGATGGTGACCGTGCCGGAAGGCGAGGCGGATCAGTATATTTTGCAGATCGGCCCAAAGCTGCAGGCCGGCGCCATCTCCCTGGTCTATCTCGATAAGGGGACCGTAACGGTCAAGGGTCCGGGCCCCCTGCTGAAAGATGCCGTCGTCACCGGCGGCGAGGCGGTGAGCGATTACAACGCCTTTGGGGAATATCTTAAGAACAGTTCCCAGTTGGCGGGCAGCGACTCGGTGTACAAAAAGTTCAGGGACCTGTACGCGAAAAAGGATACGCTTGGCTATACGGCACTGGAGCCGGAACTGCAACGGATCGACTCGATCAAAACCGAGCTCACCAAGGCCTGGATACTTCAGCATCCTTCGTCGCGTGTGGCCAGCATGATACTCACCTTCAACCTCGGACGGCTCGATCTGGACAAAAAGGTCGCCATCTACGATCAGCTTACCCCTGAAGCCAAAAATAACGCCTCGGGAAAGCGCCTCGAATATAGCATCCGGGTCAACAACCTGACGGGCATTGGGAAAAAAGCGCTGGACTTCACCCAGACCGACACCGCCGGCCGGCCGGTCTCCCTGCGGGATTTCCATGGGCGCTATGTGCTCCTCGATTTCTGGGCCAGTTGGTGCATGCCCTGCCGGGCAGAGAACCCTAACGTTGTCGCGGCTTTTAGGAAGTATAAGGACAAGAACTTCACCGTCCTCAGTGTTTCGCTGGACCGGCCAGGTGCAAAAGACGCATGGCTCGACGCTATTCACCACGATGGTTTGGACTGGACGCATGTTTCGGATCTGCAATTCTGGAACAATGCCGTAGCCAAACTATACGATATCGAGTCGATCCCCTCCAACTTGTTGCTGGATCCCAATGGTGTGATCGTGAGTAAAAATCTCCATGGGGAGGAGTTAGAGAAAAAGCTGGGTGAGGTGTTGCCATGATCCCTGCGGGGGCGTTAGGCTCGGATCTTAACCCTTCATCTTTTCGATTACAGCCGTATCGCAAGCTTCTCTTATGAGGACAATCTTTCCGTCCCTGGCTACTAAGCGGCCCATGTACAGCTGCTTATAGGGTTTGCCGTTGAAAAATGTATCTACTTCGTATTCGGCAAAAACCTGGTCGGGAGTTTCGATGAGAATCTTGATATTGATAAACTTGAAAGTAGGCGCCTGCTTCAATAAACCAGTAATCATTCCAACAATTTGTTCTTTGCCCGCATACCTTGTCGGGAACCCCACCGAAGCGAAATAGGGCATCTCGAATGCACCATCCTCAGCAAACAAGTCTGCTACTTTTTGCGGATTTTGGATATTGCTTAAATATGCCAGCAACAATTCTTTTGCTGTCATCTTCTGGGTAGTGGCTGCGCCCCCACCCGTTGTTGGACCCGGGGCAAATGACATCATTGTCGCGCCCAGGACGGAGATGTAAAATAGTCTGTTCATTTTCTTACCATTTTTGTCATTTTTGGATAGTCGACATAACCTTTTTCACCCGGGGAATACAAGGTGGTATAATCGACCTCATTTAACGACGCATCAGCACTAATACGTTCTACAAAGTCGGGGTTGGCCAGGAAATTACGCCCGAAGGCAATAAGGTCCGCCTTGCCCTTTTGCAGCTCGATTTCGGCTGTCTCAGGGGTGAAGCCATTGCAATGGATCAGCGTGCCCTTGAATTCCCTGCGAATGGCGTCGAGCATCGCAGCGGGTGTCTCCTGACTTATGGCGACATGCATATAGGCAATACCGATGGCTTTCAACTGGCGGGCCAGGTAGCGATAGGTATCCATCGTCACCTCGGGATCGTAGGGCTGCAGGTCGCCTAAGGTCGAATTGGGGGAGAAACGGATGCCGACTTTGTCCCGGCCAATTTCTCCCGACACGTGTTTTACCACCTCCAAAGCGAAACGCGCCCGATTCTCCATGCTGCCGCCAAATTGATCGGTGCGATCGTTGACATTCGGATTCAGGAACTGCTCGATGAGGTAACCATTGGCGCCATGGACCTCCACTCCGTCGAATCCTGCGGCAATGGCATTCCGGGCTCCCGAGACAAAAGAGCCGATCACCTTTTGCACACCTTCGATGGTCAGGGTGTCGGGTGTACTATAGTCTTGTGCGCCCAAAGCATCCGTGTATATCTGCCCCTTTGCGGGAAGTGCAGAGGCGCCTGCCAGCCTGACGCCTTCCGGAAGATTGGCAACATGGCCTATTCGTCCAGGGTGCATTAATTGCAGAAAAAATTTGGCGCCGGCCCGGTGAACCTCCGCCGTAACCGGCTTCCAGCCCTCGATCTGTGCGTGAGAAAAAATCCCCGGCATCCGAGCATAACCCAGCGCTTCAGGCGCGGGGGCTGTTCCTTCTGTAACGATGAGGCCAGCGCCGCTACGCTGGCCGTAATATTCGGCCATCAAGGCATTTGGAACATTGCCAATGGCGCGGCTCCTGGTCATGGGCGCCATGACAATATGGTTTTTCAGTTGCAGGCTTTTGCAATTATAGGGCGCCAATAGCTTTTTCATAACATTAGGCTCGTTGCCAAACGATATTAATAGAGATCCCATCTGCAATTCTCAGATTTTCTACCATCTTGTTTCCCTCCACTTTTTCAGTGATCTCATTCCGACCCCTGCTGGTACCGTTCATATTTGGAAAGGTGGAACCCAAGACCTGTTGTCCCAAAAAGTCACCATTTTCGTCTACCGTATAGGTGCCATATATTCCAAGACTACTCGTTACGGCAGTTTTGTATTCTTCCGGTGTACCGTTGGAACGATCTCCCGAAACAAACTTTGGGATATCAGGGTTATGGACAATAACCATAAAGTGAAAATCTTCTGTGAAGATGATCATCCCGCCGGGGTGTGGACCGAGGATGTCTATTCGCTTTCCATGATTATCCAGGTAGCCGGCAATCAATTTCCAGCATCCTACAACATTGTTCTTTTTCATATTTTTTATTTAAGAGCTGCACTGAGGTTTGCCAGGACACCCAGCTGGCCGAATATGATAGTTCCCTGGTTGTAACAGTGAAATGCTTTGACCTTCCCGTTCTCTAAAAAAAACAGATCACAACACGGCGCATCCATCACTTTGTTGGTTGGAGGGATCGTTCCCACAGGAAGAACAAGCGGCCCTTTTTGTGTACCCTGCAACAGGAGCTCGACTATTACGATATTCTCATCATCCTTGACAATAAACTTTAAAAGCTCCCGATGCATATCGGGAAATGCCACGGCATAGATCTCAACGGTCTTGCCGATATCGTTTCCGTAATATTTCACCCCGGCAGATACATCCCAGAAATAACCGTCGTCGGTGAACAACGCAACGAAACCTTTAATGTCTTTGACCTCAGCGGTCCGATAAATTTCACGGACCACCTGCTCATTAGTTAAACTTGTTGCTGTTTTCATTTTATTTATTTTTTATAGATTGTTTTGAACCTTGGGAACAGTTGGAGCGCATTGCCGCCCAACGCCAGGGCGGTGTCCCAGTACAATTTTCGCAGTGCATCAGCGGCAGTGCCTGTGGCGGCACCATCCCCTATTATTTTCATCTCATCGACTATAGCCAATCTACCGGCCAGGTAGGGAATAGTGCCACCGGCATGTGAAAAAATATAGCTGACATCAGGCGCTGCTGCAAAAGTCCCCAGGTAGTGCATTTCGGCTACCGCCCTGGTGGTGTCTGCAGGGAAGTCTATCAGGTTATCCGTTAATCCGAGATGGTGTGCAACCGGATCAGGCGAAGCATTCGGGTGGACATATACAACGGCTTCCCGTCTTTGGAGCTCCGCATACAGCGGTCGCAATGCCGGGTCACCCAAGTAGACCCCGTCCGAATTGGTAAATAGCACGACACCATCCAGCCTGAGCACATCGAGGGCATATATTGCTTCTTCTATCGCATCGTCAATAGAAGGCATCGGAACGGCGGCAAAAGCTCCAAACCGCTTTGGATATTTCGAAATAAGTGAAGCTGCAAATTCATTGCATTTCCTCGCAAGATCCCGACCTGCCGCCCTGTCTGACAATTGAACTCCCGGTGTGCTGGTTAAAGCCACTTGTTATCAATTAAAATGGATATTTCATTTGAGTGCTGCGGGAATTGATCCATATAAGATCGGTGAAATCCTCCAGGCTGTGTGGCCCCGTGCGTCCCCAGCCACTATCTTTCACCCCGCCCATGGGTGCATGCGTTTCTTCATTTACGGTGGGTGCATTGACATTCACAACCCCATGAAGGATCTTTGGCGCCAATTCAAACCCCTTGTACGTATCTTTTGTGTAGATGGACGACACCAGGCCGTATGCAGTACGATTGGCAACCTTTACCGCTTCTTCAGGGGTATCCACCTGTTCAACAATCACTACCGGGCCGAACGTTTCCTCGTTGGAGATAATGGCATCATAAGGAACATCAACAAGGATGGTTGGATGATAGATCGGTCCCTCATGGTAGCCCCCGGCTACTACCTTCGCGCCTTTGCTTACAGCGTCCTTCACCCTTTGGTCAACCATTTGGATTGCGGCTTCGTTGATCAATGGTCCGATAAGGGTTTTATGATCTTCCGGATCACCAAATGGCAGGGAATTGGTTCGATCGATAAATTTCTTCAGGAATTCATCATAGATCTTTCGTTGAATGATGATCTTCCTGGTATTCATACAGATCTGCCCCTGGTGAAAGAACGATCCGAAAGTAGCTGCCCGGACGGCATCATCCACATCAACGTCATCCAATATGATAATGGGATTATATCCACCTAATTCCAGCACTGTTCTTTTCAACGTCTTGCCCGCACGCTCTGCCAGGTACCTGGCTGTTTTTACCCCACCTATCAGATTTATCACCCGCACATTTGGATTCTCAAATATTTCATCGGACATACTTGCCGCGTCACCCGGAGCATGGGGAACCACGTTTATTACCCCGGGAGGGAAACCAGCTTCATGGGCAATTTCAGCGATCATCAGCCCGGCTGAAACCGGTGCAAATTCAGATGGCTTGACCACTACTGTATTGCCGGCGACTATAGGGGATATTACCGTCCGCCATGAAAGTATGTTGGCCCCATTCCAGGGTGTGAAGCTCGCGACTACCCCAAGAGGCCGCCGAACTCCTATCGAGAATGATCCCGGCACATTGGACTGCAAGACCTCGCCCTTGATCTCATACGCCCATCCCGCACCTTCGATGAGGGTGCCCGCGAGCAGATCTTGCTGAAAAGTGGCAAATGAAATGGTGCTTCCGGTCTCTTTCGCCAGGATCTCAGCAATTTCAGTCCTCCTTCGCTTAATAATTTCGGCGGCTTTAAATAGCAGTTCAGATCGTTGAGCGGGGGTGGTAGCTGCCCAAGCCGGGAATGCCTTTGCTGCTGCAGTAAGCGCAATGTTCATGTCTTTTCTACTGGCTGCAGCCACCTTTGCGAAGATCTTTCCACTGTAGGGTTCCAGGTCATCGAATGTGCGGCCATTTTCGGCATCCCGCCAAACGCCATCTGCATAATACTGATAGGTCTTCATTTCTTAAAGTGTTTTATTATTTGATCCGCTATTTTTTCAGCTGTCATGATCACGGTGGGATTGGGAGCTGCTGAGACCGCATCAAAGGTTTCCATATTTTCCATCATAGTAATCATTGTATGCCTGTGAAATCTCATGAGGGTTGTTCATCACGAAATTCCCTTCTGAAACAATAGGTTCGCTGTACGGCTCACCCCCGAAGAGAATAATATCAATCGCGCTATTACCGCTATTCTGTATCTCGATCATCTCGCCGAATGAGGCAAACACGATCAACACACCTGCCTCGAACGATCTTCCGTTGACAACTGCATTACCCGCGGGAAGAAATGCCGCATATTCAATTTCCGGATCGGTGGTTGTTGAAAATTGCCTTCCTGCGTCCAGGCGAACGTGATATAAAAATTCCTTAGAATAGCAAGCGATCTTTGCCGCCTTGTCTTCGTATTCACCCAGAATGACCTTGACCCAACCGGCGCCATCGGCTAAATTCTTTATAGGTATTGCTTCTGGTTTAAGGTGGAGATAAACGGGTGTATCGGATTTATTCGTGGCCGCAAGGTTGGTCCACAACCGGACGACAGACGCTTTCGAATTCGTCCCGCCTGGTTCTGCCCCTATGATCTCATCATAGACAATCCCTTTGCCTGCTTTTGTCCAATGAACACCCCCGGGGCCCAGCTTCCGGTGATGACCGATGCTATCCAGATGTTCCACTTCGCCCGTCAGTGCATAGGTGAGGATGGCAATTCCCCTGTGGGCATGCGAACGATTGGTCGCAGATGCCCCGGGTGATCCATCGATGGATCGTGTAAAAGAACGAAGGTGTTCAAAAAGAACAAATGGGCCGATCGCTTGCGCAAACTTGTTAGGCAAAGCCCGTTGGATCTTTAGCTCACCATTCCATGCACATCGAATAAGAAGGCTAAACCGAATTCTCTTCTTGAACTTCGCGCCCATAACCGGATACGCTTTATTTCCGCTAAGTTGCGATTTGAGAGAGGCGCAGCCCAATGACAAAAGGCAAATAATAATTGTGACAAAAGTCACCTTTTTACGATGCGACTGCGGATCCGGCTGAGCGTTTCGCGGTTGATCCCGAGGTAGGAAGCGATAATATGTTGAGGAAAGCGTTGCAGGAATTCCGGATAGGTTTTCTCCAGGTCGTAAAAGCGTTCTTCTGCCGAGAGGCTAATGGCCGCACTGATTCTTCTTTGAGCGGCAACAGTGAAGTTCGCAGAGAGTTTCATGATCCATTGCGTCAGAGCCGGGATGTGGATGATCAAATTGGACAAATCGGTTTGGGCGACGACCAATGCTTCGGTGTCTTCCCAGGCATCAATAAAATACCCGGATGGAGTTTGATTAAGAAAACTTTCGCGATCGGAGGCCCACCATCTTTCAATAAACAGATTTATAATGTGCTCTTCGCCTCTTTCGTCTACCCTGTATTGGCGCATGGCGCCCCGGATGATGAAAGAGGAGTATTTGCATATTTCTCCCTCCTGCAGCAGGTATTGCCTTTTTCTGTATCTTTTCGCGACAAAAGAGCTTTGGATCATGTCGATCTGGTCACCCGTCAGCGGGGTGATGGCATAGCTGTTGAAGTATTTGATCAGGATGTCGTACATGTTACTCTCTTGGAATATCATCAATGCTGTTCTTTAACAACGCTCTTGCCGTGTTTAGCAGGTTTTGTGCCTCCCGCAGCAGTTTGATCTTATCGTGTTCGTCTGTTACAAGCCTGCCAAAGAACAGCTGATCGTACTTTCGATTGGTGTGCGTTGCCACCGCGTGAACTTCATATTCTGCAAACACCTGGTTTTTGTCTTCCATCAATATTTTGATGTTGGAAAATTTCCAACCCGGCACCATTGCTATCAGCGTAGCCAGAAATTTTTCAATTTCTCTTGGGCCTTCCGCCCTGGGTTGAATATTTACGGATTCCAGGTACGGAATTTCGAGGGTTCCATCCTCGGCAAACAATGCTGCTGCCTTGGCAGGAATTGGAAAAGCATCCAGGAACTCTAATAAAACATCTTTTGCTGTTTTCATCGTTCTCTCCTTTAAGCCAGTGAAAGATCAAACACACTTATTTCCAGGTGAGAATGACAAGGAACATGCCATCAATTAACTGTTTCAAAATGAGACATTTATCACATTTCCATTTCACTGAACTGTCGATATCTCGTAGATAGGTACGATTAAAGACACCCTACTTGACAGGCCAGGTAATTCCCAGGCGCTTCATCTTAGAACGCAAAGTTGTGGGCCGGAGTTTCAACAACTCACCTGCGCCCCCTTGTCCGGCAATTTTACCGTTGCATTTTCGCAGTGCGCAAATGATATGCTCTTTATCCATTTCATCAAACGATTTTATCTGCGAATCCGAACTCAGGGAAAATCTGGCCATCGGCAGAGGTTCGGGCATTTCAAAAGAATCAATAACAGACCTTTTAGCCAGTAACACATGTCGTTCGATCAAATGCTGCAACTCTCTTATGTTGCCGGGCCAATCGTAGGCATACAATTGCTCCATTGCGGACTCACTGATCGTTACTTCTTTGCCTCCTGAACTAAGCCCGAAGATCTTTACAAAATGCTTTGCAAGAGCGGGGATGTCCTCTTTTCTTTCTCTTAGTGGAGCGATGGTAATCGGGAAGACATTGAGACGATAATACAGATCTAGTCGAAAATTACCATCAGCTATTTCCTGCAGCAAATTCCTGTTGGTGGCAGCGATTATCCGTACATCGGTCTTTATAGTGGTGCGGCCACCGACCCGCTCGATCTCTTTTTCCTGTATAGCTCTTAATAGTTTGCTCTGGACCTCTACGGGCAGTTCGCCAATTTCATCAAGGAACAGGGTGCCCTCGTGGGCCAACTCAAATTTACCGATTCTTTTTTCCACAGAACCTGTAAACGATCCTTTCTCATGTCCAAACAATTCAGATTCCAGAAGATTTACCGGGATTGCAGCACAATTGACTTTCACGAAAGGCTTGGACTTCCTATTCGAGAGCTGATGCAAGGCTTTGACCAAACCTTCCTTTCCCACACCTGTTTCACCCATTATCAAGACCGTGTTCTCAAAAGGAGCAACTTGCGCAATCTTATCCAACGCCTCCAATAACCTGGGGCTCTTGCCGATGATGCCTTCGAGTTCGGGTTTGAGCAATTGGCCAGGACGTTTTATCCGCCGCGGCTTCGGAGGGGAATCCTGATCATCTTCACTTTTCCTGATGCTGTCGATCACTTCTGCCAACAACGCCTGGACGGATACGATGAGTCCGATATGTTCGGTGGAATAAATATTGTCGTTACAGCCATAAAATGTAACCGACATATCGACGTCCCAGTGTTTCAATAGCGGTGCCCATAACTTTGATCGAAATCCATTGAATTGTTCCCCATTTAAATAATATGGCGTCCTATCTCCCCTGTTTTTTTTCCGGATTGCAACAAGATCGGGCCACAGTAGTTGATATTGGCCGGGATTACCGCCGGCGTCAAAGCGGACATATTCATCGAATCCCACCCGGCGATACCTGTAAACGGCGTTTTCATCAGGGTTTGCAAGATCTGTATCTATTACCACAAAATCAAACGGGAAAAAGGAGGTTAAGGCCTTGACGAAGGCCAGCATTTTTTCCGACCTCATCCCATTCATATCTTTAATTTCCTGTAAAAGTTGACTCAGCCACAGGTGTTGTCTCGTGAAGAACTCGATGCTTTTCTGATGACGATATACCGCTATATTAAGGGTCATCAAAATTTCACGTTCGCGAAAAGGCTTGATCAGAAATCCAGAGGGATTGGTCGCCAACGCCTCCTCCATGGTAATTGAATTGGAATTTGCCGTCAGAAAGATAAACGGAATGTTCTTTTTGTCCAACAGGCGAGCCAGGTCAATGCCCGTCAAATCTCCTTTTAGAAAAACATCGACCAACACAATATCCGGCTTTCCTTTATCAATTAATTTATTGGCCTCCTCAACGGATTTGGCAATACCCCGGATCTCATATCCCTCATTTTTCAGGATGATGCTGAGACTGTCGGCTTCGAGGAATTGATCTTCTACAATTAGAACTTTAAGTGCCATAGTTTGAGTTTATACAAAATAAAACACGTACTGTCGTGCCATTACCATTGATTATTTGACTCTCTCCTGAGATATCTGAAACGAGCCCTTTGATCAGCCTGATACCAAAAGATTTGCTACTGATCACCGCTTTTTCAGAAAAACCAATTCCATCATCGCTCACTTCAAGCAACACTTTTCCCGCTGAAACGCGACTAATGTGAACGCTAATGGTCCCCGGCATTTCGCCGGGGAAGGCGTGTTTCAGGGCATTGGAAATAGCTTCATTCAGGATCAGCGCCGCGGGAAGAGCAGCAGAAATATCCAATGCAACAGGCTCTATATCCAACGAGAATATAATGCGAGGGCCAGGTCTGAAAGCTTCACGCAAATGTTCTACAAGATCGGCGACATAGGCCGGCATCATGATCGAGCTGAAGTTATTGCTGTTATAAAGTCGCTGATGGATGATGGCTATAGCTTCTATCCGTTGCCGGCTCTCTCTGATAGCATCGACCGCAGGGCCTTTTTCAGCAGACTCCATTTGGCTGGTGAGAAGACTTGTCACCGTCTGCAGGTTATTTTTCACCCGATGGTGGACTTCCTGCAGCAACCATTCGTTCTCCTGAAGCAAATGTTCGAGTTGCTGATTCTTTGCAGTAATTTCGTCTTTCTTAAGTTCGAGCTGGCGGTTCCTTTGTTGTTTGACACGATAACGGTTATACACCATCCCGACCAGCAATACCAGGAAGAGCAACGCGATAGTCATCATGTTGCGCAGGTTGCGGGATCTGCCGGCCTGCATCTGCTGTAGCTCGTTCTCTTTTTTGAGGAGTTGGATATTAGCTGCCTGAAGATGGATATCATTATCCTTTTTATCAAGAGCATATTTCATTTGGAGTTCCTGCAGCTGTATTGTTTTTTGGATCCCAAACAGTGAATCGTTCATCTGCTGATACGTGGCAAAATGCTGTAGAGCGGAGTGATAACGCCCCATGGCTGAGTCGACCCGGGATCTAAACAGTTGAATTCTTGCCCTTTGCCCCAAATTGATCAAATAGGTGTAGTTCGAAGGTAATCGCTGCGCATAAAAATCGGCTTTCCCATATTCGTGCGTGAGCAAAAAAAAGTTTCCAATTGACAGAAACATCTCCTGCCCGGCTTGCGCATATCCAGGATCCTTCCGAAATCGTCTATCGATATTGAGAATTCGTGCACCTTTTAAAAACTGCCTTTCTGCCTTTTTGAGTTGGCCGAGCGCCTGATAGCAGGTTCCCAGGGAGGTTGCTATTCTTGCCTCCTGGAAAGCGCTGGAGGGCTTGCGTTGGCGGATGGCTGCCAGTACAAATCGCAGCGCCTCCCGGGCGCTATCATTACGAACGAGATCCTGACACAGGGCCGACATTTTGCCAAAATATTCATCATCCGAATCTGTAACTTGTGCAGCCTTCCATCCTTTTCGGGCAAAAGTAAGCGCGCGGTCCCACATGGCGGCAGACGCATACGTTACACCTGCATTACCATAAAGGCTACCCAAAAACACCGTGTCATCCCGGTTTTTCATTTTGGCCGAGTCAAGCGAGCGAACCATTTCCGTCGCATAAAAGACTTCTTTTACCAGGTCGCCTTTTAGATCAGCAACGACTCTCAAAAGATCGTACGTATAATGAATATCAGCAAAATGAATGGCTTTGTAGCTTGCTGCGACCGTCAGTAACTCTCTTTCGGCAAGGTCGAGATTGGGTTCGTACAGATGGGCATCGGCGGCGGCTTTCAAAGATTTCAAAGCATTCGCACTGTCCCCAATACTACGATATAACCGATAGGCGTATTCCAGGCAGTTTGCCTTTTCAGGTGCTAACCGTGGATCTTGGGTGGAGATGCAGTAGCCCAGCAGATACCATGTTCTGGCTTCTCCGGGGATGTCGCCCCTGCGATGATAATAGTCGATCGCTTCTTGAAAACAGGCTTTGCCGGAATCATGCCTATTTTCTTCGAGATAACAGCTGCCCTGCCATATCAGACATTCGTTGATCCACTTGTCGGAACCAATCGACCGGCTTAAAAGGAGGGCCTGCCCGAAGAAATAATGCGCGCTGTCCAGATCTTTCTTGTCATTTCCCGGTTTAAATAAATAATCGCATCCGGCTTTTACCTGCCGGGCGATCCGAACGGTATCGGATTGGGCGCTGAGGGATACTGATACCATCAGCGAAAATGCCACCAGAGCGCAACAGCGAACGTTCATATAGCGTGTGTCTTCTACCAAATGTAATTGAATCCCGGTGATTTTGGCGCCAACATTAACAAGTTTATAATCAAGTAATTATAAAATATATTAAATTGCTGGTTTTCGGATAGCCGTTATTATGCGCAAGCCGTTACAAAGTTGACAGCACTTGCATCATAAACGAACAGTTGTGGACTTAAATTAATTTAATTTTATTGATTAGTATCGACTTAGAAATCTGGCATCAGCTTGGCAGGGAAACCCATAATACTTTATCATATGCATAATAGTCAATCATCCCTCCGCCGCTTGTACAATAACATCTTTGCACTTCCGGCCCTTCTGTTCAGCAGTCTTTTGATGCATTCTATCCCGGCAACGGCAAAAGATCTTACCCCCGCGGGCAGACTGGATACAACTATCCACCCCCAGGATCTGAAGGCTTACGAAGGCTATTACCGCTTTTCGGGAGATACGAATAGCTGTCTTCACATTACGGCAACTGAAAAAGGGCTGGTCCTCGAACAAGAGTGGGACGGAAAGCAAATATCGTTCGCCCCGAAGTCAGCGCTCGAATTTGTAAATGAAGATGGGGACTTCCCGCTGAAGTTCACAAAAGAGAACAGCGGGGCGATCACCCAGGTATTGGCATTCAACAAGGACCTCTGGATCAGGACAAATAATTACAAGCCGCAGGGGCTGGCAGCGGTGAGGCTGGCTCCCGGCCAACTGAAGGTACTGGAAGGCAAATACACATTCCAGTTTGAACAAGGTAAAGATGAATTCATTCAGATAAAGGCAACCGATACAGGCCTTGTCCTGAAACAAATGTGGGATGGAAGGGAAATTCCCTTTATAGCACTATCCGACCGGGATTTTTATTGCAAGGCAGCACAATTTCCGCTGAAGTTTACAAAGGACAAAAATGGAATTGCCACCCAGGTTTTGGCATTTAACCGGGATTTGTGGAATAAGGTAAAAGAATAATGGTTAATTGTTGGCCAATGCCGCTTCGATCGATCTTAATTCGCCTTCAGTAAAAGGGGCAGCAGACAGGCATTTTAAGGAATCGGTAAGTTGCTCCGGCTTGCTGATGCCGACGAGCACCGATGTGACCCGTTTGTCACGCAAGACCCATGACAATGCCATCCCGGCTAAACTTTGACCACGCTGTAGCGCAATGTCATTCAGCCGGGCTACTTTTTTGATCTTTTCTTCCGTTATCGCATCTTCTTCTATTGCTCCATTGCCCCGGTGCGAAGCGGCTCTGGAATCGGCGGGGATCCCTTTTAAATATTTATTTGTCAACAATCCCTGGGCAAGCGGCGAAAAAGCAATGCAACCGACACCTTCTCTGCCCAATACATCGAGCAAGCCGTTTTCGACCCACCGGTCGAGCATAGAATATTTTGGCTGGTGGATAATACAGGGGGTACCTAATTGTTTTAGAAGATCGACTGCCTTTTGAGTTTCAGAGGCGCTATAGCTTGAAATTCCCACATACAAGGCTTTTCCCTGCCGCACAATGGAATCGAGGGCGGCCATCGTCTCTTCCATAGGCGTATTGGGATCGGGACGATGGTGATAATAAATATCCACATAATCAATACCCATCCGTCGCAGACTTTGATCCAGGCTCGCTACCAGGTATTTCCTGGAACCCCAGTCCCCGTAAGGTCCGTCCCACATTTTCCAGCCGGCTTTTGTTGAGATGACCAGTTCGTCCCGGTAGTTTGAAAAGTCTTCCTTAAAAATTTTGCCGAAAGTAATTTCAGCAGACCCGGGAGGGGGGCCATAGTTATTAGCCAGGTCGAAATGGGTTATCCCTTCGTCGAATGCCAGGTGTAAAATATTCCTGGCATTTTCCAAGCTGTCAGACTCGCCGAAATTGTGCCATAGCCCAAGCGATAGCGCCGGCAACATCAACCCGCTGTTGCCACAGCGGTTGTAAGTCATGTGGTTATACCTTCGGTCGGATGCGATGTATGTCATTGGAGTTATATTTTATGCGCTATATCAACTGTAGATTCCTGCAAGCCTGCAGCACAATATCGATATCGGTCGGTCCTGTAAAGCCACTAAAACCAACGGAGAGCTTCAAACCATTCTTAAGCTCCAAAGGCTGCCCGCCCATCCAACCGATGAGATCAGGGTTTTCAATGCCATTGGCATTTTCGGGGATCTGATTGGTAAAAACCAGGCGCTCGTATTCGCCTGTTCTCTCACCCGTCAACCAAACCTGGCTGGCTTTGGTCCACGCGACTTTGAACGATTGCCTCAACCGGGGATTATTATCGCCGAACATTTTCCCGTAAACGAAGCCGTTCTCATCTATTATACATAGTGCCACGTTGCCGCCGGAAACCATTTCATCTTTTGGATCTTTTAGCGCGATGGGCAAAAGATTCTCCAATTCCGAAATGATCCTGGTGATTATTTCATATCTTTCTTGCTGCATACGTTGCTTCTTTAAGCAGCAAAATACGATCTTTTCTGCGGGAAAAAACTGCTTGTATTGACAAGGGAGAAAAAGGCGGAATTGCTATCGCGCATTCCCAAACTTGAGCGAATGTTCAGGCTGATGATGCAGCGTCATCTAAGTAAGTTAAGAAAGCGGTATTTTAGAGGATAGGTCCTTTCAGTTATGAATTTGTGTAGAAACAAACGAATAGGGGACAATGGAGAAATGACTGTCCATATCGTCAGGAGCCTCGCCCAGGTCGAGTACCAGGAAAGATGTGGCTTCTTTGATCTGCCAAAGAAAGAGTTTTCCTGGCAAGTCCCAAAAGATCTCCGGGAGCCTCGCTTGCAGCAGGCCGTTCCAACAGGCTTCTTCCAGCCGTTCGTTATCAAAAAGAGAGCTGTCGTTGCGGGCATCATCTTTTTTGCACAATTCTTCGTTTAAAAAGCTTGTGCTTCTGATCAATAATACTTCCTGGTTTACGCTGTATTTTCCCATGATAAATTGCTTTTATGCGGCCACCGGGCTGCTTGAAATACAGAAGGCCGCATTCATTCCATATTCCTTACCATTTTCAATATTGATGCTCCCTCCCAGCTTTTCGGCCACATGCAGCACCTGCCTGTATTCCCTGGAAATGATATGACGAAAATTGGTGCTAACATCTTTTATCCTAATGATGAGGCGATCATCTGTGGCGATGGCTTCTATGCGAATACATTCATTTTGGGTACTTTGGATCGCCCCATTGATCAGGCGCCAGAGTACATACGCCAGCATATTCTCATCGGCTTCGACACGAAGATCGCGGGGGATCTCGTTGAGGACAAGATTATCGCGTCTTATGGTCTCTGGTAATAAGCTTTGTACCAACCCGGAGACAAGTTGGTGTAAGGATACTTTCGCGCACCGGACTGCCGGCGCTGCCTTGCCAGCTACGTGCAGTTGAGGAGCCGGAGCTGAAGAATGGGCAAAATAGATGGATTTCACAATAAAGAATTTTATAAAGTAAAAAATTTTGAAACAAGTTCTATAGGGTACGGATCGATTTGGCTTTTCAGGAAATAAATATCTTATGCTGTAAATATCTTATGCTGTCGTCCTATATATATGTCCGCCTAACCGATTTCATGGAGTAAAACAACTAAATAATTTTTCCATTTTTTGTCGTTTTATATCTACAAATTCGTTTTGCTAAAACGATTTAAGAGATTGAATATGAATATGTTAAAAAATACATTAAACAAATTGGTAATTTTAGGTATGGAAACCAAGAGGGTGTTGATAGCCGACGACCATACAATAGTACGATCGGGCATAAAACTGATCATCCGGGATTTTCTTCCGTCAGCGGTATTCGATGAGGCCTCCAATGGAGACGCAGTGATCGCTTGTGTGAAAAAGAACGATTATGAATTGATCGTCCTGGATATCAATATGCCCGATACGGATTCGATCGCGCTGGTCACTAACGTGTTTGCCTACCGGGAGCTGAGCAAGGTGCTGATCTATAGCATGAATTCGGAAGAGCTGTATGCGAAGCGATTTATCAAACTGGGAGTTCTCGGCTACCTGAATAAGGAATCCCGCACCGAAGAAATAAGAAATGCGATCGCTTGCGTATTAAGGGGAGACGTTTATATCAGCAGGAAGGTGAGAAAGGACCTCAGCGATGACAGTCATTCAAAAAAAGGAGGGGATAACCCTTTTGAAAAGCTGTCAGACAGGGAGATGCAGACGGTGAAATATTTACTGAATGGTTATTCGCTGCTGGAGATCAGGAACATTCTGAACGTCCATTCCTCTACTGTCGGAACATATAAGACGCGACTATTCGAAAAGCTGAAAGTAAAGACTGTACGTGAACTTGAAGAGTTGGCGAGGATGTATCAAATGGAGATCTCTAAGCTGTAAAACTCACTGCAACCGTCGTGCCTCCCGCCGGCGCCGATTCAATGTCCACCTCGCCGTTGAGTTTTCGCACCAGTTCCATTATAAACCGGTATCCAAAAGCCTGACCCGTCGTGTTCGTATCTTTTTCGTTGATAGCTCTTATTTCCTTTACCTTCAAAGCAGTCATCCCCTGCCCGGTATCTTTTACCTGTATCCGGATATGCCCATTCTTCCTGAATGCGCTGATGCCGATGCCTCCGGAGGCAGTATATTTGACGGCATTATCAACCAGGTTGCGGATAACGATGGCAAGTATATTCCTGTCCGAGACAAGCATCAATCCGGAAGGAATATCCAAATTGAAGTATAACCCCTTTCTGAAGGCGATATCTTTATAAATATCAGTGGTCTCTTCTATAAGATCGATCAATGCAATGTTCTCCTTCTTTATCGAGAACCCCTGTTTTTGACTATCATACCATGCGAGAAAATCCGTACTGAACTGGCAGATGCTGTTGTTGGAATCCTTTAACAAATAAAATAGTTCGTTCAATTCCTGATCGCCGAGCTTATGGAGGTTCGCATGCAAATGGTCGATGAGAAGAGCCTGGGAGAACAACGGCGAACGCATGTCATGCATGATCACAGAAAGCAGCCTCTCTTTTATGATAGTACTTTGTTCCAGTTCGGAAGTTCTTTCATCGACCTTCATCTGCAGCCGTAAATTCTGCTGCCGGAGTATCTTGATCCTTAGCCTGATCAGAAGGAATAGCAGACTGCCCGCCACCAACGCCAACAACGCATAAAAAACCCAGGTATTATACCAATGAGGCCGCACCTCGAAAGCAATAGCTATGCGGGCAAACCGATTTCCCGCGCTGCCATTATGCTTTCTGACCGAAAGCGTATATTTTCCATGAGGCAATCTGTTGATCGTGATGCGGCCATCCTTGTTTACAGGATACCATTTCCCGCCGGCAGAGTCAAGCGTATATTCAAGCTTCAAATTTTCTTCCAGCCCATAGAATGGAGTAGTAATGTCCACAATTATCTGCTGGAAATCCGGCTTTATTGCATGGATCTTCGTGTAATCGAGCCTAACCGAATCAACGAAGAGATGATCCACAAAAATTGCTTTGTCGGGCATTTCGGGATGCACCCTTCCGGGATTAAAGTATACTATACCATCAAGGGACGGAAAGTAAAAATTGCCTTCGTCGTCCGTCTGCGAGGCAGGATTACACCCGCCGTTGAACTCGTTGGTATTAAATCCGGATGACTTATCGATGTAGTAATAATACAAGCTATCCTCCCTGCCGATGGTATAGTCGTCCAGGTCTTTTTTCCTGATGCGGAACAACCCATGGTTGGTGGTGATCCAAAAGAAACCTGATCCATCTTCCAAAAAAGTATGTGCGGTAGACAGGTAATTCTGCGCATCTGCCGGGAGCGCGGTGAACTTCCCCCTTTGATACTTGTAGAATCCATTCCCGTAGGTAGCCACCCAGATGCTATTATCTTTTGCCCGGTAAATATTTCGGGCATATACCTGAGGCAGAATGGGTTTTTCCCCGATGCTATCCTTCGCGATATCATACGTGTAGACCCCATCCCGGGAAGCTATCCATAGTTGTGACGGCGATACTGCCGCAATCGATTCAATATTATGCGTGACAAACGGGGGATGACGGTTGAAGACATATTGCAGTTTTCCGTCCGCGATTTTCAACAGGGAAGAAAGCGTGCTGATCCAGATGACATGCCTGCTATCTTCAATTATCGAACCGATATAAGAGTCCAGCAGAAGGCTATCGACGGCTATTCCCCTGGAAAAATCAATATCATAATAATGCAATCGCTTATCCCTGGACACCCAGATGGATCTATCCCCTGCCCGATAAAAACAATTTCCATCGGGCCTCATATCTTCCTTAAATAAGTGATTATTGTTCTCCTTGTCCCTGTCCAGGATCCCGCTCGCGGTAAGGATCTTTTTTTGGGGAAGTAAAAGGAAGGCCTTGAAAGCGTTGTCAAGAGGGTCGGAAGCGTTAAAATCGAGAGTCCTGAATAATCTTTTCGTAACGACTATGACCCCGGTGGTGACGGTTGCAATAAATAGTCGCTGGTTTTTTTTATCGTACAAGAAAGAAGTAGCGATTATTTTATCCAGTATCTTCAGATCTTGAAAGATACGTTCGGTGCTCAATAAATTGTTATCGAGGTTTAGTTGATAAATATCATTCCGATACCTTATTATTACCTGATCGCCCCCGGGGCCGATGATAAGATTGAGTCCATGAGCCTTCTTCATCAAATCGGTTAAGCCTTTATCTACGCGTAAGGCTGTCTCCCTTCCGTGTTTAAAAAAAAACCATCCGCCGCTATCAGAGAAAATACAGAATATCCCGTGCAGGACGAAGACATGGTCGCCCCCACCCTTAAAACCAACCGGCAATTTGCTCACTTCCGCAGATACATTGTTCAGGTAATACCATTCGTTGCCGCTGTCACGAACAACTATTTCGTTATCGCTGAGGATCACGAATGTCTCGGATGAGCATAAGTCCTTCAGAAACGCGGTATCGATGCCTTTCCCGGCACTTGCATAATAGTTGAACAGAGGGGTGCAGTCGAAAAAGCCTTTTGCATTAATATGGAGAAACTTGTGGGGAATGCGAGTTCTTGTGGTGTCGGTAACTACCGAATAATCCGGCTCCACCTTGTAGATGCCGGCCGGATCAAAGGAGGAACCGAGAAGGACTTCCCCTTGCGATGATTCGCCGATGACCGAAAACCGGTTGGATCTTATGGCGGGGGTATTGGATTTGTCATAGATCCTGAATCGCCGGCCATCAAATCTCACCAGACCGTTTTGGGTGGTTATCCATAGGAAATCATTTTTATCCAATAGCAGGCCGGTAGCGCTGTTTTGGGGCAATCCATTCTCGCTGTTATATCGTTTGATGTCATAATCATTGCGGTCTGGAAGGGAGGGATCGCTCCCGCCGTTCTGCGCCTCGGCACATCCGATGCTTATTGCGAGCAAATAGAATAGAAAGAAAAATTTTCTACTCATAAGGGATTGGAGAATTTTTGTAGTAAAATTACTACAAAAAAACCCTTACTCCGCACGGGGCAAGCCACGGTCAAACAATGCCGGCGTCGCGGCCCTTGGCTACGGCCTCCAGCTGAGAATGCACCTGCATCTTCTGATAGATGTTCTTTACGTGGGTGCGCACGGTGTCTATGGAGATGATGAACCTGGCAGCGATGGTCTTATAGCCCGTGCCCTGGGACAGTGCAATGAGTATCTCTTTTTCGCGGTTGGTGAGCTGGTAGGGGTCGTCGCCCGTGGAGGGATATTTGTGCATACTGGCGATGACCATGCGGGCGACGTTGGGGCTCATAGGCGCGCCACCGGCCAATACTTCCTGTATGGCTTCCGTGAGATGGTCGGAAAGATGTTTCTTCAACAGGTAGCCCGAAGCGCCCGCGAAGAGCGAGTCAAGCACATTCGTTTGATCATCGAACACCGTCAGCATGATGATGGGTGTCTCCCGATCGAAGGTTCGGACCTTCCGAACGGCCTGGATGCCGTTGAACCCTCCGGGCATATCGATGTCCATCAGGATGATGTCCGGCTTCAGTTCCTTTACCTGTCTTTCTACCTGCAGGGCATTGGAAAAGCTACCCACCAGCACATGATCTGCCGAATCCGCCAGCAACTGCGAGATGCCTTCCCTTAAGGTTTGATTATCCTCATATAGCAATACGCCTGTCTGCATAAGTTTGTAGGTGGTTGAGGTGAGCTTTTGTATACAAATATGACCAAAAAACCGGAAGCACCGCCTACCTTATTCATGTGATCTTACCAGGAGATTCACGGTAGTGCCCTCACCCGGCGCACTGGCAATGCTGATCTGTCCCCGGATCTGGCGGGCGCGCTCTTCCATATTCCTGAGCCCATTGCCGCCCCTGATGGCGTCGCGATCGAAGCCAACGCCATTGTCCCGAATGTCCACCGTCACTATACCGTTATCAGCCGCAATAGTGATATCCACCTTTGAGCAGCCGCTGTACTTGGCGGCATTGTTGACGGCTTCCTTGAAGATGAGATAAAGATCTCTGCGTGTCTGCAGCCCCAGCCTGACATTTTGGAAATCGCCGTCCTTGTTGAAGACATAGTCGATGTTGAGGGGGTCGAAGATATCGGCTGCGAATTCCTGCATTTTAAAAATAATCTTCTCCAGGGTGTCATTTGCCGGGTTGATCGTCCAGACGATGTCACTCATATTCTCCAGGATGAGACCCGAGTGCTCGTGGATCTTCATCAGCCGCTGGTATGCCTGTTGCCCATCCCCATCGGGCGCCGGCGGCATTTTGCTTATGATGTGGATGCTGGACAGGGCGGAGCCCATGTCATCGTGCAGATCGCGCGCGATGCGGTTGCGCATCTTTTCCAGATCGAGTATGCGTTTGGTCTTGTTAACGACCCTGTACCGGTTGATGATCAGCAACCCAATGAGAACAAGCAGGACCACCACTACCACCGCGCCGCGTTGGAATACCACATGCCGTTGAACGATGGCGCGGTTGAGCTCCTGGTCCTTTTTCAACAGGGCAATCTCCTTTTCCTTTTTGTCCGCCTCGTACTGGGCCTGCAATTGCGCCGTCTTTTCGTTCAACGCCGTCAGGTTGAGGCTATCCTGCAACGAGTCCCGGATGGCCAGCCAATGGTAGGCCTTACGCCAATCGCCGGTGGCCTTGAAAAGATTAGCCAGTTGTTCGGCCGCATCGAGCGAGTAATTCACCATTTTAAGACTATCATTGGTGCGATAGCTCAACAGCAGGTAGTTTTCTGCCTGCCTGTAATCCTTCAACCGGGTGAATGTCTTGCCGAGGTTGATGGCCTCGTAGGCCAGGTCGGCTTTGTCATTGCCAGCTACAAATAAGTTATACGCCCGATCGTAGCTTTCCATGGCTTTGTCATACCGGGCAAGTGCGTAATACGCGTCCCCCAGGTGTTCTTGCATCATCGCTTTCTCGTACCTGGCCCCCGACAGCGCTTCAACGAGGGGCAGAGCAGCCTGTAACAATACCAGGCTGCTGTCCGGCAGGGACATGGCCAGATATACAGCGGAAAGGCTGGTGACGGCCCCCATAAAATGTATTGTATCATGGAGGGCCCGGAACATCGAGATGCTCTCCCGGAAATAGGGAATGGCTTTCTGGTACTGTCCCTGCTCACGGTAGAGGATACCCATTTGCCGGTTGATCTCGCCTATGGCGTATTGGTCCTTCAATAGCTGCGCCAGGGTATCCGCCCTGAACAGGTAGGTGGCGCTTTTGGCAAACTCGCTGTGGTTGGAATAAGCCAGGCCGATGTTGAGCAATACGTGCATCTCTTCCAGGGTGTCGTGCAGCAGGTGAAAAAGTTGCGCGGCCTGTTCGAGGTCGGGAAAGGTCTTGTCATAAAACCCTTTGTGCAGCCATGCCCAGCCCCTGGTGGAATGGGCCAGGGCGGCCAGCCGTCGATTGCCCGACCGCTCGGCTACGGCCAGCTCGTTTTCGGCAAGCTTCAGGGCCGAATCGGGGCTTTGCGAGATGAGCTTGAAAGCCCCGCGGGCTTCTGCCATGATCGCAGAATCGCTACCACCCTGTGGCGGAAGGTGCTCGGCGGCCTTTTGTGCCAGGCCGGAAAGGGCAAGGCATAAAAGGCCGGTTATCAGAAGGAGGGGTAGCCGGGGCATGGTGGAAGGAAGGGGAATGATGTCGCTAAAGATAAAGGTTTTGTCTATAAAGGCAAAACCGATCACTGCGGGTGCTTTATCTTTATCAAACAAAAACTTCCGCCATGTTCACCCTCCTTTTCCTGTTGTTATTTGCCAGGCGCAGTGCTCCAAACCAGACTGCCCTGCATGTTATCGTGCAAAATGTACAAGTGGGTAAGGGGACCATCAACGTAGCGATCTTCAACGACAAAAATGACTTTTTGAAAAAGCCGGTCGCCGCACAGATCCGAAAGGCCGATAGTGTGACGGTGGAATTCTCTTTTCCGATCGCACCGGGGGAGTATGCCATTGCCGCCTACCAGGACCTGAACGAGAACCAGCAGCTGGACGCCGGGTTATTCCATATTCCCAAAGAGCCGTACGGCTTCAGCAATAATTACCGGCCAAAAATGTCGGCGCCCAAATTTGAAGATTGCCTGATCAAGGTGGCAGGAGGTGACACTAGCACTATCAATCTGAAATAAGGAGGGATCAATCGTTGATGGTGAGGGAATAGTTACCACTGTTATTCGTCGAGACAGACTGTGTCCGGGGACTCAGGTGGATGTAACTTCCCGAGGCCGGGGTGCAGCCATAGGATAATCCATGCCGGGCCCAGGAGCCGAATTTATCCTTTACTGCCTTGAAGATGTCCTGCGACTGGATCGTACCATTTACCGTCAGGGTGGTATCGGTGAGGACGAGACTGGTGAGGCTTTGTGCGTTGGGAACGATCTTTTGGTCAACGAGATAGTCGATCAGTTGTCTTAGCATGGCGCGATCTTCGGCGGCCTGTGCACGGTCGCGTTCGGCTTGTTCACGATCGCCTTCGGCCTGGTCTCTGTCGCGTGAAGCTTGCTCGCGGTCTTGTTGCGCCTGTTCTCTGTCGCGGGAGGCCTGCTCGCGGTCGCGCGCCCCTTGTTCACGGTCGTGTTCGGCTTGCTCGCGGTCGTGGTCGCCTTGTACTCTATCGTGTTCGGCCTGCTCGCGATCTCTTTCGCCCTGCTCCCTATCCCGATCGGCCTGCTCGCGGTCGCGCTGCGCCTGCGCCATATCTCTTGCCTCTTCGGCTTCGTCATCGGTGATGGTTGTCTTTAGCCTTTCTACAATGGCGTCGTATTTTGACCAGTCCTTTTTGTCAATCTGCCGGTTGTCGACATACAGATCTGTCGCCTTATTATATACACTGACCAATTTGTAGCTATGGCCATCGAGGTGGCCAGCAAGAATCTCCTTTCCCTGGGCCGGGAAGTAGATATGATAGCTGTCCTGCAGGGAATCCCGCGTAGTATTCTGGGCTTTGACGATGGTGGCAGATGTGCCGATGAGTGCAGAGAGGAAGAATGTAAGGATAGTTGATTGGTTCATGGTTGGCCGTTTACTATATAGGATACTTCGGAGCCGGAAAATAGTTACATCATCGCCGCCATTTATTTTCAGCCTGTCGGGAAGTGTATCGAAACCGGACAGATGGCGGCGGGTGACAAAAAACAAGACCATCCTTACCCTTGCAAGTGATGGTCTTGACCCTTAAAACAACCTGTCGCAAAAGATCAATGTGAAAGCCAATTGTGAACTTATGAAGACTGAAACCCTGATTTCGTGTTTTATATAGAATTAGTACTACCCCGACGTAGTGTTGTAACCAGGACCCGGGATTTTTTGCAAAAAATATGTATCTGAAGATCAATAAGTTGAGTAATAACAATAAAAAAATGGTCCTGAAAAAGCCAGTGCGGGGTTTTGCCGTACTTTGGGGTTATGAAAAGAATAGTAGTCTTTTGCGGATCGAGCCTCGGCGCCGAGAAAATATATGAAGAGCAGGCGTATCTCACCGGCGTGACGCTTGCCAGGCTGAATATAGGGCTTGTTTATGGCGGTGCACGCGTGGGGCTGATGGGTGCGGTGGCTGACGGCGCGCTGGCGGAAGGCGGCGAGGTGATCGGGGTGTTGCCACGTTTTCTCAGCGGAAAGGAGATCGGGCATGAAGGATTGACCGATCTTATCGTTGTCGACACGATGCATGAGCGGAAGACGAAGATGCATGAGCTTTCGGATGGAGTGATCACACTGCCGGGGGGATTTGGGACGATGGAAGAGTTATTTGAGATGCTCACCTGGGGACAGCTGGGGTTGCACCAAAAACCTGTCGGTCTGCTGAATGTCAACGGGTTTTACGATGAGTTGCTCCAGCTTGCCCAGACCATGGTGGACAGGGGTTTTTTAAAGGAGACCAACCAACAGATGCTGCTTTCGACAAACACTATAGAAGGCTTGCTGGAGAAGATGAACAATTATCAGGCGCCTGCCACGGGTAAATGGATCACCAAGGAGACGACCTAGGGGGCTAAAAAATGTGGGATGAAGATGCGAAATATACTAATTTTATTAGTATTTTAGAGGGCTATGAAATACAGCAAGCAGCTATCGACGAATTCCCGGATCATCAAAGACCTGCTCACCAAGTATAAGGACACGTTCGTGGCCTTTTGCGAGTTGTTGAATAATTCCATCCAGGCGAAGGCGACGAGGATCGAGCTGACCATCGACTATGCGAATTCGGCTGCGGCGCGGGCGCCCTTCACCAGGATAGAGCTGATCGACAACGGGATGGGGGTGAATGCGACGGATTTTGAAAAGAAGATCCTGGAGATCGGCACGGATGTGAAAAAAGACGGTCAGGGGATCGGTCGATTCGGGGCACTACAATTAGGCGAAAAGATGACCATTACGACGGTGGCCGATGATCCGGATCGTGGATGCTATACCCAGGTGGTGTTTCCCCTGGACACGGCATCGATCTCTTCCTCCTTGTCGAAGGTGAACCTGGAATTCGACGTGGAGGAGATGAAGAAGAAGGTAAACCCTTATTATAAGGTGGTGATCGAGCATCTTCATCACAATAAGCAGGGAAAGCTGCTGCCGAAGAACAAGATCGCCGACAAGTTCGGGCAGGAGGCTATCGGGCAGGCTTTGTTCGAAAAATATCCGCTGCAGGTATTTAACCGGGACATCAGATTCGTCGTCAATGGGAAAGAACTGGACCCTACCGATTTTGTGGTCGACAGGCCACATCTAAAGGCGGTGACCTATACCGATGTTCACGGAGTGGCGCACCCCTTCGATTTTCATTTTTATCAGCTGCGCATCGACCTTGGCAAGGTGCAGGTGTTTTTTTATGTAGACAATGCCGGGGGGTTAAAGACGGTGGCACATGCCTTTACCTATAGCTCGGATTGGTATACGCCCGATCTGGGAACCTGGTTCATCTACCTGGACTCCACCTTTTTCAATACCGACCTTTTTCGCAACATCGATCTGGATTCACTTGGAGACGAAGAGATTAAACGATTGAAGGAGTTTATAAAGGACACGATCAATGATTTCTTCAAGGCGCAGAATAAACGGTTCGAGAAATTTATTGCCGAACTGGAGAAGGACCCCTCCTACCCTTCTTCATTCGAGTCACCGATGTCGGCGTCACGGGAGCTGCTTTTCCAAAAGATAGCTTATCTCGTAGAGGATGAGTACAAACTGATGGATAAGGACTCGACTATCCGGGGGCTTTTCTATTCGCTTATCGACAGATCGCTGGCCAGCGGACATGTGGAGGATATCTTTACCAAGGTGGTACGGCTGTCGGATGCGAATATGGAGAAATTCCACCAGTTGCTGGAGAAGACAGAGTTGGAGAACGTCATCACTTTTGCGAGTGCGGTTGCGGGTAAGCTGGAATTCCTCGAATTCCTGCACGAACTCATCTATGGGGATGTCGGTGAGGTGCTGCGCGAACGGAGCCAGTTGCATAAGATCATCGAAAGCGAGCTTTGGCTTTTTGGGGAGGCTTACAACGGGACACAACATCTGTGGAGTGACAAGAAGATAGGGAATATCCTGAAGGAACTGCGTGACAAGTACCTAGTGTATGAGCCGGCGGCGGCGGATGAGAACCTGATCGACGTGGAGGGACTGGACAATATCACCGACCTGTTCTTCTTTAATGAGAAGGTACTGGACAATGAGGACCGGGAGGTGATGGTGGTGGAGCTGAAGTCACCGAAGTGCGCTATCGGGAAAAAGGAGCTGCAGCAGATAGACGAATATGCTTTTACGGTGGAATCCTATCCGGGATTGCCAAGGGAAAATATCCATTATAAGCTGCTGCTGATCTCTTCGAAGCTGACGCCTTATGCAAAATCGAAGATGAGGAGCAGCCGGGCAAAATACCACCAGCCTTTTCTTTATGACAGGAAGGAGGATAAGAACATCGAAGTCTGGGTAATGGAGTGGTCGGAGCTGATGGAGGTGAATAAGCGTAAGCTCGGGTATTTGTCGGCGAAGCTGAAAGTGAAGGATAAGAGTGTGCGGTCGACATTCGAGACGGAATACCCGGGTATCATCAATGAGAAGGTGAGCGCGCGGCTGACGCGGACGAGGCAAATTTTGCGCTGAGCCTGGCGCTCGCGTCGCTTGTCAGCGGGCGCCCATGACCGAAAACGGCTTTGTCGAAAGCGAAAGCAGCAGCTTTCAGGATGCTTTGGCGACCCAATTCGCGGTCTTCGTAGACAGTGCTCCAATCGAGGCTGAAGGCGTTGGCGCATATATCCGCGGCAATGAGGACACGGTCGGCCTGCAGGAGAAGGGCAAGATGACCAGCGCCATGACCGGGAGTATAGATGACCTTGACTCCACCGGGACCGCCGATGGGAAGGATCTCCCCGTCGATGAGCCGGCGGGTAATGTTGAAGGCATCGATGGCGCCTCCGCGACGGATAAACAATTGATAGATGAGTCGGTTGAGGAAACCGGGGCTGACTTGCAGGGATGCTTCGCCAGGGCGTCCCTGCTCAACGAGCCGGGCAGTGTCGGCATGGGCCCATACCGGAATATCGAGTGCCTTGCTGATGGCGGCGGCGCTTCCTGTGTGGTCGGTATGGGCATGGGTAACGATGATCCGGCGGATGTCGCGGGGGTCTTTGCCGGCCTTTTTCAGTTGGGCGAAGATTTTTGGGAGGTGGCCCGGCATTCCGGTGTCGACGAGGGTAAAGCCGGGTGCGAGGCTATCCGCCGCGTCAGGACCGGGTACGATATCCTCGATGAGGAAGGCGTTGACGAAACCGAGGTTTAGCTGATAGAGATGTGGCGTGATCTTTTTCATAACTGAATATTTTTTCATTTTTAGTGTAAAAAAAATTTCAACCCCGGATCGCATCCCAGAGGAACCGGAACGAGGTGTCCATAAAGGTTTTGGTGAGGCGTGCGGGAGTGTGATGGATATGGGCGGCAATCTGTTGGACAAAGCCAAAGAGCAGGCTTGGAATAAGGCATTCGGTGTCGGGCTTCAGCAGTCCTTGTCTTTGCCCGCGTTCGAGCAGCTGGGCGAGGGGGGCCATCACGGGCCTGGCAACGGCCATGGCCTGGTCTTCGCGTTTGTAGGGCGAGGCAATAAATTGTTGCAGGAACAATTGCTCTGGAAAGTTGGAGACAGTATAACGGAGGCTGTTCTCCCAGATGACCCGAAAACCTTCTTCGACGGGGAGCTCAGGGCTGAAGCCGATGAAAATAGTTGCGCCAAAACGTTTTTTTACTTCTTTGTAAAGGGCATGGATAAGGTCGTCCTTGTTCTTAAAATAGATGTAGAGGGTGCCGATAGCGACGCCGGATTGTTTTGCAATGAGGGGCATGGTCAACCCGACGAGGCCGACCTGACCTACGAGGGTAAGGGTGCTCGCGAAGAAAAGGTCGATCTTTTGCTCGTCTTTGAGGCGCATGGAGCAAAGATAGGGAATAATGAATATATTTTCATTATTATTTCAGGTAGAGCAGGGCAAATTGTTGTTCGGTCGTTGCGCTGTTGTTGGCAATGGCAAGGGGGGTGCCCGCGGGGAGGAAGAGATAGTCACCTTTTTTTGTGAAGGGGTGGTCGTTGACTGCGCCGGTGGCGGAGGGGCCGGAAAGACCGATAACGAGGACGGGCGCCTGCACCGGGTCAAGGCGTTGGTGCTGACCTGCCGGCAGGGTCATGCGGAAAGCGCGGACGGATTTTTCGTCGAAGAGTTGTTTGGAGAAGGGCAGGTTATCAGGAATGCCGGGGGCCGGGGCCGGAGTATGCAGCAGTTCGATGTCCATGGCGTGGAAATCCACGGTGTCCTCGTTCCAGACGCGGTGGACGCGGGGTTTTTCATAGAATCCTTCGAACCAGATGTTGCCATCGGCGAAGGAGGGTTTGGCGGGCTCGATGAGAGTTTCAGAGCCGGATCTTGTCTTGCTGAGGATGAAGAAGACCGAGGGGATAGAGTGTTTGTGCATGAGGGTGGTATCATGCGGGGGTACATGGACGTCGAGTACGCGGACGTAGGCATTTTCGAATACGTTGTGATGTCGAGGTTCCTGACTGACCTGGACCTGGGTGTAGCCAGTAGATGCGAGACCGGTAGTTGCCAAAAGGAAAAGGAATAGTTGACGCATGCCGCAAGATAAGGCTTTTAGGCAAAGAAAAAAGGGCCTGCAATGGCGGGTGCAGGCCCGGGCTTGTGGGGCGGCGGGATGGAGCGGCGGGATGGAGCGGCGGGATGGTGCTGCCGCTGATCCGGCGATCCGCGGCGTTAGTCGACCTTCAGGAAATTGCCGTCGGTGTCGAACACGAGATCTTTCCCTTTGACCTCGGCTTCATAGCTGGTCTTGCCGGCGGCATCGGTGACCTTACCGGCTTCGGTGATCTTAGCGCCGGGATAATGCTGTTTTACATAAGCAGCGACTGCGGGTGGCAGGCTGCCCACCGGGATAGCAACGACCTGTTCGACAAACGTGCCATCGGGGGTGAAGGCGACAGAGTTGTCCTCATTTGAGCGGCCACCCCAGTTGGCTTCGAAATTTCCTTTCTCTTTTTCCCAGATGATGTGTGTCGCAGCGGGATATTTTTTCATCAGTGCGCTCTTCACTGCGGCAGGGACATCCGCAGATTTTACCTTTTGTGCGATAGCCGGAGCGGAGGACAGGCAAAGGGCGACGAGGCCCGGGATAAATAATCTGTTCATAATTGGTGTTTTTCTTATCCCAATGCTACGCCTGGATTCTGTAGGAAGGTGGGATTGCGGCCGACCGGCCATCAAAACCGATGCGGAAAGAGTGAAATCCGTTGCCGAAGGAATAATCGATGGTATAATGGTAGAGTGTACAAATGTTCTTTACGATGGCGAGCCCAAGGCCGGTGCTGTCCTCATTGCCCGGGAGCCGGGCCTGCTTATGAAACCGATGGAAAATCTTATCCGGCTGAAGAGGGGTATCGCCTCCCGTATTGCTGATGGTGAGCGCATTCTTCTCCGTGGCGATGACAATCTCCCCCTTGTCCACATTATGCCGGATGGCATTGGAAAGCAGGTTGCCGATGAGGATGTCGATCAGCACTCCATTGACATCGACCATGAAGTTGGCGTTATAGTCCGTCCGAATGGTGATCTCCCTGGACTCGGCGAGAATGCCCATCTGATCGATGAGCTTTTCACACAGGGATAAAATATTCACCTGGTCGGTGGTCTTATACTGGTGATTTTCGATCTTGGTGAGTAACAGGAGGGATTTATTCAGCTTTATCAGCCGCCGGTTGGTGGTATCGAGCGCGTTGATCAATTGCGCCTGTTCCTGGTGAAGCGGGGATGTTTGCATCAGGAGCTCGAGCTTGCTTTGAAAGATAGCGAGCGGTGTCTGCATCTCATGGGCGGCATTCTCGGTGAATTCCTTTTGTTGCAGGAATACCTGGTAGCTTCTGCTGAAGAGATGGGCGATGGCCTTATTGAGCTGGTCAAACTCATCGGTCGAACTCTGCTGAAAAGGGCGGTCTACCTGTTTGTTGAGCTCGAATTGCTGCATATTCCTCAGCGCCACATAAAAAGGCTGCCATAGCCGTCTTGACATTTTCTGGTTGATCCACATCATACCGCCAATGAGCACCAGCAATACCGTGATCTGGAGGATCAGGATGCTGCCCAGCAGGTCTTCGTTCTCGATGAGACTGCTGCTGATGATGAGCTTGTACTTCTTCCCGTCGACGGTGATGCCGCCGGCCATTTCCCGGTAGGGTTCGGATTCGTGGTGTCTTTTATTATACCGATCGATCGTATATATCTCATCGGGTGCATCCTGATCCGCGGGCAGTAGCCGGATGTCCTTGTCCAGCCGCGACCAGGCGGAGAGTTCGTCCTCGGAGTGGATATCCCCCACCTTTTCCCTGATCTCGTGAAACTGCGACCGCAACGACTTGTCTACCGCATCGAGCAACACCGAACGCAGGACAAAGTAGAAAACGGGGATAGTCAACAGGAAGATGCCCGAAGAATAGACCAAATAATTCCGTATCGTCTTATTGTTCAATTTCATGAGCGGCCTGTTTTTCTACTCTATCTGAGTGGGCTCGTTATCGTTTTCCCGCTCTTTCGCTTTGAATTCGAGTTTCCCGAATTTATAGCTCAGCGTTATGCCAAATGATCGATAGGGCACTTCCCTGATAGTTGTCTGGGTGAAATTGCTGCCATACAACGTGGCTTTTTGATCGATGTATTTGTTGAAGGGGTTGGTAGCGGTGAAGCCGAGGCTGGCTTTACGGTGCAAAAATTCCTTGCGGATTGCGAGCGTATAGAAGGCGAATACCGGCCGGGTGCCGTTGATCGTCTTTTGACGGGAGCTGTAGTTGCCAAACAGTTCGGCCATCCAATCCTTCCCGATCTTAGCGCTTGCATTGAGGTTGCCACGGAAGTAGAAGCCGCTGACCGTGCCCAGGCCGGGGCTGGAATTTGTGCGAAAGCCGAGCTGCATATTGCTTCGCAGCGAGATCGCCGGCGTGATAGCCACCGAACCAAAGATATTGCTCCCCACGTTGCGTTGCCAGCCGATATTATACCGCTGGGTAAGCGTGACATTGCTATAGGAGACGCCATCAATTTTCAGCGTATCATACCAGGTACCCAGGGACTGGATGTCGTCGGTATTGTATACATAAAGGGCCGCTACGTACAAATTAGTACCACCACCAAAGTTCTTATTGTAGCCCAATTCAAACCGATGACCCTGCTCCGGCCGGAGAGCGGGATTACCGGTGGTGATATTATGCGGGTCAGAAATATTATAGAAGGGATTCAGGTCGCCATAATCCGGCCGTTCGATGCGGTAACTATATCTCACTTTTATCGACTGGGTTTCGTCCAGGTTGTGCGAAACCGTCAGGGATGGGAACAGCGTTCCATAAGAGGGGATGGCGGCGCCTTTGAAATCCGCCTGAGTGTGGGTATACTCATATCGCATGCCTGCCTGAACATCCAGGAAATGATGAAAGAGCGTGCCATCTCCGGAAAAATATCCGGCATAGACCTGCCGCTTGTAAGCAAAAGCATAGGTCTGACCGGCGTCCGGGCCGTATGACCCGTCGGGGAGCAGGGTGTCTGTTGTGACGGTGTTGGTGAGGGTCTCGAGGACGGTCTTCAGACCGGTCTCCACAGTGATGTCCTTACCTACCGGCTGGCGATAGTCTGCGGAGATGTCGGTCTCTTTGTCCGTCCCGGGACTGCTGCCTTTCGAACCCGAATTGGGGATGCCGCCACCCGGGTAGTTTTGCTGTTGATAATAGTCGTTAAAATTGTTGCCTACGCTGGTGGTGACAAGGATGTCCAGATCCTGGCCTTTCTTTTTAAAGTCCTTTTTATAATCAAGGCTCCAGTCACCGGTGTTGGCGTGAACGGCGCTTCCGGCATTGCGGATGCTCGGGATAGCGGACAAGAGGGCCCCGCTACCGTCCTGCACATCCTGCTGCTGGTTGGTAACACCACTACTGTGGTTGCCGAAATGGTTCCAGTTGAACCCCGCGGTGAGCTTGTCTTTTGCCGTGATATCCCATTGCGCACTGATGCCGGTTTGGTATCCGCTGCGGTTAAAGTCGGTGCTTCCGTCCTGATGAAGAAAGGTAAGCGTATCCTTTGTGCTGTTGAAGGACTGGCGATCGAGGGTATTGAGCGTCGTGGTATTGAGTTGTTCGTTGCCGCTGAAGAAGGCGTTGATGCCAAAGTTGTTCTTTCGCACGTTGAGGTTGAAGGAGCCGTTTTCCAGTCTTGTGCCGGCCGAAGCGTTGATGGCGCCATTGATGCCCTGCACCCGGCTATCTTTCAAAATGATGTTGATGATACCTCCGGTGCCCGATCCGTCGTATTTCGCGCCCGGGGCAGCAATCGCTTCTATGCTCTTTATCTGGCTGGCGGGGATGGATTGGAGAGCGTCGGTGACGCTGGCCCCGAAAATAGTGCTGGGTTTCCCGTTGATGAGAAAGCGGATGTTCGAATTGCCTTCCAATTCCACATTTCCGTCGATGTCCACTGAAACGGATGGCACCTTCTTCAGCACGTCGAGGGCTACACCGCTTTGTGAAGTAAGGTCGTTTGCGGCGTTGTACACTATTTTGTCGAGATGATTCTCCACCAGGGGGCGGGCCCCGATGACGGTAACCTCCCTTAGATCGCTGGAGACGGGTGTAAGCGCGATGCTAAGCGCATCCCCCTTCCCGGTGGCCGGAACAGCATAATCACGCGTGAGTGCGCCAAAGCCGACGAATTCCGCTTTTACCCGATAGCGGCCCGGAGCGATGCTCGAAAAAGTGAAGTTCCCTTTTTTGTCGGTGATGGTTTCGCGCAGGGTTTTTCCTGCTGCATCCAGCAGGGAGACAGTGGCGTATTCGATAGGGGCCTTACTGGTTGCATTGGTGATGGCGCCGGTGATCTTTCCGGTGTTTTGGCCGAAGGCGGTGAGGGTTAGCGCGGTGAAGAGTAAGAGAAAAAGGTGTTTTGCGAAGGCCAATTTGCAGGAGTTTAATTGGCAATATTAATGGCTGATTCTAAATATATTCTGTAGAATTTCCCAAAAACATAAATCGATTTTCCCGATGCGGCAATGGCAGGGGCAATATTAGCCGCAGTTTTGCAGCTGGCACAAATGCTAACATATTGACTATGAGAATCATTCTTTCGATCGGCTTTTTTTTGACTGCTGTTGCACCTGTCTTTGCACAGCGGGATAGCGTAAAAGTGTTGGATAAGGTGATCGTCAACGGCGTCCGGACGATCAGCGGGATGGGACGGCTGGACGAGATACACAACGGCAATATCTATTCCGGGAAAAAGACGGAGGTTCTCCTCCTCGACAGCCTGGATGCGAATACGGCCCAGAATAACCCGCGGCAAGTGCTGGGCCGTATCCCGGGGGCCAATTATTCGGAGACGGCGGGCAGCGGGTTCCCTTCCAATGGCATCAGCTTCAGGGGGCTTAACCCTTCTCAATCGGTGGAGACGAATACCCGGCAGAATGGCTACAACGTCACGGCGGATATCTATGGTTATTCCGAGTCGTATTATCTGCCGCCGCTGGAGGCGGTGAACAGGATCGAAGTGACGCGGGGCGAATCTTCGCTGCAGTGGGGACCACAATTCGGCGGGGTGATCAATTATATCTTAAAAGACGGGCCGAAGGACAGGCCTTTCGAGTACAGCATGGAACAGACCGGCGGAAGTTATGGCTTCTTCAACTCTTACCATGCCGCCGGCGGGCAGCTGGGCAAATGGAATTACTTTGGCTTCCTGCAATACCAGGCTTCGCAGGGACGGCGGCTCAACTCGGACTACCGGCAGGTGAGCGGGTTTGGAAAAGTTTCCTACCAGGCCAGTGACAGGCTGCGCATAGGTGTGGAATATACCCTATTCCGCAACCGCATCCATATGCCGGGGGGATTCGATGATGCCCAATTTGCACAGAACCCCGATACCTCCTACCGGGCCAGGAACTGGCTGACGAGTCCCTGGAACATCGTTGCGGCAAAGGCGGAATATGCCTTGTCCGGGCGCACGACTCTTTACGTCACTTCGTCTTATTTATTTAGCTCGCGGAGCCTGGTGTGGAGAAATGAGGATGGGGGGCCGGAGACGCTGGATACTGTCGATGCGACAACCCTGCAGTATTCAAACCGGGAAGTTCAACGGGAGAAGATGAACAGCCTGACCACAGAAGTCCGCCTGCTGACACGGTACGACCTGTGGGGGATGTCGAATTCCCTTGCGGCGGGTGTGCGGGTGTTTGCCGGCAGGTTTATCCGCCAGGGCGGAGGTCTTGGCACGACGGGCAGCGACTTTAATCTTTCCCTGCTCGACCCGCATTATGGATATGATCTCGCCTTCCACACCACCAATATTGCGCCCTTTGTAGAGAATGTCTTTCGCATCACGCACAGGCTGTCGATCACTCCGGGGGTACGATTCGAGTATCTCCGCAGTACGGCAAAGGGATACATCACCGACGGCGGAGACGTGAATTCCGACAACAGCAAGAGCAGAAGCTTTGGGCTGTTTGGGGTGGGTGTCCAGTACAAGACAAGCTGTACAACAAACCTATACGGGAATATCTCCCAGGCGTACAGCCCGGTGACCTATGACCAGCTGACGAAGCTGGGCAGTACGGCCCGGGTGGACCCCAACATGAAGGATGCCAGCGGATACAATGCCGACCTGGGCTGGCGGGGAACGGTTGGCAAGTACCTGAATTTCGACATAGATGGTTTTTGGCTTGCCTATAACAACCGCATCGGGGCGGTGCAATTGACCGATGGCAACGGGGTGCCCTATATCTTTCAGACCAATATCGCCAACAGCATCAACAAGGGTGTGGAGGCTTATATCGAGTTTCGGCCTACCCAACCCGGGGCTGGTCACCGGCGGGGTAATCTGAGCGTTTTCAATTCGCTGGCCTACATCGATGCGAAATATACCAGCGGCGTCTATAAGGGCAACGCCGTGGAATATGCGCCGAAGATCATCGACCGGGCAGGTATCACTTACTCGCGGCCGGTGTTCTCCACCACCTTTCTGGTAAGCTATACGGCTAAGAGTTATGGGGATGCGAGCAATGTGGTGTCAAGCACGGACCCGTCGGCGGGAATCATCCCTGATTATACGGTGCTGGATTGGGCAGCGACAGTGAAGTTGAGTGCGCAATATCATCTCAAGGGCGGGGTCAACAACCTGACTGACCGGGCGTACTTTACCAAACGGACGACGGAATATCCCGGGCCGGGGATCATCCCGGCGCTGCGCAGGAGTTTTTATGTCTCTTTTGGGGCGACGTTCTAGGTCCTGTGAAATGAATTATCTCTTATCTTTACTTCTTAAAATAGTAACTAACTATAGAGCCACCGGTGAGGTGGGATAATTTGGGGGCTCATAACCTCGGTATCATACGGACTATCTATTAAGGTAGTCCGTATTTTTTTTGCCTGGGAGCTATGCCATCCAAAAAATATACAAATAATCTTCACCTATGACAAAAGCAGCCCCGACTAAAGCCCGTGCCGGACCACAACCGGAATCCGACGGCAGGCAAGTCCATCAATATGATAAGGTCTTGCGTGAGAATATGGAAGTAGTATTGCCCGGTTTGATAAAAAAGCTCTTGGGTATTTATTCCGTATTCACGGAAGAATTGCCGGATGATGTCCAGCATACCAAAGAGCGTAAACCGGATGTGTTAAAAAAGGTAACTGACTCGAATGGAGAAACATTTGTACTCCACATCGAATTCCAGGTAATCGACGAACCGGAAATGCCGCTGCGGATGGCCGAATACTATATCATGTTGTCCCGACGCTATAAACTTCCGGTGCGCCAATATGTAATTTATTTAGGGAAATATTCCCCTCAGATGAAAGATCACATCCTTTCAGAGCGTATGCACTTCAAATACGAGCTCATAACCCTTTCGGCCGTCGATTATCGATTGTTGCTTTCTGCTGAGAATCCTGCGGAAAAAATGCTGGCTATTCTGGCGGATTTCGGGGACAGAAATGCCGGACATGTGGTGGAAATCATTGTAAAAGAGATTATTGCCACTTCTCCAGGAGACTTTTCAAAGCTGCGGCATATTCGGCAGTTGCGGATATTGGCAAATTTGCGTAATTTTAAATCAGAAAATCTGGCAATTATGGATAGTGTTGGCGAATACATGCTGAAAAACAAAGAAAACGACTTTCTCTACCTAAGAGGACAGAAGGATGGTATGGAAATTGGCATAGAAAGAGGCCTGGAAAAAGGGAAAGAAAAGTTTGCGAAAGAGTTCGTCAGATACCTATTGCTCAATACTAAACATACTACTGCAGAAATTGCCGGTTTAGTTAACGTTTCCGCATACTTTGTCCGCAAGGTTAAGAAATCACTCCAATAAAGATTACCGGGTTCTAACGCGCTGACCACTGAATGGTATTAGAAGCCGTCTCCATTCATTTGGAGACGGCTTCATTTATTTATTATGGCTTATACACGTATACGGCGAAAGTTCCGGGGACGATCTTCCGGGTGCCGGGCTCGAACTGGGGCGCACTGAGGTATATCTTCTTTGTCTTTTTATCGAAGGCCATGGTCTTGGCGCGGGGTTGGGTCGCCAGGGTCTGGATGACGGAGTAGTTGTCGGCAGACTCCTGCTTGATGATGGTCGTAGTGGCATCGCCATTGGAGCAGAAGATCAGTTTGTCGGCAGCATCATAGACGACGGCATCGACGCCGGCGCCGATGGGCAGCGTGGTGATGACCTTACCGTCTTTTGTGTCGACGACGCTGAGTCCTTTGTTCTTCCGGCAGCCGGTGAACAGCCGGTGGTGTTCGGGGTCGAATCCGAGGCCGGTAGGGCCGCCGCAGGGAGAAAGCGGATAGGTTGCTTTTACAGTCATCGTCTTGGTGTCGATGACCTTGAGGCTGTTGAGGTCTTCGATATTATCATATACCAGTCCATGCCCGTCGGACACGGCGAATTCGGGACCGCCGCCCAGGTCGATAGTCTTTACCAATTCCAGGGTGTTGATATCGATGACGCAGGTATTCTTGCTGTCGCCGTTGAAGACAAAGACCTTTTTCGAATACGGGTCATAGATGATGGCGTCTTCGTCGGTAGAAGGAAGCGCGATAGTTTTGATGATCTTGAAGGTTTTGAGGTCTATGACCACTACGGCATTGGCCTTTCCGTCGCTGATGAAGCCTTTGTTCACCTCATTTACGATGGCGATGCCGTGCACACCTTGCATCCCGTCGATAGTGGCGATGGGTTGTTCGGTAGCCAGGTCGACTACATTGAAGGAATTCCCATGGGAGACGAACAGGTGGTTATTCACCTCGTCGATGGCCATATAGTCATAGCCGGCGTCGCCGGGCAGGGAAATCTTTTTATCAAAGCTGTATTGTTGGGCGTAAAGGGATTGACCGGCCAAGGAAGAAAGGGCCAGGCCAACGGCAAGTACAAATTTTTTACTCATTGGTTATTTGAATTAGGTGGATAAAGATGAATAGCAAAACTGTAGTAAATCTGTGGACGAAAAAGACGGTACTGAAACAGTACCGTCTTTTCGATATAATGAAGGCCAATGGATCAATAGCCTGCTGCGTGCCGGTTGCCTTTGCCGCCGGTGGTATCGGAGA
Organism: Puia dinghuensis; assembly: GCF_014642875.1. GTDB lineage: Bacteria > Bacteroidota > Bacteroidia > Chitinophagales > Chitinophagaceae > Puia > Puia dinghuensis. The sequence goes on from NZ_BMJC01000002.1 coordinate 678,116, forward strand.
CATAGGCGCCGATGTCGCTGCTGAGGGCGGGTGCCCAGGAAGGCAGGCCGGTGACGGTGCCGGTATAGCCTTTACCCAGGGCAGGAGAATTCGATTGCAGATGAAAATCGTAGTTTGACGGGATGATGCGGTTGTTCGGGTTGACCGTAGTAGAATACCCTACGAACTTGGGATCGTTGGCGCCAGTGGTCGTGAGGTTGATGATATCGCCGGATTGGACGGTACCCTTCTCGCCGGCGGGATACATGAACTGCCGCAGGGAGTCGACGGTGACGTAGAAATAGTTGTTATTGTACACCGTATGAGCGAAGTCCGAAGTGGGCGTAATGTCGAGGCTCCAGTAGTTGTTCGCCAGGAGGTTGTTGTACACCCTTGCCTGGGAAAAGGCATCGATGAGGACACCACGGCCGGGCTCGGCGGCGCCACGGCGGAACCCGCTTTCGACGCAGGTGTTGTTGTAGACCTCTACATTGGTCTGAGGGTTCTGAATGGTCGAGCTGGTAAAGACTTTAATCGCGCTGCCGGCAGATCCCCAGAGGACGTTGTAGGCAACAACGCCGGTGACGCCGGAGTGGAAGTCGATACAGTCGCCATCGGTGGTACCGTTGCCATAGAAGGAGTTGCGCAGTATCTTGACCGTGCTTGTGGAGTAGACGCCGATCTGGTTGTCCTGGCCGCCCACGAACCAGCAGTCTTCGATATCGACCGGGATGGGTACGGAAACCGCGATGGTCTGCGTGGTGCCGCCGGACGCATCTGCGCCGCCTGCCCAGAGGAGCTTGGTCCATAAGAAGGTGACGCTTTTAGCGCTGTCGCACTGGAAGCCACCCCACTCGCCGGGCTGCGGGTTGGCATCCTGGGTCGTGATGGTGATCGGTTTAGCCTGGGTACCCAACGACGCAATGATCCCCTGGATCGTGAACTTATGGTTGCCGCTGACCTTGATGGTTGTTCCCGGTTGGATAGTGAGCGTATCGGTCGGCAGAACGGTAATGTCGCCCGAGACGGTGTAGGTGGAATCGGTAAGCATGGTGCCTTTGACATTGCCACCGGTGAGCGAAGTGCTGCGGATGGCGTTGACGGGCAACGGAGTGCCCGTGTTGGCTGAATTTGAACTCTTGCTACAAGCCGCGAACAGGAGGCCGGCGGAGACAAAAAGGCTCACAACGTGGAAACCTGTCGTTTTTTTGATGGTGTTGATCTTCATGACGCTTTTGTTTTTAATAAAGAAGTGGGTATCGTTAATATGTATAGCGAATGCCTAAACTGTAGGTGGCCCGGTACGTATTTTTTAGTACCAGTACACCTTGGACATATTGTTGCACGGGGGTGTTCAGGAGGTTGTTGGCCTTCGCAAACATGGTGAAGTGTTTGCGGATATCCTTTTCGCCGGATACGGCCAGGGTATTCATGGGGCGTTGGAAATAGTCGGCCCCTGCATACTGGCCCGTTTCGGCAAGGGTGGTACCCTGGTATTGGTAGGACACCTGGACGAAGGACCCGTGTTTGGTGTCCTTGTAGAGCAGCGAGAGATTGACGATATGATCCGTCTGTCCCTGCATCGGCCGGGTCGGAAACACATCCTTGGCCTGGGGGGTCTTTTGGTCGCTGGAGATGGTGGAATGTGTATAGGTGTAGTTGCCCGTCACGCCAAATCTACCCCAGTATTTCGTAAAGGACATCTCGGCGCCCACATTGGTGGCCGGGTGGGAATTGAGGGGTTTGACGACGTACAACCCACCGTTGGTGCCTCCGGTAAGCTGGATCTCGATAGGGTCTACGATATGCTTGTAAAAAGCGCCTATGAAGAGGTGTTCATCCCCCCTGGGGAACCATTCATAGCGGATGTCCAGGTTGTCGGCAAGGGAGTGGTGCAGTGTATCATTACCTTCTGTCCGGAAACCCGTAGTCACGGCCGGGCTACCCCCTGTAGGCACCAGCTCGTAATAATTGGGCCGGGTGATGCTGCGGTAATAAGAGAAGTGCAGGTATTGGCGGTTGGCCAGCTCGTATTTGAAGTAACCGCTGGGCAGGAATTCCTGGTAGATCTGTCCTCCATTGATCAACTCCCCGGCAACATATTGCAGAACATTCCAGGTATCGTTGGTGTGTTCCACGCGTAATCCGCCGCCTGCTTCCCACATGAGCGCCTTGAACCGGATGGCTCCGTAACCGTCATAGATGGTCTCAGTAGCATTGTAACTGTTGGGATTATATGTTGTGCCCGACGGATTGAAGACGTCCCATTGTGCGTTGTCAATGCCTGTCCAAAGAGGCTTGCTCGCGGCTGTGCCGTTCGCATTGGTGGCCGGGGGGATGAGGTTGTAGTCGTCCTGCACGTTATTTCTGGAAGCATAGCGATAGAGCCCACCCGCCTTGATCTGCAGCTCGTTGCTGCCAAATCTCTTACGGTAGTCCAGGTTGAGGATGCCGGAGTATTCCTTGTCGTCATTTTTTTGCCAGGTGCGGCTGATGCCGTCAAAATAAGTACCGGTTTGTACCCCATTATTCTGGATAAGGTAAACGGTGTTGATACTGGCTACATCGGGCTGCCTGTTGCCCGCGGTGGAGTATACCCCGGCCCAATCGAACCTGAAGTTGGGAGAAAGGATGTGCTGACCCGAAAGCTTGAGGTTTTCAACGAACAGGTGCTGGGTCTGCGAGGTATATGTGTTGAATACCTGGCCGGTGCCTGCGCCTGTCCCACCTGTTCCGATGAGGATATTATTAGCATCGAACCGGGTTTGAGCCAGGTAGCTGTAGAGGTAAAAGTTGTCCAGGTTGATCTTGTTCTTTTCGTTGATGACGTAGTCCAGGTGGGCTACCAGGCCATTGTTCAGCTGCTGCGTATATTCCTTGAAGTTATTGGCGTCATTAGGATGCAGTTGGCCTGTCGTATCATTCAAGGGAAGGGCCGTTGCCTGGAAACTGATATTGCCGTAGTACTGGTTCTGCAAATTATCCGCCAGCACAAAGCCCAGCTTATCGTGGAGGTAGCGATGGGTGAAGGAGAAGCCTGCCGTTGTTGACGGCAACGCCTGCCGCGACCAGAAAGTGAGGTTGCTGCGTGAGAAATCGCCGGGCTGCGCCTGGTAGCCCGGGGGATTACGCTGTACCGGACTCTTGTCCTGGATGTCCCGGGTGCTGAAGGCAACATATTTCTCGTCGAAGAACAGCCCGCTATAGCCAATGCTGGCTGTGGCTTTGAAAGAAGTCTTGTCGGGGGCGTCCTTGACGACCATGTTCACCGTGCCGCCGGTGGCATCCCCTTCCATATCGGGCGTCAGCGACTTGCTGATCTCGATGCTGCTGAGGATTTCGGATGGAACGATGCCGAGCTGTACATACCGGCTCTTGTTGTCCGGGCTTGCAATTTTTATGCCATTGAGCAGGGTATTGCTGTAGCGGGGCTCCATGCCGCGGATGACGGCATATGCTTCGTCGCCGCCGTTGCTGCGCTGGATGGTGACGCCACTCATGCGTTGCAACACGTTGGCTGCACTGATATCCGGCGAGCGGACCATGGCCTGGGACGAGATGACGTTGATCATGTTGGAGGCGCTTCTTTCCCTATCGCGGGAGCCTGTTTCCTTTTCCCGGTCGGCCTTCCCAAAGACAGTCACCTCTTCCATGGCCTTACCTTCCTGGTTGAGACTCAGAAATAGTTGGAGGGTCTGGCCAGCCTTCAGCGTAATATGACGATGCGTCTCGGTATAACCGACATTGGTGATGGTAAGATCATATTCTCCCGCCGGGATATTCCGAAGTTCAAAATTGCCTTTTGTGTCAGCGACCTTGTGGTAGGGAGTGTTGTTGATCATGATATTGCAGCCGGGAAGACCATCGCGCGTAATAGCGTCGAATACATTTCCTTTTATAGTTGCGGTCTGGGTAAAGGCGGTGCAAAAACTAAGCAGCAGGATGGTTAATAAAAAGCAATTCCTGTGAAGCATGTTGTTGGTTATTTGTATCGTTGTGCAAAATTGTATCCAACCGACGAAAGTTGCTGACGCGAAGAAAGAAGTAAGAATCAGTTAACGATTACATAAAAATTAGATAACAGTCTGAAGATAAATTCAGAATATATTCTAAAACCGCATAGATTTGGTTAACAGAAAAATCACATGCGGCATTCCGGGCTAATACTTTTTTTCGGGGTGATGGTTCTGACCATGCGTTGCACCGACGCAACGGAGTACTCCAACGCCTCCTATAGAAATGCGACAGACCTGCACTTCCAGGTTGCCGCCAGTTATGACAATTTTGATGAGATAGGTACAGGATCGCTGGCATCGGCAAACGCCTCGGACAGTAGTGTCCGGCTGTTTGGACAAACTATGGTCACCGGGTACAGTGCCGCGGAAAGTGAGCTGAAGAAGATAACCGACAGCGTACAAGCCATTATCCCACAAGGGTCCGACCCGGCGCATCAGGCACTGTTGGTCGTACTGCAAAAGCTTTCAGGGGCGGCTTTCGACACTACCTATCTGCGTGGACAGCTACAGGATCATGACAGCAGCATTACGCTCTATCAATCCGAGCTGACCAATGGAAATTATATTTCCCTCCTACAATACGCCCGTAAATATCTGGTACTACTGCAAATGCAAAGAATGACGGCGGACAGTCTGCTAAGGGCGATACAGCACCCCTAAATGATGCGGGCTTTCCCCGGTGAACTACCCCACCCTGCCAGTTCGCCACCGTGCCGGTGCGTGGCCCATCCTTTGCAGAGATATGATCGGCTTTTAATAGGATATTGGATTTTAGCAACGGCCTGGATTTCTATCCGGGCTTCTTTGCTTGGGGTGGGCAGTAATAAGGGTATGTGCCTAAGAGACGGTAAGTTTACCGATAAAGATTCCCAATGGGGGGTGGGGGAAGTTAGGGGAAAAAGGAAATCCAGTGCATATTTGTGATGGTCTTGTCCCTCTGAAAACCGTCACCTGTCGACCCTTCATTCGGTAGCCGTAAGAAATGCCCTTTACCCCTGGCCTGTGCCTACTGCCCTGAATGCATTAACCTACCACGACCCTGGTGGGTTTTTTGTTGCGGCGGAAAGTCCCTTATTTTGCTTCAAACCTCGGTCATTGTCAAAGAGATATCTTTCCTTCTTCTTCTGCTGCTGGTTATGCGGGCTTCCCTTTGGGGTATTGGCCCAGGAATACAGCTATGTGGATTATACCGTCAAAGACGGGCTGGCGGGGTCAACCGTCTATGGGATGGCGTTGGACAAGGAAGGTTTCCTCTGGTTTGCCACGGAAACCGGGCTGAGCCGGTTCGACGGCATCCATTTCCGCAACTTTTATATGAGTGACGGGCTTCCCGACAACGAGGTCCTCCAATTATTCGTCGATTCCAGAAACCGGGTATGGATCATCCCTTTTAAATACAGCATTTGTTATTACCTGAACGGGAAGATCCATAACCAGGAGAACGATGCTTTGCTACGGAAACTGACCATTCGCAGCGAGATTGTTAACATAATAGAGGATGCCGCCGGCAATATCATCATCGCGGAGAAAAAAGCCATTCATCTGCTTTCAGCCGACGGTACGATCACCGATATCGATGAATTTGGAGGCAAGGCGTTCGATCTGCTACAGGCAGGCATCAATAAAGAGGGAAAATGCCGCATTTTCCTGCAATTCGTTGCCGTTATCGAGACCCGCCTGGATAAGGGCAAACTGGTCTATGAGGGTACGATCCATATCCCTGGGCCCAACAATTCCAGCTCGACCTATATCAGTCCGCAACTGCGCATGATTGAATCTGGGGATAGCCTTCTTTTTTTCGACATCCGCGGGGATAAGCGTTTTACCATGCGTATGCCAAAGGGATTTATCAATATTTCCAGGCTCAACGACAGCAGCCTTACCCTCAATGCCTACTCCGGCGCCCTCCTGCTGGACATCAGGCACAGGAAGATCATCGACAGCTTTCTATCAGGCCAAACGGTGAGCGGCGTCCTCGAAGACCCGGACGGCGGGCTATGGTTCAGCACCCTGGGTGGCGGCATTCACCGGCTCGCCACCCGCAACGCCATCCATTATTCCTTTCGTAGGGACAACACCCTCTTTCCCGTATTCAGCATTCTAAAGGTGGATTCGGCTTTGTATGTAGGAACCGACCGGTTTTATCTCTGGACCAGTGTCAATAACGGAAGGACCTTCCGCAGCCACCAGATCTACAACCGGTTTAGCCGGGGCAGGGTCATCACCATCGTACAGGCAGGCGAAAAGAAGATCATCGCCGGGACAGATGGGGGCACCTTTAGCATCGAAAAAGGCGGAGAAAAAAGTTGGCTGATGTGGCAACGAGGGGCGGTGAAGGCAATGAGCGTCATCAGCGACACAACCTTTATGGAAATCACCGGCATCAGTGCCCGGATCATGCGTCTTACGGGCGGGGACCCGCTTGATACGCTTTGGCCCGGCCGCTCTACCTGCGGCTGTCTGCAAAACGATAGTTGTTACATCGGGACCCTCACCGGGCTCTACGCCCTTTCTCTTGCCAAAAGATCGGCCAGACCGGAAGAACTCTTCCGGGGCGGCGTCTCGGCCGTTCAGGCTTCGCCTGATGGAGTGATTTGGGCGGCTACCTATGGGGAAGGGCTTGTCCTTTATAAGAACGACCGGGAGGTACGACGGATAACCGTAGAAGATGGGTTGACGAGTAATATTTGCCGTTATCTTTTTATCGGCGAAGGAAATGTATGGGTTGGCACGGATAAAGGGCTGAACAAGATCACGCTATCTAAAGACGCGGTGGACGGATATAAAATAATCCATTTTACCAGTGCCGATGGGCTCAGCTCCAATATCATCAATACCGTTTTTGTAAAAGGCAAAAAGGTATATGTGGGAACTCCGGAGGGAATGACCGTGTTGAATGAAGATAAGATCGTCAAGTCTGGTGAATGCCTGCTCCGGCTCACCGACATCACCATCGCCGGCAAAGACTGGCCGCTGGATACGGCAAATTTCACCCTTCCGCATAAAGAGAATGACCTCCAATTCGAGTATGTCGGTATCAGCTATCAATCAGAAGGGGCCATCCACTACCGGTACCGGCTGCTGGGGGCGGACGAACGATGGAAGACGACGGACCAGACCTTTTTACACTACCCTTCCCTACCCCCGGGACAATATGTGCTGGAGATGGTTGCCATCAACAAGTCCGGCGAGACCAGCAACACCCTGCAGCTTCCGTTTGCCATCGATAAACCCCTGTGGGAGAAGAACTGGATGCGGGCCCTGTTCATCCTGGCGGCCGGCGGGCTCATCTGGCTGGTATTCTACCAGCGGGTTCGAGCGATAAGGAGAAAAGAAGCCGAAAAATCGGCAACCGCCACCCGAATAGCAGAGCTCGAGCAGATGGCGCTGCGGTCGCAGATGAATCCGCATTTTATTTTCAACAGCCTCAACTCGATACAGCTGTTCGTAATGGAGAAGGATGTCCGTGGCGCCAATGAATATATCACGCATTTCTCCCGGCTGATAAGACAAACACTGGACATTTCCGCAAAGGCTGCCATCACATTACAGGAAGAAACAGACTATCTTTCCACCTATCTCGAACTGGAAAAAAGACGGTTTGAGTATGCCTTCGACTATACCCTCTCGGTTGATGCCGAACTGAACAAAAGGGAGCTATCCATTCCGCCTATGATCCTTCAGCCTTATGTCGAAAATGCCATAGTACATGGTATTGCACACCGGATTGACAAAAAAGGGTACATCACTATCAAAATAGAATCGGATTTTTATTATCTTATCTGCACCGTTGAGGATAATGGCGTGGGCCGGGAAGTTGCGGCGCTGTATAAAAGCAGGAACCCCATCCAATACCCGTCAAAGGGAATGCAACTGACGGCCAAAAGGATCGCCATCCTGAACAGCACAATGAAAAACCCGATCTCTACCGTCGTCGAGGATATCGCAGAGCAAGACGGAGAGACGGGTGGTACCCGGGTCATTGTACGGTTTCCATTAGACCTTTAATCAACTTCTATGATAAATTATGTCCTTATCGACGACGAACCGAAGAACACCAAGATCCTCAAGAGCATGATAGCCGAATTCTGTCCCAATACCAAGTTTGTGGGAGCGGCCCCGGGGGTTGCCGATGGCGAGGTGATGATCCGGCGGGAGCAGCCCGACCTGGTATTCCTTGATATCCAGTTGTCCCACGAAAATGCATTCGATCTGCTGGACAGGCTTCTGCCGGTGACATTCGAGGTGATCTTCGTCACAGCTTACAACGAATATGCGGTGAAGGCCTTTCGCTATTCGGCATTGGATTACCTGTTGAAACCCGTGAACATCCAGGAATTATGCGCTGCAGTAGCCAGGGTGGACGAGAAGATGCGACTTCGGAGTACTAACCAGCAGTTGCACAATCTTCTCTCCAATCTCCGCAGCCCCGAGGTTACGACACATAAACTGGCCATTCCTAATGCGGAGAGCCTGACCTTTATTTCGGTGAGTGATATCGTGCGTTGTGAAGCAAGCGGTGGTTATACCACTTTCTTTTTGACCAATGGAGAGAAGATGCTGTCGACAAAAACGATAAAAGAGTATGAAGATGTACTCCCGCCGGATATCTTTCTTCGCATCCATAGCAAACATATCGTCAACATCCTGCACGTCAAAAAGTACCATAGGGGAAGAGGGGGGTATGTGGAGATGGATGGGCGATATACAATAGAAGTATCGGCGCGACGCAAGGCTGATTTCCTGAGCCGTTTTGGGTTCTGACATAAAAAAAGACCATCCCTTACCCATGTAAAAAGGATGGTCTTGACCCTTAAAACAACCTGTCGCAACTACAATATGATGCTTTTTTCTATGTGATCAGCAAAGCTGGACAATCGACACCGGCAGGTCGATAAATATCGATTTTGCACCGGACGAAGGTCTAGAGGATGCGGGTACCCGCTACATACAATTTATAGCCATTGGCGGAGATATTCGAATAGGAAGCCGTTGCGTCCGACAGGGCGGTGAGATAAGTATCTCCGGTGAGCGTCCAGGTGCTTGTGGCATCGAGGATCACTTTTGCCGTCCTGGCAACATTGCCGGGATTGATCTTGCCGGTATAAGCCGAGCTGTTGGTAAGATCGAGGGTTACCCCACTGCTGGCATCCGCGTATAGCATTCCGCTGAGGGTCTGTCCGCTGGTGACAAGCAGCGTGCCACCCCCGCTGGTTGCGGTGCCTGCTCCCCACGCACCTTCCATCGCCCTTATCAACGTGTCGCAACTATTCGTAAGCGTGACCCCTGTCAGGTAAATGGTGGCGGAATCATTGGTATTATAGAACAGACCACCGGCCGTACCCGTATAGGTGAACGAACCGCCGGTGATAGTCAACACCCCGCTGGCGCCCGAGGCATCGCCGGAATAGCTTTGGTATACGAGGGCGCCCCATTTGTTGTAGGTGGACTTTATTGTACAATTCTTCAGCGTAACCGAGTTTGCGCCTTCCACGACCACGGCTTCCGCTCCGGTGGTGGTAAGGGTCGAGCCGGTGCAGGTGATGGAGCCGGTGGAATATACGGCGGCAGAATTACCACCGCTGGCTGAATATGATCCACCGCTGACCGTCACCGTGCCGCCGCCCCTGTCAGTAGCGATGACGCTGGCGCTGCTGCCGGAAGTGGTGGCGATGATATTGGTCGCCGTGAGCGTGGCGCCGCCTGCGGCGTAGATGCCATGGGCATTGGCCCCCGTGCAAAGGATGGTGTCGGTATTCAGGCTAACGGTGGAAGTCCCATAGGAGAATACGCCGTTGCCACCCTTGCCGGAGGTGGTAATAGAATCGTTGTTAAGGGTTATCGAGCTGCCCGCAGTGGCCAGGACGGCGGCGTTGAGGCCATAGAAGCTGCTGCTGTCGGTGGAGGTAGTTGCGCCCGAAGACCAGATGTCCGAATAGGTGAGCACGTAGGTTCCGGCGCCCGTCACTTCCACCGCAGCCGTATCCGAGATGGTCGAATACCAGGTCTTACCGGTTTGCGTCACAGAACTGCCGCTTTGATAATAATACGTGGTAGTTGAACTTGTCGTGGAAGCGGTGATGGAGGAAGAGGAGATGACATCCTTTTTGGTGCAGCCCATGAGGACCACCATCATTGCCAGGAGGGAATTTACGGAATTTTTCATGTGTAGTGTTTTATTATGATACTTTGGGTTGGGGCGGGTAGTTGTCCCTTTCACATTTCGGATGAGGTGAACGGGGGCGATGTAGCGGTGAAATTGTATATTGTGCCGATGAAAGGATTAAAGACGATTATTTTTCTTCTCATCTCCAACAGCTTCATGACCCTGGCCTGGTACGGCCACCTGAAATTCAAAGAATATCCCTGGGGCAGGCATCTGACCCTGTTTACCATCATCCTTATCAGTTGGGGGATGGCTTTTTTCGAATACCTCTTCCAGGTGCCGGCCAACGAGAGCGGATTTAAGGACAATGGCGGACCCTTTACGCTGGTGCAGCTGAAGACCATCCAGGAGGCTATTACTCTCATCGTATTTATGGCATTTACCCTTATCGCTTTTAAAGGGGAAAAGCTCCATTGGAATCACCTTGCGGGGTTTGCCCTTATCGTGCTGGCGGTATTCGTCATTTTTAAAAAGTGGTAGGCTGGCGGGTGTAACCTTTAGGGATTTTCGGGCGTCAAATATCTATGCTACAGAACTACCTTAAAGTCGCCCTGCGCAACCTTTGGAAAAGCAAGGGTTTTTCGGCTATCAACATCATCGGCCTGGCAGCAGGCCTTGGCGTATGCCTGCTTATCGTCCTATATGTCATCGACGAGCTGAGTTATGACAAATATAATTTGAAGGCGGACAGGATCTACCGCATCGACGCGGACATCTATTTCAATAATACCGGGTTCCTGGCAGCGGTAACCCCGAAGCCGATGGCGCTGACGCTGGTGAAGGAGTATCCGCAGGTGGAGCAGATGGTAAGGACGAATTACCAGGGGGATATCATGGTGAAGAAGGGGGCCAACTACATCCAGGACCATCACCTGGTGTTTGCCGACTCTACCTTTTTCCAGGTGTTCACCGTGCCGATGATCGCGGGCGACCCTAAGACGGCGCTGAACGAGCCACACAGCATCGCGATCGACGAAAGCGTGGCGAGGCGGTATTTCAATAGCACGGATGTCGTGGGCAAGACGCTTGAACTCGAGAACCACACCGTCTGTAAAGTGACGGGGATCTTCAGGGATATGCCGAAACAGTCGCATTTCCATTTCAGCTTTATCCGGCCTCTCCGGGATGGGTATAACCGGGGAGATGACAACGACTGGCTGAGTAATAACTACATCAGTTATATCCTGTTAAAGCCCGGTGTCAGCCGGGATTTTATGCAGGGCCGCGTCGATGCCACCGTCGACCAATACATCGGAAAGCAATTGTTCGACCTGTTGCATACCTCTACTCAGGATTTGAAGAAACAAGGCAATTATTTCAAGTATCCCCTGATACCGCTGTTGGATATCCACCTTCATTCCAACAAATCGTATGAATTCGAGGCCAACGGCAATATCAACTTCGTCTATATCTTTTCGTTCATTGCGATGCTGATCCTGCTGATCGCCTGCGTCAACTTCATGAACCTGAGCACGGCCCGGAGCGCCAATCGCGCCAAGGAGGTAGGCATCCGCAAGGTGGCCGGGAGTACGAAGGGGTATCTTATCGCGCAGTTTCTGACGGAGTCGGTGCTGATGAGTTTTTTCTCGCTGCTGCTTGCGCTGGGCATCGCGGAGCTGTTGCTGCCGATGTTCAACCATCTTGCGGGTAAGGAACTGGACGCGGGAATGTTATTCTCTGGCCGGTTGCTGCCGGTGCTGGTGGTGCTGGTGCTCATGGTCGGGGTCATCGCCGGCAGCTATCCTGCTTTCTATCTGTCGTCCTTCCAGCCGATAGCGGTGTTGAAGGGGAAGATCGCGTCGGGTTTCAGGAGCAGCTGGCTGCGCAGCAGCCTGGTGGTCTTCCAGTTCACCATTTCCATTGCCCTTATCATCGGGACGCTGGTGATCTACAACCAACTAAAGTATATCCGGAGCCGGGAGCTTGGTTTCAACCGGGAGCAGGTGCTGGTGATCCATGGTGCCTATGAGGCTGGTGATGCCATTAAAAGTTTCCGTCAGGAGTTGCTCAAGCTGTCCGGGGTTGCCGACGCCACCCTTTCCGGCGACCTGCCCGTGTCGGGCGGAGGCTATAACCAGAACGGCTGGTTTCGCGATGCTTCGCTGGATGCCAAACGGGTGGTGGTGCTGACCAGCCTCAACGTGGATGAGCATTATATCCCGACGCTGGGGATGCAGATGGTGAAGGGGCGGGATTTTGCGCCGCGGGATTTCCCTACCGACTCGGTTGGGATCATCCTGAACGAGGCCGCGGTGCAATTGCTGGGTCTGAAGGACCCGGTGAACGAGACGCTGTACCGGCCCGGGGACAATTTTCGGCCGATGCCCATGCACGTGATCGGGGTGGTGAAAGATTTTAATTTCAATTCCATGCATGAGAAGGTGGGTCCGCTGGTGATGCAATTGGGCGACAACAGGGGAATGATGGCCGTCCGGCTTCTCCCCGGCACGGCTTCGTCGCTGCCGCAGCGGATAGAAGACAGATGGCGGAGCATTGCGCATGGTGTGCCTTTCAGCTATACTTTCATGGACAATGACTTTGACCATCTTTATCATGCAGAGCAACAGACGGGGCAGGTATTCATCACGTTTGCCCTATTTGCGATACTCATTGCCTGTCTGGGGTTGTTGGGGCTGGTGACCTATGCTGCCGAGCAGCGGATGAAGGAGATCGGTATCCGGAAGGTGCTGGGCGCCAGGGTTGGGACCATCGTTGGGTTGCTGAGCAAGGATTTCGCCAGGCTGGTGTTCATCGCGTCGCTGATCGCCTTTCCGCTGTCGTGGTGGGCGATGAACCAGTGGTTGCAGAGTTTTGCCTATCGCATCGGCATCAGCTGGTGGATATTCGTGGCGGCGGGTATGGCGGCGTTGCTGATCGCGCTGGTGACGGTGAGTTTTCAGACGATAAGGGCGGCCGTTGCTAATCCTGTGAGGGCGTTGAGGAGCGAGTAAGGACATCAAGGCACCAGGACGGCTGCGCCATGGATGCGGCCGTTGCGAAGAGCATCGAGCGCTTCATTAGCCTGGTGGAGAGGAAAGGTTTGAGTGGTAGTATGGATGGGGATACGGGCAGCGAGATCAAGAAATTCCACGCCGTCCTTACGCGTGAGATTGGCGACAGAGCGAATGCTTCTTTCCTCCCATAGAATATCGTAAGGGAAAGAGGGGATATCGCTCATGTGGATGCCGCCGCAGACCACGGTAGCGCCTTTCTCCGAAGAGCGCAGTGCGAGCGGGACAAGGGAGCCTACGGGGGCGAAAATGATGGAGGCGTCGAGGAGATGAGGGGAAAGGTTGGAAGAATCACCGGCCCAGGTGGCGCCCAGCGATCGGGCGAAATCCTGGCCTTCGCGGTCGCCGTCGCGGGTGAAGGCATAGACCTTTTGTCCCTCGTATAGCGCTACCTGGATGAGGATATGCGCCGCGGCGCCAAAACCGTAGATGCCCAGGTGTTTGACGCCCGGTGGGGCGAAGGTATAAGAGCGGTAGCCGATGAGACCGGCGCAAAGCAACGGGGCGCCCGATGGATTCGCGTATTCCGGCGGCATGGGAAAGCAAAAATCTTCAAAAGCAAGCGTGTATTCGGCATAGCCGCCATCATGGGTATAGCCGGTGAAAAGGGCGTTTTCGCAGAGATTTTCCTGTTCTTTCTGGCAATAACGGCAGTGACCACAAGTGTAGCCAAGCCAGGGAATGCCAACGAGGTCGCCGGGTTGCAGGGTGGTGACCTCGCTACCTATGCGGACGACGCGACCGACAATTTCGTGACCGGGAATAAGGGGGAGCCTGGGATGGGGCAATTCACCATCGACAACATGCAGATCGGTGCGGCAGATGCCGCAGGCGATGACTTTTACGAGCACCTCCCAAGTAGAGGGCACGGGCATGGGCAGGGTCGTCAGCACAAGCGGCCGGTGGGGCGCTTCGAGGATCATGGCCTGCATCGTCGCCGGCAGCTGCTCCTGCGGGATCATATCAGTCTCGGCAAAGCTCATTTATAAGCAATTTACCACTTTAGTAGAAACCACCTATTCGAAAAAAAATTCTACTTTTCCTCCCAACATTCGAGTCGATCGGATACGTACAATATCCGAACAAACACATTTTTTATGAAATTCACGCCACGGAGAGTCCTCTTCTCCTGCCTATTCATCTTTAGTCTGATCGCTTGTAGCAAACATTCCAACCCCGACGTGGTGACCTACAGTTATACCGGAACCCGGACGGGAACTGTGGTCTTCTCCCACAACAGCCTGCAAAAAGGGCAACCATTGGTTGTCTCCCTGTCTGGCGGGTCTTCAGCATCTATCAAGTGGACTGTAGATGCCAATCCTGCGACAGTGCATATCGAGCCTTCCAAGGGCCAGGCGACGATCTTGTTTGCGCGGCCAGGCTCTTTCCGGGTGACGGCCACTTCGGTGGGCGCCGATAATTCGGTGCAGGACAGCAGCTGGAAGGTGATACACGTATGCGATACGGTGTACCAGCCCGTGCCGACGCCGGATACTACTTCTCTTGCCGGCGACCAGATCACGATAACGCCATCGGTGGACTCCATTGGCAACCTGCTGCTGCTGGCGCAGACCAAGAACTCCTATGGATGTTCGTCTTCGCTGGTGTGGGGATTGAGTGTCGGTCCAAATGGCGAAGGGGGCATCGGTATGAACTTCTATGAGGTGATCTCCAACGGTACGGGAACCTGCAACGGGGTGCAGAACCCTGCAAGCGTCTACCTGTTTCCCGGAGCTACAGGGAAATGGGCTAATGGAACCTATCCGATGACGGCGTGGATGAACGGTATTACTTATTCGGGGACGTTGACGATAACCAATACGAGTTACAGCTTTAGCTGGAGTTATAGCTCTGGTGTATTGATCAGTCCTTTACAAATAAATAAATAAAAAATCAGAAGCGCCGGGTCGAATCGAGTCGAAATCACACGTCCCGGGGCAACCGCCCCGGGTATTTGGCGTATATAACCAATGGTAGAGACGGAAGAGCTGCAACTGTTGATCAACGGTTGCGTAAAGAATGACAGGGCAAGCCAGGAAAAATTGTACAAACAATTTTACCTGCCACTTTTTTCCCTTTGCCGAAGGTTTTTCCAAAACGATCATGAGGCCATCGAGTCGGTGAATGATGGGATGTTGAAGGTGTTTGAAAAGGTGGGAAGTTACCGGGCGGACAAAGGAAGGTTTTTCAACTGGATGTATACGATCGTACGGAATACGGCTGTGGACAAGTTCAGGGCTTCGGTTGTCATTCCGACCGGGGATATGGAAGAGGTGGTGGAAACAGAGGGAGTTGGCGCCAATCCGGTGGAGTGGCTGGAGAGCAAAGAGCTGTCCCTGCTTTTCGACCAGCTGAGTCCGGCGCCCAGGGGCATCTGTAATTTATTCTATATAGAAGGATATGCCATCCGGGAAATAGCCGATCGGCTGCGGGTCAGCACCGGCACCGTGAGATGGCATTTGAGTGAGAGCCGGAAGAAGTTGAAACCCATTATCGATAACTATGTTAACCAATGACCATGAGTGAAGATCAATATTCATCCACACATGATCCCTCGATAGAGGGAGGCCGAGCGAAACCGTCTGCTGAAGAGGCATGGTTGCTCATGCGGGAAAAGCTTGACGTGCATTTGCCTGTGAAGGCGGCTGCCCGGTTCGGACGTTCTCCGTTCGGGCGTTCCCCGTTCGGACGTTTTGGGTTCGGTCATTATGGCGCATGGTCGGGTATCGGTATGGCCGCTATCGTTGCGACGGTTGCAGGACTCTTTTTTGTGCAGCGGGCCTCCGACCGGCATGCCCATGCGGATGTGTCTCATGGGGTTATTCAGCCGACGCCGCCGGGGAAGAATGAGCGGTCGGGACAGGATAGCGGGGGGAGGTTGGTCCGGGAGAATGGGGCGGGTGGGAAGAATAGCGGAGAAAGGTTAGCCGGGGCGAACAGGCCGGTGGATAATGCCGGGAGTATGTCAACGGTGCAGGGTAACCGGAACAGTGGCGCGGAAGGAGATGGGATGATGAAACCGGGCGGGAAGGCGGGTGCGGGTGAGAAGGCGGGTGAAGGGATGGGAATATCGGGTGTAAAAGAAGATGCGCAAGCCGGGGATAAGAGTGGGGTCTCCCCCGGAAAGGTTACGGCGTCAGCCGACGGGTCCGGAAACCATAGCCGGTCCCGGGCAGGTAATGGAGCAATGCATGGCGGGAATCAAAAGAGGGAGAAGGCATCGAAGGGTGCGGAGGAGATGGCAGCGACAGAGGAGTTGGCGGCGTCTGCCACGGTGACGAAGGCGGACGAGTCGACGAAGCGGGACGAGTCGACGAAGGCGAATGGGGCGACGAAGGCGGATGGGGCGACAAAGCCGGGTGGAGTGAGAAGGCCGGGTGCAGCGATAGCATCGGGGTCGGGGACCGGGGCGGGGACCGGGCCGGGGGTGGCGAAGAGGCCGGCTCCTACGCTGGGGTCGCGTGCGGCAATAGGATATACGGGGCCGGTGGCTTTTTTTCGGGCTACGGATTCCTCACTCAGGGCGTTGGGGGGAAAGCAGGGCAAGGACCTCGCGGGGATGACTATCAAGGGTCCCGCCTCCGGCGGTGCAAAGAAGAGCAATAAGAAGAACGGTTCCGCATGGGAGGGTCCCGGACTGCGGATGGCAGCAGGTATTTCTACCGGCAAGGTATTTCCCATAGCAGGCGAGGAAACGAACAGCTATGGCAGCAATGGCAACAAGGCCGGATTGACGGATTACCTGCCATCGCTATACTTCCGGTTTTACCCCCGGGAGAGTTATTATATCCAGGCGCGCCTGACTATTCACAGTCCCCAGTATACGCATTCGCAACTGATCGACAGCAGCGGAGGAGACACCAGCCAGTTGCAGGGCTGGCAATCGTATCTGCAATACAATACCACTACGCTGAAGAAATTATACTATAACGATCTTGAGCTTTCGTTTCATTACCACCTGGTCGATGGTCTTTGGCTGGGCGCCGGCGTCCAGCTTTCGCTGTTGTCGGGCGCAGTGGGCTGGAAAGAGCAAATCCTGCATCCCACCTTTGCCGGTGGCAGGGATACGGTGATGCAGTCCGGTGCGTTTGGGCTGGCGGCGTCCGGCGGAGTGTATAATGAGCTTCCAAAAAAAGATTGGCGGGCAATGCTGCAGGTGGATTATTCCTGGCGAAGATGGACGTTGAGCGTGAATTATAAGCAGGCCATCCATGCCTATACGGATTGGCTGCCCATCGGCTACAGGAATCATTACCGGAACAGCTCCCTGGGTATCTATCTCAGTTATGACCTATGGGAGCGAAAGCGTAGAAAATAAAAGCCCCCCGGGACTTTCATGCGTTTTATTTTAATTTTGGGGTCGGAGGAACGGGTAGTAAAACCGGAAAAGGGGGAAAATGAGAATACTGGTGATCGAAGACGACGAGCGGGTGGCGGCCCTGATCAAAAAGGGGCTTGAAGAAATGGGCTTCGCCGTGACTATCGCTTCGGAAGGAAAGGTAGGGAAAAAGCTGGCGCTAAGCGGGCTTTTCCAGTTGGTTATTACCGATGTTATGCTGCCCGACATCAACGGCATCGACGTCTGCAAGACCATCCGCAAGGGTATGCCCGACCTCCCCATTATCATGCTCACGGCGTTGGGAACGACGGATGACAAGGTAGGAGGATTCGATGCCGGCGCCAATGATTACCTGGTGAAGCCCTTCGATTTCCGGGAACTCTATGTCCGCATCAGGGAATTGCTGAAACGGGTGAATGCCGGCGGCTCAGCGGCCAGGAAGGCGATACTAAAAGCTGGCAACCTCGAAATGAACCTGCAAACCGGCATCGTCCGGCGCAACGATAAAGAGATCAATCTCACGCCAAAAGAATTCCGCCTGCTGGAGTATATGATGAACAACCAGGGGAGGGTCATCTCGCGGGCAGAGATCGCCGAACACGTTTGGCAGACCACCTTCGACACGGGCACCAATTTCATCGATGTCTATATCAACTACCTTCGGAAGAAAATAGACAAGGATCACGACGTCAAGCTGATCCAGACCCGGCCGGGAATCGGTTTCATCTTTAGTTGGACGGAGTCCAACTCGCCTGGGAGGCCGTGAGGCCGAAGCAGGCAGACATTGGATGTATTGAGGCAAAAAATTATATTTTGCCAATTTTTTGCCGAAATTCAAAAAGAGCAGCCTTGAAGATCAGATTAAAACTCACCCTGTTATTTGCAGGCCTCTTTGCCGCCCTGCTGCTCGTCTTTGCCCTGGCGATCTATTTCTCCAACGCCAATCAACGGGCAGAGGAATACTTCATAAGGCTGCGGCAACTGGCGATCACCAAGACCAACCTGCTGCTCGAGGCCGGAGTACAACCCGCCACGCTGCAGCTTATCTACCAGAGTTCGCTGAACACGCTTCCCCAGGAGGAAGTAGCCGTTTTCGACACGAGCTACCATCTTCTTTATCACGACGCGATGGATATCGACAAAGTGAGGGAAACGACCGGGATGATCGACAGCATCATCGCGTTGAAGGAGATCCATTTTTATTATCAGGACCTGCAGGTGACGGGATTTGTATATCCTTTCAAGGGGAAGACCTATGTGATCACGGCTGCGGCCAAAGATGTAGATGGCCTGAACAAGCTGAAGGCCCTGCGGCTACAGCTGGGACTGGGTTTTGCCGTGGCAATCCTTCTGACCCTGCTGGCCGGGGTCTTCTTTTCGCGGAAGGCGCTGAAACCCGTATCCACCATGGTGGAAAAAGTGGCGGAGATATCGGCGTCGCATCTCGACCTGCGGCTCAGCGAAGGCAACGGCAAGGATGAGATAGCCGAATTGGCGCTTACCTTCAACCGCATGCTCGACCGGCTGGAGAATTCCTTTGACGCCCAAAAGCAATTCGTAAGCAATATCTCGCATGAATTGCGGACGCCGCTGGCCGCCATCATTGCAGAACTGGAGGTTTCCGCCATCAAAGGCCGGAGTCCCGATGAATACAGGGAGACGCTGCAATTCGTCCTGCAGGATGCCCGTAGGCTATCCCGGCTGTCGAAAAACCTGCTCGACCTGGCTAAGGCAAGCTATGATCAGTCCGCGATCACCTTTAAGGAACTGCGACTGGACGAAGTGTTGCTGGACGCCCGGCAGGATATCCTGCAAGCCAATACTGAGTATCGGGCAGACCTGGTCTTTGAAAAGGAGATAGAGGAAGGCGACTGTATCTCCATCGAGGGCAACGAGTACCTCCTGAAAGTTGCTTTTTCCAATCTTATCGAGAACGCCTGCAAATTCTCTGCCGACAAGCGGTGCTGTATAACGATCAGCTTTGCCGGCGGGGGTACGATCTTGCATTTTCGCGACAAAGGTATCGGCATCCCGATGCAGGACCTGGAAGAAGTGTTTACACCTTTCTACCGGGGGGAAAACAAGCGCTATGCCCCGGGCAATGGTATCGGACTCTCGCTTACTAAGCGGATCATCCTCTTGCATCATGGAACAATAGCGGTGGACAGCCGGCAGGGAGAAGGCACTACGTTTACGGTGACGTTGTCCCGGGCGTGAGGAGGCGGAGGCATGAAGGCCGGCGTGGTCGACTGCGGGAGGCCCCGGCGTGGGGCGCCTCCGTGGGGAGGGGCATCCCGATTCCACTCAGAATATTCTAAGTATTTTCTAATTTTTTTATAATTCGACTCTAACAGGCTGTTGCGCCAGGCTGTCTTAATTTTGCCCCATCATGAGGCTATATACAATATTGGGCATACTGCTTGCATGCGTATGCCCTTTTTTTTCGAAAGCACAGGACAATTACGAGATTCAGGTTTACGGAAGTCAAACGGTAGCCAAGGGCAATACGATGCTGGAGTTGCACAGCAATTTTACCAATGACGGGTCTAAGACGGTTGCGGATGGAGTGAAGCCCACCAATCATGTCTTTCATGAGACGATTGAGATCACGCACGGCTGGAATTCCTGGTTCGAGACCGGTTTTTATTTTTTTAACACGCTGGGCAACGACGGGCGCACCACCTACGTAGGGAGTCATATCCGGCCGAGAGTGATGGCGCCGGCGTCCTGGAAATGGCCGGTGGGGGTCAGCCTTTCAATGGAGGCAGGTTGGCAGAAAAGGGATTACAGCCCCGATGACTGGACACTCGAGATCCGGCCGATAGTCGACAAGCAATGGGGGCCATTATATGTCTCTTTCAACCCTACCTTTGACAAGGCTTTTCACGGTGTCGACAAAGACCTTGGGTATGTGTTCTCACCCAATCTGAAGGCGGCGTATAATGTAACGAAAGTCGTCGCCGGCGGATTCGAATATTATGGCTCGGTGGGGCCGCTGAACCATTTTCAACCTTATCAGCAACAGCAGCACCAGCTGTTTGCCGCGATCGACCTGGACTGGTCGCCTGATTGGGAGTTCAATGCGGGCTATGGATGGGGGTTCACCCAAAGTACGGACAACGCGATCTTCAAAGTGATACTTGGGTACCGGTTTCATTAGAATGCATTATGGAATTAAAAGTTTTCAAGAAGGCGATGAAGCTGATGGGCAACCATTTCGAGCTTAGCGTGGTAACCGCCGACGAGCAATGGGCAGGTGAAATGATCGATGCCGGGGTTCGGGAGATACAGCGCATCGAGCGGCTGCTGACCACCTATAGCGAGGATAGTGAGACCAGCCTGATCAACGCTCATGCAGGCATAGCGCCCGTGGTAGTGAGCCAGGAGACCTTCGGGCTGATAGAGCGATCGATCCGCATCTCGCAGGTGACACAGGGCGCCTTTGATATCACCTATGGATCGGTGGACAAGCGGTTGTGGAATTTCGATACGAACATGCAACGGCTGCCCGATGCGGCGACCGCGAAGGCAATGGTACGGCTGATCGATTACCGGAAGATCGCTCTCGACCGGCAAAAGACAACGGTGATGCTGCAGGAGAAGGGGATGCGCATTGGTTTCGGAGGCATCGGGAAGGGCTATGCTGCGGAGATGGCAAAGGCCGTGATGCGGGGACTTGGCGTAACCAGCGGCATCGTGAATGCTTCCGGCGACCTGACGGCCTGGGGTTATCAGCCGGACGGACAACCCTGGACCATCGGTATCGTCAATCCCAATGCGGCCGGCCAGATCTTTTCCTATCTCAATGTCACCGACATGGCGCTGGCCACTTCGGGCAATTATGAGAAATATATCCTCATCGACGGGAAGAAATACTCACACACGATAAATCCACGGACAGGATTGCCGGTCACCGGTATCAAAAGCGTGACCATCCTTTGTCCCAATGCCGAGATCGCGGATGCGATGGCGACGCCGGTGATGATCATGGGCATCCGGGCCGGTCTCGACATGGTCAACCAGCTGCAGCAGATAGAAGCCATCCTCATCGATGATGAAGACGTCGTTTATACCTCCAATAATATCCGGGTTCACCTGAAGCAATAATGAAAAGGATCTTTCTGACCATAGTAGGGCATCTGACCCTCATTCCACTTTCAGGTTTTTGGTCGGATTTTCTCCCGATGCTTTGTAGGTCTGAGAAATGATGGTGAAAAGCCCGATGCCCAGCAGCAGCGCAAAACAAGTCATCGCAGAAAGGAAGCCATAGCCCGGCCGCTGGACAAAGTTCATCTGGAAAAGGAAGCTGAGGCAGTAGCCGATGGGAATACCGATGGCGCCTGCGATGAAGATCAACTTTATGAACCCACGCGAGAGCAGGCGGACCATTTGCTGCCGGCTTGCGCCGATCACCTTGCGGATGGCGATCTCCTTTCTCTTGACCTCAACGCTGTAAACGACCAGCCCCAGTAATCCAAGGGTAGCGATGCTTATGGCCATGAAGGCGAGGTATCCAAGGAGTGAGATCGTCGCGCGCTGGGAGTCACTTTTTTCCAGATCGTCATCGAGCCAGGAGAATGAGAAGGGTTGGGATGGGGCCAGCGACCTCCAGACGTGAGCGATGCGGGCTGATACCGACTGATGATCAGAATAGCCGACATCGACGAATAGGTAATTGCATTCCGCTTCCTTGTTGCGGAAGGCCATGGGGTCTACCGGTCGCCCGGCGTTGTCGTAATTGAAATCCTTTACCACGCCGATGATCTCCAACGCCGTAGAATCATCTACCCACAATTTTTTCCCCAGGGCGGCATGAACTTCTTTGAAACCCAGGAGTTGAGCGGCTTTGTTGTTGATGACCACCGACTGTTCGGCAGCAGAATCCCCGGCAGCGGCGAAGTTCCTGCCAGCCAGCAGCGGGATATTCATAGAAGAGATGAAGGTGGGGTTGGTAAAGAAATAATTCATGGACAGGGCGCCTTTTTGGGCATTGTCCAGCCAGGCAAGCCCCCGCATCCAGTTGGAATGCCGCTGGAAATCGACGGAGAGGCCGGAAACCGACCGCACCCCTCCTACCCCCGCAACCGTTGGAAACGCCCGCTTTTTGTCAACCCCGTCGAGGGGGATGACCAGCACGTTGTCTCTTTTGAAACCACGATCTGCGGAGGACAGAAAGTCGAATTGCCGGTAAAAGGCGAACAGGAAGATGATCATCACCAGCGACAGGCTGTATTGAAAGACGATAAGGGTCTTCTGCAGGCCCACGTTGCCGAAGATTTTTGCGGTGGACAGGTTGCGAAGCACCCGCAGAGGCTTGAAAGCGGAGAGCAGCCAGGCGGGAGCGACACCCGCGACAAGGCCGGCGAACAAGGCAAACGCCAGTGTATAAGCGACGTACCGGAAATTATACCGGAATGCCGATGGGATCATTTCATAGCCATCATTGAACGGAGCGTATTTGACGATATACGATAATAAGATCCAGGCGAAGCCAAGGGCTAAAAAGGCGAGGACACAGGCTTCCACCACATATTGGGTGAATACCTGTATCCGCCGGGCCCCGGCTATTTTTCGAATGCCGATCTCCTTGGCGCGTGTGAGGGCGCGGGCAACCGTCAGATTGGTATAATTAAAACAAGCGGCCAGCAAGAGCAACAGGGCCACATCGATGCCCGTCCATAGTTTGGTCCAGGTGGTGCCAGGACCAATGTCGTTGTAGATATGGCCGTCGGCCGGCCTGATCTTTTCGATGGGTTGGGTTGTAAAGGCAAGCACGCCATATTTATCTTTCCTGTTGACGCCTGCGGCAATGCTCTTCATCTCGCCCAACAGGTCGTTCCGCGTAGCAGTGCTTTTCAGCAAAACGTAGGTATAGGCTACCCGGCAGTCACCCCAATCGCCGGACCTGTCGGGCAGTTGTTTGCTTTGCACCAGATTTGGTACGGCCGAGAGGGAAGCATAGGCGTCAAAGTCGATATGCGACAGGGGATTGTCCGCCAGGATGCCGGTGACTACGAAATTGCCTTTCTTGCCCATATCGATCACCTTACCCATCGGATCGGAAGCGCCGAAAAGCCTTTTGGCGGTGGCTTTTGTCAACACGATGCCGTTGGGGTCGCGCAATGCGGTGACTTTATTACCGGAAGCGAGGGTAAAGCCGAATACGCGGAAGAAGGAGGGTTCTGTAAAGGCTCCATTGATCTCGAGCTGGCTGGCGCCGGCGTGCACCGTTGCTTTCAGCTGGGGATACACGGAGACGGCCGCTTCAATATCCGCCGTGTCCGCCTTCACTGCATCGAGCAGGGGCAGCGGCGTGCTGGCCAATGTCCAGTGTTCGCCATTCTTTTTGTCATAGTTGCTGAGAATACGATAGGTTCTAGCGGGGAAGGGATGGAAATGATCGTATCCCGTTTCATGTTGAACGATGATCAATTCCATCATGCCGACCGACATGCTCAGTCCAAGGCCGAAGATGTTGATAAACGAGACCAGCCGGTTTCTCATCAGGCTGCGGAAAGCGATCTTTAAATAATTACCGATCATAGATAGAGAGTTGGCGTGATGATACACAAATTGTTCCGATAGACAAAGAATTGAGAAACAAATAATTGGAGTTTTTGGCGGGGTGCCCGCCGTTCGAAAGCGTACGGGGGTTGTTCGATTATGATACACGTATGGTTGAAAAAAAATTTTCGCGTTTGTATCAAAACTATAAAAATAGTTTTAGATTTGAACTATAAACATAGTTCAGCATGAAAGCATTTAAGGGAAAAGCGGGCGATGAGGGCGGGAGTGGGAAAGCATCTAACAGCGGAAAAGCGGGGGATGAGGCGAGGGGCCGGAAAGTACTTACCAAAGCGGAAGAGCAGGTGATGAAGGTTGTCTGGCGGCTCGGCAGCGGGCTGTTGATGGAGATCGTCGACAAGATGCCCAAGCCTGCACCGCACAAGAATACCGTTGCCACTATTCTGAAGACCCTTGTAGAAAAAGGGTTTGTCCGGATCGAAAATGTAGGCCGGATACACCGGTACCACCCGCTGGTATCGAAGGAAGCCTATTCCCGGGATACCCTCGCGTCGGTAGCCAAGGGTTATTTCGAAGGCTCCTTTACCAATGTGGTCTCCTTCCTGGTAGATGAGAAGAAACTGTCGGTGAAGGAGCT
Organism: Puia dinghuensis; assembly: GCF_014642875.1. Classification (GTDB taxonomy): domain Bacteria; phylum Bacteroidota; class Bacteroidia; order Chitinophagales; family Chitinophagaceae; genus Puia; species Puia dinghuensis. The sequence goes on from NZ_BMJC01000002.1 coordinate 702,789, forward strand.
GGAACTATTATTACAACAACTGAAAAAAAACAAAAAATGATATGGAAAGCGTATTCGCCTATTTGTTGCAGTCGGCGCTGGTCAGCGGGATACTGACGGCCTATTATTGGATCGCGTTGCGCAACCGGAGCCTGCATGGATATAACCGGCTCTATCTGTTGGGGGTGCTTGTGCTGAGCATATTGTTGCCGCTGACGCCGATACATTGGGCGCCGGTTGGCGGAGCCCCGGTGATAGGCGGCACCGTCGAGCGGGTGGAGAATGCCGGCAGGGCGGCGAATGGCGGGTGGATCCCCTGGGTGACGATTGGGGGCTGGGTCGCCGCGGGAGTGAGCCTGTTGTTGGTGGTTGTGACGGCGTGCCGGATAGTGCAGGTGTACCGGATGAAGGCGCGGCAGTCGTTTTGCCGGATGGGTGGCTACGATCTGATCGAGACCGATGACCCGCGGGCGCCTTTCTCCTTTTTCAATAATTTGTTCTGGCAGCGGGGCGCCGACCCGGATGACCCTGTCAATAATAAGATTCTCCGTCATGAGTTAGCACATATCGGGGGGCGGCATAGCTGGGATGGATTGTTCGTCCAGCTGCTGAGCTGTCTTTTCTGGATGAACCCTTTTTTCTGGGCTATCCGCCGGGAGCTGCGCCTGGTGCATGAGTTTATTGCCGATGCGGCCACGGGTATGCAGGGGGATGCAGAAGGCTTTGCCCGGATGCTGTTGCAGGCGGCGAACGGAGGCCGGTGGATGGAGCCCGTCCAGGGATTTTTTCAATCACCTATAAAAAGAAGATTACTTATGATCAGTAACAGTGGGCGCAATGGCCTTGGCCTTTTGCGCAAAATGCTTGTCCTGCCAGTGGTGGTGGGCGTGATAGTGCTGGTTTCCTGTAGCAAGACGCAGAAAGCAGCCCGGTATGATGCGCTCGACCAGGCGAAGCTGGAAAAAGAACAATTAGATAAGAAGGTCAAATACCTGATAGTGTCAGACATGGTGCAGAAGGTGAAGATCCGGGGAATGAACGGAAAAGACAGCAGCGTCAGCCTCAACCTGTCGCCGATGGATGCCAAACGCGCGATGGAGCAGAAAATCTATCGGGTAGAAGTGGAGGGGCATGATCCTGTCATAAAAGCAGATCATCCTGACTTCATAAAAGCAGATCGATGAAAAGAGCAGTCCTCGGCTTTTGCTTCGGCTGGTTGATGCTTTTCGCCACCGCGCAGGAAAAGCAGGATACGGGTTGGAAGACCCTTTACAGGGGCAGTGCGACCCGGATCAACGACCTGGTGCATACGCGGCTGGAAGTACGGTTCGATTACGACCGGAGCTATGTCTATGGAAAGGTGGAGCTGACGCTGCGGCCGCACTTCTACCCTACCGATAGCCTGTTGCTCGATGCAAAGCAGATGGAGATCGCATCGGTAGCGCTGGTGACGGGGAGCTCGCGACGGCCTTTAGCCTATGACTATGATGGGTGGCGGTTGCGGATACGGTTACCGAAAGCATACCGGAGGTGGGAACAATATATTGTACGGGTGGAGTATGTCGCCAAACCGGCGGAAGCGAAAGTCGGCGACTACAACCGGGGATTGTTCTTTATCAACCCGAAAGGTACGGACCCAAACAAGCCGACGCAGATATGGACGGATTGCGAGGCGGAAAAGGTGTCGCTGTGGTGTCCTACGATTGACAAGCCCAATCAAAAGACAACGGAAGAGATGCTGATGACGGTGCCGGAAAAGTATGTGACGCTAAGCAATGGGCGGTTAGCGGGTCAGGTGCATCATGGCGACGGAACGCGGACCGACGACTGGAAGATGGAATTGCCGCATGCGCCCTATCTGTTCTTTATGGGAGTGGGTGATTTTGCGATCGTCAAAGACAGTTATAAGGGAAAGGAGGTGAGCTATTATGTCGAGCCGGCTTTTGCCCCCACGGCACGCAGGGTATTCGGCGAGACCCCGGCGATGATCGCCTTTTTCGAACGGGTGACCGGGATACCCTTCCCCTGGGTGAAATACTCCCAGATCGTCGTTCGCGATCTTACCAGCACGGCAATGGAGAATACCACCGCTACTTCCCATGCGTACGAGGCACAGCAGGATGCGCGCGACCTGGTGGATGGCAACCGCTGGGAGGACAATATAGCCCATGAGCTTTTTCATCAATGGTGCGGCGATTATGTCACCTGTGAGTCGTGGAGCAACCTGACACTAAATGAATCCTTTGCCCGGTGGAGCGAATATCTCTGGGAAGGATGGCGGCATGGCTCAGATGCGGCGTTGGAAAAGAATTACGCGCAGTTGCAAGCCTATCTGGGCAACCCGGCCAATAAGGGAAAAGCGTTGGTAAGATTTTCCTATGCTGATGCGGATGACCTTTTTGATGATATCAGCTATAACAAGGGGGCGGCTATCCTGACCATGCTGCAGCATTGCCTTGGCGATAGCGCCTTTTTTGCCGGGTTAAACCTATACCTGCGGACCAACGCTTTTAAGCCGGCCGAAGTCCACCAGCTGCGGCTGGCGATGGAAGAAGTGAGCGGGCAGGACCTGAACTGGTTTTTCAACCAATGGTACTTTGGCGCGGGGCATCCGAAGGTGCGTATCGATTACAACTACGATTCCGTGGCGGGAAAGGTGAGCGTGTTTATCGCACAGGAGCAGGGACATCCTTTCATCGTGCCGTTGGTGATCGATGTATATGAAACGGCTGGGAAGAAGCGATATCCGGTATGGCTGCGGCAGGAGAAAGATACCTTCTCGTTCGCATGTACGGAGAGACCGGCACTGGTGAATGTGGATGCGGAGAAGGTGATCGTTTGGGAGAAGTCGGACCATAAGACGCTGGCCGGGTTTGCCTATCAATATGATCATGCCGGAAATTATGTAGACCGGCGTGAGGCTATTGCAGCTTGTCTTCCCCACCCGGAGGATCCGCTTGCGTTGACAGTGATAAAAAAAGGGCTAACCGATAGGTATGCGGGCATCCGGGAATTCGCGCTACTTGGGCTGGTGAGAGCCGGTGATACGGTGAAGAAGGCCATGGAATCGATCGTTGCGACGCTGGCGCGACAGGACTCCAATGCCCTTGTCCGGCGGTTTGCCCTGCGGCTACTACCCGACTATGGTTCAAAATATAAACCGGTGATCGTAGCAGAGCTGGATGACTCTTCGTATAGCGCCGCGGGTGAGGCGTTGTATGCGCTTGGCCGGCTGGATTCGGTGTCGGCTTTGGCGGCAGCCAAAGCACGGGTTGGGCAGCCAACCCGGGGAAAGCTGGCGGAGGAGATCGTCGGCGCCCTGGCGCAATTTGGGTCGGAAGAAGATGCAGACCTTATCCTCGACCGGTTTGCCCGGCTGTCTTTTAAACCCAGGATCTCCCGGAAGTTTGCCGCTTATCTCGGGCGGCTGCACGACACGGAGAAAGTGGAAAAGGGCGTCGATATGCTGGTCGCGTTTCGCCGGACGCTGCCGGAATTTTTTGCCCCGGTTATCAACGACAACCTGCGCGCTGTGCTGAAGGCGAAGGAGGCGGATGGCGCAACGGGATTGGCGGATTATATAAAGAAGAGGTTATAGCGTATCGGGCGGAGCGGCCTGCTGATTGCTCTCTTCCTTGTCTTTTTTGAATTCGAGATGGCCAAACTTGTATGTAAAGTTCAGGCCGAATGACTGATAGGGCACGCGGCGGAGGCCGTTGAGGGTGAAGTCGCTGCCGCGGAGTGCCGTAGCCTGGTCTACATAGTAGCCAAAGGGATTCGTAGCCGTAAGGGCGATGCTTGCTTTCTTATTCCAGAATTGCTTCCGGGCCGCCAGATTATACGAGTAGAAAGAGGGGTAGCGTCCCTGGATCTCATTCCGGGCAGAGTTGAAGTTGCCGAAGAACTCGAGGATGAAAGTAGAGCTCACCTGATAGGAAGCGTTGAGGTTGATGCGATAGTTGAAACTGTTGATAGCGTTGCCACCAAGTGAGCCGGTAGTAATATACCGATTGAAGACGGAGATATTGCTCCGAAGGTTGAGCTTCTTGCCCAGCGGGACAGAGCCAAAGATGTTGGCCCCTGTATTGTTCTCAGCCCCTACATTCATCGGGGTGCTGACGGAGACATCAGTGTAGACGGAATCGCCCAGGGTGAAGCTGGGATAGTATTGGATAAAAGGCTGGATGTCGTTGGACGAGCGGCGATAGAACAAGACGACGTTGATGGCGCTGCCTTTGTCGAAAGATTTGCTATAGGTGAGATCGAAGTTGTCGGCGATCTCCGGCTGCAGGAAGGGGTTGCCACGTGTAAGGTTCTTCGGATCGCTGGCGTTGACATAGGGATTTAGTGAGCGATAGTCGGGCCGCTGGATCCGGCGGGTATAACCGAGTTTTAGCGTCTGCTCGCCTGCAAAGGAATGGGATAGGATGATCGATGGCGCAAATGTATTGTATCCGGGAATGGTCGTATTCGGGGCCTTGGAAAAGCCGGCATCGGTTTCGGTGCGTTCGAAACGAAGTCCGCCTTTTACATCGAGAAAATTGAAGACGGGGAAACTGAGCGAGGCATAGCCGGCATAGACATGCCGGTTGTAGGTAAGCGCATTGGACTGGCTGCTGTCATAGGGATAGCCTCCGCTGGCCGCATCGTAAGCATAGACAGGGGAGTTACTGGTGATCTGCCTGATCTGGACGCGGCCGCCGGTCTCGAGCCTGACCTTGTCGCCAAAGGGCTGGACGAAGTCGAGCCGGACATTGGCCTCGTGGTCCTGGCCGGTGTTGTTGCCCTGTAAGCCAGCAAAGGTGGAGTCACCGGAGGGTTGGCTTTGAGACTGGATGTAAGAGCTATGATTCCGGCCCTCACTGCCGTCGAAGGAGATGTCGAGTTCTTTGTCTTCCACGGCATAGGTTTTTTTATACCGGAGACTCCAGTCGAGGGAATGCGCCCTGAACTGGCTTGTCGACCGGACGAGACTGGGAAGATCATAATAGGCCGTGGTGGAAGGCGGTGTAAACCGGAGCTCGTCCTGTTGGTAAGAGCCCTGGTTGTGGTTGCCGAAATTGTCATACCCAATGTTGGCTGAAAGGGTATTCCGTTTGTCGGGTGTCCACTCGAAGCCGAGACCGGATTCGAAGCCGTTGCGGAGGAAGCGGCTGCTACCGTCCTGGGTGAGGCTGTTTACCTTATTGCCGGCGGAGTCATAAGAAAGGCGCGTGGAGGAATTTTGGGTGGTAGAGGGCAACTGGGCATTGCCACTGAAAAAAGCATTCATGCCAAAATTCCCATGCTTTGCATTGAGGTTGAACGAACCATTTTGCAGCCGCGAGCCGCCGGTGACGCTGAGATTCCCGTTGATGCCGTTGAGCTTGTTGTCCTTCAGGATGATATTGATGATACCGCCCGTGCCTTCGGCGTCGTATTTGGCGCCGGGGCTGGTGATGACCTCGATGCTCTTTATCTGGCTGGCGGGGATAGTCTGGAGGGCGTCGGCGAGATTGTTGCCAAAGATGCTGGAGGGCCGGCCGTTGATGAGAAAGAGGATATTGCCATTACCCATGATGTCGACATTTCCATCCACATCCACGGAGACCATGGGCACCTTTTTGAGGACATCCGTCGCTACGCCGCCAAGGGAGGTGACATCTTTCTCGACATTGTATACCATCTTGTCGAGCTTGTTCTCCACCAGGCCGCGTGGCGCGGTAACGGTGACGGCCTGGAGATCGGTGGCTTTCTTGCCAACGGGGATATCGCCAAGGGACAGGAGTGGCTTTTTGCTGTCCAGCACAAAGGGACCGATGGTACGCGTACCATAGCCGATGATCTCTACCGTGAGGGTATAGGTTCCGGACGTGAGGCCATCGATGTTGAACGAGCCTTTATTGCCCGTCATAGCACCGCCGGAAGGCTTTGCCGCTTTTTGTTTAAAGAGACTGATCGTAGCATATTCAAGCGGCAGGTGCGAAACGGAGTCGATGATGCGGCCGGTGATGCGACCGTTGTTATCGGCAGGGGTGGTCCCTTCCTGCGCGAGGGCGGATACGGCAAAGGCGAGGGCGAGTAAGAGTGCGTAGAGTCTGTTCATGGTCACGATAAAGGCTGCAAGCTAGGCGTACTTTCTGAGTGAATTCTGTTTATACTATTGAAAAAACTTTCTTATGCTCAAAAACTACTGGCTCATCGCCTGGCGCACTATTGGCCGCAACAAGATTTATACTTTTATTAACATTCTTGGCCTGGCGCTTGGTATCTGTGGCTGCCTGGTGCTTTTCCTGATAACGAATTACGAATTTTCTTTTGACCGGCACCATCCTGATGGCGATCGCATCTATCGCATTGTGGGGGATATGCAGGAAGGCTCGGGAGAGCAACATTTTATGAATAGTCCCTATGACGATCTTGCCGGCTTTGAAACGCAGATACCGGGCTTCGCGGCAACGGCCGGTGTGCATGGATATAGTGGGAAGATCAGCGTTCCCCGGGTGGGGCAGCCGCCAGCTTCTTTCGACAACCATATCACAGGAACAATGCATATGCATAATACGGTGTTCACCTGGCCGGGTTATTTCGACATCTTCCGGTATGAATGGCTGGCGGGGTCTGCGGGTTCGCTTAACCGGCCCAACAATGTCGTGCTGACGGAGAGCAGGGGCAAACTGTATTTTGGCGACATTTCCCCGGACAGCATGATCGGGAAGACTGTTGTATACGATGATTCCTTGCCGGTGCATGTATCGGGTATTGTCAGGGACTGGAAGGGGAATACTGATCTTGGGTACACAGATTTTTTGTCAGTGACCACGGCTACACATAGTTTTTTGAAGCAGCGTATCCCTACGGCGGATTGGAGCAGCCTGCAACCGCACCGGAGCATGGCCTTTGTAAAGCTTTCCTCCGGGGTGCGGCCGGAGCAGATCAATGCCCGGTTTGCGGCGTATATCAAGGCGCATGTCAAACTCATGCAGGCCGGCTCCAGGTTGACGATGTACCTGCAGCCCTTGAATGACCTTCATTACACCCCTGACTTTCACCGGGGGGATGACGGGGATGGCTGGCGGAAGCCTTATCTGCCGACACTTTATGCGATGATGGGCGTGGCCATTTTTGTGCTGCTGATCGCAGCCATCAACTTTATCAACCTGTCGACTGCGCAGTCGATGAGCCGGTCCAAAGAGGTAGGTATCCGCCGGGTGATGGGGAGCCGTCAGCGTAATATCCGGTTTCAATTCCTCGTGGAAACGCTTGTCGTAACATTATTTTCGACGCTGATCGCCATCCTCCTGGTGAATCCTGTGCTGGCACTGTTTCATGACTATGTCCCGGAGGGGGTACACTTCCGGGTGTTGCAGTTGTCGACGCTGGGATTTCTTTTTGCAATGACGGTGTTTACCACTTTGCTGGCGGGCTTTTATCCGGCATGGGTACTTTCCACTTATGATCCGGTGGAGAGCCTGAAGGGGGCTGCATTGTCGCCGGGAAGGGGAAGGATCGGGTTGCGCCGGGCGCTGATCGTATTTCAATTTGTCGTCTCGCTGATCTTTATCATCGGCGCGTTGGTCATCGGCAAGCAGATAAACTATATGAACCATGCAGACAAGGGACTCGACACCGACAGGGTCCTTACCCTGAACGATTGGAACGATGCGCCCCAAAAGCTGCAGGTGTATGTCAATTCCGTCAAGAGTGTGCCGGGTGTTGAGAAAGTGCTGCTACAGGGCACGGCGCCAATGGGATTTGCGCAGAATATGGACTTTTTCTCCTTTATGCCTACGGGCAATGAGATGCACATGGTATCGGCGCATATGGGTAATAACGAGTTCATCCCCTTTTATAAGATGCGACTCCTTGCAGGAAGGAACATGCTGCCCGGTGACAGCATGCGCGAACTGGTGATCAACGTCACCATGTCACGGCTGATGGGTTGCAAAACGCCGCAGCAGGCCTTGGGCAGGATGCTGTATGCACAGGCGCCGCAGGGTGGCGTGGGGAAGGGATATCCTGTTGTCGGAGTGATCGCCGATTTTCACGTCAGCAACTTTCATGAGGCCATCCCTCCTGTCGTCATCGAAAACGTGGTGGAGCGGAAGAACAGTATTGCGATCAAACTCTCGGCGAGCGAAAAAGATACCAGGGCGGTGAAGGCCGTTATCGATCGGCTGGAGGCTGTGTGGAATGCGCAATTCCCCGCGGACAGGGCATTCCGGTCGGCCTTCCTGGATGAATCCATCACAGGCCTCTTCGACCAGGAGAAGAAGACCGCCTGGCTTATCAACCTGGCCATGGGAGTGACGATCTTCATCTCCTGTATGGGACTTTTCGGGCTTGGGCTTTTCACGGTGCGGCGGCGGGCAAAGGAGATCAGCATCCGCAAGGTATTGGGCGCGAGCGTGACGTCAATAACGGCGCTGCTCAGCAGGGACCTTGCCTTGCTGGTGGGCATCGCTTTTTGTATTGCCACGCCGCTGGCCTGGATGGCGACCCATCGGTGGCTGCAGGACTTTGCCTACCGGACGGAGCTGAGCGCCTGGATCTTTGCCGTTGCGGGGTTGGCTGCGTTGACGCTGGCTTTACTGACGGTAGGAGTGCAGGCAGCGCGAGCGGGGCGGGCAAATCCGGTAAACGCATTGCGTAGCGAATAAGCCGCTCAGCGGCTTTAGCATTGCGCAGCGAGTAAGCAGGCTATAGTTTAGCAAGTAATCCACTCCGTTAGTACTACTTCCATTGGCAAGTGAAGGTTTTCGTCTTAAAAAACTAAATAAAAACGAATACAGGAAGATAATATCGCCCGCAAGCGATGATTCGAGGGTATCTTTTTTTTATCTTAACTCCAAGTTACGCTTTCCAATACCCTCAATACCTGTATCGTATGAAAACCTATATCCTGTTACCCCTGGTCGCATCTATAATGGTACACGGCAGCCTGTCTGCGCAGTACACGCCTACGCTTGAATTTGCGACCGGGCAGGGTCCGACCGGCACGGGACCTTCTATCGCAGCACAGACTGTCACCTTCGAGAATAATACCAACAATCCAACGGGTAACACCTTTGTGGCCTATACCACGCCGACGACGACCGTTACGTTTACCCTATCCAACCAGCAATATATCCTACCGACTTCCCAGAGTACTACGACTGCCTCCCTTGTCTTTGGCGGCGGCAACAACCAGGGCCATCTGTATATCAATGGGTACACCTATTATAATCAAATGGGCGCCTATTCAGCGCCAGTGAATGCCGATTTCACTTCTGCTCCTACCATCACGGCGGGCACCGGTATCGATATTACCAAGAACTATAGCCTTCAGTTGTTCACGTCCGTGATGGGAATGTACAATACAGGCGCCTCCACCTCGGGCAGGTATTATATTGCCGATCTCACTATCACGTTTAACAACTATGTCACCAACCCGGTGCTGCATATTGTGGGGCTTGGCTCCTCCTACGGTTCATTGGGATTTTCGACCGAACTGGAGCTGCAAACGCCATCCCTCACCTTATCCAAACTATCCGGGTCGAGCGAACTAACCGTTGCTGCCGGTACGAAAATATTGAATGGTGCAACGACTGTAAGCGGTACCACCGGCTCCGGCGGGGCCAGCGGTTCGGTACTTGTCACGGGTACCAATATCACGACCCTCCACTTTAAAGTTTATGTTCGCGGGGACGGCGGTGGCACCTCCTGGTCCTCAGGAACGGCACAATCAGGGGATGGCTGGATGATCGGTGTGTCAACCATTACCAGCCTGGTGGTGCTTCCACTGACCATAACCGACTTTACGGCCACGCCCGCCAACGGGTACGCCCAATTGCAATGGAATACGGAAGCCGGCGTAACCGCCCGCTTTTTCAACATAGAATCCAGCAGGGATGCCGTAACATGGCAAACTACCGGCATGGTGATGGCAACAGGCAATAACAGCACTTCCACAGCCTATCGCTATACCGATGTCAATGCTGCCGCCGGGAATAATTTTTACCGGGTAAAAGAGGTCGATGAGCTGGGAAACGCCATCTATTCACCGGTGAAGACCGTATATATTGCCGCGGATGCATCGACGAAGGTTTTCCCGAATCCTGTAAGGGACAGGTTATTTATCACCGGCAATGGCAGCACCATACAATCTGTCGTCGTAACCAGTACAACCGGTGAAGAAATGCTGCGATACAGCAGCCCTGGTTCCGAAAATAGTATTGACATGAGTCGCTTGCCTGGCGGTATCTATTTCGTTACCGTCCGCTATGCATCGGGCCATGCCCAAACGATGCGGGTCGTTAAGTACTAATTGCTTCCTGCCCGTTGCTGCTCTTCCTGCGAGCTTGACCGCGTGGTCATGCGGGTGAGTTTCCCACTGCCAAAACGATATTGGACATTCAGGGAGACATAACGGGTATAATAATGGACGCTGGAATATTGGTATAATCCCTGGTATTTGTCGATTACGTCATGATCTTCGCTCTGCAGGAGATTGTGAGCGACCAGGGTGAGGCTGCCCCTACCCTTCCCAAAAGTTCGCTTGACGGCTATGTTCACGAGATAATACGGTCCAAACCAGGAAGTGATGAGCTGATGGCCGCCATCATATTCCCCATCCAGCTCTACTGACAGCCGGTGGTCGATGAGGAAATGGTTGCTTATTCCCAAATAGACCGCAACCCGGCCCGGGGCCCTGTTCCAATAGCCGTTGGCGCCACCGGCGAAGGAATTCCTGAAGAGGGAGAGCGTGTTATCGGCAGACCATCCTTTTGCCAGTTGTTTTGTGAAGGTGAGGTCGATGTTCCAGGACTGCGCCTGTACGTTTGTCGGCCGCCGTGTGATGGTGGTGTCTCCCTGGTCGATATAGGGAATGGTGCGAAGATAGTCATGATCGATGTCAACACCGGCCGTGATGGTCAACGTATTTTTCCAGGTGTACCCTCCTTCGCCATGCCAGGAAAGATCGGGTCGGAGGTTGGGGTTTCCCTGGAAGAAAAGCGTCGGGGTGAGCGGGCGCCGAAAGGGGATCTCTTCTGAATAATCGGGCCTTTCAGTACGCCTCCCCAGCCTTAAGAGGATGGCGTTACTGGCGTCGGGCTTATAGTTGAGGAAGAGCGTTGGAAATAGTTGAAAATAACGCTGTGTCAGGGTCGTCCTCTTCCAGTTGTCTTTGCCGATGATAGTTGCCTGCTCGACCCGGATGCCAGCCTTAGCTTCCAGCTTTTTATAGTCATGTTCGAATGTAGCGTATGCGGCATTTATCTGTTCGGTGTTGAGGGAATAGTCACTTTGGGCTGAATCAAAGAGATCCACACCGTTCACCTCATCGTAGTAGCTATTGTCATTGTTGATCTTCACATAACTGCTTTTCAGCCCTCCTTCCCAACGGCCATTCTTCATCGGGCGGGTGTAGTCCGCTTGGGCCGAATAGATGTGCAGGCCGCGGTGTTGTGTCAGCAGCGCGCCGGTCTCGCTGAGAAAGTTGTGGCTGGTATCGAAGAGCGCGCCCTGGTTCGTCTGAACCGGATGATTGGTAAAATTGGAATAATCGAGGTCGACCGTAAAGGCCCTGCCCAACGTATCCAGTTGCTGCACCCACTGGAAGGTGGTGGTATAATTATAGGGATGGTCGTGGGTGTTGCTGGTAAAATTCTCATGAGTCGCCGGAATGTACTGAGTGCTGGTTTCATCCAGCCCGGACAGGGTAGCATCGGATGCCGTAGTGATGCCGCCCGTGGCTGAAAGGCTTAGCGTCGATCTTGCCGAGGCATACCAGTCGATGCCCGCGGTGGGTCTGTCTGTACGGCGGATGGTTATGGTCTTGTTTGCCGAGGCCTGTTTGGTAAGCAGCCGGCCATTGATATCCTGGATATCGCTGGTTACATTGCGGCCGAAGAGGGTTTTGTTGTCCGTGTAGGTGTCACTGAAAAAAAGATTGACCTTATCATTCTTATAGCTGCCGGTGAAACCGGCGTTGTATCGCGCATAATAACCCTGTATAAAGCTGCCGTTGATCGTGCCGTTGAATCCTGTTTTGTGGTTCTTCTTTTTTACGATGTTGATGATACCGGCCGTGCCCGAGGCGTCATACCGGGCGGAGGGGTTTGTCATAATCTCTATGCGCTGAATGTCCGCCGCGGCCATACTGCTTAGCAAAGCGGCCAGGTCGGCGGCCGACAAATAAGTAGGCTTACCGTCGATATAAACGTTGACGCCCGCTTTCCCGTTGATGGACACCTGGCCATCCGGGGTGACCTGTACGCCGGGAAGGTGTTGCAGGGCTTCCAGGACCGTAGCGCCTGCGATGGCAGGGTTCTGGTCAAGGTTAACGACGGTTCTGTCGAGCCGGCGTTCAATCGGGGATTTGCTGCCGGTGATGGTTATGGTTTTCAGCATCCGGGCGGTGTCTTTGCGGGTGGTATCACGGATTGGGCTCTGGGCGGTTGCCTGCAGGAGACCAAACACCAGGAGAAGGAGCAGCAATTTTTGCATGACCAATATTCGGGGTTTGGAGCGTTGGTACCGCGAGCCCCCGGCCGATAGCAGGAGGTATTCGGCAGACCGGAATTTGCGCCATCTGAAGCAGGTAGAAGCGGCAGGCGGGGGATTTTGGGGGTCGGTTTTGCCTGTTGGTCGACGACCGGACCTATGCTCCGCAAAAAAGGCTAACATTGTATTTACTATGAGCCAGGTCGATTGTCTTCTCCATTACCAACAGAAATACCGGCCGGCCAGTCACGTCGTCTTCTGGCTGGGTGTACTGCTGCTGGCGGTGAGCAACAGCAAGTATCATGATGGCCAGGAATTCACCTGGCGCTGGGGCTTCATCGGCAACGGCATTTTCCTTTTCCCACAGATGCTGGCCGCTTATTTTTTGACCTATGCCATCATCCCGGCATTTTTCTACCGCCGGAAGTATGTATGGGCGTCCATTGGTTTTGTTCTCGGCAGCTATTGTATCTGTCTGCTTGCCCGTTTTTTGATCGTCCGGGTAGCGGAGCCCCTGGCTGGCGTGGCGCCTAAGGCATTCGAAACGAATCGGGAGATCGTCACGAATATCTCCAAATTGCTGTATGTCTATTTCTTCTCCATCTTTTCCCTTCCTGTCGTTTTCCTTTTTGTCAAATTGCTGCTCCAGCAGCTGCGGACACAACAGCGGACGCTTGTGCTGGAAAAGGAAAAAGCGGAGACAGAACTGAAGCTGCTGAAGAGCCAGCTAAACCCCCATTTCCTGTTCAATACGCTGAACAATATTTATGCTTTATCGCTGCTCAACTCTCCTGCCACTTCTTCCGCTATCGGTAAGCTCTCGGAAATCCTCGATCATATCTTATACCGATGTGAGGGCGACCTGGCGCCCCTTTCGGAAGAGGTCGAATTGTTAAACAATTATCTGGCATTGGAACAATTGCGGTATGATCAGCGGTTACAGCTGCGGTTCAACAGCCGGGTCAATGGGGATGTTGCTATACCGCCCTTGTTATTATTGTCGCTTGCGGAGAACGCTTTTAAGCATGGCGCCAGCCAGGATGCAGGTGAACCGTCGATCGAGATCGAACTGGAGGCGGATGAAGCCGGTATGCGGTATTGTGTGACCAATTCGTCAGCGGCTCCGCCGGTGCAGGAGGGTTATGGTAAGATCGGGCTGGCCAATCTTAGAAAGCAGTTGGATATCCTGTATCCCGGAAAACATGTTTTTACTACCGGCTATGATGCCGGCAGGTTCAGAGCTTTGGTGGTATTGGATCTAAAAAAGGAGTCCCATGAATATCCGGTGTCTGCTGGTCGATGATGAGCCGCTGGCCGTCCAGTTGCTGCAGAAACATATCGCTCAGCTTCCTTTCTTTGAAGTGGCGGGCGTTTGTTCGAATGCCGTGCAAGCGCTGGAGGTATTGAACCACCAGACGATAGACCTGTTGTTCCTGGATATCCGCATGCCTCAACTTTCAGGCCTCGAGCTGTTGAAGAACCTGCACCGGCCGCCCCGTACTATCCTTACGACCGCCTACCGCGAATATGCCCTCGATGGTTTTGACCTGGATGTCGTTGACTACCTGTTAAAGCCGGTGACCTTTGACCGCTTCTTCAAATCGGTGGAGCGTTATCTGCGGATGAACAACCAGCCGTTGACAAGCGTGCTGTCGTCTTCCGAACCGCAATTCATCTATCTGAAATCCGGGTACAAATATTTCAAGGTCGATCTGCGGCACATTGTGTACGTAGAAAGCCGGAAGGATTATATCCGGGTGGTCACAAAGGAAAAGGTCATCGTCTCCAAGTACCGGTTGAGCGACCTGGAAAAGGAACTGGAGGGAAAAGGTTTCCTCCGCATCCATCGCAGCCATGTCGTCAACCTGCTGCATGTCAGCGCTTTTTCTGCCAGTGAACTGGAGGTCGGTGAGACTATGCTGCCGATTGGGGAAAGTTACAAGGTGATGGTTGAAAAGGCGCTACGTCACAAATAAGACAAGCCATAGCCAAGCAGGGAACCGCCGATGACGACGAAAACACTGTTTATTTTGGGGAGGCCGAATACTACGCCCGCGCTGAGTATGGCGATGAGCACCGTTCGCCAGTCGTCCAATACGGCTTTACCAAAGCTGACGCAGACCGCAGCGATGATAGCTACCGATGCGACGTTGACCCCGTCGAGAAAAGCGGAGAAGAGCGCCGACCGGCGCAGGCGGGGCATCAGCGGGTTGAGCAGGGCCACAAAAAGAAAAGACGGCAGGAAGATGGCCACCGTTGCCGTCAATGCCCCTTGCCAGCCACCCATCTGCCAGCCGATGAAGGTGACGGAACTAAATACCGGTCCGGGAGTGAATTGTCCTACGGCGATGGCGTCGATGAGTTGGCTGCGGGAAAGCAATCCCTTTGCCACCAGCTCTTTGTCGAGAAAACCGAACAATACATAGCCGCTGCCATAGAGGATGGCGCCTATTTTCAGGAAAATGAGGAAGAGGCGGATGTTCGTTCTATCGAAAGTGATTTGCAGTAAAGTGAGGGGGAAAAAGTTATGTAGGGCATTTCGGGGCCTGCGGAGCAGGTAGAGCAGCAGGGTTATTGCGCCGGCGCCGAACATGGCGACGATCTCATCTGCACCCAGGACGGCGGCAAGAAAGACGAGAGCGCCGATGATGCCCAGTTGCACCGACTTAACGGCCTTCTTTGCGAGTTGCCAGGCGGCGGCCAGGATGATGGCGATGATGGCGGGTTTTATCCCGTATATCCAGGCATTCACCTGCGGGAGCCGGCCATACTTTTGGTATAACCATGCGATGACACCGGTGATGAGTACGGCAGGGAGAATAAAACAGCAACCGGCTACCAGGAGACCTTTCCACTTTCCGCGTTCGTAGCCGATGTGGATAGCCATTTCCGTGCTGTTGGGACCCGGGATGAGATTGGTCGCCCCGACGAGGTCGAGGAAGTGCTGGTGGTCCATCCAATGCAGCCGGTCGACCACTTCTTTCTGCATCATGGCGATGTGTGCCGCCGGTCCGCCGAAGGCCGTCAGGCCGAGCCTGGTGAAGAGTCCCGCCAGTTGCCGAAGGGTTGAGTTATTTTTCACTTGGTTTGGCAAATACCTGGTTGGAGAATGGCGGGGTGTCCGGGACCTTTATGACGTTGAATTCGTGTTTGGTCACCTTATGGCAGTTGTTGCAGGTGGTTGTCAGGAGCATAAAGCTGCTTGTAAAGCGGGCCGGGTTGCTTTCTTTTATCGCTGCGTTGAGGCTGTCGATGGCGGGGTTGATCATCGGCAGGGAGGCCACTTCGGGGCGATCGGCGCAAAATTGCCGGATGTCGTCGATCGACTCTTTTATCTCGCCCATTTCAAAGTCAGCCAATTTCCAGTTACCTGCCTTGCCTGCGAACCACAATTTTTCATGATGAACTTGTATACCGGACATGAATTCGCCGAGTCCCGGTTTATATGCGCTGTCCAGCTGATGTTGCAGGCGGGTTACCTGTGCCTGCAATGCTTCGGCATCTGTTGAATGCTGGCCGCAGGCGACCGGCAGAATCAGGATGAGACCCAGTGACAGCGCGATGCACGCGTTTTGTTTGCTTTTGGCACTCATGCCACTAAGCTAGTGAAAATTGCCGGCAGATGGGGAAGTGAAAAAAATTCCTCCGGCGCTGCCGGAGGAAACTAATCATGTAGCGTTAACCATTAACCATTAAACCTTATCTATATCAAAGGTATGGCGGGTTTCCGGTGGATGCAAGCTTTTGGGCGAGTATTCGACCGCTGTTCTTAAATAGTTAACTATGGACTAGGTATTTCTCTTTATTATCTTGTCGTCGAAGCCATTGCAATGCGGTACCTTTATGACTATGACGCAGGAAAAGAAAAAGATCTTAGCTATTTCCGGCAGTACCCGCAGGAAGTGGTTGATTTCCGAAGGAGGCTTGAGGCCGCCGCCGGGGTGGTCATCTGTACTCCGGAATATGCACATGGGGTTCCCGGTTCGCTGAAGAACGCAATCGACTGGACGGTAGCCACCTGTGAGTTTTCACACAAACCAACGGTGCTTATCACCGCGTCTACGGATGGGCAGTACGGTCACAAGGCTTTGCTGGAAACATTGCGAGTGATAGAGGCTGAGAATATCGACCGGCTTCAGTTGCTGATCCCCTTCGCCCGCACCAAGATCAATGGAGAAGGCCGTATCACGGATGGAGATACGCTTGCAGCAGTTAAAGAGATCATGGAGGAATTTGTAAGGACATGTTACAGAATCGCGTAGACCCGCTGGGAAATATCATCCGGACCCCGGCGCGAGGACATTGGATGGGTAACCGGGGAGTACTGCATAATCCGCAGCAGGAGATCGTACGTCCCTGGAAGCTGAAGGCGTGGATCACCTGTGTGCTGGTCTTCAAAGGGAGAAGGAGAGCGGTGATGGCGCCGGACCGGTGGACAGAGCTTTTCTTCTTTGATGAGGCTACGGCCTTTGCTGCTGGCCACCGGCCCTGTTTTGAATGCAGAAGAGAAGACGCGCTGCGGTTTAAGCGTTGCTGGCTGAAGGGAAATCCGGAGTATGGTTTCGATGAGCGGACCTCGATGCAGGAGATAGATGCGGTGTTGCACCGGGAGCGGGTTTCGGCGGACGGGCAGAAGGTGATGTATGATGCGTATTTTGGGGCGCTGCCGGATGGGAGTTTTATTTTGTGGAAGGGGGAGCCGCACCTGGTGTATGATGGGCTTGTGTACCGGTGGTCGCCAGAGGGATATGCGGCCGGGGAGCCGATGCCAGGCAGTGATAGCAACGAGATTAGAAGGATAAGGGATACCGTTAGCGTGTTGACGCCGAGGTCGGTGGTGAAGGCTTTTCGGGCGGGGTATGTGGTGGGTGTAGGATTAGTACGATCTTAGTTCTGAAGATTGTTTTGCAATTGTCTTTTTATAAATTGTTCCAATTCCTTCTTATCCGGTAGTTCTATCAAATACTTGGATACAAACACCTTGTCATCCAGGCCAGCAGTAGCAAACTCCACATGTTCCTGCTCTTTATCAGTGCAGAGAAGTATACCTACCGGCGGATTATCTCCCGCAGTCATTTCGTATTTTTTGTAATATTCCAGGTACATATTTAACTGTTCGGCGTGGGAATGGTGAAATCTTTCTGTCTTGACTTCGATCAGAACATTGCAATGCAACAAACGGTGGTACAAAACCAGGTCAACAAAATGGTGTTCATTGTCAACCACTATTCGTCTTTGCCTTGCCTCAAAACAAAATCCTTTGCCCATTTCCAAAAGGAATTGCAGGAGGTGGTCCAATAGTGCTTGTTCCAGTCCTTTTTCGGGGAGGACTTCTTGTTGTTTCAGGCCAATAAATTCAAAAATGTAAGGATCGCGAATCAGATCAGGAAAAGAATTGGCTTGAGTTTCTGAGTTTGCAGTTCTCAGCAGCCTTTCTTTGTCTTTGGACAGACCGGTTCTTTCGAACAATAAGCTATCCATCTGTCTTCTCAGTTCCTTTATACTCCAGCCGCCTTTTGCACATTCCAATTCGTAAAACAATCGCTTCAATGGATCCTTTATTCTGACAAGGTCGGCAAAATGGGTATAGGATAGTCTGTTAAAAATCCTAATGTAATGTATATCAGGCACATGGAAAACGGGGGTTGACGACCCCCGAATTGGAGTGCTTGTGAGCAGGCCTGCTGCCGGATAAACTAAATAAAACTGCCGATATCTGCGCAATTCCCGCTCATCGGAATTAGGTATCCCTTGACGCTTCATTTCGGCAGAGATATTTGCTAACAAAGCGTTCCCATATCCCGCCCGGTCGCTGCCATTTTGTTCAAATTCCACCATATAAAAACCAAAGAACCAATTACGTAACGTGAGTGAGAGGTTGACTGCACGAAAGCTTTGTTCCCGAAGGCCTTCATTAATCTTGAAAAGCGCTGAAATAAGTTCTGAGAAATCCATATCCTTTCCCAATTGAATAAATACTGAAATACGAAGCAAAGCCTCGTTCTTTAATGGTGTAACCAGTCACACGTTGGCTGGTACAGTCAAACTCAATTTTGGGAAAGGAAAGTGGCAAAAGAAGAAAACGAATTTACGACATCCAAACGGCAAAAAAATTATCCTTTACCAATATAGCAAAATATTGTTATATTTAAATAAAAAGGAGGATATATGCCAAGGTACATTATCGAAAGGGAGATCGCCGGCGCCGGCAATCTCACCGAGACCCAGCTGCATGATATCTCTTTAAAATCCTGTGACGTTTTAAATGACATGGGACCAAGAATTCAGTGGGTGCAAAGCTTTGTGACTGCCGACAAGATCTATTGTGTATACGTTGCGCCCAATGAGGAAATGATCCTCGAACATGCCAGAAAGGGCGGATTCCCCGCCAATAGGGTCTCTGAAGTAAAAGCCGTCATCGATCCGGTGACTTCGGAGACCGATGTTCACGCCGCGCATCATAATAATTAATTAATTAATTGCCCGCCAACAGGTGCAGCGCCGCTTCCGCGAGGAAGGAGGAGCCGTATTTTATGCACTCTTCGTTAAAGGTGACCCTCGGATGATGGAGGAAGTAGGAGTCGTTCTGTTCCGTCCGGGCGCCCAGGAAATAAAATTGTCCCGGCATGGCGCGGGAATAGAAGGAGAAGTCTTCGCCGACGAGGTAGGCTAGTCCTTCGGTGACTTTTGTTTTACCGAATATTTTATTGTGAATCGGAGATAGTTGTTCATGAAGCGCTGCATCGTTCAGCAGGCTGGGATAGTATGCGCTGAACCCGAGGTCGATGGTGCAGCGGAATTCCGCTTCAAGTTGGTGCAGCAGCGTCCGAAGCCGGCTGATAATGTCGTTGTAGTCGGCGATGCGTACCGCTCTTAGCGAGCCCTGGAGCAGGACGTGCGAAGGGATGACGTTGAAACTGGGCTCCGACTCGGTCGACAGATAGGTGATGGCCAGCACCGCGGAAGGCGGATCGGGCTGGGGGCCGACCAGCGCATGGGCGGCGGTGATGAGGCGGGCGGCTATCGTTATGGGATCGATGACCTGTTTCATCCATCCGGGGTGGCCGCCTTTCCCGGTGATGCGGATGGAGAAATTGCCGACGTTAGCCAGCGATTCGCCGTTCTTATAGGACAGTACGCCTACGGGTAATAAGGGATGGACATGGAGGCCCAGGGCGGCGATGGCGCCATCGAGTTTCCCGCTTTCCATGATGAGCTGTCCACCGGACTTTCCTTTTACGGGGCTTCGCATCGGGCCTTCTTCGGCAGGCTGGAAGACCAATTTGATCGTGCCTTCGAAAGTGGCGTCGTTTAGAAGCATGGCGGCGCCAAGCAGCATAGTGGTATGAATATCATGACCACAAGCATGCATGATCCCTTCGGTGAGAGAAGGGAAATCGACGCCGGATTCTTCGACGACGGGAAGAGCGTCCATATCGGCGCGGAGAACTATGGCCGGTCCATCGCCCTTTGTTATCGTACCGATGACGCCGGTGAGAGCCACGCGTTCAGTTGGAATGGATAGTTCGCCGAGACAGGCTTCGACCAATGCAGCCGTTTTGAACTCGGTAAAGCTCAATTCGGGATGCTGGTGGAGATGGCGGCGGATCGATACGAGTTTGTCAAATAATTGGGCGTCCATGGAGACAATTTACGAAAATTTCCCAACGCAGGGTTTGCCGGATAAAATGTTATATTTACATTTATTCCAACAAAACCACTACGACGATGTTGCGTTGCCTGTCTTTCCCCATCACGATCACTGCATTTTTGTGCTTTTCGCTGCGGCTTCCGGCACAGTCGCCTGCCCGGCTTACTCTTCACCTGGACCAACCCGGCGCGGCTGTGAGTCCCGGCCTGTATGGGTTGATGACGGAAGAGATCAATTTTTCCTATGAAGGCGGGCTTTATGGAGAATTGATCCGCAACCGGAGTTTTAAGGACTCGGCGAAGACGGCCGCTTTCTGGTCGCTGCTGCCGGGAGGATCGACATCGGCGAAAGCGACGATGAGTCTTGACAAAGAGAAACCGGTAGGACCGGCTTTGCCGGTGTCACTGCGGGTAGACGTGACGGAGGCGGGTGATGGGGTCGGGATTGCCAATGAGGGGTATTGGGGGATGGCGGTGAGGCCGAATACGACGTATAAAGGGAGTCTTTTTGCAAGGGGCAGCGGCGGTAGCGGACAGCCGCTAAGTGTAAGCCTGCAGAGCAAGGATGGAAAGACCGTTTTTGCGTCTGCGGAGGTTGCGGCGCCGGGCACTGAATGGGCGCCCGTGCATTTTTCCCTGGTGACGGGTGCGGGGGTTCAGCCAACAGCGGATGCCCGTTTTGTTATCCGGGCCAGGGCGGCGGGCAGCTATTGGTTCAGCCTGGTATCGCTGTTCCCTCCTACCTATAAGGACCGGCTCAATGGCAACCGGCCGGATATCATGCAACTGCTGGCGGATATGAAGCCGGCCTTTCTGCGGCTGCCCGGCGGGAACTACCTGGAAGGGAATACCTTTTCGCAGCGATGGGACTGGAAGAAGACGATCGGCCCGGTGGAGCAACGGCCCGGTCATTTGAGCCCCTGGCATTACCGGAGCACGGATGGTATGGGGCTGCTGGAATTCCTGGGATGGTGTGAAGACCTCCATATGGAGCCGGTGCTAGCCGTTTTTGCGGGCTATGTGCTGAATAGGGATTACATCGAGGCAGGCCCCTTCTTACAACCATTTGTAGATGATGCGGTGGATGAGATCGAATACGTGACAGGTGATGTTCATACCAAATGGGGAGCGCGAAGGGCCGCCGATGGGCATCCGGACCCTTTCCCGCTGCATTATATCGAGATCGGCAATGAAGACGGGTTCGATGCTTCCGGCAGCTACGAGGGACGCTATGCGCAGTTCTACGATGCCATAAAAGCGAAATATCCCCAACTGCATATCATCTCCACGGTGGGCGGCAAAGATGGACTTGGGGGACGGTTTCCTGCGCCGGCGGGCAGAACGGAGATAGTAGATGAACATTATTACCGCAACGCCTGGCAGATGGAAGAAAATGCGGGCCAGTATGACCATTATGACCGCAGCGGACCCAAGGTGTTTGTCGGGGAATGGGCTACGAGGGAGGGCGATCCTACCACGAACTTCAACGCCGCTCTTGGTGACGCTGCGTGGATGACGGGGATGGAACGGAACTCCGACCTCGTCATCATGTCCTGCTATGCCCCACTATTCGTAAATGTCAACCCGGGCGGGATGCAGTGGAGAAGTGATCTTATCGGCTATAATGCGCTGACCTCTTTCGGGTCTCCCTCCTATTATGCGCAGCAACTATTCAGTACGCATCTTGGTGACAGTATCGTGCGGCTTTCATGGGAGAACATTCCGACCCAGACGCAGCAACTGACAGCAAAGGATTCGGCGGCGGGGGTGCAACCCAAGAAGATAGATGCGCTTTTCTTTTCGGCTACACGGGATACGAAGAAGGGGGTTATCCATCTGAAGGTGGTGAATACGCAAGGGGTTGACCAGAATATGATGATCGATGTTGCAGGTGCCGGGAAAGTGGCTACAGCAGGTGTGGCCTGGACGTTGAATGCGGATAGCCCAACGGAGACCAACACGATCAGCGAGCCGACGAAGATCGTGCCGGTGAAGTATGGAGTGAGGGGATTGGGTAAGAGCTTCCGATGGACCTTCCCGGCCTACTCTATTATGGTGATGGATATTCCTTTCACGGCCCGGTAGGGGTTTATTGTATAGGTCTTAGCCAGATGGCCTGCCCGCCGGAGGGCAGGAGGTGGGTTTCGATGATCGTGCCGGCGTCGACCGTGCGGTGTTGCAGGCTGACGTGGGTTTGCGTTGGAGTGTTGGGGTCATCGGTGTAGACCGTGGCGTTGTATTTTTTTCCTTTTGGGAGAAAGTCGAGCATAATCCTCAGGTCGCGGCCGTCGTTGTTGTTGAGCGTGCCGATGAACCATTCTTCGCCTTTGCGCCGGGCCACAGTGATGTACTGCCCGGGGAATCCCTGCAGCACTTTTGTATCGTCCCAGGTGGTGGGGATATTGTCCCAGAACTCCAGTTCGGGTTCGTCGCGGCTTGACGAGGGTTTGTCGTACCAGTAGAGTGTCTGAAGCGGGCTGTAGCACACGGCGGCCAGGGCCAGTTGGTGCGCGTGGGTAGTCTTTATGCGCTGGTCGTAATAACAGAGGGTGTAATCGGCGGGACCTGCGATGAAGCGGGTAAAGGGCAGGATGGTATTATGGGTGGCGTCGGGCATTTCTTCGTTGCCCCGAATACCTTCTGCCGTCAGGAGGTTGGGCCAGCTGCGTTGTTCGCCGGTGGGGCGCCAGTCGTCGTGGATGTTGATCATGATCTTGTTTTCCGCAGCCTTTTTCAGCATCTCTTCGAGCCAGGTCGTCCAACGATGAGAACCCACCTGTACAAAACCAAACTTTACGCCTTTTACCCCCCAGTGCTGGTAGACGCGGAAGAGCGAGTCGGATTGGGCGTAGAGCGCCTGCATGTTGACGTAAAGCCAGACGCCGATGCCTTTCTTCTCTGCATATTGGAGGATGGCCGGCAGGCCGACGGAGGGTACGGGATGAGTTGCGTCGGAAGAAAAGGTGAAGGCGGGCCCATACCACTTCCAGTCGAGCAGCAGGTATTGCATTTTATGTTTAACGAGGAAGTCGATGTTGGCAAAGGCGTCATTTGGTGTTTGGGTCATGAGCCGCATTTCCTTGCCGGGCCGGACCCAGTTATCCTCTTTTATCCTGTTGGGGGCATTGACATTTAAAACAAGATAATTATGTTCGATGAGATCGCCGGGTTTTTCGCCGACGAGGATGAGGCGCCAGGGGGTGCCGATGGGTGAGATGAGATCGGCGGGGTCATCCATCGAGGTGAGGATAGTGTTCTCCTTCTCTTTTGACAATTTGAATTTTGTCCGGCTGTAGTCGGTCATGGCGCCTTCGGCGAGGCAGGCATACAGCCCGTTGTCCAGCTGCAGCGTGAGGGGGCGTTCGCTTTCGCCGGGCCAGTCGTTCAGGGGTTGGAGGGTATAGGGCCCTTGCGCCCAGTTGGTGAACCAGCCCTTTGTGTTTGGCGGCAGGTGGAATTCGGTGTTTTCCGAGACGACGCGATAATATGTTCCCTTGGGGTTTTCGGGAAAGAAGTACCGGAAGGCAACCCCTTCGTTGTAGGCCCTGAACTCGATGTCCATGGTGTAGATGGGGTTGTCATCCTTGACGAGATGGACGACGGCAGCGCTGTAATGGTCGGGGATGGTGTTGCGTTCGCCATATAAGGGTTGCCAGGTCGTGTCTTTTGTATATGTAGAGATACCGGTGATGGTTAGGTTCTCACACCAATCGGTGTGGGTGTCTATTTTTAGCGCCATCGCTTCTTCGGAGAGGTGGTTGTCGAGCTGAATGTCGAGTTTCGATCCTTCGACGATGGGTTTGTTTTTGTAGGTGAGGGTATAGTACATGGCTCGTTTGCCGGAGGGGAGATCTTTCTGATAAAAGAGGACCTTCACGTTTTTGTCCGGGGAGAGAATGGTTGTCTGATGGCGGGCGAGTATGGGCAGGACGGGACTGGAGTAGAATGCGGAGAAGTGGGCTGCGTTTGCCTTTTCTACGTTTACGTGCGCCAGGAAGATGCCGTAGCTATTGTTTGTCTTGTCGATCCAGGGATAGGCTCCCGCCCAGCCGGGGCTGCTTAGGAGGGTGGCGTTGCCATCGGCATCCACTTCCTCCCGCCATTCGCCGAGGCCGTAGATGTCGGTGCGCTGATCACCGCGCGCATGCTCCACATATTGGTTTGGTGGTACGTGGGCGGCTTTTACCTGGTTGGCTTCCAGTTCCCGGATGGCTTCGGCGGAGAGGATGCGTTTTTGTTTGTAAACGCCGTCGGCGGCGATCATGGCCAGGAAATGGGCATAGTCGTTGAGCGTGGTCCTGGCGCCGCCGCCGAGCATGGGATTATGGCCGGGTGTGGAGTCGACGGGGGTGAAGTGGGTAGAGGGCATGTCCAATGGACCGGCGATCTTTTCTTCGAAGAGAGTTTCCCAATTTTTTCCGGTTGCGAGTTCAGCCATGCGTCCTGCCACCTGCATGGCGAGGCCACCGTAGTGGAAGAGTGTGCCGGGGAGGGTATCGGCGGGCAGCGAACGGATGTGGGCGACAGATTCCCGCAGGGATTGGTAGTCGTCCGGGTGTTGACCGGCGGGTTGGTAGTCGGGATAGCCGGCGGTGTGGGAGAGCAGCTGTCTTAGCGTCGCTTCGCCTTTTGCGCCGGTGAAGTCCGGAAGCCATTTTTTTACTTTGTCGTCCCAGGAAAGGCGGCCCTCGTCTACTACGGCGGCGATGGTCGCGGCGGTAAGCCATTTGCCAGCGGAGGCGATATAGGCGACGGTTGCGGGCGTGTAGGCGCCGAAGTAATGTTCGTATACGGTTTGGGTGTCTTTTACGATGAGGAGCGAGGCGCCGTCGTAGTAGCCGCTGTCTATCCAGGAGTTGATCCTGCTCATGAGGGGATCGGCCGGGGCCTGGAAAAATAACAACGTTCCGAAGCCGGGGTGGTCTGCGCCGAAGCCGGGGCCTTCAGGACGCAATTTCTCCGCTGCCATCCGGGTATATGTAAGTCGCGAGGAAGGGAGTCCCACCTGCTGGTAGTGGTTCAGTACCATTTCATAGATGGAGCGCAGGCGTCCCCTACCCTGCTCCGAGATGCGGGAAGCCGGGAAGCGGTGGCTCACGTCGGTATAGGGGGTGAAAGGGACGTCCTCTCCGAGGTTGTAGCGCGCTACATATTCAAATCCCAGGAGGAGGCGGCTGTCATCGGCGCCATAGAGATCGAGCCCCTGGCTCCAGGCCATCTGGCAGATCTCGGCCAGTTGACCGATGCCAAGCTGAGTATGTTGCTGATCGCGGCCGCTCTCCTGTACCTGGCCGGAGTCATTGACGATATAGTGCCGGAGGCTGCCGTTGCCGGGACCGTGGTAAAAGTAATCAACGGCGCGATCGAAGAGCGGATGGTCGTCGCAGAAGATGCCGATGGCCATCATGGATTTCATGCAGACCAGATCCCAATTGCCGTGAGCCCACATCGCGAAATACCGGAGGGGTGGATAGAAAATGTGCAGCAGCATGGATTGGCAGCGTTGGATGTCCGCGGCTGGCCATGAGGGATAGGCGGAGCGCATGAGTTCGGCGGCGTTGGCGAATTTGAGCCCGCAGATGCCGGCGCCGAGTTCTACGTCCGTCCCGTCGAGTGTCTGTAACGTGGAAGACCAGCCGTTGAGGATCTCCAGCGCTTTTTTTGCGTGGGCTTCATCGCCGGTGATGCAGTACATCAGGGCATTCTGATAGGCGGCATTGCCGTCCTTTTCGAGGTTGCCGATGTTCTTTCCCTGGCCGGTGAGGAGGCTGCGTTCGACGTGTGTTACGGGATGGGGGATGTAACCGGCGGAGGATGCCGGGTCGGCGGCGAAGGCGGTGAAGGCTGTTTTCCAGGGTTCGAGGCCTTTTGCGACGGCATCTTTTATGCGTTGGAGGTCGGCGGCGGTGTGGAGGGCGCCAGGGTGGACGAAGGGTTGCGGGTGGGCGGCCGGCGAGACCCGGGTGAGGGGCCAGGCGGTGTAGTCCGTGTCCTTCACAGGGGGAGTGAGGATGATGGGGTTGCCCGCGGGGTCTTCGATCGCTTGCATGGTGAGGGGGAAGATGCCGGTGGTGTTG
This sequence comes from Puia dinghuensis, assembly GCF_014642875.1. Lineage (GTDB taxonomy): Bacteria > Bacteroidota > Bacteroidia > Chitinophagales > Chitinophagaceae > Puia > Puia dinghuensis. Next base: position 728,960 of record NZ_BMJC01000002.1, read on the forward strand.
CCGTCCCAGCGGTTTTCGAGCGGGAGGACGGGGATGGTTTGTTTTATTACCAGCGAATGCGGGAGGTAGCTGCTGGTGGCCCAGGGGTGCATGGGCAGGGTGTCGTTTGTTATGTGGGTGTTGTGGAGGGTGTTCTTTACAAAGACATTTGCTTCGGCGCCGATCAGGGTGATGTTGCTGGTGATGTTGTTGTTGTCGATGAGCAGGGGACCGTGGCTGTCGAAGAGGCGGAGGGCTTCGCGCGAGGACGCGATGGTGTTGCCGGTGATGCGGGCGCCCTGGTAGAGCGGGCCGAGGAAGATGCCCGTATCGCTTTTGATCGTGTTGTCACGGATGATGGCATCGATGGTTAGGGCGAGGTGGATGGCTGCCCCGCCGGTGGCTTCGATGTGGTTGCTGTCGATGAGACTTGCCGAGCCGTGCAGGAGGCCGAAGATGGCGCTTTGACCGCAATGGCTGATCGTGTTGCCGGTGATGTGATGGTGGCCGACGGTGGTGATATCGGTGGGAAGGTCGCTATAGGCTGGGTGGTTGAATCTTGACTCGGGGTAAGGGTGACCGGGTTGACCGATGGAGATGGCGGAGCCTTTGATATCGGTGATGGTGTTGTGGCGGATGATCCAGTGGGCGCCGCCGCCCGTGGTGATGGCGCCGGGTTGTTCGCCGTCCATCGAAGCCGGGGGTGTGGCGAACCGGGTGATGGTAAAGCCTTCGATAGTGATGCTGTCGATGGGTTGCGTCGCGGCGAAGGCGGCGGGGAGCTGATTGCGGCCGTCGATGATGACTTTCTCACCGGGGGCCGCGGAGAAAGCAAGGTGGGGGGTCCTGATACCCACCTGTTGATGATATGTGCCCGCGTGGACGACAATATGGTCACCAGGATGGGCGGCGTCGGCGGCCTTTTGGATGGAGGTATAGGGGCCGGAGGGAGAGACCTGAAGGGTAACCCCCTGTGCCCGGAGGACACAGGGGGCTATAACGACGAGGAGAAATAGATTGCGCATATTTTAATAAACATTCAGTTTTACCGGGGATGCCTGGTTGATCCGTACAAAATACACCCCTGGCGCCGGGCGCTTATCAAATGTAACTTCAACAACCGATTCTCCATTATATCCGAGCGTCTTAAACAGAATAATTCTGCCTTGCAGGTCGTACACCCTTATTGTCAGCTTTCCATCGCTGATTCTCTCGGGATGAATGTAGAAATAGCCATCCGTAACAGGATTGGGATAGATCGCCGTTGCTCCCGCGCCTTCGGCTAACTGTGCCGCCACCGCCTGCTGGCGGCTTGTAATGGACTGCGCAGCGCTGGTGGCTGAAGCCGGCTCCGTACCGTATATCAACGAATCTTTGTAATAGATGGTTATATGACTGTTTTGGGCAAGACCGGGAGCGGCAGGCGCATAAGACCAATCATTTGTCTCGTTGAAGGCGGACCAGTCTGTTTTGGCAATGCGGTATTGAATGTTGCCGGTACTGCTTAACGGGTAGAGCGCCCCAACGGAGGAATCGACCTTTAATTCGAAATACGTATCCGCGCTATCTCTCACCGGGTTGAGTGAAACGAACTGGTCATGAATGTTGGAACTACCCAGGAGGGCATAGTCCACCCACGCATTCAAACCAGCCGTCCCGTCTTCCGTGAACCAATAGCGGACAGACAGATCGTTGTAATTTACCGGCACATTCCCTTCGTTATTGACGGTGACATAATCGCTGATCGTATTGGTATTAGGACTGCTGTTCTGATTTTGGTAATACGCTTTCAGACTGATAACGGGTTGCGCAGGGGGTGGCTCTGTTCCCCAAACCAGCACTCCGTTGAGGTATAGCGTAAGGTGATTATTGAGCACATAGGAAGAGCTATCCTGGTAGGAGTAATCATTAGCCTGGATGAAGTTCGTCCAGTTGGTATTGGCAATTCTGCTCTGGATCTCGCCGGAACTGCTACCGGGAGTGAGGGCGCCGGCGGCGGCGGCAAAGCTGTATTCAACATACCCAAAAGCGCCGGCGTAGGGTTGAGAGAGAGGGACATATTGCGCGGTGACATAGCTGGCGCCCAGCTGCGCATAGTCGATCCAGGTGTTGATGCCGGCATAATTTTCAGGGGTGAACCAATAACGGGCCTTCAACTCACTGTAATTAACGGCTACGCTGTCTGCATTCACTATTTGCAGGTAAGGATGAAGGGTGTTGGTGGTATCCTGGCCGCCGCTGGCGTCCCGGTAGAGGACCTGCAGGTTGAACGGAAGGACCGTGAAGGTTTGGGCGACAGGAGGTGCCGCGTTGTATACACTGTCCCCGGGTTGGGACGCTACAATCGTGCAGGAGCCGGCCCCGGTAATATGCACTTTGCTATTAACGATAGTGGCTACCGTTGAATCCGAGCTGGTATAGGTGACCGGTAGTCCGGAGCTGCTGAAGGCGCCGGGATCGACATCCGGATCGCCGGCCTTGGGGGTTGGTAGCGCAGGAAATGTAATGGTCTGATCTTTTGCAACCGGCGGCAGTGCGGCAGCCAGAACGGCAATTTCCGAGTCGCTGAGCGCCCGGCCGTATAACCGAAAATCATCTGCCGTGCCGGTGAGCCGGGGGTCGGCTGAGAACTGGGACCTGCCGATGAAGTTCTGTGTGGTGCTTCCCAGTTTGGATGGAGACAGCGTCATCGTACTGTCGTGTCCTACTGCCACCCCATTGACATAGAGCGTACCGATGCTACCGGAGAGGGTGACGGCCACATGGTACCATGTGCCGGTGGCAAGGACGACGGTGCTGTTGATCCGCTGCTCATGATTGCCGCCTGCAGTAGTGATAGCATAACGCAGGGTACCGTCATTGCCATTCTTTGGCGTCAGGAACATATACACGTTCGTCGACGTGCCGAAATCGAATAGCCGCGCCCAGTTGACCGCTGCATCCAGCTTTACCCATGTGGCCACTGTAAAATCGTTAAGAGAACTTACTACTCCTGCCGGGAGGGTCACATAGGCGCCGGAGCTTCCATCCAGGTGAGCCGCATTATGGATGAGTCCAGGTACAAAGGTGGCGCCGGCAGCCATAACGCCGTTGCGGCCGCCCCATACATCGGTTGCCGTTGTATCACTGCTCTCGTCAAAAGGCCAGTAACTATAGGGTCCGGCAACCGGCGTGGCGCTCACCTGGGTGGAGGGGGTGCTTGTCCCGGCTGTGTTGACTGCCGTCAAAATATAATAGTATGTTGTCCCATTAGTGGTCGTTGTATCGGTGTAAAAGGTTCGGGTGGTGCTGTCTATCGTGGTATAAGGGCCACCGGAAACAGCAGCACGCTGGATATAGTAGCCGGTAGCTTCGGGGGAAGCCGACCAGCTAAGCGCGATACGGCCGTTTCCAGCTGCGGCTGTCAGTGCTTTGGGGGCTGACGGTGCGACAAGGCGGAAAGTGGTGGCGCTGTCCGGTGCTGAAACGGCGCTTTCTCCTTCCAGATTGGAGGCAGATACGGTGTAGTACCAGGTCGTCGACGCTTTCAGGCTGGTGTCGGACCAGGTGGTATCGTTGAGGCCTAAAGCGACTGTGTTATACGGACCGCTGGCGGAGACGGCTCGCCGGATGGTATATCCTATTGTACCGGTGGCTCCGACGGGCGATTTCCATAAGAGGTCGATGCGCCGATCGCTCATTGCCGTGGTGATGAGACTGGTCGGAGGGGGCGGAGCACTGCCCCCGCCGGTGATGCTCACGTTGTCAAAGGTGGTGATGTCTAACGCGCTGGTGCTGCCTGAGCAGGCGGCCAGCCCGGCATAATACGTGCCGGCCATCGCTATCGTGGTTGTCCCTACGATGAACCAGGTCTGTCCGTCGGAAGACTCGTACGCCGTAAAGGTATTGCCCGAACGTTGCAGCCGGAACCAGGCGGGTGTTGTCGTATAATCATTGCCGGCAGTCCAGGTCATCGTGCCGCCAGTTGTCGAGCGGGCCCCGAATGCAGCCTCCCGCCAGCCTACATCGCCCACTTTCATGATGAGGGTAGTTGCCCCCGGGTCGAGTGATTCCCGAATCATGACCCCCGTTCTGCTAAGGGTGCCGCCAATGCTGTAGACACGTGCCGTGATCGTGGCATCACCGGAAACCGTACCATAGGTATAGTTGAAAGCATCTGCAGTGCCGCCGATGGCCGAACCGGCCCCTTTGGCAACGAAGGTCTTTCCGCCCGCGGGAGCATACGTCGCGCTGCCGGCCAGACCGACCGTGCCGATGTCCTTGTTGACCCATCCGGAAAGCAAGGAGCCTGTGGCGGAAGGAGTAGCGTTGACTTCCGGGGAGTTGCCGCTGACGCCAGACTGGTTGACAGCCGCAACCACATAGTAATAGGTAGCGCCATTGGTGACCGTCCAATCTGTGTATTGTGGAGTGGTGTTACTATTCCAGGAAGCAAGGGTGGTATAAGGACCGCCGCTGGTGGTTGCGCGTTGTATCGTATATCCCTGAACGGTATTCCCGGATGGAACGGTCCATTTCAACGTGACCTGGCCGACACCAGCCGCTGCCGTTACACCGGCCGGCACTGCGGGGGCGGGCGAAGGGGGATAAGGAGAGGCGGTGGGATCGAGGGTAAAGGTGAGCGTTCCATAGCCGAAATGATCGGTGCTGCCGTGTTCGGGGCGCATCAATTGCGCCATGGCCTGAACATGGGGAGCGCTCAGCCCCTGCTGCACAACATAATGGTTATAGATCAGCTCCCAGACGGGGCGATCGTCCAGGCGGCCGCGACCATTGAGGGAGACCCAGCGCTGGTTTACATTATCGCAATTATTATACGCGGTGAAGGGTGTAGGATCCCACAGGTTCGTCTGGCCGACATATTCCGCGCCTGCCAGCAGCCGGTTGTTTTCGTATCCAAACAGGTCGAGGCCCTGGTTCCAGGCCACCTGGCATAAGTAGGCCATCATGCCTACTCCCAGCTGGGCATGCTCCTGGTCGCGGCCGCTTTCCTGCCATTGCCCCAGGGAGGGATTGAACAGGTTATTGACGGCGTTGTTGATATTCCCGTTGCCAGCGCCATTCTCGAAATAGCTGACCCCCTCGTTGTATTTCGCTGTGTCGTCGCAGAGGACGCCCATGGCGATGAGAGCGCCGGTGTTGCAGATGTCCCAATTGGCCCAATAGTGAGAGATGCAAGCCCCATTATGATTGGTGAGAAAATTGTGGACTACCGGATAGAGGTAGGTGGTGAACATATTCTTATACCTGGCAAAGCTGGCAGAATCCCAGCCGGGGTATATCCTCAGCACCTCGCCTGCCAGTGCAAAATCGAAGATGGGTATCCCGATGAGCCCGGGGATATCCGTCCCTGTTGGCACCTGGTTTACGGCTGCCGACCAGCCATTGCAGATGAGCACGGCGCGATGGGCATAGGTGGTGTCGCCCGAGATGTACCAGCGGAGGGCATTAAGATAGGCGGCGTGGGCGTCCTGGTCGGCCCGCTGGCGGCTGGAGCCCATATTCCCACGCGGTGCGGCAGAATAGGTATTCTGTGCCAGGGGATCGGTGATCAGCACATTCCAGTCGTCGATCCACGGGTGGGCGCCGGCGGCGACCTTTGCTTTCATGCGATCGAGGTCGGCCTGCGAGTGCAGGCCGCCCGGATGGATGAAGGTTTGGGCATGGACGCCGCGGAGGCAAGCCAGCAGCGACAGCAAGAGGAGTACCGGCGCGACCTTTGATGTGGCAAGGGACATAAGTGATTATTTTTTAATGATCTTACGGGTAATGCTTTGAGCATCCTTACTCACCTGAATAAAATAGATGCCGGAGGGCAGCTTGGCGAAAGGCAGCTGATATTCGGCGCTTTTTACCGCTGATCTGCTCATTACATGTCCATTGACATCATACAGAGTGATGATGACGCCTTTCTCAAGGTCGGCTCCAAGTTTGACAGTAAGCAGATCGGTGACTGGATTGGGATAGATGATCACCCCATTGCCGGAGGCAGTTGCCAGGGAATCCAGCATCAGCCCGCGTCCTATGTGCGCTGTCGCTTCTGCTGCCGTGGCCGCGGCCGTAGCATCCACCAATTTCCATTGTTGATTGTTGCCACCGTTGTAGGTCCACTGGTCTACATTGCCGCCATTGGCAGTCGAGTTGCCGGCTACTTCTACCGCCTTGCCGCTATTCAAGGGGGTGATGCGGAAATAGCCACTGTCCGTCATGGTGAAGCTGAATTGCTGGTTGGCGCCGCCGTTGGATGTCCATATCTCGACATTGGCGCCGTCTGCCGTTGAATTGCCGGTAATATCAAGGCTTTTGCCGCTTTGTACGCCGAAAATGCTGTACTCACCGTTGCCGAGATCGGATACTTTCCATTGCTGATTGGTCCCTCCGTTCCACGTGTATTGGTCCACGTTTGTGCCATTGGCCGTGCCTTGACCGTATACATCCATCACCTTGCCGCTGTTGCGGTTGACGAGGCGATACGTGCCGTTGGCGACAGGGCCACTGGTGATGGTGACGTTGTCGAAAGTAGTGGCATCGAGGGCCCCGGTGGTGCTGCCTGAGCTGGCAGCCAGGCCGATGTAATAAGCGTTTGCCATCGATACAGTGCTCGTACCGACGGTGAACCAGGTGAGGCCATCGGATGATTCGTAGGCCGTAAAGGTATTGCCGGCACGTTGCAACCGGAACCAGGCCGGCAATACGGTATAGTCATTTCCGCCTATCCACGTCATGGAGCCGCCGGTAGTGGACCTTGTTCCGAATCCGGCTTCGCGCCAGCCTACATCCCCTACCTTCATTACGAGGGTGCTTGCACCCGGATCGAGGGTTTCGCGTATCATGACGCCGGTGCGGCTCAATGTCCCGCTGATGCTCCAGATGCGTGCGGTGATCGTGGCGTCGCCGGTAACGCTTTCATAGGCATAGCTAAGCCCGTCGGCTGTACCGCCGATGCCATTGCCGCTGCCGCTGACCAGGAAGGTGCCGCCGCTGACATTAGCATAGCTGGCGCTACCGGCTGCACTGACCGTACCGATGTCCTGCCGCGACCATGCGGAAGGCAAGGCTCCCGTGACAAGCGGGGTGGCGCTCACTTGCGTGGAGTTGCTGCCTGTGCCGGATTGGTTGATGGCTGCGAGGACATAATAGTAAGTAGTGCCATTGGTGACGGTGGCGTCGGTGTATTGCGGAGTCGTGTTGGCTGTCCAGGAGGCAATGCTGGTATAAGGTCCGCCGGAGGTGGTGGACCGCTGTACATTGTAACCCTGCACCGTATTTCCGGAAGGCAGCGTCCAATTCAGGGTCACCCGGCCGACGCCTGCTGTTGCCGATACTCCCGTCGGCGCCGCAGGTGTGGGCGAAGGAGGATAGGGAGACGAAGTGGCGCTCCGGGTAAACGTCAGCGTTCCATAGCCGAAATGATCAGTACTGCCATGTTCGGGCCGCATCAGCTGGGCCATGGCCTGGACATGCGGAGCGCTGAGCCCCTGCTGAACCACATAGTGGTTGTAGAGGAGCTCCCAGATGGGGCGGTCGTCGAGCCGGCCGCGGCCATTGATGGAGACCCAGTCCTGCCTGGCATTCTGGCAATTCGTATAGAAGGTGTAGGGCACGGTATTCCAGAGATTGGTTTGCGCTACGTATTCGGCGCCTGCCAGCAGCCGGTTGCTGTTGTAGCCAAAAAGGTCGAGGCCCTGGTTCCAGGCCACCTGGCACAGATAGGCAGTCATACCTACTCCCAGCTGGGCATGTTCCTGGTCGCGGCCGCTTTCCTGCCATTGGCCCAAGGTAGAAGAATACAGGTAGTAAACCGCATTCCCGATGCTGCCGTTGCCTGCGCCATTCTTAAAATAGCTGACGCCCTCGTTGTATTTGGCCGTATCGTCGCAGAGCACGCCCATGGCAATCAGCGACCCGATGTTGCAGATATCCCAGTTGGCCCAGTAGGAAGAGATGCAGGCGCCGTTGTGGTTGGTGAGAAAGTCATGGCATACGGGATACAGGTACGTCTCCATCATATTCTTAAACCGGGTGAAGTCGGAAGACGACCAGCCGCTATAGATGCGCAATACCTCTGCCGCCAGGGCGAAATCGAAGATGGGGATACCGCTGAGGCCGGGGATATTATTTCCCGTCGGCACCTGGTTCACTGTCGATGACCAGGCGTTGCAGATGCGCACGGCGCAGTTGGCATAGGTGGTGTCGCCGGAAATATACCAGCGTAATGCGTTGAGATAGGCTGCATGGGCGTCTGCATCGGCACGCTGCCTGTTGGCGCCCATATTGGCGTTGGGGGCGGCCTTATAGGTGTTTTGCGCCTGGGCATCGGTGATGAGGACATTCCAGTCATCGATCCAGGGGTGGGCGCCGGCGGCTACGTTGGTCTTCATGCGATCGAGGTCGGTCTGTGTATGCAGGCCGCCGGGATGGATGAAGGATGTTTGGGCAGATGCCAGGGTAGTACCCAGCAGCAGGAATAGCAAGAAATAGAAAGGTTTCATATGGATGAAGTTTATTTACCAACCGGGATTTTGGGTGAGATTGGGGTTTAACTGCAACTGATCGAGGGGCAGGGGTATCAAGTAATTCTTTTGGGAGAATTGCCGGTTGCCGGCGGCGTCGGCGATGACGTCCCCGCTGGAAGTAAGCGGCTTGTTCAGCGTGGGATATTTGGTGGCATACTGCGTACCGGTGTAACGAATTCCCAATACCGGCTGGTCCATTTCGGCAACGGCAGTGTACCAACGCTTGAGGTCGTCCATCCGGAAACCCTCGCCTTGCAGCTCGATGGTCCTTTCGCGGCGGATCTCCGTACGCATGTCCAGGCCATTGGCGGCGACAAAAGCGTTGCTGAGCTTGGGCATGGCGTTGTCCGTATTGACCCGGAGGCGTACGAGGTTCAGCGACTTATCCAGGTCGGCGTCGCCGATGCTTCCGTTGCGTTCAAATACCGCTTCAGCATAGTTGAGGTATACCTCCGCCAGGCGGATGGTGGGGTAGTCGTATCCTTCCTGGCTGTTTGGCACCTGCCGCTCGGCGGCCCACTGCTGGTTGCCATAGCCGGTGACGTTGTTCGCAAAGGGGTCGAAGGTGCGGGAGATGGCGATGTCAGCGGCGCTCCAGTTCCAGTTGATATGATAGTTGACGGCATTCTGCCAGAACCGATAGAAGGGGATGCACATATAGTAGCGCATGCGATTGTCGCGGTTTTGGAATTCGGATGTCATCAGGGTGCGGGAAAAGCCGGTGGTTGTTTTATCGATGGGCAGGCCGTCGCTGCACAGATACATATCCGCCATTTTGCGGCTGACGCTTGCCCCGAGCGCGCCGAAAGAGATCTGGTTGGGAATGGTCTTCAGCAGGTTGTTGGACTCATACCGGACGGAAAGGATATATTCGTTGTTGGACGACTTGGTGATAAAGGCGGGATTGGACTTCTCGTTCTCGAGGATGAACAGGTATTTGAGGGCCGAGTCGCCCAGGACCGAAGGCTTGAACAACGAATATTGATTGCTGTTGATGACGGCCAGGCTATTGGCGACGGACATATCCAATAATGCGTTGTATCGTGCCGGGTCCCCATTCCTGAATTTTTGCCATGTGCCCTCGTACAGGCAGACCCTGCCCAGGAAAGCCTGGGCGGCCTGTTGGCTGACCCTACCCTTGTCGGATGCCGCGATGGCGCTTTCGAGCGGAAGGTTGGGGATGGCCGCTTGCAGATCGGCGATGATGAAGTTGATGGTGGAGTCCCGGGTGGCGCGCGGAGCGGTAAGTTGAGGCGAATTCATACCTAACAGCTCATTTACCAGGATGACCCCGCCATAGGAAGTCAGCAGCTTGTCGAAATACACATAGGCCCGGAAGAATTTTGCCTCTGCCACGTACTGTTTGATGTCGTTCGGGCTCGAATAGGTGTTTGCCTTTGCGAGGAGGTTGTTGATCGTGCGGATCCAGGAATAGGCCGTATTATAATTGCCATCGGTAGAGACGGTTGTATTGGTTCCCCTGGCAAGGGCGCTGAGGTCGCCCCCCAGGTCGGTGCCGTTGTGTCCATCGCCGTTGGATTGGCTGAAGGTGCGCAGGTAGTTGTAAAAGGCGTTCGCCGCCAATTTGAAATCGTTGGGGGTTTTCCAGTAAGTGGCATCCGAGGCCTGGTCAAGCGGTTTCAGATCGAGGGATTTGTTGCAACCGGCGCCTGTGAAAGCCAGCAGGCAGGCAATCATTATCGTGTAACCGAAATCCGGGAACCATTTTTTATAGCGATTCATTGTTCTCATTTTTAACAATTTTAGAAGGTGACGTTGACGCCGAAGGTCAGCAGGCGATAGAAAGGATAGCGTTGCGGGCCGCCGCTGACGCTGCTGGTCTGTTCGGGGTCCCATTTGTCCTGCACATGGGTGAGTTCCCAGAGATCGTTGCCCGAAACATAGACCCGCAGGCCCTGCACTTTTGCGCGGTGGGCGAGTGCCGGCGACAGCGTATACCCTATGACGATATTCTTCAGGCGGACATAGGCGCCGTTTTGGAGGCTCCAGTCGGACATTTGATAATCGTAGTAATTGTAGCCGCCGAAGCCGTTGTTGGTGGCGGTGGTGAGGATCGGCAGGGGCGCATTGGGCGTCTGGGGCGTCCAGGTTTTGCCGACCCACCAGTTGGCATGTCCCTGCCAGATGGTGCCGAAGGGAACGCTCCAGTCGCTGCGGCGGTAGATGATGCGCTGGCCTACGCCCTGGAATACGACTGCAACGTCAAACCCCTTGTATTCAGCGCCCAAATTCAAGGCAAAGACATAACGGGGATCGCTTCTGCCCAGGTAGACCACATCACCATCGCCGATGGGTTTGCCGCTGGCATCGGTTTTATTAAGCAAATGCTGTGAGGCGCCGGCATTGGTGAGCATGCCGTCGCCATTGAGGTCTCTGTACATGTTCATTCCCTTGATCACCTGGGAAGCGACGGTGGGCATGCCGATGCTGTTATTCGGCGCCAGAAGCGCATAATCGCTCGCCTGTTTGTCCGTCTGGATGCGGCCGGCATATAGCAGCCCGAAATAAGAGCCGATAGCATAGCCCTGGATATTGTGTTGTCCAATGGTGATGTTATTGGCGCCCTGCAGGGTTACGATCTTATTGTTATTGTCCGTCAGGGTACCGCCGATGTGGTAAGACACCTGGCCGACCTTGTCCCGCCAGTTGATGGATAATTCCCATCCCCAGGTTTTGAGGTCGGCAATGTTGCGGTAGGGAGCAGTGAAGCCGCCTACGGAGGGGAATTGCTCTTGTAAGAGCATATTCGTGTTTTCCTTCCAGAAATAATCTACGCTACCGCTGAGGCGATTGTTGAGCACGGTGAAGTCCAGCCCGATGTTCTTGTTCACGATCTTCTCCCAGGTCTTGGTCGAGTCCGTGATGGTAGAGTTGGGTGTCGCCGTTATGCTGCGGGAGGAGTATCCTCCCAGGACCGGCCCGCCATTGCCCAGGAACACCGTGGGGATATAGTCGTAATAGCCGATGAGCAGGTTGCCGTTGGCGTCCTTGGCGCCTTGTCCACCGGCGGTGCCATATGCGGCGCGCAATTTCAGCTCGTTGAGAAATTTGATCTTTCCCATGAATTTCTCCTGGCTGATGCGCCAGCCGGCGGAAAATCCGTCATAGAAAAGCCACCGGTTTGCACTGTAAAAGCGGGAATTGCCGTCGAAGCGGCCCTGCGCCTCCAGCAGGTATTTTTCCTTGTAGGCATAGTTCACCCTGCCGAAGTAAGACCCGAGGGACCAGTGGTTCTGGACCTCGCCGTTGCTGTGCGTAGTATTGTCGCCCAGGCCCAGGCCGAGGGATGGCACATCGTTGCTGGCGAGATAGGTGGTAGTGGTGGCGTAAGCGTCGTATTCATCGCGTTCGTAGCTGGCGCCCGCGGTGGCGCCGATGCTGTGGTCGTCGGCAATCGTCTTCTTATATTGAAGGTATGCGTTGAGATTGTAATACACATCCTGGGTATTGCCCCGGGTGTAATAACTCTGGGCCTGGGTAGGGTTGTCCTGGTACTGGTAGGTATCGGCGTAATTGAAGATATTGGTGACGCCGCTGTATTCCAACCGGGTGTCCTTACTAAACCAGTTGTACCCTGCCTGACCGATGAAGTTCAGGTCTTTGGTGATGTTGAATTCCAGTTTGGTGTTGAGGAATGCCCTGGTGTCATAGGTCTTGTTATCCCCGCCCAGTTTCAGCAGCCAGTTGCGTCCTTCCTGGGTGCCCCAGGCGTAGGGGTCGCCGTTCTTGGTGGCCACCGGGAAGCCGGGCTGTGAACTATAGTCTATCACCCCTTGCCGGGTCGGCACCACCACGTTATTCCGTTGAAGGGAAATATTGCTGGATATCTTGAGCTTGGGTGAGAAGGTATAGTCATGCGCCAGCGACACGGTATAGCGGTCGTTGTAATTGTCACCCCATTTCAGCATACTGCCGTCTTTTAAATACCCCAGGGACAGGCGATAGCCCATTTTATCCGTGCGGGCGGAGAGGCTCAGATCGTGCTGGGTCGAGATCGCCCTGCCGTCGCCCCATAGGATATCGATGGGATTGGTATTGAAAAACGTGTAGTCCTTTACGTCGGTGAAGCCGATGTTGTCCACATAGCCGGGCACTGTCTTGTCGATGTACCCGCTATCGGGCCGGTGTATCCAGGCATTGGCATATTTGGTCCAGATCCAATTGGGGTCTGCCACGCCGTTGAGCGAAGCGTTGGATATGGCCTGGAGCATATAATTTCCGTATTGGTCTCCATTGAGGAATTCGGGTCGAAGTCCCATTCGCTTTTGGGAGACGGAGCTGCTGTATTCGATGGTCGGTATGCCAGCCTTAGCCCGTTTGGTGGTGATCAAAACCACACCGCCGGCGGCGCGCGACCCATAAATACTGGCGCTTGCGTCCTTCAGGAAACTCATGTTATCGATATCCTGGGGGTTGATGGAGTTGAGCGCGCTGAGGTCCTGTAAAGGGACCCCATCCACCAGGACCAGCGGGTCGACGGCGCCATTGACGCTGGTAGCGCCTCTTATCTGGAAGGCCCACCCCTCCTGGCCGGGTGCGGCCGAGCTTCGGGTGACAACGACGCCCGGTACCTGGCCCTGTAAGGAGGCCAGGGGATTGTCCACTACGCCGCGATCTCTAAAAACCTTGGAATCTACGGTGGCGACGGCGCCAGTAAGAGTAGCTTTCTTTTGAGTGCCGTACCCCACGACCACTACTTCCCCCAGGTCTTTTGCGCCCATGGCCGCCAGTTTGATCTGCGCCGGATGCGAACCATCGGCGGGTATCTCAATTTCATGAAAGCCGACGCTGCTCACGATGAGGGTGGAGGCCGATGCCGGGACGGTCCACGTAAAAAAACCTGCGGAATCGGTGGTGGTGCCGCCTTTCAAGCCTTTGACGCGGACCGATGCTCCTGCTACCGGCTCTCCTGTCGTGGAATTGACTACTTTCCCGGACACCGTCTTTGTAGCCTGGGCCATGGCAGGATGACGGGCGGTGATGAATAAGATCAATAGGAGGAATGGCAGGAGTGCATTCCTGAGCCTGAACATGCTTCTCATAATGGCAAGTTTTATTCTGGTTTTGTATTTACGGAGCTATTTCGCGCCTGCAAAATAGGGCGGGAACCCAAAGCGGGCGGAGGGGGGATTGTCCAAAAAAGGGGGGTAAAATGTCCATTTGCCGGTGCCAATCAGGGATTTGTGAAAAATTCCCTGTTGACCGGATGGTCGGTTGAGAAATTCTTGCGGTATTTCCGGATATATTCCGATGGGTTCATTCCGAATACCTTAGAAAACTGCTCCCGAAAATATTTTGCGTCGTTGATGCCGACACGGAAGGCGGTCTCGTTCACATTATAATTGGAATGGATGAATAATTCGGCCGCTTTCCGGAGGCGGATGAACCGGATAAAGACATTGATGGACAGGCCGGAGACCGTCTTTATCTTCCGGAGCAGATTCGAGCGGCTCATGCCCATCTCGGCCAGGAGCATCTTCACATTGAATTGTTCATTATCCATGTGTTTCTCTACGATGGCGATACATTTGTCCAGGAAGTCCTTGTATTCGGCGGAGATGCTGAGGTTATTCCTGGTCAGGGTGATCTCGCCGTAGAAATATTTCTGCAGGTTCTCCCGGATTTTGAGGAGATTGGCGACGCGAGCGATGAGCAGCTGGTTCTCGAACGGCTTGGTCATATAATCATCCGCCCCGCCTTCTACACCTTCCAGCCTTAGTTCGGTGGAGGAGGTTGCCGTCAGCAATATCACGGGGATATGATCTGTGTCAGGGTCCGTTTTGATGGCCTTACAGAGATCGATGCCACTACCCTCTTCCATTTTTATATCGGCGATGATGATATCCGGCAGATGCCGGCGGGCCATGGCCAGGCCTTCTTTGCCGCTTCCGGCCTGGTAAACGGTGAAATTCCCTTCAAAAAGACGGGCTATGTAGTTTGTCATTTCCGGCTGGTCATCGACTACCAGCAAAGACTTTTTACTTTTCCAGACTGTGTCCCCGGGAAGCCGGTTGGGCGCCTGCGGTTCTTCCCAGGCCAGCTCTTCCAGGAAGCCGGAAGCCGGTTCCGCCTCGAGGGAGGGCAGCTGCGGTAAGGGCGGTGTGCCCTTTGGAAGCCGGATGGTGAAAGTGGTTCCTTTTCCTGGTTCACTGGTGTAGGAAATTTCTCCCTGGTGGGCTTCTGTGAAATGTTTAGCCAGGTAAAGACCGATGCCGAAACCGCTTTCCGGGCGGCCCCCTTTGTTGGGTGCCCGGTAGAATTTTTCGAAGAGTCTGCCGCCGGCTTCCGGCGGTATTCCCTGGCCGGTGTCGGCAACTTCCACCTTTACTTCCGTGTCAGCATCTTCCACCCGGAACAGGACCTTTCCGCCCGGAGGGGTGAATTTAAAGGCATTGGAAAGCAGATTGTACAGGACGATCTCCACTTTTTCGCGATCGGCCAGGATCTCGAGCGGCGTGGTTGCTTCCTGAAACTCGTACAGCATCTCTTTTGTCTTTGCCTGCTGTACGAAGCAGAGATATACCTCCCGGCAAAGATGGCCAAAGTCGATGATTGCCGGCCGAAGCGGGTCGTCGCCGCTTTCAGCCTTTCTGAAAAGCAGCAATTGGTCCACCAGGCTTAAGATGCGGCGTGCGTTGCGGTACACCGCGCCCAGTTCTTCCTGCTGGGATGGTGAAGGCGTCCCCTTTGATTGCAACAGTTGTTTGACGGGGTTTATGATCAGGGTCAGCGGTGTCCTGAACTCATGCGATAGGTCTGTGAAAAGGGATAACCTTTTTTCGTGTTCCGCCCGTTCCCTTTCTGCCTCCAGGTGAGCGATCTTTATCTCGTACTTCATCTTCGTCTGCCGGGTACGGTACCTGATGAAGGAGTAAATAATACCGCAGGCGATGATCGCATATACAAGCCAGGCCCACCAGGATCTGAACCAGGGAGGCAGCACGACTATGCTTATAGCAATTTCATCCGCATTCCAGGCGCCTTCTGTATTCGTGCACCTTACCCTGAAGGTATAGTGGCCCTCTTTCAGGGAGGTATAAGTGATGGTCCTGGAATTGCCGGGAGGGCTCCAGCCCCTGTCCCATCCTTCCATATAGCAGGAATAGGCTATTTTCTCGGGGGAGGTATATTCCAATGCGGTAAAGTCGAAGGTAAGCACCGCCCGGTCGTAAGGTATCGTTATTTTCCTTCCGCGATCGGTGGTGGTCAGGTAGGAAGGCGCTTTTTCCAGCGGGGTATTGCCGATGGTGAGGCCGGTGAATACCAGGCTGGGGGTATCGCTGGCAGGCCGGATGCCGGAAGGATCAAACAAGCTGAAACCTTTGATACCGCCGAAAATAAGTTCGCCGGATCGAAGGCGAAGGGCTGCCCTGAAATTGAACTGGTTACTTTGAAGCCCGTCGCTCTGGTAGTAGTTGGTAAAGTTGCTGCGGGTGATGTTGAATTTTGATAAGCCATGATGCGTGCTCATCCATAAATTGCCGCCGGCATCTTCGAGCAAGGTGAGGACATCGTTGTTGCATAACCCGTTGTCGGTGGTGAACCGGGCGATGATGACCCCTTTCATCTTATCGAATAAGAGCAGTCCTCCGCCTTCCGTCCCTACCCAGAAGTTGCCGTAATGGTCCTCGTATATCGTCCTGACGGAATAGCCAAGATGATAGAAAATATGCCTTTTATTTATTTTGTCGATCCTGACCAACCCGCTGAGATTTCCGCCCCAGAGTGTGCCGTCGTTATCCTCATTCAGCGTGAACAGATCTGACAAGCCCGGGTCGAAGGCTTCAAATTTACCGGCCCGGGAGTTCCAGCGATACAGCGCCCCGGCTACATTCGACTGATGAAGGGTGGACGCCCAAAGGTTGCCTTCCCGGTCGGCGTAAAGGGCAAATACGATGCTGTTCTCCTGGCCGGTGACCGGATTGATGCATTTAAAATGTTCAAATCTTCCGTTCCGGTTGTTATACCTGTCGATACCGCTGGAATGGGTGGCGATCCAGATGTTCTTCTCTTTATCGGTGCTTATGCTCACAACGGCGTTGTCCGATAAGGAGGCCGGATCGCGGTCGTTGTGCCCGAAGCGGGTGTATAGGTTCTTCTTACGGTTCCAGCGGCAAAGCCCTGTACTTTCCGTGCCTATCCAGATATTGCTGTCCGGGGTTTCGAAAAAAGCATGAATAGAATTACCGGAGAGGCTGCCCGGGCTGGCAGGGTCATGGGTGATGGTATGGAACCTGTTCCGCTGTGGGTCCAGCACATTAACCCCTCCCCTGATGGTGCCGATCCATTTGCGCAGGTCTTTGTCTTCGAAGATGGCAAAAACGCCCCCGCTGGAAAGCATATTGCTGCCGTCCCCGGCGGGCAGGCGACTTGCTTTTTTTGTTCGTTCATCGAATATCACAACGCCGCCGCCGTCCGTACCGATCCAGAGATCTCCATTCTTAACCCGGGTGATGGATACGACCATCCCCGGAATTAATCTCCCGCCTTCCGCCTTCCGCACTTCGCTATAGGTGTTGGAAGCGATATCATAGCTGTACAGCCCGGTATAGGTGCCGGTGTACAGGTGGTCTCCATCGGCCTCCAGGCAGATGGAAGAAGGGAGCGAGGGATTCACCAACTGAAGGCACATCTTATCATCATCCAGCCGGCACAAGCCGATATTCTGTACCAATACCCAAACCCTGCCACGTGCATCGACTTTTATGGCCTGCACTCCATATTTTGCGCCTTCCGGTATTTTCCCTGACAGGGGAACAGCGGTTGCCATACGGGAACCCTTTCGGCAAATTAATAAGCCGAGTCCCTCCGTTCCGATGAGCATATTGCCTGCCCGGTCGGGTTTGATGTCTTTTACGACATTGTTTATTTTCTGCCGGGCTCCGCCGGGAAGAGGGACAAAATAAACCGGGTTGAAAAGGCAGGTCGAATGATCATATACGCTAAGGCCCTGACGGGTACCGATCCAGAGATCATTCCTGTCATCGCTGTTGATAGCGTAGGCTATGTTGTTTATTAATGATTGGGAGTCGTTGAACTGGTTTCTGAACACTTTGAACCCATACCCGTCATACCGGTTGAGTCCGTCATCCGTGCCAAGCCAGATGAAGCCCTTATAATCCTGGTAAATACATCTGACGGAATTGTTGGAAAGTCCCTGCTCTATTCCCAAATAGGTGGTGGGAGGAAGATCCTGAAATGCGGACGATCGGCTTACGCCGAAGAACATGCCAATGACAGCAGCAAGGATACATTTCTTTTGCAGGAAGGGTCTCATATAGCTGTTAGATCCGAACAATCACTTTTATCGTTATAAATATACCCAATCGATCTATCTTTAGCCAGAACCGGGTATAGTATATTTTCGAAATCGATGTAGTCGATGATGCTGAATACTTTCTCAACGTACAATTTCCTGTCTCTTTGCGACGGGCTTGCCGGGGCCGATGCCGATCTGGCAGCCATCATCGAGGCCCATGGTTATCCGCCGATGTGGAACCGGCCCAACACCTTCGAAACCCTCGTGCACATCATCCTGGAGCAGCAGGTGTCGCTGGCCTCGGCGCTGGCGGCATTGAATAAGTTGCGGGAATTTATCGGCGAGGTTACGCCGGAGGCTGCACTGGCGTTGAGCGATGAAGAGTGGCGGGCCTGTTATTTCAGCCGGCAGAAGATGGGGTATGTGAAATATCTTGCCGCGGAGCTGCTGAGCGGCGAGTTGGACCTGCCGGGGATGGGGATCTTGCCCGATGAAGAAGTGCGGGCCCGGCTTACCGCGTTGAAAGGCATCGGCAACTGGACGGTCGATGTCTACCTCATCTTTGTGTTGCAGCGGGCGGATGTCTTTCCGATGGGTGATCTGGCGGCCGTGAATGCGTTGAAGCGGGTGAAGGGGTTTCCGAGGGAGACGCATCGCGATGAGCTTTTACCGGTCGTAGAGGGGTGGAGGCCTTACCGGACCATTGCCACCATGCTGTTGTGGCATTATTATCTGTCATAATTTATTTAATATCAGTTTGGAGCTCCCGCAGTGCGGGGGCTTTTGTATTTTTGACTATGGAAAAATGGTTTGAAAGAACATTCGATCTAAGTTTTGGGGTGGACAGGTATGCTGCCATTTATAAGCAGCTGGCAGGGGCGCCGGAGGTGCTCAGACAGGCGGTGGCCGGTCTTCCGGAGGAAGTGCTGACGATGAAGCCCGACGGGAAATGGTCGATCAAAGAGCATGCGGGCCATCTGTCGGTGCTGGAGCCTTTGTGGCGTATCCGCTTCCAGGACATCCGGGAGAAGAAACCCACGATGACCGTTGCCGATCTGAATAACCAGACTACATCGGCGGCCGGGTTCAATGACTATGCTATTCTTGCGTTGGTGGATCGGTTTGCCGTCGAAAGAAACGCCACTTTGTCTCTTCTCAACAGCATCGATACCCTGGATGTGGAACATACAAGTCTACATCCCCGGCTGAAAATCCCCATGAGGATCATCGACCTGGCTTATTTTGTGGCAGAACACGATGAACATCATTTTGTGGCGATGAGGGAGCTGGGTCGATAGTGGTGCGAGCAGCGAGCCTGGCCTGCCTATTAATAATTGTTCAATTCCCTCCTGATAAAATCTTCCAATTGCTCCTTGCTCGGCAATTCTATCATATACTTACTTACAAAAAGTTGAAGGTCGCTATCTGCCACTGCATACTCCACCAATGCTTTCTTATTTTTGGTTACTAAAAGAATACCGATTGGTGGATTATCATTTGCAAGCATTACCTCCTTTTTGTAATAATTGATGTATGTTTTTAATTGCCCGATATGTTCATGCTTGACCTCGTCAATTTTTAACTCGACCAGAACATGACATTTCAATACCCGATGATAAAAAACCAAGTCGATAAAATAATATTCATCCCCAATCAAAATCCTCTTTTGCTTCCCTTCAAAACAAAAGCCGTGTCCCAATTCCAACAGAAATTCCTCCAAATGCGCGACGAGTGCCTGCTCTAAATCGTTTTCGAATGCGACATCCTTTTCCTTCAGGCCTAAAAACTCGAAGGTGAATGGTGATTTAATAATATCCGCTATGTTTGTTTCTTCCGCCTTCTCCTGAACAAACCTGCTTAATTGCTCCGGTTTTCGGCTCATGCCGCTACGCTCATAATACAGTGTATTGATTTGGCGCTTCAATTCATTTACGCTCCAATTTCCCTTTATACATTCTATTTCATAGAAAACCCGTTTCAGCGGATCATCAATTGGGAAAAGTTGCACTAAATGGGTATAAGACAATCTTGAAATGAGCCTGTCCGGTTGTACTGCGACTAAATCATTTTGAACAGGCTTTGATTGAAGATCAGCCTCTTTAATTATTTGATTATCAACTGAATGAAATTTGTCAGTCAATGACTGACGAATTGCAGAAGGCTTGAAGCCTAATGAAGCCAATTGGTCAGTTATTACCTGACCAATTTGAGGATATAGCATATAGAACTGGCGACTTGTTTTCAGGTTGGTCTCCGCCAGCCCTTTAATAGCAATAACCTTTGCCAAGGCATGTAGCAACTTTTCGCCATATTTAGCCCTGTCTTCTCCATTTTGCTCATATTCGATAATATAAAATCCGATCAACCAGTTACGAATGGTCAAATGTTTATTAATAGTCCGCACAGCGGTTTGTTGTAATGTGCGATGTGCCTCCTGGACTACATTTACCAGAAAATCAAAATTCATAAAGAAGCAGATTAGTGTTTGAACAAACTCCGTACATACAGAGTATTACACATTCCAAATATACGTTTCTTCTAATTTTCAAGTCGAAAATGGGGCGGTTAGCCTGGGGATGGCGGGACGGCTTGAGATGGTCAATTGTGTATCTTTATAAAAAAAAGTTATGGTAGCATTCTTAGGCATGGGCCTTTTAGGCTCCAATTTTGTCAGGGCCATGATCAATAAAGGCGGGCAGGTACAGGTGTGGAACCGGACATTTTCAAAAGCGGCGGCATTGGAACAATATGGAGCAAAAGCATTTCCCGAGGTGATAGATGCGGTGAAAGGCGCGACGATAGTCCATCTGACTTTGAAGGATGATGCTTCGGTCGATGAGGTGTTGGCAAAAGCAGAACCGGGGCTGATGGCCGGCGCGACCATTATCGACCATACCACGACCTCGGCGCAGGGCGCGATCGATCGCACCAGGCAATGGGGCCAAAAGGGATTTACCTATTTGCATGCCCCGGTATTCATGGGTCCGCCCAATGCATTGGACAGCACCGGTACCATGCTGGTGTCGGGAGACCAGGCCGTTATCGCCCGCTTCGAACCAGCGCTGGCGAAGATGACGGGGAAGGTGCTGAATTTTGGCACGGAAACAGGTAAGGCGGCCGCAATGAAGCTGCTGGGGAATTTGTTCCTCGTAACGCTCACCGGCGGGCTTACCGATACACTTGCTTTTGCAAAATCAGTCCATATCTCCATGGATGAGATCAATATGCTGTTCGACACCTGGAATCCGGCGGGAATGGTGCCGGCCCGGCTGAAGCGGATGACGTCGGGCAACTATAGCAGCCCTTCGTGGGAGTTGAGCATGGCGAGGAAGGATACCCGTTTGATGATGGAGGCGGCGTCGCAGGGGAGTCTGACCATTATACCGGCAATTGCCGCGAAGATGGATAAATATATTGCGGAAGGGCATGGGGGTGATGACTGGACGGTTATCGCGAAGGATGCTGTTCCGAAGTAGGTTTGTGGAATTGGCTGACCGGGGCATCTAAATAGGAAATACTTCTTATGGCGGAATTGGATGTCTCCGGCCGTGGCCACAAAAAAGGCCCCGGCGTCCGGAAAGGGAAAAAATTGTCCCTTCGCGTGGACCTTACCCCAATGGTCGATCTTGGATTCCTGCTTATTACCTTTTGCATGTTTACGATGACGATGGCAAAGCCGAAGGCGCTGCATCTGATCTTACCAAAGGATGTGCCCAACGACCAGCGGCAACCCGCGAAAGAATCGCAGGTGATAACACTTTTATTAGGCAAGAAGAATAAGGTGTTCTTTTACGAAGGCAAGGATCCTGCACAAATGAAGTCCGGTGATTATAAAAGCATCCGGGAAGTGCTGATGGATAAAAAGAGACGGAGTGACAAAGCCTTTTTTCAAGTTATCCTCAAGCCTTCCCGGGATGCCAATTATCGTAATGCAGTTGCGATACTGGATGAGATGATCATCGATGACATCAGGCATTATGCGTTTGTCGACATCGATCCTAGTGAGTATACATTGCTTCGGCAACAGCCGGGGCAGCAGTAGCTGCTTTTTCGCCGGTGGCCAGTCTCGCCGTCCCGCGGTAGCGATAGCGCTGAAACAGGATGAACGATAGGATACCCAACAGTACGAAGACCAGGTAGGCTACGGCGAGCGCAGCCTGGTTCTTTATGACCAGGGTATTGACGATGCCATAGCTGAAAAAGGACGTGATGACGAAGTTGCCGCCGCCGGTGAGGCCACTGACGATGCCGCCATGCCCATGGAACCGGCCGAGGGCATACGAAAAGATATTATTAAAGATGAACCCGGCGCCGACGTTCAGGAGCATCACGAAGGGAAGCAGCGTATAAAGATTGGAAAGATAGAATACGGACACCAGGAGAAGAGCGACGGCGACGACCGTCTGCAGACCCATGGCCACGGGAATCTTTCTATCCAGCGGTCTGTGGATGATAGACTTCGAGATGATGCCGCCGGTCATCAGCGCTACACCGGAAAGCAGAGAGCTATAGCCGGTGATGATCGGTGAACAACGATAAACGTGTTCGATGATAAAGGGACTCGTCATCCCATATACCATCAGCATACTGTAGCTGAGGCCCATGATGATCATGGACATTCCATAGTCGCGGGTTTTCAACATCGAGCCATAAGTATTGAGAATGGCGGCAGGCTTGAAAGGGCTTAAGGTCTTTAAGGATTCACCGCCGAAGACCAGGTCGAGGCCCAGGATGGCGAGGGTAAAGAACCCGAGAAAATAGAAGCTGCCATGCCAGCCGAAGGCAGCCTGCAAATAACCGCCGATGAAGGGAGCCACGATGGGAGCCGTAGCCCAGACGATGGAGAAGAGGCTCGTATAACTCCTGAGCTTCTCGCCTTCAAACGTATCGAGGAAGTAGGCCCGTTTGCCCACAGCGATGATCGCCACCGTTATCCCGTGCACTACACGCATTGCGAAAAGCACATAAATGCTATGTGTATTGGCAATGACAAAGCTCGCGAGGGAGAAGAGCAGCATGGCGGCTATGCTGATGCGAAAGCGGCCGAAACTATCCAGAAGGCTTCCCACAAACAGCTGACTGATGCCGGCAGTGACGAGGAAGACGAGTAAAGTATTCTGAATGGCGCCACTGCTCACGTGTAGATCGGCGGCCATAGCTGGCAGCGACGGCAGATAGACATCAGTAGCAAGTCCGGTCAGCGGGATGAGCGCAAAGGCCAAGACGGTTGCAATCCCGCGATTCTTTTCTTTTATCAGTCTCATGATCGTTGATTTAGTAGTTCCTTCCATTCGATATAACGAAATATATCGATGATTTGTTCGAAAAAAAATGTCATCTTCTCTCCTACCCCTGGAAACATTTGAGGTATTCCACATACTCGGCAAAGGCATCGTTGTTGATCTTGTATTTTGTACAGCGGCCTTCTTTTTCTGCGACGACCAGATCAACGTCTACGAGTTGCTTCAGGTGATGGGACACGGTAGATTGGGCGAGGTTGAAGTTTTCGGTTATGGCTGTGCATTGGGTCCATTCGGGGTTTTGCCGGATGTACTCCAACATCTTGATGCGGTAGGGGTCGCCCAGCGCCTTACACATCCTTTCCAGCCGCCTGGTATCGAGTTTTCCGTTCACGGTACAAATGTATCGATGTTTTTCGATTGGACAATGTCGGCGCGGCGACGTAGGGGGAGGAACCGGCCTAACGGCCGGTTCCTTCATGGCTAGTTCTGTGCGAAAGCAACAGCAAATTCCTTTGCAAAATCCTCCAGCTTCGTGGGCGACAACTGCGGCCGGTGCTTTTTATAGTCAGCGAACATCAGGCCGGTACGGGCAGCGACGCCCATTTCGGTGTAGTTGCGGACGACCTCTTCGGACAGCCCTGCGCCGAGAAGGCCCTTGCGGGTGTCTTCATCGCCGAACTCGACATAAGGCAGCCCCGGCTTCCCAACGGCTGCGCCGATGACGGCAGCAATATCCTTGCTGGTCCTTTCATCGCTGGCAACATACCGGACGCTGCTGCCTTGGAAAGCGAGACTGAGCAATTCTTCCGCGGCGACTGCTGCAATATCCCGGGGGTGAACCAATGTGAGCGGGACATCGGCGCCATAGTTGTTGCCATAGATGCCGCCCTGTTTGATCATCCCGATGTTGGAGTAGAGGTTGGTATAGAAAAAGCCGGCCCGCAGGTGCCGGATGTCTACACCGGAGAGCGCGTTGAGCGCTTCTTCAGCCAGATGCAGGCCGGAGACCGGCCCTACCCCATCGGGCAGATCGGCTCCCATACTGCTGAGATTGACGACTTTTTTGACCCCGGCCGCCTTGATAGCCTCAGCATATTTCTTCCCGATGCCGCCGATCCATTGCTTCCATTCCTTTGCATCCCACTTTGGAGGGATCATGGCGTAAATGGCGTCCGCACCTTTGAAGGTGCTGGTTAAGAAGGCAATATCTTCGATCGAACCTATGGCGGCGGTAGCCCCCAAGGCTTCGATGGCCGGCTTTCTGTCCGCGTGGCTGCTCACGATGGTAATGTTGTGCCCTGCCTTAATCAATTGTGTTGCAAGGGGTTTGGTAATGTTTCCAAGCGACCCCAGTAAAACGTATTTCATATTTTTTGAATTGAGGCAACAAAGCTATACCTTCACTATCGATTTTGATAGTACTTACCCTAAAGTATGTACCATGACAGCAATTAAGGAAAGCTCTACCAACCAGCAAAACAAGCAGATAGTGCAGGCATGCCCGGTGACCTATACCCTCGAGAGGATTGGCGGGAGATGGAAACCACTGATACTGTATCAATTGATGGCCGGCGCCACGCGCTATGGACAATTGCGGAAGGCGATTCCCGGTATCACCGAGAAGATGCTGATCCAACACTTACGGGAACTGGAGGTGGATAACCTTATCGTGCGGGATGTGAAGCCCGTTGTACCACCACATGTGGAGTACAGCCTGTCTGAAAATGGGATAACCCTCACCCCTATCCTACAAGCGATGGCGGAGTGGGGATTGGCGAGAAGGGGAATATGAGTGCCCATCGGCCGTTACTCTTCCTTGAGCGCATTTGCCGGGTTGATGCGCGCGGCTCTGACTGTGAGCCAGCCCGTCGTTGCGATCGTGATCGCGATAAGCAGCGCCACCGGCAGCGCAAATTGCCACCAGACGAGGGTAGTACGGAAGGCATAGCCCTGCATCCATTGAGAGATAAGCCATCCGGCGAGAGGCAAGGCGACGGCGCCTGCGATGACGATGAGCCGGACAAACTCCCAGGTAAGCAACCGGGTGATGCCCGCCACGGAAGCGCCGAGGGTCTTACGGACGCCGATCTCTTTGGTCCGCCGGGTAACGGTGTAGGCGGTGAGGCCGAACAACCCCATACAGGCTATGACGATCGCCAGGGCAGAGAACCAGCCGACAACCTGGCCAAACTGCCGTTCGCGCCGGTATTGCTGGTCATAATACTCGTCCAGGAAAAAATAGTCGAAGGAAGACTCGGGAAAGAGACCCGCCCAGGTCGTTTTGATGCGGCCGACGAGGCCGGCAATGTCGGCCGTACTGACCTTTAGGGAGTAATAATGCACCGGTACCCAGGGATAAGCGGGGTCCATGAAAAGGATAACAGGGGTATAGTCCTGTTGGAGGGATTGCTGGTGATAGTTGCGAATGACTCCGATGACCTTATCCGGCCTTCCGGGGTTGACTTCAAGCCAGATCCTTTCGCCGATGGCCGCTTCCGGTGAGGCAAAGCCGAACTGCTGCACCGCCGCCTCATTGAGGACGAGTCCGGTGGAATCGGCCAGACGGCCCTGCCCGAAGCCACGGCCGGCAATAACCTTCATCCCATAAAGCCCGATGAAGTCCGGGTCGACCTTCAGCATCTCATAGGTGCGTTCATTCTGTTTGGCATCGCTATACCTCCTGTTGGCGAGAAACTCCCCCACCTCTCTGCCGGGTATAGACCCCGAGCCCGTGACGCCTTTGACCCCGGAAAGGTTTAACAACGAGGTTCTCCATGCAGCGGCTTTTTGAGCGTAATCGGGCGTATTTACGGGGACTTTTACCACCAGCGTCTGGTCGATGTTGACACCCAGCGGCTGCTGCAGCATAAAGCGGATCTGCCGGAAGATGGCCAGCGTGCCAGCGATAAGCAGAAGGGACAGCGTAAACTGAAAAATGACCAGCCCCTTCCTGAACCGGAGGCCGGCGGGAGAAAAAGAATAACGCCCTTTCAGGACGGCGATGGGCTTCAGCCCTGCCAGCACCAGCGCAGGATAGAGTCCGGAACCCACGATGCAGGCGACGAAGACGACGAACAGCCTTATACAAAGACCGGTGTCGAAGCTGAGGCTATAAGGGACGGAGGCCGCAAGAACAAGGCTCACGAGGCCGATGGCAAAAACAAGAGCAAGGACGCCGACAAGGAAAGACTCGAAGAGAAACTGCGAGGCCAGCTGCCACCGGCGGGCGCCGCTCACTTTCCGGACGCCTACCTCTTTCGATCGCTGGACGGCGCGGGCCGTAGACAGGTTAATATAGTTGATGCAGGCAATGAAGAGAATGAACCAGGCAATGCCCGACAGGAAGTTGACGGCCTTGCGATCGCCCTTTGTCTCTTCCTCATATTGTTTGGCCGGATTGAGATGGATGTCGGCAAGCGGGATCAGGGTGATGGCCCATTTCAGCTCTTTGAGGGCCGGACCGTCCTTATACCTTTCCGCCAGGGCGGGAAACTTCGCCTCCACTGCATGGACATCAGTGCCGGGCTTCAGGTGCAGCCAGGTATAGCTTTGGTGGAGATACCAGGTGGTTTGCTGCCATACCGGCGATGTGGCCCAGGAGAGCAGGTAATCCTTGTGGAGGGTGGAGTTGGCGGGGAAATCGGCGAAGACGCCCGTAACCATACAATGATAGGTTCGGGAGATGGTGCTGATGTCGAGGAACCGGCCCATGGGGTTAGCCGCACCAAAATAGCGTCGGGCCGCCGATTGGGAGATAGCGACCGTGTTGGTATTCTTTAGCACAGTATGTGGGTCGCCCTGCAGCAGCGGATAGGAAAAAAAAGAAAAGAAGTTGCTGTCGGCAAAGCAAATCCGCTGTTCGCGAAACTTAATATCGTTGTTACGCATCACCACTTCACTGCCGCTGAAGTTGATGCGGGTGTAAGATTCGACCTCGGGGAAGTTGTCCTTCATGGCAAGTGCATAACCATTGGTGCTGGTAGCCCAATCGTTGACCAGCTGATCTCCCTTATAGAAGCGGCTTTCCACCCGGTAGATATTTTCACCGTCTTTATGCATGCGGTCGAAGCTGTTCTCGAAATGCACATAGGCGTTGATGAGGATAAAGGCGGCCAGACCAAGGGCGAGACCCAGGATGCTGATGGCGGAATAGGTTTTGTTCCGGTGAAGGATTCGCCAGGCCGATTTAAGATAGTTGCGGAACATAGGACAATTTTGTACAAGATACCGATTTATCCTGGCAGGTAAAGAGGTGCGGGTGACGAGGGACCGGGAGCGTTTTATCAAGGCGGGCTAACATAGGAATGCATGTAACCAGGGCCGGACCGTTTTTCCAAATGATGAGATCAGCTTTTAATAGGTGTTAGCAACGGCGATAGATAAATACTCCCGGTCCCAGCGTCAGCGACGTTGCGGTGGTGCGGCTTGCCCCTTTTTGCAAGAAAATTTCAGGCCGGATTTTTTTTAGCGGCAGATTTTTACGCGCGCTATTTGTGGAATTATTTCCCCACGAGCGGTATCCCGTTAGTGTGGCATGATTATTTGGCTTGATAAGAAATGAAGAACAAACAAAAAATAGCCGACACCGGCGTCCGGAAGCCCCCCGTCAGACGGAAGGAAACACCTTTCCTGCAGGAGCGCCCTCCTGAAGAGAAAAAGGAACGATCGCTTAACGACGATGACATAGAAGCCGATCGTCACAATGGTTCGGGCGGAGCGTTTGAAGCAACGGAGCGAGAATGGGACGATGAGGATTAGTTGTACACTAGCCACTATGCAAGATATTTTTAGCGACGGAAGATTGGTACTCTCCTGCAAAGACGACATCCGGATGGTATATTACCGGCAGCGGGAAGCTGCCGAAAAAACCTATCTTCAACTCGAAGAAAGCACGCTGACTTTTGTCCTTCATGGACGAAAATGGTTGTATCATGCCTTCGGTAAACTGGAAATAGGTGCGGGGGAAGGTTTTTTCATGTCCCCGGGAAATTATCTCCGGTCAGAGCGGCTGGCAGACAGCCTGCACGGGTATGCTTCGCTGGTGATCGGGCTCTCCGGCGAATTTCTGGCTTCTCTCGACGGACTGTCCGAGGACGAGTCGCTCGCAGCCGGGCAGCGGCAGCCCATCATCCGGCTGGAACAGGATGCGCTGCTGATGGGGCTTATAGCGCAGCTGGCGGATTATTTCGATTCCCCGGGCGAAAAGGCAAGAGTAGAGGCCATCCTTCCTTTTAAAATCCGCGAACTGCTCACCTTGTTGTTGACCGCCCCGGCCAACAAGGGATTGGATGTCCTGTTACGGCAGGGTCCCTCGGAGAACCCGCTAACCCTCCTGATGGAAGCACATTTCCGGGAGGCGCTCAGCCTCGGGCAGCTGGCTTTTCTTGCCGGCCACAGCTTGTCTTCCTTCAAACGCAAATTCGAAGCGATACATCATATGTCGCCCAAGCGGTGGATACTGCAGCGGCGGCTTAAGGAAGCCTATTCCCTGCTGGAAGACAGGAGCCGCAACGTCACCGAAGTATGTTATGCCGTGGGATTCGAGAACCTGCCGCATTTTGTCCAGCTTTTCAAACAACGCTATCACATCACACCCAAACAGCGGCAGCTGCATCCCGCCCACTCCTACCTTGCCAGTATGGGGGTCCCTGAGCCGGTCTTAGGAGTTGATGTTCTTTAATTTTTCCGGGTCGACGACAGCGTTGATCTGTACGATGCGGTCACCGGCGGGTGAAATATCGAATACCACACAAGAGATCAGCCTGCTCCCGTTGTAAAACAGAAGGGCGGGCTGATAATTGACCTCGGTGAAGCGGATCGTGGATTTGAGCTGATAGGTATGATAAACCAGCGCCAGCAGCTCTGCCACTTCGGGTGCGCCGGTGCATATCTTCCGTACGACATTGATCTTGCCGCCGCCGTCCGCATAGAAGGCGATGTCTTCCGCCAGCAGCGCTTCCAGCTTGTCCATGTTGCGGGCGCGGATGGCGTCGATGTAATTTTGCAGGAGGACGTTCGTATGGGCGTCATGGATGGGATTCCGTTGGGACTCCCCCGGTTTGAAGAGGCGGGCCTTGGCCCGGCTCAGCAACTTACGCGAATGCTCTTCCGTGATGGACAGGATATCGGCGATCTCTTCATGTCCATAGTCAAAACTTTCCTTCAGAATAAAGACGGCCCTTTCCTTTGCATTCAGCTTTTCGAGCAGCACCAGCAGGGAGTAGGAAAGGATATCCTTCAGATAGACATTGGCATCCGCCGACTCGGTGGCCACCGGCTCCGGAAGCCAGACCTCGGATGAGGGGACCAGCTTCCGGCGCTGTTTCTTATTGATGGCCTGGTTGATGACGCTTTTTATCAGATAGGCTTTTTCATTGGCTATCCCTTCGCGGGGTTCGGCATAGTACTTCGCGAGCACGTCCTGGATGGCGTCCCGGGCGTCTTCGGCCGAACCCAGGATGTTATACGCATACGGGAACAGGATGTTCTGATAATCTTTCATTTAAGCGGTTGTTGTAGCTGCTTTGTATTCATTCACTTTATAATTACCCGGAGTGGTCCTGAAGGTCTTGTTGAGCCGGTTCCAGGTGTTGGTCATGGATACCGCGAGTGCAAGATCGGCAATCTGGGCTTTTGTAAAGTATTTCGTCAGCTCTTCGTACGTGGCATCATCTACGTCGCATTTGATAGTAAGGTCGTCCGTCATTTGGAGGGCAGCCCTTTCCGCATCGGAATAATAAGGGCATTCGCGCCAGGCGGGCAGGCTGTGGAGCCGTTGTTCGGTCTCGCCGTTGTGGATGGCATCCTTGTGGTGCATGTCGAGACAGAAGGCGCAGCCGTTTATCTGGGAGGCGCGGTAGGCTATCAGATCGAGGAATTTGGGTTCGAAGCCGGATTTGTCCAGATAATGGCCTACTGCGAGGAGGGTCTGCATGTACCCCTTCGGGGCTTCCATGAGGGAGATTCTTTGTTTCATATATTGCTGTTTTTCTTACAAGACACAGACCGGAAAAAAAGCGTGACAAAAAATATAATTAATTTCAAAGGGCTGGCGCGCGCATTAAGTCGCCGGAGGCGGCTTGTCCGAAGGGCTGGCGCGCGCATTTAGGAGGAGACCCCGTCGGACGGTACATGTTTTTCGTTAAAGTTTTCATAAAGCCACGGCGCTGTTGCCAGTGACCGGGAGATGCTGATAAATTTGCCGAAACCCAATATCAAATCAAAAAATCTTACTGTGATGAAGTTATTGTGGGCCGGACCAGCCGCCATCCTGATCTTAAGTTTTGCGCCGCACGCGACTTCCTTTACTCCGATTTCCTCTACTACTATTTCCACTGCCGCTACCGTTCACGCCAGGACCACCGTCTCGCTGGCCGACTCTGCCCGATTCGATCTTTTATATGAAGACCTGGACCTGCAAGGTCTGGCGCTTTCAAAAGAGGCTTTCCATAAGGCCGTACTTGGCTTTTTGACGTTGCAGATGAACGGAACGATACAAAATCCCGATGTCCTGTCGATCATCGATTTTTCCCTTCCCTCCACTCAAAAAAGACTGTTTGTCATAGACATGCTGAATGGCCGGCTGCTCTTCAACACGTTTGTCGCGCATGGTCGCAATTCGGGGGGACTGATGGCGACACGGTTCTCCAACCGGACCAACAGCTTTATGAGCAGTCTTGGCTTTTATCTGACGGGAGATGCTTTTTTCGGGCAACACGGTTATTCTCTGCGGCTGCAGGGAATAGAGCGGGGTTGGAACGATCATGCCTTTGCCCGAAGGATCATCATGCATCCGGCAGGCTATGTCAGCGAGGAACATATCCAGCAATGGGGATTCCTTGGCCGCAGTGAAGGGTGCCCTGCCATCCCCGAAGAACTGGATGGTGCCATTATCGATGAGATAAAAGGCGGCAGCTGTTTATTTTTGTATGCACCCAGCTATGGCAGGAATAGACGCCCGGCTACCGTGCTGTCATGACCATAGATGTCTTCCCTGAATTGAAGCTTGTTCTCTTCGTCCACCCAGGCGGTGTAATAAACGATAAGCACCGCGACGGGTTCATTAAGCTTGAGGCCGATGTTCTGCCCGGTTGCGATGGCCTTGTCTATGTCTTCGGCTGACCATCCCGGCATATCACGCAGGAGCCAGGCCGCCAGGCCACGGGCATTGGCCACGCGTATGCAGCCATGGCTATAGGCCCGCCGTGTCATATTGAACAGTTCTTTATGTGGTGAGTCGTGGAGATAGATATTGAAGCTGTTGGGGAACAGGAATTTTATCCTCCCCAATTCATTCTTCTCGCCTGGCCTCTGCCGGATGGCAGGCAGCCCTTGTTCCATGCCGGTTGTCTCCATGTCGTGTTTGGTCAGATAGGCGGTGTCTTTCTCCATGCCGGGAAGGATCTCTTTTTTTACGATAGAGGGCGGGACATTCCAATAGGGATTGAAGATGATCCTGTCGAGACGGCCGGAGAACAACACCGTGCTATGACCTTCTTTTCCCACGACGACGTTCATCGCCAGCGCCGGCCGGCCACTGTCCATAATTTGCAGCCGGAAATCGGGGATGTTGACGATGATGATCTGCTTGTCCGCGTCGGCGGGCATCCAGTACATGCGTTGAAGATTGACAAGAATCTGCTTTATCTGCGCCTTCACGGGGATATTGAGCTCTTTTATAACAGTGGGGCCGATGCGACCATCAGGTGTCAGGCCATGTACCCCCTGAAAAGCTTTTATAGCTGTTTCCAGTTGTTCGTCGAAGAGTTGGGTTGTATCCGATGGGACCATTTCCCCGGTGAATAGCAACCTTTTCTTTACGGCGATGATAAAACCGGCTTTGTCCCCGGGTTTGTAGCTCTTATTGGTCCGGGGCAGACGCCCCCACCCTCCTGCCTGCTGCCAGTCGAGATATTTTGGTAATTCTCTGGCGAGGGCCTGGTACCAGGGGCCTTCCATTCCCGAGGTGGCGAGGGCCATGCCGCTGTCCGCTACGAGGGAGCGCGCCATATCGAGGGGGACTTGCTTGCGTACAGGAATGAGTTGGAGAAAAGCCGTCAGACGTTGCTTCTTATCCGTATACCGGTGGTTGAGATAGTTCATAAACCGCCAGGTCATGAGCATTTCCGTCCTTTGCAGGACGGGGTCGATCGCTGTCAGCTGCAGGCTGTCTTCAGATTCCAGGGAGTTCAATTCCCCGTCCAGCCATTTGCGGCCCGTACTGCTATCCTGGCTGTATTGATAAAGCGTTGAGAAGGCAAGGGCCTGCTCGGTGAGCCCATCACGGGTGAACCAGGCATACTGGAAATTGCGGGCGTTGTAGAAATTGTGGAGCTCGTTTGCCAGGGTGTCGTTTAAATGCTGCTGGCGGATGAAATCCACCAGGTCGATGCTGTCGAGAAACAGATCGCTATAGGCGTGCGCCGGGTCGATGGTCGTGTTTCGGGGGATCGTGATCTCGCTTGCGGATGCAGCGGGCACCGATCTTCCGGAAGTGGAAGCCGTGGAGGTTTCTCCGGGGCGAGTGTGGTCCCGGCAGGATAGTATCGAACTAAGGAACAGGAATATTAACAATGGTTTATGAGTCATGGGTTAGCGTTTTCACATAGAAATAGAAAAATTGTGCCATGGAGTTACTGCTTAGATGAAAAGTAGTAACTTATAGAACCTTAATCATTTAAACTTTACCTATTATGCAACTTGAACCCAACGTTCAGGCAGTGACTTCATCTGCCATGAACCGTATTCAAAACGAATACGCCCGCCTCATCAGCCAGCATTTTTGCGTCTCCCTTCCCGATCTTTTCGACTCCGAAGCTTTTAACCTTGAGGATTATTGCCGGGATTATCATCCGCATCCGCAGATGGCGGAGATGATCAGGAACGTCATCGGGTATGGCAATGCGGTTGGCATTCTCCTGCCTAACGCCGAGCATTATCTCACCTGCGCCTTGTACCTGTTTCCCGACGCCCCGCCGGAAAAGATACTGCTCATTGCCCGCAACTACGCGGTGGACTTCTACCTGAATGACACGATGGGCCGGGAATACCGGTCAACGACCGCAGAGCGGCAGCGGCTTAATGAAATAAGGCGCCGGCTTGCGGGGATGTCCGATGCCACCCATGGCGTGGCGGCGGCTTTGTCGGTTGCGGATGCGGCCTTTGGCGCAGAGCGGGCCAACCTGGATGTGCTGGCGGAAATTGCGCGGACTTCGCCGGCATCCTGGTTCGAACCCTTTTTGTCGCTTTACCTGAAACATCTGTCGGTAGCTCACAAATCCTATGACTGCATCTCGCTTGGCTATATCCCCAAGATAGAGGAATATATCAGCATCAGGGCCGACATCTCGGGGATGCCGCATACGGTATCGATGATAGAATACAGCCAGGGCAACTATCTCGACTGGCCCTTACTGGAAAAGACCGGCCTGGCGGACGACCTAAGGGAGCTGAACACGACCGTTGCCCTCATCGGCGCGTTGATGAATGACGTTTTCTCTTTTGAAAAAGAAGTCATCGACAACCGCAGCGATTCGAATCTCCTGGCCATTATCGTGCTCAACAATTTCAAGATGGAGCTTAAGGAAGCATTGTCGGTAGCCACGACGATCGTTCGCAACCTGCTGATCGAATATGAAGGGAATGTGCGGACCATCGAACATAAGATCACCGCATCATTAGATGGAGAGCAAAGCGAACGACTGCAACAATACCTGGATGGCATAAAAAAATGTGTGCAGACCTGCTGGCTCTGGCAGGTGGACACGAAAAGGTATAAGCGCAGCCGGTCTATCTGGAAAGAGACGACTTTGTCAGGCATCGTTGTCGCGTAAGGGAAACCGAAGCTCGACTGCGGTACCGGTGTCGGGGTCGGAGGCTATGTCGATGCGACCCCCGAGGATATTTGTCAGGTAGTTGGTAATATACAACCCAAGACCGATGCCCTCGGGGTTTTCGGGGCTCTTGCTTGTCGCGTAGGGTTGAAAGATATGCGCGAGCTGGTCGGGTTGAAAGCCCTTTCCCTGATCAGAGACTCTTATTATCCAGACGCTGTCTTCCCTTCCGAAATAAACCCGGATGCGGGAGTCGGGGGGAGAGAATTTCAGGGCGTTGACAAAAATATTATAGAAGATCCTGCTGATCTTCAGCCGATCGGTGAGAACGATTGGCGGGAAGCCGTCCTGCTGGTCGATATCGACCCGGATGTTCTTCTCTTCGGCAAGGTATTGGTTGAACTGTACGATCTGTTTTAGTTCGGCAGCTGCGTCGATGAGTTCGTCATTGATCTCGTCGACCGTCCCCATCTTGAATTTGGAGAATTCAAGAAAGTGGTTGAGCATGTATTTGTAATTCTGCGAAGCCAGTAACAGGCTATCGGCCAACTGCGGCGTCACGGTGTGGCTCGACGAAACTCTGTCATGAATGACGGCGACGATGCTGCCGACCCCGAAATAGGCGCCCCTGATGTCATGGGAGATGTGCTGGAAGAAATTATTTTTGAGATTGTTGAGATTCTCGCCGGCATCCCGCGAGGCTTCGGCTTCGCGCGAACGGGTGTGGAAGCGAAGGACATTCTTCTTATACAGGTAGAAGATGAGCAACACCAGGGAAATGATCACGAGATAAACGACGCTTCTTATCAGCAAACTGACATTGGGGGTGAATTTTATCGCCTGGATGAAGGGATGCTGATATTCTATTTCCAGCAGAGACAGCAGGCAAAGTGTGATCAATACACAAATGATCCTGCTGGCAGTACTGTCGAAGACGAAGAAGATGAGCCCGAGGATGAAAAGGAACATCGACTGCACCCCAGCGTCAGGCCCCAGTATCGCACCGAAATAGAAAGTTGCCAGGTTGATAACGAAATAGAAAAGGATGTTGGCGAGAACATACTGCCGTCGAAAGTTGAGTGCGACGATCGCCAGCATCAGAAAGCCTTCTGCGTAGGCGCCGGCGAGGATGCCAGCCTTTCCGCTAATGAGGAAGAAGATCAATCCGGAGAAAAGATTCAACAGAAAGATGCAAACACACATCGTGTTGACGCCAACACAGATGGCGCGCCGGATATCGGACTCATAGAAGCCATCGGCTCCGGCATATTTTAGCTTTCGCCATAGTCTTAACATAGCCCAGGAAATGTAAAATATACCTTATTTATTATATTACCAATACCCTTTTTCTAGGCTAAATACTTGATGACCAGCACTATGAATACCCTTATGAAACAGGAGCGTTCTTCTCAAAAAAAATAACGCTTTGTCGAAATATCTCTACAGTCCAAATGGTAAAATGCATCTACTTTGCCGTCAATAGGATAAGGTTTAAATGGCTAATGCATCTGATTAGCGCATCCCTGCATGAAAGTGCAGGGTTTTTTTATTTTATGCAAATAGTTGATTACTAATCGCATGATTAAATCACTGCGCGATGGTGGCAGTATGAATAGTTATAATTGGTAGATGCGGGTAGTATTAAGGGACAATATGGTAACTAAATTGCTCATCGCTGATGATCACAGCATGACCCGAAAGGGACTGAAACTCCTTGTGGAGGGGCATATCGGGAAAGATGGTGTGAAGGAAGTGTGGACCTGTAGTCAACTGATGCAGGAATTGCAGACAAAAACATATTCGCATCTTATTCTCGACATTTTCCTTTCCGACGGCAGCGCGCTGGAAGTTATCCCTGCTATCCGTAATCTATATCCTGAACTCGAGATACTGATCTTTTCCATGCAGCCGATAACCGTTTATGAGCGGGCATTGCTTCCCTACCGGATCAGGTATTTTGTTTCCAAGGCAGCCAATGAACTGGAGACCATGCGGCTGATAGGTCAGTTTCTCACCAACCAGCGTCCCGCATCGGAGAACTCCGAAGAAAAAGAGATCGAGTCTTTCCCCTTTGCCGGGATGCCCGCCCGGGAAATGGATGTCCTGCACTATCTCCTGAAAGGTTGGAAGACGACACAGATAGCGGATACGCTAAACCTCAGTGTCAGTACGGTATCGACGCTGAAGTCGCGGATCTTCGAACGCACCCGGACAAAGAATGTCATCGAACTCATGGAGCTGGCGAGCATTCACAATGTGAATTGATCGGGGGAAAATAATCGTAAATCTACGATAAACATACATAGTAATTTTCCTATCACTAAGAGTTTCCCTTAAGGTCCACTAAGCCAATGGAGGAATGTTAGCGAATAGTGGACAGAATGTTATGAGATGCTTCTGATTCACTGCATCTTTGATATCAAGCAAAACCTGCAAGTTTGATTTCCAATATCCACCCGAAAGCCATCCGGCTTATGAAGACCGCAATGCGCCAATATCCTAGTGAAGGCCATTGTTGAGACCCGCCGGAATTAATTAGGCCGCCAAGTTTCCTTGGCGGCTTTTTGTTTTGCGCGGCAGTTTTTTCTGGCGGCTATTTATTTTGCCGGATACCAGTTCTTGAGGATCACCTTGATATTTTTATTGCCTGCTTCGACCTTTGCCTTGAAAGCCTTGACATCGCTAAACCCATCCTTGCCGCGATAGTGGTAGGGATAGACTTCTTTCGGCTTGAAAGCGAGGACGGCGTCTGCGGCTTCGTTGACGTCCATCGTATAGGGCAGATTCATACAGACAAAGGCGACATCGATATTTTTGAGGGCCCTCATCTCGGGGATGCCCTGGGTGTCGCCGGAGATGTAGATATTCTTTCCACCGATGCCCAATACATAGCCGTTGCCGCGGCCCTTGGTGTGCATAGCCGTGGGGCTTTCGGGAAGGTTATACATGGGGATGGCGGTGATGGTTATGCCTGCCTGGGTGGTCGTTTCACCGTTGTTGAGGATGACGGCCTTGGCCTTGAGGTCGCCGGGCAATTTATCCGCCACTGCCTTTGGCATTACCAGGATGGTCGAAGAAGTGCGGACGGCGGAGAGGGTGGCGGGATCCATGTGATCACCATGGATGTCGGTAATGAAGATGAGATCGGGTGGTTTTATCCCCGTATAGTTGGCTGCGCCCCCGGTGGGATCGACGTAGATCGTCAAATTTTTCAGGGTAAGCACCATGGTCGCGTGGACAAGCGGCTGGATGGTGAGCGGCCCCTTTGATGTGGGCAGTTCGTCGGGAGTGTCGCGCTGCGCAAATGCGGTGCTGATGGCAAGAACAGACAGGAAAGATAAAAGGAATGGTTTCATAATGCGTTGTTTGAGTAGGGCAAAAGTACGTTAGACTTTGATATAGATCTTCCGCTTATCCAATTGTTGGCCGATAAGCCAGTAGAGGGCAAGGAGGGTGAGGGCATAAACGACCGAGGCATTCTCTTCGTGGCCAAGGGACAGGGGTTTGCAGCAGTGGTTGTAGAACCAGGCCATGGGATTGCTCGTTTTGCCCCCATCGCTGAAATGGATGAGCCTGACCAGCCGGGGCAGAGCGCCGCTTAAAATGAAAATAAAGAGCGGATTCTTTCCAAAGACGTCGAAAAATTTGCTCCAGGAGCCTGTGACGTTGGCTAATGACTGGCCTTCGGCCGGCCCGGCGGTGCCGGCCCTTCGAACTTCGATGAAGTAGATGAGCAGCGACAGTGTCCCTAATGCCCAACCGGCGGCGACCAGCACATAGCTACTTGTCCAGATCTTTTTGTTGATGGGGAAGAGGGCGCCCCAGCAATAGCCGGCGAGCAGGAGAATAAAGGCCGCTACGAGGAGCTGGGCCAGCATGTCATAGGACTTCCCTTTCAGGCGGATGTAGGTGCCGGCAAAATACCCCAGGATCACGCTGACGATGGCGGGTATGGTGCTTGCCAGACCTTCCGGATCGAAGGCAACGCCCTCGCCATGGTACATATGCTGGGGGCCGAAGACGGTCTTATCGATGGCGGTGCCGAAGTAGCCGTTGAGGCTGTAGGGGTCGGCAGGGTCGCCCAGGAAGAGACACAGCGCCCAATAGCCGATGAGCAGACAGCCGCTGATGAAGAAAGCACCTCTCAATTTTGCGCGAACGCCGCTTTCGGGCTGACTCAAAAAATAGCCCGACGCGGCATTCGAGCTAATGTCTGCCCTTCGGGCGACGAACCTCCGGTTCGTATAGTAGATGATGAGGGCGGCGCCGCAATACGCCAGCGCGATCCGCGCCAGGACACCCATCACCCGAACGCCGGTGAGATCGCCGTTGTCGTTGATCCATGTCCATCCACTGCCCACCAGGTGGTCGTGGCTCCAGTGGACGAAGGGAAACCAGTTGAGCAGGACGTTGATGACAAAGATCAGCAAGGTACGGCGGAAGACCTTTTGCAGGAAATAGGCGTTGCCTTTTTCTTCCATCCGGGGCATGACAAAGGCGAGGGCATTGCCGACGGCAAAGAGGAAGAAAGGAAAGACGAGGTCGGTGGGGGTAAGTCCGTGCCAGGGGGCGTGGTCGAGGGGCGTGTAGGTTGGCCCTGGCTGGTTATTGACGAGGATCATAAAAGCGACGGTGGCGCCGCGGAAGACGTCAAGGGAATAGTACCGCTGGTTCATCCCCTGAAGATAGGAATTTATGCCCCGGGATCGATCTTTTTGAAAAAATCCTCGCGGCACGACCGGCTTAGCGGGATATCCCGGTTGCCGATGCGGATGATGTCATTGCGGATGGAGCTGATCTTATCCAGCATGACGATAAAGGATTTGTGCACCCGGGCGAATTTGCCTGCGGGCAGCTTTTCTTCGATGGCTTTGAGGCTCAGTTTGGAGAGCAGGGGTTTCGCCGTCCCGGTGAGATGGATGCGGATGTAATTGCGCAGCCCCTCGATATAAGTGATCTCGTGGATGAAGACCTTTGTCAGCTGATATTCCGTATGGATAAAAAGGTAGTCGGGGTAGTTGTTATGCTGACTTTCTTCCTTTTGTTTGAAGCCCTGGTATTCGAGGGCCTTATTAACGGCTTTTAGAAACCTGTCGAAAGAGACAGGTTTGACAAGATAGTCCAGGACATCGAGGTCAAAGCCTTCTACGGCATAATTGCGGTAGGCGGTGATGAAGATGACCATCGGTTTGTTGGGAAGACTTTTCAGGAAGCTCAGTCCACTGATGCCGGGCATCTCGATGTCGAGGAAAAGGAGGTCGATGGATCCTTGTTGCATCGCCTCCATTGCCGTATAGGCATTTTTGCATTTTCCCACCAATTGCAGGAAAGGCACCTGCCGGATATTGTCTTCGAGGATATCGAGCGCCGGTGTTTCGTCATCAATAGCGAGACATTTGATCATTGCAGCGGAATGTTTAAGGTGATGATGAACCAGTTTTCCGAGGCGGCAGCATCAACATGCAGAGTATCGGTACGCTGCAATTCAAATTCCCCGGGGTAGATCAGCTCCAGACGCTTGTTCAGGTTGCCCAGGCCGATGCCCGAAAATCTCCTCTCCTGCTGCCGCACTACCGGATTATATTTGTTCTTTACCGTCATGGCCAGGCGGGTGTTGTTCTCGATGGCGATGTCGATATAGATCACCGGCTCTTTCACCAGACCGATGCCATGTTTGAAGGCATTCTCTACCAGCGGGATCAGCAGCATGGGTTCGATGCACCGGCCATTCACTTTTTCGGGTGCATTGAACCGTACGGTGACGTCGTCGCCAAAACGCAGCAGCTGCAGGTCGATGAAGGCCCGGAGATAGCCGATCTCATCTTCGAGCCTTATCTTTTCATCGTTGGCATCGTACAGCATATAGTTCATCAGCCGGGCCAGCTCCATGAGCACGGGTTCGAGATGATCGGATTTTTTCCGGGCCAGCAGCACCATGCTGTTGAGTACGTTAAGCATAAAGTGGGGATTCACCTGGGCACGCAGAAAGGACAATTCGGTGCGCAGATGTTCGTTCTCTTTTTCCTTGTGGATCTTATCCAGCCTGGATGCTTCCCGGAAAGCTCCCACGCTGGCGCTGGTCAGGAGGATGAAAAGACCGGGGGCAATTCTTTTGGACACAGATTGAAAATACGTCACTCCAGCCGGCGGGAGCCCGCCCAGGTAGAAGACGAGCCCCGCCAGGAATACGACGATCAATAAGATGCCCAGAACCAGGAGCACATAGGCCGTCCGCTTCCGCTGGAAAAGATACCCTGGGATCAGCCAGTAAGCGTGCAGGTAAAAAAGTGCAATATAGGGTAAGCCGATGACGACCACCATGCTATCGGTGAGGTGCACTTCGTTGCGCCCATGGTTCCACGACCGTAGCAAAAAGATGCAGAGGAACAATAAGGCCCAGATGACGATGTGATAAACAACACTATATTTCCGTCGAATCCTGAACATATGATATAAAATTACCTAATAAACTGCAACCGTCTTCGACCGGTCGGTATGGGCGCTGAAATACCCGTAGGCCCCATTGCTGATATTGGTGGAGGGGTTGGCGGGGGAAGCATTCGTGTTGAAGGTGCCTGTCCCGGAGGATCGCAACAACTGGAAGAAGTAGTCGTAGTCGTTCTTTTCGACACAGTACATGTCCACTTTTAACTGATCGCCTACGTAGAGATATATGCTATCCATATCCAACTCGTACTGAATGTACTTGCCATCCGAAAGCCGGTCGTCGAATACAAAGATATCCTTGGTAAAAGGCGTACCGTTGATATATTCCTGAAACCGGTAGTAGTTCTTTACGCCGGGAGGGTCCTGGAAATTGGCCACGGCGTTGATCTGACTCCTGTTGAAACGGTTGGAGCTCCGAAAAGTGATGGAATCCAGGGGCACCAGCAGGGGCATGGTGGACGATGCCGAGTAGGTCGTGTCATTGACGACTACTGACAAGTTGTAGGTATTGCCAGGCTTGCCCTGTAAAGTACTGGTAATATAAACTCCCGGGGAGGTCTCGGTAAGGTGGTCGGTGACACCGGTATTGTCGCTGATGGTCACGGAAGCACCGCTGACCATAGGGAAAGTGTTGTCGGCGTAGAAGTTGACCGATCGCATGATCTTTACGGTATCCGGCTGCAGACCATCGGTGACATTGCCTTCGATGACAAGTTGGGGCGGAGCGTTGTTGAGCTGCAGCGTTACCACTTTCTGGCAGCTGCAAAGTAAAAGAAGGATTGGAATTATGCGGCGCATGACTTTAGAATTTGAAGTTATAAGTAACGGAGGGAACCCAGCGGAACAGGGCCCAGCGGACGGCCTGGGTCTTTGAGGGGTCGCCGGGATCCTGCTGGAAGACGATGGAATAGGGATTTTGACGGCCATAGACATTATACACGGAGAAGTTCCAGTTGCTGTCGAACTTCTTTGTCTTCTTCCCCTGGAGGGTAGCCCCGATGTCGAGACGATTGTAAGGCGGCATCCGGCTGGTGTTGCGCTGGCCGTAGAGCCAGACGACCTTGCCGTTGACGTCATATTTGCCCACAGGCCAGGTGACGGCGTTGCCAGTATAGTATACAAAGTCGCCGGAGAGGGTCCATTTGCTGTTGATCTTATAGACACCAACGATGGAGATATCATGCGTCCTGTCCTGGTTGGCCGGGTACCAGGAATAGTTGTTGATTCCGGCGAACTGGCGTTCGGTGCGCGAAAGCGTATAGCTTACCCAGCCAGTGAACTGGCCAAACTTCTTTTTGAGGAACATTTCCAGGCCATAGGAGCGTCCCTTGCCGAAAATGAGCTGCGACTCCACGTTCTCATTGGCGACGAGCTGGGCGCCGTTCTTATAATCTATCTGGTTTTGCATGGAGCGGTAATACACTTCGGTAGAGAACTCATAGCGATTGTCGTCAAAATTCCGGTAGTAGCCGAGGGATACCTGGTCGGCGATCTCCGGTTTGACATTGTTGCTGCTGGGTATCCAGACGTCCGTGGGATTGGAGGAAGTGGAATTGGACAGGAGATGCAGGTTTTGGGTAGTGCGGGTATAGGATATTTTCATCGAGCTCACATCGTTGAGCTTATAGCTCATGGAAAACCGGGGCTCGAGGTTGAAATAATTCTTTACGACCTGTCCGGATGTATAGGTTGCCGTGTCGATGGCATTACCGGCAGAATCATAGGTGTAGAAGTTGCCGGGACCGAAGACGGTGAAGAGACCGGCGCGGAGACCATAGTTGATATTGACTGCATTGCCAATGGAGAGGTCGTGCGAGAAATAGACGGCGCTTTCAAGAGCGTATTTGCTTTGGATGGTAAGGCCATTGAAGCTGGATGACTGGCTGGCGGTGATGACGCCCGGAGAGGTGGTATGGTGTGTGACGTCGATGCCGAAGTTGATCTTATTGTCGGCATTGGCATAGTATTGCAGGTCTTCCTTGAAATGGAGGTCGCGGATATTGGAGTTGATGCCAATGTTGTTGTTAGCGTCATTGACGGTGATGTTGTAGTAGTACTTGCTATAGATGAAGGAGGTGTTGGAGAACAACCGGCTGTTGAAAATGTGGTTCCAGCGGAGGGTGGCCGTCGTATTGCCGTAATCGAGTCCAAAGGTATTGCCAAGGCCGAGGTTGTCTTTCCCGAAGTAGCCGGAGAGATATAGCCGGTCTTTCTCCCCCAATTTGTAATTGGCCTTTGCATTGATGTCATAGAAATAAAGGCTGCTGCGGTTGGTATTGGTATCCTTTGACAGCTTGAGGAAGAGGTCGGCATAGGTGCGGCGGGCGCTGACGATCCAGGAGCCATTGTCCTTTTCGATGGGCCCTTCCAATTCAAGCCGGGAGGAAATGAGACCGATGCCGCCGCTGCCATGGAAGCCTTTGTCGTTGCCATCATTCATCCGGACATCGAGGACGGAAGCCAGCCGGCCGCCATACTCCGCGGGGATGGCGCCTTTATAAAGCGTGACATCCTTGATGGCATCCGAGTTGAAGGTAGAGAAGAAACCCAGCAGGTGCGAAGGGTTGTAGACCGTTGCTTCGTCGAGGAGGATGAGGTTCTGATCCACCGATCCGCCCCGGACATAAAAACCACTGTTACCATCTCCCGCCGACTGGACACCAGGGAGCAGCTGTATCGTCTTAAGGATATCCTTCTCGCCAAAAATGACGGGGATGTCCTTTATCTCGTTTATCGAGAGCTTTTGCACTCCCATCAGCGGTTTTGTGACGTTGTTGGCATTCCTGTTCCCGGTGACGACCACCTCCTGCAATTGGGGAGCGCCAGGGGTTAGCTGGATCGGGTTTGTAAGATCGTGATCGAGGCTCACGGGAATGGTATCGCTACGGTACCCGGTGAAACTGACGATAAGATGATAATTACCGGGTGGTGCGCTGAGGGAATAAAAGCCATAGGCATTGCTCAGAACGGCGGAATGTGGTCTTTCTAATAGAAAGATGCTGGCGCCGATGAGCGTTTCCCCTGAGGCCGCGTCCCGTACCGTACCACTGACGGTGTGACGAGCCTGGGCCATAAGCAGCAGGGGAAGGAAGAGTACTGTTGCGGACAGGGTAATGATTTTGGTTTGCATAGGGCAAGAATAGGCCAGACTCTCGTTAATGAAACGTTAGGGAAGACAAGCGGGGAAGATTCGGCTACGAAACCGTAATTTTTGGGTATGACAATGCTGTTGCTTTTTACGACCTTTATATTCATCTTCGAACTCATATGACGAATCCATTGATCGAACGGCTGCAATCAATGCGCCCCATCCCTGCGGGCGACCGGGAATTGATTGGCGAAGCCTGGCAGGCGAGGAGCTATGAAGAAGGAGATGATCTTTTCCGCGGAGGGACAGTGTGCCGGGAGCTGTTCTTTATCTGCGACGGCATCCTGCGCATTGTGATGACCAATGAGGAGGGGGAGGAAAGGACGCATTTCTTTCTAAAGGAGAACCAATTTTGTACCATCCTGCGGAGTTTTGAGAATCAAACGGCGGCGGAGGAACGCATCCAGGCGGCCTGTAAAGCAACTGTATCGGCCATCACCCGCGACCGGCTGCTGGGATTGTATGCAGAGATCCCGTATCTGCAGTTGTTGATAGACCGGCTGATCCACCACGGGCTGCTGGATAAGATAACGATCCGCAATTCTTACCTGGGACATGATGCGGCTGCCCGTTATAAACTTTTCCTGACCCAGCAGCCGGACATCGCTTCAAGGGTCTCATTGAGCGACATCGCTTCCTACCTGGGCATCACGCCACAGTCACTAAGCCGGATCAGGAGAACCAGCATAAAATAACGAATTTACCATTTGGTAAAGGTGAGGCTGTACCGATGGACGAGCTTTGCCATATGTTAACCAATAAGAAAGTAGTTATACTGGGTGGCAGCTCGGGGATCGGGCTGGCCACGGCAAAGGCCGCAGCGGCGGCGGGTGCGCACGTTGTCATCGTCTCCAGCAATCAGGCCCGTATCGATGAGGCGTTGAAAGGGCTGCCAGGCAAGCCGGAAGGCTATGCCATCGATCTTAGTAAAGAAGCCAATATCAAAGCCTTTTTTGAGCGAGTGGGGCCCTTCGATCACCTGGTGTACACGGCCGGGGATACGCTCAGCCTTGTTACCCTCGAACAACTGGTGATGGATGAGGCCAGGGCGTTTTTCGACATCCGGTACTGGGGCGCTGTCACCGCTGTAAAATACGGCTCGCCGCATATCCGTCCGGGCGGGTCTGTTTGTCTCATCGGGGGCACAGCCAGTCCACGGCCCGGCAAGGGTTGGTCGCTTGCAGCAAGTATCTGTGCAGCCATGGAAGGATTTACACGGGCGATGGCGGTG
Organism: Puia dinghuensis; assembly: GCF_014642875.1. Classification (GTDB taxonomy): domain Bacteria; phylum Bacteroidota; class Bacteroidia; order Chitinophagales; family Chitinophagaceae; genus Puia; species Puia dinghuensis. Next base: position 773,636 of record NZ_BMJC01000002.1, read on the forward strand.
GAACTGGCGCCGATGCGCGTCAACCTCGTCGAACCGGGCGTGATCCGAACCAATCTGTGGAATGGTCTGCCGGCGGATGTCCGGGAAGGAATGTATGCTACCGAGGCCTCCCGGTTGCCGGTGCGCAGGGTCGGCGAGGCGGAGGATATTGCGCGCACCTTTATCTACCTGATGGAGGAACCGCATATCACGGGTCAGGCGATCGTGGTGGATGGGGGTTCGGTGTTGGTTTAGAAATTCCAATATTTTTAGTAATTTAGCAGGAAATTAGGTAGTCGTGTCTGAGGAACAAGCTGTCCCCGCTAATTGGGCTAATGATATCAGTTATACGCCGGCATCCCTGCTTCATTTGTTTAATAGTGCGCTCGCACCGTCTGCGACCAAAAAGATCATTTTAGTAAAGGGGATTTATCTGGCCGGAAAAGGCGTTACCTATGCCGGCTATTTTTACGACACGCTGAAAGACGAGGCGACGGACGCCGTGCTGACGCTTGTCGTGCCGGCGTTGTTACGCAACGGGCTTACGCATAATAAAACGATCTCCTTTTACGGCTACATCACCAAGAGAGTGGTCCTCAACGGCGGGCGGATCGAGGTTCATGCGGTGATGACCGAGTTGCTTCAGCAGACGGTGAATACTTATTCCGACAAAGAGATCCGTGCGATCGGGTTGCTACAGCAAAAGGCGGGGCTTGGTTACCGGGATGTGGATGGGTTTGTCAAAGGGCGCATCGTCAATGAGGAAACCGTGCGCATCAGGATACTGATCGGGAAGACGGCCATTGTCGACAGCGATATCAGCCATGCACTGGGTGAGGCCGTTGGTTTTTATAACATCGGGTTCGAACGGATCAACCTTTCGTCGGAGGCGGACATCCTGCAGGCGCTGCGCCGGTATAATGATGCAGAGGCCAACGATCTGCTGGTCCTTTCCCGGGGTGGTGGGGAGAACATGGAGGTGTTTAACAGTCCCGATGTAGCGGAGTACTGCCTGGAGCTGGAGCCCTTGTTTGTAACGGCTATCGGGCACAAGGAAGACACCCCGCTGGTGCAGAAGATGGCGGATAAGGCATTTATCACGCCGACGGCGCTTGGACAATACCTTAATAGGATATATAATGAAACAGTAGAGGAATTGCAACATTCGAAGGCCCGGCTTATCGAAACGATCACGCTGCAGCTTGGCGCCAATTATGACAAGCAGGTGCGCAACCTGGAGGAGAAGATCCGCGGTTTGGAAGAATTGAATATCCAGCGGGTGGGTTTACAGCAACAGGAGCTGCAGCTGTTGCAGGGGCAGTTGCTGGCAGCACAAGAGCAGGTGCAGACGATGCGGGTCACGGGCACGCGACGGCAGCTTGTGTTTTGGGTGATATTGATAGTAGTGGCGCTGGTTTGTGTGCTGATAGGGAGAGGGTGCAGATAAGATGCCGGTCATGCTCAGGGCATGCCGAAGCGGATGAGGAACAGCATTACACCGACTACTATCAGCAAGATCAACAGGACCAGGACGAAATTAAGGACGCGCTTGAGCATGTCCATTGTACGGTAAACGCCACTGGAATTGTTGGGTGCTAATTTGTTAAAATTGTGGACCTTCAGGCAGACCGATCGGCATGAGCGCAAGAAACGGATGCATAAATATTCTTTAGCTGGTGCAGGTGCCGTTGGGTATGCCAGACATAGAACCAGATCCATTCCAGGCGGGTCATGGGGCCGACACCGGGGAATTCGAAGTCGAGGCAGGTAGCCGAAAGATCGAGAAGGCGTGTCCCCTCCCCTATTTTATCCCAGACCAGCTTTATTTTATTGAGCATCTCTTCCTTGTCGTAATATCCTTCAGCGGGGATGATGTAATCGGGGGATGGGAGTTTGGTGCTGAAATCAAGGAAGACGCCGGCGATCATGGCCAGATGGGTATCGGGTTGGCGATCGGTTGTCGGGGAAGTGCGTCCGGCAATGACCTCGGCGACCCCCGCCGAAAGGAGGAGGTGTTCGGCGACCTGGCCGGCCGTCCAGCCGCCATAAGAAGGTGTGCTATTGAATTGTTCGCCGGTGAAGGCCGCGATTGTATGGATGATGTTGGCGCCGGTTTGTTTTACCTGTGCGGCCAATTCGGTTTTATCGATTTGCATGGTTATCTTTTTTGTAAAGTTGCCTTTTATTGTTCGAAGGTTTGAGGGGTGATCCCGACAATAAAAAGGGTTTTTCGCGACAAATGGCTAGATTTAAGGCCATAAAAAAAATTATGAACCGGAAGATCGCGCAACTATCGTTATTGGTCAGAGACTATGATGAGGCTATTTCCTTTTATGTCGAAAAACTGGGATTTGTTTTGATAGAGGATACTCCGCTTAGCCAGACCAAACGATGGGTCGTGGTGGCGCCTTCGACAGGGGGTGAAGGCTGCCGGCTGCTGTTGGCTAAGGCCGTGGGTGACGAACAGGTGAGCCGGGTAGGTAACCAGACGGGGGGAAGGGTTTTCCTGTTTCTGTTTACGGATGATATCCACCGCGATCATCAGCGGTTGGTGGCGCATGGAGTGCGCATAGATCGCGAGCCGTCCGTTGAAGCGTATGGCACCGTGCTGGTGTTTCAAGACCTGTATGGGAATTTGTGGGATATGATACAGCCTAATAATTGATGGTTATGCCGGCGCCGTAGCCCATGTCGCTATCGTAATGGGTGGAGAAGCCGAAGTATTTGGTAACAATGTAGCGGAGACCGGCCATGTATTCCTTGTCGGTGTTGATCATAAAACTGAAGCGCAGGCGGCTGGTGAGCGGCAGGTCTTCCCGGCTGAGCTGGAAACGCAGACTGCCGCGGGTGTCGATGCGCGCGTCGGCGATAACGAGCATGGGCAGGGTGTACTGGACACCGGCACAGAAAACGTCGCGATGGTTCTTGGTATCGGTCTGACCGAAAAGGTTCTTTTCTGTGGTGATTAGACTTCGATAGCGGAAATCCCAGCCGATGTAGGGTAGCCAGTATTGCATCGTCCCGAGATAACGGCCGAGATGACTTTCGGACTCGTAGCCTTTGCGCGAGTCGGTGCCCAGTCGCCATTCGGTCTGAAACCGGTAACGGGTGTTGGCTAATTGTGCTTCGCCATCGCTGCCATTGCTTTCGAGGCCGATGCGGGCCATGGGCCGGATCTCACGGTCGTCACTGTAGAGATGCTTTAATGCCTTTTGCGGATGAGGGATGCCAGGCGGAGGCGGCGAGTCCTCATAGTGAAAGATCCGGCCCATGCCGCTCATCATATGATAGAGGATATGACAATGGAAGAACCAGTCTCCGCTTTCGGTGGCGGCGAATTCCAGGGTGTCGGTTTCCATGGGCATGATATCCACGACAGTTTTCAGCGGGGCATAGTCGCCCTGACCATTCAGCAGCCGGAAGAAATGACCGTGCAGGTGCATGGGGTGGCGCATCATCGTACCGTTGTAGAGGATGATGCGGACGTTGTCGCCGTGACGGATGAGTATCTTGTCGGTCTCGGACACGGCCTTGTTGTTGATGGTCCAGACATAACGGTTCATGTTGCCCGTGAGGTTGAAGTAGAAGACGCGGGTCGGGGCGCCGGGAGTGCGGGGGGCGGCAGAATCGGGGGGCGGATTGCCGGCGGGGACTGAGTCGGAGGTCATCGGGGCGGGATTGCCGGCGGGCAGCGTCGTTTTCACGGGCGACCGGAGCATGCCGTAGTTGAGCGTAGTGCCGCTTTGCTCCGCGTACATGACGCTGTTCATGTCCATGGTCTGGTTGGTCATTTTCATGTCCATCATTTTCATCCCGCCGCTGCTGTTCATCATACCGTTCATCATGTTCATCCCTTCAAAATAATTGAGCACAGGAAGAGGCGGCAGCGCTTTTTGAGGACCATTGCCGAGCCAGAGCGTGGTGGCGCCGGTGCGGTCTTCGGCGGTGGCGCGAAAGGCATAGCCGCTGTCCCCGGGGATGGTGACGATGAGGTCGTAGGTTTCGGAGACGCCTACGATGAGCCGGTCGACGACAACGGGCTCAACGTCCTTTCCATCGTTGGCGACGACCGTGATGCTGCCGCCGGCGTATTGCAGCCAGAAATAGGTGGACGAGCTGCCGTTGATGACACGCAGGCGGACCTTGTCGCCCGGTTTGTATTGCTTTTGCGCCTCTTCGGGTTTCCCGTTGACGAGGAATTTGTTATAATACACATCGCTGACATCCATTGGCAGCATCCGTTTCCATTCATTCGTGAGCTTTGTATGCAGCCGGTGAGCCTTTATCGCCGCGGCATAGTTCTGGGTGCTGCCCTTGCGGATGGCATACCAATCCGTTGCATAGTGCAAGCTGCGTTGTACCTCGTAGGGCGTTTCGTCGGTCCAGTCGCTGAGCAGGACAACCTGTTCAGGCGGGACCTGCGCGGATGAAGGCTCACCGGGTTGCAGCGGCGCCTGCCGTTTGTGGATGACGATGGCGCCATAGAGGCCGACCTGCTCCTGCAACATGGTATGGGAATGATACCAATACGTTCCGTTCTGAACGATGGGGAATACGGCGGTGTATTCGCCCATCGGTTTTATTGGTGGAGAAGTAAGATAGGATACCCCGTCATACTGATTGGGTACGATGACGCCGTGCCAATGGACGGAGGTTTCCATCATCATGTGGTTATGGATATGGATCTCGGCGGTATCGCCTTCGGTGAATTCCAATGTCGGGCCCGGGAGCGTCCCGTTGACGGCGATGGCATGGCGGTGATGGCCGGTGTAGTTGACCATCGTGTCGGTGATGCAGAGGTTGTAGACGACCCTATGGGGGCTGTATTGCGCATGCGCGGACATACCGGTGAGGACGACCAGCAGGCCAATGACGAGGCTTCTCATATGGTGGTTAAGGTTTCAGGGTGCGCGTTACCTTACCGCAGGTGAGCATGCTGTTGCCGAAATAGGGATTTTTGATAGCCGTGTCATTACTCAGCCACGAGCTCTTTTTCATCGGGCAATAATCCTCATAGATGGGTTGATCGGAAAGCTTAGCCTGTTTGGCGAGGCTGGCCATGTTTGCCGAAAGGCTGGCGAAATGTTCGCGCTGGTGGCTGATGTCGGTGGATTCGGAGATGTGCCGGGCGTCAAAGGCCAACTTGTCTTTCAAAGCCATAAAGGCCATATGGTCCTTCATGGGGATGGCGGACATGTTTACACTGTTGATATCCTTTAACAGCAGGGCGGCTTTTTCGGCCGTGGCCTTTGCGTCGCTGGTGATCAGGGCGTCTTTGACGTTGTAATAATCCGTGAGGACGGGGGCGAGAGCGATCTGCTGGGCGTTGAGATGGGAGAATATAGAAGTTGTCGCGATGACGGCGAGAACAGTAATAAAGTGCTTCATGATTTGTGGAATTGAATGTGATAAATAAAATGTACGGGTATTCAAGCCCGCATCAAATCAGGAAACGCTGTTGGAGGGCTAGGATGTCAGGTGGAGGGTGTCGGGGGTTGCTGGTCGTGGTGGCTGCCGGTAGTTCTGTTAGGGGAAGAACAGGCCGTTGGATGAGCAGCTCGATAACAGGCAGGGGCGCAGCCTGAACCTGGTCGGCGATCTGCTTTTCCAGGAGATTGAATTTAACCGCCTGGTGGCTGTGGCAAGGTTTGGACTTCCCAGATTTCTTTGCGTCGCAGCAGCAACAGTGGACTTTTGCAGCCGTAGCGCAATGGCAAAAGACGGTGAAGTTGGCAGTGAAAACCACCAGCATCAGCAAGGCCTTCCAGTATATATTCCGTGTGCGCCGCATGTTGTGGACAAAGGTAACAAGGAAATATAAAAAATGTTCATAAAATTGGGGTACGAATGAAACAGCTTATCAATAAGTTACGGGGAAAGTTGACTCCACCTCAATATTTGGATACGCCGACGGAAGAAGGCTTTTTATTGTGGCCGGAGACTGCTTCGGCGCCGCAGGAGAAAGTGCGGATGTCGGGCAACGAAAGGTTGGTGACGGAGGTTCACCGGCCGGCGATAGTGTATTACCCTGCAATGGAGGGGAAGGGGGCGGCTGGGGCTAAGGCGGAGAAAGCGACGGGTACCGCAATGATCATCGCGCCGGGTGGCAGTCACCGGGAGTTGTGGATCGATCATGAGGGGCATGCTCCGGCGCGTTGGCTGAGTGAGCGGGGTATTGCCGCTTTTGTCCTGAAATACCGGCTCGGGGCAGCTGCAGGGTCGCCGTATTCAGTGGAGACGCATGCGCTGGCGGATATACTCCGCGCCGTTCGTTATGTGAGAAGCCGCGCTGCGGAGTGGGGCATCGATGCGGAGCATGTGGGGGTGATGGGGTTTTCCGCGGGGGGCGAGCTGGCGGCGCTTGCGGCTATGCGTTATGATGCGCCGCCGTTGCTGACAAACGATGCCATTGACCGGAAGCCCTCACGACCGGATTTCCAGGTGCTGGTTTATCCCAGCAATCCCGAACGGTATGTTGTTACCCGGCAGTCGCCGCCGGCTTTCATCTGCGGGGGCTACCAGGATTGCGTGGAGATCACGGCGGAGTGCGCGAAGCTGTTCGTCCGGTTTAAGGAAAAGGGTATCCCCGCCGAATTGCATATCTACGGCAATGCCGGACATGGATTTGGCTTCCGTCAGGATAACAAAGGAGGTATTGCGGAATGGCCGCAACGACTGTACGACTGGCTGGGGGATTCCGGGTTATTGGGAAGATAGGATCCCGTCGAGCACCTGTTTGATCTGGTCGGCGCGGAGGACGCCGCTTTGCCGCCACTTGATCTGGCCGTCGCGGAAGACGATAAGTGTAGGAACGCTTTGAATGCCATAGGCGGTGGCCACGGCCGGGTTGCGATCGATATCCAGTTTGAGGATGGTGACCTGATCGCCCATTTTGTCTTTTACTTCTTTGAGGATGGGAGGCATCATTTTACAGGGACCGCACCATTCGGCTGAAAAGTCTACCAATACGGGCTTGTGACCTTTTATTATTTCTCCAAAGGATGGTTTTGTTGTGGTTTCCATATACCTGATTTTTTGTAAAGGTAGGAGTTATTGGCCGACCGCTTCGACGTAGGCGGCAGCGGTAGTAGTGAGATCTTGTAAGTAGCTGGGAGTGAGGTGGTCGGTTGGGGTGACGAGAGCGCTGCCGATGCCGAAAGCGGCCGCACGGGCTTTTTGGAATTGCCGGATATTCCCGAGGTTGACACCACCGGTAGGCATCAGCGGAATATGGGGAAAGGGACCACGCAGGTCGCGGAAATAGGCCGGACCGACGGAGGCGGGGAAGACTTTTACCATCCCGGCGCCATTACGGTAAGCCGTGAGAATCTCCGTTGCGGTGAAGGCGCCGGGGATGCTGACGGCCCCGAGTTCGAGGGTACGTTCGATGGTGGGCAGATCGAGCGAAGGGGAAAGGATGAAACGGGCTCCGGCGGCAATGGCGGCTTCTGCTTCGCCGGGGCTGAGGACGGTGCCGGCGCCGATGAGCAGCTTGTCGCTGAATTTTGCGGATGTTTCTTCTATGGCTTTTAGGGCGTCGCGGGAGTTGAGGGTGATCTCCAGCAAACGGATGCCACCGTCATAAAGCGCCTGGGCGATGGGAAGGATATGATCCGGGTCGCAGCCACGAAGGATGGCTACGACCCGGTGATCAATTATTTGTTGAAGAGTGGTCATGGACGAGGTGTGAGTGGAACGCGATTGAAATATTCTTTTTGCAGTTCGAGTGTTTTTGTGTCGGCCTTGATGGCTTTGAGGGCTTCGACGAGTTGACTGATAAAGTGTTCGCACACCAGCTCGCCTTCGGCCCTGGTAGCTTTTGAGCCGTCGCCGGCGTAGTGGTTGGGATAGTCGGCATACCACCAAATTGCAGTATATACGTTAGGAATGTTCAGCCGGTGCTGGTTGGCGCCGGATTCATTGTTGGCGGAGTCCATCTCCACCAAGTCGGGCCGAAGATAGAGGATGGAGGATGTTTCACGTTCGCCCGCATGCTGGTCGCCGGCAGGGTCCGACTTATGCAGGGCGGCGAGCTGGCGCCGATAGGTGCTGTCGTTGGCGGGTTCGAAGAAATAGACGGCGTAAGGCCGTGCCTTTTCCAGGCGGGTCTGGATGAAATAGCGGATGAGTTCGGGGTTGCCGCCATGGCCGTTGATGATAACGATCTTATCAAAGCCATTGCGGGCTATTTCGTCGCAGGTAGCTTCCAGCAAATCCCAGACGACGCGTTCGGGGAGAGCGAAACTTCCGGGTACATGACGGGCTTCATTTATCTGGCCGTAGAAGTAGTCGGGGAACACAACGGCATATTCCTTTTTTGTCGCGCGGGCTGACCATTCGCGTACCTGGATAAGATCGGAGCCTATGGGAACATGAGGACCATGTTTTTCGAGGATACCGATAGGAAGGATACAGGTGTGGTTGGAGGCGGCCAGGGCGCGGGGCCAGTCGCTGGCGGTGAGTTCGTCCCAGCGGGTGTGAAGGGGACGCTGGGCATGGAGGACGAAGCCGGTGGCGAGGAATGCGAGAAGCAAAAAATTTTTCATATGTAGCTTATTTGCCTGCTAATTTAATGTCTATCGAGGTTACCTTGTAACAATTGCGGGCGGGTTTTTTCTCGCCGGGGACGACAAGGCGGAAGGGACCGGTAGCAGCGGGCAGGGGCTGGCCTCCTTCCTGGTCGGCAAGAATGACTACCCTATCGGTGATGCTGGAATCGAGTTCGGCCAGCGAAAAGACAACCTGATAGTTATCGGCACAGGAGACCAATACGTATTTGGTCATATTTTTCCCGCGGAGGTCCTTGCCCGTGGTGACGCCGGCCTTTTTGAAGATCTCTGAGAGAGCCACGCCCGCGAAGGTATGGGGAAAGCCTTGCTTGTCCTTTGCGGTGGCGGTAGTCCGGGGCATAGCGGCGAGATCGGCGGCCGTAAGGGTCAGTGGAGTAGTGACTTCGCCGCCTACAGCAACAGTGGATTGTGGTTGCTGGGCGACAGCGGCCATAGACACAAGGATAAGGGCCGCAACGGTGATGAGTAACTTCATTATTCAGTGTTTATTTATGTGTTGGGTCTCGGCCTCGAGGAAGAGGGTGAATCGCTGCCGAAGCTGTTTGTACCAGTCGATCAATTCCCGGGCTTCGGGTGAGATGGTGGAGCCGCCCCCTTTTTCGCCACCGGTGGCGGTGATGACGAGGGGTGTGATGGTGGTGGTGTTGAGGTTATTGACGATATCCCATGCCTTTTTATAGGACATCTGCATTTTTTTTGCGGCCGCGCTGATGGAGCCGGTCTCTTCGATGAGTTCGAGCAGTTGGACGGGGCCGGGGCCGAAGAACCGGTGGCCTTCGTATTCGAGCCAGAGCCGGCCGTTGAGCTGTATTCCCTCTGCAGGAAGGATCTTGTTTTGCGGCTTTGCCATTGCGTTAAGAAATTAAAGCGAAGGATTGCCGGGCATTGCCGAGGAGGGCGATGAGCCGGTCCAGTTTTCGGGTATGCTCTACAGATAGTTCACGCCGGTGGGCGTCGGTGTACAATTGTCCTTTCACAAGGGGGACAGTATAGGGGATGACCCAGGCGCGGAGGGCTTTCGCCACCGCGTCCATGGCATTGATACCCTGCATGGCCTGTCCGCCATCGGCCCAGCAGACGAGACCCACCACCTTGTCGGTGAGATAGGGTTTTTCGTTGCGGGCGGTGAGTTCGAGCCAGTCGAGGCAGTTCTTCATGGCGCCGGTCATACCGCCATGGTAGAGAGGAGTAAGCCAGATCTGGAGGTCGCTGCGCATGAAGGCGTCGACCATGGCTTCTACCTCAGCGGGAGGATTGGGCTGGCGGAGTTCGAAGAAGGGGATGTGGGCGTCGGATACGTTTACCTGGGTTACAGTGTAGCCTTTGTCGGTGAGCTGCTGGTAGAGATAGGCGGAGAGTTTGCGCCCGGTGGTTTCGGGGCGGGTGTCGCTGCAGCCATTGAATAGGAGGACGTTCATGAGGTGAAGGTACGAAAAATGGGTTTGTCGCCCTGCTAGTGGTCTAACAGGGGTACCGACGCCTTCGGCATCTGACGGGGCCTATGATGGCCCTTCGGGCGGCCGGCCTGTGGCCGTCCTTGGCGGGCCAGCAGGAGAAAGGGAAGGCTACCCAGGAAGATAGCGCCAAGGAGCAGGTAGGCGTCGCCGAAGCTGAGGGCATTGGACTGGCGGACGACACCCGCATCCAGCAGACCCAGGGCCTGATGCCGGGCATCGAGGGCAGTGGCGCCTTTGCCTATGAAGTATTGGGTATAGCCGGCGAGGCGGTCGGTTACCTGGGGATCGCTGAGGGTGATATGGGCCACAAGATCGGTGCGGTGGATGGCGTTGCGCCGGGTGAGGTAGGTGTTGATGATGGCAATGCCGAAGGAGCCGCCGAGCTGCCGCATCATGTTATTGAGCGCCGTGCCCTGGGGTATGTCCTTTGGTTCGAGACCGGAGACGGCCAGGGTGGAGAGGGGCACCGTGATGATGGCAATGCCGATGGCGCGATAGATCAGCGGAATATAGAAATCGCCGTTGCCGGCGTCGAGGTCTAATCCTGCTATCTGCCAGGTGAAGAGTACAAACAGGAGCATTCCTGTAGTGATCATGACCACGGGTGGGACACCTCGCTGCAACAGGCGTGCGGTGAGGATGAGCCCCGCGATGGCGAAGAGGGAGCCTGGTAACAAGAGCAGGCCTGTTTGGGTAGGCGTGAACCCGAGAAGACGCTGGGCGTACACTGGTGTAAGGTAAACAGAGCTGAAGAGTCCGATGCCGGAGACAAAGGTCAGTAAGGCTGCAATGCTGAGGTTCTTACTTTTTAGTACCCGGAGGTTGACCACGGGGCTTTTTATTTTTAGTTCCCAGTATATAAAGAAGGACAAGCACAGGATGGCGACAACGGTGAGGATAACGATATAGGCGGCGCTGAACCAGTCGTCGGTTTCGCCACGTTCGAGGACGGTCTGCAGGGAGCCCACGCCGATGGCAAGGAGGGAAATGCCGGTCCAGTCAATGCGGCCGGGAGTGGGTCTAAAAGGAGGTTCGCCGAGCAAACGGCTGCAGATGAGCACCACGGCCAGGCCGATGGGGACATTGATGTAGAATATCCAGGGCCAGGAGTAGTGTTCGGTGATGAAGCCGCCAAGGGTGGGTCCGATGGTCGGGCCTACAAAGATGCCGATGCCGAACAAGGCGCTGGCAACGTTCTGCTTCTCTTTTGGGAACAGCTCATACACGATGGCGGCAGAGACCGACAGCAGCGCCCCGCCGCCGATGCCCTGGAAGAAGCGGCAGGCCACCAACATCCAGATGCTTGTAGCCTGACCGCAGAGGAAGGAAAAGACCGTGAACATGATCACCGAACCGATGTAATAATTCCGCCTGCCAAACTGCGCGGCGAGGAAGCTGGTGATAGGAATGATGATCACATTCGCAATGGCATAAGCCGTGATCACCCAGGAGGTATCTTCCAGCGTCGCGCCAAGATTGCCACTCATGTATGACAAAGCCACATTGACGATGGAGGTGTCGATCAGTTCCATGATGGCGGCCGCGATGACCGTGATCATGAGGATGGTCCTTCTCATTATTGTTGTTTTTTAATTACCGGCCTTCATTCATGGCTGTGATTGCCTGATCGGGAGCAGACAGAAAGTATTGCCAGAATTCGGCGGTGCGGCCGACGCGGATGTCGTAGGTATTTTGCTCAAGACCTTTTTTGAATTCGTCGGCGACTACGGAAGGGGCGATGCCGTTGGCAGCGCCGCCGATCTCTGCCGAGAATTCGGTGTTGACGAGGGGCGGGTACAGTTCGAACACCTTGACGCTGGTATTTTTGAGGCTCAAGCGCAGGGCGATGGTATAACTGTGGAGGGCAGCCTTGCTGGCGGAATAGGTGGCAAGGGCGATGCCGGGGGCGATGGCTACGATGGAGGTGACGTTGACGATAGCGGCTTCAGATTGTTTCTTGAGCAGGGGCAGCAATTTTTCGTTGAGGCGGATCACCGAGAGATAGTTGGTCAGCATCTCCTCCCCTGCCCTGGTGAAGGCATCGACGCCTTCGGCGCCCAGATTGTAGACGGCCGAGGCTTTGCCGGCATTGTTGATGACGATGTTGAGGGCTGCGTGGTCGCGGTTGAGAGTGGCGACAAGGGTCTCGACATCTTTTTCGTCGGAGACATCGCCGACGATGGCCGTGGTGTTGGGGAGTTTGGCGACAGCCGCTTTGAGCCGCTGTTCGTTACGGCCTGTGACGATGATCTTGTTATCCGTGCTGAGGGCTTGCGCCAGTGCGAATCCTATGCCTGCGCTGCCGCCGGTGATGAGGATCGTGTTGTTCGTCGTTTTCATGTTCTTTTTATTTTATACCGATCGGTATATTTTATGACAAAAAAATTTAGTGTTTCTGGGGTGCGGGGGTCGGGGTTTATAGTGCGTCGATGATGTTTTCTACGGCGGTGATCAGCGGCTTGCCATAGCCGGGTTGACCGACGGTTCGGCGGATCATGATCATGCCTTCGAGAAGAGCGATGATCGACAGGGCTGCCTGTTCGGCGTCGGTGGCCGCCTTGAACTCTTTATTTGCCTTTCCGGCTTCGATGAGTTGCATGAGCCTTTCCTTCCAGAGGACGATGGCTTCGGCAGCTTTTGTTTTCAGGGCGGGATGGGTATCGGCGGCTTCAATGGCGGTGTTGAGGATGGGGCAACCGCCGGGTACGAAGGAAAGTTTTCGCGTGCCGCCGTAAACATCGACATAGACACGCAGTTTGTCGCGATAGGACGAGCGCTTGTCCATTTCCTGGCGGATCATCTCGCGGACATGTTTGTGGTTATGATCGAAGCAGGCCAGTGCCACCTCGTCCTTGTCGGCAAAGTTGCCGTAGATACTGCCCTTGGTGAGGCCGGTGGCGTCGGTCATATCCGATAGCGAGGTAGCGGCGTAGCCCTTCGTGTTGAAGATGGGCGCCGTTTTCTCGATGATGAATTGACGGGTGCGTTCGGCTTTGCTCATGGTTGCTGCTCTCGGCTATTTGATGCCTTTGACGATGTAAAATTATACCGATCGGTATTATTTTCCAAATTTATTTTTTTAGGGCGGCGGGGGCGAACACGGCTTGAGCAGCATCGGTGATCTCGGAGTTGGTGATGGTGTGCCCCATGCCGGGATAGATGCGCTCGGTGACGGCGGCATTCATTTTCTCCAGCAGCGCGGTAGAATCGTGCACCCTGCTCACCGGTACATGAGGATCGGGGTCGCTGGTACCGATGAAGATCGGGGTCCCACCGAAGTCGCCGGTATAGTGGTGTGGATAGAGCCGATCGCCGATGAGTCCACCGGTGAAGGCCGCGACGCCGCCATACCGGGTGGCGTTGCGGGCCACAAACTCCAGGGTCAGGCATGCGCCCTGGGAGAAACCAACAAAATAGATGTTCTCGTTGGTAACCCCTTGTACATTGATATCGGTGACGAGCTGCTTGAGGACATGAAGGGCGCCGGTGAGCCAGGGTTCATTCTGCTGGATAGGCGCCATAAAGGAATAGGGATACCAGGAATGGGCGGCGGCTTTTGGCGCGAAGAGGGCGAAGTCCTCTACCGGGAGGGCGTCGGCCAGCGAAAGGATATCTTCAGCCGAACCGCCGCGGCCGTGCACCATGATCAGGGCCTTGCCCGAACCAAGAAGGTCTTTTCCTGCTGTGATATAGTCGAGGGTATGCATAGGTTAGTTATGAAGGGTGGGTAAGGATTTTTCGATGTTCTCGCGTGAGGATTCGTATTGCACCGGAAGTTTGAGGTGGGTGCCCAACTGATCGAGGGGTTCATCGACGGTGAAGCCGGGGTTGTCGGTCGCCAGTTCGAAGAGGACGCCGCCGGGTTCGCGGAAATAAAGGGAATAAAAATAGTCCCGGTTGATCTTTGGGGTGATATGCAGGCCGCGGCTAAGGATCTTCTCGCGGAATTCCATTTGTACTTCTTCGTTTGGTACGCGGAAGGCAACGTGGTGGTTGGTTCCGCCGCCGTTGAGGCCGCGGTTGCCCTTGGGCGCTTCGACCAGGTCGACAATGGATGCTGTGGTGCTGAGGGGCGAAATGAAACGATAACGATCACCCTCTTGTTCTTTGAGTTCGAAGCCAAAGATATCGGTGAGGATCTCAGCGGTTGGTCTTATGGTTTTGAGGGTAAGGGTGACGCTGTGGAATCCCTTTGTGGCCGCGGCAGCTGTTACTTCCGCCGTCGTCCAGGGCTGGCGATCGTCACCATATTTCGATGCAATGAAATCGATGTTCAGGCCATCGGGGTCCTGGAAAGGCAGGTAGGTCTCCCCAAAGCGCTGGGCAACGGGGCCTTGCTGGATGTTGTGCTGTTTGAAGCGGTCGGCCCAGAAGGCAAGGCTGTCCGTTGGTACGGAGTAGCCGATCTCCGTGGCCATACCCGTACCGGTGCGGCCGCCTACGATGCCCTCCCAGGGGAAAAACGTGAGGATGGTGCCGGGGGTGCCGGTCTCATTGCCATAATAGAAATGATAGGTTCCCGGATCATCGAAGTTCACCGTCCGTTTGACCATGCGGAGGCCGAGTGTTTTGGTATAAAAATCATAGTTGCGTTGAGCGTCGCCGGCAATGGCGGTGATATGATGGATGCCTTTTATTGTATTGTTCATGTCGTTTTATTTTGTGGCGAGAATGCCGAGTATTTCGTTTTCCAGTAATCCGCTGCCGCCGCCAAAGTGGCGGGTGACGACGACGGCGGCATCGAGTTGTGTCAATCGCTGCCGCAGGTTCTCTTCTTCCTGTGCAGAGAAGCCTGCGCAGACAAATACGATGGTGTAAGGCTTCGCTTTGAAAGCATTTATGGCTTCCTGTTCGGTTGTGGCGATGGTGGCATGCCAGCCTTCGTGGGAATTGATGAGTCTTTCCACCACTTGGAGGATAGCTGCTTCGCGACCCACGGCGAGGATATTGATGTCCATGTTATTGAATGTTGTTTTTCATCGGGACGTCCATGATAAGGATGCGGGAGCCCTGTTCTGCTGCTTCGAGATCGATGCTGTCCGTGCCGGTGATGCCAAGGCCGTCGCGGGTATCGAGACGCTGACCGTTGTAGAGGAAGGCGCCGTCGATGACAAAAAGGTAGATGCCGTTGCCGGGTTTCTTCAGGTCGTAGGCGATTTTTCGACCTGCGTCGAAGGTTCCCATGTGGAACCAGGCATCCTGGTAGATCCAGGTGCCGTCGTTGGAGGGTTTGGCCTGGGTTGAGCCAGGGTACGGATAGATAAGCTGCTGGAGGGCGTTGTGCTCTTTGTGCGGATCGAGCCGTACCTGGTCGTACCGTGGGGTCACGTTGAGCTTATTGGGGTAGACCCAGATCTGGAGGAATTTGACGAGCTTGTCGGGGTCATTGTTGTATTCGCTGTGGAAGACGCCACTGCCGGTGCTCATTACTTGGATCTCGCCTGCGCTGACCACCTCTTTGTGGCCCATATTATCCTGGTGGACCAGGCTGCCTTCGAGGGGAATGCTGATGATCTCCATGTTGTCATGGGGATGGGAGCCAAAGCCTTTGCCGCCCTCTACCCTATCGTCGTTGAGTACCCGAAGGACGCCGAATTGCACGCGTTGAGGGTTATAATAACCGGCGAAGCTGAAGGATTGGAAACTGTTCAGCCAGCCATGGTCGGCGTGACCGCGGGTGTTTGCTTTATGTAAGATGGTATTGGTCATATGTTTTTTTTATGACACAAAGGTACCACCTTACCCGTCCCACCCCATTAACCTAGTTTAAGACTGCCTGCCGGTACTTCCGATAGAGGTCGAGAGCTATTTGTCGGCTGTCGCCGACGGGGACGGTGGGGGACGATCGTTGGGTGTTGACCCATTGCCATTCCCAGGCGCGGATGGTGTTCTCAAAGCCGGCGGTGTCGGGTGGGATACCCTGCCGAAGGGATGCGCTGAGCAGTTGGAAGAATTGCTGCCAGCGGGGCTTGTAGAAATCATCGAGCAAGCCGCTCCATTGCCGGTTGGCATATTCATGCAGTGGACTGTTGGCATCGCCCCAGAGGGTGATGAGATCGCGGGCATTCCTTTCATAAACCTGTTTTTCACCGGGGGTGATGCCGCAGTTGCGGGCGGCGGCGATCCAGGGGCCGAGCAGGAAGTCTTTGCGGGTGGCCAGCAGGCGATCGATATCGTCGATAAGTTCGAGGAATTCATGGCTATAGCGGGTGAAGGCTGCGGTATCCTTTGCATGAAAAGCGTCTACCCATTTCTTTTGCAGGGGAGTAGCGTAGTTGGCGAGCACCTGGCGGGTAACATCGGTGAGGTCAAAGAGGAAGCCATCTGTAAACTGCCTGTTGCTGCCAGCGGCGCGGATGAAGCAATCCCAGGCAGGCAGAAGGTCTTGTGGAGGATAGTTGAGCTTTGTACGGGTCCAGACCGTGGTGGAGTCGAAAGTGGGGCGGCCCGTGATGATGGATTCGGCGCCATCACGGATCTCGCGGCCATTATAGACCGTATGGCGGAGGATGTCCCAGGCCTTCACCAGGCTGGTGTCGCTATAACCATATCGATTGCGGATATAGCGGGGAAGCCACTCCTGCAGTTGGATGGGGTCTTTTTGCCAGACGTGGTCCATCATCAGCTCGTAAATCACGGGATTCTGTTCGATGGCCTCCATCGTGAGGCCTATACCCGACAATTTCCCGGAAGCCGTGTCGGCGAGCGCCAGGGCCGGTGAGGCGGCAACGCCATCCATTCTGCCGAAAAGGTTGACATTTCCGCCAAAGTTGTTCAGCATACACCAGATCCAGGGTTTGCCATAGAATGCGCCGCTTCCAGCGGCTCCTGATGCGTTTGTCCGTTTCCAGACGGGTTCTATCTCGGCAGCCAGGTCGAGCAGAAGCATATGGTTGTCAGCAACGGCATCCAGCAGGGCTTTTATCTGCGGCGCCTTCCAGAATTTCCGGTCGCTATAGAACAGCCAGCCCTGCATCACCCAAACGGCGGCGGGGTCGGCCGATTGCATCCCTTCGGCCAGTCGCCTGCTCAGGGCGGAAAGATAGGCGGGATCGTCCGAAGGCGGGTCGTTCTCATTGAAGGTGTCGGAAGAGTAAAAATGATCGGTGCCGAAGAGGCGGGTCTGGGTTTCCAGGAATTTCTTTCCGATGACGGCAAACAGCGAATCCGATGGATCGAGCAGCCAGGTGTCGTCAAATCCGTTGTGCCAATTGGTCCGCCGGAGCTTCGCCGTGGGAAAATGGGCCTTGAAATCCGCAGGTACATGGCCGGTGAAGGCAGGAAGGACGGGTTTCATGCCCAACTGCCGCTCGCGTTGCAGGATCCGGCGTTGCAGGTCGCGATGGGTTTCCATCCAATGCATAGGAAGGGGCCCGCCCCAGCCGTCGAGGTTGCCCATCCAGAACCAGGCAAAGTAGGCCGGTCCGCAAAAAAAGGGTTGCAGTTCGGCGTCGGAGAAGCCCATCTCTTTGTAAACTTCATACCAGGTGTATTCTTCGCCGGTGATGGAAAGCGGCATATTGATGCCATGGAGGGCCATCCAATCGATCTCTTTTTCCCAGCGGGGCCAGTCCCAGAAGCTCATGCTATAGTTGAAAGTGCAGTAGTTGAGGTAGTATCGCCAGGTATAGGGGGAGGCTTTGCGGACGATGTTGGGGATGGGCGGCAGTTGCGCGGGAAGGTGAAGGTTAGTGCCATTCCAGGTGATCTGGCAGTGGCAATATGTTCCAAGATAATAATAGAGCGCGGAGGCGATGGCTACCCCGTTATTGCCGCGAAGGATGATGCGGCTGCCGCGGGATTGCAGCTCGAAAGTGTCGCAGGACGGGCGGGGTAATGCTTCAATGATAAAGCTGCCCGCATGCGCCGGGAGGATGCGCTGGATGAGGGCGCGGGAGGCTGCTGTATCGAGTTGCGACCAGGCGAGCCTGGGGGTAAGCAGGAGAAGGAGGCAGAGAGTTAAAAAGCCCCGGGGCGGCCATCCGCGCCCCGGGGTATAACGACTATTTATCATGGTTTATCAATCTCAGTATCCTGGGTTTTGGGTCAACGCCGGGTTCACCGTGAGGGCGTTGGTCGGAATCGGGAAGATGCGGTGGTTCGGGTCCGAATCCGTTTTGAAACCCCAGGATCCTTCAAATTTACCAAATCGGATCATATCATTCCGGTGCCATCTTTCCTGGGTGAATTCCCGGCAGCGTTCGTTGTACACGGAGTCCAGGGTGACATTGGTCCAGGCGGGTGAGGTCGTCCGGACTGCCCGCAGGGAGTTGACCAGTGACAGGGCAGTTTGTCCGCCGGTGGCTGTTCCACCGCGGAGGATGGCTTCCGCCTTCATCATGATGATATCGGCGTAGCGGAAGACGGGGATATCATTGTTCTGGTTGCGGTTGGGGGAGGTCCAGTCAGGATAGAATTTGATATCGCGGTAGCCCATGTTCCAGGCCACTTCGTCGTTGCCGCAGTCGAAGGAAGTGACGCTCTGGCGCAGCACGACATTCGGCGTCAGGTTCAGCTGATACGTGTAGGGGTTGTTGTTGCCGGCATAGGTGATGGCATCATACCCTGCATAAGTCGTCGTGATCGTGATCGGAGTGACGCCGTCGTGCTTGTATTGCAGGCCGGTGAGCCACTGCCCGTTGCGGACATCGTTCGCATCATAGAAATACGCGTAGAAGGAAGGGATAGTGCTTGCGGGAGCACTAGGAGTATAAGGCAGGGAGAAGAAATTATATCCACCACCGGCAGCAACTTTGCCCATGCTGCGAGGCACGTCATAACGTGCTTGAATATTCACGCCACGGAAGGGCCAGGGGCTGTTGTTGAAATTGGGGTCAAATGGAATAGCGAAGATGAACTCGTTCTGGCTGCCTACGGATGTCGGTCCGTTGGTAGGATAGAACATCTGGAGGAAGTTGGCGCGTGAAGAGAAGGAGAACAGGCCCGAATTGATGATCGCGTCGCAGGCGGTGATAGCATCGTTGTAGCGGGCAGTGCCGGTGTAATATTCCGCGTTGAGATACAACTTGGCCAGCAATGCGTAGGCCGTCCATTTGTTGGCGCGGCCATAGGTGGATGTGTTGTTGGCGCTATTGAGATAAGGCAGGGCTGCATTGACCTCGCTTTCGATGAAGCTGAACACCTTTGCGCGCGGAACATTGGCGTGGGGCGTGAAGTCGCCGTAAACGGTGTCGATGGGAACGTTGCCGTAGTTATCCATCATCCAGAAATAGGCCAAGGCCCGGATCATTTTTATTTCGGCCAGGTTCTGATTCTTCGATGCGCCGGCCGTCTCGGTCTTTTGCAGGATGGAGAGGGTCTGGTTGGCCACGCCGATGATGGTGGAAAGCCAGTACCAGTTGCCGTTGACGTATCCATTGTCCTTGGTATACGTATGATAGTGCATCTGCTGGTTCTGGGCGCCGTCGTACCAGTTGCCGCCTCTTGCCGGCATGATCGATTCGTCGGTGCTAAGCGTTTGCTGCATGTAGAATTCCACTCCATAGTTACCCCGGAGAACGACATAGACAGGGCCGGAAGCAGTGATAAAGGAAGCGGAATCCGAAGGATAGACATCGGGAGTAAGCTCCGTCGTCACCGGAACCTCCACTTTATGGCAGGCGGAGAAAGCCGCCAGGAGAAGCACCGGTGTAATTATATATTGAAAGATCGACTTTTTCATAATGCTCTTTTTTCTCAGTTTTTAATTTTTAGAAGGTTACGTTTACGCCTACTAAAACCGTACGGGTCTTCGGATAGAAGTTGTTGTAATCCACACCCGGCGCGATGCCGCCCAGGTTGACCTCGGGATCGATGCCTTTATAGCCGGTGATCACGAACAGGTTGTTCACCGAGGCATAGGCCCTTAGCCGTTTGATATAGGGGCTTATATTCTTGAAGTTGTAGCCCAGGGTGGCGTTGTCAAACCGCAGGTAGCTGCCGCTCTCGATGAAGCGGGTAGAGTATTTGTATGAATTAATATCGGCGACGGATTCATTCTGTGCATCCACCAGGATATTGCCGTACTGGGCGGTAGCGGGCCTGAACAGATCGGCACGGGTGGCATTGAAGATCTTGTTGCCGAATGTTCCGCGCAGAAAGATATTCAAATCCCAGTCTTTGTAGTGGAAGGTGTTGGCCCAACCTGCGATGAGTCTTGGTTGTGCATCACCCGCGTAATGATAGTCTGTTCCAATGGCAGGTGAGGTGGTGAAGCCCTGGCCCGAACCGGAAAGGTATTGGGAGATGCCGCTGGCATTTTTCCCGGCATATTGCAGCGTGAAGAACTGGCCCAGCGGGTGTCCCATCTTCAGCAATTCCAGGGTGCTGCCGGACTGCCCTCCGCCTTCCGGATCGGCAGCGGCTACGGAGTCGCCACCGGAAAACAGCGGATTTTTCAAGTTGGTGATCCGGTTGGTATTATGAGCGAGGTTGAGCGTGCTCGTCCAGCTGAAGTCGCTGCTCTTTACCACGGCAGCCGTAAGGCTTAGTTCGATACCCTTGTTGTTCATGCTGCCACCATTGGCGACGATGGTACCCGTGGGCACCAGGATGGGGTCGACTTTATAGTTCCAGATCATGCCGTCGGTGTTCTTATTGTACCAGTCGATAGAACCGGTGACCCGACTATTGAGGATAGCGAAGTCGACGCCGATGTCAGTGGTAGTCGTTTTCTCCCAACGAAGGTTGGCGTTCTGCGCCTGCGTAGGTCCATAGGCTGCGACGTTAGCCCCGTTGTAATAGTAAGTACCAACGAGACCGGAGATGGACTGGGCGGTGAGGGCGTTGAAGCCGCTGGAATTACCGGTGACCCCGTAACTCCCCCTGAGCTTCAGGTCGGCGAAGATCTGTTGATCGCGCATGAAACTCTCCTGGCTGATGCGCCAGGCGCCGCCGACGGAGGGGAACCAGCCCCAGCGGTTGTTGGCACCGAATACCGAGCTACCATCATGCCGGATGGAACCCTGAATGAGGTATTTGTCGT
The DNA here is from genome assembly GCF_014642875.1 of Puia dinghuensis. Taxonomy (GTDB): domain Bacteria; phylum Bacteroidota; class Bacteroidia; order Chitinophagales; family Chitinophagaceae; genus Puia; species Puia dinghuensis. The sequence continues at coordinate 794,626 of NZ_BMJC01000002.1, forward strand.
TGAAATTGTAGTTCAACCGGCCGAAGTCGGAGATGAGCCGGGTGTTCGAATAGATATCGGAGCCAAAGTTTATCGGCGTCCCATAGGCATAAGGGTTGGAGATGGCCAGGTTGTTGTAGCCGATATTGTTTATGGGGAAATTGTAGGTTGTGGCCTGGAAGCCGTCGCCGAGGGTACTGCCCTGGTAGGAGTAGCCTACCACGGCATTGATGCTGTGATCGCCGAACTTCCGGTTCCAGGTGAAATAGGTCTCGAGTATCTTATTGACATTGCTATAAGATTGCCGGGTTGCCTGACCGTTGGTGCCAAAGCTCTGCAGCTGGTGGCCGGCCAGCCCCGGATCGGGGTTGTCGTACATCCCGCTGTAGTTGTTGGTAAAATACGAATCCAGGTATTGGCCCAACAGGGTGGACTGGTTCATATACGCCAGGTTGAGGTCGTATGTAAGGCCGAAGGGTAGTTTTACCTGGGTGGTGAAATCGGCCATCAGGATGTTGGTCTTTGTATTCTTCTGGCTGTGGTTCATCATGGCCACCGGATTGTAATAGCCGGAGGTGTTGAAATTCTCGAAATAGCTGCCGTCGCTGTTCTTTACGGGAGAAACGGGCAGGTAGAGGGCGGATTGGAGCAGGACGGTATTCCGGTAAGGGATATCATCGGCGCTGCTATTGGAGTTGATGACATTGAGCCCGAATTTCACCTTGTCGTTGAGGGCATATTGTTCTACCGACAGCCGGGCGATGAGGCGCTGGAGGTCACTGTTGTTGAGGATACCTTCCTTGTTGGCGTAGTTGATGCTGGCGATGTAGCTGCCATGTTCGTTGCCACCGCTGAAGGACAGGTTGTGATTGTGGGACCAGGCCGTCCTTTCAATGGCCTTTTGCCAATCCGTATTGGCGCCCTTGTCGTCATTCGGTGAGAAGCCTTCGTTATTCTTTGTCAGGAATGCCCGTAGCTGAGTGGCATTCATTACGTTGAGCCGGCTGGACACCTGTTCGGTGCCTACATAGCCGCCATAGCTGGTCTGCAGATTGCCTGACTTGCCTTTGCGGGTGGTGACGATGATGACACCTGCGGCGGCGCGGTTACCATAGATGGCGGTGGCGGCAGCGTCTTTCAATACATCGATGGAGGCGATATCATCGGGTGCGATGAGCGAGATGTCTGCTCCCGGCACGCCGTCGATGACATAAAAAGGCGCCTGGTTGCCGTTGAGGGTAGACGTACCACGGAGGACGACGGCCGCGGGGGCATTGGGGTCGCCGTTGGCGGTGATGTTGAGGCCGGGGACCTTACCCTGGAGCAACTGGCCGACATCGGTGATGGCGCCTTTGTTAAGGTCTTCGTTCTTTACGGTCGTGATGGCACTGGCCAGGCTTTTGCGTCTGGCGCTGCCATAACCGATGACGGCTATTTCGTTGAGGGAGGAGTTGGTCTCGGTAAGATTGATGGCGAAGGAGGTCTGCTCCCCTACCCTTACTTCACGGGTGTCATAGCCTACATAGGAGAAGATGAGCACGTCCTGCTTGCTGACGCTGAGGGTAAATTCCCCGTTGTCATCGGTGATGGAGCCCTTCCCGGTGGCCTTGATGGTTACGGTTACTCCACTCAGCGGTTTGCCGGCGGCCGTTGTGACTTTCCCCTTTATAATGATGGGGGGTGGAGCCGGAGCCGCCGGCTGTACCACCTCGCGGGGGCGGATCACCACCGTCTGTTCGACGATGACGAATTCGAAGGGTTGGTTCTCGAAACATTTGGCCAGGGCTTCCTGCAAGGTAGCGTTCCGCAGGTCGAGGGTGACCTTTGCCGCCTTGTCAAGCTCCCTGGTCTTATACCAGAAGGAATAACCACTTTGTTTTTGGATCTCCCGGAAAACCTTTGCCAGCGGAGCTTCCTTCACCGACAGGGAGATGTTTTGCGAGAATCCATTGGCGGAGACATGAATACAGGCTGCAATCATTAAAAAAGCCGTCAATTTCATTACTAGCCAGATTTTTTTTAGGGGCCGGGGAGCATCGTTAGAGGATAAGGGTGGGGTTCCCGGTCCGATTTGGCAATAAGCAGTCGGAATCATAATTTTGATTGGTTTGAGTTAACAATAAACAGTTGCGCTAAAAATTGTTTACAACAGCTGACTCAGCCTCCGCCGGGGACGCCTCCAACGTTCCCGGTTTTTTGCTTTTATCAGCAGTATCTTCTTTGGTGTGTGTTATTTCACGATGATCTTGTTATTCGAGATCGTCACTTGTACATCACTTAATTTAAGAATTTTCAATACCCCCGAAAGACTGGTGTTCCGGGATACGCGGCCGGTGAACCGGTCTGTAGGGACAGGGCCTTCGTACACTACATCGACGTCATACCACCTGGCTATCTGCCGCATGATGACAGGCAGCTCTTCATCGCCGAATTCGAATACACCATCTTTCCAGGCTGCGGCTTTCTCGACGTCGGCGCCGGGTATCGAGCGGATGGCGCCATCCTTCGACAATTGGGCCTCCATTCCGGGCTGCAGCAGGGCGGTATTCTTCCCTTTGCTGACCTTCACTGCCCCCTCGAGAAGGGATGTTCGAACCGCAGTCTCATCGGAATAGGCATTGATATTAAAATGCGTACCTAATACATCTATGACCATCGGATTGGCGTCACCCAGTTGGTTGGCGCTGAGCACCCGGAATGGCATGGCTGCATTCTTCGCTATTTCGAAATAGGCTTCGCCGGTGATTTCTACTTCGCGGGTTGCCCCCGGAGTCTTATTAAAGGCGGTGGGATAGCGGATGGAAGATGCGGCGTTGAGCCAGACTTTGCTGCCATCGGGGAGGACCAGCCGGTATTGGCCACCCCGGGGCGTGGAAAGGATATTGTAAGCAACGGTATTGGACTCTTTTTGGTTGCTTTGACCATTACCGGCAAGCATTTTATATTGTAAGGCGCCGTCCGCCGACTTCACCACCTGCGTGTTACCCTGTTTCGCCAGGTTGCCGTTGTGGGCGTTGTCCAGCGTGATGGTCGAGCCATTGGCGAGGGTAAGGATGGCTTTGTTGCTGCCGGGCAGAACATCTGTAGGAGCAGTTGAAGCCGGCTTTTGAAGGGCGATAGGCGCTTGCAAGGGAGATTTCCGGGTAAGGAGCATGGGAATCAGCAAAGCCATAACGATCACGGCTGCTGCGGCAGATAGTTTCCAGCCGCCTATGCGGCGGAGCAAACCTTTTTCCCTTTGGACGGGGGGAGATCCGTCTCCCGAGATGCGCTGCCGGATGGTGGCCAGCATGCCGGTTTCCAGCTCCTTTATGACAGGTTCGAATTCGGGGGTCAACAACAGCTCCTGATCGTCGAATCGTTGATACCAGTCAATGAATTCCTGTTTTTCTGTTTCTGTAATGGAGCCCTTGATCCATTTATCTGCCAGCTCGAGTACCCGTTTGGAATAAGGTAAATCGGTCATAGAGGCTATTTTAACGTATAGCCAATCGAAAAAGGCCGTTCCCTTAGTCGGTGTTAAAAAATAATTAAAAGATCTTTAAAATAAAAAGAAGAAGAGATGGCTGAGACCGGTGCGTAATTTCCGGAGGGCATTGGCCAGATGGGCTTCCACCGTCTTTTCGGCAATGCCCAATTCCGAGGCGATCATTTTTTGTGAATAGCCTTTGTCGCGGCTAAGCTGGAAGACGATGCGGCATTTTTCCGGCAGGGCTCTGACCAGGGTGGCTAGCTGATCTTGCAGCTCATGGAATTGGAGTTGATCATCCGTATTTTCAGTAGCCTCGTTCCAATTTTGGGAAAGCCGGTTCTGGAGGCGCTGTTGCCGGTCCTTACGCGCCAGCCGGTTGATCACCTCGTATTTTGCGGCGGCCGAGAGGTAGGTGTTGAGCGAATAATCGAGTTGGAGGGAATGCCGCTTATTCCACAAATGACAGAAGATATCCTGGACAATCTCACGGGCTTCCTCGGTATTTCCCAGGCGGTGCATAACAACGACGAACAGCTTCCGCCAATACCGTTGATAAATTTCGGTAAAGGCGGCTTCATCGTCGCTTTTTAGCAAGAGCAGCAGTTGATTGTCCTGGTTTGTTATCATCAGGCAAGACGTTCCCCATAAAGATATAAAAAAATATATTATTTTTTTGGTTCGGCCTTGGGCGGAAGATCAAAGGCGGTGGCGTCGTGTTCGAAATGACCTTTGTGGGAGCCGTCGCAAAAGGGTTTGTTTTGCGAGCGGCCGCAGCGGCAGATGCTGACGATCTCGCGGCCACCCAGGCCATAAGGTGTTCCATTGCGGTCGATGATCTCGAAATCTCCTTCCAGTTTGATTGAGCCGTTGCTGTTGACAGTGATCTTTGTGGTGGCCATATGCTTTTGATCCGATTTTGGTTTGGGGCCAAAAATAGGGGAATTAATAATTCGGTGAACCGGATTCCATCCGGTTTAGCGATATTCATCGAACGTATACCCAAATTAGTCGAAATCTTTTTATTACGCTGGCCGGAGATACTAGTTTTAGGTAAATCTCTACACCCCCATGGAATACGATAACGACCGGCTTCGAAAGCGCCGCCCCCGCCTCGAAACCTTTTACTGGGTGATGCTGATCTTGCTGCAACCGGTGACGGCTGCGGTGACGATGTGGAGTTCGTATCATTGGACCTGGCCCTTCCTGCTGTTGGCCAGCCTGCTGGTCTTCCCCGGCTATGTCATGTATTCCCGCATCATGGGACCGGCTTTGGCCATCAAAGGAAGATGGTGGTTTCCTATCCTGCTTTCCCTTTTTTCCTTTCTCGTCATCCAGGCCTTTCTTTGGTGTGTGTACGCCTTGTATACAAAAATGATCACAACGCCCTTCAAGGACTACTTTATGCAAACACCGGCACATATGGTCCGGGAGGGCTGGTGGGGCGCCGTCAACATGGCTTTTTCGATAGTCGTATTCTATGTCCGCAAAGGGGATGACGAGAAAGACCTGCTGGATGCCATGCAAAAGGACAATACCTTTTTCAAGCTGCGCTATCTCCGGGCGCAGTTGAACCCGCATTTCCTGTTCAATACCCTCAACAGCATCTATTCCCTGAGTCTGCAGCGATCGGAGCGTACTGCCGACATTGTAGTGCGGCTGGCCGATATTATGCGTTATCTCATCTATGAATGTAATGAAGAAAAGATCCCCCTCGACAAAGAGATCGAATTTATCCGCAATTATATCGAGATAGAAAAACTGCGCCATAAGGCCGACATCCGCTTTACGGTGGAGGGGATCAGCACGGGGTTGATGATCGAACCCTTCCTGTTCATCTCTTTTATCGAGAACGGGTTTAAACATGCCATGGACCATACTTCTGGCGAGCCCTTCATTTATATCACGTTGAAGGTGGGCAACGGTCAGTTGGTGCTCAATGTCATCAACAGCACGAATGCCGACCTGGAAGTTCAGGCCAAAAAGATGAATGGAATGGGCATCACTCATAGCCGGAGCCTGCTCGAACTGCTCTACCCTGCCTCGTACGATCTGGACATCATCCAGACGGAAAAGGACGAAAGCCGTACCAGTGCGTTGCGGATTCGCAATGCCCGGGAAAGACTGGAAAACCTCTACCCGGATTCGCATACCTTAGATGTCATTCTAAATAAGAGTACTTTTACGGTCTCGTTAATCCTAAAAACTTATCCCGCTTGCTAAAATGCATCATCGTAGAAGATGAGATACTGGCCCAGGATGTCATCAAAAGCCATTTGGCGCGTATTGACCAAATGGAGCTCGTAGGAGTGTTCCGGACGGGGCCGGAGGCGATGGCGGCGCTGGAGATGCAGGAAGTGGATGTCATTTTCCTGGACATCCGGCTGCCGGGGATGAGTGGACTGCATTTCCTTCGCAGCCTGGCCGATCCGCCGCTGGTGGTGCTTACCACCGCCTATGCGGAGTATGCGCTGGAGAGCTATGAGTTCAACGTCATCGATTATCTGCTGAAGCCTATTTCTTTTGAGCGGTTTTCAAAGGCGGTGAATAAGTTGCTGGATGGGCGGTTGTACGCCCTGCCTGGGGCGGCGGGGGATCATATTTTTATCAAATCGAACAGCAAGTTCTTCCGGGTGAATTATTCCGAAATTCTTTATGTAGAAGGGATGAAGGATTACCTCAAGATCCATACGCCCGACTATACGCTGGTGACACACCAGACGATGAATGAGCTGGAAAAGCAGTTGCCTCCGCGGTTGTTTATCCGGGTGCACCGAAGTTACCTGGTGGCCGTGGGGCATATCCGGGCTATTTATGGGAATTCGATCGAGTTGGGGAAGGTGACGATACCCATAGGGGTGAATTATAAGGAGGGAGTGATGGGGTTGATCGGGCGGAAATAAGTATTTTTACGGAAAGGCGTGGATATGTTACCGGAGGGATATGAGTATCGGAGAGGACGAGGGTTCAGGCAGTATGAATTCTATAGCGAAGGACCAAGGGGCAGAATTCTAAAAATTATCATGTACAGTTATCTTGGCACAGACAACGGCTGGAATTATTATAATCTTGGCTTTGGCGACTTTGATCCCCTGGAGAAAAAGATCAGCGACCTTACTGTGAGCAATAACCTCGATCGGGATAAAATCCTGGCAACCGTAGCAGCCACGGCCTTGGAATTTTCAAAGTGGCATCCAAGTTGCAAGATTGTCATAAAGGGAAGTACACCGGCAAGGACCAGGTTATATCAGATGAAAATCTGTTCACACTATTCTAATATCATAGAACTATTTGATATCCAAGGATTAACAAAAGAGGGAGAATTAGTTCCGTTTAGAGAAGGAGAGAATTTTGATGGTTTTATTATTGAAAGAAAATCGTAAATTTATGTATGCAAGTGATAGAAAGAAATAAAAAGGCTAGCAAAGTTAAGAAGGCTAAGAATAGGCGGCTACCTGATCTTAGCAAGGATCTTTTTTTTGTGAAAAAAGCAGAGAGCTCGAAGCAACTGTTACAAAAGGCGGGTATCATACGACCTTGAAAATCTACTTTCTTTTTTTATAGCTGCCCCCGCACTTGGTGCGGGGGCTTTTTTTGCTATTTTCAAGATCGTAATCAAACCTATATCGCTTATGGATCGGAGAAAATTCCTCAAGAACGGCTCGATGGCCGGGATTGCGTTTTCAACATTATCTTTTAAAGGGGCGGCGGAGGTGGGGGTGGTGGACAAGGGGTTTCCACTGCTGGAAGCCACCATCGATGAATTGCAGCAAAAAATGCAGAGCGGGGCGTTGACTTCGCAGGCGATCACCAAACTTTATTTGCGGCGCATCGCCGAGATCGACCGAAAGGGGCCGGCGTTGAATGCCGTCATCGAGATAAATCCCGATGCCATGGGTATTGCAGCGGCGATGGATGCCGAACGCAAAGCCGGGAAGGTGCGCGGACCCATGCATGGCATCCCGGTGCTGATCAAAGACAATATTGATTCGGGCGACCAGATGCAGACCACGGCGGGCGCCCTGGCCCTGGAAGGGCACAAAGCAGCGAAAGATGCTTTCATCATCCGGCAGCTGCGGGCCTCGGGCGCCGTATTGCTGGGCAAGACCAATCTCAGCGAGTGGGCTAACTTCCGCAGCACGAGGTCTACCAGCGGCTGGAGCAGCCGGGGCGGCCAGACCAGGATGCCCTACCTGCTAAACCGCGATCCTTCCGGGTCGAGCGCCGGATCGGGATCGGCCGTATCGGCCAACCTCTGCGCCGTCGCCATCGGCACGGAAACGAATGGATCGGTGGTGTCACCTTCTTCCATCAATGGTATCGTAGGCATCAAACCCACTGTAGGACTGCTCAGCCGCAGCGGCATCATTCCCATTTCAAAGACCCAGGATACGGCAGGACCCATGGCGCGAACGGTAAAAGACGCGGCCCTCCTGCTGGCTGCGCTGACAGGTGTCGACAGCAACGATGCGGTGACACTCGAGAGCCAGGGGAAGGCGCCGAAGGATTATGTCACCGGCCTCGACAGCAATGGATTGAAGGGAAAGAAACTGGGGATAGAAAAAGCTGCATTGACGGGACATGAAGGCATCGTTGCCTTACTGCAGGATGCTATTGCCACACTAAAGGCGCAGGGTGCAACGGTGGTGGAGATAGAATTGCAGAAGCTGATGACAGAGCCCGGCTCTGTGGAAGGGTTGATCCTTCAATATGAATTCAAAGATGGAGTCAATAGATATCTGGCTACGGCAAACGCGCCGGTGAAGACGTTGGCTGATGTGATCGCCTTTAATAAGACAAATGAGAAAAGGGCGATGCCTTATTTCAAGCAGGAGACCCTCGAGCGGAGTGATTCGCGTGGTGGGCTTGACAGCACCGAGTATACGGAGGCGCTGAAGAAATTACTTACCGCGAGGACGATCATCGACGACCTGTTGAAACAAAACGCGCTCGACGCCATCATCTCAGTCACCAGCGGGCCCGCTTGCTGTATCGATCTCATCGCGGGTGACTATCGGACGGGTGGCGGGTTCTCGGGTCCGGCCGCGATGGCCGGCTATCCGCACATCACCGTGCCGATGGGCCTGGTGCTGGGATTACCCGTCGGTCTCTCCTTTGTAGGGACGGCCTATACGGAGCCCGAGCTGATCAAAATGGCGTATGCCTATGAGCAGACGTCACGGAAGCGGGTGGCGCCGGAGTTTGTCAATGCGTCGAACCTTTGAGATACTGTTCGAAGAATTCAAAAGCCACTTTTGACATCAGCAGATAGCTCTGCCAGTTGTACGCCGCCCCGTGGGCGCCGGGAGGATAGATGCGCAGATCGACATCCTTGCCGGCATTGGTGAGGGCTGTCAGCAGCTCCATGGTCTGCGCCGGGTGAACGTTATCGTCCATCATCGAATGAATGATGAGGAGATGATCCTGCAACTTTCCGGCATGAGTCATATCACTGCTGTTTTTATATCCTGCGGCATTGTCGGTGAGTGTTCCCATGTAACGTTCGGTGTAGATATCGTCGTAAAGTCGCCAGTCGGTGACGGGGGAATTGGCGACACCCGCCTTGAACACCCCTGGGTGGGTCAGGAGGGTGTACGTAGTGCTATAGCCCCCATAACTGGTACCCATAATTGCGATGTTGGCGCCGTCGACATAAGGCAGAGACGACAGATAACGCGCCGTTTCCACGAAATCGTTGCTTTCCCATTTCCCCAATTGCTTGTACACGACCTTCATAAACGCGCTGCCATAATCGGCGTTGCCGCGGTTGTTGATATCCACAACGATATAGCCGTTTTGCGCGAGCCACTGCTGAAAACCGCCGATAGCAAACTGATTGAAGACATCGTGGGATTCCGGTCCGCCATAAATATCCAATATCACCGGGTATTTCTTCGTTGAGTCGAAGTTAAAGGGCTTTATCATGCTTCCGTCGAGCGTGACCCCGTCAGCCGTCTTGAACCGGAACAACTGTAGCGGCGAATAGGCATGCGTCCGGGTGAATTCGCTTACCGCATGGTTGTCTTCCAATTGCTTTAGCTGGTTGCCTTCGCTGTTGAAAAGCCCAACCTGTGTGGGTGTGGTGGTGTTGCTGTATTCATCGAGGTACCAGGCCGTATTGGTGGACATGTCGATAGTATGATGACCCGGGACTTCCGTCAGCTTCTTTTTACCCGTGCCGTCGAATTTGATGGTGTACAGCTGTTGCTCCAGCGGGGACGCTTCCGCAGAGAGATAATAGATCGACTTTGTGCCGGGGTTGATGCCGGTGACCTTTATTATGTCCCAATTACCCTTTGTTACCTGGTTGATCAATTTTCCATCATAGTTGTAGTGATATATATGATAGTAGCCAGATCGGTCGGACACCCAAAAAAACTCTCTTGTCTTTTCGGGGAAGTAGACCATGTCGTTGACATCGGTGTAGAAGTCGAAGATGGATATCCAGGTCTGGTTCTGTTCTTCCAGCACTACATGATGTTCGCCGGTCTTGACATTGAAGAAATAGAGTTTCATGTGATTCTGGCTCCGGTTGAGGGTCATAAGCGCGAGCACATCGGGATCGCTTGTCCAATAGATGCGCGGGATATAGAAATCGCCGGTCTCATCGGGTGTGAGCCAGACCTTCTTGCCCGAGTGTACGTCGATGACTCCGATGCGCACCGAGGGGTTGGGATCGCCCGGCTGGGGAATGGAGATCTTCTCCTGTGGGGGATGAATGCCTTCGAAATCCGTCATTTCAAATACGGGTACCCGGGAGTCATCAAACTGCCAGAAGGCGATATAGCGGCTGTCCTTTGACCAGTTCCAGGCCTGGCCCTGGCCGAACTCTTCTTCGTATACCCAATCGTAATGGCCGTTGAAGAGGCCGGTTCCGCTGGTGCTGTCATTGGTGAGCTGCTGCTCCTTGCCTGTGGCAAAGTCATAGAAAGAGAGGTTGCCGTTGCGTTCGATGCCCACTTTTGTGCCATCGGGTGAGAGTTCGGCGGAGCGGGCATCCTTTGCCGCCTGTTGCAGCCCGCGTGTGGCGACGTCATATATATAATAATCGGAGATGCCGGAATTGCGAAAGATGTGCCGGAAATTGGTGCGGAACACAAGGTGTTTGGAGTCCCTCGACCATTGGAAGGATTCATAGGCAAAGGGGGCGGTGGAGCCCGGGATATGAAGGCCGCTGCTGGTGAAAACGGTGGTCTCGGTGAGTGTTTTTGGGTCCATGGTATGGATCTCGCCGTCGGCGATGAAAGAATAGCGATTGCCGTCGTCGATCCAATTCACGCTGGTCGGGCCGGATTTGCCCCGGAGACGGAAGCCGGTCTGGAGGGCGTCGGAAAGAGAGGAATATTGTGTTTGGGCGAAGGCGGTTGAGAAGAAGAATAAGGGGATGGCGAAGGCGGCGAGCTTGTTGAGCATTGCGTTAGAAGATTAAGAGGCGAAGATAGGGAATTGTCGCTTCGCGCCGCTTTCGATTGCGCCAGGTTGGCGCAAACGAAAAAACCCCCAAGATTAGTCAGGGGCTTCTCACGAGAAATTGAATTTTAACTGGTTTTTCTGGATCTTGTTACTTGGTGTTCATTGGTATTGGATAGTTCAAAAGTAGGCCAGAATGATTTGTTAAAAAAGAGCAAAGTCCCTCAATTTTCATCGTAGTTTTACGATTCTAATCAACTTCTAACCCCATTTTTCCCCGTTGGCGAGTAACTTAGGAGTCGAAAAAATTCCAATCGCTTGAAAAAGTACCTATTGGTCCTGTCCGGCCTCCTCTCCCTACATACTTTCGCCCAAGCGCCCGACACGACCCTCTCCTCCGACAAGAACATCCGCAACAAGGTGTTGAGTGATATCCAGGACAACCTGGATAAAAAGACAAAGAACATCGACCAAACGCTTAACAAACTAGACCACAAAGTTGATAGCCTCGACCTGGAGATCGCTGCTTCGCGGGATGCCCGGGACAAGGCGGACAAATTGCTGCAGCGTGTGCAGGCCCTGGAAGCGAAACAGCAGGCCATCGAACAGCACGAGGTGAATGTTTACCAGGCCAACTATCAGTCGGCGATCATCAACCTGGTGTCGATGGACAAGGAGATAAAGCCGTTGCTGCTCTTCAATGCCAGCAAGAGCTTCTTCTCCACCCTCACCGAGACGGCAAATCCCCTGAATTATCCGGGCTACCAGGAGTGGTATAAAAAATTCACGGAATATGTCCAGCGCGAGAAGGACCATGAGGGTTCGCTTGCGGTGCTGAGCGGTTTCACCCAGATAGCCGGAAGTATCACGGGCACGATCCCTATTGCAGGGCCTGCCTCATCGGCATTGTTCCTTGGGATGAATTCCTACATAGGCTCGATGGGGAGCAAGAAGAAGGAGCTGCGCGACCAGAGCGAGAAAATGATGTTGCTGACGGCCAAGCTGGGTCAGTTCAATTATGATATGAACCTGGTGGAAGAGCAATGGACCATCGTGCAGAAAGAACTGGGAAAGATACAGACGCATTACGATACCGTACTCAACCAGAACCTGGGCCTGTTGCAGGTGCCGAGGGATGAATATACTTCCCGGTTCAGCCGGGAGACGGATGCGGAGAAGCGGTATGAGTTTCTGACCGAGCTGCGGAAAGACGCGTCGTCACTGGTAACCGATCGCAAAACGGCGGATGCGAAGAACTGGAAGCAGCCGATCTATTACCAATTGATGGACGTGCAATCGTTAAAAATGCGGTTTGGCGATCTGACTTTTAGTATTGTGGGCATCTTAGGCAATTACAGCAAGCTGATCGATAAATACCGCAACGATCCCGACATAGGGTTAAAGGTGCAAGCGCTGGAAACGAAGCTGAATACGCTGAAGGACACGTTCGATACGGCTTTTGATCCGAATGATTATATCAATAGCGCGACGAGGATGTATTTGGTGAATTAAAAAAAGAGGCCGTCTCAGAATAAAAGTAGACGGTCTCTTTTTTTATCATCATGTCCGGCAAGCTGCGCTTGCCGGGGGAAAATCCCCGCTGACGCGGGGATTTTTTTATTTGCGTTCGAGTAATTTGAAGAATTGATCCAGCTGCGGTAGGATAACGATGCGGGTGCGGCGGTTAAGCTGACGGCCTTCGGCGGTATCGTTAGAGGCAACCGGCAGATATTCCCCACGACCGGCGGCAGACATATGCGCGGGCACCATTCCATATTTATTCTGGAGGATGCGGACGACGGCGGTGGCACGTTTCACACTCAAATCCCAGTTATCCAACAAATCGCCGCGGCGGAAAGGGACATTATCCGTGTGGCCTTCAACCATGAATTCGATGTCAGGCTGCGCTTGTAGCACCTTAGCAACCTTCCCAAGGACCTCCTGGGCACGGGGAGTCACGTTGTACTTGCCCGTGGCGAAGAGTAATTTGTCGGAGATGTCGACGTATATGACGCCTTTATCCACCTTTATATTAATATCCTTGTCGTTGAGATCGCCAATGGCGCCTTTCAGGTTGTTGACAAGGGCCATGTTAAGGGAATCCTTATGCGCCATAGCCTGCTGGAGGCTTTGGATATAGGCGTCCTTTGCACCAAGGTTGTCCAGGGATTGGCGGATGCTCTGGGCCTGTTGGCTGCTGATGACGGACATATCTTCCAATTGCTTCAGGGCCTGGGTATTGTTCTCTTTGAGAAAAGCGATCTGTTTTTGCAGATCGGCGACCTTGGCGTCGCAATCTGATTTGTCACGGGTGAGGTCGGCGGTCTTACTGTTACAGTTCTTCAAATCGTTTTGTAGAGCGCCGTAGGCGTTGTTTAGGCTATCGTACTTCGACTGTAACCCCTTGAATTTTTTACTGCTCACGCAGGAAAACAGCATAAGCGGGATGATGCCAGCCAATGCCATGTGCTTGATACGCATATTTTTTGTTTTAAATTAATTACGCAACAATATTGGATAAGGGTATTAATACCAGCTTAGAAGCAGATTAGAATTTGATTAGAGCTTTGCAGCGGACGGAAGGACAAGGGAGAAAATAGAACCCTTGCCGACGACGGATTGGACGGTGATGGAACCTTTGTGCAATTGGAGAATGCGGCGGGCCAAAGATAACCCCAAGCCAAAACCGGGGGTAGCAAGGCTGTCGTCGCTGCGATAGAAGGGCTGAAAGATCTTCTCCCATTCCTCCTCCCCTATTCCCCGGCCTTTATCTTCTATGGATATGCAAATCTCGTGCCCATTGGTAACCAGCCGTACGGTGGCGTGGTGGTCGTCGGAGTATTTGCAGGCATTGGAAACGATGTTGCGGATGGCGGTGAAAAGCAGCTCTTCATTGCCAAAGACCAGCAATTCTTCCTCGACCTCGGGCAACCGGTCGAAGTCCAGGGTGACAGAGAACAAGGGGTTAGCCTTGGTGATCTCCGCGGGTAGCCGTAGCAGGATCTCGTCTATCCGAAGAAGATCGATCTCCAACCCCCCGGCGGCGCCGGAAGCCCGGGCAAACTCCAGCAGAGTCTGGGTCAGTTTGCCTAACTGCCACGCATCCTGGTAAACGGATTGGATCACCTGCCGGTATTCTTCTATGGTCCTCACCCGCTGTAAGGCCACCTCCAACTGACTCGAGATGGAGGTGAGGGGGGTGGACAGCTCGTGTGAAGCGTTGGCTATGAAACGCCCTTGGATCTCGAAGCTTTCCTGGAGCCGGTTGAGCAGCCGATTCAAGGTATCGGAGAGATAGGCCCATTCATCTTTTGGGTCTTTATGGTCTTCCGTGGCCGAATGGATACGCCGGGTAAGATTACGCGCCGAAATTTCGTTGACCTCATCGGCAATGCGACGCAGCGGCTGCAGGAGGCGGATAGAAAAGAAGTAGCCCCCGATGACGGAGGTAAGGATGCCGCCGATGAAGCTGAGGGAAAGCACCAGCCGGAGGTGACGAAGCTTTTCATTGCCGGGTTCATCATAGGCCGCTGCAATGATGACAAAGCATGAAGTCTCGTCATTATAATAATAGGCGATGGCATCCTTCCTGTCCTGGGTGAAATAGATGCGGTCTTTACTCTTCCGGGCCTTATCGAGGACGGTCGTGTCGGTACGCAGGGTATCGGCGGGGGTGTCGCTGTACCAATAGATGCGTTTGTTGCTGTTGTCATAGGCTTCCACCACCTTATCTTTCATCGCCACGGAGGTGGACGCATCGATCTTACGGATGAGGGCCTGGTCGAAGATGCCGCCCTGGCTCAGGAGACGGCCGGTGGTGATGGCGCGGTTGGCAAGGCGGGTCTGGATATCCTTTATGCGATTGGTGTAGGAGAAATAGTAGACAGAGGCGCAAACCAGCGTGAGGATGCCTACCACAAGAAGGGTGAAGAGAAGCGTTATGCGGGTGCGCACCGCCATCAGTTGGGTTGGGTTTTTAGGATATACCCCATGCCGACATGGGTTTGAATAAGCTTGTCTTCGAAGTCCTTGTCCACTTTGTTACGGACATAACTGATGTATACATCGATGACATTGGTATTGGTATTGAAGTCCACATCCCAGACGTTGATGGCCAGGTCGGCACGGGATACGACGCGGTTCTTGTTGCGCATAAGATATTCCAGTAATTGAAATTCCTTGGCAGTCAGTTTTATGCGCTTTCCGGCCCGATGGACCTCCTTGTTATCGAGGTTCATTTCCAGGTCGGCGGCCCGCAGCACGTTGCCAACGGGTACGGTTTGTCCCGGGGTCCGCTTCAGGAGGGCCCTGATCTTCAGCAGCAATTCCCGGAATTCAAAGGGCTTGACAAGATAGTCGTCGGCGCCGGCATCATAGCCTTCGATCTTGTCGTCAAGGGAAGACATGGAAGTCAGCATGATGACGAGCATGTCCTTATCGCGGTAACGGATAGCCTTACAGAGTTCGTACCCATTCATTCCCGGCAGATTGATGTCGAGGATGACGAGGTCAAAATTTATGGACAACAGCAACTGGTAGCCTATCTTACCGTCATAAGCTACTTCGACGTCGAAGCCATTCTCCGTCAGCCCCATTTTCAGGGTGTCGGCAATCTTTCGTTCGTCTTCGACGATGAGTATATTTCTGTCATCCATGTATTCAACGGGATTTGGGCCGGCGAGACGCGTCCCGCGTCTTTGGCGAATTTACGAATTTGGGGCCGTCCCCGGGACTCTCTAATCCAATTCTAATGCCGCTTTAAGAATGTGTTAATGTTCGGCGGGTACTTTGAGACAAATGGTAAAAATGGCGATTGTATTCAATGCTATCCTTATCCCGGTGGACTTTTCGCTGAATACGGAGATCGCGGTGAAAAAGGCGGTAGGGCTTACGGGAAAAGATGATACCGAACTGCATCTGCTTCATGTAATAAAACCGAGCCGGCGCCTGGAGCAGCCGTTCAAATTATGGGCAGTGGAGAAGGAATTCGAGCAGCTTCGATCAACGATAAGGGAAAAATTTCCGGCGGCAAGGATAAAAACAAATATCCTCGAAGGGCACTCCGTGCAGCGGATGATCATAGAGTGCGCAGGATTGCTAAAGCCCGATCTTATTATTATCGGCAAGAACGATCCGCCGCGGCGCTGGTCGTTCTTCAGGGGCGTCTCACCGGATGTCATTGCCAAGAAAACCAATTGCCCCGTGTTGACCGTCAAGCCAGGTTCTGCGGAAAGCAAGACTCGGGTGATCCTGATCCCCATCCGGGATTTTCTACCGGAAAGAAAGCTGGAGTGGGCAGTGTTGCTGGCAAAAAAATACCGGGCCCAGGTGCATCTCCTGGCCATCCAGGACAGGCACGAGACAAAGGAATGGGCGCTGCCACAGGTGTTTCTCAAGGCGTATCATCAGTTGCGGGAACATCTTCATCATCCCATCGAATATTCGGCGACGGGGCAGCAGAGTACGGCAAAAGCGACGTTGAACTGCGCCGAGATGATCATGGCGGATATGATCCTGGTAAACCCCGAGACAGAGAGCGGGGTGCCGGGATTTTCCGGTTACCGGCACATCAGCGACTTGCTGGCACGTGATTCGAAGATACAGGTGCTCGATATAGAGCCATACAAAACTGAACAAAACCAAAATTGAGTGTTTATATGAAAAGGGTATTATTTGTTTTTGCGATCTTCTTCATGATGGGTGGCTCCAAGGCTCAGTCCGTAGCAGAGGCGCGGAAGCTGTTGTATTATGATCGCTACGACGGGGCCGCGAGTCAATTACGGGCGGCCCTAAAGGCCGACCCGGGCAATTCCGAAGCCTGGTGGTTGCTGGAGCAGGTGTATGTGCATCAAAAGCGGGTGCCTGCGTTGCGGGATACCCTTGGCCAAATGCCGGCCGCAGTGGCACAGCAGCCGATGGGGCTTTGTGCTTATGGACAGTTGTTGCTGGAGGAGCATAAGAAGGACAGCGCAATGGGATACTTCAACCGCGCGATGGAAATGACAAAGCAAAAGGATGTGCCGGTGATGCTGGCCATAACCAGGGCCGAGGACGCGGCCGATTCGGCAGACGCGAATTATGCCTATGCGGTGGATGTGTTGAATAAGGCGATAAAAAGGGAAAAGCGGAACGCCGATCTGTATGTAGCACAGGGGAACATCTATCGCCATATGATGGATGGAACGAATGCCTATAAGGCTTACCAGGATGCGCTGGCGCAGGACAGCCACAACGTGGAAGCGTTATACCGGATGGGGAAGATCTTTGTTTCACAAAACAATGCGGAGATGTACCTGAAATACTTCACGGATGCCACTACCGCCGACCCGCTGTATGCACCCGCCTGGTATGAGCTTTACTATTACAATTATTTCCGGGATGTCAATAAGGCGAAAGAATGCCTGGACCATTATATAGCCGCCAGCGACCCCAGCCCGAAGAACGATTACCTGGTGACCGACCTGCTTTATTCCTCGCGGAAATACGCGGAGGCGATCGATCATGCCCGGCAGCTGATCGCCCGGCAAGGGAAGGTGAGCGAGCCGAGGCTGTATAAGCTCGTCGCCTATTCTTATAAGGAACTGCACGACAGTACGAAGGCGCTTGACTATATGAAACAATATTTCCAGCTGCAGACGGACACGGGATTCGTAGTGAAGGATTACAGCACGATGGGTGAGATTTACGCTTCGCTGGGACAGGCGGATAGTGCAGCGGTGTATTTCGTAAAGGCGGACGGCCTGGAAAAGGACAGTATCCAACGGCAGGACGACGCAAGGAAGCTGGCGGACCTGTACAAGAAACAAAAGGATTATTCAAACGAGGCCCAATGGCTGGGGAAATATTATACCGGGAATACGAAAGCGACTAATCTCGATCTGTTCAACTGGGGCCTGGCACACTATATGGCAAAGGAATACCCGGCGGCAGACACTGTGTTTGGGATCTATGAAACGAAATATCCCGAGCAGGAATTTGGCTATTACTGGCGGGCACGTTGTGGTGCGGCAATAGACACGGCCATGTCTAAGGGATTGGCTATTCCGGACTATATGAAGCTGATCGAAGTGGATGCCAAAGACTCGACCAATAAGACCTTCCGCAAACATCTCATCGAGGCCTACGGGTATATCGCGGCGTATAAGGCAAATACGGAAAAGGATTATGCCGGTTCGATAGATTATTTCGAACGGTTGCTGTCGCTTGACCCAAACAATACCGATGCGCAACGGTATGTGGCGATATTGAAGAAGAATTTGAGCCGGATGGCCGGTAAGGGGTCTTCAGGCGAGTCAGCAGCAGCCAAATCGGAGAAGGGGGAGAAGGCAGACAAATAGCTGTTCTATCACATTTTCGGCCTGTTTTATCACATTTGGCCCGGATGCCTGCGGTTTTGCTATAATCTTGTTGAAAAAACGAGATGGAGACACGCAAACATAATCAGACCCGGTGGCGGGAGAACGAACTGATACTGGTGACGGTATATTGTTTATTGGGCATCGTCGGTTACTGGTGGAAGATATTCGAGCATTCCGGCACGTGGTTACGGGAACAATACGGTGGGCGTTTCAACGAGCATCAGCTGTACTTCGATTATTTTGTGAATGTATTGTTTCCGGAGACCGGGTTACTGGTGATGATCTATCTCGGCTATCTCTGGATGAATTTGTATACCCTGCCGCGGCTGGTGCAGGCGGAGGCCGCCGAACCAGGTAGTTTCCGGGTTGCCTTTGCTTTGCGGGGGCATATCGAGATCAGCGGTTCGGCCGGGGAGACCCTAAAGCGGTTTCTGTGGGGGCTGGCCAATACGGTATTGCTGATAATTGTGCTTGGCATCGGCTGGGCGGTAGTGATCTACTATGAGCAACAGTATGATTTTGTCGGTATGGACTGGACAAGCCTGGCAAACCGGGCGCTGGGATTGGGATGGGGCAATTCCGCGAAACTGCTGTTGCTGTATACCACCTATGCATATATCCGGGAAATAAGCATCCGGCGGCTGGTTGCCGACCCTAAGCGGAATGCCTGGCGGATCGCGCTGGTGAACCAGATCACCACCTATGCACTGGTGTATTTCATGGTGGGTTGTGTGTTGTATTTCTTTGATGTTTTCGAAGACAAGGCTTTTGGTGTCATCTTTTTTGGGGTCGGACCGGTGCTGCTACTGGCCGGACTGACCAATATATACTGGGTCTTTCCTACGGTGGGCGACGGACGTTTCTTCCGGCGGAGGGTATTGAACCGGTTGTTATTATCCACGCTTGCCTGGAGCATTCCCGTTCCATTTTTCATCATGGGCGAGAGCCATGACGTGATGCCGGGTATCTTGTCCATTTGGATGGGGCAGCTTTTTGTCGTCACGCCCGTCTCCTGGTTCATCTTCCAGCGCCGGAAGAACAAGATACTGCAGGTGCGGGCGTTGCAGGAGGCGCTGGGCCAGTCGGAAGCCGACCTGCAATTCCTGCGCAGCCAGATAAACCCCCATTTCCTTTTCAACGCGTTGAACACCCTTTACGGGACGGCCCTGCAGGAAGAGGCCCTGCGGACGGCGGGTGGTATCCAGCAACTGGGGGACATGATGCGATTCATGCTCCATGAGAACCACCAGGACCGGATACCCATGAGCAAGGAAGTCGAATACCTGCAAAATTATATCGCGTTGCAGCAGCTGCGTTCGGATTCGTCGCCATTGATCAACATCACCACGGCGATAGCCGACAACCTGCCGGATTGCATGATCGCGCCGATGTTGCTGATCCCCTTTGTGGAAAATGCCTTCAAGCATGGGATCTCGCTGCGGCATCCTTCCTGGATCGATATCCGGCTCAACGGAGAGGGCGACCGCATCCTGTTCGAGGTGCGCAACAGCATTCATACCCGGCAGGGGACCGATCCGGAAAAGGAAAAATCGGGCATCGGGCTGAAGAACGTGCTGCACCGGTTGAACCTGGTGTATCCGGCCCGGCACACGCTCTTTGTGAACCAGGACGAGAAGGAATTCTTTATTCAGCTGATGATCGAACCTTAAGCTATCTTTGAACCTTACACCATGATCATGTTGAAAGCAATTGCCATCGATGACGAACCGATCGCCCTGGATGTGGTAAAGGCCCTGGCGGGGAAGATCGGCTTTTTGGAGATCGTGGGGTTCTACACTGACGCGTTCGAAGCGCTGAAGCGGCTGCAGCAGGAGAAGATCGACCTGATCTTTCTGGATATCAAGATGCCCGATATCTCGGGTATCGAGCTGCTGCGGAGCATCCCGCATCCGCCGATGGTGATCTTTACAACGGCCTATAGCGAGCACGCGGTGCAGAGCTTCGAGCTCGATGCAATAGACTACCTGCTAAAGCCCTTCAGCCAAAGCCGGTTTCTAAAGGCTTGTAATAAGGCCTACGAGCTGTTCGAACTGAAACGGCAGCATGGGGCACCTGCAGCGGTGGATTATATTTTTGTCAAAAGCGGGTATGGGCAGGTGCGGATACGGCTGGACGATATCCTGTACGTTCAGAGTACGGGTAATTATATTCAGTTTGTGCTGAGGGAAGACAAGATATTGTCACGGCTGACCATGTCGGAGGCCGAAGCGCTGCTGCCACAGCCTGCCTTTATCCGGATGCATCGCAGCTACCTCGTAGCCAGCGGGAAGGTAGACCGGGTAGAACGTGAATCGTTATTCATCGGTGACCATGAATTGCCGATTGGAGCAGGCTATGCGCGGGAAGTGAGTAAGATCACAGGAGCCTGACGAAGGCCGGGGGCCCGGGGTGCTTAATTTTCTTTTACGAGAACCTTGTCCTGGTATACTTCAATGACGCCGCTGCGTTTGTCGGCCATCATCTTCTGGAATACCTTATTGACAACGCATTTGTTTATAAAGCGGGAAAGGTAATCTACTTCTTTTATTTGGTGAGGATCGATAAAATTACCTGATTCGTCGATGAGTCGAATCTTGATGTTGGAGGGGAGATGGCCCCAAAATGAGGTAGAATTTGCGAATAAACTAGGGTTTAACATGGATCTTGGATTTTGTGTCCGGAATAAATATAAAACAATAACTCCCGAATTGGGAAATTATTGTTCCATATTTTTTATTCTAATATGTTCCTGGTAATACTATACGGGTATTGCCTTAAGTCTCCAGCACATTATTGGGCTGCAAGCTCTTTCCGGTGGACGATGATCTCCGCGCGGCGGTTGAGCCAGGCCTGGTTGGGGTCGCTGTTGTCAGCAACGGGATTGTCGCTACCATAGGCCTTAGCCTTCATCAGTTCGGTGGGGACGCCACGGCTGTTCATATAGTCCAGCACCATTTTGGCCCTTTTCCGGGAGAGTACATTGTTGAATTGATTGGTGCCGACCGAGTCGGTATAGCCTTTTATCTCCACGGTGAACTCAGAGCTACGCTTGAGGTGGCTGATCACCTTGTCAATGCTGTTGAAAGCATGGGAATTGAGGCCATAGTCGTTGAATTCGAAGTAGACCACAAAACGCAGGACGGGTTTTCCATCGAGGGAGTCGATGTGATAATCGTCGTCGTTGAAGTCGTCGAGGCCGAGTGAGCGGAAGGGCTTCTTGCGCCGGCTGCGGGCACCGCTTTCATTGTCATCTCCATCGTCGCTGCCACCTTTTCTGCCGCCATTGCCGGCGGTGATGGGGTTACCGTTGTCATCGAGCAGGCCTTTTGCCTTCAGCACGGAGTCCATATTGATCGTGATGTAGATGTTGTTGGTGACATTGCCATTGTTCTTATTAGCCGTGTCCTTCTTCTTTGCTTCGTCCTTGTCTTTCTTGTTGAAGCGCGAATTATCGTCCTGATCGAGATCCTTGTACTTTTTGCTCTTGATGGGGATATAGACCCCAAGAGCGTACATCGTCGTGCTGGCGATGTTATTCGAGATACTCTGCCCATAGGTGACCTGGCCCAGCACCATGATCTTGCGGGAATTGAATTTGGCACCGATGCCCATGGGCACGGTGGGGAAGGACTTGTCGTTGATGATATCGTTGATCCCAATGGTCACATAGGGTTGGAGCCGGTAGGCAGGACTGATGAGATGGTAGTAGATCGCTGCGTTGATCAGGTTGAAGGTCTTTGACGGTGTCTGGCTGATCAGCACGTTGTTGCTGGTGACATGCCCGAAGCTGAGGCCGAGGTCGGCGCTGAAAGACAGCCGCTGGGTGATGTTCTTATAAGCCGAGACTGCAAAGGAGGCGTTGCCGCGTTGGAGAAAAGGCAGGGTGTTGGCATCGCTGAGATAGCCCTTGCGGTTCTTTTCCAGCATGGCGAAGTCCTGGAACTGCAGTTTGAGGCCCGGAGAAATGAACCAGCGTGGGTCGAGTTCGCGCTTTTTTTCTTCGGTCTTGTCTTCCGCCGTAGTGTCGGCAGGGTTGACCGTCTTTGTATCGGTAGGTTTCGGGTCGGTTTCGATCGGTTTCGGGTCGGTTTTTGATGAATCGGCAGGTGGAGTTTTTTTCACGGCAGGTGCGTCATCGGCCAGTGAGATGACGCTGTCCTTCAGCTGTATGGTGGTATCGGTAGAGTGGTACCGGAAAGAAGTGTCCGGGGTGTTTGGCGGAATGGTATCCCTTGCAATAACCGTGTGCCCCTGCCCCTTTCCGGTGGTGTCCGCGACGGGATGGTGTGCCGAGCCAATGGCCCCGGAGTTCTGCGACCGGGCCGTTGTCAGAGCCATCAGGGAACAACCAATCAAACCTATCATTACCTTCTTCATGGGATTGTTTTTAAAAATCCATCTTCAGCGCAAGCTCTACGCCATTGCGATCAATGCCGGATGCGCTGATGGTGGAAACATTTACATCGTATAATATTCCTAAAGTGAGTTTTTGATACCGTAATTCGATATTGGGTACAAGGGCGTCGTTATACCGGTAGCCAAGCCCTGCGCCAACGGCCGCGCCGCCGGCAATGCCCGGGATGGCCTTTGTATAGATGAGTTCGTAATAGTGCCGGTAGGCGGGCCCCTGCCAGCTCATCGACATATAAAAGCCTACTTCATCCTCTTCCTTTGTCGTATACCGATAGCCGGCCTGCACGCCGATGGCGGGTTTCAGGCGGGTGGAATCCGATTTCACCTTATAGGAATAGGGTTTGTTCACCTGCATGGCGGAGGCGCCGACATACCATTTGTCGTTGCGACCGTTGCTGAAGACGGAGACACCGGCGTTGAGATTGAAATGGCCATAGGACCAGCCGGCGGCCAGTCGGTCGGCGCTAGGTGCGCCTTCGATGGGGCCGTAGTTATTGAATTGATCGCCGAAGGCGCCGCTGATGCCGGCAACATTCAGCTGACTCTGGTAATATTCTCCCTGGAAGCCCAGGGCGAGATAGGTCTCATGCCGGCCGATGGGTACGGCATAGGAGATGCCCATCATCCCGAGCGCATTATTCAGGATACCGTCATTTGTCTTGTCGGAGGCTGCCCCGGCGCTGAAGCTGAAGTAACCGGAATTGGGTTTGTTCTTCCCGTCTTTCGAGAGCAGGGGCATGGAGAACAGGGCTGCTACGCTGTTATAGGCGATCTGCCCGCCGTACTGGACGCTGCGGTAATTAAGGTTCAGGCTATTCTGCTTTTCTGTTTTCAGGGATTGGTTGTACCAGATGGTCATATCCTGGACCCTCGAGAAATTGATCTCCTGGCCGCGGGCGAAGCCCGCGAGACCAAGGAGGACCAATATGTTTAATATCTTGCTCATCTGGATATAGAGTTTACATTGAGTTAATTTGTTCTGTTATCATCTCACCAACGAGGTCATCCCCCGCTGTACGACTTTCGTCCCGTTGACATCGATGCCCTCCGCTATCCACAAATACGTCTCCACCGGTTGCGGCACGCCTTTGAACGTTCCATCCCAACCCTGGTTGGGGTCCTGGGTCGTGAAGACGATATTACCCCAGCGGTTGTAGACGGTGAAATAGTGAAACTGGGATATCCCTACCAGAATGGGTCTCAGGATATCGTTGGTTCCGTCGTTGTTGGGCGTGAAAACGCGCGGGACATAGATATTTATCGGGGCGAAGTGGACTCGTGCCGGGCTGCCGAAGACGATCTGTTTGCCGCCGACGGTAGCCGTAATGAGCACTTCACCCGGGGTTTTGCTGGTGATATAGATATAGGCATCGCCGTTGGCATCTGTCAACACCGGTTGTGGAGTGACGATCTGGGCGGAGCCGGAATCGATGCTAAAGGTCACCTGCTGGTTTGGCATGACGTTGCCCTGGATGTCGACGATGTGCGCCTTCACCTCGGTTTGCTGTGATCCGTCGGCAAGCGCCTCAGGGATGATGACGGTGAGCGCGGTCTCGATATTGGTGATATCGGGTTGGGTGACGAAAGTGGCGGTGTCATATGTTCCGCCATATTTATTCTGGATGGTCATGACGTTACCTGTCACCGGATCGATGTAGGTAGCACTGATGAATACCGTCCCTGGCAGGGTGTTGGTCAAGGCCATGTGAGCATAACCGCTACCATCGGTGGTATCGATGTTCCTACCGACGATGTTCTTGCAATTGTACTGGGCAGTGGCCGTTGCGGTACCAGACGGGCTTGTCAGGATCGTGAAGGTGATCTGCAGATTCGACACCGCGTTCTTATTTATGTCAGTTACATAGACGAGGACGCTGTCCTGCTGTTTGCCATCGGAAAGGCGATAGTCATATTCTGCGGGGACCCAGATGACGGTATAACCACCGTTTTGGCTGGAGCCTGTGCCGGAGCCGCCGCTGGAGCCGCCCCCACCATTGCCGCCGCCGCCGGAACCACCGCCGCCGCCAGATCCACCACCACCGGAACCACCGCCGCCAGAACCACCACCGCCACCGGAACCGCCACCACCACCGGAGCCCCCACCGGGATTACCGGGTACGGGATTACTGGCAACAAAGGTTACGGTCTGGGTCCCAAAGGAAACCCACACGTTGTTGGTATTATCCCAGACATAGGCCTGGATGGTCACGTTACCAGCAGTGACGTCAGTGATGTTGAGGTCGATGGTGCCGCTGTTATCCGGGAGCGAACTTGTATAGGTGGTGCCGGAAGACCCACCCATCTTCGCCGTGCCAGACGCGGGAGTGTTGCTCGTGATCACGAACTTCACCGCGGTGCCCTTCGGCTCGTTGTTAGTACCATCCGTGGCATGGAGCTCGACTTCTGTGGGCGATGCCCCATCGGCAGGGGCCGATTGGATTATCGTTTTATAATAGGATGGATTGGTCGAACCGGCAGGAGGATTAGGATTGGGAGGAAGAGCGACAAAAGTCACGGTCTGGGAGCCAAAGGATATCCATGAGCTGGTGGTATTGTCCCATACAAAAGCCTGGATGGTCACATCACCAACATTGACGTCCGTGATGGTCGGGTCGATGGTGCCGCCGCTATTGGGCAACGTGGCAAAAAAGGTGCCGGTAGAAGACCCACCCACATTCGCCGTAGTTGACGCGGCATTATTACTTGTGACCACGAACTTCACCGGCGTGCCCTGCGGTTCGTTGTTGATACCGTCCGTGGCATGAAGCGATACTTTCGTGTACGATGTCCCGTCGGCGGGAGCAGTCTGGATCACTGTGATGTAATAAGATGGATTTGGCGAACCGGCAGGAGGATTGGGATTGGGAGGATTGGGAACATAGGTAAAAGTGGCTGCCTCCCCATTTGGATTACAGTCATTTGGCACTGAGATGGATATCTGGATGGGTTGGGTATAGATACTGTTCAACGTGAATTGAACGGTGCCATTTGAGAAACCATTGGTGCCCGTATTGATCGTGGTGCTCCCGGAGTTGGAGCCAATGGTAAACCTTACCGGTACGTTATTTACAAGACCAGGCGCCGGAAGCGAAGCATCGGTCACCGTCACCTGTACAACGTCATTGGTCATCCCATCGGCCGGTGAATTATTCTGCAACGTCTGTACAGTCACCGTATAGCAACCCCAGTCATAGGTGGTGATCCCACCGGGTGTATTGGGATGGCCCGGAGCGGCCATGGCAGATGGAAACAAGTTTACCAACAGCCCAAGGCACAGCAACAATGTCCCTGGAAATCCGGCAATCCTGCCAGTCCGTCCAGGAATACGCGCTGAAGCGTCGTTATTATTCTTTTTAGGGGTCATAAGACACGGAAATTTCACCCTACACGTCTTCCTTCGTCCTATGAAGGCCCAACAACAAATTCAAACAAAACGGGAACAAGGTAGCAATGCACCTACAGAAGTCGTTGCAGTGGCAGCATAGGAGATGATATGGTATGCTTGTCACTTGTAGGCAACGAGCCAGATCGATAAGAAAGCGGTGTAAGGTTTGGGTTTCATACTAATTGGGTTTTTATCTGATGGTCTTTCTATCGGGATATCGGATTTATACTATAATATAAAGGCCGATAAACCCTATTTTATTGTACTAGTTTATGGATATATTTAACCGCTAAAGGTATTTTGTTTTAATTTATTTCATAAGTTGCTAATAATGAATACATATGTCTTTTCCCGTTAGTCCAATTAATTATCCACATTTTTTAGGTTTTCTAAGAGGAAACTACGGCAAACGTATGAACCTTTGATAAAAGTCAATGAGTTAGGGCCGTTTCGGCAGGCCGGTGAAGAACCCTATCTTTACGATTTTTACGATGATCTTCACAGAAGCGATAATAGACAGATTGTCTGTTCATTATACCGGAAATAAGCAAAATGGCGGGGCATTGTTGCTCTCTAAGGGGGAGCAGGAATTGAACAATGAGGCCAAGGAAAAACTAAGGGTCGCCCTACTGGCGCGTTTTTCCAATTGCCATGAGCGTTATGCTTTTTACCACAACTCTTCGCTCGAATATAATGAAGTGTATACTTTCGCCAGGGCATTGTTTCGCGACCGGGGGACGCTCTACGATCAGTCGGTGCGGATGGCTTCCCATCTCTTCGAAGTGTCGTTGCACCCCAAGATAAAACCGGGAGAATTGTATGTGGGCTATTTCAGCAACCTGCTGGATGACGAGACGGTGCTGGAGGCTATCGGTATCTTCAAAGCGGAAACGAGGACACTGTTTGCCGATTGTATCCCGGTGGAGGATGACCTCAATCTGCAATTGAAGGAAGGAGTCGAGTTGGCCCGGGTCGACAAGGGATGCCTGATCCTCAATCGCGGGGAGGAGCAAGGATACGAACTGCTCATTTTCGATTCTGCCAACGGCAAGGGCGAGGAAGCGCAGTTTTGGAAAGACAAATTCCTGGGAGTCCTCATCAGACAGAATGAGTTTCTCCAGACCCAGGGATTTCTGACCCTGACCAAGAACTATGTAACACAGCAGTTGCCGGGGGAGTTCGAAGTTTCCAAAACAGAGCAGATAGATATCCTCAACCGCAGCATGGATTATTTCAAGACGCACGGCAACTTCGATCGCGACGAATTCGAGACGGAGGTGTTGCACCACGACGATCTGATCCAAAGTTTCCGTAACTATGATGAGCAATACCGGAAGAACAACGACCTCCAGCCGATGGAGTCATTTGAGATCTCATCGCACGCGGTGAAGAAGCAGGCGCGGGTATTTAAGAGCGTGATCAAGCTGGACAGAAATTTCCATATCTATGTACATGGTGACCGGGAGCTGATAGAAAAGGGATATGACGAGGCGATAGGAAAGCATTATTACAAGATCTATTTTGACCAGGAATCATGAAAGACAAAGTTGCTATTGTTACGGGGGCCGGTCAGGGTATCGGTTTCGCCATCGTGCGGCAGTTGCTGTTCCGCGGAGTGCGGGTAGTGCTGAACGATAGGGATGAAGCACTGGCGGCCGGCGCAGCGCGGCAGCTCGACGCGTCGGGTGAGCGGTGTATTTCCATGGCGGGTGATGCGGGTGATGTTGCATTTATCCGCAGTATGGTGGATAAGGCCGTCAGTGCCTTTGGCCGGCTGGATATCGCCATCGCCAATGCGGGACTGACCTTGTTTGGAGATTTTCTTTCCTATCCGCCGGAATCGTTTGCCCGGGTGATGCAGCTGAACCTGGCGGGGAGTTTTTTTCTTGCACAGGCGGCGGCCTTACAAATGAAGGCGCAGGGGGAAGGTGGGAGTATCCTGTTCACTTCTTCGGTGACGGCTCACCAGGCGCATAAGCAGCTGACGGCGTATGGGATGAGCAAGGCGGCGCTGGAAATGCTGGCACGGGGTCTTGTCATCGAGCTGTCGCCGCACCGCATCACGGTGAATACGGTAGCGCCCGGTGCGACGCTGACGGAGCGCACGGCAGAGGATGCATCCTACGAGAAGACCTGGTCGGCGCTGACGCCGATGGGCCGGCCGGCCACGCCGGAAGATATTGCGCAAGCAGTAGTCTTTCTTGTGTCGCCGGAGGCCCGGCATATTACGGGGCAGACGCTTGTGGTAGACGGCGGCTGGACGGCGATAAGTCCCGGCCCGGCCTGAGCGGGTTCAGGCAGGCCGACGGGTGCGGCGGCGCCGGAAGCCCTGGCTGTTAAACCCCGAGGCTCCAGCCTTCCCGATAGCTGCGTTTTACAAACTGATTGGCGTCATCGAAGTTGGTGATCTTCATATTGGCGCCGTCCCAAAGCAACTTGATATGACGACCGGGATAGTCGAAAGCGTTGCGACCTGAAGCCGTTGTTCCGGCCGTGTCCCGGGGTTTGCGGATATCATAGCTGCGGATGGCCAGGTTGCCCATCAGGACGGCCTCGGCCAGGGGGCCGGCGACTTTGAAGTTGGAGCTGAGCTCTTTTTCCTGCTGGCTGCCATAGCCGGCGATGCAAGCCTCTACCCATGCGGTATAATGACCGGTGATATCGGCGCCGGGGACGCGTTTGAGCGTCTGGGGCACTACGGTCTGGGCCGTACGCGAAGTCGGTAATAACTGGGGATCGCGGCCATAGGTAGCGCACATCATCTTTCCCTTGCTGCCGATGAACAGCGTGGCATTGTCACCATCTCCAAACACCTCCTGTGGACCGAGCTCATCAGGTCTTTCGGGTTGGATGCCACCATCCATCCAATGGAGCTTTACATCGGGTTTGCCGGCGGCTCCTTTGAATTTCAAGGTAATATGAGAAGAAGGCGGACAGCTGTCCGGAAAGTAGCCACGGGAGAACTCACCGACATAGACGCTGCCGACGCTGCATTCTGCTTCATTGGGATAACCCAATTCGAGCACCTGAAAGGCGGGAGCGATGATATGACAGCCCATGTCGCCAAGCGCACCGGTGCCATAATCCCACCAGCCGCGCCAGTTGAAAGGAACGAGGTTGTCCACATAATCCTTGTAGGGGGCGGTACCCAGCCAGAGGTTCCAGTCGAGTTCGGCCGGAACGGTGGCCTTCGCCGTGGACCATTGAATACCCTGGGGCCAGACGGGCCGGTTGGTAAAACAAAAGACCTCGGTGACATCGCCGATGACCCCGGCCCGGTACCAGTCGACAAGCTGGCGGACCCCGTCACCGGAAGCGCCCTGGTTGCCCATCTGGGTCACGACCTTATATCGGGGTGCAGCCTCTGTGAGCATTCTAACCTCATAAATATCATGGGCCATGGGTTTCTGGATATACACATGCTTACCCAACTGCATCGCCGCCATCCCGATGACGGCATGCATATGGTCGGGGGTAGAAACGGAGACGGCATCGATGTGCTTGTGCTCCTTGTCCAGCATTTGCCGGTAGTCCTTGTAGTATTGTGCTTTGGGGAATTTGCCGCGGATGGTGGCTGACCGGCGATCGTCCACATCGCAAAGGAAGGCGATCTCTGCTTTGCCACTGCCGTAAAAGTTATTGATGTCGGATTCGCCTTTGCCGCCGGCGCCGATGCCGGCAATCATCAGTTTGTCACTGGGGGCAACGTAGCCCCTTCCGCCGAGGACGTGGCGGGGGACAATGTAAAGGCCTGCGGCGGCCACCAAACCATTTTTCAGGAAATTACGGCGAGAATCGTTTTGTACGGGAGTATGCTTCTTTTTCATCGCAAGGGCCGTTTTTAGTTTTGAATGGTACCGGCCCTGCTAAATGTAAGACATTCAATTATCTTTTGACGGGATGGCCAGATATTTCTTTCCGGATAATATCTGTCTGACGGCCCAGATGAGCTCATCCGGTGCAGCATCCTTCCCCAGGTAGCCGGCGGCGCCCGACTGCAGGGCGCGGAAAGCGTAATGTTCTTTTGTATAAAGGCTCAGGATCAGTACGGGCAGGGAAGGATAGAGCTGACGAATCTGTTGCAGGGCTTCCCACCCACCCCTGTCGGGACCGGGGAGATCGGAAATGATCATATCCCAGGGACTATCTTTTAATTTGTCGGTCCACTCCTCCCCTTCCTCGAGCTCCTCGATCTCTGCGTTGGGATAAGCCTGGGTCAATATCTGTCTAACCCCTTTTCTGATGATCGTAAAATCATCAGCTAGTAGAATCCTGATCATAGTTACTTGTCGTTAAGTTAGCGAATAGAGTAAGACAGGTCGATATTCAAGGATGTTATGGTGCTACGGAGAAGACCTAACCGGCATTCAAACTTAACGACAAGATAAAGGGAATTAATTAGAAATCAACGGGTATGGAGTAAGTGAAAACACTTACTCCATACAATTCTTGACTATTATCAAAGTAGTACTACCTATTCACTGTCGTGTTGCTGCAAGGCAGCTTCTATCCGGGCTTTATCTTCCTCGGTGAAGTGTCCACGAAGATGGAAGAAAAGGCCGCTGTCGTCATCACCAACGATGAGGCAGACCATGTCTTCGACGTTGTCCTTGCCATCGAGCGAAAGGAGCTGAATCCTACCCTTTCCCTTGCGAATGGAGAACCATTCCTCGAAGTGATCGGCCCGGAGGGATTGTTCGAGATCGCGGAATTCCCGGGCGGCGTCGGGATTCTTCTTTCCATCGATGATGAGGCAATGAAGCGTGTTTATCTTATTACCGGAGCAACTGATGTTTAACAGGAGCCCGGGGTCTACCGGCAACTGCTGGCCGTTGCTGTTGTAATGCTGGAAGAATTTGTCCAGGTGTGTTGGCTGGGCGCAGGCTGCGAATGTGAGCAGGAGGCACAAGGCCGGGAGAAGGAGGGATTTCATGTTATTTTCGTTTTGCGTTCTTTAAGTTTTCCATTCCTTTTATATCCATGTCAGTGGCGAGCCGGGACAGCTTGTCGAGATCGATGTCGCCGACAAAGCTCATGAGGGTGAACCCGTCCTCGTCGGCGGCGATCATGAGCAATTCGTGGATAGTATTGCCGGTCGCCCTGATCATAAAGTGAAAATTGTCGTTGCTGTTGCGCACGGTGATCAGGTCTTCATATTCTTTTCGGTCGATGTGGGTAAGGGCTTCTTTATAGAATAGCGCCGGGGTGGTCGGGGTGCTGAGGACGCGAAAGCTTTGGAGCCGGGAGATGGTTTGTTTCAGATCGGAAGGGATGGTATCCCAGTCGATCTTTGACATCAGGCGGAACATCCTTGGGCTGACCGAAACGACGGAAAAGCGGGAATCGTCGAGATATTTTCCAAAGAATCTGCCGATGGCGTCGTCCTGGGCAAAGACGCCGGTTGCGGTTAGCAGGAGGAAGAGTATGAATGCGATTTTTTTCATTTTCCAGTTATTTGTTTGCGGCCTTCGTTGAGGTGGACGGAAGCCACCAGCAGGGCATGACGAATGGCGGTGAGGGCCTGTTGAGGGTCGTTGTATGTATCTTTTATGACGGCTACGGAAAGGGCGGCGGCAGGGGTATCGGTGGAGACAATGGCATTCTTCGCTACAACGGCGGAGGGTGAAGGCGGCTCCGGTCGCAGCAGGAAAAGACCGATGACAAGGATACAGACCGACGCGGCCGCGGCGATCAGCCCTCCGTGAAAATGCCGGATGGGCCGGAGAGGCTGGCCGGGTTGCAGCGGCTCGCCGGGTTGGAGGGGCTGGCTGGCCGTAATAGCTTGCAGGATACGGACTTCGAAATCTTCGCCCGGGCTTATCCGCGACTCTTCATCAAAGTACGCAAAAAGGGCGCGGTAGGGCTCGAGCTCAGGGTCCGCATCAGGATTATCACTGAACCAGGCTGCAAGCGCCCTTTCCTCTTCTACCGTCGTCTCTGCCTGCCAGTATTTTTCGAGCAGGGCTTTTACGGTTGCTTTTTCCATCTTTCCTCCTGTTTTGTGATCGTTTGCTTTATCGCGTTGCGGCCCCTGAACAGGTTGATCTTTACCTGGGGGAGCGACATGTCCAGCACTTCCGCGATCTCGTTATAGCTGAACCCTTCCATTTCCCGCAGGCGAAGCACCTGCTGTTGTTGTTGGGGCAGGGCGTCCATACATCGCCGTATCCGTTGGATCATTTCTTTATTGGTGATCTTCTCATAAGGGTCCTGGTCGGCGCTGCTTACTGTCCCCGCCCATCCTTCCTGCACCGTCGCGACCTTACGGCGCCGGAGCCTGTCCAGACAGTTGTTTCGGGTGGCCGTCATACAATAAGCCTCGATGCTGTGCCACTGCGGCCACTCCGCCCTTTTTGCCCAAACGCCCGCCATGACGTCCTGTACGGCGTCCTCCGCTTCCTGGATGTTCTGAAGCAGTCGGAAAGCAAAGCGGAAAAGCTTGTCTTTCATGGGCAAAATTTGCCGTTTGAACACTTCTAGTGACATTACTGTGAAAATGACGGAAGAAAAAGGCTAATGTTACAGTAAATTCACCGTATGTCGTTTAAAATTGTTCTTCCGGCCCTCCTGCTGACGGTTTTGGCCGGCCCGCTGGTTGCACAGCCTCCCGGCATGGTGTCCACACAGGATTCTGCCGGTATCGGCCTTCCGGAGCTGATGGCCGCCGAAAAGCTGTTCGACCTCCGGTTCACCCCGGTAAAGCGGGATTCCATCCTTAGCGGGCTGATCGATAACCTGCACTTTTACCAGTATCTGCATGCACATCCCCTTTATAATGATGTCCCGTTGTCGATGTCTTTCGACCCGCTGCTGCCGGGCACAGCGTACGATAGGAGGCAGAATCCGCTGCACTGGGATATTCCCGGGGAGGTGAGTCTGCCGGCCAACCGGAATGATCTCGCCTACTATTCCATCCCTGAGCTAGCCAGCCTTTTGCGGCGGCGGAAGATCACCAGCGTCGAGCTGACCCAATTCTTTATCGAGCGGCTGAAGAAATACGGCTCCATACTCCATTGCGTCATCCAGCTGACGGAGGACAGCGCCCTGGCCCAGGCGCGTTGGGCGGATGCGCAGTTTGCCAAAGGCGTCTACCGGAGCCCGCTGCAAGGCATTCCCTATGGTATCAAAGACCTTTTTGCGGTGAAGGGTACGAATACCACCTGGGGGACGCCGCCTTACAAGGACCAGGTTATCGATGCCAATGCCTATGTGGCCGAACGGCTTGACGATGCCGGGGCTGTGCTGGTGGCAAAGCTGTCCCTTGGAGAGCTGGCCATGGATGATGTCTGGTTTGGAGGACTGACCAGAAATCCCTGGAATTTAGCCGTTGGGTCGGGCGGCAGTAGCGCGGGGTCGGCTGCCGCTACGGCTGCGGGACTGGTACCCTTTGCCATTGGGACGGAGACTTACGGCTCCATTGTCGACCCTTCGATGCGCTGTGGCGCAACGGGACTACGACCTACTTTCGGCAGTATCGCGCGGACAGGATGTATGGCGCTTTGCTGGAGTTCGGACAAGGTGGGGCCCATCTGCCGCAGCGCGGAAGATGCGGCTATCGTCTTTGCCTATATTCACGGGGGTGATAGCGTGGATGCCTCATCGCGTTTCATGCCCTTCAATTACACCGGGAAGGTGGATGTTACCCGACTAAAGGTGGCGTATACCCGAAATTATATCGATACCCTGCCGGACGACAGCCCGGCGAAGCAGACCCTGCTGATCCTGCGAAAGATGGGGGTCAAATTGATCGCGGTGGATTTTCCGGACGATCTGCGCGGTAATGACATCCTTACGCTCATCATCGGGGTCGAATCGGCGGCGGCCTTTGACAAGCTGACGCGCACCAACCAGGATGATGAGATGGTACAGCAGAACAAAGACCGCTGGCCGAATGTCTTCCGGACGGCCCGATTTGTACCGGCCGTGGAATATGTCAATGCCTGCCGGATGCGGACGGCCATCCGGCAGAAGGTAGATCCCTTTATCAGCCAGTACGATATCATCATTGCGCCACCCGAGACGGGAGATCAGTTGGCGATCACCAACCTGACAGGACATCCTTCGGTGACGTTGCCGGTAGGCTACCGGCCGGATGGGACACCGGGGAGCATATCTTTCATCGGCCAGTTATATGGGGAGGCGCGGCTGCTGGCGTTTGCAAAGGCCTTCCAGGATGCTACACCCTATAATAAGCAGCACCCGAAAGGATTTGAGTGAGCTTCGTGAAGAAGTACGTCCAGCCTTCGACGAAGTTCTGCCGCGCGTAGTCGGCGCCGGCGTGCGCAATCCTTTCCAGCCCTTCGTGTGTCAGCCGCAAGCGGGTCTTTTCGCCTTCGGGGAACAGTTCCCAGGTGACAAAGGTGATGCCATTCGTATTTTGAAACCGGAAGGAATAGGTCAGCCGCCGCTGGTCGATGACCTCCGTCACGCGGCAAAAATGAACATAGCGTTTGCCGTTGTTCATTGCGACAAGCGTGAACTCATAACCCTCCTCGGGTTCGAAACCATCGATGGACATAAACCAGTCCCGTATCTGGTCCCTGACGGTGAGGGCCTTCCATACGCAGTCCACGGGCGCATCGAAGACCCTTTCCATGACAAAGGAGGAGGGTGCTGGTGTATCTAACAATGGGAGGGCTGCTTTGTAGCGCGCGGCCGCGTCGCGGGAGATGCTTTCCCATATGGCAACTATGGCGACGGGACTGGCCGGTAGTTCGTCGTGGTTGAGCACGCGCCGCAACATATCGAGATGATAGTGCCAGCCCGTGGCCGCTCCCTCCAACTGCGACGCCATGACGCCACTGTGGGTAAAGACAAGGCGGCAGCGCCCCTCGCCTTCGGTGAGCAATTCCCAGCGGACGATGCTGCCTTCATACCAGACATATTCCAGCAGGGCATTCTTTTTCCAGTTGAGGATCTTCCCGCCCATTGTGCCGCCAGTCAGCTGCAGGGTGATGGTGTCGCCTTCGATGGTGACGGGCGCCAGCCATTTTGCCAATGCCCCGGGATCGGTCAGCGCTTTCCAGACGACGGATGTGGGATGGTTGAGAATGCGTTCGAACCGAACGCCGAAGACATTACCCTTACGGAAGAAGGTTCCGTCGAGGTGGGAGAGCGTGAAGTTCTTTTCCGGCATAACAGCGATTTTTACATAAATAGGAAACCTTTTCGTTGCAAATATAGGAAACCTTTTGGTTTCACAAAAAAAATTGCAACTACATCTTTCCCATCATTTTTTCACATTTCTCGGCTTCGTCGAGGTGGTGTTGTAAGGTGTGTACCGTGGCATCGGCGAAAGCCCGGATATCGGCATCGGAGCCATTCTTCGATTCATCGTTGAAGAGGATGAGGGCTTTTTTGTGGTCGGCGACCATCATTTTGAGGTAGGCCTTGTCGAAGTCTTTCCCGGTTTTCTTTTGCAAGGCGGCAATATCCTCCTGACTCTCCCGCGAGATGTCGGCGGGCAGGGTAAGATTTTTCTTTGCCGCAATGGCCTTTAGCTTATCGGCGACTTCCGTATGGTCTTTTATGATCATGGCGGCATATTCCTTTACGTCTGCCTCACGGCCATTTTGCCGGGCCGTTTTGGCGGCCTCGATCTCGGTCATTCCTGCGTTGGCGGCGTCAACGGCAAATTTCTGGTCGGTCTGCGATACGGAGGGGGGCACAGACGCCATTTTTGAAGTTGCATCCCTGGTACTATCGATTTTTGCTGCGTTGGAGTCCTTTGCGGCCTCGATGGGATTCGATGAGCTGTTGCCGCCACAACCGAAGCTGACAAAAGCGGTGACTGCGCCAATGACTACATACGTTGACATGTTTTTCATACACGGCTATTTTGCATTTGAAAGAATTGTCATCCAGATGGATTCAATTCCTATGCCATGAGCGCTTGAAAAACAGGGATATCGGGAGGAATTGGTCAGTGAAGAAAGGTGGGGTACGATCGGAAGGAAGAAGTACGATCAACGGAGGGTGACGGTCAGGCTACCGGGGTATAAGAGAAAGAAGACACCGGGGCATCGGCAAGATAGTAGGGTTTGTAACCCGGGCGGGTATTGAACATCCAGGTGTGCAGCTGATTGCGGAGATCGCGCCACCAGCCGGCGTGCATCGAGGAGTTGGCATGCTCGAAATAATCCGCCTTCCCCATCTTTACCCTGATGAGGACAAGATGGTCGCCGGTGAGCTGACGGATGTCTTCGTGCACCAGGCCGTTGATCTCTTCCGGATCGGTGACGATAAAAGCCTTGCCGGAGACATGGAGGAAGAACTCTTTTCCTTTGCGGAAAAACTCCAGTCTTGCGGGGAACTCCTGGTCGAATTCGTGTAAGGCCTGTTGCGGCCGGGGGACAAAAAACCACATTTGTCCCAATTCGTCCACTTTCAATACCGACACTATGGTGGTTGTGATGCGTAGCAAAGAGGTGTTCTGGCTAAAGAAAAGAGCATTCTTCAGATCTCTGATCTTTTCCTGTAAAAAGTGCAAATCCGATTGAGGCAACATATAATATATTTTATCAACTTTTTTCAAATCCAGGGCCAGTAAAACAGGAGCCGCGGCTGCGGGGCAGTGGCAATGGCCGGAAGGTTTCATTATCAAGGGAAACCCCTGATGGTCTTGGGGTTTACCAATAGTGTCCACTGCGGGAATTGCCGAAGGCGGAAAGGGAAGAGTGAGGAAAAAAATACCCATCGCATACAGAAATCACTGCAGCCGGGGGAAGGCTGGCATAATTTTTTATTTACAATTGCGTCAATAAACCTGAAAGAATAATATAGCAACGGGCCCCGTGTCTACGGGGCCCTGTTGTATAGGAGGAGGTGCTGGTTATGTCGTTTTGTTGAGGCGCGATTGCATGTCGCGCAATCGCTGACGGGCTCTTTCCAGCGACCAGAGCTGGCTTTCGATGAGGAAGTGAAGGTCCTGGGGGAGGGATTCTTCGAGCGCCTGCCGGTAGGCTATTTCAGTAGCTTCCTGCGAAGCAAGACAGGCTGCCAGGCAGCTCGCGGCATCTGGTCCGTCGAAACGGTTCTTTCCCTCCAGCCAGTACAAATATAGTTTACCGGTGATGGTGGCCTGGGTGACGGGCACTCCTCCCAGGCGGATGACCTGAGCGTGCAAATCGTTGATGTACGACCTGCTTTCGATGGCCATGCGATAAAAGACCTCCCGAAGATCGGACTCGGGTGTCTTCTCTTCATGGGCTGCTTTCTCATAACCAGCGACACGATCGATGTTGATATGGATCAGGTCGTTTAATACATGCAGTGTTTTTTTCCCGCTTGCATAGAGTTTCGACTTCATACCCTACAGATTTTCGATCCCTGCAATAGCCACCTAAAATAATATGCCAGATCAAAATGGATAGCCGACGGCAAGATTGAACACCATCTCCGAGATATCGGTGAGGCCACGGAAATTCCATTTGGAGCCGTTGGAGTGCCAGGGGTAACGGACGGGAGCGGCGACGTCCACGCGGAGTACGACGATGGTGAAGTCGAAGCGGAGGCCTGTTCCTACCCCGACGGCGAAATCGTTGAGGAACTGAGGGGTAAAGACGGAGCCGGGACGGCTGGTGTCCGGGCGGAGGGTCCAGACGTTGCCCGCATCGGTGAAGATGGCCCAACGGAGCAGACCGACGAGGCTTGCGCGGTATTCGAGGCTGAACATAAGCTTAATGTCGCCGGGCTGGTCGGGAAGGAAGGGGGTCGTATTGGGGTTGCCGCGGTAGTAGTTGCCGGGGCCGAGGGCGCGCGAACGGAAGGCACGGATATCGTCCGTGCCGCCGCCAAAGAATTCTTTTATAAATGGCATTGTGCTGCTGTTACCATAGGAGATGCCGATGCCGCCATTGGCGCGGAAGCCGATCATATTATACTTACTGAAATTGTGCCAGTAG
This sequence comes from Puia dinghuensis, assembly GCF_014642875.1. Taxonomy (GTDB): domain Bacteria; phylum Bacteroidota; class Bacteroidia; order Chitinophagales; family Chitinophagaceae; genus Puia; species Puia dinghuensis. Next base: position 832,543 of record NZ_BMJC01000002.1, read on the forward strand.
TGGAAATCCACTGCGAACCGGGCATACTGGGCGAAGGGAACGCCGAATATCTCCTGCTGTTTCCCTGTTCTGAGAACGTCAGAATGGGAGAGAACACCGAGGAGGTTGTTGGAGAGGTCGATATTGCCGTTGAAGTAATAATGATCGGGGAGCCGGAGTTTGCGGGGATCATTCAAGGAGCTATAGGTGAAATTATAGGTCGGGCCGATGATGAAGGTCGGCTCGATGGCGCGGCGCAACATGATATTGCTGTCGAGTGACAACTGGTATTGCGGGTTGATATAGGTGGGGTGGACATAATTGATCCCAAGGACGGTGAGCTCGTTTTGCGAGGTGATGCGGTTTTTGAAGATGTAACCGAAACTGGCGCGGGAGGAGTTGAGGGTATACTCTGCGCTTTGAGCGAAGATATCGTAGCTGGTCTCGATGCGGGTGCGCGGGACGAATCTGCTGCTGGTATTGAGGTCAAAGGGAGAGATGATACGAGGGAAATAGAGGTTGAGATCGAGGCCGGCCCGGTAAGTGCTTACTTTCTTCCCAATGCCGATGGATTGACCTTCGACGCCGGTGTACACTTTGGCGGTGAAGAGTTCGGCGCCGTGAAACAGGTTACGGTGTCGCCAGGAAACGGAGAATTCTGAGCCGGTTGTATTGTCGCTGCGGGTGAGTGCGGTGACCTCGAAACGAAAGGATTTTGTCTTGGTGGGCACGAGGTAGAAATAAGCATTCAACTTATCGTTGCTATCCACGCTTGACGCGGGTTCGAGACGGGCTTTTACGAACCTGAAGACGCCGAGGTTTACCAGGCGGCTGAGGGAGGCATTGTGATCGTCTTCGCGGTAAATATTGCCCGGCTGGAAGACCATGGTTTTGCGGAAGACTATAGGGCGAAGGTAGTGGGCGGTATCGACGATATGGTAGCCTTCGGGCGTGATATAGCCATGTTTCAGGCTGGTATCGGAGTTGACGCCGTAGTCGGCATAGACGAAAACGTCACCGATGCTGTAGACCGTACGGGCGGCGTCGGGGGTTTCGTCCTTTATGCGCATGAACATGTCCACCTGGTGGGCGCCAAGCGCGGTATCGAGTTCGACGACGAGATAGTCGGGATTGAAATAATAAAACCCATGGTTCTTCAGGCGGCTATCGATGCGGATACGTTCGGCCTTGACGTTATCAAGGTCGTAGGGTTCGCCTTTTTTCAACAGGGACCCGCGTTGGAGCGTATCGATGCGGTTACTTACAGCATCCGAATCGTCGGGATACGTGATATTCCGGATGGTATAGCGGGGGCCTATCTGTGCGGTGTACGTGGCGATGAGGTGCTTATCTTTTACAAAGGTGGCAGCGACGACGGTGTCGCGGAACCAGCCTTTGTTCTCGAGGTGACTTTGTAAAACGTCGGCGTTTGTTTGAATGATGGCGGGGGAAGCCAGGACGGGCTCCTGCCCTACCTTGTATTTCAACCAATGTTTGAACCCCTTATTCTTTTTCGGGTGTCCGGCAATGTTATATATCCAGAGTTTCAGCCGGAAGCCCAGGAATTTGTCGTTAAGCTTTGGCCGAAGGAGGTCGTCGAGTTCGCCGGCCAGTGCTTTCTGTTGTTTCCTGGTGATGGGGACGGAAGAAACGACCTTTACCTTATTGCCAATGTAGAGAGCCTGGTCGCCGCTGAGGTATTTCGATTCATGGCAGGATGCCAGGCCCAGCAGCAGGATACCCAATGGGAGCAACGATGGAAGCAAGGGATTTTTACCGGTGATCATTGGTTGGATGGCTTGCTGGATTTAAGGGTCTTGCGTTGCTGGATCCGGGCATCTTCGGCCCTTCGGAAGATCTCCTTGAATTTATTGTACTCGAAACTGATGATGAAGGAGACGCCGGTCTCTACGACTTGTCCTTCAACAGCGGCTTCATAATTGTTCTGGCGGTAGGCACGTAACAGGTAGCGGCCATCTTTAGAGAGCTTGTAATCGACGGCGACGTCGCCTGCGAGATTGTTGGCGCTTTGGTTGGGGGCTCCTTTTCCGAGGACGTCGAAGGTGCTGCCGACGCTGACGCGCAACCGATCGTTAGGGAGTTGCTTGGATACACTGACATTCAGTTCGGTGTAGTCGATCTCGGTGTTGGTGCTGAAATCCTGCTGACTGTTGAGATCGAAGTGGATATCGACTTCCTTTATCAGGCTGGCGGCCAATTGATCGAGCTGGTTGGTGAGTATCTGGCTGCCACTCTGGAAGGCGAGACTCTGGAGGCTGGCGCCGCCGCCGGCGACACTGTTGAGGGGGTCGGCACCTACGAACCTGTTGAGGAGGAGCAGGGCAAACACCTGCTTATTCAATTCGGACTCCTCCGACCTGATCTGCTGGAGGCGCTGGTCGACATCTGGCCAGAGGGCCAGGAGATTGGCCGGCAGGGAAATATCGAAGTTGATGTCGGGGCGCAGAAGCTCGCCCCCCATCTTCAGGGTGACGAGGAAGGGAAGCTTTTGTTTGAATTTGATGAGGTCGCTTGGCGGCCGGCCCTCCAGCTGGTTGGCAATAAGGTCGAGGGAGGGCGTATTGGCGGTGTAGGAAGCGGTGAGGTTGATTGTAGCAGAATAGGGGTCACCCGTCCAGGTGATGACACTGCCGCGATCGATCGCGAACTTTCGTTTGAGGACGTTGAAGGAAAGGCTATAATAGCCGGCATCGGCTTCGAAGGAGCCGGTAAGGCTCATTTTGCCGCTTTTATCCATCTGGAAGACCAGGAAGCTGAGGCCACGGGCATTGAGGGCGTCACCACTACGCGGATCGACGACGATGTTGAAGACGGCGCTGCTATCGGTTTGGATATTCATGCTCAGGTCGACTCCTTTCAATTTGCTTTTTTTCGCGTGGATGGCCATGGACTTGCGATCGAGGAGGGTATCACCGGTATTGTGATCGATGAACCTGACCACGCCGAGACGGTCGACCACCTCGGGGTCGGGGGTCTGCAGAACATAATAGAAATTCGTCTGCTTGTTGATCCGGACGTCGCCGTCCACTATTGGCGCTGTCATCCTGCCTTCGAGGTTGATGGCGGCATCGAGGTTGAGCTTACCATAAAACTCCCGGTTGCTGTATTCGGGAGTATTGACGAGACGGAAGTTTTGTGCGTTGAGGGAAACGTCGAAACCAAAATCGCGGTAATCCTTTGTAAAGACATTGCCGTCGATGATCAATTTGTTGCCGGCGGAGTCCTGCAGGTGAAACTCACTGAAGTTGAAGCCATCCTCATCAAAGTTGATACGGTCTTTTGAAACCAGCAGCGGTTCGCCGGAAACAGTGGGGATGATGCGACTGCTGTCGAAATAGAGGTAGCCTTTTATCAGGGGTTTTTCTATCGTTCCGGTGATGGCCAGCTGTCCTTTGAGCACACCACTCATACTGTCGATGAGTCCCGCGGTGATGTGAGAGAAGGTCCCGAGATTCAGCTCGTTGAGGGCGAGCCGCAGGTCCATGCGGCTTTCGCCGGTGAAGTATTGGCCTTTTATATCAAGATCGTTGTTCTTGCCCCGGAGGGAGATGTCGGCGGAGAAGGCATTTGCTTTTTCATTGTCGACCTTTATGGCAAGGTTGCCGAGGGTATCACCGCGGACAAAGAGATCGGTGACCTTCAGGTCGGAGGTGAAGACAGGGTTGGTCGTCAGTTGCCTTATTTCGGCATTGCCGGTGAGGATACCATCTGCGATGACGGAGTCCTGATTGGCCAGGCGGCTGATGGTGCTGAGCCGGAAATTTCCGAAGCGGGCGTCGAGGGGGGCTGACCCGGTGGCGCCAGTACTGTTGAGGGCAAGCGAATCAGTGTTGTTGCTGATGGTAAGGTTATGGACGAGGAGGCCCGAGGAATCGTACACGAGGTAGTTATCCCGGCTTACCTGCCAGCGATCGTAGTTGAGCAGGAGGCTGTCGGGGTTGAGGATGAATTTCGCGGCGTTTTGTTGGTGTTGAAGCTCACCCGCAATGCGGTAACGGTCTTTGTTTTTTGCATCCCGCAGCAGGAGGGTGATGGTGAGACTGTCGTTTTTGACAGCGCCGTGGATGTCTGTCCTGTATAGCACCAGGCCGCTACCATGAACGTCGGCAAGCATAAGGTCGTAGCGCAGGCTGTCGCCGGTGGTAGCAGCGTTGAGATCGACATCGTGGGCGACGTTCGCGCCATAATCGATGCGGGGTGCTTTCAGGGCCAGCTGCAGGTAGTTGCGGTCGCTGTTAAAGGCGATGCGGCCTCCGATGGTATCTGTACTTTTCAGGGAAGGGAGCAGGGCCCATACCAGCGGGGTCGACCGGAGATGGATATCAAGGGTCCAGTCCTGGGGGGTAAAGGCAGTGTCTTTGAAACCGGTGAGATGGTAGAAAGTGTCGATCGTGTGTTGCAGGGCGGTGAGGGTTTCGGTGGGTTTATACCGGCCGTGCCAGTCGAGGTCAGCCATTTCCGAATACAGCTGGATGTCCTCGATATCCTGCTGCCGGGTGGCAACCAGGACGATGCTATCGGTGGCAAGGCGCTGGGAGCCCCGAAGGAGGTTGATGCCGGCGAGTTTTAGCGTACCCTGCAGCGAATCGGGGTCGGTGCCGGCAAAATCGGCAGTGAGGTGTCCTTTTGCTTGCAGGGTATCATTTGCCAGGTGAAGGGCATGGAAGTCAACAGTATCGATGTTCCAGTCGAGCTGGAGCGAGGGAAATTTGCGGGCGAGGCCGGCCGTCGCCTGTAGTTGGAAGCGCAAGGCGGTGTCATGTATGGAGGAATGGAGGATCACTTTTTCTCCGGCAAGGCTGCCATCGATGGTGAGGTTATGATATGTGTATTGCCGGAAGGTAGCGGTCTGCAGGCCAGCGCTGAAAACGGTGTTTGCCGTATGGATGTCGAGGCCGGAGCCTTTTAGGTGGAAATTGGCGGTGAGTTTACCGTATTGAATGCTATCCCGGAGGATGGCGCCGAGGTCGAGTGCTTTGGTTTGTAGCGCCAGGTCATAGGTGGCAGTCGTCGTTGTGCTGAAGTTGCGGGCCGTGCCCTGCAGGATCAGGGTGCCGGAGGTAGTGTTGAGGGTGAGGTTGGAGGTGAGGTCATTTCTACCACCTGTGAGGTGGCCGTGGAGGTTGTAGTGGGAAGGAATGCTAATGTTGTCGGGCAGGGTGTTCTTTGGCAGAAGGGTCAGAAGGGTTGATCTGCTGCCGGAGAGGTTGCGGATCATAAAGTCGGCCCGGATGCGGCGGCTGTCTATGGGGTGGCGGAGGCTGCCTGCCATATCGAGTTGGATATCTTTTATCCCGCTGAATTGGAGCGTATGGATCGTCACTGCGTCGAAGCTGCCGTCCAGCCGGGCGTTGATCCGCCAGGTGTCGTCCGGATGGCGAAAGAGGGGTTGGGTGGCAAGGAAAGGGGCGAAGGTGAGGATGTCTTTTAGTTGAACGTGGCTGGATGGAAGGTCGAGGGTCAGGAGGGTGTGGGCCGGGCTGGTGGTGATGCCGGTGACGGAATCGTACCGGAGTGTGGCCGATCGCTGTAACAGCGTTCCGGGGGTTTGGAGCAGAAGGTCTTGCAGGACGGCCTTATGGTCGGAGTAACAAAAACGGGTTTGCAGCCGGTTAAGCCGAAAGCCGGACTGTTCGGCCAATTGACCTTTTGTGATGTGTCCGCTGATGGAATCCGGGCTATAGGCGAGGTCTTCGCCGTGCAGGGTCAGGTCGGTTGCCCGGAGATGATAATAGTCCATGCCTTTTTTTTGCCTGGGCTTTTTGCCGTTGTCGAAGGCGACGTCCGAGCTGTCCAGTTGGAGATTTTTGCTTCGGAAGGTGAGGTTGTTCACATCGAGGATCAGTTGATCCGCGCGGAGATCGGTGATGCGGGCAGTAGTGGCTATGGCGGTTTTGGAGTTGCGGTAAACCAGGGTGGTGTTTTGGAGGTGAAAGGCGGAGACGTCATATAGTTGTCTGTCGGCATCGAGAGCCCGCGTGCCGGTGCTGCTATGGCCGATGGCGAGGATTGCCGTATTGCCGGTGAGGGTATCGGCATATACGAAATGAATATTGTCGAGGATCACGGTGTTTAGGCCGATGTGCATCGGGGTGCTTTTGTTGGCGCCGGGCGTTGGTGAAGGAGGGCCGGTGAAAGCATCGATAATGAACTGATAATTAAATGTCGTGTCGCCAGGCGAGCGGCGGAGGATATTGGTTGTGACATCTTTTAGCCAGATCTCGTGAATCGCAAGGTTGTTGTGGAGCAGGGCAAGCATCCGGAGGCGGACGCTAACAAGGCCGGCAGAAAGGAGGGTGTCCTGGTGACGGTCTTCGACATAGACATCCCTTAGCGTGATGCTTTGAAAGAAGGTGATATCGAGATGGCCGATGCGAACACGGGAATTGAGTTTACGGGAAAGATAGCTCTCGACTTTGGCGCGGGCGATGTTCTGGATAAAAGGTGTCTGGATAAGGAGGAAGACGATGAGCAGGATAATGACCAGGCCCAGCAGCGTTTTCAGGAAAATGCGGACCAACCGGCGGGCCAACGATCTGCGAGGCGGATGTTCGGATGGTTGTTCGCGCATAAATTACATTTCTGAATAATATAAGATAGGTCAATAAATACTCTTGTCAAAATACAGACCAAACATATTGTCATTCAATGAATTTGTTGGTTTTTTTCCCCACCAACGTACCGTTTTTTCTACAGATGGCTTCCTGTTGGCGTGCTTTGCCTTATCAGGACAAGCCATTTAGATTCTGGCAACCTGTTTGTCGTATATCATCTACATATTTCTCTACACCAAATCGGATAACATGCTGAAGCAAGTGCAAACACAAAAACAGCAACACACTATCCTACCGCAACAGATCGAATTGCTAAACTTGTTCCACCTGAATACGCTCGAGCTCGAACAGCGGATACAAGACGAACTGAGTGAGAATCCGGCGTTGGAAGAGCTGAATTCGGGGGATGAGGCAGAGACGGATAAATTTTCCAAAGACACTATACAGGATTTTCAAGGTTGGGATGAATATGGCTATGACGATATTCCTGACTATAAGACAGAGTACAACAATTATCTCAATACCGAGAAGGTGCCGGATAGGCCGATAGCCGAAGTTCCTGATCCGAGGGATGAGCTGAAGAAACAATGCCGTTTCCTGGATGTGCCGGAGGAGAAGCATTATCTTTTTGATTTTATCATCGACTCGTTGAATGAGAGTGGTTTTCTCGAGCAGGACATGGACGAGCTCGCATCGCAGATCTCCTTTAAGAAAAAGGTGTGGATCGAGCCGGAAGAGCTGGAGGGGATAGTAAGGCGTCTGCAGGAGCTGGATCCGTTTGGGGCGGGGTGCGGGAGTGTACAGGAGTATATGCTGCTACAGTTGAAGCGGATGAATGGCAAACGGCCGGACGTGCGTCATGCTATCGGGATATTGCAAGAACATTTTCAAGATCTGCGTAACTGCAACCTGGAAAAGCTGAAGAAGCAACTGGGGCTCGAGGACGATGAGATCCGCATCGTATTGAATCTGCTGGCGCATCTGAGTACCCGGCCTTTCAATCCCGAGACGAATGCGATGCAGGCCAACCCATCCATCCTGCCTGACTTTACAATACTCGATGAAGGGGATGAGCTCGTGCTGAGCTTGTACCGGCAACGGAGCAGCAACCTGCATATCAGCCAATCCTGGATGGAGATGGTACAGGAAGCTTCGAAAAGCACCAATACGGACAGGTCGACGAGACAATATCTGCGGAGCAAACTTTCTTCCGCGCAGTGGTTCATCAATGCCGTACAGCAACGGGAGAGCAATATGCTAAGGATCATGCGGGCTATTCTCGATATACAATACGACTATTTTAAATTCGGCGATATTCTCCTGCTGAAGCCGATGAAGCTGAAGGACATTGCCGACAAGGTGAAGGTGGATATTTCTACTGTCAGCCGGCTCACCTGTAACAAATATGCGGAGACCCCGTTTGGTACGGTATTGCTGAAAGATCTTTTTACGGAGGGCATCGTCAACCAGGAAGGCAACAATATCAGCAACAGGGTGATACAGAACATCATCGGGGAGGTGATCGAGGCGGAGGACAAGAAGGCGCCGTATACCGACCGGCAGCTGGTCACCATCCTGGCGCAGAAGGGGTATTCCATCGCCCGGCGGACGGTGGCGAAGTACAGGGAGCTGATGAATATCCCCGTGGCGCAAGTGAGAGGGTTGTGGAATTAAAAAATCTACAGATATGAGATCGATCTGGACGGGGGCGATCGGCTTCGGCCTGGTGAACATCCCCGTAAAATTATATAGCGCCGTACACGGCAGTGAGCTCGACCTGGACATGCTTGACAAAAAAGACGGCTCCAATATCCGATTTAAGCGGGTGAATGAGAACACCGGAAAGGAGGTGGCCTGGGAGAATATCGTGAAGGGGTATAAGTTGGACGACCGGTATATTGTGCTGACAGATGAGGATTTTGAGAAGGCAAGCCCGGAGCAGACAAAGACGATCACCATCCAGGAGTTTGTCAGGGAGAGTGAGATCGACGGCATGTATTATGAAACGCCGTATTACCTGGAGCCTGAGAAGTCAGGGGTCAGGGCGTATATCCTGCTGCGGGATGCGTTGGACAAGACGGGTATGGTTGGTTTTGGAAGTTTTGTGATGCGCAATAAGGAGGGGCTTTGCCTGATAAAGCCGATGGAAGATGTCCTGGTGCTCAACCGCATCCGCTGGGCGCAGGAGATCAGACCGACGGATGAGATCAAGGTTCCGGGCGCCGCACCCAAGCCGGCGGAAATGAAGATGGCGATCGAACTGATAAAGCAGCTGTCGGGACCTTTTGATATTTCGAAGTACCGGGACACCTATTCCGATCAGCTGATGAAGCTGATCAAGGCTAAGGCGCATGGCAAGGTGTCGAAACCGGCATTGCGGGTGGTGCACAAGGCAAAGAGCACCGACCTTCTGTCCCAGTTGAAGGCTTCGCTTGGCGGCAAGAGGAGGGCGAGTTAGTCGGACCCCAGTTCGCCATCTATTTCCCTTGACTCGCGTTTGATGATGAAGACGGCAGATTGGGATGGGCGGATACCATAACCGTTGAGATTTGCATAGGCCTTTGTGAATTCGGCGCCATAGTACAAAATGATGCTGGAATAATAGACCCAGGTGAGGATAATAACGATGGCGGCGGCGGCGCCATAGAGGATGCCGATCTTCGAGTTCCCAAGATACACGCCGATGAGAAATTTCCCCAGCATGAAAAGCAGGGCGGTGAAGACGGCGCCGATGAAGGCGTCCTTCCAGCGGATGATGGCGTCGGGCAGGATACGGAAGATCACCGTAAAAAGGATGATAATGGCGCCGAGGGCCAGAAGGAAGTTTATCGCATAGAAGAAATAAACGGTGAAGTAGGAGAAATATCGCCGGAGATAGCCCCCCAGCATGTCCATCAGGGAGTTGATCACAAGCGAGACCATCGAGATGAAACCAAAGGTTACGATGAGGGAAAAGGAGATGAGCCTATTGATGATCAGTTTTAGCCATCCTTTTTTGGGTTTTGCGAGGATAGACCACATGTAATTTATGGATCCCTGAATTTCGGCAAAGACGCTGGTGGCGCCGAGGGTAAGGATCACTGTGCCGATGATGGTGCCGGTGACGGTGTGGTGGCTGCGCTGGATGTTGCTGATGAGACTTTGTATCTGTGCTGCGGTACTGTCGCCAACCAGGTCTTTTATCTGCTGATAGATGCGACCTTCGACAGCCTGCCGGCCCCAGAAAATACCGGCCAGGGAGATGACGATGATCAGCAGGGGGCCGATGGAAAAGATCATGGAATAGGAAAGGGAGGCGGCCAGCTTGAACCCATTGTCATTATTGAAGTCGATGGCCGCTTTCTTCATGGCTTTCCAGACCGCCGAAAGTCTAAATGGCTTCATTTTGTAGAGTTTATTCCCCAGTCAGGCAGGTTTGGCGGTATTTTTTACGGGTAAGAAATTTGGCAAGCAATTTTCAATAGTAACAGTAGATAAAACCATTCCTTACTTCTAAATAGTGAATCATGAGCGGCTTACTTTATCTGATAGCGATTATATTGGTCATAGGCTGGCTTTTAGGTGTATTTGTATATAGCGTTGGCGGGCTGATCCATGTATTAATAGTATTAGCAGTCATAGCGCTCATCCTGGGGATCATCCGGAGAGCGTAACCGGTTTGTTTCGGGGTAAAGGGCCCTTTACAAGGCCCGAAAGGCCGGTCGCAAGACCGGCTATTTTTTACAATCCAATCGACATTAATTCACCATGACACAACTGAAATTTGCCTCCCCCCTGCGGATTGCAGCCATACTGATGATCGTGGTAATTTGTTTTGTCATTTTATCCTGGGCGGCAGACGTCATTGTACCCCTTCTCTTTGCGATCATCTTTTCGAGCATGCTCTTCCCCATATGTCATCAATTGGAAAAATGGGGCAGCCGCAAGAGCGTAGCAGCTTTTGTTTCGGTGTTGCTGGCAGGGATCCTTACGGCGCTTTTCCTTGGGGTGGTGATCATGCAGGTAATGCATCTTGCCGGGCAGACGCCGCAATTTGCCGACCGGCTTTCGACGCTGGTGGACAGGGTGGAAACTATAGTTGCCCAACGGTTTCATATCGGGAAGGCGACCCAGGCCGATCATGTCCATCAACTGCTGACCAAGGCACTGGACAACAGCATGGCCTACATTTCCTCCACGATGACCTTTACCACCAATATGGTTTACGAATTCGTATTGGTGTTGTTGTTCAGCTTCTTCCTCTTGTACTTCAGGGTCTTTTTCCTGGAATTTTTTTATAAGGCATTTGTCTCTTCGGATCAGTCCCTCATCGATGAAACGATGCAAAAGATATATGCCGTCATCCGAAATTATCTTCTTGGCCTGTTGAAGGTGATCTTTATCGTCGGTACGCTGAATACCGTGGGGCTCTGGGCGCTGGGGATCGAGTCGCCCTTGTTCTTTGGCTTCCTGGGCGGTGTGCTGGTTATCATTCCCTACATTGGCATCCTTATCGGGGCCATGTTGCCTATTCTCGTGGCGTTGGTGACAAAGGATTCCTATTGGTATGCCGGCGGGGTGCTCGGGGTGTTCTTTTTCGTCCATGTCCTTGAAGGGAATGTGATCACGCCGTATGTGGTGGGGTCGAAGGTGAGTATCAATCCTATGGTGGCGATATTCTCCCTGTTGCTTTTCGGGAAGTTGTGGGGGTTGTCGGGGTTGATCCTGGCTTTACCGGTGACGGCGATCTGTAAGATCATTTTCGACACGTTGCCGGGCTTCAAGTCGGTAGGTTTTCTGCTTGGCAAGCCACAGAAATATCATTTCACCCGGCATTCTATTTTACACGCGAAGCTGAAAAGCCGGCAATCGCCGCCGGCACGGTCGAAGGAGGAAGATGAGGAGGTGAGGGAGATAGGGTTAAAAAAAGCCGCCCCGGTGAGCCGGGGCGACGTCCATTAACCTAAACCTCTATCGCACAAAAATTTGGTTGTAATACATTCATTCTTAGTATCGGGCAGAAAAAGACGTGCCAGGGCCGGATTCGCCTTGTGGGGGACCGGTGTGCTGATTTTTTTCGCCAAAAATTGGCTCAAACCTTGTAATTTATGGGACATGATCAAGCATTCAGCCTATGCCCGGTGATTTTTTAGGTCAATTCGACCATTTCCCCGACCTGGTTTGGGACGGTATCCTGGCCGCGGTGGCAATCGTCATCGGGCTTATTCTCAAATTCATGCTGGCGCTTTTGCTGAAGAAAAAGCCAAAGGACGGCCGCCCGGCTTTTTCCGTCACCCGGAGCATGCTTGCCCGGCTTGGTAAGCCTTTCAGCTACTTCCTACCGCTGCTGGCCTTCAATTTCCTGCTGCCCCTGATGAAGATGAAGGATACCGTCGCCCCTTTTGTCAATAAGGCCGTCGAGATACTGCTGACCATCTCTTTTGCCAATGTGCTGATCGCGGTGGTAAAAGTTTTTGAAGATTATGCCTATCATACCTTCGACATCAAAAAGGCGGACAACCTGAAGGAGCGAAAGATCAGGACACAGCTGCAGTTTATCCGGCGGCTGGCGATAACCCTCATCCTGATATTGACCGCCTGTTTCATCCTGCTGAGCTTTAACAACCTGCGGAAGCTGGGCACCGGTCTGCTCACCGGCGTAGGGGTCGGAGGCATCATCATCGGCTTTGCCGCACAGAAGTCGCTTGGGAATTTTCTGGCCGGTTTCCAGATCGCTTTTACCCAACCGATACGCATAGACGATGTCCTTGTATTGGAAGGGGAATGGGGACGGGTGGAAGAGATTACGCTCACCTATGTGGTGGTGAAGATCTGGGATGAGCGGAGACTGATACTGCCGATCAACTATTTTGTCGAAAAGCCATTCCAGAACTGGACACGTACCACTGCGGATATCCTGGGTACGGTGTTCCTTTACCTCGACTATACGGTTTCGCTTGATGCGCTTCGGGAGGAGCTGGGTCGGTTGCTGGAGGAAGATCCGCTTTGGGACAAACGGGTAAAGGTGTTGCAGGTGACGAATACGAGTGAGAAGACTATGGAGGTGCGGGCCCTGATGAGCGCGAGCAGCAGCGGCAATGCATTCGATCTGCGATGTAATATCCGGGAAGGGTTGATAAAATATCTTCAGAAGAACTACCCTGATGCCTTCCCGGTAGACAGGGTCGTGTTGAAAAGGCCTTCGGCGCCGCCCGCAATAAAACTCATGGATAACGGGATCATACAACAGGAAACGCCGAAGGCATAATCTTATTCCTCGAAATCTTCAGGATCGTCGTCGTTGTTATCGCTGAGGCTATACTCGTTGTTCTCTTCATCCTCTTCGCCGATCTCTTCATCGGCGTCGTCCTCATCGGCGCCCGGGATATCGAGATCGTCCCCGGATACGTCGTCGCCAAAGCTCCCTTCATTCAGCGGATCGCCGTCATCATCGGCGTCATCGAGCTCCGCTTCATCCAATACATCGTCCTCGGTGCCGGACTCACGGTTATCATCAACTTCTTCGTCATCAGATTCTACTTCACCCTCTTCATCGGCAGAGGAAGATGTCGTATCGGCCAGTTCACCCAGCTTTGGGGGCCTTATATGTTCCTGCCCGGGGATATCCTGCACCTCGGGGAGGGAGATCGAATTCTTGTCCTTTTTTGCCATACCGCATGTTTTTAGACTTGTAATTTACTCAAATTTCGGGCCGGCACAGGCATGAAAAAGACCGCAACGGGGTTGCAAAGGCGGCGGGCCAGGGAGGTGGAGGGGCAACAAAGGGCTGGGGGGCGATTGACAGAATATTTGCTAATACGTTTTATCAATTATAAATATGAAAAAACTATATTCGTTAGTTATTAATTTTAAAAAGAGTAAGGTTTTCCTATAAAAATCAATCATTTCTCCATAAATAATAAGGGTTATATATAGAACTTACTTATTTTAGCAGTAGGATAAGGTCTAAATTCGAGTCGACTCACTACCCGGTATGTTCATACCGGGTTTTCTTTTTAGCAGGTTTAGCGGAGTTGATAGACGCGCACATAATCGATGATCATCGACCGCGGGAAGACCGCATCATCCACGCCTTTTTGTCCACCCCAGCCACCGCCGACCGCGATGTTCAGCAGCAGATGAAAGCGTTGATCGAAAGGCCATTCTGCAAAGCCTTTGCCCGTATTCTGGAAAGTGGTATAGTTGTTTCCATCTACGTAGAACCGTACCTGTTGGGCATCCCATTCGATGGCATATACATGGAAAGCCATATAAAGGTCTTTTATAAAGAGGCCTTTTGTTTTTTGGGTATGGATGACATGATTGAAGCTCTTTGTGTGGATGCTCCCAAAGATACTATCGGGCATGAACCCTACATTTTCCATGATATCGATCTCGCCGCTGGCCGGCCAGCCGCCGTATTTCCAGTCGGTGGGCAGCATCCAGATGGCGGGCCACAGCCCTCTGCCTGCGGGGAGCATTGCGCGCACTTCGATGCGGCCATAGAGCCAGTCACCCTTCTTCTTTGTCACGAGCCGGGCTGAAGTATAGGCATTGGCGTCTTTTTGTTCCTTACGCGCAGTGAGATAGAGATAGCCATTGCGGACGACAGCATTGGCCGTGTCGGCATTGGTATAGTATTCGAGTTCGCGGTTGCCCCAGCCGTTGCCGCCGACGTCATAGCTCCACTTGGTGGAATCAGGAAGGCCCTGGTAGTTGAATTCGTCCGACCAGACGAGTTTGTATTGGGCCTGCGCGTTTGTGATGACGCACAGGCCGATGAGCAGGGATGTAATAGCAATCGCTTTCATGGATTATTCAGAATACGCCAGCGAACCGGTGGGTTGGAAATTGAAATACTGCCGGGCGTTGTAGTAGCAGATATCGCGGACGACCTTGCCGATCCATTCCAGGTCATTGGGTAATTCGCCGTTGGTCATCTCTTCGCCAAAGAGGTTGCAGAGAATGCGGCGAAAATATTCGTGCCGGGGAAAGGACAAGAAGCTGCGGGAGTCGGTGAGCATGCCCACAAAGCGGCTGAGCAGCCCCATATTGGACAGGGCGTTTATCTGGCGGATCATCCCGTCTTTTTGATCGAGGAACCACCAGGCAGAGCCGAATTGTATCTTACCCGCGATGGAGCCGTCGTTGAAGTTGCCGATCATGGTGGCGAGCAATTCGTTGTCGGCGGGGTTCAGATTATAGAGAATGGTACGGGCTAATTTGTCTTCCTTATCAAGCCGGTCGAGGAATCGGGCAAGGGCGCGGCCCTGGGAGAAGTCCCCGATGGAATCCCAGCCGGTGTCGGGTCCGAGTTTCTGCATCATCCGGCTATTGTTGTTGCGCAGCGCCCCGAGGTGGAATTGTTGTACCCAGCCTTTTTCCCAGTCCCATTCGGCGAAGTGGACGAGCATGGCGGATTTGAATTTCCGGCGTTCGGTATCGTTCAGCTCTTTGCCTGCCCTCACCTTATTGAAGATGGCCTCGACTTCCCATCCGGTGAACTCTTCCACAAAGATCTCTTCGAGCCCATGGTCGCTGACGGTGCAGCCCATGGAGGAAAAGAAGTCGTGGCGGTTTTCGAGGGCGAAGAGATAGTCGTTGAAGTTGGAGATGGCGACGTTGCTCACCGCCTCCAGCCTTTTGATATAAGCGTTGAATTTTGTGGGGTCGTCTACATTCATCGCGTTATCGGGGCGAAACGCAGGAAGAATAGGTATCTCGAAGCCTTCCTGTTTCAATTGCGCATGGTATTCCAGCGTGTCAACGGGGTCATCGGTGGTGCAGACGGTGCGGACATTCATCTTACGCAGCAGGTTGCGGACGGAATATTCCTTTGTCTGCAGCCTGGCCGTGCAGGTGTCATAGATCTTTTTTGCGGTGCGGCCGGAAACGATGTCCTGAACGTCGAAATAACGCTGGAGCTCGAGGTGGGTCCAGTGATAAAGCGGGTTGCGAAGCGTATAAGGAACGGTCTCCGCCCACTTCTGGAATTTGTCCCAGTCGGGCTTGTCACCGGTGCAATAGCTTTCATCTACGCCATTGGTGCGCATCGCCCGCCATTTATAGTGGTCGCCATAGAGCCATGCCTGGGTGAGGTTTTGAAACTGATGGTCTGCGGCTATCTGTTGCGGGGGCAGGTGACAGTGGTAGTCGATCACCGGCATTTCCCTGGCGTATTCATGGTAGAGTCTACGGGCGGCCTCGGAGTTGAGGAGGAAATTCTCGTCTAAGAAATTTTTCATGATTTTCTCATTTTATTTTTGCCTGCTGCAGCAGCCAGTTGCTCAAATCACGCGCAGCATTATAATTCTCAAAATCCGCGGGAAGTTTCCTTCCGTCGGTGTATTCGTTATAGAACCAGGGGTCGCCGACGGCGAAGACGGTGCCCTTCCCTACCCTTGCGACGGCCATGATGTTGTGGCCGGCATCGGTGAACACCGGTTTTGCGGGGCCGCTAAGCGAGAGGGTGCTGAGTTCTTTTATGTAAATTTTCTTAGTATTTCGGAAAATCGAATCCTGCCCCGTCATGGTGAAGGCGCCCATTTCGAACTGATTGCCGGTGACCTTGTGATAATCGTCGAAGTTGAACTGGATGCCAAAGTGAGCCGCCAACCGGTTGAAATGCGTGAATTCACAGTTTGCGGAATCGTTAGCCATCAACACCAGAAAGCCGCCGGCCTTTACCCAATTTTCGACAGCGGTGATATCCTGGTCGGTTGGGTAGTTGGGCGCCGGGGATTCCCTTTCATTGTCGGGGTCGACGATGATATAGACGGAGGCTTTTGCGAGATTGGCCGCGGTGGGCGCCACGGTGAGGGTATCGGTGTGGGCGCCGTTCATCCGGAAGACGTGGCCCCAGATGCCATAGCCGTTGTTATCCATTTCGTCCCAGATGTAATGAAAGCGAATGGTGGCGCCGGTGATATCCTTTTTATGTTCGTTGTTGTAGTATTCATCGAGCAGGACGGTCTTGCCAATGGCGGGTTTCATCTCCATTTCGTCCGCCGCCAGGAGGAAGGCCCCTACCCCTTTGGCATCGTTAGGGACGACTTTTTCGCTGATATAGTAGGCATAGCTGCCGTCACGGTTGGGGGTGCCGCCGAGCCCGCTTACGCTGACGGTGCCGTTGAGGGTGGCCTGGCCGTTGTCACCGGCAGTGAAGAATTTTTTGAGGATGCCCCCCCAGCCTTTTTCGGCGGTTGCCCGATAAGAAGCCGGGAGATAGCCTTTGCGGACGCCTTTTGCGAGGGTATAGACGAACATACTGCTTGCGGAGGCTTCGAAGTAGTTGCCTTTTTCGTTGGGTTTATCGAGCACATCCCACCAGCAGCCACTGGCGGGGTCCTGTACTTTCACAATGGCGGCGGCATAGCGGGCCAGTATCTCCTGCAGGGTCTTCCGGCCCGGATGATTTGCGGGAAAATAATCCAGGGCGTCGACGAGGGCCATACCATACCAGCCCATGGCACGGGCCCAGAAATTAGCGGAGCGACCGGTTTGTTTGTCGGCCCATTTCTCTGCGCGGGATTCGTCCCAGCCATGATAGAGCAAGCCGGTTTTGGGGTCACGGGTGTTCTTCCCGATGGCGACGAATTGATTGGTAATGTCGTCGAAGACGCTGTCCTCATGAAAGAGGGCGCCATATTCGGCAAAGAAGGGCTGGGCCATGTAGAGACCGTCGAGCCACACCTGTTCGGTGTATTTCTTCTTATGCCAGAAACTGCCCTGCGCCGTGCGGGGTTGTTCCCTTAGCTGCTGACGCAGGATGCCCGCGGCTTTGTAATATTTCTCCTGGCCGGTGACTTCAAAGAGCATCAGCAGCATGCGACCGCAAAGGATATTGTCGAGGTTATAGTCTTCGGGTTTGTACGTGCGGATATTCCCTTCTTTGTCTACCAGGCGATCTACCTGGTGCTGGATGTATTTATAATAGCGGGCATCACCGGTGTTGTACCAGAGGCCTTCGAGACCTTTCCAGACGACACCTTCGTCATATGTCCAGCGGATGGCTGAGGAGTCACCGGTGTCGGGCCAGAGCTGCATTGCCGTGGAGGCCATTTGTATGGCGGCCGGCTGCGCAGTTGCCGGTGACTGAGCGGTCGTACCGGCGGTGATGCCCAGGGTGAAGATGAATATCGTTAGTTGCTTCATATTAAGCAATTGTACATTCAATGTCGGTGACAGGAAACAAATCCGCGAAGTTTATTTACGCAAACGTTACCGTACGCTAATGTCCGGACCGGACTCCGTCCGGTAGCTAACTATTTGTTTTGTCCTGACGCTTTCATAGGCCTTTTCGATGACGCGGATGATCCGGGTCGCTTCTTCTGCTGTAACGGGCAGCGGGGCGTTGTTGCGGATGGCCTTGTAGATGCCGTCGAAATAGTCCATATAATTTCCCCTTTCCGTGGGTACGCTTTCCCTTATTATCTTTCCACCTATTTCCGTATGGAGCAGCCCCTCTTCGGATTCCGGCTCCTCCCCCCAGTCATCCCCTACCGGCAGCTCACCGGCCAGGAGGCGCCGTTCCTGGACGTCCGTCCGGTTCTTCAGGAAGGTTCCCTTATGGCCAAACAGGCTATAGGCAGGAATTGGTTCACGAACGAGGTAGCTCGACTTTATCCGGCACCGGAAACCCGGGTAAAAGAGCAGCACTTCCATGTAGTCGTCCACCTTGGAGTTGTCGCGAATGATAAAGATGTCCGCAAATACGGCATCAGGGTCCCCGAACAATTGCAGGGCCTGGTCGATCATGTGCGACCCGAGGTCGTATAGCAGTCCGCGGCCAGCCCCAGGGGTCTCCTTATGAACCTTTGGGCTGAGTGTGGGGGTATAACGATCGTAATGGAACTCGGCCTCCACGAGTTTTCCAAGGACGCCCTCGTCGACGATGCGTTTCACCGTCCGGAAGTCGCTGTCGAAACGACGGCTCTGATAGGAGGATATCTTGTTGCCGGTTTGTTTTGCGAGAGCGATAAGCTCCAATCCTTCCGCTTCGGTGACAGTAAAGGGTTTTTCGACGATGACATGCTTTCCGGCCAGGAGGGCCTTTTTGGCATAGTCGTAATGGGTGTAGTTGGGGGTGTTGACGATCACCAGTTCGACGGCCGGGTCGGCGAGCAGGTCTTCGAGGGTGCGGACGACTTTCACATTGGGGTAGAGCGCCTGGGCAAGGTTCTTCTCCCTTTCCCAAACCGAATAGAATTCGAAGCCGGGGTTTACATGCAGGAAGGGAGCGTGAAACACGCGGCCCGACATTCCGAAGGAGCAAATAGCCGTCTTGATAGGTATCATAGCATTCATTTTTGTGCCCGGGGCGATGGGTTTAACCAAAGATACCCATCCCCCGGTGCACGGCTAATGATGGGCCTTCGGCCAATGAGCCTCCGGCTCATTTTAAGGCATCATTCGTGGCCCCATAATTAAAGGCCGCGTCGTGGACGGCTTTTGAACGATCGGTCGACGCTACATGGATGTTGGCGCATTTATTCCCGTTGATGCTAAAAAGCAAGTCTGCGCCCGCATTATATTGGATGTCATCAAAATGCAGATCGCTGCTGTTCTCAACATAAACCACCGGCCTGCTTGTGTCGGCGGTGATCAACCGGATATTCTTCAGGCCAATGTTTTGCGCCTCGATGATCTCCGCTCCCTTGTCAGTCTTCAGCACCATATCCGAGAGCTGGATATCCCGGATATTCGTTTCAGGCAGTCCACGCACAAATATACCTTCTTCGGCCCCATCACAAATGATATTAGATATATGAATATTTCTAAAAATAGGTGTGGCTTCGCTGACGGGTGGGATATCCTCCTTGACGGCGCCGGAATAGATATCCGCTATGGACGGGGGTTTTGCAAAATAGTACATATCCAGAAACACCGCCTGGTGGACGATATTTCGCATGCTAATATTTTTTACATATATTTTTTCAACAATACCACCGCGGCCGCGCACCGTCTTGAAGCGCAGACCGATGTCGGTGCCGATGAAGGAGCAGTCGCTGACAAAGATGTTGCGGGCGCCGCCGGACATCTCGCTGCCGATGACGAAGCCCCCGTGAGCCCGGTATACGATATTATTTCGAACAATCATTTCTTCCGTCGGCCGGCCACGTTTACGTCCCTCTTCGTCCCGACCGGATTTGACACATATACCGTCGTCGCCGGCGTCGAAAGTACTATTCGCAATAAGGACCCTTCTGCAGGACTCCACATCGATACCATCGCCATTGGCGGCATTCCAGGGATTACGGACATGAACGTCGTTCACGGTAAGGTCTTCGCAGAGCAGGGTATGGAGGCACCAGGCAGGTGAATTCTGGAAAGTGGTACCATCAAGCAATACCTTTTTGCAATTGGCGAGTACGAGGAGGTTGGGCCGGAGGAAGTCGCGGATATCCTCGAAATCGGCGGGGGTCATACCGGGCTTTAGCCAGCCGGCGTCTTTTGTTCTGAAGCCTTTTAGTGATTTTGCGGAGGGGAACCAGGTCTTGCCGTCTTCGGTGACAACACCGCCGGAGGCTACCTTATGCTTCCATTCCGACTCGGTGAGGCGGTCTTTGGCAATCCAGCGCCAGCTGTCGCCATTGCCGTCGATGATACCGCCACCGGTGATGGCGATATTTTCCAGGTCAGTGCCGGAGATGGGGGACTGGCAGCGGGCCGCTGGATGACCTTCCCAGTTGCCTGCGACGATGGGATACTGGTCTTTATCGTCTGTGAACTGGAGGATGGCGGCACGGTCAATATGGAGATTCACATTTGAACGAAGGACAATGGGTCCGGTGAGCCAGAGACCGGCTGGGATGAGCACTACTCTCCCACCGTGGCTATTACAATCGCGGATCGCTGCATCGATGGCCTTTGTATTGAGGGTGATGCCGCCCGCGACGGCGCCGTAATTTTTTATGTCGACCGTATCATTTTTGAAGATGGGGCGCTGAATGACTGGAAGATGGTTCCAGTCGTAATTTTGAGCGGAGAGTGTGTGGACGGCAAGTACGATCAATGTTGTCCATAAGAAGCGCATATGCATACGTTTATTGTTGTAAAAGTAAAGGATCCCAGTCGCCGAATATTTTTTGCGGGGTGATGTCATCGGCTTCTTTTTTTGTTAGTTGCCGCGACCAGGAAACGCGGGCGGCGGGGTTGGCGCCGGGTCCTTCGTCATCATATTCCGCATAACGCGTCGTCTTATAGTTTTCGGTATTGTTCCAGTTGGCCCAACCCGCGGGCATAATATGTTTACCCAGCCAGCAGTGAAGATAGATGACACAGGCATAGGGGCGCCAGGGCCGGCCAAGGGAGACCCGGTCGAGCGAGGTGTCGCCTGTGAGGGTACAGCTGTCGAAGACAAAACCATATGCATGATCCTGTGGCGTAGAGGCCGCCGTGACGTGAGAGTTCTTCTTGCTATGGATATGACAGTGTTGGAACCAGGCCGTGGCGGCCCCAAAGATGAAATCGGTTGTCCCTTCGATGTAGCAGTCCTTATAATACTGCCGGCTTTTGACACTGTTGAGAAAAAGGATGTCCTGGTTGCCGATGATACGGCAGCCAATGAAGACGGCACGATCGCCAATGACTTCCACACCTACCGCCTGGCCGGCATTGAAGCCAGCATCATTGCGGAAGGTGACGCCCTCTGCCCTGAAGTCGTTACCCGTGACACGGAAGCTGTAAGAATTTCGCGTGTTAACACTGTCACCCTGGGTGTTGACCATTCCCGGGTGATCGTCATAAGTGAGTATCGTGCCGGTTTCGCCGATGAGGGTAATGCTGTCTTTTGTGAGCTGCAGCTTTTCACGGTATATTCCGGCCTTGACGTAGATGAGGGTGTTGGGTCTTGCCGCGTCGAAGGCGGCCTGGACGGTGGGGTAATCCGTGGGGACGATGATGCGGCGAATTATTTGCCGTCGCCACCGGGGATATTCGTCCAGGACCTGTTGAGGTGAGTAGGTATACCAGCCATAGCCATCGCGGCGTTCGCGGGTAACCTCGGCAAGCGAATAGACGATCTTGCTGTCGCGGTTGCAAAAGATGGGCCGATGGGTTTTTAGTTCATAGTAGCGCGTCCAGATGGGGGGAGCGGTGGAGTCGGTGACCACGATGCGGTCGGAGACGGAGACCCGGAAGGGTGTCACCATCTGCGGGGCGGGGATCGTCTTTACACGGGTGTACAGGATCGCGGATTCCCGAAACCAGGCCACCGCGTTGTCGATGGCTGCTTTTATGGCGGGGCTTGGATCATCGATACTCATCAGGAAAAGGACGAGATCGGCGCTTTCCTTGTTGCAAATGGATGGCGGTTCGAATTTACGCGCCCAGGCGGGCTGCAGACTGCTTTCATCGTATTGCTGACACCACGCGGTGGGCCAGCCGGCGTCGTTTATCTGTGTCTTCAGGATGCAGTCCAACCCTTTGTCGTACGCAAGGGCAAGTTTTTGCCGCAGCCGGTCGTCGACAAAATCATATTGGGGCTGGTGGTCGTTGATGGCTTTCAGCAGTCGCATGATCCCTTCATAGGCGCCGTCATTAAAGGTGATGCAGCGGCTGTAGTTGGATTCGAGGGGATAGTATTGCGGCCAGCCACCATTTTTGTATTGGGCGGCAAGAATGAAATCCAGGCCTTTGATGGCGGCGGCGCTGTAGCGGGGGTCATGGAGGGTTTGCCATGCGAGTGACAGGGCGGCAATGTGATTGTAGGTGGTGCCGTTGTCGAAAGTGGTATTGGTTTGATTCTTCGCGGCGAGCAGGCTGTCCTTTTGGCTGGCGGACAGGATGGCAAAGAGATCGTAGTTCTTGGGCCAACCACCATTCGTCTTCTGCAACAAGAGGATATTATCAGCGATGTCTTTTACATCGGTGGGGTCGTATCTCGGCCGGCCCGGGAGAGGGTTGATGATGTTGGCCTTATTAAAGATGGCATACCAGTGGCCGGCATTGTCCCCGAATGGTGCGGGATCGATGCGGGAGGCGGCCGCCGGCGCCTGCGGCGCCGGCGGCCGAATGATGTGACTGGCAAGATCGAGGTTCAGCGAGCGGATATCGGCCAGGACGATCTCTGCCATTTTGCGGGCGCCGAATTCACTGAAATGGGTGTCGTCCTGTCTTCCCTGCGGATAGTTGGGATGTTCGCCGGGCTGCAGATAGTTGAAGAGCCATTTCGAGTTTTCGGGGCCGAACTGTTGCAGGAGTGTTTGGCTTTCCTTGTCCAGATCGATCAGCGGGGTATGCTGTTCGGCGGCTACTTTCCGGACGATGGCGGCATAGACGGCGTGGGTCTCCAGGATGTTGCCGGTGGAGTCGAATTTCCGCCGGGCGACGGGCGTGATCAGGACAGGGATGGCGTTTTTATCGCGAGCCTCCTTTATAAAGCGAACGAGGTTGGCGGCGAACTGATCTTCGGGAGTGTAGGTTGCTTTTGCAGGAACCTCATCGTTGTGACCGAATTGAATGAAGACGTAATCGCCGGGATGCAGGCTGTTGAACACGGCGTCCCAGCGGCCTTCAGCGATGAAGGACTTTGTGCTGCGGCCATTCTTTGCGCGGTTGTCGACAGCGACGGTGGAGTCGAAGAAGTGTTCGAAAGGCATACCCCAACCCGTTTCGGGGTATGCCTTTATTTCTTTGTCAGCCATGGTAGAGTCGCCGATGAGCCAGACGGTAGTCTTGCTTTCCGGCGGAGCGAAGGCTGCCAGCAAGAGGAATACGAATGTCGATGCGATGCGTTTAATACCCATAATCCTGCTTTAAATTATAGTTCGCGTCCAGGGCCTGCTGGGGGATAGGCAGCAATTCGCTGTGATTGGCCGTGAAGTAGAAGGCATAGCCATTCGACGAACCGGTAGCGGCGAGTATCCCGCTGATGGACTTGGAGACCCAGAGTATCTTTTTGTAGCTGGAGTCATTGGAGCCTGGCCGGGGGTTGTACAACGAGGTCTTAAAGAGTACGCCGGTGGAAATAACCGAATGCGTCGAGTCATAGAATACCGAGTCGGGCAGGTTGGCGAAGCTAAGCGGATTGGTGTTATAAGCGCCGGTGAACCCGCCCTTCCTTGCCGCCATTGCGGTAAGATTGCTCTTGGCGTCGGCCAGTCGTTGGGCGAGAAGATTCCAACGGATGAGGTCGAATTTGCGGATGCCTTCACCGCCGAATTCCAGGGACCGCTCTTTTACGATGGCGTTGAAGAAGCCGGTATAGTTGGTGGGAGTAGTCCCGATGGCAGACGTGTGGCCGGCATAGGCCCGTTTGCGCACCTGTTCGAAAGCGGCGATGGCGGCTGCGGAAGGGGCGCCATTCAATTCATTGTCGGTCTCGGCAAACATCAGCAGGACATCGGAGAAGCGCAGGAGAGGCCAGTCGAGCCCGTAATATTGGGCCGTGGAGGTCAGTTGCGAGGGATTGCTGATCCAGTCCCTTCTGAATTTGGCTTGGACGATGGTGGTGGGCGGATGAGGTGTCAGGGTATTGAGATCTTTATAGACTTCATACGCGGCACAGGTGATGTCGCGGCGCGTGTCGACGGAATCGAAGAGATAGAAGTAGGTAGGCAGTACCGCGATAGCGGCGTTGCCGGTGAGGGAGACGCCGTTGATCTTGGTGCCATCGTAGTAGCCCAGCTTGCTGTCGTTGGTACCCTGGCCACCGGTCATGGCCACGCGAAACATGATCTCACCGACGGGGTCGGTGGTATGGGCATCGATGGATCCCTTGAATACGGTGTTGAAGCTGGGATTGAGCGTGTGCTCATCGGGGCGGGCCATTATCTGCTGGCATTCATCATGGGCTATCTGGTAATACGTTTTATAGTCCGCGGGGCGGGTCATGGTCTGACCGTACATGCTGCTGGCGCGGCGTAAGGAGTAGCCGCCGCGGTAGAGGGCGATTCGGGCACGGAGGCCCTTTACGGCGCCAAGAGTGATCCGTTCGTCGTTGAGAACGTCGCCAAGGGAAGTCACATCGGTGCGCCAGGGGACAAGGCTTTCCGCCTGGAGGAGATCGTTGAGCAGGTGGTTGTAGATGGTATCCCGGTCGGTCTTGGCCAGAAACAGGTTGGTTGCCTGGGCGGAAGGCACCCATTGGGCAGGTACGTCGCCCCAGTTGCGGATCAATTCCATATAATACTGGGCGCGTAAGGTAAGGGCTTCGCCGTAGAGCCGGTGAAGTTCGCCGATCTGGGCCGGTGAGCCGTTGGCATAGAGGGCCATCTTCGGGATATACCAGATACAGATGTTGGCGCGTTCGATACCCTGGTAGAGTTGGTTCCAGGGCGTGAAGAGCTGTGCGTTGCCGGCATTGGCATTGTAGTGTGCGATATCGCCCCGATCGTTATCCCCTATCTGGTGCAGCCCCATCATCTCGTCGTTGTCGTAGGGAAAGTACATACTGATGCGGATGCCATAACCATTGTCGCCTTCGAGATCCTGGTAGGCGCCCAGCACGGCTTTCTGCGCGTTCTGCACATTGGAGAAGACATAGTCGGGGCTGAAAGAAGAGACGGCTGCGGGCTGGAGGTATTTCTTACAGGAGCCTACGAGCAGGAAGACCGCTGCGAGCAGGAGACCCGTTATCCGAATAAGATGTTTTTTATGTTGCATAAAGAATATATTATCGACAGTTAAAAGTTGACATTAATGCCGGCCACATAGCTGCGGCTGCGCGGATAAGCGGAATAGTCCACACCAGGGGTGATGGGAGTGCTGATACGGTCGCTTACTTCCGGATCGTAGCCGCTGTAGCCGGTGATGACGGCTACGTTGTTTACGGTGGCATAGATGCGCAGGCGGGCGATCTTCAGCTTCCTGACAACAGCTGCCGGCAGCGTATAACCAAGGGTGATGTTATTGATGCGGATGAAAGAGGCGTCTTCCACGGCCCAGGATTGGGGCATAAAGGTGGTGCTGCTGCTTCCGACAAGCGGTATCCAGTATTTAGCGCCTGCATTGACCGCATCCAGGGCAGCGGGCGCGATGCCGGTAACCTGGCCGGAGGCGTTGAGTCCCTCTATGACATTTCCGTTGCCGTCCACGGTGTGCCAGCGGTGCTGCATGAAGCCCATCAGGTTGGCGCCCGGGGTGTAGCCGCTGGAGAACTCCAGTTTATTATAGTTATACACCTGGTTACCGTAGGAGAAGTTGATAAAGATGCTGGCGTCGAATCCTTTGTATATGAAGGTCTGGGTGAGGCCACCGAAGAATTTGGGCAGGGCATGACCGATGACGGTACGGTCATTGGCGGTGACGATGGTATCACCATTGAGTCCCTGGTATTTGAGTGATCCGGGCATCGGGGTGGAAGCCGTAATACTGGCGTCATTGGGTACGCCGGATTTCAGGGTATAGACACTGGTACCGGAGTTGTAATTGAAGTCGCTGGTTTTATAGAATCCGGCGGTCTTCAGCCCCCACATCGAGCCGACGGGCTGGCCCACCTTTACAATGTAGTCGGCAGGGTTGTTGCCACCGGCCCAGCCGGAATTGAACAGGAAAGATTGCTGGCCTCCGAGGCTCGTGACCCTGTTCTGGTTGAAGGAGATGTTGAAGGCAGCGGTCCACTGAAAGGTATGGTGTGTGAGGATGGTGGCGGAGAGCTGTGCTTCCGCGCCTCTGTTGGTGGTGGAGCCGACATTCTGCTGTTGGGTGGTGTAGCCGGTGTTGGAAGGGATGGCGTTATTGATCAGCAGGTTGCTGGTCTTGTTGCTGTAGACGTCGACCACAACCCCGATACGGTTGTTGAATAGGGTGGCATCCAGGCCCAGGTTGCGGGAGATGGTTGTTTCCCACTTTAGGTTCCCATTCGGAAGATTCGGCGCCTGGAAGGCCGTGATGAGGTTGTTGCCAAGCCCGTCCTGAACAGTAGAGAAGGTACTGGTATAGAGATAGGGCGAGATGCGATTGTTGCCGGCCGTGCCATAGGAGGCCCTGATCTTAAGGTCGTTGAACCAACCTATATTTTGCATGAACTTCTCCTGGGAAACGCGCCAGGCAACGGTGGCTGCGGGGAAATAGCCCCATTGGTGACCGGAAGCGAAGAGCGAAGAGCCGTCTGCACGGAAAGAGAGGTAAGCGAGATAGCGGTTGTCATAGCCATAGGAAAGGCGGGTAAAGAAGGACAACAGCCGGATGGTGACGTCGGTGGTAGTCGGTTTTGGCTCTGCAAGGGAAGTATTGGGTGGCGTACCGAGATTCATATTGCCCAATGCTGCCGACGACGTCGTTCCCAGCGGGAAGAAACGGGTCTCGACATAGCCGTCCTTTTCATGTGTCTGATAGGTTTCTTCCCCGGCGATGAGGGTGATGGCATGTTTGTCCTTCCAGTCGCCGCGCATGGCCGAGTTTGTAAAGGTGAAGACATTGGAGTTGTCCAGGGTTTGGATATCGGTGGTATTGATACCGGCGATAGGCATGCCTGCGCCGTTGCTCTTGGAATTGTTGGTGAGCGTGTCGTCAAAAGCGTCCTGGCGCATACTGTTGTCATCGTAGCCAAACGTGCTTCTGAAGCTGAGGAATTTCGTGAGCGTGAGATTGGCGTAGCCGGTGAAGTCGAGCACATTCGTGTTGCTTCTGCGATATTGCTGCTGATTGAGCAGTACGGGGTTGACGAGGTTGAGGCCATTGGCATTGGTCTCCGTGTAGTAATTGGCATCGAAGGTGTTGGACGTTTGTCCCGGCAGGAGGAAGGGTTGATAGCGGACTACCTCCCGGAGGAAGTTGAGGCTGGAAGAGCCGGTGTTGGAAGTTCCGGCGCCATCGACGACCGTGTTATTATAGCGGGTGTTGAAGCCTACTCTGAGGATCTTGCTGGCCTGGTGATCGAGACGGAAGTTGATGAGTTTTCGATCGAAGTCGGAGAGTAACATGACCCCGTCCGAGCGGTTGTCGGTAAGGCTGAGGTTGTATTGGGTCTGGTCGGTGCCGCCGGTGATGCTGACGTTATTGGTCATCTGGAAAGCGCTGCGGCCGAATAGTTGCTTTTGCCAGTCGAAGGGCTGAACCGTCTTGTATTTCTGGACGGTATCCCAGCTGTAGCCGTAGGGAGTGATGCCAGAGCTGTCGCCGGTGAGCTGGGCTCTTTCATACTGGTAGTACATAAAGTCATAGGGTGAGAGGACGGGTAGTTCTTTTGCCAGCTTGTTGAACCCGACGAAGCCGTTGTAGGCGATGCTGGTTCTGCCGCCGGTGTTGCGGCCGCCCTTGGTAGTGATGATCACCACGCCGTTGGCGCCGCGGGCGCCATAGATGGCGGTGGAGGCGGCGTCTTTGAGTACGTCGATGGAGGCGATGTCCTGGGGGGAGATGAAGTTGAGGGCATTATCCACCTGTATCCCGTCCACGACGTATAGCGGAGAGTTGTTCTGGGTGATGGAGCCGCCACCTCTAACGCGGATGATTACCTGTGCGTTGGGTGATCCCTCCGAGCCGGTGACCTGGACACCGGCCAAACGGCCCGCCAGGGCTTCCGAGGCGGAGTTGATGGGAATGTCCTTCAGGTCCTTGGCTCCGATGGAGGACACGGAGGCCAGCACGTCCCGCCGGCGAACCGTCTGGTAGCCGATGACGACCACATCTTCGAGGGCCGCGGCCGACCTTCTGAGGCGGACGACTACGCCCGGAGTGGTGTCAGAAATGGGGATGGTGAGGGTTGTGTAGCCTGCATGGGAGATGGTGAGTGTGTGTTTTTTGCCGTCGGCGGGGAGGACGAGGGCGAAAATTCCGTCGCCCCCCGAGGTAGTGCCTTTGCTGGTACCCGATAGAATAACGGAAGCGTCCGGAAGACCTGTGCCTGTGCTATCATCGACGACCCGGCCTCTTAGGGTTTGTGCGTGCAAACCGAGGGTGATCATCAGCGCCAGGGAAGTTAGAATGGCAATTCTCTTCATATGGCAGTTGAGTTGGTTAACAATGCAATCGGGTGTAATGGTAGGGAGAAGTTTTTGGATACGATCGGTGAATCAAGGGTTTATTTACGCAATCGTTCCCGGGAACGAGTGCGGCTACGGTTGTGAGGAATATACCTGCGCCGCACTCGTTCCGCTTATGTCGGGCCTAACGGCCGCCCGACCTTGTCGGGCAGGGAGTGCGGCTACGGTTGTGAGGAATATACCTGCGCCGCACTCGTTCGGATTATGTCGGGCCTAACGGCCTGTTCTGACAGCGCGGCAAAAAAAAACCGCCGGTATACCGGCGGCTCATATCATTACAAAGATGGGATTGTACTGTTACCAGGTCTTCATTCTCCTTTTTACTTCATGAACGAATTCAATGGAGACACCACAAGCAGATGCGATCTTCTCTACGGGATAGTCGGAATTCCTTAACAGGTTCTCTACAATAAACCTTGTGGTTTCCTCCTTGCCCTCTGCTCTACCTTCCATTTTTAAATATTCAACTGTGTTCATAACACTAGCTTTATCTGTTTGCTTAATCTGTTTATCAAAGATACGATTCATTTCCGGCTTCTCAAAGAGGACATAGTTCCTCAAAAAGTTAAAGATCGCTCTGATCTTTTCCTTGTCAAAGTCCTTTCCCATTAACTTTCTAGCAGCTATCAACTTGATATTCAATAAATCTTCCTCGGGTATTTTCTCCTCCAACAACCTGATCCTCGCGGCGACGATCACCTGGGCGAAGGGGTTGTCGCTTTTCTCCAGATGTTCGTCCGAATAATCCAGAATCGAAAACGCAGGGTATTCATACATTAACCGCGTCCCCCGATATTCATAGGTGTACCGGTTAGGCATTTCCCGCCCGTCATGGCCCGTAAAGATCGCGACTGCCGACACCGGCCTTTTGTGATGGTCCCGTATGCGATAGAAATAGGTGTACATGCGCTCCGCAAATGCCTCCCGGTGATGAGTATCCCCTTGGATCTCGATATGCAGCAACACCCATTCTTCCACTCCGTCCCGGTGATACACCTTCACCAACTTATCAGCAAAGCGCGAATCCTTTTCTTCCTCCGGCTGAGGGTACAATTCCGCGAGTTCCTTGTCGAGAAATTCAAAACCACGCTCCATATCGTATACCTCGTCGGCATCCGGAAAAATGAAACGCAAAAGGTCAGGAAAAACGTCCTCGATAACTACTTTCCACAGTATATCGCTTTTTCGTTGTTTCATAAGGATAAAATTTACTAACACACGATGACCCTGCACCGGCCAACCTACGGGCTGGCAAGTCCTTAAAATTCTTGTTTAGCTTGAAATGGAACTGCGAGAAGGGGAGAGTAAAGATACAAAGAAGAAAACAGCCTGAAAAGAAATTGTTTGTATAACGGTACCGGGTAAATGACAATTGTGGCCGGCCGCGGGTTGTGAATGCGGCGGCCGCGCAAGGAATGCGGGGGCAACTGCGGTTGCGGCGATGGTCGGCAGAAAGGAAGGATCAGCCGTAGATGGAGCCTTCGCGGCGGCGGAGAGACATGCCCTCGCGGCGGGAAAAGTGGCTGCGCACTTCGGCGAGAATGGATAGGGCTATCTCTTCGGGATTGGCAGCGCCGATGTCGAGACCGGCAGGAGCATAGATACGGCGCTGATCTTCTTCGCTGATGGATAGTTCTGTGAAGAGTTTTTCGGCACGTTTGCGGGGACCGAGGATACCGATGTAGCTGGCGGCGGAAGACAATACGCGTTGCAGGTTGCGTTTATCGTTGTTGTAGTCGTGGGACATGAGCAGGACGGCGGTGTAGCCATCGATCAGCGGAGATTGGTCGCTTTTGCTGTCGATGATGGTTGTAGCGGCTTTGACAAGCGCTTTGTCCGCACGGGTGGTGTTGAGAATGACGGTGGAATCCCAGCCCAGTTCTTTTGTTTGTTGCAGGAGCGTGCG
This sequence comes from Puia dinghuensis, assembly GCF_014642875.1. Classification (GTDB taxonomy): domain Bacteria; phylum Bacteroidota; class Bacteroidia; order Chitinophagales; family Chitinophagaceae; genus Puia; species Puia dinghuensis. The sequence goes on from NZ_BMJC01000002.1 coordinate 862,911, forward strand.
GATATCGTAGTTGCCGCCATAGGCCACGATGTGGATGGCAGGAAGGATGATCTCGATAAAAAACCGGGTATCGCCTGAAGTTATACTGCGGGACGTGCGGTCGGTGAGGGCGGCTTGAATGTCCGCCTGCGGGAGATCCTTTGGCAAAGCGGATTGTTCGTGAAAGGCGGTTTGTTCATTAAAGAGAAAGGTCCTTCCCAAAAGCAGCGGGTCGGGACTTCCGGTGACGGTGATTAGGGCAGCGGGTTGACGGATATCGGTGAGACTGGCGAGGATGCTGAGGGGGTTTGTAGCATCATCGGGTTGCAAAGGAGTAAAGAGTACATCGATGATGCCCTGGCAGCCCAGGCCTACGCCCACCTGGTAATCGTCGTCCTGGGTGGTATCATATGTAATGACGGAGGGGCGTTGGAGGGCAATGCCTTTCTGCGCGCGGCGCAGTGCATCGCCTTCGAGACAGCCGCCGCTGATGCCGCCCAGGTAGGTGCCGTCGTCGAGCACCAGCATCCGGGCGCCGGCCCGCCGGTAGGAAGAGCCCTCTACCCTGACGACGGTGGCGAGCGCTGCCTTTGTCCGGGTGAGATCGAGGGTTTGCCAGGCCACGACGATGCTACGAATCTCTTTCATAGCGCTAAGATACCTCTATTTCCAATTTCCCAGTATGCGCCGGAGTACGACGATCTCACCGGTGTGATAGGCAGTATGATCGATGATGAGCAGGGCCTCCCGGAAGAGGGTCTGGCCATCTCCGTGCTTAAAGGGGGTATGGAGGTCATCCCCGACCTTTTGCAGCAACCCGATGAATGCTTTTCGGTCGGCCAGGATCTGCCCGACCGACTTTTTAACATCGCCGGGATGCACGGGGGTCTTCTCTTTTGGCCAGTAACCACCAGGCCAGGCGGGACTCTGATGATTGGGGTTTCGGCAGAATTCCAGGATATCCCACTGGGTGATGCGGACGTGCTCGATCAGTTGCCAAAGACTATAGGGCAGGCCATCGGGGATGATACCAAGCAGCTCGTGGGGAATGTTCTTTACCGCCGCTTCAAAAGTGACATGGGCATTACCCTTTTCGAGGGCGGCTTCCAATTCTTTTATGATAGGTGTCATAAGCTTTTCTTCAATGCAATATACCGTAGAAAAAACAGGACATCGCGCATATTTTTCCCCGGCTCTTTACAGCGTGAACAGGAGCTGTTCGTCATGCTCGACCTCGGCAATCTGGCGGATGAAGTTATTATAGCCATATTCGTTGTCGTGGCTGGAATAGGCGCCATAGGCATCCAGGCTATAGCCGATGAGCCCGTCGTTGGCTTTTATAATGTATAATATCTCCATATCTGACGAGTCGCTGAGGCCTTCGAAACGCAGGGTTCGGATGATCACCAGATCTTCCGGCCGGTAAATCTTATCATTGGTGGTCGTAAAACCCTTGGGTGTCCAGCGAAATTCGTTATCCATGTGATTAACGCGCAGCTTTCCCAGTACCTGGGAAGAAGTGGTCATGGTGTCGGGCGTGGTTACTTTTTCCATCATGGGAGTAATTTTTTGGGCTTACTTCAAATTACGTACCCGCATCTAAGTGGCGAGCTCGAGCCAGATGAGGGCAACGGCGGCGGCCGTCATCAGTATCAGGGTGAGGAAGCCGAGCAGGTTGGAAAGCCAGCTGTTGGTATTGCTGCCCATGATCTTTTTATTATTGCCGATGTGCAGGATGATGGCGATGAGAACCGGGGCAGTGATGCCATAAAGGATGGCAGTATAGAGAAGTGCACGCACCGCTGAAAGTCCGAAGGATTGCATGCAAAGCCCGGCAATGAGGCTGACGATGATGACAGCATAGAAGCGTTTGGCTTCGTTGAACTTCTTATCCAGCCCCATGGAGAACTGGAGGGTCTCCGCCAGCATATAGGACAGGCTGCCGGCGAGTACGGGAATGGCGATGAGGCCCGTTCCGATGACCCCTATGGCAAACAGTACATAACTGAGATTGCCGGCAAGGGGTTTTAACGCGAGTGCAGCCTGCTCGACGGTGTCGATGTTCCTTATCCCGGCAGGGAACAGCACGCTGCCCGCCGTGAGGATGACGAAGAACATCACCAGGTTGGAAAAGAACATCCCGATGTTGACATCGCTGCGCATGTCTTTAAGTACCCTTTTATCGACGAATAGCTGTTTTTTCGCACCGTTGTGCTGCTGGTCTTCTACTTCCATCGTCGCCTGCCAGAAGAATAGATGGGGGGAGATGGTCGTTCCGAGGATAGCGACGAGGATGCTCAGGAAGCCTTTGTCGAAGTGGATCTCCGGGACGAAGGTACGGCGAACGACGCCCGACCACTCCTGGTGGACAAGAAAGGGGACGATGAGGTAGAGCAGCAGCCCGAGACAGAGCCATTTGAGGAGACCCGCCATCTTTTGATAGGGGTATTTGATGATCATGTAAAGTAGCAGGGCGGTGAAGAGGATGCTAAAACTGAAGGCAGGGATGGCGGGTACCAGCAGATGGGCCACGGCGCCCATGCCCTGGATGTCGGCCCCGATGTTGAGGATCACGGCCGGAAAGCAAAAGATGAGTACGAAGAATAACACCCATTTCGGATAGTGCATCCGCAAGCAGCCGGTGAGGCCGTGGTTGGTGACCAGTCCTATACGGGCGGCCATCCCCTGAATAGCAGCCATCAGGGGGAAGGTGAGCAGCGCCGTCCATAGCGTTGTCAATCCAAACTGGGAGCCGGCCTGGGAATAGGTGACGATGCCGGAAGGATCGTCGTCGCTGGCGCCGGTGACGAGGCCCGGGCCGAGCGTTTTGAGCAGACGTTTTAGCCGGGGAGACCTCCTCGTTTTGGTGGAACTGGTCTTTCCCGCAGGGTTTGCGGTGGATGCCATTTGTACAAATATATAGAATCCGTCCACAAACCTGCTGGACCGATCAGGCCAGGTGCTGTGGGAATTGCCGGCCCGAGGCTTCCAGGCGGCGAAGACGGCGGGTGATGATGAGCTCGTGAAGCGGCATAGAAATTGAGTTTATCAATCGAATCAAATCAATAGTTATGCCCACCATCACCTTAACCAAAGAAGAGGCGAACACCCATGCCCAGGACATAGAACAACTGTGCATCGATACGGTTCGGGTTCTGTCCGCCGATGCGGTGCAGAAAGCCAATTCCGGTCATCCGGGCACACCGATGGCCACGGCGCCCATGGGGCATCTCTTATGGGGGAAGCATATGCGGTATAATCCTAAAGACCCGGCATGGCCCAACCGGGACAGGTTTGTATTATCCGCGGGACATGCGTGTATGCTCCAATACAGCTTTCTCTACCTCACCGGTTATGATCTTACCCTTGACGATATAAAAAATTTCCGCCAGCTGCACAGCAAGACACCGGGGCACCCTGAATATGGATTGACGCCCGGTATCGAAGTCACGACGGGTCCCCTGGGCCAGGGCTTTGCCAACGGCGTAGGGCTTGCTATCGCACAAAAACACCTGGCGGCGCGGTTCAACAAGCCCGGCTTCGATCTTTTCAACTATACCATTTACGCTATTTGCAGTGATGGGGATATGATGGAGGGCGTGAGTTCTGAGGCGGCCTCCATCGCCGGCCATCTCCGACTCAGTAATATCGTTTACCTCTATGATGACAATCATATCAGCATCGAGGGGAACACCAATATAACCTTCACGGAGGATGTGGGCAAGCGTTTTGAAGCCTATGGCTGGCATGTGCAGGCGGTGGAGGACGGGAATGATATCGTGGCCATCGACCGGGCGATAAAGGCGGCGAGGGAAGAGACATCGAGGCCTTCGCTGATCAGTGTGCGGACGCATATTGCCTATGGCAGTCCAAATAAAGTAGATACGGCAGCCGCGCATGGTGCTCCGCTGGGGGCCGATGAGGTGAAGCTGGTAAAAGAGTTCTTCGGTTTCGACCCGGAGCAATCTTTTGTGGTGCCGGGCAAGGTGCTGGAGTACTACCGTGCCGCGGGAGCGAAGGGCATCCAGCTGCAGGAGCAATGGGAGGCGCTGTTCGATGCCTATAGAAAGGAATATCCTGAACTTGCCGTAGAGTACGAGATGGCTTTGAAGGAGAAGTTGGCAAACGGTTGGGAAAAGAAGATCCCGGCTTTCCGAACCTCAGACGGCAAAGAGGGCAAGATGTCTACGCGGGTAGCTTCAGGAAAGGTGCTGAACAGTATTGCGGGTCTGTTACCCGGGCTGGTAGGCGGCTCCGCCGATCTGGCGCCCAGCACGGAGACGCTGCTCACCCAATATACTGCTTTTAGCGCCGATGATCCGGGTGGGCGTAATTTCCATTTTGGCGTTCGCGAGCACTCGATGGGCGCGATCCTCAACGGGATGGCGGTAACAAAAGGGCTGCTCCCCTATGGTGCCACCTTCCTCATCTTCTCCGACTATATGCGGCCGCCTATCCGGCTGGCGGCTATCATGAAGATAAAACCCATCTTCATCTATACCCACGACAGTATCGGTCTTGGCGAGGATGGAACGACCCACCAGCCGGTGGAGCAGCTGGCTGCACTGCGGAGCATTCCGAATATCCTCGTGCTGCGGCCCGCCGACGCCAATGAAACGGCACAGGCGTGGAGAGTGGCGTTGACCCATAAGGGAGGACCGGTGGTACTTGTACTGACAAGACAAAATATCGCTATTCTGGAGTCAGGTAACTACAAGAGTACAGGAGACCTGAGCAGGGGCGCGTACATACTGTCCGAGCCGGAAAGAGCGCCCGAACTGATCCTCATCGCCAGTGGGTCGGAGGTGGAGCTGATCTTGCAGGCTCAAAAGAACCTACGAGAGAACGGTATCGCCGCGCGGGTGGTGAGCATGCCGTCCATGGAGCTGTTCGAAAAACAGGATGACAGCTACAAGCAGCGGATATTTCCAAAAGGGTTAAGGAAAAGACTGGCTGTCGAGGCCGCATCGCCGGTGGGCTGGCATAGATATGTAACCGATGAAGGAGATATGCTGGGCATGACAAGGTTTGGCGAGTCCGCGCCGGCAGCCGATCTCTTTAAAGAATTTGGGTTTACGGTGCAGAATGTGGTGGCCCGGGCGAAGTCGTTACTAGGCAGGTGAGTGTCTGCGCATTAGCGGCAGGCGGCCTCGGGCAAGTAGTTATTTTACTCCCCAGTTCTCCTTTATAATGTCCCAGTATTCCTTGCCATAGCCGACAAAGAGTTCGCTACCGGCGGGAATATTGCGCATGGCGTAGATGAAGACCCGAACTCCTTCGATGCGATAGGTGCAATTGTTATAGAGACCCTCGGTACGGACCAATCCTCTCGCGTCGTTGGCATAACGGGCCAGCGCCGCCTTTGTCGACCAGGCATCGATGACATGGTTGCGGTTGACATAGTAGATGTAGCCATTGAGCCCGTCCCGGTCGTTCACCTCCTTCCATTTGGTGATCTTACCTTTGTATTCAACGATCTTTTTCCCTTTGGGAATATCTCTTGTCGTAAAGAGTCCTTTCCCGGCGCCTTTCAGGGTACTGCGCTTGACGATGAGTTGTTTTTCCAGTAACGGCATTGAAGAGTAGTTGTTCTTTTCAGCGCCGCAAATATAGGGGTTATGCATTTATTTCCCCTTCTCCGGATGATGTTTGGGTTTAGGCCTTTTTTTCTCGAGTTCATCAAAGGCCTCTTCGTCGGAGTTATCCCGTTGGGCAAGTTCGCTTTCGTCGAGGTCGTCGGTAGGATCGCTATCGCTGAGTTCGGGATCGTTGAGGATGTCCTTTTCCGCCTGTTCCTCGGCTTCGTGGACAGGATCTTTCCCCGGCTTTTTGCTTTTATTGTTGGACATATCCCTGTATTTTAGATGATGGCAAGACCTTTGCCTCTGCTAAGTTATGGCACTAAAAGAATACAAGCAAAAACGGCGTTTTACCGTTACACCGGAGCCACAGGGTGGAAAGCCTTCGGGAAAGACGCTGCAATTTGTGGTTCAAAAACATGCCGCGTCCCGGCTGCATTACGATTTCCGCCTTGAAATGAAAGGCGTGCTGAAGAGCTGGGCTATTCCGAAGGGGCCTTCCCTCAACCCGGCAGACAAACGGCTGGCGATGCAGGTGGAGGATCATCCGTGGGATTACAAAGACTTTGAAGGCGTCATCCCGGCCGGTAACTATGGTGCAGGGACGGTAATGGTCTGGGATGAAGGAACCTATGAGTCGCTGGAAGAGACCAATGGTCAAAAACGTGCCACAGGCGCGTTGGCCGAAGGCCCATCATCAGTGGGTTTGCCAGGACGGCCTAAATTTCCCAAAGGCCGTCCTGGCAATACGAAGGCGGCGCAGGAGAAGGCGCTGTTGAAGGGATTGCGGGAAGGGTCGTTGAAGTTCAGGCTCAATGGGCAGAAATTGAAGGGCGAGTTTGCGCTTGTGCGTACGAAGGGAAAAGAGGAGAACTCCTGGCTGCTGATCAAGCACCGGGACAGGTATGCGTCGGAGAAGCCCGTGACCGACAAGGATAAGTCGGTGTTGTCGAAAAAGACGCTGGAACAGATTGCGAAAGACCCGAAGGCAAAGGAGTGGGTGAGCAACAGGTCGGTGAAGACCAAGGCTCCGAAGATTGGGCAAGAGGCGGCCATGCCGGCGAACATTCCTCCCATGCAGGCGACACTGGTGGACAAACCTTTTGACGAAGAAGGCTGGTCTTATGAAATAAAATGGGATGGAGTCCGGACGCTGGCCTATCTTAAAAAGGGCAAGGTGGAGCTGCGAAGCCGCAACAACAAATCCTTTGATAAATATTACCCGGTGTTTGACGCCTTGAAGGGCTGGACCATCGATGCCGTGCTGGATGGCGAGATCGTGGTGCTGAATGAAAAGGGGCAATCCGAATTTAACAGGCTGCAAAACTGGCGCAGTGAAGCCGATGGCGAGCTTATCTACTATGTGTTCGACCTGCTATGGCTGGAAGGCAAGGATCTCATGGGCCTACCCCTAGTCCAACGGCGGAAGCTTTTGAAGGGCCTCATCCCGGCGGAAGGCCTCGTACGGTTTAGCGAGAGCTTCGAGACCAGCGGAACAAAATTTTTTGGCACGGCTGAGAAGTTGGGTCTGGAAGGCATCATCGCCAAAAAGACGGATAGCTTATATACCCCGGGTGTCCGGACAAAGGAATGGCTAAAGATAAAAACGATGAGCCGCCAGGAAGTGGTCATCGGCGGTTATACACGGAAGAAAGGAACACCAAAGCCGTTCAGCAGCCTGCTGGCGGGAGTGTTTGAGAACGGCAGGTTGAAATATACCGGAAAGATCGGGACGGGTTTTACGGAAAAGATGCAGAAGGAGATGTTGAAGCGCTTCAAGCCGCTGGAGCGGAAGGAACCGCCGTTTGGGATATTGCCGGATGTAAACAAGCCCGCTCCTTTCCGGCCGGCGTCCGGGGATACAAAGATCATATGGCTGAAGCCTGAACTTGTCTGTGAGGTCACTTTCCGGGAGATGACCGGGGATGGGTTGATGCGGCAACCCTCCTTTAAGGGAATGCGGGAGGACAAGGATGCCAGGGATGTCGTACGGGAGACGGCGGTGAAGGCGAAGACGGTGAGGAATGCGATCCGGCGGCCAGTGAAGCAAGGGGAGCGGAAGCCCCTGCTCAATTCGAGTGACGAGTCGCAGATGGTAACCATAAATGGGCAAGAGCTGAGCTTTACGCATCTCGATAAGGTATTCTGGCCAAAGGAGAAATATACCAAACGGAATCTCCTGAATTATTACCACCAGGTGGCGTCCTATCTCCTGCCTTATATGGTGGACAGGCCCCAGTCGCTGAATCGCCAGCCCAACGGCATCAACGGGCCCAGTTTCTTCCAGAAGAATGTCAAAGGAAAAGTTCCGGGCTGGATCAAGACCTTCCCCTATCATTCCGCGGAGGACCCCGAAGACAAGGAATTCCTGGTTTGTACGGACGAAGCCAGCCTGCTATACATCATTTCGCTTGGTTGTATCGAGGTGAATCCCTGGAGCAGCCGGGTGAAGACCCCGGACAATCCCGACTGGTGTATCATCGATCTCGACCCGGACAGGAAAACGCCTTTTGATAAAGTGATCGAAGCCGCGCAGGTGACGAAAAAGATCCTCGATGCGGCGGGCATCGAATCGTATTGTAAGACCTCGGGGTCGACGGGACTGCATGTCTACTTCCCGCTGGGAGCGAAATATACTTATGAAGAGTCCAAGGAGTTTGCGCGGGTGGTTGTCGAGCGGGTGAATGCAGAGATACCGGCTTATACGACTCTCGAGAGGACGTTGTCGGCCCGTAAGGGCCGGATGTACCTGGACTTTCTCCAGAACCGGCCACAGGCGACGATAGCCGCGCCCTATGCCGTGCGACCCAAACCCGGGGCCACGGTGTCAGCGCCACTGCACTGGGAAGAGGTGAAGAAGGGTCTGAGCATGCAGGCCTTTACCATCCAGACGATGGGCGACCGGTTGAAGGAGGTGGGTGATCTCTTTCAACCGGTGCTGGGGAAAGGCGCCGACTTGAAAAAGGCCCTGCAAAAGCTGGAGTCCTCCGCTAGATGACCGCTTCCTGGAATTTCTTACTCCGGTAGAAGAAGGACAGCGAGGCTGCACTGATACCAAGGATGAGGACAATGCCACCCAGCAACCCGTGGAAGCTGCCGTCCAGCTTTGCATCGGAGAAACGGACGAGTGCGAATGACCGGTATGCCAGCCAGGCTGTGAGTGCGAGCATGAAGATGGTATAGACGATATCTCCGTTACGGATGAAACGGATGAAGAAAAAGTAGACGATGCCAACGATGGTCATCAGGAGATTGACAGCAAAGATGAGCGAGGAGACATTGATAATCTCAGAGGGAATGAATCCCGTCGAATTCCGGTAGCCGATGTTATAGGAGAGACAGATGAGGGTATCGATGATGCCGATGAAGAGTCCGGTCATCAAGGCCTTGAAGAAGGCTGCGTATTGATCTTTTTGCATATCCTTATTTATTTATGATTAGTTCGTAATAATTTCCTCCCTTGCGCCATGATCCGCCGCGTCCGGGTCGGCGACTCATAGTGTTGTTCTTTTTGCCGCTGCCGGCTGTAGAAGGTGAGCAGGCTGCGGGCGGTGATCATGCCGATCACCTTGTTGTCGTCGGCGTCATCCTTGACAATAAGATTATCGACATTGTATTTTCCCATCAATTCCGCGGCGACGCCGGCGTCTTCGGAGGCGGCGATGGAATATTTCGCGACGGTGTCCGACTTGACGGGGATCACCAGTTGCCGGACGGCTACGCTTCTTAAGATATCGGGTTCATACGCATCCGGGGTCTTTACGCCGCGGCGCTGGATCTTCTCCGTCATGATACTCCCTTTCATCAGGAAGAAAGAGACAAAGTAAGCCGCTACGCAGCCGCCGAGCAGGGGCAGAAGGCCGTTGATCTGACCGGTGGTTTCAAGCGCAAAGACGATGGAGGTGAGCCATGCGCGGGAGGCGCCGGCAAACATCGCAGCCATGCCAATGAGCGCGGCCGTGGGGATATTGATACCCGCCTGGGGAAACCAGGCGATGATCACCGTACCCACCAGAGCGCCGAGTGCACCGCCGATGGTAAACAAGGGCGCCAGTGTCCCGCCCGATGTGCCGCTGCCAAGACTGATCGACCAGGACAGGTATTTCAGCAGACAGAGCGAAAAAACGATGGTGAGTGGGGTTGTCCCCGTCAACAGATGCTGGATATTATCATAGCCGACACCCATCGTGTGGGGGGCGAAATAACCGATGACGCCGATGGCTATCGCACCCAGCGCCGGCCACCACATCCAGTGAATGGGTAACTTTTCAAACATATCCTCTATCCAGTAAATAGAGCGGGATACCCCGGCGGCGATTACTCCGACGAAGGCGCCCAGCAGGACATAGATGGCAAGGGCGCCGCTGGATGGCGCCGGGATGGCGGGCATGCCAAAAACGGGCTCGTGGCCAAAAAGCAGGAAGTGCATCCCTGCTCCGGTGACGCAGGCGAGGGCCACGGGAATGACCGACCGCGGCGAGAACTCGAATAATAATAATTCGATGGCCAGCAGCACGGCAGCTACGGGGCTGCCGAAGATGGCCGCCATACCGGCGCAGGCGCCTGCGGCCAGGACGATCTTACGTTCGGAAGCCGAGATATGCATCCATTGCCCGGTGAGTGAACCAAAGGCGCCGCCGGTGGCGATGATAGGGCCTTCGGCGCCGAAGGGGCCACCCGTGCCGATGGAGATGGCCGCCGACAGAGGTTTTAGAAAGGTTATTGCGGGTGGGATGCGGCTATCGGCAAGGATGATCTTTTCCATCGCTTCGGGTATACCATGGCCGCCGATGGCTTTTGAACCAAAACGGGCCATTAACCCAACCAATATTGCGCCGACAATAGGGACGATGACGACCAGCCAACCCAGATGGTTGCCGGCGGGTGAAGCCGCTTCAAAAGAAAAGCGGCCATAAAAAGAGATATTCGTGATAAGATCAATGAGATATACCAGACCTTTGGCTACTACACCTATGACTAAGGCGTTGGCAATCACCTGAATGCTTAGTAAGAAGACACGACGTTTGACGGTGGAATCCATAATTCTGCAAATATATTGCACAAACAATATTATTTTATATTTTATACGTTTAATTTTAATTAAAGTATTGCACAAACAATATTATGCAACAACTTTCATGTGACTTAACCCGTTGTTTCTTATGCCAGCATTGTATCCCGGAATGGAAAGAACTCATCGCGGTGAAGAAAAAGACCGCAATGATCAAAAAAGGTAAACCCCTATTCCGGGAAGGTGAAAAAGTAGAGGGTATCTTCTTCCTTTACTCCGGCGCCGTCAAGATCCATGCCCCCTGGACCGATGGGCGGGAAATGATCTACCGGTTTGCCAGGGGCGGCGAGATAGTCGGTCATCGCGGGTTGGGTGGCAGCGCCATTTATCCTATTTCCGCCACTGCGCTGGAAGACACGACGGTCTGTTTCATCCCCAACGACTTCCTTGAAACCAGTCTGAAGGCCAACCCTTCCCTGACCTATACCCTGATGCACTTTTACGCCACGGAATTGCAAAGGGCGGAGAAAAGGATGCGGGAAATGACGCACATGGAAGTAAAGGGCCGAATCGCCAATGCTTTGTTGGACATTGAAGAGATCTTTGGCCGCACTGCGGATGGGACCATTGCCATGACAATGACCCGGCAGGATATTGCGGCCTATGCGGGCACCACCTATGAGACCGTATTTAAACTGTTCACCGAATGGACGGCGGCAGGGACCATCGTCACCTCCGGCAAGGATATCCGCATTGCACAGCCCGAGCGGTTGAAAGGGTTAGCCGGGAGATGAAATGCGCGGAAGATGCACCCGCAGGTAGAAATTTTCGGCCAGGCGTTGGACGGCTGCTTCTTTTTCCCGGCATTCCAGCGCCATCGCCGGGCTGCCTTCGAGGTCCCTATCCGCCCAGATAGCAGCTATGACGACGGCGTCATGCCACTGGCCGATGGCTTCCTGCAGCTGATCGAGGTAATCCGCGTCAAGGCGTAATTGAGCCGTGGCCTCCGAAGGCAGGAGTTTCAAAATATACAACAGGTCTTTTATCTGTTTCCGGGCTTCGTGGAGATCGTCGCCCGAAGCAGTCAGCAGGATGCCTGTGCTGATCAATTGCTTCGCATACCAATCGCGGATGCAGTCGATAGTGACAGGTTGAACATGGGAAAGGAGGCGCTTTGCGGCACGTATTCCCCGGCGGCGGAAGGCTTTTACCTGGCCTGTGAACTCTGCTATGGCTACTGCCTGCAATTGAGCCTGCTGGTGGACATAAGTCGTCGGTATGGTGTGAAAATGTTCCAGCAATTGCAGATGATTGCCTGCGTCACGGATGATGCCGGCTTGTTTGAACATGTCTTGCAGTCCATGCTGGAAATCTTTCAGCGCCTGTCCGCCGCAACAGGCCTTTGAAAAGCGGGCTACTGCATGTAGTTTTTTCAGCGCGAGACGCAGTTGATGCAAGGCCTCGGGGTCCCGGCTATCGTTGTAAGCCTGCAAATAGGTCTGCCATTCCTTGTTCTTCTTAGCCAGGAATTTACGCTGTTTCTTTTTTGTGAGCATTAACCCGGGGATTTAGCCTTAACCAATCATAAAGGTATGGATTTCCCCGCGTCCTCTATATAGCGTTTGAAATGGTGGATGTCCGCTTCTATCTTTTCCCGGAAGGCGGGTGTCAGCAGCCGCGCCAGTCTTTCACCGATGGCCCCCAGCGGCGCATGATAAGAAAGCATGACGTCGATGCGGGTGGCATTGCCGGGTGTGGAGGAAAAATTGATCTTCCCGGTGACATGAATGGGTGCACCGGGGACGGAGGCCCAGGATAGTTCGGTATCCTTTTCTTCCTTGACGATCTTCGCCTCCCAGCGGATATCCCCTACCCCGGGCATTTTCATCGTCCATATGGATGTCACGTTGTCGATCTCATCTACATTCTCTAAATGCCGCATAAAGAGGGGCCAGTTCTCCAGGCAACGCCAGAAGGCGTATACCTCTCCGCGTGGTTTGTTCACGACCACCTGGGTCCTGATGTTGATGTTGGAGGAATGGGCCGGCCTGTTGTCCGTCCTCCATGCTTCGCTGACAGGACAATGGCCGGAGATGCCGCGATATAGGAGATAGGCTCCGCCCAACAGCAGCAGGCTATCGAGCTTGTGTTTTTGCGCGACATAGTAAATAAGCAAGGAACCGCCTACGGCAGAAAGGATACGATTCCCGTCGCCGAGACCGGGGGCAGTATCCGGGTAATTGTGGAGTTGCATAAGACATTTTTATAGTCTTTTGCAAAAAATTTGCCAGGCAGGTACGGTAATTGAGTGTTTATACTTAGGGGTACCGTTAAAAAACGGTACATATAATCACCTATTAAATTTGCAGATTCTACCAGGCTTCATTAACTTGTTCTTTGTACGATCTTTGTCAAACCTCCCTTAAAATTTCTGCCTATGTACGATCTTTTAGAGGTGGGTGAAGAGGTAACTTTTCCTGGCTTGTTGGATATCAAGCTGATTGTTGAAGAGGTCCATGAAAACAGGGGCATTGTCCGCTGCAAGTATTATGACGACCATCTTAACAGGTTTATCAAGCTAACGCTGCCCGCAGATGCGTTGGTCCCTCTTCGTAAAGCGCCCAAAATGACGAAGGTCTCTGTAAGTAGCAAACACATATGATCCGATCACTTTGGATCGGGCTCTCGCACGCGGGGGTGGGGTTTTATTTCGGATCGAGGGCTCTCCTGATGCGCTGGGCCAGGTCTTCCAGATGGTATCTGGTAAGCTTGTCTGTCGTCATTGGGATAGCGGCCAGTATCCGGGTCCTCATGGTGGTGAGTTCTGCCCTTGCAATAGAAGGCAGGTCGGTATTTTTTGTACCGGGTCCAAAGTAAATGACCAACCCGGAAAGGCTGGATGATGATCCACCCGAAGAGTTGAGTACCGAGATCAGCGACTCCACATACGTCTTTTGCAGGTCGCGGCGCCAGGCATCAGTGGGTTGATGTTTACTCAATTCTCCCCAAATGCCTTTGCGGACATCGTCCAGCAACTCCTCCACAGTATATACATGTGTCGCGCCATAGCGATTGGTCTCCAGCAAGAGGTTGTTAAGCCTGTTTGCCGACAGCAGGCTGCTAAGGACTGCGGTCTGTATCGGTGATATCGGGTCTCCGCCCGAAGGGCTGCTGATCTTGTTGAGGATGTTGTTATCCAGCAACCAGCGCGGCGTCTCGAAAAGCTGGTTATTCAGGAAGCGAACGGCCTCGCGCTGCCGCACCGCCGGTGTGGGTTCATAGACGTCCCCGGGTTGCTCGACGCTGCGAAAGGTCTCATAGACACCCCCCACATTTTTCAGGACATGGCCCATATAGCGGTTGAACTGCGCCACCACCTGCCGGTACATCTCGGCCAGATTCTGGTATTTGTCGGCTTCTTCTTTTGTCCAGGCGGGCAGGCCGGGAAGGATGCGGCGCAGGTTCTGGATGCCGTATTCGCTTGCTTTTATACTGTTGTCCCCCAGGTCTTCGGTCTGGGCGCGGGGATCCTGGTTGAATCCCTCACCACCAAACCAGAGGCGCGGATTGGTGCGAAGACTGTCGATGACCCATTTGTTGAGGATCTTAGATTCTTCCTTCGGGTCTTTTCCACCTGCATAGGCATAGCCCCAGCGGATGGCCCAGCGATCGTACTCGCCGATGCGGGGAAAGAGGTCGATCTCGGGAATATCGTCCTGCGGTTGGGCGACATAATTAAACCGCGCATAGTCCATGATGGAGGGCGTATGGCCATGAATGTCGAGCCAGCCTTTGTCGCGTAGTTTCTCCACCGGCACGGTGCTGCTGCTACCCATATTGTGGCGGAGGCCGAGGGTATGCCCCACTTCATGGGAAGAGACAAAGCGGATGAGTTGCCCCATCAGGCTGTCATCGAGATGCATCGACCGGGCTCGCGGATCGACGGCGCCTGCCTGTATCATGTACCAGTCATGCAATATCTCCATGATATTGTGATACCAGCCGATGTGGCTTTCGATGATCTCCCCGCTGCGTGGGTCGTGAACATTGGGACCATACGCATTTTCAATGTCCGAGGCAAAATAACGCAGGACGGAATAACGGGCGTCTTCCAGGCTCATCGTGCTGTCCCCATCCGGCCATTCGCGGGCTTCAATCGCGTCTTTGAATCCGGCCTGTTCAAATGCCCGCTGCCAGTCGTTGACACCCTGGATGAGATAGGGCACCCATTTGCGTGGCGTAGCGGGATCGATGTAGTAGATGATAGGTTTGGCCGGCCGGACCAATTCCCCGTGCAGCCATTTTTCGCGGTCTTCAGGCCGGGGTTCGAGCCGCCAGCGGACGATGAACTGCTGGTTCTCTATCTTCTGCTGTTCGTCACTGTAGACGACATAGTCATCCGCAAAATAGCCTACCCGGGAGTCAAAGAGCCGTTTGGACATCGGGGCGGCGGGCAGGAGAATAAAGGAAGTATTGAGTTCCAGCGTAACGGCGCCCGCGGCATCGGTCGGCGAAGAAAAAGACAGGCCGAAAGCGGCGCTCATCCCGCCGCCGGTGGAGAAGGTCTTGACGCTTCTGACTTCGGTGTTGATGGGGTAGGTGTTGATGTGCTCGATATAGCTTCTGTCGGAAGCCAGGCCGCCCAGCCTCATCCTGCCCTTGATCCCCTGGGGAATGCTGACGATGAGATTGTCGCCTTTGAAATAATCGGTGACATCGATGACCACGCTTGCGGAGTCCTTACCATAAGCTTTTATATCGAAGGCGGAGGCAATGGGGTCTACGCTCGAATTCTTCACCGCCTTGTAGATCTTGCTGGTCGAGTCGGCCATGCTGACAAGGGTGACGACACGGAGGAACAGGGTGTGCGCAGGACCTTTATCCCATTCCAGGGTCTGCTGGTTGGCCAGCTCCCCGCCATAAATGCCGCCGCCGGCAGCCGTTTTGCTAAACCGGGTGATGGCCATGAATTCCCTTCCCAACAAGGAATCGGGGATCTCGAAATACCATCTTTCGTCTATTTTATGCACCGTGAACAGGCCATAATGGGTGACGGCCTTGTCGGTGATCACCTCTTTATAAGGCTTGGGCCCCTGCTTTGGCAGGGTAAAACCGGGAAAGGCCGGGGGCTTTGGTTTGGACGTATCGGCAGCAGCCGGAAGTACGGGGTGTCTACGTTGGGCAAGGACGGGAGAGTAAGCTGTTGCGGCTAGGGCCGTCATCAAAAGGACATTCTTTACTAAATTCATATGAATATGCGCAAAGGGGGGTAAGTTATACGATTTTTCCCTGTTAATTCATCCGGACATAATATTTTTTTAAAGGTCGGATGGCTCTTTCCAGGATAAAATTTTCATTTTTTTACTGTTATAATGAAAATTTTATCCTGGACGGGTCGTTAAAAGCGGAAAAAAATTGAAAGCGACCCTTACCCTGCTTATCCTGGCCTGTTGTTTTACTATCCGCGCCCAGCAGTCTACTATCCCCGACAATGAACATGCCCGTCTCCTCATAGGGAAAAAACGGTGCCTCATCGCCTATGCCGGCAATGATCATTCTTTTACGCTGGAAACGCCATTGCACTCTGCCAAACCATCGGATGTCCCGGGATTCATCACAATCGACAAACAGATCGTCCAGGCTACGGTAGTACCGGGCGACAAGAACATCGATCTCACCGGGATGACCCCCGCCCGCGAGAAGGATGTCCTCCAGAAGTATATGAATTACGAATTGGACTACTACCGGAAAAAGCTGAAACAACATTACAGTCACCTGCAAACGGAATGGCTCACCTTATCGGGAAAGCTGTTCCTGGTGTGGTATTTCGACATGCCTCCGACCTATAAGTTAGTGAGCCGGCAGGTTTATGTATCCACTTTATTCGGGAATGAAGTGATGGACCTGAATGCGCCCGTTTTCAAAACCGATGATTGGGGTAAGGCCAGGGGTATCCTGGTCAGGCTGGCGGGGACGATGAAGACCTTCAACAAGCGGCTCGACCTGGATGACCTTGGAAAGAAATTAAATAAAGGATAGTATCTTAGGAGGGTTATGAAACGAGCCCTTCTACTTCCACTACTGCTGTTTACGATTCTCCTTACTGCACAATCCAAAAGATCGAACAATACCGCCTATTTTCCGCCGCGCGGGGAATGGGTTCACCGTAGTCCGGCTGCGCTGGGACTGGATTCCGTAGCTCTGGCGGAGGCCATCGGGTTTGCCCGGGAGAAGGAGTCCAGGGCGCCGCGTGACCAGGAGTTAGCGCAGGAAGAGAGTTTTGGGCGGGCCGAGCCTTTTGACGAGGTAGTGGGCCCGATGAAGCCGCGTGGGGAGCCGACAGGAATTATTATTTACAAAGGATATATCGTCGCCGAATGGGGCGAGCCCAACCGGGTGGATATTACGAACAGTGTGACGAAGAGCTTTTTGTCTTCGGTGGTAGGTGTGGCGGTTGACCAGGGGTTGATCCGCAGTGTGCTGGATACGGTAGCGAATTATGTACCGCCGATAGAAGTGTACGATCCGCTTGCGGGGAAGCCCGACCTGTTGTATCCCTTTGCCAGCGCACACAACCGAACCCTTACCTGGGACGTAATGCTGCGGCAGACCAGCGACTGGGAAGGCGTGTTATGGGGCAAACCCGACTGGGCCGACAGGCCTGAAGGCAAGCCGGAAGAATGGACTACCAGGCCTCGCCATGCGCCGGGTACGGTGTGGAAATACAATGATGTCCGGGTGAATGCGCTGGCGCTGGCCGCTACCAGCGTCTGGCGGATGCCGCTGCCGCAGGTGCTGAAAACGTATATCATGGACCCTATCGGGGCCTCCAACACCTGGCGCTGGTATGGCTATCGCAACTCCTGGATAGTGCTGGACGGGCAACCTGTGCAATCCGTCAGCGGCGGGGGCCATTGGGGCGGAGGAATGTTCATCAACGCCTATGATATGGCAAGATTTGGTTTGCTGACCCTTCACCACGGCAACTGGAATGGCAGGCAGCTGCTCTCCGAGCAATGGGTGAAGCAGGCATTGACGCCAACATCGGCTAATCCGGGTTATGGGTATATGAATTGGTTTCTAAATACAGATCAGAAACTATTACCCAGTGCTCCGGCCTCGGCCTTTGTCCATATCGGCAACGGCACTAACTTTATTTATGTGGACCCCGAACACGATCTCGTAGCCGTGGTAAGATGGATCGAGAATGCATCCATGGATGGGATGGTGAAAAGGATATTGGCGGCCTGCCCAAAGAAATGACAATGGAACTACCCCGAGCATACCGAATAGAAACCCAACGGCTGGTGATCCGTTGTTATGAACCGGCCGACGCGTTGAAATTGCAAAAAGCCATCGTGTCGAGCCTCGATCATCTCCGGCCCTGGATACCCTGGGCGCGCCAGGAGCCAAAAGAACTGGAATGGATGATCAGCGTGATACGGCAATTCCGTGGCCGGTTCGACCTGGGACAGGATGCGGTGTACGGCATCTTCGACAAGTCGGAAACTGTGCAGGTAGGCGGCACGGGACTGCATAACCGCATCGCCAAAGATGCGCGGGAGATCGGGTATTGGATCGATGTCAACTATATCAACCGGGGTTATGCCACCGAAGTGGTAAGCGCACTCATCAAGGTAGGTTTTGAAATAGAAGGCCTCGCCCGACTCGAGATCCGCTGCGACCCCGCCAATCACGCCAGCCGGAAGATCCCACAGCGATTAGGATTCCGGCATGAAACGACGCTTAAAGATCAAGGCACCGGCGAGAACGGCAAGCCGGTCGATCTGATGGTCTGGGCCTTGTCCAGCAGGGAATATGAAGAAAGTCCACTAAGGGATGTACGGCTACGGGCCTTTGATTTCATGGGGAAACCCATCGAAGGCACGGCCGGCCGCTATTTATGATCTTTCCCAAGCTCCCGGTAGCGGAGCATGGCTTCCACAAAATAATAGTCCGCATAAGTGAGCGGCACATCGACTTCGCTGTGGGCGGGGAAATGACCGACGCTGTGGCGGAGGATAAAGCCGCCGTTGGAACCCACCACGGGTTTGTAGGTATTGTCGGAGAGGTTGACGATGATCTTTTCGGCGACCTCAAGATATCCGCGGCCTTCTTCGGAAGGGACGTAGTGGCTGAGTTCGATGAGGGCGGAAGCCATGACGGCGGCGGCGCTGGCATCGCGCAGCGGTGGATAGGCGGGTGCGTTGTAATCCCAGACGGGGATCTTGTCGGCGGGGAGCGCAGGATTGGTGAGGATGAAATGCGCGATATGCTGCGCCTGCTGGAGATATTTCGGGTCGTGCGTGTTGCGGTATACCATCGTGTAGCCATATAATCCCCAGGATTGGCCGCGGGCCCAGGCAGAGGAATCGGAATAGCCCTGTGCGGTTTTTTGGGCGATGATCGCCCCGGTGACGGAATCATAGTCCACGACGTGAAAACTGCTATAGTCGGGCCGATAGTGATTGCGCATAGTCGTATTTGCATGGGCGACGGCAATTTTATAGAAGGAAGAGTCGCCGGTGATATGCGTCGCCCAAAACAGCAATTCGAGGTTCATCATATTGTCGATGATGACGGGATAGTGCCAGGGTTTGCTGTCCCAGGACTTGATGCAGCCTACAATGGGATGGAAGCGGGTGCTGAGCGAGCGCGCGCTGGTGAGTAGGATGCTGTCGTAAGGCGCCGCGGACTGGGGCAGGAGTTTTTTCCCGATAAGCCTGAGGGCATTGCCAAAGCTGCAATACATCATGAAACCCAGGTCGTGCGTACCCTTATCGTATTGTTCTTTTTCGAGAAGGCTGAGCCGACGTTGCGCTTCATGGAGCAAGGTGGTATCCTCGGAGAACTCGTACAGATAGAAGAGCGTGCCGGGATAGAAACCGCTCGTCCACCAGCCGGCGTCGCTGGTCTCGAGTTTGTCCGCATTGGCGTAATATGTTTTGGGGAGGCGGTCTGCCGGGACACGGCCCATCAACACCTTATACTGGTTCACCGCCTGGCGGAGGTTGCCATCGATGAGGTGGAGGAGGGCGGGTTTGGGTTGAAGTTGTTGATTTTTTTGGGCGTTGGCTGGTGCCACTGGCAGGAGGAGGCCAAGGCATGCGATGAAGAGGATGGTGCGGTGCATAGGACAAAAATAGGAGAAAGAGCTTATTTTTGCGGACATGGATGAAAAATTGCAGGCATTGGGCCGCCAACTGGAAGGAGAATTGTATTATGATACGACCATGCGGACCCTCTATGCCACGGACGCTTCCGCCTACCGCGAGATGCCGCAGGCGGTGGCCGTGCCAAAGACGACGGACGACATCCGGAAACTGATCGCTTTTGCCCGGGCGGAAAAGACCTCCCTGATACCCCGGACTGCGGGGACTTCTCTTGCCGGACAAGTGGTTGGCAAAGGCATCATCGTTGATGTATCGAAGTATTTTACCGGGATACTCGAGCTGAATGTGGAGGAAAGATGGGTGCGCGTACAGCCCGGCGTTATCCGCGACGATCTGAACCTATTCCTAAAACCGAAGGGGCTTTTGTTCGGTCCGGAGACCTCCACGGCAAACCGGGCGATGATCGGCGGCATGGTCGGCAATAATTCCTGTGGCAGCAATTCGGTTGTCTACCGCAGTACCCGCGAACACCTGCTGGAAGTAAAGGCGCTGCTGAGCGACGGGTCGGAAGCGACCTTTGGAAAGCTGGGGTTGGATGAATTCCACGCCCGATGTGAAGACGCGGGCCTCGAAGGCGAAGTTTACCGGGAGATACGCCGGATGCTGAGCAATTATGACAATCAAGTGGGCATCCGCGAGAACTTCCCCAAGAAAAGCATTGAAAGACGCAATACCGGTTATGCACTGGATCTACTGCTGGACACGGCGCCATTTACGGCCGGCTGTCCCGATTTCAACTTCTGTACACTGATGGCCGGCTCCGAAGGGACCCTGGCCTTTCTGACGGAGATGAAGCTCGATCTTTCCCCCCTCCCGCCAAAGGAGACGGGCTTGCTTTGTGTTCATTTTATGAGCATCGATGAATCGCTGCGGGCAAATCTAATCGCGCTTAAATATGCACCGACGGCGAGTGAACTGATCGATCATTATATTCTTGAGTGCACGAAGGACAATATAGAACAACGGAAGAATAGATTTTTTGTACAGGGTGATCCCGGCGCTATCCTGGTGATCGAGTTCAAGCGGGACAACCGGGAAGAGATCACTGCCATCGCGGGGAAGGTGGAGGCGGAGATGCGGGCAGCGGGCCTCGGGTATCATTTTCCGTTGCTGTTCGGGGCGGATACGGGACGAATCTGGTCGCTTCGAAAGGCAGGACTCGGTCTGCTGAGCAATCTGCCGGGTGACGACAAGGCGGTGCCGGTGATAGAGGATACGGCGGTGGACGTCCAGGATCTTCCTGCCTATATCCGGGATTTCAACGAAATATTAAAAAAATACGGGCTGTATTCGGTGCATTATGCGCACGCGGGCAGCGGGGAAATACATCTGCGTCCTATCATCAATCTGAAAACTGTAGAGGGTAATAAGCTCTTCCGCACCATTGCCGAAGAGATAGCCGCGTTGGTAAAAAAATACCAGGGGTCGCTCAGCGGGGAGCATGGGGATGGCCGGCTGCGTGGAGAGTTTATTCCGCTGATGGTGGGAGAGAAGAACTACGGCCTTTTCAAGGATCTCAAGCGCACATGGGACCCGGCTAACATCTTCAACCCTGGTAAGATTGTAGATACGCCGCCAATGGATACGCAGCTAAGATATGATCCGGGGCAAATAACACCTCCCTTCTCTACCCTCTTCCGGTTTCACGGCCAGGACATCCTGCAACATGCCGAACAGTGCAACGGAAGCGGCGATTGCCGTAAGACCCATTTGTCGGGCGGGACGATGTGCCCCTCCTTCATGGCTACCCGCAACGAAAAGGATACGACGCGGGCGCGGGCCAATATCCTGCGGGAGTTCCTCACCAGGAGCGACAAGCCCAACCGGTATGACCATAAGGCCATCTATGAGGTGATGGACCTATGCCTCAGCTGCAAGGGTTG
This sequence comes from Puia dinghuensis, assembly GCF_014642875.1. Taxonomy (GTDB): domain Bacteria; phylum Bacteroidota; class Bacteroidia; order Chitinophagales; family Chitinophagaceae; genus Puia; species Puia dinghuensis. Next base: position 884,536 of record NZ_BMJC01000002.1, read on the forward strand.
TAAGTCGGAGTGTCCGTCCAATGTGGATGTCGCCAAGTTAAAAGCGGAGTTCCTCCAGCATTATTATGACGCCAACGGTGTCCCGATGCGCAGCAGGATGATCGCCAATTTTTCGCTGAGCGCGCGGCTTGGGATGATAGCGCCAGGGGTGTATAATTTTTTCATGAAACAGGATTGGGTGAAGCGGCTGGTGGGGTTTGCTCCTGAACGGTCGATGCCGATGCTTTACAAGACGACGCTACGCAAATGGTGGGGGAAACGGCAAAGGAAAAGCGGGGGGAGAAAGGTGTATCTGTTTTGCGATGAGTTTACGAATTATAACGATGTGGAGACCGGGATGAAGGCGGTGTTGCTGTTGGAGAAACTCGGGTATACCGTGGTGATCCCCGAGCATGTGGAAAGCGGGCGGACATGGCTGTCGAAGGGACTTGTGCGGGAGGCCAAAAAGATCGTCGACCGGAATGTGCGGTTGCTGGCGCCGCTGGTGACGGCGGATGCCCCGCTGGTGGGGATCGAGCCTTCGGCGATACTCACCTTTAGAGATGAGTATCCTGATCTGGCGGCGGATGAACTGTTGGCAGGTGCAAAGGAGTTGGCAAAGAATAGCTTTTTGATAGACGATTTTCTTGCCCGGGAAATTCAGCGGGGCGTCATCGGAGCGGACTCCTTCACGAAAGAGAAACGCCAGATCGTGTTACACGGGCATTGCCAGCAAAAGGCGTTGTCCTCGGTGGCGGGGAGCGTTAAAGTGCTGTCGCTACCGGAGAACTATACGGTGAGTGTAGTCCCATCGGGCTGTTGCGGCATGGCCGGGTCCTTTGGATATGAGCAGGAGCATTATGGCCTTTCCCAGCAGATAGGGGAATTGGTGCTGTTGCCGGCGGTGCGTCGACAGGGGGAGGATGTGATCATAGCGGCGCCGGGAACCAGCTGCCGGCACCAGATAAAAGACGGAACGGGAAGAAAGGCGTTGCACCCGGTGGAGGTTTTATACGCGGCGCTGGCTATTTGACCCGGACAGCTTAAATTGCGGAAGAGAATCTCATGGAAGAAACGACAGTAAAACATCCAAGGACATTCAGCAGGAAGATAGACCCGCTGCTCAAGACCAATAACGACACTGGTTTTGGCACCAACGCGGCCAATTACGGGGGCCGGTTTATCAACCGTGACGGCACTTTCAATCTGCGGAAAGAAGGGATGGCCTTTCTCGACCGCTTCAGCATCTATCATAGCATGCTGTCCATGCCCCGGTGGAAGTTTGTCGGGCTGATCCTGGTCGCTTTTTTCGCCATCAATGTTTTCTATACGTCGCTCTACCTGGCGGTAGGCGTCGACCAGTTGGGGGGCGTCATCGCGACCACCCCCTGGGGAAAAATAAAAGAAGCCTTTTTCTTCAGCGCGGAGACGGTTACGACAGTGGGCTATGGCCGGGTGAATCCCGTCGGCGACGCGGCCAATGTTGTCGCCGCCATCGAGGCGTTGAGCGGCTGGCTTGCATTCGCCCTGGCCACGGGTCTCATTTTCGGGCGGTTTTCCCGGCCCCGGTCGTTCCTCGTTTTTAGCGAATTTGCCGTTGTAAGCCCTTTTAAGGATAAGACGGCGCTGATGTTTCGTTTTGCCCCTTATAAGGACAAACATACCCTCACGGATGTACAGATCAGGGTAAATATCGGGTTGAAGATGCAAAAGGACGGCAGCGAAGAGTATGTATATTACGACCTGAGCCTCGAGCGTACCAAGGTTGAGAGCCTCCCGCTGAACTGGACGGTCGTTCACCCCATCGATGAGCAGAGCCCGCTGCTGGGATTCTCGCCGCAGGACATGGAGGCTGCCGATGTGGAGCTCTACGTACTCATCAGGGGGTTTGACGATGTCTATTCCAATTTTGTCCAACAAAGAACATCCTTTACTTACCAGGAGATAAAATTCAACCGGAAGTTTATCCCCATGTACAGGGAAAGCCTGGATGGGAAGACGACCATCCTCGAGCTGCACAAGCTGAACGAATACGAGGAATTAAAACAGGGTTAATCTTTTTTCCCACAGCAACCTATTAAAGACGCCTGCGTATCTTGTGGGCCAACCTACCAAAGACGCCGACGTATTCTTATGAGGGACTAAACCGGTTCGCCAATCGTCGGTCAAAGATTCTATTCATTTATCCGAAAAAACATTCTTGAAGGCTGTAAAAATATATCTATCCCTAGCCCTTCTTGTCCTCTCATTCCTGCACGTAAACGCGCAGGACTCCCTGCATATCAACCATTTAAAGATAGCCAACAGCCAGGAAGACCTCGTGGACGTCGGCCGGTCGTTGCTAAAAGGCCATCATTCCACCCGCATCGACACGGTGCGGCAAAAAGTGGGGAAATTGCATATCTCGGCCCTCCCGGTGGCCGGTTATACCCTGCAGACGGGGTTTGCAGGGGTGGTAACCAGTGATTTTGCCTTTTATACCAGTGAACATGACCAGGCCAACCTGTCCAGCGTTCTTACCAGCATCGCCTACACCCAATACCAGCAAGTGATCCTTCCCGTCCAGGCTAATATCTGGACCCGGGGAAACAAATATAATATTCTGACGGACTGGCGCTATCTCCGCTATCCATCCATCACCTATGGACTGGGCGGGAATTCGAGTGCAGACAGTGGCTACAACATTTATTATGGCTATCTGCGGCTGCATCAGGCCATTTTGCGAACTATTGCGAGGGATTTCTACCTGGGGTTGGGTTTTGATGCGGACTATTTCTGGAACATCCAGGAGGTGGACCCACCGGCTGCGAAGCCTACAGACTTCGAGCGCTATGGACTTACCCGTACGGAGGCTGCGGCCGGCTTTTCCCTGCATGTGCTGTTCGACGACCGCCGCAACCAGATCAATCCGGAGAAGGGAAACTATCTGAGCCTCATCTACCGGCCCAGCCTCACCTCCCTGGGTAGCGATAACAACTTTCAGACCCTGCTGCTCGACCTGCGAAAATATATCACTTTCCCCAGCAATACCCATAATGTTCTAGCCTTCTGGAGCTATGACTGGCTAACACTGGGCAGTGGTAATCCGCCCTACCTGCTGCTACCCAGTACAGGATGGGACGAATACAGCAATACGGGCCGGGGGTATATCCAAGGGCGCTATCGCAGCAAGAATATGCTCTATCTGGAATCCGAATATCGTTTTGGCATCACTACTAACGGATTGCTGGGTGGGGTCGTATTCGCCAACGCCGAGTCCTTTTCCGATATGCTCACAGGGCATTATACTTATATCAACCCCGGCTATGGGGGAGGTATCCGCATCAGCCTTAATAAATTCTCCCGCACCAATATTGCCGTGGATTATGGCTGGGGCATCCATGGATCGGGTGGTTTTTTTGTGAATTTGGGTGAGGTTTTTTAGTAACTTCCCCATATGAGAAAATTACCCGCACTGCTGACAGCCCTGTTGCTGACCACTACCGTTTTTTCCCAACAAAAAAATCCACGCCTGGCCAATGCCAGCCGCGAAGACAAGAACGGCTGGATCTATGTCCATCTGGAAGGAAGCCCCGGGGACATCGGGTTCCAGAATGGTTTTCTCCTGTGCGCCGAGATCGACGACCTCATCCGCGCGATGAAGCTCGTCCTGCCACACGAGTCCGGCAAGGACTGGGCCTTTTACCGGGAGTTTGTAAAAAGAGCGTTTTGGGACAAGATTGATAAGGAATACCAGGATGAGATCACGGGCATCACGGAAGGATTGAAGCTAAAAGGATACCATTATGATGTGTACGACCTGGTGGTGATGAACGGGTATATCGAACTATCGCAATATTATGTTCCGTGGCTGGCGGAGAAGAAGCATCCCGGTTCGGCTGCGGCCAATAACAAGGCCCCGGGCAATTGCAGCGCCTTCATCGCCACCGGCAGCTATACAGCCGACGGGCAGATCGCCATGGGGCACAACAACTGGACGGATTATGTCTATGGCGAACGATGGAATATCATCGCCGACATCGTTCCGCAAACAGGCAACCGGTTGTTCATGGATATGATGCCAGGGTTCATCCATAGCGGAGACGACTTTGTCATCACGAGCAGTGGTATCCTCATCACCGAGACCACGATAACGCAGTTTAAAGGTTTTGATGAAAAGGCCATTCCCGAATTTGTTCGGGCAAGGAAAGCAGCCCAGTATTCCAACAGTATTGACGACTTCATCCAGATAATGACCACCGGTGATAATGGCGGCTATGCCAATGACTGGCTTGTCGGGGACACCAAGACCAATGAGATCGCCCGGCTCGAACTGGGATTGAAGAATCATCCCGTGTGGCGCACAAAGGATGGCATCTATACCGGCTCCAATTTCCCGCTTGATGCAAAGCTGATCAAGGAAGAGACGACCTTCGACCCGGCGGACAGTACGAACTCTCCCAACAGCCGGCGGCGGCGCTGGGAGCAACTTGCCAGCGACTACAAAGGAAAACTGGATGCCGAGACCGGTAAGACGATCGAAGGCGACAGCTATAACGAGCTCACCAAGGCGAAGGAAGCAAGCCGGTGTGTTATTGCGGGCCGCATCGATACCGATCCGAAAGGATGTCCCGAATGGGATTGGGGGCCGTATTTCCCGGGAGGCACTGTTCAGGGGAAGGTGACGACAGCCGCTCTGGCAAAGGACCTGAAGTTCTGGGCGCACATGGGCAATCCGAATGGCGATGATTTTTTAGCATCGCCCTTCTTCACGGCACATCCGGAATATCAGTGGGAGTCGAGATACCTGCATGATATGAAGGCGCAGCCATGGACTTTGTTCACAGCAAAAAAATAGGGGCAACGTAGCGGCGGGACGACCGTACATTACCCCACAGATTCTTAAGATGCGCAGAATTGAGGATGGGTTTTTTCTTCGATAACAGGTTAGTCACAGGAAAGTAAATTAGGTGGTGCAGTAGAGGAAGTAATCGATTTGCCACAATTACCGTACCAATTGGTCTACTTTGTATGAGTAATCACCTATATCTTGATTCTGATCACCGAAAAAGTATAGGGAGCCAGTGTTGAAGCCAATTTTTTACCCTGGCTGGGGATACTTGTTCCCACCGGACTGATGGCCGTTGGGTTGTCGAGCGTGTTGACGGCATCGAGTCGCGCTGCCGAGAGCAGGAAGGCCCGTGCCGGGCTACTCACCTTTCGCACCCCATCCAGGCGGATGTTCAGGCTTTGCGGCTGGGCGGTGGTGTTCACCAGTTTGATGACGATCTCCCGTGCAGCGCTATCGATACAGGCCGAACCATAGAGCCCATCCTGTCCCGTAAGCGGGCTGCCCTGGCGGGTGAGTGGCAGCACAGCAGTGCCTTTATTATTGGCAAACAGTTTTTGTACATAATAATCAGCCGTGCCGTACGACCGAAGGTTGTCAAACCAGATGAGATCGGGTGTCCACTGCCAGCCATCCACATGGGCAAAGAGCGGCGCATAGGAAGCCATCTGTACTATATCGGCATTCCGCTCGAGCCCAGTCATAAAGGCGGCTTCCGCCAGCGCACATTGCCAGTTGCTGCGGTTGTTCACCGACACCACTTTATCGCTTTGTGCCGCGTATTCCCCGGCGAAGATCTTCGGACCGTTGCGATCGTAATGGTCATAGCGGGTGGCGTTCTGCAGAAACCATCCCGGGTTTCTATAATAATGCTCGTCGAGGATGTCGGCGTGCAGTTTGCGCAGGGTATCATTCAGAAAATCGAATTTCTCGCCGTTGGGGTCGGGGCCGGTGCTGTTGACAAGGCGGATATCGGGGTATCGGGCTTTGATGGCCCTGGTGAAGACCTTGTATCGTTCGACATATTGCGGTCCCCATTGTTCGTTGCCGACCCCCATCATCTTCAGATGAAAGGGTGCAGGGTGTCCCATGGCGGCGCGAAGGCCACCCCATTTGGTGGAGGTGTCGCCATTGGCAAACTCGATGAGATCGAGGGCATCCTGGATATAAGGATCGATGTCCGGGATGGGCACCACTTCGGCGGTATTGAACTGGCAGGCCATGCCGCAATTGAGGATGGGCAGGGGCTCAGCGCCGATGTCTTCGGCTAACTGGAAGTACTCGAAGAAGCCGAGGCCGAACGACTGAAAGTAATCCGGGGTCGACCGGTGCGCAAATTCGACATTCCAGCGGTTCATAATCAGTTTGCGATCTTCCACTCTCCCCACGGTTTTCTTCCATTGATAGCGGTTGGTGAGATCACGGCCTTCGACGATGCATCCGCCGGGGAAGCGGATAAAGCCGGGGTGCATATCGGCAAGCAACTGGACGAGGTCGGCGCGAAGGCCGCCGGGTCGCTGTTTCCAGGTATGCTGGGGAAAGAGGGAGATCATGTCGAGATCGACGACGCCCTGGCCTTCGAAACCGATGTAGAGCCGGGCCTTGGCCTCGGTGACAGTGGCGGTGAAGGAGATGGTGTCGCGCTTCCAGTCGGTGGAAGGATTAAGGAGGAGCCTGGCCGAGCCGATAGGTTGCCCGTTGGGGTTTTGGAGTTCGAGACGTAGCGCTACGGGGGCGGCGGGCCGGTCCCAAATGGAAAAATGATACGTTTCCCCCTGTTTTATCCCCATGCCCCGGAAGCCCTCGTTGGAAAGACCATACTCGCCGTCGGTATAGTGGGTGACACGGATGAACCGGGGGTTGTCGGGGTTCTCAGCTCCCCGGTTAAGGACAAGGATATTACCGTTGCCGGGGACGGAACTATGCTCCGTCCAGCCCATTAGGGGATTATTGAATTCGAAGGAACGGTTTTTGACTAATTCTGCATAGAGGCCGCCATCGGCGGCCATATTGATATCTTCGAAGAAAATGCCCCACATGGTGGGCCGGATTGCAGCCCCCGGCTTGTCCGCCTCTACGGTAATCTCCTGGGCAACAGCTGTTTGCAAAAACAGCGGGGAAGCAAAAAAGAACAGAAAAACCCCAAAAAACATCCTTTCGCGGTTACGTTTCCGATGGTGGCGTTGACTATTGTATACCATTGTACCTTATTAAAATTTATTCGACATGAGTGATGAATCGACAGATCAGCTTTTGCTATTCGGACAGTTCATCGATCTTTATTATCCATCCATCTTCTCGGCAATTTCCAAGTTGACCGGGCTGACGGATGAAAAAGAACTGGAATTGATAACCGTCAATGTCTTCGACGAGCTCTGGAAGAACAGGGACATTCTTTTGAAAGAAGTCCGTCCTCCGGCCTTTGTATATCGCATCCTCATCCGGCAGGTCTTTGCTCATCTGCAAAAACTGGGGTACGAAGACAGGATCATGGCTTTACAAAACACGGTGCTCATCGACCCATCGTTCTATGCACTGGGATCGGGATCATTGTCGAACGACGACCGGCCACCCGTCGACCCAGATAAGCCGCTCGATCCGTAATTTCGATCTCCCATTATCCTTTGCGTCATATCCATGAAACACAAGGAAGTAACCATCGACGCATTCCACCACGGCGCAATGCCCTACTCCATTCCAATTCCTATCTCCTTCCAGCACCAGTGAGCCGCCGCCAAGGGTCATCGGGGTGCCGTCGCGATCCAGGTAAGGCCCTTGGATCTTTCCGGCCCGGCCCACCATCATCTTGTATGTACTCTTCTCTCCGCGACAACAATAATCGAAAGATACGAAGAGATAATAATAATTGTCTTTTTTACAAATAAAAGGCGCTTCGATGGCGGCGTCGCCGGCGGCGGTGTCGGGAATCGTCTCCGTGCGATGGCGCGAAGCGATGGTGTACCACTGCTGGGGCTCGGCGAGGGACCGCCCATCGGGGGAAAGTTTGGTAAGTTTTATGCCATCCCAAAACGAGCCGAAATCAAGCCAGGGGGCGCCCTGATCGTCGACGATGAGATTAGGGTCAATAGCATTCCAACGGTCGCGGCCCGGGATGGATTGGATTATCTTTCCCTGGTCTTCCCATTTGAAATCCGGGGACTGGGGGTCGAGGGTCTTGTTGGTGGCGAGGCCGATGCAGGAAGTGTTCTTACCGAAGATGGAAACAGCGTAGTAGAGATAATATTTCCCGTTGCGGAAGCTGATATCAGGGGCCCAGAAATGACCAGTGAAACCCGGGATGGTGATAGTGGTCCAGGACGGCGGGCTGCTGAAGACAGGCGCCCGGGCTGTCCAGTGCTGGCGGTCGGGGGAAGACCAGACGCTGATGCCGCGCCCTGTGCAGAAGATGTAGTATAGGCTGTCCTGGCGGATCATCACAGGGTCGTGCACCGGTGGCGCCGTTGTAAGCTGGGCCTGCGCGGTGATGATGAGCAGGAGGAGGACGGCTGTTATTGCTTTTTTCCCCATACTGCCGTGCCTGTGTTGTTCAATCCCGTGAATATAATGGTGCTCTTTTTGTTCTCCCAATCCCTGCCTTTCTGTACAAAGACCTTTTCGATAGCGCCCCCACCCCAGCTGATCTGCAACCAGGGAGCGGTGTAGCTCCATATTCCTTGTGCAGGGCCCTTGGCCGTCCCGTCGGCGGAAAGGGTGATCAGGGTGGAAACCTGCATGTCGGGAGAGACCTGTGTCGAGGCATAGCCTGGCACGACCGTATAATTCAAGACTATTCGCTCCCAACTACCTGCCAGGGAATCCTGCGGCACGAGACTATTGTCCTCCCAGGCATACCGTTCGGGGGAAACTACCGGCCAGCCATCCACTGTCCAGAACAGTTTCCGCACATGCAGGTCCATAAAATAGCTGTTGACGGCCGGCCTCGCTTGGCTGGCATAGTAATAATGTGCGCTGTCGTCGGTGAAGACGGTGCAGTGAGAAACACCCTGCCAGCCGCCATGGCCCATAAACTGGTAAGGCGCGATGATCATCGGGGTATGGTCGATATTGGTATTGGCATCGACGCCGTTAAAGTCCAGGAATGGTCCCGTCGGCTGATCGGCCCGGCACACCCGGGTATTGTATTTTGTCTGCAACCAGTCATAGGCAATAAAAAGGAAGTATTTCCCCAACGTAGCGTTGTAGATGATCTCCGCCCCTTCGATATTCCCATTGTACTGGCCATTCGTAAAGCCCCGGTTGGCGATGCGCGTCCCCTTGTCCCCCGCCGTGGCCGCCAGACCCGTTGCGGGATCCAGCTTCAGGACATAGATCCCGTCCCAGGCGCTGCCATAATACATATACTGGTTGCCGGAAGGCGTGGTCATCACTGTCGGATCGATGGCGTTGGTCTGTGTAGTGTTGTCATTCGCAGAGGCGACCACTGTCCCTTGCTCCGTCCATGGTCCTTCAGGCGACGACGCGGTGGCCAGCCCGATCACCGAAAGCCGCGGAGTGGGGGAAGAAAGGGAATAATACAGCCGGTATTGCGCACCAACCTGCAACACATAAGGCGCCCACAAGGCATTGTTTGGTGTGCCGCCCTGCGACGTGATATAAGCGGACCCCAAGGCCGGTAGCGGTACATTGGATGGAAAGACCCAGCCCACAAACTGCCATTGCACGAGGTCTTTCGACTTCCGCACCTGAATTCCGGGTCTCACCGAGGTTCCATAAGCTACATCCGTACTGTAACAGTAATAATACTGGCCGAATTTTTTGATGCTCGGGTCGTGTACGTTGTAGGGTCCCCATTTGGAGTAATAGGTGAAGTCGGCTACATCCGCGTACGTGTCTTCGATCGAATTGATATCGAATGCGGCGGTGACACTGGTCGTGGTGTCCGTTGTGGTGCTTCCCGTTGGCGACCCGCTCTTTTTAGAGCAGGCAGCCAGCAGGAACAAGAAGATGAGGGTAACGTAATTAATATGTCGCATTTTGCTTAACGCCGGGATTGTTGTCTATTTCACTTTGCGGGATGGGATAGAGTTCCTTGCCGGGTATATACCCGTTGAATTCCGGGTCCCGGGTTTTCAGCCAGGAAAGCCTGGTCGCATCGGACAGCCAGCCCCAGCGGCGAATGTCGTCGAAGCGGTGTCCCTCCAGGCAGAACTCCAGCAGCCGTTCGTGCCCGATCTGGTCGCGCATCTGCGCCTGGGTATAGGTGGAGAATTCTGCGACCCGATTGGGCAGGCGGGCTCTTGTGCGCACCATTTGGATGTATTGAGCACACACGGCAGTGTTGCCCAGCTCGTTCTGGCACTCCGCATACATCATCAGCACGTCCGCATAGCGCATCAGCCTGTCGTGAATGCCGCTGCGCCAGCTATATTCATTGGCCTGATAGCCATCTCCGTTCTCATATTTGCGGCTGAAAACATCGTTGAGGAACCCGATGTTAGAACCATATTTGACGGCGAAATTATCCAGGTATATCGTCTCGCCGGGTTTGTTGTAGAACATGGTGGCGTCGAGGCGGGGGTCTACCAGGCTGTCCACGGTCTTCTCCAGGAAGAATTCATTGAAAGCACTCTTGGTAGGCTGGACATCTGTCCACCCATAATCAGGCGCCCCATAGGTGATGGCCCGCGCAGAGGTCTTTCCCCATGAGGACAAGGGTACACCCTGCCAGCCCAGGTCGGTGCCACCCGCAGACGTAGAGAACTGGATCTCGAACAGCGATTCCGCATTGTTGGGATAGTTGAGGGTGAAATTGTCCTTGTAATTCGGCATCAGGCTGTAGATGCCCAGATTGATAATAGCTTTAAACTGATCGGAAGCCTGCTGGAATTGATGGTTAAACAGATAAGCCTTGCCAAGGTAGGCCATCGCAGCACCTCTGGTGGCCCTGCCTTTCTGTCCCGCATCCGCCCCCGAAACCGTATCATACGTCACCGGCAGGAGGTTGATCGCCGCCTGCATGTCCGCCTCCACCTGGGTCCAACCCTGGGCCTGTGTGGACTGGGCAACGAAGAAATCGGATGGGCCCTTCGGGGCCTTCAGAGGTAAGGACACGTTGCCGAACAGGTTCACAAGGTGAAAGAAATACAAGCCCCGCAGGAAATAAGCCTGCCCAAGGATGCGATTCTTCACCCCAGCATCCATGGCGATGCCGGGTACATATTCAAACACCTGGTTACACCGGAAGATGCCTTCATAATATTCATCGAACGACCAGCCATAGCCGGATGGATCGCTGGTGCCTATGGCAAACTTTCCTACATTGGAGATGGCCGTCCAGGGGCTGTTACTGTGTACATCGTCCCCACGGACATCCAGCAGGATGGGTGTAAACCGCATATAACATCCGTCAAGCATCAACGGCGCATATGCCGCATCGATACCCGCAACGGCATCTGCCGAGGTTTTCCAGTAGGAGGTCGAGGTCTGCGCGTTGGGATTGGCCTGGTCGAGCTTTTTGTTGCAGCCGCCGGCAAACCAACTCAGGGCGGCGAGGAAAATAATATGTGAGAATTTCATATGTCGTACTTTATTCGTTAGTGATTTAGAGACCTGCCTGCAGGCCAACCATGAATGTCCGGGGATTGGGGAAAGAGCCGTAGTCATATCCGCGGCTGAACAACCCGTCACTGATAAAGTCGGGATCATAGCCTTTGTATTTGGAAACAGTGACCAGGTTAAGCCCGCCGACATAGACCCGCAGGCGGGTGAAGACGTGCCCCCTGCCGATGACCGACGAAGGGAAGGTATACCCGATCTGCGCATTTTGCAGCTTGATGTACGTGCCGCTTTCTACAAACTTATCGGAGAATCTGCCATTACCATTGGGGTCCCCGATGACCGGTCTCGGAACATTAGTATTGGTATTCGTCGGGGTCCAGTAATTGAGATAATCGGTATGCGCATTGTTGTACTGCCCGCTCATCAAGGCCGCATAGACGCCATTGAAGACCTTGCTGCCCGCATTCCCCTGCCAGAAGAAGGAGATGTCGAAATTCTTATAAGAAGCGTCGAAGTTGAACCCAAAGTACAGTTTCGGGATGGCCGAGCCCAGGTAGACCCTGTCCGAATCATCGGTGATGGTATAGGCGTGGGTATTGTCCTTTCCGTTTTGCGCCTTGAACCGCACATCGCCGGGCGCAGTATAAGCGGATTGGAATGCATGGCTCGCGATATCCGCGGCATTCTGGAACAACCCTTCCGTCTGGTAACCGTATAATTCCCCTACTTCCCGGCCCACGGCTGTCTTGCTGCCCGCACCATAGATGGGATTGTTGGCCCCGCCCAGTTTCAATACTTTGTTCTTTAAGGTATAGGCATTCCCGCTGATATTGAACTTCACCGGACCGGTGGAGTGGTGATAGGCCACCGTGAATTCCAATCCCTGGTTGGTCATGGTGGCGGCATTGGTGGTCAGGGTCTGTGGGAAGGAACCTACCGACAACGGAATGGGTATCTGGGTAATGATATCCTTCGACTCGCGGTAGAAGTATTCGCCGGTGAAGGTGAGTTTCTCATTCCAGAGGCCCAGGTCGACCGCGACATTCTTGGTGGTGGTACTCTCCCACTTGAGGGACGGGTCCGTCACCGACACCGTGGTACCGCCCTGCGCCAGGACATTGTTGAAGACATAGTTGACACTGCCGTCAATATAGGATTGCCAGCTGTAGTAGCCAAGGGAGGTCTGGTTGCCCAATGTTCCATATCCCGCCCTCAGCTTCAGGCTGCTCACGTCTTTTGGCAAGGAGATGAATTTTTCATTGCTGATATTCCAGGCCGCCGCAAAACCGGCAAAGTTCCCGTACCGGTGATAGGGACTGAATTTAGAAGACCCGTCCCGCCGGAAATTGGCAGTCAGGAGATATCTGTCCTGGTAGTTGTAGTTCACCCGGCCCAGCAGGGAGAAAAGGGTAGCCGTCCCCTTATCACTGGTGACCGTATTGGCGCTGGGATTGGAGACGGCCCCAAACGTTTGTGCGACAAGGGTCGTCGTATCCGTGGAGGTCGCAGACATCTGGTCGTAGTTATCCTGCTGATAGGTGATGCCGCCCAACAATTCGAAATGGTGGTCGCCGGCATGGAAATTATAATTAAGGGTATTTTCGACCAGACCGGTGTTTGCTTCGCCCATCTGTTGATACATGTAATATTGGGTATTGATATAGTAGTAACCCATATTGAATTTGGGCTCATAGTGGAAGTTCTTATAGTCCGTGCGGTCGAAGCTTACACTGATGCGATATTTGAGGTCTTTCAGCAGCTCTATTTCCCCCCAGGCATTGGCCAGGATGCGGTTGCGGTCGCTGTGATCGTTGACGAGCTTGTTGATGCCGACTACATTCGCAGAGATGCCGCCATTCAACACCTTGTCGCTGCCACCGTATCCGCCCAGGCGGGTCGGGTCGTACACGGGGATAGTCGGAAAGGCCGTCAGCATGCTGGTGACGGTGCCGCCGAATACGGCATGTCCATTTGTCGCCGCATAATTTCCCTTGTTCGACTGCGTGTAGGCGAATTTTGCGCCATAGCTAAACCTTCCTTTCTTTCCCTGCATGCTGCTGTTGAGCGAATATCGCTTATAGCCCTGCGGACCAACCTGGTAGCCCGTCTGATCGAAATAATCCAGGGAAAGATTGTAAGATGCGGCTTCGGAGCCGCCGGAGATCCCGGCGCTATGGTCCTGGATAAAGCCCGTCTTCAGGGCTGCCTTCTGCCAATCGGTGTTGATATTCGAGATGAATTCCGGACTGGAAGGATCGTTACCCGGCGACAGGGCCAACCCTGCATTGGTCTCCGCCGCACGCACGATCTGCTGATACTGCGTCCTGTTGGCAAGCGGTATTGTCTTAGGAACCTTCTGCATCCCGGCCCAGCCGTTCAGGCTGATGCGGGCGGGTCCGGGCCGGCCCTTTTTTGTCGTAATAATGATCACGCCCGTTGCTGCCCTCGACCCGTAAATGGCCGCGGCAGAGGCATCTTTCAGCACCTGGATGGTCTCGATATCATCCGGCGAGAAATCATAAGGCGCGGTGACCGGGATACCGTCGATGACAAACAATGGGCTGTTATCCCCAAAGGTGGTGACCCCCCTGATCTTTATCTGCACATACCCGCCGGGCTCGCCCGATCCCTGTACGCTGATGCCTGCCGCCTGTCCCTGCAGCAGCTTGGCGACATCATAGGATGCCGTCTTCTTTGCATTGTCCACATTGACGACGGCGACCGAGCCCGTCAGGTCTTTCTTTCGGACCGTACCGTAACCGACCACCACCACGTCATTCAAGGCGTTTGCCCTGGTAGTCAGATTGATATTGAGCGGGGATTTGGATACCTTTATTTCATAGTCGTCGAACCCGATGGAAGATATGACGAGGATGTCGCCGGTGCTGGCAGGAATGGAGAAGCTGCCATCCTCGGAAGAACTGGTGCTGATGTTCTTCCCTTTCACAGTCACTGTAGCCGCGGCCACCGGCTTCCCATCCTTGTCCTTTACGCTGCCCTTCACCGGGGCCTGCGCCATGGCGGCGCATGAAATAAGCAGGATAAGGAAAAGGAGCTTACATTTTTTCATATAGCATTAATTTGGTTTGGCAATCTTAAGTGTCAAAAAAACATTTAATCGTCAGCTCAAAAATAGCGATATCTCCATATTCCACTCATATTTTCGTATCATTGTCTCAGCAAATCATCTCAACTTCGGATGGTGACCACCAGGACCTTCATACTTGCCATAGCCTCCCTTTTCATGGGTAGCGCCCTTTTCGGCCAGCCCTATTACTTCCGGCATCTGCAGGTGGAGAACGGGCTTTCCAATAATGCCGTCATTTGTAGTTTGCAGGACAAGAAAGGGTTCTTATGGTTTGGAACAAAAGACGGCCTGGACAGATTTGACGGCTATTCCTTCAAGATCTTCCGCAACGATCCTGACGACAGCAGCAGCATCGGAAGCAATTTTATCCATTGTCTTTATGAGGATCAGAAGGGTCTCCTGTGGGTGGGTACGGAAAAGGGCCTTTACCGCTTCGACGCTGCTACCGAAAGCTTCCGGGTGGTCGACGGGGCCGCGGATGGCCCAATCAGGGATGTTGTTATGGATGGAAGTGGAGATTTGTGGTTCATTTCGGGTTTTACGCTGATGGAGTTGCCGGTGGGGAGGCAGCGGCTGGATTATTTCGACATCGGCCGCTATTTTGAAGCGACGTCCTTATGCATTTCGGCCGATGGCACGCTGTGGGTTTCTTCCGCCGCCGGTCTCCTGTACCGATGGAACCAGGGAACTCATGCCTTCACCGGCTTCGACCTGTTCGATCATTCCGACCAGACACAGGACAGGTGGTTGGAAAGGGTCTATGCCACGGCAGGCGGCACGCTGTTGGTCGGAACCGCGACCCAGGGCGCAAAACTATTCGACGTCCGAACTTCCGCCTATAAAGACATCCTCACGTATAATGAAGACAGGACGGCTGTCTTTGCACGGAATTTTATCCAGACCTCCGATGACGAGTGCTGGATCGGTACAGAATCGGGCGTCTACATCTATAATTCCAGGACGGGGCAGGTGCTCAACCTCCGGAAAAAATACAATGATCCTTATTCCCTCTCCGACAATGCCGTCTACACCTTTTGTAAGGATAAGGAAGGGGGCATCTGGGCGGGCACCTACTTCGGCGGCGTCAATTACTATCCGAGGCAATACAATGCCTTCCGGAAATATTTTCCCAAAAGCGGGGAGAACTCCCTGGATGGATATGTCGTCCGCGAGATACACCAGGACAGCTACGGCAACCTCTGGATCGGAACCGAAGATGCAGGGCTCAACCGGCTGGATACGGCCACCGGCCTGTTCACCCATTTCCTGCCTACCGGCGCCAGGGGAAGCATTTCCTATAGTAATATCCACGGATTACTGGTGCATAGCAACTGCCTCTGGATAGGCACCTTCGAACATGGTCTCGATATCATGGATATTCCCAGTGGCAAGGTTATCCGCCACTATTCCACGGGCAACGGGGAGCACGATCTGAGAAGCAGTTTCATCTACTGCATCTACCAGGATCCTTCGGGAGGTATTTTATTGGGCACCACCCGCGGGGCCTATGCATATGATTCCTCGAAAGATTACTTTACACCTTTGCCTGGCATGCCCCTCTACAATTGGTATTCCTGTCTCTTACGGGATAAGAAAGGTGGTTTTTGGGCCGGAACATATGGCAACGGCGTTCACTATTACAATGCCCTCACAGGCAAATCACGGGATTTCCGGTACAAAATGGGCGACAGGCGCAGCCTGGGCAGCGACAGGGTCAATAGCATATTCGAGGACAGCAGCGGCAGCCTCTGGTTCGCCACCGAAGGAGGACTGTGCCGGTATGACGCGGCAACGGAAGACTTTACCCGGTTCACAACCCGGGAAGGCTTCCCCACCAATTTCATTTTAAGTATACTGGAGGATGAAAAGGCAGTGCTTTGGATAAGTACTTCCAAAGGATTGGTATGTTTCAACCCCCGGACGCAACGCTTGACCAATTACACAAAAGACAATGGACTGCTGAACGACCAGTTCAATTTCAGTTCGGCTTACAGGGACGCGGGTGGCAGAATGTACTTCGGAAGCGTCAAAGGCATGATCAGCTTCCGTCCGTGGGACTTCATCCCGAATTCCTTTGTGCCGCCGGTGTATTTCACCGGGTTCCAGGTGGATAACAAAGAGCTGCCCATCGCCCGGAAAGGGTCCCCTCTCCGGCAATCTCTCCCTTTTTCGGATAACATCGTCCTCGATCATAATCAATCCACCTTTAGCATCGACTTTGCCGCACTTGGCTATACAGCCCCGGAGATGACAGAATACGCCTATAAAATGGATGGCCTGGATAAGGGGTGGACGCATTTAAAAACAAACAGGAAAGTTTATTTTACGGGCCTCGCCTCGGGCCACTATGTTTTCAGGGTAAAGGCTTCTAATAGCAGTGGGGTATGGAACGAACAGGAGGCGAAGCTGTCCATCGAGGTACTCCCACCCTGGTGGGCCAGTCTCTGGGCATGCGCTTTTTATATTTTTTTTGGCGGAGTTTGCATCTGGTATGCCATCCGCATCTATCACCGGAATGTGGAAGAAAAGAACAGGCGGAAGATCGAACATCTCGAAAGAATAAAGGAGAAAGAGATATTCAATGCCAAGATCGAGTTCTTTACCAATGTGGCGCATGAGATAAGGACTCCCCTCACGCTGATAAGGGGTCCCCTGGAAAAAGTGATAAAAAAGGCCGGCGCCGTCACGGAAATAAAAGACAGCCTGCGCATCATGGAAAAAAATACTCTCCGGCTAATCGACCTGACCAATCAGCTGCTGGACTTCAGGCAAACGGAGATCGGGGGATTCAGCCTGAATTTTGTAAAGGCCAATATTCCCGAACTGCTGGAAGACAATTATATCAGCTTCAAACCCCTCGCAGAACAAAAAAACCTCCGCTTCGAGCTTTCCCTGCCGGTTGCCCGGCTATGCGCCTATGTAGATACCGATGCCTTTAACAAGATACTCGCCAACCTTTTCAGCAACGCGGTGAAATATGCCGAAGGCAAAGTGATCATCTTTCTGCGGCCCTTTGACGAAGGGGATACTTACTTTACGATCGAGATCAGCAATGACGGCTACCAAATCCCTTATGAAATGCGCGAAAAGATCTTCGAGCCATTCTTCCGGTTAAAAGAGACTGAAAAGCAAAAAGGCACCGGCATCGGCCTGGCCCTGTCACGAAGCCTTGCGCAGCTGCATAAGGGCGTCCTTGTATTGAAAGTGCCGGAAGACGGCCTCAACACCTTTTCCCTTACCATTCCCATCCACCAGGAAAACGAGTTCAATCTAACGCTATAACCATGAATCCTGTCATATTATTGGTAGACGACAACGAAGAGATCCTTGAATTCATTGAACAGGACCTGAACGATAAATACACCGTCATCAAAGCCACCACGGGAAAGGAAGCGCTGGCCCGGCTAAGGGAAGAGGCCGTCCACCTGGTGATCTCGGACGTCATGATGCCCGTCATGGATGGATTCGAATTGTGTAAGCTGATTAAAACAAACTTTGAATACAGCCATATCCCGGTGATCCTGCTAACGGCGAGGAATACCTTGCAATCCAAGATCGAAGGGCTCGAATTGGGCGCCGATGCCTATATCGAAAAGCCGTTCTCCCCGGAATTCCTCCGGGTACAGATCGCCAACCTGCTTGCCAACCGGGCCAAGATCAGGGAATATTTCGCCAGCAGTCCCATCGTGCATATAAAGAGCATGGCCTACTCCAAAGCCGACGAGCTCTTCCTCGAACAGTTGAATGAAGCGATATATGCCAACCTGGAAGACCCCGATCTCGATGTCGAACGGCTGGCGCAGCTGGTGAATATGAGCCGCCCCACCCTCTACCGGAAGATAAAATCCATCTCCGACCTCACCCCGAACGAGCTGATCAATCTCACCAGGCTCAAAAGGGCTGCGGAATTATTGTTGGAAAGCAATTATCGCATCAACGAAGTGGCTACTATGGTGGGGTATAACTCGCAAACGAATTTTGGCAGGAATTTTCTGAAACAGTTCGGTATGACCCCTTCCGATTACGTCACAGATCGGCGAGGTCGATGATGTGATTTTGCAGGGCAAACCGGATGATGCCCGCGACATTGCGGGCCCCGATCCTTTTTGTGATGTTGCTGCGGTATTGTTCTACGGTCCTTTCAGAGAGAAATACGATGCGGCTGATCTCTTTTGCCGTCTTCTGCTGGCAGATGAGCCGGATGATCTCGATCTCTTTTCCGGAAAAACCGGTGTTGGCCACGATGAGCCGGGGATGTTCTTCTTCCGGGAAAACACGATGGATGATATGATTGCGGGCTTCTTTGCAGAAGTATTCCTTCCCGTCCAGCAGGGCGGTTACGGCCCTGACGAATTCTTCGTCGTCTTCGCTTTTGATGACATAGCCGTGTACACCGGCCCCGAACATTTTCAGGACGGCAGCGGAATAGCCGTTGAAGGAATAGGCAAGCATCCGGGTGGCAGGGCAGCGATATTTTATTTCTTTGACGAGGGCATCCCCTGTCCCATCGGGCAGTACGAAATCCACGATCACCAGGTTGGGCTGGCGCTGCACCGCGAGGGCCAGACCGGTGGCGCCGTCGTTGGCATGCCAGATATCCCGAAACCGCTCGCCGATGAGCAGCCGCACTCCATTGACGATCATATTGTGGTCATCTATCACTAAAAGAGAACCGTATTGCGTTAGCGATGCTTTCATAACAAGGGGATTGAGAGTGCGATGGAATACCCTTCCGGAAAAGCATTGTTGAGCTCGAAAAGACCTTGCAGCGAAGCCACCCTCTCCCGGATATTGGCCAGACCGATGCCCGTTGCAGCCACATCGGGGTCCATTCCCCTGCCATCATCCGAATAGTCGAGCTGCAGGTTGCGGGGATGTCCCTTTATCACAACCATGATCCTGCTGCAACCCGCATGTTTGATAGAATTGCTGATCAGCTCCTGGACAATTTTCAACAGATGGGTCAGCTGGAAGTGGCTGAGAACGCGGTTGTCGTTGTCCACCGTCAGGGTGAAGCCGATGCCGGTGGCCTCACGGATCTTTTCCAGCAGCGTAGACAGCTCTTTGCCAAGCCCGTTGATGGTGCCGAGGCGGTTTGACTTCAGGTCGTGGGAGATGCTTCTCACCGCCTCCATGACTTGCCCGATCTGGCTTTTCAGCTCATCCAGCGCTGTAGAGGGTCGATGGTCTGCTTCTTTTTTCACAAGGGCGTTGGCATATAGGAGCATGGGGCCGACGGTGTCATGGAAATTGCGGGCGAGATGTCCCTGCAGATCGAGCAGGCGCTGTTGCTGCCGGGCGCGATAGATGAGAAAAGCCGTGACGCCTCCCAGCACCAGCATGGTGAGGATAAAGAAGAGAAGGAGATTCGACCGCTGGGCGGCGTGCTTGCTTTCTTCCGATCGCAACAGTTCGGCCCTGGCATTCTCCGCCTCAGCCAGGGCGTAAAGGTTGTTGTCCTTATCAGAGCTCACGGCATAAAAGGCCGAGTCCCGCAGCAGCCAGGCTTTCCGGAGAGCCTGGTAAGCTTCGGCATACTTTCCTTCCCCCGCCAGCAAACGGCTGTCCCCTACCAGCAGAAAACCCTGATCGGTAACGGCGTACATTGCGTTGGCGCCGTGTCCGTGGAGGATGTCGAGATAACGCCGGGCGCTGTCCACCTGGTTTCGGTCGAAATAGAAGTCCACCGCCTCTGTATATAACGATACGCCATAATCGGCTTTCAGGTTCTTTGGGAAATCCGCGGATTCCACGTCATCGATTGCGGAGTGTAATAATTGCTGGGCCGCTTCAGGGTGTCCAAGAGACAGTTCGTTGCGATAAGCGGTGCAATGTTCAAGATAATTGTATTGAGGCAGGAAGCGGGCGTATTTCTCCGGTTGCCGCCTCACCTCTTGCTGAATGGTCGCCGCAAGCCTGAAGGCAGCCATGCGCGCCACGCTATCGCCCGTTTTTGCATACGTGTAAACAGCCGTTTCGAGAATACTAAGCGCCAGGAATACCTGTTCGGGGCTTGCCTTTCCAGCCGTAACAGCAGCGGGAACCCGGTTAAGGGCGGGGCCAAGGATCAACAGTTTCATGATGACCTTGGGATAGTCCCGGTTATTGTAATAAAGCGAAAGGGCAAAAAGGTCGCTATGGGCAAGCTCGCCTTTTTCAAAGATGCCTGCCCTTACTCTTTCTTCATTGTTCTTTTCCGAGTAATAAATGGCCGACCCGAATTTGCTGGCATTATACGCATTGAGGGCAAGGTAGGTGTAGTAGTTGGCCCGCCGGCGTCCCAGCGTCGGATCACCAAAGGCTATCTGCCGGTAGGTAGACAACAGTCCCGGAAGGCTATCGTCTCCTTCGAGCAACGGGGCGATGGAATCAACCGAACGGAGATAATCCGTATCTTTCAACAGCCGGGCCCGGTATTGTACCAGGAGATTGGCCAGCCGGTGATGTAGCGAATCGGAAACCTGGGCGTGGAGGGAATGTCCGGCCATAAGAGCCAGGAGTAGTAATACGAGTTTTGGCAGGGGCGATAGCCGCATACTCAAATGTAAATAAAAAATATACAATAGTACTTGTTCAATTGAAATTGCGGAAAATTCAGGACTTTTTTGTCTCTCGCCGAAGCTACAATAACTTCCCCCCTGGTTACTAACTCTACTATCGATTGAACCATTTTATCGACTCTTATTACTCATCGGTTTTCAACTCTGTCACAAGGCTCACCGGCCTTGCCGACGAAAAGGAGTTGAAGGCGCTGACCGAGGAGATCCTCGGCGAACTATCGCAGCGGATAGATGAACTCACAGCCGAATCTCATAAAGGGGTTTTTGTCTACAAGGTCGTCCTGACGCATGTATTTTCCTTCCTGGCGGGAAGGAGCGACAAGCAAAGGATCGAATTCCTGCAAAAGATATTGCTCATCCATCCCTCCCATTATACCCAATTGGCAGATAATAAAAATCCCCCGCACGGGACAAACCGGCAAGGGGAGGGAGAGATAGAGTACTAATTGCCTTCGGCGACTTAAACACGCACGCTTACTTCGTGCTGAGTCCTTTTCGGAAAAATCGCTTTACGATGAAGCTGGTGGCAATGCCTGCCACCACTTTGAGCAGGCTGTTCTTCCATTCATTTCCCCCGCCGAAGAAATGATTGAACAGTCCTTTCACGACATTGGCGGGCTTTAGCCGTTCGGCCAGCTCCGTCACCCGGTGGTGCATGTGTTGCTCGTTGACATAATTCTGATGTTCAAGATCGCGAATCGCTTCCCGCAATTGGTGGATGGTAGTGATCTTACCCATATGACTGCTTATTTCAATATCTTCCGGATGAGCATATTGCTAAAGGGGATCTTCAACCAGTGGCCGCGACGGGCGTAGATAATAAGGGCGAGGATGCTGTAAAAGCCACCCATGATGAAGAATCCATAGTAGCTTTTTCCCAGCCACTCACCTATTAATAAGGAAAATCCGATGCTGAAGATAATGATCACAAAAGAGGTGATAACGATCATGCCCAACCCGGAGACGAGTTCGCCGGAGACGTCGGCCAGGCTCTCTATCGCCTTGTATTTCCACAAAGTGGTACGCGTCTCGATAAAGTCTCCGGCGTCCGAGAGCAGGATATCGATGTCGGTTGCTTGCTCTGCCATGGCGATGGATTAAGACATTGAACTCCTGCTGCCGCTGAAACTATTTTTCACTCCTTCTACGACATCGTTGAATTTTTCCTTTACACTCTCGCCGAAGCTGGTGATCGAGTCGCCGATGTCTGAACCTTTTTCGGCGATCTTGCGACGGGTTTCCGAGCCCTTATCTGGGGCGAGCAGGATACCTATTGCACCGCCGATGGCTGCACCGGCGATGAAGCTTAACAGGATCTTAGATGTATTGTTCATAGTCGTTGATTTTAGATGGTGTAATGAGCCGGTCGATAGCATCATCGATCAGCTTCCGGTTCAGCGGTTTGGCGAGGAAGAGATCGACCCCGCCGTCATAGGCTTGTTTTCTTTCCTGCACCCCGTCATGCGCCGTGATCATGATCACTTTCACCTCGGGGTAATTTTGTTTTACAAAAGGAATGAAATCAAGCCCGAATCCGTCAGGAAGGTGATTATCCAGGAATAATAGCGAAGGCGGGTCGGTTTCCAAAGCGATCTTAGCATCGGTGAGGGTATTTACAAAGCCAGGCTGAAAATTCCGCTGTTTCAACATTCCGCTGAGCAAATAGCAAATATCCAATTCATCGTCTACGATCAACACTTTATGTATGTCGTTCATAATAATTGTTTCCACTTAACCATCAAATTTTAGAATCCCAACAATTTATATAAACAACCTAAATACAATTTTATTGCCATGAATAGTTCTGGCCGATTCTAGCATCAAATTTGTTCTTTCCAGTTTGAAGGGCGCACTTCTACTGGTTATTTTGTAACTTTAATGAGACCCCATCCCCAACCTGGGGAATTTAATCCCCAAAAACCGGACAGATGCCTGTTTACCAACTCACTGGAAAATTGGCAAGGGTTTTATGACAGAATGGATAATGAGTAGATTCCAGTAATTTTAATTAGAATTTGAACATCAAATTATGAAATTAATATGAAGCGAATTCTGATCATTGACGACGATATGGATATGTGTAACCTGCTTGGCCGTTTCCTGCAAAAGAAGGGATTCGAGACGGAATCCAGCCACAGCGGCAGTAAAGGGATTGCCAAATTCAAAGAATCCAAATTCGACGTGGTGCTCTGTGATTTCAGGTTGGGTGATAAAGAAGGAAGGGAGGTACTGAAGGAAATCAAGCAGTTCGATCCTGATGCGATAGTCATCATCATAACGGGGTATTCCGATATCAAGACGGCGGTGGATGTGATCAAGGCCGGCGCCTTCGATTATATAACCAAACCATTGATACCCGAAGAAGTGTTGAGCGTCATCGGCCGGGCATTGACACAATCGGCCGAAGATGGTGATGGCGAGAAGCCGGCAGCTGCCACCCAGACGACAGTCGCACGGAAGCCCGGCAGACCGGTTGCCGATGAGGGATTCCTCGTGGGCCAGTCTGCTGCGACAAAAGAATTATACCGGCAGATAGAACTGGTTTCACCTACTAATTATAGCATTATCCTTTATGGCGAGAGTGGCACGGGGAAGGAAGTGATCGCCCGCACCATTCATCAGAACAGCGCGCGTAAGGGCCAGCCCTTTGTTGCGATGGATTGCGGCACCCTGTCGAAAGAGCTGGCTGGCAGTGAGCTGTTCGGTCATGTCAAAGGCGCATTCACCGGTGCGCTTGGTGACAAGGAGGGGCATTTCGAACTGGCCAACGGCGGGACACTGTTCCTGGACGAAGTGGCCAATCTCTCTGTTGAGATACAGGCGGCCCTGTTGCGGGTGATACAGGAGCGGAAGTTCAAACGTGTGGGCGGTACAAAGGAAATGGAAACGGATGTCCGCATCATCGTAGCTTCGAATGAGAATCTGCAGGATGCTTATCGTAAAGGAAAGTTTCGGGAAGACCTCTTCCATCGCTTCAACGAATTCTCCATCGTGTTGCCGGCCCTCCGTCACCGCAAGGAAGATATCCCGCTGTTTGCCGAATTTTTCCTGGCCAGGGCCAACCTGGAGCTGAATAAGGAGGAAGTAGAAGGATTCGATCCGGAGGTAATGCAAATTTTCCTCAATTATCCCTGGCCGGGTAATCTCCGGGAATTCAGGAATGTCATCCGCCGCGCCGCTTTATTGACCTCCTCCGGCCGGGTGAACGCACGGGTATTGCCGGCCGAGATCATCGATACCGAGGGCTATGCACAGCAGTTCGTCCAGCACCAGCAGGAAGCGCCTGTCGTCGCATCCGCTCATCACCCCATCGCCCATAAGGAGACCGATCTGAAGAACGCGGCTGCCCAGGCCGAGTATGATACGATTATGAATGTATTGAAACAGGTGAACTATAATAAGTCACGAGCGGCCGAGATATTGAAGATAGATCGGAAGACGCTCTATAATAAGATCAAGAGTTACCAGCCTTAATATATTAGCATCTTCATCCTTTGTGTCGTGTGCGCGCTGAAATACCCCAAAGCGCCATTGCTGAGATTCGTCACGGGATTGGCAGGAGTCGCCGTTTGAAAATTATTATTCCCCGTCACGTTCGCCAGCGTAAAGAAATAATTGTAGATATTTTCGTCCACGCAATTCATCGTCAGGATGAGGGTGTCATTTTTTTGCAGATAGGCGCTGTCGTTAAACAATGGTTGTTGTATATACCGGCCGACGGACAACCGGTTTTCGAACACAAAGACATTGGGTATCGTCCGCCCGTTGACCACTTCGGAAAATTGGTAATAATTACCAGGGCGGGGAGGGTCCTGGAAGTTGACGACGGCGTTGATCTCCTGTTTATTGCTAAAGTCAAAGTTCAAGGCAAAGGTCACCGAGTCGAGCCGTACGGGCGCCGGCATTCTGGAGACGGCGGTATATTGTTTTCCATCCACGGTGACATTGAGGGAGTAGGTATGTTTCGGGACGCCTTTGATCAGCCGGGTATAGTAGCTTCCCGAATCCGGCGAGGGAAGCAGTTGCTCCGTCACCCCGGCGGTGCTGTCGGTGATGATAACCGTTGCACCGGTGACGGGCGGATAGACATTGCTGGCCGAGAAATTCACGGTCTTGCTTATCCTGACCAGATAGGGTACCCTATTATTGGTGACTTCACCCTCGATGACGATCTGCGGCTCCGCCTTATTGAGATTGACGTTGATCACCTTCTTACAGGCGGCCACCGTGACGGTGAGGATGAGCAGCAGGCCGATGTTTCTTCTTCTCATCGGATCAAAATTTAAAATTGTATGTTACGGCAGGCACGAATCTGAACAGGGCATATTGGAGGGCCTGGGTCCGTGTAGGGTCGTTGGGATCGGTCTGAAAGACGATGCTATAGGCATTCTCCCGGCCATAAAGATTGTAGATGGAAAAAGTCCAGCTGCTTTCATACCGCTTTTTCTTCTTTCCCTGCAGGGTAGCGGCAACATCCATCCGGTGATAGGCCGGCATCCGGTAACCGTTGCGTTCGGTATAATAAAAAGCCGTTTGCCCGTCGACCGTGTATTTCCCGCTGGGGAAGGTGACGGCATTACCGGTGTAATAGACCCAGGTAGCGGAGAGGGTCCATTTACGGTTGGCCTGGTAGATACCGACAATGCTGATATCATGGGTCCTGTCCTGTTTGTTGGGATACCACTTGTTTTGGTTGATGCCATCGATCTGCAATTCGGTGCGGCTCAGGGTATAGCTGACCCAGCCAGTGAGGCGGCCGGTCTTCTTTTTCCCGAAGAGCTCCAACCCATAGGCGCGGCCTTTACCGAAAAGCAGCTGTGATTCGACATTCTCATTGGCGATGAGCTGGGCGCCATTCTTGTAATCTATTTGGTTTTGCATGGCCTTATAGTAGGCTTCGATGGAGAACTCGTAGTGGTTGTCCCTGATGTTCCTATAATACCCGATAGACCCCTGGTCGGCGATCTCGGGTTTGACGTTGTTGCTGCTGGGTATCCAGAGATCGGTGGGGTTGGCGGATGTAGAATTGGACAGCAGGTGTAAGACCTGGGTATTCCGGTTGTAGGAGAGTTTCACCGATGAGACCTGGTTGACCCGGAGGCTTAGGGAAGCCCGGGGTTCGAGGTTGGTGTAGGTCGTGACGATGCTGTCAGGTGGCCCCAGCACGATGAATTCCGCGACCCGCAGCCCATAGTTGAAATGGAGCCTGTCCGCCGGCGACCATTCGTGGGAAATGTACAGGGCATTCTCAAGGCTGTATTTATTTTGCAGCACCAGGTTATTGAAACTGCTGCTTTGTGATGCGGAAAGGATACCGGGCGCGATGGTATGATGGATCGTGCCAAGGCCGAAGTTGATCTTGTTATCGGCGTCGATATAATACTGGAGATCTTCCTTTAGGTCGATATCCCGGATATTGGAGGTGAGGCCAATGTTGTTGTTGTCGGAATTGATCTTGATCTTATAGCTGTACTTGCTAAAGATCACCGATGTGTTGGAGAAAAGCCGGCTGTTGAACACGTGATTCCAGCGGGCCGTGCCGGTGGCATTCCCATAATCGATGCCAAAGGTGTTGCCAAAGCTGAGGTTGTCCCGGCCAAAATACCCCGAGAGATAGACCCGGTTCTTCTCATCGAACCTATAGTTGGCCTTTATATTGAGGTCATAAAAGTAAAGGCTGTTGTTGCTCACCGACGAGTCGGAGGATAATTTGAGAAAGAGATCGGCATAGGTGCGGCGGCCGCTGATGGTGAACGACCCTCGGTCCTTTACGATCGGACCTTCTGCATTGAGCCGAGTCGAGATGAGGCCGATGCCGCCGCCGAATTGATAGTCCTTGTTATTCCCGTCATTCATCTTTATATCGATCACCGAGGAGAGACGGCCGCCATATTCCGCCGGCATCCCGCCTTTATAAACGGTGATATCCTTTATCGCGTCGGAGTTAAAAGTAGAGAAGAAACCCAGCAGGTGCGAGGGGTTGTAGACGGTAGCTTCATCGAGGAGGATGAGGTTCTGATCGGCCCCGCCGCCACGGACATAAAAACCGCTGTTGCCGTCACTGGCAAATTGAATGCCCGGCAACAGCTGGATGGTCTTTAGGACATCCTTTTCACCGAAGAGTACGGGGACGTTTTTTATATCAGTGGTGGTTAGCTTCTGGACGCCCATCAGGGGACTTGAGATGGTGTTATCATTCCTTTTTTGGGCGCTGACCACAATTTCAGCCAGTTGATTGCTTGCTGTGGTGAGCTCGATGGGGAGCAAGAGATTCTTGTCGAGATTGATGATCACCGTATCTGGCTGATAGCCGGAGAAGGAGACCAGCAGGGTGTAGTGACCCGGGGACGCGCTGATGGAGTAGAATCCGTAAGCATTGCTCATGATGCCGCTGCGGGGTATTTCCAGCAGGCTAACGGTGGCGCCGATGAGAACTTCCCCGGTCTTTTTATCCCGGATGGTGCCGTCGACCGTAAAATGCACCTGCGCCGTGCCCGTCAGCACGAGCAGGGATAAAGTCAGCAGGAAAAGGCTTTGTTTATATAAATAATTTGTCAAGTGACCGGTCGGTATAGTCTGCAATATATTGCAGGACGTTGGGATAACGGCGGAATTCTTCCTTTTCGTGCATGGTGGTAAGGACTATACAGGACATCCCCGCGCGCATAGCGGCTTCGACACCTTTGGGGGCGTCTTCAAAAACGATGCAGCTCTCCGGTGACACACCGAGCAGCCTGGCAGCAAGGAGAAAGGTTTCCGGATCGGGCTTGCTCACAGCAACTTCGTCTGCACTGACAATCGCCTTAAAATGATGCCTGATCCCCAGGTTATCCAGGACAAAGTCGATGTTAAATGGGATGGCGGCCGAGCCGATGGCCATTCGGATGCCCTTGTTACCGGCCTTTTCGAGAAAGGCCGGGAGCCCCGCGATCAGCCGGAGATGGGGTTTGAATGCGGCCTGGTAGCTATTCTCTTTTTTCATGGATATGGTATCCACTTCTTCTTTTGTAAAATGGCCTTTGCCAAAGACACGATCGAGCAACTCTTCGTTCTTGCCATACATTTGGCTTTTTACTTCGGCCATGGTTAAGCCGGCTTTCAGATCGTTGTTGAGAATGCTGTGCCAGGCGATGCTGTGGTATTCCATGTCATTGATCATGGTGCCGTTGAGATCGAAAATAAAAGCGTGATTCATTTCGCGAAGATAAACTACTTTCGTTGACGTATGACTATAACCAGATGGGGTATCATTGGCCCCGGAAAGATTGCCAGAAAATTTGCTGCTGCTCTTCATCTCGTAAAGGATGCTTCCCTTGTGGCGGTGGCATCGCGGGATCTCGACCGGGCATGGGAATTTGCCCGTGAGCATGGGGCTAATCACGTGTATGGAACCTATGAGGAGCTGGCGGCCGATCAGAATCTCGATGCCGTCTATATTGCGACGCCGCACGGATATCATGCCGAACACGCTTTATTATGCCTGCGGCAAGGGAAGGCTGTTCTCTGTGAGAAGCCGATGGCCTTGTCGGCGCGGCAGGTGAAAGAGATGATCGAGGCAGCACGCGCATCCAACGCATTTTTGATGGAAGCGATGTGGACGCGTTTTCTGCCGTTGATGTCTTCGGTGATGGGGTTGGTGGAATCGGGAGCGATCGGCACGGTAAAGTATATCCGGGCGGATTTTGGTTTCCTGGCGCCCTTCAACCCTGAAGGCCGGTTGTACGCGCTTAGGCTCGGAGGTGGGGCATTGCTGGATATCGGCATCTATCCTTTGTATTTGTGCCTGCAGTTGCTGGGGCGGCCTCAGCAGATCACAGCGGCGGGGCATCTGGCGCCCACCGGGTCCGACGATACCTGCCACGCGGTGTTACAATACAGTGACGGTGCATCGGCCGTCATCAGCAGCACCCTGGCCTGCAATACTTCCCTGACGGCCGAGATAGCCGGAACAGCCGGAATGATCCGCATTCCCACCCCCTGGTATAAGAACGATCGGTTGGAATGGAACAGGACGGGCGAGCCTGTGCAGGCGGTCGCTTTAGAGCCAATGGTCAATGGGTTTGAATACCAGATAAGGGAAGTGATGGAATGCCGGGAGAGAGGGTTGGTGGAGAGCCCTTCCCTACCCCATTCATTTAGCCTGATGATGGCCGAGACGATGGATGAGATAAGGCAGCAGATCGGGGTGCGCTATCCGTCAGAGTGAATTGCGGAGGGTTAGATAGAAGGGGACTTCTTCCTGTTTGTGCGTATTCTCGAGTATCTGCCGCGCGGCCATGACGCCCATTTCCCGGAAATCCGTCGAGATGGTGGTGATGCCGTCGAGGATGATCTTCTTCAGGGGTGTCTCGTTGTAGGAAATGACCCCGACCTGCCGGCCTACCTCCAACTTGAGGGAAATGATCCTTTCGATAAGGACGACCAGGTCTTCTTCCATAAGATTAATATACACTTCCCCTTCCACGATGGGTTCGTCGGCAATGGTATGAACCACCTTATAGCCAAAGGCATACTCGTGGCAAAAGCGGCTGCAGCCTTGCAGTATCTCCACGGGCTGATAGGTGGAACTGGGGAAAATGATCTTTATCGTGTGGTATTTGCTGAGCTGCTCGCGGGCCCTTTCCAGTGCAGAGTAGATGTCCTGTTCGAAATTCTGGTAGACGGCTGCGTATTCCCCGGTGATGCCGGGTATTTTTTTGTCCAGCACCAGGAGTTTCTCCTTCGGCAGGCTGTTGATGATATCGGGCGCATGCTCACCACCTTCGAGGAAGTGCGGGATGATGACGAAGTGCGAATAGTCCTCTTTCCTGTCGGCAAGAAGTTTTTTAAACAGACCAAAGTCGTTGTTATAGATGTAAAAGTCTACGACCGTGTATTCGCCCAGGGAGGCGACGAGGGCGTCGTATAGTATCTTTTTGTGGGCGCTGAGCTTGTTGAAGAGCAGGAAAATGCGAAGGGTCTGGTGGAAGTCGGTATGCTGGATAAAATAACCTTTCCCGGGTACGGAGCCCAAAACACCCATTTTCTTCAGGTATTTATAGCCCTTTTCCGCGGTGTCCCGTGAAATCTCGAGTTCGTAGCTAAGCTCGTTGATGGACGGCATCAAATCGTTCTTTTTTATTTTGCCGTTCTCAATGGCCTTTAGGATGGAGTTGGTGAGCTGGAGGTATTTCGGCGTAGCGGCAAACTCATCTACTCTGATCCAATCAAAAATATTGGGGTGCTTCATGCGGCCCTAAGTTACGGCATTCGCCGGATATATGTGCCGCCGTCGAAGCTGACGACATAGTCGGACGGGAAGAATTTGCTTTTGTAATAATAATCAGTGGTGATGATCTGGGCCCCGGATGTGCATGCAGCCATAAAGCTGGACTTATCATTGATCCGGGCTTCCTTTGTATCGGAATCGGCACGGGTGCGAACCATATAGCCTTTCTTCACCATTTCTTTTATCTTTTCCTGATCTCGTTTGGCATCGTTGATGATCATGAAGGCAGCCTCCGGGGTACCCGATGGGCTGTCGGTGAAGAGCACCCGATCTTTGAGGGATGGGTGCGCGGCGATGTACGCACTGCGATGTTCACCGCCTTCGTCGAGGATAAAGATGAATTTTCCTCTTGCGGCTTTCATCGTGGGCCAGTGGTTGGCAAGGACGGCCTGTTCGAGGGTCGGGTAGTTTCCCCTGATGTCATCGGGTGTAATAAGGTACTCGCGGCCGAGGTTGTCGAGGATCTCCTTGTCCAGCCGGTCAAAGACTTCCGTGGTGAACTTTTCCGGGATGGTAAAGCCGGGGGATTTGATCTCCTGATCCTTTGCATTCATCGTAATATAGATGGGATAGTGGTCGGGATGAGCGTCCGACCATGCCTTCAACTGATGCAAACAACCGGCAAAGCTGTAGCAGTTGCTGCGGAAATCGAGATCCTGGACGTGAAAGACCTTGAATCCCGGTTTGTTCATCTCACCCGTGGGATCATAAGCCGGGGGATGAGCGGCCGCTTCCCATTCAAGCCCTTTAGGGTGCGCGTATTTGCCGCCTTTTTCATCCGCATATACATCTATTTCAAGGTTACGCAAACCGAGGGTGAGCTGCTCGCCCAGACTCACATGGCTATACTCCAATCCTTCAGCGACCTGTGGGTTCTTTGCCTTCAACATCGAGAACAGGGCGGTGTCGATGGCTTGTTTGTAACTATTATGACTGCCGATGACCTGCACCTTATTGATGGGAAGATCGTCGAAGCCGGTGTCTTTTTTCGATGCAAGGAGAAGAATGAGTGCTGCTGCGAGAAGTTGTTTCATGTCACAAATATATTTCTCTGTCGCCAGTTGTTTGCACAAATATATTTATCCACCGCGTAGACCTATATACTACGCTTTTTATTAGCAAATGCAAAAGCTCTTAG
Organism: Puia dinghuensis; assembly: GCF_014642875.1. GTDB lineage: Bacteria > Bacteroidota > Bacteroidia > Chitinophagales > Chitinophagaceae > Puia > Puia dinghuensis. Next base: position 915,916 of record NZ_BMJC01000002.1, read on the forward strand.
TGCAGGATAAGATAATATTCTATTTACAATCGCATAACATGTCTTCTCTCAATTTGCACTCCGCAAGTTTAAGATAAACCAAAACACTCATCACCATGAAGGCACTATTAAGGCTCTTATTTCCCTCTCTTTTATTCTTATCCATCACCGCTGACGCCTTTCAGCAGGCGCCCCTGACACTGAAAGGAGTGGTGACCGACGAGAACAATCTCCCTTTGACAGGAGTCAACATCCTGGTCAAAGGCACGCAGAAAGCCGTGACCACCGACGCGGAAGGAAAATATTCCATTGTCGTAGACGGTCCCGGCGCCGTGCTCCAGGTCTCTTATGTAGGGTTCATTTCAAAGGAGATTCGGGTAGGGAAAGAGAAAGACATCAACATCACCCTGGTATCCCAGGCAAAACAATTGAATGATGTGGTCGTCATCGGCTACGGTACGGCTGCCAAAAAAGACGTTACCGGTTCGATCACAACTGTAAAAGCAGAAGAATTCAACCCCGGAGTAATGACCACACCCGCAGAGCTGTTGCAGGGGAAAGTACCCGGGCTCAATGTGACAAAGAGCGGCGACCCCAACGCAGCTCCTGCCGTTGTATTGAGAGGACCTTCCACCATCCGCAGCACCGGTGGAGCAATGGAACCCTTTTATGTTATCGACGGCGTACCCGGTGCATCCATCGATCTGTTGGCCCCTGCCGATATCGAAAGCATCGACGTGCTGAAAGACGCATCGGCTACCGCCATCTATGGTACCCGCGCCGCCAACGGCGTGATCATGATCACCACCCGAAGAAGCAAGCCGGGTCAAACCCGCTTGTCCTATAATGCTTATGGCGCGAGGGAAGAGGTGTCCAAACAAATATCGATGCTCACGGGCGACCAGCTGCGCGCCTATCTCAAGGCGAATGGCGACAGCCTCCACGCCGGGGTGGACGACGATGGCTCCAACACCAACTGGCAGAATCTGGCGGAGCAAAAAGCCTATTCTCAAAGCCATAACCTTTCCTTCGGCGGCGCTACCAATACAACCGATTTCGGTGGCAGTGGAACCTATTTTAGGGACAACGGTATCCTCCTGAATACCTGGCTCGAACGGACTATACTTAAAGGTTATCTCAGCCAACGCTTTTTCGACAACCGCCTCCGGTTGGGTATTACGCTGACCAATAGCCATACCAAGAACCACGATATTGTTCAGGCTTCGGTGTTACCGGGAATATTGTTCTACCTGCCAACTGTAAGCCCTTACAATCCTGATGGCACCTATAAGGAGAACTTTACCCGCACTGGCAGCGGTCCGTTGAACCCGCTGTCACTGATCAATAATGCATTTAGTCTTACTGACGACAACAAGACCCTGATCAATGCCATTGCACAGGTGGAGATCATAAAAGGATTGAAATATACGCTGTCCTTTGCCAATCAAAGGGATCAAAACCTGTATAATTTCTACGCCAATTCGCATTCGGCCCTTTACCTCAATTATAACGGCGAGGCCGTCAGAAAATCCTATCTCAACACCAGCACCGTGGTCGAGTCCTATTTCAACTACGACAGGACTTTTGACAAGCATACCGTCAGATTACTCGGCGGATACACCTACCAGCAGGACCGTAACAATGATGGTTTTGGGGTGAGCACACAGAATTTTTCCAACGACGCCCTGACGTATAATAACCTGTTCTTATCCAACCCGAGCAACCTTTCGCAGGTGCCCTTCGACAATAACCCGATATCGACCCTCCGGCTAATATCCTTCTATGGCCGTGTTCAATATGATTATGCCGGCAAATACCTTGTCCAGGCTTCGTTACGAAAAGACGGATCTTCCGCATTTGGCGTAAATCACCAGTGGGGGTATTTTCCGGCTGTTTCTGCCGGCTGGAATATCACCGAAGAAGAATTCATGAAGGACATTGATTTTCTCAGCCAGCTGAAATTGAGGGCCGGGTATGGTGTTTCGGGGAACAGCACCGGGTTCAATGCCTTTTCTGCCCTGTTGGTCTATGGTACACAGTCGAGTTCGAAATTTCTGTATAATGGGAATATCACCAATTCCATAGGGCCCGTCCGTAATGACAATCCCAATCTGAGATGGGAAAGTACGGGTACTGCCAACGTTGGTGTGGATTTCGGTGTATTAAAGAACCGGATCAGCGGCTCGGTGGATTATTATATCAAGAAAACGACAGACCTGATCTATGATCAATACCCCGTATCCACCACGCAGTATTTCGTGCCCACTTACACCGCCAATGTCGGTAGCGTCAAAAATACCGGGATAGAAGTGGCGCTGAATGCTACTCCCCTCAAGACCCACGAATTCACCTGGAAGACCTCGCTCAATTTCGCCCATAATCACAACGTCATAACGAATTTGTCGAACACCCAATTCACCCTCGATTCCTTCCCGACGGCACAAGTGGGTGGTAAAGGTCAGTCGGGCAACTACAGCCAGATCGTGAAGCCGGGCTATGCCCTGGGTACTTTCCTTCTTTGGCATTATGTGGGCAAAAACCAAAATGGCATCAGCACTTTTCAGAAGGCAGACGGTACGATAACGAATCAACAGCCGCTGACCACAGATCAGCGTGTCGGCGGCAATGCGCAGCCGACGCTTGTATATGGCTGGACCAATAATTTTTATTACAAGGGTTTCGACCTGGGTTTCCTCTTCCGTGGCGTGTTGGGCAACAAGATATTAAATGCCACCCTGGCGGGTTTGAACGATCCTGTGGATGCGCATTTTCAGAACATACCCACGTTCACCCTCCATGAATCGCATAATGACATCAACGCCTACCTGATATCGGATCGTTTCCTGGAAAGCGGCTCCTATCTGCGCCTGGACAATGCCACTCTGGGGTATACCATCAAGCCGCGCACACAAAGTGTGAGAAGCATCCGGGTCTACGCTTCGGGAAATAACCTTTTCGTCATCACAAAGTACCGTGGTACGGATCCCGAGATCAATATCGGCGGTTTGACGCCGGGCATCGACAACCAGAATTTTTACCCCAAAACACGTACCTATATCCTTGGTGTAAGCGCCAACTTCTAATCGGTTAAAACTCTAATAAAATGAAAAGAATATATTTATTCGTCTTTGTACTTGCAGCTTTGCTTGGTTTCAGCGCCTGTACCAAGCTGAAAGTAGACGTCGAATCCCAATATGTAAGCAGCAATTTTCCGACGACTTCCAATGACTATGCCGCCCTGTTCGGAACGATGTACAGTAACCTGTCATCCCAATATGCGATCCCCTACTGGCGGATGCAGGAACTATCGACGGACGAGGCTATTCTTCCGGCGCGCGACGGCAATTTCGACGACGGGGGGCAGTACCGCCTGATGCATTACCATACCTGGAACTATGACCATCCCTATGTCACCGGCATATGGCAGTGGGGATTCGGTGGTATCAATAACTGTAACCGGCTGATGACGCTGACGATCCAATCAAAGGCCGATACGGTCACCAAGACGGCCAATCTCGCTGAGATCAGGGCGATGCGCGCGCTGTATTACTTTTTCATGATGGACCTTTACGGCAATGTACCGCTGATCACGAACTTCCCGGTAGCCACGCCACCTGCTACTCAGCCGAGAGCAAAGGTCTTCCAGTTTATCGAATCGGAGTTGTTGAGCATCGCCCAGCAACTGCCTTCCAAGACGAGCAGCCTGGCCACCAATACACTGCAGTACGGGCGTCCGACCAAGGCGATGGCCTTTGCCGTGCTGATGAAGATGTACCTGAATGCCGACATCTACACAGGCGGCGCTACCCGGTATAATGATGTTGTCGCGATGGCAGACAGCATTCAGCAAAACAAGAACTATTACCTGGACGCCCGGTTCCGGGATATATTTTTACCCACTAACGGTCCGCAGATCAACGAGACTATTTTTGCGATCCCTTATGACCAGCAAATCCCCGGTAATCAATTTACCCGGTTTGGATTTTACTACTACCTGGTTAATGCCTACGGCTTTAACGTGGGAGAGAGTATTGCGATGAGCACTACCCCCGAGTTCTACAAGCGGTTCAATATCCCGGGGGATTTCCGGACGAAAACATGGTTGGTTGGTCCGCAATTCTATCCTGATGGCACGGGAGGATTTACGAACCAGCCCGTTTATTATCCCGGTACCACCACGCAAATCGTCATCAACCCTACCCTGACCCTCGTTCCTCCCAAGCCGATGGATCTGGGTAACACCATTGCCAGCCAGGCGGAAGGGATTCGTTCGATCAAGTATTATCCCGATCCGACCACTATCCAGGCCACGCGCCTGAATGGCAATGATGTGCCTGTATTCCGGCTGGCGGACGTCTATTTGATGAAAGCCGAGGCTATACTGCGTGGCGCCACGCCTACATCCATGAATGGGGTGTTGCAGACTCCGGCTTACCTGGTGAATTTGCTGCGTACCCGGGCAGGTGCACAGCTTGCGCCCACGGTAACCCTGGATACCCTGCTTGACGAGCGGGCGCGCGAACTTTCCTGGGAAGGATGGCGGCGTAATGATCTTATCCGGTTTGGTGAGTTTGAAAAATCATATCCGCTGCCTCCCAGTGATCCGCTGACGATGAACACGGATGTGACCAGGAGGCTTTTCCCCATTCCTATTTCGGAGATCAAATTGAACAGTAATCTTGTGCAGAACCCCGGGTATTGATGATATAAAAAAGGGCGCCCTTAGGGCGCCTTTTTCATTTAATAGAATCCTGCATCGGAGAGCTGTTCGTCGAGCAGGAAGACGGTGAGGCTGCGGGGGCCATGGGCGCCGAGGACGAGGGATTGTTCGATATCGGCTGTTTTGGAGGGGCCGGCGATGAAGGTGGAGAAACCATAAGTTGGGATGAGGGCAATGCGGTCATAGGCCTGGTGCATCGTGGCGACGATATCTTTTCTGTGGATGACGAGGACAAGATTTTGCGTAATAAACGGAAGCACCCGTTCGATCATCTGCGACTCGGTGATAAAGCAGGCGCCATTCTCCGCAACGCCGAAATGCGCGGGAAGGATGGCCAGATCGGTGTTCTCCAGCGTATGCGGATCGTCGTCATAATGATTTTTCGTTTCGGGAGATGCCGTTTCCGCAAAGGTCGAAAGCTCGGGGCAGTTGGTGACGATGCGCCGGGCCCCGGGATATTGCTCGTGGAGGATAGTTGCGATGCGATCGAATCCCGAGACCAGGAAGGCAGCGCCGCCGATGGCTTCCAGGACAGTGATAAACCGGGGAGTGAGGTCACCGCTGGTATCGGGTCCCTGGTGTTGCGGCGGCAGCGCTCGGGCATCGGGCTGATTCGCTTTGACGGCGGCCAGTATCTTATCGCGGCTGCTCATGTTATTGTTTATTTTTTTTATACCATTCGCCAAAGGATTGTTTTGGGGGCGCCGGCAGGTCGCGCTGATGATACCAGGGGTTTAATCTATTGTTCACCGTAAAGGGGACATTGAGCATAAACCACCGGCCCGTCTTTCCGGCTGTATGATAAACGCCGGGATTCGACAGCACCCAGGTCATCGCCTTCATGGTGGCTGTCTTTGCGGCCGGCGAATTGCCTTCCTGTACAATGACCTGCCGCCACTTATAGAGTTGCTCGTGGATGTCGATCTTCACCGGGCAGACATTCGAACAGCTTCCGCACAGCGTGCTGGCAAAGGGCAGATCGGAATATTTTTTCATGTCCAGGTTTGGCGAGAGGATAGAACCGATGGGGCCGGCAACCGCTGTATGATAGCTGTGTCCCCCGCTGCGCCGGTAGACGGGGCAGGTGTTGAAGCAGGCGGCACACCGGATACATTTCAGCGAGTTACGAAAATCCTTCCGGCCGAGATGGGTGCTGCGACCATTATCGACCAGTACGATGTGCATTTCCTGTCCCGGACGTGGTTTCCGGAAATGACTGGAATAGGTGGTGATCGGCTGCCCTGTCGCGCTCCGGGTCAACAGGCGCAGAAAGACACCCAGATGATCCCGCTTCGGGATCAGTTTTTCAATACCCATACAGGCGATGTGGACATCCGCAAGATGGGCGCCCATATCGGCATTGCCTTCATTGGTACAGACGACGAACTCACCGGTTTCCGCAACGGCGAAGTTGACACCGGTGAGGGCTACCCGCCGGGTCAGGAACTTTTCCCGTAGATGAAGTCTGGCCGCGTATGTCAGGAATTGAGGGTCAGCATTGCCGGCAGGCGTCCCCAGATGTTTGTGGAATAATTCGCCTATCTCCTCTTTCTTCCAATGGATACAGGGTAGGACGATGTGGCTTGGTGGTTCTTCAGCCAATTGTACCACACGTTCACCCAGATCGGTATCTACTACTTCCACGTTGTGCGCTGCCAAAAATTCGTTAAGATGGCATTCTTCGGTGAGCATGGATTTACTTTTCACCATCTTGTCGACCTTATGGTTTCGCAGGATGGAGAGAACTATGTCATTATGCTCTTTGGCGTCGGCCGCCCAGTGGACAATGACGCCGTTGCGGCTAGCTTCTTCCTCGAATTTCGTGAGGTATTCGCTGAGATTGGACAGGACATTGTCCTTTATCTTCGAAGCGCTGTCCCTCAATGCCTCCCAGTCGGCGACCTGGGCTGCGGCCTTATCTCTTTTCTGTCTCACCCACCAAAGGGTCTGATCATGCCAGTCCACCCGGGGTTCATCTTTATTGAATGCTGCTGCCAGCGTGGCATGGTCTTTATGATTCGAGCTGCTCATCCGGTGATCTTGCTGTTTAATATCTCTGCGATATGTTTTACCTGTACGGGGCTTTTCTGCCGGCGAAGGATGCCCTCGAGGTGCATGAGGCAGCTCATGTCCGAGCCGGTGATGACTTCAGCGCCATGGTGAAGGTGATCGGCCACGCGGTCTTTCCCCATTTTTACTGACACCGCTTCCTCGGCCACACAAAAGGTTCCGCCAAAACCACAGCATTCATCCTTACGGTCGAGGTCGATGAGCTGGATATCCTTCACCATGTCGAGTAGTTTTTGCGGCTTGGAGAAAGGCGGCGCCATCAGTTCGCTCATCTGGGCCAGGTGAAGACCTCTTTGCCCGTGACAGCTTTGGTGAAGGCCTACCTTATACGGGAAGCAGGCATCCAGGTTGTCCACCTTCAGGACATCGGTGAGGAATTCGACGAGTTCGTATATTTTTCCGGCTATGTTCGCGTCATGTATATGGTCCTTTATATGCAGGACACAGCTGCCGGAAGGGGCCACGATGTATTCGAATTCAGCAAAATTCCTGATGAAGAGGGCATTGCAGCCGCCGGTGAGATGTTCGTAGCCGGAATTGGCCATGGGCTGGCCGCAACAGGTCTGGTCGGGAGGATAAACAACGTCGCATCCGAGCCTTGTCAGCAATTCCAGGGTAGCGATGCCCACCTGCGGATAAAACTGGTCGACATAACAAGGTACAAACAACCCAACGCGCATGAGGACTATTTATAATATTTTAATTCTATAATATCACCAGGACGAGAGCCATCGTTCCAATGTTGGTGGATGGCCAGGGCCGCACCGATAGCCGTTGCCTGCGGAATAGAGGCCGCAAAGACCTCGATATCCGGAAAGGCTTCCGCCAGCAGGTGCATATAGATCTGGTTCTTTCCAAATCCGCCGTCCACGAAGATACGCTTGACATCGGTATCATGCAGCACTAATTGTGTGGAAGCAACCTGTTTTGCCATAATGTCAAGCATCAGGCGGTGATAGGCTTCTTCGAAAGTGGTGGGTTTGTCCGCGGGATGGGCGCGTAGTTGCCGGATAGTATCGGCGTCATAGGTGACTTTTGCCGCGGTGGCAGGCTGGACATGGAACTCCGCGGCGATGCGCAGAACCTGCTGTTCGTGCTCATAGCCGGCGAAGAGGCGGGAGGCCTTCACCGGCTTGCCCTGGTAACTGAGGTAGCAGAGACAGTCTTTTTGCAATTCGGCTACGGTGAGGGGGGAGTGGTTGAAGGGGTTCATGGAGATGCACCAGGTTCCCGTGGAGATGAGCAGGAAGGGTTCGCGGAAGCTTTCAAAATAGGGGATCATAGCTGCCGAACTGTCATGAAGGCCGATGCCGCTGATGGGGATCGAAGGGCGTGCGAGACCCGGCGGGGATGCCGCCTTCACCGGCAGGACGCTTGTCGAGGGAAGGATGGGCGCTAATTTGTCGATGATGCCTTCCCGGTAGACCCATTCGTGATAATGCTGTTGGGAGAAGTTCCAGAGATTGGTATGACACCCGATGCTGGTGATGTCGGAGCAGGGCGTGCCGGTGAGCAGATAGCTGAGGTATTGCGGGAGGTGGAGTGCGGTCTGAATCTTTGCGAAGAGTTGCGGTTGCAGCTCTTTTATCCGGTAGAGCTGCATGCCGGAATTCAGACTGCCCAGCACAGGAGAGGCGGTGAGCATGGAGAAAGTCACTTCGCCGCCATGTGCATCATAGAATTTCGTTTTGAGTTCGTCGGGAAAAGGTTTCAGATAATTATAGAGGGGTGCGACGGGTTTGCCATCGTTTCCGATGTAGACGAAGCTGGCGCCATAGGCGGAGAAATTGATGGCTTTTAGCATGAAAGCCGCCGGGATGCCTGCCAGGGACGCATGGATGAAGCCGGTGAGCCGGGTGAGGTCTTCGCAGGGTTCTCCATCCTCGTCGGTGGTCTGCTCGCAGATGCACGATCGCTCCCACACGATGTTGTATTGTTCGTCGAATAGGAAGAGCTTTTTGTTGGTCTTGCCGATGTCGAAGATGGCGATCACATTCTGCATAATCTCTTTTTACGGCCTTCGGCCTATAGGCCTGTCGCGACGGTTCCGGCGCCTCTTTCTTTTACTAAATGTTCGCGTACTCTTTCATTGCGATAGAGCGCCAGGGGGTCGAGCGCAGCGCCTGCCCGCAACCGGGCTTCGGCCACCAGCGCACGGGTGTCAGTGCGGAAGGTGTTCTGCAATATTTCCTGCGCTGCAACGGCGTCGTTGGCTAATTGAGTGGCGACGAGTTTCTTGCGATCGATAAGCAGGGCCTGGGCATAGGTGAGCATTATCGCTTCCACGGACTGGAGCAGATCTTCCAGCGGATCTTTGACATTGTGCGATGCATCGATCATCCAGCCCAGGTCGCGGGCATGGTCCATCCCGCGGGCATCCATGCCTTCTACGAGCTCATTAAAAATGAGAAAGAGCTGGTAAGGTTTGATGCTGCCCACCGTCAGGTCGTCGTCACCGTATTTGGAGTCGTTGAAGTGAAAACCGCCCAGCTTTCCTTCCATCAGCAGGAGGGCGACTATTTGCTCAATATTGGCGTTTGGCAGGTGATGTCCCAGGTCGACAAGGGTATAGGCCTTGGGGCCTAATTTGGAGGCATAGAGCAGGGACTGTCCCCAGTCGCCCACGGTCATGGAATAGAAGTTGGGTTCGAATGCCTTGTATTCGACAAACATCTTCCAGTTGCCGGGCAGGGCGGCGTAAATCTCCTGCAAACCTTCGAGCGTATGTTGAAAGGCCTGGCGGAAATTCAACTGCCCGGGGAAGCAGGAGCCGTCGGACAGCCAGACGGTGAGCGAGTCGGAGCCGAGCTGTTTTCCATAGTTGATCACTTCGATATTGTGATCGATAGCCTGGCGGCGCACTTCTTTTTTTACATTTTGGAGGGAGCCATACTTATAAGTATACTGTTGACCGGGCTGGTCCTGGAAGGTATTCGAGTTCATCGCGTCAAAGCGAAGTCCAAACTGTGCGGCAAGGGCCTTGATGGCGGCGGGATTGCCGGGGATGTCCCAGGGGATGTGGAGGGAGATGGCGCCGCTGCTGCGGTTCAGCGCATGCAAGAGCCCTACGTCCTCGATCTTCTCTTCCAGGCTACGAGGCTCGCCACCACCGGAGAAACGGCCAAACCGGGTGCCGCCCGTACCAAGCGCCCAACTGGGTATCGCCACCTGGAAATCGATGAGCTTTTTTAAGATAGCTTCTGCATCGGATACCCCAGCGGCGATGAAGTCAAACCGGCGGCGGTGTTCTTTCAGCATGGACTGGTTGTGCTCGTCTATTTTATATTTTTCTATTTGCATGGTAAGTAAAATACTTCTTTTAGCGATTTTGTCACCGGTGAGTGGTCGGGGTTGGAATCCATAATGTCTTTCATATAGTCCCACCAGCGTTGCATCACGGGCTGCTTTGGAAGCTGATCCAGGGCGGAGGGGTCGGCGATCTGCAGCACCGCGAAGAGCGTCCCGGTTTCCTCATCCAAAAATATCGAATATTCGCGGATACCGGTGGTGTGGAGCAGGGTTTGCAGCTCCGGCCAGATGGCGTCATGACGACGCCGGTATTCCTCTTCGAAGCCGGCGTGCAGCTTCATGGTAAAAGCGATGCGTTGCATGGTGGTTCATTTATGGATGGCGGACGCCGCCCGGTTAACGTACAAAAGCCATAGCTACGCCGCCGTCCACGTTGAGCATATTGCCGGTGGATTTGTTCATCAGCCCGCCGACAAAGACAAAACAGGCATTGGCGATGTCTTCCGGCAGGATGATCTCGTTCAGCAGGGTGCGTTTGGCATAGTAAGCCGGCAGCTCTGCTACGGTGATGCCATAGGCCTTCGCCCGGCCTTCCGCCCAGGCGCCTTCCCAGATCTTGCTGTCGGAAATGACGGCATCGGGGTTGACGACATTGACGCGTATCTTGTCAGGTCCAAGTTCAGCGGCGTTGAGGCGGCTGAGGTGCAGCTGTGCGGCCTTTGCCGAGCCATAGGCGGCATTGTTCGGTCCCGACACGAGGCCATTCTTGCTGACGATGTTGAGAACGTCGCCGCCGATGCCTTGCTTACGCATGGTCTCCACGCCTGCCCGGGTGACGAGGAACTGGCCTTTTACCAGGACGTCGTATAGAACGTCCCAGTCTTTTTCGGTATGATCGAGGATGGGTTTGGAGATGGACAGACCGGCGCAGTTGACTACGATGTCCACCCCGCCGAAGGCCAGGGCTGCGGCGTTGTAGACTTTAAGGATGCCCTCCGCGTTGGTTACATCGAGGACTTCGCCGATGAATACGTCTTTTCCGTACTGCTGGTGGAATTCCTTTTTGGCCGATTCCAGCCGTTGTTCGTCGTTGTCATTGATGATCACGCAGGCGCCTTCGTCAGCGAATTTTTTGGCGATGGCCTTTCCGATGCCACCGGCACTGCCCGTTACCAGTGCGACGCGTCCTGAAAGGGCCTTGGGCTTCGGCATCCGCTGCAGTTTCGCTTCTTCCAGCAGCCAGTATTCGATGTTGAAGGCTTCCTGCCGCGGCAGGGAGGTATAGGAAGAGACTGCTTCGGCCCCCTTCATCACATTGATGGCGTTGATATAGAACTCGGCCGCGACACGGGCCGTCTGTTTGTCTTTGGAAAAGGTGAACATCCCGACTCCCGGGTACAAGATGACGACAGGATTCGGGTCGCGCATTGCCGGGCTGTTGGGATGCTTACAGGTGTCATAATAGTTTGCATACATCTGCCGGTAGCTTTCGAACTGGGGAGAAAGCTTTTCTTTCAAGGCCGGGATGTCCGTCATATCCTGTGTCGGGGCCAGATCGAGCACCAGCGGGCTGATCTTGGTACGAAGGAAGTGGTCGGGGCAACTGGTGCCCATGGGAGCGAGACGGGCAAGGTCGTTGGAGTTGATAAATTCGAGGACTCGGTCGTCATCGGTAAAATGTCCGATCATCTTTGTCTTCGAAGAGCAGAAGCCTCTCAGCACCGGCGCGAGTGCGGCCGCCCTTACCTTGCGTTCGTCCTTCGGCAGGGACTTGAGCCTCGCGCCGCCAAAGGTGGCCCCTTTTTTTCCGATATTATCTTCGAGGTACTGGGCGCAACGTTCGATGACTTCAAGGGTGTTGAGGTAACTTTCATAAGCAGTATCTCCCCAAGTAAATAGGCCGTGAGAACCAAGGATAATCCCACGGATGTCAGGATTATCGTCGAGGCATTGACGAAGCTGAAGTCCAAGGTCAAAACCCGGGCGCTGCCATGCTATCCAACCGATTTTGCCACCAAAAAGCTCCTGTGTGATCTTCTTTCCGTCTTTTGCCGCAGCGATGGCGATGGCGGCATCGGGGTGCAGGTGGTCGACATGCGCAAAGGGAAGGAAGCCGTGCAGCGGAGTGTCGATGGATGGAGCTTTTGAATTGAGGTCGTAGATACAATGGTTGAAGAGTTCGACCATTTCGTCTTCGTATTGGATGCCCCTGTATACCTTTTTCAGGCTGAGGAGGCGGTCTACGTAGAGGGCTGCAAGGCCGTTGCGTTTGAGCGTACCAAGATCACCGCCCGACCCTTTTACCCACATCACTTTTGTCTCCTGGCCAGTGAGTGGATCTTTAGCCATGGCCTTACAGGAGGTGTTGCCCCCACCGTAATTGGTGAGTCGCAAGTCGGCGCCTAAGAGATTCGAACGGTATATGAGTAAAGCTACTTCATCCCCGGCGAGCTCAGCGGCTTTCTTTTCATCCCACAGATAGCTTACGTGTTTGAATTTCGTTGTAGTAACAGACATATTCTTTTATTTTAGTGAATTCCCGTAGCCCACCAGCCACACCGATAACAGGATGGCCAGGATGCCCAACAGGATGGTAGTTCTTGTTTTTTTGCTCACCCCTTTCCATTCTTTCAATGCAAACCCCCACATATTCGCCACGAGAATGATAAAGGCCATATGCAGGATCCAACTGCTTGCGCCGTTGCCCAGCCGGCTCTCGCCCATCCCATAAAAAAAGAACTGTAAAAACCAGACGGTGCCGGCAAGTGCAGCAAAGAAATAATTATTCAGCCGGGGGGTCTTTTTATTGACGTAATCGCCAAATGATTTGTTGCGTGCGTTGAGGATCATACACCAGATGAAGTTTGTCGTCAGCCCGCCCCATAGCAGGACGACATAAGTGACGTTGTTACGGTAGAGGAATTCGGTCGTGGCGCCGGGATGGGATTGCTTCCAGAGATCGTTGGCCGTTTGAGCCATCGCGGAGCCGGCTTCTATGCCATAGTTGAAACAGGCGCTGAGAATACCAGATATGATACAAACGACAAGGCCTTTTACAAGATTGAATTCTTTGATGCTTTCCTTTTTCTTTTCTTCCGGCAATTCGCGTTCTTTTAATACTCCCGCCCTGCCGCAGATATAGATGCCCAGCAGACAGAGGAGCACACCCGCAAATATGATCCGCCCCCAATTAGTCGTCAGCAGTTGGTGCAGTGTCGTTTTGCCGGGAGTTGGTACAAAATTATAATAGATGGATGGAACCAGCGCGCCAAAGGCAGAGGTAAATCCAAGCAAAACCGAATTGCCAAGGGACATGCCCAGATAGCGCATCCCCAGCCCATACATCAGCCCGCCGATGCCCCAGAGGACACCCCAGAAATACGTCCACCAGAAGGTAGCGCCGGATGCCTGTGCGATGATCTCCGTAAAATGGGGTACGGTGAGCCAGGCTGCCAGGGGCGGAATGATGAGCCAGGAGAAGAGACCGCCGATGATCCAATAACTTTCCCAGGACCAGCCTTTCACCTTTTTATAGGGTATGTAGAAACTGCCTGACGCGAATCCGCCGATGAAATGGAAGAGGATGCCGAATGCTATTATCATGAATTCCAGTGATTTTCAATATGGCTGCGAATCACCGGATGGCATCCGGTTATCCTTCAGAATCCTCAAATGTAAAACGGAATGCACGTTGAACCGTCATGCACTGTCATGCTTTTTGCCGCAGGAAATAAAACCAATTTTTTTAGTATTATTGGCCAATAACTTTAGTATATTCGTTTTCTAAATCTTGTACTATGGAAAAGGGGTATGTCGAGTTGATCTCGAATTTGAAAAAGAGTATTGTCCAAAGTCGATATGTAGCCGCAAAGTTGGTGAATAGGGAGCAATTAATGTTGTATTATAGGATCGGAGCCATGTTGTCTGAAAAGATAGGTGCAGAGAAATGGGGCGCGAAGGTGTTGGAGCGTATTGCAGAGGACTTGCAGAAGCAGCTGCCGGGCTTGAGAGGATTTTCGGCGACGAGATTAAAGATAATGAGGCAGTTCTACGAAACTTATCGTGAAATTGGTCCGACAGTGTCGGACCAATTGCTGGAGAAAGGGTTTTGGAATATCAGTTTTTCACATCATATATTTTTGATTTCCAACTGCAAAACGATTAAAGAACGGCTCTTTTACATCGAAAAAGCAGCCTCCGAATTTTGGTCGTTTCGGACATTGGAACATCATGTTCATGCGAAGTTGTTCAAGAATCAGGGGAAACTATCCAATAATTTCACTAAGACGATGCCGGAGAATCTGAAGGCGAATGCACTGGAAGTATTCAAAGACGAATATCTTTTTGACTTCGTAGCGTCAGACGAATGTGATGAGAAAGTTTTTGAGGGGCAATTGGTATCTGATATCAGGAATATGATCATGACCCTTGGAAAGGGTTTTTGTTTTATCGGCAACCAATACCGGCTGGAGGTAGAAGAGGAAGAGTTCTTTGTCGATTTGCTGTTCTTTAACCGGCATCTGCAATGCCTGGTGGCGTTTGAACTGAAGCGTGGAAAATTCAAGCCGGAGTATGCGGGGCAGCTTAATTTTTATCTGAATGTACTGGATGAGAAGGTGAAGTTGCCGAATGAGAATCCCTCCATCGGCATTATCCTTTGCAAAGAGAAGAAGAACACCGTCGTCGAATTCGCGGTTAAGACGATTGACAAAGCTATGGGCGTAGCCACCTATCGAACGACGAAGGAGGTCCCTGCACAAATGAAGGGTATCCTCCCCGATGTTGCAGAAATGGCCAAATTGCTGTGACACGGTGGCCGCTATGACACTATCTTCACGGCCTGGCGGGCGAGGAGCCGCCACTGGCCTTTTTCCTTGACCCAGATGAGGAGCACGGAGAGGTGGGCGCTGCCGGGCTTCCCGCCGTCGTTGGTGGTAGCAGTGAGAATGTGACGCACCCAGGCGGTGTTACCGGCCACCTTGATGGTTTGATTGGTGAGATCGATGGTGACGAAGTCGGAGGATTTGTTTAGCAGGGCTTCTTCGAAGGCGGCTTTGTCCTGGATGTTGCCGTTGGAATGCCCGTAGGTGAGCTCGTCGGTGACGAGGGCGTCGAGGGTGGCCTTGTCGGGATCGATAAGCGCCTTGCGAAGTGCTTCGACGGCGGAAGCTACGGCCTGTTCGTCTTTAGTCTGAGCAATGACGGGAACGACGGCGATGGACATTAACAGAGTGGATAAGAGCATGAGTCGCATATTTTGAAGTTTTTTATCTAATTATTGGCCTTCGGCCGACGGGCCCGTGGCCCGTCAGGAAATACCCAAATCTTTTTGAATCTCTTCGAGCGTACGGCCCCTGGTCTCGGGCATGACGCGCCAGACAAAGATCAGCTGCAGGACCATCATCACGGCGAAGAAAATAAAAGGAATAAACCCACCATCGCCCTTCCCTTCGACGAGCAAGGGGAAGATGGAAGTGATGATGGCGGCCATGACCCAATGGGTGGTGCTTCCCAGCGAGACTCCCTGCGAACGGACGGAGTTGGGGAATATTTCCGAGATGAATACCCAGATGACAGCGCCCTGAGAGAAGGCGAAGAAAGCAATGAAGCCGATGAGGTAATACAGCAGGTTGCTGTTGCCCGTGGAGGAGCCTTTGAAAGTGAAAGCCGTAAGGGTGAGGAACAGGATCATGCCCAAAGACCCGATGATCAGAAGGGTCTTGCGGCCGAACTTATCGATCATGGTCATGGCCAGCAAGGTAAAGACAAGGTTAGCTACGCCGATGTAAATAGGTTGGCTAAAGGATTGACTCTTATCGAAACCCGCCATTTGAAAGATGCGTGGCGCGTAGTATAGAATGGCATTGATGCCCGACAACTGATTGAACATAGCCAGTAGCATGGCATAGAGAATGGGTTTGGCATAGCGGCGTTGAAACAGCGACTCGCGGTGTTCTTTAACCGAATCCTGGATGGCGTTGACGGCGGCACTAAGATCGGTCTCGCCGAGGCGGGCGAGGATAGGCCGGGCGGCTCCTATGTTGTTGTTGAGGATCAACCAGCGGGGGCTTTCGGGGATGCCAAAAAGGAGCACCGCGAACAATACCGCGGGTATTACCATAACGCCAAGCATCCAGCGCCATGCATCGGGCAATTGGAGCTGAGTAAAAAGATAGTTGGTGAGATAGGCGACCATGATGCCGGTGACGATGCTCACCTGGAAGGACCCGGTGAGCCGGCCCCTCAGCCGTGCCGGCGCGATCTCGGAGATGTACATGGGCGCGATCACCGAGGAAGCGCCTACCGCCAGCCCGCCGATGATGCGAAAGGCGATGAACCCTCCCCAGGCGGATACTAAGGCACAGCCAAGGGCAGCCACGATAAAGAACAGCGAGAGCACCTGTAATGTCTTTTTGCGCCCATATTTGCGGGCCGGAAAACCGGCAAACGATGCGCCAAAAACGGTGCCGAAGATGCTCGATGCCACGGTGAAGCCTTGGGTAAGGCCGTTGAGCTGCCAGAACTTTTCCAACGTCTGTTCCGCACCCGAGATGACGACGGTTTCGAAACCAAAGAGGAATCCTCCAAGGGCGGCGATGAGGGCTATACGAACGGGGTAGGAAAGCATGGCAGACAATTTATTGATTCACCGAAAATAACACTAATTTTAATTCACCGCGGCTAAAGTCTGTCCTTCGGACAAGCCGACTCCGTCGGCTTAAGAATGAAGTACGAAGCCATCACCATAAAAGACATCGCCAAGGACCTCGGTCTTTCCACTTCCACGGTGTCCCGCGCACTGAGAGGAAGCTACGAGATCAGCGCCGAGACCCGGAAACTCGTGCTCGAGTATGCGGAAAAACTCAACTACCGGCCCAACCCCATCGCCCTAAGCCTGAAGGAGAAACGAAGCCGGTCGATAGGCATCGTCGTTTGCGAGATCGCCAATAACTTCTTTTCACAGGTGATCAACGGCATCGAGTCCGTCGCCTATAAGAAAGGTTACTACGTCATCATCAGTCAAAGTCATGAGTCTTTCGAGCGGGAAGTCGCCAACACACAATACCTGGCTTCGCGAAGTGTGGACGGGCTGCTGATCTCCCTGTCCACCGAGACCACAGACCTTTCCCATTTGAACAAACTGCACGATAAGGGGCTGCCTATTGTTTTCTTCGACCGCATCACGGAAGAGATGTCTACCCATAAGGTGATCGCCAATAATTTCAACGGCGCCTACCAGGCTACGGAACATCTCATCCGGGAGGGTTTCCGCCGCATCGCTCATCTGACCATCTCTCCCCACTTGTCCATCACAAAAGAGCGGCTGGCGGGGTATAAGGCTGCGCTTGCCGATCACCACCTTCCCTACGATGAATCGCTTGTTCAATATTGCAAGTATGGCGGACTCATCGATGCCGAGACGATGGAAGCCGTCGACAACCTGCTTGCGTTGAAAGAGAAACCTGACGCCCTCGTGGCGGCGAGTGACAAGCTTTCGACGGGTTGTCTTGCTGCACTGGCCAGGCGGAAGGTTCGGGTCCCCGAAGAGATGGCAATAGTAGGCTTTACCAATTCCCTGCTGACGGACATCTTTCATCCGGCGCTGACCAGTGTCCGGCAGCCTGCCTTCGAAATGGGCCAGGTGGCGATGGAGATGCTCATCGACCTCATCGAGAGCAAACATCCCATAACCAAATTCGAGACCCGGGTGCTGAACACCGAACTCTCTGTCCGGTCGTCGAGCCTGAAAGTCTAATCCAACACTACACGCGTCTGCTTCGGCGCAAACAGGTGCATGATCAGCCAGGCTAACAGGTAGGCCAGCCCACAGATGAAGAAAATGATGTTATAGCCAAGGGTCTTATTCCCCGCTTTTGTAAAATAATCGAGTATCCAGCCAACAAGGGGTTGGAAGATGATACCGCCGACGGAGCCGGCCATCCCGCCGATGCCGGTGATGGAGCTGACGGCTTTTTTGGGGAACATGTCCGAGGCCGTCGTAAAGATATTGGCGCTCCAGGCCTGGTGAGCCGCCGCTGCCAGGCTGATGAGGGCGACGATGATCCACATATCGTTAAAATAGCGGGCAAACATGATGGGGACTACACAAAAGGCGAAGAAGAGCATCACCGTCTTGCGGGCTTTGTAGATTGGCCAGCCTTTTTTGATGAGATAGCCTGAGAGATAGCCGCCGCCGATGCTGCCGACCGTAGTACAGGAATAAACGATGACGAGGGGCCAGCCGGGTTTCTGAAGATCGAGGTTAAAGGTGTCGCTAAAATAACCGGGCAGCCAGAAAAGGAAGAACCACCAGATGGGATCGGTGAGAAATTTTCCAAAAACAAAGGCCCAGGTCTGCCGGACACCCAGCATTTTGAGCCATGGCACTCTGCTGCCCGCAGGCGCGGCTTCTTCATCGCTGTGGATATAGTCGAACTCTGCTTTGCTGAGGCCTTTTTTCCGGGACGGGATCTCGTACATAGCCACCCAGAAGATGAGCCAGATAAAGCCAAGGGAGCCCGTGACAATGAAGGCTGCCTTCCAGCCGTAATTGGCCAGCAGCAGCGGAACCATGATAGGGGCGACTACGGCGCCGATGTTGGCCCCGGAGTTGAAGATCCCCGTAGCAAGCGCCCGTTCTTTTTTGGGAAACCATTCCGCAACCGCCTTTATCGCGGAAGGAAAATTACCGGATTCACCGATGCCAAGACCCGACCGGGCAACAATGAATCCAATCGTACTGCCCGCCAGCGAGTGCGCCATTGCAAACAAGCTCCAGATGGTAATGGAGATGGTATAACCGACCTTGGTCCCTACCTTGTCTACAAGCCTGCCAAAGCCCAACAACCCAAAAGCATAAAAGAATTGAAAAATGCCATTGATGGTGCCATAGGTGGTATTGTCCCAGTGGAAATCGTCCGTCAGCACTTTTTTCAGCATGCCGATCACCTGTCTGTCGACATAGTTGATGGTCGTAGCGAAGAATAACAGGGCGCAGATGGTCCAGCGATAACGGCCGACAGCGGATGAGGTTTTCCCATTGGAAGCAAGCGTGGCAGTATTAGACATCGTGAGGGTAGTTAAAAAGGCCCAAGATAGTTCAGTTTGATCAATTATCGTAAATCGGGGATATTAACCAAATCCATATCCGTATACGTGTAGTTCTCACCGGCCATACCCCAGATGAACGAGTAGTTGCTGGTACCGCAGCCCGAGTGGATGGACCAGGGCGGGGAAACGACGCCCTGGCAGTCGGCGACAACGAGGTGGCGGGTCTCCTGGGGATGACCCATAAAATGGAAAACGCGCTGCCCTTCGGGGACATCGAAATAAAAATAAGCTTCCATCCTACGGCTATGGGTATGTGCCGGCATCGTATTCCAGACGCTGCCTGTTTTCAGGATGGTGAGTCCCATCACTAATTGACAGCTGCGGATACCTTCGGCATGGATATATTTATAGATGGTGCGGGCATTGGAGGTTTC
The DNA here is from genome assembly GCF_014642875.1 of Puia dinghuensis. Classification (GTDB taxonomy): domain Bacteria; phylum Bacteroidota; class Bacteroidia; order Chitinophagales; family Chitinophagaceae; genus Puia; species Puia dinghuensis. The sequence continues at coordinate 935,419 of NZ_BMJC01000002.1, forward strand.
TGCCGACCCGGTGGTGACGGGCAGCGCCTTTTCCTTTGGCAGAAACTGGACGGGATGGGCTGCATGGGCCGGGGCGGATAAGAGAAAGAAGAGGGCCGGCTCATCGGCGTCCTCGCTTTCAAAGACGATCTTCTTTACACCCTTGCCGGCATAAAGACAGTCGAGCTTGTTCAGTTCGTAGGGAATATCATCGGCATGTACCCTACCCTTACCGCCGACGTTGATGATGCCCAGTTCCCTGCGCTGGAGGAAGAAGTCGGCACGGAGTTCGGGGTGGGTCTCGAGAGATAGTTTTTGATGCACAGGGCAGGCGCCGCCAAGGATCACCCGGTCGTAATGGGTATAGACCAGGCGAATGGCATCGTCTTGCATCAGCCTTTCCGTCAGGAAAGCATCCCGCAGTTCGCCAGTCGTCATCCCGCGTACTTCCTTTTGGCTGTGTTCGTATCTTATTTCCATATACTGCTATAGATTTGTAGAGTTTTAGGGTGGTTTATCGCCCCATCCAGCCACCGTCGACGGTGAGGATGGTGCCGTGAACATAGTCTGCGGCAGGAGAAGCGAGAAAGACAGTTGGCCCGCGGAAGTCGTCGGGTTCACCCCAACGGCCGGCGGGAATACGGTCGAGAATGGCTTTGCTGCGAACGGGGTCATTGCGGAGGGCTTCGGTGTTGTCCGTACTGATATAGCCGGGTGCGATGCCATTCACATTGACACCCTGTGAAGCCCATTCGTTGGCCAGGGCCTTAACGAGGCTGGCGAGGGCGCCCTTGCTTGCAGCGTAGCCCGGAACGGTGATGCCGCCCTGAAAGCTCAGGAGGCTGCAGGTGAAGATGATCTTTCCGCTGCGCCGGCCAATCATCTCCCTGCCAAATTCGCGGGCAAGGATAAAGGCGGCGTCCAGGTTGATGGACAACACTTTGTCCCAAAATTCATCGGGATGCTCTGCCGCAGGCTTGCGGAGGATCATCCCGGCATTGTTGACCAGGATATCTATTCGCGGATGCGCGGCCTTCACCCGGTTAACGAGATCATACAGCGAACCGCGGTCGGTAAGATCAGCCTGGAAGGGGTAAAAGTTGCGGCCCAGGGCCCGAATCTCTTGTTCCACGGGGCTATCCTGTAAAGGCATACTCGCAGAGACGCCGATGATGTCGGCTCCTGCCGCTGCAAGACCCGCCGCCATGCTCCTGCCAATGCCTTTATTCGCACCGGTGACGAGTGCGACCTTACCACTGAGATTAAACAGATCACTCATAAGGATATTATCAACATTACATTATATTTGACAAGTGTACACTGTAATTTTTACAAGAAAGGGTTGATCTTCAACTTTTTTTACGAAAACGTTTGCGCGAAGAACAACTCATTGCTACTACATGAAGTTCGAGGCCATCACCATAAAAGACATCGCCAAGGCTCTGCACCTTTCCGTCTCCACCGTTTCAAAGGCGCTGCGCGGCAGCCATGAGATAAGTGAAGAGACAAAAAAGCATGTCCTGGCTTATGCGAATGAGCATAACTATAAGCCCAATCCCATCGCGCAGAGTCTGAAGCGGGGGCTAAGCAAGTCCATCGGGGTCATCGTCTGCAACATCGATAATAATTTCTTTTCCGCGGTGATCAACGGTATCGAGTCGGTTGCCCGGCAAAAGGACTATAATGTCATCATCACCCAAAGCCAGGAGTCCTACGAACGGGAGATAGCCAACAGCGAGCACCTTTCGTCGCGTTCGGTGGATGGGCTCATCATCTCGCTTTCGGCGGAGACGAAGCGGGTCGACCATCTTATCAAATTACACGACAAGGGACTGCCGATGGTATTCTTCGACAGGATCACCGACGAGATAGCCACCCATAAGGTGATCGCGGATAATTTTAAAGGCGCCTACGAAGGCACACGGCATCTCGTGCAACAGGGGTTCAGGCGCATCGCGCATATCACCAGCAGCAGCAGCCTTTCCATCACCCTCGAACGGCTGGAGGGATACAAGAAAGCGTTGGCGGATGCCGGACTGACCTTCGAGGAGAAATATATCAAACTCTGTCCCCACGGCGGGATGATCAAGGAAGAAACGCAGCAGGCCCTCACCGAACTGCTGCAAATGAAAGACCGGCCCGATGCGATTTTCACCGCCAGCGACCGGCTTAGCACGACTACCCTGAGCCTGCTGCGCAAAATGCAGATCGAAGTTCCGCAACAGATCGCCCTGGTGGGTTTTACCAATTCCATTTCCGCGGATATCTTCCACCCGTCCCTCACCGCCGTCGTCCAGCCGGCCCTGGAGATGGGGCAGTTGGCTACCGATCTGCTGATCCAATTGATAGAGGCCAAGCGGCCCGTCACCGAATTCCAGAAGCGGGTGTTGGATACCGAACTCCAGATAAGGGATTCGAGCCTGCGTGCAAAATAGGGGCGTACCGACCGGCAACGACCGCCATTAATATGCCGCCGTGAAGCGCTGGCGGATATGCTTGGGATGTTCGAGCTCATCGACGATCACCAGGGCCAGATCTTCCACCGAAAGCACACTTTTCCCTTCTGCGTCGAACACCGGGTTGTCGAGACCGAGGCGGTAGTGCCCCCTGCGAACGCCGGAATGGTCGTGGTTCATCAGAATAGCCGGGCTGAAGAAGGTCCATTCCAGGTCTTTTTCCTTTTTTATTTCGTTGAGATAGTCACGGGCTCCGGAGGCGCCGGGTTTGTATTCGGCCGGAAACTGAGGAGTATCTATCAGCTGAAAGCCGGGTTTTATTTCGAGACTGCCGGCGCCGCCGATGACGATGAGCCGTTTTACCCCGGATTGCCTGACACCGGCCTGGATGGCGCGGCTTCCTTCCAGAAACTCCTCATAGATACGGGGGTTTGTCCAGCCTGGATTGTAGGCGCTGACGACAGCATCGGCCCCTTTTACGGCTTTGGCAACCTGCTGCGGATCGAGGACATCGGCGGTCACCGGGTGGATGAGCGGGCTTTTGATCCGGATATTTTCCGGGTGCCGGGCAATGGCGATGACTTCATGTCCACGGGTGGTCAATTCATTCAGGAGGGCTGTTCCGACAAAGCCTGTGGCTCCGATGATAGCTACTTTCATTTTTTTGGTAATTTAGTTACTTTTGGAGAGTAAAGGTAGGTCGTGCAGGTTGATGACCCAAGAAGGCACTAACAGGAAGAAGTTTGCGCGTTAGAATGCTAATTTTATTAAGGATACCGCCTGCCGGGGCAGCGTCACTGGAATGGTGAGGGCGCCATTGGTCACCGTAAGTAATTGGGGTGCGTCAAGCTGCTGCAGGTGGCCGGCTGCTTCGAGTTGACGATATTGGGCTGGTGTCGGGTTTTGCGGTGAACCCATCTTCTTCCATACTTCATAGGCATTGCTGTGACTGCCGTCGATGCGATAGTGCGTGACCTTTACCTTTTTTGCGGGCAGATGGGTTAAAGTGATGCTTGTCATCAGTGGCTCACCGGGCAGATCGTCATCGGTATAATTCCAGACCATGACGGAGAGGGAATGCTGGTCGGCGGCGGCGAAAGCATTGCCGGCCGGGATGCGGTTGCCCCTCATCATACCGAACATGCGAAAGACATTGAGCACCGGTTTGTCGACACCGTTGGTCGCCAGATCGCGGAAGCCGTCGAACCATTTCTGACCTTCGAATTCGAACGACCAGCTGATGGCGCCTGCCAGGTTCACCTGGAAGCTGTCGGCAAGGTCGGCGATGAGGGCAAAGGAAGCGGCAGTATAGCTCGAGTACATGGTGGAGTTGCGATAGGCGTTCTCGGGATTTGTGGCCATGCCGCAGGCGGCGCAGCCTTCGGGGTCGCACTCGGTGATATAGATGGGCAGGTTCTTATAAGGGGAGGCTTTTACGATGGCGAACCCGTTGGACACGTCGGAAAGCTGGGGCTTCCTATTCATGCGTACATGTCCTTCGACAACCTTGGGGCTGCCCTTTGCATGGAAGCTGATAAAGTCGAGGGGAGTATTGGTTTGTGCACATTGGTCAAGGAAGTCGCGGAGCCAGCGGGCCGCCTTGTCCCAGGAGGGACCCGTTGTCGCAGGGCCGCCGATGCGAGCGGAAGGAAAAGCTCTCTTCACTGCGGCAGCAGTTGTGTCATAAAGCCGAAAATACTCCTGCTCGGTACCCTTCCAATAACTGATATTCGGTTCGTTCCAAACCTCCCAGAGCCAGGTGGCGACCTCTTTCTCCCCATAACGCTGGACACAGTGACGAACCCATTTTTCGATGAGGGTTGCCCACCTTGAATAATTCCGGGGCGGCCACGCCCAGCCGGTATAGATGCTGTCGTATCTTACCCCGGGTTTCCAATGATGACGGTAGGGCTCGGGGTGTGTCGACAAGGCCTCCGGCATAAAGCCGATCTCGGCCAGAGGTTTCATCCCGCGTTGGATATAAGTGTCGAAGATGCTGTCCACAATGTGCCAGTCATAAACAGGGTTGCCATTGGCATCTTCGGTATAGGCGTTGGTCGAACCCCATTTCAGCGCGGGAGTGCCGTCGCCGGTGGTGAGTAGGTTATGGCAACGGACATAGACGGGTGTGGGGCTGAGAGCAGAGAGTTCGGTGAGCAGCTTTTTCCCGTCATGCATGTAGGTGTAGTTCGGTTCGTCGTAGCCGAAATAAGCCCAGAAGGGGTTGAGGGGCTTTCCCTGGACAGCATAGTCGATAGAAATGGCAGCGGGCTGAGTCTGGCCGGCAGGCTGCGCCATGGTCAGATGGGGCAAAAAAATCCCTGCCAGGAATAGCAGGGATCCATTAACCAAAACCAGCAGTGATGACGCTGATTTAATAATTGCCAGAAAAGGCCTCATGTGTGTGCTAATTTTAGATAGCCAGGTAATACCGGCCGGGTGGCGACGCATTCCCCAATGATCCGTAATATCCTTTCCCGTTCTTTTCCTTCCAGCGGAAGCCGGGGGGCCCGGACATATTCGCTGCCGATGCCTGTCTGTACTTCGGCCAGTTTGATGTACTGCACGAGTTTGCTATGGATATCCAATTCCAGTACGGGGAGGAACCAGCGATAGATGGCCAGCGCTTCTTCTATCCGGCCGGCCTTTATCAACCGGTAGACGGCGACGGTCTCGGCGGGGAAAGCGCATACCAGGCCGGCAACCCAGCCATCCGCGCCCATCAGCAGCTCTTCCATCGCCAGGGTGTCGACACCGCAGAGAATTTTAAGCCGGTCGCCAAAACGGTTGATCATCCTGGTGACGTTGGACACGTCGCGGGTAGATTCCTTCACGGCCTGGATGTTCCGGCATTCGATAAGCTCTTCGAACATGTCCAGCGTTACTTCCGTCTTGTAATCGACGGGATTGTTATAGATCATCATCGGGAGGTCGGTAGACTCGGCGATGGTCTTGAAATAGGTGACGGTCTCCCGATGGTCGGACGAATAACGCATAGGCGGGAGGATCATCAGCCCCTCCGCACCCCACTGCTTTGCATAGGCAGCTTGTTGCAGCGCCTCGCGGGTAGAGCCTTCGGCGATGTTGAGGATAACCGGTATTTTGCCGGCCACGGAGTCGACGGCAAATTTTACCAGCTGCTCTTTTTCCTCCGTGGTGAGGACACTTGCTTCGCCAAGGCTGCCGCCAAGGATGATGCCGTCAACACCGGAGGCCAGTTGAAAATGGAGGTTCTTTTCGAAAAGTTTCAGATCGAGTTCGTCTTTTGCGGTGAATTTGGTGGTAAGTGCGGGAAATACTCCTCTCCAGGCTATAGGCATAGGCTGTTTTTTTCAAATATATTTATTAGGCGACAGGGGCACATATTTATTTTTAATCAATCCTGTTCAGATATTAACCGATTGGGGCCTATAAGGGCTCATTGGCGTTGCGATTCAGCGGCTCGACACCCAGCAGGTGATGGACAAAGAAGTCACGCCGCCGGGTACGGCCGTAGGGTCCGCCATCGGTGTGGTCAGAACCCGGCAGCGGCAAAAATTCAAACATCTTACCGGCCTTGATCAACGCATCGGCGACCCGATAGGTAGACTCCGGTGGAACATTGTTATCGGCCTCCCCTACCATCAGCAGGAGGGCGCCGTGCAGCTTCCAGGCATTGGTGATATTAGACTGTTCATCGTAGTGTTTGTCCACAGGATAGCCCATCCATTGCTCATTCCACCATTGTTTGTCGATACGGTTGTCATGACAGCCACAGGAAGCGACAGCGGCTTTGTAGAAATCACCGTGGAAGAGCAGGCCACCGAGGGCGTTCTGGCCACCGGCGGATGTCCCGTAAAGCCCTACCCTGGTCGTATCCACATAGGGGTATTTTGCCGCCAGGGCCTTTATCCACAGAATTCTGTCGGGGAATCCGGCGTCGGCGATGTTCTTCCAGCAGACGTCGTGAAAGGTCTTCGATCGGTTGGCCGTACCCATCCCATCTACCTGGACGACGATGAATCCTAATTGGGCGATGCTTTGCATCTCGCTATACCGGCTTGTGAAGTCTTTTGGAACAAAAGCGTCCTGGGGACCCGCATAAATATTCTCGATGACGGGATATCGTTTTGACGCATCGAAGTCGGCCGGGCGGACAATGATGCCCCAGATATCGGTGACCCCATCCCGGCCTTTAGCGTGAAAGGGTTCGGGGAAGCGCAGCCCGGCGGCGAGGTAGCGGGATGCGTCTGCCTGTTCGAGCTCGAGTATCTTCTTCCCGTCGGATGTCCGGCGCAACTCATTGATGGTAGGAACATTGATCTCCGAATATGCATCGAGATAATATTTCCGGTCGGGGGAAAAGGTGACGATGTGGTTGGCTTTCGCCGGGGTAAGGTTGACGAGATGTTTACCGTCGAACCCGATGCGATAATAATGGATATAGTAAGGGTCCTCATCGGGGTTCATGCCACAGGCTGAGAACCAGATCTCGCGATGCTTTGCATCGACGCTGTCGATATTCCGTACGACATAATGACCTCGGGTGATCTCCTGTTTCTGGATGCCGGTGATAGCGTCAATGAGATAGATGTGCTGCCAGCCGTCCTTCTCGGAGGTAAGGAGGATTTCGTTGGTTTCCGGAAGGTAGTAGGTGAAAAGCCTCGATTCATAGATGAACGTATTGGTCTTTTCGTCGTAGACGCTGCGGGTCTCTGCCGTAGCGGCGTCGACCTCGATGATGCGAAACCGCTGGTGGCCGCGCTCGACGCGTTCGAAGGTGAAGTAGCGGCTATCGTTATGTCGCCAGTGCAGTTCGGGCGCGGCAAAGAAATCGACCAGGGGGGTGTTGACCTTCAGCTTTTGGTGACCGTCCAGCCGGAAGACGAACATCTCATAGGTAGTCCAGGGGTCGCCAGGTTGTTTGTAGGGATGACTGCGAAGCTGTCCCCGGGAGGTGCCGGCTACGGAAGACAGGACATAATAAACAGCGGAATCGCGTACAGGGTTGACATGATAGCCGACGAGATATTTGCTGTCGGGCGACCAGGCCAGATCGCCATAGGGTTTAGCCGTGTCACCATCGGTGGTGAAAGGGAAGGCCTCTGCCCGGGTGGCGTTGGCCGGGTGGATGAAGACGTTGCCTTGGGCGATGTAAGCTACCCATTGTTTGTCGGGCGAAAGGGAATCGGTGGTAAAAGAGCCCCAGCGTCTACCCGTATAGTGTTGAAAGACGGTGCGCCGGGGTAAGGAGTCAGCCGGGGCGACATCCAGTTTCCGGCGGGTGCCATGGATCATGTCTACCGAGACATATTCCATTACGCTGTCGGGCAGGATATTCCGATACCAGAAAGAGGTGTTGTCGGCCGACCAATGCGGGTGGACGGCAGCTTTGAAGATGCTGCGGGTGGCGATGCTGTCGAGCATACGGGCTTTCCGATAGCGCTGCATGATCTCCGCCTGCGTGGGCTGATATGGAGCGCTATCCGGGCGTTGAGGAAAGATCGCCCGGCCGCGCTCCATGGCTAATGATGGGCCTTCGGCCGGCCGAACTGTGTTCGGCCTTGGTGTGGGCTGCGCTTGTGCGGTGAGCAGGGCAAAAAGAAGCCCGCCCTGCAGCAGCAGGAATTTGCGAAGCATATAGGTTGGTTTACGTTAGTCGAACCTTTCCACCGCAAAAGGGGACAGATCGATGCTGGCGGGTTGCTCATCCACGAGTTCGCTCACCAATTTGCCTGTACCCGCGCCCAGGCTGAGGCCAAGCATCGAGTGACCCGTCGCTATCACTACATTGTTGTATCTTTTTATCCGACCGATGTAGGGCAGGCCGTCTGCCGAACAGGGGCGATAGCCATACCACACTTTTTCGCGCGGCGGCATAGGTACGTCGAATTCAGGATAGAACCGCTTCACCGCATTGAGGATGCCTTGTACCCTGGCATAACGGGGTGGGGTATGCGTGGAGGTGATCTCCATCGTTCCGCCAAATCTTATCTTATTGCCATCCATCGGCGTGATGGCGGCGCGGCCTTCGACGAGGATGGCGGGGTAGTTGACCCGCCAGGGGGAGTCTTCGAGCGTCACCGAATAACCACGACCCGGCACCAGCGGCAGCCGGGTATCCAGCAGGCCCGCGATCTCCCGGCTCCAGGAGCCGGTTGCGATGACGACGGCGTCGGCTTCAAAAGTATGGAGGGGGGTGATGAGGCGTTTGACGGCGCCTTTAGCCGTCTCGAAACGCTGCACCTCTTCGTGCGGCAATAATTCGACACCGGCCGTTTGTAAAAGCTGAATCAGCCCCCGCATCAGCTTGTCGGGGTAAAGATGAGCGTCGCATTTGAAGAAAATGGCGCCAAGACCGTTCACCCTCGTATGCGGCTCTTTCTCCTGAAGCGCTTTGGCATCGAGCAGATCGACATCCAATCCCAATTCATGTGCCTTCTCCACGGTATGATGGGCATGTTCCGCCGCGGCTTCCGTCTGGAAGATCTCGAGCAGCCCTTTATGCTGATAGGCAAAGTCAAAATGTGGTGTCCGCAGCCAGGTGTTCTCGTATTCGTATTGGCTGAGAACCGCGATATCTTTCAGGGGAGCGGCCGACCGTTCGACGTGCTGGGGTGTCGCGCTCTTCATGAATTTCATTCCCCAGTCGATGAGCGAGCGGCTAAGCCGGGGTTGAACATAAAAAGGGCTTTGGGAGTTGAGCATCCATTTTAATCCCTGGCGAACGATACCCGGGGTTGCGAGCGGAATAAAATGACTGGGGCATACATAACCACAATTGCCGTAGGAGCAATTGTCCCTGAAATCCGACTTATCTAAAACGGTAACCTTATGTCCGGCCTTTTGAAGATAGAAAGCTGAGCTTAAACCAATAATACCGCCTCCAACGACGACTACATTTTTTCTCATTCAACAAAAATAAGGGGAAATGGCGTGGGCGATTTTGCCGAAATAAGCCTAATTTGCCCATATTTTAACCAGCTTTTACCCGATATTGATCATTTGATGATAATATCTGCAAATGGTGTAATTTAGATATTACACCAAAACTGCGCAGCGATGAAAGTATTACAATTCACCATACCGGTGCCGCATGATAAGACAGTCATCGTGCAAAAGGATGAGCTCCCGCACTTTTACCCGCATCTTCACCGGCACCAGGAGATACAGCTCACCTGGATACAGCAGGGAGAAGGCACCTTGGTAGCGGAAAATAATATGTACGCTTTCCGTTCGGGTGATATCTACTGGCTCGGGGTGAACCTGCCGCATGTGTTCAAGAGTGATCCATCCTATTTCTCACCGTCGAGCCAGAAAAAGGTGCAGACCCTCAATATCTTTTTTAATATAAAAGGACAGCTGGACAGCTTTTTCGAGCTTCCCGAGATAAAGAATCTAAAAACCTTCCTTCAAAACCAGCAAACCGGCTTTAAGGTTCCCCCGCAACATACGGCCGAAGTGTCGGCCAAAATGCTGGAGATCCAGGAAAGCTCGGGTGTCGATCAGCTGATCCACTTTATCGAACTGTTAAAGCAGCTGAGCTCGTTGCAGCGTTTGGAACCCCTTTCTTCCTGTTCGCAGCCCGCCGCTTACAGCGAGCATGAAGGCATCCGCATCGGGACCATCTACAACTACATCATGCAGATGTATGACAAGCCCATTACGCTGGAGGATGTCGCCAAACAGGCGCACATGACCCCGCAGGCCTTCTGCCGCTACTTCAAGAAGCATACGCTGCATACGTTTGTTTCGTTTTTAAACGAGGTGCGCATCAACGAAGCCTGTAAGAAGCTGTCGGATGGCAATTATGACAGCATCGCGACCGTCGCTTACAACTGCGGGTTCAACAGCATCACCAATTTCAATCGCGTATTCAAGAGTGTGACGCGGAAGTCACCAAGTGAATACGTGGATAGTTATTTCAAGTCGGTTGCGGTAGCCGAGTGAATCATGCTGATAGTCCCGGAGACCGGCCCGACGCTTGTGCGGGGGCTGTGGGCGGCGAATTTGACAGTGACGATCTGTTTGCCGCGGGTTAAATCAGCGGGTACGGGGTAGCTTATTTCGTAGAACTTACTTTGTTTTAAGCTCCCCAGGTTCTGCGTGGCGATGGTCTGCCCATCCACCTGGATGTCGAAGATGCGGCCGCGGTGATCGTCGCCCCAATAGGAACAGAGGATGGTGTTGGCCGCCGCGGAGTCTACTTTCATGGTGAAGGAGAACCAGCCGCCGTCGTCGGTAGAAAGCCATTTTTTCCCGTGTTCTTCGCCGGCGTGGAGATTTTCGCCGGCAAAGGAATGATCGCGTTCGGGTTGCATCTCCCCGATGCGCAGGCGATCGATGGTTTTTTCTTCGAGCTCCTGTTCCTTCTTTCTTTCTTCTTCATATTTCTGTTGCTGGACGGTCCAGGCAGCGGGGGTAAAATAATCCCAATAGACGCTGTAATATTCGTTCTCCGTCCTGTTGAAGGGGATGAGGGTGATTTCCGCGGGTTGTCCGGCGCCGGTGGTATGGAAGACCAGGTCATCAGTACCCGCCTGGTGCACCCATTGATTGGGGTCCTGGCCGGAGGCGACGAGGACGGGGATGCCCTTCACCGGATCGGGCTCCTTGTTCCCCAGTTCGCCGGCGAGCAGCACCGGGCCATAAAAGAGCGCGATGCGGTTGGGGTTGTCGGGGATGGATTCGGTGTAAAAATTCTCCTGGAAGTGGAGGTCGATGGTTTCTGTGCCTTTCCAGGTGCGGGTAATCGTAATATAGCCGTCCTCCCCTACCGGAAAGGATTGGGAATTGGTCGCCCAATGGGGTTTGCGAACCCGGAGGGTAAAGGTGGTCGGGCGGGCAGCGGTGATCGTGAGGGTCACGCGATCATTGCCGGGGAGTCCGGACAGTTGTTGTATGGTGACGCTCTTTTCGCGCCAGTTGAGCCTGCTGGATATGAAAAGATTGACATAGAGACTACCGTCACTGCCCCGGGAATAAATGCTTTCACCATACTTGACATGATTTTCCATGCCCGAGCCGACACAGCAGGTAAAGGTGTTGAAAGGATCACTATACTCCTTATGTCCACCCATGCGGAGCGGGACGAAATAGGTCATCATTCCCGTGGCATGGTTCTGTGAGGCAAGAATATGATTGTACAGCGCCTTTTCATAATAATCCATCAGCATGGCCGAAGGGTGCCAGGCAAAGAGATGCCGGGTCAGCTTTAGCATGTTGTAGGTGTTGCAGGTCTCGGTGGTATTCTCCGTGAGCTCGTTGTTTAGTTGCCGCGGCGGGCCCAGGTATTCGTAGTCGCTGTTGCCGCCGGTGGCATAGGAGTGATCTTTGACAATGATAGCCCAGAAGGATTCGGCTATCCGGCGGTCACGGTCGTCATTCGTCAGTTCGTAGCGCCGGGCGCAGCCGATCACCTTTGGTATCTGGGTATTGGAATGTTTGCCGGCGAGGTCGTCCATGTCGCGGGACAGGGAATCGAGAATGCGTTTGTCGTGGAATTTGTACGACAGAAGGAGGTATTTCCGGTCGCCGGTGAGGGCATACGTATTGGCGAGTACATCATTCATCCCCCCATATTCACAGGCCAGCATCTTTTGAATGGAAGAATCGGGAAGATTTCCGACGATGGTGGATGTCCAGTCGGCCATGCCTTTCTCCACTGCCAGAGCCCGGGCATTGCCGCAGTAGAGATACGCGTCCAGCAGTCCGGCCATCACTTTGTGTACGGTGTACCAGGGAGACCAGGCGCCGTTGAGGTCAAATCCGTGAGAGCGGATATGGCCGGCGGCGACTTCGGCCCACAGGGTATCCTCGCGGGGGATGGCGCCGATATAGCCGGTGTTCCGGGCCTGCTGGCAGACAGCCAGCTCACTGACGATATAGCTGACCCGATGGAGAAAGGCGGTATCACCGGTGGCGGCATATTGCATCGAACAGGCGGAGAGATAATGTCCCAGCGTATGACCTGCCAGACCCGAAGATTCCCAGCCACCATACTTCTCCGCTTTTGGATCGAGGCCGGAGTGGCGGCGAAATTCCGAGAGTAGCCGATCGGGGTCTATTTCTTTAAGATAGCGAGCGTCGGCCTCCATGGCTTGTTTGAAGGGTCCATCGAGGAGGCGAACGTCTTTCAGATCGAAGGGATAGGCTTTTATGGCGACGACCGGGCTTTGTTTTACTTCTTTATTGTTGTATTCCGGAACATAGGATTGCGCCATGCCCGTGATGGTGGTGATAGTAGCGAATAACCAGACTATTTGCTTCATCGTATTGATTTGTCATCGACCGCCGCCCGGACAGTGTTCCCGGAGATAGTCGGTAAATAAATGGGATAAGTGCAGACTGGTGCCTTCACCTTCCCGGATGGCATGGGTACGGTTGGGATAGACCATGATCTGGAACTTCCGGTCGTATTTAACCAGTTCGTTTATCAGCTCCTCTGTACCTTTATAATGAACATTATCGTCGCCGGTGCCGTGGACAATGAGCAGGTTGCCCCGCAGGTTTTTTGCGTAATAGAGGGGCGAACCCTTTACAAAATCGTCCCGATTTTCCTGGGGAAGGCCCATGTACCGCTCCTGGTAAATATTATCATACAACAGCTCGTCCGCTACAGGGGCGATGGAGATGCCCGTCTTATAGATATCGGGGTATTGGAATAGCAGATTCAGCGTAGCAGAGCCGCCGCCGCTCCATCCATGTACTGCTATCCTGCCGGAGTCGACAAAGGGCCATTGCAGTATCTTTTTTGCAGCCATGGCCTGGTCCCGGATGTTGATGATGCCGATCTTCCGGTAGATGCACTTGCGCCAGGCAGCGCCTTTTGGCGCCGGGGTGCCCCTGCCATCGAGGCTTATCTGGATATAGCCATCCGCAGCGATGTCGCCGGCATAGAGCGAGGTGCCTGCGGCACCCGCAGCATCTCTAACGGTGGTGGCCGCGGGTTCGGTGTAGACAAGGAAGAGAACGGGATATTTTTTTGTACTGTCGAAATCCTTTGGCAGGATCATCCAGCCATCCATGGTGACGCCGTCGTCGGTAGTGACCTGAAACATTTTTACCGGGTATTGCGGCCGGCCGTTACCACGGCGGCCGCCCTGGTCATTGGTCTTGATGGTCGTATGCTTTGGCAAGCTCACCCATTCGGATACCGATTCGTAGAGATGATTGGAGAAGTTGTGCGTCGCGTATAGCGCGTTGGGGGAAATATTGTAGTTATGCGTGCCTTTCCGGGTGGCGGGAGAAACCAGTTCGAGATTGCCCTTGCCATCGAGTCGAACGCGGTAAAGATATTGCTGAGTCGCATTATCCGGGGAGGCCATGAAGTAAGCATAACCGCCTTTTTCATCTATTGCTTTGAGACTGATGAGGTCGTAATTGCCTTTTGTGAGCAGCGTTTCCTTCTTCCCGTCACGGCTGATGCGGAAGAGATGACGCCAGCCGTCTTTTTCGGAGACCCACAGGAAATCCTTGCCGTCCTTCATCCACTCCCAGCCGGTGGGATCATCGCTATAACGCTGTTTTACGTCGATCCATGCGCTGTCGGTCTCCTCGTAGATGGGTGTGGCGGCGCCGGTAGCGGCGTTGCAAATAAAGATCTTTGCGTCATTCTGCTTGCGGTTGAGCTGTTCGAGCACCAGTTCGCTGCTGTTAGCGGCCCATTCCATTCTTGGGATATAGTGCTGTCTGCTATCACCCGGCACCGCCATCCAGGTGGTCTTCCCTGAAGCGAGATCGACGACGCCTACCCGACAGGGCGAGGGATCCTCACCGGCCACGGGATATTCCACGGGGATGGTAAAGGGATAAAGCGAGTCGGTGTTATTTATCATCAGGAAGTTCTTCACCTTTGTCGCGTCGAGCTGCCAATAGGCGATGCTCTTGCTGTCGGGGCTCCAGCGGAAGCCGTCCCGGCAACTGAATTCTTCCTCATAAGCCCAGTCGAATGTTCCGTTGATGAGGCGTTGTGTCCCGTCGGTGGTCAGCGGGGTGATGGCCCCGGTGGCAAGGTCTTCCATATAAACATTATGCTCGCTGGTATAGGCGGCTTTTGTCCCGTCGGGGGAGATCTTGGCGAACATCAGCGATGAGGCCGGCCGGCCTGCGCCCAGCTGTTTCAAAGCATGGGTAGGAATATCGAAAACCCAGTAGTCGCCACGGGTGTTGAAGCGCCATACCCTTTTTGTATTGGTAAAGAACAACAGCTTTTTTTCATCATCGCTGAAAGAAAAGCTTTGTACGGCCTGTGGCATCTGCCCCGCATCAACCACGACAACGCGTTGGAAGGCAGGCAGGTCATACCGGACGAGGGCATTGTTCTCGATGGAATAATAACTTTTCCCATCCTTGCTCCATTTGACGCCACCGCCACCGCGTTGGGCAGTGAGGGTGTTGGCAAACAGGCAGAACAGAATGATGACGGGCAGGTGGCGGACCAGTGAGCTCATGATTTCAGTTTAACTCCAATGTAGTACATTTTTTTAATAGCATTCTCCTCGAAGAGGCTTGCCTCGTCGCCCTTCAGCCGGGTGCTCTTCCATTCCGGCGTTGGCAGAATGCGCATCGACGCCTGATCGTTTCTCAGCACCAGCGGCAGATCAAAACCGGCCACGCAGTTGGAATACCGGTAGAACACCTTCGTACTATCGGCGCTGAAATAGAATTCGAGATCGGGTATCTGTGTCGTCCTCAGGTATTGGTCGAATACTTTTCCATAATCGAAGCCGCTTTTTCGGGAGATATAGCGCTCTACCTGTGCCGATGTCACGGTCTGATGATAGAAGTCCTTGTTAAGACCGCGAAGTATCTGCCGCCACCGATCGTCATTGTCGATGCTATGCCGGATGGCCTGGAGCAGGTTACCCCCTTTGGGATACATGTCGCCGCTGCCTTCTTCATTGACGTCATAATGCGCGATGATGGGCCGCTCGTTGCGGATGCCGCGGCGGGTGGCGATGTTGTATTCATTGCCGGCCTCTTTTCCCCACATATAGTCTACGAAGAGGGTCTCGCTGTAGTTGGTAAAACCTTCGTGTACCCACATATCGGCCAGGTCTTTTGTCGTCAGGTTGTTGCCAAACCATTCGTGGCCGCTTTCGTGGATGACGATGAAGTCATACATCATCCCATATTTCGAACCGCGGCCCCAATAGCCGAAGGCATAGCGGTTACCATAGGCGACGGCGCTCTGGTGTTCCATCCCGGGGTGCTGGACATCCACTAATTTGTAGCTGTCCTCATAGAAAGGATAGGGCCCCATCCAGTGTTCGTGGGCATGCAGCATGTTATGCACCTGTTCGGGGAGGTAGGCTTTTGCTTTTTGCAGGTTGTAATCCAGTACCCAGTAGTCGAGATCGAGATGCCCTTTTTCACCCTGGAAATCCTCATGAAAAGTGACATACTTCCCGATATAAGGGATAAGACAGTAATTGCTGATAGGATTGACGACGGCCCATTTGTAGGTAGTGGTGCCGTCACCGTTGTCCTTTTTGAGTTGGAGCCTGCCATTGGAGACGCCGACAAGGGTGTCAGGCACGATCATGGTCATGGAGGCGCCCTTGTCAGGTTCGTCACCCTGGTAATCCTTGCAAGGGTACCAGAGGGAGGCGCCCATGCCCTGGCAGGTGACCGTCATCCACGGACGTCCGAGGGAATCCTTTATCCATGACCAGCCGCCGCTCCAGGGTGGGCGTTTAGCTTCCGTGGGAATACCGGAGAACCACACCTGTACGGTGTTGATGGAGCCCCTGGCCTGTTTTGGCGTTTTTACATGCCAGGCATTCCCCTCTTTTGTAAAGGGGAGGTTGTCGCTGCCGTTGCAGCGGATGCTATCTATCTGCAGGGGTTCCTGCAGGTCGAGCTGCATGCCGGGCTGCCGGTCGCTGACCACCTTATAGGTGATGAGATCGTTGCCGACGGTAGTCTTTGTCAGATAGTCGGGTTTCACGGTGATGTCATAGCGCTGGATATCCCACCAGGACCTTTCCGGCCCGTTGGCGCCGCGCAAGGTATCGGCATGGGTAAATACCCGGGTGGGTTGTGGAGTTGTCTGGGCCGCAGCGGCGAAGGAAACCAGCAGCGTGCCAATGAGCAGTGTACCTTTTCTCATCCTGCAATTTACGGCCGGAAGGCAATGCGGTGTGTGCGTTTTTTGACTTAAACTATACGAAAATTATCTGTTAGGGGACGATGGTAAATTCCTGTTTTAGCCGGATGTCGACGCTACTGCTGCCGACCATTGCCTGAAATTTTCCCGGCTCCTCGCGCCAGACATTGTTCTTGTCCAACAGGGAAAGGTCATCCGGGCGCAGCGTGAACTGCACAGTCTTCTTTTCGCCCGGCTGCAGGGAGATACGTTGAAAGCCGCGGAGCTGCATTTCGTAGATCGTGACGCTGCTGACTTCCTGGTGGAGGTAGAGCTGCACCACCTCGTCGCCCTTTCGCGTGCCTGTATTGGTTACTTCTACGGAGACGGTGATATCCCCTTGGGGGTGCTGACTGTCGGGGATGACCACCAGATTGCTATAGGAGAAAGTGGTGTAGCTGAGGCCGTAGCCAAAGGGGTAGATGGGGCCGAAGACGCTGGTGCGGTTTTCGCGGCGAGCCTGTCCGGCGGGCCGCGCCTGTGGCGTGGCTGGGGCATCACCCGGTTGCGAGCCCGGCTTATAGGGGAAATTCCATTCGATCTCGCCGGTGGTCTTTGGAAAGGTGATCGTCAGCTTTCCGCCGGGGTTGTTGTCGCCAAAAAGCGTCTCGGCGATGGCCTGGCCGCCAACGGAGTTGGGGAACCAAGCTTCCAGGATGGCGGGGATATAGCGGTTAGCCCAGTTGATGGTAAGGGGCTGGCCATTGATCAGCACTAAAACGACAGGGCGGCCGGTGGCTTGCAGGGCCTGCAGCAGCTGCTCCTGGCGGCCGGGAAGGTCGAGCCCGGTGCGGGACATCCCCTCCCCTACCCTTTTCTCGTCCTCACCCAGTACGGCTACGATTGCATCAGCGTTGCGGGCTTTGGCGACGGCTTCGTCGATCCCGGCCTGTTCGATGGCGGTGAGCGGAGTTGGGATGATCTCGCTTTCCGGCCATGCGCTATCCACCATCTCGCAGCCTTTTGCATAATCGAGCGTGACGGCGTTGCCCAGGTAGTTACGCAGCCCTTCTTCTACACTGATGACAGAGAGGTGAGATGGTCCATAGCGGCTGATGGCATAAGAGGTCTCCTTTGCCAGCGGGCCAGTGATCAGGATATGGTGGACTTTCTGTTTGTCCAGCGGCAGCAGATTGCTGTCGTTCTTCAGGAGGACAAGGGATTCGCGGGCCATCTTCAGCATGAAGTCTTTTGTACGGCCGTTCGCCAACACCTCGTCCGCCTTCTTCGGGTCTTTTACGTAGGGTTGGTCGAAGAGCCCAAGCCTGAACTTTACACGGAGAACATCGGCTACCCGCTTGTCGAGGATGTGGATGGAGAGGTCACCGTCGCGAACCAGTTCCCGCAGGGGTTCGATAAAGGTCTTTGGCGGGGTGAAGTTGGTCCGGACGTTGAGACCGGCTTCCATCACCTGCCGGACGGCATCCTTATAGGTGGCGGCCACATGATGCTTTGTAAAAAGGTATTCGACGGCGTCGCTGTCGGAGACGACATAGCCGTCAAAGCCGAATTTCTCGCGGAGCAGCTCGGTGAGGAAATAGTAGCTACCGGTGATAGGTACGCCATCCCAGTCATTGTAGCTGCTCATCACACCCATTGGCCTCGCCTCCTGTATCACCCTTCGGAAGGCGTAGAGGTACAGCTGGTACAATTCCCGCGGAGCCACGTGCGGGTCAGTACGAACACTGCCATCCCGGCCTCCCTTTGGTACGCTATACACAGCGAAATGTTTGAGGGTGGATGCCACGCCTTCCTCCTGGATGCCCAGGGTCATTTGCTTACCCAGTTCTGCCACCAAAAAAGGGTCTTCTCCATAGCATTCCAATGTTCTGCCCCAGCGGGGGTCGCGGGCCAGATCGAGGATGGGAGCATACACATTGGTATAACCAAGCGCTTTTGCCTCACGGCCGACGATCTCCCCGGCTTCGCGGACAAGAGCGATATCCCAGGTGGAGCCGATGGCGATGGGCGCCGGCAGTGAAGTGGCGCGGTCGTGGTTGAGGCCATGGATGCCTTCGTTGGTAAAATCAACGGGGATGCCCAGCCGGGTCTGTTCGACAAACCAACGTTGGACGGTATTTATCGCCTCGGCATGACGGCTAAAGGGATAGGATAGCGTGGTTTTTGCCGCTGCGTTGCCCGCGACGGCGTTGAGGTCTTCGTCGATATTGGCGATGCCATCCTTCCATATCTCGGTCTTCCATTCGGGAGTAGGGAGTGAGTCTTTCAATACCCGGCCGTAGCCATAGAGAGTGGCCGTCTGACAGGTCTTCTCTTCCAGCGTCATCTGGCTCAGGAGATCGGCGATACGCCGTTCGACCGGCTGTGCCGGGTCTTCGAAGATGTCTTTTATACCGTTTTTGTTGAAGTCAATCCACCCTTCGTGGTAAATGGAAAGCTGAGCAAATGCAAATAGGTTGATAAGGCAGCAAGCGGCCGACAGGATTACGATGCGCATCCTTAAAGATAAGGATTAGCCTTATTACCATGCTTCGTTCTTTTGAAACGCCAGGATTAAAATGATCCCGCTGATCAACCCGGAGAAACCGATGAACACCTGGCTTTCGACGTCCAGTGCACTGTACATGAACAGAATCTGGCCAATGATGAGAAAAATGGAGAAGGCGAGGAGGACAAGTTTGCGAATGGTGCGTTTGGATTTGCCTTTGAACAGACCGAAAACCGAGATAAGGGAAAAGAAGATGCCCACGAGTGTTGTCATAGATACTGATTTTTCATAGTAAAGGATAATGTAATATACGCCCTGCGTGTCCATCCTGCAATAGGAAAATTTCGGCGTAAGGGTACGCACCTACTTACTTGGGGGTAGTAATTCCCGAGGGGAAACGCTAAGGCCGTCGCAGAGGGCGATGATCGTGGTAAGCAGCGGATCTGCTTGCCCCGCTTCGATGGCGGCGATCTCCCGGCTATCGAGGCCGGTAAGAGTGGAAAGTTGAGCCAGGGTGAGACGTTGCTGTTCGCGAAGTTCAGTCAGCCGCCGGCCGAGCCTGTGTAAGGCATCTTGCTGTTTGTCCATAGAATGCAATCTTGATAAGAGAATCGGGTTGCTTCGGTGGCTGGTACAGCAAGATGAAAAGAATACAAGGACTCCCGGCGAGGGGGGTCTTACCTTATTACGGGGGTAGCCCGGGAGTAACCATTCGGAATTTGCCTGGAATACGCTAAAAAAAAATAGCGCATTCCAGGCAAAGCGCTAATGTCTGTCCTTCGGACAAGCCTTCTCCGGCGGCTTTGGGAGGGAATCGTTATTCAGCAGGCTCGTATTCAAGCAGGACTGCAGGCTGGGCTTCCAGTGCAACGGCCAGTTGAAGCAAGGTGGTGAAAGTGATGTTGATCATCCCCTTCTCGATCTTGGCGATCTTACTATTGTCGATGCTACAGGCATACGACATCTCGCGGAGGCTGAGACCTTTATCCTTGCGGAGCTTTCTCAGGTTTTCCCCGAACCTTTTCAATACCTTTTTATCGGCTGGAGTTATCATTACTTTTTTTCTAATGTGGTTCTAAGGTGTAAAGTTTTTTCAAGACCGTTGAGGTCCAATTAGGCCGCTAAAAAGGGATTTAATAATTCGTTCATCCACGACCACCCTACTTCGCCGAACGAGTAGCAACAGCGATCTTCGAATCAGCGGTACCGTAATATAAGAACCATTTTTGATGAAAACGCGCAAGGCCCTCGATAAAACAAACGGCATTCACCTGACCGGTGAGTTCGTAGGGTTTGTCGGGGCGCATGAAGTACTGATCCAGCCGATGGAGAATATGCGTGGGGTTCTTACTATCGAGCAGAACCTGGGAGGCCGTGTAAGTACCTTCGGGCAGCGTAGGGTCGCCGATCGCAGGAATGTTGCGGCTATTGTACAGCAAAAGGATGCCTTTGCCGGTGAGCATCGCCGGCGGACCGGATTCCACCAGGTCGCTGTCGAATCGCCTGCTACGGGTTGGGATCACGATCTTTAGTTGCTGCATGTTCAGGGCCTGCCCCTTCAACACAACCGGGTCCGCCTCACCGGGACTTTTCTCTACGGGAGTCCAGTCGATGAGGTTATCGCTTGTCGCGGCCCAGATGAATTGGTCTCCCCAATACATCCAAAACTTACCCGATATCCGCGCAGCAAGGATGTGTCCATCGACATAACGAGATACGATGGAACCCGATTTCGACCATTTGTCGATGTATTTTCCCCCGTAGGCTTTTGCAAATGCCGGCCCATGCTTCGTCCAATGGCGGAGACTGCCATCAGCACAGGTAGCAACCATCAGGCGGGCAATATTACCATCGTAGGCAGTATACGTCATATAATAAACTCCCTTTTCGTCCTCTACGACCCTGGGATCCTCGCAGCCGCCCTCCCATTCATATTTTTTCCAGGCATCGTTTTCCGGGTAGAGGACAGGGGCAGGCTGCCGGGTAAAATGAAAACCGTCGGTGCTTTCAGCAAGCCCGATGCGGGAGGTTCCGGCAGGATGACCCACCTTATCCTGCGCCCGGTAGAGCAGGCAGAGTTTGCCGCCACGGACAATGACAGCGGGGTTAAAGACATCCTTCGCCTCCCAGGCCACGGACTGACCCCGGATGGGATCGGTAAACCTACCCGTGCCAGGCTGGAGAACCGGATTCATTTTGTCCGCTTTTGAAAAAGGCAGGAGAGCCCAGGAAGGGACGTCCGACATCCGGGTTGTTACCAGGAGGCCGGCCAAAAAGAAGACGAGGAATAGTTTCATGCTTTTTTGTAGTAATAGTACTAATAATTATGCACGGCTGGGATGAAGGACAGAGACTACGGTCCCTTGCCCCGGTGCGCTATCGATACTCAGATGACCGTCCAGCCGCCGCACCAATTCCGTAATGAACCGGTAGCCAAAAGAAGATGTTGAATCCACCGGATTTTTATGTTCGCTATTGAGGAGCAGTTGCACCTTATCCGCAGTCATGCCGGGGCCCGTATCGACTACCTGTACCAGGATACCGTCCATATTTTGTTCAACCCGGACAAGAATGCTGCCGGCAATAGTATATTTCACGGCATTGTCCAATAAATTCCTTATGATTATGGCGAGGATATTCCTGTCCGATACCATGGTCAATCCGGGAGGTATCTCCGTATAAAAATCTATCTTTTTGCGCACCAGGATGTCTTTATACAACACACCGGTCTCCCTGATAAATTCCTCCAGGTGGATCTCTTCATAGCGGACAGTAAAACCATCCTTTTGGCTATTGAACCAGGTGAGAAAGTCGGTGGTGAACCGGCAGATACCCTTGCAGGCATCATCCAGCTGCTCCAATTGCTCGTGTATCTCCGGGACATCCATCTCCTGGTGATATCGGGTCAGATGATTGATCAGCAAGGATATTGAGAACAAGGGCGATCGCAGATCGTGAATGATGACAGAGACCAGCTTCTGCTTCAGCAGGGTACTTTGCGCCAGTTCGCTGGTCCTTTCTTCCACCTTCGCCTGCAGCCGGAAGTTCTGGTTGCGGAGTATCCGGGTTCTCAGCCAGAAAAACAGGAGGACAACGCCGACCAGGACAACCACCAGCAGCACATAGAACAACCGGGTATCATACCAATGCGGCAACACCTGGAAGGTGATCCCCACCGCCGCCTGATTGTTGTTATTGCTGCGATCTCTGATGCTGAGGGCATACTTACCATAGGGCAACCGGTTGATAATGATCCTGCCATCCCTACCCACCGGGTACCATTTCCCGCCGGCGGCATCGATGGTGTATTCCAGGTTCAGGTTGTCTTCCAGGCCATAATAGGGGATAGAGACATCGGCGACGATGCGGTTGAAATCGGGGGGGATGCGGATATTTTGCTTATGGTCGAAAGGCACGGAATCGACCGAAAGATCGTCGATCACCAGAGTGGCATTGTGGGACGGGTCCGACACGCTGTCCGGGTTGAAATATACTACGCCGTTGAGCGATGGAAAATAGAAATTGCCGGCCCGGTCAGTGACCGCGGCGGGAGTACAACCGCCATTAAACTCATTTGTATTGAACCCAAACGTCTTATCGAAATATTCGAAGAGAACAGGATCGTCCCGGCCGGCAGTAAAATTTTCCAGGTCGTTTTCCCGGACTCTGAATAATCCATGATTGGTGCTCATCCAGAAATACCCTTTATCATCCTCAAGGATGGTGTGCACATTGGCGAGATATTTCCTGCTATCCTGGGGAAGTGGCATGAAGCGGCCATTGTTGTAGCTGAAATACCCATTACCATATGTCCCGATGAAAATGCGCTTATCTTTCGCCTGGAAAATGCAGCGCGCGTATACATGTGGAAACAGGGGTTTCTCCTCCAGCTTCCCGGTAGCCATATGGCAAACGTAGATGCCGTCCCATGTTGCTATCCATAGCGTGCCGGGAGAAGACTCGGCCATCGTTTCAATAGGATGGCCAATGAAGGCGGGATAACGATCGATCACCTGCGATAACCTGCCCTTTTCCCATTTCCACAGAGATGAAATGGTGCTTATCCATATGGCCCCATCGCTTCCGTGCAGGATAGCAGTAATGTAGGAGTCCATGAGAAAGGTGTTGACAAAGGTCGCATGGGTAAAAGTACTGTCATAAATGGTCAACATCTTGTGCCGGCTCAGCCAGATGCTGCCGTCCGCCGCCTTATACAGGCAATGCCGGTCGAGCCTTTCCTCCGTCGGGAAAAGAATATCGCCGGACCGGTGATCCATATCGAAAATGCCGTTGCTGGTCAGCAACCGGTTTCCGGGCAGCGTCTGGCAGGCCATGAATACATTGCTGGTAAAATCCTTTCCGGAATAGGTGAGGGCATGGAATTGCCGGGGGCTTACAACAAAAAGCCCTTCATGCTGTGTTCCGATAAATAGTCTCCCCGAACTACTATCATACTGGAAAGAATAAAAGGGCTGATCCTCCAGGAACTGAAGGTCCTTAAAAAGTAGTTTTGCCTTTAGCGTGTCGTGCCCGATGTCCAATGCATAAATATCATTATCAACTTTGGCAATGGTAAGCCCGCCCTTTGTATATACGAAGATCTTTTGCGCACCAGGCGCCTGTGCTCCTTTTACGATCGGCGTCATCGATGCATCAAGCTGCACCGGCGCCGGCTCGCCATGTTTGAAAAAGACCAGCCGGCCGCCTTTCCTGAACATGCCAAAGATATCCTGCTTGAAAAATGCATATTGCACTTCGTTTTGCTCGGGCTCCACCGGTAGCCGGACCAGCTTTTGGGGACTGGTGCTCAGATAATACCAGTCATTCCCGTAGCGGATCACCACTTCTTTTTCGTTGAGTATCCAGTAGGTGGTAGCTTGCAGTAATATATTCTGCAAGGCCGTATCCGACAGGGCCTTTAGCAGGGGAGCTTCATCGAAGATGCCGTTGGAGTGAAAGCTGATCAATTTATGCGGCAGCCGGGTTAAAGCCGAATCCACGGCTATGCTGTAATCCGGCCTCACTTTAAAGATCACCGAGGGATCAAATTCACTCCGGATGAGCACTTCCCGCCGGGCGTCCTCTGACAGCACCGCAAAACGGTTCATTTGTAAAACGGGAGTGTTGAGAGTATTGTAAATACGAAAGCGCTGGCCGTCGAATCTCACAAGGCCATTTTCAGTTGCTATCCAGAGAAATTTATTCCTGTCCAGAAGCAGATCCCTGGCGCTATTCTGGGGGAGACCATTCTCACTGTTATATTGCTGAACTATATAGTTGTGAGGTTGTGGATAAAGGTCTTTCCCGGATAATTGAGCGAATACGGCGCAGGGGAGCGTCAAACAGAAGAACAACGCCTTAACCATATAAGCAATAGTTCTGACTATAAATGTAGTAAATTTTCTACCACATTTATGTAATATCACCGTATCTGTGGGAAGGCCATACCCGTTATCTTGCGGTACAGGTCGACCGCGTACAGATCGGTCATGCCGGCGACGAAGTCTACGATGGATTGGATGTCATTATAAAACCGATCGGGGACACCAGATATCACAAATTGTTTCGATATGAGTTGCAAAAGCTTTTCCGACTTGACGTTGCGGGGATTGAGGACGGCTCCGAAGAATTCCTTTAGCATCCCGCCGATGACATTATAGCCGGCGATCTCGATCTCCACCACCGACCGGTGATTATAGATATGCTGTACGGAAAACGCGTCGATCTCCTTCACCAGGGCCAGTTCGCGGGCCGGGAGATGATCGATCAGCGCCTTGTCGAGACTCCCGGTGAGCAATTCGTTCTCTTTTTCCATAAAGATGTCCCGAACGCGGAAAATGAGCAGGTTGATCAATTTCGCCCGGAGAAACTGTACTTTCTGGTTGTCGTCATTAATATCGTGAAAGATCTTCTCCACCCTGTCGCGGGCATCATAGCCCGTTTCCTCG
Organism: Puia dinghuensis; assembly: GCF_014642875.1. GTDB lineage: Bacteria > Bacteroidota > Bacteroidia > Chitinophagales > Chitinophagaceae > Puia > Puia dinghuensis. The sequence goes on from NZ_BMJC01000002.1 coordinate 960,379, forward strand.
TCAAAGAAGGACAGGAAGAGCCGGGCGATGGTGTCGATGGAAATGATGTTGAGCCGGTGGGCATCTTCAAAATCGATGATCCGGTAGCAGATGTCATCGGCCGCTTCCACCAGGAAAACGAAGGGATGCCGGGCATAACTATTTTTTGTTACGTCAGGTTGGGGTATGCCAAGCGCAGTGGCGATAGCGTGCCAGGTCTCGATCTCCGAGTCGAAGAACCCCGACTTTTTGGTTGCCAGGTGCCGTTTGTCAAAACCATTAAGTGAATCGCATGGGTATTTCACAAGGGAGGCAAGCGTTGCATAAGTGAGCCGGAAACCACCCAGGGTCGGTTCGTTGAAATTATGCGTAAGCGTGCGGAATGCATTGGCATTCCCTTCGAAGTATAAGAAATCTCTTTGTTGATTGGGGCTTAGCTCAGCCTCGAAGCGGCTTCTCTCCTGCCCTTCCAGTTGGCGGAAGAAATTGCGGATCGCGTCCTCTCCGGAGTGGCCAAAAGGTGGGTTCCCTATGTCGTGAGCGAGACAACCAGCCGCAATAACGGAAGGCAGCTCATATTTATAGAATTCCCGAAACTCCTCCCCATACTGTTCAGGATATTTTTCCGTCAGGGCATCACCCACAGCCTTGCCAAGCGACCGGCCCACGGAGGCCACTTCAAGACTATGGGTCAGCCGGTTGTGGACAAATACGGGGCCGGGCAGGGGGAACACCTGCGTCTTATTCTGCAGCCGCCGGAAAGCGGAAGAAAAGATGATACGGTCGTAGTCTCTCAAGAAGGAAGTACGGATCCCGGAAGGATCGGCGGTTTTCCGCTCGGAAGAGCCCGTGCGGAGAGGGCTATACAGATGCTGCCAGTCCATTCTTTGCATGCAATATTACTTATAGCTCACCGTATTACTGAGGGTGCCGATGTTATCAATGGTTATTTCTACAATATCGTCCGCAGCAAGGGTGAAATCGTTGCCTGGAACAAGGCAGGTGCCGGTCATCAGAAAACAGCCCTGGGCAAAATCCATTTCACGGTAAAGCCAGGAAGCCAGCTCGGGTAGTTTGCGTTTGATCTGGCTGATGGCGACTTCTCCGGAATAAACGCTTTTTCCGGCACGCCGGATCACCATGCTGATATGGGTCATCGGGGCAATGGGTGAAGCAGGGATATAAAGACAGGGCCCCAGGGCAGCGCTGCGTTGGTAAACCTTCGCCTGGGGCAGGTAGAGGGGGTTCTCTCCTTCAATGCTGCGCGAACTCATATCGTTGCCGATGGTATAGGCCTGGATCTCGCCATGGGAATTGATGAATAAGGTCAATTCGGGCTCCGGTACATTCCAGGTAGAATCGCGGCGGATGTATACCGTCTCGTTGTGGGCAGCTACCCGATGAGGCAGGGCTTTGAAAAATAGTTCCGGACGTTCGGCGTCATATACTTTATCATAGAACGAGGCCCCGCCGGACTCCTTTGACTCCTCCATTCGGGCGTCCCGGCTGCGCAGGTAGGTAACGCCCGCAGCCCATATCTCTTGTGCTGCGCCTATCGGCGCAAGCAGGTGGCTGTTGATCAGGGCATCGGCCTCGCCGGCAGGCACCACCTCGGCATGGGGAAGCAGGGATTGCAAATGGCCATACAGGCCGTGCGATCCGCTGTGGTTGATCAGTTGTTCCCAGGGCTCATGGATAAGCCAGAACTGTTCTTTATCGAGCAGCAGGTTGCCTTTTGTCGTTTTGAAGAGGTTCATACCGCCAAATATACAGTGGAAACGATTGCTTTGTTGGGATAAATTTCGTATATTGAGTGAACCTTTCGACAGCTTGTTGCGTGCTTACTAATTTCTTACCTGGCCACTTATGGAAGAAAAAAGACCAATACTGTCGAAATTATCCCCCTTTTCCTTACGGAAATTGTCCATCCGTCAGCAGCTCCCACTTTTGATCTGCCTCCTTCTTACTGTCCTCATGGCCGTATTTGGAACGGTTTCCTATATGGCTGTCCGGCGTGCGGCGCTCGGCATAGGGCAACAAAGGCTCGTCACCCTTACCCAGCAGCTGTCCACCATGTTTCAGCAGTCCGCCCGTAAATTGGCGGGTGCGACGCAGGCTCTGGCCAACCAGCCGGCCGTCGTTCACTACCTGGAAGCACCGGACACCACGACCGCTTCCGGGGCGCAGGAAGTGCTGCGGAAGTCGTTGGCGGATCCCCAGACCGTCCGAACGGAATTGCTCGACCTGCAGGGGCGGCAGCTATTGTCTGCCGGCAACATGAAGGTGCGGCCCGATGTCAACAAAGAGATTTTAAACGGAAAGCCCGACAGCAATTTCGTCGGAGGCTTTTATCCTGCCGGAGATTCCATTTATGCCCCCCTCATCGCAACAGTTACTCGGGACAAGAAGCCGCTTGGCTATCTTATTCGCTGGCAGCCCTTACGAACGAAACCAAAAGATGTAGAGCAGTTCACTCAGCTTATAGGAGCGGGAGCGGTCCTTTACTTTGGCAACAGTGACGGCTCGTTCTGGACAAACCTGTTGAAGCCGGTGGCCGCGCCGCCTCTGGCAGCGGAAGGCCTGCGTAAAACGGTGAACTATAAGCGGCCGAATGGCGAAGTGATCGCATTTTCCATGCCTATCGGAAGTTCTAAATGGATCGTCCGGGTAGAATTGTCACAGGGCCTCCTCCTGGAAACAGCTACCCGTTTCCTGTATTGGATGATCGGCCTTGGTGTACTGCTGATCATCACAGGCAGCTTTATCGCCTGGCTCATCAGCCGGAATTTCACCCGGCCGCTAAATCATCTTATGCGCGCAACGGCCGCCATAGCCGCCGGCGACTATTCGTCGTCCGTCACTATCCACCGGAAGGATGAGATCGGTAACCTGGCCGATTCCTTCAATAGTATGACTACCCGGGTACGTCAGGCCCAGGAGAACCTGGAGAGCAAAGTAAGAAGCCGCACGGAAGAGCTGGAAGCCGTCAACAGGGAGCTCGAAGCCTTCTCCTATTCCGTATCCCACGACCTGCGGGCGCCGCTGCGGGCAGTCAGCGGCTACGCCATGATGCTGAAGGAGGACTATGAAGACAGGTTTGACGATGAGGCCAAACGCATCACCGACAATATCCTTTCCAATGTAAAAATGATGGGCCGGCTCATCGACGACCTCATCGCCTTTTCCCGCCTGGGGAAGCGGGAGGTGAAACGCAACGTAATCGATATGAAAGCGCTGGCGGAGGGGTGTGTTGCCGAACTGTCCGCCACCTGGCCTGAAAAGGAATTTGACATCGCTATCGGTTCTCTTCCTGACTGCAGAGGCGACAGCGACCTGCTCAAACAGGTATGGCTCAACCTCATCGGCAATGCCATGAAATATTCCTCGAAAAAGACCGATGCCCGCATCTTCATCGGGGCTTCAAAAGAGGCGGAAGGAACCGTGTACCATGTCCGGGACAATGGGGCCGGATTCGATATGAAATATGCCGACAAGCTATTCAAGGTTTTCCAGCGCCTGCATAGCCAGGATGAATTTGAAGGGACGGGTGTGGGATTGGCGCTGGTGAAACGCATCCTTGACAAACACAGGGGGACCATCCGTGCCGAGTCCTCGCCGGGCCAGGGAGCAGTATTCTATTTCGAATTACCCAATGACAAGCAAGAATTAAATTTTAACCTATATGCACAATCAAGTAGAAGTATTGCTGGTAGAGGACAATATCCATGATGCGGAAATGACCACCCGTGCATTGAAAAAGGTGAACCTGGCCAACAACCTGGTGCACGTAAAGGATGGAGAGGAAGCGCTTGATTTCATCTTTGCGCGGGGAAAGTTCAAGGACCGTGGAACGGACAATCCGCCAAAAGTGATCCTGCTGGATATCAAGATGCCGAAAGTGGATGGTATCGAAGTGCTGCGGCAGATCAAATCCAAGGAAGTCAGCAAGTCGATACCTGTCGTGATCATGACCTCCTCAAAGGAAGAGCAGGATGTTATCAGCAGTTATTCTCTTGGGGTGAACAGCTACGTCGTCAAACCCGTCGATTTCGATGGGTTCGCCAGGGCGGTTAGCCAGTTGGGAATGTACTGGCTGCTGACCAATCAGCCGCCGATGCCGGCCTCTATGTAACAAAATATTGCTTACCATGAACCAATCGTTAAAAATACTGCACCTCGAAGACCTGGAAGCGGATGCCGAAATGGTCGACCGGGTATTGCGAAAAGCAAAATTCAACTTTGAGAAAAGAGTAGTCATCGATCGGGAGGGGTTTGTCCGGCAGCTGCGCGAATTCCAGCCGGATGTCATCCTTTCCGATCATTCCCTGCCGTCCTTTAATTCCAGCGAAGCGCTTCGCATCAGCAGGGAAGAAGCCGTCGACACCCCCTTCATCCTGGTCACGGCCACTGTCTCGGAAGAATATGCCGTCAGCGTCATCAAGGAAGGTGCCAGTGATTATATATTAAAAGACCGGCTCGAGCGGCTGCCCAACGCTATTCAGAATGCGCTGGATAAGGGCCGGATGGAGAACGAGCGCCGCCAGGCCGACGAGGCCTTACGCTCTTCCGAACAGAAATATAAATTATTGTTCGAAAAAAATCCTATGCCCATGTGGATGGTCTCCCAGAAAAGCCTGAGCATCATTGCCGTCAATGAAGCGGCCATCACGCACTATGGTTATACCCGGGAAGAGTTTCTGTCGATGAACACCGGAAGGTTATGGAATGGCGGAAGCCCGGGTCTCTACCTGTCGGGTATCTGGAAGCATCAGAAAAAGGATGGCGCCACCATCGACGTGGAAGTGATTTCCCACGATATGGTGCATGAGCAGGAGCCCGTTATCCTAATCCTTGCCAACGACATCACCGAGAAGCTTCGGGCGGAAGCGGAACTTGCCAGGCAGGCAGATATTCAGCAGAAGCTGATCACGCAAACCAGCATCCAGGTGCAGGAGCGGGAAAGGGAAGAGATCGGCAAGGAACTGCACGACAACATCAACCAGATACTTGCCGCCACCAAATTGTACCTGGATGTCGTGCTGAAAGAAATAGGGGAGCACGAGCAGAAGGATATCCTGCAAAAGGGCTATCGCAACCTGAATTTCGCCATGGAAGAGATTCGCCAGCTCTCCCAGTCCCTCGTAGCTCCAACCCTAGGCGGTATGGGCCTGGACCAGGCCCTATACAAGCTCATCGACAATCTTCCGTCCACCACCTCCCTGCAGCTGACCCTGGATACCGAAGGATGGCTCGGGGATATAGCAGATGACAGCCTGAAACTAACCTGCTACCGCATAGTACAAGTGCAGCTGAACAATATCATCAAACACGCAAAAGCCAAAAAGGCGACTATCCGCCTCAGGAAAACGGATAACCTCGAACTGACCATACAGGACGATGGCATCGGTTTCAATCCCGAAAAAAGGATCCCGGGCATCGGGCTGCGGAATATCCGAAACCGGGTAGGTTATTACAACGGGCAGATGAAAGTGCAGTCCGCGCCGGGACAAGGGTGTATCCTCACCGTGAGTATTCCCTTATCATCGCAGACTAAGCTGGTGGAACCTGTCCTAGCGAATCACGAGTAACCAGCCCCTGCCTTTTCCAACAGGGATGCGATCGCCGGGTGTGAAGTGTTGTGCCGGCTGGAAATGTGCTATGGCCGGAGCTTCAATGATGGCGTGGGTTTTGTCGATGCCCAGCCGTTGCCAGTCGATCTCCAGGTTCACCGTCGTGTCCTCAGCCGCCCAGGATGCCAATGCAACCAGCACGGCGCCGGGTTTTTGATATACGGTTGCCGGGATAGCGGGATTGCCTGTTCTTACGGGACAGTTAGGGCTCCAATAACCGATGAGCTTTGTGCCTTGCATCCCAAAATTGTCCCAGGCCTTCCAGATGGGCCGGGGGTCGGCATTGTCCGACCAGGGCATCCGGTTGGTCATCCCATAGACCATACCCCGCCAGGGATTACCACCGCCCTGGAGCATTTCTCCCATCAGGCCAAAGGGGATACCGCTCACCTCGGTAAGGAAGAAATCGGGTGAGTTCTTTTCATAATCGAAATATTCCCCAAACCACAGACGATTGAGATAGGGGAAATGCTCCATATACAGGTTGGCGCTGTTGTTGTATCCATCACGGGGATTAAATTGATTAGCCGAATGGAGATCGATGATGCCGGGATGTCCGTCCTGCGTGAGGACCCGTTTGATCCGTTTCATGGTGATACGGTCAAAGGCGACGTCGTCGAGGTAAATGCCATCGATACCGACATGCTGAACGAGCCAGTTCATTCCTTCGACATAGTAGTTGTGCCATCTATTCATGCCGCTGTTGATGATAGCAGCGTCTTTGATTTCCGGTACGAACCAGCCGGGGATGTAATCATCCGTCCGCAGATGTTCCTGCAGCCAGGAGAACCCTTTGCCGGGGCCTGGCGAATAAATCTCGCCCGCGAGGCTGCGCAGGGCGAAAGTCTCATAGGCATGGTCGGATAATTCCCGCACCGTGTTATAGATCTTTACCTTCAGGCCAAGCCGATGGGCAGTGTCGATAAAACCTTTCATCCTTTTCCACTCGATGAAGGGATAGTTGATCCAGGGGTTGATTGGCGTGGCATGATGGATGTTGACCACCGTGGCGCCGGTGGCTTTTATCGAATCGAGGTTGTCGTATTTATGATAAAAGCGGGTAGCCCATTGGAAATCGGTGTTGAGGGGATGGAATGGAGTGATCAGCAGGTTGAAATTGTAATACAGCGTATCGCCTTTTTTTAGACTCCGCGCACCGCTATAGTTGTGGGCCAGCATAGACTTACCCTTGATGCCGATGTCGATGCCGCCCTTGTCGCCGTTGGCCCAGGAAAGCGGGGCTATCAGCGGTTTTTGGAGGTAGAAGTTAGTATTGAGCGGGCGGACGTAGTGTTCGTCGCGAAGAGAGTATTGCAGTCCGCCGTTGACGGCGCCGATCCAGGCCCCATCCTGGTTCTTATGTGCGACGTCCCATTTCCAGTGGTACATACTGTCAGGACGATAGCCGCCCTTTTGCCCCAGTCCCATCATATAGGTCGCCATTTCCTTTTGGAATGGGATGTGCATGACGATGTCTTTGAGGTCGATATCCTGTAAGGCCGTCACCTTTACGGTATAAGCCAGGAAGCCGTCGAATTCCAGCGAGCCGGTGACATCCATCCGCAGCTGGTCTGAGACGCTGGATGCCTGCCATTTCACGGTGCCGGGGGATTGTTCGGTGAATCGCAGACCCCCGGCTTTTAACCGGATGTCCTTCCCATCGGACTGTTTGAAGAAATGAAAGTGGATATTTTCTGCGAGCAGATTGTTGGGGGTCGATGTAATATCCGTCATTTCGGAGGTGAAATACGTTTGGATCTGTTCGGGATAGCCTTGCTGGTTGAGGACGATCTTCCGACCCAGGAGACTGATAAGCGTATCCCCCTGGATGGTGAGCGGGGTATAGGGAGCGATGACGGTGTTCTCCTGTGCAAGGGTGGAATTTAGCCATTTGAGGCGGGTCATCTTCGCAGGCGTACCCGCTCCCCCGTCGGCGACAAGGTGGTTACTAACGGTGAGGTGGATGTGTACCACCTGCGGAGTGGTGTTTTTGGCGGTGATAGTGACGGCCCCGGTATAGTCGCCGGGTGTGGCGGTAGCGGGGATATCGATACCACACCAGAGAGCCTGTACCTGGCCTGCGGGGATGTCTACCACTTTGGTGAAGGGTTTTCCGTCGTAGGTGACGCCGGTGGTATTGATGCAGGTGCTGTTGAACGGCCCGCTAAAATGGAGTCGTACGTCATCGAGGTCTTTCAGCGCATAGAGCCCTATTTGATAAGCGCAATATTCGCCCTTGCCGGCAGTGATGGTCAGCGTGCCCGCCGGACCTTTTTTTATCCAGCGAAGGGGAAGATCATTGCGCATCCGGATGGAATGATCGCGGTCTTCGGGGAAGACGAGAAAGGTTTTTGTGGGATATTTTGCTTTGAGCGCGGTGGTTTCCTGTGCTGTCGCGATCACCTCCATGGGATAAAAGCTGTTGAAATCGTCAATAGATTGGAAGCCGGTGACTGTGCAGTTGACGGGTGCGTTGGTGGGTATAGCTGCGGTGGTGTCGGGCTGCCGGTAGACGCCTTTGGGATAATTGCTACGACCTTCGTTGCGATAGGGCAGGTAATAGACATAATAGAGGCCTTTGCCGGAGACGGGTTGGAAGAACAGCTCGCCGGATTCACGGCTAACCGGGCCGATGGTCGCCAGCATGATGCGGGCACCGGTTGCGGCATCCTGGATAATGATGCGATGGACAAAAGGATCGGCGACGGGCAGGCGCCAGGGGATGTTCGCATGGGCGACAGGGCCAGAGCCGTCGAAGCGAAGGACAGCCCGATGGTTACCGAGGGAATCGGGGTTCCAGCAGTTGGGGCAGGAGGTGTAAGGTATCTGCTGGGTCCGGGCAGCAATAGACAGAAGGAGGAATAACAGGAATGGAAAGCTCGTTTTTTGCATGGGTCGAAGGTAAGGGATGAAATTGATTTTTGTCCCGATCGTACGCCTGGTTGTCCTCCTTATTGCTCCGCGGCCGGCATAGCTTTGCGGAAATAGCAAAGCCATGCGAACCATTCTTTTACTGTCAACATTTTTCCTTGTTGTTACAAGCCTCCGGGCCCAGCAGACCGTTTGTTTTTATCTGCAGGACGGCGTCGAGGTGCTGGATTTTGCCGGCCCGATGGAAGTATTTTCGAATGCCGGTTTCAAGGTCTTTACCGTCTCCCGGAAAAAAGACCCCATCACCGCGCAGGGTATCCTGAAGATTGTGCCGGACTATAGTATCGACGACGCGCCACCGGCCGATATCCTCGCCTTTTTTGGCGGTAATGCCGGTGCTGCAGCAAAGGATGATGCTGTCATCGCCTGGATAAAACAGCGGCGGCCTGCGACACAGTATTTCTTCTCCGTCTGTACGGGCGCTTTCATCATGGGGAAGGCGGGTCTCCTCGACAGCCTTAGCGCCACTACCTATCATTCCTACATCGGGGCGCTGCAGGAAGCGCTGCCGAAAACCCGCGTTCTGGCGAATGTCCGGTATATCGATAATGGGCATGTGATCACTACTGCGGGGATATCCGCGGGGATCGACGGGGCATTGCATCTCGTCGCAAAGCTGAAGGGGGAAGCTGCGGCAAAGGAGGTAGCGGCTGCCATGGAATATGAAAGCTGGGCGCCCGATAAGGGACTGGTGCTGGCCGGAAACTAAGTTTATTCTTAGTGCCGGCGCTGGCCGGGCGGTGAGCGCAGCAGCGAAATTGCCCCCCGATTGGAGTATCTTTGACGTTACTTATGGCACCTATCGCAATCTACCACGAACATCCTGACTGGTTCAAGCCGCTTTTCGCAGAGCTTAGCAACAGGAATATCCCTTATATCCGGGTCAACCCGGCTGCCCATCAATTCGCCATCGAAGCGCCGGCGCCTGATTACGCTCTTTTCTTCAACCGGATGAGCCCATCGGCTTATCTGCGGGATGGAGTCCAGGGCATCTTTTATACACTGAACTATCTTAAACACCTGGAATATCACGGCATCCCGACGGTGAACGGATATAAGGCGTTTGTATTTGAGACCTCTAAAGCCCTCCAGCTGGAGCTGATGCAGTCCCTCGGGATAAATTATCCGAAGGCGCGCGTCGTCAACCATCCTTCGCAATTGCTTGCAGCGGTAGACGGGTTGCGTTTCCCCGTAGTGGTAAAAGCCAACATCGGCGGCAGCGGCGCAGGCATCACCAAGTATCACACCCTGGAAGACCTGCAGGCGGCCGTCGAAGAGGGGGCAATTTCTTTCGGCATCGATCATACAGCATTGTTACAGGAATTCATCCCTGCGCGCGGAGGCTATATCACCCGCGTCGAAACGCTGGGCGGTAAGTTCCTTTATGCTATCCGCGTTTATCTCACCGGCGATACCTTCAATCTCTGCCCGGCCGATATCTGCCAGACCAGCACGGGTGTCGAACTGGTGCGGAATGCCTGCGCCATCGAAGCGCCCAAAAACGGCCTGAAAGTGGAAGGCTATGCACCGCCGCCGGCCGTCATCAAAGCCGTCGAGACCATCGTACAGCATTCCGGCATCGATGTCGGGGGCATCGAATATATCATCGACGATCGGGATGGGGAGCTGCTATATTATGATGTCAATGCACTATCCAATTTTGTAGCTGATGCCATCAACGTCATAGGGTTCAACCCGCATCAGCGGCTGGTCGACTACCTGGTGGAGCGGGCAGGGGCGCAACGGGATACAAGAGTAAAAAATATTCAAAGCGTAGCATTATGAGATACGGCTATTGGATGCCTGTTTTTGGCGGCTGGCTGCGCAACGTAGCCGATGAGAACATGGAGCCCACCTGGGATTATGTAAAGAAGCTGGCGATACGCAGCGAAGCCATCGGGTTCGATCTTTCCCTCATCGCCGAACTCAACCTCAATGATATTAAAGGCGAAGAGGCGCCTTCGCTGGATGCCTGGTCGACGGCTGCCGCCCTGGCCGCGGTCACTCAAAAACAAGAGTTGATGGTCGCGGTGCGGCCCACCTTTCATAATCCTGCCCTGCTGGCCAAACAGGCGGCCAATATCGATCATATCAGCAAGGGCCGGCTTTCCCTGAATGTCGTCTCATCCTGGTGGCGGGATGAGGCTACCAAATATGGCGTAGGGTTCGAACAACATGACGACCGGTATGCGCGGACGGCAGAATGGCTGACAGTATTGAATGGAGTTTGGGAGCAGGACGGGTTCAGCTATAGCGGCAAATATTACCGGGTGGACAACAACACCCTGCAACCAAAGCCGATATCCAGCGTCTCGCGGCCAAGACCCTTTATGTATGCCGGCGGAGAGTCGGAGACGGCGAAAGATCTCATTTCCTCCACCTGTGACGGCTATGTCATGCATGGCGACGAACCGGCTACCATCGGCCGGCGCATCGCAGATATGAAAGCGCGCAGGGAGAAGAAAGGACTACCACCCATGCAGTTTGGTGTGGCCGCTTACAGTATTATTCGCAACAGCGATACCGAGGTGAAGAAGGAATTAGAGCGTATTACCAATGTACAACCGGGCAGCCCCGGCTATCACAACTACCAGCAATGGCTGGCCGGGACGCAGTTGGAACAGAAAGTTTCGTTGGAGGATTATTCCGTCTCCAACCGCGGCCTGCGCTCAGGGCTTGTCGGCACTCCGGCAAGGGTGGAGGACCGCATCGGGGAATTTGCCGCGGAAGGGGTAGATTTCTTCCTGCTCCAGTGCAGTCCCCAGTTGGAAGAAATGGAGCGTTTTGCCGAGACCATCATTCGCAAAGAAGTCGTCGCATAGGAGGCAGAAGGCCGCCACCGCGGAAAAAGCCGGCGGAAGGTGGTCCACAGGATACGCATATCCAGGGCAAAACTCCTGTTGTTGACATAAAAAGCATCCCAATGATAGCGCTGGGAAAGGGTGTTCACGTCGCAAGCAATGCCATGTAATCCTTTTGCCTGAGCCATTCCCGTTATCCCGGGTTTTACTTTCTCCCGCAGCGCGGGGTAAAGGACAATGGCCGCCCACCGCTGACAGTCGGCCGGCATGTAGGGCCTTGGGCCCACCAGGCTCATCGAGCCAAGGAATACGTTAAAGAATTGCGGCAATTCGTCCAGGTGGGACAGCCGGAGCCAGCTACCCAGTGCCGTGACACGGCCATCGATCATACTACGCAACTTGTAGCAGGAAAAAAGTTTTCCGTCCTTCCCTACCCTTTTTTGTACAAAGAATACCGGGCCGGAAGAATCCCGCTTGATAAGCCAGGCCAACAGGGGTAACAGCCAGCTCAGGATGCCCGCGATGACGATGGTGGAAACAATCAGGTCGAATGCTCTTTTAATCATTATCATAATAAACGCGGGCAGCCTGGCCGCGGTTGCCCGGGAGGTCGCCTCCGGCGCCTAGTAAAGCGTCACAGGTCCCATGAGGCCCATCGATTGTATGGGCTGGTCCTGTCTTTTTTCATTTGTCCATTTCTGGGCGACACGGTTGTCCTTCAAAGTCTTCAAATAGTTTCCCATCGTAGTCACGACCCTTACTTCCAGGGTATTCGGCCCGGGTTGCAGCAGGTGACCCATGCGGTATATCCTCCGGCCATACCATTGTATCCCCGCATCCACACCGTTGACCGTCAGCCCTGAGAGGCCCGCCACTTTCCCAAGGTTGCAATATTGCCAAAGGGCATCCTTGTCTGCGTTGACAGTGATCCGATAGAAGGCCGTACCCGAGAAAGCGGCAAGGGTGGCATCGTCTTTCATATCCATCAACGCCGGCATGGTTACCGTCTTTACCGAAGCATCCAGGTGATGAAGCTCGACCGTCCAGGCGCCAGTGACGGTCACTGCCTTTTCCGCGGTGGCGGGTAGCGGGTCCCATCCGGGTCCTTTCTTTTCCCGCTGAAAGACGACAAGGCGGGAGTCCCCCGTTGCCAGATCGAGGGTCAACGGACTCGCACCGTCCCCGGCATGATACCGTTCGCCCGTCTCCGCATCCCATATCCAGACCTGCCGTCCCGCGGCCAGGGGCGCCGACGGCAGAATGGTGAGGACATGTGCATTTTCCAGATCGGAATTGGCAAAGAAAAGCCATTCCATATCCCCGGCCTGGTAGCGGACCTGCGAGACAAAAGGATTGGGTTTATCTATATGTACATAGGGGGTCAACGCATATTTTTCCTGGAGGTGCCGGTACCATTGCAGAAAGTCATTGTCCGGCCTGGGAACGAGAATAAAGCGGTCGGGAAATGCTCTCATCTTTTCTACCCAATCGGCTACTTCCCTGTCCCGCCGGGCAGCATCGGTGAGGCCGGTCGATTTAGCGGGGTACGTCCCGATACAAAAAATACGCCCTCCCGCGGTGATGAAAGCGGACAACTTCTCCGCCGTTGCGGGGTCCATTCTTTCCACCTGGACGAGGAAGAGCGTATGATACGATCTCGGTCCATAGAAAAGCCGGCCGTCCTTCATCGTGGCATCGCGGATCACCTGTTCAGAGATATAGTCGCATGCGCTGCCATTGCGGTGAATAGCTTCCCATACAAAGGGCAACCAGGTGGGGTACATAAGCGATGGGAAAGGTTCATTTTGTGCACCCTCGATGCTCCACATATCGGCGATGGGCGGCAGGACGGCGATGTCGGCAAACATGGTCCCCTGCTGGAAGAGAGCGGACAGCCGGCTCTTGTAGTCGGTGAACCTTTTGAAATACGGCCACCAGTTGTTGCGTTCGTTGATGAATGTTCCATAACGCACCCAACCCGGGAAGGGCGCCTCGGGCGGAGAGTAGTTGAACCCATGGAAGACGGGATGCGTCACACCGGAGATGATGCTCTGGTCGCCGACCGTCTTCAGGATCTCCAGGGTTGCATTGAAAACCATATCCGTGTTCGTCAGTTCTTCACAGCTGATATGTTTCTTTCCTTTCAGATGAGCGGCGGAAGAAACGTATTTGTTTATCATCGTGTAGGCCCTTCCGGTATGATAGTCTTTGTCGGTCATTTCATGACCAAGACCGTATTTGACCCAGGTCTCGCATTCCGGCAGGTCGATGTCGAAGCTGCCTTCCAGCGGATGATAGCCCCTGCCGTAGGCCTGTACACGGGAAAGGACATGATTCTCCCGGCACCACTCCGTAAACGGCCGGATAAACCGTTCGGCTACCAGTTCGGTCTTTGTCAGGTCGAAATCATAGCGCACCCGTTGGATTATATCCTGCAGGTCGGGTGAGAGACCCGTGCCGTAATCGAAATCAAGAATATTGCCCATGCCGCCCGTCTTGAATAGGGTGAAGGGCAGATAGGGCATCAGGTCGTACCCCCGTCTTTTTTTAAACTCTACTTCCATGTCGGAGCACCAGTTGGCGCCTTCCAGTTCCATGCTGTCCACGAAGAAGGCGCGGACCCGGCCGGCGAGCGGGCCGATCTGTGCGATGATGGTGTCGGACATGTGATGCAGGTATTTCTTTACGGCGGTCTCGTTGTAATGATTGAGGACGGATCCATTGGCGCCGGGGGCGCCATTGATCACCTCCATCGAGCCTTTCACCTTCACCAGGCCAAACAGCACGTAGCTGCCCCGGGGGATACGAAAGCGCAGTGTCCCGTCCGTTATCTGGCCGGTGAGGTCCTGCACTGCTGCAAGGTTATGAAGCGGATTCGGAGCCAGCTTTACGGCCATCAGCTCCATGAGCCGGCCGGGGAATGGAGAAGTAACGGCAGGATCGGCTTCTTTGAAAAAATCGAAGGCGGATACTTCATAGTCATCGGGACCTTCCAGCTTATGGGTGGCAATGACCATGGCCTGCGAGCGTTCGTCCCCTTCCAGGGATTCCGCACCAAAGGGCCAGCCGGCGCCTACGAGAAGGTCGCAGGTGATGCCGAGCGCAGCCGCCTCCTTCAGCGTGAACTGTAGCAGGTCGATCCATTCGGGGCTAAGCCATGTGATGGAAGGCTTGCCCAGGTCGTCCGTCACGGGAGGGAATTTGATGGGGTTGATCTCTACTCCGCCGATGCCGGCCTCTTTCATCAGCCTGAGCTCGCGGGATATCTCGGATCTTTCCACCTTGTCGCCATTCCACCACCAGCGTACGAAGGGGCGGTAGATAGGAAGGGGGTCTTTGAAGAGGGAGTAGAGGCCGTCGGCCGACGCTGTCGATAGGGGCGTCTCAGGCGCCGCCGGGGCAGGGCCAGGGGCCGCCGGTGTCATTTTCCAAAAAAGGAAACCCGAGGTAAGCAGGGAACCTCGCAGCAGGAATTTTCTTCTATTCATAAGTCATCTCATGGAGTACTGAAAGATAGTACATATAAGCAACCGATAGCTTTTAGGGTGCGTTCTATTTTTATGGAATTACGACCGAGCATCCTGAAAACACTGGCCTACTTCGATGTTTTCCACTATCCCCTGACGCTGGAAGACATCCGGTATTTCCTTGACACAGAGGCATCGGAAACAGCCGTAAGGTTGGAGACCGAGGCCCTTCTGCGCGAAGGCAGGCTCTACAGAACAGGTCCCTTCTATTCGTTGCAAAACGATCCCACCCTGGCGGCCAGACGCCTTCGCTGCGAGAGCCACGCCGATAAGCTGCTGGTCATCGCCAACCGGGGCGGCAAACTCCTGTACCAATTCCCCTATGTCCGGGGCGTATACATCTCCGGCTCCTTGTCCAAACGCTGCGCGGACGAGAAGGCCGACATCGATTATTTTATCATCACCCGGGCCAACCGCCTCTGGATAGCCAGGACCATGATGCATATCTTCAAGAAGCTGACCTATCTGCGTGGCCATCAGCACCGGTATTGCATGAACTATTACATCGACGAGGAAGCCCTGGAAATAAAGGAAAAGAACCTCTTCACCGCCATCGAACTGCTCACGTTGATGCCTGTCTGTGGCAATGGCAGCATCGCCGGTTTCTTCCAGGCCAACGACTGGACCACCGGCTATCTTCCTCATTATCGCAACCGGTCGCTGGAAACAGCGGCCGTCCATCGTTCTTCCCTGCTGAAACGCGCCCTCGAAAGACTACTGGCCAACCGGCTTGGCGATGCGCTGGAAAATTATTTCCGCAAGCTCACCGACCGCCGCTGGAAGAAGAAGACCGAGCGGGGCGATCTAAACTTCCATGGAGACATGCTGACGCTGCAATGCGGAAAACACTATTCCCGCCCGGACCCCGCCATCTTCCAGCAAAAAGTTCTGGCCAGATATCACCACCGGGTAAAGGAGGTGCTGGAAAAGTACTATGGACACCCGATCACTTCTTCCGAAACGAAATAATATAATAATCTCCAATCGTGCGCCAGGGCCATTTGTCCTTCCATTTATCTTCCTTTGCGCGCAGGAATTTCCAGGCCTTGGGATGCTTCTCTGCAAAATGCTCGATATAGGAGGGTGGAACGATAGTGCAAAGCCCTTCCAGCTTTAAAAGCTCATAGGCGCCTTTCAGGGCGCGCTTCACAAAGGCCGGTGAATAATACCAGCAACGGAAATGAAAGCCTTCTACATGCGCCGGAGCGCCTTTCCTGCCGCTTAACAGCCGGCGGAAAGCCGTCCCGGGATGCCCCCGAAACAGCATCAGGGTCTCCCACAAGCTAAAAGGCGGCAGGATCACCAGGGTGATCACTCCACCGGGTTTCAGCAAGGGGGCAAAAGAGTGAAGAACGCTGCCCAATTCCCGCGTACAGTTGAGCCCCGCGAAATTGGAGAAGATGAGGTCATACGGTCCTTTCTGCTGCAGGCTGTCAAGGGCGGTGAAAGAGCAACGTTCGGCCGTGACCTTATCCGTAAGCTGCTTCGTCCTTACTTTCTCTATCAGGCGGGCCTGCATTCCTTCAGCGATGTCCGTAGCATGCACCCGGTGCCCCTCCCGGGCAAAGAAAATGGCGTCCTCGCCCGTGCCCGCATTGAGTTCGAGTATCGAGCTGCCCGGAGACAGAAAACGCAATACATGCGACCTTACCCGCTGACGCTTATAATGGATGATCGTATTGCCGGCATCGTATTGATCGAAGACAAGGGCCTGTTTGCTAAAGCCACCTGCCGCTTCTTTTTCGTTGACCACATCTTTAATGCTCATGTTCCAGTTTTTTCAGTCGTTGCCGTGCGATGATCGCTGCCGGCAGCTGGTATAGGATGGAGGCTGCCAGTCGCAGATTTTGTTTTGTACTCCTGGCCGGTCTTAAGAGCAATTGCCTCATCTGCCGGAGGGCTAAATGCCAGCCATAGCTGCGATGAACATAGCGGTGCAGCTGTTTATAAAAGGCCGGGGGATAGGTGTTGTGAAACATCAGGCGAAGTTCGTCGGAATCGGTCCAATTGGTCTTCTCCTTCAGATCGGCCTTTACCCGGTCGTAGAAGACCGTACCCGGCAAGGGATAAGAGACGGAAATGCCGAGGCTGTCCGGCACCAGGTGATTGATCATCCGGATAGTCTTTGTAATATCTTCCTTTGTCTCGCCGGGATAGCCGAACTGGATGAAGAAGGAGGGTCGGATACCGTGTTGGCGCAGCAGGTGTGTCGCCTCGGCTATCTGTTCGACCGTTGTGCCTTTATCCATGGCGTCGAGTATTTTTTGCGAACCGCTTTCCGCTCCCATCCAGCTGTTCTCGCAACCGGCCCGGGCCAGCGCGCTGACATAATTCTCCTGCAGCAGGAGGTCGGCGCGGGACTGGATCTTGAATTTGAATCGCAGGTTCTCCTGCTCGACAAGATCGGCAAATTCATTCACCCACCCGGGTTTGAGCCCGAAGATGTCGTCGCACATCCAGATATGATCGAAGTTATACCGTTCTTTAAGCATTTTTATCTCCCTAATCACATGAGCCGGCGACCGGGCATTGTAGCGATTTCCGTAAATGGGTTTTGCGCACCAGTTGCATTTGAAAGGGCACCCCCGCGTAGTGCTGATGTTGAGGGAGAAATAGCCGTTATGCTGCATCCAGATCTTACGATACTGTTCGATGTCGACCAGATCCCAGGCGGGCAGGGGCAGGTGGTCGAGGTCTTTCATCACCTTTCTTGCGGCTGTCCGGACAGGAAGCCCGTTTTGCTTCCAGGCCAGGCCATTTATCTGTGTGAAGTCTTCCCGGCCGTCCCGGATGGCTGTAACCAATTCCAGCAAGGTTTCCTCGCCTTCACCCAGCAGGACGAAGTCGGCGCCTTTCTGGAGATAGCTGTCGAAGTGGTCGGTGGAGTCACTGCTGCTTACGATGACGACACAACCTTGTGCGCGGGCCAATTGGATCATGCGGAAGGCAGCTTCGCGCATATTGGTGAGGCACATCTTTGTCAGGTAGTTGAACCCATCGTCATAGACGATAAAGAAGTCGGGCCGCTGGGCCGTCAGATGGAGCATCACCGATTCCGCATCCTCTTCGAACATGGTGTCGAACAGGGAGACGGTGAAGCCCTGTTCGCGCATAAGCGCGGCGGCCCCGATGGTAGCAAGAGGCGGATAAGGCTGGCCGGTCGCCCATTGTTTCGGGTCCAGGCGCATAAAATAGGAATGCGAAAAAAGAAGCTTTTCCATACTGGTAAAACGCAGGATTTACGGTAGGGGATGCCTGGGGTCGGAGCCGGTTGCGGCCACTTCGTACAGGTAATAATCCTCTTTCCTGATGCTGTTCAAAAATTCTTTTAACGCTATGACTCTGAATTGCTTACCCCCGGCTTGTACGGTCGCTGTATCCAGCTTACGGCTGGAGACCAGGATATACCGATCGAGGTTTTGGAGGTAGGGCGACCGGGCTATTTCCTGGCTCAGGGAAGGTCGCGGCGAAGGCCAGTCGGGGATCGTCCAGTTGAGGTAGCTATACTCCTCCCCCTGAGTGATGGAGTATACTTTCCTGCCCAGGTAGGCGCTGATCATCGGTCCGCATGCGTATCCATCCACGACAATTGTCGAATCCGCCAGGTGGTGGGCCTTCAGGTATTCCACCGTGTTCCTGGACTGGGAAAAAGGTCGCGTCAGGTCCTGCTCGAGCGCGATCACCCCGATGCCAATATGCAGGATAAGGACAGCATACATCACCCGCCCCATGCCCGCATCGGCCATCCAGGACGCCGCAAGGAAATAGATGAAGGCCATCCCGAAAAGCCGGCTGCCCGCCTGCTGGGTAACATCGAAGAATGCCAGAAGAAATACCAACGCCGTATAATAGAATACCAATGCCTTGGGGTCCTTCCTCAACACAAATGCCGGGTAAACGAGGAAGAACACGAACAGGGCGTTGCGCAACCATCCGCCGATATGCTGGGGGTTGAGCCAGTAGCTGTTCCAGAAATGTCCGCCTCTCACCTGGGGGATGGGCAGCCATCCGCGGATGAGGCTAAACGCGGTGAAGCTCAGATGTTGCCCCGTCAGCCATTCCTTCGGTCGTAATTGGTTGTAGTTGTCATCCGGAGGCGTCTGCGTCTGAATGACCACCAGTATGAACCCTGCCACGAACAGTACCGTGAACAACAGGAAACGGGCCCGGAGCCATTCCCGCCGCCCCACTTCCATCGCCATGTAGAAATAAATGCCCAATGCAGCAAAAGCGAAGAAAAGATGCGTATTGCACATGACCAGCAGGAGCGCGCCGATATACAGGATGTTCTTGCGGGGATGGCGCAGCAGGATGCAGACGGCGAAAAGCAGCAGAATGCCGAGGGCATAGTTCCTGCTGAGAACGCTATACTCGAAGACAAAATAATAGCCCGAAAGCACCAGCACCTTCTGCAAAAGGGTGAAGGGTGCATAACGCAGAAACAACCACGCCGCTGCGGCCGCAATACACCCATGCAGCACCTGCATGCCGATGTAGCTGGGGCTGATGTAATGGGTCACAAAGTAGAGGAGGAAATTCCAAAGCCTGGGATGCCCGTCATAGCGCATGTTCCAATACAGCGCCCCCAGGCTGTCACTGTCGCGTCCGATGAGAAAATGATGGGATTCATCCAGCCACAGTTCGTGGTTGTATAGTCCCACCGCGACTATGACGACATAAACCGCCCATACCGGGAAGACCAGCCGCAAAGGCAGACGGGGATCGTTCCCGCTCATTTGGTGATCCTGATCCAGGGATGCTGGTTCTTTATCCGGGTCAGGCGGTTACGCCACCACCGGGGGTTATACAGAACGGTATACCGGAAAGAGCGCAGATCATCGAAGGTATGATGGAAATAGTAGTCGGCCATCTCAGGATAGCCGAAAGAGGTATAATAGGCCTGGGTCCTTCTTTCCTCCAGCTTTACTTCCACGGGCTTGCAGAAAGGAGTGTCGATGATATGGATCTCACCGCTGCGTTTCAGATGGGAAAGACAGAAGTGGAGTATCCGTTTTGCCGAAGGGAAATGTTCGAGCGTAGCGGCGAAGAGGATAAAGTCAAAGCGTCTTTCTTCCAGCAGCCCTGTGCGGATGTCTCCGTGGATGAACCGGAGATTGGGGTCGTTGCTGAATACCCGGGCCGCCTGTTGCAATTCGGTAAAATTGATGTCGGCGCCGGTGACCCTCGAGCCGGGGATGTCCGCCAGCAGGTGGGTGAGCCAGCCATTGCCGCAGCCTACTTCGAGAATGTCCAGGGTTGCTTTTTTCCGGGAGATATAGTGGATAAGCCGGCGGGCTGACTGCTTTCTCAATTCCCATTCCCGGAAGCGGGGGTGGGAGGCAGCGATCTCGGGTAAATGGACCAGTTCTTCATCGGTGTACAGCCGGCTTTCAAGCGCCCTCACCTGAATGTATATCTTTTCGAACAGCACCTCTCTGAGCCGGGTGTGGCCCTGAACTTGAATATTGGTTAGTATGGAAGAGTCCGGAAGATACATCTCTAACGATTTTAGCGTGGCTTAACGACATAATAAACGTTTCTTTTTTGTTAAAGGATGCCACCTTCTCCCTAAAAACCCTGAATTTCCGGCTGCCGGTAGCGCCAGAGCCTATGCAAGAGCTTTATTTCATACGGATATTTATATAGGCTTCTTTTATAACGTAATGCGGCCAGATGGTGAATCAGTTTACGTTTCACCGGGCTGAGCCGGATATCGGATACGGTGGGATAGTAGCCGTTGAGGACGGTTTCGAAATCCCTGATCTTGTCGATCATTTCCGGGGTGAGCCAGGGGGTAAGGGGATTCTTGCGGAGGTCGAAGTTCTCCCATTGCGGGCTGATCCAGTCCTCCAGTTTTTCGGGGAAGCGGAAGCCCGAATCCAGGGTCTTTTGATACAGTTCGGACCCCTCCGTCGGGACGGGGCTATAGGTATAAATAATGATCTCCGTGTCGGGATTGATATCCTTTATTTCTTTGATAAAGGCGATGTCCTGGTCGATGTATTGCATCACCTTTTCCGGGGTCTCCGCAGGGGTGCCCAGCACAAAGCTGTACTCGGGAATGATATCGAATTTCTTCATCCGGGCGGCAAAAGACCTGATCTCGGCGCCGGACTGGGTTCCCCCCTTGTCCATTTTTTTCAGGATCTCGTCGTTGCCGGTCTCGGCGCCAAAAAAGATCATCTTACAGCCGGATTCGCGCATGAGCACCAGGGTCTCATCCTTATACTTGTCGATGGTGTCGATGCGGCCTTCGCCCCACCAGACCATATTTTCGTCCTTGATCAGGTGGGCGAATTCAGCGGTCCTTTTTTCGGCTACGAAGAAGTTGTTGTCGTGGAATTCGATGCTGTCGGCGCCCCATCTGTCTTTAAGGTATTTGATGTCCTTGTATACCGCAGGGGCGGGTTTGGCCTTCCAGCGGGCTTCATAGATGGGTACAACGGCGCAGAACGAGCAGGTGAAGGGGCAGCCGATGCTGGAGTGATAAGCAAGCGTCCTCTCCCCCAGGTAGGTCTTGCCGAGATATTTCTCCATGGGATAAAGCCGGTCTAACTGGTCATAAGGTAAGGATGGCAAGGTAGCCTGGTCGATAAGGTCTTCTTTGGACGTTTTGATTATCTTATCGCCGCTCTTATAGATAAGGTTCCTTATCATTTCGTAGGGCGTATTATTCTCCAGCGCGTCGAGAAGAGCGGGAAAAGCGTGGTCACCGGGGCCATTAATGACAAAATCGACACACTCCGACTTCAGGACTACTTTATTCTGGTTAGAGGCGAAATAACCACCCCAGATGATCACCGTGCCGGGAAATTCCGCCCGGATGCGGCGGGAAAAGGGGATGGCCTGTTTTAGTTGCGGACCGGGCATCACCGTAAACCCGACATACCGGTATTCCCCGGTGGCGAGATACGCTGCGATCTTGCCATAGGGGTCCGGCTCGCGGTTGCCGTCGACGATGGCCCACTCGTACCGGCCCTCGATGGAGCCGGCTATCTGGAGCACGGAATTGGGAATACGGTATTTGTAGTCTGCGCTCCGCGGATTGAATAACAGTACTTTATACGGCATGAAAGATAGTTCTAATGGATTTAACTACTAAATGAACGCAGATGTAGGATCAAGGGATGCCCGATCTTTCGATGCGGAAAATATAATTCAGCTCTACCCAGTTGCTGCTTGTAGCGCAGCAGTTTAATCTCCATCCATATCTTCCGGCAAGCGCCTGAACCATATCCACGTCACATCCGTCACTCAGGATCATCCATACCTCGGAGCCGGGGTGCGTATAAGGTCGCAATCCGCTAAAGAACCGGTCGAAATACTCGCCATTCTCGCCACAATACCAGGCACGCTCGGCATCCGAGTTGGGCCGTCGCCGGTAGTAGGGCGGGTTAACGGCAATAATATCGAAGGGGCGCGGTGGAATTTTTTCGAACAGATCGGAATGAAGGACTTCCATGTCTATTCCATTAAGGGCCTTATTTGCTTCAATACATTCCACTGCCCGGGGATTTATGTCTGTAGCAGTGACATGAGCGCCATCCCTCGCCGCCGCCAGGGAAATGAGCCCACTGCCGGCCCCAAGCTCAAGAAACGACCGGTTCTTCAGGGGAAACCTTTCAATATGCCGAAGGAGCAGCTTGGTGCTGTAAAAGAATAATGGATGGAACACTCCCGGATAGACCGAGAATCCTATTCCTTTATAGGTATGGCTTCTGGCAACAGACAGATATTTAACCAATACCGGCCTATACGTTATATTTAAGATGGTTTTTACGATCTTTCTCATTTTCTGACCATATGGATCAATTGAAAGGGGGATGCCGTCACTTTTTCAGCTTGCAGGAGATCGAAAGTCCCCGAAGCAGCTTTTATTATAGCTCTATCGGTATGGAAAAATACGAACTGCCCCCAGCTCTTATACCGGATAAGCAGGTCGGCCCTCTGTCCCAAAAACGCTCTCTGCATCAACTTCCGGAGGCGCCGGTATGCCGTTGCTTCCCTTTCTTCGTCGAGGATAAGGGCTATCAGCTGGGCTCCGTGCTTCGTGACACACGAAAGGCTGGTGAACAGCAGCGGAAGATCGGGTATGCAATTGAATACGGCAAAATTGGAGAGGACGGCATCCACCTTCTGAGGAAAAGGCAACACTTTCGTCCAGTCCGTAAAATCAGCCTGCACATCATCTAAAAAAAGAAGATCCTCGCAATACCCGGCCTCTTCCTTACGCCGCATAGCCTTCTGTCGCATGCCGGAACTCGGCTCGCAGAAAATGATCTTATACCGGCCAGCTGCCAGCCAATCCATATCTTGGCCCGTCCCACCACCGAAATCCAGGACCCATCCGCCCTCCACCGAATCCCTGAATCGGACAGCCACTTTATTCCTTATCTGCCGGTTACTGCCCTCCTCCATGATACGGTCGTACTCTTCCGAGATTTCGTTATAAAAATCCACGTTCTGTTCTTTCACCCGGGCAATATCGTCACGGAACCCAAACATAGTTCTTAATCCAAACGCGTCTCCGGGCCGGATAGTTGCCTGAGAAAATTGCCTAACAGCCGGCGATAAGGGGGGAGGTGAAACGGGTTATTCCTGAGAGATAAAAGATAGTGTTCCCTGGCTTCCCGAAACCGGCGGTCAGCACCATGCAATTCACCAGTTTTGAAAAATGCGTTTGCTCTTGCCCGGCGCAGGCACCATCGGTCGATCATCTTTTCGTCATACAGCCGGGCAAACGTCTCCAGATATTCGCCATAGTTGTCAAACCGCATCTCATCACTCATGTTGGAATCATGCATCCGGCGCATCAGCATGGGTTCGTAGATGATACCGGCAGAAAAATGATATGCCAGCCGCATATTGAAATCATGGTCGCCCGAACGCATCGACTCGTTGAAATACCCCGTTTTTTCGAGACAGCTCTTTCTCATCACCAGGGTCGGGTTGTATACCAGGAAGCTGTTATGGGAAAGCAAGGGGAAAATGTTGGTGCATTCCACGATGCCCCGGGCAGGGTACGTATATTCCTTCAAAATAGAATCGTCCTTGAAAACGGTGATATCCGTAATGGAGAATCCTATGTCCGGCCTTTCGGCGAAGAGCTTCAATTGCCTGGCCAGTTTGCCGGGTGTCCAAAGATCATCGGAATCGTTGAAGGCGATGAATTCACCCGAAGCCCGGGCAATGGCGAAGTTCTTTAGCTGGCTGGTGTAGCCTGTGTGGGGCAGCTTAAAATATTTTATCCGGGGATCCTGCAAGGCCGATACCAGTTGCTCCGTCCCGTCGTCAGAGCCATCATCGACGATGATCAGTTCGAGCCCGACGTCCTGCTGTTGCAATACGCTCCCGATGGAATCAGGCAGATAGGTCTCGCGGTTAAAGGTCGGCAGAATAACACTTACCATTGTCCGATCGTTGAAAAATCCTGTATTTTAGCGTCTTCAAATGTAACAAATCGGTGAACCGGGTCCTAAAAACATTCTATATCTGGCGCCGGAAGGCCGATTATTGCCGTCGTGACATCTGCGCCTTCCTGGGACTGACAGACTCGTCGTTCAAAGCCGCCAGGGGCGCAAGGATCGTTGTTTATCACGGCATATGCCAGCATCAGCCTTTACGCTTCAACAACATCTTTCTCACCCGTGCCACATTCGAAGCCCATTTACAATTCTATCAAAAATATTTTAACGTCGTCTCCCTTGACGACTACTATCACCAGCGTTTTAGTCCCCACCGCTTCAATATCTGCCTCCACTTCGATGACGGGTATGCCAATAACCATACTTATGTACTGCCACTGTTGGAGCAATACCGGGTTCCTGCGACCTTTTTTATCACCGCAGTTCGGGCGGCAGGATATGATATCTTATGGAACGACTTCCTGGGCATCCTCAGTAAATACGGGCCACAGCAGCTGGTATTCCGACAGGAAACATTCTATAAACAGCGCGCACGCTTTTCCCGGTACGTTTCCGCATCGCGGGGCATCGGGCTGTGGGAAATGCTGCGATCGGAGGGATTCGAATCGAAAGCCAGATTGCTCAACGATCTTTATCCATTGGCTCCCTTCCGCGAAAACCCGCAGGATACCGATTACTGGTTACAAATGACCCCTCAACAGATAAAAGAGCTGGCCTCTTCGCCATGGGTCACCATCGGCGCTCATGGTTATTATCACAACGACCTTCCAAAGATACCCCTTCCCGACGCAGAAAAGGAAATGTTTGCTTGCCGGCAATACCTGGAAGACATCATCGGCAAGCCGGTGAAAGCCTTTGCCTTTCCTTATGGCACTTATACCCCTGCAGTGGTGGAAGCGGCCAAAAGAGCAGGGTTCAGCCAACTGCTGCCGCTGAACTTCCATTTCCCCGAAAGCGCCGCCGACCCTGCCCAGCGCGAACGGGTTATCATCAATCCCTATGTTTCCGTCACCAACCAACAATTCAACCTCATAAAAAGGAGGTATGATTTCTGGCGCTAGGGTCAGAGACGGCCTTATCTTCCAGCGAGATGACACTATCGCAAAAGGCCAGGCTTTTCTGGTTATGGGTGATGAGGATCACGATCTTGCCGTCCCTGGTCAATTGCCGGAAATGGTGTAGCAGCCGCTGTTCGGAGGCTTCGTCCAATTCGCTGAATGGTTCGTCCAGGATAAAAACATCCGCTTCTTTATAGAGGGCCCTCGCGATAGTGATACGCTGCCGCTGGCCACCGCTGATGTTCTTCCCATTCTCCGCGATCCGGGTTCTGATGCCGGACTGCGATCGCTTTACCATCGTGTCGAGTCCTGAGACGGCCAGCACCTCATCCAGCTTTTCTTCGTTATAATACTCTTCATCGAGGGTGATGTTGGTAAGCAGGGTATCATGAAGAATGAAAGGCTGTTGCTTTACATAGGAGATAGGCGCCCAGTAGCTCTTCCGGTCGCGATGGTCCGTTGCCCTTCCATTGATCAATACCTCTCCCTTTTCTGGCGTCAGGAAGCCGAGCAGGATATTCAGCAGCGTGGTTTTACCCCTTCCCGAGTTACCACTGATCCCAAGAAAACAACCACTATCGATATGCAAATTCAGGTGCTCCAGAACAGGAGGCTGATCCTTGCCATACCGGAAGCTTATATCCCGAAGCGTGATGGATGCTATCTTCCCGGTATCGGCATCCCGTTGCGGGGCCATTTTTTTCTTGCGCTTTCTCACCAGCGGGTCGATCGTATAGGCATAGGCGCGAATCTGGCCATTGAGGTTGAGTATCCTGGCTACTCCGGGAATTATCTTATAAGCAGCAGCAAGAAAAGCGCCCAGGGTTACAACCCCGGTACCCTGCCTGGCGCCTGTCAGGTGATCGATGGCTATCAGGGTGAGCAGCCCGAAAACGGCGAAGACCTCGGCCAGTCTCGTAGGCGCCCCCTGCATCGAATGCAGATTGGAAAGGTGCCTGTTCAGGGTGAGCTGCGACCGGTGGTACCGGCCCATGAAAAATTCTTTTTTGTCATACAGGTTACTTTCCACAAATCCGCCGATGGATTCTTCGAGACGCTGCCAGCCCATATCACGGGTGTCGGCAATGTTCGCCTTGGCCGAGAGGATCTTTTTTCTCGTAAACCAGGCGGCGATGATAATGGGTGGGAAAAGTACTACAAGCAGAAGGAAAAACAGTTTGGCATTGAACAACAGGATGGCGATGGTCGTCAGCCCGATGAGTGTCCATTCCGCGATGCTTTGCTGCAATCCTTCCATTACATGCTGGCAGAACTCGGAGGGTTGCAGGTTCACCTCTGCAAAATGAGTAGAGGAATCGATGTGGACATAGTCGCTATAACTGCCTTCCAGGTATTGCAACAGGTTATGGTCGGAGATGCGCAGGAAAACCTGGTAGCGGAATTGACATTGTGCCTTGAAGACCAGGAAGCTCGCCAGGTTCTTGACAGCGAAAAGCAAAAAAAAGCCGCCGATGGGCCAAAGGGAGGTCGGGTCCGTCAGCCAGGACGGTAGAAAGGACAGCCTGCTGATGGCCGGGGCCCCGGAATACAACTGTACGACGAAGAGGAGGCCCGCCAGGAACCCTACGTCCAGGATGCTGACGACTAAATTCAGCAATACCAGCACCATACCCTTTTTCCGTTCCGCAGGGGTGAGGATGAGGATCGTATTTCTAATAATTTGTTTCAAAGCGTCGGTGTTCCCTCGGGGAATTTATGTATAAACGACAGATCGCTGCGCGGAGTTGCCTATCTTCGGGCACCGCAATTTATGGAGTATACCAAAAAATCGCTGTATTTCTTTCTTATCCCCCTGGTCCTGCTGATGGGGGCTTGTTTGATACATGTCTCCAGGGTACCCTATTCGGATTATGCGGGGTATTATTTCGGCGGCAGGGAGTTGCTGGCGGGCAATTATGTCCATGCCTACGACATGCAATACCTCAACGACCTGATCGCTTCCCGGGGCTACCGGGGAGTATTCGTCTCCTATGCCCCTTTCCCACCGTCGACCGCCCTCGTATTCGCACCCTTCCTGCTTTTTCCGATGGGTCTGTCGAAATTGCTGTTCGACGGCGCCTCCTGCCTGCTTTTCCTGTTCACCCTGCTGCGCAGCAGCCGGTATTTCTCCATCTCTCCCACCCTGCTGTTAGTCCTGCCGGTGATCTTTTTTATCCCAATAGTGAACAATGTCTTTTTCGGGCAGTCCTACCTGTTGCTTTGCTGTTTGTTGCTGGAAGGGTTCATCGCCTATAAGCAGGACCGGGCGGCGCTGTCTTCCCTGCTGTGGGCGTTGGCCATCCTTTTAAAGGTTTTTCCGGGTGTCATCTTCCTCTTTCTTCTGTTACGGCGAAAATACCGGCAGACCCTATGGCTGGCAGCGGCCTGCCTGCTCCTGCTGGCGATCTCACTGTTATCCACCGGCTGGGACGGCTGGAAATATTACATCACGGAGGTATTGCCAAAAGTGAATAATGGCGAACTCAACGACTCCTTTACGTTTGTATTCCAGTCGGCTTTCATGTTGCTAAAGAAGGCGTTTGTCTTCGATGCATTGCTCAATCCACATCCTTTGGCGCAAAAACCTTACCTGTTTCTCATCGGGACGGGCGTTTTCAAGGCCCTGGTGCTTTCAGCCTGTGTGATGGTGACGCTGCGGGCCACCGCCCCGGTCGCGGACGGCCCGGACCCCGCCCGGTCGGGGGATGAATTCCGGGCCTTCGCTGTCTGGATCATGGGCAGCATGCTGATCTCGCCCAATGGCAGCAGCTATTCGCTGGTGTTACTGGTCATCCCGTTTCTTGCCTTGTGCTCTTCGGGGGCAAGGCCGCGCGCAGTCGTGTTTCCGGCGATGGTCCTGCTGGCAGCCTGTAACATTCCGGTATCCTGGTTCGGGCAGTTTCCGCTGTGTTTGCAGTTCCCGCGGCTCTACCTCCTGCTGGTTTTTTTTGGCTTACTCCTGCCTTTGCGAAAAGCCTGGAACCCGGTTGTGACGGCGGGTCTTATCCTATTGTTCGTTATTCCGGCCTTGCTGCGTCACCGGGAGGATAAGGATACCAGCACCTATTTCCTGGCAAAGGAAGAACATATCTTCATCTATGACTACACGATGAAGGACGGGCAACTGGTCTATTCTTACCAGGACGAGACCGGGCGCCACACCGTCGCTACGGGTGTAGCGGCGCAGACGATCAGCGACAAGGGACTGGAAATAAGGGGCAGGCAGATCTTTTATCATGGCATACAGGTGACCTTTTCCACCGACACCAAAAAGAAGCCGATGCTGGTGGATGGCAGCTATATCCTCTATTTGTCGGACAAGAACCGGGGTCCCGGTTTTTATACGCTGAGAAAACTTACACCGGCTGGGGTAGGGAAAGATGGGCCAGCAGCGTTTCTATCTTTTTAATAATGGCCGATGGTAAGCTGTTTTTCATACACACATTGTCTCCGCCACAGGGCGGCGTGGGATAGCGGTGTACGCAGGGCGAGCAGGGGACTCCCAAATAATGGACGAGGTGCCGGTGCCGGTCGTCCGGCGGGATGTTGAGGTAATGGGCCGGATCGGTAGGCCCCCAGATGGAGAGGGTCGGTAGCCCGAGTTTGCGGGCAATGTGCAGCGGACCGCTGTCGATGGTGATGAGACAGACGCCATACTCCCCGAGGAATTGATAGTATTCCCCAAAATCTTTCGCTACGCCGGCATAATTGAGGATGCGATCCTGTTGATGAAAGAGGCCGGCATCTTCGTTGATGAACCGGTCGATCGACCTTTTATCTTCCGGCGCACCCAGCAGGGCTAAATGGTAAGGGGTATTTTCGAGCAGCCAGCGGCAGATGGCCGAGAACGTGGAATCCGGTAATTTCCTGACAGCGGCCAGGCTGCTGCAGGTGTTGTTGAGAAGGATATAAGGTTTATACCGTTCACCGGTGCGGGGCGGCGGGGCCTCCATCGCCAATTGCGGTACACCTGTTATGCTGCGGGCCATTGTCGTATAATTGGCTTCCAGGTAGGTCGATCGATCGAAGGGGATATTGTGTGTATTGAGGTATTTCCTCAGCGGCACCGGCGGGAGGTAGAATCCAAACCGGTTGCGGGCCAGAGTCAACAGGGCAAGCACGGTGGTGAGCTTGGAGTACACTTCCAGGTCGACGACCCAGAGGCTTCGCCATGTCCAGCTGCGGGCGAAGAATCGCACCATCCGGCGAGCAGTGGAAAAAAGGCGGTTGGTATCGGTCTGCACGATCTCGTCGAAGAGTTGAAAGGGAGCGATGCCATCGGCGATGTTCGAATCTGTCAGCAGGATGAACCGGGTATTCGGAAAGCGACGACGCATCGCGGTAATGGCCTCGGAAGCGACGACAAGGCTTCCGAGGCCCATCAGCTTGATAAAAAGAAGACGCCGGGGCGGTTTCGATAGGGAATGGTCCCGGCGCAATACGATGCCCAGCAACCGGGTTATGGGAAGCAGGATGGCCGTCAATCCATAGCCGGCATACCAGTCGATCTTTTGTTTAAGCCGGATGCGCATACTAACTCCGTTGTTTTCGATCTTTCCTCAGGTTGAAGTTCCTGGAGATGTTGAAGCCAAAAAAGATATCTCCTTTACCCCATGTTCCGGGGGTCTGGGTGATAAATTGCGTGGGCACCATGCTCTGGGAATTGCTGAACACAAGCTGGAAGACGTGTCCGCCCGTCTCGATATCCCAACCAAGGGAAAAAGAGTTGTGGACGACGGTGGAGACCACCTGGTTCTTCGGGACGATATCATATTCCGCATCGATGCTCATCCGCCGAGTGAACTTCATCCGGCCGCCAAGCCCAACGGCAAAGACATCGTTCTTGTCGGCGACAGTGGGGACGAGGTTGTAATGCAGGTATGTGGGGGTCACCTGGAGGGAAAGGTCGCGGGTGACCTTACGGGCGATGGGCAGTTCGACCGCATAGGCGGTGCGGTACCTGGCATTGAGATAAGGCTTGGTAAGATCGTCCTGGGTATAATTGCTGATGGTGGCAATGATGTCGGCGCTGACAGGCATCCCGGGTCCTTCTGTTTGCTTTATCAGCTTGTATTTCAGAAAGCCGTCATAGGTTTTCAGATAAGAGCTGCGACCGACGCCGACGGACAGGTCATCCGTAATGCCATAGTCGAGACCGAGGCGGAGGGTGGCGTTGTCCAGGCCAAAGAAATTATACGACCCGCTGTTCAACTGGCCAAAACGGTGCTGGATGACAAAGTTGAGGTTGCCCTGGGCCGGGGATTCGATGGTCTGCTCATTGATGAGATGCGTCGCCTTAAAGGTGCCGGTGACATAGGTTTTGCCTTTATGCGTTGACATGGAGTCATTGAGCATTTTGAGCAGCGAGCTGTCCTGTGCGCTGAGCCGGCCGATGAGGGAAAAGCAAAGCAGTAAAAAAAGAGTTTGTCTGGTAAACATGATCAGTAGATTTAGTAAGTTATTTCGTAGTACAATCGATATTGACCTTAACCAACATATCCTTATCGATCTTATCCCTGACAAGGGATGGGATAGTGATGTTGAAATCTTCGGGTCTTAAATGAAACTGGGCCTGTCCCAGCAGGTGGCCATTCTTCACTTCGATGGTAGCGGAGGTCTCGATCGGTTTCGTCACGTTGTGAAGGGTAACATTTCCTTTTACCGTCACCTGATAGGAGCCATCCTTGTTCAGCGGGACATCGCCCGTGTAGGTGCCGGTAAAGGACGCTTTGGGGTATTTATCACTTTCGACGTAATTCTCATTAAAGTGCTCCTGCATCAGCTCTTTGGTGAAAATAAAACCTTTTAGCAGCACAGCGAAAGCCATGTTCTTCTTGCCGGCGTCGACGACGGCATATACCTGGTTGTTCTCCGCCTTGATGTCTTCCATGGCTGTTTTGGAATAGAAGCCGATGAAGCCGGTGCGGGTGGAATATAGCTGACCAACGCTGGTGAGCGGGCCTGTGAGGGTAACACAAAGGATAGCACCGATGATAAGGATCTTCATAAAAGTTCTTTTAAGCTGGATGAATCAATTGTTGAGTGCACCCTGGTTTACCCAGGCAGCGATGGTATTTACTTCACAGGTCGGCAATTGAGGCAGTCCATAGGGCATGGGAGTGACCGTGCCGGTGTGTTCGACGGCGGCGGACAGGAAGCCGTTATTGGCAAATACCTGGAGGTTGGCATAGGTATCGAGCCGGATACCCGTGGAAGGATTCGCCCCACCATGGCAGGTGTAACAATTGTTCTGCAGGATGGGGACGATCTGCTGGGCGTAGCTCACCTTTGTCGTGTCGCAGGTAGTACTCCCTGACAACTTGTCCTCGCTTTCCTTGGAGCAGCCGGAAAGGTAGACTACGAATCCGCTGATGACCAATGCCACTAATAGAAACTTTCGGTTCATAATTATGCTGTTTGTTTTAATAGTCTTTATTTTTCCGGAACGCAATCGGCGAGATTGACATCCATCAGGAAACCGGTGCACCTGCCTTTAACCGTAACCTTTTCGCCGGTTTTGGGTTCGGGGTCGACCTTTGTACCGGGGAAGAGCTGGCAGTTGATGCCACCGCCACCGGGTTGAGTAGACAATATCCAGATGACGGAATTTCCTGTATGCTGTATCTCGGTGAGGCGGCCGGTGACGGAGATCACTTTCCCCAAATATTTCTGGTCGGCCGTGTGTTCGTCCGCCTGGTATTGATGGTAGAGGGTATCGGCGTCGATGGTCACGTCTACAGTCTCGCCGGCGGCGCTCCGGTGTGGCTTTTCATACAGATGCCAGCCCCAGGCCAGGCCGATGAGGAGTAACAGCAAAGGAATCCCTATCCACAAAATGGTTCTCTTTTTTCGCATGGTGTTTACAGTTATTTTTTATTTCCCCAGAGCCGTCGCGTAATGCCGACGTTGACACCGGTACTCATGATCGGCAGGCTACCCGTGCCTATCCCGCCAAGGGGTAGTCTCACATAAGGCTCAACCCGCAGGTTGCCCACTTTCCCCAGCCGTTGTTCGAAGCCTGCGCTCAGATTGACAACGGAAAACGGGTATTGGGATGACTTTTTCCAGTCATAGCTACCGTCCCAGGTGCGGGAGGTAGTATAATTTTCGGCAGCATAGTTGTATTTCTCGCGCGTCATCAGGTAAGTGGAAAAGCCGGCGGTGGCGAACCATCTTGTCTTTCCGGCCGGATTGAAAGTATACCGGACGTTGAGCGGGATCTCCCACATATAGCATGTGCCATCGAGGTTGAGGAGATCGACGTACGGTGGTATGTTTAGTTTCTTTGTGCTGAAGTATTCCCCCTCGGTATAATATCTTTTCCTGTCGACATAGACTCCGGTTTCTACAGCCCATCTGTCGTTGAAGGCATAGCCCACCAGAACGCCAAACGTACTTCCTACCCCTTTCATCGATTGGAATTTCACCACGCTGAAGTCGGGAGCGGCGAGGACCCCTGCATACAAGAACGAAGATCTTTTCTTCGGGGATGCCTGCTTTTTGGCGACACTGGAGTCTTTTGGCGGCGCCTTTACGTCGACTGAAAGATTCCAGGGGCCGGTGGTAGGCGCAAGTTGTCCGTCGATGCCGGCAGACCGCAGGGTAAACGCGGAAGCAACCGGGTTGGAGTTGGCCGGATGATTGCTGGTGCTGGCCGGATGATTGCTGGCGATGCCGCGATCAGCAACTTTGTCCGCGTCAGGGTACGAAGTATGGTCCGCGGCGAAGCGGTCTCTATTGTGCTTTGTACGGGTGATATTGGCCCCGGCCGTTTTGCGATTGGCGGCTGTGTGGTTGGTCCCAGCCGTTGAGCGATTGGCTTCCGTGGTGTTAAGATTGCGCAGGGTGGTTGTACGATTGGTTCCCGCGGCTGTGCGATCGGCTTCGGGAGTTGCGTGATTGGCTCCGGTTGCAGTGTGATCGGCTTCGGGAGTCGTGCGGTCAGTGCGAGCCGGCCCGGCCGGAGTTGTAGCCGTAGCCGGCGTCGAAGTTGCAGCCGGTGTGGAGACGACAACAGTATTGACAGCCTGGCCGCTTCCGGCGCCGTGCCCCATCTGATGCCAGGTGTAATAACCCGCTCCGCCAAGGGGCAGCAGGAGGAAGAACCATAAGAATTTCCTTCTCTTACGTTTATCGGTTTCAACCGCGTCGGCGTAGAGTTTAGGGGGTGCATCTTTTTCGAGTGCGGCGGACATCCTGTCCCAGTCGGAACTGTCTGTCCTCAGCGGGTATTTTTCGGACGCCCGCCGAAAAAGATCATCGAAGTCGGTGTCCTTTAAATTTGACATAATATTTTTTCGCTGTTTTCTGCGGTCAGGGCCTTTTGCAAATGAACGCGGGCTTTGGATAAGTTAGATTTAGAGGTTCCTGTCGTAATCCCCAGCATTTTCGCTATCTCGGGATGGGAATATCCTTCGATGACGTGCAGGTTGAATACCATACGATAGGCCGGGGGCAGGTCTTTCACCAATGCGATGAGTTCTTTGTACAAAACCGAATTATCTGATGACTGCCCGTCGTCCTTGTGTTCCCATACATGTTCGGGGATCGGATAGCTATGGGTGTTATTCATTTCCCTTCGCATATAGTCGATGGCCGCATTGATAACGACCCTTCTGATCCAGCCGATGAGGAGCATTTCCACCTTCTCCTTGTCGCGTACCTCGAAACGGCTGAAATTCCTGAACATTTTCAGAAAAGCATCATGAGTGACTTCCGTGGCCTGCTCGTAGGTATTGACATACCGGAAGGCAATTTTGAGACACAGGCCATAGTATTGATCGTACAGCATTTTCTGGCTATGCCGGTCCTGCTGGGCGCAACCTGCGATGATATGAAGTAGTTTTTCCAAGTGTAGATTACTTACGTACCGATATTACCGATATGCTTGCTAATGAGTTGTTTTCGCCTATTGCAGACTAAACGCCTTATTTTTCATAGGGGTTGCCTCGGTTTTGGAAGCTTCGGACGGGCTTTTGGGGGCGGGTCCCGCCTGGCCGGACGAATATCGATCGGCGATAAGCAGCTCATCTGTAAGGAGTTGGATATGTTCAGCCACATGCAAAAATTGCCCACCGACGGTCGTCGGCAGGCAATTTACCACTTTTTTCGGGCATCTTCGGCGAGATCCGTTTGAGCCGCCACCTACTACAGCTCGAGTTCGGAAAGAACGTCGCTATGTATACTGCGGATGGGCTCGCGGAAGGAGTCGTTGGAGAGAATGGTCACCACATCGGGCAAAGCATTCCGATACTGCTCGCCGATGGCGATCTTCTCACCAGAGAGATAGACGTACTTATTGTCGAAGGAAAGTATCTTGTCGATAGCGATGATATAGCCCCGGTGTATACGGCAGAACAGTTCGCGGGGCAGAAGCTTTTCCCACTGCTTAAGCGTGACCAATACAAGGGCGGTGGGCCTTTCTTCCAGGACCAGCCGCGTATAGTTCTTCCGGGCTTCGATATACAGGATATGCCGGAAATCCACTTTCACAAATCTACCTTCGTGACGGATAAAGAAAAAAGATTGCACTTGCTGAAATTTACTGTCAAAAAAAGGGTTATTGCGGGGGTTGTTTCTCAGGTTGCGAGAGGTTGCTATCGGATCTCACCTGCGAAAAGGGCCTCCAGCAACAGCACATAGTTGTTGCGCTTATCCTGGAATCGCTTCGACGGGTAATCAGGCCTCAAGATAGTTTACCAGTTTTTGTTTAATATACTGTTCATACAACTCGTACGCCTTCATGATGGTGACCAACGGGTCCCTTGGCGAGATCAGCTCGGCGTCGAGGTCGTGGATATGGTCGGTAGAGTGATGGCTTGCAGAACACCCCGGCGTACGCAGGAAGTATTCGGCATCGTGGTGGGTATCACCTTCCCGCATATAGCGGCAAAACTCCCGGTTGTCATCATAGAACCGCTGCATCTTACGCTCTTCCCATCGCCAGAACCGTTTCAATTCGAGAATGTCGTTCAGGGGGGCGAAAAGAATAGCATGATACCGGAAAGTGTAATACTCGATAAAAGAAGCAAAAGCGGGTTTTACTTCCTTGAAAAAACGAATCTCGTCGCATACATCCCCAAAACCGTTGGATTTTACCTGTTGGCATATCTTCCCCCAGTAATCCAGGCTGGATTTGAAACAGGCTTCGATCATTTCCATTTCGGTACGTGATGTAGCTTCATGGGAATGGAAGGCAGTCAACAGTTGGTGGTAATATTCCTGATATTCAGGCGACATAGTTCGTAAGAAAGGTTTAGTATGCTGTCCGGCATAAAAACAGCAGGGCCTTGTAGACACAAACCCCGGAGGACTCAAAGGTCACATGAGAAAACACTACACTTTATATAACTAAAAACAAACGAAATCTTTCGTCTGGATACAAAAAAATTGGCCTAAATGGAACAAGTGTGGATAGGACGGTAAATCTATACGATTCCCCCGCAGCATTTCAAAAAACTACATGAACCCTCCCAAGGACTACACGAAGGGTCGTTTTTTAACCACTAAATTAGAAATTTTTAGCAACCTTTTAGCAGGCCTTTGGGGACTTTTTGGACCATTGGCTTTTTACGACCGCAGTCGAGCCTGCAGAGGGAGAGAAGATGGACAGGGGAAAATAAATTATAGAAAAATGGCCTCTATATGTTAATTCTTAGTTAGATTGCAAAAAGAAAGGCCCACTGTAGAAACAGCTGGCCTCTAACGATTGCTTGCCATATGAAAAAAGGTAGTAATATCTTTTTAACTGATTAACTCAGTTTTATTTCGAATGAGCCTCTAACGAATGCCTGTAAAACGATTGCTGCCATTTTTAACTCATTCTCTATGTCAAAGGTACTATCCAACGGCTTGCTGCTCTAATCAAATAATCGGTAAGTTAATCATGTCAAAATGATAATTTTAGTGTCAAAATCCTTTGCAGGACTGCGTTTTAGGACAATCCCTTCATTATGGCCAACCGGTTTTCAGATACCTTATTCCAACTTATACATTCGCTCGAAAAGTCAGAAAAAAGGCATTTTAAACTTTATATCAAAAGAAGCTCGACAAAGGAAGATCTGAAGATCGTCCAGCTTTTCGACGCGTTGGATAAGCTGAACGACTATGACGAAAAAAGCCTCTTAAAAAAGCTGCCGGGGATAGAGAAACCCCAGCTCTCCAATCTCAAGACCCACCTTTACAAACAGATTCTGGCCAGCCTCCGGCTGCTGAAAAGCGCCGACAGCATCGACCTGCAGTTGAATGAAATGTTCGACTACGCTCATATCCTGTATAAGAAAGGGTTGTTCCAGCAAAGCCTGCGCTGGCTGGACAGGGCCAAGGAGACTGCAAAGGCCAACCAGAAAAACAATTTCCTCGTCCAGGTGCTGTCGCTGGAAAAACGCATCGAGACACTACACATCACTCATAGCATGCAGATGCGGGCCGAACAGCTGTCGGCAGAATCCAACGAAGTCATCGGGCGTATCGACATGGTGGCCAGGCTGTCGAACCTGGCCCTGCTGGTCTACAGCTGGTACATCCACAACGGGCACGCCCGTAATGAAAAGGACGAAGAGCGTATCCGCCAGTATTTGAAGGAACAACTGCCACCGAATGCCTGGGTACAGACGGGTTTCTACGAGCGGCTGTATCTCTACCAAAGCTACAACTGGTATGCCTTTATCCGCCAGGACTTCCTGATGTACTACCGGTATTCCCAAAAATGGCTCGATCTGTTCGATGAGCAGCCGCTGATGATCCGGGTAGAGACCGGGCACTATATCAAGGCCCTTCACAACCTGTTGAATGCGCACTTTGATCTCCGCAATTACCAGAAATTCGAGGTCACCCTGCGGAAGTTCGAGGCCTTTGCCCAGACCGACAGGGTTCGCGAGAACGATAACTTTCGCATCCAGTCCTTTGTGTATATCACCACGGCCAAGATCAACCAGGTCTTTATGCTCGGCAATTTCAAGGAAGGGCTTGTCATGGTGCCGGAGATAGAGGAGAAACTGGCAGAATACGATCTTTTCATCGATCGCCACCGGATCCTCGTCCTGAATTATAAGATCGCTTCGATGTATTTCGGCGCCGGAGATTATGGAACCTGCATCGACTACCTGCAGCGGATCATCAACGACCAGCTTGACCTGCGCAACGACCTCCAATGCTACGCCCGGGTGCTCCACCTGATGGCGCATTTCGAACTGAAGAATTTCGACCTGATGGAATCGCTGACCAAGTCGGTCTACCGGTTCATGGCCAAGCGCGAACGGCTGACGAGGGTGGAAGAAGAGATGTTCAAATTCCTGCGCACTTCCTTCCAGACCTCCCGGGCAGGGCTGCGCGCCGAATTCGAGAAATTCCTGGAGAAGATAAAGCACTTCGAGAAGAACCGGTTTGAGGCCCGCGCTTTTGCCTACCTCGACCTTGTTTCCTGGGTCGAAAGCAGGGTTTACCAGCGGCCGATGAGTGAGATCATCGGGGAGAAATACCGCAGCAGCAAGCGGAAGATGGAAGCGGCTTAGCGAAAAATGTCCTTCAACGCCCGGCGCGCGGCGTGATAACCGCACATCCCATGGACTCCCCCACCCGGTGGAGTGGCGGACGAACAGATATAGATACCTTTTGCCGAGGTGCGGTAGGGCGAGCGCCGCAGGGCCGGTCGCGTAAACAGCTGCCGGATATCCATCACTCCGCCATTGATATCCCCACCGATGTAATTTGGATTATATTCTTCCATCTGCGCCGTATCCATGGTGTGACGCGCCAGGATGCGTTCGCGAAAGCCGGGAGCAAAGCGTTCGACCTGTGCTTCGATGGTGGCGGTCATGTCCTTGCGTGAGCCGCCGGGTACATGACAATAGGCCCAGCCCGTATGTTTGCCCTGCGGGGCGCGGGAATCATCAAACAGGGACTGCTGTGTCAGCAGGACAAATGGCTTTTCGGCATGCCCTCCCCTTGCCGTCAGCGCTTCCGCGGCAGCAATCTCGTCAAAAGTGTTTCCCAGGTGTACGGTCCCTGCCTCACGGCAGCCAGCAGCCGCAAACGGTACGGCTCCGTCCAGCGCCCAGTCTATCTTGAATACCCCCATACCATAACGATATTTCTCCAGTTGCCAGCGATAGAGGGATGACCAGCGGTGGCCACCCAGCTGCAGCAGTTGCCGAGGGGTGAGGTCGAGCAGGAGTGCCCTGCTGGAGGGTAATTGCGAGAGCTGGGTGATATAGGTGCCGGTGTGGATGATACCTCCGAGGGCTGTGAAATAAGCCGCAAGGGCCTGCGCCAGGGCTGCAGAACCACCACGGGGAAGCGGCCAGCCTTTACCGTGACCCGTCATCAGGAAGATGAGGGCGACGGCGGCCGTTGTCAGGTTGCTGAGCGGTTGCATGGCATGGGCCGCCATCCCGGCGATGAGGGCTTTTGCTTCTGCCGTTCTAAACCGTCTGGCAAGATGGGTTACGCTGGGAATGCCCTGGTAGCCGAATTTCGCCATCAGCAGAGGATGCGCAGGAAAATGCAGGGGCGCCAATAGGTCGGGGGCAAGTAGCGGCCAGTGCTGCGTCAAGGGTGTCACCAGCCGGAGATAGGCCGCTTCGTCGACGCCCAGCGACAGGGCCGTCGCTTCGGGGGAGCGCACCAGGGTTGCGGCCTTCGTGATGTCGGATGGCCCGGCAGTGTGGGCCGGGATGTCCAGCGGGTGCGCCGCGGCGACAGGGGGGTGTATCCATTCGAGGCCATGCTCCCGGAGAGGCAGCGTGCTAAAGAAAGGAGAGCCGATGCCAAGGGGATGAATGGCCGAGCAGATGTCATGGATGAAGCCGGGCAGGGTCAGTTGAGCCGACCGCAAACCGCCGCCGATGTCCTTACGGCCTTCGATGAGCAGCACCGAGAGGCCTTTTTGCTGAAGGGTGATGGCCGCCGCCAGCCCGTTTGGGCCGGAACCAAGCACCACGGCGTCGAAATCGCTTTTGACCATGCGTAAAGATAAGCGCGTTTTACCTTTTCCCGCAATCACCGGAGGTGGTTGGTCCGCCAGGACAGACATTAGCCCAAGGCCGGAGATGCGTTAATTTTAGCCTAAAGCGCATCGACGGCCACCATATCCCTCCCTTAAATAAGTTATATTTAGTATCTAATACAGCGGGTATGAAAACCTTACTTCTTATACTCGGTCTCGGCCTTTCGGCCGTTACCGATGCCCAAACGAATAACGCAAAAGCCCTTGTCGATTCACAGGATTATGTCTTCAAGGCATGGCAGGCGATGCCGATGCGCGGGCGGGTCCGCAACCTTACTTACGATTATGACCTGAAGGTTTCGAAGCAGGCCATCGTCAGCTATCTGCCCTACTATGGGGAAGCATACGTTGCGCCGATAGACCCCACCAAGAACGGGCTCGAATTCACCTCGAAAGATTACACCTATACCGTCACTCCCGGAAAGAAAGAGGGCTGGACAGTGATGATCAAGCCAAAAGACTACCCGGAAGTGCAGCAGATGATCCTCAACATCTCTTCGGCGGGTTATGCTTCGCTGCAAGTCATCAGCACCAACCGGCAGGCCATATCTTTCAGCGGGGCGATCGTGCCGTCATCCACCACCTCAAAAAAGAAGCCGTCTAAAGATGAAAAGTAGACAGCCTCTTTTTTCATCATGTCCGGCAAGCAAGCTTGCCGGGGAGAAATGAGGCCATACCAGGGCCCCATTGCTATTGCAAGATCCACATTTTGCCATTGATGTCGTCGACGCCGCCGTACTGGGTGATGGCCGCCTGGTAGTTCTTGGCATTCGAGGATTTATCCGCGGAGAGATATTGGTACCGCAGCGCGATGCGGCCGCTGTTACCCGTACCGGGACCGCTCGTAAACGCCGGCACGCCTGTACGCCGCCAGGTGAAATAGGGTTCCAGCCCGGAATGGAGATAGAGCGCGATATACCGTTGCTGCAAGATTTGCTTAAGCCCAACGGAGTCGTTGCCGTGATACTGGACGGTAGACTGGCTGTAATAGTTGGAAAAATTGACGTTGATGGTGGAAGACACGAAGGGGCCGGAGATGCTGATGCCCAGGGGAAGGGAATACACAGTCATCGCCCCGCTGATGGGTATCCCATACGACGTCATTGAAGCCTGGATACCTGCCGTATAATAGGCTTCGGCATTGCCCAACGGACCCGAGGCAAGCCAGCCCCTGTTGATCGCTTCGGCAATATTGAAGCAGATCTCCGGGTAACCGATGATGATGCTCGGTTCGCCCGTGAAGGTGCTGTAATACCGCCAGCGGTTGATGTAACTGAGCACTCCGCCACCGTTTTGGCTGGAAAGGGTAGCCATGGCTGCCCCGGGGTCACCGCCCTGAAAGGAGGAAAAGGCAGTGGGGCTGCCACCGGCCGTGACCAGGCCCGGCGCCGGATCGGTGGTGACGAATACGCGCGGGTCCTGCAACTTCGTCAACAACCCTACATAGGTGCTGGTGCTGTTGTTGAGTGCTCCGTTGGCAAAGCCGCTCGGGTTCAAGGGGTAGGGATTGGTCGGATAGATCCAGGTGTATTGCAGGTTGTCCTTGCTACCCTGAAAGATGGGATACTGCGCCGGGTTACCGACAATGGTGGCAAACTGCTGGGCGACCTGGAGATCGGGATCGCTGGAAACCTTCCTGCTCAAATGCAGGAGGACGCGCAACCGGAAGCTGTTGACCACCTTCCGCCAGGCCGTAAGGTTATTGCCGAGATAAATATCCCCGGTGAGGCTCTGGTC
The DNA here is from genome assembly GCF_014642875.1 of Puia dinghuensis. GTDB lineage: Bacteria > Bacteroidota > Bacteroidia > Chitinophagales > Chitinophagaceae > Puia > Puia dinghuensis. The sequence continues at coordinate 1,001,472 of NZ_BMJC01000002.1, forward strand.
CCCTTTTGCGACAAGAGCGGCCAGGTCGGTGTTGGCGCTATCGAGCCATAGGAGAACATTCTTGAAGACGGTCTTCTGGGGATCGTAGGAGGGGGTGAGATTGCCCAGTCCGCCCAGGGCCTGAGTCAGCGGGATGTCCCCCATCTCCAGGCTCATTTTGGTGAAGAACCAGGCCTTGAAGAATTTCCCCAGCGCTTCGTAAGGGTTGACGGCCGCCAGGCCGGAAGCAAGGGCTTCCTGTTGCATGTCCACGACACTGGTAAGCGTAGGATAATAGTTGTCCCCCGAACCAAAAGTATACTGGTTGTTGCCGAAGTAGGAGTTGTTCTGTATCTGGTATTGATTGGTACGGTCTATCTGGCCCCCCGGTGCATCCAGCATCTGGTTGAGGATACCGTTGAACAGCAGGGAAGGTGGTACGCTGGTAGGTTTGTTATTATTGACATAAAAAGCTTCGAACCGCTTTTTACAACTGGTGGACGCCGCCAGGATCAGGAAGGCTATTATGATCTTTATGCTTAGTCTCATAAGTTTCTTTTGAATGGGTTAGAAAACAACGTTGAGGTTAAATCCAAATCGCCGGGTGGTAGGCGTTTGCAGGGAAGAAGTTGCCGTGCTGGCGACCCCAATCGCCGGGCTCACGCTGGTGTTGAATTGCTCGACATCAAGACCGCGGTATTTGTTGTTGACGTAGAAATACAACAGATTGCGCCCTACAAGCGATAGGCTCACCTTGTTGATGAACGACTTTTGCAGCCAGCGGTGCGGCAGGTCGTAGCCGATGACCACTTCCCGAAGCTTTGCAAACGTCTTGGTGACCATCGTCCCTTCTATCGTGTTGTAATATTGCGTAGCCCAGTTCTGGACGGTGATGGTCGATCTATTGGGGGAGAAAGCGAGTGACTTATAGTTGGTGATATTCCCAAGGTTGTCATAGTTGATGGCTTGTCCGTTGGTCACCTGTACACCCTGACCTATATAAGATCCCTTCCAGGAAGAGACCCCGGCATTGGCGTCGTCATCCAATCTCGACTTGCCCAAGGCGCCCTCGGTCGTTGCGATGTTGGCGCCGCCGACCATCGTTTTCAACAGCAGGTAGTCGCTGATCACGCCGCCTACGCTACCGTCAAACTGGAAGCTGAAATAAAAGCTCTTATAGTTGACCTTATTGTACACCGACCAGGTGTAGTCCGGGTTGACATTACCCAGGAACCGGCTAACAGGGTTGCGCAACGGCAGGCCACTGGCGTCATAGATGACCTGTCCATCCTGGGTCCTGGCGAAGGCAAGATTGTACAGCCTATCTACACGGTCGCCGACATGGTAGAACGTGTTGAAGGTGCTCTGGCCGCCGGGCAGCTCCTTGTATTTCTCCGTATAGGTCGACCAGTTGACGAGCGCTTCCCAGGTGAAGTTCTTTGTGCGCAGCGGTGTACCGGAGAGGGTGAGTTCGTAACCGTTCTTTTGGGTCTTCAGGCCATTGACATAGTAGGTGGTATAGCCGGTGGCCGGGGAGACCGGGTCGGCCAATATCCGGGGACCATCGATATACTGGAAGGCGGTGGCGTTGAATCCCAACCGGTGATCGAGGAAATAGATGTCAAAGCCCTCTTCGTAGTTGACCCGGTTGAAGGTGCGGATATTGGGATCGAAGATACTCTGGGGTGCAGCCGCTGCCGGACCGTTGTTATAGGGCTTGGATGTCGAGAACACCTGCTGGAGGGAATAATCCGGACCGCCATAGGGCGAGAGATAATTCGTTCCGTAGGCCAGGGGATTGTCATAGAGCGTGCCGGCCGTCGATCCGCCATAGGCGGTGATACTGTTGAAGGGCGCCATGCCGACAGTGGGAGCCGTAGCATCGCCATGCACCGTGGCATAGGAAGCCCTCACCTTCAAAGAAGAGATAACCTTTGGCAAAGTAATATAATCGGAGACCACCGATGTTGCCGAAAGACTGGGATAATAATACACATCGTGGTTGATCGGCAGCGCGGAGGATTTGTCTACCCGGCCCGTTGCCGAGAGCGTGGCATACCGGCCCACGGAGATGTCCGCGGCGGCATAGGCGCTGAGCACTTGCATATCGGAATGGAAATTACTCGATTGCACCGGGTTGAGGGAGTTGCTGAAGCTGAATATTCCCGGTACGCTTAAGTAATCAGTGGAAGTAAAGCTCGAATTATACGTAAAGGCGCGGAGGCTGCCGCCCGCCAGGCCGGAGAAAGTGAAGAAGTTATGGACCCTGTAATTATAATTCAGTTGGATGTCGGTGTTATTCTCCCACAGTTCGCGGTGATCTTCCCGGTAGTCGCCTTTCTCCTGCGCGCGGTTGTAGGGGTGTGCGGAGAACGGCATCTTCTCGCTGCGGAACAGGCTGTAGGTGGTCACCTGCGTACGGCCCGTGACGTTGAGGTGGGAGTTGAACTTATAGTTGGCGGAGACGTAGCCGTTGATATCGGTCTTATAGTGTCCGCGCAGCCAGGACTCCACCATCATCCAGGGATTGTGATAGTGTACGTGTTCGGGGAACACGGATCTTATATTCGTCTGGCCCGGCTGCCAGATGCCTTCGATATCGGGGGAGGTTACGTTCCACTCGGCGCCGGTCCAGATCGAGAGATCATATATCAGGCTGCCGGGGCCATAGAGCACATCTGGAATATTGGGCGTATAGGCCCGGTTGAAATTCAGAGAAGCGTTTAGCGTCAGGCGATCGTTAGGCTTATAGGAGCCATACATATTGAAATTGGCGATGTCCAGCCCGGTGTTGGGGACGATGCTGTTCTGATGCGACTGGGAGAGGGAGAACCGCAGGTTGTAGTTGTCCCCTACGGCCGTCAGGGCGACGTTGTTGGTGCTTTGAAAGCCGGCCTGGAGGAAACGCTCCAGGTTGTTCTTACCGTTTACGAAGCCGCGGGCAACATAAGGGGTCGGAACAATATGGCCCTTATAGGTGAGGTTACCGAAAGTGGTGGTGTAGGTGTTGGTCGCATCGTATGTCCCGTCATACTGGGGCAGCAGCTGACCCCGGAATTTCGGTCCCCAAAGCTGATATTGCGCGTCTTGCACGCCGCCACCATAGCCGTCCGCAAAGGCGTACTCGCCGTACATCCCGCCGCCATAGATGCTTTGGGTCTTGGGATAGGCGATAAATCCTTTGTCGATGGAGTTGGTGGAGTTGATCTCTACCGTATACCCTTTGTGTTTGCCGCCTTTTTTTGTCGTGATGAGGATGGCGCCGTATTGTGCACGGCTGCCATAGAGGGCCGCGGCGGCGGGCCCCTTCAGCACCGAATAGCTTTCGACGTCATCGGGGCTGATGTTCCAGGTATCTGAGCTGATAGGTACCCCATCGACAACAAAGAGTGTGATCTGGTTGCCCCGCATGAGGATGCTGGGCGTACCCAGCAATTCGGCGGAGGGTCCGACGGAGAGACCGGCCACCTTCCCGATGAGCCCGGTGACGGGGTTGGCATCCCTTGCTTTTACCAGTTCGTCACCCTTTACTTCCTGCACGGCGTAACCGATCTTCCGGGTATCCTTGCGCACGCCGAGGGCCGTCACCACCACTTCGTTGAGTTCGTTCTTTCTTTCATGCAGACGGATAAGCAGCGTATTCTTTTGTCCATCCTGTTTTACCACGAATCCTTTGTATACGTCGGATTCATATCCTACAAAAGAAAAGGTGAAATCATATTTTCCGGCGACGGAGAGATGGGAGAAAACAAAGACCCCTTTGCTGTCCGTCATCGCTGAATAGTGCTCGTGGGTCATCGTATCCCGGGCGTCGACAGAGACGCCTTCCAGTATCTCTCCTTTCTCACTCATCACTGTGCCTGTTACATCCGTTGTACCTTGCTGGGCCATCGACCGGACTGCGAAGAGCAGCAGGAAGAGGCAGAGCAAGGACGGGAGCTTGTGTCTTTTCATAGCAGAACTGTTTATAGTTTATCAATTTTTAGGTATGGTTTGCCCGTTCACGCCGTTTGGCATGTTTACCCTGATACGAGGGCCTGGCTTTTTTAGTTAGGGGATACCGATAAAATAAAACCCTGTTTACCGGTGGTGACGGTTAAGCCGTTCATATTCGCTATCACATGCAGTATGGTTGACAATGAATCGGTGGATAGTACGGTTCCACTGAAATACATTTTGCTTATCGCAGCCTTGTCGAATCCGATCGGCGTATGGTAGCGTTGTATTAGTCGCGTCATTACGTCGGGTAACGGAGTATTGTCGAAGCTGAGCTTTTGCGCTGCCGGGGCAGTTGGCGCCACCGCGAGCGGGCCTGGTGTTGCATCGCCAAAGGTGCTGACAACCGACTGGTCGTGCATGAGGTTATAGCTTACCTGTTGGCCGGGGGAAAGGATGTACTCTTTTGCTGCGGCCCGGACACTCACTTTCCCCTGGTATAGCCGGACGATGACACCCTTTTCGTTTTCCGCGACATTGAAGCGCGTGCCTAATACTGTTGTAGTGGTGGCGCCGGCGCTGACAATGAAGGGTTGGCCAGGGGCTTTTGTGACATCGAAGGCTGCCTGACCATGCAGGGATATCTGCCTGCCACGATAACGGATTATCGCATTTGCATAAAGCGTGATCACCGAACCATCGTCCAGCTTCACCAGCTGCTTCGATGCTGTCGAATTTGTTCTCACCGTCCAGGCGGTATCCGGTTGCGCCGGCGCCGGTATGGATCGCGCAGCTACTACTGGTTGACGATGATCAGTGCGCGGCCGGAGGATGGCAAGGCCTGCTACGATGACCAGCGCGGCCGCAGCAACAGCCACTGTCCAGCGAACAGAATAGCGTCGCGGAAGCACCACAGGCTGATCGTGATGGGGCAAAGTCGAGGCCTCTTCCCAGTCAGCGGAGAGATATTTTTTCAACTCCGCCGGGTTTTCCTTCAGGTAGGCCGCCACCGCATCGGCTTCGGTGGGAGTGCAAGCATCCTCAAAAAACTTCCTGATCAGCGCTTCCGTAATTTGCATGTGATTGTTGCGATAATAGTTTTCCGAAATTGAATACGGTGCAAAAGTAAATATTCCCCTGTCCGTAACATTTACTTAACCTTGGCTGGCGTCGGGCGCCAAGGTAGTGCGAAGATAGCGGAGGGCTTTTGTAACATGATCTTCCACCGTTTTCTCGGAGATGGATAGTTGGGTGGCGATCTCTTTATTGGTGAAGCCGGAGGACATTTTCATGAGGATGATCCTCTTCCGGGCGGGGGGCAATCCGCGCACAACCACCTGCAGGTAGTCGGAGCCTTCGAATTCCTTTGCCGGCATCACCAGTAGCGGACCTTCGTCCATTTTATCAACCAGCACAGACAACCGCTTTTTCTCGTGCGCCCGGCGGCGTAGATGGTCGACCAGTACGGTTGACGCGATGGTGAATAATTGGGTTTCAATGGAAAAGGAATCGGAGAGGGTGTGGCGGCTGTTCCAGAGTTTTATAAAGGTCTGCTGGCTGAGCTCGCGGGCGGTATCGTGATTGCCGGCGGTGCGTTTCAAAAAAAAGCGGAATAGCTTTTTTTGATACTGATTATGGATGTATGTGAAAGCTGGCGCTTTCCCTTCTTTTATTTCAGTTAGCTCAGCCATGGCTGCAAATTGCCAAAAAATGGTTTACCGGAAAATTATTTTCTTATTAAGTCAGTTGCGGGGATGCGGGATTTCAGGGGAATTGAAATTTTTTATATCTTGCTTCGTTGATCTATAAAATCAAACCCAATTCCTAGACTAAAACAGATCATTCTTCTCCTGGCGGCCGGGATTCTTTCGCTGGCCGGCGCCGGGCAATCCAGGACCATCACCGGAACCGTGCTGGATTCACTTTCCAGGATGCCGGTGGTCAATGTCAGTATAAGCGCGCAAAATGGACATCATGGCATAACAGACGCCAGCGGCAAATTCCATATCACCGTCGACAACCCCACTCAAAAGCTGCTCTTTACGGCCATGGGCTACGAATCATTATCCCTGGCGGCCGAAGACCTCCCGGGAGGCGATTCGCCCGTTATCCTGCTGTCGAAAGCATACACCGTATTAAAAGATGTCGTCATAAAAGGCAGGAGAGGTAAATACCGGAATAAGAACAATCCCGCGGTGGAATTGATACGCAAGGTTATTGCCAATAAGGGCCGCAACGGCCCCAAGGCCGAAGAATACAGCGCCTGGCGGGAATATGAAAAGATAAGGATGATGGTGGATAAGGTTCCCCGCCTGCTTGTTGATAATATTCTCTTGAAGAAATACAAGTTCATTTTCGACAACAAAGACTCGACGATCATCCCGGGCAAGTCCCTGATCCCTGTTTATATTCAGGAAGTATATTCGGATAACTATGCCCGGAGGCATCCCGATAATAACAAGAAGATCGTTATCGGTCAGAAAAGCGTGGACTTCGGCGAATACATCGACATGAAAGGTATTAGTTCTGCGTTTAACCGCCTATATGAAGACATCAATCTTTATGACAATACGATCGATGCCTTTACGATGCAATTCGTCAGCCCCGTTGCCGACCTTGCACCCACCTTTTATATGTACTTTATCCGGGATACGATCGTAGAGAACGGCGAGCGGTTGGTAGAATTATATTTTACCCCAAGAAATCCCGAAGACCCGCTCTTTCGCGGGACGCTCTTCATCACCCTCGACGGCAATTACGCCATCCGGAAAGCAGAACTGGGGGTCAGCAAGCACGTCAACCTCAACTATGTCCGGGAATTCAACGTCAAACAGGATTTTGAAAAGGGACCGGGCGACCGCTACCATCTGGTCAATTCGGATATGATCGCGCTGTTGAGTCCCTGGCCCAAGGGTCCGGGGGTAGTCGGCGAACGGGTCGTCAACATAAAGGAGCTGAACCACGCCCCTATCGCCGATAGTATCTTCAAGGGGTTGCCGGTGGATACACTCCGGCTTGCCGGCAAGCAAACGGATAGCTTCTGGACCGGCGAACGGTCGGTGGCGCTGAGCCCGACGGAGGCAAAGACCTATTCCAACACGGACAGCCTGGTAAAGATGCGGAGCTACCGGCGGCTGATGGATTATGCAACGGCATTTACGGCGGGTTATAAATCGGTCGGAAAGATCGACGTGGGCCAGATCGCCAGCTTTTATACCTTCAATCACCTCGAAGGTCAGCGGCTAAAACTGGGTGGACGCACCAATACAAAAATGAGCACCAGCCTCTTTGGGGAAGCCTATGGAGCTTATGGTACAAAGGATCAACGCTGGAAATATTTTGGCGCGCTTGCTTATGCCTTTAACCATAAATCTATTTACACCTATCCCCAGCATTATGTACAGGTTAGTTATCTGAACGACACGCGGGCGCTGGGCCAGGAGAACGCCTTTGCCGTAGCCAACAATTTCTTTACTTCTTTCAGTCATGGGATCAACTCCGAATGGCTCTACAACCGCATCGTCCGGCTGTCCTATATCCATGAGCTACCCACCCATCTTACCTATTCCTTTGCAGCCAAGTACTGGGAGCAGTCGCCCGCGGGTTCGTTGCTGTACATCTATAAGAATTATGCCGATAAGTCCGATACCGTGTCCCGGATCACGACCAACGAACTATCCGGCACCCTGCGCTGGGCGCCACACGAACAGTTCTTCCAGAACAAGGCCGGCAGGGTCAATATCGTCAATCATTATCCCATCATCACCCTGCAATATGGCCGGGGCATCAAGGGGGCATTCGGCGGGCAGTATAACTTCGATGCGTTGCACCTGAATGTATACAAACGTTGTTATATTGCGCCGTTGGGATATTCCGATATTACTTTGGATGCGGGTTATCTTGGCGGTACCCTGCCCTTCCCGCTGCTGACGATCCATCCGGCCAATACCTCCTATTTCTATACGCAGACATCCTACAACATGATGAATGTCGGGGAGTTTGTGAGCGATCACTATGCCGGCATCGACATCGACCACTTCTTCAACGGGTTCTTCTTTAACAAGATCCCCGGGCTGAAATGGCTGAGGTTAAGGGAGGTGGTAGCGGGGAAGATCCTCTATGGCGGACTTCGTGATGCGAATAATCCGGCAATCAATCTGAATCAAATGAAGTTTCCTTTGATCAATGGAGTGACATCAACCTATTCTCTCAGCGGAACACCTTATATAGAAGGAAGCGTGGGTGTTTATAACATCTTCACCCTATTCCGGTTAGATCTTGTGAAACGGTTTACTTACCTCAACCACCCCAATGTGAGCAGCCTTGGGTTGCGCATTAGCTCCAACTTCAATTTCTAGTTCGTGTTCTTCCGCCCCGGCTTTCTGCGCTTCCAGCCAGTGACGCCGGACAGCGGCAGCCGTCTTATGGTCGCCCAAATGGCTCCAGCCAGGGGGCATAATAATATACTTGCATTTGTTGATGATCCCCGGCGCATGATACACATCCTTTCCGAGTGCCACGAATTCTCCAAAATAGGCTTGCAGCATCGTGGGCTCTTTATCATAGCGGGTGGTACCGTACTCGGGGGTGATATTCTCTTTTTCCGGCCGGTAAGTTCGAAAGATCCGGTCCCAGATGGGCAGCAGGTTGCCGAAATTCGTATCCATATACAACGGGTTCCTGGCATGATGCACCCGGTGATGAGAGGGCGTGAGGATATAGTCGTGGAGGAAGCCGAGACGCCCGTCGCGGATCATATTCTCGCCGATATGGATAAATCCACCCCAGGTGGTGTCGATGAACATGATGAAGAGCAGAAGGGGATAATTGACCCCCAGCAAGGTACAAACTGTCGTGCGAATGACATCGGCAAAGGGCCCTTCAAGGAAGAAATGGGCATGGGTCACCGAAATGTTCATGTGTTCTGGGGCATGGTGGGTGGCATGAAGGCACCAGAAGAGCCTCACCTTATGACCCAGGTAGTGATAGATGAAATGTGCCAGTTCCCATACTACATAGCTGTAGAGCAGCCAATACCAGGTGATCTTCGACCGGATGGGCGAGAAGGGGGATATCACAATGAACAGCCAGGTAACGAGCACGATGGAGACAAAATGCTGCATCACCCGGTTGAAAACAAAACTGAAGAAGGGTATTTTGTACTGCGCCGCGGTTACTCGCCGCAAAATGAGTGCATGGATCGCCTCGGCCACGAGGAGGATCGGGATGAGGGGGGCGATGATGGCATCGATGCCGGCCATGGTCCTTAATGCACGAAAATCATGGGTGCGGACCATATCGACGAAATTGTGCAGGGCAAAAAAGCCAGTCACCTCGTTTAGGAGTTTTTCCACTAGGGTCATACAGAATAAAATTAAAATAAGTTTTCCTATAATGCAAACCTTTAACTAACGACCCCAAATAGTTGATACAGAGCCTTTTGTCCCTTAGCAGTAACCGCCATGGCCCTGCTGTTCGCCTTTTTTCGGAGCCAATTTTCGTCCAGCATCAAGCGCAATAAGGCCGCGCCGAGGGAGCCGGCGAGGTGGGGACGGCGTTCGGTCCAGTCGATACAAGTGCGCGAAAAGTTACGCCGCTGACGCTGTAATGCTGCAGTGTCGATGCCCTTTTCATTAAACCAGCGGGTACCCTTTGGCGTCAGGAGGAATTGCTTGTTCTCCTGTACCAGCAGTTTCTGCTGCACCAGGGCTTCAGCCACCTGCACCCCTATCCTGCCGGCCAGGTGGTCGTAACAGCTGCGGCAGATGCGGATGGGCGGGTCGTCTTTTTCCACCGCATCCCTGTTGCCGGCGGGCAACAGCGCCGCAAGCGCTTCCACGGCATAGGCCACTTCGGGCCGGGAAAAGGTGTAGTAGCGATGCCGGCCCTGGGCCTCCACCGTGAGGAGATCGGCCTTTATAAGTTTGGCCAGGTGCATGCTGCAGTTCGGGGCGGAAGTGTCCACAGCGGCGGCCAGTTCGGATGCCGTGTAGGCCCGACCGTCGAGCAGGGTCCAGAGGATGTTGGCGCGGATAGGATCGCCGATGAGCTGTGCGATATAGTTAAGCATAGACTGAAGTGTTGCTGATGAAAGGTAGCTATTTTTACGACATGGACCCATACGCCATTTATCGCGAGCGTCGGGAGAAGACGCCCGTTTACTGGGATGAGGAACACCGGCTTTGGGCCGTGTATCCTTATCATCACTGTCAGCAGGTGCTGTCGCACCCGGTCACCCTGATCCCTCCTGTCGCCGATGGTGAGCTGGGGGGTCAGGCGCTGGCCGTCAAGAAGCGGCTTGTACGCATCAGCAACCCGCCCGAACATGATCTGGCGCGGCAGATGGCCCTCCGAATGTTTCGCGGGCGACGGCACGTGGACGTTGGCCCCCTTCTGGCGCGACTGTTGCCGCCACCGGGGACGCCGGCGACCGTAGAGTGGGTGAGCATGGTAGGGGCCGTGCTGCCGGCAATGCATATCCTGGCGGGATATGGTTTTTCCGATGAGGATGTGGAATTGGTGTTGGGGCAGTTGTCCACCGTGCTGAGGATTATGCGGCCGGTGGAGAATGCGGAAGCGGCGCGGGCATTGGAGGCGGCCGTCGATAGGGTTTATCCGGTGGCGGACCGGCAGGTGGCGACGTGCTTTCCGGGGTTGACGCGTGAAACGCAGGAGTATGCGGTGAGCAACCTCATCGGGCTGTTGATCCAGAGTCATGATGCGACGAAGGGTTTGCTTAGCCTTGCGCTGCTGCATTTGCTCTGTCGCGAGAAAGCGGATCTGCTTGCTTCGCAGGATATCGGGTTCTTTCTCTCCTTTGTGACGGAGGTGTTGCGGTATGACTCGCCGGTGCACAATACGCGGCGGGTGCTGACGGAGGATATGACAATCGGTGGCGTGGTGGTGCCAGCGGGATCAACCGTGCTGGTCGTCGTGGCGGCAGGCAACCGCGACCCGCAACAATTTGTCCGGCCCGAGGAGTTTGATCGCCATCGGGCGAACAACATGACTATGCTGAGCTTTGGTCATGGGATGCATGGATGCATTGCCGGCGCGTATTGTACCGAGTTAACCGCGCAGGCAATGTGTTATCTATTTCATACCTATAAGACGGTGAGCCTCGTGGAGCCGGAGCCGGAATATGAGCCGCTGGTCAACGTGCGGATGGTGAAGGCGATGCACCTGCAATTAATTTAACGGCGGCTTCGATGGCCAGGATCATCTCATCGGCACTGGCGATGCCAGGTTCAGCAACAATAGCATTGATCTCGCCGGCCATCGCCAGTTCGTTGACCTTACGGATGGCTTCGAGCGCGACATGCTCAGTCATCGCCGAGACCTCGCCCCGTACCAATTTGTCGAGATCGACAGTCTCCATGTCCAGGACGTCGATGATCCCCGGTTGGAAGACCGCTTCGGCTACTATTGTAATGGGATGGATCCTCACCTTGCAGTTCAGGCGATCGGCGGTATAGTCCAAAGTGGCGGCATCGCCAACGATGATGGGGCGGCAGATGGCGGTGACCTTAGCCGACAGCAGGGCTTTGATCGCTATCTCGGGGCCAAAGCCAGCCGGGTCGCCCATAGTGATCCCAATGATCGGTTTGTTCGTCATCCTTATTTTTTTATCGTGGGTGGCCAGAGGCCATTCTTGATCTTTTCGAATCTCAATCTTGCCGGATCGATCTCCACATACTTTATTTTCTTCCGGTGCCAGGTATACACGATATGAACTTTGCCGTCGGACGACTGGATCACCGTGGGATAGGAATATTCTCCGGTGTGGTCGTCTTCCAGCACCAGGGCGGCGTACCAGGTCTTTCCATCCGGGGAAAGCGCCACATTGAGGGGTGAACGCTCGCCCCTGGACTTGCCTTCGGGGGGCAGCACATGGTTGTAGACCAGCAACTGGCGGCCATCTTTTAGCGTCACAGCATCTATGCCGGAATTATTATTCGGCAGGGGTGTAGCTGCCAATGCCGACCATGTTCTGCCGTTGTCCTTCGATTCGGTGGCCAGGATCATGCGGTTCTTGCTGCGACTCAACGCCTGGATGGTACCGTTGCGGTAGACGAGGATGGCCGGCTGGATGGCTTCGAAGCTTGCCGTGACCTCGTCTTCGCTGTTGGGTTCCGCACCGGTTGCCGCAGGGGGCGGTACTGGCACGGGTTCGGATAGTAGCCAGGTCTTTCCGCCGTCGCGGGTCAGTTCGAAATGTATCTGCCAGCCATGGCCTTCCACGCTGCTGGGACAAAGTAGAGCGCCGTCCGCCAGCCGGACAGGTTGGTTCTTGATGGGGCCGAGAAAACCTTCGGGTAGAGCCCACGGTTTTGACCAGGTGACGCCACCATCATTGCTCCGGATGAGCCAGCCTTTCCATTTGGCAACGTTGGGGCCCACTTTATAAAACAGCAGGAGATCGCCGCCCGGCATCTGATAGAGCACGGGATTCCAGCACGCATAACGAAGCGTATCATTGCGGATGCCGGTGGCTACCTTGACGGGAGTGGACCAGGTTGTGGATCCCCTATCTTTTCTACAGACATAGATGCAGACGTCTGGCCTGCCTTCCCCTGTTCCGCCAAAGAAGGCCGTCACCAGTCCTTTTGGCGTCTCGGCAATAGTAGCGGCATGGCATTGGGGGAAGGGAGCAGTGTCATAGATGAAAGCTGAGCGGACGATCGCTAATGACTTTGACTGTGACTGAGCAGAAGCCTGTAAGACAGGTGATATAAGGAGGAAGAACCAAATGCATTTCATGTTGCGCTATTTTCCTGAAAAATCGAAATAGAGGCTGATGGTTTTTGCATAGTCCTTGTTCCTGCCGCGATCGTTATACATATTCTTTTCGCCGGAAGGTCCCAGTTTTTCCGGTCGCTGCGATTTTGTCCCGATGGGTGGGATCGCACTCATAAACGAGATATTGCCATCGGGGAAGGGGGGCGTCACGTTGTATGTTTTTACGGGGGCGGCGGGTGTGAATAAACGAAGATAGATGTCTTCGGTGGCGCAAACGATGGTGAAGGGTTGGGTGGCCGTTTCCAGCCGCATCCAATAGAAATTCGAGAAGTAGCCCTTAAACTCGGGATAGATGACGTTGCCCTGTCCCGTGATCGTGTTATTATACGCCTTGTCCCATACGTCCAGGGTGACGCCCTGCATCCGGTTCTTCCAGACGCGATAGGGGCCGTTGCCGAGCCAGCGGATGGCTTTTACAGAATCCCTGCCTTTTTCGGGATAGAAGAAATTGATACCAAGGAGGTCGAATTCATATTGCGGCGGGAAGTAATGGACCTCCATTTTTAACCACCCGCTGGGATACATGGTCCATTTCAGCTGCGAGCAGTTGCTTTTGTTTGCATAAGTAGCTTCAAGGATGGCGGTATTTCCATCCATGCGGGTAGTTAGTTGTTGAGGGATGGCCTCGCCCGAAGTGAGTGTTGGTCCGTTCGCAAAGGGGAGGACGCCTTTCGTGTTAGTGATGGTGCGTAATAGTCCCGTGGTGTTGCCGAAGGAGGCGGTGATTCCGGCGGCGGTTAGGGTTATGAGTGAGTCCGTCCGGGTAATGGATGCGGGTGTGGCACCGGTAGTGTCGACGAGGCGACGGGCGATGTCGGCGGGTTTTGCAATGGGCCATGTCCAGGTGTAGAGTTCCCGGTCATAGGGGTCCTTTGCCGTCAGCGAGAGGATATCATAGTCCTGCCAGTGGTTGGGCAGGGAAAGGGTGAGCGTACCGGTCTGGCCGGGGAGGATATCCGGAGCGGGGACCTCACCTGCGGTGGCGGATGGCTGGATAGCCGCATGACTCAGCCGCCAGGAGAAACGACATTGCCGGAGGTTAGTATAAAGAAAACGGTTCTCGACCGATAACGTTCCATCGAAAGCCGGAGTGATCTCCTTTCGTTGGATGTGCACCGGCGACCAGATCTCTTTAACGGCAAAGAAGCTGCCTTCCTTTTCGCGATAGGGGCCAAGGATGCCGTCGGGCCCATGGTCCTTGTCGGTATCTAACTCTCCATTGCGATCGGTGCGGACTACCGCTTCGTCCGAGAAATCCCAGAGGAAGCCACCGGCGGAAAGAGGTTCATGGTACATCAATTCCCAGAAGTCAAAGAGTCCGGCGCCCATGCCACCGTCATACAATCCATGGAGGAATTCGGTTGGAAAGACGACCTCGTGGCCGTGCCAGAAGGTAGAATTGCCATAGTCGTAGTTGATATAGTGCTGGGTCTCCAGGTGACGGAAAAGCGCCCAGGGATGGATAAGCGGTCGGTGCTGCGGATCGTATTTGTCGAATAAGGTGTCGAGATTGAAGTTGAATCCGCCTTCGTTGCCATTATCCCAGACAACGATGGAGGGATGGTTGACGTCTTTTTCGATCATCTCCTTTACCAGCTTCGACCCCACTTCCGTGTCATAGGCATGCTGCCAGCCCGTAAGTTCGTCGAGCACAAAGACGCCAAGGGAATCGCAGACATCGAGGAAATGCTCATCGGGCGGATAATGGGACATCCGGACGGCATTCATGTTCATGTCTTTTATGTTTTGGACGTCTTCGATGCTGATGGCCTTGCTGAGGGCGCGGCCGGTGGTGGGCCAGAAGGAGTGGCGGCAGATGCCTCTGAATTTTACCTTGACCCCATTGACGTAGATGCCATCGCGTTCGCGGAGCTCGACGGTGCGAAACCCAAAACGTTGTTCAACAGCATGGATGGGGATATTGCCCCTCGACAGGGTATAGACGACTTTGTATAGATGCGGGGCTTCGGGGTTCCAGGTGAGGGGCGAAGTAAAATTGTTTTGGAGATGAGCGATGGTGTCACCGATATAGAGTCTTGTCGAGAAGGGTTCCCCGAATGTAACATTATCGAGCGTATAGACCTGGGCCGTCAGGCGGTCGGCGCCGGTGATGTTTGCGAGCCGGACAGTCGCCCGGAAGAAGCCATTCGCTTTTGCGTCGATGGACTGGCTTACGACATGCTGGACGGGCATCACTTCAAGATAGACGGGGCGGAAGATGCCGCCGAAGATCCAGAAATCGCAGTGGCGTTCGGCCATATTCACCGAGTTGTCAGCCGATTCTTTTGCCACGGTGACTTCGAGAAGGTTGGAGCCCCCGTAACGAAGGAGATCAGAGATGTTGTAACGAAAACGATAGAATGCGCCCTGATGGGTGGCGCCGGCGGACTTGCCATTGATCTTTACCTCGGTGTCGGTCATGCTGCCGTCGAAGACGATATCGACCACCCTACCCTTCCAGCCGGCCGGCACGGTGAAGGTGTATTTATACAGTCCTTTTTCGTGGCCACGGAGGGAATCCTTGTCGAGACCGTAATTGTATTTGCCAAATCCCTGCAATTCCCAGTTGGAAGGGACAGGAATGGTGGTCCATTTACCGGATTGGCGGCCATCGGTGCAAAAGAATTTCCATTCGACGGGATGATCACTGCCGGTGCCGGAGAGGAAGAGCCGTTGGGTTGACTGGGCAAAAAGGATAAGCGGTAAAAAGAAAAGGAGCGTTAGCGGTATGGTCCTATTCATACACAAATCTACAGTTTTCACGCGTCAAAAGGATTTCGTATCTTATGGGTCACCAAAACAGTTGTTATGAACAAGCTAACCGTTGCAATCGTGATGCTTGCCATCACCTGCCCTTCCCACGCATTTTCCCAGAACAACGACGACATGAAAGCCATGATGGCTTATGCTACTCCCGGTGAGGTCCATAAAATGCTGGCCAAATCCGCCGGCAGTTGGACGGCGGCCGTCACCATGTGGATGGGACCCGGCGCTCCGGCACAGACTTCTACGGCCGAGTCAACCAATGAGATGATCATGGGGGGCCGCTACCTGCGTTCGGTTAATAAGGGCAACATGATGGGGATGCCATTTGAGGGCGAAGGCATCACCGGTTATGACAATGCAAAGAAGGTGTTCGTCAATTCCTGGGTCGACAATATGGGCACGGGGATCATGACTATGAGTGGGCCATGGGATGCAGCCACCAGGAGCATCACGTATACCGGGTCGATGGTGGATCCCATGTCCGGAAAAGATACCCCCTTCCGGGAAGTGTGGAAGTTCGTGGATGATGACCACCAGGTGATGGAAATGTATTATCCGGTGAATGGGAAGGATTTCAAGTCGATGGAGATTAAGTTCACGAGGAAATAGATGAGGATGTCGGTTTATGCAAAAGACTGCTCTTTTCTTTACGGCCCTTTTGTCGGCATTGGGCATTCTGCTTTGCGGCCAAATCGAGGCCGCTGACGGCAGCTTTTGCCCCAATGTACAGTCCTCACTGGTCTTTTCCCCCACTACGATTCCCGACGGCCTGTACGGGTCGAACTATACTCAGGCCCTGACGGTGACCGGCGGTACCGCACCCTATTCCTTTTCCCTTTCAGCTGGCAGCCTGCCTCCGGGCATCACCTTGTCACCTGACGGCCATATATCCGGTACACCCACCGCCGCCGGAACCTATTCGTTTACCGTGACAGCCCAGGACAACACCCCGGCGCCGGGTACGCTTACGGGTTCCCAGCCCTACACCCTGGTGGTCGACCCGGCTGCCCTGACGATCACAGCCGGGAATGCCAGCAAGTCCTACGGAAGCGCCAATCCTACTCTAAGCGTCAGCTATAATGGCTTTGTCCACGGGGACAATGCCTCGAGCCTGACCACGCAACCCACGATCGCAACGACGGCCACCGCATCCTCGCCAGCAGGCACCTATCCTATCACTGCGTCCGGCGCCGTAGACCCCAATTACACCATTACCTACGTCTCCGGAACGCTTACCATCAATCCCGTGCCCCTGAAGATCACGGCAAATGATGCAAGCATGACCTATGGAGCAGTGGTACCCGCCCTGACAGTGACATACAGCGGCTTTGTCAACGGGGACGGCCCCGGCAGCCTGACCACACCCCCTACGATAACCACCACGGCCACTTCATCCTCGCCGACAGGCAACTACCCCATCACCGCCACGAGTGCAGTGGATCCCAGCTATACTATCACCTACCAGGCCGGTATGATGACTGTCGGCAAAGCCACCCTGACTGTTACTGCCGACAACAAGACCATGCCCCTTGGTGGTCCCCTGCCAACGCTGACAGTCAGCTATTCGGGCTTCGTCAATGGGGACAATGCCTCCAGCCTGTCTAGCCAGCCATCGGCCACCACGACAGCACATGCGAACTCTCCGGCCGGCACCTATCCCATCACACCTGGCGGTGGCGGATCCAATAACTACACCTTCACCTTTGTCAACGGGACGCTGACCGTAGGAAAGGGGATCCTCACTATTACAGCCAATCCCGCCAGCAGCGTCTATGGCGCTCCCCTGGTGCCCGTCGGCTCGCTTACGGTCAGTTACAGCGGATTCGTCAACGGGGACGGCCCCGGCAACCTGACCACACCACCAACCGTTGCGAATGCGGCTACTGCCGGCGCCCCGGTGGGCACCTACGCGTTGACCCCCTCCGGCGCATCGAGTTCCAATTATACCATCAATTATGTCAACGGCACTTATACGATCAATCCGGCGCCCCTGACCATTACCGCGGTGAACCAGACCATGACGTATGGAGGTACAGTGCCCGCCCTGACCGTTTCATACAGCGGCTTTGTCAACGGGGACAACGCGTCCAAACTGACCACTGCGCCCACGATAACTACGACCGCAACCTCCTCCTCACCGGCAGGCAGCTATCCCATCACCGCCACAGGCGCAGTGGATCCCAACTATACCTTCACCTATCAGGCCGGTACAATGACGGTCGGCAAGGCCACCTTAACCGTTACTGCCGACAACAAGACCATGCCCCTGGGTGGTCCCCTGCCCGCCCTGACGGTCAGTTACTCGGGCTTCGTCAATGGGGACGGCCCCGGCAGCCTGACCACGCAGCCATCGGCCACCACGACAGCACATGCGAACTCTCCTACCGGTAGCTATCCGATAGTACCCGCAGGCGGCTCAGCTTCCAACTATACCTTCACGTATGTCAATGGCATATTGAGCGTCGGAAAAGCGATCCTGACCATCACGGCCAATCCCGCCGGCAGCGTCTATGGCGCTCCCCTGGTGCCCAATGGCTCGCTTACGGTCAGTTACAGCGGCTTCGTCAACGGGGACGGCCCTGGCAACCTGACCACTCAACCGACCGTTGCGAATGCGGCTACTGCCGGTGCCCCGGTGGGTACATACGCGTTGACCCCTTCTGGCGCATCAAGTCCCAATTATACCATCAACTATGTCAACGGCACTTATACGATCAGTCCAGCGTCCCTGAACATCACAGCGGTGAACCAGACCATGACATATGGAGGTACGGTGCCCGCCCTGACCGTTTCATACAGCGGCTTTGTCAACGGGGACAACGCCTCCAAGCTGACTACACAGCCCGTAGCCACGACGACGGCATCGGCGACCTCCCCGGCAGGCACCTATCCCATCACCCCCTCAGGTGCGGTGGACCCCAACTATACCATTACCTACACTTCCGGCGTGATGACTGTCGGGAAGGCCACCTTAACCATTACCGCCGACAACAAAGCCATGCCCTTGGGCGGTCCCCTGCCAGCCCTGACGATCTCTTATTCGGGCTTTGTCAATGGGGACAATGCGTCGAGGCTGACTACGCCACCTACCATCACTACGACGGCCACAGCCTCCTCACCGGCAGGCACCTACCCCATCACCGTCTCAGGTGCGGCGTCTCCAAACTATACCTTCAACTATGTCACTGGCATATTGTCCGTTGGAAAAGCGGTTCTGACCATCACGGCCAATCCCGCCAGCAGCGTCTATGGCGCTCCCCTGGTGCCCGGCGGTTCGCTTACGGTTAGCTACAGCGGCTTCGTCAACGGGGACGGCCCCGGCAGCCTGACCCAACAGCCAACCGTCACTAATACGGCTTTTGCCGGCGCTCCCGTGGGCAGCTATACATTGATCCCCTCCGGGGCACAGACAAACAATTATGTCATCAATTATGTCAACGGCACTTATACCATCGGTCCGGCGGCGCTGACCGTAACCGCGGTCAACCAGACTATGACGTATGGAGGAACGGTGCCTGCTCTGACAGTGTCATATAGTGGCTTTGTCAACGGGGACAATGCATCCAGGCTGACCACCCAGCCCACCATAACTACGACCGCCTCCTCCTCCTCACCGACAGGCACCTATCCCATCACGGCGGCAGGCGCGGTGGACCCAAACTATACCATAACCTATAACCCCGGCGTGATGACTGTCGGCAAGGCCGTCTTAACCGTTACCGCCGATAACAAAGCCATGCCCCTGGGAGGTCCCCTGCCAGTCCTGACGATCACCTATTCGGGCTTTGTCAATTTGGACAATTGGTCCAACCTGACCACGCAGCCATCGATCACCACGACGGCAAAGGCGACCTCTCCCGCCGGCACCTATCCCATCACCGTCTCAGGTGCGGCTTCTCCAAACTATACCTTTAACTATGTCGCTGGCACATTGGCCGTTGGAAAAGCGGTTCTGACCATCACGGCCAATCCCGCCGGCAGCATCTATGGTGCTCCCCTGGTACCTGCCAGCTCGCTTACGGTGAGCTATAGCGGCTTCCTCAACGGGGACGGTCCCGGCAGCCTGACCCAGCTACCAATCGTCACCAATGCGGCTGTTGCCGGTGCACCTGCAGGCAGCTACGTGTTGACCCCCTCCGGTGCGGCGAGTACAAATTATGTCATCAATTACGTCAACGGCGCCTATACGATCAGCCCGGCGTCGCTGACGGTGACCCCGAACCCGGCATCGATGACCTACGGAGGAACAGTGCCCGCCCTGACAGCGTCATACAGTGGCTTTGTCAACGGGGACAATGCGTCCAGGCTGACTACCGCGCCCGCGATAACTACGACCGCGACCTCCTCCTCGCCGGCAGGCGCCTATCCTATCACGGCCTCAGGCGCGGTGGACGCAAACTATACCATAACCTACAACCCCGGGACGCTTACCATCAATCCTGCCGCACTGCATGTAACTGCCATGGCACAGACAAAAAAATATGGCACACCGGACCCGGATTTTACTTATACCGTCAGCGGTTTATTGAATGGCGATAATACGAGCGTGTTTACCGGGAGCCTGAGCCGGACGCCGGGTGAGAATGTGGGCACCTATGCCATAACGGAAGGCAGTCTGAGCGCAGGCAACAACTACACGCTCAACTACACAGGGAATACGTTGACCATTACCATCACTTCGCAGCTGATAACATGGACGCAAAGCCTGATAGTAGGATGCAGTGATCAAACGCGGGTGCAGCTAACCGCTTCGGCAAGCAGCGGCTTGCCGGTGACCTATTCCGTATCCGACCCGGCTGTCGCATCCGTGTCGGGGGATACATTGACATTGCTGAAACCGGGCAGCACCGTCGTTACCGCCACTCAAGCAGGAGATGCCAATCATAACGCAGCCCCGGCCGTCGCCGATACCGTGAATTATCAGTCGGCTTCGCTGATAATGCAACGCTGGAACGATGTGATCTTCTTTGATAACAGCAGCGGCGATTATGTACAATGGCAATGGTATAAAAATGGCAATGCCGTCGCGGGAGCCACCAGTCCGTATTACAGCGACACGCCATCGCTGAATGGTCAATACTATGTCATAGCAACCAATAAGGACAGCCAGCGGGTTCAAAGCTGTATACTTTCCATCACCGCCGGTGCCGCCGTACCCGGGGGCATAAAGGTTTATCCTAATCCTGCCGGAGCAGGCGCAATGGTCACCGTTACAAGCAATTACACCAGCATTGCATTAAAGGGCGCGGTTTTGTCAATAATAGATCTCAACGGCAGGGTACGGCAACAAATTACAAACGTAGAGCCGTCCATGCAGGTAACTATGCCTGGCGAAACGGGTATCTACATTTTCAATCTGGTGCTGGCCGGCGGACAAAAGACAAGTGTCAATGTGCTCGTGGTGCAGTAACATAATAATTAATAGAGGGCGACAAAAATGATCAGGCAAATAATAGTGATAGCCATCTGTTTTACGGCAATAGTCATGCAAGCCGGTGCACAAGGGCTGTATATCGGGCTTAGCGGCGGATTGCAGGGGATGCAGTACCAGCTGCAAAACGGGCAAAGTCAGCAGCTCGCGGGCGGGTCTTTGGACCTGGGCTATGGTTTTCGGCTGGGCAGCCACTGGGACCTGCTCACCGGCATAAACGGCGGAGTCTACAATACACGAGCCACCTTGCGGGACGGAGTGGCTTTCACCTCTTACCAGGTGGACGATGCCGGCTCCGCGTTCCGATACAGCGTGAAAACGGCAGGATATAAAGAAACGCAGCAATTTTTTGCGGCAGGTATTCCACTGCTGTTGCAATACCATACCCAGGGCAAGGGTGTACAATGGTACTTCGATGCCGGAGGCAAGGTATTGGTTCCTTTCAATACCAGCATACAGGTATCCGCAGCACAACTGGTGCTTTCCGGGTATTATCCCGATTTTAACGTGGAGGTGTCGAACCTGCCGAAGCATGGCTTTGGAACGATCAATAATTGGAATTCCAACGCAACTAGCAAATTGAGACCTGCGGCGGCATTGAGCGCGGCTACGGGATTAAGCTTCGGTCTATCACCCGGCACACGCTTCTATGTCGGCGTGTATGCCGACTATGGCCTGACTGACCTGAAAGAAAAGAACGACAGCATGCCGCTGGTAACATACAGTTCCACGGGTATAAGCGGAGTACAGGCTGGAAGTGTACTGAATATGCCAAATGCGGGCCAGGTGACCTTGCTCTCCTTCGGTCTACAACTGAGGTTAAGCTTCGGATCTGCCAGGCCAAAAACCAATACAACAAAAGAACCACAGCAACCGGTAACGGACACTACCGGCAATGAGCAGTATGAGGCGATAGAGGGGCCCGTGGTATTTGGCCATCTTGACGAAACCCGGATTCCTGAAAATCAGAAAAGCCATTTGGACGAAGTGGCAGCCATCATGAAGCAATACCCTGCTATTCGCATATCCATTGTAGGCCATATTTGCGATGATGAAAATGAACCGGAAGATACTAAAGTGGGCGCGGAACGTGCCAAATCCGTTGCACAATACTTGCGGAACAAAGGTATTGACGGAGGCAGAATGGATGTCAGCCCTGTCAGTGAAAGCGATGTTATGGAGCCTTTTGATCCGCTTGCCAATTATCGAAACCGGCGAGTGGTCATAACGGTGAAGAACAAAAAATGAACTTATTGGCTATCGATGTCCAGTGTAGCCGGTGAGAGACCCGCACCACTTACGTGGAGCGTGATCTTGCCGGCTTTCTTTTTCGACCGCACGATCGCCAGGCAAAGCCCGTTGAAAGCCTTATGCTGTGTGCCACGGAAAGATTCGAGATCGGCCTGGTAGCCATTGTCCATCGCGGCAAGCGTGCCTTCGCCGGTGATCTTGATGGAAAGCTCATTGTCCGCATTGGGAACCAGGTTGCCATCGGCGTCGGTGATGCGGATTCCCACAAAAGCAAGATCGCAGCCATCCGCGTGGATCATCTGGCGGTCGGCCATGAATTGAATACGTGCAGGAGCGCCGGCGGTGTGGATCTCGTCCTCCAATACCGTCTTGCCATGGATGCGGGAAACGGCCTTTAAAACGCCGGGTTCAAAAGGAACCCGCCATTGGACATGCAGATCGTCGCCTTCCTTCCGCCTGACGCCGAGGCTTTGGCCGTTGAGGAACAGCTCTACTTCCGAGGCCTGGCTGTAGTAGGCCCAGACATCGATCATCTGTCCCGGCCGCCAGTTCCAATGCGGGAAAAGATGCAGCACGGGTTTCTGCGACCACTCGGACTGGTAGAGATAATAACTGTCCTTGGGGAATCCGGCGAGATCGACGATGCCAAAATAAGAGCTGCGGGCCGGCCAGCGATAAGGGGTGGGTTCGCCGAGATAGTCGAAGCCCGACCATACGAACAGGCCTGCAACGAAGGGGTCCCGTTTGACGATGCGCCAGGTCTCTTCGTGCGTGGAGCCCCAGTAAGGAGAGACATTATCATATGCGGAGATCGTATAGTCGTGGTTGACGCCGACGGCAGGAACTTTTGCAGACGCAGGCCAATGGCGAATGCTGTCGGAAGGCATGTCATAATGTCCCCGGGTGGCCTCGGCCGAAGTAGTCTCGGTGGCGAGGAAGGGAAGACCGGGGTATTTCCGCTGCACTGAATCATACACTTGCTGGTTGTAGTTGAGCCCCATCACATCGAGGGCGTCGGCCTGGTAGATATTGTTCTCCAGGGTGTCGGCTTCCGTCATCGCGGAAGTGACGGGCCGGGTTGGGTCAAGCGATTTTATGATATGGGTGAGTTCTTTTGCCAGGGAAATACCGCTTTTGTCGAACTGTTCGTGGATCTCGTTGCCGATGCTCCAGATAAAGACGGAGGGATGGTTACGATCGCGTCTGATCATGTCTTCCAGGTCTTGCCTGTGCCACTGTGGAAAGGAAAGTGAGTAGTCGTATTTATTCTTTTTCTTTTGCCACATGTCGAAGGCTTCGTCCATGACGAGGAAACCCATTTCATCACAAAGATCGAGGAATTCCGGGGCAGGCGGGTTATGCGCGGTGCGGATGGCGTTGCAGCCCATATCCTTTAGTATCTGCAGTTGCCGCCGCATGGCGCTCGTATTGACAGCCGCCCCGAGGGCGCCGAGGTCATGATGCAAACAGACGCCTTTTATCTTCAGGTGACGCCCGTTGAGCAGGAAGCCTTGCCGGAGATCAAATTGAAACGTTCGGATACCCGTGCGGGTCGTATAGCGATCAACGACCCGGTTGCCGATGAGCAGACTGGTCTCGACGGTATAGAGATAAGGGTGTTCGGGTGACCAGCGCCGGGCATTGGGGAACAAGAGGTCTTGTTGAACTGTGCTAAGCGTATCCTTTGCGGTATAAGGAAGGCTGAGGCTTGTAACCCTATTCCCGTTGGAATCGATGAGAACGTGTTGCAGGGTACAGGTCTGGCCGGGTTGCGCCGCCCGGAGGGTGGTGGCGATGCGGAGGCGTACCTGCTGCCCGGTGACATCCCCGGTGGTGATAAAGGTTCCCCAATGGTCGATGGCGACGGGGGCAGCGGGGAGTGTTTCCAGCCATACATGGCGGTAGATGCCCGTGCCGGTGTACCAGCGGGAATTGGGTTGAGTGGAGTTATCGACCCTGACGGCCAGGACGTTGTCAGCGCCTTTCTTCAGCCAGGGCGTGAGATCATAGCGAAAGGAGATATAGCCGTAGGGACGCCGGCCAAGCAGATGACCGTTGATGTATACTTCGCTGTTGCGATAGACGCCGTCGAAGTCGATATAGACTTTGTCGCTGAAGGTGCTAATGCCGCGGACAGCCTTGCCCGCGAAGGCTTGTTTGCCGGATGCGGCGGCGGTGAAGGTGGCCAGCCGGAAGGTTTTGCGATACCAACCGACGCCGGCGGGTAAGCCGGCTTCCTGCTGACCCGTGGAATTGTTCTGACTAAAATCGCCTTCGATGCTCCAGTCATGGGGGAGATCGAGGCTACGCCAGGTTTTGTCGTTAAAAGCAGGGGTACTGGCTCCGGGGTCATCACCCATATGGAATTTCCACCCGTCATCGAAGCTGAGGCGTTGACGGGGGCTGTTTTGGGTGTCCAGGGTTTGGGCCGTGCCGGCATAGGAAAGCAGTATCCAGATGCCTACGGCAGGGAGTATGCGCATACGATTGTCAAATGCTGATGAAAAGTCTAATTGGCTTTTCCCTTTGTCGTGTCTGTGGAGGTAATTCGGTAGATCGGGACGTAAATATCGAGAATTTTTTGCATTAACGAGCCGCTGGGGGAAAGGTCATTTTTTGTGGTCCAATTGGTCTATTTCTCGAAGACCAAATATTCTGGTGTGGCGCCCAGGCCTTTGAGGATATCGTTGAGGTCTATGACCATCTGATCGGGGCCGCAGACGTAAAAGGGCTGCCTGAAGTCGGTGATCTGTTCTTTGAGGAATTTTTTGTCGATGCGGGTGTGAAGGTAGCCCTTTGCCTGTGGGTCGTTGGAGAGGATAAAGTTGGCGCTGACACCGAGGATGGTCAATAGCTCCTGGTGTTCGATGATGTCGGCTTCGGTTTTATTGGAGAAGAAGAGGGTATTGCCCCTTGCTTCATGGTCGCGGTGCAGTTGCCGGAAAATAGCCAGGAAAGGGGTGATCCCCGCGCCGCCAGCCAGGAAAACGCCCGGGCCCCGGTATTCGATGGCGCCCCATACGTCCCTTATGATGAGCTGATCACCTGGTTGCAGCTGGTGGAGGCGATCGGTGACCCCGTGACGGTCGGGATAGCCTTTGATGGTAAATTGGAGGAAGGAGTCATCATTCAGCCCCGTAAACGTAAAGGGGTTTTTCTTTTCCTTCCATTCCGGCAGGTTGATGGATACATCCGTGGCCTGGCCAGGGATGAAGCTATAGCCTTTTGGCTTTTCCACGCGGAATTCCTTTACGTCGTGGGTGACCTGGCGGATGGCCAGGATCTTTACGGGATATTCCTTTTCCATAGTTTGTAAGTTTATAAAAAATCATACCAGGCATCGTTGGGGTAAGGCTGGTCTATGGTGATGATCTCCCCGATCCTCGGGGTGGTGATGGGGAGTCCGGCCTTAGTGGCGGCGGCTTTCACCCGTTGGATGGGTTCGTTCCAGGGATGGAGGGCCAGGGTGAATTTGGCCCAGTGTACGGGGAAGAGGATATTTGCCTTGAGATCGAGGGCGGCCTGTACGGTCTCTTCGGGTTGCATATGGATATAGGGCCAGTTGACGCCATATTGGCCGCATTCGAGCAGGGCGAGGTCGAAAGGACCATATTTTTCGCCGATGGTGGCGAAATGTTTTTCGTAGCCGGAGTCGCCGCCGAGGAAGAGGTTGAGATCAGTTGTTTTCAGGACAAACGACGACCAGGCGGCACCGCCTCGTTTGAACGTTCGGCCCGAAAAGTGCCGGGCGGGGGTGGCAGTGAGCTGGATATCGCCGGCGCCCCAGTCTGCTGCGCCGCCAGTGATGGGTCGGCCTTGCGGGTCGATAGGTACAGTTTCCCACCAGTCGAGCTCGGTGATCTTCTCCGCGGGGATGCCCCAGAATTCGAGGTGGGCGCCGACGCCAAGCGAAGTATAGAAATGATTGGTCCTATCCTTCAGGTTCAGGATGGTCTTATAGTCGAGATGGTCGTAGTGGTCATGGGTGAGCAGTATGGCTTCGAGCGTATCGGGCATGTCCTCTGCCTTATACAGATCCGCCCCCGGGAAGGCCTTTGCAAAAAAGGGGAAGGGAGAGGCATTACCGCTGAAGACCGGGTCGACAAGGATGCGGGTGGTGCCGAGTTGCAGCAGATACGAGGAATGACCAAACCAGACGATGGAGGCTTTGTCCACGGGCAGGCTGCGCAGATCGGTGCGCACGGATGGAATGGGTTGGGATGGCGCGGTGTTGGCAGGCCGGTTGCGATACGCCCGCATCATTTTGAAGAAGTTGGTGTCCTTAAGGGTTACATCCGTGGGGACGAGATTCTGGAAGCTGCCATCGCTGTAATGCGCGGAGCGGTGGATGCGCTGGAGGCGCGGGCCGGCGGGGGCTTTGCCGAAGACTTTTAATAATGCCATGGATGTTGTAACAATGAATCGGGGGTTTGGTTCTACAGATCAGCGGAAACTCTGGTAAATGATCTGCTCCAGCCGGTGCTCGAAGTCGCCGTGGCTGTTGGGTGTCTGCTGGGTCATTATCAGGCCGATGACATGCGCCTTGGGGTCGGCCCAGTAGGTAGTTCCGAAGAAACCACCCCAGGAGAACGTTCCTTCGTTGCGGACATCGCGGGCGGCAGAGTGGGCGCTGGTGATCTCGAAGCCGAGACCGAAATTATTGGTGCCGTTGAAGAGAAAGGAAAGCTGGCCACTCGTCATCAGCTCAACCGTCCGGGGCGCGAGGATGCGGACGCCATTGTACTGGCCGCCGTTGAGCAGCGTCTGCAGGAAGATGGCATAGTCCCAGGCCGTGGAAGTAAGTCCGGCGCCACCGGAGAAATAACGTTTATGGGCAAGAGGATAGTCGGGATCGATGTGCGTACGTTCTTTTGTCCAGGGGATGACGTGATGCACCGAATCTTCGGTATAAACGGTAGTGAGGCGGGCGGCCTTGGCCACGGGTATATTGAACCGGGTGTCGTTCATCCCTAGCGGCTTGAAAATATTGTCGACGAGATAGTCTTCGAGGTTCTTGCCGCTGATGGTCTCGATGAGACAACCCAAAACGTCCACGCTGAGACTGTACTGCCATTTTTCGCCCGGCTGGTTGGTAAGAGGTAGACGGGCGAGAGCGTCCATGCGTTCGCGCAGGTCGTAATCGAATACCCCGAGACCCGACGGGATACCTGCCTTCGCATAGATGGCCTTCCCTTCCTTTGTACCGATGCCGGCATAGTCGAGACCGGAAGTATGGGTAAGAAGATCACGGAAGGTAATGGGTTTTTTTGCCGGCACGGTTGTATAGCTGCTATCGGCGGGATTGAATTTATCGAGGACGGTGATATTGCGAAAAGCCGGGAGAAAATCGCTGATGGGTTCGTCCAGATAGAATTTGCCCTGGTCGAAGAGCTGCATGATCCCGACACTGACAATAGCCTTTGTCTGGGAGGCGATGCGAAAGAGGTCGTCCCGGCGCATGGGCTTGTTCGCTTCCTTATCGGCAAAGCCATATCCCTTGTATTGAACGACGTGGCCGTTCTTCACTACCAGCGTGACAACACCGTTGATCCAGCCTTTATTGATATAGTCATTTACGAGCGTATCGATGCGGGCAAGCCGGTGATAGTCGACGCCGGCATCGGGCACCGTCATGAGCATCCGGGGAGCGGGATCGCTGGTCTGGGAAAATGCCGTAAGGGATAAGAAGAACAGGGGTACAAGGAATAATTTTTTCATATCACAGCTTTATTTCCAGAAAGATACTGTAATTTTTATACCCGTAAACTCTTTCTATGAAACCCTTAGCCTCTATTCTTTTCTGGCCTGTATTGGCATGCACCGTCGGGGTGCTGCTGCTGCAACTAAAAGATCAGGCAGTATTGCGCACGAATACCGCTCCTTATGGGATCGTCTCTCTCGAGATCGGCAGTTATGCAAAAGATAGCGCCATCATCGCCTCCTGGAAACCGCTGGTGCCGGATATCCCCGCGGATGACTTCTGCGAAGTAAAGACACAACGGCAAACTCTCTTGCAGGTGGCGCATTCGGACGTCATGTGGGATTATGCGCTTATCGTCGCGTATACGGCTTTGTTCGTCATCGTCCTGGCGATCCTGGGTAAGGAGGCGGGCACGAGGGGCACCGAGGTGCTGATCATCCTGGCGGTGGTGGCCGGCCTTTGCGATGGGATCGAGAAAGCCGGGCTGCTGCATTTCATCGGTGGCACGGGTACACCAGGCTGGGCCCGCCTTACGCAGACGGCTGCCGTCACCAGGGCGGTGATCCTGTTGGCCTTGACGCTATACATCCTGTATGTGCTGATATTTAAGCATGGGGCACTGCAATGGCTGTCGGGCTATATCCACACCAAGGCGTTGCAGCTGTTCCGCTACCGGATCATCCTGCTTGGGGTGATCTTCTTTTCCGCACCTATCTGGATCATGGACCAGGGGCAGGATCTGCTGATCAACACCAACGCCGAAGACATAGGGGTGGCCTTGTTCATCGGTGTTGTGATAGTCACCGCTCTGCTCAATTGGTGGCTGGCCAAGCTGTTCTTTGAAAAAGAGTATTGCCCGCCTTTCTGGCCGATGAAGGAGCCGGGCTTGGAGGATGCGAGTCAGCTGGCATCGGAGAAGAAGGTCTCGCGTTTTCTTGGTGTCTGTACGATCATTATCCCCGGGGTTGCGATCCTGAATGCGCTTGCGGCGGTGAGGATGCATTACTGGCTGGATCAGTTCTCGCCATTGGCCTGGCTGGCTGGTCTGTTGATCATCTTCTTCGTGCTGGCCAGGCAGAATGTGGCCGAAAGATCTTATGCCCGCCTCCAGCAGTGGTGGGGGCCGATTGCTGCCAAATGGCTGGTCATCGTGCTGCTGCTGTTGCTGGTGTTTGGCCTGCCTGCCTTCTTCCGTTTCTTCTTTATCCCCCATAACCGGGAATCCCCGCAATCGCTCAACTTCTTATTCTTCGACCTGGTGCTGATAGCGCTTGCCTTCTACATTTTTGTCAGCGTTCGTACACTGGCCTTCGACCGGAAAGGGCTGCTGGGCGAAGGGTTTGGAATGGTGATCCTGCCGGCGGCCACGCTGATGGCGCTTGCCTTTATCCTGTATAATGTCTTTCCCTTCACCGCCGAGTATGCGACGGGCTGCTTTCTCAGCCTTCCGGTGTTGCTGTCGGGGATCGTGTTCTATACCCTGATGATCACGCTTATTCAGCGGGCCGGGATCTTCAAAAAGATAAATTTTTTGCTGTTTATCATAGTGGGGTGGTTTCTTATCGT
The DNA here is from genome assembly GCF_014642875.1 of Puia dinghuensis. Lineage (GTDB taxonomy): Bacteria > Bacteroidota > Bacteroidia > Chitinophagales > Chitinophagaceae > Puia > Puia dinghuensis. The sequence continues at coordinate 1,030,901 of NZ_BMJC01000002.1, forward strand.
TGCGGCCGGCAGCAATAATTATCACACGGTGCACCGCATCCCGGTGACAACGCCGCCAGCGCCGCGGCTGCAGGACTATTTTAAACAATGGGTGTTGCAACGACAAGAAGAGATCAGGAGCGCACCGGGGATATATCCGGTGTTCCTGGTCAATAGTTATGGCGGCGGCATCCGGGCAGCGGCCTTTACCAACTTCGCCTTATCCTATATGGACGATTCGCTTCTCCGGAGGGACAGCATGACAGGCAGGCCATGGCGAAGCTTCGAGCATTATGTGTTCTCGCTGTCGGGAGCCTCGGGTGGAGCCATCGGCTCGGCGATACAATGCGCCTGGCGGGCCACACATCCCGACAGCCTGCGGGATGGCGGCGGGCATTACTGTAATCCCTATGCGGATTACCAGCAACGTATCGAAACTTTTTACCGCCATGATTTCCTGACGCCGGTGCTCAGCAGCATCATTGGAAGGGATGTCTGGTCGTCGGTTGTCGCCGACGGGTGGGCTTCGATGAATGGCGTCCTCTGGTCCGACAGGGCCGCCATCCAGGAAGAGCTGTGGGCGAGATATGGCAGAAAGGATATGGGGCTCAACCTCGACAGTGAGTTCAATGCCATCTGGGACCCGGCGCGTGCAGGACGCAACGCCTATGATGTACCGCTATTGTTCGCCAACACCCTGAACGTCGATGATGGACTCAAGGGCATCTGTGCACCGGTGACGCTGGAAGTTGCCGACTTCCCCCAAACCATCCAGGTGCGCGACCTCCTGCATTCGCCAGGTGCCGGCGCCCGAAAGGGGGGAGACGCGCCGGAGTCGATCTCGCTGATGACCGGGGCGTTTCTCAGCGCCCGGTTCCCTTATATCAGCCCCAGCGGCAAGATGGGGCCCGCTTATCATTTTATCGATGGGGGTCTGAAGGATAACTCCGCCGCCAGTACGTCGGCGGGCATCTTCTTTGCGCTGGCCCGCTATATCGCCATCACCCTGGCGGAGAAGCAGGATGCCGGTTATGATTCGCTCTTGGGTAAGATTCGCATCTATTTTGTCAGCATCTCCAATACGGCTACCTCGACGCTGCAACTACCGCCAGCGAATAACCGGCAGGTGGTGCATAACCCATTCGAGCCGCTGAATCCCATCGTGGGGATCATGAATAGCGCGTGCAACGGCAGCGCCATGGAGGCGGATAGCGTTTTGCGGTCGCGGTTTGCAGGCAATCCGGTATTTGCCGGGTTGTATGGCGGGTATTTTTCCGTTTGGCCCAACACCTTTTGTATCAATGCAGGCACCGATAGCGCCTACTGCCCGCTGGCGCCGCTGGGCTGGCAGATATCCCTGCCGTCCTTAAAAAGACTGGAAGCGGGTTTCGCGTATGACAAGCTGCGAGAGAACCCGGAGGGGATACTAAGAATTTTGAATGTGGTGCCACGGTAGTTCATTGTTGATTATATTGCCGGATAAATCGGCATAAATGAACTTACCACCAGTTGTACATCATGTTTTTTTCTGGTTAAAGAACCCCACCTCTACGCAAGACCGCGACAAGCTGGTCGAAGGACTGAAGACCCTGGCAGGCATCCCTGTCATCCGCGAATTGCATGTCGGCATAGTTGCCAGCACAGAACAAAGGGATGTCGTGGATGCATCCTGGCAGGTGTCAGAGCTGATGTTCTTCCATACCACTGCTGACCAGGCGGCATACCAGGAACACCCTATTCACCTCGACTTTGTCAAGAACTACAGTCATTTGTGGGAAAAGGTGATCGTATATGATGCGCTGAATATCTACTCTAAGTAAAGGAAATCAGTTCTACATCGAAGATGAGGGTGCTGTTGGGCCCTATCTCCGCGCTGACCTGCCGTTCGCCATAGCCCAGGTGGGGCGGGATAAAAAAGCGCCATTTGCTGCCGGTGGGCATCAGCTGCAACCCTTCCGTCCAGCCTTTGATCACCATGTTGAGGGGGAAGGTGGCGGGTTGGCCGCGGCGGACGCTGCTGTCGAAGACCGTGCCGTCGATGAGAGTGCCATGGTAGTGACAGGTAACCTTGTTGGATGCGCTGGGTTTGGCTCCGGCGCCTTCGGTGAGAATCTCGTATTGCAGGCCGCTCGGCAGGATAACCACACCGGGCTTTGTTTTGTTCGACTCTAAAAATTCCTGTCCGGCCTTCAGATTGGCCGCGGCTTTTTCATTTTTCAGTTGGAAGAGCTTATCTGCGATGCCCATGTTCGTGTTTTGGGCAAAGATACGCAGGAATCCTTAACCATGTCAGGGCGGGGTCACCTGTTGCGTTTCACGCTGTGTGTCGCCGTCGGGTTGGGGAAGCAGGCCGGGCGGAGAGGCAGACAGGGACATCGTGGTGACACCGGCCTCGCGGCGGGCATCGCTTAGTTGACGAAGGCCTGCCTGAATAAGACGGAGCGTAATCACCCAGCCAAGGACACCGAGGATGACAAATTTGAGGTCGAGCACGAGGGGCAGGGGAATAAGGGAGAAGGGCGCGTCCCATAACATATGGAGGACCACGGAGGAGATGAAGACGCGTAAGAAAACGGGCCGTTGAACCATATTCCAGGAGAAGGGCCGGTCGCCTTTCACCAGCCAGAGCGCGGCGGCGCTGTTGGCCGTCCAGATGATGTGGGTAAACGGCGCAGTGACACCCCGAAGCAGGATCAGGACGGCGCCGGCCTCCACGCTGTTGTACCCGAGCATGGTCTCGAGGGCATAGCCGGCGCTCTCGAAGGCAGCAAAGCCGGTCCCTACGGCGGCGCCGAAGAGCAGGCCGTTGAGTATCCAGTTGTATTGGCGCGTTTTACCCATGAGTGCGATGACGATGAGGAGTTTGGCCGATTCTTCAATGATGCCCGCGGCTGAGGCCCCGAAAAAGGAGTTGAGGAAGTCGAGCCGGTTGAAGAAGATGAGGGCAACGAAGATAGAGGCCACGCCGCCGATGAAAAGCAGCTGCATCATTTTAAAGATAGAGATATTGCGCGGCACGTTCATCTCGAGGAAGAAGATGAGCGTGGAGAAGGGGACGGCAAAGGAGCCGACGAAGATGAGTCCCGGGATCAGCTTTATGTTGCGAAAAAAATCAAAGGCGACATAGAGCACGAGGGCGAGCAGGGCCGACCAGCCAAGGAGGCGGGCAAAGAGCCAGGGTTTGCCCCAGCCGACGGCCAGTTCGGAAAGTGCAGGCGTGTGACGGGCCGTTCCGGTGATGAGCTGCTCTTCCATATCTTCCTGGGTATGTTTTTTGAACACCTCCGAGAAGACTTCGCTGAATTTAAAGTCGGTGAGGGCTTCGAGGCCGATGAGGTCGGAGAAGCGTTCGCCAAGGCTTGCTGCAGGACGGATGCACCAGATGGAATTACCGATGCGCAGCACATCTTCATCGCGCATATTGGCCGCTTTGATCTCCTGGTCGTTGAGATAGACGGGCAGCAGACAATTTTGGGCGTCGAGCAGCAACTGCCCCTTTTCTGCCCGGGCAATGATGTACCCCTGAGCGGGTGTCAGCTCTGACACGGCAAGGTTCGGTTGCAAGGCTGCATGCGCGATACGGACAGGACGTTCGTCAACAACAATGCGGCGGTTTTGGTCCTTACCGGCAACACATTCCAGCGTCAGCCGCGTCGCGCTTTGGTGAGTCTCGGCCATGTGTTCGTAATTTATCAGAAAGTTACTGCAAAATCGGGGATTGGCGGGGGCGGGGGATTGAAATGGGGGATACCCTATATTTGCCGTGGATATGACAAAAAGAAAGTATTTCACCTATATCCTGGTATTAGGATCGCTGACGGCGCTGGGACCTTTTTCGATCGATATGTACCTGCCCGGGTTTGAGGATATCGCCAGGAGCCTGGGGACGTCGGTGGCGAATGTAGGACTTTCACTTGCGAGTTATTTTGTAGGCATCTCGCTGGGGCAGCTGTTGTATGGACCGCTGCTCGACCGTTATGGCCGGAAGAAGCCGTTGTATGCCGGACTATCACTTTATATCGTGGCCACGATGTTTTGCATGCAGGCGAGGGATATCAATGTATTGATCGCACTGCGGTTTATCCAGGCTGTTGGCAGTTGTGCCGCGCAGGTGGCGGCAATGGCGATGGTGAGGGATCTGTTCGGGCCGAAGGAGAGCGCGAAGGTGTTGTCATTGTTGCTGTTGGTGTTGGGCGCCTCCCCGATGATCGCGCCGACGGCGGGCGGGTATATCGTGGTCACCTGGGGCTGGCGGGCGATCTTCCTGGTGTTGCTGATATTGGGAGCAGTGATCTTGTTGCTGAGTATCTTTTTCCTTCCCGATAGTTATCCGGCCGATGTCCATTTTAGTTTGAAGCCGGGGCCGATAATCCGCAATTTTATTTCGGTGTTCCTGATTCCGCAGTTTTTGATCTATGTGTTTGTGCAGTCGCTGGCCTTTGCGGGGTTGTTCGCTTATGTGTCGGGGTCGCCGGTGGTGTTTATGAGTGTCTTTCATGTGGATAAGAAGGTGTATGGATGGATCTTTGCATTCCTTTCGGTAGCCTTTATCGGGCTGAGCCAGTTCAACAGCCTGTTGCTGCGCAGGTATACGAGCCAGCAGATAATCCGCGTAGCGCTGATAGGTCAGGTGGTGGTGGGTTTGGTGTTTTGGGGCTTTGCGCAGGCGGGATGGCTGAGTCTGACATCGACCATGGGGTTCTTGTTCCTCTTCCTGGGTTGTCTTGGTTATACGAACCCGAATGCGGCGGCATTGGCGATGGCGCCGTTTGCAAAGAATGCGGGTACGGCATCCTCGCTGCTGGGAGCCCTGCAGTTGGGAGTGGGTGCGCTGGCTGCAACGGGAGTCAGTGCCTTTGCCGATGGAACGGCGAGGCCGATGGCGGCGATCATCGCGGTGACGTCGGTGCTGGCGCTGGGAATATCATTCTTTCATCACCGTCGTTACGTACCGCGTACCTTGAATGAATAATTGCAAGGTGTACACCCCTCTGCTCAGGCGCAGGTCGGATACGCTGATGTGCACTCTTGAACCGGCAGTCAGTGTCCCGGACCATTTCAGCAGAGTTCTTCCACTGAAATCCACCAACCGGATATCCCCTTTCCCGCCCGGAATAGCCCCAAATTGCAGGTCGAGGCCATTATCGAAAGGATTATTCAATACCGAATAAAGCGGTTGGTTCGCCGCCGGGGCACCAACTAAAATGATCTTGCTATAGAGGGTGCTTCCATCACGGTCGATCAGTTTCAACCGGTAATAATTTTTTCCCGGTACGAAGTGGGTATCATTAAAATAATAGTCCCGGGCAATACTACTATTACCTGCTGCCGCGACATAACCGACCTTGCTAAAACGCAGGCCGTCCGGAGATCTTTCGATATCGAATCCTTTGGTATTTTGTTCCTGGGCGGTTTCCCAGGTCAATTCTACTTCATTTCCCTGCCATCTTCCGCTGAAATCTACCAGGATGATGGGGGTGGGCACACCCGGAATGACGGTAGTGAACAGGCCTCTTCCGTGGGTGGCGGCGGCCAGGGTACCATCTGCCGGCCGGTATTTCAACATATCCACTCTTGTGTTGACAAAGTCGGTATTGGTAGGTTGCCAGTCGACGGCGCCGGCATGGAGATTGTCCGTCGACCATACTCCCAGTTCTGTCGCTATTATCGCCCAGGCGGCATTACGGGGATCGAAAATTGCCCATCGGACGGGCATATCCGGCAGATCGCCGGTGACATCGGTCCAGTGTGCACCTGCGTCGATGGTTTCAAATACGTGGCTCACCCCATAATTGCTATAAGTGGCCAACAGATGGCTCTCCGTTCGTGGATCGATCGCCACGCAAGAGACCGATCCGGCGCCGACTGCCTTTATGATCGTTACGGCGGGGGCCATGCCATTGGCGCTATCGACCCGTACTATCGATCCATTGTCCAGGCCGAAATACACCCGGTTTGGGGTTATCGGCGACACCTTGACATGCGTAATATTCGCGCCGCCAAAACCTGCGACGGCCATGGTCGTGAAAGTGGCGTAAGTGAAAGGGGGCTGCCAGCGGAAGTATTGGCCGGCAGCACTATTCCCATATAAGATGCGGGAAGCATTGTCGTAGTCGGTCGGGTTAATGAAAGCGCCACCTGCAAAATGATAGGCGATGAATGAGGCGGCGCCATCTGTGGTAACATTATAGTTGTTATAAGCGTAGGCGGTGATCTGGGTGTTGGGAACATTCTGATCGATATGACAAAAACCGCCGTCCCCTCCCGATACCGTAGTGGGTGGAGAGAGCGTAGCGGGGGAATTAATGCCAGGGGAGGTAAATTGTTGCGTGCCGTTGTCCTGCCCGCCGGCCAGGAAATAATTTGTAGAACTGGGATGCACGGCACAGGCATAATACTGCGTCACATTATAGCTGTTGTCCCTGCTCGAAAAAGAAGCCCCGATATCCGCTGTCCGGAAGATACCCCCATCGCAAGCCACTAAAAACTCGGGCGCAGGACCAGGGAAGGAGGAGCCAGGCGCGATAAGGATCTTCTGAATATCGGCATGCACATAAGGATAACCGGGGCAGCCGTTCTTCCATTGGGTGATCTGGGTCCAGGGTGTTGCTCCGGTAGCGCCGGTGACCGTCTTAAAGACATCCACCCCGCCGATGTACACGGTATTCGTATCCCAGGGATCGATGGCCGCTGCCAAATCGTACCAGGCCTGCCCACGGGTAAAATCCGCGCTGGTAGTGCCATTGTCGCACCAGGTGGGATTTGGTTTGTCCGACCAGACGGTATTGCCCGGCAGGTCGTCGGCATTGGAGGTCTTCATGATCTTCTTGATGCCATTTCCCGAACTCTGTATCAGGGCCCACATTTGCCAATAGGCATTGGGCGCCGAAGCGATCTTAATTCTTTGTTCGTCTCCCGCCGACTGGTAAATTTTTACCCAGGTGGAGCCGCCATCCGCTGTACGGTAGATACCATCGGAACTGCTGATGCCCATGGAAGCGAACACATAACTATAAATAGGATCCAGATCGGCCGCTTGATCGACCGATCCACCCCCGACCCCGTTGCCCAATACCTTGGTCCAGGTGGCGCCTCCGTCGATAGAACGTTGAATACCCCCATATTTTGTCGCCACCAGGATAGCTTCCACAGCCACCGGGGGATTGCCTGTAACAGCGCAGCAAACTACGGCGATGTCCTGTATATAGTAAAACCTGCGGTCAGCCGGAGTAGGTATCGTGGAGGCCAGGTGCGTCCAGGTGGCTCCGCCGTCGACGGATCTCCAGATGCCCAGTCCCCTGATGCCAAAGATGCCTTCGCCGGGATACCAGCCTTCGCCCGTGCCGAAATACAGATTCTGCGGGGTGTCTCTTTGTTGGTGGATGCAGGTGACGGCCAGGTTGTCGAAAAGGTCGTTGACCTTGTTCCACACTGGCGTAGCTGCGCTGATATCGTTACAATACCACAGGCCACCGCCCACTCCACCGGCCCATACTTTTTTGTGCGTGGGGTCATTCGCGTCATACAATATTGCGCGGGTCCTTCCACCGATGTTGCCCGGGCCTCTTTCGGTCCAGTCGATTCCGGGCACAGCGTTTAATATGGTGGGTGCACCCGAGGTCCTTTGCCTGGCCAGTTGTTTTCGCTGAAATTGCCGGGCGATCAGCAGCCGCTCTGTCGGCACATCGCCTGTAGCGGGGTCTTTTGTTTTTTCAAACTCCTGCCGGATGGCTGCTGCAGGATCATCTTCCTGCTCCATTTGTTTTTGGTCAAAGGTTGTTTTGTTTGAAGGCAAATGGCGGTATGCGAAATAAATAAGCGCAACAACAAGGGTGATCCTTGCGACGGTATACAATCTATTTTTCATAACAATTTTTTTGAATGATGCTCAATAAATTGTCTGACTAATTGATCGTAGGGCTGTAATTAAGGGGGGAAAAGGTTGATCTACCTTTCAGGGGATATTATTGCGGGAAACCAACTACTAATTTACAAAAATTACGGGAGTCTGGCTACAAGATTTTCCGGGAGGATGCGGAGAATAGTATAGATGATCTTCCATTTCCAGCCGGGGACGATAATGAAGCGGCGGCCGGCGCCTGTGACGTGACGGGCGATGAAGGCGGGTTCCATCAGCAGCGATTCGGGAAGATCGAGGTGAGCGGTGAGCTTGCTGCGGATGTAGCCAGCGATGATGGCATTGACGACGACCTTGCGGGGCTCCAAATGTTGGCGCAGCCCGGCAAGATAGGTGGTAAAGGCGGCCTTTGTGCTGCCGTAGATGAAGTTGCTCTTACGGCCGCGGACGCCTGAAAGGGAAGAGAGGCCGACGATGCGTTCGAGACCGGGGTTGCCGCCGTCGGTAGCGACGAGGTTGAGAATAGAGACCGCACCGGCGTAGAGGACATTGATCATGCGATAGCTGCCCTCCCAACTCAGGAGGGCTTCTTCGTTGGTGACCTGGAAGCCCGCGGCATAGAGGACGATATTGGGTTTTGCGGGCAAACCGGCATAGAAGGCGGCGTGGTCGCCGAAGGCCGTTGCGTCGAAGTAGCGGGTGATGATGCGTTCGGAGGGGAGGTTGCGGGTGGCGATGAATTGATCGATCTCGCTGAGGCTGCGGGAGGCGGCAATGACTTGCCAGCCTTGTTGTATATAGAGCTGCATGGCTTCTTTGGCCACGTCGGAGTTGGCTCCGAGGATAAGGACGGTCTTCATGACTCGGTTCTTGATGGCCACGGCCTTGACCATTCCATTATGCCGTCGGGCCCGGCAGTGATGGCTTTGTGGGCCAAATTAAAGAAAAGCGAATGTTCGAGGATACCGGGGATGGCACCCACCTGGTCGTTGAGATCAACGGGTTCGGGGAAGGGAGAAAACCAGCTATCGATGAGGAAGTTCCCTCTTTCGGTGATGACGGCGCCGTCTTTTCTGACACTAAGCCGTAGTTCGGATCGTGTTGGATGGAATGATCGTTTGAGGCGGTCGGCTACGTATGACAGCGCTTCGGGGATAACCTCGACCACAAGGGGGTAGGTGGAGTCGAAACGAACAGATTGTTTGCTGCTATCGCCCACAAGGACGAAGTTGTCCGCCATGGCAGCGAGGATCTTTTCGGCGGTGTGCACCCCTCCCCCACTCTTCAGGGCGTTGAGCCAGTGGTCGAACTGGTCGCATCCATCGAAATACCAGTCGAGCCGGGAGAGCCAGCCAGATTCTTTCACGGTGAACCCCTCGGCCATCAGCCGCAGGCGGGTGCTGAAGGAGGAGCTTGCTACGGTGAGGGTTTCGGCGAGCCCGGGAGTCGCCTTTATCGCCGTGATGAGATGGATCATGGTGGAGCCGGCGCCGAGACCGATGGTATCGCCGGGCTGTATGAGCTTTGCGGCTTCCTGTGCCGCCTGTTGTTTGAAGTCGGTCATAGTGTTGTTATTCAGGATATTTTTTTGCGATGGTGTCGTAGAAGTTTTTCAGGGTATAGAAAGCGCGTTTCTTTACGCCTTGTTCAGAGATAAGCCCCTTGCGGTTCCAGAAGTTCTGGTATACCGGGTGCTGGCGGCGGGGGCTGCGGAAGTCGACGAGTATCCAGGGGGTGATGCCGCGGAGCGCGGTGATGCCCGAAAGCATCTTCACCTGGTTGGCGTATAGGGCTTCCTGGTATTCTTCACTCCACCGGGTGTCGGGGTCGGCATGGAAACCGGCGAGGGCGTCGCCGCCGAGTTCGGTGATGATCACCGGGCGATCGTATTTGATGGTAAAATGATAATTGGGGAGATCGGCGAGTTTGTCACCCCAGTACCAGCCGGCATATTCGTTGAAGCTGACGAGATCGAGCTTTTCACCGAGCGGGTCGTCGACGATGACTTCGTTGCCCTGGCGGTGGACTTCCAGTGCAGCAGAGACGAGACGTGTGTTGTCGAGTTGGTGAGCGTGGGCGGCGAGCCGGGACATAAAGTCGAGGCGGGGAGCGCTCAGCGGGGTCTCGTTGCCGATGCTCCAGATGATGACGGCGGCGCGGTTACGGTCGCGGTTGATGAGATCGGACAATTGCTTTTGCGCGTTGGCATAGGTGTCAGGGTTGGTCCAGGAGATGGTCCAGTATACCGGTACCTCTGCCCATACCATAAGGCCCATTTCGTCGGCGAGGCGGATCATCGCTTCGTTGTGCGGATAGTGGGCGAGACGCACATAATTACAGCCCAGTTGTTTTGCCCAGGTGAGCAGCATACGGCAATCGCCTTCACCGCGGAGACGGCCGGGGATCAGCGGGTTCTCGTCATGGATACAGATGCCGCGAAGGAAGACGGGTTTGCCGTTGAGCAGGATATCCTTCCCCTGCACCCGGATGGTGCGGAAGCCAATGCGGTCGACAGTCGTGTCGGTGGCGGTGCTTAGCGAGACGGCGTACAGCTTGGGATGTTCGGGCGACCAGTAAGCCAGCTTTTTTGTCATAATGGCGACAGGTGCACGACCGCCACCGTCAGTGGTTGTCGTAGTATGAATGCCGGCCTCGGGGATGTCGATGGTGACCGTTTGCGGGCTGTGTTGTCCGGCCAGCTGCACGTAGCCTTCGATGGTATGGGGATCGTCCTTCTTCAACTGCAGCTGGTAATCGCTTATAAAGGTTTCCGGTGTGGAGGCGAGGCAGACATCACGGGTGATGCCGCCATAGTTCCACCAATCGGTATTGACGGTAGGGATCTCGTCCTGGTGCCGGGTATTGTCGGCCTTGACTACAAGGGTGTTATCACCGGCCTTTAGCAGGCTGGTCACTTCGAATTGAAAAGGGGTAAAACCTCCTTTGTGCATGCCCAGTTTTTTGCCATTGAGATAGACATGGGCTTCATAGTTGACTGCGCCGAAATAGATAAAGTAGCGGCGGCCGGGTTGCGGAGTTGTCTGGAAGACGCGGCGGTACCAGATGGTTCCTTCGTAATAGAGTAGTTTTTCATCCTGTGAGTTCCAGTCGCCGGGGACTTTTAGCGTGGGGCTGCGATCGAAGTCGTATTCGATGAGCTGGCTCTTGTCGGTTTGTTTCCTGTCATCGTAGTATCCGCCTTTCCCTGAAGGCGACTGGTCATAGGGCTGATGGCGATAGTCATAGTAGCCGGTCTCGTAGGGGTCGACCATATAGTTCCAGCGGCCGTCGAGGTTCAGTTCGCGGCGGGCGGTGACGTTCTGTACGATGCTGTCTTGGGCGGTGAGGGGGCGGATGGAGGCGGCAAAGCAAAAGAGAAGAAGCGCGTATTTCATGCTCGGGTTCATTGCTTGAGAATTTCTGCGGGTAGTTGCGTGATAGGGCGGATGCGGATTTGTTTATAAAAGACTTCGGCGCCTTCGGATTGTAATTGGATCTTGCCTTTTGTCAGGGGCTTGATGGTGCCATTGTCGACCTGACCGCAATGGTAGAGGATCATCATCACCTGCCCATTGACGACTTGAACAGCGGTGTCCCCGTGACAATAGAGATCGAGGGAATTCCAATGCCCGGTGGGATGTTCGGCATCCCCTGCTTTTATACAATGGCGGCCGGTATGACTGTCGGCCCGGAAGGTATAGAGGGCGCCGGTGGGGCTATAGACGTAGTCGGAGTCGGTCTTTTTTATGGCCGGGATGTCTGCCGTTGCACCGGCGCAACCCCAGTAGTCACCGACATTACCTTCTTCCACCTGAAACTCCTGGCTGCGCATCCAGGCGCCGTTGTCTGCCCCGTAGGGGCCGACAGAGTGATAGAGCAGGCCGCTATCCTTTTTCCTGCCCTTTTTCGTTCCCCAGGTGAGGACACCCCATTTGAAAAGGAGCTGCAGATGATAGTCGCCATATTCCTTTTTTGTAGAGAGGCCGCCGGTGATCTCACCGGAAATACGGATCACTTTTTCACCTTCTTCGGTTACGACTGTGAAGACCTTGTTTGCATCGGTGTTGAGACCGATGCCTTTCAGATAGCTGTCCCAGCCTTTGAGGTTTCTCCCGTTGAAAAGGGAGTGCCAGTCGTCGTCGGCCAGGTTACCGGGGCCGTCGCCAGGTCCGGGGTCGGAGAGGCGGCCGGTGAAGGAGGTGGCTGCAAGCAAAAGCAGAAGAAGGCAATACCGCATCATAGATTGAAATTTAGGTAGCCGCCGTGACCTCGGCGTTGGCGGCCGTGGTCTGGGCGTTGGCAGTGGTGGTCGCAGGCGCCAGCTCGCTGAGGGGCTCGTGGTTGAGCCGGAACCACTCTTTGGCAAAAGGCTTCAGGATGGCGTTGGCTGCCGTGGGGCCCCACGATCCGGACTCATACGACTGTAGTTGTTTCTTTGGACTCTTCTCCCAGGCGTTGAGGATGGGCATCACCACTTTCCAGGCCCATTCGATCTGGTCGGCGCGCATGAACTGGGTGGCTTCGCCATCGAGGACGTCGAGCAGCAGGGCTTCGTAGGCTTCTGGCAGCGATTCGATATAGGCGTCCTTATACATGAAATCCATTTCCATGGGCAGGAGCTTCATATGCAGGCCCGGCACCTTCCCTTCGAAGAGCAGACCGATCTCCAGTTCAGGCTGGATGCTGATGATAAGCTGGTTGGGTGTGATGTCATCCTTGAATATCTTATGGGGTGATTCCTTGAATTGGATCATGATGGTCGTGGACTGTTTGGCCATGTTCTTTCCCGTCCGGAGGAAGAAGGGTACGCCTTTCCAGCGCTCGCTGTCGATAAAGAAACGGGCGGCCACAAAGGTCTCGGTGGTAGAGTCGGGTTTTACCTGCTCTTCTTCGCGATAGGCCCGGCGGGGCTGGCCGCCTACGACGCCAGCAGCATACTGGCCGCGAACGACGTTCTTGAACACCTGTTCGGTATTGTAGATCCGTGTACTTTTCAGCACTTTTATCTTGGCATCCCGGATAGCTTCGGCCTCATAGGCTTTCGGGCAGTCCATGGCAATGATGCACAACAACTGGAGCAGGTGGTTCTGGATCATGTCACGAAGTGCGCCGCTGCTGTCGTAATAGCCACCGCGTCTGCCGACGCTGACCTCTTCAGCAACGCTTATCTGGATATGATCGATGTATTGATTGTTCCACAACGGCTCGAAGACATGGTTGGCAAAGCGGAAAGCCAGGATGTTCTGAACCATTTCCTTGCCAAGATAGTGGTCGATATGATAGATCTGTTTTTCCTTAAAGCGTTTGCTGAGATAGCGATTGAGCTTGCGGGCCGAGTCGAGGTCGGTACCAAAGGGTTTTTCGACCACGATGCGGTCGAGGGTATCGCGATTGCAAAGCTTCTGGTTGCAGAGGGCGTCCGCAATGACTTCAATAAATCGGGGAGCTACGGCAAAATAGAACATGCGTACCCCTCTTTGTTGTTGTTTATCCTCGAATTTCTGAATTTGGCCCTTTAGGGTGCTGTACGTTTCTTTCTTCATGAAGTCACCCTGCACATAGGTGATGCGAGCCGCGAACTCGGTCCATTTCTGCGCGTCGGCGCGGCCGGTGCGGCTGAATTCGTTGACACCTTCAAGCAGCCAGTCGCGATAGCCGGCGTCGTCGACGGCGAGGAAGTCGACACAAAAGATGGAAAAGGTGGATGGGAGGTGATGGCTGATGAAGAGATTGTAAAAGGCGGGGATCAGCTTGCGATAGGTGAGGTCGCCTTTTGCGCCGAAGATGGTGATCGATGCGAGGGCCACTTGCTTTTGCTTCATATGATTGCGCTTGGTGTACACAAATATATGTAAAAAGCCACCCTGACGGGCGGCTTTTATATTAAGATATTAAGGCTTGAAAGTGTTATTGGAAGGGTCGCTGTCGGGATATCGGTTATCAGGATCGATGGTCACCTGGACGATCTTGCTGGTGGAGGAATAATGGAATTTCCAAGTTCCGCTCTTCATCCAGATCTCTACAGGGAATTTGACGCGATTGGTGGTGCCATTTTCCTCTTTTACTTCGACGGTGGCGGGCATGGGCAGCTTTTCTTTGTTCTGGATGGTGATGGTAGCGCCCTTGGTGGAGTCGCCCTGTACATATTCTACCCCTGTGACGGCCAGGTCGATCTTCCAGTTGTTGAAGAACCAGCCGCGCCAGAACCAGTCGAGGGTCTCGCCGGAAGCGTTCTCGATGGCATGGAAGAAATCATAGGGTGTGGGATGTTTAAAGGCCCACTCGTGTACATAATACCGGAAGGCATAGTCGAACCGCTCTTTTCCCAGGATCTCTTCGCGCAGCAGTTCGAGGCCGCTGCCAGGTTTTGCATAGCAAAGGATACCCCATTCGCGGCTGGGCATCTGGTCGGGGATGGTCAGCATAGGATTGGTGATATTGAAATAGGGCGTGGCCAGGCGGGTGCGGTTGGTCACGGGGCGGAAATATTCGCCGTTGTTGAAGGCCGAGTCGGCTACTGTATTGATATAGGTGTTGAAGCCTTCGTCCATCCAGGCGTATTTGCGTTCGTTGCTGCCGACGATCATCGGGAACCAGTTGTGGCCAAACTCATGACGGGTGACGCCCCAGAGGTTACCCATGCGGCTGCGATAGCCGCAGAAAACGATGCCGGGATATTCCATCCCGCCCACGACCCCGGCGATATTGGTCGCGGAAGGATAAGTAAACTCGTAAAGATACTTGGAGTAGTATTCGATGCAGCCTTTGACGTACTCCGTACTGCGGCCCCAGGCGGAGTCGCCCTTGCTTTCGACGGGATAGAGGGATTGGGCTATTGCTTTTTTGCCGCTGGGCAGATCGATACGGGCGGCATCCCAGATAAAGGCCTTCGAAGCAGCCCAGGCCACATCGCGGGTGTTGGTGCATTTGAAGCGCCAGGTAAGGCGTTTACCCTGCGGGCGGCTGGCCGGGTCGGTCACCTCGGTCTCGCTGCGGAGAGCGACGGTGATGTCGCTGGCTTTTGCTTCGTTGTAGCGGCGCAGCTGGGCTGGGGTGAGAACCTCTGCAGGGTTGAGCAATTCGCCGCTGCCGCCGACGATCATTTCAGAAGGAACGGTGACATTGTATTCGATGTTGCCATACTCGAGATAGAATTCCCCCTGGCCAAGATAAGGCAGGGTGTTCCAGCCAACGACATTATCAAAGACGCACATCCGGGGATACCATTGAGCGATCTCGTAGATCCAGCCATTCTTTGTCTCCAGGCGGCCGCAGCGGTCGGTGCCATATTGCGGGATCTTAAAGCTGTACGTAATACGCAGTTTGAGGATGCCGCCGGTCTTCAGGCTCGTGGGGAGCTTCACCTGCATGCGGGTGTCGGATACGAGGTAACCGGCAGGGCTGGCCTTACCCGTGGCCGGGTTGATGATCTCCACCGACTTGAGTTCGTAACCGCCGTCAAACTGGTCGCGATTGGCCCAGCGGCCGCCCGAGAGATCGGTGATGGCTACTCCCCGCGACTGCAGGCTATAGATATTCTGATCCATCTGCATCCAGACAAAAGGCAGGTCTTGCGGGCTGTTGTTCTTATAAGTGACGGTGACGGTACCGGTGAGCGACTTGTTCTCGTCGTCGAGGCTGGCGTCGATCTTATAATCAGCGCTGTTCTGCCAGTATTTTGGTCCGGGCGTGCCGGCGGCAGTGCGGATATCGTCGCCATAAGCCGGGTAGAAAAGGGGTGCAAAGGCGTCGTGGGGGTCGTAATTGGAAGCCGGTGCAGACTGGGCCTGTGTTGCCTGCTGACTCAATAACAGGACGGCCAGGGCCAGGAAGCCGAAGACATTTCTCATGGTGATTCGCGTTTTTTTTATGTGCGCGAAGGTAGGAAAGAGGGGTGCAGTTGGGCCGGATTTAGGGATGTGTGGAAAAAAAGAAGGCTGTTTGGGCTTCCGGCCGGATAAATACCCCATTGATAAGCGTGTAGTCGCCGAGAAGACCGGCGACATATTCGTCCCGGGGGTGTCCGTAAACCTCCCGGGGTGTCCCCTGCTGGACGAGGCGGCCTTCCCGGAGGACGATGATCTCGCTGGCCCATGTTAAGGTGTCATACGGATCATGGGAGACGAGGATGATGGTGATATCGAAGCGTTGGGCGATGTTGCGGATCACCGTCTTCAACGTTCGTTTGTGTATCATGTCCAGGTTGGAGAAGGGTTCGTCCAGCAGCAGGAGCCGTGGCGGGTGAACCAGGAGCCGGGCGAGGGCGATGCGCTGGCGTTCACCACCCGAGAGCTGATCCGTGCGGCGGTGAAGAAGATGATCGATGTGACAGAGGCTGTAGAGGTTGGCTGCTTCAGAAGCATCGAGGTCGTTGTTGTAATCGAGCACTTCTTCCACGCGGTAGTTGTGCCAGAGTTCGAAATGCTGCGAGAGATAGGCGATGCCGGGCTCGCCGGGGATGAGACGTTCGAGGGGGCCGCTGACGCGGTTGCTTTGGAAGAAAACAGAACCTTGTTGGGGGGTGGCGAGCCCGGCAATAATCTTCAGCAGGGTGCTCTTGCCGGAGCCCGTTTCACCCACGATAGCGAGGCGCTGGGATTTGGTTAGGGTAAAGATGATGTGCTGCAAGGCTACTTCCAGAAATTCCATGGGGTCAAAAATAGCCGAAATCCCCTTATCTTGCCCACTCGTTATGTCCAACCTGATCTCTAGTCTGCGAAGCGTTGCCGTTACGCGTTATGTCACGCCCTTGCGGGAAGGCGGGTCGCTGCCTGCTATCGCGGAAGCCGACGATGGATTCCTCTATGTTTTGAAATTCCGGGGCGCGGGGCAAGGCGTGAAATCCCTCATCGCGGAGCTCATCGGCGGGGAGGTGGCCAGGGCCCTGGGGCTTCGGGTACCCGAGATCGTGTTTGCCGGTCTGGATGCCGCTTTTGGGCGGAGCGAGCCCGACGAAGAGATACAAGACCTGCTGAAGGCAAGTGTGGGATTGAACCTGGGGCTGCATTATCTGCAGGGGGCGATAACTTTTGACCCCGTGGTCAACCGGGTGGAAGAGTGGACGGCGTCGCAGGTCGTCTGGCTGGACTGCCTGCTGACGAATGTCGACCGGACGGCACGCAATACGAATATGCTGGTGTGGAACAAGGAGCTTTGGCTCATCGATCATGGAGCGGCGCTGTACTTTCATCACAGCTGGGATAACTGGGAAGAACAGGCCTTACGACCCTTTGTACAGGTGAAAGACCATGTGTTGCTGCCGCGTGCCACCCAACTGGGGGCTGTAGATTCGGCATTCAGATCGGTGCTGACACCACCGGTGATCGAGGGTATCGTCGGGTTATTGCCGGACGAATGGCTATCCGATTCCCCGGCTAATGTCTCATGGGGATTGTCGCCGGATGGTATCCGGGCCGTATACGCTCAATTCCTGATCAACCGCGTCGCGAATTCCACCATCTTTGTAAATGAAGCCCTGCATGCAAGAAAAGCAATTATTTGAGTATGCCGTCATCCGGGTCGTCCCGCGTGTCGACCGGGAAGAGTTCCTCAACGTGGGGGTCATCCTCTATTGCAGCAGGCCCAGATTCCTGGCGCTGAAATATACCCTGGATAAAGACCGGCTGCTATCCATGTTCCCTGCGCTGGATGTGGAGGAGCTGGAGGCGCATCTGCGGGCTTTTGACGAGATCACAAGAGGGACGGCGGCGGGGGGACCGATAGGGCAATTGGACCCGGCGGGCCGGTTTCGCTGGCTGACGGCAACGCGGAGCACCATCCTGCAGACTTCCAAGGTTCACCCCGGGTTTTGTTCGGAACCCGCGGCGGCGCTCGAGCGGCTGCATAGGGAGCTGGTGCTATGACTTACCCGGAATTTCGAAATAGGAAGGGGGCACGGTCTTCACCTGGGCATTGGAGAGATTGACGATGACGTCGCCGGACTTCGAGCGAACGACGATGCCGTCGCCACCCGCCGACTTTAGCTTATCATAGAGCAGGGAGCCGGCGGGATAATAATCGAATTGGGAGAGCATACAGACCGACGAGACGCCGAGGTCTTTTGTGATCCATAACTCCTTTGGATTCCCTTTTATCTTTACAATGAAATGCTGGCAGCTGTAGCCTTCTATCTTTTCGGTGCCAACCATTTCGATGGTGATGTCCTCATCCTTTAGTTTTCCCGTTCGGTCTGCCGTCACCGGGGCAAGGTCGGTGGAGACGGTTTCATGGTGCCTGGAGCCGAAGCGGGTTGCTTTTTTGGCTTCAAAATCGAATAGAATGGGGTCCTGCTCTTTGGCTTCTTTGATGTCGGCAACCCCACCTTTCATGGGATAGATCTTTGCTTCCAGCAAAACCTTTGTTTTCGACTCGTAGACCGTGGTGAGCGTTTTGTTCTTTATGGTGCAGTCATAAGTCAGGATACCCTCGAATTGAGCCTGTCCAATGGTCCAGATTCCCAGAAAAAAGGCCAGAATAGTGAGTTTTTTCATATCATCAATTTCCCATAGATTAGACGCAAGTTAAGCACTTTCATATGAATACCAAGATAACCTACCTATTGCTGATTTTGTTCGCGGCTCATGTAGCCGTTGCGCAACCCTACTCCACCGAAGTAGAAAAGAAGATAAAAGCGGTAGAGGAACACCTGGGCACCGCGATACAGACCACTGATCATCCATGGTATACCCTGAAGGAAAGGATGGCGCATTATCATGTTCATGGGCTTAGCATTGCCGTCGTGCACCATTACAAGATAGAATGGGCGAGGGGCTATGGCTGGGCCGATTCGGCGGAGAAGCGTCCCGTCACGCCACAGACGCTTTTCCAGGCGGCATCCATCAGCAAGTCCCTGAACGGTGTCGGGCTGGTGAAGCTGGCGCAAGAGAAGAAGATCGATCTGTATGCCGATATTAATACCTACCTCACCACCTGGAAATTCCCTTATGATTCGCTTTCGAAGGGCGAGAAGATAAGCGTCGCCAACCTGTTGAGCCATACGGCCGGGCTGACGATACATGGCTTTCCGGGCTATGAGCGGGGGGTGACCCTGCCAACCGTCGCCCAAATCCTGGATGGGGCGCCGCCGGCCAATACACATGCCGTCCGGAGCATGTATGCCCCGGGCATCAGGTCGCAGTATTCGGGTGGGGGTATCACGATCTCGCAGTTGGTGATAGCGGATGTCACCCAAGAGCCGTACGATCGCTGGATGTACGAGCAGGTGTTGAAGCCGATGGGCATGACGGGCAGTTTTTATACGCAGCCTGCACCGGCGGATAAGGCGGTCTTTCTGGCTACGGCCTATTATGCCGATGGTTCGGCCGTATCCGGCAAATACCATACCTATCCCGAAGAGGCGGCGGCAGGGCTCTGGACCAACCCCACCGATCTCTGTAAGTATATCATCGAAACCCAGCTGTCGTATGAAGGGAAGTCGGCGAAAGTGCTGAACCAGACCTTTACGCGGCTGCGGCTGACGCCATATGTGGACAGTAATGCGGCGCTGGGTGTCTTTATCAATAAAGTCGGAGGCACCCGCATTTTTACGCATAATGGCGCAAACGAAGGGTTCAGGTCGCTGTACATCGGAAAGCTGGATGGCGGTGAAGGGATGGCGGTGATGGTCAACAGTGACAACGGCGCTATTATGAACGAAGTGCTCGCCGGGGTGGCAACGGTGTATGGCTGGAAGGACCTCTATCACCCTGAGGTGAAGACGATCGTCACGCTGACCGCAGAGCAGCTGGCCGCCTGCGCGGGTAAGTACAAATTGCGGGGCGACGAGCCGCTGGTGCTCCAGGTGGGCGTAGAGGGCGATCACCTGCTGGTGAAGCGGCTTTGGGAGGGGCAGGAGATGGTGATGTACCCATCTTCGGATTCGACCATTTTCTCAAAGGACGGTTTTGAGCTGAACATGACCAGAGGCGCCGATGGAAAGGTGGCGACGATCAGCGGCTTTGGGAGGAATTTTTTTGATCGGATGAAATAGCAGACTGGGAGATGGCTCGAATGAGTTGGCAAGAAAGTGCTAGATTTGTAAGTTAATTATTATGCCTTGCCCTATGAGTAATACACCCTTCTATCCATACGACCGTCCCTACGCCAGCAGGTATACTTTCACAAGCATTGGAAAGAGAAATATCCAGAAAGCAGTTGAGTTTGCGCATACAGGTAGTCGGAATATAGTAAATATGGGATTCGGCGACCTGATGGCAGATGGCACGATTGATGACAAGGCTAATTCCAATAATGGTGATATAATAAGAGTTCTTGCAACGACAGTACAAATCCTTATTGATTTTACGAGCAAATTCCCGGATGCCGAAATATTCATCACTGGTAGCACAAAAGAGCGCACTAAACTCTACACCCGAATCCTGAAAACCTATTCTTCCAATTTTGATAAAGATTTTATTATCAAGGGAATTATAAAGGATGAATTAGATTATGTAGAACTTCCTTTTGAACCCAAAGCCAATATTGTGTTCTTGGGTTTTTTAATCAAAAGAAAATGGTAAATTTGAATATGACTGTGACTAAAAAGAAAAATCTCGCCGGAAAAAGCCGGAAAAAAAGGATCCCTCCTGTGGTTGTGGTCACCAACACTATCCTCCCAGCCGAAGAAACACTGTTTCCTGAAAAATTAAAGAAGGCACAGGAAATTCTATCCCGGACGAAATTTATGGATGAAAAATAGATCGCGCCATCCGGGGATCAGTTGAAAGGTGCCCGTGCCGGGCACACGCTTCAAATCTGTGCCGATGGGTAGGCGGGAAAAGGCGGATTCTCCTCAATGCTTTGTCGCGTTTGCCCCCGGGGACCGATGGGTTTGTCGGTGGCCCCAACGGTGAGATTGACTGGATATTCCATAGCATGGACGACGCTTCCACCTCCGCACCCATCCTTTCGCCCTGGGCAAGGGGCTGCCGCTGTTCTCCGCCGTGACCCAACCTCAACAGTTGAAGTTGATAGATATACAGGCTTTCCCCTGCGGCGCCGTAGCGCACAGTTATTTAGGCACCCTTATCTCCTGCGAGTAATAATACACTCCATTTTTGGTATAGTACTCCGTATAGTGAAGGGCCCCGTTATCATAGAAAACATTTTCCCAAGTTACAAGCGCTGCCGGGGACGAATTCCATTGCCAGGTGAGCTTTGTATAGGATGAATCCGTGAAACTCCAGGTGAAAGTGGTTTGATTGCCATTGCCGTCGGTATAGACGCCGGTATAATTGGAATTGAAGGTGATGTATTCATTGTCGAGGTTCATGGTATTACTTGATCCGCCCCTGACATAATACAGCATGTTTCCCCCGACAGTCGCCCTGTCATAAATGGCCTTCCAGGAGTTAGCGGTCAGAAGAGCCGTCGAAATAGCAGTATCTTTCTCTTGCAGGGTGTCCGTAACGCGTAGCGTATCTGTTTTCTTCAAATAAACCGTATCGGTAACCGTTTGCTTTGTACAGGAAGTAATGCCGATGGGACAGGTGAATATCACTATAACGATAGCGAGGGAAGAAAAGCAAAATATTTTTTTTAGCATTTGAACATAGGTTTTAGTTGGAGTATTTCAAAAATAGGCAATTTTCGCAAAAGTGCGAAGGTTGCTCCCGTTAACAGTTTCACGCCGGTATAGGTTTCTCCAATACTACGAGCTCCAATGGCTGCTTCTGGATGCCGAACTTTTCGCCGGCATGAAAGGGTTTGATCTCGCCGGTGCGGCGATAGCCATGCCGCTGATACCAGGCAAGGAGCTCGTGGCGAACGGAGATGACGGTGATGTTGATGGCCTTGCAGTGGTGACGACAGGCATAGTCGTCAGCTGCAGCGAGCAGTCGTCTGCCGATGCCCGCATTTTGTTGCGCGGGTTGGACGCTGAGCAGACCGAGATAGAGAGTGTCGCCTTCCTGCTGCAGATATACGCACCCGAGGATGACGCCGCTGGCGTCGGGGTATTTGAGGATGACCGCGCCCGGTGTTTGCAACAACTCTTGGATGCCGGCGGCATCGGTACGGGAGCCGGAGATGAGGTGCGATTCGTGCGTCCAGCCTTGCTGCCCGCCTTCGCTACGATAGGCGCTGTTTACGAGGGCGACGAGGGCGGGGATATCAGCCGGACCCGCGGAGGTGATGGGCATGTGTTATATTTTGGCAAATATATCTCAAATGACGACCTCGGCTTTTTTGCTGTCGAGATATGGCTGGTGATATTCCGCCAGGAAAAGATGTTTTGAGTCGCGGTAGGCGCTGACGGCCCCGATGCGGTTCATGAATTTGATATAACACCAGGCGAGGTCCATCTGGTAGTTGAGAAACCCGCTGCGGGCGCTACAGGGGAAAAGATGATGATTGTTATGCCATTCCCCGGCCACGTAACCCGGCCAGAGCTGGTTGATAGAAAGATCCTTCCGGTGAAAATCGGTACCATCCCGATGCCGCATTTTGCCCTTGCCATGTCCTTCATAATTAAAGGTCCGAACGCCAATGGCCCAAAAGCCGGCCGCGCCGAAAAGAGTAAAGAACAGGGCCGGGCCACCCAGCCAATAAAATACCGCCCCCCAGAAAGCCCAATTCAACAGCCAGCCAACGATGGTTCGGGTGGGGTTGGCGATGGAGCCCCATTTTTTGTATTGCCGGTAGGTATTGGCATGGACGCCCGTGTGCTCCATCAATTTCAAGACGCGCGCGTATTCTGCTTCGGTAAGATCGACGGAAATAGGTTGATGGTTCACGTCTGCCAGGAAACAATATAAAAACCCGGCCGAAGCATTGTATGGATCACCGGGTTCGTCCGACTTGGCATGATGGACATGGTGCGAAATGACATAGATCTCTTCCGGAACAACATTGATGGTAAGATTACGGGTAATGAAGCGCCAAAAGTTGTTCCTGAACGTGTAGGCTCCATGAGTGCAATACCGATGATACCAGATGGTGCCATGTGTGCCCATGATCACCATACCGTATAAGAAAGCGATGCCCAGCAGATAGAAGCTGAAATAATGAAACAAGAACAAAACAAAGCAAGGGATAAGCAAAAGCACACGGGCCCAGCCAAAGAAGGCCAGCCAGTTCTTTTTTGTCCGCAAGATGTTAAGGCGAAACAGGAATTCATGGAAGATCTGCCGGGAAGTTGGGATGATGAGATTGTTCTCCTCGTCCTGCCAACCATAAGAGGGTGGCTGAAGAACATGATCCATCAGGTTTCTCTTGGGCAGGTTGTCTCGATCGGGGGTAGAAGGGGTATTGGGCATGCAACTGGTGGGTTATGGCCGAATATAACGGGATTACTGCGATAATCGTGCACCTTTCTGTTCTTTATTTTCCCACAGATAACCCAGATAACCGGATCAGGTGTTTGTTTGCACATCGTCCCAGTCAAGACCCAGGTTGCGGATAAGCCAGTTGAGGGCGCAGTATCGTTCCTGCACCACATCGGGGTTAATTCCGCCCGGCACCGGGTCGCCCTTTGCCCGGGCATCTTCGATGGCCCAGTGGATACGCAGGATGAGATCGGCCTGGTCGAGGATCTCCTTTTTCGAGCGGAGCGTTGCCTTTGCGCGCAGTTGCTGCTCCGTCAGATCGTGCAGGACTTTCAGGTCATTGGTCACAGAGCATTGTTGATCGGGATAGCCCAGCGAATCGATGAACCCCATCGCCCAGAGCAGGACGTGCAGGCTTTCGTAGCGCCAGATGGCGTCCGTACGCTGCTGTGGGGTGGGCCGCTCAGCAGCGATGAATTCTTTCTCCTTTGGCGAGAGCTTATCCATGATCTTCCAATCCTTGGCGACGGCCGCCAGCTGCTCGTCGGGCATGCCTTCGCCTTTCATCCCGATGTAGCAAAGGGCCAGGGCGCGGTCAAGGACCGTGTCCGTTTCCCTTATCGTCACTTTCGACTCGGCGTCGACGAAGAGGGCATGCGGATTCTTAAAGATGGGAATGTCGTGTTCCTTGCAGAAAGCTTCGGACTGCTGCCTACGGGCCTTCTGGTCGGGCGTTGGGTCGATGTGTTCGGGGCGCTTCGTCGGGCCGGAGAGTGGCTTTTCCTGGGCATTGACGATACCGGACAGGAGCAGGATAGATAGGATAACGGAGAAGCTTTTCATTGGATTTGGATTGGTGCCACAAGATAGGCTGAATGGGGGAGGCGGAAAATAGGTGTTATCATAAGGGGGACATCAAACAAATAAGGGAGAGGTTGCCCTCTCCCTTTTGTCGACTATAGTATGTCTATCACTTACAGTACAGGCTTCCCATTATACGTAACCGATTTGAGCAGGGCATCCCCCACTTTAACGGCGGCGGGAGAAAGCGGCGCATAGTTGAGATCGGTGCTGAACTTCTGGCCATCGTGGATCATCCAGGAGAGAAGCTTCACGAGGTAGGTAGCACGGTCCTTTGAACGGCTGTTGTAATTCTGCTCCTTGTATAGGACTACCCAGGAAAAACCGGAGATGGGGTAACCAGCGGCGGCATCCGTATTGGTGAGAGAGACCTTCGAATCCGCGGGGATAGCGACGTCGGCGGCTGCAGTGACGCTGGCGATGCTGGGATTGATGAATTTCCCCGCCTTATTCTGCATTTTCGCATAAGGCATGCTATTCTGGATAGCATAGGCCAGTTCGATGTACCCGATGGAGCCCGGTGTCTGTTTGATCAGCCCGGCCACCCCTTCGTTACCCTTGCCGCCAAGCCCAACCGGCCAATTAACGGCAGAGCCCTTCCCTACCTTGCTCATCCATTGGTCGCTGACCTTGGACAGATAGGTAGTGAAGATATTGGTAGTGCCGCTGCCGTCCGAACGGTGCGCGATGAGGATGGGCATAGAAGGAAGAGCTACCCCTTTGTTGATGGCCGCGATCTTCGCGTCATTCCAGGTAGTGATATTCCCCAGGAAAATATCCGCCAGGACGGCGGGGCTAAATTGGAGTTGTGTCTTCACATCGGGCAGGTTGTAGCTCAATACGACGGCGCCTGCGGTGACGGGGATGTGGATGGCGGGGCCGCTGGTGAGCGCTGAATCCTGTTTTCCGTTCATGGGCGCATCCGTAGCGCCAAAATCAACCGTTTTGCTGGTCAGCTGGGAGATCCCGGCTCCCGATCCGACAGACTGGTAGTTGATCTCGACGCCGGTGTTGGTCTTGTACGCGGCGAACATCTTTGTAAAAAGGGGATAATCGAAGGAACTGCCGGCTCCCAGAATTTGTTTGTCATCCTGGTAAGGCATGTGTTCCTTGTTGAAGGTTGGTGTCATCATGCTCAGGCTTGCAACCGCCATGAGGGCTCCTGCGGCAACAGCGAGCCTGGTCTTTGGGATTTTCATTTTTTAAAGATTTAATGAATTGAGAAGGTGTAAAAGAAGGTGGATAAAACAAGATTTGGAGAAAAAGTGCTTTACGGAAATATTATCATTTTACTCCCGTAGTACCTTTCCCGTACAATCGAGGCCTTTTTAGGCCTCGAAAATAGATTCCCGCAGACCCTGTCACAAAAAATGCGGCTAAATTGTCTTATTGGAGTATGGATATGAATACTAATGCCAGATCGGATCTATTCCTTGAGTATAAGGCCCTTTTGTTCTCCATCGCGTACAACATGCTGGGTAATATCGACGCCGCGGAGGACATGGTGCAGGATACCTTTCTCAAATGGATGGAGGCGGATACCGATGCCGTCCGCAACCGGAAGGCTTTTTTGGTAAAGATGGTGACCAACGCCAGCATCAACTATCTGAGCAGCGCCCGGATAAAACGCGAGAAATACGTCGGCATCTGGCTACCGGAGGCCCTCCCCGATCATCATGCTTCCACCACCATCGCCCGGATAGAAAGCTACCATGCGTTGTCCATCGGCATGCTCGTCCTGCTGGAGAAACTAACTCCGCAGGAGAGAGCCATTTTCCTGCTCAAAGAGATCTTCGCCTATGATTATGATGAATTGGCAGAGATCTTCGGCAAAACGACCGACAACTGCCGGCAAATCCTAAAAAGGGCAAAGGAAAACCTGGGAAAAGATACCCGCCGGTTCAAAGTGGACATGAAAGTACACGAAAAGATTCTCCACAATTTCCTACAGGCCGTTGCGGAAGGAAGCATGGAAGACCTCATCCATCTCCTGAAAGAGGATATCATGCTTTTTGCCGATGGTGGCGGCACGTACTTCACCCTGCAGGATCAGCGGATCACGGCCTTCCCCAAACCCATCGAAGGAAGGGACGCTATTGTCAGGATTCTCCTCACGCTCATCCCGAAATTCCGGCAATCAATACCCGATTTCAACCAGGAGACAACCATCGTCAATGGGATGCCCGCCCTCATCACTTATTCCGGCGACAAACCCGTAACCCTTGTCGCACTGGAAACAGACGGAGATGAGATTCGTAACATCTATGTACAGACAAACCCGGACAAACTGAAACATTTTACAAAACCATAGGCAGGATCTAAACACTACTCATATGACATCACAAACATTTCTCCAACTCGATCTCGTATTGCATATCACCGGGTTCACCATGATGGCGGGTTTCATCCTGGCGGATTTCGTCATCAACAGGCGGCTGACCCGGTATCTTCTCACCGATAAGCCCAGGGCGGCAAGCGTAATGGAAAGCGTGGCCGTATTCCCGCGCCTGATCGGTATCGGCGCCGCACTGCTCATCGTCACCGGCATCGCTATGGTGGTTATTTTCAAGGGCGTCATCGCGCAAATGCTTTGGTTTAAGATAAAGATGTTGGTCGTCCTGCTGATCCTCCTCAACGGGGGCATCGTCCTGCGGCGGAACAGCAATCGGCTAAAGTCGCTGTTGCAAACAAATGACGACCGGCATAACGGCAATATCCTGCAAGTGAAACAACGGCTTGGGGTATTTCAAGGGGTGGAGCTGTTGTTGTTCCTGATCATCTTTGTACTCAGCATTTTTAAATTTTAACCGGCTATGCAACGGAATACAATTTTAGTGCTGGGCGCAGGTGGCGGCATCGGCAGACAAGCCGTAGAAGCGGGGCTGGCTGAGGGTCACCGGGTAATTGCCGTGTTGCGAACACCGTCGAAGCTGCCACTTACGCATCCCGATCTGACCATTGTAAGAGGCGATATCCTTCAGCCCTCGACCTTTGAGTCCCATTTATCCGGGGAAACGGTCGTCGTTTCGGCCATCGGGGTCAGCGGCGGGTTGAAGGGTGACAAGCCTACGACCCTGTATTCGCAGGGAGCGCTCAACCTGCTGGAAGCCATGAAGCGCAGGGGTACGCGCCGCGTTTATTTTATCTCTGCGTCGGCGGTGGAAATAAGCCCGGTGATGCCGGCGTTTGCAAGATTTGCCGCGAAAAATATCCTGGGGAAGCTGTTGCGGCACATGTATGCCGATCTGCGGCTGATGGAAAGCAAGGTAAAAGAAAGCGATCTCGACTGGACGATCATCCGGCCGCCGCGGCTGACAAACAAGGCAGGCACCGGCCACTACCGGTTTGCGGTGAACCAATGGCTAAAGAATTCGCTTAGTATCTCGCGTGCAGATGTAGCCGATTTCATGATCCATCATTCGGAGGATACAGACACGTATAAGGGGATTGTGGAGATGGGTTATTGAAGATTTAACACTGCTAATGGTGCAGTACCAAAATGGGACGGCACCCAAAAGCTTGTAGAAGAATGGGATAGAAAGAGGCGCTTACCGTCATATTGACATCGTAGTTTTCCATAGTAGAAACCCTTGCGGGAAGCGGGTTCTGTGCATTATCTTTGTCTCTTCGGTTATAGTCTTCCGCAAATGAAAAACCCCTGTTGTACCGTACCCACGGAAGGCTGTAATTCTCGCCAATATTCTATGTTTCACCCTTCGCAACCGGATAGAATCCGGTTCGCGCACGCAAGTTGATCCAATCCTGGGGCCGGCATTGTTTTACTCAAAAACTAAAACGATGTTGAAGTCTCCGATGCCCTTATGTTTTTACAGTATCGCCTTTATCGTAGCAACCCCTACAGCGGCGAACCCTGGCCATGCCTCCCACGAAAGCAGCCCAAATGTGCTCTATACAGGCACTGCGGCTGCCCATACCCACAAGGATAAGCCAGTCTTTACCCTCACAGATAGGAAGGGGATAAGATTTGTCAATGCCTATATCCGCAACAACGATGAATGTCTTACCATCGTCAAGCGGAGAAGCGAGATCCCTTTTGCGGTGATCGATTCGGTGCTCGACCGTTACCGGCTGCCGCGGGAATTGAAATACCTGGCCGTGGTTGAATCGGAATTGAAATCCACCGCGGTGTCCCGTGTAGGAGCCAAGGGCACCTGGCAGCTGATGCCGGGCACGGCCCACGAACTGGGATTGGCCGTCAACCGCAAGTCGGACGAACGAAAAGACCTTGTAAAGAGCACGACGGCCGCGGCAAAGTACCTGCGCGATCTCCATCATGAATTCGGCGACTGGCTGCTCGTACTGGCCGCCTATAATGGCGGTCCGGCTCCCGTCCACAGGGCCATCCATAAAGCGCATAGCCGGAATTTCTGGGTCCTGCAGCAATACCTGCCGGCGGAATCAAGGATGCACGTGAAGAAATTCATTGCCACCGCCTGTTATTTCGAAAGCAAGGAGTCGGCGAAGTCGCTTCTGGTTTCCAACGAACTCATAGGGGTTGATGAATAGGACTATACCGGCCGGATATGCGCCGCCCATCCCCCACCGGGGGCAAGCCGGATGGTCAGTTTCCCGCCGCGTTGGATGCGAATGGTTTCCTTTTTATAATCGGTAGCGTCGCGGTCGGCATTGACTCCGTCTTTAAACACCTCCGCGACATAATGTCCCTCAGGCAGGAAGGAGCAATCGATGGTTATCTCACGGGCGTCCCAGTTGGTCATCGCACCGACAAACCAGTCCTTTCCCTTGCGATGCGCCAATGCCAGGTATTCGCCGACCTTCCCGTCTAACGGTACTGTTTCATCGAATGTCGTTGGTATGCTTGCGATGAAGTCAGTGCACTCCTGCTCCTTCATATAAATTGTGGGGTTGTCCGATAACATCTGCAACGGCGCATCAAAGACGATGTACTCTGCCAACTGCTGGCAACGGGTACCCTTTGCCATCGGGTTGTTGTTGACCGGCCGGTAGGTCGCCTTAGTGGCGTTGCGCATAGCCCCGGGAGTGTAGTCCATCGGTCCGGCCATCATTCGGATAAAGGGAATGCTTACGACATAACGGGGCTGGTCCTCATCCGCCCATTTGAAGTTCTCCA
The DNA here is from genome assembly GCF_014642875.1 of Puia dinghuensis. Lineage (GTDB taxonomy): Bacteria > Bacteroidota > Bacteroidia > Chitinophagales > Chitinophagaceae > Puia > Puia dinghuensis. The sequence goes on from NZ_BMJC01000002.1 coordinate 1,059,975, forward strand.
GTCCTTTCACCCCTTCATAACCGATGACATTGGGCCAGGTGCGTGGCAGACCGGTGGGTTTGGACGTACCGTGGTAGTCGACCAACAGCTTTGCCGCCGCGGCCTTTTGGGCGATGACATAAGTGGAGGCGATGGCAACCTGGTCGTCGCGATCGATGAAGTCTATCTTAAACCCTTTCACGCCCATGGCGGCATAATGCGGGAACACCGAATCCATTTGCCGGTTGATAGCATACCAGGTGGCCCAGAGGATGACGCCGATGCCTTTTTGTTTGCCGTAATCGATAATCTGCTGCAGATCGATGTTGCGAGAAACCTTGAACAGATCGAGGTCGTTCGACCAGCCTTCATCCATGACGATGTATTGGAGGTGATTGGCGGCGGCGAAATCGATGTAGTATTTGTAGGTCTCGGTGTTGATACCGGCTTTGAAGTCGACGTGGGTGATGTTCCAGTTGTTCCACCAGTCCCAGGCCACCTGGCCGGGTTTGATCCAGGAGACGTCGGATAGTTTTGGCGGTGCGGCCAGTTTCTGTACGATGTCCTGGCTGAGCAGGTCTTTATCCTGGCGGCTGATGGCGATGACACGCCAGGGAAAATTCCGGCTGCCGGTGGTTTTGGCGATATAGCCGGCGCGGCTGCCGGGGATGTAATTGATGCCGGCGAGCGCCGCGTCCAGCGGATAGGGTGCATAGACGCCCTTCAGGCCCCATCGGACGGAGTCCGATGCCCGTATGAGCCCACGCGTAGCGTTGAGGTCGAGGTACATCCCGGGATAATCATCCAGGTCGGATTCGAGGATGACCACTTTTTTGTTGGCCCCAATGTCTACCAACAGCGGAAGGAAGGCCAGCGAGTCTTTGGGCCACTGCGAAAGATTGATCTCACGATAGAGATTTTCGAAGGAAGAGTTGAATATCTTACCCCGCCGGTAGTCCCACTGAATGGGGATAAAGGCCCTGTCATCGGCAGCGAAATTGAAATTCGCTTCTTCGTTTTTGATGATCAGTTCGCCATTCCTTTTTGTGACGAAACGATAGGCTACTGCGTCATTGTATACGCGGAAGATGATGCTATAGTCGCCTTTGCAGTTGAGGGTGAGTTGCGCGTATTGATCGTGAATGGTGGATTTTTTGTAATTGATGGGGGTGAAGTCGGTATTGACGTTTTCGGTTTTGGCATCGGTAATCTTTACGTTTGCCCCGAGGGTCTCGCCGGTTTGCAGCTGGAGTCCGATGGCGGAAGGGAGGATGACGGGCTGGCCATCCTGGTCGGCGGACCATTGTAGTTGGGCGCCGGCCTGAATATGGACGACGAGGGAACCATCAGGTGATTTGACCTCGTAGTTGCCGGGGGCGCCGGGTGTGCCCGGGAGGTTAGCGGGTTTGCCGGCGAAGAGGGCGGTGTCGAGGAGACAAGCAAACAGGAAAAGAAGCGTTCTCATTTTGGAAGTTTTTGTTGGACGACGCCAAATATAAGCCGGCGGGCGAAGGGCAGCTGGCATTATTTTAACTCAAAAAGAGAATTTTTTAACCACCAGGATAGTATTGCTGTAGTTACCCGGACCGGGGATGATGTCGGGCGGATAGCCGTTGGATCCCTGGAGTGCGGGGATGCCAAGACTCCGGCTGATGACGGAGAGATCGCATTTCTTCTGCGGATCTAGTTGCAGCGTAAGGTCAATCCCTTCGGCACCAACACCCCGATATTCGAGCCAGTGCCAATCGAAATCCCGGGTGGCATTCCTCGGTTGTGTTGCCTCGTAGAAAGGCTGGCGGCCATCGACGATGATCTCCTCCACCGGGTTGTGCTCACCGAGGACTATGCGTATGGAGCTGGCGCCCTGTGGGGCATCGCAATGCAGGGAAAGCATCCGCCGCCCGTTTTCGATAGTGTCTTTCCGGATGGTGAGGACGGCCGCAGCCGCGGGTTCAACGGGGGCTTCGTTCTCCAGGATCTCCCCATGGCCGCCGGGAATGATCGTTGACATGGGGAGAAGCCTGCCGTTTGGAAAGAATTGTTTGTTCCAATGGTCGGCTTTCTCTTCAAACGAAAGCCAATGGGCCTTGCCCTGGTCGGCGTCGACGAAATAATTGAGATTTGTCTTCATCGGTTCGGCCGGAGTAAAACCGCGATGCAGGAAGCCGGCTGCCAGGGAGATGATGCACAGGATAGCAGCGGTACCCGGGACCATCCACCGGGATTCGCGGAAGATGATCGACAGCAGGGGCACCGAGAAGCCGAGCAGGAGGGCGATGAGGACGGGGACGGCGGCGCTTGCCGGCTGCAGGTCGAATGCGATGAAGAACATATAGCAAATGGGCGCCAGGAAAAGGATGGCGGGGATCAGCAGCAGCCAGGAGATGGCCGCTTCTTTTGTGGAGCCGGGCCGCCGGTGCGCGATGGTCGACGATGCGGGTTGACGGCTCGCGGGAGTGCTTTTGGCGAAGAAGATAAAATAACCACCCGCCTGGAAAATAAGCAAGGGAAAACAAAGAAAATAGATGGCGGTAGGCATGATAAAGTAAAGCCCATCGAGTACGATCACCAGTATGATCAGCATGCCCGCGAGAAGCGAGGCCATGTTCCACCGCTGGAGGAGCCAGCGATAGATAAACGTGAAGATTGCAAAACCGAGGGCCGTGAGGGCAAAATAATAATATCCCGGGTGATAGGTGTTGGAGTAATAGTCATTGTAGAGCGGGGATACTATCCGGATGCCGAGAAGGGCGTAATTGCCGGCGAAATACAGGAGCAGCAGCACGAGTGGAAAGGCCAGAAATCCTGCCAGCAGGCCCCGGGCCTTCACCAGCCTGGTGAACCCGCCCTTGATGAGGCAGGCCAGCAGCAGGATGTTGGTAAGGATGAGGAAGATGATGTTTAGTGAAGCAGGATACCGGATAAACCAGTTGCCGATGAGATTGAAAAAGCTGAGGTCGGGCGCTTTGGTATCGCGAATATCGAGATCCCCAAAATAACGGGTGAGAGATAGCATATTGTCGCCTTCTTCCTGTATCGTGTTGGGGTCGATATTGTCGACCCTGTCCGTCATACTGTGATAGTGGACAAAGCCATCGATGAAAGCCATATTGAGGCCGGCGAGGCCGGCCCCTTTCAGCGGCGTATAATCCGTATTGTTGGGCAGGCGTTTGTACACCTCATAGTTGAGAGAGGAAGCATTGGGGTGAGCACAGTGGGCATATCCATCGATGACCCAGCCGTTGTCCTTGTTCGTCTCGGATAGAACATTGACCCCCGAGCTGCCCCGCGCATCGAAATTCAGCACCATACCCACTTCCTTCAGCAAGGGGTTCTCGCGGACAAAGGCATAGGCGCCGAGCAGGCCGTCCTCTTCGTCATCCGTGAACAGGAAAATGATGTCATTCTTCAGCGGGTGGCCTGTTTTCAGGGCGCGGATCGTCTCGAGCATAGCGACGCAGCCCGACCCGTCGTCACCGGCCCCAAGGGCATTGGGCTGGGAGTCATAATGAGCCGCGATAAGAACGGCCTTGCTGCCCGAGGCGCCTTTCAATCGGACGACGATGTTATAGACATTCCCTGCCACCACTCCCCCATTCCGTGTGCTGATAACCGCCGTTGCATGCTGGATGGAAGTGTCGAGTCCCCATGTCGCGCAGGTGTTGAGAATATAAGCGCGAACGGCGGCATTTGCCGGGGTACCGGTGCTGTGCGGCGCCTTTGCGATCTGGCGTAAATGATCCATGGCCCTCGCCGCAGAAAAGCTGCCGGCGGCAGGCGAGGAGTTGACACGGGCAGGTGTGGTGTCCAGGTGGATGCAAAGCCAGGCGAAGAGGATAGCCGCGAGGAGGAAGCCGATTCCGGATTTAAAGCGCATACAGATGGTGTGTGGTGCTTCAATTTACGACTATTACAGTAATTTTATCCTACAAAAGGCACTCATGAAAATCGCTACCTATAACGTCAACGGCATCTCTGCCCGGCTGCCGGTGCTGCTCCGCTGGCTGGCCGAGACAAAACCGGATATCGCCTGCTTACAGGAATTGAAGGCGCCCCAGGAAAAATTTCCCGAACAGGAGATCCGCAACGCGGGCTACGAAGCCATCTGGCACGGTCAAAAGAGCTGGAACGGCGTAGCCATATTGTCACGGGCCGGCAAGCCCGAAGAGGTGCGGCGGACGTTGCCGGGTGATGATGAAGATACACATAGCCGCTATATCGAGGCCACGGTGGATGGCGTCGTTGTCGGCTGTCTGTACCTGCCAAACGGCAACCCGGCTCCCGGCCCGAAATTCGACTATAAGCTGCGCTGGTTCGAGCGGCTGACGCATCATGCGGCCTCGCTGTTGCATTCGGGTAAGCCCGTGATCCTCACCGGGGATTACAATGTCATGCCGACCGAGCTGGACGTATATAAGCCGGAGAACTGGGTGGATGACGCGCTGTTCCGGCCGGAGGTGCGGTCAGCTTTTCATACGCTCGTGGCACAGGGGTGGACCGACGCCATCCGGAAGCTGCACCCGGATGAGAAGATCTATACTTTCTGGGATTATTTCCGCAATGCCTATGGCCGCAACGCCGGGCTGCGTATCGACCACTTCCTGTTGAGCCCAGCCGTGGCCGGCCGCCTGCATGCCGCGGGTGTCGACAAGGATGTCCGTGGTTGGGAGAAGTCAAGTGATCATGCGCCGGTGTGGATCGAACTAAAGTGAATCAGGTAAGGAGGAGAATCAGAACTGGATATGAAAGCTGCCAAAGACCCCGAAATTACCGGGTAGGTTTGGCCGGACGGGAAGCCATGTACCCATGTAGACGGGCCGGACGGGCGCAAATCGCCATACACAATCGAGCCGGAAATACTTGAAGATATTGTCAAGGCCGGTACCCAGTTCGATATAGGGTCTTCCGTTGAGCGATTTCATCCGGTAGTTACCATATTCCCAGCGGTTGAGTTTCTTATCCGCCGCAGACAGATCGCCCCACACCGCTTTTACATTCCAGAACTGGCGAACTTTGAGCCGGCGCACCAACGGCAGGAGGTTCAACAACTTTTTGTCAAAATTATGTTCAACGGAAAACCCGGCATACCGGTCGCTGACATATTCATACCGGCTCATGAGGTTGAATGCCTGTTTGGAATAATAATAAGTTTCGTTGCCGGGATGTACCTCCAGCAGCATAAATGGCAGCGGATCGCCCCATATCCGCCCTCCGTACACCTGGTAACTGATGTGGCCCCAGCCCGGGAGATGGACGTTTTGGGTGATGATGGCGTTGAGTTTCTGATAGCGGTAATCGCCACCCGCCATCCCCGGGATCCCTACGGCATACCCGAGTTCGAAGGGAGTATAGCGCAGCCGGAGCCCTAATTCGGTGTTGATAATATCTTTCTCATTGCTCGCGATCATTTTTATCGGCGGCAGGGGATTAAAGGTCGTATAGGTGCTGCGACTGAGAAGCAACTGGGCCGAGAAAGCCTTGCCCCACTCCTTGGTGACCCCGGTTCTTTCCTGGGTGACCATGATGAATTTCTGCCGGATGCCGGGCCTGCGGATCAACTGGCTGAATAGATTGTCTGTAGAAACACCTTCCTCATCGTTGCGAGCCCGTCCGTTGTCGAGGTCATGCAAGTACGAAGCCTCAACGGAATATCCGCCATTACCCGGGAGTTTATAGCGGGTTTCGAGTTGCCCTTTGAATTGGTTATCACCGGCGCCATAGGCAAGATAGCCATGGAGCCAGAGCTGTTTGCTGAACTTTTGGGTGGTAGCCAAATCGAAGCGCAACCTCAGCTTTTCGCGCTGGTTACCGCTGATCCATTTATACCAGGGTCCTATCTCTACTGTCCCGAGCGGCTTGCGGCCATCGATGAGGAATTCTGCGGTGTGGACATAGGATTGAAATAAGGGGATGCTCTGAAGCGTATCCGATAGTTTGTAGACTTTCCCTTCATTGACGCTAAGGGGTTCGGGGCGATACAAGTCCCACCAGGCGTCCGGCCGGATCTTCGCATCGGCAGCTACAACGATCTGTTCAGGCTGGGTATTCTTGTCCAGGATGGCAGCTATTTCCGGCCGATCGATCTGCACTTGCCGGTAAAGGATGGTCTGCCGGGCGATGAGCGACAACTTTTCTTTTTTCAGCGGAGATATCTCGACTACGAATTGATCCCGGGAAAAGATCCATGTATTGTCCGGCTGCCGGACGAATTCCTGCCGGATGGTGAACCGGTGAACGAAGTTGATGTCTGCCGTAGAAGATATATCGAGATCTATACTGCTGACGGCCCAGGTAGCCTGGTGGATCCAACAATTCCCTGAAAAGGTATTCTCACCAGGGCGTTTGGGCGAAAAGAAAAGATGCAGGTACCGCTGACCGTCGATATACTGCGTGTCAGCGCCCCGGTAGTTATAATGTGCGTCGCCCGAACTGCTGAGGGGGCTGATGAATTCCTTTCCGAACAACGTAATATAATTCTCATACACATTTATGCTTTGCTCGATGCCCCCGATGAAATGCAGTACGCCTTCATTCTTCAATCCACTGGTGCGGACAGCAGCGATCTCTTCCCGCCTTTTTCGGGGATGTGCGCTGTAATAGCATTTGCCGGATGATTCCTTCATGAACACCGGCAGAAAAGGCTTGTCGCCGGATACGCTGTCAATATCATTCGCGATGAAGCCAAAGGGTTTCATGAGCTTCACCTTCGCCAATCCCTCCCGGGTCACATTGTTGAGGTCGAGCTCCAGCTTCCTGTACACGTCGCTGGAAAAGGAATGGTATTTATAGGGGTTATTCACCTGCTTGTGCTGGACGATCTTTTTCCACCAGAACAGCCCCCGGTTGTATCTTGCCATTACCACCACCTCTTCCGCCTGTTTTTCGGGTAATTCCACGGTCAATTCACCGGTATCTTGCGGACTGACGGGGATGGATACGGTGGAATAGCCTGCACAGCTGATGATGAGGGTATCCGGCACATTGTTCCAGGGAATATGAAAACGACCGGTACTATCCGTCACGGCGCCCCTGGTGTTGTTTTTCCAAATAACACTGGCAAGGAAAATTTTTTCCCTGGAAGACTGATTAACAACTATACCATGAATAAATCGGTTCTGTGCCGGCAGTTGGAGGAAGATGCCGCCAAGACAAATACATAGAAGTAAAGGCCTGTAACCTGTTGAAGGGGAAACAGTTAGCATACGGACGGGGTGTTTCGCGTGTTAGGCGGTCATAGGTTAAAGCGAAAAATACTCCTTTTTTCCGAAGGATCAAAGCGTTGAGCTGATTTGAATAGCGCGGAGCCTGGTCACGACTTCGCCGACTACATCCGCCACGGTGGTCACGAGCTGGTCGAGGCGGTCGGATGAGACCCGGGTGAGCGCAAGGCTTTCCAATTCTCTTATCTCCTGGTAGAGCGAGTCGATGGAAAGGTTGTGGAGGATGGGCTTCAGCAAATGCGCCTTCTCATGCACCGCCGCAAAATCCCCGGTGGCGGCTGCGACCTGCAATTCATGCACCGCCACTGGAACCTGCTCGATGAAAAGCCGGATCATCTTTTTTATAAAATCCTGGTTGCCCTGACCGATGGCTTCCAGCCGGTGAAAATCGTATAAGGCAGGCCGGTAGGATTCATCCGCGGACTGATGGGCGTTGGCCCCGTCTGCGCTGGCAACACCGTCGTCTGCTTGCATGGGTTGTTTGGCAAGCCAGTGGGAAAGCATATTGATAAAGGCGCCTTCTTCGAAGGGTTTTGAAAGATAGTCGTTCATCCCCGCCGACAGACACTTATCGCTCTCTCCCCGGATAGCATTCGCCGTAAGCGCGATGAGCGGCAGGGTCGCGCTGATCTCGCTCCGGATGATCTGGGAGGCCTCCAGGCCGCTCATAACGGGCATCTGAATATCCAACAGGACGATGTCCACGGGCTGGCTGCGCAAAAAATCAATCGCTTCCTTGCCGTTGGCCGCTTCGAACAGGATGGTGCCGTAATTTTCCAGGATGGTGATAGCCACCAGCCGGTTCATATCGTTGTCATCGACGAGCAGGATCTTTTTGTTCTTCAGGATATCGGAGTTGACAGGCGCCTTGTCCCGGGAGGAAAGATCGGCCTCACTGCCTTTTTCCAGGGGGATAACAAGGGACACCGTTGTGCCGACCCCTTTCTGGCTGGCGACGCGGATCTCGCCACCCATCAGTTCGATGAGTTCTTTGCAGATGCTCATGCCCAGTCCAGTGCCGCCGAACTTGCGGGTGACCGAATCATATTCCTGGGTGAACTTATCGAAGAGGTTTTGTATGAAGCTTTGGTCCATTCCCATACCGGTGTCAGCGACCTCGATGAGTATCTTTTGCAAGTGGGCCTTATCCTCCAGCACCCTGCAGGAAAGGCCGACGCCGCCTTCCGAGGTAAACTTTATCGCATTGCTCAGCAAATTGAGCAATACCTGGTTGAGCCGGTAGGGGTCGCCGATGAATACCGCGGACAGAAGAGGATCGCAGAAATCGATCTGCAATTGCAGCCCCTTTTCTTCGGCCCTGTGCATCATCACCTGCAGGGCTCTGTTGATCACGGTGGCGGGCTGGAATCCGATCTTTTCGAGACCCAGTTTCCCCGCCTTTATCTTTGTCAGATCGAGGATGTCATTGAGGATGACCAGCAGGTTCTCGGAAGCGGAATGGATGGTGTCGAGGTAGAAACGCTGCTTATCGTCGAGGTTGGTCTTTGCCAGTTGTCCCGCCATTCCCAGCACGGCGTTCATAGGTGTGCGGATCTCATGGCTCATATTGGCGAGGAAGTTGTCCTTCGACCGGGCAAACTGTTCGGCCTGCTCACGCGCTTCGATGAGGTCGGCCTCGATCTGCCGCTGCCGGGAAAGTTGAGCCTCCAGTTGAGCGAGGGTAGCATTAAGGCTATCCTCATCCGAACCGGCGGGGCTACCCTGAACATGTGGTTCGTCCAGCCGGCCAATGGCTTCCTTGAGCACTTTTATCGCCTGCCACCGGCCCAGCACCTCCGCCTTTAATTTGTCATTGATGCGGATATATTCCTCTTCATTGAGGCGGGAAGCATGGTCCGCGAGGGCTTTGTCCTTTTCAAAAGCATTGTACGAGTCATTCACTGCCTCCGCAAAGCGCGTCAGCCGCTCGTCGGACCACAGTTCTTCGGGCAAGTGTTTCCTGATCTGCCTGACAAGTAATTTATGAAGGGGCATTTCGACAGGATTATCGTTCGGAGAAATTGGTGATCGTCATCGTCTGGTTATGCAGCTGGCATTGCGTCCGCGCAAATGGCGGGGCGATCTCGCCATAGGAGTAGAAACCGGTGACCAGGGTCTTATCCCCAAAAACCTCTTTCACTGCCTCCACCTCTTCGGTGACCCGGCTAGCGAGGATGATCTTCCGGCCTACACAACTGATCAGGAGGGAGAGCGAGGGCTTGCTGTCGCGCTGGGCCGTCAAGGTCTGGTTGGCTGCCGCACTGGCTGCATCGACCAGCCGGTCGAAATTCGCTTTCATAAACCGAACGCCGGCGCCTTCCGGAACGTCGCCCGCGAAGAACATGCTCCCGGACTCTTCATCGATGGACAGGATGGTGCGCACCACCGGCTCTTCCCCATTCGAAAGCCGGACCATCAACGGGAAGAGCAGGGCCGATCCGGGTAGTTCTTCCGCATAGGGGCCCAGGTATTTCTTGTATAGGTGGAGAGCAGATTCGTCGTCGATCATAAAAAGCTGGTTGCCCTTGCTGCGGGTGATGGTTCGCTCGGGACCGAAGGATTCCCAACCGCCCATCGAACCATGAGAGACCTGGAGGTGACTGCCGTATAATCCAATCGCCACGATCTGTCCATGCCCGGGCTTTGCATTGAGTCCCACAAGCGTGCTTTTGAAAGCGGCGCCATCCCCCGCCAGCCCGCCGGTGACCGGAATGCTGTCCTGCACCTGGCTGTTGATGCCTTTTACCAGTTCGCTCCCGTTGACCTTGCTGCCGTCTGAAAGGACCAGGATATACGAAAGCTCATCAAAGGCCATCAAGTTACTTACCAGCGCCTTTCCCGCTTCAAGGCTGCAGCCGTTGAAGTCCGCAATATTTACTATCGCCGATCGGACCTGCGTCTTGTCGAATTCGACCGCCGTCACGGATGCCGAACCTTCATGAACGCTATCGCCGAAGATCTCGCCCGCCGTCGAGCAAAGGACGATCTCCGCATGGGGATAATCCTGGCGCAGCTGACTGTAAAAATCATCTGGCGCCAGCACGGCCTTATCGGCAAGCGCTATCACCAGGCTCACCTTCGACTTGTCCAGGTTGTCGTTATCGGGATGGCCGCGCCATTCACGGCCCTGAAGGGAAAAGATCGCGGTTCGCATATCTTATTATTTTACTACCGCGAACGGGCAGATGAGTACCAAACGTCGGATGCCCGGTGATTATTACATGATTTTAAATAAAATTGCTAACGTAAACTAAGTGCAAACTCCTACGACCGCTTCAACGTGATTACCGTAACCTCGGGCCAGATGCCGAGCCGACCGGAGAAGGCCAGGAAACCAAAACCTCGGTTGACGTAGAGATAGCGGCCGTTCTCGTTCGCAAGACCGGCCCAGTCGAGGTAGCGGTATTGCACAGGGCTCCAACGCCATTTGTCCGACTCCACACCGAACTGTGCGCCATGGGTATGACCGGCAAGGGTGAGATGGATGTTCGCCGGGTGATGACGGATCTTCTCTTCCCAATGGGTCGGATCATGGGAAAGACAGATCTTGAAGGCTGTGGGGTCGACGCCTTCCAGGGCCTTTTCGAGATCGCCCAATTGAATGAAGCCGCGGCCCCAGTTCTGGACGCCGATGAGGGAAATCTGCTGACCGTCCTTTTCGATGTTGACATGCTCATCGAGCAGCAGGCGATAGCCCAGGGTCTGGTGATGCGCTTTCAACTGTTGGAGGTTGCGGGCCTTTTCTTCCCTGCTGGCCCATTCGATATAGTCGCCATAGTCGTGATTGCCGAGGATGGAGAATTGACCGTATGGCGCTTTGAGTTCGCTGAACCGCTGGAGCCAGGGTTCGATCTCCCAGGCAACATTATTGACCAGATCGCCGGTGAAGACGAACAGATCGCTGTTTTGCGCTTTGGCGAGATCGATGCCTCTTTGCACACCAGCCGCGTTGTCGAAACTACCCGAATGGATATCCGAGATCTGTGTGATGGTAAAACCGTCGAAGGCCGGTGGAAGATCGTCGAAGGTCAGTGTCGTTTTGTGGAGTTTATAATCATACTTCCCTTTCAGCATCCCATAGAGAAAGGCGGTGAAGGGGACAGCGGCTACAAGCGTCGCGATCTCGCTGATGAAGCGGCGGCGGGAAGGTATTGCCGGGCCGGTGTGGTGTTTGTTCACGGCATTGACGAGGCCTGCTATAAGGCGGCCGGCATCACCGAGGAAAAGGACGATCGAGAAGAAGAGCTTTGTGATGAGGAGGGCGAGGAATAAGGACAGGACCCATTCGTGAAAGGGACGCATGCCAACCGCGGTGCGAAAACTCCGGAGGCCGAACAGGAAAGTGATAGTTAAGCCGAGGGAAAAGACAAGGAAGCCCCAGGGAATGAGCCGTCCCGCCAGCCGCGAACGCCAGCCTGTCGTCAGGGTCCTGAGGCCGGAGAAGACATACCAATCCAGAAGTAAGCTGATCGCCAGGATGATAAGCAGGATATTTGTAAGAACACCGCGGTGCATAGGTGACAATTTAACGATTTTTTGATGACCGGTGAAGGATATCTATCCGCTTTCTATTAATTTCACCCTGCATAAATTAAATGCTACATCATGGGACTTTTTGATAAGATACGCAACGAGTTCGTAGATATAATAGAATGGGTGGACACCACCGGCGACACCATCGTGTGGAAATTCCCGCGTTATCACGATGAGATAAAAATGAACAGCCAGCTCACGGTGCGGGAGTCGCAATGGGCGATCTTTATGAATGAGGGCTCCATTACGGATGTATTCTCGCCGGGGATGTATACGCTTACGACGCAGAACATGCCGATCATGACCACGCTGAGGGGATGGAAATACGGGTTTAACAGCCCTTTCAAAGCGGATGTGTTCTTTGTCAGCCAGCGGCAGTTCGTCAACCAGAAATGGGGTACGCGCAACCCGATCATGCTGCGTGATGCGGAGTTCGGGCCTATCCGGCTGCGGGCCTTCGGGAGCTTTGCTTTCCGGGTAAAGGACCCTGCCGTTTTCCTGAAAGAAGTGGCGGCCACCAACCCGGAATTTTCCGTCGAAGGCATCAACGAGCAGTTGCGCAACCTGGCGGTCTCCCGTGGAATGGACGCGATAGCAGAAGCGAAGATCCCCGTTCTCGATCTTGCCGCCAATTATGATGAAGTAAGTGCAAGAATAACCGATAAGATAAGGCCGGAATTCACGGAGCTGGGACTGGAGCTGACGAAATTTTTGATCGAAAATATTTCCCTTCCTCCCGAAGTGGAGGCAGCCCTGGACAAACGCAGCAGCATGGGCATCGTTGGTAACCTGGGGGCCTATGCGCAGTATCAGGCGGCCAATGCGATGGAGCAGGCGGCTGCCAATCCCGGCGGCGGTGGTCTGGCGGGTGCCGGCATCGGTGCGGGGCTGGGGATGGCCGTTGGCGGACAGATGGGAAATGTATTTGCCAACAATACCGTTCAGGGTAATGACGGGCCGCCACCGCTGCCCGGCGCTACACCTTTTTATGCCGCAATAGACGGCAAACAAGCTGGTCCTTATACGCCCGACCAGTTGTCGCAACTGGTGGCGGCGGGTACGATCAACGCACAAAGCCAGGTGTGGAAGAAGGGCATGGCAGGATGGGCTGCGGCAAATACCGTTCCCGAACTGGCTTCTATCTTCAGCAACATGCCACCGCCCTTACCCAACGCCTAAACATCATTTCTTATCATGGCTCAAACTGAACAAACAGCAGCGTCGCTGAGCACGTTGCAATGCAGCAGCTGCGGCGCTACCCTGCAATTCGCTGCCGGAACACATCATTTGACCTGCCAGTATTGCGGCGCCGCCAACGAGATAAAGGACGACGATACCAGTCCCATCGTTGCTTTCGATTATGCGGATTTTGTCGCGGGCAAGAATGGTGGATCGGCGGCGCAGACAGCGCGGGTCGTCTCCTGTAAGAACTGCGGTGCCTCCACTACCCTACCTCCCGAGGTGAATAGCGATACCTGTGTGTTTTGCGCCAGTCCGCTGGTGTTGAACGAAGCGCAGAACAAGTCCATCATCCGGCCGCATTATGTCCTGCCGTTTATCGTGCCGCAGGCAAAAGCTCTCGAGGATTTCCGCGCCTGGCTCAAACGCCTCTGGTGGGCGCCTTCCGATCTCACGAAGATGGTGAGCGGAGATGCACATGGCTTTAAAGGCATCTATATCCCGCACTGGAGCTATGATGCGGCGACGCTATCCAACTACGCCGGCAGCCGCGGCGACTACTATTATGTGACGGAGACTTATGAGGAGCAGGATGATGATGGCAACACTGTGACCCAGACCCGGGAAGTCCGCCAGACCGCGTGGTCGCCGGTGGCGGGGGCGGTGGAGAATGCGTTTAACGATGTGTTGATCTCGGCGAGTCATTCGCTGCCGCAGGATGTAGCCAACCGGCTAGAGCCATGGAAGCTGGAAGCGCTGGTGCACTACAACGAACAATATGTCAGCGGATTCCGGAGCGAGCTCTTCCAGGTAGAACCGGAGAAGGGACTCGAAGAGGCCAAGCGGCGGATGCAACCCGTTATCCGGGAGACCATTCTCGACGACATCGGTGGGGACGAACAGGTGATCGACGCCATCGACACGACCTATAGTAACCTGGGATTGAAATACCTGCTGCTGCCAGCCTGGATCAGCACGTACAAGTACAATAATAAAGTCTATCATTTTACCGTCAACGCCTGTACGGGTGAGGTAGTGGGTGAACGGCCATACAGCGCCGCGAAGATCGCACTGGCCGTAATTGCGGCGATCGTGCTGATCATAGTCATTATCATGATGCTACAGAAGTAGCCCGATTACTAATCGTGCCTGTTATAGTAATCTTATGTTGAGCAGGGCTTCTATTTCCCTGATAGCCGGCCGGGGAAAAGTGCCCAGCCAAAAGGACAGGCCCATCAGCAGGATCAGCACAGCATAGGTGGCGTAATAGAAGAATGGGTGAAGGGGCCTCGCACGGGCGGGCGCCGGGGGCATCTTTTCGAACAGGGTGCTGATGACGCGCAGGTAGAAATACAGGCCGATGACGCTCGTGAGCACCAATACGATGACGGGGACCCATAGCTGCCGTCCGATGCCGGCGCCCAGTACCAGGAATTTTCCCAAAAAGCCGGCCGTCAACGGGATTCCCGCCAGGGAAAGAAGGGCAACGGCCAACACGGCCCCCATCACAGGATCTCTCCAAAATAATCCCCGGTAGCCGGACAGGTCGCCGGCGTCCTCCTGGCGCGTGGACAACAAGGTAATGACGCCAAAAGCGGAAAGCAGCGTGATCGAATAGGCCAGCAAATAAAAGAACCCGGCTTCTGCACCGGCAGCATCGCCTGGGAGGAAGGCAACGAGCAGGTAGCCGAAATGGGCGATGGAGGAGTAGGCGAGCAGCCGTTTGATATTTTGTTGCTGCAACGCCAGCAGATTGCCCACGATCATCGATGCCACCGAGATGACGACAACTATGGTCATCGCCGCCGGATACTGCTGCAGGTGAACGGCCTGGGCAAACCGCAGCAGGACGGCAAACACGCCTGTCTTGGAAACGGTGGCAATAAAGACCGTCACCGGGGAAGGAGCGCCCTGGTAAACGTCGGCTGCCCAAAGGTGGAAGGGCGCCAGCGCGAGTTTGAATCCTATCGCCACCAGCAGGAATCCCATGCCCATGATGAAGAGGATGGGCGTGCCCGAGGACGGCAATCCCCGTGCGATGCCCGTGAACTCCATGCTTCCTGTCTCCAGGTAAATGAGGGCCATGCCGAACAGCAGGAAGGCAGAAGACAACGCAGCGAGCATCAGGTATTTCATCCCTGCCTCCACGGCATTGTTCCGGGTACGTAGGTAGGCGATGAGCGCATACAGGCTTACGCTCAGTAACTCCAGCCCTATGAACAACGAGATAAAATGGCGGCTGATCGTCAGCACGGCCGAGCCAAGCGTGGCCAGGAACAAAAGGATATAATATTCTTTGGGGTTTTCCTCCCGCTCTTCGAAGTAAATAAACGACAGCAATCCTATCACGAGGACGGAAAATATGATCAATCCTGTGAACAACGCTCCGAGGCCGTCCACTACCAGCAAAGGAGCGATCTCCCGCGGTAAGGCATCTCTTACTAACCACATGGCCAGCACTACCAGGCACATCATCCCGAATCCTGCCACCTGTATGAAGGTGTGGCTGCGGCCGAAGGCGATGGATAAGATCACCAGAATGGAGGCGGCGGCCAGCACGATGAACGGAAGCAGCGCCTGAAACTGTAATTCATTCATATCCTGAAGTTGAGGGTTAATTGTTGTATCGTCTCTTTTGCCAGATCCATCACCGGCTGGGGGTATAATCCCAGTAACACGATGCCAACGCAAAGCAGGCCTAAAATGATCCATTCTCTGCTATCAATATCCTGCTGTGCCGAAGCGGTGGGCGGAGTGATGGTCGGAGGGGCGGCCGGACCGAAGAAAACCCTCATCATCATCCGAAGGCAATAGAGGGCAGAGAACACCAATGCCGTGCTGGCGATGACCACCAGGGTGGCGTATTGCGGAAATGCTCCCAGCAGAATAAGGAATTCCGCGATGAAATTCCCGAACAACGGCAATCCCAGCGAAGCCATGGCAAAAACCATCGCCAGGTTTCCCATGGCGGGCATGGAAGTTTGCAGACCGCCCATCCGGGCCAATTCCCGCGTATGCAGTCTTTCCTTTATCATCCCCGCAATTGCGAACAAGGCGCCGGTGCTGATCCCGTGGGCAATCAGCTGGATGACCACACCCTGCATCGCCGTTTCCTGCATCGCAAAGATGCCCAGCAGCACAAATCCCATGTGGCTTACGGAAGTATAGGCGATGAGGCGTTTGAGATCGGTTTGGGCGAAGGCCAGCAGGGCTCCGTATACGATGCTGATGACGCCCGCCAGCATAGCCCAAGGAGCAATGGCTGTCGAAGCCTGCGGGAAAAAGGGTAATACAAACCGGATGATGCCGTAAGCGCCGGTCTTGAGCAGCAGTCCCGCCAGTACTATGCTACCGGCGGTGGGCGCTTCGCTGTGCGCATCGGGCAACCAATTGTGCAGGGGCACCACGGGCAGTTTCACCGCAAAGGCAGCCAGGAATCCGAGCATGATCCACCGGGCGGCAGTCGGGGACAGGGTGGATTGTAAGATGGCGAAATAATCGAAGGTGTATGTTCCACTTTGCCGGCCATGGATGAAATACAACGCCAGTATCGCCAGCAGCATCAGCAATCCGCCGGCTTGCGTAAAAAGGAAGAATTTATAGGCGGCATACCGGCGGTTGCTGTCGCCCCAGATGAGGATGAGCAGATACATCGGCACGAGCATCACTTCCCAGAAGAAATAGAAGAGGAACAGGTCGGTCGCCAGAAAGACTCCGGCAATGCCAGCCAGGGTCCACAGGAGGTTGAAATAGAAGAAGCCTGTCCTTTCGCTGATCTCTTTCCAGGAGCTGAGCACCGCCAGCAAACCGAGGAAAATAGTAAGCGACAGCAATATCAGGCTCAACCCATCCATCGACAGGCGAAGACTGATGCCGAAGGAAGGTATCCAGGTGTTGCGGTAATCTATCAACCAGGGCGTTGCAGCGTGGGGGGAGGCGGCATGCGGCTCAGCGGAAGGGGTGGTGACCTGCGGCGCAGGGTATGGAGAGACGGCCTGCGGCCCGGTGCCGGTGACAAAATGCACCAGCAGGGCGCTTATTATGAGCCCGTCGGCGACAACCGAGGCCAGGGCGATCCATTTCGCGTAGCCGGCTTTCCAGGTGTCCGTCAGCCAGCATAGGATGCCCCCGCAAAGTAATAAGCCTATTATCCAAACGAGTATCATAACAATAAGGTTAGAATAAACAGGATCCCCATCAGCACACCCACCGCATACCAGCGAAGAGAGCCGTTCTGGGAGGCGGACAGCAGCCGGTGGCCTGTCCGGGCTGCCCGGACAACGGCAACGTACAGTTGATCGAAGATATCTGCCCGGTTGAGCCGGGTGATGCTTACAAGGGGACGGACAAACAAGGTATCGTATAACCGATCGAATCCCCAGCCCCCGAACAGGAAGTTACGGATGGCTGCCGCGAGGGGCCGTTGCTGCCATCGCGTAATGATCCCGATCTCCGGTTGCCGGTGATACAGTTGGTAGCCCACGCCGATGCCGGCGAGGGTCGCCATGACGGCTAATAACTGTCCGATGGTCTCACCGCCGCTCCGGGTGGCGGGGGCCGGCAGCACGCTTTGCAGGAAGCCGGAAAAAAGGTGCACGGGTAGCAGGTTGTGCGGCCATTCCACGAAGCCCGCCGTGAGGGAAAGGAATGCGAGTATGATCAGAGGAATGGTGATCAGCCGTCCCGGACGAGAGGAGACAGATGTTTTGGCCTCGCCCCAAAAAACCACCAGCAGCAGCCGGGTGGAATAAAAGGCGGTGATCACTGCACCTGCAAGGGCCGCCAGCCATAATGCAGTGCCGCCATTGGCGGCGCGCCAGGCATACCAAAGTATCTGCTCCTTGCTGTAGAAGCCAGCGCTTACCAGGGGCAAAGCGGCCAGCGACGCGGCGCCGGCCAGGAAAGTCCAATATACTACCGGCAGCTTATCCTTCAGCCCGCCCATCCTGAAGATATTGTGCTCATGATGGAGGGATTCGATGACGGCGCCGGCGGCAAGGAACAGCAATGCCTTAAAGAAGGCGTGCGTGAAGAAATGAAAAATGGCGGCGCCGTATGCCCCGACACCCAATGCGAGGAACATATACCCTATCTGGCTGATGGTGGAATAAGCCAGGATACGTTTGATATCCGTCTGCACCATGGCGCTGCACGCGGCCACCAGCAGGGTGAGAGCGCCTGTTATCGCGGTGACGGTCATCGCCAGCGGGGAAAGCTGGAACAGTACATGCATTCGTGCGATGAGGTAGACGCCTGCCGTGACCATCGTGGCGGCGTGTATGAGGGCGCTGACAGGAGAAGGCCCGGCCATGGCATCCGGCAGCCATGTCTGGAGCGGCAGCTGCGCCGACTTACCCATTCCACCTGCGAGGAAGAGCAACGCGATGAGGGTAATGACGGGAGAGCCGAGCCGGAAATGCCCGGGGGATTGCCTGAGGATGGCTGCTATATCCAGCGTCGCCAGTTCTTTGAAGAGGAGGAACAACCCGATGAGCAGGGCCGTATCACCGATGCGGGTGATGATGAAAGCCTTATTGGCGGCCAGGCAATTGGCGGGGGAATCGTACCAGAACCCGATGAGGAGGTAGCTGCATAGCCCGACCCCTTCCCATCCCAGGTAGAGCAGGACGAGATTATCGGCCATCACCAGGATCAGCATGGCGCATACGAACAGGTTCATGCAGGCGAAGAAGCGCGCATAATCCCGATCGCCCCGCATGAAGGCCGTGGAATAAAGGTGTATCAGGGCCCCCACGAAGGTGATGATGAACATAAACACCAGCGACAGGGAGTCCACCCTGAGACCAAAGGATATGGACAAAGCCCCGGCGTGGAACCATTGCCCCAATTGGAGGTCATAGTGAACCGAGGCAGGTGAGGCATGCCCCGCGGCAGCCCCCACAGCCCCGCTTCCGAAAAATTGCCCGCAAAGAACCATCGTCAGGAGAGCGGCGGCGCACACGCTCCCCGCACCCGTGATGGCGACGGCTTTTTGGGACATACGCCGTCCGCCCAGCGCCAGCACCAGGAACCCCAACAGGGGCAAAGCGGGAATATAGGCAAGCTCATTCATCTTTCAATTTATTCAGGTCTTCCACATCCATCGTCTTATGCTGATGCCAGATCTGCATCACCAGGGCCAGCCCCACGGAGACCTCCGCTGCGGCCATGGCCAATATGAACAGGAACATCGCCTGGCCATCGGGTTGATGCCACTTGGATCCGGCTGCTACGAATGCGAGGCCCGCGGCATTCAGCATGATCTCTATGGAGATGAGCATAAAAAGGATATTCTTTCGGGTCAGCACGCCCGTGAGCCCGAGCAGGAACAGCACGGCCGCGACGAAAAGGACCCTATCGATGTTTACAACTGCCATGTTTTACGCTCCTTTTCCGGTATGCCTTCGCCGTCCCCGGTGTGCACCTCGCGGGCGTCCCCTGCTGATGCCTCGTGGGCATCGGTTTCCTCTCGCAGGAAACGGTGAAGGCTTTCTTTTTTATGTTTACCGATGTGTGCGGCCCCTACAATGCCGGCCATGAGGAGGAACCCTGCTAACTCCACGGCAATGAGGTATTCGCCATACAGGGAGAGGGCCACTTGTCGCGGAGTCACGACCGCTAGCTGCAAGGCAGGAAGGTCTCCCCGCACCAGCAGGACACCTATTTCAAGCAACAAGACCAGCGTCAGCAATGCAGGCCCCACCCATACCCTGGGCCGCAACCATTGCTTCTCCTGCAAGGCTGTGTCTTTATCAAGGTTGAGCATCATGACCACGAAAATGAAAAGGACCATGATCGCGCCGGCATAGATGATCACTTCCAGCACGGCTACAAAAGGAGCGCCCAGGGACAGGAAGATCATAGCCACGGCAAGAAAGGAAACCACCAGGTAGAGCAGTGCATGGATGGGATGATAGCGGGTGATCACCATCAGCGTAGCGACAATGGCTACCAGGGATGATAGGTAAAATAAGGTTGACATTATGGTAGTAAGCTGTGGACATCCACCGGCGGTTCCTCATTGGCACCCTGACCTGTTTCCTTGACGCCGGCTGTGATGCCCGCTATTTTATAATAATTATACCCGGGATATTTCCCTTCGCTGTCGATGAGCAGATCCTCTTTTTCGAATACGAGATCCTGCCGGTGGAATTCCGCCATTTCCACGTCGGGGATCAGCTGAATGGCATAGGTGGGACAGGCATCTTCACAATAGCCACAAAAGATGCACCGCGAGAAATTGATCCGGAAGAACTCCGGATATCTCCGTCCGTTTTCATCCTCAGCGGCTTGTAAGGCGATGCAGTCCACCGGGCAGGCGGCCGCGCACAGGTAGCATCCTACGCAGCGTTCCTGTCCGTCCGGGTCTCTCGTCAGCACGATGCGGCCCCGGTAGCGCGGATGCAGGGGTATCTTCTCCTCGGGGTATTCGATGGTGGCTTTTTTGTGGAAGAGGTGTAAGAACACCAGCCATATGGTTCGCAAGAGACTTAACATACGTATTTATTTTTTTAATAACAGGGCGACGGCGCCGGTGACCAGTAGGTTTGCCAGCACCAACGGCAGCAGCAGCTTCCAACCAAATCCAATGAGCTGATCGTAGCGGGGTCTTGGCAGCGAGGCCCTGAGCAGGATGAACAGGCCGATGAATATAGCCGTCTTCCCCCCAAACCAGAACCAGGGTGGGAGGAAGCCGGGACCAAGCCAGCCGCCGAAGAACATGGTTACCGTCATGGCCGAGATGAGGGTGATGCCCAGGTATTCCCCGATAAAGAACATCCCGAACTTCATCCCGGAGTATTCCGCGTGATACCCTGCGATCAGTTCGCTTTCCGCCTCGGGAATATCGAATGGCAGCCGGTGGGTCTCTGCGACGCCTGCGATGAAGAACAGGATGAACCCCAGGGGTTGATAGACGATGAACCACATGCTGCGCTGTGCGGCTACTATATCCTGCAGGTTGAAGGAACCGGTGAGCATGACCACGCCCATTAAGGACAGCCCCATGAATACTTCGTACGCCATCATCTGGGAAGCCCCTCTTAATGCTCCCAGCAGCGAATATTTATTGTTGGATGCCCAGCCGCCGAGGACGATGCTATAGACGCCCAATGAGGACATGGCCAGAAAGAACAAGAGCCCCACGTTCAGGTCGGCGATCACAATGACGGGGGAAAACGGGATGATCACAAAGCTCATCAGTACGCTGGCTACTACTATGGCGGGGGCGGCGACGAAAACCCATTTGTCTGCAAAGGGCGGTATCCAGTCTTCCTTGAAGAATAATTTCAGCGTATCTGCTACCACGATGAATATCCCCAGCGGACCGGCGCGGTTGGGTCCCAGCCTGTCCTGCCATAAGGCCAGCAATCGCCGTTCGACCCAGATGAGTCCGGCCGCGATGGTTAGCAGTACGAACAGTACGCCAAGAACGATGAGGATATGTTGAAATACGGTCATATCGATCGGTTAAAAGATCTTTGAAGGACACCTGATCTCTTCGGCATCTTCGGACAAGGTTATTTTCACCCACGAGCCCCACTGGGGTACGGGTATACCGGGTATGCCCATGGGTAGCAGAGTGATGCCGGGGCACAACCCCTTGCGTATGGCCAGGGGGAAGGAACAAGCTTTCCCCTCCAGCCATACGAAAATGTCGTCGCCTTCTATCACTCCCAACGCAGTGGCATCTGCTTCACCCAGGCCAATATAGGGCTGGGGCGCCAGCCGGCGGATGCCCGGCGTATAACTGCTGAGTTCGTCCGAACCGAACAAATGGACCTGTGGAAGCAGGAGCCATCTGTCTTCCCGGGCCTCGAAAGCCTCGGGAATATCCATGAACAGCGGCGGGGCCGTTGGTTTTTCTTCACCGGTGAGGCGCAGTACGGCCTGGCCGGAAAGCAGTACACCGGGATCTCCGTCGCGTAATGCGCCGCCCGGCTCCTGCTGATACTTGCTCACGGACTGGTTCGAATTCCATCCTGGCGCCCAGTAGAAGGGGATCAGCGCCGGCGGCGGTATGCCCGGGTATCCCTCCATGCTGAAGGCCAGGGGGGAATCGGTATCCTGCGGAGGACGGGGCTCGCTGACGGTGAGATTGGCCAATATGGCAGTGCGGCCGCTGTAACGCTGTGGGTCACGCGGGATCGGCTGTCCGTGCACGCGAAAGTCAGGGGAAGGCGCCACCCGGGATATGCCTTTGAAGGCGGGAAGTGCCTGCTCCAACTGCTGTAAGATTTCGTCGGGATGAACCTGCTGCCCGTTGCCGGCTGCCGCGCGGAGGCCCTTCAGTTTCCCCAGCCACTTCCAGCTTGCCCGGATGTCCTGTTGCGGCGCGAGCACCTGGAAATACTGCTGGGCCCGGGCTTCATAGTTGATGATCGTCCCATCCGTCTCGGCGAAAGCGGCTGCGGGGAGCAGTGCATGGGCCTTTTGGGTAGTGCGGTTGTGCATCGAATCCAGGACGATGATGTGTTTGCAGGCATCGAAGAAGGCGTCGGCCTCTTTTTCCGCAACCGTGCGATAGATGTCGGCCTCGAGGATGATGGCCGTGACACCTGGTTTGCTTAGCACCCTTGCCGTGGCATTGTCGAAGGAAGGGGCATGCAGGAGGGCCAGCCCCATACTATTGCATTCCGGCAGCACGTAAGCCACACCGGCCCTAAGCCCGATGGTATGCAGCGCCGCGGCGATCGTACAGGCAGCCTTGATGAGCCCTTCGTTATAGCAGGAGACGCCGCTGATGATGACGGGATGCTGTGCGCTGCGCAAGGCTCCGGCGATGGAGTTGACGATCGATCGCATCGCGGTTGATATGTCCGGCAGGGATGGCAGTGAAGGATCGATCGCATGGGCGATGGCAAATCCGAGTCTGGCGATGGTATCCGGCGCTCTCCGGAGGGAGAAGGCGGCTTCTTCGTCGAGCGGGCTCGGGCAGACCGTGAGATTGGCCAGGAAACCTTTCTTTTCCTGTGTGGCCTCCTTCACGGCAAGATCATGCCATGCGGGTAGCCCTGACTGTTTCCCGGCCTGCGCCGCGGCAGTTCTCACCACCGCCTGGCGAACGGCCAATGCCATCACCGGGGCGGTGTTCCAGATATCCTCGCCCAGGACGAGCACGGCATCGGATGCTTCTATCTCTTTCAGGGAAGGGACATAGAGGGCGCCCGACTGCACCAGTTCGGCGACCTTGCCCGACAGATAAGCGGGATATTCCGGCAATCCCTGGTAAAAGTTATCCCTGCCCACCAGCTGGATGAGGGAGAAATTGCTTTCTATAGACGCCCTGGGCGAACCGATGCCGATGAGCTCTTCACCGGAAAGCATTTCCCTGAGGGTCTTCATCAGGGGCGCCTCGTCCACCGCTTCGATGGTCTGGTTGCGTAGAAGCGGGCGGGTAACACGGTTAACGTCGTTTACAAAAGCATAGCCGAAGCGGCCTTTGTCGCAGAGGAAATAGCCATTTACTTCACTGTTATACCGGTTGGTGATCTGCCGTAGCCGGCCATAGCGTTCGCCGGTGAAAATATTGCAGCCGAGACTGCAATGCTGGCAAATGGAAGGAGCGCTGGCAAGATCCCATTTGCGGGTATAGTGTTCCTTCAGGAGCTTGTCCGTGAATACGCCGGTGGGGCACACTTCCACCAGGTTTCCGCTGAAGGGGCTTTCCAGGATGCCGCTGGTCTCCCGCCCGAAGTAAACATGGTTATGCGCGGCGAAGACGCCGAGGTCCTTACCACCTGCATAGTCGTGGTAGAACCGGACGCAGCGGTAACACTGGATGCAACGGTTCATTTCATGGTGCAGGAAGGGGCCGAGGTTCTGGTTCTCGTAGGTGCGTTTTTTGTACCGGAAGCGCCGGTAGTCATGCCCTGTCATCACGGTCATATCCTGCAGGTGGCAGCTGCCGCCTTCATCGCAGACGGGACAATCATGCGGATGGTTAGTCATGAGCCATTCGATCACCTGGGCCCGGAAGGCGACGGCGTCTTTGTCGCTGACGGATGCCCGCATTCCTTCCTTCACCATTTCCATGCAGCTCATTACCAGTCTGCCTGTTCCATCCTGCGCGTCCTTGAATACCTTGACCGCGCATTGCCGGCAGGCGCCCACGCTGCCGAGGGCCGGATGCCAACAGAAATAGGGCAGGTCGATGCCCAGACCCAGGCAGGTTTCCAGCAGGTTTTTCCCCGCCAGCGCCTCATATGGCTTACTATCGATGTAAATGGTTGGCATACGGGCATTTCTTTTCGGTGAGATGTCTTTCGAAATCATCCATAAAGTAGTGTAAGGCGCTTTGCAAAGGTTCCATTGCGCCGGGCGCCAGCGCGCAAAAAGTATGGCCGGGCCCCAGCATGTGGGTATGCATTCGAAGCAGTTCGATGTCTTCCGGCGTTGCTTCTCCCCTTTCAATGGATAAAAGGGTCTTTTCCACCCAGGGAAGACCTTCCCGGCAGGGTGTACACCAGCCGCAGCTTTCCTGCGCAAAAAAATGTTGGAGGTTGTGCACGAACCCCACCGGGCAGGTGGCATCATCCAGGACGATGATGGTCCCAGTGCCCAGCCGGCTTCCGGCTGCCGCCACCGATGTATAATCCAACGGGGTATCGAGGTGTTGCTCTGTCAGGAAGTCGGTGGAGGCCCCACCGGGCAGGAGTCCCTTCAAGCGGTGTCCGTTCTTCATCCCGCCGGCATGGTGCAGCAATTCCCGGATGGTGGTCCCCATGGGCAATTCCCAGCAGCCGGGGTGGTTTACCTTCCCGCTGACGCCGTATAATTTTGTCCCGCCCTCTGCGCAACGGCTCAGGCTTTTAAACCAGTCCGCCCCATTGTTGACGATGTGGGGGATACAGCAGAGCGTCTCCACATTGTTGACGATGGTGGGCTTGCCGAACAGCCCGCTCAACTGGGGGAAGGGGGGTTTCGCCCTCGGCGTGGCGCGTTTGCCTTCCAATGCATTCAACAGGGCGGTCTCTTCGCCGCACATATACCTGCCGACGCCGGTGTGCAGGTGCATTTCCAGGCTCCAGCTGCCGCCAAGGATATGCTTCCCCAGGTAGCCGGCGCCGTAGGCTTCTTCGATGCTTTGCTGTAACAGCACTGCCGCCTTACGGTAAGCCCAGCGCAGAAAAATATAGGCGATGTCGGCCTGGATGGCATAGGCCGACAGGATCATTCCCTCTATCAGCTGATGCGGGTTGCCTTCCAGCAGGAGCCTGTCCTTGAAGGTGCCAGGCTCCATTTCATCGGCATTGGCGATGAGGTATTTCGGATGCGGCGCGTCGGCTCCCATTGGGATCAGCCCCCATTTTGTCCCCGTGCTGAACCCGGCCCCACCCCTGCCTTTCAGGGTGCTGGCCAGCACCTGTTGCTGGATATCTTCCGGCGTCAGCTGCTTCAGTGCCTTCCGCACCGCCGCATAGCCGCCCGTCCGTTCATATTCTTCCAAGGCCAGAGAAGGTCTCCGGAAGCTGATATGTTTTGTCAATGGACGTTCCATGAGAGGCGGGTTATAGCTGTTATGAATATTTTTTGAGCATCCTTTTCAATTGCCCGGGCTTTACGTCCTGATACAAGTCTTCATCGATCATCAGGGCAGGGGCATGATCACAGCAGCCCAGGCAGCAGTTGGGGAGCAGGGTGAAGCGCCCGTCCGTATCCGTCTCGCCGAATCGAATGTCCAGCATTTGCTGCAAGGCCTGGTACAGCTCTTCATAGCCCATCACATAGCAGGAGATGCTGTCGCACAGATGGATCACATGTCTGCCTACCGGCTTGCGGAAGATGAGGTTGTAGAAGCTGGCCACGCTGTCCACCTCCGCGGGGCTCATTTCCAGCAACTCCGCAACCGACTCTACACACTCATCGCTGACCCAGTGCCGGTGCTGTAGTATGACTTTTAATGCCTCGATGACAGCGGCCTTCTTGTGAGGCACCAGGCTGATCTCGTGGTTGATGGCTGTTATTTCTGCGTCGGATAGCATGACTTTTATTTTTTTGTTACCGGTGTTGTTTGTTACCGGTCTATATCGGCGAGGACGAAATCCACACTGCCCAGGATGGCGAGGAGGTCGGCCACGGTATACCCCTTGCTGATATAAGGAACCATCTGCATGTGGGGGAAGGACGGCGTTCGTATCCTCACTCTGTAGGCCGAGGTGCCCCCATCGCTGATAAGATAGTACCCGTTGGCTCCTTTGGTGGCTTCGATGCAGCTCATGGCTTCCCCCGCGGGTATCACGGGGCCCCAGCTGACATTCAGGAAATGCGTGATCAGGGTCTCGATATCCTGCATCGTGTATTGCTTGTCCGGCGGGGTGGCCAGTGCGTGTTCCGCCTTATACCTGCCTGCGGGCATGTTGTTGAGGCATTGTGCCACTATGCGCAGGCTTTGCCGCATTTCTTCCACGCGCACCAGTGAACGATCGTAACAGTCGCCGTTGAGCGCCGTCGGAATCTCGAAATCGAACTGTTCATACCCGGAATAAGGCCGCTTTTTCCTGAGATCCCATTCCAGGCCACAGGCCCTCAGGCCCGGCCCTGTCACGCCCCAATCGATAGCTTCCTGCAACGTGTAGATGCCCACGCCCCTGGTGCGCGCCTTGAACAGGCTGTTGTCGATGACCATTTTCCGGTACTCGGTGATCTTTTTTGGGAAGTAGTGGACGAAATCCTGCACCAGTCTGGCCCATCCGCCGGGAAGGTCTTGCGCCACGCCGCCGATGCGAAACCAGTTGGGGTGCATCCGCCCGCCGCAGATGGCTTCGATGATGTCGAAGATCTTTTCTCTGTCGGTGAACATGTAAAATACGGGCGACAGCTGACCCAGATCCTGCGCAAAGGTACCGAACCATACCAGGTGGCTTGCGATGCGGAACAATTCGCATAGCATTACCCGGATGACCCTGGCGCGATCGGGTATTTCGATGCCCGCGAGCCTTTCTACGGCAAGCAGGTAGGCAAGGTTGTTCATAACGCCGCCGAGATAATCTACCCGGTCGGTGTAAGGTATATAGGTGTGCCAGCTCTGGCGCTCGCCCATTTTTTCCGCGCCGCGGTGGTGGAACCCGATCTCCGGTACGGCGTCGACGATCTCTTCCCCATCCAGCTGCAGGATGATGCGCAATACCCCGTGTGTGCCCGGGTGTTGCGGACCTATATTGAGGAACATGAAATCGGCATCGTCGCTATGCCGCTTCATCCCCCATTCCTCGGGTCTGAACTGCAGGGCTGCCTGTTCGGCGTCCTGCTTTTCGTCCCAAAGCTGAAAGGGACCCATGTCCGTCGCGCGGGCCGGATGTTCTTTGCGCAGCGGATGGCCCTGCCAGGTGAGCGGCATCAAAATGCGTTGGAGATGGGGGTGGCCTGCAAACCGGATGCCGAACATATCATAGACCTCGCGTTCGTACCAGTTGGCGTTGACGAACACCGGGGTGATAGAGGGAAGGGAAGGATATTCGCCTTGCAGCGGCACCTTCAGCCGGATAAAATCATTCCGGTCGTAGCTGAAAAGGTGATAGACTATCGTGAAATCGGCGGGTGGCAGGTGATTTTTCTTCGTCCTGTTGCGTTCGTCGATGCCGCAGAGATCATAGAGAAAGCTGTAGGGACGGCTGATCTTCGATCTCAGGTGATCGACCACCGTTACAATGTTTTCTCCCGTCACCCACAAGGTGGGTGTTTCATCGACGGCCGGCTCCTGAAGAATAATCCCGGATCCGAACCTGTTCTGCATGTCCTCTACTATGTGAACTGCAGTCTCCATATTTCAATATCCTCACGGGAGGCGATCCCGCTATATCTCATCTATTCCTTTGAAACTTGTCATGCTTTTGCGTATCTCTCTTCTTCTGTCCTTCATGGAAGGAAGCGGGGCCCTGATGACTCCCTGCTCCCCGATGGTCCAGCTAAGGGGACGCTTTTCTTTTCCTACCATTTCTCCCAGGAGGACCAGGCCCTGCATAAATGCGTCGGGTCTTGGAGGGCATCCCGGCACATATACATCAACGGGTAAGAATTTGTCGACGCCCTGCACCACACTGTAGATATCGTACATGCCGCCGCTGTTAGCACAGCTGCCCATGGAGATCACCCAGCGGGGTTCCATCATCTGTTCGTGCAGGCGTTTGATGACGGGGACCATTTTTATAAAAACTGTACCTGCAATAACCATTACATCCGCTTCACGGGGAGTACCCCTGATGACTTCGGCGCCAAACCGGGCGATATCGTATTTGCTGGTGATGCTGGTAGCCATTTCGACAAAACAGCAGCTTAACCCAAAGTGAAAGGGCCACATCGAGTTCTTCCGGCCCCACGCCAACAGGCCCTGCACGGTGGTCAGCATAAGACTCCTGCTGACAGCCTCTTCCAGGCTGCCGGTGCCGGATGTCTTGCCGGCTGGATCACCAGGGTTGCTTAGCCACCATTTCATCGGAATTCAATTTGATCTTTTTATATTCTTTCAGTATCTTTTTCGCATCGGCACCGATGGACAGCGCTCCGATGCCCCACTCATAGACCAGCACCACCAGCAACTGGCCAATGAATACCAGCACTCCAAGGTAGCCCCGCCAGCCCAAGGCATAGAAGCCCAGCGCCCACAGCATAATAAAGACGGCTTCCACGTCGAAGATGACGAACAACATAGCCACCAGGTAGAATTTTGCGGAAAATCGAAGTCTTGCCGCGCCTGTCTGCTCGATGCCCCCTTCATATGGTTTACCGGTGGCCCGGTCGTCGTGCCGCTGTCCTAACAGGTAAGAGAGGGCGAGAATGGCGGCAAGTAGTATTACCACGAGGATGGTATACAGCAGCAGCGGCCACAACAGCGTACTATGGGATTCATTCGATGGCATACAAATCTACTGGCGGAGGGACTCCGCATGTCAAAAGGAAAGAGCAAGACCAGTCTGCCCGTCATGTATAAGCGCACTTCCTTACGCTTCATAGATATAATGTTCCAGCCTTTCGATGATATAATCCTTTTCGCTAATAATGAATTTCACCAGGTCGCCGATGGAGACGATGCCGACCAGTTCGCCATTCTCCAGAACGGGTAAGTGCCGGAGGAATTTGTCGGTCATCAGTTGCATGCATTCTTCGATCTTCGTGTCTGGTGAAACTGCTACCGGGTTGCCGGTCATAATATCCCCCACCTGGGTCTCTTTGGATGAGCGTCCTTTAAGGACGATCTTGCGTGCATAGTCCCTTTCGGTGAAGATTCCAACCAGCGTGCCATTCTTCCCTACTACTACCAGGGCGCCAAGGTTCTTTTCTTCCAAGGCTTCAAGTGCTTCGTATACACAGCGTTCCGGGCTGATCGTATATACTACCCTGCCTTTGTGTTGTAATATGTTCCGCACGGTGCTCACGGAAAATAAGCGTTTACTCTTAGTAAGTTATTAAATTTTTATTATATAAAAAAATCGAATTATGCAATATGGCGTCAAGCCATTTTTCGGAAGATCGGCCTACCCAAAACGGAGGCGGGAAGGGTCCGATAATAGACTGGCCCACCACATGATGCGGTGGGCCAGGGGGGAAGGAGTGTACGGTTTAAAGCGTCATCAGGTTAAGATGATGGAAGGCGTCCCTGCCGGTCCACACCACACCCATGTCGCCGTCATAGCACGTACTGAGGATGGGGGTATAGTCGGAGGAATCCCATAGCGTGACCTTATCGGTAAAATGAACCCCGTCATTGGTCAGAATGGTGTTGAGGCTGTGATTGATGTCGGTGCCCGACCAGCTGAGGTACAACTGGTTGCTGTAAACGAAGAGGCTTGGCCCCGCCACGCTGGTCTCGGGCAGAATGACTTTATTCTGCCAGGACTCGCCCTGATCGGAGGAAGACATGATATTAAGGTTGCGTTCGTGGTTGGTCCCCGTCCAGGCGATGAACAGTCTGTCGTTGAAGGCGGCCAGGGCCGGTGCATCGATACCTTCTTCACCCAGCGTCCGCTTGCTGTGCCAATTGACGCCGTCCCCGGAGAATAGTACGTTCAAGTGGCGTTGGAGGTCGGAGCCTACCCAGCCCAGCACCAATTGATCGCGATACACCGTGAGGGCAGGCCTTCCCACGCTGGTCTCATTAAGCACCACCTTTTGTTCCCAATAAATGCCGTTGGCAGAGGACATCACATTCAGCTGCTGGTTGCCGCTGCCCGACCAGGCAAGGTAAAGCCTGTTGTGGAACACGCAGAGGGTAGCCCCTGCCGGTGAGGTGTCGTTAAGTGTCAGCTTGTCGAACCAGACGTCCTCTTCCGGTGACTGGATGATGTTGAGATGGTGTTCGGGGTCCGTCCCGGCCCAGGCCACAACAAGCCTGTTGCCGAATTCAACGGCGCCCGGCGCATTGATGGCCGTATCGTTGAGTATCTCTTTGAACCGGTAGTAGAGGTCCACTTCTCCGTTGACCGAAGAGTTGTTGACGATGATGGTATGCTGCCCGCAATCGGTGACGGCGTCAATGGGTGTCCAATTCACGGAGGGAGTTCCGTTGCCGGTGAGCAGGTTGATGTCCCGGAGGGGGGTGTTATAGGCAGCCGGGTAGTCGGAGAAGGACTCGATGGAATAAGCTTCCAGCGTCTCGTTGCACCATAGCAGCTCGGCAATTCCGAACACCTGCAGCTGGGTTGGGTTGAGCCCTTCGAACAGGCAGCTGTAATTGAATAGCTGCCCCGAGCGACCAGTCATTTTCATAGCGCCTATGAGCGTATCCCCGGGGTTGACGGGTACCAGCGGCGAGTGGAAGGCATAGCCGTTGGAGGTAACATACCAGGAGGCGACGGCCCAATATTGACCTCCGCCTGCGGCAGAGGGGCCCCATTGGAGGACGGGTTGAAGGATGCCGAAATTGGCGCCGTAATTCTGGATGCCGTTGAAGAGGAAGATCGTCTGATTTTGTTTCGACTCGGGTGGAGGTGGCACCCGCCAGGTGGTTTTGAAGTCGGAAATGGGATGACCGGTACCGTTGTTCCAATAGGCGTACGTGATCCAGCCGCTGCCCAGTGCGGGAAGTTCGGAAGGCTGCAAGGACGGCTGGGCGATCTTTTTGATGACGTTGTTAGTGGTGAGTTCGACGATCCTTGGTTCGCCTGTGCCATCCCCCGTTATGGGGCCGAGGTGGAGCGCCTGGCCTTGTTCGATGCGTTGCACAAGAGAGGAGGGACGATAACCGCCGGGCGTGAGCGCGAATCCTTTTGCGACCATTTGTTCGCGCAGTTCGGGCCTGGAAGGGAGCTGCTTTCGGGGGATCAGCACCGGGTTGCCCAGGCGATCGAATTGCAGCACCTTCTCCGGCTGCACCTGGGTGACGCGGTTACGCAGAATGGACCCGCCGGGCGCGAGGACGGCGTCGGACTCGGATTCTGTCCGTTTTCTTGTAGTTGTAGGCATAGCATTACATTTAATGGTTAAGAAATGATTTGCCGGCACAACTGGGAAGCGGGGGGACAGTATTCTGTTATGAGGGAAGGTAACGGATAAGCGACAGGAGGGAGATAGTAAAGCTAATACAATTTTGGAACAATTGTATTCCCGCCAACTTTTTTTGCCTTTATCAAAATGTTAAGCCGGATGGCGGTTGATGTTCTTATAATAGATATATACGGCGGGCTCTTTCCCGATGGCAGTGAACCATTGCTGGCAGTAGGGCGCCATCCAGATGCAATCGCCTTTTTTTACGGGGTACCAGTCCTGGTCGAGGCGTTGGATGCCTTGACCTTGCAGGAATAAGATGCCATGCTCCATGATATGCGTTTCCACCATGGGGAGGTGTCCTCCCGGGTCATAGGTGAGGATATTTATGGCCATGTCAAAGGCGAGGTCGCCGGGCAGGAGAACCTGGTTGCGAACAGCCGGGTCGCCGAGAATGTCACTTGCCGGGATGTCCGCGGCGTCACCGAAGAGGGTGTTAGGGACGATGGCGCCCTCCAGTGGTTCGTACACCTTATGAAAGCTGAGCAATTGGGTGCCTGCGACGGGGCTGTCGAGGCGATATTCCCGCCACTCGGGGATATAAACATAATGGCCCTTTGTAAGAGTTCGCGTTTCCCCGTTGGCGGTTGCCCGAATCTCCCCATTTATCACGAAAAAGAAGCTTTGTAACTGGGAGGTATAACCGGTGATCGCGGCATCTGGCCGGCAGGTGATGAGTGTTTGAGAGAACCGGGCGCCCATCTCTTTACTGATGAGTACGTTGACCGTACAGCCAGTCCAGCCGGGAATGGTGCTGGGAATATAGCCGTCGGGGCTTATCAGGGCATGGCTGTTTTTAACAACCGATCGGGTTAGTGCGGATATTTCCATGGATGGAAATTACAAAATACCGATTGCAAAAACTCCAAAATCGGAGTTTTTGCGTTAAATTGAGTATAGCACTACATATCTAAACCAAAACGAAACTGAATGAGAAACAACAAATCTCGGGGCGTCGCCCTATTCTTTTGTTCCCTCCTCTTATTTACCGGTTTGCGGCTCACCGCCCAGGTGACAACTTCCACCATTGGCGGTACCGTAACCGACAATGAAGGGAAGCCGCTTTCCGGGGCGACGGTAGAGATCAGCTTCCCCGACGCAGGGATAAAAAGACATGTCGTTACCGGTAGCAGCGGCAGTTTTCTTGTGCCCAACATGCGGGTGGGCGGCCCGTATACCGTCACGGTGAGCTATACGGGGTTCACTCCAAAGACGGAGAGCAATATCAATCTCGAACTGGGGCAGACCAGCACGGTTGATTTCAAGCTGGAGCCGGCGGCGGTGAACCTCAGTGCCGTAACGGTGACCAGAAACCGGTTGTTTAATGAGAACCGCACGGGCGCTTCGGTGAATATCACCAGCCAGCAGATAAGGCAGCTGCCGACCATTTCCCGCAGCGCCGACGATTATACGCGGCTGACGCCTTCGGCCTCGCCCACCTATAATGGGGTATCCTTTGCAGGCCGCAACGGGCAGTACAACAACTATTCCCTGGATGGCGCCGTCTTCAACAACCCCTTTGGCCTCGATGCGCCGACGCCCGGCGGGCAGGCAAACGCCCAGCCGATATCCCTGGATGCGATCGACCAGATACAGGTGAACATCGCGCCTTATGATGTGACGCAGGCGGGATTTACCGGTGCGGGTATCAATACCGTCACGAAGAGCGGTACGAATAAAACGTTTGGCACCATCTATGGCTTCTTCCGCAACCAGGCGCTGACGGGACATAGGGTGGAAGGCAATTCCTTCAACGTGCCTTCCCTGCACGATTTCCAGGGAGGAGCATCCCTTGGCGGCGCGTTAGTGAAGAACAAACTCTTTTTCTTCATAAATTTTGAAACGCAACAACGCGACGATGCAAATAGCGCTTATGTGGCCAACGATGGTAAAAATACGGGCCAGATCACGACATCACGTGTGTTGAAGTCCGACCTGGATGCAGTGAGTTCGCTATTGTCGAAGAATTATGGTTATGTCACCGGGCCATATCAGAATTTTACTCAAAACACGGTGAGCTATAAATGGATCGCCAAACTGGACTGGGTGATCAATGACAAAAACACGCTGACCTTCACCTATAACGGGTTGAGCGCCTACCAGGACAAGCCCGCTCACCCGAGCGCCATCAACCGCCGGGGACCGGATGCGATCACCCTGCAATTCCAGAATTCGGGTTACCGGATGAACAACCACCTGGAGAACTTCGGCCTTGAGCTAAAGACCAACTTCAACAGCACGGTCTCCAACAATCTCAGGGTGATCAACACGATATTCCATGATTTCCGAAACCCCTTCTCGACGCCTTTCCCGGTTATCAACATAACGAAGAACAATGTCCCTTACATCATCGCGGGCGAAGAGCCGTTTAGCATTCATAATATTTTGAACCAAAACGCGCTTCAGCTGACAGACAACGTTACCGTGGCGCTGCCGAATCATACCCTCACCATCGGCGGCTCGTATGAGCAATTTCGGTTTGAGAACTCTTTCAACCTGACGGGGTATGGATTCGATGTCTTTAACGAGATCGATCTGGCAACCTTCCTGGCAGGCGGCTATCCGGCAGCGGGAGATGTGACCTATGCGAAGAATGCCGCGGCGGCGGACAAATGGACCTGGTCGTATTTGACCGTTGGTCAGGCTGCCTTGTACGCGCAGGATGCCTGGAAGGTCTCCAGCAATTTCAAGCTCACCTATGGACTGCGGGTCGACAAGCCGGTGTACTTCTATGGATCGTCTAATTACTTTATCAGCCCGCAGATGAATGCGGATGGAACCTTTAGCGGCAACTATTCCTATGGGATGCCCACGGTGCATAATACCGATTCGCTCAGGATCTTCGATCCGCTCACCGGTGCGCGGGCGCATAACCTCGCGGCAATCGACAACTCACAATTCCCCAAGGCTACGCCGGTTTTCTCACCGCGCATCGGCTTCAACTGGAATGTCAATGGTGACAACAAGATCCAGATTCGGGGAGGCTCAGGTTTGTTCACGGGCCGCTTCCCTTTCGTCTGGATAGGGAACCAGATCGAGAACCCCTTTACGGGATATTTCAACGTGACGGCGCGGAATTTCCACTGGCCGCAGATCTGGCGGACAAGCGTCGGCGTGGATTACAAGCTCAATCCCACCACCGTCATAACTGTCGATCTGGGTTATACCAAGGATGTCCATGCGATGATGGTACAGGATTATGGGCTGGGGACGCCGACGGGGGTCTTGAACTCGGGTACGGCCGATCACCGGGCGGTCTATCTGTCTGACACTACTAATAAGGGCAGCGTGAGCACCTACGTTTTCGGCAACAACGGCAAGGGATATTCCTACAATGCAACCCTGCAGGTGACGGAAAACCTGCCGATGGGGCTTTTCCTGACGGGGTCGTACAACTACCAGGTGGCCATGGACGCCAACTCTATCTCGGCGGAGATCTCGGGGGATGCGTTCGACCGCAACCCCGTCGTCAGCAATCCCAACATCCCGGTGGTGACGCATTCGCTGTATGGCAATACGCACCGGTTTGTGCTCGCGGGGATCAAGCGGCTGGACTACAAATGGGGGGCTACTGCTTTCTCGCTGTTTGCCAACTGGACCAGCGGCAACCGGTTCTCCTATACGTATGCCGGCGATCTCACCAACAGCAGCCCGGCGGGCATCAATGCGTTGTTATACGTTCCCACGCAGGCGGAGATCCCGAATATGCTGTTCACGCCTTATACCGACGTGAAGGGCGTGGTGCAGAGTCCTGCCGTACAGCAGGCGGCCCTGGAGGCATTCATCGAGCAGGACAAATACCTGAACAAGCACCGCGGGCAGTATACGGAGCGCAACGGCGGACAGACGCCCTGGTTCAGCGAGGTGGATGCACGGATATTACAGGACTTCAAGCTGGACAAGACACAGCGCATCCAGCTGAGTTTCGATATCGTCAACCTGGGGAACCTCATCAGCAGCAGCTGGGGTGTGCGCAAGTATGCGAGCACGTCGGGCTATTTCCAGCCGATATCGTATGTGGGGAACAATGGAGCCGGCCAGGCCGAGTACCAGTTCGATCCTTCGCAGAAGAAGACGTTTACATCGAGCCCCGACCTGCCGAGCCGCTGGCAGATGGAGTTTGGGGTGAGGTATATTTTTTAGGACGGCTTATATTTAGAGCTGCTTGCGCGTATTATATTGCAGGCGCCGGGGGAGACTCCGGCGCCTTTTTCTTGAGCTGGCTGATCATGCCCTATATTCTTTGCTCAGATAGGGATTGAACATTTCCACCGGCCGGGGAAGGAAGTACCCTTTGATGCATTTAGGGTTGATCACGCAGATCTCTATGTGCAGCCGATCGGTGAAGTTGGCGCCGGCGTAGATGGGGCCGCCTTCGGGGAAAGGGCTGCGGACAGTATCGTAGGCGGGGAAGCCTTTCTTCCCGTTGGATTCATGCATGAAATTGATGACAGCGCAGTCGAGTTGGCGATTAGGGCCGTTATTTATGGGTAGTTGTTTGCCACCATCCTGTAAGGTTAGCAATAGTTCGGTATGCGCCTGTTTGACGACATCGATGGAATTTGGCTCGATCAGGTTCAGGCAATTGCCCAATTCTATGATCGCCCCGACAACAAAGGGTATACGGATCTTACCGGCGAACTTTTGCTGCTTCCGGGCCGCTTCTTCCGCATAGGATAATGCGCGATACGGGTTTTGCTCCCAAAAATAAATGCCCTCGCCGAGCCAATCCCATGGATTGTTGCTCGGGCGCAGTTCGTCAGAACCGTTAAGGAGACGTAAACCCAAATCCCGGTCGCAGCTGTGGAAACCGGTGATCTGGAAAGGCTGAAGGTAAGACACTTACTTCTTTTTCTTCTTAGCCTTCTTTATCTTCTTGTCTGGAAGGATGATTCCTGCGTCAATGAGGAATTGACGTGAAGCTTCCCTGTTGCCCCGAAGTTCTTCGCCGACTTCACGGAGAACCTGTATTTGACGGTCTCTTTGTTCCTGGGTCATATAATAAGGTTTGGAATTTGATACTGCAAAAATAGGATGTTTTCGCATAACAAAAATGATATTTATCAACCTTATTGACCAAATCTCAATTTTCCGCTTACCGGCCTTTAATTACGGGTCAGGATAAACCCATTGGCGTCGCTGCTCCAGCCGGAGCAATAAGCAGGGCAATCCTTTTCAGTCACGGTGCCGGTAATATTGTCGGTGGTGTAATTAAGAATGCCGATCCTGACATTGCCAAGCCCAATGGCGCCACCGCTGCTATTGTACAACATTTGTGACTCATCCAGGGCAAAGGCGCTGCTGGAGAGTATGGCTACATAGTCAGTGATGCCAGGCAGCGTTGGCGCCGGAAGGCCGCAATTGCTTCCGATGGATGTAGCAGCGCTGTAGGAAAGCAGGGTTTGGGTGATGCTGACGGAGCTGTCGCCGAGTGTGGTAATCTCCCATTTGATCGTGGCCGTGAATTTGGCATACCTGGCATAGCCGCCGCAACCGTCGCTGCTGTAATACAGCGTCACAGGGTTGGGGGTTGTCCATGTGCCCGATAGATTTCGGGCGGGTGTCAGGGGAGTTGCTTTTTTGCATTCTCCAAAAAGGATGACCAGGAGAAAGAGCGGGATGTATGTTTTCATGATGGTTTGGGGTGGTTACTTCAGTTATATGCAGGACGAATGATGTGCCCGGCATGTTGTAAACATAGCCAGGCTAAGCGGTTTTTTCAATACCAATAGGACGGTAGGCGCGTATACCAAATTGCCGGTAGGGCTATTTGATCACGCTCTACGTTCGTTGTGCAGATAGGGATTGAATATCTCCACCGGCCTTGGAAGGAAATAACCTTTGATGCGTTGGGGATTGAGCACGCAGATCTCGATGTGCAGGCGATCGGTGAAGTTGGCGCCTGCGTAGATAGGGCCGCCTTCGTGGAAGGGGCTGCGGATGGTGTCGTAAATGGGAAGACCTCTTTTCTGATTGGTTTGGTGCAGGTATTTGATTACGGCACAGTCGAGTTGGCGGTTAGCACCTTTGTTTATGGGCAGTCGTTCGCCCGTCTTCTGGGCGGCTGCCGACAGTTCGGCATGGGCTTTTTTGAGGATATTGATAGAATGAGGCTCGATCAGGTTCAAACAGTTGCCTAATTCGATGATGGCCCCAACAACAAACGGGTTTTTTATGTGCCCTGCAAACTTCTGATGTTTTTGAGCAGCTTCTTCGGCATAGGATAAGGCGCGATAAGGGTTCTGCTCCCAAAAATAAACGCCGGGGCCGAGCCAATCCCATGGATTATTGCTCGGTCTCAACTCATCGGAACCGTTGAGCAGACGAAGACCCAGTTCGCGGTCGCAGCTGTGGAAACCGGTGATCTGAAAAGGTTGATGGTAGGACACTTACTTCTTCTTTTTAGCCTTCTTCTTTTTATTCTTGTCCGGGAGAATGATCCCCGCGTCGATGAGAAATTGGCGGGCGGTCTTCTTTGAGCGTCGGATTTCTAGGCCTACTTCGTGGAGTACCCGTATTTGTTCTTCAATTTGTTCTTCTGTCATATAATAAGGTTTTGAATTTATTACTGCAAAGATAGGAGGTTTCCGAATATTCAAATTGATATTTATCAATATTATTGGACAAGTCGCATACTTTCGGGGTTTTGAGGTTGCATTTTGAAACCTCAAAAAGCTTTATTATTTTTGCGCATCACTTGATAACTCAAGCATATGTCAACAATCAATCCATCATTGAAAATGCTGATGAACCTCACCAGGGCGCAGGCCGTGGTCTCGCGGCGGCTCGACCGGCTGAGCATGCATGGCATCGGGTTCACCGACTTTGTGATCCTTTATCTGCTGAGCCAGGCGACGGGCGAACGGATGCGGCGCATCGACCTGGCGGAAAAGATCGGGATAACGGCCTCGGGGGTCACGCGCATCCTCATCCCCATGGAAAAAACGGGTCTTGTAAACCGCGAATCCACCGAAAGGGATGCAAGGGTGAGTTTTGTCGTCCTTACGGAGGCAGGCCGACGAATTTTCGAAGAGGCGAAGACGACCGCGAATCTAATAGCAAAAGAGATCATCCCCGTCGGGAAGATAAAAAATCTCCAAACGTTGTCCGAGCTGCTTGACGAATTGGCCGGGCCAGGCTTTTGACCGGACCGGATTTTCGTCGCAAACCAACACATCCCACAATTATGTCTTCACCATCCTTATCAACCTTTATCCCTACCGGCCGGATTCCCGCAGTGGAAAGGGCCCTGCTCAACACTTTTGGTACGACAGCCCTATCAACCATCGACATCCTGGCAGGCGGGCTTTCCGGAGCCACTACTTATAAGATCGCCCTCAACGGCAAGGACTACCTGTTAAAACTGGAGCCATCCGCGCCGGGCATCACCGCTGCCGGAAAGGGATTGACCTGTGGAGAGATCGCGACAAGGGCCGGGGTCGCGCCGCCGATCTATTATCTCGACCCGGCGGAAGGCGTAACCATCAGCGGATTCATTGCCACCCGGCCGTTGCGGGAGGTGTTCGATTCGCCGCAGAAGTTGCTGGGAGAGCTGGCCCGAACGATAAGGTCGATACATGCCATGCCGCTGCTTCCAAAGCAAAATAATATGGTGGCGATCGCGGACGGGATATTCAAACAGCTGGCCGCATCGCGGACCATCGGGGCGGACCTCTATGCCGAGGTAGCGGATTGTTATGCCGCTATCAGGGAGGGCTTCCCCATGGGAGGATCGGACATGGTGCCCAGCCACAACGACCTGAACCCGAACAATCTTCTCTGTGACGGAACAAGAATATGGGTCATCGACTGGGACGCCGCTTTTCAAAACGACCGGTATGTCGATCTCGCTATTGCGGCCAATTTCTTTGTAGCGGACGAGGAACAGGCCCGCTTTTTTCTGGAAGCCTATTTTGAAAGCGCAGTTGGGGATTATAAGATTGCCCAGCTCTTCATCATGCGACAGCTGTGCTATCTTATCTATGGTGCGCTGATACTTATGCGGACGGGTGAAGGGAAACTGGCACTTGCCTCGGCGGAGGAACAGGCAGCCTATGGCCGCGGCCTGCTGCAGGAAGGGATCAACAATATCCGATCGCCACGGTTTCAACGATCACTCTACTTTGTATGGAGCTGATCATATAGGCAGGCCAAACCGCCGCGCACCATTACGGATAAAGGCATCCGCATTGTCGCGACCTTCGGCGCAGATCTGCTCGATGGGCTTGCCGAATCGTTTTGTCAGCGGGTGGCGGTTGTCGATGGTGGCCATGCCGGCCTTGCCCCTGTTGACCACGATCGTATCGGGACGGGCTGTGCAGGAGTCATCGCCGAACGTTCCTACCTTGCTCGCATCGGCAACAAAATCCCCGCCGATGCCGCCATGAGAGGTGTAGAAAAAAGATTCCTCATATTGCTCTACCCGATGCATGGTAGCCGTATTGCCGAATATGGTACGCGAACCGACATCAGGGTTTCGCCGGGCGTGGAAGACGATCTTTACATTGTCGATGGTTGCCCCGTCCAGGCAGGGCTCACGGCCAACCGCGTCGTAAAGTCCCAGGAAGTATACGCGTACCGCCGGGCTGAGCATATGAGCGAGAACGGTAGCGATGAGCCCGCCCCGGCTGTGACCTACCACCACGACACGCACCTGGTCGGTGCTTAGGGGCTGATGGGCAAGCATCGTGGCATTCACCTGTACGGGCACACGCGCCTGGGTTTGCTGCGCCTGCGGCATCAGTCCATATTCATCACCGTATTGCTCGCTATAATATTGTGTCCGGGTGCAGGCATTGACATCGAACATATCCAGGGGATGTACCGGGTGAGCGGGATCGGCCATTTGCTTTGGAAAGAGGGCTTGCAGCCGGCGCTGCACGAAGTCGAGCGCCTTTTGCAGGATGGGTTCGGAGTCCCGGCCCTGTATCACCTGCGAGGGGCCATCGAGAAAGAGCTTGTCGACACCCATGGCGCCATATTGGAAGTCCCGAACGAACTGGTATACATGGCTGTTACTGCCATCGGGTTTGCGCCAGGAAGCTGAACTGGTACCGTCTATTCCTACGACGACGTAGGGAATTGTTGGATTGGTCATGGACAAGATCTTTACCGGTTAGGCAATGACGTAAGACGGTTGGGGAGGGAGTGAAATAAAGGTACATCATTTTTATATAGGTGTATCCATGTGTATAATTTATTTTGTCTGGCATCTTTTTTGTACTTATTTTCAATATAACATTTTACTCTCGGCTAAGTCGTCATGACAATTCTCTTTTGACCCTGACTTCCGACAATCACCTCTATTTAACTACAGGGTCATGTCTTCCGGATTTCTTTCGCTTCCATTGCAATTGGATATGGTTCCGCAGCGGGGCTTGTTGTCAACCTGCACCGCCCGGCAATCCATTGCGCATCATATTCATCTCATTCTCACTACTTCGCTGGGTGAACTGGCCAGCAACGACAAATTCGGCTGTGGCCTCTGGGATGCGGACTTCGACAACCTCTCCAGCCGCAGCCGCCTGAAGGACAGTCTCGTGCAGGCGCTTGACGAAGCCATCCGGGCGCATGAGCCGCGGTTGGAGAAGATACGTACTGAACTACAGCTGCACCAGGACGAGCTTGCTGTTGCGGGCTCTCCCCGCCGCATCAAGAACCGATTGGATATCACCGTGTCGGGTGTGTTGAAAGGGACCAACGAGCCGATCGTTTACCGGGATCATTTTTTTATCAGCCCGCTGTCGTACAATTAAGGGGACGGCCATGGCTGCAGGAAAGTACAATTAGATGGAGACCAAAGCACACATAAAAGACAGGATGTTAAAGGCCGCATCGGCTGCGTGGGGCTATGCAGACAAAATAAAGGAATCGGATTTCGACCCCCTGCTTTCCCTATTGATGGAAGTCTATGCGGCCGAGCTGGAAAAAATATCCAACGAGATCAGCATGAGCCGCGAACGCGTCCTGCAAAAGATGGTGCAGCTGATGGCACCGGATGTGCTGACGGCTCCTATCCCCGCCTCTGCCATCCTTTCTGTGCAAAGCATGGAAGAACACCTTTTGCTGGAGCAACGGGAGCAGTTTGTCGGCACACATCCCCAGGATGGTGCGGAGTTATGGTTCTCGCCCGCCGGCAATTATGGCGTCACGGATACCCGTGTAGAATATATGGCGGCCGGCCGGCGTCTCTTCCGCTATACGGCGCCGGGAGAAAGGGAGACCTGGTCGACATTGGCAGACCCGCTTTTTCCGAATGAGCTTTGGCTGGGGCTAACCGGGGATGCCACGGCCTTGCGCGGGGCCCAATTTTATTTTGACTGTTCGGATGCCGGGGCCGCCGTTCTCTATCATCACCTGCCCGAAACAAAATGGTATTATGGCGGAGAACAGCTGTCGACAACTGCCGGTTTTAACCAGCCCAACCCATTCGATAATGAGATGACGGGTTGGCTGCGGGCGCCGCATCACATCGGTGCGGCAATAACCCGGATGGTGCGCAATATCCACCGTCATCGGTTTCTGCACATTACGGCTGACACCCGATTATCAAAGACGGATGTTGTGCCGCCGTTTGCAGAGACCCCGGAAAAGATCTGCTGGATCAACATCAGTTTTCCTGAGAATATCCATGGTTCGCTACTCGCAAACCTGCATTGCCAAACGAACTGTTTCCCGGTGGTGAACCGGCAGCTGCACGAACTGACCTACCGGCTGAAAGACTGGATCAATATCATTCCCCTCCGCTGCGAACAGGGCAGACAATTCTTCGATCTGCATTCGGTGATCGATCAGGATCGGAATCCCCTGCTGGCTTCCGGAGAGCGAGGCAGTGGTGCAGATGCCGGTGATCCGAAGGTTATTTTACGCCGGGGAGGCACGGGGCGATTTGACGAACGCGACGCCAGAGCCGTCACCGAACATCTGCTGCAGCTGCTGCGTGATGAGAGCGCCGCCTTCTCCTTCTACAACCGGGATTTTATCACTGCCGAAGTAAAGCAGGTACAACAGGTGATCAATCGTCTCAGCCAGGAAATGGAAAAAGCTATCCCCACTGCCGACCCCGTCCCCTACCTGGAAGTGACCACCACCAGCGAGATCGTCAACCGCCATCTTGTTGTGGAATACTGGAGCACCCAGGGGGCAAAAGCCAATGGTATCCGCAATGGTACGCCGCTGATGGCGTATAAGAATGGCGGCCTGCGGCAGGGTCAGATCTTCCTGGTGACCCCGACACAGGGCGGCAGGGACCGGCTGGCGCCGCATGAAAGCATCCCTGCCTATAAGAGCGCCGTGCTTTCCAAAGACAGGATCATGAGCACCGAAGATATCCGGCTCTTCTGCATCCGGGAGCTGGGCGCAAAGGCCCGGACCGTGGAGGTAAAGAAAGGCGTGATGATCGCACAGGGCCGGCAGGCAGGATATGTAAAGACGATAGACGTGCTCATCCGGCTGGACAACCGCGAATTTGCTTTATTGCAACAGGCGGGGACGCTTGATCATTGGAAGGAAACACTGCAGTCGGGACTGAGCGAACGATCGATGGCTTTTATGCCCTTCAGAGTATTTTTTGAAAGAGAAGAAAAAATAAATCATGTTATCGCCTGATCAGCTGTCCAAGGCCCTTGCAGATCACGCCCTCCATCTTAAGGCGGAGGCCCTGGTTGCGCATGTCGTTGCGGGTGGCTATCCCCGGGAGGCCTTTACCATCGCAACGGGAAGGTTTTTCGAAAGGGCGTACGCTAATGACCTGACGGCGGCTGACTGGATATTGGATAAATGGCATAACGGCCGGGTCCACCTGCAATTGTCCCGCCCCGGTTTTTACGATCTGCTGCCGGAAGGGCTTTTCTTCCAGCCTGCGGGTTCCGAATACAACAATGCCATGGGCGTGACGGAGATGGCCGCGTTGCACCGATGGAACAGGAACCGGGAAACGGGGATACGCAATTTCTTTCAACCTTTTGAGCATGCCGGCTTCTACCAGCTGTTGCAGCTCGAAGAGGAAGAAAGGGCCCTGGGATTGGAGCAAGGCATGCTGCACCGGTTTTTCCGCGCCTTCTGGGAGATACCCGATGCGGTGGACGATGCGGCAGCCGGTTTTTTCAACCTGCTGATCCCGCATGCTTACCGGATAACGGGTTGCCTGCCGCTGATGGAGCAAAGCCTGCAACTACTGCTGGGGAAGGAGACGGCCATACAACTGGTGCAGCCAAAGCCGATCCGCATCGACCGGCAATTGGAAAAGGGTCTGGGTGCGTCCGCTCTTGGCGACGACACGGTATGCGGCAACACTTTCCTGGAAGAATACCCGGTATATAAATATGTTATCGGTCCCCTGGCGGCCACTGAAGTAACCGCCTATCTGCCGGGAGGCGACCGGTATGCCGTGATCGAAACCTTCAACCGGTTTTTCGTCCCCGCGGAGGCCGACACCGAGACGGAGCTCGAGATCGACAGAGCCACCCTGGAGATGCAGCTGGAGCCGGGAAGGGAGCCCGTGCTGGGTTATTCCTCGATCTTAACCTAACAAAAAACCTGACAACACCAAATGATATGACAGCAGAAAGATGGTTATATCCTGAAATGGGTCGCTGGATGATGGTACTGGGAGTCGGCACCATCGGCCTTTCCGCTCTGATGGGTATCCTGATCAACCGCAT
This sequence comes from Puia dinghuensis, assembly GCF_014642875.1. Taxonomy (GTDB): domain Bacteria; phylum Bacteroidota; class Bacteroidia; order Chitinophagales; family Chitinophagaceae; genus Puia; species Puia dinghuensis. The sequence continues at coordinate 1,104,028 of NZ_BMJC01000002.1, forward strand.
CAGGGGAGGCTTCAAGGCCTTTAGCAAGCGTACGATATTGTACACGCTTTCCTTTGTCCTGGTATTTGCTTTGAGCGGCTTTTGCATCGCACTGCCCCTCTGGAGCCAGTACCTGTATGCCTTTATCTTTTTCCAGGCGTTTTACCTGGGGGTTGGCATCGTTCATGTTCTTGTTTCGCGGCAATGGCTGAAATGGATGGGGCCGGGCGCCTTCTGGCCCGAACTGCTCCACCTGCTGGTGATCATGCTGCTGGGTGCGGTGGGGATGATCATGACCTATCGCATCGTCAACCGGGAAGGCGCGGAGATCGCCATGTCCACCGCTGCGCTGTTCTTTATGGTCCCCTATTTTGTTTACAAGACCTATCAGCGTAGCGTGGCCATTCCACCCAAAGTGTACAAACAGTGGTATTATCCGGTGCATAGCCGGGAGCCGGATCTGGATGAGGCCAAGATGAAAAACCTGCTGGTGATCAGCTTTGAATTCCAAAAACAAATGACCGACCGGTATTTTACCAACTTCCGCGCCAAGGCGCCGGTGGACATGGAATTCGGTGAGCTGTTCTACTATTTCATCAACGACTATAACGACCGGCACGGTGGCTCGTCCATCCGGTTTGCCGACAACCAGGGCGATCTGCATGGATGGGTCTTTTACCGGAAGCCGAAATGGTATCACCTGTCCACCAAATACATCGATTCAGAAAAAACCGTCTTCATCAACAATATAAAAGAAAATGACGTCATCATCTGCAATAGGGTCTCCTGAGGTGTATCTGCCCGTGAATTGGGCCGATGGTATGAAGATCAACAAAGATCATTTCCGGGCCGATCAGCATGCTAATCATTGGCAACAAGCCATGCATTCCCGGGCCCTGTTGAGCGAGACTTGTTACGGACTCTTCTATACGGGGGAACCGCAGCCGATGAGACCCATCGTCATCACCACTGACAACCAGCAACAGGTGGCGATGCGGCTGTTGGCCTGCCAGGCGATCACCCCCGGCGGCCACCTGGTCTATGTCCGCGAAGACTCCGTCACGGCGGAGGATAGGATCACCGCCACCATCCCCGGGTTGAGCATGCCGTATGCGCAACTGGCCGCGGCAGATGCGGAATATGCTATTGTACTCACTGTAAATCCCTATCACCGGGTGCCCACGGGCAGGCCCGACGTGGAAGAAAGTCAATTGCGGCCACCCTTCACCGCGCCGGCATTCGAACTGCAGCTGGTGGAGTGTCGCGATATGCGTAGTGGAGGGGGGCGTAGTGATGGAGTGCGTAGCGATGGAGTGCGTAGCGAAAAGGCGGGCGATCTCTTTCTTCCCCTGGGCAGGATCAGGGTCAGTGAGGGCAGGGTCCTGCCGGACGAGGACTATATCCCACCCTGCACCAGCGTCGCCGCTCACCCGGCGCTGACCGAATGGCATGCCGGGCTGGAGCAATTCTATGGGTTGATGGAATCCTATGTCTTGCGTATCCTGCAAAAGACGGTGCAGAAGAATCAGCAGAACGACCTCGCCGCCGTAGTCGGAGACCTCTGTACGACGATGGGTCCCTATCTCGCCGGGGAGTATCAGCGCGTGCTGCTGGAATACCGGTCGCAGCCACCCGTCCGCATGGTAAGCGGGGTGGCGGGGCTGGCAAGGCTGTTGAAGAACCGCCTCGATGTCTATACCGGCGGGCTGAAAGACGAGCTGCTCAACTACTTTGCCGAATGGTGTACCATCCAGCAAGGCGAATGGGAGTCGGTGATGACGGCAGCCAGTACGGTGCGGTATGATCATGCTGATATCCGGGCGGCGCTGCGGCAGATGGATGCCTTCACCGGTTTTACCCTGCGGCTTTTCGCGAGTCTCGCGGCGCTGGAATATATCGGCAAGAAACGGGAGGCCGGCATTTTTGTAAAAGAACATCTTGTCGTCCCGGCGGAAGAGTTGCCGGCACGGCGCAGAAGCTTTCTGGCAGATTAATAAAACTCAATATACATGGCACATCTTGTCAACACAAAAGAACGGGACACGGCCTTCTGGAAATTCCTGGCCTTTTTCCTGCTCTCTACCCTACTGGTGGTGAGCGCAGTGTATTTCGACACGCGTATCCCCGCAAAGGACAATGCGATAATGCGCGAACAGATCAGCGCCTATAAGACCCAGGCGGATGCCCAGGAGAAGTTTGTCCGCAGCATGGACGAAGCCAAGGCCCTCATCGACTCGCTGAGCCGGCCGGGTAGTAACAGCGTATACCTGAATCAACTCATTGCGGCCAAGATCCGCGAACTGGCACAGCTGCAATACAAGGATAGCAGCATGTACAGCCGGCTGAACAAGAACGTGCTGGATATTTTCCTGCGCTACCAGGACGCCGCCAATAAAGCCGTCAGCATGGGTGACCTTCCGCGGCAACTGGACGACTATAAAGCGAAATACGAGCAGGCGCAACGCGACCTGGACAATACGCGGCGCGACCTGGATGTGTTGCGGCGCAGCAACAACCCTCCCGGGCAGGGAACCTTTTAAAAGTGCGATATGAACAACAACCGATATATTGTCAACAGGCGCGTAGACGACCGGGCCATCATCACGATGATCATCGTGGCGGTGGTGAGCCTGCTTGTCATGGCCTGGCGTTTTACCAATCACACCGTCTGTGAGAATTTCAGGGTCACCGCCCGGAGTGAACATTACTACACCGGGGAGGTGGTGCGGTTTGAAAGTAATATCGGGCATTTCCATACCCTGCATTGGGATTTCGGGGACAACCAGGGAAATGACAGCAAGATCTCTTCCGCCGTTCATTCCTATGATGCGCCCGGCAACTATACCATCACCCTGACGGCCGACGGGGAATGCACCGAATACGATCGCATCACCATCCAATCCGCACCACCAGTTGAGAACCCCGAGACCCCCACTTTCACCTATCCACAGTCGGCAGAAGTAGGCAAACCCGTCGCCTTCACCGACACTACGGCAGGGGCTACCCAATGGGAATGGCGTTTCGGGGAGACGGCCACCGTCGATGCAACAGAGCGGAGTCCTAAGTATACTTATACCACACCAGGGTTGAAAACGGTGACGCTGGTGATCAACAATGACGAACGGCAGATGGGTATCGCCAAGATCTATGTCAACCCGCCGGCCACGCCAAAACGGAAGGATCATGGTGATCGTCCCGTCATCATCGTGCAGAACCGCCCGGCGCCGGGGCCGGCTGCTGCGGATTCGACGAAGAAGGTAGAGCCGCCGGTGGTGAAAGCGCCCGACGTGACCAACGAGCAATTCGAGACGCAGTTGCGGGCCGTGGCCAACAAGCAAAAGACGGCGGACAGCTTTGCCCCCTATTTTGGGGGCAACCTGAATGTCGAAGCGAATCTCAACGGGCAGATGATGCCTTTTACCGAACTGTGTAACAAATTCAGCGCCCTGAAAAGTGAAAAGAAGATAAAGAAGCTGACGGTGCAGCTGGTAAAGAACGACAAGACGAATTGTATCATTGCGCTTTTTGTCAACTTAAAAGAAAAGGAAGGGTTTTTCAGCAAAATATTCTGATATGAGTACAGTACAAATGGATGTCCGGCTGAGTGCCGGGTCGCAGCAGGTGTTCACGATCGCCCAGGCGCTGGCGCGGGAGCAGATGCATGCTGCTGTGGGTGCGGCCCATTTGCTGAAGGCCTTGCTGCATAAGGATATCGGACTCGAGCCGCGGTTGTGGCAGATGGACCAGGATGTGTATTATATAGCCGACTGGGCGGATACCCGAATGGAAGGCTATCGCAAAGCGGCCGCGCCAAAGATTACTATCCGCAATGATGAGGCCGTGCTGGCGGTGCTGGAAGAGGCGGATACGGTGAGAGTGTTGCAAAATGAAGAAGAAGTGGAGCCGATGCACCTGCTCATCGCGCTGAGCACGCCGGGGGTGGGCTTTTCCTTCGAGCAGTTGAAAACCTTTCCGCTGCAGCGGGATGAATTATTGCAGGCAGGTGACGCGGTGAAGGAGCCGGAGCGAGAGACGGCGGGGGCAAATGGCAGTACCGGGGTGGCAGCTGGTGGCGGGGGCGTGAAGGGGAATGCCACGGCGGGGGTCAACGGAGGCGGCGGGCAGGCCTTGTTGAAATATTGCCGCGATAAGGTGCTGGAAGCGACGCAGGGGTCGACGGACCCCATCATCGGGCGGGAGCGCGAGTTGCGGCGGATGTTGGAGATCCTCAGCCGGCGCAGCAAACCCAATGTGCTGCTCATCGGCGAACCCGGGGTGGGCAAGACGGCGCTGGTGGATGGGTTTGCGTTGGCCATCGGCCAGGGTCAGACGCCGGATTTTTTGAAAGGCGCCCGCCTTTTCGAACTGGACAAGGGAGCATTGATTGCCGGTGCGGCATATAAAGGAGAGGTGGAAGAAAGATTGAAATCTATTTTACAGGAGATAAAAGGTTTTGACAAGGCGATCTTATTCATCGACGAGCTACATACGCTGTTGGATAAGGAGCGGGTAGCCGATCTGTTGAAACCTGAATTATCCAGAGGCACCATCACCCTCATCGGGGCTACCACCCCTGAAGGATATCGAAAGCATATCGAAAAGGATGAGGCCTTTGCGCGGCGGTTCGAAGGTCTCGATCTCGAAGAGCCGGATGCGGAGATGGCGTTCCGTATGGTGCAGACGGTGTTACCCCGCTATGAGCAACATCATGGCCTGGCAGCAGATGAAGCCGCGTTGCGAGAGGCTGTACGGCTGGCCAAACGCTATATCCAGGACAGGAAGCTGCCCGATGCGGCTATCGACCTGGTGGATCAGGCGATGGCGACCCTGCGGCTGGCCGTGGATATGGGTGAAGAAGAAAGCCGGCAACTGGATATTCATGATCTCCATTCTATCGTTGCCGGCAAGACGGGTATCCCCGTCGGAAAATTACAGTCGGATGAACGAGAGCGTCTGCTGCTGATGCCGGAGACCCTGCGGCAAAGAGTGGTGGGCCAGGACCAGGCCATCCATGCCATCTGCGAAGCCATCCTCGAATCGCGTGCAGGTCTTAGCCGGCCGGGTCAGCCCATCGGCAGCTTTTTCTTCCTGGGCCCTACGGGTACGGGTAAGACCGAATTGGCTAAGGCGCTGGCGGCCCTGCTGTTCGAGGACGAACGATCGATGATCCGCTTCGACATGTCGGAATTCAAGGAAGAGCATTCGGCGGCGTTGTTGTACGGTGCCCCACCCGGTTATATAGGGTATGAAGAGGGCGGGTTGCTGGTAAACAAGATCAGGCAGCAGCCCTATGCCGTGGTATTGTTTGACGAGATAGAGAAGGCGCATCCTTCCGTGTTCGATATCTTTTTGCAGATGATGGATGAAGGGCAGCTGCACGACAAGCTCGGGCGCCAGGGAGATTTTTCCAACGCGCTGATCATCTTTACTTCCAACATCGCCAGCCGTTGGGTAACGGAAGCCTTTGCCCGGGGAGAGACCCCGACCCACTCCACCCTGCTGGAAAAGATGGCAAGCCATTTCCGCCCGGAATTTCTCGGCCGGCTGACGGAGATCGTTCCGTTTGGTCCGATGCGGCCGGAGATGATGGAGGCGATATTTTCTATTCAAATGAAAGGGCTGCATCAGTTGTTGGCAGGGCAGGGTGTGAAGCTGACAATAACGCCTGCGGCTGCGCAATATATTGCGGAGATAGGTTTTTCGCAGGAGTATGGAGCCCGGCCGTTAGCGGGTGTTATCCGGGGACAGGTGAGGAGACCGCTGGCCCGAATGATCGTGAGTGGGGAACTGCTGGCGGAAAGTAATATTCAACTAGAGCTGGTTGACGGCCGGCTGGTCTGGAATAGGTAAAACCATTTTCTTCATATTTAAACTTTCGCTTTATGGCTATTGAACCTTATGGAATTGGCGGTGTCGAGGTGAGAACCGACGCTTTCGAAGCCTTCGCCGACATTCCGCAAAACCGTGTTCTGCTGGCAGAAAAACTGACAAAGGACCCACCGGTGAAACCCGATATCATTAACGGGCTAACGGATATCGCTGCGGTGTTCGAGCATTTCAGTCCGGAGGTGAACCTGGAGTTCGAAACCGAGGAAGGATCGCTTCGGCGGGAAGCACTGCATTTTCACGGGCTGGAAGATTTCGGTCCGAAAGGCATCACCGGCCAGAGCCCATTTCTCAACGAGCTCAACGCAAAACAGCAGCAGTATCATAAGATCATCCGGCAGTTGAAAACCAACAAACTGCTGAAACAGGTGTTGGCCAACAAGGAGACCAAGGAAAATCTTATCCGAAGCCTGCAGGCCTTGATCACCGAGTTGGAATCATAATGACTTGAACCGGCCTCCGGCCGGTTTGGCCAATCAATAAAACACTAAAATTCTTATATGTCAGCAGAACAAGTTAAAACAACCGGTGAAGCGGAAACCAAATTGAAAGAAGCGGAGGCACCACTGGAAGCGCTGGAATCGCAACTATCCGGGCTGACCCGGTATGGCGGGTACGATCTCCTCGAATCGGCGATTGATGACGTCCAGAACCTCAATCCCTCGCGCAAGGCAAGACGTAAGATCTTCCTCGAAGAGCCATCGAAAAAGGAAGAAAGGGCCCAATTGAAAAAGACCCTGGAATGGTGGGCGGAAGTGCTGCAAAGCAGCGACGATCTCGGGGAAATGATCGAATTCAGCAATGAAAAAGCGGTAGCCGCCGAGGAGACCCTCAACAAGAACCTCAAACTCGCGGTGAAGGAAACGGAAGAGCTCGAACGGTCTTACCGGTCGGTGGCCCTGTTCTTTAAGAATACGGAAAGCCTCAAGGTAAAGAACATCTCCATCATCAATGCTGAGCCCGACCAGTTGAAAGACCTGGACAACACCCGCTTCATCGACGCCATTCATGAAGAACTGATCCATAACTACGACCGGCTCGACCTCCGCAACAACTACAGCCTTCTCATCCTTCCCGGCTATCTGGGTTCGAACAAAGTGGTGGAGAAATGGGCCAAGATCGCCTATGAGAACAAAGTGATGCTCATCACCGACTTCGAGCATCTCGACACTCCCGATGATGTCATGGAGCTTTTTGAAGCGGCCAACCTCACCGGCGGCGATATCTGGCGCAGCAATATTATCATGACCTGCAACTGGCTGGTGGGAAGAGGTAAGCACTCCGAGATCGGCGAAGAAGACCATTTGTTTGTCCCCCCCGCAGCGGCCCTTGGCGGCAAGATCTATCAGACTCTGATGTCGCAGGTGACGGCGGGGAAGAAATACGGCGGAATGAATGAAGTCGACGGAGTCCGCTTCGATCTGAAGAAGAGCGAGATCGCCGGCCTCGAAAAACTGGGCCTTGTTCCCATGGTAAAGGAGTATGGGAAAGTGATGGCTTTTTCCGCCAAAACATTGTTCAACGGCGACAACCTGGGATTGCAAACCTACTCCGTCGTCCGGGTCTTCGACTATGTCGCGAAGGTGATGATGGACTTCCTCAACCGCAGGGCTTTCGAAAATTTCAACGCCAGCACGCGTAAGGAGCTGATGGGGCAGATCGTAAAATTCCTGGACAGTATCACGGGACCAGGGAAGCTGATCGAAAATTTTGCTATCCAACGATTTGAACAAGACCCGTTGCAGAAAGACAAGATACATCTCGATATTCACCTGAAACCTTATTTCCCCGCAAAGACCTTTCTTATCAAACTGGAGGGACAGAAGGGAGAAGAGGCCGAGAAGGCGGAGTGGATGTCGGAATATGCACAAGCCTAAAATGTGCAGGACGAGCCTGCCTCCGTCGGCTCATCGGCGGCTATCCATGTAAGTGGGTAGTGAACACGTTCCGAGTGGACGCGTGAGGGATGGACGTGTATGGCCGCACCGTGAGCAACGTTAACTTTTGGTTATTGCGATAAAACTTCACCGGAATTTTTTGCGCGTTAATCGATTTCTTTTTAATATTGTTTGACAATTATCAAATCCTTCCTTCCTCTGCAAGACCTTATCCCCTTCAATTACTTATTATATTGTAGTTACCCGCAAGACGTAGTTTCCCCTTTTTCCTTTTCCCATTATTTGGCTCGGTAGCCTGCATCAGCAGCAGTTGAATGTTTTTGTGTTATGCCATCATAGATGGTGTACAGGACTCCTTTTGTCTATTTATTTTTTGGTCTTATACCATTTTTTCATTTTTTAAACTCAAAGTGTTATGTCATTCAAGGCAAAACTAAGCGTGGGCGGTAAGGAAGTCAATGTCCTCAACTGCAACTATGCATTGAAACAGGAAACGGATGCTACCGGTCGTCCCTCTTCCATTACCCGTGGAGGTAAGATCAACCTCACTGTCGAATCCACCGGCGACACAACCTTCTTCGAATGGATGACCAACAACTTCGAACGGAAGGACGGCACCATCACCTTTGTCAAACGCGACTCGGACGCGACGATGAAGCAACTGAAGTTCACTGAGGCCTACCTGGTAGACTACAGGGAGAACTTCGATGCCACCGGCGAGAACCCCGTGACGGAATCCTTTACACTCAGCGCGAGAGAGATCTCGGCCGGCAGCGGAAAGCATTCCAACGAGTGGGTAAAAATGTAAGTCATTATGGGGGGCGGCCCTGCCCCCCTACCTAAAACCTTTATTTTATGTCATTCCTGGCCAAGCTAACGATCGATGGAGAAGAAGCCAATATCCTGTATTGCGGCTTTCGCTTCTCCCAGGTGACGGACACTACCGGCAGGCCCTCTTCCGTCCCACAAGGCGGCACCGTCAACCTGACGGTGGAAAGCACCGGGAAGGTCGACCTCTTCGACTGGATGATCAGTCCCACCCAGAAAAAGAGCGGGACGATCACCTTCTACCGTCGTGATACGATGAGCAAATTAAAGACCCTCGAATTCACGGATGCACATTGCGTGGATTACAACGAGGTCTATCAGCATGACGGGGAGTATCCGATGCAGATCGGGTTGGTGCTGAGTGCAAAAGAAATAAAACTGAATGGATCGAACTTTAAAAACAACTGGCCGGAATAAGGGGCCCTACCCTCCCTCTCCGGCGCTACTACCATAAACGATAAATTTTTTTATGGCCCAGTTAGTGAACACAACCATTACCATTGCCGGCAATCCTATACCGCAATTCTCTTCCTTCCAATTGACGCAGGGGATCTTCTCCCATCATGTCTTCAGGCTGGTTTGCCCCGCCGAGTCCATCGACGGCAGCACCGGCAGTGCTTTCAACCGAAGCAAAAATCTGATGGGCGCCAACCTGGTAGCCCAGATCAATTCCGTGGAGATGAGCGGTCAGCTCCGCTTCAGCGGCATCGTCACGCAGGTGGAGACCTCTCGCTTCAACAGCTACAACGGGGATGTCATTATTACGGGATACAGTCCCACCATCATCCTCGACAACGGCGGCCATTGCAAGAGCTGGGAAAAGAAGGCGGTGAAGAACATCGCACAGGATGTGCTGAAGCATTTCCCGCAAAACTTATTGAATCCAAAGGTGGCGACAAAATATCCCGAGACGCTTGCCTACGTTGTCCAGTATAAGGAGACCGCCTGGCAATTCCTTTTCCGCCTCTCCGCCACCTACGGAGAATGGCTCTTCTATGATGGCAGGAATCTTGTCATCGGCGAGCCGTCCGGCGGCAATAGTACCGCACTCACCTTCGGCGGCAACCTGAGCCGGTTTACCATGGCCCTCCAGGTGCGACCGGCTGCCCTGCAAATGATGGCCTATGACTACATGAACCACCAGGTGTATACCAGCACTCCCAGCGGCATCGAAGGCCGGGCAGGACTCAACGATCTTGGCAAGACGGCCCTCCAGGCCAGCCAGACGGTCTACGCCGCCCAACCCAAGATCTGGAACAACCATTTCCTGACAAATAAAAAGCAGCTGGATGATGTCGTCAACATCCAGTCCGCGATGAACAGCAGCAACCATGTTCGCTTCAACGGATCGAGCGGTCACCCCGGTGTCAGCGTCGGTGGGGAAGTAAGCGTACAGGGAACGAATGTTTTTAGCCAAAGCAACGAGAGCTATGGCGAGTATACCGTCATCTCCGTCAACCACTATGCTGATGGGCAGGGCAATTACAACAACGACTTCGTCGCCATTCCGGCCAGCATCCGGGTACCACCCGTCGCCACTCCGCTGGCGCCGCCCTGTGAAGCGCAAAGCGCGCTGGTGACGGACAACCACGACCCCAAGGGCCTGGGAAGGGTAAGGTTAAAATTCTATTGGATGAACGGCGCCGAAAAGACCCCCTGGATCCGCGTCACCAGTCCCCACGGCGGTGGCGGCAAGGGCATGTTCTTTATCCCGGAAATAGGCGAAGAAGTGATTGCAGGATTTGAAGGCGACAGCGCCGTAAAGCCTTACGTCATCGGAACCGTATACCACGGGGCCGCAAATAATACATTCAGCAATGCCGGCAACGATGTTAAGGCGTTGCAGACCCGCAGTGGCAACAAGGTGATCATGAACGATGCGGCGGGCAGCGTCTTTGTACAGGACAAGGACGGCAACAGCGTGCTGATCGATGGGGCGGGCAATATCACCGTCACTGCCAACAAGACCGTGACGCTGAATGCCACGGACGAGATCATCTTTAATACAAAGAAGATAACGATGCTGGCCGAGAACGAGATCTATATGCAGTCGAAGGTGCTGAATGGCCAGCTGTCGGAGACGGCTACTGTCTATGGTAAGAACAATGTCACGGTGTCGTCCGACACGATGGTCAGTCTCGAGTCGCAAAACAAGGTGGAAGCCATCGCAAAGACGGAGGTGAACCTGAGCAGCCAGACCAAGATCGGGGTCGATTCTGTCCACATAGAAGTCAACGGTAATTCCGCCACCAATATCCGTGGCGGCATGGTCAACCTGAATACATAATCATATTGGTATATGTACGTCGCCAACACACATTTAAAACCGGTTCTTGGGATTGATATTCACTTCGTGAACCTGCCTTTCCCCTTCGTACCCCTACCCCATCCATATATAGGTCTGGTCTTCGATCCCTTCGATTATATTCCTTTTATCGGCGCTACGGTAAAGGTCAACGGCGTGCCCCGCGGCAATACGGACACTATGGGCATGATCATTACCTTCGTGCATATCCCCGAAGGCGCCGGATTCACCATCCCACCCATTATCGGCCACAACAGCCAGAACTTCTTCGGCAGCAAGAAGGTAATGGTGGACGGTGCTCCCATGAGCGGCGCCGGCTATATACTGATGACCTGCAACGACATCGGGATACCGCTGAGCTTCCGCCCGGGCCGAAAATTCATTCCCATCCCATCCCTCTACCTGCCGACATCCTTCTGTATCCCCCTGCAATGGGGTAAACCTGTCCACGTCGGCGGGCCCCTCGTTCCAAACTTCAGCCTGATGGCCCTTCTAAAGGCTTTCGTCCTCGGTTGCTTCCTGAAAGTGCTGGGAATGGCCGCCGGCAAATTGCTGAAGAAATTAAGCAGCAAATTATCAGGTAAGACCGGACTCAGCGCCAAGTTAAAAGGGGCCTTGTGTAAAATGGGGTTTGAGCCTGTCGACCTGATCACAGGCCGGGTGAACTATGCCGGCATCGATTTTGAATTGCCCGGACCCATCCCCATTCAATGGACGAGAAACTGGGACAGCGATGCCGTCCGTGACGGCCTCCTGGGCCATGGAACCCATTTGTGCTATGATCGTTTCATACAGCTGTTCCCCGAAGAGGGAGCATTAGCGCTATCGCTTGCCGACGGTCGGATGGCCGTTTTCCCCCTGCTTCAACCAGGAGAGGAATATTACCATCGCCCCGAGAAGCTGCTGCTACGTCGTAAGGAGAATGGGCATTTCTTCCTGGATGATTTTGGCGCATCGCTTTATTTTCATTTTAATCACGCATCGGACGCAACTATATTCTGGCTTTCGTTTATCGAGGATTATAACGGTCATCGTATTCAGTTCCATTATACCGGCAGCGGACAACAGTTACACGCCATGACGGACAGCGCAGGCAGACAGCTGCTGCTGCATTATGATAAAAATCGGCATATCATAGGAGTGGAAGTCAGACATAAAGACGTCGCCCAGGTCCTGGTGAGCTACGACTACAACGAAGAAGGTGACCTCACCGGCATTACGGATGCCATGGGGCAGACCACGCACATCGAGTACCAGGATCATCTGATGGTGCAGAAGACCGACCGTAACGAAGTATGCTTTTATTGGGAATACGATAAGCAGCGGCGTTGTGTCCATACCTGGGGCGACGGGGGACTGCTGGAAGGCTGGATCGACTACGGAGATGGGCATAATACCGTGCTCAACGGCCTGGGTGAGAATACAACCTACTGGTATGACGAGAACAATCTTTGCATACAGGTGACGGACCATTACGGCAATCACCGTTATACGGAGTACACGGATGACTTTGATATCTACCGGGAGATCGATGAGCTGGGCAATGTCACCGGGTACGTTTACGATGACAAGGCCCGGCTGAAGGAAAAAATTTTTCCGGATAACTCCAGCTTACAATTCCATTACAACGAGTTGAACCAAACCCAACTCATTATAGGCCCCGATGGCAATAGCGAATCCTATGGATATGATGCAGAAAGCAGACTGCGGTTCATCAATTACCCCAACGGGAAAACCATCGGCTATGAATACAATGACAAAGGCCAACTTTCTGCCGTGATAGAGAACGGCCGTCAGAAGACGGCTTTCCAATATGATGAGGATGAGAACCTGATCCAGGTACTATTACCCACCGGTGCTACGGCGAAATGGAAATATGATGCACTGGGTCGCTGCCTCCAGGCCGTCAACCCCGAAGGTCAGCTGAGACATTATGACTATGATGCCCTGGGGCGACTCCATCATATGTACCTACCCGATGGCAACAGGATAGAGCTGGAATACAACGCCTATGAGGAAGTCACCGGCGCTACCGCAAACAATGGCCGGGTGGAGTTTGAATATACTCCCCTCGGCAGGCTGAAGAAAAGGAAGCAGAACAATGCCGAGCTTAATTTCCTATATGATACCCAGGATCGCCTGAAGGCCGTTGTAAACGAGGCGGGAAAATATTATCGTTTTGGATACAACCAACGGGGAGAGATCGTTAGTGAAACCGGCTTCGACGGAATGCAGCGGAAATACGACAGGGACATAGCAGGCAAAGTGGTCAGAGTGGAAAGACCGGGAGGGCATCACACCCTATACGAATATGACGGAGGGGGAAGGATCATCCGGATCGGGCACGATGACGGCACCTGGGAGATATTCCGGTATGACAGCAATGGCAGCCTGATAGAGGCGACGAATGATCTTAGCACGGTGAAATTCACCCGCAACAAGATAGGCAGGATAGAGACGGAATGGCAGGGCAACTATTCCGTGAAGAGCGACTATGATAAATATGGTGACAGAATCGGGATCAGCAGCTCCCTGGGAACCACTATCGAAATGCAACGGGATGCAGCGGGCCTGCCGGTGAGCCTGAAGGCTGCCGATTGGCACTGCAGCTTAAAATACAACAATGCCGGCCGCGAGATCGAAAGGTTGCTCCCGGGCGGCATAAAGAGTGAACGGAATTACGACCACGCAGGACGGCCCGGCGAACACAAGGTCACCCGCAACGGAGTGCTGCAAAGCTGGAAGAAATATACCTGGGACGCAGGGGACAGGCTCACCCGCATCTTTAATGTCCTGTCAAAAGCCTCCACCAGCTTCAGGCAGGATACATCCGGCAATCTGGTCTTTGCACAATATGCGGATAACAGTATTGTATACCGCACTGCGGACGATACGGGCAATATATACGAGACCAGGGACAAGTCCGATCGTACATACAGCAGCGCGGGCGCCCTGCTGGAAAGCCGGGAGCATTCCTACAAATACGATGAAGAAGGCAACCTGATCAGCCGGACCGAAAAAACCACCGGAAAGACATGGCGCTACCAGTGGCTTGCAGGAGGCCTGCTGGGCAAGATGACAAGACCCGATGGAAAAGCCGTTTGCTTTGCGTATGATGCATTGGGGCGACGAATCGAAAAGGTCTTCGAGGGCATGGTAACCCGCTTTCTGTGGGATGGCAATGTCTTATTGCACGAATGGACCTACGAAGAAAAAGAGCGGCCCAGGGCCATCATCGACGAATGGGGCGGGATCCGTCAGGATAGGGAGGAACCCATACAGGACCTCATCAGTTGGATATTCGATGCGGACAGTTATATACCCGCCGCCAAAATAGCGGGCGGGAAGGCTTATAGCATCGTCAGCGACTACCTGGGCACGCCACAGGAAATGTATGACGACACCGGACAGAAAGTTTGGGAAGCCGCATTGGATATTTATGGAAGAGTACGAACTTTAGCGGGCGAGAGGCGGGATGTACCTTTCCGTTACCAGGGTCAATACGAGGATGTGGAGACTGGCTTGTATTATAACCGGTTCAGATATTACAGTCCCCGGGAAGGTACCTATATAAATCAGGACCCCATCGGACTGAACGGCGGACTGGTATCGTATGGATACGTGAGGGACACCAATGAAAGGATCGATCCCCTGGGGTTGATGCCCTGGGAATTCATGAACGGCGCATCGGCCGATATCTCGAATGGGGGGAAGCCGGAGAATTTTACGAGCTCCCCCGCGGGACATGCCGAAATAAATGGCCTGAACTCATTTGCCAACAGGGGACTGATGGATCAAAAAGATATCACCATCAGTAATGTAATGGGGGATTTCAATCCTTCCAATACCAAGCCCGTAGGAGTTTGTACAAATTGCAGGACCGACATGTTCGACATCCTGCAAAGAGGTGGCGCAAAGAGCGTCACCATGCCGATCACTAAAGGGAATATAGTATTGGGAACCGTCACGGTACCCAGGGAAAAATTCGGGGTTGTAGGCTCCGAACTGGAGACGATCAGAAGCGGCCCCGGAACCAACAGACAAAAATCAGACGCAGCCTGGGAAGTATTGAAAAAACATGGAACATGCCGTTAAAACTTATTAAACCAACAGAATCAGCCTTCTTTTATAACCCGAGAGGGAAGCAGTTATCCCTGGTCTCGGAACTGAAGTTTTATTTTAACCGTAACACGCATCAATTTGAACTGGACCAAAACCCTCACGGAGAACCCAAGCTTACAAAGATCAATAACCTTAAGCTGAGCGCCGATTTTTCCGAAATGGAATTCGATGCGGTCTACCGAAACAAAGACACCCAGTTTAAACTTTTGAGCGAATACCCTTTCGATAAGACCCTGTATAGGACGATAGCTGGTATCCCGGATTCGGACTTCGCATTCAGGGACGACGATAAGGACAAGATCGAGTTGATCTTCAACCAGGGCGCCATATCCCAAGTCTATATGTATAAGCACGTCGACATGAATCTGGTGGATTCACTGACCATCATCCGAGAAGATGGCGTCTTCTATCTGATCAAACAAGGTCCATATGCCAAAATACCGTTGAACAGTGTCGTTGCCGCTGATAACCGCATCATTAGCAGGTCGGCTTCAGAAGAGTTCAGCTATTCCGTCAACGACCAGGAATATATCTGGAATCTCCTAAGCCGGCTGATAAACGAAAAATATGATACATCCTCATAACCCGGTGATGCAGCGACTGGGAGAAATGGCCCGGCTCTGGCAGCAAAAGGTGCAGCCGGAATACCGCCTGGTCCGGTGGATGCTGAAGCCGGAAGAGAGCCGCATGTATGAAGGGTTCTGCCGCCTGGAAGCATCTCCCCACGGAACCCTCGATAATCTCTTTGTATTCTTTTACACCCCGTTCGTATCGGCCGGGGAATACAGCCATGCCCTGATGCGGAACTGGTTGCAGGAATATGATGAAAATGCGGAGCAGCGCAGATTAATCACTGAAGCCGGCATCAAAGGCGAATGGAATGTAGCCACCTTCCGCAACGCCGTAGCTGCAAACAGGTATGAGCAGTGCGATGCCTTGCTTTTGCCAATGATCCGGAGTTACCGGGAATGGCTGGGCATGCCTTCTTCCGGATTCGTACTGGCATTGCTGCCGAAAGAGATGCATTCCCCCGCAGGATTTAATATGTGGCTGCAGACCTGGATGAAGCAGGACATTCCCGACCGGGTGCAATTACTGCTATTCGACCATGTCCAGGGCAATTTCCTGGGTGAGACATTTGAGGAGTACAAGCAGTACAGTTGCACGCTGCTGCATGATCTCAGGATGGAGCAGGCCGTTAGAGAAATCGCCACGGCCGGTGCGGCTACCGACCCACAGGCTGCCTTCCGGGAATGTCTTTTCGAAATGGGCGCAGCCGCAGCCGCAAAGGACCGGCCGCGATTGGAGGATTGGGGGGAGAAGGCGCTTGCCCTGGGGAAAAAGAGCGGGGATGACCTCCTGCTTGCTACGGCTTTTCTTTCTTATGCGGGGATGCTGTTCTCCTTCAAGGCCCATGAGAAGATAGAGAGCTTGCTGGATGGTGGTTTCAGGGTCTGCCGGCGGGGCGTCGACCAGCAGGTGGAGGCGATGCGGTCCTTGCTGTTGCAGTATTATGCCTACCGGGGTTCGCATTGTCAGCTGCGGCGGCAGCGAAAGGAGGCGTTGGACTGGTTCATGCGGATGGGGAGGCTGGCGGAAGATTTCGGTTACTGGTCGCAGGCTTTGTCTGCATATTACAAGGCATTTGTTTTTGCGAGATATAAGCATTTCGATGAGGAGAAAGCCGCCGCGATGAGCCGGGCGATGGGGTTGACGGACCGGCTGAGCGCCGAAGAGATCGTGGCGGGGGAGTATCCGTTTATGGCGCTTGCCTTTGTGCAGGAAGGGAATCCGGAAGATGGCGCTTTGCGGCTTATGGTGGAGGAAAAAATGCTTGCAGCGTTTGGGGTGGAATGGCGGGAGACCGTTGAAGCGTTGGAAAAGAATTATACCCGTCAGAAGGCTAATGTCTGTCCTTCGGACCAGGACGCTCCGCGTCCTGTGGCGGCAAGTGGAAGCGCAGTCGATGGCAGATGAGTGAACCTGATCATCAGCTGCTTCGCTTCCGGTGGATGCGTTTGAGGGAAATATTGCTTACCGGCGTCACCACCAGCGGCACCTTCTCGATGACGGCCTGATCGGTGTCGATACCATAAGCGCGGCTATCCGACCGTGCCAGCCGCAACAGGCTGAAATAGCTGTTAAGGATAAAGCCATCCCGGGCGGAGAATTCGTTATCATAAGACAGGAAGCGTTCGAGGATGACGAATTTAAAATCCCTTGTCCGGCCGGCAAAGGGGATCTCTTTGCTTGCGGCCATCTCTTCCGCCACTTTCCGCAACATGATACCCATGCGCGGCTGAATACGGAAACCCAGCCGGAAGTTCACTCTTACCACCTTGTTCGGCACCATTACCTCGGCATCGTATTCGACGGTATAGGGATCATCCATGCGTTCGATATTGACAAACCAGTAGATATCGGCGCGTTTTTGCGGGCTGTCGAAGATGGAATCGATGATGCGTTTTTCCATCTCATGCCGGCCGGCTTTTGTCAGGTAGACGAGATGGCTGGAATATTTCGGGAGGTTGGTGTTATGGCTTAGTTCTTCAAATAGGGTGAGGTAAGGGGTGATGTCGGTAAACTTCAACAGCCGGATAGTGATCTTGCGGGCATTGTACCAGACATACATTGTCCCGATGAGCCCGATCTCGAAGACGAGGAAGAACAGGCGTTTGAGCAGCTTTACGGCGTTGGCCACGAAGAAGGAGGACTCCACCAGGACAAAGACGGTGATGATGGCGCCCACTATCCAGAAAGGATATTTCTTTATAAAGCGCAGGAAATAGGAGACAAGAAAGGTCGTCATCAGCATGGCCACGGTGATGGAAAAACCATAGGCCGCCGTCATCGCTTCGCTGGTGCGGAAATAGAGCACGACGCCGACGCAGCCGATGAAGAGGATCCAGTTGATGCTGGGGATATAGATCTGGCCCCTGATGGTGGTGGGATATTTCACCTTCACCCTTGGCCAGAAACCCAGGCTGATGGCTTCGCTGATCAGCGTAAAAGACCCGCTGATCAAGGCCTGGCTGGCGATGATGGAAGCAACGGTGGCGATGACTACGCTGACCAGTACGAATTTATCGGGGACGATGGCGAAGAAGGGGTTGAGCCCCTCGAGGCTGGGCTTGTGGCGCAAGAGGGCCCAGGCGCCCTGGCCAAGGTAGTTGAGTACCAGGGCAATCTTGACGAAGGTCCAGCTGACATATATATTGGGTCTGCCGCAGTGGCCCAGATCGGAATAGAGTGCTTCCGCCCCCGTCGTACAAAGGAAGATGGCGCCCAGCAGCCAGAAGCCATGGGGGTGCATGTACAGCAGGCGCAGCCCGTAAATGGGATTCAGGGCCTCCAGGATGTCCGGATACTGGACGATCTGGCGTATCCCGGCATAGCCGAGCATGGTGAACCAAAGGAACATGATGGGGCCGAACGACCCGCCTACTACCTTTGTTCCAAATCGCTGGAAGATGAAGAGCAGCAGGAGGATGACCAGGACGATCTCCACCACCAGGTTATTCCCGGGTATAATATGCTGGTTGAGCCCTTTGACCATACTCAGGCCCTCGATGGCGGAGGTAACGGTGATGGGTGGGGTGATGATGCCGTCGGCCAGCAGGGTGCCCGCGCCGATGATGGCGGGGTATACCAGGTGATGTCCATAACGGCGGACGAGGGCATAGAGCGAGAAGACCCCGCCTTCCCCATGGTTGTCCGCCTGTAGCGTGATGATCACATATTTGAAGGTGGTTTGGAGGGTGAGTGTCCA
The DNA here is from genome assembly GCF_014642875.1 of Puia dinghuensis. Classification (GTDB taxonomy): domain Bacteria; phylum Bacteroidota; class Bacteroidia; order Chitinophagales; family Chitinophagaceae; genus Puia; species Puia dinghuensis. The sequence goes on from NZ_BMJC01000002.1 coordinate 1,122,815, forward strand.
GAAGATGCAGGAGATGGCGCCGAATACAAGCGCCCTGTTGATTTGGCCGCCTTCGTTGAACAACGTTTGCAGTGTATACAATGGAGAGGTTCCGATGTCGCCATAGATGATCCCCAGGGCGATCAGTACGCCGGCGCCCGTTGCACGCTTAAAATGAGCATCCATAAGTCAAAGTTACCACAAATTAAAGCATTCGGGCGACAGTACACGCTACTCCAGGTATTCCACGATAAACGGGAGCTTTACATTACTATAGACAGGCTTTTTCAACTGTTGCTGGAGGTTCTCGAAGGACTCGACGGGCCCCCGGGTCACGAACAGGTTGAAAAGCCAGGCGGGGATGTCGCCGCCGGGGTCGGTACGCAGCGTATACTCCACCCTGATATGATTCTTCGCCACGGGGGTGATGATCCACCTGCCTTCCGATTGCTTTACCCGGACGATATCTTTTTTTTCGGGTACAAGGTCGGGAACGGTGGGGCCGTCGATAGTCACGACCCGGGTGTACGGGTCCTGGGACACGATGAGCCGGGCGATGAAATCCCGGTTGCTCAGCGGCCAGGGAAGGCGAACCTCGGAATAATAATACAATTCGGCGGGGGAGACCTGTTTTATCAGGACGGCCGACTTGGCGGCATACACCCATTCGGTGGCGGTTTTGACGTCAAGGATGACGGCCACTAACTGGGAGAGGGTGGCATCCAGTTCGAGTTCGACCTTGATGGCCTTGAACTTGCTGCCCGGAAAGGTCCGGGTATAGACTTTTAAGGCTTTTTTTTCGGTGCGGAGTTCCCAGTCGGATTGGGCATGGGCAGTAATTCCCGCCGCAAGGAGCAGGACGGCGATGGCGATGAGGCTGGCAGCCCTGATGAAGCGGGAAGCTATAGAAAAACAGGAGGTTAGCCGGGGGATCATAGGGGATAAAACAACCCTGGCGCCCCAATGGTTTAACCCGAAAAATAAATATATTTACCGCAACCGATCGAATATTATGCCACTACACAACCGGAGTATTGCCGTGCCGGCCGCAGTCCTGTTCTTTTTCGCTTCCTGTCAAAGCGATACAAAAAACGTCCACCCCCCTGCAAAACCACAGACCTATAGCGTGTTGACCCTCGGACCCCGCAGCGCCACCATCTACAACGACATCCCCGCCACCATCGAGGGTATCGAGATCGTGCAGCTCCGGCCCTTTGTGGACGGCTACCTGGAAAAAATTTATGTTCCGGAGGGCTCCGATGTCAAAAAGGGGCAATTGCTTTTTCAAATAAAGAACCCCGTGTATGAAGAGGCCGTGGTCACGGCCAAAGCCGCGATCCAAAGTGCGGAGGCTGATGTCGAAACAGCCAGGATGAATGTAGAAAAGGTTCGACCGCTGGTGGAAAAGGATATCGTCAGCAAGTACGAATTAGACGCCGCACAGTATACTTTGCAATCCAAGGAGGCGGCCCTCGACCAGGCCAAAGCCTCACTGCGGAATGCAGAGACCAACCTGGGTTATACGACGCTGCGCAGCCCTATTACGGGAGTCATGGGGACGATTCCCTATAAAATAGGCGATCTCATCAGCAGTACGACCCAGAGTCCCCTGGCCAGTATCTCGCGCATCGACCAGGTGTATGCTTATTTCGCGATCACGGAAAAACAGCTGCTCAATCTCTCCCACAGCGTTCCCGGCGCCACACTGCAGGACAAACTGGATCATCTTCCGGCCGTCTCGCTCGTACTGGCCGACGGCAGCCAGTACCCGCAGAAGGGCAAACTCGAGACGGCCAGCGGATTTATCAATACCAGCGGCGGGGACATCAGCCTCAAGGCCCAATTTGTCAACCCGACGGGGCTTATCCGCAGCGGCGCCAGCGCCATCGTACGGCTCCCCCGCACCATCGACACGGCCCTGCTGGTGCCCCAGTCGGCCACCTATGAGCTGCAGGATAAACATTTTGTCTACCTCCTGCTCGAAGGCAACAAAATAATCTCCATTCCTATTGCGGGTTCGGCGACGAATGACGGGAAGTATCTGGTAGTGACGCAGGGGCTGAAGCGCGGGGACAAGATTCTGCTCAACGGCTTCAACCTGCGGGATAGCACGGTGGTGATTCCCCGGCCGGCGAATGCCGACAGTCTTTACGGTAACCAATAGCTCCTATCAAATAGCCCTCCATGTTAAAAAGCTTTATCACCCACCCGGTTCGCAGTACTGTTATCTCCGTGATCATTGTTCTGCTTGGCGTGCTGGGGCTGGCGAAACTACCCGTCTCCCAATATCCGAACATCTCCCCGCCAACGGTGCAGGTCTCGGCATCTTATAGCGGCGCCAATGCGGATGTCGTGCTCAAGAGCGTGATCACTCCGCTGGAAGCACAGATCAACGGAGTGGAGGGTATGACCTATATGACCTCTTCGGCCAACAACACAGGGTCGGCCAATATCAGCGTCTATTTCAGCGTCGGCACCAACCCGGACATCGCCGCCGTCGACGTACAGAACCGGGTGTCGGCGGCCATGAGCATCTTGCCACAATCCGTCACGCAAAACGGCGTGAATGTACGCAAATCGCAAAGCAGCAATGTGCTGATCCTTTCCCTCTACAGCGACAAACCGGGTTACGACCAGACCTTTTTGCAAAACTATGCGGCTATCAATATCCTGCCTCAACTGCAACGGGTGAACGGCGTAGGCACCGCCGTGGTGACGGGCTCGGCCATGACCTATTCGATGCGTATCTGGCTGAAACCCGACGTAATGGCCGTCTATAAGATCACTCCTTCGGATGTGACCGCCTCGCTTGCGGAGCAGAACGTGCAGGCGGCTCCGGGGCAGTTCGGGCAGAACGATAACCAGAGCTTCCAATATGTCATCCGGTATAGCGGGCAGCTGACTTCTACTGATCAATTTGGCAACATTATTATCAAGTCGCTGGGCAGGGGGCAATACCTGCAGCTGAAGGATATCGCGCGGATCGAATTGGGCGCCCAGAGCTACACCGGCAGCAACGCGACGGATGGGAAACCATCCGTCGGCATTTCTATCAGCCAGACACCCGGCTCGAATGCCAAACAGGTGATCGATGATTGCCAGAAGGTGATCGACCAGGTGATCCCTACCCTGCCCGCAGGGGTGAAGATCATCTACCTTGTCAACATCAACGATTTTCTCAACGAGTCCATCAGCAAGGTCTTGCATACGCTGTTCGAGTGTTTTACGCTGGTGTTCCTGGTTATCTTCATCTTTTTACAGGATGTCCGCTCTACCATCATCCATGGGGTATCCGTACCGGTGGCCATCATAGGGACCTTCTTCTTCCTTTATTTATTCAACTTCAGCATCAACCTGCTGACCCTGTTCGCTCTTGTACTAGCCATCGGCATCGTCGTGGACGACGCGGTGGTAGTCGTAGAGGCTGTGCATGCGAAGTTGGAAAGCGGCTACAAATCCCCGACAAAGGCAGCCATCGACGCGATGAGCGAGATCTCGGGGGCGATCGTTTCCATTACGCTGGTGATGGCTTCTGTATTCGTGCCGGTGTCTTTTGTCACGGGGTCTTCCGGGGTCTTCTACCGGCAGTTCGGGATCACGCTGGCTATCGCCATCGGCATCTCGTCTATAAATGCGCTGACGCTGTGCCCGGCGCTGGCGGCTATGTTCCTGCGGCCACCGGACCATGGTAAGGAAGCGGAGAAGCGAACAGTGATGCAACGATTTGGCGTATGGTTCAACCGGGGCTATAACAACATGACCGAAAGCTACGGCCGGAGTGTGAACTTTCTTTCGAGGAACAGGTGGCTGGTGGTCGTCATCATTGCGGGATTCGGTATTCTCTTCTATATGCTGATGAAGGCCACGCCTTCCAGCTTTGTCCCCGAAGAGGATATGGGCACCATCTTCGTCAACGTGAGCCTGCCGCCTGCCAGCAGTATGGAGCGCGTACAGGTGGTCGCGGACGAGTTGGACAGCATTTGCAGAAGCGTACCGGAGGTTGCCAATACCATGCGTACGCTGGGTTCGAACTACATCGGCGGCAGCGGCAGCGCCTATGGGATGGTCACGGTGCGGCTAAAGCCCTGGGGGGACAGGCCGGGGGTGACCAACAAGACTGTGATCCAGACCCTGACCAGGAAAACGGCACATATCCGCGGCGCCGACATCGTGTTCATGTCACAGCCGACGATAACAGGTTTTGGCACCAGCGGCGGCTTTACCATCCAGTTGCAGGACAAGGGTGGCCATACCACACAGGAGTTCTACCAGGTGGCACAGGGCTTTCTCGCGGAGCTCAACCGGCGGCCGGAGATACAGTACGCCAAGACTTCCTTTAACCCCAACTTCCCGCAATACCAGATGGATATCAATGTCCCCAAATGTAAGGATGCGGGAATAACGGTAACCAGTATCCTCAATGCGATGCAGGTGTTCTATGGCAGCGCCTATGCTTCCAATTTTACGGAATTCGGCCAGCAATACCAGGTTCTCATCCAGGCGGACACGAACTATCGCGCCGCGCCGGCAGGGCTAAACAAGATCTATGTACGGGGCAGCGACAGCATGATGATCCCCATCACGGAGTTTATTACGCTGAAACGCATTTTCGGACCGGAATCGATGTCGCGTTTCAACATGTTCAATTCGATGAGCGTCAGTGGCTCGCCGAACATCGGGTACAGCACGGGGCAGGCCCTGCTGGCCATCCAGCAGACCGCCGCCGACATGCTGCCTGCGGGTTATGGCTTCGAGTATTCGGGCATCAGCCGGGAAGAGCAGTCCGCGGGCTCCCAGACGATCTATATCTTTCTGCTCTGTCTGTCGTTTGTATACCTGTTGCTCTGTGCGCAATATGAAAGCTATCTGCTGCCATTTGCCGTGCTGTTATCCCTGCCGGTGGGCTTGTCGGGCATTTTTGTGTTCGCCAAGCTGTTCGGGGAGGACAATAACATCTACATGCAGATATCGATGATCATGCTTATTGGTTTGTTGTCGAAGAATGCTATTCTCATCGTGGAGTTTGCGGTGGAGCGAAGGGCGAAGGGCATGGGGTTGCTGGAAGCGGCCATCGAGGGTGGAAAGGCGCGACTGCGGCCCATCCTGATGACCTCCTTTGCCTTCATCTTCGGGCTGCTGCCGCTGATCTTCTCCAGCGGCGTCGGCGCTAATGGCAACCGCAGCATCGGGACGGGGGCCATCGGCGGGATGCTGTTCGGCACCTGTCTGGGAGTATTTGTGATCCCTACCCTGTTCATCATCTTCCAGAGCCTGCAGGAAAAAGTAAGGAAAAATAAAAAATATGACGATGAAGCTGCGTAAAGTGATCGTTTTGTTGCTGCCGGCGGCTCTCGTTGTGGCCGGCTGTAAGATAACTACGCCCTACCGGCGGGCAGCTGGTCTTGCCGGCAATGGCCTCTACCGGGATACCACTATCACCGACACGACGACCATCGGCGCCATCCCCTGGCGACAGTTCTTTACCGACACGGTGTTGCAACACCTCATCGAGGAAGGGTTGAACAACAACCTCGATCTCGGCATTGCCGTGACGCGGATACACGAGGCCGAAGCCAATTTCCGACAGAGCTTCCTGGCTTTCTTCCCCAGTCTCAATGCCAATGCCCAGGCTTCCCTCCAGAAGAATCCGGGCCTGGCGTCCACGCATAACTACGAGGCCTTTTTAAATTCAAGCTGGCAGGTGGACATCTGGGGCAAACTACGCAGTACGCGGCGGGCCCAGCTGGCGGCCCTGCTGCAAAGTGATGCCTTTCGCCGTGACGTGCAAACGCAACTGGTATCGAGCATCGCCATCGACTACTATGCGCTGATGGCTTTTGATCAGCAGTTGCAGATCACCCTGGCCACCGTAGAGAACCGGAAGGAGGACGTGATCACGACGCAGGATCTGAAGAATGCCGACGTGCTCACCGGCGCGGCCGTTATGCAGAGCCAGGCCGGGCTTTATTCCGTCGAGGTGACCATCCCCGACATCCGGCAGAACATCCGGCAGATGGAGAACACTATCTGTCTTTTACTGGGCCGCAACCCCGGGCCGATAGCGCGCGACAGCCTGTATAACGAACCTGTAGACACCACACTTCGTATGGGCCTACCCGTGCAACTCCTTGCCAACCGGCCCGATGTTCAGGAAGCCGAATGGCAATTACGCTATTATTCCGAACTTACCAATGTGGCCCGCACCTATTTCTATCCGGCCCTGACCATCACCGGGGAAGGCGGCCTTTCTTCGGGTAACCTCAACCATTTCTTCGATGCTTCGGCCTTCTTTGGCAACCTGGTCGGTGGGCTTACACAGCCTATCTTCCAAAATGGGATCAACCGTCAACGGCTGGAAGTGGTGCGTAACCAGGAGCATGAGTTCTTACTCAGTTTTGAGAAGACGCTGCTGACGGCGGGGCAGGAGGTGTCCAACGCCTTGTTCAGTTATCAAACGGCAACCGAAAAAGTGGCGACGCGGACGCAGCAGATCTACTACCTGACAAAGGCGGTGGACTATACCAAAGAGTTGATGCGAGCCGACGCCAAAGCCAATTATACCGATGTACTCACCTCCGAGCAAAACCTGCTCACCGCACAGCTGCAGAGTGTGGAAGACCGGCTGCAACAACTGCAGGCGGTGGTTAACCTGTATGCCGACCTGGGCGGCGGGTGGAGATGATAACAGTTAAATAACAGCAGGAGTATTGCTTTTCTGCAAACAATACTTTCTCTTTGTCGGACATTGTCTTATCCCTCCCCCCCTGATCACTCCTTCCTTACCCTGCACGACACTCACTACTGCTAACTACCTTATATATGAAAAAAAACCTTCTCCTGCTGGTTGAGGCATTGCTTTGCCTGAACCAACTCCTTCACGCGCAAACCGTGATCGGCAACCAGAATGTCGATCGATTCCCAAAAAATCAATACAGCGACTCTACCTACGGCCTCACCTGGCTGCCCACCTCCTATGCCTCCAATCCCAACAAGCGCTATCCGCTGATCGTTTTTCTGCATGGCGCCGGGGAAGCCGGCACCGGCATCTCGGGGCTGAGCACCCTGCTCAACCAGGGTATCCCCAAAAAGATAGCGGCCGGCTTTCAGCCCGTGGCCGTCAACCCGAAGGATGGTCAGACCTATGAATTTATCGTGGTGTCGCCGCAGGCCCCATCCTGGTCTTACAATTACGACCAGTTGAAATATATCCTGCCCAACGTGCTGGGTAAATACCGGGTCGACACCAACCGCATCTACCTTACGGGCATTTCCGCAGGGGGCGATGGGGTCTACACTTGTGTGGGTAGTGGTGACACCAACTTTGTAAAGAAGATCGCCGCGGCTGCTACCTTTAGCAGCGCGGGCGTTGATGGGGTCAACGGGCTAATGGACTTCGAGGTGATAGCGAACTTCAAAAATGCCACTAAACAATATGGGGCGCAGTTTTGGACCATCATCGGCGACTTTGATAGTTTTCTTGGCATCAACCTGCAATATCACGACAGTCTCAATGTGCTGAGCCCCACTGTACCGGACAAGTTGACGATCATCGACAGTTTTGGACACGGAACCACACCCTGGAGGCCGACGACAGCAACCTGGGATTCCCTTTATGATACCACTTACCGGCCCATGGTGAACTCCTATACGAGTATGGCCAATTGCGACAACAACTGCCCGGCTGCCATCGTAGGGCCGCCTTATGGCCATCCCGGAAGCCCGGTGGAAGGCAGCGGTGCTACGCAGGACAGTCTAAACCTGTATGAATGGTTCCTGCTTTTTTCGCGGGGCGCATCCACTTCGGGCACGGGCGGTGGCGGCACTTCTTATGCTCCGCCAACGGTGAGTGCAGGGGCAAACCAGACGATCGCGTTGCCCCTCGACTCCGTCTCCCTCACCTCATCGAACACGGTAACCGGGGCGACGCTGACCTCTACCATCTGGACGAAGTTCAAGACTTCCGGGCAGTCGATTAGCCGCCTGGGTGTGCTTGGCAGTTCGACCAGCGCGGGCGGCGGAGCCGACAATTTCGATAGCAGCTATGTGGGAAGGCTGCGGGCTTTTTATATTCCCTACGGCATCATCGACTCTGTCATCGACCTGGCGGTGTTTGGTTACAATCCTTACCAGGCCATGCCCACGGGCTATGTGCCGCCGGCGGATGTGACCACGAAACTGGCGCCTTCCGACGTCCCGGACACGGCGCACAATATCACGGCGCTGCTGCGGCGTCATCCGACCCATGTGCTGATCAATTTCCCGACCAACGGCTATGATGTACTGACGATGCCCGAGATCATGTTCCCCTTGCAATATCTCGCCGACACGCTAAACTCGTTGGGCATCACCTGGTATATCACTACTACGCAGCCGCGATCGGACGAGGCATTCAGTACTCCTGCCAGGCAGCAATTCCTCCAGGTGGTGAGGGACAGTATCCTCAATCGGTTTGGCTCGCATGCTATAGATTTCTATGACAATATGGTGCAGCCCGGAACGACGTACAAGATACCTGCCTACGATGCCGGCGACAGCATCCATTTCAACGACCTGGGACATCTCCAATTATTCAGACAGGTGGTGGGCGCGAATATGTTCCAGAACGTGGCGACATCGCCCGCCATTATTGCCACCCCGGCAGCCCAGAATACGAAGGTGACCCATCTTGGCGCAGGCGTGAAAGCCTTCCAAGTAACGGTGCTGGACAGCCACAAACAAAAGAACAGCGCGGTCGTAACGGTGACGGTGGATTCTGCCGGGCCGCCCCCTCCGCCAGCGCCCTGCGGATCGCGTCATCGCTGGGAAATCACGCCCAACGGCGACACGGCCTTCTGGGCCCATGCCGGCGGCAACCCTGATATTTCGCAATTCCAGCCAGGGGATACGCTGGCCTTCAAAGCCACAAACGCCTTTGGTAATTATTGGACCTATATCACGCTGGATGGATTCCAGGGAAATGCGGCCTGTCCGCTGGTGATGATCAACGAGGGTGGCCAGACCTGGGTGCGCGGGAATACGATCACGATCAGTAATTCGAGTTATGTAAAGCTGACGGGGAGTGGGGTCGCCGGTCAGAAATATGGGTGGTTGATCACGGGTGCTGATCCGAGCCTGCGGCCGCAGGGTCCTTTTGCCTTGTCGGTGACCGGCCGATCGAAGCATGTCGAGATAGATAGCATCAGCATCCACAATACCGGGCTGGGTATACAGATACAGACCGACCCGGATTGCGCCGATAGCCTCGACTATCCCAACTGGGTGCTGGACAGTATGTTCATCCATGACAACCGCATCGTAGGGGTGTGGAATGAGGGGATGTATATCGGTAATACCTCGCCCGACAATGCTCCGTATGATCACCGGCCGGTGACCTGTAATAACGTTACGGTCTATCCTATCCCGATGAAGAACGGGTATACGAAGATCTGGAACAACTATGTGGACAGTACAGGCAGGGGCGGCATCCAGCTCTCCGATGCAGACAGCGGGATCAGCGAGATCGCCTTCAATACGGTTAAGCATAGTGGGATGAATGGGGACGATGCACAGGGCACCGGGATCAGTGTCGGGTTGTACTCGCATGCCTATATCCATGACAATACCATTTCCAACACCTATACCTGGGCCATTGCCTCCATCGGGGCCTGCGGGACGAATATCCCGCTACGGATTGAAAATAACCATACGGACAGCTCGGGTTATCTGGCGAGCTATCATCTGGACACCACGTCCCGTGCCTTTATCAACCCGGCAACGGAGCCGACCTATCCGAACCCGCTGACCTATCCCTATGCCATCTGGGTGGATACGCGGCAGCGGGTCTATACGACGGATAACCCGGCGGGTACGGCCGTGCATGGAAAGGATAGTACCCAGTTCTGGATCAAGAATAATGTGATCGGGCGATTCAAGTGTTATACATCGACGACGGATAATCAGTCGGCCATCCAGATAGAGGACCATTTCTCCGGCCTGCAATCCACCGGCAATATCATCTGTGGCAATACCAGCAGTGTAGGCCAGAGTATCCTGGTCTATACGGGCAATGCCGGCCATCCCGTGTCCTATTCCACCAATTGCGGGACCCCGCCGGCAGCGAAAGCGGGTCCGAACCAGACGATCACGCTTCCGGTGGACAGTGTGGTGCTGGACGGCCGTGGCAGTACGGGGACGATCAGTTCGTGGTTATGGACGGAGGTGAGCGGACCCAATACGCCGGTGCTTGCCACGCCCACGAATGACACTACCAAGGTGACGGGTTTGATCCAGGGCGTATATGTATTCCAGTTGTCGTTGAACGGCGGGGCCGATTCGGCAAGGGTGACCGTGAACGTACAGGCGGCGGGCACGACCGTCGGCCGGATGTTGGTGGATAGCTTTCCCAATGATCAATCCGGCGACCTGGATTATGGTCTCACCTGGCTGCCGCCTACGTATGCGGGCAATCCCGGCAAGACCTATCCGCTGATCGTCTCGTTGCACACCTACCAACAATCCGGCAGCGGCCGCGGGGCGGTGACCAAACTTATCACGGCCGGGTTACCGTATAAGATCGCCGGCGGCTGGAATCCCTATGCCGTCGCGCCGGGGACGGGGACTCCCTATGAATTTATCGTCGTCGCGCCGCAGGATCCCAACTTTACCCCCAATTATAATTCACTGAAATATATCCTGCCCAATATCCTTTCGCGGTATCGCGTGGATACGACGCGCATCTATTTCACCGGCCATGCGGCCGGCGGGGATGGCGTGTTCACCTGCCTGGGCAGCGGCGACAGCAGCTTTATCAAGAAGATAGCGGCGGCCGCCACTTCCAGTTCTTTCGGGGCGGATGGGGTGAACGGGCTCACCGATGTGCAGGTAGAGGGGCAGCTACGGTACGCGAGCAAGAGTTATGGTGTACGCGTCTTGACGGTGGCCGGAGATGGCGATGGGCTGCTCGGGGTGCAGATCCGATATCATGACAGTGTCAATCTCCTGAGCCCGACCCCGGCGGATAAGCTGACGTTGATAGGCGGGGTCGATTCGACCTGGAATCTTGTCTATGATACGACCTACCGGCCGCTGATGAACTATTATGGCCATACGGCCAATTGTGATAACGGCTGCCCTGCGATCACGTCTTCGGCGGGCAGCAGCAGCCCGGTGCGGGGCAGCGGGAAGACCCAGGACAGTCTGAATGTGTTCGAGTGGTTCCTGTTGTCACAGAAGGTGGGCAGCGGGCCGTTCAACAGCGGAGTGGTGACACAGGCGGTGAGTGGGGTCGGTGTACGGTTGGACGCCGCGGCCGGAGAATTTGTGAAAGTATATCCCAACCCGGTAGTATCCGGCAGGGTGACGGTCACGGCGCGGACCGGGGATATGGGCAAGGTGATCGTTTCGGTGCTGGATGCGAGCGGAAGGGTTCTGCAGGAAAATGTGTTTACGAAGAATGCGAGTCTGTTCGAGCAGCAGGTGGTGTTGCCCCCGGTGACGCAAGGAGTCTATCTGCTGAAGGTGCAGGTGGCGGGGAAGGCTCCGGTGTTGTTCAAGGTATTGAAAAATTGATTTAATCAACCGTTTGTTAGTTTGTATAGTGGGCGCCCCCTGACGGGGGCGTTCTTTTTTTTGTTTATTTTGTCCTATCGGGGAAAGCTCGGTTGTCTACAATGCATTAATAACATTAAAAATCATTGTTTATGAAAGAGTTCGCATTAATCTTCCGCGTAAAGGAAAATCCTACTACCCAGGTTTCGCCTGCCGAAATGCAGCAACGGATGACCAGTTGGATGAATTGGATGGGTGGCATTGCCGCCAGGGACAAGCTGGTGAGCAATGGAAGCCGGCTCGGGGTACAAGGCTCCAAATGGGTAGGCCCGGACAAGGTGGTATCGGATGGTCCTTACACCGAAGTGAAGGAGTTTATCAACGGCTATATTATTGTCAAGGCAGAGTCGGTCGATGAAGCGACAGAGATGGCCAAGGAATGTCCGATCATCTTGGGCGGCGGTGGAAAGGTCGAAGTCCGCCCCCTGGTTACCCCGGATAATAACCAATAAAAGTTGATGGATCAACCCGATCTCATACCGAATCTATACCGGCGGGAGTATAGCAAGATGGTGTCCCTCCTCTGCACCCGATTTGGCATCGACCAGATGGATGCGGCGGAGGACATCGTCAGTGAGACCTTTCTCTCCGCCGCTGAGACGTGGGGAATGAAAGGGGTGCCGGATAATCCCGTGGCCTGGCTGTATAAAGTGGCTAAAAACAATGCGCTCAACGGACTAAAGCACGACCATGTGTTCCGGCAGCGGGTGAAGGGAGTGTTGCTGCAACGCGGCGCGAACGAAGTCGAGCCGGAGCTGGACCTTTCGCCGGAAAGCATCACCGACAGTCAATTGCGGATGCTCTTTGCCGTTTGCCACCCCGCTATCCCGGTGGAGGCGCAAGTATCGCTGGCTCTCCGGGTCCTCTGCGGATTTACCATCGATGAGATAGCACAGGCGTTGCTGACAACAAAGACCAACATCAACAAACGACTCTACCGGGCAAAGGAAAAACTGCGGGCGGAGGGAGTACGGCTCGACCTGCCGGCCGGCGCCGCGCTGGACGCGCGGCTGGATGCAGTGCTGCTCACCCTTTACCTGCTTTTCAATGAGGGGTATTATTCTGCAAGTCCTTCTACCGTCCTCAGGAAGGACCTTTGCGTGGAAGCCATGCGGCTGGTTTACTTATTGACGGAGAACCGGGATATTCTGCGGGCCGATGTGTACTCGCTGCTGGCGCTGATGTGTTTCCAGGCTTCGCGTTTCGATGCGCGGATGAATGATGCCGGCGATCTCATCCTCTACGATCAGCAGGACAACAGCCGCTGGGACCAGGAGCTGATCAACCGGGGCAACTATTTCTTTGTCCAGGCCTGTGACAAGGGGTTGTTGTCCCGTTATCATTTTGAAGCAGCCATCGCCTGGTGGCATACCCAGACAAAGGACAGCGAGGAAAAATGGCCGACTATCCTTATGCTCTACAACCGTCTGCTCGTCCTCGAATACTCGCCCATTGCCGCACTGAACAGGGCCTATGTTTTCGCCCGCGTATATGGCAACGAAAAAGCCATCCCGGAAGCAGAAAAGCTGGCACTAACGGGCAATCTCTTTTATCATAGCCTGCTTGGTGAGCTGTACACCGGCGTGGATGCGGCGAAAGCGATGCTGCATTTTGAGACGGCGCTGGGTCTGGCGGGCACGGATGCCGAGAAGGCGGTGATAGTAGAAAAACTATCATTACTTTCGGGAAGTTAATCTATGGATACTTCTCAACGCCATTATCAGCAATTCGAGACCGTCTTTGCCGATCTATACCCGCCGCTGTGCCACTATGCGCTCACGTTTGTAAAAGACCCGGAGCTGTGCGAAGACATCGTACAGGAGGTGTTCGCCCGGGTCTGGGAGCGGCGTAAGGACCTTCTCCACACCGATGGTATCCGGTATTATCTCTTCACCGCCGTCCGAAACAATTGCATCAGTCATCTCCGCCGCGAAAAAAGTTCGGGTACCGTGGCGTTTACCGAAAAGGATGCCGAATCCGGGGACTATCCGGTGGTCCCGCCAAAGGAGGGGCAGGACAAGCTGGATGATGAGCAGCTGCTGGTCGAGGCGATCAACGAACTGCCGGTTAAATGCCGGGAGGTCTTTGTGCTGAGCAGGCTCGGCAATATGAAGTACAAGGAAATTGCTGAAACGCTGGGAATCTCCATAAAAACAGTTGAGAATCAACTCAGTAAGGCCTTGCGATCGATGCGGGAATTTCTAAAGAAAAAAGGGATTGAAACCATGAGCCGCGAAAAGCGGCTCGACCGAAGGTCAGACATTAGCCATTTGGGCGAATAGGGCTAGTTTGACGGATAGCCCTATTCGCGCACAAATCTCGTTGAGGCCGTAGGGGTAAAAACAATTTTAACGTTTTAATGATAGCTGACACCACATGTATGAAGAACACTGATGAACATATCGAAAGCCTCATCCTGAAACAGATTCGACAGGAGGCTTCTGCGGCCGAGCAGGCCGAACTGCAGTCCTGGCTGGACGCCGACCCGGCCAACCAGGCAGAATACGAGGCCCTGGCTAACCTTTGGGAAGCCAGCCTGCCCGTCCTGCAGCCCCATACCTTCGACAGGAGTGTCGCCTGGGACAAGATGAGAGCCCGGATCAGGCCGGTGGAGGAACCGGCAGTGGTTGCTGGTGCGCCGAAGCAGGAGTCCGCGGTTCCCGGCGAAACGAGGCCGGTGAGACCTTTCAACGCCCGGCGGTGGATGGCTGCCGCCGCAGTTCTATTGCTGCTGGCCGGCGCCGGATGGTGGTATTATCGGGCCAGCAGCGGCGGGGTGCGGACGGAATCCATTGTTGCGCGGGACGGAAACCGCCGGATCGATCTGCCTGACGGGTCTGTGGCCTTTCTCCGGAAAGGAGGGGCGCTCACCTACCCGGCAAGGTTCTCCGGCCATCAGCGGCTGGTCGAACTCGAAGGTGAAGCCTATTTCGAGGTAGGGCATGATGCAGCCAGTCCTTTCGTGGTAAGAACAGACCGGTCGGTGGTGGAAGAGCTGGGCACGAGCTTTGTCGTCAGGCAGGCCGGGCCGGTAGACGAAGTATCCGTTATCACGGGCATGGTGAAATGCACCGAAAGGGCCGAATCCGCCCGCAGCATCGTCCTGGCAGCGGGGGAGAAAGCGATGCTCACCGAAAACGGATTTATCAAAAACAGCCAGTCGGATGCGAATATCCTGTCCTGGAAGACGAACATATTGGAATTCAATGGGACCCCGCTTGACCAGGTGGTGGCCGATGTCCAGGACCTGTACGGGATACACATTGCCCTGTCGCCGGACCTTCGGCCCCGGGCCGGCGAGATCCGCATCACCGCCCGGTTTGCCCATACCGAGCAGGCAAAAGAAGTACTCGAAGAGATCAAATTAATGTCGGGCCTTGCCATTAAGCAGGAAAAAGATACCTTGGTCTTTTTTCGCAAATGAGCCCCTTCCGGTTATACCTCGGACGGACCGGAGGTCCGTCGGCCGAAGGCCAGACATTAGCCTTTTGCGGGAAATGCGCTACTTTCGCGATAGTGCATTTCCCGCATATATTCTTATGGCTTGCGATCTTCTCCCTTACCTGGATGCCCCTGGCTGCACAAAAAAAGGGCATCCTCTACCGCCCTTTCCATTCTCATTTGCAAAAGGGAACTATCGGCGATTTTCTCACTGACATAAACACCCGCAGCGGCATCACCGTAGAATATGCCAGCGGGATATTTCCCCTGGACAAGGAGGTCACCGCCGGCAGCGAGATCGCCACCCTCGGCGCCTTGCTCCAGACCATCCTCGCGGGGCAACACGTTAAGGCCATTGAAAAGAATGACAAGATAATTCTCATCCCCTCTCCGGGTCCACTGCCCGAAGACGCCTTGCTGCCGCAATATTCTGTTTATGGCATCGTGGGGGAAGAAGGCAGCCGGGAACCGATGGCCGATGCAGTTGTCTGGGAACCGGCCACCCGAAAAGGAACGGTATGTAATATCCATGGGTATTACAGCTTGTCGTTACCGGAGGGCAGGCACCGGCTGGAGATAACCCACACCGGGTATAACCCGGTGATCATCGACATAGACCTGCATTGGGACCAGCGAACCGATGCAGCCATGACCCCAAGGGAGGACATCCCTGAGGTGATCGTTTCAGGTAGAAAAGGCCCAAAGAGGAATGGGGGAGAGACGATCGTGCCGGGCCAATATGACCCCTTTACAAATTTTCTTGGGGAGAACGACGCTATCCGCAGCCTGTATATCCTGCCGGGAGTAACAAATGTCACCGACGCCTCCAGCGGGCTGCTTGTGAGAGGCGGCGAGCAGGACGAGAACCTCTTCCTGCTGGACGGAAACCCCATCTTCAATCCCACCCATATGCTGGGCGCCTTATCCATTGTCGATAAGACTTCCCTAAAGGCCATCCAGTTCTATAAAAGCGACTTCCCCTCCCGGTTTGGCGGTGGGCTTTCTTCCGTCATAGATGTATACACCAAGGATGGGAATATGCAAAAATGGGGCGGAGAGACCAATGTCAACTTCCTTGCGGCATCGACGACGATCGAAGGGCCCTTGAAAAAAGACCGGACGGCGGTGATGGCCTCCTTCCGCCACAGCATGCCCAATTTTGTTTTAAACCTCTTTGAGAAGGATTTCTTTAGTAATTTTTATGACGCTCACTTCAAGGTGACCCATTTGCTCAACCGGAATAACAAACTCACCATGAACGTCTATTCCGGCGAAGACAACCTGAACCTCCAGACCAGTGACCAGAACCTGAACAACCGTCAACGATGGGGCAACCGGATGGCCTCCATCGGTTGGACCCATGTACTCGGCTCCCAATCCTTCGTCACCACCTCCGTCAACGTGAGCCACTATTACAATCTTGCCGGATTCGTTTACACCATTTATAATGACTCCACCGGTTTGCCGGTGACGAACCACTCTTTCAACACCTATTCTTCCATCAGCCATTTCAATCTCCGCACCCAGTTTGAGGTGAATGTCACTAACGATGTCACGCTGAAATACGGTGGAGAAGCCGCTTTCGCGAAGATAAAGCCCTTCGAAAGCAAGGTGGATTCGACGATAGCGATAGACCCGTCCACCTTTCAGCGTAGTGTGCCCCTACCCTACCACGAATTCGACCTGTATGCCGAGAGCGAGATCCGGGCGGGTGCTCGTTTCCTGCTGCGCCCGGGTATACATTTTTCTTCCTTCCATTTCAGGGATTTCGCCTTCAATTCCTTTCAACCCCGGTTTTACATGACTTACCGGCTGAGCACCAGTCACCAGCTGTTCGCCGCCTATAACAGGATGACCCAATACCTTCACCTGGTGACCAACCCTTCACTCGGCATCAACAGCGACCTGTGGGTACCGAGTACGCCATCCCTCCAACCCGAAGAAAGCCAGACTGTAGACCTGGGGTATTCCTATAAGAAATCGGGGGAATATTCCCTTGGCGTGGATGTGTATTGGAAAGAAATGAAGAATGTAACCAACTATGCGGAGGGCAAGAGCTTTTTCATCAATACGGATTCCTTGTGGGAACAGAATATCGAGACGGGCAAAGGCCGCAGCTATGGGTTTGAGCTGATGGGGGAAAAGACCGGGCAAAAACTCAATATCCATCTCTCCTACGCCTTATCCTGGAACTGGCGGCAATTCGACCAGGTGAACCATGGCAGGGAATTTCCCTTTAAATACGACCGGCGGCATGTTATCAATCTCGCCACCACGTATAAGGTGGACAAGAGCAAGGATATTTCCGCCTTGTGGATGTTTGCCACGGGTGACGTATATTCACTCCCCGAACGGATCTATCCGGACTATGATAATGCCCAACAGATCTTGCATCCCGGCGACCTGCTGCAGAATTACCGGTTCATCTATCATTTTTCGGGTGTCAACCAGTATCGTACCCCGCCCTATTCCCGGTTCGATCTCTCGGTGAGCTATCATCCACCGCGGAAGCGCAGGTTCGGGTTCAACTGGACCGCCGGGGTATACAATGTGTTCGGCTCGCCCAGTCAATATAGCTATGGCCTGGCGGGAACCCTGCACAGCAGAAGCATCATCATTGTTTCAAAAGAAAAATTGTTTAATATCACGCCATATATCTCGATGACCGTTGATTACTAATCCTGCCATAGCACGCTTTCTTCTTCCGGGTCTTGCGATGGCCTGTTGCCTGCTCACACCCGCCTGCAAGAAGAACCCCGAGCAGGTGGGTGGCGTGCAGAACGAACTTGTCGTACTGGCCGAGATCACCGCCGACAACCCGCTGAAGATACCGGTGAGCAAAAGCATCCAGGTGGGCACCGGTGGCGTCATCACTTTCGACAAGGTGACGACTGCCAAGGTAACGGTAACTCCCGACAACGGCGGCGCTTCCTGGATCTGCTGGCTCAACAATTCCACCGACTATTCCACGGACCCCGCGTCCATCTATACCAGCCAGCAAAAACCAAAACCCAATACCACCTATCATCTGAAAGTAGCGGACCCGCTCACCGGGACTGTCACCGCACAAACGACCATTCCGTCCCGTCCGCACCTCATCAGGATGGATACGAGCAGCGACAGCCGGAAGGGCCTGCCCGTGCTTAAGATGCGCGTCCTCTTAAAAGACCCACCCGATACTACCAATCAATATGTCTTCGAAGCGTTGAAGGAACTCTTACGCCTCCAGCGAGTGTTCACCTGGCAGGGGAAGACCTACGATTACAGCACCCAGGCGGGGAAAAACCTTTACGAACAGGTGAAGAATGAGCCCGGTGTCCGGTTGCGCACTGATACCTTATCCACCAATAAATTTCTGCGGCTTTCGCTTTATACCGACGACCGGAATGTGGACAATGCCCAGGTGAGCACCCTGGACAGCCCCTTTGCGCGCATCTTCCTGCCTGACAAGGTATTTAACGGTCAGGCCTATACGGAGACCATCTATGTCGACCGCACCTATTTCCGCGCGGCCGGCGGACAGGGTCCCGGCAGGGTGCTGCTGATGGTAAAATCCGTCAGCCCCGAATTATACAACTACCTGTTCTGGTATGAACAATACAAGGCGAATATAGCCACTCTTCCCCCCGACCAGCTCTATTCACCACCCGGGAATATCCAAAACGGCCTGGGCATCTTTGGCGGCAGCAGCAAACGCCAATGGACGTATTATTTTGACGATCTCAACTGAGGGCCCGCCCCCGCCGGGAGAAGGGGAATTTTTTTCCTCCCGCCATAGGGGTGCCGGTGGCATCCTGCGTTTTACCTTAAAAAGAGCGAAGGCCGAAATATGCTAACCATACGGGAAACACCCAGGGTCCCTCCGGAACATCCGTTGGGAAGGAGGGACCTTTTTACTTATCCGGGACCAGGCAGAGTTAAGATCAGCGCCGTCATCATCACCTATAACGAGGCCAGGAATATCAGGCGAACCCTCTCCCGCCTTTACTGGTGTGACGAGATCGTCATCCTGGACAGCTTTAGTACGGACGATACGGTGGACATCTGCCGGGAATTCGGATGCCGGGTCTATTTCAAGCATTTCGAAGGGTATGGCGCGCAGAAAAGACATGCCGTGACGCTGGCTAAAAATGACTGGGTCCTTTGCCTGGATGCCGACGAAGTGCTTTCCGAGGCGCTTATCGTGGAGATCGATCAGGAATTCCAACGGGGGCCCGCTTTTTCCGGCTATCAATTTCCGATGAATCTGGTCTTTCTGGGCCGGGAATTCCGCTACGGGAAGGAAAGCCGCCGATATTTTCTCCGGCTTTTCCGCAAGACCAGGGGGAGGTTTAATGAGGCGAAAGTGCATGAGCGCATCGAGCTGCGGGGTGACACGGGCAAAATGAAAAACGCCCTGCAACATTTCAGCTATGACAATCTCGGCCACTGGATTGCCAAAATGGACCGGTATTCTACCCTGGGCGCGGAAGAAGCCGTAAAAAGAGGTAAGTGTAAATCCGTATTTGCCCTGTTTTTGTCCGTACCCTATTATTTTTTGCGTTACTACTTTATGGAAAGAAATTTCCTCAATGGCCTGGAGGGTTTTTACTGGGCCGTGTTATGTTCTTATTATCATTTTATAAAATATGCAAAGATCAGAGAATTACATGCGCGGCCTCCGCGTTTTACTATATCATAGCATCTCGGCCGACGGGCAAAGAGATCGCCTTACCGTCAGCCGCCGGCAATTGGAGCAGCAGTTTGAATATCTCCGGCGTAAAGGATATACGGCCATTCTGCTCAGCGATCTCATTGCCTACTGCGATGGGAAAAAACCGCTTCCACCCAACCCGGTGCTCATCACCTTCGATGACGGGTTGCTGAATAATGTCCGCATCGCCTATCCCCTGGCGAAGAAATATGGCATCAAGATCAATCTCTTTGTCGTCCCGGTTTTCATGAAACAGGGAAGATATCGGGAAGAGCCCTGTCTTCAGCCGGAAGATATCGAGGGACTCGATCCGGCGTTGGTGGAGATAGGACTGCATTCCTACGCCCATTCCAATTATACCGACCTCGTGCCTGCCGAGATAGCAGCCGATCTCGAGCGTTGCCTGTACAGCCTGCAGCAGATGGGCATTCCTTATCAACCCTGTCTTGCCTATCCTTTTGGCGCCTGGCCCAGGCGCAAGGACGAAGCACAGGATGGGTTCTTCAAACTCCTGGAGCAAAAAGGCATCCGTCTCGCCTTCCGCATCGGCAACCGCATCAATCCCCTCCCCTTCCGACAGAAATTCCTGATCCAGCGATTGGATATCCGGGGAAATGAATCTTTCCTCCGGTTTCGCATGAGCGTGGCATTTGGGAAGAAGCTGTTTGGGATGCAGGGGCTGGCCGCTCGCATGAAGGGCCTGGCGTAAAAACGCATGGCAGCTGAGCCGGAGGCCTGGTTCCAAAACAAAAAGCCCCCGGCGATCGAGCCAGAGGCCTTTGCATACAGCCGCGGGGGCGTAGGCGCTCGAAGGAGAACCATAGAGGCTTCGGCCAAAGACCTACAGCACCTCCTCGAGTTTTTTCTCCAGTGCATCGCCCCGGAGGTTCTTCGCGATGATACGGCCCGATGGATCGACAAGGAAATTCTGGGGAATCGCCCTTATGGCATATTGCCTGGCGGCGGCATTGTTCCAGAACTTCAGATCGGATACCTGTGTCCAGCTTAATCCATCGGCCTTAATAGCGGCGAGCCATGCCGCTTTCCTGCCGGACTGATCCAGCGACACGCTCAGGACGGTGAAATTCCTGTCCTTGTATTTTTCGTAAGCCTTGACCACATTGGGATTTTCCGCGCGACAGGGGCCACACCAGGAGGCCCAGAAGTCGAGTAGGACAAATTTGCCCCGGAAATCGGAAAGCCGCACCGGCTGGTCGTTCACATCATTCTGCACGAAGTCGGGTGCCATACCACCGATGGAAGTATTCCGCACCTCGTCCATGGTTTTGGCGAAGGCGATGCCTTCCGGCGTGCTGCGTACACGGGGGGAAAGGTTTTTGAACATCGGTTCGATGGTACTGACGTCGATATCCTTACCGGCCAGTTCTTTCAGCAGGGACAGGGACAGATAAGAGTCCGGGTGCTGCGGGATATAGGCGCGGGTCAGGGAGTCCCGGTGTTTTACGATGGCTTTATACCTCGTCATCAGACTATGCTGGAAGGCGGTATCCTTCTTTTTGTCTTCCGGCGCCGCGGCAAAGTCTGCATTGATGTCGTTCTCTGCTTTTGCTACCGAAGCGAGCACGGTGTTATCGTAAGCAGCGTATTCGACATTAAGCGGGGTGCCCGTCACCATGGCATGACATAGGGAATCCATTGCACGTACGCGCGTATGGCCCCTGACGAGCCAGACTACGCGGCTATCGGCCTTTTTGCCCAGGTGGTCGAGTCCCTCGCCTTCCCGATCGATGACGATGGTGGCCTTCACCGGGGATTCATCGGCGGCGCCGCTGAAAGAGAAAACGCCATGGTGCAGACTGGCGGAATCCAGCACCTGTTGGTTGGTCATGCGGTAGCCACTGACGAGCCAGGCCTTGGCCGGGGTTTTTGCCGCGGACAGTTTGACTGTCAAATGATAGCTTGCCTGTTGGGCCTGGGCCAGCACAGGTGCAATAGCGAGCGATGTATAAAGGAGAGTCTTCATCTTGATTTATTGTTGGTAACCGGGATTAGGAGTTAGGTTAGGGTCCTGGATCAGATCGTTGTCCGGGAGGGGGAACAATTGCATATAATGACTCCAGGTCGCATGTTTTTGCGGCGCAAAGACCGTCATCACCGAGTCGATAGTACCGGTGCGCTTGAGATCGAAGAAGCGGTTGCAGCATTCCGTGAACAGTTCGACCCTACGTTCTTTTGCAACGGCGGCAAGCAGGGAGGCCTGGTCAGCGGCAGTGGTATTGGGAAGACCGGCCCTTGTTCTTACGGCGTTGAGATCGGCCTGGGCGCCGGCGATGTTGTTCTGATGGGCCCTTGCTTCGGCCCGGATGAGATAGAGTTCGGCGAGGCGAAGGACGACGTCATTTTCCCCGCTGGATGTCGAGGAGGTATATTTATTAGGAAAATAATAGGTGATCGAAGGTTTTGCGCCGGCTATCGAATCGAGCCGCACCCAATTAGTATAGCGGTTATCATTGGGTTCGAAGGCATGGACCAGCGCAGTGTCCATGCTCACCAGCACATTATAGGTGAGTGGTGAATTGCCCGAAGGGATGGGGGCCGGCATACCGCCGTAATAAAGACCGTATTGGATGGGGCTGGGATTGGTAGACGCCATAGCCAGCGACCAGATGATCTCCTTGTTGTTGAGGGTGAAGACCTGGCTGGTGGGTACGAGGGCATAGTCGGAGTGCGCAATCACCGTGTCCGCCCATATCTCCGCGCTGTCCCACCGCTGGGTGTAGCAATATACCTTGGACAGGAGGGCGCTTGCCGTATAGCGGTCAGGCCGGTTACGGTGCTTAGTGGTTGCGCCGTAGGCATCGGTGTAGCTGGAGTTGAGCAGAGCCTGCGCCTGCCACAGATCGGCGATTATCTGCTGGTAGACCTGGGCCTGGAGCGTCCGGCTCAGCTTGTCGTTGATGGTGTAATCGGAAGTGAGGGCCAGGGGGACGTCGCCATAGAAATTGGTGAGATAGAAATACAGGAAGGCCCGGGTGAAATAGCATTCTCCCAGCCACTGGTCCTTATAGTAGAGAACGGCGGTGGTATTGCGAATACCTTCGAGCGTGGAATTGACGTCATACAATTTACTATAAGTATCGGTCCACGTGCTGACATTATTGTATTGAATGGCGTCTCCATAGAAGGCCACGTTATTGCTGCTGCTGGTACCGAGGCTTTGCAGCTCGTCCATATAGAGCCCGGTCTCGCAGGGCATATCGCCCGACCCACTCCCGAATATACCCCCATTGACGAGATTGAGGAAATTGCCGGTGACGACAGCGGAAACCGCATTGTCGGAGATAAAGGCGTTCTGCTGGTTGATATTGCCTGCGGGTAAGGGTTTATCGAGGTACTTGTTGCAGGCGGGCAGCGCCAGCACAAGGGGCAGTATAAGGAGGAAGTTGATCTTTTTTCTCATTGTTATCATCTTTTAAAGTGTGAGGTTGATGCCGGCCGTATAAGTGCGCAATGGAGGTATAACGGTGGCATTGAGGTTTTCGGGGTCGAGTCCGCCGAATTTGGAGATCGTCAGCAGGTTTTGCCCCTGGAGATAGATCGTGCATTCACGCAGGTGCATCTTCTTCAGCACGCCGGGTGAAAGCTTGTAGCGGAAGCTGAGGTTTTGCAGGCGAGCATAGGTGGCGTCGGTGTAGGCGCCTGTGCTGGCCTTGAAGTTCATGATGCCGAAGTAATTGTTAAGGAGGCTGCTGGTAACCTTGGGAATATCCGTCCTGTCGCCCGGTTTCTGCCAGCGGCGAAGCCATTGCGTAGTGCTGTTGATATCGAAAGACCCGAAGAGAAAACCCGATTGCGCCAAGGAGTTATACCCTTTCCTGCTGATATAGGTGAAGTACACGTCCAGTGTGAACTGCTTATAGCTGAAGGAATTCGAGAATCCCCCATAATACCTGGGCGCCAGATCGACGAACTGGGTCTTATCGGTCTGCGTGAGGCTGCCGTAGGTGAAATCCTTGGTGACGCCTTTGGCATTGGTATAGCTGAAAGTGCCAGTGGCAGGATCCACGCCGGCATAATTGTATAGCAGAATTCCGGTGAGGGGTTTGCCTACCATGTAGCTGGTATTCTGGTTGGCCATCGTAGGCAATTTGATGAGTTTGCTGGTGGGGATTGTCATATTGAACCGGGTGGACCAGGTGAAGTTTTTGGTCTTTACGTTGGTGGTGCTGAGTGACATTTCCCAACCGCTGTTGCGGATCACCGCATCCGAATTGAGGGTAATAGCAGTAGAACCCGTCGTGCTGGCAATGGGTCGGTTTACCAATTGATTGCCGGACTCGTTGTGATAATAGCTGCCTTCCATGATGACTCTGTCCTTGAAGAACCCGAGTTCGAGCCCGATCTCCTTATCATGGTCGAGCTCCCATTTCAGGTTGGGGTTGGCGTTGGCGGTGGGGTCGAGCCCGAGCTTACCATCGTAGGTGCCGGAGATGGGACCGTAGACCGTCAGGTAGCCATAGTCGGGGATGGCGTCGCCGCCGATGACACCGGTGCTGCCCCGCAGCTTGCCGAAGCTGAGGAAGGAGAGATGATCCTTGACGAATTTTTCTTCGCTGAATATCCACGCGGCAGCGATGGAACCGAAATTCCCGAAACGATTGCGCGGCGCGAAGCGGGTGGAGCCATCCCGTCTGCCGTTGAGATCGAGGATGTATTTCTGATCCCATACATACTTGATGATCCCATAAAAACCCAGGGGCCGGAAGGGCACCTGGTTATAGGTGCTGGTGACGGTGGTGCCTTCGGCAGGATCGTTCAGCAGGGCATCCGAGGGGAAGCCGACTCCCTGCATCTCGTACCAGTATTGGTTGCGGTCGTCGATCTCGCCCCCGGCCTTTACGCTGAGATCACCCTTCCAAAGGGTACGATCGTATTCGGCATAGGGCGAGACGGTGATGGTGCGGGTATCATAGTTGTGGAAGATGCCCACAGTCTGCTGCGCAGCAGTGGTATTGGTGGGAGCAAATACCGTCGTGGGCTTGCCGATGAGCTCCTTGCCGGCGAGGTCGTTGTACCCGAAGATGGTGCGCAGGGTGATGCCGGCTACGGGTTTGTACACCAGGGCGGCATTGGCGAGGAGATTACCGGTGACATTGCTGTAGGTGCGGTTGAAATTGGCGGCGCTGCTCGCACCATTGGGGTCTACGGCGGCCAGCAACCAGTTGACGGTGCCGTCGGGCAGTAAAGGGGACGGAGCATTGGGGGCCTCGATGACGCTGGACAGGGAAAAATCGTAGGGCACCATATCATCCTTGGAAGAGAGATAGCTACCTGAAAGATCGAGGTGGAACTTATCGTCAAGGGTAGCCGTGCTGAGCGCGAACCGGAGCGTTCCGTCGGTGAAATTCCCCTTATTCAGCTGGATATTGCCATTCTGCCGCAGGCTGCCCCCGATGAGGTAGGTCGTATTGCGCGAGCCGCCGCTGTAAGTGATGTTGGCGCTGGTGGATTGGGCATGGGACCCCATAAAGACCTTGCGCCAGTCGGTGCTGGTGTTTTGAGGCCATTTGCCGTTTACATCCGCATCGCTGGCGCCCGGGGTGAGGCCGTCATTCTTTATCGCTTCTTCCCGCAGCATGACATATTGTTGCGTGTTGAGCAGCTTTGGCATTTCGCCTTTCGTTGAGATACCCGAATAGATGTTGACGTTGAGGGAGGGGTCGCTGGCCTTGGCTTTTTTAGTCGTGATAATGATGACCCCGTAAGCGCCGGAGGACCCATAGATGGCCGTGGCATCCGCATCTTTGAGCACATCGATGCTGGCGATGTCGGCGGGATTGAGATAGTTGAGGGTATTGCCACCCTGGAGAAAGGCATTGGTGCCATCACTTCCATAGTTGAGAGGCACGGTACCCTGCGGAAACCGCACCCCGTCTATGATGATCAGCGGCTGGATCGACCCCTGGGTAATGACATTCGTAGAGCTGCGCACCTGCAGGTTGAAAGCGCCTCCGGGCTGGCCGGTCACCTGCTGGATAAAGAGGCCGGGCACCTTGCCCTGAATCGCCTCCATGACATTGCCCACAGGGTTCTTCGCGATCTCCGTAGCCGTGATGGTAGTGACGTCGCCGGGGTTGAGGCGTTTGGTAGTGAGGCCATGAGCGAGCACCTGCACCTGGTCGAGATCGCTATTGCCCAACTGCAGGCGGATAACAAGCGACTTTTTGCCGGTCCCGAAATATTCGCCCGAAAGTTTTACCTGCCTGGTCACATAGCCGATGAAGGAAATGGTGAGGACGTCGCCCTCATGCGCGAAGAGAATAAAAGTCCCATCTGCGTGGGAGCTTGTGGAGGTCTTCGAATTTTTGATGGTGATGGACGCTCCAGCCAGGGGATTGCCATCGGCGTCAAAGATGCGGCCCGTGATGGACGTGGGCGGGTCTGCCGGCGGCTGTGGACGGCTTTCGGCCGGCTGTACCGGCCCGACCGCCGGCGCCGGTTTTCGCGAAAGCGAGATCGTCTTATCCAGGATGAGCCAGGTGAAGGGTTGGTCCTTCAGGCTCAGCTCGAGGAAATCGGTGAGAGGCATGTTCTGTACGGATAACGAGACGGGCCGTGCTTCGGCGAGCAGCCCTTTTTTGTAGAAGACGACATAGCCGGTTTGTTTCTTAATAGCGGCGAACACCTGTTTGACATCCAGGTTCTTACCCGAGAGGGTAATGGATTGGGAAAGGCCCGCGGCCTGAACGTGGATCAAGGCTGTTGTCAACAGAACAATGGATAACTTCACAATGAGCCAGATTTTGGTGAGCCCGCGATGCCCTGACCAGGCAGGCGGGGTGCAATAAGCAGCATTT
The DNA here is from genome assembly GCF_014642875.1 of Puia dinghuensis. Lineage (GTDB taxonomy): Bacteria > Bacteroidota > Bacteroidia > Chitinophagales > Chitinophagaceae > Puia > Puia dinghuensis. The sequence goes on from NZ_BMJC01000002.1 coordinate 1,149,332, forward strand.
TGCATACCTTCGTTACGTTTTGGGTTTGATTTAATAAAACAAGTCTCTCCGGACTTATATGAAAGGAATCAGCCTTTAACAATAGCCGCTGTGGGCCCTAATCCATAGCGGTTTTTTGTGTGAGGCCAAAGCGTTTTTGGCGGCAAGCTTCGTCCAATGGATAGGTTTATAGTGGTGGTATTTAGATGGTGCAGTACGAAGGCTATGGCAAGACGACCAGGCGGCGGCCTTCTTCCAGCCTGAATTTTACTTCTGCCCTGGCAAGTACTTTGAGCAGATCGGATAGTTTTATATTCCGGCTGATCTCTCCTTCGAACTGAATATCGGGGATGCCCTTCTCATAGATGACGTCCACGTCATACCATCGCTGTATCTGACGCATCACCTCCCCGAGATGGACATTCTCGAAATTGAAAAACCCATTCTTCCAGGCCATCACCTTGTCGATGTCGGGGTGATGGACGATGGTTAGTCCGTCTGTGCCGGCGTGCGCCTGCTCACCGGGTTTGAGTATCACCTGATGGAGGCCGCGATCGCTGACCCGGATGCCGCCATTTATTAAGGTGGTGGTGATGGCGGCTTCGTCCACATAGCTGTTAACGTTGAAAGCCGTTCCGAGAACTTCTATGGCGCCCCTTCCATCGACGTCTACGAGGAAGGGTTTGTCTTTTTGCGTTGCGACTTCGATATAGGCTTCGCCGCTGATGCTGACCTTTCGTTGATCGTCAGCAAAGCTGGTGGGGTAGGTGATGGCCGATGCGGAGTTGAGCCAGACGCCGGTTCCATCGGGAAGGGTCACATGATATTGACCGCCACGGGGGGTACGAAGCGTATTGAGCAGGCCGGCCGTCGTTGCGGTTGAGCCCTTGGGTCGATAGATGAGCTGGCCATCGGAAGACTTGACAACCGTCGTACTTCCCTGTAGCGCGATGGTGCCATTCGCGGTGCTATCGAGGAGGACGGCACGGCCGTCGGCTAAGGTGAGAACCGCCTTGTTGCCACCCGGGGCAACGTCGGATAGTGGCAGGCGGCTGGCTACTACCGGGGTCGGTCTTCCTTTTGCCAGCCAGAGGTAAGCTCCTGTGCCAAGGATCAGTAGTACAGCCGCCGCCCATGACCACTTCCGGATCAACCGTTTCACAGGGGTTGAGGGGGCGGGCCGCTGCTCTATCTTTTGAAGCAGGCCTTGGATGATCCGGTTCTCTGTTGCCGGCAGTTCATCATCGATGGTGAATTCTCCGGCGGATGCCCGCAGAAGCTGATCCAGCTCGTTTGCTACATCCTCCTGTTCGAGGAGGGAGATGAGTTCCTGGTGTTGTTGCGGTGTCAGCTTCCCGGACAGATACGTATTCAATAAAGTTATTAGTCGATGATGCATTGTTATTAAAGACGCAGGAAAAAGTTTCTGCTGAGTAGGGTGTGGAAGATTTTTTTTATGAGCGTGCTATTGCGCCCAGCAGAATGATGAGCAGGACGCTGTTGCCGAGATGTTCCTGCAAATAGCCCCTGAGGAAGGTGACGGCCTTCACAATGTACTGGGCCACTGTGTCTTTGTGAATGCCTAGCCGTTCGGCTATCTGTTCGTGCGTCAGACCTTCCAGGCGGCTCATCCGAAAGACCTCCCGTCTTTTTTCCGGCAGCAGGCTGATCCCGGTGAGCAATACCTGATAATGCTGCCGGCCCTCGGCCCAGTGGTCGGGACGCAGTGCGTGCTCTTCGATCTCCTGGTCTTGCAGGAAGGTGGGTCGATTGAGCTTCTTCCTAAAGGCCGTTATGATGGTATTGCGGGCGATGATAAACAGCCAGTTCTCAAAATTCCCGATCTGGCCGAGCCGGTCGCGGGAGTTCCAGACCTTGAGGAAGATATCCTGTGTGACTTCTTCCGCCTCTTCGGCCGACTTCATCAGGGCGATGGCCTGGCAATAGATGCTTCGCCAATACAGACGGACAAGGCCGGTGAGCGCTGTTTCGTCCCCCTGGGCGAGTTGCGAAAGCAGGATAGGGTCGTTATGTGTTTGGTCTACAGGCAATATTATATAACAACTAGAAGCCGAAAAGATAATTTATTTTGATCGAATTTTTAACGGAAAGGCGCGTGCGGACCTAAAATGAAAAGAGGCCGTCTACAAGTAATTGTAAACAGCCTCTAATACTTTCACTGTATCGGGTCCCGGGTAGCTACAGTGGTTTTCACGGTTTCGGATCGGATTTCAAAGGGTGTGGATCGGGTTTTTCGCTCAGGGTACGGTTGGTTTTGCTTTTGACCCTGTAAAGATGCAACGGGCTCGTCGGGCCACAAAGGATTTTTACATTGGGTTTCAGTAGTTTGGCGGTAAACTTAGGTGGTGTTACGAACTATTACTTAGCATCGAGTATCTTCCGAAGCCGGTATCGGAAGTTTACGATAACGGCTGATAGCCAGGGCCGTGTAATTATCATAATGCATTACCTTTGGGCCGAATTATAAAACTCTATTATGCGATCGGTCCATCCCTATCTCTTTGTTTTGACTCTAGCCGTACTCTCCCTCGGAAGCTGCGTCCCCGCAGGGAAATACAAATCCATGCAGCAACAGGCGCAAAAAAGCGATTCGTTGTATACATCAACGCTGAATTCGCTGAAAACCTGCCAGGATGTCAACGCCGACCTCATCAAGCAGAAGACAGACATCCAGAATCAGATGAACGACCTGAACCAGCGGTTCACCACTGTCCAGGCAAATAATGCCGATCTGCAAAAGCAATTGACAGCTTTGTCATCGATCAGCTCCACCCAGGCGGAGAGTATGAAAAAAGCGCTGGAGAATATCGGGTCCAAAGACACCTATATCCAGCAATTGCGCGGGGCCGTGGTACACCGGGATTCGGTGAACATGGCCGTGCTGTTGGAACTCAAGGCAGCCCTGGGGGGTCTTGGCGATGATGCGGTGATCAAGGTGGATTCAGGTATGGTTTCTGTCGACCTTTCCGACAAGCTGTTGTTCTCTGGCGACAGCAGCAGCTATGCGCTGAGCTATAAAGCGAAATCGGTGCTGGGCAAGCTGGCCAGAGTGCTCACCGACCAGCCTGATCTTACTTTTATGGTGGAAGGAAACACGGACAGCACCTGGAAAAAGCAGGCGATATTGGAAGACAACTGGGATCTCAGTGTCAAAAGGGCCACTGCCGTGGTGAGGGTATTACAGAATGATTACAATATATCCCCGGTGCGGATGACGGCTGCGGGGCATGGAGAATATCTTCTGGCAGCCCCCAATGATACCCCCGAGGGAAGGGCGGCCAATCGCCGGACGCGGATCACTATCCTTCCGCAACTCGACCCCTTGATAAAGCTGCTGCAACACCAATAGACACGCGCGTTGAGGGCTACGCGTCGGGAGCGGCGCGCCGGCTATCGTAAATCTACGATGCATCCCTTCGGACAGTACTCGATGCTAAGCAATTGCAAGTAAAGGGGAGTAAGTTTATCGAGCAGTGATGGAAATGCGGGCGGACGATATTTTGTCCGCGGGGCCATTCATTGCATCTTTGTTCTGTCAAAAGCAAAACATCCGTACCACTTGATCCCCCTAAATCCAATACCCAAACCCGACCCTGCGCTATTTGCCGCAACCCCTATCTGACCGATCTGCCCGTTTGCCGCCCCTGTGAAAACCCTATCCAATTCTCTGAAAAACCTCTGATTAGCCTCGGAGGTTTTTTCGTTTATGGCTGATCGAATGGATGCCACGACTTCAGCTTTTTCAACTTGAAACAATACACCACTTCGACCAGATTCCTGTTGATCCCTTCAAACCTGGTATTCGTCAGCTTAGCGTTATATCCATATACGAGCTTAAAGGGGGAGAATCCCATTCCTACCTCCGGCCGAAATACGAGGCTTCCCTGGCTAAAATCGGTATAATAGATCATATTTAAGCCAAAAGCCAGGCCTCCTCCCACCCAAATACCCACTTTAGGCCCCATCAATAATTTATTAGCAAATTTCACCTCATCGGAAACGAACCAGGCGCCCGACGCAGGCTCGATATTGGTCGTATTTATGGTATTGACCGAAAGCCCGATGTCGCCAAAAACATAACTACCGGCGGCAAGACCTCCCATCAAGGTTAAGTCTCGCTCTATGACTTTCCGCCTGAGCCGTAATGAGTCTGTTTGCCGGGCTCTTATAGTATCTGTTTGTTGAGCCCTTACAGTAAAGGAAAGGCTTAGTAAGACAAGGAATAGGGCGATCGTCGATCTCATAAAATAAATCCAATTTACGGTTACAAAACCAATGGTAACTTGTCTAAATAATAAATCGCATTTACCATGGAGCAGCACCAACCTATCCCGGCCGACGAAGAACTTGTCCGCCTTAGCCTTCAGGGCGACAGGAACAGCCTCGAACAGCTGGTCAAACGGTATAACAGCCTCATTTACAATTTGGCGTTTAAGATGGTGATGAACCAGGAGGATGCGGCCGATATCACGCAGGGGGTGCTGATAAAAGTGATCACCAAGTTGGCCGGTTTCCGGCAGGACAGCTCCTTCAAGACCTGGGTGTACCGGGTTGCCGTCAATCATATCCTCAACTACCGGAAATCGGCGGCGGTAAAACGGCGATTTACTTTCAAACAGTTCGGGGACACCCTGGACAATGCGCCCGATGCCGAGTTTCCGGCGGCAGAAAGCTATGAGGCCGATAAGGAGGTACTCTTCGAAGAAACCAAGCAAACCTGTATGTCGGGCATGCTCCTATGCCTTGATAAGAAGCACCGCATGGTCTATCTGTTGGGCGAGCTCTTTGGCGTAGGTGATAAGGCGGGAAGCCAGATGATGCGGGTGACGCCGGAAAATTTCCGGATGATGCTGTCGAGGGCAAAACGGGACCTCTATAATTTCATGCAGGACAAATGCGGGCTGGTCAACACGGCCAATCCCTGCCGCTGCGCTAAAAAAACAAAAGCCTTTATCGATGCCGGGTTTGTAAACCCCAGGAGCCTCCGGTTTGCAGGAAGCCACCTGAGAAAAATAGAAAGCATCGCCGAAGAGAGACAACACGAGCTCGATAACCTGCTGGACGAGGAATACCGGAAATTATATCTGGCACATAGCTACCTCGAGGGACCCGATTTCCTGCGGGCCCTGGACGAACTGCTCGCATCCGACAAGATAAATCGAATATTCAACTTAAAATAAGAACAATGAAAGCGATCTTACTAAAGGGGAAAGGCGGGGCCGACTCGCTTTTCCTGGGCGACTATGCCTTGCCTGCTGCCAGGCCGGGGTCTGTGCTCATTCAAATCAAGGCCTTTGGCATCAATCACGCGGAGATCTATATGCGGCGGGGAGACTGGGGCGACACTACCGACATCATCGGCATCGAATGCGTGGGTATCGTTGCGGAAGACCTATCGGGAACATTCCGGAAGGGGCAACAAGTGGCTGCCATGGTGGGGGGAATGGCGCGCAACATTAATGGCAGCTATGCCGAGTATGTCGCGGTGCCCGTGTCCCATGTCATCCCATTTGAAAGCAGCTTGCCCTGGAATGAGCTCGCCGCCATCCCGGAATCCTATGCCACCGCCTGGGCCATGCTACGCTGGTGCCTGGAGGCAAAGACGGGAGAGACCCTGGTGATCAGGGGCGGAACGTCTACGGTAGGTATGGCGGCGATCGTCCTGGCGCGTCACCTGGGCCTGACGGTTATTGCCACCACCCGATCGGCGGCAAAGCAGGGTCTGCTGAAAGAACTTGGAGCCGATGGCGTCGTCATAGACGATGGAGAGATCAGCGGCGAGGTGCGACGTTTGTTTGTAGAAGGCGTGGACAAAGTACTGGAGCTTGTAGGCACCAGCACGCTGGCAGACTCGCTGGCTTGTATCCGGCCCATGGGAGCCCTCGCGATGGCAGGATTCCTGGGCGGGCTGGCGCCGATGGAAAATTTCCATCCCATCTTCCAGCTACCCAATGGCATCCGGCTTACGGCGCTGGCCAGTGCGTTCGCCTTTGGTCAAAAAGGCTTCGAGTTTGCGAAGATCCCCTTACAACAGATCATCACGGATATCGAGAACAAGCGGATACCGAATATCCTGCGCATGACCTTTCCCGTATCACAGATAAGGGAAGCCCACCGGCTGGTTGAGGCGGGGGAAGCAAATGGGAAGGTTGTGATGGAATGGTAAAGACCCACTTACATTTCCCGGGGCCATTCTTTATTCCTTCCACACTTGTGTCGCGGCCACCGTTTCATTGCCGGCGAAAACAACGAAGTAGTTGGCTCTTGCCAGGCCGGCGATGTCGATACTGGTGGCTGTCGAACCTGCGGGGACGGTGATGGTGCGGTATACCCGGCCATCGATGCCCACCAGCCGGATGAAGCCTGTGGTGGTTGCGCCGGGTTTAGCTACTAATTCGGGATGCAAGGTATTTTGACCGCTCCGTTGGTGCTATAGAAATACTTGGAGAAGATGCCGTATAAACACCCTTCCCCATCTCTCCGGAAAACCTTAGCATAGAGAAAGTTGCAGATCGTCTAGGGGGTGTTTCATAAATATGGGTAGATTTCCCCTTATTGCAATTGGCAACAAAAAACCCTAGATTAGGCTTTCGATAGTTGAATCATTAAACCAATATTCATGAAAAACCGTTTGACGGTGCTGCTCGTTTTGCTGGGCCTGTCTTTTGCAAAACCCTGCCTCGCCCAGACTTTATCCAACACCGATAATGTCATTACGCTCACCGGTACTTGTCTGAACAACCAGCTTTCTACCGGAACCTATACCCTGAATCTTTCTTATGTCGATCTGGATAATGGCCCTACCAACATCGGGCCGGTGATCGTATCTGTCGACGTGATCGACAGCACAACCGCCATGATAACGCTACCATCCCCTGCTTTGCCGACCCCGGACTCGAATGGTTATTGGTCGTTCTCAGAGACCAATGGCTCCATCGGGCTTACAGGAGACACCGGCGGAGGCACGCTGTATTGGTATCAAAACGCCGACGAAAGTCAGGGATTTAATTGGAGTCCGCTGGGTATGTTCTCCTCCTTTGCAATGGCCTGTGGTTTTGCCGGCAGCTTTATCAGTCTTCAGTAATCCCCTCCCTCGGTGATTACCCTTTCTTGAAAGAACCGGCTCGTATGCGAACCGCCAGGGTCGTAAGCCGGTCGTACAGTTGTTTCATCCGTCTAAAACTATCAGTCCTGGTAAAGGGATCGTATATCCCCTCCCGGCGGTTCTCCTCGGCAAGGTAAAATGCCTTCAGGTCGGGAGAAGCAGCGAATTGCTGTCGGTATTCAGCATCGATCTGCCTGAGCTGACTGTCATACGAGTGGGCAGAATCCGCTGGCATCCCATATATTCTGGCTGTTGCCAGCTCCGTGGCACTAACGTCAATAATGGTCTGGAATGGATAGAGGGGAGGTTGCATGTTATAGGAAGACAGATAAATTCTAAATGTTTTTTCCATCCATGCGGAGAATTCACTTTGAAGGCTATCCAATGGTTCTCCGATGGCGGCTTCCAATAGCTGGCGGGTGGCAGGATAAGTGGTCGAACTGCCAAATTCCGGATCCGGCCGCTCGCGGAAGGCGGCGACGATCTTTTGCAGCCAGTTGCGCTGTTGGAAATAAAGCATGAGATGGTTCGCCATGGCATAGTTGACAGCGGCCTTGCAGATATTGCCGTCTTCTACCCCATTGAATTCGCTCCAGCTGTACGCGGTGAGTAATTTTATCCCGGGGAGCTTCATGGCATAGTCCTGCGACCCATTCGCACGTTGTAGAACCGTTGTTCTCCAGGTCGCTGCACCAATGAGCGTATCCCCCCTCCAGGCATAGGTAGAATAAAGACAGGCCAGCCCTTCATCGAGCCAGACCGGGATGTCACCGATGTCCGACCGGATCATGAGATGGAAAAGCTCGTGGAAGATGGTACCTATATGTTCTGGATCACCAATTCCCAGGAGACTCAAATCCGCGAGACTGGAATAACCCAGGTTGGCGGCAGGCAGATCGAGCAGGTGGACCTTTTTTGCTGCAGCTCTCAGCGAAGCGCCATCGGGCATCATAATGACAGTGATGAGCTTATCCGGCGGGGACAAGTGATAATAACTGCCGTAAAAAGATGCAGCCTTATGCAGGGCGCTGATCGCATTCCTTATTTCCTGCACTTGCTCACCCTCGTAAGTGACGATGAGAAAGCGGTCTGAACTGGTATCGATGGTATAGCCCTTTCCCAGTATCCTGTGCCAGACGGCCAGGGCCCGGGCCTTTTGCCCTTTGTCGAAGACGCGTTTCGCCAGGTCGTCTCCGGAAGGCATATGGGAAAAATCGACAAACTGGCTTTGGTCATAACAATTGGTAACAATGCCGAGCTTTCCATGCAGGGTAGCGGTAGGAAGGGGGATTTGCGCGGGAATCGTAACCACCGTAGAGGATATCCCGGAAGAGGGCGCCTGAGTTCCCTGGCAGGTCATCATTTCCTTATATAGAAAGTCTTTCTGATCATCTGTAAAGGAATAACATTGAAACATCTTTGTGAAAATGGCATAGGCACTCTCACATGTTCCATTGAGGCATAGGCATTTTGCCTCGAAATAGTCCAAAATAGCGGATTTCGTGTACGTGCGGCTCTTCTTCAGCTTTAGGATGTCCTCAAAGACGTCCCGGTAGTTTCCATCGCGAAGCATGCCGAGGTACTTTTCCACCGGGATCGTGGCCTGGGCGGGCAGGAGTTTCACGAGGAAGACAAAGAAGATCGTTGTCAGGCAAATTTTCATAAAAAAAGGTTTAATGGGGTTAAGGGCGTTTTGAATGTGGCGAGTCTTTTTGATCGCCGGGGTCGAGGCTGCGGATCTCATCCGCCGGGATCTGCCCTTTGGGAGCTGCGGTATTCTGGGCTGGAGCGGGATTTCCCTGTATCGAAATGTCGGGTACCATGTAAAGGGGTGTATCCGTCTGCGCGATCTCCGGGTTGTAGAGAATGGTCGATAGCATCAGGACTGTACCCAATAAGCCGAAGATTACACCCGGCGAAGAGCTGACGACCCGGAATCTGATCTTTTCCCGGATGGAACCCTCCAGCTGACTGACATCCTCTTTCAGCTTTGAAATGATGAAGACGGCAGCTACGATGGCAAGGATCATCCCTGTAAAAAAACCCAGGTATTTGGAATATGTCCTGGCGATGAGCAGGAATCCACTCTGTGCATAGCGGTGATCGATGGCCTTGTCTTCCAGCTTTACGCGGGAATACCACTTTATATAATCCAGGTTATTCTGAAGGGAGACGAATTTTCCGCTGGTATCCCAGGGGGAGGGAATGTCGCCAGCTGCGGGCCCGTTGCGGTAGCTGTTAATAGATGATTTGAATTCATTCAGCTGCTGAGTGGACAAATAGATGAATACGAGTATCAGGATGGTTGGCATGATGATCATCCACGGCAGCAGGCGGGCTTGCCAACGCTCTATACGGGAGAGTCCTGCGGGGTTCGATTGGTGAGGGGTCATAGCTATAAGATGAATGGTTATGGATGGCCTTCCCGGTACGATGATCTTTGTAGCATAAAATTGCAACTATTTTTTTCCAAAAGCTTGCAGAAGTCAGGGGATTCTATTTACTTTGCAATTAAAAGTACTTTTAACCACATTGTGCAGAGAGACCGGGAAGGGTTTTTAATAACCCTTTTTTTAGGATATTTTACTTTGTAATACAAAGTGCTTTTGAATATAAGGAAAACAATTTCCCATGACAATCGATATTATCATTGCTTACCTGAAGAGGTATGAGTTCGGACATGAAAAAGACTTCGTGCCTCCTATAACAGGGATCCATCTCGCAGCCATCACGCCCAGGGAACATACCGTCCGGGTATTTCACCAGCAGGTAGACCGGATTGACCTCGACTCGCAGGCCGACCTGATCGCGCTATCCTTTTTCAGTGGCTTTGCACCTGCAGCTTTCGACCTGGCACGGGAGTTTAAGAAAAGAGGCAAGACGGTGGTGGCGGGTGGCCCGCATGTAACGTTCAATATTGATGAGTCCCTCGATCATTTCGATGCCATCGTAACGGGTGAAGCCGAGACGGCCTGGATCGACCTGCTGCGGGATCATGGTCTTGGACAACTGAAAAGAGTCTACACCGGCCGGCCGTGCGATATGAAAGACCTGCCCACACCCCGGTATGACCTGTTATCCAATAAGTTCTTTATCCGGAAAGTGATACAGGCGACAAGGGGATGTCCTTTTACCTGTTCGTTCTGTACGGTGCCGACGCTAAATCCTGGCTTCCGGCTAAGGCCCGTGCAAGACGTCGTCAGGGATGCGGCCTACGATGCCTTCCCTCACTGGTGGCAACGAAAGGTTGTCTGGTTTTGGGATGATAATCTCACCATCAACCGGAAGTATATCCATGCGCTGCTGACGGAGCTGAAGCCGTTGAAAAAATGGTGGCTTACCCAGGCGAGCCTGGATATCGCCAAAGATGACAAACTCCTGGATTTGATGAGAGATTCGGGTTGCATCGGTGTATTCCTGGGCATTGAGTCCTTCTCCACCGAAAGCCTGGCGGACGCGCACAAACGGCAGAACAAGATCGAGCACTACAAAACCGCGGTCGCAGCCATCCATAAAAGGGGTATTGCCGTGATGGCGGGATTTATTGCAGGGTTCGATCATGACACCCGGGAAAGCATTGAAGAAATGGCCGACCGCATCATGGAAATAGGTATCGATGTACCGTTCCTCAGTGTCATGACGCCATTTCGGGGGACGCCCATCTATCATGAGCTGTTAAAGGAGAACCGGATGCTGGAAAAGGGTTGGCAGTTCTATAATGGATACAATGTCGCTTTCAAGCCTCGCAGGATGACCCCGGAGGAACTGTTGCTGGCACACAGGAATTTATGGAAAAGATCATTTTCAGTAACCTATTCGGTGAAGCGCATCATGCGGGGACTCCTGACGTTGCGGCCGGGAGCCATGTGTCTTTCTTTGTTTATGAATAGCTTTTATATGTACAAGCGGATCAGAAAGAATTATCCCGTGGACATGAATAACCATCCTATGGGACACTGGGAAGAATACGTCCCGGCGACAATGAAGCTCTCACAACGCGAGCGTGCGGTCGCAACTGCTTGAATGGCAGCCCCTACTCCGACCGCAAGGCCACAGCCGGATTGGTCGTCCCCGTCTTCAAAGCCTGCCAACTGACGGTCAGCAGGGCAATGACCATCACCAGTACGGCAGCTCCGATAAAAATACCGGCGCCGATCGTTATCCGATAGACGTAATCCTGCAGCCACCAGTGCATCATCCACCATGCAATGGGAGAACCGATCACGATGGCAAGGGCCACCAGCCGCAGAAAATCACGGGACAACAAACCTGCCACCTCCATCACCGATGCGCCCAACACCTTACGGATGCCCATCTCCTTACGCCGCTGCTCCGCCATAAAGGCCGACAAGGCAAACAAACCAAGACAGGCAATGCATACCGCCAGCGTGGCGAGTGATGTGAAGATATTTCCCGTCTGCTGCACGTCGGCATACATATGTTCAAAAGACTGATCCAGGAAGGTATAACGCAAGGTTTGCTGCGGAGCAAATCCCCGCCAGACCTTGTCGACGCCGGCGAGTAAGCCTTTCATATCCGTCGTATGGGTCCGCACTGCCACGGTAGTCGTCCAATTGCCCAATATCAGCATCAGGGAGCCGATGGGCTGTTTGACCGATTCGTAGTTGAAGTCTTCCACCACCCCGATGACCAGCACGCCTTGTCCCTGTCCCCAGTTGATCCGCTCACCTATCGGGTGCGTCATGCCCATCTTGCGGGCCATCGTCTGGTTGATGATCACAGCTTGTGAATCGGAGGCCAGGCTGGGAGAAAAGTTTCGGCCTTCGACCAGCTTGATGCCCATCACCTTCAGGTAATCCACATCCACATCCCACCTCTGTAAACTTGTTCCAGGATCCAGTTTTTCCCTGCCTACCCGGTACATCGTATTGCCGTTGCGTTTGCTTCCGCTGATCGGCAGGAAGTCACTGTTGGTCACAGCCTGCACTCCCGACAGTTGGAGCAACTCATTTTTAAAGGCCGGAAGCTTGTCGCCCAGGGACCCCGTCCCCTGTATCAGCAACACCTGGTCCTTATTAAACCCCATTTTGCTGTTGAGGATAAAATGCATCTGCCCATAGACGACGATCGTCGCGATAATGAGCACCACCGAAGTGGTAAACTGGAAGACCACCAGGCCGCTGCGCAGACCCGAATGACGGGCGCCACGACTGATATCGCCCTTTAACACCTGCACGGGACGGAATGCCGAAAGATAAAAAGCGGGATACAGACCAGCAATCAACCCGATGACTACCGATGCCCCTACCACGCCGGGAACCAGCCACCAGGCGGCCCAGGGGAAATGCATCGAAGTCCCCGCCAGCCTATTGAAAAGAGGCAACAGCAGCGCCGCCAGACCGATCGCCAGCAGGAACGAAAAACCGCTGGTCACAATGGACTCCAGCAGGAATTGCCGGACCAGCCCCTGTCGATCCGAGCCGACGACCTTTCGTAGGCCCACTTCCTTGGCGCGATTGGCGCTGCGCGCAGTCGACAGGTTGATAAAATTGATGCTGGCCAGCAGCAACACAAAGACACCTATAGCTCCAAACAGCCAAAGGTATTTCCGGTCCACATGCGGCATACCGTCCTCGAAATCCGCTGCCAGATGGATATCCGATACCGGCTGGAGCATAAAGCCCAGACTTTTAATTGCTGTGGCCGCATCCGGCTGGCCGTTTTGCTGCATCGCAGGTATCCAGTATTTATTTTTAATGGTAGATGTAATTAGGATTGCCAGCTTGCCCGTGTCGGCGTCCGGACGCAGCCGCAAATAGATATCATAGTTGCTGGCCATCCAGGTCTGCTGCTCCCCTTTCCAGAGCTCGTGTCCCGTCAGGGAAAGATAATAGTCGAACTGCAGATGCGTATGTTCGGGAGGGTCCTGCATCACCCCCCCGATGGTCCAGGGATGGTCTTTGTCGTCGTTTAGGATGATCTGCCGGCCCACCGGGTTCTGGCCGGGATAAAACTTGTCGGCCTTGCTTTTCGAAAGGATCAGGGTTTGGGGTTGCATCAATGCTTTGGTCCGGTCGCCATAGACCATCTGGAACTGGAACAGATCAGGGAGGCTGGAATCGGCGTAAGCAAAACCCTGTTCATAGCTGTCCCGGGTGCTTTCGATGGGCCGTAGCTGGTTGCTGCCGGCACCGTAAAACAGGTTGGAAGACATCAGCCGGCCGGTGCGCTCCACCTGGGGAAATTCGGTCTTCAGGGCCTGCGCGAAAGGGGCCTGCCAACCAGATCCCTTGCGAACCTTTCCATTTTCGCTTATATATCCTGCCAGCCGGTAAAGCCGGTCGGCTCCCGGGAAATCACGATCATAGCTAAGCTGGTTATGGACGTACAATCCGATGAGCAGACAGGCGGCGATGCCAAGGGCAAATCCGCCGATCTTGACGGCAGAGTAGAATTTTTGCTTTCCCAGTTGGCGAAGAGCGATCTTCCAGAAGTTTTTAAGCATAAGATGGGTTTTGGTCTTATATTACTGGGACGCCATAATTTACCCGAATGTTTCAGCGGAGGTAAAATAAATATGGATCATATGAAAAAAGAGGGTATCCAGCATCTCAGGTAAAAGCACAGCCATGTTTCGAATAACCCTTCTCACCGTAATAGTAACGGTCATCACCATTTCGTGCACGTCTGCTCAGACGGGATCGGCCGACAGTCAATATGACGCCCGATATTATGTTGCGGTGCGGGACTTTGTGTCCTTCGCTATTCGTAACGAGAGGGGGGCTTACACCCCCTTTATTTTGGAGGACAGCGTCTCGGCCGGCCACGGCTCCGAATTCCTGGCGGGCTGTTTGAACGACACTGCTACGTTCACCCCCGACGAACGACAGCAGATTCGAGCCTGGGCGTCCCATCCTCCGTTTCGGGTGTGGACGACTGAGCTCGTTCCGGACGCCCGCTTGATACAAAAAGACACGATCGTGTCCATCTTTTCCAACCGACACAGGGACGGCTGGGCTTACTTTTATAGCCATGTCGGTCAGAGCTTCAACACATTCGGGTGTCCCCTATTTCTCCGTAACTACACCTGGTGTATCTTCTATGCCGGCAGTCACTGCGGATGGCTTTGTGGCGGTGGGCGGCTGGCGCTCTATAAGAAAGACGGCGACAACTGGGTTTTCGTCAAGGACTGGGGTTCGTGGGTAAGCTAGGGATGGGCGGGCGAGGTTATCCCAAAATGTTTAATTGGCGGTCGTTCCGCTCACCTGACTGCTGTTAACACTTTCCCCTCCGTTGATGTGACCGGTGGAAACCACGTAGTAATAGGTAGTACCCGCATTCAGCCCATTATCCGTGTACGTTCCCCCGGTGATGCCTGCGGCGATCGTGGTATATGGACCGCCATTGGTGGTAGACCGTTTTACGTTATAGCAGGGCGCATCTGTGACGGCCGACCAGTCGATCTTTATAGAGCTGGAGGAAAGCACGTGCGGCGTCAGGCTGGCCGGCGCGGACAGGACGGGAGGGGTCGGCAGCGTCGTAGTGTAAGCGGTCTGCCCTTTGACCATGGCCGCACCGTCCTTGGTCAACCTCAGATAAAAGTCGGACGAACAATGTACGCCGTCGGCGTCCAGGGTCAAAAAATACTCGCCGGCTGGAATGGAGGATGCGTCCTCGGCGCAGTTCAAGATACCAGTCGCCTCGTTTTCTTCGTCAAACATAGAGATGTACACGCTGGGTACCCCGGCGCCCCGCACTGCGGCAAACTGGGACCACATAAAAAGCCCATGGTTCCGCGGGATCTGGTTCTTGGGTGACTTTGTCCCCCCATTGGTATTATAAAAGGCGGTTCCCGGGTATACATCCGCCTGGAAGTCGATGCCATGCGCGGTGCAATAAGCCAAGTCATTGGCATAGTCTGATTGGAAGTTGGTAGCGGCCGTTTTTCCCACCATCCAGGGCATGATCATATTACACAAGTTATACGCGGGTTGGTTAGGGGTATCCGTGGCAAAGCCCTCCAGGGGGCCGCCGATGACATAACAACCCTGGTTTTTAAACCACTTGATCGTATTCTCCCAGTCCGTAACTGCACCCCGGCCCGATTTTCCTACCCCCCAGAGCGCGACGACGGGCATGCCGTTCTGATAGGCATATGCGGAAGAAGAAGTCAGATGCTGGGCCCCTACGATCGTATTGGTCCAATCGGACTCCACCGGATCGGTCGCGCTGCAATCGTACATAATATAAAATTTACGACCATAGGTTTGTGCAGCCCTCATCATTTTTGCATCCACGGAATCATGAAAGTTCTTTATTGAACCGGGGTTGGTATAGCTTCCGAACCGTTGCAGCGCGATACAATCGATGCCGTTTTGCTGCATCCAAAGGCAATGTACATTGGCTACATGCTGGTCGTCAGCGCTGTACATCTTTGCGGGCTGGCCATTTCCCAGGTTTCCCGTAAACCCGGGTTGTTGTACGCCATCCTGATAAAATGGATCGCCGGAATACGTTTGGGCATACTGACGTATATCCGGCCAGGTCTCCATATTTGTATGGCCCCAGGAATTGAGCGGGGATCCGTCTCCGGCTGCAGAAAACCACCCCTGGTAACCAACGGTAACTTTCCCTACCACGTCGCCGGGTGAAGAAAGGGCCGCGGCGCTGGCCGAAGAAAGAGCAGTAGTAATGGAAAGCGGCATTTTCGAAAGGGAATCCGATTTGCTGGTTTTTACGCAACCGGTGGCCGACAGGACGACCATAGTCAGGGAAAACATACGGCTAAGCATAATGATTTGGTTTGTTTACCGGTAAAATAACGGCCGCATGCAAAAAATATATTAATAATTGATTAATGGCTGCACAACGTCAGGCATCCGGCTGGAATAATTTCTGCAACTCTTCTTTCAGAATAGTTATTCCTTTAATTACACTATCAAAGTCCAATTCAGCGCCCATCGCTACGCGGATACCTTGTTCATGGCTCACTTCATGAATAGCAAACTTATCTGACGAAACGACAAGGACGCCCCGATCAAATAATAGATGGCTTAGGTTGGCTGAATTTATGTTTGGTGGTAAGGGAATCCAAAAATGCCAGCCATTCTTGTGGCCAATAACTTCATAATTGTTCAATAACCGCCTTGCTTGCTGTTGTCGGAAGTTACCTTCTTGCCTTTTAGCAGCGATAATAGACTGCAATGCGCCGCGCGCTATCAATTTATTTAACGTAAGCGTGGATAATGCAGAAGGCGTAGATCCGGTAAGCCTCAATGAGTCGATCACCCTTTCAGCATACCGGTCAGGAGCAAGGAGATAGCTGGTTTTGATCGCCTGGGCAAGCGGCTTTGAAAAGCTATAAATGTAAAATGACCGTTCGGGAGCCAAATGAAAGAAAGACGGAATGATAACATCTTCAAGAAACCCATAGGCGTCATCCTCTATTATTACCAGATGGTTCTCTCGCGCAACGGCAATAATTTCTTCCCGTCGCCTCAACGGCATCACCGAACCTAACGGATTATTGACCGTCGGCATTAAATAAACCGCCTCCACACCGAATGTCTCGCATGCTTTAGCCAGGGCCGATGGCGTCATTCCGTCTGCATCCCCAACGCAGGGGATGATCTTCAATCCCATCAGCCTCGCAATAGCCTTAAAATTCGAATAGGTTAGCTCATCGGTCGCCATCACCTTATTATTAAGATTTGCAGATAAGATAGCAGTCACAAGGGCGTTATGACCCCCCATTCCTATAAAAACATTTTTCCAGGCCACAGCATACCCGGGTTGCGATAACCATTTTGCGCCCACTTCTCTATCCGCCAGTTCCCCTCCGGTTTTACAGATTGGGATGATTTCATCAATTTCCGAAAGCGCCTGCACCATGGTGCTTTTTAAAAGCTCTTCATGCCCATCTAATACAGGGTAATTAAGCTGTAAATCAATCATATGATCCATGACAAGGTCGAACCGGCGACATTTCCGCAAGTACGTTGATGCGGCTTTCTCCACCCGGATCTTATTCGAAAATAGTGCAAGCCCTGGAAGTTTGTTGAACGTTGTCCAAAAACAGGGGTTTTATTTCCCAAAAACGCAAAAGGAAAACCATTCACAGCCGCGACCAAACATGGTCCGACCCCCGACAGCGTATTTGGAATTTGGCAAATCTTGCCGCAATTATTTGTACTCCAATTTCCGCACCCGATTATTCCCGTTGTCCATGACAAATACAGTCCCCGTGTTGTCGACCGTGATCCCAAACGGATATTTGAAAAGTGCCTGCGTGCTATCTCCATCCGCATAGCCCATCATCCCTTTTCCCGCGATGGTGGTGACTGTACCGTCCTGCGTCACCTTTCTGATGGCATGATTGTCACCATCACTGACCCAGAGATTGCCAGAAGCATCGCAGGTCATGCCCAGGATAGTGTTAAATTGAGCGGCCCTTCCTTTCCCGTCGGTAAAACCGATGTTGCCAGCCCCGGCAAGAATGGTTACGTTGCCGGTGGGATCTACTTTTTTTATGAGGCAGTTGCCATTACCGGTGACATAGATATTGCCAGAGGCATCTACTGCAATGGCATATAGATAATGATAATTGGGCAGGCCGTTAGAAGGATACCCGGTGTTATCCTGCAAAGTCAACGTGGAAACAACTCCACCTGGGGTAACCTTGCGAATACGGAAACTATCACTGTTATCATAATCCGGCAGGAAAATATTGCCCTGGGGGTCAATTGCCATATTGCCGAGGATACGGAAACGGGCGTTTGTCCCTGTGCCATCTGCATAATTGATTGCCAGCGCTCCTGCAAATATCGAACTATTCGTTGACGAGACTATCTTCCGGATCAGGCTGTATTCAATGGTATAAAGAGCCCCCATGCTATCCCTGACGAGAGAATATATATTACCGAAAAGCGGGTTGGGACTCCCGATGTTTTTACCTGCATAGGTGGTGACATGACCCGCGTAGGTAACCTGCCGGATGCTGGCATTTCCCAGATCGCCCACGAAAAGATTGCCATGATTGTCTGCGAAGATGCCTTGGGCATTGCTGAATTGCACCTGTGTAGTATCCCCGTCTGTAAATCCTGGGTTGGTGGATCCCGCCACAGTAGAAACGATCCATTTCTTGGATGGAGCAGGAGGCTTCGGCGGTGAGACAATTGCGGTATCTGTAGTGCCTTGAGGGGTGGAGGAATTTTTAGTGCAGGAAGCAAACGAAAACACAAGGCTCCAAAAGACGAGAGAATAGCTGGCTCTAACAGTAGGGTGTTTTATCATGGGCTAAGCAAATATAACAGCATGTATAATACGAAAAAAAACGATGAAAGCAATGAAAAAGCCGCTGAAATATCCGTGGAGGTGAGGGGATTACCTCGCTTCACGCTCGGTTGTCGGGGGGCCGGGATCGAACCCATGATCGCGCTTGTGACAGTTTTAGACCGTCACTTTGTATAGCCAACCTTCCTTGAAATAGAATTCCTCACTAAGGATGTCTTCTATTCTAATGTCACTGATACAATCAGAGCAATCATAAACATCACCATTCCAACAAGCATAAATTTCAATGCTTTCGCCCGTTGCATTGCCAGTAAGGTATTGCCATAGACCCAAATGATTTTTCTGTATAGCATCCAGATTATCCTTGTTGTCCTCGACTATGGGGAGCCATTCTTGTCCAGCAACATGAGATTGCCTGAAACCACATCCACAACCCTGATCGGATCCTATATTTAAAACGTAGGGTAAAGTAAAGCGGCTCAAAACCCCCAGTTCATAGTCTTGCAGATTTGTGGTATGGACTGCGGGTTGGTCTTTGTTCCATTCGATCAAAGGCAATTTGATTGATGCGCCGACATATAGTGTGAAGCACATATTTTACATTATATAGAATACCGTGTCAATGAAAAATAAAATATTGTCTTTGGCTATCACGTTTTCATCATGCATATCCTCCAATGTCAGGCCGAATTCGCTGTTATAGTAGTCCTGCCGCCTTGTTTTTGCAAAAGCATTTCCTAGCAAGGAATACGCTGAGTTGGAAAATAACAAATTGTGGAGCAGCAGGCTATTGAAATATTCGGTCCAAGTGGCATAATATGCAGCATCATTTACTTTAATGACAAATCTGCCGTCTTCAGAAAGGTAAACTTTTGACTCGCCTCCTTCAGTCAGGTATTGACTGCCTTGAGGCAAAGACTCCAACCACAGTCCAGACTTTTGAGCATGAGCCTTTAGGAAACCGACCTGTTTTTCTTTGATGAGTGTCCTACTTTCGAATTCGCTTTTAACAGTTGGACTTGCGCCAAAGCTTTCGCATAGGAGATTCCGGATTGCTGTGCAAGGATCGCTTTGCCCTTGGTGGAGTTCTCCTCTAACGATATTTTGAAGTTTTTGGCGGATTTCATCTGAAATCATTTATGCAAAGCTAAAAAAAATAGACCGAAAATAAAAAGCCGCTGAAAATCAGCGGCTTAAAGAGCGGTGGAGGTGAGGGGCGTGGAAGCGAACACTTGGGCATGCTTCTACTATTCCTGACTATCTGTACTTGACCATCTTATATAATGTTTATTAAAATGAACATTTAGACTATACTTGTCTATTACAATAGACATTATGCGAAGCAGAAGTATCGTTGTTTTACCCCGGCTGGAAAAGCTCCTTGCCCAACTGGGTGAAAATTTAAAGCTGGGCCGATTGCACAGGAAGTTAACGATGGCGCAAGTTGCTGAACGGGCTGGAATTACACGTACCACATTATGGCAGGTGGAAAAAGGAGCCACGCATGTCAGTATGGGTGCCTACGCTCAGGTACTTTTCGTGTTAGGCATGGAAAAAGACCTATTGAAACTGGCCTCCGATGACGAACTTGGAAGAAGGTTACAAGATGCTCAACTGGTCACCGGCAAACGAGCTCCCAAAAAGAAATAGCGTATGGGTATAATCGTTTATGCCGACTGGAAGGGATTGGATACTTCCACACGTATGCGCGACCCCCACGAGCCGCCACCTCGCTTGAAGAACGGAGGTATTTTTATTTTGCAACATATGATATTATTGATCTAATCCGACGGTTTGTCTTTAGGTATTCCTGTAAATCTCAATTTTAGTGGACATAGATTCGAATATATACTTAATCTTTTGAGAATATTTTCCACCAGGCTTTCCTCCCGAGAAAATCTCTCACCACTTTATCAGTCGACTCGCCCAGGGCCCTAGCAGCATTGTATGCAACAAGGTAACGTTTGTCGTGTCGATAGACGCGTAACAACTCCGTCACCCGGGGATCTTGAAAGTTGGGTAATAAATGCATAACATCTATCAAACTGTACTCGCTACCAATCTTTGGAAGCTCCGCCAAAACTATATCTACCATGCCCCTATCGTAGTTGACCTGATAGATCGCATAAGCGACATTCACTTTCATATCCTGCTGGCATTTTTCCAGTAACGCGTATAATGCGGGCAACGCTTTCATTGAACGAATATGCCCCAACCCTCTGGCAGGCCAGGAGTCTCCAGAACTTAGCGCCTCTATCAGTTGGTCTTCAGCCAAAGCCCTCTCTTCGTGGGACAACCTATCAAGCAATTCCAAGGGGACGCCATCCTTGCGTTGCGGCCAGGTATTCGCATGTAAAAAATCGCGTTGGAATAGTTCCCAATTTTTTGTCATAGTTTGTCAATTCGAGAAAGATAATAAAAAATTGCAGCAGCTTCCCAATTTATCCCGGAGTTCGATTGCTCGCAAGGCACCAACAAGAAAGCCGCTGAAAATCAGCGATTTGGCTGCAAGGGGGAGCCAACGGTTATGAATATCTAAATTGATTTATATTTGGCCGAACCCTTACGATGATGACGAAGTTTGTTCTATTCGTTTTATTGGCCTTTATGCTGGCAAGCTGCAATCGGGATTTGCATCTCAGAGATGTTGTTGTGACTAATCGATTGTATTCTCCCGACTCTAGTTATGTCGCTTTGATCTATTATATTGATAACGGTGCTATGGGCAACAGCCGGTCAATGGCTAATGTTTTGATGGTCGGTGATACACTAGGGTCGCTTAATAAAGGCAAGCTGCCTTGCAAGGATTTGCCTCATAATTCGTGCTATTTCCCGGACCACTGGATTAACAGCAAAACGCTGCAGGTGACTTTGGAGGAGATATCTTTTGTAAAAGCAGGTTTGCCTTTTGACTCCACGGCTATAAAAGTTAATGGAATTGATTGTAAGGTTGTTCCATATGACAATTCGTATGAGCGGGCTCCATTGATTAAACATCTTAGTTTCTCGGATGACAGGAAAAAGATTCTTATAGTTTACCAATATACGGGCGATCTCAACATCTCCGCTATAAAATACGGAGATAAGCTTCCTAAGTATGGAAATCTGGTGACGATTCCGGCGGGTAATGTCGATCCTATTCAGTATGCCACCTGGCATGGTGATGATATTGGTTTGTATATGAAGGATGCACGGATGTATGAACCTTCTGATTATATTAATAAGGGGGTGGCTTATAAGGTTGATCTTGCCGATATCGGCCAGACAAAGATCCCTAGCGAGTCCGTGCTATATGCAGATCCCCGGATAGATAATTTGCTTAAGGAGGAAGGAGTATCCACAAAAGGCGTCATTACTGAGAGTATATGGAATATGAGGGATAATAAAAGTGCATTCAACTACGAGTATGAATATCGGGTGGCCGGACAGAGGTTCCGTTCTGGTTTTAGAATTTTTAGGGACTTTAAAGCCGGGGCGCAATATAAAGAGGGGGATTCGGTCGAAGTGTTGTATGATCCAAAGGAGCCATTGATCCATACAGATAAGATTAGTCGATAAGACTTAAGCCGCTTCAGAAGTCTTGTAAAATAATAAATGATCATCAGTCTTTGATGATCATTTATTTGCGGTTCAATTGTTGTTAGTTAAACACCATGCGCTAAACGTTACGTCACGCCAAAATAAACGGCCAGGGGGGTGGCAAAATACGGGGATTGTTGTACCGTTAGGGGCACGGAATGGCGCGGCTATTCCGTCACAGGATTGCCGATACTTTCCCGATCATATGATCTTCCGGCACAAAGCCCCAATACCGGGAGTCTTGGGACCCATGGAGATTGTCGCCGATGACCCAATAGTAATCCATTTTGAAGGTATAGCTGGCTTCTTCGCGATCATTTAGATAGATCCTGCCATTCCTTATTTCGAGTTTGTTGCCTTCATAGGTGCGGATAACCCGTTCATAGACTGAGTAGTTGAGCGGCGTCAGGTGAAGCGTAGCGCCCTTCCGCGGTACCCATAGCGGGCCGTAGTTGTCCGTCGTCCAGTGATGTAATCGATCGTTCGGGAAAATTCCTGTGGTTGAGGAGTCTATATCCGGGATGATCTGTCGGGCAAAACCATCCTTTAGCATTTTTTCGCGGGCTTTCCAGGTCAGGAGCATATCGAATTCAGTCGGATTGCCGAGCGGGCGCACTTCATCAGCGCTCGTAATATCGAGGCCGTACTGCGCCTTTATGGCCGTTTCGTCGAGGGGCTGTCCGTTGGTGACGACATGAAAATAGGTCTCCGACTCCGGCGGCCAGGCTTGTGCGCGTCCGTTGATATATACTACCTCATTACGCATCTCGAGTGTATCGCCCGCAGCGGCGATGCAGCGTTTGAGATAGGCTTCGCGCTTGTCCACGGGGCGGACCGAGAGCGGATATTGATCAGGGTTACCGAGAACAATTTGCCTGCCGGAATCGGAGTTTCCCGCGCCGAGCATGCGGATCACGTCATAATAGGGCTGAGCTGACTGGTACTCGGGTAAATCGATGACGGTGTCTCCCACGGGGAAATGGAACACGAGGATATCTCCTCGCTTGATAGGGTGATAGTTTAGCTTGTTTACCAATATTTTACGCCCCAGGTGGATGGTTTTTTCCATGGACGTAGTGGGTACGTTGTATGCCCCTGTCACATATGTCCTGACCAGAAACCAAATGCCAAAAATAATGACCCCGACACTGATCGATATCAAAACGGCCAGTGACCGCTTTCGTGAAAATGCATGTTTCATAGAAAAATTTATTAAGCCTTCCACAACCTTGGGGGAAGATAGGAAAACCTATTTACTTATCGATCTCTTTTCGCCCGGTTTTGCTCAATCCCCCTTTGATGAATCTGTTCAATGAACCGGTAAGGGGAGGTGAGGGGATCCCAATCGAACCCCTCGCGTCGCTTTTAGCACTGATTCAGCGTTTAAAACCTTAGACATCTCACTGCACTTCGATAGGCGCGATCCACCGGAATGACCCCCATTCGAATACGAGTTTACCGTGCCGAGGATCGCCGGGAATGACAGATATCGTGAACTCTTCCACAGCTGTTGTGGCCACCTCACTGGTCATCCTTGTTGTACCCAGGTTAAGTGAACCATTGTACTCTGTACCCCACTCTCCGCTTTGCTTGTTCACGATCAGATCAACTCCACTCGTATGTGGTGCGGTAAACAGTGTGTATGTGCCCGCGGGAACCTGCACACCACCCAGCTTAATTGGGGTTGTCGTCGTAAACTGAGTGGCCGCATTGGCTCCTGTTCTCCATACCCGGTCGTAAGGGATCACGTCTCCTAGCAGGATTCGTCCCCGCATTAGCGGCCTGCCATAATCAATGGTCAACGTGGCATTACCCATTTGCGTCCGGACGGTATCCCGGACGCTTAACGACCTCACGCCGCCAGTTGCTGTCTCCTTTGCCTCAAAACCGGCAGCGATAGCTTTTACGTCGGGTGCTGTGGCCAGTCGTTTTACCTCCACTTTGTAGGTAGTCCGGCCGCCCGAATAACTGAGCATGTCATCGCCGGAGTCCATCACGGCTTCGCCGGTTCCGGAAAGCCAGTCGTGTGCAATCTCTACCTTGCCTTTCCCGACGGCAGTTACCGTGGCATGGCCCAACGGAAACCGGTCAAATTCCCGGTCAATATAAAACTGCCGCAACGGAACAGCACTGCCGGCCGCAAGCTTTGATGCCGCCGATTGCTTCAACGCCGCGGCAAAGTAAAGCTCATACAGACTATACATTTGCGGCACATGTGCCACTACCATGCTGCCGCCTGTTGGGAAATCCCGGTTCACCGTACCGGTGCTGTCTGTTTTTGAAAGGTGCACGTTGTTATGGGCGACATCGGCCACTACTGTCCGGTCCCGCTCGGCGGATGGTTCACTGGGGGTGTGAATTTCCATTTCCAGATGTCGTATGCTGCCATCGTCGTTCAGCTTAACCACGGTATGACGTATCCGAACCAGTGGAAAGCGATCCACTTCATCGGTTTCTAACGTATTGCCCTGGCGGATTATCGTCTCCACCGAAATCGTATCCTGCCCAAGCATCGTAAGAAAACCGTATCGTTTTGCCGGCGCCGTATGACAGGAAACCAGCAACATCAATGCACAAAGTAAAACGTAAAACCCGGCGGGCTTAGCCGGATCATAGCAGCTTGAGGAATCAATTGTAGTATACATGGGATATAAATATGGCAAAAAGAATGGCCTGGCGCTAAAGCTAGCGGATTTCCAATCTCCCGACCCATCGCCAGCCTATTCAAGTTTGTTCAAGTTGAATCATCCCATATTTACGGACAGCCGGAGGGCCGGGGCGATGATGGGATCCGCTGAAAATCAGCGGCTTGAAGTAAACTGCCCCAATACGAGCGATTTGACCTATTTTCGTGGAACTCCTAAATCTTCCCCTGATGCGATTACCCCGTCCCGACACGCGCGTGCACGTTGTACTCCTGTTGCTGCTTATCCATATCTTATTTTGCCTTCCCGCGGCCGCACAGATGCGTCAGATCTATCTGGACACCGATTCCAGCAACTCCATAGAAAAGCTCAGCTTTTTTTCCCCCAACGAGGGGTATGTAGCTTTTGATAATTGGATAGGTTATACCAACGATAGCGGCCACACCTTCACAAAGAGGTATATCCTCCTTAACAACGTCAATTACGGCCCTTATACCGACATCAATGTCACCTTTGGATACGAGATCAACGGAGTAAAAGCGTTCGACCGGAATAACCTGATCGTCTATGGCGACTATGGTCTTGTTCCAGCCATCCTCTCTTCCTCAGACGGCGGCAAATCCTTTACATTGGTCTTCTACTCTCAATTCAGCCCCGTGCAATTGCGTACCGGCATCACCGATGTCTCCTTCCCGCAAAACGACAATATCGGCTATGCTGTAGATGCAGACCGTATTCTCAAGACCACCGACAAAGGTCTGACCTGGACCGTCCTGACCAGCAACTTCTCCGGCAGCTATTTCAATCACATCGAGGCGGCAGACGATAACAACCTCATCGTCCTGAATACCGATATCGGGGACTACAGCAACTATGGCACCAGCCGCATCCTCAAGACCTCCGATGGCGGTACTACCTGGTCGTTTGTTTCGCTACCGGCACTTCAGAACAGCTTTCTGACTTATGCCTACTTTCTGGATGCGAACAAAGGTTGGATAAGCATTACCGACGGAAGCTGGAACAAAAACATCTATGGCACGACAAATGGCGGAGCCACCTGGACCCAGCTCAACAACAGCAAGGCCACCCCCTTCAATTGCGACAAAATGAGATTCCTCGATATCAACACCGGCTATGCGCTGGTAGCCCCGTACGAGGTGTACAAAACGGTCAACGGCGGAACGACCTGGGAGCCGCTGCCCAGAGATAATTCCTATACCTATCTTGGCTATACTAATAACGATCTCCAATGGCTATCCCCCAACCAGCTCTGGGCGGGCGGCGGTCACGGCTTCCTGGAGATGAGCGCCAACGGCGGTGGAACCCCACTGCCCGCACCCTATTTCCTGGTCGATACCACCGGCGTCTTTTTTACCAATACCGTTACGCTGACCAATTTATCGCGGCCAGGCTACCAATCTCAATGGATCGTCAACCATCAACCCGTAAGCACCGGCTACAATGCTACCTATACCCATGATGTTACCCGCAATTTCGACAGCATCCAGTTGGTCAACACTTCCGCCGGCATCTCGGATACGCTTACTGTCATCCAAAGTTTCTTCGTTCCTGTGTTCCCCAAACTCACTTCCTTTTATCCTGCTACGGGTAGCACCGGCACGATGATCACGATCAAAGGGGTCGGATTTTCGGACGTCACCGGAGCATCCTTCGGCAATGTGCCCGCGACCTCGGTTAAGATCTATGGCGATACTATGGTAAGAGCCGTGGTGGGCGCCGGCGGCACCGGCAATGTCACCCTCAAAGACTTCCACGGCAGCTATTCCATTCACGGCTTCACCTATTTTCAGCCTCCTGCTTCACCCGCGCCCGTCATCACGTCGGTGAACCCCACAGCCGGCCCCGTTGGCACTACCGTCACCATCAGCGGCAGCGGGTTTAGCGGCAACCCTGCCCAAAACAGCGTCTTCTTCGGCGGGGTGCCCGCAACCATACAATCGGCTTCCGCCGGCAGCATTGTATGTACCGTCCCGGCTGGGGCTGTCTATGACAATATCGCCGTGCTCCGCCGTACGGATGGGCTCACCGGTACTTCCGCGCAACCCTTTAGTGTCAGTTTTGCCGACAGCGCCTTTAACTTTACCCGCAACTCTTTCACACAAGCCTATACGACCAATAACCTTGCACCAAGATCAAAGTTGTCGGCGCGAGACCTCGACGGTGACGGCAAACCCGATCTGGTGGGCGTCTTTTGGTCTGGTCCGGCGGCATTCCGCAACATCAGCGGCAATGGGCATATCCGGTTCGCCCCGCAAGTTAATTTTGGCCAAAGGCCATATTATGCCGGGGGCAGAGATGTAGCGGGTGATCTCGACGGCGACGGATTACCGGACTATGTGGCGACATCCTACGACAATTATACCATCGCCTATCACAATACCAGCAGGCCGGGTGCGATCTCCTTCGACACGGGATTCAGGGTTCCAGTGGCCATCACTCCGGATATTTTTAATGATTATAACTATCAGGTCTTGGCGGCGACGCTGGCCGATCTCGACAATGACGGTCGCAATGATCTTCTCATGGCCAACAACGGGAACCCTGTAGGATCGAGTTTCATTTCAGTCGCAAGGAACACCAGTTCTCCGGGTTCCATTTCCTTTGGCCCCACACAGATCTTCCCGAACGGCCCAATGCCTTTTGTCCTGGCGGCCGGCGACCTCGACGGAGACGGCTTCAGGGACGTCGTGACCCTGAATGATGGTTCGACTACCCAGTCGACCGTCAGCTGTTTCCGCAATACCTCCTCACCGGGCGCCATTTCTTTTGCCTTGCCTGTTACCCTCAACATGCCCGGCTTCAGCCTCGACTGGCCCAACATTTTCATTTCCGATTTCGACAGGGATGGCAAACCGGACATCGAGGTCACCGACATGAACTACCTGTACGTATTCCGAAATTCCAGCACGCCTGGAAACCTGAGCTTCGCCCCGGCACTGCAGATCTCCCTGAGCAACGATGGGCAAATTTCCGCCATGGCGAATTTCACCGGTAGCTACCGGCCCGATATCATCGTAGGTTCGTCGACCATGCTCAGCTTTATGTGGTTCAAGAACCATTCTTCGCCCGGCGTGTTCAGCGTCGACAGCGTCATGCACTATTCATCCCTTACAGACAGAGCCTTTCAGGATCCTTCGATAGGCGACTTTGATCAGGACGGAAAGCCCGATTTGGCCGTTTTCTATAATTACAACAACTACAGTGTTTTTGACGTTCTTCGCAACACAGCCGGCGCCCATATACCGGCGACCATGTGCTCTACGGGCCCCTGGTTAAAACAGATGCAGGCGGACATACCCGGCAAGACGCACCAGTGGCAGGTGAACACCGGCAGCGGCTTCACCAATCTCACGGACAATGCCAATATCTCCGGGTCGACCACGGGTACCCTCCAATTTATTCTACCGCCCCTGTCATGGCGCGGAAATCTTTACCGTTGCCTTGTCGACAGCTTTTACAGCAGCACCTTCGTCCTGCAGCTGGATACGGTGATCGACCCGGGCGTAGCTATCACGGCGACAGACAGCGTCATTTGCTTTGGCAAGGCGGCTACCTTTTCCGCTACCGACACTTCTGATAATACGAACCATCTCTTCCAGTTCCAGGTAAATGGCCAGAATGTCAACTCCGGCTATCCGGATAATACGCTCACCAGCTACTCGCTGCATGACGGGGACAAGGTGCGGGTCATCCTGTTATGGGCCGATATTTGCCAGGGCCAGCATGCCGATACCAGCCGGGCGATTACGGTTCACGTGAACGAATCCCCCGACTCTGTAACGATCAGCGCCTCCGATTCAGTGATCTGCAAAGGCAAGTCCGTTACGTTCACTGCCACGCCGGTGAATCCGGGCTCCAGTCCTTCTTATAACTGGCTGGTTAATGGCAGTGCACAGGGCGTCAATAGTCCGGTTTTCACCGGCTCGGGTCTCACGAGCGGCAGCAGGGTTGAGGTGTGGATGACCAGTTCAGCTGCCTGTCCCTGGCCTTTCACGGCCTATAGCAATGCCCTGACGATCACTGTACTTGACACGAGCGCTTTATATGTTTCGATAGCCGCAAGCGCGAATAACGTCTGCAAGGGCACGCCCATCACCTTCACGGCCACGGGGGCAAACGCGGGCACGACCACGGCCTATCAATGGCTGGTCAACGGGGTGGATAGCGGAAGCAATCAAAGGACCTTCCTGTCGTCTGGCCTGCATAACAATGACAAGGTACAATGTATGCTAACCAGCCCGGCTACCTGCCGGCAACAAAGCACAGCGAACAGCAACGTTGTGGTCATGACCATCAATGACGTCGTCGTCCCGACCGTGACCGTTGCCGCGTCCGACACCATCATCTGTCGCGGCCAGACCGTTATCTTCACGGCAAATCCCACGGGAGAAGGCCTGTCCCCGGCTTATCAGTGGAATAAAAATAATCTCGCAACGGGAAACGGCACCTCCACCTATGCTGCCACTGGTCTTGCCAATGGCGACGCAATCACGGTCACGCTCACCAGCAGCGATGGTTGTGCCAGTCCGCAGAAGGTCACGAGTAAACTCCTTTCCATAACCGTTAACCCCATTCCTACCATCACCATCACCAGCGACACCACGGTTGCACCCGGCGCCTCAGTGACGCTGACATCCGCGGTCTCGAACGGCGGGTCGAATCCTGGTTATCAGTGGCAGGATAGTACCAGGCTACACTCCTGGCAGAATATTCCCGGGAATCTGGGAAATTCGATCACCTACTCGCCTGTGGATAGCGGTGATGCTGTCAAATGTGAAGTCACCACGGGTGCCGGATGTTCGGGTACCAGCAACACCCTATCTTACCGCATAAAAAGCTCTCCGGCCGGCACATCGACGTCCGGCGACTACAGGCAATATCCCAATCCTGTCAGGACAACCCTTTATATCGATAACCTGGATGCCGCAGACCCCATAACCGCTGTCAGCATTCTTAGCAATACCGGCAACATGATGCTCACAGTGAACATCCCGGGCAATCAAACAAAGATCGCCATTGCTGTCGCCGGCATCAATCCGGGAGAATATGTGGTTCGGGTGGACCGGAGATCCGGCAAAGCGGAATATTTCCTGATTTTGAAGCTTTGATTTTCGACCGCTATCAACGAAAAAAGCCCCTGCCGGAGGCAGAGGCCATCTTCTTTGTCATTGGTGGAGGTGAGGGGACTCGAACCCCTGTCCAAACATAATCGCCAAAAGCTTTCTACATGTTTATTCCGGCATTGATTGTCGGGAGGCGGCCGGGGCCGGACAAACCAACCTCCTCCTTAGCTGAATGGGCTTAAGCAACAGGCACAGCCTTCTGTTGCAGCATCCCGTGTTTGTGTTGAGTCGGCGGTGCAGCGTGGTAACGGGCGAACCGGCCAGCACGGCCCAAATGACTATCTAATCACTGATTAGGCAGCCATGGCATACTGAGTATTGCCATTTGAAGTTTGAATATTCAGATTAACGTGCTAATTATCCAACGCACGACATGCTTACACCTTCAAAGATCTATGCTGTCAAAACCAGGCACCCCCAATTTTGGTCAGCGCCGGCCGGGGAAATGGCGGCGGAACAGCAAATATACGAAAAAGTTGGAACCCGGCCATGGGCAAGTCACGGGCGCGGTTGGGCGAGGCGCGGTTGGGCGACGGGCGCAAAGGATGTTCCGCGGCGCCTGGCGCCGGACGGGGAAGCCGGTACATTGGCGGTGAGACCGGCTTATTGGCAGCGAGCCGGCCTATTTGAACTTGAAAGCGTGGAAGATGTCCAGGCCGAGGGCGTAGGCCATCAGGCTGAACAGCAGTACCATTCCCACCATCTGGGCGTATTCGATGAATTTGTCGCTGGGCTTGCGGCCAGAGATCATCTCTACAAGAGTGAAAAGGGCATGACCGCCATCCAACGCCGGAATGGGGAGGACATTCATAAAGGCCAGCAGGATGCTGAAGATGCCCGTCAGCGTCCAGAAGCTCTGCCAGTCCCATGTGGAAGGGAAAATGCTGGCGATGCTGATGACGCTGCCGAGAGAGTCCTGCGCCTTTACTTCCTTGGAAGTGAAAAGCAATTTCAGGTTGCGGATATAGTTACTCAGCGTCTCCATAGCCTTATTGACGCCCGCGGGAATGGCCTGCCAAAACGTATAGGTCACATGCACGCTGCCCAGGATATCCTCCATAGGCTTATAGTGCAGCCCAAGCGCCCCCTTTTCCTTTTCGTTACGTTGTATCTGCACCTGCACGGTATCGTGACCATTGCGGAGATAGGTGAGCGAGACCACCTTCTCGTCCTTTATATAATCAAACGTAGTGTCCTTGATGAGATCGGATAAGTATTGGATAGGATGGCCGTCGATGCCGATGAGCGTGTCCCCCTTGCGGACATCTCCCTTTAGTATTTTGGACCAGGGCATCACGGAATCGACGACATCGGGATAACGGACGAGCGCCAGCCCCAGCAGCCGATTCTTATTCAGCTGACCGATGACGCCGGGGGGAACGGTGAGCTCCACTGGTTTCCCGTCGCGCAGGACGGTGATAGTCTTCGCCTCGTTCATGATGATCTCGGACCCCGCCGACCCATGCCTTTCGATGGGTTTGCCGGCTACGGCGATGATATTGTCGCCATCCTTCATCCCTATTTTACGGCCCAGGCTATCCGCATATAACCCATACTTGAGATTGGAGACCGGTACATACCTATCGCCCCATATCCACATGATCATGATAAAAATGGCAAAAGCCAGCAATACGTTGACCGTAACCCCACCCAACATGATGATCAGCCGCTGCCAGGCCGGCTTGCTGCGGAACTCCCAGGGCTGGGGCGCCTGCTGCATTTGCTCTTTGTCCATGCTCTCGTCGATCATCCCCGAGATCTTTACATAGCCACCGAAGGGGATCCAGCCCAGTCCGTATTCCGTCTCGCCAATCTTCTTTTTGAAGAGGGAGAACCAGGGGTTGAAAAATAAATAGAACTTCTCCACCCGGCATTTGAACCAGCGCGCCGGCAGGAAGTGGCCCAGCTCATGGAGCACCACCAGGATAGAGAAGGATAGGATAAACTGGAGGACTTTGGTTCCGATGGAGGCCCACTCGATTGCTAGTAATACCATATTATACATTTTGACCGGGCTGCGCCCGGTCCTATAACTTTATTAAAGATGCGGCAAAATTACGAGCCTCCCCATCGCTGTCAAAATATTCTTCCAGCGTGGGATTCGGGATGAACGGCAGCTCCTGCATGGTTCGTTCGACCAGGTCGGTCATATCGAGAAAGCCGATGCGGTTGCGCAGGAAGGCAAACACTGCGATCTCGTTTGCCGCATTGAGCACACAGGGGAGGTTGCCTCCTTTATTGAGCGCTTCGGTGGCAAGGACCAGGTTACGGAAGGTTTTAGTATCCGGTTCTTCAAATGTCAGCGTGTTGGGCTTCCGGAAATCATAACGGGGGAAATTGCTGGGGATACGCCGCGGAAAAGCAAGGGCGTACTGGATGGGCAGCTTCATATCCGGAAGGCCCATCTGCGATTTGATGCTGCCATCCTCGAACATGATCATGCTATGTATAATGCTCTGAGGATGAATTACTACCTGTACCTGATCGGGCAGCAAGCCAAAGAGCCAGCGGGCTTCGATCATCTCCAGTCCCTTATTCATCAACGTGGCAGAATCGATGGTGATCTTGGCCCCCATACTCCAGTTCGGATGCTGTAAGGCATGGTCGCGTTTGACATTGACGAGGAAATTGGGCTTTTTGCCGAGGAAGGGGCCGCCGGAGGCCGTGAGAATGATCTTCTCGATGCGGTTGCGGGTCTCGCCGACAAGACATTGAAAGATGGCGGAATGTTCCGAATCCACCGGGATGATCGGGGCCTTATGCTCCATGGCCTTTTTCATGACGATGTCCCCGGCAACGACCAGGGTCTCCTTGTTGGCAAGCGCTATCGCCTTACCATTACGGATTGCGCACAAGGTGGGGCGAAGACCGGCAAAACCGACGATGGCGGCCAGCATCATATCATATATATCCATCGCAGCCACTTCCTCCAATGCTTTCTCACCGGCAAAAACCTTAATGGGATGACCCGCCAGGGCGGCCTTCACGTGGGAATATTTCTTATCATCGCCTATGACGACAACATTGGGGTTGAAGTGAAGGGCCTGTTTGATCAGGAGATCGTCATTACTATGCGCCGTCAGCACCTCTACGCTAAAAATGTTCGGATTGGCGTCGATGACTTCCAACGCCTGTTTGCCGACGGAACCGGTAGAGCCGAAAATAGCAATGCGTTTCTTTACACTGGCATTTGACATACGCTTATAATTCTTTGTTACTCGGTGTACTTTTCCAGTTCGACAGCCAGATTCCGATCGTTGCTCAACCGGGGAACCTTGTTCTGCCCGCCTAATTTCCCTACCGATTTCATATAATCGATGAAGCCATGCTTTTTTATGGCGCGGATCTTTAAGGGCTGCAGGATGTGTCCCGTGATGAGGTCGTCGTAATAGATATTCTTTTCGCGGAGGTTGTGGTCGACTTTATCGGCAAAGGCAGCCAGATCACCCGGCTTATTCCCAAACTCAACAAACCATTCGTGGTAAGACTTGCCTTTCTCCTGCTGGATCATTGGGGCGACGGTGAATTCGGTGATATGCAGACCGGCTTCTTCCGCCGCCTTCATCAGGCTGTATTCCACTTCTTCGCCAATGACATGCTCCCCAAAGGCGGAGATGAAGTGCTTGGTCCGCCCCGTCACGACAAGACGGTAAGGGTTCACCGACGTGAAGCGTACCATATCGCCGATGCTATAGGCCCAGAGTCCGGCATTGTTGCTGACGACGAGAGCGTAATGCTCACCGGTGGTAACGTCCTTCAGCGAGAGGCGCCGCGGGTTTTCCTTCCCCAGTTCGGACGCTGGAATGAACTCAAAGAAGATGCCACTATTGGTGTTGAGAAGGAGCCCTTCCTCTTCGCGGGAGTCCTGGAAGGCGAAAAAACCTTCGGAGGCCGGGAAAGTCTCGATGGTATCCACCTTTTTCCCGATGGTGTCGAAGAGCCGATTCTTGTACGGTTCGAAGTTGACGCCGCCATGCACCAGGACGGAGAAATTGGGGAAGATGTCCTTTATGGGCATGCCTTTCAGTTCGGTGAGGCGATCGAAATACATTTGTACCCAAGGTGGAATGCCACTGATAAGCCGCATATCCTGCAGGAGGGTCTCTTCGACGATCTTATCCAGTTTGGTCTCCCAATCCTCGATGCAATTGGTCTCGTAGGAAGGCAATTGGTTGGTGCGGAGATAACCGGGCACATGGTGGTTGACGATGCCGCTTAGCCGGCCGGTGGGGATGCCCCCTACCCTCTCCAGCTCGGGCGAACCCGAGAGAAAGATCATCTTCCCGTCGGCGAAGTCCGTGTTGCCGGTGGACGCCATATAGCAAAGCAGTGCATTGCGTGCCGTGTTGATATGGTTGGAAATAGATTCTTTCGAGATGGGAATGTATTTGATGCCGCTGGTGGTGCCGGAAGTCTTTGCGAAGTAGATGGGTTGCCCCTTCCAGAGAACATTATGTCTTCCTTCCTTGATCAGTTGAATATAGCCTGAGAATTGTTCGTAGTCCCTCACCGGAACCGCCTGTACAAACTCTTCATAGGTCTTCACTTCTCCCAGCCGGTGTTCGGTACCAAAAACCGTCTTGCTCCCTACCCGCAACAGCTCCTTAAAAATAGCTTCCTGATCTGCGGTTGCCGTCGTCATCCCCTTCTGTATGGCCTTATATATATATGATGCAAAGGGCCTGGCAAGGAATGATTTGATCTTCATATTCATGGGGGCAAACGTAAGATAAAATGAGCAATGGACAATGGGTAGCCGCGGGTGTGGTGCGACGCCCTAAGGCGTTGGTTTTGAGGGGCTGGGCTGCAGAGGTGGAGAAATTGGGTTATTTTTGGGTTTCGGTGTGGTTTTTCTTTCTCTTTTCGTGAAATCCCCTTACCTTTGCAGCCCTAATATTATTTATCATGTTAGCAGTTGTGAAAATAGCCGGGCAGCAGTTCAAGGTCCAGAAGGACCAGACTTTGTATGTTCCCCGTATCGCGGGCAACGCCGGTGACAAAGTCGAGTTCGGTGAAGTCCTTCTTAGCGACGGCGACAAGCTTGCCGTTGGCAAGGATGTGAAGGCTGTCATCAAGGCCGAGATCATCGATCACGTTCAAGGTGACAAAGTCATCGCCTTCAAAATGAAAAGAAGGAAAGGTTTTCGTAAGAAGCATGGTCATCGTACCCACTATACGAAGATCCGTATCAACGGTATCGAATAAACTTGGAGCCGAATCCGACGACATTAGGCGGCGGCTCTGGGCATAATTAAAGTTAAAAGATTCAAACTTTAGAATATGGCTCACAAAAAAGGTGAAGGTAGTGTAAAGAACGGCCGCGACTCGCAAAGCAAGCGTTTGGGGGTTAAGATCTTTGGTGGTCAGCCCGCCATTGCCGGCAACATCATCCTTCGTCAGCGCGGAACACAGTATCATCCGGGCAAGAATGTAGGTGTTGGCAAAGACTATACGCTGTTTGCATTATCTGATGGTCTGGTTGAATTCAGAAAAGGAAAAGGCGATAAGACCTTCGTTAGTGTCAACGCAGTTGAAGCAGGTGCTTAGAAAATTTTTTGGATTTTTCAAAAATTTTTTTTGGAACTTCCAAAGAAGTTTCTATTTTTATGAGTGTAAATTGTTTTACTAACCAATTTAAATTCAAAAAAAATGGCAACTGCAAAAAAAGCCGCTAAGAAAAAAGCCGCTCCTAAAAAGAAAGCTGCTCCCAAGAAGAAAGCCGCTAAGAAAGCTGCAAAGAAGAAATAGTTCTTCCTTAGTGCAGAAAATAATAAAGTCCCGAAGAGATTCGGGACTTTTCTTTTTTGGGGCGGGGAAGCGTGAAATGCAGGACAGGCAAGGGTTTGCGCGGGAGGACCGGGTTTGCGGGGGAAGACGTACCTTCGGCTTATGACTATCGACAACGACTATATCGCCGAACAATTCAGCCTGCTGTCCAAACTGATGGACATCCATGGCGAGAATTCTTTTAAGAGCCGGTCGTATTCCTCGGCTGCCTTTACGCTCGAAAAGCTGCCACCGCTGGAAGGGCTGCCACTGGAAAAGATAACCGCGATAAAAGGCATCGGTGACGCCATCGGCAAGAAGATCCTGGAGATCCAGCAGACCGGCGAGCTTCGGGTACTGAAAGAAATTGTCGCCAAGACCCCGACGGGCATCATCGAGATGTTGCAGATAAAGGGACTCGGCCCGAAAAAGATCGCCACCATCTGGAAAGACATGGAGGTCGAGTCCATCGGCGAGCTCCTGTACGCATGCCAGGAGAACCGGCTGTTGCTCTTCAAAGGATTTGGAGAGAAGACCCAGCAGAATGTCCGGGAGGCTATAGAGTTCAGACTTAAACATACCGGCAGTCATTTATATGCGGAGGTAGAGGCGCTGGCTTTAGCGCTGGATGCACAGCTGAAACAGGCTTTCCCTACCGAACGGTTCGAGCTTACCGGGGATTTCCGGCGGCAGCTGGAGGTGGTGAGCAAGCTGCAATGGGTGACGACGGCGGATGCAGCCGCGGCAAAGGCGTCAGTGAGTGCAGATGAGGGGGTAGCCATCGAGTTTATTCACACCGCACCGGAAGACTTTGTGCGCGTGCTGTTCGAGACGAGCTGCAGCGGGGAGTTCCTGGAAGATTTGAAGGTAGAGGGAAAGTTTGCGAGCGAAGAGGAATTGTTTGCCGCAGCAGGCAAGCCGTATGTCTCCCCGGTGGGCAGGGAACAAAAGGGGTGGGTGGAAAAAGGGAAGGTGATTGTCCCCGGAGATATCCGGGCCGTGATCCACAGCCACAGCACCTGGAGCGACGGGTCGAACACACTGGAAGAAATGGCCGCGGCCTGTATTGAAAAAGGATATGAATACCTCGTCATCAGCGACCACAGCAAGAGCGCTTTCTACGCCAACGGGCTGAAGGAAGACCGGATAAAAGAGCAACAGGCCCAGATAGAGGAGCTGAACCGGAAACTTGCTCCCTTTACGATATTTAAAAGCATCGAGTGCGATATCCTCAGCGACGGAAAGCTGGACTATACCGACGATGTTCTCGCCACCTTCGACCTCGTCATCGCCAGCGTACACTCCAACCTCAAGATGAGTCAGGAGAAGGCCATGAGCCGGCTGCTGAGAGCGATTGAAAATCCATACACGACTATTCTTGGCCATATGACGGGGCGGTTGCTGTTGAGCCGACCAGGGTATCCGGTCGATCACAAGGCCATCATCGACGCATGTGTGCAAAACAATGTGGTCATCGAATTGAACGCCCATCCGCGGCGGCTGGATATGGACTGGCGGTACATCGGTTATGCGCTGGAGCAGGGGGCGATGATCTCCATCGATCCGGACGCACACTCGGTGGGGGGGATCGACGTAATCCGGTATGGGGTGCTGGCAGCGCAGAAGGCCGGGGTGACGGCCGAGCAGAACCTGAGCAGCTTTGGGTTGGAAGAGTTTAAAGAGTGGTTGCTGGAGACGAGGGAGGCGAAGGGGAT
This sequence comes from Puia dinghuensis, assembly GCF_014642875.1. Lineage (GTDB taxonomy): Bacteria > Bacteroidota > Bacteroidia > Chitinophagales > Chitinophagaceae > Puia > Puia dinghuensis. Next base: position 1,186,539 of record NZ_BMJC01000002.1, read on the forward strand.
TTAGGTTTGCGGCGTGCGCCAGGGATCGGAGCGGCAGCCCGCAGCAAAGCGAGGACTAAAGCAGAGAGCCCGGCCCGAAGGGGGCGCCCACGTTAGGTCGCAGCAGCAGCCGGGGGTGGAACGATCTGCGTCGCCCGGAGAATGGGCAGCTCGACATAGAATGTAGTCCCCTGCCCTTCTACTGTTTCAAACCAGATCTTGCCCTTGGCCTGCTCGACGATGGTCTTGCTCATGGCGAGGCCGAGACCGGTGCCGGAGGATTTTGTGGTGAAATTGGGGATGAATATCTTGGACTGCATTTCCAGGGGGATGCCTTCCCCGTTGTCGGTTACTTTTACCACGATGCTCTCTTCCCGCACTTCTTCACTGACGCTGATGACCCGGCGGGTCTTGTTGACGCAGGCCTCGAGGGCATTCTGGAGGAGATTGGTGAAAAGCCGGTTTAGCTGGGTCTTATCCGCATAGACCGTGATACGATGATGCACCGGCACCCATTTAAAGAGCAGGTTCTCGGTGGTCTCATAGAGGGAGACAAGGGAATAGAGCATTTCATGGAGATCGAAGACCTCCTTTTTCGGATTCCCGATATTGGCAAACTGGGCGAAGTCGGAGGCGATCTTCGACAGGTGGTCGATCTGCTCGACAAGGGTGCGGGCCACGCCGGCGGCCATTTCCTTGACATTGGCGGAGTTGTTGTCGATGGCCTTCTGCAGGTATTGGATACTCAGCTTCATCGGGGTCAGCGGGTTCTTGATCTCGTGTGCCACCTGGCGGGCCATCTCGCGCCAGGCGCCTTCCCGTTCGCTCTTGGCCAGCGCAGCGGCGCTTTCTTCGAGTTTCCGCACCATCTTATTGTATTCCTTTACCAGCCCGCCGATCTCGTCGTTGCGGTTCCATTCGATGACCTCATTGGTCTTACCCAGGTTGATCTCCTGCATTTTCTTCGAGATGAGCAGGAAGGAGATGGTGATGCGGTTCGTCAAAAAGAGGGCAATGGTGCCCGCTATGAGGAAGATGAAGGCATTGAGGTTGATGATGGTGACGAGGAAGTTGGAGATCTCCTCTTTCAGCTCGTCCTGGGTCGTAAACGAGGGGATGTTGAGATAGGCATAGGCGTTGCCGCTGTCGTCGCGCAGGGGACGGTAGACACTGAGATAGGGTACACTGCCAATGCGCTCGTCGTTGGGGAACTGAATGGTATTAAGGTCATGCAGGTTGTAATAGGCCAGGGGATGCATCTTCTTGCTCAATATACCCTTGTTGTAGACAAAGAGGTTGGACGAGACCAGCAGGTTGCCGTCGAGGTCATAGATGTTGATATCCGTGCCATGGGTCTGGGCGAGATCTTCCGTCAGCCGCTGCAATACCGTTCTCGACCCCTGGTAAAAAGGCCGTTCCCCTTCCCCACCCACCTGTCCGGCGAGCTTGCTCTGCATTTCACTGACCATGGTCTGCATGGTGCGGCTGAGCCTGTCCTGATTGTTGCGGTTGTAGCGGTTGATAAAGAAGATGATGGTCGCCACGCCGATGACGACAAAGGAGAAGAGGCTGATAAAGATGATGGTGGTATGAATCTGCGACCGGATGTTCATCTGCCAGTAGGTACGCAGCTGGCTCCAGTGCATCCGTGACCAGATGAGCAGGGCCGCCACCCGGAAGATGGCTACGAGAAAGAGGAAGGCGCTGAACAGATAGGCGAAAAGGGTGATGTCCTCCAGGGAGGAGTTATCCCGTTTGACGACCACCACATAGTCGTCGTCCGATATGCGGTGCCAGAGTTCGTCATAGCCATCCTTCTTGACGTGGGTGAAGTCGGTGGCGGGGATCTGCTCGTCGGTGAGATGGGTGGAGAAGGGATAGTCGCTCTTCTCGCTTACCAACTCCCGCTTGTTGTAAATCGCGTAATATTCGGGCAGATCTCCCGACTTCTGGTGGAACAACTCCGGGATGAGGGCGTCGTCCCCCTTGTATATTTTCGGATCGGAGAGGATGAAGATATACCCGGCCATTTTCCCCGTCGTATCGTTGCGCAGGGTCTTCCGGTAGATGTAGGTGTATTTGTCGAAGCTGCGTGAGTAGTATTTCAGATCGGGGACATCGGTGCCCTTGCCGACGGTGAAGATAGTATTAAGGGTATCGTAGGAGATCGGCGGATCGTTGTACAGCGGTTTCTCATCGCCGTCAAAAGTATAGATACGGGTGTCGAAGGTGTTGGTATAGGCGGTGAAGGCGCGGTTGATCATGCTGTCCTTGATGGACATGTTCTCCACCGGGTCTTTGAACCGGGCGAAATGCAGGGAAAGGTAGTCGTTGTCGACGTATCCAAAGCCGATGTTCAGTATCTCCTCTCTGTCGGGGTCGGCCTGATCGGCGAGCTGCTCGGCCATTTGACGGCGGTTGAGCTCTTCCATCTTCCGGTTCTCAAACAGGATGACGGCCGAGATAGAAGTAGAGAAGATGAACAGCCAGAACAACACCTCGGAGACGTTGAAGCGAAAGCGGAGATCGGAGAAGATGCGGCGCTGCATCAGCCAGGTATAGGCGAGCAGCCAGACGAGGACGAAGATATCGAGTTCGACGGTATCGGTGTTGCGGATAAAGGTGAGCAGCAGGAGGCCCATCGTGGCGATGAGGATATAGAGGACGATGGAGAGGCTCCTGATCAGGTAGCCGATGAGTTGGAAAAGGGTCTGGGAAAGGAAGAAATACCCAAGGGCCAGTGCGGCGAGGGCTATGAAGCCGACAAAGCTATAGTTGTTTAAAAGGCTGAAGAAATTGGTGACATTGAAGGAGATCTTCGCGTCCATCACCAGGGACTGAATGATATTGGCGAACTCGAAGGTGGTGATGACCAGCAGGGCCAGGCCGATGATGGTGAATATCCAGTTCTTCCAGCGGTGCACCGACTGGGGGATCGTGTAATCGCTCAGCTCGCGCCGGACAAAGAGGATCATCCAGCAGAACAGGAAGGAGTTGATCAGCAGGTCGCCCAGGGATTTCAGGACAATGCTCGAACTGTAGATACTGGGGTCGAAGAGATCGTACTGCCGGAGATTGAGCAGGCCCGGCGAGACATAGGTGATCACCCGCAGCAGCAGGATGACGGTGATGAGGAAGCCGATGCCCCAGGCAGGTCCCCACTTCTCCCGGATGCTATGGGCGATGTTGTGGATGATGATCAGAACGAGGAAGGTCCCCAGCAGGATCACCAGGGGGATGGACCAGTTGTGAGCGGAGGCAAGGTAGCCCGGTTTTTTCTGGAGGTAGAAAAGAGTGCTGTCACGGATATCCTTTACGGGGAATTCGGTAGGGGTGGAAACGATCTGGACACGGTCTTCCGCCGAAGGGATATCGACAAATTCCGGGGTGAGGTTGGAGATGGTGATGAAGTATTGCCAGCGAATGGGGATAAGGGCGATGGCGATCATCGACCGGCCTGTCGCCAGGGGAACGGTATTGCGGATATAATCATATTGCCCGTTGGCGAGATGGATGAAGCCGGTGCCATCCACACCTCCCACGAGGACATTGGGGGGCAGGGAGCGCTGTTCGTTCCAGAAAGCGAGAGTGCCGGGGTTGCCGGCGGAGTCGGTGCCATAAAGAAAAATACCATACTTCTTTTCGAGGATGGTCTCGAGTTCGGGCTTGGAATACCGGTTCGCAGCCAGCCGATTGAGAAAGGCGGTGTCCTTTGACAGCTGGCCAAAGTCCTGTTGCCGCTGTTGTAGAAAGGACTGGATGGAGTTGCGCAGCACCTTGACGGAAGCATCGCTGCCGAAGTACAGGTTGAGGAAGTAGCCACTCAGCAACAGCACGAAGGCAGCAAGCAAAAGATAGATGTTCCTGCGGAAAATATCGATAAAAAAGGACTTCAATCCGAAGAATTTTGTTGTTTGGGGGCTCCGGGGGCGTCGGTTTCGCGGGATTTGGCTTTAATCGAGTTCCACAGGGCGTCCATTTCCGCCAGGGTCATGCCGGCCAGGGTCCGGCCTTGCAAACGGGCCTCTTCCTCCATGCGGGTGAAGCGGGCGATGAATTTCTTGTTTGTTCGCTCCAGGGCGCTCTCGGCGTCTATATGCAAAAATCGTGCATAATTAATTAGCGAGAAGGAAAGATCGCCGAATTCTTCTTCGATGCGGTCGGGATCCTGCAGGGCTATGGCATCCTGGAGCTCGGCCATTTCTTCCTGCACCTTATCCCAGACCTGGGCTGTCTCGTCCCATTCGAAACCCACTTTCCCGGCTTTTTCCTGTAGCCGGGTTGCCTTGACGGTGGCAGGCAGGGAGACGGGGACGCCGCTGAGGACCGACTTCTTGCCTTCCATGAGCTTTAGCTGCTCCCAGTTGCGTTTGACGTCCTCTTCGTTGTTGACGGTGACGAGGCCGGGATGGGCAGAAGTGTCGCCGTAGATATGGGGATGGCGGGCGATGAGTTTGTCGCAGATGCCGTTGAGCACCTCGTCGAGGGTAAACTGTCCCTCTTCTTTGCCGATGCGGGCATAGAAGACGAGATGCAGGAAAAGATCACCGAGTTCTTCCTTGATGCCCTTCCAATCATTTTCCGTGATAGCGTCCGCCAGTTCATAGGTCTCTTCGATGGTGAGTGGCCGCAGGGTGCGGATCGTCTGTTTCTTGTCCCAGGGGCATTGTTCGCGCAGCTCGTCCATAATCTTGACCAGGCGCTGGAAGGCCGTTACGTTTTCATTCATAAATCGCTGTTTTTCTTGGGATGCTTCGCATCCCTGATCAAAGGCTAATGTCTGTCCTTCGGACGAGATGCTTCCAGCATCTCAGGCCTAACTATACCGAGAACACGGAGATCAGCAGGAAGGTGGACAGCAGAACCAGGTTGATGACAAACATCAGGCTGCAGATAAAAAAGTATTTCAGAAAAGTCTTCCCCCTCCCCTGGCCATAGAAGCCCCGCATCGCCTTGTACAGATAGATGAGCATCCACAGGAAAATCGCAAAGTTCGCCAAATCTATGACAATATGCAACCATTGCGCTGTGGTGGCATTCCTCAGCGCATACAGCATCATGTACAGGAAGAGCTGGATAAAGGTGGCGCAATAGACGTGGATGGCGAAGATGCCATGGTTGACATAGTAATATTGCTTGTGCCGGTAGTATAAGATATTCATTATCAGGGCAAAGATGGGCAGTGATATCCAGAGTATCTTAGGGAAGGAATGAAAGATGTTCTCGAGAAGATGTTCGGTAAAGAGCTGCTGGTTCTCCTCGAACTCCTGCTTGACCACGGTGCCGTGGCGAACAATGAAGCGCCTGAGCCAGCCGTCGCGGAGGCTGTCCGGCAGGGTTTTTTCAGCGGAATCGTACTCCCCGACAGTGTTGTAGTCGATGTCGACACCCAGGAAGTTGAAATTTTCTGTGGTGGCGGAGGCGGCGCTTGCCTTGGAATAAGTGCGGATCGCCTTGCGGAATTTCTTTGATTGAACGAAGCTGAGATTACTGCGGGAAAGCGAATCGCCGTAAGCGGCGGCGAGGATGCTGTCGAGCCCCTTATTGGAAAAAATCTGTTTTGCCGTATCTCCATACTTCTTTTTTATCCCCGCAATCTCGATGTTGCGTTTTTCGAGGCTCTCCCGGTAGTCGTCCTTATCCTCCTCGTCGGCTGCAGCGAGCTTTTTTTGGAGGCGGGCGCTGTCTGTTCTGAGATCGGCGAGGCTGTGGGTTGTCTTCTGCGTCTCTTCCTGGTCTTCCTTCATCACCCTGGCCATCTTTTCGGGTCTGCTCATCGAAAAAAGGACAATGAAAAAGATGGCCGATGTGAAGACGTACATCCTCACGGGGTTGAGATAGGCCATCCGGCGACCGCGCATATATTCGAGGGAGAGGAAACCGGGTTTTTTCAGGAGGTATTTCAACGTGGCGAAGAATTTCCCGTCAAAGTGAGTAATGTCGTTGAAAAAGTGCTGGACGAGGTGCCAGACGGTCTCCTTGGGCTCGAGGTTCTCCTGGCCGCAGACGTGGCAATAACGGCCAATAATTTCCGTCTGACAATTCAGGCAGGTCTTTTCCTTTCTTTCCTTTAGGTGGGACAAAGCAGTTAAATTTTCTCCTAAAATAAGAGAATCAACGGGGTTTCGCGTATTAAATTGATTGTTTTTTCGTTACGGGATAGGTTCTAAATTTGCGTTTATGAAGTTTCTTATCGGATGCCTGATCCTGTGCTTACCGGGCCAGGCAAGTGAAGCCCAATATTTATACAAAGACCTGGTCGTTACCCGGCAGAACAATGCCCGCTGGAAGCTCTTCCGGGAGAACCATGTAAGTGGAGTTACACTAAAGAGCCTGGAGGCAAACGGCCAGCCTACCGAGGGTTTTGTCGGCGAGCAGACACTGGCTGCGGATTATACGCAGATGACCACCCACACCAAGACAGCAGGTTCGACGGATTCCTGGATCTTTGCCACCTATGCCAACGGATTGATGACAAAGACCGTCGACACCAGTGATACCTACCAGAGTACAACGGAATACCAGTATGATGCGGCCGGACACATTATGTCCATTACTAATACCGCCATCGAGACGGACAACCATCTAAAGGATGTCGAACAGCATCTCTGGAGCTATGATGCCGCGCATCCGGGCAAGCCGGTGTCCATGTTAAAGGTCAAGAACGGGTCGGACACCACCTATATCCGTTTTATTTCGGATGAGAAGGGCAACATCGTCGAGGAAAGAAGTGCCCGGCTGGGCGAGAACCTGCCGACCATCTATTATTATTACGACGCAGACAACCATCTTACCGATATTGTTCGTTACAGCATAAGGGCACAGCGGCTGCTGCCCATGGACATCTTCGAATACGCGGATGGGCGGCTCAGCACCATGCTGGTTGTCCCGGAGGAGGGAAATACCTTTTATCAGAAATGGTATTACACCTATGACGATGAAAAGGGGCTGAAGACAAAAGACCAATGTTACAATAAAGAAAAAGAGCTGCTTGGAAGCGTAGAATACGAGTATAGTTATAAATGAGGCGCCTCCGGCGCCGGCACAAAATACCTGATATGCGTCAGACCATTTGTCTTCTTCTCGTGCTTTGTGGCCTTTCGGGGATGGCACAGGACCTCGATTTCCCCGACTTCCGTAATAAAAAGGACAACTTCGCCAAAATATCGGACAAGGATATGCGCGCCGATGTCGCCAGCTTCGCCCTGGCAGCGGTAGACGAGAGTATCGGGAAGGCGCCCCTGGCCGCCGTGCCGGTGGTGGACTACGGGCCCAATTTTATCAAATACAGCGACGATAATATCCAGGTGACGATAAAGACGGGCATCTTCTTCCAATCCAGGCATAAACTGATGATGCAGGAAGGCCATCTGTTGCGTATCGACGGCAAGCCCTATTATGGCGGCGTCATCGGCGAGCCCCCGCACACGACGATAGAGTCCATTACGGTGCTGGTGGGGAAGGATACTGTCGCCATTCCTCCTACGGCATTTTTCGATCTCTACGACCCGAAATTCAGCTTCCGGGAGAATGGGGCCACGAGAAGCAGAAATGGGGTTTTCCTGTCGGGCGACAAGCATACCTTCTACATCTACCTGCTGAATATAGATAACAAAGGTACCGAGTATACCTTTGTTATCCGTAATAAGCAATACCTGCGACGCATAGTCGACTGGGGTTTTCTGAATTAAGCTGCACGTTACTGGGCCTGCAGCTTCGGGGCCGCTGATGCCTGCAACTGTTTGTTGACCCCGTACATCAATACGGCGCAGATCATAAAGGCGCCGACGGTGACCATTCCCAACGTATCATAATGTATCAATTTGCCGGTAGCGTCCTGCGCAATGATAAAGCCGCCGACGGCCGATGCGATGCCGCCGCCCAACTGCTGCACCGAGGAATTGATGCTCATGAAGGCCCCGCGATCGGGTGCGTCGGGTACGCCCGAAATGAGCGCCTGGCTGGGGATCTGCCGGGAGAATACGGCCGTATACATCAGGGTGTTGATGATCAGCACTTCCCAAAGCGGGGTTAATGAGAGATGTGTGAGCACCTGCACCATTATGGTTGCCAGGATGCTGCCGTCGATGAACATGCGGAACTTGCCGATGCGGTCGCTGCGTTTGCCGATGAGGGGACCGGTGATAAGACCGGACGCGCCGGCCACGATGAAGACGATGGGCAGGATCGTCTCACTGACACCCACATTGTGGACGAGGAAGGCGCTGGAATAGGGCATGATCAGAAAGCCTCCGGTGGAAAGAAACGCCGTAGTTAAGAAGGCCCGGAGATAGCGTTTCTGCGAAATGGTGCGCAGCAGGTGAGCAAGTGGACGCTGGTGGGCGCGTTGCTCCAAATGACCGGTGACGGGTCGCATCCAGCGGAGGATGACAAGGCCGATGGGGAGACAGAAGGCAACGATCATCTGAAAGGGCATATGCCAGCCCCAACGGTTGGCGAGAAAGAGGCCCAAGGGGATGCCCGCCACCTGGCTAACGGAAAAGGCCATCTGCACATAACCCATGACGCGGCCGCGCTTTTCCAGCGGGAAGAGATCGGCGATGATGGCCATATTGACGGAGAAGAGGACCCCGGCGAAGAGGCCCGTGACCATCCGGGCAAAGAGCAGGAAGTTGTAGTCGGGGGCGATGCCGCAGAGCAGGGTGCCGAGGACAAAGCCGGAATAGCAGAAGAGAAGCATCTTTTTGCGATCGAATTTGTCGGCAAAGCCTGCGGTGAGGATACCCGAGACGGCGGCGCTAAAGGCATAGGCAGAGACGACCCAGCCGAAGTGGCCGGGACTGATGTGGAGGACGCGGATGAGTTGGGCGCCCAGCGGAGCCATGATGATGAAGTCGAGTATGACGGTGAATTGCAAGAGGGAAATGACCGCGATGACGAAGGTCTGATAGCCGGTGAAGACCGGGGTTTTGGTTTGCTGTTCCATATGGATGGTTTTGCTTGTGTTTAATTGGTTGGTTTGCTTGCTGTTATTTAAATGAACATTCATTTATTTATGCTGGTAAAAAAATTTGCCCTGTGGCAGCTGGGTTTCTTAGGGCGCCGGGGGCGGGGTTTCGGGTTTTAGTGCTTTCAAGACCAGGGTCAGCGTTTGCATCAGGACCTCATCGGTAAGGGTGAAGGGGTCGCCCGCCATGTTGACCCCGGCCTGATGAAACCGTATGAGGTTGTAGAGGGGGGCGAAGGCAACGGACCAGTAAACTTCGATGGGCATGCGGACAAGTTCTTTATTCTCTATCGCCTTAGTGACCCAGCGTTTCATGGCTTCGCTGAACCCCTGGTGCTTCGTGCGGTGAGCGAGTCTGTGCAGGGGGGTGAACTTGAAATGCTCCATAAAATGCGTTTCGTCGGAGTGCTCGAGATGGTATCGCGCGCGGTTCTTCCATTGGATGGTGAGGCCCGTGGCGAAATCCATTTCGGGGTCGAAACCGGTCATGATGTAGCCGAAATACTTGTCGCATTCGCGCATGTAGAGTTGCTGGATGAGATCGTCGCGGTCTTTGAAATAAATATAGATGGTGGCCGGTGAGACGCCGGCGGCCTTTGCGAGTTTTTGCATGCTCAATCCATCGAAGCCGTCCTTGACGATGGAGGTGAGGGCGTGCTGCAAAAGGGCATCTATTTTATTTTCGTCGCGGGTGCGCATGGTGCAAAAATAAATGAACGTTCGTTCATTTTCAAAAATATTTTTGTCGCCTACCTTTAAGGAATGCCAACTTATCCTCTCCGAAGCGAGGCGGGCCGCTGGGTCCTGGTCTCGACCATCCTGGCCTCCTCCATGGCCTTTATCGACGGCACGGCATTGAATGTCGTGCTGCCGGCATTGCAAAAGGGCCTCAATGCTACTGGCGCCGATCTGTTCTGGATACTCAACGCCTACCTGCTGGTGCTGGCCGCGCTGATCCTTGTCGGGGGTTCGCTAGGGGACCGGCTCGGCCGGAAGCGGGTATACATGATCGGTATTTCCATCTTCCTTCTTGGCAGCGCTGCCTGTGGCGTCGCCCCGAATGTCGGTTACCTCATCGCGTTCAGGGTGCTCCAGGGCATCGGGGGCGCGTTGATGATACCAGGCAGCTTGTCCTTGCTTTCTTCCTCGATAGATGAAAAAGAAAGGGGCAAGGCCATCGGCACCTGGAGCGCCGCGACCACAGTGGTGACCCTGGGTGGACCGATCATCGGCGGAGCGCTGGCGGATGCGGGCTTGTGGCGGTACATCTTCTTTATCAATATTCCCATCGGGCTTGCCGCCTTGCTCATTCTTTCACGAAAGGTGGGCGAGACCAGGGACGCAGACGCCAGCGGCGCGCTCGACCTGCCGGGTGTCTTTGCCATCGCTTTGGGACTGGCCGCGCTGACCTTTGGTTTTTTGCGTATGCCGGAGTTGGGTTTCCACCACTGGGCCGTATGGGGCTCGCTGGCACTGGGGCTGTTGCTGCTGGTGGCCTTTTTGCTGATCGAAGCCAAGAGCCGTCGGCCGATGATGCCGCTGTACCTGTTCGCCAATCCGACGTTCAGCGGGGTCAACGCGCTTACTTTCTTCCTCTATGCCGGGCTTGGCGCGGGGATGCTCTTCGTGTCGCTGAATCTGGTACAGGCCCAGGGGTACAGTCAATTGGAGTCCGGGCTCACCTTCCTGCCGTTCACACTGCTGATGATCGGCCTTGCCCGGTGGGCGGGATCGCTGGCCGACAAGTATGGTCCCCGTTGGTTTCTTGTCGGCGGACCGGCAGTGGCGGGTGTGGGCCTGTTGCTGCTCTCTTTTATCGGCGAGACCCGCGGACCTAGAGATTACTGGACAACCTTTCTGCCCGCGGTGCTGGTCTTCGGCCTGGGCCTGGCTTTCACCGTGGCGCCGTTGACGACGACGGTGATGACTTCCGTGGACGACCGGCATTCCGGAGTAGCTTCGGGGATCAACAATGCGATGACACGCATCTCCAATGTCTTTGCCAATGCCATCTTCGGGGCGCTGGCGGTGCTGTTGTTCACCGGCGTGCTGCGGGGAAAGCTGGATGGATTGTCTTTGCCGCCGGAGATGAAGCAGGAGGTGATGGCCCAGGCGGCCAACCTGGGAAATGCCAAACCTCCGGCCGGTTTGGCGGCAACAGACAAGGAGGCTGTGGCGCGGATCTATCGCGAGGGGTTTATCACGGTGTATGGAGATATCCTGCGGCTGGCGTCGGGACTGGCCTTCCTGGGTGCGGTGATGGGTTTGTTGTTCGTAAGGAACAAGCCGCGACAGCAGTGAGATGGCGAGACGGCGCGCAACACCGCAAACTTGTGACCCGGTGTGTGGCAGGTTGTATTTGGCCCATTCGCGGGATTTGGGTAACTTAAAAGTATGCTTGCTCGACACAAACGCCTGCTTTTGGCCGTAGCGATATTGCTTTCTATCGCACTGGTTTCCTGGCGGATCTTCTCCCCCCGACGGCCGATCGACTTCAACACGCAGGTGAAGCCCATCCTCAATAAAAAATGCATCATCTGCCATGGCGGGGTGAGGCGGCAAGCCGATCTCAGCTTCCTCTTCCGCGCAGATGCGCTTGGTAAAACAAAATCGGGCAAGCGGGCGATCATCCCCGGCGACCCCGATCACAGCGAGATGCTGCGCAGGCTGACGCTCACCGATGTCGAAGACCGCATGCCGTATAAACAACCACCGCTGTCCAAACAAGAGATTGCTATTCTACGTGACTGGATCAAAGAGGGCGCGAAATGGGGTGATCACTGGGCCTACACCCCCGTGCATCCGGTGGAGGTACCACGATCAAAGGCGTCGTTCTTTGGGCTGGTGGGGCCGGCGAAGAATGATTGGGTACGGAATGATATTGATTGTTTTGTTTGGGATAAGTTAAAGACAGTGGGGTTGTCGCCTTCGCAGGAGGCCGATAAGGCAACACTACTGAGGCGGGTGAGCCTCGACCTGACCGGGCTGCCACCTTCTGCCGCACTGGCAAAGCGCTTCCTCGACGACACGAGTGCGGGTGCCTACGAACGGGCGGTCGATACGCTGCTTGCCTCGCCGCATTATGGTGAACGGTGGGCGGCGCTGTGGCTCGACCTGGCGCGCTATGCAGATACCAAGGGCTACGAACGCGATGACAGCCGGAGCATCTGGCGCTACCGCGACTGGCTGATCACGGCTTTTAACCAGGACAAGCCCTACGACCGGTTTCTCGTCGAACAGCTGGCGGGCGACCTGTTGCCCAACCCCACCGACGACCAGCTGATCGCGACGGCTTTTCACCGCAACACGATGACAAACGATGAGGGTGGAACGGATAACGAGGAATTTCGCACCGCGGCCGTGCTGGACAGGGTCAATACTACGTGGCAGGCGCTGATGGGTACCACTTTTGCCTGTGTGCAATGCCACAGCCATCCTTACGATCCGTTTGTACATGATGACTACTACCGGTTCATGGCCTTCTTCAACGATACGCGCGACGAAGATTCCTATGCCGACTACCCGCTGCTGCGAAAGTTTTCGGGTGAGGATAGTATTGGAGTAGCGCGGCTGACGGATTGGGTCCGATCGCACAGTGGCGAGCAGCGCGCAGCGGAAGTGCGCTGGTTTCTCCGTACCTGGCAGCCGGCGATGAACGGGCTGCGGGCCGACCGGTTTGTAAATGCCGAATTAGCCGATACCAAGTGGCTGGCGATGCGGGATCATGGGGTGGCGCGGCTGGCCGGGGTAGACCTCGAGGCGCGGGATCAACTGATCTACCGATACATCGGATTTGTAAAGGGCGGACGTCTGACTTTGCACCTCGACAGTGTGCGTGGACCCGTGTTGCGGGAGATGCCGCTGGATACCTCGCATAACTGGACGATCGCCGCTGCCGACCTGCCGGTGGGCAAGGGGATGCACGATCTATACCTGTGTTATGAGAACCCGGGGTTGGCGAAGAAGCCGGATATGAGCGGGGTACAATTCGATTGGTTCTGCTTTACCCACCGGTTTCCGCAAGGGGATGAGGCGATGAAGAAATTATATTGGCGGCTGGTGTCGGCCGATGTTCCGACTGTGCCGGTGATGATGGACAACCCGCGCGATATGCACCGGCCGACCTATGTCTTTGAAAAAGGCAACTGGCTGGTGAAGGGGGCACGAGTAGAACCGGCAACGCCGCATACGCTGAATCCCTTCCCTACCGGCGCACCGCGTAACCGGCTGGGGCTGGCGCAGTGGCTGACGAGCCCGCAAAACCCGCTGACGGCCCGCACCATGGTCAACCGGCTTTGGGAGCAGCTGTTCGGCACAGGTCTGGTGGAGACGCTGGAAGACCTGGGAACACAGGGGGCGACGCCGACCCACCGGGAGCTGCTGGATTTCCTGGCGTGGCGATTCATGCATGAAGATGGGTGGAGCATTAAGCGCATGTTGCGCGAGATAGTGTTGTCGGCCACCTACCGGCAGGATTCCAGAGTTCGCGCGGATGCGGAGGCGAAGGATGCCGACGATCGGTATTATTGGCGGGCGCCGCGGGTGCGACTCTCCGCGGAGGAGATCAGAGACCAGGCGCTGGCTGTGAGCGGATTGCTGGATGAGCAACTCTATGGTCCTTCCGTTATGCCATGGCAGCCCAAGGGTATCTGGCTTTCGCCATGGAACGGCCAAGACTGGCAAAAGAGCCCGGGGCACGATCAGTATCGCCGCGCCCTTTATACCTATTGGAAACGGACGGCCCCCTACCCTTCCATGATCAGTTTTGACGGGGTGGCACGGGAGGTGTGTACGGCCCGGCGCATCCGGACGAATACCCCATTACAGGCGCTGGTGCTGTTGAATGATTCGGTCTACCTGGAGGCGGCAAAACATTTGGCGGATAAGATGCGAGGAGGGGAAGATCTTGGCGATGCGATACAATCAGGCTACGGGGCGATCATGCTGCGCGCCATGTCGGAGAAAAAGGTGACGGCGATGATGAACTTGTATGCGAAGGCAAGTAAGGCCGGTGCGGGTTCACCTGACGCGATGACGGTAGTGGCGAGTGCATTGTTGAACCTGGATGAGGTGGTAACAAAAAATTGATATGACCCAAAAAGAATTATACAACCAGCGATTGCTGCGCGAGGCGGAAGCAGCCGTTGCGCGACGGGGGACGCGGCGGCATTTCTTACAGGACTGCGCGATGGGATTCGGGGCGTTGGCATTGGGCTCGCTGCTACCGTCCTGCCACAGCAGCAGTATGGGCACGGGCGGCAACCCGATCGTTTTTGATCCGGCACATCCGCTGGCGCCACGCCTGCCGATGTTTCCCGCCAGGGCCAAACGCGTCATCTACCTGCATATGGCGGGCGCGCCGTCGCAACTGGAGCTGTTCGACTACAAGCCCGCATTGGAGAAACTCGATGGCCAGAACTGTCCCGCCTCCCTGCTGGAAGGAAAACGCTTTGCCTTTATCCGGGGAGTACCCAAGATGCTGGGGCCACAGGCCCGCTTTGCGCAGCATGGACAAAGTGGCGCCTGGATCAGCGAGAACATGCCGCACCTGGCAACCATCGCAGACGAGCTTTGCTTTTTGAAGGCCGTTACTACCGATCAGTTTAACCATGCGCCGGCGCAACTGCTGGTGCAGACGGGATCACCCCGGCTTGGACGGCCAAGCATGGGCAGCTGGGTCACGTATGGGCTTGGGACGGAGAACCAGAACCTGCCGGGGTTTGTCGTGCTTACCAGCGGCGGTAAATTCCCGGATGCCGGTAAAAGCGTGTGGGGCAGTGGTTTTCTGCCAAGCGTATACCAGGGCGTGCAATGCCGCAGCGAGGGTGACCCGGTGTTGTTTATCAAAGACCCGGCAGGGATGTCGCGTGATCTGCGGAAGGCGTCCATCGATGCGATAAATGCCGTCAACGCGGAGGAATATAAAGATTACGGTGACCCGGAGATACTGTCGCGCATCTCGCAATATGAGATGGCCTTCAAGATGCAACTATCCGTCCCCGAAACTATGAACATCAACGATGAACCTGCCTATATCCACGAACTCTATGGCACCCAGCCCGGCAAGGCCTGTTTTGCCAACAATATCCTGCTTGCGCGGAAACTGGTGGAGAAGGGTGTCCGCTTTGTACAGCTGTTCGACTGGGGCTGGGATAGCCATGGTACGGAAGCAAGTCTGGCCATCGACGTCGGGTTTATCAATAAATGCCGCCAGGTCGATCGGAGCATTACGGCTCTTATCCTCGACCTGAAGCAGCGGGGCTTGCTGGAGGACACGCTGGTCATCTGGGGTGGGGAGTTTGGCCGGACGCCGATGATGGAGAACCGGGAAGGTAAACCCAATCCCTTCAAAGGCCGGGACCACCATACCGATGCTTTTACTATTTTCATGGCGGGGGCAGGGGTGAAAAAAGGGTTTTCCTATGGGGAGACGGATGAGATAGGGTATTCGGCCATCAGTGGGAAGACGACAGCCTTTGACGTTCAGGCAACGATCTTGCAGCAATTGGGATTCGATCACGAGAAGTTCACCTATGTTTTCGAGGGACGGCCGTTCAGGCTGACGGATGTATTTGGGAAGGTGATTGAAGATATTTTAGTATGAAAAGAAGCACTTTTATCTCAACGAGCTCGGCGGCGGTAACCGCGCTGTTGCTGGGGTCGCTTGAAGCTTTTGCAAAAGACAAGCAATACATGAACAGCAACGCTGGTTTCGAACTAAAGATCATGGCCACCAACTGGGGCTTTGACGGCAGCCTGGACGCCTATTGCGCCAAGGCAAAAAAAGAAGGCTATGACGGCATCGAGATCTGGTGGCCGATGGAAAAACCCGCGCAGGACGAGTTGTTTGCCGCCCTGCATGCCCATGGACTGGATGTGGGTTTTCTTTGTGCGGGGCAGCAAAGCGATTTTGCCGCACATCTCGACCTTTTCCGGCGGATGACGACGGCAGCGGCGACCAACACGGTGCAGCGGCCCCTGTATATCAACTGTCATTCGGGCCGCGATTATTTCAGCTATGACCAGAACAAGGCCTTTCTCGATCACACCCGGGAGCTTGCGGCAAAAACAGGTATCACCATCTGTCATGAGACACATCGGAGCCGCATCTTGTTTGCGGCGCCCGTCGCGCGGCACTACCTCGAAAATGATCCCGATCTTCGGGTGACCTTTGACGTATCACACTGGTGCAATGTGAGCGAAAGCCTGTTGCAGGACCAGGCGGCGACCGTCGATCTGACGTTGTCACGGGTGGACCATATTCATGCACGGATAGGCCATCCGGAGGGGCCACAGGTGAACGATCCCCGGGCCCCTGAGTGGAAGGCGGCGGTGGATGCCCATTTTGCGTGGTGGGACAAGGTTGTCGAGCGAAAGAAGAAAGAGGGCCGTCGCCTGACGATATTGACAGAATTCGGTCCGCCCGACTATATGCCCACGCTGCCGTATACGCGCCAGCCGCTGGGGGATCAGTGGGCCATCAATGCGCATATGATGCACATCTTAAGAAGCAGATACGCATGAGGTGGATCGCGCATTTTCATCCGGTGATCGTTCATTTACCCATCGGGATGTTGCTGGCGGCCTTGCTGTTGCAGGTGTTGTCAGGCAGGCCGGCGTATGCGGCTTTGCGGCCTGCCGTGCCAGTGGTGTTGCTGGCGGGGGCGGTGTCGGCTATAGCTTCCTGTGTGACGGGGTGGCTGCTGGCCGCCGACGGAGATTACGAAGAATCGCTTGTAGCCTGGCACCGATGGCTGGGGATCAGCCTGACGCTGCTGTCGCTGGTGGTGTACTGGCGGGTGCGCCGGCGGGGGTTCGACCGGATGCATACACTATTGTCGCTGGGATTGCTGGCACTGGTGGTTGTGACCGGCCACCTGGGTGGATCGCTTACCCATGGATCGGATTACCTGGCCGTCGGCGGCAGTGCTTCGCCTGCATCGGCGGAGGTGGACAGTCCCATTGTCAACGTGCAGGCAGCGAAGGCCTATGCGGAAATAGTGCGGCCCATTCTGCGGGACAACTGCTTCAGCTGTCACGGCGCTACGCGCCAAAAAGGCGGGTTACGGATGGATGAGACCGCGGCGCTGATGAAGGGTGGAAAAGATGGGGTGGTGATCGAGCCTGGCAACGGGAGCGGGAGCGAACTGATCAAACGTTTGTTGTTGCCCGAAGAGGAAGAGCATCACATGCCGCCAAAGCAGAAGAAACAATTGACCGAGCGGCAGATCGCGCTATTGCATTGGTGGATCGACCAGGGGGCTGACTTTACGCGCCGGGTCGCGGAGCTGAAACAACCTGATTCCGTTCGCCCGGCCTTGCTGGCGGTGCAGTCGGTGCATCCGAGGACGATGGTAAGCGATGTACCCTCCGATGCGGTGGAGGCGCCGGACCGGCGAGCGGTTGAGGCGTTGCGGGCAAAGGGGGTGCTGGTGATGCCGGTGGCGCAGAATAGTAATTGGCTGGATGCGGATCTTTCGGGGGCGGCAGCGGCGGGGAGCAAGGTGCAGGAGGTAGTAGTGCTGTTGTCGGCGTTGAAGAAACAGCTGCTCTCGCTGCGGGTTGATCACACGGATGTTGGCGACAGCGGACTGGCGGCGATCGGTCAGTGTGTGGCGTTGCGGTCGCTCGACCTTGCCGGTACGCGGATAACGGATGCCGGATTGGCAGCACTGCGCGGGTTGCGGGAGTTGCGGGTGTTGAACCTGGTTGGGACGGGAGTGAGCGTCGCAGGGGTGGAGGGATTGAAAAGGCTGACAAAGCTGCGGGCTATATATCTATACGGAACAAAGGTGGGGCATGAAGATTGGACTGCGCTGAAAAAGGCGTTTCCCAAAACAATGCTGGATACGGGGGGCTATTCTTTACCGGTGCTGGCGACGGATACGGCGGTGGTGCGAGCTCCCGCCCCGGGTGGGCCAGGGAAGAAGTGATCAGCTCTTCCCGATGAAGATACCCGCGAGAAAAACGATGACCCCGCCGATGATGATCTGGATGGCCGCCTTCCCGAGAGGTGTTTCCATGTACCGGTGGCGGACCCAGGCGATGACGAACAGTTCGACGACGACGATGGCGATGGCGACGGTCATGGCCGTTTTGAAATAGGGGATAAGAAATGGCAGGGCGTGGCCGGCTGCGCCGATGAAGGTCATCGCGCCTTCCACCAGACCGCGATTGACGGGGCTGCCGCGACCGCTGAGCTTGCCGTCGTCGGAGAGAGCTTCGGAGAAGGCCATGCTGATCCCTGCGCCGACGGCAGTTGCCATGCCGACGAGAAAGGCGGTATGGCTGTTCCGGGTGGAGAGGGCTGCGGCGAAGAGCGGTGCGAGCGAGGATACGGAGCCGTCCATGAGACCGGCGAGACCGGGTTGGATGACCCGGAGAATAAAGTTCTTTTTTTCGGTGGCATCGTCGGTCTTTGCCAGGTTATCGGTCGAAGTGCTGTCCATGCCAGTGGGTTTTTGTGAAGGTAGGTGAAATCTGTATGTTTTTAATTGGTGCGTACGGTAGTGCCGCTTTTTAGTTCGTCGGTGGCATTTGCGACGAGCTGATCGCCTGCCTTGAGATCGCCGAAGACCTCGACCTTGCCGCCGGATTCCCGGCCTTTCTGTACGGTGACCCATTCTGTTTTCCCACCGGTGACGCGAATGACAAATATCTGTTTGCTGTTGGCCGTCACTGCCGTGAGCGGTACGATGAATTGTTCATCGCTATTGGTGAGGTCGAGTGATACCTGCGCGAACATCCCGGGCAGCAGGACGGCATGGTCGTTGGAAACGTCCATCTGCAATTGTTCGGTACGCAGCTGCATGTCCAGGCTGCCGGCCATCCGCGTGATGTTTGCAGTGAAGGTGCGGCCGGGCAGGGTCTGAACGGTAAAATGCACCGTGTCCTTTTCCCGGAAGTAGGCCGTAGCAGCTTCGGGCACGGCGATGACCAGCCGCAGGCGGCGTTGTTGCTGGAGGGTCATGAGCGGAATAAAAGAGCCTTTCCCCGCCGGACCGGCGTATGCCCCGGGATAGATATTCCGGGAGCTTATGACCCCATCGAACGGCGCCCGTATCTGAAGATAAGATTGGAGATCGGTGGACTCCTGGTACCTTGACCGGGCGGCGGCAAGATTGGCACTGTCGCTGTTCATCTTTGCATTGGCCAGTTCGAGCTCGTTCGGGGAAACGGTGCCGGGGATCTTGCTGGTAGCATACAGCCGGTCGTAAGTGGCCCTGGAAGCCCGGAAGTTCGCTTCCTGGGTGTGAAGAAGGGAAGCGGATTCGTCCATGGCGGCCCGCAGCTCGGGTGCATCCAGGGTGGCCAGCAGTTCTCCTTTATGGACTTCGCTACCGACATCGACATACATCTCCTTTACAAAACTGTTGACCTTTGCATACAGATCGACGGACTGGAAGGGTAACAGTTGCCCGGGCAGGGTCATCGAAGAAGTGAGCCGGCCTTTGCTGAGTGCGATGGTCTGTACAACGACGGCGCTATCGGGTTTGCTGCCGGTGGCCGCCGGGGCTTCCCCGCCACAAGAGGCGAAGAGCGCTGCCAGCGGGGCAATGAGGATGGCCGGTAAAAAGCGATACTTTTTCATTGTATTCTATTAATGGTTTGCTAATGGGTTTTGAGAGGCCGCAGGTTCGTAATGCAGACTCTGGGCATCATCCGGGTCGAGGGATACATGGTGAACCGAGGATTTTTTCCGGATGCGGTAGAAGATAAGGGGCAGAACAAGCAACGAGGCAATCGTGGAGGCTAGCAGCCCCCCGATAACAGCCCTGCCGAGAGGGGCGCTTTGCGAGCCTTCACCAAGGCCGGATGCCATGGGGATCATCCCGACTATCATTGATATGGAGGTCATGAGGATGGGTCGCAGTCGGAGGGCGGCTGCTTCGATGGCAGCCTTTGCCGCGTCAGCCCCGGACTTCCTGATCTCTTCGGCATTGGTCACCAGCAGGATGGCATTGGCGACAGAGACGCCTACCGACATGATGATCCCCATATAGGATTGCAGGTTGAGTGTAGAACCGGTGGCCAGCAGGAGCAGGAGTGAACCCGCCAGCACCGCAGGAATAGCAGTGATCACGGTGAGGCCCAGTGGAAACGACTGGTAATTGGCTGCCAGCATCAGCAGCAGCACCACCACGGTGATGATCAGTCCTGTTTGCAGGCTGTTCAGGGTTTCGGTGAGGAGGTTGGTCAGGCCGCGCGTCTCTACCCGGACGCCGCGAGGCGGTGCGCCCACGGTGGCGAGGGCCTGCCGGACGGCGGTGGCGGCTGCGCCCAGGTCTTTGTGGTAAATGTTAGCGCCGATGGAGAGGAAGCGGGTGGCGCCCTGGCGATCGTATTCGCCGACGACTTTGTCTTCGGTGATACTCGCGACATCACCCAGCACAGGCCGGCTGTTGTTGGGACTCACCGGTGTAGCGGCCAGTTCCTGGATGCTGCTCATCGCCGTTTGCGGTACTTCCACCTGAACCTCGTAGGAGTTGGCATTAGCCTCGTTGAGCCAGAGCATTTTGTTTACATAGCGACTGGAGGAAGTAGCTTCCGTAAGTGAGTTGGAGACCTCGGACATCGTAAGCCCGAATTGTTTGACTTTGTCGCGATCGATATCGATGCGGAGGGCCGGGTTGTGCAGCTGTTCCTTCAGGCCTATATCCCGCAGGAAGGGTATCTTATGCAGTGCGGCTTCGATCTTTTTGGCATAGGCCTGGCTGGCGGCAAGGTCGGGGCTCATGACGGCGATCTCGATGGGGGTCGCTGCGCCCTGGGACATGATCTTGTCGGTGAGGTCGATGGGTTCATAGGATACGCTTACTTCGGGCAAAGCCTTATGGAGAGCGATGCGGTAACGTTCCTGCAGATCGTCGACGTTCTCCTTGTAGCTGGGGTCCATGCTCACCTGCATCAGTATCTCGTTAGGACCGCTGGTGAAAAGGATGATGGACAGGGTCGGGAAGGAAGACGGCATCTGGCCCGCAAAGGCGGAGATGATGTCGACATGCTGTTTTCCACCCACCACCTGGTACAGTACCTGCTGCGCCTTCTGCAAGGTAGCTTCGGTGACTTCGAGGCGACTGCCTTCCGGCGCCCGAAGGCGTAGCTGAAACTGCCCGTCATTGGCAGCGGGGAGGATATCTTTACCGATGTGGGTGGCGACGACAATGGTGAGGGCGGCGGTGATGAGGAAATAGACTGCAATGGTGAGCCTGCTGCGGCGCATGAGTGCTTCCAGCAGACGTGTGAAGGCTGCTTTAAACTTGTCGAAGGCGCCGGGGGGTTTGGGGGCTGGGGCGGCGCCGGGGGTTTTTTCACTGTGGGCCGTGGCCGGAGTTGCAGCGTGCGGCTTGTCCTTTAATATCCAGTTGGCCAGCACAGGTACAAGGGTCTGTGATAGCAGGTAGGCCGGGATCATCGCAAAGCCTACGGCCAACGAAAGGGGAAGGAACATCCCCTGTGGCACGCCTGTCATCAGGAAGGCGGGTGCGAATACCGCCAGGGTGCTGAGAAGGATCAGCAGCTTGGGAAGAGCGATCTCATGACAGGCGTCGGCGATGGCCCTTGCCTTGGATTTGCCCATCTCCTGGTGCCGGTGGATATTCTCAATGGTAACCGTCGACTCATCCACCAGAATACCAATAGCCAATGCAAGGCCGCCCAGCGTCATGATATTGATGGTCTGACCGAAGAGCTTCAGGAGCAAGGTGCTGGCGATGATGGAGATGGGTATGTTGAGAATGACAATAAAAGCGCTACGGGGGTCACGAAGGAAGAGCAGCACCATCAGGGATGTCAGGCCTGCACCGATGGCGCCTTCGATGACGAGGCTTTTTACGGCATTGCTGACATAGACGGATTGGTCGAAGACATACTTCAACTCCACATCCGGGGGAAGAAGGCTCTGCATATGCGGGATGGCTGCTTTCAGGGCCTGGACGACCGACCAGGTGGAGGCATTGGCGTTCTTGATGATGGGGATATAGATCGATCGTTTGCCGTTGATATAGGCAAAGCCGGACGTTACGTCGGCGCCATCCTCTACTGTCGCCACATCCTTTACATAAATGGTAGCACCATTCTGGTACAGAAGGGGGATGTTGGCAAAGTCGGGAACATTGCGGACGACGGTGTTGGCAGGCGTGATATAACTCAGGTTGCCGATGTTGACATTTCCCGCTGGCGAGATATGACTGTTGTCCTGGATGGCTGTCGTTATCTGTTCGGGCGTGATGTTATGGCTGCGCATCAGTGCGGGATCGGCCTTGATCACCACGGTACGCACGTTGCCACCGATGGGCGGAGGTGAAGAGAGGCCGGGCACGCTGGAGAAGCTGGGCCGGACCCAGACGCTGGCAAGGTCTTGTAATTCATTGTTCGACCGTTTGGGGCTGCTGAGCGTCAGCTCCCCAACAGGAAGCGTCGAGGCATCGAAGCGGATGATGATGGGCGGCGGTGTGCCGGGCGGCATTTCAGCAAAGGCGCGGTTAGTAAGGGCAGTGACCTCGGCCGCAGCTTGGGCCATATTGGTGCCGCTGTAAAAGCTTAGCTTCAGCATGCTCAGGCCCTGGATATTATTGGTCTCGATGGCCTTTATGCCGCCGACATAGAGGTAGAGGTTCTGGTAGTTGGTGGCTACAAAACCTTCCATCTGCTGGGGCGACATCCCGCCGTAGGGTTGTGAAACGTAAATAGTAGGGATATCAAGGGAAGGGAAAATGTCAATGTTGATACGCATGACGGCCGTCATCCCAAAAAGTACCAGGGCGGAGACGAGGACGATCACCGAGATGGGTTTGCGTAATGCGGAGGAGATGAGATTCATAACCTTAGAATTGTTGTAAGAATGGAGTTAAATCACCGATGGTGCCGGCTTTGAAAAGGAGGGCCTGCCAGACGGCGTTGCAGGCAATGTCCCGATCGATCTCCGCCCTGTTGAGCAGGTAGAGCGTCTGGGAAACATCGACGATATTGGTGAGGCCATTCTGGTAGAGAGCTTCCTTCTGCAAGTAGGCCTGAGCGGCAGATTGAAGCTGAATGGGAGTCTCCCGATATTTTGCCAGCGTGTTGCGTATCTGCTGGTCGGAGAGCGTCAATTGGTTGATGAGGTTGTTCTGCTCTAACTCATATTCGTTGGTAAAGGCAGCTGAGCGCTGTTGCTGGGCAGCGGCCCTCGAGTGGGTGCGGAAACGGTCGGTAAAATCCCAGGTGATTCCGATGCCTACGAGATAGTTGGCGCGGTAGGGTTCGATGCCGTTGACGAAGCTTGTCGAGTAATCGGTGGGGTTGGTGGCATATGTATTCCCGAAACCGGAGCCCCTATCCTGTCCTGCCGCGAATAGATTGAGGCGGGGCAGGCCAGCTTTTTTTATGTAGGAGGAAAAAAGGTTACTGGTGGTTATCTCACTGGCGAGGAAGCGCAGGTTGGGATTCGCGGTGACGTCGGGAGCCGGAGTGGTGATCAGGTCTTTGGGTAGGGTCTGCGAGGCCGCGGTGTCGACGAGAAAGGTCCGGGGCCTTATGCCCATCTGGGTCGAGAGCTGGTTAGCCTGCACCTGTTCAAAGTTTTGGGCGTCGATAAGCGAGAGCCGGGCATTGGAGACCTCGGCATTGGCGATAGAACTATCGACTCCGGGATTGAGGCCACCCGCCGTCCGGGCCACGATCACCGCCCTGAGCTGCAAGGTGCGACTGAGGTTGGATTCCATGGCCATACGGACATGAATGGCGGCTAAAAGCGAGAGGTAAGCACCTGCCACCCGCACCTGCTGCTGGAAGACCTGCCGGGCCAGTGCCTGCAGATCCTGCTCAAACTGACCACGGGCAACAGCTACATGTGCCCGTTGAAGGCCGAAGGAATAGAGGTTCCAGTCGATGTTGGTGAGGTACAGCGCGCCAAAGGCGGTTTGCCAGTTTTGTGTGGCGGTGGCCGGTCCGCCCGTAAGCGTGATGAGGCCGGGCACACCGTTGGACAGACCGTTGCCCCCGTCGAGGGTACCGTAGGCGGTCTCGACGCCCACGACGAAGTCAGGGAGTCCATCCTGTTTGGCAGCTTTCAGCTCGAGGGCGGAGGCGTTGGCTATATGTTGTGCTGCTTTTATCTGCGGGTAGTTGACGGTGGCGATGCGGATGGCTTCCTGCAGCGTGAGGACGGAGTCCGCGGGTTGCGCCAGGATGCTTTGCGTCAGGAGCAGACAGATCGGAAGGAGGAAGATTGGTCGCATGTCGGCATATTTTTTTGCTGGTGTAAAACTAGCGCCGGGCGGAAGGGAATCCCGGGGCCAGTCGCCGAACGGGCAAAAGCTGTCGTTGGAAAATATCCGTAAAAATTTATTTTTACAGTATGAACGTGCTTATCATCGACGACAATGCTATTGCCCGATCGGTCTTACGGAAGCTTTGCTCCCAGCAGAAGGACATTATTGTCGCGGGGGAATGCGCTACGGCCGTCGAGGCCCATAATTTCCTGCAGGAGCAGCCGGTCGACCTCCTGCTGCTGGACATAGAGATGCCGGAAATGAACGGCCTGCAGCTGGTACAATTACTCGGCGCCAACCGCCCCGTCATCGTCTTCACGACTTCCAAAAAAGACTACGCCAGCGAGGCCTTCGATCTCAATGTCGCCGACTATATCGTCAAGCCCGTAACGCCGGTCCGGTTCCTCCAGGCGATGGACAAGGCCCGCGACATCATCGAAAGCAACCGGGAGGAAGTGAAATGGACGGACGAAGAATTCATCTTTATCCGGGACAGCACCGTCATCAAACGGCTGAAGGTGGACGATATCCTTTTTGCCGAGGCGATGGGGGATTATGTGAAGCTGTATACACCGCAGAAATTCTATGCCATTCATACGACGCTGAAGGCCGTGGAAGACCGGTTGCCGGCGAGCCGGTTCCTGCGGGTGCACCGGTCGTTTGTCGTCGCGCTGAATAAAATAGATACGATACAGGAAGGCGTACTGATCATTGACGATAAACCGGTGCCCGTAGCCGATGCCTACCGGAAGGCACTCAATAGCCGCATGAATATTCTCTGACGGCTCCGCGGCTGACTCCCGCCGACCAATTTTCCTTTTCCGGCGATGGTTCCTCCCCACCCGGCGACAGCCGGCTCCCGCGCAGGGCAAGTTGCCGGACATTTGTCCTATGAAATTTTATTATACCATCATCTTTTTCCTGGACTTGCTGGCCATCGGTGGGCTGGCCTTTGTGTTGTTCCAGGAGGTGGACGGCAGAGCACCGGCATGCGACAAGATGATCCTGGGCCTCGCACTTATTCTGGCCATTGCACTGATGGTCCTGCTCATATTGGACTATCTGCGGCGCGGAACAGGGCCCAGCGATAAATAGGTTAACTTAGGCATCACAATGACCAGCAATCGGTTTATCTATATCATCTTAGCCGCCTTCATCGCCGGGGTGTTGCTGTTGATCTATATTCAATACAACTCTTCGCGAAGCATCGACCAGCTGATCGACGGCAACCGGTTGCTGTTGAATGACATGAAGCTGGGCAACGATCTCCGTGAGATGGAGCGCGATCTCCTTTCGGAGGAAAGCAAGATCCGGGCCGCGGTGGCAACGGGTGATCCTTCCTTCCTGCAAGGCGCCGATGAGCAAATCGCCGATGCACGGGCCAACCTGGATACGCTGCGGCGAATGAATCCGGATACAGGGTCGGACAAAGACATCGATCGACTATCGGTGCTGGCAAGGGAGAGGCAGGGCAGAGAGAAGCTGGTCGATAGCTTTTTTCATGTGGGGAAGACGCCGCCATCATCGATCATCGCCAATACCCGGACAAGAGAGGCGGCAAACGAGATCAACACCATCATGCGGCGCCTCTATGCCCGCCGGAAAGACCGGCTGGCTGCGGTCAGCGCTTCGGTGCAGAAATATGGGCGCATCGCCCGCACCAGCGGGATCATTCTCATCTCTCTTATGCTGCTTAGTGCCGGCGCATTGTTTTGGTTCATCATCGATCGCATCCGGAAACAGAACCAGCTGATCAGTGAGCTTGACACCTCGGAAAGGAAATTACAGGAAGCGGTGCGGATAAAGGAGAATTTCCTGGCCAATATGAGCCATGAGATCCGGACCCCGCTGAATTCGATCATCGGGTACACCGGCCTGCTTGCCCGCCAGCCGCTGAACGAGCCATCCCGCGAATTCGTCATCGCGATCAGTCAGTCGGGCGCCAATCTCCTGGCCATCGTCAACGATATCCTCGATCTGTCCAAGATCGAAGCCGGCATGATGCGGGTAGAGACGAGTCCATTCAGCATCCGGCAACTGTTGCATTCAGTGGACACCCTTTTCCGCCACCGGATAGTGGAGAAAGGATTGAGCCTGGAAGTCATCATAGACGACAATGTTCCGGATAATCTCCTGGGCGACGCTACCCGGTTAACGCAAATCCTGGTTAACCTCATAGGGAATGCCCTGAAATTCACCGAAAACGGCGGCATCACCCTACACGCAGCAACCAGGCCTGCCAGGCAGGGTTACATCCAACTGTGGGTCACCGTTAGCGACACCGGCATCGGCATCGCAAAAGATCAACTCTCCCGCATCTTTCAACGCTTCTCCCAGGCGGAAAGCTCCATCACCCGCAAGTATGGCGGCACCGGACTCGGACTGGCCATCGTAAAAGAGCTGATCGATCTGCAAAAGGGCTCCGTTGAAGTGGAAAGCGCGCCCGGAAAGGGAACGACCTTCCGGTTTTATATTCCGTATGAGACCGTTCAGACGGCGCCCGCACGGCTCACTGCACCGCAGCCTGGTGTTCCTGCCGCGCTGCACGGCGCAAACGTCCGTATCCTTATCGCCGATGACAACAAGATGAACCAGCGATTGATGGAACATTTGCTTGCCGGCCAGGGTCTCGGCTACGATGTCGTCGACGACGGCCGGCAGGTGATCGAGTTTCTCGGGCAAACCACCTACGATCTTGTTTTGATGGATATCCAGATGCCGGTGATGGATGGTTATACGGCTACCCGCATCATCCGGCAAGAGTTGCGGTTGACGGTACCCATCGTGGCCATGACGGCTCATGCAATGCCGGGAGAAAGGGAAAAATGCCTGGCCAGCGGGATGAATGAATACCTGTCCAAACCCATCGTCGAAGCAGAACTATACCGCGTGCTCGGCCAGCTGCTGCGCATCTCACCTGCCCCGGTAACTCCCTCCCATCCCACTGCCCCGGCTACCGGTTACCGCTTCATCGACACCACTTATCTCCGGGAACTCAGCGGGGGCGACAAGGCATACGAGAGGGAAATGGCCGGCCAATTCCTCGAAACCATCCCGACCCACCTGCAAGAGATGGGGTCGGCCCTGGCTGCCGGCGACCGAGCGACAGTGAGTCAGATAGCGCATAACATGAAAACGACTGTTTCCATCATGGGAATGGCCGAGCGGTTATTCGTACTCCTCGATATGCTGGAGTATCCCGAGGGGTTCAACGATCTTTCCCTAGTGTTTGGAGCGTTGAAGCAAGTGTGCGGGTTGGCAATAGAAGAGACACGCCGCTTTGCCGCGGGGAATTAGAAAAGGGGTTTCACAATGGAAACCCCTTCGGGATACCGGATTCAAACGGGGGATTAGGGTTTACCGACAGCGCGTCGCCTGCCGCAGCAAGTACCGGAACTTCTCGATCGACAGCGGTTTGGAACAAAAACCCTCGAAATATTTTTTTGTATACAGATGATCTATTTCGCGCTGCTCTGATGTGGAAGAGAGCACGAAGACCTTGTACCGATCGTGAATAGTATCGGGAAGCCGGGCAAATTCATCGAGGAATTTGTATCCGTCCATATCCGGCATGTGAAGATCGGAGAAGATAAGGCCCCGGCGCAGGCGGGAATGGTCTGAAGGGGTGGCTGTATCAAGCAGGTATTGCAGAGCGTCCTTCGCAGCGGGGAATAGCCGCATTTTGTCTTTTCGAAAGCATCTGCCGACGGTTTTTTGGGTAAACGCCAATGTAAACGGATCGTCATCTATGAGAATTATTTCCATTTTCAAGGGCATCGTCATGAGTACAAATTTACCCCACTGGCGTCAGGCCTTATGCGAAGGATTACGCCGGAAATAGGACAATATGGACTTTTTTACGTATATTTAAATATTGATATATGCCGCAAAAATCGATGCCTGTCTACGATATCGATGATTTCAAATATCTCGGGCTGGAGGATAACTTTTATGCCAATACCTTCCGGGAGCATCTGACCCAACACTCCCATATCATCCTTGCCCCTCACCGCCATACCTTTTACCTATGCGTTTTGTTCACGTGTGGGAAGGGTGTTCATGAGATCGACTTCCATAAGTATGATATCCGGCCCGGGAGCGTGTTCCTGCTATTCCCGGGACAGGTGCATAACTGGCGGGTGTCGGATGATACTGACGGATACATCCTTTTTCATAAAAAGGAGTTCTATAACATGAACTTCATTCATGAGAAAGTAGAGCATTTCCCTTTCTTCAACTGTATCCAGAATGCGCCGCTGCTGCGGCTGAAACCGCAGCAGGTGGATACGATAGAGCCGGTATTCAAAGAGATCGTAGAAGAATACCGCAGCCAGGAGCTGATGCGGATGCAGAAAATAGGTTCGCTGCTGAACGTGCTGTATATCGATCTTTCCCGGATGTACATTCCTTCTGACCTGCGAGCGACGAAGATCGAAACGCAACTCGCGCATGTGCGTAGGTTGGAAAAGCTGATCGACGACCATTTCCGGGAGACAAAGTCCCCGGCAAAGTATGCGGAAATGATGTTCATGAGCGAAAAGAACCTCAACAGGGTGTGTAAGAGCTGCCTGGCCAAGACAGTCTCGGAGGTGATCAGTGACAAGATCATGGTGGAGGCCAAAAGAATGCTTATCTATTCAGAGTTGACCGTCGCGCAGGTAGCGACAGAGCTTGGGTATTTGGATAATTCCTATTTCACCCGGATGTTCAAGCGGAAGACAGGACTAACGCCGTTGGAATTTCAAAAAACATATAGAAATAATCTGGAGCGGAAGAGTGGATAAAATTTATACCCTCAGCAAACCCCGGAACCCTCTGGCGGCATAGTAAGAGTCCGCACCATTGTGATACACGAAGACTGTGTCGTATCGGCGATCACAAAAGAGGGCACCACCGAGTTTTCTGATATCAGAAGGTGTTTTCACCCAGCTCGATGTTTTCGTATCGAATTTTCCCAATTGCTGCAACTCCCGATATTGCTCCTCCGCTAAAAGTTCAATGCCCATCGCCGCGGCCATATCAATAGCGTTATTTTCTGGTTTGTGTTCTTTCCTTGACTCCAGCGCTTTACGGTCGTAACAAACACTTCTGCGACCTTTAGGGCTTTCCGTTGAACAATCATAAAAAATGTACTCGTCTGTCCCTTTATCATAACCAACAACATCCGGTTCACCGCCGGTTGTTTCCATTTCATTGAGTGACCACAGTTTTTTAGTATCAGCTTCGAGCTTTGCTTGTACTTTAGCCCAATCGAGACCTTTATGGCGGTTGCTATTTTTCTCAAATCGGGATCTCAAGACGGCAAGGAGCTCTTGACGTTGTGTAGGTGACAACTCCTTTTTATTGCTCTTCATTTGGGAGGACATTTGTACCCGGGACGGGAGTTGTATCGAACTTTTGGAATAGGTTCATGGATCTTCTAGAGTTTTTGGAAAGGTAAAAAAGTCCCACTTTCAGCCGTAGAAAGAGCCTTTCAAAAGTGGTCAATCAGGCCGGGCCAGAGACTGAAACGACCAATAATTGATTATATATCATCAAATTACGTCTTTTGCCAAAATGTGGGACACTGTCTCACAAATTCGGGCAAAGAATAATAGGAACGAGCTTTTTGTGGATTTGATTCCATAAAAAGGAGGTAATTCGTGGAATATAGATAATTTAATCAATCAATAGTAATAATTATCCGATATTTTTATCTATATATAGGATAAAATATCCAAAATTTCTTAATTTTACGGAAAGCAGGAGATATGAGGAGAGCGTTATTTGACCAATTGGCTGCCCATCTCGATAAAAAGGAATTTACCGTTCTGACGGGTGCACGACAAACCGGCAAATCCACTTTGCTCCGGCAACTGGAAATCCATTGCAAAGAACAATCTCTTCCCAGTGTATTCCTGAACCTTGAAAATAGGGACGTTCTTTCTATTCTGAACGAACGGCCACTGAACCTGCTTAATTATCTCCCTGATGTGAAGCAGAGGGTCATAGCTTTCATTGACGAAATACAATACCTGGATGACCCATCCAATTTTCTGAAGCTATTATATGACGAACATGTCCAGCAGGTGAAGATCGTCGCAACCGGCAGCAGCGCCTTTTATATTGATGATCATTTTCGGGACTCGCTTGGAGGCAGGAAAAGAGTCTTTCAACTTTTAACCTGCTCATTTAGTGAATACCTGCAATTGAACGGCAAAGATCAACTACTGCAGGAATTAAAAAGAATATCGTCCAATGAGAAAGCTAGGACCTCTCAATTGGACTACCTCCGGCAGGAATGGGAATCTTATATGTTGTATGGAGGTTATCCGGCAATTATTACTGAGCCGGATAAGAAAGAGAAGATAGAAAAGCTGAGAGAAATCAGGGATTCGTTTGTTAAAAGAGACATCCTGGAATCCGGGGTACAGAATGAAACGGCCTTTTTTCATCTGTTTAGACTCCTGGCAGAACAAAGCGGAAGTCTGATCAACGTGCATGAACTGTCAGTCACTCTCCGAATCAAAACGGATACTGTAAACAACTACCTGCACATTTTACAGAAATGTTTTCATCTGGCACTGGTAAAACCATATTTCCGTAATCTCAGGAAAGAGCTGACAAAAATGCCTAAAGGGTTCCTGTTGGATACCGGTTTGCGCAATTGCCTGCTCAACAATTTCCAACAGCTACAGATTCGAATGGATAGAGGTGAACTTTGGGAAAACATGTATTTCAGGAATCTGATGGACAGGTACGGCTTAGATCCAATATATTATTGGCGTACTTCGGATGGCAATGAAGTTGATTTCGTATTACCTGAAAAGGAAAACCCATTTGCAGTTGAAGCAAAGTACGATAAGGCTCAAATCAAATCCGGCAAATACAAAAAGTTTGTTGAGACTTATCCCGAAATTCCCTTGCATTATGCGTGGCTGCATCCTTTTGATGAAGACTTTTTCAGAAGATTGAATCTTTGAAAATATAAAACCCCGACGATGGTCGGGGGCGTGTGTACCCGGGACGGGAATCGAACCCGTACTGCCGTTTCGGGCAACAGGATTTTAAGTCCTGCGCGTCTACCTGTTCCGCCACCCGGGTAGCTGGCTTAAAGATAAGCCAAAAAAAATTCCATCGGCCAGCGGCGGATGGAATCTTATGACCGATCAGGTCTTTAGAGCGGAAGACGAGGCTCGAACCCGCGACCTCAACCTTGGCAAGGTTGCGCTCTACCAACTGAGCTACTTCCGCATGAATACTATGTAAAGAACCACTTTTTCCGTCCATAGTAAGATTCACAAATCCTTGATCACTACTGCCAAACCGCGTTTCTTACTTGGGGTTGCAAAAATAGGGAAAGTATGATTCCCGAAAAAACTTTTTCTGAATTATTTGTACTGGGGTGTGTACAGGGTGTTACCGGGTACATTGACCTCGGGCTTGCCTTTGTAACGATTTGCCCACAAACCAAAGCTGCCACCAACGATGAGTGCGATAACAACGCCCACTTGCAGATAAAACAGGAATGCCGAGGAGTCCACCCAGCTATTGGCAATGTCCTTCAATTTCGGGTCTTTCAGCTCTATTGGTTGGTCTAATTGTTGATCCATAATGGTTTAATTACTGCGCAAAAATAGGACATTCGACGGGAAAATCAGCCTTTGCTTTTTACAATTTCCGTAAAAGTTTTCTTTCCCCGGACAAAATATTGCCACACCACACTGCCACTATACCATCCCTGGAGCGGGGCGCGTCTGTTGGGGGGAAAGATGCTCTTTTTACGGTTGATAGCCAGCCACTTAAAAAAGGCAAGATGGGCTTCCAGGATGGCCCAGAAATAGACCGCCTCACCGGCAAAAAGGGATTTCCAGGCGGAGATGGAATCCAGCAGAAAACGCAAGGGTATCTTCCAAAGCCACTGCTCGGGCGGCAGGCATTTGGCCATCATGATGAGATTGTTGCGGAAATTGAGGAAGACCTTGCGTTCGTTGCCTTTTGGCAGGGTGCCACCACCTACATGATAGACCACCGATTGCGGGCAACTGTATATTTTGTAGCCGGCCAGCTGGAGACGCCAGCAGAGATCGATCTCTTCCTGGTGGGCGAAGAAGAAATCCTCGAGTCCCCGGAGTTCGTGATAGAGGCGGGCCCGGATGAACATGGCAGCCCCACTGGCCCAAAAGATAGGCTCCGGCTTGTCGTACTGCCCGGTGTCGCGCTCGCAGACATCGAACACGCGACCCCGGGCAAAAGGGTAGCCGAGATGATCAAGCCAGCCGCCGGCCGCCCCGGCATATTCGAACGAATCGCGATCGGCATACATCCTGATCTTGGGCTGACAGGCGCCGATGGCCGGATCGGCTTCCATCAGCCGGATGACGGGTTGCAGCCAGCCGGGCGTCACCTCCACATCGGAATTCAAGAGAACATAATAGTCGCTCTTCACCTGCCGCAACGCCTCATTATAGCCCCCGGCAAACCCCCGGTTCTTATCCATGGCAATGATACGCAGGCCGGGATAATGCGCTTGCAGAAAAGGGATACTGTCATCCGTAGAGGCGTTGTCCGCCACGACGATCTCGGCGCCGGGGCAGGTATTGGCCGTTACAAAGGGGAGGAATTGTTCGAGGAATTTACGTCCGTTGAAATTGAGTATGACAATGGCTGTTGTTGGCGTCACTACGGATGATTTAAAATTTCGGCCGGACTTCGCCGGGTTTGGGCGACGGATGGCCGTCCGGGCCCAAAAATAAGGAATAGGGATTTAGTGAAGTGGTTTTTATAAATTCGATCTATGATTCGGAGTTTGCTTAACTGGAGATCGTTCTTGGCTTTAGCCGGCATCGTTATCGTTACCGCCACCATCTTCTATTCCCAATATCTCGCCAAGAAGATAGCGGCGGACGAACGGCAAAAGGTCGACCTGTGGGTAGCCGCCAGCAAATCTGTGTTGAACAACCCGGGAATGGACCTGACCCTGCCAAACCTAATTCGTAACGGTCAGCAGTCGATACCCATCATCGAGACCAACGAACAGGATAGTATAATCGATTATATCAACCTGGATTCCTTCCGGGTGGCGCGTGACAGGGGCTGGCTCTACAAGCAACTGGAGAAATTCCGGGCCGAGAACAAGCGCATCGAGATAAAGCTGAATGACACGCCCTATATCGCCAACCGTTATTATTATGGTCATACCGCCCTGCTGGACGAAGTCCGGTACTACCCACTCGTGCAGCTGTTTATCGTGACCCTCTTTATCTTCTTTACCCTTTATTCCATCACCATCCGCAATAAGGCGACGCAAAACCAGCTCTGGGCCGGGATGGCCAAGGAGACGGCCCATCAATTAGGCACCCCCGTCTCGTCCCTGGAAGGCTGGGTCGAGATGTTGAAGGAGAGCGCTGTCGATGGGCGTACAGTGGCGGAGATACAGAAAGATGTCGACCGCCTAAAGCTGGTGTCCGACCGGTTTGGGAAGATCGGTAGCAAACCGGTGCTGGAAGAAAAGGATTTGATCGGGCAGGTGCAGAATATGATGGAGTATATCCGAAAACGCGCGACAGGGAAGGTGCAGTTTGCGCTGCAGACGCAGGCCCAGTCTCCCTTGTATGTTCGCATCTCGGGTCCGCTGTTCGACTGGGTGATCGAGAACCTGCTCAAAAATGCGCTTGACGCCATAGAAGGCAAGGGAACTATCACCATCGGCATTGTGGATCATTTGAAAGAGATCGTCATCGACGTGACAGATACGGGTAAGGGCATCGCCGCGCGCAACCTGCAAAAGGTATTCAAGCCAGGGTTTACGACGAAAAAAAGGGGCTGGGGCCTGGGGCTGAGCCTCTCGAAACGCATCATCGAACAATATCATAAGGGGCAACTGTTCGTCCGGCAGTCGGAACTGGGGAAAGGGACAACCTTCCGCATCGTGTTGAAGAAATAATGCATTGCCATGGAAAGATTTTTCGAGCAGAACTATAAGAAACTGGGCTTGGTAGAGATCGATGCCGCCAGCCTGGACTCTATCAACGGACAACGCTACAAATCCTATATAAAAGTGCTGTACCTGCCGGCCGGTTATTCGTTGACGGTTGATTTTAAGCGATGGACCACCAAAAAGAGCACGCTCTTCTTTATCAATTCCAACCAGTATTGCCAGGTGGAAGGAGCCGGCACGGCAAAAGGCTATTTCATCTATTACAACCGCGACTTCTATTGTGTACAGATACATGACGAGGAAGTGGCCTGTGACGGACTCCTGTTCAACAATATTTACGGGATGCCGATGACGGTGTTACCCGCCAGGGAAGACAAGATCGTGGCCGGTGCGGTACAAAATATCCTCGATGAGCTTTCCCGCCAGGAGTCATCGTATGAAGAAATGATCCGCACCTATCTTAAACAGATGATCATTCTAGCTACCCGGGTCTGGAAGCAACAGCAATTAGCAGGCTTTGACCAACATCCCAGCGAAGACGCGGAATTCTTCCGGACATTTAGCCGGCTGGTGGAGATCCATTTCCGGGAAAAACATAGCGTCACCGACTATGCCGAGCTCCTGAGCGTGGCGCCGAAGACGCTTTCCAAGCGGTTGAACCGGCTTGGTGTGCCCCAACCCAATGATGTCATAAAAGATCGCATCTTGCTGGAGGCGAAGAGACTGTTGATCTATTCCCCGCTGAGCATAAAAGAGATTGCCTACGATCTTGGCTATGACGATCCCGCCTATTTCAACCGGCTGTTTACGAGCAAGGTCGGCCGTACGCCCGCCGCGTTCAAAAAGCAAACCTTTACGCAGGAGCAATAACCTCTGTTTGTACAATTTATTCCTACCGGGGAAAAAAGTACAATTTTAGTCGCTCTTTTGCCATTTTTTCAGGCCTATCGGCGGAATAATTTTGCTTCATGCAATTTGACAAAAACAAAACGTATGAAGCACAATTTTCGCAACAGCAGTTTCCTTTTCTTCCTATTATTCACATTTAAAACATCTTTTATCATGGCACAATCAACCATTGTCAAAGCAGAGAATGACCCGCGCATCCTGGTGGAAGTCCGCAGTTTCCTGAAGGCGCTGAATGGCGGGGGCGGCAAACCGATTGAACAGTTATCCCCAGCCGAAGCCCGGCAGGTGCTCGTCGACGCGCAAAAATCGGTGGAGGTAGATTATTCTGGTATTACGGAATCCGAGCAGACTATTACGCAAGATGGGATCCCGGTGCGGATCCATGTTGTCAAGCCGGCAGGCGTGAAACCCAATGGGCCTGTTTTTATGTTCTTCCATGGCGGCGGATGGGTATTGGGGGACTACCCTACTCACCGCAGGCTGGTTCGCGATCTGGTGGTAGGGAGTGGCATAACGGCCGTTTTTCCTGACTATACGCCTTCACCGGAAGCCCACTACCCTGTTGCGATCAACCAGGCATATGCAGCAACCCAGTGGGTGGCGCAGCACGGCGCAGAGATCGGCGTGGATGGCAGCCGGCTTGCCGTCGTAGGCAACAGCGTCGGCGGCAACATGGCCGCCGTGGTGGCGCTGATGGCGAAGGACAAGAAAGGGCCGAAGCTGGCGTTGCAGGTGCTCTTGTGGCCGGTGACCAATGCCAATTTCGAGACCGGCTCCTATCATGACTTTGCCGACGAACGCTTCCTCACCCGGAATATGATGATCTGGTTCTGGGACAACTATACAACGAAGGCTGCCGACCGGGCGCAGATCTATGCCTCTCCCCTGCAAGCTTCGCTTAGCGAGTTGAAAGGATTACCCCCTGCCTTGGTTCAGACCGCAGAGAATGATGTGCTGCGTGACGAAGGTGAGGCCTATGCCCGCAAGCTTGATGAGGCCGGCGTACCTGTGACGCAGACCCGTTACCAGGGATTGATCCATGACTATGGTCTGCTGAATCCCCTTGCCCATGTGCCCGCCGTGCAGACGGCGTTGCGGCAGGCGGCGGCAGTGATCAGCGAAGCGTTGAAATAAAAATTTCGTTGAAAATCCGGTCGGAAAGTACTACATTTGCAGCCACTTCAAAATTTCCCACTGGAGTGTGCGTGGGTGGCGAAATTGGTAGACGCACTACTTTGAGGTGGTAGCGCCGCGAGGCGTGTGAGTTCGAATCTCATCCCGCGCACTATGTAAATCAGCACTTTACACCTTATAAAAAAGGTACTTGTATCCAGTCTTGTAGTCATAATTCTAAAATTAGATACACGATTGGATACAAGAAAGTCTGATAACAAATCTCCAAAAGGTTCTGTTTCCTTGTTTCCTCACATCCTTCCTTCCACCATACCTTACATATATTCTTTGGGAAGTTCCTTGGATCTAATAATTGTCTCAACAACTGTTTAACCCACTGTCAAAAAAACACATTCATTGTGTAAGCCAACGGTGAACTACCATAACAAAGCGCTCTACTAGCTTGCACCAGAAGAAAGCTGTCTATAAATATATTGACATGCGTCATCTTCAGTCACAAACGTTTTTGTCGATTGTTTTTCACCTTTCTCTTTAAAGTAAACTTCGTATTCCACGAAAAATTTCCCTTTTCTTATCGCTAGCGCGATCTTATCATTGTCGTCTGGTGAACCATAAATTCCGTTTAGGTAGTATGTGTTTTCGGGAATTTCTAATTCCTGAAGTTTATTATGCAATTCGGCCAAAGACATCTGCTTTTTTTATTTGTAAGGAAGCAATAATCCCGGGTGTCAGTTCTTTTTTTTCTTCGAGAAACTTTTGCATTGTTCCATGTGGTAAGCTCATCGTCGTTTCAAATTTTGTTACAGGAATAGCTACTACACTGTACTAAAAAATCAGCCCTTCCCTCTTCGCAACTCAATTCTTTCCGCCAATTCCAGACTAGCCTGTACCCACTGTAGACAGTCTGGGTGTTTATAAAGTATCTGCCCTTGATGAAGTTGCGCCATTATACATGGCTGATGACCGGATACATCAATAATCGTAGCTTCAGAAAAATCTAGCACCTTTGTTTTCAGGTAACTCAATCCCATTTGATAACGCTGTTCAATAATAGGATCGGCAACGGCGTGACCACCTTCTAGAATCCGCGCTCTTACACGGTTCTTGTTGATTTCAACATCACTCGTACCAAGGAAAAAGAGGACCGTATCATATCCATTCTTCCTCATCAAGGCAATCCAATCATAATCAGCAGACTTAGATAAATTGCTCTCGATCATGAAATCTCTCCTTTCCTGAAGCAATACTTTCATTCTTTCTCTCGCAATCTGTTCAGCCCTTGCAAGATTCTCGGCAGTATAACCACCTAGTTCTCGAAAAACGATCAAGTCTATATTAATAAATGGCAGTTCCGGATTGATAGATTTATTTTCAACCCCTAGTTGATACCACGTAGTCTTACCTACGCCATTGGCGCCGCCCAATACATACAATGAAGGCATTCTTTACTTTCTTTCAGACGATTGGAGAATGGTCTTTTGACCAGTGCGAGGATCTTCCTTAATGATCTTGCCATTTTCTTCATAGACAATAAAACTGCCTAATCGAGTGGCCCTGGAACGTACAAAGGCTTCTACATCTTTACCGATGGTAGCCATGTTGAAATTAACTTGTTTCTGTTCCATGCAACAAAGATAAACAATCCTCTCTCAATATAATAATTTCAATTACAAAAGCCCTGTAAATCAATGCAATAACTTTTATTGGGCGAAGAATCCATAAATTCATTCAAAAGAACAAAATAGCGCCCAAGAGGGCGTGTGAAGACTCACCCAGCGCACAGCAGAGCCGTCTATAATGCATATCATTTTCGTTTCTAAAACACAGTGATAACAACGGTGGAACTTAATTCTTTTTGTGAATTCTATCTTTTTTTAGATACAAGTCTCCAACATATTGAAAATAAGATAGTTATATTTTTTTACATGTCATTCACATAGCTGTTTAAGATATTGACGCATATTAACTTTTTGTGCTATGTTTACAGCTAAATTTTCTCAGTCAAACCCAAAGAGCCTATCAATGAAAAAAAACAATGAGAAAAATGCGGGTCAGATTGCAAATGAAATTTTTGCACTCCTGGAAAATCAGGACAAAGAACACGCCAACAGAATTTTAGCATCCGTCGCAACTCTTTTAGGTGTTACTCCACCGGCAGCTGTTAATGGGCAGGCTGGAAATGGAGAGGGTAGCTCGAATGGTCAAACACCACTTGCAACCGTTAAAGACGCTAAAGCTTTTTTTACTTTAAAAAAACCCGAGACTATAGGTGAAGAGTTTGCCGTTGCTGCCAAATTCCGAGTGGATAACAGTCTTGGCGAAACACACACAAAAGCCGATATTAAAGAAACGATTGCCGATAAAGCAAAACGAAATTTTGCTGACAACAATTTTTCTCGCGATATGGTCAATGCGATAAGACAAGCGAAGTTCTTCATTAGAGGTAAAAAGAAAGGCGACTATGTACTCTCCGCACTTGGTGAAGCATATGTAGATGCATTGCCTGACAGAACAGCAGCGGCAGAAAGTCGTAACGCACATAAACCTAGCAAACGCGCAAAGAAAAAGGCCGCAAAAAAAGCGTCTAAGAAATGACCCTTACAGTAAGCAATTTGCTGGGAGCTTTACCGCCAACACTTCGAGATGAACTTTTTTCGGAATTTAATAAGCTTTTAAAAAACTACCGTGAAGGACGTTGGGAGCCAGCAGAACTAGAAGGTGGCAAGCTCTGTGAAATAGTATATTCAATTTTACGCGGGTATACCACAGGAACTTATCCTTCCAAATCTTCGAAGCCCGCACAATTCAAACAAGCGTGTGACGCGCTTGAACAACTCAGCTCAGCTTCGTTTAGTCGCTCTGTTCGCATTCAAATTCCGCGCATTTTAATTGCTCTATATGAGGTACGTAATAACCGAGGTGTCGGTCATGTTGGGGGTGACGTTGATCCAAATCGCATGGATGCAACCTTTGTTATTTATTCTGCAAAGTGGCTTGTTGCTGAGCTTATTAGAATTTTTCACCAAGTTACTGTCGACGAGGCAAATTCATCCATCGAATTAATCGTACAAAGAGAGGTGGAAGATATTTGGACGATCGGCAATAAAAAAAGAGTTTTAAAAGCGGGCCTGGACGCAAAAAAGCAAACTTTACGACTCTTATACAGTTGTATTGACGGTAAAGCGACCGTAGATGAATTATGCGATTGGGTGGAATATTCTACTAAGTCGAATTATAAAACAAAGGTCCTAAACGGTCTACACAGCGATAGGCTTGTAGAATGGGATCAAAACAACGGAAATGTCCACTTGTCTCCTTTGGGCATCGAAGCTGTCGAGGCTGAATTGTGATCCGATCAGAACGGCTACGCCTTGACTGGTTGCGTAGCTTTGACGAACTACGTAAAAAAAGAGTTCAATAACCACTGTAGTCATTGCTGATAAGGCTTCAAACAGGCTTATTTACCACAAAATAAGTCAAGCAAGTTGAAAAAGTATTCGATAGAATTTCCCTTTGGTGCACTATGTAAAATCCATGGAAAAAAAGGTAATTGCCTACTGAAAATGGTACATTTGGATACAATATTAGATACATAACTGAATACATAAAAGGTTCCGCTACCAAAACACATCTGTTCACGGCTACCGGAAAATGCCCAAACCTAGTATTGGTAAAGGTTTTCTAGTTTTAAGCGTGAGTGAAAAAAACTACTTTGAGGTGGTAGCGCCGCGAGGCGTGTGAGTTCGAATCTCATCCCGCGCACAGCATATGCAATGCCCCGTCTTTGACGGGGCATTGTTGTTTTCGGAGCGTTGTCGGGCTTGCCCGAGCAAAAGCGCAGAAAATAACAATGGGAGTGAGCGTAGCGAACGGCATTGCATGTGCTGTAGCCCCCCTCCTGATGGCCGAGGAGCCCGCCAGGGCCCCGAGGCAATCTCATCCCGCGCACTGAGGCATTTTGGCCAGATTTTCTTCGAAATCCCCTCCAATATCTTGCTTTTAGGGCAGAGATCTTTCACCGTTTGGAAGCCAGTCCCCACACCATACCCCGCATTCGTATTGAACGGAATAATTGTCTTCCCACTAAGATCATACTGCCTTAGAAAACTCTTCATTGGAGGAGGCATTTGTATCCCCCAAGTGGGGAAGGGATTGATCAGTTCAAGGGCAACAAGCCTGCCGCCCACTTCTTTTTGGATCATCCGGGCGATAGCTTCGGTGTTTCCTGTTCGGCTCAAATAAACGATGAGAATAACGTTGTTGGATTTTGCATCACAGAATCAATAATCTCTAACTAAGCCAAGCGAGGAACAACGAAAGCTAACAATGGTATTGCGATAAAGAAGGTTCCACTCATTTTGTGCACTTTTTTTAATTAAAAAACTCAAATAACTTGCGCAACCAGATAATTGCATTATATTTGCAACCAGATAATTGCGCTACTAGATTATTGTATGGAGACAAGACGAGACGTATTTCAAGCTATTGCTGACCCGACACGAAGGGCAATTTTATTATTGATTGCAGCACAGGCCATGACACCGAATGCCATTGCAGAGGAATTCCATACCAGCAGGCAAGCGGTTTCAAAGCACATTCAAATTCTTACTGAATGCGAATTGGTGAAACAGGAAAAGAAGGGAAGAGAAATCTATTATCACATAAACGCAACTAAAATGGACGAAATCGATAAATGGATTGAGCAATTCAGGAAGACCCTGGAAACTCAGTTCAATCAATTGGACAAAGTATTATCAATCATGAAAAAACAAAAAAAATGAACAATAATTTACTATTCGATTTTACAGTTGACAAAGTTGCTAAAACACTATATATAACAAGAGAATTTGATGCCGACCTTTCGCTAGTATGGGATGCTTTTACCAAACAAGAAATTCTTGACCAATGGTGGGCACCTAAGCCTTTCGAATCAAAAACGAAAGTAATGGAATTCAAAGTTGGTGGACGTAGATTTTATGCAATGGTGGGGCCAGAAGGAGAAGAACATTGGGGAGTACAAAAATACACTTTAATAAATCCCAAGACCAATATAAAATGGTTGTCTTCTTTTACAGACAAAGAAGAAAACATTAATGCCGAAATTCCAACTTCAGAATGGGAATTGAATTTTGGTGAACAAAACGGAACTACGAAAGTAAGTATTGCCATAAAACATAAAACACTTGCTAACATTGAAATGCTTATACAAATGGGCTTTAAAGAAGGCTTTACAAT
This sequence comes from Puia dinghuensis, assembly GCF_014642875.1. Lineage (GTDB taxonomy): Bacteria > Bacteroidota > Bacteroidia > Chitinophagales > Chitinophagaceae > Puia > Puia dinghuensis. The sequence continues at coordinate 1,227,937 of NZ_BMJC01000002.1, forward strand.
GACATTAAACGAATTAGAAACCTTATTACAAGAACAAAAAAAATAATGACAATGAAAAAGATAATTAACAGAATGAAAATGTCAAAAAAAATATTGCCGATTGCTCTACTTCTTTTCACAGTATTTCAAGTGAATGGACAAAAGACTAAACCTACAGAAAGTGGCTATGCACCTGTCAATGGTATCAAAGTTTATTACGAAGTATATGGACAGGGAATGCCAATCGTTTTACTACACGGCGCATTTTATACTATCGATATGAATTGGAGTCAATTAATTCCTGAACTATCAAAGCATAGAAAAGTAATTGCCATTGAAATGCAAGGACATGGGCATTCACCATATTCAGACAGAGCATTGTCAATTACTACTTTAGCAAGTGATGTAGAAAAAGTGATGGATTACCTAAAAATAGATAGTGCAGATGTAGCAGGCTATAGTATGGGCGGCTCTATTGCCTATCAGTTTGCTGTTCAAAGTCCAAAACGGTTAAGAAAATTAGTAATCATTTCTTCTACTTACAAAACTGATGGTTGGCTACCAATAGTGAACACAGCGTTTGAAGATTTTAAACCTGAATTTTTTGATAACACACCTCTAAAAACAGGATACGATGCAGTAGCACCTGATACAACCAAATGGACAAAGTTTTTAAAACGGATGTTTGATTTTGCCAAAGTGCCATTTAACTGCGGAGACTCCAATATCGCAAAAATTACTTCGCCAGTATTGATTATTTCAGGTGATAATGATGGTTTGGATAAAGTTGAATTGATGAAAACTTATCAATTACTTGGAGGAGGTGTTGCTGCTGATTTAAAACCAATGCCAAAATCGCATTTAGCAATTGTGCCATCACAAGGACATGTGAGCCTAATGATGCAAACGGAAACAATTTTAAGTTACCTAAAAGAATTTTTAAATTAACAAACTGAAGCCTTATCGCTTTTAAGACAAGGAGGATGCTGCCCCATAGTGTTCTGGCCTGATATTCGCTCCCTGCTTTAAAGAACTCCAGGCGAAAATCCTTTTTATCTGATTCCCATTTGCCCATGATGTCTCCTTCTTTCTGAGCTTTTAGGGTTGTTGCTATAAACGCGAAGGCTATTATAAGATGTAAGACTTTCATTTTTTTTATTTTGAATGAACACTAGCCAGCAAAGCGCGGGTCTCGGCGACAACACGATCCTGGAACTTTAGATCCTGCACGAGCATAGAGGGATGCATCGGATGCCCTTTTTCATCAAAGTAGACGCCAGTCCGGCCTGACTCATCAGTCAGAACCTTCGCCGACAATCGCCCGGCCCTCCCGGGGGTGCTCCAATATTTGATGTGAGGCGCGAACAACGGAAGAATGTAGTTTGCTAAGAACTTTAAGAATCCATTCGCATCGCGGGCGAGGCCGGTGTTCGGCGTAAAGCCGGGTTCCAGGGCGTTGAAGCGCAGCCGTGGATTCTCGCGGGCAAACGCCAGCGTCGCGGCAAGAATGGCTTGCTTGGATGTTGCGTAAGCGTCAAGGCCCGGGTTCTTGGCGCCCCCAGGTTTCCACTCGCCGCGCGCACTGGCCTCGGCCGAAATATAGCGACCGCCACGAAAGCCAGCGGCCTTGGCAGGCTTGCGGTTTGGATCTTCTACGCCAGAAGCAACAAAAACAACGTTCGCACCATCGGGAAGGTACGGGGCAAGTGCCTCTGTCAACGCAAACGGGCCAAGATGGTTCGTTGCGAACGTCGTGTCCCAACCGAGCGAGTTCTTTGTCGCACGCATCTGCATGACGCCCGCATTGTTGAGCAGACCGGCAATTGGCAAACGGAGGTCGATGATCTCTTGCGCCGCGCATCTCACACTAGCGATTTCCTGCAGATCGCATACGACCGACACGGCATGTTGGCCCTTTTTTACTATGCTATTTTGCAGCTCGTCGAGCTTTTTGCGGTCGCGTCCCACGAGAACAACCGTGCCGTGTTTAGCCAATTCGAAAGCAGTAATGCGGCCGATGCCGGAAGTTGGGCCTGTAATTATATAGGCCTTACGATTTGTATCCATTTTTGTCATTATTTATACGTAATTATTGTCTGTCTAGTCAGTCATTATATTGTCAAAAAAATTAGCTTATGGCGCGCCAAAAGGTCTCGAATCCAACTTTGCAATGCTTCTTTGCGTTAGCGGGGTCATTGATCATGATATCCATCGTTGTCTCGGCCAACGAGTTCATAATCGCGCCGACAAAGCTCATAGGGACAGCCCTTAGAGAGCCATTGGCCCGTATCCGTTCCATCAAATCGGTAAGACCAGCGGAAGTTTTATGTGCTGCAAGTCGAGTCGCTGGTGTAATCTCTTCGGAAACGCTGAGTTGTGCGAGCGCGCTTCGTTTTTCTGGATTAGACGTTCCCCAATCCATCCAATTCGACCATACGTGAAAAACTTGCTTGCGAAGTTCACTTTCATCTGGAAATCTCTTTAAGGCGGCAGCCGCCATTCCAGCCTTTAACTCTATAAAAAGCTGGTTGAGCAAATCGACCTTGGTCTCAAAATAGGTGAAGAGAGACCCGTTGGATATGCCCGCTTCTTTGGCAATCGTCGCCGTCGGCGCACTCAACCCCTGCGTGACGATCACACGTGTTGCTGCATCTAAAATTGCGCTGCGCTTGTCTTCGCTTTTGGGTCGAGCCATGCTGCAAATATATAAATAATTGACTACTCAGTCAATTATTATTTATAAAATTTTTACCCCGGGAAAAGATCTTCTTCTCAGCGGATATCATTTGGCAACGATGGTATATTGAAAAACGGCGACCCGCACCGGGGACTTTAAATCCAACCGAATTCTGGTGATGGTCCGGTGATGCCAGCTCTCTTTCAGCCCCTCCTCTTCCGGCGTGGTCAACTGCATTTCCTCACTTTGGACGCTCCAGACCCGCGCGTCGTAGTGCAGTTGCACCTTTTTCCCCCTGTCGGTTGCAAACACGATCAATCCTGGCACCGTGATATCGACGGCCCCAACCGTCATGATATTTTGAGTCAGCGAACTAAATACGCTATCTGCCTGGCAATTGTCCGTGATCGTTATCTTTCCCGCTTTTTCTGCCAATATGCTCCGATTCCAGGCGCTTACTCCGGCGGAGGCCGGGTAGGCCTTTGCAAGGTTCATGGTCAGTCTCGCCCCGCGCCGGTCTGCTCGATAAGAAACCTGACTGGCACCATACGCAAGCCCTTCCTGTTGCTGCTGGCCGTTGACCGTCGGCAAATTGTGAAATGCGGAGGTATTGAACCAGAGCCGGTATCGGTCTTTTGAAAACGTACGGGCCGTATAGGTGCCGGAACCGACGTCTACGATCACGGGCTGACCGTCCACATAGACGATAAAGTCACCGACGTCATTGTGGTTGTGGCTCTTGCCATTGTTGCCGGCATGAGCGGCCACAAAAAGTCCATGGGCCAACCGTGAGACCATAAGCTGTACGTCCGGCAGCCAGGCATCCCCGATATCAGTGAAAACGGCAGGGGTTGCGCGGATATCATGGATGTCCATGAAGTCAAAAAGTTCCCTTGTGCGATGAAATTGTTGGCTAATTGCATACCCATTCCCGGCATACAACCAGTTGCCGAAGCCGCGCATGACGGTGTCTCCCGTCTCAGCGCCAAAACGTCGGATCATGCACGGTTCCGGCGCCATTTCAGGGTGCGCGTCCCCAATATTGACAAAATAATTGCCGCCGATATGCACCCTATAGATATAAGCTGCCATGTTGCGGACAATATCCGCGTGAAAGATATTGATGCGGCCATTAGTGGCGCTTTGCAGGAGGTCCAGAACATCCAGAACACAGCCAGGTCCGTAAGCCCAATAGGTCGGTCCTTCCTCACATGCACCGTCATCTCCCAGGCCGTTGAGATATTGGTCCGTCACCTGCATGGCCCGGTACACATACTGCGTCCTTTTATTGCCCTCTTTTTCGAGCAATAGTACAGCAGTAAGATAATTGGACATGATCCAGGGCGCCCAGTTATTCAGCTTGGCTTCTCTGTTTCCCGCCCCCAGCCAGTCATATTTGGCCGTTTCCATCGGCACAAAGATGCGCCTATTAACTTCGTAGTAAATGCGCCCGCGGACCAACGGTGAAATGCTGTCAAGCTCGGGTCCAATGAAATAATCCGCCCAGGCCAGGTTGGCTGCCGTCTCGGCCGCAAAGAGGTCGACCACCGGGTTGTCCGCGTCAGGCAGCCCTTTTCCGCCTTTTTGCAAAAAGAGATGCGCGGAGGCGCCCCAAAACGTTTCTTCGGAGATGGACCATATCCCGTCCAGGATCGCATCCAGGAACCGCCCCCTACCCTCCACGGATTCGGCCAGTACCAGCGCCCAAAGCCGGTTACGTTTTCCAAAGACGAGATTCTCATATCTCGTCCGGTTGCCGTTGCGAAAAAAGTCCAGGGTCACGGTAGCCGGTACATTGGGGAACGGCCCTTGCAGGCAAGCCTCGCCGTTTTTGATCAAAATCGCTCTGATGCTGTCAGGTAATATTTTTGCCCATCCCACCGCCGACTGGGGGAAAGGCTTCCACGCCGCCTGTGATACAAGCACCCTTTGTAGTCCTGCAAGATCCATCTCCTTCTCCAACAGGTTGCGCGGAGTCAGTTGTGCATTCGCAGATGGGCCGAGCAAAAGAAATGCAAGAATCGATATCAGCAAACTCTTCATTTTCTGAAATCCTCCCGCACCGGGTTAAAAATATCCAGCAGCTTGCAATCCGTGATTGCCAGGCCTGAATGCGGTACATTCGACGGAATGACGAGGACGGCTCCAGGCCTCAAAATAACCGGTTCACCCGATACCGTCAGCTGAAAAACTCCCTCCAACACCTGCGATACCTGCTCATGCACGTGTGCATGCTCAGGCGAGGCGCTTCCGGCTTTGATCTCAAAATAGGCGAGGGTCATCCCGGCCGTATGGATGAACCGGCCTGAATATCCCGGTGCGGTTTCCCTGGGTGGGATAGCGGAAAGCTCAATGGGCTGCATAAATAAGTGGATTCTGTTCAAGCGTTTGAGGACCAGTAAATATACGTTTTATTTGCCGGCAAACATGGCCGCAAAGGGCCTGCCATCGAAAGCTGATTCAACGTGACTGATCTTTCCGTTTTTGAATTGGTGCCATTCGGCAACGAGGGTTACGGCTTCAACGGGGGCCTTGGTTTCCAGTTCGAAGAAGATAGCGGCCTGGTCACCCTCCGAAATGATGGTTTTTACGGTGATCCGCACCGTCATCTGCAACAGCCCGGTAAAAGTCTCTATGTACTTATCTGCATTCGGGTAGGTTTCAAAGAGGCCTACGAATACAAGATCATCGCTCAAAAAGGTTCTTGCCTTTGCAATATCCTTTTTTGCCGCTGCTTCGTAAAATGCCTTGAGAATCTCGCCTGAGTTGGACATAACTGTATTTTTTTGTTAATGACTAGTTTGAATATAAAAGACCAATGAGTATCTACAAAAGGGACATTCATTCCAGAATATTTTTTACTTAATTGTTTTTCAACCAATTGCATGCTCAGATTTGAATGACCAGATGATGCAGCTCTGGTGATGAAGAAATCCTAACCATTTCCGATTGGACGAGGACGTCGATCTCGGCGCGGACCTGGCGGAAGTTGGCGTCGAGGATCTCAGGCGTGACTTCGCGAATGTTGGGCAGGGGTTGGTAGGTGGCTTCTTCGGCATTGAGGGCGGGGAAGTCGGCGTCGATGCGGCAGCAGAAGGTTTTGAGCGGGATGGGTTGTTCGGGGGTGTCGGCGACCATCCCGACGAATTCGCCAGGGGAGAGGTTGGCGATGCGGGATTCGGGAATAACGGGTTCGAGCTGGTGGGATTGGGTGATCTGGAGATCGGCATAGGTGCTGGTGAGGCTTTCGCGGTGCTGCATGGTGCGGCCGAAGCGGTCGGCGAGCAGGCGGGCAGTGTCGCCCGTGACCTGTCCCGAGATGATGTTGCCACAGGTGTGGAGGATGACGTCGGCGAGCTTGTCGCCGTAGGCGTGCTTGAGCTGGTTGCTGTTTTGCAGGCAGAGGGTGACGGCGATGTCGTTGCTGCGGCCGGTGGCGATGGTCTTGTCGATGGTATGAACGGCGATGGTACTGAACTCTTCCAGGATCACGGCGAGCGGGTGGCCGCCCTTCTTGTTGGCAAGGCGGTTGATGGCATTGAGGTAAGCCGAGATGACGGGTCCATTCGTGGCCGCTTTTTGCGGATTATTGCCGAGGGTGAGTATCTTGGGGGATTGGGGATTGTTGAGGTCGAGGGTAAAGTCGTTGCCGGTGAGGATATAGTAGAGTTTGGGGGAGGAAAGTTTGGACAGACTGATCGTGGCGCTGGCGATCTGGCCGGCCAGCTGCTCGTTGGCCGATTCTACCAGGGCATCAACGAAGGGGCCGATGTGGGCCTGGAGCTGAGGTTCGGCGCGGAGGATGGTGAAGAGCTTTTTGAGCGGCGTCTGGGCGAGTTCGATGACATGGGGCCAGGTGCAATATATTCCGTCCTTGTACAGCCGCAGATACCAAATGAGAGCCTTGACAAAGCTGATAGCCGACTCCACAAAGAACTCGCCCTGCTTGCCCAGCCATTCCATGTTGAGCCCCAGGAGCAACGCACGGGCAGATTCCTCGGCGTCGGTAATGTCGGTGAGAGTCGCGGGGTGGAGGAGATTGCAGCGATGGGATCGATTGAGGTCGTCGAATTGGATGTTATAGAAGTCCACTCCTTTGGGGTATCGGGATTTGAAGCGCAGAAAATAATTGTACGTAAGTCGGGAGAGATCGTCGTATTTAAAATCATGCAGAACCATGGCATACCCCTTTTGGATCATTTGCCGTATGAAGTGCTGGAGGACATAGGCGGTCTTGCCCGAGCCGGGTGTACCCAGGATAAGGGTACCGCGAGCCGGGACGACGAAATTGAGCCAACTTTCGAGGGTAGCGCCGTTGTACTGAAAATGTGCGGGTAGGTTGACGGACCGGGGATTGGTGATGAGCCGTTGTTCCTGGGGGAAGGACTCGTGGAGGCGATTGAAGATGTCCGGGTCGGACCGGTGCCAGATGACCCGGCTGAGATAGTTGCCGCCGTAGAGGACTAGCAGATAGCCGAAGCCGCATAGCAGGATGTACGGAAGGCCGGTACCGGCGAGGATGCCGCTGACGAAGTAAAGGAAGATGCCTCCGATGCATATGGTGAGTCCACAGCGGGGCGTGTAGTCCGGGGATTTTTTTCCGTCTGCGCCCAACAGGGAGATGCCCAGGAGCAGGAGGGCGAGGGATTTCCCGGCGAGGAAGCCGGCGATGAGCGGGAGGTTGGCTATCGTATCGACCAAGCGCTGGATGATGGGGTCGCCAGGCCCGGCTTCCCGGCAGGAGGGGCAGTTGTGGCAAAAGAAGTGCAGGAGTAACAGGAGGATACCAGCGATGCGGATCGTATCGAGAATGCGATGGAGGGCATTTTCATCCTGTCCAGTGGGTTTGCTCATGGTGGTGGAATTTAGATTCGCAGGCCTTTGTGTTGTTTTTGCCTGATGGATTGTTGGTTGGATTCGGTTATGAGGGATGGCTGAAGGGGATCGAAAGATAGTTTCTGCCGGATGGCGGGAAGGTGATAGTCTGGCCCCAGTTGGGTAGTGTTTATCACGGATCGGGATGCAAAGTCGACCAGCAACAGGCCTGTGATGGCGCCCCGGGCGTCAAGCCCAGAAGCGGCCGCGAGCTGGTTGCGGCGGAGTGCGTCGTGAAAAGCAGCATAGTCTTGCGGGTTTGCCAGGAGTATACTGTCGAGGGCTACGCGGGTACGCTGAATGGCCAGAGGATCGGGCTGTTGGAATTCCCGGAACCTGGTTTCCAGCCAGGAGAGGGTAGGTTTGGATTCGAGGGCGCTGGCCTTTATGGGGGCACCTCTCCCCTGCCCTTTCTCGTCCAGAATCTGGTAAAGCAGGCCACCGAAGCCATAGAGCCGGCTGCCGGGCCGGCCGGTTTTGGCGATGAGGTTGAATTGCCGGAGGATGGCGTTGAGTTCGGCGATGGATCGATACCGGTAGTTGTGCAAAATATAATCCAGCGTTTGGGTGATGACTTCCTTTGTCGGGAGTTTCCCATATTGGATCTTTTCTGCGGGGCCGGTGAGTTGCTGCAGCTTGCGTTTATGGCCCGCTGCTTTTACCAGGCTGAACTCATCTTCCACTGCCCTGCGGGCCGGTTCGGAGATCTTACCTGGCATAAGGAGGGGGTAATAAATATGGCTGCCGTCGGGCCTGATGGAAATCGCAGCGATATGGACATGCGGAGCAGCTGCGTCAAAATGACGGTACACAAGATAGGGTTGATCGCCATAGCCGATTCGCTGCATATAGGACGCAGCAATGTCCACCAACTTTTCGTTATCCAGGTTCTCTTCCGGCGCAAACTGCAGGACGACATGCACGGCGGTTTGGGTTGCACGTTGATTCAATGATTGCAGGTCGTTGAAGCGACGGTTTTTGTCTTCCGGAGTGAGGTCAGCTGCGTCCTTGAGGAAGTTGCCGGCATAGATGCATTCGGCCTTCTTTTCTCTGACCTTTTGCTCATTGTAGTACAGGAGCTTGCCTACTTTGCCGAAGGGTTTTGTTTTTGCGAGCATAGTTCGTAGATGTTGACGAGTGTGGCTTTGATAGCCGTGATATTGTCTCTCAGCTCGAACTCAGCCGCCAGGAGGAATTCGAGGGTTTCCTGTGATATAGTTCCGGGGTGCAGGGACCGTAGCTGCTGCACCCTAGCACTGAAGCTGTGGCGCAGTGCTTCCAGTTGTTGCTTTATCCCGATAGCAGTGAGTTCGAACTGGTCGAGGGATTGATTCCGGTATTTCTTTATGATCGGCTCCCGGTGTAGAAGGCCACGGATGTAGTCTGAAAATACCCGGTAGGTGGTGGAAGTGAATTTCTCTCTGAGGTCTGCATATTCCGATGGGGTGAGATGGACGACCAATATCCGTTTGCGCAACTCCTTCTTCTGCTTCATGATCTTTCGCTGCTTTTCGGGAATTCTCTGATTGCTTTGGCGGGCATTGAAAATTCCGTAGTTTATTCCTAAATTTACTATAACGGTGTAGAACATGCTCTGTTGACTCTTTTTGGCCTATGATTACGAGCAATCAATTGTTCACATCAAACCTTACCAATATGGAACCACTTATCCGGCTGTTGCATGCCGTCCATCCACTTTCGCCTGCATTGGAGGCGCACCTTCGTTTGAAGATCAAATGTTACCAGTACAAGAAAGGGCAGAAGATCGTAAAGGCCGGGGAGATCGCCTCGCATATCCTGTATTTAGAGAAGGGGTTGATCCGGAGCTATTCCCTCGTGCAAGGGAAAAGGATCTCCAACTATTTCATGCGGGAGGGAGATATTATTATCTCGGTAGAGAGTTTCCTGCAACAAATCCCTGCGCACGACTCGATCGAAGCCCTGGAGGATTGTATCTGCTGGGGGATCACCTTTGAAGAGTTAGAAGAGACTTATGCATTTTTTCCTGAGTTTAATGTGCATGGGCGACTGATCACGGGGACCTATTATTGTCGGAGTGAAGCCCGCCATCGCGGCAGGCACCGGAAGAGGTCGCATGAAATATATGCTGCGCTGATGGAAAGCGACCCCAACCTGGTGAGCCGGGTAAAGGATGTGTATATGGCCAGTTATCTTAATGCAAGCAAAGCGACCCTTTCCAGGGTCAAGCATGCTTATGCGAAGAGAAAGTGGCGTTGAAAAGGTATCATTTGAAGCCTTATTCATTTCCCTATTGACAATCGGTTATGGGTATACTAACTTCGTTTCCATGAATGAAATTATATGGAACGGAATTTTGGGCGCTTGCAGGAAGAACTGGGGAAGGCTCTGCAGGAGACGTTGAAGGAAAGCAATCCCATCAACCGGTATATCGGTAGTATCAAGGTAACCAGTGAGGCGATCTTGAGGATGAAGGAGCAGGTGGCGGCATGTCCGTTCGAGGGAAAGGCAGCGGAGATCTACCATTTCAAGTACGAGGCGCCGGAATTTTACAGTCGTCTCTTTTATTTCATGGAACTAAACCGGATAGAAGCCGGCCGGGTGCATAAGGAGCCGGCGGCTTTTATAGCCCTGCTGGGACAGGAAAGGCGGCGGCTGGAAGAGTACTTCCGGCAGCATGACCATATCTGCCGGTACTATAACCAGGGGTCTACCTTTCAGGACGAATACCTTTTCCTTCGCCAGCCTACCGGCCAATGGTCGGGAGATGAGATTGGGACCTTTATCCATACTGATTTTACGATCGGTACGTATTGGGTGTCCTGGATAAAGGCCAATGACCGGCTGCGGGTGTGGATCAGGGAAGAGATGGAGCAAATGGAGCCGGAGGCGGCCGGCGCGAGGAAGATGAGGAAGTTGAAATGGACGGGTGGCAGGGCTGCGCTGATCGAGATGCTTTCCGCGATGCATGCGGCTGGTTGTTTCAATAACGGCAAGCATACGCTGAAACAGGTGATGGAAGCGGGGGAAGAGATATTTGAAGTGAAGCTGGGGCAATATCATGTAGCCCTGAATGAAATGTCGACGCGGAAGGACAGGGCGCAATTCCTGAACAGCCTGGTGAGGGTTTTGTTGGGAAAGTTCGATTCTCTGCTGGAATAATCATCTTAAAGCTTATCATATGCGAACGTATTGGATCGAACAATTACCGGGGATGCCGGAGTTGCCTTATTGTTGTGCCGGTCCTGTCAGGCCGGAGCGGGTGACAAGTACGTTTATCGAAGAAGGCTATTTCGTCGAATACTTCGACTATCCGTATGACCGCCAGAGGACGGTGGCGATGTTGTTCGGGCCGCGGGAGTTCGTGGTGAGATGTCATCCTGTTTTTTCCACGATACAGGCGTTGGACCGGTCGTCAGTTGTGGAGTTCTCGTACGGCAATGTTTTCCGGACGTTGCGGCAATTCCCGGAGGCGGCCGTTCACTACAAAATAGTAAAGGAGCTGTATGAAAAGAAGGTAGCGGACCGGCTGGTGTTGGCGCGGATTGAAAGCGATGAGGACCGGTTTAGGTTTGTACGGGAGAAGCAGGGGTGGGTGCTGTCGCGAGTCCCCGACGGGCTGATAGCGGGGTATTTGGGGGTGTCAAGGGAACGGTTGGCGGAGTTGAAAAGAGGGGTGTGAGGCGGTGGGAAATGGCGCATGAACCGGGGAGGTGGTGCGAGGCGGCGTGTGAATCGGGGGAGGCCGTACAGGTGGGAGAACGTCGTGTTTTCTTCATTCTAAAATAAACCTTATATGAAAAAGTTACTTATCCCTCTGGCTTTGGCCATACTGGCCGGGCCTTCCCTGCAATGCCGCAAGGAGCAATCGGCCGGTTATTCGTCGACGGGTGCACAATTGTTGCAAGGCGCTCGCCACTATTTTGAGGATTCGGTTGCAGGGCTTTCCGTAGGGAGTGCGAGCAGCAGCAGTAATCTGAGGATTAGTGGCAGCAAAGCTCCGCTATGGGCTGACGCCCGGACCCTTGTCATCGGATCGGTGAAGGCAGTAGTTGTTCCTGTCCGGTATGGTGCAGCGCTGCATGTGCGGAGCAATTTCTGCGGTGAGAAGTTGTTCGATCTGAATGAGCTTACCCGACTGCTGGTGTACGAGGATGACCGCGGGCGGTATCATGCGGAGGTGATCACTGCATTTCCGGACAGCCTGGCGTTGCGAGGGGGGAGCGGCGGGTTTACGGGGATCCTCCTGGTGGAAGATTGGGCAGGGAAGCGGCTGCATCAATACCGGTACCTGGCGGATGGATCAGTGCTGCAGGCGGGCTCACCGGATCGGTTCTTGGGGAAAGGGGCTGGTATTGCCGGGGTTTCGGGGAACACGGTGACGCCGGATATTGTTTTTACTACCTGCTATGAGATTGACGGGTATAATTATGCGGAGGGAGATGAGGGGGATGGGTATGCATGGTCGGAGCCGGCGGGATGTAGTTCGGAATATTATCCGGTGTCGGCTTCGTTGGCGGCGGTTGGGGGAGTGGGAGCGGGAGGGTATGGGTCGATTGCCGGTGGCATCACAGGCGCGTACACCATAAACGTCGCGACAGGAGGCGCTGCAATTCCCAATGTAAAGGCCTATTTCGGCTGTTTTACCAATTCGTCCAGCATCGATCACACCTATACGGTAACTGTATGTGTAGCTCAACCTGTGGCAGGTACGCGGGCTCCCTGGAGCTTTACGAAGGGAGGTCCTACCGGTTCCTCTAAGTCTGGAAATCCCGTGAATGTCGGTCATAGCTTTCTTATCTTCCAGGAAAATAGCGCCGGTACCGTTATCACCAGAAATGTGGGGCTCTATCCCGCAGGGCTTGTAAATCCGTTCTTTCCTTCTGATCAGGCACAGCTAAGAAATAATGAGAATACGGATTATAATATATCATTAACTTATACCGTGTCCAATTCGCAATTCTTCTCTATGGTCAACTATGTTGAAACCGGAGGTAGTCCCGGCTATATCTACAACCTAAGCACGAACAATTGTACGACCTTTGTATTGACTGCATTGGGAGCTGGAAACGTTACATTACCCTCAACCATTGGCCATTGGACTGGAGGTAGCGGATACGATCCCGGCGATTTGGGTGAGGATATCCGATCGATGCCGTTAGGACCAAAGATGTCCAGAAATACCGTGGAAACCAAGCATCCTAATACGACAACCTGCAATTAAATTTTACCTCTATGACAAAGCGAAAAAGCCTTTTCCTTGTTGCTATCCTGGCGACATTATGCTCATGCCGTGCGCAACAACCTGATTGGTCAAAATCGAAGAATTGGAAAGTATATGCCATTACAGGCCAAAAGATATTTAATCTGTCAAGCGACACACTTCAAGCTCTTAGCAGGAAGGCGTTAGATAATGACTCTTTACATTACTTTCTCTCAAAAGCGACTATAGTCCCCAAAGAGCGAACACCGGTATGGATGGGGGCTTATCTTTCCAGCTACGAAACTGAAGACGGGAAAGAAAAAAAGGTCGAAATATCCGACTATGGCGGGTTCTTTTACGATGAGGCTTCCGAACTTTATTATGTTATCCCCCGCTCGATTAGCAATGAATGGATGGATTACATTTCCACCCAAGTTACCCTGTTAAGATCGAAAAAGTGACTTCTATAGAAATCCAGCAGAAATAATTTCATTCAATATACCGCTTCAATTTATTCATCGGCGCCTTCATCAGGCGCCCTAAAATCACTTCTATGCTTCAATATCTCCATCCCGACGGCCATACGCCTATATGCGCGGGTATTTATACGAAAGTGAAAGCTATAATGCCCGATCTCATTGGAAAAATACAGGAAGGTTGGACTCCCATTCCTCGTACAGAGCTCTCAGTCCATCTGGGTTATTTTTTGGGGTTCGCATACCTTAATTTCAGAAAACAGGATACATGCATTTATATGAATGTGTGTGGGTTCAAATACGGCCGACAGGACATTGCTTTAGGGACGGTAGCCAGCTTCTATGCTCATCTCAACCTTGGCATTCCGGAATTTCCAAGAAAGCGTAACTGGGTACATATTATCCCGATGGGCAAACAGAGTCTGACCCCACAGGAGAAGCTGCTTATGCATCAGATCACTGAATTTATTTACTGGATAGTGTATAGAGATATTAAGAGAAAAAAAAGAAAGCGTCAGAACTTATGAATAAGTTCTGAGATCGGGTGATTCCTCGAGCGCACATTTGTGCAGATAAAGCAAGAGGAGGAGCCATGTTGCACAAGGAGACGGTTGCTGTTGAAGCATTGGACTTAATCAAAAAACTATCTAGTGACTTATTGTTAAAAGATTTTATACTGGTAGGAGGTACAGCGCTGGCGTTGCAATTGGGGCATCGGAAGTCTGTAGATATTGATCTATTTACCCATAAGGACTTTGATTCCCAAAAGCTTGGAGAGCATATTCGAACCGCATATGGTGCAGAGGTTTCCCACATCCTTAAGAATGGAATATTTTCACTTATTGGAGGAATTAAAACCGATATGATCGCACATCAGTATAAAATGCTAAATCCACCGGTTGAAATAGATGGCATCCGAATGGCTTCTCTGGAAGACATTGGCGCAATGAAACTGCATGCAATAGTCAATAGTGGCAAAAGAGCCAAAGATTTCGCCGATATGTACTATTTACTTGAACACATGAATCTCACCCAACTAATGAGCGCCTATACAATGAAATATCCTGAGCGAAATGAGGCGATTGCAAGAAATGCCTTGCTATACAATAAGGATGCAAAGTTTATAGACATCGTAGACATCCTGGTGAATCCTCTCATTGCCCGGGATATAAAGAAAAGATTGAAAGAGGCCGTCTTGTCACCAGCGAAAATTTTTGGAAGTACCGCAAAAGAAAATAAACCAGGGGTTGAAAAGAAACCAGTTGAAGGACAACGAAAGGGAATACGCAGACGACATTGAATTAGCCTATGGAAGCCTTGTCCAAATAAACAAATAGTTTTAACTTTAAGAAATTTGTTCCGAAAATTGTAAGACAATGGGAAAGCCCGACATAATATCTCCCACACCTGCAGTAGACAGACCCAATCTTCCTACCAGACTATTCTGGGAATTCAAATATGAAAAAATCGATTGGCGGAAGTGTTACGAGCTTGTCATTGAGCGGGTGCTAGACCGGGGGAATCAGCAGGAAATAGATGAGTTAATCCGGTTTTATGGAAGGAAAAAAGTATTAAAGGTGTTCAAAGAACACCCAATCTACTTAATGGATCATTGCATAGATCGCGCATGTGTGATTTTTGGGGTAAAGAAGGAAGATACGGTGTGTTATAAACGGAAAGTGGCGAGGGGGCATGGGTGGCTTTGAAGCCTAATCTACCTGAAGTATTGTTTTGGGAATTCAATTGTGATACGATGGACTGGCAAAGGGCATTTCGGACTGTAATTGAAAGGGTCCTTGACCGTGGGAAAGACCAGGAAGTAGAGGAATTGATTCGCTTTTATGGGCGGGATAAGGTCTTTGAAGTGCTAAAAGAATATCCGATATACCTGATGGATCATTCTTTGGTAAAAGCCTGCGCTCTATTTAAGATAAACAAGGAAGATACGGTGTGTTATAAGAGGAAGGTGGCCAGGGGGCATGGGTGGTATTAAGGAATCGATTCTACCGTTATATGTAATAGTCATTATTTAACCCTACAGTATTGATTGAAGAGGCAACATTTGATCCTACATTGAATTAAAGAGCTGAGCGGGCCTAGGGAGATTCGGACAACGTTTGTAATAGAAGTGGACAGTTCAGTCTGTAGGTGTCGTAACTAATCAATACATTATCACTATGTTATTAAAGTGGCCCTAGCTTTGCTGCGAAACCGGCATACCTCCTTTGTCATGATAAAAAAA
>NZ_BMJC01000003.1 GCF_014642875.1 Puia dinghuensis
AGCGTTCATCCTGAGCCAGGATCAAACTCTCCATTGTAAATGTTGTTTGATACTGACTATCAATTTTCTCTCGAAATTTGACGTCATATTATCGATCTCTTTCGCTAATATAACCTTACCAAAAAAACTAAGTTTCTTTGTGCTATTGTTTCCCTTCTTTCAAAGAACTTTTTGGCTTTTGCCTACCGTTTTTTTCGAACGGATTGCAAAGTTAAGAGCCTTTATCAAACTATCAAAAACTTTCTGCTGTTTTCCTTTCTTTAGTTATTCACAGAAGATGTGAAAACAGTGTGCAGTATTTGAAAGATCAATCAAAAAATTTTAAAGCGGACGGCAAAGATACGATCAGGATCGTTAACCACCAATTTTTCACCCGATTTTTTTGAGAATCTGTTTCCCGTCTTTCATCACATTTTCTGTCGTAATTGGGCTGTCCGCTTGCAAAGAACTTGTCCGATGTGAGGGTATTTCGTGCCCTTTATTTCAAATCGGGTTGCAAAGATAAGCACATGCACAACGCTGCCAAATCTTTTTTGAAAATTCTTCTTTCATGCAATGTGCATAACGCGTGAAACATAGTGCCGGTGCACCTCCTGGCCGAATAAAAAATTTTCCGCCACCGGCGCGGGAGAAACTAACGGCGATGAATGCCACAGTTTGCCGCAGTGTGAACAGGCTATCCCGCGTGCGGATCCAGGACACTAACGGGGAAGGTTACCTGATGCAGAAAAAGCCCGTGGCCGGGCGCGGTGAAATCGGCCAACTGGTTGTTCCTTTCGCCGAGGATAGCGTCGAGTTCCTCCAGGCTCAGTTTGCCGCGGCCCACCTGGACCATGGTGCTGACCAGTCCGCGAACCATCCCACGGAGGAAACGGTTGGCGCGGACGCGATAGACAAGGCATTGCCCGTCCTCTTCCCAGACGCTGTCATAGATGGTGCAGAGAAAGGTCTTGACTTGCGTGTTGCGCTTGGAAAAGGTAGTGAAGTCGTGGTGAGCGGGGATGATGCGGGCGGCAGCGTCGAGCTTCTCCCGATCGAGGGTATAAGGATAGAACCAGGCGCGATCGGCGAGGAAAGGGTTCTTTACCCGATAGAGATAATACCGGTACTCGCGGCTGGTGGCGTCGAAGCGGCAGTGGGCGTCGGCGGCAACGGGGTAGAGGTTTTTCAGGACGATGTCGGGCGGGAGGATGGCATTGATATTGTAGAGCACCCTCGGGTCGATAATTTCTTCATAATCAAAGTGAAAGAAGTTTTGCAGGGCATGGACGCCGGCGTCGGTACGGGACGAGCTGGTGAGGTCGAACCGCTGGCGGAAGAAGATGGCGAGGGCTTTTTCCACCTCCTGCTGGATGGAGTTGGCGTTGTCCTGTATCTGGAATCCGCTGTAGTTGTTGCCTTTGTAGGAGAGTTCGAGGAAATACCTGGGCATGGGGACAAAGATACGTGGGTTAACGCCCGCCCATCAGGGTTTTGAATTTTGCGACATAGACGGGGTCGGTGAGGAGGGCGCTCAGTTCGCGAAAGTGTTCGTCGGCGGCATAGGGCCAGGCGGCTTCGAAGAACCTGTATTTCCCTGCATCGGTGGCAAAAACTTCGCTGAGGGCGCGGACCTGGCGGGTGTAAAAGCATTTGGCCTTGAAGACCTTGAGGGCGGCGGCTATGCGCTCTTCGTCCTTTTCAGCCGCCAGCATCTTTACCCGCAGTTTGTCGACATCGTAGTCCGAGGCGAAGTTGTGGCAGTCGGAGTTGACATACGGCAAGGGAGCCCTTGTCGCCCCCTTCTGGCCCGAGTCGGCGATGCGGGATTTATCGGCCGCGGAATTGATGGGCACCGGCATGACGGCCTTATTAGGAGCGCCCTGGGCTTGGGTTGGGCTGTCCGGGTTCGGGCCATGGCTTCTCATAGCGGGTAACCTGCTGCTGTCGGCGCTATGGTGCTTTTGGGCGGCAGCAGTCGCGACGGTATCGTAAAGAATATAGAGGACGATGGTGTCGGCCTTTGTTCCCATGCCCCGATCGGCATATACGAGGCGCATGTACCGGGCTCCTTTCCTTTCACTGAGTTTGACGATGGCAGGCAGTGGTCTGAACAGTTGTTGCTGGCTGGAAGAGTCGACCACGGGGGCAGATCGATGGAGGGCGGTGCCGGCGACAGGCCGGTATTGGGGAGCGGTAGTTGTAGCGGCAGTGTCGGTATGGATTGGAGTAGAGGCGGTTGTGGGGGTGTCCACGGGCTTTAGGGTAGCGATGGCGCTGTCGGGTTTTGTAATGGTGGGGCTATCGAGGCGAGTGGTGTTTGCGGGTTTGGTTGCGACGGTGGACGAGGTATCAGTGCGGTCGGAGTCGAGGCGAGTGGCTATTGCTGGTGTGTTGGCGGTTGCAGGGGTGTCGACTGGAGCGGTGGCGACGTAGTTGTTATATAATACGGCCGTATCCTGCACGATGCCGGCCATCATCCGGGAGAAGTCGTCCTCGCGGCGGATGCCGACGGCATGAATCTCTTCGCGGGCCGTATTTTGGGCGGCGAGCCAGTCGTTGCCCATCGGATTGTAAAGCCCCCACCCTGCCTCGCCGTGAGGCCTGATCTCGAGCTCCCGATCGGTGTGGTTCACGGCAAACGTATAGGTCTGCTCCCCTGCGGCGCCATGAGGAGGAATGCCAACAATTATTGTATACGTGCTGTCCTTCAATTGCGACAGGATGAGATGGCCATCGGCGGCAGAGCTGTAATATTGCCCGCCCAGCCGGACATAGAAGGGCTGGTGGTTGTCCGTTCGGATAAGAACAAAATAGTCCTGTGCATAGTTGTGACCCACCAGCAACGACAAAAGAAGGACCAAACCGAACTTACACATGACTTAGGGGATTATGCTCCGGCAGACGCCCGCGACAGGGTCACCGTTACTGATTTTTACAGGGTTCAATAATGGTAAATCTGGTGCAAGTTAAGAAAAACCATAGTCAACGGATTATACGAATGATATATTTATTAAATATTTACAATAGGTAAGAGGGGGGCGGAAGGGAAAAATGGATAGGCGGCAGGTAAGGTCACGGACCAACGATTATCTTTATCACCTGTAAAAAAATCACTATGCACATTTACCAACACATGAGGCATCAAACGAAATTATTTACTGTCCTATTAGCGGGGTGCTTGTCCAGTGCGCTCCTTGTACAGGCGCAGGAAGCGCACCAGCCGGAGGATGATTCCTGGAAGAAGATTTACCGCGCGACGGCTACCAAATATGACGACCTGATCAATACGAAGTTGGAAGTCAAGTTCGATTACGACAAATCCTATATGTACGGCAAGGCCTGGGTGACGCTAAAACCGCACTTCTATCCTACCGACACGGTATCGCTGGACGCGAAAGGGATGGATATCCATGCCGTCGAGATCGACAAAGAGGGAAAGAAAACCCCGCTGAAATACGATTATGACGGGATGGTGCTGCGGATCCATCTCGACCGGGTATATAAACACACGGAGGACTATACGCTTTTCATCGATTATACGGCGAAGCCGAACGAGCTGAAGGTGAAGGGCAGCGCGGCGATAACCGATGCCAAAGGCCTGTATTTTATCAACCCCAAGGGCGAGGACAAGAATAAACCGACACAGATCTGGACTCAGGGCGAGACAGAGGCGAATTCGGTGTGGTTTCCGACGATTGACAAACCGAACCAGAAAACGACCGAGGAGATATATATGACCGTTCCTTCCAAATATGTGACGTTGTCCAACGGGGTAATGGTGGGGCAGAAGGAGAATGGCGATGGCACGCGCACCGATCATTGGAAGATGGACCTGCCGCATGCGCCCTACCTTTTCTTTATGGGGGTGGGCGACTATGCGATCGTAAAGGATTCTTACAAGGGCAAGGATGTAAATTATTATGTAGAAAAGGCCTATGCACCGGTGGCTCGCCGCATTTTTGGTCATACGCCGGAGATGATCGCCTTTTATTCCCGCATCACGGGGATCGACTATCCCTGGCCGAAGTACGACCAGATCGTCGGCAGGGACTATGTCAGTGGAGCGATGGAGAACACCACTTCCACGCTGCATGGCGAAGGAGCGCAGCAGGATGCCCGGGAATTGACCGACGGCAACGGATGGGAGGATGTGATCGCGCATGAGCTGTTTCACCAGTGGTTTGGCGACCTGGTCACGACCGAGAGCTGGAGCAACATCACGTTGAACGAGTCTTTCGCCGACTATAGCGAAACAATGTGGAACGAATACAAATACGGCAAGGACGCAGGAGATGCAGTGAATTACCAGGGGATCCAGAGCTACCTCCAACAGCCGGAGAATGCATCAAAAAACCTGGTGCGCTTTTATTACGCCGACAAAGAGGATGTGTTCGACCAGGTGAGCTATCCCAAAGGCGGCCGCATCCTGAACATGTTGCGGAATTATGTCGGCGATAGCGCCTTCTTCCAGGCCCTGCACGTGTACCTGACGGAGAACAAGTTCAAATCAGCGGAAGCGCAACAGCTGCGGCTGGCCTTCGAAGAGGTGACAGGCGAGGATCTCAACTGGTATTGGAACCAGTGGTATTATGGCAGCGGTCATCCGAAATTGTCGATCGATTATGTGTATGACGATGCGGCGGGGAAGGTGCAGGTGATCGTGAACCAGACGCAGGAGACGGGAAAGGTGTTTCGGCTGCCGATAGCTATAGATATTTACAATGGGGCGGCGAAAGAGCGCCACAAGGTGTGGATCGAGGATAAGACGGACACCTTTACTTTTTCTTATAAGAGCCATCCCGATCTGGTGAATGTAGACGGCGACAAGATGTTGCTTTGCGAGAAGAAGGATAACAAGACGCTTGACAATTTCATCCACCAGTATACTTATGCCGGGAATTATGTCGACCGGCGGGAAGCAGTAGAATATTGTGCTGCCCACCAGGACGATCCGAAGGCGGTGTCACTGTTGAAAACGGCGCTGAAAGATCGTTACTACCGCATCCGGGACCTTACGATGAACAAGATAGAGTGGAAACAGGATGCGTTGAAAACGGCGTTCGAGCCGCTGGTGGCCCAGCTGGCGCAGAATGATCCGAGCCGGGTTGTGAAGGCAACGGCTATAGAGATACTGGGCGCTTTCGGCAATCCGGCCTACGAGCCGTTGTTCATCAAAGCGTCGGCAGACTCTTCTTATACGGTTGCGGGCAATGCCTTGGAAGCCATGTCGGCGATAGACAGTACGTCGGCGCTGGCGCTGGCGAAGAAGATGCTCAAGCAGCCGGCGAAGGGTGAGTTGTCGATCGCGATCTCGAAGATCCTGGTTCAATCAGGGGATGAGAGTGATTTCGATGTGGTGTCGGACAATTTCGAGCGGATGCAGACGGGGCAGGCTAAATTCCAGTTTATGATGCCGTATGCGTCGATGCTGACGAAGGTGAAGAGTACGGATAGGGTGAAGCGGGGGGTTGATCTGTTGATACAGTTCAAGGAGGCAATACCGCAAGCGTATCGCAGCAGGACAGATGCTTATTTTGACAATGCGTTGAAGGGGGTTGCGAGGAAGAAGCAGGCAGAGGGGATGCAGGACCAGGCAGATTATATTAATATGAAGCTCACAAAATAAAAAAAAAGCCCCGCCTCAACGGGGCTTTTTTTTATTCGTTTACCAGGATCCGCCGGCGCCGCCGCCATCGCTGCTGCCGCCACCGAAGCCGCCGAAGCCACCACCACTATCTCCACCACCGGACCAGCCGCCTCCGCCACCGCCGCCCCATCCACCGCCACTGCCAAAGCCGCGGCCGACCATGGTACCGAGCAGGAAGGGCAGGAAGCCACCACCACCGAAGTAACCTCCCCCACCCCCACCACCGCCACCGCGACGAAAGATGGCCACGATGATAATGACGAAGATGATAAAGAAGATGCCGATGCCGGTACCACTACCCCGGGAATGCCGGCGGCCGCGATTGGCGTATTCATTGGTTGCCTTGTATTCGCCGGCGGCTGCCTTTACAAGGGCGTCTGCTGCCTGGTCGAAGCCGCGGTAATAGTTATCTCCCGTGCTGCTGCGGAAATTGGGAATGATCTCATTATCAATGATGGCTTTTGCCGTGACATCGGGGATGGCGCCCTGGAGTCCAGTGCCGACATTGATGAAGACCTGGTGCTTGTCGACGGCGACGAAGATGAGGACGCCATTGTTCGTATGCTTATTACCGATGCCCCAGTTGTTGAAGAGTTGAGTGGAATATTCGTTGATGTCCGCGTCGCCGATGGTTGGCTCGGTGACGATGACGATCTGGTTGGAGGTGCTGTCGTCGTAATTGACGAGCTTGTGCTCGAGGGCCGACACCTGGTCGGGAGTCATGACATGTGCGAAGTCGTTGACCAGCCGTGGGGGATCGGGTTTTGGCGGAACGGCCTGGGCATGGGTGACCAGGGGACGGATGAGGGTGAGGGTGGCGAAGAAGAGGAAGAGGAGTTTTTTCATTGCGTGCGATTGATAGTAGCGGGATCACCGGCCGAAGACAATATCGTCCGGGAGTTCGTTGACGTCGGTGTCGCCGTCATAGGGAAAATGTTGTTCGAGCGCGTGGCCAATCTCTTCGACGACCCGGGCAATGCCTTCCGCATAATCGGCCTTGTAGAAATGAGCCAGCATGTTCTTCACCTGCTGGTCCCAGAAGGCCTGGCCTACCTTTTCGTGGATGCCACGGTCGCCCGCAACAGCCAGTTGCCGGGACTTCAGCGCGACATAGACGAGTACGCCGTTGCGGGCGGCGGTCTTTTCCATTTGGAGGGCTCTGAAGACCTCAGCGGCACGGTCGAGGGGGTCGACATAGCGGCAGCGGCTTTCTACAAATACCCGGATCTCGCCGCTGGTACGTTTCTCGGCAGCCTTGATAGCGGTGACGATGCGGTGCTGCTGCTCTTCATTGAAGAGGGCCTTTTTTTTGAAGAATTGGATAGCCAAGGCAAGATGTTTTTGTGTGAGGGGGCGGCGGCAGGCCAGGCCGTGAAAATTGTGGACTGCCGCCGCTAGGCTTATTTTATATCAAAGTGAATTTCCGGGGCGTTCTCGCTGCCTGGGTCTGCCTTATAGTAGGGCTTTTCATGGAAGCCGAAGATGCCCGCGAAGATGTTATTGGGGAAGGTTTTAACCTTCAGGTTGTAATCGTTGACGGCGGCGTTGAATTCGCGACGGGAATTGTTTATGCGGTTTTCAGTGCCGGCAATATTGGTCTGGAAATCCTGGAACTGCTGCGTAGTTTTCAGATCGGGATAGGCTTCGGCAACAGCCATTAGGCGGCTGAAGGAACCCTGCAATTGAGCCTGTGCCCGTTGATAGGCGCCCAGCGAAGCAGAGTCGTTGACATCGACGGTGACACTGGTGGCTTTGGCGCGGGCGGTGATGACTTCCTTGAGAGTGGATTTTTCGAAGTTGGCCGAGCCTTCGATGGTCTTGATGATGCTATTGTACAGATCGGTACGGCGTTGATATTGCGTTTCGACGTTGCTCCACGAGGTCTTGACGCCCTGGTCGACGCTAACCAATCCGTTGTAACGGCTGCAGGCGCAGCCACCGAAGAGGAGGATGACAACTAATACCACGATAAGGGTGAGATTCTTCGTGCTCATTTTTTCAATTTTTAAGGTTAGCCTGTTTTAGGTTAACGGACCAAATTTACACCTTTTGGCGAGGTCCGTGATGCGGGTTTCATGGGATCAGAGGTAGATTTCACTTTAATTGGGCGAAACCGTCGGTATTTGCCCGGATTCTGCCGGTGGGCAGCCGGCGGTAGCCGGCGTATATCACTATCCGATGGCGAAAGGTGGCGGACTGGCCTTTTTCAAGGCGGAAGTTCATGGTCTGCTTACCGTTACTGAATATCTTCTGGCCCAGGGGGTTAGCGGCAAAGAGGCCATAACCGCGGGCGTGCCAATACGTGGGATAGCCGGGATTGGCGGGGTTGTCGATAATGAGGATGCTGAGGGTGTCCTTACCTTTTTTGCCATAAAGCATGCACCAGGCGCCTCTCGTTCCCCAGGCGCTGTCGCCGGTTTTTCCTTCGCTGGTGATATAATTGCCATTGATGTCGGGGGTGTTGCCTGCCGCCACCTTTGTTATATTTCCTTTGTCATCGACGAATTGGCCGGGGGTGTTGGAGGGTATTTGTAATTCTTTTGTGACACGAAGGCCGAGCATGCCGTCTTTTGCGTCGGGGAAACTTACGCCGGCATCCGCGACAGCCGTGAGAGTAGCAATGCGATCGATGACCCATTCGTCCTGGTTGCCATTAAAGATAAAAGTGGTGTGTTCTTTCAAGAGGGTGTTTTGCTCTTGATCGGTCCAGCGGGCAGCATAGCGGATGATGCCGTTGCAGTTGGCGCAAGGGCTACCGAACGAGCTGGTTGGCTCGCCGGGCTTGGGTGATACGACGGCGTTTGGGTTGGCGGTGTGGGATGGCATGGCGGTGCCGGAGGAAGTGGGGTTGGTGACGTTGGTATTGGGGTAATGGGTGAGGGCGAGGGCTTCGCTGGAGATGTTGCCCGCTTCGAGGATGCTGTCGACATGGATCCAGCCATATTGGCTTTTTTTGGCGGCGGGGATGGCGTAGGAGTTGTTCCAGAAGTCGAGGCCATTGACATTCTCATAGTTAAACCAGAGGCCGACATGATGCGGATGGTCGACGGGTTCGCCGGCACGTGGTGCAAGCGGAAAGCCGCGGGTGATGAGTTGGCCGTCGGCAGCATAGATGGGATATAAGACGGGTTTGGCGAGCGTGTCGGGATAAATGAAAGTAGTAAAGGGTTTGCCGTCGGCGGTGACGGTGATGGTGCGGGCGGCGGGGTTGTGTTGTACTTTTATGTGCATGGCCTGCGCGTGGAGAATGGCCGGAAAAAGCAGCGCGGGCAGGAAAAAAAATTTACGAAAACGTTTGCGGAGCGTGGATTTGATCATATAACAGGCGTTTGCTTGAGCAATGTCCTAAATTAGTACATTTACCGGAACTGGACTCGGTCCAGTTCGTACCGAAGGGTACAGACATTAAATTATAAAATACACTTCCATATGACAACGTCACGCAGAGATTTTATCCGTAACACCAGTATGGCCGGGATGGCCACTTACATGGGCGCGCTTGGATTCAGTGCGAGCAGCTATCGCCGCATCATCGGCGCCAACGATCGGGTGCGGGTGGGCGTAGTAGGCTTTTCCGATCGGCACCAGCACGATCATATCCCGGCTTTTTTGAAAAGCTACCAGGAGATGAATTTCGATATCATCGCCGTGTCGGATATCTGGAAGAAACGGAGAGAGGAAGGCAGCGCTTTTTTGGCGCAGAAGTTTGGGCACCCGGTGCAGGCTTGCGTGAATAACGACGCGTTGTATGCCATCAAGGAAGTGGATGCGGTGATGATCTCGACGGCGGATTTTCAGCATGCCTTGCATACCGTGGAGGCGGTGAAGGCGGGCCGCGATACATATACGGAGAAGCCGCTGGCGGAGACGATGGAGGATGCACGGGCGGTGCTGAAGGCGGTGAAAGAGTCGGGCAGGATCGTCCAGATCGGTTCGCAGCGTCGCAGTGGAGCCAACTATTGGGCTGCGGCGGAATTCATCCAGTCGGGGAAGTTTGGACCGATTGTGATGGTGGACCTCACCTGGAATGTGAATCAACCGGGGCGTTGGCGGCGGCCTGCGCTGGTGGCGCAGATGCGGGAGGAAGATACGGATTGGAAGCGCTTCCTGATGAACCGTCCTTACGAGCCGTTTGATGCGCGGAAACATTTGGAGTTCCGCTTGTTCTGGCCGTATTCGTCCGGGCTGCCGGGGCAGTGGATGAGCCATCAGATAGATACCGTTCATTGGTTTGCACAGTTGCCGCATCCGCGGAGCGCTTCGGCCAACGGGGGCATCTATGCGTGGAAGGATGGACGGAAGAATGCAGATACGATGACGGTAGTGTTCGATTACGGTCCGTTAAATGATGCATCCACCGGGTTCCAGGTGGTGTTTACTTCGCGGCAGACGAATTCATCGGGTGAGACGAAGGAAATTTATTATTCCAATGGCGGAACCCTGAACCTGGATACCAATAAGATCACGTCCGAGGGCGGGCTGAACGAGAAATATGCGAGCGCGATGGGGATGCATGCAAATCAGCTGCCTGAGCTATCTTTGAAAGAGCTGGGTGAGAAGATATCTACTGACGCGAGTACGGGAGGTGATCCGTTGACGACGGCGCATGTGCGCAACTGGATGGAGTGTGTGCGGAGCCGGAAGCAGCCGAATGCGCCGATAGAGGCGGGGTATAATCACTCGATTGCAGTGATCATGGCCAATGCAGCGTACCGGACGGGGCAGCGGGTGACGTTTGATGAGCAGACGCAGGAAGTGATGGCGGGGGGAAAGGTGTTTAAATATTAGCTATGAAAGCATTGGTGATAACAGAGAAGAATAAGCCGGTGGAGTTATTGTCGGTGGCGGACAAGGTTGCCGCAGCGGGGCAGGCGTTGGTGAAGGTGTACGCAGCGGCGTTGAATCACCGGGACGTGTGGATACAGAAGGGGCAGTATGCGGGGTTGAAGTTCCCGATTATCCCCGGGTCGGATGGCGCGGGTGTTGTCATTTCGGGTGGAGACTGGACAGGGAAGGAGGTGATCATCGACCCGGCATTGCATTGGGGGGATGCTCCAGGGTACCAGAGCCCGACGGATTTTCACATCGTGGGATTGCCGGATGACGGGACGCTGGCCGAGTATGTAGTGGTGCCGGTGGCTAACCTGGTGGACAAGCCGGCGCATTTGTCATTTGAAGAGGCGGCGGCATTGCCGTTGGCGGGTGTCACTGCTTACCGGGCCTCGATGGTGCGGGGGCAGGTGCGGGCCGGCGAACGGGTACTCATCACCGGCATCGGCGGTGGAGTGGCGTTATTTGCCCTGCAGTTTGCGGTGGCGGCAGGGGCGAAGGTGTATGTGACGTCGGGGAGTGACGAGAAGCTTGCGCGGGCGAAGGCGATGGGGGCTCTGGGCGGTGTTAATTATAGGACCCCGGACTGGGCAGCGGCATTGCGGGCGCAGGCGGGCGCTTTTGATGTGATCGTAGACGGGGCGGGCGGGGATGGAATGAACGATCTGCTCGACCTTGCGACGCCCGGAGGGCGGCTTGTCTTTTATGGATCGACACGGGGCAATCCTTCGTCGGTGGTTCTGCGGCGGATATTTTGGAAGCAGTTGAATGTGCTCGGATCGACGATGGGAAGTCCGGCGGATTTTGCGGCGATGGTGGATTTTGTAGGCCAGCATGGGATCAGGCCGGTGGTGGACCGGGTGTTCGCGATGGACGAAGGTGAAGCGGCCTTCCGGTATATGGATGAAGGAATGCAGTTTGGGAAAATAGTGATACGCATATAGGGGCGCCTATTTTTTCCTCGTAGCCTTGAAGGTGCCATTAGGTTGGATGGCCATCAGTCCTGTGACCTGGCCCTGGGCGTCGGTGACGAACTGCATGGTATAGCCGCTGAGCGAGGTGATCGTAAATTTGTCCGGGCCGATGTTGGCCAATTCATACTCCGGCTGGCCGGCAACAAAGAGATAGAGCGTTTTCCCTTTTGTATAGACTTTTGCGGTGACAGCGCCGATGCCGAAGACGTATTCGCCCACGTATTTCTGCAACTGGGCGGAGTCGAGGGGTTTGCCTTTCGGCGCCCGGGTAAAGACAATGGGCTTGTTGAGCGACGGTTCGAGCGGTATGGACGCCGTGGTTATATCGCCGGCGGGGTCCATGTCGAACTGCATTTTATTGGATTCATCGCCACCGGTGGTATCGTAGCCATCTTCGCGATCCTTTCGGACGGGGATGAAGATATCATAGTGAAAATGTTTCAACCACAGGGCTTCGTTGCCCAAAGAGGCAAAGAGCGAGTCGCCCTTCAGGGATACTTCGAAAGTTCCAAAGGCGGGGTTGTTGTAGAGACCGGTATAGTCCTGCAGCGGATGAGAAGTATGGGTCCCCGGTTTTCGATTGGAGATCTTTGCCGCCTCCGCCTGCCTGAGAGTCCTCCTTGCCTGCTCATCCTGTGTATGCAACTGGGTTGTCCAGTTTTTATACGGTAGATGCAGGAGCCGATCGGCAATAATATTCCGTACCACGGCCGGGACGGCGGAGCCATCCTGGTTAGTGAGCACGATGATACCGATGCTATCGGCGGGGAATAGACAGGCGTTGGCTGAGAATCCATCGATGTTGCCGCCGTGCTCTACACGATAGTGGCCGCGATAGCTGGAGAGCGACCAGCCAAGGCCGTAGGTGGCAAAGTACACGTCGGGGCTCTCCTTTGAGGGAAGCCCGCCGCCAATGACCACCTGAGAGCTGATAGCCTGCGTGGCGTATGTTCCCGGGATCATCTCTTTACCATGATATTTCCCCCCATGTATCCAGGTTTTGAGCCATGAAGACATGTCCAGGACATTGCTGTTGATAGCGCCGGCGGGAGCGATGGCATGTATCTCCTTGAAATAGTCTAACTTTTTTATGATACTATCCTTTCTAAGGCCATAGCCCACGGCGAAGTCTTTTTGTTTCACCATGTCCTCTATCGAGAGGGTGGATTCCGTCATCCCGAGGGGGCGGAAGATGCGGTTGGTAATATTTTCTTCCCAGGTTTGATGCGTTAGTTTTTCCACGACCATGCCTTGGGCGAAGAACATGAAGTTGTTGTATTGCCAGCGTTCGCGGATGCCGGCGGTTGGCTCCATGTAGCGGATGCGCCCCAGGAGGCTGTCGCGCGAGGAGGTACGGAAGAAATACCAGGAGAAGTCATAGCGGGGCAGGCCGGTGCGGTGGCACATCATGTCGCGGAGGGTGATGGTATTGTCCATCTGCTCGTTGTAGAACTTCAATGACGGGAGATAGTCGCGGACGGGTTTGTCGAGGTTCACCTGCCCTTCCTGTTCGAGTATACCGAGCAGCGAGGCGGTGAAGGCCTTGGTGCAGGAGCCGATGGCAAAAAGGGTATGTGGGGTGACGGGTATCTTGTTCTCCCAGTCGCGGTAGCCAAAGCCATTTGCATAGAGGATGCTGTCCTTTTCGACGACGGCCACGGCAAAGCCCGCGACGTGGAAGGTCTTCAATACGCGATCGAAGGTGGTGTCGAGGCCGGATAAGGGGTTGGCGGCGCCTTGATGTTTTTGGGCGAAGAGCGGCGCGGCGAAAAGGAAGAGGGAGCAGAAGATGGCTGGGATGCGCATAGTAGGAGGTTTAGACTCGGTCGAGCCGCTTCCGGCGGCCCAGGATGAAAAAGCCCGATAAATCTAATGATTATCGGGCTATGATGGAGATTTTTTGTTGATCAGCGGTGCGCGCGATGCCGGATGCGGCGGAGAACTATGCCTTGACTGCAGCGATGCCGGGGAGCTCTTTGCCCTCGAAATATTCGAGCATGGCGCCGCCGCCGGTGGAGACATAGCTTACCTTGTCGGCATAGCCGAACTGGTTGACGGCGGCAACGGAGTCGCCTCCGCCCACGAGAGAGAAGGCGCCTTTTGCGGTGGCGTCCGCTACGGCCTTGGCGATGGCTTTTGTGCCGTGCTGGAATTTGGCCATTTCAAAGACACCCATGGGGCCGTTCCAGAGGATGGTCTTCGACTGGCGGATGACGTTGGCGAATTGTTCGCAGGCATTTTCGCCGATGTCGAGGCCCATCCAGCCATCGGGGATGTTGTTGCTGGGCGCCGCCGAATCCATGGCATCAGCGGCGAACTTATCGGCGATGATGGAATCCGGAGGAAGGTGAATCGTGACGCCTTTGGTCGCGGCCTTTCCGAGCAATTCGCAGGCGGTGTCGAGGCGATCGTTCTCGCAGAGGGAGTTGCCGATTTTGCCGCCGGTTGCTTTGAAGAAGGTGTAGGCCATGCCGCCGCCGATGATGATGTCGGTAGCGCGTTCGAGCAGGTTTTCGATGATGAGTATCTTATCAGAGACCTTGGCGCCGCCGATGATGGCAACGAAGGGCTTTTGGGCCTGGTGCAGGACTTTTTCCGCGCTGCTGACTTCGCTTTCCATCAGCAGACCGAACATTCGTTTGTCTTTGGGGAAGAACTGGGCGATGACCGCGGTGGAGGCGTGGGCGCGATGGGCGGTGCCAAAGGCGTCGTTTACGTAGACGTCGCCGAGTTTAGCCAGTTGTTCGGCGAAGGCTTTGTCGCCTTTTTCTTCTTCCTTATGGAACCGGAGGTTTTCGAGCAGCAGCACCTGGCCGGGTTTTAGCTGGGCCGAAGCCTGGGTGGCGGGTTCGCCGATGCAGTCGGTGGCGAAGAGGACGGGGACGCCGAGCAGCTGCTGCAGGTGTGAGACGAGGTGTTTCAGTGAAAATTTTTCGGTGGGACCGTCCTTGGGGCGGCCGAGGTGGCTCATCAGGATGACGCTGCCGCCGTCGGCGAGGATCTTTTTGATGGTGGGGATGGCGGCCCGGATGCGGGTGTCATCGGTGATCTCGTACTTGTCGTTCAGCGGAACGTTGAAGTCAACCCGGATGAGGGCTTTTTCATTTGCAAAGCTGTGCTGGCTGAATTGGCTCATAAAATAGTAGATAATAAATATATAAAGCCCGGCGAGTGGGACCGGGCTTTTATTCGTTAGACCTTATTTGGAGATCAGTTTGGCGAAGTAGTGCAAGCTGCGAACGAGCTGGCTGACATAGCTCATTTCGTTGTCATACCAGGAGACGGTCTTTACCAGTTGGGTGTCGCCGTTGGTGATGACGCGGGTCTGGGTGGCGTCGTAAAGCGAACCGTAACGGATACCGATGACATCGGTGGAGACGATCTCGTCTTCGGTGTAGCCGAAGCTTTCGTTGGCGGCGGCTTTCATGGCGGCGTTGACTTCTTCGATAGTGACTTTTTTGCCGAGGACAGTGACGAGTTCGGTAAGCGAGCCGGTGATGGTGGGGACGCGTTGGGCGCCGCCGTCGAGTTTGCCTTTGAGTTTAGGCAGGACCAGGCCGATGGCTTTTGCGGCCCCGGTGCTGTTGGGAACGATGTTGGCGGCAGCGGCGCGAGCGCGGCGGAGATCGCCTTTGGCATGGGGAGCGTCCTGGGTATTTTGGTCGTTGGTATAGGCGTGAATCGTGGTCATGAGACCGGAGACGATACCGTATTTGTCATCCAGCACCTGGGCCATGGGCGCCAGACAGTTGGTAGTACAGGAAGCACAGCTGATGATGGTTTCGCTGCCGTCGAGGGTGTTGTGGTTGACGTTGAAGACGATGGTCTTCAGGTCGCCAGTGGCGGGTGCGGAGATGACGACGCGTTTGGCGCCGGCTTTCAGGTGAGCTTCTGCCTTTTCTTTATCGGTGAAGAAGCCTGTGCATTCGAGGACGACGTCTACGTCGTGGGAATTCCAGGGAATTTCGGCGGGGTTCTTCTGAGCGTATATTTTTACTTCCTTACCGTTGACAATAATGGAATTTTCGGTGGAAGTTACCTTTTCTTCGAAGCGGCCCTGTGCGCTGTCATATTTCAGCAGGTGAGCCAAAACCTTGGGGCTGGTCAAGTCATTGATCGCTACTACTTCAATCCCCTCCAGCGTATGAATCTGGCGGAAAGCCAATCGTCCGATGCGGCCAAAACCGTTGATAGCAACTTTTACTGTGCTCATAACGATGAATTTGAATTTTGAATTTTAGAGGCCGAAGGTACAATATTGGGTATTATGAGTTTATAAATTTTTGGGTATCAATTGAAAAGATGAGCTAATTTTTTTAAAACCAATAGCTTGGCGTGGTCGAATTTGTGTTGGAGATAATGTGCCTCTTTTCGTGGCCCGTGGCCGGTCCTGGTGCCCCTTTTCCTGGGTATTTTTGAGGACATCCGAGCCTAAGCGATGGATGCGAACGAGGACGGCCGTGTCGAAGCAGGCCGGACGAAGTTCTGAGCTTGCGGCTGTGGAAAGCAACGACAAAACAAATTGATGATTAAAAATTTGGCCGGTTTTTGAATGGACTATATCTTTGCACTCCTTTCACGGAAAACCGGCAATACGGTTTATACGAAAGCCGCGTTGGTCAATCGGTTAAGACGCCTCCCTTTCACGGAGGAATGAGGGGTTCGATTCCCCTACGCGGTACAAAAGAAACGGTGTAATGTATTGATAGCGAATATACTACACCGTTTTTCTTTTAGCCTCGTGGTCGGTTTTGTGGCCGAAATTTTTATCTTTTAGGTTTTTAGGTCTGTGTTCGTTACTTTGTCTCTGGTTTAGTAGCTCATTTGTTCCAATCACTCACAACCTATTTTGAAACATGACAAGTACAGCTATGCCCGAAACAATACATCATGGTCGAAACGTTAAGCGCTTCCGCGAATTGTTAGGAATTAAACAGGAAATTTTAGCCGCTGAATTGGGGGAGGATTGGAACCAGAAAAAAATTTCCCTCTTAGAGGGTAAGGAAACCATTGAACCGGAACTACTAGAACGTATAGCTAAAGCATTGCATGTGCCAGCTGATGCCCTCAAAAATTTCGATGAAGAAACGGCCATAAATAACATTCAAAATAACTATGACAGCGCGGTTATTAATGGCGGTCCACATATCAACTACAAATGCACGATCAACCCTATTGACAAATGGGTGGAGGCGGTAGAGAAAAATGAAAAGCTCTACGAACGGCTCCTAGAATCAGAAAGGCAAAAGGTTGAAATCCTCCAAAGCCAGTTAGCCGCGAAGAAGTAACCCGCCAGCTCAGGGACCGCAAAACTCATAGGCCGCCATTGTTGGCAGGCCGTAATATTGGCAAAGCCCATAAACGATTGATATGGGTAAATGAGGCCAGCGGCCATTTTCAGCCTTTGCCACGGTAGCAGGAGAAATACCTATAGCAGCCGCAACCTGTTCCCTGCTTAGTTTCCGGGCCATACGGTATATATACAGATTGAACCCTAACTCTTCCAGGGATTGGTATAATGTCAGCTTTGTACGCATGGTATCGGTTTAGGGTTGTGGGTTCTCCACGACCAGGGGAAAGGAAATAATCCGGTTAGTGGTACAGGCTTTTAGCTTTTCCTCGTAGAGCATTTGCGCAATGGCCTGTAATTCCCTCACTCGTTCGACCAGGATCGTCGCCTTTTCAATGGGTAAATTGTATCCGCTTTTATACCTGCTATCGGAATATCCACGTACCAGTAAATCAAACAGCTCCGTTTCCTCCGTTGTGATCCGGGGAAATATGGTCATCGGGAGTAAAGAAAAGGCTTCCGTTAATGCCAGTAAGCGGGTCAGGTTGTGCGTATTGGTCCGATACCCGGTAGCTGCCCGGATTAGGGCGATACAAGTATGTTCAACGGCCTGATGGAGTAAAAACCCTGTGAGGACCAGCCAGCCGGAGGACAGGCTATAGGCCGCCGCGTTGTAAAACTGCTGGGCAAGGCCGTACTCCTTTGCCCAATACGCTTTGATCTTATCAGCCGTACCCGGTTGGTCGGGTTGCGCTGGGGGCGTCACCAGCTGGCCGCTGTTTCTTTCGTATAACAAAACGCCTTCGTGGTATAGGTCGGTAAAGAATGGGGAATCCTCCGCAAGGGCCGCGTTGACAAAGGAAAGTTTATGCACGATGGACGTTACATACGCCAGGGGCTTACTAACCTGCTCGACTAGCTGGATGACCTCATAGTCCTGCCGCTTTTCTTCGACCCCTGTGATGATTAGAAGGTGGTAGGTATCCTTATCCTCCGTGAATTGCTCACCGAACAGGAAAAGGCCCCAATCCTGCGTGGTATAGGTCCGGTATCCGTAACAAACGATCTTTTCCGGGGAAATGGCGGATACAATTTTCTGTACCAGCTCCGCCAGCTGCTTTACCTGTCCTTCCGACAGGTGGGACATTGTTGTAAGCATAGGGCACGGATTAGCTGGCGGGAGTGGTTTTTCTTGTCTTTTTATTCTTCGCAGGTGTGGGCCTGTCTGTCTTTCTTAGCTTCTCTTTCAGCTGGTCGTTTTCAAACTTTAGTATTTTGATAACCTGCCGTTGGGCTAACAGGGTATCCAGCTGTAAAACCGATGTGTAAATATTGGTCCCGTGGGTTCCGTAGAGCTGGCCCAATGCCTCCGCCTGTTTATAGGTAATCAACACTTCCCCGTCCTCTATTTCTTCGTACTGTTCGGGGGTGATCTTCAAAGCGGCGGCAATGGCTTCGTTGGTTTGTTTGTGGGTTTCTTTGCAGTGTAGCAGCAAGGCGTTACTCATAACGTGTAAGGTTTATTACTGCCGGTAAGTTACGGTCCAGGGTAGGGGATATTCTATTCCTGTAGCGTCTATTTCACCAGGAGAAGCGGATATTTTATCCCGCTCCCCCTGGTATTTTATTCCCGTTTATATTCTCCTGAATGAAAGACACTCCTTTGCAGGAGATACTTACCGCTTCGCTGCCTTCAGGTAGTTGTATACCGTAGTCCGGCTCTTTCGGATTGTCGCGGCTATCTCCTGGTAACTGAACCCCTGTTTCCTCAGCTGGGCGGCTCGCTGCTGTAGGGTGTCCGGTCGGGCTTTTTCCTTAAACCGGTATTCGCTCGCCCACCGCTGGACCGTCCGGGTGGATACGTCTAACAATTTGGCCGTTTCCCTGGCCGTTAAGCCCTTCAAATGGTAGTGGTAGGCCCTCAGTACTTCCGGGGGCATTTGACCCGCTGTATCGCTTTGTTTTACTTTTGGCATACGGTTAAACTGAAATGATAGAAAATATACTTTTTCCGCTTCGTACCTAAAGGCCGCCATTATGCGCAGTTGGCTGAACTGTTTTTGAACTATACCCCCGTGGGCCTTTCGTTGCCGTTGCTTTTCCCTGCCCGGCCAATTTAGCCCCTTTTCTACCCTGGTATCCATTGCCCGTTGGCTGTATGGCTCCATCCGTGTACCGGGCTATCGTCTTTTCTATTCCCGTTAAAGCATTCGCAAGGTTGTACAGGATCATCGGCGGGGTAGCCTTGTCCCGGCTAAGGGCTATTAACCGTTTCTGCATCTCGTTTCGAATGGTCAGGTAACTACCTACCGGCAGCTCCTTCGCCCAGGTACTTGCCGTCTTTACCGATATACCCAACCGTTGGGCTATCTCCCGTTGTAACATACCTTTCCCTTTGAGGATGGCAAATTCTTTTCTGAACCGGACCAGCTGGTCGTGTGTATGCTTTTTACTTTTCCCTTTTGTTGTCTGTTCGTTCATGGTTGATGGTTTGATGTGTTTGCTTTTTCTTCTCTACTTTTCCCCTGTTCCCTTTCCTGCCCCTTCCTTCGGCCCCCCTGCCGGGGGCAAGATCGTAATATCCTCTACCCTATCCAGCCAATCCCGACTAATGGCTAGTTCCGTAGGGTGTAGGGTATATACAGCCCCCTGGTTATTCCTGTACCTGACGTTAATCAATCGGTTTCCCTGTTTGGCTTTGGATAGGATACGCTTATGGTCCCTTCTCTTATTGCTGTCCCTGTTCCGGCATTGCTTTGCCTTTGGACCGTATACCTTTTCTGAACAAAAACGACTACGTTTATCCTGTCCCGATATATCCCGACCACAAGAAATACAACGACGGGAAGGGAGGATACTGATAGGGCCAGTTACATTATTTATTTTTTTAATATAAAGATCCTCCTTACCCGAAAAACCTGCAAGGGGTTTCGTTAATTCCTGGTCCTTCTCTCTCACCTTTTCTTTGATACATTCAAGCGGTGAAAAAGTGGGTAGGTTGACTGCTTCCAATTTTTCCGACAGCCGGTGAAAAGGTGGGGCGTTGTCTGCTTCACTGCTTCCCGCAAATTGCTGCTTCCAGGTCGTGACCAGGAGGGGAGCAATGACCGCAGAAATGGGGTGATCGACATACCGGCCAAACAGGGCCGCCAGCTTCTTACGACTGTCCCGGAGCTGGTACTTGTTCATGGCCTCCCAGCTGGCCGGACTGCCCAGGTATAACCATTGCTTTTGCTCCCGGTCGTTCATGCGGTCCAGCTGGGCGGCCTTGTCGGTCCAGATGATCCCGCCCAGGGCATCGGTCAGCACTTGTATAAGCGGGTACACCTTGCCCGGATCGGTCAGGGCTTCCAGGTGGGTAAGGCCGTAGCCGTCCAGGTAGCGCATTTTGTTCACCTTCACTTCGAATCTGAGCAGGTCGCCGCAATCCGTATCGCTTTGCGCGGCCTTATCGTAGAGTTTTATATCATAGTCCCAAAGGCAGCAAAGCAGGCCCTTGCGTTTGTTCCGTTTATGGATCAGCTGGAAAGGTTTGTTTTTGTAGCAAACGGCATTGTTCAGCACCCGCAGCGGGGTAAACGGCAAGGGGATATTTAGACCGATCTCGATACCGTGCAGCTCCAACCGGTCAGGCATTACGCCAATGGCGGCACATAGCCCGCTGATCGTATCCAGGAGGCCGGTAAACGGGAAGGCGTCGGCGTTGTGCTCCCCGCCGTTGTGGTACTTGTGCAGGCTGCCGTTAATGGTCAACCGGTAGCCGGTGGCGGCGGGTTTTAGTTCCATGTTCAGCCCACGGAAGGAGGCCCGCCGCACATCGTCCACCCGCTGGCCGGTCTTTTCATTTACCAGCACTTCCCAACAGGATAGGGCCGTTAAGTGGGTCCGGTCTGGCGCATAGTGTACTAATTGGATACCGTCGATCATTACCCTGTCCTGGTTACTTGTAGTTGAACAGGGTTTGAATCTCCTGCAAGGCGTTGCCCAGGTATTGCCGGGCCTTGTAGGCGGCATCGGGTTTGTCGGACCGTTCCAGGATGGACAGGATTAGTATTTCCGTGGCGATGGTCACGTAACAACCGGCTGCCCATTCCCGCCGACCGTTGCCCCTGGTCGCGGGGGTGTAGGCCCATTGCCTGTTAGGATAGGTTTGCAGGCAGGCCAGGGCCGTTTCTATCTGTTCCAGGTGTTTCCTTTCCGGCAGCACAATAATGTCGGCCAGCTCGTCCAGGGCGGCCATTATTGCGCCTTCCTTCTTCGTCAGGACGGATACTACGTTACGCATGGGCCACCTCCTTTCTGCTGCCAACATTGACGGCGGCGGCCTTTACCTCACTGAGCAGGAAACGGGTCTTATTCCCGATCTTGTAGGGTGTGAGGATACCCGCGTTCATCCAGGCATGAACAGTGGGCAGGGAGATTTTAAACAGGTCGGCCACCTCCTGGCGGGTAATAAACGGGTCCGTTTCCTTCGGGGCCGCTGATCCTTTCAGCGTGGAGATTTTCAGGTCCAGCAAGTCACTAACGGCCTGTAGTAACGTTTGGCTGCTGACGCTTTCAACCTGTAAGAGTTTGGATTGCATTTGCATAACAGAAAATTTTGTTTCTGCTGCAAAATGCGCCGGGCGTTAAGCGGTCAGGCGGTAGCAAGTGGGTACAACAATTTTAAGCCCGCTAAACTGCTGGTTAGCGGGCCGATACATAGTGAAAAGTAAGGGGGTAGTAAGTGGGTTAGCGCCTTTTATCGTAGGCGTTTTTCAGCTCGTCCAATTCCGCTAAAGCCAGTTTAACGGCGGCGGTATTCTTGTCCGCCCTCAGCAATTCGATAGCGATTTGTAAATTACTCAGCCGGGCTTTGGCGGCATTCGCATTGCCGGAAATCCCGACCCGTTCCATCTTATCCCGCTGGATGGCCTGATAGTGATTATACAGGTCGTTGCCGCTATTGGGGGAAGTCTTGCCGAATCGTTCCGCCAGCTGCCGGGCGTTGGTCTTGCGGACCGTCTGGCCGCCTGATAGGGTGACATAGTAGAAATAAAGCGCGACGGCCCTGGTCGGGATGATGGGGACCGCTCCCGGATCGGCGGCCAGCTCACCAGCTGGCGGGCGGGTTGCGGGTATCTCACTTGCTGCCGTCTCTACGATCCGGGCAAATTCTTCGGGCGTGTAAAATTGCAGTGGGGCGTATTCGTTGTTAACCTGTCCTTCTTTGGCATAGTGCAGGAAATACAGCCGTTCGTTTGTGCCAAGGCGTTGGCATTCGGTTATAATTTGCCCGATCCGCAACAAATCGTTAACCTGTCTTATCTCCACTTCGCATTGGTTAATTAGGGCTTTAATAGGCTTTAAACGTATCTTTTCCGACAGGTGCTTTTCTGGTCCGGTAAGCGGTTTGCCGTTGAGGATAATTTGAGGGCGTGTAACGTATTGGGGTGTTCTGTCCTTTTCGTTCTCCTGGTCAATGACAGATAAAAGATACTCCTTTCGTTTGTTCAAATCCTTTATATCCCTGGCCTGAAATATGTCTCTATAGTATGGTCGGTCCTGGTACACCCGATTTTTAAATATCTTGTCCGGGTCTGTATCGGGTATCTGCTTGTATATAGTTTCCTTCGGTCGTATGTTGTCTGCTATCTTTTCTATGTCTATCATGGAAGCCGGTAGTTATGCGGTTTGCTTTATTTCTTCATTGTCCCATACCTTACTGATCATTTCCGCGTGTTCCAATTTGCTGAGGCGGATATATATGCGAAATGCCTTTTCTGTTTTGTGGCCGGTGATCGCCATAATGGTTTGAATGGGTAAGCCTTTTTTGTACAGGTTAGTCGCACATGAGCGGCGGCCCGTGTGACTGCTCACTAACTTATACTTTTCGGCTACCGTCTTTACGGTCGCGCCGCCTTTGGTCTGAGTTATTTCTACTAACTCCGTAATCTTTGCCTCTTTACAAACGTCCTTTATATAGTCGTTAAATTTTTGGTTTGAAATTTTCGGCGGGCGTGTGTCTTTATACTTATCGAATATCTCCTTCACTTTGGGGTGTATGGGTATCGTTACAGGGTTGTTTGTTTTGGTTTGGGTAAGATCAATAAACCCGTTTTTGAAGTGATGGGGTTGCAATTGCATAAAGTCGGAGAATCGAAGGCCGGTATATGCGCCGATCATAAACAAATCCCGCACCCGGTCAAGGCGCGGCTGATCCGACAATTGCAGGGCGGCGATCTTGGCTAATTCGGCTTCATCCAAATAAACAGAATCCGCGTCCTCCCTTTTGGCTTTGAAGGACCGGCTTTTATAGTCCAAGTTAACGGTGATCTTTTCAGAAGCGGCGGCGTTTAGAAACGTCTTTAGCGTCTCTATGTATTTGGCGACAGTGTTAGCGGCGTATTCCTTGCCGCTTGTAAGCCATTGCTTGAAGTCGGTAAGCATATCCAGGTCCAGGTGGTCAAAGGTCAATTTATTGCCGCTCTCCTTTTCATATTCCTGCAATATATTTCTGGCAGTGTTGTACCGTTGAATGGTTCGCCTGCTTACCTTCTTCCCTGTGTCGGGAAGTATCCGCGTGGGAGCGGTCTCAATAAACTTGTTTACAAAACTCCAAAAGGTAACGGTTTCAACGACCTTTCTGCCCGTGTGCAGGTCCAGGCGTTCTTTTAATAGTGCGGCTGTGATCGGCAAATTGTCAGCTACGGCAGCAGTGTATATCCTTTGGGCGGTTATCTTCAATTCCTGCAAGTTCCGGTTAATGTCATTTTTCATTACCTCGTCGATGGCGTTGACCTTTTGGGCCTTCTTATTCCAGTGAAGGGGCTTTACTTTCCATTTGGTGGGATACCTGTACCTATTGCCGTCCCAACGTAGGACCATGTATATATTTTCCGGGTCTTTGGAATCTTGCAGCCTGAGATTGAAATTTACCTTTATCATGGGTGCGGATTTCGGTAAATATAGGTTAAACCGCTAAATAGGTGGCCGGTTTCGTGGTCGTTTTTTCTTCACTAATTGATATTTTTTCACACTTCGTTTAACGGCAACTAGCAAACGAACACGTTATAAACAATTAAAAATGAATGAATAACACAGGCATTTGTTAGGTGTGCAAAAAAAGAGCAGTTAAGCCATGAGTAGTGCCCTACGCGGTACATAAATTTCTTAGCAAGCCCCAAATTGACATTTGGGGCTTCTTATTTACTGCAAATCAATAACTTCTGAGTGCAGGTTTGATTACCCTTATCAATGAGTTGCGAAATCATTTAGTTGAGTCTAAAGTAAAAGTGGAAGCCCAATTCACTATCAACTAAGTAATTGAGTGGATTCGCCAAGTGTTCGACTTCCCCTACAGG
This sequence comes from Puia dinghuensis, assembly GCF_014642875.1. Classification (GTDB taxonomy): domain Bacteria; phylum Bacteroidota; class Bacteroidia; order Chitinophagales; family Chitinophagaceae; genus Puia; species Puia dinghuensis. The sequence goes on from NZ_BMJC01000003.1 coordinate 24,067, forward strand.
GGTTACGCTTTCACTCAATAAAATGCGCTAACGGTTAGGTGCATCTTCATCAAGGACGCACTGTACAATGAGAGATGCCACGAGTCTAAGAAGTGCGTCCTCTTTCTCGCTTATTTCTGGCTGCTCAAGTTTTGTTTTTACAGCTTTTGGCTTTCTTCGGGCCTCCTTAATAATTGGAATTGCATTAGCTACATTACTTCCTTTAAATTTCTTTTGCCAACGAACTAGGACCTCTAAAGTCAAATGATACTTCCGCAATGTCGGCTCTAGACCGTTAAGATGAACCGCATTTAGAATAACTGATTTCTCGTGAGTAGTAAACCTCTGACGAGAGTTTCTCATATCGTTTATCACATTTACGAAAATATGCTAAGGTATGTCTGAGTTAACCCACAACCCTTAAAGCCCGGTCATTGATATACGATGATCGGACCCAGGATGCAATTAGCGTCCTTAAAGATATTATTGGCGAAAAGCCTGCCACCGGGATTTGGGATACTGCTTTAAGGACAGCGTGTGATAAATCAATTGAATTTAGATGAGGCAACTTGGCAGCGTGGAAAGGCGTGGGCATTATGGAAGGCGCAAAAAATGTATTAAAAGAGATTTTTGAAGACTAAATTATGAAATCCAATTCGGGAAAACCTGATGCATCTTTTTACTGCCAGATATGATTATGTTTATTTCAAAAAGTCATTCAGGTAGCCTAAGATTATTTTTGTTTGCATCATCAGGCTCACATGCCCTTGCGAAGGAACAATGGCCAAATACGATTTTGGCATTGGGTGCAGGTCTGCGGCAACACCACCACCCAACAATTGATATGTTTTCATCAACTCAATTTTATCCAGTCCGTCATTGTCACCCGATATAATTAATACAGGCGCAGCAATTTTCGCAATATTCGAGTCCCCCACGTTGAATGGAACTTTAGCGAAGTCAAACATCTGCTTTAAGAAGTTCGTCCATTTTGTTTTATCAGGCGCCACTGCATCGTATCCGGTTTTTATAGGCGTATTATCAAAAAATTCGGGTTTAAAATTTTCAAACGCGCTGTTTACTATGGGTAACCAACCATCTGTTTTATAGGTGGAAGAAATGATCACTAATTTTCTTAAGCGTCTAGGGCTTTGTACAGCAAACTGGTAAGCTACAGAGCCGCCCATACTATATCCTGCTACATCAGCACTGTCAATTTTCAGGTAATCCATCACACCCTCCACATCACTTGCTAAAGTAGTAATCGATAATTTTCTATCTGAAAAGGGAGTATGCCCATGTCCTTGAAATTCAATGGCAATTACTTTCCTGGTTTTTGACAGATCAGGGATTAATTGGCTCCAGTTCATACCGATCGTGTAAAAGGCTCCGTGTAATAAAACGATAGGCCTACCCTCGCCATATACTTCGTAATAAACTTTGATGCCATTAACAGGTGCGTACCCACTGTTGGAAGGTTTGATTTGCTGCCCGTTTGATCGGGATGCTGTCAATATAATGACTACAATTAGCAGTATTGATCTAAGTGGATTATTCGTTTTGAGTAAATTTTGCATAACGTGATTTAGCTTTTGTTTGAATTTTATTGACAAGACAAAGATGGGATTCCTTTCAGGAGTCAAATTCCACAATCCATTCAATGCCGTATTTGTCTCTAAAACAACCAAAATATGAACCCCAGGGACTATCACCAATAGGCCCTTCTATTTGTCCTCCCACTGAAAGCCTATTGAATAATTTGTCTGCTTCTTCCTTACTTTCCGCAGTTATTACAATTTTACTTCTGTTCTCATTCTCGTTTGTTCTTCCCATACTTTCCGGAACATCATTTGCCATCAACATATTGCATTTACCGATAGGTAAAGCAATATGCATAATTTTATTTTCTTCTTTTTTCGCTATCGGGAATTCAGGGCTTGCAAGGTCTTTGAAACGAATAACTTTTGCAAACTCTCCGCCAAATACTGATTTGTAAAAGGTAAATGCTTCTTCGGCATTTCCGTTGAAATTAATGTGAGGATTGATTAGTGCCATAGTTACAATATTTTAGCTTGTTAAATTGTTTGTTCTATTAAAAGTTTATTCAAAATATTTTCAACAGAAATCATTTCCCGGATAATGTTGCCAACAGATCTTCTAAATTGTTTATTGACATCTTAAATCCTTCTTCGAAGCCCATTTCAATCATTTTCTCCATGCGGGCAAGAGATTCATTATAAATAGTAATGCGCACGGTTGTCTTTCCGTTCTGTTCGCTAAAGGTGTAATCCCAATCAGAACCGGGTAATTCAGGGTTTTCGTCTTTGTCAGCAAAAGCATTAAACATTTTGAAATTGGTTTTGGGGCTAATTGAAGTGTATTTCTGAATTCCCCAACGCTCTTGTCCTTCAGGGCTTATCATCGCATAAAATCTTCGTCCACCAACCTTGAAGTCCATAAATTTTGTCCTTGACGTCCATGGTTTAGCTGCCACCCATTGGTCAAGAATTTCTGGTTTGGTAAAAGCATCCCATACCAGTGAAAGGCCGGCATCAAACTCTCTGGTTATGAGTATCGTTTTTGTTGCTTTGTCTACGGTAAAATCAAATAGCAAACTGTTTGTCATTTTTTCTTTTTTTTAATTGTTGATAATATCTCGTCAAGTTGATTAAATTGAGTTTCCCAAATTTTCCTGAATTGGGCTAACCAATCGTCAAACTCTTGCATTTTTTTTGGATTAAAATGATAATAAATCTCTCTGCCAGATGGCTCAGGTTTAATCAATTCGCATTCTTGTAATACCTTAATATGCTTTGATACTGCCTGTCGGCTCATATCAAATTTTTCCGCCATTGCATTTGGCGTTAATGATTGAATAGCAATTAAAGTTAAAATAGCCCTCCGTGTTGGGTCAGCTATGGCTTGGAATATGTCTTGTTTCATTTTTCAATACTTAATTACGCAACCTTCAGGTTGCAAATATATATGCAACTTTTGAGTTGCGCAAATTTATATGCAATTATTTTTGTCGAGGTAAAATGTCGGGAAGTTTTAGTTGTTGTCGGAGGGATTGTTGCAATCCCACCCGATCCGACCTCCATTTTAAGCAAAAAACGAGTCTCCCGCCGAATTGATGGTGTGGCACATTGTGGCACGTTTTCCAGCCCCCACTTGCTAAAGATTTCCTGAAATTGAAGGTATTATGAATCCCCTGATATAGGTAATCTGTTGCACAAACCGCTCGAAATGTTCGAACCAATTCCCCGACAGGGTACACGCAATTTGTGGCACAGATTTTTGAAGGCCATCTCTTATAGAGGTGGCCTTCTCGCTTTATTATCAATTTTATACAAACACCATTTTTTCAGATCAAGCAAATTCGTGTGCCACATTTACCCGCCAACTATTGTCTCCAACAATAACCCACTCCGCTAAAAACATACAGGTGCTGTATCAGAATCGTGCACCACTCAAAACGGGGGATAACTCAAAATGTTGACCTACATCCATTTAGAGAACGGTATTCTTTTGGGGGGATTTCCAAATTAATCGTAATTTCCAAAATATAGGTATGAAAAGAATTGTTCCCCTTCTTACGCTATTAATAAGCATTCATTTCTCACAGGCGCAGGATTTCAGCGCATATAAGAAAGAATTATTTATTCGGGGAGCAGATACATTGCGCTACCGGATTTTATATCCCGAAAACTATAAAAGAGAAATAGCCTACCCTTTAATTGTTTTCCTGCATGGCGGCGGCGATAGGGGAAATGATAATGAACACCAGCTCGAGTTCGGCGGCACGCTGTTCTTAAGAGACACCTTGCGAAAACGATTCCCGGCCATTGTTGTTTTCCCACAATGCCCTCGGGATAGTTCTTGGAGCAGGTTTACGAAAATGACGGATACGACGGCAGCGGACGTGCGGAACCGCTCATTAAACACATACGATCTTACCACTCCCGAGCGTTTGGTAAAGTTATTAATGGATAGCCTGGTTCGAAACAGGATCGCTGATAAAAAGAGAATTTATCTCGGCGGCAATTCACTTGGCGGTTTCGGAACCTATGATTTGGCGATTCATTATCCGAATTATTTTGCAGCGGTATTTCCGATTGTCGCGCAGGCCAACGTAAAAGTGTATACTGAAAAAGCGGCTGGAGTCCCCATTTGGATCTTTCATGGGGCGCTTGATGAAATTATCGATCCCCAGCCCGATAGGGATTTAATCAAGGCTTTACAAGCCGTTGGCGCGAAGAATGCGAAGTATACTGAATATCCAAACGCCAACCACAAGAGTGGTGCAAACAGTGCATTTGCAGAACCAGGGCTGCTTCCATGGATATTTTCGTTTAAAAAATAGAGTATGGTCACATTTTGCTTTGAGATTCTGACATCTCGTGACAAACTGAACTTAAGCCAGTCGGCGAGTACTTCGAACACCTTAAGAGATCAAAATATTGCAACATCGTAGGAGGGAATAACCTACTTCTCAGTAAAATTTTGAAGGTCGCGCCAGGAGGTGTCCGATAGTGAACAGAAAGTGTGCGCTTATCATGCAGCTTCTTTTACCTGCTATTGAATAATTCATTGTGCAACAATCAAAAATGATATTGGCTCCTTTGTTGTTCTCAAAGAAAATAACTCTTTTGTCACATGAAGAATTTGCGATTTTATCATTTCGGTTTGTTATGCATAGTAACAATGGTGATAAGTTCATGCACGCGGTCGCCAAAAGCAAATGAGCCCATACCGGTTGGCTTCTTGCCAGAGAATATAAGAACGGTTGATAACCTCGTGGCCGCTTTTATGAATAAGTATAATATTCCAGGACTGTCGTTCACCATTGCCAGAAATGACAGCATTAAAATTAAGCGGTGTTACGGCTATGCCGATAAAGAAACGAAGGAATTGATGAACCCCGGCAACTGTTTTCGGATTGCCAGTATCAGCAAGACCTTTACTACTACGGCCATCATGAAATTAGTCGAACAAGGTAAATTGCACCTTCAGGATAAGGTCTTCGGGCCAGGCGCAATTCTCGGAACTACTTACGGAACTTATCCTTACAAAAGATGGGTAGAGGAAATTACGGTGGAGCATTTATTGGAGCATTTGGGCGGTGGGTGGGCCGATTTTGGTAATCATAACATGAAGGACCAGAGTAATGATCGGGATCCCGTGTTTCTGCATCGTGAGATGGACCTGGATGCGTTGATCAGTTGGGCAGTCGGTAATCAGCCGCTTAAGCATGAGCCGGGCACGCACTTCCAATACTCTAATTTCGGGTTTGATCTGCTGGGTCGGGTGATCGAAAAGGTAACAGGGATGAAATACGAAGAATTTGTTCGTAGAACCGTATTGCAGCCTTGCGGAATAACGGATATGCAGATGGGTGGCAATACCCTTGCAGATCGGTTGCCGGGAGAAGTGCACTATTATGACAGTCAGAATGATCCCTACACCTTGTTTGATGCGCGCAGATTGTATTCGAACGGAGGATGGATAGCCACGCCGACTGACCTGGTTAAATTCATCATGCGGGTGGATAAATTTCCACAAAAGGCAGATATTTTGGAACGGGCCACACTGGACACGATGTTCTCGCCACCCGCGTTTAACCCGGACTACGCCAAGGGATGGTTTGTAAACAAATACGGCGATTACTCTCATGGTGGCGGCTTTCCGGGACTACAGTCCCTGGTGGTCAGGACGCATGATGGCTTTTGTGGGTCCGTGATCGTGAATACACGGTCCTATAAAGCCGTTTTCGGCAAGAAGTTGGATGAGTTAATGTGGCAGATACTGCAGGCAATAAGCTACTGGCCGAATGGCGAAATATAGCGGAAAATAGCCGATGGGCTATTGCCTCATCGCCCGTCGAGGAATTCGAACACCTTTGGTACGCCAGACGTGGCACGCAATCCGTCCATGAGTTCGCATTATTATTTATTTGCTATCGCAAACCCGGCAATCTATAGCGACTTATAAAAAGCAAACTTTCAACAAATTTCGAAAAGTGTTCGATCCAGTTCCCCGACACGGTACCATATGGGAATGCTCTGAATATTCGGAGCATTTTTCTTTTAAAGGATCGCTGAAACCGGCCACTGGCCAGCACATCCAGAGAACGACCTCTTTGATCAGGATGTCTCGATAAAGTTCTTCCCTTCTAAAAAAATGAAAGTAAAAGGCCGCCTCAATTTACTTTGAGACGGCCTCATGAAGATCATTTACAGACTTCTATTTCTAATAGCCAGTATTCTGCGTAAATAACTTTGAAGCATCCATTGTAGACTGGGGAATGGGGTAAATACGGCGGAAAGGCTGAGATACGGGTTTTGTCGTACCTGCTGCCTCGAAGGTGCCGAAGCGGATCGAAGCTTTTCTTCTGTACTGTTCCCAATACATTTCAAACCCGGTTTCATTGTAGAGCGTTGGCATGTCAATAGAAGTAAGCGCTGTTCCGGGAGCATTGGCATAGAGCGCCTCACGCGTCCGGCTGGTACGCAGGGCATTAACATCAGCCAAAGCCTGCGTGGTTTGGCCTTTGCGTAAATAAGCTTCTGCGCGCATACAATACATACCGCCAAGACGATACATCGGAATAGCGCAATTGCTTCTACTGTTAAGGCCTGTCGGATCAAACTCAAATTTGAATGGCCGGACACCGCGATTGATCTCCAGCTGGGTGAATACTCCCTGAGTGGGATCGTCAAAATTAAGATCGGGTGTAAAGTTCATCAGTTGGGTGGGCGCCTTTTCGCAATACAGCATATTTACTTTGATACGTCCGTCGGGTGTACGTTGATAGTCAGTAGATCCCGAGAGGCTTGGTCCATACTGTTGACCAACCTGCAAACCGCGGTTGTAATGGAACCAGGGCAATGTAGCACCTCCCACTACAGCAGTGGTAACCGGTACGCTAACATCAGTACCGTCGTTCATAAACCAGGTGCCATCGGCGTATTGATAATGCCTTTGAAAGCGCGGATCGTTATGATTGTTATCCCACGTATGATAAAACTCGGGGGTAATACAGGAGGCATTGGTACCCCGGTTGGCCGGAGTAGGTTTCTGATTCCTTTCCATAGGCATATAAGCAAAATTATTGCTGCTGCCGGTGAGGGTGCTCACATGCTGGGTTATTACAAAGATGAGCTCAGTTCCGTTCGAGTTCTGAATATCGAAATTGTGGAAAAAGTTGCTTTCCAGCTTAAATTGTCCCGACCCAATCAGATTGGAAGTGTAAGTGATCACTTTATCCATGTCCGTTCCGTTGCCATCAACCGCTGCTTCACTAAAATTAAAACCGCTGGTATTATAACGGTCTTTGAACACAGCACGGTTAAGGTACATATCCGCCAGCAGGGCATAAGCAGCCTGTTTGGTGAAACGCCCATTACCCGTATTATTCTGGCCGATGTTCGCCAGAGCAGGTATTAATGACTCCACATCTGTGATCAGACTGTCGATGGCTGTTGCTGCTTTTCTCACCTGCAGTGGAGCATTGGCTGAGCTGGGGTCGCGGTAAGGCGCCTGGCCAAACAGGTCTAAGGCATGAAAAGTGTATAGATCCAGCAGGGCTTTGGCTTCCGCCAGCAGCTGAGCCTTGTTGGGATCATTCGATTGGTTAACGCTGTTGATGGCAGTGAGCGATTCGGTGATACCGAGATTAAGGCTATTCCAGGTGTTGGTGATCATAGAATTAGTCCCATCCCAGGTGAATTCATGAATAGCGCGATAAATACCACCGTCACCCCAGTCGCTGCCACGTGTAGGCAATATCGCTTCGTTAGTTGAATATTCCTGCAGGGCAAATGTCTGGGCATGGTTTACAAATGTTCCATTGTCCATTTGTCCGTATGCCGCGGCCAGCGAATTTTGAGGACTTGCACTACTGGAGCCCAGCACTTCATCAATTACCTGTTCTTTAAGTTTGGTACAGGCTGCCATAGCCACTATAAGAAAAACGCAGGCTATTTTCAGTTTAAATGATTTCTTGTTCATATTCCAAATGATTTAAAATTTGATCGTTGCGCCTAACAGGAATGTTTTTGCCGCGGGATAGGTAGCATAATCAACACCCAGCGACTGGTTACCGTTTGCATTTTTGTCAGTATTCACCAAAGGATCGTAGCCGGAATACTTAGTGATGGTAAACAGATTCTGAGCGCTTACATATAAGTTGAACGATTGCATCCAGGGGAGTTGTTTGAAAGTAAAGGTATTTCCCAAACGGAGATTGTTGAGACGGAGGAAATCTGATTTCTCCAGGTACAGGGACGACACGGTTACCGGGTTGCCAAGGTTTGCGTGAGCATCGACATATTTTTTCAGCACGTTGCGGTCTGTTGACAGGTTGTTGATGTTCAGCTCGAGCGCGGTGTTGTTGAACAGGTACCCACCGGTTTGTCCAATGAAGGAAATCCCCAGATCAAGGGTCTTATAGCGTAGCAGGCTATTGAAGCCGAAGTTGAACGTCGGAATTGCCCCCTGAAAGATCTGCTTGTTCGCTGAGAATATATCCTTTCCATTTTGGTCGTAGCCCAGGTGGTTTAACATATAGAATGAGCCTGCCGCATAGCCATTTGTATAGATGTTTGCTGTTACACCGGAAAGCCCCGGACCTGAGATGCTACCAGAAAATAATTGGGAAACAGGAAGGCCTTTGATGGTGTTTTTCAGTGTAGATCCGTTTACATCAACAGTCAATGAGAGGTCTTTTCTGCTGATCAGCTGGGAACCCAGTGTAAGCTCAAAACCCTTGTTCACGATCTGGCCAGGCACATTCGCCCATACGGTACTGGTGGGGCTTAATGGTTGTGAAGGGATGTTCAGGATAGGATCTTTTGTGGTTTTGTTATAATACTCCAGTGAACCGTACAGTTTGTTCCTGAAGAGTTCGAAGTCAAGACCCACGTTGTATTGTTCAACAAGCTCCCACTTGAGATTGGGGTTGGCGGTACGGTTGACTACAAGTCCATTCACCAGGTTAGTGCCATCCAGGTAATATCCAGAGGCCGTTGATAAAGAATAGCTGGCCTGGGTAATTTTGTTGGGAACTTCCTGGTTACCGGTTTGTCCCCAGCTGGCACGCAGCTTCAGGCTCCTGATCGCGGAAACATTTTGAAGAAACGATTCGCGGGTAAGATTCCAGCCCGCTGCAAAAGAGGGGAAGTAACCATATTTGTTATTGGCACCAAAACGGGTAGAACCGTCTGCACGCATAGATGCAGTAAGCAGAAACCGATTGTCGTAGTTGTAGTTCAAACGTCCGAAGTAAGATTGCAGCTCGTTCTCCTGAGCGTAACCGCTAGGGCTGATGGGCGTACCGGAATAACCCGGATTATACATGGGCGGTACACCTGCATTCTGTGCGGCAATGTTCTGCATACCGAAAGCCGTACCTGCGGCGTTGAACTTTTGATAGGAAAACCCACCTAATACTTCTACCTGGTGTTTTTGAATAGCCAGATTATAGGTGAGGTAATGTTCCAGCAAAGTAGTCAAATATTTCAGGTCGTTTTGTACATATTCGCCCTGGGGGGTTCTGTCGGTAACGTTAGGGTATATGGTCGTATTACGCTCCGAAGTTGATTTATCGAGCCCCAAATTGAAACGGTAGGTCAATCCCGGTAACAAACGCAACGTGGCTTCCACATTGCCCAACACCCGGAAAGTATTGGTTCTGTCATCATATACGCTGAGCACGTATAGGGGATTGAACAACTGGATCATGTTGAAATTGGTGTATTTGCCGGTAGAATCATATATAGTCCTGGTGGGATTGGCCATCAGGGCGTACATCATAAACTGTCCGTCTGACCCGGCAGTATTTCCGTTGGGTATACCACTTTCATCGATATTGCTGGCGGTCAGGTTCATTTTAACGATCAACCGCTTGTTGTCGAAGAACGATTCTTCGGCATTCAACCTGGCGGTCGTCCTATTGAAGTCGCTATTCTTTACAATACCATTCTGATCGAGGCGGGAAAGCGATGCATTAAAGCTGCCTGTAGCAGTAGTTTTCGCAAACGACAGGTTGTGGTTTTGTATAAAGCCATTGCGGAAGATCGCATCCTGCCAGTCAGTATTGCCACCGTGATCGAAAGTCGGACTGGGCAGTGCCTTCCGGTATTCTGAAGCAGTCAGCACCCTGATCTTCCTGATAACAGAAGAGGTACCCACATAGGTATCGTAGGTTAATGAGGGATCGCCCTTTTTACCACGTTTGGTAGTAATGAGCACTACGCCATTAGAACCCCTGGCGCCATAGATGGCCGCAGCAGAAGCGTCTTTCAATACAGTGATGGTCTCGATATCACTCGTATTCAGAAAGTTGAGTGGATTCTTGGCATCCGTGCTACCCATACCCAGATCGGGGCTGCCTGCGCTGACGTTATCATTGCTGAGGGGTACGCCATCTACCACGAAAAGCGGTGTGCTGCCGCTGCGGATAGAACCCACACCACGGATGAATACATCAACACCCGCACCGGGCTCACCACTTGATTGCGCGATACGTACGCCTGACACTTTACCCTGAAGCATGTTGTCTGCAGAAATGGTAACCCCTTGCCGTATATTATCAGCCTTCAACTGAACCAACGCACCGGTTAAATCAGACTTTCTACGACTCCCATAACCTATAACTACCGCCTCTCCGAGCTGGCTGTTGCCAATTGTCATGGTCACCTTCAAGGATGTGCCGCTGACTGTTACTTCCTGATCGCTGTAGCCAACAACAGTGATCATGAGTTTTTCGCCATCGGTTGCAGGCAGGGTAAATTCTCCCTTTTCATTGGTTGTTGTCATTTGTTTGGTGGAAAGTGATTTAACTGTGGCGCCGGCAATAGGTGTGCCATCCGGGCCAATCACTGTTCCTTTAACAGGCTCCCCTGAGGCAACCTGGTGATACATGTAATGGTCTGGCATATTAGCCCGGGAAAAGCTAATGCACGATAACCATACTCCTACCATAAGCAGAAATCGAATGTTCATACGTATACGTGTTTTAAGTATTTGGTTAAAAAACAATTTGATATATATAGAATAACTGTCTGTCGATATCTTTCGATGGCATACGAGTTGGTTTCTGTATGCGCATACACAAAATGGCCTTTGAACCCCTAGTGAGTAACAATTTGGTAATATAGGCTAGAAAAGAAGGTGTGTACGGGTAGCAGCATGGCAACCCGAAGCTGCTGACCTCGGGCTTGATTGCAAGTCGCCGAAGAAAACAGCAGAAAAAGAGTGGAAGATCATAGAAGGCCATCTCTTGACGAGATGGCCTTTTTATTTCTTATTCGCTACGCAGCGACTTGACGGGGTTGGCCGTGGCGGCACGGAAGGTGCGAAGACAAATGACGATGAGAGCGATCAGCAGCAGCGCGCCGCCGCCCAGTGCGAAGACCCACCAACTGAGCGTCGTCTTATAGGCGTAATCCTGAAGCCAGGCGTGGGTGGCCCACCAGGAGAGCGGGGTAGCAATGGCGAAGGCGATGGCGACCAGCAACAGGAACTCCTTTGAGAGGATGGCAGTGATCTGTGTCACGGAAGCGCCGAGCACCTTCCGAATGCCGATCTCCTTCGTGCGCCGGTTGGTGACATAGATGACCAGACCCAGCAGACCTAGACAGCTGATAAAGACGGTAAGACCCGTGGCCCAGCGCAACAACCGGGAGATACGCTGCTGGCCGTTATAGCTGTTGGCGATGCTTTCATCCAGGAAGTTGTAGCTAAACTCATCCTGCGGATAGGTACTTGCAAAAAGGGTCTTCATCGCCGCAATGGTCCCTTGCCAGTCTTCTCCATGCCCACCGCCTTCCCCCTTCGTCCGCAGGGTGACGATAAGGTCATTCGCCCGATTCATCATCCTGCAAAGGGCCATGGGCTTGATCTCAAAGCTCAGGGCATGGGCATGGAAATCGCGCATCACCCCTACGATGGGCATAAGGCGGTCGTCCCAGTTGATCATTTTGCCGATGGCCTCTTGTGGCTGGCGGAAGCCCAGGGCATGCACGGCAGCTTCATTGATGACGAGCTCCCTTGCCGTGTCGTTTGGCAGCAGGTCCCTGCCAGCCAACAACGGGATCCGGAACATCCTGAGATAGTTGGGATCCCCCGCCTTCATTTCCATGGCTAACTGGATATCCTTCTTTCCATCCTTATATTCCATGCCCTGTGTCCACCAGCCCCAGCCAAAGGGCACGTCATTCGCAAGGCTGGCCATACGGACACCCGGCAGCCGCTTCACCTGGTCGAGCATATAGACTCGCCGCAGCATTGACGTATCCCTGTAAGGTAGTTGGAAACTCAGAATCGCCTCTTTGTTAAACCCCAGGTCCTTGTCCAGCATATACCTTATCTGTTTGCTCACCAGCAGGGCACCCATAATAAAGAACTGTGCGATGACGAACTGAGAGACGGTGAGCCCCTGGCGCACCCATGCGCCGCGAGTCTTGGCCGTCCCGGCATAGGCCTGGTTCTTCAGTACCACCAGTACCTTGGAGGAGGACAGCACGAGGGCTGGGTAGATGCCTGCCAGCAAGCTGACCAGCAGGACCAGAAGACCGAGAAAGACAGTGAGGAAAGGTTGGGTCAGTGAGAAATGGAGTCCCGTCGGAATAAAATCGGCGAAGGCCTTTAGAAGCAGGGGGGTCAACAGGATGGAAAGCATGGTAGCCGCCAGCGTGATGAGGAAGGTCTCGCTCAGAAACTGGAGGACCAACTGACGACGCGTACTTCCCAGTGTTTTGCGGATGCCGATCTCCCGGGCCCTTTGCGTACCCTGCGCGGTCGTCAGGTTGATAAAATTGATGCTGGCTAGCAGCAGGAGAAAAGCGGCGATCAGCATGAGTCCATACAGAGTGGGTTTGTCGGCGAGCTCGACATTGAAATTCCCATAATCGCGGTTAAAGTGGAGATCGCTCATCGGTTGAAGGCGCCATGTCTCTGTGAAATTGTTTTTCTTCTCGCTCTCCCCTTCGTACTTGTTGCAGAAGGCCTTTAGTTGAGCTTCAATGGCGGCCGGCTTCACGCCTTTACCCAGCCTGAGATACAACTGCTGGTCGCTTGAAGTAGCGCTCCACTTGTCCCAGTAGAACTGCTTGCGCAAGGCAGGGTTGTCCAGCACGGTGGCGAGGGAGAGGAATTCCTTAAAGTTGAAATCGGTGCGCTGCAGGCTGTCGAAGTCCCGAACGACCCCGGTTACCTGGGCGGTCAGGGTGTCGTCATAGGTGAGGGTCCGCCCGACAATGCTATTAAGGGGTTGGTTGGGGAAATATAGTAGCGCCCTGCTCTCGCTGAGGACTACGCGACCCGGTTCGGCCAGTGCGGTGGCAGGTGAACCGGCCAGCCACTGATACGGCAGCAGCTTGAAATAGGCCTCGTCGGCGAAGATGAGGTGCTTCGGATTGTGGAAGGTTGCCGGATTTGCGGGATTTGTGCCCGGGCCTGCGGACGGGCTTGCGGCCTCGTTGCCCGGCACGACCAGCTTACCCGCATTGTAATAGCGAAAGCTCACCACCAGATCGGCCCCCGTCAGCTCTTTTTTTGCGACATCAGCAAGGAGGGCATGCGTGCCGCGTGTGTGGCCAGTATTGCCCTGATATACATTGTCGCTCACGACCCGGTAGATACGATCGCCATCGGGTTCGAAGCGGTCGAAGCTGAAGTCGTACTGGACGATGAGGAAGATGACCAGGGAGGCGCTGATACCGATGGCGAGACCAAGGATATTGATCAGGGAGAACAGCTTGTTATGGCGTAGGTTCCTGAGCGCGACCAGGAAGTAGTTTTTTAGCATGTCGGTGGGGGATGGTTGCGTTTACCGCAACACAGAGAATGCCAATAAATTACGGTTTACTAATCAATTAGTTGGCGAGGGCTTTCCCGGCTGGTGTACGGTTGTGATACAATGGATTGTACGGTAATAAGGCTCGTGTGGCACAGGTGTTCGTTAGGATTACTTGACAAATCCCTTGTACGGTCTGTTCCGCAGCATCGACGCCGTACGGTCATAGCTGAAAAGGTAATGACCCGCCAGTATTCCCGCCAGAAACCAAGCCCCAGTGTCATATCCCAGGTCTTCCAGCGCCCAGACCGCCGCCGCAAACAATGCCCATTCGAGCAGCAGGCGAAGCGGTCCAGGAATGGCCACCGGCGCCGGACGCGGGTCAGTCGGAATCCGGAAGACACCCCAAAGAATCACTGCTATGACTGGAAGGGTGATAGAGGCGGCTACGCCTTGCCAACCGGGGAAGCGGTGATAGCCCCAAAATGCGATAACGGCCAGCATGACCAACTCCAGCAGGAAGCGTAGCGCAAGATTGAGGGGGTGTGTATTCATCAGTTTGTTTTGCGGTAAATTAAATCAAAAAGCGCAATATTACTTGCGCTCTTTGCCATCCCTATCCCTCTCAGCAATCAGTCTCCATAGTCGATGACCAATTGATTGTCGACGTCCATAACGCCGGGAGCCGACCAGGCGACCCTTTCGGCCTCGTTTTTTTCGAACCAGGAATTGACGGTTCCCAGGAGCTTGACGCTGTTGTTGTTCACTTCAACTACGATATCATCGTCGTCATCGATGAAGGCATCACGCTCCAGCGCACTGATAACGTCTACCTTTTCTACCGCATCCTTCAGGCTGGGGTTGACCTCGATTTCGTCGATCACGCCTTTCACCCCTGCAAGGACCTGGACGCTGTACTCCGCCGAGGACCGTTGGTATTCCCAATCGACGGTACCGCTGAGTGTTACCCAACCATCCTCCACGTCCACCTTGATTTGGGAGTCGGGCACATCGATATTCCATTTCAGGGCATTGATCGCGGAGGCGGTAATATCGGCATCGGTCCGCTGGCCATCCGGACCAAGTTTCACCTGAATCTCCACGGCAACGCCTTTCACGCCATTGACCCGTTTGGCGGCGTTTTCTGCGGCAAGCTTTTTGGAGTAACTATCTACTGTCCCCGTCAGTGTTATCACCCCATTCTTAGCCGTAACACCGATCTCTGCGACATTCAAGGCCGGCGTCCACGTAATTTCGGTTTGGACGTCTTTCTGCAATTCAGCATCAGATTTCATTTCTTTTGTTTTATAAAGTGAATAATTGAAGGCTTCCCCTGTGTTGAATTCCCAAGGCAAAATTCGGGGAATGTCCGACCCGGGTCAATGCATCAATCCTAGATTCCGATGTCGAAATAAAGGGTTCAGGGGTGCGTCAGATCCTGACACTACAATCGGTGGTTCGTCCATTGACTTCTGTCCTTGATTCCGGCAATTTTACGTGTGATCTGTTTCACACAAAAAATTGGCCATGTTAATACCATCATTAAATAAAAAGTTGGATAATGTCTTTGGAAACCGATTCGCGCCTTTGAATATAGTAGCTTATGGCAGTTTCCAATGCCGCTTTTCCATCGCGGCGTATGCTGAAGTGCGGCTTCTGCAGGAGGTAATGGGTAGCCAGTTATTGTATGCATACAGGCATTGTCCCGACCCATTCCTTCACCCCCTGTCGCTTGACGCGGCGATCGCAGCCGAGGTGGCCGGTATGCAGGGCAAATTCTGGGAGATGCACGATGCGCTGTTCGAGACCCGGCAACCCCTTAGTCGCCCGTCGCTGATCGAGATCGGCCAGGACATCGGAGTAGATATGTCATTCTTTACCGATCCCGGAGTATACAGGAAGATGGCTCACAAAGTCATTTTGGATTTTGGGAGTGGAGTCAAGAGCGGGGTCAGAAAGACTCCCACCTTTTTTGTCAATGGCGTCCAGTATAATGGAAGGCCTGACTTCAACGGGTTATATAAGGCCTGCAGGTATGTCCAGCTGATCCGGGAAGCTAGCTCGCGGGAAGGACGATCACCTTCATTTTTTTAAAATCCGTGAAATTCATGCCCGTTACGGTCTTGAAGAACTTGCTGAAATGTGCGCTGTCGGAAAAGCCAAGATCGTAGGCTATTTCTTTCATCCCGGTATTAGAATACACGCCCAGGCGTTTTGCCTCCAGAGCGACGCGTTGCCGGATATTATGCCCGGCGGAATATCCCGTGATCTTTTTCGTAACGTCGTTGAGGTAGTTGGGTGTCACCACGAGGTCCCTGGCATAATCCGAAACCTTTTTGTGGGTTTTGAATTTTTTATCCAGCAGCGACAGAAACCGCTGAACCAACTCGAGATTCCTGGATTGTATGGCGACATGAAAATTTCCGTCCAGTTCCCTGGTCAGGTACAAAAGAAATATCTTGAAATAGCGGCGCAGTATCTCCGTCCGGAATAAACCTGAATTGTTGTACTCCTTGATCATTTTTTGAGTGATATCCAGCAGGTCAGCAAATATCTCACATTTGATCGCTATGCCCCGTGCCGAGGCGAATAGGGTGAACAGCTGATTGTAATAAGTCGTCTCCGCTCGTGGGTCCTCGATATCCAAAAATGCATCCGTAAAGCATACCACATATCCTTTCAGGTCTGCTTCCGGTTGAAATCTGTGTGCCTGGTTTGATTTTATAAAATAAAGGGTATTGTTTGTGATGGCGGTTTGCTCCAGATCCATCCAATTTGTTCCCGATCCATTGACCACCCAGATGATTTTATAGTGATGGTCGGCTTTCAGACTTTCGTTTTCTTCTTCATGCCCGAAGCCGGCCGGCTGAAGCTGGCTGATATAAAAAAGGCCCTGCAATTTTTCCATGTGTTTCTGCTGTTGGTAAGTACTCAAAGAGGTTTCCATTTGTATGCCAAACTGATGTGAGAAAACCGCCCGTTTCGATAGGGTTGATTTTCAGCCAATGTGCCCGGGCTTCGACGGAAACCGATCGCCCGATGCGTGGCCTTTTGATGGAAATTCCTCCGAAAATATTGGAGGATTGGAGATGGCTACGATAATATTGGAGGGGCTTCTACCCGTGTTCCTTTTTGATACCCAATTTTGCCATTCGGGATTCCAGGGTCGTTGGTTTCATGTTTAGTATCTCTGCTGCGCCGCCCATACCCCGAACACGGCCATTGGTCTTTTTTAGTATCGAAAGGATATAGTCCTTTTCCGCGGCTTGCTTTTGCGCCTTGATCTCCGGCAGCGATTGGGAGGGAGTGTCGGCGGTTGCAGGTGATGAGACGGCCGGACGATTATTGATCAAAGGGCGCCCCCACTGAAGCGGACTTTTCCCGTCATTCAGCACGAATGCCTGTTCCATCACATTTTCCATTTCCCGGATATTGCCTGGCCAGTCATAGGTCATCATTTCTTCAAGGGCGGAAGGCTTGATCCCGTTGAAAGGCTTCCCGGTCTTTTTTGCAAATTTGCGGGCAAAGAAATCGGCCAGCAGAGGAATGTCTTCCTTTCTTTCGCGTAAGGGCGGGAGGGTAATAGGGAATACATTGAGGCGGTAGTAAAGATCGAGTCTGAATTTCCCATTGGTAATTTCTGTTTCGAGGTCGCGGTTCGTGGCGGCAATGATGCGGATGTCGACCTTGATGGTCTGCTTGCCGCCGATGCGCTCGATCTCTTTTTCCTGTAACACGCGCAATAATTTGGCCTGGAGGTCCAGGGGCAATTCCCCGATCTCGTCCAGGAAGATGGTGCTGCCCTGGGCGAGTTCAAACTTCCCGATCCGTCTGTCGGTCGCGCCTGTAAAGGATCCTTTTTCATGACCGAATAACTCACTCTCGATGAGGTTGGCAGGCAAAGCCGAACAATTCACCTTTATCAGCAATTTGTCCTTCCGGGGAGACATGCTATGGATGGCCCGGGCTACCAGTTCCTTGCCCGTACCGCTTTCTCCCAGCAGCAATACCGAAGTGTCCAGGTGAGCCACCTGCGTGACCTTGTCAAACACCTGCAACAGACTATGACTGGTCCCGATGATCTCTTCAAAATTGGCATTCGTTTTTACTTCTTCCTGCAGGTATATCTTTTCTCTTTTTAATTGTTCGCTTAGCATCCTTATTTCATACAATGCTACCAAGCGGTCGACAGCCAGTTCAAGGGAAGGCTGGAGGTTTTTCA
This sequence comes from Puia dinghuensis, assembly GCF_014642875.1. Taxonomy (GTDB): domain Bacteria; phylum Bacteroidota; class Bacteroidia; order Chitinophagales; family Chitinophagaceae; genus Puia; species Puia dinghuensis. Next base: position 42,066 of record NZ_BMJC01000003.1, read on the forward strand.
GCAGCTGGAGATGGTCGGGAGTATAGGCATCCGGCAGCAAACTAAAAAATGAAAGAAGAAAATATCCCTTGTCCGTTACATTGATGGGAGCGATGAGGTTGCTTTGCACCTGGAACTTCTTTGCGATCTGCCTTTTGAGCATCGATCTCGCACATAAGGCCTTAAAGTCATCGCCATTATAGATCTTAAATCCTTCGGCAATGATCATCTCCTCCATTTCGGAGAAATGTTTGGCAGGTATCCCCGTGATAGAAAAGAAATCGGCTATTTTGATGGTCTGATATTCGTCAAACCCAATGCGAAAGAAGGTACATTTCCCTTCAAGGTCGGCCTCCCGGGTCTTGTATCCAATTATAAGAAAATCGAAGGGGACTGCATGTTGTAATTGTCTGGCCATCTTTTCCAAACGTTGCTGCCACGCAATTTCCTCTCCCATGATGTTCGAGAGCGCAATTTGCAGGGTCTGTTCTTTCCTCAATTTGGCTTCAAGGCTATGCGCGTGCCTGTACCAGGCTATATCCAGGGCTACCAGCACATCCTTTTCACGGAAGGGTTTTACCAGGAAGCCGTAAGGCTGCGTCGCCCGGGCGTCCTGGAGCACCTGCTGGTTGTTATTGGCCGATAAGTATACAAAGGCTATATTCCTTTCGCCCAGCGCATGGGCCAGGTCGATTCCGGTCTTAGCCCCTTTCAGGTAGATGTCCAGCAACACGAGGTCAGGCTTATGTTTTTCTATTATAGCAATCGCTTCATCATAGGAATCGGCCATCCCGCAAACATCAAAGCCGGATCTGCTGAGGATCAGCCGCAGGTCATTGGCCACGACAAATTCGTCATCGACGATCAGTACCTTCTTTTCCATTATAATCGATTTTAACGGGATTAAAGCTCACCTGAATGGTTAGCCCCTCATGGTTCACGAGGCTAAATTCCCCATCCAACTGTTTCGACAACCCTTTCATCAGGGACATGCCTAAGGAAGGAGAATGGAGCCCGTCATATCCTTCCGGCAAACCGATGCCATTATCGAGGATCGTGACCAGCATACGGCCGTCTCCGGCGGTTTCCATCGAGACCCGGATGTGCCCTTTATTTTCGTCAGGGAATGCATACTTTATCGCATTGGTGACCGCCTCATTGACGATCAACCCCAACGGTACCGCTTGAGAGACATCGAGCGCCACGGGCGCAACATTTACCTCGAAATCGATGCGATGTCTGGCATTAAGGTTCTCGGCGAGGTATTCCGTCACCTCTTTTACATAAGAGGGCATATCGATAACCGACAGGTTTTCAGACTGATAAAGTTTCTGATGTAGCAGGGAGATCGCCTGTACCCGGTTTTGGCTTTCCCGGATGGCCGATAGAGCCCGCTCATCCGTCAGGTAGGCCGACTGGGAGTTGAGCAGGCTCATGACGATCTGCAGGTTGTTCTTAACCCGGTGGTGGATCTCTTTGACCAGCCAGTCTTTTTCCGTCACCAGGCGTTGGAGGGCGAGATTCTGTTCATTGAACTGTTTATTCGCCCGGTTCTTTATGCTGTATCGTCCGTACAGCAGGATCAGGATCACGAAGAGCAGCACAATCCCGACAATGGTCATGTTGCGGGTAAGTTCGGCCGATCGGAGCCGGGTCTGGCGCAGTTCATCGGCCTGCTGGAGCAGGGAGATGCGTTGATCACGCAACCGGATCTCGTTCTCCTTCTTTTCGGTCTCGTATTTTACTGCGATATCTTCGACCATTCGTCGCCCCTGGATCTTCAAATTAGAGTCTTGCAGTTGGATATAGTTTTGGAGGTGACGCATTCCCGAATGATAGTCTCCGGTAGCGGAGTCGATCCTGGCCATGCTCAGCTCGGCATCGCGCTCGGCATTCAGGAACGAGTTGGTGTTCCCGGAAGTGACGAACCGTTGAAAGTATCGTCTTGCTTTTGCATATTCCTTCTTCCTGAGGTAGATATTTGCCAGCCAGTATCCGGAAAAGGCTGTATTGATCGTGCCGCGTTGGCGGCTGATCTGTTTTTCCAGGCGAGCGCTTTCCCGTGCATGCATTTCGACGGAATCATATTGTTGCAAGGCCTCAAAGCATTCCGCGAGTGCACGGTGGTAATGGAGTAGGCCGCTGACAGAATAAGGCGGATAGAGCTTGGCTACTTCCCGTATCCGTGCCAGGCCGGCGGTGGGTTGTCCGCTGTCCATCGGCCAATTAAACGCATTTGCCAGGACGACATATAGGTATGCTTCATCCTTGTCGATGATCATGCGGTCGACAGACTTCAAGCTCCATTTCCTATGGTCGGCCATCTTATCGTCGAGGAGTCCGTACAAGTCGGCCATGCGGGAATAAAGCGAAGCCAGGGGCAAGCTGTCTTTCAGCGCCTCGGCGGTCTTCACGGACTGGAGACCATAACTAAGCGGCTCGCCATACCGGCCTTCGAAGACATCGACCATGGCAATATCGTCGGTAGTATAATGCGTGTAGGCAAAGCCTGCCGAGTCTTCCAGCTGGAGGGCCTGCAGGAATACCTCCCTGGCCTTTGGCAATTGCAGGGCGCTGACGAGCAAATAGCCGATGTTGGTGAGGGTGTTGACCTCTCCCTCCAGGTTGCCGGTCTCCCGGTATATCTCCCGGGCCCGTTGCAGGATATCGATCCGGTCGTTGGTATTGGCGGCGGCATAGCGCATGTACAAACCGCGCCAGGCCAACGCCTTGGCTTCCGTGGCTTTGTCGCCGTTAGCCCGGCATGCGGCAATGCATTCGTCGAAGTAAGATACGCCACGCTGCGGCTGGTCGCCCATTATGTAGAGTTTCCCCAGGAAGCAAAGGATCTGCCGGTGCCAGCCACCTTGATCCGGCGACTGGCTTTCGAGGCTGGCGGCGCCGAGATAAAAGGCCGCGCTGTCCTTATAGTTTTTCCAGGGATCCGGTTGAAAAGCATAATACAAGCCCAGCAACGTAAGCAACCGGAGATGCTCCAGTCCCTTAGCGGCGGCCAACGCCCGGACCGCAAAGGCAGGATCGCGACCGTCGAACCATGGAACGCTACCTTCAGGGATTTCCCGTTCAAAGGCCTCATTGATCACCGTCAGCCGGCACAAGCCCAGGTATCTGGCAGCGTGAATAAGGGTGGTATCGAGATCGATGTCCGCATTTTTGTACACATGGTAATACGTGCTGCTCAGCTGCAGCAGCAGCCGCTGTTGGGCAAGCGGGTACCACTTCGCAGGGTGAAAAACCGGCGAAGCCTGGAACCGGTAGGGTGTTGGCAATCCCGAAGAATCAACCGACTGCGCACGATCGGAAATCGGACTCCCCAACCCCAACACAATACAAAGAAGAATTAATGTTGGTCTCATGACCTCTTCAGGTAAATATTTTATTCTTTTCCATTATGGTCGATATTAGCGGGACTGAAGCGCACCCGGATGGTCAGCCCCTCATGGTTTACCAGGCTAAATTCTCCATCCAACTGTTTGGACAACCCTTTCATCAGGGACATGCCTAAGGAAGGAGAGTGGAGCCCGTCATATCCTTCCGGCAAACCGATGCCATTGTCGTGGATCGTGACCAGCATGTGGCCGTCTCCGGCGGTTTCCATCGAGACCCGGATATGCCCCTTATTTCCGTTCGGGAATGCGTATTTTATCGAATTGGTGATCGCCTCATTGATGATCAACCCCAAAGGTACTGCTTGGGAGATGTCCAGCGAAAGGGGTGCAACGGCCACCTCGAAATCGACGCGATGTCTGGCATCAAGGTTCTCGGCGAGGTATTCCGTCACCTCTTTTACATAAGATGGCATATCGATAACCGACAGGTTTTCAGACTGATATAGTTTCTGGTGTAACAGGGAGATCGCCTGTACCCGGTTTTGGCTTTCCCGGATGGCCGACAGGGCCCGCTCATCTGTCAGGTAGGCCGACTGGGAGTTGAGCAGGCTCATGACGACCTGCAGGTTGTTCTTTACCCGGTGGTGAATCTCCCTGACCAGCCATTCTTTTTCTTTCAGCAGGCTTTCCAGGGCGTTACTTTTTTCACAGATCAGCTGCTGCCTGATCTCCAGTTCCCTATTGAGTCGTTGTTTGACCAGGTATCGGTTATAAAGCAGGACCAACAAAAGCCCCAGCACGACGACGCCGATACCACCTACCCTGTTGAGTATCCGGGTTTGTGTGAGCCTGGCTTGTTCGATCTCCTGCTGTTGTTTGAGGAGGAGGATGTCTTTATCTTTCTGTTCAGTATTGTACCCCACCTGTTGTTCGGCGAATTGGAAGCTTGTCGTCTCGTTCAGCATCGAATCGGTGATCTTTTTGTAGTTTTTGTAGTCGGAGAAGGCAGCCTGATAATTGCCGAGGGCCGAGTCGACGCCCGACATCATTTCATATGCCCTGGCCTTCTTCTTTTTCTGATTGTTTGCCAGTTCCATCGAAAGGTAGGTCAGCGCATTTTCTTTCGCCTCAGGATACCGCCGGATAGCCATATAATAACGGAAGAGGACCGCATACGCAAGATCCGAAGCTCGGGCGGCATCCGGGTGGGCCTTCAATAGCGACATCAACTCGTCTGCGTATATTTTTGCTTTATCGAATTGTCTGGCCCTGGTATAGGTATCCAAATAAGCGAGAGCCAGATAGCTACTGTCCAGCCTATCGCCAGGTCCTTTGATGGCAGCCTGTGTGAGCCGCTCATACCTGATCGCCTCCTCCCACTGCCCTTGCCGGCTTAGTCCGGCACACAGGTTCTGCATCACCACCCGCATTGCGGGCAAATCCTTATATTTTACTGCAATATCCATGGCCATTTTCCAATACACGATCGCCTGGTCCAACCCGCCCCAATTTGTATACGCAACTCCCAACCTATTGTAGATGGTGCACAATTGCAAACTGGTGTCATGCCGGTTCTCTGCAGTACGCAGTGCCTCCAAACCATATTTTACGGCATCCGCATAGTCACCCATCCAGGAAGATGCCTGCCCCAGCAGATCGTACACTCCCTGCAGGTCTTTATAGCCGATTGATCGATAAATGACAAGGGCGCTCAGGAGTTGTTTTGCAGCCAGCGTATCATTTTCCATTACCATGTTGCAATCCCCCATATTCTTTAACGCAAAGGCCTCATTTTCTTTATCGCCTGCCGCCCTGAATAAGGGCATCGCCTCGTCGAAACAATCCCGCTTATGACTTATACCTTCAGATGCATCGGAATAATAATTGGCCATTTCAAACCAGGCAAAACCCATATCCTCGGGATCATCCAACGTTTTATACAACTCCAGCGCTTTTCCGATATACCTCCGGCCGGAGTCGATCTTCCCACCCTCGCGGAAGGCATTGGCATAGACAAAATAAGCCCGGGCCTCTATTTTCCTGTTCCCCAGGCTTTCGTTTATCTTTTCGGCTTGTTTCACCAGCAGGAGTGCACTGTCGAGATCATTGGCATATTCCCCGGGTTTGAGCACATAACCCAACCCCAGGTCGAGGAGAAGCTCCGGCCTTTTTGTATCGGTTGGCGCATTTTTCAACTGCTGCCGGATCTCATCCATGGGCCTTCCAAGGCGCACCTGAGCCGCAGCGGGAACCAGCGTCGCTGCCGTGAGCAGAATAGATAATATTGGCAGCCTTATGACCATTGATATCTTGTAGCAAACGGGATTCCATTTTGGTTTTCCTTCAAATGCAGTTGTGCACCTCTAAAAGTACGCCGATTTCGGAGATTATTCCGGGGAACTCCAATTATTTCGGAGGCATCGGATCGACGTTCTTGCTCATAAAAGGGCTATCTCCACTCATTTCGGGTCACCTGAAAAATGGTATAATGGTTGCCAATGGCCTATCCAGGATGTACTTACTATCTTAAATCAATCAATCATGTCTTTAGCCCTAACGATTACCCAGGATCTTTACCATGCTATGGAACAGGGAAATATCGGAAAGATATTTAGTTTGTTAGACCAAACATTTGTTATACAGGGACCGATAGGGACGGACAGGAACGGCAAGGAAGGCGTCCTGGATATCATCTCCAGCTTGTATCGGCAGGGGAAGGGAATCAAGAAGGAAATTGATCATTTCATCGAACATGAGAATATGGTCATCGTGCTTGGGAATATCTATATGAACCAGGCGTCATCGGCGGCAGTAAAAATGCCCTTTGTAGATATATGGAAATTACAGGATAACAAGATAACCGAGCTGCAGTATTTCTACCAGGACCCTCCGCTTCTGGCCAGGCACCTCAACCACAAGGATTGAACGATAATGCGTCACTCGTCAATCAGTGAACGAGACATTTTTTTCCCCTAACGGTCCATTGACTTCCGTATCCACTAAAAGTAATTTTGTTTTTAGAGACACGATGTTCTTCACCAACAAACACTTTATATGGAAAGTTTAATTGTAGCAACCTTCAAGGATGTTCAAGATGCAAATGCTGGTCTCAGCAAGCTGAAAGAGCTGGACCAATTGGATGATATCGTCATCTACAATATGGTCATGGTCCGGAAAGATGGAGATCAAATGTTTGAATATCTCTATCAGTACGTGGAAGATACGCATGACCTTCCTGCGGAAGGAGCGCTCATCGGATCTGTGATCGGGCTCATCGCAGGCCCCGTAGGCATGGCTATCGGCCTGATGACCGGTGCAATGGCGGGTGCTATCGGCGAGGATGACACCGATGACTTCACCGATGAGATCTCGGACAAGGTCAACAATCGGCTCAAGACAGGAGAATATGCCATCATTGCCGATGTCGAAGAAGACATCGAATCGTTGATCGACGGCTATCTCGGCGAATACGACGCTGAGATCGTTCGCACCAGCCTGGAGGACGCAGCCGACCAATATGATCTGGAGCAGTGGGCGGAGTTGGACAAGGACATTGACGATGCACAAAAGGAGCTGGACGCTGCAACGGAAGCCCAAAAAGCGTCCCTGAAGGAAAAACTGGCCAAATTGAAGACAAAACGGGAAGAAAGGAATAAAGCGTTAAAGGCAAGGGCGGAAAATATGAAAAAGAAAATGCAGGACAAGATGAAAAGCCTGGATCAAAAGATTGCCGCTGCGAACGGTGAAAGAAAGGAAAAATTACAGGCGTATAATGAAAAGGTCCGGGCCAAATTTGACAAATGGAATAAGAATGTTAATTCATTACTCACATCTAAAAATTAAAAACATGAGCAGCGTTTTAGAGACGATCCGATCGGACGTCAAGAATTGGTGGTGGTACCTCATCATCGGGATCATATTTATTATTGGGGGTATCACCATTTTTGCGAGGCCGCTGGATGGTTATGTTGGATTGAGCGTCCTCTTTAGTGTGGTAATACTTAGTTCTGGCTTCGGCCAGATCTTTTTTTCTCTCTCCAACAGTAGTATCCTGAAAGGTTGGGGCTGGATATTGGTATCCGGCATCCTGGACGTCGCCATCGGGACTTACTTGCTGATGTATCCCGTTGTGACAATGGCCACCTTACCTTATTTTGTCGGGTTTTGGCTGGTCTTCCGATCCTTTTACCTTATGGGTGCTTCCTTTGATCTCAAGGACCTGAATGCCGGAGGATGGGGCTGGCTTTTGTTTGGCGGTATTGTCGTCCTGGTGCTTGGTTTTCTGGTGATCTATTATCCCGCAGCCGGGGCCGTCGGTATTGTAGCGGTCTCCGGGTCGGCCTTTATTGTCGGCGGGTTTTTGAATATATACCTGGGATTTCAGCTGAAGAACCTGAAAATGGATGTATCCCAGATTCAGAGCGCCATAGGAAAGTACAAGCATGCCTGAAAATGAAAAATAAAACCTGAAAAATGACAAACCTTGTAGTTATATCCTTTCCAACCGAAGAGCTGGCCATGGAAGCTTCACACAAGCTCGCCGAAGCCGAGGGATTCGGGAGTATCACGGTGTATGAAAAGGTAATGGTAAGAAAGGATCTCGATGGGAAGGTTACGGTACTCGAAAGTAATACGACGGATGGCCTTCGTACCCTCACGGGTATGGCGCTTGGTACGTTAGGAGCTTTTGCCGGCCCTATCGGCCTGGTGATAGGCATCTTTACCGGTGCGTTGGCAGGTGCGGCCGTTGAAGCCGATTATTTTGATTTTGCGGAGGATTTCACGGAGAAAGTCATCGAGCACCTGCAACCCGGGACGGTCGTGATCGTCGCCGAGATCTATGAAGAAGACCCTTCTTTGCTGGACGAAGTCCTCGAGCCTCTGGGCGGCACGATCTCAAGGTCGAACCTTGATTATGTCCACGACGATTATGTGGACGGCCAGATCAAAAAGATCGAGGATGAAATTGCGGCCGACAGAAACAAGCTTAAATCGGCTTTGGCGGCTGATAAAGCCAGCATACAGGAAAGGATCACCCAGCTGAAGGAGCGGCGGAAAAAGAGGATCGCCGAGTTAAAGCAACGACAAAACACGGTGATTGCAAAGATCAGAACACTGGCCAATGACCAAAAAAAAGCCCGCCTGATGAAAAACATCTCCAGGCATGAGGAAAAAGTGGCGGAATTGGAAGAAAAGCTAAAAAAAACGGAACAACACACAAAATAAAACAACAAGTATGAAACAACATTCGATCGTGGGCATTCTCTTTTTGCTGATATTGACGGGTTGCAATTCCAATAGTAACATCAACAAGGTAAAGGATCCCGAAGCGGTTGTATCGCAGGCCGTGACCAACGATACGCTCGTTACAGTTTATGACGGGGTGAGGCCTTGTAAGGGATGCAAGGAGATCGCCACCGAGATCATCTTCGAAAGAAGACTCCAGGACACGGTGGGCAGGTTTCATCTCTCGGAGGCCTATATCAACAAAAAAGACAGCGCTTTTCAGCATTACCAGGGTGTAGGGAATTACAAGATCATTCCTGCAGCCAATGGCGATGTAAAAGGAATCGCCGTATACAACATGGTTCTGGACGATCAGAGCCGCGGATACCTGTACCTGTTGGCAGATAGCCTGACAATGGTCCGGATAGATGAAAAGGGGCAGCCCGTCCAGGGAGATGAGGCGATCACCTTAAAGAAATCAGCTAAAAAGATCTAAACAATACCATCATGAACACACAATCATTAAAAGACTCCTGGAGTCATCTGAAAGAATCGCTTAAGCAAAAGTATAGCACCCTCAGAGAAGAGGATCTGCGATACGTGGAAGGAAAAGAAGAAGAGTTGTATACCAAGCTTGGACAAAGGCTCAATATGACAAGAGAGCAAGTGGACAAGATCCTGAGTGAAAATTATCTCCACGTAAAGGAGAAATTAGAGAAAGCCAAAGCAAAGCATTAAGCGAAAGTAAAAAAGATAGGTCATCCTATCTTTTTTACATTTTCATCCCTGCCATCGCGTCCCCGCCATGCTTAAATCCATATTCACTATTCACCAGGTACGCCCCCTCCGTCACCACCACATCCCCCGCCTTTAGCCCCGACCGGATCTCTACCCGGCCGCCGTCTTCCATCCCCGTCTCCACCATCACCGGCCGAAACAGGTTATGTCCCGACACCACCCACACCAGGCTTCCCATAGCGCTGCGGATCACGGCAGCCTCCGGCAACGTCAGCGAATGTTGCGCACCGCTAGTCACCGTTACCTCCGCAGCCATCCCCGGCTTCAACACCCCGTCCGCGTTCCGCAAGGAAATCCGCACCCCGTTGATCCGTGCCGCAGGGTCCACCTCCGGGTTTACAAACGAAATCCGCCCCGACCATTCCCTGCCCGGTACATCCGGCAAGCGCACCACCACCGCCGCGTCCCTGCTCACCTCCGACAACTGCGAAGTATATAGCTGCGCCTCCACCCAGACCGTCAACAGGTCCGTCAACCGCAGCACCACCGACCCGGCACCCACATAGTCCCCTTCGTGTCCATCTACCGAAGCTACCACTCCCTCAGAAGGACTATAAAACGACGTCACCGCCTGCGGCTTCCGCGTCCGCGCAAGCTCCGCAATCTGCGCCTCACTCAAACTCCACAGCAACAATTTACTACGAGCCGCTTCCACCAGCTGCTTCAGGTCCACCACATTACTGTGCAAAGTCTCCTGACGTTCCAGCGCCAGCAGATACTCCTGCTCCGCCGTATTCAGCTCCTCGCTGTACAGATCGTACAACTTCTCCCCCCGGTGCACAGTTTCCCCCGTCGTCTTCACATACAACCGCTCGATCCTTCCCGACAGCCGGGCACTAACCACCGTACTTCGTGTCTCATCCACCGTTAACGTCCCCGTCAGCACTGTCCGGTCCCCGATCACCGAGCCCCCCACCGTATCCAGCCCGATCCCCCCCAACTGCACCTGCTGATCGCTCAACTGCACCGACCCGTCCCCCATCGAAGCCATTTTCTTCTCCGGTATCAGTTCCATCCCGCAGATCGGACATTTCCCCGGCCGGTCCTGCATCACCTGCGGGTGCATCGAACAAGTGTACACCGTATCGGAATGAGCGACAGCCGAAGCCGCCGCCTCCTTCTTCTTTCCCTGACAAGCCACCAACAACAAAGCCACCGACATGATTACCATAAAATATCGCATACCATTACTCTTTTACTTTTACAAAATCTTCGCTGTCCACCATAAACTGTGCATTCCCCGCCACCGAATCCGCCGGCCCCAGCCCCGACAACACCTGCACCTGATCGTTGTACATTATTCCCGTCACCACCTTATGCGCCCGAAACCCGCCAGCCTCCCGCAAGAAAACCACCCGGTCAGTCCCCAACGACAACACCGCGGACGCCGGTAGCCAGTTACCCGTTACCGAGCCCGCCCCGATCACCGCCTTTACCTGGCTCCCGATGGGAATATCCCGCATACTATTATCAAAGTACACCCGCACCGTCAGCGCCTTCTCGTCCTTCCCATACACCGGCAGCACTTCATCTACTTCAGCGTCAAAAGCCTTATCCGGCGCCGTCTCTGGCACCACCTTGACCACGTTACCCTTCCGTACCAGCGCCGCATCGCCCGGAAACACCTTCAACAGCGCCCAGCTCCGGTCCATATTGAACACCTGGAAAATCGTCTGCCCTTTCTCCACATACATCCCCTCCTTCACCGGCAGTTGCTCCGACATCCCCGATGCACCCGCAGCAGGGCCCGCTTCCGGCATCGTATTCCCCGCCTCATGGATATGACCCGTAGCATGACTAAATACCCCCAGCGTCGCCGAAGGCCGCCCCGTCCGCTCCACCTCCGCCAGCTGCTCTCCACTCACTCCCAGCAACAACAACCGCTGACGTGCCGCACCAATCAACGCCCCATTCCCCGGATCGTTCTTTAATAGAAACAACAGGTCTCGCTCCCCTGTCTCCAACTCCGGGCTGTACAAGTCCATGATCCGCTGCCCTTCATGCACATGCTGGTAACGGTACCGCACATACAGTTTTTCGATCCGTCCAGACACTCTCGCCGCAATCGTGCTGATCCGTCGCGTGTCATATCCCACCGTCCCCAGCACCGATAGCTCTGGCTGAACCGTCTGCCGGTGTATAGCTATCACCGCAGCAGCAGAAAGCACCCTTTGGTCGCCCGGGCCGCTATCACGCCCACCCTGTCCGCAGGCAGCCATCAACAAAGCGGCCACCAACCCGCCGCCATATAACCATTTCTTTTTCATACACATTTATTTTACCTCCAACACCTTTTTTAATTCCACCTCCATCAACAACACCTGCTCCACCCCATCCCAATACTCCATCTTCGTATTGTCCAGCGACGCCCAGGCATCATACACACTCAATAATTCTTCCGTGTTCTGCTCATACGCCAGCTCCAGCGTCTGCAAATTCTTCTGCAGCGCCGGCAATACCTGCTCCTCCAGCACCTTCACCTGCCGCCGCTTCGCGTCCAGCGCCCGCTGCAAGCCATACGCCGCACCAGTCGCGTCGTTCACCATCGCCTGCCGCTCGTCCTCCAGCGACTGCGCTTTCCATTTCAGGCTCTCCACGTTCGCCTTCGACGCCCTCGACGACCACGACAACATCGGTAGCCGCACCGTCGCCATCAACGTGTATTCCATCGGCGTCCCGCCAAAACCGAACATGTGATCATACCGTACGCCGAACTCCGGCCGCAGCTTTGCCCGATCGGCCGTCTGCTCCAACCCATTCAGCCGGATGCTCTCGCTCACCGCCCGTATGTCACTACGCCCTTCCAGCAGGCTCATGCTATCAACACCCACCACCGGCATATCGACCACCACCGCCGTGTCCACTTCGAAAGCCGTCGCCTTGTCCCGGTTCATCAGCGTATTCAGTGCAATCCGCACCTGTTCCACGTCATTCTCCAACCCGATGCGCCGGCCGGCCAGGTTTCCCAGCGCCGCCTTCGCCTTATAATACGCTCCGATCTTCCCCAGGTTATTCTTATACCGCAGCTCCGCGTCCCGGATCATAAAGTCAAGGAGCTTTGCATCCTCGTCCAGCACCCCCATCCGGTGCTCCGCCACCACCCACTGATAATAGGCACGCCTCGCCGCCGCATACAGTTCATTGGCCGTCGCCCCCTTCTTTGCCCGCTCCACCGCCGACATGCTCCGCAGATATGCCTCTTCCGCGTCCTGCCGCCTCCTGTTGGGAAACATCTGCTCCGCTGACACCATATACTGTCCTATCCCCGACGCTCCGTTCCCCTGCCGCTTCCACAGCGACGGATCATACGGCGTCATCCACCACCCCGTGCTCAACTGCGGCGCTTCCCAGCTCCGCGCCCCCTTCGCGCTTTCATCCAGCGACTGCGCCAACGCATCCGACGACCGCAGCGAAGGATGGTTGCGACCGATGATCCTCAGGATGCTGTCGATGCCGAGCACTGGCTGGGCTTGCACGGTTAGACTGTCCAGGAGCATGAGCATAATGATTATCTTGTTCATGTCATTAGTGTTTTGCATCTATTATTTGGATGCGTCCAAATTTTCGTAATTCGTATTCCTTTGTCATCAGAAAGATCAGCGGCGTCACCAGCAGGATATGAGTAGCCGAAGTCAATACTCCGCCCACCATCGGCAGCACGATCGGTTTCATCACGTCACTCCCCACGCCATTACTCCATAGGATCGGCACCAACGCAAACAACGCCACCGATACCGTCATCAGCTTTGGCCGCAGCCGCCGCGCCGCCCCCGCAATCACCGCCTCCCGCAGGTCGGCCCGGGTGATCGTCTCCCGCGAATTGCCCTTCGCCGCCACCAGCTGCGCCATCGCGTCATTCAGGTAGATCACCATCACGATACCCGTCTCCACCGCCAGCCCAAACAGCGCGATAAAGCCCACAGCCACCGCTACCGACAGGTTCACACCCCACACGTAGATCATGATCGCCCCGCCGATCAGCGCAAACGGGATCGACACCAGCGAGAAAAACGCCTCCCTCGCCGAATGAAAAGCGAAATACATCGCTCCAAAGATGATCAGCAGCACCACCGGCAAAATCCAGGTCAGCGTCCGCTCGCTGCGGATCAGGCTCTCGTACTGCCCGCTCCATTCGATATAATATCCCTTCGGCAGCCCCGTCAACGCCTTATCCAGCCGCTGCTGCGCTTCCTTCACCGTTCCCGCCAGGTCGCGGTCCCGCACATTGAACAACACCGTCCCCCGCAAAGCCGCATTCTCCGAATTGATCATCGGTGGCCCCTCCGTAATCTTTATATCTGCCACCGCTTCCAGCGGCACCGGCCCAAAGCCGTTCGTCGCCACCGACAAGCGCCGCAGCGCCGTCAGGTTGTCCCGGAAGTCCTGCCCATACCGCGCATTCACCGAAAACCGGTCCCGGCCTTCCACCGTCGTCGTCAGCTGCATACCACCAAGCGCACTCTCCACTACTGCATTCACGTCATCCACCGTCAACCCATAGCGGCCGATCTCCTCCCGCTTCACCGAAATGTCGATATATTTCCCACCGGTGATCGGGTCCACGTACAAATCCTTCACGCCCGGTATGCCATTCAGCGCGGTTCGTATCCGCTGCGACAACGCGTCGATCGTGTCCAGGTTCTGCCCGTACACCTTTACCCCCACATCCGTCCGTATCCCAGTTGATAGCATATTGATGCGGTTGATGATCGGCTGCGTCCATCCATTCGTCACCCCGGGGATCTGTAGCTTTGCATTCAGCTCCCGGATGATACTGTCCTTCGTCACCCCCGGCCTCCACTGGGCCCGAGGCTTCAACAGCACAATCGTCTCCACCATATTGATCGGAGAATTATCCGTCGCCGTACTGGCGCGTCCCGCCTTGCCTAACACGTTCGTCACCTCCGGCTGTGCCGCGATGATCCGGTCCTGCACCTGCAACAACCGTTTCATCTCCGCATTCGACACGTCCGGCTGCATCACCGGCATAAACAGAATAGACCCTTCGTCCAATGGCGGCATAAACTCCCGCCCCAGGCTCAACACCAACGGCACACAAACCGCCAGCGCCAGCACGTTGATCCCCAGCGTTACCCAGCGCAGCCGCAGACAACCGCGTATCACCCACTCATACCCCCGTTCAAGCAGCCGGTTCACGGGGTTAGCTCCCTCCTGGCGAAAACGCCCCCGCATAAACAACGAGATCAGCACCGGCGCCAGCGTCACCACCAGCACCGCATCCACCGCCAGGATAAACGTCTTCGTATAAGCCAGCGGATGAAACAGCTTCCCCTCCTGCCCCGTCAGCAGGAATACCGGCAAGAAGGACGCGATAATGATCACCGTCGAAAAGAATACCCCCCGCGACACCTGGATACACGCCTTACGGATCAGCTCCATCCGCGTTGCCTCCGCCAGCCGGCCACCCGTCCCCAGCGCTGCCTGTTCCTCCGCCAGGTGCCGGTACGCATTCTCCGACATAATGATCCCATTGTCCACAATCACCCCGATCGCCAACGCAATTCCCGTCAGCGACATAATATTGGAGGACAGCCCAAACGCGTTCAGCAGGATAAAGCTCGTAGCGATCGTGATCGGTATCTGGATAATAATACTGAGCGCGCTCCGCCAATCCAGCAGGAAAAGCAGCACGATCAGCGACACGATCACCATTTCCTCCAGCAGCTTCCCCTTCACATTCCCGATCGCCCCCTTGATCAGCTCGCTCCGGTCGTAGGCCACCTTGAACGTTACACCCGCCGGCAGCCCCCGCTGCACATCCGCCATCTTCCGCTTCACCGCCTCGACGACCTTGTCCGCATTCTCCCCATAGCGCATCACCACGATACCACCCACCACTTCCCCCTGGCCGTTCCCGTCGAATATCCCCAATCGTAAGTCCCCTCCCATCTGAACCGTCGCCACATCCTTCACCCGGATGGGAATACCTTTATTATTGCCGATGGCGATGGTCTCCAGGTCTGCCTTATCTTTCACATAGCCAAGTCCCCGGATGATATAGGCCGCGTCGCCCATGTCCATTTTGCGTCCTCCCACGTCGTTATTCCCCGCGCGAATCGCCCGCCCCACATCTCCCATCGACAGACCGTAATATTGTAGCTTCACCGGGTCTACCACCAGTTGGTACTGCTTCTCAAAGCCGCCGAACGAAGCCACCTCCGCAACGCCCGACACCGTCTGCAACGCCAGCTTCACATACCAGTCCTGCAAAGCCCGCTGGTCCCCCAGGTCCATCCCCTTCGCATCCAGGGTGTACCAGAACACATGCCCCACTCCCGTCCCGTCCGGCCCCAGCGCCGGCACCACGTCCGCCGGCAACAAGCGCTGCGCATAGCTCAACCGCTCCAGCACCCGGCTCCGCGCCCAATACACATCCACGTCGTCGTCGAAAATGATATACACGAAGCTCATCCCGAACATCGACGTCCCCCGCACGTTCTTAACTTTGGGGATACCCTGTAGATTGCTCACCAGCGGGTACGTCACCTGATCCTCGATGATCTGCGGACTCCGCCCCGACCACTCCGTAAATACGATCACCTGGTTCTCCGAAAGGTCCGGGATCGCGTCGATAGGGTTCTGCCGGACCGAGTACATGCCCCAGCCCAGCAGTCCCGCCGCCAACAGGAGCACCAGCACCCTGTTGTGCAACGACCACGCAATTAATTTTTGCACCATAGTGTTAAGATTACATTTTCATCCCCTTCATCGAGGCTGAATCTTTTTTGGTCTTGTTCAATCCCGCTGCCTTCTTCTCCGCCAGCGTCATCCCACATTTGGGGCATTTCCCGGGCTTCTCACTTACGACATCGGGGTGCATCGGGCAGGTGTATTGTTTCCTGACTACCAATGTCTGCGTTGCTTTCGGGGTTGGCTTTGTTTGGGCAAATACACCAGTAATGGCCATAAAAGAAACCATCATTATCATCAATAACTTTTTCATTGTTCAATGGAATTGTGTGTATACGGTAGCTTGCCGTCAGCATATGCCGACATAGCCGCTATCGTACGATACTTTAAGAAATAAAAATCAACAGGAAATAATCGTCCACGGTACGACGCAAACGACAAAGCCCGGCAGGACGCCAGGCATTCATTAACCAAATGGATCAAATACGGAAATTACAATTGCGCAGAAAAACGGGGACGCTTTCTGCTAAAGGTGGGCCGTTCGCCGCCGGACAGGCTATCGCGGACGCAAACACCAGCGGCTCACTCCATGCAGGAAGCGGCGTCGGGACAAGCGCTGCCGTCAGATTCCACTCCGCCCAGCCCTGCACAGGCTTTTGCGCGCGGTCGCTCTGGATATGCTTGTGCTCGTCGTGGCAGCAATTCTTCATGCCCACCGAGCAACCCTTCATCGCCACGTCCTTCGCCATCCCACAGGAAATGCAATCCCTGCTTTCATGGTCCACCAACCCCCACCCCACCAGGCGCCCCATGCAATAATGCAAATGCACCGTAGCCCCCATCGAGGTCGAGAGGTAAAGAACCGCTAATATGGACGCAATGATCCTTTTCATGGATGTTACCCCAAAGCTATACACTTTCCCCGAATCCCTGTTATATTTTACTGGGAAAAAATTGCAAAATTCCTCGCTTAATGCTTCGCTTCTATCGCAATTGGTGAGACGTCTACAAGCTCAAGAGATTTAACCATGTGTTCCACCGTGTGCTTGTATTTTAAGAAATGGGCAGTTTGAATATGATATCTATACGCATTTTCATCGGCATAGATTTCAAACACAGTCACATGCGTTGGATGCTCCTTCTCATAAACGGCAGATAAACTAAGAACACCTGGTTCCATTTTCACAGCGGCAGTTATTCCTTCCTTAAGAGCGGCTTTATAGCTTCCCAGTTGTGTGGAGTCTACTACAATTCTTGCGATTCGCATATAAGGGCCGGTGTTGTTTTGTGCCGTCAATTGATCGGTTTTGAGGAAAAGAAATAGAATAAAGATGGTAACAGTTCTAAATTTCATTTGGTGAGATTTTACTTTTTGTACTGCTCGTCCGTCACCTTTTCCATCCAGTCAACGACCTTGCCGTTCAGGTTCTCCTGAATGGCGATATGGGTCATGGCAGTGGTAGGCGACGCCCCGTGCCAGTGCTTTTCACCCGGCGCAAACCATACCACATCACCAGGCCGGATCTCTTCTATCGGGCCGCCTTCCCGCTGTACCCAACCGAACCCCGCCGTCACAATCAACGTCTGTCCCAACGGATGCATGTGCCAGGCGGTACGGGCTCCCGGCTCAAAAGTAACAGCGGCGCCGGCAGCACGGGCCGAATCATTTGCCTGAAACAAGGGATCGATGCGAACTGTCCCCGTGAACCAATCCTCCGGCCCCTTCGTGGAAGGTTGCGAACCAACTCTCTTAATATCCATTTTACAACCATTTTAAAAATGTGTTTGCCCTATCTCGACAATAAATTACCTGGCACCCGCAGTCCTTCCTCGCTTGACAGGACTTTGAGCATGACCTTTCGCAGTCCCTGGGGAATCAGGGTTATTTCGGACTGAGCAAGCGGCTGGAGCAGTTCAATGAATTCATCCTCGTCATCGTAGAAACCAAACTGTAGGACCCATTTATCCCCGGAGAGCAACCGGATCGCCAACTCCTGGTCCTCTTCGTCCTTATGCACCTTAATGATCGCCCACTGCTCATTGTCCTCCTCTTCAAAGTGAACGTCGACGGCTTTTTTATTCACCACTTCTGTCACGATCTTCTCTACTAAGGAGCCCGGGCGGTTTTTGACCAGTTCTTCGTATTTTTTGTTGTTTGCCATAGCTGCCGCAAAGATACCCATTATCAGTCAATTCGTTGCGCAAACCCGTGCAAGATTTTAATCTACTATTTTTGTAGACTTTAACAATTGCGGTATCTTGGCACTCAACAAAATAACTGCTCATATGAATACCAATACGATCGCGCCGGCAGATACGAAGCAACCCCCTGCGGAGCCAAAATTCTGGGCGAAGGAAGACTGGTGGGCGGTATGGCTTGGCCTGGGTATCATCCTTTTGGCCTATGGCTTTTATCTTTCCGGATCGAGTATCTCCTGGATCGCAGTCGCCCCTTCCAAGTGGTCGACCCTGACGCAACTGGCCGGCCAGTTCTCGACGAACGCCGCCCGGTACCTTACTTTGCTGATTGCTTTCCTGGTCCTTTTCACCATCGTGGTTTCTTTCATTGGCCAGCGGCCCAAGGCATTCATCCCCTCTTTTGTCTTTGTCTTTGTTGGATCGACAATGATCTACTTCCTCGGCAGCTGGGACCAGGCCAGCCGCTATAACCTGGAACCGCCCCTGGTGGCGCTGCTACTTGGCCTTATGATTTCCAATATCATCGGATTGCCCCGCTGGCTCGACGCCGGTTTCCGGGTCGAATTTTATATTAAGCTGGGCATCGTCCTGCTGGGCGCAACATTGCCGTTTACGTTGATCATCTGGGCTGGACCGGTGGCTATTTTGCAAGCGTCCATCGTTTCCATCGTCACGTTCCTGGCTATCTTCTTCTTTGCCCGGAAATTAGGTCTGGATAACAGGCTGGCGGCGGTGTTGGGAGCAGGTGGAGCTGTCTGTGGCGTTTCAGCGTCCATTGCCGTTGCCGGCGCCGTACGGGCCAAAAAGGAGCATCCGCCAATCGCGATAAGCCTGGTGGTATTTTGGGCGATCGTGTTCATTTTCGCTTTGCCGCTGGTATCGCGCATGATGCACCTGCCGACGGGTGTCGGGGGCGCCTGGATCGGGACTTCGGAATTCGCCGACGCTGCCGGCCTGGCCGCGGCGCAATCTTACGGCGGGCTGGCCGGAACCAACTTGGGTATTTCAGGAACGGCGGACCAGGCGCTTGCTTCGTATACGCTGATCAAGGTTATCGGCAGGGATATCTGGATCGGCATTTGGGCGTTCGTGCTGGCGCTGATCGCCGTGACGGTTTGGGAACGATCGGAAACCCAGTCGAAGGCGCCGATCGGTCAGATATGGTGGCGCTTCCCCAAATTCGTGATCGGATTCCTCATCGCTTCGATCTTGACGACCCTGATCGTCCATGGATATACGCTGGGGGATTACAACAAACTGGTGAAACCCGCCCTCATCACCCCCATCACGTCGCTGCGGACCTGGGCGTTCACCTTCAGCTTCCTGAGTATCGGGCTTACTACGCGATTCCGGGAGTTAGCCAACGCGGGGGTGAAACCCTTTGTGGCATTCACCGCCGGAGTCGTCATCAACGTACTATTGGGGTACATCCTGTCCGTAGTTGTTTTCGGCCACTACTGGGCTTCCCTGGCAACACATTGACATATGAAAATCTTTAACTCGATCGAACTAAGTAATTCCGGGCCGACGTGCCAGCAGTGCGCCCATTTCCAAAATGATCCGGCAACGATCGAAGAGGCGTATGGCGGACTGAAGTGCATGAGTTCAGGCTTTGCATCAGTACGGGACCGGGATGGTTTTTGCAATTACCATCAGCTGTATCTTTCCGCGCGGGACAGTTGTCCTCAATTGTTGCTTCAGCCCATATGAAACGGCTACAACAAACAGAGAATTGGATACCGCCAGTTTTTGAGCGGGTGTGAAATTTGCAGTATAAAATGCGCGAAATCATGAAAAATGTATTGATAACGGGAGCCAACAAAGGGATCGGCTTTGAAACTGCCAGACAACTGGCGCAATTAGGATATTATGTCTTTTTGGGCAGCAGAAACAGGGACAAGGGAGAAGATGCCGTTCAGCGCCTGAGAGGATTGGGGCTTGCCAACGTGGAAGCTGTTGAAATAGACGTCGCGGATATGCATTCTGTTATGGCTGCAAGAGTGGCGCTGGAAGCCAGGATCGATGCACTGGATATACTCATTAATAATGCGGCTATCGCAGGAGACCAACCACAGAAAATATCTACCGGCGATATCGCCAATTTGCGGAATGTTTTCGACACCAATTATTTCGGCGCCATCCAGGTGACACAGCAATTCCTTCCGCTGCTGAAGAAATCCCGGAACCCCGTGATCCTGAATGTTTCCAGTGAAGTGGGTTCCTTAAGCATAAACACCAGACCCGGGCGTAAAGACAACTGGGACAATTACAACGCATATGGCTCTTCCAAGACGGCTTTGAATGCTTTCACGGTGACGTTGGCCAATGAATTCAGAAATACTAATTTTAGGATCAATAGCGTGACGCCAGGCTATACCGCCACCGACCTCAACCAATTCCAAGGGATAAAGACCGTAGAAGAGGGGGCGAGACCCATTGTGCGACTGGCAACCAATTCAGAAGATGGACCTACCATGAAATTTTTCGGAGAAGATGGCGAAGTGGCGTGGTAAGCCATTAATAAAAGAACAATGAACAAAGTACACCGAATAAGGTCGATCACTGAATATCACCGGGTGCGAGGGCTGTCCAAGCCTGCTCACCCGTTGATCAGCCTGATAGATTATGCCGAAATCAAGAATTCGCCCGAGAATAATGATATTAATTGGGTGTTCGATTTCTATTCCATTGCGTTGAAAAGGAATTGCGGCGCCAAATTCAAATACGGTCAGCAAGAATATGATTTCGATGAAGGGATCTTATTCTTTATGTCTCCCGGGCAGGTACTTAGAATAGAGGTGGATGATGCCAACGCAGCCGATAAAGCGGGTTTGGGCTTGCTTATTCACCCGGATTTCCTTTGGAACACTTCCCTCGCCGGTAACATTAAGAAGTACGAATATTTTGGCTATGCCGTCCACGAGGCTTTGTTCCTTTCGGACAAAGAAGAGCAAACGGTTCTGGGCGTTTTGGAAAACATCCGGCAGGAGATCCATTCGAATATCGACAAGTTCTCGCAAAACATCATTATTTCCCATATCGAGGCTTTGCTCAATTATGCGGACCGGTTTTATCACCGTCAGTTCATCACACGGAAGATCAGCAATCACCAGGTTCTTGAGCGGCTGGACAAGGTGCTCGATGACTATTTTGAAAGCGATGACCTGATCAATAAGGGCCTGCTCAGCGTTCAACGCATATCGGAGGCGCTGAATATTTCGGCCAACTATTTGAGCGTCCTACTGAGGACGTTGACAGGGCAAAGCACGCAGCAGCACATTCATGAAAAACTGATCGCAAAAGCCAAAGAGAAGCTTTCCACTACCACCCTATCCGTAAGTGAGATCGCTTATGAGCTGGGTTTTGAACACTCCCAGTCGTTCAGCAAGCTGTTTAAGGCGAAAACGAAGATGTCACCGCTTGAATTCAGGAGTGGATTCAATTAGGGGGGCAACCTTCGTTCCAAGCAATTCGATGCTTTTCATCATTTGCATGTGGGTGAGGCCAGCATTGTCCATTTGAAAGGTGACACGGTCTATGCCGCCCAGGGCTTCACTGTGGCGAAGTATTTTCTCTGCAACCGTTTCCGGGTTGCCGATGATGATGGCTCCTTCGGGACCAGTTACTGCATCGAAATGCTGGCGAGTCACCGGGGGCCATCCCCTTTCCCGGCCAATTCTGGTAAATACTTCCGCGTAACCGGGATAGTATTGTTCCATAGCGAGAGCCGTGTCAGCCGCGACGTAACCCAATGAATGAAGCGCCACTTTCCTATTGGCCGGGGGGTGGCCGGCTGCCCGGTATGTTTCACGGTAAAGATCTATCAACGGGCGGAACCGCCGGGTTTGCCCACCGATAACGGCCACGGCTAAAGGAAGGCCCAGCATGCCGGCCCGCTGAAAGGATGCAGGAGTACCGCCGACACCGATCCAGACCGGCAACGCAGGCTGGAATGGACGGGGATAGATGCCCACATCGTTGAGTTGCGGGCGGAATTGGCCGCGCCAGGTAACTTTTTCGTTCTGGCTGATCCGGAGCAATAAGCTCAGCTTCTCTTCGTATAGCGCTTCATAATCGTCCAGCGTATAGCCAAAAAGCGGAAAGGCTTCGATGAATGAACCCCTTCCGGCGATGATCTCGGCTCTCCCCCGGGAGATCAGGTCAAGGGTGGCAAATTCCTGGAAAACGCGCACCGGATCGGCGGCGCTGAGCACGGTGACTGCGCTGGTGAGGCGGATCTTTTTCGTCACAGCGGCCGCCGCCGCCAGAATGACCGCAGTGGCTGAATCCAGAAACTCCCTGCGATGATGTTCGCCGATGCCGAAGATATCGAGACCGACCTCATCAGCAAGCCTTATACGCTCGAGCTGTTCGGAAATTGCTTTCGCGTCGTCGATGCCGTTCGACACCTTGGAGGCTACGTCTTTTGCGATGAAACTATCTAGTCCGATTTCCATGATATTGTGCAATTTATGCCTTTCAAATACGCAAAATTGCATCCTTTCCGGAAGTCAAAAATTGATAAATGTGGGAAAATGCTCTTGACAAAAGTCAAAATTTCCTCCTCAAAAATTCAAAAACAACGTAGCCGACGAAAGCCGACAACAACGCGATCAAAAAATTGGTAAAGGTAAAAATGTCCTCAATGGCCGCAATCAGGGTTCTATGCTGCCCATTTGAGCGCTCGAACTCTCCCATAAGGAGATTTGAATAGAAAAGGAAAATGATAAATCCGATTTCGATCATCGCCCGGAAGACTTTTGGACCCATACATGCAAATTAGACCCTTAAGATATCGCATTTTTCTCCGAGAGCAGTCTCTTGAAAAATATTTTAATTGATGCTTGTCACAAAAACTCCGCCTGGCTCTCCTTGTAATAAAACAAATCTATGGGGCTTGTTCCCCCACCTTTTGAACCCCGCTCATTTTATTGGGGTTATGAACCATGTAAATATCGGCCAGATGATGATCACGCAGGTGAAATAACATTATGGCATAGGGCTCGCCGGAAACGGCGTCGCGTAGGACTAAACCAGCCTCTCCGTTGATCTCTATAAAGTGAGGGGTAAGTTCCGCCGACCACTTTTGATAAAGACCGGTGAGGTACGCAACGCAGTTCCGCTTTCCGGTAATCGGCTTTAAAGCCGCAGGCCGCTTGCCACCGCCGTCTGCCTGAATGACAATGTCTTCATGAAGCCGATCCAACAGTTCGCTGATCTCTCCGGACGAAGCGGCCCGCACAAAAGCTGCGAGGAATTGTTGTAACTGCTCCGGTGAAGTTCTTTCTATTCGGGTGCTTGAAGATAAAGCCAGCTTTGCACGATGCTGGAGTTGCCGGCAATGTTCGCTGTTGATCGATAGACAGTCTGCTATTTGGGAGTAGGAATAGCCCATCGTCTCCCGAAGCACAAAAACAGCGCGCTCCATTGCCGATAATCGCTGCAACAGGACCAAAAGACCATACGAAAGATCCATTGTCTCCAGGCCGGGAATTCGGTCTAATACCAATGGCTCCGGAAGGTCGGGGCCAGGATAAACGTCCTTTTCCTTTGCCTTTATCACCGCGAGGCAGCGATTCGTCGCAATCCGGACGAGATAGGCTTCCGGCTCCCGTACCGTATCCGCCGGCAAGTCTTCCGCGGCAAGGAAAACGTCGTGAACAATGTCTTCAGCATCGACGACGCTTTTTGTCATCCGGTACGCCAATGCAAATAACCGGGGGCGAATGGCCAGAAAAGCCTCCCGAAGGGAAGGATCGTATGACATATTATTAATTCAAACTCCGCTCAAGATATGAAAAAGAAATACTTAGTAGAAAAGACATCTCCTGTACATGCAAGCGCAAGGCATATTTTCAATATTCTACTGCGTTTGGAGCGATGGAATTTATGGACGCAATCGGTAACAGGGATATCCACTTTGAATAATGCTTCGGTCGAAGTAGGCACTAAGTTAAGGGTATTGCAGCCCAAGTTGTCCCCTGCCATTTGGATAATTACAAAAATCGACCAGGACAAGATTTTAATCTGGGAAAAAAGGTCATTGGGGCTAAAAATGATCTCCGAACATCTCATCCACAGTGATGCAAATGAGACGAAAGTCACTATTCGCATGAATTACGAAGGTCCATTGGCTGGCTTAATTTATCAGCTCACCCGATCTTTAACAAATCGTTACATGACCATGGAGATCAATGGACTCAAAAAGGAATCCGAAAAACTGTAGTTTTAGTATGTGTGGTACGGCCGATCAGTCTTCGGACAATGCCAGTGTTGCGGCGCATTTGCCCCCATTGAATGTCTTCTTCTCCCCCCTTTTGGACAAACCACGTTCGCTACTTTTACAAAAAAAAGTTATGCGAAAAATTATCGTTACCGAATTCATCACCCTCGATGGTGTTGTCGAGTCACCCGGCGGCAATGAAACCCCTCATCCTCATGGCGGCTGGCAATTTAAGTATAGCGCGCCGGAAATGGGTAAGTACAAGGTTGATGAGCTTGCTGGCGTGGAGGCCTTGTTGTTGGGCAAAAACACGTATGAGTTGTTCGCCGGCTACTGGCCCGGCCAGACCGGCGCCGGGTTCGCCGACCCCATCAACCGGTTGCCGAAATATGTCGTATCCCGGAGCCTGCAAAAGGCGGAGTGGAACAACAGCCATATCCTTCGCGACGTGGCGGGAGACGTCAGTGCACTGAAGAAGACCGATGGCGGTGATATCCTCGTCTATGGGAGCGCCACACTCGTAAAGGCGCTGTTTCACCACGATCTCGTCGACGAGTTGCGGCTGATGGTATATCCCCTCTCGATCGGCGGCGGGTTGAGGCTATTTGATGACAATCGGGAATTAAAGAAATTCGAGCTCAAACACTCGCGCGCGATCGACAACGGCGTCCTTATCCTCGAATATCGGCCGGTGAATTGATCCAAAAGGCGGCGTGCGGCAGCTATTTCCTTACTCAGCCCAGGGCGAATGTAAAATACAGTCACAGAAATTCTTCCGGTGGAAATTGGGGATCATGAAGGCGCATACATCCGCCTTGATATTCCCGAAAGTTGTTTCGGTCTTGTGTTGAAAGCCACCAAAAAAAGTCGGAATGATCTTCTGCTTAAAATTATCCCTTGGGAATGCCTTTACGATCTCTTCCCGGTTCGCTGTATTCAGGTTTTCATAACCTTCACCCATCACATCCAACCCAACCCCGCTATACATCAGGGCTACCTCATTCTCCTTGTGCTCGGCTATGCCGATGGTAGTGTGCAAGGCAATGGTATCCCACACCAGCTGCAACTTATCCTTGGCGATACCGTGAACTGTAAGGAAATCCCTTGCGGCATTGGCACCGTCCACTTCAAACCTCAGGTCAGGGCTACTGTAGTGGGGAACCAGGCCCAGGTCATGAAAAACAGATGCCACGTAAAGCAACTCTGAATCATGCTCCAGGTTATTTCGCTGAGCATTGAGAGAAGAGAACAGGAACACCCGCAGAGAGTGGTTATAAATGAATTCAGTACCATGTTCCAATAGAAGCTCTGTCGCCTGGGTCGCAATTTTGCTATCGGGAATAATGATCCCGGCTACTTTTTTCAAACGATTAACTGACATAACCTTGATTTAATTTCCTCAAAGTTACCCTCGTAAGCAGCCCAAGGGAATATCAAAAAATGCGTTTGACATGTCAAAATTTACGACGACCACTACTGGACGCCAATACTGATAAAGTGATTGCGGTAGCTGGCAGGAGACATTTTCGTGTTCTTCTTAAAGAAATGGCTGAACTGCTCCGGCGTACCAAAACTCAGGTGATAAGCGATCTCCTTCACAGGGCTTGAGCTGAATTGCAAAGATCTTTTTGCCTCGGCGATCAGCTGTCCGTTAATAATCTCCTTCGCGCTTTTATTACTGCACCGTTTGCAAAGATCACTGAGCCTCCTGGCCGTGATTCCAAGCCGCTGAGCATAATCGCTAACTTCATGGCAATCCCGGAACCTGGCGCTTAACTCTTCCATAAACTTCCGGTACAACACATAGTCCTGGCTATCGAAGGTACCTTCTTCCGTTATCTTTATATTGGCCAGCTTGATCATAATGATCTTTAGATAGGCCGCCATGGCATCGATCTGATTAGTATATGCAGGGGCATCATGCTCGGCCTGCAATGCGTCAAACAGAGAAGTCAGCTCCGCCATTTCCGTATCATTCAAGCGAAGGCGCTGGTTGGCCGCGGCGTTATTGAACAGCACCGCTTTACAGTTGCTGGCGCTGGACGGCGCCTTTTCCCAGAAACAATCGCCGAAACATAAAAGATAACCGGAAACTACCGTAAGCTGATCAAAATTGTATATCTGACCTTTTGCTAACAGGAAGACCTCCCGTCCGTGGATCTCAAACGCATTGCCATCCACCGACAATGCCCCCTTCCCTTTTTCCACGAGCAATATGCGGTGGTAACTAAGCCGGTTTGGAAAACCATTATCAAAGATACGGTCGTTCATCCGCTCCACTGAAAAGGAATTATAAATAGCTGATTCCGCGAATATCTTTACCGAGGACATCATGGGGCATAGCTTTTCATAAAGATAGGCAGGTTTGCAAGAAACGGCGCCTGCCGGATATAGTTTTTATCCAGCACCTGAGAGACCAGGAATCGCGCAAGATCTGCTGCGTGTATCCCGGTTCCCGGGCAGTCTTCGAGACTCGTAGCGATGGCTTCGCTGTTTTCGGTAAGCCCAATAAGTGGAAGCCTGACAAG
Source organism: Puia dinghuensis (assembly GCF_014642875.1). Classification (GTDB taxonomy): domain Bacteria; phylum Bacteroidota; class Bacteroidia; order Chitinophagales; family Chitinophagaceae; genus Puia; species Puia dinghuensis. The sequence goes on from NZ_BMJC01000003.1 coordinate 69,020, forward strand.
TGTCCAATCGACAGCGCTGCCGGCAAGTAATTCATACTCCAGCTGCTTGTCGGCCGTTGTTTCCGGGTAATGTTCCCTCATCCAATTAGTGCCAGCCTGAGTGACTGGTCCCTTCTTGTCCACCGGGGTGTCAACGTTCAAGCCGGTAGTAAGGATATATCTTTTTATGTTTATTGCCTGCATTGCCGTAAGTACATTACGCGTCGCCTGGCTGAATATGGACGGCTCACCTTTTGGCTGACCCAGCGTGCTGATTATGGCCGTGCAGCCTTCAGCGACTTTCAGGACTGCTTCAGGATTTCGCACATCACCCTGGATAATTTGGCCAACAGGCAGATTGCAGGACGCTGCGTTTCTTAACAAAATGCGAAAGGGAATATTTTGCCGGATCAGTTCACGGACTACAAATTTTCCGGATTTACCGGTGCCGCCGATGACGGCAATTGTTGTATTGGATAGCATAAAACTCGTTTATAAGATAAATGATGAATTCGTTCCCGCTGTCAGGAACAAGCATGATCTGAGGAATGGATGTTATCTTATAAAGAGATTTTAATGCTACAATATAGTAAAAATTGGAATATCCCGGCTACTTTGCATCGGCTGCGGCCTCATACTCTAGTGGAATTTACCTGAGCTATGACAAAAGCGGTTCCACAATAGGCAAGCGCCAAAAAAGCGCTGGTAACCTCGCCCTCGTTTCTGGCAAGAGGGGCGGATAATGCGTAAGGAATATGGAGGATGACAACCCAGATAAAGATCATTATACCTAACAGAGTAGCGGCTAACCGGCGTTTAATGTTCAAAAGGATACTGATCCCGGAACAAAATAATGCCGCGCCGGCGAGATACAACCAGAAAATATGGTAAGGAATCCATGAGGGAACATAGCCGGCTGCCTCTTTTGCATACAGGAAGTGATCAATGCTATAGCTGATAATGGTTAGGCTAAATAAAGTGATCCCAAGAGGAATCAACCTGCGTCCGGCAATCACCAATGCACCGCCGGCCAATGACAATTCTTTGGCAGCATTCTCCCAATCCCCAAAATGCTTATAATTGGGGGACACCATTAATTCATACGGGATAAAATAAAAATATCAATAGCAATACTGTTCCCAACAGGAGGGAAACCCGGCTGAGTTTCATTTCAAGAACGATACATATCCCTGCCAGCAGTAACAGGGCCCCTGATATGTAGACCCATATCACATGATCGCTGAGCCAATGATGGTTTGGAGGAATCATCATATATGGTAATCTGCGGAAGTAGATCGTTAGAAGTCCCAACGCGACTATAGCGATGCCATAGAAGATGCGACCTATGTTGGACAGATTTCGGTTTGAAGGGGGAGGCATAATGACAATATAATATTTTCTTTCTTATTTGGGAAATTAAAGGGGGGCGGAGGGCAATTCCGTAATTTTATGTAACAGCAGCCTATGACGTATACGAAGGAGAATAACGTGGTGCCCTGGCCTGTCCTGAAGTTCGACCGGTATAAAGACACCCTCGAGACTGTTCATTTATGGACGCAGATAATCGGCAAGGTACGGCTGCGGCAAATGCCCTGGCTGAACCATTCCTGGCATGTAACTTTGTACGTGAGCCCACGCGGCCTCACGACCGGAAGTATGCCCTATGCAGGCGGCATCTTCGAGATCGTCATGGATTTTACGAGTCACGAAGTGAAAGTCGCCACCAGTGATGGTGCAACCCGCAGCATGCCCTTATATCCGTGTTCGGTTGCCGATTTCTACGCGTCGTTCTTCGATATGCTTCATAATCTGGGAATCGATGCCAGAATATATGGGAAGCCGAGCGAGATTGCCGGAGCCATCCCTTTTTCTGAAGACCACGTGCATTGCAGCTATGACAAGCAGGAGATGAATCTGCTCTTCCAGGCGCTGATGAAGACGAATGTTGTCTTCACCCGGTTCAGGGCTGGGTTCAGGGGGAAGGTCAGCCCGGTTCATTTCTTCTGGGGCGCCTTCGATTTGGCTGTTACCCGCTTCTCAGGACGGGAGGCACCCAAACATTCGGGCGGGATACCGAATATGCCGGATGATGTCATGCAGGAAGCCTACTCCCACGAAGTGAGCAGCTGCGGTTTCTGGCCGGGAGGCAGGGATTTTCCGACGCCTGTCTTTTATTCCTATTGTTATCCGACACCTCCCGACTTTGGCCGCCAGCCCGTCGAACCTTCGGAGGCTTTCTATAGCGAGCAACAAGGCGAATTCTTTCTTTCCTATGAGGTCATCCGGCAATCAATGGACCCTGAAGGCACGCTTATGCGGTTTCTGAAGACTACGTACCGGGCTGCTGCCATCACCGGGCACTGGGACGACAGCCTGGAATGCGATCTCTCTCATTATAAAAGACTGTTATAAAATGGGAAGGATATTTATCACCGGATCAGCCGACGGTTTAGGCCAAATGGCTGCCAGCGCGTTGATTGCGCAAGGTCACACCGTGACATTACATGCCCGCAATGAAAAGAGGACACGGGAAGTGTCCATGAAAGTTCGAGGCGCGGATGCGGTATTGACCGCCGACCTGTCCAGCATGGAAGAAACTAAGAAGCTGGCTGCCGATATCAACAGCATAGGCCACTTTGACGCGATTATTCATAATGCGGGTGTTTACCAGGTCTCCAACAATGCCCTCAGCGTAGAGGGTTTGCCTGTGCTGCTTGCCGTCAATACCATCGCGCCTTATATCCTGACCTGCCTGATTCATCCCCCGCAAAGGCTGATCTACCTGACATCCGGACTGCATTCACAAGGCGATGCCGGACTACATGGATTGCAAAGAAATAAACTCAGGATCGGCTATCCGGACTCCAAGCTGCATGATCTCATCTTATGCAAAGCAGTTGCCCGCAGATGGCCTGATGTCCGTTCAAACGCGGTAAATCCGGGTTGGGTGCCGACAAAAATGGGTGGACCGGGTGCGACTGACGATCTGGAAGAAGGGTATCAAACGCAGGTTTGGCTGGCAGTGAGCGACGACGAAAAAGCACAGGTAAGCGGCCGTTACTTTTATCATCGGCGGGAAGCCCGTTATCTACCGGCAGCGGACGATGTAACTATCCAAGAAAAATTCCTCGCATTGTGCGAGCAGATCAGCGGGATTCCTTTTCCAGCAGAGAGGCTGGGACCCTGAGCGTCCGTTGGTTTATTTTTGCTTTTTAATAGTTGATAAGAGTGTGTCGAGCTGTTGGAAGCGATCATCCCAAATCACTCTGAAGTGTTCCAACCATTTGTCTATTTCTTTCATTTTGTCAATTTCAAGTTGATAGTAAACTTCTCGTCCCTGGTGCTCTTGTTTCACCAGTTCGCACTCGGTCAATATCTTTAAATGTTTCGAAACTGCCTGGCGTGTCGTGTCAAAATGCTCGGCAATGGCGTTTGGCGTCATTGCTTGTACTGCAATTAAAGCGATGATAGCCCTTCGTGTCGGGTCGGCAATGGCTTGAAAAACATCTCTTCTCATTGGTGGATAATTTTCATTACGCAACTGATCGGTTGCAAATATACGAGCAAACGATCGGTTGCGCAAATTTATTTTCAAAAATTTTCAGGAGGCCATCCTATGCCGCGCTATGTAGAGGCTGGTGATCATGTTACGTGTCACCCGACCGTTGAACTGGATGCGGGCGATGTGGCCCAGCTCGGCAAGAACGGCCTCTCGATCGGAGCGCGCGTTTATATTCGAATAAGTCGCATAGAGAGCGACTGTTTGAGCCGGATCGAGGACGATAGACCATGCGCTGGTTTTGTGCTCAACCACATCGAAAGCATTCGTTCGATCCAACGCGGCCAGGCGGGCCTCCACGTCAAGAGCGAAGGGCAAATTACCGATGCCCTCCGCGGGACTGGCTGCACCGTCAAGCAGCGCCTTTGTTGCTTCATGAAACGGATCAGCGCGATTGGGATCACCAAATACATTCCAGACCATTGCCCACCAACCACCCGGCCGGAGCAGCCTGGCCACTTTTACCAAAGCCAGGTCCTCGTTCAACCAGTGAAAAGCGGTCGCGCTGAAGCCGAGGTCAAAACCACCTTCCTGCAACACCACATCCTCGAATGGAGCTATGCTCACCGAGAGCGCTTCATCCGGGATGGTAGCGCGAAGAAAGTTTGCAAGGTGTTCGTTTGGCTCGATGGCTATAAGGGGACTCGCACCAAAATCAAGCAGCTGACGCGTCGCAGTCCCCGTTCCGGCCCCGATCTCGAAGGTACTGGTATGTTGCCGGAGACCACAACGATCGCGTAGCGTCTCAAACACCCAATCAGGGTAGGCAGGTCGCGCAGCATGATAGCCGGCAGGATCGGCTCCGAAGGCCTCGCGACCGAATTCCAGGTTAAGAAGTGACTTTTGGTTTAACGTCATCCGTGAAATATAGGATAATTTCATAGGTCCTGCAACTGCACATGCACGCAATCGGTGATGTGGAAGGGGGGACGCCTGGTTTCGCCGTGCACGACGACCCGGTTATGTAGGAACGTCAGCCCGTCCACGCTTCGGGCCGACAGCAACAGGCCGTTGAGGGTATCGAAATCGTTGTCTTCTATACGGATATCGTGATGAACAAAGTCTCCTGCTATGCTCTTCCGGTTCTCAGGAGCGACGGCAATGACGTAGTCGTCGGCAGCGGAGTTGTAACCGCAGCCGATGAACCGGTTGCGACGGATCGTGACATCGCGCGCAGGGCCGGACTCGAACCAGCTTAGAGCGTCATCTGCGATGAGAATAGCATGCATACCCGTCTTGTAAAACGTGTTGTCCTCGATGAGGACCTTGCGGCGGGTCGTCACCAGAACGCCGCGCGTGTTCGTCCGTTCGAAGCGGCAATGCCGAATGGTGACTTCGGGGGTCCAGGTGATGTTTTCGATGCAGTCGCCGATGCGTATGGATGCGGGTGGCGCGGTTTCCATTTGCAGGTCGATCTCGCGCCGGCTGATCAGGCGGACGCTGCGCACGATGCCGTAGCCGATGGGTAATAACGTCTGAGGGTTGATGTAAGCGATGCTGTCGCCGGGATAAAATGCCTGGAATCCCCAGGTCTGGGGATGCATGAAGCGAACTCGTAGGGTCCTGGCGGTGGACACGATGCGCAAGTGCGTGCCATGGATATTCACCGCATCGTCATGCGAGCCCTTGGTCCAACAGCTGTCCAGCAGGATGCGGCCCTTGCAGCCGGAAAAATGAAAACAGTCTGCGAAGGCGCTAACGATACGACCGGAGCCCTGGCGGGGAGCTATGCGAACGCCTTTGAAAGAGAGGTTTTCAGAATATTGGGAAACGATGCCCAGTCCGTGCATATAATACATGTCCACGTTGTCCAGCATCACGTCACGGCTCTGTTCGATAAGGGCGCCGACATTATCGCGGTAGGGGTCGCGGAATGTCAGCACGTCGCCCGCATGAAGCCCGGCCCTGCTGAAATCGCCCTGGAAATGCACCCGGAACGGCCCGACACCGATCGCCCTGCTTTCCAGGAAGGGCTGAAACGATGAGTACCGCATCGTTTCGCCAGCCGAATCATATGAAATAGTAAAAAAGTTCCGGGTCTCCCACCCTTCCCCATAAAAGTGAATCCGGCCAGCGTCGTCGATCCGATAACGGGAATCCGGATGGGTGTCAACATCAGCACCGTCCGGCCCAACAGACCGGATCGTCATTTCCGACATGGTCGGTCGGTCATAATCCACCTGCACATCCCGGATGGTGACATCCGCACAGTGCAACAATGCAAACGATACCATTTTACCATGCAGCACCAACAGGGTATGATGTCCTTCTACAACCAGGTGATGCGCCCCTTCCAGGCAAAGCGCTATATGCTTTACTTTCGAGAGCGTATCATCCTCCGTTGCATTGGAGATGTACAACTCTTTTTCAACGGCTCCTTCCGGCCAAAGGTCGAACCTGCCGCCCGGCAGCGACAACACCTTCGCCTTTGTCCGGATAGCGTCTTCGACGGCTTTTCGCAGGGCGGGGCTTGTGTTGATGCTAACCGAAACTTGCTGGCCGGGGCCCAGCGGTACATCCACATAGGATATGACGCGACCCCATTTGTCCGTTACCCGATGCATCGGAACGATCTTCCCTTCTACACTGGCGTTTTCAAACCTACCGTAGAACTGAGCCCGCCAGACCAGTCGCCGGCCGCCTGTATTTGCGACGGTACTTTCCAAGGGCGATACATGTCGTACAGAAAGGGTCGTACCCAGGATGGGCAGCTCTTCCAGCCAGGCGCTGCCGGGTCCCTGGTGTCGATACAAAGTCGTTATCGTTCGGGTGCCGGGTATGGGGTCCACACCCATCAGACCAAGAACGATCGCCTGTACGACGCCGAAAGATACCTCGGGATATTCACGGCGCTCAGTACCGGGGTCGGCGAGGTAGAGGATCGTATGTCTCGCCGTATCCCAGAATCCTTCGCGGTAAAACAAGTAAGGTAGATAGGAGGTGTTCTCTACATTCCATCGCACTGACGCCAGGTGGTCGATGGTGCGGCGAAGGCGGCCGGTGTCCTTCAATGCGTCGAACCACAGCAGGAAAGTCTCGCCTTCCCCCAATCCGAAATGACCGTCGTTGCCGTACCAGGTGTTATAGCGGCCAAGGGAGTCGTTCCACCAATCGTGTTCGAGATGAAGCCGGTATCGTTCCGCGCGTTGGTCATAGGCAGCGGCCGCAGCCGTGAGCCCGCGCCCTCGAAGGATATCCGAATAGGCCTCCAGGCCCCGGTAGAGCGCCGCAACCAGGTCTACGCCCATCTTGATATTGGGAATGCCTTCCGAATAAGAAGGCAAACCGCGACAACGGTCGAAGGCATCTTGTTCATTGAATGGTTCGGGTGCATTGGGATGTGCGGGGCGGGTAAGCAGTGAATCCGGTTGCAGCACCCAGCTATTGATATACGCATCCGCGGTTTGCTGCTGGAAGTAGCGGAAGACGGGATCCTGATAATAAGTGCTGTCACCGGTCCAAGCGGCTAAACGCCATGTGGCTGAAAGCACATCGAAGTTGGCGTCGAGATTATACCAGAATTCCTTGTCGCTGCGGTAGTCCTCCGGCGCGGGTACGCCACTCTTATTCATTTCCCAATAGGAACACCAGTTTTTCGAGGCGGAAATATTCCGGGCAAACAGCGTCAGCATATTCTTGTTCGCCGCGTCGAGCCCCAGGATGGCAGCGCCGACCAACTGATGCGAGACATCGCGCATGCAGAAGGCATCTCTTGGCGGCAAAGCCGATTCATACCAGGGGCCAACGGGGTCGCCCGGTTTGCCTTTATAGTGCAGGGCTTGCGCCTTCGCCCAGGCAAACGCCCGCGTCAGAGCCGTGTCTGTGGCGCCGAATCGAACACCCTTGGAGGTGTCCATTGTTTTGGGTCGTGGGCCCTGAGCGGTGGCGGCGCCTACGATGATGGGTGCCCGACCATCCCACCGCACATCTTTTACCAGTTTTCCATTTCTGAAGATAGTTACCTCTTTGCCGCGGACGGCAATGCGCCAGTCTGCGCCAAAGGCAGCCATATGATCGAGCGACATAACCGACCATCCGGCCGGCATCCTGGGCATGATCGAAAAACTGCCCAGCCCCAGCGGGTCTATTCCAAAAAGTCCTTCGGTGACGACCCTGCAATACAACGCGCTCTCCGCCGCTAATTGCCGCTGGTTCCCTTCCGGCCACGCTTCAACCGGATAAGGCACATGCTCACCCAGCAAACGGGTACGCGAGTAACAGGAAAAATATCGGTAACACGTATCCGTAGCGCCGGCGCAGAAGAGTCCCCGGAAAGCGTACAAGGTGGCCCGGTCCCAAAAGGTGGTATCCCCCGCCTGGGTAAGAATGCCGTTCTTCGTCCAGAGATAGGGTGACAAGAGGGCCTGCACCGTTTGAGGCGCCCGGTCGTAAATGCCCATCACGAGCGGCAGACATATCCACGACCGGAGAACCGTATTCCCGTCATAATAACGATAGGTATTGAAACCGCTGACCCGCGCGCCGAAGTACTTGCCTAAATCTTCCCTAAGCCGGCCGGCTTCCGATTGCAGGCTGGCTGCCGTAGCGTTGTCGCCGAGTGATGCGGCCAGGCGTGAGGCATATAGAAATCCGCCATAGGCTAATACGTTGGTTGATAAATTGACCTTCCCGGCAGGGAACCGCCCTTCCAGTTCATCCGCGTCGCTGGCAATAACCCCGTCGGATGTGCGCTTCCGGCGCAGATATTCCAGGCACCAGCTGATCAGCGGCCAAAGGCGCCTTGCCTCGATGGTATCGCCGTTAGCCAGGGCAAAACGCGCCGCGCCGTAAGCGATCATGGCCTGGTCTCCCCGGTCGCCCGCCCCGTCCCAGATGGAATCCCCTTCGGCAACGATCGAACTGGGTATGGGCCGGTAGCCCGGATTCATGTAGGAGGCAAATAATCTGAAAGTGTTTTCGGCCGCCTCATTCCCGGATGCATTGCCCACGAACGGGAAGAACGGACTGGCATATTCTGCCTGGTCGTTCGCCCAGATGGCGGCGTAATATTGTCCGCCGCCCGGTCCGTGCATCAATCCCGCCTTTGTGTCATAGATGCTTTCCGTAGTCCGCAGTTTTGCAAAATCAAAAAGCCGGTTGATGGTATCGTTGGGTGTTGTAAGGACAAGCGAGCCGAACAGGCTGTTCACCAGTGCCTCCCGCCGTTTCAGCTCATAGGAGGCGGAATACGCATAGGGGTTTTCGGCTACCCGCCTCACCGATAGGACGTAAGCGAAGCGCGCCTGTTCATGAGGTTTCAATTCATAGTCGCCCCCACCGTAGGTACGTCGGGTGACTATAAACGGACCTTGTATCTCGGTCGCGGGGCTCGTGACACTATCCGCATCCACCATGGGCAGGTGCACGTGTATAACAGAGGGTCCCGGGTTAGTGAGCAGGTATTGCTCCAGGTAAGCCCGTTTATCAACCGATGGGAAGATGGTCCGCTGCAGGGTTAACGGCGTTTGTGTCCTGCTTACGATACGCAAAAGCCCTTTGATATAAAAGGCGGCCGGTCTTTCGACGATCGGCTGCCCATCCACCAGGATGGAATCGGCCACCCGTTCGGTAAGACGAAGGGCATAGCTGCCACGCGTATCGTTTGGGATCTTCCGCAAGCCGGGGAAGACAAGCTGTTGCTGCAGCTTTAGCCCCCCGGAAGGGTCCACGCCGTAAGTAACAATAGCCGCAATACCCTTGCCTGCCATTTCGATATGGTCGCTATGAGCGCGTCCCGGTTGCACCGTCCAGCTAATGCCTTTGTCCCGGCTTAGGTTCCACCGGGGTTGCTGTGCGGACAGTACAAGGGGGGAGAAGAGGACAAATATGGCTACCATCACCGCCAGCAACGCTACCGCATAGTAGTGCCGGTTCTTCCAGGGCGTCAGCTCCACCTTGGCATTCATCACCGGCCGGTATGGTTCAGCCATTGGCCATACCCTGCCCACGATGAGCATCAACACGGCAGTCAACACGAACAGTATGGCCAGCACATGAAGGAAATGTAATGGAACAGGGAAGATGGTTTGAGTAAGTCCATAGCAAACAATAAAAAATAACAGCCCGATTTTCGCCGCCAGCGCGGGCACCCGTTTTGTCATCATGCCAACAAAAATGATTGTGAAGATTGGAACATTAAAAAAACCATTCACCGTTTGTATGTAGGTATAAAACCCGTGCCGTGCAAAGACCAGGAAAGGCGCTATCGACATGGCCAGGAAACATACTCCCAGCTCGAAGCGCTTCGCTGCGCGCACCATCGACCGCTCTTCCACGTTCAATCCTCTCGACAGCCGCCAGGGCCGGTAAATGTTCAGAATAAACAGGGTGCTGCTGCTGTTCAAGCCGGCATTGAAGGTGCTCAGCCCCGCCCCGAAGATGATCGCCGCGAAATAGCCGCTGATAAAAGGCGGTGACACCAGGGCCGAGAGGGCGGGAAATACTTCCGCGGTGTTGTGCAGATGGGCGAATACATGCACGGCGATCAAACCCGGGATATTCAGCAACAGCGGAGAGACCAGCTTCCCAAGACAGGCCACCGCGATACCCTGCTGGCAGGTTTTGAGGTCGCGGGATGCCAGCACCTGCTGTACGATATATTGCTCGGTGCCCCAGTAATACAGATTTACCAGGATCATGCCCGTGAACAGGGTTGGAAACGGGATCGCATCACCAGCGCGGCCGATGCTGTTGAAATGGTCGCGGTGGCTACCCATCACCGTGCGAAGCCCCGCCCCGATATCGCCGTGCCCCACATACCGCAGAGCAAAGATGGGCAACAAGATCCCGCCGGCAAAGAGGCCCATTCCCAGCAGCGTATCCGACACCGATATCGCGCGGAGGCCGCCGAGTACGCTGTACAGACAACCTACAGCACCCATGATCCAAACCACCAGCCAAACCGAGGGCCAATAACCTATGCCCAAATGGTCGGATATATGAAACAGCGCATTGAATGCTACAGCACCACCGTATAATACTGTTGGCAGCAGGTTGACTATGTAGCTCACCAGGAAAATGATCGACACCATTGTCCCCGTCGACCGGTCGTAACGCTTCGCCAAATATTCCGGTGTTGTAGCAATGCCTGTCCGCAGGTAGATCGGCATAATGAACTCGGACACCAGCAGCATGGCGAACACCGACGTCACTCCCCAGGCTATCACCGTCAAATTGTTGGTGTACACCAGCTCGTTCTCCCCGATGATCGTCGCCGTATTGATATTGGCGAACAGCAACCCTCCCCCCACTACCAGAAATCCAAGACTCCGGCCGGCGAGGAAGAAGCCACTCAGGGTAGCCGCTTCGGTTTTTCTGGCCTGCCGCCAGGCGACGAAGGCGATGATTGACGTAAAAAGAAGAAAACTGCCTATCGTGACGATGTTCCCCATTTATTTATAGTGTGTTCCTCCGCCACAACACCATTGGCATCGTTTCCATTACCGCCTCCCGGCTCATCACGAATTCTCCTGCCTTCTTTCCCATCAGGGAGAAGTCCGCCGAATAGGTCGTGATCCCAATGAGCTCCTTGGCCGGCTCATCGTTATGGGAAAGGATACCGAGGTCACGGCCCGGCTTGAGCTTTCTCGCCTTGCACTCCTTGAGCATCGCAAATACAGCAAAGTTGTCCAGGGTGAAATAGGCCTTTCCCTTTTCCAGGGTGCCGGGTTTGAACTCCGTTAGCACGCGTCCTTTGATACCGGCATCCTTCAGGAATTTTTTGAAGGAACCAACGATCTCCTTCGGGTCAAGCGATTCGGGTGAGTGATAAAATATCATCTCGTCGAACTTCCGGATCTCCGGTGCGAGCTCCATGAATATCCGGTAGGAAGATTTCGCAAACTCCTGGGTGATGTGGTTGAATTCCCCGTCGATCGGCTCAAAACGATCGACCATCAGAAACCGGTGGCGGGGAATGGCCTCCAGCAGCTCTTTCGTCCGGGGATGCGGAATAGGCGCAATCACATACATCCCATACTTTCCCTTCACCTGTGTCAGAATGGTTTCGAAAACCTCTATATTGCCGTGGTGGAAGAAGACGTTGAGGTGTACGTTGGGTCCCAGTTCGGCCCTGAAACTCCTGTAGAACTGCTCCTCGAAGGTGTCCATGTTGTACATCAACAGAGCCACCAGCAATGTCTGTTCCGTATTTCCGTTCGTCACATAATAACCTCTACCGCGGGTGGAGCCTATGAGGCCCCGGTTGATCAGCTCCTGGTAGCCTTTCACTACAGTATCCCTGGAAAACCGGAGCTCCCGGATCATTTCGTTGAGCGATGGCAGGAGGTCGTCCGTTATCAGCACCTTTTGATCGATGGCGCTGATTATGCCGTTGACCAACCGGTCGTGTTTCGAAAACGACGGTACTGCCTCCAACTTCTTTATTTCATCAAAAACTGTCTTCATCCTTTACTTTAGGAAGTTTTGCTCCAAGATACGATACTTACACTCAATTATACCCGGGGTTCTGCGTAAGATTAGGATTAGCCTGGATCTCCGACCGCGGGATCGGATAGTAATAAAAGCCCGGCAACCACACCCTGGTCTGCACGGTGTCGACCTGGTAACTAAAGGTAGTATTCTGGGAATTGGTCGGTGTAATAATAATACCCAACGCATTGCCATTACCCTGATCGGCTATTCCCCAGCGACGGAGATCGAAGAACCGGTGCCCCTCAAAGCAGAGCTCGATGCGGCGTTCCTGGCGGATCTTCTGGATCAGGTCGTTTCCTCCACCCGAGGCGATGTCGGGCATGCCCGCCCGTTCGCGAATCTTGTTCAGGTAGGTAAGCGCGGTAGCCGTCTGACCCAGTTCGGCTTCCGCCTCAGCGTAGTTGAGGTAGATCTCCGACAGCCGGAAAACGATCCACTGGGCCGCGCTGTACGGTTGCACATTGAAGTTATAGGTGGAGTCGACCATCTTCAGCATCGTATATCCCGTCTTGGAGGCATTCCAGGGAGAGAGGGAGCTTAGTTTCGAGTCCAGTCCACCCAGCCAGAACTGGGCAGGCCGTCCCTGGAAGGAAGCGCCGTTGAAAAGGATATCGGCATAAAAACGGGGATCCCGGTTTGCGTAAGGGTTGGCCGCTTCCGAGGGATTGCTCCAGCTAAAGGCCGAGCCGTCGTTCATCTGGAAAGCTTCCACCATCTGCTCCAGTACATTGTAGGCGCTGTAGCCATTGTAGCCGTTGGGGCTGAGATCGCGATAGACGGTGTTGTAACGATCTTCGAATACGTTTCCATAGACCCTGGCGAAGATCACTTCCGGGTTGAAAAAATCCGTGAAGATCTTTCCATAGGTGGTGGAGGTTCCATAGAGCGAATACTGGTTCATGTTGATCACTGCCAGCGCTGCGTCAGCTGCCGCCTGCCACCTGGACATATCGTTCGCCGTATTGAAATAAGGACTTGCCGCATATAGCAGCAGCCTGGACTTCAGGGCCAGCGCCGCGCCCGTGGTGGCGGTTCCTTCCTGGCCCTGGGGTGGGGTCGCCTGTAGACCGGGAAGGGCAGCGTTTATATCGGCCAGGATAAATGCCGCCGTCGAATCCCAGGACGCCCGGGTTTCGGTAAACTTCGTATCGTTGATGGTATATACTTTGGTGATGAGGGGCACCCCGCCGAAGCGTTTTAGCAGTTCGAAATAGCACAGCGCCCGGAGAAAATGCACCTGGCCGGTCATCGAAGTAATCTGCGGGGCGTTGCCGACGGTGTCCAGCGTGCCGATGTTTTGAAAATAGGTGTTGCATTTCTGTATGGTGCTGTAGAGCGTTGGCCAGAAATTCAGGGTGCTGCTGTAGTTGAGCGGAAAAGAGCTACCCTGGTTGTCCGGCGTCGCCTGGCCCTGCACATAGGTGTTTTCGTGGCACCAACCGAAGTTGCTGTACAGCTCATCGGTTTGGGAGCCCCAGCCGAATCCGCCGTCTTTGAAGCCAAAAACGGCCTCCGCGTATATTTCGTTCACGAATACCTGGACCAGCGCCGGACTCGACCAGACAGCGTTGGTGGTAAATGAGCTGGTCGGTTGTATATTCAGCACCTTATTGCAGGCGCCTAGTGCTATTGTGCCTATCAGGAATAGTATGCCATATGACTTTTGCATGAGAAATTGCTTTAAATGGGGAATCAAAAGGTTACGTTCAATCCGACGTTAAGGACCCGTTGCTGCGGGTAATAACGTCCGTTAGTGGACGGACTGCTCGGGGCTTCGGGGTCGAAGGATGGGCCCCATTTGTCGATCGAAAACAGGTTGTTCCCGCTGACATACAGCCTGGCCGAGTTGATCTTCGCCTTCGACAAGATGCCCGTCCTGGAGAAGTTGTAGCCTATCTCCACATTTTTCAATCGCAGGAACCCGTCATTCAGCAGCCAGAACGTCGATCCGTAGGTGTTAGACCCATAGGTGGCGTTAGTGGGACCGTTAAATGTCCGGGGATATTTGTTGTCACCGGGTTTCAACCACCTCCCGTCATAGAATTGCTGCGCCATATTCAGCCCGCCCGGTTGCAGCATGGCTTTAGCGGCTGCCTGTCCCTGGAAAAAGATGGTTGCGTCGAAGTTCTTGTACCGGCTTCCAAAGCTAAAGCCATACATGATCTCCGGCGTAGCGGAGAGGTTTGTCCGTACCTGGTCGAGTCCATTGATCTTCCCGTCGCCATTGACGTCTTTGTACTGGATATCGCCGGGGCCCGAGCCGAGGGGGTGGGGTGTATGGCTCACCGTGGCGCTGTCCTGGTATAGACCCATGGCCTGGTAGAGCAGGAAGGACCCGGTGGGGTGGCCGGTCATGCGTTGCCAGGCGGGTACCGAAGCGGGTTCCGCCTCATAGACAACTTTATTGACTGCAAACGTGAAGTTGCCGTTGACAAAGTAAGAGAAGTCTTTGGTGGGGCTTTTTCGCCATCCGAGCTGGAATTCGATGCCATGGTTCAAGACCTTCCCGAGGTTCTCATCGGGCAGGCTAAGACCGGTATATTGAGGAACGGTCTCGTTGGGCGGCACCAGGATATGCGTCCGCATGCTTCTGAATACGTCGATGTCGAATGTCAGATTCTTGAGCAACCGCATGTCCAGGCCCAGGTCGGTCGTCGTCGCCGTTTCCCAGGTGATGTTTACATTCGGCGTAGGGCCGAGCACGAAACCGGGCGCCTGTGTGGGCGTCGTTCCGTAGAAATAGCCCGCCGCCAAGTATTGGGACAGCTGCCCTGCCTGCAACTGATAGGTTTGGATGTATTGGAACGGGGTCACGGCGTCGTTCCCCGTCTGTCCCCAGCTGCCGCGTACCTTTAACTCATCGATGACGCCCGAGTGGAAGAACGATTCATTGGACACCCTCCAGGCCGCCGACACAGCAGGAAAGAAGCCATACTGGTTTCCTTTAGGGAAATTGGGCGACCCGTCTTCCCGCATATTAAAATCCAGCAGATACCGGTCGTCATAGTTATAGGATACCCGGCCGATATAGTTCTGCCTGGCCGTCCTGGTCGTTACCGAATTATTCGATTCACCGATGGTACTGCCGGCAAAAAGGTCCTGCACGTTATTGCTCAGGAAGCCCGTACGATAGGCATCGAGTTCGGTATAGGTCTCACGGGACAACTCATACGCCGCGAAAGCCTCTACCGCGCTTTTTCCAAACTTCCGTTCATAGCCCAGCTTGACGTTGAACAGTTGATCTTCCGTCTTCGAGTCCGTGATCGACAGGTTCGGCGGGATCGTGCTCTGAACCTCGGTGAATGTATTTGTCGTCTCGTTAAAACTATAAGCGGGCGGCGGCTGTGCGTTGAAACCCTTATAGTTATAATAGAAAAGGTCGTAACTATAGTAGCCGTCGAGGTGTAAACCCGGGGTGATCTTATCCCAATTCCAGGCAAAGGACGTCTTGGTCTGGAAAAAATCGTAGTTGGTGGTGGTATTGCCAAGGTCACCGTTGAGGACGTATACCATGCTGTTCTGCGGTCCTCCGCCGATGCCTACGCCGACCTTTCCATCGGGGTACCGCGCCACCAGGTAGGGATAGGCGCTCCACAGTTCGTTGAAGATATCGCCGGCGGTGCCATATTGCGGGCCTTCGTTGAGCTTGTATTCGTTGCGGTACATGACGTCCAATCCGAGCCGGAAGCCGGGTGTTGCCTGGATGTCCACGTTGGCCCGGGCATTTTTATTGGTATAATAATCTGATCCACCCCTGTACATACTGTTCTGCCGGAGGTACTGTCCCGACAGATAATACTTCACCTTATCCGTACCGCCCCGCAGGGACATCACATCATTGTTCTGATATGACCAGGGGCGCATGACGGTTTTCCACCAGTTGGTATTGGGGTAGCCCAGCGGGTCGGACCCGTCCGCGTATTTCTGCAGTTGGGTTGCTGTATAGGTAGGCTGCTGACCGACCAACGCATCGTATTCATTCACCGACTGCGCATAGTCGTGCGAATCCAGCATTTTCGGCACCCTTGTCGGTTGTGTAAAGGCGCTATTCGTCGTGAACGACAAGGTGGACTTCCCGCTGAACCCGCGCTTGGTCGTGACCAGGACGACTCCATTAGCCGCCCTGGCCCCATAGATAGCGCCCGTGGCGTCCTTCAGCACGGTGAACGATTCGATATCGTTCGGATCGAGCCGGTTAAAGCCTCCCTGCCGGTCGGGGATGCCATCGATGACGATCAATGGGGCAGTATTGCCCAGCGTACCGATGCCCCGGATATAAAATGCGGCGTCATCGGCTCCGGGTTCGCCGCTGCGCGTGTTTACGATGAGGCCGGGCATTGCGCCTCCCAGTGCATTGGAGATGTTTGATACGGGTGATTTAGCGATCTCCGTTCCGCTGATGGCGCTCACCGCCCCGGTGAGGTTTACTTTTTTCCGGGTGCCGTACCCGATGACGACGGCTTCCCCCAGATCTTTCTGGCCGCCCTGCAGGACAACCGTCACCGCGGTGCGACCGTTGAGCGGAACTTCCTGGTCGCGGAAACCCACCATCGAAAATGTCAGCACGGCATTCCCCGGGGGCAGGTTTATAGTAAAGTAACCGGTGGAATCCGTGGTTGCGCCACGTTTCGATCCCTTGATGCCGACACTTACGCCACCCAGGGAGGCGCCTGATGAATCCGTAACCCGGCCGGTGATTTGCCTGGCAGACTGGGCCGATGCGGCGTTTGGCAGCATAAGAAAGCCTCCAAGGACAAAGCCGAGGAGGCAGATCTTTAAAATCATTTTTGCAAGCATGTTCGTTAGGTTTTGGCCTTTTAAATTTCTTATTTTGGTCAAACAAGACTAGTCTGGTCTAGTCTGGTTTATGTAAAAGTAAAATTCTTTTTAATATTTTCCAATAGCTGGGAAAAAAATTCATAAATAAAAAAAGCCGGGGTTTACCCCGGCCCTGGATTGGTTGTGTGATGTCTCTTTATATATTATTGGGACAAAGCCCTTATCATATTTGTGAGCAACCGGCCCGCCACCGGATCGGTTGTCGCTTTCTCCACCATCACCTGCGAGAGCATGATAACTCCCTTATCATCGATGCGTATGATGGGAAAGCCCCGAAGCTTATCCAATGCCGCTTCCCGTTGCGCCATCTCTCCTTGCAGGTAGCCGTGCACCCGTGTAAAAGTAGCAGGCGCGGAAAGCCCGGGCCGCCGTACTACCTGGAAAGCACCCGCACACACCGCCGGCGATTCCCGCCGATTGTTGTTGAAATAACGGAGGTCCATCGGCTCCAACCCATCAAACACGGGTGACTCCGGCATATCCATATTCATGATCTCGCCTTTCCATTCCAGCAGGCCCTTGATATAGTCCGGGTAAACCATAGCCGCCATTGTGCCTGCACCGAGCCATAGTACTTTGCCGCCACCAGAAGCGAAAGCCCGCAACCGGTGGAGGTCGTCGAGAGATGTATTTCCGGCATTCAATCCCGACAGAACCAACACCCCACCGGCAGTTAGGGCCGCGTCCAGCGAAGCGAAAGCTTTGTACCGCACCCCAAGTGTATCCAGCACACCGGACATCCGCCCGCCGGGGTCCACAAGGGCAACAGCCGGCACGTTCGCGGCAGCCCAGGCACGCGGGGCGACGATGAGATCATAATCATTTGCGGAAAGTACCTGCCCGCCACGCTCGAGCTTCAACACCAACTTCAATTCCTGCCTGCCCATCACCTCCGGCGTTATAATCTCCGGCATCACCCAGCGGCGGCCATAATAACCCACCGTATCGATCGGGACTGTGCCCGAGCCAAGGATAGCCGCGGAACCCGACACCGCGTCCGAACCCGGCACCCCGCCATCGGCCAACCGCCATTCCCAATGAAGGGTCGCCGGCGAAGCCATCACGGTATCATCCTGGTCGTTGACGACACAAACCCGCACGGGTAGCCGGTCGCGGGAATAAAAATGCCGACCCCACAGCTCCGCTGAGACCAAAAGCGGCTGCATGGCCTTTTGCATGGCATAATAAACCGGGTAAGGCTGAATGCTGTCAGCGGAGTAGACATAGCGAAACCAGGTGATGCTTGCGAAATGCATAAAGCCTGCGGCCTCGTTGTCCGTGCGCCGGAAAGCCTCCGCCACCTCCCGGGTGATAAAGGCATGCGTCCGAAGAAAATACGCGGGATCACTATAGTCATACGCATACTTCCCCACCAGCGCCTGTGCTGTCTGATGCATGAAAGTATAATAACGCACCGGATGGCCGGTCTCATTGTTAGAATATCCGGTGGACATCTCCTGGCTGATCAGCGGCCGACCTTCGTTCTTATATTTCGCCTGAAATTCCCCCTTGAACTGATCGAATATTGAATAGTCGTACCAATTGGGATACATATGAATATCGTCTATATCCCCATCATCGACAATGGTAAAGAAATCCGCTCCGAATTTCTTCTTGTTGCGCCGGTAATTGGAATCGAACACGATGGGCCGCGTGGGATCGATGGTGCGCATCTTCCGCACCACATCCGAAATGATCCGCATCTTGCGCTGGGCCCGCCCGAAGTCCGGATCGTTATCATAAAATTTCATTTCATTGTTCACCGTCCAGAGCAGCAGAGATGGATGGTTGCGGTATTTCTTTAGCAGGTCGAGGAATTCATTTTTCCAGAGTGTAATGAGGGTGGAGTCGGGCATCGTGCCCTGGATCATCAGCCAGGGCCAGGTGCCCTCATAGCTGACTCCAAGCCCTTCGCGATCGGCGGCGTCGAGCCAGGTCTCCGTAAAAGGTACCGTATGCGTACGCGTAGCATTGATATGCGCTTCGTGCATGAGCCGGCAATATTTGGAAGCCAGGCGGGCATCATTCGGCCCCAGCGGCATTGCCGTCTGGTTGGCGCCCCGCAGCCAATATCGATGCCCGTTGAGGTAGAGGAAGCCGTCCCGGCTTTCGAAGGTGCGGAAACCGCTGCGTACGATTACGGAATCGCTCCCTACTATGGAAAAAACAAAATCGTAAAGGTTGGGTTCCTCCGGTGACCACAACCGTGGGTGCAAACCGTCCACCGAATACCGCAACACCCGCTCCTCTCCTGGCTTCAGATTTACCTCCGATGCCGAAACCCCACTGCATAATCCACCAATTGCCGTATGCAAGGCGAATGTCCGATCGACGTTGCCATCGTTCTTAACCCGCACCTCCAGATCGGCCCCCGTAAGCCCCGGCTTGATAAACACATCGGCAATATGTAGCGGATCGGTGATGGTCAGCTTCACCGGCTGCCAGATGCCGGCCGGGTCGTCGACAAAAAATCCATGCGCCAGATCCTTGATCATTTTTTGGGTGACTTCTACGGTGACGGCTACGTCAGCGACCTTGTCTGCATTCTTTATATTGTTGACATAGTTGCGAAAAACTTTTACTGTAACGAGGTTTTTGCCGGGATGGAGGAGGGTGCTGACGTCGAGGGTAAAATCGCCAAACATCCCGATGTGGCTTCCGGCCTTTTGCCCATTGACCCACACCTCCGCCACTTTCGATACGGCGTCGAAGGTCAGTTCCATGTGTTTGCCTTGTATAGAGGAAGGTAGCTCGATCCATTGCCGGTACCAGCCTTCATTCGTGCGGGTATAGTCGAAGCTGTAGGATGCGCAGCGGTCGATCTCCTGCTGGTAGTATTTATCCGATGCGCCTTTGCTTTCACCCTTATAATGTTCCCCATGGAGCCAGACCCGGCTGGGGTTCCAGAAATCCGGCACGTGCAGCACATGCCAGGCGCGGTCGTCCTTCGAGGGATTTGTCGCGTCGTCCGATCGGGTAAGTTCATAGTCCGGGCAGAACAGCCAGTTGCCGTCGAGAGATAGTTGAGACCGGGCGCCGGTGAGGGTGGCGAGTTGGATGGGGCGCCAGGCGGCACGCTGCCTCTGGCGGAGCTTTTCCTTGTCGGGGGCGGGGGGCTGTAATTCCCTTGCCGGGCCGTGTAACGCCCCTTCGCTTAGCTGCTTCACCACCAAGCCATCATATTTTGTTTCCCGGTAGCTTCCGCCCAAAGTGAGCGGGCCCGCCGGGCACAACGCAGCATTCAGGTCGCGTACGTCGATCCGCGGCAGGGCCTCATCCCCCAGGTAAACCCGCATGCGATCGCCGGCCACCTGTACCCGCAAGCGATACCACTGCCCCGCCCGCACCGGAAAGCCCAGCGGCCGCAGCGCGAGATAATCGTCCGTCCCCATATAGCCCATCCGCTCGAGGTATAGCGCATCGAAGCTCCCGCCCTTGAGGCCGACAATATACCGGTCGTCCCGGTTGTTCGCGTGAAACCCCGCGCAGATATGTACATCGCCGCTGTCCATCCCCATCGCGCGGAAACTGAATTCGTAGTTACGCCAGGTGGAATCGCCATAACTGGCATAGGCGTCCTTTGTGAACAGCACGCCGCTTCTCGTTTCGCATATTCCCCTGCCTATCTTTCGGGGTTGCAATTGCGCCATACCTAACGTCGCCAACCCGCAAAAGAAAATAATAAATCCTGATCGTATCATTCTATAATTTTTTCTACATGTACCAATCGGCCCGTCGCATTCATCCCTTCCACGACCACGCGGAGCCTGCGGCTGACATCGTTGTTGTAGAATTTGAACTCCGCGGTGTGGGTGTTTGCATCCGTAATAATATAAGGGTTCCAGTACAGCGTTGGCCGCACGTCCGGCAGGAAATCTGTTTGGCTCGCCGGGTCGACGGAATAGTCGGGCGAATAGAACTGTCGCTCGGCCGCATAGCCCTCCACCAATGTATAGTTCAGTCCCTTCGTGGGCAGTGGCTTCACGTCCTCGCCCTTCTTTGTGTAGATGGCGATGGCGCCGGCCCGCGGGTTGATCACCCCGCCCATGAGGAACGGTGGATAGAATACCTTGACATAAGCGATCTCGGTTATCGGGATATCACCCACCAGATCGGCCCGCATGCCCGCCTCATCTACAAAAAAGCCCGGCGTGCTCTGACGCCATGTCACGACGGGATAACCGTCCTTATACTGCACCTCCAATCCGGGGACTACCTGCCGCAGGTAGTAGAAGATGTCCGTCGAATGCACCGCGAGCGGATCGTCCTTGACATCGAACTGGTAACCCGCTTCGCGTTTGAAGGGGCCCGTGGCATATTTTTCATCCAGGATATCCACCGGCCGCTTTGTATGCCCCTTTACAGTAACAGGCGCCAGCACCATCGCCTGCCGCTTCTTCTCCTTGTCGGCTGTCGCGGCTTCGAAATACTGTACGCGTTGCATCCCCGTCGTATCCGGGAGCCTGCTCGTGGGTGGAAGCGGGGGCGCCGGCAGCAAATTAGTACCGAGTTGCATCGACTTCCCACCATAGAACACTTTCAGGGTATCGTAGAAGACCAGTCCGCGCTGCACGAACATGCCGTCCTTACTGACAGGCACCAGCAATCGCTTCCGGCTGCTGTCCTTCGCTTGTAGGATGAGCATCACGGGCTGTCCGGCCACTGCCTCCCTGACCCTGCCCTTCAGCTCGAGGTAGCCGCTGTCCCGTGGATATCGCATCTCCGACAACCCGCCCTGCCCGAAAAAGCGCCTCCATCCATGCGTTAGCATCACGAGGTCGAGCTGCCTGGCGACGACCGCACCGCCGGAAGAAAAATAATAGGAAGGATGATAGACGGCGCCCCGGATGTCATCGCTCAGCAGCAGCGTGCTGACAATATCATCGGAGCCCGCCGGCAGGTCTGCGTCGGTGACGGAAACCGAGAGATTGGTAAACACGGTGTCGGGGACATTGACCTCGATCGCATTAAGGGCCCGCCTGCCAAGCCCGGCAGTAGCTACTTTTACATCCACCGGGAACAAATGCAGCCGGTTGTTCACGAAGCTCACCCGTTCGGCTAGTGGCTTCCATCCGGCATCAAATAATGTGTATTGCAGGATGCCTGTAGGCAGACTATCCGTAGGCACCTGTACGGCAACCTCGGTGCGCGAGGTCAAGTTCAGCTGGGCGGCATATATCACATGCTGGTTCATATGCACCACCAGGTTTAGCATGGGAGAAACTTCCGCCGTCCTCCGGACGATCACGGTACTCTGGTCCGCATGCGGCTGTACCTGCAAACCAACCCCTCCTGCGGCCGCAACAGGCAGATCGTTCCGATGCTGCTGACCCGATGCATCCGCCCACATGGCCCAATACTTCACGCCTCGCCCGGGGCGGATAAAAAAGCTGCCCATCCCGTCATGTTCCACCGTCAGCGAGTCCACGAAACTCCCGTCACTGCCCTGCACCACACCGCTGACCATCACCGGTATACCCCACTGGTTATTGGCCTTGAAAGCCACCTTGCACGGCAGACCGGTGATCAGCGCGCCGCCTTCGGGGAAAAAACCGATCTCCGTCCGTGCAGGCTCGGCATTGCGTTGTGGATGGTGAGCAACACCGGCAACCGGAATATCCCTGTCGTACAAAAGACCCGAATCGAAATTCAACATCCACTGCGTATAGACCCGCACGTGGATCGAGCCGCCGGTATATCCAGCGGGTATGTCGAACTGTCCTCTGGCAGAGGCTTCCAACACCGGAGCCGCCATATGCTTCAACAACCGACCGGTAACATCATACCAGTCAACATAGATGTTCCTGCTGAGCGTTGAGGGTTCGAAGCCTGACAGCAAATAGGCTTTGAACCAAATGGTCTCGCCCGGGCTATAGGCATATCGGTCAAAGTGCAGGTACACCTTCTCCTGTGGAAACCGCCCGGCCAACGAATCAAGTGGCGACTGGGCGGCCACTCGGGTGCCCATGCCAAGCGCCAGGCAGACATATAGGATTATTCTTTGCATGGCCAGATTATTTAACTCCCCATTCCCTGTTCGGCCGGGGGCCCATCTCCAATTCCAGGGTCCCCCCCGCTATCAGCTGCTCATGTGTGAACCATGGCGTGTCCAGCGGCGCCCCGTTCAGCGTCGCCCGCTGAATGTATTTATTCGTCTTCGAACACTCATGGGCGATAATAGTAAACTGCTTCCCGTTGGGCAAATCGATCCTCACTTTTTCGAATACGGGACTGCCGATAGCATACCGTGGTATCCCGGGTGTAACCGGATAAAACCCCATCGAAGAGAAGACGACAAACGCACTCATGCCTCCGCCGTCCTCATCGCCCGGGATGCCAAAGACATTATCCTTGAACCAGAGATCGAGCAGCAGCCGCACACGCTCCTGGGTCTTCCAGGGCGAACGGGTGAAGTCGTATAGATAAGGAATATGGAAACTGGGTTCGTTGCCCATGGAATATTGCCCCACCAATCCTGTCGCATCGGGAAATTTGTTCCAGAATTCGTACTTACTCCGGCCCAGGTCTTCCCGGAACAGTTGATCGAGTCGCGCCTCGAAGGCATCCCTTCCGCCCATCAGCCCGATGAGGCCAGGGATATCGTGCTGCACCTGCCACAAATAGGTCCACCCATTGTTCTCATCGTAATAATCCCTGCCCCCCGAGCCACCGTCATACTTGGGATCAATAAGTATCCAGGCTCCTTTGTCATCTTTGGGCAGGAACATCCGGCGTTCGGGATGCCATAGGTTGCGGTAGTTGCCCGAACGCTGCAGGAAAAAATGATAATCCGAATCCCTGCCCAACTGATGCGCCATCTGCGCGACGGCCCAGTCGTCATAACTGGCGCCCAACGTCACCGCCACTGCCTGACGGCGTTCGCGGGAATCGACCTGGGGGAAACGTTCGCTTTCGCCGATCGGTAAAGCCGGGAAATATCCGTGCGCATAATAAAAACTGTCGAGCGCCATGGCCGGACCATTCCTCCACGGCAGCATCGTAGCCTGAAGGGCATTCTTACGCATACCCTCATACGCCTTCACAGGATCATCGGCCCGGATACCTTTTCGATAATCGTCCAGGATCATGATCGACGAATGGAACCCATTCATGCAAGCATGATCGCCAAACAACACCGGAAAAGTGGGCATCCAGCCCAACTGCCGGTACATGGTCACATACGAATTCAGCATGTCCCGCTCGAGCGCGGGATCGAGAATCGCGCGAAGCGGGTGCAGCGCCAGATAGGTATCCCAGACCCAGTCGTCGACATAAAACGGCCGCGACCCGTCCGCATGTATCTGCTTGTCGAATCCGCTATAATAGCGGCCGTCTTCGGTGATATCCACCATCCGCTCGTTGCACCGGTATAATGCGGAGTAAAAAGATCGCTTTTGTGCTTCGGTGCCGCCTTCTACCTGAATCTGCCCCATCACCCTGGCCCAGGCGGCTTCTCCGGCCGATCGCAACGCCGCAAAGTCCCGTCCATCCAGCTCCTCATGGAAATTCCGTTTCGCCTGTTCGGGCCCGATGTATGATATGGCATACCGGAATTCGACGGTGTCCCCGGCCGTCCCGGGAAAGGTTATCTGCAGGCGATCGCCCGCCGCCTGCGTGGTGCCCTGCACATTGAACCGCCCATAGACATATACCGGGATATCCCCATGGTAGACCTCGGTGGCGGCCACTGCACCATCGGCAAGCGACTGCCACTTCGCGCCGCCAGGATTATACTCCCCCAACAGGATGCTCCTTAACCTGGCGCCTCCAAAGGCAAACCGGTAGATGCCCACCTTCTTCCCCGGCGCGAATTCCACCGTCACATCCTCATCCAGCAGGTAGCCGCTGTAATACCAGGGACGCGTTACCTCCGCCCCCTGGTCGCAGGCCATAGGACGCGCCCAACTTTCCGGTTCGGTTGCGCGGCATGGCTTGATCGAGAAAGCCTGACCCAGCCTGTGCGACACGATGGTCAGCGGGAAATCGGTCACCTGGTCGTCAATAAAATCCTTGCGCATCGGATACATCCGGATCAGCTGATGCGGCAGCTGCACTGTCGGCCGCGTGGGTTGCAATAAGGCCCCCACATTGCCGATGGTGGGGTCTACATATTCGAGGTTGTCTTCCGGAGATCGGTATGATGTCTGCGCAGACGCCGCCAAACCCATCATCATAAGGCACGCAAAAAATAGCTTCAACATGCTTAAGGCGTTTTAAATTCTTTCTTTACAATATTCAGGTACAGCTCGCCGTAAGGCTTCACATTATTGGTATTGACCGTATCCGGTTCCAACTGCATATCGTACTGCCACTGGTTCCAGGAATCGATCAGCACCATGCGGATGCCGTTGCTCCCCGTGTCGGCATTCATCTTGGCTACATTGCAGAGTTGCCGGAATATCGCCCCACTGTCTGTCCGGGGATAAATGGGATTGGTGCTGTTGGGCGTCGTGATCGTCGGGTCACAAGCCGGACTGATATCCGGGATATAGTTGATGCCGCCCATGCTGTCCCGGAAATACTGCCGCGAATACTCCCAGTTCTGATCCATCGTCTGCGGCAACAGATACCACCGGTCCCAGGACGTCAGCCCCGTAAAACCGCTGAGAGTATTGTGATAGATCGCATCCACGCACTTATAAAACCGATCGATATACCGGGCCGGGGGAGTCCAGGCATCCTGCATGCCGACGAAATACATTTGAAAGCCCATACCCGACAGGCGCGTCCGGATGGAATCATAGATAACACTGTCCTGGCTCGAATAGATGTTCTCGGCTGACTCGATATACAACAGCGTCTTGCCGTTTACCTTCATATAATTGGGATTGCTCATAAAGGCTGCGACCCCACGCTGAAAGTCGGTGAGGAAATTATTCATCGCCGTCGCATTCTTTTCCAGCGGGTTCGCATTGCTGATACCCAGCGCCCCGGAATTGACCACATAGGCAAGGGCGAACTTCATATTACCCGACCCATTTGCATTGACAAACGTCTGGATCAGCGTGGAATCGCTCTTCCAGTTCGTATTGTCCTTTGTAGGCGACCGGTACGCAAACAGGAAATAATCGATACCCCCGGCCTGCGCCTGGGTGATATGCCTCGCCATTACAGCAGGCGACACCGCCCCATTGGTCATGTTATAATCCCCCACCACCGGCACCCGCTTAACGGCCGCCGTCCAGGTGCTGTTGTTATAATAGAAAGCACCCACCGTATAATTCTTCGTCACAGGGATCTCGTTGATGGAATAGGCCAGGATATTACTCTGCGGCGTCGGCCCGGTATTATCCTTTCCGAGCGCCCATTTCTTACAGGAATAAAAACCCGCGATCAATAGAAAACCAAATACAATCTTTTTCATATATAGAGCAATTAAGGATGATAAGTAGAAACGAGAGTATAAGGAAAATGTCCGGCCGCAGCCGCGGCCTTCAGCTGCTGGATCGTCGTCCCATACCACTTGCTGAGATAACGCAGGTCAAAACCACCCGGCGCCAGGGCATTCCAGTCGGGGATCTTATTGGGGATCGCAAAATTGAGCTGGATATCCGGGTTGTACTCCGTATTGGCCAGCAATCCGGCATTCATCGGGTTGGCCTGGAGAAAGGTCACCGCCTGGTTATACCCGTTGGTGTTGAGCGTAGCCTCGTTGAGGTTATACGATCCCCGGCCCGGCACATCCATCCACGCCGTATGACTCGTGTAACTGGCATTGCCGCCTGGGTTCAATTCGGGTGGGAAGGTAAAGAACCGCGTCCGCCGTTGCAGACACCAGCTGTCGAACCCCTGATCGGGAAAATAGTTCATCCACTCCTGCGCCCAGATCTGGTGCAGCACATCGGTGATATTTGCATTGCTTAGATCGAACAGGTCCCAGTAGGCATTCGTATTGACGGTACCCCATTGCACGCCCGGCTGCGTCATATAGGCCGCCAGCTGCGCCGCCGATAGCCCCCAGTACGCAAAATTTGCCGCGATCGCCGCATTGTAATACACCATCGGCGCCGACGCGCCCCCATAGCCCAGCTGTGCAGCCTCCGCCTTCAGGAACAAGGTCTCGGCATAAGACAGCATGATCAGCGACCGCGCAGGATTGTTAAGGATCGCATCGTTGATCAGTGAATAAGCCGTATCGTTGATCGCCGATAGGGGATTGGTAAGACCCGTCAGCGAAGTGCTCCAATTGGGCAGCAGGGTCGTGAAATTGGCCGCCAGCGGCTTGCCCAGGTAAGGGATACCGTAGCGCACCACCCGCATGGAATCATCCGCCGTGCTGGTGAGGGTATCGGTGATCTGGAACCTCGCCGTCAAGGATGTCACCGAATCGTAATATACCGCCATACGGGGGTCCTTATAGCTCCGCAAAAACACCTGCATGAACTCCGCCATCCTGGGCGGTATCTGGTGCCCGGTCGGGGAATAGGGGTAATAGCTGTTCGATAAGATGAAGAAGAGATAATACGGGTTCTGGTTATTCGTCACGTTCTCATAGGCCATCTTCGCGGTCTCCGCCTCCGAGCCGATGAGGTTCGATTCATTGGCCATACAGTCCGTAATATGGCTGACCGCCTTGGCGCCGAGGTTCTTCATACACCGCAAGGCTACCTTCAGCCGAAGCGTATTGGCAAAATGAACCCAGCTCGTGTTATTGCCGTTATAAACTATATCATAAGACAGCTTGTCCCCCGATGGCACGATCTTGCTCGTCGCGTCCTTGAGGCTGTCAAGGATATAGGAGTAGGTCGAATCCTCGCTGTCGAAGGCAACCGTATTGAGATCATTCAGGTTGTTCGCCTGCTTCACCGGGACCGGCCCGTACTGCCCTACCAGGATCGAGTACGTGTACCACTTCAGGATACGCGCAATCTGCACCCGGTTCGTATACAAAGAATTGCCGCCATAGGTCTGGATCGTCTGGTCCAGGTTCTCCAGCACATTATTATAAGCCGTCTTCCACAGTCCCTTATCGGTCACATCATACCGGGAACCCTCCCATATCTGGTTGGCGATGTCCCAATATTGGGAATAATTGTAGGTCGAGATCTGCACATTGAGGTTCTTCACCGCCGCCTCGATCACCGCCTCCGGCGAGACGACATAAAATTTGTTCGGGTCCTGGTTGATGCTGGAGAAATTTTTCGTACAGCCGGTCACCAGCAAACCTGTCAGGACATATATATAAAGGAGTCGCTTCATAATAAAAGTTTTAGAAATTTACTTTCAGGTCAAAGCCATATTGCGCATAAGGAAAAGAGTTGCCCGCGTCGATGCCCTGTGCATTGCCCGAACTATTGGCGGCCTCCGGGTCGATGCCCTGCGGCGTATGCTTGAACAGCGTCCAGAAATTGCGCCCCACAAGGGCTATCCGGGCCCCGCGGATCGGCAGCCGGGTCAGATAGGTCTGGGGCACGGTATAGCCGAACACGATCTCGGCTATCTTGATACTGCTCGCGTCGTAGGTGATAGCCGGCGTATTGTTCACGGTCATATCCGACTCGTACGTCGTAGGGTTCATCCATACCGTGCTCTTCGCCCCCGGCTCATACCGGCCGTTCTTGTCCAGCACCGGTTTGCCGCTCGCATCCACCTTGATAGTATAGGCATTCGGATACTGCACCCCCTTCACCCGGCCCGAATCGGCATAGCGCGTAACCCCCGAACCCACCGTCTGACCGATGCCTTGCTGCTCGTTGCCATTCTCGCCCAGGATCACCGAACTCAGCAACCAGGCGTCCCTGCCCAACAGGCTGTACTGCGTCACCCCCAGGAAGTTGGCGCGGCCATAGGACGCCGAATAGATCTTGCCATGCCACTTGACATTGAAAAGGATCGAGAAGTCGAACCCGGCATAGGTAAAGGTGGATCCCAGCGACCCGATCCAGTCCGGGTGGAAATTACCCAGCGGGGTATTGGGCTGCACAACGGCCCGGCCATTGGCCTGTACCAGCGTCGTATCCCCGACCTTATACGGGGCATTGCCATTCAAATAACCATAGGGCGACCCCACCTTCGCATTGACATAGACACCCAGGTTCTGCGCCAGCACGAAATTGTTCACCCCCGGCGCCAGGGATACCACCATATTCCGGTTCATCGACCAGTTGGCAATGAGATTCCAGTTGAATTTCTTCCCCCGGATGACCTTGGCGTTCAGCGAGAGCTCGATCCCCTTGTTGGTGATCACCCCGGCATTGATAAAGCGGGTGCTGAAACCCGTCTCCGGCGCCGTCTGCGCCGTAATGATCTGGTTGGTCGCCCGCGTACTATACACTGTTCCGTTGAAACTGATGCGATCGTGAAACATCGTCACATCGATGCCCGCTTCCCGCGAAACGGTCTGCTCGGGTTTGAGATTCGGATTGTTCAGCTGGTTATTGCTCGTATAGTTGATATACGGATTACCAAGGAAGATGCCCCCATAGGTATAAGGCGTGATCAGCGCCTGCGCCGGGGCCGAGTTGCCCACCTGCGCCCAGGAAGCCCGCAGCTTACCATAGCTGATCAGGTCTGTGTTATTCAGAAAATCGCTGAAAATAAAACTGCCGCTCACCGATGGATAGAAGAAAGAACAATTGTTCACCGGCAGCGTGGAAGACCAGTCATTCCGTCCGGTGACATCCACGAACAACCAGTCGCGGAAGCCGATGGTCACGTTGCCGAACAGGCTTTGCGTATTGGTCTTAGATTCGGCTTCCGATACCGTCGGAACCGCATTGCTGTTCAAAATGGAAGGCATATTGTGCACCAGCAGCGCCGCCACCCTGGCGGACCGCACCAGTGTGTTATTGGTGGCCAGTTCCGCCCCGGCATTGGCCGTCAGGTTGAAATCGCCGCTCAGCTGTTTGTTGAACATCAGCAAACCCTGGTAATCATTATTGATCGAGTGCTGTTCCAGGTTACTGTAGGAACCCTGCGGCGTCTGCAAGCCACCGAGTTCGCGATATTGCCAGGAGCTGAGGAAATCCATATCGGTGGCGCCCTGCAACCGGAGGCTAAGCATTTTGTTCAGCCTGCTCGTGGCCGTAATGCCGCCGATGACGCGGTTGTGCGTGTCCTCGTTCTTGTCCTCATACAGCGACCAGAACGGGTTCTCGAAGCTGTTGGCACTGCCCAGCGCGATGGAGTTGCCGGTGAGTGGATTCACATAGGGATTCAGCGCCGAGATATTGAAGCTGCGCGGCATATACACATAGGCGGCCATCGGACTGGCCGGATCGAGATTGCGCACTGTACGATCCTTGGTGTCCTGGTTCGTATACAGTACCCAGGTATCCAGGGTCAGCCAGTCGATCTTCCGCGTACCGCTGAGACTTACAGTGTTCCGCTTGATGATATTCTGGTTCTTCAACACATCATCGGCATAGACATTCTGATAGGACAGCCGGAAACTGCCGTTGGCGTCCCCCTTGCTGATGGACAGGTTCGACGAGTTGGTAATGCTCGGCTTATAAAAAGAGGTAATGTTCCCCGGCTGTGGACTGTAGCCGCCCGGGATCAGCTGACCCGCAAAGTTATCATAGGGCTGTCCCAGCATCGGCATGCCCCAGGTGGTGCCGACCGAACCCATCCGCGCGGCCCCGGTCCCGGGGACAATATTGTTGTTGTTGGTGACGAAGACACCGTTGCTCCCTTCTCCATATTCGTTCTGATAAGCCGGGAACTCGCTGATCGTGCTCCACATCGTGTTCTGGTTGAGCGAAATGCCCAGGGTCTTGTCCCCGGTCTTCCCCTTCTTGGTCGTCACCAGGATGGCGCCATTGGCGGCCCGCGATCCATATAAGGCCGCGGCATTTGGCCCCTTCAGCACTTCGATCGACGCAATATCATCGGGGTTGAGGTCAGCCGCTCCATTGCCATAGTCCAGGTTATCGCCCCGGGTATCACCCATATCGTTCTGAATAGGAACTCCATCCACCACCCACAAGGGCTGGTTGTTCCCTGTAATGGAATTCTCCCCCCTGATCTGCACCCGGGTGGAAGAACCGGGCTGACCGGTGGTAGTCACCTGCAAGCCGGATACTTTCCCGGCGAGCGCGTCGGTGATATTGACGTCCCGGGCCTCCGTGATCCGGTCGGGGTCAATCGACTGAGAAGAATAACCAATGGATTTTTGCCTTTTGGTAAGTCCGAGCGCGGAAATCACAATGACATCCTTTAAGTCTTTGGTCGAAGTACCGAGGGTGATCCGCAGGTCTGTCTGCCCGTTGATCGGGACATCCTGCGTGGCATAACCCACGATCGATACCGTCAACACGCCTTTTTGAGCATCTTCGACGTTGATCGTAAATCGTCCGTCCGGCCTGCTCAGCGCGGAAGCGGTTCTCCCCTTTAATAAAATGGTAACGCCTTCGAGGGGCTCCCCCTTTTCATTGACCACGGTACCCCGGATGGGGATTTTTTGACCGTAAGCGAAGGCGACGATGAAAATGCATGTTGTTAAGCAGACTAGCAATCGTTTCACAGCCGTTAGTTTTTAATGATGAATGAGCCGTGAAACTACCCCGGGGGTGATAATAATTGATTAATGAAATATTAATGGGTGGACGGGTAACTAAAAATTTACTAAGTTGTGTGCGGAATGTGGCCATTTTCGAAATCGACTGCTATGCCCAACAGGAAAACAAGGATATACGCATTGCGTTTTTTGTGTATAATTACGCTTGGGTCAGTAGCATTAACTTCTTCCGGCCAGGCTGTTCCCTCTTTTGGCCTGGGGTTTTACAACAACGAGACTGTACAGGACAGGCGGACCAGCCTCGACCTCACCCCGGAAGCAGCCTTTGCATTTCATGGCGGTAGCGTCGATCTCAGTTTCGACTTTTCCTTCCTGCCCGGCCACACTAATTTCTTCGGCTATATCCTCCGGCTGATAAAAAACAACACCCAGAACATCGACCTCCTTTATGATAAGGTCAATCTTGCTGTGGGGCATTTCCGGATGGTCGCCGGCGATAACCCGCCTTTCGCCACTTTCACCCTGGACAGCGGTCATCTTTTCAATACCTGGAATACTTTGCATCTTACCATCGATGCCGGTCAGGACCGGCTGACCCTACGAATGGGTAAGGAAGTTTTTGTGCAAAACGGCCTGCACCTGTCCTCAAAAGATAGCTTCCGCATCTGCTTCGGGGCCTGCCCGGTTCCGCCCTTCAAGACCACCGATGTGGCACCTATGAAAATCAGAGATATCCGCATCACAAAAGGACGCGACCTGCTTTATTATTGGCCCCTCAACGAGGAAAAAGGCGCGACGGCGGTGGAAACCCTCGCGGGAAAGAATGGTTTAGTGGTCAATCCACTCTGGCTCCGCAGCACCCATTACGAATGGAAACCCCTCGACAGCCTGGTCATCGACGGAGCGGCCAGCTGCGCCTTCGACTCGCGGGACGGTGTCCTCTATCTTGTCGGGCGGGACTCTCTGACCCTCTACAACCTTAGTTCGGGTACCCGCCAGGCCCTGCCCTATGCATCCGGCCGGCAGGATCTCCATGTCGGTAACCAGTCGGTCTTCGATGCTTTCAACCGAAAACTATACAACATCTTTCCCGATCAGCAGATCGCTGCCGCTTTCGATCTGACCAGCCTGCGATGGGATGCGAAATATAAACCCGGGGATATCAATTTCTGGCATGTCAATAAGTTCTGTTCGGTGCTCGACAGCTCTATCTATGTATTGAATGGATATGGCCACATGCGATACCGGAATTCCGTTTTTCGGTATCATATCCCTACCCACAGCTGGGAAAGCGTAATTCCGGGCGGGGACTCCGTTGTTCCGCGCTATCTTGCGGCAGCCGGCGCAACCGACCGGGCAGACACCCTCTACCTCATCGGGGGCTATGGCAGCGCCAGCGGGCAACAAATACTCAGTCCCCACAATCTCTACGACCTGATGCGCTTCGACGTCCGCACAAGGACCTTCAAACGGCTGCACGAACTCTCCCCTTCCGCGGATGGCTTCGCCTTTGCCAACTCACTGGTCATCGATCAGAAGAACAGGTGCTTTTATGGGCTTACCTTCAATAACGGAAAATACTACACCAGTCTCCAGATGATAAAGGCATCCCTCGATGCACCGGGCGACCAGGCAGTCGGCGACCAGATACCCTATCCTTTTCATGATATCGAATCATTCGCCGATCTCTATTATAGTCCCTCGGCCAACCGGTTTCTGGCGGTGGTGCTATTTACCGACAGCACCACGACGCGTCCCCTGCACACCTGGGTCCACCTCTATTCCCTCGACGGGCCACCCGAACCTTATATCGCGGAAACAGCGCCCGTTGCCTCTCCACACAACCACAACTGGTATATCTGGACCGCCCTCATTGTCCTTGTGACCGGTGCGGCTTTCTATCGCTATCGCAGGCGCCCCGCCAGGCTACAACTGGAGGCCCCCGTCCCCCGCCCGGCGCCCGCGCCATTCACCCCCGTTCTCGTCACTACCGCCCCAGTCACCGGGGCTGCCATCTTCCTCTTCGGCGAAATGCAGGTCTTCGACCGGGAGGGCAACGATCTCACCCGCCAATTTTCTCCCCTGGTGAAACAGCTGTTCCTGCTTATACTGCTCTATTCATTGAAGAACAACCGCGGCGTCAGCTCCGAAAAACTCAACGAAATTTTATGGTTCGATAAGGATGAGAAAAGCGCGAGGAACAACCGTTCGGTGAATATCGCTAAACTAAAGGCCCTTCTCGACAAAACGGGTGGATGCAATCTCGGCAAGGAAACCGGATACTGGAAGATCGATATCGATGTGCAAATGGTTCGCATCGACTATCTCGAGTATCTGGCGATCGTCCAAAACAGGGAGGCCGTGGACAAGGGCGCCATCGAAGCCCTTGCCACCATCACCCATCGCGGTAGCCTGCTGAGCGACGTCGAATACCCGTGGCTCGACCCTTTTAAGTCCGATGTGTCCAACCATGTCATCGACACCTACCTGCATTTCGCCCGGCACAATCCCGCCGATCCCGAATTCATGATCCGCCTGGCGGACTATATCTTCTACTTCGATGCTGTCAACGAAGACGCGATGATCATCAAATGCAGGGCCCTGGCGCAACTGGGCAAACATTCCCTGGCCCGCAACACTTATGCCGCTTTCCAGAAAGAGTACAAACACCTCTACGGCCAGGACTTCGAACGCGACTTCCACAGCGTCTTACAACAATAGTCCTATGGCCGGTCATATGCTGAATCCAGCTCTTTCAAAAAATCGGGTTGATTACACGTGAACCTGCCCTTAAAACTCCCTTTGACAACAAAATGATTCCATCCCTGATGCAATCGCAGCGCCCTGGTAACTCCTTTTCCTTTTGCCACCAACGCCTCGTTCAACCACACCTCCCCACTGCTTTCTTCCTCCAGGTTCACCACGGGAATATTCGGCTCGCTAAGCAGATCATCCAACGATCGTGGGCTCAACACCCAGAACTCACTTGCACCATTAAGCGACAACTCCCCGTTGGGCAATAAGGGCTTGCCCATGACGCTGCATTCATTCAAGTGAACGCCCAGGTTGCCAAGCAGCATCCGTACAGCCTTTGCCGCCTTATCCACCCGCGGCGCCACTGGTAGCGTACTCATCACCAGTCTGCCCCTGCCCAGCGATAGCACCACCAACACCGCGCCCGGTGGCTTTGTCTCCAGCTGCGATCGCAGCACCATGGCCGTCTTGGCATATTCCGGCTGCTTGTTCCATTTCAACCAATCCGTGCCACAGGCTTGCAGCAGAACCAGACTGCTATCCACCAATGGGCCGCCGAGCGTATAGTCCACGATCTCCGGGGGCCGCATTTCCGAAAAATACATGTCAGCCGCTGTGATCCCTGCCGTAATACTATCCTGTCCCACCGGCAATAGCGAGGAAGCCTTCCGTGGATATAGCTCCAATCTTGCCGGCAGCAGCTTGTTCAATTGGGTAAGCATTTCCGGCCGTACGCCCCACACCACAGCCATTCCGCCATGGGCCGTCACTTTGTCGATCTCCCCAAGCCCACGCACTCCATCTATAAACACCACTTCCCCGGACTGCCCGGAGTGTGCGACAGGCTGCCGCTTCACCACCGGCGTATCGGCCATCCACCTCGCCGAATTGGCCCCGGTGGCGGCATCCCGAATTGCGTCGAATAAAGGCCAGGTGCGATACATTGGTAAGGCGGGATCGTATCCCGGATTGAGAGTGGTGCAATAGGGTCCCAATCGCTCGGGCTGTACGCCTGGTTCGCCCTCTTTGAAATGGGTGAAATAAACCCCGTCTTCCAATCGAGGTGGCCGCGTCGTATCCTTCATCCCCAACGGTAAGGGCCGCAGGCCATACCAAACCATATTGAATACGCTTTGGTAGACGGCATTCCGCTCTTTTTGCGCCATCAACGATCGGCATGACGATGCTGCTACTCCCTCCATCCGCCCTTCGAAGGATTCATAGGCCCGCATCCCATTCGTTTGGGCCACCTGCTCCGGCGTCCCGTAATACGCATTCCCGGCTTCTCCAACGCCCCAGGGTTTGCCGCTCTTTTGCGCCCTGTTCATCGCATCCATGCCACCATAGTGAACAAGATACACCGGGAACCTTCCTTGGCCATCCTCTTCTCCATCGGCGGATATCCATGTGCGTGTGGGATCGAGCCGCCGGCAGATCGTTGCCCATTCCTCATCATACTTCAAGAGGGTATCAGCCATCCCGGGCGGGTCGTGGAAGACATTGCGTACAACGGGCATGATCTCGTTGGAGACACTCCAGCCGAATATAGAAGGATGATTCCGGTCGCGCAGGATCAGTTCGGTTAGATGTTGCTTGCTGTCCTGCCAGTATAAAGGGTCATCGAGCTTTGGTCCCCCATCACTCGCCCACATCGCGCTTTCGTCCAGGACCAGGATGCCCATCTCGTCGGCTACATCCAGGTAAAATGAAGGATAAGGCTGCGCATGTAAGCGAACGGCATTCAATCCCGCGTCCCGCATGGCCCGGTACCAGGCCTCCGCATAACGGCGGCTCATCTGCGGAATGCCGAGAAAATGCCAGGAGTCGCCCCGCATGACGATGGGCTTGCCGTTGAGCAATACCTGGTTGCCCTGCAGGCTCACCTGTCTCCAGCCAAATCGGGTGGATCTTGCATCTACCGCCCTACCCTTTTCGTGCACGGTTGCTATGAGGTTATATAGATTGGGCGCCTCGGTCGACCAATACTTCAACCTCCCTTTTACCACCGCGGACAACACCACTTTGGCCTCGCCACGAGCGGGGACGCGAACCACCCGGGCGGGCAACGTCAACCCTGCAGCCACTGCATCGACAGTGACAGTTGTCTCCCTATCCCGGTGATTCACCAGCGAAACCTCGGCCTGCAACGTATCCACATCCACCCGCGGTTGCACGAACACGTTGGCAACATGCACATCGGGCAGGGCCACGACAAACACATCCTGCCAGATACCCGCAATATGTTGTCCCCAGAAGGAGCCCGCCTGGTAGTTGCGGCGGCCGTAATTACCCCGATGATCGAAAAGAGAAGCCTTTCGAACGCCCACGCATAGCTCGTTGTCGCCACCGGGTCGCACAGCATCCGTTATATCGATATCGAAAGGA
Source organism: Puia dinghuensis (assembly GCF_014642875.1). Taxonomy (GTDB): domain Bacteria; phylum Bacteroidota; class Bacteroidia; order Chitinophagales; family Chitinophagaceae; genus Puia; species Puia dinghuensis. The sequence goes on from NZ_BMJC01000003.1 coordinate 105,427, forward strand.
AGAAAGATGCCGAAATGAGTGCCCACGGGTTTTCCGTTCACCACCACCTGCACATCCCCGGCCACGGCCTCGAAATGAAGTTGAATACGCCGGCCTTCCCAGCCGCGGGGGACAAAGAATTTTTTCCGCAGCCATCCCAGCTTGCATTTTTCCCATGCTGCAGGATAACTGGGATAACATCGGAAATCGCCCCCCTGTCCATTTCTGTCGGCAAAGCTATTTACATTCCACGGAGATGGGATGCGAATGGGCGTCCTATCCCATCCGGCCTGGTCGATGCCGGCAAGCTCGGGTGCGGGATCCACGCCCTCTTTAAACCCGGTGGGCAGCGACAACGGCTCGAACTGCCAGAGCCCATCGAGACAGATATCGTCCCGGTATGGCTTCTCCCCTTCCTGCACGAACATCCGTGAGGGAGCAAATACGCCCGCATATTCCGTATGCTGACCGTAATTCACCAGCGGCGCCGCCAGCACCAGCACCAGCAGCATCCATTGTCTTTTTATCATAATGATTGTTTACCTATGGTGAGTCCACCGGAGATCGTTGCTTTTTTCCATTCGTTCGTAACCGACCAGCGGGCCAAATCGCCGTCAGTGCCGGTGAGCACCACCGTTTGCACGGCCGGCGTTGCAGTCCAATCAGCGGCCGAGAGAGTAATTTTTATCCTAACCCTGGCGCCTTTCAACCCTTCCAGCGCAAGGGACTGCTCGCCGTCTTTTAATGGAATGATCCTGGATGCCAGCGGCCGGTGGTCCTCTCCCTCGGTTTCAATGGTGAGCACCGCGCTGCTCTTTTTGGGAACGCTGGCATTGTAACGGAGAGTGGAGATGGCCGTTTTTATATCGCGCCATTCCGTAACAACTTCTCCATTGCGTAACCCACCGATCCCTTTTTCGCAGAGCTCTTTTATAGTTGAAGGAGAAAGACAATTGCGCGCAACGAGCACTTCATCCATGGCAAACCTGCCGTGACCGAATCGCGGCGCACCGCCGATGATATCGAGCGGCCCCGCATAGGCCTTCTGGGCTGCACTCTTATCCAGCCGGCCATTTATGTACAGGGTTCCTTTGTTGTTTTCCGCATCGTATGTGTAAGCAAGATGCACCCATTGTCCGGTAGGCACTCTTGCGTTGCCTTTGAGATCCCTGTCCTGGAAGGACAACAGCAACGCTTCGTTCTGCACGCCTGCAGCGAGAACAGTGCCTGTATTATCCACATCGGCGCCCATCGGCGCCTGACCACCGAAGAACATGGCCTGGCCGTTTTCGTAGCTATCCACCTTTACCCAGCTTGCCAGCGTGAAAGATTTACGGTACAGGTCGAGGCCTCCGGCCGGGATGAAAGTTTGCTTATCCGAGCTGTAAAATGCCCACCCATTCTTACCATTCGGGTATTGAGCGGCTCCCTGCACCTTCAGCGACGCGCCCGACACATCGTCTTTGGCGCCCGCCTGGTCGAAATCCAGGTACAGCAGCGGGTTTTGCAGGGCAAGCCCCACGCCACCCGGCGCCATGAGCCTTTGCTCGCTGCCATTGCCGATACGTACCCGGTAAGCACCAGCAGCGGGGAAGGCATAACTATATTGCACATCCCGTCGCTCTCCGGCCTTCAACACTAACAGCTGCGAAACCACAGCATTGTCATTCACCATTATGCGCAAGCTGTCACTATAAGGTACACTTCCCCCATTCACCGCGGTTGCTTCATAATGCAGCACCCCATCATCGCCTATCGAGAGCCGCGCGTTGTCAAGCGTAAGCATGGCGGGGCTTTGCGCTACATTCACCGGCCATGTAAGCAGCTTTTTCCCTACGATCACCGTGATAGTTTGCCGGCCGCTGCGGTACAACGTCACCTCGAACGTATGGGTGAAAGATTGGCCGGGGTCTATTTCACTGCGATAGTCATCGAGTAAGGTCTCGCCATATATTTTGATATCGGCCACATCTGTGATATTTCCCTCGTTGGTCACGGTAACCGTCACAGGGAAGGCCACGCCGCCTTTAACGCCCGATGGCGCCTGGATGCCCGGCATGAAGGAAGCCTTGTAGCGGGTGTTTATTTCGAATTCCCCCGAAACGCCCTCTTTCGGATCGTTGTACCCTATTTTCCCTTTATGCTCCGTATTACCGGGCGGCGATTCAGGACTTACGCCACCCACATGGACCCGGTACCTGCCCAGCTCCACGACCCTTTCCATCGACGCATCGAGCAGCGAAAGTTGGTAGGGCGACAGGCGGAAGCCGATGGTTTTCTTTTCCCCTGTATCGAGGTGCACCCGCTGAAAGCCCTTCAGAGTGATGACAGGCGTAATAACAGAGCTGATCATATCCGTAAGATACAACTGGGCCACTTCATCCCCCGCGCGGTTGCCTGTGTTCTCTATGTCTACCGACACGGCAACAGTGCCGTCGCCGTTTACAGCGGTTGTAAGATTGGAGTAATGGAAGGTCGTATAGCTTAGCCCGTATCCGAACCGGTAGAGCGGCGTAAAAGGCATGTCGTAGTAGTCATAGTTGCGACCCGAGGGCAAATAATCATACCGTAGCGGCAACTGCCCCACATGGCGCGGAAAGGTAACCGGCAGCCTCCCCGAAGGGTTGGCATCGCCGAACAGGATATCGGCGGTGGCGTTGCCGCCTTCTTCACCGGGATACCAGGTTTCGAGAATGGCAGCAAGGTGTTCCGCCTCCCAGGTGAGGACAAATGGCTTACCGTTTACCAGCACCAGCACCACCGGCTTTCCGGTGGCGGCAATACGCCTGATCAACTGCCGCTGGACGCCCGGGATCTCCAGCGTGGCTCCATCCACATTCTCGCCGGTGGTGTTTTTTTCTTTATGCTCGATGGCGGGATTGTTGTTAGAATAATCTCCCACTACCACAACGACAGCATCTGCTTTGGAAGCCGCGGCCGTCGCTCTTTCAAAACCCGACGAATCCATCGACTCCACATTACAGCCTTTTTCATATAATATCGTCGTACCGGCACTCACATGCGATTTGATGCCCTGCAACACCGTTACCAGCTGACCGGGGCCCGCCTTTGCCGAGTAATCGCCCGTCTGCGCCATATCGGCATTCGGACCGATAACGGCAATCGTTTTGATGTCCTTTGATAACGGAAGCAGGTTGCGGTCGTTTTTCAACAATACCGAGCCTTTAATAGCCGCTTCCCTGGCTAATTCCCGGTGCGGGGGAATATCGTATACCGGCAGCTTTTCCCAATTCATTTTATCGGGTCCCGGCCGATCGAATAAGCCAAGGCGGTATTTGGCCCTGAACACCCGGCGCAGGTTTACATCGAGATCCCTTTCCTTTAGCACACCTCTTTTGATGGCGCCGGCCAGCGTAAATGCATTCACAGAACCACACTCTATATCGACGCCAGCCAATATCGCCATTTTCGCGGCCTCATCGAGATTATAGACTACGGATTGTTTTCGGAGGAAATTTTCCGGGGCGCTGCAGTCGGAAACGACGATGCCATCGAAGCCCCATTCTTCCCGCAGTATTTTTTGCAGCAGCTCGTTGGATCCATTGTCGGGAACCGCGTCCCAGGTACTGTAGGCGGCCATGACCCCGCCGGCATGCGCTTCTTTGATCGCCGCACGGAATGGCACCAGGTGCACGTTGCGCATCGTACGGTCGGACAAGCCCACATCGTGGCTGTCGCGCCCGCCCAGCGGCTCCCCATGCCCGGCAAAATGCTTAGGCACGGCAATCATCCCTTCATTCTGGAAACCATTGATCCAGGCAACGCCCATCCGGCTCACGAGATACGGGTCTTCGCCATACGTTTCCTCCACCCGACCCCATCTCACATCGCGCGCCACATCCAAAACGGGCGACCAGGTAACCCGTAAACCTGCCGCCTTCGATTCAATAGCAGTCGTTTTACCGATATTATGGACCAGCGCCGTATCGAAGGTGGAAGCCATGGCAATAGCCTGTGGAAATATCGTCGCGCCCGTTGAATAGGATTGGCCATGCAACCCTTCTGTCTTTAGCATAGCCGGCACTTTAAGCCGGGGGATGCCCTTGGAACCCCAACTATCGCTAAGCTGTACTATCTTTTCTTCCAGGGTCAACCGCGGCAGCAGATCGGTAATGCGCGCCTCGATAGATAGGTTAGAATCCAGGTAGGGTAATGTTTGCTGCGCCCGGGCATTAATTATGCAAAATACGATGGATGAAACCAGTAAGATCAGCTTTTTTTTACTCATATAGCTTGTAAATCTATGAGTACGAGTCTAATAAAACATTAATAAAATACTAACGGGGGATGTATTTTGCATTATATGAAAGCGCATAAATTCAAGGCAGAGATCGAACTCATCGGGATCAACCCCTTCGTGTTCGTGCCTGAGAAAATACTAAAGGAAATATTCCGCCAGTCGGGTAAAGAAAAAGGACATATTCCGGTTTGCGGCTCCGTCAATCGAAAATCCTATAAGCAGACCCTGGTAAAATACAGCGGCGACTGGAGACTCTATATTAATACGACGATGTTGAAGGATTCGCCAAAGCGGATAGGAGAGGTTATCGAGGTCACTATCCGGCATGACCCGGAGGACAGGACGATCGGGCCTCATCCTGCTTTTGCAAAAGCGCTCAGAGACAACAAGGAAGCCAAAAAAGTTTTTGACAGTTTGCCCGCATCGCGGCAAAAAGAGATCGTGCGGTATATTTCCGCTTTGAAGACGCCGGAGAGCGTAAGCAAAAATATCCAACGGGCGATTGGGTTCCTTACGGGAAACAACCGGTTCGTTGGCCGGAATAAACCGTAAAATAAATCCTAACTTCCCGTATGCGTCGCAGAAACTTTATCAAAAATGCCGGCCTGCTCGCAGGCGGGCTCACTTTACTGGACCAGGCGGTCCTCCCTTCCAGCCCCCGGAAAACCAACCCTTTGCCTAAATGGAGGGGATTCAACGTGCTTGACTTTTTTTCTCCCAATCCCGCCCCCTCCCCACATCCCACTACGGAAGAGCATATCCGTTGGATGCGGGACTGGGGTTTCGACTTTGTCCGTATCCCCATGGCCTATCCCCACTACCTGCAATTTGACCGTAGCAGGGATATCACGCCTGATGAAGTATTTCAGATGGATGAACAAAAGGTCGAGGAGGTAGACCGGCTTGTCATGCTGATCAACAAGTATGGGATGCATGCCAACTTAAACCTGCACCGGGCGCCGGGCTATTGTATCAATGCGGGATTTCACGAGCCGTATAACCTATGGAAGGACCAGGCGGCCCTCGATGCGTTTTGTTTTCACTGGAACTTCTGGGCCCGCCGATTCCGGAATATATCAAAAGACAAGCTCAGCTTTGACCTGCTCAACGAGCCGGCGATGCGGATGGATATGAACGACCAGCACTCCCCGGGTACAGCCGTTCCGGGGGACATCTATCGGAAAGTTGCCGGGGCTGCAACGGAAGCCATCCGCAAAGAAACCCCTGAGAGACTCATCATCGCCGATGGCAACTGGGGTGGCAGCAACGTCGTTCCCGAACTGATAGACCTTAACATTGCCCAGAGTTGCCGCGGCTATAATCCGCACGCCATCTCCCATTATAAAGCGCCCTGGGCCAATAAGGACCCCGACCATAATCCGGAACCCAAATGGCCGGGACAGGTGGGGAACCAATACCTAAGCCGGGATATGCTGGAAACGTATTATAAGCCATGGATAAAGCTGGCAGGACAAGGGGTAGGCGTCCACTGTGGCGAATGCGGCTGTTGGAATAAGACTCCGCACGATGTCTTCCTCGCCTGGTTCACCGATGTCCTCGACATCCTTTCGTCAAACGGTATCGGCTTCGCCTTATGGAATTTCATCGGTGATTTTGGCATCCTCGACTCGGGAAGATCGGATGTAGCGTATGAAGACTGGCACGGTCATAAGCTGGATCGTCAGTTGCTGGAATTGCTGCAGAAGCACTAAAGTGGGCTCCCAGTACACCAGGCGCCTACTTGCCTACCCTTTCCTGCAGATGTTGGGGATACCGTGCACCCTGGACGGTGATGCCAGCTGCCGCCGCCTCGATTTCCCGAAGGTCATCCGCTGACAATTCGACCCTAACCGCACCGAGATTTTCTTCCAGCCGGGTCAGTTTGGTAGTACCGGGGATAGGCGCGATCCACGGTTTTTGGGCTAACAACCAAGCCAATGCCAGCTGAGCCGGTGTGGCTTTCTTCCCCGCAGCCAGTTTAGTCAATACGTCTACCAGGGCCTGGTTCGCCTTCCGGTTCTCCGGACTAAACCTTGGAACGACGTTGCGGAAATCGCTGCTGGCAAACTGGGTCTTATCATCGATCTTCCCCGTGAGGAAACCCTTTCCCAACGGACTAAACGGCACAAAACCGATGCCCAGTTCGGCAAGGAGGGGCAGGATCTCCCGTTCGGGCTCCCGCCACCATAAGGAATATTCACTTTGTAAGGCAGTCACCGGCTGAACCGCGTGCGCCCGGCGAATGCTTTGTACACCCGCCTCGGACATCCCGAAATGCTTTACTTTCCCTTCGCGGATCAAGTCCTTTACTGCCCCTGCCACGTCTTCTATAGGCACGCTGGGGTCAACGCGGTGCTGATAAAACAGGTCGATGCGATCGGTTCTCAGCCGCTTTAGGGACGCCTCAGCCACCGCGCGGATATTGTCCGGCCGGCTGTCCATGCCCTTACTCACTTCACCACCCACAAAACCGAATTTCGTCGCAATGACAACCTGGTCCCGAAAGGGAGCCAGCGCCTCCCCAAGCAGTTGTTCATTCACAAAGGGGCCATACGCTTCCGCGGTATCAAAGAAGGTGACTCCCAGATCGTACGCGGCGCGTATCAGCTTGATGGCATCCTGCTTGTCGGGGGTCGGTCCATAGGCATAGCTGAGTCCCATACAGCCAAGTCCCAGGGCCGACACTTCCAGCCCACTCTTACCCAAAATTCTTTTTTCCATATAATAAATTTTAAATTTCCTTGAAGAGCAAGGCAAAGGTCCGGCCTCTTTTCCGTCGGCAGTGTATACCAATTACTGGTTTTCGTACCAAGATTACTGATCGGCCTCACCCTGATGGCTTTCATGGCGGCCGGTTCGTAAATTTGTAGTGGAAAATCAACATATCATGGGGACACTACGCAGGTTCGATACCATCAGCGAATACAACGCCTTCAATGACCACGAGACTTTACATCCGTTGGTCAGCGTAATCGACTTCTCCAAGGCTAAGCCGCGGCGTCTTTCCCGTACCTATTTTGGGTTCTACACCGTCATGCTAAAAGACGTCGACTGCGGAGATCTATATTATGGTAAGCATACCTATGATTATCAGGAAGGGACCCTCTTATTTTTGGCCCCGGGACAAATAGCGGGGCTTGCCGATACAGGCGAACTTTATTATCCAAAAGGCTACGCCCTGGTATTCCATTCAGATTTCCTCCGCGGCACCAGCCTCGGCCAGCATATCCAGGACTACACGTTCTTTTCCTATAATGTCAACGAAGCCCTGCATATCTCGGAACGAGAGCGGCAGGTTGTCATGGACTGTCTCGCCAAAATAGACTCCGAGCTGCGGCAGTCCATCGACAAACACAGTAAAAAGCTCATCGTCTCCAACATCGAACTTTTCCTGAACTATTGCACCCGGTTTTATGACCGGCAGTTTATTACCAGGGACAACGTTCACCGTGGCATTCTCGAACGGTTTGAAAAGCTGTTAAACGACTATTTTTCATCCGACAGGCCGCAACAGATCGGCCTGCCATCGGTTGCCTGGTGCGCGGCCGAGCTCCATTTATCGCCCAACTATTTCGGCGACCTGATCAAAAAAGAAACCGGTAAATCGCCCCTGGAGTATATCCAGGAGAAAGTCATCGACGTAGCTAAAGAGAAGATATTCGACAGTACCAAGACTGTCACTGAAATAGCCTATAACCTTGGGTTCAAGTACCCACAACATTTCAGCCGGCTTTTCAAGCAGCGGGTTGGGTATACGCCCAATGAATACCGGAACATAAATTAGGCCATTGCTACAGCAAGCCTGCCAGCTCGGCGATGCGGTTGGAAATGCCCACTTCATTATCATACCAGGCGACCACCTTCACAAAATTGCCGATAGCCTTCGTCAATGTCCCGTCCACAATGGAGGAATGCGTATTACCGAGGACGTCAGACGACACCCACTGCTCTTCCGTATATTCCAAAATACCCTTCAGTGCGTTTTCGGAATAATGTTTCAGCATCTCACTCAGCTTCCCGGCGGCAACTGGCTGCTTCAGGTTGATAGACAGATCGACCACGGAAGCGTCGATGACGGGGACACGATAGGAATAACCATCCATTTTTCCCTTGAGCGCCGGCAACACATCACCGATGGCTTTGGCGGCGCCGGTCGTCGTAGGGATGATGGAATAGGTAGCTGCGCGAGCCCTCCGCAGGTCGCGGTGGGGAGCATCCTGCAAATTCTGATCTGCGGTAAAGGCATGCACGGTAACCATATAGCCGGATTCAATGCCGAACTCCTTGTCCAATATGTACAATATAGGAGCAATACAACCCGTGGTACAGGATGCAGTCGAATAGATCAGATCGTCACCGATGTTTTCATCGTTGACACCATGCACGATAGTTTTAATCCCACCGGTGGCGGGCGCGGTGATCAAGACCTTTTTTGCGCCCGCGTCGATATGTGCCTGTGCCGTGCTTCTATCCGTGAATCTTCCGGTGGATTCTATTACCAGGTCGATGTCCAACGCTACCCAGGGGAGCCTTGCGGGATCTTTTTCCTTTAGCATGCATATCCGCTTTCCATTGACCCGGATGGCGTCTTCCTCCGCCAGCACCTCGCCGGGAAATCTGCCGTGTGCCGTATCATATTTCAACAGATGGGTCAACGTTTTGACATCAGTCAGGTCATTGATGGCCACTACTTCAATTGGGGTCTTGTTTTGTAGTGCACGGAGCGTCATCCGGCCAATGCGGCCGAATCCATTAATTGCAATTCTCATATTATTCGATTTTTTGAAAGGCGCGGCGATATTCCGAAGGCGTCGTCATCAAATGCCGCAGAAAGGTTCGCCGCATGGACACCAATCCGCCCAGGCCACATCGTTCGGCAATATGCTCCAGGCTGAAATCCGTGTCCTCTAAGTATTTTCGCGCGGATTCGATCCGAAGCTTCTCAATATATTTAGCAGGAGGTACGCCGGTTTGTTTATGAAAAACCCGGGTAAAGTTGCGCGGGCTCATACTCAGGTGGGTGGCTAGCCGAACGACATCCAACTGCTCGTGCATATGTTCGCTCAGCCATGGGCGGAGCTTTTCTGCGATACTGGCGGTCTCGAACACGGGCAGCAAATGGCCAAACTGTACCTGAAAGCCTGGCCGGCTTAAAAATACCACCAGTTTCCGGGCAACTTCAACGGCCACCTCTTTCCCATGATCCTGTTCGACCAGCGCAAGGGCCAGGTCTACCCCGGAGGTAACACCCCCGGAAGTATAGATCGGCCCATCCTGGGTGTAAAAAGCATTGGCATCGACCTTCACCAGGGGATAACCGTTCTTTAACCGCGGGCATAGATCCCAATGGGTGGTGGCCCTCCGTCCATTCAGCAGACCCGCTTTTGCCAATGCGAAAGCTCCCCCGCACACGGACCCGATGCGCCGCGTATTTTGCTTTTCCAGTGTCGATAGCCAGGAAAAGAATGCGGCATATTCGGGATCTTCCAGTTTGCTAAGATCATTGCCCGCTACCAGCACGGTATCGATAGGTCCCTTAATGTCCATCGCGCTATGCTTACAGGCAATTTCGATTCCCGAGGTGCAGATCGTCTTGCTTTTCCGGGTAGGAGAGACGATCGTCACATCATATCCCCGTGATGAGCCTGAAAGCCGTAAGAGCTTATCGGCATAATTGAAGACATCGGCAGGGCCAGCAATATTCAGCAGCAAATTGCCCGACATCATCACGATGACGACCTTTTTACGCGGCTGCGCCGGGTTTATGAGAGCTTTATCGCGCTTCATAGCGCTAAAGTAGGACAAAAGCGAGTTGTCACAAAGGACATAAATTATACAATTTAGGCCAACAGAGAAAAGTATAAATCTTGCCTTTAAAGGTATAAGTGAATGGTGACGGGGTGGAAGAACTTTGTGTCATAAAATTATTTTTTATGAACACGACAAATCAACAATCGAAAATTGCCCTGGTAACCGGTGGCAGCCGGGGTATCGGCAAAAGCATCGCATTAAACGCAGCAAAACGTGGCATCGGCGTCCTTCTTACCTATAACAGCAATCCGGAACAGGGAAAGGCAGTAGCCGATGAGATCAACAAGAATGGTGGCAAGGCCGTTGCCTTGCAGTTTGACTCGTCGAAAGTGGGGACCTTCGACGATTTCGTGGGTCAGGTGGGGCAAGTACTCAAGAAAGAATGGAACCGGGACACCTTCGATTACCTCGTCAATAACGCAGGCATCGCTCAACGCACGCTTATCAAAGACACGACCGAAGATATCTTCGACCAACTGGTAAATGTGAACTTCAAAGGGGTTTTCTTCCTCACTCAAAAATTGATCCCTTTGATGGCCGATGGCGGTGAGATCATCAATATCTCATCCGGGCTCGCCCGATTCGCGTTTCCCGGTGTTGCAGTGTATGGCTCACTCAAAGCCGCGCTTGAGGGATTAACGAGGTACTTTGCAAAAGAATATGCATCCCGGAAAATTCGTGTAAATACGGTTGCGCCGGGAGCGATCGATACCGAGTTCGGAGGCGGAAAAGGAGACGAGGCTCACCGTCAACAAATTGCCAGTATGACGGCGCTCGGACGCCTGGGGGAAGCTGAAGATGTAGGCCTTTTGGTAGCGTCCCTCCTTTCGGATGACAGCCGTTTCGTAAACGCACAGCGTATCGAGGTAGGTGGTGGTATTATGATCTAAAAAAAGTAAATTACATGCCGTGAAATATGTAGATATCCCATCGGTTTCCGAGCTACATGACCTTTTCAGGATCGACAAACCAGTTCATCCGCAAATAACGGTTGTCGATCTTGCAAATGTAGATCGTTCACACCGGGAACCTGGCGCCATGTACAGGCTTAATTTATATTCCGCCTCCTGCAAAATATTAAAAGGAGTCTTCAAATATGGCCGTACGACCTATGATCATTCCGAAGGCTCTTTAATGTTTACTGAACCCAACCAGGCTCTGTCACCGGCTACCGATAATAAAGTGATCGAGGGTTGGGGCATTTATATTCATCCGGATTTCCTGAATGCCAGCAGCAGGGGGCACAAATTAACCGAGTACTCTTTTTTTGGCTATGATACCAATGAGGCTTTGCATATATCAGATGCCGAAAAGAAAATTCTCGAAGAATGCCTTGCCAATATCCAAAGGGAAATTTCAAGCAACCTGGATAAGCATTCTTACCACCTTATCCTCAGCAACCTGGAATTGTTTTTTGCCTATTGCGATCGTTTCTACGATCGCCAGTTTCTGACAAGAACAAGAAGCAGCCATGATATAGTACAGCAATTCGACCGGCTTTTGCGGGATTATTTTGCCCAGGACTCGCTTATTGAAGCCGGCGTCCCCGATGTAAAATATTTTTCTTCCCATCTGAACGTATCGGCTAACTACCTGTCCGACCTGCTAAACAAATACACCGGTAAAACGACCCAGGAGCACATTCATCTAAAACTGGTGGACAAAGCAAAGGCATTATTATGGAGTACTGAAAAACCGATCAGTGAGATTGCTTACGACCTGGGATTTGAACACCCCTCTCACTTTACGAAGCTATTTAAAAACAAAACGGGCCTATCCCCTTCAGCGTTTAGAAATTCAAATTGATCTTACAGGTATGCAGACTATCCTTGGAGCAAACGGACAAATAGGCATCGAGCTGGCAAAGGAACTCCATCAACGCTACACCAAATCCATAAGGTTGGTCAGCAGACATCCGCGTAAGGTAAATGAATCCGATGAACTCTTTGCCGCCGACCTGCTGGATGCCGGACAAACCATGCAGGCAGTTGCCGGCAGCCAGATCGTATACCTCACCGTGGGTATACCCATGGATACCAAAGTCTGGGAAGACCAGTGGCCGAAGATGATGAGCAATGTCATCGATGCCTGTAAAGCCCATAACGCCAGACTGGTCTATTTCGACAATACCTATATGTTGCCGCAAACGGCCGAGGTGCAAACCGAAGAAACGCGTTTTCGTCCCAACGGCCCAAAAGGCCGGGTGAAGGCGAAGGTTGCTTCGATGCTACTGGATGAAATGCAAAAAGGCGGACTGGAGGCCATCATCTGTCGTGCACCGGAATTCTATGGTCCCGGCAAAACCCAAAGCATCACCAATTCGCTCGTGTTTAATAGCATCAGAAAAGGGAAAAAGCCAAGGGTTCTCCTGCGGGACGATACCCTCAGAACATTAATATATACTCCGGATGCCAGCAAGGCGATGGCCCTGATCGCCAACTCAAATGATACTTTTCAGCAAACCTGGCACCTGCCCTGTGATGACGACCGGCTAACGTATAAAGAGCTTATCCGGCTCACCGGAGAGGTGCTGGGTGAACAGCTTTCCTATTCCATCCTCTCCTCTCTACTATTAAAAGTGTCTGGATTGTTTAACCCCAGGGTGCGAGAGATTGCTGAATTGCTGCCCCGCTATCGAAGCAACAACCTGTTCGACTCCCAAAAATTCAAACGCCGGTTTCCCGATTTTCCGATAACGGGATACAAGTCTGGCATCAAGGCGATCGTCAGCGCGTGGGAAGGGAAGGCGCCTGGCTAATGTCCGATGATCACCTCTTCGAGCTCTTCCAACGTCTTCCCCCTCGTTTCCTTCACTTTCAGAGCGATGAACAGAGCGCCCAGGGCACAGATGCCTGCATAAATATAAAAGGTGCTGTCTTTCAAGCGCGCGTAGAGAATAGGAAAAGTAAATATGAGGATGAAATAAGCGGCCCACAGGCTTACCACAGCCACCGAAGTGGCGGCGCTCCGTACTTTGTTGGGAAATATCTCGGAGATGAGCACCCATGTCACCGGCGCCAGCGACATGGCGTAGACGGCGATGGCGGACAGCAGGTACCAGGATACCTGTGTGGAGCCGGCCGCCAGCATCCGCACCACAATAAGATAGAGAAGGGCAAGGCCGCCAGCGCCTGCCAGCATCAGCGGCTTGCGGCCCACCCGGTCGACGAGCAGCATGGCCAACAGGGTAAATACCAGGTTTACCGCACCGATGAAGATGGTTTGCAGTAGTTGCCCGTCCTGCGGCACGCCAATGCTACGAAAGATGATGGTGGTATAGTTGAAGACCACGTTGATACCGCAAAGTTGCTGGAACACGGCGAGGCCGATGCCCACGAGTACGGCAGGCAGTATCCCCTTTTGAAATACCGCCGTATAACTCACGCGTTGCCGGTTGCCTGTGTGAAGGGTAATACCGGCCAGGCTGCTCGCGGCATAGGCGGGACCGCCAATCCTCTCCAGTATGGCCTTGGCCTGGTCGGATTTTCCTGCGCTGACCAGCCAACGCGGGCTTTCGGGCAGCCACCACGCGCCCGCAAAGAACAGGGCCGAAGGGAGCATACCCAGGCCGAACATCCAACGCCAGGCATCTGCGCCCGTGTTGCGCAGCAGGTAGTTGACAAGGTTGGTAATGAGAATACCGATGACGATAGTGAGCTGGTTGATGGCCACCATCCGGCCACGAAGATGAGCGGGCGCTATTTCGGCAATGTACATGGGTGATAGCATGGAGGCCATGCCTACACCGGCGCCTGCCATGAAACGGGCCGTAACAAACCATCCCCTGAAAGGCGCCAGCGCCATGGCCACTGAAGAAAGACCAAAGATGGTGGCAGCCAGCAGTAAGCCTTTACGCCTGCCATATTTGTCGCTCACGTTGCCGGCCACCAGGCAACCAAGGATGGCGCCCAGCGCAAGGATGGCCGTAGTAAGGCCCGCCCAATATTCGTTGAGGTCAAACTGTTGTTGTAAAAAAGGCAGTGCACCGGAAATCACGGCAAAGTCGAAGCCGAACAGGTAGCCGCCGAGGGCCGAGGTAAAAGAGATGCCCAGGATGTAGGCATGATTGTATCCGGATCGTGACATTGGCAGCAATTTATTGTATGGCGAATGTAAATATCGTTTTTGTTTGATAGACATGACCGGGCCGCAGGATGGTATTGGGAAATTCCGGCCGGTTGGGACCATCGGGAAATGCCTGCGTCTCAAGCGCAAAGGCGCCATGGCGGCGATAGGGCTGTGCATGCGCCCCGCGCAGGGAGCCATCCCACCAGTTGGCCGTATACAGCTGTACACCGGGGCGGCCTGTTGTCATCCGCAAGAGCCTGCCCGAATGCGGGTCAACTACTTCCACCGCGGGCTCGACGCCATCGAGCACATAGTTGTGATCAAAACCTCCATCTGCTGCCAGTCTGCCCATGCCCTCGCCCAGGCGTTTTGGCGAAGAGAGGTCAAGCGGTGTGTCCTGCACCGGCAGGATCCTACCCGTTGGCAGGTTTTGCTGCTGCTGCTTTTCCGTAAAAGCTTTGGCCCGGATCATCATTACATGATCGGTAATCAGCGGCTCATCAAAACCCGACAGGTTGAAATAGGAATGGTTCGAGAGGTTCACCGGCGTAGGCTTGTCGGTCATCGCAAGATAGCTCATCTGGAACTGATCGGCCGCGTTGAGCGTGTATTTCAACTGTACATAGAGGTTCCCCGGATAGCCTTCTTCGCCATCGGGGCTGGTATAGTCAAAAAGCACACCCGCCTCTCGGTCGTTGTTATAGCTGTCGATGATTCGCCAGACCTTTTTGTTGAATCCTTCAAAGCCGCCGTGCAGGTGGTTGCCGCTATCGTTGGCCGAGAGACGGATGGTACGGTCGTCGAGGTGGTAGCAGGCGCCGCTGATGCGGTTGACATACCGGCCAATGACGCTGCCGAAGTACCAGGGATTCCGGAGATATTCCAGCGGATCGGCAAACCCGGCTACGATGTTTTTTTGAACCCCGTGCCGGTCAGGGGTATGGATAGACATGATGGAGCAGCCGATATTGGTCACGCCTACCGTAACGTTGCCATTATTCAGCGTGATCACGCTCACCTCCCTACCGTTGAGCATGCTATAAGGGGTAACGGAGCAGGATAAAAAACTCTTCGAGCCGGTCAGCATGATACATCCTGTTTTAATGCCTGTGCGATAACAGGCGTCAGTTGCAGCCAGTTGGCAGCACCGGCATGGTTCGGGTCTATCTCCAGCACTTGTTGTAAATAGCTGCGGCCTTTGGCTTCCTCATGAAGTCCGAGGTAACCCAGGCCGATGAGGTAGGTGCAATGGACAGTATTGCGCAGGTTGATGTCCTGGTCGAATACCAGCATATCGGGTAGCGAAACGGCAAAATAGTCGATGTCGATGCGGTCGTTCCGGTGCAGCCGGCCGAATTCGATGAACCGGCTGAAGATGGCAGCAGCCTTTTCAGGCTCATTCAGCCTGAGCCAGGCCAAGGCCTGGTAGATGATATTATCGGGCTGTGGATCGTTGTAATAGATGGCCTGCGCCGGCTCGCTGATGCCCATAGTGGCTTTGCGGAACAGGGCAAGGGCCTCTGCCGTATTGCCCAGCCCCATATAAGCGCATCCCAGCCAGTAATCCACATCGTTTTCCTGTGCGCCATACAGCTTACCCTCGCCCAGGTTGTGGGGATAGATCGCAGTCGCCAGCAGGAGATCGATGGCTTCCTGCCAGGCGCCCTTTTCTATGGCCTGACGGCCAAGCCCGATATGACAGCGTAGAAACTGTCCCACGACCTTGCCTTCACCGCCTTCCCAGGGATGGAAGATATGCGCGGTCAGCAGTTGCCGTGCGGTTGAGTATTGTCCCAGGTTGTTGTACAGCGTCACCCTTTCCAGGTAAAGATCATCCCGCGAATTCACCAGTGGCAGGTGCGCTTCCAGCAGTTGCAGCCGTTCGGCAAATGACCTTCCTAAACTCTTGTATAGCTGGTCGAGCTCCATCAATACACGTGCATCGGTGGTATCGAGGGCAAAGGCTTTTTCCAAAAATTGACGGGCCTGTTCTTTTTTTCCCAGCTTATTGTAATAGGCCAGCGCCAGGTTGCGATATACGGTGGGAAATGTGGGATCGAGGGGTACGGCTTCTTCCCAGCAGGTGATGGCCTCGGGGTATTGACGTTTGTCGTACCACAGGTTGCCGAGGTAATAACGGGCCCTCGCATCCGTCGGGTTGAGTGCGATGGCTTTTTTGAGGATCAGCACCTCTTCGATCTTATTGGGAAAGCACCCGTCGGGGTTCGCGGTGGCGGCCAGGCGATAGAGGGTTTTCGCTTCTTCTAAATGGCCATCCTGCGCGGCCAGCCAGGCTTTGTAATAACCAACAAGGATTGCCTGTGTTGTTCGGTCATCGCCGTATAGTTCCAGCAGCAGCGTGGCATCGGTATACAGGCCGGCCTGCGCATAATCGAGGGCGATTTCGAGGTAGTTCTGAACGGCATCGCGCATAAGCCCTTTGAGAGCCGCAAGCGATTGAGGTGTTCGGTCGATGAGCCAGGCTTCGAACAGGCACCCGAAATTGAAGGGATCGATAGAGAGGGATTCTTTGATCAACGCCTGCGCCTCGGTGTGACGATCAAGCTTACGCAGCAGCGCTGTCTTAAGATGACGCGTGGTGGAAGAATGGTTATTCCGCAGCAACGATCTTTCGGCCAGCGTCAATGCCTCCGCGTAATGCTGCTGTGCGGCGGCAATGCGCGACAGCTGTAAAAATCCGCTGTGCTGCCAGGCATCGTTCCAGGTGGCTTTGTAAAAGGCTTCGAAGGCTTCCTCCAGCCGGCCCTGCAGCTTCAACGACCAGCCTAGGTTGTAATATGGCTCGCCGTCGTAAGGATTAGGGTTCCGGCTGGTGAGCGTGCGGATGGCCGTTCTGAAATAGGGCTCGGCCTTTTCAAACTGACCCCTGCGCAGCAGCAGCAGGCCCATGGCATTGTTGCAACGGATGTCGCCGGGGCTCCTGCGCAGGCCTTCCTGGTAATAATCGATGGGGTTGAAGGTGGCGTGCCGGTATTGCTCGAGATGCTGGCCGTTGATGTAAAGCTCTTCCACCTGTTCGATCTCCGCGGGCGGACGGGCCGCCGTGGCGGCGGGGGGAATTTCTTTTTGTACATTAGCCTCCGGTCGCCACGATACGAGCAGGCGGCCTTCGGCATCCTGTACCGTGATCTGCCAAGCCTCCGGCGAACCCGGCAAACCGGCATCAAATGCTTCATCAAATACATCGGCCGGCGACAACCTGGTGACAAACTCTCTCACCACCACATCGCTCTTTGTGATGCGGATAACAGCATTCTCATACACTCCCGTGGCATAGACGCGCACGCGTAGTTGCCCCTGTTCCCACTCCATGTTGAGCATGGCTTCCTTAGTAGCGTTCTTCACGACACCGATGCGGGTGTAGGGCATGAAATATTGTTCAAAGGTTTTTTCTTCATTAGGCTGCAGCCAGGAAAAATCAGGCTGGTTGTCGGTAAATACGCCCGTCATTAATTCGATATAAGGACCGTCTTCATCGGTGAGGTTGCGATCCCAGGCGTGACCGAAATCGCCATTGCCCCAGGTCCATTGCTTCTTGCCGGGCGAAATATGGTGGTTGGCCACGTGTAGCATGCCGGCCTGGGTGTCGTTCTCATAGCAGCCCATGAAATCATATTCGCTGCGAATAGCCATGTAAGAGGTGGGCACGGGAATGTTGGCATAACGGCTGATGTCGGTGCCCGGGGCATAATTCACTTTATAATAGGTGCCGGTAGCGATGGGGAAGTCGGATACGTCGCGTTTGCCGTGATCGAATACCGCGTACACATCGGGGGGGAATACCGATTGGTAATGTTCGTTGACCTTCACCGCCGGGTTGGCCCACCACAAAAAGGTTTGTGGAAAAGGCGTGCGGTTAAACAGCCGGCCGGTTATTTCCAGGTAGGCCTTACCGGGATAGAGGGTAAAACCGGCAGTACCCCGGGTACGGAACATCAGCTCTATCTCATTTACCAAAACGGTGCTGCTGCCATCGGCATTTTGCCGGATGGTAAAGTCTACCGGGCTGAACGTACTCGGCCGATGGTGCTGCGGCCAGTTGAACTCTATCCCGCCTGAGATCCAGGGGCCGGCAAGTCCTACCAATGCCGGCTTGATCACCTGGTTGTAGTAAATAAAATCCCTTCCTTTCACCTTATCGTACGCGCGCTGTATCCGGCCGCCCAGCTCAGGCAATATCATGATCTTCAGGTATTCGTTTTCGAGGAATACGGCGGTATAGTCCTGCATCACCTTTTCGTCGGCTATATGTTCGATCACCGGGTGCGGGTAGACTACGCCGCTGCTTCCCTGGTACACCCGTTTTTCGAGAAACATCGGGTTCTTTTCAGGCTTACCCGCCTGGTAGGTGGGAATGGTTACCTGCTGGATCCATGCTTTTACTTCGGTCATACTATCGGTGCTTTATTGTGGTATCAGTTCCGCCATGAGCGCGTCTCCCGGCGGAATGGTCAATGAAATAACGTCCTGCCCCGCTTCCACCGTCGCGAGGGTGGCGCCGGTTAAAAATTCTTTCACGAGGTACTTTCCCTTCTTCAACCCCAGGCTATCCAAACCACACCGCCACCGGAACACCTCATGGGTATTGAAGTTAAACAGTCCCAGCAGGGTATCTTTTGCCTTACCATAAAAAGCCATTTGCTGATCGAAACCGTCACCATCGGAATATTTCAATGGCAGGAATGCCTGTGGCCGGCTGAAGAATGCACAAAGCCTGGGATCATTAAGGTATTTTCTGCCCCGCTGAGCGGCCAGGGGTTGACGAAAATCGGAGCCATCGCCCAATATGCTGCCCATGACCATCATGGCATAGAGCCGCACCCTGATCTCCTGTTCGCTGAGATCGGGGTTTTTCTGGAAATGCTGCATGATGCATACATCCAGGTTGGTGAAGGGCCAAAGTGTGCCCTGCACCCATCCCAGGTGGGCGCCCGTGGCCAGCGAAGCTTCCGTGCTGCCCCATGAAGGAAAACCCTTTTCGTCGTCCCGCAGGTGGGAGTATACATCGGTAGAGATGAACCGCGTATGCGCGTACTGGTGGGGGAACATAGGCGAAATGGCCTCGGTGATGAAGATATCCGGCCCCAGTATGGAATCGATGAGATGCTTCACCATCTTCATGCCATAGTTATAGGCCTGCATGCCGGTGCTGATGGCAGGGTCGCTATGAGTAATCGATTCCAGCGCGCCGCAAGTAAGGAAGTCGATCTTTAAGAAAGTCGCATGGATAGCCTTGGCTTTTTGCAGTTGGGTGATGATATACTGACGCGTAGCGGGGTGGGTGGGGTCGATGGGGTAAGCGCCCCAGTCGCCGTCCTTATAAGCAATGGGCTTCCCCTGCTCGTCCTTTAGCACCGCCTCGCCAAGGGAGAAGTTTGTCCCCGGCAGCTTGGTCTGCTCCACGCTGTTCTTCCACGTCCATACGACGAAAGGGCCGAAGTAAAACCCCATCTGCTGGCCGTTCTTTTTGGCATACTTCGACAGCGAGGCTAGCAGATCGGTGGTATAGATCGACTGATCGTAAGAGTCGACGCTGAGTACGGGTGGCGACCAGCGGCTAAAATTGTCCAGGCTATGCAGATAGTCGGAAACCTTTGCCACTCCGGGGGGCATCATCACTTTTTCGTACCCGAGCACGCCTTCCACGCCAAAACTGTTCCAGTACACGGGGGCGTTGCCTTTCCAGTCCAGGCTTCCATTGATGCGGGCGTTGGCGCGGCCGTAGCCGGTGAACGCGCCGCGTATATCTGTTCCGCCGCCGAGGTAAATAAGCGGGGAAGCTACGGCCGCACCGGTGAGTGTGCCATGCGGCATAACATCATGGGTTCCGTCCCTCCCACCATACGCCCGAGGTAACGACGGGACGTCGGGCGTGGCGGCGCCACCGTATACCACCAGCGAATCGATCTGACCCGGGGCGGCCCCGGTATGGTACACGATGCCCGTTTTCCAGCAGTCATGGGTCAGGCTCCCCATCACCAGTCCATTGAAGGCGGCATTGTCGTATAGCGCCGAAAACTCGTAACTGATGCCGGCGGCGTCTGGCCAATGCCGCTCTACCACTCCTACCCAATCGTCGTTGTCGAAGGGTTCGTCGAGTATCCGGGGTTCGCTACCGGACATTGCTACGCGTCCCTGTTGGGAAGGCAGGATAGCCAGCGGGCTGATGTTACGCGTTTCCACGGTGGCCTGCCCCGTTGAACTGGCCGCAGTTATATCGGTGAGCACCCAGTGGCGGTCGGCATAAAGGGTGATCCGCTGCACGAGGCTGATGGCATGGCGGTCGTCCATGTGCCTGATATTGATACGGATGCCGTCACCCAGGCTGTCATGCACCGCATCGGTGCTGTAGGGATGCTGCGCCAGGCTGGTGGTAAGCAACAGCCCCGTCCGGGTATCCAGGACATAGCCCACAGCGTTATATACGTCCGTTGGCCCCGCAAAATGGTAGTCGATGGCGCCGTTGGCCGTGTGGAATACTATTCGAACCTGGCTGTCATACAATACTACGCTGTCGGGGTACTCCTTCAGGGTCTGGGCCTGCAGTCGCCATCCCGAAAAGATCAGGCATAGACAAAAGGTTATATAAATAGTCGTGCGCATGCGCTAGTAGCCCGGGTTTTGATCGGTGAGCGTCAAAGCCGCGTTGGTCTGCAATTCGCTCAGGGGTATAGGATATAGGTTATTGATAGCGGAGATATTCTGCGCCGGGTGCGCATCGCCACTGCCATTCCTGGCAACATAATATGGGCGGGGGTTGTCGTGTTGCAGCACCCGCGCTACCAGTGTGCCGGTGCGCTTGAGGTCGAACCAGCGCCAGCCTTCGCCGCCGAGTTCGCGACTCCGCTCTTCGAGAAGCTCAGTGCGCAGCTCACCTTGTGTAGGCGTTCGACCCCAGGCGATCTCAAGGTTTTGCAGGCCGGCCCTGTTACGCACTTTGTTAAGTGGCGTCAGTGCCTGACTGGTCTGCCCCAGCTCGTTGAGCACCTCGGCATACATCAAATATACATCGGACGCACGCAAGTAGTAGAGGTTCTTACCTGAATTGTAGATATCGATGTCGGTAGTGCTGATATCATATTTCCGGAAAGTAGGCAGACCCGGGTCTACCCACCAATCCATGGTATTGCCGCTGCCGTCATAGCGGTGCGGCCAGAGCGAAGCCTTATAGCGTTTGTCGTTGGTTTGGTCGAACAGCGTATCGGCATAATAAGCCGTAGTGATCACCACCGAGCCGCCATAGCCTGGCGTATGGGTGTTGAAGGTTTCGTAGGGAATACCGGGACCGGCATAGGAGCCAAAGAGGTTCTGAAGGCCCTGGGTGTTGTTGGCATCGAGGGAATATTGTATCTCGAACAGTGACTCGGCATTGTTCTCATGCTGGCCGTCGAAGAGCTGGCTATAATCGGGCAGCAGGGTGAGCCCATTATTGTTTATCAGGTCTTCGAATATCGTTTTAGCATCGCTATAATCGCCCATCGTGAGGTATACCTTGCCCAACAGGCCCTTGGCCGCTTCCACGCTGGCCCGGCCCACATCCGGGTTCTTGCTTTTTACCCACAGATTGGCTACAGCAAATTTGAGATCGCTTACGATGAGATTATATACTTCATTCGCCGGTGAGCGCTTTACGCCGGCCGAATAGGGTGTCGTTTCGATGCGCAGCGGGATATCGCCATACAGCTGTACGAGGTAGAAATAGAACAGCCCCCGCATGAATTTCGATTCCCCCAGCAGCCGGCTCTTCACCGTGGGGTCGGCGATGGAGGCATTGGGGATACCTGCAATGGCGGCATTGGCATTGGCAATCCCAAGGTAGCAATCCGTCCAGAAGCCCGAAAGCTGGTAATTCTGGCTGTTGAACTTGATGTCATACACGTCGAGGCCAAACACGTTGGCCCAGTAGTCGCCATAGCCCCGGCTCTGGTAGGTACACCTCGCCTCGTCTGTGCCCACCACCCCGATGAGAGCGTAGTCGCTCCTTTTGAGTGTTTGCAATTGCGTATAGATGCCGGTTACTGCTGCCGTAGCGCCGGCCTGGTCTTTGAACACCTGTGGTTGGGCCACAAATACTTCCGGAGTATAGTTGAGATCCTTCTTGCAGCTGGTCATGGCCGCTGTGCCAATGATGCCAAGCGTAAGAAAACGTTTTATATAGCGATGATAGAATTGCATAAAAATGGCTTTAATGATTATAACCCTAATTTTATCCCGGCCAGGAAAGTCCTGTATCGTGGGTAGTTTTCCAGCTGCGTGGGGTTGCCGTTATCGGGGTCAAGTCCTTTGTAGCTGGTGATGAGGAAAGGTTCGATCGCCTGCACATAGATGTTGAGGCTTCTCAGCTTCGCTTTCTGTATCAACCGGCCCGGGATGTCGTAACCCAGCGTGATGCTTTTGATGCGGATATAATCGCCCTTCTGGATGGAATAGCTCGACCCCTGGTCAGGCCCGCCGGGCAAAGGCTTGAGCTCGGTGGCAAAGGCATTGGGGCGCGGGATATTGGTATGGGTATTGGTAGGCGTCCAGTAATTGCCGCCTTCCCTGGTCACGTTGCCTATATTGCCAAAGTCTGAATTGTAGTAGGTGAGGTTGGTATACGGCAGGTTGTTCAGCTGCTGACCATATTCGTAGGAAGCAAGAACAGCCAGCGAAATACCCCTGTACCAGAAATAGTTCCAGAAGCCGCCCCAGCCTTGGGGGATGTTGTGGCCTACGATGGTCTGGTCGAGCGGGGTTATCTTCCCATCGTGATTGAGATCTTTTATCTTGATATCGCCGGGTTTGCCACCGGGGTTCAGGGTAAAGTCGTCGTTCTGCTGGTAGAGGCCGTTATACACATAGTTCACCAGCACCCCACTGGGTGGCTGGCCTACGCGCAGGGACAGGCTGACCGAATCGCGGCCGGGAAACAGCTTGGTGATCTTGCTCTCATACCGGCTCCAGTTCACCGTGAACTGCCATTGGAAATGTGGCGTCTTCACCGGCGTTGCCTGGAAGTTGATGTCCATACCCTTTGTATTCATGGCAGCCACATTTACCTGCTCGTTGTAAAAGCCGGAAGAGGGCGCCAGGTTGAAGGGCATCAGCAGGCTGCTGATGTTCTTATTGTAATAGTCCACGCTCAACGAAAGACGGTTGTTCCATGCCGCGATATCCATGCCCACATTCGTCTGGTGCTGGCGCTCCCATTCCAACGCGGGGTTACCGGCTGTACCGCCCACCTGGTAGCCGCTGACGGCATTGCTGCCATTGAAGGGGTACTGGGCATTGTTGTATCGGGTATAAATGGCGTCGTAGGGCAGGTTCTGGTTGCCGATGATGCCATAACTTCCCCTGATCTTCCAGTCGCTGAGCACCGTCTTCATCTTGTAGCCTATCCAGGGCTCTTCTATCACCCGCCAGGCAGCGCTCGCCGAAGGGAAGAAACCAAAGCGGTTGTCCGGGCCGAATCGCGATGAACCATCCCGCCGGCCGGTGAGATTGATGATATACCGGTGTTTGAATTTATAGATAGCGCGCGCCAGCAGCGATTCTACGATCCAGCCGTCATAATTGGTGTTATCCTGTACCTTGATGCCGGCGCTGCCCATATTCTTGAACGTGAGCAGATCGGTGGGAAACTCTTTTCCTTGCATGTCCATGGCGATGTCCTCCCTTCGCTCGTAGGTGGCGCCGGCCAGCACGTTCAGATCATGGTCGCCTTTTGTCCATGAGTAGGTTGCCGTATTTTCCCAAAGCACGTCGGTCGATTTGGTATTGTACACTTCGGCCCAGCCATTGGATGCGAACCCTTCGCCGGTATTACGGGGATAGTAAGTATCGTTCTCTCCGTCGAGCAGGTCGGCGCCGATGCTGCTGCGCAGCACCAGGTTGCGAATAGGTGTAAGCTCCAGGTAGAAATTGCCAAACGTCCGGTTGGAGGTGTAATTGTTAACCGAATACAGGTCCGAGGTCACGGGGTTGCGGATGGTGAGCGTACCCGTGCTCTTATCGGTGATCACCAGGGGTGCGCCGGTGGAATCGTAAATAGGCATCAGCGGGCTCTGGGTAAGCGCCTGCTGGTATACACTGGTGCTGACCCCTTTGGTAAAGTTGTGGTTAACGTTGATATTGCCGCCCAGCCGGAATATTTTATTGATATCGGTTTCTATGCTGAAATGGCCGCCGTAGCGCGTAAATCCGGTATTGGCAATGATGCCTGCCTGGTTAAGGTAGTTGGCGCTGAAATAGACCCTGCTTTTGCCCACGCCGTTGGACACCCCGATGGAGTAATTCTGCATGGGCGCGTTTCTGCGGGTCACCGCCTTGAGCCAGTCGTAGCTTTTATAGCCAGCGGCGATGCTTTGCAGCTCATAGGGGTTAAAGATCTTCGCATCAGCGGCAGCGCTACCGATGGGATACGTCACAGGGTCGGCATCGTTGAAGGCGAAGCGGCGCAGCTGGGCAAAGTCAGCTGCGTCGAGCATATGATAGGGGTTATTCATTCGCTGGATACCCGAATACATGCTGAAGTCGATGGTGGCCGTGCCCGCCCTGGCGCGCTTGGTGGTCACGATGATCACACCGGCAGAAGCGCGTGAACCGTAGATGCCGGCGGCGGCGGCATCCTTCAGCACCTCTACCGATTCGATGTCGGCGGGATTGATGTCCCGGATATCACCCGTTATCGCCACGCCGTCCACCACATACAGGGGCCCTTCACTCTGGGTAATGGAGTTGAGACCGCGTACATTGATGACGTTGCCCGAGCCGGGAGCATATCCTGTGCTGTGCACCTCCACGCCGGGCACCCTGGAGGCCAGGGCGCTGGCTAAGTTGGTAACGGGCAGTTCGTTAACCTGGTCGGAAGAAATGCTGGAGATGGAGCTCGTGAGATCGGTTCGCTTTTCCTTGCCATAGCCGATGACCACCACCTGGTCGAGCTTGCTATCGCCTCTTTCGAGCAGCACGGTGATGGAATCGCTTCCGTCCCGCAGCGCAATCTGTTTTGTCTTATAGCCGGAATAGCTTACCGTGATGGTGGCGCCGGCGACCGCCGTAATACTGAAGCGTCCGCGGCTGTCGGTAAGCTTTGTAGCGGGTGGACCGCTTTTTGTCGAAGTAGTGATAGTGGCCAGTGGCAGTGGGTTGCGGGTATCCGCATCCAGCACCTCGCCCTGCACAGGCCTTTGCTGGGCAGTGACGGGGAGCATTGCGCCGAATACCAACGCCAGCAGTAGAAATAGTCGAAGATGCAATGGAGGGAATGGCATGACAATCGTTTTAAGCAGTAAAGTTTATCTTTTTAACATGACAAAAATCGACCATGGCAACAGGAAAAAGAATAGCGTTTCTTACGAAAAGGATGGATTTTTTTCTGGTTTGCGTACATTGCAGAAAATCCCGTTGACATGCAACGACAAGGCGCCATTCGCAAGCGGCAGGGCTTTAAAGGCCAAAAGCTTATCGTGTTACCCAAGAAGATCACCACCGAATTCCTCACCAGGGACCCGGTGACCCGGCAGATCTATATTACCGACATCGGATACTATCCCAAGGCCGCTTTTCACTATGTCGACCGGCCGGCGGGCATCGGGCAGCACATTATCATCTATTGCATGGAGGGAAGCGGCTGGATCGTCATCGGCGGGAAAAGAATAGAGCTGGGGCCTTCGCAGTTTATTACGATACCCGCCAATAGCGCCCATAAGTATGGCGCCAATGAAAATGATCCATGGACTATTTACTGGTTCCATTTCAAAGGCGAGATCGCCTCTTTCGTGGTAGATCTTATCCTGCAGCGCTCTCGTACCGGAGGCACAACTTACCAGCCCGCATTGACCTATGACGAAAACCGGATAAAATTGTTTGAAGAGATATATGCCAACCTGGAGAAGGGGTATGGCCAGGACAACCTGCGCTATGTCAACATGATCTTTTACCACTTTTTGTCGTCGCTGCTGTATGAAGACAAATTCAGCCATACTGACAACAGGCAGGCCGATGACATCATTGCCCGTACTATCCAGCAGATGCAGCGAAAGATCCATACCGTCACCGGTCTGAAGGCTTTTGCCGATTTCGCCAATCTGTCGGTCTCGCATTTTTCCGCCGTATTCAAGGAACAGACGGGTTATGCCCCTGTCGAATATTTCAATCACCTCAAAATACAGAAGGCCTGCCAGTACCTGCTGCTCACCCAGATGACCGTAAAAGAAATAGCCGGTGAATTGGGGATAGATGACCAATATTATTTCTCGCGGATGTTCTCCAGGCTCATGGGCTATTCGCCGCTTGAATACCGGAAAAGAAACCGGTCGGCCAGGTGAATTATAGTAAGGCTGGTGCTGCCGGGACAGCCATCTCTTGCCGTAATTCTTCCATGAATTCGTCGATCAATTCCCTCTTAAGACCGGGCATACAGATGATATGGCTTGAACCGCTTTCAGTAGCAAGCTGCCATTTTTGACGGATGCTTAGGGATGGCGCCGGGAATACGACCGTTATGGCGGAAGGGTTTCGCCAGGCAGAGATGCCGATGCTCCGGAATTTCTCTATTGCATAGCCGGCAATTTCGAGACATTCGACGGCACGTTGCTTCAGGCCTTCCACACCCAGCCGCTTTATCGCGTACCAGAGAAAGACCGGGCTATGGCCGTTGCGGCTCCCGGAAATGGTGGTATCCAGGGTGCCGATGTAGGAGATGGCCTTCCCTATTCTGTCCTTATAGTTCTTTTTTACCAACACGACACCACAAGGTATTGGCGACCCGATGAACTTGTGACCGCTTATCGCGATGCTGTCGGCTCCGTGGCTGAAGTCGAAGCCTGGTTCGAGTTGCAGCAAGGCGCTATAGACGCCTGCCAGTGCAGCATCGCAATGGATATAATGATTCCTTATAGCCGATTGTTTCAGCACCCTGCGGATAGCGCTGAGATCATCCTTTGCCTCGGTCATGGTCGTGCCTATGTTGGCCAGGATGATGACGGGCTTTTCCCGATGAAGCCGGATCATTTGTTCCAGGTCGGCATAATCCATTTCGCCCTCATCGTCCGTACGGATGACGATGCTGCGAAGCCCCAGCAGCTGGATATTTTTCTGAACGCTGTAGTGTGTTGCTTCCGAATAATAGACGATGCCTTCCGGGTACAGTTCCCGGGCGACATACAGCCCATACAGGTTGCCTTCCGAGCCGCCATTGGTGACATAGCCCCACCAGTTGTTTTCCGGGGCCTTGAAGATCGAAGCAAAGAATTGAAGCACTTCGATCTCGATGCTACGGGAGTTGAGATCATAGGTCGACTCGACGAAGGGGTCGCCGACATTGTTCAGCGGCAGGGAGAGCAGCGGATAAAGTTCGCTGTAGTCGAAGTCGGTGGCGATGGGGTAGCCGATGAAATGCTTTGCTCTTTCAAAGGCCTTCGTCATATAGTCCTCCAAACGCCGGCGATGGGCAATAGTCAAGGTATTCATGGTATAATAAGTTGTCAAAAGGCCGGTTCGAGGTCACGTATCCTGCCCGGCGCCAATTTTACTCCGGCCGACAGGTGGCTGAGCATATGCCGCACGGTCTCGGAAATGCCATAAGCATATTCCCATTTCCAATCGGCCGCTGCCACGGAATCATCGGGTTTTTGTATCCATCCGTCGGCAATCGTCTGCCGGAAATCTGGCCGGTAGCTCATCTTGAATTCCGGCACATATCGTTGGATCACCAGCGCCAACTCCCTGGGCGAAAAGCTCATCGCGTTGATATTATATCCTCCACGGACCGTCAGCGCGGTTGCCGGAACCGCCATCAGCTCGATCGTCGCCCGGATAGCATCGGGCATATACATCATCGGCAGAATGGTATTTTCCCTCAGGTAACAGCTATACGATGCGGTATGCAGCGCCTCATGAAAGATCTCTACGGCATAGTCGGTGGTGCCACCGCCGGGCTTTGATTGGTAGCTGATCAGCCCCGGGTAACGGATGCTGCGCACATCCACCGCATACTTTTCCCAGTAATACCGGCACCAGCTTTCTCCCGCCACCTTGCTGATGCCATAGACGGTAGCCGGGTTCAACGGTCCATTCTGAGGACAGTTCCATTTCGGGGCATCTGGTCCGAATACCGCGATGCTGCTCGGCCAGAATACCCTGCCGATGCCCTTCTCCCTGGCGGCCTCCAACACATTGAGCAAGCCCAGCATATTCACATTCCAAGCTTCCAGTGGGAGCCTTTCCGCTACTGCCGAGAGCTTTGCCGCCAGCAAATAGATCCGGGAGATGTCATAGCGGGTGATCGCCCGGCCCAACTCTTCCCTTTCCAGCACATCGAGCTCCACATAGGGTCCTCCTTCCAACCCGGGAGAGACAGGGCCCAGATCGGCGGCAACGACATGCGAGTG
Source organism: Puia dinghuensis (assembly GCF_014642875.1). GTDB lineage: Bacteria > Bacteroidota > Bacteroidia > Chitinophagales > Chitinophagaceae > Puia > Puia dinghuensis. The sequence continues at coordinate 133,939 of NZ_BMJC01000003.1, forward strand.
GCCGTACAATTTTCGCAGCGACTGTGTCAATTCTACACCAATCTGTCCTTTGGCGCCGATCACCAGAATCGTATCCTTTTTCATAATTGCAATCGTTTAGTGACCAAAGGTGGCGAATACCGGTCCATTTTATACGCTTCGGCGATTGCACGGAAAATAAAACTAACTTTGGGGCTCAGAACAGAAAAAATTTCGTTGCTATGCTTGCCGACCTCGACGCCGTTGACATTCAGATTCTCACTATCCTGCAATACGACGCCCGGATGACAACCAAGGAGATCTCGGCAAAGACGGGCAAGTCAGTCACTGCCATCCATGACAGGATACACCGCCTCGAAGAGCGAGGGGTTATCCAGTCCTATGTTGCGCTGTTGGACAGGAACTGCATCGGTAAGAAGCTGACTGGTTTTACGACAGTGAAGCTGAAAGAGCATTCGGATACCATCCTGAGCCAATTCGAGAAGGAGGTGGTGAAATTTCCCGAGGTGATGGAATGTTATCAGCTTACCGGGATTGCCGATTTCCTGCTGAAGGTGGTGATCGCAGATATGGATGCGTATAACAATTTTCTCAAGAACAAGCTGGCCTCCCTCCCCTACGTCGGCAATCTGCTGACCTCATTTGTCCTTGTCGAGGCCAAACGGACGACGGCTTATCAGATCGGGTAGGCGGGGTGCACGCTAACCAACCTTCGCCCGGTAGGCGGTTGGGGTCATTTTCGTCATCCTGGTAAAAAAGGAGGAAAAATAATTCGCATCCGAAAAACCGAGTTTGTCCGCTATTTCTTTGATGGACCAGGCCGTGGTTACGAGCAGGGATTGAGCTTCCATCACGAGCCTGTTGTCAATCGTTTTTTTGGCATTCAGTCCGTTGTGTTTTTTCATCAGATAATTCAGATGTCCGGGGTGAATGTTAAGCTTGTCTGCATAGAATTCGACAGCCCGCTCTTTTGAAAAATTCTCCTCGATCAACTGATTGAATTTCTCGATGGTGGGATGATAGATGCTCTCTCCGCCAACCGACTCCGCTTCCGTGAACAGCCGGTCACAAAGGATCAGCAGCTCAAGTATCTTGATGGCGATCATTTGGTTCTTCCCCTGCGCCGCTTCGGAATTCTCATGGAAAATATATTCGAAAATGGTCTCCAGTTGCTTCCGCTTGGAAGCGGAAAGATACAGATAGGGCTTCAATGAAGACTTGAATACCTTCTTTTCGGAAATAAGCTTTTTAGGAAAGGCATTGTTCAGGAAAAATTCAATGTTGAAATTCAATAAATAGCCTGAAGCATGCAGGGAGTCATACAGCGTGGAATGGATCACCCGCTGGGGGATCAGCAACAAGGTGTTGTTCTTTATCTCAAAATTGAACAGCCCCACGCTCTTCCGCGCCGCTCCTTTTCGGAAAAGCGTTATATAGTACATCGACTGCCGATAAGGCGGAACCACCCCGTTCAATTTCGGAATGATATCCTCGAGCCGATGTATCTGGTAGCTGAACTTATGTTTCAGCCGCTTGTCCATATCGATGACGCCATCCTTTGCAAACCGCTGAAACACTTCCTTGTATCGGTCGATGATCTCCGCATCGGATAAATTATTATTCAATCGTAGCCGGCTTTTTTGCAAATATTATGTTTTTGCAAGGCTTACGCAAGCATTTTTACCGCATTCTTAATACCCCGAAGTTTAAACGCCAGCACGATCGACAACAAACCCCCTGTCAAAAAGGCCAATCCCGACCAGGCAACGATACCGACGGCGGCCGCGGTGGGAAAATACAGGATGAGGCCTGACAAGATCAACAGGAGAATACCACCCGAAAATAGCCATCCCCAGCCGGATATCCCGAAGCTTTGGATATCCATCGAAGCGCCCATGATGTAGAACGAACGGAACATCAGCCAGAACCCCACAAAATAAGGAAGCGTCGCCATCGTGACAACGGGGAACATGAACAAATAGGCCCCCACAGCAACATCGATAATGCCGGAGGCCAGGGTCCAGCCCCAGCCGGGAAGGATGTCCTTGTTCCCGATGGCAAAAACGATCTGCGAGATGCCGATGCCCAGGATGGCGATGCTGAATAGCACACTCAAACTAACATAACCTTCCAATGGCCGCGACAGGACGGCGATGCCCGAAACGATGAAGAGGAGGCCGACGATGATGAACCACCACCAGTTGCGGATGGCCCCGATTGCGTTGGATGCGACAGTCATAATTACATTTTTTAAGGTTATAAATAGCTGTACCGTGTGGAAACAAAGGAAAGTTGTATTTCGAAGAATAGCCTTTGAAAATCACACAATAGTCTTTCACTTTCAAAGAATTCCCCCGCCATTTGTGCTTCTTCGGAAATTTTTAGTAATGACTCCCTGCTGTGGACGCCTACCTTTGCAAAGATGATGTCACACCTCAACGCAAGAAATAGTGGTATAGCGATCGTCGGCCCTACAGAATGGGGAACCCATATTTGCCAGTTTTATGAAACCAGGGAAGACCTGCTGCAGGTGCTGATCCCTTATTTCAAGGCCGGCCTCGACAATAACGAATATTGCCTCTGGATCACCTGTGACCCCATTACCGCAGAGGACGCTATCGCTGCCTTGAAAGAGTCTATTCCCGACATTCAACGCCGCCTGGACAAGAAAGATCTCGAAATTATACCTTACACGGATTGGTATACACCATCCGGCCGCTTCGATAGGGAAGCCGTGACAAGCGCCTGGATGGAGAAGCTTCGCGAGGCGCTGGATAATGGCTATGACGGCATGAGGGTCAACGGCAATGAGGCCTGGCTGAAAAGCGATGACTGGAACGATTTCATGCGATATGAAAGGGACCTCACCGCCATGTTGCAACACCTGCGGATGATCGTATTGTGCACCTATCCGCTTTCAGGCACAACCGCTGGCGCAGTGCTCGATATCGCCCATGCCCATGAATGCGTCATCGCCAGACGTAAGGGACGATGGGAGATGCTGGAGGGGCCCGAACGTTTGCAGGTAGTTCGCGAAGAAGAAAGGAAATCTATTGCAAGAGAGATGCATGATGAGCTGGGACAGTTGCTCACCGTATTGAAACTGGACATCAGCCGGTTGAAGAAAAGCCTGGACAAACCGGATGAAGCAACGGGCAAAAAGCTGCAAAGCCTGATGGATATCACAGACAGCATCGTCCGCTCCGTCCGGCGTCTTGCTTCCGATTTGCGTCCGGGCTTGTTGGACGTCTCCGGGCTGGGGGCGGCCATCGAATGGCATTTACAGGAATTTGAAGCACTGTCGGGCATCGCAACGCATTTCACCGGGTCGGGGTCGGAAGAGAACCTGCCCGAACATGTAAAGATCCATCTCTTCCGCATTGTACAGGAGTCCCTGACCAATGTAGCCCGCCATTCGAAAGCTACCGATGTCCGGGTCGACATGCAGTATTCCGAGAAGCAGCTGATACTGACGATAACCGACAACGGACACGGGTTTGACAAGGGAGTGATTGCCGGGAAGCGAACGCTGGGTATTCTGGGAATGAAAGAACGTACGACCATCATAGGGGGTGAATACCATCTCCGGACAAAGCCCGGACAGGGCACCGGAATATCCGTCAAAATACCATTGAGAACACAAGCCGAAAAGCCTCCGCCAGTCGGGCTTTATTGAAGCCCCGGCGGAGGCGACCAGAAGGAAACTAACACACACTATTCGAGAATCTCCTGCAATTTCTTTTCGAGCTCTTCCCCACGCAGATTCCGGGCGACGATGACGCCATTGGGATCTACCAGGAAGTTGGTCGGGATGGCTTCGACGTCGTATTTGAAAGCAACGGCATTGTTCCATCCTTGAAGATCGGATACATGGGTCCAGGGCATGCCGTCTTTACGAATAGCCTTGAGCCAATTTTCTTTTTTGGTGAAGCCGCCGTCCAGGGATACGCTGAGGACGGTGAAGCTCCGGTCTTTGTACTTGTTGAAAGCCGCTACCACATTGGGGTTTTCGGCGCGGCAGGGGCCGCACCAGCTGGCCCAGAAGTCGATGAGCACATACTTCCCCCTGAAATCCCGGAGGGACACGGTGTTGCCGGCGGTATCGGGCTGGGTGAAGTCCGGGGCCGGCTTGCCGATCGCTGTGAGTTGATTCGCGTCGATGCTGTGCTGGAGGCGTTTGGCCGGAGCATTGTTTTTCGCTTCGGGAGTCAGCCGGGCCAGCATAGCCGCTTTTTGATCCAGGGTCAACTTTTTCAATTCGGAGGTCAGCAAGTAGGCGCTGACGGGAGAATTAGGATGTTGAAGGATCCACTGACTGGTCATCGCCTTTTCAATGGAATCCCATTGCTGTAATTGCGGCGCAAGGGCCCTCCATCCTACTGAGTCATGCGCATTGTATAAGTCCATCATCTTCTTAGTCAATTCCTGGCGCGCGGCCTTCTCCGGGCTATTCCTGATATAATCCGTGTAAGCGTTGTAATCGGTGATGGCCTGTCCGCCGGTGACGACGGCATCGGCAAAGTTGGGGCCAGGCGCGTTGATCGTGACCGTGCCCTTATCGAGATAGAGGGTCTGTTGTATGTAGGGTTTAATTTCCCGCCCCAATTGGAGAATATACCCGTCCGCGTCGCCCTCCGCCACTTCAACAGTCATACTGAACCCGTCAGCGACACTCTTCACCGAGTCTGCCCCATGGCCACCCATGAGGCGAAAGCGGTATACCGTAACTCCAGCCGGCAAACCCTTGAGGGACGCGTTGATGGTCACCTTTTCCTGGGCTCGCGGGCTGAAAGCACTCAATAGTAAAGTCAAAACAAAAAGAGTCTGCTTCATAAAGATTGTTTTTTTAATTCCGGGGTTTCAGGGTCCCTTCCAGTCTGTCATATAGATCGGTCAGGTGTTCGTGCATCACCCCGGCGGGATATCGGGGCATCGCTTGTTTGATCGATGCGGCCAGCGCTTTGGCGGATGTTTTTATGCTGGTAAACCCGTCGCTCGTCGATTGCACCTCTCTTCTTACCGACGTGTCGGCGCCGAGCATTACCACGAGCTTGTTGACATAATATTTTTGGATCATGCGCCTGTGCGCATCTATCGGTTTTCCGTCGGCCAGCTCGGAGAAGAGACCGCTTTGCAGGTCGTGCAACATCCCGGTTACCGTATAAGCCTTGGACCCCAGGGCTTCCTCCTGCTGCAACAGCTGGTGGATACGGGAAGGCTCGATCAGTCCATCGATCACCGCGGTCTGAATTTTCGCCACATGGTCGAAATCCCCTACGCCGAGACTGTACAGTTTCTCATCGATGAGCCAGGTGGGGGTGGTGAACAGCTGGGTATTAAGGAAGGCCATCGCCCGTTGCTGCTTTTCCTTGCCGGGATAGGCGATCACCGGTCCTTGTTGATCGGGCAACTTGGGCGTGATCATTTCGCCGCCGATATTCTTCAGGACATGGCCCATATAGCGGGCATACTGGCCGACGAGCGCACTGTACATAGCCTCCAGCTTTCCATAATCGTCGTGCCTGTCCATGGTCCATTCCATCAAATGGGGTTCTATCCGCTTGAGGTTGCGAATGCCGTATTCGCTTGCCTTCATGGCGTCGTCGCCGAGGTCTTCACTCTGGTCGCGGGGGTCGGGGTTATTGGGATTCCCCATGGGATTGAAGGGATTTGTCTGTGCGCCATAGAAGTACTGGGGGCCACTGGCCAGTTGCCGGACGATCCAGGCATTCAATGTATCCTTTTCGGCTTCGGCGCTTATTGTCGCGGGCAGCCAGCGATAGCCCCAGTTGATCGTCCATTTATCGTAATCCCCGATATGTGGGAAGAGCCCATTCTCATCGATGCCGTCCTCGGGCTGGGCCACATAGTCGAAGCGGGCGTAATCCATAATGGAGGGTGTATGGCCGTGGGCGTCTACCCAGGCCTTACTCCGCAGGCTGTCCACCGCAACGGTAGAGGAGGCGCCGAAGTTGTGCTGCATGCCGAGCGTATGGCCCACCTCGTGAGAGGATACGAAGCGGATGAGCGTACCCATCAGGGAATCATCGAAGTGAGGATGCCGCGCCCGCGGGTCGACGGCGGCCGCCTGGATGAAATACCAGTTGTACAGCAGCTGCATCACATTGTGGAACCAGTTGATATGCGTCTCGAGTATCTCGCCGGTGCGGGGATCCTTGATGCTGGGGCCATTGGCATTCTCTATCGGTGAGGCATGATAAAGCAAAACGGAATGCCGGGCATCTTCCATCGACCAGGTAGAATCGCCCACCGGCGCCTCCTTACCGACGATGGCGTTCTTAAACCCGGCCTTTTCGAAGGCGGACTGCCAGTCATTGATACCCTGGATCAGATAGGGCACCCATTTTTTGGGTGTCTCCGGGTCGATATAGATGACGATGGGCTTGGCGGGTTCGACCAGTTCGCCACGAAGGTAGCGTTCCTGGTCTTCCGGCTTCGGTTCCATCCGCCACCTCCAGATATGGTTGCCCGGCCGTACTGCCTGGGGGTCTGCATCGAAGTCTATATAACTGTCGTAAAACAGACCGATGCGCAGATCGGCAGGCCGGCTCCGCATCGGGTTGGATGGCAGCAGGACGACGCTGCTGTTGAGCTCGTAGCTGTGGACGCCAGTCCCTGGCGCGCCATTGTACGTGCGCACCGTCTTGATCTCGATGTTCATGGGGAAGGCCTTGATGTTCTGGATGAAGCTCCGGTCGGCCGCCAGCCCTGCAAGGCCCAAAAAGGGCTTTAATTGAGCATTAAAGTAGAGCACCTCACTCTCCGAGTTGATGAAGTCGGTGAGGTCGATGACCACCGACTTGCCCGCCTCGTTCACGGCCTTGACAGGAAATGCCGCCTCGATCGGCTGGACATTATTGTCCTGTACGTTCTGGTGCAACCCGTTGGCCGAGCTGTCGTCGCTGTGTTCGATGTAGCTGACGCTTCTGAGAAAGACCTTGTCGTCGGTGAGCCGTTCGAACCGGATCACGCTTTGGTTGATGGCATCCCCTGCATAGCTTAATGCTCCGGCAAGGGCCTTGAGCAGATTATAATAGCCGGTCGGCCCTTTGACGATGCGGGTGACCACCAGTATGTCGCGGCCCAGCAGGGAGTCGGGAATCTCGGCCAGCCAGCGGTCGTCCACTTTGTGGATGAGGAAGAAGCCTTTCGATGTCTTGGCTGTCGCGGGCACTACCTCTTTGTAAGGTTTGATCTTCGATTTGGCGGTGTCTTTCTTGCCGGCGACCATCGCCTTGATGGCCGCGGTGTCGATGTTCTGGGCCCGGATCGTTGTTGACAGTGTAAGGAAAAAGAAGGCGGTGAGGGCCGCAATTGCGCCCCCTGCCTTTGGAATGTGCAGGTGCATGATTAAATGGATTATTTGGTTATTGGAATCCGGGGGTTTGGGTCAAATGGAGATCACTTTGTATGTCGGCGGCAGGTATCGGCCACCATGCCTTATAGCTGGCCCAGGAGCCGCCTTTCAGCGGTGCTATCACATTCATGACGGCATCCAGGTTACCCGTGCGGCGGAGGTCCCAAAAGCGATGGCCTTCCGTGAACAGTTCGACCCGCCGTTCGCGGAGGATGGCTGCGAGCAGATCGGATTGGGTGATGGCGGTGGTGGCGCTGAGGCCTGCCCTTGCCCTTACGGTGTTGAGGTCAGCAGAGGCGGCGGTGAGATTATTCTGCTGTGCGCGAGCTTCGGCACGGATGAGGTATTGTTCGGCAAGGCGGAAAAGGGCGATCATCTCCACCGGCGAGGTATAGGGTCCTCTCCCCTTGTACTTGGCTGGATAGTAATAGACAGCACTCGGCGACACGCTGTCTTTGCCCACCCAGTTGGACTTGCGGGCATCGCCCGGCTCGAAGGATGCCACCAGGGAATCGCTCATCGTAGCCAGCTTATAAGCCGCGGTCGGTGTGACTCCCGCCGGCAAATAGTAACCATTGGCATCCCCCACCTGGTAGTTGTTATAGTAGCCACTGGAGTTGTAGGGTTCGATGCCCCAGATGATCTCCGAGCTGTTGAGCAGGAAGGTCTTCGACAGGGCCGTCATCTGGAAGTCTGCTGCGTCGGCGATGAGGCTGTCGGTCATCGACTCGGCATCGGTCCAGTCCTGGGTATAGAGGTATACTCTTGCCAGCAGGGCCATGGCGGCAGACCTGCTGGGTCGGCCGCGATCGGTGGTGACGGCCCCGGCAGCATTGTGGTACTTGCTGTCGAGCAGGGACTGGGCCTGCTTCAGATCGGCCACGATCTGCTTGTAGACATTGGCTTGCGGGCTTCGGGCCAGCTGGTTGTTGGCCAGGTAGTCCGAGCCGAGCACGAGCGGCACATCCCCATAGGCATTGGTGAGGTAGAAATACATGAGCCCGCGGAGGAAATACGCCTCGCCCAGCCACTGGTTGGAGTAGTTGAGGTTGCTGTTCGGCGTCTTCAGGCCTTCGATGGCCAGGTTCACCGAATATAGTTGGCCATAGAAATTTGTCCAGTAATTGGTAACAGTATAGAGGGCGCTGGTCGCGCCATCGCCGTACAAGGCCAATTGGTTGGGGTAATTGAACCAGTTCTTCAACTCATCACCATACAGCCCGGTGACGCATCCCAGCCCGCCCCAGCCGTCGAAATCTCCCTGGCTGTATAATTGCGAATACACGGCGCTGAGGGCGCCCGCCGAAGTGGCGTCGCTTTGGAACACGGTACTGCCGGCTATGGTACCGACAGGCAACGGAACCTCAACGTATTTCTTACAGCCGGTCGTGGCGGCAAGCAGCAGCAAGAGCCAGCACCAGCGTGTTATGAATCTTTTTTTATATTGAAATAGTCCTGTCATAGTCATGCGTTTTAAAAATGTGCTGGAATGTTAGAACCCTACGTTTATACCTCCGGTATATACCCGAAGGGGCGGCATATGGCTGGACGTCATATTCTCCGGGTCCAGCCCCTTGTATTTCGATACCGTCAGCAGGTTCTGACCGGCCACGTACACCTGGAGCAAGGTGAGATGCATCTTTTGAACAACCCGCACCGGCAGCCGGTAACCCAGGCTGAGATTCTGCAGGCGGGCATACGTGGCGTCGCTGTAAGCCCCCGTGCTGTTGATAAAGTTGTTCTGGTCGATGAAGGCATTGATACTATTGCTTGCCTTCGCCACCTTAGCCACATCGCCCGGCTTCATCCACCGCTCGTTCGCAATGTCCGCCGGCACATTGGTATTGTACGCACCGAGCCCAAAGCTCTGGTAGGCTTCGTAACTGGGGCCCGTCCGCTTCGTGACAGAAACCAGGAAGTCCAGACTGAAATTCTTATAGCTGAAGGAATTGAGGATGCCTCCATACCATTTGGGCGCCCGGTCGATGAATGCCGTACGATCTGAAAAACTCAGCGGTGTGGGACTCAGGAACGTATACTCCCCTTTCACTCCTGCGGCATTATAGAAGTTGTACACCCCCGTGGCCGGATCGACCCCTGCAAACTTAACTACTCTGAGTCCGGTGATCGGCTTGCCGATGATAAAATTGTAGTTGTTGACGAGCGTGCCCAGGCCGGGAAAAGAAAGCAGCTTGGTGCGGGGTATCGTCGCGTTAATCTTGGTGGTCCAGGAGAAATTCTGGTTTTGGATAATCTTCCCGGTGACCGCGAATTCGGCGCCATAAGACCTTATCGTCGCCGACGTATTGGTAAAGTATGAGCTAAAGCCCGTGATGCTGGCGAGACCCTGGCTGGTGATCTGGTCTCCTACATTGTCGGAATAATAGGTCGCGTCGATGTTGATCCTGCCCTTGAAAAGGTCGATATTGACGCCGGCCTCGAAATTCCGGTTGGTTTCCCAGTGGAGATCGGCATTGGCCAGGTTCTGGGGAAACAGTCCAAGCCCGCCTTCATAGGCGTTGTTGCCATAACCGTAGGTACTGATATATTGATAGGGCTGGAGCGCGCTGCCGCCGACAAGGCCATAGCTGGCTTTCAGCTTGAAAAAGTCCACCACTTTCCGTAGGCCTTTGAACCAGGGCTCTTCGCTGAGGATCCAGGCGCCGGCAACGGAGCCGAAATTGCCGAACTGGTGGTTGGCGCCGAATACCGAGGACCCGTCCCGGCGGCCATTGAGCGCGAGGATGTATTTGTCGGCCCAGCGGAAATTGATCACGGTGAATGCGCCGATGTATTTCTGCGGCTTCACTCTGTATACCGAATAGCCATTGGCCGAAGGGGCGGATGTCGGGTCGAGCAGCAGCTCGTCGGACGCAAAGTTGGAGCCAACGACGGCCGTCTGCGTTTGCAGCTGGTCCTTGAGGCTTACCCCGGCGATGACGTCCAGGCGCGCCTTACCCCAGGTGTGCAAGAACTCCGCGCGCGGGTCGGCGCTGAGGGTCCGGTAGCGGTAGAAGTTGAGGACGCTGTGTGTCTGGGATGGCGTAAAGGTGGCGGGGTTGAACATGGAGGAGGGTTGACCCTGGAATTCCTTTGCCGAGAGCAGGCTAAAGCCGCCGGCAGCCGTGAAGCTGAGCCCCGGCAGCGGAGAATAGGTCAACGACGTATTGGCAAGGAAGTTGTCCGTTTGGTTGTTGTACAGGCCATTCAGCGCCGCCGCGGGGTTGGTCCCATTTTGCCAGTTGAGCTTGCCATTGGGCAGATAGGGAGAAGGGGCGTTGGGAGCCTGGGTCAGGCCGTATGGACCGGAGAAATCCACCGGCACGGTATTGTCCAGGTTGGTGGAATAGCTGCCAGACAGGGCCATTGTAATCTTTCTATCGTTGGTGGCCGTGTTGAGGCTGAAATTCATGCCACCCTGCCGTACGGAACCCTTGGCCCGTTCGATATTGCCGATAGAGCTGTAGTTGGCTCCCAGCAGGAAACTACTGTTGGCGGAGCCGCCCGAATAAGTGGCGTTGATCCTCGTGGTGGGGGCATGACCGCCCATGAAGAATTTTTTCCAGTCAGTAGACTTTGTCGTATCCCATGTCCCGTTGACATCGTAGTCATACGACTGAGGCTGCTTGCCATCGTTGGCAAAGGCATTGTGGCGCAAGGCCAGGTAGTCTTGCAGGTTCAGCAGCTTGGGGGAAACACCCAGGGTGGAGAACCCCTGGACGGCGTTGATCGTTACCGAAGGCTTGCCGGCTTTTGCCTTTTTTGTGGTGATCAGGAAGACACCGAAGGCCCCGCGAGACCCGTAGATGGAAGTGGCGTCCGCACCTTTGAGGATATTGACGGATTCGATAAGGGATGGGTCAACGTAGTTTAGCGCATTGCCATAGATCTCCGCATTCGGATACCCGTAGAAATTGGCCATCGGCAGGAAGCCGTTGGCCGGATATTCCACTCCATCCACGATGTACAGCGGCTGACCGCCATTGGCAAGGACGATCGGCGCATTCGATACCCCGCCCGACAAAGTGTTGAGGCTTCTCACTTGCACCTGGAACGAGCTGTTGGGCTTGCCCGATGTCTCCGTAATGAGCATCCCCGGCACCCGGCCCTGCAGGCTTTGCAGCACATTGGGCACGGGGTTGCGGGCGATCTCTTCGGAAGTGACAGTGGTGATATCCCCCGTGTTGAAGCGCATGGTCGTCTTCGAATAGGCCATTGTCTGGATGGCGTCCAGGGCGTCGGTGGCTTTTTTCATAGGCAGCCAGAGCACCTGTGGCTTGTCGGTGAGCTTTATTTCCCGGGTAACTTTTTCATAGCCGATGAAGGTAACTTCCAGGATATACGTTCCATCGGCGATGTTTATGATGCGGAATCCGCCGTTAGCATCCGTCGTCCCGGCCACGAATATCGTTTTCCCGGGTTGCCGCAGGATGATGCTGGCGCCTGCCAGTGGTTCGCCGGTGACTTCTACAACCCGGCCCTGAAGCTTGATCTTGCTGACATTCTCGCCCGGCCGGGCCGTATCGATGAGTTTTGGTGGCGGGGCCGTAGTCTTGGGTTTGATGATGATGAACCTGTCCTGGATGGAGTAAGTGAGCGGCTGGCCGGCAAGGACCTGATCCAGCACCTGTTGCAGGGAGGCGTTCTTTATGTCAACGGTGACGCTACCCGTTTGCTGGATGAGTTCGCGGGTGTAGACAAAACTATACCCCGTTTGTTTCTTCACCTCTTTGAAGACCCGCTCGAGCGAGGCATTCCGGAGGGAAATTGTCACCGCCTGGGCGTTGCTCCTGGCGCTGACCTCCAGGCAGGTGACAAAAAGGAAAATAGCAGTCAACTTCATAACCATCCACGTTTTGGTCAGCAATCCCCGCCTGCATGGCGGAGATATGCAGCAGTCAATAAATTGCATACTTTTGCAATGTTTGGGTTTAACAATAAGCAGTCCGACGATTGTACAATTGGCCAAACCCGAATTTTCCGCCGCTCCGGATCCGACCCGGGGCGGTTTTGTTTTGGGCGTTGAGGCGGCCAAATTCTTTTCTATTGCATAACGAATACTTTCTTTCCTTCGACGCGGAAGTGCACCTGGTCGGTCGCCTCCAGCAGTTGTAGTAATTGGGATAAGGGAACATTTCGCGGGATATCGGCGACGAAATGTTTGGTGATGTTGGCTTCATATATGACATCCACGTCGTACCAACGCTGCACCTGTTGCATGATAGCCGCGATGCTTGCATCTTTGAAAGCGAAGGAGCCGTTTTTCCAGGCCAGCACTGCTTCGATGTCCGGGTTATGGTCGATGGAGATGCCCGCATTGCTGTTCGCGATCACGGCCTGCTCCCCGGGCTCCAGCATACTGGCAGCCGCCCCCTTCTCTACCCTGACCTTTCCATCCACCAAGGTTGTTTTAAGGGCCGCCTCATCGCCATACCCGTTGACATCGAAACTCGTGCCCAATACCTCTACGTTCATATCACCCTCCTGCACGATAAAGGGCTTTTGCTGGTTTTTCATTACCTCGAAATAGGCTTCGCCGCTGATAGTCACTCTACGCTCTTTACCGGCGAATGCCGTGGGATAAGTGATGGAGGAAACGGCATTCAGCCAGACCTTTGTGCCGTCCGGCAAGGTCAGATGGTACTGATTTCCTTTCTGCGTGGTCAATGTATTGTAAAAGATCTCTGACTCTTTTCCGGCTTTGGCCTGATAGACGAGCTGACCGCTGTCGTTGAGGATGACAACGTTGCCCTGACTGCCGATGGTTTTTGGGGCGCTGGCATCGAGCACGACCGTTTTGCCGCCTGCCAGCGTGAGCACGGCCGCATTCCGACCCGGCCGCACGTCGTTGCGATAGCGTTGGGATAAGGATGCAATCGGTTGTGTCGTTTTCCGGGTGAAGAGTAACCAGGCGCCTGTTATTAATAGCAGGAGTACGGCCGCGGCGCCCAGGCTTCTTTTAGTGAGCCATAAGACCCGGGTACGTGGTTGCTCCGCAATTTGTTCAAGCAGCCGGCTTTCCATGGTGGCTTGTAGCTGCTCCCGCTCCCCTTCCGCCCAATTCCATTCTCCCGCATCGACCAGCTGTTGGTACCATTGTTCTATTAAGATGATCTCCTCATGACTCGCATCGCCCTCGAGATATCGTTGCAGCAGGGCTTTGGCGGTTGTTGCATCCATCAGATAAGTTTTTAGAATAGCTATTCCTATATATAGTCCGGTGAGCGAAGAGGAAGGGGTAAGAAAAAGATAATAATTTTTTTACGCAGGGTTCATGATAGCAAATAGAAAAGCAGGGCGGGAATGGAAGCTGGCGCCTTGCCCATTGCCGACCGGAGCAATTGCAGGGCATTCTGGATGTGTTTTTTCACCGTTTCCTCGGAAATGCCGAGCCGGGTAGCTATCTCCTTATGGGTCAACTGTTGCTGGCGGCTTAGCTGGTATACCTCCCGCATTTTGGGCGGCATATTCTCAATGACGGTTTGGATCAGTTGCTGTACTTCCTTCACCCGGAGCAGCACCTCGGGAGAAGCCGGTGCGCCGGTCTCTGCCGCCTTGCTGAGAGCCTGCAGGTAGTGCCGGCGAGTGATGTTCTTATCGATATAGTTGATCGCCTTGTATTTCACGCTGACTTGAAGATAGCCGGCCAGCGGTCCTGTCAGGTCCAGCGATCTGCGCCGGTTCCAGAGGGATGCAAAGACCTCCTGGATGATGTCTTCCGCGTCCTCTTTGTTCCCGATAACCCGGACGGTGGTGACAAAAAGGGATTCCCAATGCCGCCGGTAGAGGGTAGTAAAGGCCGACTGATCATCACCGGCCATCCTGCGCAAAAGGTCTCCATCGTTGTCCAAAACCGTCTCTTTCAATAAATTCTACATTTGGGCTAAAAATAATAAAAATTGCCTTCACATAGTAGTACCAAAACAATATGGCGGGCCGCTTGTGCGGCCCGCCATCCCAACCATGTCAATATATCTACGCCTGTCTCGCCAATTCTACCTCGATATCGAAAGCAACTTCATCGCCTATCACCACCCCGCCGGTTTCCAGCGCGGCATTATAAGTAAGACCCCAATCTTTCCGGTTGATCTTCCCCTGGATACTGATGCCTGCTTTTTCATTTCCCCAGGGATCCTTGGCAACTCCGCCAAACTCTACATCCAGTTCCACCGGCCTGGTAACACCTTTTATAGTAAGATCGCCATACAGGATATAGTCATTCCCCCGGCCAGCTTTCTCCACCTTTTTACCCGTGAATTTTATCTCCGAAAAATTCGCGACATCGAAAAAGTCGGGGCTTTTCAGATGCTCGTCCCTCTTGCTGTCATTGGTATTGATAGAGGCGGGATTGATAAAAAGGTCGACCTCGGCCGTCGTAAAATCAGTACCATCGGTGGAAATGCGAGCTTCATATTCCCCGAAAATACCCCGTACATTGGTAAACATGAGGTGTTTTACCTTAAAGCCGATCTGGCTGTGCATCGGGTCAATGTTCCATTTTGTGATCGTAGATACTTCTTGCGTTAACATAAAATTTGTTTTTTAAAGTGAGTAATGATTTGTTCGTTTAAACTACCAGGGTATTCGCCCTTTGCTACCAAAAAATTGTCCGCTCGGTCCCTCCTGGGAAAGGGTAGCAAATTTCACGACTATCCGTGCGGCTTCTTCGGGCGTCTGGTGGCCGGAATGGTCCGTCAGATCGGTGGCAGTAAACCCGGGCGTAACACTATTGACCTTGAATTCCGTATGCTGCAGCTCTTTTGCCAGCATAAGGGTAAATGAATTGAGGGCGGTCTTTGAAGCGCTGTAGGCCATCAGCTCTGTCGCATAAAAAGAGGAAGTATCCCGCTCCTGAAACCATAGGGAGCTCAATTCGCTCGATACATTGACGATGCGCGGAGCTTCCGATCTGCGCATCAGTAGCAGGAATGCGCGGGTCACCTCGATAGCGCCGAAGAAATTAGTATCAAATACTTCTTTAAGGATAGCGACATCGCCCGAACTGGCCTTTTGGGGACGACGCCCCCCAATAGCTGCGTTGTTGACCAATACATCCAGATGGTCTTCCTTACCTGCAAGCCATGCCGCTGCCTTCCATACCGAAACAGGGTCGGCTACGTCAATCGAAAGCAGGGAAACTTTAGAAAATCCCTTTGCTTTAAGGGTATTGATAGCAGCCTGTCCTTTGACCTTGTCTCTGGCGCCGAGATACACATAATAACCAAGCCGGAGCAATTCTTCAGCTACCGAGAAACCTATCCCTTTATTGGCGCCCGTTATCAGGGCGGTCAATCGTTTTTCTTTCATAACTGATTTTGAAATGGTTTATCAATCTTCAACTCACCATACCGGCCCGCAAAAAAGTCAGCATATGCCTGGGCGATGTCCTTTCGGCTATTCATTACGAAAGGCCCCGCTGCAACGATAGGTTCCAGGCACTCGTTGCCACCGAAGATAAACGCATCAGAGCTAACGATGCCAGGATTATAGAGGTGGATCGTTGGTTCATTATTGATGAATGCAAGCAGATGGCTCCTACCTGTTACCCGGCCGTTGACATGAACTTCGTCTGCAGGAATAAGCACTGCATATTCAATATCCCGTTTTGGAGTATAAGCGAATGCGGATTTTGGATTCAGCCGCAAATGGTAGATAAATTCACCCGAAAATGTTTTGACGGGGGATTGACACACCCCGCAGCTGCCCAATACAACCCTCAGCACCCCAGCGTTGTCCGGCAGCTCTAATTCCGGGAAGTCATAGGAGAACAGCGCCTTGAATTCCGGCTCTTCCAGCTTGTTCACTGCAGGGAGATTGATCCAGAACTGCAATGCATGAAAGATCCCACCCTTACGTTGGAAATCGGGGCTAAGCCGCTCATCATGGATGATACCATTTCCGGCCTTCATCCAAAGAGCGCCGCCACTGTCTGCCGTGCAATGATGACCCCGGCTGTCAACATGTTGTAACGAACCACTGAGTAAATAGCTGAAAGTAACGATCCCGCGATGGGGATGGGCATGCTGTCCACGATAGGGTTTTGGCTCCTGGCCTTGCTGAACGATGGGATACACATGGTCCATGGATACAAAAGGACCGACATTTATGATCTGGTCGTTTGGCAGTAGCCGGTTTACGAGCCAATCCGCCACTTTTTCATTCCGGCCACCCGAACTTATTTTATTCGCCCTATTCATAACAACTCTTTATGCAAAGTTGTCATGAAAAGGCAGCCCGGATAATGACATAAGTTAAAAAATCAACTTGACAAATGTCAAGTCATCTTCCTGCGCATCCTGCTGAGGGTCTCCGGTGAGATTCCAAGATAGGACGCTATCATACTCTGGGGGAAACGCTGCAGAAACTGAGGATAGGTATTGACCAGGTCGTCATACCTTTCCTCAGCGGTCATACTGATAGCGGCATGAATTCTCTTCTGCGTGGCAACGGACAATTGTCTGTCCATCGCTTTAACGGTAAGGTCGAATGCTCTTACCTCATCCCTGAGTTCGTGTGCGTGTACGGTCGTTATGACGAGGAGGTCTGTATCCTCCAACACTTCTATATGATAGCGGGAGGGTGTGAGCAAATTAAAGCTTTCGTGGTCCCCCAGCCACCAGGATTCCAGTCCAAACCGGACAATATGTTCATGCCCCTTGTCGTCGATAGAGAACATTCTCGCAGCACCCTTGACAATAAAGGCTATCTTTTTACAAACATCCCCTTCCTGAAGGAAGTACTGTCTTTTTAGTAGCCTCTTAGGGATGAACTTTGATTCTATGATTGACCGTTCATCATCTGTGAGCCGCAGGCCCGACCGGGTCTCTATATATTGGAACAGCGCTTCATACATGGTGATAAGGATGTTTGCGGCCAAATTTACAAATAAACACGTCTCATTTCATGATGAATTTCCACCTGATGCCCAGCTTCCGCATCCGGGTGGAAAGAGTATTCGGGTTGATGCCCAACAATTCGGCGGCGCCGCCCTTTCCGGATACTTTACCATTGCATTTTCTCAGCGCTTCAATAATGGCCTCCTTCCCGTTCGGGGGAGAAGATACCCCTCCTTCCGGTGGCAAAGGGGAACGCCCCGGTAAAAAGTTTTCGGGCAATTCGATCTGTTCGATAAGGTCTGAAGGGGTAGACAGGACATGCCGCTCGAGCAAGTGCTGCAATTCGCGGATATTACCTGGCCAGGAATAGTCCATCAGCTGTTGAAGCGCCGTCGCCGACAGGGCTTTTGCCGCCTTCCCTGTCGCAAGCGCGAACGCCTGTAAAAAATGTTCGGCCAGCAATGGAATGTCCTCTTTTCTTTCCCGTAACGCGGGCACCACGATGGGGAAGACATGGATCCGATAATACAGATCCATCCGGAAGCGCCCCTTTGCGACCTCATCATACAGGTCGCGGTTAGTAGCTGCGATGACCCGTACATCCAGCTTCACCGGGTTCGCACCTCCTACCCGTTCGATCTCCTTCTCCTGTAAAACCCGGAGTAGTTTACCTTGCACGGACAGCGGCAGCTCGCCTATCTCATCGAGAAACACCGTCCCGCCCTGAGCCTGCTCAAATTTCCCGATGCGCCGGTCGGTAGCATCGGTAAAAGCCCCCCGCTCGTGACCAAATAATTCGGATTCGACAAGGAGGGCAGGTATGGCGGCACAGTTGATCTTTATCAGCGGCTTGTCCTTTCGATCCGAAAGCCGGTGGACGGCAGCGGCTACCCCTTCTTTTCCAACTCCCGTCTCGCCGGAAATAAGGACGGTGCTCGAGACAGGCGCCACCTGCCTGACAAGGTCGAGAACGCGAAGCAGCTTTGAGCTCCGCCCGACGATGCCCTGCGCCCGGATATTGTGGTCCTGGATCCCTTCTTCCAGTTTCGTCAGCAAAGGCATGGTCTCCCTGGCGTGCCGGCGGATATCCCCAATGACGGTTTCCAGCACCCCTTGAATGGAGCGAAGCAGGTCAGCGTGTTCGGCGTTAAATCCTTCCGGCGCCTTACTCAAAAAAATAAGTCTCGAGAGGGAAAGTGAGGATTGAATGGAATAGCGTTTTCGCAGGATGTCCATAAGAGCGGCTGCATCGATAAGGCCAGGCTGAGTCTTCTTCATCAGTGCCGGCACATCTACGCGCTTGTATTCTTCAAGATCGATGCGCTGAAAACAATGGAAAGAGTCGCCGCCAACATCTATGCCAGTCCTATCGATCACTATAAGGTCGAAAGGAATGAATTGCTGTAAGCCTTTTACCAATAGCAGCAATTTCTGATCCCTGGTGACTACTTCCTTTATAACGCTGCTGAGCAGGGTGGCCAGCCAACGCTCCTGCCGGGCAAGATGTTCCCGGGCCTGTCGATGCCGGTAGGCCGCGATATCGAGGGCAATAAGAATGTCCTTTTCCCGGAAGGGCTTTACCAGGAATCCGTATGGGTTGGTCGCTTTGGCCGCTTCCAGGGTCGATGGGTTCGAGTTGGCGGAAAGGTAGATAAATGGGATACCCTGCTTTGCCAGCGCGCCGGCAAGATGGATGCCTGTGAGATGTCCTTTCAGGAAGATATCCAGCATCACCATGTCCGGCCGCTCCTTTTTAAGGGCATTGAAAGCCTGCTCGACGGATTTCGCGATAGCCGTGACGGAATGCCCGGCCTTCACGAGGATGTTGCTCAGATGGTCCGCCTCGATAAAAACATCTTCTACTATGAGTATTTTTAATGGCATATCACGAATTCCCATTAATGCCTCTTTTGATACCCAGCCGTTTTATCTTTGACGAAAGCGTCGTAGGGGCAATTCGGAGCTTTTCCGCCGCGCCACCCTCACCGGATATCTTTCCATCACAAAGCTTCAGCACAGCAAGGATGTGTTCCCGCTCTACTTCCTCGATCGTTTTTATTCGCCGGCCAGCCACGCTGATATCGGACGCCACAGGTTTGGGAAGCTGGAGGTACAGTTTATCGACAACCGCACCGAAAGTAAGCAGCACACTTCGCTCGATAAGATGCTCGAGTTCGCGGACATTGCCGGGCCAGTCATAAGCCATCAATTGCCTCATCACCCGTGGCGAAATACTCGTTGGCGATTGACTACCCTTCCTGGCATGTTTCACCAAAAAGTGCGCCGCCAGGCCGGGGATATCTTCTTTTCGGTCGCGCAAAGGCGGAATCTGAATGGGAAATACATGCAACCGATAGAACAGATCACTGCGAAAATTGCCGGCGATGACCTCTTTTTGTAAATCCCGGTTTGTAGCAGCAATGATCCGCACGTCTGTCTTGATCACCGTACGACCCCCGATGCGCTCGATCTCCCTTTCCTGCAGTACCCGCAGCAGCCTTGATTGTAATTGCAGGGGCAATTCACCGATCTCATCGAGAAAGAGTGTGCTTTTATGGGCTAATTCGAATTTCCCTATCCGCCGCTCGGTAGCACCGGTGAAGCTGCCCTTTTCATGCCCGAAAAGCTCGCTTTCGATGAGGTTGGCAGGAATAGCGGCGCAATTCACTTTTATCATCATTCTGTCGTTTCGCTGAGACAACCGGTGAATCGCCCTGGCAACAAGCTCCTTACCCGTCCCGGTCTCTCCGCTGATGAGTGCGGTGCTCGGGGATTCGGCAACCTGGGAGACCATGGTGAAAACCTTTCGCATCGCTTCTCCCGGGCTTACTATTTCCTCACTATGACAGCAGATCTCTGGTGAAGTCATACCGAAATTTAGGTATTTTATGATAATTCCTCAATTCGTTGCGGGTTCCTCACGATATATCGTTGCCCGGTAATACCGCCTATATTCATTCGGCGTCTGTTGGGTATGCTTCCGAAAGAACGTATGGAAATGTGCCGGCTCCCTGAAAGCAAGCCGGTATGCGATCTCCTTCGCAGACAAGGCTGTTTGACTCAAAAGGGATTTTGCTTCGTCAATTACTTGCTGATGGATATGCCTTATCGCAGGCTTGCCCGTGCTCTTCTTTACTACTGCGTTGAGGTAATTCGGATGCACGAGCAATAATCCGGCATAGTATTGAACCGATCGGGCATCATCCGCCACTTCCGGTGATGTCAGATGTTGCTTTATTGCGGTTTTGAAGCGTTCGACAAGCGTCATCTGAGTGCGTCATTTTATATCTTCTCATCCGAATTGCATACCAATCTCTAATCTGCTATTTATCACTCTATTACAGTCAACTTCCAACACCTTCGCTTACGATAGGTCGTCAATTCGTTGCCGGCCGACGACAACCCGCCACCTTTGAATTTTGCATCGATGGCATTGATTTTTGCAATCGCCGGGGATTCGCGGTTGCGACCTTTGACAAAACAATTCCCCATGTTGCTTCAGACAAACAGCACGGCCACGCGTTACGCAGCCGCCGCAACCGAATACGTTGCCGTAGACGGAATATCATATGCCCACCGGCGGGTTGGTAAGTCCACGGATCTCCCACTCATTTGTTTACAACATTTCACCGGAACATTAGATAATTGGGACCCGCAGGTGATCGATGGGCTGGCCCGGGAAAGGCAGGTGATCACCATCGACAACGCCGGCATCGGCAATTCGGGTGGGGAAACACCGGACAATGTGCAGGATATGGCAAAAACGGCTGTCAGCATCATCACCGCCCTGGGCATAACCAAATGCGATCTGCTTGGCTTTTCTTTGGGGGGATTCATCGCCCAAACTATCGCAATCACCCATCCGCAACTATTCCGGAAGATACTCCTGATAGGAACCGCGCCGCAGGGAACCCTGGCCTTACATAGTTTTCCTGAATTAGTAGGCCGGGCATTCTCCAAGCCCCCGGCCGAGGGCTACCTATATCTCTTCGCTACATCCTCCGAAAAAAGCAGGGAAAAGATCAAGGCTGCGCAGGCCCGTTTCATGGAACGAGAGAACGATAGGGACAAACAGACATCAATGCCCGCTATCCAGGCGCAGATAAAAGCCCTTACCCGCTGGGGCACGGACCCTGTGACGCTGAACCTCGGCTCCATAACCCATCCCGTACTGATCGTTCAGGGGAGCAGTGATGAGATGATGAATAGCGCATCTTCCGTCGAGCTGTTCAAGCAGATCCCTAATGCGATATTGACTTTTTATCCGGATTCGTCTCACGGCTCTTTTTTCCAGTATCCGGAAATGTTTGTCGATGAGGCGAATTCGTTTCTGGATAAGTTTATGTAAGCGGTGGAAATGCAGTCGCCTGGAAGCTGAAAAAATATTCGACGCCGCCATTGTTCACTATGGTCAGCGTCGCCTCCAGGTCTTCTGCCAGCCCCTGGATAAGTCGAAAGCCGAAGGAATTTCCAGCGTGGACATCCAACCCCGGAGGGAGTCCCTGGCCGTTATCGGCTGCAAAAAGCTCGATTTTTTGATCCTGCATCTTTCTTAACCAGACCCGGATGCGGGGATCAGGGATATCGTAAAAGGCGTACTTGATGGAATTGGTGATCACTTCATTGAGGATAAGCCCGATAGGTATGGCCTGGTTGACGTCGAGGCTCACCTTTTCGATCTGGATATCGAAGATAATGCGCTGATCGGGCCGAACCATATCCCGAAGATAGTCGATGAGGTCGGTGATATAATCCTGCATGTCGATGGTAGAGACGGCCACGTTGCTGTACAATTTTTGATGGATAAGGGCCATGGCCTGGACACGGGACTGGCTTTCCGCAACGGCATCGACAGCTTTTGGATCGGTGAGAAAAACGGATTGGGATTGAAGAAGGCTGGTCACCATCTGGAGATTATTCTTCACCCGATGATGCACCTCACGAAGAAGCCACTCGTTCTCATGCAGCAGCTTTTCGAGGGTAGTGTTCTTATCGAGTATCTCCTGCTTTTGCCCTTCCAGCCGCGCTGCGAGCCTTTGCTTTATCCGGTAGCGGTTAAAGATCAGGATGGAAAAAGCCAGGAGTAGCAGGATCCCGCCGATCATCGTATTTCGAGCGAAACGGGATCGCTGCGCCTGCTCCTGTTGCAACCGGTTCTCTTTTTGCAGAAGCAGCAGGTCTTTGTCCTTTTTTTCGGTTTCGTATTTTGTGTTTATCTCCGTAAAGTGTACGGTCTTTGCAATCCCGTAGAGAGAGTCGCTGTACACCTTATAAAGCTGAAAATAATATAGTGACGAATCGAATCTTTCCATTCCGGAATCGATGCGGGCGCGGTCGAAGGCCCATCGCCGGAGGTCGATCAGGTAATTCGGAACACTACGATCAAAATGTATCCTGTTGAGGTACCATTCGGCCTTTTTGAACTCCCTGTGCAAAATATATGCTTCCGAGAGACCGGCATAGAACAATACCATGGCGTGATGGGTAAATATATCCGAATGATGGCTGTAGAAGCTCTCAGCCAGCGTAACACAACTCAGACCGGACTGCTCTGCAAGATCCGGTTTCTTCAGGGCCGTATAAGCCAGGCAAAGAATGTAGTCTGCATGGACCTTTGCGATGGTGTCAGCCTTCGTCTCCCCTTTATAGAATGGAGAAAGAATGGTTACGGCCCTGGCAGGGCTGTCGTTCCCCACCAGATCGAGGCCATATGCGCTGGCGGCCAGTATGGGTGGCAAACTATTTGACCTGCTTCGACTCAGATCGAAAGCCTTTTTCGTGTATACGAGGCTTCGTTCGTTCATGCCCGCATCCCGGTAGGCTTCCGCCATGCGGATATTGAAATAGGTGAGGTCGCCGATGTCGGTTTGCACCGAGTCCGTCGTTTTGATCATCCTTATGGCATAAAAGATCTCGCCCGCGATATCGCCCTGAGCTTTGCAGACGGCCCGAAGCAGGTCGTAGGTGTAATAAAGCTGTGGAAACCGGATGGATTGGTAGGTGTTGAGTACCTCCAGCAATTCCTTCTTTGCGATCGCCAGGTCGTTCTCGCCCAGGTGAAGGTCGGCGATCGTCTTAAGGGTATTGGTCGCGCTCAGGGTATCATGCAACTCCAGATATATCTGGCGGGCACGGGAGTAGGCTTTGATCTTCGCGTTTAGTGCAGGCTTCCGGGAATTTGTTACTTCCGCCCGCTGCATCCATGTTTTTGCTTCTTTTTGCAATGCAGCCGTTTTAAGGCTGTCGGTTCTTTTATCACGTTGTCCACACAATGTTTCACCCAGCCCAAGGATGGACAGGGCAAACAGCAAAATACTCCGGGTCATCACGCACATAGCCCCTGAAGGTAGGAAGATTTCTCCGGGTTCTTTGATATTTGCAACCAATATGAGGTTGCAAAATCCTAATTTTCACGTATGAATATCGATAAAATAAAACAACAACTGGTCAAGGGCGATTGGGTGAGCATCGCGCCGGAGATAAGGCCCAGCACCGTGAAGACCGCCACCGGCGATATAAAGCCTCTTTATTGTTCAAGGCGATTCAGCTATTTTCAAGCGGATACTTTCCGGCTGATCTTTATCAACTACGCGGACCCATTCGGTAAGGCTCCGGTGGTAGAAATGCGAATTGAAGGTCATGTGCATTATGGCGCCGAACACCCGATCGCGCCGGGGGCATACGAGGCGGATTATGTGGCTGACATTTCTTTCGACATAACGATCCTTAACCCCGCGTTTGTAGCGGCCCTGAATGCAGGTGCACCGTCCGGCGGTATCTCCCCCTGGGAGTTGAATGTACCCCAAAGCGTATTGAGTAAATCAGTGCCGGCATTCGGGCTGAAAGCCGGGGAATATTTTACCGAGTACGACCTCATTTATCTCCATGAAAACCTGTTGTTCAACGGCAGCAGGAATATAGATGGCCGGCCTTTCGACAAACCAGCCAACAGGCCGACCAATCTACAGATCCCGCTTATTCTTTTGGCCTGAGCACCAGCCGGCCGGCCTGAGCAGCAGCCGGCGGATCAGACCTCCGTGGCTGGAAATTTGCCTGCCCATTCTTCTATTTCCCTGGAAGTACGGGCGGCATTGTTTCGATAAGATTGAAGGGAATCCAGTCCAACGGGCAGGTGGAGGGGAGGATGCTCCTGGGCAGCGAGCGCCACTACAACTTTTGCCAGCTTAGCCGGATCGCCTGCCTGATTGCCGTGGTATGCGCCCGCGTTGTTTCGATATTGGCCCGCGGGAGTCTTGTCATAATCCCCGATCGGATTAGCCGGCGTTAAAAAAGAACCGGCGTCGAGAAAATTCGTGCGGAACAGTCCTGGCGCCAACGCAGTCACCTGGATGTCGAAGGGCGCGAGTTCGATCGCCAATCCTACCGAAATGCCTTCCACAGCAAATTTCGTAGACCCATAGAGCGCCCATGCCGGGATGGCGTCGTAGGCAAAAAGAGAGCTGATATTGATGATATGGCCCGACCGTTGCTTCCTCAGCTGCGGCAGCACGGCGCGGATCACATTCAATACGCCGAATACGTTCGTGTCGTACTGCTTTCTGGTCTCTTCATCCGAAATTTCTTCAATAGCCCCAACGATGCCAAAGCCCGCATTATTGACGATCACATCCAGTCCGCCAAATCGGGCAATCCCTTTTTCCACCGCGGCTTCCACTTGTTTTGGCAGAGTGACGTCCATCCCGAGGACCAGGACGTTCGGGTCGCCGTCGAAAATATCCTTTTCCGATTCCTTCCTGACGGTCGCGACCACCTTGTCGCCGGAAGCCGATGCTGCTTTTACGATCTCGTAGCCAAATCCTTTGCCGGCCCCTGTGACCAGCCAGACTTTCCCTTGTTTCATGCTGCTGAATTTTTTATGCTGAAGAATAAATCAGGAGGGCCAAATCCGTGCCATGGAATGCGTGGCTGACAATCAGCATGATGTCTACAGGGTTAGCCGGCGTCGTTTCCGACATCTCGTCATTTCGTGCCGGCTTTTACGAACCAACGGCTTTGGCGGCTTTGAGGATCGTGTATTTAGTTGTTTGCCGCTTTTTCAATTACTGCCGCGACTTCGGCAGGGTGACTAACATATACCGCGTGGCTCGCGTCGATCTCCGTCACCACCGAACCTGCCCGCTTTGCCATACTCCGCTCCACATCCGGCGGGATCATATGGTCCTGCTTCGACACGATATACCAGCTCTTCTTATTTTTCCATGCCGCTGTCGTTAGGTCGGTTGAGAATGCCGCCAGCCCGGGCGGTACCTGGGAAGCCGCCATAAAATCTGCCTGTGCAGCCGGCACGTCGGCACAAAACGCCGCGTGGAATTTCGCCCTGTCCAGCCAAATGAATCCATCTTTTGGCGGCAGAACCGGGGAATTCGGATCGGCAGGCGCCCCCTGCTGCATCTTAAAAAGAGATTCCCCCGCGTCAGGCGCGAATGCAGCTACATACACCAACCCCTTTACAATAGATTCATCTCCAGCCTCCGTAATGATCGCCCCCCCATACGAATGCCCGACCAGGATCACCGGCCCGTCCTGTTGCGCCAGGACAGCCTTTGTAATTCTCACATCTTCCGCCAGACTCGTGTTCGGGTTGGAAACAACCGTAACGTTGTATCCCTTGCCCTTAAGTATCTTGTAAACACCTTCCCACCCCGAGCCGTCGGCCCAGGCCCCATGCACCAGCACGATGTTGTTAACCCTGGTGGCTGCATGTGAATGGGGCTTCACCGGGGAAGTTCCTGCCCCCGTAACAATGGCGCCCATAAGTAGAGAACCCGCCACCGAAATCGCTTTAATGGAATTCAGAAAAATCGAATTTTTCATAACAAACTTTTTTGGTGAGGAAATAATTACGCCAGGATAGCTAAATTAGTCTAAACTTATGCAGGCCATCCAGGTAAGAACAACCAAATTGAAAAATGAGGGAACCACCGGGCATCTGAGTAAAACTACTCAGAAGGAAGCGTGCCGGGTATTCCTGTGGCTGGTTTTTATCCGGATTTGCTTGCTCGTGCAGGGGAATTCAACCGTTTTGGGGCAACAACCGATGAGTGATCCTGCGCAGGGGGCGAAGCTTATTAAGCAATATTATGTAAAAGGGGAGTATTCGAAGATACCCGATCTATATCATCATGCGATGAGCCGGCCCGGCGCCGACCAGCAGCCGGACAGCCTGAAAGTGGAGCTGTGGTATTTCATGGCCCTTACACAGTTCGAGTTTGGCCGGTATGATTCCTGTGCCTGGTATGATCAAAAGATTATTTCCTTATATACCCTGCCGGACAAATTCACCTACAAGCGTTTATTCGGAGCGCTGAACATTATGGGAATGGCTGAGGACCGGGCAGACAACGAACAAAAGGCACTCGGCTACTATCAGCAGGGAGCCGGGCTGGCGAGAGCATTCAATGACACGACGTATGAAACGATGGCATTGGTCAACTCGGCAACCGTATATGACAAACTGGGCGATTATGAAAAAAGCCAGGCCATCGGGCTAAGGGCGCTGGCCTTGTCCCGGCCCCGGAAGCAGTGGCTGAATATCATCGAAGGGGCCTCGATGGTTGGCAAAGCATATAGCAGCAAAGGAAATTACAAGGAAGAGCTGGCGTATATGAAAGAGGCATACGATGCCGCGCTGGCCTATGGGGCTTTCACCTATATCCTTAACCAAACCTATTGGCTCGGGGAATCCTATCTAAACCTCAAAGAATATTCGAAGGCAGAGGACTTTCTACTGAAAGCATTGCAAATGTATAGGGAAAAAGGGCAGCAGGACAACCTTGTGAATGTATATAAGGGGTTATCCGAAGCCTATACGGGATTGAACGACTTCAGAAAGGCCGCCGAATTCATGTCTAAATATGCGTTGCTGAAGGATACCCTCCGGGGCAACGAGAATGCCCGGCGGATCGTAGAGATCGAAGCCAAATACCAGAGTGCTGAAAAAGACAAACAACTCTCCGCGGAAAAGCTACGCGTCATTCAACGCGACCAGCAGATAATGGCCCAGCGACAGCAACTCCTTTTCATCCTTTTTGTGCTCCTGCTGGTCGGAATCGCCTGGTTTCTGATGTACCGTAACAGCCGCAATAAACAGCAGATCGCCTTATTAAAGGCAAAGATCGAAGGAGAGGTGACTGAGCGGCAAAGATTGAGCCGCGAACTTCACGACGGCATTGCCAGCCAACTGCTGAGCATCAGGCTGGGGATGGAAACGCTTGAGCGCGATGCACAAAAGACAGGGACCACGCCTTCATTCAGCCAAATCGCCAGCCAGCTCGAGAAGGCAACAAAAGAACTGCGAAACACTGCCCACAACCTTATGCCCGAACTGCTTGTTCAAAAAGATTGGCTTGCCGCCATTGCCTTATTGTGTCAAAACACGACTGATCTCACCCAGGTGAAGACGGAATTACAGGTGCTGGGTGAGCCATCGCCGCTAAGCAAGGACATCGAGCTCTCACTTTACCGGATAGTACAGGAGCTGGTGCAAAATGCCGTAAAGCATGCGAAGACCACTAATCTGCTGGTCCAGGTAAGCGATAGGGATGGGCTGCTGGCCCTCACCGTGGAGGACGACGGCGTTGGCTTCGAGACCTGGCAGGGCTTCCGGCCGGGAAGCGGACTGTCAAACGCCAGGAAGAGGGTAGAAGAGTTGGGTGGGCACATGGATATCAAGAGCAGACCCGGAAATGGAGCGACCGTCTACATCGAATTCAAGATCCGCCAGTGGCGAAAATTCAGGAAACAAACAAGCCAGAAGGCATGATAAAAGTAATGATCACGGACGATCACCTTTTAGTAACGGACAGTCTGAGCAAGGCTCTGGCGGCATATGATCATATTGACATCTCGGGTATCTATAATACGGGAGAGGCATTGCTGCAAGCACTTAGGAAACAGCTCCCCGATGTACTTTTACTCGATGTGCACCTCGCCGATGCAAAGGACGCCAGCCTGGCCAAAAGGATCCTGCAGAACTATCCCGGCATAAAGATCCTGATAATGACAGCCGATGAATCCATTGTACTGGTCCGCGAATTGATGGAGGCCGGATGTTACGGCTATTTGTCAAAGTCAAGGGCCACCGGCGCCATCCTGGCCGAGGCCTTACGGAAGGTTGCCGATGGCGAGCTTTACGTGGATGAGCCTTTAAAAGAAAAGCTGCTGAAAGACCTGTTACAGCCAGGTGCGAAGAGGTTGGGAGAAAAGAACAAGCTGACGATGCGGGAGAAAGAAGTGTTACAGCTCATCGCGGCCGGTCTGAGCAACAGACAGATCGCGGACAAGCTTTGCGTAAGCCTGCGTACAATTGAAAATCACCGTTACAATCTTTTACAAAAGCTGGATGAGAAAAACGCCGTCGGATTGGTGAAGGCCGCTATCAGACTCGGACTTTTTCCGGAAGATCGGGCTGGAAAGGAGTAGCTGAGACGCGGAGGCGGCTTTTTTACATAGTGACCAAATATGTTCTATAAGGGTCGTTATGCGGATGGGGAGGCTTATTTTTATCAAATCGTTAACTCCTCATCTGTTATGGGTAACCGCAGTAGATATGTCATCGCCACGACTATCTTTATGGCTAACCATATAACATCCTTTTATGAAAAAAACCTCCCTCCAAGCTCTTTGTTTGTTCGTTTCGATCATCCTTTCATCGACTGCCTGTAAGAAGGCATTGCAGCCGGATGAGGCCATTCCCGGTAACAGTCCCAGGAAAACCACGACGTCGACGGCAGCCCGTCTGATTTCTGTTGCGGCAACAGACTGGATGGCTTCGATCAGCGACAATATCAACCTCGCAAACCTGTCCATTCCCGGTTCACATGACGCCTGTGCCCGCTACGAACCTATAGCCGGTACGGCCATCTGCCAGTCCCTGTCCCTTGGCGATCAGCTGAATGCCGGGTCCCGTTTCCTGGACATCCGTTGCCGCAACGTCAACGATTCTTTTGCCATCCATCACGGGTCCATCTACCAGCATCTCAATTTTACGGATGTACTCAACGCCTGCAAGACTTTCTTTGCCGCCCACCCGAATGAAACTATCATCATGAGCGTCAAGGAAGAGTATACGGCCAGCGGCAATACCCTCAGTTTCGAGCAGGTATTCCTCCAGCATTATTATGCTTCCAATTCCAACCTATTTTATATGGGGACCAGTGTTCCCAACCTTGGGGCAGTAAGAGGTAAGATCGTCCTGCTTCGACGATTCAATGCCTATGATTCTGCGACAGGCGCTGCAGATGGCAACCTTTACGGCATCGATGCCACGAATTGGGGCGATAATACGACCTTCACCACCTCCACCGGGACGGCCACTCTCCATGTCGAAGATGACTATGTCGTCAACAACAACAATACCAAATGGAGCGAGATCACTGCCAATTTGAGCAACGCGCTAAGCGGCGACCCTACAGCGCTATATATTAGCTTCACCAGCGGCTATTATCCCATCCTGGGTTTTATCCCGAACATCCCTGATGTCTCGAATACCATCAATCCGGATATCAATTCGTATTTCGGTGCAGCTACACACGGGAGATATGGGATCATCCCGATGGATTTCGTGGATGCCACCAGGCCGGCAGCCATCATTGGCACCGACTATTAATATGGAGCTGGGCATCCGATTCAATATCCTTTTTGGATGCCCAGTTTTTTCATTTTCGATCGTAAGGTGGTAGGGGGAAGGTTCAGAATTTCGGCGGCGGCGCCAGGCCCCCATATCTTTCCATTGCACTTCCGCAGCACGGCAATGATATGGTCGCGTTCGTTTTCCTGGATCGTTTTTATCTGGGTCTCCGGGTTGCCAGCCCCCTGGTCATTTTTCGGGTTGACCGGGATGTCCTCGATGATCGGCCCTTTTGCCAGCAGGACACAGCGTTCGATCATATGCTCCAGTTCGCGAATATTGCCGGGCCAGTGATAGGCCATCATGCTCTTTATCGCCCGATCGGACAAGCCGGCGATCTTCCTTCCTGACTTACGATTATACCTATCGATAAAATATTCAGCGAGGTCTATAATATCTTCTTTCCGATCGCGCAACGGGGGCAGGGTGATGGGAATTACATTTAGGCGGTAATACAGATCGAGGCGAAAACGGCCATCCGCTACTTCCTTTTCCAGGTTTCGGTTTGTGGCGGCGATGACACGTACATCAATTTTTACCGGGGCTTTCGAGCCGATGCGATCTACTTCTTTATCCTGTAGTACATGCAGCAGCTTGGCTTGCAGCTCTAGGGGCATTTCACCGATCTCATCGAGGAAGATAGTGCCTTTGGCCGCCTGTTCGAATCTGCCTATTCTTTTGTCAAAAGCCCCGGTGAATGCTCCTTTCTCATGGCCGAACAATTCTGATTCGATGAGTGTCGGTGGGATCGCCGCGCAGTTCAACTTGACAAACCGCTGATCTTTTCGCAGGGACAGCTTATGGATGCAACCTGCGATCATCTCCTTACCCGTACCGCTTTCTCCAAGGATCAATATAGAGGTATCTGTAGGGGCCACCTGGATAATGTTATCGAACACATTGAGCAGCAGGTGACTTTTACCAATGATCCCTTCAAACCCGGGCATCACCGGGCCGGGGCGATGTTCCGCATACCCGCCTTCCACAATCAAGACTTTTTCTTTCATATAATAGGTTTTTGGGTGGACAAGATTAGAGGCGTGTCTGGCTGGCTTTGTCTTAGGAGGGAGAACAATTCTCTCGATGTTTTGGTTGTTAGCAACTGCGCATACATAATCAGCCCTCGATGTAGTACTTTAATTTACTACTATATTTCGTAAATGCGGGGGATATGCGATGAAATATTCCATTAATACGACTTTGCTACAGCATTATAATTATTTGATTAGTAGTAGTTTGTTCTTATGTAGTATATTTTACTGTTAATTCAGTTAAATATGAAACAAAACTATACTTTGATGAAAACGACAGTATTCCCGGGAAGAGCATTTTGCTGGAATAATTGTTGCAGCTGTTCAGCAAAAAATGGAAATGTATAACGACAATCAAACCCGGCGTCATTTTCTTAGCACTGCTGCGACTGCGGCACTAACGCTCGCCGGACCATCAATCGGCATTTTAGAATCTGCAGCTGCGCAAACAAAAAAACCGGCTGTTGCATCCCCGATCAAGCCGGTTGCCCATACATCGCTCGGTCCGCTGAAGCAGATAGATGCCGGCGTACTGAATGTAGGCTATGCCGAGACCGGCCCGGGTAGCGGACCGGTCGTCATTCTTCTTCATGGCTGGCCATACGATATTCAGAGTTTTGCGGAAGCATCGGCCCTACTGGCGGCTAAGGGTTACCGGGTTATCGTTCCTCATCTGCGCGGATATGGCACAACCCGGTTCTTATCCCCACAAACGCCCAGAAACGGCCAGCAGGCAGCCGTAGCAAGCGACATCATCGCATTGATGGATGCATTGAAAATAGAAAAAGCTATTATTGGCGGCTTTGACTGGGGCGCACGAACCGCCAACATCATGGCGGCCTTATGGCCTCAGCGCTGTATAGCGATGGTATCGGTAAGCGGTTACCTCATCGGCAGCCAGCAGGCAAACAAGGCGCCCTTGCCGCCAAAAGCAGAATTTGCATGGTGGTATCAGTTTTACTTCGCTACCGAACGGGGCAGGATGGGGTACCAGGCCAATACGCATGCTTTTGCAAGACTCATCTGGGAGCAGGCTTCCCCCCAATGGAAATTCGACGACGCCACGTTCGAGCGGTCGGCCGCCTCGTTCGACAATCCCGATCATGTTGCCGTTGTGATCCATAATTATCGCTGGCGTCTTGGCCTGGCGGATGGCGAGAGCAAGTATGACTCCCTGGAAACGAAACTGGCCACCGCACCGGTGATCACCGTCCCAACCGTTACATTGGAAGGAGATGCCAATGGCGCACCGCATCCGGAACCATCTGCCTATGCCGCCAAATTCAAAGGCAGGTATGTTCACCATACCATTAGTGGCGGCATCGGTCATAACCTCCCACAAGAGGCGCCAAAGGCTTTCGCCGATGCGATCATCGAGGCAGCTGGTAGTTGAAAACTTTCCTTTTCAGCCATTCCCGAACGGGCTCGTCATAATATTTAAGACAGGCATAGGCGAGAACGATGCTTGCTATCACCAGCACCAGGCCTACCAGCATCCCCTCGATGCCGAGCGGTATCTTATTGTTGACCACCCAGGCAGTAAAGATGTAAATAAGCGGGTAGTGGGTGATATATAGCGGGTAAGAAATATCGCCCAGGAACTTACATATTTTTGCGGAGTGTGGATCGATAATGTGTCCTCCGGCGCCGATAGCCACGATGAGCGGGAAAACGATGATCACACAGCATGCCTCGTAAATACCGTTGAGCCACAGGTGATGTTCATCACCTATACGGGGTATGGAGAGCACGATGACGATGAGCAGGCTGCACCACCAAAATGCGCCCTTGACATGGATGAGTTTTCCAACGCGCGAAAGCAGCACCCCGGCAAAAAACGGATACAGCACACGGGTGAAACCGATGAAGAGCTGATCTTTATCCAACGACCAGCCGCCTATCAGGTCGCCCTGGGGGCCTAAGACCAGGTAAAGGACCAGCATGCAGCCTGCCAGGGATACGAATATCGAAAGCACCAGTTTAGAGAAACGACGTACCACTGTCGCATACAGGATATTGGCAATATATTCGAAAAACAACGACCAGGCCGGTCCGTCCAAGGGGTGCATTTCCTGCCAACCACGGATATCCATCGAAATGGGCACGGGGATGAGCGTGCAGCCGATGAGCATCAACAGCAGCATTTTCCATACCGGGGTGCCCGCAATAAGCGGGAAAGCACTGCTTGTCTGGAAGTAAAAAAGCGCCGCGCCAATGACGGAGCCCATCACTACCATGGGCTGCAGGCGGACCAGCCGTCGTTTGTAAAAATCCCAGGTTGTCATCCTATCCCAGCGGTCGTCATAAGCGTAAGCTACCACGAAACCCGACAGCAGAAAGAAGAAATCGACTGCCAGGTAGCCGTGATTGATCATCTGGATAAAGCGGTTTCCACCGGTGAAGGTTTCAAATACATGGAAGACAATAACCAGGACGGAAGCCACGCCACGCAGCCCGTCAAGGATAGGGTAATGGTTCTTGGATTCGAGATAGACAGTAGTGGGACTATTCATTTTGTTATGACTAGACCCTTAAGATAAGGTAAAGTTGCTAAAGCTTCGTTTTTGCTTCGGCGAGTGTAACTGTTTTGCCTAGCGCACCGAATTCAGCCAGGTCGCCAAATACCTCGATGCGGATAGATTGATCAATACCGCCGACGCGTACCGGCTCGAAACCACCATCACGGATAAGGTCTTCGATTGTTGCATCGATACCTGTATCATCCGTAGCATAGAACAGGACGGCTGGTTCAGGCTTTTGGAAGGCAGCACCGGCAAGAGAGCCGGCACTTAATGAACCCAGGGCTTTGGCCAATTTTGCATTTTTGGGAAGTAGTTTAGAGAGCAGCAGGCCGGCGGATTCTTTTTCCCCAATAATCTTTTTAAACCCGCCTTTTTCGTCAGGAGCGATGGGATTCGAGGGATCAATGATGATCTTTCCCTGGAGCTCCGCGGCATATTTGGCGAGCGCTTCTTTTATCGCATTAAAATAAATGGCTAAAACGATAATGTCTGCCTCATTGATAGCCGCGGGGATCTCCATGGGTCGAGCCAGGCTGCCCAGCTTTTGGGCGAGCGTTTTTGCCTTTTCCAGCGTTCGGTCTGCTACGATAACAGGACGGTTACCTTTTACCAGATTGGCAGCAACGATGCCGCCGATGTTGCCGAGCCCGATGACGGCTACCTTTGCCTTGCTTGAACTTACTTGTGCCATGACTAATTCTTTTTTTGGTTAATGTTTGCTTTGATAAGGCAAATATCCGCCGGCCAGAGGGGCTCGCCCAATGACTTTTATCAAGAAATAGTCTTGACCTGGATTAAGATTGGGCGGTTTCCATTCTTGTCAATTGCGCCAGGGTAAAGGCGCCTACTGCCATCACCAGATCCCGGACGGCCACATCAAAATAATTGCCGCCGACGAGCAGTTCTAATGCTATACATATCAGCCAGATCATCACGATATAAGCACCGATGAGCGGCCGCACAAGCACGATGATGCCCGCTACGATCTCGATGATCCCGACAATTTTCATGAATACAAGCGGATCGAATGGGATCATTCCTTTGTTATTCCCTAAATAATCCACCCAATGGGTCAGCAAATTGGTAAATTTGTCAAGGCCGGCCACAATCGGTACAATGCCGAAAGTTAGCTTCAAAGTGCCCTGGAGTTGTTTAATCGTTGCCATAAAAGTCGTTTTGTTTCATAGATTGGATTCAGCACTTATCAAAAGGTTACAAAAAAATCTCCTGCCCGGCCCGTAACCTTTTTTCATCTTATTTATCCAATGGCCATGATAGGTCAGTTAAATGCCATATCGAACCAGGCCCCGGACGAGCAACTAATCAAACAGATAGCTGCGGGTGAGAAAGAGCTTTTCGAGATTATTATCCGGCGTTATAACCAACGGCTTTACCGGGTAGGCATGTCGGTGCTGGGCGATGACCAGGAGGTGGAAGAGGCGATGCAGGTAGCCTATATCAGCGCCTACGAGCACCTACAGCAATTTGAATACCGCAGTGCATTTGGAACCTGGCTGACGAGAATTATGCTCAATCAATGTTATAAGGCCAGGCGCGATCATACCCGGATTCTACCTGTATCCCAGGACAGCGAAAATTTTATCAACATGAAAACGCCGGAAAATGTTATGGCCAGCAAGGAGTTGAGCCAGGCGCTGGAAAACGCGATCGCGCAGCTGCCGGAAAAATATCGCCTTGTTTTCGTCTTAAGGGAGATCGAAGATCTTTCTGTCCGGGAAACGGCCGAGATAGCCGGCATTCAGCAATCGAACGTAAAGGTGCGGCTCAACAGGGCGAAATCGATGCTGCGGGAAAGTCTCAACTCCTATATGAAGGAGTCGATCTACCAATTCCACCTTTCCCGGTGTGATAAGATGGTCAGCTTTGTGATGGATTATGTGGGCGGCAATGCGGGGAAGAACCTTTAACTTCGGTGCGCTATTTAAACCAACCATTATGCCTGCAATTGGAAAAACACCGTTGATAAAACTCGAGCGGCTGTCGGAGCCGGGATGCGCCGATATCTATGTAAAGTATGAGGGGTCGAACCCCACCGGTAGCATGAAGGACCGGATGGCGCTGTCGATGATCGAAGGTGCGGAGCAACGGGGGCAGCTGAAGCCGGGGGGAAAAGTGGTGGAGTACACCGGTGGAAGCACGGGAAGCTCGCTGGCTATGGTTTGCGCCACGAAGGGATACCGGGCGCATTTTGTGTCCTCCGATGCTTTTTCCATGGAGAAATTGCTTACGATGAAGGCTTTTGGCGCTGACCTGGAGCTCTTCCCAAGCGAGAACGGCAAGATAACGGCCCGGCTCATCGACGATATGATCGAGCGGGCAAGGGAATTGAGCAAGCAGCCAAATGTTTTTTGGACCGACCAATTCAAAAACGTGGACAACCGCAATGCCTACCATGCCATGGCGAGAGAGATCATCGATGTGTTGGGTAAGGACATTGCGGAGTTTATCCAGGGTGTAGGTACGGGAGGTTGTTTTTCGGGCAACGCCGAAGTATTGAAGGAGGAGGTACCCGGCATCCGCTGCATCCCCATCGAGCCGCTGGGTGTGCGCGCACTTTCCGGCGGTGATATTTCGGGGACGCACCGCCTGGAAGGCATCGGAACGGGATTCGTGCCGGCGATCTGCCGGTTGGACCTTGCCGATGAGATCGTGGCCGTCTCCGACCAGGATGCCTATGCGACGGCACGGCGGCTGGCGCGGGAAGAGGGTATTTTCGGGGGCATCACTTCGGGCGCCAATGTATGGGCAGCCATGCAACGGGCCAGGGTCCTCGGAGCCGGGAAGAAGATCGTCACGATCATTTGTGACTCGGGGTTGAAATACCTGAATGGAGATCTTTATAGACAGTAGTTATCCACGCTGCGATAGCCTCACCAATGGCATCCGGCGCATCTTCCTGCAGGTGGTGGTGGCCGTTAACCGTCACTTCCGTCTGGTTGGGCCAGGTGCGGCAAAACTCTCTTTCTTTTGCGGAGAGGGCGCCGGGACTGGATTCGATAAATAGTTTAGGGATCGGGCTGTGGGCCATAAAATCACCGTAATCATCGACAACCTTTACGACGTCGGCGGGTTCGCCTTCGATAGGCAACTGTCGCGCCCAGCTTAGCATGGGCCTCCGCCCTTCGCCAGGTTCCAAAAAGGGGCGGCGATACTCATCGTGTTCTTCTTTTGACAAGGGACGAAGTATGGATTTGGGCAGGTTGAATTCGATGAAAGAATTCTGCCGGAGCACCATGTCTTCGCCTTTTTCCGACCGCAGCGCCTGGAAGATCTGTTGGGCAGTGGGAGAAAGTTCGCTCCAGCTGCGGGTCTGGATAATGGCTTCCATGTATACGATGCCTTTTACTGCACCGGGATGGCGGCGCGCCCAGTCGAAGCCCAGGGCGGAACCCCAGTCATGAACAACAAAGATGATGTCGCGTTTGACGTCGAGTGCGTCCAGCAGGGCATCGAGGTATTTCCGGTTTTCGAAGAAAGTATACCCATTGCTGTCGGGCAGCTTTTCAGAATCGCCCATGCCGATGAGATCGGGTGCGATGACGCGACCCATCCCTTCTACATATGGAATGATGTTGCGCCAGATATACGATGAGGTGGGGTTGCCATGGAGAAAGACGATGGGGTCACCCTGGCCTGCTTCGACGTAGGCCATCTTAAGGCCGTTGATGATTTGAAATTGTTTCATAAAATGATTTGTTTGTCGATACAAAGTTGAGCAAAGGCGGGGCCGGGAAATAGTAAAAAATCATTGATCTGGCGGAATTGGGGAAAAAGCGATAAATTTAATGCATGGCCTATAATGAAAAATTAGCCGACAGGGTCCGGGCCCGCTTTGCGGGCCTTCGCAACGTCGAAGAGAAGAAGATGATGGGGGGGCTCACCTTTATGTACAACGGGAAAATGTGTGTGGGCATCATCAAGGACGACCTGATGTGCCGCATCGACCCGGCGCTGCACGAAGATTCCATCGCCAGGACGGGTTGCCGGACAATGGATTTTACGAACCGCCCGATGAGTGGTTTTATCATGGTCGACGAGCGGGGCATGAAGACGCAAAAGGATTTCGACTACTGGATCGATCTTGCGCTCGATTTCAACAAAAAAGCAAAGCCTTCCAAGAAGAAGAAATAGGGGGCCGGCCTGGCTGCAGGGTGGCGGGACGCAAGTGACCCCGGCTTACTCGCTACGCAACGCCCTTACCGGGTTGGCGATAGCCGCTTTTATTGCCTGGAAGCTGACGGTTAGCCAGGCGATAGCAACGGCGATGAGGCCCGCCAGGGGGAAGAGCCACCAGCTGATGCTGATGCGATAGGCAAATCCCTCCAACCATTTATGCATTCCATACCAGGCCAGCGGCGAGGCGATGAGGATGGCAATGACGACGAGGCCGAGGAAGTCGCGGGACAACAGCAGGGTAATATTGGTCACCGAGGCGCCCAGCACTTTGCGGATGCCGATCTCGCGGGTACGTTGCTCAGCCGAAAAGACCGACAGGCCAAACAGCCCCAGGCAGGCGATGAGGATGGTGACGATGGTAAAATAGCGAACAATCTCCCCCGTACGCTGATCTTTCTCATAATTCTGTTGAAAATCCTTATCAAGGAAGGAATAGGAAAATGGCACACTCGGGTTTATCTTTTTCCAGGTAGCGGCTACCTTTTTGATGACGCCGGCATAGTCGTTGGTGCCGAGGCTGGCGATAGCATAGACGTACCTATCCCACAAGGAAGTAGTGAATGCATAGGGCTTTATCGGGTTATACAGGCTCTCAAAATTAAAATCCTTCACCACGCCGATGATCTCCATTGAATTATGCAGGCGTGGGATGCCGGTGAAGGAAGTATAGATCTTTCGCCCGATGGCCGTTTTGCGATCGTAGCCCAGTTGTCTTAGCGCCGTCTCATTCACGATGACGCTACCAGAGTCTGCATCGATGTTTTTCGAGAAAGTCCGGCCTTCGAGCAGCGTAAGCCCCAGCGTTTGGAAATAATCACCTTCCACAGCATTAAGGTTGAAATCTATCTGGTCTTTGGAAGTCTTACCTTCCGCATAAAAGACCATGTCATTGACGCTCGTAATGCCCGGATACGTTTCCCCACAAGTGACGGAACGGACAGCTGAAATATTTGCCAGTTCGTTCTTCAGGGCCGTGTAGTTTGCCGCGGCCTCCTTGCTTTGTAAGGGGAGAACGATCTGCTGCTCCTTATTAAAACCCAGCGGCTGGGTGTTGAGGTAATTCAATTGCCGGGCGATGATGATGGCGCCGGACACCAGGCAGATGGAGATGGTAAACTGGAAGACGATCAATCCCTTCCGGATGGTGAGGGCGGAGAAGTTGTTGAGCAGCTTTCCCTTCAGTACGGCGATGGGGCGAAACGAAGACAGGTAGAAAGCAGGATAGAGTCCGGCCAGGATGCCAGTGACCAGCGTCAGCCCGGCGACCCATGCCCAGATGCGGGGTTCATCAAACAGTTGTAGCTGTTTTTGCACCACGGTATTGAAAAGCGGCAGGAGCAGCCAGGTGAGCGCCAGCGCGAGCAACAGGGCAAGAATGCTCAACCCGATGGATTCACCCAGAAACTGATAGACGAGCGATCGCCTTTCCGCCCCCATGACCTTGCGGACGCCGACCTCTTTTGCTCTTTTCCCCGACCGGGCGGTGGAAAGGTTCATAAAGTTGATGCATGCGATGAGTAAGATGAAAGCAGCGATGCTGCCCAGGATATAGAGCGTAGTCACATTGCCGTTGGGAGCGATCTCGTCGTCCAGCTGTGAATACAAATAGATGCGGGTGAGGGGTTGGAGAAAGAAATACCGCGAGATGCCTACTTCTTTCAACTCGGTGCCGCCGCGTTTGCCGATGGCGGCGTTGATCTTTTTTTCAAAGCTGGTGGGGTCTACTGCTTTCTTTAGCCGGATATACGTGTGAAAGATGCTGCCGGCCACCCAGTTGGTCTGATTATCCACCCAGGCGCCGCCGACATCGCTGTTATGCATAGATAAAAAGAAATGGGCGGGGATATGGGATTTGAGGCCTTTATCCCGGAATACCCCTCTTACCGTATAGTCGAAATTGCCAAAACGTAACCCGATGGTCACCGGCCGGCCCACCGGGTTCTCGTTGCCAAACAGCCGCTGCGCCACTGTTTCAGAGAGAACGACGCTGTTCGGGACATCGAGGGCGGTAGGGGCATCGCCGTACTTGAAGTCATAGGTGAAGACACGAAAGAAGGTGGAATCGACGTAATAGGCATTGGATTCGTAGAACTGTTTGCGGCTGTCGCCCTGCCCGGCCGTGAGCAGCATGTTGTCTATCTCGGGGAATTTAAGCAGCCGGGTAGTAACGGCTACTTCCGGCAGATCGGTTTTCAGTGCCCAGGCGAGAGCCGGAGGCGCGGCGGCCCAGCCTCTTTGCTTTTGTCCGGCCAATGTGGCGACGGTTGGGACGCGGTAGATGAGGTCAGCATCCTTATTTTGCTGGTCGTAGCCCGATTCGCTGAAGATGAAGAACATGATCAGCAGGCAGGTGGTGAGCCCGATAGCGAGGCCAAAAATATTGATAAAGGAGAAAACCTTGTTGCGGGCAAGGCTTCTGAGGGCGACTTTGAGGTAGTTGTACAGCATGATCAAGGGAAACCTAAAAATATGCCAATGCCATAGCCAGCTGGTTATCAAACGCTTGCCATTTTGCGCGTAATCGGACCCGTTCGGAAGCGATACAGCAATTGTCCGATGTCGTGGTTTTACCACGTAAAAGCACTTATGAGGGGCGGAAAACGGATATTATCTTTGTTCGATTAAGTTGTCGCCACCGTGAATGAAAAACCCATTCACCGAGTCCACGGCGGGCCTACAATTCTCCACTACTCTATGCTTAACCCTCACACGCAGTAATCCATACCTGGGACCGGCATTGTTTTACGTAAACTTAAAACGATGTTGAAGTCGAAAGTGCCCTTTATTTGTACGCTGGCGTTTGTCATGGCCATGCCATCTGACGCCAATTCCGGTCGACCGGTTTCTGAACCAACAGAACCCCCGACCCAATCCACATCATCATCAACCCCCCAAACGATGGTTGCTTTTTCATCCCCTCAAGAGCAGGAGATGAGATTCGTGCATGCCTATATCCGGGAGAATGATGAGTCCCTTCTTGCTGTAAAGCAACGAAGCAAGCGTCCTTTTCACATCATCGAATCCGTGCTACAGCATTATGGCCTGCCGGTGGAGTTGAAATACCTGGCCGTAATAGAGTCCGATCTAAAGACAACGGCTGTCTCCAGGGTCGGCGCAAAAGGTCCCTGGCAGCTGATGGCGGGTACGGCCCATGACCTTGGGCTGAAAGTCGACAGTACGGCCGACGAACGGACCAACTTTTACAAGAGTACGAAGGCTGCTGCTTTGTACCTGCGCGATCTGCATAATACGTTTAAGGACTGGCTGCTGGTGCTGGCAGCTTATAATGCCGGTCCGCTCCCGGTCTTCAAGGCAATCCGCCGGGCAAACAGCAATGACTACCGGCAGCTGGAGCGTTATCTGCCCGCCGAGTCGAGACAGCATGTACGGAGGTTTCTTGCCACCGCCTATTATTTTGATGTAATGATGGATGACGGCATGCAGGTAGCACAGCGTGCGCCTATAACGCGGCACCCCGGCCCTGCAAAGGATGTCAAGATGAAGCCAGTCCCTGTCATGACGACTACCGGTGTAGCTGTCGCCGGGCCTGGCGAAGTGACTGTGCAGGTGAACGGTGGCGGCTTTCCTGGTCGTGCAGTGTTGCTTGGCGTGCTGCAGCGCAGGCGGGACGGCCTTGCAGCTTAGGCTTGTTGCGCCAATGCTTTCATCACATTATTCTTGAACAATTTGCCGATGGGTATCTCGGTACTGCCTATTCCGATGACCTCGCCGGTGAACGACCGGATCTTCGATCTTGACACGATGTAAGAACGATGGGTTCGGATAAAGGCGGCTTCGGGCAACATGGCTTCCACGGCAGCCATCGAATTCTTGGTGATGATGGCGCCTTTGTCGGTGATGATGCGGATATAGTTTTTCATCCCTTCGATATATATGATCTCATCGAGCATGACCTTTACCATTTTCCTATCGGTGCGAAAGTAAAAATAGGACTCCGGTTTTTCTTCCTGCTTTGCCGGCGGAGGGGCAGCGGGTTGTGGGGTCACGCCGATCTGCAGCGCCGCCTTGTTTATCGCCTTCAAGAATCGTTCGAACTGGATCGGCTTTAACAGGTAGTCCACCACGTCCAGATCGTAGCCTTCCAGGGCGTACTCCGGATAGGCGGTGGTGAGGATCATTTTTGGCGGGTGTTGCAGGATCTTTATAAACTCCGTACCGAGGAGTTCCGGCATTTGGATATCGACAAACGCCAGTTCGATCTCCTGTTGCTGGACGATGGTCATCGCCTGGATGGCGTTCTCGCATTCGGCCACCAGCTGCAGGGATGGGACGCGGGCGATGAAACGGCTGATCACTTCTCTTGCGAGGGGCTCGTCGTCTACGACCAGGCATTTGATCTTTTTAACCGGCTTATCCATTGGCGGCATAATTGGATTGGGCGGACCGGGCTCCATCCGGGTTACTGGTTTGTAATTCTACCTTAAAATTTACGATAAAAAGGTCTTGTTCGGAAATAATGCTCAGTTCGTGTTTGTTCGGGTATAGCAGCTGCAGCCGTTTTCTTACGTTGCTGAGGCCGATGCCTTCCGTAAAGTTATCACCTCCTTCACCTGTGGGCCGGCCATTGATCAATTTCACGAATAACCAGTCGTCCTTCAATTCAGCATCTATGCGGATCCAGGGTTGTTCGATCACCCTGCTGGTGCCATGTTTGAAACAATTCTCCACCAGCGGCAGCAGCAACAGGGGGGCGATGGTATAATGATCGCTATCTACGGGGAGATGAGCCGTAAGATCGAGATGGGTATACCTGATCTTTTCCAGCGAGATATAATCCTCGATGAGTCGGAACTCCTGGAACAACGGGACGAGCGGCCGGTCGCAGTCATAGAGGATATAACGCAGGAGGGCCGACAGTTTCAGGAGCATCCCGGAGGCCAGAGGAGAGGTATTCTCGGTGATGCTGTAGATGTTATTGAGCGTATTGAACAGGAAATGGGGGTGCAGCTGGGCTTTGAGGGATTGCAGTTCGGCATCGAGTTTCTCCTTTTGCAGGATGTTGTTGCGGTATTCTTTCTCGTACCAGTGTTTCATCAGTTTGATAGCAGCAGCGAAACCGGCTACGTTGAGGCATGCCTGTAAGCCAAAGAAGAAGCTGTATGGTATTTGTTTGAGCCACGGGTCGTAGGTGGGTGCGGGGAGTTTGATCTTGATGCCGCCCATGACGACGGTGGGTTCGGTGCGGTGCATGACATACCGATCGAAGGAAGGGAAAAGCAGATCGTAGGAAGCCGCGGCGATGAACCCGGCCAGGATGCTAAGGATGATTATCCAGAGAAAGCCGGCGGGATATCTTGAGTGCAAAATATACCGGGGGATCACGAAATACAGTAAGGCATAGACAATAACCAATTGGCCCGGGAGATATAATATAGGTTGCAGCAAATGTTCGTTTATGGATCCATGGGAGACCTCGATGCTGAACAAGGGCCGGACGCCCATCCCCACCAGGCCCATGCCAAAGAGCGCCACGACCCAGAAGACAAGATGTCTCGCCAGCCGGTACTTTCTCTCATTAGAAAATATAAAGGGAAGCTTTTGCATACCTGAAATTAGCGCTTCCTTGCATTGACGGTGACTTTTTTCCTTCTATTTACACCAGGGTTGTTGTTTTGGGGACGAAGTGCTTTTGTCACCGACGGGAGCGGCTGGCATCCCTTGTTACGGAGTATTTATACTGGTGCGGTGCTTCCGTGTAATAAGATGATGGCCAATGAGAATAATGCCAAGTTTTGAAGAAAAAACTGGCATGAAAACAACCAAACTATTCCTTGTCCTTGTAACCGGGCTGCTTGCCTTTTGTCCGTTATTGCTGTTCGCCCAGGGGGCTGGCGGCAAGGTGCTGGGGAGCATTCTTAACAAAGAGGGGCAGGTGGTGGAAGCGGCCACGGTATTGCTGCGGCGGCAGAAGGATTCTGCTGTTGTCAGATCGGCTGTTACCGACAAGACAGGAGCCTATGCTTTCGGCCGCGTAGCGGCCGGTAATTATTTCCTTTCCATCACCTGCGTCGGCTATCAACGGTATACCGGTGGCGCTATTGCCATGGATAGTTCGGATGCGGTTGTTGTGGCGCCGGATATCCGGTTGTCGCCGGCCGTGAAAGACCTGAAGGCTGCTTCCGTCGTTTCTCAGAAACCTTTTGTTGAATGGAAACTGGATAAAATGGTAGTGGATGTCGCCGCCTCACCCTTCTTTAATCCGGGGCTATCGGCGCTGGATGTGCTCGAACGAAGTCCGGGGATCACCATCGACTATATGACCAGTATCATCAACCTGAATGGGAGGCCCGGTACAGTGGTCTACATCAACGGCCGGCTCAGCTATCTCTCCGGGCAGGACCTTCTGAATTATCTGCGGGGACTGCCCGCGGGTACGCTTGATCAGATAGAGATCATGTCCCAGCCACCCGCCAAATATGATGCCGCGGGCAGCGGAGGAGTGATCAACATTATTTTGAAAAAGAATCAGGCCGATGGGGTAT
Source organism: Puia dinghuensis (assembly GCF_014642875.1). Taxonomy (GTDB): domain Bacteria; phylum Bacteroidota; class Bacteroidia; order Chitinophagales; family Chitinophagaceae; genus Puia; species Puia dinghuensis. The sequence goes on from NZ_BMJC01000003.1 coordinate 178,034, forward strand.
ACGGGAGTGTTACCACCAGCGCCATTTTTGGATATTATTTCAAGACCCGGGACAATTTTCTACTGAATTGGCGGAAGGATAAGTTGAACCTCAATTTCTCTTATGGGATCGCGGATAATAAGAAATTTAACGATCAGCATATAGTATCTTCTTTCCGATCGGGTTATGGCTTTCCATTTTCACAGTACCAGGATTACCAGACCTCGACTATTTCGGATGGGGTGTCTCATACCCCGCGGCTTTCGCTGGACTACCAGGCTTCGAAGAAGACGACGCTGGGCGCCAATCTCACCGGACTGTTCAGCACCAATAACAGTGTCACGAATGGGCCTATCAATTTGTATGACAGCCTTTACCGAATGGTGCAGCATACCAATTTTATTAATGGCACGCAGAGTCCTGTGACCAATTTTGGGGCAAACGTCAATCTGCAACAGAAGCTGAAGAAGGGGAAGGAGCTGAGTGCGGATGCCGATTATCTTTATTACCATAGTCCTGGCACCCAGAATTCAGACAATTACCTTTACGACAATAATGGGAATGCGCTTGCGCCCTATCTGGTGAATGGGGTGGTACCGTCGCAGATAGATATTTACGCTTTTAAGACTGATTATAGTCGGCCGTTGGATAGTGCCGGGAAGTCGAAGCTGGAAGCCGGGGTAAAGACAAGCTATGTGCGGACGGATAATGACGCTGAATATACGCAATACGATACGGTGCAAAAAAGCTGGCAGCCGGATGCTGCGCTTACTAATCATTTTATTTATACGGAGAATATCAACGCGGCCTATCTCGATGTCAGCAAGCAGCTGAATAAAAAATGGAGCGTGGAAGTCGGTGTCCGGGCTGAGCAGACCGTGGCACGGGGTAATGAGTTGGTGCAGGGAAACCGGTTTACCCGGAATTATTTCCAGGTATTTCCGGATGCCTATATCGAGTATAAGCCCAACAATGTCCATTCGTTCGATGCCAACTACGGCAGGCGGATGGACAGACCGAGTTATCTCGATCTCAACCCCTTCCGGTATGTTATTAGCCAATACAGCTTCCGCGAGGGCAATCCGGCGTTGCAGCCCGAATATGTCAATGATATCCAGGTGAACTACCATTATAAGGGCGTCTTCTCCGTCTTGTTGGATTATATCAAATTCGACAATTTGTTCGCGCGGGTGGTCAAGAGTTCGGGCCAGGGGAATGATCTTATCACGATCCAGACCAAAGAAAATGTCGCCTTTCGCAGGAATATTTTCCTGTTCGTTTTTTATTCCAGAGCGCTGACCAAATGGTGGAATGCTAATTGGCTGGCCGGCTTTATCAACAGCAAATTATCGGACCCGGCCAATACGGGGGATGTACTTGATCAGATATCGGTGTTCAGGTGTGACTTTAATAACAATTTTCCTTTTGGGAAGGGGTGGAGTCTCGATCTGCGGGGGTTCTATACAACCCGGCGACTGGAAGGCATCCGCATCTATGCGTTGTCAGACGGTTATTTTTCCACCGGCATTAATAAGAAGGTGTTGAAGAACAAGGGGACGCTGACAGCGAATATCAATGATGTCTTTTATCAGTCCAGGCCCGGCCAGACGAGTGAGGCGGCAACCTTTTTTACAAAGACCGTCAACCGGCCGGAAAGCCGTTATCTGACGCTGACCTTCAACTACCGGTTTGGGAAGATAAAGCAACAGCAGCAGCACAGTGGGAGTGCTGATGATGAGCGGGGCCGCGTGAATTTTTAACTATAAAATAAAAGGAGGATTATCATGAACAACAAGACATGGGCAGTTTTTGGCCTTTTAGCGGGGTTACTTTCCGCCACCGCCGGGAAGGCGCAGACCGATCCGAAGTTGCATCCTGGGGAAAGCGTAAAAGTTACCAAGGTGGTGATGGTGAAAAAAGCGGCCGGCAAGGCTCCAGGGGATTCGGTGGCGGATGTAAAGGTGAATTATATCAAGCCTGGTGGGTCGCCGGGAGTGCTGCAGGTGAACAATGTCGGGTATTCCAAGGGGGATTCGACGAAGCGGAAGGGTCATCTCTGACGGGAGGGCGGGATAGGAAAAAGCCGCCGGTAGGGGGCCGGCGGCTTTTATTTATTGGGGGCTTCCCTATTTGAGGGTGGCAATATCGATAACAAACCGATAGCGGACGTCGCCTTTGAGCATTCGCGCGTATGCTTTCGTGATGTCCTTTATATCGATGAGCTCGATGTCCGAGACGATGTTGTGGTCGGCACAAAAATCGAGCATTTCCTGGGTTTCCTTGATGCCGCCGATGCCCGAACCGGTAAGGCTTTTGCGCCCGTCGATAATGGCGAAGGGGTGGATGGGTGTCGGCTTGGGCGGAACTCCCACGCAGATGTGGGCGCCATCCGTACGCAGCATCGACATGTACATATTTATATCGTGCTCTGCGGAGACGGTGTCGAGGATGAAGTCGAATCTGCCCCTGGCGGCTTTTACCTGTGCGGCATCAGAGGTGAGAAGGAAATGATGGGCGCCCAGTCTTTTGGCATCCTTTTCCTTAGCGGGAGAGGTGCTGAGGACAGTGACCTCTGCGCCAAAGGCTACCCCAAATTTTACGCCCATATGTCCTAATCCACCCAGGCCCAGGACGGCAAGTTTATGCCCTTTGCCAACCTTCCAGTGGCGCAGGGGAGAGTAGGTGGTGATGCCAGCGCAAAGCAGCGGTGCTGTTGCAGCCAGATCGAGCTTTTCGGAGAGGTGCAGGACAAAGTCCTCGTTGACCACGATAGTCTTGGAATACCCGCCATAGGTGGGGGTTTTCTTATCCTGTTCGAGCCCATTGTAAGTTTGGGAGTTGCCCTTGAGGCAGTACTGTTGCAGATCGCGCTTGCAATTCTCGCATTCCCGGCAGGAGTCGACCATACAGCCGGTTCCGGCGAGGTCGCCGACCTTGAAATTTTTTACGTGGCTGCCGACCTTTATCACCCTTCCGACGATCTCGTGGCCGGGTACCATCGGGAAGATGCCGGGGAACCAGTCGTTCTTTATCTGATGCAGATCGGAGTGGCAGACTCCACAAAATAAAATGTCGAATTGTACGTCATGCGGACCAACGTCGCGGCGTTGGAAGTCCCACGGAGCAAGATCGGTTGTTGGGCTCTGCGCAGCATATCCTTTTACTGGTATCATAATTCCAATTTTTAAAATGAGCCTCAAAATTACCTAATCCCCCGGGAAAACCGGGGAACGGGGTTTACTCATATTTTTATAAGTTGGGGTGCTGCTGCTTTAGCCCTCGAACTTTGCGCCGGGCAATCGGCTTCTCAGCAAGGCAATCTGCCCAAGGTGATGCGATTCGTGTTCACAGACATGGAACCATTTGCAGTAGTTGTTGGTCGGGCCCCAATACCATTTCTCGTCGACGGCCATAAACCATTTGTCATCGCGTTTTTTGAATTCTGTCAGCGTATTTTCCCTGGTTTCCTGTAGCAAAGTAAGATAAAAGTCCACGGTATTGCCTTTGATCTTCTTGCGCCCCTCTTCACCCAATTCCATGGCTACCCTGAATTTCTCATCCACAGCAGGGTCAAATTTCCCCCATGCAACTCCTTTGAAGGTGTGTTCGTGATAAAAGGCATCGGTCGCCGCAAGATGGTATAAGAGTGCGCCGATGGTGTTTGCCTTGTCATCGAGCAGGAAATCCAGTTGTTCGGTCGTCATGTTCTTGACCGAATTAACTATCTGGGGTCGGATCCAGGCCATCATCGACACCAGGGTTCCGATCTGCGGACTGTATCCTTCTTTCGGGCCAATGATGTTGATATCCTTGTCCACCGGCAGGGCAGCAATGGTGGCGGGGTTTACGGGCGATTGAGTGTTGGGGCCGTTGCCGGCCAGCACCGGTGCAGAGAGCAGGGAAAACCCGGCCATACCACCGGCAAACGTAGCAGCGGTTTTGATGAAATTACGCCGTCCGGCGGGAAGTGAAGTATCTTTCATGGTAAGTGGTTGAGAGTTGAAAGATACGAAAAGGAAAGGTTTTATGAGCGTCAGACGGGGACTGCAGTAAAGGGGAAGGTCTTGTTTTTTAGTGCCGCAGGAATAGTGAAGAGGGTAGGATGAAATAAGGCGGCCAGTAATTCGATGCCGTCGACGAGGTTGGATGGCGAGGGTTGGGTGAACAGATCGAAGTCGCAGGCAAAGACGCGACCGGTACGTACGGCAGTGATGTTGTCCCAGCCTTCGTGGCGGGTGAGGAGGTGCAGTTCTTGTTGGGCACGGGAGATATGAAAACCGCAGGGCGCGATGATCAGTATCTCAGGGTCGTATTTCCTTATCTTGTCCCAGCCGGTGACGATGCTGTCGCCGCCGGGGTTGCCGAGCATGTCGATGCCGCCGGCCTGGGCGACCTGGAAAGGTATCCAGTGACCGCAATTATAGATGGGGTCGATCCATTCGAAGATCATGACGCGTTTCATCGGCATGTTGTGCTGCCGGAGGGTATCGAGGATGCGGGAGGTTCTTTTTTGCAAGGCGGCCAGATAGGTGTAAGCGGCGTCTTCGTGGCCCAGGGCCTTCGCAATGGTGACGGCCGTCGTATAGACATCTTCGAGAGTATCGGGCGTTAGTGGGATGACCTCCGGGCGATGAGGCAGTCTGGCGACCGCGGCGGCGGTACATTTTGTGTCGATCTGGCAAACATCGCAGGTGTCCTGGGTGAAGATGATGTCGGGAGCGATTTGTTGCAAGAGCTCTTCCTCGACATAATACAAGCTTTTGCCTTGCGCCTTGGCGGCGCTGAAAACGGAATCGATCTCCGCGCTGGTATAGGTTTTGCCTTCCATGATGCAACGGACGATGGCCGGTTTTTCGGCGAGCGCCTGTGGGTGGCATTCGAAGGTGACGCCATGCAGAAGGTGTTGCAGGCCCATATCGTAGATCATCTGTGTGGCGGCGGGAAGAAAGGAACAGGCTTTTGGCGGGTTGTGCTGGTTCATGGTGGAAGGTTGGCTTAAAAACCGGGGTCGAAGATACAAAGAACCGTAACTTGCAGGGATGAAAACGGAAATTAATCTTCCGGAAACCATAAAACGTTTGTTCCCCGAATTTGATCCTTCCCTGGCGGAAGAGGTGATGGCAAAGGGGCAGGTAAAGAGTATCCGCGAGGGGGAAGAGATCATGCGGCCGGGACAGCATATAAAGTCAACGATGCTGGTGCTGGATGGCCTGATCAAGATCTTCCGGGAAGATGAGGAGGGAAAAGAGATATTTCTGTACCACTTAGAGCCGGGACAGGCCTGCGCCTTATCGATCTTGTGCTGCGCCCAGCATCGCGCCAGTGAGGTAAAGGCCGTGGCGGTGAAGGATACCCTTGTTCTTAGCATCCCGATAGCCCAGGCCGGCAACTGGATGCGGACCAACGCTTATTGGTACCAGTTTGTGCTGTCTACCTACCGCAGCAGAATGGAAGACCTGCTCAACACTATCGACGCCATCGCCTTCCGGAATATGGACGAGCGCATCCTGCTCTACCTGAAGAAGCACCGGCAGATGCTCAATTCCACGATCATCCCGGTGACGCATGGCAAGCTGGCGACTGAACTGGGCACTTCCCGCGAGGTCATCACCCGGCTGTTGCGGAAGCTGGCAGAACAGGGATATGTGAAAGTGAATCGTCAGCATATAGAGCTGCTTCATCCCGATAATCTCCCGTTGTGACATAAGTCACCGGCGACCTGCTATTAAAAGCTGAACTTGCAGCCCTATGATGGTCGGCTATATTGCTTCCCTTTTTATAGGTGTTTCGCTTGGGCTGCTCGGCGGCGGCGGTTCTATCCTTACCGTACCTGTATTGGTGTACTTGTTTGGGATCGATCCGGTACATTCTACTTCCTATTCCCTCTTTATTGTCGGGCTGACGAGCCTGGCGGGGGCGGTCGCCCAATACCGAAAGGGTCTTGTACGGGTGAGGATCGCGCTGCTGTTTGCTTTTTCGTCAGTGGTGACCGTTTTCCTTACGCGGAAGCTGTTGATCCCGAGGATACCCGAACGGCTTTTTTCGATCGGGAGCCATACCATCACCCATGGCATGCTCACGATGTTGTTGTTCGCCCTTTTGATGATAGTGGCGGGGTTGGCAATGATCCGCGGGCGTAAGGGGACGACGGGTGGCGAAGGAGTAGTGGCGGTGATGGACGGGGGGCAGATGGTAGCGATGGGCGAGATGAGTGCGGGGCAACCCTTCCGGATGACGTTATACGCCGTCGGGGTCGGGTTGGTTACGGGTATGCTGGGTGCAGGCGGCGGATTCCTGTTGATCCCCACGCTTGTGCTTTTTGCCAACCTGCCGATGAAGGAGGCGGTGGGGACGTCCTTATTGATCATCGCGCTAAATTCCCTCATCGGATTCTCCGGGGACATCGGCCGGCTGGCGATCGACTGGCGACTACTTCTACAGATAACAGTCATAGCCGCCGTGGGTATTATCCTGGGCGGGATGCTGAGTAAAAAAATGCACGGCGAAAAATTAAAACATTTGTTCGGCTATCTTGTATTGCTGATGGGGTCGACTATTTTTATACTATCCTTTTTTTCTTATGCTTGAATTGATAAAACATCCCTGGCCCTGGTATGTCGCCGGGCCACTGATCGGGTTGACCGTGCCGGTTTTGCTTATCACCGGCAACAAGACCTTTGGTATTTCCTCCAATCTGCGGCATATCTGCGCCGCCTGTTTTCCTTCGGGTATTTCATTCTTCACCTATGACTGGAAGAAGGAAACCTGGAATCTGGTGTTTATCGCCGGTGTCCTTTTGGGCGGAGCGGTCGCTGCCACCTGGCTTGCCACTGGAAGGCCCGTAGCCATAGACCCCCGTTTGGCGCGGGAGCTGGCAGGCTATGGGGTGAGCGACCATGGAACATTGCTGCCCGGTGAGTTGTTCAGCTTCCGGTCGCTGCTGACGCTGCGGGGACTTTTGCTCATCGTCGGTGGCGGATTCCTCGTTGGGTTTGGGACGCGCTATGCCGGTGGGTGTACGTCCGGCCACGCGATCATGGGTCTTTCCAATCTGCAATGGCCTTCGCTTGTCGCCACCTGTTGTTTTATGATCGGTGGATTCATCACCGCCAATCTTTTATTACCAATCATTCTACGTTTGTAAGCAAGAGAATTATGAGAGCACTACTAAAATACCTGTTCATTGGGATGGGTTTCGGGATCATTTTGGTAAAATCCGAAGTGGTCTCCTGGTTTCGTATCCAGGAAATGTTTCGCCTCGAGAGCTTCTATATGTATGGGGTGATCGGATCGGCCATTGTGACGGGAATGATCTCGATGCTGTTGATCAAAAGATTCAATGTAAAGGCTATCACCGGGGAGAAGATCTCTGTGGCGCCGAAGACCTTTAACAAGGGGCAGATCATCGGCGGGCTGATCTTCGGGTGCGGCTGGGCGTTGACGGGCGCCTGTCCCGGTCCTTTATTTGCGCAGGTTGGCGCGGGTTTCTTCGTCATGTTTATCGCGCTGCTAAGCGCCGTTGCGGGCACCTGGGCCTATGGAAGGATCAGGAATCGGCTTCCACATTAAAAAATTAAACTATCATGAAGATCAGACAATTTGAAGACAAGCATCTTTCGCATTTCAGCTATGCGGTGCTTAGCGAATCGGCAAACGAGATGATCCTTATCGATCCGGCAAGGGATACGAAGCCCTACCGGGAGTTCAGCGCCGAAACGGGGGCGGCTATAACGGGTGTAATCGAGACGCATCCCCATGCCGACTTTGTCAGCAGTCATCTGGCGTTACACCAGCAACTGGGAGCTACCATCTATTCGAGCAAATTAATAAAAGCGGGATATCCGCGTCAGACCTTTGATGATGGGGATGTGATCGAACTTGGCGAGGTGCGGTTTTTGGCGATCAATACCCCAGGTCATTCCCCCGATAGCATCAGCGTGTTGGTTTCGGCAGATGGAGTGCAACGGGCGATCTTTACCGGTGACACCTTATTTGCCGGGGATGTAGGCCGGCCCGATCTGCGGGAAAGCAACGGATCGCGAGAGACGGAAAGGCATACACTTGCCCGCCAGCTTTTTCACAGTCTGCGGGAGAATCTGGCCAACGTTCGGGATGAAGTGATCGTCTACCCGGCACATGGTGCGGGTACGCTTTGCGGGAAACATCTGAGTGAGGCGACGAGCAGTACGATGTATGACCAGCGGCAGTATAACTGGGCCTTCCAGGTGAAGACGGAAGCGGCTTTTGTAAAAGAGCTATTACAGGAGCAACCGTTTATACCCGCCTACTTCCCCTATAATGTATCGATGAACCAGCAAGGGGCGCCGGCGCCGGTTTATCCGGCATTGGGTGTGAAGGAGATAGACGCCGGGCTTTGGACCATCGATGTCCGGGATGGGAAATCTTATAAGGCGGGGCACTTACCGCATTCGATCAATATTATGGAGGGGAATTCCTTCGAGACCTGGCTGGGAAGTCTTATCCGGCCGGAGGAGCGGTTCTATCTGACGGCGGGAGATGAGAAGACCCTGCAGCGAATGTTGGCGCGGACGGCGGCCATCGGTTATGAGAATAAGGTGGCGGGGGCGTTTGTGATGGGGGCGGACGCCGGCGTGGCGGGGGATGCGGCGGCGTTGGAAGGGGCCGGCGAGTTTGTGGCGGACCAGTTGGATGTCGAATGGTTCAGGGAGCATTTTTATGACTATACTATTGTGGATGTGCGCAATGCGAGCGAGGTGAAAGACCGGCCCATATTCGACCATAGCCTTTCTATCCCGCTTTTTGAGTTGCAGCAGCGGGCCGGGGAGATCCCGGTGGACAGGCCTATCGTCGTTCACTGCGCCGGTGGGTATCGCAGCGCCGCGGGAAGCAGCCTGTTGCAATCGTTGTTACGGGGTAAACAAAGGGTGCTCGACCTTGGGGAGGCGGTGAAGACATTTTGAGCGGTGATACTATAATTTGCAGTACTAATATACACTTTTGTATATTACTAATGCACAAGTTTGTATATTTGTAATGCAAACTATTAAAATGGTTCCAAAATCATCTCTCCATCAAGTACTTACGTCCCAAAAAGAGAGCCTTTTAATGAAGGAAAGGGGGTTAATACGAGAAGTATTGCCAGACCTTCCTGACCTTTCCGCGTATGCATTGATCATTTCAGGGATCCGGAGGTGTGGAAAAAGCACGCTGCTTTATCAAATGCTGAAGGAAAGGTATTCGGACGCTTTATACCTGAATTTTGAAGATCCCCGGTTATACGAATTCGAAAGAAAGGACTTTCTAAAACTGGATGAGATCATCCGGGAGGCTGGGAGCAAGGTCCTGTTATTTGATGAGATACAAATTATCCCTGAATGGGAGCGATATGTACGCCAAAAGCTGGACGAAAACTTCAAAGTAGTTATCACCGGTTCGAATGCCAGCTTATTGAGCAGAGAGTTGGGAACCAAACTGACCGGAAGGCATATCACCAAGGAGCTCTTTCCCTTTTCCTACCGGGAGTTTAATTCGTTTCATCAATTAGTGCCATCGCCTGATTCCCTCCATCAATATCTTCAAACAGGGGGATTCCCTGAATACGTTAAACAAAAAACTGATGAGATACTAAATCACGTTTTCGATGATATTCTGATCCGCGATATTGCTGTACGGTATGGTATACGAGATATAAAAACACTACAGCGCCTGGCGTTATACCTGATATCCGATGTAGGAAAATTCTTTACTGCAAACAGGTTGAAAAGCCTGTTCGAAATAGGATCTACTAATACCATAACAGAATACCTTTCACATCTTGAAGACAGTTATCTGTTCTATTTCGTGCCGAAATTCAGCTACTCGCTTCGCAAGCAAATGATCAATCCTCGGAAGGTTTATGCCGTAGACACCGGCATGATCAGCGCAAATTCCAGCTCCTACGCCGATGACAATGGGCGTATGCTCGAAAATCTGGTTTACCTCCATCTCAGAAGGAAAACCAAGGATATTAATTATTATTCGGAGAAAGGCGAATGTGATTTTGTTACTTTCAATAAAGGGCATATTCAGGAAGTGATACAGGTCTGTTATGATCTTAACCAGGATAATCTTGACCGCGAACTGAACGGAATATTCGAAGCCCTCCAATTTTTTAATGTTAAAGAAGGTAAGATCATTACGTTTCAGCAAAAAGATCAGTTTGAACAAGAAGATTGGAAAGTTGAAGTAATTCCCTGCCATGAATTTTTGCAATAGTCGAAAACTATTTTCTTATTTCGTACCATAGTTCGACCATTCCGTTTTTGTAGGCTGTCACATCTTTCAGGTGCAATGTCTGTTCTTGTCCTACGTGGTCAAAAAACGGCGTCCCGTCACCCAAAATAATGGGCAGAACGGACATCCTTATTTCGTCCGCCAATTTCTCCCGGATGAAATTTTTTGCAAGCACTGCTCCGCCTACGACCCAAACGTTCTTGTAGTTTGGTTTTAGCCGTTCGTTCACAAGCTTTTCGAGGTCGCCTGAATACATCTCGATGTTCTGTCTTTCAATTGGCAGGTTTCTGTGCGTCACTACAATTGTCGGCACGTCTCCATAAGCCCACCCATAAGATCTTGAAAGCTCCAGGGCGTGCTCATATGTCCGGGAACCCATTATATAGCAATCTATTGTTTTTAGGAATTCCTCGGTTTCCTGTTCAGTAATTCCCACTCCTTTTTCATAATTGTCAGCTGTTTCAAACCATGAAACGCTATTATCTTTTTTGGCAATGATCCCGTCAAGACTTGAGACCATATGTATCGTTACTGTAAAGGTGTTTGGCGTCATTTGTTAGTTTTTGCACTGGCAATATAGGGACTCCGGAAGAAAAATTTGCGCAAGTAAATGCTTGCACATATATTTGCAAGTAAATACTTGCATATTTATGGAAGCCAGACGAGATGTTTTTCAGGCGATTGCCGATCCCACAAGGAGGGAGATCATTAACCTCATCGCGCACCAGCCACAGAACCTGAACGCCATTTCCGCCAATTTCGAGATGAGCCGCCAGGCCATCTCATTACATATTAAGATTCTTGCAGAATGTGGACTGGTTGCGATAAAGCAGCAGGGAAGGGAGCGCTTTTGTGAAGCAAGGCTGGAAAAATTAAACGAGGTGCATGAATGGACAGAGAAATACAAGGAATTCTGGACCAAGAGCTTCCATTCGCTTAGAAATTACCTTGATAAGGAAGCAAAAGATCAGAAGAAAACTATTATAAACCAAACTCAGAAAAAAAATGGAAAATCCAACCAAAAAGGACCAGAGCAAGGTTCTTGAAATAGTAGAATTGTTTGATGCTACACCTGAAAGAGTATTTAAGGCATGGACAAATAGGAAAGATTTCGTGTCATGGTACGGACCTGAAGGCTTTACTGTCCCTTTTTGCGAGATGGACGTTAGGGTTGGCGGTGCATGGCGCGCATGTATCAAATCTCCGCATGGTGATGAATACTGGATGCAGGGTAAATATATTGAGATCACCAGTCCTTCCAGGCTTGTATTTACCTATGAAGATGGGAGCGGGAAAGGGCTTATGGGGGCCACCTTTGTTACCATTACCTTTAACAAGATCGGAAATAAGACCGAGATGGTTTTCCGTCAAACTGATTTCCCGACGACGGAATTACGGGATGCCCATTATGGAGGCTGGTCGAGCGCATTTGAATGTCTCAGGGAATTTGTTGAAGCATAGGATAGTGATCATGCCTGTATCTGCGGCGACGACGGCGCAGTGCGGCTCTTCGACCTCGCGCTATGTTCTAAGAAACGAGCCGTTTGACTGAAGGGCCTTGACCATGAACGGCGCCGTAGTCGTTCTTGCCCAATCTCTTTGTAATTCGCATGCCAATTGAGTAACAGAAGTAAGTTGTGCACCTGCCTGTTCTACCCTGCGGAGCGCCATTTCGTGTGCTGCTATCGACGTTCCTCCTACAGCGTCTGCGATTGGATATACCTGGAACCCTTCTCTTAACGCATCCAATGTTGGAAAGGTCAGGCAGGCTTCCGTCCATAGAGCTGCCATTAAGAGTTTCTTTCTCCCTGCAGCGTTTACTGCGTCATTAAATTCTTTGTCTTCCCAAGCGTTGATCGATGTTCTGTCATAGGAAGGAAAGCCTTTCAGCACTTCCAAAATAGGGGATATGGTTTCTGCATTTTTGCCGGTTTTGACGTTCACTGTGCTCAATATGATCGGCAGTTTGTAATCCACTGCCAATTGACAGGCGATTACAATGTTAGTTATCAATTCGCTTCTGAGCATAGAATTGATAGAATTAACTTGTACCGGCTGATAGTCGATTATTATGAATGCCGAATTCTCTGGAGAGATCAAAGCGTCCTGCTTTGGGTCTCTCGCTGGGGAGTAGCTGCTCATTTTCTCAGAATTAAGTTTATAAATGGCTTCCTTTACGATGTCGGGGATGCATAAAGGTAGGGTTTCCGATGGACACGCCGCCGGATGACGATGGAGGATGCGAAAGTCGTGCGCCGCTAAGGCAGGGATCAGAGCGGGATGGGCGTTGGGTTGCGGGTATAGAAGACGCAGATCATATCGACGAGGTCGTCGTAGACTTCATCGCTGGGATAGTCGCGGGAGTGTTTGATGAGGCGCTGGGTTTCGGTTCGGATCCGGTGGCTCTCGGTCTTGTCGAAGACGCCTGAGCGTAGGAGGGTGTCGCGGACGAAGATGGCCTGGCGCTTCTGCACCCTGCGATGGGTCGCGCCGGCGACGGCCTGTAGAGTTGTAGTGGCATGTTGATGGCTATTGGCGATGCGCCGGGCTTCGTCGCGCAGGTTTTCGACGGTGCGCAGGAGTTCGCCCTGGACGGTGTCCGCGGGGCCGCCGTCCGCTGGCACAAATTGATCCCAGATGTGGCGTACCAGTTCGGGGTAACGGAGATTAGGGAATACCGGCTGCACCGTGGTAACGTCGTGGATAACGGGTTTGGCTGCTTCCCAACGCTGCACCAATTCCTGGACATCGGGGGACGCCAGTTGGAGCCATTTGCGCGTGTTCATGCCGAAGCGGTTCTCCTGGTCCAGGTCGGCGCCAAGGTGGAGTATCTTATCGAGCACCCGGAGATAGGTGGCGCGGTCGGCGCCTTCCCGCCGCAACAGCCAGCCCTGAACGGCCCAGTAGACGATGTTGGAGCCATCCGCGTCGCCGATGTTGACATCAGCATCGTAGTCGAGGAAGAGATCGAGGGCATGGATATACTTCTCCTGCTGCGCAGCAATGTGCAGGCAGTTGTATCCACGGGCACAGATGATGTTGGGATTGGCGCCTTCGTCGAGCAGGTAGTGCAGGAGGGGTAAACGATCGTCCTCAGTGGCAAAGCCGTAAGACAATAGCGCTTCCATTAGGACGGGCATCCAGGCGGAACTGTCGACGCAGGCGTTGACGTCGAGGCGATGATCTTCTACAATTTCCTGGGCCCGGGGGGCATCTCCGCGGGCTATCGCGAGGGAGAGCGAGTTCCACACAGTGGTGGGGATTAGTTTTGGCAAAGCAATCATAAAGTAGACTTGTATCCAAAAGATACAAAAAACAGTTGAGCCTTCCTAGTGGTTTTTTGCCTTTTGCTCTTCCAGCTTTTTCCTGGTGTCGGGGTTGTCCCATAGGGTCAGGCATTTTGCATAGGCTTCGATGGCCTTTTCCCGATCGCCCGCCGAACTATAGTAATCACCCAGGCTGTCAAATGTGTTGCCGCTTTTGGGATAGTTCTCCGTATTCATCTTAAAGAAGGCGAAGGACTTGGCCGGCTGGTTGCTTTGTAAGAAATAGTACCCCAGGCTGTTGACCATGTCTTCCGGCGGCAGGATGGTATAGCCCATGTTTTCGCTGAGCGCCCGGAAGCGGGTCTTGAACAGGACGATGGCGGAGTCCGCCGGGATGTCTTTGTTCACCAGCCGATCGAAGCCCCGGAAGCTGTAGAAGTCGAACATAAAGCGCAGGCCGTCGTATTCGGTGATGAGGGGTACGGTGCCATGGCTATCGTCGGGGTAATATCTATACCGGAACCGCAGGCCGTTGCTCTTGTTCTTTTTTATCGCTGCCGCCAGCCGCAGGATGCTGCGGATATGTAGGGTGTTATTGGTGGTATCTTTTCTCACCTTTGCAGTGTCCATCCCGTCGGGCATCGTGTTGGCTACCCCCATATAGAGGGTCTTGCCGGTAAATTTCTCGTGTGCGAGGGCGACCTCGGCCTCTTTCAACAACTTTCGATCGTCCCACCACATGCTGGGGTCGATGGCGATGTAGGAATTGAAAAGCTGGGGATGGTGTATCAGGGTATTGATGACCATGAGACCGCCGAGGGAATGACCGATCATGATCCGGTAGGGCGCTGTCGGATAGAGCGAGTCGATGTGGGGGATGAGTTCCTTTTCGATGAAGGCGGTGAAGTTCTCGCCGCCGCCGGAGGTGCGTACCGAGTTGCTGTCGCCAAATATGCTGGTCTTCACGTGGGTAGGGGTGAGATCTCTTTGCCGGTCGGTATTAGGAATTCCGACGATGATCATTTCCGGAAAGGCAGTGTTGCCATTCACCTCGGTGAGTTGCTGGATGAGGCCCTCTACGGAGGGGAAGTGGGCATCGCCGTCCAGGAGGTAGACGACCGGATAGCGCACGCTGGTGAAGGGGTTGTTGCCATCGTGTGGCAGGTGGATGAGGATACCCCGCTTTTCATTGAGGATATGGGAAAAGAGGGTGTCCCGCTTGCCGATGACGATGTCGCGACCGGATTGGGCGGATGCCTGCAAGGCAAGGATACAGATGAGGGGCAGCAAGAGTTTCATGATTAATCGTTTTGTCTGATAAAATATAGAAAAACAGGCGCGCAGCGCCAAAGCTGCTCCGCCCCTTATTCGCTGCGCAAAGATCTTACCGGATTGGCGATGGCCGCTCGCACCGCCTGATAGCCGACCGTCAGCAGCGCGATGACCACGGCCAACGTTCCGGAGACGAGAAATATCCAACCGGTGAGGGCTATGCGATAGTTGAAGCCCTGCAGCCAATTATTCATCGCATACCAGGCGATGGGGGTGGCGATGACGACAGCCACCAGCACCAGCTTGACAAAATCCCCTGAGAGGAGGACGGCGATGCCTGCCACGGAAGCGCCCAATACCTTGCGGATGCCGATCTCCTTGCGTCTGTTCTCGGCCATATGGATAGCGAGTCCGAAGAGTCCGAGGCAGGATATGAAAATAGCGAGGGCGGCGAAGAGGGTGCCGAGGGTGCCTTCCTGTTGTTCGGTGCGGAATTTATCGTTATAGGCTTCGTCGACGAAGTTGTACTCGAAAGGGTATTGCGGGTTGTATTGTTTAAATATCTTCTCGGCCTTTGCCAGGTCGTCGGCGATGGAGTTGGCGGGGTTGAGCCGGTAGTGGATCACGGGGTAGTCGGTTTGCAGCCCCTGGATGAGCATGGGTTGGATGGGGTCGTATGGCGACTCGATGATGAAGTCTTTTATCACCCCGACGATATGATACCTTCCGCCACCCTCATCGGTGACTATTTTCCCGATGGGGTCTGTGAGGCGCATGGCTTTTACTGCCGATTCGTTGAGCAACAGGGCGGTGCTGTCGGTAGGATAGGTTCTGATATCAATGTCCCGACCCTGGACGAGCCGGGTGCCAGTGGTACGAACAAAGCCGGCGTCGGCCGCAAATTGCTGGAAATAGGTTTTTGTATCCGTGGGGGTGCTGCCGGGCCAGGAGAAGCCGGTGACCGTCCCCCAGAGCCTTGTTATGGGCGAGAAGGTGCGGGTGACCGCTATGGCGGCGCCGCTGGCGAGAAGGTCGTGTCTGATGAGATCGTAGTGGGTGTAATTACCCCCCTGGCTAAAGGCAAAGACGAGGCGATCGCGGTCGTAGCCGGCATCCCGGCTGTGAACATAGCTAAGCTGCTGCCGGACGATGAGGGTGCCCGTGATGAGGACGATGGCGAAGGTGAATTGGAAGACGACCAGGACTTTTCTTGGTGTAAGGAGGGTGTTGATGCTACTGACAGCGCCCTTCAGGACGCTGGAGGGTTTGGAAGAAGACAGGAAGAAGGCGGGATAGCTGCCGGCGACGATTCCGGTGAACAGGACAAAGGCCAGGGCGGCGAGCCAAAATAGCGGATCGGCATAATCGATGGCGAGGCTGCTGTTGATCACCTGGTTGAAACTACCCAGGCTTAACTGTACGATTGCCAGCGCCAGGACAAAGCCAAACGCCGTGAGCAGAATGCTTTCACCGATGAACTGGGTAATGAGGGCGGACTTGCGGGCGCCGACGACTTTGCGGATGCCTACTTCACGCGAGCGTTTTTCGCTGCGGGCGGTGCTGAGGTTCATGAAATTGACGCAGGCGATGAGCAGGATGAAGATGCCGATGATGATGAAGAGCCGCACAGTAGTGATCTGCCCGGTGACGAGCTGACCGTTCTCGGCTTTGCTATAGAGGTGCATCCGGCTAATGGGCTGCGTGAAGGTCTCCCGGCCGGCGCCGTTCGCGTCGGTAACATGGGTTTTGACAATGTCTTTTATTTTGGCGTCAAATGCGTCGTGGGAGGCGCCGGATTTGAGGAGAACGTATGCCTGAGCATTAGTTGTGCCCCAGTTGGGGATATCCCATTTCAGGCGATCGACATAGGCCCAGGGAAGGAGGTATTGGAAGTTGAATTCAGTGTTGGTGGGCAGGTCTTTCAACACACCCGTTACTTTGAAGACGTCTTTGCTCTCGATACGGACCATTTTGCCCATGGCGTCCTCGTTGCCGAAGAGGCTTTTAGCGAGCTTTGCCGTCAGCACGATGCCCTGGCCGCTGTTGAGTGCGGTTTTGGGATCACCCTGCAGCAGGGGAAAGGAGAACATCGACAAAAAACCCGAATCGGTGAAGGCGCCTTCCAGATTGAAGTGTTTTTCACCTTCGGTGACGAGGAAGAAGACGTTGCGGTAGCGGATGGCGTCTTCGACTTCGGGGTAGTTCTTTTTCAGTTCGGCAGATAGCATGGTGGAGGCGCGGGGCCAGACATCAAGGTTGCCGTTGCCGAGTTCGCGGCTATAGACGAGGTATAGTCTGTCCTTTTTGGCATGAAAGCGATCGAAGCTGATCTCTTGTTGCACCCAGAGGCCGATGAGCATGGCGGCGGCCATGCCGATGGCAAGGCCGAGGATGTTGATGGCGGAGAAATCTTTGTTGCGCCAGAGGGTACGGAGGGTTACTTTGAAGAAGTTGTGGAGCATATAGGATGGCATTGGCGGTTGGAGGATTTTGCGCCAAGAGGGTGCCAGTTTTGCAGATGGTTAGCGACCAGCGGATTATGGGGGGGTGGCAGGGGCGGAAGTGTACGGTTTTGATACGGCGGGTGTACGATGGCGAGGACGGGAAGAAGATGCTTATGAATTAAACATGGTCCAACAAGAATGCGGGATCAACTTTTAGCTCTTTATATACAGCCTTTAAAAATGGTACATCGGGTTTTCTTTTTCCAGAGAGAATTTCCGAAAGTTTTGACTTTCCCAATCCCAGCGTATCAGCCAGTTTCGCTTGGGTCATTTTATTTTCATACATCTTTTGTTCCAATAGCTCGGTTATTGTCTGAGGTTCCTTTGCAGGTTTAAGACCCAATACATTGTCCTCATATTCTTCCGCTGCTTTTGCCATTGCAGCAAGGTCTTTGAGTTCTTTTGCAGTAAGATTTGCTTCACCCTTATTCATCAAGTCATAAACGGCGACCATTGTTTCATGATAGGCTTTTTTGGATGTAATAGCATGTTTCATATTCTACTTTTTAAATTGAACTTTGGAAGCATCGATCTTGTCGTATTCTTTGTGTGATCCAATGAATAAAATAAACACAGTTCTTACTTTAAAAATAATTAAAGCGATGAGCCTATACTGATT
Organism: Puia dinghuensis; assembly: GCF_014642875.1. Lineage (GTDB taxonomy): Bacteria > Bacteroidota > Bacteroidia > Chitinophagales > Chitinophagaceae > Puia > Puia dinghuensis. Next base: position 195,928 of record NZ_BMJC01000003.1, read on the forward strand.
ACCTTTTATATCAAAAATATACCGATCATTGGCCACCGCATCTGCTGTATTGAAAGTCTTTTTAAGATCGCTGAAATTCCTCCAATCGGCTGTATGGGTTTCATTGTACCACTTCATCAGAGCAGCCTCAGCATCCGGGTATTTTTCAGCGAACTCTTTGAGAACTGCTTTGGATATGACAACCATCGTCCTTTCTTTTCATCGAGACAAAGATAGAATAATGTTCTGAAATATAGAATTTTATTTATAAAATGAAAACAACGAGATCGATCGCTGATAAACTTTAGATTCCAACTAACTGAGGATGAGATCATCAAGAAGATCGTCCTTTTGCGCGATGAAAAGGTCATTCTGGATGTGCACCTGGCCGAACTGTACGGAGTGGAGACCAGAGCCCTGAAACAGGCCGTCCGAAGAAATATTGAGCGGTTTCCGGCCGATGATTTTATGTTCGAACTGACTGATGAAGAGGCAGATGCGGTGGTATCACAATTTGTGATACCACATAAAAAATACCTGGGTGGTGCCAAGCCTTTTGCTTTTACAGAGTTGATCAATCCACCCTTGGAACCACGGCCCCGCATTGGATTCCGCCGGGCTGACGAGAAAGACGAGGATGCCAATGGAACCTGGGGATAGAAGCGGTATCTTCTAGTCCCCCGTAGGTTGGATGGCGGCGGATTCGACCATGAGGATGACGGCTCGTTTTGGGGCGCGGGTTTTGTGCAGAACGCCCTTCGAGATGGTATAGCCTTGCCAGGGGTTGAGCGTGACGGTCTCGTTCTCCAGGTCGATGATGAATTGTCCTTCGAGGACGAAGAAGAATTCGTCTTCGTGGTCGTGTTTGTGCCAGTGGTATTCGCCTTCTACGATGCCGAGGCGGACGACGCTGTCGTTTACCTTCGTAAGGGTTTGGTTGAACCATTTGTCCTGGCACTCGCGGACCATAGCGGGGATGTCGATGAGTTCGAAGTGATCGAACTTGATGTCGAGGTGGGTGGCGTATGGGTATTGTGTTTCCATGTTGTTGGGTGTGAAGTATTTAAAGATACAGCAAGAACCGGGTTTCCGGAGCAGTGGAGGGGTGGTATTTTTGTGTTGAAAAAGGAAAATAATATGGAAACACAAGCATCGATCAATTATAACCGGATAGCGGAGGCGATCGCCTTTTACAAGGCTAATTTCAAAGATCAGCCTTCGCTGGAGAAAGTGGCGGAGCATGTACATCTGAGCCCATTCCATTTCCAACGCATGTTCAAGGAATGGGCAGGGGTGACGCCAAAGCAATTCCTGCAATACCTGACGCTGGAACATGCCAAGCAGGTGCTGGAGTCGGGAGCTACCCTTTCGAACGCGGCCTTTGAGGCCGGACTGTCGGGTACGGGGAGGTTGCATGACCTTTTCATCAAGATAGAGGGAATGACGCCGGGAGAATACAAGAACGGCGGGGAGGACCTGCCGATCAATTACCGGTTTACGGAGAGCCCGTTCGGGCCGTTGCTGATCGCGTCGACCCGCAAGGGTGTTTGTTATCTGGCGTTTGCAGATGAGGGTGAGGCGAAGGCGCTGCGGTCGCTGCAGGAGTTTTTTCCGAATGCGCAGTATCACGCCGCCAGTGACGGGTGGCAGGAAGAGGCGCTGGCCATTTTTGCGAAGGACTGGAGCCGGCCGCTGGAGATCAAGCTGCATCTGAAGGGGACACCGTTCCAGATGAAGGTTTGGGAGACGCTGCTAAAAGTTCCCATGGGCGGGTTGACGACCTATGCAGAGGTGGCGGACAATATAGATTCGCCGCAAGCGGTGCGGGCGGTGGGGTCGGCGGTGGGCGCCAATCCGGTGGCCTTTCTGATCCCCTGTCACCGGGTGATTCGCAGTGATGGGCAGACGGGAGAATACCATTGGGGTGGAAAGCGGAAGCAGGCCATCATCGGATGGGAGGCAGCGCAGGTGGAGACGAAGGTGGCGTAAGGAGAGCGTCAGGGACAGGAGCGGCAGCCCGGAGCCGAAGGCGAGGACTATAGCGGATGGCCCGACCCGAAGGGAGACGCCCAGGAAGGTCAGTCCGTTCGGAGGACGAGGACGGGGTTTGTGAGGGCCGCGCGGACTGCCTGGTAGCCAACCGTACCGATGGCGATGAGGATGGAAAGGAGGCCGGTGAGGGCGAAGATCCACCAGTTCATGTTGATGTGATAGGGAATGCCGTCGAGCCATTGACGCATAAACCACCAGGCCACGGGGGAGGCGATGATGAAGGCGATCATGACCAGGATGAGGAAATCCTTTGACAACAACGCCGTGAGCCGCATAATGGAGGCGCCAAGGACTTTGCGGACGCCCACTTCACGAAGTCGGGATTCGGCCATGTATGCCGACAATCCAAACAGCCCGAGGCAGGAGATGAAGATAGCCATCCCGGCGAAGAGGGCGGCCAGGGTGCCGAAGTGCACGTCGCCCTGGAGCTTTGCCTTGTCATACTTGTCGACGTAGTAATATTCCAAAGGATAGTTGGGGTTGTATTTTTTCAGGATGGCAGTAAGCTTTGCCTCGCTTTCGCCGATAGGCGGATGTTCGGCAAAGCGGAAAGTAAGCGTGCCGAAGCTGGCGGTTGGCGACGAGCCCCGAATGACGATGGGAACGATGCTGTTGAAGAGGCTGCCGGTGACAAAGTCATTGATGACCCCGACAACATGCCAGGTGTTGCCGTTCTCTTTGAGCATGGTGCCGATAGGATCGGCGAGGCTCATGCGCCGTACGGCTTCCTGGTTCAATAGGATGGCGGTGGAGTCGGCGGGATATTTCCCGATGTCGATGTCGCGGCCGGCGAGTAGTTTCAATCCCATGGTGGTGACATAGTTGCGATCGGTATGATATTGGATAAAGGCCGTCCGTTGCCACGGGTCTTTCCCCGGCCAGGTGTAACCGTCGTTCCAAGACCAGATCTCGGAGATGGGCGCGTCACTGCGAGTGAGAGTGCTGACGACGCCGCTGTTGAGGAGGTCGTTGCGGATAGGGGCAAAGTTGCGGGCAATGTCCCCTTTTATATAGACAAAGGCGAGGCCGGTCTTATCATAACCCGTCTTCCGATTCCAGGTGTAGTCGAATTGCCGGTAGATAACGATGGTGCAGATGATGAAGGTGATGGCGAAGGCGAACTGGAAGACGACGAGGACACGCCGGGGTGTTACGAGCGCATGGATGGTCTTGAAGTGGCCGCGCAGCACCTTGACGGGTTTGAAGGCCGAGAGATAGAAGGCGGGGTAGCTGCCGGCAAGCAGGCCGGTGAAGAGGATGAAGCCGAGTCCGCCAAGCCAGAACCAGGCATCGCCGTAGGGAATGGTGAGCCTGGTGTCGACGAGGTGGTCGAACCAGGGCAGGGCGATGATGACGATGCCTAACGCAAGAACGCCTGCCACGACGGCGAGAACCAGGGATTCGCCAAGAAACCGACAGATAAGAGAGCCTCTCCCCGCCCCTACTATCTTGCGGATGCCTGTCTCACGTGCGCGGCGGATGCTGCGTGCGGTGCTCAGATTCATGTAATTGATACAAGCAATGAGCAGGATGAAGCCGGCGATGACGGCGAGCATGTGGACGAAATTTATTTCTCCGCCGGTGGCCTGCCCGTCGACGAAGTTGGAATACAAATGCCATTTACGCATGGGATGGAAGAAGACCTCCGATCGGACATCGGGGGCATGGCTGTGTATGACCATGCGCATGGCCTGGTTGGCCATTGCTTCAGTGACGCCGGGCCGCATGAGAACATAGGTGAAAATGGAAGCCGACTGCCAGCGGGGCTCTTCCCAATGTACCTCTTTTGTATAGCTCCAGGGGAGAAGGTATTCAAATTGAAATCGCGTGTTGGGCGGCTGGTCCTTCATGACCGCGGTGACGACGAAGTTGTGGGTGCTGTCGACGTTGACGGTGCGACCCAGCGGATCGACATTGCCAAAGAGTTTTTTTGCCAGTCTTGCGGTGAGTACTACGCCGCGGGGTGACTGCAGTGCTGTTGCAGTGTCGCCTTCCAATAATGGGAAAGAAAAGAGCCGGAAGAAGCCAGGGTCGCAGAGATAGCCCTCGATATCCTGGTGTTTGTCGCCGACGGAGAAGACAAAGGCGTGGACCCAGTTCATGCGGACTACTTCCTCTATCTGCCGGGGATAGCCGGTCTTGAGGACGGGTCCCATCACCGAAGGAGTGCGGCTTTCGACATCGGGCCGGCCGTCGAGGGGCGCGCGGGTGAGTGCGATGTAGATGCGATCGCTTTTTTGATGAAACTGGTCGAAGGAGAGTTCATTGCGGATCCAGAGGATGAGAACTATGGCGCTGGCCAGACCGATGGCGAGGCCGGAGATGTTGATGGCAGTGAAGCCTTTGTTGCGGCGGAGGCTGCGAAGGGTGGTGATGAAGTAGTTGCGGATAAGGTCGCGGGTCTGCGGACGGGAGGGGGTGCGGGGGGCGACGGCGCCGGGCATAGAGGTCTCTGCGGCGGACGGCTGCAGGTCACGGAGGGTCATGCGGGTGAGGTGGCGGCTGAAGGCCTGGTCGGCCTCGGTGGCATCGGCGGGGTCAGCGGGCTTTTGAGCCCTCCAGAGATCGGCCAGAAGCTGGAGGGAATAGGTCATTTCGGGATGTTGTTGCTGAAAGCGTTCAAGCTCTGCGATCTCTTCCGGTGTGGCTTCGCCGGACAGCTTACGGGCCATCAGGATCCAAATATGGTTTTGTTCTTTCATATGAGCGGAAGCGCTTTGATCAAGTTAGGAGACTTGGGTTTGGCCGCTGTCGTTATAGTCAAAGATCGTAAAAAAAGGAGGCATCTGGAGCTAAAAGTAGATGCCTCCTTTTTTCGCAATGTCCGGTAAGCGGAGCTTACCGGGGGATGGATTGTTGTACCAACGGGAAAAAAGGGACGCGCCCGGGGGTTGGCGGGGAGGGGTTGCGCGGCGGGAGTTGGAGTTGGTGCCGACTAGGACCATACCCCCGCTTTTTCTGTCTACCGTAAAGACGGTAATGAAAAACCAAGCCCCTAAACCCAAAACCCAGCAAGCCATGAAAGAAATGGACCCTTATGCCGAAGAGCAGGAGTTATTGCTCGCTCTGGAAAAAAGGGAGGTCAAGGCCTTCCTGCGACTGTTCAAAGACTATAACGACGACCTGATGATCTTTGCTTACAGCCAGCTGAACAACCAAAAGAAAGCGGAGGAGACTGTGCAGGAACTCTTTGAAGAATTATGGTCGGCGGGGCGGTTCAAGGAAATAAAACCCCCCATTTACAAATTCCTTGTAGGAGAATTAAGTCGTATCTGTGAAAGCAAAATAAGCCAATAACAAGGCGGTTGTTGATGCTTCCTTTGTTTTTTGCAACCCTGGGGGTGAGATGCAACGGGCGTTTCACCCCTTTTTTATTGGCCGCGCGGCAACCTTGGGCGGGCCGGGGCGGGGTGGCTTTATTCGGCAGATTCGAGCAGCTGCCTGATCTGGACGAGGATGGGGTCCCAGCCGCCGCCGTCGACGGAGTGTTTGTAGCGATTCTCGCCGTCGGCCACGGTGCGGTAATCGCCCTGGGTGACGGTAAGATGAGTATGCCCGTTCTGTTCGGTTAGTTGACAGGTGACGGTGAGATAATTCTCCGGGAGATCGGGAATGGCTGGGTTGTTGGGATCGATCACCGTATAGACAAGGGTTTGGGGAGGTTGGATGCTGACAACATGGCCTTTGACCGCCACCATCTCGACGCCATTGAAATTACCTTTCCAGATGAGGGGGCTGCCGGGGAGCCAGTCGGAGAGGGCTTCACAGCCAAACATGTATTGCTTTGTCCATTCGGACATTGTTAGCGCATCCCAGACTTTTGTTGCAGGTGCGTTGATCGTTATTTCGCTTTTTATAACCAGGGGAGTGTTCATATTATTTCTTTCTACAATAGTAGACCGTATTTCCCGCCCGGGATTGCATTTTACGGATTTTTTCTAAGGTCATTTGGAGTGCTGCCAAAACGCTTTTTGAAAGCGTTGTTGAAATGCTGCGGGGTGCAGTAGCCGAGTTCGTAGGAGATCTCTGCCGCGGTGCGGCTGGTGTCCAGCAGGTATTGCCGGGCAAGGAGGAGACGTTGTTCTGCGAGGTAGCCAAAGACGGTGGTGTTGAAAGTTTCTTTGAAGCCGCGTTTTAGCTTGTATTCGTTGAGTCCAACGGTGCGGGATATCTGCGAGAGATTGGGTGGGCAGTGGAGTCTTTCATTGATGAGATCGCGGACGGCGAGAATTTTTTCCTTGTCGGCGGGCGACTTGAGGAATTCTTCTTTTTTGTCGAGGGCGAGGCGGCAGGATTCTGCGCATAGGACAAGGAGCTCGATGCTTTTGCTCAACAAAAAGAGTTGTTGCAGATCGCCTTTGTAGGGGTTGTTGACAATTTGGTGTACCACCTGCTGTATGCCGGGGTCTACGGCGCCCCATTGTTCGGAGAGGATGGCGCTGTCGCCGCTGATAAGGCGGTCGGCAAAGCGTTGGAGCAGAGGGTTCGCGTTCTGGGTGAAGCGGAGGAAGGTTTCGCGGGGGAATTGGATGCCGAAGGTTTCGAGCTGAAGCGTCCGGTTCTCGACCATCATGTCGAAATCTTTCGAGTATAGGATATTGTGATGGCCGCCGATGAGATGGTAGTGGGTGTCGAGTTGTTTATAGTAGAAGCTATAATTGCCTTTTAGCCCGATGTGGAGGCGGACGACGTCGGTGTTCGCGCTGGTGGCGCTGAAGCTGGTGAGGGTGTTGAAGGTGGAGATGGCATGGCCCATACGGATGCCGTCGAATTCCCAGGTGAGGGAGTCGCGGCTACCGGCATCAGTTGTTATGCGTTGAGGGCTGGACATGGTGGAGTAAAGATAAGAATCCGGCTGAATTTGTGTTTAACCATCCGGTGGGGCAAATAAAGAGATACATTTGCAATCTTCAAAACCTATCTTATGGCAAAGACAGTTAAAACAATGGTAGTCGCAGATGAGGTAATCGTGACTAAGATATATTTTATCAGAGGGCATAAAGTGATGTTGGACGAAGACCTGGCAGAGCTGTACGAGGTGCCAACAGGGCGATTAAATGAACAGGTTAAGCGAAATATAGACCGCTTCCCGGAGGATTTTATGTTCCAGTTAACAGAAGATGAGTTTAAAAACTTGAAATCGCAAAATGCGACATCAAGTTGGGGTGGTCGCAGGAAGGTGCCTTCTGCCTTTACGGAACATGGAGTCTTAATGCTATCCAGTGTATTGAACAGCAAACGAGCGGTTGCCGTCAATATCCAGATCATGCGAATCTATACGAAGATGCGCGAGATGCTAATGACCAATCAGGAAATATTAGTAAAGCTGGAACAACTGGAAAGAAAAGTGGACGGCCATGACGAGAATATACAGGTCATTTTTGACTACCTGAAGCAATTACTGAACCCACCCCAGGAGCCTCGGCTCCGCATCGGCTTCCGCAGAAAAGATGAACAAGATTAATCGCTGATGCCGGTTCACGGCGGCGCGGGACGCCCTGCTGAACGCTCTAGCGGCTGGCGGTTGCTTTACCGATGGCGAGGGGGCCGTCGCTGACTTTGACGCCATCGGTCCAAACGGCGGAGAGGGTGCGGGTGTTGCGGATGTTGGTGATGGGATCCTTGTCGAGGACGAGGAAGCTGGCGCGTTTGCCGGGTTCGAGGGTGCCACGGTCGTCTGCGATGCGGAGCAGGTGGGCGCCATTGTATGTACCGACCTTGATGGCCTCGAGCGGGGTGAGGCCGGCCTTTACCATCAGTTCGAGTTCCAGATGTTCGGAGAAGCCCTGGGCGCGGATGGGGGTTGCGCCGGAGTCAGTACCAAGAGCGATGAGAATGCCGGCTTTGTGTAGCTTGCGAAGATTGATGAGGGCATATTTCAGCGCTTCCTTCTCTTGTGGGGTGACGGGGCTCTTGCCGATCTTGTCCTTGTACGCCTGGCTGGTGATCATGGTATAGACACCGGGTTCGAGGGAGTTGCGGAAGAAGGGGTCGTTGAGCCAGGACGGGTCGTCAAGATAGGCGGTGGCGAACTCGTCCAGCGAGAGGGTGGGAATATAGGCGACGTGTTTCGCCTTCATTTCGGCGATGAGGCTGTCGTCGATCTCGCCGTCGCGGATGCTGTGGGCCATCATGTCGAGGCCGGCAGATAGTAGCTTACGCGCATCCGCAAGATGGTAAACATGTGCTGCGACCCTGATACCATGCTTATGGGCTTCCTGGATGATAGCGGTATAAATCTCTTCTTTCATCGTGGTCTGGAACTGACCATAGAAGTTGTCGACCCATATCTTTATTACATCCGGATGCCAGGCGGCGAGTTCGTCGACATCATTGGCGGCTTCTGCGGGTGTCTCGGGCCGGTAGATGGAGGTGAAACCAGCAGATTCGGGAGGCATGGCGCCTTTTACCCCAAAGCCGAAGAGAGCCGAGTACATGGTTGCTCCGGGTATCAGGCCGGCGCGCGAATCTTCGCGGATAGAAAGGCCGAGGGGTTGTTCGGTGCCCATGGAAAGAACGGCCCCTACGCCATAGTCCTGATAGAGTTGCAGTTGCCGGATGACATTCTCCCGGGTGTAGTTGGCCGAAGATGCGGTGGTGTCGCGGACATTGCCGAGATGGCCGTGGCAGTTGATCAATTGCGGCATGAGGTATTTACCGGTCATGTCTATCTGCGCGGTGCCAGGGGGAACGGCGATCTTGTCACGGGTGAGCTTTGCGATGCGGCCGTTTTGGATGAGCATGGTCATGTGCGACTGTGGCTCGCGACCGGTACCGTCGATGATGGTGGCGTTGGTGAGGACGGTTACCTGCTGGGCAGTGACGAGGCTGGTGGCGGCAAACAAGCCGGTGAGAGCCAGGATGATTGCTTTCATGGATTAAATGGTTCTACCAGCAAGTTACGACGCTATCCTCATTTGAACGAGATATTTAATGAAACGACGTCGGAGACGAGGTCGGTTGTCTGAGTATAGTGTCCATACCGAATCTCGAGGGTGCTGAGGTGGGTATGGAGGATGCCGCCAGGTGGCGAGAGTCGGATACCCGCGCCAAAGAACTGACTCGAGAAGGCCGAGAGGGCATAATTGCTGGTGTAATAGGTCTGGGACTCGGTATGAGTCTCGTAAGGCGCAAAATACCTGGCGGCCGTTTGGGTATAATAGCGATAGAAGGGGCTGATGGAGAAGAAGGGGGTGAACTTTACCGGGACCTCGAGGCTGGCGGTGTGCGAGCGGATGCCCCAGTCGTCGACATAGAAGCGATAGTACGAGCGAAGGATGACCCGATCGCCCAGGAAATAATTGAGGCGGAGGCCGATGGGCAATTTGAAGCGGGTGGAAGGCAGGTTCTCCACCGAATCCGTGCCATCCTTGAAATATACCCGGTGGAAGGGCAGGCCGAGATAGCCGTTCTGGGCAACGAGATCCAGCAGCAGGGCGCCTTGCAGCCGGCTGTTGATGATCTGGCTGAAGGAGAAAGAGGCGGTGTAGGTTTCCCTGGGGCTGGAGGGGATGGCCGACGAACCGCTTTCACTCACATACGTTCCACCCGAGCTGAGGGTCACGGTGCGGCCGCTGGCGGTTGTATAGGTAGTGGTGCCGCCTGAAGAGTTGGTGATGGTGTCGGTGGTGTTGAATTCGGAGGGGCGGAGAAGTTTCACCTGATCGAAATAGCCCGATAGCTTTAGCCCGAATTCGCCGTTGTGTTTGGTCTTTACGGAAAAATCTGATTCCAGGCCGATGGAGTGATAGTTATATTCAGATGAGTAAGAAGCGCCTAAACCAAAGAGGGTGCCCTTTTGTTCGTTCTCGCGCTGCCACTTGAGAGAGGGATAGATGCGGGTACCGCCGGTTTTCGACGCGCCGGTCTTGCTGACCCAGGCCTGGGAGGCGGCGGTGTGGTGGTCGTAGCCTCCGCTCAGGGTGAGGGTGTTCTTACGCTGGAGGAAGTCGTAGCCCACGAATTTGAGTTCGATGCCACTGGCGAGATCGGTGACCGCTTCTGAGCCGATGCCACCCTGGATGGAGGAGTGGTCGCCGGTTTGCGTATAGTAGCTGCCGACGAGGTTTATTTCCTCCAGTTTTAACTTCCGGGGTTTGAAGTCCGAAGTGTCTTTTGGGGCGGATTGGGAGAAGGCATGCATCAGTGTGAGGTACATACCGATGACGGTGAGACAGATCTTTCTCATGTGTAGTAGTAGCGTTTAATTACTGCCTTTAATTACAGCCGCAGCCGCCGCCGGTTTTGCCGCCATTTGCGCCGGAAGAGCCTTCGCGATAGGATTGAAAATTCAGTTCGTTCTTTTCGACGGTGCGGTTGCCGAGGGACATTTCCGCGTCATTGAGCCTGCTCTTCTGGTATTCCTTCACCGAAGTGCAGGCGGTGATGGAGAGGACGCTGCAGCCGATGGCCACGGCGGTCGCCAGGGCGACGGCTGGTGATTTGGGTATCATGTTGTTGACTTTTATTGGTGTATACGGCGGTGCCGGTGTTTGTAACGGTGATGGTGTTTGACGAAGGTTAGTTGCCTGCGGCGGTGATGGTCCGAACCTGTTGCGTGAAGGCTGGGGCTCCCCCATCGGGAAATCCATCCCAGGTTTTCAGCACTTTCCCATCTGCTGTCAGCAACAGGGTGAGCGGGAATTTGCCTTTGGGATTGTATTGATCGGCCATAGCGTCGTTCAGTTGCTGCTGTTGGGGCGGCAGCTGATTTTTCCTCATGCGGGGGAAATCCGCGTTGACCATCACCAGGGATGAATCGGCGAAATGGCGAAATACATCATCGTTGAATATTTCTTTGTGCATCCGGATGCACGGACCACACCAGTCCGAGCCGGAAAAATTGAGCAGGATGAAGCGATGTTCGCTTTTGGCGATGGTTTCGGCTTCCTTCAGATCGTGGTGCCATTCGATGTTGAACCATCCGGTGAGGAGGAAGGCGGATAAAAGAATCTTAAGCATGGGCGTGTCGGCTTGTGTTTTCTCTTTTAGTAATGTTACGAAAATAAAATGAAAAGAGTTGCCGTCCGGGGTCTCGAAATTCGCTTTAACAATGTTGTAACTTCAAAATCGGTGAAGAGGGCGAGAGTTGCGGTGAAATGGGAACGCCGCCGGGGGGTGTGCCGGTGGCGTCAGCGGGGATTGGGGGTCCACCATTGGTGGGGAAGGGCTATGATGCTGCGGGGCTCATGGCGGTGGCGATGCCGATACGGTTCCAGGCGTTGATGACGATGGCGGCCATGATGATCTGGCCGATGTATTGTTCGTCGAAGAGGGCCGCGGCTTCGTTGTAGGTTTTATCGGAGACGTGGTTGCTGATAAGCGTTATTTCTTCGGTGAGGGCCAGGATGGCGCGTTCTTCGGGGGTGAAGAAAGGGGTGTCGCGCCAGGCGGTGAGGGCGTAGATGCGTTGTTCGGACTCACCGGCCTGACGGGCTTCCTTTGCATGCAAATCGATACAGTAGGCGCAGCCATTGATCTGCGAGGCTCTTATCTTTATCAGATCTTTGTGGGTGGCAGTGAGGCGGGTGGTCTGGAGATACTTGTCAAAGTCGATGATTGCCTTGTAGCCGGCAGGTTCGGCTTTTCCGAGTTTGAGACGTGTTGACATAATGCTTTGTTTTTGATGACACAAAGTTTGGACGGATGAGGGTGGGAAAAAATAATCATGATTAAGAAAAAACAGGGCATTATTGCGGATGAGGCCAGGAGCTATTTGCGGCGGGTTTTGATCTTGCTGATGAATTCGGGAGTGAACCCGAGGTAGGAGGCAACCATGTATTGGGGGATGCGCTGGACGAATTCGGGGAAGGCGTCGTTGAAATGATGATACCGCTCTTCGCCGGAGAAGGTGTAGAGAAAGAAGAGGTTTTGCTGGGCGGCGGCAAAGGCGCGTTGGACGATGAGGCGGAGATAGTGATCGAATTGGGGAAGGCGGGCGCAGAGGGTGGGCGCGGTGCGACGATCGAGGATGGCGACTTCGGTAGTCTCGATGGCCTGGATATGGAAGCGCGACGATTGCTGCCAGTCGAGGCTTTGAAAGTCGGTGATCCACCAATTCTCGATGGCGAACTGGATGATGTGTTCCACGCCGTCCTCACGAATGAAGTACATGCGCAGACAGCCCTTGAGGACGAAATAGTTCGACGTACAGACCTGCCCTTCCTTTAACAGGAAATCCTTTTTCTTTAGCTTTTTACAGCGCAGACCCCTGGTAAGGGCGGCGGCTTCCCCGTCGTCGAGAGCGACAAATTTCCGGATGTGGGTAAAAAGCGGCAGGAAAGGGTCCGGGTTTAATGGCATGTGGTGTTTTGTTGAAGACAAAAATACTGAAACTATCACCATTCCCTTATCCCGGATGCTGCCGAATTTTGTAGCCTAAATCACTATTTATGGCAACAAGAACGAAAATTGCATTGATCACCGGTGGCAGCAGGGGCCTGGGAAAGAATATGGCGCTACAGCTGGCCGGGAAAGGACATGATATTATCCTGACGTACAACAGCAACAAGACGGAAGCGGAGAAAGTAGTGGATGAGATTCGTGGGATGGGGCGTAACGCAGAAGCCTATCAATTGGACACGACGAATATCGTATCCTTTGACGGATTCTTTGCGGCAGTATCGGCTCATCTGATGAAGTATACGGGCAGCGGAAATTTCGACATCCTGATCAATAACGCAGGTACGGGCGCCCATTATTCCGTTGCGGATACCCCGGAGGCGGTGTTCGACCAGCTGTACAGCATCCACCTGAAAGGCGTATTCTTCCTCACCCAAAAGGCGCTGCCCCTGTTGAATGATAATGGCCGCGTGATCAATATTTCCTCCGGACTGGCCCGCTTCACCTACCCGGGGTATGCGGCCTACGCCTCGATGAAGGGGGCGATAGAGGTATTTACGCGCTATCTCGCCAAAGAGCTTGGCCCGAGGGGCATCACCGTGAACACGATAGCGCCGGGATTGACAGAGACGGACTTTACCAGGGGCGGACTGCCGCCCACCGAAGAAGGCCGGAAGCAGGTGGCGTCTATTTTTGCGCTGGGCAGGATCGGGCAGCCGGAAGATATTGGCGCTGCCGTGACGCTCATCTGCAGTGAAGAAGCACGATGGATCACCGCCCAACGGATCGAGGTGTCGGGGGGACAGCAGTTGTAGAAGAGCCGCACCCGCCTTCGGCGGGGGCGGCAAAGTCATTACTTCCGGTGTGCTTTCAGCTCATCCAGCTGAGCCTGCATCTGGGCCATCTTTTTGTCCTGTTCAATGATATATAGGGTAAGCTCTTCTATCTTTTTCAGCAGCATGGTTTGGTTATCGCCCACATTAACGCCTTCCTCCTGCATCTGCTTCGCAGGAGCAACATCCGGGAGGTGGTGATTGGCGTGAATATATTTCTCCAGTTGGTGCAGGGAAGGCAGCTTATAGGCCGAATCGAATACGAAGTCGGCGCCTGTAGTATTGACCACCACCTGGTTGGCACGAAGATTCCCATAAACGTCTAGTATATAGTTGCTCACCGGATTGCCGCCAACCGCCATATGCCCCGTGTAGTCTATGTTGATCACACCGGTGTTGGGTTCGACGCCGCCATTGTTCCCTATCCGGAACATATTTAGTGTCGCAGTGAGCCAAAAGGCCTGCCAGTTACCGGCGCCTCCCTGCAGGATGAGATTAGCATCTCCACTGGCAGTCCCTTTCAGCCAGGCAGCGGCAGTGTTGGCTCCCTGGGCATCGACAACGAGTATATTGTTCGAGTGAATGGAGCCATTCACGTCCAGGTTCCACGCGGGATTGCTCATATTGATGCCGACATTACCATTTGCCATGCCCGATATGAAGAAGGTGGGGCCGCCGTCGTTGCCGATGAAAAAACTGCCGGTATTGGACCAAAGATAGCCGTGCGGTGTCGCGGAGCCAATGCCGAGATTGAGATGATTACTGGCATTTGCAAAGGTAATGGCGCTATTTGCCGTACCAGTGTATTGGAAATAGGCCGGAGAGCTTGACGAGATGACTGTAAGCGCGTTGGAAGGGGTGGTAGTGCCGGTGCCGATGCCTACATTCCCAGTGGCAGGGAAAGTATTGCTTTGAGCTTGCAGCAGCTGAACCGTAGTCAAAAGGGGGATAAGATAAGCGATAGATTGAAAAATCGATCTCATTGGTCAGTAAGGTTTAAAAGTTAAAAATTGATGGGATATCTAAAGGCGGGAACGGATGACGGGCCTTAAGATAACCAATAATCCGTTATTTCAATCATTTGTATCGGTCACAGCTATGCGATAACCATTCAAAAATAGGAACCGCCGTGCACAGAGGGAGCATAAACGTGTCGATTCATGCAATATGCGCATTGCTATGAAATTGTAAAATAAGGGAAAAGCCCAATCGAGCCGTTGCCGTTAGCTCTTCAGCGAAAGCAGCTTGTCCTTCAGATCGGATTCGAGGCGGACGAGTTCGGTTTCGGCCTGCTGGCGTTTGATCTTGCCTTCGGCCTGGATCTTGAGGGTTTCCTCGATGGTGCTGATGAGATCGTTATTTACTTTCTTCAGGGTTTCGATCTCGACGATGCCGCTTTCGGATTCCTTTGCGATCTCGATAGTGCCTTCCTTCAACAGCTGGCTGTTCTTTGTGAGCAGTTCGTTGGTGGTTTTGGTGACCTCCTTTTGTAGTTCGAGCGAGTTACGCTGGCGCAGGAGGGTGATGGCGATGACCATTTGATTTTTCCAGAGCGGTATCGTATTGAGGATGCTGCTCTGGATCTTTTCGACGAGGGCCTGGTTGCCGTTCTGGATGAGGCGGATCTGCGGCCCGGTCTGAATAGAAATGACGTGGCTGAGATTGAGATCGTAGACCTTTTTCTCGAAGCGATTGAGGGTCTGGGAAAAATCATTATACCGCTGGGCGTCGAGGGCATCCTTTGTCTCGCCGGCCTTTGCGCGGAGGGCGGGGAGAGTGGTGGTTTGGAGCTCGTGTATCTTTAGCTGCCCCGCCGCGATATAAGCTTCGAGGTTTTTGCGATAGTCCTGGTTCTTGACGAACATATTATCCAGCAGGGTGATGTCGCGTAACAGGCCCATCCGTGCGTTGTCGAGCTGATCGGTGATCTTTTCGATCTGAACGCTGAGCTTATCATAGCCGGCGATGAATTTCTTCACCGAATTGAAGAACGACGACAAGATGGGAATACGCGAGAGGAAGCCGCCTTTTATCTCGAGGCCGTTGACATCCACCTTTTTAATATGCGTGAGCAGATTGGTCATGATGTCCCCGACATAACCGCTGTCCTTGTTGCGCACTTCGCCGAGGATAGTATCAGCGAAGGTGGAGATCTCGCGCTGGGCCCCTACCCCATAAGTGATGATGGCCTGCGAATCTTCGAGATTGATCTGCTGCCTGATGGTTTCCACCCTGGTCATTTCTTCGGGGGTGAATTTCGTAATATCGAGGTTGGCGTTGCCCTGGCTTAGCGGAACGGGCATGTTGGTATCGCTCATGGCTATTGATTATTTGTATTAAGGGCATTAATGATTTTTTCCATGATGGCGGCGCGGGGCATGGGCATGGTCTTGTTGATGCTGCGCGCGAGACCATCCACCTTTATGACCTTCGGGTCGTTTTGTACGCCGATGAGGCCGGTGCGAAAGCCGTGTTCTTCCCAGGCGATGCGTTGGATCTCGGGGTCCTTCAGCGCGTCGAGGAGGGGCAGGGCTTTTTTATTTAAGATGAGTACGGGGTGTTCGCTCCACACGGTAGGAACGGGATAAACGATCTTTATCTTGTCCTTCACTTTTGGCCAGAAGTCGGGATGCTGGAGGGAGAACTCGACGATCTGGTTTTCGTAGTCCGCAATGAGGGGGTACTGTCCCACCCCGGTTTGGAGAAATTGTTCGAAGAGAAAGCCCGATGAGCTTTGCATGAAGCCCTGGCGGGTGAAGAGTTTTTGCAGCGAAGGCAGGATACGATCGACGCTGTCGGGGTCGTTGACGCCGTCGGGGCTGAGGAAGTTGGCCATGAGACCGGCGTAGAGGTTGCCGGTGTTGGACTTTGTCGGATCGGTGGTGATGACATTGACCTTCCCATACAGATCGGGAAGACCAATGTCGGGCCAGGACTTGCCGGTGAGCTCCCACCGGATGAGCTTGTCCATATCCGTGAGATAGGCGACACTGTCCTCCACCTTTACAAGGCCCTGGGCGACGAGGGCTTTTACGACGATGTCCCAGCTATAGAGGACGACGGGGGAATTGAAGACGAGTTCGGATTGGATAAGGCGGTTGCTTTGGGTGTTCTTGAAGAGTTCGAGCGCGACCTGGCTGGAAGGCCAGAGGAAATCAATGTCGTCTTTGACGGGTGAGGAGACCATTTCGATGGAGCCTTCGCGGGTGTAGTCGAGTTTCAGGCCGTATTTAGTTTCCAGGATAGAGCGGACACGGGGGTTTTCGAGAAAATTGCTTTTTTCGCTGCCGACGATGCCTTTTATGGTGAGCAGGGTCTTATGATTGCCCTCGTACCAATAGGCCACCCCGACGACGACCGCCAGAAGAAAGAGTCCGAGTCCAATGAATATTCCGCGCATAGGTTATCATTTCAAATCTTCCGCGTTGAAGGTTTTTTCCAGGGTCTGGATCTCGGTGTCGAGTTCCATCGCGTCATCGCGCAGGAGACGGGCGTGTTGCTTCTCAAACGCTTTTTCGATGGAGTCGAGCATGAGTTCGGCCTTGGCAAGGGTGGCGGCGATCTCCGGCGAACGGACGTTCTGCTGGGAGAGGTCGCGGTATTTGCGGACGATCTTTATACTGGTGTCGAGATAATAAGCCAGGAATTGCTTTGCCTGTTTTATATCCTTTGGGTCTTTTTCAAAGTTGCCAAAGATGCGTTTGATGACATCGATGATGCGGGCGATCTTGGCGCGGATCGCCGGGTCCTTTATATCGTTGGCACAGTCGACGAGGGCTTTTACCTTTTCGCCGCCTTCTTTCATCGTGGTCTCGAGCAGCTGCGGGGTGATGCCTGCGCCGATGTCGAACTGCATACGGGGTTTGGGCCGGAAGGCGTAGATAAACAGCCAGGCGCCGCCAAAGCAGGCGAGGCCGAGCAACAGGGACGTCAGCAGGGGTATCCCAAGGAAGAAGAACAGCACCAGGAATCCAGTGGCGCCGATGACGCCAGAGATGAGGCCTGTTATGTTGGTGAAATTTCGCACTAGTTATATCCTTTTGCTTTACGAAATGCGGTTATGAGATCTTTCTTGCCGTCGAAGAGACTGGCACGGGTGAGGCCGACAATTTGATTCAACTGGTCGTCGGATGCATCCCCGAAGGTGATGGCGAAGACGGGGATGTCGAGGCCGTTAGCCGTCCAGGCTTTCGAGAGATCGGGATAGGTTTTGCCGGTGTTGGACTCCCCATCGGTCATGAGGATTATGGCTGGAATATAGTGATCGGCGGTGTCGCCTTGTTTTATCGCTTCGAGTCCCCGGATGACGGGCGAATAGATGTCGGTGCCGCCGGAGGGGTACAGATCGGTCACCCGTTGGAGGATGGCTTTTAGCGAGTCGCCCTGGTTGCCATCGGCTTCCCATTCGGTAATAAGATCATGATTGAAGGGGATGATGATGAGGCGATCGTCGTCGGAGGCCTGGAGAAAGTAACGTTTTGCCTGATCCTGGTCGAGAAGAAGCTGCATGGCCTGCTTCACCTGATCGGCGCCGCCATTGGTGTTCATGCTGCCGGAGAAGTCGAGGCAGAAGACAGTAAAGGAGGGTTTACGAAAATCCGTTTGGTAGAGGCTGAGGGCTTCCCGGATGACGTCTTCGCCGGGGAGCTTGATGGGGCTGAGTATCTTTTTTGTGTCGATGCCCCAGTCGGCGCGGAAGACGTCGGGGGGCGCGTTGGTCAATTCGCCGGCGAAGCCGGTACGGCGACCGAGCTGCAGCAGCTTTGCCTGGACGTCGCTGCTGAGCAGGTAGTCCTGCAATTGGCGGAAGAAGGTTTCCTTGTCCTTGCCGTCGCTGTTGTTGTCGCTTCCGCTCCGATCGACGAAGCCCAATTGCGAGTCGGCGATGACGAGGCCGTCGGTGGGATAGACGACATAGAGGGGTTCCTGGTTGCGCCGGAGGAGTTCCTGGTTGGTCTCGATGATGATGGATTCATAGTTGACCATGGCGTCGTACTGACCGTTGCCCTGGAGGAAGAGGTCTTTTAACCAGCCCGAGCTGCCGGAAGAGCGGTTGATGCCGGAGAGCAATTCGCGGATCTGCTCCTTAAGTTCAGGCTTGTGAAGATCGTCCTTAGTGATGTATTCGGGGTTGCCGAGCAGGGCGTAGAGGAAGCCGAAGTAGGCGCTCGCGCCGGAGTTGGATTGCGAGGCCGAGGTCATCATAAATTTCAGTTGCCGGTTGCGGATGGCAGTGAGGATGTCAGCTACTTTGACGGGGCGGCCGATGAAGTTGAGTTGCCGGGCGAGGCTTTTCTTTATGCCGAAGACGACCGGGCTGGTGAGGATCGACTTTGCGTATTTCACCTTGTGGTGCTGGTCCCCGAGAGTGATCCAGAGCCCGGAAGCGGGCCAGACGCCGTCGAAGTCGGTGGTGTCGGATTGGAGAGCAAGCATGATGTCTACGGAGCCTTTGTAGACAAAGTCGATGTCATAGCCTTTCTTGTCGGCGAAGTCCTTGATGAGGGGTTGGAGGGCTTCATTTTCCGAACCGAGCAGGAGGCGGAAGTTTTTATGCTGATTACAGGAGGTGAGCAGGGTGAGGGCGGCGAAGAGGATGCCGAGAGGGTGGCGGAGGAAGTGGGATAGTTTTGAAACAACTAAGGTCAAATGGAAGCTTTTGTACAAGATACGGCGGGTTATTTTTGTAAACGAGTTCGGCCGCGCCGTAAGACGAAGTTTACAATTATTTAATGTGAGGGCCCTGGGTTGCCAGATGGGGTTTTCGCCAGCGGATTACCCACCACGCAAGGGTGGCGGAGAAGAGCATGCCGAGGCCAAGACCGAGCGGGAGTTGCATCGTATCCGAAGACATCAGCGCGCCTGCGAGGGCAATGGAATAAACCAGGATGGGGGCGATGACGAGAAGGACAAGTCCTTTTTTGCCCAGGGGGATCTTGAAGGGCCTGGGCCGGTCGGGTTCTTTACTGCGCAGGATGATCAGCGCCAGAAATTCCAGGGTGAGAGCCGCGCCATAAAGAATGATATCCATCACCACTAGTTCGGAGAAGCTGAGGACAACCAGGATGCTGACGATGGCGGAAGAAACGAGAATAGAGATATAGGGTGTGCCGAAGCGGCGATGCAGTGCGCAGAACCAGGTGGGCAACAGCTGGTCGTCGGCCATTACCTTTGGAACGCGGGATACCGAAAGCAGCACGGCGGAGTAGAGTCCGAGGGTACCTGCCATCCCGCCTGCAGCCACGAGCATCCCGAGCCAGCGGCCACCGAGCAGAACGCCGATGAGGGGCATATCGCCTTCGTGGAAGCCGGAGGTGTCGATGCCGGTCTGGTTGACGGAAATAGTGGCAAGGATGTAGATGGACACGGTGAAAAGAAAGGCCAGGCAAACAGAAGTAAAATAAGAGCGCACGGGCCGGGCAACCTCACCCGCATAGGTAGTCGCATTATCCCAGCCGATGAAGTTCCACATGACGGTGTAGAGTCCCAGGCTAAGGGTGGAGAACTGCGGGTTGTGCAGCGCGGGAGTGGGTATGGCAACGGGATGGCTGCCGAAGAAGAGCAGACCGAAAATGAGCAGGAAGGGGACGATGACCACTGCGCTGAGAACGAGGGAGGCTTTTCCGACGGGTACGATGCCGATGATGTTGAGCAGCGCCGATGTCCAGACGATGAGGAGGCAGACGGGTATCTTGTAATGCGCTATCTCGGGAAAGAAAAATGCCGCATAGGTGACGAAGAGGACGGGATAGATGGTGAGATCGCAGAAGGTGTAGAGCCAGGTCCACCACCCTTCGAAGAAGGCCCAGCGGAGGCCGAGGGCGTGTTTTACCCACTGGTAGTAACCTCCGGTGACGGGCATGAGGCTGTTGAGCTCGAGTACCGTAAGGATGGTGGGAACGTCCCATAGCAAGGGGGTGACGAGCAGCAGGAGCATGGCGCCGTGCGTGCCGACATAGGAGAAAAGGGGTTCCAACCCGTAGGGGCCGCCCGATACGGTAAGAAAAATGACAGCCGCGAGCTGGAGGGGCCGAAGTTTGCGCATCGGGTTAAAAATAAGAAGAAATGGGGAGAATGCGGCCCGGTGCGTCAGCTGATGTAGTGCGGGATGAAGCGGCTGAGATTGTTGGTGACAAGGGTGTTGCTTTCGCGGATGCCCATGCCGGCGGGTTCCTGCCCAATGATCCAGCTGCCGAGGACGGGATGGTTGCCGTCGAAGTCGGGGAGAGCACAGAGCTCCTGATAGATGTAGCCTTCGGCGCCATATTCACCTTCAGTGGACTGGAGGACGCTACTCCCGCGGACGAGCTCGATGTTGGCGCCTTCGCGGGAGAGGATAGGCTTCTTCACGTAGTCGGTGAGGCGGCCGGGTTCGAAATAGGCAGGAAGAAGATAGGGGCAATCGGGATAGAGTTCCCAGAGGATGGGGAGGATGGCCTTGTTGGAGAGCAGCATCTTCCAGCCGGGTTCGATCCAGAATGTCTTGTTGCGATCGGTGAGGATGTTTGTGCCGAAGGCTTCCTTTACCAGCCATTCCCAGGGATATAGTTTGAAGATGTTCTTGATGGGCTGGTCTTCCATGTCGACAAATATCTCGTCTTTTTGGTCCCAGCCGATATCGTCGACGAAGAGCAGTTTTGTCTGCAGGCCGGCCTGGATAGCACAATCCCGGAGATATTCGGTGTTGGTGAGGTCTTCGAGTGAGCCTTTTACACAGGCGAAGTGGAGGGAGCCGGGATAGAGATAGGCTTTGAGGTATTTCCAGTAGGCGATGAGTTTTTCGTGTACGCTGTTGAACTGATCCTTGCTTTTATCAAAGTCCTGCAGCCAGAACCATTGGATGATGCCGGCTTCATAGAGGCTGGTGGGGGTGTCGGCGTTGAATTCGAGGAGCTTGAGGTTGCCCTCCTGGTAACAGAAGTCATAGCGGCCATAGATGGCGGGGTGGTCTTCCATCCAGGTCTTTTCGATGTAGGGGATAAAGGCTTCGGGGATAGCGAAGTGATGATAGAGATTATTGTCCATGACGTGCTGGACGGCGCCGAGACAAAGATCCCAGAGTTCGGCGGACGCTTTTTCGATGAAGAGTATCTCGTTCATAGAAAATTCATAGCAGGCGCTTTCGTCCCAGTATGGGACATTGGTGGTGTGGAAACCAAAGCCGAGTTTTTCGACTTCTTTTTGCCAGTTATTGCGGGGATGGAGGGTATGACGTTTCATTGTGCGTGAAGTTAAGAGGAGACAGAATATTCTCCGCCGAAGCCGCCGCGGACAACGGAGGTTTTTTCGAAGTCGAAGCCGACGTTGCTTCTTTCGCTAAGGGCATCGGAATAGTAGCCGACACGCCGGTAGTGGCCGCTGTAATACCTGCCATAGGGCCGAAAGGCATAATACCAAAGAGGACTGCCGATAGGATGATGCATATAGGTATAGGGGGCGGTGCTGTCGCTGCGGATATAGACCTGGTGATGCCGATCGTTGGCGTCGACCCAGTCGGTGGGGCCCGGGCGGTGGCACGATGCAAGAGCGGCGGTGATGAGGACGAGGGAGATATGTTGGGGTTTTTTCACAGGGGGTTATTTTACGGTGATGAACAGCTGATAGTCCTTTTTTGCCCGGACGGTTTTTGTATCGCCGACGGAGTTTTCGGCGGTGGTGTTTAGTGAGTCGAGGGTCGGGATCGTGTCGCGGTGGACGATGGTGCTGTAGACGCCGGATTTGATCCATACTTTGTGGGTGGTGAGGATGACGTCGTGCGTGCTGTCGGCGTGCTCCACGGAAAGGACGGTCTCGACGGAACCGTCGTGATCGACGGCAACGCCCTGGTCATCACCCTGCTGGTTATTGGGACCGCTAATGATAAAGCTGAGGGCGAGGACAAGCAGGATAGAGAGGATGACGATAGCAGCGATGGCAGGCTTGGGCATAGCGTTAGGAGTTAGTACGGAATAAAGATAGCAGGTAGAGTCGAGAGTTGCCAGTGGGAATGGGAGAAGCGGACGGCGGGGGTGGTAAATGGCTGTGGGGGCCCGCCGTCGGGGATGACGGCGGGGCGGGTGGCGAGGGCGTGCGGGGGTATGGGTTATGGGTTAATCTACTGTGATGAGCCGATCGACCCGGGTGTCGGTTTGGATACGGATGTTGCGGCTGATCTTTTCTTTTCCACTGCTTACCACAATAAGGTAATCGCCGTCTTCGAGGTCGCTGAGATTGTAGACGTAGTCATAGGGCGCCTTGCCGGCGATATCTTCGAAGAGAATGTCGTTTCCATGGTGGATGGAAATGGACACCGCATGTTGGTTCGGGTTCTGGATAGTGATACGGAACCGCATCGAGCTGCTATCCATCTGCCTGATGCTGACCTGCAAATGAGCAGCGGCGACGATGGAGTCGAGGGCATTGCATTGAGCAGCGGTGGCAACTTTATAATGATAGTTTTGGCTGAAGGCTTGCGGTGCGGCGAGGGTCAGGGTGATAAAAAGGGGAAGGATCGCCTTTCCGGTGAATTGTTTCCGGGACATAATTAATAGGTTTTTTAGGTTTTCAAAAACCGGGCAAAAAATACTTTTTTCAATATTTTTTGCCGGGACATTCAAGACGTAAAAGCGCTTCTACCTTTTGTCGCCGCAAAGATAGAAAGGATATATTATGCAGGTGTTACGTGGCCGTTAAATGTTGTTAACAATGGCGACTATGCGCGACGTGCTTGTGAGTTTTGAGTGATGATCAGCGTTGGAAGCAGTTTCAAACTGGTGGCTGTTTCTTGCATTCTGAATAAATCGATATGTTCTTTTTTGAGGCGACCGTGACGATATTTTGAACATTGCGTTGAAAACCATTGCCGGAGATAGTAGTTGGTATTTTCTGTAGGAAGGTTACCGTTATTTTCCCTGATGAATTTTATTAGCAATTCCAACGTTTGTTCATATGTATTTCTTTCATACTTGAATTTGAACCCCAGTTCTATTAGTCTATCATAGACAAATTGAGGCAGTGATCCCATTCTGTGAGATACCCGGACCTGCCTGACGTCTGTTTGAATTTCAGAACCTCGGCCTTGGGGAAACTTATTATGCCTTGCAAAATATTCTTCCAACCGATCGAGTCTTTTTGTCCATAGTACTTCGCGGTCATTCTCGAGCGAGATGATCTCTTCCAGGAGATGCCGGTACTCCTTTTCCAATTTATTTTGTTGATATAACCGCTTTTGCCGTGCAAACCAACGGGCAAGGGGTTTATCGATCCGTGTGCGAGGTAAATAACCTTGTTCCTCGATAATTTTTCTGAGCTGGCGGTAATTGGCGTACCACCTTTCCTCACTGGTGTTATTCCAATCGATGCCTATTTGGGTGAGTTGCGACACCTTTTCGGACGAGAGTCTCCCGGCTCTAAATGCGCTCTGCTGTTTTTCGATCCACCTCAGCAAGTTTAAGTCTTCCTTCATTGGTACTTTCAAATGCCCTTTCTTCTCAAAAAATGCCTTTGCCCTTGAATATCCTATCGCCCAATTGTCGATTCGGTTTTCGAAAGAGGTTAAGATATCCTGGATCCCCTGGGTTTCGTCTATGAATTCGATGGCGGTGGGTACCTTATCCAATCGATTATAGGGGCGCATTATTTTACTATCGTCCGAGGCAGCTTTCTCTTCTTCATGATCCGCCTTAAACCGGGCGTGCTGGAGATTCCTGAAATTATTTACCAGATCGAGTATTATGGGTTGCTCTTTTTGATCTACCGAGAAGCATCTTCCTATCTGCTGATACCAAATGATGGGCGAGCTGGTCTCTCTCAACAGGATGACGGTGGAAATGTCCTTTGAATGCAGGCCTTCGGTGATCATATTCACGGTAAACAAGACTTTCGTGAGGTTATCGTCTTTATCGAACCTGGAAAGATGTCGTGCGTTGACTTTTTTCCCGAATTTTGTGTGAAGGGGTAAGGAGAGGAACCTTCCAAAAATGCTTTTAAGCATCGGCGTAAGCGTTTCCTCGGCCATTTTCATTTCTTTGAGCGTAGTACAAAAGACGATGATCTTTTTCCGTGACGGCGGCAGGTGCTTTTTTAAGATGGCATCCAGGCCGGAACTTTTTTCCCAATCGATGACCCGCGCCTTCATTTCCCTGATCAGCGATTCTTTTTGCTGATGTTGAGTTTGCCCGATCTTTTCCTCCATTCGCCGGTATTCCTGCGAAATGGAGTAAATGGCGCTAATATATTTGGGTGCCATTAAAATGCCTTCGAGAAACGCCCCGTGCAGGGAGAAATAGGAAGCGATATTGTTCCTGAACAGTTCGAAGGCCATATCCCGGCTATGGTCCAGGAATCGGATGTGGGTTGCGGTAGTACCCAGCACTTTTGCCTGTGGGTTCCTGTCGAGCAGTTGTAGAACCTTTGGTCCCCATCCGCGGGCGCCCACCCGATGGAATTCGTCGAGATAAATGAAATCGAAGTTGTTTCGGCCCGATAGGGTCTTGGACGTTAGCAAGTTCCTATAGGTGCAAAAGAAGAAGTTGGCGCCGTCAACGTGCTTTTGGACCTCGGCACAGATGTGTTCTCCGGGCGCCAGAAGGAGATGTCGGGCTGTGGGGTTGGAAATGATGAATTTCGCGATGATAACGGCTTTACCCGTGCCGGTGGGATGGATGATACAGGTTTTGTTGTGGTGTTCGAGGGCATTTACCGCACTATCATAGGCTCGTTGGTTATGTGGATAGAGTTGCATAGGGACAGCGTTTTAGTCAGGAGTAAATATATTACTCCCGGCCGCGCTGAGCATGCAGAAGCGGGATTTTGACTTATGTCAATTTCCTTTGAATGGGCAGAACGGTTATCCGAGTCCGTGTTCGGAGTGGAGCTCGGGGATGCGGACATCCGTGAATCCTTTTTTCAGGAGGCGCTCCTGAAAAGCCTGCTGAACATCGTATTCGCCGTGGACGATGAAGACGGTCTTTACCTGCTTGGGGTCCTGGCAGGCGAGGAACTGGCTCAGGTCTTCATAATCGCCGTGGGCACTCATGCTGCGGATGCTGCCGATCTCGGCGTGGACCTCGTGCAGGATGCCGAAGATGTGTACCTCTTTTGCCCCGGCCTGGAGCCTTCCGCCAAGTGAATGGGGCTCGCAGTAGCCGACGAGCAGGACGGTGTTGCGGCTGTTCTCGATGCTGTTGCTGATGTGATGTTTTACCCGACCGGCATCAGCCATACCGCTGGCGGAGATGATGACGCAGGGTTTGTCGTGGAAGTTGAGCTGTTTGGATTCGGCGACCGTCTTTATGTATTTCAGTCTTTTGAAATCAAAAGGGTCTTTGTCGGTCTCAAGCACCTTCTGTACCGCCTTATTGAAATATTGCGGATAGCTTTTAACGATCTCCGTGGCGGCGATGCTCAGCGGGCTATCGACATAGTAGTCGAAATCGGGAAGGCGATGCTCTTCTTCGAGGGAGTTGAGGGCGAAGAGAAGCTCCTGGGTGCGGCCGACGCTAAAAGCGGGGATGATGAGTTTGCCTTTTTTCTCGCCACAGGTGTGGTTGATCCATTTCAGGAGCATATCGGGGGTCGTATCCGCCGGATCGTGGAGACTGTTACCGTATGTCGATTCAATGATGATGTAATTGGCCTGGGGGAAGACCTCGGGACTGCGGAGAATGACGTCCTTATAACGGCCGACGTCACCGCTGAAGGTGAGATGGGTCTCCTTTCCATCTTCTTTTATCTTCAGGCTTACAGCGGCGCTGCCGATGATATGCCCGGCGTCGGTGTAGAGGACGCTGATGTTGTCGTCGATGGTGGTCCAGGTGTCGTATTCTATAGTGACGAAGTGATCCATGGCTCTTTTTGCATCTTCTTCCGTGTAGAGGGGCTGAAGATAGGCGAGCCCATTGGCCGTCTTGCGTTTGTTGGCGAACTTCACTTCTTCCTCCTGGATACCGGCGGAGTCTTCCAACAGCACGGCGGTGAGTGCTTTTGTGGCGGGCGTGCAATAGACCTTGCCGGCAAAGCCATCCTTCACCAGTTTGGGAATGAGGCCGCAATGGTCGACATGCGCATGAGAGAGAATAAGCGTATTTACCTCGGCAGGGGTAAATCCCCAGTTGCGGTTGAGGACGTCGGTTTGGTCGCCCATGCCCTGGAACATACCACAGTCGAGTAAGTATTTTTTGCCATTATTTAATGTGAGAAGATGTTTCGATCCGGTGACGGTACGGGCGGCGCCGTGGAAAGCAATTTTCATGTCGTTTGTTTATCAGGGTAAATGTAGGGAAAAACCGTTTATAAAGAAATCATTTCTTTACTACGCAGAATACTATTATAGGGCACGGTTGAGACTCACCGTTTTTCATTTATACATTTTCCTATTCTCTCATATCGCATACGATTCTTTGCCGGCGCTGATTTGTGCGATCGCAGCGTTTTAATCGATTGCAAAAAAATGTACTTTGCTGCCTCGTTTACAGTATACAGTTACCCTTATCCTGCCAGGCGGCATCCTTCGGGAGAGCGTGCTTCCGCTTCCGATATCTTAACCTCGTGAACTAAACCAATACATATGATCATGTTTTTACCCGGAAAAAGGTATAATATCTCTATTATATCTTTCCTTCTCATTCTCTTTTTTTCTGGGCGGCTGTACGCATCGCCGCCAGGGCTCGGTAGCCCGGGGAGCGGACATGGATTGCCCGGCTTTTTCGGCGGCGGCGAGCCTATCAAAACAACCCCCAGGAGGGTCGGTGACCGGCTGTATTTTACGCCGGCCTGTCCCATCATCGCGGAAAACTTCAACCAGGCCGCCGACGTCAACGGTGCGACATCCGACCCTAGCAGCGTGGGATGGTACCTCGACAGGACGAATGTTCCAAATGCGGTGTATTTCGCGATGAAATCCCACCGCATCAAGGCGCAGACCCTGGGCGGTGAGGGTGTCTGGTATTCCCAGGTATTTAATATATCCGGCTATACCGGCATCCAGGTGGATGCGAAGATCTCTTCGGAAGGGTCGTTCACCAGCAGTGAATATGCGCATCTGTTTTATAAGCTCGACGGCGGGCCCGAGACGTCTTTCGGCTCATATACCGGCGCCTTTGGGACACCCCTTGTCACTTCGGGGCAGATGACGGGCCACACGGTGCAGATCGTTATCCGGTTGTATAATGTCTCCGCGGGTAACAACGATTATTATATCGAACAGTACGATGTGTTCAAGGAAGTCGGTCCTTGTACGGTCAGCAGTATTTCGGTGTCTGCCTCCGCAAGTAATTCGGGGGTGCTGACCTGTACCAATCCTTCGACGACCTTGACCGCTTCGACTACGGCCTCGGGAACCACTACGTACAGCTGGACGGGACCCAACAGCTTTAGCGCCACCGGTGCTTCGGTGACCGCTACTACGGCGGGAACCTATACGGTGACGGGGACAAATTCTGCTGGCACGGGTACGGCCACGGTGAACGTGACCTCCAATACGGCAGCCCCAGGGAGTTTGACGGCGACGGCATCCGGGTCGCTGAGTTGTTCGGTAACTGGTGTGACGCTGACGGGAAGTTCGTCCGAGTCGGATGCGACGTATGCCTGGACGGGGCCTAACAGCTATTCCAACACCGGCGCTTCGGTCACCGCTAACATGGCGGGTACCTACACGCTGACCGCTACAAATCCCACTACAGGCTGTACGTCTTCCACTACTGTAGCCGTGACGTCCAATACGACGAACCCAACAGGCGTGACGGCGACGGCCAGCGGACCGATTACTTGTTCGTCGCCCAGTGCGACGCTGACGGGAAGTTCGACGTTGTCAGGGACGACTTTCGCCTGGACAGGGCCTAATAGTTTTACGGCCTCGGGTGCAACGGCTACAGCTACTGCAGCAGGTACCTATACCCTAACGGCTACCTACCCTCCTACGGGTTGTTGGTCGTCCGTCACCGTGGCGGTTACTTCGAATACGACGGCGCCAGCAAATGTGACGGCAACGGCTTCCGGCTCGTTGAGTTGTTCAACCACTAGTGTGACGCTGACGGGCAGTTCGTCGACGTCGGGAACGACTTTTGCCTGGACTGGGCCCAACAATTTTACCGCCAGCGGCGCTACGGCTGCCGTGACGGCTCCGGGTACTTATACGGTGACCGCTACCAATCCTTCTACAGGATGTACGGCAACTGCCTCTACCACGGTGACGCAGAATCTCACCGCGCCGGCCAATGTAACGACCAGCAATAATGGTCCGTTGACCTGTAATTTCACCACGGCCACGATGAGCGCCTCTTCTACCACTACCTCGGGTGTCACCTACGCCTGGGCAGGGACAGGCAACGCTGGCAACTACAGTGCCACCGGCGCTTCGGTTACTACTACGATTCCCGGTACGTTCATCCTGACGGCTACCTATACTGCCACCGGCTGTACGACTACTGCCATGACCTCCGTGTATCAGACACTCACCGCACCGGGCACTATAACGGCCAGCAATAATGGTCCATTGACCTGTTCTGCCTCCAGCGTCACACTGAGCGGCTCTTCTACCCTTAACACCGGGGTCTCCTACGCCTGGACAGGGCCCGGCAGCTTCACCGCCACCGGCACTTCGGCGACTGCGACAGTCCCAGGTACGTATACGCTGACGGCCACCAATACTTCCAGCGGATGTACTGCTACTGCCACGACCACAGTGGCCCAGAATATCACGGCCCCAGCGGGTGTAACGGCGACGGCTTCCGGCTCGTTGAGCTGTTCTACGACCAGTGTTACGCTGACCGGTAGCTCGACAACCTCGGGTACGACCTTCGCGTGGAGCGGGCCCGGCGGGTTTACTGTCACCGGCGCTACGGCTACTGCTACTGCAGCAGGAACCTATACGCTGACGGCGACCAATCCCACCTCGGGTTGTACGGCTACTGCCACGGTGACCGTGACGGGCAATACGACAGCACCGGCAGGGTTGGCGATTGCAGCAGCGAACAATGTTACCCAGCTCACCTGTAGCACCAACTTTACCACGCTATCCGGCAGCTCGACCACGTCGGGCGTAACCTATAGCTGGACAGGGCCTAATAATTTCACCGCGACTTCTTCGGCCGTGAATGTGTTCAATCCCGGTACGTACACTATGACCGTGACGAACCCCACTAGCGGCTGTACGGCTAGTACTTCCATTGCTATTACCCAGAATGTAACACCACCGGCAGGGGTGGCGATCAGCCCATCGCTGACGACGCTCACCTGTAGCAATTCCAGTGCAGTGCTGACCGGTACTTCCACAACCACCGGTGTGAGCTATGCCTGGACAGGACCGAGCAGCTTTACTGGTACGGGAACTACAGTCACTGCCGTTACACCCGGGGAGTATATCCTCACGGTGACCAACCCGACCAATGG
This sequence comes from Puia dinghuensis, assembly GCF_014642875.1. Lineage (GTDB taxonomy): Bacteria > Bacteroidota > Bacteroidia > Chitinophagales > Chitinophagaceae > Puia > Puia dinghuensis. The sequence goes on from NZ_BMJC01000003.1 coordinate 225,501, forward strand.
CTGTACGACTTCCACTGCCGCGACTGTCAACGCAAATTTTGCTCCGCCGGCAGGAGTGACGGCCATCAACAATGGTCCGATCACCTGTAACAATCCGACGGTGACGCTGACGGGCAATTCTTCGACGGCCAATGTCAGCTATAGCTGGACGGGGCCGTCCAACTTTACGGCTTCCGGTGCTACTGCCACGACCAGTGTGGCCGGCACTTATACCCTGACGGTCACCAACCCGGTGAATGGCTGTTCGACCATTGCCAACACAGTGGTTGCCCAGAATACCACGACACCGGCCGGCCTGACGATAGGCAGCAGTACGGGGGGCTCAATCCTGACCTGTACCAGTCCCAACATCACCCTGACGGCCAGCTCTTCTACGAGTGGTGTCAACTATAGCTGGAGTGGTCCAAACAGTTTCACGGGCTCATTGGCTTCTGTCAGTGTAACCAATCCGGGAACCTATAATGTAACAGCGACCAATTCGTCGAACGGTTGCACTTCCGGCACTTCGGTCATTATATCGCAAAATATCACGCCGCCGTCGGGTCTGCTCATGACGAGCAATCCTACTACTGCGGTGCTGACCTGCGCGACAAGCAGCATTGCTTTCAATGCCAATGCTTCCGGCTCTAGAGTTGGTTATTCATGGACAGGGCCCGGCGGGTTCACGTTCAATGGTCAGACTACGAACATATCTGTACCCGGTACCTATTCGGTGACGGCTACGGACTCGACCAATGGATGTTCTTCAACGGCATCGACCACCGTTACGCAAAATATCACGCCGCCCGTAGCAGTGACCATTGCCTCTGCAACGGGGACGACGATCATCAACTGTACGAATCCTACGATTACGATCACCGGCAACGCCAACCCCCAGAACGTGAACTATAGCTGGAGCGGGCCGAATAACTATAGCTCCGCTAACGCCACTACATCGGTGACCGCGCCGGGGACTTATACGGTAACGGCTACCAAAACCGACAACGGCTGTTCGAAGACTGCTAACGTGTCCATCGCCCTCGATACGGCACATCCGGCGGCAGTAACGACGAGCAGCGTGCCTGCCAATGCTACGCTTACGTGCAGCACGCCGAATGTCATTCTCACCGGCAGCTCTAACACGACTGGCGTCACCTATGGCTGGACAGGCCCCAACAGCTTCTCCGCCTCCAGTGCATCGGCGACGGTGACGGCGCCGGGAAGCTATGTCCTGACAGTTACCAACCCCAACAACGGCTGTTCTACTGCCGCCACGGCCAACGCGGTGACGCAGAACATTGCTGTTCCGCTCGGGGTGACGGCGAATGTATCGAACAAGATCTCGTGCTTCACCACGAGTGTGACGATAACAGGAAACTCTACCACCTCCGGCGCTACCTATGCCTGGACAGGGCCGGGTGGATTCACTTCGGCTGCGCAGTCGGCATCGGCAACGCTGGGAGGCGTATATAATCTCACCGTAACGAACCCTGCCGATGGCTGTACGGCCACCAAACAGCTCACGGTAGTGGCGGATACGGCTACCCCGGCAGGGGTGACGGCTACGAATTCCGGTCCGATCACGTGTACTGTCTCTACAGTAACGCTGACGGGCAATTCCACGACGTCGAATGTGACATATAGCTGGTCGGGTCCGAACGGGTTCTTTGACCCTGAGCAGGTGTCTACAACGGCTACCGACTCCGGAACGTATGTGCTGACAGTAACCAGTTCGGGCAACGGGTGTAGCACGAATGCTTCGACCAATGTATCTGCGAATTTGACGGGCTGCTCCAGTGTGGCGCGGGCGTTGACGACGGGAAAGGCTGCTACCTTTGCACAGGGTGGGCAGGATCCTCAGACAGCAACCGCCTTCACGTATAAGGTGTATCCCAACCCGGTGAGCACGGTCGCTTATGTCGAGTTCCAGTCGCCTTCCCGGAGCCAGGTGAGCGTTGAGCTCTATAATTCACTTGGGGTGCGGGAACAGGTGCTATTCCAGAATACGGTAGAAGCCAACCAGAGCTACAAGCTGACGCTGGGCCCCGGCGGGCTTGGAGCAGGTATCCATTATTGTATGATCAGAGTGGATGGGAAAGTGTATACCAGTAAGGTGTTGGTGATGCCTGGACACTAAGTGTAGTTTGATCGATAAGATTAGGCCGCCCCGGTACGGGGCGGCCTCTCTTTTTCTCCGTACAGTGCCTGTATCGAAACAGAACACCCGCTCCCGGTCATATTTGAATAAGATATTACATATCAATTATTTGCATTAGCGGCACACTCTTGGCCGTCTGTTTGGCATGCTTAAAAATTATTTCCTCATCGCCCTCCGCCAGTTGCGGAAGGAGCGGATGTATGCCGCTGTGAAGATCGGCGGCTTTGCCCTCAGCATTGCCGCCTGTCTGCTGATCACCCTGTATATTCTCGATGAGTTGAGCTATGATACCTCCTGGGCAGCCGCCGGCCGGCTCTACCGGCTGACGAGCGAGTTCAGGCTGGATGGGAGGGTCGAAACAAACGCCGACTGGTCCGCCCCCATGGCTGCCGCCCTGAAGGATAATTTCCCCGAGATAGAGGCGGTGGGACGCCTGATGCCCCACGATCTCGCGGGCGTAACCGAAAGCAATGAGATACGCCGCACCGACCGGCAGGAGAACACCTATGCCGAACATTTCACTTTTGCCGATCAATCCATCCTGGACATGCTGCAGGTGTCCATGGTTTATGGCGACCGGGCTCACGCCCTTACCGGGCCTATGACGATGGTAATCACTAAAAAGCAGGCGGATAAGTTCTTCCCGGGCGAGAATCCCGTCGGTAAGACCATGATCCTGAACAACGACCCCAAGAAAACCTATACCGTCACCGGTGTCATAAACGACTTACCCGCCAATTCGCATATCCGGTATGATTTCTTTCTCACGCTGAAAGAATATGCCTTCTGGCCCGGCGAGCAACAGTATTGGGGAGCCAGCAACTACTACACCTATATGCTGCTGAAACCAGGCGCCAGCGCAGCGAAACTGCAAGCCCACCTGCCGCTGATCATTACCAAATATTATATACCCTTCTTGAAACAAGCGGGAGATAAATTAGCCGACCTGATGGAAGAGCATGCCAGACTTTTTGTCCAGCCGATATCCCGGATTCATCTCTCTACGCTGGATGACGAACTGCCGCATGGGGACATCCGCTTTGTATGGCTTTTCGCCGCCGTCGCCTGTTTTATCCTGCTCATAGCCGGTATCAATTTCATTAACCTTTCTACCGCCAAATCCGCCAACCGCGCCAAGGAGGTCGGCCTGCGTAAAGTGGTGGGCTCTCTCCGCAGCAGTCTCATCCAACAATTCCTGATGGAATCGATGGTCTTCAGCTTCCTCTCCATTGCCCTGGGCGTACTGCTGGCCTGGTTGATCCTGCCCTGGTTCAATACCCTTACCGCCAAGTCGCTAACGATCCCCTGGGAAGCCTGGTGGCTCTTACCCGCCATCCTCATCGCCGCTGTGGTCATCGGGATCCTGGCCGGCATCTACCCTGCCCTATACCTCTCCGCCTTTAAGCCCATCGAAGTATTGAAAGGCCGGCTCAGCAGGGGGACCAAAAGCGCTTTCTTACGCAATGGCCTGGTGGTCTTCCAGTTTACGACCTCCATTATCCTGATCATCGGCACCCTGGTGATCTATGGTCAAATGCATTTTATCCTCAACCGTGAGCCCGGCTTTGATAAAGATCAGGTGGTGGTGATCCGTGGCACCGGGGCGCTGACGAACGACCAGGTAAGAACTTTCCGTAACGAGCTGGCCGGCCTGCCCCAGGTGAGCAGCGCCTCTGTCAGCGATTACCTGCCCGTGTGGGGAACCAGGCGGGATGGGAATGACTTCTACCTCGCTGGCCGTAACAAAATCGATCTCGGCATCAATGCACAGTTCTGGACCGTGGATGACAGTTACCTCAAGACCCTGGGCATGCACCTGGTGGCCGGAAGGAACTTCAACAGCAATCTGCTGGCCGATAGCCAGAACGTCATCATCAACCAGGCCCTGGCTTCCCAGCTGCACCTGAAAGAGCCTTTGGGCAAAAAGATCACCAACGGCTGGGCTGATCTCACGATCATCGGTGTCATACAGGACTTCAACTATGAATCCATGCGGGACAATATCAGGGGCCTCGTTATGCGACCTGGCTACAGCTCGTCCATCGTATCGGCAAAGCTCCATACAAAGGACACCAAAGGGGCGCTCTCCGCTATCGATAAGGTGTGGAGGAAGTTCGCACCGGCTCAGCCTATCCGCTATACTTTTCTCGATGAGAACTTCGCCGCTATGTATGCCGATGTACAAAGAACCGGGGGCATCTTCACCAGCTTTGCCCTGCTGGCCATCGTCATCGCCTGTCTGGGCCTCTTCGCCCTTTCCGCCTTCATGGCCGAACAACGGTATAAGGAGATCGGTATCCGCAAGGTTCTCGGCGCCAGCGTCGCCAGCATCACCTCCCTGCTGTCCAAAGACTTTATTCTCCTTGTGCTCCTCGCCTTTCTCATTGCCTCTCCCATCGCCTGGTGGGGTATGAATAAATGGCTGCAGGACTTTGCCTATCGGATACATATATCTGCCTGGGTCTTCGTGGCCACCGCCCTGATCTCGATGCTGATTGCCTTGTTCACGATCAGTTTCCAGTCCATCAAGGCCGCTATGACCAACCCGGTAAAAAGCTTAAAATCGGAATAACAAAGGGCCGCCTCAAAATAGGCGGCCCCTTTTTGCACGTGTCGTTTTACTTTTTCACGAGAGTAAGGACTTTATTGAAGCCATCATCACTGGTGAGCCGAACGAAATACAGTCCGCGAGACACCCGGCTGAGGTCGAGCGGGAGGGTGTTCGAACCTTTTGGCAGATGGACCGAGAAATGCGACAGGACATGTCCGGAGAGATCGCTGATGCTGTATTGGAGATCAGTTTCGCGGCCCAGGGTTACGTGGAGATTCGAGGCACCGGTCTCCGTGACGGAGGGGGCGAGTGTGGCCTGGTCTGCCGCGGCGGCATCCGTCAGCACAACGACCTTGCTGTAGGTGATAGTCCCGTCGGCGTCGGTGAGCTGCAGCCGGTAGCTGTTATTGGCATTGGGATGCATATCGACAAAGCTATAGGATGATCCGCCCAGCCCTGCAGGCACCGTGGCGATATTGTCGAAATTGCTGCCATCCCCTGAACGCTGGACGATAAAGTTTCGGGCTTCAAAATCCGCGGGCGTTGACCAGGTGAGGCCTGCCGTGCCGTTCTCGAGCCAATGGCCGGTGAAGGATAGCAGCTTCACGGGCAGAACGACCAAGGTACTGGTGGCTACGCTGAATTGCGACACCGTGGAGAAGGGACCTTCTTCCATCCAATAGGGGTTGCTGCCGGAAGCCGAGAAGTTCATGCCTTCTTCCACTGCATATGTTCCGTTGCCGCGGATGATGGATGCAGAAGCGGGATTGAAGGAGGAAGGTTGGTCGGAGGCGTTCCATTGAAACGCAACATAGATACCGCTGGCGCCCGGATTGGCGGCGGATATGAACCAGGTGTGGGCGACAGTGGCATTGAGCGGACCACCCGGCATAGGCTGATCGTTGACAGCGACGGTAAAATCATTGGTGGCCCCGGGGTTGTAGATCTCAGCCGGGGCATACGAAGCCGGGGTCGGGCCGACAGGGATCACAAAGAAGCCGGTGTTGGTACCGAGTTGGCGGATCTTGAGTCCGCCGAGCCCGGTGTTGCCGGCGCCGCTGTTACCGTTGCCGGTGACGACCCAGCTGGTGGCGGCTGTCGGCATTCCTACGATGCCGGTGATGGAGTTGTTTCCTCCGGCATACATCGTAAGCAGATTGTTTCCCGTCACGAGGGTGGCGGTACCGCCAAGGTTGAGGGTGCCCACGATGCCGGTGTTGGTCTGCAGTATCTTGGTGCCGCTGCCGCCGATGGTGAGGTTGCCGTGGTCGGCGGGCAGTACGTTCTGGCTGCCTGCTGCTGTATAGGCCACTGTCCCGACGATGCTGAAGGGCCCCAGCATCGAAGTGCTGCCACCGCTGATGGTGAGGACGGCGCCGCTCTGGACGTTAAGCGCCGTTGAATAGGCTGTTCCGGTGGTTGAGCTAATAGTCGGCTGGAAAGGCGCCGTAGGCGAGGGCGGGATGACCACATTGGTCGTCTGTACGGGTACGCCACCGCACCAGTTGGCGGCTTGTTCCCAGGCAGTGCTGGTGCCACCCAACCAGACGCCGGAAGACTTGACGTGCAGGGTCACCGTGTTGGAGGTGAGCTGGGGGCCGCAGGCGCCGGTCACCAACACCTGGTAATGATAGCCATCCATAGTGGTAGTGACGGAGGCGTCGGTGAGGGTAGACGAACTGGTGCCGACATTGGTCCAGACGCTGGGGCTGGTGCCGTTATCCGTCTGCCATTGATAGGCGAACGGCGTGCTGCCGGTTGCGGTGATATGGAAGGTGGCATTCGTTCCGGCGCAAGCGGTTGCGTCGACCGGCTGGACGCCAACGGAAGCATTTGTTTTTAATGCCAGGGGAGCGAAGGTGGAGGCAGAGCTGCAGGTGAGGCCATGCTGGGTCTCCGACCTGATCACATGATAGCGGGCCACCGCCGCCGCCGTAGCCCCGGTGATGGACAGTGCGTCGGTGGTGGAGCCAGTGTACAGCGATCCATCAGTGGTATTCGTCCAGGTGGCGCCGTTGTTGGTGCTATACTGCCACTGATAGGTCAGAGTGGTGCTATCCACTATACTGAAAGTAGCATTCGCCCCCGGGCAGATATTGGCGCTGACGGGTGAAATGGAAACCAGGGGGGTAGGCGTGCCGACTATATATAAGATATCGACGCCGGTGCTGGTGGCAGTGCAGCCGCTGGTCGGATCGGTGACGATGAACCGGTATTGATTCCCATTCAGAGATAAGGCGACGTTCCAGGTGAGGGTATAGGTAGTGGTGCCGGTGTAGACGGCGCCGTCAGTGATGTTATTCCAGGAAGAACCATTGTCGGTACTCGCCTGCCATTGATAGTTGAGGCTGGCATTTGAAGCAAGGGCCGACCCGGTGGGCTGGGAAGAACATTGAACGATGGACTGACTCGAGGTCTGCGCAACGGGAGTGGCGTTGACCGTCAATATCCCGGCAGAAGAAGAGGTACTCCCGAGTCCGTTGGTAACGGTGCAGCGGTAGTCAGACCCTGTCAAAGAAGCCGGGGTGTTCGAGATAGTCAGGGTGGCGGTTGTCGCGCCACTGTAAGTGGCGTTGTTTGTTATCGCTGTCCAGGTAGCGCCGTTTGTGGTGCTGACCTGCCACTGATAGGTCAGTGGGGCGGCTCCTGCTGCCGTGACGGTGAAGGTGGCTGTAGTACCGGAACATACGGTTTGACTTGACGGTGATGTCGAGGAGACCGTAGGTTGCGAGAAGGCCACGATCGATGTCATACAAAGGAGGAGGCAAATTATGGTTTTCATATAATACGGAACTGGGGTTATAAGATAAAGGCTCGGGTTAAATGTAGCCTGTTTTTTCGGCGTTTCGAATAGGCGTATGGTATAGGTAGCGGCGTGGTGGCATGCGTTGGGCGGCAGCAGCTAAAAATGCAGCGGACATGCAGGGTGAGGGACGCGGGCTATGGGTACAATCGTATATATGTAATAGCTACAGTTATCAGACGCTATTATGGGATCGGGCTGCAATCGGTTGAAATGATATTTTTCCAGTAAGAGGAAATGCGCAAAATGCGTTGAATCCGGCCGGAGGTGTTATTTGACGGCTGACTACATACTTTTATTTAGGCGATAAGGAAAAGCCTTTATGATAGTGTCTAAATAGTTCGTGTCAGTTGCTTTTTGCCTTGACTTTAAACGACCAGGTGATGAAAAATTCTGCTATGGCGTCGCCATTGCGGGCAGTGCCGGCCGATCGGGCCTTGATCGTAGTGGCTTCGCCCGTGGTGATCGCCTGTTCTATCGCGGCTTGTATCGCGGGGCCATCTGTGCAGACAAAACGGGTGAGGCCGGTGGCCTTTTTGAAGTAGGCGGCTTCGGTGTGGACGACGAGCATGGAGACGGGTGGATTGCGTTTGTAGCAATGAGCCATGGCGAGGATGCCGGTGCTCATCTCGGCCGCCATGCTGAGGCAGGCGAAGTAGGTAGAGCGGAAGGGGTTGCGGGTGAACCAGCGGTAGGGAACGGTAACGGCGCACTGGGTGTCGCCGGCTTCAGCTACGCGAAGCCCGGAGAAGTAGGCACTGGGCAGGTTAGCGAGTAGGAATAATCTTACTTTCAGGGGGTTGCGGATGAGGTCGAGGAAGGGAGTCATGGCTTTAGTGTTTGGTTATTTCGACGACAGTAGCGACGATGCTGTTGGGGTTGTCGCCGCTGATGGTGAATTGCATGTTTCCTTTTGCGGAGCTTTTGAAGTCGACGTTACGGATTAGCCTGTCCGATAGGGCAGCGTTGAGGCGGCTGCCATAGTCCTGGCCGGGATTGCGGCTGAGCTCGTTGTTGATGGCGTACCAGTCGAGGGGCTGCTTGCTGACGACGACGGCCATCTGGTCTTTTGTTCCAATGCTGTCGGGCATCATGCTCTTGCCTTTTGGAAAGAGCCGGTAGCCGGTGATACCGCAGAAGGGAGAGAATTTTGTTTTTTGCGGATTGTTGTGGTCCGGATAGGGAAAGAGGGTGTAGCTGGTGCCGTCGGTTTCCTTACCAAAAACATAGACATAGCATTCGGTGGTGTTCTTGACCTCCATTTTAAACCGGGTGCCCATTTTTACGGGGGAGACAGTCTCAAAGACGTTGTCTTTCTTCACTTGCAAGGGGATGTAGTCGCCGGGAATAGTTTTGTTGCCTTCATAGTGCACCTGTACGAGGCCGATCTCGCAGGAGAAGGGTTCTTGTGCGGCGGCGCCGGTGCGGGCCATGGGTTCGATGCCATAGGCCTCTCGGACGAAATGCCGGAAATCGGGATAGCGTACCCAGGCGAAGCCGTTGTTGCCCCATTCCGGTCCCCAGCTGTTCATGATGAGGAAGGCGCCGCCATATTTGCGATCGTCATAGGCGACGACGCATTGGGCGTGACCGCCAAAGCCGAGCATGCTTCTGTCCTCGGCGGTGGGCTGCCAGAGATCTTTGCCCATCATATCCTGCATATATGATCCGCCGACCTGCATGCCGATGACGACGGGTGCACCCTGGGAGATATTCTCTTTGATAGCGTGCAGGTCGAGGACGTTGTTGCGATCACCGGGGGTGAGGCGGTTGAAGCCACGCATCTTGTATTGTCTGGCTTCTTCGAGCAGCTGCTGGTCGGGTTGTTTGGAGCAGTCCTGGTCGTTGTAGGGGAATTCATTGTAGGGAACGGAGCCCGAGCGGGTCATGAATTCCATGGCGCGTTCGATATAGCTGCCATCGCAGTTTTGGAGGCCGATCTGGTTGTACAAGAACGAGGGGCTGAAGCGGAGACTGTTGGGGTCGGAGCCCGTGCGGGCGGCTTCGGCTATCGTTCGGGCAGCGTAAGCACTGGACCAGGCGACGCAGCTTCCCTGATGGCCCTGATTGCCAACAGAGGGAGCGTATTTTTGCAGATTGGCTGCTTCGGGCAACGGGTCTTTTGTGGAGTCGAGGGACTCGTAGATATTGGCCTTTTCGAATTGTTTTGGATCGAGATAGCCGCCGGTGGAAAGCTGCTGGAGATTGCTGCTGCTGCTGCCGCCGCCACCGCCGAGGCCGCCGATGTGACAGCCGCGACCGAAGAAGAAGTAGCCGCCAACGATGATGAGGAGCAAAAGGATCAGGCCGCGGCCGCGGAAGAGGCCAAGCAAGAGCAAGAGTACGCCGATGATGCCGCCATCCCCTCCCCCGCCAGGGTCGAAACCGCCGCCTCCGCCACCGGAGTCGTCACCGCTGTTTTCCTGGGGATCATTGGGGTCGTCGACCATACGGATGGGAGGCATAGGTAGTGTTTTTTGGTTGGGATAAATGTAGGAAGAATTCGCGGCTTGCGTTAGGGACAGGAGTGGAAAGCCCGGAGTTCGAGTCGTAAGGCGAGGGCGAGGACTTGCAATGGATGGCCCGACCCGGCGCTTCGCATTGGTTTGCGGCGCCGGGGAACGCCCTAGAGTTCGATCTGATTGCGCAGCAGGTCTTCGAATTTGTCGCGGCGGCGGATGAGGTGGGCCTGGCCGTCTTTTACGAGGACTTCGGCGGGCTTATAGCGCGAATTGAAGTTAGAGGACATTTCGAATCCATAGGCGCCGGCGTTGTAGAAGACGAGATAATCGCCTTCGCGCACTTCGTTGATCATGCGGTGCCAGGCGAAGGTGTCGGTCTCGCAGATGTTGCCGACGACGGAATAGCGCTTTGGTATCCCCGTTGGGTTGCTGATGTTCTCGATACGATGATAGGCGTCGTAGAACATGGGACGGATGAGGTGGTTGAAGCCGCTGTCGACGCTGACGAATGTAGCCGCGTCGGTCTCCTTCATGACGTTGACCTTTGTGACAAAGTAGCCGCATTCGCTGACAAGAAATTTGCCGGGCTCGAACCACACCTGAAGGGGGCGGCCGCCTGGATTGGGGTGATTGGCGAAAGCTGTCTGAACCTTTTGTGCGAGTTCGGTGATGTTGGTCTCTCCGTCGCCGTCCTTATATGGAACTTTGAAACCGCCGCCGAGGTCGATGAATTGAAGCTCCTTGAATTTCGGGATTAGATCGAACAGTATCTCGATACCTTGGACAAAGACGTCGACATCCTTGATCTCGCTGCCGGTGTGGATGTGGAGATCGGCGATGCGGAGATGGTAACGGTCGACGAGGTCGAGTATCTTGTCCACCTGGTCGACGGGGATGCCGAACTTGCTTTTGTCATGACCGGTGCTGATCTTGAGATTGCCGCCGGCCATGATGTTGGGGCGGAGGCGGACACCGACGGGATAGGTATGGCCATATTTCTTCCCGAACTTCTCCAGGTTGCTGAGGCTGTCGATGTTGACGATAACGCCGAGGGACACGGCCTCTTCTATCTCGTCAAAGCCGATGCCGTTGGAGGTGTACAGTACGCGTTCGGGCGGGAAACCGGCATGGAGGGCGAGCCTTACTTCGTTGATGGAGCTGCAGTCGACGTTGGCGCCGAGGCTGTGGACGTATTTTAGGATATTGATATTCGTGAGGGCCTTGCAGGCGTAGAAGAAAACGGTATTGCTGTCGCGGAAGGCCGTCGTGAGTTTTGCATATTGCTCGCGGATCTTTTCGGCGTGATAGACGTACAGGGGAGTTCCGAATTGCTGGCCGAGGGTGATGAGATATTCCGGGGTGAGTTGAGATTGCTGCTGGGACATGTCTTGGGTCGTTTAAGGATGGGCGTCGCCGGCTTCTTCTTCGTCGTCGGCTTGCTCGTCAGACTCGCCGGATTCGGAGGTTATGTGGGAACCGGAGGCCTGGTCGCGGGGGGAGTCGGAGCTGAGGTCGGTGGGGTCGCCTTCGTCGGCCTGTTCGTCGGATTCTTCCAATTGCGTTTGTCCGGTTGATTCGGGAGCGAGGTCTTCGTCGGCGTCGGAATAGGGCGGGATGGGTTCACCATCCAGGAGTTCGCCGTGTTCGGAGACGAGGAGGGAAGCATCGCTTTCGCCTGTTTGGTGCTCTCCTTCGCTTTGGGCGGCGCCGGGGTTGGCAGCTTCGCCTTCTGCGCTTTCACCTTCGACCGAAGCTTCGCCGCCATGAGGTCCGATGATCGTAGGTTCGACAAGGGTCTCCGCGAACACCTCCTTGAGTTTGGGGAGATCGGCAGGGGAGTTGATGCCGAAATAATCCATGAAGGTTTTGCTCGTGGAATAGACCAGGGGCTTGCCCGGCATATTTTCGTTGCGGCCCGAGATGACAATGAGTTCTTTTTCCAGCAGTTTCTGAATGCTATAATCGCTGCTGACGCCCCGGATGGCTTCGATCTCGCCTTTTGTGATCGGTTGTTTGTAAGCAATGATGGCGAGGGTTTCGAGAGCGGCTGAGCTAAGGCGCTTCAGGAATTTCTCGCCGTTGAGCTGGGCTACGGTCTTATGATAATCCTTTTTGGTGAGGAACTGCCAGCCGCCGCCGCTTTCGCGGACTTCGAAGGGATAGAATTCGGATGCATATTTCTCGATGATGCCGTCGATGGAGGTCTGGATCTGTTCGAGGGTAAGCTTCTCTTCCATAAAGCCAAAAGCGTTGTTGATCAGCTCCGTGATCTCCATGGAGGTGAGCGGCTTGTCGCTGGCGAAGATGAGGGCTTCGATATGCGGGATGATGTTTCCGATTTCCATATGCTAAGTTTTCGGCCTTCGGCCTTTGGTCAGGGGTGGGGCAGCGGCGGCCTCCTTATCGGATGCCGTGACCTGTTGCTTATCCCTGGAGTGCAGCGGCGCCGCTGACGATCTCGGTGAGTTCGGTCGTGATGGCGGCCTGACGTGCACGGTTGTAAGACAGCCGAAGTGCCTTGAGCAGTTCGTTGGCGTTGTCGCTGGCCTTGTCCATGGCGGTCATACGGGCGCCGTGTTCTGAAGCCCAGGCGTCGAGTACGGCCTTGTACAGCTGGGTGTTGAGTATCTTCGGCATCAGCTCGGTGATGAGTTCGGCTTTGCCGGGTTCGAAAATGAAATCTACGTTGTTGGTACCGGGCTTCTTCTCCACCTTGGGGATGGGGAGGAATTGTTCGAGAACGAAGTTCTGGGTGGCCGCGTTGCGGAATTGGCTGTAGACGATCTCGACGGCATCGAATTCCCCTTTTTCAAAGGCCTTGACGGCGGCCTGGGCTGCTGCCTGGACGTGTTCGAAGGTTAAGTTAAGGAAGATATCCTTGTAGGTGTCGGAGACGTTGAAGTTGTTCTTGGCAAAATGCTCGTACCCCTTCTTGCCGATGCCCCAGATGGTGAGGTTGCCTTTGGATGCCTGGGTGGCGTATTTCTCACGAATGGCGGTCTTGGCAAGCTTGATGATGTTGGAGTTGTAGGCTCCGGCCAGGCCACGGTCGCTGGTTATGACGATGAGCAGTACTTTCTCGACTGGACGCTGGACGGCGAGGTCCATACCCAGTTCGCCTTCGGAATTGCTGACGATGTTGCTGAGCAATTCCTGCAGTTTCTGAGCATAGGGGCGCATTTGGAGGATGGAATCCTGGGCGCGGCGGAGCTTGGCAGCGCTGACCATTTTCATGGCCTTCGTGATCTGCTGCGTGTTTTGGATGGATTTGATCCGATTGCGTACCTCTTTTAGTTGTCCTGCCATAGTCGGGAAATCAATTTAAAATGGGTGCAAAAATAGCGCAAACAGGCGAGAAATCCCGATGATGGGGGGAAAACGGGGGAAAATTCCGAAATAATGCTGATTTTTGCTCTTCTAAGACTTATGGAAAAAAAGAATATCAATAAGAAGGGCGGCGGGACAAGGACAGCGGCCGGTGCCAATGGAAAGACGGCGGCTACGAAAAAGCCCGGTAAGACGGGGGCAACAGGGATTATCAAGAAAACAGATACCACAGCCAGACCGCGAAGGACAGGAAAGACAGGCCCTACGGGGATCATCCGGGAGACGACGGGGAAGATCGGGTTGAGCGAGGATGGCCTTGGTAAGGGTGTCGCGATCTCGAAAGTGGAGACAGCCGGGAAGAAGGTCGACGGGAAAGAGAGAGTTGCTGCAAAAGGATTGAAAAATCCTAAAGCTGCTGGCAACGGAACACATGGGAAAGGCGGCAAACGGCTGCCCGTCATCCTGGTAACGAACGACGACGGCATCAGCGCCCCCGGTATCCGCAACCTGGTGGAGGCGGTGAGAGGCCTGGGCAAGATAGTAGTCGTAGCTCCGGACAAGCCCCAGTCGGGGATGGGTCATGCCATTACCATCGGGAACCCATTGCGGCTGCAACCGATGCACCATGTTTTCGAAGGCGTGGAGGCATGGTCGTGCAGCGGGACGCCGGTGGATTGCGTGAAGCTGGCCGTGGACAAGGTCTTACGGCGGAAGCCAGATCTGTGCCTCAGCGGTATCAACCATGGCGCCAACCATAGTATCAACGTGATCTATTCCGGGACGATGTCGGCAGCGGTGGAAGCTTCTATTGAAAGCATCCCTGCCGTGGGCTTTTCGCTGCTGGATTATAGTGTGGAAGCTGATTTCGGTCCGGCGCGGAAATATGTGCGGATGATCGTCGAGGAGGTGTTGGCCAATCCCTTGGATAAACACTTGATTCTCAACGTGAATTTCCCAGCGGTGCCGGATAACCTGATCAAGGGGATCAAGATCTGCCGGCAGGCCTATGCGAAGTATGAGGAAGATTTTGTCGAGCGGAACGACCCGAATTCGAGAAAATATTATTGGTTAACGGGCAAATTTGTAAATTTTGACCGGGGAAGGGATACGGATGTATGGGCCTTGGAGCACAATTATGTGAGCGTGGTGCCCGTACAATTTGACATGACGAATTACGTTCTTAAGAGCAAACTCGAAAAAACGTGGAAATCGTGATATTTAAAAAAGACAACCTTCGGTTGGGCCTTGTGCTGGGTTTGATAGCACCCATTCTTAGCCTTGTCATCTACTACTTTGTCCAATTCTATCCTCTTTATACGATCAGGGAATTTTTCGGGTTTATCCAGACGAATAAGTCGCAGGTTACGGCTATTTCGGTGCCTTGTCTGGTATTGAATATCGCTTTGTTTACGATCTATATAAATACGCATCGGGATAAGACGGCGAAGGGAGTGTTTGCGGCGACCTTGATCTATGCGATTCTGGCGATGTTGTTTAAGTTTATATGATGGGGACGCCGGGCGCGGGCGTTTTTGGCATAAGTTGCTGATCCGGAGGGCTCCCGATTTCACAGTAAATTCTTTTGGACGGTTTTTCCTCAAAGCTTATTTTTGCACTCCTTTTTACCAAGGACGGATTGCCCGATAGTATAAAGGTAGTACGACAGATTTTGGTTCTGTTTGTCTTGGTTCGAATCCAGGTCGGGCAACAACGAACCCCGAAGCTTCGCTTCGGGGTTTTGTTTTTTCGGTACCGGGGCGAACTTGTTCGCCAAAGCGGACGAAGAAACAAAACCCGCACGGCGCCAGCCGGGCGTGGTTCGTTGGGTTCGAATCCAGCTCCGGCAACGAAAGCCTCTCGCGATTATCGGACAAGGATAAGGGTTCCGCGGCGGGATTCGGTGTGGCCGAGGATATCGGTATAGTGGATCGTCCAGACATAGATGCCTGTGGTGGCGGGGCGGCCGTCGCGGCTACCGTCCCAGCCAGTATAAGGGTCGGCGGTTTCGAAGACTGCCTGGCCCCAGCGGTCGAAGATGGTCATCGAGAAGATTTTGACCAGCTGGGGATTTTTTACGCGGAACACATCATTATGTCCGTCTCCGTTGGGGGTAAAGGCATTCGGGACGATGAGGTCCTGTGTTGTTAGCACCTTTATGTTCACGGTAACGACGGCGCTTGAGCAGTCGCCCTTTCTTAAAACCACATACAGTGTAGTATCGGCCTCCAGTGGAGCAGTGACAAAATCGCCGGTTGCGTTTGTCTGCGCGGATGCGGGCTGACCCGGCGACCCTGGTGATGAACCGGCGCCGCCGCCATCGGGGTTGATAGCGTAAAGATCGTATGTTCCGGATTGGCGGGCTTTGTTGGTAAGGGTTGCGGGCTGACCCTTCGGGATGACGATATCGTCATACACAGGAGCATTCAGCTGCGCCGATATGTCGCCGACATTCACTGTCGGGCCAGTGGTTGAGCAATCGTTCTGATCCTGCACCACCAGATAATAACTACCCTGCCCTACCGATATAAGGTCCTTTGTCGTAGCAACGGACACCCCTGTGGCCTGATGCCAGGCGAACGTAAATGAAGGCGTGCCCTTGACGGTAATCCCGGTGATTGAGCCGATATCCTGCGAACAGGTATCGGGAATAACGATAGCTGCCGACACATCGATCGTGGGCGCGGGGTCGTCGATGACCTGGAAAGTCCTTACCTTTTGTTGGCAGCCGGTGGCATCGGTAGCTTGCAGATCATAGCTGCCTGCGGCAAGATTGGCAATGGATGTCCCGTTGCCAATGATCTGACCTGTGGCATCGTCGATCCAGACAAAGCTGAAGCCGGCCTCAGTGGGACTAATGTCCTGCACCTGGATCGAGGCATTTTTTCTTTCGCATGATTCGTCGGTCTTGGCGACATTGCCGGCGGTGAGCTGGATGTCGCCGCCAGTATTTGTAATGGCGATTGCTGGCGTCGTGATCGCGGGGCAGGAGCCCTGATCTTTAAATACCAACTGGTAACTCCCCGCGGGGACACCTTGCAATTCGAGTGAGGTACCGACTGTCTTGCCAGAGGCATCGATCCAGGTATAGTTTGCCTGACCTGTGACATTGTTAGTCAGGATATTTGAAATGCCCCCCGTGGACTTCCGGCAGGTAGTACCGGTCAACACAGCCTGGCTGATATCCACGGTAGGACCTGACTGATTGATGAGCTGATAAAAGCTGGTCTGGTCGCTGCAACCTGTGACGGCATCCGTGACTACTAACTTATATTTTCCCGGTCCGGCGTTGGTAAGGTTTTGTGCCGTAGATACCGTTTGACCCTGATCATTGATCCACGCAAATTGAAGGTTCGAGTATTCGGAAACGGTGATACCGATGATGGATCCATTGAATTGCCCGCAACCGGGTTGGGTGACGACGGCACCGGCGGCCTGGATATGCGGGGTAACATCCGACAGGGAGATCGAATAGCCGATAGCTTTTATACAAGTTCCGCCGTGCACGCCAAAGAGCAGGTACTCGCCCGACCCGGCATTGGTCAGATTGATGGAATGGGAGACCGTGGCACCCGTCGTGAGATCTACCCAATAAAAACTCTCGGCGCCGTCGGATGTGATCCCGGTGATCGAACCGTTGGCGTTCCCGCAGGATGGCTCTATGATCTTCATGCTACTGGTAAAGAAACGGGGCGCTGAGAAGTCACCGGTGCGGCCGGAGGCATCTGTCGCAGTGGCTATTACGGTCCCATTAACGGGCCCGCTATAGATCCAGTTGCCGCTGGCGTCGGACTGTGTCTTACCGATGTATATCTTTCCTTCGCAGGCGGTACATTCGTCATCATAATAGAGATCGATACGGCAGTTGGCTGTCGCGATACCCGAAACGACATTGGGGGTGGGCTGACTCACCTGCACAAACGGAACGACATAGGGTTCGTCGACGTACTGCGACATGGTGGTGGATCCGTATTGGGAATTACATTCATAAATATTCTTCCAGCTGGTGATAGGGCCAACATTGCCGGAGTGTACGCTATACCCGGGATGCTGGCCGAACAAGAACTGGTTGGCATCAGCAGGATTGTCGCCACCAATGATACCTCCCGAACATTGGTCGATCAAGAGCTTGGTATCACCTATATTCAGAAAGTCAGGAGCGATCCCGAATACGTTGCGTTTAATGCTGAAGTTTACGGACAGATTGTCGATATATACTCTCTCGGGGATATCATTGTCCAACAGCTGTAGAGAATAGTCCTGCGTTGTTTTGGTATCGCCTATATCAATATACTGCGTAAAGCCATCATATCCCCTCACCAGGGTCGTTTTATCAAATCCTCTGGCAAAATGGTTGTTTTGAATAAGAAGGGGGCCATTGCCGGTGGTAGCGGTCGAGCCCATCCAGAGTCCCGCCTGTCCGGTGAGTACATTACCGGCGATCTGAGAGGGCCCGCCGATAGTAAGATTCGCTACATTGAGCAAATGCATGGCAGCGTCCATCTGGATAATATAGGTGTCCACATCCTGCGTGGCAGATGGGTACAGTCCGCATCCGATATAGTTGCTCTGGATTGTAATATCGTGGGTAAGGCTGGTGTTGTCTGCTGACCAGATGCCCACAGCCTCGCCATTGAGGACGTTGCCCTTGCCGGGCGCGCCGATAATAATATTGGAGGAGTTAGCGATGTCTACACCATAGAGCGTATGTGTCCGGAATTTAGTAGCTGAAAACAGCGCGTCCTGCCAGTCGCCGTAGTAGAGATACAGTCCATATATCTGTACGGAGGTACAGTTATACACCTTTAGCATCGAGAAAGTAGTGGCATAGGTCATCATGCGGACAAAAATGCGTGCGTCGGTGACGTAGAAAGGCATTCCGGGCTGTGTCGTTCCATCGATGACAAGGTTAGAGCTTAGGACGGGTAGCTCGGTGAGTAAGTCGATTGTCCTGCCTGTGATACTTTGATCGGCCAGGTTAAAATAGATATAGTCGGTAGTGGTGGTGCCGTTGGCGGCGGCCTGTGTGAGGGCATCGCGGAGCGTTCCCGTGCCATTATCGGCATTGGAGGTAACGTAAAAGGTGGCCGGCAATGCGGGTATTATGAATGCAATCAGGCACAGAATAGTTAGCAGGGTGCGTTTGGTCAAGGGCATGTAAGGGATAATTCCCCCCAAAATAAGTGTTTTCCAGCACTACTCCTAGCAGGGCTTGGGTAATTACCAAAGCACAGAAAATGGTACAGCCCACAGATTGTTACCGAATGGTGCGACATCTTTTCCGGAATAAAGTACTACACCACCAATAAAATCCTTCCCGGCCAATTCCTGAAACACTTTGATGCCTTTAAAGTCGTCCATGTTAACAGTTTCTGCCCTTTTAACCTCGATGGCCAAAACAGAACCGTCGGGCCTTTCCAATATAAAATCCACTTCTTTACCGTCACTGGTACGGAAGTGGTATAGCTCAGCCTTTACATCGCTATTGCTCAACTGCTTTAAAAGCTCCGTCGCTACAAAATTCTCTACCAGGTTTCCAAAAAGCCCCGGCTGCTTCGAGGCGACATCGTCAATATCATAATCGAGCAGATGACAGGCGAGATTTGTGTCAACCAAATATCCCTTTGCAGCTTTGACCAACCGTTTTCCCACATTCCTATGCCAGGGCTTGACATCAAGGGTCAGGAACATCAGCTTCAGGATTCCCCGATATGACTTCCCCGTAACGGAGCTTAGTCCAACTTCCCTCGCAATATCCGAATCATTCATTAGGCCACCTACACGCGTCGCAAGTACACTTAACAGCTGGGGCAATAAAGAAATCTTTTCCAGCTCAGATATCTGGCGGACATCTCTTTGCAAAATCGACGTAATATAACCATCAAACCATATCCGACGCTCGGCTATGCTGGCTTCTACAATTTCTGGAAATGTGCCTTTCTTAATGGCATTCAACAGGGTGAGCCCTCGGTTATTAATATTTTTGAAATCCAATCGCAATAAGCGTTCTATCCCGCCAGG
Organism: Puia dinghuensis; assembly: GCF_014642875.1. Taxonomy (GTDB): domain Bacteria; phylum Bacteroidota; class Bacteroidia; order Chitinophagales; family Chitinophagaceae; genus Puia; species Puia dinghuensis. Next base: position 244,799 of record NZ_BMJC01000003.1, read on the forward strand.
AATATTATGGGTCGCTTCCGCCGCAGTAAACGGATATAACGTAAGAATCGCCATTCTACCAACCAACGGATCCGCCAACCTCGGCAACGCGAGGATATTCGCGGAGCCCGTCAGTAGGTACTTGCCATTTGCGGATGCTACACCTGAAATCCTTGCTTCATCTACCACAATTTTCAAAACTCTGAAAAGCTCCGGGGCCAGCTGGACTTCATCTATAATTACCGGACTTCCTTGATAGCCGGTCAGGAATGCCTCAGGCGCGGATGAGGCCGACGTCAGCAAGACGGGTCTGTCGAGTGAAACATATGTCGCCGGTTCATTATTGGAAGAAACTTCTTTCGCGATGGTTTGCACCAGGGTGCTCTTTCCCGTTTGTCTGGCGCCATTCAAAAAGACAATAGGACTGACTTTAAGCGCTTCTTTAATGCGGGCTGTAATATGGCGGTCTAAATACTTCAAATTCCTATTTTTGCAAATTTAAAGAGATTCTTTTAAATTTTTAAAGTCATAATATAAATTTGCAACAAATAGTACAATCTACCTATAAATTTACAAAATAGTTTATATTTAGAAAAAATATCGTTAATAATCAATCAGTTATCCGCAATCCATTAATCCACCTTATTTGTTCCCCGCCGTAGGATTGGGTAAATTCGGGCATGCGCTCCTACAAAGGCTACGTCAAAGACCAACCCGGCTTCAGACTGCTATACGAGAATTACGTAATGTCGTTAGGTCACTTATATGAGGAAGCCTATTGCTACAATAAATTGACAAAGGAGGAGATCGGCATCTGGCAATTTCAACATGACCCCACCTGCGGTGTAGTCAGCAAGAACAATGATTGGTGCCTGGTTGGCGGGGAGATTCTTATTCTGAGGACGTTTTTTGATCGAACAGTCAGGCCAATTGGAGACCTGCAAGATATCCATGAGATTAGACTTATAGATGAGAATACCGCTCAAATTCTTATTGACCCCTGGTCTGAAAATGCCGCGGTCTGGCAATTAGATTTAGTTATGAACCGAGCGGCGCCGGCCTTCAGCCTTTGGAAGATTAAAGATTTCAAAGATTATCCCGACAAGCCCTATGCAGAAAATGTCAATTGGTAAAAATATTCCAGTCAATTATTTATGAGAATTAGCCTCTGCCTTCCGATTGTTTGTATTTTTCTCCTTTCGTGCTGGAATGTCCCCAACAACAATGTCCTCCCTGCCGGGATGACTCGCTGGAAGAGCTGGAGGCTTCGCTGAATCCGGATTATTTTTTTCGGATAAATCGTAAGTACCTGGCCCATATCAACACCCTGGAAAAGATCCTTACCCTTACTAATGGCAAGATCAGGGTCGAGCTCAAAAATTGCAAGGATGAGGACGTCTTCATTAGCCAGTCCCGCATCGCCGCCTTCAAAGAATGGCTCAAACATTGAATATGATCATCCCAAGCACAAAAGAAAATTTTACCCAGATCTATGAGATCATCAATGACGCCGCATCGGCTTATAAGGGCATAATTCCTGAAGACAGGTGGCATGAGCCCTATATGTCCAAAACAGAATTACAAGGTCAAATCGATGATGGCGTTACATTTTGGTGCTACGTGGAAAACGACGTGATCATTGGCGTAATGGGCCTTCAGGACAAAGGCGATGTTACGTTAATACGCCATGCCTATGTGCGGACTACCGCAAGAAATAAGGGTATCGGAGGAAAATTACTACAACACCTAAGCACTTTGACGTCAAAACCCATTCTGATAGGCACATGGGCAGACGCGACCTGGGCAATTGAGTTCTATAAAAAGCACGGGTTTCGGGTGGTTTCATTCGAGGAAAAAGAGCGACTGCTAAGGAAATATTGGTCGATCCCCAAACGCCAGATTGAAACCTCTGTCGTCCTGTCCAGTGAGGTTTAAAATCAAATCTTCGATCGGGTTCGACATTCGTCGATTCGGGGCAGCAACTTACCCCGAAGCTTCACTATGAAAGAAAGATCAAGTAATTTTAGGTAAAACATCATAACCATGATACAAGTCCACGAGATCTTCGTTTGCAAACCCGGAAATGCATCGAAACTTGCCAAGAAATTCAAGGAAGCAATGACCGGGTCCGGCGAGCCGGTGACTATACTCACCGACATGACGGGACAATATAACCGGGTGATAATGGTATCTCAATACGAGAACCTCAGCGCCTATGAAAAGAATTGGGAAAAATACAAGGCAGACACCGAAGCGATGAAGAAAATGGAAGCGGCTATGGCGGGGTATCAGGATATGTACCTCACCGGATCACGCGAGATTTACCAAATCTGGTAATTTTCTTCATGGTTCGAAATTCATTCGGGTCGGGCAACGAAGGCCCCGCACAACGTGCGGGGGTTTTTGCATTTCAGCAGCAGGGGAAGATCAGAACTTGATCTCTAGTTTCTGAGAGACAAGTTTGTCATCTTTATAGTACTCCAAAAGCCACTCGCCATTCTTTTTAAAGACAACGCCGTTGAAAGCGTCGGCTTCGGCTAAAAAATAATCCTGCATTGAGGTTTTAAGCAGGGTTAATACTTTTTTCGGAGTGGTATCGATCAATTGATATCCATTAGGGATCACCTGGGCGTATAATGTTCCGCTTATTTGAGCAACAGCAGGCTTATCGGATGCCGGCGCGGGCGATGAATTTGCAGGTGTTGCGGTAAGTTGTTGGGGTTGTGGCGATAGCGTGCTATCATATTTGTAGGGCACACTATTTAGCGAGGCGAAGGCATATCGCAGCGCCTGGTCGTATGCTACATTAAATTCCTTTTCCCTGCTTTTACCTTCTTTACTTTTGAAGATAATATTGCCGAAGCAATCCTTCAACATTATCGTAAGGTTCGTAGTAAAAAACGCTTTTCTCTCATCCACCTCAGCCAGAAGTGCTGCGCACCTGTTGGCAACTACTGCCGGCGGCAAATCCCCATTGCTCCAAAAAACAGTAAACCCCTTTTGTTCAAGCAGTGATTTCGTTTCAGAATTCAATCCGTATTCATCTTCAGCCTTGAAAAAATCGAACCGTCGCGGCACGAGTACATACTTGTAAGCGTTGATGTTGTTTTGTGACTGGCCGGCCAGACTAAGTAACGTAAAAATAAACAATACGCATGTTTTCATATAATGTCTTATAACTAATGTTATCCTAAGATAAAGAGAAATTGCATTGATGTCTGATTTCTGCTATTTTAGGGATATGAAATTTTTCAACTTCAGTCTCTGGTGGGCCGTTATCGGCGCCGGTATCTGGGTCGGGGGAACAGTGTTCATGATGTCGGTGATAAACCCACAATGGAGTGCCGACCCGCCAGACTCGGTACGCCTTTTTTTCGGACAAACCGGTTTTAATAAAAATATCTGGTATTTCTTCGGTCCCCCCTTTATGCTGTTGCGCAGCATCGTGCCACAGACGCTAGCCTTGCTGTCCGGCTGGAAAAGTCGCCCACACCGTCGCGATCTCCTGATCACGTTGACCTGCACGGTCATAACCGTTGTTTTTACGCTTGCCTACATATACCCGATAAATGAGATACTTATGACCCGGGCCGGCGGCAACGCTGATGCGGATACCATCCGACGGCTGACCCGAACATGGCTTCTCTGCGATCGCATCCGGTTTGCCGTCAATCTTGTCGGTTTTTATTTCCTGCTTCGGGCATTCCGCCGCCCTGTGCCTTCAATTTCAGGCAGATTCGCCTAAGCGAAGATAGAACCAGGCCATTTTTTTATACATTTGTCTATTTTATGAAATCGTTCCTCTTACAGTGTACCCTGCTCTTTTTATGTGGAATGTCCACATCAGCCCAGTCTACCGACAACCTTTTTCTGAATGCGGCAATCACGAAACTTCGGGATGCAAAGGAGTACACCCTGAAAGTGGCCCAACTCATGCCTGCGGATAAATACTCCTACAAACCCGTCCCTACGGAGATGAGTTTCGCCGAACAACTGCTCCATCTCGCGGAAAACCTGGACTGGTTGAGCACCAGTTACCTGGGTAATGCAAAACCTATTCTTACAAAAGAAGACAAAGCGCTGAAAAAGAAGGAAGATATCCTCCCTTTGCTGGAAAAGACCTATGATTCTTCGCTGAATATACTCGAACGTTTTGATGCTGCTCATCTGGCCGATACCGTTTCCTTCTTTGCCGGCCCCAAGACCAAACTGCAGATCATCAACCTGGTCAATGACCATCAAACGCATCACCGGGCTCAAATGATCGTTTACCTTCGCCTCAACGGCATTAAACCGCCAGATTATGTGGGATGGTAATAGTGCCGGACTACCCCGCAAAAGTGGCGGTTTCTAGTTTGACTGCTCCAACCGCCGGATACAATTGCTCAGCGCCCGGAAATTATGATATGTTCCCTTCCAGATATGCGCCTTCAACGCCGTCTTCCTCTGCGGCTCGTTGTCGAGCCCTTCCTCATACCAGTCCCCATGCTCATGGTCGATCATGTAGGTTTGTATATACTTCCAGAGTTGGACAAACTTGTCGCGGTAGTGCAGGGGATCATGTGGATAGAGCTCAGAAAAGATCAATAAGGTATTCAATCCCTCCGCCTGTGCCCACCAGTTCTTGCTGCGGTTGATAATGGTACAGCCGGGCTTGTCTTTGAAATAATAACCTTCATCATAAAACCCACCCAACACGCTGTCCCAACCGTTACGTAACGCATGGTCCACCATTTTCTTCCCAATGGCCATCGTCGCCTTATTCTCTTTCCCGCCCAACGCTTCCGATGCCTCCTGCATCAGAAAGGCTGTCTCCACATCATGCCCAAACGAGACATGGTCAAGGTTCTTATGCTGCAGGATAGAAGCCTCCGAAGAATCCCGATAGCTCACCGGCCGCCAGTCAGGGGTAAAAAACAACTGTAAATATCCGTGGGGCGTTACAATCCGGTCACGGATCAGCACCAGCATCTCCTGCAGCCGCGTGCGCACCAGCGGATCGGGCCATACATGATACAATGCTGTAAACGCCTCCAGTAGATGGATGGAGCTGTTCTGGTCTTTATAGCCCGTTTCTGCCCGGCTATCCACTTGCGTTGTCCGCATCACCGGTGTACCGTTCCGCTCCAGGTGTTGAAAATAGCCTTTCCGCATAGGATCATGACTGTGTTGCTCCAGCCACAAAAAGGTGCGCTTCGCCAGTCCCAGCGACCCCGTGTCACCCGAACATTCATAATAGGCACAAAGAGCATAGATGCCAAAGGCATTCCCATATGCTTCCTTGATCTTACTTTTTACCCTGCCATCCCGCGAGACCAGCGTATAAAAACCGCCATACTCGCTATCCCACATTTTATCCCGCAGGAAATAATAGCCGTGTCGCGACATCGGGATGAAGCTGCTGTCATGATAGAATAGGGCCGCCTTAGCCGTCGACCAGGTATGGCGGGCCTGTGTGACGATCATCTTGTCCTGGTCGCCGACAGGCTGAAAGTCATAGCTGAATGTGCTGAGATAGCCGCCATACAAGGTGTCGATATCGCGTGGATAATACTTGTCCAGCAAACCTTCCTTTGCAGCCCAACGCATCTGCGGCAGAATGCTATCCGGCATAGCTGCCTGCTGGGAAAAAGCTCCCAGATAGCTCAAGAGACCGGCTAACAACCAGCGTATACGCATGTGTAAACTTACGAAATTAAAAGGGTACCCATTGTTCTTTGGGCACCCTTTTGGATTTTTAGTTTTTCAGGGTTTATAATTTCGTAAGCACTTGTTTTAATGCTGCTTTATTTTCCAGACCGTTGAGAGAATCGCTTGTATAGTGTATTTGCAGGCTCGGGCTCCTATCCGTTGATATGAGGGCGATCTTGATCAAAGAACCGTTAACGTTCCAGATAGCATCCATGGTGAGATACCCATCGGAGATTGCCTGCCCATAGCTATGCTTTTCAACCGATGGAGCGTTGCTGTGAAAATGCGTATCATCCGAAACCGGCTTCCCATATTTCTGTGTAAGCAGGTCTTTGAATTTGTTATAGTCCTGCAGGTATAATTCCGGGTTGGAGTATTTCTTTGTGAATACATAATTGCCGCTGATCAATTTGTCGTTGTCATTGAAAATATAGATGACATAACAGTCGGAACCCGCGAGCAGGTCTGCATATTGAAGTTCATCATCCTTGATCTTCACCACCAGCTGGGCTTTTTCCTGTGACTGCACCTGGGCAAGGGAAGTACCCCAGCTGAAGCCTCTGAAATCAGTGGTTTGACCATCCTGGGCAAAAGAAGACGCTGTGCTTGCGATCATAAGGGATGCCCCTAATAGTAGTGTTTTCATATCTGTCATTTTGTGGTTTAAACAGTTTGGAATAGCAAAATCTGTACTAATAAGAGGCGAAAAGGGAAAAAACGTTTAATGGCAATCTCTTCTTAACTTTTTATTATCAATTATAATTCATTGAAAACAATGATACCGGAGGAATAGGCAAGCAGCGTCAGCAAAAAGGAGGCAATACAGCAGATGGTGCGGATGTTGTTCAGAAAATTCCAGTGAGCTTCGAAGGCCAGCCTTTTTGCGGTTATCCCGGCCGGGGTGGCGGCGTCGATGTTAAAGCTGTCCAATGCCTCATTCATGGGGACATTGCCGAGCATGGTAATGCCTATTACCCCGACGAGATAGAGAAGGGTTGCGCTGAGAAGGAGCCAAAACGCGGAGGATGGCGGCCGCTGATAATGTGTCCAGGTGGTTATGGGTAGTAAAAAGACGAGGCCCATAAAGCCGATGAGAAAGAAGGGGTTTAGGATTGCCCGGTTCAGCTGTTGGAAGGTGCTGAGGTATTCGCGATCGGGCAACAGGGCCAGACCCCTGGTGACGGAGATCGACCAGCAATAGAAGAGACCGGCGATGAGGCCTGTCACGACTGTTGTAATGAATAGTAGCATGCTTTTACGGTTCATTTATTTTTTGTTTAAGTAGTTCTCTATCAGTTCCAGGCCCTCCTTGTGGACGACTGTTGTGCCTAGCAGGGGCATACGGCCAGATCGGAGGAAGGAGAGGATGCGTTTTTTCTTGTCCGGAATGTGCGTTTGGGAAAGGGTATTTTCGTAGGCCGGGCGAAAATCGGATTTGGAGCAAAAGCCGCTTTCGTTGTGGCAGTGTGCGCAGTTGACGTCCAGCCAGGCGCGGGCCCGCTGTTCTGTTGGTTGGGCGGTGTCATTCCATGCGGGCAGAGTTGGATACGAGGAAGGGTTGATGGGGTGCAAAATTCCCCTTTCAGCAAACCAGGTTAGCTGATTGACGCTGCGACCATTTCTTGTTACAGGAATGTTGAGGTTGCGGATCTTGAAGCCGATGGGGATGATCCCGTCGTTTGATTTATGACAGGTGGCGCATTGGCTGCTTGTTGGTACCCGGTAATGAATGATCCTGCTCGAACCGGTGGCGTCTATCCAACTGATATCCGCCTTTTGGCCGGTGTTGGTGAGGAAGGCTTCGTTTTGCTCCTTGTTCCAGACATAAGTTCCTGCCTGCCATCCGCCGGCCGATCGGATGAGCAGCCGGGTTTCGATGAGCTGTTTTCCCCTGGTTGTATCCCGTTTGTCCCGCCAATAGAAAAAGGTTTTGACCAGGATGGCGCCGTCGGGAAAGACCGGCAGGCCGTCGCCGGTTACGGTGAGGGTGGAGCCTTTGGGCAGCTTTATCAGCCTTTCCTTTTCTGCGTAGTCAGAAAATAACGGCGTGGCTACTTCATATTTTATAAATTCCGCATCGGCGTCAAGATGATAGGCCGACAGGCGGGGCATTAGCAGCGGGTCGTCATTTTTAATCGCGGAGATGCCAATGATGGCGAAGGCGAGGGCGAAGATGAGCTTCCACTTCATAGTTCTGCACTTTAGATGCACAAAACTATTTAGGGGTGTTCGCTAAAAATAGAACGATTCCGACAACTGTTTTACAAACTGTAATGGGGAGACGCCGGTGAATTTTTTAAACGACCGGATAAAATGGGATTGGTCGGAATAGCCGTTCTCGTAGGCGATGTCCGACAGGTGGTGATATTTGCCACCCTTCAATTGCTTTAGGGATGTCTGAAACTGAGCAATGTTTGCCAACAGCCGGGGAGAAACGCCTACATGCTGTTCAAATTTTCGTTCAAACGTCCGCTCCGACAAATTCAGCTCGGTGTGAATTTTTTTGAACGAGACCCTTTCTTTACCCTGCATGATCCGGCTTACCGCATATTGCAGGCCTTTATCGGGTTCCGCCGAATTCTTTTTGATGAGCGCTTCGAGATAGCGAAAGATGAGGTTGAGCTGTTGTTGCGGGTTGTTGGTGGACCATAGCTGGTCGTACAGATCGATGCGGGGTATGTCCGAAAGCAGCTGCAGATCGACAAAATCATCGGTAATCTCGCTGGCGTTGAACCGAAAAAGAGATTGGAGCACGTGCGGGTATAGCACAATCCCGATGATGATACAATTCTTTGGGGCATTCAGAACTACAGGTTTCACCGTTTGACCAAAGATATAGCCGCCGGGGATCTTTGCAGGGTTGTCACAGTCGAAGACGCCGGTGTCCCGTTGTTGAAAGACGATACCGGGGGTGCCGTCTGCATAGTTGGGAAAGGCGTTGTCGGCGGCGCCGTCGATATACCAGACTGCCCGCACGAAGGGCTTCAGCCTGTCAGGGATTGCTATGGTGTTTCCCCGGTTCACTTGAGGACGTTGAAAATCAATTTAAAGGTAAGATATTTGCAATATTATGGAAGACATCAGCCCCTTTATTGATAATATCAAAAAGAAAATACAGCTGAATCCTGAAAACCTCGACAGGCTGCTTGCGGCCTTTAAGATGGTGAAAGTCAAGAAAAGGCAGTTGGTGATACAGCCCGGTTTCGTGGCCAAATACCGCATGTATGTCTTAAAAGGGGCTTTCCGGTCTTATGTGATCGATGAGAAAGGTAATGAACATACGGTACAGTTTGCTATCGAGGATTGGTGGATATCCGACTATAACAGTTATATCTATCAGACGCCTGCAACCCAGTTTGTCGTCGCGCTGGAAGATAACGTAGTCATGCAGATCGATTACCGGTCGGAACAGGAGCTCAAGGCTTCGCACCATCAGTTCGAGACGCTTTTCAGAATGATGGCCGAAAAGTCCGCCGCATTCTTTGCACGGCGTATCGTAGCCTGCATCACACAGAGTGCGGAAGAGCGCTATAATGAGTTTTTAGAAACATACCCCGGCGTGGCTCAACGCCTTCCCCTATATGCTATCGCTTCCTATCTGAGCATGACCAGGGAATTCCTCTCCAAAATTAGAAATGACAAGGTGAAAAAAAGGTGAACTAGTTCACACATATTTAGTAAGGTAGTTCATTTTTGTCCGCCTCCTGCGAGTGTAATTTTGCTTTTCAAAAACACACGAATATGTCAGGAATTCTTACAAACAAAGTGGCTGTTATCACCGGCGGCAGCAGCGGCATCGGCCTGGGCATCGCAAAACGCTTTGCAAAAGAAGGAGCAAAAGTCGCCATTACCGGCCGGAATCAGGATACGATCGACAAGGCGCTGGAAGAGATTGGCCCCAATGGCATCGGCATCCGGGGAGATGTATCCAGACTCGATGATCTGACGCGCCTTTACCAAACCGTGGAGAAAAAATTCGGAAAGATCGACACCCTCGTCGTCAATGCCGGTATCTATATCGTAGGGCCGTTGTCGATGTTCACGGAGGAACAATTCGACAGGACAAGTGATATCAACTTCAAGGGAGCTTTCTTCTCCGTTCAAAAGGCGCTGCCCGTGCTCAAGGACGGGGCTTCCGTCATACTGGTATCGTCTACGGTCAACGGAAAGGGTATTCCAAATCATGCGGCCTACTCCGCTACCAAGGCGGCTGTCCGTTCACTCGCCCGCAGTTTTTCCGCTGAATTGCTCGATCGCCGGATACGCGTCAACACGCTGACGCCCGGCCCCGTGGACACGCCTATATTCAGTACCATCACTACTTCAGAAGCGGAAGCAACGGCCATGAAGGAGGCAATGGGCAATTTTACGCCGGTGAAGCGAGTCGCAACTTCTGATGAAATGGCTGCTGCGGCTCTCTATATGGCATCGGATGAATCCACGTTTATGGTGGGTGCCGAGATCCTGCTCGATGGGGGGCTAAGGGACCTATAAAAAAACTAAAATGCAAAAGACATCGACAAGCCAATATGAACAGGTTCGCCCTTCCGGAAACAGCTTGGCAACCAGGCTGGCATCCTGGGTAACAAACAATAACGTGCCCGCCCGAATCATGATCTTCGGGATGGTCCTGATGCTGTTCTGGGCCGGATCATATAAAATGACAGCGCAGGGTGCGGAAGGTATTATTCCCCTGGTGAGCAACAACCCATTGATCAGTTGGCACTTCAAGCTGTTTGGCCCCTATGTTGGTTCGGACATCATAGGGCTTACGGAGATATTATCCGGTGTCCTTATATTGACAGGTCTGTTCAAACCCCAGGCAGGTATCTATGGGGGCGCCATCGCGGTGGTAATGTTCTTTATCACCAGTACAATGGTAATCACCACACCCGGTTCCATCACCCGGGTGAACGGGATGGGATATATGAGCTTCCTGGGTCTCTTCCTTTATAAAGACGTTCTTAACCTGGGGGTGTCGTTTTATCTGATCAGTTATTTTGGGAAAAAAGCAGTTTAGATACTCATAACCACCGGGTCTCTACCTGGTACAATGCCCTGATCCGAGCGGATCGGGGCTTTTTGGCATCGTGACGGCGCCAAAGATGGCCAGCAAAACTATGTATACTTCCTTCGATATTCCAGCGGCGAGATGTTCGTGTGCTTTTTGAAGACCTTCCTGAAGGCGTTGATATCGTTATAACCAACGTCATAGATAATCTCCTGGATCGTTTTCCGGCTCGATTCCAACTGTTTTTTGGCAAATTCCACCCTGACGCGTTGAAGATACTCCATCACCGAATTTCCAGTGCCTTTCTTAAACCGTCGTTCAAAGTTGCGGCGGCCCAGATGGAGCGTTTTGCATAGATGATCTACAGAGAGCTGATCGCCTGAGTGATTTTCAATATACTCCTGTGCTTTTAAAACATCAGCATCACCATGCCGCTTTTGTCCAACAAAAATGATAAATGGTTGCTGGCTCTTCCGCTCGATATCGATCTCAAACATCTTTGAAGCCAGTACGGACAACTCCCGCCCCAGGTGTTTCTCGATGATATATAAAAGCAGGTTGAGGTAGGAATATCCCCCGCCGCAGGTATAGACTCCGTTCTCGTCGGTAATAATAGTATCATCGATGGCCTGTACCCGGGGAAACATCAGCGTAAAGTCATTTTTGGCCGCCCAATGGATGGCGCACCGGCGATTGTCGAGCAAGCCCGTAAAAGCAAGGAAAAACGATCCGACACAAAGACTGACGATCTCAGCGCCCTGCTGATGTTGTTTCAGCATCCAGTCTGCATATCCTTTGTTCTTTTCCATCGCTTGCGAAAAATCGCCACATAGCAACGGGATCACCACCATATCAGTTTTTGCTATTTTGTCGATCGTATTGGTGACGTTGATCCGGTATAATCCGCTGTCAAGGGTTTCCACGTCGCTTATGCCTACAATCTCCACCTTGTAAAAGGATGGCCTTCCCTGATAGTTTAAAAAAGTGTTTACGCGGTTAAATATCTGGTAGCTGCTATCGATACATGACATCGTTGCATCGCGTAGGGCGAGTATGGAGACATGTTTCATACAGTAAAGTTAGGCTAATGTGTTGTCGCAATCAACACGCTAGTTTGGCGTATCCGACATGCCTCGAAAGGGCTGGATTGTCCTAGCTTTACCGTAAAATGATCAAAATATGAAAAAGGTAGAAATCATCATGATCCCTGTTGCAGATCAGGAGAAAGCAAAAGCATTTTATTTAAATCTTGGATTCCAGGTAGTGGCCGAGGCCCCAATGGGAAACGGTGAAACCTGGCTACAGCTTGGCCTGCCCAATAGCGACACCACCATTTCACTGGCGAAATTCCAAGGCATCATCCTGGAAACAAATGACATTGCCAAAGAAACGGAAAGACTGGCAACCAGTGGCGTCAAGGTGGGCAATATAGACAATACTCCATGGGGGAAGTTTATGTGGATGAAGGATGGAGATGGCAATAGTCTTTGTTTGCACGAGAAGTAACCGGTTGGCCATCAGGTAAGGCGTACCGCCCGCGGTTGCCTTGCCAGGACCCATTGGCGAATGGAAAGAATATGCACCGAAATTGCCAGCGGCGCCAGGAAGGACGGAATGAAAATGAAAGGGAAATGGGACATCATCGAGCTGTCCGGTTGATTGTGAAACAGGCGTATGGGCGTAGGTAACGATAGAACGGTTACTGCTACAACGTTTATCAATGATAAGAGGCCGAAGATATTATACAGAAGAACGACGATGGAAGGCCAGGCTTTTTTTATGAAAGAATAATAGCCCACCGGAAAGGCCAGCAATCCCACCAGCACATCAACATTCCGTCCTTCGAAGCTCAACTGTACGGGGAATATTTTGTAGAGCACGGTTAACCATATGATGATCTCGACGACAATCCGAAAGGACTGGAAATAAATGAGCCAATGCGGCGGCAGCTCTCTCAACAGCAACGTCCCCGTAGGCGAAAAGGCGACCCATAGTACTACGATCAGAGAGATCAGCATAGGGAAGGCAACACGGGGAGGCAATGGTGAACCACTGCTAAAAAAGCCTGCCAATGATAAACCAGCTATCAGCAGGAGCCAGACTGCCAGCAAGACAGCAGTTCTGCTGAAAACAGTCCTTTGCTTTTGCTTATCCAGTACACTGGTCCTCAATACTATCTGCAATCCGCGCAGCAGAATGACATAACAACCCAGGCTGCAGAAGGAAAGCAGCAGCGTGAATAATAGCTGTTGATCCATATGCTTAATTTTTAAGCAAAGTTCGAAAACCGGCTGCCGGGAGGGATAACCAAAATTGCTATTTTGTCAGGGCCCGATATTGAGTAGGATAAATGCCCATCCGCTGGAAAAACAGGCGGCTGAAAGACTGGCTGTTATCGAATCCCAGCATGCCGGCAAGGTCGGAAACCGGCATCTGTGTTTTGGCTAAAATGGTCCGCGCCTTTTCCATCCTCAGCTGCTGAATATATTGATGCGGCGACACTCCATATGCCTGCCGGAATAAACGCAGAAAATGGTATTTGGACAGACAGGCCTCAGCCGACAGCTCTTCGAGGCTCAAGGTGGTATCGAAACCGGCATGAATGGCATCTTTGGCGCGCACGAGCCGTTTGTACAGTTCGACCCGTGTAGCTTCCCGCACCGGAGGCAGCTTTTTGATCATTGCGGCTATGTGCCGGTGTTGCCGTAAATGATATACCAATAGGGAAGATAACTGCTCCTCGAAAGCCAGCTTGTCAAATTCCTTTTCCCGGGCAGATTGGAGCAGCCGGCCAACCATCCTGTCGAAGACGGCATCCCGTCTATGCAGCTGGTTGAAAAACAGCACTGGAGAAAACTGATTCTCCGTCGCCTTATCCAATATCCTGTCCGCCGGAGTAACCAGCGCATTCAGCACAGACGCCGCAAAGAAATGTCCGAAATGGATATTGAAGGTCTCGGTATCAGACCCTTTCTCAATTTGCAAGGTATACAGCTGTTCATTATTGCTTACAAAATAGCTGTCCGTGTCGACATGGCTTACCTGCCCATCCACCCTGCAAAGGCTGTTTCCCCGAATGTTGAGGAAAAATGAAAAAGGGCCTTTGATGTCGGGTCGGTAGCATCCACTGCTACTGGTGTGAACGATGACACTGGGGAAGCCTTCGGTATCCGACAGCCCGTCACCCCAGCACAACCGGTTGCTGAAACCCTGGGCAATCTGTGATTTTAGCCAGGTAATGTCCGGAAACTCATGTAGGAACATAAATAAAGCGGTGCGAAATTGTTCCTATAAAGTTAAGCGCGCCAGGTTAAATAAACGAAGGAATTGGATGATCGGTTCACACAATAGCAATGATACTTCCGTTTAGCGACCGGTTCACCAGGATCTGGCAGGAGAGGCGGATGTCAGGGTCAGACACTCCCATCTTTGTCAGGGTCGTATGCTCATTCCTGTCGAGCTGGGGCAAACTGTCCTGGCATTCGATCACGCGGACGAGACAGGTGCCGCAGCGGCCCATCCCCTTGCATTCCCCGAAATCGCCGGGATAGAGGCGGTCGTAAAGGAGGACCATCAGATTGCGGTATTCCCCCGGAAAGGTGGACAGCACTCTTCTCTCTTCCCCGGCGATGACGGTGATCGATATGGTCTGGTCGTTCATCTTCCTATAAATTGAGTTGTGCTCTCCCCTCCTCTGTCATCATGGTATAATTCCAGGCAGGATCCCACACGAGTTGCACTTCCGCGATCTTTTCGGGGAAAACGCCGGAAAGGGCATTCTTTACACCTGTGATGATGCTCTCCCCCATCGGGCAATGCGGCGTCGACAGGGTCATAGTGACGGTGACCGCGGATGCATCATCAAAATCCAATCCATACACCAGTCCCAGATCGATGATATTCACGCAGAGCTCGGGGTCGACCACCTGGTAGAGCGCACTCAGGGCTATTGTCTTTTCCCGGAACCAGCGATCATCTATGGACAGTTGCATCTGCAGGGGTTTTTATTTTATAGAACATTACCGTGACAACATTACCAACATACAGTGCTGCCGTCGCCAGGGCTATCCATATCCCCGTTCGGATGAGTGCTTCTTGTCGCAACGCTACCCCCGCCACCAACAGTAGCAGCGAGGCTGTATGAATCCCCAACTGATAGCGCAACCATTTTTCATGATACAAATGCTTGGGCATGGGTACTTTTATTTTCCCGCTGAGATGTTTGTATCTATAGTTCCAGACAATAAACGGCAGGGTTTTGAATGTCATCCCCAAAATGAGGAAGGTGATCCAGCCCTGGAAGAGGAAGAGTCCATATACCAGGGCCCAGACATGGTCGTGAGAATAATAGAGCGCGGGTGGGAGCAGGAGCGCGATTAACAGGCAAAGACAGGAGAAAAAGACATGGCGCATCGGCAGATCAATGGCCTTGCGAACCCTGTTCCTATAGCAATCAAAAAGCCATATCAGCCAGGCGACCACGCCGAGCACTATCAATCCTTCATAAAAGAAAATGCGCGGTGTAAATCCGAATACCAGACCATCTGCCAGGAACAGGACCAGGCCGGCATTCTGGCATACAAACGAACCATACAGCAATCTGATCTTCCCGGACTTCCCCAGGAGGAAAATGGGGACTAATTTGCTGCTGACGCCTGTTATCAGCTGCCGGAACCACCCTGCCAGTCCCGCATGAGCATGCAGCTTCAACATGTCCAGGTGGCTGCGGAAGATGAAAGGTTCGTACAGGTTGATAGCCAGGAGCAGGCCCGCCAGCGTAGTGACCAGCAACCATCCTGCCGAGGCAAGAATAAACAGCTTTTGAACGGAATATCTCTTACAGCTGCCCATAGTAAGATATGCATTGACTCCGTATATGCCGGCAGCGGTTACCACCAGCGCCCCGCCCGTGATCATCATCCATCCCGGGGTAAACAGCCAGAAGGAGGCTATCAGCAGTCCCGCGCCCACGGTGAGGCAGCCATAGGACGCCAGGGCCATCTTCGAGCTGAACAGATCGCTTTCACAGATCACCGGTAATAACTGATAAGCTGACCCGAAGATGATCATGCTCCCCCACCCCAGCGCGGCCGTATGCGTCATGGCCAGCAGATGCGGGGTGAAATAGTGTCCGCCCCACTCCCCGGGAGTGAAAAGCATCATGACGGCGAGCACAAGAAAAAACAGGGCCCCTGTCCCATAGAACGGGAGCACGACATAATTGGGCGGGGCTTTCGCTATATTGATATCAGCCATGCCGGGGGGGAGTTTTGATGATCAACAACCGCACGTCACCAGCCGCCACTTCCGTTACCTGGATCTGGTAATCATTCTCAGACAGGTGTTCCAGCAGAGGAAGGGGAACCCGCTTATGATAAACATAGAGCGCATGCCCGGCTGGCAATTTGTCCAGGGCTCCCAGTATCTCCTGCATGGGTAAAGGCATTTCCAGGGCCCGGACATCGATGGTATGGATATGATCGGCCGGGATAGTGACCGGTCGGTCGTGGACAAACGGTTGACCGGCGGCAATTGGGACAACCGGCCCCGCGGCATCCGGCATAGGCGGAATGAAGTAGGTGTGGTATTCCTCCTGATCAATGGTTTTTACAACGACTTTGGCCTTTTCCTTTTCCAGCAGCCGGATCAGCGGGGTGGGGATGAAAGAATTAATGATACATAACACCTCATTCCCCTGCAAATCCCGGTATATTTCAAGAATTGACGCCAACGGGTCTTTGCCTTCGCCAATCATATTCCGCACATCAAACCGATAGATAGTCGCCCTCTGGAGGACGGCCATTTCCTGCATATCCGGTGGATCCGAAACCGGCGGAGCCTCTTCCTCCCACTGAAAACCCAGGGCAGCCAGTGCTTTCCTGAAATCCTCCGGCGAACACCCGCCTATTTTTGCGGCTTCGGCAATGGTGACCCTTGGAGCCATGACCCTGCGCAGCACCGGGTTCCGCAGTTTCTCCAACGGCCGGGAGAGAGAGGCGATGGCCTCTATACTATCCTTGTTGGCCTTGATGATGGTGGACAACCGGGTATTTCCATTAATGGCGATCATGAATACAGGGCCTTTGGAAAGAGGATATTATTTTCCAGGTGAATGTGCTGGAAAAGATCGGCTTCGAATTCCTGCAGCTTATGAAAAAGATAGGTATAGGAGTTGCAGGCATCGGCCGGCAGGGTATAGTCGCGGGTGAGCTGGCGAAATTGCCTTACATCCTCACCCGAGGCCGCATGTTCCATTTCCATCAACCCGATAGCGTCGATTATCGGAAAATCCGAGGAGGCTGCCTTATGCCTGATGGCGGGAAAAAGAAACTGCTCCTCCTTCTTCATGTGCAGGAGCAGGTCTGCGAGGAATCGGTTTAGTCCGTTCGCCAACGGGATCAGTTCAGGATGATTGGCGCCGTGATGATTGGCCACTTTCACCGCCAACTGTTCGATAATGGGTGCGCTCTCCCGGACATACCGGTGATGGATATTGATTATATAATCTGCGAGGAAGGCGGGGTCCCACTTGTTGAAGTCGTGCTGCGGCTGGCTACTGTCCTTGCCACTTACGGCTTCCAGGGCCGCATTCAGTTGATCTTCTGATACGCCTGCCTCTACGCAGGCTTCTTTCAACGTCTTTTTTCCGCCGCAGCAGAAATCGACCCCCATCTTCCGGAATACTTCTGCCTTGCGGATATCGCTGGCGGCGATTTCACCGACGGTCGGCGTTGACTCGATCTTCGTGACATCCAAGGTTTCTATGGTTGGCATAATTGCGATTTTTATTTGGTGAAAAGATTTATAGATGAAGAAGTTATTGCAAAATAGATGGCCCATGCTACAAAGAACACCAGCAGGATAAATATCCAGTAGGGGATACTCTGGGGCGTTTCACTACCGGTGATCACAAAACTTTTCTGATCGCCCTTGCCATAGGCATTGATCATAATCGGGATGGTGCCATCGACGACTGCATCTTCCTTGAGACCTTCAATGGCGATGGCCGGGCCATTCCTTACTTCAAAAGGGATGATACGGATGCCGGCCTTCCCGGAGGGATCCTCGCTCACGATCTTCAGGGTGTGTTTCCCATCGACCAGTCTGGTGGTGTCGAGCTCGAACGTCACCGGAGCGGTAAGCTCCGCAATCGGATCAGGCTCGTCATCGATGAAGAGATAGAGGATGCTTTTATCTTTCATATTGATCATTGTTTAGAATGAAATGCTTGATATGCGTAGCGGCTGATTCTCCCGGCCGGATGAGCCATTTCACCGAGTAGAAGAGTGTTAGTACCGTGATCACCACGGCAACCAGGACAATAAGATAATCCCAGCGGCTATCCGGTCCGGCCCCGTGGACAAGGCCTCTCAGCGCCCGTGGTTGTGCCTTCTCGCAGACCGGACAGGCCTGGGTGGAGATTCCCAGGAAGGCGACGCATAGCAGCAGCAAATATTTTTTCATTTTTTGATGGATTTTATAAATTTTTCAATGGTTGCCACATCCACTTTTTTGGCGTCGTTGCCCCAGCTGGATTTTTCATGGTTCATGATGGCGGTGATCTCTTCCGGTTTCAGGTTGTTGAGGGTGCCCACCGCCGGCATGGCGCCAAAGCCCTCACTCATCCTCCCCGTATAGCCGTTGATAATGATGTTGACCATCAGCTCAGGGTTGTCGTCCAGCACTACCTTACTGCCTTTCAGCGGCGGAAAAGCGCCCTTCAATCCCTGTCCATCGGACTGATGGCAGGTCTGGCAATAGGTGGTATAGAGTTGGGCGCCCTTTGCGGCCTCTGCATCACCGTTGGAAGCAGCTGCTCCGCCGCCGGCGTCCGGCGCCCGTTTTTTCGATAATTCAAGAAATGCAGGCACGGGTCCGTCGCCCGGAAGCTCTGTCTGCTTCAGGGATTGTAAATAGGCTACCAGTTGCAGTGCCTCCTTTGTTGCCACGACCTTGCCTGTTGTACCGTCGAGGAATTCATCCGGGACGGAGACGACGACGTCTTCTTTCCCCGGCGTTTCCTTCATGGTGAAAAGCCAGGGATATGCGGGCATGATAGACTCTTTGACCACGCTGCGAGGATTGAACAAATGCATCAGCTGCCAGCTTGCCGCCGGCTGGCGGGCGCCGATATTGGTCAGATCGGGCCCTGTACGTTCGGTGCCCATGAGGGTAGCCGTATTGCGCCAGACATCTGTGCGGTGGATGCCCGCATAGTCAGCGGCGACAGAAGGCCTGCTGCCCCAGGTTTTATCCATGTCCACGTTGCGGACCTGCTGGGTATGGCAGGCTACACAGCCATTGGCAATGAACACCAGTTTTCCCTGGGCGGCATCTTCGCTGAGCGGAGTCGATCCGGGAAGGGTAGCATTATTCTTTTGCTCATCCAGCGCCGGCAGAATGCATGCAAACAGGGTTAGCACCAGAAAGAACAGGAAGGCCGCTCTGAACAATTTCTTATGGTCGTGAAAGAACTCCATGAGCTTGTTGTTTTTTGAATGAACTATCGCGGGTGAAAAGTGCACTGCCGGCCACCATCCTATACAGATTGTAACAGAACAAGAGGTGGGAAAGCCACATCAGGCTGCCACCGATGGCGCGCCAGAGCCAGTAAGGGGCCATCAGCACGACTCCGTCGATGAAGGGTCTTCCCTGCGCCCAGAGCACCCCTTTCAGGGTACCGCCGATCATCAGCGGAACGGTGTAAAAAAGGAGGCCGATAAGCGCCAGCCAGAAATGGGCGCCAATGATGGACTGGGGCGCTTCTTTGCCTGTCAGCCGGGGGAGTACGGCATAAATGCCTGCCCACAGGAAAAAGCTGATGATCCCGTACATGGTAAGATGCGAATGCGCTACGGTGAAGTCGGTGAAATGCCAGACCAGGTTGGTAGACCGGAAGGCTTCCGCCGTGCCTTGCATAGAGCCGGTGAAATAAAAGATGATGCCTGCCAGGAAGAAGGGCAGTGTATAGCTGGAGGCAACACTGTGCCAGGAGCCCCGGATGGTGAGCAGGAAATTCGTAGTCCCCGCCGTGACAGGGATGATCATTCCCACGCTGCCGACAATGGCTGTTGTCTGCAACCACCAGGGGATGCTGCTGAATACAAAGTGATGGGTGCCGATGACTGTATAGAACAGTATCTGCGTCCAGAAGGCAAGGATGCCAAGGCTATAAGAATAGATGGGTTTGTTCAGCTGTTGCGGCAGGAAATAGTAAACGATGCCAAGCGTGAATAACATAAACCACATGCCGACGCCCTGGTGCATCCAATAACCCTGGACGATCGTCTCACCCAAGCCATCCTGCCACCAGGGCAGATAAGCGACGAGAGTGATGACCAGGACAAAGATCAGCGCCGAGACGATGTACCAGTTGGAGATATAGATCTCGTGGGTGGTTCGCCGGCCGATGGTGCGATAGAAGTTTTCCAGGGTGAGGACTATCCCTACGCCAAAAAGCAACATTACAGGCCAGATATATTCCCGGTATTCCCCACCGCCATTGTTGATGCCGCCCATCAGGCAGCAGGAGCCCAGTACCACCGCGGCATTGATGAGAACCAGGCTATACCAGCCTTTTTTGATGCTGAACAGCGCGGTGTTGCTGACCCTGGGTACAATATAATAGCCCAGCCCCAGCATGCCCAGGGAAGCCCATCCCCAGAACACCGCGTTGGTATGGACGGGACGCAGGCGGCCAAAGCTGAGCCAGCTAACGTGATCGGCATCGGGGGCGACAAATTTGATGCCTATGTATTCGCCGACCGTCGTTCCAAACAGGAGCCAGAAGGCGGCACAACCAATGTACCATACTACCAATCTTGCAAGGGCAGGATCGACGGGAGGACGGCTGGCCGCCCGTTTTTTGGGTGGTGTCAGAGGTAGCGCCGCTTCGGTGTTGATGTTATGGAGCAGTCCCCGCTTATCCGATGCCGGGGCAGTACCGGTCATTGCGTGGGCGTCTGGCCGGTAGTTGAGCGCCTGTTCACGCCTGGCCAGTGCTTCCTCTACTTCTTCCTTGCTCAGCGTAGCCAGGTAGTTTTTGAATTGTTCTTCTTCGTCCGTGGATTGCCGGGTACGGAACTGCGTCGCGATGCGGCTGATCTTCACCCCCATGAGGATGATGCCAAAGAGAACGGGGATCAGGATGAGGATCATCAGGATGATCATGCCCGGCTCTTTCAGGATGGATGCGCTGGTCACCGGCGCCTGTGCAAAGGAGGTGAAGGGAGAGAGGAATGCCGCTGAAAAGAGCAGTACAGCAGGCAAGGCAGGTTTCAAACCCGTACGCAGGGAAGCGAGCTTCGTGCTGTCAAATTCGCTGAGGTATTCGGCAAGCCGGGTTTTTTCAAATTCCTTTTTTCTGCTCTTGGAGAGCCGTTGCATTTCTTTTGTTTTTGCATAGAGATAGAGCGTCGCCCCCAGGACGATGCAGAGCAGGACGACGAGGATCAACGTCAGACCCGGCAGAGAATGCAAGGAGAAAAAAGCACCACCGGTGATGGCGCGCCAGGGGGTTGGTTTGGTACTTCGCATAATAAAGTATATTAAGACCTTTTTATCCTTAATTTTCGAAAAAAAGGGATTTCTATTCCCCTTTTAAAAACAATACATTTTTCTCTAATTGTTTATTGAACTCTCCCAGCTTAGCCGACTCCAGCATGTGGTAGATATCGCCCCTGATCTGCTTGAAGGTATGGTGCAGGGGACAAGGCTTTTTCTCCGAGCATTGCTTTAGCCCAAGGCCGCAGCCGGAGAAGAGGCTATCGCCATCCACCACCCGGACGACATCCGCGAGGGAGTAGTTCATCGATTCCTTATCGAGGTAGAAACCGCCAGCCGGGCCCTTTTGGGATTGGACCAACCCTTTCCGCCTGAGATCCTGCAGAATCTTGGCGATGAAATGCTCGGGGGAGTCGATTCCCTTTGCTATTTCACGGATACCGACCTTCTTTCCGTCCTTCGATTTTTGAGAAATAAACAACACCGCACGGATAGCATATTCGCAAGCCTTTGAAAACATTTATTTTCTTTGACCACAAAAGTACGCTTTCTTTCTGAATAAAAGACTTTTTTGTCTTTTATTTTTTATTCCTCTCTGTGACGCTTCCCTGAGGTGTTGTTGTCACAAAGTTAGTATAGAGGAGAGGAGGGATCATTGTCCCTTTGATGGGAATTGTGGTACTTTTCAACGCCGGGCTTATGCGGCAGACGCGTCCCGGTTCAGCGGGGGTGCAATCACCAGTGGCAGGGACACGCAGATGAGACAGCCCTTACCGGGCGCGCTGATGAGGGTATATTGGCCATTGTGCTGGCTGACGCGGTTTTTGATACTGACCAGCCCGATGCCTTTTGCCTGTATTACCGGATCGAATCCAATGCCGTCGTCCTCGACGATCATTTCGATGTGTTCGCGATCGGAGTCCAGCCGGATGACGATGTTCCTTGCCCGGCTGTGCCTGACGATATTCCGCAATTGCTCCTGCAATATCCGGTAGAGGGTGAGTTTTACATCTTCCGAAATCCCGTCTTCCCGTAAATTATGGTGGTATAGTTCTACTTCGACGCCTTTCACGGGGAGCATGTCTTCGACGAGCATCGTGATGCTTTCCAGCAGGCTATCTTCTTTCAGCTGACGGAGGACCATGCCTTTGGAAAGACGCCTGATCTCTTCCACCGCCTCCGTGATGAAGTCGTTCGTTTTATTCTTAAGCCGGACATTGCCCACTCCCCGCGTCCCGAGTACGTCGAGGTGGATCTTTGCCGAGCAAAGCAGCTGGTTGACGTTGTCATGCAATTCCTGGCCGATCTGCGAGCGGATATTTTCCTGGATCTCCATCTCCAGCAATTCCCGTTCGGTGGCGCGTCTCGATTTCTCAGCCCGCAATTCCTTTTCCAGTCTTTCCGCGGCCTGCTCCGCAAAGTATTTCTCAGTGATATCGATCGCGATACCACCTACGAATTCGATGGCCTGCGAAGTGTCTTTCCGGTTGCCGGCGGGGAATTGGGTAACCATGAAAGCGTATTTACCCACCTTTCGCAAGTGGGTGACTGCTTTCCCGTCCCGAAGCAATTCCTGGTCGGGCTGCAGGAACGCCTGCCTGTACACCGGCGACGGGAATTCGCCCATAAACCCCTCGCCCATCTGCCGTTCTTTTTCAAAGAAACGAAAGCCGCTCTTGTTGAGGAACAGCAGCTTGCCGTCACTGTTGGTGACCCATCCCAGGGCATCGGTATGTTTCATAAACTGGTCGAACAATAGTCCTTTGTTTTCCTCCAGCCACAGATGATGCTCGTTGTTCTGTCCCATTTATATTTTTCTCCTTATTTCTTCCGTTATAGTGGGTATCCTTTCCATGTCGCTGGATTTATCCAGGAAAAAATCTGCCCCCAGATTCATACAGATATCAAGGTAGTCCGCAGGGCTATTATTGGTAAGGATCGCTATTTTCATCCGGGTATCCGACCTGCGGATATGGACAAGCAGATCGATGCCGCTTCTGTCCGGCAGGTTGATATCCAGGAATACGAGATGGGGCGTCACCACAGTCAACGCCTCGATCGCCTCTCTGAAACAATTGGCCGCCGAGATCGAGAGATGTGCACATTCGCTTTCCAACAAAGTGATGATGCGGTCAATAATCTCGGGGCAATCGTCTACCAACAGGATAACCAGGTTCTTCTTCATTCATTTTGGATATGGTGCAAAGGAACGACGACTTTGCCGGGGCTGCAATAGTGAAGATTGTAGTATTGCTGTAAAGCGCTCCATGAAGGTTTGTAGCAGTTTGTACTACACCAGCTTGTTACTGATGGCATAGGTAGTGAGCTCGGCGTTGTGGTGCATCCCCATTTTTTCCAGGATCCTGCTGCGATAGGTGCTGATAGTATTGACGCTAAGACTGAGGTCGGCAGCGATGTCGGAGACGCTTTTTCCCGATGCGATGCGCTTGAGCACATCGAATTCTCTTGCGGACAATTTCTCATGCGGGGGGCGATGGGGATCTTTGCCGATGAAGCCGGCGAGCAATTCCGCGGCCTCTGCGCTGACGTATTTTTTTCCCTGCAACAGTTGCCGGATGGCCCGGATGAGGTCTTCGGGCGAACTATCTTTGTTGAGATAGCCGGCGGCGCCTGCCTTCAGGGCGCGGATGACGTATTGATCCTCGGGGAAGACACTGAGGATGAGGACGGGGGTATTGGGCAGAAGGGTTTTCAATTGTTCGAGGACCTCGAGGATGCTGCGGCCGGGCATGGAAATATCGGAGATGATGAGATCCCACTTTTTTTCCTTTACTGCCTGGTCGATGAGGCCGGCCGTGTCTCCCACTTCGACCACCCGGGCTCCCGGGAATTCTTCACGAAGCAGGGCATTGAGTCCTTTCCTCACCAGGCTGTGATCATCGGCAATCAGAAATCTCGTCATAGAGAACCATTTAAGGGTATCGAAATGGAGATCGTAGTCCCCTTCCCGGGCGCGCTGCGGATGCAGAATTCTCCCTGGACCATCAGGGCCCTTTCTTTCATCCCCATTATTCCCAGGGTTTTCCTCCCAGCGACCTCCTCGGGGAGAAAACCTTTTCCGTTGTCCCGTACCTGCAGGATCAACTTGTTGTCTTCCTGGAAAAGGACAGCACTAACGATGGTAGCTTCGGCGTGACGGGCAATATTGGTAAGAGCTTCCTGGTAGATGCGGAACAAGGCATTGCACTGCGGCCTGGGGAGAGCCGGCGAAAGCACCTGGCTTTGAAATTCGCAGCGGATGCCCGAATGCTTTTCAAATTGCCGGCATTGCCATTCCAACGCACTCACCAGCCCCAGGTTGTCGAGTACGCTGGGTCGCAGTTGAGTGGCAATTCGTCGAACCGACCGCATGGTCTCGGTCAGCAGATCATCCGCCGCTTTCATCTTTTCAAGGACGGCAGTCTGGGTGGGGTCGATCTTCTTGGCGATCATGGAAAGGTCGAGCTTCAGAACGGTGAGCTGCTGGCCGAGTTCGTCGTGGATCTCGCGGGAGATGCGGTGACGTTCTTCTTCCCTGATGTTCTCGAAATGGGCCGAGAGGTCCCTTACCTGCCGGAGTTCGGCTTCGCGCAAGGCTTTCTCTGCTTTTTTCCTTTTCGAAATATCGTTGTAGATGGTGTAGAACAGCTCGTCATCCACGGCAAAGGTGATCTCCAGATTCATGATGCCGCCATCCTTGCAATACATCTCGATTTCCATGGGGGTCGACTCTTCAATTACTCCCTCCCGAATGAGCCTGAACTGCTCGTACCATTTGGCTTCCAGCTGCTTGTAATAGTTGTCGTCCCTGAAGGCCATCTTTCGCCAATGAGCGATATCGGGCATATCCTCCATCGTATAGCCAAACCATTCAGTGAATTTGGGATTGATAAACCGGAAGCGTTTGGGTGCAGCGATCTCATAAGCCGAGATAGGCTGGGGTATCCGCTGAATGATCTCGTAGTCGGCCGAACGAATGTCGCGGAAGGCCAGCAGCAGGTTGCCAAACTCCGCCGGGGGTGGCTGGCAGATCATACAGGCATAGGTCCTTGGCGGGATGAGCCCGCAGGTGAGCCGTAGTACGATGGTAGAGGGGACAGCATCGACGTGGTCACCAACGGCTTCATGAAGATCGGCGGCAGATTCGGGTGTGAGGAAAGAATCGATGGTTTCGCCGATCCATGGTGGAGGAACCTTGGCCAGCAACGGAGATTCTTCCGGCCAAACGGCAGTGATGGCAAATGAACTCCTATCGATGCAGATCAGCAGGGTATCGCCGAAATGCTTCTTGAGATCGATGCTTTCCGCGGCAATCATATCTAAAGTTAATATCTGCCCCGGCCGATTCAAAGCGGGTTAGAAAAATTATTTCGAATTAGTACCCCGGGTTCTGTACCAGGCTGGGATTTAGTATCCGCTCTGCAGAAGGAATGGGGAAGATGCGTTTGTTACGATCGGCATCCGTCTTGTAACCCCAGGAGTTCTCGTATTTTCCAAACCGGATGAGATCGATGCGGCGGGTGAGTTCCCAATTGAGCTCGCGGGCCCGCTCGGCCAGCATGTCGTCAAGGCTCAACGTGGTCATAGGCGCCGCCTTCCGCGTCGTCCGCAGTTGATTCACCAGGGAAAGGGCGGTAGCATTGTAAGTGGGCGTGGCGCCGCGGAGAATGGCCTCGGCCTTCATCAGCAGGATGTCCGAATAACGGAATACGGCCACGTCGTTGCTCTGGTTGCGATCGGTAGCCGTCACGTCCGGATAATACTTGAGATTCCGGATGCCCTTGGCCTTGCCGAGCTCATCACCACCCGCTTCGAACTTGGCGACATTCACCAGCGTAACGTCCGGCGTGAACGTCAGCTGATAGGCCACCGTTGCAGTACCGTCAGAACCCGTATAGGTAGCGTCCAGGCCCACCTTGGTGGTGTTGATGACGATCGGGTTGCCGGAGAAATCATATTGTTTGCCAATGAGCCACAGGGAGGTACGCACATCGTTGGAGTCGTTGAAATAGGCATAGTAGGACGGGATGGTGCTCACCGGATTGCTCAGGCGATAGGAAAGACCATATTTTTGTTGCAGGGCAGGATGCAGGGAATACCAGTTGTATTGTTCACCCTGTGCAGCGGCATGATCATAAGGGATGGCGAAGATGAACTCCGTCTCCTGTGGGCCGTTGTCAGGATAGAACATTTTCGCATAGTCGGTGGCCAGACTGTATTTACCTGACTGGATGACGCTGTCGCAGTACGTCACCGCATCATTATACCTGGGAGTGCCGGTATAGACTTCGGCATTGAGGTACAATTTAGCCAACAGGGCATATGCAGTATAAGTATTGGGCCGGCCGTATTGGGTCGCATCCGTAGCCGTACTCAGCGAAGGCAGCACGGCTTTCACCTCGGATTCGATGAAATTGAATACGTCAGACCGGCTTTTCTGGACGGGCTGTGCCGTATCGCCAAATGTGGTGGGGACGGGAATGTTCCCATAGGCATCCATCATGAAGTAGAACATCAGCGCCCGCAGGGTCCTGATCTCGGCAGCGGCGCGGGTCTTGACCGGGCTGTTCTGGGAAGAAGCAAAGAGGGCGAGTATCTGGTTGCAGGTGCTGATGGTGGAGAAGCCCCAGTTCCAGGTATCGTTTACGATAGGATTATCTGCCGTCCAGTTGTGATAGTGCATCTGCTGGTAGCGGCCGCCGTCATACCAGCCACCCGCGCGGCTGGGCAGGATGGCTTCGTCGGTGCTCAGCGTTTGCTGCTGCCAATAGGAAGTGCAGTAACTGCCGCGGAGACTGACGTAGGCCGGACCGGCGGCGAGGATGAATTGCGCGTCAATTGTGGGGAAGGTCGCCGGGGTCAGCTGATTTTCCACCGGTACATCTATCTTGGTGCAGGCGCTCAGGAGAAGAATACCAGCCAGCATGCCGAAATATTTATAAGAACGTTTCATGATTACGTTTTTTAAAAATCAAGGTTTAAGCCGAGCAGGAAGCTCCTGGTACGGGGATAATAGTCTTTGTTGTCGACGCCAGGGGTGAGGCCGGCGGGGGGCGTAAGTCCGGACAAGGACACCTCGGGATCGATGCCGCGATATCCCGTGATGATGACCAGGTTGTTCCCCGCTACATAGATGCGCAAACCGCGCATTCCTTTGAAGAAGGAAGGAAAGCTATACCCAAGAGTCACGTAATCCAATCGCAGGTAGGAAGCGTTCTCCACATACCGGTTGGAATAGATATAGGCACTGATATCCTTGGGTGACTCATTGGTGGAAAACACCGGGAGATTATAATTGGTAACCTCATCGGGTCGGTTGAGATCGGCTAACGTGGCGTCCATCACTTTCGATCCCAGGGCAGCCCTCACAAAGATGTTCAGATCAAAGCTCTTGTAGGTAAAGGTATTGCCCCAGCCGATCTGTACCTTCGGCTGCGCATCGCCGGCATAGTGGTAATCCACGAAGTTCTGGGGCGCCAGGGTGATCTTGCCGGTCGCGTCGTAGAACTGGGTGACGCCGGCCGCATTCTTGCCCGCATAGCTGAACGTGAAGAACTCACCCACGGGCTTTCCAGATTTGAGTATCTGTACATAAGAACCCGTTTGCCCCTGGCCGCCGGGTGAGGCTTCGAAGATAGAATCCAGCTTGAAGACATTATTCGACAGGGAAACCAGCTTGTTCTTGTTATGCGCAAGGTTGAGCGAGGTCACCCACTGAAAGGAAGCCGTCTTCACCGGCGTCGCGTCGATGGTCAGTTCGAACCCCTTGTTGGAGATGGAGCCGACGTTGGCCGTGTAGACATTTACGAAATACTGGATGGTCGACACGGGATAATACCAGATGAGGTCGGTGGTTTTTTTATCGTAATATTCAATGCTTAACTTGACGCTGCCTTTCAGCAGGGCGAAGTCGACGCCTGTGTTGAACATAGCGGTCTTCTCCCACTTGAGATCGGGATTGGCATTCTGGGACGGCCCGATGGCATTGACGAAGTTACCATTGTAATAAAACGCCCCGACAGTACTATACTGTACTTTCGAGATCAGCGGGTCGAAGCCGAGCGAGTTGCCCGTGATACCATAGCTGATCCGCCATTTCAGGTCGCTGAACAGCGTCTGGGATTTGAGAAAGGATTCGTCGATGGCGCGCCAGGCAAAAGAGGCGGAGGGAAAGGTAGCCCAGCGGTTGTTGACGCCGAAGGCGGAGGAAGCGTCGCGACGCAGCGATAGCTGCAGCAGGTATCTATCCTTGAAGCTATACTTTGCGCGGGTGTAGAAAGAGATGAGCCGCAGCTTCTGGTAGAGATTGGAGCCCCAATCATTGCGATAGTTGCCGGCAGGACTGCCGAGACCGATGTTGTTGTAGCCGAGCGCATCAGTGGGGAAGTTCTGGTTGCTGGCCTGGAATCCATCGCCGGTGACATCCTCCTGCCAGCTGTATCCACCCAGCACATTGATGTCATGATCGCCCACTCTCCTGGCAAAAGTGAGAAAGGTCTCGATCATTTTCTTGGAGCTCTCGTACGAAGAACGGTACGCCTGACCGTTAACGCCCGTCTTCAACGTATACTGGCTGGTATAATAGGTTCCGCTGTTATCCTGGCCGCTCTGGGAAGTAAGGTTCAGATCGTATTTGAAGCCAAACGGGAGGATCACCTGTGCCGTACCGTTGAGCAGGGTGGTCTTGTTCTTCAGGTTCTGCCAGGCGTTGTTCTGTAGTGACACGGGATTGTAGTACTGCACCCGCTGCAGGTTCTCCGTGTATGTTCCGTCAGCCTGTTTTACAGGGACAGTGGGAAGATAGCGCAGCATATTGAACAAAATGATGGCCTGGTCTGGCAGCAGGTCGGAATTGCTGGTAGAAGTACTGACGAACATCCCGAGCCTCAGATGATTATTCAGCACGCGTTGCTCGATGCCGGCACGACCGATCAGCCTGTTGAGACCCGTATTCTTCATGATCCCTTTGCTGTCGAAGTAGTTGACCGCGGCATTATAGGTAAGATTATTCGAGCCTCCGCTGAGGGCGACATGATGGTTCTGGGATACTGCGGTTTGCGTAACGGCTTTCTGCCAGTCGGTGTTCGCCCCCTGGACGTCGGAAGGGTCAAGCGCCAGACTGTTCTTTGCCAGATAAGCCTTGAGCTGGCTGGCATTCATCATGTTGATCTTGCGGGCGACATTCTCAGCCGATACATAACTGTTGTAGTTGACCAGGGTTTGCGCCTGGCGGCCTTTCTTGGTCGTGATCATGATCACCCCGTTGGATGCCCTCGTTCCGTAGATGGCGGTTGCCGATGCGTCTTTCAGCACCTCGATGGTGGCGATGTCGTCCGGCGCTACCAGCCGGATATCCGCGCCGGGAATTTCGTCGATGACGTAGAAGGGTTCCTGGGCCGCGCCGGGACGCAGGGTGGAAGGGCCGCGAAGAATTATGGTCGGCTCGCCATTGGGATCACCCGAACGGGAAATGGTGAGGCCCGCCACCTTGCCCTGCAGCAATTGCGCCGGATTGTTGAAATTACCCTGGTTGAACTCCGAGTTCTGCACGGTGCTGATAGCACTGGTCAATGCTTTACGTGACTGCCGGCCATATCCAACCACGACCACCTCGCCCAGATCGGTGCCTGCCTTGTTCAACGCGAGGTTGATCACGGTGGGTGCTGTTGCCGAGATCTCAACCCCATGCGTCTCTCGCACTGCATACCCGACGTGGGAAATGGTGACGGTATAAGAACCGGACGACAAGGGCAGGGAATACCCGCCGTCCGCTCCGGTGAGCACGGTATGATCGCCGGCCCTCACCGTGACACCTTGTATGGGTTCGGCCGTCTCTCCATCGGTGATGGTGCCGGTGAGCACCTCGGACGTTGCATGAGAAGCGCCCGGTTTCTTCTGATAATTGGGATCAGCCGTCAATATGACCAGTCCCCCTTTGAACGTCCAGGTCAACGGGCTGCCGCCGAATATTTTGTCCAGCACCTGGCTGGCAGTGGCGTCCTTTAGCGAAAAATTGATGTCTTTGTCATACAATCCGATGTTCGACTCGTTGTAGGAGAAGTTAAGGCCATATTGCTTTTCCAGTTCGACAAAAGCCTGGCGCAGGCTGGAGTGCTTGAAATGCACGGTTGCTTTTTTGCCGCTATCCTGGGCGTAAAGGCCCGGCATCGCGGCCAAGACAATGAATAAGAGTAGTAGTAATTTTTTCATACTTATCCTTGTTACTTGTGGGTCTGTATAACGGTCAGATGAACGCCTGCCGTCAGCGAGACAATGTCGAGGGCATCCGCAAGACTTTTGTTGTCAAGCAGGGTGGTGATCCGAATGTCATCCGCGGCAGTGTCGATATATTGGATCCGGGCGCCGTAATAATGTTCGAGCTCGGTGATAACATCTTTCAGGCGCTGGCTGTGGAACGAGAGGATGCCTTTCCGCCACGCGCCTATCTGCGCCACATCGGGTAGGATCGTTATGCCCGACTGTTGGGTCAGAGAGTCATAATGCAACAGTTGCCCGGGAATGAGCGCCGCCAGCGGAGCAGCGTCGTGCCGGCCTGTCTGGCGCACCTGGACCTTACCACTGGCCACGGCGACTTCGACAACAGGTTCCCCCGGGTAGTACCGGATATTGAACTCTGTACCGATATCCATGGTTATCAGAGCGCCGGTTTCGACGGCAAAGGGCCGCTGCTGATCATGTTTTACGATGAAATAGGCTTCTCCTTCCAGTTGAACAAGCCGGCTGCCGTTGCCTTCTTGCCTATACCGGAGCGTGCTGCCGGAGCCCAGGTAAATACGGCTGCTGTCAGGCAGGACGAGCTCCTTGTGATGTCCTGGCTCGCTGTGATAGGACAGCCATTGTGGTATGGCGTCATGGTCCTGCCGGTTGGTAAGCCGGGGAAGAAGCAGCCGGATGCCGGCAATGATAAAGAATATAGCGGCAGCAACAGCGACCATCCGGATGATCCGGACCGCTGGTGTCCTCCGCGCGGGGGTCATATAAATTGAGCGGAATCTCGCGTACTGGTCTTCAATGCCAGCCAGTGGTGGTAATTCACTACGGTTCAGGGTTTCCCATTCTTCCTGCATGAATCGGTTCAGGCTGTCCCTGTACGCTTCATCGTGGAGATACTCCCTTATCTGCCGCAACTGTTCGCGGGTGCAACTGCCTTCGAGATAGTGCAATAATAATTGCCGGTCGACTTCTTTAGATACCATGTATGTTATTTTCTATAGACGCATACACGAGTTGACTCCCGAACCCCTAATGGTAACAATTTCATAATAATGGCTAAAGGATGATTGAGGTGAGATATTGCATCATGGCCACGCGAAGCTGTTTCAAAGCAGCCGCGATATGATTTTCCACTGTGCGGGGCGAGATATGCAATTTGCTGGCGATCTCCTTGTAACTCAGGTGTTCGTTTCGATGAAGGTGAAAGATCAGGCGCCGCTGGGGAGGCAGTTCGGAGAGACTGTCATTATATACGGTCTCCAGTTCCCGGGACAAGACCGGATCGTAAGCGGAAGCATCATCCTTGCCGGCGATACCTTCCCCTTCGGTTGGCAATGCTTCCAACGACAACAAGCCGTCGATCTTCCGCTGCCAGTGATTGATGAGGTGATTGCGGGCAGCGGTAAAAAGATAATTCTCAAAGGATTCGTGCGTAATGACGGGCTTCCTTTCCCAGACGCGGCCCAACACTTCCATGGAAAGTTCTTCCGCCCAGAAGTCATTCTTCAGATAGCGGAAAGCGTAGCGAAAAAGGCGGGGGTAATAGTATTTGAATACTTCTTCGAATGCTTTTTCCTCATTCTTCAGCCACAGTTTGATTTGGTATTGAATATTCTCCATGTAGCACGGTTCGCCGTGCAAAATAGAGATGTTATGTGAACTGAATATTACGGAACCCGGCGCAGGGCAGCGCGGCGGTATTATGGGGCCACGTCGATGAGGTATTCATTGGTTTGGGTGATGAGGCGGCCAAAGGGCCGGCAGTTCGCTTCCGGCAAACCCTGGCGGCGTAACAGCGCTTCGACCTCGGGCGCCGCTTCGGGCGTGACGGCCAGCAAGAGTCCGCCGCTGGTTTGGGGGTCCGAAAGGATGTAGCGTTGCTCTTCCGTGCCGAGCATCACTTTTTCGCCATAGCTTGCCCAGTTGCGTTTCGTCCCGCCGGGGATACAGCCTTGTTGGAGATAGCCGCGTATGGCTGGGATGATGGGGATTTTGCCAAATTCCACTACCGCCGAGACGCCGCTGCCTTCGCACATTTCCGCGAGGTGACCCAGGAGGCCGAAGCCGGTGACATCGGTCATAGCTTTTACGCCGTCGAGCCCGCCCAGGGTCTCACCCAGTTTATTCAGCGTTACCATGCTTTGCAGCGCGATCGCCGCGTCTTCGGGGCTGAGCAGGTCTTTCTTCTGCGCCGTGGACAGGATGCCGACGCCCAGAGCCTTGGTAAGATATAGCTGACAGCCGGGGATGGCAGTGGAGTTGCGTTTGATCTGTGTTGTCGGGACCAGGCCGTTGACGGCGAGGCCGAAGACGGGTTCGGGGCAGTCGATGCTGTGCCCGCCGGCGAGGGCGATACCTGCTTCGGCGCAGATGGCCCTGGCGCCTTCCAGCACCCGTTGGGCGACTTCGGGTGGCAGTTTGTCTACGGGCCAGCCAAGGATGGCGATGGCTAATATGGGGCGGCCACCCATCGCATATACATCACTGATGGCGTTGGCGGAGGCGATGCGACCGAAATCATAAGCGTCGTCGACGATGGGCATGAAAAAATCGGTGGTCGAGATCAGGGCGCTGCCGTTGCCGAGATCCCATACGGCAGCGTCGTCGCGTTTGTCGTTGCCGACCATTAGGTTAGGGTCGGTAAGCGCGTGGGCCGTGCTATGGAGTATCTTGTCCAAAATGGCGGGGCTGATCTTGCAGCCACAACCTGCTCCGTGTGAATACTTAGTCAGTTTTATTGCAGAGTAATCCATGATCTATGTTGTTGTGCGGTCTCCAGCAGTTGCCGGGCATTCCGCTGTGGGTCGGTATCCGTTGCCGTCACCGGGATGATACTGGCCGCATCGCGGCATTCGAGTCCCCGCCGGTAGGTCTTGTCATAGTAGACCAATACCAGCCGGATGAAATCCGCCATTCGATCGTCCCGGATGGCCGCGATGGCATTTTTGGTCTGCTCAGGGCCCAGTCGCCGGTTGATGCGTTCGGTGCATTCCACCAGGAAGTCCTTGTCCAGTCCGCCGTATTCTTCCACGAGGGTGGCAATGCGGCATTCGAGCGGAACGCGAAGGTCGAAGAGGGTGGCATCGCGCATCCGGGTCCAGATGCTTTTTGGCAGGAGGCATTTGCCGATGTTGAGGCTTTCATCTTCGATCCAGATGCGGCGGGCGGGGTCCAGCGAGGACAGGCGGGCCGCCAGCAGATTCTCAAACTGCTCCTGTGTTGGCTGCACGAGCCGGTTGAGGGTGCCATAGGATGAGCCGTGATGCTGGGCCAGGTCTTCGAGGTCGACCACCTGTTCGCCCGACTGGCTCAGTTGGGCCAATG
The DNA here is from genome assembly GCF_014642875.1 of Puia dinghuensis. Classification (GTDB taxonomy): domain Bacteria; phylum Bacteroidota; class Bacteroidia; order Chitinophagales; family Chitinophagaceae; genus Puia; species Puia dinghuensis. The sequence goes on from NZ_BMJC01000003.1 coordinate 278,541, forward strand.
CCCTGGTCTTACCCGAACCCGTCATGCCACCGACTACCCAAAAGCGCCAGGGCTGTTCCCAGTGGCGCAACACCCAATGCCGAAAGCTTTTATACCCGCCTTGCAGGAGGAAAACCTCGAAACCATAGAGATCGAGCGCCCAGGCCATGGCGGCGCTGCGCATCCCACCCCGCCAGCAGTGGACGGCGATCTTTTTTTGCGGTGCGATCTCGAGGGCCTGGCGGATGAAGCCGGACCATTTGGACCCGGTGAGGTCGAAGCCCAAAAGGATGGCGGCTTCGCGGCCCTGTTGTTTGTAGGTGGTGCCTACACTGACGCGTTCGGCATTGGTGAACAGGGGGAGATTGAAGGCGCCGGGGATATGTCCCTGTGCAAATTCCGCCGGAGTGCGCACGTCGGCTACCGGCGGGGTATCCGGTTGTGTTTGCAGGTCTGCTATAGTGATGCGGCGGATCATGTTGGTTCGGCAGGCGGCCGGACATTGGGCGGGCGGCCGGGGGGCAAATTTACACCGATGTGGCTTACGCGCCTAATCGGTGGTGGGAGCCATTGAGAGCCAATAGACATGATCGGCGAAGAAGGGGGAGGCGTCGAGGCTTTGGAGGCCCAGTTCGGCATTGAGGTATTCTGCTTCGGCGGCGGCCTCCGGGGTGTAGCCGTGCTGCGCAAAGTGATCGGCCCACCAGGCGTCCACCTGGGATTGCAGCCGGGTATAATTATGCGCCACGAATTGGTCGTAGTCGAGTCCGTGGCGTTGGAGGAGGTCTTTGAGTAGTAAGAGGTCGTTTATGAGGGAGCCCATTGTGATTGTTTTCATTAAAATTACTAAATAATTTAGTACAAAAGCGACGAACCATCCTTTTTTTGCTGACTTTTTGGGGCTAAAGTTTAGCAGGGGATCATCGAACCGTGATACCGGCGGAGAGGCAGAAATTGCGGAGACGCTTGGCGCCGCTTTCGCTGAGGGTGCCGTACTCGCTGCCTTTAAAGTTGGGAACGCAATAGAGGCGGCTGTTCTCGAAGCAGACCTGGTAGTAGCCGATAATCTCCTTTTTTGCATTGTAGAAGCAGAAGCAGTTGCGGGGCGAGTAGCACGTAGACTTCACCTTCTTATAGGTTTTAGGGGAGTTGATGATCGCGAGCAGGCGGCGCGTCTGTCTTTTTGTGAGGACGACCTTTGGATGGGGATCGTATTTCCATAGATAGCGGGCATATCCCGGCATCATTTGATAAGAGGCGGCTTTGCTGAGGGTATCTTCTTCGTAGTCTTCGATGTCGAGATAGGAGTAGCTTACCACCCTGGTTATCTCATGGGGGCCTAATACGCCACTTTCGATGTGGGTGACCTGGGGTTCCCGGGCGATGCTATCGATGTTGATATGCGGTTTCTTTGGAGCCGAAGTGGTGGTTTTGTTATGGGAAGAGGCGTTGGTGCACCCGGTGAAAAGGGGTGAAAGGGATAGTAAAAGGATTTGGATTTTTACTATTGATCGCATGAGCAAGAATTTAATAACGACCGGAGAACACGTAAATTGCGGTGGGGGACCGATATTTATGCCAAAGCGAATCCTGCCGCTGATTTGCCTTTTTGTCTGCTGCCGGGCACTGGCCCAGCCTATCGAATGGCCGAATCACCGAAAGGCGGCTATTGTACTCACCTATGACGATGCGCTGCGGTCGCAGCTTGATGTGGCGATCCCACAACTGAGGCGAAGCAGGTTCAAGGCCACCTTCTTTTTGACCAGCGATATCGACAGCCAATCGATTCCCCGATGGCGGGCGGTCGCCAAAAAGGGCTTCGAGCTGGGCAATCATAGCTTATTCCATCCCTGCAGCGATTCGAACGACAACCCCATATCCTCGACCCGATATACGCCGCAACAGATGGTGCGGGAGATTGACGCGATGAACCGGTTGCTGTTTGCAGTGGATGGCAAGAACGGCAGGACCTACGCCTATCCATGTGCGGAGACGACCGTTGGCGGCCAGGATTACGTGGACACGCTTCGCCGTTATGGAGTGGTCAAATACGCGCGGGTGGGCGGAGATACAGATGCGGTGATCACCGATGTGAGCCATCTCGATCCCTTACGGGTACCGGCGTTCGGCCTGGAGGACAGTGTGGGCGCGGAGGTGCTGATCGACTTTGTCAAAAGCGTTGAGCAGTGCGGCGGCATGGGGGTGATCATGTTCCATGGAGTGGGCGGGGATTATATTACGACGCCTTCAGGCGTTCATCAGGCGCTGCTGGATTATCTTGCCCGGAATCGCAAAACGATCTGGGTCGCGACCTTCCGGGAGGCGATGGATTTTGTAATGAAGAACCGCTAAAATTGCTTACCTTGCCGCCTTGAAATAAAAAATCAACTGATTATAAAATTGTGTTATGGCTGAAGTTATTTTGATGCCCCGACTGAGTGACACTATGACCGAAGGAGTTATTGCCGCGTGGCATAAAAAGGTGGGCGATCCCGTCAAGAAAGGTGAGCTGCTGGCGGAAGTCGAGACGGACAAGGCGACGATGGACCTGGAAAGTTACAAAGAAGGCACCCTCTTATATACCGGTACAGAAAAAGGCGGGAAAGTAATGGTGAACGATCTGTTAGCCATCATCGGCGCTCCGGGAGAAGACATTTCTGCCCTGGTGAAGGCAGGCGGGGCAGCGGCTCCTGCAGCTGCGGCTCCGGCTCCAGCTTCAGGGTCGGCAGCTCCGGCAGCACAGCCCGCGGCGGTAGCAAATGCAGCTGCTCCGGCTCCGGTAGCGGTTTCGGGCGGCATCGATCTTTCCAAAATGGAAGAAGTGATCCTGATGCCCCGGCTCAGCGACACGATGACAGAAGGGGTCATCGCCGACTGGCACAAGAAGGTGGGAGATATGGTGAAAAAAGGTGATATCCTGGCCGATATCGAGACCGACAAGGCGACGATGGAGCTGGAAAGCTATAAAGAAGGAAAATTATTATTCATCGGCGCCCAGAAAGGAGAGAAGATCGCGGTGAACTCCCTGCTTGCCGTCATCGGTGATGAGAAGAAGGTTGATCTGGAAAAGATAAAGGCCGCCGCGGCGGGGGCTGGCGGGTCCGTTGCAGCTTCCGTGGCTACGGCAGCGGTGGCAACCGCAGCGGTGGCTACCCCGGCAGCTGCTACTACGGCTCCGGCTGCTGCTGAGCCTGTTCATTCGGACCTTGCAGTGACTGCGGATGGCCGGATCAAGGCTTCGCCACTCGCCAGGAAACTGGCTTCTGAAAAAGGGATCGACATTTCCAAGGTAGCGGGCAGTGGTGACTATGGCCGCATCGTGAAGAAAGATGTAGACAATTATGTTCCGGCTGCAGGTGCAGCAACGGCTGCCGCACCTGCTTCGGCGCCTGCCAAGGCAGTACAGCCCGCATTGCCGGTGGGCCAGGAAAGCTTCGAAGAGATCCCGGTATCCCAGATGCGCAAGACCATCGCCAGGAGATTGTCCGAGAGCAAGTTCACGGCCCCGCATTTCTATGTCACCATGTCGGTGAATATGGACGTTGCGGTGGAAAGCAGGGCAAGGATCAACGAGGTATCACCCGTCAAGATATCCTTCAACGACATCGTGCTGAAAGCAACGGCGCTGGCCTTGAAACAGCATCCGGCCGTGAACAGCAGCTGGCGTGGGGACAAGATCAGGATCAACCATCATGTCAATATCGGTGTAGCGGTTGCAGTAGAAGAAGGGTTGCTGGTGCCGGTGGTGCGATTTGCCGACACGAAGTCTCTGTCGCAGATCTCCGCCGAAGTAAAAGAGTTTGCACAACGGGCCAAGGCCAAGAAGTTGCAGCCGGCGGATTGGGAAGGCAGCACCTTCACGATCTCCAACCTGGGGATGTTCGGGGTGGATGAGTTTACGGCGATCATCAATACACCCGACTCCTGTATCCTGGCTATTAGTAGTATCCAGCAGGTGCCGATCGTGAAGAATGGAGCGATCGTCCCGGGCAATATCATGAAGCTGACGCTCAGCTGCGACCACCGCGTAGTGGATGGCGCTACGGGTTCGGCCTTCCTGCAAACCCTGAAAGGGTTACTGGAAGAACCGCTGCGGATGCTGGTGTAAGAGCTGGACGCAGAAACGCTGAGACACTGATAAAAAATTTTAAAAGCCTTCCCCATGTGCGGGAGGGCTTTTTTATGCGCCCGACGGCAGCATTAAGCTTTTTTCTACACGTTCATGGTAAAAATACTCATCCGTTATTGTTATCGATGTGAGATTTATATATAAAGTTTTACCGTTTTGCTTGCATGTCATAAAAACATTTAATAATTTAACTACATACTACGTAGGCCTATCCTTTGAACGAATACCCTAATACAATTCCTATCGTTCATGCGCCCTGACAGTAGCTCTGAAGCCAATAGGCCTGATCTTACCTCCTTTTGCTTTCCCCTTCCAGGGGAGCAATTATTCCCGGCTATACTCGACAACCTGGATGAGCCTTTTTTCCTGCTGGATGATGCCGCGCGGCTTGTCTGGCACAATAAGGCGTGCAATCAACTATACCATGCGGTATCCGGCAGGGACATAGACCAGTCTTTCGAGCTTGACGAGCTGCTCACGACCGATCAACACAGCCTCTTCCTGGAGCGTTTTGATAGAGCCCTGGGTGGCGAGCAGTTGCACTTCGAATGGAGATGCCAGCTGTCCGGCGTCAAATGGTTGACGGTCGCGCTCTACCCTTTCCGGTGCGATAACCGGAATTTCACCGGGGTCTGCGGCAGTCTGCGCGACATCACCGAAAAAAAGATCAACGAGCTGGTATGGCTTCGTAACACCAATGTCCTGAACAATATCCAGGAGGGGGTGCTGCTCATCGACACTGACTATACTGTTCTTACGTTCAACCGGAGGGCAGTGGAGTTGTTCGGCCGGCTTGATCAGCATATAGCCGTGCGCACTGGAATGGACTTCTTCAAGTTGTTGCCGGAGCACCGTCGGGTACCGGTATCCCAACATCTGGAGTCGGTGCGTAGAGGTATCCGTGTCGAGTACGAAGTGAAACATCCTTCCGGTTTATGGCTTTTTATCAATTACCTGCCGGTGAAAGATGAGGAAGGCAACGTCCGGCAGATAAGCATTACTTTCCGGGATGTTACAGAAAGGAAGAAGGCGGAAGACCGCATCCGGGAAAAAGAGCTTAAATACCGGGCGCTGGTGAACTCCCTCAGCGAAGGTGTCATTTTGCAGACTACGGATAAGCAGGTGCTTGCGGTGAACAAGAGTGCGGCCACGATACTGGGCCTGGAGGTGGATGAATTGAAGGAAAAAGGATTCCCCTACCCTGGTTGGGTACTGGTTGATGAAAGTGAAAAGCTGATCTCGCATGAAGGCCTTTTTTATAAGCGCAACGGAAGGATCCATCCCGTCCGGAACAAGATCCTTGGCATCCGGCGAACAAATGGTATCCAATGGCTGAAACTGAACTCGGCGGTTGTTGCCCAACCTCAGCCACAGGGGCCTTGCGCGCTGGTTGTATCTTTCGAGGATATTACGGAACAGAAAAGGATCTCGGCCGAGATAGAGGTGCTCGCGCTGCTCGCCAGGGAGACCGTGAATGCGGTATGCATTCTGCATCCCAACGGGGAAATGCTTTGGATGAATGAAGGGTTTACACGGCTCACCGGGTATGCAGCGGAAGAGATGATCGGACAGACCTCGCGGGCGATGCTGACGGGGCCGGAAACGGACATGGCGGTTGTCAAACGGGCAGATCACTGCCGGAAGAACGGTCTTCCTTTCAGGGAAGAATTCGTGATCTATACAAAGGCAGGGAAAAAAGTTTGGACGAGGGCGCAGGGTCAATCGGTCAGGCTGGCGCAGGCGAATGCGATCAGGTATTTTGTGATAGTGACCGATATTTCGGATGAGAAAAAGATCGAGCACCAGCGGCTGGAATATGAGATAGAGCAGCAGAAGAATATCACCCGCGTCATCCTGCAGACCCGGGAGCTCGAACGTAATGAGCTGGGCCGGGAATTACATGACAATATCAACCAAATACTGGCGGCTACACGGTTGCAGTTGTCGTACTGTCTGAACAATTTCGATGATTGCGAACCAGTATTGCGGCAATGCCGGGAGAATGTGATAGAAGCGATGGAGGAGATCAGGCGGCTGTCGCATAAGATAGTGATGCCCCGGTTTACCGAGCGCAGCCTTATGCAGGCGTTGAAAGGACTGGTGGAGAATTATCGCTATGCCTATAGGATCACCCTGGACATCGGCGAATGGAAGGATGAGCAGGCGCATGTCCGGGTCAAAGAGGCGTTGTACCGCATTGTTCAGGAACAGCTGAGCAATATCTATAAACATGCCCGTGCCGCCGGGGTGTGGATCAGGCTAAAGCAGAAGGAGAACCACGCGGAATTGGCGGTAGAAGACGATGGGGTGGGTTTTGATCCGGCCGAAAAAAAGAATGGCATCGGGATCAGTAATATTCACTGCCGGGCGGAATCGTGTGGAGGAGTGGTCGAGTTGATCTCCTCGCCAGGGAAGGGATGTACGCTGGTGGTGAGGCTGCCGCTGATGAGTGGAGAGACGGGGGAGGATGACGCGAAAAAGGGATGACGGTGCATCCCTTTGTTTGTTGATGAGCTAATTGTCGTCCTGGCGTTTGCCGCTGCCCATGTTCTCAGTCAGATCATTGCTGTCCATGCTTTGGGTTTTGTTACCTGGCTGCTGGCCAGCGTAGCCTGGCTGCCCGCCGGTGTTGCCCGACTGCCCGCCAGCGCCCCGATTACCGGCTTTATTTGCTTGCTGTTGCCGGCTGGGGTCCATTTTATCTTTCTTTTGCTTTTTTGCCGGCTTGTTCTTGGTTTGTTTTTCATTTGACTGTTGCATAATCGATCGATTTGGATTAACAAAGCATTCTCTGTGTTATCGCAGCAATTTTCCGGCCAGCCCGGGGAGGTTATATCATGCGATGGGCAGATTATTTCATCCGATCCATGCCTTCGAAGGTGCGGCAGGGGGTGCGGAAGAATTTGTTGACGAGGGGATTGAACTGGTCCTTTTTATAGATGACGACGGAATGCCCGGAGTTGGGCACGATCCAGAGATATGACCGGGGGATGTTTTGGGCGATCTGCCAGAGATGGAGGGAGGGGATGGCGTCGTGATCACCGCCCACAACCATGGTGGGGCATTGGATGACGCGCAGCTGCTCCAATGTGAGGTGTGGCTGATAGAGATCGAGCTCCGTCGTTTTCAACAGGTTCTTTTCGGCGGGTGTGAGGGCTCCTTTATGATGTAGCGTGTCTGCTACCCTTTCCATATAGTGAAAGATATAGGGATCAACGCCCGTAGTGTCCGGCCACAGGTTGGGTCCGGAAATGACCATCTTCTTTATTTTATCGGGATGGCGCAATGCCAGCAGTATGGCGCTGATGCCGCCGTCGCTCCACCCGATGACATAGCAGCTGTCGATATGCAGACTATCGCAAAGGGCGTTGAAGTCGTCCGCCATTTCTTCGAAGCTGAGGGAGTCGCTGGCGTCTGTTGATCTTCCGTGTGCACGGCTGTCAACCGCGATGACTCGATAGTACTGGGAAAAATAGGGTATCTGGTTGTAGAAGACTTTCATGGACTCGCCGTTCATGTGAAAGAGCAAAAGCGGGTCGCCTTTTCCATAGGTTTCATAGTAGAGCCGGATGCCGCGGGTGTTGAGATAGTGTCCGGCTGCTTTATTGTTGCCGTAAGCAACCGGCTGGGCAATGGTCTCGATCCGGGAAGTCAGACAGGCAAGTAGTAAGAGAAGGAGGCAGGTAGTCCGCGATGGCATGGGGAGAGTTTTAGTGAAGATAAATTATCTTTAATGAAAATGCGACCCATACCATGGAGCTTTTTGCTTTTGTCAATGATGATCTTGTTCCCGCCGGGCAGGCTTCGCTTTTGGTCAGCGACCTGTCGATTCAACGCGGTTATGCCATCTTTGATTTCTTCAAGACGCTGAACCATAAGCCAGTTTTTTTGGATGCTCACCTGGAGCGTTTCTTTCATTCTGCCTCACGACTGCGGCTGGAGGTAGGAAAAAGCCAGGATGAGTTGGGCGAGATGATCGGGGTCTTACAACGGAAGAACGGGATTCCGGATTCAGGCATCCGGCTGGAGCTTACGGGTGGATATTCGGAGGATGGGTATACACCGCCAACCCGGCCCAACCTGGTGATCACCCAAAAGCTGGTGAAGCTGGAGATCGCAGAGACATTGACCAGGAGCCTCCGGCTGATGACCTATGAGCACCAACGGCAATTGCCGGATGTCAAGACGATCGACTATCTGATGGCGATATGGCTGTTCCCGCTCCTGCGGGAAAAAGGGGTGGACGATGTGCTCTATTACTGGAATGGAATTATTACCGAATGTCCGCGATCGAATTTCTTTATCGTCACGGCGGATGATGCAGTTGTTACGCCGGCGCGGCATATTCTCAAAGGCATCACACGGATGAAGATCTTAGAGATAGCGAAGACGCAGTTTAGGGTAGAAGAGCGTGATGTCACCGTTGAAGAGTTGCGGACGGCGAAGGAGGCTTTTGTGACCAGCACAACGAGGAATCTGCTGCCCGTTACGCAGATAGATGGCGTACCGATCGGTACGGGTGAGATGGGGCCGGTGGCAAGGTGGTTGAATTGGGAGATGTATGCGGTTGTGAGCAATGGCCTGCTTTAGCATTTGTAAGTATTGGCAATCAACACGTTAATCTGATAAAACAGCCAACCCGACGCATTTCCTAAATACCCGATTTCGATGTAAATTTGTTGATAATACAATGCGACTATTATGGACAGAATCGTTTTGGAAGTTGATGACAATACAGGCAAAATCTACCGGAATTTTTCTCCGGAAAGTAAACAGCAATTTAATGAGGCCGTAAGTCTGATGCTGAAAAAGGCTGTAAACGACATGTCCCTTCCTGATTATAAGAAAAAAATGGATGAAATAGGTTTAAAAGCTGTTACTGCTGGCCTTACTCCGGAAATTCTGGACGAACTATTAAAGTCGAATGATTAAAATCTTCGTCTTTGACACCAATAGTCTAATAAGCGCACACCTCTTGCCATTGTCCGGTATTCGAAACAACTGTACCCGTTGTTGCCTGCCGTGATCCAAAAGATGACAAATTCTTATCCTTAGCTTTAACAGCAAAGGCCGATTGTATTATTACAGGTGATAAGGACTTGCTCGTCCTACATCCCTTCAGAGAAATACCTGTCTTAAATTCCGCAGATTTTTTAACTAGGTTCGGCCAGGCCCACTAAAGCGTAAGCGGCGCCCTACGGGCGCCGCTGGTATTGGGTGATGATGGGTTGTTTATCTTACTGCACGGAAGATCGTGTTGGTATATGCCGAATCCACATTGCCGGCGAAGACCATGATACCGGCCTTTGTACCGCCCGAGGGTTCCCAGGCCGCAAAGGTGGTGGCGTCGCTCAGGCTGTTATATTGTTTGGACATGCCGTCCGTGGTCTTGGAGTCGCCGATGTGTGGCGCCCAGTTGTTGAAGCGGGAATAATCGTCTTCGAAATAACCCATATCTTCTACGAAGTTGAGGTATTTCGCGACGCTGCTGTGCTGACCAATCGCAAAGCCGGCCTGTGCGCCGTCATAGATAGCGGCGGTGTACACCGTGGTCGTGCTATTGGAAGACAGCGGACCGAAATAAGAGCCAAATGCTTTTATAAGATTGGTGTAATTGGTATTGGCTGCCGTGCCTCCCAGGTGTTCGACGTCGAGGGCGATGCCATCGAAATGCAAGGAGTCGATGATGCAGGCCTTTAAATAGGCAGCAAACTGTTTATAGGTGAGCCCGGTGCCATTCCACATAGTGAAAGGGGTGGTCGTATTCCAGGAGGAAGCGTCATCGACGTTCATCAATACTTTGACACCGCGTGCCTGCAAGGTATGCACATCACGGAGAATGTCGGCATAGTGATGATAATGGGGGTTGACGGTGAGGATATAGCTGCTACTGCTACCATAGTGCACCGAATCGGCCAGCTCATAGGCCGAGCCTTCGAACAATACCACTACGTTGGCATTATTGGCGAAATTGGTTAGCGGCAGATTGACGACAGGGCTGCCGGTTGGCGTTGCGTCGAAAGCATAATAAGCCACTTTGAAATTGGGTGGTGTGGGCAGGGCGGCCAGGGCGGCTGCCGACCGGGTGAGTGCGGCAGACCTGGCGGCGTCAGCGGTTGTTCCGTCGCCGGTGGGGTTAGGTCGAAAATCGCTCATTTTGGCACAGGAAGTAATGCCGAGAATAGCTACGAGGAGTAGCACGCAGTGCTGTCTTTTCATATGCAAGGTTTTTATTGTTAAATTGACGGTTGTTTTTCCGTCGGCGGGAAGTTAAGAGGGAATTCGTTGCAATCGATTGCTAAAATAGACATGGTAGAGAATAACACTTACCCGGACCGGTAGTGCCTACCGATGCCGGGTTAGTATTATTTGGGAAGAGTCCGGTGATCAATGCGGCCTGGGGAAGAGCATAGCAAAAGTGATCAGCGCCACATAGGGCAATGCCAATACACTGAGAGAGATCAACAGATGGCGCCGCTGCTTTGGATGCGCATCCACGAGACCTTCATATTTTCCAAAGATCTTCTGGTCGCGGTCTTTTACAATAAAGATATAATGGAAGAGGGCTGCCGTCAGCGCATAAACGGACCCGGCAAATATCATGGACTGCATCGGTGATGTAAACCGAGTATGTTTTATAAAATGTAAATAAATGGATTCGAACAATAGAAGCCAGCCGCCGGAGCCTATAGAAAACAAGTACATGGCCTGGGTGCGAAAGTTCATGCTTTGCCGATAGAGGCTTAACCTGTAGAAATAATTGTAGATATTAAAATACAGGTAATCTACGTGTTTCATAGATACGTTTTCAATTTAGGGTATTGATCTTGGGTTACGGTCCCTTTAATAACGCAATTTGAGGGGTAATAGTACTTTGACGGATTGGGCCGGTTTGTAATTTATTGGTTTTCAATTAGGGTTTTATAAATTATTTAGTTCCGGCCAGTGGATGGCCGGATAAGGACGAGGCGCCCGAAGGGAATGGGCGTCAGCGCTGTTTGAAGCCGATGCGTTCGCGGTCATCCCACTTGCGCTGGCCGGCTTTTTCGTCGAGGAGGTTTTCCATGGCGTCGTAGATCTGGCTGAGCTGGACGTCGTGTTCGCCGATGCGGTCTTTGATCTCCTGCAGCTGCTGTTTTTGATCGAGCTGCGTATAGATGATGCGGCGCACTTCGACAAAGGCGCGCATAATGGCGATGTTCATGTTGATGGCCTTTTCCGAATGGAGGATGCCGCTGAGCATCGCAACTCCTTGTTCTGTAAAGGCATAGGGCATATAGCGGGTTCCGCCGCGGCCGGTTTTTGAGGTTTCAGATTGCAACCTCAGATGTTGGAGGGAGTCTGAAACCGGTACGACGACGTTTGAGGTTTCATTTTGCAACCTCAAAGCATCGAATTCCTCCTTGGTCAGCTGGAACATGAAGTCAGGAGGAAACCGTTGAATGTTGCGCTTTACCGCCAGGTTGAGGGCTTTTGTCTCCGTTTCGTAAAGGGCTGCTAAGTCCCTGTCCAGCAATACTCTTTCGCCTCTGATCTCGTGGATTCTGTTTTGGATACTTTGGATTATCTGCATACTCTGGATATTAAGCCGATGTCGAAAATACTAAATTAATGCGTTGTATCCTAACCTCCATTTTACCCCCCATCTTTTGCCGATTTGCCCCCCGGGTTCCCTTGTCCCCCACCGTAATTTGTTCTAGCCATTATTCGCTTAACCTAAAATATAAATAACCATGAAACGATTGCTTTTCCCGGCCAAGGCCATGGGATATGCCTGTATGTTGGCCTCTTCCTTTCTTCTTCTATTCTCGTGCCAGAAATCAGTAAATGATCTTACAACAGCCGGTAGCTCCAGGTCCGGAAAGACCACGGCAGCAACTTCCGCAGCAGTAACAGCCAATATCGCTGTCAACAGCGTCAAAGGATTGAACTGGGCCGACCCCAACGATAATTTTTCCAGCGGCAATGTGGTTCCTACCGGTCTTAGTTCTTCAGACAGTTATGCCACCACGCAGTCGAAGGCCAATAATATTCTCGTTGCATTTCAGCAGCAGGGAGCCAATACCATCCGCATACCTATTAATACCTACACCGTAAACAACGGATGGTGGGGCTCCTACACCGGCGCCATCGATGCAGCCGTGTCGAAAGGCATGAATGTTATCCTGGGCTATTGGGATGTTTCCGGCGGAAATGGTACAGTGGCTAATACTACCGATTACTGGAACATGTGGAGCACGGTGGTAAACAAATACGGCAGCACCTCCAACGTATTTTTTGAAGTATTCAACGAGCCACACGGATACTCGGTGGCTAACCTGACCAATCTCTATGCCACATGGCTGTCCAACTATTCGTCGGTGCCTGCTGGCAGGGTGCTGCTGGATGGCGCCGGATACGCTACAGATGTAAATGATGTTGGCGCCGATTCGCGGTTAACTGGTTGCTTGTTATCCTATCACAATTACACCTGGTTCAACAACAACCTGACCACATCGGCCGACTGGGAAAACTCGCTCCAATCCATCAACTATGCTTCGCGTACTATCATGACCGAATTTGGCGCCCCGATGACGACCGGTGATAATTATCTCGGCGCACCAGGCTCCAACCGGGACATTGCCTATATCCAAGGTGTTACCAACCAGCTCAGGGCCAGCGGTATGGGCGGAGTATATTGGCCGGGACTACGTTCTGGCGATAGCTATAGCTTACTAACGCTTTCCGGAACTACTGTTTCTCTTAACAATAGCAGCGGGTTAAGCCGGATCCAATATGCGTGGGGCAGTACCAGCATCTCGCAACCGTATGGTTCGTTCACCTCCGGTGCATATTATAAGATACTCGACCGCAATAGTGGCGACGCGCTGGAGATTTATAACCAGTCCACCACCGCGGGAGCCATCGCCGACCAATGGTCATACTGGGGCGGCAACAACCAGCAATGGTCGTTTAGCAGTCTGGGCAGCGGGTATTTTAATCTTATCAATCGCAACAGCTCTATGTACCTGGATGTCAACGGCGCCTCCACCGCGAACGGTGCTTCCATCATTCAATGGACGTCCAATGGTGGTTCGAACCAAAAATGGCAAGTCATCGACATCGGTTTCGGTTACTTTAAAGTTGTCAACCAAAACAGCGGTCAGGACATGGATGTCAACGGCGCCTCCACGGCAAATGGCGCAAGCGTTATTCAATGGCCCAATAACGGCGGCCGGAACCAGCAGTGGCAGATAGTAGGGTTATGATCTTATTGTGAAAAACCGGGGCTAATTCTCCAGTGGATGGGGATGGTCGACGGGGAGATTGCGGCGCCACGCCTCGCGGAAGTGGAAGCCGCAATCTTTTATGTATTTGTAGAATTCGTAATCGTTTTCGCAGTTGCGGATGAAATCGTAGGATGGGCGGTATAGCCGCATAAAGGTATCGAGCAAGGGTTTCTGGAGGCCCGTTATTTTTTTGACAAGGGTGCGGTTGAAGCGATAGTCGACGTATTTATCTTGTTCTTCTTCGATGAGGCGGCGTTGTAAAGCAAGGGTCTGGCGGATCTTTCGGGCATTGAAGATCGCGTCGAGACTGAGTCCGACCCCAGCGCCCGAGCCGCCTACGATATAGTCGGGAGAATAATCGAAGACCTTGCGGTATTCTTCGCGGTTAGCAAGCGAATCATATCGATAGGGCGTCGGTTTTACCACGACGAGGGGAAGGCTGTCGACCGTCACGGCAAGACTCATATTCAGCGGATAATCACGGGCGATGCGTCTGACGGCGATCTTGGCGGTATGCCGGCCGAGATAAGAGAAATATATGGAGTCATCGAGGGGTAGTCTTACCCGATAGTGCCCTGCGGAGTCGGTCATGGTGCCTGCACCCGAATTGCTCAGCACGCTGACGCCGGGCATGGTGAAGAGCCGTGTCTTGTCAAACACCGTACCCGTGATCTCTTGCATCTGTGCCGTTGCCCTACAGCAAAACAGCGAGAAGAGCATCGTCCCTATAATAGGCCACTTGTTCACGTTATCCCCTTTTCTTCCCATGGATCATCCCCGACACCAGGCCCGGATGACGGCCCAGGTCGGCCCGGATGACGCCGGCCAAATGTAAAATGATATACCCATAGATAATATACTGTACAAAAGCATGCAATGACTTCACCGGCGCCCGCCACTGCTGGAAGAGCGGCACGTCCTCGAATGCCAATATCAGGCCGGTGCAGGCCATGAGGAGGATGGCGGTGTAAAAAACAAGATAGCCACGCTTGACCAGAAGATAGTGTTGCTGTTCGCCCTGTTGCTGCGGATTCGCCGGCCGGAAAGTCAATGCGGCCCTGATGCGGCTACGCAGCTTTTCTTCGCCGGGCTGGGCTATCTCGATGATGAGCCGGGCCACCAGGAAAAAACAGAGGATATAGCCAAGCCAGGTATGTAGTCCCCATAGTTTATCGTTGAACTCATGAGCGACGGCCCTTGCCTGATCGGGCGAGACGACGACGCCTTTTTGCCGCAGCTGGCTTTGCACCAGATCGATGTTATTGCGTGTCCGGAATACGGTAGAGGCGAGGCCGACGGTGATGAGGGATGCCGTCAACACGATGAAGAAGGTCCAGTGCCAGATACGGATGCCGAGACTATGGCGCTCGTTAAGATCCAGGGTGATGTCGGTATTCAAGATGAGCCTTTTAGGGCGTCAATATACCGAATTTTTTGTATGGGGAGAAAGGAGGACTAGTTAAGCGCTTGTTTTTTGAATTGGTTGGGGCTGAGGCCAACCTCCTTCTTGAACAACCGGGAGAAATAGGGCAGATTCTCGAAGCCTAATTTATATGCCGTCTCTGAAACGGTATAGTCGGGCCCCTTCAGGAGGTTCTTTGCCTCGGAGATGAGGAAGATATGGATGTGCTCAATGGCAGTCTTGCCGGTCTCTTCTTTCAGCAGATCGCTGAGATAGCGGGGAGAGAGATGCAGCGTCGAGGCCATATAGTTCACCGTGGGAAGCCCCTGGGTTTCGAGAAGGCCCCGCTCGAAATAATCGGAAAGCTGCTGGTTGAATTTCGATACGGTAGCGCTGGTCAGGATGTTACGGTTCAAGAACTGCCGCTTGTAAAAGCGCTGGGAATACTTCAATATGGAGTCGATGTGCGTGAGGATGATCTCACGGCTATATTCGTCGGGGTTGTTGGTATATTCGGACTGTATCTTATCAAACAATTCCCAGATGGTCCGCTCTTCCTTTGGCGACAGATGCAGCGCTTCGTTGGACTCATAATCGAAGAAGCCATATTTTTTGATCTCTGAATGAAGAGGATGGCCATTCAGGTAGTCTTCATGAAAGAAGATGAGAAAGCCATCCTCCTCCAATTCGAGATCGCGAAATTCGATAAGCTGACGCGGGCGGAAAAAGGACATGGAACCATTCTCGTGGTCATATTTCGTTCGCCCATAGCGGATGACGCCCGACTTGAGCTTCTTGAACCCGATCATATAGAAATCACTGGTAAACTCCCGGTCTCCCAGGGTGCAGGCATGGTTGCAACGGACCGCAGAAAACAGCGGGTGTTCGGGCGGCGCCCAGCCGTTGTCTGTAAGCACGGAGACGAGTGTTTTATAGTGTTTCATTTTTTCGGGCTTATAGAAGTTACATAAAAGTTACAATTTATTTTCCATGTGCGGCGGTTGCCACGGCGTCCCACGCTTCCCAGGTAGCCATGCGATCGGTATAGGTCTGCTTTGTCCACGGCAGCGCCAGTTTACCTAAAAAGAGCCGCAGTGGGGGATTTGGACTATCTACCAATTTGAGGATCGCTTCGCTGGTAGCCTCGGGTATTCCCCATATGTCGCCGGACGCGGAGGCATGAAAGGCAGCCTTTACCGGCTCATATTCCTGCATAGGCGTCGTCTGGAAAGCGGAAGCGCCGCTCCAATCGGTGGCGAAGCCATTAGGTTCGACGAGGGTAATATTGATCCCGAACTCCTTGACCTCCGTGGCCAGCGTCTCGCTCATCCCTTCGACGGCAAACTTGGATGCATTGTACAGTCCCAGGACGGGTAAGGTTACCAACCCCAATACGCTCGACACCTGAATGATATGGCCACTGCCCTGTGCCCGCATAAAAGGAAGGGCTGCCTGAGTGACCCACAGGAGACCGAAGAAGTTGGCTTCCATCTGGTCGCGGGCTTCTTTTTCAGTAGTCTCTTCGACGGCGCCGAAAAGGCCATAACCTGCGTTGTTGATAACAACATCGATGCGGCCGAAATGTTCTTTTGCCTTTTTCACCGCGGCAAAGCTGGTGCCCCTGTCGGTGACGTCCAGTTGGATCGGGAGCAGGGAATTACCGTATTGTTTTTTTAGATCATTGAGCGTGCTGAGGTTGCGGGCGGTGGCGGCTACCTTGTCGCCACGTTTTAAGAAGGCTTCGGCCCAAAGTTTCCCGAAACCGCGGGAGGCTCCGGTGATGAAGATGACTTTTCCCATTTTTTTCTTTTTAATGGACCAAAGGTATTACGCCACCGGGGCGGGGCGTTTGCACAAAAGTCGGGAAGATTGATACGGATTTACCCGGGCGCGTAGAAGCAGGCCGGCTGGGGTTGGAAGCTACATATGCGGGAGTGCCGGATACGGGTAATGAGGTTCGAAATAGTTCCAGAGCAGGGCGGAAATATGGCGGGCGAGCTGCCAGGCTTCGTTGTCGGGGACCCAGCGCTGGTCTTTGTTGTTCTTCGTAGCTGTATAAAAGACATAGTCGCCATGCGGGGCGTTGACCAGGACGACCTCCGATCGGGAGTCATCGACCATCCCCTGTTTCGATGCCGCCTGGACATAGGGCGGGATGGCGGACAGCGCATATTCATCATAGAAGATATGGGTCATGAGGCGATACATATTTTGGCTGGCGTCGGGATTGATCACTTCGCCGTTGTGGATCATGGTCACGAGGCGGGCCATCTCTCGGGGTGTGGTCTGTCCCCAGCCATAGAGCTGCCGGTTTGTTTCGCGGCCGGGTGTCCGGTTGTTGAGCCGGGTATCCTGAAAGCCGTGGGCCTCCAGCCAGGCGTTGATGGCCAGGCCGCCGCCTGCAAGCCTTTCGCACCAGACCGCCGTCGTGTTGTCGCTGTTGGTGATCATCAGACTGATGGCGGTGCGTAAATCGGTTGTCGAGCTATCTTTGAAGAATTGCATGAGGCCGGATCCTTTTCTTGCCATCGAGTCGCGGTAGACAAGGGATTGATCATAGGTGTAAGCGCCCTGGGATATCTTGTCGAAGATGCCGACGAGGATGGGTATCTTGATGATGCTGGCGGTGGGGAAAATGGTATCCGCGTTGATCGCCACTTCCCTACCCGTCCGCAGGTTATGGACATAAACACCGGCGACGCCATGGAAGCTGTCGATGAGGGGACGGAGGCGGGCTTCGAGCGTTTTGTCGGGCCGGGTGGCTTTGTCGGGACGGGTGGTCTGGGAAAAGGAGGCGTGTTGGAGGGCAAGGGCAGCCCCGAAGAGAAAGAGCCTGCTTAGGACATTCATTAACAAGAGATTTATTTGTAATTTAAGGATAAAATCACTCCGATGACCTTTGCACACACCCGAAAGACCTTTTTCCCACCAGAGCCGCTTCCAGCGGCTCGACCGAAGGTCAGACATAAGCGGTTTGCGCGAATACGCCTAAGTTCATTCAAAGGCGTATTCGCGCATATATTTCTCTCCGCGGCGGCCACGCTCGGTGGTTGCCGGCTACCCGAGCCGCCGGTGAGCAAAGAAGAAGCGTTGGCCCTGGCGCACCGGGTCGAACATAGCGTGGCTAAGCATGACTCCACCATACTCAATAGGATTTTCGATGAAAAAGCGCTGTCGCAGCGGGTGAGCGATGCAAGCAGCATGTTTATGAACCACAACCTCATCGCCGGCGCCGTAAAGGGGGTGGCGCAAGGGGGGCTGGGCAGCAAAGTCGTACGGGCAATAGGCGACGAAGGGACATACCAACTGATAAAACAATACGAAAAAGACGGCCTGCAGCATATCCTCTTCCGGCTGTATGGTAACGAAGGGGTGAATTACCACGACTTTGAACTGGTAAAGCGGGATGAGGGGATAAAGGCGGCCGACCTTTATATTTACACCACTGGGGAAAACATCAGCAAGACACTGGCCGACGCGCTGAAGCGCCTCAATAGCAACGGCACCAACAAGGACCTGAAGAAAACGGATAATATCAAGCAACTGATCGAACAGGGGGAATATGAACAGGCGAATACCGTATACGAAACGCTGCCGGCCGAGCTTAAGAAGGAGAAAGCCTTTCAGCTGATGCATATCCGCATCTTTTCGCATTTCAGCACCGACCGCTATATCGGGGCGCTGCGTGAATACAAGTCGCTCTTCCCCCATGACCCCAATATGTACCTGCTGATGGTGGATGCCTATTCGCTGCAAAAGGACTATCCCAAGGCGCTGGAGTCGGTGAATAAATTGGATTCGCTCATCGACAAAGACCCTTTCCAGGATTATGAGCGGGGACTGATCTACAAAATGATGAAGGATACCGTCAACGAACTCATCTGCTTCGAACGGTTGCATAAGAACATGCCCGAATTCAAAAAAGGGACATACGAATTGATCAACCTGTACTTTTCTATGGCAGAGCCCGTTAAGGGGGCGGCGCTTATCAAAGAAATGAATGATACGGCTACGGCCAAATAGACGCGGGTCAATCACTTGAAATCGAGATACATCGACTCGAAGTTCAGGATCGTCTCGTCAAACGGGGCCATGATATCCTGGCCCATGTTGCCATAGAATTTTTGCCGGATATGGCCGATGGGCTGCTGCTGCACCGACACTTTTTTCAGGACGAGCGTTTTGCTGCCCACCGTGATGTGAACATCTTTTAACCAGAAGATATTTTGCCGGATCATGCCGCCGGCGCCACCGCTTTGCACCGAATCCGCCACGCCTTCCTGGCGCACGACTTTTTCAAACCGCCTGAAATAATTCTCATAAAAGTCTGTAGCGGAAGCCCCTGTATCGAATTGAAAGATGAGGGTGTCGGCGCCGACGACACAGGATACGATGGGGTCCAGGCCATCCATGCCGAGATTGCGGAGTTTGCCGGCGGCAGGCTGCGCCGGAATAAGCAGGGAGCCGGATTTTTGGATATGCACTTCGCGCAGCTGGGCGATGACGGGGTAGCCGACGATTAAATTCATCCGAAAGTCGATGGGGGCGATGTAGAGCACCTCGTCAGGCATCACCTGGAAGACAACATGTTGCACCAGGATGCCCCCCAGCCAGAGGCTGTCCGCCACGCCGAGTCCTACTTTGAAGGTGTTGCCGGTGGCGCCGCTGCCTTCCCTATAGGTAACGTTCAGCAGCCGGATGCCCAGTTTCTTTGCATATGTAGCAGAGATGCTGGAGATGTTGGCACGGGTGTCGAAGATGGACGAGACGACACTATCGTGGATGCGGACAGGGATCTCGATGAGGCCGACCTTGTCTTTTTGCCATGGGATAGTCGTGTTGCCGGAAATGGATGTCTGCTGGGCCGGGATGGATGCCAGTCCGCTGTCGATGAGGCTTTTATTGGCGATCTCATCGGCCGTAGTGCTGTCGATGACAGAACGATAACGCCCCAGGAGCATTTTGTCGGTACCGGCAGCATGGGCATATTGAAAGGTTTTGAAGTCATTGTCCTGTTGCAATTGGAGGAGGGTAGCCTTTGCGGAGTCGGTCAGCTGGGCGCCATATACATCGAGGAGGGTGGCGATGTCCTTGTTGGAAGCTTCATTTTTATTAAAGGCGTTGTCGACGAAGGCGAGGAACCAGGTTCTATTTTGCCCGGAGAGTCGGTCGGGGTCCGATGCCAGCAGGGTCCTTAATTTGAAGTATTCTTTATTCTCCAGGAGGGTTTGGGCCAATTTCTCTTTTTCGGGTGTTGTGGAGGTAAGACAGCCGAAGAAAAGGGGCAGGAGGCATAGGAATAAGCAGGCCTTGGTGCTGATGGCGGGCATAGGTTAAATTTGACACTATAATATACCAATAAACTGTGGTACATAAATTGTTTTAATACCTTAATTCCAATCTGTTAAAAGTCCAGTCCCCCGGACGCTCCGCATCCTTACGCCGTACCAATTATTCCAATTTTTGCCTGATTATGAACTGCTTAAAGTCGTTAACAGCAGCATGGGTATGCCTTCTTTTTTCGCCTCGTCTTCCCGCCCAGGAGATCAGCCATCCGGTGGGGAATTCCCGCGACAGTGTGGCGTGGGCCAGGGTGAGCGCACTGCTTGGGGAGGTATCCCGGAAGGAATTTGAGGACAAGGCGGAAAAAAAGACGGCTCAGTTTACCGACTACCTAAAGATCCTCTGTGATAAATCGGCCAGCTACGAACAGCTGGATAAGGCAGTGGCGCAGGCTATCACCTTATTTGTCAATGAGGACGCGGTGGTAGAGACCTCGTCGAACAACAGGAACACCATTTTGCGGCTAAGGATCAGGGACTATCTGAAGAAGGTGAAGCAAATACAGTATGATAAGATAGAGATCAAGTGGACACATGTCCAGTACGTGGGCGATTTGAAGCCAGCACCAGATGGGAATTTATATGGAACCGTCTCGTTCGAGCAGGAATTCAGGGGCTACCGGGACGGTAAACTGGTGTATAGCGATGTCACGTTGAAGCATGCCAATGTCGTACTAAAGACCTATAAGAAAACCTACGAGGGATCGACCCGGAAGATCTGGGATGTATTGTTATCCGACATAGGGGTTGAAGCTACAAAATCAATTTAATTCCTCCATGATCAAGACACCCTTGAATGCGATCGGTTATGTAGTAGTCCTGTCGGCAGGGCTGCTCCTTTTTTGCAGTGGACGCGCGGCTGCCCAGGATTCCCTTTCCACCAGGGATGCCTCCGAAATTCGCTACAAGGCCGAAAGGATAGTGGGTACCGAACTCAATGAATTGCTCAACGCCCTGTCAAGCACCGCGTATGAGACCCGGGAAGTAGCCGAAAGCATCACGGCCTCCTATTCCGTGAGCCGTAACCGCATCTTCCGCGACTCGCTTGTCCTGGTAGAACCCGATGTCAACCCGGCCATCCGAACCAGCGCCCAATCGGGGGACGAACCGGTAGAAAAGTATCTGAAGGATATCGATCTCATTTACAAAAAGAGCGATAGCCCGACCATCGAATTCAGCAATATCCGGTGCAGCCCGGTGAAAAAGAAGGAGCATCTCTATGTCAAGGTATATTTCAACTCCCGCTTCAAGGGCCGGAGTGTGGTGAATGACCAGGACTATGCCATTGTGAGCAGGATAGCAGAGCTAAAGGCTGAAAAAGATGACAATCAGTGGCATTTGTATATCGACCGGCTTGCCTTTTTTGATCCGGCCGATACGGCGGGGGATGTGGTGAATAATATCCCCATAAAAAAGGAGGCGGCGCCGGTGATCGGGGTCGTAGAAAAGAGTCCTGATACAGCAGCCGTGGCAAAGAGGCCCGTGGCCGTGGAGACGCCGTTCATGGTCAGGATGCGCACGCTGGAAAACAACCGGCAGTATAAGGAGGCGTTGAAGGAATATACGGAGGCGATAAGGAAAGAGCCTAAGAACCCGGATTATTATGTGGGGCGCGGCCGCTGTTATGAAAAAATGAGGGACAATGCGCGATCGATGGCCTTGGCGTTGAAGGATTATACCCAGGCGTATGATCTCGATCATAACCATCTTCCGGCGATAGGTTGCCGCGCAGACTTATATGCCCGGATGGGCAACTACTTCAGGGCGTTGGCCGATTATACGGTATACCTCACCATTGACAAGAGCGACATCACCATCTATGAGAAGAAATCGCAGATGCATGTCCTGTTGAAAATGCCTGCCGACGCCATCGCCGATCTCGACGAGGCGCTGCGGATCGACTCTTCGAATGCCCTGGCCCTTTTTTACCGCGGGCGTTGCGACCTCCTGCTCAACAAGCTGCCCGAGGCAGCGAAGGATTTTTCCCGGGCGCGGGAGCGTGGGCTGGACAGCGCTGACCGCAACGCCATTTCGGGGTATGCCGCAACTTATTATGAGCAGGCGGCACAGCGCTTTGTCAGTCATGGCACCGACTCCGCGATCGGCTATATCGATGAGGCAATAGCTATCGAGCCGGCTTCATCCTTATATCGATTTGCCAGGGGTAACTATTACTATTCCCTTGCCGATTATAAAGAGGCGATAGGCAGCTATGACCGGGCCATCGAATACAATCCTTCCAATATACCGGCGCTGTACAAACGGGGAATGGCGCATTTTGGGATCGCAGATAACAAGGAAGCGATCGTCAACTTCGAAGCCGTATTAAAACTCGATCCGCACCATATGTTTGCCGCCAAAGGCGAGGGGGATGCTTATCAGGCCCTGAAGGATTATACCAACGCGGCGATGGCGTATGAAAAGGCGCTGCGTATCGCAGGCAGCAGTAAACAGGGGGCTGACGCTGCCGTGCTGGCAGATATTTATAATTCGCTTGGACATTGTTATTTCGAACGGGGAGAGTATGAAAAGGCGGTGACCAACGGACGGAAAGCCATCGGCTACAACCGCAATTTTGGCGAGGCCTGGTTCAACAGGGGGTATGCTTATCACAAGCAGGGGAAACTATCGGAGGCGATAGACGATCTGAAAAAGGCGACCGCCCTCGATACCAAACGTCCCAGGTGGCATTATGTGCTGGGCCTCGTTTACCAGGAAAAGAAAGACTTTGGCAATGCCGTAGCGCAGTATGCCGCCTGTACACAGGAGGATGCCGGGCTTACCCTCCCCGGCGCTATCTACCGGCAGGGCTATTGTCAATACAGGATGCAGCATTATGCCGAAGCGCTGCCGTTGTATTCGCGAGCTTTACAGGTAGACACGGTGCAGGCGTCCTTCCCGATGGAGATGGGGATCGTCTGCCTCAACACGGGCAGGTATGACTCGGCCTATCTCTTTTGCCAAAGGGCCTGGCGGCAGGACAGTACGAATGGCTATACCGCCTATTGCATCGGTGCTTCTCTTTACTTGCAGGGTAAGGTGAATGAGTCGATGACCTGGTTCGGGAAGGCTTTCCGGAAAAAGACACCCGCAGCTGCCATAATAAAAAGAGACCAGCAGCTGGCAGCGCTTCGCGACGATAAAAAATTCAAAGAACTACTGAAAAAATACCTCTAATCATGCTATTATTCAACCGTTACAAGTATGATCCGGCCACCGATGCCATCGGCAAAGGTGAGTTTACGCGGGTGTACAAGGCAATGGACACGCAGATCTATCTGCCTGTGGCCGTAAAGATCTACCAGCCCACTGACCTCCCTTCAAAATTTGGGTTTGTGCAGGTGAATAAGTTTAAGGACCTCGATCATCCCAACATCTGCCGTTATCTGCATGTCGGGGAGATAACAAAAGACAGCGCGGCCGGCGACGAGGAGAAGTCGCAGGTGTGTGTGATGGAGCTGTTGCCGGATGGGAATTTTGCCACTTATTACCAGGCCCGTAAGCAGCCGGAGCTGTTGCGCAGGATGGTGCTGGATATCCTTTACGGATTGACATACCTGCACTCGCATCGTATCGTCCACCGGCGGCTGAAGCCTTCTAACCTGCTTGTCGGGGAGACCACACAGGGGCCGGTGGTGAAGATCACGGATTTTGGGCTGGGGTCGGGAAAGGCTTCGCTTAGGGATGCGCGAATGTCGTCGATGGTGATCGATGTGACGCGGATGGCGCCCGAGCAGCTCAATGCGCGCGAGTATGGCATCGATGGGAGTGTCTCGTATCATCTCGATTTCTGGGCGCTTGGATTGTCGGTCTATGAAGCGCTGACCAACAACGATGTCCTTTTCAAGAACCGGCCCGGGGACAGCCGGGAGCAGGTGATCAGGAATATCCTGTCGCCGAGGCTGCCGGAGAAGATACTGCGGTTGCAGGCGCCGTTTGATACGTTTGTGCTGCGTTGTCTGGCCAAGCATGCGGAGCACCGGCCGCAGAATACTCGCGAATTGCTCGAGTTGCTGGCTCAGCCGATCTTGGCGAAGCCGGTTGTGACGAGAGAGGAGACGGAGGTTGTGGAAGAAGCATCGGAACCTGTCGGGGAGGAGGCATTGGTGCCTGTTGTGGAGACGGATGCGCCGACCGGGGAGGTTTGGGCGGCGGTAGATGTGGCTGGGGCTCCGGTGGCGGCGGACACACCGGTGGTTATGGTGGCTCCAGTGGTTGCGAAGGTTGCGGAGCGAAGCAAAGAAAACCAGTCCCTGCTCAACCGGTATGAATACGATGCACGACGGTCCTTCATCGGCAGGGGCGGGTTCTCCCGGGTCTATAAGGCCTTTGATAAGAAGCTGGGCCGCTGGGTGGCGTTGAAGTTCTATAAGCCCGGGGAGTATGCCGACCGGTATAGTCCCATTGCGGAGATTCGCCGGGTGATCAACCTGGACCATCCCAACATCTGCCGCTACCTGGATATCGAGGAGATAACAAAAGAGACAATTTTGGGTGAGAAGGAGGTGACACAGATCTGTGTGATGGAACTGCTGGATGGCGGCAACCTGCTCCAATATTATACGGCGCACCCTTCGGCGGAAGTGTTGATAAAGCTGTTGAACGACGTATTGAAGGGGCTGGCCTATCTGCACCGCAACGGGATCATCCACCGGGACATCAAACCCGCGAATATCCTGATCAAGGAGGACAGTGGGGGTGCGGTGGCCAAGATCACGGATTTTGGGGTGAGCAAGTACTCGGATTCGATGACAACCAACAGTGCTGCGGCGCTTGTCGTTTCGATCCCCTATATGGCGCCCGAACAGCTGAATCCCAGGAAATATGGGATAGAGGAGAAGATATCCTACAACCTCGACCTGTGGGCGCTGGGGGTTACGATCTACGAGGTGATCACCGGCGATGTTTTGTTCAAGAACAGTGAGATCGACAGCAGCGAGGAGATCATGGCGAATATAATGGCGCCCGGGTTGCCCGACAAGATCGCAGCGTTGCCGCAACCTTTCCTCGAGATCGTGCAGCGCTGCCTGGTGAAGGATGCGCGGCAGCGGGTACAGCAGGCGGAGGAATTGATCGGCTGGTTCGAAAAACGGGCGGAAGACGCCGCACCGATGGCGGAAGAAGCCGCGCCGATAGTCGAAGAGGCGCAGCAAATGGAAACGGAGCCGGTGACGCTGATGGAGGCGTGGGAGAGAGGGGCTACCGTTGAGCTGGAGCTTGGGGAAGAGAAGAAGGTATACAAGCGATGGTCGACGGGATTACGCATCACGGTTATTTCGGCGACGTTGCTGCTGGCGATTGGCTTTTATATCAATTCGCAGAACCGGCGATGGACTGAGGTATTGAACCTCCAGCCGTTGAAGCCAGATTCGCCGCATATCGCCCTGCCTATGCGAACCGACCCCACCGTTAGCGCAACGAATGGAGAAAAGGCTGCCACACCGGGCCCGGTGAAGGCGGTTGCAAAATTCGTATTGCTGCTGAGCACACCCCGAACCTGTGCTATTCATATCAATGATGTACCCTTTGGGGTACTGGAGAGCGGCAAGAAGATGAGAGTGTATCTCGATGCGGGAGATTATTCCATCCAGGCGACAACCATCGGCAGCGATCCGGTGAAATTCAGCCGGCGGTTTGTCGTGCGACAGCAGGACCTCAACCATTCGAACAAGTACAGAATCCGGTTTTAGGAATACTATCCATTTATCATGAGCTATCTCCCGTTGAAGGTCATTGGTTGTTTGTCAATATTGCTGCTCTCATGGGCACTACCGGTGTACGCTCAGGTGTTTAGCAACGACGAAGGCGCGAGGGAAGCTGTTTTTGTGACGAAGGTGATGCAGTTGGATGAATTCATCCACCGATTCAACAATGACCCTAATTCGACCATTCGTCAATACTATCTTGCTCATCACCGGAAGTGGGACAAGAGCCGGGCGGAACTGATCCGCAGCTTATTCGATTATTCGCAGGACTGGAATGCGGCGCAGATGGACCTTTTTATCCGGCGGGCCACCGATGCGCACCGGCCGGATTCATTGCGTTTTTTCCAGGACAAGTGGTACGCCGAAGCGATCTGCAGTTTCCTGTATAATAATGAGCCGGTGGAAGCGACCCTGATACTTCGGTTACGGGTAAACCTGGATGGGACCGCTCAGTGGATGATAGCGGCCGTCAAACCGGATTTTACCATTTTCCTGGAATCGACGGCGCCGGTGGTACCCCTGGCCGAGAGAAAGTTACGCTTCATCCAGCCTGCGGCCAATGATACGTACTTTGCCGAGCTGGACCGGGATCTTGCCGACAAACGATATCTACCCGCTTTTTTCGATGAAGGGTTCTTCCGACGGCGGCATTCCGGCCGTTTCTACCAGGCGTTGTTGAACGACCGGATCAGGTTTGTCACTGTAAAAAAACTCAGATACCATTACCTGCAGGTGCACGACTGGATATTTACGGTAGACAATTATGAACGGGATACCAGGAATTCCGGCTGGCTGATCTCCAGCATCCGGCCAGCTACGAGGGCAGCGCGAATAGACTATGAAAAACGGTTGTTGGAAGAATGACCGGTAATCAAAAATATTTTGGATGATGCAGATCACGCAAATCGACTATCTCCACGAAGTGGGCGCCAAGAAAAAACAAGAAGACTATCTATGGCCCGTGCCTGGAAGAGCTTCGTCGCGCGATAAGGTCTTTATCGTTTGTGACGGCGTCGGGGGATTAGAGAGTGGGGAGGTGGCCAGCAAGATCGTTGCGGAGTATGTAGGGAAAGAGTTGCTGAAGATACCGCCATCCGAAGTGGAGCTGCCGTTGATCAACGGGTTGCTGGAGGCGGCGCGGTTGAAGCTGGTAGAGTACGCCACCTTGAAGAGTCTTAGTACGGATATGGCTACGACCTTTACGCTGTTGCAGCTGGTTAACGACCGGGCTTTTATCGCCTGGTGCGGAGATAGCCGGGTATATCATCTCCGGAAGAATAAGATCCTTTTCCGGACAGAAGATCATTCGTTGGTGGACTCGCTCTTCCGGAAGGGGGTGTTGACCGAAGAAGAAGCGCGAAGCCATCCACAGCGGAATTTACTGTTAAAAGCCGTTCGGGCAGACGAATTGTTGCCGGAAGCCGATGGACATTGGATCGGGGATATCCGGGAGGATGATCATTTCCTGCTTTGCACGGATGGGTTGCTGGAAAATATTTCGGATGCCGATCTGTTGTTCCTCCTGCATCAGCATGAGCTTGGCGAGAAAGACCTGGGGAAGGCTTTGGGACAATTCTGTCTCGACCGAACCTGGGACAATTATTCCATGTACCTGATCAGGGTGAGTCCGATGAGGACAGTTATGAAAGCCGGGATGTCCAAGGCCAGGCGCGGGATCCGGCGACTACGGACATGGCTGCGGGGTGGTGGCTAGAGAAATTCACGGGTTTTTATGGGCTGTTGTTTGGAGGATCAGGACGAGAGTGAGGATGGCTGCCAGGAGAAAGATGAGGATGGCTTGCGGCCACCAGGATGTAGGAGGGGTGGATGAATGGTGGGCCGTGGTTTTTGCTGTTGATCCAATCACCTGCAGCGGCAAACTGTCGGTATGGGCAATGTCATATTTTCCGGCGGCTGGGTCGAACCAGGTGAATGCTATGGTGGGGAATACGTATTGCCCCGGGTGAGACGCGGTGAAAGGGATGGCCACGATCTTCTTTCCCGACTGTGGGAAGGTGTTTTCGCGGAGTTGCCATCTCTCGACGGGTTCAAAATGCCGGAAGCCGGCAGGCCAGCGGATGGGTGGCAGGGTTAAGTTGCCGAAGCTGCCGGAGCCTTCTATTTCCATCAAAAGTGTATCGATCTCACCGGCTGCGAGCCAGTGGGTTGAAAGGAAAGTGTGTATGTGCCATTGTCCTACGGCGCCGGTGAAATCCGATGGTCTGCCGGCAGGGGGCAAGGGGCGCACATGGATAATCACTTTGTTGCTGCCAACCACACCCGAATAATGCCCGGGTCTGCCAGTGGCGTCGAGATACTTCACGTCATTGTTGACCAGCAGCGGGCCGATGGTATCGTCGCCGGGTTGCAAGGGGGTCACCAACACCTGCCAGATGGTGAAGCCGTCATACAGTTTGCGGCTTATTTCTTTTTCGGGAAGGGGCTCCTCCTTCTGCCCGCTTTCTTTTGCCGTGAAGCCAACCAGGGAGGGTTTGGCGGCAATGGTGGAGGTGCTTTGCAGGGCTGTATAGAGGCGATAGGTAAGTAGCAGCTGCTCGCCGGGATAACAGTAAGAACGATTAATGGTGGCGAGGATGAAGATGTTGTCCTTGATCTTTTTTCCGGCATTTTCGTTTGGGTCCAGGACGGAGACAACCGATGGATCATGGACGGGAAGGTCGTCAAAGGTATGCTGGGCAAAGGTGTTAAGGGGCCTGACGGCCCCTGCCAGGAAGATGTATAAGATTAGATTTCTCCAGCGCATGGAATTAATCAGGCAAACGCCGTGCCCGTCAATTGCGATCGATCCGGCGGCCCTGGGCATCGGGTGGACCGAATACCTCATCCCGCTTTTTCCGATAGTCCGCACGGCTAATGAGGTGGCCGCCTGAAGGGGCTTTGAGCTCGCGGTTGTCGACGTTGCTGCGTATCTCTTTTGCGCTGATGAGAATGCTCCCCTCGTCGATGTTTGCTTGAAGGATAGCGCCGGGCAGACCGCTGAATTGGTCGGGCCCGATGGGCAGCGGGATATCACTGGTGTACCAGGCCACCACTTTTTCTCCGCGTGGGGTGGTGAGCGTCGCCTTTTTACAGAGATGGTTAAGGATGGTGGTAGTGTCATCGGACAGCTTCCAGGGTTGCTGGGGAATAGTGTCGGTGATGATGTATTTTTTATCTGCAAGGATGGTCTCTTCGAGCAGCCGGCCGCTGCTGTAGTTGCGGTAGAAGGCTCCGTCGTCGCCGGGTCCTGTCATCCGGAAGATCACGTGCATACCGCCGGAATTGTTATCGAAGGGATCGGGTGCCTCGTCCTTTGGCATTGCCTTATACACAGAAATGCTGTCCTTGAACAGTAGTTCGTAGACAGTAGTCTGAAACTGCGGGATCATGGCCCTGTTCTGATCGTCCTTCGGCATGTGCCGGTAGACGTCGAGCTTTTTCTCGTAGACGATACTGCCCTGACGGGGTTGGGCCGGCGATGCGAGGGCGAGGGTTAGGCAGAGAAGAGGCAGCAGGACGCGGATGGAACTGGGTAGAAGAGCGGCGGCTTTTTTCATGTTTATTGCTTTGGTTCAAAATTATCCTGTGAGGCCGTTAAGGAAGCTTGATTTAAGGTTAATTAAGGTTAATGGATGATTTTAGCGGTGTTGCGGCCGTATCTTTACCGGATGGTGAAGCGATCGGGAAAGTTAAAGCTATCCGCCTTTCTGATGATCATGACGATCGTCCTGGTTGCGGCTTTCCAGGGGTACTGGCTACGGAAGCTGTATACCGAGGAATGGAACACCCTGAAGAAGGAAACGAATGTAGCCTTCCGCGACGTCGTGTATACCTTGCAGATGCAGCGATTCCGAAAAAATGCGGCCTTCCTTAAAAAGGATACAGCCTTCTTTAGAACGGGAGTTGGCAACAATCTTTTTATGATGAATGTGCTGGATAGTGTCATACAGCTAAAGGACTCGGCGCCGGGGAGTGTCACGCGACGGGATAAGCAGCGGTTCGCTATTTCGATACAAGCCGAAGACCGGAATGACGGTCGCTTTCCGCTGCCTGGTGTGAGCGATGTGCTTCCGCCGAGGCCGGATAGCGAACTGCCGCTGGTGATCCGTTACCTGTCGTCTAAGGATTCGGCCACTCCGCCGTTGTCCATCGGAGAAATAGACAGCGCCTATAAAAAGGAACTGCTCCGGAACAATATCACCGTTCCCTATGTCCTGCAACGGATAGCAGGGAAGGAAGCCGACCTGGAGCGGCCGATAAGCGCCGACGAACTAAAGACCGGTTTTCTTCTTGTAGGACTGTCCAATGCCTATGCCTACCAGGCTACTTTTTCGAGCCCTGCAGTCTATATCCTCGACAAAGTTCGACTGCCCATAATAGTTGGTATTCTGTTGCTGACGTTTACAACGGTGTCCCTTGTCTTCCTCTACCGCAACCTTGTGCAGCAACGGCAGATAGCCGTCATCAAAAACGAATTCATCAGCAATATGACGCACGAGCTGAAGACACCGATTTCCACAGTGACGGTTGCGGTGGAAGCGCTGCGGCATTTTGGGGCGTTGGACGACCGGGAGCGGGCAAAGGAGTATCTCGACATCTCCGCCTTGGAACTACAGCGGTTGTCCTTGCTGGTCGATAAGGTTCTGAAGCTATCGCTTTTTGAGAACAGGCAGATAGAGCTTAAACCCGAACGCATCGACCTGCCTGCGCTTGCGGCGGAAGTAATGGCCAGTATGAAGCTGTCACTGGAGAAAGCGGGGGCCGTCGCGCAGCTGACCTGCAGTGGAGAAGGGCTTTTTGTCCTGGCGGACAGGATGCACTTGGGCAGCGTGATCAGCAACCTGCTTGACAATGCTATTAAGTATAGCCGCGAACGCCCCATGCTGTCAATACACCTGGCTCGTGAGGGACAGGATGTCCGGATTTCCGTCGCAGATAACGGTATCGGCATCCCGGCGGCGTACCGGGAGAAGATATTTGAGAAATTCTTCCGGGTGCCTTCGGGTGATCATCACAATATAAAGGGCTATGGATTAGGACTTAGTTACGTCCATCATATTATCACCCGGCATGAAGGGCATATTACGGTTGAAAGCAAGGAGGGCCGGGGCAGCACATTCACCATTCAACTACCAGCGGCATGAGCAGGATCAAAGTATTATACGCTGAAGACGAGATCTTCCTTGGGAAGATCGTAAAAGAGACGCTGGAGAGCCGGGGGTTCGAAGTGCTGATGGAGACCAACGGCGCCAGGGTGCTCGCGGCCTTCGAGAATGGAATGCCGGACATTTGTGTGCTTGACATCATGCTGCCCGACAGAAATGGGTTTGAGGTGGCGGAGGCGATCCGCGCCCGGAATGATGATGTCCCGATCATCTTTCTTACCGCCAAGACGCAGACGGACGACCTGGTAAGAGGTTTTCGAACAGGGGGCAATGACTATATCCGTAAGCCCTTCAGCATGGAAGAACTGATCGTGCGCATCGAAAATTGTTTGCGGGTGCGGAAGGACGCTTCGCCGGCAGCCGGTCCATTGCCGCAGAGTCTGATGATCGGCAATTTTGTCTTTCATCTCAACCGGCAGGTGTTGACCGGTGGCGAAGTCGAGCGCAAACTATCTTATCGCGAAAGCGAGTTGTTACGGCAGCTTTGGCTCCATCGGGACCACGTCATTGCACGGGAAGATATTTTGCAGGCCATCTGGGGGAATGATTCGTTTTTGAACAGCCGCAACCTGGATGTGTATATTACCAAGCTGCGGAGTTATCTGAAGGCAGACGAGCGGGTGGAGATACTTACGATAAAAGGGATTGGGTATAGATTTGTGTTACCGTGAGGGCGAGGCGATCAGCCGCGCCGGATTTTAACCTTGCTTAACTTTTCACCCACCTTGATAAACCCGGCTTGCTTCGGGGCCTTGCTACTTTTGGACAAAAGTGTCCTATGTCCAAAAATCTACTGTTATTGTTCTTTTTCTTTGGTGTCCGGTTTGCCTTTTCGCAAGATGGTGTGATCAGCGGCCGGGTAATAGACAGCGCTTCGGGTAAGGGATTGGCGTATGCCACCGTTTCGCTTGTAAAGGCCGCCGACAGCGTCCTCGTCGTTTTTGCGGTTGCGGATAGCAGTGGGGCTTTCAGGCTTAGCCGTGCCTCGGGTGGTCCTTTCCTTCTCTCGTTATCCTATGCCGGGTATGTACCCTTGTGGACACCCGTGCCGGCTTTTTCAGGGCTGTATGCGGCGGGAACGATCAGGCTCGTGCCCGTCGGGATGCAGGATGTGAATGTTATCGCCAGGCGGCCACCGGTGGAGATGAATAACGACACGCTGGAATTCAACAGCGAGAACTTCAAGACCCAGCCCAACGCCGTAGTGGAAGACCTGTTGCGGAAAATGCCAGGGGTGACGATAGAAAGTGATGGCACCGTCAAGGTGAATGGGCAGACGGTGCGCCGGGTGCTGGTCAACGGGAAGGAGTTCTTTACGGGAGATGTGAAGATGGCGACGAAAAATTTGAACGCCGATGCCGTAGATAAGGTGCAGGTGTACGACAGGAAGAGCGACCAGGCGAGTTTTACGGGGGTGGATGATGGTAACAGTGAAAAGACGATCAATTTGCAATTGAAGAAGAACCGTAACAACGCGTTGTTTGGAAAGGTGACGGCTTCGGGCGGTAGCGGAGCTTCCGATGCACAGACCAATATCAATCACTTCAAGGGCGATGAGCAGGTATCGCTGCTGGCCATGGGCAATAACACCAACCGCCAGGGATTCTCGTTTATGGATGTGCTGAACTTTACAGGCGCACTTGCCCAGGGGATGCGGAATGGCGGCGGAGGGATCCATATCCAGGCGGGTGACCCGGGCAATAACGACGGGCTACCGGTAACCGGGCTTGGCCAGGATCAGCAGGGTGTGGCGACAACGATAGCCGGTGGTTTGAATTATAACAATACCTGGGACAGGGGCCGGACCAGCCTGAATACGAATTATACGATGAGTCATATCCGGCTGCTTACCGACAAGGAGTCGGCTACTCAGAACCTGTTACCGGGAAATACCTACACAACGCTGGATAGTGCCCATACGGTGCATAGCGTGACACAGGAAAGGTTGAATGTTATCCTCGATCAGCAGCTGGACTCTTCGTTCTCTTTTCGATTGACCCCTTCCCTAACCGTTCAGCATACAAACAAAAATGCGCTTTCCTCCTATCTTAGTTCTCTGCCGGACGGGACGCTGTTGAACAATGGATATAACAACGTACAGACCTTGCCGGCAGCGGTTAATGTTACATCAGATGCGCTGATCAGGAAGAAGCTGGCCAAAAAAGGCAGAACGGTGTCGGGAGATTTCAACATCACCTATAATCATAGCACGAGCACCGGCAACCAGCTTTCCGACAATCGCTTTTACGAGTCCGGCGGAACAGCCGATTCGGCTATAAACCAGTATGCGACAAGGGATGCCGTTACGCGGAGTGTAGGTGGCAATATTACCTATACCGAGCCGATAGGCCGGCGGTCGCTGATGGCATTCAGCGGGTTCTACAACTCGAATACCGGCAGCAGCACCAGGCAGACCTTTGACTTCGACCCGGGCACGGGCAAACATGATCACCGGGATACCGTGCTGAGTAACGACTTCAGCAGCGACTATCGCTATTCGGGCGGCGGGCTTAGTTTCAGGAGCAACCAGGGGAAGCTGACCCTTACGGCAGGCGCCACGGTCCAGGCTGCAATGCTTAGCGCCATGGATAATTCCAACGGAAAGACGATACGCCAGTCCTTTACCGATGTGTTGCCGAATGCCGTGTTGCAATACGCTTTCACCCGGGCGAAAAACCTGCGGCTGGATTATTCGACCTATACGACCCAGCCCAGTGTCATCCAGCTGCAGCCCGTAGCCGACCTCAGCGATCCGCTGAATATCCGCACCGGCAACCCCGGGCTTAAGCGTACCTATCGTCACCAGGCGTCCATCGCTTTTCTCGCCGCCAGTCCCGGCAGGCGAACCAACCTGATGACGATGGTGAGTTATACGGCATCCGCCAATGCCATCGTGGAGAGCGATTCGGTGAGTCCCGCCGGGGCGAAGGTAATCACGCCGGTGAACACGGATGGGGTTAGGAATCTGGTGGCCGATGTCAACCTGGGCTTCCCATTGCGGAAGTTATCCTCGCGGCTGGAGATAGGAAGCTATTTTTCCTATGGGCAGAATATTTCCTTTTTAAATGGGGCGCGGAACAGGATCACCTCGACAACGGTTGGGCCCCGGTTCTCCTTTAGCTTCAACCGGGACGATCGCCTCGACGTAGAGCTGACGGCGTCGATCTCGTTGAATACCGGTGAGTATTCCTTACAACCGGCATTGAACACCAACTACATGCGGCAGAATTATGGGGTGAATTCGACCTGGTACCTGCCGTGGCGGTTGTCGCTGCACAATGAATTTAATATCCTGTTCAATACCGGGCGGACGAATGGGTATAATACTACGACCCCTTTGTGGAATGCTTCGCTTGCGAAGAATGTTTTGCGGAACGATCGTGGCGAGATCAAGTTCAGTATAATGGACCTGCTCGACCGGAATACGGGAATTTCGCGGAGCATCAACCAGGGAAGTATCGTGGATGAGCAATATAACGTGTTGCGCCGGTATTTTTTACTGGGCTTTACGTATAGTTTGAATAAGGCAGGGTTACGGACTAAGGGCGGGCCGAAGATAGATGTGAGGAGGATTGGGCAGTAATGATCATCTCATCTTGTTTTTTGCCTTGTTGTTCAAAATTGTTTCCAGTTTTTTCAGTTTGTTTGTCCAGAACTTATCAAAAGAGTTGATGAACTCCTGCAATTCATTAAAGCCGTCCTGCTTTAGCGTGCAATGGCGTTCTCTGCCGATGTCCGTGATAGAAATGAAGCCTGCATTGTACATCATTTTTATGTGTTTGGAAACCGCAGGACGGCTCATATCGAAGTTTTCCGCCAGGGCGTTTATCGTCATGCTGTCTTTTGAAAGCAGCTGCAACATTTGTCTCCGGCTGGGGTCGGCAATTACCTGGAAAACGTCAAGGGTTTGTGCGGTCATGATTCGACGGTGTTTAATAGTTCTTCTAATTGCTTTGCGCAGGCGATCCATCCCTTGTCGTGACCATCAAGGTCTTCCAATGCGGTGAAACCATTATGCACCAGTTGCAATTCCGTTCCGTTCGGTTTCGGAACAAGTGTCCACACGACTTTTGAGTTAAACGGCTTATCGTCTTTGAGTGATCTTTTTTGCCAGGAAAAGGAAAGTCTGGTGAATGGCACTACTTCCAGGACTTCGCAATAAGAATCGTTACAGTATGGACTGACGAAGCGGAATTTGTGTCCTACTGTTGGTTGGAAATCTGTTTTCCCGAGCCATTGTTCCAATAGATCGGGTTTGGTAAGATATTCCCAAACCTCTTGTGGAGGTTGAGGGAATGACCATGTTTGTTTGATCTCGTTTTGCATATTGTGTAACTTTTTAGTTACCTAAAGTTATAGGTAATTTTTAAGTTACGCAAATTTTTCTGAGATTTTAATGCCTTTACCCTGCGCTCACTTCCCAAGACAGCGTAAATATATCCGGTTTGATGCAACGGTTATTTCGCGCCCGTTGTCAAAGAACCAAACCTGCCTACGATGAAAAAGACTGTCTCGTTAGGCCATTGCTGTCTGATTGCAGCAATTGCCATTCCCTTGCTCTTTAACGGCTGTGACAAGAAATCCAACAGCATAAGAATGATAATCTCCCGGCCGGTGTATTCGGACAAATCCCGGATACTGGCCGCTATCAACGGCAACCCGGCAGAAAAGATCGACTCCGCCGGTAAGATCTACATAAAGGATCAATACATCTTCCTCAGCGAGCCCAATAAAGGCATTTTTATTATTGATAACAGTGATCCCCGGCATCCCCGACATATTGCCTTCCTGTCCATCCCGGGCAATATGGACATAGCTGTCAAAGGGAACATTCTCTATGCAGACATGTACCAGGACCTGCTGGCCATCGATATTTCCGATCCTCACCACGTGAGCATCGTCAGCCAGCTGCCGGGATTTTTTTCCGGCCGGCGATGGGTTAACGGTTATAACACTCCTGATGGTATGATAATAACGGGTTGGATAACCAAGGATACCCTGGTATCCGTCAACCGCACCGGAGGATACCTCAGTCCCGGCGGCATTATGGGGGGCCCGATTGCCTATTCTGCCTCAGCCAGCACTACTTCTGCTACCGGCACACAAGGCTCTATGGCCTCAATGGTATTGATCAATAATTATCTCTATGCTATCGCCGAACGACATTCGCTTGGAGTGGCCAATGTAAGCAACCCTTCCGCGCTTTCTTCTTCTCAACAAATGTATGCCGGGTACGACCTGGAGACCATCTATCCCTTCCGGGATAAATTATTCCTGGGCTCAGCTGAAGGAGTGTTCATTTATGATATAAGCAACCCGGCCAAGCCGGTGGAAATAGGCGAATTCACCCATGGCCGGGCCTGTGACCCGGTGGTAGTAGACAGCAGCTATGCCTATGTCACCCTCCATGCCGGTACTTCCTGCGGAGGATCCAGCAACGAGCTGGATATAGTCAGCATCCGGCAGCTTCCTCAGACACAAATGCTCAAGACCTACCCCATGACAAAACCGATGGGGCTTTGCAAGGACGGCGATCTTCTCTTCGTATGCGATGGCAGCGATGGGGTGAAGATATATAACGCCAAGGACCCTGCCAACCTGCAGTTGCTGACGAAGGCAGGTCAGGGTCAGGCTTATGATGTGATCGCTTCCGCCGGGCGGTTGTTGATAGTGGAAGATAATGGGTTATATCAGTATGACTATAGCAATATCAGCAATATCGGGTTGCTGAGCTTTATTCCGGTTCCCTATCCACGGTGAGGGTAGGCGGGTGCATGGCTTGCCTGATTTGCAGCGGGGTCATTAGTGCACGGGATACGGGCCCTCCGTGAATTCTTCTTCATGATATCCCTTGGAGCCGATGAGCTGGGCGAGGGGGCTTTGCATCGAACCGCCGGTGCGGAGACGGGCGAGAAGGCTGCCAAAGTCGTGGCGAGGCTGCCAGCCCAGTTCGGTGCGGGCGAGGGTGTTGTCATAGACCCGATCGATGGCGTGGAACATTTTCCAGCCGCGCTCGCGATAGACCTCTTCATACTCAGGGAAGAGGCGTTTTACCACCATGGGCGCGTCGGTGCGGAGCAGGGCGGCGTCCGCAGGAGAGAAGGGGGTTGTCGCGCTGATAATATATTTTCCAAAACCAATTTCGGGGGCTTTCTCTGCCGCGACAAGGAGGGCGCTGACGGTGTCTTCGATGTCCACACGGCGGAAGAGGTATTCATTTGCTTTCAGGTTGTCGCTGCTAAATTGCTCCCGCATCTTCTGATTGTCGTCGTCCTCGGGGAAGAAGCGGGAGGTCCGCAGTACGATACAAGGGAGCTTGAAATTCCGATAGTACAACTGGCAGAGATTTTCGGCAGCTTCCTTCGTCACCCCATAGATATTTTTTGGGATGCTCCGCGTGCCCTCGGTGACCCATTCGGCGGGAGAACCTACGGGTGGGATCAGTGCATCGCCGAAGGCGCTGGTGGTGCTGGTAAAGACAAAACGCTTTACCCCGGCGGCAACGGCCTCCTCCAGAAGAAGGAGGGTGCCGGTGATGTTGGTGTCGACAAACTGCTGCGGGCTGTGGGTCGCGACATGGGGTTTATGCAGGGTAGCAGTATGATAAACAGTATCCACACCGGCGAGACAGGCACGGACAACTTCACGATCGGTAATGGTGCCGACAAAGTGTGTAAAGGGCGAGTCCTGGATGTCGAGGCCGAGTACGGGTTGCCCGACACTTTGGAGCGATCGGACCATGGCTTCTCCGAGATGACCGGCACTGCCGGTGACGAGTGCTTTCATAAGGGATGAAGGTAAGAATTATTGCCTTTGTACCATCTTGTACGGAGATGTACAAGTGGTGGTTCGGGGGTCTGCGATTTTTGGTTGAATTTTATCCTGCTTTCGCTGTCACTCAACATAAAACATGGACTATGAAGAAATTAACGGGCATGGGCCCCCTTCTCTATGCAGTTGCGCTCATCGGCTTCGGCATCACCCAGTTGATGACGCGGGATTTTCTGACGGGGTTGTTCCCCGTGCCGGCGACCCTGCCGCTGCGGACGTTGTGGCTGATAGTGAGTAGCATCCTGTTTCTCATAGCAGCGGTGGGAATGCTGTTCCTGGGCCGGAAATGGCTTGCAGCAGCACTGGCGGGGAGTCTTTTCTTTGTTTTCTTTCTTTTTTTGCACCTGCCAAAGCTGCTGGGGGACATGTATAATCCCCTGGAATGGTCACCGCTGTTCGAAGGGCTGATGCTGGGAAGCGGGGGTTTTATCATCGCGGCTTACCTCATCGACTCGGGAATGGGTGACCCCGGATGGAACAAACCTTTGCATGTCATGGCCCTTATGGGCCAATACCTGTTTGCGGTGAGCCTGGTGGTTTTTGCGGTGCTGCACATCAAATACAATGATTATATACAGACGTTAATGCCCGCCTGGCTGCCGGGGCATGTATTCTGGTCCTATGTCGTGATCG
Source organism: Puia dinghuensis (assembly GCF_014642875.1). GTDB lineage: Bacteria > Bacteroidota > Bacteroidia > Chitinophagales > Chitinophagaceae > Puia > Puia dinghuensis. The sequence continues at coordinate 316,996 of NZ_BMJC01000003.1, forward strand.
CGGCTTTTCTACTGTCGGCCATCAGCTTTTTTACCGGGCTGAAGCTTCCGCTGGCGTCGGGGTTGCTGGGAATTATGTTTATGCTTTGGGTACTCATCATGCATGCGCCCCGCGCCTTCGGGAAGCCGACGGCGGAAACCGAATGGTCGAGTCTTTTTACGGCCCTGGCGGTTTGCGGAACGGCTTTCACTGTTTGCCGCCAGACGGCGGTGTGGCACCGGCGGGGGGTGCAGCGGGAGGCTGCCGTCGAGGGCGTAGCGGGTTAGCCATCCAGCTGCTTTTTTATCGCTATGATATCTTCTTCGCCAAAACGGGCCTGTGCTTCCTGAAAGCTCTGGAAAGCTACTTCGGCCAGCGGGGTGTTCCAGCCTTCCGCTTTCGCCAGGCGCAAGTCCTTCACGATGTGCTTCAGCGCGAAAGCGGGCTTATAGTTGTCGTTGAGGATGGCGTCGCCTTTTATCTTTCCAAAGACATTGCCCAGCGCGCCGTTGTTCATGATGGTCAGAAAATCCTCCGTCTTTATCCCGTGATGCTGCGCGAAGATCACCGCCTCGGCCAGGCCCTGCGCGTGAAAGCTGAGCAGGAGGTTGATAGCGAGCTTGGCGGTGTTGCCCGCGCCGCTGTCACCGATGTGGAGCACGAGTTTGCCGAGCAACTCGAGGACGGGGGTGGCTTTTGCATAGGCGGCGGCTGTTCCCCCCACCATGATGACGAGTTGTCCTTCCTGGGCTTGCTTGACGCTGCCGCTTACCGGGGCGTCGAGGTATTCATTCCCCTGTTCGCGGCACACGGTGGCAAAATCCCTGCTGATGGCCGGAGAGACGGTGCTCATGTTGATGATGAGTTTCCCCGATGCTTTTGCGCTGAGCAGGCCGTCGTCGCCGGAGAAGACATCCCAGATGGCCCGGTCGTCGGAGACCATGAGGAAGAGGATGTCGGTGTTGGTGAGAGCCTCCGCAGGCGTGGAGGCGATGGAAGCGCCGGCGGCCTTTAGGGCCGCCTCTTTTTCTTTGCTGCGATTGTAGCCGGTTACCGGGTGGCCGGCATCCAGGAGTCGTTGTGCGAGTGGAGCGCCCATGGTGCCCAGGCCTATCCAGCCGATGTTTGTTTTGCTCATCTTCGTTTGTGATTTGATCACAAATGTAAGGCGAGGAAAAGTGGGACCAGCCAATCCCCGATCAAAAAGGCAAGAACAAAGGAAAGGGCCGTTGCGAGAATGACGACGCGGTTCCTTTTCGATTGGCGGGTAAACAACCGGACTATGCCATAACAAATGAGGAGAACGCCGAAATACAGGATCAAAATTATCTTGAGATCGATGGTGGGGGCGTAACTAAGCTGTAAGCCGAAAAGGATGCTGCCGGCAACCCCGGCGATAGGGATGGCCAGGAGGCTTCCGATGACCGTCCTCGTCCCGATGCTGCGGTCTTGCTTCTCCACCGCCGTCTGGGCCAGGGTCTGGTCGACGATGCCTCTTACTTCCTCGGGTGACAGCACGGTGGAAGACATCTTTTTTTGGATCAATTCGTCGTCGAATTCCTTATGGCTCATCATTGCCGTCATCGAGGCGATGCGGGTCGCTTCCGCTACGCGGTTGTCCTCTTCCTTGACACGGGCCAGCACCTGTTCGGCTCCGCCTCTTTCCCCGATGACATGGATTACCGCCTCCTGTGCTTCCGGGCTATAGTCAAACTTTTGGATGTAAATACCGTAGAGCTCGAAGTCGCTCAGGGCTTCGTACCGAAGGATAAAATCTTGTTTGGTCAGCATAGTTCGGCAAAATAGAAAAAGGCCGTCTAATATCAAAAGTAGACGGCCTTTTTTTAATAGAAAAGAGTATGTTATTGCCCCATGCTGGAACCGGCGTCACCCATGCCACCGCCGTTCATGCTCTTGCGTTTGAAGATGTTGAGGTCCATCTTCCCGAAGCGATAGGCGAATACGACGCGGAAGAGCTGCGGGTCCTTCAGGCGATTGTATTCCTGGGAGAAGAACTGGCTGCTGCTATATTGGTCGGACCAGCGGTTGCGGAAGATATCGGTCATGCTGGCCGTAATAGAAGCGGCATTCTGTTTCAGGAAACTGTATTTCACCGCCAGATCGAAACCATAGTACGGTTTGATATAGCCCTGCGAAGAGCTTTGGGTGACGGAGCCGGGAGGACCGAACTGGTTGTTGTTGAGGTTCACCGGCAGGTTGGTCTTGCCCTGGTAGATGGCCGTCAGTTGGACGGTGAAATTCTTCGGCAGCTTGAAGTTACTGTTGAATTTTCCAAACCATGTCCACAGCGCGGGCTGGGAGGGCTGATTCAGGTTGTTGGTATTGATATGCGAGTTGTACACGTTGACGTTGAGCGTCACATCCCACCATTTAGTGATGTTGTCCGTCGAGGTGATCTCACCGCCCACCGTATAGGCATTGCTGGCGTTCTCATAGGTATTGATGAGAATGGGCTTGCCAATGGGGTTGGTGCCGCTGTCCTGGTAGCGGGTGATGAGGTTGGACGTGTATTTATAGTACGCCGAGACGAGCAGGGTGTTGTTGTGCGGGAAGGTCTTCATATACGACAATTCGGTGTTGTACGTAAACTCCGGCACCAGATTGGGATTACCGCGGGTGATGTTGAGCGTATCCGAATAATCCGTGAACGGAATCAGCTGGAAGAAGCCCGGGCGGTTGATCTTCCGCGTTGAACTAACCTGCAGTTCCTGGTTGTGCTTCAGTTTGTAGCTCAGGAACACAGACGGGAAGAGCGCGGTGGGATAGGAGTTCTCGAAATGCTGTTTGGGGGTATTGAGCAGATCGCCGGTGTATTTGGAGCTCTCACCCCGAAGTCCAAGGGCATAACCAAAGTTGCCGATGGCGCTGGTGAAGTTGACGTATGCAGCATAGACAGTGTTGGTGCTGGTATAGTCGCTGGTGCCGTATGGATTGAGGGTACTGTTCCCCTTGTCGTCGACGGTATAGGTGTTGTTGTCGTTTTGTAGCTTCTGGATGCTGGTGCGCAGACCGGCTTCGAGCTTTGTCTTCTCCCCAAGAGGATTGACGTAGTCGGTCTGGATGGTCCAGAAGCGGGGAGCCGCCGTACCAGTCTGCTTCTGCAGGGTGGAATAGGCGACAGCGCTGCCGGGCTGGCCCTGAAAGTAGTTGGTCGTATAGTAAGAGGTAAGCGAAGAGTTGACATCGAAGAAGGATGCGTCCGCCGTCCATTCTTCTCCTTTCTTGTCCCAGGTATGTTTCATCCCCAGCTGAGCACCGTTGACATGGAATTCGCGATCGTTGTTCGTTGACCGGATCGAGTAAATGGTGGAGTCGCGAGCATTAGTTAAGATGTCCGTCCGGATATTCGAGATATCGGTCGGCTTGAAAGCACCGTCGACGCGGATATAAGAACCCGAGACCGTGGTCTTGTTGGTGATGAACCAGTCCATTCCCGCCTGCCCGAACATGAAATGGCCCTTGCCGCGTTGCAGGTCCTGCTGGAGGAGATGGGTCGTCGTGTCGGAAAGATAGGTATAGCGATCAGTGCTGCCAGTGGTCTTTGGGTTCATGGCGTTGTACATCCCGTTGAGCGTGAAGTTGACTTTGTTCTGCCGAAGGCTTAACCCGACGAGGGCGTTGGGCTGGCCATGGGAGTCTATACCCGTGGAGATGCTGCCGTTGTAGCCTTGCTTCCGGTTCTTCTTAAGGACGATGTTGATGATACCCGCTCCCCCGCCGGAGGCATCATACTTGGCGGAAGGATTGGTCATCACCTCCACGCTTTCGATGGCGTCCGCCGGTATCTCATCGAGGGTAAGCGTCGTAGGACGGCCATCGATGAAGATGGTGGGTGTCGAGCCGCGAAGGGTAACGTTGCCATCGATGTCGACATTGACGGAAGGAACATTGCGCATTACGTCTACGCCTGTCCCACCCGCACTGACGATATTCTGCGCAACGTTGAAGACCTTTTTATCGAGCTCCAGTTTCATCGGCGGGGTCTTGCCGGTAACGGTTGCCGTTGCCAGTTCGGCGACGGCGGTAGCCAGCTTGACGGAGCCGAGATCCTTTTCGAAGGAAGGCATGGCGCCGAAGGGGTTACTATTCGCCTGTCCTGCGGGGGCAGGCGTCGACTGAGCAGAAGCAGGAATGATGGTGAAGCTCACGTCCTGGGTCTTATAGCCAGTGGCGGAGAGCCGTACTACCAGGGGCTGGACGATCGGCAGATCTTCGAAGTTGAATTCGCCGTTGGATTTGGTATCCATACCCTTTATAAGCACGAGTTTTTTCTTTTTTGTAGCAGCATCGGTCACCGACTTCAACACGATGGCGGTGGCTGCGATGGGTTGACCGGTAGAATCGGTCACTTTTCCATAGGCCCGACCGATGGATGGAGGGGCTCCACCCGGACCACCCGGGCGGCCGCCCGGAGCACCGGGTTTTGCACCAGGAGCGCCTTGACCGGCGGCCTGCTGCGCCATCGCAAAGTCTGCGAAGAGGAAAGAAAAGATAAGGATAGCAACTAATTTTCTCACAATGGTAATTTTAGAATACAAAAATAAATTCGGGATTTAATTCTGTCGAGGGCAAAACTGCAAGCGGAGGAAAAAACGCGGTAAACGGCATAAATCTGTCGGCAAACGAAAAAGGCTCCCGCGGCCATGGAAGAGGGCTTTGGCGAGTGTTTTGCAGCGCGAACAAAAACTCTTTTATATTTGTAACAAATTGAAAGATACCCCGACAAATAGCCCTTTATGAAAAGATTGCTGCCGTCAATTACAATATTACTCACCTTTTTGTTTTGCATGAAGAGAAGTTATGGGCAGTGGTGGAAAGAAGCAATTGTTTACCAGATTTATCCCCGGAGTTTTAAAGACAGCGATGGTGATGGCATCGGCGATCTGAAAGGCATCATCTCCCGGCTTGATTATATCAAGAGTCTTGGGGTTACGGTGGTGTGGCTTAACCCGATCTATAGCAGTCCAAACGACGATAATGGCTATGATGTGAGCGATTACCGGAATATTATGAAGGAATTTGGTACGATGGCTGATTTCGATGCGCTGCTGAAGGGGCTGCACGCGAGGGGGATCAAGCTGGTGATGGACCTCGTTGTCAATCATAGCAGTGATGAACACGAGTGGTTCAGGCAGAGCCGGTCGTCACGGACGAATCCTTACCGGAATTATTATCACTGGTGGAATGCCGAAAGCGGCAAGCCGCCTTACCGGTATAGCCTTTTCGATGTCAACCATGACGCATGGCGATATGATTCGCTGACCAATGCTTATTATCTCCATTATTTTTCGCGCAAGCAACCCGATCTCAACTGGGAGGATCCTGCGGTGCGCCGGGAAGTGTTCGATATTATGCGATTTTGGGCAGATAAGGGGATCGATGGATTCAGGCTGGATGCCTTCCAGTTTGTAGCGAAGGATACGACATGGCCTGTCTGGCCGCAAGGCTGGGAGGAGCATTTCATGAAATATTATGCGATGGGCCCGCATCTCCACGATTATTTGCGGGAGATGAACCAGGAGGTGTTGAGCCGCTACCCGGTGATGAGTGTTGCGGAGGGGGCGGGCAATTCCTTTGACGACGCACATAATCTTGTGGATGAAGATCGGAAAGAGCTGAATATGGCATACGCATTTGATGCAGTGGATATCGCGACGTCGGAGGGTTATAGCCTGGTGCATTTGAAAGAAGTGTTCACGCGGTGGGACAGCGCCTTTGCAGAGAAGGGATGGTTGGCGATCTTTTTGGCGAATCATGACCAGGCACGACTGGTGAGCCGGTTTGGGAACGACCGACCCACTTTTCGCGCGGTCTCATCGAAGATGCTGTCTACCTTTCTGCTGACGATGCGGGGCACGCCGTTCTATTACAACGGGGATGAGCTGGGGATGAGCAATCCGGGGTTTACAAAGATCAGTGATTACCGGGATGTAGCTACGTTGAATGAGTACCGGCATTTGCAGAATACCGGCGGGGATGTGGCGGCTTATCTTAAAGAGATCGGCTTTAGCAGCCGCGACAATTCGCGGACGCCGATGCAATGGGATGCGGGTGTGCATGCAGGTTTTACGCGGGTGAAGCCGTGGATCGGGCTGAATCCGAATTATTCGGCGGTGAATGTTGCGGCGGAAGAACGGGATGCAAACAGCTGCCTGAATTATTTCCGGCGGCTGGTGCGACTGCGGAAGGATAACCCGGTGCTGGTATATGGGAAGTATACGCTGCTGGACAAAGACAACCCGGATGTATATGCGTATACCCGGGAGTGGAAGGGGATGAAGTGGTTGGTGGTGTTGAATTTCAGTTCGCGTGCAGTGCCGTTGCCGGCGGATGTTTCGACGGCGGGTGCGAAGTTGATCATCGATAATTATGCGGCGCCTGGCAAGCCCGGAGAGCTGAGGGCGTATGAGGCAGGGGTTTATGCGTTGCAGTGAGGGGCGCCCAATTTATTTTACTCCTTTATTTGAATCCCAGTTGCCGGCAAGTTTGCGGATGTACAAGATCTGGCCGGTGTGATAGGCTGTGTGGGTGTTGATGTGGTCGAGGGTCGAATACCATTTCCTCAGTTTTGCTTCATCGGCCGTTGCAATGGCCTTTTCCCAATCTGCCATCACCTGGTTGAGTTGCTGGACGGTGGTAGTCCAGGACGCCTCTGTAAAGGTGGTAAAGGTCTCGTTGTTGTTGCCGCTGAAAGGCAGTTGTTTCCGGTTGTAGAAGCTGTCGAGCGACGCGCGGTTCCAGAAATAGATATGATAGGCGAGCTCGCCGACAGAGTGGCAGGAATCGCAGGGCTTCCACATGGCTTGTTGGGCAGTGAGTCCTTCGAGAGCCTGTTTGACGGGGACATACCAGTCTTGTTTGTTCCAGGTGTTGTCAAACTGTTCGAGCAGGATAGAGCGGAGGGTCGGGCTTTTTTGCTGCGGCTGTTGCGCGGCAGCGGGGGCGGCAGTTGCGAGGATGGCGATGCCCAGGATGGGGATGAGGTGTTTACGCATGGCTTAGCTTTGATTTGGGGTCAAATATAGGTTATCGGGAAATTGGGGAAAAATAAGTATATTTATTAATATATAAACCCCACAATCATGAACTGGAAACTCATTTTTCAACTGTCTTTATTCGGGCTGGCGATGGCGATTGCCACCGTATTTTGGATACCTTCCAACACAGAGCCCTATTTCTGGCTGGTGATCTTTATCGTTTGCGCCTATATCATTGCAAAGCAGGTGAGTAGCAGACACTTCCTCCATGGCTTCTTTACGAGCCTTGTGAATTGCGTCTGGGTTACAGGCTTCCATGTTATTTTCTTCAAGACCTACCTGGCCGGCCATCCCCAGGAAATCCAAATGATGGACAAGATGCATATACACGGACATACGCGACTATTAATGTTGCTGATGGGGCCGGTGGCGGGAGTCGTTTTCGGCCTGGTGCTGGGGCTCTTCGCCTGGATCGCCAGTAAACTGGTGCGGAAAAGCAGCGGAGCGGGGATTGCGTAGATGAGCCAAGGTGTATGGTTTGCGTACGGCTGGTTGTATCGCAACCGGACAGTTGGCCATGCGACGGCGCCATAAGAAAATGGTTATCACGCGATGATGAAGATGGCATTTTCTTCGCTGCCTTTGGGGAAATACCCTCCCCCGCTATGTTATCCCAATCACTCAAGACTGCCTGGCGCCAGCTGGCCAGGAACAAGGCCTTTTCCCTTATCAATATTCTCGGACTGGCGCTGGGCATGGCGTGCAGCCTGCTTATCTTTTTGTGGGTGAAGGACGAAAGCAGCGTCGACACCTTTAATACGAAAGCGACCATCTACGACGTATATGAGCGCGTATTCTCGGAAGGTAAAGTGGAAGCCGGTCCGAATACGCCGGGCCCGCTGGCGGAAGAGTTGAAACGCAAAATACCGGAAATAAAATTTGCCAGCGGGTATGTGAACCGGGGGGAAGAAACGGTTCTCAGCGTAGGCGACAAGCGCATCGCCCTGAATGGCTGTCATGCAGACAGCGATTTCTTTAAACTATTCAGCTATCCGCTGCTGGCAGGCAGTGCGGCGTCAGCACTGCTGGGGCCAGCGGACATAGCAGTTTCCCGCAAGACGGCGGAACTCTTCTTTGGTAGCGCCGCGGCGGCTTATGGGCAGACGATCCGCCTCAATAATTCCAAGGATTTCAAGATCACTGCTGTTTTTGAGAACGTCCCGGCCAATGCCTCCCAGCATTTTGAGTTTGTGGCCAACTGGGCGGACGTATTGCAGAACATAAGCTGGTTGAAGGAATGGATCTATCGTACCCCGTATACCTACATCCAACTACGGCCCGGTGCCGACGCGAAGCGGGTCGAAGCCAAGATAAAGGACTTCATCACTCCTTACATCCGAACGGGTGACGGGCAAGGATACCGGCTGGAGCTGGGGTTGCAACGCTTTGATGAGATGTACCTGAATGGGGTGTTCAGGAATGGCGCACCGGATGGGGGACGCAGTGATTACGTACGGTTGTTCAGCCTTGTCGCCATCTTTATCCTGCTGATCGCTTGTATCAATTTCATGAACCTGGCCACGGCCCGGGGTATAAAACGCGCCAAAGAAGTGGGGATCCGCAAAACCATCGGCGCGAGGCGCGTGCGGCTTATCGGCCAGTTCATCGGAGAAGCGATGCTGCTGACCTTTATTGCGGTCGTGATAGCGCTGGGGCTGGTGGCGCTGCTGCTGCCCGCCTTCAATCAACTATCGGGAAAACAGATCGTATTGCCCATCGCATCGCCTTTTTTCTGGCTGGCTATTGTGGGGTTGATGGTGGTTACTGGTTTTGTGGCCGGCAGCTATCCTGCTTTATTCCTCTCGTCGCTGAATCCGGTGAAGGTATTGAAGGGAGCCCTGCGATTTGGACCCGGCGCTTTGCTAATGAGAAAAGGGCTGGTGGTTTTCCAGTTCGTGCTGTCCATCGTCATGATCACCGGAACGATCGTTATCGCGCAGCAGATGCGATATGTGCAGACAAAAAACCTGGGGTTCGACCGGGAGAACCTTGTCTATATTCCGTTTCAGGGAGACTTGGGGAATAAGTTCCAACTGTTCAGACAGCAGCTGGTGGGCATGCCGGGAATAAAGGGCGTCACCATGAATACCAACGCCCCTTCCAGGATCAGTACGCACGTATACAACATGGACTGGGAAGGTAAGAGACCCGATGAACGGGTAGTAGCGATCCACAACGGGGTAGGTTATGACTATCTGGATATGATGAACATCAAAGTCATCCGGGGCCGCGGGTTTAGCCGGGATTTTCCCGCCGACACCGCCAAAACGCATTTCCTCATCAATGAAACCCTGCTGAAAATCACCGATTGGAAGAACCCAATCGGCAAAAGGATGAGTTTCTTTGACTTTCAGGGTACCGTCATCGGGGTTGTAAAGGATTTTCATTTAAAATCGCTGCGTGACCCCATCGAGCCGCTTGTTCTGTACTTTGGAGAAAAGGAAGGATGGGGTGGGGTTCTTGTCAAAACAAAATCAGGTGAGACGCGGCAGGCCCTTGCCAGCATGGAGAGCGTGTTCAAACAGGCGGAGCCTCAATTCCCGTTCAGGTATTTTTTTAGTGATGAGCAATATCAGCAACTGTACAACGGTGAGGCGACCGTGAGTAAGTTGTCCAATGGGTTTTCAGTGCTGGCCATTTTTATTTCCTGCCTCGGGCTGTTGGGCCTTACCCTCTTCACCGCCGAACAGCGCAGAAAGGAGATCGGGGTGCGGAAGGTGATCGGCGCCAGCGTCGGCAATATCGTAACGATGCTTTCGAAGGATATAGTGCAGCTGGTGCTGTTGTCGGCGGTGATCGCCACACCCGTAGCATGGCTGGCGATGCATCAGTGGCTGCAAAATTTCGCCTATCGGATCACCATTGCATGGTGGATATTTTTTGTGGCGGGCGTGCTGGCGCTGCTGATCGCGCTGGCGACGATCGGTTATCAGGCGCTGAAGGCGGCGCTGGCCAATCCGGTGAGGGCGTTAAGGAGCGAATGAGCCGCTCAGCGGGCCGGATGGGGCCGGGGCTCAGTACACATGCCGGCCCTGGTCGAGGCGTTTGGTGAGGTCTTCCTTTTTTATGTTGACCTGCGCACCGATGAGATGGCCGTCACGGTAGGTGATGACATTGATCTGAGACGCGCCGAGCGGCCATTTTACCGGGGTGCCGGTATATTTCGCATAGGTGTTATCGGGATTCGTCTGATCGAAGGTGTAATAGATATCCAGGCCGTTGACTTCGGTGGACATGCCGACGACGAAGTCACTGCCGGGTACCCTTTTGGGCGTGAGGATGACGTTGTAGGCGCTGCGCGCATATTTGATGCCGGCGGCGTCCATGCGTTTGAACTCGGCTTCCATCCGTTGGGTGAAGTCGTCCCAGTTGCGGGCCTTCTTTGGGCTCCAATAGACTTCGGCGAGGGCGAGGCCACGGGGCCAGGTCATGTATTCCGCATGACGATAGGTGGGGACCGATTCTGTCCAGAGATTGCCCTGACCGCCAAGGATGAGTTTTTCGTCGACGCTGTCGGGGACGGGGTCATACATATAGGAGTCGTGGAGCCGGCACATGCCATAGGTAGGGGGTTCAACCACGCTTTCACCCTGGTAGAGATCAAGATAGCAATAATCCCAGGGAGTCATGACTACGGCGTGGTTCATTTTTGCGGCAGCGATGCCGCCGGACATTCCCCGCCAGCTCATTACCGTGGCTTCGGGAGCGAGACCGCCTTCGAGGATCTCGTCCCAGCCGATGAGCTTTTTGCCTTTAGACTTGACCATTTTCTCGATGCGTTTGATAAAATAGCTCTGGAGTTCGTCGACGTTGTTGAGATGTTCGTCCTGCATCCGTTTTGTGCATTTTGGACAGGCGGCCCAGAATCCCTTATAGGCTTCGTCGCCACCGACGTGGATATAGGGATTGGAGAAGAGGGCGGCTACTTCCGTGAGGATCTTGTCGATCATGAGAAATATAGAGTCGTTGCCGATGCATAAGACGTTGTCGTCCCGGACGGGGCCACGGGAGCCGGGGTTGACGCTATAGGGCAGCTGGGTGCAGGAGAGATTGGGGTAGGAGGAAATAAGCGCCAGGCTGTGTGCGGGGATGTCGATCTCGGGCAAGATGGTGACATAGCGTTGGGCGGCATAGCGGATGATCTCGCGCATCTCATCCTGGGTATAGAAGCCGCCATAGGTTGCCGGTTCGTTTGCCAGGGGAGGCAGGAATTCGCCCCAACGGCCGGTGCGGGACACCCGCCAGGCGCCATGTTGGGTGAGCTGGGGCAGGCTTTTGATCTCGAGGCGCCAGCCCTGGTCATCGCTGAGATGAAGGTGAAGGGTATTGTATTTATAGCGGATCATCTCGTCAATATAGTGTTCGACTTCGTCCTTTGTGAAGAAGTGACGGCTTACGTCGAGCATCAGCCCGCGCCAGCCGAAACGGGGATAGTCGGTGATGTCGACACAGGGGATGGACATGGGTTGTACGGCAGCGGAGGCGCTTGGAGTAGCAGCCGCGTCCGGGGGCAGCAGCTGGAGCAGGGTCTGGATGCCATAGAAGACGCCGGCGGCGGTATTCGCGCTGATGCGGATGCCGGAAGAAGTGACGGAGAGCGTATAGCCTTCAGCACCGAGGTTATTATTGTCCTTAGTGATGATGTCCAGGCTGATGTGTTTGCCGCCCCTACCCTGTTGCAGATGGAGACGCTCACTGAGCCAGGTTGCAGTGGAAGCCAGCGAATCACCGGAAAATGCGATGGTAGTGGCAGCGGTGAGCTGGAAGTGGCCAGGCTTTTCCGTTACCGAAACGGGCTGTGGAATGATGTGGATGTTGCCGGCGGATAGGGTACCGCAAAGGAAGATGGCAGTGAGAAAGGTGACAAGCCGGGAGACAATGGACATAAGCGCTGTTTTATGATTGAGGTGTAAATTTAGAGAGTTTGTGGAAGATTACCGGGAGGCGGACACCTCTTGTATCGGAAGCGGACAGGAGATACTGTGAGAACCGCGATAATTGGTTGATTTGAAAGGGCTGAGATCGCCGGCATGGCTTTGGATACGGGATGGTATGTTCATCAATTATATAAAGGTTGCCTGGCGCCACATGACGCGGCACAAGATCTTTACTATTATCAATGTCCTGGGCCTGGCATTGGGTGTTTGTGCATGCCTGATCATCTACCTGATGGTTCAATACGAGTCCAGTTTTGACCGGTTCCACCCCGACAAGGAGCGGATCTACCGGCTGGTGATGGAAAAGGGGTCATTTGCGGGAACAAAAATACTCACCGGCATTCCCGCGCCAGGACCGGCGGCCATCCGGCAGGAAATACCCGGATTGGAGGCAGCGGCCGGATTTTTTACCTACTGGGCGACCGTTGACATTCCCGGGGATACGGGTAAGCAGCATCCTTTCAACACCTGGTTAGCAAGTTCGAACCATGTCGGGAGCGTATTTGCCGATGCGAATCTATTTTCCATCTTTCATTTCGACTGGCTGGCAGGCAATCCTTCCACAGCGCTGGCGAAACCTTCCCAGGTTGTGCTGGCGGAGAGCCGGGCGCGATTGTATTTTGGCAACCTGCCCCTGTATAAGGTCATCGGAAGGGAGCTGATATACCGGGATTCGGTACCTGTACGCGTATCAGGGATTGTAAGAGACTGGGACAAGAATTCGGATTTCGCGTTTTCCGATATTATCTCCCTGAGTACGATCAATAGCAACGCCTTTTTTCAGCGCGACCCTCGAAGCCTGCTTTCCACCACGGATTGGAAGGCTAACCGGGAGATCGATTGTTTTATAAAAACCACCCGAAACGCCTCGACCGAGCTGGTCCAGCGCCAGGTGGCCGAACTGCTCAACAGGCATGTCCCGGACGATCCTGGGAAGAAGGCAAGCCTGCTGCTTCAACCCCTGACCGATATCCACTTCACCGAAGAGAATAACCATGACAGCTTCCGGAAAGCAAGCCGGTCGACCCTGGCTGTGCTTATGGCGTTTGCCCTGTTCATCCTGCTGATCGCCATCTTCAACTTTATCAACTTATCCACCGCCCAATCCCTGCAACGGGCCAAAGAGATCGGCATCCGAAAGATAATGGGCAGCAGCCGGAGGAAGCTGGTCTTCCAATTCCTGGCGGAGACCTTTCTCCTTGCTGTTCCGTCGGTGGTCCTGGCCATATTATTCGTCAGGCCGGTGCTCACGCTTTTCCACGATCTCATCCCACCAGGATTGGAATTCCATTTCCTGGATCCGTTTACCCTTGCCTTCCTCCTGCTGATAACCCTCGTCACCACCGTTTTTGCCGGGTTCTATCCAGCCCGGGTGATCTCGTCCTATCTACCAGTTGCCAGTCTCAAGGGGAACGAAGCGCCGAAGGGCAGTGAACGATGGCTGCTGCGCAAAGGGCTTATCGTGTTTCAGTTTACTTTGTCGCTGGTGTTTATCATCGGGGCGATCGTGATAGGCAGCCAGATGAACTTCATCCGAAATAAGGACCTTGGGCTTAGCACCGATGCCGTGATCAATATGGGCACGCCTGCGAACGATTCCCTCCACAACGCGAAGGTTCTTGCCCGGAGATTCCGACAACTTACGGGCGTGAGCATGGTGGCACGGGAGGCCCTGCCGCCGGTGGGTACCCCCAGTTTTTTTCTTCCATTGCAGTATAAGGATAAAGAGGATAAGCCAGTGCCGATCCTGGCCAGAGCAGGCGACGAAAATCTTATTCCCCTTTACCGGATGCGGTTGCTGGCCGGCCGGAACCTGCGGCCCGGTGACAGTCTCACCGAACTGGTGATTAATGAAACCTATGCTAGAGAGCTGGGGTTTCCCCGGCCCGAAGATGCCGTCGGTAAACTCCTGCTCAACCCAAAAACAGATGCCTCCGGGATGGTCACGGATGTCAAGGCCCTGCCTATCGTAGGAGTGGTGGCCGATGTCAATGAATATTCGCTGCGGGAGGCTATAAAGCCTATGGTGATAGGGTATGTACCCCGGGCAGTAAATAAATTGGCGGTGAGACTGGACACCCGGGGTAAGGATATGGGTGATCTGAAGCGGATGCTGGCGCAGATGGAAAAGGCCTGGAAGGAGGTCTATCCCGCGGCTCCGTTTAGCTATACCTTCCTCGATGAGGCCATTGCCCGGATGTATATAAACGAAAGCCGTACTGCCTTGATAGTGGATTCGGCCATGATAATTACCATTTTCATTTCCTGTTTGGGTCTCTTCGGCCTGGCCTTGTTCACGGTAGAGAAGAAGACGAACGAGATAGGCATCCGGAAGGTATTAGGCGCGGGCATCACCGATATCGTCGTCCTGCTTAGCAGGGATTTCCTTGTCCTGGTCGTCCTGGCGCTGATGATCGCCTCGCCGATAGCCTGGTATTTCGCGAATAATTGGTTGCAGAGTTTTGTTTATCGCATTTCCATCCAATGGTGGGTATTTGCCTTTGCCGGTGTTGGGGCGGTGTCGCTGGCCCTTATTACCATCGGCTTTCAAACCCTGAGAGCGGCGCTGGCGAACCCGGTAAGGGCTTTGCGTAGCGAATAGCCGTACCTTTACCGGTACAAATTATCCAATCATGACAAAATGGGAGCTAAAAGGCAAACGCGCCCTCATCACAGGAGGAACGAGGGGCATCGGGAAAGCTATTGCCGAAGAGTTTCTGGCGCTGGGCGCGGAGGTGATCATCGTGGCGCGGGGCGGGCAGGAGCTGGATGCGCTGGTGCGATTGTGGCAGGCCGAGGGCCGGGCGGTGTCAGGAGTGGCGGCGGATGTGAGCAAGGCCGGCGATCGCGAAAAGATCGGGACGGCGGTAGCCGAACGCTGGGGAGGATTGGAGATACTGGTAAACAACGCGGGGATGAATATCCGGAAGAAACTGGCCGAGTATGAAGAAGAGGAATACCGGCTGGTGCTGGAGGTGAACCTGTTCTCGGCGGTGGCTTTATGCAGGCTTTGCCTTCCCTTTCTGCGGCGGGGAACGGGAGCAAGTGTGGTGAACATCGCTTCAGTGGCGGGTAGCGTAGATGTGCAGTCGGGCGCACCCTATGGGATGTCAAAGGCGGCATTGATACAACTCAACCGAAACCTCGCCGCCGAATGGGCGGAATTCGGCATCCGTGTGAACAGCCTGTCACCCTGGTATACAGACACGCCGCTGGTCAGCACGGTGCTGAGCCAGCCGGAGAGGATGCAACGCATCGTCGAGCGGACACCGATGAACCGGGTTGCACAGGCTTCGGAAGTGGCGGGTGCGGCGGCTTTTCTGGCCATGGATAAGGCCTCCTATATCACCGGGCAGAATATTGCGATTGACGGAGGGATGCTGGTGAAGGGTTTATAAATTCCTTGCTGAAGTCATCATATAGATAGAGGAGATCGTTTGCCTTACCCTCCTTGTCAAATATCTGTTCCCAGGTGTTCAACGGCTCCCAGATGCAGGTGCCTTTCCCCAGTCCACCGGGAACGCTGAAGGCGATGTCATTCACTTCCCTTTTACGCTGTGTATATTCCACCACGATCACATCTTTCCCATATTGCCGGGCCAGATCGTCGACATTGTATTTCAGATCGGAGAGACTGCCATGCCAGCGCGGGTAATAGGACAGCCCGATAACGTCGAAGGGCACCCGCCTGCTGAGCATATTGTCAAGCCAGAAATGGGACTCATCGTTCTGGCCGCCGAGGGCGATATGCAGCATGATCGGGCAGGTCGCATCTACGGCCTTTACTCCCCGTATACCCGCATAGATCAGCTGTGCCAGGCTATCGGGATGTCGCATGCTGCCTTCGGGCCAGATCATGCCGTGGTTGATCTCATTTCCCACCTGTACCATGTCGGGGAGCGTGTGCTGTTGAGCCAGGGCGCCGATGACGCGGCGGGTGAAGGCATATACGGAGTCTGTCAGAACCGGGAAGGTTAGCCCGCGCCAGGCTGCGGGTTTGTATTGCTTGCCGGGATCGGCCCAGTAGTCGCTATAATGGAAGTCGAGCAGAAGCCGCAGTCCCGCGGCCTTTACCCTTCGAGCCATGGTGAGGGTATGTGCCAGATCGCAGAAGCCTTTCCCCGGAGAGTAACCGCTGTCACGGGCAGGGTCGTTGAAGATGCGCAGCCGGATATAGTTGAAGCCGTGGTCTTTTAATATCTCGATGGCGTCGCGTTGGCCCTTGTTGTCGGAGAAGTGGATACCACGGGCCTCGAGTTCGGGGAGGAAGGAGATGTCCGCGCCGAGCATTTTGGTGATGGGGCGGTGGGGGGCCGACGGGGCCGGGTGATCGGAAGATGCCACGTGGGGACGCCAATCGAGGACAGAATGAGGTGTTCCGGGGTTGATAAGGGAGATGTCGGTCGACCCGGGATAGAGGCTATCGGCGGTGGCTTCGAAATGATACATGCCGGGACGCGTGCCGGATTGGACGATTACCTGGCAATGACCGTTAAAGAGATGACGTTGGGCGATGGTGTCGGCGGGGGCATCGTTGGGGTCGATGGTGGCTTTGTCGGGTTCGTGGCTGCTGGGGTCGCCGTTGCCGGCGCCGATGATGTGGAGGTCACCCGTCGCATGGAAGCGGATGAGGTTGCCGGCATCAGGGACTTCCCTACCCTGACGGTCGACGACGCTGATGTTGACGACGGTAGCTTCACTGCCATCGGCAATCATCGTTGTCTTGTATGGGGTGACGACGACCTCAAACGGCTGGCCGGTGGTCTCCACAAATGCCGTCAGCTTTTTTCCTCTTTTCATCGCCACGGCTTCGAGCCGGCCGGGTTCATACGGCACGGTCCATTCCAGGTGGCTGTTGCGGGGCATCTGCTTTTTGCCCAGGCTTTTCCCGTTGAGAAAGAGTTCCACGTCGTCTGTATTGGTGTTGACCCAAACCGGGATGGGCTGCCCTTCGTGGCCCTTCCAGTTCCAGTGCGGGGAGATGTGGAGAACGTCTTCATCGGTGAACCAGGACTTATAATAATAGTAGATATTCTTTGGGAAGCCGCAGATATCCAGGACCCCGAAGTGTGAGCTGATATTGGGCCAGCTGAATGGCGTGGGTTCACCGCGATAGTCGAAGCCGGTCCAGACAAATCCTCCCAGCCAGTACGGTTTATCCGCGGCCATTGCCCACCATTGTTCGGCGGTATTGGCCCACCAGGGTGCGTTGATATCCTCATCCGGCAGATAGGCATTGACGGTATCTTTTACATAGATGCCGCGGGTGGTAACGGTGCTGCCCATTTCCGTGCCGATGATAGGTTGGTCGGGGTGGGCTTTATGATAGGGTTCTACCCCCATAATACGATAGTTGAAGCCCCGGACGGGGATGACCTCGTTGATACCCTGATAGACGTTGGCGAGGTCGGCCGCATACGTACAAGTGCGGGTCGGGTCCCATTCTTTCTGGCGCTGGATAAGCGTAGCGGCGATGCGGCGGCCAACGGAGCGGGTCTGTACCATCTGCTCTTCATTACCCAGGCTCCACAGAAAAACAGATGCCCGGCTTCTGTCGCGCAGGATGAGGCGGTGAAACTGGTTGAGATATTCGTCGCCGCTATTGAGCAGACGGTTCTCGTCGGCAACGAGCAATCCGAGGCTGTCACAGGCATCGAGCCATTCGGGAGTTGGCGGGTTGTGGCTGGTGCGAACGGCGTTGACGCCCATTTGTTTCAGCAGGCGCGCCCGGTAATATTGTAGATAGTCAGGCATCGCGGCGCCTACGCCGGCATGGTCCTGGTGGTTGTTGACGCCTTTGATCTTTGTATAGCGGCCATTGACATAAAGCCCGCTGGCGTCGATGCGGATGGTGCGGATGCCGATGCGGAGCCGCTCTTCGTCGAGGATGGTGTTACCGCTGCGGAGGGTAGCACCGGCGCGATAGAGATAGGGTGTTTCCGGGGACCAGAGGCGAGGGTGTTGGATAGTGATAGATTGGACCACTGTACGGTGTTCGTTGGGGTTTAGGGTCAGGGGCTGTGCGGGGCCGCGGCCGAGGGTCTTTCCTTCACGATCGGTGAGGAAGGCAGAGACGGTAGTAGTGGCGGGTTGGGGGTTGTCGTTGGCGACGGTGGTTTCCACTGTGACGGTGGCTGTGGCTGACGTAACGTTAGAATGCACAAAGAGACCGTCTTCGGCGATGTGGACATTGTTATATCGCTCGAGCCAGACATGGCGGTAGATGCCGGCGCCTTCGTAATACCAGCCTTCATATTGGGTAGCATCCACGCGGACGACGAGGACATTTTCCCGGCCATACCGGAGGTAATCGGTGATGTCACAGGAGAAGCCGCTATAGCCACTGGCGTTGCTACAGAGATAAAAACCGTTGATCCAGACCTTGCTGTCACGATAGATGCCGTCAAACCGGATGACGAAGCGATGACCAGAGTCGGCAGCGTCGATGGTAAAATGTTTACGATACCAGCCGATGCTGGTTGCGGGGTAATGACCACCCACCGGTTTATAACCATGCGACATCACCAGGGAATCGGCGGAGTTTTCGAAAGGCAGTTCGACGGCCCAGTCATGGGGAAGAGAGAGGCTGCGCCAGCCGTGGTCGTCGAAGTCCGGGGCGATGGCGGTGCCGCCGGCTTTACCGGATTTTACAAAGACAGAAGCCGTGCGGTAGTTGAAGTCCTTTGCAGGATCGGCAGCATCACCAAGATGGAATTTCCAGCCGGCGTCGAAGGATTCGCAACGTTGCCCCAGCACGAAGAGGGGAAAGGTCAGCATCAGTAAGAATGTCGATCTCAAAGGTGTCGCTTTTTACTATTGAAGAAATGCGTTCATGGCGACGGTGGGTCTGCCGGTGTTGTCAAAGGCCCCGAGTCCGTAGCCCTGCCAGCTGTTGTAACATTCGGGCTCCCAATAGAAGACCCCCAGGCCTTTGCTGCCGGTGACGGCCCTCACCTTGTGGATGAGATCGGTGATAAACGCCTCGCAGGTGGCAGCCTGGTCGACGGGCATGCCTACTTCACAGATGATCACCGGTTTATTATACCGCATGACCATGTCATTCATATTCGTCGCACAGTTGTCGTTATAAGATGCCCAGTTGGTAGCTGACGGATACAGGGACATGCCGATGATGTCGTATTGGGCATTGTTTGCCGTCAGGCCATCGAATACCCACCGGAAAAGGTTGTTGTCGTATCCGTTGGCGATGTGAACGATAACTTTCGTGGTATCGCTCACCGATTTAACGGCCTTGTAGCCCGCACTGACCAGGGCGGCGAAGTTGGCCATGCTGGTGGTGGCATTGCCCAGGGGCCAAAGCATACCGTTGCTGGTCTCGTTGCCCACCTGCACCCAGGAGGGGACGACTCCTGCCGCTTTCAGCGTATCCAGGACACCCTGCGTATAGCTATAGACGGTATTCGTGAGTGTGGCCATGTTATAAGAAGTCCAGGCCGCCGGGGTTGTCTGATGACCGGGATCGGCCCAGGTGTCGCTGTAATGGAAGTCGATCATGACGCGGAGTCCCAGTTGGTGGGCACGAACGGCTTTTGTGACCACGTCGGCGGTGTTGCACCAGCCGCCGGAGGGGTTGACCCAGACCCTGAGCCGGATGGAGTTGATGCCGAGAGATTGCAAGAGGGCCATGCCGTCCATAGCGGTGCCGGCGGAGTTGTAGAACTTAATGCCGGAGGCCTCCATCTGGGTGATCCAACTGACGTCGGCGCCTTTGTAGATGAAAGTATCGGCGGCAGGTTTTACCCCGCCGCCGGTAGGAGTGCCGCTGCTCTTTGAACAATTGCTAAACCCTGCGAACAGCAGTACAGAGATGACTATCAAGTGAGTAATGCGCATCATTTACGGATTATTTGAGGGAATAGGCGTAGTTGCCCGCTCCCTGGCTAAGATCAAGCGTTACTGTAAAGGTACCCGCTTTTGTGGAAGTGATATTGCCCGAGGTGTTGCCCAGCAACAGGTTGCCTTTGGCGTCGAGGCCATATTGATTGTTCCAGTCGGAATTGCTGACGAATTTGAAGGTGCCGCCGGCCGCCATGGTGACACCGGTGGCGGTCCAGACGTTGGTGCTGGTGTTGAAGGTCATGGGCGTGGCCGTCGTGCTCCAGTTGTTGAAGGCTCCCGCAATATACCAGGAGGTAGGCGTATAGCTGATGGTAAGCGCGTTGACGTCGGCTACAACCCTGGCGTAAGCCACCTGACCGAACCAGCAGTTGCCGGCGGAGCCGCTTCCGCTGATGGTCGTCTGCGATGTTCCCCATCCATAATTGGTGCCATTCCAGCTTAACTGGGTGCAGAGCTTGAAGTTGTTGCTGGCGTTGGGGAAGTTGATATATCCCTCATATACGCCATCGCTTTTCACGGACGCCAGGATCCAGCCCGGCTGGTCTTTCTGTGTCCATTGAGGGCTAAGGAAATCTCCTGCGACATATAGTTTCGGGTAGATGAGGATCACCTTATAGGTAGTAACGGTGAGGCCTACGTCCGAAGTGAGGGAGGGGACGGTGGATTTGCTGCCGTTGCTTTGGTTAACATCGGCCTTCAGGCGAACGACGACGGGGCTGGCGACGCCGGGTGTAAGTCCCAGTTGGTTGCACAGCTTGTTAAAGTCGGTTCCCAGCCAGGACTTGTTGAGGCTATCCGTAGTGATAGTGGTTTTCAGCGCGTTGCCCCAGGCACTCGCGCCGCTGGTATCGGCGGGCTGATCGATGAGCAGCGTATACGTAACGGGTGTCGACACGTTGTAGTTGAGGGCCGGCCACTTGAAAACAGCCACTTCGACAGAGTCATTGGCCGAAGAGAGAACGATGGTGTTGTTGTTCACCGTGAACCCGCTGATGCCCGAGGGGGAGCTCAGGGTGGGTTGTGTAATATCTTTTTTGCAGCTCGCGGCCAGCATGAAAACCGCCAGGCATGCGATATATAGCTTTTTCATATTAGTATCCGGAGTTTTGTTGGAGATTAGGATTCGAAGACAGATCGGTACTCGGTATAGGAAAAATATTGTATTTATCAGCGACAGCAGTACCACCCTGCACCCCACCTTTCCAGGCCCACAGGTAAGCCGAAGTGGTAAACTTCCCGTACCGGATGAGATCGGTACGGCGGAAGGTTTCGTAATACAATTCGCGGCCGCGTTCGTTGAGGATATAGTCTGTAGTCAATTGCCCCGCGGTGATGTCCCCCGAGTGGTTGCCATAGGCGCGTTCGCGGATGGCATTGACATAATTGAGCGCTGTACCGGCATCACCGCCCGTGCCGCCGCGTAGTACCGATTCCGCGTAAATGAGATAGACTTCGGCGAGACGGAAGAGGGGGAAGTCGATGTCCGAGAAATTACCGGCAGGGTCCGCATGCGGCGCAGGACCACCGCTGCGGGTGACGTTGCGGTATTTGAAGGTGGAGAAGCCGGCCGTAGAAGTATAGAGATCGGTCATGTTGAGGGTCTGGCCGGTTTGCCAGAATTGGGCGCGGTGATCGGTGTTGCCGCTATAGTCGGGGAAGAGGGTAACGAGCTGTTGTGTCAGGCGCAGCCCGCTCCAGGAACCATTGGACCCGGAGATCTTGCCGGGGACACCTGCCGGTCCGTGAACGAGATAGGTCGTCCCACCGTAGTTCTGCGTATATGTTCCATCATAGTTGATGGTGAGGATAAACTCGTCGGTGTTGAGGTTGTTATCCGCCAGCATCAGTTGGGTATAGTCCGGGTGGAGGCTATAGCCGGCGGTGATGACCTTGTTGCAATAGGTGATCGCATCGGTGTAGCGGGGCGTGCCGGTGTACACCTGCGCATTGAGATAAAGCCTTGCCAGCAAAGCCCAGGCCGCCGCCTGGTCGGCGCGACCGTATTCATTTTGCCGGGGAGCGATGAGCCCGCTGTCTGCGGCGCCTATCAATTCCGACTCGATATATTTAAAGAGATCGGCGCGGTTGATCTGTTTGGGGAGAGAGGACGCGATAGCAGTGTTCTCCGTGGCGAAAGGAACATTGCCGAAAAGGTCCATCAGCACCCAATACTGGTAGGCGCGGAGGAAGCGGGCTTCGGCGCGGTAGTGGCGAACGGAATCCTTGGCCTGGCTGCTGAAGGGCTTGCTGCCGAGTGCGGATTCGGAAGACTGCCGGATAAACTCGTTACAGAGCGTGATCTGGAAGAAGCTGCGATAGTAGAGTCCATCGATGATGGGGTTGATCGAAGACCAGCTCATCTCGTGAAGGCCCTGGATGCCGGCATCATTCTGCCAGGTCCAGGCGGCTTCGTCGGTTGTCAGCTCCTGGAGATTGAAATAAAGCCGGAGGAAATCGGAGTTACCTTCGTCGGCAATGATCTGCGGGGAGATGTCGGGGCTACCCGTGCCGCCCGCATTGCCCGTCAGGGCGAAGGCGGCATATACCTTGGCCAGACCTTCTTTGTAGCCGGCCGGCGTGCTATAAGCTTCGCCCGCTGTAATAGCATTTGTAGGGGTGCGAACGAGGTCTTTTGTACAGGCTGTCGCCAGGAGACAGAGACAGGCGGCGGCAGTGAATATCTTGTTGTTCATGATTTTCTTTTTTTGATGATGCTTACTTATCAAAAGTCAAGGTTCAGGCCCAGGAAATACGTTCTCGGGCGGGGATAGAGGTTATTGTCGATACCGGGGTTGCCGAGGGTGTTGGTGCCGGCAGCAATCTCCGGATCGAGACCCGTGTATTTGGTAATAACGAATACATTCTGCACGCCCGCGTTGAGGCGGAGATTAGTATGCGTATGGTAGATAGTACCCACATTGTACCCGACATTGATATTGTCCATCCGCAGGAAAGAGGCGTTTTGGATGTAGTAATCGCTGAGCAGCTCCTGCGCGTTGCCGCCCTTGAAGTGCGTAGCCAGGTAATTGGAGGAAGCATTGTACAGCACGCTGTTGCCAAGAATCTGGTTGAGGGTGCCGGTCTGGCTAAAGATGTTGTTATAGTTGTAATTGCCCAGGGAAGCGCGGAGAACAAAGCCGGCGTTGAAGCGGCGGTAAGTAACGTTGGTGCTGAAACCTAAGAAGGCCTGGGGGTCGGCGGGTTTGCTCTTGTAGAGGTCTTGCTGGTTGATGATGCCATCGCCATTCTTATCCACAAAGACCCCTTCGATGGGCTGACCGCTGGTATTGTATACTTGTCGATAGAGATAGAACGTGTTCTTGGTTCCGCCAACGGCATTGATGAGGGCGAACTGTCCACCGATGCCACCTGCGATGCTACCGTTCTGGAAGCCGATGAAGCTGGTGTCGTTGGGCACGAGGGTGAGCCGGGTGATCTTATTCTTATTATACGTAACGTTGAAGCCCACATCCCAGGTGAGATCTTTTGTCCGGATGGGTTGGAGATTGATGTTGAACTCCACACCTTTGTTGTTCATCTCCCCTACGTTGGCCGTAATAAAGGCCGAGAAATTACTGCCGGCGGGTTGGGGGATGTTAACGAGGAGATTGGTCGTTTTCTTATAGTAGAAGTCGACACTACCCGTGATGCGGCCATCGAGGAAGCCGTAATCGAGGCCAAGGTTGGAGGTGGCGGTCTGTTCCCATTTTATGGAGGGGTTATACCCCCCGGGGCGATAGCCCTGGTAATAGGAATTGGCGAACTGATACGAAGCATTGGGGTTGCTCAACGTATACGTGGACATATAAAGATAGTTGTCGAAGCCATCCTGTTGGCCCGTGATGCCATAGCCGGCTCGCAGTTTCAGGTCGGATACGCCATCGACGTTGCGTAAGAAGGATTCCGATTTTATGCGCCAGGCCAGGGCGACGGAGGGGAAGTTTCCGTATTTATTAGTGGGGCCAAAGCGGGAGGAACCATCCCGGCGGATAGTGGCCGTCAGCAGGTACTTGTCTTCGAAGCTATAGTTGGCACGACCGAAATACGACAGCAGGGTATGTTCTGGTTTGTCGAAGGAGAAGGCAGGGTCGGAGTTAGGAACCTTGGCGCCGCTGGCATAGTAGCTGGGATAGTAGTAGATCTTGGACAGGTAATTATTATAGGAGTAGCCCGCCAGGACGTCAAAGTGGCTCTTCATCGCCTTGAGCTCTTTGGCATAGCTGAGATAGAATTCGAAGAGGGTGTTGGTGTTGGTTACCTTGTAAGGGTTGTTGCTGCCGCCAGTCCCGCCGGCAATGTAGGCCTCTGCTGCACTGTCGGGGATGAAGGTGCTACCCTTGCCGGTGGATATGTCATAGCCGGCATTGAGGTTGGCATGCAGCTCGGGTAGAAAGTGGAAGGAATAGTCCAGTTGGATATTGCCGATGCTGCGTTGAGGTGTGCCCTTATTGAAATGTTCTTCCAGCAGGCCCAGGGGATTGCGGCCGGCCAGATTGACGAGACCGGTGGCAGAGCTGGGGTCCAGCCATTCGTAATAGCCGCCGAAACGGTTGCTCTTGGTATAGACAGGTTGAGTAGGGTCGAAGCTTGTAGCGCCGCCGATGGCAGCCGTGTTGCCGAAGCGGGCGGTCTCGATGCTGCCCTGGAGATGCAGATCGACTTTAAGATGTTTGTCGAAAAGGACAGGATTGAGGTTAAGCGCAGCAGAGGTCCGTTGAAGATTATCCGTCTTTAATATACCATTCTGGTCCTGGTAACCAACCGAGAGGCGATAGGGAAGGCCTTTGATCCCTCCGGTGACACTGACGTTATTGTTGGTGCCTACCCCATCCTGGTAGATCTGATCCTGCCAGTTAGTATTGGCGCCGCCCAGCATTGCTTTCTGGGCTGCGGTGCCGTTGGCGTTGACGACGGCGCGGAACTGGGCCGGGCTGAGGACGGATACTTCTTTTGGGAGGGTGGCGATGGAATTAACAGAAGAAAGACTAACCTTGAGCGCGCCGCCCCGTCCCTTCTTTGTAGTAATAAGGATAACGCCGTTGGCGGCACGGGTGCCGTAGATGGCGGACGCGGAAGCGTCCTTGAGCACGGTGAAGGATTCGATATCATTGGGGTTGATAAAGCTCAGGGGGTTGGAAGCGCCGGCGATAGTACTCGTCTGACCGGCCAGGACCTCGGTGGTCATGGGTACGCCATCGATGACAATCAGCGGGTCGTTGCTGGCGTTGAGGGAGGAGCCGCCGCGGATGCGGATGGTGCTGCCGGCGCCGGGCTGGCCGCTATTGGAGATGATCGAGACCCCGGGGAGCTTGCCGGCAATCATCTGTTCGGGAGTGGTGATGCTGCCTTTCTGGAAGTCCTTCTCGCTGACAATGGCGACAGCACCGGTGAGGTCTTTTTTGCGGACGGTGCCGTATCCGATGACGACAACCTCATTGAGACTGGAAGTACCCGCGGTGAGCGCAATATTTATAGGTCCGCCTTCGATGGGGCTTTCGAGGGTACCATAACCGATGAAGGAAAAAAGGAGGGTTTTGGTATTGGCGTCGACGGAGAGGCTATAGCTTCCATCGCTACCGGTAACTACTCCATTTTTAGGGGAGCCTTTTGGCTGGACGGATACTCCGGCCAGGGGCGTGCCGTCTTTTGCATCCGTGACTTTCCCCGTAATGGTCCTTTTTTGGGCGGAAAGTGCGGAGCCAAGGCACAGGAGGAAAAGAAGGATATGCATCCTTGCAAGCAATCGTTTATTCATAACACAATTAATTTTTGAACTGAGGCAAGGTAGAATGGGGTGGGAAAAGCCTTTTGTTCTGGCAGGTATTTCTCTTGTTCTATCTGTTTATTTTGGGATTTACCAATTGATTTCCAATAAAAAATTGCTCGGTTGACTTTAAATTTGAATATAATTTATTGCCGGCCATGCGAAAGGTTATAGTAATAATAGGAGTGTTGGTGGGCTTGGGTACCGCCCGGGCCCAGGGGCCGAAACTACGGTTCACCCACCTGTCGGGGGAGCAGGGTCTATCCAACAGCACCATCGAAGCCATCTACCAGGACAGTCAGGGATTTATCTGGATCGGCACCCGGGATGGGTTGAACCGCTATGACGGCCATGAGATGGTGGTATACCGCAACGACCCGGCGGACAGTAGCAGCATCAGCGACGGATATATCCACTGCATCTATGAAGACCGGGATCACCAGTTGTGGATCGGAACAGTAACCGGACTCAACCGGTTTGACCGGGCGAAAGACCGGTTCACCCGCTGGAAACACCGGGATTCCGACAACGGCAGCCTGAGCAGCAGCAATATCACTTCCATCCTGGAGGACCATAATGGTCGCATGTGGGTGGCGACCTCCGGGGGTATGAATGAATTGGATAGAAAGACGGGCCGGTTCAGACATTTCCGGATGGGCGACGGCCCGGGGTCGTTGCGGGACGACCGGATCAACTGTCTGTTGGAAGACAAGACCGGAACTATTTGGGTTGGCACCCAGTCGGGGCTCGATCTTTTTCATCCCGGGACAGGGTTGTTCAGTGCAATAGATAATCCGGCCATCACCAATGCCAGCGGCAATACTATCATCGCTATCCGGGAAGACCGCCAGGGGAATATCTGGCTGGGTACGGAGGATGACGGGCTATACCTGTTCGACCCCTTGCGCAAGTCGTTTACCCGGTATGGTCATTCCGACAAAGACCCTTCCAGTCTTGGCAACAATATGATCAAGTGTATGCTCACCGACCACAAGGGCCAGGTTTGGGCGGGTAGCATCAATGGGGGACTCAATCTTTTTCATGCGGCCGCAGGCAGCTTTTATCACTATACCTACGAACCCGGGAATGGCACGAGCTTGTCTCAGCGAACCATCTCTGCGCTTTTCGAAGACCGGCAGGGAAATCTTTGGGTCGGGACCCATCGCGGCGGGATCAATGTCTATTCTCCCGGACTCGAAAAATTCAATCTATTCCGGCAGGAGCCCTCGCCCAACAGTCTTTCCTATAATGATGTGAAGACCTTTTGCGAAGATCGCAGCGGAAACGGAGACATCTGGGTCGGCACCGATGGGGGCGGGCTCGATCTCTTTTCACGACAGGAGCGCACCTTCCGGCATTACCGCAACGATCCTTTCAACGACCATAGCCTCGGCTCCAATGCCGTCCTCGATGTTTTCCACGACCGGGAAGGAGAACTATGGGTATCCACCTGGGGTGGCGGACTGAATCATTTCAATCGTCTGCAGGGGGATTTCACGCGGTATCTGAATAACCCGAATGATCCACATTCGATAACTTCCAATTTTGTACAGAAGACCTTCGAGGATTTTTCGGGGAATCTTTGGGTAGCCACTTATTATGGCGGGCTGAACATCTTCGACCGGAAGAAACAGCAGTTTACCCGGCTCATCGATGATCCTACCGGCAAGACGAGTCTGACGGGGAAGGATATCGTTTCTCTGCTGGAAGATAAGGAAGGCCGGATATGGATCGGCACCGATGATGGCGGACTCAACTGCTGGCACGAGAATACCCGGCATTTTACGCACTATTTTGACAAGGAAGAGAAGATGCCCGATCTGCGGGTATTGTTCTGTGATAGCCGGGGCCGGCTTTGGGTGGGGCAGAAGGGACTGTACCTGCTCGACGCGGCCCGGGATAGCTTTCGCCTCTATACGAACCGGGCCGGACTCGGAAGCGAGTTTATCAAGGGCATCGCGGAGGATGGACAAGGCAACTTGTGGATCGCCACTTCCAACGGCCTTACCCAGTTCAACCCCGAGACACAGGCGGTCAAGAAATATAACACCGGGGATGGATTGCAGGACCTCGAATTCGAAGCCAATGCCTTTTTAAAGACAAAGGATGGCGAACTGTATTTTGGCGGCATCAACGGTTTCAACAGCTTCTATCCCGGCGCTATCATGCCCAACGCTTTTGTGCCGCCGGTGTATATCACCGGTTTCCAGCTGTCTAACCGGAAGATCGGCGTCGGTGAAGGGTCGCCGTTGTCGCAGGATATCAGCGAGACGAAGGAAATGCGGCTTTCCTACCGGCAGTCCACCTTTTCTTTTACGTTCTCGGCGCTGAACTATACCACGCCGGAGAACAACCAATATGCTTATAAAATGGAGGGGCTGGATACCGCCTGGAATTATGTCGGCAAGGAGAACAAGGCGGTATATACCAATCTTAGTCCGGGGGATTATGTTTTCCGGGTGAAGGCATCCAATAACGATGGGGTGTGGAATGAGGAAGGAGCAGCGATCAGGGTCATCATTACCCCACCCTTCTGGCGGACCAGCTGGTTCATCTCTCTGCTGGTGGTGCTGGGGATGGCGGGGTTGTATATGTTGTATAAGTTCAGGACCCGGCTGAAGATGCGGGAGCTGGAAGAGAAGAAGCGGGAGGAGATGCGCCAGGTGCAATTGCAATTCTTTACAAATGTCTCGCATGAGTTTCGTACGCCGTTGTCGCTTATCCTGGGGCCGCTGGAGAAGATGATGAAGGAATACAACTCACCCGTGCTCAACCGGTATTTCCAGAATATGCACCGGAATGCGCAGCGCCTGCTTAGTCTTATCCATGAATTGATGGATTTTGGGAAGCTGGAGAGCGGTTCTTTGCGGCTTTGTGTGCAGGCAGGGAATCTCAACGGTTTTATGGAGGAATTGGCGGAGGAGTTCAGGGACTGGGCGGTGCAGAAGGAGATCGATTTTTCGCTGGACGGCGATATGAAAGGTGAGATCTGGTTCGACCGGCAGGTGTTGGAGAAGATGGTGCTCAACTTACTGCAAAACTCCTTCAAATATACCAAAGCCGGGGGGCGGATCACGTTACAGGTGCTGCCCTCGCTGGATGGATTTGTCCCTTCTTATACCGGTGAGCTGGTGTTGAAGAATCCCTATCGGGGCAAACGGTACGCCTATATCCGGGTGGCGGATTCCGGCATTGGCATCTCGGCGGGTAGTATTCACCACTTATTCGAGCGGTATTACCGCATTACGGAATCCCATCTCGGGTCAGGGGTCGGGCTTGCCTTCGTCAAGAGTCTTGCGCTTTTGCATAAGGGTGATATTTATGTGTACAGCGAGCGGCTGAAGGGGACGGAGATCATCATCGGCATCCCGGTAGACGAGAACGATTATGGTGCTGAAGAAAAGCGGGCTATGCATGTGGAAGGCGGAGTACGCCTGGAGAGCTTTCCAAACAAGGTCGCGGCAGAGCACATGCCTGCATTGGAGCCGAAAAGCGGATTTCCGCCCGTGGAGACCCTATTGCTGGTGGAGGATAATGACGAGCTGCGGCATTTCCTTAAAGACTGCCTGAGTCCTTATTACCAGGTGATGGAGGCTGCAGATGGACAGGAAGGGCTGGCCAAGGCGCGGGAGATAGCGCCGGGGATGATCATCAGCGATGTGATCATGCCGGGGATGAATGGGTTTGAATTTTGCCGGGCCGTGAAGCAGGACATCGACACCTGTCATATTCCTTTCCTGATGCTGACGGCGAGGACCGCAGCGGCGGCGCAGCTGGAGGGGCTCGATGCCGGGGCGGATTATTATTTTGGCAAGCCGCTGAATATGGAGCTGCTTTTGCTGACGATACGCAACCGGTTTGATCTGGACCGGAAGCTGAAAGATCGTTATTCGCGGGATTCGCAGGTGGAGGCGATGGAGCTGGTTCATTCCGAGAAGGACAGGGAGTTTATGAAACGGTTGCTGGACATCATCGATTCGCAATTATCCAACCCGGATTTCGATATCGACTGGCTCTGCCAGGAGATGGGGATGAGCCGAACGAGGCTCTACCAGAAGATAAAAGGGATCAGCCAGCAGTCGATAGGCGATTTCATCCGCACGATCAGATTGAAGAAGGCGGTGCAGATCATGACGCATGAGGATGTGACGCTCACGGAGGTGATGATGCGCATCGGCATTCAGACACAGTCGTATTTTACAAAGGCTTTCAAGAAGGAGTTTGGGAAGACGCCGACGCAATTCATGCAGGAGCGGAGGAAGTAGGTTGGGGTAAGTGGGGATATCCTTTCGACTATCCACAACGGTGGGGAACTAAATTTCGGGGCATGCGCAATCTATGAATATATTTAAGGACTTAACCTTAAAAATTGTAGAACATGTCAGTTATCTCGATTGCGATTCAAAAAGGCGGGTCTGGAAAGACCACAACAGCGCTGAATTTAGGGGCTGCCTTGTCCCAGGAAGGAAAAAAGGTGTTATTGATCGACGCCGATCCGCAGGCAAATCTTTCTCAGTCGCTCGGCATCGAGGACGAGCCGCAATTTAATCTGTACTCTGAATTAAAGAAGGATATCCTGCAGGAAGGAGGTGACCTGTCAAAGGCGATCGTCCATACTGCAGCAGGGATCGATGTAATACCGGCGTCGATCGATCTGGCCATCGTAGAGCTGGAGATGGCGGGCCTCATGGGCAGGGAATACCTGATCAGCGATCTGTTGAAGCCCCTGGTGGACGAGTATGATTACATTTTTATCGACTGTCCGCATGCTATCAGCTTACTTACGGTGAATGCCTTGGTGGCCAGTGATTACGTCATGCTTCCGCTGCCGGGTGAGTTCCTGCCGCTGAAGGGAGTGTACGGGTTTATGCGGCAATTCGAGATCATTCGCAAGAAACTCAATCCCCGGCTCGAGCTGTTGGGCATGGTGATGACCAAGTACGACGAACGCAAGTCGATGAATGTCGGCGTGAAGAAACAGCTGGAAGAGAAGTTTGACGGCAAGGTATTCCATACGGTGATCCGGACGAATATCCAGTTGGCCAAAGCGCAGGAAGCAGGGAAGGATATCTTCAGCTACGACCGTAGTGCAAACGGCGCCAAAGACTACCGGCAGCTGGCGGGCGAACTGATGGAAAGGTCGTACAGTGAGCGCATGGCAACCGAACAGGAGTACGCCCACGTCTAACCATCGGCATTACTGGTTGTCTGCATGCAACCGGGATCAAAACTGGATACGATACAGGATATCCGGGAAAAACCTGATCTGGTAGATGGGGGCAGCGATGCCTTTGGCCTGGTTATATTGGACCAGGAAGATGTTGCGGCGGTTGGTGACGTTCTGGAGATCGAGATAGAACGTCGAGCTGAGGCGCCGTTTTTTGCTGCTGGTGCGATAGCCAAACTTGGTGTCGAGACGAAAATAATCGCTCAGCCGTTGAGAGTTGTAGTGCAGCGTATCGTCAATTTCGTAACCGGCAGCGAGAGAAGCCGGCGTGTTGACAGGTGTCGCATAACGCCCACCGATGGCAGACAGGCGGATATCGACAGTGAAGGCATTGGCGCCACTATTACCGAGCTTCCATTCTTTGCCAGCCAGCGCATTGAAGACATATTTATAGTTGAATGCCGTGTTGCGCTCAATGCCATCACTGCCTTTATATTTCGAGTCGAATAGACTGGTCGTCAGCAGGAGATAATAGCCATGATCGAGGAAACGCTCGACCGTCAGCTCTACCCCTTTATTTGTCCCGGTGCCTTTATTGACCAGACCCACCTTATCGGGGAATCCGAAGTCGGCGCCGGCATTCAGCATCGAGAACCCGCTGGGATTTCTTTCCACTGGTACATCAAAAAGATATTGATAATAAGCCTCCGCCTTTAGCCGCCAGCCGGGCATGAAGCGCCATTCATAGGTCAGCACGTAGTGCTGGGCCCGGGTCAATCCCAGTTTCCGGTTGGATGAATCGCGAATCTGATCGGTCTCGTCATAGGACTGAAAATACACCGGCAGGGGCTGTAGCTCGCTGTGCAGCCCATAGCTAAGAGAGAGGGACTGACCGGCCGGAAGTTGATACGTCGCCGAGAGCCGCGGTTCGACCGCATCGCTGCCATTCGCATCGAAATGCATGCCATGCAATCCGCCGATGATGCTGAACTGCTCACTGAGGCGATACTTAAACTGCCCGAAATACTGCAGCAGGAAGGGTGTCCCATCGTAGTTGCTGACGGTATCGAAGGGTGCGGCAGCGGGGCGGGCGATCTTGTCGAGAACATGAATCTTCAGGCCCAGGGCTTCACCGGCTGCGCCGATGCGGTAGGAGAAGCGGCTGTTTACCTTCTGGTTGAGATAGGAAGAAAAACGGACGGTGGAGGTCCGGTTGTCATTGGTGTAATTCATCCAGCGATCGTGATAGGGCGGGACGGGGTCGGGGTAACGCCACTGATCGTAATGGTCTACGGTGTGGGCATAGGTGACGACGGTGCGCAGGTAGGTGCGGCTGTCGATGTCGAGGGTGTTCTTGGCCCCGAAATAAGAAAAATTGCTTTTATCATAGCTGTCTTCGTCCGCCTGGCCATAGAAGTCCGTCGAATCGGTCTTGCTGCCAACAAAAGATATATGACTCAGGCCACCCATGCCAAAGAAGGAGAAGCGGCCCAGGCGGCTTTTGCCGGTGGTGAGGTTGAAGGCCCAGTCCTGGTAATAGGGGATGGCCTTTGTGCCGATGTTGACACCGACCGTATTGGCCAGGGCGGCCACGGCGTATCGATAGCTTGCGAGATAGGCGGCGCCGTTGTTCTTGTTATTGAGCGGTCCCTCGACGGTTGCCTCCACGCCGCTGAAAGCGTTGACCTGGAGTGTCGTTTCATGCCGGCTGCTGTTGCCGCTGCGGAGGTTGATGTCGAAGACGGCGGCAGTAGCGTTGCCGTATTCCGCGGGGAAAGCGCCGGTGAGGAAGTCGGAGGTTTTCAACATGTTTGTGTTTAGCGCGCTAACCGGTCCACCCGTGGTCCCCAGCGTAGCAAAGTGGTTTGGGCTTGGGGAGGGACTGCCTTCGATACGCCAGAGAACGCCGGTGGGAGAGTTACCACGGACGACGATATCGTTGCGGGCATCGCTGTTGGCGACCACCCCGGCGTAGTTACTCACCAGTTTGGAAGGGTCGTTGCGGCCACCGGCGTAGCGGGTGACATCTTCGAGGTTGAAGGACCGGGCGCTGCCGGCGGAGAATTCGTTCGTAGCAGCTCCTTTTTTGGTAGCCGTCGCGGTGATGGTATAGGTCTGCAGGGTGACCAGCCGTTGCTCGAGAGCTACGTCGAGAACGACCTCCTTGCCTGCGGTGACCAGCACTTCAGGGATGGAGGCGCCATGATAGCCCGCACTGCCGTAGGAGAGTTGATGGCGGCCCAGGGGTACGCCGGTGAGAACATAGCGGCCGGCCGAGTCGGTGACTGCCCCCAGGTTCGTTCCGACGATGGTGACGGAGACGCCGGGGAGGGGCATTTCCGAGGTTTTATCGGTGATGACGCCGCGGATGGTCTGGGTGTTTTGCGCATGGATGACCACTGAGGCGAGGATGAGCAGCAAAAGGCTGGTGAGCTTTTTCATGGTTGCCAGTTTCGATGCAAACATACATGCGTAGTCTGCAGCAGGCAATTGAAAAGGAGTGAACTGTTAAAAAGGCGGTATGAGTGGCAGGGAATTGTCTTCCGAATGCTGGCTATCTGTTGTAATTTTATTGTATGCGTTGGCAAAATAATAAGATAGGGTTCGACGACCGGCCGGTGATGGTCATCGGCATCCTGGTGCTTTCTTTTTTTATCCCGATCATCTTTTTTGGCTGGCGCATCGGGCGGCCACCCTATTATCCCTGGGACGCCTACTGGACTTCATTGGTCGAAACCGCCATCACGTGGTTGGGGAGCAGGGCCATCTGCATCTGGGCGCGCAAACGTTATCCTTCTTTCCAAACGGTGAAGAAACGATTGTTGGTGCAATTCGGCGCCGTCATCGCGTTTGCGCTGGTGATCGATGGTATTACCGACGTTTTGTTTAAAGACGTTTGCGAACGGCTGCTCAAAATGCGACCCACTCCGCTATTAAATGATGATGTCACCATCAACAGCGTTTCGGCGACCATTCTCTGTACCCTGCTGGTGATGACGATGTATGAAAGTGTGTATTTTATGTACGAGCTGAGGAAATCGGTAGAAGAGAAAGAGCTGCTGAAACGGGAGAGTCTGCAGGCGCAGCTGAATGCCTTGAAGATACAGGTGAACCCCCATTTTTTGTTCAATACCCTTAATACGCTGGCCGCGGTGATCCCGGAGAATCCGCGACAGGCGGTGGATTTTGTTCAGCAGCTGTCGAAAGTATACCGGCATATCCTGGAAGTGAAGGACGAGCCGAGCATCACGCTGAAGGAAGAACTGGAGGTGTTGGAGGCGTATGCTTATTTGTTGAAGACGCGGCATGGGGATAACCTGGATATACGTATCCGGGTGGCCGAGGAAGAGTTTGGGCAGAAGATAGTGCCGCTGTCACTGCAGATACTGATGGAAAATGCCATTAAGCATAATATCGTGTCGGCCGCCCGGCCTCTCCATATCGATATTTGTGCCGAGGCCGGGCGGCTGATCGTTAGCAATAACCTCCAGCGAAAGAATCAACAGATCGAATCTACTGGTATCGGGCTGGATAACATCCGAAACCGGTACCGGCTCCTGGGCGGGCGGCAGGTGGAAGTGGAGGAAGGACCAGCAAATTTCATAGTGCGGATACCGTTATTTGGCTAGATTAGACGGAGTCCAAACCCCATTCGAATATGAAAGTCATTATCATAGAAGATGAGATACCGGCGGCCAACCGGCTCAACAGGATGCTGCAGGATCTCGACGAAGGCATCGAGGTGGTTACGACGCTGGACAGCGTGGAGTCGTCGGTTGCCTGGTTGCGGCAGGCGCCGGCGGATGCGGTCGAGCTGATCTTTATGGATATACAACTGGCTGATGGGCTCAGCTTTTCCATTTTCGAGCAGGTGAAGCTGCTGACTCCGGTGATCTTTACGACGGCCTTTGATCATTATGTACTGAAGGCGTTTAAGGTGAATAGCGTGGATTATCTTTTGAAGCCGATAGATGGGGCAGAACTGAGACAGGCAGTAACCAAATTCCGGCAAGTGCATCGCGGGGCGGAGCTGGCAGAGAAGATCGGGCGGCTGATGCAGGAGATGAGCCCCGCGAAATACAAGGAGCGGCTGTTGATCAGGCGGGGACAGCAATTGCATTACCTGAAGACGACGGCCACGGCACATTGCCATGCAGACGGGAAGCTGTGTTATGCCACCGATTTCAACGGCAACAGTTTTTTGCTGGATAATACACTGCAGGAGCTGGAAGGGGTATTGTCGCCGCGACAATTTTACCGGGTGAACCGGCAATTGCTGGTGAATATCGAGTCCATAAAGAAAGTGCATACCTTTTTGGGTGGGCGGCTAAAGCTTGAACTGGCGCCCGCGACACCTGCGGATACGATCGTCAGCCGCGAACGGGTAAATGGTTTTAAGGAGTGGCTTGGTAGGTGAAAACCCGGGTATATGATTTATGGCGGTCTTTTACTAAATTGGCAACGCTTTGATGAAGCTGACTGCCACCATACTGCTGTTTCTCTTATTTTCCCATGGCATACTCTATTATCTGGGGCAGGACATCATGCTGCTGGAATCCAAAATAGAGGCAAAATTGATCCGCAGAGAAGCCAGCCAGGATCTGATCCTGATAAAGGCGATCTCCAAACAGGCGGTCCCTGGTGACGATGATGAGCTCTCAAGCAACGGAAAACTATACGATGTCGCCCGGAAAGTTGTTACCAGGGATTCCGTGTACTATTATGGTATCGAGGATACCCGGGAAGAAGAGGTTAGCAATAGTCTTACCGACCATTTTCAGCATGACAGCCCTATTACAGGCGCACCCAATTGGAGATCCCGCATTCATAAACCTTCAGGAATCGACTTTTTCCAGATCATCACCGGTGCTACGATCGGGGATCATCCCTCTTCTTCAGCGACCGGATTTCCATCCCTCATTGGTCATTGTTGCTTAGGGTATCTCACCCATTTTACCCCTCCGCCAAAACAGTCTCTCTGATCGCTCACGCATTATTTATGTAAGTACCCTTTTATCCATTAATTTCTTTATATGAGAAGAGAAAAGTATTTCTCTTTGATACTATTATTATTGGTATCAGCGAATTTGTACGCACAAGATCAGATCAGCGGGACAATAAAAGATTCAAGTCTGGAAGAAGTGATCGTCACCGGCGTTCCACGGGCCACGGAGAAAAGAAAAAACCCGGCTGTAGTGAGCGTGCTATCCAGGACAGAATTGAACCGCAACGCCTATAGCAATCTCATAGACGCCATCAGCAGCATACCCGGGGTTTCCGAGATGACGGAGGGGCCTTCCATCTCCAAACCTTTTGTCCGCGGTTTGGGGTATAACCGGGTCGTTACCATGAATGACGGGGTCAGGCAGGAAGAACAGCAATGGTTTGACGAATTCGGGGTCGAGGTAGATGAAAACACGGTAAACGAGGTGGAAGTGTTGAAAGGGCCTGCGAGCCTGCGTTATGGGTCCGATGCCCTGGCCGGAGTGATCAATTTTCTCTCGCCGCCAACGGTTGCCAATGGAACGGTAAAAGGCAAGGTTTTGACAGAGTATCAAACCAACAATGGGCTCCTCAATGGTTTCCTCGATCTTGCCGGAAATAACCACGGCTTTTCCTGGGATGTTGCCTATACGCATCTCCAGGCGCACGATTACCAGAATAAGTACGATGGCTATGTCTGGAATTCCGGCTACAGTGAAGATAATGTGAAAGGAATTTTTGGTATCAACCGGAAATGGGGGTACTCTCATCTCATCTTAAGCTCGTTCGATCTGAAGCTGGGAGTAATTGAAGGGGCCAGGGACAGCGCTACCGGCATCTTTAAAAAACATTACCTGGCGCACGATGGTTCGGATAGCATGGGGATCGCGCCGTTGAACCAATCTACCGATTATTATAATTACCCTATCATTCACCAGCATATCCGGCATTATAAGGCCGTGCTGGACAACAGCTTTACCCTTGGGAAAGGCCGCCTGAATGCGATAGTGGGTGTGCAGGTCAATCATCACCAGGAGGCCAATGACATTACCAAGGGAGATATTTACAATAACTATTTTTTCCTGCGGACGTTGAATTACGATCTGCAATATTTGCTGCCGCAGAAGAACAAATGGGATATCTCCTTTGGGGTAAATGGGATGCAACAATCCTCGGAAGACCGGGGAATCGTCTTCGTCCTGCCGGAATACGACTTATTCGATATAGGTGGGTATGGAATAGCTAAGAGATCATTTGGCAAGCTCACCCTATCAGGGGGCGTCAGAGCAGACTCGAGAACGTTGCATGGAAAGGCCCTCTATGTAGACTCCTCCGGTAACCGGGTCGCCCAGCTCGGTTCGTCTTCCGTCGAAAAATTCGCGGACTATCATTCCGATTTTTCCGGTTTTTCGGGAAGCATCGGCCTGGCTTACGATCTTACAAAGGCTTTCTATGTTAAGCTTAATCTTGCCAGGGGATTCCGGGCGCCTACCGCAGCGGAGAGCGGCCAGAACGGGATACACGACGGAACTCCATTTTATGAGATCGGCGATCATAACTTAAAAGCGGAAAGTAGCCTGGAAGTGGATGCCACCCTTGGCGTGACTACCAATGACGTCAGTGTGGAGATCACCCCCTTCGTCAATAAGATCAATAATTATATCTTCCCCGAAAAGCTGGCCAGCGTGCACGGCGGAGATTCGATACGCGCTGATATTGCGGCCGGGTTGAGTGGCCCAACCTTCAAATACGTGGCAGGCGACGCCGTATTATCCGGTGGCGAGGTGTCGGTCAATTGGCATCCCGGTACTATTCAATGGCTGAAATTTGAAAATTCCATTTCGACGGTGAGCGCTATCCA
Organism: Puia dinghuensis; assembly: GCF_014642875.1. GTDB lineage: Bacteria > Bacteroidota > Bacteroidia > Chitinophagales > Chitinophagaceae > Puia > Puia dinghuensis. Next base: position 354,605 of record NZ_BMJC01000003.1, read on the forward strand.
GCTCAACCGGCCCGACTCTTCAAAGTATTTGCCTTATACGCCGCCTACAAAGATCATTTCCAAATTGACCTTCACAGCTGATAAGGTGAATGCCGCTTTTCAACAGGCGCACTTCAGCATATGGATAGAGGACTATTTCGAGCAGGATAAGATATTCTACCAGTTTGGGAACGAAACCGTCACGCCCGGTTATACCCTGCTCAATGCGAGTCTGGGGACGGATGTCCGGTGGAAAGGGAAAACTATCGGTACACTTATCATTGCCGGAAATAACCTCACCGATAAAGGGTATCAAAGCAACATGAGCAGGCTCAAATACACCGATGTAAACAACGTTACCGGCCGCACCGGGGTTTTCAACATGGGAAGGAATATCAGCTTTAAGCTGATCGTACCTTTCGATATTAAGAAAGGATAACCATCTTAATTCAGCACATAAGGGCGGCTGCGATCGAAGTGTTTTTGGAGGTGGTAGTGCAGTTCGTCAAATGTGCATCGGAGTGAGGTGTCGCTGAGTTGCACGGGAGAACCATATTTGCGCAGGTTGAGGGTCATGGCTTTTCGCTTCAGCGCACTGGACTGACGTTCGAGATAGGCGTGAGGATTTTTGAGGATGATGGCGATATATCGCTGTTTGTGACCGGGCAGGCTGACAATTTTGATACCCCTCACGTCAGACCAGGAGACATGTCCCGCTGCCAGGCCGCTGGAATAATCGGTGAAGCCGGTCTTGTCAATGACGAGACCGGGTCGTTTCTTTACTATTTGCCGGAGGCCCAGCAGTCCATAACCGACCGAGAAGAAGAGCAGTTTTGTCAGCTTCCTCTTGCTGAAAAGTATAATGGTTTCGTTGGTAGGCATAAGGCAGCTGCTTGAATGCGCGCGCGCCAAGATAAACAATTTGCCTGATTTATGCCAGTGCCTGAGGTAAACCTGCAGGTATTATCGGTGTATAGTGCCGAGCCATTCGAGGGCGTCTTCGAACAAACGGTTCTGGATAGGGGATGTACATATCGCATCGCCGTGCCCCATATTCATATAAAGCATTTTATAATGAGTATTAGTCCACACGACGGGGATGTCGCCATCATGGATGGTATCCTTCTTCCCCAGGGGATAATTGGCGGGATCGAGTGTGATGAGCACCTTTATATCCTTGTTGCTCCGCGGGTTGGGCTGCCAGCCATACCATTCATTGAGGGGAGCGGTATAATGTGCGGGCAGGCGGCGGGTAGCGGGATGTTTGTTGTCGTCGACGATGAGCCTTGCGGGCAAAGGAGGCCAGCTATTGTTATAGAAAACGGCGCCGCCCAAAAATTGAACGAACCAGGGCCAGTGTGTGGTGCGGTCGTTGTAGCCTGATACATGAAACCCCAGCCAGGTGCCGCCTTGTTCCATATAGGCCTGAAAGGCAGTACGTTGCCGTTCGGTATGCGGGAAGTCGTTCAACCAGAGGACAACCTGGTATTTTTTTAAGCCATCACTGCAATTGGCCCAGTTGGAGGTGGTGTCGAAGGCAAAGTTGTGCCGCGCTGCAAGATCCGAGTAGAACCGGATGATATCGCGGGCGAAGTCGACATGGTCCTGTTCTACCGTATTGGAGTAGAAGGCAAGGGCGTGATAACGGGGATGAGCAGGTGCAGGCGTAATGGCGGAGGCCGGGAGAGAGGGGGTGGAAGCGGCCCAGGAGATGGCGTTGGCAAAAATGCGCCGGTATGCTGAGTCGTCGAAGAGGATGGGGTCATGTCCCATGAAGATGTAGACGTTGCGGGCCCCTACCTTTTCGTTTGTCCAGATGACGGGATGGTCGCCCATCTTCACCGTAGTGTCGGGATAATAGGTGTTCTCATCGACGCTGGCCAGTACATGGACATTGGGCCGCGGACTCTTATCGTAAGTGTACCATTCTTCCTTTTGCACCACGAAGCTGTCAGGGATGCCCTGGAATACCGGATGATCGTGATCTTCGACCCGGACGGTGGCTTTTGCAAAGCGGGCGATATAATCCTTCCAGCGGATGCCGCCCATGAAGTCATGGAACCAGGGCCACATGGGAAAGTGGTCGAACTCCCCCAGCAAGGTGGCATGGTGAAAGCCGACCCAGCCGCCTCGACCCTCTTCGATATACCGTTTAAAAGCTTCCTGTGCAGCAGGTTTCCAGCCATAGGGAACATAATCCAACTGAATGATGAGCCGGTAGCGACTCAATAATTCGTCGCTGATACTATCGGTGTGGGTCAGGTAGTCGATGGCAAAATTACTGTCCACCGCCTGTTGGGCGAGCCAGTTGCGGGCACGCCAGGAATACTTTACATGCCAGCCGCCATTCTCATAGAGCACCAGGGCGCGGAAGCGGGGGTGGTTCACTTCCTTATAAAGGCTATCCATCACCATAACCATCGCTGCGTCAAGCCCCGTGAAGAGCCGTTGGTCTTCGCGATGCCAGGGATGGCCCTGGCGGAAGTCCCACCAGCAGTATTCGATCTTGGTATATTCGGAGGTGGGGCCGATGCCAACCGGTTTTTCATAGTAGTGATCGGTGCGGAAGGTATAACGGCCATCGGTGACGGCGATGGTCCAGTCGAAAGTTACCTGGTAATGATGACCCGAGTCGTTTGTGGGAATATCAAGATGGCCCTTACCGATGAGGGTACCCGTGCTTGTATCGGCTGTCGTGATGGTGAAGCGAGGGCCGGTGAGCGCTTGTTTGAGCCGGTGAAAAAGTTCGCGCTGCGGGGCGCCGGGAGTGCCGGGGATATATTGCTGCTGATAGCTGACGCGGCGGTCGCTCATAGGCAGGGAGGCGGTGGCGGGTCCCGAAGAAGCAGCCCAACGGATGGCGTCGCGGAGCAGGCCGGCATAGGCGGGGTCCTGCAGGAGTTCGGGGTCATGACCGGGGCTGATATAGATGGCCCTGCGAAAGCGTTGGTTTGTCCAGATGACGGGATGGTCCCCCATCGGTTTGTTCTGATGGTAGGTGCCTTCGTCCACCGACGCCAGGACATGGATATCCGGGTTGCCGCGGACGCTTTTATCCCACTCGTACCATTCGTCGGGGATGTCGATTCGAGCGGGCAGATGGCGGGTGACGGGGTGCTCGCGGTCGTCGACGACAAGCGTGGCGTGCTGGTAGGCTGGATGGGGGGAGTAGACGACGTTGCCCATGAGGTCTTCAAACCATTGCCAATAGCGATCGTTGAGATGAAACTGCCTGCCCGTGAGGCCGGCGGCATGGATGCCGACCCACCCCTTGCCCTGTTCGACAAATTGGCGAAGGGCGTCCTGCTGGGCGTAAGACATATCGAATGGGGCGAGGTGCAACATGACAAAGACCTGGTAACGGGCAAGATTGGCCGGGTTGATCCGGCTGGTGTCGTCGGTGAAATCCAGTTCGAAGTGTTCGTCGGCGGCCATTTGTTCAAAAAAGGGCCGGGCGGCGGCAATCATTTTCAGGTGATCGCGGGCCCGGGAAGCCACTACCAGGACACGAAACGACTGCGCACCCACGCCAGCCTGACATAGAACTAACAGGACTATTAAGGAGAGATTCTTAAAATATGTCTTGCTCATAGGCTCAGCAAATTAGTTCGATTTAGGAAGGATGTTACCCGATAGAGCAAATATCCGACCCAGGGACGGGATGGGCAATTTCTTTGCCCCTACATTAGCACTACATCTGGTGTTTTTCGATAACTTGTTGCTCTATGAAGCCCTTGCTATTCCTGGTGTTGTTTCTTTCCTTGGCCCCGGCATTTGCCCAACCGATCATCGGGTTGCCGGCTATCCGAAGTTATACCAACACTGATTATCACGCGGCGGCAGAGATCTGGGACATCGGCCAGGACAAGCGGGGGATAATGTATTTCGCCAACAATGATGGGTTGGTGACCTTTGACGGCAGTTACTGGAAGACCTATCCCTTGCCCAATAGGGTGGCCATCAAATCCCTGGCAATCGACAAGGAGGGGCGGGTCTTTGTCGGAGGGACGGATGAGATCGGGTATTTCTTCCCGGGGGCCGACGGCATCCTGGGTTATCATTCCTTAAAAGACAGGTTACCGGTGACGGCAAGGCAGTTTGCCGACGTCTGGGATATTGTTATCTACGGAAATACCGTGTTCTTCCGGACAAATGAGACGATCATCGAGTGGGCAGGCAACGGGATGCATACGTTTGACGCCCCCCAGGCCTGGCAGCTGTTGGTCCTGACGGAGGGACAGTTATATGCCGCCGACAAAGTCAAAGGGCTTTTTGTTTTTCGCGAAGGGCAATGGAAGCCCCTGTGCGGCGGAGAGCCACTGCATATCACCGGTGTCCTGGAATATAAAAAGGATAGTCTGCTGGTCACCACCCTGAAAAACGGGCTTTTCGTGTTGAGCGGGCAGACGCTGATGCCTAAATCAACGGCCATCGACGGGCTATTGAAAAATGCGCTGATCAATGGGGGCAGGCGGCTCGGCGACGACCGGTGGGGCCTGGGTACGGCTACCGGTGGAGCGCTGATCATCGACGGCAATGGCAAACTGATCGAGCGTTTCTCCAATGTCGAAGGGCTACCCGGTAATAATGTACAAGGGATGCTGAGGGACCAGGAGGGAAGCCTGTGGCTGGGACTCCAGAACGGGATTGCGCTGGTGCACGACGCCACGCCCGTACGACTGATAAAACCAGTACCGGACAACCAGGTGGTGTGCAATTCGGTGCGCATCTTCAACCACCGGCTGTATGTTGGCACCTCCAACGGGTTGTATGACCTTCCGTTGAACCCGGCTATCCGTGACATCAGTCGGTCGACAGGGATATTTAAGGAGGTGGAGAATACCAAAGGCCAGGTTTGGGGTCTGGAAGAGATGGGAAACCAGCTGCTGGTAGCGCACCAGGATGGCGCTTCGGCAGTCATGGAGGAGAAGGCGGTGCCGGTATTGACCCGGCAGGGAGTATGGGGGTTTCTGTCCGTGGCGGGCGGGGCCGTGGCCGGGACGTACACGGGGCTGGTACGCCTCGCGGATAGCGACGGACATTGGGAAGAGGGTGGTAAGTTTAACGATCTGTATGAATCGTTGCCGGTGATGGCCTATGACGGGCGGCAGACCATCTGGGCGGCGCATCCCTACCGGGGAGTATTCCGTAACCCTATGGCCGGCTCTTTCACCCATTATGGCGTAGCCCAGGGACTGCCCTCGTTGCGCAACAACTACCTGTTGGCATGGAAGAACAATATCCTTGCGGCAACGGAAAAGGGAGTGTATGCTTATGATGCTGCAAAAGACCGGTTTGTCCCTTCCCCGGAGTTTACAAAGGTGTTTGGCGATACGAGCGTGGAGTACCTCAACCCGGACAAATATGGCAATATCTGGTTTGTCAGCGATCAGCGGGTGGGCGTCATCGATTATAGCAAACGGTCGGGAGCGGTCCCTTATTCGGTGGTTTATTTCCCCGAACTGAAAGGACAGACGGTAAAAGGCGCTGCCATGATCTATCCTTATGATAAGGAGAATATCTTCATCGGGTCGAACAATGGGCTGTTGCATCTCAACTATAGCCGGTATCTCGAATCCGCCGCGAAAGTGAAGGTGTTGCTCGGCGCGGTGAAAGCCATCGCGGAAAAGGACAGCCTGGTCTTCGGCGGATACGGAAGCGATGAGCAGCCGCCGGTGCGGTTGCCCAGCCGTTGGAATTCCTTTCATTTCGAATATGCCTCGCCCCTGTTCGCCCAACCCAATGCCATCGAGTACAGCTATCAGCTGTCGGGCTTTGACCATGACTGGTCCGGGTGGTCGTCAAAGCCGGAAAAAGATTATACCAATCTCCCGTATGGGCAATACCGTTTCCTGGTAAGGGCGCGGGACAATCTTGGGAACATCTCCGCGCCGGCGACTTTTAGCTTTATCGTGAATCCTTCATGGTACCAAACGGCCTGGGCCTACATAGCCTATATTCTATTCGCCCTATGGATCACTCATCTCATCCGGCAGCAACAACGGCGGCGGTTGCTCCTGCATCAAAAGAAGTATGAGGAGGAGCAGGCCAGACGAAACTATCTTCATAGCCTGGAACTCGACCGGAAGGAGAAGGTCCTTATCGCCTTACAGAATGCCAAACTGGAAGGGGAGCTGCAGTTTAAGAATAAGGAGCTGGCGACCGTGACCATGCACCTCATCGAACGGGGTGGGATCCTGGCCAATATTAGAGAGGAGTTGACGGCTGTGATCAAGCGGTTGAATCTCCCCCATCTATCTAATGAATTCAAGCCAGTGTTCCGGTTGATCAGCGATACGGAGCACAGTGATGAGGATTGGAACCGGTTTGCGCTGTATTTCGATGAGGTGTATAATAACTTTTTGTCGACGCTGAAAGCGAAATATCCGCAGTTGAGTCCTACCGATCTGAAATTATGTGCCTTTCTGCGCTTGAATCTGTCTTCCAAAGGGATCGCGCAGTTATTGAACATCTCGCTGAAGGGGGTGGAGATCAGCCGTTACCGGCTTAGAAAGAAGCTGGGGCTGCCGACGGAAGTCAATCTTAACGATTTTCTAGGAAAAATTTCCTAGATTTTGTTTTGACAGTAGGAAAAGTTTCCTACCTTAGGGATATGAAAGACGAAAAACCGAGATCTGCCGACAGGCCGGAGCCTACCCGATCGGAGCTCGAGATCCTGCAGGTATTATGGCAATATGGTCCCAGCACCGTTCGCTTTGTCAACGAGCGGTTGAACGAGGACCGGCGTGAGGTGCAATATGCTTCCACGTTGAAGCTGATGCAGATAATGGTAGAGAAAGGGTTGTTGCTCCGGGATGAGAGCCAGGTGAAACACATCTATCGTCCCGCTTCTGAAGAATACAAGACAAAGAGTCTGTTGCTCAACCGGTTTGTAGATTCCCTTTTTAATGGATCGGTGAGCAGTCTCATGTTGCATTTGCTGGATAATACGAAGGTAGCGCCATCCGAGCTGGATGCGATCAGGGAGTTATTGGACAAAGCCAAAAAGAATAAAAAATGATCACGCAAGCCATCTGCTGGACACTGCTGCATTCGTTGTGGCAAGGAGCATTAGCCGCCCTTGGGGCAGGCATCATCATCCTGTGCACCCGGCGGTGCCGCGCGGTGGTGCGTTATAACCTGTTAGTGGCCGATCTCCTGCTTTTCCTGATGACGACGGGTGTTACTTTCTTTTATTGCCTGGCGCCGGGTGGCGGTTTGACAAAGCCCGGGATCATGACGCAGGGGCAGTCGGAGAGGGAAATCGTTATCCGATTACTAGACATACCGGTGACGGGTTCTACGCCAACGGAGAGTGTGCTGCAGAAAGCGCAACATTATTTGAATAGCCATGCATCCATTATCGTGCTGATCTGGCTGGCTTGTCTGGGAGCGCAATTGATGCGCCTCACGGGCGGCCTTTACCGTATCCATCGTATCCGGCGGAAGGGCGCCTTGCCGGTGACGGATGATTGGGAAAGAAAATTATCCTTCCTGGCACGACGGATGGGCATTCATCGGGAGGTGCTGTTGTTACAATCCGGGTCGGTGAGAATGCCGGCAGTCACCGGGATCCTGAAGCCGGTGATCCTTGTGCCGTTGGGCATGCTGGCGCAGATCCCGCCCGAACAGGTGGAGACCATTTTCCTTCATGAGCTGGCGCATATCCGCAGGAGTGATTACCTGGTGAACCTCGTGCTGCACCTGTCGGAGGCGATCTTCTTCTTCAATCCGGGTATCCGATGGATGACTTCGCTGCTGCGCGCCGAGCGGGAAGCCTGTTGTGATGACGAGGTGCTGGCCGCCACGGGTGACGCGACCGTCTATTTCGATGCGCTGGTCGGCTTTATGCAGTTTGCCCTCGGCCGGCAGCAGCTGATGATGTCGCTCGGCGGAGGTAAGACCGATCTGTTATGGCGGGTACGGCGGATGCTTACACAAGAAAATAAAAAATTACAAATTATGGAGAAGACTATTCTTTCGTTCGGGCTGATGGCGCTGGTAGCCGTGGGACTCATCAGTATGCGGGGGCGGGAACCACAACCCGTGCAAACGACGCAGGCGGCGCGGCAGCATCAACAGCCTGTGGTCGTCGCTCACCACGATAAGGACACCTTTCCCGACAAGGGGCGTGCGACGAAGGCGCATTTCAGACAGTTCAATGTCAATTCCGACCAGTCGAAGAACAAAAAGACCCTGCGGGTGGAGGCAAAGGATGAATTTGGGAATGTCTATGTCCTGCATGAGGTGAATGATGATGTCGACGAATTCAGCATCAATGGGAAGGTGATACCGGAATCGGAGTATAGCAAGTATGTGGATGTGTTCGATCAGATAGAGGAACAGGCAGAGCCCCCTGTACCTCCTACGCCTCCCGTGCCGCCTGTTCCACCAGTACCTCCCGTGCCTCCCGTTGCGCCTGTTCCTCCTGTACCTCCCGTGCCCCCGGTTCCACCGGTGCCGCCTGTACCGCCGGTTCCCCCGTCAGATTATTGGATCAAGCATATCATCCACGACCTGTTACATGACAAGCTTATCGAGAACGAGGACCCCCTTTCCTTTAGGCTGGACGACAGCGGACTAACCGTCAATGGAGTGAAGCAGCCGGAAGAAATATCCAAACGTTATAAGGAAAAATACCTCGACCGCCCCAAGGATCGTTTTATCTACGAGCACCATGGCGGCTCGACCCATACCGAAATGGATACGGACCGAAAGGCGCCGGAGTTTATTTAATGTGGATGCGACAAGTCCTTTAGAAAATCGGGATTGGCCTGGCCCATCGTCGGGTTTTCTGAGAAGAAGCCAAAGGGCATCAGCGAGAAACCGAAATGATGGCAGGGCATGACGGGCCATTCCTCGGGCCGGACGATGTGTGTGATGCCGGCCACATACCAGATAACAATATCATTGTTGCCGATGGGCCTGTTCTTCGCGGTCCATTGTTTTATCCCATCGTATACTTTATTGCTGGCCGGGTATCGGCCGGCGGGATATTCTTCCTCCTCGTTGTATTGCGTGACCCAAAACTGGTGGTCCAGGAAGCTCGCCTTTTTTCGGAGGACAGTGCCCGGTGGGGCAAAGGCCGCCGCCTGGCTTCCAGGCATGAGCATGTAGCCTGTATGCTGGCCCAGCGCATTATGGCTGTTGTTATTCATGATGTGCCAACAGCGGCTGCTCTGGTAATTAACGGAACGTTGCGCCTCCTGTTCGGTCATAAAATGCGTATGCCCGACGACAAATGCATTGCCATAAGGATTGGCCGGGCCCGGGGGCACGAGCGTCGAATTCATTTCCATGACGCCATTGTCCGTGCTGCCGTCGACGTCCATGTCGAGGCGAAAGACGAAGAAGTGCTGGTGGTTGATGGCTTCTACGTGTGGTTTTACCAGCGTGCCAAAGGGCATGCCATTGTACGAATGATCATTCTTGCCGGGTGGCTCCATCGCATTTGTCCGGTGTACGCCCTGGACTTCGACAATGCCGGTGAGTTCGATGTCGACATCGATGGTTCCATCCTCTTTAAAACGCCAGGTGAAGCCATAGTCATAGTTCTCTATCTGTGTATAATATTTTATGGCCAGGTTGGTAGCGCGGCGGGACACCGTTCCATGCCGCCACAGCGTGCCACCATATTCTTCGAAGATGGCCACGGCATTGTCCAGTCGAAAAGGGACACCGGATTCGCGGTGGAGAGTGGCAGGCAGGTAAAAGGCATTCTCCGGAGCATCGCTGCCGGGCGTCATCGGACGGGCAATACCCTGGCCCAGACGGTATTCGCCGGCGTCAAAGAAGTTATAGGCCGCCTGCAACAAGCCGGGAGAGCCGTAGGGCACGACCATCTCGGGCATGGACCCCTTGTATAGCACGGGGCGTTCGCGGCCGTTGTCCACCCAGCGTACATTATAAATAACAAGCCCTTCGCGGTTGTCGACGCCAAAGCGGAGCCGCCAGTTCTGCCAGGCGACGGACTGGCCGTCGATGCTTATCGAGCTGCCTTCGGGCTGAGTGATGCGGATGGGAGCCGGCGCCTTCCTCGTGTCGTGGACGGAATCTTCTTCGAAATAATTGAGATCGATGCGCCCGCTGAACCGGCCTGGTTCATCAACGATCTTCAGCACCCGGCCCGTAGTGAAGTCGACATAGGCGAGGAGACCTTCGATGTCGATCTTGTTGCCCTTTATCCGCGGAAGCACCAATTGTTCGCGGTGGCCGATCGGGGCAATACCCAAGTCTCCGGGGAAGATGGTGCGGTGGGTCACACCGGCGATGTTCAGGCCGCGTTTTCTTAGCGCCCGCACCCAGGAGGAGTCTTTTCGAACAATGATCTCGGCAGCGAGCGAATCGGCGTCGAGACCCATGCCGATGACATTGGAGATCTGCTTTACGGAAACCGGTTTTCCGGTGTTGAGATCGACAACTGCTTCTGTTATACCGGGTTTTGCATAGTCGTAGAAGCTGACAAAGGCTTCGCGGCGAAAGGGAGACCCGGGCTGCCAGGAGAGCACTTCCTTTTTGGGCGGTTCCTTCAGGTTGATGATGTTATAGTAATCCGCACCGGTGACGAGATGATTATCCTGCAGGATCTGGACTACTTTTTTCATCTCGTCCGCGGTGAGGGGGTCAAGGGGATAGGATTGAGCGTTGGCCGATACGCAAAGCGCGATGGCGCTTGCAAGGAGAATAGAATTTCGCATTTTATTTAAATATTCGTCCCATATAGGGGTCATCAAAAATGATCTTTCTCAGCTCTTCCGGGTCGATGGCTCCCTGCTTGGCATAGACGATCTTCCCACCCGGCTCTACGAGCAGGCTATAGGGTAAGGCCCCCTGCCATTTGGGATCGATGGCTTCTATCAGTTTGTACTTATCGTCCCCGGTATAGATATAGTTTGGTGAAGAGGATTCCTGCTTTTCGAGGAAGCGGAGGGCTTTCGGACGGGCGGCGCTGTCGTCGGTGCTGATGCTGACCAGCTCGAAGCCGCGGTCGCGGTACATCCGGTTGAGCGTCACCAGTTGCGGGAATTCTTCGACGCATGGTACACACCAGGTGGCCCAGAGGTTGATCAACCGGAGTTTCTTACTGTCATTATGGAGGAGCCCGGCGATGCCGCCGACACCGATGGTGTCGAGACTAACGGGTTCATGGGCCCAGGTGATGGCGGCCTTTTGCGTCCAGTTGCTTTTTTCGATCCATTTTATACTACAGCCAAACGTTTTTGTCACGGCCACCGGGGGTTCTTGCCCGGCGAGCAGCGCGTCGATGGCGTTGCGGGCGTCGAAGCTGTGGGGGGTCTTCGCCGGGTTCTCCTGGTCGTCGATGCGGCCGTTGTAGCGCAGGCGGCGTTGCTGGTCGAAGATAAAGATATGCGGCGTGGAGACAGGACCGTATTGCTTTGAGGCCATCTCGGTCTCGCCGTCGTACAAGTAGGGGAAATTGTAGCCAGCTTTCTTTGCGCGCACCTTCATGTCGTCGAATCCGTCACCGACATCGCTATACCCCAGCTCATCGATACGGAGGGCGGAAGGGGCGTTGGGGCTGATGGCGACGACCCGGACGCCTTTGCTTGCGTACTCGTTGGTCAGTTGGATGATACGTTTTTCATAGGCCTGAGAGGTGGGGCAGTGATTGCACATAAAGACGACGGCGAGAACCTTTGCGTCATTAAAATCCCGCAGGGTATAGGTCTTGCCGTCGACGCCCGGCAGGTTGAAGTCGGGGGCAGTGGCGCCGATCGCGAGGGTGGGATGGTCGTTGATGTGTTCGGCGTCGATGGTAGTAGCCAGTTTTTGCAGGGGCTGGCCGGCTGCGATGGCCAGCAGGTACCAGGCGTCGTGAGGCAGCCACTGTTCGGCCCAGCGCCAGTCATAGTCTTTTCCCGTCATGGCATAAGACAGGTTGAAGTCGATGTCGTCCTCGTCGTCGAGGCCGGATGTAATGCCGTTGACGATGCCGCCCGGGGCGTTGGTATATTCGAAGGTGCCGAAGAACCCATAGGCGGGGTTATTATGCCCGGTGCCTTGCAGCATGGAAGCATCGTAAGGGTTCAACCCCAGGACCCAGTTAAGCTGGTCGAGGGCAAAGGTTTCCAGTGAGTCGGTGAAATGCCCACCGACTGCGGCAAAGAGAGGGATCGCGAGGCGCGCCGCGGCCGCCATAGAAGAAAGCCGGGCGTCTTCGCCCTGCCACCAGGGAGAAGCTTCACTGCCATGGGGGAAGAAGAAACCGCTGCGCCGGTGGCCAAGCGTATCCTGTACCAACTGCCGGCTATAGCCGAAGGGGTTGTTCACTTCGTGGGTGATAGCCAATTCATGCTCCAGCGACCGGTGGACAGCGGATTTGATGGCCGCCTGGGTGGCGCTTGTTGCATAAGGATAATAGTAGAGCAGGCTCACCAGGGGCAGGCCGGCATCTGCAGGATGGAAGAAGGGGCGATCGCGGTCATCTGCGCGCCAGTAGTCGGTGTAGTGGCCCCAGGTGGTAAGGCGGCCCACCAGCTGGTTAGCTCTTTTCTCGGCGGCGGCGCGATACCTGTCGGCACGGGTAGCTTTGTAGAGTTCGGTTGCAGCGCTGAGTGCGCAGTAGTCATCTACGATATTCTCTTTCCCGTCATTGGTCATGGCGGTATTCTCTTTTTCGAGGAAGGCGAAGGCGTCTTCCGCCGCCTGCAGATACCGGGCGTTGGAGAAGTCACCTGGAACACCGGTCATCGAAGCCATCGCAAGAGCAGCAATCGCCATTCCCCCACCCGACCGGAAACTGCTCTGATAGCTGCGCCAATCATTAACCGTACGATCGCCGCCAAAGGACTGGTCCTTTGATTGTTTGATGCGATAGCTCTGCTGTTCGGGCGAGATGCCCCTGTCCTTTGCGGCCTTGGCCGCACCGGGTGCGCCGATAGATCGATAGAAGGAGCCACCTTTGGCCTGAACCCGAACCAGGTAATCGGCCCCGTACATCGCCTCGTCCATGATGCGGCGAAGCATCTGGCGGTAGTCGGTGCCGGTGCGGCTGCTGAGCAGTTCGTTTGTCTTCAGCAGGCTATAGACGACCATGGGAACCTGCTGGGGATTGAAGTACGAGGAGAAAGACAGATGGGAGAGATGAATACCGTAGTCGCCGGTGGCGTCATACCAGCCGCCGTGGAGATCGAGGGTATCCGGCGTTGCGGGTGCAGCGGAGTTATGAGCAGCGGGCGGCAGCGGCAAATGGCTATCCGCCTGGTCGATGAGTCCCGCAGAACGCTGCCCTTTGAAATAATAGAGAACATCGGACAACGTAGACTTCTCGAGGACGTTCTTCCCGATGAGGAAGGGATAGGATGTTGCGCCGTGGCCAGCGCCTTCTACCCGCAGCCGGTAGGTACCGGCTGCGGAATAGGAGGTGAAATCGATAGTCCACAACTGCCAGTGTTTCCACTTGCTGACGGGGCCGCTAAACACCGGTTTACCAGTATAGACCGGCTTACCGGTAGTATCATCGATAAGCTGGAAAGACGTCAGCGGTATGCGGGTATCCGCCATCACGAGGGCGCGTTTGGCTTTGTTGTGCTCGTAGCCAACCTGGTTGGTAAGAACACGAAGCGATTGGGCCCGGAGGAAAGCCGGAAACAAAAGCAGGAGAACGAAGAACGATCGCATAGACTATTCTATTAAAAATTACCTTTATTGACATCCCACCAGAGGCGCGTGCCGCCGTTATCGGGTCCGCCGAGCAACTGAATGCCGACTTTCTCGGCTGCTGGGTTGAGGGTTGCTTCGCTCTGCGGGTAGGCCAGGCGGCGCACCTGGATCTTTGTATCGATGGTCCCGCCGCTATTGTTGACGACGAGGGGAAATAATTGCGGATAGCCGGTGCGCCGGAATTCCGTCCAGGCTTCCTGTCCTTCGGGGAACATCGCCAGCCATTTCTGGGTGATGATCTTCTCCAGTTTCCCCTCGTTACTGGCGCTGGGGTCCCATTTTATCGTCACGGTGGACGGGGCCGGAGCGTTATTCGCGCTGTTGAGATAGTCGACATAGGCCGCCGGCGTGCTCGTGGCATCATTGACATAAGCCGCAGCCGATGCCCCCACACCATATTGCTGCATCGACGTCTGGATGCCCGTCTCGTAGTCCGTCTGTGCATCCCCCGCACCGGACCAACCCCGCAGCGCGGCTTCGGCCTTCAGGAACCATACTTCGGCTGCCGTCATGATCAATTCTGATGTGGAGATGGTAAATATAGTATTATAGTTGTATTTGGAGAACCCTGAGTAGAAGGGCTTCGGGGGAATACTGGAGCCGATGCGGATGCCGGTATATTCCGAGGTATACCCGGCGTTGGTGTCGGGCAGGAAATAGACCGACAGGCGGGGGTCGCTGTAGCCGTTCATATACGCACCGATGGAGGCGTTCATCGAGTTATCCCCATAGTTGTAGGTGATCTGATAATAATCGTTGCCGTTGGCCTGGCTGGCGAGAATGCCTGCATCGTCCGCCGGTGCGGCGAGCAAGCCACCTGAAGCGCCGAGGGCTTTTTCCGCCTGGGCCCGAGCGGTGGTGGGGTCAACCTTGGTGAGGTGCATCGCCAGCCGCAGCCGGAGGGAATTGGCCAGTTTCAGCCATTTGGTATAATCACCGCCGTAGATGGCGTCATAGTTGGCCAGCGGTGTTTTACCGGGGTTTGCCGAGATATAGGCCTGGAGGTTAGCAGCGGCCGTATCGAGTTGAAGGAACATCTGCTGATAGATGGATTGCTGGCTGTCATAGGGTACGCTTATCAGGGAGGATCCAACTTTGCTGTAGGGGACAGGACCGAACTTATCGGTAATACGATCGATGGCTTCCACCTCGATGATGAGGGCGATAGCCCAGTAGTCCGGGTTGGAGGTTTGAACGCCGGAGAGGGCTACCTTGTTTTTGATGGGCCCGATGAGGTTGGTATAGATGCTATTGAAGGCTTCGGTATTCCAACCGTCGATAAAGACATAGTTGGCGTTGTCGAGGGCGAGGCCAAAGGTCTGATCGGGCATGGCATAGCCTGCATAGATATCCGCGTTGAGGTTCTGCCCGATCTGGTAACCGTCGTCCGTCATGTACATGATCTCCTGCTCGAAGGGAATGAAGAGGGTGGCTACCTGCAGGTTCTTATTGGGAATGCCGTTGGGATCGGTATTATATTCTTTAAAATCCTTTGTACAGCCGGCGAGGCAGGCAAGGAGGATAAAGATCAAACTATATTGTAATTTCATGGTTGTCGTTTTTAAAATACTACGTTGAGTTTAAGACCAAAGCTGCGGACGGCGGGGAGGTTGAACACGTCTACGCCGCCAAGGCCATTGCTGGTGGAAGAAGTGATCTCGGGGTCATAAGGCGCTTTGCGGGAGAAGTAGAAGAGGTTTCTGCCGGTGATGGAGAGCCGCAGACTTTTAAGCGCGGAGCTTCGGACGGGCAGGTTATAGCCCAGGGCTGCTTCCCGGAGGCGGACCACCGTCGCGCTATAGACATATTGCCCCAGGGTCGCATTGCGGCCGCCGATGAAGGTATACCAGTTCTTCGGGTCGATCTGATTGACGGTCTTGTTTGTCGTTTCGTCTACACCATAAATAGGGACATAGCCGCGGTCGCGGGCTTCGCCGCTGACCTTCGAAACGCCATAGTAGTCGAGCATGCCCTGCATGACGGATATCACCTCACCGCCGAACTTCCCATCGACGAGGAGGCTGAGGGAGAAGTCCTTTACGGTAAAGCTGTTGTTCCAACCCAATTGGAATTTTGGCGCTGGGTTGCCGACGTCGGTAAAACCGTTCAGATCGCCGCTGCCCTGAACGGGAAAATAATTGCCGTTACCGTCCGGAGTGAGGATGAGCCGGCCCTGGGCATCCTTTTTCAGGGTTTGTACATAAAGGTCGCCGTATTGCCCGCCCTTTGCGACATATGTGTCATAGTTGCCGTTGCCGGGCGTAAGGTCGACGAGGTTTACCCCATCTTTGGAGTCGATGTCGATCACCTTGTTTATGTTCTTCGAGGCGTTGATCGTCGAATTCCAGGTGAAGTGCTGGCGCTGCACCAGGTTATAGCCGATGGTGAACTCGATGCCCTGGTTTTGGATATTGCCCGCATTTATATTTCCCGAAGCATAACCGGAAGCCGGCAGGGGGACGATGGCGATGTCCTGGTTGATGGTGTTTGTCTTGTACCAGGTGAAGGCAAGACTGAGCTTATCACTGAAAAGACGCATGTCCGTGCCAAACTCATATGCTTTCGTCTGCTCAGGCTTGAGGTTGGAGGGCGCCGCGCCATTGAGGACGGTGTTATTTGCCTGAGCGGTGTTCACCGGGTTCGTCTGGTATTGACCCACGGTATTGCCTACCTGCGAGTAAGAACCGCGTACCTTCCAATAGGTGATCACCTGTGGCAGGGTCGTCATCTGGCTGATGACAAGGGACAGCCCGGCCGAGGGATAGAAATAATGGTTGTCCGGGGTGAAAGCGAGGTTGGACGACCAGTCGTTACGTCCCGAGAGGGTCAGGAAGGCGTAATTCTTATAGGAAAGATTGAGATTGCCGAAGACCGACTGGATTTGGTTGTGATAAGGCTGGTCAGTGCTGACGTTGCTGCCGTAGGCGCCGCTGGTATTACCCGCTGTAACGGGTGGCGCTACCTCGATATTCTGGATCGTGAAGAGGTTGGGGAAGAAGAGCCCATAGCCCTGGCCGGCGCCGGGGCCAAAGCCTATGCCGCTGGTGATGCCGTCATTGATGCTGCCGCCCAGCACACCGTCCACTTTCCAGTCGGCGGTGATGGGGATATTGAAGTTGCCGATGATGTCGCCGTATTCCTGCTGGACGGTACGATTATAACCGTTGAAGCTGCCGTTGCCGTTTGGCGCCGCGAGCGGCGGCAGCGTACCGGCATAGTATTTCTGGTCGCCAACATCGGTGGTCCGATCGATATTGCCGCGAAGTTGCAGGCTGAACCAGGGTGTAAGGTCATACTTCAGGCTTACGTTAAGCAATATGCGGTTGCGGCTGTTCTCGTTGGTATTGCGGTTGATGATCCACCAGGGGTTCTGCTGCACGTCTTCAGTGAACGGCCAGTTTTGGGTGGTAGCGCCGTTGCCGCCGGCGACGGGTGGAAATTCGAATTGCCGTTTGTAAGGGCTGATATCCATGCCGCGCGGGAAGAAGTAGAGTCCGGTAAGGGGGTTGGAGTAGAAGCCGATGGCCGGACTGTTGTCGAGATGCTGCGTGATGTAGTTGACATTTCCGTCGACAGTCAGCTTGTTGTCGAGGAATTTAGCCGTCTCGTGAAAATTGAAGTTATTGCGGCTGAGTTTGTTCGTAGGTTCCACGCCGTGGGCCTCGGTATTGGTATAGGAGAAATAGGTCTGAGCGAGGTCTGTCCCGCCGGAAAGACTGATGGCATTGGTAAGGTTGGTGCCTGTCTGGAAGAACAGTTTGAGGTTGTCCGGCGAGCTATTGATCTTCGGCCCCCAACTATCGACGGCGCCGGCGCCGGTCTCCCCATAATGGCTTTGAAAGTCCGGGGTATAGGCTTTCTTTTCGAGCGAGGCCGACGAATTTACGTTGATCACGGTATGCCCGGCGTGGCCTTTTTTTGTGGTGATGACGATGACCCCGTTGGCCGCCTGGCTGCCGTAGAGGGCAGCAGCGGATGCGCCTTTCAAGATCGTCATGCTCTCGATGTCTTCCGGATTGAGGTTGGAGATGCCATCACCGCCTTCGGGGTTGCCGCCATAGGTACTGCTCATGGGTTGACCGAAGGGATTGCCTTCATTCGACATGGGTACCCCATCGATGACGTACAGCGGTTGGTTGTTGCCGCCCGTAGAGCGGTTGCCGCGGAGGATCACCTTTGTGGAGCCGCCGACGCCGGAAGCGCTCGGGGAGATGGTTACCCCGGCGATCTTCCCATTCAGCGAGTTCATCAGGTTGTCGGTCTTGACATTGGTGAGTTCGTTACCACCAATTTGTTGGGTGGAGTAAGTAAGCGATCTTTCCGTTCGTTTGATCCCAAGGGCGGTTACGACCACCGTATTCAGGCTTTTCGTGTTGCCGGAGAGTTCGATGGCGAGGTCGCCTGTACCGGTGACCGTTGCTTCCTTAGTGGTGAGGCCGACGTAAGAAAAGACCAGGATGTCGCCAGACTTCACATCGAGCGAGAAACGGCCTTCGGCGTCTGTACGAGTGGCGGTTTTTGTGCCTTTTACTGTGACAGTCACACCGGCAAGCGGTTGTCCCGTTTCGTCGCGGACTATCCCTTTGACAGGGGTGGCGGTGACGGCCCCCGATGAAAGCAGGGGGATAAGGAAAAGTAAGAGCAGCAAATTTTTCATGACAGCGAGTTTTGGTTAAGAAATAGATGAGCCTTATCTGGAGTCCGATATGCTTATCGCATAAAGAGCGTTATGGCCTGTGACGTATAGGATACGGGGATCATTGCCAAAGCAGACACCGGTGGGTCGTTCCGGCGTTTTGATCGTTTTCATCAGCCTGCCTTTCGAATCGTAGACGTACACCTCCCCATCGGCGATGTAGACATTGCCTTCGACGTCCGTCGTGCTGGCGAACTCGCCGCGCTGGGCGAAATAGGTAAGATTAGAGAGGAAGCCCTTGCTGTCCGCGTCCATGCGGACGGTCCGTTTGTCATACTCATCCGTGGTATATACAGACTTCCCGGGGTAGGCGGAGGCCAGGGCAGTAGAGCGGGCCAGATCGTAGACGACGGGGATGACGGTCACGCCATCGGGGGCGACAAAGCATTGCTGTGGGCGCGCGACCGAGATGCTATTGAAATCATGATAATCCCGCCAGCGATGTGCCGGGTAGAGGGCCCGGTCGATCGGGTCGATACTGCCCATGGGTTGCGTTGGCAGCAAATGGATGGTCTCGTCGGGATTGTTTGGTTCGATGCTGTAGGCCAGGGTGGTGAAGCCGGAGTTGCCCCAACCACTAAACGAAGTACCGGCAGCGTCGGGTGGGTTGGAATAAGTTTCGCCGGTGCCGGGTTTGGGGACGTATTTGAATACGACGAGGAGGTTATCTTTTTTGTCAGAAGTTAGAGAAAGGGGTTGCCAGGGATAGTCGGCGAGCAGCGTCGTTTGCCGGGTAGCCGGCGAGTAGCGGTAGATCCGGCGAAGCCGGGAATCGCAGAAATAGATGTTGCCTTTGCTGTCAGCGCAGGGGCTTTGAGCGAATTCGAAACCGGTGGCGAGTTGCTGTGCCTGGGCCGCGGCGGATGATTCCGGTCCGATGAAGAGGCGCGCGAATTCCCAGGGACGCATCTCGGTATTGGTGTTGACGTCGTAAATCGTATTAGTGGTAGTATAGATGATCTGACTATAATTATGGACGTTCAGAAACTCGAGATCGTGACCTCCCCAGCAACGGATGGAATAAGGATAGGGCTTGTTCACGCGGATGACGCGGAACATATACAGGTTGGCGAACACCATATCATGACAGTCCTGCAGTTCCATGGGCTGGCATTCGGTGGATTCCCGGCTTTCTTCTTCCAGTTGCAGCGCATAGACCTTCCAATTGGCTACAGCGTTGAAACGGACTTCGTTTCGGACATGGTGTTCGACAGAGAGCGCGTAGATGCGGCCGGGCGTTGCCGTGTGAGAGATATAGGCGCCGGCGGTGGCATACGTGTTGGCAGTCCAGATATCCTTGAACGTTCCCCCGCCTCCGTTGGTGACCCATAAGCTCCAGTATTGGGTATCCCAGTCGCTTTCGGATTGACGGCGGCCGGTGTCTCCGGTATTGGGACGGGCGATGCCGCCATGGCCGCCGATGAATTTTACATCGTTCAGATAGGAATGCTCGCCGGACTGCCATTTGCAGGCTACCGCGCGGGGATTGCTGGCGCCGGTGGAGAGGCCGATGCCACTAATGATGTTGGCGCCGCCGGTGGGGGTCTCAATCATGGGTTGGGGACCGCCAAAGCCACCAAAGGCCGGGGTATTGTCGGTGATAAGGAATTGGGTGGCAAAGGGATGAAGGCCAATGAGGACGGAGCGCGCCCGCAGATGGATGGGCGCCGTCACTCTATACCAGCCCTGGGGAACATAAATGACGTCGTGGTTGTCGATGGCATCCTGGATAGCTTTCGTATCATCGGCGACACCATCGCCTTTAGCGCCGAGCGACCGGAGATCTGTCCACGAAGCCATGTCGGGGAAGACGGGGATGTCCGAGGGGACGGCGGTAGGCATGACGGAGATGGGTTTGATATCTTTTGTCGCAGCGTATGCGGGGTCGGCATCCCAGCCGTCGATTTGCAGGCCGTCCGTAAAGCTTTTTACGAGGTAGAGCTGCCCTGGCGCCGTTGTCCGGCGGTGAGTGAGGCGGCCTTCGGTGAGGACGGGGGTGTTGCGACAGGCAATATTGCGCAGGTTCACCTGGTTAAACGCATTGTCTTCATCGCTGATCCGGATGGCTACCTCCCTGATATTATCGAACCAGCAGTCCTCCATAAATAATTTCTCGTGGTAGTTGGAGTCGATATCGACGACGACGGGTGTCTGTCTGGCCTGTAGCCGGATGAGGACCAGGCCCGCTTCCCGGGTGCGGATGGCGGCGCGGCGCTGCCCTTCGAACCAGGAGTCGACGATGGCGCAGGGCCAGCCGGGACTTGGCTTTGTGGTATAGATGCCGTAGTCGCCGCCAAAGAATCGAACGTCTTCCAGCTCATTCCCAACATCGAAGAGCCCTGCCTTGCCTTTACCCGCATCGATATCGACGTGCGAGATATAGCTATGTTGAGCGAAGTGCGTCCGCAGGGCGATAGCAGCCGGGTTGCCGTCCCCTATCCGCAGATTTATGTTCGACATCGCGCTATAGAAAGTGGAGGCACCGGCATCGTGGACTGGCTGGCCGGCATCGGAAAGGCTGCCGACAAACCAGAACATGTAGCGGCCCTGGCCCTTGTCATCGGGGTCGGCCTGCTGAAAACCAGGGGAATTGCGCCCCAGGATGATGAGGGGCCGGGTCTTGCCATAGCCGATAAGCCGGATGGCGGTGGGGATATAAATGGTCTTGGAGATTCGGTACGTGCCCTCGGGGATAAAGATGATGCCGAAATTGTCCCGGGTCTTGAGGGTACGGATGGCCCCCTGAAGGGCATCCGACACATCGGTCTGGCCATCGGCCGTTATATGGTACTTATCCGGGGTAAAATAAATGGCGTGGGGGTCTTCGGGCCGGAGGCGGAAAACGGAGATGCCGGGGGGAGTGGCGGCAGGAATGGTGGTGTGAGCAAGCAGGAGGACGGCTGTGAGCCAGATAGAGATTCTCATTGCCGGAAAGATAAAGCGAGGGTGGTCCTTTACGGTTTTTGGCGAGCCCTACATTACCACTACAGCGCAGAAAAACTGGAAAAAGCGGCTGTTTTGAGCGTCAATAGTGGTAAGATTGCAACATGAGAAAATATATGATTGTGAGTCATGGGGAGTTTGCCGGTGGTATCCTGTCGGCGTTGGAACTGATCACCGGGGCCTCATCCGGGGTGGCAGTACTGGAGGCCTATGTCGATGAGAACCGATCGGTGGAGTCAGCCATCGCGGAATTACTGCAGGGGGCCGGGGAGGACGAGGAGTGGATCGTTTTTACCGATCTGCTTGGCGGCAGTGTCACCAACCAGGTGCTGCGGGTGGCGGCGGAGATGGGGGTGGCAGGTTCGGTGCATATCGTTGCGGGTGTCAATCTCCCACTGGTGATCGAGGTGGTCATGGCAGACCCGGATGTGCCGGTTCGGGAGGTATTGGCGGAAGCGATAGACGTTGCAAGGGATCAATTGGTGTATGTAAACGATCTACTCCATAATAATAATGATTAAGCTATTTCGAATAGACGACCGGCTTGTCCATGGACAAGTGACGTTTACCTGGACTCCTGCCGTGGGCGCAGACTGTCTGTTTGTCGCCAACGACCGGGTAGCCAAGGATGAATTCCTGCGGATGACCCTTGGCCTGGCGAAGCCGGCGGGAGTGAAATTGATCATCAGGACGGTTTCCGATGCCATTACTCAGCTCACCGATGGTAAGATGAAGGACGAGGGGCTCCTGGTGCTGGTCGACTCCGTAAAGGATGCTCATGCACTCGCGATGGGGGTCGGGGAAGTGCGATCGATCAATTTTGGCGGGCTCCGGGCGAAAGCGGGCGCCAAACAGGTGTCGAAGGCCATTGCCCTTACCGCGAACGATATCCTGCTGATTCGGGAATTGATCGCAAAAGGGGTTGAATTGGAGGTGAGACAAGTTCCCACGGATAAGAAGCAACCAATTGAAAATCTACTTTGACGTGCTCACCTACTTACTTATTACACTGATCATTTTCTTTGGGCATTCCGAAGATCTGCTGGGAACGACCCTGCTGAGCCGGCCGCTGGTATTGGCGCCGCTTGTCGGTGGGGCGCTTGGCGACTGGCATCAGGGCATTGTCATCGGGGCTTCGCTGGAGCTGATCTTTATGGGCAATATCAAGGTAGGGGCCGCCATCCCGCCTGATGTTGTCACCGGCGGGGTCCTGGGGACGGCTTTTGCGATCATGTCCGGCAAAGGAGTGGGAATTGCGCTGGCCCTGGCGATCCCTATTTCGATCTTAGCCGAAATGTTGCTGAGCGCTTTGTTTGTCGCGCGTAGTGTGCTCAATAAAAGCTTTTCGCGACATGCCGGGGTGGGGGATTGGCGGGGCGTGCAACGGTTGCATGTGTTGTCGGGTTTTGCAAAGCCCTTGCTGATGGCCGTAGTTGGCTTTCTGGCCTTGCAGCTTGGGGCGGGGGTGATGAAAGCTTTCCTGGACAGGATCCCGGCCTGGGTGAACACGGGGTTGCAGGTAGCGGGCAATCTGCTGCCGGCGCTTGGATTTGCGCTGCTGATGAACCTGCTTTTCCATAAACGCGTTGCGCCCTATTTTTTCCTCGGTTTTTTGCTGGCAGCGTATCTCAAGCTGCCGCTGATCGCCATCGGCGGACTGGGAGTGATCATTGCCTTTTTGGTGACGCAGGAAAAGCCAAAGCCTGCTGTCGAAGAGGAGGAGGCTTCGTCGGAGTACGAGCGGGGTTCGCCTGCAAACGACCGGACGCCTGCGCTGAATAAGCGCGATCTGCGGCGCATCTTCTGGCGGAGCATGTTGCTGGAAGCCAATTTCAATTTCGAGACCTGGCAGAATACGGGATTTGCTTTCGCCATTTTGCCCGTGCTGAAGAAGTTTTATCCGTCAAAGGAATCCATGAGCGCCGCGCTGCAGCGGCATCTGCAGCTGTTCAATACCAGTACGTACGGGTGTACGCTGATCCTGGGGTTGACTGCGGCAATGGAGGAACAGAATAGCCGCGACCCGGAATTCGATGCCGAGTCGATCGATTCGGTGAAGTTAGGGCTGATGGGACCACTAGCGGGAGTATTCGATTCCTTGTTCTGGGGCACGCTAAAGATCATCGCCGCGGGTGTCGGGACTTCCCTTGCCCTTAAAGGGAATGGGCTGGGGGTGGTGCTGTTTATCCTGTTGTTCAATGTGCCGCATCTCTTGCTGCGCTACCGGCTCACTTTCATCGGTTATAAGGCGGGTACACGCTTCCTGATGCAGTTGTCGAAGAACAATGTCATGGATCGGCTCAAGGAAGGAGCGGCTATCCTGGGGTTGATGGTGGTGGGCGCGATGCCGGCCACGCTGATGAATATCCATACCCCTTTGTCGTTTGGAGAAGGGGCGGGTCTGCAGGGGGTACTCGATCAGATAGTGCCGGCGCTTTTGCCCCTGGGGTTGACCTTCCTGACGTATTATTTTATCAAGCGGGGCGTCAAAACGACGGTGTTGTTGCTGGGGCTGCTCGCATTGGGATTTCTGGGAAGTATCTTACACTGGATCATATGACACGAGGCGCAAGCCGACTGCATAACACCGTTGAAAATAATTTACTCGTTATGAAAGGCATCGGCGTTTCACCGGGGATTGCGATAGGCAGGGCCTATTGGCTGCGCCAGCGAGAAGCGCGGGTCAGCGGCATCGTGCTTGCGGATGCGGTTGCCGTCGAGGCGGAGAAGGTGAAGTATCGTGGTGCGGTGGTGGCGGCGATAGGCGAGCTGGAAGCGATGATGGCAACGGCGGGTAAGGAGGAAGCAGCTATCCTGGAAGTGCAGGTAGAACTGTTGCGGGACCCGGCCTGGGAGGAGGAAGTGTTCAGGCGCATCGGGGAGCATCTGATGCCGGCACGGGATGCGGTTTTATTGACGATTGCGCCCTTTGTGGAGATGTTCGAGAAAATGGAAGATGATTATCTGCGAGCGAGAGCGGCGGATATAAAGGATATTGGCTGGCGGTTGTTCCGGCAACTGGCGGGCTTTCCGGCCGGGCGGCATTTGCCGGATGGGAAAGGTTGGATCGTCGTAGCGGAAGATCTGACACCTTCCGACATGATAGGTCTCGACGCGGGTCGCGTCGAAGGTTTTATCACGCAGGCGGGGGGAAAGACCTCGCATACGGCCATCGTGGCGCGGCTCCGGGGGTTGCCGGCGGTAGTGGCGATGGGTAAGGCGTTAGTTGCGGTCGCCGATGGGGACGAGCTGGTGCTGGATGGGGAGTCGGGGGTTGTGTTGGTAAATCCGCCGGCGAAGGTGTTGGCGAAGTACCGGCGGAAGCGGAATGAATTTTTGCGCCGGCGACAAATGCTTGAATCCCTGAAAGATCGGGTTGCAGTGACGCGGGATGGAGTGCGGGTACATTTAGAGGCAAATATCGCCTCGGTGGAAGACATGGAACAGGCGCTCTCTTATGGCGCCGAGGGGGTGGGGTTATTGCGGACGGAATTGCTGTTCATGGAGAGGGACCAGCTACCAACGGAAGAAGAACAATTTACCTTCTATAAGAATGTGCTGTTGCGCAGTGGTGGCCGGCCGGTGACGATCCGGACGCTGGATATCGGCGGGGACAAGCCCCTGCCCTATCTGGGTCTGCCAAAGGAAGAGAACCCTTTTCTCGGCTACCGGGCGATCAGGATCTGTCTTGACCGGCGGGACCTGTTCCTGACGCAGTTGCGGGCTATCTTGCGAGCCGGGGTGTTTGGCTCTTGCCGGATCATGTTCCCGATGATCGGCAGCGTGGAGGAATTGCGGGTGGCGAAAGCTGTAGTTGCGGAGGCCCGGGAGACGCTGACAGTGGAGGGTGTTGACTTTGCGGCGGATATCCCTGTGGGGGTAATGATCGAGATCCCTTCGGCGGCATTGACGGCCGATCTGCTGGCGAAGGAAGCGGATTTCTTTAGCATCGGGACCAACGATCTTTGTCAATATACGCTGGCTGTAGACAGGATGAACGAGAAGATCGCCGCCTTATATGATCCTTTTCACCCGGCGGTGTTGCGGTTGATCCGGATGACGATAGAAGAAGGCCAGCGGGCGGGTATCCCGGTCGGGATGTGCGGGGAGCTGGCGGGGGATGTGGCGGCGACGAAACTATTGTTCGACATGGGTCTGCGGGAGTTTTCGATGGCCGCGGCTTCAATACCGGAAGTAAAAGCAATCATTCTTGGATTATGATCACAAAAGAATATCTGATCTTAGCGCCGGAAGGCATGCATGCGCGGCCGGCTACCGCGATGGTCAAACTGGCAAAACAATTCGCGGTGGTTGTGCAGGCAAAGAAGGGGGTTAAGACGGCTAAGCTGAATAGTCTGTTGAGCATCCTTTCGCTTGGGATCAAGGGTGGCGAAGCCGTTGTGCTGGAATTCGACGGGGTCGAGGAGACGGCGGCAGTGGCGGCCTTCGATGATTTTTTTGCGCAAAATCTAAAAGACTGGTAATATGAAAATAACCATCACGAAGAACGAACAGGAATTCGATGTGACGGCGGCCTGGCGGATCATCGGACAGATGCTGGCAAAGCCGGATGCGGTGATCGGGTTGTCGACGGGGCAAACGACCATCGGGATGCATGGCATTGTAGCCGCGATCTATAAGCAGTATCCTTTCGATGTTTCGCGGATCACGCTTTTTAATGTCGACGAGCTGACCAATCTCCCGCGGGAGTATGCGGGTAGTTGTTATTCCATCATCCATGAACAGCTGGTGAAACCGCTTGGAATAGCGGAGGAGAATTTTATCATGCCGCCGACAATGGCGGATGATTTTGTCGCCGAGGCGCGGTTGTTCGACCAGCGGCTGGCGGCCCGCGGCGGCGCCGATCTGCAAATGCTGGGCATCGGCTGGAACGGGCATATCGGCATCAATCAGCCGGGGACGCCGTTCGAGAGCGAGACCTGGGTCTCGCCGATGGACCCCATCTTTGAAGAAAGAGTCAGAAAGGAGACAGGAGTGGCAGCGGATCATGTATTGGGCGGGCTGACGTTAGGGATCAAGAATATCATGCAGACGAGAAAGATCGTGCTTATCGCTAAAGGAGAGCACAAGGCGGAGATCATCGAGAAGGCCATTCTTGGACCGGTGACGACGGATATCCCGGCGTCGGTGGTGCAGTTGCATCCGAATTGTGAGATCCTGCTGGACGCCGCGGCTGCGTCGCGGATACAGCGCTTTATTCCCTTGACATAGCCGTAACGGCCGCGAGGAACCAGGCGGCATGCGGCAACCATTGTTCGGTCCACCGCCATTCATTCCCATTGTCTTCCGTGCGAAAGTCGATACCGCTGCCGTCGCCGTGGTCTTTGCCGCCGGTGATGCCGTTGGAGATGCCGCCGCGTTGGGAGCCATGGCCGTAGTTGGAGTGCATGTAGGGGACATTCTGTTGGCCCCACCCGTACATAAAACACATCGAGTACGGGTTGCAGCCCAGTATCCAGGAGTATTGACGGGCGGCGTACAACTCCATCGAGTCATTTTTTAACAATCGATCGCCCAGTAGGGCCGCAGTCGCCAGCGATCCGAGCCGGGCATTCTCACCCTGCCACCACCAGCCCGTTTCGTTCTCGTGTGGAATGAAGAAGCCGTCTTTTACTTCGCCTTTATACAAAAAGCTCTGGCGCGCGTAACCAAAAGGGTTATCCACCTCATTTGTGACGCGCAGGTTATAGGCCAGTGCCTGCCGGATGGTTTGGATCGCTGCATTGCGATAGCCTGCCTCCTTTTCCTTATCGAGATACCGGATAAGCGCGACGACAGGCAGGCCTGCATCGGCGGCATGCCAGAAGGGGCGACGACCATCATCAGAAATGAAATAGCCGGCGGGCGTCATGCGGGCATTCAATTTTCCCGCGCGGAAGCGGGCCTGGTCGCGATAATAGCTGCTGTCGGTGGCGATCCATAATTCTGTCGCGGCCATCAGCGCACAATAGTCGTCGATAATATTTTCTTTTCCGTCGTCATCGTATTTCGTGTTGTTGACCACGAGATGAGCATAGGCCCGGCGGGCGGCGTCGAGGTATTGCTGTGCCGTATAGTCGCCGTTCTTATGCCAGCGGGAGATGCGGGCCAGGGCGGCGATGGCCATGCCGCCGCCTTCGCGGAAGGCGCACTGGTATTCGTCGGTGGTGACGCTGTTGGCGCGGAGGCCGACGACGCGGCGGGCGGCGGGGTCCTTCTTGAAGTAGGTGAAGATGGTCATATAGAAATAGCCTTCCGGCGACAGCGATCGCGTGATATAGTCCGCACCCCAGAGCGCTTCGCTGGTGAGGGAGTCGGCGAGTCCCCACTGGTGTAGTTGTTTTTGGAGGGTCTCACCGGTGTTGATCAGGCTCCAGGTGACGAGGGGTATCTGCTGGGGGGACATGAAGTTGGCGTAGGCCAAATGGGAGAAATATTTGCTTACATCGCCGGAAGCGTCGCACCAGCCGCCGTGGAGGTCGACGCGTTTGTCACTGCCAAAGAGCAGCAGGTGTTTGTCGGCCTCCAGTTCGGTGGGGGTGTTGGCGCGTTGCTGGTTGTAGTAATGCAGGATGGAGGAGATCAGCGGGCGGGCCCAATCGGTGTTGCCGATGGTGAAGAAGGCGGAGGAGATCAGCGTATCGCCTGCATCGACCGTCAGCCGATAGCTTCCGGGCTTATGGATGGTGGAGAAGTCGGCCTGATAGAATTTTTTGTTCGGGGCCCAGTCATTGACGGATTGAGCGGGGCCGAGCTTACCGCGGAATACGTTATGACCGGCGGCATCCACTACATCGAACACTCCGTCGTCCGTGTGCCCTGCGACGACCGCGATCTTTGGTACGTCGGGAGGAAAGATGGCCTGGTTGACAAATATTTGTGCGTGCAGAACAAAAGGAACTAAAAGCAACAACGTCGCGGCGTATCGGTTCATAGAATGTTTTCGTGGAACCAAATATCCCGTATTTTACCGTTATTTTGGTGAGAGGAGAATCCCTTATTTGAAAAGATAGAAACAGATGAAGGTCAGCAGCATTCCCAGGAGGAAGGAAGTGATCATATCTTTTGTGGTAATTTGGCGGTCTCTCATAAGAATTGAATATAATTTTCGCATGGGTATAATAGAGCAAGCTACATGCCGTTTGTAATAGATTGATTATCAATACCTATTCGGTTAATCAGGTTCCCAATTCGGGAATCGATGCTTTGATCCGGCGGTTATTTTTCTAATTTTGGGCAAACCAATCCATTTTTATGTATAAGAAGATCTTTTTTTCAGCAGGGCTTTTATTGAGTTTATTGGCAGGAAAGGCGCAGACAACCGATACGCTTGGTTATTATCGGAAGCAGATCGATACCCTGGATAAGCAGATCATCGATCTGCTGGGCGAGCGGATGAAGGCGGCGCGGGCCATCGGCATTTATAAATTGGATCACCATATAGGGGTCGTCCAGTCGGCGCGTTTTGAGGAAGTGTTGAACAATGCGATCAGGCGCGGTAAGGACCGGCAGTTGTCGGAAGAATTTATCCGCGCACTGTACAATGATGTCCATGCGGAGAGTATAAAACAGCAGGAGGCGCTGCAGGCCGAACACAAGAAATAGTTACTGGCCGCGCATCGCCGTGCCGGGCGAGGACATGGGGCGATCGCCGGGGGCGGCGCCAAATTGGAAATTGGGTTGGTCGCCCATGTAAAGGACGAGGGTGGAGCCCGCCTTTATCTCCTTAAAGTCGATGTAGGACTTAAGATAACGTGCCCCATTGAGGGTAGCTTTTTGAATATAGATGTTCTTCTTGCCGAAGTTGACCGTCTGCATTGTGAAGCGCTTGCCCTCCCCTACCTGTAGCACCGCCTTGCGCACCAGCGGGGTGCCAAAGACGAAGATTCCATTGGCGGGGTTGACGGGGTAGAAGCCGAGGGCGGACATGACATACCAGGCGCTCATCTGGCCGGCATCATCGTTGCCGCAGAGTCCGTCGTTCCTGGCGGTATAGAAGGAATCGGCGATCGCTTTGATCTTCTCGGCAGTCTTCCATGGGTAGCCGGCAAAATCATAGAGATAGGCGATGTGATGATTCGGTTCGTTGCCCATGGCATACATGCCGATGAGGCCGGAGATATCCGGTGAGGCCTGGCTGCCCATGGACTCGCTGACGACGAAGAGGCTGTCCAATTTTGTGACAAAGGCTTTGTCGCCACCCATCATCCGGATGAGCTTTTCTACGTCCTGCGGGACGAGCCAGGTGTATTGCCAGGCGTTGCCTTCGGTATAGTCACCCCATTCGTGGATGGATTGAAAAGGGTTGAAAGGTTCGCGGAAATGGCCACTGGCCAGGACGGGGCGCATGAATTTTGTCGTCGTATCGAAATAGCGGGTGAAAAGCTCGCCGCGTTTTGTATAGTATTGTGCGTCTTCGGTGCGGCCCATCTTTGCGGCCATCCTGGCGATGCACCAGTCGTCGATGGCATATTCCAGCGCCTTGGAGACGGACTCCCGCTCTTTGTCGGCGGGGATATAGCCTTCCTGTTTCAGATACTTCATTCCATAGTCATCGCGGGTGGAGGACGCCTTCATTGCCTGGAGCGCTACATTGGCGTCGAAGCCGCGGAAGCCCTGCAAATAAGCATCGGCGATGATGGGGACGGCGCTATAGCCGACCATGCAGTCCGTCTCACGGCCCTGCAGATGCCAGATGGGGAGTTTTCCCTGTTGGACATAGATGGCGAGCATGGTGTTGATGATATCATTGACGCGTTCGGGATGGATCAGCGTCATCAGCGGGTTGAGGGTGCGATAGGTATCCCAGAGAGAGAAGATAGTGTAATTATTATACCGCGCATGTTCGATCACTTTCCCGTCGACGCCGCGGTAGCTGCTGTCATGATCGTTATAAAGGGCGGGTGCGATCATGGTATGATAGAGCGCTGTATAGAATACCTTTCGCTGGTTGGTGTCGGCAGCCTCGATGGTGATCTTGTCGAGAGCCTTGCGCCATTTTTCATTCCCCTGGCGGACGATATCGTTGAAATCCCAGGCGGGGATCTCTGCATTGATGTTGGCGAGGGCCTTCTCCCCGCTGACGTTGGAGACGCCGACCTTTAGCATCACCGTGCCGGGGTTCGAGGCGAAGCTGATGAGACCTTTGACGGTGTCTGCTTCTAAGGAGCCTGCCTTTATGGGGTTGTCGCCGTTGATAAGGGCGAAGTCACTAAGCGGAAAGTTAGTACGGATGGCGAAATAAATCCGTCTGTCCTTTGCCCATTGGCTGGAGTTGCGCCAGCCGATGAGGGTAGAGTCGTTCAGCTTTTGCATATAGCCTTTCACCTGCGGATGCTGCCAGCCCGCATCGAAGTTGCCCTGCAGGAGATCGATGATAATATGGAATCGGTTGCCATCTTTTGGAAAGTGGTAGCGATGAAAGGCCACGCGCTCGGTGGCGGTGAGTTCGACCCCCACGGCATAATCTTTCAACCAGACGGAGTAATAGGCAGGACGGGCGACCTCGCCCCGGTGGTCGTAATGGGAGGCGTAGCCCGATGTGGGGTTCTGCTGCGTGCCGGGTTCGGTGCGGACGTCGCCGGTATACGGCATGATCAGGATATCACCGAGGTCGGGGATACCGGTGCCGTTGAGGTGGTTCTGGGCAAAACCTTTGACAACGTCATCGGAATAATTATAGCCTGAGCACCAGTCCCAGCCCTTATTGATATTGCTTGGCCCTACCTGTACCGCGCCGAAAGGAACGCTGGCGCCGAGGAAGACATGGCCGTGAGCGGCGGTGCCGATATAGGGATCGACATATGTTACGGGCGCTGCTTCTTTTGGCACGCGATGGATGGTTGGCTGCGCGGAAAGTATAAAAGGCATAAAACAAGCGAGGAGACCGGATATCAATTTCATCCGCTAAAGGTACCGCCACGTGGATTAGCAACAAAAATTTGAACAGGAATCGATACTTTGCGACGTAAAATTTTTGTAACCATCATGCTAAAAAAAGCCATTCTATTTAGCGCCGCACTTATTTTATTTGGCGGCGCACGGGCCCAGTGGGTCGATGTCGTACATGACCCCGTCGACTTTGTCAATCCCCTAATGGGAACACAGTCTACCGGAGAGCTGTCGGCCGGGAACACCTATCCCTCGATCGCTTTGCCCTGGGGGATGAATTTCTGGACACCACAGACGGGAAGGAATGGAGATGGCTGGCAATATACGTATACGGCGGATAAGATCAGGGGTTTCAAGCAGACCCATCAACCCTCGCCCTGGATGAATGACTTCGGAGAATTCAGCATCATGCCGGTGAATGGCGGAGAATTTACGGAGAACACAAGGGCTTCGTGGTTCACGCACAAAGCAGAGATAGTGAAACCGTATTATTACAGCGTTTATCTTGCCGACTATGATGTGACGACGGAGCTGACGCCAACCGAGCGCGCGGTGCGGTTTCGTTTCACCTTTCCCAAAACAGATAGTGCGCATATTGTAATAGATGCCTACAACCGCGCATCGTATATAAAGATCATCCCCGGGGAGAATAAGATCGTGGGTTATACTACCCGTAACAGCGGGGGAGTCGCGCCCAATTTCAAGAATTATTTTGTGATTGTTTTTGACAAGCCTTTTACTTCGACCAGCACATGGAGGGACAGCGTTCTTGTCGACTCACTGCAGCTGACCGACAAGCATGTCGGGGCCGTCGTTGGTTTTGCCGCTGCGCATCGCGGGACGGTGATCAATGCGCGGGTGGCGTCTTCGTTTATCAGCATCGAGCAGGCCGAGCAGAATTTATCGGAAATTGGCAAGGATGATTTTGCAACGGTGGAAGCGAAGGGCCGGGCCATCTGGAACAAGACCCTGGGCCGGGTGTCGGTAGAGGGGGGCACGATCGACCAGATCAGAACCTTCTATTCGAGTCTTTACCGGATGCTTTTCTTTCCGATGCGCATCTATGAGAAGGATGCGACCGGCCATATCGTCCACTACAGCCCTTATAATGGTAAGGTAGAAGCCGGGTATATGTTTTCCGGGACTGGATTCTGGGACACCTTCCGCGCCTTGTATCCTTTTCTGAACATCGTATACCCTTCCATCAACAAAGAGATGCAGGAAGGACTCGTCAACGATTATAAGGAAGGGGGCTGGCTGCCGGAATGGTCTGACCCTGGATATCGTGATGTGATGATCGGGAATAACTCCGCCTCCGTCGTCGCCGAAGCCTGGCTTAAAGGGTTGCGGGGATACGATATCAATACATTGTACGAGGCCCTGCTGAAAGATGCCAACGCGGAAGGCCCGATCTCTGCCGTTGGCCGGAAGGGCGTGAGCTATTATAACAGCCTGGGCTATGTGCCCTATGACGTCCATATCAACGAGAATGCGGCGCGCACGCTGGAATATGCTTATGATGACTTTTGCATCTACCGGCTTGGTAAGGCGCTTGGCCGGCCCGAGTCGGAGTTGGCCGTATATGCCCGCCGTTGCCAGAATTATAAGAACCTGTTCGACCCGGAGCACAAGCTGATGCGTGGGAAGAACCAGGATGGGAGTTTCGAGTCACCGTTCAATCCATTCAAGTGGGGTGATGCCTTCACCGAGGGCAACAGCTGGCATTATAGCTGGAGTGTGTTTCATGATATCCAGGGGTTGATCGACCTGATGGGTGGGAAAAAGGAGTTTATACAGATGCTGGACAGCGTTTTTGTAATGCCACCCACCTTTGACGACAGTTATTATGGGTTTGTCATCCATGAGATCCGCGAGATGCAGATCGCCGGGATGGGACAGTATGCACATGGCAACCAGCCGATACAGCATATGCTATATCTCTACGATTATGCGGGTGAGCCCTGGAAGTGTCAGTACTGGGTGCGGGAGTCGATGCGCAAGTTGTACCAGGCCACGCCGGACGGCTATTGTGGCGATGAGGACAACGGGCAGACCTCGGCCTGGTATGTGTTCTCGGCGCTGGGCTTTTACCCGGTATGTCCCGGCAGCGGACAGTATGTGCTGGGGACACCGCTGTTCCGGAAGACCGTGTTGCATCTGGAGAATGGGGCATCCTTTGTGATCAGCGCGCCGAATAACAGTGCGGCCAATATCTATGTGCAGTCGGCGCTGTTGAATGGGCAGCCGTATACGAAGAATTACCTCGATCATACTGCGTTGATGAAGGGCGGTGAGTTCAGGCTGACGATGGGAGCCACCCCGAACAAGGCCAAGGGCGTTGATGCCGCGGATTTTCCTTATTCTTTTTCAACGGACAAACAAAAATAAAATGACTCTGAAACACCTGCCGGTCCTTGCTGCAATCACCGCCCTGGCCCTCACCAGCCGCGCCCAATCGCTTCATGACTTGCAGCAGCAATTCGTCGACCTACGATTTGGCATGTTCATCCATTTCAACATTCCAACCTTCATGAACCAGGATTGGGCGGACCCGGATGCACCGGCATCGCTTTTCAACCCGGGGAAACTGGATTGCAACCAATGGGCGCGGGCGGCAAAGTCGGCGAATATGTCCTATGGCTGCCTGACGACCAAACATCACAGCGGGTTTTGCATCTGGGATACAAAGACCACCGATTACAATGTGATGAACAGTCCGTTGCATCGCGATGTAGTGAAGGAATATACCGAGGCTTTTCGTGCCGCGGGACTGAAGGTTTGTTTGTATTATTCCATTCTTGATACACACCACCGGCTGCGCCCCGGGTTTATCACGCGGCAGCACGTCGAGATGATAAAGGCGCAGCTGACCGAGCTGCTGACGCATTACGGGGAGATCACGGCGCTGATCATCGATGGCTGGGATGCGCCCTGGTCCCGCATTAGCTATGATGACGTGCCGTTCGAAGAGATCTATACCCTTGTCAAGACCCTGCAGCCACATTGTTTGCTGATGGACCTTAATTCGGCCAAGTATCCGCCAGAAGCGTTATTCTATACCGATATCAAATCGTATGAGCAAGGGGCGGGGCAACATATCTCTACGTCTACCAACCGGTTGCCGGCTTTGTCCTGTCTGCCGCTGAATTCGGCGTGGTTTTGGAAAACCGATTTCCCGGCGACGCCGGTGAAAGACCCCAGGATGCTGGTGAATGAGGATATCGTTCCGTACAATAAGATCTATGACAATTTTATTCTTAACGTAGCCCCCAATCGGGATGGCCTTATCGATGACAATGCGCTGGCGGCGCTGGCTTCCATTGGTCGCCTGTGGAAGAACGAGGGGCCGTCGAATCCTTTGCCGCCGACGGAGGCGCCGATCATTTCCTCTAACCTGGCCAAACATCAGCCGGCCAATGCAAGCTGGAGTGATGATATGAATATCATGGATTTTGGCAATGATGATAATTTTCACACCTCCTGGCAGTCGAATGTGACGGTGAAGGCGCCATGGTACGAGGTTGAGCTGGGACGGGAGAAGGCGTTGAATATGGTGGTGATCACCGAGGATAAGGCAAATATGAGTGCTTACCGGCTGGAAGTGCACAGCAACGGGGCGTGGAAGCCGTTGCTGACGGGGTCTCAGCCGGGTCGGGTGAAGATTCACCGGTTTGCGACGGTATATGGGGATAAGGTTCGGGTGTTGATCGATAAATTCGATACGCCACCGGCAATTGCCGAAATGGGTGTATATTATGAGCGGAGGTAATTATGAAAAAATTTATCTTTTTACTGCTGAGCCTGGGCAGCTATTCAGCCGGCATGGCGCAGGACAGCGCGCGCTTCTTTTTGCACAAATTCGCGCAAAACATCGGCCAGGAAGTGTATTACCGCACCATCGGGGATAGTGGGGTGCGTTATACCGTTCATTTCAAGTTTGTCGATCGGGGGCAGGCCGTGCCATTGGAGGCAGTGCTGACGGTGGTGCCCGGGAACTACACGCCGAAAAGTCTTTGGATCAAGGGGAAGACCTCGCGGTTCTCGACCATCAACGACAGCATCGTTCTGCATGGAGAAAGTGCGTGGGAACGAGTTGGCGATACAGCTTATGAACATAAGATGAGGGAGCCGGCCTTTCCCGTAGGCGGGTATTCGCCGGGGACGGTGCAGATGGTGTTGCTGCAATATTGGAAGAAGCGTGGCCGGCCGGCGCATCTGCGATTGCTGCCGGCGGGTGCCGTTTCTATCTCATCGGCGGGTTATGATACGCTGGGTTTTAGCGGGCAGCGGCTGGTGTTGGAGCGGACGGTGATCAACGGGCTGGTATGGGGGAACGAACTGGTGTGGACAGACCAGGCGGGCGGGCTTGTCTGCCTGATCACCAACGATGCAGAGGGTGACAAGCTCGAGATGATGTTGGACAAGTATGAATTTTTGCTGCCCGAGCTGATCGGGCGGGCGGCGACATATGGGATGCAGTTGTTTGCAGCGGAGATGAAGGGGTCGGCTGCGGCGAGTGATGCGGGCGCACTGGGGCATGGCGGGTTGTTGGCTATCGTTGGCGGGAAGGTGGTGGATGTAGCCACGGGTGAGACCACCCCCGACGCTGTGGTGCTGATCGGGAATGGGAAGATCAGAAAGGTCGGGACAAAGGCTGCGGTTGCTGTCCCGGCGGGGGCGAAGGTGATCCATGCGGAAGGCAAGACCATCCTCCCCGGGCTTTGGGATATGCATGCACACTTCGAACAAGCCGAATGGGGCCCGGCCTATCTTGCCGCCGGGGTGACGACGGTGCGGGATTGCGGCAATGAATTCAATTATATCAATGCGGTGAAGCGGGCTATCGATGAAGGCGTCGGGGTAGGTCCGCATATCCTGAAGGCAGGGATCATCGACGGTCCGGGACCGCTGGGTCTCGGCATCATCCGGGCCAGCACTCCACAGGAGGCGGTGTGGGCGGTGCGACGCTATAAAGACAGCGGGTTTGTACAGATAAAGATCTATAGTTCGGTGACTCCCCCCGTTTTGAAGGCCATATGCGACGAAGCGCATCGGATGGGGCTTACCGTTACCGGTCATATCCCGGAAGGGATGAACCTGCAGCAGGGCGTGGATTCGGGGATGGACATGGTTAACCATATCCAGTATGTAGGACCGATGCTGGCCCGGACGAAGGACAGGCTCACGGACTGGAATGATCCGAAAACAGCGGCGGGGCTTGACTTCATCAAGGAGCATGGGACGGTGATCGACCCCACGCTCGGCGTATTCGAGCTGGTCTTCCGGTCGGTGAAAGACAGCATCACCGGGATGGAGCCGGCGTTTGCCACCCTGCCTCCACCGTTGCAGGAGTTGTTTGTCAACACGGGGATGCCACCAGCGCTGGCAGAGAAATACAAGGCCCTTTTCAAGGACATGGAAAAGGAAGTAAAAGCCTTGTATGATCGGGGCGTGCCCATCGTCGCGGGTACGGATATGGGATTCCCGGGCTATAGCGTGGCGCGGGAGCTGGAGCTATACGTGGATGCGGGGCTGACGCCGTTGCAGGCCTTACGGACGGCCACGGTGGTACCGGCGCTGGTGATGAAACAGGCGGGTGTGAGTGGATCGTTGCTGCCCGGGCGGGCCGCCGACATAATCCTTGTCGATGGCGACCCGCTGCATAATATCCACGATATCCGCCGGGTAAAGCTGGTGATAAAAGATGGGAAGGTGTATGATCCGGCGCAGCTGCACCGGATAGCCGGGTTTTTGAAGTAGGAGGCTTCGTGGCGGATGTACGGCTCAAATCGAAATTTGCAAGCCATGAAAAAAATTGTAGTTCTGGTCGCGTTTTTTTGCGTTGGAGCTGGGGTGTATGCGCAACGGTCTATTGCATACGAGGTATATGCCATCCGGTTTGCAAAGAGCGGTTTTATCAAAGCCTCGGAGATAGCCATCGGCGGCAGCGATAAAGACAGTGTCGCGGATTGCTATATGTTCTGGTTATTAAAGGGGGGTGGCAGGAATATTTTGGTGGACGCCGGTTTCACCTTGAATGAGAACAGCACCCGGAATAATTCATGGAACAGCAGCAATTATATCCGGCCTGACAGCGCCTTACTACGGCTAAAGCTCCAGCCTGGTGAGATTACCGACATCATCATTACCCATCCGCACTGGGATCATATCGGGGGAATAACCTTATTTCCAACCGCGCAGGTGTGGATGCAACAGGACGACTATACCTATTTTGTCGGTACTGCCTGGCAGAAGAACGGGGATCATGGGGGATTTTATAAAGAGGATGTAAAAGCCATAGTAGCCACCAACCTCGATGGGAGGCTTCACCTTGTCAAAGGCGACAGCATCGAGCTTTTCCCCGGCATCCGGGCCTTCATCGGATCAAAACATACCTGGGAATCGCAGTATGTGGCCGTCAATACATCCGCGGAGAGGGTGATCATCGCTTCGGACAACAGCTGGTACTATTATAATTTACAACATTTGACTTCTATACCCCCAAAATTTACGTTTGACCCCAAGGCATATGTACATCAATTGAAGCGCATGCGAAGAATGCAGCCCAATATCTCTTTAATTATTCCCGGGCATGATGCGGCCGTCTTTTCTCAATTTCCGACGGTGGCGGAGGATGTGGTTCGGATAAGATAGTTATGTGGCACTCTCTACGTCCGTGAATAGGTATCGGCAATTTTGCGGATAGACATTTTGATCTCAGCGATCTCTCCGAGCAGGGACCCATTCTCCTGCGGACCGGCCTTGTCCGCCAGGATGTCCAACCGGTTCTTTATAGCATTAAGCTGCTGAAGCGTATCCTCTTTGGACTCATCGCGCACCTTTACGATGACGGGTTTGGCGGTGAGCACCTTTTTTACATATTCGGTGAGGCTGCGACAGGTGGACTGATGCTGATGGCTATAAACTTCCTGTAGTTCTTCTGCGGAAAGGCGAATAGAGAGAAAACGCTTTGCTTCTTTTACTGGCATAGGTGGTGGATTTGGTTTATGATGGCTTACTGTGTTGACTAATGATGTTGACTAACGTTTAATGTGTGTTGACTTACTCTTAATAGACAATAAATTTAGCCCCGGTGTTTTAGAAAAAACTGTTAAAACCGACCGTTGAAGGTTTAAAACCGGTTAAAATTGGAAGAGCGCGGGAGAAGCAGGATGAGAGGCGCCGAATGCTGTAAAAATGCTGTTTTTTAAATATTTATGGTTATTTTGGCCTCATGATTGGCACAATCCGCCATCGGGTAGAACAGCTTAGAACAAATCTTCATTTGAGGAGGACATTGCGTCTCATCTGGGGGATCTCGAGAAAATGGACTACGCTGACCCTGGTGTTGATCGCTGTCGAAAGTGTCCTCTACCTGCTGCTGCTGTATATCTTCAAACACCTTATCAACGAAGTGGCCAGGTCCACCCCATTCAACACCGAAAAAGTGCAGCGGGTGGAATGGTATCTCGCCGTCATCACGGCAGGGACCATCATCTATGTGGTGGTGAAGGCGTTGTCCACCCTCGCCACGGAGATAAATGCACAGCGGGTAAAGGAAAGCATTGATGAGAAGATACATGAATGTGCGGTGAACCTCGATCTCGCTTTCTATGAGAGCCCGGCCTATTTCGACACTATGAAACGTGCCAGGGATGCAGGGCCGGAGGCGCCAAATAATGTCGTCCTCAATCTGGCAGATATCGCCAAGAACTGCCTGACGCTGGTGGCGATCGGCTCCATTCTCATCTCCATCAGTTGGCTTTTGCTGCCCCTGCTGGCGCTTTTTATAGCACCTACCCTGCTTGTGCGGATACGTTATGCCGAACAGCTATACCAGTGGCGGCGGCGGCAGACGCCTGTCGAGCGGCAGGCGACCTATCTCAGCGACCTGCTTACCGAAGACACCTCTGCCAAGGAGATCAGGGGCTACGGACTGGGCGCTTATATCCGCGGGTTGTATACCGGCATCCGGCTTGGCCTGATGCGCGAGCGGTTGCAGATGACCCGACGCAACACCTTTAAAGAGCTGCTGACCAATATCATGGCGACACTGGGGCTATTTGCCTGTATTGCCTATTTGTGTTTCAGCTTGATAAAGGGCCGCATCAGCGTGGGCGATATGAGTTTGTTCCTCATCGTCTTCCCGCAGTCGTATGGAATTTTGCAAGGGATGGCGCAGGGGATCTCGGGGCTTTACCAGAACAATATTTTTATCAATAATCTTTTCGAACTTTTCGACCTGCGGGCGACGCTAAAAGAGCCCGAGCATCCGCTACCCTTTCCTGAATCCGATGCGGTAGACCTGGAAGTGGAGAACATGAGCTTTACCTATCCGCATGCAAAGGAGCCGGCGCTGCGGAATGTGTCGCTGCGGGTACCTTCGGGGAAGATAGTTGCCATCGTTGGACTCAACGGTGCGGGTAAGACGACGCTGATCAAGCTGTTGTGCCGGCTTTACGATCCGTCGGAAGGGTCTATCAAAATGGACGGCACGGATATCCGGTGTTTTCGCAGCACGGAATACCGGAAGCATATCAGCGCCGTATTCCAGGATTTTGGCCGGTTCAATATCACCGCGGCGGAGAATATCCGGTGGGGGGATATCGATGGCGAGCGGCCGGAGAGCGAGATCGAATCGGCGTCGCGTAAGTCGGGGGCGCATGACTATATCCGGAGATTCCCGGAAGGATATGGAACGATGATGGGCAGGCTTTTCGAGAATGGCCGGGAGGTGAGCATCGGCCAGTGGCAGAAGCTGGCCATCGCGCGAAGCTTTTACAGCAACAGCCGGTTTGTCATCTTCGACGAGGCAACGAGTGCGCTGGATGCAGTGTCAGAGGACGAACTGTTCCAGTCGTTTCGCCAGCGCATCGGCAACCGGGCGGCATTGATCATCAGTCACCGGCTTTCCGCGGTGCGACATGCGGATCATATCTATGTAATGGGGGAGGGACGGGTACAGCAGCATGGCACCCATGAGGAGCTGGTGGCGATGGGTGGAACGTATGCTAAATTGTTTTTAAAGAAACCGGTGGAGTCGGACAACGCCGGACAATCGTAAAGACGTTTTGGTCACAGGGCGCAAACCTTGAGAAATGCCTACAATTGCCATTATAACTACCTGTAAGGAAGACTGGGGCGGCAGCGAAGAGCTGTGGGCCAGGAGCATTCCTACGTTGCAAGCCGGCGGAATAGGGGTTATCGTGTATAAGGACAGGATCAACCGCGAGCATCCCCGCTGGACAGGACTCGTGAAGGCAGGGGTCAGGCTGAAGGAATTGCGGACCCCGACATGGCAGTTTGCCGTTCGGAAGGTGTTGCTCAGGCTGCGTGGAAAATACTGGTACAAAGGAAATGAGCTGCGTTCCGCATTTACCCGGCAGTTGCGGGCAGACCGGCCGTCCCTTGTGGTGATCGCCCAGGGCATCAATTTTGATGGCCTCGACTATGCACAGGATTGTCTGGCGGCGGGTGTCCCCTATGTCATCATTTGTCAGAAGGCGGTGGATTTTTACTGGCCGCAGCTGGATCACCGGCCAGGGATGATCAAGGCTTTTCTCCATGCACAAAGATGTTTCTTTGTATCCCGGCATAACCAGCAGCTGACGGAAGAACAATTCGGCATCCGGCTAAGCAATACACAACTTATTTATAACCCGGTGGATCGCAGCGACGGTCCCATCCCCTACCCCGGCGGCAACTCCGTCTACCGGCTTGCCTGCATCGGCAGGCTGTTTGTGCTGGACAAAGGACAGGACATCCTTATCCGCCTGCTCAGCCGGCCCAAGTGGCGGGAGCGGCCTATCGAACTGGTCTTTGTCGGCAGCGGTGACGATCGGGAGGGGCTGGAAGCCATGGCCCGGTTGCATGGGCTTGAGAATATTCATTTTGCGGGTCAGCGCAATGATATGCGGCAACTGTGGCAGGAATTTCATGCCCTGGTGTTGCCCTCGCGTAGCGAAGGATTGCCGCTGGTTGTGCTGGAAGCGATGGCGGCGGGGCGTGTCGTGATCACGACGACGGCCGGTGGCAGCCAGGAGATGATAGAAGATGGGATAACGGGATTCATCGGTGAGTCGGGCGCCGAATCCTTCGACCAGGCGCTTGAGCGGGCCTGGCAACGTCGGGGAGAATGGCAGGCTATGGGGGCAGCGGCGTGTAATCACCTGCACAACCGGCTGCCGGACAGGCCGGCGGAGATCGACTTTGCCCAAACCTTAATTGCACTTGTACATGATGGAGGCTCACGATAAAGCGCTGGTGACGGTGATCATCCCTACCTATAACCGGGCGGCACTTATAGGCCGCGCTGTCGAGAGCGCGCTTGGCCAAACCTATCCTAACAAACAGATCATTGTCGTGGATGATGGCTCGACGGACCAAACAGCAACCATTGTGAAAGGCTATCCGGGGGTGGAATATCTCTACCGGCCGAATGGCGGCCAGGCGGCGGCACGCAGCACCGGTCTGGATGCCGCAAGAGGGGTCTATATCGCCTCCCTGGACAGCGATGATGTCTGGGAGTCTGTTTTCCTGGAAAAATGTGTCGCCACCCTGGAGAACCTCGACCTCGATTTTGTGTTTGTAAATTGGTATCAGCAGATGCCGGACGGGCGGATAGCGGATTATTTTTCGGAGTTCAGGTTTCTGCAACCTTATCTGGCGGGCAGGAGCGAATCCCCGATGGTTTTTACTTATCCTGAGCTGCGGCGATTGTATCTGGAATGCTGCCCCTCGCCTTCTTCCTCCGTGGTGATCAGACGGCAGGCTTTTGTCTCTCCGTGGAACGACCGGATGCATGTCGCTGATGACTGGTGTCTGTTGCTTGACATCGTATTGTCGAAGCAGGCCCGCGGAGCGCTGATCCGGGAAAAGCTTTGGCATAAAACCGTCAATGACGACAACATTTACGACGGTCGGGATAATTATGAAGTATTGAAGCTGATGTATATCGAAGATACGCGGGAGATGTTGCGGCGTTATGCCGACCGGCTTACGAAGGAGGAGATCAGGGTGCTGGAAGTGCGATGCATCGATAATACACTGAAGCTGGTAAAACTGAGCTTCCTCATCAGGGGGCGGTATGGAGAAAGCGGCCGGCAGCTATTGCGTGGCTTCTGGTTGAACCCGGTGCTCTTCATGCAGCTTGGGTGGAAGAAGATGGTGAAATGAATGTTCTAAAGACGATACGAGCTTCTGAATGGTGGGGCTATAAGCTAGCCCCGCTGCTGGCGATTGGCTATGCCACGGTGATGAAGTCGGGGAAAAGCCTGTTCGCCGCGAGTCCGTATCTCCTGTATATCATGCTGGCGATGGTGCTTGGGGCCGCTTATGTGAGTGTTATCAATGACATTACGGATATGGAGGAAGACCTTGCCATCGGGAAGAAGAACCGGATGGCAGGTGTCCCGCCTTCGCGCAGATGGATATTCCCGGTGGTGGCCCTGGCGGCGGGCGCGGTCTATATCGGCACTTTCTATCCGCATGTGCTGATCATGGCGCTGGCAGTGATGCCATGGATCGCCTTTAGCTGTTATTCCATCCCGCCGGTGAGGCTGAAGAAGCGGGGAGCCCTTGGCGTGCTGGCCGATGCGTCGGGTGCGCATGTCTTTACCAGCCTGTTCGTGGTGGCAAGTATGAGTTACTATACCGGTCAGGAGATCGACTGGGTCTGGTTTAGCGCTGTCGGTGTGTGGGCGCTTTGCTATGGCATAAGAGGTATCCTCTGGCATATGTTCTACGATCGGGACAATGATATCGCTTCGCAAACGCCTACCTATGCGACGAAGATCGCCCCTGAACATTTCCGGGGGCGCGAGTGGATGATCCTTGCTGCGGAGATGGTCGCACTGGGATTCATGTTATGGCGCATCGGCAGGACCTTGCCGGTACTATTTCTTGTCTTTTATCTTTTGTTCGTGACCGCCTGCCGGCGGAAACTGGGTTTCAAGATTGTCATCATCCTGATGCCGCCGGGTCAGCCCTATCCCTATCTCATCTTTCTGGCTGACTATTACCAGGTGTTTTTGCCTTTGGCTTTATTGTTGCGCGGTGCGCTTATCTTCCGGTATGATTGGGTGGTGTTGTTTGCGCATGGACTGTTGTTTGCCTGGAGTATCCACAGGCTGCTGCGATATGGATGGAGGATTGCGCGGGTGCCGGGGGCGGAGGCCAGCAGATATTAATGAATGTACCCCACAAGTTCGAGGTTGGCGGCAGTTTCGCCGTCGCGCATGTCCTGGTATTTGATGCGGAGGAAGACCCTGCCGGTGGGTTGCTGCGCCGGGAGGCCAAGGTTGATCTCGACGACGCGGGCGGTGACACGGCTGGTGGCGATAGTACTGGCAGCATCGGCTTTCTGCAGGCGCCAGGTGAAGCCCTGCCATTCGCCATAGGGGCTGGAAGCAGTCGTTGCGGTCCGCCCGGCGAAGGGGATCGTATCACCACCATAGACGACGAATAATTGTTGCAGGTCGATCTGGAAGTAGTCGAGCAGGTGGCTATCGCCATCTGTCTTGAAGCGGATGTAGCCGCCTTCGCGGATGACAGTCACTTTTTGAGTATCGACGGGGACGAGCTGAGGCGGTGTTTTTTCCAGGTTTTGCAGCTTCTTATATTCATCTGCACTGATGCCAAACCGTTGGTTATACGGGAGGGTCTGTCCTGCGTAGGCATTCTTATATTCATAGAACCATTGCTTGTTGGCGACGATGGCGTTGTTGAAGCGGACGAGGATGTTCTGGATGTCCTCCGGGATTTCAGGTTCTACCCGTTCGTAGGAAAAGCTGGAGCGGTGGAAGATGGAGTCGGCGAATTGGACGGCAGCCTGGCGGGCGGTGTCGGCCAGCGTATAGGTTTTACCGATAGATGATGGAGTGACCGCAGATTGTGCGCTGCCCGAATGCGGCAGGAGGAAACCAAT
The DNA here is from genome assembly GCF_014642875.1 of Puia dinghuensis. Classification (GTDB taxonomy): domain Bacteria; phylum Bacteroidota; class Bacteroidia; order Chitinophagales; family Chitinophagaceae; genus Puia; species Puia dinghuensis. The sequence goes on from NZ_BMJC01000003.1 coordinate 398,722, forward strand.
GAGGACCAGGAACGGAAGAAAATGGTTCGACATATTTTGGCAAAATAAGGTGAAAATTACCTAATTTTGCCCTTCCATTGCCCAATAGTATAAAGGTAGTACGTCAGATTCTGGATCTGAGTGTCTTGGTTCGAATCCAGGTTGGGCAACTTCAACTAGTTGATTTTCACAAAAAAAGCCGCGCGGTTTTCCGCAGCGGCCTTTTCAATGGTCTCATTTCCTGCCTATATAACTACACCTTACTTCGCATTTGATGCGTTTTCAGCCGCCTCCATGATGACTTTCGCGACTGCCTCCGGCTGCGAAATATAGACCGCGTGGCTCCCCTTGATCTTTGTTATTTTGGTATTCGACCTCGTGTACATTTTTTCTTCGATCTCCGGACGGATGCTCTTGTCCTCGGTTGCAACGATTCCCCAACTTGGCTTGGTCTTCCAGGCTGCCTGGGTCAACGGTGTTGCAAAAGACTTGGCCGCGAATGCGCCCTGGGAAGCGTACATGAACTCGGACTCAGCTTTGCTAAGGTCTGCACAGAACCCGGCATGGTACTTCTCCTTCGAATAGTAAACGTATCCCTTATCATCGGGATTCATCACCCCATTTTCAGGTACTGGCGGCATCGAGCTGAACCAGGTGAAGGCTGATTCGCCTAAGTCAGGCTGGAAGGCCGCGACATACACCAATCCCACCACTTTGCTGTGCGTTCCCGCCTGGGTGATCACGGCGCCACCCCAGGAGTGACCGACTAAGATCACCGGCCCATCCTGCTTGTCGAGAGCCAGATTGGTTGCGGCAACATCATCTTCGAGCGAGGACAGGGGGTTCTGGACGATAGTCACGTTGTACCCTTTTTTGGTCAGGATATCATAAATGCCTTTCCACCCTGAACCATCGGCGAAGGCGCCATGTACCAACACTACGTTCTTTACTTTCATACTTTGTGCATTTAAATTGGTGAAGGAAACTGTTAAGCATACCATGGTGATTGAGAAGATGGACAACACCCGTGCGAATCTGGATTTAATTCGTTGCATGTTCATGTTTGCAAGCTGATTTTGATTTACAAAATGATTTTGCCATTGCGTTTCAATTGGTATGCCGTAAATTGTATCAAATTAATTATCAACACTTTATGGTATTCTCCAAAGCAGTTTTTGACGACATGGCACTAAAGCAATGCGGCCAATTGTCGATATTTCACCAATCCAATAATTTTTCCGGGGATTTTCGACTTCCGATCAATGGAAGCTCAAAGAGGATTGTAACTTTAAAGGAATGCCAATGAAGTATATCATGATGACAGGCCTCTTGCTGGTATTGCAAGGCACTGTGTGTAGATCCCAACTGCTCCAGGGAATCGAGCCAGTTCCGCGTGATCGGGCGCCATCGCTGGAAAAGACAATCAAGAGTTCACATTCCGACGCAGAAAAAGTCACCGCCTTGCTGCAGCTCGGTACAATATATTTTAATACTCCTTATCCGCGCACCTTCAACCTGAATTCGGCGATGCAACTTGCCAGGGAAGCGGCAAGCCTAAGCTTACGTTCCGGGTTAACCAGGTCCTATAACGAAGCCCAACTATTGATCTCTTTTATCTATTTGCGGAAAAATATTCCCGACAGCGCAAGATCCATCCTGCCGAAAGTGAATGACAGCACGCGATTTAAGATGCTGCTCGGCATATCGCATTTTTATCAAACCATAGAATTCGGCGATAGAAAAAGTCTAACGGACAAGGCAATGTACCTTACTATGCAGGCAAAGGAAATCAGCATAAGTCTAAATGACACCTTGAAAAAAATTATGGTATTACGGGAAATTGCCTGTATCCATTCCAATATCGTGCAACCCGCCTCGGAAGCCGAATTACTCGATGTTATCAAACGAATTGACGGAATCGGCTATCCCTATCTGCACTACACCTGGTTTGAACTGTCGCTGCTGGAGTATTACATGGGCAATTATGACAAAGCGCTGAAATACTCTCAGCAGGCTTTAAGGTCTATGGCGCAAACAAAGGATAGCACCAATGCAGCCGATCTCTTCCTGATCCATGGATGCATCCTGCGTAAAGCCGGTCAGCACGAGACAAGCATAGAGTACCTAAAACTGGCTATCGGGTATTATAAGGTACAATATGGGGATGAGGGTATGGCCGATGGTATCTTAAATCTGGCCGAAGAAATGATAAAAGTAAAGCGGCCAGAAGAAAGTGATAAGGTGATCAAAAGACTCAATGCCAACTATTTTCCCGACAACAGCATAGACAGTATTCGCTGGTTCCAGGCGATGGGAACCTATTATAGATTGAAAAAAGACTATTCTAATGCGCTAAAGTACATGCAACTGCGCGCGGACATTGAATCCCGGTTAAACTACCAGCCTGACTATTATGGATTGGGACAAGTCTACCTGGAGGCAGGGAACTATGCGAAAGCCAAACCCTATCTTGAAAAAGCCCTGAGATCGGTGGACTATTCCTACTCTGTTCTTGCCAAGGCTCACGTGGAATATTGCCTTTTCCTGGCAGATTCAGCTGAGGGAGATTACATCTCTGCCATACGCCATCTATTAAAAAACAAACGTTATGACGATACGGTGATGCAACAGGCAAAGGTGGATGCGATAGAAAAATACAAGGCGCAGTACCAAACCGAACGGAAAGAAGCGGACCTCAATTTAAAGGACCAGCGGATAGCCTTGCTAACTAAGGAACGGCAACTCCAAGCTATGTACTTAGAAAGAGCGAATTTTATCAAAAACACCGCTTTATTCGGCAGTCTTATCCTCCTTGCTGTCGGTATCCTGATGAACATTCAATATCGTCAAAAGAAAAAGGCCAGCAATATAATAGCTAAAATGAACGAACAGCTTCAACGATCACTCGCCGAAAAAGAATGGCTATTGAAAGAAGTGCACCACCGTGTAAAAAACAATCTGCACACGATCATTTGCCTGCTCGAATCCCAGGCCATGTACCTGGAAAAAGATGCCTTGCAGGCAATAGAAAAAAGCCAGCATCGCATCTATGCTATGTCGCTGATCCATCAAAAGCTCTACCAAAACGACGATCTTCAGTCAATCGATATGTCCGTATACCTGGAAGAATTTATCGGTTATCTGAAAGACAGCTTCGACACCCATCAAATTGAGTTCGAAGTCGAAGTCGATCCGGTGCACCTGAATCTGCAGCAGGCGATCTCCGTAGCACTGATCATCAACGAAGGCGTAACCAACTCGATCAAATATGCCTTCAAAAACAATGATTCTCCTAAAATTTGGATCTCAATGACCCTCGCCGGCGATAAGGTGAAGCTCGTTATTGCCGATAATGGCAAGGGCTTCCAGCTTAAAGAGGAAGATGAAGTAAAAAGCCTGGGCTTACAGCTTATCAGAGGACTCAGCAAAGAGCTCCTGGGGACGGTACGGATAGAGACGACAAAGGGAACGAGACTTGTCATTGAATTTATACGAGAGAATATTACCGATCCCATTCAGCATATGCAGCAAACGATCCCGGATTATGAAGCTTAAGATCCTTATTGTTGAAGACATTTTTATTGAAGCCAATAACCTGCGGCTTATATTGGATCGGGCAGGATATGCCGTCATCCCGATAGCCTCGACCTTCGCTGAAGCGATGGATATGCTGGATCGCCATAAACCGGACCTCGTTTTGTTGGATATCTATCTGCGCGGGTCCCTGACAGGGATCGACCTGGCCAGGATCCTTGCTACCAGAAAAATACCATTTATTTATCTGACGGCGAATTCCAACAGAAAAGTCTTTCAGGCTGCCAAAGCGACCAGGCCATACGGCTTCCTGGTCAAGCCTTTCCGCCAGCGCGATGTTCTCGCGGCATTGGAAGTGGCGGTAGAACTCCACGAAGTGCTGATAAAAGGCGCCATGGATCAATCCGGAACCAATAAGCGCTACGATGATTCTGCAGAAGGGTATCCGTTTAATATCGTTACGGCATGTAAATCGATGCAGAATATTTTCGAGCACATTCGTCTTGTCGGTCCTTCGGAGACCTCCGTCCTTATTTTAGGTGAAAGCGGGACAGGCAAAGAGCTTGTGGCCAAGGCTATCCATGAAGCGTCTAACCGCAATAGCGGGCCTTTCGTCGTTGTAAATTGCGGCGCACTGCCCGCCACAATAATCGAGTCCGAACTATTTGGACACGAAAAAGGGGCTTTTACGGGCGCCCTGGAAAAAAGGGCCGGGAAATTTGAAGCGGCGAATGGCGGGACGATCTTTTTAGATGAAGTCGGAGAGCTTCCTGCCGAGTCGCAGGTGAAATTCCTTCGCGTGCTGCAACAAAAGGAGATCCAGCCGGTAGGTGGCACAGCCAGAACAGTTGACGTACGGATCATTGCGGCTACGAATCGTCACCTCGATGAAGAGGTGGCTGCGGGAAGATTTCGCCTGGATCTATACTATCGCCTGAATGTTTTTCCCATCCTGATCCCTCCGTTGCGGGAAAGAAAGGATGATATCATGTTGTTGGCTAATTATTTCCTTAAAAAATTCGCCGACCTCGCAAGGAAAATTATCACGGGCTTCTCAGCGGACGTCATAATGGCAATGGAGCGCTACGACTGGCCCGGCAATGTTCGCGAAATGGAGAATTTAATGCAAAGAACAGTGTTGCTTACGAAGGGCCCTGTGGTCACTGAATTTTATCATAAGCCAGCACATTTGAATGTTCCGACGGCTGAAACCAGGGTGAAGAGTATTGTGGAAAACGAAAGAGATCATATCATCGCTACTTTAAAGGCTTGCAATGGGAAAGTGTACGGTCCGGGCGGGGCCGCCGAACTTTTGGGGATTAACGTTTCAACCCTGAATTCCAGAATTAAAAAACTCGGCATAGAGAAGATCCGATCGGGGAAAAAGGGAAAATAGCTATCTATTTTACCTTGGTGACCCGGCCGGAACCAGCGGTGGTAACATTCGTGGTAACGGCATTGCCGGTATAGTATACGCTGCCGGAGCCGGCGATATGCGCAGACATGGTCTTCTCGACATCCAGGTGGCAACTGCCGGAGCCGGCAATGCTTATTTCCACGGCGTCGATCTTCAATTGCTCCCCACTGATCTTACCCGAGCCGCTGATCTCTACTTTTGCCTTTGCCGCTTTGCCCTGAATCTGCAACTTTCCCGAGCCTGCCACGCTGGCTTTAAGGTTATCGGCCTCCACATCGGCAGAAATGGAACCGGAGCCGCCCATCGAGACGCTAACATTATCGCCCTTTACGGTGCCGCTGACGTCGATAGAGCCGGAGCCGCCGAGACTCAGGGAGGAGAGCGATTTAGCCGTGATATAAATATCTACTTTTCCCCTTTGATGGAAATGGCCCCAGTCGTGCGGGGTCTTTATTTCCAGGATGCCGTGTTCGACCACTGTCTCGATCTCGCTGATGTCCTGCTTGTCGCCCTGGATCTTCAGACTCTCGGTACCGTCGATCTTTACGTGCACGGCAAAGGAGCCGCCGCTGGAGATGCCGTTGAAGCCGGAGACCGACCGGGTCTCTTCGGACTGGGCGAGGGCGCTTCCGGTGATGCCCGCCAGGGCGATAAGGGCCAAAAAGGCGAGTTTGATCGTTTTCATGCGTTGGTGCTTTTATTTTTGAATGTTTGATGATTAGCCTAAGAGTCGGGGAGTAGTGGTTCTTTGTTGCATGGATGCAAAAAAAAGGCCCCCGCTTGTGCGGGGGCCGCGCTGGAGAAAGGGATAAGGCAAGCAGTTGGTATCGGTTATCGGTCGCGCCGCAGGGAGCCCTACCTCCCTGGAAGCTTTGTTAGAATCTCGTTACTTTTTGCGTGAATCGCCCTGTCCTCGTCCTGGTGGTAATAAGGTATACGCCTCGGGGTAGCCAGGCAAGCCCGTCCCAGTCGGTGTTGCTGGTTCCCGCATACACCTCTGCGCTCTTTGTCGCCAGCAGCTTCCCGGCCATATCGTACAGCAGCAGGGCTATCGTTTGCTGACTGGATGAAGAGACCTGCACTCTCAGGCTGTTCTGGAACAGGGTACCCAAAACGGTGGCCCTGTCGCTGGCTCCTCGATCGAAGGTGACAATATTGGAATAATTAACCTGTCCGGTGAGATCGATGGTTTTTACCCTATAGAAGATGTGCCCGGAGAGCTGGCTTGCTCCATAGTCGTTAAAGGTGTAGGTATGGGGCCCGGCGCCTCCCTGCAGCCCGACTTCAGTGACGGACTGAAAATGATTTCCGTCCGTGCTTCTTTCCAATTGAAGGTGTGCCATGAAGGTTTCATCGCCGGTCTGCCAGTCTAACCGGATATGATCGCCTTCATCCGCGCCGGTGAGCTGCAGGAGGGAGAGGGGCAGGTCGATGGAATACAATATCGTCTCGAACATCCCTTTTCCGTGGGTGGCGGCCCGGATCTTATTATTCGGTCCCGGAACGAGGTCGACCACCTCCGTGGCATCCCAGAACCCGCCATTGAAATCCTGCCAGGTGTTACCTCCATTGGGACTGACATACACGCCGAAGTCGTTGCCGATATAGATGATCTTCGGATTATTGGGGTCGAACATTATGGCATTGGTGGGTACATCGGGAAGGCCGCCCGCCGATGGGCCCGGGTCTTTGCTCGTCCAGGTGGTGCCGCCATTACCCGTCACATAGACATGAGGGGTACCGAAACCTCCTACCGCCACCCATACGCTGTCGTCGTTCGTAGGACTGATAGCGAAATCCATTATATACCGGTTGGGCAGGTTGTTGGGCGCGGTGCCCATGATGCTCGTGAAGGGCGTATTCCCCGTGGTGGTGCGCAATACATTTGCCGATGGGGTATAATATAAGTTATCTACGTCGTTGTCGTATTGCGCGAAGGGCGAGACGGAAACATAGACCTTATTCGCATTGGTCGCAGAAATGGCAAGGGCTATCCCCGTTTTATGGATTTTGTCGATGAAGTTATTGGGGGTCGTAGCCGGGGCTCCTGCGCCAAGCGCGTTCCCGCTGAACGATGCGCCGCCGTTGGTGCTGACATGCAGGTTATCGGAAGCCACATACATGACCTTGGGATTGGATTTGCTGATGGCCAGGGGCGCCACAAAGGCTGTTCGGGAATCGCCAATAGCCCCCCAATACTGCGTAGAATTCGAAGCGGATGCCCCTCCGTTGTTGGATATATATAGGTTTCTGGCGTCGCCGGAGGTGAGGATGATGCTGTTGTTGGTAGGTGCGATGAAACAGGACGCCCCATCACCATACCCGCCCGGATAGTTACTCCAGGAGCCGCTATTGTACATCACCACACCGTTGTCCTGCAGGCCGCCCACCAGTATATCGGCGGTGGTGCTATACCCTATCGTATTATAGAACTGCACCGCCTGCAGGCCGTTGTCGATCTGGGAAAAGGAGCTTCCGCCATCGGTACTTTTATATACCCCGCCGTCGCAGGTGACATAAACATTATTGCTGTTGGATGGATCGAACTTGATGTCATGGATATCGGAGTGGATACTCCCATCGCCGGCAGAAGAACCCGAACCGATGTTGTAGGAATACATGCTGACGCCGGCATAGAGCACGTTGCTGGTGGAAGAGGGATTAATGGCGACCGCGTTGGCGCACCAGAACTGGTACTGGGAATACGCGGAATTATTCAGCACCGTCCAGGTAGTTCCAAAATTGGTGGAACGGTACAGTTCGTTAGACCCGGTTTCATTGACTCCGATGCCGGCGATGATCGTATCCCGGTTGCCCTTGGTGGGTATATTATCCAACCGGATCAACCCCTGGAAAGTAGCGGGGAGGCCGGAAGTGATCTTCGTCCAGGTCGATCCGTTATTGGTGCTTTTGTAGATGCCTTTATCCGTATTCTGGAGGTTGCCGACCCCGATGACGATCTGGGTGGTGTCTTTTGCATCGACGACCACGTCGGATACATAGTTCTTGGCGATCACCTGATTCCAGGTAGTGCCGCCATCCGTCGAGCGATAGAGGCCGTCCGTCCCGCAGGCGTAAATGGAGTTGGGGTTGACAGGGTTGAATTTAAGTTTCTGAATGCCGAACATATTGGCTTCGGTCTTTACAAAGACCTGGTTCCAGGTGGCGCCCCCATTGGTACTGCGCAATATTCCTACCCCATAGGTGCCTCTTGTCTTCCAGACGTTGAAGCCCGTAGTACTCGGGTCCGCAGTGGTCACCGTCGAATCCATCCGGTAGATCTCACCGGTGCCGGCAAAGATGATATTGGCATTGGAAGGGTTGATGATGATGCTGGAAACCCCCAGTACGGGATACCCGGTGCTCACCGACGTCCAGCTGTTGCCGCCGTCGGTGGATTTCCAGATGCCGCCGCTGGCAGCGCCGCAGAACAGGTTGTTGCCGTTGGAAGGGCTGATGGCGATAGTTATTATCCGGCCGCCGATGCCCGTGCTGGGCCCGATGGGCGCCCAGTTGCCCGTGGTGTAAGTGATAGGATTGCTGCCACCCGTGACTGTTTTTACCCCCTCCGCCATTTTTCCATGCGAGGGCGACGGTCGCATGGCCAGCGCCTGCTGCCAGGCTTGCATATATTTTGCGCCGATGTTGGTGGGGTCGGGATAAGCTCTCGACCACCACCATGCCGACAATTCTTTATCTATTCCGGCATCTTTTTCTTCCTCATCGTCCTTGTCGCGTTGGTGCGGCGAGCGGCAGCATAGTCCGGTGCAAAGGGTTAATATGGCAGAAGCGAGGACCAGGCGGGTCCTTAATGGTTGTTTCATGGATAGGGGTTATCGGGTTAATAAAGAGCTATAAAAAAAGCCAGGGATCGCCGCTGATCGGAGGTGCCCGGTCAGCGGCGACTGATGCGATTAATCCCTGACAATCTTTTCTCTTGCGGTGCCTGACGGACTCAAAACTTCCAGGATGTACAGGCCCTGGGGCAACTCCGGCAGGTGGTTCAGGTTGATAAGGTTCGTACCCTGTTTTCCATTGACCGATTGCGAATACAACAGATTTCCACGCGTGTCTATCAGTCGGATAAAGAGTGTTTCTTCCTTACCCAGCGCAACATTGGCAACCAACGATCCTTTGAAAGGATTGGGAGCGACAGTAAGGGTGAATGACACGTTGTCAAGGTTTACTTTAACTACCTCGCTATAATAAGCACTACCGCCATAATCGGTCATTCTAAGCCGGTAGTAGGAATCGCCGTTTTGGGGATCGAGGTCATCGGTGCTATATTGCTGGGTCGATTCCGGCCGGTTGTTTGGCGTCAGCGTCCGGAGGCTTCCCCAGGTGGTTCCATCAGAACTGCGCTCGATGGTATAGGATTGCATGTTCATCTCATTAGCCGTCGCCCAGTTGAGCCGGACGTCGTGGCCATTCAACGGCACGCCGGTGAAGGAGACGAGGCGGGTAGCCAGCACGACGCTTACGGGGATCATATAATCTTCTACTTCCCCGTTGCTGTAATAGCCCAGGGCATTGTTGACGGTCATGCCGTTGCTTGCCGAGGTAAGCCGGATGCGCATGAATACATTCGTTGCCGAGAGGGGTATCGATGCCGCCCCTGTCCAGCTGAGGGCAATCGACTGCATGCTCGTAGAGCTGCTCACCGTGACAGGGGTGCTGCCTTCCGAAGCATCGAAAAGGCCGTCATTGTTAAGATCGATCCACCCGATGAGGGTTGCGTTCGCCCCGGTGTGGTTATATACGTTTACGTTAGCCCCATAAGTGGTCTGGTAATTCGTAAAGGTGGGAAGGATAGGGATACCGTCATCGGTAGCGCCGTCACCGGTGGCATTGGCGCTGGTCTTCTTTGCGAATTCGGCATTCCAGTATGTTCCCAGCTTTAGCGTACTGTCGAAATCATGGGTAGCCGGGTCGGAGCCGGCAGGGTCATAACTGGCCGGTGCGTCGCCATAGTCGAGCGGCGGCTTGAAGGCATCCGATCCATCCCCCGAACCGCTGGTGGTCCAGTCGATGGCAGCCTTACCCGCCAGGTGGGATTCCGGCCCGATGGTGCCGTTCTTGTTGTACAACGCGATGGAGTCCACGAGACCCCCCAGCCAATACACGTTCTCATTCCAGGCGACACCGGATTCCCCCGGCACGGGGTTCGAGTTGGCGGGGTAGGTGCTGACAATGAGGCCCGTTTGCAGATCGTAATGGATCCAGCTGCCGCTGCCCGCGCTGTTGAAGTCATACATGACGCCGTTGCTGATGGAGAAATCGCCCCAGTCATGCAGCAGGGTGCCGGTGCCGTTATCGGCTTTCACCGCATACACCTGGGCAGCTTTTATCGGGTTGAAGCTGGCGTCGAAGTCGATGCGCCAGGCCATGGAATAGCGGCCGCTGGTGGCGGTGCTGTTATTATTGGTGCCTTCTATCCCGATGTAAAGCGAGCCATTGTAGAAAGATGCGGCGCCCGATTCGACGGCGATGTCGAAAGTGGGGATATTGAACGGCGCTGCCCGGACATCCGCGATGAGCGTAGAGATGGTACCCGAGCTCATGGTGGCATTGAGGCCGCTGAGTGTATTGAAATCGTATTTCTTGATGGCCCTGTTGGTGGTAACCCCCATCCCATCCTTCACATAATATAAGAAATGTTCATAGGGATCATAGCCAAAGGAGTTGAGCCATTTATTGGTCGCAGTATTATCGGTCATCACCCAGCGGCAGTTGCCGGTATTGACATCCGTTGTAGAAGCAGTAGCTGCATTGGACGTATTCAGGATATAGGCCGGCTGCCCGGTAAAGGGCTTGGCCACAGTGTAGTAGTTGGTGGGGAATGACCGGTATACGCAGGCAGAGAGATCGGACAGCCACCACGTTCCTGCTGTCCCGCCGATGGTGATGGTCACGGTCTTAACACCATTGGTACCGGCGGGAGTAAAACCGCCGATGGTGACATTTACCGTAGACCTGGGACTGGTAAAGGCGACTGTGGCCGCGGAAGCCATAGCCGTGGCAGAGGTGGTGCCGCTGCCGGCAACGAAGAGGGTACCTAATGCATCGGCGGCCATGGTAATATCCAGCGGATTGCCGGACCCATCCGTAGCCGTCACGTTGGCTGTCTGACTCTTGTCGATAGCGTAAAGACTGAAGTTGAGGTTGGCGACTACAGTATCGAAGGTGAAGGTCATGGTGCCATTGCCGTTGAACTCAACAGCAGTGCCCGAACCGAAAGAACCCGCCTGCGCCGTGGACTGGATGGTCGTATTATCACCGAGGGCAGCAATGGCCGTGGCGATATTTACTCTATTGGTGCCGAGGGTAAAATTCTGGCTCTGGCTCATGGCCGTCGTCACACCGACTCCTTTTGCCGCATTGTAGGCATAATTACCTGTTGTGATGAGCCACCAACGATTGTCCCATTTGAGGGTGGCGGTAACCGCAGTCCCCGGGCACTGGGCATAGGAGATGCCGGAGATGAAATAAAAGCCCAGTAAGAATAAGAGCCTAATAAAGTAAAGAGGTTTCATGAGGATGGATTAAGGTTGACCAATCACCAGCACATGGTCGCCGGGGGTTAATCGAACTGGGTGCAAGCTAGATAAGAAACCGCTTACGGGCAATCGTGAAAAGTACGAAGGGCGTTTAGAAAAATACGTTCATCGGCTTGTCCGGACTGGGAGAGAAACGTTTATGCATTAGATAATTCAAGAATTATTAGTACGGATAGGTGCTCTCTGTTTTCGCCAATAGAAGAACTACTTATGGGGCACTAGTAATCGAACGTACGTAATTGTCGGTTAAAGTTGGAGGTGTTGTCAGAGTCGGCCGAGGCAGGTGAGGAGGCTGGGTTCCCAGTCAGGAATAATAATATTATAGGTTTTACGAATAAGGGTCTTGTCGAGCAGGGAATAGTGGGGCCTTTTTGCAGGAGTCGGAAACTGGCTGCTCGGGATGGGATTGACGGTGCAGGTGCTGCCGGTGTGGTTGCGGATGGCCGAAGCAAACTGGTACCAGCTGATGCGGCCTTCATTGCTGTAGTGATAGATGCCGGGTACGAAGTTAGGACTGTTCACGATGTGGAGGATGGCAGCGGCGAGGTCGGCGGCATAAGTAGGCGAGCCGATCTGGTCGTCGACGACGTTGATGGCGGGCCGCTCTTTCATAAGGCGGATCATGGTCTTGACGAAGTTGTTGCCGAATTCGGAGTAGACCCAGGCCGTGCGGATGATGACCGTGCCGCCGGGATGGTTTTCCATCGCCCGCTGTTCGCCCGCTAATTTGGAGGCGCCATAGGCGTTGATCGGTGCGGTGGGGTCGTTCTCTTTCAGCGGGGTAGCTGAATTTCCGTCGAAGACATAGTCGGTGGAAACATGGATGAGTCTTGCGCCGCTGTTGCGGCAGGCGGCTGCGAGGTAGCCCGGACCTTCGCCATTAATGCGGAAAGCGGCGTCTTTCTCAGTCTCAGCCTTGTCGACTGCGGTGTAGGCGGCGCAGTTGATGCACCATGCCGGTTTATGGGTGTTGAAGAAGGTCGCTATCTGTTGCGGGTCCTCGATGGAGAGTTGGCTACGATCGGCGAAGACGAAGCTGTACTGCGGATAGGCAGCAGCGAGAACTTGTAGTTCGCGGCCCAGTTGGCCATTTGCGCCGGTGACGAGGATGGTGGGTGTTGCCATTAGCCTGCGTATTGAAACGTATTACGGCATTGCGCAAAGGAGGGTAGCTCGAGGTCTTTTCCGGAGACGATAACCTTGTCGGCCGGGATACCCCAGTCGATGTCCAATTGTGGATCGTCATAGCGGATACCGCCTTCGCTTTCCTTGTTGTAGAGTCCGTCGCATTTATACTGCAGCTGGGCGGTCTCGCTAAGAACGGAAAAGCCGTGGGCAAAGCCGCGGGGGATGAGGAGCTGTAGTTTATTCTCGGCAGAGATCTCGATAGCCAGGTGTTTACCAAAGGTGGGCGAACCTTTCCGGATATCGACGGCCACGTCGATGACCCGTCCTTCCACCACGCGGATGAGTTTTGTCTGGGCGTGTGGGTCCATTTGATAGTGCAGGCCGCGGATCACCCCATAATAGGAGAAAGATTGGTTGTCCTGGACGAATCGCATGTCTAAACCCTGCTTCCGGAAGACCTGTTCGTTGTAGGCCTCGAAAAAATAGCCCCGTTCGTCTCTGTAAACGTTGGGTTCGAAGATCAATAAGCCGGGGATGTCGGTGTTTTTGAAAGGCATCCTTTTATCTTTTGCTGTATTGTTCGGTATAATATTTCTGATAGTCGCCGGAGGTAACTTCTTTCACCCAATCCTGGTGAGCGAGGTACCAGTCGACGGTTTTTTCGAGGCCTTCGGCGAACTGGAGCGAGGGTTTCCAGCCCAGCTCTTTATTCAGCTTTGTGGCGTCGATGGCATAGCGTAGGTCGTGGCCGGGTCTGTCTTTTACAAAGGTGATCAATTTTGCGGATTCACCCGGCGTACGGCCGAGTTTTTTGTCCATTATAGAGCACAGCAGGTGGACGATGTCGATGTTCTTCCATTCGTTGAAGCCGCCGATATTGTATTTCTCTCCTACCCTGCCGCTGTGGAAGATGATGTCGATGGCGCGGGCATGGTCGTCGACGAAGAGCCAGTCGCGGACGTTCTCGCCCTTTCCATACACGGGAAGGGGTTTGTTGTTGAGGATATTGTTGATCATCAGCGGGATCAGCTTCTCCGGGAAGTGGTTGCTGCCATAGTTGTTGGAGCAGTTGGAGAGGATGACGGGCAGACCGTAGGTGTGGTGCCAGGCCATGACGAAATGGTCGGATGAGGCTTTCGACGCGCTGTACGGTGAACGCGGGTCGTAGGGTGTCTCTTCGGTGAAGAACCCTTCGGCGCCGAGGGAACCATAGACCTCGTCGGTGGAGACGTGGTAGAAGAGCTTGCCGGCGTAGTCGTTCTTCCAGGCAGCGCCGGCGATATGAAGGAGGTTGGCGGTGCCGAGCACGTTGGTCCTGACAAAGGCAAGCGGATCCATAATGCTGCGGTCGACATGGCTTTCCGCAGCAAGGTGAATGACAGCGTCAAACTGGTATTGAACAAACAGCTCTTTTATCCGGGTTTCGTCGGTGATGTCGGCTTTTTCAAAGGTGTAATTGGGCGCCGACTGGACGTCCTTCAGGTTGGCGAGGTTACCCGCATAAGTGAGGGCATCGACATTGACGATGCGATAGTGCGGGTATTTCGTAACGAACAGTCTTACGACATGCGATCCGATGAATCCGGCTCCGCCGGTGATCATGATGGTCCTGTTATCCTTTGCCATTATAGACTCCAGTATTTTCTGTTAGAGATCTTGTCCTTATAGATTCCCTTAAGGTCGGCAATGAGCGCGCCTTCGCGGGTGATGGCGGTAAAATATGCATCATCCAGCTCTTTGTATTGTACATGAGGCACAGTGATGATAACGGCATCATAATTGCCCGCCTGTTCGCCGTTAAGGTGCAGACCATACTCCTCATGTACTTCCTCATCTACGGCATAAGGGTCTTCAACGTCTACCGTGATATTGAAGGCCAGCAGCTCTTTTACGGTGTCGATGATGCGGGAATTTCGGATATCGCTGACGTTTTCCTTGAATGTAACGCCTTTTACGAGGACGCGGGGTTCATTGGAAATGCGCAGCACATGTTTGATAATTTTCCGGGCCACATAGCGGGCCATGTCGTCATTTATATAGCGCGAAGAGGCGATGACCTTCGATTCATAACCCAGGGCAGCAGCTTTATAGGTGAGGTAATAGGGGTCGATGCCAATGCAATGGCCACCTACGAGGCCGGGTTGGAATTTGAGGAAGTTCCATTTTGTACCTGCGGCATCGATGACGTCATAGGTATTGATCCCCATGCGGTCAAAGATAAGCGATAATTCGTTCATCAGGGCGATGTTGAGGTCGCGCTGGGTGTTCTCGATGATCTTGCTGGCTTCTGCGACTTTTATCGATGGGGCCGGGTGGACGCCGGCGTCTACGACAAGGCTATAGGTCTTTGCGATCTCGTCGAGGGCGAGCGGAGTATTGCCGGAGACAACCTTCATCACTGTCCGAAGGGTGTGCTTTTTATCACCGGGGTTGATGCGTTCGGGTGAGTAGCCCAGGCTGAAGTCGGCTTTGGAGAGGTGAAGATCGGACAGCTTTTCCAGGATGGGCAGGCAGTCTTCTTCGGTGCAGCCGGGGTAGGTGGTGGATTCGTATACGACGTAGTCGCCTTTTTTCAGCACTTTCCCAACGGTGGTGGATGCGCCGATGAGG
Source organism: Puia dinghuensis (assembly GCF_014642875.1). Taxonomy (GTDB): domain Bacteria; phylum Bacteroidota; class Bacteroidia; order Chitinophagales; family Chitinophagaceae; genus Puia; species Puia dinghuensis. Next base: position 413,947 of record NZ_BMJC01000003.1, read on the forward strand.
GGTTTCAGATCAGGAACATTGTATTTGTCAACCGGGGTCGGAACGGCGATGATGAAGAAGCGGGCCTGTTTCAGCACTTCGAGGTCATCGGTGAAGACGATGTCCCGTCCCTTGAATTCAGCAGCATCTACTTCTTTGCTGGGGTCGATGCCGTGGCGCATCATGTCGATGCGTTTGGCATTGATGTCGAATCCTATGACGGATATCTTCCGGGCGAACTCGAGGGCGATGGGGAGTCCAACATATCCCAGGCCTATGACGGCTAATTTGGCTTTTTTTGATAAAAGGTCTTCGTAAATCTTCGCTTCGTTCATTGTGGTCGGTTGATAATTTGGTTAGTTTCTGCTGACAAATTCCTTTGGCTGGCGGGTCCATTCTTCCGGCGGGAGAGACCTGAAATAGTCGTAGGTGGCTTTCAGACCTTCCGAGCGGGACACTTTTGGTTCCCAGCCCAATATCTCTTTAGCGCGCGTAATGTCGGGGCGACGTTGCTTCGGATCGTCGACAGGCAGCGGTTTGTAGGAGATCTTTTGTTTCGTCCCGGTGAGCCCAATGACTTCTTCCGCAAACTGTTTCAACGTTATCTCCGACGGGTTACCGATGTTGACTGGCAGGTGGTAATCGCTCAGCAGGAGGCGGTAGATGCCTTCGACGAGGTCGTCGACATAGCAGAACGAGCGGGTCTGGCTGCCGTCGCCGAAGACGGTGAGGTCTTCACCGCGGAGGGCCTGGCCGATGAAGGCGGGCAGGGCGCGGCCGTCGTTGAGGCGCATTCTTGGGCCGTAGGTATTGAAGATGCGGACGATGCGGGTTTCCAGGCCATGGAAGTTGTGATAGGCCATAGTCATGGCTTCCTGGAAGCGCTTGGCTTCGTCATAGACACCGCGGGGACCGACGGGGTTGACATTGCCCCAGTATTCTTCTGTTTGCGGGTGTACGAGGGGATCGCCATAGATCTCCGAGGTGGAGGCTACGAGGATGCGGGCTTTTTTTGATTTGGCCAGGCCAAGGCAGTTGTGGGTACCCAGGGAACCGACCTTGAGGGTCTGGATGGGTATCTTGAGGTAGTCGATGGGGCTGGCCGGGGAGGCGAAGTGGAGGATGAATCGCAGGTCGCCGGGGACATGGATGAATTTGCTCACGTCGTGGTGATAGAATTCAAACTGTTCGAGCCGGAAAAGGTGTTCGATATTGCGGAGGTCGCCGGTGATGAGGTTGTCCATTCCGATGACGTGGTAGCCTTCCTTTATAAAGCGGTCGCAAAGATGGGACCCTAGGAAGCCTGCGGCGCCGGTGATCAGTACACGCTGTTTGCTCATGTATGGTTGATTTATGTGAGCCCTTGGCTCACGCTGGTGTTTTTATTTCGTCGGGTTTGCGGGTGCGCGGCCGATGCTTTCATAATAGAAGCCGAGTTCGCGAATGGCAGCGATGTCGAAGAGGTTACGGCCGTCGAAGATGACCTTATTCTTCAGGCTGGTAACTATCTTCAGGAAGTTGGGTGTCCGGAATTCGTTCCATTCGGTGGCGATGATGAGAGCGTCGGCGTTTTCGAGGGCATCGTACTGGCTTTCCGAATAGGTGACCTTATCGCCAATTAGCTGTTTTACGTTGTTCATGGCTTCGGGGTCGAAGACGGCGACAGTAGCGCCTTCTTTGAGAAGGGCGTCGATCATGTAGAGGGCCGGGGCTTCACGGATGTCGTCGGTATTGGGTTTGAAGGCCAGGCCCCAAAGCGCAAAATGTTTGCCTTTGAGGTTATCCTTGAAGTATTTTTTGACCTTGGGCATCAGGTGGAGCTTCTGCTTTTCGTTGACGTCCATGACGGCATTGAGGATGCGGAAGTCATAGCTTACTTCCTGGGAGGATTTTACGAGGGCCTGAACGTCTTTGGGGAAGCACGAACCGCCATAACCGATGCCGGGGAAGAGGAAGCGTTTGCCAATGCGTTCGTCGCTGCCGATGCCGCGGCGTACCATGTCTACGTCGGCGCCAAGGCGTTCGCAGAGCTGAGCCACTTCATTCATGAAAGTGATCTTGGTGGCGAGGAAAGAGTTGGCGGCGTATTTGGTGAGTTCGGCAGAACGTTCGTCCATGAAGATGATGGGGTTACCCTGGCGGACGAAGGGCAGATAGAGATCGTTCATTATTTTCCGGGCGCGGTCGGAGGAAGTCCCAATGACGACGCGGTCGGGTTTCATGAAGTCATCGACGGCGACGCCTTCGCGGAGGAATTCGGGGTTGGAGACGACGTCGAATTCGCCTTTACAATTCTTTTTGATGGCGGCGTGTACTTTTTCGGCTGTGCCGACGGGTACGGTGCTTTTGTCGACAATGACTTTATAGTCTTTCAGGATCTTGCCCAGCTGATCGGACACCCCCAGGATATATTTAAGGTCGGCTGAGCCGTCTTCACCGGGCGGGGTGGGCAGGGCGAGGAAGATGATCTGGGCTTCTTTTATCCCATCTTCCAGGTCGGTGGTGAACCGCAACCGCTCTTCCTTCAGGTTGCGGAGGAAGAGTTTTTCCAGGCCGGGTTCATAGATCGTGATCTGGCCATTCGATAGTTTCTGTACCTTGGTAGTGTCGATATCCACACAAACGACATCATTCCCCGTCTCAGCGAAACAGGTGCCTGTAACTAGTCCTACGTAACCGGTGCCGATCACAGCAATTTTCATAACGATCTTTTTTGTTAATAGTTATTTAATGTATTCCAAAACCGCGTCGCTTATGGCGTGCAGTTGCTCATCGTCCAATTCTGTGTGCATCGGGAGGGAGATGACCCTTTCCGTCAGCCAATCGGTGGTTTCGAGGTGGTAATTGCCGCCGCCAAAGTTGGCAAACATCTTTTGACGGTGGGCGGGCACAGGATAGTAGATCATCGACGGGATATTGCGGGCGGCCAGGAATTCATTCAGGCCGTTGCGGTCGACCCCATCGAGGACCAGGGTATATTGGTGGAAAACATGGTGGCTGTAGGGCGCCCGGTAGGGCGTCTTTATCTTCGGGTGAGCGTTGAATGCCTTGTCATAATAGTCGGCGACGGCACGTCTGGCGGCGATGTACTCGTCCAGTCTCTTCAGCTTTACATTCAGCACGGCAGCCTGGATAGAATCGAGGCGGCTGTTACAGCCTACCAGTTCGTGATAATAGCGCCGGCTCTGCCCATGGTTAGCAATCATTTTCAACCGGCTAGCTAACGTGTCATCATCTGTAAATATTGCTCCGCCGTCGCCGTAACAGCCCAAATTTTTCGAAGGGAAGAAGGAAGTGGCGCCGATGGTACCTATGGAGCCGGTCTTTTTTACCGTCCCGTCGGGGAAGCGGTAGGAGCTGCCGATGGCCTGGGCGTTGTCTTCGATGATATATAGATTATGGCGTGCGGCGATGTCGAGTATCTCCTGCAGGGGGGCCGACTGGCCATAGAGGTGAACGGGGACGATAGCGCGGGTGCGGGGGGTGATGGCTTTTTCGATGGCCACCGGGTCGATACAGAAAGTTTTCGGGTCGACCTCTACGAATATGGGTTTCAGTTTGAGGAGGGCGACCACTTCGGTGGTGGCGATGTAGGTGAAGGAGGGGGTGATCACCTCGTCGCCGGGTTGGAGATCGAGCGCCATCATGGCTATCTGCAGGGCATCGGTACCGTTGGCGCAGGGGATGACGTGTTTTGAGCCGGTATAAGCCGAGAGGGCCGTTGCGAAGTCGGTCACTATCTTACCGTTGATAAAGGCTGCGGTATCCAGAACCTCCTGAATGGCCGAGTCAACTTCACTTTTTATTTTTGTATATTGCCGCTTTAGATCTACCATTTGGATGGGTCGCATAGTCATTCTCTGTTTTAAACGGGTTTTAAGCGGGCACAAACCTACTGCAAAAATGTGGTTTATCCAATGCTACGAATGGGTAGTTGAGACACTATTATGAGCATCATTTTTTATCATCTGTTCCTGCTATTGTACAAATTGGGCATCCGGCTTATCGCTCCCTGGAACAGAAAGGCAAAGCTTTGGCTGGAGGGCAGGCAGGGGCTTTTCGACCGGATAAGGGCAGAGATGGCGACGGCTGCGGATAAGAGCGGCCCCGTCGTCTGGATGCATTGTTCTTCGTTGGGAGAATTCGAGCAGGGGCGGCCCGTGCTGGAAGAGTTGCGGCGGCAGGCGCCGGGTTGCCGCATCGTGCTGAGTTTTTTTTCGCCCTCGGGCTATACTACCCGCAAGGACTACAAAGGGGCCGATCATATTTTCTATCTACCATTGGACAGTCCGGGCAATGCCCGCGCGTTCATCGATCTGGTGAAGCCCGACCTCGTGTTGTGGGTGAAGTATGACTACTGGTATTACTTTCTTGTAGAATTGAAGAAAAGGAATATTCCCCTGCTGCTTATATCGGGGATATTCCGGGAGGACCAGCCTTTCTTCAAATGGTATGGCCGGTTGCACCGGTACATGCTGGAGTGTTTTACGCATCTCTTTGTGCAGACGGAGGCGTCGAAGCAGCTGTTGCAGCGGTTGCGACTGACTACCCCTGTGACGGTGAGCGGTGATACCCGGTTCGACCGGGTGATCGAGATCGCGGCGGGTGGCGAACGGGAGCCATTGTCTTTGATAGCCGCGTTTTGCGGGCAGCAGCAGGTGATCGTGGCCGGGTCTACCTGGGAGGAGGATGAGGAAGAATTGGATCACTATGCAAATACCCATCCCGACATCAGATTCATCGTGGCGCCGCATGAGATCTCCGAAGCCCGGCTACAGGAGGTGGAGCGGCTGTTTCGCCACTCGATGCGGTATTCCGTGCTGGAAAAGCAGGGCGCAGGTGTCCTGGCCAGGCCGCCGGCTGCGGGAAGGGGCGCCTGGCCTCAACCGAATGTGCTGATCATTGATAACATCGGGATGCTGAGCCGGTTATACCGGTATGCGACGATCACCTATGTGGGCGGAGGATTTGGAGATGACGGAGTGCACAATGTGCTGGAGGCGGCCGTGTATGGAAAGCCGGTGGTCTTTGGACCGGTGATCGAGAAATATATCGAGGCGGTGGAGTTGACGGAGAGTGGCGGGGGGCTGATCATCGACAGCGCCCTGGAGGCGGAAAAAGTCTTTAACCGGCTGTTACAGAACCCACAAGAGTGCCAGGAGACGGGATTGGCGTCGAGTCAGTATGTCCATTCGAAGAAGGGGGCTACCGGGCGGATCATCCGGTACATTCAGGAGAATCGTCTTTTAACCAATTGATAGAAGTGGCGGGTGGCCTCGCGGTTCTCATCCCAACCCAGTTTTACCTTCAATTCCCTTTCCATCCAGTATTCCGCTTCCGGCAGTATCCTGAATCCGTTGATCGTTTTGAGACTACGTTCGTACATGACCTCATCACCGCGGAAGAGCTGGTTTATAAAGACATAGCGGTCGTTGACACCGATGGCTTTTCTGAGGTCGCGGACGGGGGCGCCGTTGAGGGTGGTCTTGAGGTCGGCCACGTCGGATTTCAATTTGTCATTGAGGGAGGTGCCGCTCATCCCGATGACGTCGTTCACCTCTTTCGAGCGCTGAGAGAGGGTAAAGCGATCTATAGGCTTGTCAGCCAGGGGATTAAATGGCCAAACGCCCCTGTCCAGCGGCTTTTCCAGGGTGACAGTTTCGATGGCATGGTCGGGAGGGACGGGTGCGGCCTGAGCAGGTGGCATATACCGCGCGTTAGCGCTATCATGCTGATTGTCAGCGCTATCGTAGTGACCGTCAGCGGTATCGTGACGTACGTCAGCGGTATCGAGCGGTTCGACGGGGACAGGTGTGACGGGAGCTGCTGCCGGGACCTCCATTTTTGCCTCGGAATGGGCGCCGTTGACGCCATTGACAACACCGGCCGGGGCATTATTCCGTTGGGCAGCAAGGTCTTTCTTAGGCTCGGGTGCGGGCTGGGCCGGCGGCTGTCCGGCATATATTTTGGTGGCTGATGGCATCATAACCGCTATTTTTGTCGGCATTACCTTAGCGGGAGCCGGTTGGCTGGCCAAAAGCTCTAGTTCGGCCTCTATGCTTTTTGCGGTTTCGAGCATCCGGGCGGGTTCGGCCTTATGGTCGAACTGCTCCTTTAATTGAGTAAGAAGTTCTTTAAGTCGTTCCATATCAAGCTAAACAGCACTTTAAGGGTTAGTATGGGCGTCGAAAGGCGTCGTCCACATAAAGTTATAACAAATTCTGAACCTAATTTATACCTATCTATGTTCATAGAACCCCATTTGCAGGGTGAGAGGCGGGGCTGGATCGAAGTCATCTGCGGAAGTATGTTCTCGGGAAAGACCGAGGAACTGATCAGGCGGCTAAAGCGGGCTAAAATTGCCAATTTGAAAGTTGAGATCTTTAAACCTGCCATGGATACCCGCTACCATGAGCAGCGTATCGTTTCACATGATGAGAATGCCATCCAATCGACACCTATTGATAATTCGCAGACCATTCTTTTATTGGCAGGGGATGTCGATGTTATCGGCATCGACGAGGCCCAGTTTTTCGATGATCAATTGCCTGAAGTCTGCGACCAGCTTGCGGTTCGGGGTGTTCGGGTAATCGTCGCCGGGCTTGATATGGACTATTTGGCTAAACCTTTTGGGCAAATGCCATACCTTCTGGCTAAAGCAGAATATATAACCAAGTTGCATGCCATTTGTGTCAAATGTGGAAATATTGCGAACTATTCCTATCGTAAAAAAACGCAGGGAGGGCAGATATTGTTGGGGGAAAAGGACGTGTATGAACCACGTTGCCGTCATTGTTATTATACTTTGCCTTAGTATTTTATAGCCAGGTTTGGGGAGGCGTCGAGCGGCTTTTCGGGGCCTGTACCGGGGATTAATTTTAACTATTTTTTTAATATTTGAAGCACATGAGATCGATCCTGATTCTGCTCCGCAAAGACATCTTGCTGGAAATACGCCAGCAGTATACCTTTTACGGGGTATTGTTGTACGTGGCTTCCACCATTTTTGTATTGTACCTGTCGATGGGCCAGCCGGAGGGACCCGTATGGAAAGGGCTTTTCTGGATGATCGAACTGTTCATTTGTGTCAATGCCGTGGCGAAGAGCTTTTTGCAGGAGGGCCGGGGCCGGCTGCTGTATTTCTATTCCATTGCCGGGGCGAGGGATTTTATCCTGGGCAAGCTGCTTTTCAATGCCTTGCTGATGATCATGATGAGTCTGATCACCCTTGCGCTGTTTCTGTTTATGCTGGGTGACCCCATGGGGCACGAAGGCTATTTTGTTCTGATCACTTGCCTCGGAGGGGTGAGCCTGAGTCTCGTGTTCACTTTTTTAGCGGCGCTTGCCGCCAGGGCGCAACAAGGGGCAGCCCTGATGGCCATCCTGGGCTTTCCGCTGGTGATTCCACAGCTGCTGTTGCTCAACAGGGTGTCAACGATCGCTTTCGAGGACGTGTTACAGGGGGGACTCGGCTGGATGCTGGTGGTGCTGGCGGGGCTGGATGTGTTGCTGATAGCGCTGGCCCTCATTCTTTTTCCATTTTTATGGAAGGATTGAGACGGCAATACCTACCTTTGCCCTCCAAGAAGAATTCTATGCTTCGTCAGACCTGGTGGAAAATATTGTGCGTCATTTTATTAGCGTATACTGTCATCGGGGGCTTCCTCGGCCATGTTCCTGCCAAACCTATCGTAAACGAAACGATCCGCAATTTATATTTCCATGTTGCCATGTGGTTTGCGATGATGATCTTTCTCTCCGTCTCGGTAGTGTATGCCGTCCGCTATCTGCGGAAGCCCAATCACATCGATGACATCTATTCACTCGAATATGCAAAGGTAGGCATCGTCTTCGGCACCCTCGGGATCATCACCGGAAGCGAGTGGGCCGGGTTCACCTGGGGAGCTTTCTGGAGCAATGATCCAAAACAGCTCGGGGCGATGATCGCCATGCTCATCTATTATGCCTACCTGGTCTTCCGCAACGGGATACCGGATGTCGATAAGCGGGCGAGACTCGGGGCCGTGTACAACATTTTCGCCTATGCGATGTTGTTTCCAACTATATGGATCCTCCCGCGGATGGTGGAGAGTTTGCATCCGGGTGGAATGGGTGGTAATCCTGCCTTTAACGACCTCGATCCGCGGATGGCGTTGGTGTGGCTCGTCGGGGCGATACCGGGCTGGAGCCTGCTTGGAACCTGGATCGCGACCTTGCGTATCCGCCTGGCACTGCTTGCAGAGGACCGGCCTCCGGCCGGTCGTCCCAAGGACAGACATTGAGTAAAAAAATCTTCTAATCTTTAAGCCGATATGTATACTAAAATTCGAAAGCTGGTACTCCTGTTCTTTTGTTGGGTGCTTACCGTGCCTGCGATGGCGCAAAACGATACTACCAAGGTTGAGATGGCCGACGGGCTTCGGGCCAACGGCAAGATATATGTCGTGGTGATGGTGCTGGTGACCATTCTGGCGGGGGTGCTCTTATATGTAGTCCGGCTGGACAGGAAGATAGGAAAACTGGAAAAAGAATCGAAATAGTCACACGGGTCAAAAGCCCATCTTAAATATGCAAGCCAAATGGAATACAAATTTTTTGAAGCCGTAGAGAAAAGCTTTGATAAAGCAGCAGCCTATACTAATTGGGACCCCGGCATCCTGGAGCAGATAAAACAATGTAATGCGGTATATCGCATGTTCTTCCCCGTAAAGATCGGGGATAAGATCGAGGTCATCAAGGCCTATCGCGTGCAACATTCCCATCACAAGACCCCTTGTAAAGGGGGTATCCGTTTCGCCCCTTCGGTAAACCTCGATGAGGTGATGGCGCTGGCGGCGTTGATGACCTTCAAGTGTGCCATCGTGAATGTACCTTTTGGCGGGGCCAAGGGCGGGATCACCATCGACCCGAAGAAATATACACCGTACGAGCTGGAGAAGATTACTCGGCGGTATACGTCCGAGCTGATCAAGAAGAACTTTATCGGTCCCGGTACAGACGTACCTGCCCCCGACTATGGTACGGGTGAGCGGGAGATGGCCTGGATCCTCGATACCTACATGAGTATGCGTCCGGGGGAGATAGATGCCCTTGGCTGCGTAACAGGCAAGCCCGTCAGCCAGGGTGGTGTCAGAGGCCGGCGTGAGGCGACCGGACTCGGGGTCTTTTATGGCATCCGTGAGGTCTGCCATATGGAGGAAATAATGTCCAGGTTGAAACTAAAGATGGGCGTGGAGGGGAAGACGGTGGTCGTACAGGGCCTTGGCAATGTGGGTTATCATGCCGCTAAATTCTTCCGCGAAGGTGGCGCCAAAGTAATAGCTCTTGCAGAATACGAAGGAGCGATCATCAACCCTGATGGATTGAACGAAGAAGAGGTCTTCCAGCACCGGAAGAAGACCGGGAGCATCCTGAATTTCCCCGGTGCAACGAATTTGCCCGGTTCCGGTGACGCATTGGAACTGGAGTGCGATATCCTGATCCCGGCGGCACTGGAGAATGTGATCAACGGGAAGAATGCGCCCAAGGTGAAGGCCAGGATCATTGGAGAAGCTGCCAACGGGCCGCTGACGCCGGAAGCCGACGAGATCTTTGCAAAGAAGGGGACGCTCGTCATACCGGATATGTACCTGAATGCCGGCGGGGTGACGGTATCTTATTTCGAGTGGTTGAAAAACCTTAGCCATGTCCGTTATGGCCGGATGGACAAACGGTTTACGGAAAATATGAATACGCATATCCTCAACCAGATAGAAGGGCTGACAGGTAAGAAGGTGACGCAGAAGGAAAAGGATTTCATCTCCCACGGCGCCGATGAGGTCGACCTGGTGTACAGCGGACTGGAGGATACGATGATCGCCGCTACGCGAGAGATCATGGATGCGTGGAAGGCCAATCCGAAGATACCGGATATGCGGACGGCGGCGTATGTGGTGGCTATTAATAAGGTGGGAACCTCGTATGCCGAGCTGGGCATCTTCCCGTAAGGCTATATAAGCGAACAACCAACGTATCGAAAGCGGACAGCCGCGCAAGGTTGCTGCGTTGTAAACGACTGGTTGTCATCCGGTTACAATATGGCACCGGGATTGAGGCAAGCCTCACATGAACTTTCTTAAAATAACCTTCCGCAATCTCTGGAAGAACAGAAGCTATAGCTTCCTGAATATATTCGGCCTCGCAATAGGTGTAGCCTGTGCGGGGCTGATCTTTTTATGGGTGGAGGATGAACTCAGCTATGACCAGTCCTTGCCCAACAAAGACCGGCTGTACTATGTAATGACGAACCAGACCTATGAGGGGAAGGTGCGGAGTTTCAGGGCTACGCCCGTTAAGCTCGCGCCTGCCATCAGCCAGGAAGTGCCCGGCATTGCCGCCGCCTGTCGCGTGCAGGACAGACGGATACTGTTCAGTTTCGATGATAAGGCACTGTATGAATATGGCGCTTACGCCGACTCGTCCATCTTCAGGCTTTTCAATACTTCCTTTGTCGCCGGAAATGCACGGGATGCCTTCCGGCAGCTGACCAATATCGTTATCACCGAAAGGATGTCCAGGCAGCTCTTCGGACAGGAAAAGGCGATAGGAAAGGTGGTCAAAGTGGACAATAAGGAGGTATACACGGTGTCAGCCGTGATACGCGACTTCCCGGAGAATTCCACCGTGCACCTGGATTGGATGATCCCTTACGCCGTCTGGTACAACCAGTCCCTGAGCCAGGGCAGCGGCATCGACAACTGGGGATCCAATTCTACGAATACCTATGTAGAGCTGTCGCCGGGGACCAGCGCCGCGAGCGTCAACCGGCGGCTGTATGATTTCATCCAAAACAAGTCGAAGGGCGCCATTGCGAAGCCTTTCCTGTTCAGCGCCAAAGACTGGCATCTGCGTGATCATTTCGAAGACGGGAAGCAGACCGGCGGGCGCATCGAGTTTGTGCGGCTCTTTGTGATCATCGCCTGGATCATCTTATTCATAGCCTGTATCAACTTTATGAACCTGGCGACGGCGCGGAGCGACAAGCGGTCGAAGGAAGTAGGCGTGCGGAAGGTGCTGGGTGCTGAAAGGAAAGGGTTGATCGGTCAGTTCATCGGTGAGGCGCTGGTGTTGTCGGCGCTATCAATGGTAGCAGGCGTGTTGCTGATCGCCCTGGTGATGCCGGCTTTCGATCTGCTGGTGGGCAAGTCTTTGCACATCGGACTGACAGATCCTTTGCATCTTGGCGTGCTGTCAGGGATCACCCTGCTGTGCGGGCTGGTGGCCGGCAGCTATCCGGCGTTATATCTGTCTTCCTTCAACCCGATCTTTGCGTTCAAGGGGATCAGGATGCGGGGTACGGCAGCGGCGCTGGTGCGGAAGGGGCTGGTGGTGATGCAATTCACTGTCTCTATCGTGCTGATCATCTCTACCGTTGTCATTTACCGGCAGATAGAGCATATCCGAAGCCGTGATCTGGGTTATGACCGGAACAACCTGATGAGCATCAATGTGCGTGGCAAGATGGCCGATCATTTCTACCAGATACGCCAGGACCTGCTGGGTACCGGAGTCGTAGAGAATGCCGCCCTCAACAGCTTCAATACCCTCTGGGGCGGGAATAACGGGTCGGGCGTCAAATGGGAAGGGAAGCCTGCCAATGAAGATATCCTCATCTCCTACCGGGGCATCACGCCGGGTTTCCTGGCCACGTCGGGGATGCAGCTGGCGGCAGGAAGGGATTTCCGGCAGGACCTGCCGGAAGCTGACAGTATGCATGTCCTGGTGACGGAGAACCTGGCGAAAATGATGGGCAAGGGCAGCGCCGTCGGCAAGCGCATCTGGTTCGATGATGCAGCGCATCCGATGACGGTGGTGGGCGTAGTGAAGGATTTCGTATTCGACGATATGTATGGTCAGCCAGAGCCGGTTTTGTTCTTTTCTTCGACGCAGGACGCCATGTTCCTGTATACGCGGCTCAAACCAGGGGCGCAGCCGGAGACGGCGCTGGCGAAGATCGAGGGAGTGATAAAGAAGGATAATCCGGGTTATCCTTTCGAATATAGTTTTGTCAATGACGACTTCAATGCCCTGTTCCGCAGTGAGATGCTGATCGGGCAGCTGTCGAGGTTGTTTGCGGCGCTGGCTGTCCTCATCTCCTGCCTGGGGCTGTTTGGCCTTTCGGCGTATATGGCCGAGCGGCGGGTGAAGGAGATCGGTATCCGGAAGGTGTTGGGGGCCGGGGTTCCGGGGCTGGCGGCGCTGTTATCGCGTGAATTCCTGCAATTGGTGCTGTTGGCGACAGTGATCGCCTTTCCCCTGGCCTGGATGGCAATGAGCCGATGGCTGGACCAATACCACTACCGCATCGGTATCGAGTGGTGGGTATTCGGGTTGGCGGGCCTGACGGCGCTGGGGATCGCGCTGGCGACGGTGAGTTTTCAGGCGGTGCGGGCAGCATTGGCGAATCCGGCACTTAGTTTGAGGTCAGAATAGCCATGACTAACAATACCACCCGCTTCAGCGACCGGGTCGAAGATTATGTAAAATACCGGCCGCATTATCCCCAGGCGGTGCTCACCTTTTTACAGGATACCTATGGATTTGATCCAACATGGGTTGTCGCCGACATCGGGTCGGGGACAGGCATCTCCACGGAATTGTTCCTGCGAAACTTCAACGAGGTCTATGCCGTAGAGCCTAACCAGGAGATGCGTGCAAAAGCGGAAGAGCTGCTGGACGGCTATCCGGGCTTCATAAGCATCGATGGGACAGCAGAGGCCACCGGTCTGCCGGATGCCTGTGCCAATCTCATCGTAGCGGGACAGGCTTTTCACTGGTTTGACCCGGTGGCCAGCCGCGTCGAGTTCGACCGCATCGCCCGACCGGGAGCGGTAGTGGCGCTGGTATGGAACGAGCGCCTCACAGAAACCTCCTTCGAAAAGGAATATGAAGCACTGATCCAACAGTATGCAGGGGAGTACAAGACCGTCAATCACCGCAACATCACGGACGAACAGTTAGCCGGTTTCTTTTCACCAGCGGCGATGACACTTGCCCGCTTTGACAACCAACAGTTGTTCGACCTGGAAGGATTGAAGGGAAGGCTGCTATCATCGTCTTATGTGCCGAAGGGGAATGTTGCCATGATGGCGGCGCTGGAACAGCTGTTTGCGCGGCATGCGGTGGAGGGAAGGGTAAGGGTCGGCTATGATACGAAGCTGTATTCCGGCTTACTCTGAGTAAGCAGGAAGGGAGGGGATATCTTCGAAGTCGGCGAGGCCTTTGACGAAGGCGTGGCATTCCTCGCCGTTGGTGATGACGAGATATTTGATAGGGATGGCCATATTATAGCGCAGCACCTGCCAAAGGACGCGGCTGTCCAATTTTTCTTCCATGGCCTTGCACTCGACCAGCATCCAGGGCTGGGCTGCTTTGTCGAAGACGAGCAGATCGAAACGCTTATTGAGTTCGCCCAGGCGTATGCGGCGTTCAACAGCCATATAAGAGGGGGGGTAGTTTTTCACCTGTAAGAGATATTGGATAAAATTCTGGCGCACCCATTCTTCAGGGGTGAGGCGAACCCATTGTTTGCGAAGATCGTCCCAGATCTCTTCCTTGGTTCGTTCGGGCTCTCGTATCTTAAAGGGGTGGGATGGATAATAGATTTTGATCATAGCCGGAAAACTTTGTTAAATTTACGAATCACATCGACAAACCTTTCGATGTTGACAAATTATAATGAAGACCAAAGAAGAGATCGTCAACAACTGGCTGCCCCGGTATACCGGCGAGAAATTGGAAAATTTTGGCGAGTATATCCTATTGACCAACTTCGACAATTATGTGCATTTATTCGCCCAATGGCATAATGTGTCGGTTGTGGGTGAGGACAAGCCTATGCAATGCGCCACAGCCGGGGACATTACCATCATCAATTTCGGGATGGGTAGCCCCGGGGCGGCAACCGTCATGGACCTGCTGACGGCGATCCATCCGAAAGCGGTTCTTTTTCTTGGGAAGTGCGGGGGATTGAAGAAACGTAACAAGCTGGGCGACCTGATCCTGCCGATAGCGGGCATCCGGGGTGAGGGTACCTCCAATGACTATTTCCCGCCAGAGGTTCCTGCCCTGCCGGCCTTCGCGTTGCAGAAGGCGATCTCGACGACCATCCGGGATTATGCGGTGGATTATTGGACGGGAACGGTCTATACGACAAACAGAAGGGTATGGGAGCATGACGACACCTTCAAGGAATACCTGACGAAGATCCGTGCACATGCGATCGATATGGAAACGGCGACCCTTTTTTCGGTAGGTTTTTACAACAAGATACCCACTGGTGCGCTGTTGCTGGTAAGCGATCAACCGATGACACCGGAGGGGGTGAAGACGGCGGAAAGCGATCAAAAGATTACGACCGAATACGTGGAAAGACATATCAAGATCGGCATCGATTCGCTTAAACAGCTGATCAATAACGGACTTACGGTAAGGCACCTAAGATTCTGAGCGCGCAGGGTGCAACGGTTGTCAGTAACCCGTTGTCAAGCCGGAAAAAACCTCCATGAAACGAAATGTCTTTATTCCTATCCTGCTTCTATTGCTCGCGGGTACAGGGTTTTACTGCCAGCCCGGCAAGATCGAATCACCTACCCTCACCGGTAAGCTGGTGATCGACGGCCCCTGTTCGAATTACGTGATACAAGTACTCAGCGGGAATATAGATTCTTCGAAGATCGTTGCTTCGTGGAAAGACTCCACCTTTGGTCATGATACGACGTATACCAATGTGTTCACCGTATCCGATTTCTGCACCTTTGGCAATAACCACCTTTCCCAAGGCGATGTTTTCACCTTCCGGATAACGGACAGCGTCCCGGTTCAAACCTGTATGCAGTGTTTGATCTATGTTCCCACGCCGCAGAAACGCAATGCGGTGATCGATGTCCAGAAGATACAGTCGAAATAGCGTATCTTGCCGGATGCCTCCGCTGTTAAGCATCTCCAACCTCAGCATTTCCTTTTCTACTGAAGACGGCCTTGTGCTCGACCATGTCAGTCTCGATGTGGGCCGGGGGGAGATTGTTGCGCTTGTTGGGGAATCGGGCTCGGGGAAGTCGATCACTTCTTTGTCCATCCTTCGGCTGCTGCCCTCTCCCCCGGCCCGATACCTGTCGGGGGAGATCCTTTTCACGGGGCGTGACGGGCAGACGATCGATCTGTTACGACAGGAAGGTGAGGCACTGCGACACATCCGGGGAGCGGCAATAGCCATGATCTTTCAGGAGCCGATGACTTCCCTCAATCCGGTGTTTACCTGTGGCGACCAGGTGGCCGAAGCCATCCTGGCCCATCGGAAGGTATCGGCAGGGGAGGCGCGGGAGCAGGCTATCGCGCTTTTCGGGCGGGTGCGGCTGCCTGACCCGGAAGGGATGTACAACAGGTGGCCACATCAGCTCAGCGGCGGACAGAAACAGCGGGTGATGATCGCGATGGCGATGAGCAGCCGGCCTTCGTTGCTTATCTGTGACGAGCCGACGACGGCGCTGGATGTTACGGTGCAAAAGACCATCCTGGAATTGATCCGGCAATTGCAGGAGACGGAAGATATGGGCGTCATCTTTATCACCCATGACCTGGGTGTCGTGGCCGAGATAGCCGACCGGGCAGTGGTATTGTATAAAGGGAAGGTGGTGGAGCAGGGGCCGGTGCGGGAGTTGTTTCATCATCCCCGGCACCCCTATACGCAGGGGTTGCTGAATTGCCGGCCTGCCCTGCATGTGAAGGGGGAGCGGTTGCCCGTGGTGAGCGATTATTTAAACGGCTCCATCCCCCCGTCTGCGCCGGCAGCCCCTAACCTGGTAAGCACGGAAGCGTTGGTAAAAGTGGAAAACCTGCAGGTATGGTATCCGGCGAAAAAAAGCTTTTTAGGAAAGGGGCGGAGCTATACAAAGGCGGTGGACGGTGTAAGCTTCGATGTATATAAGGGCGAGACGCTGGGCCTTGTGGGCGAGTCGGGTTGCGGCAAGACGACCCTGGGAAGAGCGCTGCTGCGGCTGGTGGAGCCGACGGGCGGGCGTGTCTTCTTCGATGGCGCGGATCTTGGCGGCCTTGACGCGGCTGCAATGAAACAGTTGAGAAGCCGGATGCAGCTTATTTTCCAGGACCCTTATTCCTCGCTGAACCCGCGGCTGACCATCGGGGCGGCCATCGCCGAAGCGATGCAGGTGCATGGGCTTGGCACGACGGAGAAAGAGCGGCGGCGGCTAGTGGTGCAGCTGTTGGAGAAAGTGAGTCTCACCGCGGAATATGCCGGTCGCTGGCCGCATGAATTATCCGGCGGACAACGGCAACGGGTGGTGATTGCGCGCGCGCTGGCGCTGCGGCCCGATTTCATCGTCGCCGACGAATCGGTGTCGGCGCTGGATGTAAGCGTACAGGCGCAGGTGCTCAACTTGCTGAACGATCTTAAGAATGAGTTTGGGTTCACCGTCGTCTTTATCTCGCACGATCTCTCGGTGATCAGATACATCAGCGATCGCATCCTGGTCATGAACAAGGGAAGGATTGAAGAAGCGGGGGATGCGGAGACGCTTTACAACCATCCTCGTAGTGAGTATACAAAGAAATTGATAGCGGCTATCCCGCGGTTACGCTGATTCGTGCGCTGCGGCAGCTGCGGCGGTGGCTCCTGTGGGCGGCGGCCTTAATCTTCATCCGGCTGGGTATTGCGGTATTCGCCGTCCTGGAAGAAGACCGTCGCGCTTTTACGCCGGGACAGGAGTAGTTTGCGCCACTGCTCTTCGAACTGTTGCAGCGGCGGGACGCTGGCACGGAGCTTTTTGCCGGTGAGCACGACCAGGCTGTTGTCGGTGCTGATGTCCAGGTGATCTTTTGGCTGGATGCCGCTTAGACCCAGTTGCCAGTCGTCCTCTTTACTGACCTTATATTTGAAGAAATAAACCAGGCCTCTTTTGTTTTTGAATTGCGCGGGCTGCTTGTCCACCATATGGATATCGGCGAATTCCGTATTACCATGGCCGGAGACCAGCAGGCTGCGGGCCATGTCTTCCTGGGTGCGGTAACGTTGGGGGAAGCGGTTGCCGCTGCCGATGGCGTTGAGGCCTTCAAAGAGTGGAGAGCGTGTCGCATCGCCGGCCGCCAGCGCAAGGAGGATGGAATCCGCGACGGGATGCTGATGACGCAAGAGCAGCAGGGATGTAGTCAGGCGCAGCTGAGGGTCGCGGCTTTGCAGCAATTTGTCGAAGAAATGCGCGATCGTCGGGTTGCGATCGTAGAAAGGCATCAGCAGGATGGCATACTCATCGAGTTCGTTACCGCCGGACTCGTCGCTGTCGGCGTCCGTGTTGTCATCGCCTTCCTCTTCTTTTTTCTGTAATCGCTTTTCGTCTTTTCCCTCCTGTTTTTTCCACTGGATCTTGGCGTCGAAATAGATCTGGCTGAACCAGGGTTCGTAGTCGGCGGCGTGCAGGTAGTTGCTGTCGACGAGGTTGGAAAGTAAGGATTGGATGTTGGGTTTATAGTCATCCACCGAGGCCAGCTGGAGCAGACCGGGGAAGAGGGTGCGGGCCAGGGCCAGGGAGTCGCCGATGTCGTGGAAGAGGTAAGTATATTCTGAAGAATTGTCGAACACCGGCGGGTCCTGGATCATCAGCTGCTTTAGCAGTTGGTAAGCCGGCGCTGTCTTGTGATGGGCCAGGGCCTTCAGGACGGCATTCTGCAGCAAGCTTGTGTCGCCTGCTCTTTCATAAATATGTTTCAATCCTGCAACGACTCCGGGGATAGCGACAGAATCGTTTATATAGCCCAATTCATTTATCAGCTTCGTTTTTGTCTCAAAATAGTCCTTCCCGTTGTAAGGAAGGTTTTCGATGGCGTCCAACAGCCGGGGGACGCCTGCGCGGCCATAGTATACATTAGGGATCGCCTCTTTCGCGCGTTTGGCAACGAGGGAGTCGGTACTATAGAAATCGCGGAAGAAGGCGTCCAGCTTGCTGTCGAACACGGAAGCACCGGATGGCTGATCGAGGGGCCGGAAAGTGGCGTAGAAGCGGCTGAGGAAGTCGCTGCTCACCTGCAGCGAGTCGGTGAGGGATACGATGCGGAAGAGGTGATTGCCTTTCAGGAAGATCCACATGTCGATGCGGCGGGTGGTATTGGTGTCGGTGAGCGTATAACGGTAGCCGGACTCATCGCCGTTGCGGTAGGGTTGTTTCTTGCTAAAAACGAGGTCGCGGCGGAGTTTTTTCTCGTTGGTCTCATCCTGCCAGAAGGCGCTGGTGTCCTTGGGGTAGTAATATTTGGGGAAGGATTCTACCGATACGTATACGGCTTCCCCGGTGGAGTCATCCTGGAAGAGGGCGGTCTTCGGGTGTGGCCAGTAGTTGTTATAGTCGGGAAGAGAGTTGAGGAATTCTTCGCTGGTAGCCCTTTCGAGGATGCCGCGCATCCCGGCGTCGACATCCGGAACCATAGGCGTAGTCACGCTGATGCGGATGAAGGTGTCCACATAACTGCGGAAGGAAGTATACCGGTAGGGCGTAAAGATCAGGGAACCGAAGAAGTTGCTGAACGACTTTTCCCTGCCACGGCTGTGGGCGCATAGCAGGTAGTAGTCGGCGCCGTGGAGGATGAACCGGGCCCGGAGGAAGGAGCCGTCCTTTTCCTGGTAGGTGGCGTCGAGGCAGGCGTGGCCGACAAAGACGCCGGGCTTGCGGGACAGCAGCTTATCGATAAATTCCGAGTTGCGGAAGCTTTCTTCCATCAGCGAGAGGTCGGCGGTATCTTCTTCCATGAATCGATAGTTCTGCACCGCCTTCTTCCAGACGAGGAAAGCGTCGCCGGTAGTGGTGTCGGTAGCTTCGTATTCCCAGCGGGTGATGCCGTCGCCGTTGGAGGTATTCTTATGCTGGGTGGGGGTATGCGGGAAGGCGATGCTGAAGCCGCCGCGGTCGGGGGTGAATGTCGCCCAGGCAGCGGATGTAGTGTTGCGAAGGCGTATGGAATTGAAGAACTGGTCGGCTTCGGATCCGTCGACATAGTTGTTGGTGCCGCTCATCTTGAAGACGTATACTTCGGACGTTGTGACCAGGATATTATAGCGCTGGATGTCGCCACGACGGGTGCGGGCGGTTATATCGAATCCTTTGCAGCCGTTGCGGTTGATTGCGGTCTTCTTCAATATCTTCCCGGGTATATTTTCATACAGCAGACTGTCTACCTTCTTCAGCACGATCTCCTCCTTTTGGCCCAGGAAGCTGCTATGGGTTTTTACGCGGGCGATCATATAATAGGCGCCGTTGCCCATATCGGCATATTGCCAGGAATCGGGGGTACGGCTGTCGGTGCGCCGGTAGAGCTTGCCCGGCAACTGGACGGAGAAGTCGCCGTCTTCAGACGTGAAAGGCGAGAAGGTGACGGGGACCTTTATGCGGTCGATATCGTCGCGGCGAGTGGCGTCCCTGTCAGGCATGATGACCGGACGAAGGACATAGCCCTTTTTGCGAAGTAATTCTATTACCCCACGTTTTCCGGGGAGGTGGGCGGCCCCTACCCCTACGAAGAGCGAGTGCCGTTGGACGATGCTGTCGATGGAGGCGGCCTGGATCTCATTGCGGCGATAGAGGAATTTCTCCATATAGGATTCGGAGGGCTCTATGAGCCTTTCGAGGGAGTCGAGGAGATCGAGATCGCCCTGGCGGTAGGCTTCCTGGGTTTTACGCTCGATGTCGTAAGCGGACTGGCCGTCGGTGTCGGGAGCCTTCTTCTTCCTGTCTTTCATCATGTCCTGGGCGGCTTCCATGACGAGGCGTTCGGTCTGGAAGTAATTTTCGACGCCGGTGGCCTGTTTGCCGAGCTTTTTGCCGGTTTGGTAGATATAGAGATCGAGATAGGTATCTTCTTCGAAGTCGGCCTGGGTGCGGTAGGTTCTGTATAGCAGGCCGTTGATGACGGTTGGCTCTTCGCTGAGGGCGAATTTTAGCTTGTCCTCATATTTCTCGAGCTGGAAGGATTTCTCGTTTATGAAGTCATTGGGAGCGCCCTGGGTGTAGAAGCGGAGGTTGGATTGGAGGTTCTCGAAGCGGAAGAGCTGGTCCTGCCAGAGTTGCGGATCGAGTTCGAGGGCGACTACTTCGGTGTTGCGGATGTCGAGGTAGAAGGAGTCGCTGAGGTGAAAGACGAGTTTGCTGCTGACATGCATCGTCCCGAAGAGATAGGAGGGCTTTTTCATGCCATTGCCGGTGATCTCCCACAAGAGGGCCGGATATTTCTTTTCCACCCTGCTTTGCGCGGGAAGAAACTGTGCGAGGAAGAGGAGAAATACGGTTGCTGCGGCACAAAACCTGAAGGGGGTAGATCTCATTATTACAAATTGCATAAAAGACGGCAATTAGGGAAAATTATTTTACCAGTGGGTGAGCAAATTTCAGGGGCCGTTTGCAACCGTCAGGATGAAGTGATTGTTGTTCTTCATGCGTGTCGATTGCGGCGGAGTAAAGGGGGCGGCTGAAAATTATATTTGGAAATGCTTACTTTTTGTCGTACCTTCGCCCGCTTGAAAAATCATGCCGTAACATGATAGCAGATCGGGTGCCGTAAGACCTGGTTTGTGCGGATGAGACTCTGAGTTCACAATACCCTTGCTGATATCATGTGTGAATAGTCGTGACCGGTGATTGACCAAGAAAAAGTAAAAAAATCAACATTCCACATGAAGTTATCCCAGTTCAAGTTTGATCTTCCTCTAAACCTCATTGCCCAGCACCCTGCGAAAAAAAGAGAAGACAGCCGAATGATGGTTGTACACCGCAAGACCGGCCAGATAGAGAACAAGCATTTCCGGGATATCCTCGACTATTTTGATGATAAAGACGTTTTCGTCGTTAATAACACCAAGGTTTTCCCCGCCCGGATGTATGGCCGTAAGGAGAAGACCGGGGCCAAGATAGAAGTTTTCCTGCTTCGTGAATTGAATAAGCCGAACCGGCTTTGGGATGTGATCGTCGATCCGGCGCGGAAGATCCGTGTCGGCAACAAGCTTTATTTCGGGGACAATGACGAATTAGTAGCCGAAGTCATCGATAATACGACCAGCCGGGGCCGGACCATCCGGTTCCTATGGGATGGCAATGACGAGGAATTCCGGCAGGTGCTGGAAGTGTTGGGTGAGACGCCGCTGCCCAAATATATCAAGCGCAAGCCTGACGAGGAAGACAAAGAGCGTTATCAGACGGTATACGCCAAGCATGAAGGGGCTGTTGCGGCGCCGACGGCAGGGCTGCATTTTAGCAAAGAGCTGATCAAGCGTTTGGAGATCAAGGGGGTACGCTTTTCCGAGATCACGCTGCATACGGGTCTTGGCACCTTCCGGCCCATCGAGGTGGAAGACCTGAGCAAGCACAAGATGGATGCGGAATACTACCGGATAGAAGAAGACGCCTGTAAGATAGTGAACAAGGCTCGGACGGGCGGTCACCGCATCTGTTCGATCGGGACGACGACCATGCGGGCTATTGAATCCTCTTTCACCGCGGAGAAATTATTAAAGCCTTCCGAAGGCTGGACCAATACATTTATTCACCCGCCTTATCAATTCAATATTGCCGACGCGCTGGTAACGAACTTCCATCTTCCCAAGACCAGCCTGTTGATCATGGTGTGTGCGTTTGCGGGGTACGATCTGGCGATGGAAGCGTACAGGAAGGCGATAAAGGATAAGTACAGGTTCTTCAGCTACGGTGATGCGATGCTGGTTTTATAAAATTAGCCCGGCCTGACGGCCGGGTTTTTTGTACATTGGGGGGACATATGAAAAAACTTCTTCTCGCCCTTCTTTTCTTTCCCTCTCTTATGTCCACAGCACAGCAGGAAATGCCCTTGTATGGCACAGACCCCATTCCCAATTCCCGCCCGGCAGCCAATGCCGAGACCATCGACTCTTCGGGGCGCCCCATCCGTTATTCGTATAGCAAGGTGAGCCGCCCTACCCTGACGGTGTGGCAGCCGCCAGCCGGCAAGCGGACGGGGACTGCGGTGATCGTTTGTCCGGGGGGCGGATATGTGCATCTGGCCATGACGCATGAAGGAACCCAGGTGGCCGCATGGCTCAACAGCCTCGGCATCACCGCCTTTGTGTTGAAATACCGGTTACCCGACGACGAAACGATGGTAGATAAAACTATTGGCCCTTTACAGGATGCGCAGCGGGCCATCCAGCTGGTACGGCAGCGCGCCGGGGAATGGGGGGTAAACCCGGGAAAGATAGGAATTCTCGGCTTTTCCGCGGGTGGGCATCTGGCTTCTACAGCCGGAACCCATTTCACCACTCCGGTGATCGCCAACCCTGCCGGGGTCTCATTGCGGCCGGATTTTATGGTATTGTTGTACCCGGTGATCAGTTTTGACGACAGCATAGGCCACCGGGGAAGCCGGGATAATCTCATCGGGAAGCAGCCTTCCCCCGAAGGGATAAAAAAGTTTTCCAACGAACTGCAGGTAACGGATCAGACGCCGCCTGCCTTCCTCGTACACGCAGAGGATGACAGGACGGTGCCCGTGATCAACAGCCTTGAATTTTATATCGCGCTGATGCGACACCGGGTTCCGGCGGAATTGCATGTCTATCCCAAGGGTGGCCATGGGTTTGGAATGCATAATCCTACGACAACCGATCAATGGCCGGACAGGTTGGTCAATTGGCTGACGGCCGGAGGGTGGCTGTAGCCTCCATTGGCCGGGGCGTGATGCCCGCGGAGCTATGGTATGTAGTCCAGCGGCAGAAGATTGGAGATCTTTTCGGTCTGGCTCCAGGAGCCCGATGTGATAAGAATCTCCTTTGACGGATAGTAATAACCATTCTCCTCTACCGTAATGGGTTGTGCGCTCATCAGGCGGATGCCGGACTGGCGGAAGCTGTCGATGCGGCTGGTGACGCCATAGGAGACGATGAGAGTGCCGTCGAAATACATGCCCTTACTCTGGTCGGCACGGGTGGTGATGAGGGTGTCGGGGGATACGCCGATGCGGCGTTGTATCGGGTCGGGCTGCCGGAGCACCTCCCAGAAATAATGCAGGGTGTCCATCGGGAAGAGCCCGGGTTTCTGAAAGTCGGGGCGGTAGATATTTTTGATGCGGCGCTTCTCTGCATTTGGTACGACTACGTTCTGCTGGATCAGGAAGCCTTCCCGGATGCTGTGGCCGGCGTAAAGACTCCGCATGAAGTGCATCATAGAGCCCTGGTAGGTGGTACGACGGTTGCGTATCCAGGTTTGTTTTTTCCCCTCATTCTTTGCGGTCTTTTCCCGGAAGAAGGGATACCCGTAGTAAGTGACGATATTGTTGTTGAAATCACTGACAAATTCCTGCAGATTATATTCCAGTGTGTAGCCGAGGGCATCGTTCTCGATCTCCAGGGGTTCGGTGGCGGTGACGCTGAGGCGGTTGCTCCTTTTATAGAAGTGAAACCGCAGCACTTCTTTGTTGAGGATAGAACAAGAAGACGCATTTGGTCCCATACCGATGAAATTGTTCCAGAAGAATTTCCCATATTTCCCCCAGCCGCGTTTTTCATAGGGTTCGACGGTGATGGCCGCGAGTTCGGTGGCCTGTGGCCGTAGTTTCAGGCGGAGCGACGCCGGCAGCCGGTTGCCGTTCACCTCCGTGATGGATGTGGCATAGCCGATGGCGGAGGCCACCAACTGATAGGTCCCCGGTGGCAGGGGTAAAAGGAAGGCGCCGTCATTTTTGGAGACGGTGCCTTTTGAAGTATTATTCAGATAGATACTGACCCCCGCCAGTGGTTTGCCGGTGATGGAGTCGGTTACGGTGCCGGAAAGCGTGCCGCCGGGCTGAGCGCTGCCGGAAATTTGGGCCAGCAGCAGCATGATAAGGTAGATCAGTCGTTTCATGGAGTTGTGCCATGAATATACGGCTTTTTACTCCAGCCCGAAGAGTCCCTTGTTCAGCAGCTGCAATGTCTGGGTCTTATACGCTGAGGGGATAAGCAACGAGACATTGTGCTTGCTGCCGCCATAGCTGACCATGCGAATCGGCACCGGGCTAAGCGCGGTGAAGAGCTTGCTCAGGATATCGGGTGTGCTGTTGAGGTTGTTGCCAACGATGGACACGATGGTATGGTTCTCTTCCACTTCGATGGTGCCGAAGGGTTCGAGTTCGCGGACGATGGCTTTGAGTTCGGCGGAGCTCTCGATGGTGATGGACACGGCCACCTCGGAAGTAGTGATCATGTCGATGGGAGTCCGGTATTTTTCAAAAACCTCGAAGATCTTGCGGAGGAACCCATAAGCCAGCAGCATCCGGCTGCTGCGGATGTTGATCGCAATGATGCCGTCTTTGGCGGCGATGGCTTTTACGCCTTCGGAGCCGGCTTCTTCGGTGATGAGGGTGCCCTTTGCCTCCGGCTGCATGGTGTTGAGCAGGCGCACCGGGATCTTATAGAACTGGGCGGGCCAGATGGAAGCGGGGTGGAGGATCTTGGCGCCGAAGTAGGCCAGCTCGGCAGCTTCTTCAAAGCTGAGCTGCTCGATAGCGACGGTCTTTTTGACGACGCGGGGGTCGTTGTTATGCATCCCATCGATGTCGGTCCAGATCTCGCAGACGCTGGCGGTGATAGCGGCGGCAATGAGGGAGGCGCTGTAGTCGCTACCGCCCCTCTTCAGGTTGTCCACTTCCCCGCGGGCGTTGCGGCAGATGTAACCCTGGGTGATAAATAGCGTCTTATCGCTGTGCTGACGGAGCAGCATGTCGAGCCGGTTTCTGATACTGTTGATCTGCGGTTCGTCATGGCTGTCGATGCTCATAAACTCGAGGGCGGGCAGGAGGAAGTGGTCGATGCCGTTCTCTTCGAGGAAAACGGAGAAAAGCTTGGTGGACAGCAGTTCGCCCTGGGCGAGGATATCTTTGCTCAGCGCTTCGCTGAAAGAGATTTTCAGGATGATGGTGAGAAATTCGAAGTGTTCGGCTACGATGGCCTTTGCCTTTGCCAGCGATGACGGCTTCTTGACCAGTTCGACAATGAAGGATTGGTAGTGCGCCTCCAATTTATCGATGAGTTCTTTAGCCTTTTCGCGTTGGCTGGAGGAAATGGCGTTGCCAATTTCAACAAGGGCATTGGTGGTTCCACTGAGGGCGCTGAGGACGACGATCTTCGATTCGGCATCGGCAGTGATCAATTGGCTCACCTGCCGCATCCTTTCGGGCTTACCGACGGAGGTGCCGCCGAATTTCATAACTTTCATTGTTGCCATACGATATTTTTCAGGACCGCAAAGATACGTGGCGGACGATTAGAAAATTTTAAAAAATGCACCCGCTGGTAGTGGCCGGGGAGAGGTCGGGATGGTGCCGCGGGTCAAGCCGGATCGGGGAAGGCGACCCCCAATTTTTCGGCGAGGCCTTTGAGATCATTGACCACGGCTGGCAGGAGTGGGATGCCGTGGGCCAGGCGTTCGGCCTCCATTTCACGTTCGGGGTCGCCCGGGATGAGGACGCTTTGATTCCCCGGAACGGGCGTGGCGCTGCGAAAGCGGCGGATCCAGTTATCCATGTGGTGTTTGAAGTCGGCGGCGGGGCGGAAGGCGTCGATACGCATGGCGCCAAAGAAATGGCCGATGCCTTTGCCGGGCATGCCGGTGGGCATGGGGACATAGGCGGGAAAGGGGGGCACCCAGGGGCCGTAGTTGGCGCCGCTGAGGACGGCCGAGAAGATATCGACGATGGCGCCGAGAGCATAGCCTTTGTGACTGCCATGGTCGCGGTCGCCGCCAAGTGGCAGGAGGGCGCCGCCGGTTTTCAGCTCATGCGGGTTGGTGGAAGGCCGGCCCTGGCTATCCTGGATCCAGCCGAGGGGGGCTTCTTCGTTCTTGCGCTGGAGTATCTCCAGTTTCCCGTTAGCAGCGGTGGTGGTGGCCAGGTCGGCGACGAAGGGGGGCTCTTCCCCTGCCGGGACGGCCACGCAGATGGGGTTGGTGCCGAGGAGGCGTTCGAGGGAGAAGGTAGGGGCGACGAGGGCGCTGGCATTGGTCATGGCGATGCCGATCATGTCCCGCTTCACTGCCTGGAGGGCATGATAGCCCGCGATGCCAAAATGATTCGAGTTTTGTACGCTTACCCAGCCGGTGCCGGCCAGGGCTGCTTTTTCGATGGCAACCTGCATCGCGAAGGGGGCTACGACGAGACCCAGCCCGCTGTCCCCGTCCACTACCGCGGTGGATGGCGTTTCGTGGATGATGGAGATCCTGGGCTTCGGGTTGGCCCTGCCCGCATCCCGGAGACGGACATAGCCGATGAGCCGGGCGACGCCATGGGAGTCGATGCCGCGCAGGTCGGCGCTGAGCAGGGCGACGGATGCAGTATGGGCATCGGTGTCGGAACAGCCGATCTTTTTAAAAATGTCGATGGTGAATGCGAGGAGACGAGGGTAGGCGAAAAGCATGTCCATATAATTTACAGCGGAGAGCAGCAAAAAGCCACCCTCCGGCTGTCTTGTCATTATATTATTGTAGTTTGCTTACTTCAGCGTTATAGAATTTTACCGTTGAGATCACGTCGGGGACATTATTATACCAGTTGTCCTCGCGTTCGATGGAGAACATGCCCTTGAAATGCTGGCGCTTCAATTCCTGGAAGATAGGCGTGAATTTGATGACGCCGGTTCCTACTACCCTGTCCATTGCCTTCGTATTTCCGGCGGAGTCGACATCCTTCAGATGGACACCATAGATATGCCCTTCGAGTTTCTGGAGGCATACTACGGGGTCCAGACCATTGCGTACCCAATGGCCAACGTCCGCACAGGAGCCGATGTGGCTATGGCCCTTGATAGCGGCGAGGACGGAGTCGGGGTGCCAATAGGGGTTGGGGCGGGGATGGTCGTGGATAGCGACGTTGATGCCATAGATGCCGGCAAGACTGTCTATCCCGTCCCATTGATCTTTCAGGGGTTCGGCGGTGATATAACTAAGCCCAAACTCCTTTGCCAGATCGAAGTACTGCTTCCATTCGGCGAGGGTCCGGGGCGAGATGACGCCCATGGCCACTATCTGTATCCCTTTGGTTTGTAACAGTTGTTTTATCTCAGCCTTGCTGGCGGCCGACATGCGGATGCCAAAGCTGTCTTTCATGTTCCCACCGAGAGGCTGACCTGGGAAAGCTTCTACATATTTCAGGCCGGCGCTGTCGACTTTGTCGAGTGCCTTTACAAAGGGGCCGGCAACATGGAAGGTCCATAACTGGACACCGATCTTCCAGTCTTTAGTGACGTTGGCAGTGGAGGAGTCGCCTGTGGCGGCGGTAGAATCTTTTGTTGCTGCATCGGAATTACCCGCAGAACTACCGCAGCCGGATAGGCCAAAAAGGGTAGCGAGGGATAGCAAGCAGCCGCAGAAAAGTTTTTTCATGATGCTTTGTTTTGTCTGGTCTGGAAAATAAAGCACTGAAATTAAGCGTTTTTTGCGACTCCTAGCGTGCTAAACACCTAACAACTGTATAGCATCTATATGCGTTTATATTTACATTTGATAAGCACAGAGTCAACATTTATTCACACAAAACTACATCTCTATGAGAAGGTTTCTATTCTTCTTATGCTGTTTTGCCTTGTTGATCGACCAGGTGACGGCACAAAATCACACCATTACAGGTACGGTAACAGATGCGAACGGGGTCCCCGTCGCAGGGGCGAGCGTATCGGTAAAAGGCACGAATCGCGGTACGAGTACCGGCACTGACGGCACTTTTACGGTGACGGCGCCTTCCACGGCAAAGACTCTCGTCATTTCAGCCGTGAATTTCGCCACCCAGGAAGTGGACGTTTCCGGGAAGACCACGGTAGGGACCATACAAATGAAACCGGGTACTCAGCAAAACCTCAATGAAGTGGTGGTGGTTGCTTATGGTACCCAGAAAAAGACCAACGTCACCGGATCGGTACAGACGGTGTCCGGGACGCTGGTTGCCGACAAACCCTTTACATCGGTAGACAAGGAATTACAAGGGGCTGTAGCCGGTCTGCAAGCATCTTCTACTTCCGGTGCGCCGGGCTCGGCGACGGACATCCGTATCAGGGGCATTGGGTCTATTTATGGCAGTGCAAGTCCTCTATGGGTGATTGACGGGGTGGTCGCTACGATAGCAGACCTTAGCGTCAATACGACCACGGCCAACCCGCTGAGCACGCTGAACCCGGATGATATTGAAAGCATCACTATCCTGAAGGATGCTGTTAGCACGGCGCCTTATGGCAGCCGCGGCGCCAATGGGGTTATCCTGGTGACGACGAAGAAGGGCAAGGCCGGGAAAAGCAAGATCAATGTTGTGGCCGAAGTGGGACAGAACAGCCGCGCCTTCGACCCTTCCAACAAGCCGTTGACGACCCCACAATACCAGCAGGTGCTGCGGGAATCGATCATCAACGCCCAGTTCGCCACCAACAATGCGCAGGCCGATGCCTTGATCACCAACCCCAATTTCATCGGCTTTCCGGCCAGCTGGACCAAGTACAACACCAACTGGTTGGACGCCGTAAGCCAGACGGGCAACCAAACCCAATTGAATATGAGTCTCAGCGGCGGCAGCGATAAGACCACCGTCTATGCATCCGCGGGATATTTCAACCAGAAGGGAACATCGATCGCTTCAGATTTTCAACGGTTTAGCGGATCGCTGGCGGTGACGCACAAGGCCAGTGACCGGTTTACGCTGACGGCCGATATCAATGCCAGCAACACTGCCCAGCATACCCCTGCCAATGGGGGCGCCTTCGCCAACCCCGTGCTGGCCAGCTTCTTCCTGATGCCCTGGTACACCCCAAGGAATCCCAACGGCTCTTTCCGGTATGGCGCCAGTGATACCCTTGGAGAATTTGGGCTCAACGGCGGCATCTTCAATCCGATAGTACAGGCGGCCTATAATGTCAACCTGGAACAACAAACGGCAGTGAGGGGCAATGCAACGGGTGAACTGAAGATCCTCGATAACCTGAAGGTGACGAGCCGGATGGCCGGGGAGTATATCGCCATCCAGGAAGACCAATACCGCAACCCCTTCTATGGCGATGGTTATGCCGATGGCGGGGATGCTTCGTCCAATTATACCCGGGTGTTTACGTACACCTGGTCGAACTTTGCCGACTGGCGGCAGAATATAAATAAGGATGGGGATGTATATTTCGATCTCAAAGGCGGGATCGAAGCGCTGGATACCAAATATTATACTCTGCAGGCGAGCGGTCACTCTTTTCCCAAAACACTCGCGCTGCAGTATCTCGCCAACACATCCACGCCGACCCTGGCCAGCGCCTGGCCCGAAGAAAATTCGCAGTTTTCGGAGTTTGCCATCGGCGATCTGAATTACAAGGACCGGTATATCCTCAGTGGGAGCTTCCGCCGGGATGAGTCTTCCGTCTTCGGGGTCAACAACCGTTGGGGCTCGTTCTATTCGGTGGGAGGTAGCTGGAATATCAATGAAGAGCAATTCATGAAGCAACAGAACCTGTTCAACCTGCTGAAACTGCGGGCTTCCTATGGACAAACGGGTAATGCCAATGGCTTTGGCCGGTATACGGCGCTGCCTACCTACGGCGGAACCTACTCCTATCAAGCCGTTACTTATGGCGGCAACTACAGCGGTCAACCCGGGCTGGTGCCCAACAATGTCGGCGACAGCAACCTCACCTGGGAGAAGAACAACTCCTTCAACATCGGATTGGACTTCGCGGTGCTGAAGAACCGCATCGATGGAACCATCGAATACTATCACCGGGAAACGACCAGCCTTTTGTCGCCGGTGCCCTTCTCGCTCACCAGCGGTTTTAGCAGCCAGAATGAGAATATCGGCAGCGTCGTAAACAAGGGTATAGAAGTAACGATCAATGCCCGCCCGGTGGTTACCCGGGACTTCACCTGGCAGATCGGCTTTAACATCGCCCATAATATCAACCGGGTGACGGCCCTGTACCAGAATAAGCCCATTCCCTTTGGTGATTTCAACTATACGGTGGGACACGATCTGCAGGAATTCTACCTGCAACAGTGGGCCGGGGTGAATACACAAACCGGGGCTCCCCAGTGGTATACCGACGGGACGAAGAAGCAGATCACCGGCGGCTATGACAGCGCTGGCCTTGCGCTGAACCATTCCGCCTCCCCGTCCGTCTATGGCGGCCTCACCAATACGTTTACGTATAAAGGCTTGAGCCTGGACTTCCAGTTCTACTACAATTTCGGGAACTATATTTTCGACAGCTGGTATAATTACTACAACAGCGACGGCCAGTACTACGGCGTCCTTAACCAATTCACCACCCAGCTCAACGCCTGGAAGAAGCCGGGAGACAAGACGGATGTACCGCAATTGCTCATCGGTGGGAACAACCTGTCCAACAGTCCATCTACCCGTTGGTTGTACAAGGGAGATTTCATCCGCCTGCGAAATCTCCAGCTGAGCTATAATCTGCCCGCAGACCTTATGAAAAAAGCGAAGCTGGGCAGTATCAGCATCTATATCCGGGGGACGAACCTGTTGACTTTTGGAACGGACAAGAACCTGCCGTTTGACCCGGAATCGGGCATCAACAGTACGACCAATCTTGAAGTGCTGATCCCGAAAACATTTGCCGGCGGCATCAAGGTCGGATTCTAGACTTGTACCTATTCCTAAAAAATGAAAATCACGATCATGAATAACGCATTTCTTTATAAACATCTCCTCATCGTCCTTGCGGCGGGTACGATACTGGGGTCCTGTTCGAAGTCTTTTGTTACCAAGACGCCGTCCAACAATTTGCCTACCCCGGATGCGCTTAATTCGGCGAGCGCCCTTCAGAGCGACCTCAACGGGACGTATGCCGAGATCAGGAATGTCGATCAGTTCGGCCGCGACTTCCTGGTGATCGGCGACCTGATGGCTGACAATACTTTTGTAGAGGCCCGGAATTCCGGCCGTTATCTTTATCAGTATGCGGATGCCATACCGGTGACCGACCAGGTAACCCGGGATATGTGGGGGGAAAGCTATACCGGCATCCTTCGGTGCAACAATATCATCGATGCCAATGTCAGCGGCACCGACGCCATAAAGGCCCAGGCCTATGCCATCCGCGCCCTGCTTTATTTCAAACTGGTGAACATCTGGGCTACGCCGTATACGTCCGACAGCAGCGCGATGGGCGTTCCCCTGGTGTTGCATTACAATGTCACGGCAACACCCGCCCGCAGTTCGGTAGGGGCGGTCTACCGGCAGATCGTTAGCGATCTGACCAAGGCCTTCGCTACGGCGCCGGCTTATGTCAATTCGGTGACGCTGAGCAAATATGCCATCGAGGGGCTGCTTGCCCGGGTGTATATGTATATGGGCGACTATACGGACGCGCTTACCGCGGCGAAGGATGTGATCAATAATGGCCCTTTCACCCTCGTGTCGGCTAACAGCTTCCTGAGCTTCTGGGCCAACCCCGGGGTTCATACCGATGCGGTGGAAGTGATGTTCGAGATCGACTGCGACCCGGTGAACAACAACGCGTTTGACGACCTTGGCGCCATCTATATCAACGGCTACCAGGATATCTACTGTTCTTCGCAATTAGCAGGCCTGTTCGACTCTACTGATGTGCGGCTCTTTCTGCTGATACAGGGCACTACCAAAAGCGGGGCGCTGGCCTACCTCGTGAACAAGTTCCCGAACGCACAAAACAACGACCGGGACAACCTGAAGGTCATCCGGCTGGCAGAAGTCTACCTCATCGCCGCGGAGTCAGCCGCGAGATTGGGCCAGACCACCGCCGCACAGGGTTATGTCAACAGCGTCGCGCAGACAAGGGATGGCGCCTTTGGCGGGTATACCGATAGCGGCCCGGCGCTGATCGCCGATATTGTGCAAGAGCGGCGCAAGGAGCTCGCTTTTGAAGGAGATCGGTTGTTCGACATGAACCGGCTTGGATTGCCTATCAACCGGGCCACGAATAATGGATCTGTGGCGCAGGGTAATGGCCTGAGCATCGCCTATCCGAACGATTATCGCATTTCGCCTCTTCCGCAGCAGGAGCTGCTGGCGAATCCGAATATTGCGAAGCAGCAGAATCCGGGGTACTAGCGTTCCACAGAGTCTTACATAAACGCAAGAGCCGCTCATCAGGGCGGCTTTTGTAATTTCGTGAAATGAAGCATTTACTTGGGTTGGTACTGTTAGTGACGGCGGCGCAGGCATTGGCGCAGACCCCGCGGGAGGATATCCATACCGATTTCGTGTTGTACAACCGGCGGGTGGCGTTGGAGAAAGACCTGCGTGACAGGGTCGTCGCCAAACATTTTTCGACGCCGCTGGACAGTAACTCGGAGGATGGTTACCTGTCCGGGTGTTGGGCCGTAGAGCAATTCCTTTTTGACTCGCCGGTGGTGATGCAGGGGTTCGACCATTTGTTTGCGGGCTACGACCAGCTCTCCTATGATACGAAGCGGGCCTTGCTGGAGGCCGTGTACGCAGTTGCGCCTCTCCGTTATCAGCAGCAGGTGGGCGCCGTGTTGGCGAAGGAAGCAGATGCCCGCCTCTTTGCGTTGTGCGCCGTTTATCTCTATCGGGCGGACAGGAGTGTGGAGCATGCGAATACGTTGAAGATAAAGATGGTTGAACAGTTTCCCGGCTATGACACAGTGGCCGTTCTGCGGGAATTGCAGGACTATCTGAGTTTTGTACGACCCAAGATGCCGGCCATCGGGGAATTGTTTGCTTACCGCGGGGCGACGGGTGTCAAGACGATCTATTCCTTCCAGCGATGGCACCGGGATTATCCGGGTCTGGCCATCGTCCAGAATGCGGATGGCAGTTTTGTGCGCGACGGCAACGGGCGGTTGCAGGTGTTCGAGCAATTAGCACGATCGGGACCGGGGCTGCCATACTTCCTCACCAATGGGAATACCCCGCAGGGAGTGTACAGTATCCAGGGGACGGCGGTGTCAGGAACGAACTACATCGGTCCGACCCCGAACCTGCAAATGCTGTTGCCCGGAGAGGGGAAATGGAGTGCTTATTTTCATGATGTGGATACAGCGGCGGGTGAGGCAGGACACTCCGCGACGGGTGAAGATTCACTACAGCGATACCGGGCATTGCTGCCGCCGGAATGGCGGGACTATTCGCCGATGATGGAAGCCTGGGCGGCGGGGGCCATCGGCCGGACGGAGATCATCGCCCATGGGACGACCATCGATCCGGACTATTTCAAAGGGCGGCCATTTTATCCCCTGACGCCGACGATGGGCTGTCTCTGTGCCAAGGAATTGTGGAACCCGACGACGGGGCATTTGCTGGTGAGCGAGCAGAACAACCTCGTGAACGCCTTTTTATCTACGCCGGGACAGAAGGGATTTCTCATCGTTATCAATGTGGATGATCAGCAGAAGGCAGTGAGCCGGGAGGAAATTGAAACCTTTATTAACAAAAACCCCCGGCGTTAGCCGGGGGGTAACAACTCTTAGAAAGGAAGATCATCGATTGGCTCGGTGATGTCGCCTGCTGAGGGAACCCTCGTTGCGCCGGCCGGAGAAGAAGCGTATCCTTCGGAGCCACCGGAATAGCCGCCACCCCCTTCGGAGCCTCTGCTCCCCAGCAGTTGGACGGTTTGTACGCGCAGGGTCAGGGAGACGCCCGTCGTTCCGTCGTTCTTGGGATAGGTTCTTACTTCAGGAGTGCCTTCAGCATATACCTGGGTGCCTTTTTTGAGATAGGGGGCAATTCCCGTTCTATCTGTCCAGTATGCACATTCCACCCAAATCGTTTTATCTTTCTGATTGCCCTGGGCATCGCGGAATTTCTCGGTGTGCGCCACGTTGAAATTAATCACGTTCTTTCCATTCACCATATTGGTGACACAGTCTTTTCCCAGGTTGCCGATTACTTGGAGCTTAATCATATATATAAAGTTTGTCTAAGGGCCCAATTTACAGCTTTTATGGGTGGGAGGCGGCAAAGTTATCCGAAAGTTACGCACGGAGGCGGAGCGCCAATGGCTCAATGGGGATGACCGGTGGCGGCCGGGGGAGCGTCAACGGCTCAATCCGGGACGACCGGCAGGGCGAAAACCAGCAGGTTTAGTAACTTTAGGGGAGAGCCCTTCCAGGGTGTACATGAGAAGAATTCTGGTCATATCAGTGTTGTTGCTTGCCGGGACGGTGAGGTCATGGGCCACACCGGGAGACTCTGCCGTGTACAAGCGGATCGACAGCCTTAACGAAAAGGCCGTCAGGTGGGTACGGTTTGATAAATGGGGAATGCCGATGGACACGAGCAACTGCTATGCCGTAGAAGCTTTGCGCGAGTCCAGAAAAATAGGTTATACGCATGGCATCGCCCAGGCCCTGGCCTGCCAGGCATTTGTTATGAATATGCATGCCAATGATTTCCCGCGGGCCGAGCAGCTGGCACGGGAGTCGTTGGAATGGTATGACCAGACGGATGACAAAAAAGGGATCACACTGGCGCACTATGTGCTGGGTTTTGCCCTTTTTGCGCAGAGCCGGTTTGACGAAGCCCTGCGGCATTATGATCTGGCAATAGCATATGCCAACCGGTCGGGTGCAAAGCTGGAAGCGATCTACATGCTAACGCTGGAGGGGGAGGCCTATCGGGAGAGAGGCGATTACGAGAAAGCCTTCGACATCCTGCGCCATGCGGCCCGGTGGGCCGAGACCATCCATGTACCCGACGTGGCAAAAAAGCAATACCTGTCGCTGGCAGGGTTGTTCATACAGATAGAGGACTACAGTACGGCAGAAAGATATTTTCACCTGGGGTTGGGCGGGAAAGGGCCGGGCCAGACGGATTATTGGGATCTGATGGTTTATGCCGAACTGCTGACGCGACAGCACAAATTCGACAGCGCCCTGTATTATTATGGAAAATTCGACAGTGCGCACCTGGCGCCGACAATACTCCGAAGCTACCTGGTGAGCAAGGGAGAGTACTATCTCTATCGATCGGAGTATGCGACGGCCCTGCCCTATCTGTTAAAGAGTCTTGCCTATCAGCGACAGATGAACGATCGCAACCAGATGATGCGCTGTCTGCAGGATATCTCGCGCACGTATTATGGGCTGCACCGGGATGCGGATGCATTCCGCTATGCGCGGGAAGGGTTGCAGATAGCGATACAGACGGATGCCCGCCAGAATATCCGGGACGGGTGCCAGCAGCTCTATCTCCTGCACGACCGGGAAGGGCGGACGGACAGCGCCTACGCCTACTATCGCCGGTACATCGTCTTGAAAGATAGTGTGCTGAATGACCAGACCAAGGGGAAGTTTGCGTCCTATGACTATGAGCAGCAAATAAAACTGCAGAATAAGGAGAAACAACTGCTGGAGGTCTGTCTGCGGGAGGAGATGCTGACCAAGAACCTGCTGATCCTGGGCATCTTTGTGCTCCTCCTGCTGAGCCTGGTCTATGTCTGGATCATCCGGCTCAAGCGGAGGAATGAGGCCCATCGCCGCAAACGGGCCGAGGACGAGCTGGAGATACAGCGGCTGGAGGGAGAACGTTCGAAGGCGGCATTGCAGCAACGCGCCAAGGAGCTGGAAGTACAGGCATTGCGCTCGCAGATGAACCCGCATTTCATCTTCAACTGTCTCAACGCCATCAACCGGTTTATCCTTGGGCATGAGACGGAGGCCGCGTCCGATTACCTTACGAAATTCTCCCGGCTGATGCGCATGATCATGAACCATTCGCGTCACAGCACGATCACCCTTGCCGATGAGATAGAAGTATTGCAGCTTTACCTGGATATGGAGCGGCTACGGTTCAAGGATGCTTTCGACTACCGCATCGATGTGGAGGAAGACCTGGACACCGAAGATATCCGTATCCCGCCGCTGCTGATACAGCCCTTTGTCGAGAATGCCGTGTGGCATGGGCTGATGCATAAGGAAGAGCGGGGTTTCCTGTCGATCCGCATGCGGTTGAAGGACGGTGCGCTCACCTGTATCATTCGGGACAATGGCATCGGGCGGAAGCAGGCGGGGCTGCTGAAGAGTAAATCTGCGGAGAAACATAAATCGATGGGGTTGCAGATAACGGCCGAACGCATGGCCCTGTTGACGGGCTCCGGGGAGATGCAACATTTTTTCCAGATAGACGACCTTTATGAGGACACGGGTCTTCCCGCCGGGACACAGGTGACCCTGACAATAAAGATCGATCAGCTCGCAGAAGAGCCGGTAAAACCTATCTCATGATCAAAGCAATCATTGTAGACGACGAGCCCTATTGTTGTGAGACCCTTTCCATTCTGCTGGCCCGGTACTGCCCGCAGGTGGAGGTGGCCGGGGTATTTCATTCGGGACACCAGGCCCTGGAGTCCATTCGGGAACAAAAACCCCAGTTGCTGTTTCTCGACATCGAGATGCCGCGGATGAACGGTTTCGAATTGCTGGAGAAGGTGAAAGACCTGAATTTCGAGCTCATCTTTACGACGAGCTATGATCAATATGCCATAAAGGCGATCCGCTTCAGCGCGTTGGACTATCTTTTGAAGCCCATCGACCGCGAAGAGCTGCAGTTGTCCATACAGAAGGCAGAGCAGCGCTTGCAGGCTCCCCTTCCCCAGCAGATAGACCTGCTTCTGCAGAAGTTGGCCAGTCCCACCGGTCTTTTTAGCAAGATCGCGATCCCGACCATGGAAGGGTTGCAGATGGTGGCGGTGGACACCATCGTCCATTGCGTCTCCGATAGCAATTACACGATACTGACGTTGAAAGACCGCCAGAAGGTGGTGGCGTCGCGCACCTTAAAAGAAATAGAAGAGCTGCTGGAAGACTATAGTTTTTTGCGCGTCCATCATTCCAATCTTGTCAATTTGAATGAAGTGAACAAGTATATAAAGGGCGAGGGCGGTTATCTTGTCATGTCTGATGGGTCGTCTATCAACGTCAGCCGCAGCAGAAAAGAAGGATTGTTAAAGCGCCTGCAACCAAACAGACCTTAATCGCCAACTACTCACCCGCGCCGCTTGATGAATCCCCCATTACAACCAGTTACGTGTTTTGGCTGACGCCGTGGATAGTGCCGGATTAGCTTTGTTTCATTATTTCACAAGTAAAACTGAAATTATGAAAAAGCTATTGGGAACACTGCTGGCAGGGCTGTTCTGTCTTGCCGGTGTGAGCACGCGCGCGCAGGTATCGGGTAATACTTCTATATTGAATGTACATGCCATCGGCGCGGACGCTGCGGCCGTTAGGGCATCGCGGGATTTCTGGAGCCGCGTGGGCGAGCAGAAAGGGGAGCAATGGTATAAATTACAGGTGGGTTACCAGGCCGAGTATACCGATGGACCTGTAAAAGGTGTCTATCTGTATGACAAGAAAGGCAACTGGATATACAGCATCCTCACGTATGGCGAGGACAGGCTGCCCCAGGAAGTCCGGCAGCTGGTGCGGAGCACATATTATGACTTTAGCATCAATTGGGTAAAGGAGGTGAGCGACGCGCAAAACCTTGTATACGTGGTACATATGGAAAGTGATAAGGCCTGGAAAGAGGTAGCCGTGCAGGATGGCGAGATGCGGGTGTTGCACGCGTTTGTTAAATGAGTGGAAGAGACGTAAATTTGCAGCTTGTAATTTTTTAATTATGAGCAGGAAAGGCAAGGTGTTGGTAGCAATGAGTGGTGGTATCGACAGTACCATTACGGCGTTGATGTTGCATGATCAGGGGTATGAAGTCGTGGGTATCACCATGAAGACCTGGGATTATGCCAGTGCGGGCGCTACGAAGAAAGAGACCGGATGTTGCAACCTGGACAGTTTCAATGACGCGCGGATGGCCGCGGTGCAGCATGGGTTTCCGCATTTCGTACTGGATATCCGCGAGGAGTTCGGCGGTTTTGTGATCGAGAATTTTGTCGACGAGTATCTTGCTGGCCGTACGCCTAATCCCTGCGTGCTTTGCAATACCCATATCAAATGGCGGGCGTTGCTGAAGCGGGCGGATGCCATGGATTGCGAATATATTGCTACAGGGCATTATGGCATCGTCCGTCAGCATACCAATGGCCGGTATACGATCGCCAAAGGCGTGGATGAAACAAAGGATCAGAGCTATGTGTTGTGGGGGCTGCAGCAGGACCTGCTGAGCCGGACGCTGTTGCCGCTTGGGCCTTACCGTAAGACGGAGATCAGGCAGATGGCGCTCGACTATGGTTATCCCGAACTGGCCAAAAAGAGCGAAAGTTACGAGATCTGTTTTGTGCCCGACAATGACTACCGCGGATTTTTGAAGCGCCGCGTTGATGGATTGGAAGCGCGGGTGGCGGGTGGCAATTTTGTCGACAAGCACGGTAATATCCTTGGACAGCATAAGGGTTATCCTTTTTATACCATCGGGCAGCGGAAAGGGTTGGATATTGCGCTTGGCAAGCCGGTGTATGTGACGGCGATCGAGCCCGGGTCGAATACGGTGGTGCTGGGGGATGAAGAAGACCTCGACCGGCAGGAGATGTTTGTCGGGAAGATCAATTGGATGAAATATGATGGGGTGTCGGCCGGGATGGAGACGATGACGAAGATCAGGTATAAGGATAAGGGGACACTTAGCAACCTTTATCCGGATGGGGCCGCCGACCGGGTGCGGGTGCTGTTCTATGAGAAGGCCAAGAGCATCGCCCCGGGTCAGAGTGCGGTCTTTTATGAAGGGGATGAGGTCATCGGGGGTGGTATAATACAAAAAGGGGGGCAATAAATTGCCCCTTTTGCCGTTACAAGAGGCATGAAACCTCGCCCGGTTATTGCCTTACTGCTGCTTTGTGTGGTGATCATCGTCACCAGCTGTAAGAAAACCATACATTATCCTGCGACTCCTTTGACAGACTATTTTATCACCTTACAGGTGGGAAAATACGTCACCTACCGGCTGGATTCTTTAAACTTCTACTATTACGGCCAGCTTGATACTGTTACCTCCTATCTTGCTAAAGACTCGGTGGAGGGCAGCTTTACCGATGGTGCGGGTAATACGGCCTGGAATGTTACCCGGTATATGAGCGATACTACGGGCCAGAACTGGTATACGGGCGAAAGCTATACCGTCACCCCTTCGACGCAGCGGATAGAGATGACGGAGCAGAACCTGCGGTTTATCAAATTAGCCTTCCCGATGGACCAGGGTTTCAGCTGGACGGGCAACACCTATCTGCCCTATGCGCCCTATAAGGATTTCTTCGATTTCAGCGACGATTCCCACCTGTCGCTGGGTAACTGGAACTATACCTATCAGTCGGTGAATAAGGCCTTTACAGTGGGTTCCTTCAAACTGGACAGCACCCTTACGGTGACACAGGAGAATGATTCCATCAATGTGCCGATTACCGATCCGAATTCATTTGCCTCCCGGACGTACTGGAGCGAGACCTATGCCAAACATATCGGCCTGGTATACCGCCACACGGAGATGTGGGAGTATCAGCCGCCGACGCCGGATGGGACGCAAGCCGGGTACAAGATCGGCTTCAAGATGACGATGCAGATGGTCGACCATAATTAGGCGCTCTGGGTGGCCCGTGGCCGGCCAGGCTGTCGCTTTAGGCTTTACTAAACCGGGCGGCGAAGAGCGTGTCGGCCCGGTGCGGGTAACCGATCAGGTTCTCCATGCGATGCAGCTGCAGGCCGAATCCATCGCGGATAAAGGCGGCCATTTCTTCATTTTCCCTTTTAAAGACTGAGCAGGTGCAATAGACCAGCGTAGCACCCGGGGAGAGCAGGGTGGCGATGTTGGTGAGGATCTGTCGTTGCATCATCTGATAGCGTGTGATGGCCTTGCTATGGAAGAAGTAGAGTTCTTCGGGTGTCCGGCCCCATGTTCCGCTGCCGGTGCAGGGGGTGTCGGCCAGGACGAGAGCCGCAACAGGAAGGTTGACAATATCATTGTGGGTGAGATCGACGAGAAAGGAATGGTATTTTTTTATCCCGGCAGTCTGGAATCGGGTGCGAAGGTTGTTCAGGATAGATTCGCGAACATCAGAGACCGTGATATCCATGTCTGGGTAGAGGTCGTGGGCAAGGATGGATTTGCCGCCGCTGGCGGCGCACGCGTCCCAGAAGCTGTGAGGCGCTTCCGTGTCCTGAAGAAATTCCGCGACGCGTTGAGAACTGTAATCCTGGATGACGACTTCCCTATCGGGCGTAAGGTGTTCTTCTACCTTGAAGCCGTTGGGGAGGCGATAAGTAAAAGGCGGGATGAATTCGCCGGTGTTTTCCAGCTTTCCGCGAACCGTAGATTCCTGCCCGGGGCGGATGCGAAGGAAGAGATCGGGCTGCCGAAGGAAGGAGAGGCAGAAGGCTTCGTGGTCGATGGCGGCCGATAGTTCTTCTTTCCAGGGGAAGATATCGGTAGGGTCGATTCCGGCAGTGGCGAGCTTTTCGGCGATGGGGCGGG
Organism: Puia dinghuensis; assembly: GCF_014642875.1. Classification (GTDB taxonomy): domain Bacteria; phylum Bacteroidota; class Bacteroidia; order Chitinophagales; family Chitinophagaceae; genus Puia; species Puia dinghuensis. The sequence goes on from NZ_BMJC01000003.1 coordinate 454,363, forward strand.
TTATGCTGTCGTTGAGCGTTGGTTTGAAATAATGAAGAAATTCATTCGGAATATCAGTACATAGGAAGAGGCCGGTGAGGATACGTTCTTTGACGGGGAGGTCACGTACAGCATAGCCGAGGCGGTAGAAGCTATAGACCAGCGTAGAGAACAGCTTACGGTCACGCGAACCCATCTGTTTGTTGGCGCGGAAAAAATCCTTTAGCCAGACATGCAGGGGCTCCTCGCCCTTGTAGGTGTCGATGATGTCTGCTGCGTGGCGAAGCTGGTTGTCGAATTTCATGTCTTTGAAGCCTCCTCCGTCGGCTTTGGTCATGGCGAAGGCGGAGAGCGGGGGCGCAGCTATAGCTGGAGCAGCGCTTTCAGCGGGTCTTTCCCGAACAGCAGTTGATCGGGGTTTTCCAGCAATTCTTTTACCCGCACCAGGAAGCTGACGGACTCGCGGCCGTCGATGATGCGGTGGTCGTAGCTGACGGCCAGGTACATCATGGGGCGAACGACGATCTGTCCGTTGACGACGACGGGACGGTCTTCGATCTTATGCATCCCGAGGATGGCGGATTGGGGAATGTTGATGATGGGAGTGGACATCAGGCTGCCGAAGACACCGCCATTGGTGATGGTAAATGTTCCACCCTGCATTTCTTCCATGGAGAGCTTGTTGTCGCGGGCCTTCGTGGCGAGTTCGACGACCTTTTTCTCGATATCGGCCATGGAGAGGCTTTCGGCGTTGCGGATCACCGGGACGACGAGGCCTTTTGGCGCGGATACGGCAATGGAGATGTCGCAATAGTCGTGATAGACGAGCTCATCACCATCGATGTAGGCGTTGACGGCGGGCCATTCCTGCAGGGCATAACAGGTAGCTTTTGTAAAGAAGCTCATGAAACCCAGGTTGACGCCGTGCTTCTCTTTAAACTTGTCTTTGAATTTGGTGCGGAGGGCCATGATGGCGCTCATGTCCACTTCGTTGAAAGTGGTGAGCATAGCCGTGGTATTCTTTGCCTCGACGAGGCGGCGGGAGACGGTCTTGCGGAGATTGGACATCTTCTCGCGGCGGTCGGCGCGGGTGAACAGTGCTGCCCCGATGGCGCGGCCGGGATGGGCCAGGGCTTCGAGAACGTCGTTCTTGAGGATCTTGCCGCCGGTGCCGGTTGGGGTGATGGAGCCGGCATCGATCTTTTTGTCGGAGATGATGGCAGCAGCGACGGGGGTCGCTTTGATATCGTTGGGGATAGCCGTTACCGGGGCCTGGGCCGCCGGAGCAGCGGCGGTTGCCGTTGCGGGTTGGGCGGCGGCGGGTTGCGCCGCGGCGCTGCCGCCATTGGCGGAGGCAGTGACCTGGGCGGCCGGCCCGGCCGCGTTAGCGGCCTGACCTTCGGGCCGGCTGGCAGTCTCGTCTATCTGAGCTACTACGTCGCCGATCTTCAGGGTTTCACCTTCCTTACCTACCGTCTTGAGGGTGCCGGCTTTTTCGGCATTGACCTCGAAAGTTGCTTTTTCGCTTTCCAGTTCTGCAATCACTTCATCGCGTTCGACATACTGACCTTCCTGTTTTAGCCATTTCACCAGCGTTACTTCACTGATGGATTCGCCTACTGCCGGAACTTTGATATCAATCATTTAGACTTTATTTTGAGTTGCGCTTGCAAATGTACGTCTTATATGCTAAAAGCGGTTTCGATGATCTCGGCCTGCTCCTGGGCGTGGACCTTGGAGTAGCCGGTAGCGGTAGCGGCGCTGGGCTGGCGGCTGATGACCCCATAGTTGATCGACTTCAGGTTCATCTGGAGGAAGGAAGCGGCGCCCATGTTCAGCGGTTCTTCCTGCACCCAGAACCAGGTGGCTGCCTGGCTGTACTTCTTATATAAATTCTCCAATTGCTGCACGGGCAACGGATAGAGTTGTTCGAGCCGGACGATGGCGACGTCTTTGCGGTTGTCCTTCTGCTGGCGTTCGGCAAGATCAAAATACACCTTGCCGCTGCAGAAAAGCACCTTTTTCACGTCGTGGGCGTTTTCGACAAACGAGTCGTCGATCACTTCCCGGAAGCTGCCGCCGGTGAATTCCGTCATCGTCGAGTAGGTTCCCGGGTGACGGAGGTTAGCCTTCGGCGAGAAGTTGACCAGGGGTTTGCGGAAGGGCCAGGTGAGCTGACGGCGGAAGGCATGGAAGAGATTGGCCGACGTTGTAATGTCAGTGACGACGATGTTGTATTCGGCACACATCTGGAGGAAGCGTTCCATCCGGGCACTGCTGTGTTCGGGGCCCTGGCCTTCATAGCCGTGGGGCAGAAGGAGGGTCACCCCGTTCATGCGTTGCCACTTCTGTTCGGAAGCGGTGATAAACTGGTCGATCATGGCCTGGGCGCCATTGCTGAAATCGCCAAACTGCGCTTCCCATAGCACGAGGGCATTGGGGTTGGCGAGCGCATACCCATATTCGAAGCCGAGCACGGCGTATTCGCTGAGCAGGGAATTATAGATCCTGAATTCCCCTTTTGCCCCGGGGAGGCGGCTGAGGCGATTGTATTGCTCATCGGTGTTCTCGTCGCGCAGGACGGCATGACGGTGGGAGAAGGTGCCACGTTGTACGTCCTGTCCGCTCATCCGGACGTCCTTTCCTTCAAGCAGGAGGCTGCCGTAGGCAAGCAGTTCGCTGGTGGCCCAGTCGACCTTGCCTTCTTCCTGGAAGAGCTTGACCTTATCCTGCAGCAGTTTTTCTACTTTCCGCAGGGGCTTGAAGGATTCGGGCCAGGACATGACGGCTTCGAAGATCTTTTTGAAGTCTTCTTCGCTGATGGCGGTCACCGGTGAATGGTCGAAGTCGCCAGCCGTAGACTTGCGCAGGCTGCGCCACCAGAGTTCGGGCTGCTGATACGTGTAAGGCAGCGGGTTCTGCTTTACCTCGTCGAGCCGCTCTTGCAGATCGGCCCAGAATTTCTTTTCCATGTCCTTGGCCAGCTCTTTGGCATCCGCTTCCCCATTCTCGATGAGATATTGCGTATATACTTCCCGGGGATTAGGGTGCTGATCGATGAGCCCGTACAAATGGGGCTGTGTGAACTTGGGGTCGTCGCCTTCGTTGTGACCGTGGCGGCGATAGCAGACCATATCGATGAAGACATCGGAGTTGAATTCCTGGCGGTAGCGGGTCGCTATCTCGGCGCATTTGACCACTGCTTCTGCGTCGTCGCCATTGACGTGCAGTACGGGCGCCTGGATGGCGGCTGCGAGGGATGTACAGTAGTCCGAGCTGCGGGCGTCATCGAAGTCGGTGGTGAAGCCGATTTGGTTGTTGATGACAAAATGCATCGTTCCGCCGGTGTAATAGCCCTTGAGGTTGCTCATCTGCAACACTTCGTAGACTATGCCCTGGCCGGCAAGGGAGGCGTCGCCATGGATCAGGATGGGAAGTATCTTATCGAAATCGCTCTGATACATGATGTCGGCCTTGCAACGGCTGAAGCCTACGACGACGGGGTCTACGGCTTCGAGGTGCGAAGGGTTGGGTAGTAGCTTGAGGTGGACGGTCTGGTCGTGATCGCTCTTTACGGTGCTGCCATAACCCATGTGATATTTCACGTCGCCGCTGCCCATGGTCTGGTCCATCTTGGCAGTGCCTTCGAATTCGCTGAAGATCTGTTCGTACGTCTTGCCCATGATGTTGGCCAGGACGTTGAGGCGGCCGCGGTGGGCCATGCCGATAGCTACTTCCTGTACGGAGAGGGCAGCCGCGGTGTTGATGATGGCATCGAGTGCGGCGATGGTGCCTTCCCCGCCTTCGAGGGAGAAGCGTTTCTGGCCGATATATTTGGTATGGAGAAACTTCTCGAACATGACGCCCTCGTTGAGCTTCTCAAGAATGCGCTTTTGCTTCTCCAGCGGGAGGGGGTTGAGGAAGTTCTTTTCCATCTCCGTGGTGAGCCAGTCGATCTTCTTCTGATCGCTGATGTATTTGAATTCGATGCCTACGTGATCGGCATAGCATTTCTGGAGATGGGTGAGGATGGTCCTGAGGGTTGTCGTACCCAGTCCGATGAGATTGCCGGCGAAGAAGTTCTTGTCGAGGTCTTCATCCGTAAAGCCGAAGAAAGCCAGGTCGAGGTTGGCGCCGCGATCCTTACGGGGACGGATGGGGTTTGTCTTGGCCAGCAGGTGTCCTTTATTGCGATAGCCGAGAATGAGGCGATAGGCGCCGAGTTCTTTACGCCAGTCAACGCCATCGGTTGTGGTAAACGCCTGAGACGCGGGAGCGCCTCCCGTCGTTGCGGTTGCCGCGGCGCCGGCGGTGTGGGTTCCGTTGACAGTGGCGCCGTTGGTGCCGTTGACGGCAGCGGCTCTGCCTTGAGTTACAGCGAAGTCGAAGCCTTCGAAGAATTTTCTGAATTCGGGGTCGACTGTTTCGGGGTTCTTCACGTAATCCTGGTAGAGACCCTCAATGTAACTGGGGTGGGAGTTGGTTATAAATGAAAAGTCCTTCATAGAAAGTGCTCACAAATTTGGCCTACAAATATCGGCCAAAAAAAGTTGCGGTGGGGTATGATTTTGAGGGATTTTGCTATTTATTTGCTAATTGTGCGGCTCAAAAACGTTTGCGGGCTCTCAAAGAAAAATCCGTATTTTCTTGGAAATTCCCGCAAATAGTTTACCTTTGCCGTCCTAAAAATGCTGAGTTCATGGCAAATCACAAGGCAACCAAAAAAGACGTAAGGCAAGCCGAAAAGCGCAGAGATCGCAACCGCTATTACGGTAAAACCACCCGTAATGCGATCCGTGACCTGAGGGCGATCAAGGAGCAGAAGGAAGCTGGGGAGAAAATGCCCGAAGTTGCCTCTATGATCGACAAATTGGCTAAAAAAGGCGTTATTCATAAGAATAAGGCGGCCAATCTGAAGAGTAAGCTGGCCCGGAAGGTGAATAGCCTTGCCGCCGCAAAATAAGTACTGTCACAGTAAAATAGTTTGCTGGAAAAGCACCCCAAGGGGTGCTTTTCCAGTTTTGGGAGGCGTCACCGGCGATCACCTCTTTGTATTGTCCTCGATATTGTTGAGGGTCTTGTTCATCCGGAAGAAAACGACAATCAGCTCGCACCACATCCGCCACGCTACATTACCTACCACGAGTAAGACCAGGCCGCCAAAGAACCCGTTGAAGGGGAGAAAGCTGGCAGGGCCGGGATATCCGCCAAGGTCGCCGCTGCTGCCGTGGCCGCTGAACATGGTCACCAGGGCGCCGATGGTGATCAGGATGGCTACTACCACATAGACGATCTGGATGATCTGGAGGGTGATCATCGTTTTAAACGAAAGAAAATCCTTCCAATTAAAACCCGAGGGTACAGGTGCAGCCGGAGAGACGTTTGCTTGTTCCATGATTTATCGTTTAAGTGTTAAGGAATTACATAAGACGAAAGGGAACAGGACATGCGGGAGGGATGTCACTAAAGATAAGCGCTTATCTTTAGTCCGCCAAAACAACAATATGAACAGACCTTTGCTTTTCCTGCTGCTGTTTTCAACCCTGACGGCCGGTGCCCAGCCGACGCCCTTTGAGCTTTCGGGAGAGAAACAGACACCCACTTATTCCGTATGTATTGCCTTTTACAAACAGCTGGACAGCCTCTCCCCTGCCCTATCCATCCGCGAGATGGGGATGAGCGATGCGGGCTACCCCTACCACGTGGTGCTGTATTCCAACGATGGAGTGGCGGACCCGGCGGTCTGGCACCAGCAGCATAAAGTGGTGATCCTCATTAATAACGGTATTCATCCCGGCGAGCCGGACGGCATCGATGCGAGTATGTTGCTTTTGCGCGACCTGGCGTATAAGAAGACACGGCTGCCGGATAATGTGGCGCTGGCCGTGATACCGGTGTATAATATCGGCGGGGCGCTCAACCGGACATCGTTCTCGCGGGTGAACCAGAACGGTCCTGAGAGCTTCGGCTTCCGCGGCAACGCCCAGAACCTTGACCTGAACCGGGATTTTACGAAAAGCGACAGCTACGATGCCCGCAGCTTCGCGGAGATCTTCCATTGGGTAGACCCGGTGATCCTGATCGACAATCACGTTAGTGATGGGGCTGACTATCAATATACTATGACATTGCTGGCCACGCAGTGGAACAAGCTGGGTGGTGAGATGGGGGCCTTTCTGCACGATGTGTTCCAACCCGCCTTGTTTGGGGATATGGCCGGGAAGGGTTGGCCGATGACGCCGTATGTACAGTTTGAGGAGGGCAATCCCGACCGGGGTTGGGAGGGGTTTTATGACGAACCGCGGTATTCCACCGGGTATGCGGCGTTGTTTCATACGATGGGGTTCATGCCGGAGACACATATGTTGAAGCCGTTCAAGGATAGGGTACTATCCACCTACGCGCTGATGCAGACGATGATCGGGACCGCGTCGGCACACGCGGCTGACCTTTTGAGCCATCGCGCCCATGATATTGCGGCCGACCAGGACAGCAGCCGGCTATCGCTCGACTGGAAGGCGGACACGACGCGATGGGACGAACTGAATTTTCGCGGCTATACGGCGGATACGAAGATCAGCGCGGTGACGGGGCTGCCGCGACTTTACTATGACCATAGCCGGCCTTTCGAAAAAAAGGTGCGGTTCTACGATTACTTTGTATCCGACGCATCGGTGACGGTGCCGGTGGCTTACCTCATCCCCCAGGGCTGGCATGCGGTGATCGACCTGCTGAAGCTCAACGGGGTTCGCATGCGGCGCGTCGGGGCAGATACGATGGTGTCGGTGGAGGTATACCATATTGCCGACTACAAGTCCTATCCGCGGGCGTATGAGAAGCATCATAAGAATACGGCGATAAAGGTGGTGGCCTCCCGCGGGGAGATCAGGCTGTTACGCGGGGATTATATCATTCCAACCGATCAGCCGGCACGGCGTTTCCTGGTGGAGATGCTTGAGCCAACCGGCGAGGACTCCTACTTTGCGTGGAATTTCTTCGACGCCATTCTGCAACAGAAGGAAGGGTATAGCGCCTACCGGTGGGAGGATGTGGCGGAGCAGTGGTTGAAAGATCATCCCACCCTGCGGCAGCAGCTGGAAGAGAAGCGGCGGACGGACACGGTTTTTGCCAGGGACGCGCGGCAGCAGTTGAATTTTGTATATCGGCATACGCCATATTATGAGCCGGCGCATCTGCGGTATCCGGTGTACAGGCTGGTAAAGTAGAAGACCGGGAGGATGCTCCCGGTCTTATTAATTATTTTGTTTAGAATCTTCTGTCTCCTCCGCGGTCGCCGCGATCGCCACCGCCACGATAACCACCACCGCCGCCACCGCCTCTGTCACCGCGATCTCCACCTCCACGGTAGCCACCACCGCCGCCACCACGATCTCCACCGCCGCGATAACCACCGCCGCCACCGCCGCGATCTCCGCCGCCACGATAACCGCCGCCGCCACGGTCGCCACCACCGCGATAGCCACCGCCACCGCCACGGTCGCCCCGATCTCCCCGGTCGCCGCCGCCGCGATTTGATTCGTCGGCTTCTTTGACGGCCATTTTCTTGCCGCGGATGGACGCATTGTCCAATGTTTCTATCGCTCCGCGGGCTTCCGTATCGTCTGGCATATCGACAAACCCGAAGCCTTTGCTCTTTCCTGTTTCCCGGTCCATCACCACTTTTGCAAAATTCACAGTGCCATATAATTCGAACATTTCTTTCAGGTCAACATCATCAAAATCTGAAGGAAGACCTGCTACAAAAAGCTTCATGCCGATAGATTTAAAGAGGTAAAATTACAAAGATAAAAATTATATATTCTAATTTCTCTCACAATTAGTTCCGCTAATTTTTAGGTTAGACCCAGCGATAGTAAAAACACGCAGTGAATCTCCCAATTGCTCTGCGGGAAAGCGGTTAATCTCTGTTAAAAATAAAGGTTTACTTGAATATTCCCTAACAATAAATCGCGAGATAGCCCTTTACCCATAGCAGGCGGGAAAAGAAACCCCTTAAGCTAAACGGGAGGGGGTAAAAGGACTGGGGGCGGTCTTGGGGCGCAGGAATTGCATTTAATTCAACTACAATCAAAGTTGTAGAGGATGGTGGAGAAGTCTTTCCGTTTGAGGTTGTCGGGGGGGATAAAAAAATTGCCGACTCCTACGTCGCCCCACATAATATCCTCATCGGAATCCATCTGAAAGAGCAGGAGCCAATCCTTGTACGCGGCATTGTATTGCCGGGGATCGTTTTGGGTAAAATAGGCGTATCCGCCCAGTTTATGGCCGTTGCAAGGAAAGCTGTCGTACAACTCGTCTCCAAAGTCATCGACGAGTTGAGGATATTTTCGTCTCAGCTTCTCCAGGAATGCCGTATTTGCGTCGAATGCGATCTCATTGGCGCCAAGGTAATCGGTTTGCAGCGCGAATTCGAGCGAATGCGGTTTATTAACGGGGCTATAGTCCGAATGAATGATCTCCGCCAAAAAATCGAAGTCTGTCTCGGGGTCCCAAACGTCGTTCTCTTCGAAATAGAGTACCCGAAAATTCTTTTGAGTCACCTGGTCATCAAAGTCGAGGCCATATACATCGTTGTCTTTGACAGCAATATAAAATTGCAGATACCCGCTGTCCGGATAGCCGGCGAGGGGCGGCATGTCGGCGCAGTGTAGCTGGGCCAGCGGATATAAGAAATTTCCGTTCTCATCCCGCGGATAGGCAAATCCCCTGGGGATGGTGGGATAACAACCAAAGGAGTTTTTCCGGCAATGGGGGTCTTCGACAGGGGTCGCGATTATTTTTATCGAGGCGCGTTTTGTGGCTTCCATCTGTGGCCAGTAATCCGCCAGCGCTTTTGACAGTTCAAGCCCCGGAAGGACGCTTACTTTTTCCAACGGATCGTTTGCCGCCTGTTTTTTCCTACCGAATAGCCCGTCGAATAGTCCCATGGAAAGATGTTTTGCTGTTGAAGGATAGTGTTGCCGCCCAAGATAGCGGGTTTTCGAGAAAGTTTTCTCAGGATTTGAAAAAACCTTTCAGCGCTTCTGTAGCATTCGCTGCGCTGCAAGCCATCCTTTACCAATGATCAGGCTCAATAAAAAAATCCAAACAACCACAAGGGAATCTTGTTTTGATGGCCGATCTCGATCTCATCGGCAGCGACCAAGGCGTTGTCGAGGTGTTTGATTTGGTGGCGCTGTTTGGATTTGCCGCCCACTTCGAAGGTATATTTGCCGAGAGTGAAATCACCTTCTTCCGCGTAGGCCACAGGCGAGACCGTGCTGGCCTGGTTGATGAAAAAACTTTCGCGGAGGCTGCCGGTGTCGGTTCGTGTAGCAGAGGTCAATGCATATGAAAGATTAGGGTGATGCAGATAGATCTTTTCCGGCTTCTGCATTAGGGTCATGCCCTGGCCTGATGCGTAAAGACCGCGGATGATGCGCATGTCTTCCAGGTATTTCAGGAAAGTGTTAAGGGTATGACGATTGACTCCTGTATGTTCGCTGAGCTTTGTGATATTTGGTTTGAAAGGCACGGATTCGGCGATGATGTGTAAGAGTAGCCGGATCTTTTCAATGGTGGCATAGCTCACCTGATGAATGGCAGGCAGATCGCTGTTCAAAGCCAAGGATATGGTCTCTGCCAGTTTTTGTGGATAGGCCTTTTCATTTTCTAAAAAATAAGGATAGTACCCATATTGTAGATACTTTCTAAAATGTTCCAATGGTCGAAGTTTTCCGGAGATATGTCGGGCAAGGTTGACGTGATCTTCCAACAACTGCTCTAAGGTCAGCCGCGGAAATGTATTAGTAGTAGTTACCTCTAAAAATTCGCGGAATGACAAGCCCATGAGTTCGTAGAGGACAGCACGTCGGCTTAAGTCTCCGCGGGCACGGTCCAGATGGATGATGGATGATCCGGTGAAGACTATAGTGAGATCGCCGAAGTCATCGTAGATGTTCTTCAACTCCTGCGACCAATTGGAATACCGGTGCACTTCGTCCAGTAAAAGATAAAGCCCCCCCTGCTTTCGAAAGCTATCAGCAAGATCGTACAACCTGTTCTCCGTAAAATACAGATCATCCAGGCTGACATATAGCGTTTTACCATCGCCTGGGAGTTTCCGGCGCGCATGCTGAAGCAACAAAGTGGTCTTTCCGGCGCCGCGAGCACCCTTGATGCCGATGAGTCGGTTGCTCCAGTCGATGTCATCAGCTAGCGACCGGCTGAAGACCAGCGAAAGTTGATCTATCTTGCGGTAATATTTTTCAAAAAGAAAATCCAAAGCGATCTATTAAGAGTACAAAATTAAGAATAAATTGATCACTAGAAAGATCAGTTTTATATCAAAAACGATCTCTCCGCTGACCAATATATACGATGAGCTAGTAAATCCAAAAATCACTTCGATACACTCATAGTTAATTGATTATCAATATAAAAAAGACAGGAGCAGCTTCTTGGACTGCTCCTGTCTCGTTGGATGGTGGCGCTCGCGGCGGGCCGGAATGCGCGGGCCGGGGCGGCACGCGGACCTACGGCATGACCCGCACCGTGGCGGCGCCGTTGTAAGAATGATATTCGCCGTTGTACATGGCGTCGGCACTGACGGGACCCATGTGATAGACACCGGGCGAGACAGCACGGACAGCATAGTAATAGACCTGGCGCATCGAATGCAGGTTGACGAAGAGATTTATGCGATCGTCACGGACATCGAGGGCGGTGGGGCTGTCATCACTCTTTATCCAGTCCATGCCGGGCAGCTCCTTTGTCCGGGGATTCTCGATCTCGAAGCCCGCCGGTAGCATGTCGGTGATGACGATGTTGTCGACGTCGGTGCTGAACGTCCGCTCGAGCGTCACCTGCACGATGACAAGATCGTTTTGTTTAAACGTGTTGCCGGCGATGGGCCGGCCATAGCGATCGTAGAAATGCTTCCGCACCTTCAGATAGTTGTCTTCTTCCTTGTACGCTCCGCTCGCACTGATGCCTTCGGCCTCCCAGTAATAATAGAGCTTGCCGTTGCCACGGGTGGCGATGTCGACATGCGGCAAGCCGCCACCACTACCGCGAAGCTCGCGGCTGGTCAGCTTGATGGGGTTGCCCGTCATCGAGGCGACTACCCGGCCATCGACACGCACATCCCCCGCAATGGTAGAGCCGGCAGACTGATGTGCCATCTTACCCAATCCAAGGAAGCTAAAGGCCAGTTCCTGGGTACTCAGCCAATACCGCGTCTTCAGCTTTTCTATCACATGCCTGGCCATGACAGGTATCTGCGGATTTTCAGGATCAGCCTCGACCAGCACATCCAATGCCAGCGATTCGTCCCGGATATCCGAATAGAAGCTGCCACCCGTCTGGGCGACGGATTCCTCGCCGGCAAACTGCGTGGGCAGGAATTCCCTAAAGCTTTTCTTGTCACCCGCCAGGGCATAGGCCGCCGACAGCAGGTACCGGCAATCCAGGCTCAGCTGGGATTCATGGGCCTTATAATAGTTCATGACACTGACATTGGGCTCACCGGCCAGCGCCAGCACATACAACCCATAGACCATTTCCTTTGGCACGATGCGCCTTGACTGATCTCTGTTATAATAATACACAACGGACTCGTGATTCTTCATGCGGCTGTTGATATACCCTAGCATCGTGCTGATGAGGCTCTTGTCGATGTCGAAGCCGGCTTTTTGGGCTTCGAGCAGGAAGTGGGCGGCGTAGACGGTGGTCCACCAGCTCTCCGTATCCTCATTATCCCAGAGGGTGACGGCGCCATTGTACAACTGCCGCATCTTTATCTTCCTAATCGCCTCGAGGATATTGCTGTTGGCAGAAGTACGCTGGTAACCGTTGACAGAGGACTTCTGCACGAGATCGGCCAGGTCGCCAAAATACAGCTGCGGGAAGGCTACCGATACGGTCTGCTCGGTACACCCATAGGGGTATTCGACGAGAAGGCTTAGATACTTACCCAGTTCGGCCGCGGGTGAGCGGCTTACCACCAGCCGGTAGTCGACGGTAGACGGGATATAGTCCCCCGTTGTAAAGGCAACGGACTGCGTGCTGCCGCCGGCAATAGAGCCGGCGCCTGTAGTCTTTTGCAATGGCGCCGAAGGACGGATGCCGATCTCCGTTTCATCCGTAAAGTGTTCACCCATGCTGTTGACATCGACCGTCACCTTGCCGACACCGATGGCCGGGGGCGCCAGCAGCTGGAAGACGGCGCGGCCTTCACTGCCGGCGCCGATGCTGATGGTCTGTTGTTCGTCCCCGATCGCCCGGAGGGCGCCGCTGAGTTTGAGTTTTGCCGTCGCGTTGGCATTGCTGCCCGTCGTATTGGTGATCGTAACGGGCATCGTCACCGTATCACCGGGGCTCATAAACCGCGGCAGGGCCGTGCTGAGCACGACGGGGTCGGCAACAGTGATGGCGGACTCCTTCGAACCAAAGCGATCGTCCTTGCAAGCTACCGCCATCAGCCGCACCTGCCCGGAGAATTGCGGGATGTCGAATTCAAAGTCCGCTTCGCCACTGCCATCGGCCTGAGCGATTCCACTCCAATAAGAGACGATTTTTATCCGTTTGGCCGGCATGGGGTTGACACGTTTCTTCATATCGCCTTCACCGTCACCACCCGTGCTGCTGAGGACGGGTTTTACTTCCGGAAAGAGCAGCGGATAAAGATCGTAGCCGGTGACTTCCAGCGCCCGTTTTGCATAGAAATGGGCGTAAGGATCGGGCGTATTGAAATCCGTCACCTGCAGGACACCGTTGTCCACGGCAGCAAGCGTAACAAGGCTGCCGGGCGCCGCCTTTACCGTCACTTTCTGGTGGGTATGGCTGCGCACCTTTTCCTGGGCGACGATCTCGACGGGAATATGCCGGTCCTTGGCCTCGACCTTCACCGACTGATACCCATGGGCTACGGTGAGCGGAATATCCGAAAGCTCGTGTGGTTTTATCAGCGTCGCGGTGATATAGACGTTGGGGACGTCGTCCACCGTAAGGGGGAGTTCGAGGGAAGCGGTGCGTTTGTCGACGTCGACATATTTATAGGAGACAATTTTATCGGTCTCGAGCGTGACGAGCATCCGACCGCTGAACGGGGTCTTGAACAGGGCTTTTACGCTCTCGCCGGTGTAATACCCGGATTTGTCGAGCTGGATATCGACATGGCCTTCGTTGTTGACGTCGAAGGAGTTGTTATCCCCGCCCCAGGCGCCAAAGCTGTAGAAATCGCGGCTTACATAGGTGTTGGAGCCGGGAATGGAGACCCTGATCTCATAGTCGCCGGGCGACCGGGGTACAAAACTATATCGCGTACTCTCGCCGCTGACGGTGACAATGCCGCTGGCGACCTGTTTGTCCTCTTTCTGCGACTCATACCGGAAGTAGTTTTCGCTCTTGGTGAGGACGGTGCGGTATTCGTGCTTGATCACCTGTACACGGGCGGTGGCGCCATTGAGCACCTTTTCATTGCGATCGAGGGCGATGATGGGGAACTCCACGGCCTGGTTCAGCGGATAAAAATAGTATCCGTCATCTGCCACGCCGAAGAACACACGCTGCGTATAGATGTTCACCGAGCTGCTGCGGCTGACGGGGCGGCCGGTCTCGTCAAAGACTGTCGCATAGAAAGTAGCCTGGAGCAGGCCGATGTTCTTGAAGAATTCCGGAACAGTGTATTTCTCGACAGCATTCCCCTGCTCGTCGGTCTTGCCTTCGCGCACGGTCTTGTCGAAAGAAGTGGAGTTCTGTGCGGAAAGGCTGAAATCGAAGTTCCGGTAGTCTTTGGGCTTGAAGTCCACCTGTTTCACCTGGATCTCGCATTCATAGTTGCGATTGGCGGCTGGGGGGCCGAAGAAGTTGACGGCATGGATGGAAAGTTGGGAAACGTCGCCGGCTTCGAGGAGGGGTTTATCCAGTTTGGCCGTGACTTTTATCCGGTCGGGTACGAACTCTTCGATGCGGAAGGGTTGGGTAGCCAGCAATACATCATTGGACGTATAGACTTCCAGGGAATAGCTGCCGGTGATGGCCGACTCCGGGATCTCGACTTCACCGTCCGTCGCGCCCTGGCTGTTCAGGGTCTTTCTAAACGTCTTCATCTCCTTGCCGTTGGGCAGCAGGAATTTCAGCTGCAGGGGCAGCTCGCCGGGCGATCTCCACTGATGGTCGCGCAGGATGACGGCAAAATGTACCTTCTCCCCCGGGCGGTAGATGTCTCTTTCAGGATATACGAAAGCATCCAGTCCGGAAGGGTTGCTGCGCCGGCCACCGACTTCGAAACGGGAGGTGTTGACACGCGTGGTATTAAAAGGAAGGTAGTTGAAGTCGTCGGCCGTCTTTGCGACGATCATGGCAGGTTTGAAACCGGCGTATTCCTTACGGGTATACGTGATCTCGGCCACCCCTTCGGCGCTGGTGGTGCCCATCCCCAGCAACTGGTTGTTGTTGCCATAGGCCAGGATGTTGACACCCGGCAGGGCTGCCGCGGTCTTGATGGAGTTGGTAAAAACGAGTATCTTTTCGCGGCCCTCTTTTGCGATGAGCCCGATGTCGGAAAGGGAGACGAAGCGTTTGTCTCTGACCCAGTAGTTCTTTAGTGACCGGATCATGACATGGTAGATGCCCTTGAATTCGGGCAACTTGTCGGCGATGCTGAGGTTGAGCAGGCGTCCGCCGCTGTTCCCGCTTTTGGGCAGCGTCCGGGTATCGACCTCCTGGTGGTAGATGACGTCGCCAAAGGTGAAGTCGTCGCTTCCACCGGAATAGTCGCCGCCACCTTCACCGCCTTCTTCATCGCTGACAGGGTGATAGCCCGAACCGGTGGAGGGTTCCTGGGGGTTATAGTTATAGCTCTGCGCCGCCAGTAGGTTGTTCTCATACACCTTGGATACGATGATCTGGACACGGGGGACATTGATGATCTTCACCTCGATGTTCTGTGCTCCCTTGCCGGAGAGATAGACGCCTTTGTTGTTGGCGAAGCTGATGGATGGCTCCAGTTCGCCAAAGGTGATGTTTGTCGAATATTCTTCGTGCAACACCCCGCCGATGCGCCCACGCAGGCCTTTCGCGAGGGTAAGCGTATACGATTTGGTCTGGTCGAAGTTGTCGCTGCGGATGACAAAGCCGTCGTCCGAAGCAAAGGCCGCGAATTTTACCGCGGGGCTGATGCTGATAGCCGACGCCAGGGTACCTTCCGTGATCTGCTGGCTTGTCTGGATATGAATGGACCCGGTTGAGCCGTCGTGATCCGTCGTCACCTCCCCGATGGTCAGGACATACGGAGAAGGGATGGACGAGGAAGTCTCGATCTTGTCCTTCAATCCATTAGTGCCGCCTTCGGGCAGGAGGCCTTTGTCGACGGCGATCTTCAGGTCGAGGGTCTTATCCTGCATTTTCAGGTTGGTGAGGCGAAGGGCGATGCGATCGGAGGTGGAAAGGGTTTGCAGCGTATAGTTCAACGGCTGCCCGTCCATTTGAATGGTCAGCTTGTCCTTCAGGGAATTGGGGTTCACCGGGTAGTTGAACTGGAGTTCCATCTGGGGCACGGCAATGGTACTGCTCTCATCCGGCAATACCCAGGTGGCGCTGGTGTTGTCGAGCTTGAGATCGGGGGTATGAAAGACGAGGTCATCCCCATTCTTTATCCGCCCGTATTTGCTGTATTGGAGGATGTCGCTTTTTAGCGTGGCCTTAAACGTGGTAGCCGGCGCCAGGGGTTGGGAGGGGGAGAATACGAGTTCGTCGGGATGCTCCCAGCGGAAGCGGCCTGGGATCTTTGGTTCGAAAGAAACATACTGGGTGGAGTCCCATTGATCCAATAAAGAGTCTTTGACCAGGGCCTGATCAAAGCGGAAGGTAAGATTGCCTAAGGTCGGAATTTCGTCTTTGGCGTTGGTGTATTCCAGGCTGACGGTGCTTCGGTTACAGGCAGAGATGATAAACAGGATGGGAAGGGCGGTCGTTAGGAGGGCGGTTAAGCCCAGTCGGTTACGCATAGAGGGGGGCGTTAAGAGTTTTTTGTAAAACGCTGTTAAGATAATAAATCAGAATAAAAAAAACCTGCCTTTTTGCTTGTGGGCAATTAAAGAAAGACAGAATTTTAATGTGAGAAGCTAAGGAGGGATGGTGGGGGCGTACATATAGACGGCAATAATTGCCACGCTGAAATTACAATAAGAGCATGCGGTTTGTCAAGCGTAGATATAATAAGGTTTTGTTAAATGCATTTTATGCGGTGGCGGGAAGCTTTTTGCTGTTCCTGCTGTTGAATTGGATATTACCCTTACCGGACAGAATCGAGTATTCCACCATTATCACGGATGATAAGGGGGAGGTAATCCATGCTTTTCTTACCCACGACCAGCAGTGGCGGATGAAGACGGAGCTTGGCGAGATCTCGCCGCTGCTGCGTAAGACCATCGTCGAGAAGGAAGACAAATATTTCTACTATCATTTAGGGATAAATCCTTTTGCAGTGTGCCGGGCATTTGGCCGCAACATCCTGCTGCACCGGCGCACCTCCGGGGCGTCCACCATCACGATGCAGGTGGCGCGGGCGCTCGAGCCGAAGCAACGGACGTATTGGAGCAAGATAAGGGAGATGTTTCGCGCCTTGCAGCTGGAATGGAAGTATTCCAAAACCGAGATACTGCAGATCTACCTCAACGTGGTTCCCTACGGCGGCAATATCCAGGGTGTCAAGTCGGCATCTATCCTGTATTTCAAGAAGAACCCCGACCATCTGTCACTGGCTGAGATCACGGCTTTGTCCATCATCCCCAACCGGCCTTCTTCGCTTGTGATAGGGCGAAACAATGACCTGATAGTCCAGCAACGGAATAAATGGCTGCAGCGGTGGGCAAGGGAGAAGGTTTTTACGGAGAAGGAGATCGCCGATGCGCTGGCCGAACCGTTGACGGCAACAAGAGGCACTGTCCCTTCTTTGGTTCCTCAATTGGCGCAAAAGCTGAAGAAGCGGGGCGGGCCTATCGTTCATAGCACGGTTCAGCTGAACACCCAATTGAAGCTGGAGAAGCTGATAAAAGATTATTCGCGGACGCTGGCGTTAAAAAATATCCGCAATGCGGCGGTGATCGTACTGGATAACCAGACGCACCGGGTAGTGAGTTATGTCGGCAGTGCGGATTTCCATGACTCGGCGGATGGCGGCCAGGTAAACGGGGCGGCGGCGATCCGGCAGCCGGGGAGTACGCTAAAGCCGTTGTTGTATGGTCTTTGCATCGACGAGGGACTATTGACGCCCAAGCGGATGATCACCGATGTACCGATAAACTATGACGGCTATGCGCCGGAGAACTACGACCGGCGGTTCAATGGCTATGTAACGATGGAATATGCCCTCGGGCATTCGTTGAACATCCCGGCGGTGAAGAGCCTGAAGGCGCTGGGCAAGGACAGGCTCATCCGCAAACTCACAGAGTGCGACTTCCGGCAGGTAGACCGCGACCGAAAGAAGCTGGGACTGTCGATGATCCTGGGCGGATGCGGGGCAACCCTGGAAGAGCTGACAGGGTTATATTCCATTTTTGCCAATGAGGGAAAGTATATACGGCCGCGGTATGCACAGGACGACAGCAGCGGGAAAGAGGTGAAGGTACTCAGCCCGGCGGCGACTTTTATGATCAACGAGACCTTGTCAAAGGTGAACCGGCCGGATTTCCCGCTCAACTGGGAGAGTACGGTGCATCTGCCAAAAATAGCGTGGAAGACGGGAACATCCTATGGCCGGCGGGATGCCTGGAGCATCGGGTATAACAAACGCTATACGGTGGGCATCTGGGTGGGCAACTTCTCCGGTCTCGGCATTCCCGAGCTGAGTGGCGCCAATGTAGCGACGCCCTTGCTTTTCACCGTGTTCAATACCATCGACTATGATGACGATGCCTCCTGGTTTAGCAAGCCCCGGGACTGTGACGTGCGGATGGTCTGCTCAGAGACGGGGCTGCCACCGGCGGATTTCTGTACCCACCTGGTAACCGACTATTTTATCCCGCTGGTGTCCACTGCAAAGAAATGCGACAACCGGGAGGAAGTGTTCGTATCGGCCGATGAAAAAATGGCGTACTGCCGCATCTGTCTTCCACCGGCGGGTTATAAGAAAAAATGGTACACCGTTATTCCCCCGGAGATGAAAGAATACTACGATGCGAATCATATCACTTATCAAAGTATCCCGCCCCATAATCCAATGTGCGAGCGGGTGTTCAGGGAGGGCGCACCGGTGGTAACGTCACCGGCTAACGGGAGTGAATACCTTATCAACCGGAAGGACCCGGAGCCTTTGCTGCTGCGCTGCCGCGTGAGCAATGATGTCTCGAAGGTATTCTGGTATATCAATGATAAGTTCTATAAGAGCGGAGAGGCGGGTTCCAGGGAATTCTTTGTTCCCGATGAGGGACCGGTGAAGATCTCGTGTACGGATGACAAGGGGCGCAACCGGAATGTGTGGATACGGGTGCGGTATGTGAATCTTTAGCCGGTCAGGAGGCCCAATTGACATAGGTGCCTACCAGTTTCCAGTCGCCGCTTGTGGTCAGCCGAAAAACATAGGTGGTCCCTTGACCGCAGCGTTGGCCGCAGACGAAATTGAGATCGATGACGGCGTATTGACCATCGTCCGTGAATTGCGGGAGGGAAAAGCTGAAGACGACATTTTTGGTCTTCCACAGCAGCGAGTCGGCCTCTTTCCGGGTAACGCAGACGGCTTTGTTCAATTTCGGTTGTTGCCAGAGATAGGGATAGCGGGAGAGATAGACCTTCTCGGACAGCTCGTTGAGGATATTGATGGAGAGCGGTTCCTTCAGGTGGTACTGTATCCAGTTATCATAATTGTACTTTAGAAAACGGCAGGAGTCGGTGCCCACGACGAGATAATAGTGCTTGACGTCTTTGGGGATGACGGTGGTGTCGATGGAGTTGACGAATTCTTCCGGGCTGGGCAAAGCAGCGCCCGTCGAAGACTGCTGTGAGCGCGCAGCGAGGGAGAGGACAGTGGCCAAAAAAAGGGGGACAATCCGGCTGATCATCCCCCAATTTCGAAAAAACAACGTTAAGACTTTGATAAAGCTGATTAATCCGCTTTGTGGACGCTGCCCGCGCCGCTGACGTGCTGGTTGACCTCGGTGGCGTTGCCTTTATAGGTGACACTGCCGGCGCCACTCACCTGGGCATCCAACTTTACGCTTGCATATACTTCTGCATCACCGGCACCGGAGATGTCTACGGTTGTATTTTCCGCCATCAGATCGTAGCAATGTGCTTTGCCGGCCCCTGTGAGATTGAGGTCGACTTCTTTTGTCTGCCCCTTTAAATTGATGGACCCGCTGCCAGAGACTTCGGCCCTCAGCTTCGGAGCATTTACTTCCATGTTGATATCACCTGCCCCGCTGATGTGCATTTCCAGGTTTTCCGGGTTGACGATCTTTGTCTGGCCGATGATGTCACAGGCGCCCGAGGCGTCGATGCTGTTGTATACGGGAGCCGTCACATAAACGAGGATGTCTTTTGTGGGCCTGAGATTGTAGCCGTGCTTCTCATGGATATAGATCTTATCGCCTTCCTGGCTGACCTCCATGTATTGAAGGAGGTTCTCGTCGCATTCTATTTTGACGGAGGCACGATCACCCTGGGAGACCATGACCTTTGCCGAACCGCCAACGTCCACATTCTTGAAGTCGCTGACCGGCCGGTCTTCTGTCCGGATGTTGCCGTTGCCATGAACCCTTTTGCCCATAAAGTCCGTGCAGGAAGCGAGCAGCAGCGGGAGGGCGAGGAAGAGGAAGGCGAAGCGGAGTGGGATAAAGGCGTTTCTCATTTTGTTTGTTTTTGGTGAGCGAAAATTAGGATTTTCTGCGGTAACTTCGCGTCACCATGACGGAAAAGATCCTAATTCTTGACTTTGGCTCCCAATATACTCAATTGATCGCCAGGGCTGTACGTGAGGCGAATGTATACTGTGAGATCATCCCCTATCACAAATCCATCGAGTTTGACCCTTCCTTGAAGGGTATCATCCTTTCCGGGTCGCCTTTTTCGGTGAATGATGCCAATGCGCCGGTGGTGGACATTGCCACCCTGCACGGCCGGTTGCCGGTGCTGGGGGTTTGTTATGGCGCCCAGTTGACAGCCAAGCAATTCGGCGGCCGGGTTGCCAATTCCAGCAAACGGGAATATGGGCGGGCGCTGTTGCACAAACAGAAAGACAGTGTGTTGTTGAAGGATGTTACGGAATTGTCGCAGGTATGGATGAGCCATGCCGACACGATACTCGATCTGCCGGCAGGGTTCGAAGTCCTGGCGAATACGGAGAATATCCCCTATGCGGCGTTCAAGAAGGGAGCCGCGACCGGCAACGGGACGGCCGGCGCGGAAGGCGAACAACCCTTGTATTGTCTGCAATTCCATCCGGAAGTCTATCACTCCATCGAAGGCAAGAAGATCATCAGGAATTTCCTCGTTAATGTTTGCGGTTGCAAGCAGGACTGGACACCGGCGCATTTTGTCAGCGACACAGTTGCCGCCCTGCAAAAGCAGATAGGGCAGCGGAAAGTGATCATGGCGCTCAGCGGCGGGGTGGATTCCACCGTAGCGGCGACGCTGATCCACAAGGCGATTGGTGACCGGCTGATGGGGATCTTTGTCGACAATGGAGTGCTCCGCAAGGATGAGTTCGAACAGGTGCTCAGTACGTACCGGCAGATAGGCCTCAACGTGAAAGGCGTCGATGCCAAAAATTTATTCTATTCCCAACTGGCAGGGAAATCGGACCCCGAGGCCAAGCGAAAGACGATCGGCCGGCTTTTTATCGAAGTATTCCAGGACGAGGCAAAGAAGGTGGAGGGTGTGGAATTGTTGGGACAGGGTACGATCTATCCCGACGTGATAGAAAGCGTCTCCGTACATGGCCCTTCGGTGACGATAAAATCCCATCACAATGTGGGGGGATTGCCTGAGAAGATGCATTTAGAGCTGGTAGAGCCGTTGCGCTTCCTGTTCAAGGATGAGGTGCGGCGGGTTGGGGCCGAACTGGGTATCCCTGACGATCTGCTGCAAAGGCATCCCTTCCCCGGTCCGGGACTGGCTATCCGCATTTTAGGGGAAGTCACGGAAGAAAAGGTGCGATTATTGCAGGAAGCTGATCATATCTATATAAAGGGGCTTAAGGACCATCATCTTTATTCAACAGTATGGCAGGCGGGAGCGATCCTGTTGCCGGTGAAGAGTGTAGGGGTGATGGGGGACGAGCGCACCTATGAGTTTACGGTTGCCCTGCGGGCCGTGACCTCCGTGGACGGGATGACGGCCGACTGGGCGCATCTGCCTTATACCTTCCTGGCGGATATCTCCAACGACATCATCAATTCGGTGAAGGGGATCAACCGGGTGGTATATGATATCAGCAGTAAGCCGCCGGCGACCATTGAATGGGAGTAGTGGGAGTAAGCGCCAGGCCGGGATCCAGCGGGAGTAGCTATGAACAAAAACATCCGATATTCTTGTTTGTTGTTGGTATTGGGTCTGACCCTGGGGGCAGACGCCCAGGTGGACAGCACGATGCGCCTGAATGACAGTTTGCGTCGAAAGATCGCCATTTTCGCCCCGCTTTATCTTGACTCTGCTTTTGATGCCACGGGCGCCTATCGATACGACAAGAACTTTCCGAAATTTATAAACCCGGGTCTGGAGTTCTACGAAGGAGCCCGGATGGCGCTCGACACCCTGCAAAAGGAGCATGCGATGCTGGATGTCCGGCTTTATGATACCCGTGCGGCGGGTATGAGTCTGCAGCAGCAGCTGGATAGTGCGTCGGCCCTTGGAGTCGACCTGATCATCGGGCAGGTGAACAGCGCCACAGAGCTACAGCAGATAGCTACGGCCGCCATGCGGAAGAACATTCCCTTTATCAACGCCAACTATCCCAATGACGCAGGGATCACCAACAACCCCAGTCTTGTCATTCTCAATTCTACTTTACGCGCGCATTGTGAAGCGATCTACCGCTACCTGCAACGGAACTATCCCACCAGGCCGCTGGTGTTCTTCCGGAAGAAGGGATCACAGGAGGAAAGGCTGAAGGGATATTTTACCGAACTCGATAAAAAAACGATGGGGGTGCCACTGAAAATAAAATATGTCACCCTCGAGGACAACTTCGATGCCCCGGCGCTGGCGGCCAGTATGGATAGTCTTACGCAAACAGTATGCATTGCCGGCTCGCTGGACGATGATTTTGCGACAAAGCTTTGCGCGTTGCTGGCTACGCTGAATAGATCCTATCATACCACCATCATCGGCATGCCTACCTGGGACAATCTCGATCTTGCGCGTCCGGAATTTGCCGGAGAAGAGATAGCTTACTCCACACCTTTTTATCTCAATCAGGCAGATACGCTGGTAAAGCTCATTACGAATAATTTCAAGACAAGGTTCTATTCCCGGCCCAGCGATATGGTGTTCAGGGGCTATGAGTCTACCTATCATTTTGCCAAACTGCTGTTGTTACATGGATCGAATCTGAATGGTAGCATCGGGGAGAAAAAATTCAAGGTCTTCAACGACCTGGAGATCATGCCGGTGTTCCTCAACCGGCAAACGATGACGCTGGACTACTTCGAGAACAAAAAGCTTTACTTTATCCGGAAGCTGGATGGGGCGGTGGTTGGGGTAAATTGAGTAAATTTACTCTATGAACAAGTCGATGGTGATACTCCTGCTTGGGGTGATGGGTCTTGCGTTTACTACAGTGATGCGGATATTCAGGGAAGACGAACCGGTGCCGGTGCCCCCCAGTCCGCAACGAAGCGGGGATGCAGCAAAAGGTTATATCTATCTGACGACGGGCGACTATATCAAGAGTGGCATCCCCTACGATTATTTTTTCCTGGGTTTTCCAAAAAATACAAACAACTATCTTCATCGTGATAGTCTGAATGCCGTTGTACCCCACGAATATACCGCGGTGAAGGCGGCCAACGGAGTAGAAGTGGTGGCGCCCAACTGCCTCGAATGCCATGCGCAGGTGTTCGACAACAAATTGGTTATCGGGCTGGGTAATACCTTTATCGATTTTACGGACAGAAAGAAGCTGAATCCCCGGGCGGCCGGTATGGCCGAACGGCTGTTGATGCAAACCGACGCAAAAAAGTACGATGCGGCCGAGCCGTTCTTTCGGGCAATGAAGATGATCAGCGGCCAGCTCTACACGGAAGTACGAGGTGTGAATGCGGCCGACCGGCTGGCCGATCTGCTGGTCGCGCATCGTGATCCGCAAACGCTGCGTTGGAGCAACGCGCCGGTGATCGATGTGTCGGGAAAAGTGGTGCCGACGGATACGCCGCCGTGGTGGTGGCTGAAGAAGAAGCACGCGATGTTCTACAATGGGTTTGGACGGGGTGACTTTGGGCGATTCCTGATGGCGTCGAACCTGCTGACGGTGAGCGACAGTTCGGAGGCGCGGGAGGTGGACGGTCATTTCAATGACGTGCTGGCATATATCAATTCCATCCAGCCGCCGAAATACCCCTATCCTATCGATGCCCCCCTGGCTAAAAAGGGCGGTGTGGTTTTTGTTCAGCATTGCGCCAAGTGTCATGGCAATTATGGCGATGGGGGTGAGTATCCGAACCTGCTGATCCCGGAGTCGATCGTGGCAACGGATTCGCTGCTATACAAGAGCAATTATCAGAGCCCGCAGTTTATCGAGTGGTTTAACAAGAGCTGGTTTGCGCAGGGTGACCATCCGGCACGGCTGGAACCCTTTGACGGCTATATCGCCCCGCCGCTGGACGGCATCTGGATCACTGCGCCCTATCTGCACAACGGCAGCGTACCCACACTGGAGGCGGTGCTGGACAGCAAACTGCGGCCTACCTGGTGGTCGCGGGATTTCGAGCATCCACAATATGACTATGCACACGTGGGCTGGAAATATACCCGCGAGGACAGTGCAAGGGGGACGGCGGTGTACAATACCACGCTGCCGGGGTATGGGAATTATGGCCATACGTTTGGCGACCGGCTCAGCGCGCAGCAGCGGAAGGCCGTCATCGAATACCTCAAGACGCTGTAGGTCGACGCAGGATCGTTGGCGCAGGCTACTCCCGATCGTTATGGAGCCGAACTCGAGGGAAACCGGATGAAGAACTGATCGCCCTGCCGCTGATACCCAAATAGTTCCGGCGATAATTTGGACTGTCGTACGCGGCTGACATAAAACGACTGAGTTTCGGCGAATTCGGGAGAATTCTCCGACCCCAGCATAAAGGTGAGGTAGCTTTTAAACCGCACGGGCGACCGCGTCTCGTCGAAGCTGGCCTCCTGGTATTTGATCTGTCCGCCGCCAAAGGTGGTGGCCATATGCCATACGAGGGAATCAGGCATGAAGGTGATGAAGCTTCCAGTCTGATCGACTGGCGGCAGGTCTTTGGTGATGCCGGTGCCGGGCGGGATGAAATCCATGCCGCTGGGTACTACGAACACCCCGTTGATCTCGCGGACGTACTTGCCGGTCTCCGTGCCGGTGAAGCTGGCATGCGGATCGAAGAGGCTGAAAGAATGTTCGTCGCGGATAAGCGCCGATTTCTTCCAGTTGATGTAAATGGGTTGGCTGGATTTGTTGAAGATGATGAGGTTCATGTTGCCTCCTTTGCCCATGAAGGCGTAGGTAAGCCGCATGGTGTCGTTCTCCCAGGAGAAGCTGTGCTTATCGGTCTTTGGAATTTGGGAAGAATCGAGGGTAAGGTATTGATAAGTGTTGCAGCCAAAGAGAGAGGCCAGGAGTAAAGTCAGGAGTGTAAAGCGTCGCATAGGTTAAAACTTTGCGTTAAATTAATCAACGGCTTCCCCTTTTTCAGTTAAGAGATCATTAATGAGTAGAATTTAATCTTATTGTTAAAATGCGGTTAACCATCGGATATCAGACCATTGCAGCCTGGATGGAGGCGGAGGGGCGCCGGCCTTTTGCCTTCCAGGAAGAGGCATGGGAGCATATACTGGCGGGGCGATCGGGTCTTGTAAATGCACCGACAGGATGTGGGAAGACTTTTTCGGTATTCCTGGGTGCGCTCATCGATTTTATCAATGCCCATCCGGAGGACTACCGGACGCGAAGTGCGAACGGGTTGCAGCTGTTGTGGATCTCGCCGCTGCGGGCCCTGGCGAAGGATATCGGCCGGGCAATGGAAGAAGTGATCCGGGGCCTTGGGTTGCGCTGGCAGGTTGGAATCCGCAATGGAGATACAGAGGTGAGCGAACGGCAGAAGCAAAAAAGGCGAATGCCGGAAGTACTGATCATCACCCCGGAGAGCTTGCACCTGCTGCTGGCACAGAAAGGATATCCGGAGGTGTTCAGGAGTCTGAAGATCATTGCCGTCGACGAATGGCACGAGCTGTTGGGGAGCAAGCGTGGGGTACAGGTAGAGCTTGCGCTGGCACGTATTGCGCGGGTAAAGGAGGCTGCGGTTTCTATTATTGGAATAAGTGCCACGATCGGCAACCTTGAGCAAGCAAAGGAAGTACTACTTGCTTCGCTGCAGGGAATGGCCGGCGCCATGGGGGGAGCAAAGGATTTCATCGTTCGCGCAAACATCGATAAACCTATAGACGTGGAATCCATTCTGCCGGACGAGATAGAGAATTACCCCTGGGCCGGTCATCTCGGGTTAAAGCTGATACACAAGGTGATCCCTATACTCGAGCAGAGCCGCACCACGCTGATCTTTATCAATACCCGGGGGATGAGCGAGACCTGGTACCAGTCGTTGTTGAACGTGGCTCCCGACCTGGCGGGGGCGCTGGCGCTGCATCACGGGTCTATCGACATGGAATTGCGCAATTGGGTGGAAGAGGCCTTGCATGAAGGGAAGCTGAAGGCGGTAGTGTGTACGGCCAGTCTTGATCTTGGGGTCGATTTCCGGCCGGTGGAGACCGTGATACAGGTAGGCAGTCCCAAAGGGGTTGCACGGTTTCTGCAACGGGCGGGGCGCAGCGGGCATCAGCCGGGGCAGGTGAGCAAGATCTACTTTCTTCCCACCCATTCGTTGGAGCTGATGGAAGCCGCGGCGTTGAAGTCCGCGATGACGGAGGGGCTGATCGAGAGCCGGGAGCCGATGCTGTTGTGTTTCGACGTACTGATCCAATACCTGAGTACGCTGGCCATTTCAGACGGGTTCTATCCCGATGCTTTGTTCCCCGAATTACGGTCGACATATTGTTACAGTGAAATGACGGAAGATGAATGGCTGGAGATCCTGCATTTTATCACGGAAGGCGGGGTGGCGTTGCAGCAGTATGATGAGTATAAGAAGGTGGAGGTGATGGAGGATGGGTTGTATAAGATAAACAGCCGGCGGGTGGCGATGCGTCACCGGCTGCATATCGGGACGATCGTCAGCGACGCCATGTTGAAAGTGCGGTTCACCACCGGGGGTTTTGTAGGGATGATAGAAGAATATTTTATTTCCCGGCTGGACCCGGGGGATGTGTTTACGCTGGCAGGGAGAAATCTCGAATTTGTCATGATCAAGGATATGACGGTGCTGGTGCGAAAATCGAATGCGAAGAAGTCGAGGGTTCCCAGCTGGAATGGCGGGCGGATGCCGTTGTCGGCCAACCTGGGGATGATGTTGCGCCGGAAGCTGGATGAGGCGTCGGCGATGGTGGAGGGCGGCTCGGGGTCGAAAGATCTGGAGTTAAAGGTATTGCAGCCCCTGTTCGAATTGCAGGCAGCCCTGTCGTATATGCCCAGGGAAAATCAGCTGTTGATCGAACAGATAGAGACAAAGGATGGTTTTCACCTGTTTGTCTATCCTTTTGAAGGCCGGTTGGTACATGAGGCGATGGCGGCCCTTTTGGCCTACCGTATCAGCCGGACGACGCCGATAAGCTTTTCCTTTGCGATGAACGACTATGGATTCGAGCTGTTGAGCGACCAGCCTATTCCGGTGGATGATACGAATGTCTTCGAGTTGTTTAGTCCAGATGACCTGACGGCGGATATCCAGCGAAGCGTCAACAGCGCGGAGATGGCCCGGCGGAAATTCCGGGATATCGCGGTCATCGGGGGGCTTATCTTCCAGGGCTATCCTGGTGAGTATGCGAAGGCCCGGCACCTGCAGTCGTCGGCGGGATTGTTGTTCAATGTATTCAGCGAGTACGACCCGCATAACCTGTTGATCCGCCAGGCCTACAACGAAGTGATGGACCAGCAGATGGAAGAACGGCGGTTGCGGAACATGCTCGAGCGTGTCAGCGGCGGAAGCATCGTCCTGCGCTGGCCGGCAAAGCTGACGCCTTTCTGTTTCCCGTTGAAGGTGGACAGCATGCGGGAGGATCTTTCTTCTGAAAAGCTGGAAGACAGGGTGCGGCGCATGCAGGCACAACTGCGATAGCAGCGGATGGTTGTTGACGATAGATTATCGTAGGTATTTCAATTGGCTGGCGTAGAGAATGATAAAGACCAGAACAATGATGGTGCCAATGATGCCACCAAAGCCCATGAGGGCGCCCGTACCCAGAAAGATCGCAGAGGTAATGATTGGAAGCACCTCACCGAGGACATAAAATGTATAGCCGGTCTTTTTGAGCTTGCGCATCTGGATGGCCCCGTAGATGCAAAGGGCGCAGCCGATGAGGCTCAGCAGGAGGATGGGAAGGCGGTTCTCCAGTGATCTGCGGGCCATTTCGACGGGGTCGTTGCCCATCATGCGTTTGGCGAAATCGGGCATCTGGTCCAGGTTCATGGACGCTAACTGATCATAAGAAGCTTTTGCGCGGGCAAAGCCCCAGAGAGCAGAAACGATGCCGAGACCACTACCGATGAAGGTGAGGATGGTCAGGACATTGAGCATCTCGGGTATTTTGCGGGGTTCTTCGATGATGGAGTTGTCTCCGGCTGGGCGATTGAGGTCGGCCATATGGTGTAGTTTTAATCCTTCTAAGTAAATACAATTTTAAGGAACCGCCAAATCAGTATCTTGCAATAAAGGAATCAACAAGGGTATTCATCTATGCAACCAGCATTTCCATACCGTATCAAAGGACAGCAGTTATGGCTTTCGGCCGACCGGTGTATCTATTGGGAAGAAGAGCGGTCGCTCATCGTTTCAGATCTTCATTTCGGCAAGACGGGACATTTTCGAAAGGCGGGCATCGCGGTGCCGCAGTCGGTATACCGCGAGGACCTGTTGCGGCTGCTCTGCCAGATACAGTATTTCCGGCCACGGCAGTTGTTGGTGGTAGGAGATCTTTTTCATAGCCGGGAGAATAAGGAGCTGGAGCTTTTCTTAAAATGGCGGGAGGATTTCCCGCATCTGGGGATAGAACTGATAGAAGGCAATCATGATATTCTCCATAAAGACTGGTATGAGAAGGCCGCGATCAGGGTGAACCCTGGTGTTTTGACCTTGGGGCCTTTTTCGTTTGTGCATGATATAGAGGAGGCGGCCGCAAGTAATACCTATTATTTCTCCGGGCATCTCCATCCCGGTATCCGCATCAGTGGGATGGGCAAACAGAGTCTCCGGTTTCCCTGTTTTTATTTCGGATCGGAATATGCGATCTTGCCGGCTTTTGGGCGATTCACCGGTACGGTGTCGATAGACCCGGCGCCACAGGATCATGTCTTTGCCATCCTTCCGCCTGCGAATGGAGTGCCCAGGGTTGGGGCGCCCAGGGGGCGGCTGCCGATGGGCGGAGTACGGACTCCGGCGAGGGATATGGGTGAGCGAAACAGGCCGGTGACGAGGCCCCGCAGCGCCGGCTGGATAGGGCCGGGCAGTATTTTCCGGATTCAATAACAGGCCAGCCCTTGCTTAATGGGCATGCCGCTGCGCCACAAATCAGTTCATCTTTTTCTTCAGCGTGC
The DNA here is from genome assembly GCF_014642875.1 of Puia dinghuensis. Classification (GTDB taxonomy): domain Bacteria; phylum Bacteroidota; class Bacteroidia; order Chitinophagales; family Chitinophagaceae; genus Puia; species Puia dinghuensis. Next base: position 483,239 of record NZ_BMJC01000003.1, read on the forward strand.
TCACCTGCTCCTGCAGGTTGGTGACCAGATTGGCCAACTGATTCACATCCCAACGCTGCTGGGTGTTGGCCTTGCTGATGATCATCTGTGCTTTCCACACCTCGATGATGTCATCGGAGTTGACATTATAGGGCTGATACGCCGTATTGTCACTTATGAGCGTGAGCTTGCTTTTGGTCTTGTTATTTTTCATCACTCTTTTATAGACGATGCCCTCGTTGCGGGAGACGACGACATAAGTCTGGTTGCTCTTTATCTCTTCCAGGTCGTCGACCTTTTCGCCCACAATGACCGAGCCGCTGGGGGTAGGCAGCATGGAATCCCCTACGATCTCGAAGGCGCGGTATGTTCCGGGGGCCAGCATGGGGAGGGTGAAGGTGTTAAGCTCGTCGAGGAATTCGGGGTCGGCATATCCGGCCAGGTAACCGGCTGCCGCCTTTACAGGGACCAGCTGGATATCAGTGCTGGCGGCGATGAGCTTCTGAGCCCGTCGTTTGGAGATATAGCTGCCGCCTTTGCTGTCGCTCAATTCCTTGCGCAGCAGTTCGTCAAGGGTAAGCTTGAACATATCCGACACTGTCTCGAGCACTTCCAGCCTGGGTTCAGCCCTTTCTTCCTCGTAGGCGCCCAGCAGGGATCGTTTGATCCCCAGTTTTCCGGCAAATTCTTCCTGTGTCCAGCCCCGCAGCTTGCGGAGATATTTGAGATTTTGTCCTGCTATTGACATAGACTAATATATTTAGTACTAAGATACTAACATCTTTACCAATGTAAAAAAATATTTTTTTGAGGCCCTGGCGGTCAGGCTGCAGAGGGTGGGTAGACGCTCAACTCCCGCACATATTTTGTACATTTGCTTCCCTGTCAATTTGACCTTCCGGCAAGGGTAGCATCAAATTTGACCGTTTTACGGGGGCCTTGGGTCCGCCAAAAGCGCGGATGGGGGGTAAGAAAACTATAAAATCATTAATACTTAAGGAATTATGTTAGGTATTCTATCCAAAATATTCGGCGGGAACAAGTCGGAAAAGGATATAAAGCGCATCCAACCCATTGTGGACCAGATCAATGAGCATTTTGCGGCTTGTGCATCGTTGACAAATGATGAATTGCGGGCCAAAACTGTTGAATTCAAGGCCCGGATCAAGGAACATCTCAGCACGATAGACGCACAGATGGCCGATCTCAATAAGCGAGCCGAAGAGCTGCCTTTTAGCGATATCAACGGGAAAGATCTTCTATACCAGGAGATAGATGGACTGCAGAAAGAGCGGGACGAGCAGATAGAGGAAGTGCTGGAGGCCCTTTTGCCGGAAGCTTTTGCCGTAGTAAAAGAAACGGCCCGCCGCTTCAAGGACAACGCAGAGGTCGTGGCGACGGCTACGGAGATGGACCGCAACCTCAGCATTAAGAAGGAACATATCCGGATAGACGGTCAACAGTCCGTATACAACAATTCCTGGATGGCGGCAGGGACGCCTATCACCTGGAATATGGTGCATTATGACGTTCAGTTGATAGGGGGTACGGTGCTGCACCAGGGGAAGATCGCGGAAATGGCTACCGGTGAAGGTAAGACCCTCGTATCCACGCTGCCGGCCTACCTCAATGCGCTGGCAGGGGAAGGGGTCCACATAGTGACGGTGAACGACTACCTGGCCAGGCGTGACTCCGAATGGAACGGCCCCATTTTCGAATGGCTGGGCATCTCGGTAGACTGTATCGATAAGCATGAGCCGAACAGCGAAGCCCGGCGGAAGGCCTATGCGGCCGATATCACCTATGGCACCAATAATGAGTTCGGTTTCGACTACCTGCGGGACAACATGGTGCATTCCCCGGATGAGATGGTACAGCGCAAGCATCACTACGCCATGGTGGATGAGGTGGATAGCGTGTTGATCGACGATGCGCGTACGCCGTTGATCATTTCGGGTCCGGTGCCGAAAGGCGACGATCAGCAATACCATATTTTGAAGGGTCGGGTAGAGAAGCTATTCGAAGCCCAGCGGAAGGTGACCAACCAGTTCCTCATAGAGGCGAAGAAGAAATTAGCCGAAGGGAATGACGATCCGAAGGACGGCGGCCTTGCGCTGATGCGTGCCTACCGTGGCCTGCCGAAATCCAGCGCCCTGATCAAATTTCTCAGCGAGCCGGGTGTCAAGGTAAGGCTTCAGAAGTCGGAGAATTACTATCTGGCCGATCAGCAGAAAGAGATGGGGAAGGTAGATGCGGAGCTCTTCTTCCACATCGACGAGAAGAACAACCAGGTAGACCTCACCGATAGGGGTATCCAGATGATCACCCGGGAAGGAGAAGACCCCGAGTTCTTTATCCTGCCGGACATCGGCGTCAAGCTCGCCGATATCGAGAAGGGCGATCTCAGCAATGAAGAAAAGCTGCAACGGAAGGAAGGACTGCTGAACGACTATTCCATCAAGGCAGACCGGATACATACCGTTCAGCAGTTGCTGAAGGCCTATACCCTGTTCGACAAGGACGTCGAATACGTCGTAATGGACGGGCAGGTGAAGATCGTCGACGAGCAAACGGGCCGTATCCTGGATGGAAGACGGTATAGCGACGGCTTGCACCAGGCCATCGAAGCAAAGGAAAATGTAAAGATCGAAGCGGCTACGCAGACCTATGCTACCGTGACTTTGCAGAACTATTTCAGAATGTACCACAAATTAGCCGGGATGACCGGTACGGCGGAAACAGAAGCCGCCGAATTGTGGGATATCTATAAGTTGGACGTGGTGACCATTCCCACCAATGTACCCGCCATCCGTAAGGACCACCAGGACCTTGTCTACAAGACCAAACGCGAGAAATACAAGGCGGTGATCGAGGAGATCGAAAGGCTGAGGAGTGAAGGGCGGCCATCGCTGGTGGGTACCACCTCCGTGGAAGTGAGTGAGCTGCTGAGCAAGATGCTGAATGTAAAGAAGATCCCCCACAACGTCCTTAACGCCAAGCAACATGCGCGGGAAGCCCAGGTGGTTGCGGAGGCCGGTCTTGCCGGGGCCGTAACGATCGCCACCAATATGGCCGGTCGTGGTACGGATATCAAGCTCGGGCCTGGTGTAAAAGAAGCTGGTGGACTGGCGATCATCGGTACGGAAAGACATGAAAGCCGGCGGGTGGACAGGCAGCTGAGGGGTCGTTCGGCGCGTCAGGGTGACCCGGGAACTTCGCAGTTCTATGTATCCCTGGAAGACGACCTGATGCGGCAGTTCGGCAGCGACCGCATTGCATCGTTGATGGACAGGATGGGTTATAAAGAGGGGGAAGTGATCCAGCACAGTATGGTGACGAAGAGTATCGAGCGGGCGCAGAAAAAGGTCGAAGAGAACAACTTCGGTATCCGTAAGCGCCTGCTGGAATACGATGACGTCATGAACAAACAACGGAATGTCGTCTATAAGAAACGCAACCACGCCTTGTTTGGCGACCGCCTGGCGCTCGACCTGGACAATGCCTTTTATATCGTCGCCGAAGGATTGATCAACTCTTTCCGCGAACAGGACGACTATGAAGGATTCCGGTTGTCGACGATCGTCAACTTCGGCGTCGACACGCAGATCAGCGAGGACGAATTCCTGAAAGGCGATGTCACCGAGGTGGCGGAGAAACTCTACCAGGAGTCGACACAGAACTACGAATATAAACAGGAAGACATCCGTAAGCAGGCCTTGCCGGCTTTTGCCAGCATCAGGGCCACGCGTGACAGCCACGTCGAGAATGTCGTCGTGCCTTTTACGGATGGTAAGAAACGGATCAACGTCCTGGCCAACCTGCAACGAACCCTGGATACCCAGGGCCGGGAACTGACCAATGCGGTGGAAAGGCAGATCACGCTAAGCATCATCGACGACACCTGGAAGGAGCATCTGCGCGCGATGGACGATCTGAAACAGAGTGTGCAGACGGCCTACCTGGAGCAGAAAGATCCGCTGGTGATCTATAAAGTGGAAGCATTCGAGCTGTTCCGCAACATGGATAGCGAGGTGAATAGGGAGATCATCGGTTTCCTCTGTCACAGTGGTATCCAGCAAGCCGGTCAGCAGCAGCCTGCGGCTATCCGTGAGGGCAGAGAACAGAAGACCGATATGAGCCGGCTGAAGGTGCGCAAGGATGAGATGGCGGCAGCCGGTGTGGGTCCGCAGAATGGGGTTCCGCAGGAAGGCGGCAAAGATTATTATGAACCGTCCGAGCCGGTGAAGCAAGAGCCTGTGAAGGTAGGACCGAAGATCGGGCGTAATGATCCCTGTCCTTGTGGCAGTGGGAAGAAGTATAAGAACTGCCATGGGAAGGATGCAGTGTAGAAGATTAAAATATCTACTGCTGCTCCTCACCGTTTGCCTTTGCCTGGAGTTTCCCGGGGTTCGGGCGCAATATGTTGCCCCCAGCCGGAAAGAGATGGTCCGGCTGAAAGCGATGGTGAAGGAGGGCGAGGTAAAAAAGTGGTATGATTCCCTGTTAGGTATCGCCAATGCCGCACTGGCGGAGGCCCCCCAGCCTATCGACACCATCCGCACCGAAGGCTTGTTGCAGGGTGATCCCCGGAAGACGGCCACCTGGAACGCGTTGCAGGATATGCGTAAGATGTACGCACTGGCCGTGGCCTGGCGCGTTACGGGGCGGAAGGAATACCTCAATAAGACAAGCGTTTACTTCATCGCCTGGGCAGACAGCAATTATTCGCGGGGAGATCCGATAGACGATACGAATCTCGACCCGGCCATCGAGGCCTTTGATATGGTGAAAGACGGGCTGGTACCGGGAGAGATCAAAAGGATCAGCGGCTGGCTGCGGCGGACAGGCGAGGCGGAGATGAATGCGGTATACAATCGGCCCGAACGGGCTACTTCCCATAATAACTGGCATTCCCACCGGCTGAAGATCGTGGGGGAAATAGGGTTCGCCATCGGTGACAAGACCCTGCAGGATTATGCGATAAAAGGCATCCGGCAGCAGATCGGGCGTAACCTGCTGCCCGACGGCAGCAGTGAAGACTTTCATACCCGGGATGCGCTGCACTATCATGTCTATGATCTGGAACCGCTGCTGAAGCTGGCGATCGTGCTGCGGCGGGCCACCGACTCCGACTACTATCGATATGAAGCCCCTTCGGGCGCCTCGCTGGCCAGGTCCGTCGAATGGTTGCTGCCTTACCTGGACGGGCGGCAGACTCATGCCGAATTTGTCAACAGTACTGTAGGCTTCGACCGTAAGCGAGCGGAGAATGGGGAAGCGGGTTATAAGTCCGGAACCTTGTTCAACCCGCGCAGTGGAATTACCACGCTGTTGCTGGCTTCCTATTTCGACGCCGAAAAGCTGGCCCTGGCCCGGCAGCTCATCGGCACCGAGGACACTTATCCGGCCTGGCAAGCGGTGGTCAATGCCGTGGAACGGTAACAGAACCGGGATGAGCGGATCGGTAGATAAGGTTGTTTTGCTTATTTTACCGCCTTAAAATCTGAGCTTACATTATGAGAAAAATTTTCTGCGGAGTGCTACTGGCTGCCGTTGTCTCGACAGCCGTTGCACAACAGCGGCCGGGTAATCCCGGTCAACCCCCGGCGGGCAACGCCGGCGCTCCTGGTACACGTAGCGGCCCCATGATCCCGGCGCAGACACAACCCAAACCTTACAAAGAGGTGATCACGGACAAGGCAATCAGCCATACCGGTCTGTTCACCGTCCATCGCGTGGAAGAGAAATGGTATTTCGAGATACCCGACTCCATTCTCGGACGCGATATCCTGGTCAGCACACGTTATAGCAAGACCGCTGCGGGCGGCAACTACGGCGGGGAGCAGGTGAACCTGCAAACCATTCGCTGGGACAAGGGGCCGGCGCATACGCTTTTTATGCGCATCCTCACCATCGTCAATGTCGCCGCCGACAGCAGCCAGCCTATCGCTCAGGCGGTGACGAATTCCAATATGAACCCCATTGCCGCCGCCTTTGACGTCAAGGCGTATGGCAAGAGTGCGGACTCCACTTCCGGCACTACGGTGATTGAAGTGACCGATTTCTTTAAGGGGGATAACCAACCGGTGAGCCTTACGCCGGCCATCAAACGGCGTTTTAACCTGGCGGCTATCGATGCACCGCGGTCGTATATCGAGAGTATCCACACCTTTCCTATCAATACGGAGGTGAGGACGGTGAAGACCTATACCTCCGCCCCCACTCCGGCGACGCCGGTTATGGGCGGCCGCGCTCCTGCTGGTTCCCTGGCTGCGGCCGATGCCGCGGGGGTGGTGACGGTCGAGCTGAACAACTCATTCTACCTGCTGCCAAAAATTCCCATGCGGCGGCGGCTGTTCGATCCGCGGGTAGGTTATTTCGCCAGCCAGTATACTACTTATGGCGATGACCAGCAGCGGGTGGAGGAAACGGAGTTTATCCATCACTGGCGGCTGGAGCCAAAGGATGAGGACATAGAGAAATGGAAACGCGGAGAGCTGGTAGAACCCAGGAAACAGATAGTTTATTATATCGATCCGGCCACGCCAAAAAAATGGCGGCCCTACCTCATCGCAGGGATCAACGACTGGCAGGCGGCTTTTGAAAAGGCCGGTTTCAAGAATGCCATTGTCGGCAAAGAATGGCCGGAGCATGACTCGACGATGTCGCTGGAAGATGCGCGGTTTTCCGTGATCAGGTATTTCGCCAGTGATATCGAGAATGCCTATGGACCGAATGTCGCCGATCCGCGCAGCGGGGAGATACTGGAGAGCCATATCGGCTGGTATCATAATGTTATGAAGCTGGTGCATGACTGGTATATGATCCAGACAGCGGCGGTGGACCCGCGGGCGCGAAAAATGAAATATGATGACGCGCTGATGGGCGATCTCATCCGCTTTGTCTCGTCACATGAAGTCGGACACACACTTGGACTGCGGCACAATATGGGCAGTAGCAGCAAGACCCCGGTGGAGAAACTGCGGGACAAGACCTGGGTGGAGGCCAACGGGCATACCGCCTCGATCATGGATTATGCGCGATTCAACTATGTGGCGCAGCCGGAAGACAATATCACTCCGAAGGGTCTCTATCCCCGCATCGGCGACTATGACAAATGGGCCATCGTTTGGGGATACAAGGGAATACCTGACACCAGGAATGAGGAAGAGGACAAGAAGATACTTAACCAATGGATCATCGACAGCCTGAAAAGCAATCCCCGGTTGTGGTTTGGCGGAGAAGGACAGAACTTCGACCCGCGTGCACAGACGGAAGACCTTAGCGACAATGCCATGAAGGCCGGCGAATATGGCATTAAGAACCTGAAACGTATCCTGCCCAACCTGCCCGAGTGGAGCAAGGAAGAGGCTGATCGCTATGATAATCTCTCCGAGATGTATCAGCAGCTGGTGGGGCAGTACAATCGCTATATGGGTCATGTGCTGAAGAATATCGGCGGTGTACAGGAGACCTTCAAGAGTGTGGAGCAGCCCGGCGATGTCTATGAAGCCACGCCAAAGGCCATGCAGAAGGAAGCTATCGATTTTCTCAACAAGAACCTTTACGCGACGCCCACGTGGCTGCTGAATAAGGATATCCTGAACAAGTTCAGCAACCCGGGCCTGGAAGAGGCCGTGACCATGGTGCAGGCCAATAATCTAAAGAGCCTGTTGTCGGCGGGCCGGCTGTTCAGGCTGTATGTCTGTACGGGAAGATATGGCAGCAGCGCTTACAGCGTCGACGACCTGCTCGCCGATGCGAAAAAGGGTGTTTGGTCGGAGCTCGGGCCTGCCGCGCCGATAGATATTTACCGGCGTAAGTTGCAGAAGGAATATGTCGCGGACCTTATTGCGCTGATCACCCCCGAGCCGCCTGCTGCGCTCCCACCGGGGTTGCCGCCGGGGTTGTTGATCATCTTCACAGGCGATATCCGGAATACTGATATTCCTTCCGCTGCGCGGGCACAGCTTGTCGAGCTGCGGACGGAGATTACAGGGGCTATCGCCCGGGAAGGTGACAAGGCGAGCAGGAATCACTTGCAGGATGTGCTGGAGAGGATAAAGCAGGCGCTGAATCCGAAACAGTAAACGAATCCCGGGCTAACGCCCGGGATTCGTTTTTACAAATGCACTCCGGCGGGGTTGGGGGACGGGGCTCTCTTCTCCTTTGATGGCCTTCCAGAGGACGGCGTTGAGCAGGGCGTCGGGTACCCGGTCGGGATCGGAGAGGTCGAAATGCCGGGAGACAGCGGCAGAAGGAGTGTTGCCGGTATTGCGCATATTGATATCGACCAGGGCCGGGAGCGCGATGAAGGCTGTCGTATCCGGGTTGGACATGAAGCAGCTATACATCGGAGTAGCAGCCGCGTCGAACTGGCTCATAGGCGGGAGGCCGAGGATGAGTTCCATCGTCCGAAGAACGGAGGTGGTCGAATAGAGTGTGTGGTTGACGGAGTGCCGCTTGATAAAGGGGCTGATCACATAGGCGGGCGAGCGGTGGGCGTCGACGTGGTCGGGCCCATCCTGGGCGTCGTCTTCCAGCACGAATATCGCGGCGCTGTCCCAGATGGCGCTATGCGAAATATGCTCCACCAGTCTCCCAAAGGCGAGATCATTGTCGGCCACCTGGGCAATGGGACTGTAGGCGCCTTTGTGAAGCCCGCTGGTATGATCATTGGGCAGATAGATGGTACAGAAATGCGGTAGGGCGCCCACGCGCAGGAGGGAATCGAAGTCAGCTTCGAAGATGGCCTCCCGGCGGATGTCCTGGATACCTAAATTCCAACCCGGATAAGCCGCGCAGTAGTTCTCTTTTTGTTTGAGCACAGGAAGCGTGGGAAAGCCGTTGTCCATAAACTCTCCATAATTGCGGAAGGATACCCCTGCGCGGTGGCAATAATCCCAGATGAATCCTTTGGTAGGATTGGCGATGGGGCGGCTGCCGTCGAAATCATATTCCCCACCCCGGCCGCTGTAGTTGGTGGGCCAGGTCTTTTCGGTGAAGTCGGTAGCATAGCCGGCCATCGACCAGTTGTGGCCATCAGCGCTGACCTCGGCGTCAACATAGAAATTATCCAGCAGCACGAATTCATCGGCAATCGAATGGGCGTTGGGCGTGACATTCCGGCCGAAGAGAACAAGGCTGGTGTCGCCGTTGCCCTGCGGGAGATCGCCGAGTACCTGGTCGTAGGTTCTGTTCTCCTTCAGGATATAGAATACATATTTGATAGGCGATGTTTCGCCGGCATGACGGGGAATGGGATTGCCGGCTACGCCGGCGGCCGTTTGTTCGACGGCCTGCGAATAAGGAGTATTGCTATAAACTTGTTGAGTATACGTCGTCAGCATGGCGGCATCGGGGATAGGGATAACCGAAAGCGTCCCCTTAAGCATACTACCGAGATATTGTGTCCGATGGGAGGTGTCTGCCTTCTTGTAAATATACGGGTGGCCCAGGGGACTGGGGCCATAGGGGTTCGCCATGGAAGACATTCCCTTGCCATTGGCGACGAGGAGATTGTTCCCCGAGATACGCACACAGGTAGGATACCAGCCGACGGGGATGAACCCTTTGGAAAAGCTGTGACCCGGGCTGGACACGTCGAAGACGGCCAGGCAGTTATTATCCGCGTTGGCGATGTAGAGTGTTTGGTCTTTGGGATCAAGGGCAAGACTATTGGTGGTGGAGCCGATGGGCGCGTCGGGAGAGATGGCAGTGTGGAGGGTTTCGATGACTTTACGGGAAGCGATGTCGATGACCGACACCGAGTTCGAGTTGGCGTTGGCTACGAAGAGCGTGTGGCCTTTTTTATCGAGGGCCATATCTGTCGGATGATCCTCCGTTGTCACGGAATCTTCCAGCTTGTCGGTCGTGGTGTTATAGATGAAGACTTTGCGGCCGCCCCAGGCGGAGATGTAGAGTTGTTGGTTGGTTGTGTTGAACAGGCAGGTGTAGGCTTCGGAGTACAGGGGCAGTCTCGACAAGAGTTGCTTTGTTTTGGTGTCGAAGATATAGAGAGCTTCGTCTTCCTTGGTGACTACGTAGAGCCGGTTGTGATCTTCGTCCAGGGTAAGGCCGGTGGGGCTGATCTTGTCGATGGGCCAGGGCCGGCCGAGCACCAACGTATCGGCGCCACCAACACTGTCTCCCTTCAGCGTATAGCGGATCACCCAGTCATCGTTGCCGCCGGAGGCATAGAGCCAGGGATGTTTTTTGCTGAAAGCCAGCCCCAGCCAGGCTTTTCGGATGGGGATGGAAGCGGTGACACGCTGCGTTTGCCAATTGATGAGATCGATGGTCTGGCGGCCATTGCCGTTGTTGGTCACGGCTGCGTGGATGCCATCGGGGGCAAGGGCGATGTTGAGGGGCAGGTCGCTGCTCAAGAGCAGGGAGGCGCCGGCGGGCGTGAGCGACCAGCCGTTGGGGAGTTGAGTGCGTTGCTGGGCGTGGAGGCCGAGCGAGAGAAGGAGGATGGGGAGCAGTCGATATGGCTTCATGCCGCGAAAATAAGGACAAAAAAAGCCCCGCCGGAGCGAGGCTCATTATCAATTTATTACTCTAATCCATATTTAGTCATATACCGGTGATACAGCTGCGTCTGCTTATTATCCAGGCTTACCTCGCGGCCCTGGATAAAGCAATGTTCGATGAGGCTTGTACGCATATCGAGGATGTCGCCCCCGCTGATGACGATGTTGGCGTCCTTGCCGGCTTCGAGGGTGCCGGTGCGGTCGTCGATGCCACAGATCTTTGCGGCGTTGAGGGTGATGGCCTGCAGCGCCTGTTCTTTTGTGAGGCCATAGGCGACCGCCGTTCCGGCATTGAAAGCCAGGTTGCGGAAGCGGGACTCTTCATGGTTATCGTTTAGCGCGAAGAGGACGCCCGCCTTTTGCAGGGCTGCGGGTGTTTTGAAGGGCTGGTCGATGTCATCGTCCTCGGTGGTGGGCAGGGCGTGCAGCTGCTGGAGGATGACAGAGATGTTGTTCTGCTTGAGAAGATCGGCGATGAGCCAGCTTTCACTGCCGCCGACGATGGTGACGTCGAAGCCGAATTCTTTTGCGAAGTCGATGGCGACGAGCATCTGTTTCACCTGGTCGGCATGGACGAACAGCTTTTGCTGTTTTGTATAGAGCCCTTTCACCGCCTCGAATTTGAGGTTCATTTCCTTGTGTGTCTGCCCGGCATTGTAGGCCTTTGCTTCCCGGAAGAAAGCTTTTATCTCTTCCACCTTGGCAAGGGCTTCTTTTGTGACATCAGGCGTCGTTTGTGTTGGGCCGAAACGCAAGCCGAACCGCCGGGGACGAGGGAGGAAGCTGGGCATATTGAGGTGGATGGCGTTGTCCATTTTATAGGCGGCGTCTTCCCAGTTCCATGCGTCGAGCTGGACGATGCTGGATGAGCCGCTGATAGTGCCGCCGTCGGGAGTGGTGCCGGCCAGCAGGATGCCGTTGGCCCTTAGCGTTCCGATGATCTTGGAATCGGTGTTATACGCTACGATACTGCGGATGCTGGGGTTGAAGTCGCCCAGCTCCTGGAAGTCGTTGGAGCCGCGGACACCGTTGGCGATCTCTTTCAGACCCACATCGGTGACCGAAAGGATGAGGCCCGGGTAGACCTGTTTGCCTTTTGCGTCGACCACCTTGGCCCCTACCGCCGGAGTAATGTCTGCGCCGACCCGGACGATCTTACCATTGTCCACCTCGATAGTACCATTCTCGATCACCTGGCCGTTGCCGACATGGATCGTTCCGCCGGTGATGAAAAGTTTTCCCGCATCCGGTTTCGCCGGATAGACGTCGTCCTGGGCCTGTGCCGTCGTAAGGCCAAGCAAGAACAGCGAGAGAAGACCTATGAATATGTTTTTCATGTTGTTTTAGTTGGTAGTGTTTGCAATTTCAGTGTGGTCTCCGTCCTCGTCAATGGTCAGCAGGCCATCATGATGATCGTGATCGCCGCAGCTGAGCTCGATGTGGTAGCTCGGTGTGGCGGGCGCCATGGGCGAGCCGGTGCGCTTCTCAGCTATCATTTTCTGGACGAGGCGGTTGCGTTCGGCGACGATGTATTTCCGCAGCTGTGCGTCGCGGTCGATATCATAGTAGACGATGCCATCCACGATGGTCTTTTCCGCTCTTGCATAGATGCTGAGCGGATTGTCGCTCCAGAGAACGAGGTCGGCGTCCTTTCCTTCTTTTATACTTCCAACACGATCGGCCACATGAAGGGCCTTGGCAGGGTTGAGGGTTACCATTTTAAAGGCATCTTCCTCGGACATCCCGCCATATTTCACGCTCTTGGCAGCTTCCTGGTTAAGGCGGCGGGCCTGTTCGGGGTCGTCGGAGTTGATACAAACGTTGAGCCCTACCTTCTGCATGATAGTGGCGTTGTAGGCGATAGCGTCCTGTACTTCCGTCTTATATGCCCACCAGTCGGAGAAGGTGGATGCATTGCTGCCGTGTTGTTTCATCTTATCGGCCACCTTGTAGCCTTCGAGGATATGGGTGTAGGTGTTGACGGTGAACCCAAACTTATCAGCAACACGCATGAGGGCCGTGATCTCGCTTTGTACATAGGAGTGGCAGGTGATGAAACGTTTGTGTTCGAGTATTTCGACCAGCGCATCCAGTTCGAGGTCTCTGCGGGTGATATTTGGCGCCGCCTTGCGCTGCCGTTCGTAGTCGCGGGCGCGGGTGAAGGCGTCCGTCAGCACTTCTTCCACGCCCATCCGGGTGTCGGGGAAGCGGTTATTGTTGGTAGAGGTGGTGCGTTTTACGTTCTCACCCAGGGCGAATTTTATAAAGGGGTCCCAGTTGCGAAATTTGAGACCTTCATCGTCGGCGCCCCAGCGCAGTTTGATCAGTTGGGTCTGACCGCCGATGGTGTTGGCCGAGCCATGCAGGATATGGCTGCTGGTGACGCCACCGGCCAGCTGCCGGTAGATATTGATATCCTCGGGGTTGAGGTTGTCGGCGATGCGTACCTCCGAAGTGACGGATTGTGCTCCTTCATTTATGGAGAAGGCTGCGATGTGCGAGTGTTCGTCGATGATGCCGGGAGCAAGGTACTTACCGGTGCCGTCGATGACCTGGGCGCCGGCAGCATCCAGGTTTTTGCCTATCCTGACGATCTTGCCAGCCCTTACGAGTACGTCGGTGTTAGGCAGGCGACCTTCTTTTTCATTGGTCCACACCGTTGCATTTTTGATAAGCAGGTCGTGTTGAGTGGGCAGACTATCCCAGCCATAGCCGTCGAAGGGATAGAGCACCTTCCCGACATGGTTGGGTCGTTTGCGGGCTGCCGTGTCGGGGGTGGGCGGGGTAGCTTTTGCGAAAGTGGCCGTCCAGATGACGAGGTTGCCGGTGGAGTCGGTGCCATTGCCATTCCAGGTGTCCCCGTTGACGACGCCGCTGAGGTGCATTGCAGCGGAAGGACGACCACCGCCACGAGCACCACCACGCATGCCACCACCGGCTGGAGCCGCGCCTCCCGCGGCTGCCGGGAAGCTGAGCGAAATGATGGTGCCGTCATAGCTGAACTTACCCGTCAGGGTATCTTTTGCGATGACGCTGGCAGCCGTGGGCGATTTTACGTCCAGGACGACGGTCGTCGAACCGCCCGTAGCCGAAGTGATCACAAGATTGTATTGACCTTTTATGTCTTTCCAGGCTTCTTCCTTTACTTCATATTTCCTGCCCTGAACCCAGTTCTCTACGATGCTGGTCTTTTCGTTAAAGACGGGACCAGTAGTAATAAGGAAGTTGGCTAGTTTCCCTGCGTCAAGGCTCCCCACCTTGTCATAGATGCCGATGAGGGTGGCTGGGGTCTTTGTCAGCGCTTCCAGGGCCTTTGCTTCCGTGAGGCCGGATTCGAAGGCTTTCCGGAGATTGGCGAAGAACTGTTTTGTATCCCGGAGATCGGCCGTGGTGAGGCAGAAGGGGATGCCCGCCTTCTCGAAGGCGCCGGGGTTGGTAGGAGCCAGCTCCCAATGTTTCATATCGGCGAGGGAGACGAAGCGGGCGTCATTCGGGTCTTCGACATCCATGGCCTGGGGATAGTTCACCGGGACGATGAAAGAAGCTTTTGTCCCAGCGATCTCCTTTATCCGCTGGTATTCGTTCTCCCCGGCCTTTATAATATATTGTACACCGAATTCATCACCGATGCGATCCCCGTGGAGGTCACCCCATTTGTCGCTGCCCTCGAATATCTGGGGGAGCGACTGTTCGTCATTGAAGGCCTGGAGGCTCAGGTTGGTGCCTTCGTGGTAAGGCTGGCCCTTGTACCAGGCGGCATCGATATAGGTCTGGCGCAACAGGGCGATGGAGCCCATCAGCGAAGCGGGGTAGCTTTGGGTGGATGACCCTTTGCTGAGGGAGTAATGAGCGGAGGCTTTTGTTTTGATGACAACGAGGTTCTCCTTCTCATTGGCGAGGGTGACGGCTACGCCAGTCCCGCGTGCGATGCCGTCCTTTACATGGGTGAGAACTGCGCCGAAGCCGATATCGCGAAGGGGCTTTGCTTTTGCGTCGTCGACATTGAATAAGTGGGCGGCATCCATTTCGGGGTGGATGGCCTGGTTCCAGTTGTAGGGTCCCTTTGTATTGGATTCGATCTGGGCGGGTTGCCGGAAGAAGTCGATGGGATTCACCGCACCGCGACCGCCACGGCCACTTTCGGGTGCCGGGATGCCATAATCCGTGTAGAGATCGATAAACGACGGATAAATATATTTCCCGCTGCAGTCGATGACAACGGCGTCTTTCGGGAGGACAGCTCCCGTGCCGGCACTAACGATCAACCCCTCGCGAATCACCAGGGTCGCATCACTGAGGGTGGCGCCGCCCTCTTTCACCAGGGTAGCATGCGTGAAGGCATAGCAGCCTTCCCGGACATCTGCAACGCCATTAACGGGAAAGGTGGATTGTGCGGATGAATAAAGGGTCAGCAATAAAAGAGTGGTAACGAGGGCGAATGATCTTCCCCTCGGACGATGTCGGAAGTTTCTCATGGTGCGTCAGTTTTTAAATTTCGGCGGCGCCCAATTTGGGCAGATTGAAAAATGGTCCCTAATTTACTTAAATGGAGTAATTTAGGGGTTTGAATATTTTATCAGCGGTAAAAAGAAGGCCAAACGTCGGTGAGTATGCTGGCACACTATATTGACCATACCATTTTGAAGCCCACCACCTCTCATATAGACATTAATAAGATATGTCAGGAGGCGGTGGAGTATGGCTTTGCGGCGGTTTGTGTGCCCCCGCCGATGGTTAGTTTTGCGGTGCGGGAACTGCAAGACGCCGCCGAGGTCGAGCGATCGATTGCGGCTGTAAAGGTGGCGACGGTCATCGGGTTTCCTTTTGGCTACTCTGTCACCGCGGCGAAGCTGGCAGAAGTGGAACAGGCGATTACGGATGGCGCCGATGAGCTGGACGTGGTGATCAACCTTATAGCACTGAAGGCGGGGGATTGGGCGGCGCTGGAAGCAGAGATGCGGGTGCTGACGGCGCGAATACACGCTGCGGGAAAGATCATAAAAGTCATCATCGAGACTGGGGTGTTGACGGATGAAGAGATCGTTGCCTGTTGTGAGCATTATAGCCGCATCGGGGTGGATTTTCTGAAGACCTCGACGGGGTATGCGGAGAAGGGTGCAACCGTGGAAGCGGTGAAGCTGATGCGGGCGCATCTGCCTGCCGGGGTACGGATCAAGGCTTCGGGTGGCATCCGAACGGCGGCATTGGCACAGCAATTGATCGATGCAGGAGCAGACCGGCTGGGGTGCAGTGCAAGCGTGGAGATTATAAAGGGTGAAGGGTTGGCTGGCGGGTATTAAATTTAATATCTATGTATAAGATCGTATTTGTTGCTCTTTTGTTCATCGCCCGGCAGGGGTTAGCGCAGACGGACACGGGCACGGTGGTAGTGCATAAGGACCCGCGGGTGGATAGCCTGGTGCAAAAGCAGATAGACATAAATGAATTGACATCGCGGGAGAGCCGGCGCAATGTCCCGGGGTTCAGGATACAGGTGATGAATTCGCCCGATCGGAATAAGGTGTATGCGGCGAAGGTGAAGATCTACGAAGAGTTTCCCGACTTTAAACCCTACCTCTGGTACCAGGCGCCCAATTACAAACTAAAGGTCGGCAATTTCAAGACCCAGGAAGAAGCTGACCAGGCCCTGCAGCAGTTGTCGCGACTCTTCCCGTCCGGGCTTTTCGTGATCAGGGATACTATTGAAATAAAATTATAATGTTAAAAGAGAATATCCGGCAACTTGCCAGGAAATATGCCCCCGACTCCATCGCCATCCGGCATCACCTGCATGCCCATCCGGAACTATCTTACCAGGAATTTCAGACGTCGGCCTTTGTACAGCAACAGTTGACGCGGATGGGTATCCCTTTCCGCGTGATGGCCACGACAGGGGTAGTGGGGTTGCTCGAGGGCAAGAATCCCGGCAGCCGGGTGGTCGCCCTGCGGGCGGATATGGATGCGCTGCCGATAGTGGAGGCCAATGATATCCCCTATAAGTCAAAGAATGAAGGTGTGATGCATGCCTGCGGACATGATGTGCATACGACCGTCCTTCTGGGTGCGGCGCGTATCCTGCAGGAGCTGAGAGACCACTGGGAAGGAACGGTAAAATTGATCTTCCAGCCGGGAGAGGAGAAAAATCCGGGGGGTGCCAGCCTGATGATAAAAGAAGGGGTGTTACAAAACCCTGAGCCGCAGGCCATCTTTGGCCTGCACGTACATCCGGGGTTGGAGATAGGAAAACTCAGCTTTCGCGGCGGGATGGTGATGGCCAGCGCCGATGAATTGTATATCACCATCCGTGGGAAGGGCGGTCATGCGGCCGCTCCGCATCTGACGGTGGACACCATACTTGTCGCGTCCCACCTGGTGGTGGCCTTACAGCAGATCATCAGCCGCAACCGCAACCCGTTGTCACCGTCGGTGTTGTCGATCACTTCCGTCCAGGGGGGGCATACAACCAATGTTATTCCCAGTGAGGTCAAGCTGATGGGCACCTTCCGTGCCATGGACGAAGAGTGGCGCTTCCGGGCACACGAGCTGATCCGCAGGCAGGCGACAGAGCTGGTGCATAGTATGGGGGCGGAGATAGACCTGCACATCGACGTCGGCTACCCCATGGTGCATAATAACGAGGCGCTTGATGTGGTGGCGCGGGCGGAGGCGCGGGAATTCCTGGGCGCCGGCCGGGTGCTGGAGACCGAGATCAGGATGGGGGCGGAAGATTTTGGTTATTATACCCAACAAATCCCGGGATGTTTCTACCGGCTTGGGGTGATGAATGTGGAAAAAGGGATCACTTCCGGCGTTCATACGCCTACCTTTAATATCGACGAGTCGGCTATCGAGATCGGGGTCGGGATGATGGCGTGGATGGGCGCAAAGGTGAAGTTTTAGCAACCCGGGACCGTTTTAGCCCCGGCCCCGGGTTGCATGCAACATCAGTACCCGGGGTTTTGCGGGAAATTCGCGGCATTATGCACGATGTCCAGCTCCGATTGGGGAATAGGATAAATAAACCGGTGAGCATCGATGGTCGGACTACCCTTTCCGGCATCCGCCCGGATGGCGGTAATCGCATTTCCCGTCCGCACGAGGTCGAACCAGCGATCGCATTCAAAAGGCAGCTCCAGCCTTCTTTGTAAATACACTTCATTGCGGAAGGTGCCCTGGTCGGGCCTATCGGCCGAAGACAAGGCGGTTAAGCCGGCCCGTTGCCGCACCAGGTTGAGATAATAGAAGGCCGAGCCCGTCCCGGTCGAAGCACTATAGCCTTGTTCATTCAATACCTCAGCGGCCATCAGCAGAATATCCGCGAACCGCAACACCGGGAAATCTTCCCCCGAAAGCCCTGAGGCATCCGGAACGTCAACGTATTTTCGCGGACCGGTGTAGGTTAAGCCTGTAGGCTTTATCGCATCGGTAAGGGTCTTGCGAACATCGCCCGCGCTATAGGCTTTGACAATAGAGCTGTCGATAGTAGGCAGGTTGTTGCCATTGGTAAACCAAAAGCCATGCGCCTGCCCGGTGACACCCGATGCGTATCGGACGGCAAAAAGAGTCTCAGCATTGTATTTATTGGCCGTGCTGAACACACTGGCAATATTGGGCAGTAAGGAGAATACATTCGAATTGATGACACCCTGCAAAACGGATGCTGCGTTGTTGTACTTCTTTTCATACAAATACACTTTGCCCAGGAGTCCGTTGGCGGCCCCCGTCGTCACTCGCCCGACATCGGCCCCGGTGTAAGCAGCGGGTAGGTTAGCTGCGGCAAATTGCAGGTCGGATTCTATTTGCTGATAGACGGCTGCTACGCTATCCCGGTGCAGCTGCAAGGCCTGGTCGGCTGATACCACGGTGGTCAGCACCGGTACTGCACCCCATAACCGTACCAGGTTGAAATAATGCAGCGCCCGGATAAACTGTACCTCACCGCGGACCCTGTTCTTTGTGGCGCTGTCCATTTTCACTGGGCCAATATTGGCCAGGACGGTATTGCACCGGTAGATGCCATTGAAAATATCGATCCAGGTAAGGGATAGCTGGGAGTTGCTGGGATCGTCGATAAAATGGGCCAACTTATAATTCGTGCCCGAGCCGGAAGAGATATCCAGGTCGAGCACATTATCGCCGCGTTCTTCCATTAATACCTCGAAGCCCGCGCCATATTCATTAGCATCGGCCAGGCTGGCATAGCAGCCATTGGCAGCAGTGATCGCATCGGCGGATGTTTTAAAAAAATTGTCAGTAGTGATGGCAGAAGGCGGAGTCAGCTCGAGGAAGCTTTTTTTGCAGGATGCCAGGGAGGTGATTATCGCGATTGCCAGTAAGCTTTTCTTCATATCAATACTTTTTTAAACAATTAGAAGGTCAGGTTGAGGCCAAGCACATAGCTACGCGCCAGGGGATAAGAGCCATAATCCTCGCCGGGAGAAAGCGCGTTGTTCGGCCGGTCGGATATCTCGGGGTTGAACAAACTGTAATGGGTGAACGTGAATGGGTTCTGGACGGTAGCATAGAGTCTGAGCATGCCAACGCCATATCTTTTCAGCAGGTCTTCGCCAAAGCTATACCCCAGGGAAAGGCTCTTTATCCTGACAAAAGAACCATCTTCCACATGCCACGTGGAGATCGTCCCGTTATTGCCCGTTGCCAGTCGGTTGGCCCGGTTGATATAGCCCACCCCGATGTTATTGCTGTCTTCGAACCGCCCTTTCATCAGGTTGAGGTTGTTAAAGTTACCTTCCGAGCTGGCAATATATCTCCTGAAGAGATCGAGTATCTTATTTCCTTGTGTGCCTTGTACGACGCCGGCGATGTCAAAATTCTTATACCGAAGGGCCGCGCTAAACCCGAAAGTATAGTTCGGCTGAAAATTGCCTACAATAGCCCGGTCGGTAAGGGTGTTAAGCACCCCGTCGCCATTGACGTCCTTGAATTTAAAGTCACCCACGTGAGAATTGGAGAAATGTGGGTATTTGTTCAGGTCTTCCTGGTTGCGGTAGATGCCGTCCTGCACCAGCAGATAATAGCTGCCTATCGGCTGACCAACTTTGGTGATGAAATAGGCCGAGCCTGTGCCACCGGTGACGATGATAGGCGCGTTGCCGGGCCCGAGCCGGGTCACCCGGTTTCTGTTGAAAGCGATATTGCCGCTGAGGTCGATACTCCAGCCCCCATGCAAAGATTTAAAATAGTTGGCTGACACTTCGACGCCGGTATTGGTCAGCTGCCCGATGTTCTGCAATTCCGTGCTGAAGCCGCTGGTGGCGGGTGTGGGGACGTTGAGCAATAATTTGCTCGTAGTAGAATGATAGTAATCTACTGTAATGTTGAGGGCGTTTTGTAAAAAACCTAATTCCATGCCCAAGTCGAAGCTGGCCGTATTTTCCCAGGTGAGGTTGGGGTTCGGCGGCGTCGTGACGGCAACACCACTGGTCAATGCCTGGTTACCCAGGATATAGTTGGAAGAGGTAAGCTGTGCCAGGGCGCCGTAGTTGGGTATGGAAAAATTACCGGTGAGTCCATAGCTCGCGCGTAGTTTAAGATTGCTCACCGTCCGGCTCAGGCCGGAAAAGAAGTTCTCTTTTGACACTATCCAGCCCGCAGATGCGGAAGGGAACCAACCCCATTTGTGATTGTATCCAAACCGGCTTGACCCATCCCGCCGTAAAGAAGCAGAAAGAAAATATTTGTTCAGGAGATCGTACTGCAACCTTCCCAATAAAGATTCCAGGCTCCATTGTTCCAATGTAGAGGATACGGCTGACGGCTGACCGGCATTGAGCGTGGTCACCGCATTCGTTGGAAATTTATTGGCTGCGGCATAGCTGTGATACTGGTTCTCTTTCTGGGCATTATAACCCAGCAGGGCCGTCAGATTACCCGCGCCGATCCTTTTGGAATACGTCAGGGTATTTTCCACCACCCAATTGAGGTATTGATCGGTCTTGGTGAGGCCGTAAGCCACTGAGGGCAGTGTGGCGCTCTGGATGGGAAGGTTGGTAGGCCGGTAATAATCTTCGATGAAGGTGTTGATGTCCGTACCGAAAAAGAGCCGGTAGCGCAGGCCTTTTATGATCTCCCGCTCGGCATAAGTAGAACCGGTGAACCGGAAGTTCTTTACCAGATCCTTGATCATGGTAGCAAGGGCCACGGGATTGAGGACGTTGGTCTGGCCGTAACCCCACTGGTTCACCGAGTCGGCAAATGTTCCATCGGGGTTGTACACAGGAAAGAGGGGGGCGTAGGTCAAGGCGTTGGCGACCACCCCTGCGGCATTTGGAAATCCATAAGGATTACCGTTCGAACTCCATGGCCCTTCGGAGGCCACCTGGTTGGTGAGCGTGTAGGAGGGCGAGAAATTCAGGCCGAACTTCCAGCGGTCTTCTTTGGCTTCCAATTGCCCGCGCAGCGAATATCGCTTGAAATTGTTGTTGATGATGATCCCGTCCTGGTCAAGGTAATTCCCGGAAACATAATAGGTGAGGTTGTCCGACCCGCCGCTGACGCTGAGCGTGTGATTGGTCAGGAAAGCCTGGCGGAAGACGGCTTTTTGCCAGTCGGTATTGGTGAGTCCCGGCTGGTTGCTGAGATAGGGCAGGGTTTGAGGCGGCACCCAGGTGGAAGGATTGTTGGGCCGGATGCTGTTGGGGTCGGAAGCTTTTCCTGTCGGCACGGCATCGAGATAGGCATTGTTATGGCTATCGTACGCTTCTTTGGCATAATCATAGGCATTCATGACGTCGATCCTTTTGGAGACCTCCTGAAATCCGCCGCTGAAGGCATAGTTTACCTTTGGTTTGCCCGGGGTGCCTCTTTTCGTGCGGATGAGGACTACGCCGTTGCTTCCTCTTGAACCATAGATGGCGGCAGAGGCGGCGTCCTTCAGCACATCGATGGACTCGATATCGTTGACATCGATGGTAGCCAGGGGATTCAGCGGTTGCTGATAGGTATTGGGGTTGGGCAGGGAATTGGTGTTCACATCCTGCGAGACCGGGTATCCGTCGATGACATACAAAGGATTGTTGCCTGCTGAGATGGAGGCCGTACCGCGCACATGGATAGACACATTGCCACCCGGCGAACCTGTTGTCTGCAGCACCTGCACGCCGGCCAGTTTGCCGGCCAGGGCCGCATCGAAAGAGGTTACTACCTGGTCTTTGATGGCAGCAGCCTTCAACGAACTCACAGAACCCGTCAGTTCGCCTTTCCTTCTTTCTCCATAGCCTATCACCACCACCTGGCTAAGGTCCGCGCCGGCCGGTTTCAATCTTACAAGAATGGAATTGTTATCCCCTTCATCGATGAGAAAGCCTTTGACCACCTGCTTTTCAAATCCAACGTAGCTGAAATTGAAGTCATATTTTTTCCCGGCCTTCAGATTGCTGAAGGTGAATACGCCTTTATCATTGGTGATCGTCGACCTGGTTGTATGGTAACCCGTCTCACTCGCAGTAACGGTGACGCCTTCTATCGGATCACCTTTGTCGTTGAGCACCGAGCCCTTTATCTGGGATCCCTGTTGGGAACGCGCAGCCAGGGAAAGCAACAGCAGTAGGGCAAAGAAGATACCCTTTGATCTTTTGGTTAACGTGTTTTGCATTATTTTGAGCCTTTTACAAATTTTTGACAATAGTTTGCAGGCACGCCGCCGGCGGCGTGTCAGAAGCCAGGGCTTCCGCTGCTGTTATTTTTGTTTATTGATGATGATGTCGCCGTTGTCCGTCCTGAAGGTTAGATCGTTGGTGTTGCAGATTACAGATAGCGCTGTCTGCAACTGATCGGTCCGGAGTATCTTTCCGGTGAAAGACTGGCCTTCGAGGTCTTGGGCATTTACTATTATCCTTACTTTATAATAATCACTTAATGTGCTGAAAACTCTCGCCAGCGGCGTCTTGTCGAAAACGCAGGCATAGATAGCCTCGGGTTTGCGGGTATGCATCGTTGGCTTATTTGTGACAGACCCCGTGTCCGCAGGTTGCCATTTGCCAACCACATAATCCTTCGACGCCATATTTACCGCCAGCTTTTGGCCGGGAGCCAGATAAACACCCTGCATCTCGATGCCTGTACCCGGCATAGCCTGTACGCGCACCTTTCCCTCCATTAATAGCACGGAGACCCGGTTGTCGTCCCTCGCAATGACCATGAATTTCGTGCCCAGGACGCTCGTGGCAATCCCTTTCGAATAGACGGTGAAAGGAGCGTGAGGCCCGCTGGTCACTTTGAACAGGGCCTTGCCATTCACCGTGATAGCTCGCGCCGTATCGAACGGCTCATAGTAAGCTGCCTGGCTGCCGGGATAGAGATCCAGCGCAGAAGAGTCCGGCAGCAGGATGTGCTGCACCGTCGTGTCCGGGTTCGCGTATTGCCTCAGCTGTCTTGTTTTTGGCGATTCCCGGCGTACAGTTGCGGTTTGGTTGTTCTTCCCCGGAGAATGCCAGAGCATGGCAATGCCAAGAGCAAGGGGGATAGCTGCGGCCGCAATCCATCTGAGCGGGCGCAGGAAAGGTAGAATTTTGCCTTTCCCGGCCGGCTGGTCGCCCTCCATCACCGCAATCTTCTTATGCAGCTGCTCCAATATTCGTTGTGTCTCTCCGGGGGTCCGGTCTTCAGGCTCCTTATTCAGTTGAGCCCGGAATTCCGCTTCCAGCGTCCGAACCCATTCCTGGTCATACCCAGCCATCAGCTCGATAAGCCGCTGTTTTTCATCATCGGTAGCCGACCCGGCCCAGAATTTCTCTATGAGTGATCTGATCTCCTGCATTGCTTCAGCCATAAATACTCCGAACGGGGAAGAATGGGGATGCCCCTAATGTTACCAAATTATTACTAAGCCGGGACGCTGGTGCAAAGCAGCAGGAGGGAAATGGTAGCCGTGATGGCGGCATCATAATTACGGTTGGTGTACTTCCGGATGAAGATGCCGGCCTGCTTAATATAATCTTTTACCGAGCCGATGGAAATACCCAGGAGGGAAGCGATCTCTTCATAAGAGCGGCCCTCGAAATAATGGAGGTGGAATGCTTCTTTCTTCCGGGCCGGCAGGTGCTGCAGGGCATCCTCGATGAGGGAGAGTTGTGCCTGGTATAGCGTGTCGGGGGAAGCGTCATCCGTGGCTATGTTTTCAATATGTGCGGGATCATCCAGGCGAACGAGCGAAAGCTTGAGCCGATGCCGGAGGTAGGTGGCTGCCTTATTATAGCTGACGACAAAGAGCCATCCTGCTACCCTGTCGGCCGTAACTTTATCTTTATTTTTCCAAAGGCTGAGAAAAACTTCCTGCAGGATATCTTCTGCCGACTGCGGATGCCTGACCATTTTAAAAATATTGGCATACACCGCCTGCTGGTAGCTGTGATACACAGCGTCGAAGTCAGCGATCGTCTCCACCGCCAGGGAAGTGTTTACTGCCTGCATCCGCCAAAAATAAATCTTATTCTTTGGGGGCAAAATTATGTATTTGTAATTTTTATAATTTAGGGGAAGAAGACGCGGCTTGGTGGGTGAGGCCGTGGGCAATGCGCCATTTGCGAAGTTTCGCCGGATAATTAAGATAGTGTGTGTCTTCGCCAAGGATATAGCCAGCCGGGTACAGCGGCTGCAGCGGCCAGGCATTATGCATGCCCTGTTGGTCTGTCCAGATATTCACGGGACTCATACAAACTCCGCGGAGACTGTCGGGCTTGTAAAGCTGATTGCCGGCAGAGTCTATGAGCCCTAATAGCCAGACAGCATCCATGTCTTTATACGCATAGGCTGTATGGTACAGGTTGGGCAGGCTGGAAACGGAGGCGGGGTCATAAGCGAACTGGGCTTTGTAGGCTTCTATCTCATCGCCAAAATCATCTCCCACGCCATCAACGATACTATCCTTGACTGGCGCGAGCGTATCCTTGAAAACAATGCTTCCGTGCTGATATTGAATCCCGTGGGTTGTTTCGTGGATGAAATTGGGGATATTGTTTTCCTGGATATTGAAGAAGATGATGTCCTTTTGGATGTAGTAAGTAGTATAGCCCGGGTTTTTATTAATATGCACTATTCCATACCGCTGGATGCTATAATAAAGGCTATCGAGATTTGCCAATACCTTTTTCAGGCTGTCCTTACTATCTTCATCGTCCATCTGCTCTTCCTTTTCTTTTATTTTCCCGCACATATCCAGCCACTCTTTTTTGCTTGATTCGATGACAGTGTCCGCCGTTGTCGTGCCTGCGAAGGCATCGAGCCTGGTCAGCAGCAATAGAATAAGAGTAGATAAGGTGATCAACTTACCCATATGGCAAAAGTTTAGGTTGGCGGGATACGGACAAAAGAGGAGCAAAAAAGGGACGATACGGGAGTTAGTTGTTTGAACGATAGATACTTAAGGGTAAACTTATAACGGCTGTGCGCATTCCTCGTGCAGTCGTGCGAGATTTAACCAAAAAGGGTGATTTTACGGGGGCTGTCGCTACAAGAGAGTGTTTAACAGCATTTTCGTATTTTGCACCGCAATGGGACAAAGGACCATTCCTGTAATGCAAAAAAAACAGCTCCGCAAAGAGCAGGCGCTTGAATATCATTCCAAAGGACGACCCGGAAAGATAGAAGTCGTACCGACGAAGGAGGCAAAAACACAACGGGATCTATCCCTTGCCTATTCACCGGGAGTGGCGGAACCCTGCAAAGAGATACATAAGAATGTCGAAGAGGTCTATAAATACACGGCTAAGGGCAACCTGGTAGCAGTGATCAGCAATGGCACTGCGGTGTTGGGACTGGGAGATATCGGTCCGGAGGCATCGAAGCCGGTGATGGAAGGCAAGGGGGTGCTCTTCAAGATCTTTGCCGACATCGATGTATTCGACATAGAGATCAACGAAAAAGACCCCGAGAAATTCGTACAGATCGTCAAGGCGCTGGAGCCCACATTTGGGGGCATCAACCTCGAGGATATCAAGGCCCCGGAATGCTTTTATATCGAAAGGACCCTCCGGGAGAAGCTTAAGATCCCGGTGATGCACGATGACCAGCATGGGACGGCCATCATCAGCAGCGCTGCCTTGCTCAACGCCCTCGAGGTGCAAAAGAAAAAGATCGACAAGGTGCGCTTTGTCATAAATGGCGCCGGGGCGGCAGCGATGGCCTGTGTCAAGCTTTATGTGGCGCTGGGGGCCCGCCCGGAGAATTTTATCCTTTTCGACAAGGATGGGGTGTTGCATGATGAGCGGACCGATCTCGACGAAGACAAGAAGGTGTTTGCCGTAAATAAGAATGACTGGACCCTGGACAAGGCGATGAAGGATGCGGATGTATTCGTGGGCCTTAGTGTCGGCAATGTGGTGACCCCGGAAATGGTAAAGACCATGGCCCGCCGTCCTATCGTTTTTGCAATGGCTAATCCGGACCCGGAGATCAGCTATGAGCAAGCTACTGCAGCCCGTGAAGATATTATTATGGCCACAGGCCGGAGCGACTATCCCAACCAGGTGAATAATGTGCTGGGATTCCCCTTTATATTCCGCGGCGCCCTGGACGTGCGGGCCACCCAGATAAATGAGGCGATGAAGCTGGCTTCCGTAAAGGCGCTTGCCGATCTCGCCAAAACCCCTGTCCCGGATATCGTGAACATGGCCTATAATGAAAGGAACCTGCTTTTCGGCCCCCACTATATCATTCCCAAACCCCTCGACCCGCGACTGTTGTCGACCGTTGCGCCCGCTGTAGCCCGTGCGGCCATGGAATCCGGGGTTGCCCAGACCCAAATCGATAATTGGGACGCCTATGCTATCGAACTCAATCGCCGGCTGGGGCTTGATAATCAGTTGATGCGGGTGTTGAGCACCAAGGCCCGGATCAACCCCAAACGGATCGTTTTTGCGGAAGCCGATAACATTAAAATTTTGAAGGTAGCACAGCTGTTGTATAATGATGGAGTGGCCTTCCCGATGCTGCTGGGTGACGAAAAAAAGATCAGGCATCTCGCCGCCAGCAACCAGATCGAGCTGGATGGCATGCCGGTGATCAACCCCTACAACGACGAATACGAAGAGCAGCGCAAACGCTTTGGGGAGATCTTCTTCCAGAAGCGGCAACGCCGCGGCTTTAATAAATACGAGGCTTTCAAGCGGATGCGCGACCGGCTCTACTTCGGCTGTATGATGGTGGAGACCGGGGAGGCGGACGCGATGATCTCGGGACTGACCAAGAACTACCCGGATACGATCAGGCCCGCGCTGCAGGTGATCGGGACGGAAGACGGGGTAAAGAAGATAGCCGGGATGTACCTGTTGTTGACGAAGAAAGGGCCGCTGTTTCTCGCCGACACGACAGTGAACTTCAACCCGACGGCGGAAGAGCTGGCGGATATTACGCTGCTGGTGGCCCGGGAAGTGCAGCAATTCAACCTCACTCCCCGGGTAGCCCTGCTGAGCTATTCCAACTTCGGCACGAGCGACTCGCCCGAAGCCCGGCTGGTGGCGGAGGCCCGGAAGATCGTCAAGCAACGGGAGCCCAACCTCATCGTCGACGGAGAGATGCAGGCAAGCGTCGCCCTGAACCAGGAGCTGATAAAAGAAAATTATCCATTTAGCGAATTGGTCGACCAGGAAGTCAACACCCTGGTGTTCCCCAATCTTGCGGCCGGCAACATCGCCTACAACCTCTTGAAGGAAGTCGGTGGAGCCGATGCCATCGGACCTATCCTGCTGGGGTTGAAAAAACCCGTCCATGTCCTGCAGCTGGGCAGTACGGTGAGGCAGATCTACAATGTGGCGTTAGTGGCCATTGTCGATGCACAGATAAAATGTAAGAATACCCCTTCGGACGAAGAAGGGAAAAAAGCGCCCTGGTGGAAGCGGGCAAGGCACTAAAACCAAAAACTAATTGAATGACTTTTTTCACGGAATTCGGCAGCTATCTGTTAACCTTAAGAGGCATGTTCACCAGGCCGGAGAATGGCAAGATGTATTGGAAGGAGTTCATGCATCAGTGTTCGGAGATCGGCATCGGATCGCTGGGTATCGTGGCCATCATCTCGATCTTTATGGGCGCGGTGTCGACCCTGCAAACCGCCTATCAGTTGGTGAGTCCTATCATTCCCCTGTCTACCATTGCACAGATCGTGCGGGATACCGTTATCCTCGAGTTTTCCCCCACCCTGGTATGTATAGTGCTCGCGGGTGTGGTCGGCAGTAAGATAGCAAGCGAACTGGGCAATATGCGGGTAAGCGAGCAGATCGACGCACTGGAGATCATGGGCATCAATACGAAATGCTATCTCATCCTCCCGAAGCTGCTCGCATCCATCTGTGTTATCCCGATGCTGGTGGTCATTTCGGCTGTCCTGGGCATCTGGGGGGGCAGGCTGGCGGGCACGGCCACCGGCATCCTTTCACCGGCGGCTTTCGACAAGGGTCTGCACCAATATTTCAAGCCTTATAATGTGTTCTTTGCCATGGCGAAGGCCTATACTTTTGCCTTTATCATTTCCAGCATCCCGGCCTTTTACGGCTATAATGTACAAGGTGGAGCGCTGGAGATCGGAAGGGCAAGTACGAAATCGGTGGTGGTATCCTGTGTATTGGTATTGTTTGCTGACTATTTGCTTTCGGCACTCTTACTCTAACCGTTTATGATAGATATAAAAAACATAAAGAAAGGATTTGGCGAAAAGGTGGTGATCGATGACGTGAGCACCACTTTCAAGACGGGAAAATGTAACCTCATCATCGGCACCAGCGGAAGCGGGAAGACGGTATTGATGAAATGCCTCGTCGGCCTGTTCGAGCCGGACAGTGGAGAGATCTGTTACGACGGGATGAACTTTTCCGAGATGAACGAAGACCGGCGTAAGGAGCTGCGACAAAGCATTGGGATGCTGTTTCAGGGTTCGGCACTCTTCGATAGCATGACAGTAGAACAGAATATCATGTTTCCCCTGGACATGTTCACCCAAAATACCCTGGCCGAGAAACTAAAGCGGGTGAATGAAGTGCTCCACCGTGTCAACCTCGAAGGCGCCAATAAAAAATTCCCGGCCGAGATTTCCGGCGGGATGAAGAAGCGGGTGGGCATCGCCCGGGCGATAGTGCTGAACCCCAAATATCTTTTCTGCGACGAGCCCAATTCGGGTTTAGACCCGCAGACGTCCCTGCTGATCGACAAGCTCATCAAAGAAATAACCGTTGAATACAATATCACGACGGTGATCAATACGCACGATATGAACAGCGTCATGGAGATAGGCGATCATATCATGTACATGTACCAGGGGCACAAGGAATGGGAAGGCACCAACAAAGAGATCATTTTCAGCAAGAACAAGCTGCTCAACGATTTTATATTCGCTTCGGAATTCCTCCAGGACGCCAAAGACTTGCGGATGCTGGAAGTAAAGGGCAAGATCGACATGCGCGATATAGACGAGTTGAACAAACAAGTCGATGGATAGGATGTTGACCATACCAAACGACCTGTTTCCTTTCGGCGACTGGCCGGAATTCCAGGCCAGGACGGCTATCCGCAGCTATGAAAGCGGGTTGCCTAATGCGAAGACGCGGGTGACCTTGCGGACCAATCTTGTTAGTTTTCTGCTGGAAGGCGAAAAGACCGTACATCGACCAGGGGAACCGATGCGCATCAAAGGCGGACAGTTCCTGCTGATCGCGGGTGGCAACACCCTGATGTCGGAGAAGCTGTCCATCAACGGGCGATATCGCAGCCTGCTGTTCTTCTTTGACGACAGCGTATTCAAGGACTTTTTTTTAAAATATCCCGGACTGAATCCAGCGGGCAAGGGCAATGACCCCATCGTTTCTTTTTCCATCGATGAATTTATCCGGAATTTCCTGCACTCCCTGCAACTGATGCCTGCTGCCAACCCGGACATGCAAAAAAACTGGCAATTGTTGAAATTCGAAGAGCTGATGCTCTACCTGGCGGGGAAAGCCCCCGAAAGCCTGGCTGCTTTCCGGTTGACCGATGTCCATGATGCTGACGACCGGCAACTGATGGCTGTTGTCGAAGGCAATGTCAACCATGCCATCACCGTCGATGAATTATCATTTCTTT
Source organism: Puia dinghuensis (assembly GCF_014642875.1). Classification (GTDB taxonomy): domain Bacteria; phylum Bacteroidota; class Bacteroidia; order Chitinophagales; family Chitinophagaceae; genus Puia; species Puia dinghuensis. Next base: position 512,818 of record NZ_BMJC01000003.1, read on the forward strand.
GTAATATGAGTCTTTCCACCTTCAAGCGAAGGTTTGCCCGGCTTTATGCTACGTCGCCCAATAAATGGTTGTTGCAAAAAAGGATGGAACTGGCGGCGAGTCTGCTGGACAGCCAGGAGAAGCCAAGCGAGGTATATCATAAAGTGGGATACGAGAATCATTCGAGCTTTACCCAGTCCTTTAAACAGGTGTATGGGGTGACGCCCCGGGAATTCCAGAAAAGGACAGCTTTGACCGTTTATCCATAGTTTTTGAGCGACGGGCCCTAGTGAGCAAGTTAGCGCCCGCTTATTTTTGTATTCTAAAATCATCAATATGCAAAAGCTCATCTCCTTTGTATTGCTGGCTGTGTTGGCCGGCGGGAGCGTTTCTGCTCAGACATTTACTTTGAAAAGCAATGATGTCGGCGGTCAGGCAACGAACAGGCAAATGGCCAGTTCTTTTGGTTGTCATGGTGAGAATGTCTCGCCGGAATTGCACTGGGAGAATATCCCGGCGGGAACACAGGCCTTTGCCGTGACCATCTATGACAAGGACGCACCAACGGGCAGCGGCTTCTGGCATTGGACCATCTTTAATATCCCCGCCAGTGTGACGAGTCTTAAGAGCGACGCCGGCAATGTCGCCAAGAGGCTGACGCCGGAAGGAGCTATCCAGCTCAATAACGATGGAGGTCAGCCGGGTTATATCGGCGCCTGCCCGCCTCCCGGACCGATTCACGAATATCTTATTACCGTGTATGCCCTGAAGAGCAAGCTGCCGCTGGACAAGACGGCAGGGGCCGCCCTGGCCGGGTTTTATATCAATGCAAACACGATAGAAAAGGCTTCGATCGTGTTCTATGCGCAGAATAAATAACGGGTGGTTTTGAGTTTTTTCCCCTATTTTTGCCCACCGCAACTGTATACAAATCTACGCTAATGGCAATCTTAGTTAACAAGCAATCCAAAATCATCGTACAGGGCTTTACAGGGACAGAAGGAACTTTTCACGCTACGCAAATGATCGAGTATGGAACGCAGGTGGTGGGTGGTGTTACCCCGGGCAAGGGTGGCAACAGTCATCTCGAGAGGCCGGTATTCAATACCGTTGCCGACGCGGTGAAACACACAGGAGCCAATGTATCGATCATTTTCGTGCCGCCGGCATTTGCCGCTGACGCGATCATGGAAGCGGCCGAAGCCGGTATCGAACTGGTCATCTGTATCACGGAAGGTATCCCGGTGCAGGATATGGTAAAAGCTAAGAATTATCTGTTGGGTAAGAACACCCGGCTCATCGGGCCCAATTGCCCGGGTGTTATCACTGCCGGTGAATGTAAGGTGGGGATCATGCCGGGATTTGTGTTCAAGAAGGGGAAGATCGGCATCGTCAGCAAATCGGGTACGCTTACGTACGAAGCCGCTGACCAGGTAGCCAAGGCAGGGCTGGGTATTTCGACGGCGGTGGGCATCGGTGGTGACCCCATCATCGGCACGCCGACCAAAGAAGCGGTCGAGCTGCTGATGAATGACCCCGCAACTGAAGGTATCGTTATGATCGGGGAGATCGGTGGCAGCATGGAAGCCGATGCCGCCCGCTGGATCAAAGACAACAACCGCAAGCCAGTGGTTGGGTTTATTGCCGGGCAAACGGCGCCTCCCGGAAGACGGATGGGGCATGCCGGTGCGATCATCGGTGGTGCGGATGATACGGCTGCGGCAAAAATGAAGATCATGGCCGAATGCGGTATCACCGTCGTACAGACGCCTGCGGAGATAGGGTCGACGATGGCGAAAGTGTTGAAGAAATAAGTTATTCCCTGCATAAAAAAGTGAAGCCGGCACCCCCTCTTGGGGACCGGCTTCTTTATTGATGGCCTACGTAACTTAGTAGCAATTCCGATCACGATACAGATCGCGGCGATCGCGGCGGAGATCACGGCGATCATAATAAAGGTCCCGGCGATCGTGACGGAGATCATCGCGGTCGAAATACCGGTCATAATTCAGCTTAGCGCGGTCGCGGTGGATGTCGGCACGATCATGACGCATATCCATCCGGTCATGATACATATCGCGGCGATCCTGGGCCTGGGTGCTAACGGCGAAGAAAAGGCCGGCGGCGATGAGTATTGTCAGTTTCGTTTTCATAATTGTAAATTTTAAGTTTATGTCGAGTTCAATACCGAACTCATATATAAGATTCCGGGTAAGGAGTTGTGTTTAAGGGGGATACGTTATAACCTTGTTAAAAGGATTTTACCGTATGTAATGGATTCGCTGTTCGCATCTTACAAAGGAGCATGCAAACCAATTAAAAAAGTATCTTTAAAAAAGCTTTCGCTATGAAGCCAATCAGGTATATCCTATCCTTCTCCTGCTTTTTGTTTTCCGTTCTACACCTTTCCGCCCAAACACCGCCTTCCGTCTATAACCGTAAATGGAAAGTTGTCGATTCGCTTAGCACCCAAAAAGGGCTTACCGAATCTGCATTGGCGGAGGTGAACCGCATCTATACATTAGCGGTAAAAGAGCACAACGATGCGCAACAAATAAAAGCGCTGGTCTATCGGCTCACCCTCGCCGGGAAAAGATCCGAGGATGCAGAGCCGGCGGCTTTCGCAGCATTGGAAAGATCGATAGAAGAGGCGGGGCAACCAGCGAAAGCCATTCTGCAAAATATCACTGCTGGTGCCTATTGGAATTATTACCAGGCGAATCGCTATAAGCTGTATAACCGTACTGCTACCGTTGGTTTCCGAAAGGACGATGTCACTACCTGGTCGGCGGATGATTTTCGCCAGAAGATCGGGTCGCTGTATCGGACGTCGCTCAAGGAAGAAAAGCTATTGACGCAAGTGAAGTTGGCCGATTATGACCCGGTGCTTATAAAAGGAAATGTTCGTTATCTCCGGCCCACCTTGTTCGATGTACTGGCACATGCGGCGTTGGATTATTTCAGCAGCGGCGAGCAGAATCTCGATAAACCGGAAAATGTATTTGAGATAAATGATCCGGTCGCTTTTGGCGATGCGGTCTCGTTCTCAGAACACCGGTTCACCACCCCTGACACCAGCGACCTGCATTACCATGCGTTGCTGCTCTTCCAGCAGCTGATCCGCCTGCATATAGGCGATGTCCGGCCGGACGCGCTGATCGATGTAGATATCGAGCGACTCAACTTTGTCCATAATATTGCCACGATGGAAGACAAGGACGAGCGCTACGAGGCAGCACTGACAAGACTAACGGACAGGTGGGGAGCCGAACCGGCCGCTGCGGAAGCGTGGTACCTGCTGGCCCAGCAACATGTCGCTAAGGCAAGAAGTTATGATCCGCCGGCGGATACAGCAGGCCGCTATGAGTTGGTTGCGGCCAAAGCCATTTGTGAAAGAGTGATACAGGAAAAGGATAGCAGCGAAGGGAAGGTGAATTGTGCCAATTTGTTGCAGGAATTGTCGAATAAGAGCCTGGAAATGGAAGTAGAAACGGTGAATCTGTCCGGCCAGCCCTTCCGGAGCCTGGTGAAATGGCAGAATATCTCAAAATTGTATTGCCGCATCATCCAGGTAGGTCACACCTTCAGTCAGCAATTGAGGATGAATACCAGCCAGGATACCTTCTGGCAGCGATTGATACAAATGCCGGTGTTGCGAAGCTTCTCCCAGGCACTGCCAGCCACGGGTGATTATCAGTCCCACCGCACCGAAATGAAGATCGATGCGTTGCCGGTGGGTGAATATGCACTGATCACTTGTTCGGACTCTTCATTCAACACCGACAAGTATTCCAAACAGCCCCTCTCCGTTGTTTATTTTTATGTGTCGGCCATTTCCTTTGTCAACACAGACCGCGACTATTTCGTCCTTGACCGCGAAAGTGGGCAGCCATTGGCAGGCGCCACCGCCCAGCTGTACAAATATCTCTATGATAACAAGAGCAGGCGGTTTGTGTCGACCCGGCAGGAAAGCTATCATACCGACGAGCATGGTCTTTTCCAGGTACAAGACCGGAAGGATCATAGGCAAGGCTACGGGTCGAACTTTTCATATGAGATCACGGCGGGAAAAGATCATCTTTTTATCGATGAGGATGGTTATCATACCTTTTCCTGGCAGCGGGCAGATGAACAGACTGTCGGGAAACAGCAATATGAAAAGCAACACCGGCAGACCTGGTTCTTTACCGACCGATCGATCTACCGGCCGGGTCAGACGCTCTATTTCAAGGGTATCGTCCTCACCCGGGATGCCGATAGCCATCAACCCAAAATATTGACCCGGTACAAGACCAAGGTATTTTTATACGATGTCAATGGCGATAGGGTAGATTCGCTGGAAGTCACTACCAATGACTTTGGTTCTTATCACGGGCAATTAAGGATACCGGAGCATCTTTTGAACGGAATGTTCTCCATCCGGGATGATTCTACCAGCACAAGCGCCGAATTTTCCGTGGAGGAATACAAGCGGCCCTCCTTCTCCGTAGGATATGATACGCTGAAGGCGAGCTACCGGGTGGGTGATAGTATCCGCATCGAGGGTTATGCCAAGGCATACGCGGGGAATATGATCGACGGCGCGGTTGTAAAATACCGGGTTATTCGCCAGATGCAATACCGCTGGTGGCGGCCTTTTCGAAGGAGTGGCGAACAAGAGGTAGCGCACGGCACTGCGACTACGGATAAAGCCGGCAGGTTCAACATCGGCTTTGTTGCCACCGCCGACAAGAGCATCGATAAAGAAACGAACCCGGTATTTGAATACACGGTGTCTGCCGATGTGACGGATATCAGCGGGGAGACTCGCAGCGGGACAACGGTTGTACGCGCGGGGTATCGATCGTTGCAACTGGCAATTGACCAGCCGGCGAATGATCACCTGCCGGCGGATAGTCTTACACGGTTGGTGGTGCACGCCAGCAATCTTTCGGGAGTGACAGTGCCCGCCGTTGTCGAGGTGGCTATTTACTCCTTGCGGGCGCCCGACCGGCTGATGCGGTCAAGCTATTGGAAGTCGCCCGATACGTTTATTCTTTCGAGAGAAGAATACCTCCGGAATTTCCCGCATGATCAATATGGTGACGAAACAAATCCGGACAACTGGGCCAGGACCAGTAAGGTTTTTGAGGGGACGGATTCGGCGGGCAAGACGCTTCTCATCGCCAACGGCAAGCCGTTGGCGCCGGGCTGGTATGTTATGGAGGCCCAGGCCAAAGACAAGGATGGGAAGCCGGTGAAGGTGAACCGGTATGTTGCGTTGTACGACGGTGTGACGGGCAAGCCAGCTGAACCGCAATACAATTGGTCGCTGAGCGATGGGGAGACCGTAGAACCCGGCGGTATTGCGCATGTGGAGACGGGGTCCACTGCCGGGAAAGTCTTTGTCATCCGCAAAGTCGACCGGGGAGATGAAGGGTTTACGTATTTTACCCTCGATAACGAAAAGAAGCGAACGGCACTGCCTGTTGCGGAAAAGGACAGGGGAGGATTCGCCGTTGCCGATGTGTTTGTAAAGGACAATCGTGTTTATACCCACACCTACACGGTGACGGTGCCATGGACCAACAAGCAACTGGACATCACCTATAGTTCGTACCGGGACAAAACGCTTCCGGGCAGCGAGGAAAAATGGGGGGTCACCATCAGTGGACAGCATGGAGATAAGGCAGCCGCCGAAGTGTTGGCGGGGATGTATGATGCTTCGCTCGATCAGTTCAGGCCGCACGAATGGAGTACGCCTTCGCTCTATCCGGTGTATCAGCCAACCCACACCTGGGAGAGTACTACCTGTTTCTCCAGTGAGACCTCGCAAATGCGGTATGCCTGGGGAAGAAGTTATTCGGGCTATGTAAAGATGTACGACGAACTTTTGTCTGTCGGTATGCAACGCACAAGGTATGTCAGGGGAGGCAGGGTGTTGTTTGAAGGCGTGATGAGGGCGCCTGCCCCTGCTGCTGACATGAAGATCGAATATACTAAGGCTGAACAACCCCAATACATGGATGGGTCCTTCAGGGATGATATGAAAGCATCGAGGGTATTTGCGGCGGACACTGCAAGGATGGCTGAGCCGGAAGGGAGCGCCATGGCCGCACCGGTCGTGCAGGCCCGCAAGGACTTCCGCGAGACGGCCTTTTTCTTCCCCGATCTGCGGACCGACAGCGCGGGCAACGTCACCTTCTCCTTTACGATGCCCGAGGCGACGACGAGCTGGAAGTGGATGACGCTGGCGCATACGCGCGACCTGGCCTTTGGTTATTCGGAGAAGACGGTGGTGACGCAGAAGCAGCTGATGGTGCAGCCGAATACGCCGCGTTTCCTGCGGGAAGGCGACCGGATGGAGCTGCCGGTGAAAGTAGTCAACCTCACCGATTCGGAACTGACGGGGCAGATGCAGCTGCAGCTCACCGACCCTACGACGGGCCAAACGGCCGATGGCTGGTTCACCAACCGGCAGGCCAACCAATACTTTACGGTAGCACCACACCAGAGCGTCGTCGTCGGCTTCCCGCTGGACATCCCGTATCAGTACAATCGGCCCCTCACCTATCGCGTGACGGCGCAGGCCGGCAACTTCAGCGATGGCGAAGAAGCCACGTTACCCGTGGTGAGTAACCGGATGCTGGTGACGGAGAGCCTGCCGTTGAACATGCCCGGCGACGGCGTCCGGCATTTCACGTTCGACAAGCTGCTGAAGAGCGGGAGCAGCGAGACCCTGAACCACCATGCGTTGACGGTGGAGTTTACCGCCAATCCCGTCTGGTATGCCGTTCAGTCCCTGCCCTACCTGATGGAATATCCACATGAATGCGCGGAGCAGCTGTTCAACAGGGCTTACGCCAATGCGCTGGCCACCACCATCGCGGGGAACAACCCGCGGCTGCGGCAGGTGTTCGACCAATGGCGGACGGCCGACACGGCGGCTTTGCTCAGCAACCTGCAGAAAAATCCCGAACTGAAGAGTGTGCTGCTCGAAGAGACCCCCTGGGTGTTGGAAGGTAAGACAGAAGCACAGCAAAAGAAGAACATCGCGCTGCTGTTCGATCTGGACAGGATGAGCAGGGAGCTGCAGTCGGTGCTGGACCAGCTGAGCAGCATGCAGTCCGCGAGTGGCGGGTTCCCCTGGTTCAAGGGCGGGGTTGACGATCGGTATATAACACAATATATCATCACCGGCATCGGGCATTTGCAGCAGTTGAAGGCCGTCCCGCCGGCGCTTGCAGGGAACATGAAGACGATCGTGTCGGCGGCGCTGCCCTGGATCGACGCACAGCTGAAAGAAGAGTACAAGGAGGCGAAAGCCGCGGAAGACCGGGGTGCGAAGACCGGGGCGCGGCCGCTGGGTGTGGGAGGCCCCTCCATGCTGGCCATACAATACCTGTATATGCGGAGTATGTTCAACGACTATGGCATCCCGGGGGATGTATTGCCGGCTGTCAGCTATTTCCGCAAGAAGGCGCAACAGCACTGGCTCGAAGAAAGCAAATACGCCCAGGGTATGATAGCCCTTGCGCTATTCCGCACCGGGGATGTACAGACGGCCCGCGATATCCTGGCATCATTGAAACAGAATGCCATCCACGACGAGGAAAAAGGGATGTACTGGAAAGGCATGGAAGGAGGATATTATTGGTACCAGGCGCCGGTAGAGACCCAATCCCTGCTTATCGAAGCCTTTCGGGAGATCGGCGGGGATGCGGCCATCGACCGCGATCTGAAGACCTGGCTATTGCGGCAAAAGCAGACACACAATTGGGCAACGACAAAAGCGACTGCGGATGCTTGTTATGCCCTGCTGCTGGGTGGCCAGGACTGGCTGAATGCAGCGCGGGATGTGGATATTTCCCTCGGGGATAAGAAGGTGGAATTGAGCAAAGGGGAGGCCGGAACAGGATATTATAAAAAAGTGTTCGACGGCGCCTTTGTCAACCCGTCGATGGGAAATATCACGGTGAAAATGCAGACTCTACCGGCCTCGGGTGCCAGTGGGGGTGCAAAAGCGGGCAGCTCGCCAGCCTGGGGCGCGGTGTATTGGCAATATTTCGATATGCTCGATAAGATCACACCGCCAGGGCAGAACAAGTCGGCGCTGAGTCTCGAGAAGAAACTTTTCCTGTCGCGGAATACCGACCGTGGACCGGTGTTGGAGCCTCTCGCCGGCAATGCAACGCTGAAGCCGGGGGATAAAGTGGTAGTCCGCATCGTCGTCCGCTGTGACCGTGATCTGGAATATGTCCACATGAAGGACATGCGGGGCGCCTGCTTCGAGCCGGTGAATGTGATCAGCCAGTATAAATGGCAGGACGGGCTTGGGTATTATGAGAGCACGAAAGACGCCAGCACAGATTTCTTCTTTGGTTATATGCCGAGAGGGACGCATGTTTTCGAATATCCTTTATTCACGGGTCAGGCAGGGAATTTCAGCAATGGGGTCACCAGCATCGAATGTATGTATGCACCAGAGTTCTCTTTTCACAGCGAAGGTATCAGGGTCACCGTGGAGGGCACACGCTAATGAGAAGGCAGGTAGAGATATTGATCATCGGCCAGGGCATCTGCGGCAGTTTTCTTCACCTCGAACTGGAAAAGGCCGGGGTGTCCCATATCGTCATCGACGAAGCCCTGCCCTTTACGGCTTCCCGGGTGGCGGCGGGACTCATCAACCCGGTGACGGGACGACGTCTGGTCACCACCTGGATGATCGATCAGCTGCTGGCTTTTGCGGTAGACGCCTATCAGCGCCTGGCCGGAGTGTTGGGTTCAACCTTCCTCGAGCCGGTGGTGGTGGCCGATCTGTTTCCAACGGCGCAGATGCGGCTTGCTTTTTTGAATCGACTGGAAGAAGGAGGACCATACCTGCGGCTGCCGGCAGATGAATACGATCTGCTCGGGCGGTTTCATTATACATTTGGCTATGGGTTGATCGAGTCCTGTTATCTTGTCGACCTCCCGGGATTGCTGGCGGCCGTCCGGCGGCAGATGAAAGAGCAGCATCTGCTATGGGAGGAAAGATTTGAAGCAGGAGAATTGGAGGTGGCAGATACACAGATACGGTACCGCGATATCGAAGCCCGGAGGATCATCTTTTGCGATGGGGTTGCCAGTTTCAGCAACCCCTATTTTTCACGGTTGCCCTTTGCGCCCAATAAGGGCGAGGCGCTGATCGTGGAGATCCCGGAGTTTCAGCGGCAACGGACAGTATTCAAAAAAGGCATCAGCCTCGTGCCGTGGCGCGATGATCTATACTGGGTGGGTTCTTCTTATGAGTGGTCGTTTGAGCATGCCCAGCCGACGGAGGAATTCCGGCAGCGGACGGAAGCGGCGTTGCGGGAATGGCTGAAACAGCCGTTTCGAACGGTTGAGCACCTGGCTTCGGTGCGACCGGCGACGTTGGAGAGGCGACCGTTCGTAGGATTTCATCCTGTACATACGGCCGTCGGAATACTGAATGGAATGGGAACGAAGGGATGTTCGCTGGCTCCTTACTTTGCTCATGAGTTGGTACGGTTTATTTCGACCGGCAGCCCCATCCGGGTGGATGCCGATGTTAAGCGGTTTACAAGGGTTTTAAGCAGGCATTGAATTGCTGAGAGCAGGCGTCTTTTGCACGGCCGGTTCAGTACGGACGATGATTGTCGTACTACCGGTGAGGCAACTCAGGGGATCCTGGTTGAGCAGCCGGACCATGGCCTTATACAGTTCGGGAAGTTCGTGGCGCATCTGCACGGCGCTTTCGAAGAACACTTCCACGGCTACTGCCCAAAATTCATGATAGTTGGTGGCGGCATAGTCTCCCAGGAGATTCTTTGCCCCGTTTTCGCCCTGCATAGAGGTGAAGATGGGGCGGGCCACTTTCGAAAAGCCGGGAAATTCCTTTTTGAAGTGTTTATCTTCTTCGGTCTGAGTGATATAATTGACATAGGCCAGTGCGTGAGCCATTTCATGCAGCCCTACATTGCAATTGGCGGTCTGGCCGGTGATGCCACGCATAAAATTATCCCAGGAAAGATAGATACCGGTCTGGTCTACATGGCCCATAAACGGCCGGGAATAGAATCCATAGTGGTAGTCGTCCCGCAGGATGAAGATATCATCGAAATAGTTGAGTTTGAATTTCTCCAGGCCAAACGTGAGTTGGATCGCGGCGGCGCTGACCAGGATCGGCATTTCGGCCGATTGTTCTACTTCTATATAATGGAAGTTCTTGGAATGCTGGAAGAGCCAGGTGCGAAAAAGGAATTTACGCTGTTCTTCGAGCCCCAGCCGGTTGTAGTACCGGAAATGGCGCGCGACGACACTGTGATAGAAAGTCTCCTTTGCGATGAACCGTTTGAACTGATGTTTTGTGTATAGACGTTGCACAAGCACTGTCACCGGACGATTTAGAAGGAGAATCCCCAGCACCAATGAAAAGATTACAATGAGTTCCATAAGGTTCATTTCTTTGAAGTCTTAAGAAAAGTTAAAATAAACCAGGTCTTACATTGGCTATGGATACGGAACTAAGGCTTTCAGATTAGAGTGGAAAACCTGTAGGTGGGTTTAATCAAGAGGAATGAATCGTACGGTTGTTTGACAAAATATAAAGAATTCCTGAAAAAGAGAAACCTTGTGAAAAGATTTCGGCTCAGGAAGCGGTGCGGGCCACGGGGTCATTTGCGTCGCCGGACGACATCATATTAATATTCAAAACCTTATGAGGGGTCAGCGGATCCTGGTTCAACAGCGAACAGAGTGAAAAGTAGAGTTCGGGCATTTGCCGTTTGAAGGGAGTGGGGCGTTCGAAAAAGGTCTCGATGCAGACGGCCCAGAATTCCTGGTAGTTGGTGGCGGCATAGGGATCGAGCATGTTGGTTTCACCGGCCTGCATCCGTTCGAAAATGGGGCGGGCGACGGCGGAAAACTCGGTGAAATGGTCGTGGAAGGTGTTGTCACGGCCGTCCTGCACCGTAAAATTGACATAAGTGAGCGCATGGGCCATTTCGTGCAACCCGACATTCTGGCCATCCCCATAATCGGCGAATTCCCGGATAAAGTGATTCCAGGAAAGGTAGATACCGTCTTCGCTGACGTGTCCTTCGAAAGGCATGTTATAAAGGCCGAAGCGATATTTGTCCTTTAAGATATGGATAGTCCGGAAGTAGTCGAGGCGGTAGTGTTGCAAACCGAAGGTGAGCTGTACGGCGGCGGCGCTGATCAGCAGGGGCATTCTTTCTTCCGGCTCCATGTCGATATATTCAAATTTTTTTGCTTCCATAAAGCGAAGAACCCGTTTTAGAAAGCGCTCCCTGCCCGTCCTGCTGAGGCTTCGGTAGTACGGATTATAGCGGGCGAGCAGGCTGTCGTAATCCTTGTGTTTGGCTTCATAGACGCGACTGAGCCTTTTTTTCCTCATCCGGGCGAGGAAGAGGCGGCACCCCCATACCAGCAGGGCAGCGAGGATCAGGATAACGGCCATATAGAAAGCATCGAGGGGCATGGGGTAAGTTACCGATTTTTCCCGCAATGGCAAAGGGTGGGATATGCGCGGTTTTTACAATACCTTTGCCGCTCAAAAAAGCACGGCATGTATCGGACTCATACCTGTGGAGAATTAAGAAGCGCGCAGATCGGCCAGACTGTAACCCTTGCGGGCTGGGTACAGACCCTTCGGAAATTTGGTAGTATCACTTTCATCGACCTTCGGGACCGCTATGGCATCACCCAACTATTGTTTGGTGAAAGTTTGAACAAAGCGCTGGCGGATAATCCGCTGGGCAGAGAGTTCGTCGTGCAGGTGAAGGGGGAAGTCACCGGGCGGACCAGCAAGAACCCGCAGTTGCCTACGGGGGATATCGAGATCACTGTCCAATCCTTTACTATTCTGAATAAGGCCGTCACTCCGCCTTTTACCATCCAGGACGATACGGATGGGGGAGACGATCTGCGGATGAAGTACCGGTTTCTCGACCTGCGCCGGCCGGCCGTGCGGAAGAACCTGGAATTGCGTTATGCCGTCAACCGGGCAGCCCGCAACTATCTGCATGAAAATCATTTTATGGACCTGGAGACGCCCTTCCTGATCAAGTCGACGCCGGAGGGGGCACGTGATTTCGTCGTTCCCTCGCGGATGAACCCGGGCCAGTTCTATGCCCTTCCCCAGTCGCCGCAGACGTTCAAACAACTATTGATGGTAAGCGGTTATGACCGATACTATCAGATAGTCAAATGTTTTCGTGATGAAGACCTGCGTGCCGACCGGCAGCCCGAATTCACCCAGATAGACTGTGAGATGAGCTTTGTCGAACAGGAAGACATCCTTTCGATGTTTGAAGGGATGGTGAAATATATCTTCAAAACGGTGAAGAACATCGATTACACCGACGTTCTTCAGCGGATCACCTGGGAAGAAGCCATGTGGCAATACGGCAATGACAAGCCCGACATCCGGTTTGGAATGAAACTGCTGAACCTGAAATCGGCCTTTACCAAGGGCGGAGTCATCGTTGCGAAGGGAGAACTGATAAATGGCGCGGGTTTTGGCGTATTTGACAATGCGGAGACGGTGCTGGCCATCGCGGTGCCGGGTTGCAGCGAATATACCCGTAAGCAGACCGACGAGCTGACGGAATGGATAAAGCGGCCGCAGATCGGGATGCAGGGATTGGTGTATATCAAATACAACACCGACGGTACGCTGAAGAGCAGTGTCGATAAGTTTTATAATGAAGAGAAATTAAAAGCCATCGCTGCGGCGGCAGAAGCCAAACCCGGCGACCTGATCCTTGTGCTGGCCGGCAGGGAAGAGCGGACGCGCAAGGCGATGAGCGAGCTTCGGCTGGAGATGGGCAGGCGTTTAGGGCTTCGCCGGGAAGATGAATTCAAACTCTTATGGGTGCTGGATTTCCCATTATTTGAGTATGCCGAGGAAGAGAATCGCTGGGTGGCCCGTCACCACCCCTTCACTTCACCAAAACCATCCGACGTCGAAGTGATGATTGCCAACAGCCCCCTTATAGAGAACCCGGAGAAATACCTGGAACACCCCTATAATCATATCAAAGCCAACGCCTATGACATGGTGCTCAACGGGAATGAGATCGGCGGGGGGTCTATCCGCATCTACCAGCGCGAACTGCAGGAGAAGATGTTTGCCGCCCTGGGGATGACCCAGGAAGAGGCCCTGCATAAGTTTGGCTTCCTGCTTGGCGCTTTCGAATATGGTGCGCCGCCGCATGGGGGTATTGCCTTTGGTTTCGACCGGTTGTGCGCCATCCTTGGCGGCAGCGAGAGCATCCGGGATTTTATTGCCTTCCCGAAGAACAACAGCGGAAGGGATGTGATGCTGGACGCGCCAAGCACGATCGATGAGAAGCAATTGAAAGAGTTGTCCATTCAATTAGATACCAGTGGGAGGGATAGTTTATGAAAACAACACTAAGATTCGCATCGATACTCAGCTGGTTTAACATCATCGTGTGGGGATTCTTCGCGGCCCTGATGCTGTTGGGGTCGCTGGCGGTAGGATATATCCCATTGATGATCTTTGCGGTTCTTTTCTGCGCCATTCCGCTTAACTGTTATGCGGCCCTTCAGCTGCACAAGAGCATCCGCCGCCCCAACATCAAGCTGAGCAGTCAAACGCCGGTGGGTATCCGGTTTGTAGGATTTGTGGCCCTTTTCTTTGGCATTATGACGATCACCAACAGCATCGGCAACATCCGGAATCCAAAGGAGATGCTCGAACTTTCCAAAGAAGCTTTTTCGCAGGTGAAGTGGTTGAATATGTCTACTGCGACGGTGAGCAGCATGCGGACGGGTGGGATCATCGGGCTGTTATTGGGGTTGGCTGTCATCGTCAATGTGGTGCTGAACCTGCGGCTTCTCCGGTGGTATTACTTAGTGCATCAAAGCGACGCTTCCTAGGCCCGTTGACCGTTCGAGCGGCGGATTACCAGGGCAGCGACCCCACCCACGAGCAGCAGCAGCAAGGCGCCGATGATAAGGACATTCACCACTCCACCGGCTGCCTGGTCATTCCCAACCTTTATGTTCTCCCGGCAATCGGCAATATAAGTATAGATGCCGGGGTAGTGGCTGTTCAACCGCAGGACTGTTTCAAACTGTTTCAAGGCTGTCCGGTATTGGTGCTGGCTGTATGAGTCCAGCGCCCGGGCGAAGCGACGGGTGGCGGTGCCCGGTGAGGCGGTGATGCCGGCGCTGTCCAGGTATTCGTCAAGTATGGTGACGGGTACGGCGAAATTGAGCCCTGCAGCCAGGCCGCCGTTGCTCTCCAGGCTGCCAAAGGTGGTGAGCCCTACTACTTCCCCTCTTTCATTACAGACAGGTCCTCCACTGCTGCCGTGGTTGATATTGGCATCCATCTGCACCAGGGGCCAGCCGCCAACCGACTTTTTTATCGCGCTGACGATGCCGGTGGTAAGGGTCGGTTCGATGGCCGAGGCGGCGGAGACGAAATCATTGTTGGTGACGGGTCCCGGATAGCCGTAGACAAAGAGTTGTTCGCCGACATTGGGCAGGTCGCCGTGGGCGAGGCTCAGTACGGGCATTTCCTCGGTTGCGGCGATCTTCAGGATCGCGATATCCTTACCCGGCATCGGCTGGCCTTTGATGACGATGTCGGCGAGCCTTTTTATTGTGTCGCTGTGCTGGTTGCCGCTATCGCTTCGATAGACTACGTAGATGTTCTTCTTCAGATCGTAAAGGATCATGGAGAAGAGGCGGGAGTAGACGGAAGCATAGGTGTTGTACAGGAGGCTGCGCTGTTGCTCGTTGAAGTGGGTGGCCCAGGAAGATTCGAGGGCGGCGATGGAGGCCTCTGTTATCTGCCGGAATGCCGAAAGGATAAATTGCCGCCGGATGAAGGCATCTTCCCGGTCGATGAGGTGGCAATTGGTGGCTACATAACCGTCGCCGGTGATGAAGAAGCCGGTGCCGATGGAGGTGATCTGTTCGGGTTGCTTTATATAATCAAAGGTGGTCTGGAAAAACCGGGCGGGATAATTGTTCATCTCCCGCAGGACGATATCCAGCTTTTGTTCGGGGGGAACGCCGCCTCCATGGTCCAGGTTTTGAATGGAATCCAGCAAGGTATTGAAGGCCTTGTTATCCATTTTCATGCTGTTGACATAGACGCTGGCAGTGTATTCTGTGCGGATCATGACGACTCCCGGCCGGTTGAGGGCATAATTCTCCACGCCTGACATCTTGGGGTCCTCACCGGCAGCGAGGCAATGGACGGTTGCCAGGAGAAGGGTGAAAAGAGAAAGGATCAATGGCAAACGGGATGGCGTCATAGCTCCCTATAGAACATAAAAAAGGATAACTTGTTGTACTATTGTTGTTTAAATTTTGTTATGGTATCCCAACAGGCCCCGCTGGCAGAGCGGCTCCGTCCGCAAACGCTGGATCAACTGGTCGGTCAGCAGCACCTCACCGGCAAAAAAAGTGTATTGCGGACAGCCATCGAGCATGGAAAGCCGCCCTCCATGATCCTTTGGGGCCCGCCCGGAACGGGCAAGACCACTATTGCCGGGATCATCGCCAATACCCTGGCAGTGCCTTTTTATACGCTTAGCGCCATCTCTGCGGGTGTTAAGGAGGTGCGGGAAGTCATCGCCGAAGCCCGGGAAAAAGAGCGGGCTATTCTCTTTATCGACGAGATCCACCGGTTTAATAAAGGCCAGCAGGATGCCCTGCTGGGTGCAGTGGAGAAGGGGGTGGTGACCCTCATCGGCGCCACTACCGAGAATCCTTCCTTTGAAGTCAACAGCGCCTTGCTAAGCCGCTGCCAGGTCTATATCTTAAAACCACTGACCGATGAAGACCTGGGAATACTCATCGATAATGCCTTCCGGGATGATCCCTGGCTCCGGGAGTCGGGTATCGAACTGAAAGAAAGAAGCGCCCTGATCAATATCTCCGGCGGGGATGCGCGGAAGCTACTCAACCTGCTCGAAGTAGTCTGTGATGCAGCCGGCAAGGGCGCCGTGGTCACCGATGCCCTGGTGATGGAGATCGCACAACAGCGGGTAGCCCTATATGACAAGAAAGGCGACCAGCATTATGATATTATTTCGGCCTTTATAAAATGCATCCGGGGGAGCGATCCCAATGCGGCGGTTTACTGGCTGGCCCGCATGATCGAAGGCGGCGAAGACGTCAAATTCATCGCGCGGCGGATGCTGATCCTCGCCAGCGAGGACATCGGGAATGCGAATCCGAATGCCCTGCTGCTGGCCAATGCCTGTTTTGAAGCCGTCAACAAGATAGGATACCCCGAGTCCAACCTCATCTTATCGCAGTGCGCCATCTATCTGGCGTCATCGCCAAAAAGCAATTCGGCAACCGTAGCGATCGGCGCTGCACAGTCTGCGGTGAGCACTCACGGTGATCTGCCCGTGCCGTTGCATATCCGCAATGCCCCCACAAGGCTGATGAAGAATTTAGATTATGGCAAAGGCTATGAATACAGCCATAGCTATGAGGGTAATTTTTCTCTACAAGAATACCTGCCGAAGGAAATTGCAGGCACTCCCTTTTATGTGCCGGGGAAGAATGCAAGGGAAGAAGAGCTGCGCAAATTCCTGAAGGGCCTATGGGGTGAAAAATATGGATATTAATATATGACAAACTGGACCTGTAAGTATTTCGATCAGCTGACAACGGAAGAGTTGTATGCCATTCTGCGGCTGCGCAGCGAAGTATTCGTCGTCGAGCAGAACTGTGTTTTTCTCGACATGGATAATAAAGATATGCACTGTCATCATGTAATGGGGTGGAGAGGCGATCTGCTTGCCGGATATTCCCGTATCGTACCCGCGGGAATTTCCTATGTGGAATCTTCGATAGGGAGAATCGTAACATCCCCTGCTGCAAGAGGCGCCGGTGTCGGCAGAGAGTTGCTGATAAAAAGCATCGACCAGTTATATACGCTACATGGAAAACGCAATATTCGGATAGGTGCTCAATACTACTTAAAAAGATTTTATGAATCATTTGGCTTTGTCCAAAAAGGGGAAATATATCTCGAAGATGGAATCGAACACATAGAGATGTTGTTATCCAGTCATTAATGTTATTCCTTTTTTTGGAAAGTCCTTTGTGGATAAAATAGTTACATATACGTACACAATTTGCTTTCCTTTTTTCGTTTCTTACATGCGACCCCCTTTTCAATCAGATTGATAGGGAGGAATCCAAACCATCGGAAAACTAAATCTAATATCAATGAAACAGAGTTTACACTCCTTATCTTGGAAGTGTTTGTTTGTCGCCGCTACCTTATGCCTATCTGCTTCTGCTTACAGCCAGGAAGATGAGAAAAATAATACAGAGATAGGTGTGACGATGGGGCCTATGGTCTTCTTGGGTGACCTGGGTGGTCACGCAGGGGTGGGCACCACCTTCATCAAGGACTGGAACTGGAACACTACCAAGCTGGCTGTAGGCGCGTATGCCGCAGTTTATCCTCAACAGTGGCTGGGTTTTCGTCTCTCTTTTAATTATGGCGCCATCGAAGGCTTCGATGCATCCATCAAGCCCAAGGGCGGCGACGAAGTGAGCCGGCTCGATCGTAACCTGGATTTTCAAAGTAAAATAGTCGAAGGAACAGTGATGGCAGAAGTTTATCCTACCGTTTTCCTGGAGGATGATCCGGATGATGTTTTCGCCCGTTTGCGCCCTTATGGGGTCATCGGCCTGGGTGTCTTCCACTTCCATCCATACGGCAGCTACAGGGACCCCAACACGGGTGCAACGGAGTGGGTTTCTCTGCCCGAACTGCATACGGAGGGTGAAGGCTTCCCCGAGTATCCTAACAGCAAGCCCTATAAGCTGACACAGTTGAATATCCCGATGGGCTTTGGTGTCAAGTTCTTTCTTTCCGAGAACGTGAACCTGTCCTTCGAGATCGTGCACCGGAAGACCTTTACGGACTATATCGATGATGTGCATGACAGGTATATCGACCCGGCCTTGTTCTATAAATACCTTTCACCGCAGCTGGCGCCTATCGCGGCTGCCATGTCCAATAAGGCTGTCGGCGGATATAGCAATCCGAATTACAAGACCGGTTCTATCCGCGGCAATCCCGGGAATAACGACGCCTATTTTACGGCTCAGTTCAAACTCGGTATCCGTCTCGGCGGTGGTAGCGCACAGCGCTGGAGGAATTCCACCCACTGTCCGTTGCTGAGGTTCTAAATTCAAAAATGGCATTTAGTTGTTGATCGTACTCAATAGTTGTTTTTTGATCGTTGTTTTAAGTTGTTTCTTTAATCCGTACCCTATTTCTCATTTATTGAAATCATTATGGCCCAAACTGTACCCCTAAAGAAAACTTTCCCCTCTCCGGGCGCCCTCCTGACCATCATCGGACTGGCGCTTGGCGTACAAAACCCCGCTTTTGCCACCGGCGCCCATGGAGCAGCCGGGAGGCATTTTTCTTATCCGGGTTACGATACTATCCACAGTATCCAGGTGAGCAAAGCTCAAACCAGCAAAAAACATAAGATCAAGCTATATCCTGATGCCAGGCAGCAGGTATTGTTCTTTTCCGCCAGTGGCGAGGACGGCAGGGTTTACCAGCTGTTCCTTTTCGACATGGACGGCCGGCTGGTAAGTCAGACCCGCATCCGCAGCCGTGAGACCACGGTGCTTACAAATATTTCAGAAGGCAACTTCCTTTTCGAGGTTTTCACCGATGACGAGCGTATTGAGAATGGGCAGTTGACGGTGAGGTAATCCTCGGCAATGTCTAACCAATAAGCAAGCAGGGAAATTGGTAAAATCCGAATATCCGAAGGTTAAGTAAAACCTGATCCGTTCCCTATTTAGGTACCCTTTACAAACAAAGATTTTATTAATCACTCCCTGCTACCGCTTATTGGATGCTTCAGAAAAATATCCGCGGCCTCCTTCCAGTTGTTGATCCGATCGTAACCTGTCACGGTGAGGTTATGCGGAGAAGTAAAGAGATAGGGCTTCCCTTTGAAGCCCTTTAGGTTTTTTACATGGTCGTCGATCATATAATCGCCAAAGACCAGGTCCTTACTACCGGTGAGGGCTATCTGCTTCCATGTGAAGAAAGGGAAGTGATCCATCAGCCAGTCATATTTGTCCTTTAGGGAATTGGGGAATTCCATGGCGGCAGAGACGATGAACACTTCGTACTGCTTGTTCAGCTCCCGCAGCACATCGACGCTATCCTCCATTACAGGGAGATGCCGGAAGAAACCGGGAGATCTTAGCCTTTCCATGATCATCTCCCGATGCTCCTCGGGAAACCCGATCACCCACGAGCCGATCATTTTTGTTTTGTCGGGTTCGGCGCCATATTCCTTTTTATACCATTCTATCATTTCGCCCATCGGGTCGGCGATGACCTCGTCCATGTCTATAATGATGCGTTTCATAATAATTCGTCCTTGAGAAAGGTAGCAGTGAAACTTTCTTTGTTCTTTATCAGCTCTTCGGGCGTGCCTTCGAAGAGTATCCTGCCGCCGCCGTCGCCGCCCTCGGGTCCAAGATCGATAATGTGATCAGCGACCTTAATAACATCAAGATTATGTTCGATGACGAGCACGGTGTTGCCGCGGTCTACCAGTTTATTGAGAACATCGAGCAGGTGGCGGATGTCCTCGAAGTGGAGACCCGTAGTCGGCTCGTCAAGAATGTAAAAGGTCTTGCCGGTATCCTTCTTCCCTAGTTCGGTCCCCAGTTTGACGCGCTGAGCTTCACCACCGCTGAGGGTGACAGCAGACTGGCCAAGGGTGATATAGCCCAGGCCCACGTCTTGTAATACCTTTATCTTTCGATAAAGGTAGGGCACCGCCTGGAAGAACTCGACGGCTTCGTCGACGGTCATGTCCAGGACGTCACTGATGGATTTGCCCTTATAGCGGATCTCGAGCGTCTCGCGGTTGTAACGCCGGCCGTTGCATTTTTCGCAGTGCACATAGACGTCCGGCAGGAAGTTCATCTCGATGACGCGCATGCCGCCGCCTTCACAGACGTCGCAGCGGCCGCTTTTGACGTTGAAAGAGAACCGGCCCGCATTATAACCCCTGATCTTTGCTTCCGGTACGGAGGCGAACAGCGTACGGATATCCGTGAAGAAGCCGCAATAGGTGGCAGGATTGCTCCTGGGCGTGCGGCCAATCGGTGATTGATCTATCTCGATCACCTTGTCGATGTTCTCCAACCCCTTGATGCTTTTAAATTCCAGCGGGGTGACGCGGCTTCCATAGGCGTGCTTGCTGAGAATGGGGTAAAGCGTCTCGTTGATCAACGTGGATTTCCCGCTGCCGCTGACGCCGGAGACTACGATCAGCCGGCCCAGAGGGAATTTGGCATCCACATTCTTAAGATTATTGCCTTTGGCGCCCTTCAGTTCGAGGTACTTCCCGTTGCCCTTTCGTCTTTCGGCCGGGACCTCGATCTTTCGGTGACCATTTAGGTACTCTGCCGTTAGAGTATTCAGCTTTAGTAAGGCCGGAGGGCGCCCCTGGGCTACAATATGTCCACCGTGGAACCCGGCTTTCGGACCGATATCCACGAGATAATCGGCCGCCAGCATGATATCCTTATCGTGTTCGACGACCAGGACGCTGTTGCCGATGTCGCGCAGGTTCTTCAGCGCCTCGATGAGCCGGTGGTTGTCGCGCTGGTGGAGGCCGATGCTCGGTTCGTCGAGGATATAGGTGATGCCCTGCAGCTGGGAGCCTATCTGGGTGGCAAGGCGGATGCGCTGGGATTCACCACCGCTGAGGGTACGCGAAGGCCGGTTGAGGGTAAGATAGGTGAGACCCACATCGGAGAGGAATTGCAGCCTTTCCCTTATCTCCTTGAGGATATCCTTTGCGATGATATTTTGCTTGTTGTTCAGTTTCTTTTCCACTCCCCCAAACCAGTCGATGAGCCGGTTGAGGTTCATGGCGCTGAGTTCGGCGATGTTCTTCTCTCCCACCCTGAACCAGAGGCTCTCTTTGCGCAGGCGGGTGCCGCCGCAGGTGTCGCAGGTCTTCAGCTCCATAAAGCGTTCGACCCATTCGCGCAGGGCGTCCGAGTTGCTGCCGGCGGAAAACCAGCGCTTCAATGCGGTGATGATGCCTTCGTAGTCGGCGGCATACATCTGCCCGAGAGAGGCATTCTCGTCGAACTCGACGTCCAGGGTAGCGTCGCCGGATTCGTTGCCGTATAGCACGAGGTTCAGCGCCTTTTTGGGCATGTCCTTTATGGGGATGTCGAGGGAGAACTTATTCTTTTTCGCTATTCCCTGCACCTGGCGGAACATATAGGCTTCGCGCTCTTCCCCGAGGGGGACGATGCCTCCTTCGTTGATGCTCTTTGACGGGTCGGGGATGATGGCGTCCATGCTTATCTGGTAGACAGAGCCCAGGCCTTTGCAGGTGGGGCAGGCCCCGTAGGGGGAGTTGAACGAGAAGCTGTTGGGTGAAGGTTCTTCGTAGCTGATGCCGGTGTCTTCACACATCAGCTGTTTACTGTATTGCAAGACCTTGTTATCATCGTTCAGCAGGAGGAAGAGCAGGTCCTTCCCCATCTGGAGGGCTTTCTGGATGCTTTGACCGAGGCGGACCCGCATGTCTTCGGTGACGGCGAGCCGGTCGACAACGACTTCGATGTCGTGGATCTTATAACGATCGACCTGCATTTTTGCTGCGAGATCTTTTATTTCGCCGTCGACCCGCACCTTCACAAAACCTTTTTTGCGGATGTCCTCGAACAGTTCGCGATAATGTCCTTTGCGGCCGCGGACGAGGGGGGCAAGAATGGAGATCTTCTTATTCTTAAACTTCTTAAAAATATTGTCCACGATCTCTTCCTCGCTGAATTTCGTCATCTTCTTACCGGTGTTGTAGGAAAAAGCTTCGCCGATGCGGGCGTAGAGGAGGCGGAGGAAATCGTAGATCTCGGTGACAGTGCCGACCGTGCTACGGGGATTTTTATTGGTGGTCTTTTGTTCGATGGAGATGACGGGACTGAGGCCGGTGATCTTGTCGACGTCGGGCCGCTCCATATCACCGATAAACTGCCGCGCATAGGCGCCGAAGCTTTCCATATACCGGCGCTGACCTTCGGCATAAATGGTATCGAATGCCAGGGAGGATTTGCCGCTGCCGCTGATGCCAGTGATAACCACCAGCTGATTCCTGGGGATGCGGATGTCGATGTTCTTCAGGTTATGTACCCGGGCTCCGGATACTTCGATGCTCTCTTCGCCGGGTTGCAGGCCGGCGTCCGTGTTCGTTGATATGGACATAGGCGCTAAGGTAAGAACAACGGGGGGAAAGAAAGGTTGACTTTGCTAAAAAATTTGGGCCGGGGACTAACCCCGGCCCGTAACAATCCTAAATGGTTATGAGATAGCTACTTATGTAAAGTGATGGTGGGCAGTTTAACCGATGCCATGGAGTCCACCTTGATACCGGTGATAGTGGTGTCCTTGTAGCCATCGCGGCCCTTGAAATTGAAAGACCATGTACCCGTGGGCACGTTTCGGAATTTATAACTTCCCTCGTCGAAGGGTATTGCATATATCGTATCTGTTCCCATATAGCCGGTGACCAGCGCGCCCTCTCCTTCAGGCAGTACCGTACCGTATACCTTGGCTCCTGTCTCATCATTAAATACCTGGAGGAAGGGTTCGAGGAAGAATTCGCCGTCGCCGAAGAAGATCGAACGGTCGACGTTGAAGTCGATCCACATCTTGAAATCATTGTCCGAGAGATCATCGACATCCTCCCTGCGCACGTTGATCGTAAACGTGTGAGTAGAGTCGGAGCCGGGGAAATGCAGCGTGAAATGATTTGTACTGTCGATGTAGACCGTGTTGTCCGACCCGATAGTGATCTTGATCTTCACGATCTTACCAGTCGGGAACACACCGGTGGCAAGCAGGGTATCCACACCATTGCGCAATGCCAGCAGATCGTAAACCCCGGCCTTGATGTTGAGCGTGTCCCAGATGACGGATTTGTGGTCGGCATCGCGGTGTTCGCCATCAAAGTTGTCGTCCCATTCATCATCATGGTCAGCGTCTTTCTGTTTGGAAGCCGTGTCAATCTCAATGGAAATCTGCCGGATATCGATTAAAACCTTAAAAAAATCCCCGGGACCATCGGTCATGTACATGTTGACCTGGGACTTGCCAGCGGGAATGTTTGGGTTAGAGTTAGAGGAGTTTTGTTTGTTACAAGCAAAGAAGAGGAGTACGGCCGCGGCGCCCGTAGTGGCGGCCAGCCATTTAATTACCGTTTTCATGTTTGTGTAGTTTTATAAGTAGATGTCTCCCATCAGGTATGTTAAGGTTGCCAAAAACCGTTCCAAAAAACAAGACAAATCTCACATGGTGATGGTCCTATTTGGAAGTTTGAAAAAAGATGGTATATTTGCACCAGTTCTTACAACATCTCTTATCAAGAAAGGCTGAGGGAAATGGCCCGTTGAAGCCTTGACAACCTGCTAAAGCTTGAAAATCAAGCGGAAAGTAAGGTGCCAACTCCATCCCGATGGAATATCGGGACAGATAAGTCAGATTCCGGCTTGACAATATAGATCAAACATATTCAAAGCTCTTCTGACGTATCAGAAGAGTTTTTTTTTGAAACTCTCTGATCACATGGCCTTGGTAAGTGGTGTCGCTGAACAATTTTTAATAAAACTTAAAATTTGTTTCTCATGCAAGCGACAACACAACTCATTCACAGCATTCCTGTTGACCCGTTAACCGGCGCGATTGCCGTGCCTATCTACCAGACTTCCACCTTTGTGCAGGAGGCGCCCGGTGTGAACAAAGGGTATGACTACGCCCGTACAGGCAACCCTACCCGCGCCATCCTGGAAAGCCTCATCGCACAACTGGAGGGGGGCAGCACGGGCGCCGCTTTTGCCAGTGGCCTGGCCGCCATCGATGCGGTAGTAAAGCTGTTACAAACCGGAGACGAGATCATTGCGGTGAATGATATTTATGGCGGCGCATACCGGCTCTTCGAGCAGGTGTATGCCAAATTCGGGATCACGACCCATTATGTCGACACCACCAATCCCGATGCCGTGTCCCATGCGCTGACGTCAAAGACAAGGCTCATCTGGATCGAAACGCCGACCAATCCCACGCTGAAGATCACAGATATCCGGGCGATCGCCAGGATCGCAAAAGCGCATGGCTGCCTGCTTTGCGTGGACAATACCTTTGCTTCGCCGGCCTTGCAGCAGCCATTGTTGCTTGGCGCCGACCTGGTTGTCCATTCCGGAACCAAGTACCTCGGCGGACATAGTGACCTCATCGCCGGGCTGGTAGTAACGGCTGAGCCGGAATTAGGGCAAAAAATAAAATTCCTGCAGAATGCCAGTGGGGCCATCCTCGCACCTTTTGATAGTTTCCTGCTTATCAGGGGCATTGAAACCCTGCATCTTCGCGTCCGGCAGCATTGCGCCAGCGCAAGGGCCATCGCTGCCTTCCTGGAAAATCATCCTGCCGTGAACAAAGTGTACTATCCGGGGTTAGTAAAGCACCCCGGTCACAATGTCGCAGCCGGCCAGTCCAAAGGCTTTGGGGGTATCGTTTCCTTCTCTTTGAAGGAAGATACCCTGGCAGCAGCCACGGCCTTTGTTACATCGACCGAACTATTCAAGCTCGCCGAGAGCCTTGGGGGCATCAAGAGCCTGGTTTCGCATCCGGCAGCTATGACGCATAAGACTATCCCGGCGGAAAAGCGTAAGGCGGCAGGGGTGACGGACAGCCTCATCCGGCTGTCGGCGGGACTGGAAGATACCGAAGACCTGATCGACGATCTGCGTCAGGCGCTCGACCGGCTGACAATAAAAGCGGAAATAAAAAGCAATTCAAATAAAAAACAAGCAATATTAAATTAAATGGATACGCACAAGCAGCTAACGATCGGTCTTTTCGGTTTTGGTGTCGTCGGAGAAGGTCTCTATAAGGTATTGAAGCAAACACCCTCCCTGAAAGCATCCATCAAAAAAGTATGTATCAAGCATCCCGGCAAGAAGCGGGAAGCGCCGGCGGAGCTTTTTACGACTGACCGGGATGCTATTCTCAACGACCCCGAGATCAATGTGGTGGTGGAAGTGATCAATGAATCGGATGCGGCTTTCGAGATCGTTTCGCGGGCCCTGAAGAGTGGTAAGTCGGTGGTCAGTGCGAGCAAGAAAATGATCGCCGAACATCTGCCCGAGCTGCTTGAGCTGCAGAAGCAGACGCACGCCTCTTTCCTGTATGAGTCGGCGGCCTGCGCCTCTATCCCGGTGATCCGTAACCTGGAGGAATACTATGACAACGACTTGTTGCATTCTATAAAGGCGATCGTCAACGGCAGCACGAACTTTATCCTGACGAAGATGTTCGAAGAAAAGCTGGGTTTCCAGGATGCATTGCTGCTGGCGCAGCAGCTGGGTTTTGCCGAGAGCGACCCCTCGCTGGATGTGGAAGGGTATGATGCCGCCAACAAATGGACTTTCCTGCTGACACATGCCTATGGCATTACGGTGGAGACAAGCGACCTGGTATTCAGCGGCATCCAGCATGTGCAGGCCGGGGATGCGGAAGTAGCGCGCGAAAAGCACTATGATATCAAGCTGGTTGCGCAGGCCAAAAAGCTGGCCAACGGCAAAGTAGCAGCTTTTGTGTTGCCACAGTTTATCCGGCAGGACGACCATCTGGCGTTTGTGAAGAATGAGTTCAACGGCGTCGTCATCGAGAGCGGGTTTGCGGACAAACAATTCTTTTATGGCAAGGGGGCGGGCTCCTTCCCTACCGCCTCGGCGGTGCTTAGCGATCTGTCGGCGCTGCGGTATGAATACAAATACGAATACAAGAAACTCTATCATCATAAGCCGCACGAACTGACGGACGATTTCTTTGTGCGGGTGTACCTCAGCTTTGACGATCTGAAGTATATCCCCAAAGACCGGTTCCAGTCGATAGAAGAATGGCATTCGGATAACGAACGCAAATACCTCATCGGCGTGATCCATTTCCGGGAACTCCGGGATCATCATTGGTGGCGGCAGAACGGCACGTCGCTGGTGCTTACGCCCGACCCGATCATCGAAGATATGGAGGTGCGGCAGCTGAAGAAGAAGAGCCTCGAGCTGGCGGGACTCATCTGAGCCCCCGGCAAGCCAGCGACACACGCTTTACCGGATGAGTAAAACGGTCCCTTTCTCCGTTTTAGGGGTATCGTTTGCGAATTGATACCGGCAGAACCAGACAAAAACGCCGGGATTCAGCCGCTTTCCGTCGAGTGTGCCGTCCCAGCCATTTGCCGGGTCTGCGGACTGGAAGATCAGTTGGCCCCAGCGGTTGTAGATCACCATTTCAAATTCTTTTAATTTCCCGTTGACGCGAGGTCTGAACAGATCGTTCGCGCCATCGCGGTTTGGAGTAAAGGCATTGGGGAACAACAATTCATCCCTGCAATCTCCTACCCTTATGGTATCGGATGAGCTGTTGCCGCAAAGATCGGTGACGGTGACGTAGAAGAGGCCGGTATCCTTCACGAGGTAGTGATCGGCGACAGAGCCATCCTGCCATCGGTAAGTTTGAAAGCTGCCCTTGGGTTGCAGCAGCATCGTGGTACCCGGGCAGATGACAGTATCCGGTGGCAGCTGCACCGGTGGTGTCTGTCCATGAATGGTCACGGGCAGCGAGTCCTTTAACCCGCAGCCGGCGATGGTCGCATAGATATACCCCTGCCACTGCCTGTTGAGACCGAGTTGGATGGTAGTGTCGTTTGGCTGGCTGATGATGGTCCATGCGGATGTATCGATCTGCCAGCTGTTTTGTTTCAGACAGGTGGCGGATTTATGCGCGGTGAAGACGGCCGTCCGGTCGCCGGGGCAGAAGCTGGTATCGCCATGGATCAGGAGGCTGTCACAGGTGCTGACCTGTCGGCAAAAAACATCGGTGGTGATGGAAAAGTCTTGTTGTGTGATGGGGAAAGTGGTTGAGCTTATAGCGTTGCCGCCGTTGAGCGTGAATTGCAGGCCGGATGGAGTCGTGATCATGGGGCCTGCCTGCAACAGGCCGGCTGGTGTTCCCATACAAGCGCTGGAGACGGTGAAGCCGGGGTCTATGCGGAGGAATTGGTAAGAACCATTGCCGGATTGGAGGCCAGCCTGCATGCCGGTGAGGTTATAGCCGTCAAAAACAGGGATGGGATTGGCCGAAGGGTCGCTAGCGGCAACGAAGCGTTGAGTGGTGATATTGAGATTGCTGTCGAGTAGGGAGTAATATGCGCCCGGTGAAGCCCCTTTTTCATTGAGGCCAAAGGCGATGCCGCCGGAAGAGGGGTTGACGGCCAGGCTTGCGCCTTCGGGATTTGACACTGTATAGAAAAAACTTCCGGTGCCCGCGGGGACCAGCTGCAGGTTGCTGTCGACGCGGGCGAAGAGGATATTCCAGCTCTGGCATCCGGTGGGCCTTATCAGTGAGGCGGAGAGCAGCAAATGGTCTCCGGCTGTAGCTGTCATGGTCGCCCCAGGGGAAAGGTCCAGCTCGCAGGGAAATGTTGTCAGGGTTGTCTTCCAGGAATTACTGCCAATCACTTCTCCCGTCTGGTAGTCAAGCTTCAGCAGCCAAAAGCCGATGGAGATGTCCGGGAAGAAAGGATCATAGTAATCGCCGCCTACATACAGGCGGCCGTTGTCGCTATAGAGACCGCCGGGGTTTATGGAGAAGTGCCAGTTGCTGGATTGATAATTCTTGCTCCAGATGATATTTCCGTCGGGTGACAGGCGGGTGATGAGCACTTTACCGGGCGCCCAGCCTGCCACCGTGATCTCGCCGTTGAGCCCTTCGTTACATACCACCAGCGCCAGACCGGCATAGTTCTTCTGCCACAATACGTTGCCCGTAGCATCCAGCAGGAGCAGGATGGAAAAGGCGGGCCCTGTATTATTGCCTATGTTGGCGGCATTTCCTGCGAGAAGGATGTTGCCGTTGTGTAGGGCAATCATCTGGTTGAACTGCATCATCAGTACAGGGGTGCTTTCAGGGATGGCCTTGCTCCAGACCACGGAGCCGGTTGCGTCGAGCTTGAAAACCAGGAGGGAATCTATTACCACGCCGTTGGAAAGGAGGTCTTTATTGATAAAGAATACGGAGCCGTTGTCCGGAGTAGTGACTGATTGGGGGGAGCTCAGATCTAAGGCATTGCCGAATGAACCCGAATGATAATTGGCCAATAGGGAAGCGTCGGTGCAGGATGGCTGCTGGCTGCGACCGGGTAATCCTGAAAAAACAAACCCCAGGCATAATAGAATGCCTAGAGTTTGTTTCCATTCGGGATATTTAAAGTTCATTATTTCAGGTAAGGTTTTGAGTGATCCGGGCAGGATGCCGCCTCAAATTACCAAAAATAATCGACTATCAATAGGTGAGCGTGTAGGTTCTAACGGTAGACCATGGACCGACGCAGCAATTGGTGTTGGCGCCGGTGAGGATCGGCAAAGGCCAGACGTTGCCATAGCTTGCCAGGGTGCCGTTGAACATGATATTCCGGTATCTTATCGAGACATTGTACGTTTGGTTTCTCGCCAGGTTCAGCTGCAATTCCAGCGATCCGGTCGGGTCGACAAAAGGTTGATGAGCATTATTCACCAAATTCGCGAACGTGGCATTATTAGTGGGGGGAAGATAATAGCTCCACACCGTATTAGTCGTATCGCTGCTCCAGGCGCCGCCATTCAATGAATATTGGATCTCCTGCAGATCGGGATAGATGAAGCCCGAGACGCAGGTTCCGACAGGGTCTTCGCCATAGATGTGGAAGGGAGTAGAGGTACTGGAGGGAATCTGTATCGCGTCAAGCCGGTCGCAGGGGTTGGTAGCAGCACCCCCCGACCCGTTGAGCCCATAAGTGGTGATGGCGATGGACACCGGTTCGACGTCGGGGCAATCGGTGACCAGATTGGCGCCCAGCTTTATCGAATTGCCGCTGGCAAAATCAGTGATACTGATGTTACTGGACGTAAAGCTTACGGAAAACAGTTCATAACCAGGATTGGAATTGTCCGGGCCCATGTCCTGCAGAGTGGTGAGCCCGTCGTTTTCGGTGTAGATCTGGGAGTTGCTGCTATTGACGATGCGCAGAAGCCCCTTTGATTTTGCGGTGGTCACCGTGGGGTTGACGGCCACAATGTTGTTGTTGGTGGAGATAGTGTAATTCCAGGTAATGGAAAATCCCTGTTCGCAATTGGTGGTGATGGCATAAGAGCTGATGGTGACCACGGGGGTGTTACTGAAGTCACAGGCGGAAGTGATGCTGGCCGTGCCTTTGACGCCCGTCGAATGTTTCATCAGCAGCTCTTTGGGAATGCGATGGTTGGCCTGATCGACGTAATACGCTTCCAGCCGCTGATTGACGGGAACAAAGAAAGTGAGGCCTTTTTTGGCGATCATGGCCGAGACGAGCGCTTTTTCTTTTGCGCGCTGGTCAAGGTCTTGTTGAGAGGGGGTCTGGTCTTGTTTCTTACAACTGTGGAAAAGAAGGGCGGTTCCGGATAGCAATAGGACGGATAAGCCCACTGTAGTGAGTAAGCGCCTGGTCATAAAAGGAGTGTTTGGTTTAATGATTACATTACGGGGTGAAGATAAAGTGTGAGTATGCGATGATTTCGCAGTGACTGTCACTTTTTGCATATTAGGTATGCGTAGCCGATAGAGAGCAGCACGTTGCCGGTGTTGTTCTTTCCGTCCGAACTATATTTCTGGATGTTGATAAACCCGTATTCGAAGCGGGCGTCGAAAAAGAGCCTGTTGCGTAATCCCAGCGGTTTGGCGAGGCCTAATCCGCCTGTGACCCCGACGTTCCAACGTTTGATGCTGGACGTAACGTCCGTATTGCCGTCGAAGGATTGGGCGGGCACGGGTAGCGCCTGTTGCCCGTGGCTGTCGGCATAGATCTGGCTGTTACCGCTTGTCTTTTCCGCCGCATGAAGCAGGTAGCCCAGGTAGGGGCCGGCGTTGACATAGAATTGAAAGGGGGTGCCCCAGGTGAGTTTTGCCATGACAGGTAGTTCCAGGTAGTCGAGTACCGCTTTGTTGTCGAAGTTCGCATAGAGATAGCTGCCGGGGGGTACGAACTGCTGGTATTCGGGGGGCAGATTGGTGATGGGCTGGAGGCCATCGCGCTTGCCGCCCTGGCCGGCGTAGTTGAGTTCTGCCTGGAGGGAGAAACGATGGGTCAGGGTAAATTCCGAAAGCAGGCCGAAGTTCGCGGCCAGGCGGGAGGTATAGTTGCTGCTCAGAGGGTTGCCGCCACCGCCGCTGAGGTTGGGGATGCTGAGGCCTCCTTTTAGTCCGAGCCATGCAGATTGGGCGTTGACCGCCGTGATATGCAATAAGCATACCATCACGAGAAGGGAACAGAACTTTCTCATGTCGATGCAGTTTTAGATGTTCTTTTCTATACAAAAAAGTGCAGGGGTTGGTTCGCACGGGGCGGGCACGGGGGTTGGTTCATGCTAAGCTCAGACGTTAGTCTGCTCTTTCTGGTGGCGCCACATTTCCCGGAAGGCGGGGTCGTGGTCGCGGAGGTGTTCAAACGTTCCTTCGGCGATGGTGCGGCCCTGGTGGAGGACATAGATATAATCGAAGCGGGGAAGGAGATGGAGGCGATGGATGGAAGAGATGATGGCCTTGTCGGCAAAAGTTTTGAAGAGCTCTTCGTAGATGATGGCCTCGGTGCGAGGGTCTACGCTGCTGGTGGGTTCGTCGAGCAGGACGAGATCGCTGTCTCGGGCGGCGAGGATACCGCGAGCCAGGGCAAGACGTTGCTTCTGGCCACCCGAAAGGTTGACGCCTTTTTCCCGGATATCGGATTCCAGGCCCAGGGGCAGTTGCCGGATCACTTCGGTGAAGTGGGCACTTTCGCAGACCCGGAGGATCTCTTCTTCGGGGAAGGGCAGACCAAGGGTAATGTTATAGGCAAGCGTGTTCTCGAAGATCTCGGGTTCCTGGGGGAAGAGGGTAACGGCTTCATGGACCCGATCGAATAAGTCCGAAATAGCACCATTGCTGCCGTCGATGCGGATGTCGAAACCGGGTTCGGGAAAATAGAGTCCCCGCAGCAGAGCGAGAAGGGTGCTCTTGCCGCTGCCGCTCTCCCCGATGAGGGCGATGCGCTGCCCGCGCCGGATGGTGATGTTTAGATCATGCAGGCTTTGAGCACCCTTGCTTTGATCGTAAGACTGGTTATACGAGAAGTTGAGGTGGCTGATGCGGAGGGCGTTCCAGCCTGCGGGCAGGCCGTCGGGTCTGTCTGCGCGATGCTGTTGCGCATAGGCGTCGCTGATGAGGGAAGCAGTCTGGACATACGTATTATATTGGACGATGTCGGTGTATTGCCAGGCGATGTCCTGGAATACGCTGGTGAAGGTGTTGACATAAGCCAGAAGCGTGACCAGGCCGCCGACATAGAATAATTTTCCCGGGATCCAGTGCTGGAAAATATAGCCAAGGGTGATGATGCCATAGATGGTAACGATCATCATTTCGGCGGTGAACCATTTCCATTCGTTGATCAGCGCGCTTTTCCGGAAGGGGCGGAAGATCTGCGATACCTTGTTGAGAAGCCCGGTCTCCATGCTTTTTTCGAGCCGCAGAGTGATGACGGTCATAATATTGGAAAGACTGTCGAAGAGCGTGGCGGAGACGACATGCTCTCTTTCGTTGACTTCATCCAACGCCTTTATAAAGGGTTTGTCAAAGGTTCGGATGACGAAAATGGTGGCGAGGCCCAGGATGACGGCGATGCAGCCGTACAAGGGGGAGAAGTAAAGGATGGCCGCCACGGAGAAGACGAACTTGGTGAGCGCATACATGTACATAAAGCCGCGGTCGAAGAATTCCCGGAGGGCCTCATAGGCTTTACGGACCCGGTTGATGGTGGCGCCGCTGTGGTGATCTTGTTGCCATTTTACGGGCAGGTGGAGCACCTGGTGGTATTTTTCCTGGAGGAAATTGCGGCTGAGATGGAAAGCCAGCGTGCGCTCCATGATCCGGGCGGGACCATGAAAACACCATTGCACGAATTTTATCCCGATGTAGCCGGTAACATAGAGCAGAGCATAATGCCAGACATGCGTGAAATCCTGCTGGAGATGCCCGATGAACCAACCGAAGAGGATGGGATTCAGCGAGTAGACCAGGTTGGCGCAGATGAACATGAAATAGACGAGGATATATTTCTTCCTTTCGTTGCGGGCATAACGCCAGGCGGTGCTGAGCAGGGAAAGATAAGGGTTCGCCATAGGGTATAAAAGTACGATTTTATCGAACGCCGGCCGACGGAGATATAATAGGAGTCACTTATGCCGAACAGGGACAAAGCGAAGCGGGCAATTTTTATCCACAGAAGCCGTTGGGATCGAAACCCAATCCATGAAAAAACATCTCTACTCATTGCTTCTGCTTATTTCCCCCTATCTCAATTACGCCCAGCCGAAAGTCACCTGGGGAGACGAATTCAAACTAAAGCAAGGCAGCACAGATCTTTCCATCATCAAGGCTGATGCTTCGGGCGTTTATCTCGAGGAATTCCATATGGTGAACTATAGAACCCTTTGGGAATGGAAACAGAGAAAATCCTCTACCCTGGTGAAGCTGGACCCTTCGCTGGGCGAGGTATACCGGAAAGGATATGACCACGAGCTGAAGGGTAAGGAACCGAAGACCTTCTTTTTTATCAGGGACAAACTGTATTTGTTTGCGGTGGGGTACGAAAAGAACGAAAAGGAAATGAACCTGTATGCGGCTGAGCTGGACAAGACATCGGGCAATCTTAAGACCGACTGGCAGCAGCTGTCATCATGGGATGTGTCCGCAAAGCACAGCCTCCTGGCGCTCCGTATCACCCCCAACACCGACACTTCGAAGATCGTTATCACCAGTACCGACTTCGCCGGGGCAGATGACAGCTACGATATCCTGACCCTGGACGCGGATCTCCACCCGCTGGGCAAGCCATTTCATATCGCGAATGAATTCCGTCACGATCTGTTCGATGTGGAAGATCTGATCTATACATCCGTTGGGAATGTTGTTGTTGTCGGCCGGGTGTATGGGGAGGCGTCGCAAAGGCGGAGGTATTTCAGGCAGTACAGTATAAGACTTTATGACTCCACCGGAAAGATGAAAAAGGACGTGCAGACAGACATCCCCGGCAGGTTCCTGGCTAATAGTCAGGTGGTGCAGTTGAATAACGAGATAGTCGTGGCCGCCTTCTTCACCAATGACAGGAGTAAAATGGAGATCAACGGGCTAATGGTGCAAAGGCTCGATGCCGCGACGGGAAATCTCATCACCAGCACCAAAAAGGACTTCACCGTGGGGCTGGTTTCGCAGGTGGAGAATGATGATGACAAAGACAGCCAGAGCGTGAAAACTAACAAGGATACCGTCCGGAGCATCGGTTCTCACCTGGTGTTCCGCAATTTTTTTGTCGCACCCGATAACGGCCTGGTTTTCCTGGCCGAACAGTTTGCAACATGGACAAGCTCGTACACCTATTCCTACAATGTTCGTGGGAGCTTTTCGACCTCCACCAGTTCGTCTCAGATGTTCCTCTCCGGAGACATCTATATCGGTAAGCTCTCCCCCGGGGGTGAGATCGAATACCTGGAAATCCTGCCGAAGCGGCAGTTTGAAGAGATGGCAGGCACCCTCGGATTGGGCAGTGGAATGCTGCTGTCCCATGGTTTTTTCGACAGGACCTTCAGCCGGCCATTCTTCAGCGGCTTCGGCTGTCTCCGGGAAAACAATATGCTCGATATTTTCTTCAATGACGACGACCGGAATGCGGATGTGGTCCAACCCGGTAAGAAGGTCATCCAGCTGTCGCATTTCCACCGAAGCACCTGTTTTGAAGTACAGCTCGATATGATCACCGGGAAGCTGACACGCAAGGCCCTGTTCAGCAATAAGGATATTCCGCCGGCCATGCCGAGGCTTGGGGTGGTATCGAACAATACCCTTTTTCTCACGGGGATGAATGATCCTCATTTCGCCTTTAAATCCAAGTTGGCGGTGGGGAAGATCAATACATTATAGTTGATGAATGGAGAAGGCCGTGTTTCGGTTATCCATCATGAAAGGCTGGTGCAATTATTGTTCCAGAAATAGGAGGCACTAAATTGCATGCTATGAAGAAGCGCGTATTGATCTTTGACGACGACGCGGATATTCTCCACGTCTGCACCATAGTACTGGAAACCAGCGGATTTGAAGTGGCTACACAAAATAATTGTCATGACATCGTAAAAAAGGTGGCGGATTGCCGGCCCGATGTCATTCTTCTGGACAACAAGATCCCGCCTACGGGGGGTATCGTTGCCTCACAGGAACTCAAAGCATCCATCGACTACCGCGGATTGCCGATCGTTTTTTTTAGCGCCAACCAGGATATTGCGCGGCTGGCAGGAGAAGCCGGTGCGGATTTCTATATCGAGAAACCTTTTGACCTCGACCACCTGGTGATGATGCTGCGCCGGGCCTGTGCGGGATATTGAGCATCAGGGTCGGACGGCGGAGGCGGCCTGGGCATTGTCCAGCCGTCTTAGCTTTATGGCCTGACCACCGCCGGCTGCGAGGCCGGCCTGCAGGGTATCGGTGGACTGGACGATGCGGGTGCTCCGGATGAGATGGTTGGGTTGTGTGGCGGCATCCGGGGCGTCGCTATAGAGGGTTGCTTCGTATCGGCCGGGTTGCAGGAACCGGAGGGGGATCGACACGGTGCTGGTGGTCGGGCCGTTGATCGTCCCTACATACCAATCGTCGCCCTTGCGCCGGGCAATGGCGACCCAATTGCCGGGAATGGCTGCCGGTACCCGGGTCTCGTCCCAGGTGGACGGCACTGCTTTTATAAAATCAAAGCCGTCTTGTCCCTCATAGGCGGCAGGATAATCGCACACCATCGGGAGATAGCTTTCCAGCACTACATACATCGCGAGCATATGACAACGGGTGCCGAGCACGAGGGGGCGGGTGTATTGCGCCTTGTATTCCGATGGGGGCACGGCGCGGAACCCGCCTAAATGGTAGTCGGTGGCTCCTGCCAGCAGCCGGGTAAAGACGACGTTGAGGTCATCGTCCGGGGTGATGGGGTTGTCCCATTTATCGTTTTCGTAGTTGAGGGTGCCTTCGCGGGTAAGCTCGTTCGGCCAGGTGCGGATGAGGCCCGTGGGTTTATAGGCGCCGTGAAACTGGATATGCAAATGATGCGCGGCCGCTTTTCGCAGAATTTCCGTCTGGATATTGACCATCTGCTGATCATCCCGATCCATAAAATCCACCATCATTCCTTTTAACCCCCATTTTTCGAACTGGTCGAAGGCCTTGTCGAGATGGCGATAAAGCACCTGCCAGTGGACCCATACCCGGATACCCACGCCTTTTGACGCGGCATAGTCACAAAGTTTTTTCATGTCCAGGCCGGGGATGGGCCGGGTAACATCGGAATGGGGACCGGGGGAGTAGCTGACGCCATCGTTGGTATACCAGGCGATGCCGCCATAGCCGATCACCGTATGATAGGCTATGCCGTTGCGGGCACAGAAGTCGATGTAGTATTGGTTTGTCTCGAAGTTGATACCAGGGGAGAAGGTGGTGTCCGGGACGATGTCGCCATTCCACCAGTGGAAATCCGTCTTACCGGGCTTTAGCCAGGAGAGGTCTTTGATGGCACAGGGGTCGTTGAGATCGGTGAGCAGGTTGGACTCGAGAAAGGCGCCGGGCCGGGAACCGACGAAGAGGACGCGCCAGGGTGTCCGATGAGGAAGGATGGCCTTTACCCTTATGCCGTCACCGTCAGGCAGAGGGGATAGATCGCTTTTGAGGATGCCGTTGTGTTTTATGAGATACATGCCGGCGTAGTCTGTCAGGTTGGCTTCGGTGATGGCCATGTATATGGCAGCCGCCTGCTGATTGCTGCCAGTGGTGGGTTCACCGCGGCCGGGCAGTTCGCTGTGGCCGGGCAGTTCGAGGAATACCGGCATGTCCATGAGCGTGTCGCCTTTTACTTTGCTAAGGGGCAGGCGGGTATAGCGTCCTTCGTGGGAGGTGGTGTACCCCGGGAGGAACGAGGCCTGGAGCAGGGGGTCGCCGGTGAGCCGGAAACCGGAGTTCTCGGCGAGCAGCTGATAGCTGTTCCAGTTGGGTTGTTTGGGGAAGACCCAGCGAAAGGCAACGCCGTCATTGTACGCCCTGATGACGAGGATGAGCCGCCGGTGCCGGTTTCGAGGCTCTGTGATAGAGATGGAGTATTCGGTATATCGATCGCTGACGGTGCTGTTGCGGCCT
This sequence comes from Puia dinghuensis, assembly GCF_014642875.1. Taxonomy (GTDB): domain Bacteria; phylum Bacteroidota; class Bacteroidia; order Chitinophagales; family Chitinophagaceae; genus Puia; species Puia dinghuensis. Next base: position 549,143 of record NZ_BMJC01000003.1, read on the forward strand.
ACCGGCAGGGTATAGCTATCGGCACCTTCCCGGTAGACGGGGTGGATCAGCAGGCCCCGGCCGAAGAAGGAGGCGGGGGGAGTGTTACCGGGTTCTTTGAAAATAAGGTCTAGGGGAGAGGAATCGACGACGGGTACCCCCTTATACCAGACGCTATAACAGGGGAAGCTATCCGTGGGCCGGAAGACGACCCGGATGTTTCCGTCGGGGGAGGTGAGGGTGAGGTCTGTCGCCAGACAAGCGAGGTTTAGGGCAAGGGCGCCAATACAAAAGAGCAGGCGGATAGCAAGCATCGATGGGAATTTTTTTACGAAATTATGCATTCAGAAAAATTAAAATCTGTACATTTATTTCATTAACCCATTAAAAAGTATTCATCATGGCAAAAGCTATCAAGAAGGCTGCGAAGAAAACAGCCAAGAAAGCCGCTAAAAAAGCACCTGCAAAAGCCCCTAAAAAGGCAGCAAAAAAAGCGGTGAAAAAAGCTTCCACCCGCAAGCCTAATGCGGCATTTATGACACCTCTTTCTCCCAGCGCAACACTGGCGGAAGTCATCGGCAGCAAGCCTCTTCCCAGAACGGAGATCGTTAAAAAGATATGGGATTATATCAAAAAGAACAACCTCCAGGATAAGAAGAACAAGCGCATGATCAATGCCGATACCAAGCTCAAGGCTGTGTTCGGCGGAAAAGATCAGGTATCGATGTTCGATCTCGCCAAGATCGTCAGCAAGAATGTGAAGTAAGGCGAGTCCTCTCCTGAGAGGTTGTCAGCTGATATTATTTTAGTCAGCCTGCCATCGGCTGGTGGCAGGTTTTTTCTTTTCTCCTCATCTCTTACAGATCAATCTCTCCTTCCTCAAAGCCCCGGCACATTAAAATGTGTATAGGTGGTGAACCCCAAAAAAGTGTTGTCATTAGGGACACCAAGCGGTGCGTCCAGCGCCCGTAAGTTCTGCAAACTGCTTGTCTGTAGCACATTGTACGCCACTTCCACGCCGGGGTATACCGGGCTCGACATCGTACAGTAATTGCAACCTGTTGTCTGATTGTAGGCGGCCCACTGGAAGTCATAGCCGGCGCTGATCAGATTGTTATTGGCCGACCAGAGGGAATTATCACCCTGGACGCGGGCTAACTCGGCGGCATAAGCGAAGGCCGTGAGCGAGTATTGAAAGTGCACGCAGTCCTGGCGGCCACACAGTTCGGGCAGGGTTCCGTCGGAGTTGATGACGATAGGCAGATAGTTGAGCAATGCGTTATAGCCATTCTGATAGACGGTGGTGCTGTTGAGGAAGATGCCGATGGCCATCCTGGCATAGGACATCGAGGCATCCCAGTTGTTGTTGTAGTTAGGGGTGTTGTTGATGTAATTGTTCTTTACGTTGTTGAGATAGTTCTCGAACTGGGTGATGTCGGCGGGTGCCCAGCCGGAGCCCTGACCATTCACGGTATAATACCGGATGATCTCCGCCGCAGCTACAAAGGTGGGCGTCGTCCAGGAAGCCTCGAGATCGGGCTGGTTGGGGTTGGTGGAAGAGTTGAGCAATGCATAGTTCTGGAAGGTATAGGCCCAGCCGTTGAGAATGCCGATGGCCTGGGTGGCGTATTCGCTATGGCCCGTCTTCGCCCAGCGGAGCGCGAGGGCATAGCAGAGCTCGGCGTCGTTGCGGATCTGGGTTTTGGACGGGGAGGTCTGCCCATTGGAGCCTACCACCACCGTTGAATAGAAGGAGGTGGGATAGGTGTGGCTGTTGATAAAATCGAGCACCTTTTGATAAGAAGCGCTGCGGGTGGGGTCGCCGCTGTTGACCTGGCCCCCGACAAGGTCGAGGCTTGCCTGGGTGTTGAGTACCCCGGGGTGGACGAAGCTGGTGATCTGCGGGGCGGCGGTGCTGGCGGTAGTCCGGGTTTTTGTTCCGGGAGCAGTCGAGGTGGCGGTGGAGTTGTTGAGCGCCGGTTTTTCACATCCTGGCAAGGTTGCGGTTCCGATAAGAAGGGCGATGCCGAGGCATAGCAATGTGGGATTTTTCTTCATGTGATAGATTTTTGTGATGCCTCAAAAATCGGGGATTCGCGGAGTTTAGCAGGCTTTAGTTACGGAAACGTTTGCGTATATGCGCCAGAGGTGCAGTTTGGAATCGGTTGCAGGCGGATGGGCGGCGGCTCTTAGCTGGTATGATCGTGCAGTATCTTCCAGCCCTTTTGCCGGTGTACGCATACAAGGGAGAAACGGCCCGACAGGGTGGGCAGGTTGTTACCCGCCAGGGTATACCGGCCGGTGAGCAGGACATAGTCCCCGGCGAGGGGTATTATCCGGAATTGATCGAAGGTGAGTTGCTGGCGGGCGGCGCCTTCTTTAAAATAGGTCTGCCGGTAGTGGATCATCATGGAATCCTTGCCGATGAGGCCATGGCGTGACATCATGGTTGCGCTGTCGTCGTAGGAGTCCATGAAGCCGGAAAGGTCGCCTTTGTTCCAGTCCCGGGCGGACTGCTGCATTACGCTGATGAGTTGGCTGGTGTCGGCGGGGGTCGTCACGCTGGTGGCGGGGCTTGCCGCTGTGGTGATTGCCTGGCCGGTGCTGGTGGTGTCGGCAGGGGTTGCTTTGGGGGCAGGGCTCTGGCAGCGGGTGAACAGCAGCGCCAGCAGCAGGAAGGGGAGCGTGATTTTTCTCATAACAGGTGTAAAATAAGGAAAAATCGGGACTGGAATGCGCGCCAGAGGACGCTTACACCCTTGAAAATTGTCGCTTTTACCCCTTACCAGCGGTTGGAAGATGAGGTATTTTTGTGGTGGCTGATGCTTAAAATCCTGTCAGATTATGCTCACACCACCCGTCATTACCTGGCGCAAAGAGCGGTATTATGTGGCGATAAGGACGACCGTCACCATGAAGGATATCCCTCATACGCTGCCTTCTCTTCATCCTGAAGTGTATGCCTGGTTGAAAAAAAAGAATATACAGCCTTGCGGACCGCCTTTCTTTCAATACCTGCGGCTGACCGCGGACGGTCGGTTGCTGGTGGAGGTGGGCGTGACGGTACCCTATGCAGTGGCGGGTGAGGACGAGGTCATCAGCGGGATGTTCCCGGGCGGTGAGTATGCGACGCTTATCCATCGCGGGGCTTATTGTCATCTGAAGGAGGCGCATATGATGCTGGATGCCTGGGTGGAGAAAATGGGCCGGGATGATAAGGAAGTTATCCCGGGGGAAGGGACGGCGTTTGCGGGCCGGACGGAATTTTATCTTACGGATGAGCGAGTTGTTCCCGATGCCGCGAAATGGGAAACGGAGATTGCATTTTTGCTGCCCGCAATGGACAGGAGGTCGATGCGGCGATTTCTGCCGGTGATGGTGTAATTGTTTGTAAGTTGCGGGCATGAATAGCCTGCGCTCGATAAGGCTTCTTGGGGTAATAGTTCTATTCTCCGGCTGCCATTGGGGTAATAATGGGCGGGCGGTGCATACGATCGCTATTCAGCCCATCGAATTCCGCGACGCGCGCCAGCTTGCTTTTGTACAAAAGGAGAGCGTTATTCCGCGGATTCCATCTTGACCTGGTTATCGCAGCGGAGAGACGACACCATCGCCATGCTGGTCGGGTTGACGCGGAAGGATATTTTTATCACCAAAAAAGAAAGGAGCGGTCAGATCAAGGCGCCAGCCAGCAAATATGCGGTGTGGGGTATCCTCGGGCTCGGGAATTGCCCGGGGAATGTTTGCGTGATCAGCGATGCACGATTCTATTCTTCCGCCACAGACAAATATGAGCACCGGTTGAGAACGATCGTCATCCATGAGATAGGCCACAACCTTGGTTTGCCGCATTGTCAAAGTCCGCATTGTATCATGAATGATGCCAATGAGCAGATCGCGACCGTCGATAGCAGCGGGACTGATCTATGTTCTTCCTGTAAAAAGAGGTTAGCGCGGCTTTGACCCGGGTGTCTTGCTCAGCCGCGCGTAGAGCTCACGGATGCGGACACTGCGGAGGTCGTTTTCCTGTTTGAGTTCAGAAAGGTAGAAATCGTTTTTGTTGAGATCGATAAAGCGTTGGCTGAGAGATGGCACTTCGGCGAGCAGCGCGCGCAGGCGGATGAGCAAGGCTGGAATATCGCGGCGGGTTAACGTGGGGGAATTGGCTTCCGCCTCTATTTCCTCGAAACGCAGATATTGGAGGCGGATATCGGCCATCAGGCAGTAGTGCGCAAATTCCTTTTGATTCTTTTGCGGCTGGAGGGTGCGGAGCGTGCGGGCGGCGGCAACGGTGCTATCGATGAGCGCCGTTAGCGCCAGGGGGGTGGGGCTTTGTACCACGCCGTTGGTGACTTCGTAAGGCGCTGTTTGTAAAGCCTGCCAGAAGGCCAGCGACTGATCGCGGGTAAACCCATATTGCCGATGACAATAGTCGATGATAAATTGGGAAACGTCGATGGGCTCCGGCGAGCGAAGGCTTGCCACATAGGCGCTTATCAGGATGTTGAATCCGGTGATGGGATAGACATGGCGGATGGCCTGGAGATCGGAAAGTTGGTTCTCCGACTCGTAGACATAAGAGTAGGCGCCGGAGGTAGACCAGGAGGTGAGGACCATCCCTTTATAGCCCATCTGCCGGGCGGCGGGGACGAAGTCGCGTATGTTGTTGAAATGTTTTGCCCATTTTGTGAGATAAAAATTATCAGGGCTGCTGCGGATGGCCGGGGCGCCCCAGATGGTGAGGCCGCTGGCCAGTAGCTTCTGGTGATCACCAAAGCGGTTCATGTCCCAGCCATAGTTCCAGTCCACGAGGACTGTGCCCGCGGGGAGCGACCGGATGGCATCGGGGTATTTCAGCGCCATGTCCGCCCAGAGGACGGGTCGCTTCCCCAGCCGGAGGACGATGTTACAGAGCATGCCGACATAGTCGAAATACAATTTTGATATGCCGCCCTCTTCTGCTTTCTTGCGACAACGCGCACAGTGGCCGAGCAGATAAGTCTCGTCGCAGCCGATGTGAATATACTGCGAGGGGTGGGTCTGTGCCAATTGGGTATAGAGATCGGTGAAAAGGAGGCTGTCTTCGGTAATTTGTAGCGGGCACACCTGGGAGAGGGCTTTGTCGTCTTCCCGTAGTGGTTTGTAGCGCTGGTGACGGAGGATGTATTCGACATGTCCGAAGCTTTGTTGCAGGGGGATCACGTCGATGCCGAGCCCACCGCAATAGTTGATGAAAGAGACGATCTCGGCCTTTGTGTACGCATACCGGTTGGGGATGAGAAGGTGATTGTCGTAGGGATAGGTTGCCTCATATTCCATGATGAGGGTATTGATGCCGCCGGCGTGCAGTTTTTGGGCGAAGGCCCGGAGGGCGGGCATGGTCATCACCTGGATGCGCATGTCGAGGTGGAAGGCGCGGATGGGGAGGGAGGACTGGGCAGCACCCTGACGCGTTTGTGTCAGTACGAGGAGCAAGGCTAAAAACATCGGTTTCATGGTTGTATCAGTTTGCTGCTATCGCAGTCAAGGAATAATTCTACGGCGGAGTGGGTTCGGAGGATGGTGGAAGGGTAGCTTTCGGTAATGGGACTGTTGAAGGTATGAAAGATTGCGTTGGCCTTTCGTTCGCCGGGGACCATGGCGAAAATGTACCGGGCCGCGAGCAGGGATGGGATGGTGAGGGTCAGCGCCTGTTGGGGAACATCGGCCAGGGAGGGGAAGCAGCCGTCGTTCACCTGCTGTTGCCGGCATTCAGGGTCCAGGGTGACGATCTTGACACGGTCCGGGTCCCTGAAATTGGCCACGGGGGGATCGTTAAACGCGATATGATTATTCTCGCCGATGCCCATGCATACGATGTCGGTGGGGCACGCTTCCAGTAAGGCCGCGTAGCGCTGGCATTCGGCTTGTACATCGGGGGCTGTGCCATTCAGCAGGTGCACCTGACGGAAGAGATGTAGATCGAAGAGATGCGCTTTCAGATAGAAGCCGAAGGATTGGGGGGCGCCGGCAGTGAGGCCGATGTATTCGTCCATGTGAAAGGCGTTGATCCGGTCCCAGTCGAGGGGATGCCGGTTCAGGCTTATCAGGAACTCGTTCTGCGAGGGGGCGGCCGCAAAGACCATATTGACCGTTGGCTGGGTTGCGAGCAGGTGGCGGATCGTTTCGGCGGTGGCGAGGGCGGCGGCTACGCCGAGTGCCTGGCGGTCTTCGGCTATCTTTACGTGGATGCTACCCCTGATGCTGTTGCTATGCATAGACCTCTTTTGTATAGACGATATTGCCGCCGGCGATGGTGACGTGGATGTTCACCTGGTCGTCGAACAGGACGATGTCGGCATCCTTTCCCGGGAGCAGGGACCCTTTGCGATCGCCTACACCCATGATGGCAGCGGGGGTGCTGGTCATCATCCTCACCGCGTCGGCTACAGGTTGACCGGCCAGCTGGATCATGTTGCGCACCAGCCGGTCGGCCGTTGCTACGCTGCCGGCGAAAGCGCTGCGATCGGGCAGCTTGGCGACCCCGTCTTCGATGATCACCGGGAGTCCGTTGTGCCGGGCGCCCAGGATGCTTTCCCCCGGCGGCATACCGGCGCCCCGCATAGCATCGGTGATGAGCGCCGTCCTGCCGGGGCCTTTTATCTTACACACCAGCTGAAGCAGCGGCGGGGGAAGGTGGATGCCGTCCGCGATTATCTCCACGGTCATTTCATCGATGAGAAAGGCGGCTTCGATGGCGCCCGCATAGCGCGTGGCCCCGCGCCTGGTGACGCCAAGCATCATCGAATATAAGTGGGTGGCATGGGTATATCCTCTTTCGAAGGCTTGCAGCACTTCATCATAAAGAGCTTCGGTGTGGGCCAGTGCAGGGAGGATGCCTTTTCCCCGGAGCCAGTCGGCGAGATCAAGTGCCCCGGGGAGTTCCGGGGCCGCGCTCCAGCGGCGGATGAAGGGGAAGCGAGTGGTGAGTTCACGGTATTCGGCCGGATCGGGGTTACGGATATACCGGGCATCCTGTGCGCCGCGCTGGTTCATCGCGAAATAAGGGCCTTCGAGGTGCATCCCGATGAATTGAGCGCCATGGCCAGGCTGTCCGCTGACGCGTTGGTAAGTCTCGAGGACGGCCAGCAGCTCTTCCTTCCCGCAGCTGAGGGTCGTGGGGGTCATCGCTGTCGTCCCATGGCGGGTGTGGAATTTTGCGATGGTATGGAAGGCCTCTTCGGTTCCGTCCATAAAATCGTGGCCGCCGCCCCCGTGAACATGGATATCAATGAAGCCTGGGGCCACATACCGGCCCGCCGCATCGATGACCAGCGCCTCCGGAGCCTCGATATCCCCTTCACTGATGGCAGCGATGCGGCCTTCCGAAACCAGGAGGGTTGCGTGGCGGAGAAGGCGGTAAGGCGTGATGATCCGGCCATTGGATATCTTGATGGGTCGCGTGGTGGACATGATGGTGGAAAAATCAGTGAAAATACGGTATGCTAAGTAACAAAAATTACCTAGCATTACGGTACTCTTTATCACGCTAAAAAAACCGCTAATCTTATGGCAAAGTCAGCAAGTGTTGGATTGTCCGCAATGAACGATCTCGGAAAGCCGGTGGACTGGTTCTTTCTCTACAAAATTCCCAGCAAAGGGACAGCCAGCGATGGCAGTAAGCCTACCGGCACTGCCTATGTTTATTTCGACGCGACAGGAAAGAAACTTTCGTTGTCCGCCGACCAGATCAGTGACCCGAAAAAGGGCGCGGTGTCCGACACGCTCAACCAGATCTACAATAACCTCAACAACCCGGATTTTGCCTGGTTCTTCTATAATGACGAGAACCCGATAACGGGAGTCACCGACGGTGTCCGGGGACATACGAAAGGGGTGCTCTGTTGTGATTTTGGCACCGACAGCGCTTTCTGGCTGGTCGACTCGGCGCCAAAATTCCCGCCCCATGGCGCCTATGGCTATCCCCACACTGCGACGGACTATGCCCAGACCTTCCTCTGCATCACGTTGAAAGATTGCGCGACGGCGGAAGCGATCGCCGACCAGATGTTCGTGGCGCAGCAGCCAAATGTATATGACAAGTCTGCCGTACCGGCGGCGATAAAAGGAAAGAATACCTCCCTGGAATCGCTGCTCAACAACAAGGTGACAACGAGTACGAAAGCTTACGCCAACTACATTACCTTCAAATCGAAGGCGGGGATGGCCTTTAGCTGTTTTGCCAAGAATAAATTCTGGAACACAGCCAATGATGACGACTTCTACAACGACCTGGTAGGGCCGCAGCTGGCCGAAAACCTGGACGTGGAGACCTGGGAACACGGTCAGGAGCCGGGTCCGGAAGACAGCGATAAGATCCACACGGTGGTTGCCATGAAGGAGGTAGACCTGGCCCCGCTGGGGATCAAGCCTTCCTACAAATGGGGGGAAGCAGATGACCACGCCAAATTAGCCATCACGGCCAAGAGCGAGCCGGGTAAGAAATATATCTGTGTTGGTGATATCAATTTCACGAAATCGATGGAAAAGCGAAGCGGGGGGACGGTTGCTTTTATCTGCGACCCCCTGTGGCAGGAGATCAGTTCGATCCTGAGCGCGGTCAACGTGAGAGCGAGCAGTAAGATAAAAAATTCCAAAAAAGTGGGGACTTCCCTCTCCAAGGCAGCGACAGCCAAGGGGATCAAGGAGGGGTAATGGCTTGGGGTGGCAAGCAGATGCGGGACGACAGGCAGGTAATAATGAGGTAATATGAAAAGGCGTATATTTAGGGCGTCTTTCTATGGCAGCGGTATATATATAAATGACGAATTGTATGAGTGTCGTTCACAACAAAGACTTAGGAACTAAACAGAAAGCGCTTGCCATCAACCTCGATCCCCAGATTTACGGCTCCTTTGCAGAGATTGGCGCCGGACAGGATGTTGCCGCCTATTTCTTCAAGGCGGGGGCTTCTTCGGGCACCATCGCCAAAACAATGTCAGCCTACGACATGACCTTTTCCGACGCCATCTATGGCGCATCGAAAGGCCGGCGCTATGTAAGCGAAGCCCGGCTGATGGCGATGCAGGATAAGGAATATGGGCTATTGATCGAGCGGCTTGCCGAATCACGCGGCGAGAGGACTACTTTTTTCTCTTTTGCCGATACGATGACGGCACTGAATTACCACAAGACGAATGAGGGACATGGCTGGATGGGCGTCCGCTTCCAGCTGAAGCCAAACGGGGAATACAACGACGTGGTGATCCATGTGAAATTGCTGGATAACGACAATGTTCTGCAGCAGGCCACGGTGGGTGTCCTCGGCGTAAATCTCCTTTATGCCTGTTTTTACTATTACACCCACCCCGATATTTTCCTTCAGTCGCTGATGGACAATCTCACCAAGGATGCCCTGCAGATAGACATGATCCGATTTGAAGGGCCTGATTTTACCAACGTGGACAACCGGCTGATGAGTCTGCACCTGGTGAAGTACGGTTTTTCGGATGCGGCCTTGTTCGGTCCGGATGGGAAGAACATGCAGCCTTCCGAGGTGTTGCATAAGAAGCATGCCGTGGTGATCCGCGGACGGTTCAGGCCGGTGATCAATGTCCATATCGACATGCTAAACAACGGTGTCAGGCAATTTTTGCAGGAGCCGGATGTAGATAAGGATAATGTCGTGGTCGTGACGGAGCTGACCCTCCAGGCGCTGAAGGAAAGAGATGCGGACCCGACTGCGGACATAGATGAAAAAGATTTTCTCGATAGGGTGGATATCCTATGTGCGTTGGGGCAGACGGTGCTGATCTCCGATTTCCACGAGTATTATAAATTAGTGGCCTATCTGTCGAAGATCACCAGGCTCAAAATGGGGGTGGTGCTGGGCTTTCCCAACCTGGAATATATCTTCTCCGAGGAACATTACAAAGATCTGCCGGGGGGTATCCTCGAATCGTTTGCCGCGCTGTTCAGCCGGAATGTTAAGCTGTTCGTCTACCCTACCCTGCGCAATGGGATTATTTACAACTGCCTGCGATTTAACCCGCCGACTCACCTTGTAGACCTGTACCGATACCTCATCGCCAATAATAAGATCGAGGATATCCGGCATTACCAGGAGAGTAATCTCCAGGTACAGACGGACAGGGTTCTGCATATGATCAAGCATGGGGAGGAAGGATGGGAACAATATGTGCCGTCCGAAGTGGCAGCGATGATCAAAGCACGCTGTCTGTTTGGGTATGTATGTGAGCCCAGGCCGGCCAATCAGTAGTTTTTCTATTCCTTTATTAAGAGTTTATGACAAGAAGCGCCTAAAGACCGGGCGCTTTTTTTCCACATGGCGAGAACAATAATGTTTAGCAATTGGGAAATCGTGTTTTATTGACCAATTTTGGTTTGATATCTTTTTGTTAAACCAAATCCATTCTTATGAAAACTGAACATGTTGCTGCATTTCTTGTTGGCGCATTGATCCTGGGCATTATCTTAACAACCTGTATCAAGTAAGGGCTGTATTTGCGAACAGTGGCTGTATCAAAAACGTACGATGACGCACTGCGTAGTGAGTGAGGATGAAAGTTTGTAAATTGCGGTGCGGCACTATGAAAAATTCCCGGTTATTATCCAAAAGTATAGCAGGGATGCTATTCCTGCTTCTCGCCATGGCGCTGGCGATGTTCTTACCCTATGGCAGTCTTCATTACAGGTTAGCCTGGTTGTACTTAATTGTGTTTTTTGTCCCCGTCCTTTTTATTACCGCCTATTTATTTTTATTCGACAAGCACCTGCTGGAAAGCAGACTCGCTGTCGGACCCGTTGCGGAGCCAACCGTAACCCAAAAGCTGATCCAATCAGCAGCAGGTGTGGCATTTATTGGGGTTTATATTCTATCGGCATTGGACTATAGATACAAATGGTCAGACGTTCCGCTATACTTGTCCTATGTCGGAGACGCGTTTTGCGTACTGGCCTTCGTTTTTTTGTTCTACGTTTTTAAAGCGAACACCTTTCTCAGTGCAACGATCGAAGTACAAGAAGAACAGCAAGTGATCTCTACAGGACTGTACGGTGTTGTCCGCCATCCGATGTACACCGGGGCGCTTGTGTTGCTATTTTTTACGCCGCTTGCACTCGGGTCTTTTTGGGGGCTGGTTGCGGTTATGGTTTTAGCCGCAGTAATTATTTTCAGAGCCATTGACGAAGAGCGCGAATTGAAAGCGAAATTGACAGGGTACGAGGAGTATTGTAATAAAGTTAGATTTCGGCTTATTCCGTTCATCTTTTAAGGAAGTACGACCAGTTTTCCTCTGGTCTTGCCCGTAGCCATACTCGTATGGGCTGCCCCCATCTGCTCAAGGGGAAATGTTTCCGAGATATATGAACGAAGGGCGCCTGAATCAAGCAATTTTGCAATGGCCGCCATATCCTCGCCACTGGATTTGACTCCTAAACGATGGGTAAATACTTTTTTCTCTCTGGCCTTCCTGGCGATCGGGATATTCTTGTCGAAAGAGTGGACCAGGCTCACCAGGGCGCCACCGGGTTTCAGCGCATCGATCGATCGCGCCAGGTTTGCCGGGTCAGAGACGGAATCCACGACGATGTCCGCGTCTTTTATTACTTCTTCGAAGCGTTGTGCGCTGTAGTCGAGATGTTCGTCTGCACCCAGGCCAAGGATGAATGCTTTATTGGCCGCAGAGGAAGTGCCAATGACATAGGCGCCGAAAGCCTTTGCGATCTGCACTGCGTAGTGACCAACGCCCCCGGCTGCGGCATGGATCAACACCTTGTCGCCTTTTTTTACATCCGCATAGTTGACAAGGGCCTGCCAGGCCGTGAGCGCAGCCAGGGTGGCTCCCGCGGCTTCTTCATGGGAAATGCCGGCTGGTTTAAGGGCAAGATGAGACTCGGGGGCTGCGACATATTCCGCGTATGCCTTACCATGGCCTTCGAAGTTGACCAGCCCGAATACATCATCCCCTTTTTTAAAGCGGGTCACCGATCTTCCGGTGTCTGTGACGGTGCCTGCGATATCCCATCCCAGGATGACGGGCTGTTCTTCTGGCTGCAGATGCAAAACAGTGAGCTTTAAGAGGCCGCTCTCCCGGACATAGCCGTCGACGGGATTGATGCTGATGGCCCTGACTTGTACCAGCACTTCATGATCCCCGGGGATGGGGGTGCGAATATCCTGCACAACAAGATTTTCCACACCGCCCGGTTTTGACAATACAATAGCTTTCATCGGAATAAAATTTAACGCTAGCCATTAAGTTAGCTATTTTTTGGGCTCAGAAATCCGAACCGGTTTCTTATATTCGAGGAAGACCATAAAATTGCACCATTTAGCATATGATTGCTGTCATTCAGTGTAAGGACCAGGTAGGGTTGGTTGCAACGATATCAAATGTACTTGCGGCGGAGCAACTCAATATTACCTCCCTGCGTGAGCATGTCGACCCCATAGAGAACCGGTTTTTCATCCGGATAGAAGTGGATAAAGAGGTTCCGAAGGCCATGCTGGAAGCTAAGTTGCGCTCCCTCCTTCCCCCTGAGGCCATAGTTGCAGTTAACCCACGCACGGAGAAGAAGATCATAGTACTGGTGACAAGAGAGTACCATTGTCTCTCGGATATCCTGGTGCGCCATCATTTTAAAACACTTGGCGCGTCCGTTCAGCATGTTATTGGAAATTATCCCATGCTGGAAGATATCTGCCAGCGGTTTGAGGTACCGTTCTCCCATATCTCTCACCAGGATCTGCCAAAAGAGGTATTTGAACAAAAGATCATGGATGTCCTGCTCAACCATCAGCCCGACTATATCGTGTTGGCTAAATTCATGCGCATCCTTTCTCCTTCCTTTGTGACCGCCTTTTCTTCCCATATCATTAATATCCACCACTCATTCCTACCCGCCTTTGCAGGCGCCAACCCCTATCGCCAGGCATTCGAACGCGGCGTCAAGCTCATCGGCGCTACCGCACATTTTGTCACCGATCAGTTGGACGAAGGCCCCATCATCGCACAACAGATCATCCCCGTTACCCATTCGTTTACAGCAGCAGATATGGTGAAGGCGGGTAAAGAGATCGAGACTTCCGTCCTGGCCAGGGCCCTCCGGCTGGTGTTTGATGATCGTGTGCTGGTATATAAGAATAAAACGGTGGTTTTTGAATAGTAGTGTAATTTAGGTACCATGTCAATTCCTTTGAAAGTTTTATCTGCCTTTTTACTGTTTGCGTTTTCCTGGTTATCCTCCTACACACAGGAAAAATCCGCCCCTTTCTCACTAAGAGTTGATCTTTTACGAGATCCTGAGCGGGTGTATGATCATGGTTCAAGAACCGATCTGTCCCTGGAACAAGCACTCCTATCTGGTGAAAGATGGGAATTCTGTCGTGTGAATAGTCGCTTTCCAACGTTTTCATGGGATGTTTCAGCGTCCTGTCAATCTGCTTATCAGATCGAGGTGGCAAGCCGTACAGCGTTACTGCTGAGTGATTCACCAGATATATGGAACTCCGGACGCCAAAAAAGCAGCAGCAGTATTGGCGTTTTATATAAGGGCTCTGCATTGCAGCCCTCTACGATCTACTACTGGAAGGTTCGGACCTGGGGCAGCGGTGGTAAAGCCAGCCGTTATTCCGCCATCCAGGCATTTTGCACCGGAAAGCAATTGGAAGATTTTAGCCTGCCTTCTTTTGTATTGGTCAAAACACTTCAACAACCGGAGAAGACCGATCGGCTTGATGCCTGCAATGTCTTATATGACTTTGGTAAGGACGGTTTCAGTCAGCCAAGGTTGTCCGTTAATTCCCGGAACGCTAGTGATACGCTTGTTATTCACCTGGGCGAAGCGCTTACACCTGATGGACATGTTAATAGAGCTCCGCCTGGTTCGGTCCGGTATAGAGTGATCAGCATTCCGCTCCAACAGGGGCAGCACTCCTACGAACCGGCGATTCAACCCGATAAGAGAAATACGGCAAAGAGTGCTGTATTGATGCCCGCAGACATTGGCGAGGTGCTTCCCTTCCGATACGCCGAGGTCGCCAGCGTGTCGGGAAGGTATACGATCGACAGTGTTTCACGCTATCTGGTCGCCAGTGATTTTGATGATGGATCAACCACTTTTACGAGTTCGGATACGGGTTTAAACAAGATCTGGAACCTGTGCAAGTATACGATAAAAGCTACTTCGTTTTCGGGGTATTATGTAGATGGCGATCGCGAACGCATTCCTTATGAAGCAGACGCATTGATTACTCAGCTTTCTCATTATGCTTCTGATGCCGGGTTTTTGATGGCTGAGAGAACGCTTGATTATCTCATATACCATCCTACATGGCCTACCGAATGGTCTTTACAGAATATCCTCATTGCATGGAACGACTACCTTTATTCAGGAGACCTGAGGCTGGTAAGAAAGCTATATCCTCAGCTGAAGCATAAATTACTGGGAAGTCTGGCGAGGCCAGATGGGCTCATCAGTACGCTTACAGGTAAACAGACACCGGAATTTTTGAAGTCTATCCATTTTACGCCCTTTTATTCCAGTACGCAGCTAAAAGATATTGTAGACTGGCCTCCTCCCAATTTCAATGGACCGAGATCGGGAATGGGAGAAACAGATGGCTTCGTTTTTACGGATTATAATGCGGTTGTCAATGCCTGGTATTATGCCGGGTTGGAAGTGATGGGAAAGTTGGCGATGGCACTGGGTAACCTCCCCAATGCCAACTACTACAGCCATGAAGCAGTCCGGGTACGGAGTGCATTCCAGCGTACATTTTTCGATGCCCGGACAAACCTGGTATTGGATGGAGAAGGCGCCGGGCATAGTTCGTTACATGCCAACTTCTTTGCACTTGTGTTCGGGTTGGTGCCGAAGGAAAAAATGGCTCCGGTGTTATCTTTTATACATTCCCGCGGTATGGCCTGCAGTGTTTATGGCGCTCAGTTCCTGTTGGACGGACTTGCAAGAGTCAACGATTCGGATTATGCGCTAAAGCTATTGACCTCCACAGAGAAAAGAAGCTGGTTCAACATGATTCGCGAAGGCGCGTCCATGACGATGGAAGCATGGGGGCAGCAATACAAGCCTAACCAGGATTGGTGTCATGCCTGGGGTACAGCTCCGGCAAACTATATTGTCAGACACTTTGCGGGTATCGAACCATTAACGCCGGGCTTTGGAGAAGTGCAGATCAAACCACACCCGGGTTTAGTTGAACATGCAACGCTGAAATATCGAACAATACGGGGAGATGTCGAGGAGTGGTTTGAAAACAAACGAGACAGTTTCTGCCTTCAGCTTATTTTGCCCGGTAATACCGTGGGTCGGGTATACCTTCCTTTTGGTTCGGAGAAAACGATAATAAAGATGGATGGGCATGTTGTCAAAGCGGATTGTAAGGAAGGTTACTGTCAGCTACGCGGCGTGAGTGCCGGAAGACATTATTTTGAAGTTTATAAGGCCCCGGCCTACGGCCGGTGAGCCATCCAGACAAGTAAATTGAGCCATATAGGAAATCAGCCGTGGGGCACGATCGCCGATCTTTGTGTTGGTAATCCAAAAAATAACAGCAATGGCAACAATAACAAAGATAGCACTCGGCAAAAATGGTCCACTCGTGTCTAAGCTCGGATTAGGATGTATGCGCATGTCATCCGCCTGGAGCTCTCCGGTAAAAGATGAAGATGAAAGTATTGCGACCATCCGGATGGCATTGGACAGCGGCATTGATTTCCTCAACACCGGGGACTTTTACGGCTACGGCCACAATGAACTGCTTGTAGGCAAAGCCATCAAAGGCAGAAGGGACGATGCCTTCCTAAGTGTCAAGTTTGGCGGGATCATCTACGGCGGTCAATTCCGCGGATTGGACCTGCGTCCCCTATCCATTAAGAACTTCATCAACTATTCATTGGTGCGTTTGGGCGTAGAGACCATTGATCTTTATCAGCCATGCAGATTGGATAATGCCGTTCCGGTGGAAGACGTGATAGGAACTGTCGCCGACCTGATCAAAGAAGGAAAGGTGCGTTATCTTGGGGTGTCTGAAATAAACGCAGCACAACTGCGCAAGGCCCATAGCATATATCCTGTAACAGCATTGGAAATAGGCTATTCGTTGGCCGACCGGGAGATAGAACGGGAGCTCCTCCCCACGGCAAAAGAACTGGGAATTGCAGTGGTAGCATTTGCCAATACGGCCGAAGGACTGCTCACCGGTGAGTTGAAAGCGCCTGTACCTGCCAATGACTACCGCAACCATTTCACGCGATTTCAGGGAGAAAATCTGATAAAGAACCTGGAGAAAGTTGAAGCATTAAGGACAATGGCACAGGAAAAAGGATACACCCCGGCACAATTGGCGATCGCCTGGGTAAATGCACAAGGCGATGATATCATGCCATTGGTGAGTATGAGCCGGAGGTCACGGTTGCCGGAAAATATGCGAGCGATGGGGATCACTTTCACTGCGGAAGAGATGAATACCCTGAATACCCATTTTGCGCAAGGTGCGATAGCCGGTGGCACGTACCTGCAGCGGTAGATAATCCGGTCCCGGCTAAAACCCGAATTTATATACCTTTGCGTAGTGACAAATCCAACCGAAGTAGTCCCGGGAATCATCTTTTACTCTTTCCTTTCGTCAATGCATAAGGAGAAAGCATGCTTTCTTCGGCATAGTATCCTGGTATTGCAGGTTTCGGGGCAATTTACGCTGGAAACTTCCTGCCAAAAGGTCTCGATGAGACGGGGCGAGATGTTGCTGATACGTAAAAATCAGCTGGGGCAAATTACCAAAACACCTCTTCCCAATGAGGACTATCAAACCATTGTCATTTGCCTGCAAGAAGAACTGCTCAGGAAGATCGCCTTGGAGGAGCAAATAGATCTACCACAAAAATACACCGGTCAACCCAACATTCTTATTCCCGGAAACGATTTTCTACATGGCTATTTCCAATCCGTGATACCCTATGTCCGCAATCCCGAAGAAAAGATAACGACTGCCTTGGGCATCCTAAAAGTGAAAGAAGGGGTGAAATTATTGCTGCATGCCATGCCCGGGCTTAAGGAATTTTTATTCGACTTTTCCGAACCCTTTAAGATCGATCTGGAAAAATTCATGCTCGGCAATTTTCATTTCAACGTTCCTGTTGAAAAATTTGCACAACTCACGGGGAGAAGCCTTGCTGGGTTTAAGCGTGACTTCCAAAAAACATTCGGCACATCACCCCGGCAGTGGCTACAGGAAAAACGGCTGACGGAGGCCCGCCATCTTATAGAAAAAAAGAACAAGAAACCATCTGCCATCTACCTCGACTTAGGATTTGAAAGCCTCTCTCATTTCTCGCATTCTTTTAAGAAAAAGTTCGGCAAGGCGCCCACCGAATGGTTGTCATAGGGTTCAGTGCATGCCGCCGCCTTTCTCCAGGGCGTTGGGCTTCAGGGTCTGGACGGCCCCCTGTGCAGTGGTCTTCAGTTTGTCCTTGTCGATTTTATCCCTGAATGCTTTCCGGAGTGCATCGCTGGGTCCCTTCATCAGGATGATCAGCGAGCCGTCCTCGCGCGCGTAGGGGTTCGTGATGCTGTCCACCAGCCGCACCGCTTTGAACTCTTTCATGAAGGAGTGCTGCATTTCCTGCTTGTCGTCCGTGACGAGCAGGAGTACGTCGAACCGGTCGAAGTCCGGGGGCATCCAGTAGAGGAAACTGGCATTGTTGCTGTACGCCGGTGGCAGATGGTACTTCGGACCATAATAGTTCACGGCCCCCGCTTCACCGTAATTGTCGCAGAACAGCAGCGTGTGAGCCTTCTCCGTGCTGTCGAGGGACGCATAGGCCCTGGCCACCTTTTGGGTCATCTCTTCCCAGGACAACATATCCGCGAAGTCCTGCGGCAGGGAATGGTCCCGAAGGTCCTCCCAGCGGAGGGCCCCCACTTTACGGGCCAGAGGGTGATCGACGTAGTATTCGGCCAGGGGAGCCGGGGCCTTGAAGGGAAGAAGGAGGGGGACCAGTCGGATGCCAATGAAGAGGCTGAAGGCAAGCATCCCAATTTTCCACCATTTGTTCGCCCAGGCTTCCAGCCGGGGGGCGCCGAATGCGAACAGCACCGGGTAGACCCCTTGCGAGTAATAGCTTTTCCCGTGGCCTATCATCAGGAGTGCGAGTGTGACGAAGAACGCCAAGGCGATGAAACGGTATTGTTTCGTGCGCGCTGCCCAGACGAGACCGGTCACCCAGGTAAAGAGGGTGGCCACATTGTACAGCAGTTGGTCCGTCAGGAAAGCCCAGGGACTCAGGTACTGCAGCTGGTTATCCTGGAGGGTCTTCATGTGGTAGACGACCGGGAAGCCGTGACGGGCCTCCCAGAGGAAGTTCGGTAGGAAGAGCAGGAAGCCCAGGCCGATGGCATAATAGAAATGGCGGTTGGTAAAAAACTTTTTGTCCCAAACGAGAAGGAGGCCGGCCAGCAGCCCGGTGGCGTAGAAGGCCATAGTGTACTTACCGAGCATGCCAAGGCCGAAGCTGACGCCTGCAACGTAGAGGTATAGGGGCTTTCCAGTCTGTTGAAACCTGATCAATCCATAGGCCATCGCCGTCCAGCAGAATATATCCAAAAAATTCGGTTGGAAGAGGAAATGCATCCGGAGCCAGGCACCGGCCACGAAGGGCATCCAGGCTAGGACCAAGGCGAACCAACGGCCGCCGAGGTGAAGCACCAGCCGGCCCACGAGGACGTACGTCAGCGCGCCCGCCAGGGAAGGCCATATCTTGATCGCCCACATCCCGCCACCCAGCAGGTTCGTCAGCCAGGCGAAGACCGAGAGGAGAGGCGGCGCCTCCATGTAGCCCCAGGCCATGTGGCGCGCCTCCGCAAGGTAAAGGAATTCATCGCGGTGGGGGTCCCAAACAGGGTTCTGAAGGAAAAAGGGTAAGATCAGCTTGATCAGGGCAAGGAGATAGAGGAGACGGGTGGGTTTCATGGGAAAAAGGTAAAAAGATCGGGGCGCATACACGAGAAATTTTGACCATAGGCACAAAATCGGTGCCCTCCGGCTGTTTTGGTCCCTGTGACTGCACAATTACTGCATCCTCTGCCAAGGCATTATAAACCTTATATACCGTAAGTGTGTACTACGACTCCTCCCGGGAAAACCTTGACATCGACCAACTTCAGGTAGAGTGGCTTTGCAAGACCATCGAATATCGGCAGTCCGGCGCCCAATACCACCGGATGGATAACCAGACGGTATTCGTCGACAAGCCCTGTCGCTATCAGGCTCCGCATAAATCCGGCGCCCCCAATAGCGGAGATCGGTTTCCCCTCACCGGCTTTGAGTTCCCTGATCCCTTCGGCAAGATCGCCGCCAAAGACCCGCGCATTCGCCCAGGAAGCTGCGGCGGGCGACGGCTCATGCCCCGGATCGATGCCTTTAAATCCTTTTTTGGTAAAGACGGCCTTGGGTATCTCGTTCATCGGAGCGGCAAACGGATCGGTCGAAGTCGGCCAGTAAGGCGCCATATTCTCGAACGACTTCCTGCCCATGATAATCAGCCCTGCATCCCAGGTTTGCCCGACGAGCCAGGCCTTGGATTGCTCATCCCCGGTCTTGAAGACCCAGTCCTTCTCCCCATTGACGCCGGCGACAAAACCGTCGGCCGAGATCGACATCTTCATCTGTAACTTTCGCATAACGGATTTGTTTGTTATTTGCTGGTGACCAGGGAGAGTAAATATTCGTCCAGATTGGCGAATCCTGCAGCAGTGCCTTCTTTGAAGCCCTTTGTGACCATCATTTCAAGGACGGAAAGGTCATCGAATATTTTTTCAACGTAAACCGTGGTTGTCTCCCCTCCGGCCTTAAAGGAAGTTGTGGTCAAGGAAGAGGCATTATTGAGGTTCTTTCCGTTTTCATCGCAAAAGGAATTCCTCGATGAGAAACTGGATTTGGGTTCGATCTTAATATACTCTGCTAAAGACCAATGGTAGACATTCTCTGGGGAGATCATGGCAGTTAAACAACGCCCTCCTTCCCGGAAGTCCATCTCCTTTATGTAGGCCCTATAGGGTTTGGGAGCGGTCCACTGGCTCAGGATCTCTGGTTTTGTAAAGGCGTCCCAGACGAGATCGAGGTCGGCGGCAAATTCCCGCGTAATGCGGATGGTTTTGGTGGCTTTGTCTGCGGTGAAATCAAATAACAGGTTCATTTTTTCTTATTTTTTAGTGTGAACAATACGTGATCGAGTCGTTGGAATCCTTCTTCCGTGATCTTCCGGAACTGGTCGAGCCAGATATCGATTTCCTTCATTTTATCGATTTTTAGTTCATAATAGATCTCCCTGCCTTCTTGCTTTTGGGCAAGGAGGTCGCATTCGGACAGGATGCGCAAGTGCCGGGATATGGACTGGCGGGTGATGTCGAAGTGCTCCGCAATGGCATTGGGGGTCATTGCCTGCACGGCGATCAGGACGAGGATTGCTCGTCGGGTGGGGTCTGCAATGGCTTGAAAAATGTCGCGTCTCATGAATTTTGAATATGAAGCCGATCAGTTGCAAATATATGCGAAACCGATCGGCTGCGCAAATTTTTTTTTTGACGGGGAATTTGTCGACGGTGCTTGACGGTATCTTTACTTGAAAAGGTCGCCACCATCAAAAGTAAAAACCATGCACTTCACCAAAGTTGTTCCAAGTATCTTCTACGAAGACATCCAAATAGCCCTTAAAACCTTTATTGACTGCCTTGAATTCACCATTGGCCATGACGAACTACAAACCAACAACCCCTTCTGTGTAGTCAACAAAGACAGCCTGAGCATCATGCTCTTCCAGAATGCAGAGTACGCCGAAAAAGAACACCCCGAGATCCGGCTCGTGACTTACAATATTGATGAGGTTTATGCAAAGGTCGCCGCGAAATTCCCCGAACTGTTGCATCCGAATCTTAAGGAAGTTACTCTGAGGCCCTGGGGTGCAAGGGAGTTTGCGATGCTGGATGGGCAAATCGGAATCAGGGTTCAACAATGGTAGAAGTGTTTTGTCCGTATCTTGGTCTGCAATGGAAAAGGCAGATTATAACGAAAGGCTGGAATTTACCGTCCGGTCTACGATTCTAGACCGGCCGCGTCTACTCGTTATCAATTCGGAATATATAGAGTTCGATGATCAAGATCAGGTATCTGTGGCGGCGACTCGATTTTTGAGAACGGAGGTCGAAGGGTTGCGTTATGGCGTGAAGCCAATCCGGGGATATCGGTTTCGGATAGGGAGGATCTATTGTATCGATGTCCGAGATGTCTCGGGGAAGGTCATTAAGATTAGGCTCAAGTCCGTATATCGGGTAAGGCTTAAGCTATTAGAGCAGAAATATCTGGCAATTGTCAATGGGCTATTCCGGCATTTTTTCCACGATATGACCAGGAAATATCTCGAACAATTCCGCGACGGTCAGCCGGTGGAACTGCTTGGAGTAAGCCTAAACAGCCAGGGGGTTCTGTTCGATGAGAAGGCAGGCCGGATCAGCTGGAATTTCCTTGGGACCAAGCGATACTGGCATTATTATACGCTATATTCAGAGGAAGCTCCCAAAAATTACCGGGCATTTGTGTTCCTGGACGACTGGAATGCGGGGGTGCTGCGAGGATTGATCGAGGTGATTTTGAAGGAGAAGTTTCCCAATCGCTAGCTCTTAGCAAGAAAAGCAAGGGGAGCAAAGCAACCAATCCTTCGCAAATTAACGTAACATCATCTAGGAGAGACTCGATTTCCTGAAAAGGCCGAAACAAGCATAAGCGATTGATTTACCAATATTTAAAATGACAAATAGTTGATTATTTTTGTCTTATGAATAATGCCTTACATAGGGATACCATACTTAACATGCTTTCAGCCAATAAGCAACGGTTAGCTCTATATGGAGTTAATCGAATTGGGTTATTCGGCTCCTATGTAAGGAACGAGATGACGCCCAATAGTGATATTGACTTGCTCGTGGATATTCAAAAAGACAAAAAAACGTTCAATAATTTTTTGTCGCTTAACCATTTTCTCGAAGACTTATTTGGCAAGAAGGTAGAGTTGGTGACTACTCAATCCTTAAGCCCCTATATTGGTCCACACATTTTGAAAACCGTGCAATATGTCTCTGTCGCAAGTTGATTTTCTCCACCGGGTACTATATGACCGCCATTGACGGCGCCAATGGCAGGGATCTCCCGATTCGGGGCGCAGTGCGGATTGAATCTCTCCATTTACTTGGACGATCGTTTTTTTGTAAGTTTGCTATATGTACACTAAGGAGCAAATATTAGACTTACTCAGCCGGAAAAAGCCTGAATTGCAAGGGCGTTATCCTATTTCTGAATTGGGGTTATTTGGCTCCTACGCTCGCGGAGACTACAATGAAAAAAGCGATATTGATATACTGGTTGATTTTAATGGTCGCATCGGGATCGGGTTTATCAAATTAGCGCACGAATTAGAGGACCTATTCAAACAAAAAATTGATCTTGTTTCCCGCCGGGCTATCAAGCCCCGTTATCTTCCTTTCGTGGAAAAAAGCCTGATTCAAGTCTGAAAGAGATATCCCGTCATTGCTTCAGGATATTCTCGAAGCTATCGGCAACATAAAGGATTTTACAAGAGGTATAACTTTTGACATGTACTTGGGTGATCTTAAAACCAAGCACGCCGTAGAACGGAATTTTTTAATCATTGGAGAAGCAGTTGCAAGAATCGACAAGCCTTTCAGGGATAAATATCCTTCTGTTGACTGGCGGGAAGTGAAAGATTTCAGGAACATCATGGAAGTCAATAAATTACTATTTCAAAAGAAAGGGATAAAAGTTGAAACCCGCTCCTAGAGCGGGTTTCAGAAGTTGGTCGGGAAGACAGGATTACCTCCGGTGATCCTTTTACCCTCCTTATTACCCAAGAAGCCCCGTCCCGACTTCGTCGGAACGGTTTTGTTTTCCCGTCCGCTTAGGAGAACAAGTTCTCCACGCTTCCGGAAAAACAAAACCCGCAGCATTCGCTGCGGGCTTCTTGTTCGTCGGGAAGACAGGATTCGAACCTGCGACCCCCTGGTCCCAAACCAGGTGCGCTACCGGCCTGCGCTACTTCCCGGGTAACGAGCGGCAAAAATAGGGATTTATAGCGGAATTGCCTAGTTCAGAATATATAGCTATTTTTGCGGCCAAGGTGATGGTGTTCCACCTTATCAACCGCCCTGCATGAGAGAGGGACGATGGCGCCTACGAATTATTAATATTCACTATTGATATAATAGATAATTTGTAGGCATGAAGCAACACAAGATCGCGTTTGAACAGTTTTCTATCCTTTCCTACCTTTTTCGCTTGACCCTTTTGGTTATCCCCGTAGCCCTGACGGTGGGGTCACTGGTCGCACTGTTCCTGTGCCTGCTGGATGAGGCCACCCAATTCCGCTTTGCTAACCCCTGGATGCTTTTTCTCCTTCCCCTGGCGGGCATCTTCATTTACGTGTTGTATAAATACCTGGGCAAGAACTCGGAGGCAGGTAACAACCTGATCATCGACGAGATCCACGAACCGGGAGGCGGAGTGCCGGCGCGGATGGCGCCACTGGTGCTGCTGACGACGGTGATCACCCACTTGTTTGGCGGGTCGGCCGGACGGGAGGGAACCGCCGTTCAAATTGGTGGCAGCCTTGCAAATCTGTTTGCCCGCAAGCTCAACCTGTCGCGGGAAGATACGCGGACCTTGCTGATGACCGGGATAGCGGCGGGCTTCGGTGCAGTATTCGGAACGCCGGTGACAGGCGCCATCTTTGCGCTGGAAGTGCTGGCGCTCGGCCGCATCCAGTACGACGCTCTAATGCCTTGTTTTATGGCCAGCGTGCTGGCGGATATTGTCTGCGGCGCCTGGGGCATTCACCATACAGCCTACCATATTCATTTCGCCGAAACAGGGACAACCTTCTTCTTCCACTTCGACCTCTTTCTTCTCGCCAAAGTTATCCTTGCAGGTGTGGCCTTCGGACTGGCGGGAATGGCCTTTGCCGAGACCTCGCACGGCATCAAAAAGTATAGCAACCGGCTGATCAAAACCAAATGGCTGATCCCTGTAGCCGGTGGCCTTCTTATCATCGGACTGACCTATGCGCTGCAAACAGAGGACTATCTCGGCCTCGGCGTGGCAGGAAAAAACCCCGGTTCGGTGACAATCCCTTCCTGCTTCCATGCCGGCGGCGCCACTTATTTCAGCTGGTTCTGGAAGCTGCTCTTTACAGCAATAACCCTTGGCACCGGCTTCAAGGGCGGGGAAGTGACCCCACTGTTCTTTATTGGAGCGGCACTCGGCAATACCATTGCACTGCTTAGCGGAGCCCCCGTCGACCTGATGGCAGGACTCGGATTCATCGGCGTTTTTGCCGGGGCTACCAACACCCCCATCGCCTGCACCCTGATGGGGGTGGAATTGTTCGGCGCTGATCATGTGCTGTATTACGCCGTAGCCTGTTTTACTGCGTATTATTTCAGCGGCCACTCCGGCATCTATACCGCTCAGCGCGTGGGAGTTGCCAAGGTGGTGGATGCCCGAAGGGGCGGGATGCGGAAAAAATAATTGCACGGGCCGGTTACCGTCCGTTTTCAACGAGTGTCCAATTTAGGTTAATGCAATTTCGCACAACCAATAAACTCATAATCATGCAAACGGAACAATTAATCGGCCTCGTCATCGGCGGCGTCGCTGTAGTCGGCGGCCTGGCCATCGGCGGTATCGCCATCGCCGTCTCAGTCCCCTGGGCGATGAAAGAAAAATTAGCCAAGCTGGACATCAGGAATAAAGAGCGCATGGCTATGCTCGAAAAAGGGGTCGACCCCACAATAATCTTCAAAGAATCCAAGGGCGTTGGCCAGGACCCCATGCTCTGGGGGCTATTACTTGCCGGCATGGGACTGGGCATCTTTTTGGGATATATGTTGTATCTTATAACAAAATGGGACCGCATTGTCCTGACCAATTCCCTGGGTGTTCTCTTTAGCGGCATCGGGTTGATCATTTTCTCGCTTTACCACAAAGCATCAGGTGATCAACACGCTTAAGTGGACCAGGAATACCGCTATATCCAACAGATCGTCGATGGACAGCCGGCCAGGTTCGCATATTTTGTGACCGAATACAAGGACCTTGCCTTTTCCATCGCGATCCGCATCCTGGAGAATCAACAGGATGCCGAAGAAGCCGTTCAGGACGCTTTTGTTCAGGCGTTCAGGCAAATAAAGACCTTCAGGGGAGACTCGAAATTCTCTACCTGGCTGTTCCGGATCGTAGTGAATAATTCGCTCACACGGGTTAAAAAGAGAAAACGCACTATACTCTATGAAGAGATAGAATTAGCGGAAGGCCGGTTTGAAGAAGTCGAATCCTGCTACAACGGGCTGACAAAACAGGACCAGACAAAATACATCGACCAGGCCCTGCAAAGGATGGCGCCGGAAGACAAGATCATATTGACCCTCTATTATCTCGAAGAGCAGCCGCTGAGCGAGATAGCAGTGATCACCGGCATCAGTAAGGATAACATAAAAATGAAACTGCACAGGGCCCGCAGAAAGATGTATGGTATCCTCAGCAAACTATTGAATATCGAACTAAACATGATATAAGATGATGGATCAAGACCATGATAAAACCCGGGAGATACTGCGAATGAGCGGGCGGGACGCCGCACCGCACGGACTGGAATTGCGGGTGATGGATAACATCATGGCGATTGCGAATAAACGGGCCAAAAGACGAGCCGCCCTTTCCGGACTGCTTCGGTTTGTGGCGATCTCGCTTGTAGTAATAGCCGCAGCCCAGTCCTTTTTCCCCGGGGGCTCGGGGAAGGCCGTCACCGTTGTCCCGGCAGTGGGCCAAATGACAGAAAACCTTGGCGCCAAGATCGCCGGGCTACTGGAATATAGCTATTTCTTCATTCCGCTGATCGCAGTGTATGTTTTTCGCCAAATAGCAAGAATAAAGGCAGGATAGTTCTTATCTTTCCATTGCCATGTTCCGCACGTCGACCACTTTTATTAAAGCGCAGAATCCCGCGGCCTCGAAAGCGATGCTGCTTGACTTTTACCAGCAGGAACTGGAATACCAACGTGTCCCCAATATCACCGTGGGGGAGGATGCTATTTATTTCCGTAACCGGCCGTTGGCCTTTGGCGGAGGGCGCTTTGGCAACCAGTATTTCTGTTTCACCTCCGGCAAGATCCTGATCCAGGACACCGACAGCGAATACCAGGTTTTCCTGGAAGGCGATCTCTCACGGATCATGGGGTTGGGTGGTGCGCTGGCTGGAATATGCGGGCTGGCGATTGTCATTACCGTGGGGTTCAATGCAATAGCAGTCGCCCTTGCCCTTATCATCTTTTTGCTTGTCTCCGTTGTCAACTACCTCTATACCCTTTTCTTCTTTCCCGTCTATTTCACCGATCTGCGCAACGAAATGGAAGAATCGATACAGAATATATCCTAGGCTTTTACCGTTGCCAACGGATAAGGGTATCCTCCAACGGCGAGGAAATGTCCTCATAAGCGGGGATGACCCGAATGGTATAATCGCTGGCGGGGCGGGAGGTTTGCACCTTAGCCGAGTAGACGGGCAGCCCATCAGCCGGAGGCGCCTCCTGACGTTGCATCACGATCTTCTCGGGTTCGCCGCCATCCTTACTATCCGCATACAATTCAACGACCACTTTTGCGGGATCGATGCCGTTGAGTCCTACGGGTATCCCAAACACGTAGCCGCCATCAGCGTGGATGGATTGCTCTGCACCAAAATGGATCCCGTCCCATTTAGCTGCAAGTTCACGGTGGCTGGCGACGATGCGGCTGCCCGCGGCGCCTTTTTCTTCCGCGCGTTGCAGGTATTTTGCCGCGGCAGGCAGATAATATTTTTCCGTATACTCCCGCACCGTTCGGTTGGCCGAAAATTGAGGGGTGAGGGTCGACATGCTTTTCCGCATCCGGTGTACCCATTTCTCCGGGATACCTCGTTCGTTACGGGTATAGAATTCGGGGATCAGCTGCTGCTCGAGTATATTATATAGGGCATTCGCTTCTTCCGCATCCCAGGCGGGGTCATCCCCATGTTCCTTTCCATCGCCGAGAGCCCAGCCTACTTCGGGGGTGTAGGCTTCAACCCACCAGCCATCCAGTTCGGAGACATTGATCCCGCCATTGACCAATACCTTCATACCGCTGGTGCCGCTGGCTTCCCATGGACGCCGGGGCGTATTGAGCCATACATCCACACCCCGCACCAGGTTCTCCGTCAGCAGCATGTCGTAATCGCTTATAAAGACAACGTGCCGGTAGAGCCTATACCTTTCGATGAATTGAATCCATTGCCGGATCAATGCCTTTCCGCTTTCATCGGCGGGAGAGGTCTTCCCGGCAAGGATCAGCTGTACGGGCCGGTCGGGATTTGTCAGGATACGGATGAGCCGTTGTTCGTCGTGCAGGAGGAGAAAGGGACGTTTGTAGGGAACAAAACGCCGGGCGAAGCTGAGGGTGAGAACGGCGGGATCGAAGATATGCCGGGCCGCTTCTACGATGTCGGCGGGATAGCCGGCTACGGACCATTGTCTTGCGAGCCGGTCGCGCATATAACGAACAAGGGTATCCTTTGACCGGTTGCGCATCTCCCACAGGAATTCGTCGGGTACACAGGAGATGCTCTGTTCCATCCCTTCCAGGCCCCCCTTCCAGGCGTCCTGGCCACAGGCATGGGTCCATACCTCCTCAGAAAAAGAACTGTCCCAGCTTGGCATATGAACCCCATTGGTCACCGAACCGACAGGAACTTCGACTCTTGGCCAGCGGGGGAACAACGATTGAAACAGCTGCTGGCTTACCTTCCCATGCAGCTGACTGACGCCATTCACCGCACCGCTGCCGCGTACGGCGAGCCAGGCCATATTAAAACTTTCGCCATGATCATTGGGATTTTCGCGGCCCAGCGCCATCAACGCATCGAAGCTAAGGTGCAGCTCTTCCCAGGCATAGGAGCCGAGGTATTGGCCTACCAGGGATGGGTTAAAGTGATCGAAACCCGCCGCAACGGCAGTATGTGTCGTGAACAGGTTGCCCGCGCGGGTCACCGCCAGGGCCTCCTCGAAGCTGACGCCCGTCTCCTTCATAAAATCACCGGCCCGCTCAAGGACGAGAAAGGCAGCATGCCCTTCGTTCATATGACAGACCTCGGGCCGGATGCCGAGCGCACGCAGCAGCCGCCAGCCGCCGATGCCCAATATGATCTCTTGTTTTATCCTCAGCTCTTCCCCTCCCCCATATACTTCGCTCGTAAGGCCGCGATAGATGGGAAGATTGGCCGCATCATTGCTGTCCAGCAAGTAGAGTCTTGTTCTTCCCACCTGTACCTGCCAGGTTCGCAGCCATACCGGGTATCCGGAGATGGTGACCTTTATCCTTAGCCATTCTCCGTTGGGCAGCCGTAAGGGCGTGATCGGCAACTGCATGGGATCGTTATAAGGGAACAAAGCCAGCTGGTTGCCATTGCGGTCGATCTCCTGGCGGAAATACCCCTGCTGGTAAAGAAGGCCAACTGCTGTCACCGGTACGCCAAGATCGGCAGCCGCCTTCAGCTGATCGCCTGCTACATTACCGAGGCCACCGACATAGATCGGCAAGGCTTCGCTCAACATGTATTCCATACTGAAATAGGCCACTGTCTTCAGTGCGGAGCCGGAATATTTTTTTTGGAACCAGGCAGGCTCGTCAGCAGCCTGTTGTCTCTTTTCCAGGAGATCGTTAATCTTTCCGCGGAAAGCGGGGTCAGCCATCCGGATTCGCAGCTGTTCGTGGGACATTGTCAGCAGGACGATCCATGCATTGTGGGTCATCGCCCATAAGTCGGGGTCGAGCGCCTGCCAAACTTCGTCGGCTTCATGATTCCATGACCATCGCAAATCCAGGGCCAGGCCTACAAGGTCGTCCATGCCTTCAACATCCGAAGGCAAAAAACCGAAATGGGGATTCATGTGGATGGTTGGGTGCTCCATATTTTGACGATTTTGCTCGGAATATACAGCCATTTAGAAGGAATGTTCATCCCTGTCCTGTTTTTAATGTTGAAATAATGACCGGCAGTAAAAAACGGGTATTAATTTTGTAGTCCATCGGGTCTCCCGAGAGCTGCTCCTGTGAGCAATAAAAAATACAACTATGGCAATCAGTCCACTGGCGGGGAAGCCTGCCGAACCGCAACAATTGGTTGATGTTACCCGATTGATCACGGCATACTATACGGAGACGCCCGACCCCGCCATCCCGGGGCAACGGGTGGCTTTTGGAACTTCGGGGCACCGGGGTTCTTCCTTTGACTCCGCGTTTACCGAAACGCATATCGTTGCCATTACGCAGGCAATCTGTCTATATCGTCAGCAGCAACGGATAGACGGTCCGATATTCCTTGCGATGGACACCCACGCGCTTTCCTGGCCGGCGCAGATCTCCGCCCTGGAGGTGCTGGCAGCCAATGGAGTAGAAGTGATGATCGCGGATGGAACCGATTACACGCCGACACCGGTGCTTTCGCACGCCATCCTTACCTACAACCACGGGCGGACGACAGGTCTTGCCGATGGCATCGTGATCACCCCTTCCCATAACCCGCCCCGCGACGGTGGTTTTAAATACAATCCACCACATGGCGGTCCTGCCGAGCCTGCCATCACCGATTGGGTGCAGAAGAAGGCGAACGAATTTTTGGAGAATGGGCTCCAGGGCGTCAAGCGCATCACCTATTCCAAGGCGCTACACGCCGCGACGACGCACCGGTATGATTTTCTACACCCCTATATCGCCGATCTGGGGAATATCATCGATATGGACAGGATCAGGGATGCGAAGATCCATTTTGGCGTCGATCCGCTGGGTGGCGCCGGCGTCGACTACTGGCAGCCTATTGCAGATCATTACAATCTTGACCTAACCGTGACGTCGACAACGGTAGACCCGACCTTCCGCTTTATGACCGTGGATTGGGATGGGCAGATCCGCATGGACCCCTCTTCCCCCTATGCCATGGCGAAGCTGGTTGGATTGAAAGACCGGTTCGATATCGCTTTTGCCTGTGACACCGATCACGACCGGCATGGTATCGTTACCCGTGGGTCGGGGCTGATGCAGCCTAATCACTATCTGTCGGCCGCTATCTATTATCTTTTTCTTCACCGGCCGAAATGGCCGGCAACGGCCAAGGTGGGGAAGACGCTTGTCAGCAGTCAGCTCATCGACCGCATCGCCGCCAAACTCAACCGCGGATTGTACGAGACGCCCGTGGGATTCAAATGGTTTGTGGATGGATTGCTTGCCGGAACCCTGGGTTTTGTAGGCGAAGAAAGCGCGGGCGCTTCTTTCCTCCGCAGCAATGGGAAGGTCTGGACGACGGATAAGGATGGGATGATAGCGGGTCTGCTGGCGGCTGAGATGACGGCCGTCATGGGGAAGGACCCGTCCCAAATCTACCAGGAACTGACGCGCGAACTGGGCAACCCAATATACGACCGGATGGAAGCAAGGGCAACGCCGGCAGAGAAACAAAAGCTGTCTAAGCTCTCAGCTTCCATGATCAAACAAAAAGAGATGGCTGGTGAAAAGATCACCGGTATCCTTACTACTGCGCCGGGTAATGACGCTGCTATCGGCGGATTGAAGGTAACGACCGAAAACGGGTGGTTTGCCGCGCGGCCTTCGGGAACGGAGGATATCTATAAGATCTATGCGGAGAGTTTCCGTGGAGAAGATCATCTGAAACAAATACAAGAGCAGGCGCAGGCAATAGTCAATGAAGCGCTGAAGGCCTAGTGGTCCACGCTAAATTGGCCTTCCGCCTGATACGCATCGGTTGCACTATGGATATATTTGTTTTTAAACCACTGATAGACTTCGGCCGTTTGTTTTTCCCCGTTGATGATAAATGCTTCGTGGGTAAGAGAAAAGGACTTTAGCTCCTTAGCCGAACCTACGAGGTGTTGTTTCATAATATCCTCCATGATCTCCCGGATCGCCTGCAGTTTTTGCTTTTCTTTTTCCAGTTGCTCCCGGTCGATCATCAGTTGCTTTTGTTTGATCTCCATATCTTTTTGAGCGGCTGCCAGCCGTTCTTGTTTGGCATTTGTCTCTTTTTGAGCAATTTCAAGTTGCTCTTGTTTAGCATTTATTTCTCTTTGAACAGCTTCCAGATCTTCTCTTTTGGCATTCATTTCTTTAATTGCGGTTTCCAATTCCTCCTTTTCGGCCCTCAACTGAACATTGTCGGCATCCATATGTGGCGTATCGGCCACCACCTGCGCCTTTTTTCCATCGGAGACGATCTTGGGTAGTTTGGCATCGCGGATGATGATCGGCGTATCTTTCGAGGGTTTGGGCGTCGTATCTCTTGTGATCAATGCTGGCGCTGTGTTTTTGGAAACCTGGACGCCGTGGGTCTTGGACGTCACCGGTGGCACCTGGCCATTACCCTGCTGGTTGTGTTGGACAAAGGCAAGGGTCAGCATGCCGACGACCGTCAGGCTTAGTGCGAGAAAGAGGCTTTCGGCGGAATTTATCGTCCGGTTCTTATTCTGGACGATGCGGGCTATTCTGTTGATAAAGGAATTCCGGTCGCCGGGAAAGCCAACGGCTAGTCTCGAATGATTGGTAATAGCGAACTGCTTGAAGCTGACAAGCGCCCGGACGAGCTGTTTTTTATCCCCTGTCTGCGCGATGGCGATATCGTCACAGCAATGCTCCCGTTCCTGCCGGATAAGCGAGGACAGCCACCAAACGGCGGGGTTGAAGAAGAAGATAGTTTCGACCATATTCTGCAATAAATTTATCAGGAAGTCGCTACGGCGAACATGGGCCAGTTCGTGCGCAAGTATAGCTTCAACCTGGTCGGGTGGCAGTTGGGCCAAAAGACCGGCGGGGATAAAGATCACGGGTTTCCAATGACCAAATACGGCAGGCATTTGTATGAGGCCGGATTCCAGCATCCGTACCGGTTTGCTGATCTTCAGCCGTGCGCAAAGCGATGTGAGTCGCTGCTGCCAGTCGGCTGTGAGCGGGGTTGAGCGATGGTCTCGGATATAACGCGTGTAGAAGATAGCATAGCCTGTTCTTACTAGCCTATAACTCAGGATGCAGCCCCAAACAGAGACGATGAGCAGGGCATGCAGGGATAAGAATTGTGCCAGTTGTTGCAGGTAACTCTCGCCGGTGGCGATGCTGTCGAATGCGTGCGGCCGACCGTTCACTTCCGTCAACTGAGGCATGGCCGCCGCAGTTTCATCGGCAGGGATATTATTCCACTCCCATATAAAAGTAACCAGGGTTGCGCCGGCGAAAAGAACGAATAGCCCGGAGAGCAGATAGTATCTCAATGCGGGGCGGGATGTCCTGGTGGCGAAGAGTACGATGCCTGCGAAGAGGGCCAAAAGGAGACCTTGCCATATCGAGTGGACGAGTGTCCAGCATATCGCTGTGCTCATAAGATGATATTTATAAAATGATTATTCTGATTGGTCGAGTTGATCGAGCAACTCTTTGAGTTTCTTTACTTCTTTTTTCGAGGATTTGGTGTTCTTTAAAAAGGCAACCAGCAGGTCGCCGATGGAGCCGTTGTACATGTTCTCCAGGAATTTTTCCAGAACAAGCCCCATGGTCTTCTGCTCTTCCAGCACCGGGATATAGATGTGCTTCATGTTGGTCTCATCCCTTTGCAGCATTCCTTTTTCGGTCATCACCTGCATGAGCTTCAGCGTAGAAGTATATTGAACGGTCTTTTCACCTTCATTCAGCGTGTCGTGTACGAAACGGACAGTGGAAGGGCCATGTTTCCAGAGGATCTTCAATACCTCCAGTTCGGACCTGGCCGGGGTTGTCCCGGTAGTTTTATCGTTGGAAGGGCGTGCCATGCATTAAAGGTACGATAATAAACGTACGTCCCAAATATTAGTGGAGATTTTTTGGTCGGCTGGCCATGCAAATGGGATGATTTAGATACTATTGTGCAATCGGTTGCAAATTCGGATTTTTATGCTTATTTTATAGTGCTGGACAGCATTATACCACTGCCACTGCTTTTTATGAGTTCCCGAAATCTTCGCTTTGCCATCTCTGCCTTATCAATTTTTATTGTAATCGCTTGCAGTAAATCAAGTTCGCAGTCGCCTGCTGGTTCCGGCGGGCCACCCAAACAAGATACCACCCAGGGCACGCAGGCTGCCATAGATGCTTCCAAAGTGAATCAGACCATCCGGGGTTTTGGTGGGGCGACAGTTTTCCTGGGCTCGCTGACCACAAGCGAGATGAATACCTTATATGGCAACTCAACTTCATCGCAATTGGGCCTCACGGTGTTGCGCATCCGGGTCGATCCGGGCGGACAGGCTAATTGGGGCACAGAGCTCGGAAATGCCCGGAAAGCGATGGCCAACGGAGCTATCGTAATGGCAACACCCTGGTCACCTCCGGCCAATCTTAAAACCAACGGCAGCACTATCGGCGGAATGCTGGATACTGCTTCTTACGCTGCCTATGCCAATTACCTGGATAGTTTTGCCACCTATATGTCTGCTAATGGCGCTCCCCTATACGCCATATCCGTCCAGAACGAACCCGATATCACCGTGACCTATGAGTCCTGCGACTGGACACCGCAGCAGATGTTCAATTTTGTAAAGAACAATGCACCCGCTATCAAGAACACGCGGCTTATTGCCTGCGAATCCTATCACTTCGATCAATCCTATACCGATGCCATCCTCAACGATTCGGTGGCAGCCTCGCACCTGTCGATCGTAGGCGGCCACATTTATGGCGGTGGACTGGCGCCTTATCCGCCGGCGGTGTCGGCGGGCAAAGAGATCTGGATGACCGAACACCTTGACACCAGCACGGACTGGAACGGCGCGCTGAACACCGCCAAAGAGATGAGCGATTGTATGGCTGTGGCCGGTTATAGTGTATACAACTGGTGGTATCTGAAAAGGTTCTATGGCCCGATCGACCAAAATGATAATCCGACTAAGAGAGGTTTTGTCATGGCCCAATTTTCCAAATATATAAGGCCGGGCTATCAAAGGGTCAATGTGCCCTACAACCCAACGAGCAATATTTATATCAGCGCTTACAAAGATGGTCCCAGCCTGGTCATCGTAGCAGTCAATATGGCAACGGTTGTTGTTAACCAACCTTTTTCGATCAGCGGAAGCACCCCGGCTTCCTTTACGCCACATATCACGTCAGCCAGCAAGAGCCTTTCGACAGAAGGCGTGGTCAGTGTTGCCGGCGCATCGTTTAGCTATCCTCTCCCGGCCCAAAGCATTACCACGCTGGTGTCGAATTAATGACCCATCGCGTGCCCGGAGATTGCGGCTAAGCCTGCACGCCGCTTGTGATAATAAATATAAGAACCGGCGATCAGCGCAAAGCCAATGAGCATAGGAGCCACCGTCAGCGGTGAGTCGCCCGAGGAAAGGCCGCAGAAAGTGGCGCCCGTCAGGTCGAATGTCAAGCCGGCGTAAACCCATTCCTTGAGTCTGGGATAGTTGGGCAACAAAAGAGTGATGCACCCAAGCAGTTTGGCCGTACCAAGAAAGGGCAACAGGTAAGTCGGGAGGCTGAGGTGTTTGAACAAGGCGACGGCATCGCTGACCTTCAGGATATCGGGTATGGATCCTAATCCAAAAAATATGATCAGCAGGCCGGTGAGAATGCGGTGGATGATGACAGTCTTTTTCATAATGTTATATTTTTTCGTTGATACAAAGCTATTGCCTGTCTCAACAATCGGCAATCCGGTATTACGACAAAAGAAGGGCATTTTGCGACAGAAAAAGTTACTGACACTTAATGCGGGCGAAGGTCAAAATTAGTGAAATTGCATCCATGCGTCAATACCTTTCACCCTTCTGCCTGACTTTACTACTCCTCGCAATGCTGGCTTGTCATAAAGACCATCCGGCGCCGGTGCCTCCACCGCCTTCGTCGGAGAAGGACATTACGCTATTCGAACTGAAGAAAGCAGACAACCCTACTGTTCTGACTGCGGATGTTATCGGGGTTTTTGTGAACGATACCATCCAACTAAACCTGCCGGCACAGACGCCTGTTACTTCGCTTGTTCCTTTTATAACGATCATTGGTAAATCGGTCGCTCCGGCGGCTGGTTCACCGCAAGATTTTACATCCGGCGTTACTTACACGGTCACAGCCGATGATGGCAGCACCAAGACATTTAAGGTGGTGGTAAATCACAAAAGCGCACTATATGTAACAGATGGAACCGGTAAACTGACATGTCTGGACCCCATAACCAGTGGGGTCAACTGGACCTATCAATGTGGCACTACATCGTTGTCATGCCCAACTGCCGGCAACGGCATGGTATTTACAACCGGCTATGACGGATTGTATGCGGTGAATGCAAACAACGGATCACTGGCATGGAAGATGTCTTTTACAGCGTTGAGGGATACATTTAATATAAAATCGCCTGGCCCGGCTTTTCCAGTACCGATATTTGTAAATGGCACTATTTATGGAAGTTTTGCCGATGGGACTGTAAGGGCCGTCGACGCTAAGACCGGAACGGTAAAATGGTCTTTTACAACAAACTTTCCCTTCCACTCGGGGCCGACATTGTACAATTCGAGCTTATATGTCGGCGGTGTGGATGGCTACTTGTATTCAATCGATGCCAATACCGGCGCGCAAAATTGGCGGTTCAAGGGCAGCGGCGATCCCTTCATCGAGAATCCCCTGGTCCTGAACAATATTGTATATATAGGTTCCCAAGGTGCCTACTTTTATGCAGTCCAGGCCAATAGCGGAAATCTGGTATGGGATAATACTGATTATTTAGCAAATGCCAGTCCTGCTGCCGGCAACGGGATTATATATACGGCTCCTGAAAATTTGATCATTGCGACCGATCCGTTGACTGGTACGCAAAAATGGTACGTCGATCATGACACAGTGGGACCAGACTACAACGGGATGTCCAGTCCATACGTAGCCAATGGGAAAGTATTTGTCGGCAGCATCAATGGCCACGTTTATGCGCATGACGCTACAAATGGCCACTCTCTATGGTCTTATAATGTTGGGTATTATATTTTTTCCAGTCCGGTAGTAGCCAATGGGAGATTGTATATAACGGATATGTATGGTCATGTAATCGTATTGAACACGGCCGACGGAAGTTCCGTATGGACGTCCAACGTCGGGCAATTCGCCTCCAGTATATGTCTGATCGACTCCAGCGGGACTACCTATCATCCTGCGGAATCCGGCGAGCAGAATTAAGAATCGGTTATTTTAAATCCGGGAAATTAATATCCGCCTGTTTTAGCCGGGTAAAGCCCTATTGTATTGCGAAAGGTCTGTGGCGAGATCCCGGTCTGCCTCCGGAAGAATCGGCTAAAGTAAAACTCGTCATCGTATCCTAGCTCGAAGGCAATTTCCTTAACCGGTTTGGCCGTAAGATAAAGTTCGCGCTTGGCTTCGATGATCAATCGGTCTGCGATCAGATTGGTAAGGGTCTTCTTGAAATGGAGCTTGCTCAGCCGGTTTAGAGTGGATGTCGTTGAATGGAGAAGACCGGCATATCCGGACGCATTGTGAATTTTTCTGAAATGCACTTCAATCTCTTCCTTCAGGGCAGTGGCCAGCGGCGCAGCCGCCTGGGTTTCGACAGCTTCCTTTTGTTGATCGATCTTGATTCGGGATGCATTGATCAAAAAAATCTTAAGATAAGAGATCAATACATCCTGATCCGGATCACTATGACCATTCATTTCGTCTCTCATCTGCTTCGTGAGCATCACCTGTGCATCGGCTTCTGCGGGTGTCAGCCTGACCAACGGCGTATCGTACAAGTTATTAAAAAGTACGCCATTGCAGGACACGTCCTGCCGATGTT
The DNA here is from genome assembly GCF_014642875.1 of Puia dinghuensis. Lineage (GTDB taxonomy): Bacteria > Bacteroidota > Bacteroidia > Chitinophagales > Chitinophagaceae > Puia > Puia dinghuensis. The sequence goes on from NZ_BMJC01000003.1 coordinate 586,096, forward strand.
TAAAGAGGCAAAAAAAGGAAGGAGTGAACTGGATCAGAATTCCTTTGAATTCGCCCTTAGATCTTATCATCATTGTTTGATATAAGGAGAAAGTAAGCAGGGCAGGCTCATTAAATTCATATTCAGCGCCATCTCTTATGGCGAAGCCTACGCCCCGGAGGACAAGTAACATTGAAAAGCAGGGATATTGCCTGGGAGAGGCAAAATCACCGACCTCCCCGAATGTCGATAAGTTTAAAGCTGCATCTCCGGTTCGCTGATCTACCAGCTTTACTGCATATGGTGTGGCATTCTCCATCATCGATCAAAGGTAAAACAAAAGCGTCTCGAGCCGCTTCTGTCTGACTTTCGAAATTAGTCGTCAACCCGGTCTCCGTCGGAATTAAGGCAGTTTCCGCTCGTTGGTTGTGACCGTAATAACCTCCTGGCTGGCGAATCGCCTTTCGATCTGTCCGCTCTCATTGAACTGCAGCACCTGTACTCCATAAGCATGAAACCATTGCCCGGATTGGTCTCTCCATTCCGCTTCGAACCTGACGGCCATGCGGGCTTTCAAGGCTCCCCACAGATCCAACTTTAGCCGAAGATCCGACTGATGGGCGAGTTTCTGTACCAGAAAGCTTTTCAGTTGGTTCTTGTCATTGACAAATGCAGCCCCGTCGCGCATTTCGATATTGTCGGCATACCCTTCAGAAATTCGCTCCGGATCACGCGTATTCCAGGCTTCTTCTTCAAATTTCAGCCGTTCTGCGGCCATATCCATATCCCAGGGTGGCGTAGGAAATTGAATTGCTTTGTTCATAAATAATCGTTTTAATAATACAAAACTACTCGCCTTCCGAAGTCAGGAACATGGATAGAAAAGCCATTCGCATGGACAATTTCGAAGCAACGAAAAAGTAAGGCCGCCTCATATTTCTGAGACGGCCTCATTTGCCTAACCCTAAAACCAACCTGTGAAGTCGTTGTTGTTCATCTAAGTTTTCCTGACTGACCTTTCTATTGTTTTACATTCAAATTGGTTGATATTTTGCAATGCCGAGTATAAATTCTCAAAATCATTAAAGCCATTATACCGGGCGCCATTGATGAAGAAAGTGGGGCTGCTGTCCACCCCGCCTCTTACTCCACCCTCGAAATCGCTGATGACTTTCCGGAATAATTTCCGGTGTTCCCGGCAGTCCTCAAATGCGCAGGTATCAAGATCGATCTCCCTGGCGAATTCACTGAAAGAGGTTCGTGTCAGGAATTTTTGGTTTTCATAGATTATATCATGCATGTACCAAAACTTCCCCTGCAACGCCGCGGACTCAGTAGCCACGGCAGCCTCCAGGGAGAGCGGGTGCCGGGTGGGTATCGGGTAGTGGCGATAGACGAATTTGAGGCGGTCGCCAAAGGAGTCCAGTAACCATTTGATCACCGGATAAACATCGGCGCAGTGCTCACATTGGAAGTCGCCATACTGAATGAGTTCCAGCGGAGCGCGCGGGCAGCCAAGATAATGATCGTAGTCCGTTCTGAAGTTTGGATGTAACATACCGTTAGATTACTATTTGCATGCCAGAATATAAGCAATTAGTTACCATGGAGATGTGGACTATTTCGGTTGGGCGGGATGACGAAATACCGTCTTTTCGATACGTTTTATCGAAATATCAAAAACATTCATTCTTTTTCACACACCCCGCAAATAGATAGACACAAAAAAGCCCCGGTCGCGGGGCCGCTTCCGGAGCTTGATCTTTAAACCCCCAAACTGATCAAAAGCACACGATCTTCGAGCTCGTCAACGAATCGTGATCATCCTTTTTTACCAGCAAGAAGATCTTATCTCCCGAACTGGGCTTTTTGCTCGAGACCTTGTACTCCACCACCGGCGTTCCGGGGGGGACATTTACCGTTCTTGCATGTCCCTGATATTGGAGCGTCAGTGATGTCGTGTCTGCTTCCGATACGCTTCCGTTCGACATCCGGGAAGCACCGCTGTTGGCTATGTCGGAAGCCGAGCCATTGGTCATGCGACCGGGGCTTTCGGCTCCTTTGTCGGCAGGCAGCATGAAGCTTCCCTCGTTCAACCCGCGCAATTCTTCCGGCAGTATCAGCACCTGGACAGCCTGATCTGGTTGGTCGGGTTGTTTTTTACTGATCACACCGATATACTCCGAACTCTTTACATTAGCGAGGCTGCTGGGTGACGGAGCATAGATGCGAAGCGAGTCCGTCAATTTGATGAATACTGGTTTGTCGCCTGCGGAGATTTCAACCTGATTATCGGCGTATTTAACCACATTGCCAATTGCTCCGCTAAAACCGTTGGGATTGGTTGGCGGAACTATTTCATCAGCTGACTTTGAAGTACTATCCGCAGGCGCCGTAGCATGTGCATTCGACTCGTTTGAAGTACAACCGTTTGTCAGGATAAAGGCCAGGGATAGAGCTAACAAGGTGCTTCGTGATTGCAAATTTGTTTTGAATTGCTTTTTCATCTTTCTTATTTTAAACTGTCGCTTGAATATATAATGCCGGATTGAGAAGTTATTTCGCCTTCACTGCGAGCAGGTCGACCTGCTCGATCACGGGAGGCTGAGACAACAACTCGGGGACTTTGGCCACCAATGCAGCAGCAATAGGTCCATTCAAATGCGCCTGCCTGCCTTCTTCCTTCTCGAAGGTGTCAAAAATTCCATACGTGGAGGGACCGATACGGAGAGCGAACCAGTGGATGGTGCCCGGTTCATTCTGTGCCATCGGGAGTGAAGTGGTGAGAAGTTCTTCCAGCTCTTTTTCTTTGCCTGGCTTGGCTTCCAGCCTTACCAGTAATGATAACTTGACCATAAAATTGAGTTTAATTAATCAGTAAATTTCGAGTCAAAGGTATTGACGCGTATAGTTAGATTTAGTGACCTGGATCACTATTTGAACGATTACGACATGTCAAATAATTTTACGATTTCACGAAATAACATTTTCCGGATAACCCAGTAAAGAGGATAAGTATTTGATTGCTAATTGGCAAAGTGTTGGCACGAAAGTGGGATTTACCAGGCCCTAATAATTAAAATCACTTCCATTATGTACTCATTCAAAAAACTGAGATCGTTACCGTTTTATCTATTGTCGGCTATTGCCAGTTTGCTCTTACACGCCCCGGCGGATGCTCAGCAAATAAGCCACCCTGAATATATCGAGGTGGCAAAAAATGTTCGTCTTCACGTTACGGATATCGGTAAGGGTCGACCTATAGTCCTTATTCACGGTTTCCCATTAAGTGACGAAATGTACGAATACCAGTACGGGGCACTTGCCAAAGCCGGCTTCAGAGCTATCGGAATCACCATGAGAGGTTTCGGCCACTCGGACAAACCTGGCGCAGGGTATAACTACGATACTTATGCAGATGACATTAAGTCGGTGCTTGATCAACTCCAATTAGATAACGCCGTACTCGGTGGGTTTTCAATGGGTGGCGCCATAGCGATCCATTACATGAACCGGCATCACGGATCCCATGTAGGCAAGTTGGCATTGTTCGCTGCTGCGGCGCCTTGCTGGACAAAACAACCTGACTTTCCGTACAGCTTTTTTACCAAAGAGGACATCAACCAGCTTATTGAACTGGCCAGCGTCAACCGCCCGGCCCTGTATGAGGAGTTCGGAAAAAAGTTCACAGCAACAAGCACATCTGTACCCGCGGGCATTGCCGCCTGGTTGGGTACAATAAATTTGAAGGCTTCCGGCTTTGCTGTTCAGCAAATGCTAATGGTTTTGCGTGACGCCGACGAACGGGAAAGTTTGAAAGCGATAAAAGTCAATACCTTGATCCTTCAGGGACGTTTGGACAGCATCGTGAGTTATCAATTAGCCGAACAGCTCAACAAGGCTATTCCTAATTCAAAACTCGTTCCTTTCGAAAAAAGCGGCCATGCATTATTTGTGGAAGAAGCTGATAAATTCAACAAAGAGCTAATAGAATTTGCAGGTAACTAATTCACCAGGTATATACAATGGAAGCCAAAGAGATATTAAAAACTCATGTGGCTAAATTTGCCTCGTTGAGTGATGAGCAGTTTGAATTATTTCTCTCCTTTTTCAAAAGACAGAGTTTTAAAAAGGGACAGGCAATAATCAGTGTGGGAGATGCAGTCAATTGCGAATATTTCGTGATTTCCGGCTGCCTGAAATCCTTCTTTATCAACGATAATCTTAAAATGCTCATCCTGCAGTTTGCCATGCCAACCTGGTGGGCCTCCGATTACTATGCTTTGTATAATCATACCAGGGCTACGATAAGCGTTGACTGTATTACTGATACGGAAGTGCTTTGTCTTAGCAATGCTCACAGGGAAAACCTATGTAACGAACTTCGCGGGGCGGAATATTTTTTCCGGTGGCGAACCAATAGAGGCTATGTCGCAGCTCAAAAAAGACTGCTGTCCATCATGAATAATGATATTAAATGCCGGTACGAGGAGCTCTTAAGGGTGTACCCGGAACTCTATAATATTGTGCCGAAAAACCTGATAGCCGCTTATTTAGGCGTTTCCAGGGAAACACTCAGCCGACTATACCAGGTGTGAAATGTCATGAAAATAAAGGCAACCAAAATGAAAGGCATTAAAGAAAAGCATCCGCTTTTAATGAGATGGACGCACTGGGTAAATTTCCCTATCCTGACCATTATGATCTGGAGCGGAATGTTGATCTACTGGGCAAATGATGAATACAAGATCACTCTTTTGGGGCATACTTATGTTCACTTCTTTCCTGACTGGTTCTACAATCTTCTCCACGTACCCGGGCGCCTGGCTGAGGGAATGGCTTTCCATTTTCTGTTCATGTGGCTTTTTGCGTTAAACGGATTTGTATACGTGCTTTATACGATCATCTCCGGCCAGTGGAGGCAACTGCTGCCCAACCGGCATTCATTTAAAGAAGCATGGCTGGTGGTATTGCATGATCTTCATATCCGAAAAATGGCGCCGCCCCAGGATAAGTACAATGCCGCCCAGCGCATTGCCTACACTGCCATTATTATCATGGGATTGGGTTCACTGGTTACCGGACTGGCTATTTACAAGCCTGTGCAGTTTAATTGGCTGTGCTGGTTGTGCGGCGGTTACCATTTAGCCCGGATATGGCATTTTGTATTGACTATTGGCTATGTTTTCTTTTTTCTGATACATGTTATACAGGTTATTCTTGCGGGATGGAATAATTTCAGATCGGTGGTATCCGGATTTGAAGTGGTGAACGTTCGACCTGAACCTAAAATTGAAAATAACAATGGTGATGAAAAAGTCTAAAGAAGGACTAATGACGGAGAGAAAGATCAAGCGCAGAAACTTTATCTCTTTTGCTTTTTTTGGCGCTTACATTGCAAGCACCTATACTGGCTTTAGATGGTTATACAAATCACCCGATGAAACTCCGGACATAACTGCAGGTGCGCATAAACCTCTGCGCAGAGCATTAAATAAAACAGAATTATTTTTCAGGAGGCTGACCTTTAATGAGAACCATCTGGTAAAAACCTACCCTCGCTCAATGGCCGTACAACAAATAAGGCATAACAGCGACATTGGTTCAGCAGGAGAATTGCCGCCCGAAAACTGGAAGCTACAGGTAAAAAGGATCTCTGGGGAAACGTTGCAGATCACGCTTAATGAACTAATGAAACTGCCCAAAACAGAGATTACCTATGATTTTAAATGCGTTGAAGGCTGGGACCAGATATCGCACTGGGAGGGGGTGAGTTTCCGTGATTTTATGGCCCATTATAGCCTGGAGGCCGAATCCGGGATGGGATATGTAGGCTTGGAAACTCCCGACCAACAATACTATGTAGGGATAGATATGCCAAGCGCCATGCATCCGCAAACTTTGCTGGCCTACCAAATGAACGATGAGTTGTTGAATGGTAAACACGGGCAACCCCTCCGCCTGATCATCCCGGTAAAGTACGGCATCAAAAACCTCAAACGTATTGGGACGATCACCTTTAGTAACAGCCGTCCGCGCGACTACTGGGCCGAACGGGGATATGATTATTATTCAGGGTTATAGAGTGCGAGTGGCTTTTGTTCTTAACTTAGCATATACAATGGAAGCCAAAGAAATCTTAAAAGCTCATGTGGCCAGATTTGCCTCGTTGACTGATGAGCAGTTTGAATATTTTTTCTCCTTTTTTAAAAGGCAGGGTTTTAAAAAGGGGCAGGTAATAATCAGTGAGGGCGATGCAGTGAATTGCGAATATTTCGTGATTTCAGGCTGCCTGAAGTCTTTCTATGTCAACGATAATTTGAAAATGTTCATCCTGCAGTTTGCCATGCCAACCTGGTGGGCCTCCGATTACAATGCTTTGTATAATGATACCAAGGCTACGATCAGCGTTGACTGTATTACTGATACCGAAGTACTTAGTCTTACCAATGATCACCGGGAGAGGCTATGCGCCGAGCTTCACGAGGCGGAACATTTTTTCCGGTGGCGAACCAATAGAGGCTATGTCGCAGCTCAGAAAAGGCTGCTATCCTTTATGAATAGTAATGTAAAATGCCGGTACGAGGAGCTCTTAAGGCTATACCCGGAACTGTATAACATTGTACCTAAAAACCTGATAGCCGCCTATTTAGGTGTTTCCAGGGAAACACTCAGCCGCCTATACCAGGCGTGAAATGTGATCTGCGTCACATAAATACACGCCCCTGTCCAATAGTGATCCAGGTCACACAACTACCTGATATTTCCTGCCGAATTTTGTGGTGTAATTCAAACTCAAAGAAATGGGAAATCAAAAAATCATTTTATTGACCGCTTTTTTATCGTGCGCAATGCCGGTACTAAAGGCACAAAATTCAAAAAATATGAAATCGACTCAAGATTCAGCGGCAATTACCCAGGTACTGGAAAATTACTACTTCAAAGGCATTTACGAAGGTGATATTAATATCCTGCGGCAGATATACTACCCCGGCACCTTACTATTTGGAGATGTGAAAGGCCAGCCTTATGCTAAAACCCTGGATCAGTATCTTGACGGTGTTGCCCACCGCCAGAGCCCGAAGGATTCCGGGAAACCCTTTAAAGGAACGATCATTTCAATCGATGTAGTCAACTCCATAGCAGTTGCCAAATTGCATGTTAAGATGTACGATTTTGAATACGATGAGTTCATCTCATTTCATGAGTTTGACAACCATTGGTTGATCGTCAACAAAATGATCACTGATATCAGCAACTAAATTTTAGCAAGATGTGGTATCAAACTAAGGCTTCCGAGATATTGGGTATTCGATATCCAATCCTGCAAGGGCCATTTGGCGGCAGCCTGTCCTCAGTTGAGCTGGTATCAACGGTGTCCAATGCGGGGGGGCTTGGGGGCTACGGGGCCTATACATTAAGTCCGCAAGAGATCATAGAGGTAGATCAGCAGATAAAAGCTGCCACTGATAAGCCTTACAATATTAACCTGTGGGTCTCGGATACTGATGCTATTGATGGTACGGTGTCAGACGACCATTTTAAAAAGGCACAGGAATTATTCAAGCCCTATTTTGATGAGCTTGGAATTGACTTACCTGGAAAACCTGCACCATTCAAGTCCCGTTTTGAAAACCAGGTTGAGGTTATCCTGCATCAGAGGCCATCGGTATTCAGCTTTATATTCGGCATCCCATCTGCTGATATTTTGGAGCAATGCCACAGGCTCGGGATTATTACTGTAGGGTCCGCGACTACGCTGGATGAAGCCATCGCCCTGGAATCAGCCGGAGTTGACACGATCATAGCTTCTGGTTTTGAAGCAGGCGGCCATCGCCCGTCCTTCCTGGCACCAGCAGAATCATCTGTAACCGGAACATTCGTTTTGCTGCAGCTGATCAAAGAAAAAGTAAAAATCCCGGTTATTGCCGCAGGTGGAATTGCAAACGGGAAGGGTGTTGCCGCAGCACTGGTACTTGGTGCTGATGCTGTGCAGATCGGTACTGCTTTCCTGGCAACCGACGAATCCAATGCTTCAGCCATGCACAAGCTAATGCTGTTTTCTGATGCGGCCGATCATACTACCCTGTCGCGGGCCTACACCGGGAGACTCGGCAGGGGAATACCCAGCCGTATTGTAAAGGACCTGGCCAATAAGGAAAATACCTTCTTACCCTTCCCGCTTCAGAGTCAGTTTATGTCGCATTTAAATAAAGCGGCCAGAGAGCAGGAGAGATGGGACATGCTCTTTTTTTGGAGCGGCCAGATCGCACCGGCATTAAAATATACAAAGGCTGCTGAGCTAATGGAGGCCCTGGTCGAAGAAACAACTATCCATGATGCTTAGAAACTCTGCAAACGGAGAATTGGGTTTCAGAATAATGCACTTTGAAGATGACAAACATTTCAGTGAGCTGCAAAGAGTACCCCACTTCTCTATTATCCTGATATCAGAAGGAGATGGTAAATTAAACGCAGACTTCGCTGATTATGAAATTTCTATAGGAACAATATTGTTCTTTTCGCCATTTCAGCCATTTAAGATCGAAGCCACAATGCTAAAAGGAGTTATGATTAATTTTCATCCCGATTTTTTTTGCATTTTCAGGCACCAAAATGAGGTGGCGTCCGAGGGTATACTTTTTAACAATCCCAATGATCCACCTTTTTTTAATATACCAGAAAATGAAAGTTCTTCCATTTACAACATAATCGAACAAATAACGGCTGAAATGCGATTTGCCGGTCTTGCTCAACAAGACCTTCTGATCGCATATCTCAAAATATTTTTGATCAGGGCAATTAGAATAAAGTTGCTAAAACCCACAACGGCACTGCCGCAGGATCAGCGTACAACTGATGCCAACCTTTTGCGCGAACTTAAAAAATTGATAGAGCTTCATTTCAAGACCAGGCATAATGGAGGTGAATATGCTGATCTATTGAATGTTCCTATAAAAACGCTTGGCAAAATTGTCAAAAATCATTTTCAAAGAACCTTAACGGATATAATAGCTGAAAGGATCATAATGGAAGCCAAAAGAGAGCTTAACCTTACTTCCAAGACTGTAAAAGAAATAGCTTTTTATCTGGGTTTTGATGACAAATATCATTTCAGCCGATATTTTAAAAATAAGACAGGAGTATCTCCTCAATCCTATAGAAATTCTTTAAGAAATACCACCCTATCACTAACCCGGGGCCTCGACCCCCGCCGTGACAAGGCGGCATACTAGCCAACTGAACTACTTTTTTTCCGATGCGTCAATGATCACCTGCGCCACTGCCTCAGGCTGAGAGATGAAAACCGAATGACTACCTTTGATCTCGGTGATCTTATCATTTGCCCGCTTGTACATATTACGCGCTATCGCCGGGAGGAGAGCTTTATCTTCGGTGGCCACAATTGCATAGCTTGGCTTATCTTTCCAGGCCGCCTCAGTAACAGGCGTAGCAAAACATTGTCCAACAATGGGCTGTTGCGAAGCGTTCATGAAATCTGCCGTAACCTGGGGAAGATCTGCACAGAAACCTGCATGGAACGTTTCTCTGTCAAAAAATATAACTCCCTTTTTATCCGGCGCTGTAAAACGCAAAGAAGGATCACTTGGTTGAGAGCCCAACCATTGATTTGAAGTCTCACCCTTATCCGGCTGAAGAGCGGCCACATAGACCAGTGCTACGACCTTTGGATCGACACCTGCCTGGGTAATTACTGTACCTGCCCACGAATTACCCACTAGTACTACCGGCCCATCCTGTTGATCAAGTATGCGTTTGGTTGCTTCGACATCATCATCTAATGAGGTGAGCGGGTTTTGAACAATGGATACATGATAACCTTTTTTGATAAGGATAGTGTAAACACCTTTCCACGCGGAACCATCCAAAAATGCTCCATGTACAATCACAATGTTTTTTATTGCCGGAGTCTGCGCCGCTATCGGACTAACCCGGATAAGCAGGCTGCTGAAAATAATGAGTGCTACGATTTTCATTTGAATATTTTGCTATTGTTATTAATAGACAAATGTATTCTATAAATATGCCTGTAATAATGGATAAAATTCCCAAAATGATGGATTGTTTTCCCTGAGAAATGTGATCCGGGTCACATAAATTACCCTCTCGTTCAAATGTGATCCAGGTCACATAACCATCTGACGATTCCTGCCCAACTTTGTGTCATAATTAAAACACAAAGAAAATGGGAATTAAAACATTTGAAATTGTAAGCACCCAAAGCAACATTGATTGGGTGGGCAAAAAGGTAACCGGTGCACACAATGGTACCATTGCTTTTAAAGGAGGAGAAATTTTTTTGAATGATGGCAAAATATCCGGCGGTAAATTCGTCATCGATACCACCTCTATCAAAATACTGGATATAACCGACCCTGCAACCAATGCACAGTTCTTCGGTCACCTGGCTTCTGATGATTTCTTCTCTACTGAAAAATATCCCGAAGCTACTTTTGAGATCGCCTCAGTCTCAGGCAACCGCGTTGAAGGCAACCTGACCATCAAAGGCATTACTCATCCGGCTGGTTTTGATGCAATCGTCAATGTTAATGGCGATCAGCTAACTGCAACCGGCAAACTCGTAATCGACCGTACCAAATATGACATGAAATTCCGCTCAGGTAATTTTTTCAAAGATTTGGGTGACAACCTGATCTATAATGATTTTGAATTAAATGTAATTGTAAATGCCATACATTAAAATAGAAGTGACCCGTGAGGGGGTTACAAGAGAACAAAAACAAGCCCTGATCAAAGGGGTAACCGACCTGATGAGTGAAGTATTGAATAAAGACCCTCAACTAACCTTTGTGGTAATCCAGGAATATGACCTGGACGATTGGGGGCACGCCGGAGAGCAGGTATCCGTGCTGAGAGAAAAAGGTATAACCGCTGAGAGGAAAAGGTAAAACAACAAAAACAAATAAAATGAAAAAGCAAACAATAATAATAACCGGTGCTTCATCAGGTATCGGCAAGGAAGTAGCCCGCCACTTTTTAGCAAACGGCGACAATGTAGTGATCAATTCCTCCAACGCTAAGAAGCTGGAGAAGGTTTATCATGAACTGGGCGGAGGCAAGAACTTAGCCATGGTAGCTGGTAATGTGAAGGATAAAAGCACCGGTGAGAAACTTTTAGCAACCGCTATTGAAAAATTTGGGTCTGCGGACGTACTGGTCAACAACGCCGGTATCTTTGAAACCAAGCCTTTCCTGGAAGTGGACGAAGCTTACCTTGACCGCTTTCTGGATACAAACCTGAAGGGCACTTACTTCACTACCCAGGCCATTATTCCTCAAATGCAGAAGCAGCATGATGGTGTGGTGATCAATATTGGCACACCCCTGGTGAACCATGCTCTTGCGGGAGTACCCATTACTGCACAAATGGCATCAAAGGGGGCAATACATGCGCTGACCATACAGCTGGCAGGCGAATTCGGCAAGGACAACATCAGGGTGAATACGATTGCGCCCGGTACGATCCGCACCCCAATGCATGCTGGCAATGCCGATCAAAGCGCGGGCTTGCATTTGTTGAACCGTGTGGGCGAAGTGGAAGATATCGCAGAAATGGTTTTCGCGGTTGCCAAGAGCAACTTTGTCAACGGCGCCATTATAAATGTGGATGGCGGTTTGGGAGCCGGACACAACCTGAATTAATATCATAAGATCTTAACCAAATAAAAAGAAGCAACATGAAACGTACAGCAAATGCTCATTGGAAGGGTACCCTTAAAGAAGGTAAAGGAGAAATATCTTCACAAAGCACCGTTCTTAACCAAACACCTTATTCTTTTAAAACTCGATTCGAGTCTGGTATCGGTACCAATCCGGAGGAATTGATAGCTGCGGCACACGCAGGCTGTTTTACCATGTCAGTCGGCGCAACACTCGAGCGTGCGGGGTTTGTAGCGAAAGACCTGAATACCGAAGCCATTCTCGATGTGGATTTGGCTAATCTTATGATCACTGGCATTCATTTGGATTTGAAAGCATCATTGATCGACGGTGTATCCGCCGAAGCTTTTCAGCAAATCGCAGAAGGCGCCAAGGCCAATTGCATTGTATCAAAAGCGCTGAGCGTGCCTATTACTTTAAGTGTTTCTTACAAATAAGGATGGAGGATTAATGCCTCTAACCAGGTAGTTGCAATCGCAGCTACCTGGCTGAAAAAATATAATATCATGAATACTTCAAAAGTATGGTATGTAACAGGGGCCTCTCAGGGGCTGGGACTGGTCCTCGTAAAAAAACTGCTTGAAAATGGCTACAGGGTTGCCGCAAGTTCCCGCGATGCGCATGCACTGAGCCAGGCGGTCGGTCTGATAGACAAGGACCGTTTTCTCCCGCTGGCTGTCGATTTGAACAACCTGGATTGCATCGATGAATCCATACAGCAAACTCTCGCAGCATTCGGGCGTATCGATGTGGTGGTCAACAATGCAGGATACGGAATGGCTGGAACAATAGAAGATATAGCAGAGCAGGATATCCGGAACATTTTTAATGTTAACGTGCTGGCTACAATAGATGTGGTAAAGAGTGTCTTGCCGGTGATGCGCAGACAAAGATCGGGCTACATTATTAATATCGGTTCGGTGGCTGGTTTTGTGGGTGCTCCGGGCTGGTCTGTTTATTCGGCTACCAAAGCGGCGGTGGCTGCTTTTTCCGAAACGATCGCGCTTGATGTCAAAGAATTTGGAATTAAGGTTACTGTAGCCGAACCATCGGGTTTTCGAACCGGCTTTTTGACCAAAAACTCACTTGCACTGATCCCCACTAAAATAGAGGGTTATGAAGCAGTAAAACGCACACAGGACCGTTACCTGTCTTCGGATGGAAAGCAGCCAGGCGACCCGGACCGCGCAGCGGAGATATTTATGGAATTAGCCGAAAGCCCGGAACCACCAATGCACCTGTTTCTCGGGAATGATGCTTATAACCGGGCTTCAAAAAAGCTGACTGAAATGTCCGAGGAACTGGAGCAATGGAAACCCGTAACAGTCGGGGCGGATTTTAAATAAGACCTATGAACTTAAGTATATTAATTATAGAGGATGAATTTCTTGAAGCGGAAAATTTAAGCATCATTCTCAAAAACGCAGGTCATGCGGTGCTCGGGATTGCGAAGTCGGTCGATCAGGCCATTGGTCTGATTAACAAAAGCAAGCCCGACATCGTCCTGGTTGATATCGTTCTCAAGGGAGACCTTAATGGAATTCACCTGGCCCATATTCTGAATAAGAAAAACATACCTTTTATTTTTCTTTCAGCAAATTCAAATGCAACGACACTAGAACAGGCTATCGAGACAAAACCCTACGGCTTCCTTGTAAAACCTTTCAGGGAGAAGGAACTTCTGATTGCCTTGAACGTCGCGGTTTACCGGTATCAAAAAAATATTGAACTGATCAGCAGGCAGCAAAAGTGGTTAAACGGTCTGCTTACGTCTGTTATCAAAATGCCGGGAAGCAAAAGTGACAAAATATTATCGCTGATCCGTGCGCTTACTTCTTTTCTGCCCTTTGATTTTATTGTCATCGACACGAAACTGGCAGATAAAAGCGACTCGGTAGTTTACCGTTACCAACGAACAGGATTCGACGCCTACGATAAGTTAGACGACAAAAAAAAGCAGTCCGATGGCGAATTGAATGTTGCGGATATGAATGCTGCAAGAAAAAAGTGCAATGGCAGTAGCAATGCCCATTTTCTAAATGGACAGGATTTCATAGACACTTGTGCGCTTAGCCCTTTACTGGACAAAATACGTAAGACCAAAAAATTTACCGCTGTACTATGGCTTCCCTTACTATTTCGCTGGGACGTGGATATGGGTATCACCTTTTATCGCTGTGGCGGAGAACGTTATACGCAGGATCACCTTGATCTGATGGTTTCCATGCAGGATCTTTTGGCCGATGTCGTAGATAGCATCAGGAAAACTTCTGAGGATGATGGGGCGTCTGAGCAATTTCAGCCATCGAAAGCGCCCAATCAGTTGTTGAGCCCGGGAATTGAAGGCATCATCGGCAATAGTCCAAAATTAATTGAGGCCCTTGACAAAGTGATCCAAGTCGCACCGTTTGATAATACGGTGCTGATACTTGGTGAAACCGGGGTGGGAAAAGAGGGGATAGTTAAGGCGATCCACCACCTGTCCCCACGAAAAGGCCGACCGCTGGTGAAAGTGAATTGTGCCGCGATACCCGTCAACCTGGTGGAGTCCGAATTGTTCGGACATGAGAGAGGCGCATTCACCGGAGCAACCGAAAGAAGAGTCGGCAGATTTGAACAAGCGAATGGCGGCACCTTATTTCTGGATGAGATAGGTGAATTACCTATCGAGGTACAAAGCAAGCTTCTGCGTGCGCTGCAGGAGAAAGAAATTGAACGTGTCGGAGGCAGGGCAACGATAAAGACAGACGTCCGGATCATAGCAGCCACGAACAGAAACCTGCTTAAGGAGATTGCGGCCGGACGCTTTCGCATGGATCTGTACTACCGGATCAATGTTTTCCCAATTTATCTTCCTCCATTGCGGGAAAGAAGAGAGGACATTCCGGCTCTTACAGAATATTTCCTGCAATATTATGGGCGCAATATCAGAGCGGAGGCTATGAGCGTCTCCGCCGCTGCGCTCAATCAGTTGGAAGACTATTCCTGGCCTGGCAACATTCGTGAATTGCAGCACCTCATAGAACGCCACGTTTTACAGGCGCGGTCGAGCCGTATAGAGGCGTTTGAAATGCCCGATCAGATGCCTGGAAATGAGTTTATACCAACTATTGAACCCGAAGTAAAATCTTATATCGAGATGGACCGTGAGCATATTATTTCCGCTCTCAAAAAGGCAAATGGAAAAGTTTCCGGCCGGGGAGGCGCTGCCGAACTATTAAAACTTCGGCCAACGACACTAACATCGAAGATGAAACGGCTTGGGATCACGTGGCCGATTGCGAATGCATAAAGTCGGGCGAGGGCAACTTTCCGGAAAACACCCGTCAATGTACAAAAAATCATTCCTCCTTTGTTTTCCCTTATGGCTGCTGGCCTGGTGTACTGGCCAATGCCAAAATACACACGGAGACCTTGCTGTTCCAAAAGTTGCTGCGAATATGCTGTCTGCAACATTAGTAGATTTGAATGGCGCGCGCGACGATACCATGGAAATCCGGCTACTGCTGAGACTGAGCTATATCTATTATTGGCTAGACGAAACCAGGCATCATCATGAGGGCGATAGTGCGGTATTTTTTGCACAGCAGGCGATGGCCCTCAGCTCCCAAACTAACTTTACCGAAGGGCTTACCGAGTCTGAGTTCTTACGGTGCAGGATATCTATTGACAGATCAGACCTTGCAGGCGCAAAGCGGATTGTCGACATGACCTTTGGGGAAGAACGTATCCGGCTTTTGATAGTGATCGGTGAGCACTATGTTTTGCAGGCGGCTCCTGTTGGCAAGGATAGCTCGAAAATTGCGTACTCTGTCTTAATGGAAGCTCTATCACTGGCAGAACGCCTGCATTCAAATTATTGGCTTATTGCAAGCATGGCTATGCTGGGACAATATTACTATGCAAACGGACAAATCACCAGGGGGCAAGAATTTTTTTTCCGCATCATTAAGATGTTTGAACAAAACCATGACGTTGCAAGCCAGGCATATTGGTGGGCGAAAATGGAAAATTACATGCCGTATGCACCGGAGACCTATTCCATGCAGCTAAGTGATTATCAAAAGGCTATCGATCTGTATCTTTCAATCGGTGAAACTGCCGAAGCTGCAGAGGTCTATGGAGCTATGGCCTTTCTGGCCAAAACCATGAATGATTTCGACTATGCGAAAAAGCTATATTTTAAGAAGATTGCGCTGCTTAAAGAGGCAGGGGGTAGAAACATTTACGAAGCCTTCCTATACCTGGCGGAAATCTATTATGCAGAGGGCAATCTGGATAGCGCATTGAATTATGCCCTGCAGGCGCTAAGAAATATTGAGCTTTTGCATGCGGACGAGTATCTTTCCGTGGCGTATAAGTCGCTCGGTGATATCTACCGTAGCATGAACGAAGGTGGTCGGTCGAGTTACTACTATCGTTTGTCCATTGATTACGGCGAGAGCCCTGCTTTCAAAAAGAACTACGGGTATGCGGTCCTCAGAAGTTATATAGCAACGTTGGTCTCACAAGGGAAAGCGTCGGAAGCTTTGGCGTTTGCCAAAAATTATATTTCTGCCAGTCCACCCGTGTCCATGTTCGATGAAGAAATTTCCGAAAACGTCCTTGGGACATGTTATGACGCCGTCGGGAATATCGACATGGCGGAAACAAAGTATTTGGAAATGATCAAATGGGACACGTTTTGCCAGGCCAATTTGGGAAAAGAAATGTATTTAACCGCGAACATAGTCGGCGCGGAGGCCTATTACGAGATAGGGAAATTTTATGTCTCGCATGATAGATACCGTGAAGCGCAACCTTACCTTGACAAAGCTTTAAAATTTGAAAATAAACCGGCGCCTCTTGAAAAGGATGTCAACTACCTGCAATTCAAGACAGACTCTGCATCCGGGAATCTTGGCAGTGCTATCCGGCATTATCAACGAAGTGTTTTTCTTAAAGATTCGTTATTGGCCAGAGAACGTCTTAAAGAACTCAATTTCCTGAATGTGCAATTCGAGACGGCAGAAAAGGAAAGAAACATCAAGCTCCTGGAGAAGGAGGCGCAATTGCAAAATAGAAAGCTGCAAGAATCGGCGCAATTACGAATGTGGTCCGGCGCTGCCATGCTATTGCTGGTAGCCCTTCTTGCCATTCTCTATAGCCGAAACAGGCTCAAAAATAAAAAGAACATTCAGCTTCAAGGGCAACAAGAGATCATCAACGAGAAGAACCTATCTCTGTCGCAGCTGGTCCGGGAGAAGGAGTGGCTTTTAAAGGAAGTTCACCATCGCGTAAAGAATAATTTGCAGATTGTTACCAGCCTGCTGAATAGTCAGTCGGCTGGCGTCGGCGAGGGCCCCGTATTGGACGCTTTATTGGAGGGGAAACACCGGATACAGGCTATGGCCATGATCCACCAGCGGCTCTACAATGGGGACGAATATGGCTGTGTTCTGATGCCATCGTATATTTCGGAACTGGTCGATTATCTAAAGGAATCGTTTAATCCCGGCACCCGCATTATTTTTAAGTTGTGTATTGATCCCGTTGCTTTAAATTTGAGTGTTGCCGTTCCTTTTGCGCTTATTTTAAATGAGGCGATCTCCAACTCGCTGAAGCATGGATTCCCGGACGGTCGGGAAGGGACGGTTACTGTTGAGCTGCGAAGCCTTGGTGGCCAAACAAAGGTATTGAAGGTCGCTGACGACGGCATCGGAATTCCGCCTTCCGTTGACGAAAGCAATCCTAATTCATTCGGCCTTCGTCTTATTCGTGGATTTACATCCGATATTTCAGGGACATTGAAGATCGAAAGATCCAGGGGTACATCGATTGTAATCGTTTTCGACGTCAATGAGGAAGCAAGGTTTTCTGGTGCTAATACATTCTGAAGAATTTAACAGTGATTAAAGAAAACTATGAATACTACTTATCCTTTTTTTATTAATTTTAGCAATTAATTATTGCGAGTGCCCGAAACAATATCGAAGAATGTACCATTCTAATAGTATGCTGTCTCAAAGAGCCATGCAGTCCTTGCGATACCTGGGCGGCCTCCTGATCATTCTGGGCTTCTTCGTGTTTGGCTCTTGTCCCGTGAGAAATGCGATAAGTTCGCTAATTAATGATTCATCGCAAAACACGGAGCAAAAAAATACCGGCACTGCAAATGTTATTTCCAATCATACCTGTACCGGTTATACTTCAGATGAAATAGCCCTTTTTGATGACGGGACATCATCTGTAAACCCAACTTTGCCTCTATTAGCCGTCCCTGTTACGGCATTTTTCCCGGCCCCTCCTCCTTTTAATAACATCAACGTTCTGCATGACGTACTTTCGGCTCGGGGTGTCAATTCCATTCCAATATATCTTAGAAATCGGGTCTTGTTAATTTGATCTCACTGTTCCCTTCTAAAGGCTACTGAATTTTCTTTAAGACTATTGTAATCGCATGCTCCGGTTATGATCAGTGCATACTGCAATCTTGTGGTATCAACTGATGATCCTATCGGGCAAATGCGGGATGCTATCAAACTTTTTAACTATGCTTAACAACACGTTTTCTATAGCTGGTAAAGATTACCGGCAAATAGCCCCTTTATTTTTGCGCTTAATTATTGGCTTTGGATTCATGGCTCACGGATGGACGAAATTAAGTAGGGGGCCTGGGGGCTTTGAGAAGTTATTAACACAATTAAATGTCCCCTTTCCCCATCTTATGTCCTGGATTACACCTTTAGTGGAAGTATTTGGCGGGGCGGCTATTTTCCTTGGAATATTTGTAAGTATAACTGCTATACCCCTTATTGTCACGATGATGGTCGCAATGTTCGGCATTCATATTCATTACGGATTCAGCTCTATTAAAACCATTGGCTTAACCCCGCAGGGGCCGTTGTTTGGTCCACCCGGATACGAAATCACTCTATTATATATTTGCGGCCTCATTTCATTGCTCGTTTCCGGCTCAGGCAAATTCTCCATAGACGCGATCCTGTCCAAAAGACATGATCAGGACCAGGAACATTGAGTGTCTGATATAAAGCGACTGCACTACCTGCCACTTTTCATCGGTTAGGGCCTCTTTGGGCCCTAACCAAATCATTAATAATAATGCTTATCTAATGGGAACTGTTTTCATCTATATCTTAATCATAAGTTTTATTGCGACTTTAGTAAGGTCCTCATTTGGGTTCGGAGAATCTTTGGTAGCCGTACCTTTGTTTAGTATTGTCATCCCTATAGAAACAGCCGTCCCGCTTTCCGTTCTCATATCGGTGTTGGTGGCGCTGGTTGTTGTTATACAGGATTATAAGCAGATACATTTGTACAGTGCAAAATGGCTAATTTTCTTTTCTGCTCTGGGAATACCAATAGGCATAGCGGTATTGATCTATGGTAATGCTTTCTGGATAAAAATTGGTTTAGGGATCCTAATAATCTTGTACGCTCTTTACGCGATTTTAGGGAAAAATAAATTTCACCTGGAAAGGGACAGCAGGTTATGGTTGTTTATTTGCGGATTTCTATCAGGCATTTTTGGCGGAGCATATGGGGTAAACGGGCCGCCATTGGTCGTCTATGGGAATATGAGGAAATGGACTGCCAAAGACTTCAGGGCAACACTCCAAGGATATTTTCTACCCGCCAGTTTTATCGGGATAGTGGGATATGTTTTTAAAGGATTGATTACTTTAGAATTGCTAAAATATTTTATGATATCCCTGCCAGCCGTTTTCCCCGCAATTTTTTTGGGCAGGTTTTTGAATCACAGATTTAAAGACGGTTCTTTTTTCAGATACGCTTATATAGGTTTATTGTTTATCGGCGTGTTTCTGATCGTCTATTCTATCTTTACCAGTGCCTCCGCGAACCCTTTAGTGATTGGAAAATAGCTTATTAGTTCGAACCAAAATCATAAAGGAGGGAATGTTTAAATGGTGTAAATTGATCTCCGTCATGGAGATTCGATTTACTCTTTTTATTGTTCTTACCAGTTTATTTTGTGGCATTGTCAGCGCCGCACAGGAAAGATATGGCGCCTATATCCCATGGACCACATATGAAGCGGAGCAGATGACGACAACCGGGTCCGTCCTGGGCCCGAAATATGGTCCCTACCAGGTAGAAACAGAATCCTCTGGTCAGCGTTGTGTGAAGCTAACGGCCAAAGGGCAGTATCTGGAGTTCGCCGCCATCGCACCGGCGAACAGTTTGGTAATCCGGTACAGTCTTCAGGACGGCCCGGCTGGTGAGGGTCTGAGTGCCAGACTGAGCATTTATAAGAACGGCCGGTTTGTCGACAGGTGTGTGGCGTCCTCCCGTTATGCCTGGCTTTACGGGAAGTATCCTTTCAGCAATGATCCCGCTATGGGGTCGCCGAGACATTTTTATGACGAAATAAGAGTGAAGGGGCTTCAGATCCGAAAAGGGGATGTGATCCGTATCCGGTGGGATGACGGCCCGGGTGAATATTGTATCATAGATTTGGTGGACCTGGAAGCCATAGCGCCTCCATTGAAACGGCCTTTAAATTCGCTATCTCTCATGGACTTTTCGGGCAATGCGTTTAACGGCGACTATACCCAGTCGCTCAGGGACTGTATAGCCAGGGCAGTTTTAGAAGGGAAAGCCGTGTGGATACCTGCAGGATCGTTTAAGCTTACAGGAGATATTCTGCTGCCGGCCAATGTAACTATCCAGGGGGCGGGAATGTGGTATACAGAATTGGTAGGAGATGACAACCTGTATGCAGATGCCAATAGGCGGGTAAGATTGAAGGGGAACGGCAGCAACATCCATATCGCCGATCTGGCCATTACTGGGAAGCTGGATCACCGCAATGATAAAGAGCCCAATGACGGAATAGTAGGTTCTTTTGGGAGAGGCTCCACCATTTCCAGGGTCTGGATAGAACAAACGAAGGTAGGGATGTGGATAGAGAACTCCGACAGCTTGAGGATCACGGGGTGCCGCATCCGAAATACCATGGCAGACGGTATCAATTTCTGCGTGGGTATGAGCCGATCGATTATAGAACAATGCACTGCCCGCGGAACGGGGGATGATTGCTTTGCTGTCTGGCCTGCTGTGTACTCGCGACAACTATTTTCTCCTGGTAATAATCTTGTACTCCACTGTACAGGTCAGCTACCGTATCTTGCCAATGGGGCGGCCCTTTATGGAGGAGAAAGCAATGTGATCAGGGACTGTGCTTTCACTGATATTACAGCTGGATCGGGTATACTGATCAGCACAACATTTCCGACTTCGAGCAGGGAGAGGGGGATCGATAATAATTTCAGCGGTACGACGGTGGTTGAGAACTGTGCCGTAAAGACCTGTGGGGGCTTTGACCATGAGTGGGGCTGGCGTGCTGCCTTGGAGATCTGCACGGACAAGCGCAGCATCGCGGGGGTAATAATCAGCAACGTGCATATCGACAGCAGTTTATCAAATGGAGTTAGCGTAATCGCCAGGAATGGGCAAACGCTGTCGGATGCTGTGTTGCGACATGTTTCGGTGGCAGTCTATGGGGTTGGTGCAGATGGTAAATATGGGCTTTTTATTCCTGCGGGTGCGCGTGGGAGGATGGACGTTCGTGAATGCAGCCTTGGGCAGGTAGAAAATGAGGGCAAGGAGTTTCGGATGGAAAGATGAAAATGTAACTCGCTCGGTTACTCCAAACAAAAACCCCAGCAATGCTGGGGTTCGCTGCTTTAGAAATGAAGGGGATTGAGTTCTGTCGCATATGGATCTACAATACGCGTTCCTTGCACACCTCCAGGGATAATCACATATCGGTATTGTAGCGACAACGGTATCTCTATACTCCCTGAGTTATCCGAGGTATAGCGGGTGATGAGAATAGTCCCTGTCTCCGGAATAAAGGATAGCGTACTGTTGACGCTTCCGGCATACGCGATATAGGGCAAGACCTCTTCCCCACCGCCAAATTGAAGATATACCTGTATGCTAGCGGTGCTCAGGTCAACCTGGCTCAGGGCGCTCGCAGGGAAATTGACCACCCATAATTTGGATTGATCGATCGTCGTATCTCTGGGATTGCTGCCATAGCCCCAGGCAGAATAGATCACATTGGCCGTGCCGGTGGCTCCTTTCAGAACGATGCCGGTTCCCCAGCCGGACGAAGTTTTGGGGCCGTACAACACGTAGTTGGTGGCATCCAGATAATAATCGCCGGTGATCCCTGTGGAAGTGGAGGGAGTTCCGCTACCGGAATAGATCTGGCTACCTGCTTTACCGGCAGCACCCGATTGCCCCATCAGGGAAACGCCGGAACCCCAGCCGGACGAAGTCTTGGGACCATACAAAACGTCAGTGGTCAGGTCGAGGTAATAATCACCGCTGTTTCCGGTACTGGAAGCTGGAGTAGTAGTCCCGCTATATATCTGCGTTCCGTTAGCGCCTGCTGGTCCCACGGATCCAGCGGGCCCCGTTGCACCTTGAGGCCCGGTAGATTTGGAGCATGAAAAGATGGTCATACATCCCAGGAAGATAGGTAGTGTACACAATACCGATAGTTTGCTCATTATTTTTTTGTCGAAAGTATTCCGATTCGATCGCCATGACAATGCCCTAAAAATGTGATTTTTTGTTTTCTACCCATAAACCCCGGATGACGACCATTGGCCATCAATAACCGGCCACATGTCAATTAAATATTTAAATGGCACTACCATCGAATAAATTTGCCCGACCGGCGTCTATTTTGCGTACCCCTATTTGTCATCCTAAAACAATTATACTATGCTATGCAGAAATCTGTTGCCCGTATTGTTATTCCTCATAACCTCCCCGGCCTTTTCCCAATCTAAGAATGCCTGGCCAACCTCCTCTCCCGAAGAGCAAAGGATTAATTCCGCGACTCTGGCAGATGCCATAAAAAGGGCAAAACAGCACGGAGATAATATTCACTCCTTATTAATTATCAAAAACAATCATATTGTTCTCGATGCCGGCTTTTACCCGTTCAAAAATTCTTACGTGCATGACTTGGCCTCCTGTACAAAAAGCATTATGTCATTGCTAATAGGAATCGCCATCGACAAGGGGTTCATCAAAAGCGAAAATGAACATATCCTGGATTTTTTCCCGGAATACAAAATAACGAATGACACGCTAAAAGCAGTAACAATAAGAGATCTGCTTAATATGTCTTCCGGATTTCATTGTAGCTGGAATGACGGAGAGAAAGAATTGAGTGAAATGAGGGCTAGTAAAGACTGGGTAAAGTATATGCTCTCATTACCGTTTTCCAATTACCCAAATGCGCAGTTTTCTTATTGCAGCGGTAATTATTATTTACTCGCGGAAATCCTGCAACGAACAACGAAAGTTAATTGCCTCAACTTTGCCAAAAAATATCTTTTTAAGCCCCTGGGCTTTGGAAAATCCTATTGGCTTTCAAATTATAAAGGAGTAAATCAAGGCTGGGGCGACCTGCACATCTCCATTTATGACTTTGCAAAGATTGGCTGTCTTGTGTTGAACGATGGGGTCTGGAACGGTAACCGAATAATTTCGAAAAAATGGCTCGAAAAAATTCAACCCTTGCATAAAATTCAAAAAACCGAGTCCTATGGATATGGCTGGTGGCTGGACAGTGAGAATCCGGACGAGATACAAGCGGTGGGACGGGGCGGACAGCGGCTATTTATTTTTAAAGGCCGGAACATGGTCATCGCGACAAATGGCGGTGGCGGCTATGAGTCAGGAGATATTGACAATATCGGTTTAGAAGCCATACAAGCCTATCGCAACGGGGAAAATAGTGACTCCTTGTTGCAAAAGGAAATCAGGGATGTTGCACTACCCGATACATCAACTTTGACAGCGGAAAGCTTTCCGGACGACGAGTTGAATAAGTATTTTCTGCTTACTGATAACGATATGGGTTTGAAAGGTATGCGTTTTGAAAAAAGAAAATCCGGCTATTATATCTTACTTGATTATGTTGATGGTTTTAAAGACGAGCATCCCATTGGAATGAATAATCAGTATAAGATATCCAAAGAACATGACTTCGGCTTGCCAATGGCCGTTAAAGGAAAATGGGCAAATGATACCCTGAAAATCGATTTCAATCGATTATGCAGAATTGAAGATTATCGGTTTTCGATAGTCTTTAAAAAAGGAAATTCAATGGAGCTTACGTTGATCGAGGATTCACGCAGAATTGACCAGATCTTTTCCGGAAAGTCATTGTGATACCGATGTTTTTAAAAAAGGCTATTTTCGGATTATTAAGAGCAATCGTTTATGATCAAAGGCATGTATCTGATAATGTTATGCTTGCTAGTTGGGGCGACAAGAGCCCGGGCACAGGCGAACGCCATTAAGGGTACACCTACGCGGCAGGATACCTTGAAAGGGTCTGTCACGCCGGAGCGGGCATGGTGGGACGTTATGCGATATGACCTAGCCGTTAAACCGGACTACGTTACGCAAACAATCACCGGCAATAACCGTATTACGTATAAGGTGATCCTGCCAAAGCATAAACCCGTTATGCAGCTTGATCTGCAAGGCTCATTACACATTGACAGCGTTTTGCAACAGGGTAAGAAACTCAGATTTGAACAGGACGGCGACGCCTGGTTCGTGCATGTTTCGCCCGATAAAGGATCGGTTTTCCAAACCCTGACTGTCTATTATTCCGGCAAACCGAAGGTATCGGTCAACCCGCCATGGGACGGTGGTTTAATATGGACGACCGATTCCCTGGGCCGGCCCTGGATGGCGGTAGCTTGTCAGCTTAGCGGCGCCAGCACCTGGTACCCTTGCAAAACTTATATTGGCGATAAACCGGACAAGGGCGTTTCGGTTAGCATCATCGTTCCGGATACTTTGACGGCTATCGCCAACGGCCGCCTGAAAAGCAGACGGCTTGGCTCAGATAAAACGGCATGTTACACGTGGGAAATAGTTAATCCCATCAACAACTATGGGCTGACATTTTACATAGGCCAATATGTTCATGTTCCGGATCAATACCCGGGTGAAAAGAGAAAATTAGATATGGACTTTTGGGTATTGGACTATAATCAGCAAAAAGTAGCCAGTTATCTTATTCCCGAGGTCCATCAGACTTTTCACACATTTGAACAGTGGTTTGGCCCTTATCCTTTTTATGAAGACGGTTTTAAAATGGTCGAAGCTCCATACATCGGTATGGAGCACCAGAGCGCTGTAGGCTATGGCAATCATTTTGCACACGGTCGTTATAAGGCCAAGCGGCTGACGGCCTGGGATATGAAAACAGACCGAATGGTCGTCCATGAAACTGCGCATGAATGGTTTGGGAACAATATTACCGCGAAAGACCCGGCTGACCGCTGGATACAAGAAGGTTTCGCCGGATTTGCAGAAGAACTGGCTATCGAGGATCGCTATGGCCGGGCTGCAGGCGAAGCATTTTTCCTCGACAGAAGTACCGGCCGAATCAGCAATGACAAACCGGTGATTGGCCGCTACGGGATATTTGAAGATGGCAGCGATGATATGTATATGAAGGGCTGGGTGCTGATTCACATGATCAGGGCGATCATGCAGGACGATCAAAAATTCCGTGAGCTGTTACGGGGTATGAATCGTACCTTCTATCATCAAGCCGTGACATCGCAGCAAATCGAAAATTACATTACCCACGGTTACGGGATAAATTTAAGAAAGGTTTTTGACCAATACCTCCGTACAACAGATGTTCCGGTGTTAGAATATCGATTAAGGGATCATGTCATGCAATACCGCTTCTCTGACTGCATACCCGGCTTTTCCATGCCGATCCGCACTAGCTGGACGAAAGGTAAAGAGATTCTTCCCACAACCAACTGGCAACAAGCATGGGTGGAAACTGCTGCTTCAGCCGATACCTTAAAAGTCAACCCTGATCTCTATGTGCTGACTAAAAAAATGCCGTAATTGGAAATAATCTCTACAAACAATGGCTTAATAAAATCAAAGCCTCCCTAGATGGATCGTTTATCTCAATTATGTATGTCTATCGGGGATAGTAGCTTGGCCACTAGTTTTTTTCGGCTCCATTTTTATGTTCGACAATCCTCAAAATCTTAATTCGACATACGTAAGTTTCATCCTAAGAAACAGCTATCCGTTGTTGTTGATGCTATCGACATATTTTAGTTTCAAAATATTTCGATTCAGCAGGCTGATTTCCGCACTGATTCCAACGATCCCTTTGTTTGGATACTTTTATATAATCGTTAAATACTTGATCCCGGCGTTAGGGTAAACAGCCTTCAGTTCGAACGAAACCGAAGGCTTTTCCTTGTCTTCCGCTGCCCAAAATTGCGGATAATTGCAATTCCTTGCGGATAATTAACCTTGCGGGCGGAGGGGACAAGTTTCGAACTTTTCGGAAGATGTTTGGGCTATGATGAAGCAATTTTTGGACAGCCATTCCAAGCGATTCTGATGCGGGCCGGAATACCAAGGCATTGTTTTGTAATCGTCACTTTTTGCCCGACAGTAAATTATAAATGTAGCTATATAAAATACCGTGTTTTTCACGTTTTTATGCCAGATAATAAACGTTAGCTTAGCTCAGCTAATTTGGAGTTCATTCGACAATGGAATGATTCAATACCATTTTACGGTACATCCGTTGGGCAGGCGAAACTCAATGATAGCAAATACTCCGCATTCTCGTATTAATCCACCTCTTGGGAACTACTCTAAATATGGAAAAAATAACAGAACCCGTAAACATCGTAGCTCTCCTTGGCGTCATCCTCGGTACGTCTTACGCAGCAATTATATACTGGATTCGTACGACCGCTGAAAGGAAGATGATAAACAGAGCTTTTCTGGCAGAAATATCTCGTCTATTAGGGGCTCTCTATTGGCACACTCATTGGTGGAAAGGATGCATGCAAAATAATAATACAGGACTGCCGCTAATCTCATTTTCAACGGACATCTACGATAATTTTAGCAAAAGAATAGGTGTGTTAGATAAAAAATATGGGGCTCATGCGATTAGATTTTATGGTGTCGTCAAATTCATTAACCAACTACAAGAATCCAGGGATAAGCATGTACCTATTGATAAGGTAGGCGACTTTGACCATGCCTATAAAACGGCACTGTGCCACTTGCTGGAGGACTTCTATTTTTCAACTGCATTCGATTCCTCGTTCACACATTACAAGATAGACACACTTCGTCGTGGGGATGAACAAGAAGATTCAGAAATTAAACATTGGGGTAAAGATGTTCATTGGGGTAAAGATACAAGGGAGCGGCATAAGATTGTTAGTCAAGAGAAAACTCTTCTACCAGTGA
This sequence comes from Puia dinghuensis, assembly GCF_014642875.1. Taxonomy (GTDB): domain Bacteria; phylum Bacteroidota; class Bacteroidia; order Chitinophagales; family Chitinophagaceae; genus Puia; species Puia dinghuensis. Next base: position 613,093 of record NZ_BMJC01000003.1, read on the forward strand.
CTCCCGTGTAAGCTCCTCTGTCCGGGCCATCAGCGGCTTATATTTTTTAAACTAAAAAGCTTTCAATTCGAATGAATCTGAAGGCTTTTCCGTGGAACCCACTGCCCCAAAATTGCATTTAATTGCAATTCCTTGCGGATAATTACCGTGTTTTTCACCTTTTTATATCTCGATATTATATTTAATCTTATGATGTCTAAGAAATCAGCCATTTAAAGGAGAGAATACTTGTTCGATATCTAACGCTCGAAAACCCCTTGTTATGAAAAAGACATACCTTGTCATTCCCGCAACAATTCTATCATTAGTAATCATATTCTTACTGTATAAATATATTACAAGACCCGAACCCGATTCATGTGATACTATTTTCCAACAAACAGCAGTTCAATTGACAAGCAGTTTGCAGATACTTAAACAAACGGGAGAAATTTCCGTCGGTGAAAAAAAGATTCAAGATCTAACGGAAGCAGCTCAGATAGTGGCTCTGAACCTAAAGACATGTTGTATCATGAATATGAAACATCAAATTTCTTCAGAAGATTTTCTTAAATGTCAACAAATTGGCGATAAATACAATCAACAGGTAAATGATTTAGCAAACAATGTGAATATAATTGAACAGGCTAAGAGAAAGGGAGATAGTTCATCAGTGAATCAAACGTTAACTACTGTCGACTTGCAACTTAGCAATTTACAACAAACTGTCACGTTCATTAAAGATAAGATTCAGCCCGCCTCTTTTACGCCAACACTGGAAGGAAGAATCAATCTTATTAATGTAAAATTTGGCGGGCATATTTTCATTGCTCCGGATCAGGATTGGGCTCAAACTATAGATACTAACGAGAGTGCCGCTGTAGATAAAAATCCTGGCGAAGTAGTGTATGGGTTTAAGGATGGCAGGAAGGCTACTTTTGATATGTTCTGTATGCTCATACCTGATCAAGGAGATAACGTAAAAGAGTTCGAGTTATATTACGGAAACGATTCGCCTACTGGCCGATTTGATTCCATTGGCCATTTTACGACGCAGAATGCCAGGTTATTCGATACTCCCTATCAGCAGTTTAAGTTTTCAAGTGTTACTGCCAAATACATTAAAATTAAGATTATTTCATTTTGGATGTATGGCTATGGATGGTTACATAAATTTCAACTATGGGGAATACTGAAATAAATTGCTTATTTGTATGTCTTCAAAAGAAAGTGGACTAGCGAAAGCTCCCACCGCAGACCAAAAATGCATTTTATTGCAACTCCTTGCGGATAATTGACTTGCGGAGAGAGGGATTAGCTGCGCCCGCTGGGGCGGTGCTCGCTGATCCCTTAGGGGAGGGGCTTAAGACCAATCCAATGCCCGTTCGCTATGCTCACTTTCATTTTTGTTTTCCGCATCCGCCTCGAGCAAGCTCGCGCGTCTGCTCCAAACAAAAATGCCCCGCCGAAGGCGGGGACATTGATTTGGTCTTGCGGAGAGGGAGGGATTCGAACCCTCGGTACAAGTTTAAGCTCGTACAACGGTTTAGCAAACCGGCCCTTTCGGCCACTCAGGCACCTCTCCAAAAGGCCCTTTCGTCTTGTCTAAACGGACCGGATAGTCCGAATCTCGAAAGGGGAGGCAAAAATAAAGATTAATTGCGGTATGCCCAAAAGGACTATGTTTTTTTTCAGGGGGGTGCCAGGAGGCCCTCGACGGGGCGCGTGAAGGGGGTGGAGAGAGCAATCCTTGGAGAACTGGGCGGCCCAGTGGAGCGCTTACGGGGGTGGCGGCGGCGCAGGGGCGGGGGGCCACAAAAAACCCACCCCGGAGGTGGGATGGGGATATAGCGTGGGCAAATTTGCCGCGCGGATTTGAGGATTTACATGGCAGCGAGCTGAACCTTCTGCTGAAGCTCCATTACATTTTCGCGGAAGAGGCTGTCGGTATCCATCAGGTCTTTCACCGTCTGGCAGGAATGGATGACGGTGGTGTGGTCGCGGCCACCGAAATGTTCGCCGATGGTTTTGAGGGAATTCTTGGTGAATGCTTTGGCCAGGTACATAGTAATCTGCCTCGCCTGAACGATCTCTCGCTTGCGGGTTTTTTGCAGTAATTTATCATAAGAAACATCGAAATACTCACATACCATGCGCTGTATGGTTTCGATGGTAATTTCCTTACTGCTAGTTTTCACGAAATTACGGAGTACCTTTTTTGCCAATTCAAGGTCGATTTCCCTCTTATTGAGCGAAGATTGTGCCAAAAGTGAGATCAATGCGCCTTCTAACTCACGCACATTCGTATTGATATTATATGCAAGATATTTGACTACCTCCTTCGGCATCTCGAGACCATCGTTCTTCATCTTCCTTTCCAGGATGTCGATGCGGACATCATAATCGGGCACCTGGAGATCGGCGCTGAGCCCCCAGCGGAACCGGCTCAGCAACCTTTCCTGTAGGCCATCGAGATCCTTCGGCGGCTTGTCGGAAGAAAGGATAAGCTGCTTTCCGGACTGATGCAAGTGATTGAAAATGGCAAAAAAGGCGTCCTGGGATTTCTCGGCCCGGTTGAAGAACTGAACATCGTCGATGATGAGGACATCCACCAACTGATAGAAGTGGATGAAATCGTTGATCGCATTGTTACGGCTGTGATCGACAAACTGGTTGATGAATTTCTCCGAGCTCACATATAATACTACTTTGTTCTGATGAAGCCGCTTTACTTCATTACCGATGGCCTGGGCCAAATGCGTCTTGCCCAACCCTACCCCACCATAAATGACCAGCGGATTGAAAGAATTGGCGCCCGGCTTTTCCGCAACCGTCTTACCGGCCCTGCGCGCAACGCGGTTGCAATCGCCCTCGACAAAAGCATCAAAAGTATATACCGGATTGAGCTGAGCATCGATCTGCATCTTCTTCAACCCAGGGATCACGAAGGGGTTCTTGACGGGGTTCGTTATAATGAGTGGAAAATCCATTTCGTTGTTGGAAAAGGTTTTGTACCCGTGAGCCGGAATATCCATTGTGAGGGGCTTGTTCTGATGATTCCCGCTATCCACCATAATCCGGTATTCCAGCATCGCCTCCTTTCCTAATATTCGCCTCAGGGTTTTCGCTAATAGATTTACATAATGTTCTTCAAGGTATTCATAAAAAAACTGGCTAGGTACCTGAATCACCAGTATGTTGTTCTTTAATTCAACAGGTTTAATCGGCTCGAACCACGTTTTATAATGTTGCCATTCTACGATGTCCTTGATTATTTCCAAGCAATTACTCCAAACTTTGTCAAACGTTTTTGCCATTATTAAATAACCAATTTTTATGCCGATTTAAGAATTGTAATTTTTAAAAGCTCTAAGGAACCGGATTCAAAAAACTTGCGTGGGGCGGCGAATATCAAAACTTTTCATGAAATAAAAAATTTTTTATTCACTTGTTTTTTTTGCTTCGCATACAGTTTTGATTTACTAAAAAAAGATTCCGATTTTTTCTACAAAACACGTGTCCAGCCCAATGAAACAAGTACGATCGCAAAAATAACCTGACATCCTTTTCAGGCCTTTTCATTCTTTTCAAAAACCATTTCTTTAGGACTTATTCACATCGTTGCGAGTTGGAGATGATCGCAAAGCAACCACCTCCGCGGGGCATAGAACGACAGTAGTAGTGGATCCAGGCGTAATGCGGCAGTTGACCCTGCCGGGATGTTTTCAACTTACCTTGTATGAAGAAGGAAGACGTGAGCTTCGATGTGAACGAACCTTTCTTCATATACGTAGAGTTTAGTGTGAAGTCATTGAAGATACAAATTATTTGATTGCATTTTCCAATCCAGGATTTTTTTTTTCAAAGATTGCTTCAACCTTTTTTCAGAAACTGTTTCACGGAGAGTGTTCCTCATAGAGTACTATTCGGGTTGAAGATTATATCTCAAACAGGCAGAACTATTTATAGTAATTTTGAAGGCTGGATTCCAAGAATTGTCAAAGACATGAAGCAAACTCTCCAACTAAAGTTACTGCCGGCCGAAGCGGCCGATGATTCCATCATCCGGGAATATATCGCCAGGTCTACTGCAAGACGGGAAGAAGAGATCACCGGCTTCCATCTGATAAAACGATCGATAGACGCAAGAGGACGCCAGCCGCATATCCTGCTAACGGTGAATGCCTTTATTGGTGAGCCTTTCCACGAGCAGACCCCGGAGACTTTTTCCTTCCCCGACGTATCGAGAGCCCACCGGCAAGTACTGATCGTCGGAGCCGGTCCAGCAGGGCTGTTTGCGGCTTTACGACTCATCGAGAAAGGCATCCGACCCATACTACTGGAAAGAGGAAAAGACGTCCGCGCCCGGCGGCGTGATCTCGCTTCATTAAACAAAGAAGGAGTCATCAACCCCGAAAGCAATTATTGCTTTGGCGAAGGCGGAGCAGGTACATACAGCGACGGCAAATTGTACACACGAAGCAACAAGCGTGGCGACATCAACCGGATCCTCGGGCTGCTGGTTAAATTTGGCGCCGACAAGTCGATACTGGCCGACGCGCATCCACATATCGGAACAAATAAACTTCCGCATATCATCCAGGCCATCCGACAACAGATCGTCGAGTGTGGAGGCGTTTTTCTTTTTGAGAAAAAAGTTGTAGACTTTCTTCTACAGGATTCGACCATCCGGCAGGTGAGGACGGCAGACGGCGAAACCTTCGATGGCGACGCCGTTATCCTGGCAACCGGTCACTCCGCCCGCGACATTTTCCGGTTGTTACACGCCAAACATATATTAATAGAGGCCAAGCCGTTCGCTCTTGGTGTGCGCATCGAACACCCGCAAAAATTGATCGATATCATCCAATACCGGACACCATCACCTTTTCTTCCACCGGCGGCGTATAGCCTTGTGGAACAAATCGACCACAGGGGTGTCTTCTCCTTTTGCATGTGTCCCGGTGGTATTATTGCGCCGGCAGCTACAGCGGAAGGAGAGGTCGTAGTGAATGGGTGGTCTCCCTCCCGCCGTAATAACCCCTATGCCAATTCCGGTATAGTGGTAAGCGTGGAGGAAAAAGATATGGCTCCTTTCCATAATGAAGGGCCATTGGCCGGTCTCTCTTTCCAACAAAGCGTGGAACAAAAAGCGTTCACGGCAGGAGGTGGGAAGTTCGTGGCGCCCGCGCAACGCATGGCCGACTTTGTGGCCCGCCGGGCTTCGTCCGATCTACCAGCCTGTTCGTATCTGCCAGGACTTCATTCTGTCCCTTTGCACCATGTTCTGCCACATACTATCTTTGAGGACCTGCGGGCCGGGTTCAAGGCCTTCGGGGACAAAATGAAAGGCTATTTCACCAATGAAGCCGTCATCGTGGCGACCGAATCGCGTACCTCCTCGCCGGTGCGGATCCCCAGAGACCCTGGTACATTACGTCATCCGCAGATAAATAACCTCTTTCCCTGTGGGGAAGGGGCGGGATATGCCGGCGGCATCGTCAGCGCCGCAATGGACGGAGAACGGGTCGCAGACCGGGTAGCGCAAAACTGATCCAGCCAACTGTAACAATCAGGGGGAAGTCGCGACAAACGGATGGACAGAACTCACACCAACAATAACTATTCTATTATGAATATTCTGGAAGTGAACGACGTACAGAAGACCTTCGCGACACAGGTGGCTGTCGACAAGGTCAGTTTCCGCCTGGACCAGGGTTCCATCTTTGGATTGCTGGGACCAAACGGAGCCGGTAAAACGACGTTGATCCGGATGATCACGGGCATCTTCTACCCCGACGCCGGAACTATCCATTTCGAAGGCCGGCCTTTCGACGCTGCCAATGATATTCTCCGCATCGGGTATATGCCGGAAGAGCGCGGTCTCTATAAAAAGATGAAGATCGGCGAACAGGCCCTCTACCTCGCCCAGCTAAAAGGGTTGAGCAGGCACGAGGCCACGCAGAAAGTGAGATATTGGTTCAATAAGTTCGAGATGCAGAATTGGTGGAATAAAAAAGTGGAAGATCTCAGCAAGGGGATGAGCCAGAAGCTGCAGTTTGTCACTACGGTGTTGCATGAGCCGCGACTGATCATCCTGGATGAACCCTTCAGCGGGCTCGATCCGGTGAATTCCAACCTTATAAAAGACGAGATCTACGACCTTGCACGTAAAGGCTCCTCCATCATCTTCAGCACCCATCGCATGGAACAGGTGGAAGAGATCTGCGATCATATCATTTTGATGAACAAAGGGCAAAAAATATTGGATGGTTCGGTGAGCGGGGTTAAGCAGCAATTCAAGGAAAACCTCTTCCAGGTGGGCTTGGAGAATGCTGAGCCGGCGGAGAATGGAGCAGCGCCCCGTTCGGAGGCCTTCGCCGTGGTGGGTGAAAAAGACGGTCAGCTGGTGGTAAAGATCGACCCGGGCCACCGGCCAAATGATGTGCTGAGCTATTTTATCCAACGGGGAACAGGCATCACTTCCTTTATGGAGATACTGCCCTCCCTGAATGATATTTTTATCCGGCTGGTTGAGGGTACTCCCCTTGCCCGGCAATTCCAAAAAGTATAATACTATGAGCAAGATCTGGCTGATCACGCGGCGGGAATACCTGACCCGCCTTCGTAACAGGACCTTCCTGCTTTCCACCTTCCTCTTCCCGCTGGTGATCGTTCTTTTCATCGTGGGGATGGTAGCCATTGCCACGCAGACCCATACACGCCACCGGATAGCGGTGATCGATGCCAACGGCTATTTTAAGGATTATCTGAAAAGCGACAGTACGATCAGTTTTGTTTTCTCGCCCGACCTCGACACGCTGAATTATGAAAGCAAGGGTTGTTCGGCCGTGCTCATCATCCCGGTGCTTCCGGAGGACAAAAAGACTATCTACCGGCTGAAGTACAAAAAGCAGCTGGGGCTGGAAGGAAGCGGCGACCTGACAAACCGGGTCAACGAGGCCATCACCGACCATCTTATTTATGAGAAGACGGCGGTGAGCAGGGCGCAGCTGGACAGCATCCGCCGGGGTTCGGATATCGCCGATTTCCGAAGCTATGAAGATATGGGTACCACCGCCAAAGCTTCCAACCAGGGGGCGTCTTTTTTCGTTGCCTATATGAGCGGTATCCTCATCTATATCCTCACGTTCGTTTATGGCGCCATGGTTATGCGCGGCGTGATGGAAGAAAAGACCAATCGCATTGCCGAAGTGGTTGTCAGCTCTGTAAAGCCTTTTCAGCTGATGATGGGTAAGATCACGGGCATCGGCGCGGTAGGACTGACTCAATTCCTGCTATGGATCGTCCTGCTCGTCAGTTTGGGCATTATTGCCCAGGGATTCATCCCGGCCAGCACCTGGAAGGACGTCCAGGACATGCAGCATGCGAGCGCAATGGGGGATGCCTCTTCCGTCGCCAAGACGAGCGAGCTGGCCCAAAGAGTATATAGGATCGACAACGCCATCAATGGCGCCAACATACCCCTCACCATCTTCTGCTTTCTCTTCTATTTCATCGGCGGCTATCTTTTCTATTCCGCGCTCTTCGCCGCCGTGGGCAGCGCCGTCAACGAAGACCCGCAAGAAGCGCAATCGTTGATGATGCCGATAACGCTGCCCGTTGTCTTCTCCTTCTTTATTATGACCGTCGCGGTGCAGGACCCCGGCGGACCACTGGCTGTCTGGGCCAGCATCATTCCTTTCAGCAGCCCCATCGTGATGATGGCGCGCATTCCCTTTGGCGTCCCCGGCACGGTTGCCTGGTGGCAGCTGGGTCTCTCTATGGCGTTGCTGGTGCTTGGTTTCCTCGGGACTACATGGCTGGCGGGGAAGATCTACAGGACGGGCATTCTGATGTACGGGAAAAAAGCAACCTGGAAGACGATGTGGAAATGGGCCTTCCATAAGTAATCGCCTCCGGCGGTGGGCATGCAAAGGATGAATGGTAAAAAAAGCCTGAGCTTCGGTGCAACATTCCGGGCATCGCTGCGTATTTTTATACGAAGAATGTCGTACCGGCTGACGCCGGTTCGAAGTGGAATACGGATTGTGTGAAACCAAAACCGGCAGGCCTAATTATCAAGATAGATTTTAAGCCTCATGTGTAGTAGAAAAACGGGACTGTTCTCAGCCCCGTTTTTTTTATAATAGTATGTTATATGCAGTTTACTGATCCACCGGCTCGAGCATGCGTAAGAGAGGGTATTCGTTGACGCCCGGATCGTACGTCCTATCCTCAGGAGAGAATTCCACGTTGACCCTGACCGAGGTCTTTTCCTTGATAGTAATGTTGGGCTTTTTGTAGGACTGATAGCCCTTCTTATTGAATTCGACAGTCACCTGGGAGGCGGGGAGTTCGGCAAACCGGAAATAACCGTCTGAATCGGTGAGCACTTCTTTGAGGTTGTTTGTCCCGGGGATAAAGGCCGAAACAGTAACCCCTGGCAGCGGCTTTTTGGTAACGGCGTCCGTCACATATCCATTCAATACTCCCTCGAGCTTTCCCGTGCCGGCTTTTGCAACCAGCGTCAGCGGGATCAGCAGTAGGAAGAATAAGATTTTTTTTGACGTGCCCATAAGACAGTTTTATAATAGTTAGCGGGCGGAGCGCAACACTAATTTAGCCCAATTTTGGCATTCCGGCAAATCCGGGTTTGACCGCACGGGGTAGTTTTTTTCGGCAGGCGGGGACTGCGCTGGGGCCGCAGTTCTCCGGGGAAATGGGGAGATTGGCCGGCGGGCCTCCGGTCCGACTACGACTCGCCGAGGTCGATCTCGGTGTTGTCACCGATGTTGAGGCTACGGGATTCGCCCTTGACCTCGGTATCGCTGCCGATGAGGGAATGGGTGAGGACAATGTCGTAGAGGTCCGCAAAGGAGCCAATGATGGAATCCTTCAGAATGGAATAGTTTACCCGGGTCTTCTCCCCGATGGCCACGTTAGGGCCGACGATGGAATTACGGATATCACAGCCGGGAGCGATGCTGACGGGTTGGATGATGATGGTATTCTCGAACTGGTGCTCCGGGGCGATAGTGCCGCCGAACTTTTTGAGCAGTTTGGCATTGGATTCCAGCAGGGTCTCCTTTTTGCCACAGTCGAACCAGTTTTGCACCTTGAAAGCCCGGAACTTTACGTTGTTGCGGATCATGCATTCGATGGCGTCGGTGAGGTTGTATTCGCCATAGCTGGTCACCTGGTTACGGATGTTGGCTTCCAGACAATTAAAAAGGACCTCTGTCTCCCGAATGCGATAGATGCCGACCAGCGCCATGTTGGATTTGGGTATCTGGGGTTTCTCCACCACCCTTTCGATGCTGCCGTCATCCTCCAATTCTGCAACGCCGAAATTACGGGGGTCGTCGACCCTTTTGACACCCAATAAGGAATGGGGTTGATTCAGGACATCTTTTACATCATATTCACAGATGGTGTCGCCCAGCACGATGAATACTTCGTCATCGCCGACGATGCTACGGGTGAGCAATACGGCGTGACCGATGCCCTGACGCTCGTTCTGGTAGACAAAATGCGCCGTCAGTTGCGGATATCGCTGTTTGACAAAATCCTGGATCTTCTCGCCAAGATAGCCAACGATGAAGATGAATTCGGTGATGCCGGCCTCCGTCAATTGATCGACGATGATGGAGAGGATGGTCTTACCCGCCAGCGGTATCAAAGCCTTAGGTTGCGTATAAGTGTGCGGACGTAGTTTGGTGCCGGCGCCTGCCACGGGAATGATCGCTTTCATGTCGAATGGTTACCGGATCATCCGGTTACGAGCGTAAAATAGTGAAAATTATTCTTTTTGACCTATTTTTGCGCCATGCAAAATGATACCATAGTCTTCGATCTCATTCATAAAGAACTGGAACGCCAGCGCCATGGAATTGAATTGATAGCTTCTGAAAACTTTACTTCCCTGGCCGTGATGAAGGCCATGGGGACGGTACTCACCAATAAATATGCAGAAGGTTATCCCGGCAGAAGATATTATGGCGGCTGCGAGATCGTTGACCAGGTAGAACAATTAGCCATCGACCGGCTGAAGCAGATCTTTTCCTGCGAATATGCCAATGTCCAGCCGCATAGCGGCGCTCAGGCTAATGCGTCCCTGATGCTGGCCATTCTGCAACCCGGGGATACCTTTTTGGGGCTCGATCTCAGCATGGGCGGACACCTGACGCATGGCTCGCCGGTGAACTTCTCGGGTAAGCTGTATCGTCCCGTAGCCTATGGCGTCCGCAAAGAAGACGCCAGAGTGGATTACGACATGATGGAGGCGGTAGCCAAAAAAGAAAAACCGAAGCTGATCGTTTGTGGCGCCAGCGCCTACAGCCGTGACTGGGACTATGCACGGATCAGAGCTATCGCCGATAGCGTCGGAGCCCTGGTGATGTGTGATATGGCGCATCCGGCCGGGCTCATCGCCAAAGGGTTGCTCAACAGTCCCTTCGACCATTGCCATTTTGTTACTTCCACGACACATAAGACGCTTCGTGGTCCCCGCGGCGGTATCATTCTCATGAAAAAGGACTTCGACAATCCTTTTGGCCTGAAGGATGTAAAGGGAAATATCCGTCCTATGAGCAATCTCATCGATCTGGCGGTGTTCCCCGGCACACAGGGCGGCCCCCTGGAGCATGTTATCGCAGCAAAGGCTGTCGCTTTTGGGGAGATACTGTCGGAAGATTTCACTACCTATGCCAATCAGATCATCAGCAATGCCCGGGCTATGTCGTCCGCTTTCCTGGCAAAGGGTTATCACATCGTCTCCGGCGGCACGGACAACCACCTTTTACTCATCGACCTGCGCAACAAGGATATCAGCGGCAAGAAGGCGGAGATCGCGCTTGGCAAGGCCGAGATCACGGTGAATAAGAATATGGTACCTTTTGACGACAAAAGCGCCTTTATCACTTCGGGTATCCGGGTGGGTGTGCCGGCCGTGACTACGAGGGGGATGAAGGAAGCGCATATGGCCACCATCGTGGAGATGATCGACAAGGCGCTGGTGAATGCAGAAAAGGACGATGTGCTGACAGCGCTGCGCGGCGATGTAAACGCGTTTATGAAGCAATTCCCGCTTTATCCTGAGCTGGTTTAAGCGGTTGCCGGGCAATAAAAACCTTTACTATGCTGCAAAGAAAACAAACGCTTTGGATGCTGCTGGCCGTCATTTGTGCGGTGCTGACTTTTTGGTTTCCTTTTTATACCGGAAACGTGACAGTGGGCACAAATGGACATGTTATGATGGGAGTAAAAGCCGCGCCGGTATTCGGTTTCGGAAAGGATAGCGCCAGTTCCGGCAGTGTGCTGATACTGATAGTGACCTGTGTCATCATCGCATTGACGCTTTACAATATTTTCAACTACAAGGACAGGAAAAAACAGCTCTGGATCACCATCGGGCTCATCATTCTATCCCTGCTCAACATCCTGCTCTATTGGCAGGCGAGCGGCCCCCCCCATTTTGTGGAAGGCAGTTTCAGTCTCGGCGCCCTTTTGTCGGCTGCGATCCCCGTATGCCTGTTTTTCGCAGCCCAGGGCATCCGTAAAGACGAAAAATTGGTTAAAAGCACGGATCGGCTACGATAAGCCTGCAACATTCCCGGGGATTTTGGTACCTTAAGCCAAACTCCCTCCTATGCTTCGAAACTACCTGCGAATCGCCTTCCGCAATCTCTGGCAACATAAAGGTTTTACTTTCCTCAATATCATCGGGCTGACCGTGGGCATGGTCGCCTTCTTTCTCATCTTCCTCTATGTCCGCTTCGAGCTGAGCTATGACTCGATGCATTCCAAGGCCGACCGCATCTACCGCATCGTATGCGATATCAAGACGCCGACCGAGACCCTCCATGCCAGCCAGCCTTCCTGGGCGGTACCGCCCCACCTTACCGGGGAATTGCCGGAAGTGGAATCGGCAGTGCGGGTCGGAACGGGAGACACCTGGCTGGTCTACCGGGGAGATCAGCAATTCGCGCAGGACGATGTCGCGGTGGCGGATTCCACCTTCTTACAGATATTTGACTTCCCGCTGCTGAAAGGCGATCGGAAGACCGCCCTGAAAGAACCCTTTAGCGTCGTACTGACCGAAACCACCGCCAAAAAATTCTTCGGTAGCGCCGATCCGATGGGTAAGTCGCTGGCACTCGGCCAGGAAAAGCTCCATGCGACAGTCACCGGCGTCCTGAAGGATATTCCGGATAATTCCATCATCAAGGCCAGCATGATCGTCTCGATGAATACGATCACCCAGCGACTCAACCGGGGGCTGGACGACCAATGGGGAAATTATGGACCCAACGGGTATGTGCTGCTCAAACCGGGGGCCAGCGCCGCTGCCCTGGAAAAGAAATTCCCGGCTTTCCTGGAGAAGATGAATGGAACGGAGATGCATAAGATCAATATGATCCCCACCCTTTTCCTCGAACCACTGAGGGATGTCTATCTTCGGAGCACCAGGGATGGCTCGAAAACGGGGAATATCACGGATGTCTATATCTTTTCCATCATCGGCGTATTCATTCTACTCATCGCCTGTATCAATTTCATCAACCTGACCACGGCGCGGTCGGCCGACAGGGCAAAAGAAGTGGGTATCCGGAAAGTAGTAGGCGCGGTGAAGGGGCAATTGGCCCGGCAATTCATCGGAGAAAGTGTCATCCTTTGCCTGATGGCCTTATTGCTGGCGGTGATCCTCACGGCACTGCTGATACACCCCTTCAACCAGATCGCCGGAAAGATCATCAGCCCGGGCATCTTTTCACATCCCGGCGACCTGCTGATCCTGCTGGGGATCGCTATTCTCATCGGGATTGCCGCGGGGTTATACCCGGCGCTGGTGCTCTCTTCCTTCCAGCCGGTGTCGGTCCTCAAAGGCCGGTTTGCCACGGGCGCAAGAGGTACTTTTTTGCGCAAGGCCCTCGTGATCGTACAATTTACCATCGCTACCGGGCTGATCATCGGCACGCTGGTGGTCTATAACCAACTCAACTATATGCGCAGCCAGGATCTCGGTTTCAACAAAGACCAGAAGATGGTCTGCGACACCCGGGGAGATTCGTCGAAACTGGTTTTAAAGCAAGCCGTGTCGGGCCTGCCGGGTGTTCTTTCCACCGCCATGTCCGGCAGCGTACCGGGAGGAGGAAACCCGGGAGCCTATTCGCAGATCGAAAATACCCATGGGGAAATGCAGATCGCCAACCTCGATCTGTATTTCGTCGATTTCGATTATATCCCCCAGTTCAAGATGAAGATGGTTGCCGGCCGGGCCTTTTCACGGGCTTTCCTGACGGATACCACCAATGCCATGGTGTTGAACGAAGCCGCGGTGAAATTATTCGGGTACCGGTCGCCGAAGGAAGCGGTGGGAAGGAGGTTCGACCAATGGGGCAGGAAGGGGACCATCATCGGCGTTGTACAGGATTTCCATTTCCGCAGTCTGCAGGAAGTGATCAAACCGCTGAGCATGCGCATCGAACCCCGCGCCTGTGATCTGCTATCCATCAATATCGACGGACAAAACATCCCGGCTACGATCGGGACCATCGAGAAAACCTGGAAACGGCTGATGCCCGATAAACCTTTCTCTTATTTCTTCCTGGATGAGTTTTTTGACAAGCAGTACAGGGCCGAAGACCGGTTTGGAAAGCTTTTCCTCTACTTTGCCGTACTGGCCATTGTCATCAGCTGTCTTGGCCTGATGGGGCTGGCTTCTTACAGCACCCTCCAGCGGACCAAGGAGATCGGCGTCCGCAAGATCGTCGGCGCCTCGGTGGGCAATATTGTGTTCCTGCTCTCCAAGGACTTCCTGCAGCTGGTGGCCTGGTCGTTCCTGGTGGCTTTTCCCGTGTCCTGGTTCCTGCTCCATGGCTGGCTGAAGAGCTTTGCCTACCGCATCTCCGTTTACTGGTGGATCTTTGCGGCGGCCGGGATGATGGCGCTTTTGGTCGCCTTATTAACCATTAGCTTTCAATCAATTAGAGCGGCAGTTGCAAGCCCTGTCAAGAGCCTCCGGACGGAATGACCGATGGCCGTCCAAAAAAATATTTGGCGGAGAAGAAAAAATCTTACTAATTTTACAGTGTTAAATTATTTACGACAGTAAAACCCATCGGGAGGTGGGTGCGCCGGAAGGCGTGAAGCAACCACATGGGGAGCAAGGAGCGAATCAATCGATTAAAGGAACAGACCCGGGTAAACATCCTGGATGCAGCACACGATATTGTGAAGGATGAGGGTTGGCAGGCGCTTAGTATGCGCAAGATCGCAGACAAGATAGAATATACGGCACCGATCATCTACGAATACTACGCCAACAAGGAGGCCATCCTGCTGGAACTGACGAAGAAAGGATTTATGTTGCTGGCCTGCCGAATGCAGGAGGCCAGGAACAAACACACCGACCTTGGAGAACAGCTTGAAGCCATGTGGCTGGCGTATTGGAACTTCGCATTCGAGGAAAAAGAGTATTACCAATTGATGTTCGGAGTGGAAATGAACTGTTGCATCATGGACGAGATTCTTCCACCAGGATCCAACCCCTTTGATATCGCTGCCGGCCCCATCGCTCAACTGATGGGTATCAGCGACCCGGATGACGACCGCGTCTGTACCAAATATTATACTTATTGGTCGATCATTCATGGACTCATCTCCATAAACATTGTCCGGAAAGGAACTTCGGACGAAATAAACCGGCAGATCTTAAAAGATGCTATCTCCGGCATCACCCGTAGCCTGAGCAACTAAAAAAAAGTCTCTACGATTGTCCAAAAAAGTTTGCCCCGATTGTCTTCCAGGACGAGCTACGTTCGTCTTTGCTATGTGAACCTGTGTTTTTTTTGCTTTTTCATTTAACAGTGATAAATAATATGAACAAAAGTCCTTTCCTAGCGTTTGATTTAACACCATTAAATATTTTAATAAGGTTATGAGAAAGTATCTAGTTTTTTCCGTCATTTTGATAGCCGCTGCGATCTATATCGCCGGCTGTAATCAGGCTCAGGGTACGCAAGCCGCATTCCCTCCGCAGTCTTTACCCGTCCTCCCGATCAATACGGCTCCTGCCACCACCTACCTGACGTATGCTGCTTCGGTAGAAGGCAAGACCAACGTCGAGATCCGCCCCCAGGTGAGCGGCTATCTCGAGAGTATCTATGTGGAGGAAGGCGCCTATGTCACCGCGGGCCAGCCTTTGTTCAAGATCAACGACCGTCCTTATGAGGCTCAGGTTCACAACAACGAGGCCAATGTAGAAGCCGCCAAAGCCAACATGGAAAAGGCAGCCATCGAAGTACGCCGCCTGCAGCCGCTGGTAGACAACAAGGTCGTCTCCGACGTTCAGCTGAAAGCCGCACAGGCCGCTTATGATGCTGCAAAAGCACAAGTGGCACAGGCTGAAGCAGAAGGCAACAACGCCGGTATCAACCTGGGTTACACCTTGTTGAAAGCCCCGGTGAGCGGCTATATCGGTCGCATCCCCTTCAAGGTCGGCGCGCTCGTCGGCAAGGGTGAAGCTCAGCCGCTGACGGTGCTCTCCGATGTGAAAGAGGTGTATGCCTATTTTGGGATGAGCGAGAGTGACTTTTTAAAATTCACCAGCCAGGTCCCTGGTAAAACGATCAACGAAAAGATCAAGGGATTACCGCCAGTAGAACTGCAGTTGGCTGATAAAAGCATTTATGCCAGCAAAGGCAAGATCGAGCTGATGGAGGGTCAATTTGACCGGAACATCGGGGCGATAACCTTCCGTGCCACATTCCCGAATACCGCAGGGCTGTTACGCTCCGGCATCACCGGTGAAGTGCGCATCCCGCAGACTAATTCCGGTCTTTTGCCTGTTCCGCAGACATCCACCTATGAGATACAGGACAGGATCTTTGTATACGCTGTTGGGGATAGCAATAAGGTTGTCAGCAAACAACTGCACATCGTTGGAAAAACAACCGATTATTATCTCGTAGATAAAGGTGTACAGGCAGGGGACAAGATCGTGTTCGCCGGGATGGATCGGCTGCAGGATGGCGCGGTGATTAACCCGCAGCTACTGTCTGCAGACAGCGTACTCAAGGTGATGCCGCTGTAAAGATCGAGACAGGACCGCAGACAGGTTTGAAATACAAACAGAAAGAATTTATTTTATGCTAAAGAGATTTATTGAAAGGCCGGTGTTATCAACGGTCGTGTCTATAATTTTGCTTATACTGGGTGGTTTATCCATTTTTACGCTGCCCATTTCGCTCTTCCCGGATATTGCGCCACCCAGTGTACTGGTGCAGGCCACGTATCCCGGCGCCAACTCCGAAGTCGTTGCGCGCAGCGTCGCTACTCCGCTGGAAGAAGCCATCAATGGGGTGGAGGGCATGACTTATATGACCTCCAACTCCAGCAATGACGGAAGCATGCAGCTGACGGTCTACTTCAAACAGGGAACCAACCCCGACATCGCAGCGGTGAACGTACAGAACCGCGTGTCCAAGGCCACGAGCCAGATACCGGCGGAAGTTATCCAGGCAGGTATCTCCACGACAAAACAGCAGAACAGCATCATCATGTTCATCGGTCTTTATTCAACCGACAGCAGCTATGATGAGACTTTTTTGCAAAACTACGCGAAGATCAACCTGATCCCGAAGATTCAGCGCATACCTGGCGTTGCAGACGCCCAGCCCTTCGGCACCAAGGATTATTCCATGCGTATCTGGCTGAAACCCGACCGGCTGGTCGCTAATAACCTTTCTCCCGTCGAAGTGACCAACGCCATCAAGGATCAGAGCCTGGAAGCGGCTCCCGGCCGGCTCGGTCAGAGCAGCAAGGAAGTCTACGAATACGTGCTGAAATACAAGGGCAAACTGAACAAGAACGAAGACTATGAGAATATCATCGTCAAATCCAACAGCGATGGCTCTGTGGTGCGGCTGGGGGATGTGGCCCGGGTGGAATTCGGCTCTTATACTTACTCTTCGAACAGTACGCTGAACGGCCATCCTACCACGGGTATTGCGATCCAACAGCTGTCCGGCTCCAATGCCAATGACATCCTTACGAATGCGGAGCAGCTGGTCGACAAGTTTTCGCAGCAACTGCCCAAGGGTTTGCATGTTACTATCATGTACAATTCCAAGGAATTCCTCGATGCTTCGATCGACCAGGTGAAACATACGCTGCTGGAAGCCTTTATCCTGGTTTTTATCGTAGTGTTCATCTTCCTGCAGGATTTCCGGAGCACCCTGATCCCTGCCATTGCCGTACCTGTGGCCATTGTCGGCACCTTCTTCTTCCTGCAGGTGTTTGGGTTCACCATCAACCTGCTGACTTTGTTTGCCCTGGTGCTGGCGATCGGTATCGTGGTGGATGACGCCATTGTGGTAGTGGAAGCCGTGCACGCAAAGATGGAAAATACGGGATTGCCGGTGAAGGAGGCCACGCTAAAGGCGATGAGTGAGATATCCGGCGCCATTATGTCGATCACGCTGGTGATGGCTGCCGTATTCATCCCGGTGGGCTTTATGAAGGGGCCGACGGGTGTATTCTACCGCCAATTCGGCTACACGCTGGCTATCGCCATATTTATATCGGCCGTCAATGCCTTGACGCTGAGCCCGGCGCTTTGCGCCATCTTCCTGAAAGATCTGCACGCCACCGACGAGCATGGGAAGAGGAAAGGATTTGGCGCCCGGTTCTTTGTCGGCTTCAACACGGGTTTCAAAGCCATGACGAATAGATACGTGGGCAGTCTGAAGTTCCTGTTCCGCCACAAATGGATCACTATCGCTGCGCTGGTTGTCCTTGCCGGCAGCGCTTACTATATGATGGGGCGGACCCCCAGCGGTTTTATCCCAACAGAGGACCAGGGTTTTATCCTGTATGCAGTGAATACGCCTCCTGGCAGCAGCCTGGACAAGACGCATAAGGCTATTGCGGAGATAGACAGCATCATCAAGGCCTCTCCCGTCACCGACAGAAGGTATAATGTAGAAGGGTTGAACTTCATTACGAATGCCAATGCATCTCCCTATGGCGCAGGTTTCGTCCGGATGAAACCGGTCGATGAGCGGGGACCGGTGAAAGACATCAATACCCTCAGCGGGATGTTGACGATGCAGGTAGCCCAGCAGGTGAAAGATGCACATGCCTTCTTCTTTACTTTCCCGACCATACAGGGTTTTGGTAATGTGGCCGGATTCGAGTTCGCGCTGCAGGATCAGACCAATGGGTCGATGGACAGGTTGAGTTCTATGTCCGGTGCTTTCATCGGAGCGCTGATGCAACGCAAGGAAATAGCCTATGCCCTTACGACTTTTTCCTCCGGCAATCCTCAATACATGATGGATGTGGACAACAACAAGGCCAAACAGATGGGAGTGTCCGTCGCCGACCTGATGCAGACGATGCAGATCTACTTCGGTAGCAGCTTTGTCAGTGATTTCAACCGGTTTGGTAAATACTACCGGGTGATGGCGCAGGCCGATATCCCTTACCGGAACAATGAAGCATCGCTTACGGGCATTTATGTCAAGAACAATCTTGGTGAGATGGTACCCGTCAATCAGCTGATCACTTTAAGAAAGGTGTATGGGCCGGAAACAGTGAGCCATAATAACTTATATCATTCGGCAACGATCAATGGGGTTCCCAAACCAGGATACAGCACGGGGGATGCGATCAAGGCCGTTGAAGAAACGGCTGCCCAGGTGTTGCCGAAGGGGTGGGGTTATGAATTTACCGGAATTACCCGGGAAGAAAAGTTGGCGGGTTCCCAGATCGTCTTCATTTTTATCCTGAGCCTGGTATTTATCTATTTCCTGCTGGCGGCGCAGTATGAAAGCTATATCCTGCCTTTTGCGATAGTATTATCTATTCCGGCCGGGGTATTTGGAGTATTCGCCTTTCTTCAGATCTTTGGTATAGACAACAATATCTATGTTCAGGTGAGCCTCATCATGCTGGTAGGTCTGCTGGCCAAGAACGCGATCCTGATCACTGAATATGCGGTACAAAGAAGACATGCGGGCATGGACCTGTGGACTGCGGCGTCGGAAGCGGCCAGGCTCAGGCTTCGTCCCATCCTGATGACTTCTTTCGCCTTTATCGTGGGGCTCATGCCGCTGATGCGTGCCCAGGGGGCTGCGGCACTCGGTAACCGGAGCATTGGTACCGGCGCGGTTGGTGGGATGCTGACAGGGGTGATCCTTGGTGTCTTTATCGTTCCGGTGCTATTTATCATTTTCCAGTACCTTCAGGAAAAGTTCTTTGGTCTAAAGCACGTGAAATCACCCGCCCTGGCAGAATAAGTTCCGAACAGCCAAAATAATCATATCATGACATCATCATTTATAAGATCAAAATCTTTTGCCCTGGCCCTTCTCCTGGGGTTAGGAGCCTGTAAAGTCTCAAAAGACGTAGCTACCCCGACGGCGGATACGCCGGGACAATTCAGGAACGTGGCGACGGCGGATACGACAAGCGTAGCCAACCTTCCCTGGAAGAGTTTTATCACCGACCCGACGCTGCAAGTGCTGATCGACAGCGCCATCGCCCGCAACTACGATATGCAGGTGGCGTTGAAGAGTATCCAGTCCGCCCAGCTGGTGCTGGGACAAAGCAAGCTGGGTTACTGGCCGGACCTCAACTTCAATGCGACGTACAGTCGCAACCGGCCGGCAGATAACAGTCTCAATGGTCAATTCGTCCCGACGTTCGTAGGACATAAGTACCTGGAGGACTACAATGTCAACGTCGCGCTCAGCTGGGAATTGCCTATCTGGGGCAAGATCCAGAACCAACAGTCAAGGGCCCTTGCACAATACCTTCAGACGGAAGAGGCGAGAAAGGCCCTGCAGACCAATATCGTCGAAGGGGTAGCCGATGGTTATTACAACCTGCTGATGCTGGATGCACAGCTCAGGATCGCCAAAGCTAACCTCGCCCTTAACGACTCTACCCTGACCATCATCCGGCTCCAATATAACGCCGGGGATGTCACGGCGCTGGGTGTACAGCAGGCCGTTGCCCAAGAGCAGGCGGCGGCAGAGCTGGTCCCACAGCTGGAACAAGGCATCCTGTTGCAGGAGAATGCCCTCAGCATCCTGACGGGCACCCTCCCCGGTGCTATCACCCGCGGGACGACGCTCGAACAGATGACCATACGCGACAGCCTCTCCGCGGGTGTGCCTGCGCAGCTGGTGAGCCGCCGGCCCGACGTCCGGAGTTCAGAACTGGCGCTTACCGTGGCCAATGCCAATGTCGGCATCCAAAAGGCCAGTCTCTACCCTTCGCTGACTATCACCGCACAGGGCGGTCTCAACAGCTTTAAGTCCAGCAACTGGTTCAATATACCGGGTTCGCTCTTCGGCATCGTGGGTGGCGGGTTGACACAGCCGATCTTCCAGCGCAAGCAGTTGAAGACAAATTACGAATTGGCAAAAGTGGACAGGGAAAAGACAGTGATCCTGTTCAGGCAGTCGGTACTGACGGCAGTAGGCGAAGTATCCGATGCGCTGGCGAAGATCGAAAAACTGAAGGAGCAGCAGGTGATCGCCGCCCAAAGGGTGGACACCCTTCAACAGGCGATCGTCAACGCCAACAGTCTCTTCCGTAACGGACTGGCGAATTACCTGGAAGTGATCACCGCACAGAGCAATGTTTTACAAAGTGAGTTGGAACTCGCATCTATAAAGAAAGGACAATTGAGCGCAGAAGTGGAATTATACCGATCGCTTGGAGGTGGATGGAACTAAAACTTTGGAACTACAATTTATGAGAGGCAGTTGAAAACGACAGGAGGTAATTTAACAGAAAGCCGGGCTACGCCCGGCTTTCTGGCTTATAGAAATTTACCCGTATTGCTGTTCTTGGGCATTTTGGAAGGGATTCCCGCATATACCAGGTTTCCGCCAGCGTCGCCGGCTTCGGGCCCCAGGTCGATGACCCAGTCGGCCGACTTAATGACGTCGGTGTTATGCTCGATGACCAGGATAGTATGACCTTGTTCAATAAGAGCATTGAAGGATGCAAGGAGTTTGCGGATATCATGGAAGTGAAGTCCGGTGGTAGGCTCATCGAAAATGAAGAGGATATGCCCCTGCGCCCTGCCTTTGCCAAGGAAGGAAGCCAGCTTGACACGCTGGGCTTCTCCGCCGGAGAGCGTGTCGGATGACTGCCCCAGCTTTACATAACCCAGCCCTACATCGCTGAGGGGTTTTATCTTCTGCAGGATGGCTGCCTCGTCCTTGAAAAATTCCAGCGCTTCGTCCACGCTCATCCCAAGTATCTCGTAGATATTCTTTTCCCGGTAACGGACCTCGAGAATTTCTTCCTTGAACCGCCTGCCATGGCAGACTTCGCAGGTGAGATGGACGTCGGCCAGAAACTGCATTTCCACCACCTGTTCGCCTTCGCCCTTACAGGTGTCGCAACGGCCGCCGTCGACGTTGAAGGAGAAATGCTTGGGCTGGAAGCCGCGAAGCTTGCTCAGAGGCTGTTGGGCGTAGAGATCGCGAATCTCGTCATAGGCCTTTATATAGGTGACGGGGTTGCTCCGGGAGGATTTGCCGATGGGGTTCTGGTCGACCAGCTCCACCTGGGTGATGGCATCGATGTCGCCTTTCAGGGCTTTATGCAGCCCGACCTTGTCGCCGGGCTCGCCTTTTATCTTTTGCATCGCAGGGTAAAGAATCTGTTTTACCAGGGTGGTCTTGCCGCTGCCGCTGACGCCGCTGACCACGGTAAAGACGCCGAGAGGAAATTCCACCGTAAGGTCTTGAAGGTTGTTCTGACGGGCGCCTTCGAGGATGAGTGAGCGGGTCCATTTGCGGACGATGGCCGGCGGGGTGATGGCGAGTTCTCCTTTTAAGTATTTGCCGGTGAGGCTGTCCTCGTCTTCTATGAGCGCCTGGTAGTCGCCGGCGGCTACTACTTCGCCCCCGAGATGGGAGGCCAGGGGGCCCATGTCGATGATATGATCGGCCTCACGCATCATCATTTCATCATGTTCGACGACGACGACGGTATTACCGAGATCGCGCAGCTCTTTCAATACCCGGATGAGCCTTTGGGTGTCCCGGGCGTGGAGCCCGATGGAGGGCTCGTCCAATATATAAAGTGAACTGGTAAGATTGCTGCCCAGACTTCGTGTAAGCTGGATGCGCTGGCTTTCGCCACCGCTGAGGCTGTTGGCTAAGCGGGCCATGGTGAGATAGCCCAGTCCCACATCCATTAGGGTTCTCAGCCGATGCCTGATCTCGATGAGAATACGTTTGGCGATCTGCTGTTCGTGCGCGTTTAGTTCGAGCCGATCGAACCATTCGGCCAGGTCTTTCACCGGCATCTCGCATAATTCCCCGATGTGGCGATCACCGACCTTTACATAGAGCGCTTCCTTGCGCACGCGGTAGCCTTTGCAATCGGGGCATTCGGTGCGCCCGCGATAGCGGGAAAGGAGGAC
Organism: Puia dinghuensis; assembly: GCF_014642875.1. Lineage (GTDB taxonomy): Bacteria > Bacteroidota > Bacteroidia > Chitinophagales > Chitinophagaceae > Puia > Puia dinghuensis. Next base: position 635,528 of record NZ_BMJC01000003.1, read on the forward strand.
GCGGTATTGTACCTTATATAGATTGCGCTCGACCTCGGCGAAAAAGTCGTTGATACCCTGTACGTGTTCGTTGCCTTCCCAGAGAGTTTTGTATTGTTGTTTGCTGAGATCGATCACTGGCTTGTGGATGGGGAAGTCGAACTTTTTTGCTCCTTTAATAAATTGATCTTTCCACCAGACAAGCTTCTCCCCTTTCCAAGGCGCTACGGCGCCTTCATAGATGCTCAACCGTCTGTCCGGGATGACGAGATCGGCATCGATGCCCAACACCTGGCTAAACCCTTCGCAGGTGGGGCAGGCGCCAAAGGGATTATTAAAGGAGAAGAGATTGGGGACGGGTTCTTCAAAGGTGATGCCGTCCAGTTCGAAACGGTTGGAAAAGCTCAGTTTCTTCGTGCCATTGATCTCGAGCTCCATCCCACCCTCGCCTTCATAGAAGGCCGTGCCGACCGAATCGGCAATACGGTGAAGATCGTCCTCGTCGAATTCCTTTACGACTATCCGGTCTACAAGGATAAAAGTACTGGAAGCGGGAAGTTTGGTTTTGAGCGCTTTATCCGTCATCTCCAGCAACTCTTCGATGCGCAGGGTCTCACCTGTCTCACCAGCGGCCGAAACATAGAGCCGGGCAAAGCCTTTTTGAAGCAGAATATTCAGCTCTTCTTTTATGTCCCTGTTGCGATGCTGCCGGAAGGGGGTAAGCATAAGTACCCGATCTCCGGTGTTGAGGGCGGAGATGGTTGCAACCACGTCGGAGACATCATCTTTTTTTACAATGCGACCGGAGATGGGGGAATACGTCTTCCCGATGCGGGCAAAGAGCAGGCGGAGATAGTCATATATCTCGGTCATGCTCCCTACTGTGGAACGAGGAGTACGGGTGATCACCTTTTGTTCGATGGCGATAGCCGGGCAGAGGCCTTTTATATAATCCACGTCGGGTTTGTCCATGCGAGCCATGAATTGCCGGGCGTAGGCGCTAAGACTTTCGGCATAGCGGCGCTGGCCTTCGGCGAACAGGGTATCGATGGTGAGCGAGGATTTCCCCGAACCTGACACGCCGGTGACCACGACCAGTTTGTTGCGGGGGATGGAGACATCGATATTTTTTAAATTATGAACCCTTGCGCCTTTTATAAATATTGCGTCAGCGTGAGGAGCTGGTGCGGAGGGGATCAATTGTTGTTTTTTTGGCTGTTTTACTTTTCCCGTTGTACCCATATATTATTGTAACAAACCTACTTTAAGAATAGATGCAAATTACCAAAAAAATTAGGAATTGGCGGATGTAGCTGTTTCCAAAAAATAGACGCCGCGATAAGACATTTTGTAAGTAGTTACCTTACAGTTTCTCCGGGGGATTGGTGAATTTCAAAAACAAAAAATTTCCCAAAATGTTGTTTATTCCAAAAAATGTATATCTTTAAACTCTATTAGTACAAGATTTATTTGTACACAATAGTGTGGGAAATGTGAATAATTAACACCCAAAAATTACGGTCGCCTATTGATTGATTACTTCTACAAAGAAAAACCGAACCATCTTTAAAATCCAAAATATATCCTATCACCTTTTAAAACCCGTAGAAGTTTATGACATTGCTACGCAAGAAAACCGACCACGAACTTATTCACCAATTCAAGGACGGCGATCTCTATGCATTAGAAGCATTGATCGTGCGTCACAAGGATAAGTTGTACACGTCCATCCTTTTCCTCGTAAAAGACAAATACCTTGCCGAGGACATTTTCCAAGACGTTTTGATCAAAATTATCGACACCATCCGCGGTGGGCGTTACACGGAAGAAGGTAAATTCCTTCCCTGGGCAATGCGTATCGCGCACAACCTGTGTGTTGATCACTTCCGGAAAGTCAAGAGGACCCCAGCCATCAAAACGAGTGATGACCGGGACATCTTCGAAGTAATCCATTTCACGGAAGAAGGTGCAGACACCAAGATGATGAAACGCCAGAGCCACGACAGGGTCAGACAAATGCTCGACCTGTTGCCGGAGGACCAACGCGAAGTCATTATCCTGCGTCACTATGCCGACCTTAGCTTTAAAGAGATTGCAGCTTTGACAAATTGCAGCATCAACACGGCGCTTGGCCGGATGCGGTATGGGCTGATCAATCTTCGCAAGATGATGACCGAAAAAAAGATTGCCTTGTAATGATTTTTACTTTCGAAAAGGATTAAGAAGATGGTAGTCCAATCGCAGGTACGAAGCAATACGATGGACGAGTTTTTTAATAATCTTTAACTACCTTTGGGTACGGGGAACGGAAACAACCGCTAACTTCATTGTGTGAAAAGATCGATTAAAAAAATATTGAAAAGGTTCTCGCTGTAACAGGCGGGAACTTTTTTCGTTTTACGTTCTTGCCATTAAGTTCTTGTCATTCTGGCCCTCCATCTGGTGTTAAGCACTTGCCCTTAGTCTTGCCGGAAGGCCGGGACAGAATGACGCCTAATTAAGCAAAAGCCCCTCTCACGAGGGGCTTTCTTTATTGTAGGGATCTTATTTCCGTGTAGTTGCCGATTGCACCTGCTTGTAGGCGTCGAGGCCGCATTGGAGCCATTGGGCATAGGTGGCCACATTGTCCGTATAGCCTACCGGTTTATTGAGCAGCTTTTCGTCGGGACTGATGACGACATATAGCGGCTGGGAGGCATTCTTGAAATTCTCCGATTGCAGGGTGGCAAACTTGTCGCCGATAGTGCGGATGGATTTCTTGCTACCGTCACTGGTGGTGAACACGAATTGCTGATCGTCGGGCAGCTGCTTGCGATCATCCACATACAGTGACACGAGGATATAGTCCTTGCTGATGAGTTCTCTTACCCCGGGCTTCGGCCATACGTTCTCCTCCATTTTGCGGCAGTTGACACAGGCCCAGCCGGTGAAATCGATAAGGATGGGTTTGTGCTGCTCCCTGGCCAGCTGCAGGGCCTTATCATAATCATTAACCACGTTGGCCTGTACCTCGGCCGTCTTGCCGGAACCATAGAGACTATAGGACAGGGGTGGCGGGAAGCCGCTCACGAGGGCGCGGTTGGCATAACGGGTATTGGTGAGGCCCGGAGAAAGGTAGAGTACAAAAGCAAAAAAGAGAATGGCCGTGGTTATTCTGAGTCCGCTCAATTTCGCGGGTGGCGGGTCGTGATGGAATTTGATCACGCCCATCAGGTAGAGTACGAGGGCGAGACCAATGAGGATCCACAGCGCAAAGAAGGTTTCCCGCTTGAGCAGGCCCCAGTGGGTGACGAGGTCGGCATTGGACAGGTATTTGAGGGCCAGGGCCAGCTCGATGAATCCAAAGACAATTTTGATCGTATTCATCCAGCTTCCCGATCTTGGCAGCGACTGCAGCCAGGAAGGGAAAAGCGCAAATAAGGCAAAAGGAAGGCCGAGGGCCACTCCAAAGCCGGCCAGGGCAACGGTGAGCTGCACGGCGCCGCCATTCTGGTCGAGTGCGCCAACCAGCAAACTGCCGAGGATGGGTCCCGTACAGGAGAAGCTGACAATTGCCAGGGTAAGGGCCATGAAGAAGATGCCGCCGATGCTGCCGATATTCGATTTCGAATCTACCGAATTGGATATACTACTCGGGAGGGTGATCTCGAAGAGCCCGAAGAACGAAAGGGCGAAGGCGATGAAGACGGCGGTAAAAAAGAGGTTGAGCCAGACGTTGGTAGAAATAGTATTGAGGATATTGGCATTACTTCGCTGGAGGAAGTAGAAGGGCACGCTGATAAGCACGTAAATGAAGAAGATGAAGAACCCGTAGAGAAAGGCATTAGCGATGCCCTTCGACCGGGAAGCCGAGCGTTTTGTAAAAAAGGAGACCGTCAGCGGTATCATCGGGAAGGTGCATGGCATGATAAGACCGACCAATCCGCCGAGAAGACCCAGGATAAAGATACCCAGGAGGCCTTTGGTGCCTTCAGTGCCGGTGCCGCCACAGCCATTTACCGGATGAGCCAGGTCGATGGAAGCCTTTTTCAGCTGATTGGAAGCGCCGGCCGATTCCTGCAAACCCGCAGTTTTTGCCACGAGGCCGCCGGCCGCATGCCCATAGCGGAAGGGTACTTCCAAAGGACCCAGCACGGAGTCCTTATAGATGGCCATGAAGGTGACCGTGCCTTTCAGGTCGCCGGCATCGGAACCGGCAGATTGCAGGTGTACGAGCCACTGCGCATCGTCTGTAAATGAGCGGGTCTCTGCATTATTGAACAGCGGTTCTTTTTTGTTCAGAACAGGGCCTTTTTCTTCGATGCTGCCGATAGTAGCTTTTGCTGTACTATCCAGAGCAACCCGGGAGTTGGGCAGGCTGTCGGGCATGGTCGTGGAATAGAGCCGCCAGCCGGGGAGCAGATGTGCATGGAGGACGAGCACCGGTTTACCGTCGGCGCCCTGGAGGGTGCTGAAATCCCAGGTCACCGCCTGTTTTGCCGTATCGGTCTGGGCGAACGATGTGCCGAAAAGAAGCAAAGCCAGGAAGAAGAGACCGGCGCACTTGGCCCGGCGGATCAGAGAACTGTTATAAGGATGCATGCTTAGCCGCCGATGTTTACTTTTATATCGACCGTTGCGGGCGGAAGACATTCATGGTCGTCGCAAACCATAAACTCCACTTTTCCGGAAAGATTGGTCTTTACATTGCTTTTCAATTTGACCACCTGGACAAAATCGACGGTCCTTTCATAATATTTTACGTCGTGATTCCAGGCAGATTCAAATTTTTTTATCAGTTGGCCTTTTTCTTTTGGGGCGCCTTCCAGGTCAAGAAGAGGGCTCTTGGTGAAGGTAAACGCTGTGGGGATGGGGCCTTCGCCGCCGGCATCCTGCGCATACAGGTGATAGTCACCGCCGATGGTGGCCGTCATATGTATCTCGTAGGTTTTATCCGCGATCTTTTTGGAAGAGTATGTCCAGTTGACTTCTTTACTGGATTGGGCCATTGCCAGCGTACCGGTCAAAACAGCCATGCTGAAGAGTATTATTTTTTTCATAACCGCTATAAAGTAAGTATTCTTAATGTTACCGAAATACTAAAATGTTCGAACGGTGCGCTATTGGTTCACCAATCCGGCCTTGCGGCTTACCGACGGTTCGTAGGCGTCGATGAATAGCGTCCGGAGGATGAGCCGGCCATCTATATTTCCCAGGGCGTCGGAGCAGGCGCGTTCGGGATGGGGCATCATACCAAAGACGTTGCGGGTCTTGTTGCAGATGCCGGCGATGTCCCGGAGCGAACCGTTGGGATTGGCTGCGCCGCCGATGGTACCATTCTCGTCGCAGTATCGGTAGATGACCTGGTTGTTGGCGCCCAACTCGTCGAGAGTCTTTTCATCGGCATAATAACGGCCTTCTCCGTGTGCAATAGGGATCTTCAGCGCCCGGCCATTGTCGCCGACGCCGCGTAGCCAGACATTCTTCGAGATGAATTGTTGGTTGGCATTCCGCAAAAGGGCACCGGGAAGGAGGTGCGATTCACACAGCACCTGGAAGCCGTTGCAGACCCCCAGCACCTTACCGCCTTCGTTTGCAAACCGGGTAACGCTTTGCATGATAGGGCTGAAGCGGGCGATGGCGCCGCAACGAAGATAGTCGCCGTAGGAGAAGCCGCCGGGGAGGACAATGCAGTCGTCAGTGCCGAACCCCGGAAGACCCGTATCCTTATGCCAGAGCATAACTACTTCCTGCTCAAGGTCTTGCTGAAGGGCGTCCTGCATATCACGATCACAATTGGAACCCGGAAAAACGACTACGCCAAATTTCATAATACGACGATTTTGGGCCGTAAAGGTACGATTAAATAAAGTAATTCATTGCCAGGATATAACCTACTATCAACCAATGCAGAATCTCCGGGCCGAGGGTCTTGTTCGGAAAATAATAAGCTGAAGCATGAAAGCAGGCCAGAGGCACGGCCATGATGATCCAGTTCTCATAGGAAGTGACCCGGCTGATGAGGATGATCACGATGGCCACCATAAGGAAAAGAAGCAGGAGGCTCCAGCTCTTCCGGATCTGGATGAGGAATTTATTCAGATTCTTCTGGACGAAATAGCCGCCAAGGATGAAGGGAATGACGAGCCAGACGATGCCGAGGGTGAGCCAGATAGTGGCGGGGAAGGCCGGGACGGCGAATTTGATGGAAGGGATTATGCCCGCCCATTTCCACGTGCCGGTGAGATAGAGGATGAGGAAGAGGAAATAATAGGGAAAGGTGAAACCCAGTAATCCGACAAACCATTCGCGGATGCGGAAGGGCCGCATGGTCAGCAATGCCGAGAGCATCAGCAGGAGGAAGGCCACGGCGGGGACATAGAGCAGGGCGACGATGCCCGTCCAGACGCCGATGCCAAAAATGGCGGTGCCTGGCCGATGGCTATTGTACAGCTCCATCATCCGATACCATACCCAGATCATGACCATATTGATCAGCAGCGGAGCAGAGAAATGGCCCCAATCGGGTAACAGGGAAGTGATCAGGATATAGGACATGCCGGGCAGAAAGTTGGGTTTCGGCAGAACTTTATGGTGGTTGGAGATGCGGTTGAGCAGGATGGCCTGGCTCACCAGGAGCAGGAAGGTGAGGATGGAGTAGCAGATGGGGATGTTGTGGATGGCGGAATCCAGTCCGTGCAGGATCACCCGGTAGAGGTAGTTATCCTCGGAATGCAGCACGGGGACCACCGGATGGAGGAAGAGGGGAAACTTCAATACCAGTGCGTAGAATAATAACAACAGGGCATTAGCCGGGGTTTTCTGTCTGAAGATACCGATCACCTATGGATTATTTAAAATTCAACCTTTGCAAAACAAAGATAATTCCTGTAAAGACAAGGAATGATCGCTTCCCAACTGCTTACCTGTTTACCATAGCGGGGCATGAAATCATAGCCACGGTCGAGGTTCTTGAGGGTTGGGTAGCGGGTGACCCGGCCTTCCGGTGAAATGCTTTGATCATTGAGGAGCATATTCCGGCGTTCGTAAACATTGAACAGGAAGTGTAATTCGCCGCCGGTGTTGATCAGTTCGTGGGAGATGAGGTTTTCCGTCTCGTCGTCGAACTGGCTTTTGGGGATGATGGCGCTCCATTGCAGGTTGTCAGTCGCATCAAAGGAGAGCACCATAATGTTCTCCGCATGGAAGCGGGTGGCGTAATTGCCATAATTCCGGCTCCAGGGGTTGTAATAAGGACTGTAATAATAAGGTGAATAGAAGCCTCCCGGACCAAAGGCGGGATTGTACATATAATCCCAGCGGTTGAACATGTTGCCCCTGGAAGTGGTGTAAAGGGATTCGGTGACAAGAAGGTAGCCCCCATCCCGTTTGATGATGACGTGTTTGATGAAAAAGTCGTTGAAGGCCATGCGCAGGTTTGCGTCGGAACTCTTTGCCTGGGCCCGCAGTTCTTCGGTAAAGACAGTAACCTTCTCATCCGTCCGGGCGTTGGTGGCCTTATCCCAGACGACCGAATAGAGGCCTTCGATATTACCACGCCGCTGTTTGTAATAGAAGCCGGAGAGGATATACCGTTTATTATTGTTGTCGACCTTGATCTTTATCTCATCGAGGATGCGGTCGCCCGACCCGATGTCCTTTATGGAAAAGGTGTCGGCCGTGGGGTCTTTTGTGACAAGGGAGACCTTGGTGATATAGTCATTGCTGCCGCTGCGCATGTACCTGCCAAAAACCAGTTCGCCCTCGTTATCCAGCTGGAAGTCAGTGAACAGATCGTTGCGCTCTTCCATTGGCAGGTAAAGCCGGTGGCGGTCGAGCCGCTTCAGATCGGCATCGAAAAGGAAGGTAGTGAAGAGGAAGTTGCGGGGGTTCTTACTGTTGATCTTAAAGATCATGATCCGCTGTTTGTCCTCGCTGACGACGGTGGTATATATCTTATTGTTGGCGGCGAAGCTGATCTGAGTGGTATCGAGCTCGACCGGTTCGCCGACCTTTTGTCCCTGGCTGTTCAATTTTACAGCCGTGCAATGGACAATGCCCCTGTGCTGGTATTCATAGACGAGGTAACAGAATTCAGGATAGGCAATGAAGTCGACGTTGATATATTTGTCCGGCATGAAGGTGAGGGGCACCCGCTGCTGCAGCCGCATATTGCTGTCGTAGATGCTGACGGCGTTGTTGGAATTATTGTTCTTGAATACCAGGTAGTTACCATTCAACTTTCCAATGATCTCGAAGTTGGTACGGCGGCCGTCTTCGCGCTCGGGTTCGGAATAGGTGATCTGCTCCACCTGGGCTTTTACACCGCACCAGGCCATCAGTGTCAGTGTGAGAAGCAGTGATGACAGGGTTCTGCTCATGGTTTCCACTCCATTTAAATAAGATCGTAAGATAGGTAAAAGTTTGACTGTTACTACCTACGGTATGGTTAAAAGTTAGGTTGCCGGGATGGGCGGATGAGGTAAAATTACCTTGTACGCTCATGGTTTTCACCTTAAATTTGCCGCTCGTGAGTAATCAGATCAATAAAGTCTCTTTTGCTAACCTTGTTATAGCCTTAGGCATCATTTACGGCGACATCGGTACCTCCCCCCTCTACGTTCTCAACGCCATCATCCACGGAAGAGTTATCGAAGAAAAGCTTATTCTGGGCGCTTTGTCCTGTATCATCTGGACATTGACACTACAAACCACCATAAAATACGTCTGGCTCACCCTAAAAGCTGATAATAAAGGGGAAGGGGGTATTTTCTCCCTGTATGCCCTGGTGAGGCGGCAAAGGCGGTGGCTGGTGATACCGGCGATGCTGGGGGGTGCGGCGCTGTTGGCCGATGGTATGATCACCCCGCCCATTTCCGTCACCGCCGCCATCGAAGGGCTGCGGCAGAGGCCAGCTTTCCGCTATATAGACCAGTCCACCATCGTCTACCTGGTCATCGGTATCCTGGTGATCCTGTTCTTCCTCCAGCAGTTTGGGACGGAGTCCATCGGGAAGCTGTTTGGGCCGATCATGTTCCTTTGGTTCAGCATGCTGGCCGTGCTGGGTTGTACTCACCTCCTTGACGACCTTGGTATCTTCAGGGCCCTTAGTCCGCATTATGCCATCCAGTTGCTGACCACCTATCCCAAGGGATTCTGGGTGCTGGGGGCGGTCTTCTTATGTACGACGGGGGCCGAAGCTCTGTATTCCGACCTGGGTCATTGCGGCCGGGGGAATATCCGTTATTCCTGGATCTACGTAAAAACCTGCCTCATTCTCAACTACCTTGGCCAGGGGGCCTGGCTGCTGGCGCAGTACAAAGGCAAAATCTTCGATACCAGCGTAGGTAACCCTTTTTATAGCCTCATGCCTGAATGGTTCATCGTCCCGGGCGTCATCATCGCCACGGCAGCCGCCATCATCGCCAGTCAAGCGTTGATCACCGGGTCTTTTACCCTCATCAGCGAGAGCATGCGACTAAATCTCTGGCCCAAGCTGCGGATCAGCTATCCCACCGAAGAACGGGGGCAGTCTTATATCCCGGCGATAAATTTCCTGCTGTTTACAGGCTGTACGGGGATCGTCCTGTATTTCCGCACTTCGGCCCATATGGAAGCGGCCTATGGCCTGGCCATCACCCTTTGTATGCTGGCTACGTCCATCCTCTTTTCCAATTATCTCATCTCCCGACGGACCAATTCCCTGCTGATCTATCTTTACCTGGTCGTTTACCTGACCATCGAGCTCAGCTTTCTGTTTGCCAACCTGGAGAAATTTCCCCATGGCGGTTTTGTCACCCTGATAGTAGGCGGGGGGCTGTTTTCCGTTATGTTCATCTGGTTCCGCGCCGGCAGGATCAAGAACCGGTACGTGGAATTTGTGCGGATGGAGCATTATATCCCGCAGATCCAGGAGCTCAGCAACGACCGGACAGTACCCAAATCGGCTACCCACCTGGTTTATATGACCAGCGCCGGCAACCCGAAGGAAATAGAACATAAGATCATCTATTCCATCCTCAACAAGAAGCCCAAGCGGGCAGACATCTACTGGTTTGTTCACGTGGAGACGACGGACGCTCCCTATACTACCGAATATTCGGTGGAGCATATCATCCCCAACGATATTATCCGGGTGGAATTCCGCCTGGGTTTCCGCATCGAGCCCAAGATCAACCTCATGTTCAGAAAAGTCGTGGAAGACCTTGTGAAGAACCGGGAAGTAAATATCACCAGCCGGTATGAATCGCTCGAGCGGAACAATGTCGTGGGAGATTTCCAATTCATCGTAATGGAAAAGTATCTGAGCCAGGATAATGAATTACCCTTCTTCGAGCGGGTGATCATGAAACTGTATTTCTGGCTGAAGCAGCTGAGTCTTTCCGAAGAAAGGGGTTTTGGACTCGATCCCTCCAATGTGACGATCGAAAAATTCCCGTTGATCATTTCGCCGGTGCCTGATTTCAACCTGAAACGTATAATTGTGGAGTAAGGCGGCAACCGCTTTGTAAACGTTATGAATAAGAAAAAACTTTTTCGCTGGGTCAAGGTCGCTATCCTGGTTTACTGTACCATCGGCATCGCCTTGTACTATAGCCAGGAGTGGTTGTTGTTTCATCCGAAGCCGATGGAGCGAAAGGCAGCGTATACGCTTGCACAGCCTTTTACGGAGCTGAACCTTAATTACGACAAGGAGACCAATCTCAATGTTGTCGAGTTCAAGGCCACCGACCGGCCGCAGGACAGTCTGGCCAAAGGCGTGGTGTTATATTTCCACGACAACACGGGGAATATCGCAACGCATGCGTCGCGCGCCACCGACTTTACGTCAAAGGGATATGAGGTGTGGATGCTGGACTACCCCGGTTTTGGCAAGAGCACGGGCAGCCATCAAGAGAAAGACCTCTATATCTATGCGCTGGTATTCTATAAGTTGGCGCACAGCCGGTGGAAGCCTGCGGAGATCATTCTCCAGGGGACGGGGATGGGGGCGGCCATCGCGGCACAGCTGGCTTCCGTAAGGGATTGCCAGCGGCTGATCATGGAAGAGCCTGCTTACAGCCTCACCGCCGCCTGGCGGAAATATTTATTTCTTTATCCGCTGGGAACACTGTTGCACTATCACTTTCCCATCTATCAATATCTGCCGGCGGTGACGGCGCCGGTGACGATGCTTCATGGGGACAGCCGGTTGAGATCGCTCCTGAAGCCGGGTGATGAATTTATCCCTTGATGAAGGGGCGCATCCTTTCGAGGCGTTGGGGTGGGATAAAATAATCGTTTTGTGCGGGCATCGGTCCATCGGCATAAACATCGAGAAGCACCAGCCTTCCGCCTTCCAGCAGATAGGCCTGGTAACCGAAAGGTTTTAGCAATTCAAAAAGCCGGATGCGCTGCTCGCGCTCGAACAGTTCGCAAAGAAGGATAGGATGGTGCCGGCCGATAGTTTCGGTCATGGAAGCAAAGACCTGGTATTCCAGTCCTTCCACATCGCATTTGATATAGTCCAGTCGCGGCAATTGGCCAAAGAGCCGGTCGCCGGATTCGTTCCTTACCTTTTCCGACTCATTAAAAGAGAGATGAGGGTTTGCTTCAACAACCCGGGCATAGGCGAAATGCTTTGTCGCACCGGTGTTGGGGATGCCCATTTGTACAAATTCGCCTTCACCGCCAAGCGCCACCTGGTAAAGCGTCACATTGGAGGTTTTTTTGAGCAGTCGTTGCAGCGTATCGTGAAAAGCGCTCATGGGTTCGATGGCGAAGACCTTACCGGCATCCCCCACGAGACGGCTGAGAGGCAGGGTAAAATAGCCGAGATGCGCACCGATATCAACACAGTAATCCCCTTCCCGAACGAATTTTTTCAGGAAATAGATATCCGCATATTCCTTTCCCAGCAGCCCGGCGTGATAGAGATTTTGAAAGCTTCCGGCGAGAAAGGATAGATACTTCTGCTCACCCAGGACGCTTAGTAATATCTTTTTGATAGCCATATCGGCTGCAAATTAGGGTATTAGATAGGAACGACGTTATGATTTTTGTTCCCTCTGATCTTTTCTGGCACGGAGCGCAATATTTCCTGGTACAGCGCCTGCACCAGCCGTTGTTTGACGAAGTCGCGGTGTACTACAAGGCTCACTTCCCGCATCGGGGCCGGTCTTTTGAAGTGACGGATCAGCTGCTGCTGTTTGCCGGTGAGATCGAGGGCTGCCATTTCGGGCAGGATGGTGATGCCATCGTTGAGCTCGACCATCCGGCGAAGTGTTTCCAGGCTTCCGGCCTCGTAGTCGAAATGACTTCCTTCTTTGCTGGCCTTTCTCAGTTCGCAAAGCCGGACGATCTGTGAGCGGAAGCAATGGCCTTCTTCCAGCAGCCATAACTTGTCGGGGTCGATGTCCTGGGCGAGCATATAGGTTTTTTTGTAGGCAGCGTTTTTGCGGGAGACATAGACGAGCAGCTCTTCGTAGAAGAGCACCTGTTCGCGGATGCCGTTCTCCTGGAGGGGAGTGACGAGGATTCCGACATCGATGCGGCCTTCGCGGAGGCGCGTGACCAGCAATTCTGTGGTCAATTCATTGACGATTAGCTTGATCTGGGGGTACTTGGCCGTGAAATTCTGCACGAAGAGGGGCAGCAGGTAAGGAGCCAGCGTGGGGATGATCCCGATGCGCAGTTCGCCGGTGAGGACGCCTTTCTTCTCCTGTACGATCTCAGTGATAATTTGTTTTTCGCCGAGGATTTTGCGGGCCTGCTCGATGATGGCGCGACCCGCTTCGGTAGGGATAACGGGTTGTTTGCTCCGGTCGAAGATCTTGAGTCCCAATTCCTCTTCCAGCTTTTGCACCTGCATGCTCAGGGTGGGCTGGGTGACAAAGCAGTGGCCGGCGGCGGTGGCGAAATGGCGATACGTGTCGACGGCGACGATGTATTCGAGTTGTACGAAGGTCATAGATTTCTTCTATATAAACATAAAAATAATCAATCTTTCCAATCAAAAAAAAGTTGGACCTTTAAAGTGAGTCGATGCCTACATAAGAAGAAGGGGCCTTCCGGTTGGGAGGCCCCTTCAATTTTTTGAGGTCTATTGCTGCGGCGGGATTTCCAGCAGTGTGGCATGGTCGGACGCAACCTCGAGTGAATAGGTGGCCCCGATCTTCAGTGCTACATTATCCCCGCCATGGCTGACGGGAAAGTCGAAGGCTACCGGGCAGGCAGCATCGCCGATGGCGTCGCGAACGATGGCTGAAACGGTGGCGCCAAAGGGGCGGATGGTGTCTTTCATTTCCGTAAAGCCGCCTATGAGGAGACCGGCCAGGTTGCGGAGCTTGCCGCTTCGCCTGAGCTGGTATAGCATGCGATCGATATTATACAGGTATTCGCCGATGTCTTCCAGGAAGAGGATACTGCCGTCGGTGTCGGGTTCCGAGTCGCTGCCGATGAGGTGGGCCAGGAGGGCGAGGTTGCCACCGATGAGCCGGCCGGTAGCCCTGCCGGGCCGGTTGAAAGGATGTACAGGGCTTTGATAAACCGGGCGCTCTCCCGCCAGGACCCGGCGCAGGGATTCCACACCCGGTGCGGCAGCGCCGCCGTCATTGAAAGCGCCTGCCATCGGGGCGTGGAGGGTGGCTATCCGGTAGTTGGAAAAAATATGCAGGTGGAGGACGGTGATATCGCTAAAGCCGATGATCCATTTGGGCGCCTGTACAAACCGGGTAAGATCGATGCGGTCGATGATCCGGCTGAGACCATAACCGCCGCGACCGCAGAGGATGGCTTTTACATCATCATCGTCAAGCATTTGCTGAAGGTCTGCGAGGCGTTGGTCATCGGTGCCGGAGAAATAATTATCTGATGGCCCACCGAGGGTTTTGCCGATGCGGACCCGGTAGCCCCATGTCTGCAGCGTGTCGATGCAGGTCTGGGCTTTTTCCGGGGCCATATAACCTGCCGGACAGACGATGGCGATGGTGTCGTCGGGTCTGAGGAAGGGAGGAAGGATGATCATGATGTTATGATTGTGCGGGGGAAGCAGTGGATCCCGTGATCGAGGTATCCGTCAGGCTCACCTGCTGCTCCTGTACATCGAGCAAATGTGGTATTCCGTATTTAAGTGCGAAATTATCTTTTTGGTGGCCGACGGGGAAATCAAAACAAACGGGGTAATCGTAGGATCTTACCCTATCCATGACGATGTCGGCCACAGTGCGCTTGAACTCTTCGCCAGGGTCGTCGGGCTTCACCTTGAATCCGCCGACGACAAGACCGGCAAGGCGGTTTAATTTCCCGGAGCGTTGCAGGTGCCAGAACATGCGGTCGATGCTGTACAGGTATTCACCGGTATCTTCCACGAAGAGGATCTTTCCTGCCGTGTAGATATCCGAGTGGGTGCCGGCCAAGGTCTCAATAGTCTTCAGGTTTCCCCCTATGAGGGTGCCTTCCGCGCGCCCGGTACGATTTTGGCTATTGGGAGCAACGTTGTATTGCATTCTTTCGCCGCTGAGGGCCTGGCGGATGGAGAGGATGGATGCTGCCTGGCCGGGTTCTGCTTTTGACCAGTCATCCGGAAAGCTGTTGCACATTTTCGAGTGGATAGAAGCTATGTTGCCATTGGTATGAATATGACAGAGGATGACGGTGATGTCGCTGAAGCCGATGATCCATTTGGGATGCGTGGCGAGAGGAGTGAAATCCAATTGATCGATGATGTGGACGGCGCCATAGCCGCCTCGCGCGCAGAGGATGGCGCTCACTTCGCGATCGTTTAACATTTGCTGGAAGTCGGCGGCTCTTTCCGCGTCAGTACCGCCGAAGATGGCGTCTTTTTTTCCGACGGTGTCACCTACTTTGATACGGAAGCCCCAGCTTTCGATCAATTGTGTGGCGGGCAGGATCTCCAGCGCGGTGATGTCGCCGGCGGGGCAGGTGATGCCGATGGTGTCGCCGGGACGAAGATAGGGTGGGATGACGAGTGGGGTGGCGACCTTGGCGCCTGCGGGCATGGGTGCGGGAGGCGCGGCTTTACCGGCCATGGGTGCGGCGAGTACGGGCCCTGCGGCGCCAATCGTCAGCAGGGATGAGAGAAAGTTTTTTCGGTTCATCTTAACAATTGAAGTAATATTGTCGGGCCAAAGCCGGGAGTCACGGCTTTAAAATTACTACTTTTAAAATATGCGCTTTGTATGGGTTATCCTGTTGCTGTTATCAGGATATGGATTGAGGTTGCAGGCACAGGATCTAACCGGGCAATGGACGGGTACGGCCATCGGCAAAATATCGCAAAAAAAGCAAAAGCTGGTCCTGTCCATCACAGAGAGTGATTCGTCCATTGGTGGCGTACTGCACTGGTATTCTCCAGAAACCCAAATCATCCGGCATATTATTGTAAGCGGACGCTTTTATGGCAAAGATTCGATCCTCACCATCCGGGAGGATAGTACGATGAATCTGGAAGAAGGAAGGGCCGGGGGTCCGCCCGGTGGTTTTTATATTCTTTTCTACCGGCGGACGGCGGGGCGGCGCGACCAACTGGAAGGACACTGGCAGGCTGTAGGCGGATGGGTTGGCTCCACGGAAGAGCTGATGATCAGGCTGGAGAAAAAGGCGCCACCTTTTATTCCGATGCCGGTGGTGAAGCCGCCGCATAAGAAGAAGGATTCTGCCGACAACAAGCCTCTTCAGGCCCTGCTGGGGCGCGAAAATGTAGTCGCCAAAACCATCCCCGTACAGGGTACCGATACTATCCGCGTTGCATTATATGACAACGGCGAGATCGACGGGGACTCGGTCAGCCTGTTTATGAACAACGTACTGTTGTTGCAGCATCTCAAACTCACCGCAGAGCCGAAAGTATTACTCATTCCTATCGATAAAAGTCTTCCCGTCAACCGGCTTTTGCTTTTTGCCGAGAACCTGGGCAGGCTGCCACCGAATACTGCATTGATGGAGGTGACGGTGCATGGGAAGACCTACGAATTGTTTCTTTCGACGGATTTCAGGAAGAATGCTTCGGTAGAATTCAATTTACAGGAGTAATTGGCCGCCAATTTTAGGTTGCGTAAATTTGCAACCTACTATGACGAAGCAACCAAAAAGATACCTGATCACGGCGGCCCTGCCTTATGCCAACGGACTGAAACACATCGGCCATCTGGCCGGGGCCTATCTGCCGGCGGACATATTTGTCAGATACTTGCGAGCGCAGAAACGCGATGTGGCTTTCATCTGCGGCAGTGACGAGCATGGGACAGCCATTCCGATTCAGGCGATGAAGGAAGGGACTACTCCAAGGGCGATAATCGATAAATATCATGAGCTGATCAAGCAGAATTTTGCCGACCTGGGCATTTCTTTCGATATCTATCACCGTACCAGCGAACCCCTTCATCACGAGACTGCCCGGGAATTCTTCACCTTCCTCCATAGTCGCGGAGAACTGATCGTACAGGAAAGTGAACAATATTATGATGAGGAAGCAAAGACCTTCCTGGCAGATAGATTCATCGTAGGCACCTGTCCGGTGTGCGGCAATCCAAGAGCATATGGAGATCAGTGTGAGAACTGCGGCACGAGTCTAAGTCCGGAAATGCTGATCAACCCGCACAGTACATTAAGCGGTACGTCCCCGGTGAAGAAACGCACCAGCCATTGGTACCTGCCCCTGGACAAATATGAAGATTTTCTCCGCCAGTGGATCCTGACAGAGCACAAGGACGACTGGCGGGCCAATGTCGTGGGTCAGTGCAAGAGCTGGATAGACGGGGGGCTGCAGCCCCGGGCCGTTACCCGCGATCTGGACTGGGGGATCCCGGTGCCTTTGCCGGAGGCGAAAGGGAAGGTCTTATACGTTTGGTTCGATGCGCCGATAGGGTATATCAGCGCTACCCGGCAGTGGGCCCTCGACACCGGCAAGGACTGGAAGCCTTATTGGTATGACCAGGATACCCGGCTCGTCCATTTCATCGGCAAGGACAATATCGTTTTCCATTGTATCATCTTCCCGATCATGCTAAAGCTGCATGGAAATATCCTGCCGGATAATGTCCCTGCCAATGAATTCATGAACCTGGAAGGAGATAAGATGAGCACCAGCCGCAACTGGAAGCTCGACATGCAGGACTATATCGACGATTTTATTAAAAAGGAGAATGGCGGCCCCCGGTTTGCGGATGTCCTGCGGTATTATCTGACGACCATAGCACCGGAGACCAAGGACAGCGAGTTCACCTGGAAAGGTTTTCAATATGCCAACAACAGTGAGCTCGTCTCCAAGTTCGGCAACTTTGTCAACCGCACCTTTGTGCTGATGCATAAGCTGTGCAACGGCAAGGTTCCGCCCCTGCATGCCACCCGGGTAGACGACACCGACCGGGAGATGATCGCCGCCATCGGTGCTACAAAGGCGAAGGTGGAAGAGCTACTGGAGGCCTACCGCTTCCGGGATGCGCTCTTCGAGGTGATCATGTTGTCCGACCTTGCCAATAAGTACATGCAGAAGAAGGAGCCCTGGATCGTGGTCCGGACCCTGGCTGAAACGCCAGCCAACCAGCAGCTGATCGACAACTGTCTGCATATCTGTTTGCAGGTGACGGCCAATCTTGCCATCCTGATCAATCCTTTCCTGCCATATACGGCTAAAACGATGCTGCATATGATGAAGGTGGTGGAGAAGATGCTGGACTGGGAGAATGCCGGGAAGCTAAACCTGCTGAGCGTGGGTTATAGCCTGCGGGCGCCCGAGCTGCTGTTCAGGCCGATAGAAGACGAAGAAGTGAAGGTGCAGATAGAAAAGCTGCAGGCCGCGGCGGCGGCAAAAGCAGCGGCGGATGCAGCAGCCCAAGGACCCGCGGATGCAAAGAGCGCAAAGACGGCGGCCACGCCGGAAGGAAAACCGGGCAAGCAGGATGACGCCGCCCAGGAAGTGGCGGCAGGCAAGCCGGCTATCGTCTATGATGATTTTGCTAAACTCGACCTTCGGGTGGGGACCATCCTCGCCGCGGAAAAGGTGGAGAAAGCCGATAAGCTGCTAAAGCTCACCGTCGACCTGGGTACCGAACAACGGACCATTGTCTCCGGCATCGCGGCCCATTTCAAGCCGGAGGAGATCGTTGGCCGGCAGGTGGTGGTGGTAGCGAACCTTGCCCCCAGGAAGATGCGAGGGATCGAGAGCAATGGGATGATCCTGATGGCGGAGGATGCGAGCCGGCTTTTCTTTGTCAATCCGGAGGATAAGATAGCGCCCGGGTCGGGGGTAAGCTGAGAGAACAGACCCCAGGGTCTGGTCGCGCGCCGAATCCCGGGTAGTCGTTTTTTCGTATGTAAGTGCTCAATACTTACATGGAGCGACGCACTAAATACGGCATCTTTCTGCTGGTCTTCCTCATCGCAGGCTTATCTATCTATGGTCTCTGGCATCAATTATACGGTGGCGGCAAGGCCCTCGCCAAAGCGGATTACCATATCGCGGCGCCCGACCTGATCGCGGCTTTCGACCGGAATGAGGGGTCGGCCGACAGCCTCTACCTTTATAAGGTGATCTCGGTTAGCGGGGTCCTGCGAGAGCTGGCGACCAACGGCAAAAGCGAATATATCGCGAGGTTAGCCGGAGACCGGAATGAGAAGACGACGGTGGATTGTCACCTTGACAGTTTATACAAGCAGGGCGAGCTCACCCTTCGGGCTGGTGACAGCGTTACCATCAGGGGGACCTGCACCGGGCGCTGGCTCAACATCATTCTGGTTCAATGTATAATAGAAAAATAGCGATTGTAGTACAATAACTACAATCCTTCTAAGTGCAAGCGACTATATTTTTGAATCCAAATACTTAGGGCCGACGTTAGTCGTTAAACTAGTGCTAACTTCCGGAGTCATTATCCCATGGAAGCAGCTATCCTTATGATCTATAAACAAAAAGCCCGTATCTGTATCCAACGAAACGCCTTATCTCGCATGAGCCCCGCTAAAATCTAATATCAATTCTAACACAAACCCAATTGTGCTATGAAACAAACCCTGCAATACAGGATACTTCCGTATAACCGATACAATTCCTTTTACCAGGAAAGAGAGAGCTTTTATCGTAGTTTTATCAACCAGTATTATCTTGATTTTGCCCACCAGGTATTGTCCCAGCAACATCCCGATCCTTATCTCACCAAGACGTTGATAGCACCCCATGATATTCAGTTCGGGGCTACCCCCCGGCGGGTCATCTGGAAGATAGGTATGCCTTCCTTCCAGGTGAAGGACATCAACGATTTCAAGGATCACAAGATACTTTTCTACCGGACGAAGCTGCTGCGCCAGAAAGTGCTTATCCAATTCCACTTTATCGACAGCTTCTTCTATTATTCTCAACTTTCCTTCCTTTCCTTTACGGATAAGACCAATAACATCCTGTTCAATTCCATCAAAACCAAATATGCGTGCCCCAGTGTGCTGGAAGGTGAGGATCGCGTTGTTATGACAGACATCTGTAATAACAAGCTCATCATCGAGAAGGGTATCTACCTTACGGTAAGCTATATCACCGGTGACCCCTATCCACGCCAACTGATGGAAACACAGATCAAACAGAAGTACGACCTGGTTAACCGGGCCGACAACTATGAGATCGACAGGCTCAGCAGAATCCTCTAATTTATACCGGCTACGCCCTGCCAGGTTTATGACGATCATTGGTTGCGAATTAATACGCAGCCAATGATTTTTTTTACTAACTTCGGTAAATGGTTGTTTAACTAACCAATTTAACCATATGAACCGTATCATCAAAAAAGTGGCTGTGTTGGGTAGTGGCGTCATGGGTTCGCGGATTGCCTGTCATTTCGCCGGCATCGGGGTTCAGACCTTATTGCTGGACATTGCGCCAAAAGAGTTGACCCCGGCGGAGTCGGCAAAGAAGCTGACACTGGAACATCCGGCCGTCCGCAACCGGATTGTCAACGAGTCTCTCGCGGCAGCCCTCAAATCCAATCCCTCACCGGTGTATATGAAGGAGGTGGCTTCCAGGATCAAGACCGGGAATTTTACAGACGACTTGAAGAATATTGTCAGTTGCGACTGGGTCATCGAAGTGGTGGTCGAGCGGCTGGACATCAAACAGCAGATTTTTGCAGAAGTCGAGAAATACCGGAAGCCAGGGACGTTGATCACATCCAATACTTCCGGGATCCCCATCCACCTGATGGCTGAAGGCCGGAGCGAGGATTTTAAAAAACATTTCTGCGGAACCCATTTCTTCAATCCTCCCCGCTACCTGCGGCTGCTGGAGATAATCCCCACGCCTTATACGGATGAGGAAGTGACCCGCTTCCTGATGCATTATGGGGACCTTCACCTGGGCAAGACAACGGTATTGTGCAAGGATACCCCTGCCTTCATCGCCAACCGCGTGGGAGTCTACAGCGTGATGTCCATCTTTCATCTCGTTGACGAAATGGGGCTCACCATCGACGAGGTGGAAGCGCTGACGGGACCGCTGATCGGAAGACCCAAATCCGCTACTTTCCGCACCTCGGATGTGGTGGGTATTGACACGCTTGTCAAGGTGGCGAAGGGTGTCGCCGACAATTGCCCCAAGGATGAACAACGGGGGGCTTTCGCCATTCCGGCCTGGCTGGATAAGGTGGTCGCCAACAACTGGCTTGGGGATAAGACGGGGCAGGGTTTCTTTAAGAAGACAAAAGGAGCAGGTGGTGAAAAGGAAATTCTTACCCTCAACCTGCAGACGATGGAATATGGCCCACGCCAGCGGCCAAAATTTGCTTCCGTGGAAGCGGCGAAAGCCGTCGACGATCTGTACACCCGGCTCCGGATGTTAATGCAGGGCGCCGACAAGGCCGGCGAGTTCTGCCGGAAATTCCATTATGGGCTTTTCTCGTATGTCTCTCACCGTATCCCGGAGATCTCGGATGAGCTATACCGGGTTGACGATGCGATGATGGCGGGTTTTGGCTGGGAGATCGGCGCTTTTGAAAGCTGGGACGTGTTGGGCGTGGAGGCGGCAGCGAAGAAGATGAAGGAAGCAGGTTATAGCGTGGCGGGATGGGTGGATGAGATGCTTGCGGCGGGAATAAAAACCTTTTACAAAGTAGAGAATGGAAAGCGATTGTACTATGACATCCCCAGCCGGCAGTATGTCGCGTTGCCCGGTGGGGAAGCTTTTTTGGTGATGAAGAATTTTGCAGGGCAGACGGTCTGGAAGAACAGCGCCTGCAATGTATATCATTTGGGTGACGATGTGCTGGGACTGGAATGGAACACCAAGATGGGCACCATCGGCGGGGAAGTGCTGGAAGGGATACAGCGGGGAATAGGAATGGCGGAGGAAAAGTACAAGGGACTTGTCGTCGCCGGTGACGGGGCCAACTTCAGCGCGGGGGCGAATGTGGGATTGATCTTTATGCTGGCCATCGAACAGGACTACGATGAACTGGATATGGCAGTGAGGCAGTTTCAGCAGACGATGATGCGGGTGCGGTATTCGGCAGTGCCGGTGGTAGTGGCCCCGCATGGACTAACCCTTGGTGGCGCTTGTGAGATGAGTCTGCATGCCGACCGGGTTGTTCCGGCGGCGGAATCTTATATCGGGTTGGTCGAATTAGGCGTGGGGCTGATACCCGGCGGGGGTGGAACAAAAGAGTTCGCGCTCAGGGCCGCCGATGAGATGCATGATGGCGAGCCGGAGACGATCACGCTGAAAAACCGGTTCTTTACGATTGCAACGGCCAAGGTGTCGACCTCCGCGTACGAGGCCTTCG
Organism: Puia dinghuensis; assembly: GCF_014642875.1. Classification (GTDB taxonomy): domain Bacteria; phylum Bacteroidota; class Bacteroidia; order Chitinophagales; family Chitinophagaceae; genus Puia; species Puia dinghuensis. The sequence continues at coordinate 657,247 of NZ_BMJC01000003.1, forward strand.
ACCTGGGCATCCTGAAAAAGGACAGGGATATCGTCAGTATCAACCAGGGCAGGAGGGTCGCAGAAGCCAAGAGTGCAGTGATCGAGCTATATAACGACGGTTATACCATGCCCGTGCTCCGAAAGGATGTCCGGGTTCTGGGGCGGAGCGCATTGGGTATGTTGTACTCCGGGATCCACTCGATGTGGCGGGGCCAGTATGCCACTGATCATGATGTAGTGGTCGCCAAAAAGCTGGCTTATGTTATGTGTGGCGGCGATCTCAGCGAACCCGCGTTGGTAAGCGAACAATATCTCCTCGACCTGGAGAGAGAAGCTTTTCTCAGTCTTTGCGGCGAAAAGAAGACACTCGAACGTATACAAAGCGTACTCAAGGGTGGGAAGCCGGTACGGAATTGATACACGGGAATTAGTATATTGCGCCATGGGCGAAGCTGAATTAAATACCTCTAAACACGAATTGACGATCAGGTCGCTGCTCTATTTCTACGGTGGCGCTGCCAACCAGGCACTGGCCATACAAATAGCCGATGATATCAGCACCGCCTGGAATGCTCCCCGCGGTCGCGTCCGCATCAGGAGGGAATGGTATGATGTGCAGTTCATCATCGAGGGGTATTACAAACCCGATCTGCAGCCGGCGGCAGTGTGGCACAATACAGACCCGCGGCTGAACTTCTTCCGGGTGGAAGAATTCTCCTTACACGATATCTCATCTGTCGACGGATTAGGTTGTAATACGGGTTATTTCAAATTGGGCAACCTGCTGAATCATTCTACCACCGCAGCTCACGAATACGGGCACACGCTGGGGCTGGATCATCCCCAGGACCTGGATATCCGTGGAAAGGGTCAGCCGGGTATCATGTATCCCCGCGGTACGCTCTGCGACCCGGAGTACCAGTATGATCCCGCTGCGCCGGCGGGTGGCCCGGGGGGCACGCTGAATCCCTTCAAGCGCCGGGTTCTGGAAAGCGATATTGCCGGGCTCCGGCTGTCACGGCTCTCTTTTGACAGCCAAAGTCTCTCCATCCTGGGGGAATTCTCTTCGCTTTATCATCAGAAACATGAGGATGTCGGCCGGGTTATAGAATGAGGCGGCAGTGCGAGGGCCACCTGTGGCTTCAGTTCCGCGGCAGCAGCGCTGCCAGGGCTTTCTCTATGGAAGGATAGATAAACTGGAACCCGATGGACCGGACCTTTTCCGCACTCACCGTCGTACTCTTCAACACTTCGATGCTCATCTCCCCTATCATTATCTTCAGCAGGAAAGAAGGAACATACACCGGGACAAAATACCGGCCCTTGAGTTGCCTGGCCAGGGCCAGGGTCAGCGTGCGGTTATCGACGGGCCGGGGGGCCACAGCATTGAAGACGCCGCTGCAATCGTCGTGTTCGATAGCATGGAGGTAGAGACGGCAGAGGTCTTCGATATGGATCCAGCTGGCTACTTGTTTGCCGCTGCCAAGAATAGCAGCCGCGCCAAAACGCAGGGGTTTACGAAACTCGACCAGGGCCCCGCCTTTTGTGCTGAGCGCGATACCTGTCCGAAAAATAACGAGTCTTTTTCCCAGGGTCGCAACGGGGGCAATAGCTTCTTCCCAGCGGCGGCAGGTCTCGCCAAGGAAGGCGCCGTCGGCGGGGTCTGTTTCCTGGAATGGCCTTGGGTTGGGGATCACCGCGTCGGCGCCATACCAGCCGATGCCGGAAGCGCTGATGACGGCTTTGACTCGATTGGGGATGCCGGTAAGGGCTTGTACGAGCAGGGCGGCGCTTTTTGTACGGGATTCTTCTATTACTTTTTTCCTTTTGGCGCTCCATCGTTTGTCGGCAACGCCGGCGCCGGCAAGATGAATGATGAAATCCGCCTCGCGGATGGCTTCGGGGTCGATGTAGCCCGTGTCGGGGTCCCAGCGGAAGGTATCCGGCTGGGAGGGAGCGGCGCCGCGAGACAAGATCATGACGCGGTGCCCCTTTTCGCGGAGCAGGGTGCTGAGGGCGGTGCCGATGAGGCCGGTGCCGCCAGTGATGAGGATGGTGGACATGATGAGAGCAAGGTACCAAAAAAATCCCCCTGGAGACCCAGGGGGAATAAAACAACTAAAAACAAACTATCGTGTACGGGTTAGTACGGGTTAGTCAGGTCTTTTCCCGTCGAGAAAGGTATTGATCGTACTGATCTCGGTGTTGTTGTTCTCGTCGGTCTTTACTTCATAGTTGCTGTAGAAGTTCTCGACATTGGAGATCGTGTTGTAGAGTTCTAAATTACGGCGGATGTAGGCCGGCACGGTTTCAAACTCATTATTCGGATCGGCAGCATTCACATTAAAGGACAAGTTTCGCAACTTGTTGATCCTTTCTGCTGCCCTGCGTTTGTGATCATCCGCATCGTCCTGCGTGGCAGGCTCCTCTACGGTTGAGTTCGGCACCGAATGCGCGTGAGTTGGATGGGCCCCAGGCTCATCCGCCGTCGAATCCGCATCCCTGAATACCAATTGCATGTCGGGTGAAGCATCTTCTTCCTTTGACGGATCGCTGACAGAGGTGTTCAGGGTCGGCTCCTGCATGGGCTTGTTGTGTTCAGGGTTGGATTGTTGCTTGTCGTAGAAGGCGTCTTCCGCATAGATATTGGATGGCCTTGCAAGGTATCCTCCCGACGCTGCAGACGCAGGAGAACTTTTTGAGGCGGTGGTCGCCTGGATCTTTGGTTGTGGCACCGGTTCGGGTTCGGTTGAGAGCACCCATTCGATGCGGGGTGAGCGCTCTTCAGAGGAAGTAACCAGCCGGGGTTCGCTGGCCGGCGGAGCCGGAGTAGGGTTGGCCTGGCTCGGGTGGGCTTGGACCTGGTGAGCCACCGGAGTCGGGGCCGGGTTGATTACTGAAACCATGCTCTGACCTGTGGATACGGGAGCCGGGGCCGCCTGATGATTGGTCACTGGGGATGGCCCCTGAGCGGCGGGTACGGGGGATGAGGCCGGGACAGGTTCAGAGGCGAGAACAGGCCGTTTTTCTTTGTCCTTCTCTTCAACGGGCAGTTCGAGAGTCATGATGATCTTCTCCTCCTTTTTGGGGGAGCCGAAAGTTTCTGCATTCCGCACCGGGAACGGGTCTTTATGTTCAAATCCGGTGGCGATGAGCGTTATGCCCAGGCTGGAGCCAAGGGAATTATCATAGCCGAGACCAAGGATAACATCGGTGTGCTCTCCGGCGCGGCCGAGCAGGAAATTCTGGATGATGTCCACCTCATCCATGGTGAACTCATGTTCTCCTTCACTCGAATTGATATTGATCAGGATCCATTTTGCCCCACTGATATCATTATCATTGAGAAGCGGCGAGTTCAGCGCTTCTTCGATCGCTTTTTGTGCGCGGCTGTCGCCCTTGGCCGTGGCGCTACCGAGGATGGCTACGCCGCCATTACGCATTACAGTGCAGACATCGGCAAAGTCAACGTTGATCTGGCCCGTGCTGTTGATGACGTCGGTGATACATTTCGCGGCCGTCGCCAACACATTGTCCGCCTTTGCAAAGGCTTCCTTCATTTTCAGGTTACCGAACTGGTGGCGCAATTTGTCATTGCTGATGACCAGCAAGGTGTCTACATAATTTTTCATCGTCCGGATGCCTTCTTCCGCCTGCAACTGTCTTTTCTTCCCTTCATAGGAAAAAGGCGTGGTGATGATGCCCACCGTGAGGATGCCAAGGTCTTTACAGATCTTGGCGATGATGGGTGCTCCGCCGGTGCCGGTGCCGCCGCCCATACCGGCCGTAATAAAGGCCATTTTCGTATTCACCTCGAGGATACCTTTGATCTCCTCCAGACTTTCTTCACACGCTTGTCTGCCGATGTCCGGGTTGGCGCCTGCCCCCAGCCCCTGGGTGAGATGCGGCCCCAACTGGATCTTGTTGGGTACGCGGCTTTGCGCTATCGCCTGTGCATCGGTATTACAAATGATGAAATTCACTCCTTCTATGTTCTGGCCGAACATATGATTTACTGCATTGCTTCCACCGCCACCCACACCAATGACCTTGATAATGGATGACTTTTCCTTCGGTAGATCAAAATGGATCATAACAAAAAATTTAATAAATGAGATTTGCTTGCATAGGGTATGATCTTCATTTATAACTGGTGATCTTCTTCTTCTTTAAACAGGTCGATGATGCCGTCCTTGAATTTTCCCCAGAAATCCTTCACGCCTTTGCGGTTCCGAACGCGCTCGTGATGGAGTTGTTCTTCGGTTGCCGTTGCCTGATGGTTGACGGATTGGGTCTCGGCTTTTCTCAGGTTGTCGGGAACTTCCACTTTCCGGTATTGGTTTTCGAATTCCTTGCGGTTGTGTTCATAGTCGCTGTATCCTTTCAGAATAAGGCCGATACAAGTGGCATAAGTGGGTTTCGCCAGCTCTTCGATATGACCCGCTGCCAGATGCTCCGTCGGATAGCCGATGCGGGCATTGAGGCCGGTGATGTATTCCGTCAGCTGGATAAGGTGTCTCAGCTGGGAACCGCCGCCGGTCATCACAACACCGCCGTTGAGCATCCGGTTGTCGAGCCCCACCTGCTTGAGATGGTAGGTGACGAAGTCCATGATCTCGCTCATCCGGGCCTGGATGATATTGGCCAGGTTCTTTACGCTGATCTCCTTTGCCGGCATGCCGCGCAGCCCGGGGATGGTGATATAGGCATTGGCCTTTGCCTCATTGGACAACGCCGACCCGAATTGCACTTTCATCTGTTCGGCCTGGGTCTTGAGCACGCCCAATCCCGTCTTTATGTCGTTGGTGATGTTCTCACCACCGAAGGGGATAACAGCCGTATGCTTCAAGATTCCCTCATAGAATACAGCCAGGTCGGTTGTTCCGCCGCCGATGTCCACTATCGCTACACCCGCTTCGAGGTCTTCCTGACCCATGACAGCAGCAGCCGAGGCGAGAGGTTGCAGCACGAGGTCTTTTGTATGCAGGCTGCTCTTTTCCACGGCCCGGTTGATGTTGCGGATGGCGTTCTTGTCGCCGGTGATGATGTGGAAGTTGGCGCCGACCTTTACTCCGCCATAGCCGATGGGGTTGGGGATGTTCTGGAAGTTGTCGACGGTAAACTCCTGGGGGATGACGTCGATGATCTGGTCGCCGGCGGGAATGTAGGTTTTATACTGGTCGGCAACCAGTTGATCTATCTCCCGGCGCGTGATCTCCTCATCCGTGTTTTGGCGGACGATGTCGCCCCGGGTCTGGAGGCTCTTAATATGATGCCCGGCGATTCCGACATAAACTTCACTGATCTCCAGATTAGGGTTGGACGCATAACAATTGTCCAATGCCATTTGGATAGCTTTTATCGTCTCGTCGATGTTCAGCACCTGGCCATGTTTTACTCCGTTGGAGTTGGCCCGGCCGAATCCCAATATCTCCAATTTGCCGTACTCGTTCTTGCGGCCTGCTATGGCAGCAATCTTCGTAGTACCGATATCGAGACCGACAATGATCGGTTGTTCCTGATTCATAGTTTAGTTTATTTTGTGAGTTGTTTTTTTACGGTTTTTGGGTGGCATTATTGCCTTTGGTTTTGGGTGGTCAGTCGCGGCCGGGTGGCTGGTAGCAGCCGGATGGTCGCTGGTGACCGGGTGTTCGGGTACGGTGACGGAACTGTCTCCTGCATCGGGCACTAGATCGAGTGGTGTCAGGTTTTGTTCCGTCATCGTATTATGTTCTAACGGGCGGATATTCTGTTGACGAATGGTATCGGGTTGCAATTGCTGTGCCGACCTTATCATCTGCCGGATATTGTTCATTCCCTGGACAGAGTCATAACGCTGCTGCTCACTGCCTTTCTTTACTGCGACGATCTGTCCCGCATAGGAGACATCGATACGATCGTATTTATCGAAACCCGTCCGGCTGAGCACTTCTTTATAGAAGAGGAACAGCCGGTGAAACTTGGCGGAGATGTCGTTGCCATCGCCGAAGGTGATGCGGTGGTCGCCCACTTCCGGTTCCAGTTCGAAGCCTTTGTCCGGAGTGATGGCTACCTGTGCGATCTGGGCTGTCCAAAAGCTATCCCGGTGGATGAAACCGCTAAGATGGAGGATGGCCATCGTCAAGGCGCTGTCGCCGCCTTTGATCTTCTGACCAGGGTAACCGGTGAACACGGGGAGCCGCAACGGTAGTTTGTAGGGCAACTGTACCCCGTTGCTGTCGAGGTAGCAACTGCCGCCCTCCTGGAAAAAGACGCGGGCGACAGGCTCCCTTTCTACGACTTTTACCTGCAGAATACCATTATTATCAAAGAACAGCTGAGCCTCTTTTATCCATACATTTTTCGTCAGCGTTGCTTCCAGGCGGCGAAGGTCAAAGGATTGGATGGCCCTGTTCTGACCTTTTGCCGCGCCTGCCGAGGTGAGGATATCGGCGACACCCTGTTTGTCGATGAAGGGTGCGTCCGATGGCCCGGCGATCGTAATCCTGTAGCCTTTGCAGACGTTGCTGTTGCGGTAGCGAATGGCCGCGACGAGTAAGACCAGCATACCGGTGCCGGCTGCCATCCAGAAGACGGCGGCTACTACTCGTTTGATATTTACTTTAACGGCCATATTCACAATTCAATTTGGTTGAGACCCGCCCAACGGCCCAGCGGACCGTTAGACGGGTACAACTAGTGTCCGGGTAGATGAAACCTCGTACACAATGGGCTACACTTCCAGCAATTGCCGGATGGGTTCGATCAACATATCAATATCGCCTGCACCGGCCGTGATCAACAGCTGCGCCGTATCACGGTCACCGGCCTTTTCTTTTATCATTGCCAACACCTCCTGCTTGTCGGTAATGGTCACTTTTGCCTTTTTCATCATCCCGGCAATCAACTCACTGGTCACCCCGGCAATAGGCTGCTCGCGGGCGGGGTAGATGGGCAGCAGGATCACCTCATCCGCTTCGTCAAGACTGGCGGCGAAGCCCTCGGCGAAATCACGGGTACGGGTAAAGAGGTGTGGCTGGAAGATGACGGTGCATTTCATTCCGCCGAACAATTCTTTTGCCCCGCTGATAAGCGCTTTCAACTCTTGCGGGTGATGCGCGTAATCATCGATATAGACCCGGTTAGGTTGTTTGATGATAAACTCAAAGCGTCTTTTTACCCCACGGAAGGCTGCAACGGCCTCCACTATCTTATCACCGGCTATGCCAAGACGATGGGCTATAGCGATTGCCGCAACGACATTTTCCACATTATGGCGGCCACCCATGGGCAGGACTACCTTGTCGATGCTCCAATCACTGCTCATCATCCGGAAGAGATAGTCCCCCTGGTCGATTCGAATTTCTGTAGCGTAGAAGTCCGCGCCGGGAGCCAGGCCATAGGTCAGATGGTGGTCGCCTTTTAAGTCCGCTCCCCGCGCCAACCCTTCTTTACTCAGCAGCAGCCCTCCCGGCTTCAGACAACCGGAGAACTCGATGAAGGCCTGCTGCACTGCTTCTGTGGTGCCGTAGATGTCGAGGTGATCGGCATCCATCGCAGTAATAACAGCTATGTCAGGACTCAGCCGCAAGAAACTGCGGTCATATTCATCGGCTTCCACCACACAGACATTGCGCTCATCACTCCAGTAATTACTGTTATAATTCACCGCAATCCCACCCAGGAAAGCATTACATCCATAGCCGGTATGCCGCAGGATATGGGCGATCATTGTCGTGATGGTCGTCTTGCCGTGTGTCCCGGCGACACAGATATTAAAAGAGCTACGGGTGATGAGGCCCAGCACTTCGCTGCGTTTCAGGAGAGGCTTACCTTGTTGTTGGTAGTATACCAGCTCCTTGTGGTCAGCGGGTACTGCCGGGGTGTAAACCACGAGATCGACATCCTTCGGAATCAGATCGAGGTTCTCTTCATAATGAACGGCGATGCCCTCCTGTTCAAGTTGATGCGTAAGCGAGGTAGCCGTCTTGTCATATCCACTCACGGCCTTACCGTGGAATTTGAAATACCTCGCCAGTGCGCTCATCCCGATGCCGCCGATGCCGATGAAATAAACCGATCGTATATCCTTAAATTCAACCATTTCCTGCTTCTTTTTTTGCCGTTGGCGGGAGGGCGATCTCTTTTAGTATCTCTCCTGCGATGCGGTCGCCGGCGTCCGTGATGGCCAGCCGGCCGATATTTGTTTTCAGCGCCGTCTGCCACCCCGTGTCTTTGGACAACGCGAGAACGGTGTCGACTAACTTATCCTTCGCTTCACTATCTTTTACCAGGAGGCCGGCTTTCTTATTTACCAGGTTTTGCGCGTTTGCCGTCTGGTGGTCTTCCGCCGCAAAAGGGAAAGGCACGAACACAACGGGCTTTTGAACAACACACAGTTCAGCGATGGACATGGCACCCGAGCGCGAGATCACGATATCTGCTGCTGCAAAGGCGTATTCCATTTGGGCGATGAAATCATGTGTCCAGATGTTACCGTGGCCGGCGCTAAGGCTTGCCGCCTGTTCGGCAAAAGGTTTACCCGTTTGCCAGATTAGCTGCAGTCCATTCTTTTCAAAGCCGTCGAGATGCGCGGCAATGGCTTCGTTGATACCTTTGGCGCCCAGCGATCCGCCAGTGGACAACACGGTTTGCTTTGCCGGGTCAAGCCCAAAGAACCGGATACCCTCTTCCCTGGTGACCTTGCTTTGTACGATGGTGCTGCGGACGGGATTGCCCACAACACTGATCCGGCCGGCTGGGAAGAATTTCTCCATACCGTCGGTGGCTACGAATATATGCGTCGCTTTCTTTCCCAATAAGATGTTGCTCTTCCCCGCGAAAGAGTTGCTTTCATGGATGAAGGTGGGTATTCCTTTCGCCTGGGCAGAGCGCAGGACGGGGAAGCTCGAATAGCCGCCGACACCCACTACGGCATCGGGCATAAACGACCGTAGGATCCGGTTCACCTGGAAAAAGCTTTTTATCAGCTTAAAGGGAAGACCGATATTCTTTATCAAAGAGCTCCGGTTAAAGCCGGCGATGGTAATTCCCTCGATCTTATATCCGGCCTGGGGTACTTTCTCCATCTCCATCTTTCCCTGCGCGCCCACGAACAGGATCTCGATAGAGGGGTCCTGCTGTTTCAATGCTCCCGCGATGGCAATGGCGGGAAAGATGTGACCACCTGTTCCGCCGCCTGCTATGATGATGCGTTTGTTCATACGGGTTCCGCCTCCTTTCCGGTGGATGCTGTGGTACGGCCGGCATCGCCTCCTTCGGTGGACTCGACGTTGCGGGCTACACTGAGGATGATGCCGATGGCCAGACAGGTAAACAGGAAACTGCTGCCGCCCATGCTCACCAACGGCAGGGTGACACCTGTCACCGGGAAAAGGTTTACGTTGACTGCCATGTTAGCCAGAGCCTGGATGACAAGGGTGAAGCTAAGCCCCAATGCGAGGAAGGCTCCAAAGGCAAAGGGGCAGCGTCTGAAGATGCGGATGCTGCGCAGCAGGAACACCAGGTAGATGAATACAATAAAAATTCCGCCCACCATTCCGTATTCCTCGATGATGATGGCATAGATGAAGTCGGAATAAGGGTGCGGAAGAAAATTCCGTTGTTGGCTATTGCCGGGGCCCAGACCCAGGATACCACCTTTTGCGATGGCGATCTTGGCTTGGTTTATCTGGTAACTATTATCACCGTTATCTTCTTTTCCGCCATAGACAAAGGTCTCTACGCGGCTGATCCAGGTATCCACCCGGACGAAGAGCCCGCTTTTGCCTTCGACCTTTGGTTTCTCCGTTGTCCCGCCATTGGCGCTATGCCGGATGACGGCTGCGGAGATGAGCAGCGCGACAGGAATAGCCGCCACGCCGATGGTCAGCAGCAAATGTTTGGCGCTGACCCTGCCGATAAACAGGAGCATCAGGCTGGTGGCGCCGATGAGCAGGGCGGTGGAGAGGTTTGCAGGCGCGATCAGCAGACAGATGATGGCTACCGGGGTGATCACGGGCAGGAAGCCGCTGCGGAAATCCTTGATCACATCCTGTTTCTTACTCAGCAGCCGGCCCAGGTACATGAAGAGCGCGAGCTTCGCCAGATCGGAGGTCTGGAAGGTCATATTGATAATGGGCAACCGGATCCAGCGGCTGCCCTCGTTTAGTTTTACTCCAAAGAAGAGCGTATAGAACAGCAAGGGTATGGAGATGATGAAGAGGATTCTTGCCACCTTGGAATAAACAGTATAGTTCACCTGATGGGCAAAGTAGATGATCATTACTCCGACCAGGATGAAAGCAAATTGTTTGAAGAGATAGACCTCGGTGTTGCCCTTGTACATTTTATAGGCCAACAGACCCGTTGAGCTGTACACGACAAGCAGGGACACGACGGCAAGCAGGACTACTGCAGTCCAGATGACCTTGTCGCCCTTCGTCCTCGAACGGAGCCCGCTAAAGGGTGTTCTTTCTATCGTCGTGGTATTGCTCATAGATCGCGGACAGCCTCCTTGAACTGTCTGCCCCTGTCCTCATAATTTTTAAAGAGATCAAAGCTGGCACAAGCCGGGCTCAGAAGAACCACGTCACCCTTGGTTGCAAAATGGAAGGCGGCTTTTACGGCTTCTTCCGCGCTGGCGGTATTGACCATCAGCGGCACATCCTGCTGGAAGGCCTCATGTATCTTCCGGTTGTCCACTCCCAAACAGACGATGGCTTTTACCTTCTCCTTTACCAGGTCACGGATGAGGGAGTAGTCATTCCCTTTGTCGACGCCGCCAAGGATGAGGATGGTCGGTTTTTCCATGCTTTCCAGGGCATACCAGGTGGAGTTGACGTTGGTCGCCTTGGAATCGTTGATAAATTCCACCCCTCTCACGGTGCTGACGTACTCCATCCGATGCTCCAGCGCTTCGAAACTCTGTATCGCCTCGCGAATCTTCTCTTTGCGGATGCCAACGGTGGCGGATGCGATGCCTGCTGCCATGGTGTTGTATTGATTGTGAATGCCTTTGAGGGCAAAATCGTAGATGCTCATTTGTAGTTTCTCACTACCGGTGTTGATGTTCATTTGGCCGTTTCTGATGGATCCTCCTTGGTTGATGTCTTGTTGCATGGTAAATGGTAGTGGGTTAGAGTGAATTTCGAATTGGTCTATATATTTTTTTATGATAGGGTCGTCTGCACAATAGATGAAATAGTCTTCCGCCGTTTGGTTCATCGTAATCCGGAACTTGCTGGCGATGTAGTTCTCGAATTTGTAGTCATAGCGGTCGAGATGGTCTTCGGTGATATTGGTAAGAATGGCTATTTCCGACCGGAAAGCGTGGATATCATCCAGCTGGAAGCTGCTGATCTCGCACACGTACCATTGTTTCGGGTCTTCCGCTACCTGCCGGGCAAAGGAATACCCGATGTTGCCAACCAGCGCAGCATCAAGCCCGCCATGACGGCAGATGTGGTAGGTAAGGGCCGTTGTCGTGCTCTTACCGTTGCTTCCGGTGATGCCGATGACGCGGCCGTCGCCTTTGTGACGCCAGGCCAGTTCGATCTCACTGATCACGGGGATACCCTTTGCCCGAATAGCTTTCACCATCGGGGTCTTGTCGGGGATGCCCGGGCTTTTCATCACTTCATCGGCATCGAGGATCCTGGATTCGGAGTGACCGCCTTCTTCGAAAAGGATGCCATGGTTCTGAAGGTCGCTGCGGTAGGTGTTTTTCAGTTGGCCACCATCGGACAAGAATACCTCGTATCCTTCCTTTTTAGCAAGGATAGCAGCACCAACGCCGCTTTCGCCACCACCGAGTATGACCATTTTTTTCGACATAATTGCTCTTTTCCCCACCGGCCGGCTAATGATTGGCCTTCGGCCGATCCGGCTCCGCCGGATTAGCGGGGTTCTTCATAAGTATTGGACATAACTGCACCACAATTTCTTTTGCTGCGAGGTTGGTGTATGTGGTTTTTCAATTTTAGCTTACCTGATCTTCAACGTCGCTATGGCAAATGCCACGCAGAGGATCGTCACGATCCAAAACCTCGTCACGATCTTGCTCTCATGATAACCCAGCTTTTGATAATGATGATGCAGGGGACTCATGAGAAAGACCCTTTTCCCCTCGCCATATTTCTTTTTTGTATATCGGAAATAGGTGACTTGTATCACTACACTCAGATTTTCCACCAGGAATACGCCACAGAAAATGGGGATCAGCCATTCCTTGCGCACGATAATGGCCAGGGCGGCGATGATGCCACCGAGGGTAAGGCTGCCCGTATCGCCCATGAATACCTGCGCCGGGTAGGCATTATACCAGAGAAAGCCCACACAGGCGCCGATGAGCGCGCCGATGAAGATGGATAATTCCCCCAGGTTGGGGATATACATGATGTTGAGGTATTCCGCAAAGCGGATATTACCGCTGGCATAGGCAAAAATCCCCAGGCAGGCGCCAATGACGGCACTGACGCCGGTGGCGAGACCATCCAATCCATCGGTGAGGTTGGCTCCGTTGGACACTGCCGTGATGATAAAGATCACAATAATGATATAGAGCACCCAGGTGAGCCCTCTTATCGCCTGTGGCAGCAGCTTGGAATAATTGAATTCGTGCGTCTTCACAAAGGGAATGGTGGTGATCGGTTCTTTTGCTTCCACAAAATATTTCTTCTCCTTGTCCAACGTCACGACCTTGATGCCGGTGGTATCGGCCGGAAGTTTAGCTCCCACGTATTCGCGCCAGACGCGAGTGTTGGCGTTGAAGTACAGGGTATATCCTACCACGACGCCCAGCACTACCTGGCCAAGGATCTTGAACCAACCCGCAAGACCGTCCTTGTCGCCTTTTTTGTAGGGCACGCCCGTTTCCTTGGCGATGCGTTTTGCCCGGAGTTTCAGATAGTCATCTATAAAGCCGATGAGCCCAAGCCAGATGGTACTGAAGATCATGAGGCGGATATAGGCTTTATGCAGATCGGCCAGGAGTAAGGTGGGAATGAGGATGGCCAGAATGATGATAAAGCCCCCCATGGTCGGCGTCCCTTTCTTTTGTTGTTCGCCGGCCAGCCCCAGGTCGCGGACGGTCTCGCCTATCTGTTTTCTTACCAGCAGGCGGATCAGTCTTTTGCCAAAGATCATGCTGACGACGAGCGACAAGACAACGGCCACCAGCACCCGGGAGGTAATGAACTGGAACAGGGCGCTGCCCGGCACCTTTATACCGTGTTGTCTAAACCATTCAAATAAGTAGTACAGCATACCTTTTATTTATCCAGCAATTCAAAAAATTCCAATAACACTTGTTTATCGTCAAAGGGATATTTTACCCCTTTTATCTCCTGGTATTTCTCATGTCCTTTTCCCGCAATGAGCAGGATATCTTCGGGGCCGGCGAGGTTCAGCGCCGTGCGGATCGCCTCTTTCCGGTCGGTGATCGAAATATATTTTCTTTTTGCTGCAGTGTTAAGCCCTGCCTCGACGTCGCGAATGATCTGTTCGGGGTCTTCAGTCCGGGGATTATCCGAGGTGATGATGACCCGGTCGCTGTATTCAGCGGCAGCTGCACCCATCAGCGGCCGTTTCGTCTTGTCGCGATCGCCACCGGCTCCCATGACAGTAATGATCTTTTCATGCCCCTTCCTGAGCTTCTGGATCGTGGTCAGCACATTGATCAGCGCATCAGGTGTATGAGCATAGTCCACGATGCCGATGATCTTTTCCTTTGGCGACACCACATAATCGAACCGTCCTTCGGCGCCGCTGAGGGTGCTGAGGACGCGCAGTATCTCGTTCCTGTCCTGCCCCAGGCAGATGGCGGCGCCGTAAACAGCCAGCAGGTTATAGGCGTTGAATTCTCCGATGAGCCGGAAATGGACTTCCTGGTCATTGATGGTCATGACGAGCCCGGTGAGATTGTTCTCCAGGATCCGCCCTTTGAATTCGGCCAGGGTCTTCAGGCTATAGAAATATTTCTTTGCGTTGGTGTTCTGTAACATCACGGCGCCCCGCTTGTCGTCGGCGTTGGAGATGGCAAAGGCATCGGAGGGCAGGGAGTCAAAGAAAGACTTCTTTACCCGGATATATTCATCAAAGGTCTTGTGATAGTCGAGGTGATCTTGGGTGATGTTGCTGAATATTCCCCCCGTGTATCTCAGGCCTGCTACTCGGTGCTGATGGATGGCGTGGGAGCTGGTCTCCATAAAGACATGGGTACAGCCTTCATCCACCATGTCCCTAAGCAGGGCATTGAGATGCAGAGCGTCGGGGGTGGTATGCGTGGCCGCTACGATACGGTCGCCGATGTGGTTCTGAACGGTGCTGAGAAGACCGCATTTATACCCCAGTTCGGAAAAGAGCTTATATAATAAGGTGGCGATGGTCGTTTTCCCGTTGGTCCCGGTGACGCCCACGAGCCTTAGCTTTTCGGATGGCTGGCCGTAGAAGTTGTGCGCGATGACGCCGGCGGAGGCGGCGCTATCCTCCACCTGGATATAGGTGATCCCTTCCTGTAAATTGCCGGGGAGGTCTTCGCAGACGATGGCGATGGCTCCGGCCTCGATCACCGCGGAGATATATTGGTGGCCGTCGACGTGCGTACCTTTCACCGCAATGAACAGGGTGCCGGGTCCTGCGAGCCGGGAGTCTGTTTGCAGATTGGTGATGGCCTTATCGCGGGGCCCTACGATGCTCCGGATACTTACCTTATATACTATGTCCTGCAGGTTTGCCATAACCTTTTCGGCATCTTGTTTAATCCAGTTGAATAAATATTGTTTCTCGTTTTTGCAAGGGGCTGCCCGGCTCGATACTTTGTGTCCTTACTTTTCCACTACCTTTCACCGCAACCCGGAGGTCCATGCCCTCCAGCAGATAGAGCGCGTCTTTCAGCCCCATTCCTTTTACATCCGGCATCATTTGGCGGGATACTGGTTCACGGTTCAACACCGGCTGGCTGCCTCGCGTCGAGGCATAGAGCCGGCCATAGTCGGTACTGCCGGCCGAGTCGGTATAGGTGAGCCCCATTGTCTGTTCGACCAGCTTTATATCGCGGGTGCGGCCGGCATAACAATAGCGGAGGCTATCCTTTGTCAGCGGCGGGGTAGCGGCGAATTCCTGGTCGGCGCTTGTGCTCATCAGGTGATCGGCGACTTCCCGGAAGACCGGTGCAGCTACTGCTGCGCCATAGAATTTCTTTGCAAAGGGTTTGTTCTTTATCACGACGATGCAGGTATATTTCGGGGCAGCAGCCGGGAAATAGCCTACAAAGGTGGATTGATAGATATGATCGGCATAGCCGCGCGAACGATTGGCTACGAGCGCAGTGCCCGTCTTGCCGGCCACTTTATAAAAGGCATCCTTGAAAACCTTCGTGCCTGTACCTTCCGGGTCCTGGCAGACACCGATGAGGCATTCCTTTAATTGGCGAAGGGTTTCATCGCTACAGATCTTTTCTACGATGGCGGTGGGTTGGTTCTCTTTTACGGTGATTCCCGATTCCTGGACAGAGCTGACGAGATAGGGCTTCATCATGCGGCCATTATTGGCGACAGCATTGTATAGGGTGAGCGTCTGCAATGGAGAAACCAGCACTTCATACCCAAATGCCATCCATGGAAGAGCGGTGGCACTCCATGTCCGTGACTTGGGGGTGATGATCACCGGCGTAGATTCACCCACAAGGTCGATACCTGTAGGGCGATCGAGGTGCAGTTTCCGCAGGTGATCGATAAATTGATTGGGATTGGTAGAATAATGCGCAACGGCGAGTTTGGCCATGCCGACGTTGGAGCTGAGCTCAAAAGCCTCTTTTACAGGAACGACATATTTGCCATGTTTTTCCGCGTCGTATACGGTGCGGTTGGATATCTTCCATGTGCCGCCTTCCAGGTTGACGGTATTGCTGAGGGATATCTTTTTATCTTCCAAAAGGGACAACAGAGTCGCCAGCTTGAAAGTGGAGCCGGGTTCGGTGGCGCGGATGGCGTAGTTGAGGTCTTCCCAGTACGTTCCATCGGGTTGGAGGCCGAGATTAGCAATGGCTTTGATCCTGCCGGTCGCCACTTCCATGACGATGCAGGTGCCATGTTCGGCTTCGTTGTCGATCAGTTCTTTCAACAAGGCATTTTCCACGATGTCCTGGATGTTCACATCGATGGTAGTTACAATATCCTTGCCGTTCTCTGCCTCGATCTCATAGCCTTCGACAGGGATATATGTTCCACCGGCGATGTAGCGGACGAGACGACGGCCGGACTCACCTCTGAGAAGAGTGTCATATGTTCTTTCGAGCCCGACGTTTTGGGCATTCGCTCTTGCCAGGCCAATGGTACGATTGGCCAGCAAGCCGAACGGATTCAATCTTTTATTAACCACTTCCGCAATGAAGCCGCTTTTGTTGCGGCCCTGGCGGACGAGGGGGAAGTTGCGGAGTTTCTGGTATTTTTCAAAGGAAACATTGGACTGCAGCTCGTAGTAGCGATCGACGGTTCGGTAGCCTTTTAACAATATCTTTTTGTAGGCTGCAGCGGACTGGTCGTCGAAGAGCGCAGCGAGACAGCCGGAGAGCGAGTCGAGGTTCTCGGTGAAGCGGCGGCCATTCTTTTCGCGGAGGCCGTCGGCGCCAAAGTCGATATAGATGTTGAAATAGGGGATCGAAGTGCTGAGCATGCTGCTGTCCTCGCTGTAGATGGTGCCGCGTTCGGCATCGAGTTCTACGAATTTTTGGTGAAGGCTGTCGCTAAGCCCTTTCCAGTAGGCGCCCTGTACACGCTGGATATAAAATACCTTTCCCAGCACCACGAGCGATAGCGCTACGATGCCGAGAAAGCAGAGGTAGACCCTCCATAATATATCGCGTTTGACTTCCATCTGTTTTATTTCACGGTGTCCACTAGCACATAGGGCGGATGAGTGAGCTCCTTCAGTCCAAAAGGCTCCACAGCCTTCGCCAGCTCGCTCTGTTTGCTCCGGAACATCACTTCACTTTTCAGCGTTTTGTACTCATATTGCAATTCCTTCAGCTCTTTGTTTGTCCGGGTGATATCCCGGGAGATCTTGTCGGCATAATGGCCGTTGTAGATGTAGATCACTGCGAGTGCGGCGAGGAAGAGGAAGAAACCCATATTCTTCATGATCCAGCGATAGCCAAGCAGGGAAGGTTTCCATTTAGTCATTTTATATGCGTTCGGCGATCCGTAGCTTGGCGCTGCGGGATCGTGGGTTTTGGCGTAATTCGGTCTCGCCGGATATCACCGGTTTTTTGGTAATCGCTTTTAACAGGGGGGGTGCCGTACTCTGTCCGAAGGGATCAGACGGGTCTTCGTCTTCGAAGGATCCTTTTTTAAAGAAGTTCTTGACGAGCCTGTCTTCCAGGGAATGAAAGGTGATGATCGCTACACGGCCGCCTATAGAAAGCAGCCCGGGCACCTGTTGCAACATTTCTTTTAAAGCTCCCAATTCATCGTTCACTTCAATGCGTAAGGCTTGAAAAACCTGGGCAAAGTATTTGTTGGGATTCCCTTTCACCACGCTATTCAACGCCGTTTTAAAGTTGGCAATGGTCCTTAGCGACATTGTGCCGCGCATCTGCACGATGGTCCGTGCGAGTGTTCTGGCATTTGTCACTTCCCCATACTGCTCGAATAACTTGTGCAACTGCTGTTCAGACCAGGTATTGACGACCTCATATGCGGTGAGGGTCTGGCGTTGGTCCATCCTCATGTCCATATCGCCTTCAAAGCGATAGGAGAAGCCTCTATGCCCTTCATCGAACTGGTGGCTGCTGACGCCCAGGTCGGCCAATATTCCGTCTACGGCAACGGTTTCGTGCAAACGCAGGAAACGACCGACGTGGCGGAAGTTGTGGGGCAGGAAGGTGATACGGCTGTCATCCGGCAGATTGCGTCGGGCGTCGCTGTCCTGGTCGAAGGCGAAGAGCTTTCCTTTTGGACCCAGCCTTTCGAGGATGCCGCGGGAATGGCCACCGCCGCCAAAGGTGAGGTCGACATAGACCCCTTGAGGCCGGATGGCTAGCCCGTCAAGCGTCTCCTGCAGAAGGACGGGCAGGTGATAAGAATAATCGCCTTTATTGTCCTGGCTGTTCGACGTCGTCATGACGTGAGCCCTCCCGGGTTCATCACCTGCTTAGCCAGGCTGCTGAATGCTTCCGGTGAAAAAGATTCAAAGAACTGTTGGTACTTACTTTTATCCCAGATTTCGATCTTGTCTACTGCTGCCGCCAGTACGATGTCTTTTTCGAGACCGGCGTGTTCTTTTAAGTTTTGAGGGATCAACAACCGCCCGGCGGAATCCAGTTCGACCATTGTCGCCCCATTCAGGAAATATCTCCTGAATTGACGAACTTCGGGGTCAAAATCATTTAATTGGCTTACCCTGGCGAATATGGGTTCCCAGCTTTTCATCGGATAGAGACTTAGGCATTTTTCAAATCCGCGATTGATGACAAACTGGGCGGGACCGTCTTCCGGCAATTGCTTTTTGAAGCCGACCGGAAGCAGGAAGCGACCTTTCGAGTCCAAAGTAGCTTCGTATTCGCCCAGAAAACCAATCATTTATGAAGAGTTGAATCAATTTTGACTAATACTAACACAAAATAACACTTTTTCCCACTTTATTAAGGGAAATGGATAAATTTAATTTTTCCACAATAGTGTATTGTGTTTCTGTGTGTTGTCGCAGATGCAGTTGGGTGGTGATCGTCGGGTTTTGGGGGCTTTTTGGGCTGTGCGCAGCGTGTGAATTGCGGTGGATAAGCCGTGCATAACAGCAGTTTTAATGAGGATAACCTCCAAATAATTCACATTCGCCATAAAATAGCATCCTATATGCCTGTTGCCGGTTATTCAGGAACACCTTTATTGAAAAAGCTGGGAATCAAAGAAGGCTGGAAGATCCGGCTCATCGGCGCTCCGGCCGATTATTTTGCCCTGCTGGAAGCCGATCTTTCAAAGCAGGTGTGTACGGCAAGGCCACCGATCTCACCGAAGAGCTGATCCGCAACTATGCCCTGGCCAATGGATTGGTAGACATCAAAGTATGCGCTGTCAGCGAAGACTGGAGCGGGCTAAAGCTTGTTGTGCCGGTGAAGAAGCGGTGAGAGCCCGGAGAGTGGCGGCCCAGGCGGAAAGTCGTACCTTCGCGCGACAAAGCCGACGGCAGTTAGCCGTTACTTCTATGCAGCCCAAAGACATTTCCATCTCGGATTACCATTACGATCTCCCCGCGGAACATATTGCTTATCATCCTTTGCCTGAAAGGGATGCAAGCCGGTTGCTGATCTACCGGGGAGGAGCCATCAGCGAAGACATTTACCGCAACATCGCCGGCCATTTGCCCGAAGAAAGCCTGTTGGTATTTAACAATACCAGGGTTGTCGAAGCCCGCATCGAGTTTCGGAAAGAGACGGGTGCGCGCATCGAGATCTTTTGCCTCGAGCCGCCGGCTGACTATGGCGGCATTGCTGCGGCCCTGCAGCAGAAGGGAAGGGTGAAGTGGAAATGCCTCATCGGCGGGGCTTCGAAGTGGAAGCACGGACAGGTGCTGAGTAAGAAGATTGGCGCGGCCGGCCTGCATGCAGCAGACTGGGGGCGACGTGAGGAGCCAGGCGATGGCCTTGTGCTGGAAGCCCGCTACCTGGAGAAATCGGAAGATGCCTTCCTCATCGAGTTGTCCTGGACACCGGCAGAGCTAAGCTTTGTCGAATTGCTGCACCGTGCGGGATTCATCCCTCTCCCACCCTATATCCACCGCCAGGCGGAAGCGGAGGATAGCGAAAGATATCAGACGATTTATGCCCGGCAGGAGGGATCGGTGGCGGCGCCGACGGCAGGGCTGCATTTTACCGGGACGATCTTTCATTCGCTGGCAGAACGAAAGATCAGGCGCAGCTTTGTCACCCTGCATGTCGGGGCAGGCACCTTTTTGCCGGTGAAGGCAGCGACGCTTGGCGGACATGTCATGCACACTGAATTTATTGACGTGAGCCGGGAGTGTATCCGCGAATTGAGAGAAACGCTGCAGACAGGGAAACCGGTGGTTGCCGTAGGCACCACCTCGGCGCGAACGCTGGAAAGCCTGTACTGGCTGGGATTGAAGGCCATGGGGAATGAAGAGCTCATCGTTTACCAATGGGACGCTTATGCAGGAAAGGATGAGGGTATCACGGCCACCGATGCGCTGTCGGCCCTTCTGATCCACATGGAGGAGAAGACGATGTCCCGCCTGATGACCACAACACAATTGCTGATCACACCAGGGTATGACTGGAAGGTCGTCTCCGGTCTGGTGACGAATTTCCACCAGCCTGAGTCGACGTTGTTATTGCTGATCGCGTCTTTCATCGGGGAAGACTGGCGGCGCGTTTATTCCTATGCGCTGGAGCATGGGTTCCGATTCCTCAGCTATGGGGATGGATGTTTGTTGTGGCCGCTTAATTGTGCTTCAGCGGGAATTCGAGGGTGAAAGTGGTGCCTTTGCCGACGGTGCTGTCCACCTTTATCTTTCCTTCATGTGCTTCGACGATAGTCTTTACATAGCTGAGACCCAGCCCGAACCCTTTTACATTATGCAGATTGCCGGTATGCGCGCGGTAAAACTTCTCGAAGATGCGACGCTGGGTCTCCTTGCCCATCCCAATACCATTGTCTTCGATGCGGATGACGAGGTTCTTTGGTGTGCTATGCGTTGTGAGCCGGATGAGCAGGTTCTCCTTTGAGTATTTTATCGCGTTGTCGACGAGGTTGGTGATGATATTCGTGAAATGCACTTCATCAGCCAGGATCAGGTCGTTCTTTGCGTTAAGCTGCAGCTCGGAACGACCGCCCTTCCCTTCCAATTGCAGATGAAAATTCTCCATCGCCTCCTGGATGATGACGTGCGCATGCAGGGCGCGCTTGTTGAGCTGTTGTTCCTGCCGGTCAAGAAGGGAGGCCTGGAGGATTGTTTCCACCTGTTTGTTCATCCGCTTATTCTCTTCCTTTATAATACCAGTGAAATATTCCGACTTAGTGCGATCTTGGATCACCTTCTCATTGCGCAAGGCGTCCACCGCAAGGGAGATGGTAGCAAGGGGCGTCTTGAACTCATGGGTCATGTTGTTGATAAAGTCGTTCTTTATTTCGCTGAGCTTTTTCTGCCGCACCAGGGCGTTCACGGTTACATAGAAAGCAGCGATGATGACAAGGGTGAAGAAGATAGCGCCGGCGATCATGGCCCGCATCTCTCCGAGGACAATGTTTTTGAAATCAGGGATGACGACGACCAGTACCTCATCGGGCAGGGCGCTGCTGCCATCTGCGCTCTCGGGAGCCTGTAAAGGCATAACGGCAAACTTATTATTGGTCGTGTCCTCTATTTCTCTCAGGAAGTTTTTTGACCGAAGCTCGAGAGGATGATAGTTGAGGCCGGAGCCGCCGGCGTCGGATGTTACAGAAAATTCAAAACGGGTGTTCTTCAATCCTACGAGATTGAAGGCCTTACGCATCTTGTCACTGATATCATCGACCGTATATCGCTCTGCGACAGTGGGTATCCGCATCAGTTCCATCTGAAAGGGGTCCATCGGCCGCAATAATCCGGGCTTCAGCCTCAGCACTTTAGCCGGGTTACCCCTTTGCGCCACCAGTTCCTGCGCGACATAGTTGGTAGCGTCTACCAGCTTATGTTTCAGCTCCTCCTGCTTATTCTCCAGCATCGTGAATATCCAGTTGATCTGGATATAAATACTGCCGATCAGGGATAGGGTGATCAAAACAAAAATGACAGGGAAAATTTTTTTCAAACCCATACTTTTTGGTCCATCTGTAAAATTATTCAAAAGGTTGGAGGCTGCCCTTGTTAACTTTTTCGGGGAGGGCGATTTAACGAAGCTTTCACAAAGAAAGGGGATTTCAACCTAAAATTCAGTATATTAGTATATATGGGTTATAAAAGATCCATTTTTTTTTGGGGGCATTTTGATATCCCACAGGAATACTTAATTTAGATAGTATGGAGAGCCCGGCACCAGGCATATTATTGATCGCTGATCCCTTTTTGAAAGACCCAAATTTCATGCGTACGGTCGTGTTTCTATGTGAGCACCAGGATGAAGGCAGCTTTGGATTTGTACTGAACAAGAACTACGAATATACGCTCGACGAGCTGGTAAGCGGGCTGGACGACCTGAAGAAGATACCGGTGTATCTTGGCGGGCCCGTACAGATGGACACCATTCATTTCCTTCATCAATACCCGGATAAAATTGCCGGTGGATACGAGATCATCGACGGCGTTTTTTGGGGCGGAAGCTTTGAAACGGCGATCGATCTCATCAGGAATGGAGAGATCGACATGGGAAAGATCCGGTTTTACATCGGCTATTCCGGCTGGGGAAGCGGGCAACTCGCCGATGAGCTAAAAGAAAAATCCTGGTTAACGGTACCGGCCAGCCGGCCATTGGTCTTTCATAAAAAACCTTCCGAGATTTGGAAGGATGCGCTTCGCCATCTCGGCGGCGAGTATGAGATGATGGTGAATTTCCCTATCGATCCGCAATTGAATTAAAAGCAGAGACCCCGGCAGAAGCCGGGGTCTTAAAACTAACATTTCGTTCCGTCGGGGAAGGACTTACGATTTGCCTTCAACAGGTACTGCGCCTTCAACCAATACTGTAGCCTTATTGTGAATTACCTCCACGAATCCGCTTTGGATCGTGAAGAATGCAAGGTGATTGCTTTTATCTTTCAGGACCTTTACCTGGCCGGCTTTCAGGGCACTCACCAGGGGTGCGTGACGGTCCAATACTTCGAAAAGGCCGTCGACTCCGGGCAGTTGCACACCGTACACATCGGCACTGAACAACTTTTTCTCAGGTGTTAATATTTCCAGGTTCATTAGTAGTATTTAGAATTTAACCCCGAGCCTGGGCCAGTAATTTCTTACCTTTTTCGATAGCGTCGTCGATATTCCCTACCAGGTTGAAAGCTGCTTCGGGATATTCGTCTACTTCCCCGTCCATGATCATGTTGAATCCGCGGATGGTCTCGTCGATGGGAACGAGCACCCCTTTCAAGCCGGTGAACTGTTCTGCCACGTGGAAGGGCTGGGACAGGAAACGCTGTACCTTACGCGCGCGGGCAACGGTCATTTTATCTTCGTCGCTCAGTTCGTCCAGACCGAGGATGGCGATGATATCCTGCAGTTCCTTATAACGCTGAAGGATAAGCTTTACGCGGTTGGCGCAATTGTAATGGGCGTCGCCGACGATCTTGGGCGTCAGGATACGGGAAGTGGAATCCAGGGGATCAACCGCAGGATAGATACCGAGGTCGGCGATCTTACGGCTCAATACGGTGGTAGCATCCAGGTGAGCGAAAGTAGTAGCGGGAGCCGGGTCGGTCAGGTCATCCGCAGGCACGTAGACGGCCTGTACGGAAGTGATGGAACCATTCTTTGTAGAAGTGATCCTTTCCTGCATAAGACCCATTTCCGTTGCAAGGGTGGGCTGGTATCCTACGGCGGAGGGCATACGACCCAACAGTGCGGATACTTCAGAACCGGCCTGAGTGAAACGGAAGATATTGTCGACGAAGAAGAGGATGTCCCGACCCTGGCCTTTGCCGTCGCCGTCACGATAATATTCCGCGATGGTAAGACCGCTGAGGGCCACACGGGCGCGGGCGCCAGGGGGTTCGTTCATCTGACCGAATACGAAGGTGGCTTTGGATTCAGCCAGCTCGTGCATGTTGACCTTGTTCAGATCCCACCCGCCATGTTCCATGCTATGTTTGAACTCTTCACCGTATTTCATGATACCGGCTTCGATCATTTCGCGCATGAGGTCGTTACCCTCACGGGTGCGCTCACCCACGCCGGCAAAAACAGAGAGACCGGAATAGGCTTTTGCAATATTATTGATCAACTCCTGGATAAGCACGGTCTTTCCTACACCCGCACCACCAAACAGACCGATCTTACCGCCCTTTGCATAGGGTTCGATGAGATCGATCACCTTGATACCGGTAAACAGCACTTCGGTGCTGGTGCTCAGGTTTTCGAAGGCGGGGGGATTGGCGTGGATGGGGCGGCCGCCGACTTTGGAAACGGCGGGCAATCCGTCGATGGGGTCACCCGTTACGTTGAACAGGCGGCCTTTGATCCCTTCGCCGGTAGGCATAGCAATGGCGTTGCCGGTATCGGTAACATCGAGTCCGCGGACAAGCCCTTCGGTACCGTCCATGGCTATGCAGCGGACGCTGTCTTCTCCCAGATGCTGCTGGACTTCCAGAACGAGGGTTTCACCATTGGACTTTTTCAATTCCAGTGCATTATAGATCTCGGGGAGCTTGCCTTCAAACTGCACATCGATCACCGCACCGATGATTTGTTTGATCTTACCGTTACTTGCCATATACTATTTAATCAATTTTGCCGCAAAGGTAAGGGGACGGGGGGAAAGTAAAAAGACCTATATTTGTTTTACTGTTCGGCTATGCAACTGATAGAAGTCACCAATTCAGACACGGCAAAGGAATTCATCCAAGCGAATGTAGAACTCAACCGGAATGTTCCGGGTTATATTCGCCCTATTGACAAGGAAATCAATGAAGTATTTGACAAAAACTACAACAAGGCCTTCCGCCATGGGGAAGCGACCCGTTGGATATTGAAGGATGATGGCGGCCGGCTGATCGGCCGCATCGCTGCCTTCGTAAACAAAAAGTACAAAAACAAGGGTGATGACGTGCCAGTTGGCGGGGTTGGTTTCTTTGATTGCATTGATAATCAGGAGGCTGCAGATATACTGCTGGATGTGGCCAAACACTGGCTGGGTCAGCGGGGGATGGAGGCGATGGATGGCCCTATCAATTTTGGTGAACGGGATAAGTGGTGGGGGCTGCTGGTGGAGGGTTTTCACGAGCCTTTGTGGTCGATGAACTTCAACCCTCCATATTATAAGGAGTTGTTGGAGAATTATGGCTTTAAGCCCTTCTTCCACCAGTTGTGTTTTGGCCTCGACCCCTTGAAGCCTCTTAGCGCAAAGATCGCGCAGCGGCACGATGCTCTTGCCGCGGATCCCCTCTACAACGCCCATAACATTGAAAAAAAGAAGCTCGAAAAGTACGCCATGGACTTCGTTGAGGTCTATAATGCGTCTTATGCCGGTCATGGCGGGTTGAAGGAGATGAAAAAGGACCAGGCTTTGCAGCTGTTCAAGCGGATGAAGCCCCTGTTAGACGAAAAAATTGCCTGGTTTGCCTATTATGGGGAGCGGCCCATCGCCCTCTTTCTCAATATCCCCGAATTGAACCAGTACTATAAGCATTTCAATGGGAAGCTGGGGTTGCTGCAAAAGCTACAATTCCTCTGGCTTCGGAGCCGCGGCGCTTGCCGCCATTTTACCGGGATCATCTTCGCGCTGATCCCCGAATTCCAGCAAAAGGGAGTGGATGCGTATATCATCCAAAAAATGGCGGAAGCCGTTCAGCCCGCAAAATTCTATGTCCATTACGAGATGCAATGGATAGGGGATTTCAACCCCAAGATGATCAATGTGGCGAAGTCGCTCGGCGAGACATATGTCAGCCGGAAGCTGACGACCTATCGGTATCTGTTCGATCGGGGCAAGGAATTCAAGCGGCATCCGATGGTGGGGGTGTAAAAAATTAAGGCCGGCTGACGCCGGCCTTTTTATGTTGCCGTTGGAGGTTAAGCCATCGCCAGTACGGGCTCGGGGGCCGGCGACGCTGGCCCGGAGTCCGGGTTGATCCGCGGGGCCAACAGTTTGTACAGCACGGGTGTCACGATGCGGGTGAGGATGGTCGAGCTGAGCAAACCACCGATGATGACAAGGGCAAGCGGTGAATACAGGGGATTGTTCTCAGCCACCAGCGGAATAAGACCGCCGATAGCGGTGAGGGTGGTAAGGATGATGGGGACGAAGCGGGTCTCACCGGCTTCCTGGATCGCGTCGTCGAGCCCCATGCCGCCTTTGCGTAATTGATCGGTATAATCAACCAACAGGATGGAGTTCTTCACTTCAATGCCAACGAGGGCAATGATGCCGATGACGGCCACAAAGGAGAAGGTGTTGCCGGTAGCCCATAGCATCAGCACCGCACCGATGATACCAAGGGGAACGACGGAAAGGACAATAAGGGTGCCGCGGAAGGTCTTAAACTCAAGGATCAGGATACCCAGAATACCGAAAATAGTGATCAGGATAATGGGTCCTAGACCGCCAAAGCTTTGTTCCTTACTTTCAACCTCACCCGCCGCTTTGTAGCTGGCCCCGGCCGGGAAATGAAGCGTATCCAGCTTCTTCAGGATGCCTTCCGTCAGCCGGGTGGTATTGTAGCCGCTGCGGACAAAGGCGGTGACGGTGGTATACCGGTCTTTGTCATAGTGGTTGATGCTGGTGGGCGAGGTCTGGAATTGGATACCCGCCAGATCGCTAAGCGGCACGGAAGACCCGCTGTAAGAGTCGACATAGACCTTGTTCAGCGCATCGAGCGTCTGGTACCGGCCCCGGGGCAGGCAGACATTGATGTTGTAATCGTTGTCCTTGTCGTCGTCCTTCCTGAACTTGCCGACGTCCAGCCCGGCAATGGCCAGCCGCACCGTCCGATCGATGGAGTTGATAGGCACGCCGAGCAGTCCGGCCTTCTCCTTATTGACATTGACTTTGATATCCGTTTTCAGCGTCGTCAGGTCGTTGTTGACATAGATGGTGCCATCCGTCCGCTTCAACAGATCTTCGACGCGGAAAGCCAGGCTGCGCAAGGTGTCGAGGTCTTCGGAGAAGAGCCGGATCGCGATGGGTGCCTCTATCGGTGGCCCCTGTTCGAAATCCTTCACCTCGATCTTCGCCCCGGGATAGTCCTTGAACTGCGTCCGCAGGCTGTCGATCAGCTGTCTTTTCCGGATGGAAGGGGTCTCGTTCAACTGGACAAAGACCTGGGCATAGTTGCTCACTTCGTTCTGGGGGATGACATTGTAATAGATGCGGGGATTACCGCGGCCTACGTTGGTAGCATAGTTCTTCAGATCGGGAAGATGTTCGATGTGCTTCTCCACCCAGCGGGCCACGGTGTCGGTGGCGGTGAGGCTGGTACCGAGCGGGGTCTGGATATTGATGAGGAACATCGGTTTCTCCGAGGCGGGGAAGACGCTAAAGCCTACACGGGGAATAAGGGCCAAACAACCTACAAAGATAGCCAGGGCCACCAGCAGGGTAAGCACAGGCCGGCGGATGGCGCCGTGCAACACGCGGCGATAGGAGCCACTGATGAGGCGACGCAACCCGCGGAGGAAGAGATTGCCTTCGGGATGCTCATGCGCGGAGAGGATGCGGCTGGAGAGGAAGGGCACGATCGTCAGGGACACGAACAGGGAGGCCAACACGGTGGTCACGACGGCCGCCGGCAGGCTCCGGATGAAATCCCCGGCCGCTTCGGGCAGGAACATCAGCGGCAGGAAGGCAAAGATCAACGTGGCCGTACAGCCGAGAACCGCCAGACCGATCTGCTTTGTCGCGGCCATGGCCGCCTCTTTTCGCGAATAGCCCAATCGAAGATAGCGCTCGATGTTCTCCACCACCACGATGCTGTCATCTACCAGCAACCCGAGGGCCACCACCATCCCCACAATGCTTAATTGGTTGATCGTAAAATGGAAAAGGTTGAGCAACGCGAGGCCGATGAGCAGCGACAAGGGAATAGAGATCATCACTACGATGGAAGCCCGGGGGCCCAGGGGTAGCAGGGTCAGCAGCACCAGGAAGATGGCAATGGCAAAGTCCCGTGTGAAATGGCCCAGCCGCGTATGAACGCTTTCGGCATTGTTAAAGCTTTTGTTATAGACGATGTTGGGCGGCAGCTCCGACTTGAACTTATCCAGTACGGGATCCATTTCCTTCTCGATGGCGAAGATGTTGGTGCCCGACTTGCGGCTCGCCGTGACGAAGACGGCCCTTTTCCCGTTGAGCCGGCCGATATAGCTCTGTTCTTCGTAGTTGAACTCCACATCGGCGATATCCTTTACATAGATGATCTTCCCGCCGGTACCGCTGACGATAGTATTCTTTATCTGGTCGACAGACTTATAGTCGCCGGTTGTCTTGATGTTGAACTTACGCGACCCCATATCGACGCTGCCGCCCGGGATGTTCACGTTCTCCCCCTGGATGGCCTGCAGGACGGTGTTGAGGGCGATCTTGTTCTGGGCCAGCTTTTCCAGGTTGAGCGCTACTCGCACCTGCTGTTGCGGGAACGCCCAGTTGTCGACGTTCTTCAGCGTTTTGATCTTTTCCAGCCGGTCTTTCAATTTTTTGCTCCAATCCTGCAAGTCTTTATAGGGCGCCGTTTCACTCATTAGCGCCACCTGCAGGATGTTGACATCGGAGGGCCGGAAACGCTGGATGTCGATGCTGAGGAGATCGCTGGGGAGATCGGCGCGGACGGCATTGAGCTCGCGGATCACGTCCTGGTATTTCTTTTCCGGATCGGTCTCGTAGTTGAATTCGATCTGTACCACCGCCAGGCCGTCGTCGATGGTACTGCGGATGCGCTTTACATCATCCATCTCATTGAAGCGCTTTTCGATGGGATTGACCACCAGCTCTTCCATGTCCTTGGGGCTGGTGCCGGGATATATGATGATTGCCGAGTAGGTGGGCGCTTCGGTATCCGGGTCCTCACCCCTGGGCATATTAAACATGGCGCTGACGCCGATGAGGGCCAGCATCACGAACACGATGAGCGTGAACTGGTAATTGCGAACAGAAAAATCAGTGATTCTCATGGCCGTAGATTATTTGGTGAGGGAATCAGGATTCGAGATCAGCTTTACCACCGATCGCTCCGTCAGGTAGCCTACGCCATCAGCGATAACCGCCGATACGCTGTCCAGCCCGCTGCTCACAGCGATGAGGTCATCCTGCAGAAAGGCGATATGTACGGGTAGCTTTTTCACGGTACGTTTATCGGCGTTGACCGTATAGACATATCCGGTGGACCCGTCGCCTTCGGCAAGTGCCGATGCGGGGATAAAAGTGTACGCTCGCCGGCCGGCCGGCTGTAGTTGCAGCGTGCAGAAAAGCCCGGGGGCCAGCTTGCGGCCGGCGGCCGTGACGGTGACCTCAACGGCATAGGTTCCACCGGTGGCGTCTGCGCCTTCGGCAAGTTTGGTGATCTGGCCGATGAACCGCTGGTCGGGATAGGCGTCGATGGAGACATTCGCCTTATCGCCCTTGTGCAGGATGACCCAGTCCTTATCGGACACGCCGAATCGGACCACCCAGTCACCCTGATCGGCCCCGTTGAATTCGAGTACGGCCGTCCCCGCGGAAGCGTATTCGCCTTCGTTCATCAGCTTGTGAAGGATCGTGCCACTGCTGGTGGCGCGGATCTGTGCATACTGCCGGTTGAAGCGGGCGATGTTGAGTGCGTCTTTTGCCACTGTCGATTGGGTGTGCATGTTCTGAACCTGTTCGAGGGAAGCGACAGTGTCCCGGTAGAGGTTATTGATGCGCTGTTCGTCCCGTTGTGCTTTTTCTACATTTTGTGTGGCCTGTGATACCTGCGCATCGATCTCGGTGAGGTCGAGCGTGGCCAGCAGCTGACCGTCGACGACATGATCCCCTTCCTTTACATAGATGCGGGAGATGATGCCGCCGATCTTGAACGAGAGGCGAGCTTCGGAATTAGAGGCGATGAGTCCCGAATACTGGAGGATGCGGCCCTGGTTACCGGTAACCACCGGCTGCAGTTTGACGGGAATAGGCACGTCGGCGGGCGGCGTGACGGCGGCTTTGTTTTCTCCGCATCCGGAAAAAACGAGCCCGATGATCATTGCTGCGAAGGGCAGGCGGAGATAATGGAGCAGAAGGGTGTTCATAACGTTATTTTTTGGATGAGTTTTTAGAATTTGTAGGCGGCGTTGACCCGTTCGAGATCGGCAGCCCTGTTGAGTACGGCGAGGCGGCCGAGGGAATAGCGGATCTCGGCATTGGTCATCTGGGTGCGGGCATCGATGAGATCGACCTGCAGGGCCTGGCCTTCTTTAAATCTTTTTTCAACCAGGCGGTACGCCTCGCG
This sequence comes from Puia dinghuensis, assembly GCF_014642875.1. GTDB lineage: Bacteria > Bacteroidota > Bacteroidia > Chitinophagales > Chitinophagaceae > Puia > Puia dinghuensis. The sequence continues at coordinate 687,308 of NZ_BMJC01000003.1, forward strand.
GGCGCTGCCGGTCTCATCGGCCAGGGCGTTGAGGGCTTCCTGGGCCGAGCGGTAATTGTTGAAGGCGGTCTGTTGTTCCAGGGACAATTCGAGGGTCAGCTGCTGGTATTGTTCGTCGATGGCGTCCATGTCGATGCGGGACTGCCTGATCTTATAGCGGTTGTCATTCGCCTTGAACAATGTCCAGGTCAGCTGGAGGCCGCCTAATTGGTAGAACTGCGTGCTGTTGAAATGAAAGCCATAGCCCTGGTAGCCGATATCATAGAAGGCATTGAGCTTGGGGAGAAGATAGTTACGATCCCATTTCAGGTTGGATTGCAGGATGCGGCGGTAGCTCTTGAGGCGATCGAGCTCTTCGCGGCCGGCGATGCCGTCGCTGGTTTTGATGGGGGAAAGACCCGGGGCGCCGGAAGCGGAGTCAGGGGCTGCAGACGCCGCCATGAGCGAGGAATCCGTCACGATCTGGGTGTCGAGGCTTCGGTTTAGCAGGAAATTGAAGTAGGCCGCGGCATTGCGGCGATCGTTCTCCGCTGCGATGTACTGCGACTCGACCTGGCTCACCTGGGCCTGGCTGCGCAGGACGATCTCCCGGGTGGCCATGTTGTTCTCTACGAATTTCTCGCTGACCCGGCGATTCTCCCTTACCAGCACCAGGGCCGTGGCATAGATCTCGGCTGCCTTGCCGGTTTGCAGGTATTGATAGTAGGCCTGGCGGATGCTCCGGACGAGATCGCGACGATAGACATCGCGGTCGGCGCGGCGGGCAACGATCGTCTCGCTCGTCACTTCCCGGTTGTGGAGCAGATCGCTGTTGAACAGTGGCATGGTGACCTCCATTTTGGTGTCCTGGAAGTCATTGGGGAGAAATTGGATGTTCTGGTTGGCCACTTGGGGGAACTTGCGGCTGGCGGTGAGCTGATTCAGGGTGGAATAGACATTATTGAGCAGATCGCCGATGGGTATCGGCACGGTACGGCCGCCGTTTGCCAGGGTATATTGGGAGCTGATGCCGGCCTGGGGATAGAAGAGGGTCCGGGCCCGATCGAGATCGAGTTGTGCCCGCTGAAGGTCGAAGTTGCGTTGATGCAGGGCGAGATTGCTGTCGAGGCCGACGCGGAGATAGGCATCGAGGATAGTCTGGGAGGACGCTCGTGTGGCGATGGTTGCCGCCAGCAACAGGAGCAAGAATGGTTTTGGCATGGCGTTCACTTTATTAGTTATATAAATTAACTTAACAATGTTCACTAAGCGTGTTAAAAAAAGGCCCTTTCGGGCTGTCGCTTAAAGACGGCGGGTTTCGGTTATTAATGACCGTTGGGCTTCTTTTTGTCTTTGCTCTCTATATTATTGATGAACCAATTGAGACTCGCCTTCACAGTGGGCAGGATCATCTCTTTCTGGTGCACAAATTTTTCCAATCTTTCGCGGATGACCAGGGACATCAGGCCGTGGACGAAGCTCCAGATGGAGAGGGTCACCAGCAGCGGTTCCGCTTTTTCCAGATAGCCTTGCTCCATGCATTCAATGACAACTTCCTTCAAGGTCTGGAGTGCGCTGTCGCCCGGTGCCCATTCCAGACAGTTCTCTGCGGCCATTTTCTTCATGGGCTCCCGGTCGATGAACATCAGGTTATAGTACTCCGGTTGCTCCATTGCGAACTGAATATAGTTCTCACCCATCTTATGCAGGCGGAGGAAAGGATTCTGGATGGCAATGAGATTGCGGTTGAATTCCTGCATCTTCTGGAATCCCTGCTCATGCAGGCTGGCTAATATCTCATCTTTGTCCTTAAAATACAGGTATACAGTAGTAGGGCTGTACTCGATGAGATCCGCAATGCGGCGGATCGTCAAATTGTCAAAACCTTCCTCCACGAACAATTTCATGGCGGCATCAAGGATCAGTTTGCGGATCTCCTGCTTTTGTTTCTCTTTTCGCTCCTGAATTCCCATGTTCCAAATATTAACGATACAAATTTACTTAACAATGTTAATAATCCAAATTTTTATTGGCTTATTTTTCCGAAGGTAAGGAAATCGTCGGTGTAGCAGGCGGTTGCGCCGGCGAGTGGAGGTTAATTGAGGGGTGGGATGATGGCAGACGGCGGCGGTTGCGGGGCCGCAGGCCGCAAATGGAAAAATGGCGGGGAAGTTGTACGTTTGCTAAAGGAGTGATGATGTTAAATGGATAAATTTATCGTTTCGGCCAGAAAATACAGGCCCCAGGATTTTTCGACAGTCGTGGGGCAGGCTCATATTACCACGACTTTGAAGAATGCCATCAAAAACAGGCAGTTAGCGCATGCTTTCCTGTTCTGTGGACCGCGGGGCGTCGGCAAGACCACCTGCGCCCGTATCCTGGCCAAGACGATCAACTGCGAGAACGTCACACCGGAAGGCGAAGCCTGTAATACCTGCCAATCCTGTGTCACCTTCAACGAAGGCACCTCCCTGAACATCCATGAGCTGGATGCCGCCAGCAACAACTCCGTGGACGATATCCGGACCCTGGTCGAACAGGTGCGCTTCGCCCCCCAGGCCGGAAAATACAAGGTGTATATCATCGATGAGGTGCACATGCTGAGCACATCTGCCTTCAATGCCTTTCTGAAGACATTGGAGGAGCCGCCGCCCTATGCCATTTTCATCCTCGCAACAACGGAGAAACACAAGATATTACCCACCATCCTGTCCCGCTGCCAGATCTTCGATTTCAAGCGGATAACGGCGGCCGACACGGTAGAGCATTTACAGGACATCTGCAAAAAGGAAAATATCACCGCCGAAAAACCTGCCCTGCAGATGATCGCACAGAAAAGCGAAGGCTGTATGAGGGATGCGCTGAGTATCCTGGACAAGATCGTCAGCTTCACCAACGGGGAATTGACCTATCAGAATACGCTGGAGCATCTGAACATCCTCGATGCCGACTATTATTTCCGCATCCTGGACGCCATGCAGCAGCAGAATGTATCGGATGCCCTGCTGACTTATGATTCTATCAACCGGAAAGGATTCGAAGGCGACCTGGTGCTCAACGGGCTGGCCGAATTCGTCCGAAACCTGCTGGTATGCAAGGACGAGAAGGTTGCCGTCCTGCTGGAGGTAGTGGAAAGCTTCAGAGACCGGTATATCACCGCCGGCCAGAGCGCGGATACGTCCTATCTGGTGAGCACGCTGAATGTATTGAATGAGGCCGAGATCAACTATAAATCCGCCCGCAACAAGCGACTGCATGTGGAGCTCGCCCTGATCAAACTCTGCTATCTGGCGCAGGCTTTGCAGGTGACAGCGGGGGATGCCAACGGGAAAAAAAAACAGCCTGAAGCCGTAAAGCCGGTGTCTTTCCGCAATATCCCTGCGATGGAGCTTGTGAAGGCGACCGTCGCTGCACCAACGGCGCAGCGGGCAGCAGAGCGTGGGCCGGCAGGAGCGCAGCAGGCAGCAGAGCGCGTCGCGGAACCGGCAGCAGCAGGCGGCGCAAAGCTGATAGTCGAAGAGGGGGCGCCCGAGCCGGTGAAGAAGGCAACAGCACCACCCGCCCAACCAGCCTCCTCCGGGCAGCCTACCCAGCCTACCATCCCGGCCACCGCTTCCCTGGGGTCCCTGTCCCGTATCCGGCAGCAGTTCAGCACGCGGCAGCAAAACGATGATGCCAGCAACAGCCGGCCGCTGGAGCCGGAAGCGCTGCACAAGGCCTGGCAACAGTATGCGGACTATCTGCGGGAGAATCGCAACCCCGCCGTACAATCCATGGAGCTGGCTACGCTGCGGATAACAGATGCTCATACTTTTGAAGTAGTTACCAACAATAACCTCGAACAAAAATTTGTCGAACAGGAGAAACGCACCTTATCCGACCACCTGCAAAAAGCGTTTGCGAACAAAGCGATATCTTTCACAGTGATCATCGAGGAAAAGGAAGCCGTCGACGAGGAACCTGCGGACAGACCGCTTAACAAGCGGGAACAGTTCATACAGATAGTGGAACAATATCCACTCGTAAAAGAGCTGAAAGACCGGCTGAGGCTTGAGCTGGATTATTAAAGCGTATGGATACAGCAAATCAATTGTTAAATACGCTTACTCCAACGGATAATCCACCCGATTGGCGGGAATTTTGCCAATACTGACTTATAATCTATGGACGGCAACGCTACACCAACTTCGACAACCCAGATCTTCCAAACGAATTCACCAGGCCGCTGGCAGCGTCTCAAATGGGGCGGGAGGATATTATTGTTCTTCCTGGCGTTGGGGATTGTCATTTTCTATGTTGCCATCTCCCGGGATTATAAGCCGGCCCTGCCCCGGATGAAAGAGCAAAGCCAGCTTTACAAAAAAGTCCTCGACACCAGCCACAGCTTTCTGTTCAAAAATACCCTCATCGAACAATACGGCGGTTTCCGGAAATACATAAACGAGAAAGTTCCCTACCACGGCGGCGCCTTCCCCGGCCAGTCGAAAAAAGATTCGGAGCGGATGGCACAGCAGCGCTCGAAGAAGGTGGATACCAATTTCCGGAGTTTTACGAAATTCCCCACCGGGATCCGTGCGGCCTTCTATGTGGATTGGGACGCCCAATCCTTTCTTTCCCTGCAACAGTATATCGACAAAATGAATTTAGTGATCCCCGAATGGATCTTTATCGATCCGACGGCGGATACCGTCTATACGGATATCGATGCCAGGGCATGGGGAGTAATGAAAAAATCGGGAGTAAAGATCCTGCCCATCCTTTCCAACAACTATAAGGAATTGTTCCGTGGGGATGCAGTGCACCGCATCATCAACGACCCGGTGAAGAAACAGCGGCTGATCAATGATGTGATCAATATCCTGGTGAAGAATAATTTCATCGGGGTCAACGTAGACTTCGAAGAGCTGCAGGAGAAGAGCAATGACAAACTGGTGGAGTTTCAAAAAGACCTCTACGAGCAATTGCATGCCAGGCATCTGCTCGTGACCCAGGACGTGATCCCCTTCAACGAAGATTATGATGTCAGACAGCTGTCGAAATACAACGACTATGTATTCCTGATGGCTTATGACCAGTATTCAGACAACTCCGGTCCGGGTCCGATCGCGCATCAGAAATGGATAGAGGGAGCGGTGGATGCTGCCGTGAAATATATCCCGGAGCAAAAGCTTATCCTCTGTCTTGCCGCCTATGGCTATGACTGGCGGCTGGGCAAGGAGATGTCGAGCAGGACGGTGAGCTATCAGCAAGCCTTATTCACTGCAAAGGACAACGAGGCAACCATCGACTTCGACAATGATTCCTACAATCTGCACTACAGCTATGACGACGAGGATAATGTCCGGCACCAGGTGCAGTTTACAGATGCCGCGACGATCTTCAACGCCCTGCGTTTTGCCACCGAGTATGGACTGGCGGGGACTTCCATCTGGCGATTGGGAGATGAGGACCCGCGAGTGTGGGAATTCTACGATGAGGACATGCAGAAGTCGGCGGTGGCGCATTTCAACTTCTCGGAGTTCAGCAAGGTGGATGCGATGGCGAGTGCGGATTTTGTCGACTATGAAGGCAGCGGTGAAGTGTTGGACATCATCGGGACGCCTACCAATGGCCGGATCACGCCGGAAGTGAATACGGGCGAGATGCTGATCAGCGAGGAAAGCTATGACAGCCTGCCCTCGCGGTTCGTCGCCCGCAAGTATGGAACGGAAGATTCCATGAAGCTGGTGCTGACCTTCGATGACGGTCCGGACCCCGACTACACGCCCAAGATCCTCGATATTCTCAGCCGGTACCATGTTCCCGCGGCCTTTTTTGTCGTCGGCATCAATGCGGAGAACAATATCCCCATCGTCAAAAGGGAGTTCAGGGAGGGGCATGAGATAGGTAATCATACGTTTACCCACCCGAACATCGCCAAGGTGAGTACGCGAAGGGCCATCCTGGAGATGGAGTCGACGCGGCTGCTGATAGAATGTATCACCGGACGAAGCACCATTATGTTCAGGGCGCCCTATAATGCAGATTTCGAGCCGGAGAAATGGGAAGAACTGATACCCGTGGCCATCGCCCGGAAGAAGAACTACCTGGACATCGGGGAATCCATCGACCCGCTGGACTGGGAGCCGGGGGCGACTGCGGACAGCATCTTCGAACGGACGATCCGTCGCAAACAAGAGATGAGCAAGGCCGGGCTCAGCGGCAATATTATCCTGTTACACGATGCAGGCGGCGAAGGCCGGGAGGCGACGGTAGTGGCCTTGCCGCGCATCATCGAATATTTCCAGCATAAAGGATTCAAATTCACTACAGTGGCGGATATCCTGGGAAAGACCAGGGACGAGATGATGCCGCCGGTGCCGAAGGGTAGCGGTTACTATCTGTTGCAGGTGAATTATTATTTTGCGGAGATCGGGTACTGGGGCGGCCATATCCTCTTCTCAGCCTTTGTCGTATTCATGATCCTGTCGGTGAGCCGGGTGCTGTTCATCGCCTTCATCGCCACCAAGGAGCATCTGCGGGAAAAGAAATACGGGCTGCAGCCTTTCTGGAGGTTGGATGGCCAGTCGGCGCCACTGGTAAGCATCATCGTGCCGGCCTATAATGAGGAAGTCAATGCCGTAGGCTCGGTGGAAAGCCTGCTCAAGGGGGATTATCCCAACTTTGAGATCATCTTTGTCAATGACGGCAGCAAGGACCAGACCTACGAACGGGTGAGCGAGGCTTTTGCAGACAATCCGAACGTAAAGGTCTATACCAAACCCAATGGTGGGAAGGCGTCTGCGCTCAACTATGGCATCAGCCGGAGCAACGCAGAATTCGTGATCTGTATCGACGCGGATACAAAGTTGAAACCCAATGCGGTATCCTTATTGATGGAGCATTTTGGGGAACGCACCGGCCGCAGGAGCGGGCATGCCGGTCTGGTGGGCGCGGTTGCGGGCAACGTAAAGGTGGGCAACCAGGTGAACCTGCTCACCCGCTGGCAGGCGATCGAATATATCAGCAGCCAGAATTTTGATCGTAAGGCATTCTCTTATCTGAATGCGATTACGGTAGTTCCCGGAGCCATCGGCGCCTTCCGGAAGAAGGCAATCGAGGATGCCGGTGGATTCACAACCGATACGCTGGCAGAGGATTGTGATCTTACCATCCGTATCCTGCGTTGCGGCTATGTCATTGAGAATGACAACCGCTCCATCGCCATGACGGAGGCGCCCGAGACGTTGAAACAGTTCTTTAAACAGCGGTTCCGCTGGAGCTATGGGGTCATGCAGACTTTTTGGAAGAACAGGGATGCGCTGATGAATTGGAAATACCGGTGGCTTGGCTGGGCGGCGCTGCCAAATATCCTGATCTTCCAGTATATCATTCCTTTTCTCATTCCCCTGGCCGATTTCTTTATGGTCGTGGGACTGCTGACGGGCAATGCGTCGAAGATAGGGGGCTATTATCTTGTTTTCATGCTTGTTGACCTTGCTGTGGCCTTGCTGGCCTTCTCATTTGAGCGGGAGAATCTTACCAGGTTGATCTGGCTCATCCCTCAGCGGCTGATCTGGCGCTGGCTCACCTGGCTGGTGTTGTTCAGGGCCGTACGCAGGGCGCTGAAAGGAGAGTTGCAACACTGGGGAGTGTTGAAACGTACCGGCAACGTAAAAGTAGTATGACCGTCCCGGTTAGATAAATTTCTATAATGGCTGATGAGGGTTTGCATGTACGTGGCCTACATTATTTTGCCTTTACAAGATGTAATTCGAAGACTATCCCGTATTTTTAAAAAGGTTTAATCAAGACTATATCCGGTTAATGCTTCTGAGGTAGTAGCTATTAAAATACCTTTTATGAAGCATTACCTTAACCTTCTGCTAAGACTAGACCAATTTATCCGTTTGAAAGGAACGGGTTCTCCGCCCGAATTTGCCCGGAAGATGGGCATCTCCGAACGAAGCCTTTATGAGTACCTGAAAGTATTGAAAGAGTTGGGCGCCCCCATCCGGTTCTCCCGGCAAGACCACTCCTATTATTATGAGATCGAGGGACAATTTCATATCAGCTTCCAATAAGGTAAGACGGTCAGGATCAAAGAAAAAGCCGCCTCATAGACATGAGGCGGCCCTTTAAACCTTATCCTTTCGAGTCACCCGTAGACACGGACGGCTCTCAAGAACTGTGTCCTTGCTGTTCCAACCAAACTTTAACTGTTAGAAAAATTTTATAGACCCTTAACCAGAGGCGGCTGATCTGTGTCAACCGTTGATGAAACAAATATAGTAAAAAATCCCAATTGCGGATTAAAAAGACCGCAAAAATTTTTAAAATTTCTTCACATTGGATTTTTCAGACTATAATATATTGATTATCAATTATATTTCCCCCTTTGCAAAGTAGAACCTCCCCCCAGCAGGGCGGGGGAAAGCCGCGCAATTGGCCATTCGGACCAAATTGTCTATTTTTGCACCCGTTATATTCCTTTCTAATCACTTTCGTGACAACCTTCTGTACATACTCCTGAAGGATATTGATGAGTAGATGGGCTTTTTTCAATTTAAATGGAACTATTTTGTCATTTCAACAACTCAACCTCATTGAGCCTTTGTTAAAGGCATTGAACGATGAGGGGTACACTACACCCACACCTATCCAACAACAGGCTATACCTGTAATCCTTGAACGAAAAGACCTGCTGGGCTGCGCCCAGACAGGCACGGGTAAGACGGCGGCATTCGCCCTTCCCATGCTTCAGCTGCTGTGTGAAGATGCAGCGGGAGTAACCGAAAACACGCGTCCTGGTGGCCCGCGTCCTGTCAAGGCTTTGATCCTTACACCCACTCGTGAATTAGCGATCCAGATAGACGAGAGCTTTGCCGCCTATGGCAGATATACGGGTATCAAACACACCGTCATCTTCGGCGGAGTGCCGCAACATCCCCAGGTCCAGGCGCTGCAACGGGGAGTAGACATCCTCGTAGCCACGCCGGGCAGGCTGCTCGATCTGTGCGACCAAAAGCTGTTACACCTCAAGGACATCAAATATTTCGTCCTGGATGAGGCAGACCGGATGCTGGACATGGGCTTTATCAACGACGTCAGGAAGATACTGACCCGCCTTCCCCAAAAGAAGCATTCCTTGTTCTTTTCGGCCACGATGCCGCCGGAGATCCAAAAACTGGCCGCCACTATCCTGGTCAATCCGTCCAAAGTGGAGGTCACGCCGGTGTCTTCCACGGCAGAGACCATCCAACAATCGATCTATTTCGTGGAAAAGAAAGACAAGCGCAGCTTGCTGTTGCACATCCTGAAAGATAAAGCTATCCCCACGGCGCTGGTCTTTACACGGACCAAGCATGGTGCGGACAAGGTTGCACAGGGGCTGACGCGGGCGGGCATCCGGGCCGAGGCTATCCATGGCAATAAGTCGCAGAATGCACGGCAGCGGGCGCTGGTCAACTTCAAGAACAGGCATACACGTATACTGGTAGCCACGGACATCGCGGCCCGGGGCATCGACATCGACGACCTGACGCATGTCATCAACTTCGAGCTGCCCAATGTGCCGGAGACCTATGTTCACCGCATAGGCCGCACCGGTAGGGCGGGAGCCAGCGGCACTGCCTTGTCCTTTTGCGACGGGGAAGAGAAGGAATTCCTGCGGGATATTCAGAAGCTGATAGCCCGCCAGATCCCGGTGGTGGATAATCATCCGCATGTGATGGGCATTTCTCAGGCCTCCCCTCCCCCGGCGGCAGCAGCCGTCATTGCACGGCCGGAAGCCAACCGCAATAACAACGGCGGTGATGCCGGAAGAAATAACGGCGGCATAGGCAAGAGGGACGACCAACGCAGAAGGGGTCTGCAACAGCAGAGCAATCAGCGGAGGAATCCCGCGGGCGGAGGCCAGGCTGGTCAGCAGACAGGCAATGGAGCCATCCAGCGCGAAGGGCGGCAGAATAATGGCCAGCAGCACGGTCGTCCGCCAAAGCGGGAACAGCAGCCCGTGCAGGAAGCTGGTAGTGTTGAACCATCCCGTGACCGGCGGCCCGAACCACGGAAGGACAACCAGCAAGGCGGAGCAGCACCGTTGGAGAAAAGAAACCCCACACCCGAAGTAAAGCGGGAGGCAAAAGCGCCGTCGGAAGAACCGGTCTTTTCGGTTAAGGTCAACCAAAGCGCGGGCGACGAAAAATGGTAGATTTTGCCTAGTTTTGAACGGCATGCTTATCCCTTTTCTTCTGTTGGCAGTCTTGATCGCTCCGGGGTCGGTGTCTTTACCGCAACCGGTGAAGCCTGCCGGCGTCGAGGCCTTGTTGTCACGCCAGCAGTATGAACGGGCGTTTCCGCATCACCATCCCCTTTATAGTTACGAGGCTTTTATAAAAGCAGCGGCTAATTTCCCTTTATTCGCCGGAGAAGGTACTCCGCAAACGCGTAAACGGGAATTGGCCGCTTTTTTTGCGCATGCTGCCCATGAGACTACCAATGGCGGACCCGGGGCAAAGGGTGGAACATACGCCTGGGGACTTTATTACACCGAAGAGCTGAGTTGCAGCGATGGTCATTGCACCGTATACAACACGGCCGGCACGAGCCCTTACCAGCCGGCGCCCGGCAAATCGTATCATGGCCGGGGACCTTTACAGCTGAGTTACGCCTATAACTATGGGTTAGCCGGCGCCGAGATGGACCTTCCGCTGCTCGCACATCCCGAACTGGTGAGTCAGGATGGGGTCATCGCTTTCCGGGCGGCCTTGTGGTTCTGGATGAAAGCGCAGAAGCCAAAGCCCTCGTGCCACGAGGTCATCTGTGGCAAATGGACACCAGGTGCGGACGACCTTCGGCTGGGACGGAAACCTGGCTTTGGAATGACGATCAACATCATCAATGGCGGCGTAGAGTGTAAGAGCCAGGACCCGGAAATAAAAGGTAACCGGGACGACCGGATCGGTTATTACCGTCGCTTTGCGGCATTGCTCGGAACGACGACCGAGCCTGATTGTGATTGCGCCGGTATGGCGCCTTATTAAATATTCGAGAATGAATCTGTCGAAATCAAAGCTGCTTCGCTTCTGGCATTCCCATTGTCTTTCAATCGTCCTTTTTGCCTATATCCTCATCTCCATCGTCGCCGCTATGCAAGGGCTGCTGGCAGGGCCGAAGGTCTATGTCCCCGGCGGCCGGCCATATATCGACTACAATAATTTCCGCATCTTCAAATTCTCCTTTTATCATCTGGTGCAGAATAAGGATATCTACCAGCTCTTCCCGAATGACCACTGGGATCTGTACAAATATTCTCCGGCTTTCGCGCTTTGTTTCGGACTCCTGTCCTGGATGCCGGACACCATCGGGCTTTTGCTCTGGAATCTGTTCAATTCCCTTTGCCTGTTTGCCGGCATCCGTCTGCTGCCCGGGCTTGACGATGAGAAGAAAAGTTATATCCTGTTGTTTTGTCTGCTGGAAATGCTGTTGTCGATACAGAATACGCAGAGCAACGGGCTGATGGCGGGCCTTACCGTTCTTGCCTTTGCCCTGGCCGAACGCCGGCAGTATATGTTGTCAACCCTTTGCGTCGTTTTCTCGTTCTATATTAAAATCTATGGCGCCCTGGCATTCGTTATTTACCTTTTCTACCCCGGTAAGCTCCGTCTGATGGGCTGGACGCTTTTCTGGATGGTCTTCTTTGCGCTCATCCCGCTGGCCGTCGTCAGCGGACCGCAGTTGCTATTGCTGTACAAGAGCTGGCTACACTTGCTGTTGAATGATCGTTCGGCGTCTACGGGAGTTTCGGTAATGGGGATCATGGTAACCTGGTTCAATCTTCCCGGAGCCAAGAACATTGTTACACTGGCCGGCATCCTGCTTTTTTTGTTGCCGTTGCTTTATGTGCGCAAGTACAAAGACCTGTCCTTCCGCCTCCTTTACCTGGCCTCGGTGCTCATCTGGATGGTGATCTTCAATCACAAGGCCGAGTCACCTACCTATATCATCGCCATGAGCGGCATTGGCATCTGGTATTGGGCTCAGCGACCCGATGCAGTGAACCGCGTGCTGCTGATACTCTCCTTCCTGCTGATCACGATGTCCGTTTCCGACCTGGTACCGGCGCCGGTGCGGAATGAGTTTATCCGGCCCTATGGGATAAAAGCCGTAATGGCGATAGTCGTTTGGTTCAGGATCGTATACGAACAGATCTTTTTATCATATAAACCGGATAGTGTCGCGGAGGCTCGCACAGTATGAAACAAACCCGATCATCTACGCTGCAGTTATTACGGCTTCCTTTCTCTTTCTTCCTGATGCCGGTATATTGGTTTGCGCTGAGCCAGGTGGTGGATAAGGACTGGGGACGCGCGCTGCTGATCTTTGTAATACTGCATGGGCTGGTCTATCCTGCCAGCAACGGTTATAACAGCTATATGGACAGGGATAGCACACCTATCGGTGGATTGGAACATCCGCCGCAACCGACGCGGACATTATTCCGGGTGACACTGATAATGGACCTGGCAGCGCTGGCCCTGGGATGTTTTATTGGACTCTATTTCGTAGCCGGACTAGCAGTCTATATTCTTGCATCAAGGGCCTATAGTTATCGGGGCATTCGGTTGAAAAAATATCCCATCATCGGCTGGCTGACAGTGATCAGCTGCCAGGGTGCACTCATCTTTTTCCTGGTATACCAGGGCAGCCATAAAGCAGGAATATGGGCGGATACCTTGGATGTGGCGCCGGCAATGCTTGCCGCTTCCCTGTTACTCGGCGGCTTTTATCCTTTAACACAAATTTATCAGCATGAGGCCGACCGGCAGGATGGGGTGAGGACCCTGAGTCTGGTGCTTGGCTACCGGGGCAGCTTTATATTCACGGGACTCATCTATGGGGTTGCTTTTTTCGTCCTGGCCTATTATTTTCTGAGTACGCTGCAGATCAGAGAATTTCAGGTACTGGCAACCTGTATGCTGCCTGTGATCGTTTATTTTCTGATATGGGCTGTTAAAGTATGGCGGGACCCGGCGGCGGCAAATTTTAACAATACCATGCGAATGAATATCCTAGCTTCGATTTGCACCAATGCCGGTTTCATCGCAGTACTGGTGATGGGGTAAAATTTTAAACACATCTATTGAGTAAGATCATCTCCATCGGAACGGCAGTGCCTGCCCACCGGCATCGACAGGAAGACATCCTGCCCTTTATGCAGAAGATTTACGGCCTGGAAATCGAAGCCAGCCGAAAATTGAAATTCCTTTACCATCAAAGCGGCATCGGGACACGATATTCGGTGATTCCAGACTACTCACGGCCCGCCAGGCAATGGCAGTTCTATCCGCCTACGGAGAACCTGGAGCCTTTCCCTTCGCTGGAATTGCGGATGAAATGGTACCGGGACCATGCGGCGCCTTTGTCGCTGTCGGCTATCCGTAATTGCCTGGAAGGTGTGTTGGACGCCCGGGAGATAACCCATCTGATAACGGTGAGCTGTACAGGCATGAGCGCGCCGGGGCTTGATCTGGAATTGGTGGCCGCCCTCGGATTGCCACCCACGGTGTTCAGAACTTCGGTCAACTTCATGGGTTGCTATGGCGCTGTACATGGCCTGAAGCTGGCGCATGCGCTGGCGGCGGCTGACACCGGGGCACGCATCCTGGTCGTATGTACGGAGCTATGTACCCTCCATTTCCAGCAAGAGTCGACGCTGGACAATATCCTGTCGAGTCTGTTGTTCGCAGATGGTTCGGCCGCCACCCTGGTAGTATCGGATGAGCATCCGGGAAAGGGTCTGCGGCTGAAACAATTCTATTCGGAGATAGCACCTGAGGGACAGCAGGCCATGACCTGGGACCTCTCTTCGACGGGGTTCCGGATGACGCTCACCGGATATGTAACCGATGTCATCCGTGCAGACTTTGCGGGACTGGTGCAAAACGCCCTTAAAAAGTGGGGTATCGGGCAACAACAGGTGACACATTGGTGTGTACATCCGGGCGGTAAAAAGATCCTGGATGCCATTTATAGCAGCCTCACTTTTACAAACGGCCATTTGGACCATAGCTATGCTGTCCTGGAGCAGTTTGGGAATATGTCTTCTCCCACCATCCTCTTTGTGTTGCAACGCATCCTGGAAGACCTGAACGATAATCAGCCAAATTGTATATTCGGGGCGGCTTTTGGTCCGGGACTTACCATGGAGACCTTTATCGCGGAGAGTAATTAATGTTATCGTATGCCTGGCAAACCTGATTTTTCAAGGCGAAGCTATGAAAAGGAATTGCTGGACGGTGAGGGACTGCCATTTCCGGATATCGAAAGAAATATGCTGGAACTGGATTTTATCAACACCTGGCTGGGAGGGCATGCCATCAGCATAAGCGGTCTGGCTGATCTCGCCCGCGGGCGGCGACGGCTACACCTCTGCGAGATCGGTTGTGGCGGTGGGGACAATCTGCGGGTGCTTCACCGATGGTGCAGGAAGCGGGGCATCGAAGTACGGGTAACCGGCATCGACAGCAATGCCGACTGCTTAACGGTAGCCCGGCAACGATGGGTTGGTGACAATGCCACGTGGGTGCATGCTGACTACCGGGATGTGTCGTTCACCGAGGGGAAGCCGGATATTCTATTTTCTTCCTTGTTCTGTCATCATTTTACGGACGAAGAGCTTATATTTCAGCTTCGGTGGATGGAAGAACAGACAGCGATAGGATGGTTTATCAACGACCTGCAACGGCATCCGGTGGCGTATCACGCGATCAGGCTGCTGACGACCTGGTTCTCGGCGTCCTACCTGGTAAAGAATGATGCCCCTTTGTCGGTGTTGCGGGGTTTTAGCCGGCGGGAGTGGGAAGACCTGTTACGGCAGGCGGGCGCCGGCGCTTATTCGTTGAGGTGGAAATGGGCTTTCCGCTGGTTGATCGTACACAAATCTATATGCATGACGTCATCATAGCAGGGGGTGGCCTGGCGGGGCTCGGGCTTTCGATCCAATTGGTCAGGGCCGGCTATCGCGTAGCCGTTTTTGAGAAAGAGGCCTATCCGTTTCACAAGGTCTGCGGAGAATATATCAGCCTGGAAAGCTGGAATTTCCTGGAGGAACTGGGTTTGCCCCTTAGCGACTGGAACCTCCCCATCATCCACACCCTGTTGATGTCGGCTCCCAATGGCCGGTCGCTGCAGCAGGAATTGCCGCTTGGTGGTTTTGGCATCAGCCGCTACCGGCTCGATGCCGCGATGGCGGAGATAGCCCGGTCGGAAGGGGTTGAATTATATGAATCGACACGGGTGACAGATATTTCATTCCAACGGAACAGCTTTACCGTTGAGACGAGCGGTGGAACTTTTTCGGCCAGGGTAGCCTGTGGAACATACGGGAAGCGAAGCAACCTCGATGTCCGCTGGAAGCGCGCCTTTATCCGGAAGAAGTCCACCAGGCTAAATAATTATGTGGGGGTCAAATATCATGTCAAGGCCAGTGTTCCCGCTGACCAGATAGAGCTGCACCATTTTCCTAATGGGTATTGCGGCATCTCGAAGGTGGAAGAAGACCGTTACTGTCTTTGTTATATGACAACGGCCGCCAATCTCCAGGCGTGCGGCAATTCCATTCCGGAAATGGAAGCAACCATCCTCCGCACCAATCCGTACCTGGATGAGTTGTTCGCTAAAACAGAGCGGCTCTTTCAACAGCCGGTGACGATCGCCCAGATAAGCTTTGAGAAAAAGACGCAGGTGGAAGACCATGTTTTGCTCATCGGAGATGCGGCCGGAATGGCGCCACCCCTGTCCGGCAACGGGATGAGCATGGCCCTGCATGGCAGCAAGATCGCATTTGGCTGTATAGACGACTTTTTAAAGGGCGAAATAGCCCGCTATCAGCTTGAACAGGAGTGGATCGACCGGTGGAACAGCCAATTCGGCTGGCGACTGTGGATGGGGCGATTCTTACAACGTTGGTTTAGTACTGTGTTGCGTACAAATCTTTTATTATATTCGCTGAAACCATTTCCAAAAGTGGTTTCGTTCTTGATCAGGCAAACGCATGGTCAACCGTTTTAATGATCCTTTTCTCCTGTTGAGGCGACAGCCGTAACCCTATATCCCACCGAAAAAGCCGCCCAATCAATTGACTGCTATTGAATTGCAAACTCTTAAGACCATGAAATTCAGGGGGGTATTTTTTGCTTTATTGATCTGTACGTTTGGGGCGACCGCGCAGGACTATCAGGCCATCAACGGGTCGCCTTATGCTGGTTCGATGGGGGTAGCCAATAATCCGGCCACCATCCTGAGTACCCCTTATCCCTGGGATATTACTGTTTTTTCGGTGCAGGTCAAGAATACCACCAATGCCATCACCTTCACTAACTTGTCCTATCTCACCCATGGAGATACGCTTGGTTACAGCTGGACCAACGGGCCGCTGAAGCGGTACGCTTCCTTCAATTATAATGTTCATCTCCTGAATGTCAGGCTCGCGCTTGACCGTAAGCAGGCCATATCCTTTGGCGCCAACCTGCGGGGATATGGTTCCGTGCGCACGGGCGTAGTCAACTACAACGATACGTTGCAGGATATGAACCAGTTCTTTAGCATCAATGAGGGCAATAGCTACCAGGCGAGCGTCGTGTCCAGCAGTTGGCTGGAATTGTATGGCACCTATAGCCGGACGATGTGGGATGACGAATATGGCCGGTTGAATGCGGGTGTCACCCTTCATGCCATGCGGGGTATCTCGGGGGCGTATGCGCAATTGACCAATGGCGCGGTGAGGCGTAACGCGCTGGATAGCACGACCATCTATTCGCTGGCGGGTGGCAAAGCGATCTATGGGTATTCTGCCAATTATGATCTATGGCATAATAACAACAGCACCACCAAGAATCTGAATGATTTTTTGACGCATACGCAGGGAGGGGCGGCCATCGACCTTGGGGTGGAATACCTGGTAAAATCGCAAAACGTCCATGTCTTTGGCGATGAAGACGATTATTACGATTATGAGTGGAAGCTCGGCGCCGCCTTGATGGACATCGGGGCGAATATGTACGATTATGGAATAGAGAGCAGGGCCGTGAGCAATCCCAAAACCACTACATCGGATATCGATCTCAACGAGAAATTCAATTATGTCAAAAGCTTTGCCGCTTTCAACGACAGTCTTGCCACCGTTGTCAATACGATGACCAAGCTGAGAGGTCATTTCCGCATCTGGAACCCGGCGAGGCTGGTGCTAAATGTCGACCGGCCGCTACCCAACCATTTTGCCCTGAATACCGAACTAACCCTCAACCTTGGCGGGAACAACATGGGACAACGGTTGTTTACCAAGGAGATCACTTTGCTGGCGGTTACCCCCAGGTGGGAGACCAGGCGCCTTGGCGGCTATCTGCCAATAACGGTGACCACGGATGGCAAGGTATGGATCGGCGGCGCCTTTAAGGCAGGCCCCCTGTTGTTGGGCTTTCATAACTGGGGCGATGTCTTTTCGAAGAGCAAGTCGCAGAACGGGGGTTTCTATCTCGCGCTGGTGATCCGGCCGGGCAAAGGAGGATTCTCCTTCAAGGAGCCTAAAGAATATACCTGTCCGAAGAATGGAACGGTAAAGTAATTTTCCGTATTTATGCATCATGCTCCTGACCAAAACCTCTCGCGTGACGGCCATTTCAGGCCTGTTGTTGTTATTCATGTCCCTATCTTCCCGGGCTCAGATCTACCGGAATGAAAAGCTCACCTTTCTTGATGGATCGGGCAATCCTACCAAAGAAAAAAAGGCGGTAACCTTTCGGCAGGTCGTCAAAATGGATGACACTTTATGGGAGATCAACCTGTACCAAAAGGGGGGTCCCCGCATCCGTTCGATGCAGTCGGGCGACCCTGACGGCCATATGTTGAATGGCCGGTATATTACGTATACATTTTTGGGTGATGCCGATACGGTAGGAACCTATTCCAAAGGCCGGCGGGAGGGATACTGGCGGGTGTTTACCCGTGATGGCCGGATAGTGCGGGTAATGTGGTATAAAGAAGGCACCCTGCTCTGGACAAAGGACAGCGTGGAATGGAAACAGCAATTGCAACTGTACGAAGCCTTTGTGCCTATGAAAGGGGAAGTGGGGCCGGAATTCCCGGGCGGACCGGCAGCCTGGTTGGCCTATCTGCATAAAAATCTGCGCTATCCCGATATGGCGTTTAAAAACAGGGTAGAGGGAGATGTGATCATCGCCTTTCTTGTTGATGAAGATGGAATGGTATCGCTCGATGATGTTTGGGTTGCCCGATCGGTAGAATACGATCTTGACGGCGAGGCCCTGCGGATCATCTACCGGAGCCCGGACTGGGAGCCGGCCAAAATGGATGGTAAACCCGTCAGATCGTATAGGGAACAGCCCATCTTATTCAAATTGCATTAAGTTGATTTTACGGTAATTTTTCCGTACTTATGCGCCATGACCTATAGAATTACCCCTTTCCGGACGGCCGCGTCGGGCCTGGTCCTGATGCTGTTATCATTATCTTCCCTTGCGCAGTCCTATAAGAATGAAAAGCTCATCTGGCGCGACGAGAACGGCCAGCAGTGCAAAGAAAAAAATGCCGCCCTTCTCCTGCAAACAGTGCAGGTTGACGATACGCTATGGGAAACGAATCTCTACCGGATAGACGGCCCCCGCGTCGTTTCCTTCCAAAGTAATACGGCCGATGGTACGATGCTGAACGGAAGATATATTACCTACAGTTTCCGTGGTCAGGTGGATACCTTTGGAAACTATCATAATGGGAAGCGCACTGGCTACTGGTCGATCCACACGGACGGGTTGCATGGCAGCATATTTGTCGCGCAACAATTCTATTCCAATGGAGAGTTGATCTGGCAAAAAGATACGCTTCAGCTCCATCGGGAAAGGGATAGCATCAAGGTTGCCTCGGACAAGGAAGAAATCCAAACAAAGGTAGAGATCGAGTCTGAATTTCCTGGTGGCCCCGCAGCCTGGCTCAGATTCCTGAATCATAATTTGCGTTATCCGGACGAAGCTGTCAAGAAGGGATTGATGGGGCAACCCGTAGTGGAATTTATAGTCGACAAAACAGGGTTTATCGCACCGGCCTCCATCTGGATGGACCAATCGATCGCCTATCCCCTCGATAAAGAGACGATGCGGGTCATCGCCCTCAGCGGCAAATGGACCCCTGCAGTGCAAAACGGCAGGCAGGTCAGATCTTATAAGCGGCAACCGATCGTTTTCAAAATGGAGGTCATCAATAGAAAATAAACTTTCAGTAAATTTTGAAAGTTCAAAAAGTTTACCTAGCTTTGGTCATGCAATTAGCAGAAGCAAAAGCCCGATTCATAGCCGACTGGGGGCGATTTGGAACCAATTGGGGGATAAACCGGACGATGGCGCAAATCCATGCGCTGTTGCTGGTGAGCCCCGACCCGCTTAGCGCGGATGAAGTGATGGAGCAGCTGGCGATCAGCCGGGGGAATGCGAATATGAACCTGCGGGAGCTCATCGATTGGGGCCTGGTGCAGAAGGTGCTTGTCCCGGGTGAAAGAAAAGAGTTCTTTTCAGCCGAGAAGGACATCTGGAAGGTGGCCCGGCAGATTGTAAAAGAAAGGAAGAAAAGAGAGCTCGATCAGATGCTGCCGGTGTTGAAAGAGTTGAGCGATGTAGAGGGCGACAAACGGGACAAGGGGGTGAAGACTTTTACCGAGACGATCAATAATATCCGGAAATTCAGTGAGCAGGCGGACAAGGCGCTCGATACGATGATCAAGGCGGATGAGCACTGGTTCCTGGGTAGCCTGGTCAAATTTTTTGCAGGGAAGAATTGATAGGGGCCGGAAGACCGGGTGCGCTGCGAAAGGAGATGCCGGGATGCAGGCGCAGTGTAGGAATAAAGTAAGCCGTTATGCGGCTTTTATTTGGCGAATATCTTTCAATATTTTCTGAAAATTCAAAACAAAATAAAAACTTACAACTATGACTTACATTCTCATCTGCTACAGCGTCTACCTCTTATTAACCGTCACCCTCACCGTGTGGGTTGCCCGCACGCTGTTTCGCAACGGTAAGGTCTTTCTTATCGACATCTTTCATGGCAATGAGGAGTTGGCGAAGGCGGTCAACAACCTCCTGCTGGTCGGCTTTTACCTGGTGAATATCGGTTATGCCGTATATACGCTGAGTGTCGATTACAACATCTTAACCGCCAGGGTGCTGGTCGAGGTGCTGAGCATCAAGGTAGGCGCCATCATCCTGATACTTGGCGCGATGCATTTCCTCAACATGCTGATCTTTTTCAAACTGCGTAAAAGGGCAATGCTGGAAAAGAAGAGTCTCGCACATCATTTTGTTTACCCCGGTGAAACTGTAAAAAATGAAAAATAAAAAGATCGTCATCGCCGGTGGTACGGGTTTCATCGGTCAGGCATTGGCCGCCCGCTGGGGCAAGGATAACCAGGTGGTCATCCTCACCCGTCAATCGGCTACGGCTACCGGCAGCCGCTCGGCAACACCCATCACCAGCCGGCCGGAGGAGTCCATCAACAACTCCTATAGCCACCGGCTTCTGAGAGCGGCGGATGGCTACAACATCACCTACTGGCATTGGGATGGCCGGTTTGTAGAGAAACACTGGGCCGATGAGTTGGAAGGCTGCGACCTGGTGCTCAACCTGGCCGGCCGTAGCGTGAACTGCCGGTATACGGCCCGCAACAAGCAGGCCATCTCAGACAGCCGCGCCGACGCCACCCACGCGATCGGGCAGGCGATCAAGGCAACAGTAGTGCCACCAAAGCTGTGGATCAATGGAGGCTCCGCCACTATCTACCGGCATGCACAGGACAGACCGCAGGATGAGTATACGGGTGAGATGGCGGATGACTTCTCCGTGCGGGTCTGCAAGCGTTGGGAGAAGACCTTCGACGAGCAACGTACTCCTTTTACCCGCAAGATCGCGTTGCGGCTGGCGATCATCCTTGGACATGGCGGCGTGGTCGTCCCGTATCTCAATCTGGTGAAGTATGGGCTCGGTGGCCGGCAGGGTAATGGGCAGCAGATGTACAGCTGGGTACATATCGATGATGTTGGTCGCGCCATCGAATGGTTTCTCGACCATCCCGAACTGGAAGGCACCTACAACCTCTCGGCGCCGGGCCCCGTGACGAATGCTGTCTTTATGGAGACCCTCCGCAAGGTCACCGGCAATCGCCTGGGTCTGCCCGCACCCGCCTTCCTGTTAAAACTCGGCGCCCTGCTCATCGGCACGGAGACCGAGCTATTGCTGAAGAGCCGTTGGGTGCTGCCGGCAAAATTGCTGGAGACGGGATTCCGGTTCGAATACGACCGGGTGGAGCCGGCATTGAACGCGATTGTCGGCAAGCTGCCGCGCAAGAGGTTTCATTTGTTCTGATCCAAAAAACCAATTGTTATGAGCTTATTACACGACCAACGGCTTAGAACCGTCCGGTGGCGGGATCTCAGTCGGCTGACATTCACCGAAAAGGTGATCGAGAATGGCATCACGCTGCCCTGGCTTATCGCTTCCCTGACCCTCGCCTGGTTTCATCTTTATCTTTTGGCAGCACCCTGTTCGTTTCTTTTCTTTCTTACGGGACTGCGTGTAGTACATAACGGGTTCCATCATACCCTCGGAGTTTCGAAGACTGCCACCTGGTTCACCTTATTCCTCAACAGCATGCTGATGATGACGGCGATGCACGCTGTAAAATACAACCATCTCCGTCATCATAAGTACTGTTTACAGGAAGAGGATGTCGAAGGAAATTGCGCAAGGATGAAGCCGTTGGTGGCAGTCCTTTATGGTCCGATCTTTATCTACAGGCTTCATGCCGTGGCGTTACGGGATGGCGGCAAAGCCATAAGGCAGGGAATCCGGATCGAACTGGCGGCGATGGTGTTGTTTGCGTTGGCTGCTTTCTTCTTCCGGCTCCGCTTCCTGGAGTACCATATCCTCGCTATGCTGACAGGCGAATTGTTCTCGGGGTTCTTTGCCGTGTGGACGGTTCATCATGACTGCGATGAGCATGTGTTTGCCCGGACCCTGAGCCCGCGTTGGAAGAATTTCTTTACCTATAACATGTTCTACCATTTAGAGCACCACCTCTTTCCGGGGGTGCCGACGATAAAATTACCGGAGCTGTCGACCCGCATCAGGGAGAAGCTGCCCGATCTGCAGGTAAAAGAAGTGTTCTAGGCTGTGAACAAACCGCGTTGCCGATTGTATTATCAACATGTCCATCGAAAAAAAGACACTGGTCCTTGGAGCCTCGGATAATCCCGAACGCTATAGCTATCTGGCCATGAACCGGCTGCGAAGCAAGGGGCATCCGGTGGTAGCCATTGGCCTGAGGCCGGTCACCGTGGGAGATGTAGCCATCGACACGGAAAAGAAGGCCTTCACAGATGTCGACACCGTGACGCTCTACCTCAATCCAAGGCTGCAAAAAGAATACTACGATTATATCCTTTCCCTCCATCCCAAACGTATCATCTTCAATCCCGGTGCGGAGAATCATGAATTAGCCGGATTGGCACAGGCCAACGGCATTCAGCCCCTCGAGGCCTGTACGCTGGTGCTGCTGAGTACGGGGCAGTTCTGACCCCCTGAAAACCACTAGCTTACATAAGAAAATTTTATTATCTTCAATGGTAAATCAAACACTATCATATGAAGAAGTACTTGGCTGAACTCATCGGCACTTTCTCGCTTGTGTTAGTTGGCTGTGGCGCTGCCGTTATATCCGGCAAGACCATTGCGGCAGGCGCCCCTGCGGGCATCGGCTTATTGGGGATCGCGCTGGCTTTCGGGCTTACGGTTGCTGTAATGTGTTATGCTATCGGCCCTATCTCGGGCTGTCACATCAATCCTGCCATCACCGTTGCCATGCTGGTTGCAGGCAAGATCAATGGAAGGGATGCGGTCGGTTATATCGTCGGACAATTCGTTGGCGCCTTACTGGGGGCAGCGGTATTGTATGCTTTTCAGCAGGGAGCGTCCAATTTCACGATGGGTGAATGGGCGTTGGGTTCCAACGGCTGGGGACCAGGTTACCTGGGCAATTACAGCATTGTCTCGGCTTTCCTGGCAGAAGCCGTGATGACCTTCCTGTTTCTCTTTGTCATCTTTGCGACGACATCGAAGCTGGGCACCGGGCCAATGACAGGGCTTGCCATCGGGTTAACGCTTGTGCTCATCCATCTCGTAGTCATCCCTATCACGGGAACATCGGTGAATCCTGCGCGAAGCTTCGGCCCTGCTTTGTTCGCTGGCGGAAAGGCGCTTCAGCAACTGTGGCTTTTTATTGTTGCCCCTCTCGTTGGAGGCATCGTGGCTGCATGGTTATGGAAAGGCGTATTTGAAACAAAGGCCTAATGCTGAGCGCTTAATAAAACCTTAATCTCCATGCGATTTTGCTATTAGAGGGTTTTTCGGTAAATTCGAAAAATCCTTTATTATATGCTATGGCGAAAATTTAATGGTGATGTCATCGAACTTCCCATCATTCAAGCCGTTGAAAACGCGATCCGCAGGGAGACCGAGAAGGGCTACCGGCTGAAAGTATGTATCGGCACCGACTCCCAGGTAAAAGGTTTGGAAACGGAATTTGCTACCGTGATCGTTTTTCTGCGTGAAGGACATGGCGGGTTCATGTTCATTCACAACGAAAAGACCCGACATCAGTACACGATCAAAGAACGGATGCTGGTAGAGGTAGCAAAGAGCATCGAGATTGCTTACGAGCTTTGCAATCTCTTCAACAAGTATAATGTCGACATGGAAGTCCATGCTGACATCAATACGAATCCGCATTTCAAGAGCAATGATGCATTGAAGGAAGCGATGGGTTACATCCTTGGTATGGGCTTCGCCTTCAAGGCCAAGCCGGAAGCATTTGCCAGCAGCAGCTGTGCAAATAAAGTTGTGAACTAGTCCGCACCCGCCGATATTCCTACGCGGCGACGGTCGTGCCCCAATCACGACCCATGGAATTGTCTCCCCTCTAAATAGCTGATTTTCACTTCGTTCATCACTCTCCAGCGCATTAATTTATCAGCATACTACTAAGTTGGTATTGGATTCATTCGCCAGAATGTATACATTGCCAGCCGACCCTTCTGACCATAATCCTATCGCATGACCCAGGAGACCAGCGCTTTTATTGTAGATGATGAATATCAGAGCAGGCTTGTTATTGCCCAACTGTTGAGCCGTTATTTTCCCGGCATACAGATCCTTGGACAAGCGGGCTCCGTGGCGGAAGCTACGGAAGGCATCCGGTTATTGCGACCACAAGTGATATTCCTGGATGTACAAATGCAGGGCGAGACGGGATTCGAAGTGCTGGACCAGTTGCCGGAAAGTGAATTTGAGATCATCTTCACCACAGCGCACCAGGAATATGCAGTAAAAGCCTTTAGGTACAGCGCGATCGACTACCTCATAAAGCCCATAGACCCGCCCGCCCTGGCGGAGGCTACCCAAAAAGCAATCAATAAGATACGGCTTCAACGATCCCGCACAGCCGAACAGTTGCAAGTACTTCATCAGCAAATAAATCCTGGTCAAAAGTTCACGAATAAGATCGCCGTACCCACCTCCGAAGGGCTACAGTTCCTCCCCGTTCAGGATATTATTTACTGCCAGGGCCAGGGCAATTATACTGAGATATTCCTGGTCAGCGGTCAGAAGATCACTTCCAGCCATACGTTGAGGTCCTACGAAGAAATGTTGGGCGGGCAGCACTTTTTCCGTGCGCACAAATCATTCCTGATCAACCTCCTGCATATCGAAAAATACCTGAGGGGCGAAGGCGGCATCGCAGTGATGAGCAATGGCTCTGAAATTGAAATAGCAAGACGTAATAAGACCAGTTTCCTGAACCTTTTCAAAGGATAACTAGTGTTGACAAGACCTTTTCTTTATGGTTGCATGCTACTAGCGCAACTACTTCTCTGTAGTCTTACCGGCAGAGCGGTTCGCCAGCATTTTTATTTACATAAATATACAGCCAATGACGGGTTGCCCGATTCCTACGTCCTGCAGATCTACCAGGATAGGCAGGGATTTTTGTGGGTGGGAACGGCAAATGGGCTCAGCCGGTTCGATGGCAGGGAATTCGTCAATTATGGATATGCCGCCGGGTTGCCCAACCTGACGGTGGATTGTATTTATGAAGATCATAACCAGCGAATATGGGTCGGCACCCGTAATGGGATCGCAGAGATCAAAGGCAGGAAATGTATCACGTATCCTTTTGATGATAATCAGCCCGTCTCCTTTATATTCGGCATTGAGGAATTAAAGAACAACGATCTCCTGGCATTTACGGATAAAGGGGTGTACCGGTGGAACACCTGTCAGTGGAAGAAGATCCAATTATATCCCGGAATGGGTAACCATGCCTGCCGCAACATCATTGAGACCGGAAAGGGCATGTTCATTAATTACGGCGACAACCTGGTGCTCCGGGATAATGGGGGGCAATACCGCCTATTAGGCCAACATCCCCTGGCGCGTACCTGGTACAATAGGCTGGCCTTGTACGATGACCGGTTGTACCTGAGCCTGCCGGACAGACTGGTATCGTCAGGGCCGGCAGGCGCCGGGTTATTACCGACAGATGCCGGATCATTATTTGAACATACGCTGTACAATAATAAGATTGAAAATTATTTCCATGATTCCCGGGGCCGTCTATGGATGAGCACTGAGCAGGAAGGGCTGCTGGTCTCCCGGAAAGACGACGAGAAGGTGATCACAGACTCTTTTCCCCTGACCCAGAACCTGGTGTCGGATATTTATGAAGATAGGGATGGGAATATCTGGGTGGGCTGCGTGGACGGGTTGCTGCAGATCAGGGAAGTGAATTATACCCTTTTCCCTGCCACCCGTAATCCGTTGTTAAAGGACGTACGCAACCTGGCCAGTGCGCAGGATAACGCCGTGATCGCCTGCACCGGCAACGGCCTGCTGCAATTTAAGGGCGACGGGTTCGGCCCTATGCCGCTTACCTATACCCCCTCCGCCGCCGCCGGTATCGCCAGGCAAATAGTGGATGACTGGTGCCGGGATTCCCTGGGCAGAACATGGCTGGCGATGCGTGAAAAAAAAATATGCCTGCTGGAAAGGAACAGGTTGAAGGATATAACCGGGATAACCGGGGAGGCAGGTAGCAAACAGAGTAGTTACTGGCGGATAGGTTTTAATAAAGTGAATAAAAAAGTGTACCTGTGTGCCCAGGCCCTCTTATATGGGAATGAGCACGGCCTGGATGTTTTCCGGGCAACCGGCAGCGGGCAACCGATCACCCGGCTGCGCGGGATCCACTGCTTTGATAATGGGCGCGTCCTGGTCAATACGGCCGACAGACTGCTGATGATAGATATGGAGGGGAGGGTGCGGGATGTCTCCCGCGAAACAGGGACCACCGGGTCCAACTCTTTTATGACCTTTTATACCGAACCTTCCGGGAAATTCTGGATCGGCTATTACGGCGGGCTTATACGATGTCATTGGAATGAACAGCAGTTGCCGGTGCAGGAGCTAACGATCACCGTTAAGGATGGCTTACCCCAGGATGTTGTGCCAACCCTTACTATAGATGCCATGGGCAGGGTATGGGCCATCACCGGCTCGGGATTGGTAGTCGTGGAAACAGGCACGTCTCCGACAGACCGACCCATCATACACCGGCTGAGCGAACAAATGGGGATTTCCTATAATCAATGGCGGGATGCCAGGTTACTGACAGAGCCGGGCGGAGAGGTATGGATGAGCACTGGGGACTGCATTTTCCGGTGGGACCCGTCCCTGGTGCAATTCAGTAATGCTCCTCCTGCCACAGCGATTGAAGATGTCCAGCTCAACCTGCAGCCGACCCAATGGAGCGCATGGGCGGACACGCTCTATGGATACCGGCAATTACCCCGGCTGGCGGTATTGCCCTACAATCAGAATAACCTGAGCATATCGTATAGGGCCCCTTGTTTCAGCAGCACATCCGGGCTGGAATATTCCTATCACCTGGAAGTGGAAGACGGCGATGTACAGCCGAAGATTCAGGCTGCCGGGTGGAGCCCCGCCACAAAGAATAATGCCGTATCCTTCGTAAAGCTCCCCCCCGGCAGGTACCGTTTTACCGTGAGGGCCCGTGTATCCGACACCGACTGGGGTAAGCCGGCTGAAGTTGCCTTTATGATCGAACGGCCGTATTGGCAAACCGGGTGGTTCAGACTGTCGCTTGTGGCGCTGACCGCCGCCCTGCTGAGTCTGGCTCTTTACTACCTCATACGGCGCATCCGGCGCAAGGCGCAGATCCGGGAGCAACTGCAGGAGTTGGAATTGAAAGCACTACGCTCCCAGATGAATCCCCACTTTATTTACAATTCGCTCAATTCGATACAGGCGCTGGTACTCGATAACAAACCGGAAGAAGCCTCTTTGTATATCAGTAAATTCGGCCGCTTGTTACGGCGGGTGCTCAACCATTCGGAGCAAAGCACCATTTCCCTTAAAGTAGAGCTGGAAGCGCTGGAATGGTACCTTCAACTGGAGCAATTACGGCTGCACGTTAGTTTGCAATACACGATCATGACAAGCCCGGATATTGACCCGGATGAAGAAGGGCTTCCGCCGCTGATCCTGCAACCCTTTGCAGAGAACGCACTGTGGCACGGGCTGAGCCGGAAAGAAGGCGAACGCCGGCTGGATATCCTGGTGAAAACGGACAATGACTGGCTGATCGCAGAGATCATCGATAACGGGATAGGCCGGGAGCAGGCCGCCGCCGGAAAGGTGATCCGGGAAGCCAACGAATCAAAAGGCATTGAGATCAGCAGACGCAGAATAAAAGAGCATAACGGAACAGAAGAGCCGGCGCCAATTGATATTGGCGACCTATATGATCCTGATCACCGGCCGGCAGGTACAAAGGTGATCCTGCGGATCAGGAGAAAAAGAATGCTGCCCGGATAAAAGCCGATAACCCTGCAGCGCTGGCTCAGCCAATCCCTCCTTTAAACGGTGAATCGAACCGTATACTAATTCCCATCCAAAAGACCATGAATAAGTATTTTTTTTGTATCGTAATGCCGTAAGTATTACTAACCCTATGGCGGCTTTGCTACTTCACCGGTACGGGCTCTGAGTATAAATGCGGGTCACCACCAGACTGCCTTCACGCGAGGCAGTCTCTTTTGCAACATTCCTGCCGGCAGAAGTTATCTTCATCCTAATCCTTATTTTATGAAAAATGCTACCCCCTTTCCCTACACCGATGCCTTAAAAAAGGTATTTATTTCCATCATCACCATTATGACCATAACCGGCAGCCGCCTGGAAGCCCAAACGACCGACCAATGGACTTGGATCAGCGGGGATAATACCGCCAACCATGTCGGAGTGTACGGAATGAAAGGTGTTGCTGACCCGGCCAACAAACCCGGCAGCAGAATGGATGCAGCCACCTGGACAGACAATAATACTCTCTGGCTTTTTGGGGGACTGGGGTATGATGCTTCAGGCAGCTCAGTGGTGTTGAATGACCTGTGGAAATATGATCTTACCACTAACCTATGGACCTGGGTCAGTGGCAGCAATACCGGTAATGCATTCGGAGTGTACGGCACGAAAGGTGTAGCGGCAGCCGCCAACCAACCCGGGGCCCGCCACTATCCCGCATACTGTAAAGATGCTGCCGGCAACCTGTGGTTATTCGGGGGAGAGGGTTTTGCCACTCCCACTTCGTCCGCATCGAATTCAACTTTTATGAACGATTGCTGGAAATACAACATTACTACCAACCTATGGACCTGGGTCAGCGGGGACAGCGCCGTCACCATCACCGGCGTATACGGGACACAAGGGGTCATGGCTGCAGCCAATAAACCCGGCGCCCGCCGTGGAGCCAGAGGCTGGGTCGATAGTCATGGCAACGTATGGCTTTTTGGGGGAGATGGCGTAGGCACTACTCCGTTGAGCGAAAATTTTTTGAACGACCTCTGGAGGTTCGATACTACGGCAAAACAATGGACCTGGATCAGCGGCGATAATACAAGCACGACCGATCCGGCCGGCGTCTTTGGGACCAGGGGCGTCCCGGCCAATACCAATAAACCCGGCAACCGCTGGGAATTTGTAAGCTGGATAGACGGGCATGACGATCTGTGGCTTTTTGGCGGCAGGGACGGGAATGCCCACTTCTTAAACGATTGCTGGAAATATGATATAACGGCTAACCAATGGACCTGGATGAGTGGTGACAATACATTCAATACAAACGGGGTATATGGGACGATGGGCACTCCGGCCGTTGCCAATAAGCCTGGTGGCCGTTGGCAATTTGTAAGCTGGACCGACAGCAATTACGGGCTATGGCTCTTTGGCGGAGACGGCTTTGCGGCTACCGGTAGTTTCGATAACCCTTTAAACGATATGTGGCGATACGACATCCCCTCCAACCAATGGACATGGATCAACGGAAATAATTTTGGCGGCGCAACAGCCAGCTATGGAACAAAAGGCATCAGCGCCCCCACCAATAATCCCGGCTCCCGGACTGGTGCTGTCAGCTGGACCACGAGCAATAACGATCTCTGGCTCCTGGGGGGAAATTCCTCCGGTTATCTCAATGATCTTTGGGTCTATAGGCCCAATATGACCGTGTTGTTGTTGGAGATCATTGGCTTCACGGCAACCTGTAACCGTAACAAGGCACTGTTAACCTGGAAGACCTCGCATCAGCAAGGTAGCGCACATTTCATCATACAGCATAGCCTGGATGGAATGCATTGGCAAACGATCGGGACGGTAACCGATTTTGCCAACAACACAGGCATTTCCGATTACCAGTTCACTGATGACCACCCCGCAGAAGGAATAAATTACTATCGCCTGCAACAGGTGGATGGGGAAAAGCAATTGGCTTATAGTAGAATTGCTACCCTTTCCTTCTCTCCTGCTTATGGTTTAACCTGGTACCCCGAGGGTCAAGGCGCCGTAAAAGCAGTTTTACGCAACGGCTCCCGGGAAAGCTACCTGCTCATCGGGATAGACGGGAAGATCTGCCAGCGCGGAACCTTGCAGGATGGCCAGGTTGTCCTGCGGCAGTTGACGCCAGGGATATATGTGCTGCAGGTGGTGACACCGGCGGGAACCGTTGTCAGAAAAATTGCTATCCCCACACCTTGAACATATTCAATCAGGAACTATTTTATGCCACCATTACCTGTGAATAATATGGATGATTTGTTTAAGCGGGCTTCCGAAGAATACCCGCTCAGGACGGATATTGCTGACTGGGATCAGTTGGTGGCTGCACTGGAAAAGGGCCTTCCCATGATCCTGCCCCCTGTAAATTTCCAGGAGGGTGGAGATAGGCATAAAAGAATGAACACATCTCTTAACTGATCAATAAACAACCTGTAATTATGAGGCCCATCATTATCCCGGCATTCCTTTTCAGCATTATTATCGCTTTTACGGCCTGTAAGAAAAACTCTACAGCCCCTGCCATTCCTCCAGTCGTTCCTGTTGTCCATAACAACAGTCAACTGACCGTCACCATCGATACGGCTATAGGCGCCATTGGGCATAGCAGCACCCCGGACACTTTCGCCATCGACCTGAAAGACCCGTCCCAAGTCGGAAAAGTGCCCGTCGTATTCCATATCGATCCTGCGGCTACCAGCAATGCGGGAAAGAAAGTCAATGACAGTACCTATTTCGATACAATCGACATCAGCAATAACAAAGTGGCCGGAGTTACCGTTACCGCCGGGAACGGCTCCTCCACTACCTATGGCCTGGGATTCAAATATATCTTCTCCAATTATACCCAGGCCAACGGACTGGCGGATTCCACTGTATACGGCGTATATGCACAAGGTGATACTATTTTCGCGACCACTACTAACGGGCTCTCCATCTCTACCGACGGGGGGCAGCACTTTACCAATTATACCCCGGCCAACGGGCTGGGGGATTACTATACATACGGGATATATGCTCAGGGCAATACCATTTATGTGGCTACTCTCCGCGGGCTTTCCATTTCTGTCAACGGGGGAACCACCTTCACCAACCATACCATGACCAATGGGCTGGGAGCTAATGCGGTACATGGCGTATATGTACAAGGAAATACCATTTATGCAGCTACTATCGGCGGGCTTTCCATTTCTACCAACGGAGGAAGCACCTTTACAAATTATACTACGGCCAATGGGCTGGGAAATAATTCAGTATTTGGTGTATATGCACTGGGTAATACCATTTATGCAGCTACTATCGGCGGACTTTCCATTTCTGCCGACGGGGGGAACACCTTCACCAACTACACCAAGGTCAATGGGCTGGGGAGCAATCAGGTGTATGCCGCATATTCACAGGGCAATACCGTTTATGCCGCTACCAGGGGCGGTCTGTCCATCTCCACCGGCAATGGCAGCTTTACCAACTATACCACAACCAATGGATTGGTAAATAATTGGCTACAGGACGTACATGTGCAGGGTAATACTGTTTACGTGGCTTCAAGAGGCGGGCTTTCTATCTCCACGGACGGAGGCAGCCACTTTGCCAGCTATACTACGATAAATGGGCTGGGAAGAAACTGGATATTTCTCTTATATATACAGGGTAACACCCTTTATGCCGGCACCTACGGAGGGGGGCTTACCGTCATGAAACCACGGTAAAAATACAATCACCTTCTCTTATGAAGAACACCATCTATATCGATAAACCTGCCAGACCAATGATGCTCACTACCCTTTTCTCCCGCTCTGCGGACCAATCCGGCCTGCTAAGCCTGACGACCGACCGCCACGGCGAAGTGGGGATCTTGACCTGGCAGGCAGCGGCAGACCAGCATGCCGGGCATTTTGTCCTGGAACATAGTTCCGACGGGATGTATTGGCAACCCCTCGGGCCCCGGTATACAACAGAGGAAAGGACGAGCATTCATATGTACCGCTTCGCCGGCGGCTACCCGGAGGCCGGCCTCAATTATTATCGCCTGCTTTATATTGCTCTCAACGGCCAATTGTCCTGGAGCAAAGTGGCAATCCTGGGCTTTGTCCCGGAATATAATGTGAGCTGGTATACAGTGGACCGGCAGGTTGTAAAATTGGATATCCGGCATACGGGCAGGGAAAAATACCGGCTTATCAGGACGGATGGGAGGGTCCGGGAAGGTATCTTACAGAATGGACAGGAAAATTTCCCTTCGCTGGCACCAGGAGAATATATGCTGGAGGTATTCACGGCTTCGGGGATTTGGAGGAGAAGGATCGATGTGCCCCGCTGTGCCTGATTTTTCTGGCCCGGCACCTTCTCAACCGATCTCCTTTTGAAATTCCTCGTTCATTTCTTCGATCAGGTGGAGAATCTTGTCCCGCCCCATTTTTTTGACGACGCTGGTGACAAAATGCTGGGGCAGGAATTGCCAGGTCTCTCGCATTTTATCGAGGAAGGCCTTTACGTTGGCGGCGACGGTGCGCTGATTTTCCTTATCCGCTTTCGTAAATACGAGGCAGAAAGGGATCTGCCATTTTCCCAGCTTGTTTACAAATTCCAGGTCGATCTTCTGGGGACTGTGACGGCTGTCGATGAGGACAAAAACGGTAACGAGGTTCTCTCTTTTCCGCAGGTAGTCTTCGATCATCTTTTCCCATCTCCGCCTCTCCGCCTGTGAGACCTTTGCAAAACCGTAGCCGGGCAGGTCGACGATATACCATTCATCGTTGATGCTAAAATGATTGATCAGTTGTGTTTTGCCGGGAGTACCGGAAGTCTTGGCCAATTTGTCGTTGTTGCAAAGCATATTGATGAGCGAAGACTTGCCGACATTGCTTCGGCCGATAAAGGCATATTCCGGCCGGTCGGGTTTCGGACATTTGGTATAGTCGGGACTGCTGATCACATATACGGAGGAATGTATATCCATGCGCTAATTTCGATGAACCGGACTCCGTCCGGTTTTTGGGCCTAAGATACGTACCTTTGTCCTCCTATGGCTAATTATTCACATGACAGGATCGTCCCTTTCAAGGATTCGGAGGCAGGGAAGAAACAGCAGGTGGCCGAGATGTTTGACAAAATAGCCTTTCGCTATGATTTCCTCAACCGTTTCCTCTCCGGCGGCATCGATCTTTACTGGCGCCGGCGGGCCATCCGGGAAGCAGGGGCGGTCATCAATGGCAAAGGGGTCGCGGCTGGGAGTGAAGCCGGAGCAGAATCGCACGAGCCGGGAGAAATCCTCGATGTGGCGACGGGTACTGCGGATATGGCCATTATGATGGCGCGCTATTTGCCCGTCGTCCGAATCACGGGTGTCGATATTTCCACCGGCATGTTGGAGATCGGCCGGCAGAAGATCAACCGGTTGCAGCTGCAGCAACGGATAACCTTGCAAACGGGCGATAGCGAGTTCCTTCAATTTCCGGATGAGACGTTTGATGCGATAACGGTAGCCTTTGGTGTCCGCAATTTTGAACACCTGGAAAAAGGATTGAAAGAGATGTTTCGCGTGTTGAAACCGGGTGGCAGATTGGTGGTGCTGGAATTTTCGCAGCCGCATACACCCGGCATCCGGCAAGTCTATGATCTATATCTGCGGTTGGTGGCTCCCAATGTTGGGAAGATGGTATCCAGCAGCCGGGAAGCCTATCAATATCTGAACGATTCCGTGAAGGCTTTCCCCGAAGGAGCAGCCTTTCTCCGGATATTAGACGGCTGCGGGTATGCGCGTACCCGGTTACACCGGCTCA
Source organism: Puia dinghuensis (assembly GCF_014642875.1). Lineage (GTDB taxonomy): Bacteria > Bacteroidota > Bacteroidia > Chitinophagales > Chitinophagaceae > Puia > Puia dinghuensis. The sequence continues at coordinate 721,072 of NZ_BMJC01000003.1, forward strand.
GCCTGGGAATCTGCTCCTTGTACACCGGGGAGAAAGCGAAGCTTCCAGCCGGCCGATGAAAAATAATTACCTGCGGCTGAAACAAGCCTGAGCAGGCAATTATTAACCCGTTTTATCGTTATGTTTACCACTTCAAGTCAAGCCTATCGAGTCTATCTACCCTCAATCTATGTCGGATGCCCGGGTCTAATGTACCTGGGACGTATTAATTTACTGATTTTAAGTAGTTTATGAAGTTGTTTAAAAGTAGGGTAGTTGTTTTTTCCGTACTGTTTTGCGGCTGTTTACTGGCAGGCAGGCGTGCTTCGGCGCAGTTGAGGGATTTCCTTAACCTGCCGGATCATGACACTAAAAGATATTACCTGGGCATCGGGTTTATGTATACCAGTTCGCATTTGCAAGTAACCCCGCATCCGCAATTCCTGCAAAGCGACAGCGTCCTATATGTGACGCCCGGCAATAACGGTGGCTTTGGGGTGTCGGGGATGTTCACTTTTCGCCTCGCCGAGCATTTTGAGTTTCGTTTTGCCTTTCCGGAGTTTATTTTCGCCAACAATACACTCGCCTATCATGTCAAATACCCACCGGCTGGCGAAACGCCTATAGCGACCAAACAGATACAATCCCTCCTGCTGGGCTTTCCTGCGCAGGTGAAATTCCTGTCCGACCGGATCAATAATTTCCGCGTATATATGCTCGGCGGCATCAACTACCGCTACGATCTGGCTTCCAATTCTTCTGCGCGCAAAGCGCAAAACCTCGTAAAGCTGCTCCCTTCCGACATGAGCGTCGAAGCGGGGGTTGGTTTCCAGATCTATTTCCCTGTCTTCATCCTGTCCCCGGAATTGAAGATCAGCGAGGGTATAAAGAACATCCACAGCCGGGACCCCAATCTGCAATACTCCAATGTTATCGACAAGCTGAAGTCGAGGATGATCGTTTTCTCGCTGATCTTCGAAGGCTAAAAAATTTTCCCCATTGCGAACCGTGTGCTGCACATTATTGTTCTAATGCGAGATTACAATGTCAAGTATTGAGGTATGGAATCCTATACCCGAAAACAGGAGATTGTCAACGGTCTTACCCATGCTACCGGAGTGCTGTTCGGTCTCACGGGGCTTCCGCTGCTGCCTGGTATCGCCACCGCACATGGCAATACCGCAGGTGTCATTGGGTCCTGTGTCTATGGAATTTGCTTCCTGCTCCTCTTTGCTTCCAGCACCGTTTACCACCTGACCAATTCACCGCGAAAAAAGCGGGTCTTTAAAATATTCGACCACATCGGCATCTACTTTTTCATCGCCGGCACCTATACTCCCTTTCTTCTCGTCTACATGCATAATTCCTTCGGCATGACCCTGCTGATAATCTTGTGGAGTCTGACGGTGGCGGGCACGCTCTTCAAAGCCTGGTTCACCGGAAAGTTCGAGATCATCTCCACCCTCATCTATCTGGCAATGGGCTGGATCATGGTCGTAGGTGGCAGAAAATTCTTCGACGTATTGCCGCATGAGGTGCTGGTCTTTATTTTCGCCGGCGCCGCCCTCTATACCATCGGCGTCTTCTTCTACCTGTGGGATAAATACCAGTATACCCACGCGGTGTGGCATGGGTTCGTGCTGACGGCAGCCATATGTCACTATGTAGCCGTGCTGATGGCGATGTGATCGACCCCCGGCGTCCCGGCAGACCGATCAATAATCATATTCCCGTCGAAACATATTGATGCGCACCCCGGCCGTGAACATCGTGGAGTTATTGCTGCGATAAGTGTTGCTCGGATCATTGACGGAATAATGGCGGTATTGGGCCGAAAGCTCCAGGAAGAGGTTCTCTTTCCATTGATAGGAGACAAGACCGGACATCAGCAGGCAATTGGCGGGTAGGCCGCTGGTACCGATCTGGAAGCCGTAGTCCCGCGGTCTGGAGGTATAAGGTTCGAAGATGTTGCTCCCGAAATTGACGCCGGCGGAGTCCACCCCCTGTTTGTAGTAAATGATCTTCCCTTCCAGATTCCACTTATAGACGGGTTGGTAGTGGGCGATAGCAATAAATTCGTAAAAGCCCGCGCCGAGCGGGTGCGCCAGGGGCTGGTTGTAGTGGCTGTAGTTGGACACCGTATCTTTTGCCTGATACGTATAAGGCCGGACGATGTTCGTCTCGAACTGAAGATCGAGGTTCTTCACTTCGAAGGCATTGACGTATTTAAAGCCAAGTTGCAGCCCCTGTTTGTTGGCCCAGTAACCCTGACCATAGTGGAGAATCTGATGCAGGATAAATTCATTGATCAACACTTGCCCATAGAATTGTGTCGCATGACCGATGTTCATCTTCCAGTCAAAGCCGACCGTGGTCTTGTCCGGGTTGCCGTTCTGTGATTGGGCGGACACCAGGAAGATGACGGGATTGAGATAGGAGAAATCGTAGTGGTCCGCCCGGCTGAAGATGATATTCTCATAAAGACCCAGGTTGAGCCAGGGGGTAGCGTTGATGTTGAGGTGGTGGACGACGCCATATTTTTTTGGATACTGATAGTCGGTAATAGTATTGTGCTGGCTGATCAGTTCCATATAGATCGTCTGGTAATTGAGGTGCCAGATGCGGGTATTGAACTTGAGGAAGAGGTAGGGCGCGCTGTTGTCGCTGAGAAAGAGGCTGCGATAGCCGTTGCCGATGAAATTCTTGTCATACCCGAACTGCCAGTCGACGTATTTCCAGGTGTTGAAGTAGATGGAGGCCCGATTATCCCAGTAATCGAACGCCGTCGTATGAAAAGCTTTGAAATAGCCTGCGCCCGGGATAGCATCGAATTGAGCAACGCGTTGCTGGAAATAGCCCGGTCCTCTTTCCTGGTTGTCGGTGAGATAGGCGGAGAATCCCAGTTTGCCCGCGATCATCCCCCGGAGGGTAACGCCCTTGGAATTAAGGAATACGCGGTTTTTATTCCCGCTCTCATAGGACTGGGTCTGCTGGATAGCCGGATCGACAGCCAGAAAGAAATCTTTATCTTCCACCTCGTAGAAATTGGCTTTGTTCTTATAAAACGCCTGCAGCCAGGGGCGCTTGCTCATGAAGCTATCCTTATTGGTAGTCACCCATTCGATGTTGTTCATCAGCAGGGAGGAGAGATTGGCCCTGTCCACGGATGAAAGATGGTAATAATAATCATAAGGATAGAATTTATGGAGGGAGTCAGATAGCTGAGCTACCCGGACGGCCAGGCGGCGGCTGATGGGTTTGGCGGTGCTGATATTCAGGTCTGGATCGGTCTGCAACAGGATCTCCATCCTATCCAGAAAATGATCAAATTTAGAACCCTGGGGCAAGTAGCTGGACTGAGCATGGCCCTTTCCCGGCATCAGTACAGCCAACAGAAGGGTACATACCAGGAAGGACAACTTTTTCTGAAGTCTTACAAGGGTTTTAATAAATTGCGTCATAATGCGTCAAATAAAGGGAGGATCTAATATTCGTTATGCATAATTACTTGATCAAGAATGTCTCCATAGTCAACGAAGGTAGGATTAGTACAGCAGATTTACTACTCAAAAACGGGCGGATCGAAAAAATCGGAACAGAACTTCAACCATCCTTTGCTGTCACGGAGATCAACGGTGAAGGTCTGCATTTATTGCCCGGTGTTATCGACGAGCAGTGTCATTTCCGGGAGCCGGGACTAACCCACAAGGCTACCATCTATACGGAGGCAAGAGCCGCGGTAGCCGGGGGCGTTACGTCCTTTATGGAAATGCCGAATACCCTGCCGCCGGTGTTCACCCAGCAACTGCTGGAAGACAAGTATGCCATCGGAGCGCGCAGCTCGCTGGCGAACTATTCTTTTTATATGGGCACCTCCAACGACAATGCGGATGAGGCCTTGCGGACAAATGAGAAGAAGAAGGACATCTGCGGGATCAAGATCTTTATGGGGTCGTCCACGGGCAATCTGCTGGTGGATAACTACCTTACCCTGGACAAGCTTTTTCGCGAAAGTGAAGTGCTCATCGCCACTCATTGCGAGGATGAAAAGATTATCAGACAAAACCTGGAAAGATTTCATAAAGAAGGGCGGGAGTTGGTGGCGGCCGATCATCCCCTGATAAGGAATGAGGAAGCCTGTTTCGAATCATCGCTGACGGCTATCCAATTCGCCAAAAAACACAATAGCCGCTTGCACGTCTTTCATCTGTCTACTGAAAAGGAGATGTCGCTTTTCAGCAATATGCTGCCGCTGGCGGATAAACGCATCACGGCGGAGGTTTGTGTGCATCACCTGCATTTTACCAGTGACGACTATGCGGTATTGGGCAACCGGATCAAGTGTAACCCGGCTATTAAGGCGCCGCATAACCGCGAAGCGCTGTGGAAGGCGCTGCTCGACGACCGGCTCGATCTTATCGCGACGGATCATGCGCCGCATACGCTGACTGAAAAAGGGCTGATGCGGACGGTGGACGGCAGGCTGGTTCCGGATGGAGAGCCCAACGCCTACGAACGGGCGCATGCCGGGTTGCCGCTCGTCCAGCATTCCCTGCTGCTGATGCTCCATTATGTCCGCGAGGGAAGGATCAGCCTGGAGAAGGTGGTGGAAAAGATGAGTCATGCCGTGGCTACCTGTTTCCGCATTGCGGAAAGAGGATTTATCCGGGAAGGTTATTTTGCCGACCTTGTGCTGGTAGACCTCAACCGGCCATCGCGGGTGAGCCCGGCGTCCGTACTCTACAAATGTGGCTGGAGCCCGCTGGAAGGATTCGAATTTCCGGCGACCGTGACCCATACCTTTGTAAACGGCCACCTGGTTTATGGAAATGGGCGCTTCGATGAATCTCAATGGGGGCAGCGCCTGCGATTTGACCTTTAATATACGCCATGGATATCGATAACACTACGTATGAGGACCTTTCCCTTTTCAATAGGGAGGAAGAGTTATCCATCTTTCACAAACTGGATTTTACCCGCACCCGGGGCGGCAAGGATGTTTTGCTGGAGCTTTTCAGCAATCCCTTTAGCAAACCGGGGCCGATAATAGCGACACAGCAGATACTGGCGCTGATAAGGGAAAAGATGGGGGAATGGCCATCCTCGATAAGCAACGGGACGATCATGGTGATGGAGCGTTTCTATGAGACGCAAATAGACCCTATCCCTCACGGCCAGAACCTGCCGGCTGCGCTTGGCTATAAGTTCTTTCACGCGGCGGATTATGCCGTCGTCCGGTATTCGGTGGGACATTTTGCCGATTTCGTCCGGGGTATGAACCAACTAATATCCCTGTTGAATGTCCCGGGTTGTCCGGCGTTGTTGAACGATCTGCTGGAAAGATCACGCCGGCTGCTGGACCAGGATATCCTTCACCAACTGAGAAAGATCGAGTCGGGGACAAAATTGAACCCGGTGCAGGTCATCTATTTCGGACATTATATTCGGCATAGTTTCAAGACTGCCATGGTGTCGCTCATCGATATCTACAATCGGCTCGACGCCTGGTATTCGATGGCAACAGCCATCGAGCGATATCAGCTGAGCTTTCCCGTTTTTCTCGAACAGGAAGACCCCTTCCTGGAGGCAGAGCAGCTATATCACCTCTTGCTGCCCCATCCCGTCGCCTATGACGTAAAACTCGACCGGAATGCCAATTTTATCTTTCTCACCGGGGCCAATATGGCGGGCAAGAGCACGTTCATCCGGAGTGTAGGAGTGGTCGTCTTTCTTGCCCACCTGGGTATGGGGGTGCCGGCCAGGTCGATGCAGCTCACCCTGTTTGACGGCATCCTCAGTAATATCAATGTCGTCGACAACATCAGCAAGGGCGAAAGCTTTTTCTTTAATGAAGTGCAGCGTATCCGGAATACATTGCAGAAGATCGGTACGCAGAAAAAGTGGTTGGTGCTCATCGACGAGCTGTTTAAGGGAACCAATATGCAGGATGCGATGAAGTGTTCGAGCACGGTGATTAAAGGGCTTATCCGCATCCACCGGAGTTTGTTCATCCTTTCCACCCATCTTTACGAGATAGGCGAAGAGCTGAAAGTATATCCCAACATCCTTTTCAGTTATTTCGAGACGACCGTAAAGGACGATCAATTGCAGTTTAGCTATCAGCTAAAGCCGGGTATCAGCAACGACCGCATCGGGTATTTGATCCTCAAAAGGGAGAAGGTGGTGGAGATGCTGGAGAATCTGTAGCGTCGTGCCGTGGAACATTTTTTGTGAAACGTCGTTGCAAATTATTTTCATGCATATCAAAATTTTGGTTAGCTTCATCGGCTAAACCTTATTGATATGTTGGTGAAGACGTTTGGAAGTGCGGTGTATGGAGTGGAGGCTATCACCATCACCGTGGAAGTGAATGTGACTGAAGGCTTGCATACTTTTGTGGTCGGGCTGGCCGACAGCGCAGTAAAAGAAAGCATTCAACGGATAGAGAGCGCAATAAAGAGCAATGGATTTTACATGCCGCGGACCAAGATCGTGGTCAACCTCGCTCCGGCGGGCATTCGGAAATATGGTTCGGCATTCGACCTCCCTATCGCCATCGGCATCCTCGCCGCCAGTGAACAGATTCCCGATGCAGAAAGCCTGAAAGATTATGTGATCATGGGGGAATTGGGTCTGGATGGCAGTATTCATTCTATAAAGGGCGCCCTGCCCATCGCCATACAGGCGCGTAAAGAACAATTCAAAGGACTCATCGTCCCACAAAAAAATGCATCCGAAGCGGCTATCGTCAATCAGGTGAAAGTATTTGCGTTTAGCCACCTGCGGGAAGTGATCGGATTTTTCCGGAACACTTCTTCCATTGACCCCGTCATAGTCGATGTCCGTAAATCCTTCCTTTCCCAAGCTCCATCTTCAGACCTGGACTTCAGCGATGTAAAAGGACAGGAAAATATCAAAAGAGCATTGGAGATCGCCGCAGCAGGCGGCCACAACGCCGTCATGGTAGGACCACCCGGGGCAGGAAAGACGATGTTGGCAAAACGGTTGCCAGGCATTCTACCGCCATTAAGCCTGCAGGAAGCGCTGGAAACAACAAAGATTCATAGCGTAGCCGGCAAGCTGCCGGAAAATACGACCCTGCTTTCTCAACGCCCTTTCCGTTGTCCCCATCATACCATTTCCGGAATGGCGCTGGTGGGAGGGGGTAGTATCCCTCAGCCAGGAGAGATTTCTCTCGCTCATCATGGAGTGCTTTTTCTCGATGAATTGCCGGAGTTTAGCCGGAGTACGCTGGAAATGATGCGACAGCCGATGGAAGACCGGAAAGTGCTGATAAGCCGGGCCGCGCTTTCCGTGGAATTCCCTTCTTCTTTCATTCTTATCGCTTCGATGAACCCTTGTCCTTGTGGCTATTATAACCACCCGGACAAAGAATGCACCTGTCCGCCCGGGGCCGTGTCGAGATACCTTAATAAGATCTCCGGACCTTTGCTCGATCGTATCGATCTCCACGTAGAGGTGGTACCCGTGTCCTATACGACATTGGCTGATCGCGGTGGAGGGGATAATTCACAGCAGATTCGCCAGCGAGTGATAGCAGCGAGGGAACAGCAACGCAAACGCTATGAAAGGGTGTTGCCGCAAGGGATGGGGATACCGGCGCAGGCATCTTCCGGCCTTTACTGTAATGCACAGGTGAGCGGCCGGTTGTTGCACCATTATTGCCGCATCGACGCTGCCGGGGAACAATTGGTGCGGGCGGCCATGGACAAATTGAAGCTGTCGGTTCGGGCCCACGATCATATCCTGAAGATAGGCAGGACGATCGCTGATCTTTCGGGTAGTGAATGTATCCGGGCAGAACATCTTGCCGAGGCCATCCAATTCAGGGGTCTCGACAGAGAGGGCTGGGCGGGATAGCCGAATCGCTGTTCCACGCGGCGATGGCACGAAGGTCTGACGGTGGCGATCAGACCGGTTTCGCCGACGGGTAGTCGATGGGGACCTTTATCAGACGATAGACATAATTGGTAAAACTCATAACATTGATGAGCACAAACAAATCCATGATAGCGGCATCGTTGTATCCAAGGGCGGAGAAGTCGCGAAGCAGCGCGTCGGCGACCTCGCCTTTGTTTTCGATGACCGATCGAACGATCGCATAGATCACCTGCCACTTTTTGTCGGGGTGGTTGCCGGCGCGGATGGCGAGGGTGTCTTCTTCTTTCCAGCCGGCTTTGAGTGCGCTGGCGGTATGCGAGGCAAGACAATATTCGCAACCGTTCAGCTGTGAGACGATGAGAAAGATGCCTTCGCGGTCGCGGACATGAAAGGTGTTCTTCGCCTGCCCGCGGGAATATTGCACGTAGGTGACAAGGGCATTGGCGGAATAGCCGATAGTAGCGTAAAGGTTGGGCATTTTCCCGCCGGACTGCTGAAACTGATCGTAGAGCACCTGTGCTTCGGGCGCCAGCTGGTCACGGGAAGGGACAACGAAAGGAAGCATATGCGAATAATTAGGATGCTAAGTTACCAATCGTTTCCGGATCATACCGGACAAAGAAATTGAGCCAGATGGTCCTGGACAGGCGCATCAGCACGGGCTGCAGCAGAAGCAGGAGGATACCGTTGACACCCATCCACCAAAAGAGCCTGTTGTCCTGCAACGACATCCCGATCAACACCTTCCAGGCGATGAAGCTGGCGACACAAACCGCGATAGCAAGGGCATAACTGACATAACCCGTACCAAACCAGAAGCCAACCTCTATCTCGAATGGCTGCCCACAGACGGGGCAGTGCTCGTTCATCTTCATAAACCGTTTCAGGTGATACGGGTTAGGGTCGATGAAAAGCGGCCCCCTGCGACACCGGGAGCACCTGTTGTGCAGGATGCTGCCAATCAGGCTGGGCCTGTGATGAGAATGTTCATGATCAATTTTATCGGCACACATACAAGGGATATTTTATTACCACACAAAGGTACTAAGCCGCCATCCCCGGGTATTGTGCTATTCCGGACTTAAATGGTACTTTTTACGTTTTTCCGCATGGCTACCCCCGATGAGCAGGATGGCGCCGTCGGTGACGAATACGTTGGGACAGGCATGCAGCTGATTCCATTTGTTGAGGAGGGAGGTCTTCGGGTCTTTCCCCATGCGAACGCCCCCCATTTCGTGGATGTCCAGGCCGGGCGCTTGTCCCGAATCACCGGTCTTGATGTTGGTGAAGCCAGCAGCCGTATACATGTCCGTCATCTGTTTAAAAAAGTCCTTCAGCATTTTTTCGTCGTTGTCATCGTAGCTGATATTGATCTTCAGCTGAGGGATACCCCAGGCATCTTTCCGGCTGTCATCCAGGCTAACGGTATTTGTTTCCTTGGGAATGGTTTCGCCCATCATATGCGAGCCAACCCACCAGGGTCCCAGGCGTCCGCTGTTGAGATTGTTTTTCAAGGCAAGACCAAACCCTTCGGTCGGGTGATCGAAGCCGCGGAAAGCGGAGAACCCGGCGGCATACCCGCGGAGAAAGCTGGCGTCCTTGTCCTGCTGGAAGACGTTGCGGAAACGGGGGATATAGGCGCCGGTAGGGCGGCGGCCGTCCGTGGTAGAATCTTTAAAACCGTCGTATTCGGCGGAAATATGTATTCGAACGTTTCTTTTGTGTTGGCGTCAATGATCCTCACCCCGGTGGCCCGGTTTTTTCTCTCATCATAAAGAATGGAGTCAACGACGGAAAAGGGGCGGAGGGTCAGGTAGCCGGTGCGCTCGGCCCAGGGTATGGTGGTGGAATTGGTATTACCAGGGCGCCAGGTCTTTATACCGGATAGGCCAGTCGACCGCAAAGCCGTCGCGGGCAGGGCCTTCAAAGTCGAAGTCGCTCCAGCGCTGGGTCTGGCGGGCCCATAGGAGCGATTTGCCACCCACCTGATAGCCGCGGATCCAGTCGAAGGGCTTCTCCTGTACAGTGGTGGGATAATCCTTGAGATGGCGTACTTCTCGACCCCGTTCGAGCACGAGGGTCTTGTAGCCTTTTTCCGTGAACTCTTTGGCAGCGGCCGGGCAAAGGAGTCACCGTCGGAGGTCTTTGCTGCGGCATCGAATTGCTGCATGCCCTTCAGAAATTTCGCCCGGTCGTCCGCGGTGGCGCAATCATCGAGCATTTTCAGTACGAATAAATGTGCCGATACTTCTTTCGCACCAGGTGTGTCTGTGGTTGGAATAAGGGTAGCTGTCAGTTCTTCCATTAATCGCTGCTGGTCGGGGTCCAGGCGGAAATTCCGGAGTTGGACTCCTTTACCGCCCTGGTTTTGGAGACAGGAGGAAAGCAGGGCTGCGCCTGCAGAAAGGATAGCAATTGGGTGATGGCGGTGCGTCGGTTGATCCTCATCTCCCCGAATATACAATTTTAGTAGTGTAGCACCTACGCAATTTTCTTAGCTGAAACCAGGGATTCCGAATTATAAACGGGCCTATTGTTATCGAGAGGTACGGGCTGATCCTTGTAGAATACGGACCGCATCATCAGCAGGGCCGTACCTACCATGATCTTTAGATCGAGGGTAAGACTCACATTGCGGACATAATAAGAATCCCATTGATAGCGGCGGAAAATGCTTTCGAAACTCGTGGCAGGTCCGCGATATCCTCTCACCTGTGAGAGTCCGGTAATGCCAGGACGGGCCATATTACGAAACTGGTAATTGGATACCAGGTTGGCAAATTCATTAGAATCCTTTAACATATGCGGCCTGGGCCCTACAATGCTCATATGCCCCAAAAGGACATTGATGAACTGCGGAAGCTCATCCAGGCAGGTGTTGCGGAGGAACCAGCCGATGCGGGTAACCCGGGGATCATTGCGGGAAGCCCGGCGGGTATCGGCGTAATCATTGACATACATCGTCCTGAACTTATAGCAATAGAAGGTTTTTCCAAGGAAGCCCACTCTCTTCTGCTTGAACAGCACAGGGCCCCTGGAATCCAATTTGATCAATACATATAGTAGGGGAAACAACCAGGGAAAAATGAGAAGGAGGACTACAAGAGAAGTGGTAATATCCATTATTCTCTTGACAACCAAATAATTGTACCTGTCACTCCAATACTCGCGAATAAACTGCCATTTACCTTTTTCCCAGTTTTCGGGGCAACGAACGGACGATTCAACAATTGTGCTCTGCATGTTACGAAGGATTGGTTTTTCGTTTTCTGATAACGTTCTCTACTGCAACTCAACCATAGCGGCATAACGGATGCAAATAAGCAGTTATTCGGTACGATAGCAAGAACGGTGCCATCGGCGTTTTCTGATCCGGACCTGATTCCGCGCGCAGGGTCATGTCGGGGTTGCTGGAAAGCGTATCTCAGGCGTCTTTGACAATGTTCAAAATAAAAACGTTGCATCGGAAGCTGTTAAATAAATTAACGTTAAAAGTCGTTTTTACACGTTTAACAGCAATAAGACACGAATTAAGCGCTTTTAGGCATGCTTAAGCCCGAAATGAGCACATTTGCACGCGACAAAAAAAATGAAAAATAATTGGCTTAGTTGAGCATATTCTTAGGTTCGATGAGTTCGCCGGCGAGGGTGGGCGTCGGCACATCGTCGATAATGATAAACTTGCTCAGAATATACGAGAAGGTTTGCATGGCGGTAAAGTGGACGATGCGAAGGTCGAGCCAGAAGTTTGCATTGCGCACATAGAATGCATCCCATTGATATCGCCTGAAGATCTTGTCGAAGCTTTGAGCAGGGCCACGATAGCCCTTCACCTGCGCCAGACCTGTGATGCCGGGTTTCATCAGGTTGCGAAGCTTGTAGGAGTCTACTACACGGGAGAAGCTTGCGCAATCCTTGTACATATGCGGACGGGGACCCACAATGCTCATCTGCCCTACGAGAACGTTGAGGAATTGTGGAAGCTCATCCAGATTGGATTTGCGAAGAAACCTACCCATCCGGGTGATGCGGGGGTCATCATCGGTAGCCTGTTTGGTATTGGCTTCCGCGTTAACATACATCGTCCTGAACTTAAGACAAGGGAATGACTTTCCCAGGAAACCTACTCTCTTCTGTATGAAAAAGACAGGACCCCGCGAATCAAGCCTGATGAGAATATATAAAATTGGAAAAAGCCAGCTAAAAACGAAGATCAATACGCAAGCGGAGAAGACAACATCAAATATTCTTTTGATAATTAAGTAGTTACGCCTTTCACTTAAATAATGCCTCAGATTCACGGCGCGTCCTTCTGTCTGATCATCTGCCTTAACAAATTCTTGAGTCAGCCGCTTGCTTTCAATCATAAGACCGAGGTTTATTGATTTTGTCCGTTTTGTAAATCTGCGTGCAAATTACGCTAAATTAATTAATTAGATGTTTAACCTACCAGATAGGTAAGACGTTTTTCTTGGCCTTTGGTTTAAAGACCCTATAACAGTTTTTTTACTTACTTATTGCTGATAGGAACTAAAATTTGTTCTGGAAGCAACCGGCGAAACACTTGACTGCGTTTGACATAATAAGCTTTCACATAGCAAGCTGCAAAGAAACTCAATAATTCCAGGAATAAAAATACTACTAACTGGTAGGGCATAACCTTGTCCCGTCAGCGGGGCGATCAATTTAAAAAAAATTGAATGTGTTGGCTACCCGCACGCGATTGAAGATCAAAATTAAATCATCCAATGAGGATCGGAATCTTAGGTACTCGGGGTATTCCCAATAACTATGGGGGCTTTGAGCAGTTTGCGCAGTTTCTCTCGGTTGGCCTTGTACAACGGGGACATTCGGTTTGGGTATACAATTCGAGTAATCACCCTTACAGGGAAAAAGAATGGGAAGGCGTACATATCATTCGCTGCACCGATTGGGAAAACTATATCGGGTCGGCAGGACAATTCGTATATGATTATAATTGTCTGAAAGATGCGCGTAAAAGGGGCTTCGATGTGTTGTTGCAGCTGGGATATACCAGCAATTCGGTGTGGCACCGCCTGTGGCCGAAGGATGCGCTAAACGTCATCAACATGGACGGGCTGGAATGGAAGCGCAGCAAATACGGGCCGCTGACAAGGAAATTTCTTCTCCACGCTGAAAAATGGGCCGCGCAACATGGTGACATACTGGTAGCCGATAGTACCAATATCCGCGATTACCTGGAAAAAAGATACCATCGGCCACTCGCTCATATCCCTTATGGCGCCGAAATTCCCGAATACTATGTGGCCGGCAATCTGGGCCGGTGGGGATTGGACAAGCAGGATTATTTTCTGCTGATGGCCCGGATGGAGCCTGAAAATAATATCGAAATGATCATCCGCGGCTGGCTTGCTGCCGACAGGAAAAAACCGTTGGTATTGATCGGCAACCCGGGCAATGCTTTCGGCAGCTATCTGCAAAAAACCTACCGGAAGGACGATCTGCTTTTTGTAGGCGGAATTTACGACGCTGAGGTAGCCAATGCCCTGCGGCATTATTCTTCTTTCTATTTTCACGGCCATTCGGTTGGCGGGACCAATCCTTCGCTGTTGGAGGCGATGGCTTGTGAATGCGCGATCCTCGCCCATAATAACTCTTTCAACAAGACGATACTGGGGAAAGAAGCGGGTTATTTTGCGTCCGAAGATGATATTGCGGGTCTGCTCGAACGATTGCCGGAGCAGCAGATCATCGATGAATGGAAGCAGGTGAATACAGAAAAGATCCGTAACATGTACACCTGGGAGGGAATTGTGGATAGCTACGAACAACTGTTTGCGGACAACCTGCAGGGAAAGAAGCGGACCGATGGTAAATTACAGGTATTATGACAGAGAAAAACACCTCATCAGAAGATTATATTTCCTTTGCCGGTCTTCAACTATTCTTTGTTCATACTCTCCGTTTTTTCTTCCAATGCCTGCATCAGGTCGGTGCTATATTCAGGAAGGGCTATCTGTCGCTGACCTTTGGGGTTATCCTGGGTGCCTTGGCCGGGTGGCAGTATTATTCGTTTGCCGGAAAGAATTACAAGGTATCCATGCTGGTTGAATATAATACCCTGGATAAGGTGGCCTATATGAACATCATCGATCAGCTGAACCTGCTGGTCCGGTCGGGCTCGAAGGAGCAGTTAGCGCAGCAGCTGCAGCTCTCACCCGTGCTTGCGGATAGGGTAAATAGTCTTGGGACCCAGAACCTCCTCGGCCAGACCCTGGATAAGGACGCGACGGAGAGCCGGTTCTTCCGGATAGTGGCGGGGCTGAGGTCTCCTTCCGGGGCCGACAGCATCGGAGAAGCATTGATCAACTATATCAATGGCCTTCCCTATCTCAAAAAAGAAATGGACGAACAAGGGCGGATATGGCACGAACGGCTCGATTATCTGCAGGGGGAAATGGTGAAGATCGACTCGCTGAAGAAAGAATATTTCGACCCCGCATCTCTCTATAGGCAATCCAATTCGCTGGACAGTCTGAAAACCGAGATCAACAACTACCTTATTCACCGGGATAAGGCCTTGGCTAAGATCACGGCATTCCGGCCCACCGAAAATCCGCAGTCGGTGACCATGACCAAATCCATCACTGCCTGGACCGCACTGGGTTTCGTGGCGGCTTTTATCATTGTCACGCTTCGGGAATTAAAGAAAAAAATAAATGTAATTTAGGGAGTGGTCGATCTCTTCAAACTCTTATGCTACCAGGCCGTCTACTATGCCGTGAAATGCATCCCGGCCCGGCAGCAGCCACGGCGATTGCTGCTGGTAAAGACAGATGAGATAGGCGACTATATGCTCATCCGGAATCTGCTGGGTGCTTTCAGGAGATCGAATGCCTACGGGAGCCACCACATAACGTTTGTCGGCAACATAGCTTTCCGGCAGCTGTTCGAAGCCTTCGATGCCCGGGCAGCAGACGAAGCCATATGGCTGGATAAGCTGCGATTCAGGCGGAATCTGTTCTACCGGTTCGCCATTTTAAAAAGACTGCGGCAGGCAGGGTTTTCCGATGCCGTAAATCTCATCTATTCCCGCAGCTTCCGGATGGACGACCTGCTCGTGGCCGTCAGCACCTCTTCGAATAATATTGCCATGAAGACGACGGATCTCCCGGCATCGGCGATCGAGCGGAGGCTGACTCCCCGCCGGCTTTATCACCGGCTGGAGGATGCGGGTGAGGAGACGGTATTCGACGCTATCCGCAATGCGCGGTTCATCTATGGCATCCTGGGCATGAACCCGGACCCCGTAACCACGCGACTGGCGGCGAGCGTGCCCCCTACTAATATATCCCTGCCCCGGGCCTATTTCGTCGTAGTCCCGGGCGCCGGCAACAGGAAGAAGCGGTGGCCGACGGAGAATTTTGTGGCCGTAGCCCGGCATCTGTCCCTGCAATACGGCCTCACGCCGGTGATCTGCGGGTCAGCAGCCGACCGGCAGGACACCGAACCCTTATCTACCGCATTGAGTGGGACGGCAATTGATCTCGCCGATGGATCGGCAATTGATCTTACCGGACGGACTTCGCTTGTCGGGCTGCTTGCCGTCCTAAAAGGCGCGCATTGTCTCATCAGCGTGGACACAGGCGCCGTCCACCTGGCTGCGGCAGTGGGGTGCCCGGTGTTCGGTCTCTTCAGTGGTTTTCATTACGGCAGGTTTGCCCCTTATCCCCGTGAGATGGCAACGCATTTCTTTGCGATCTATCCCGACTCTACGGAGGAAAAAGTAAGGGTCGGCCTGCTCGTCCCGCGCGAAGTATCGATGAACCTGATAAGCGAAATACCCGCTGAAAAGGTTATCCGCGTAATAAAGACGGCGTTGCAGCCCGTGCAGGGGAGGGAGCTTCAAATTGACTGACTATGTTTTATACCGCAGCCTGGTGTACCAGTGACGAATCAACCTTCCGCAGGCAGTTGCCGCTCGAGCTGCTTGGCGAGAGCCTGAAAAGGTTCGGCTCTTCCATCCCTTTCCATATCGTGCTGCTGGAAGGGATCGAATTGCTTTCGGCGGGTTACCTGCGGATGCTGGAGGAGATGGGTTTCACCGTAATCGATTATTCCGCGGGGTTTGCCAGCATCGTCGCCGCCTATCCGAACATCGACGCACAGCACAGCCGGTACGAGCGCAATTGCCTGCTGCGGTGGCTCGCATTCCGCGAACTGTTCGAAGGACATCCGGACAAGCCGGCCCAATTCTGGCACCTGGACAGCGATATTCTCCTGCATGTTTCGCTGGACGAGCTGGCCCGGGATACTGCCGGTAAAACCTTTATGTTGCAGGGCTGCCCCGTACTGCTGACGGTTTCCGACCAAGGGTGGTTCGACATTTATGAGGCCAACCTGCGGGAGCTGGATCGTGATCCGGCCGGGTATTCCGCCGCCGCCGCCGCGGAAAAAGCGCTGTGTCGGGCTAACGACCGGATGCTCGCCAATAATTCCTTTTACCGGAATCCCATAGGCCACGACCAGGATCTGCTGGAGTATCTTATCTCCAGCAGGCGGCTTCCGCAGGACGACCGCTCGGTCATCTATCGATCGGATTTATTTTTTATCGAAAACCCGCTGTCGCTCAACGTTGGCGGGTTCGATAACCAGGGCGAGGCCAACCTCCATTTTGAAATGAAGGAAGACGGGAAAATTCTGGCCGGGAAGAAACAGGTTCCCTTCATGCACTATCAGAACAATTTTGCACGGTATGCCCAGGTCTACCTGGTACTGAAACAGTGGCATGTCCCCGAAGGAGTCATCAGGATGTTGTTGCGTTACCAAATCGATGAAGCCAGGTTCGGGACGACACTGGCTTTCCGGGTCTTGTCGAAGCTGTGGTTTGGATCTCATCCCGCATGGGGCAGAAGCGTCGTCATGAAGCGCCTGTCGGCCGGTGTAAATGGACAGACCCCGGCCGATGTGCTCAATTTTCTGACCCTTTATTCCAGCTTCCGGTCATGAATCGAATGTTCATCAATAGGCTGGTGACGGTGCTGTCGCTCGACATCCTCGTAAAGGCATCCGCGATCGTCCTGCTGCCTGTCTATCTGCACCTGATGACCCAGGAACAGTATGGGATATTCAACTATACCCTTTCCATTGCCTATTCCTTTTCCGCCATCCTCAACCTGGGGCTCTATATTCCACAAAGTAAGCTCTATCATGATGAACAAGACCCGCAACAACGCGGAAAGCTCATCTATTCCATCAACCTCCTGCTGCTGGCGGGGTTGTTAGTGTTCGTCCTGCCGGCTTATTTCTTCGGGCTCGATCATTATGCCGTGCGGTTCCTGTTCAGGAATCCGATACACTACGACCAGTATCGCCCCTGGATCCTGCTGCTGACCCTGACCTCGCTTTTCGCCTATATGCTGAGTAATTTCTTCTACACATCCGAGAAGATAGACAGTATAAAAAAATACAGTCTTTTCCGGGTTATTGGCATCAACAGCATCAGCATCCTTGCATTGTACTTCCTGCGGGCCCGTGATCCCATCGAGCTGCGGTTTATCGCCATCGGCGCCGTTGAGCTCATCCTTCTGCTGGCGTTTTATGGCAGCTATATCGGGAAGATGGTGAGGGTAATCGATTGGCAGCTGATAATGAAATGCCTGAAACTGGCCTTGCCGGTGATGCTCTCCGCCGTGTTTGGCATCATCATCAATTTCGGTGATAAATTCTTCCTCGAAAAACATGTAAGCTATGCCGCTCTGTCGGTGTATTACCTGGCTACGGCATGTGCCGGCGTCATCGCCCTGCTGTCCACTTCCCTGCAGAATGTCTGGCTCCCGTTATTTTTCAAGGAAAAAGACCTGCTGAACAATTTGCGCAAGACGAGAAAGCTGGTCGGCCGCCTGGTATGGATACTCGTTGCATTGTCCGTTGCCATCATGGCCGGGGTAATGGTCTGCCTGCAGCTGAACCTAATACCAAAATCTTATTCGGAGATCGTTTACCTGCTTCCGCTGCTGCTGGCCGGGCAGATCGTCATCTGCGTGGCGCTTTTGTATAGCAACTATCTTGTCTATTTCGAGCGAACTTCATTAATATTGTGGTCAGGGCTTGGTGTTTCCCTGACCAGCACGCTGCTGAACATGACCCTGATCCCGGTGTGGAAGGCCTACGGGGCCGCAACGACGCTGCTGGTTTCGAATGGCTGTTATCTCGTTATTTATTATTTGATTGTCCGGTATTATAAAAAAAGGCGATGAACAGCATCCCCCTTCGCTTTAACATATATCTTCCCGCTGCCATTCTCTATTTCTTTTTGAATGGCTTCCTTCTGCCGGTGGGTCTGCTTTACACCACGCTGCTGGCGCCGGTGTTGCTTTTCTGGATTGCCCGCTACCGTAACATCAACTATTTTCTTGTTTATTTCCTGCTGGTCATCCCTTTCGTCATCGCCCATTCGACTGACGGCATCGAAGACGGAAGATTTTACCTGTATTCGATAGCGCTTTCCTTCACCGTACTGGTCTTCTGCATCGCTTTTCACCAGTATCTTCTCTTTTGTCACAGCTTGCGGGACATTTATAAAAAAATACTGCTGATCAATGCCGGCTTGGTCCTGGTCGCGCTTGGATTTCTATTTCTTCCATCCATGCGAACAGTATTCTGGAACGCCAATACCTTGTCCCTGGGTCCGGTAGACCTGCTGCGGTTGAAGATGCTGACCTACGAGCCTTCGTATTATTCTCTCTTGTTTGCGCCGATCGCTATATACTATCTGCTGAAAGTGTTAAGACGCGAGCTGCCCCGCCCGGTGGTTTATTGCGTGCTGGTGCTCGTACCACTTTTCCTGTCCCTTTCCTTTGGGGTGATACTGGGTATTGCCCTGGCCCTTTTTCTGCTGTTGATCGTGCACGCCAAAACGCTGATCTTCGACACCAAAAACAAGGGCTATTTTATCACAGGCGGGGTATTGGCAGTGGCGGTGGTGGGTTTCTTTCTCTTCTTTTTCCCCGACAATGTGTTTTTCCGGCGACTGCAAAATATCGCCGCAGGACAAGACACTTCTTTCAATGGCAGAACCTGGGATTCTTTTATCCTGAGCGTAGAAATAGCCCGCAAAAAGAGCATTCTCTGGGGCGCCGGCTTCGGCCAGGTGAAAGTGCTTGGCCTCGATGTTTTCCGGAATTTCTATCGTACGCACAATTTTACCGTACACGATGTGGCTATCCCGAACAGTATCGGCGATCTGCTGGCAACACTCGGTTTGTTTGGCGTTGGGATAAAATTATTCCTGGAGACGTATTTCTTTTTCAAGACGCGGGTTTTTTCCAACTACTACCGGCTGGCCTTGTTCCTGTTTATCTTCGTGTACCAGTTTTCCGGTAGCTTTATTATGAATATAGTGGAGTATGTCATCTGGATACTGGCTTTCACCCCAGGGCTGTTCCCGGAATTTGATAAAAAACCTGCCTTATGAACGTACTTTTCATCGCCAGGGCCTCCTTGTACACCAACAGAGGCGGGGATACGATACAGCTGCTGAAAACGGCTGAATATCTCGGGAAATTGGGCGTAAAGGTGGACATCCGGCTAACGGACGAGGAGATCGATTATTCCGGCTATCAGCTGCTCCATTTTTTTAATATTATCCGGCCGGCCGATATCCTGAAGCATATCCGACAATCTTCCAAACCGTATGTTGTTTCTCCCATCTATGTGGATTATGCAGAAGCCGACCAATACGCGCGAAGAGGGCCGGCAAGACTGTTGCTGCGGTTCTTTTCGGTGTACCAGGCTGAATATATCAAAGTCATCGCCAGGCAGCTGTTCAATGGGGAAAAGATCGTCAGTCTCTCCTATTTATGGTTGGGCCAGCGGCGATCGATGCGTCGCATCCTGAAACGGGCCGCGCTGCTGCTGCCGAATTCGGAGGCCGAGTACAGCCGGCTTCAACGGCGATTGGCAATCACCTGCCCCTACCGGGTCATTCCGAATGCTATCGACCCTGCTGTTTTCCGGCTGCCGGCCGATCCGCCTGCCAGGGAGGACGACCTGGTGCTCTGCGTGGGAAGGATAGAAGGGATGAAGAATCAGCTCAACCTCATCAGGGCAGTCAACGGGTCTTCCTTCCGGCTTATCCTGATTGGGGCGCCGGCAGTCAACCAGCCGGCCTACTATGAGGAATGCCGGAAATCCGCAGGAGCCGCAATCACCTTTATCGATGCGGTGTCACAAAAAGAGCTTGCCTTTTACTACAGCCGCGCGAGGGTGCATGCCCTGCCCAGCTGGTTCGAGACCACCGGGCTCAGTTCGCTGGAAGCCGCGGCGATGGGCTGCAGCATCGTCATTACGGATAAGGGCGATACGCGGGAATATTTCGCAGCCGAGGCCTGTTACTGCGACCCGGCATCTCCAGCCTCCATTCGGGAAGCGCTGGAAAAGGCGGCAAAAGAAGGCCCGTCGGAGACGCTGCGGGAGAAGATCATGACGCAATATACCTGGCCGATTACGGCAATCAAGACCCTCGAAGCCTACAAAATGGTGCTTAGCGCAGCATCCGGGAAATAGTAATGGCCATCACCTGTTTGACATAATATAGCCGGTGGGCCAGCTTCCGGGAAGGAAGGTATTTATCCTTGATCCGCATCGTTTCCAAACAGGCCAGCCGCCACTGCACGTCGCTCACTCCACCCCACCGCATATGGGCCAGCACGCCGGGAACATGCACAAAATCCCGGCCGGCCATCGCCAGGCGAAGAAGAAAGTCGTAGTCCATCGCGCATCGGTATTGCTCATCGAACAACCCAAACTCCTGATAACATTCCCGCCGGACGAACACCGTCGGGTGATTGATGGACATCTCCCTGCCGAGACGACGGTGATCCCCCTTAACGATGCCGCCTGCCCGATCTTTGTGCCACAGCTGAAGATCCCCATAGGCAACATCGTACCCCTCGATGGCGCGGACCGCTCTTTCAACCGCATCCGGCGCGTACCAGTCATCCGCATTGATCATCCCGACGATGGCGCCCCGGGCCCTCAGGACCCCCTTGTTAAAGGCGTCACTGATCCCCTTGTCCTTTTCACTGATCACCGTCGTGACAGCGGATCCAAATTGCCGGATGACAGCAAGCGTGCTATCCGTAGAGCCACCGTCGATGATGATATATTCTATGTTGCGATAGGTCTGTTCCGCCACGCTGCGTACAGTATCGGCTATATGCCGCTCACCGTTGTAAACGACCGTAATAATGGAAACCAGCGGTGCCGGGCTCATACTATTTGGAAAACTTTAACGTTCTACCCTCGCGGCAAAGATCGTCCAAAACTACCCAAAAAGACATAATTTTGGCCGCCTAAACCGCCTGTGGCGAATATAAATACCCAGAACAAGGACTATGAGCAACGGATCACCAGTCTTCCTTCAAAATAGATTCAATTTCCTGGCGATTGTTGCTGTGCTTTTTACCACTCTCTTCGGTTGGTTCAACCCAAACAGCTGGTCGATCATCCTGCTGCTGGCCTGCCGCCTGTTTTACGGCAATCCTCTTACCAATATAAGAACAGCCTTCGCCAACCGCATCTTCCTGGCGTTCTTTATATTTTTCCTGATCGATGCGGCCGGGTTTCTCCATACCCATGACATGGTTACGCAAGGGAAGATTGTGTCAAAAGAAGCTACCATGGTCGCCATTTCCTTCGTATTCTGCGCCGGAACATTTGCCGATAACAAGAGCTACAGGCGGTTGATCACTATCTATTCCCTGCTGTTGCTGGCGTCTTCCCTGTATTGCCTTTTCATTGCCTGGCGCCATTACCAGACGAGCAAGGATCCTTACGATTTATTCTATCATGCCCTCACGGCTCCTATCTCTTATAATGCCGTGTTCTTCTCCGTATACGTTTTGTTCGGCATCGTCTTCCTCTTGTCCCGCTATGGCGAGCCGGCCATCGATTTCCTGCCGAAATGGGGGAGGAAGGTGCTGCGCTATGCACTGTTCGTTTTCTTCCTTGGTATGATGGTCATGCTGTCTTCCAGGCTTATGATGGTGATAACGCCACTCATCATCATCAACATCATCTTTCGCAGATTTTCCTACCGAAAGCGAAAGCTGGCCTTGCTGATCGTCGGATCGCTGATCCTTATTATGGTTGGCGTGTTTGGCTCTTCCAATAATTTCATCAGTTGGCGATTCGGTGAGATAAAAGAGGGGCAGATTACTGTTTTAAAGCAAAAGCAATTCGATTCCACTACGCATTTTAGTTCCTGGGACTCCCGCCTCCTGCAATGGCGTTATGCGATCGAGATCCTGAATGCGAAGAATGGCTGGGTCTTTGGCGTGAGTCCCGGTGACTGCCAGAACCTACTGGATCAGAAGTACATCGATGCACATATGTACGTCGGGGACCCTGCCGAAGGCCCCAACAGGCATAATCGCGGCTACCTCGGTTTTAATTTCCACAACCAATATATAGAGACGCTCGTGCAATCGGGGTTAGTGGGTCTGGCCTCCCTGGTGGCTATCTTTGCACTGTTGTTTGCCTATGCCAGACGATCGGGGGTAAGAGAGGCCTGGTTCGTCATGCTGACCATTGCCATCTGGTTTCTCGTGGAGGCGCCGCTGACCCTGCAGCAAGGTGTTTTCCTGTTCTGCTTTTTCCCGTTGTTGGTTGTCAATATGCCCCGAAAAGCTGTGCCGGAGCCGAAGGATAGTGCTAAAATCGCCATAAATTAATGATAACAAACAATTTGCATGACGAGTTCACGATAATTCGGGACTAAACACTATTTTGCGACGCAAATATTTGTAAAAATTTAATTCAATCTATCCATTCAACACGTATGGAAAATCAACCTAAACAACCTGTTTCCGGGGAAGAAAAGGAAGTCGACCTGGGCCTGCTTTTCACTGTCTTTACGAAAGTGATGCATAGCATAGGCGCTGGTCTGAGATCATTTTTTAATTGGCTCTTCGAAGGCGTCATCCTTTTCCTGTTATTCCTCAAGAGAAGGATCCTGCTGGTACTGGTCGGCCTGTTACTGAGCCTGGTGCCCGGACTGTACAACTATATGACGAAAGGCAATCAGTACTATTCGACCATGACGGTCAGAGCCAACTTCGGGAGCGCTCCTGAGCTGTACAATAAGATCGACTACTTCAATTCCCTGATCAAGCTGGGCGATACCAAGAAACTGGCAGACATTTTTCATCTGTCGGAACCCGAGGCCGGCAAACTTCGCACATTCGCGATCGACCCGGTAGACGATGAGCTGCAGGCAGCCGAGCTGTACAAGAGCACCTTCTTCGATCTTGACAGGAGCTTCGAATCCCCGAGCACCGAAGCCGGCGCCATGCTACGGGACACTTCGTGGCAGAAGCTGATAAAATATGCTGATTTCAAGAAAAAGCTGAAGAATACCGACTTTCCTTTACAGACGATCACCTTATATAGCCTGTCGCCCGACGTCTTTACGCACGTGAGTGCAGGGCTGATCGAAACCGTAACCAGTACCCCATCACTGCTAGCGAGAAGACAAGCGGAAGATTCGTTGGTGCAAGAGCAGGCGAATCTCATCCTCGGTTCGCTTTCCAACGCGGATACCCTTATGAAGGCCTACAACAGGAAGATAGGCTCTGGCGACCGGGGGGCGGATGTTTCGACCCTGGCCATCTCCACTCAGCCGACCCACAGCCCGGTAGTAGAGCTGTTCGATAAAGAAAAAGACCTGAGAAGATCGCTGACCAATACCCGGCAACATGTGGAGGAACATCGGGATATTCTGCAGGTCTACTCCGATTTCAACGCGGTGGGTACGCCTATTGCCCCCTTCAGGGAGTCTTTCCTCCAGTATTCGGTGTGGTGCCTGCTGGGAACGATCGTCTTGTTGCTCCTGTTCGAAGGCTATTTGAAACTGGGCGAATTGGAAAAGCGTAGAAGCACTGCCAAAGGGATATAATGCTTAAAAGGCTTTCTCTTGTCGCGCTGTTCACGGGTTCTGCCCAGTTGACCACCTTGATTGCTCTGAAGTACCTGGCAGGGTCCATGGATGCCGGCCGGCTTACTGCTCTCGGCGATATAGATTCGTTGTTGAATCTGATCATTAACCTGATAGGACTGGGGTTGTTGATGTCATCGGTGAGGGATATCGCCATCACCAAGGATTGGCAGCTGGAGGTGGACAAAGCGCAGACGGCCCGGATGACCCTTTCGCTCTGTCTGATCCCCGCCGCGGCATGGAGCATTTACAATCACGATTACCGCATCTTCCTTTTTGCACCCATCTTCGCGCTCAACGCCGATTATGCGTTGTATGGAAGGTCTTATCCCGTGCTCGCGGCATGCCTCGCCTTCGCAAGAGTGTTGATCCCCTACATATTCGTACTCATCGCAGCAGCCATGCACTCTGCCTATACGGTAGAGATATTTCTCTTTAGTTCGGTACTCGTCTACCTTGGGTCGGGGCTTTTTATTGCCAGGTTCCTGGGCCGGCCCTATTGGCGGCGACCCTCCTGGAAAAGCCTGCATTTGTACTGGCTGAGCCTTGGCCTGGGGATTGCAAGTCTCTCCTATTATTTCATCGGGCTCGGTCTTATTCCCATCGTCGTATACTTCTACGACGACCGGGTTGCAGCTGCCGCCTACGTCGGCTGCAAGGTATACATGATCTTCAAAGGTGTTTTAAGGATCATCAGCCAGTCCTTTATAAAGGAAATGGTCAGTACGGAGGTACAATTGCAGGTGGACAGGCTTGCCGGTTTTGCCGGGTTCCTCTTCCTGGCAGGCGTGCTGTTCTACCCTAATTCGTTCATAAAGCTTTTTCTGAGCAAGGCCCTGGAGTTCGACAAGCGGATGCTGATCATCCTGGCGCTCGCAGGCCTTGCCGCCTCGGTGCTGATCAGCTATGTCAACAGGGCCATTCTGGAGAAAAGAGACCGCCCCTACTCCGTGATCACCGGTATCGCAACCCTTGCTTCCATTGCAGTTTGTATAATTCTTTCCTTTTTCTTACCTTCTGCGGCAAGTGTATTTATCGCCATCCTGGTAGGAGAGTTGATAAGCATGCTGGGCCTTGTGGGCCTCTTCCGCAGTAAGAAGGACCTCATCCTGAGATCGAAGATCTGGTTGAAATACATTCTGCTGGCGGCGATACCCCTGGGTGTCAGAGTTTGTTGGGGCGATTCCTTGCTCCCCTTTTTCGCCGGGATGGGCCTCATGGGAGGGGCATTCCTGCTGGTCTTCCATAAAAGGCTCCGCCTGTAAAGAAATTCAAATCAATGCGAGCAAGCAGCTTATCCATAAAAAACATCTTCCGGCTCGAGACGCTTATCGTGCTGT
This sequence comes from Puia dinghuensis, assembly GCF_014642875.1. GTDB lineage: Bacteria > Bacteroidota > Bacteroidia > Chitinophagales > Chitinophagaceae > Puia > Puia dinghuensis. The sequence goes on from NZ_BMJC01000003.1 coordinate 746,272, forward strand.
ACTTCCTGGCCCTGCTGTTCTTTGGCAAGGGATTCACGAAATTTCCCGTTATCGGCCCGTTGTATCTGCATGATGCCGTGCTGCTGCTCATTACGTTGCTGGCGATAAATCGGGGAAAGCTGGTATCCCGGTTCAATTCCATCTGGCTGCTGCTGGCGATAGCCGTGTTCTACCTGGTGGTCTCCCTTCTTTTCTTTCATTTGCCGGGGCCGATAGTGCTGATGGCCTTCCGGCAATTCAATCTGTTCCTTTACCTGGGGTGCACATTCGTGACATTCAATGCTGTCGTAATGACCAGCAGCGATCTGTGGAAGCCCATAGCGCTGATCAAGCTCATATCCGTCCTCTCCGTTGTGTTACAGTGCGGACTGTTGATATATGGGAAACTATTCGTCCCCAATTTCGAGCTATTTGGGGAAGGCGATTATAATTATTACTCCCCTCTGGCCGTGTTTGGCATCATCACCTACGGCGCCATGGTCGCCACCTACGAAAAGAATGTCTACCTCCGGTGGATCAAACTCATCCTTGTCCTCTTCCTTTCCACCACCACCGGGCACTCTTCGGCTTTTCTTGCCGTCTTCGTCATCATCCTTGTGCATTTATTCATCATGATCAAGCCCATGCAGCGATTCATCGCGCTCGGGTTTTGCCTGGGCGCCGTGCTGGTGCTGGATTTCCTGCCGGAGTTCAGGGATGTGAATGCCAGTTGGCGACTGTTATACTGGAACCATGTGCTGCACAATGTCATAGTTGATCACTATATGATCCTGGGCAACGGTTTTGGCAGGCCCTTTATGACCTATGACTTTGCTTTATACCTCAACGATGCGCTTCATTCTCCTATCATGATCGACGAGCTGTATCCCATGGCACGCTACCTGTCCCCGCCGCATAATTCGCTGCTCACCATGTGTTTTCATGTGGGCCTGTTGCCGGTGCTGCTGCTGCTTATTCCATTGCGGCGGTTCTTCGTTCAGGTTTTGATGCGCTCACGTCCGGCGGATGATTCGGTCACCTTCCTCGTTTATGCCCTTCCCGGCTGTTTTGTCTGGGTCATGTTCAACGTCATACTCGAACTACCCCATTCGGCTACCTTTTTCTGGCTTGTTTTCCTGACCACTGCTTACGCTTTGAAGGTTCAGGACAAGCGGGCGACCACGTAAAAAATGGTAGAAATTAGCGGGAAAATAGCATCTTTGCGCTTCCATGAAGAGGATATTATTTTTGGCGCAGGTGCCTCCTCCCGTACATGGGGCGTCGATCGCGAATAAGATATTGATCAGCAGCGACCTTATTGCGGAGCATTTCGAAAGCAGGCATATCGATATCGGCGCAGCCGGGAAGATAGAAGATATCGGCAAGTTCTCGGTGGCCAAGCTGCCTGGGGTAGCCCGCACGCTGGTCAGCATTGTCCGAAATCTGTTCGTATTCCGGCCACATATCGTCTATCTGAGTCTGGCGCCTTCGGGATTCGCCTTCTACAGGGATGTCGTCTTCGTTCAGATCATCAGGCTTTTTGGGCCAGAGCTGGTCTTCCATCTGCACGGGAAGGGTCTGCGCCGCAGCGGGGAAAATAGCCGCCTGTTCAGGCGGCTTAGCAAAAGCATCTTTAAGAACTGCCATGTCATCTTCCTTTCCGAAGGACTTCGTTCGGATGCCGCCGGTCTCTCCTATAAAAGCTCTTTTGTCGTCAATTATGGATTCCCGGAGGGGCCGGTAGCCCCAAGGGTCGCATCCGATGGTCAAAAAAAGATCGAGATCCTTTATCTTTCCAATTATGTCCGTACCAAGGGAGTGATCGACCTTGTGGACGCCCTGGAGCTGGTTTCCCGTACGCATAACCATTTCGGCGTCACCCTGGCAGGAAAACCTTTTGACATCAGCCTGGAATTCCTGGAGAACTATGTAAGGGAAAAGGGTCTGGCAGACAGGGTCAGGGTTTGCGGACCCAAGTATGATGGCGACAAGGTCGAACTGTTGGAGAAAGCCGATATCTTCGTCCTGCCGACCTACTACGAGAATGAGGCGTTTCCCCTGTCGATACTGGAAGCCATGAAATTCGGTCTGCCTGTCATCAGCACGTATGAAGGCGGGATCCCCGATATGATAGCGGAAGGAGTGGATGGGCGGCTGTTCCCCAGCAGGGATATTACGGCCCTTGCGCGACAGATCGAATACCTGCTGGATCACCCGGAAGAAAGAAGATCGCTGGGCGAGGCCGCCAGAAGAAAATTTTTGGAAAGGTTTACCGTTTCTACTTTTGAACGGAATATGCTGCAGGTGTTTCAGCACATCTGCCCGCAGGAACCATAAAACGAACTCCATCATCTATGTGCGGCATTGCAGGATTTATCAATTTTCAGGAGGCGGACAAACTCGCCCGGATGGCCATGGACGCCGAGGCGCACAGGGGGCCGGATAGCCGGCAATCATGGACGGAGGACAATGTCACTTTCGCCCATCTGCGCCTGTCCATTATCGATCTGGACCACCGGAGTGACCAGCCTTTTATCAAAAACGGGCTGGTGATGGTCTTCAACGGGGAGATATATAACTATAAAGAGCTGCGGGCACGCCTGCTGGAAATCGATGCATCCCTTGAATTTCGCACGGATTCGGACACAGAAGTTCTGCTGGAATGGTACCGGCTGAAAAGAGAGGAATGCCTGGCCGATCTCATCGGGATGTTCTCGTTCGCCGTCTATGATCCAACGGCAAAGACGCTTTTCCTGGCAAGGGACCATTTTGGGATCAAACCCTTGTTCTATACTTTTATAGACAACCGGCTGGCCTTTGCTTCCGAGCTGAAGGCGCTGGTGAATATCCCGGGATTCAACCGGACGATCAATCGGGTGACGCTGGTCGGGGCAATGACGTATCTATGGGTGCCCGGGAATGAAACGATGTTTGAAGGCTGCTTTAAGCTGCCACCGGCCCACTACATGCAGCTGGACCTCTCCAATCCTTCCCTACAGCCACGGATAAAAGAATACTGGCGCCCCGAGACCCGTGTCGTTCACACCGACGAAAAAGCGACCATCGAGACACTTACGGACTGCATGGAAGCCTCGATCAGGCGGCATATGATCGCGGATGTGCCGGTGAGCAGTTTCCTCAGCGGAGGCCTTGACTCCTCGCTTATCTCGGTGATGGCCGCCCGCACCGGCGTCAATCTTTCCACCTATACGATCGGGACATCGGAAGAAGACAAGAAGGTAGAAAAGATGCCTGCCGATGAAAAGTATGCCCGGATGCTGGCCGATCAGTTTCATTTCGATCATCATGAGATAGTCGTCAAAGCCAATATCATTGACGATCTGCCCAGGATGGTGTATATGCTGGACGAGCCGATAGGCGACCCCGCGGCGCTGAACACCTATCTCATCTGCAAGGCGGCCCGGGAGAATGGAGTGAAGGTACTGCTCTCCGGCATGGGTGCGGATGAGCTCTTCTTTGGCTATCGCCGGCAGCGGGCTACCTTGCTGGCCACCCGGTATCAGCGTACCCCTGCCTTCCTTAGAAAGTCACTGGAAGCCATAGCCGCCCTTCTGCCGGTAAAGGCCTTTGGAAAAGGCATCCGCATCGTCCGCTGGCTAAAGCGATTCTTGTCGTTTGCTGGGTTATCCCCCGAAGAAGCATACATGCGCAGCTATTCCTATTATGACGCCAATGAGCTGAAAGAGCTTTTCCGGGCAGATGTCAGCGCCGACTTCGGAAAACTGCGCGAACAGCACAAGCATTTCTACAACGAAAATGGGTACGATGAGCCGAGAAACAAGATGTGCTACACCGATATGCATCTGTTCATGGTCGGCCTGAACCTTACCTATACGGACAGGGCTTCCATGGCAGCATCGGTGGAAGTAAGAGTACCCTTTATTGACAGGGAGGTGGTGCAGACGGCCTTACACATCTCCGGTGGCCTGAAATACAAAAAGAAACAGCAAAAGTACATCCTGAAGAAAGTAGCGGAAAAGTATTTGCCGCATTCGATCATTTACCGGCCGAAAGCATCCTTTGGGGCGCCCATCCGCTCTTGGATCAGCAATGATCTGAAGCCCCTGATCGACGAGTTGCTGTCCGAACGCCAGGTAACTGCCAGAAATCTTTTCAACTACGGCTATGTGAAGAAGCTCATCGACGAAGACCGGAAGGGAATCGCCGATCATGCCTATCGACTCTACCAGCTCATCACCGTCGAGCTGTGGTTGCGCCGGTACGCCGATGAGCCCGCGGTCCCTGCTGGGCCCGCCGCAGTCTATGAGCAGGCATAGACGGGCCTGTGGGAAAAAGGCGACGAGACCCCGGTGATGGCAGATCCCCGGTTTGCCGACACCGCGAGATCGCAAAAAAATAACCGATGGTTTACTATGAAATATTAAAGAAAAATATTATCTTAATATACTGCTTTTATAGCCAAATCCTCCCCTTATCTAGCCAGATGGTACCCTCGCCAAACTGATCATCTCCTTACGACAGATCGTGCCCTGACCCCCAAACGCTAAACACCCTGTCGTCATGAAACGCTTTGTCTGGCTACTTTGTGCAATCCTGCCTGCGATGCAGGACTGCACCAAACACGTAACTTCCTTCTATGTAAGCGGTAACAACCTGAGTGCTATCCTTATTCCACCGGGAAGAGATATTGCCGATTTTATCGGGACTCACCCACAAAAGAACGAATTCCTGCTTGCGACAGGGCAATATCCAGCCGGCCAGGGGACCTGTATCACCCGGAGCCACATCATCATCCGAAGCAAGAGCCCAGGCGACCAGCCTCGGATCACCGACCCCATGCAGTTTTGCGGAGATAACAATGTCATCGACGGGCTCACCTGGGATGCCGATAAGGATCCGGGTATCCGCATGTCCGACCCCGGGACATTGTGCCTCAGCGGAAAGCGTAACATCGTACGAAATTGTGTTTTCCGCAACTTCCGGACAACAGTCAACGGAGACGTGATCGTCATGCTCGGCCGCTTGTTTACTGGAAGCATATTCATCAATACGGTGGCGGACTGCAATACCATCGAATCCTGCGTCTTCGACAATTGGGGTTTAAGGGGCGAGCCCCATAATTCGGTGAAAAGCTCCACTTGTATTGCGGTAGGCCTGGAAAACGACAAGGGAAGGTTCACGGGAACAGTGATCAGGAAGAACCTCTTCATCAACGGGCCCTATAGGGAATACGGCTATAACGCTGCCTGCAAGGTATTCAACGCCGTCCTGCTGGAAGACAATACTTTCTTTGGCGGCCAGGAATGCATGGAAATGAAATTCGGCAACAGTACGGTGAGAGGCAACATCATCCATCATTTCTCCGGGTATAATATCCTGGCCAACCGATATGGGAAGAATAGCCTTTATGAATACAACACGGTGTACGATGTGGCCCCTTTCGATGGCGTTTCCAGCTCCCAGGGGCTCATGATCTGGGAATGCGGCAATACGGTATTACGGAACAACCTGATCTATGACTGCCAGACGACCGGACTTATCCCGGGAAGACAGACCCTGCAGAACACCTTGTTGGAGTACCTGTTGATCGAAAACAACAGTTTTATCAATAATAAGCGCGGCATTGTCTTTGAAAACGAGACCGGCAGTCCCCGCCAGGTCTTCATCACCAGGAACATCTTCTACCACGGTGCGGGTGCTGCTGTCTATGCCCTGTCCAATGTCGATACCGCATCGCTCGCCTATTATGCGGACAATCTGTATTACGATGGCTTCACGGAAAGAGGCGACAGAGCTCCTGTGATAGCAAATCCGCAGTTTGTCAACCCAGCCGGGCAGAACTTTCTGCTTTCCAGCCAGTCTCCCGCCTGTGGATATGGCGCCTTCCCCTGCGGGACGGCAAATGCCGGGTCCGGGGAGCCCCCGGACGACCCGGCACGTCACGTGGTTATCTACCCGACGAAAGATAAATGGGTCTTTCACGTCGGGCTCGTCGGGTTGGACATCCGGCCCCTTCGCCTGGAGGTAGTGGACGGCGCCGGAAAAGAACTGGCAATAAGAAATGTTCCCGATCCGGGCTATAAACTCTTTAGCAATATCGACCTGCGGGCGAGCCAGCCACGGGATATCGTTATCCGGTTGAATACCGATAAGACCGTTATCACCAAATACGTACATATCGAATAAATTGGGGCGACAGGCCTGTTTCGCGCACTTTAATTCGTTAATTTCGCGGCCAAGTTATCATACATGAAGCAGGTTATCCAGAATTTCAAGACAGGAGAGTTGTACGTAGACGAAGTGCCATTGCCGGCCCTCTCGGGGGGTATGGTATTGGTAGAAAATCGATTTTCCCTGATCAGTGCGGGTACCGAACGCAGTACGGTCAAAACGGCAAAGGCTAACCTGCTGGGTAAGGCCCGGCAGCGTCCCGATCTTGTGGCCCAGGTGCTGCAAAACATCCGGAAAGAGGGTCTCAAAGCTACGCTGGAAAAAGTACGTACAAAGCTGGATTCGCTCAAAGCGCTGGGTTACAGCACAGCCGGTGTGGTCGTCGGCTCGATGGACACGGAAGGCCGCTTCAAACCCGGAGACCGGGTCGCTTGTGCCGGCCAGGATTATGCCTCCCATGCGGAGATGGTCAGCATCCCTCAGAACCTCGTCGCCCGGATACCCGACAATGTTTCCTTTGAAGAGGCCAGCTTCACGACACTGGGGGCCATCGCCCTGCAGGGTGTTCGACAGGCAGAACCGCAGCTGGGTGAGTCCGTTTGCGTCATCGGACTTGGGCTGCTGGGACAGATCACCTGCCAGCTGCTGAAAGCAAATGGCTGCCGCGTATTAGGCATCGATATGTCCGCCAGGCTGGCGGGGCTGGCCCGCCAACTGGGTGCGGATGAGGCCCTGACCCGCGATGATGCCGATCTCAAAAACGTCATCGAGCATTTTACAAACGGCTACGGATTCGACAGCATCATTATTACGGCCGCGGCGCCTTCCAACGACCCCATAGAGCTGTCGGCGGAAATCGCCCGGAAGAAGGGAAGGGTGGTCGTAGTAGGCGCCGTTAAGATGGATATCCCCCGTGATCCACACTTCTACCGAAAGGAGCTGGAGCTCCGCATGTCCTGTTCCTATGGACCAGGCAGGTACGATGTCCACTACGAAGAGCAGGGCGTGGATTATCCTTACGGCTATGTACGGTGGACGGAACAGCGCAACATGGAAGCTTTCTTACAGCTGCTGTCGCAGAAAAAGCTCGATCTCAACGCCCTGATCACCCATCGCTTCGATATAGATGAGGCAGCGACGGCCTATGACATCGTCATGGGCAAGGTGCAGGAGCCGCACATCGGTATTCTCCTGCACTATCCCCCAAACGACAGGAAGTTCCACACCTTCACACCGATGAAAAGCCAGGCTGCCGGGGCGGCCCTGCAAGTCGGTTTTATCGGGGCAGGAAGTTTTGCACAGAACTACCTGATCCCGCCGGCGAAACAAGCAGGCGCAACCTTGCAAACGGTGGTCACTTCCAAAGGGATCACGGCAAAGAACGTAGCCACCAAATTCGCCTTTGCAAAAGCGTCGACAGACAGCTCGGACATCATCGATGATCCGGGTATCGATACCGTTTTTATTGCCACCCAACACGATACACATGCATCTTACGCCCTGGAGTGTCTGAAAGCAGGAAAAAAGGTATTTGTCGAGAAGCCGTTGGCGATGACCGAAGAAGGGCTCGAAGATATCCGCTCGTTCTATGAAGCGCACGGTGGTTTTTTGATGGTAGGCTTCAATCGCCGGTTCTCACCGGTGGCGCAGGCCCTGAAAAAGGAATTCGAAGGGGTAGCCGACCCGCTGGTCATCAACTACCGGGTGAATGCGGGCTTTATTCCAAAGGAGCACTGGACACAACAGGCAGATACGGGCGGCGGCCGGATCATCGGGGAAGTGTGTCACTTCATCGATCTGCTGCAATTCTTTACAGGATCGCTGCCGGTGAGGGTCTTTGCAGAGTGCATCGGCTCGGACAACAGCCGGGTGAAAAATGATGACAATGTTCTCATCACCATCCGATTCCAAAACGGGTCCATCGGGACCATCACCTATGCGGCGGAGGGCGATAAAGCGCTGGCAAAAGAACGGGTAGAGCTGTTTGGCGGAGGCAAGGCAGGTATTATCAATGATTTCAGAAGCGGGGAGATCTTTCACAACAACAAAGCAAAAACGCTAAAGCTCGACGGCAAGGGACACCGGCAGGAAGTGGAAGCCTTCCTCAACGCCGCGAAGACCGGCGGGAATAGCCCGATACCTTTCGAATCCATCTACTATACTACGCTGACATCCTTTAAAATACTCGATAGTCTTAGCAGCGGCCTTCCTCAAGCCCTTTAAACAATGCCAATGACAGATCAACAACATACCAGCGACATCCGGCAGTTTTGGAACGAAAATCCCGTTGGAAGCAATTTTGTAGCCTACGAGGCCGACAAATCCTTCTATACCAAATATGACGAATTCCGGTATAGGACCGAAGGACATATCCTGGGTGAATTGGATGCCATCGACCTGGCAGGGAAAAAAACGCTGGAGATCGGGCTGGGGCAGGGGGCCGATTCCATGCAGCTGATCGACCGGGGCGCGATCTATTATGGAATTGACCTCACCGACGAATCAGTGCGCAGGGTAAAAGAGCGATTCAGGCTGTTCGACAAAAAATACGCTGAGGTAAGAGTGGCTAACGCGACCCAGATCCCCTATGCCGATGAGACCTTCGATATCATTTACTCTCATGGGGTGATCCATCACTCTCCCGAGATAGAGAAGATCGTAAGCGAGATACACCGCGTGCTGAAGCCGGGTGGACAGGCGGTGATCATGCTATACCACAAGAACTCCTTCAACTATTACGTCAGCATCGGCTTTTTAAGAAGGACAGGACTCATGCTTATGCAAGTACTTCCCTTCCTGGCCAAACCCGTTTCCAAGCTCACCGGTGAAAGCGTCGACCGGATCAACCGCCACAAATACCATCTTAAACAGGAGGGGTGGAAATATTTTCGGATGAAGAATTTCCTGCATCGGTCGACCGACGGACCTGACAACGTCTATTCATCAGTGTGGACCGATAAGACCTCCAGGAAGCTCTTCGGCGCTTTCTCCACGGTAACCACCTATGTTCATTTTCTGAACGAACGGCATTTGCTGGGCATTCAACACCTTTTGCCCCAGTCGGCAAAGAAAGCCATGGCCAGGCGGTATGGGTGGCATTTATGGATAAAAGCGGTCAAATGACAAAACACTCCCCAAACCATCTAACTGTATTTACTCCGAATGAAACCGACCTCCCTTCTGCTGCGACGTGCCCTTGTCTGGACGACGATGGCAGTAATCATCCTGTTGCTTGTCTTTCAATATCTCCGCAACAGAAGCCTGTGGCTCGACGAAGCCATGCTTGCATGGAGTGTCATCAGTAAAAATCCCTTGCAACTCTTTAAGCCGCTCGACTATAGCCAGGTGGCTCCTATCCTTTTCCTGCTCATCGAAAAATTGTTTACCTCGATCTTTGGGAACAACGACATGGCCCTGCGAATTTTTCCGCTGTTATGTGCCATACTAACGCTTCCCTTGTTCTACGATTTCGGCTCTGCCCTCACCAGGAACCGGACCATCGGCTTCCTCGCCTTGTGCCTGCTCGGCTGTACGCCAAAATTCATTTATTACTCTTCCGAGATGAAGCAGTATGCGTGCGACATGTTCGTCCTGTGTGCCATTTATTTTGCGGCCTTTAGCGAGTCTTCTTTTGCAGTCCGCAACCGGAAAGTATTACTCGCGGTCACCGGGGCCATAGCGGTTTTCCTGTCCAATGTTTCGGTTATTCCCCTGGCGATCGTAGGCGGTTTGCTGTTCTATCAGTGTGTCAGGAATAAAAACGATCGGGAAATTTATACCCTACCGCTGGTTGTCTGGGTGGCCTGCATCGGCGTCAATTTCTTTGCGTTTGTCAACAATAATCCTACGGCACAGGTGATGCGGGCGTATTGGCAGGATTACTTTATGCCCTACCCCTGGCATGCGGGATTTAAAGATTGGTTGGTCACAAGGGGCACCGATGTATTTTCCGGTCTGCTGCCAACGAGCGGTCCGTCGCTCTTCTGGCCACATATTCCCATCCCCTACCTGTTGGGGATGATCCTTTACGGCGGCAGCATCGTGTATCTATTGTTATCCAGGAGGTTTCGGCTATTGTATTTGTGCGTGGGGCCCGTTGTGCTGCATTTATTGCTAAGCGCACTAAAGCTTTATCCTTTCGACCTGCGGCTGATCCTGTATATGTTGCCGTTGTTCCTGCTGGTCATGGCCACCGGCCTGTTTGCGCTTTGCAATTTCCTTTTCCAATGGGCGCCCGCTGTCCTGCGGTATGCGGTTGCCGTGCTTTGCGTGGTGGTGTTTTTTGCCTGGAACGCCTATTACAATTATCCTTTCCTCTCCAGCGGTGAAGATATCAAGCCGGTGCTTACCGTCATGAATCAAAATATGCAGGACGGGTACAATGTCTACGTATATTTTGGCGCCAGGCCTGCCTATCGTTATTACCGGGAGATCGGCTATGCGCGTTTCGGGGGCGCGAAGATCGTCATGGGCGAAAATCATACCGGTGACCCGGAGGGTTATCTCACTGAAATGAGATCGCTGAAAGGACCAACCTGGTTCTTAATCTCCCATGGGAGCACTCAGGAGGAAGAGCAATATATCCTGAAAGGCCTGGCCATCAGGGGGCCCAAGCTCAAGGAATTCATTGGCTATGGAAGCAGAGCCTATTTATTTGACCTTAAGTAATTTGTATTTTAATACCAGGGCAAGAAACCGGGCATTACCCACCAGGTAGCGCTTGAACATGCGCCGCGGCTCCTGGTACACGCGGAAAAGCCATTCCAATCCAACCTTTTGCATCCACATCGGGGCGCGTTTCACCAGGCCGCTGACGACGTCGAAGCTTCCGCCTACCCCCATGATGAAATTAACCCTCCGCAGGACTTCCCGGTTCTGGTAAAGGAAATTCTCCTTGGTAGGTGAAGATATGGCCACGAAAAGGATGTTGGCGCCCGAATCGGCGATCTGTCGGGCGATGGTCGATTCCTCTTCTTTTTTGAAATAGCCGTTGCGACAGCCGGCGATGATATCGGGGGAATAAAGTTCAGAATAATGCTGGACGACCGACCGGACGATTTCCTCTTTGGCGCCGAAGAAGAATACCTTATAATGATTGCGGCTGGCAAGGCCGACCAGCTCTTCCATCAGATCGATACCGGCTACCCTTTCCTTCAGCGGCTTGCCCAGCAGTTTGGAGGCCCACACCACACCCTGGCCGTCCGCGTTGATGATATCGGCGTTGACTACGCTTTCCCGCAGCTGGGGATCCTTTTGCATGGAAACGATCTTTCCGGCGTTGACAACGGTATGGTGCAGGTGATCGCTGTTCTCGATGGCCGTAGCGATACTTTTCAGCGTCTCGCTCATGCTCAGATTGTCGATCGGTGTACCCAGTACTACAACTCGTTGATCCATTTCTTAGAATTTGAAGATGCAAAATAACAACAGAAGGCGTAAAACATCCAGGCTTGCGCCCACCGCATATAGTTGATACGAGAGCTCATTAAACGCCGCTTCTGATAAAAAAAGTATCCCTGGGGCGCCTGCATTTTTCGGATGGTCCAATCCAACACCTTGTCGGCCAGCTCCTGGTGCTCTGCCATCCGGTTCATTTTATATAAGGTGGCCATGAGCTGGGCCGGGGAATGAATATCTACCGGAAAGGTCTTATTATTGTAATACTTGGGGATACCGCCGTCGGTAAAGAAATGCTGCAGGTAATAGGAAAAGCCTTTTTCCAAAAAGGGCTGGAACGAAGCGTCCCCCGTGAACTGCTGGTACTGGTAGATGCATTCCAGGTTGAACCCGGTATGAAAATTATCCACCCACGCGTGATAGGGAAGCGTCCCATATGCCCAGGCGCCGTCGGGTTGCTGCCGGTCGGAGGCATACTGCACTGCTTTCCGGGCTTCATCACGGAGAAGCGTCTCTCCTGTATAGGAATATACTCTTGCCAGCAGCCGGGCGCCCAACAGGGAGGCGTTGAAAACCTGTGTTTTATCAAGGGGGGAATAGGAAAAAGAGAAATTCCCTTTCTCATCGTAGGTCCTGTTCAGGTCGTTGAGGACGAACCGGGCGCTGGAGAGCGCGGTATCCTGCCAGCGGGATTCCTTCAGGGTGTCGCCGGCGGTAAGCAAAGCATCTGCTACGAAGGAGGTAGCCACTACGGTAGGAGTATGCCTGGGTTGGAAGAAGGCCCGTGCCTGCCAGTCAAAATTGTAACCCCAGCAAGCCCCCGCATAGCCCCCGGAGGCGAGACCGATGATCTTATCCGCCAGAAAAACGATCTTTTCCCGGTATTCATCCTTGGGCTCTGTCTTATACAGGTAGCAATAGCCGGTTAAGAAGAGCGCAAGTCCCTTGGCGTTGTGTTCTTCCGGTACGAAGGCGATTCGCCGGAGATTTACCGGGCTGAGTTTGAAGAACTGGATCCAGGCCAGACGGGCCCATCGCGATTGCCGGAGACCGGGCAGGGATTGAAACAGGCGGCTGTTTAAACCATCATAGGGATCCCATCCCGCGAATTCTTTGTTCTCGCAAAAGACTTTAAGGGACGAAAAACTTCTAACCGAGGATAACGGCATAATATTCCACTGCAATCGGCAGTTTTGGCAACAAAATTAGTAAATATTTGTCATGGTAATTTTCCCGATATTGTAAACCGAAAATACGAAGACAAGAGACTCATGAGAACGTTGCTAAAATACCTTGCTCCTTATAAATGGCTGGTAGTGCTGGCGCTGGCGCTGGCGGCGATAAACCAGGTGTTTTCCATGCTCGACCCCTATTTCATGGGAAAACTGGGGCTCGATAAATTGGCCGGCCACCCCTGGGAAACCGGTTATTTCGACCATAATAAGGTTTTTCATAAGACCGGCGACCGCACCCAATCCCAATTTATTTGGGCCGCCATCGCCTTCCTGAGCATCCAGGTGAGCGTGGCCATGGTCTCCCGGATTGCAAAAGCCTTCCAGGATTATTTTAGCAATGTCATTGTACAGCGATTTGGGGCGACGATCTTTACCGATGGCCTCCGTCATTCCATGGCCTTGCCTTTCAGTGAATTCGAAGACCAGCGCAGCGGCGAGACCCTTTCCATCCTGACGAAGGTGCGCGCAGACACCGAAAAGTTCATCATCGCCTTTGTCAATGTCCTGTTCACTATCTTCATCGGTGTCATCTTCGTTTCCATTTATTCCTTTACGCTGCACTGGTCGATCATGCCGATCTATGTGACGGGCATGATCCTGCTATCCCTGCTGACCAGCCTCCTAAGCAAAAAGATCAAGCGTATCCAGAAGACCATTACGACGGAGACCAATGCCCTGGCGGGCAGCACCACGGAATCCCTCCGGAATATCGAACTGGTGAAAAGCCTCGGCCTCACCGAACAGGAGGTTAAGCGGCTTAATCAAAACACCTTCAAGATACTGGGCCTCGAGCTGAGGAAGGTAAAAAGCATCCGCGCGCTCAGCTTCGTGCAGGGCACGTTCGTCAACTTCCTTCGCCAGTGTATCATGTTTCTCCTTCTCTGGCTGGTATTCGGACACCGGCTTACGCTCGGTGAAGTGATGACCATGGTGTTCTATTCTTTCTTCATCTTCGGCCCCTTACAGGAGCTGGGCAATATCATCCTCACCTATCGCGAGGCAGAGGCTTCCCTCAACAATTTCGCCGTATTGATGAAAAAGGCGCCGGAGATGCCGCCAGTTCATCCAAAGCCACTCGGCCCCGTCCAGAGCCTGGCTTTCGAGGATGTCATCTTCCGGCATCAGACGGCGCACCACAATGCCATCGACAATATAAGCTTCGAGGTGGAGAGGGGAGAGACCATCGCCTTCGTGGGTCCGTCCGGTAGCGGAAAGACCACCCTTATGAAGCTGCTGGTGGGGTTATACCGGCCGAAAGAAGGGAATATCCTGTACAATGGGCTGGACGAGTCGGCCATCAATTTCGAGGACCTGCGGCGGCAGATCGGTTTCGTCACCCAGGATACGCAATTGTTTGCCGGCACCATCAAGGAAAACCTGTTATTCGTCAATCCGGAGGCATCGGAGAAAGACCTGCAGGAAGCCCTGCGCAAAGCTTCCTGTACCAGCCTGCTGGCGCGTGCGGAAAAAGGCATCGATACCATGATCGGGGAAGGGGGACTGAAACTTTCCGGTGGAGAAAAGCAGCGGTTGTCCATTGCCCGGGCGTTGTTGCGCAACCCTACCCTGTTGATCTTTGACGAAGCCACTTCGGCGCTGGATTCATTGACGGAAGAAGATATTACGCGAACCATCCGGGAAATTTCTGCGGATGGAGATCAGATTACGATCCTCATCGCACACCGGCTGTCCACTATCATGCATGCCGACCGCATCTATGTGCTGGAAAAAGGTGTGATGGCGGAGATGGGAACCCATGCGGAGCTGGTTGCCGAGAAAGGCCTGTATTATGCAATGTGGCGGCAGCAGATAGGCGAGCGGAAATATGCAGCAATCAACCCTTAAACTCAACATAACAACCTATGGGCTGGCTATCTGACATTTTTGGTGGCGGAAGCGGGATCAAACAGGCAATGCAGGAAGGAGCAGTAATCATCGATCTGCGTACTGCCTATGAATTCGACCAGGGGCATATTCCCCGGAGCCTGAATATCCCGGTCGACCGCATAAAGGCCAATCTCGACCGTATCCGGGGCTTCAACAAGCCGGTGATCCTGTGCTGCGCCACGGGTAGCCATTGCTGGGAGGCGGCCGACATCCTGCGAGATGCGGGTATTTCGCGGGTGATCAACGGCGGGGCCTGGCAATCCGTGTTGCAAAAGGCGCGGAGATAAAAAAGAAGCGCCCCTCTGTGAAGGGGCGCGGGATGGCCGGTTGTATCCTATTTTCGAGTGCAGTTAAGTCTTTGTACCTCCGTTTTCAGCGAATCCACCTGTTTCTGCAATTCAATAGTATATAGCGTCAGCTGCTCGACTTTTTCGAGCAGTTTGGCCTCGGTGGCGCCGAGGTCGATGCCATTTTTTTCAACTTGGGCGGAGGTGGGCATGCCGGGTAGATGGCTGTTCAGCCTAATATAGGCAGCGACACTATCGAGTGAAGGAAGTTGATAGTTTTTCCGAAACACATAATCGGGCCAATTAGCCTGTAGCTTGACAACGGCCTCGGTAAAAATGGCAGCCCCGGCCACTGCAAACGCGTATCCTTTGGTATCCATAGTATTGATGCCAACATGATTCTGCCAGTCGATGTTGAGGGCAGACGGTCCTGTTCCGTTGGAGTTCATAACCCCCATGATCATGTTGTTATCGACTGTTGCGGCAAGCGTATAAACCGTGCCGGTGGCATTGCCTTCCACTCCCAACCCGCCGATGGCGCCGGTATTCCCCTGGATAAGCAGGCCCAAATATGCCGGAGTGTTGGCGTTGACATGAATATCGAGAGGTTGAGAGCCCGTCCATGGCTGAGCAAAAAGCGGTGCAAAGACCAGCATAAAGCCGGAGATGAGGATGAGTTGGCGCATAAATTATAGGTTATGGTTATTTTTCAGATAAGCTCTTCTTCAACTGATCGACCTGTTGCTGCAGGTTAGCAAATTTCTGGTTCTCGGCTTTCAGCGAATCGACCTGTTTCTGAAGATCGATGGTATAGAGCGTCAGCTGTTCGATTTTTTCGAGGAGTTTGGTTTCGGTAGAAGCGAGATCGATGCCATTTTTTTCGACTTCGGCGGAAGTCGGTATCCCGGGGAGGTGATTGTTTTCCCTGATGTATTTTTCGATGCTTTCCAGCGAAGGGAGCCTGTACTCCTTTTTGAAAACATAATCCGCCCAGGGTGTGAATGTGGGGTTGTTGCTGGAAGTAGCCTTAACGGTCACTTGGGTGAAGAGGGCCGTGCCGGCCACTGCAAACGTATATCCTTGTGTATTCGTGGTATTGATGCCCACTGTATTGCCAAACGTGCAATTGATCATGCCTACTGAAGGTTCGGTGCCGCCGTAGGCGCCGATCTTGAGATTATAGGGGTCGGCGGTGATCCAAAAGGCGTTGCCCCCGCTGGCCTGTACGACCACATTGCCATTGACGCCCGACGCTCCCCCACGGACCCAGGCGCCGATGTTGCCTGCCGCCAGCGCGTCCACGACCATAAAGTTGTTATGGATCATTCCATAGACGTCAAGGGGACAACCAGGGTTCATTAGGTTGATGCCTACGTTACCGCCATTGTAATAGATCGCACCACTGTTACCGCTGACAAATGGCCATTGACCTTGGGCGAATCCGGAATAGAAAGCAAATAGAAGACCGGTGAAGAGCAGGGCTTTTTTCATGATTGACAGGTTTATGGTTGATGGATTTAAGCATGTCAATGTTAGCAAAGTTTCCCCTCCTGCCCAATTCCGGCGAGGCATAGTTCACGGTCGTACCATTTATGGAATAGCCGTGCTGAAACCCGTCGTTTGCGTGGTTTTGAGTATTCTTCTATTTTATCAGATATTTGCGGCATGAACGAAAAAATAAAGGAGATCATCAACGAATCGCTTGCTGTGAAAAACCGGGTGGTGCAGGATCCAAGACTGATCGGGATCGTCGCGGAGATCGTGACCCTCATCGTCGACCGGTTCAGGGAAGGCAAACACCTGTATTTCTGTGGCAACGGGGGAAGTGCGGCGGATGCGCAGCATCTGGCAGCTGAATTCTCCGGCCGGTTTTATATCAACCGCGATGCGTTACCCTCGGAGGCTTTGCATTGCAATACTTCCTATCTGACAGCGGTGGCTAACGACTTTAGTTATGACCTTATTTATTCCCGGCTTATCAAGGGCATCGGCAAGCCCCGGGACATCCTGGTCGGGATGTCCACCTCCGGCAACTCGGTGAATATTCTCAAGGCCTTCGAAACGGCCCGGGAGAAAGGGATCACGACGATCGGGATGACGGGTGAAGGTGGCGGCAAGCTCAAGGAATTAAGCGACTATCTCATCGACATTCCTTCCAGGAATACGCCCCGCATCCAGGAAGGGCATATGCTGTTGGGACATATCATCTGTCAGTTGGTGGAAGATCAATATTTCAACGCATGATCATCCGGGAAGCCATCGTCCTGGCCGGTGGACTCGGTACGCGGCTGCGCGCAGCCGTCCCCGATCTACCCAAATGTATGGCGCCGGTCGGCGGCCGGCCCTTCATCGGGTATGTCACGGATTATTTCCGGCAGGCGGGCATCCAACGGTTTATTTTTGCGCTGGGCTATAAGCATTCCGCTTTCGACGACTTTTTTCGGCAGACCTTCCCCGAGGGCGGGTATGTTGTTTCCCTCGAGCAGGAGCCGCTGGGCACCGGCGGGGCTATCCGGCAGGCCTGTACGTTCGCGACGGAACAGACGGTACTGATCCTCAATGGAGACACCTTTTTTCGCATCGCCCTGGAAGCCCTGTCGGCCTTTCACTACGAGCACAAGGCCGACTGTAGCCTGTGCCTGAAGCCGATGAGGGATTTCGACCGCTTTGGCGTTGTCGAACGGGACGGGCAACAACAGGTACGGCATTTCCGGGAGAAGCAATACTATGCGGAAGGGCTTATCAACGGCGGGGTCTATGCCCTGGACAAGGAGAAATTCTTACAGGAAAACCTTCCGCCCGTGTTCTCTTTCGAGAAAGACTACCTCGAAAAAGTGCTGGATACCCGGCGGGTATATGGGCTTGTACAGGATACGTATTTTATCGATATAGGTATCCCGGAGGATTACCAGCGTGTACAACATGAAGTCAACCAATTACTATGATATACAGGAGTAAAGCGCCCTTGCGGATAGGGCTTGCCGGTGGCGGCACGGATGTAAGCCCCTACTGCGATCTGTATGGCGGAGCGATCCTCAACGCGACCCTGTCGCTGTACGCGCATGCCACTATCGAACCGCTGCAGGATAAGACCATCATCCTGCAGGGTGTCGACCGGAAGGAAGAGCAGCGCTATGAGAACGGGACCGACCTGGAGGCTCTGCCCATAGATGGAAAGCTCGATCTGCTGAAGGGTGTCTACAACCGCATTCGGAAAGAATATGGCTGGTCGGGTGGCGGTTTCCGGTTGTCGACCTTTGTAGATGCGCCCGCAGGGTCGGGTCTCGGCACTTCATCTACCCTGGTGGTCGCCATCATCGGCGTTTTTACGGAAATGCTGCGGTTGCCGCTGGGAGAATACGACATGGCTCATCTTGCCTACGATATCGAACGCAAAGAGCTGCTGATGGCCGGCGGCCGCCAGGACCAGTATGCAGCCACTTTCGGCGGGGTGAATTATATGGAATTCTATAAGGACGACAAGGTGATCGTCAACCCGCTGCGGGTGAAACAGCAATATCTTTTCGAGCTGGAAAATAATTTGCTTCTGTACTACACGGCAACAAGCAGGGAGTCGGCCCGCATCATCGAGGTGCAGAGCCGGAATGTCACCGACAAAAAAGAAAAATCGATCGAGGCGATGCATCAGTTGAAACACCAGGCCCAACTGATGAAGGAGGCCCTGCTGATGGGCCGGATCCATGAGATCGGGGAGATCCTCGATTTTGGTTTCCGCCAAAAGCAAAAGATGGCCGAAGGCATTTCCAACGCCTTTATCGATAACATCTACGACCAGGCCCGTCGCGCCGGGGCTACGGGTGGAAAGATCTCGGGAGCGGGCGGAGGCGGGTTCATGACCTTCTATTGCCCGGGAATCTCGAAATACCGCGTTATGGAAGTACTGGCAAGCCTGGGCGGTCATTGCCAGCCGTACAACTTTACGGGTCATGGGTTGACCACTTGGACCGTTTAATATTTGCATACCTTTGCGTATGTCTGCACCAGAAAAACCCAATTACCTTTGGAGCATCTTCACGATGAAATGTCCCCGCTGCCGCCGGGGTCCGATGTTCTCCCAACCCAATGCCTGGAAATTAAAGGAAGTCCTTAAAATGCCCTCGAAATGCCCCGAATGCGGGCAGCCTTATGAGCTGGAGGTCGGCTTTTGGTATGGTACGGGATATGTCAGCTATGCGTTGTCCTTTGCCCTGTCGGTAGCAACCTTCCTCGCCTGGTGGGTCCTCGTGGGGCTGTCCACCAACGACTACCGTTTCTTTTACTGGATGGGGCTTAATGCCGTCTTCCTGATCGTGCTACAGCCCTGGCTCATGCGGCTGAGCCGGGTGGTCTATCTGTATTTCTTTGTCAGCTACGACGCCCATTACAAGCACACAAATGTGAAGCAGTTCGATTACGAGACGAACAGTTATTACCAGAAAGAGGGCGAAGATGAGGGCCTGGCGGAAAAGTGAAAGCCATCCTTTTCTTTTGTCGGGATGGCTTTCTGGTTATATGATTGGGTTAGTAACCACTTTACTAACGCATAAATTACGATATTATTATAAGTCTGCCGCCGCCTTGTCTGACTTCAGACTAAAATCGAGGGGGAAATCCAGTTTAAAGCTGATATTCCGGCCCATATTGTAAAGGCCATGGGCCGGATTGGTATCCGCCGGAGAGTAATAAAAATATTTCAGCCGGCTGAGGTGGTCACGATAAGCAACATCGAACAGGTTGTCCCCCATGACATAGACATTGACAATGGTCTTCCCTTTCTTATTGGTGAACCCGCCGCCTATTCCTGCGTTGAAGAGCGTATAGCCGGCCGTAGGCGTCTCGGTGCCATAGGCGATGTAGGCACGATTCTGCGTGGCGGAATATTCGAGTTGAACTTTGATAAAGGCATTGGAGATATGGGCCTGCCGGTCGCTGAACTCATAGCGTAATTCTGAGAGGCCATGTGGCGGTGGGATAAAGGGCAGATAGCGGGCGCTGTCCCCGATGGATTTGGGATGAGAGCCTTTATTTTCCCCATAGATGAGCGAGAAGCTGTTCTCGAAATGCAGTGCTTTTACGGGATGGATGTCGATGCTGACCTCTCCGCCATAAAGGTGAGCTTTGGAAGCGACATACTTGAAATAGGGCAATTCGCTCACCGGGTCGGTGGAATCTTTGCCATCGGCCCTCACCAGCTTCTGGTCGTAAATGTAATTGGAGAGCACGTTATTAAAGAGATCGAGAGACGCTACGATATAGCGGGAGGAGAAGACGAAGCCGGCATCTTCCTGTAAGTTGAACTCGGGTTTGAAACCCGGGTTCCCCAATTGATAGAAATTGGTGCCGGGGTGGACGCCGTTGGCCGAGATCTCGGCGATGTTGGGCGCGCGATAGCCACGGGAGATATTGGCTTTTATGGAAAATTTATCCGAAAAATTATACGTTGCGCCGAAACTGCCGGAGAAGCCGGTGAAATTTTTCCGGTAAGTGGAAAATGGATTGGCCGCACCGGCGGTGTCTGCGCCTGTCACCGGCATGTCGAAGCCAGTGACAGGATTGGGTTTGGTGTAGAGCGCGAAGTTGTTGAAGCTGCGACTGTCGAAGCGGATGCCCCCGGAGACGTCCAGCTTATCGAAGGTCCTTTTGGCGAGTACGAAGGGACCGATATCGAACTGGTGGTAAGAGGGAATGACAAATTCCGTCCCATTGGTAACATTATTATCCTGATACATGCCATTGACGCCGACCGTAATCGTCCAGTCGTCGAGGTCGGGGAGGAAGTATTTCACGTCATAGGAGTACGTATTGAGTTCGAGGTCAAGCCCGGGGATGGCATTGAGAACGGGATGGCTGAATTCCTGGCGGATGCTGCGCTGGAAACCCAGGTTGATCTGCATCCGGCCATATTCGCCAAGGGTAAAGCTGTTGCCGGAGTAGATGCGGTAGTGCCGGACATGCTGGTGCAATTTTTCTATGGTGTAGCTGTTAAGGTCGTGCTGGGATACTATTGCCCGGACGGTGTCCGCTTCGGTTATCTGCCGGGTGAACTGGCCCGTAAGACTGTCACGGCTGCCGTCGGGTATTTCCTGCAGGTCGTCGAAGAGGACAAAATCGAGATGGGAATAGCCCCATTTGCGGTGAAGGCCGAGGGTAGCATTGGCATCCGTCTCGTTGTAAGCCGTGCCAAAGACGCGGCCGTCTATCTTATCCTGGTAGTCGACGGCCTGTTTGTGGGAGATGCGGCCCATCCATTCGAACCCATTCTTTGTAGCGCCGAGCATGGCAGAACCGCCGATATTCTTGTTGTTGGTTTGATAGTCGAGGGTGAGGCCGCCGATCATTTTTCCTTCCGGGGCCGGTTGGGTAGGGATGAGGTTGACAACTCCAGCCAGCGCATCCGAGCCAAAGCTAAGACTCGCCGGGCCTTTAATCACTTCCACTCTATCTACCGCAAACTGATCCACTTCGATGCCATGCTCATCTCCCCACTGCTGGCCCTCCTGGCGGATGCCGTCATACAGGGTGAGTATCCGGTTGTAACCCAGGCCCCGGATATAGGGTTTTGAGACGTTGGGCCCCGTCGTTACGGCACGAACCCCGGGTATTTTGGCGATGGCATCGATGGCGTTGGTGCTGATATTGGTAGCCAGGTAATCGTGGGAGATGGCTACGATTGGGACTGGATTGCGTTTTATCTGGGTAGCTTTGGAGAGCCCTGTGACGACTACGGCGCTTTCTTCGACATAGGAATCGGCGAGGGTGAAGTCCTGGGTGACGGGTCCGCTGATGATCACCGTCCTTGTCATGGTCTTAAAGCCGATGGAATGGACTTCGATGAGGTATTTGCCCGATGGAAGGGAGTTGAAGCGATAGTAGCCAGCGGTATCCGCAACAACACCCAATTTGAGATCGGGAATATAGATAGTAGCGCCGGAAAGTCCGCTGCCATTTTTATCGGTCACCCGGCCGGCGAGTGAGCCAGTGCCTGGATCAGGTGAGCCTGCGGCCGGGTAAGCTGTGGCCGACAAATTGGCTAAAACCATCAGTAACAATACAATGCCGGATAATAGTCGATTCATGACCGGACGAATTTAGGCAACCAGGGTAACTTGTTCCGCGATAAACTTGCTAAATGGTAGTTATTTTTTAAGAATGACAGTAAAAACCGAGCCATCACCGGGTGAGCTCTCGCAGGATATCTGGCCGTTGAGCTCCTCGCAGATGCGTTTTACGATAGCCAGGCCAAGCCCGGTGGAGGACTCCCCGGCTGTAGGTCTGGAAGATATCTTGCTGTACTTGGCAAAAAGGTGTGGCAGCTCATCTGGCGGAATGCCAACGCCTTCGTCGCGGATCTTGATGCTGATGGCGTCCTTTTCCTCGCTGACGCTGATCCAGACATTCTTACCGGTGGCAGTATATTTGATGGCGTTGGACAGCAGATTTTCAAGCATCCGGCCAAGGAGCTGACGATCGCTGAGGAAGTAGATGGCCTTGTTGGGGCAGTCCAGGTGCAGTTGTATGTCTTTTTTGGCTGCGGCGGGTTCGAAGTTGTCAATAACGTTTTCGGTGAAGATGCGCAGGTCGACGTTCTCCAGCTGCACCTTATGCTGGTTTGTCTGGGCTTTTTCAACGTCAAGGATATGGCGGATCAGGCTCTCGCCATAACGGGTAGCCTGACCGATGCGGTCCAGGGCCTTCCGCTGACTGAGGGAGAGATTATCTTGTTCGTTCTGCAACAACTGTTGCCACATGCTGATGCTGGCAAAGGGTGTGCTGAGATCGTGGGAGACGATGCTGATAAGGGAATTTTTTTCGTAATTCAATTCGGAGAGTCGTTCGTTCTGCCGGACGATGTGTTCGTTGGTGGCCTGGAGCTGGCGATTGGCGTTGCGTTTGGTGACGAACAGTACGGCGGCGGCGATGGCGATGAGCAACAGGAAAATGGCCATGATCAACATGATCCGGTTGTGAAACAGCTGTTGGTCGAGAGCGGCTTGCAGCAAAAGTTTTTCGTTCTCTTTTTTGCGGGCCTCGTATTTCTGTTCGAGCTCGGCGATAGATTTATATGTCTCGGCGTTGACCAGGGCCGTGTCCAGGGTATACCAGTCGCGTTGATACTCCCAGGCTTTTTTGTAATCCCCCCGGTGTTGGGCCAGCGCGGCGAGGATTTGGTAGCTGTCGGATTGTTTGCTTCTCGAATCCTGTTGCTTTGCGAGTTGCAGGGCAAGCCCCCCATATTTGCCGGCGGAGTCATAGGCGGCTTTTTGCGTGTACGAGTCGGCCATATTGAGCGCGTCCAGCCAGAGATTGGCCAGGTGGTCGGGGGCCTGGCTGTTGAGATCGGTATTGTAATTGATGCGAAACCATCGGATGGATTCGTCGTATTGCTTCAGAAAATAGTAGCTGTTGCCCATGTTGTTGTATATCTCATACAGGCTCTCCTTGCCTTTTTCCTCCAGGGGTTTGCCGATGCGCAGTCCTTCCTTCAAAAAGAACAGCGCGCTGTCGTATAAGTGGAGGTTATTGTAAATGGCGCCGAGGTTGGCATAGGACACGATGAGCGAATGAGCGTCGCCTAATTGGGTATTCAGGCGAACGCCTTCCTTGTATATCTCCTTTGCCTTCTGCGGCTGCTTCATATCCGAGGTGTAGACGGCGGCAAGATCAGCCATCAGTTCGGTCTGGCGGCCAATGCGGCCATGCCTGCGGGCGGAGTCGAGGGCCCGGTAATAGAAATTAAGCGCGTTGGTAAAATCACCTTTGTTCTCATAATACCAGCCGTATAACCGCAAGAACATAATATTGGCGTCGGCGTTCCCCCCATTGGGGTAGATATGGCTTATGGAGTCGGCATAATATTTTACGGAATCCACGTCGCTGAGATGGGCGGCCCGGTAATACGTCCGTTGGAGGGCATTGGTATCCACCTGTGCGGTCAGAACCTGGCTGATCAGCAAGAGAACTAAGAAAGATAAAAGCTTCACTAGTCGATCAAATTATTCCGCAAGGCGAATTTAACGAGGCCCACGGTATTATTGACGCCCAATTTGGCAATGAGGTTCTTGCGATGGGTTTCAACGGTGCTGACGCTGAGGAATAGCTTGTCAGCTATTTCCGCATTGCTGTATTCCTTACAGATGAGCCGCAGGACTTCCAATTCCCGCCGTGACAGGATCTCGTCGATCTGTTTGTCTTCGATGGTGATGGTGTTACGGAAATCTTCATCCCTGTCACCGATGTGGATGTCCTTGCTGAAAAAGCTGCCGCCATCCTGGACGGTCTTCAGCGCCAGCAACAGCTCGTCCAGGGAAGCATTCTTTAACACATAGCCCTGAATATTGTATTTGGACAATTTGTGAATATACCGGGTTCCGCGGAGCAGGGTCAGGTAGACGATGCGCAGGTCGGGGCGGATGGCCCTGATCTGCTGGAGAATTTCTTCTTCGCCCAGATCGGGCAGATATACGTCCAATAACAAGACATCGGTCTGCAAGTCCTGCACTTTTTCGAGGAGTTCTTTACCCGATGTAGCGGTGCCAATAACTTCTATGCCATCTTGCTTACCCAATAACAGGGCTAATCCTTCCAGGTAGATCTCATGATCATCGGTGATAAAAACTCGAATCATGGTATTTTAGTAGATTCCGTAAGTATTTCAACTACAAAGCAAGTTAAAACTATTTATGATATGAGTAAATTAAAAAGCCTCCTTGTTAGGAGGCTTTCCAAAAAATGAGTGGTTATACGGTGGCAAATAAGCCCTTTTGCCGAATCCGATGTCGTTTTTATCCGGTCCGGGCTATGTTTCGGCCCGTCCGCAGACATTAATTAAGATTTTCAATAATACCGGCAATTCCCTGGCCACCGCCGACACAAGCCGTCACGATACCATATTTCTTGTTCAATCTTTTCATGTCGTGGATCAATTGTACGGTGAGCTTGCAACCCGTGCAACCGAGCGGATGTCCGAGGGCGATGGCGCCTCCGTTGATGTTGACGATCGATGGGTCGATACCCAGTTCCCTTATGACGGCCAGCGACTGGGAAGCAAAGGCTTCGTTGAGTTCGACCAGGTCGATGTTGCCAAGATTCATCCCGGCCTGGCGTAGGGCCTTGGGAACGGCTTCTATCGGTCCGATGCCCATGATGCGGGGATGAACGCCGGCGCTGGCGCAGGCCACCAGCCGGGCGAGCGGTTTTAAGCCAAGCTCTTTCATCATCTTTTCTCCCATGACAATGACAAAGGCGGAGCCATCGCTTGTCTGGGAGGAATTACCGGCCGTGATGCATCCCCCGGCGGCAAAGACGGGTTTCAATTTGGCAAGTGCGTCGAGGGAAGTGTCTGCACGGGGGCCTTCATCGGTGTCCATCACAAAACTCCTTTTCTGCCGCCGTCCTTTCTCGTCTACATATACTTCCTCTACCGTCATGGGGAGGATACCGGATTTGAAGTAGCCTTTTTCAATGGCCTCGATGGCCTTACGGTGAGAATGGTAGGAGAATTCGTCCTGGGCTTCGCGGGTAACATTGAACTCCTTTGCCACGGCTTCAGCCGTGAGACCCATGTTCAGATAATAGTCCGGTTCTTCGGAGGCGATGGAATAAGCCGGCACCGTTTTCCAGCCGGCTTGGGGTACCATGGTCATGCTTTCCGTTCCGCCGGCGATGATGCAATCGGCCATGCCCGAGCGGATCTTGGCAGTGGCCATGGCGATAGTTTCCAGGCCGCTGGCGCAATAGCGGTTGACGGTGACCCCCGGGGCGTGGATGCCGACGGCGCGGGCGGCGATGATGCGACCCACCTGGAGCCCCTGTTCGGCTTCGGGTACGGCATTGCCGACGATGACATCGTCTACCCGTTTAGGATCGAGGCTGGGTACGGAGGCCAGCAGCCCCTTGATCACATCGATGGCCAGATCGTCCGGGCGATAGAAACGAAATTTTCCTCTCTTGGATTTGCCTACCGCCGTGCGGTAGCCGGCGATTATATATGCGTCTTGCATAATGATATGTTTATTTGGTTTCAGCGCAGACTCCGGCATTTGGACCGGCCGGTCGCTGCGCATAGTTGTTTATGCAACTTTCACATTCAAAGATAAGATTTTGATGGGAAAAAGGAAAGTGAAATATCTTCGCGGGCATGTATAAGATCCTGCGCACGTTATTGTTCTTTTTCCCGCCGGAGGGGGTGCATCATTTTTCTATGCGGTCGTTGAAGGTGCTATGTAGTTGGAGCGTGACGCGCCGGCTGGTGAGCTGGGGTTGTCAGCCGGAGGGAAAGGTAAAACGGCAGTTGCTGGGGCTGTTGTTTCCCAACCCCGTAGGATTGGGGGCGGGGTTTGACAAGAACGCGCTCTATCTCCGGGAGTTGGAAGCCCTTGTGTTTGGGTTTGTGGAGATCGGGACGGTGACGCCAAAGCCGCAGGCGGGTAATGAGCAGCCGCGGTTGTTTCGGCTGCCGCAGGACCAGGCGCTTGTCAACCGGATGGGGTTCAATAATGACGGGGTGGAAGTGATCGCTGCCCGGTTGCGGGCCTGGCGGGAGAGCGGAGACCAGCGCCTCATCGTCGGGGGGAATATCGGGAAGAACAAGGTCACCCCTAACGAGGAAGCCTGGAAGGACTATGAGCACTGTTTCCGGGCGTTGTATGCTTATGTCGATTATTTTGTAGTGAATGTCAGCTCTCCCAATACCCCCGGTCTGCGCGAACTCCAGGAAAAGGATGCGCTCCGCCGAATCCTCACCAACCTTCAGCGCATACGCTCCGAACTATCCGCCGCCGGTTCCCCCCATCGTCCCCTCTTGCTCAAGATCGCCCCTGATCTCACCTCCGAACAGCTGGACGATGTCATTTCACTGGCCCTCGAGATTGGCCTTGACGGGTTGGTAGCCACCAACACCACCATTAGCCGCGACGGCCTGCTCACCCCGGCCGAAAAATTGGAAGCCATCGGCGCCGGGGGCCTCAGCGGCGCACCCTTGCGCGAGCGGGCTACCGAAGTCGTGCGTTATGTATGCGAAAAGACAGCGGGTCGCCTCACCGTCATCGCTTCCGGCGGCATCTTTACGGCCGCCGATGCGCGTGAAAAGATCGCTGCCGGCGCCTCGCTCGTGCAGGTGTGGACGGGTTTCATCTACGAGGGACCCTTTATCGTCAACCGCATCTGCCGCGGGTTGCAGAGCGGCGATCAGTAGTATATATATGTTTTAACGACAACGTCCCCGTTGTCTGCCGAATCCGTTTCTTTGGTGAGCCTGCCGGCGCCGTCGAAAGCATAAGAGTAGGTAATAGTGCCAATAGGACTACCTGCCCCGTCCGTCACTTTTTGTGTGGCCGGCAGGTATTTGGCCCCCGGGGCAAAATAGGTGGGGTTTGTCCTGACACTCAGCGGGTAAGTGGTATAAGTGAACGTAGTGATCTGATTGATATTACCCTGCCCGTCGCTTTGCACATCTTTTATGGTATTCCCATTATTATCATAGGTATAATCGTCGCGCGTATCGATGCTTGTTCCGGCGCTGGAATACGAATACGTCGTATCGCGGGTCAGCAGGCTGCCTGTGTAAATATATTTTTCTGTCGTCGTGTCGTTGGTGTTATCAAACTGAAAAGTGCTGTCGACGTAGGAGGCACTGTTGATATAGAATATCTCATGGATAGACAACTGGTTATTCTCGAAAAGGTCAAGCGTGAAGCTTTTACTCGAATAGGTGTATACGAATTTCAGGGCCGGGGAGGCCAGGCTGGTGATCCGGTTGTCGTTATCATACGTAACATTGAAGCTGTCGGTCACATGCGAGTTGCTTGTCTTTGCATCTTCGATGTACATTTTCAGCTTATTGGCATTCCCGGAAGAATTGGCGCCGTTGTTCTTTTTACAGGATACCAGCAGGTATAAGGCGATAACATAAAGGGGTAGGTGTCTGATAGGCATAGAGTCGAGTTTAGGATGGAGTATACCCGAAATTAAGCAATAGTAGTGATGTACGAAAAGCATAGCGCAGATATTATGCGGTCGCCCCTGAGGGGCCACCGTAATTTAGACAAGCGATAACCGAGCGTTTCGCAATGATTAACAATTAAAACGCTGCACTATGAAGCCGGTTTCAGCGGGACTGGGGCTCATGAGGAGCTCTGCAAACTTGGGATTAAGAATATCGTTGTCCATTAACCGGCTAAAAAGTTGTTTGTTGTTTTCCGGTATCGACTGCAGTTCAATTTTTGAAGGGTATATCTCAGCCAGAGTGATCGCCTCCGGTGGTATCTTTACGGTTCTGTTTCCCTATCCAAGATATAGTTTAACGCCTCATCGGAATCTTTGAAATGCCCCGCTTCAAATTTTGTCCGGTATCGCCGATTGATAAATCTAAGTAACAATTCATCATCTTTTCCACCATGCGTAAACAATGCCCAAGACCCATACATTTTTAATATTTCATGCGGCTTTACCAATAGCATGATATTCATCCCCAGATGTAAAGGGTCATCACAGATCGCTGTACCTTTTTTTTCCGCTATTACTCTCCAAAGGGTGCGCTTATAGTTCAAGTTAACATAATCCGTGAATGTTCCAGTTGGAGAATTGCTAAAAATTCGCATAGATTTAATATCTTCCCTGGCGACGTCTTTGACAACATTGGTTATTGTGTCCCACACCGGGTAGGCGATTCCTTCACGCCACAATTTTATTAATCCTCGTAGAGTATCTGCGTTTTTTGTTACGATATACCCCCCGACAACAGGAGCGGAGTAAATAGAGGGATGAGGATAGGTAATCGGCCATTTCTTTTCCTGTGCCAAGGCAGGTCTGCAAAATAGCGCCAGCCAAACTATGTTAAGCAGAATTCTCAAATAAACATACCATTTTCTACTCCTCAAATTATCTCTCTTTTAACGATTTATCAATTATTAATGTGGGGTCAAAAAATTATCAGGCAAGAAATCATTAGGCCATCCCCCTAAGGTGTTATAAAATGTATTATAGCCGTAAAGGTCCTCATTATAGGGTTTTGTTTCAAATTGGTTTTGCACCAACTGTTGAGTAAGCGCATTACCGGCATTTGCCAAAAGCGTTTGGAACACCTTTCCGAAGGCCTTTTTAAGAAATTCGCTATTATTAATTTGGTTATGAACTATTTGTGCTTCATAATTCGACGTGAAGCCTTCCCATGCAGCTTCCCCCAGATTTGAACCGCTGAAATCCCACTTGTGTGTTTGAGCATTATAGGCCTGCAACGCCTTGTTGCCTGTATTTGAAATAGCTCCACCAAACGCATTGGATAAAGATCCTCCTAGCAAACCGTTTGGATCTACGTGTACCCATCCATCAATTAAATTTTGCATGTGATTTGACTGGAATCCAGCTTGAATGGCTGCAGTGGCGGAGTAGCCTGCAAACAATCCTACGGTGGACCAGGAATCCGATTTTAACTGATCGCTTTGTTGAATTAGGTTTGAAATTTCAGTGGTAGAATAGACGGCGGCAAATGAGACAGCGGCTTTAATACTCCCATAGCCACCCACTTCCATTGCTGTACCAAATTGTGACATAGCCGCTGACTCGGTAGCGGCATCAGTAGACATAAAAGCTACATTTCCTCCGCCCAAGGTATAATAGCCAATTTCTGCGATAGCGGCTCCCTCCGCCCCGGCTACCAATGCTTTCCCTCCCCAATGATGTGTTTCAAGGCCATATCCTACATAGTTGGTGATAAAGCCGATTCCCATGACAATAAGATCGTCAACTCCAAACATTCTCCCATCCTTATCCTTTCCATTCGGCCAATTATTACCCATCGCCAGATAGGGGTTGGAATACTGGCTCGCCGGGTCCTGGGTATGCCACCGGCCAAGCTGCTGATCATAGAACCGGGCGCCGAAATCATGTTCGGCCAGGCCTGTCCCGTCACTGAATTCCTGGTCCTGCATCTCCTTGCTTTGGTAATGATTGAAATTCGGCAGCTTGTTCCAGGCGCGATCGCTGATGCCGGCCATGACAAGGCCCGCTGGATAATAATGGGTCTCCTCCAGGATGGGACCCCGGGTCTGTACTACCTGGAGATTATCAAAAAACACGTCCTGATTGGTTTTGTTATCGCAAAACACGAACAGATACCCATTCGTCGTCATGGGAACATTCAGCAGCGCGTGCGATTTAACGACATCCCCTGTGCTGCTTACAAGGTCGGTGCTCATACCTACGGGCACAAACTGGTCGTTGAAGAGGACCCAGCTGATTCCCGCATTTGGCTCCGTAGAAGGAGCGGGCTGACTGGGCTGATTATTTAGCAGGGTGGTGAGCGGGTTAGTGGTTGCCCCTGAATTGCTTAGTGTAGCTCCGGTCACCGCGGAGTGTGTACTGCTGGTTACGACGGGAGTGCCGGCAAAGACATTTAACAGGGAACCCATCAACAAACTCACCGGATAGGTGGTTATAGTAGCTCCCGAATTATGCCAAATGCTCTTACCAAAAATGGATACCTGGTCGCCTGCCATAACCTTTAGGGTTATACCAAGACCGACCCTATCACCCATCCCGGCATTCAGCCGGTATACGTAGTTGCTGATCTGGTTCGCGGCTGCATCGCCTGGATTATTAACACCGGGATTACTATTGACATAATTGTCACTTGACGACCACCATGTCAGCGAACTGGTAGCCGTAACATCCCCCGGCAAAATGGAATAGTAGTTTTGTTCGGTATTGATCGAGCCGGTCTCCAATGTAGCAGCGGGGTAAGTATCCTGCCATTGCTCGTCCGTCAACACCATTCGTACATTGTTAACATTATCCCGGATAAAATAGTCAAATGCATAGCCGGTGGGCTGGGTGGGGTTAGTTGCATTGGTGTAAAGAGCGCGAACCCGTCCCTGTTGGCTGCCGATGAACTGCAATTCATCCGTGTATTGCAGCGAGGAAAGTGCGGGGTTTCCATAGGAGACGCTTTTGTATACAAATCCATCGATATAGGTGGTTGTAGTCGTAATACTGGTAGTATAGCTCGAACCATTATAGGTGACCGATCCGCTATTCTCCGTAGTGATCTTCCTCACTTTATTGCCTGCCGCGTCATAGACAAATTGAATATTGCCCTTACTGTTGGTGATCGTTATCGTTTGGGGAAGGTTTAAGTAATTATAGGCAATGGTGCCGATGGCCCGGTTGGCATCCGATGTAACATTCCCATTGGCATCGTACCCATAATCTGTGGTCGTCGAGCTTTTGGTACCGGCATAATGGAAATCCCCCAATTTGGAAGCGGGGTTAGCAGCATTGTACGAACTGTTATCGGCCACATATTGCAGCCGGTTGCTGTTGTTGCCATTAAGGTAGTTATAGGTCAACTGGTCTATCGGCTGCGACCCACCGGGAATCCACCCATTCTGCTGCATCGATCCGATGTTGCCGTTTAGATCATAATTCGAAAGAGATACACTAAAATCTATGCCGGCCGTTTTGTCAAAAGTGCTCCCGTCCAATTGATTGAAATCTGCCCCCTTTAAACGACTGGACATATCATAGGTGTAATCGTATTTTCGCACCTGGTTATCACCCTTGCTTTTCCATACCGTACCAGCCAAATTACCGTTGAATATCGGAGTAGCATAGCTTCCTATGGAAGTCCCTGTTGCCGCAATATTCCCATTATCATAACCCAAATCAAAACCAAAATAATTGGCGCCGGCACCAGCCGTTTCGGCAAAAGCCCTGTTCATTCCCAAAGACCATCCTCTAACGTTGTAATCAAATTGTTGGGTCTCCAGGTTGTTTCCCAGTACGTTTGTTTTTAACCGGCCCAGCTCGTCGTACTGGTTTTGGACCAAGGTCGTCACCGGTGTCGCTGTCGACACTCCATTTGTCGTACTGGAGACTGACTTGGTAAGACTCAACAACCTTTCCATGGCATCATAATTCATGGCGGTCGATACCAGGTGGCTCTGCAAATTAATCCCGGCTTTATTATGTGACTGCAGGGTGCGGATCATCTTACCACTAAAGTCATATTGATTGGTAACGACATCCGTACCCCCGGTGATATTGTAGCTCTGTGTCTGTATCACCCTTCCCCTATCATCGTAAAGGATAAATGCATATAGGTTCTGTGAGGGAGAACCAAGTGTAGCTACTATTTTCCCGGTTACCAACCCCTGAATCTGGGTGCTCTGGACTATAGGCGCAGCATATGTGGGAGAAGTGTAATTGCTGGTAACAAAATAAGCACTATTGCCTGTATTTGCTGTATTCAGGAGGGCGGATTGATTTACTGTCGGTGAATTCAACCAGTTGTAGTTGTCATAAAAAGTGGCTGTCAGTTGGGTTATCGCAAGACCAGAAGGGATTGGGTTGTTGTTGACGGTAATGTTACCCGAAGCCGTTGCGGGTTGCAACCCGATAGATGCACTGAAATTGCCATTCGCCGGGGTTGAAAATCCCTGACCAAGCGTAATGCTTTGCGTCGCCCGCCAGTCTCCGGTTGTGTTGGGTTGATTCAGTGGAATATTTACCCCCTGAATGGCCGATGGGGCAGCAATAGATACGCTACCCGAACTGTTACTACTGGTCTGACCATTCACCTGATTCTGCATGGTGAGGAGCGAACTGCTACTGGTGATCGTGCCTGACATCACTTGCCTGTTCAATCCATCATAGAGGTAACAAAGCCATTGAGGCTGGCCGGGCTGGGAAGGCAGCCCCGCACGCATGTTCCCATCCTGTGTCATGACCAACCTGTTGCGCATGTCGTAGACCATCCACACTTCACCCCCGCTGCCAGAAGGAGTACCGGGTGTCTTCTTAATGATCATCCGGTCAAGGCCGTCGTATTCGAAACGGTAACAGAGTTCGTCTGCCTGGGTTTGACTGATACTCCAGCTTCCATCTATCTGGGCAACTACATCCGGGGGGATGATAAACCGAAGGTGACCGTAATCGTCGTATACATTATAAGTACAAAGCCATCCCGAATGAGCGCTTCCACCGCCAATATCAGGAGTAGTATTGTCGGTCATCACTTTCTTGAGAATTACCTGTCCATACCGATCTTTATAGGTAATCGTCTGCGCGCCCTGTTCGTTTATAGTGATGGTTTTATATAGTTGCCCTGCACCATAAGCACCGCTGCTTACCGGTATGCTACCCTGATTGATACCGATGGACCACATTTGGACATTGTCGGTGGATGTATTGATAAGGGCTTCGACCTGAACATTGTGCTTATTCTGTACTCCTGCCGTACCTGCCCAATTCACACCCGGAGCATAAGTATCAAGGGTGCGGTTGAGGGGCGACTGTTCATAATCCACTTGGCTATACGCCCAGGTATAATTGGCCAAAGGCCCCAGATTGGCCCCATTCGCGTACAGTTCGTTCGGCTGGCCTTGTAATTGAGCATCATAAAAGGTCTCTTGCTGGAGGAATGCATCCGCCTTGAACTTACCGTCATTGGTAACATCCCCGGATTGAGCAGCCGAAGAGGTGAATGGCAGGAATTGATATTGTTCGTGACCAAACGAGTTGTATACATGAGCCGTCACCATATCATTTCCAAGCGGGCTTCCTTGTTTCAAAACCGTTTGCATGGGTCTTCCCCAACCGTCAAAATATTGTGTCGTTTGTTTTACATCCGTCAAGGGGCCTGTCAGCAGAGTGGAAGAAGTTTGACCCGGAGCCGTCGCTTCCCAGATGCGGGTATAATTGACGGCCGTGCCGGTATACGCAGTGGGTGGGATATAGGGCTGGCTCTGTGCATGCAGTTGATTTATCGCTATAACGCTATACACAATTGTAATGAGCAATAAATTTTTTTTCATATTTATCAGATATAACGATGATTATTGTTGTAAGCCCACCTGGTATTGATAGTCGTATTGTTTCAGGATATTCCCGTCCTGGTCCCGGACATGCAGCAATCTGCCCAGGCCATCATACTCATAGGTGAGTGTTTTTCCCGAAGGGTCAGTCTCTGAAGTTTTGCCGACCAGGGGGCTGTAGGTGTACGTCGTCATCAGCGCATCCGAGGGAAATACCCTGACATCGTCTATTGGACCAGTCAAGGTCATATTAGCTGTATAGGGTTGCTGGTTAAAGACCCATTGACTCCCGTTTAGCTGCCACCACTGAATAATGTATTGTCTGCTGTTGGGAGGAGTAAACGGAACCGTATAGCTGGAATTATTAAAATATCTTGTACCCGTGTGGGCGGCACCGGCGGTCGATAACCCGTTTTGTTCAAATCCCTCATAAAAGAACTCGGAATACCCGGTGGAAACGTACGAGGCCCCCTGGTAGGTGCAGGTAACGGTCATCGGCCCGCTGCTCGGGTCCTGCATCAATGTAAATGTCATTGAATAGGTGTCGGGTGGAACGTTGTGGTAAGGTATAGAGCTACTTCCCAGACAAGCACTCGGACTGCTGGAATTGCAAAGCCTGCTGGTCGCCGTCCAGCCCGTCGAGGCGCCAGTGATGGTAAATTCAAGTTGGTAAGCATTATTATCCTGTGGCACGCCTGTCAGGGCGACGGTCAGGTCTCCTGAGGTGTTAGAGGTAAAAGTAGTAGGGGGCGTAAATGCCGTATTGAGGGGTTCACCGGGAGGAATATTGAACTGGGCCGTTTGTGGGGCAGACTGCGTGGTCGTGCTGATGGAATTGACGGCATTTTCGATCTTGACTAAAGGGTATGACAAATTATAGCCATAAGTAGCAGAGGTCGACTTGCCCCCCGTCCAATTGGATGAGATCAATTGCGAAGTACTGACATCATAATTCAAAAATTGCTGCTGCATCTGTGCGCCTGCGGTATAAATGGTAGTGGTGGTTGGATACCAGTTCGTACCCAGGCCCGTTGAAAGAGGTGAATAAAGCGTATGCGTTTCCCGGGTAAAGCTATTGCGACTATCAATGCGGTGAACCAGAAGGCTGGTTGCATTTATGGCACTGGAAGCAAGGGTAGCCAGGTTGCTTATCTCTGTCGGTGTCTCGTAGGGAATACCGGTATCGTCGGAATAATAATAGGTCTGGACATGGCTTTGCCCCTTGGAATCGGTAGTGGTGATAGACCGCACCTGCCGGTTGTCCGGTGCGTAGGTATAGGTTGTAGTAGTCATCATACTTCGGGCAGTCGGTGACATTTGGTCAAAATCGACGTGAACCTTCTGCATCAGCCGCCAGTCCTCTATATTCGAATGGTAGATATTCACACCCCAATAATAGTTGCCATTCTGGTACCACCAGGTATTATCCTGGATACCGATCTCTTTTATGGCAGGCTGGTTGTTTTCGAGCGACCCATAAGTATAGGAATCCTGGGAAACCGGGTCACCATTCGCCTTACGCGTGAACTGAGCTTTCAGCATTCCCCTTTTATATGAGAAGGATGAAAGCTGTTCGGCAACCTGCGCACTATAAGTAGTACTATAATCCTGTGTGGAATAAAAATAAAGTGGCGATATATTATCAGGGTAATCGTTGAAATTATAATAAAGGCTGGTGGTTGAACCTCCATTAGGGTCTGTCTCTATGACTTGTGAATAGCCGACCATTACTCCGGCATCATCCGCAACTCCATACGGAGATTGAGAAAGACATAGTGTTTCCAGGCTGCAACAGTTGATGCCATAAAATAGTTTCACATGCCTGTATAGGTCGCTCCCTATCCGCCCGGTAGAATGGCCGTAGGCATCATAATAATAATAACTCGTCGTCAGGTTTTCTCCGGTTGGGAGTTGCCGTACGATGCTGCTGATCCTGTCGCCGCCCACCAATACATTGCTCGATCCGTTGAAATAGTCGTTCTGGTCATAATTGAACACTGTTGACGCCCCACCCAACTGATCAATTTCCTGGAGGGAGAAAATAGCGGCCATCGGCACTGCAAGGTTGGTTCCTGTAGGGCTATAAAAACTAGGTTGCCTGTAGCTATCAGGATAAGTAAAATATCCATCATATGGCAAGGCGAGGCCGTTTAAATTCTGGTACCCCCAATAATCGAGTTTCATCGCTTCTGCCTTTCCGCAAAAAGGCAGATTTTGATAATATTTAAGATTATAGAGGGTCTGTGCGGTTGAGGTGGCCGTAGTACCGCCGGTTATAGTTATGGTGGTCAACAGTCGCCTATAGGAGTCACTCCATTCGAGGGGATCAGCATAGGGAGGAGTATCACCATAACAGTTTGTCTGAATGTCCGTATAGGTGAGGTTGTAAGTCCAGAGAACAGTTGTATTTGCATTCGTAGCTGGATCAAATTGTTTGATCCTAATACTCGTGAGGGCCGGAGGATTGGAAGCAGCAATATTCGAATTGCTGTTGCCAGTGTAAGTAAAGTCCGCTTCGCCCAGCTTGGTGATGATCTGCGAAACAAATGCTGGTCCATTATATACAATGCTCCCGCTTTGCGTATTTGATGTATTTAGGGAATAACCTGTGATGTCAACGGTGGGGGGATTGCCCGAACCTGAGGGGAAGGTGGCGGTATAGTCCTCCCAGGGTTCGTAGGAATAGACGGTTTCATCCGGCCAGGTCTGATAGACAAAGCTGATCACATCCTTCGAGTTCAGGGTGATGATCTTTTCCAGATACCATGTACTTACATATTGAAAAGAAAAGCCAAAGAATTTTGTCGTTGCCATCGTCCTGTAGCCTACATGTACACCAAAGATATATTGGGTACCCTGGGCATCGATGACCGTGATACCGGTGGAAATCGCGTTGGCGCTATTATTGTACAAGTAGTGAATGACCTTCAACCCCCTATTGTTTCGAAATACCGGATTGCCTGAGGGGTCCAGGGTAAATTGAGAAGTAAAATAAGGAGTGGTGATCACGAAGATATCCGGTTCTCCATCTACCAGATGTGATAGAGTACGTATTCCGGCATTATTATTCGTATTGTTGAACCCTAGCGTCGCCTGGGCATTGGGGCTATTGAAGTCGTTCGTAACAGCCGTCCCTTTCATATTGGTACCTATATACCCGTTTGTCGATTCATCGGGAAGACCCCTTACGGTTCGGGTAATACTCCCTCCGGCCATCAAAGTCCAATCCATGCCTACTGAGGTATTAGGATCGGCGGGCCTCACCCCATTGTTAGCCGTATAATCGATGGAAATGGGAAGTTGGAGGTCGGAGCCTTTTAGCGTATAAATAGGGAGGGACATTTGCAGCCCCCCGGTATAAAGACTGGGGGAAATACTTGCCGAAGCATTAAGAAAGTTCGGACTCCCGTTTGGCGAAGCACTATTGTTGTAATTCATCGAGTTGTCTCCTGTAGCAATTTGTGACAGAGCCGTCACTGCCATCGACAAAAAAACTACGGAAATGATAAAGACCCGGCGATAGAAATAAAGAATGCGCATACGTTATATTTCAAATAAATTAAAATCCATAACCTACCCGGAAAAGGATAGGCTGTGTCTTTGGCACCTGTTGGTAACTAAGGAAATCCCAAAGCAGTTGCATGGTCGTTTTTTTCAGGAACCGGCTCTTGACTGATACTGTCTTCATTACTCCGACAAGGCCGCTTCGTGTCCACCAGTCGAGGTTGTGTATCTGTTTAAATGAAGAAAAAGGCGTCTCATAATTATATTCAAGACCGCCAGTGGCCGACCAGCTTCCTTTAATTTGGATGTTCAGGTAAGAGCGTAAGCCGACTCCCTGGCTCGAAAGCGCGATATGGTTGATACCGCTGCCCCAGCCCATTTTGTAACTGGCGCCCACCCCAACAGAATTTCTGTTATTCAATTTATATCCTACCGTAAGCGCGAAGTCCGTCACTGTAGGAAAATTATAGTTCGTTCGGCTTGTTTGCACGTTGGCGCCATATTCCAGTCTCCCCCAGAAGGTTTTGGTCTTCTGATTATTGGGCTTAAAGTCAGGAGATTCGATATTACCTCCACCCGTGCCGTATTGGCGGAGCCTGTCTTTCAGGGTACTTAGCTGGGATTGTGCAGACTGGATGTTTTGGCTCAACGCATCCATCCCTCCTTGTCCCCCCGGGGCGATCTGCCCCTGGATCATCTGCTGCAACTGATCGCGCGTTTGCAAGCCTGCCAGAGCGGCCTGGGGCGTCGATGAATTTGCACTATTTCCCGGCAAATGAAACAGGCTGGCCAATTGGGAATTCGAGCGCATAAAATCCTGGAAGGCGCTGGTTTGCCGCAACAAGGACAAGGCCTTCTTTTCCAGTTCATCGGGGTTGTTGAGCATATCCTTGTAATGCTGCACCTGTTGCGTATAATAATAAGCTTGCTGATTCAATCCCTGGTATTCCTTATCCAGGCCTGCAGGTAGATGAGTATATTGGCTAAGGTATTGCTTGATCAACTGTCTTCGTTGCTGCACGAAGGCATTCACAGCCTCTGTATTCTGCATCCGCCCCTGTAGTTGTTGGAATTGTGCCGATGCGTCTTGCACAAGGCCTGCGTCCTTTCCGGCAGCGCTGGTGAACTGCGGATTTTGTTGCAAAAAACGCAAGGCCGTTCCCAGTGAATCTGTGTACGGTTGATAGGTTCCGCTAAGATTGGTTGACTTGAATGAGGCCGGGTCGGCCTTGAATTTCTGCATCATGGCAGCATATTGTTGCTCGGAATTGGCAAAAAGCCTTGCTGCCGCGACTGAATCCTTTTTTGCCAGCTTTTTTTTAAGCCGCTGTTCCTGCCGCGCCATTTTTTGCAGGTATTTCTCCGTTTGCCGGGTCAATTGCTGATCAAGGTCACCGGCCTTTCTCTTAATGCGGTTAAATAGCTTCGATGGAAAATTTAGCGCCTTATTCGCGAGGGAATCGACGGATTGACCGTAGGAAACCGAAAATGAGGCTATCAACACGCCTAGACAGATGACGGCTTTTCGCAGCCATACATACGGGACCACACCGGCGCAGCAAGACAATGCTATTCTTTCGGGCATAAAGGTTGCAGTTAACGGTAATATAATTACTGTTAACACAGGGCGGATGAAAGCTGATATTACCTGGCCGGTTTCTCCAGCCGGCTGATACGCTGTTCGAGGCTTTCCAGGGTGCGGTTGCGCTCTTCAATCTTTTTTAGCAATACCACCTGGTCCCTTCCACAGCCAGTTGGTTGAACCCGACATTGGTAGTGCCAATGGCTACGGGACCGCCGGCAAAAAAGGTCGTACCCTGCGCGTTCAGCTGCGTTGTAACGCTGTTCGAGGTATTGAATAGGGAACCGTACCTCCGACGGAAGGGGTCCCATATTTGAAATAGTCCATAAGAATTGTTGCTCGGATCTATTCTCGTGAACAGCACCGACGAGCCCCAGCGGATACTATGAAGATCCAAATGGAAGGTGCCATCATCGTAGGTATTAAATTGAAATGACGGCGCGGTCACTCCATCGTGCAGGTTACCCATGCTCAACGGGGTCTGGGTTCCGGTTGGACCGGCGGTGGTAGTTTCATTGGCTATCCAATCGGAACTAATATTCGGTGTTTGCGCATACGAGAGCCGAACGATAAGGCAGAAGAATAGGCTAAGGCTAATACGGCATAGGAAGGTCAATCGCCTTGGGGCGCTTTTCATAAAACAAGGTTTATATGTTATCAAAATAAAGTAATTGCCTCGATATCACAAATGGTACAGCTGATCAGGCAACACAATATCGGTTGAGAAAACTGCCTTACGCTTCATTTCGGTTTTCCATGGGCGTGCATATCGGAATAACAAATGCGCTTTTATTAATCATAACTGTGCAGCGCCGGTCTCAAAGCTTATGACTGCCGGATGATTAAAAAATCGAGTAAAAGTACTCTCGCTTTTGTGGTTTTCCGCAGTGAAAAAAGCTTCAAGACCGGTCGGCTGACACCGCATTACTTAAGTGATTTCTCCAGCCGGCTGATGCGCTGTTCGAGGCTTTCCAGGGCTTGATTGCGTTCTTCCAGGCGCTGGTTTTGTTCCTTTAAAGCTTTCAGCTCCTTATCCTGTTGGATCAGATAAAGCGTCAGCTCCTCGACCTTTTGCAACAACCGGGTCTGGTTGTCGCCAAGGTCGACTCCTTTCTGCTGCATCTCTGCTGCAGGTGCGATATCCGGAAGGTGGTGATTGGCCTGGACATATTTCTGCAATTCGGGAAGGGAAGACAGATGATAGGCGGGATCAAAGACAAAGTCGGCGCCGCCGGTATTCACCACCACCTGGTTGAAGCGGCCGTTGCCGTTGACGTCGAGAATGTAGCCGGAATTGGTTTGCGAGGTCTTACCGATGAGCACGTTGCCGCCCGTGAAATACGTTGTACCCTGCGCATTAAGCTGAAGGGTAACCACGTTGGATGTGTTATAAAGAGATGCTATCGCTCCGACGGAATTGTTTCCGCCAACCTGCATCACGTTATAAGAATTGTTGGTCGGGTCTGACCTTGTAAACGTGACCTGGGTGCCCCATCGGGTACTGTGAAGATCCAGGTTTGACGTTCCATTATCAGAGGTATTGAATTGAAAGGATGGAACCGTAGTCAGCGACCCGTTCCAGTTGCCCAGACTCAGTGGGGTCTGCGTAGCCCCTGTCGTGTTGCCGTTGGCAAGGAAAAGACTGGTGGGCGAAAAGGCGCCCGATGCAGCTTGCCAGGTGGCGTTACCATTGGCATCCGAGGTCAGCACCATGCCGGCGGCTGCTCCTGTGGGAAGGACCAAACCCGTTGCCGAGATTTTCCCGTTCACCTGGAATTTGTTGCCATTATCTGTTCCTCCACCTACGATGGTATTGCCCGACGTGGAGTTGAGCAGGTTATTGCCACTGACATTCTCATAGGCAACATTGGTCAGCGTTCCCGCGGTGGCGGTCAGCGTAGGGTTATAATACAGCCCTCTCACCAGGGTCGTCCCGGTGGTATTATTAATGGATGGAGTGATCGACAAATTGTTAAAGGTGAAATTGCCCGTAGAAGAGGCATTGCCTATCGAGAAGCCATTAATGGAGACACAGGAATATGTGCCCGTATTATTTATTGCGGAGTTATTGGCCGACAGATTAATGGCTCCAGGATCGGTACCATTGAAATTGCCATAGAACCACAACCCTTTGCCTCCCACGCCATACATCCGCCAAAGCCCGACATTATTGTTTTCTTTCAGCTCCAGGATATTCACCCCGCCGCTGTTAGGGCTCCGGAATTGGGCGATGATATCCTGGCCCGCCCCGGCGTAATTAAAATCCAGTTTGGTTAGTGGGGGGGTGGTTGTCCCGAAGCCTGTCCCGATGCCGATTTTACCCGTATTGGTATTCCAGATATTGCCCGAGGCGTCTGGGGTAGACCATTGCGACATAGCCGGCAGGGCGAAACAAAAGGAAAAAACGATCGTTGCGGCGAGGGAATAGGTGATTCCCCTCCGGTTAGGAGTGCATCTCATAAGAGCAATAGAATTTAGAGATTATGAATAATGGAAAAGGAGTAGGATGAATTCTCTGCCTCAAAATAAAGTAATTGTCGCGATTTTGCCAATGGCAGAACTGATCAGTCAACGCAATACGGGGTGTGAAAACAGCCTTACCCTCCATTTCGGTTTTCCATGGCCGTGTGCATCGGAATGACCGATGTGTTCGTATTAATGATGGATGTGCATTGCTGGTTACAGGGCAAATGGCTGCCGCATGCCGAAAAATCGAGTAAAAGTACTCGGCTTTTTGTGGTTTTCCGCAGTGAATTAACCCTTCAAAAGCGCTCGTTCGGCTTTCTTCTCATTATTTAAGCGATTGCTCCAGGCGGCTGAGACGCTGTTCGATGCTTTCCAGGGCCCGATTGCGTTCTTCCAGCCGCTGATTTCGTTCTTCCAGCCGCTGGTTTTGTTCCTTTAAAGCCTTTAGCTCTTTATCCTGTTGGATCAGATAAAGCATCACCTCTTCGAGCTTTTGCAACATTCGGGTCTGGTTGTCACCCAGGTCGATACCTTTCTGCTGCATCTCGGCAGCCGGGGCGATGTCCGGGAGATGATGATAAGCCTGGATATATTTTTGTATTTCGGGCAGAGAAAGCAGATGATAGGCGGAATCGAAGACGAAGTCGGCGCCGCTGGTATTCACCACCACCTGGTTCGCCCGGGCAACACCGTTGACGTCGAGCATGTAGCCGGAATTGGTTTGGGAGGTTTTGCCGATAAGCACATTGCCGCCGGTGAAATACGTTGTACCCTGCGCATTTAGCTGGAGGGTAACCTGGTTGGATGTGTTATAAAGAGAGGCTATCGCTCCGACTGAATTGTTTCCGCCAACCTGCATCACGTTATAAGAATTGCCGGTGGGATCCGATCTTGTAAACGTGACCTGGGTGCCCCATCGGGTACTGTGAAGATCCAGGTTTGACGTTCCATTATCAGAGGTATTGAACTGAAAGGATGGAACCGTAGTCTGCGATCCGCTCCAGTTGCCCAGACTTAGTGGGGTTTGCGTAGCGCCTGTTGTGTTGCCATTGGCGAGAAACAGGCTGGACGTAGGCAAGCTGGATGGCGCTTGCCAGGTGGCATTCCCATTAGCATCCGAAGTCAGCACTTTACCCGCACCGGCATTGAGGGGATACGTCAGGCCACCCTGTATCCTGACAGAACCGTTTACATCCACTTTATACCCAGCATCTGAGGTAACAGCACCTAACCCCCAGTTACCACTGCTAAACACCGTTCCAGCTGTGCTTCCATTTATTTGAAACGTAAAATTGCTCCCTCTCAGTACCAAGGGCTTAAATTGGTTGGCCGTATTATCGTAGGCGGTAACATAACCCATGTCGCCAACATAGACAAGCTGGACTCCGGCTCCGGCAGGCCAGGATGAAACGTTACCTGTCGCCTGCAATCCGGTATTTGTAAACAAAGTTCCCGAGAAATGCCCGTTTCCAACGACATCCAGTGGATAGGCCGGGCTGCTCGTCCCGATGCCGACATTTCCCGTATTGGTATTATGTATATTGCCAGAACCGTCGGGGCCGGCCCATTGCGATTGCGACCTGGCCTGAAGACAGGCAAAAAGGGACAAAAGAATCATTGCGGCGAGGGGATAAGGAATCCCTTTCCAGTTAGGGTTGCTTCTCATATGAGCGGTAAAATTTATGATTACAGGTGATTGGAAAAAGAGGTAGGATTAATTCTTGCCAGCGAAGTAAACCAATTACACTGAAATTAGCTATAGGTGGGCTTGATCATGGTAATCAAAACCAGGTAAAACAAAGTCCATCTCCTTATTTCAGTTTGGCATCACCGTGTAAATCGATACGCTCCGGAGTGTATTTTTTGGAAAGGGCGTGCAACTGTTGTTACACTACAGTCGGTGTGACGACCGCGATAAATCAAGTAAAAATACTCGGGTCTTTGTGGTTTTCCGCAGGAATCCAAAGCTTCGGAAGCGGTCGGTTGGCACCGCATTACTTAAGCGATTGCTCGAGCCGGCTGAGACGCTGTTCCATGCTTTCCAGGACTCGATTTCGTTCCTTTAATGCCTTTATCTCCTTATCCTGTTGGATCAGATAAAGCGTCAGTTCCTCGACCTTTTGCAGCAATCGTGTCTGGTTGTCGCCCAGGTCGACACCTTTCTGCTGCATCACTGCAGCCGGCGCGATGTCCGGAAGGTGGTGATTGGCCTGGACATATTTCTGCAATTCGGGCAGGGAAGGCAGATGATAGGCGGAATCGAAGACGAAGTCGGCACCGCTGGTATTCACCACTACCTGGTTGAAGCGGCCGTTGCCATTGACGTCAAGCATGTAGCCCGAGTTAATTTGTGAAGTCTTTCCGATTAGTACGTTGCCTTGCTGGGTGATGCGCATTTGTTCTGTGCTGCCGGAGCCGAAAGCCATCCCGGCTGTTGCGCCATTGGGATTGAAATCAATATAAGCCTGTGGAGAGACATCGGTCCATGCCTGAATACGGGTAGAAGCGGTGGTCCAACCTGTGCCTGCAGCAAACCTGTTGAGCAGGAATCTTATCTGGCTGTTATTGGCAGTATACCCGTCTATCCGGGCCATTTCATAGGTTTGACCCGCAGTCTGACTCAACTGCCCGACCTGCACCTCCAAAGGGGCAGCCGGAGTAGTTGTGCCGATGCCTACATTGTCCGTCGTCGCGGTCGAATTACTTGCCAGAGACCAGCCACCCGACGATGAACCAGATGCCGTTTGCCAGGTGGCATTGCCATTGGCATCCGAGGTCAGTACTTTGCCGGC
This sequence comes from Puia dinghuensis, assembly GCF_014642875.1. Taxonomy (GTDB): domain Bacteria; phylum Bacteroidota; class Bacteroidia; order Chitinophagales; family Chitinophagaceae; genus Puia; species Puia dinghuensis. Next base: position 790,363 of record NZ_BMJC01000003.1, read on the forward strand.
GCCTGCACTCGTGGGGAGGATGAGACCCGTCGTCCAAAGATTGCCGTTCACCTGCAGCTTATTGCCATTGTCGGTCATATTGGTATTGATGCAAACGTTGCCGTTGCTAAAGAGGGATAAATACTCCTGCGTCTGGCCGGCGTTCATGATGCGTAAAGGTGGTATGCCACCACGCGTATCGAAATTAAATCCTATTGAACTATTCCCCAATGTTGCATAGTTGCCGCTGGGGCTGACATTAGTATAAATGCTAAGTGCGGATACATTCACTCCGCCGGGGTTCAAAGACAAGCTGGCGTCGGTGGCAGAGTTGATCATGACAAGTCCATGAGTAGCAGTGGATCCCACATAAACCCCGCCCGCATCTCCAACCATAAATGTATTGTTGCCAGTGCTGCCTTGCAATAAGAAGGAATAAGTTCCATCTGTAGTACCGGTGCTTCTCACATGAAGCATTGCCTGCGGCGTTGTCATCCCGATCCCCACCTTCCCCGTCGACCCGTCTATACGCATGCGTTCGGCATTATTCGTCCCGAAAACCAAGGGCTGTGCCGTTTGCGTTCCAATGCTAAGACCTAAATTGTTTGGTCCACCTGCAGATATTATGACTCTGTCAGCGTTGGAAAGGCCAAAATTGTTGCTGTAGCCGTTCGTCGAGCCGCCAATAACGAACTGGCCGTAGGAACCAAAAGAACCATGGTTGTTCTCCATGATCAGAGAAGCGAATCCTCCTGAGTTGGTATTCTGTATATAAATCCCTCCCCGGCCTCCCCCACTGCCTGTAATACCGATGAGATCATTGACAGATCCAACCACATGAAACGGAAAAGTGGGACTAGTCGTCCCGATGCCAACATTTCCTGTATTGGTATTCCAGATATTACCCGAGGCGTCGGGGTTAGACCATTGTGACATAGCCGGCTTGGCGAAACAAAAGAAAAAAAGGATCATCGCGGCCAGGGGATAGGGAATCCCTTTCCTGTTAGGAGTGCTTCTCATAAGAGCAAGAAAGTTTAGAGATTAATAGTAGATAAATAACGGGGCAGGATCAATTCGCTGCCCCGAAATAAAGTAATTATCTCAACATAACCTATAGGTCGGATCGTTCACGCAGCACAAGCGAAATATCAAGCGCGCCCTTTCCCTGATTCGGTTTGACATAAGTGCATGCATCGAACTCACCGGCGGGTATTTTTTGGTCAGGCGTGCAACAGGTTTAATCCCGCAGGCGGTCGCCAGGCCGCAAAAAAATTGAGTAAAATTACTCGCCCTTTTGTGGTTTTCCGCAAGCGCTTCCAGGATGTGAATTCGGTCTCAAACGACTATTTTTGTGCCCACTTAACCGGCCGTACATGCATTCATTATTTACGCTTGATTCTTTGATCAGCCTCTTTACCCTGTGCCTGTTGGAAATAGTGCTGGGCATCGATAATGTCATCTTTGTTTCCCTCATCATCGGGCGGCTGCCGGCGCCGCAGCAACTCAATGCCCGCCGGGTCTGGATGATCGCCGGGATACTCATCCGCAGCGGACTCCTGATGGGTCTGGGCTGGCTGGTGACCCATGGCAATAAGGTATTATTCTCCATCGCCGGATATGGGTTCAGCACCCGTCACCTCATCATGATGGCCGGGGGCCTTTTCCTGCTGTTTAAGACCGTTCAGGAGATACATGAGAAACTGGAAGGGGGCGGCGAAGGAGAAGCCGGCGTCAGCGAACGGTCCGGTCAGAGTTTCCTGGCCATCGTCACCCAATTAGTCCTGGTGGATACCGTCTTTTCCTTTGACAGTATCATTACGGCGGTGGGCCTGGCACAGCAGGTGACCGTCATGATCACGGCGGTGATCCTGGCGATGATCATCATGTTCTTTTTTTCGCAGGGCATCGCCAATTTTATCAACCGGCGGCCAACGGTGAAGATACTGGCGCTTTCCTTCCTGCTGATGGTCGGGTTTAGCCTCCTTTTCGAAGGGTTGGAGCCCATCCACCACTCCCACATCGACAAAGGGTATATCTATTTCTCGATGGTCTTTGCCTTTGGGGTGGAATTGCTGAATACCCGCGCCCGGAAAAAGAAGCATTAATTTTCATATATTAGGGAGATCAATATCTTTCCCCATGCCTTCCACCGACGCCCGCATCGACGCCTATATCGCGAAGTCAGCCGGCTTCGCTCAACCCATCCTGGCCCACCTGCGCCAATTGGTGCATAAGGCCTGCCCGGAAGTAACCGAGACGGTGAAATGGAGCATGCCTTTCTTCGAATACAATGGGAGTCCCCTATGCAATATGGCCGCATTCAAACAACATTGCTCCTTCGGGTTCTGGAATGCTTCCCAGATGAAGGATGCTAACAGCAAATTACAGGTAAAGGAAAGAGGCGCTATGGGCAACTTCGATCGCATCACCTCCGTAAAAGACCTGCCTTCCGACAAGATGATGCTGGCCTACATCAAAGAAGCCGTCACCCTCATCGAAAAGGGAGTGAAAAAGCCTGCCGCCAAAAAAGCTCCCAAACCCGAGCTGCCGGTGCCGCCGGAGTTAACGGCCGCCCTCAAGAAGAACAAGAAAGCGCAGGCAACCTTCGAAGCCTTCTCCCCTTCCCACCGCCGGGAATATATCGAATGGATAACCGAAGCAAAAACGGATGCCACCCGGGATAAGCGCTTAGCCACTACCGTGGAATGGCTCACAGAAGGCAAATCGAGGATGTGGAAGTATGAGAAGTAGCCGGCTGGGTCATGCAGTCTGTTGCCGCCTGGCACTAGAGCTGATCATCGATGCAAAGCAGGGTGGCGGCTACTATACCCGCGGTCTCCGTGCGGAGCCTGGCAGCGCCCAGGGTGACGGGTATGAATCCTTCCGCCAGCGCCGATTCCACTTCCATTTGGGAAAAATCTCCTTCCGGTCCGATGAGGATGAGGCTCGACCGGGAATGTCGTTTATGGATGAGGGCGGCAAGGCTGGCTGTGGGCCGCGGCGCCTCCAGGCAATGAGCAATGAGCCGGTCGTCTGCCTTTGCCGTGTGGAGCAGCTGAGAAAAAGGCGTCGGCGCCGAAAGTTCGGGTAGCCAGGTCTGCTGGGATTGCAACATAGCGCTGACGAGGATGTTCTGCCAGCGTTCGGGCTTGTTATGCTGGCGTTCGGTGCGCTCGGATAGCAGGGGAATGATAGTGGTGACGCCGATCTCGGTCGCCTTTTCCAGGAACCACTCGAACCGGGAAGCATTTTTTAGGGGCGAGATGGCCACGGCAACGGTCTTTTTCGGTGGGGGTTGGGTCGTGACGGTACCGACCCTGACCCGGCATTTCTTCTTATTATCGTCGATGATGACGGCGGTGAGCAATGCCCCCCTTCCATCGGTGAGCTGGAGGCCTTCCCCCGGACGCATCCGCAAAACCTGGATGATGTGCCGGGAGTTGTCTTCGTCAAGCATGATCTCCGGGTTGGCCGGGTCGAACGAAGAAATGTAAAAAAGGGGCAGGGCCATACTAAAAAGGAGTATCGTCATCATCCATAGGCACATCCTTCATCCGGCTGCCGGCCTGGATATAGAGCTTGGCGCCGTCGCCGCCTTCACCCTGGACAGGTTTCCAGCTTCCGCCGGAGGGGACGCCGATGCCGCCGAAATCATCTTCACCATATTCGGTAAACTTCTGGATGTGAAGTAGTGCCCGGAGCTTTACCGTATCGAGGGAGCCATTCCGGTGCTTGGCGATCTTCACATGGGTCTCGCCCTTATTGCTTTCACCCATTTCATTGGCGGTGATGCCATAGTATTCAGGCCGGTAGAGGAACATGACCATGTCTGCGTCCTGTTCGATGGCGCCGGATTCCCGAAGGTCGCTGAGCTGCGGGATCTTTTCCCCTTCTTTCCGGGATTCCACGGCGCGGCTCAATTGGGACAGGGCGATGATGGGTACCTGGAGCTCTTTTGCCAATCCTTTGAGCGCCCGGGAGATCTGGCTGATCTCCTGTTCGCGGTTGCCGTTTCTGTTATCGCCGGCCCCGCTCATCAGCTGCAGATAGTCGATGATGATGAACCCGACATTGTGTTTGTTCTTAAGCCGGCGGCATTTGGCGCGAAGCTCGAAGATATTCAGGGCGGGGGTGTCATCGATAAAGATCGGGGCTTTCGCCAGCCGGTCGATCCCCTTCTTGTACAGCTGCTTCATTTCATGCTCTTCCAGCCGGCCCCGGGCGATCTTTTCCATGAAGATCTCCGCCTCGGCGCTAAGGATACGCTGCACCAATTGCGCAGAAGACATTTCAAGGCTGAAGAAGGCCACGGAAGTGGGCTTGCTGGCGTTTAGCGCTGCATTCCGGGCCAGGTTGAGCGCAAAGGCGGTCTTACCGACGGCGGGCCGGGCGGCCAGGATGATGAGGTCGGTATTCTGCCAGCCGTAGGTAATCTTGTCCAGGGATGGGAATCCGCTGGGCACCCCGGTGATCTCGTCCTGTTTGTGCCGCAGGTCTTCTATCCGCGCGATGGTTTTGACCAGGACGCTGTCGATGCTGTCAAAATTCTTCCGTAGGTGATTGTTGGTGATCTCGAAAAGCTTGCTTTCGGCGTCATCCAGCAGGTCGAATACGTCGGTGCTATCTTCATAGGCGTCCCCGATGATCTCGCCGCTGATGCGAATCAATTCACGCTGGATGAATTTCTGCAGGATGATGCGGGCATGGGTCTCGATATTCGCTGAAGAGACGACGGCATTAGTGAGTTTGGTCACATAATAGGGACCGCCAACCATTTCCAGCTCCTGACGCGTTTTTAGTTCTTCTACTACCGTGAGGATGTCGATCGGCTGGCTTTTCTGAGCCAGGCCCTGCATAGCGCGATAGATGCGCTGATGGCCTTCCAAATAGAAGCATTCCGGTTTGAGAATTTCCACCACGGTATCGAAAGCGCTCTTTTCCAACATAATAGCGCCAAGTACGGCCTCCTCGAGCTCTTTTGCCTGAGGAGGAATCTTACCATATACCATGGTGCTAAGGTCCACAGGAGGCTTGCGCCTCATCTTGTTGCGGTCCTTATTGAGATTAAGGTTAGTGAGATCCATACAGAACCGTCCAGAATAATATATTAAAAAATAGAATGTCCAGCTGTCGTTGCCCTTCTCTTGTCAGGGGTGTTCATCGCGCTTCGCTCATTAAGGAATTGTTACGACAAGATGAACGGAATGTTACCCACTGAGTCAGGAGGGCGAATATAGAACTCGAAATCTCCTTGGAGGCATTTTTTCTTTTCCTTTCTTTATCCTTTAGAAATCCACCTCGTTATCCACCGATTTCCCCAGTTTACACACAGTTGCCCCCAGTCTTTCCACAATTTAAAAAAGTTTTCAGTCCTTTTGAGATTAAAATGCACACTAACTGTGCACAAAGATTTACCGATAAATATTTTGCCAGGAGGGCGAAACCACAGAATGCGGTTTGAGACAATTTAAAAGGCCGGCAGACGTTGAGTCTGCCGGCCAAATCCGCAATCAGTGCGGGATGCAGGAAAATCGTCTATTATTTGTTGTCTTTTTTCTGATCATCTCTCTTCGGTGGCGGCGGCGCAACTTGCCGTGGGGCCGCGGGTTTGGGCGAATTGGTCACCGGTTTGGCCTGGTTGTTATTATTCTGCGGCGTGAATTGACGGTTAAACGCAGGCGCTGGCCGCTGGAATTGCTGGGGTTGCTGGGGTTGACCGGCAGGGTGATTGTTTGCCGGTGGGTTATAGACCGGTTGATTGTTTGCAGGGGCGCCAGGACGTACAAACGCAGGATTAGTTCCGGGTCGGTTGAACGCTGGCGGGTTATTCGCCGGCTGATTATTCACCGGCGGATTGTTTACAGGCCGGCTGAAAGCGGGCGGATTGTTGGCCGGCGGGTTGTTCGCCGGTTGATTGTTCACTGGTTGATTGTTCGCAGGAGCGACAGGCCGCGTGAAACCGGGATTTCCAGGCCGGTTAAAAGCGGGCGGATTGTTCGCCGGCTGATTATTCATCGGCGGATTGTTTACAGGCCGGCTGAAAGCGGGCGGATTGTTGGCCGGCGGGTTGTTCGCCGGTTGGCTATTAACGGTCGGGTTATTCGCCGGTTGGTTGTTCGCAGGCGAACCGGGACGTGCCCAGGTAGCGGGATTATTCCCATATCCATAGCTGGCTCTGTTCACCGGCTGGGCATTTTGCAGGCTCTGGACATGAGGCGGCATCGGACGGGGATTGTTGCCGACACTGGAACTAGCCGCCGGAGCTGCATTTACATGCGGACGGTAGATGGCGAAACTTGCGCCTGAAGCCTGTTCACCGGGCGCATTGGTATTCCGGATAGCTACAGGGTGGATGGCCGTACCGCTGTACCGGCTCACCTCGTTGGGATCGGGCCCGCCGCCATAGTGGATATTGTTATGGATGTTGTTATGAATATTGTTGTTGGTGATGTTGTTGGTGATATTATTGTTGGTGATATTGTTATTGGTGATATTGTTGTTGGTGACGTTGTTATTAATGGTCGTATTGTTGTTATTGATCGTCGTGTTATTGATATTATAGTTATTAATAACAGTCGTCTTATTAATAATCGTCACGTTATTGGATTCATGAACATAATAGTTGTTCACCTGCGGGCTGGCAACATATTGATGGGGAACAAAGCACCAGTAGTGTGGCGGTGGGGTATAACCGCCACCGATGGCAATATTGATGGAAATATTGGGACCAAGGGGCGCCCAGCCATAGTATTCGTCACTGTTGCGCCAGCTTACCCAGGCGGGAGCCCATTCGTTGCCGGGTATCCACATCCAGCCATAGCCATCCTCGAAGAACCAGCGGCCATAATGGAAGCAGGCCCATCCCCAGGGATAGCCGGATGCCCAGGTCCATCCCTGATCGGTGTAGACCCAGTGGCCGTTGGTGGCGTAGGGCTTGAATTCGGGGCCGACGTTAGGCAACCAGACATAGCCGTAATGCGGGTCGTCGATCCATTGACCGTAGGGAGCCAATTGATCGTAAAAAGTCTGATAGGACGCTTCCGGTTCAGGTCCCGGTTCAGCCGGCGGCGGAGGCACAGGAGGCGGCGCGGGGGCCGGGGCCGGATTGGGGTCCTGGACTACATAAGTAGGGCCACAGGCACCAAGGCAGAAGGCGAAGACGCTTAAGATGAGCAGGCGTTTTTTCATACATTGACATTTAAGTTATTACTTGGACTTAGCCATCCCTGGAAAGTAAAACTTATGCAAAAGTATTAACATTTGATTATCATGACAAAGTCAATCGGTCCAGGACTGCACCAACCCTTCATGCTAACGTATTTTTCCGCTAAATATTTACCTTTGGCCAATTATTAAATTAGACGTACATATTTTAAAAAGGATTTGTTGTCATGACCATCAGTTATAATTGGCTTTGTGATTACCTGCCCGTACAGATAGAACCCGAACGGCTTTCGAAAATATTGACCTCCATAGGACTGGAAGTAGAGCACCTCGAAGAATATGAATCGGTGAAAGGTGGCTTAAAGGGACTCGTCATCGGGGAAGTACTGGAATGCGCCCCCCACCCCAATGCGGATAAACTAAGGGTAACCCGGATAAATACCGGCGGTCCGGAGCCATTATCTATCGTCTGCGGGGCTTCCAACGTGGCTGCGGGCCAGAAGGTGATCGTGGCCCTGCCGGGCACGACCATCCATCCTATAAAAGGAGAGCCCATCACACTGAAAGTTGCCAGGATCAGGGGTGTGGAAAGCCACGGAATGATCTGTGCCGAAGATGAAATAGGGTTGGGAGAAAGTCACGAAGGGATCATTGTCCTCCCCGCCGAGGCAAAGGTCGGGACGCCCGCGGCGGCCTGGTTTAAGCCCTATTCCGATCATGTGATAGAGATCGGGCTTACGCCCAATCACATGGATGCCATGAGCCATTGGGGTGTTGCGCGGGACGTTTGCGCCTGGCTTTCGCATCACGAGAATAAGGAATACCGGCCAAAACTGCCTTCGGTAAATACTTTTAAACCGGACAACAACAGCCTGCCGGTGGCCGTCAGCATTCTGAATACCCGGAGTTGCGGCCGCTATTCCGGCGTGACGATGAAGGGCATCACTATCCGGGAATCACCCCAGTGGATGAAGGACAAGCTAAAGGCCATCGGCGTCCGCAGCATCAACAATATCGTCGACATTACCAACTTTGTGCTGCATGAACTGGGACAGCCCCTTCATGCTTTTGACCTGGAGGCTATCAAAGGGAGGAAGATCATCGTCAAAAACATGCCGGAAGGCACACCCTTTGTGACCCTGGATGAGAAAGAAAGGAAATTGTCGGCGGAAGACCTTGTCATCTGCAATGCGGAAGAGGGAATGGCTATTGCGGGCGTCTTTGGCGGGCTGCATAGCGGCATCACCGACACCACCCGCGACATCTTCCTGGAAAGCGCCTGGTTCAACCCTACGGATATCCGCAAGACCTCCTTCCGCCATGGCCTCCGTACCGACGCCGCCACGCATTTTGAAAAGGGGATGGATATTTCCGGCACGGTAAATGCGCTAAAAAGGGCAGCCCTGCTGGTCAAAGAACTCGCAGGTGGCGAGATCGCTTCCGACATTGTAGATGTGTATCCGGACCCGGCAAATAAGGTGGAAGTATCGCTGAAATACCATTACCTTAAGAAACTGAGCGGCAAGAACTATCATCCCGACGCCGTAAAGAATATCCTATCCGCTCTCGGATTTGAAATCATAAAGGAAGGCATCGACGTCATTCATGTAGCCGTGCCCTGGCATAAGCCGGATATCAGCCTGCCCGCCGACCTGGTGGAGGAGATCATGCGCATCGATGGCCTGGACAATATTGTTATCCCGGCCGCGATCACCATCTCGCCCTCTGTTGAGAACGACAGTTCCCAGGCATCCTGGAAATCAGCGGTAGCGCACTACCTGGTGGGACAGGGATTCAACGAGATCCTGACGAATTCGATCACCAACAGCGCATATTTCAGCGAACAGGAACTGGAGACGGCCGTAAAAATGATCAATAACCTCAGCGCAGAACTCGATATCCTGCGTCCTTCGCTGCTGGAGACCGGGCTCGAGTCTGTGGGCTATAACCTCAACCGGAAGAATGGCCAGGTGCGCTTCTTCGAGTTTGGCAAGACTTACCGTACCGCGGGTGTGGGCGATTACCAGGAAACCAATCATCTCTGCCTCTACCTCACCGGGCCGGTACTGGAAGATTCGTGGAGAGGGAAAGGAAAGGAGGTTGACTTTTATTATGTGAAAGGGCTTTGTGAAAAGATCTTCCCCCTGCTGGGCCTTAACAAGCCTGACTGGTTAGCCTTCCAACATCCAAAGCTGCAGACGGCGCTGACGATCTTGCAGGATGGCCGGACGCTGCTGGAAGCAGGGTCGGTGAAGCCTGAACTGCTGAAAAAGTTTGATTGCCGGCAGGACGTCTATTTTGCCGACTTCCGTTGGGATACCCTCCTGGAGCTGGCGCTGGCGAAGAAAATAGAATTTAAGGAGTTGCCGCGGCAGTTGCCGGTTTATCGCGATCTGGCGATGATAGTGGACCAGGGACTGCCCTTCGAGCAGGTGGAAAAGGCCATCCGGGGGGTGAAGCTGGATAAATTGCAGGAAGTAAAGCTTTTCGATATATTTGAAAGTGAGAAGTTGGGCAAGGGGAAAAAGTCGCTGGCCGTCAGCTTTACTTTCCTTGATGAAGAAAAGACCTTGACGGATAAAGAGATCGACGGGATGGTGGGTCGTATCATGGGTGTCCTGGAAAAAGAGGTCCAGGCCGAGATAAGGAAATGAGTATGAGCGAAGATACCAATAGTGCGGGCAAGCAGGGAGCACCTGCGGGGGATGCAGAACTTCGGGTCAGGCGGATCCAGGAGAAGTTGCAACAATTGTTGCGACAGCGCGATCTCCTGCTGAAGGAGAATGGGCGGCTTAGGGAGGAGTTAAAACAGCTACAGCAGGACCATACTGATCAAGGGGCCAGATTGGAACAATTACAACAGCAGGTAGAGATACTAAGGGCGACAAAAGCGGCTATGAGTGAGGGGGAAAAAAGGGCATTAGAGAAACGTCTCGGCCAGTACATCCGGGAAATCGACCGGTGTATTGCAATGCTGGGTGAATGATTACCGGTCAGACCCTTTTTACTAATCGCATTTTCATCTCATCCGCACCACGCGATACTTCAAGGGTGTAGACGCCATACGGCAGGTCGTTGAGGCCATTCCAGTCCAATTCCTGCTGGTCGTTCTCCACCTCTGTTTCCAGAGCGCTGCAGACCAGGCCAGCATCATCTTTCAAGACGGCCTTCAATAGACATTTTTGTGGACGATCGACCTGAATGGTAAGGTGGTCGATAAATACGGGGGACTTGACTTTTAAGAACATGGCTTTTGTATTTTTTACATAGGGTATTGGTGAAAAGTTCTTTTTTTATAAGGAATGGTTTGCGTAAAAGTCAGAAAAACCAGTTAACCTTTCCTTCCCGTCAAAATTTCTTGTGTACAAGGTGTGGATAAATATAAAACAAGTATTTCAACTATGCAAGAGCTAATACCAATAAATGTTGTCATTGGCGACCGGACCTACCGGATCAAGATCGAACCCCGGGACGAGGAGGTCGTAAGAAAGACCCTGAAGCTTATCAATGACAAGATAATCGAGTACAAAACCCAGTTCGCAGGCCGGGATATGCAGGACTATATCGCCATGGTCGTCCTTTGGTATGCCACCCAGCCGGTAGAAGGAGGGGTACATGGTCTTAATCACACGGTGATGGATGCGCTTGTCCGCATGGAACAGCAGTTGGATAAGGTTTTATAGTGTGGAACATCCCATTATGGCGTTGTTTTACTATCTTCGCCAACTAACACAAAAACGAACCGATGGTTCGTTGAATTTCCATTTTTTATACAATCATGAAAATCAATATGAATTATGTGATTGTGAACGTTTTAAACTCATTATTCAATGACAGAAACAGTTATTGTAGTTATAGTAGGGGTCGCCGCTTTAGTGGTGGGGATCATCGCCGGTAAATTCCTTTTTGCTAAGAACGTCCAGGGAAAGGTAGAAGAAGCTGAGCGACAGGCAAAAAAGGTCGTAGCTGATGCTCAGACGGCCGCCGAGAACCTGAAGAAGGAGAAATTGCTGGAAGCAAAGGAAAAATTTGTACAGCTGAAGGCCGAACACGACAAAGAGGTGCTGGAAAAGAACAAGCGGGTGAATGACACAGAGTCCCGGATCAAACAGAAAGAGCAGAGTATCAATCAGAAAATAGAGAACCTCGACAAGCAGGCAAAGGACAACGAAGCCATCAAAGAGAACCTCAACCGCCAGATAGAAGTCGTCAACCTGAAGCGTACCGAACTGGAAAAGCACCAGGAAGAGCATATCCGCCGCCTGGAAAAGATAGCCGGCCTGACGGCCGAAGAAGCCAAGGCGCAATTGGTGGAAAGCCTGCGCCAGGAGGCTCAGAGCAGGGCGCTGGCGCTGCAGCAGGAGATCATCGACGACGCCAAGCAGAAAGCAAATAAAGAAGCCCGCAAGATCATCATTCAGAGTATACAACGGACGGCTGCCGAACAGGCTATCGAAAACTCCATCACCGTCTTCAACCTGGAAAGTGATGAGATCAAGGGCCAGATCATCGGCCGTGAGGGTCGTAATATCCGGGCTATCGAAGCCGCCACAGGGGTAGACCTCATCGTGGACGATACTCCGGAAGCCATCGTACTGTCTTCCTTCGACCCGCTGCGAAGGGAAATCGCCCGGCTTTCGTTGCAACGACTGGTGTCGGACGGCCGGATCCACCCCGCCCGCATCGAAGAGATAGTGGATAAGACACGGAAACAGATCGAAGAGCAGGTGATGGAAATCGGCGAACGCACCGTCATCGAATTAGGCATACACGGACTGCATAAGGAGCTGGTGCGCATTGTAGGTAAGATGCGCTTCCGTTCGTCTTATGGCCAGAACCTGCTGATGCATAGCCGGGAAGTGGCCAACCTCTGTGGTATTATGGCCGCCGAACTCGGGATGAACCCCAAATTGGCAAAGCGGGCGGGATTGTTGCACGATATCGGCAAGGTTCCGGACGAGGAAACAGAATTAAGCCATGCCCTGCTGGGGATGAAGCTGGCGGAGAAATACGGTGAAAATCCGGCCGTTGTCAATGCGATCGGCGCTCACCATGATGAGGTGGAAATGCAATATGTCATTGCTCCCATTATCCAGGCCTGTGACGCCATCAGCGGCGCCCGCCCCGGTGCCCGGCGGGAGATCATGCAGCAATACCTCCAGCGTATAAAAGACCTTGAAAACCTCGCCCTTGGTTATCCCGGGGTCGAAAAAGCCTACGCCATCCAGGCGGGGCGGGAGCTCCGGGTCATCGTGGAAGCCGATAAGGTGACGGATGTGGATAGCGATAAGCTGAGCTTTGAGATCGCCCAGAAGATACAGACCGAAATGACCTATCCCGGCCAGATCAAGGTAACGGTGATCAGGGAAAAACGGGCTGTAAACGTAGCCAGATAATATTTGGTGTATTACCGAATAAAACATACCTTTGCCATCCTTAAAAAAGAATGTTATGAACGCTGCTGTAGCTTTTGTACACGACCAACTGACGGGAAAAAGAGAGTTTCCGAAGTTTAAAGCCGGTGATAATATTACCGTCAACTATAAGATCATCGAAGGAAACAAGGAGCGTATCCAGAGTTTCAAAGGTGACGTGATCAAGCGTCAGGGTACAGGCCACACAGCCACTTTTACCGTCCGTAAGATCTCCGACGGTGTAGGTGTAGAAAGAACTTTCCCCCTGTTTTCCCCTAATATCGAGTCGGTCGAACTGAACAAAGTGGGCCGCGTCCGCCGGGCAAAGCTGTACTTCCAGCGCAGCCGGAGCGGTAAGAGCGCTCGTATCAAGGAAAAGAGAATGGCAACAGAATAAGAGGCTACAACAGGATATTAACAAAAAGGACCGTGAATCACGGTCCTTTTCTATTGGAATATGCTAACTTCGCAGTTCAATCTTAAAGACTTTGATTATGACAACATTTATGAATGGCATCTACCTCATCTCGATGCCCGGTGGCAGTGAGTGGGTATTGATCATCCTGGCCGTTCTTGTATTGTTTGGCGGACGCAAGATCCCCGAATTCATGCGTGGACTCGGAAAAGGCATCCGGGAATTCAATGATGCCAAAAATAATGTGAAGGACGAACTGGAGAAAGGTATGCAAGAAAAAGATACCAGGCCTACCAGCAGCACAACAACAACCACTGTCAGCAGCAACACGCCTCCCCAGCAATAAATCCTCTGACGCCGGCTGTTTACTTTTCACTCCATACAAGACTATCATAAAGCCTTAAGGGATGGGACTGCTTCCTGCGAAGAAGCAGTCCTTCATTATTTAATGGCCATAGAGCAACAGCAGCCGCTGAACGCCTACATCCGCGTGTACAGCAAGGAAGCGCTTGCAAAAGCCCGGCTACTGGATCAACAGCGAAAGGAAGGCAAGCCCATGGGAAAGCTGCATGGTGTCGTCATCGGGTTGAAAGACGTCATAGCCTATAAAGACCACCCCCTCACGGCCGCCTCACATATCCTGCAGGATTATGTCTCCATCTACAATGCCACGGCGGTAGACAAAATGTTAGCGGAAGAAGCGATCCTCATCGGCCATCTCAACTGCGACGAGTTCGCCATGGGGTCGAGCAATGAGAACTCCGCCTACGGGAAGGTGCTCAATGCCCGTTGTAACAGCCGGGTGCCGGGAGGTTCTTCCGGCGGCAGCGCCGTGGCTGTCCAGGCAGGGCTTTGTATGGTCAGCCTTGGGAGTGATACGGGAGGCTCGGTTCGCCAGCCGGCAGATTTCTGTGGAATCCTGGGTTTAAAGCCCACCTATGGGCGGGTTTCCCGTTATGGGCTTATAGCCTATGCCTCTTCCTTCGACCAGATAGGCATTTTCGCCCATACCATAGGCGATGTCGCCCTGCTCCTGGAAGTTATTGCAGGGGTGGATGAATTTGACAGTACGGTGAAAAAAGAGAAGGCGCCGGTCTGGAAAGAAGCCCCCGATCAGAAATACCGCATTGCTTATTTCAAAGAAGCGCTCGATCACCCGGGCCTGGACCCCGAGATCAGGGAGGCGATACTCACACGGACAGAACAATGGCGGCAGGCTGGTCATACAATAGAAGCCATTGATTTTGAACTACTAGGCTACATTGTTCCCGCCTATTATGTCCTCACCACCGCGGAAGCCTCTTCCAATCTTGCCCGGTTTGATGGCGTCCGCTACGGCTACCGGACAAAAGACAAAGACCTGGAATTAACAGAGTTTTATAAGCGCACCCGGAGCGAGGGCTTCGGGCGGGAAGTGAAACGGCGTATCTTATTGGGAACCTTCGTTTTGAGCGCAGGATATTATGACGCCTATTTTACAAAGGCGCAACAGGTGAGACAGTTATTGGTAGAACGTACCAATCTGATCTTCAAGAATTTCGATATTATCATCCTTCCTACAGCCCCCACTACGGCCTGGCGCATCGGCGAGAAGATGGATGACCCGATAGCCATGTATCTCGCTGATATCTATACAGTTTACGCAAATCTCACCGGAATTCCCGGGATTTCCATACCACTATTCGGCCATACAAATGGCATGCCTTTTGGAGTGCAGGCTATGACAAGTCATTTCAATGAGGTATCTTTGCTTCAATTCTCGCATCAGATGATGCAACAATAAAGTCCTACGAAAATCCTACTCTATGTGGCTGAGAGATGTGAAGCTGATTGACTTTTCCTTTTTTGGTTGATGGCTACGTTGCAATCTCCCAGTGTTATTCCGCTCCTATGAAAGATTGTAGACGCCGATAATGGCTGTTTACTATCTTTAAAAGTTGGACAAAAAATGTACAACAAAAGGCTTTTATTGTTGGGCGTGACCATCATCGGTTCGGGATGGGTATACCCTACAAATGTTGACACGAACCTTATCGTCAAGGGGGGTGTTCCCTCAGCAAATAACTCTCTGGTTACCAATTCCCAATCAGAAAATACGGTCTTCCAGACCCTCTTTACCGCTACTTCCGTCGGAGGGACCAATGGCGTGCGCCTCAACCCAAAAGCGCTGTCCTTTATCCAGGACTACATGAAAGAAAACTGGGAAGAGCTGCAAAGCGTCCGCAGCTATGGCAAACCCTATTTCAACCTCATCGAATCAGTGCTCGTCCGGTATGGCCTTCCCAGGGAGCTAAAATACCTGGCAGTGGTGGAGTCCAACCTTAAGTCCTCCGCCGTCTCCAAAGTGGGCGCCAAAGGCCCCTGGCAACTGATGCCGCAAACGGCCCGCGACCTGGGATTGAAAGTTAACCAGAACGTGGACGAACGGAAGAATTACTACAAAAGCACCGTGGCCGCCGCCGCTTATCTGCGCGACCTGTACAACGAACTGGGTGACTGGCTCCTGGTGATCGCCGCCTATAACACGGGCACGGTCAACGTCTACCGCGCCATCCATCGCAGCGGGAGCCGCAATTTCTGGGACCTGCAGAGCTACCTCCCTACCGAATCCCGGAATCACGTAAAGAAGTTCATCGGCACCCAATACATGTTCGAAGGACAGGGTAGCGTGACGACACTGACCAAAGCAGAGGCCATCGAACAACTGTCGGGTTCGGCCATGTATGTCTTCTACCGCAACCTCAGCGCCCAGGAGCTGACCAACTCCCGGACCATCGCCGTTTCGGGAAAATACCACTCCTCGGTGATCGCCAAATATATCCTGATGGACAAGGCCGGTTTCGACCGCTATAACCCGGATTTCGACAAGATCATGGCCAGCGCCAACAACAGCTATGATCTTAAGCTGCCCACCGATAAAATGGATCTCTTCCTATCCAACAAGTACGAGATCCTCAACGAGTCGGTGCAGCTGCTGTCGGAGAACGATACGACCGAAAGCGTCGCCGTCAAATAACCAAAGCCGCGGTAGCGGCTTGTCCGCAAGGACAGACATTAGCGCTTGTGCCGGGAATGCGCTATTTTTCCCCGAGCGCATTCCCGGCACTATCCCCCATCGCTTTGCGGATGCCTTCGGCCTTTACGAGACATTCCTCGTATTCAGCCTCCGGATCACTGTAAAAAGTGATCCCCGAACCTACCTGGTAGGAAAGATACCGGCTTCCCCGGTTGTAAAGGAGGCTGCGGATAACGACATTAAAGTCGAAATCACCCTCCGGCGTGACATAGCCGACGGCGCCTGAAAAAAGCCCGCGACGCGAACGCTCGTACCGGCGGATCAGCTGTACTACCCTGTTCTTTGGCGCACCCGTCATCGACCCCATCGGGAAGCTGCTCCGAATGGCGTCAGTCCAGTCAAGACCAGGGAGCATTTCCCCTGTCACGGTGGAGATCATCTGGTACACCTGGGGAAAAGTATAAATTCCAAAGAGCTCACTTACCCTGACGGAGCCAGGCCGGCAGATGCGGGAAAGATCGTTGCGGACGAGATCGACGACCATGACATTCTCGGCGCGGTCTTTCGCACTTTGAAAAAGCGCATCTCGCTGACGCCTGTCGGCCGCAGGGTCCTGCTTTACCCGTGGCGCCGTTCCTTTTATCGGTTGGGAAAAAAGATCATTCCCCGTCTTTTTCAGGAAACGCTCGGGACTGGCGCAGAGCAGAAAACGCTGGTCGATCCGGTAGAAGGCGGCAAAAGGATTGGGGGAAGCATTGCTCAGCGACCGCCAGACAGCATACGGATCGATGTCCGCAGGCTGGGCAAAAAATTCCTGGCAGAAGTTGATCTCATAGCAATCTCCACGCAGGATATGCCTGCGCAGAGCGTCAATAGTAGAAAGATATTCGTCGCGGGCGATGCGCGGGGTGAATACAACGGGGGTGGCGGACGATGATGAACCGGACGCTACAGCGGGCGCTGAACCGGAGGCTGCAGCGGGCATGGCGGGAGCCGGTGTGGTCTGGCTGATCGCCTGCCAGATGGATGCGGGATCGGAATGCAGGCAGCCGATGAGGATATTGTTTGTTTGTAATTGGATGGTGACCTCGGGGACGAAGAAGAAGAGATCGGGAAAACCGATGGGGTCAGTCGCGGAGGTTGCGGCAGATTCGCCGACAGCAGGTTCGCCAGCGGCAGGTTCGGTTTCTGCCGCGAGGTCGTAGGCAAAATGACCAAAGAGCCAGTCCTGGCGGCCGGCAGCCCATTGCTTTAACCCGGCAAACGCATTCCCTGCAGAGGCGGTGAAAGTATCGACGGCGCCGGCGGCAAGCAAACATTCAAAAACAGGCGCCGGAGTCTTGTAAGAGTGGTTATCCAAAAAACAACAAATGTTGAATGGGGTGGCCCATGTCAACATTTGTCGCTTAATATATTCCTGATCCGTAACGGGGAATGAAAGGTAGGTCCTTTTCACCTGTTAAAAGTCATCTTCTTCTTCCTCAAATCCGCTGTCATTGAAAAGATCAAGGTCTTTAAAATCGTCATCGAGACCAAGATCATCCTCATCACCCTTGGCTGTTTTTTTGGAGGTGTTGCCGCCCGTGCTTTTCTTGGTCTTGGATTTGGGAATATCGAATTCATCGAAGTCAGGATCCCACTCTTCTTCTTCCTCAACCTTTTCCCACTCGTCTACTTCATCATAATCTTCTCCGTCATCATCGTCGTCATCATCATCCTCTTTTTTGGATTTTGGTGCAGCTTTGGATGCAGGTTTCCTTGACGCAGCTTTTGACGCATCATCATCGTCTTCCACATCGTCATCATCATCATCATCCGAAGGCTTCTTGGCTTTCGGAGATGGTTTCTCAGGGGTTTCCTTTGGTGTCTGAGGCGCGGATTTCTTTGAACCCTTTCCCTCCTTATCAGATTTTGGTGCCATTTCTAATAAGATTGTTATGTAAATTTTCAGCGAAGTTTTTAATCCGCCAAATTTTTTTAAAATTAATTTTTATCCAATTTTTCGGATGGATATTATAAGTTCTCAATCAGTTGATCCCGGCCCGGACCGTTGGAAATATAGGCAATCTTCACACCCAGGTATTTGTTAATGAATTGCACGTATTCGCGCATCTTTTCAGGCAGCTTGTCATATTTCTTGACGGCGGTGATATCCGTGTTCCAGCCCGCAAAAGACTGCCACTGGGGCTCGATCTTCACCCTGTTCATCTGGAAAGGTATCTCGTTGGTTGTCTCGCCGTTGACCTTATAGGCGGTGCATATTTTCAACTCGGAAAAAGCGTCCAGGACGTCGGCCTTCGTCATGACGATCTTGGTGACTCCATTGATCATACAGGCGAATTTCAAGGCAACCCCATCGATCCAGCCGCAGCGGCGCGGCCGGCCCGTTGTGGCGCCGAATTCGTTGCCCACTTTCCGCAACTCCTCGCCGGTAGCGTCTTCCAGCTCGGTTGGGAATGGTCCGCCGCCGACCCGGGTACAGTACGCTTTACTGACGCCGATGACGTCACGTATCTGCTGCGGCGCGACGCCGAGACCAGTGCAGACACCCGCGGAGATGGTATTGGAGGAAGTGACAAAGGGAAAGGTTCCGAAGTCGACGTCGAGCATGCTGCCCTGGGCGCCTTCCGCCAGCACCTTCTTCCCCTGGGAGATCTTGTCATTGATGAAATATTCCCCATTGACGATCTTGAATTGCCGCATGAATTCCAACGCTTCGAAGAATTCTTCTTCCCATTCCGAGAGGTCTTCATGGAAATTGAAGCTGTCGAGCAGCTTTTGGTGTTTCAGCCGGAGCTTTATATACTGGGTGGTAAAGCTTTTGTCCAGCAGATCGCCCACTCTAAGGCCATTTCTTCCCGTTTTGTCCATGTAAGCCGGTCCGATGCCTTTCAGGGTGCTGCCGATCTTTTCCTGTCCTTTTGACATTTCTGAAGCCTTGTCAAGCGCACGATGGGTAGGCAGGATAAGATGGGCGCGTTGGGAAATGTACAGGTTTTTGCGGTAGTCTACGCCAAAGCCGGCTACGGACTCACATTCCCGCTTGAGCGTGACGGGATCGAGAACGACACCATTACCGATGAGGTTCATGGTCTTTTCGTGAAAGATGCCCGAGGGTATCTGGTGCAGGACGATCTTCTTGTCTTTTACGTAGAGCGTGTGGCCTGCATTCGGGCCGCCCTGGAAGCGGGCTATCAGGTCGTAGCTGGGCGCGAAATAGTCCACTATCTTTCCTTTTCCTTCATCTCCCCATTGGAGGCCTAAGATTACATCAACCATTAACTAACTTGTTTGAAGCGGCAAAAATAGGTGAAGTCAGTCTTTTCAAAAAACCTGATTTATGATGAGGTTTCCGCATCATATCGGACGACCGTGTTGATGCCGTTGAGCTGCTTTAGCCTCAAGACCAGCTCTTCGAGCTCTTCCTTGTCGTGTACATAGATGCGGATATTGCCTTCAAAGAGTCCATCTTTCGCCTCGATGGTAAGCGCATTGATATTGAGCTTTAGCTCCCCGGATATGAGGTTGGTGATCTTATTGATAACGCCTACGTCATCCATACCCACGATGCGGATACCGGTGAGAAACGAGATCTCTTTGTTTTTGGCCCATTTCGTCTTAACGACGCGGTGGCCATAGTTGGCCATGAGCTTGGCAGCATTGGGGCAGTTGGTCCTATGTATGGTGAGGCCCTTGCCGACGGAAACGAACCCGAAGACGTCGTCGCCGGGTATGGGTTTACAGCAATTGGCCAGGGTATAGACGATGCGGTCGCTGCTCTCCCCGAAGATGATCAGTTCGGTATCCTTGCGGGGCACGGCGGCTGGCGCCTGCTGATCGCCCTGCCGCACGTCGACAGTAGGTTTTATTGGCTTCGGCGGCTCGAGCCTGTCCCCCAATACCTGAAATTCCTTCAATTCCTTCAAGTCAATATTGCGAACCGACACCTGATAAAAGAAATCGAGCGAAGAAGACAACTTATAGAAAGTCGTCAGGACATCGATGTTGTGCTGGTTGTAGGCGGCGCCAAAATGCTCGAGCCGGCGTTGGACGATGTATTTCCCTTCGTCGGCAATCTTTCTCTTCTCTTCCTTGAGGGCGTCCTTTATCTTGCTCTTGGCCTTGGCCGTGACGACGATGGACAGCCAGTCCTCATTGGGCTTTTGCTTTCCGGATGTAATGATCTCCACCTGGTCGCCACTGCGCAGTTTATGACTGATGGGCACCAGCTTATGGTTTACCTTGGCGCCGATGCACTGCACCCCGATGGCGCTGTGGATGGAAAAGGCAAAGTCGAGGGCCGTCGAACCGACGGGCAGCATCTTGACATCCCCTTTTGGCGTATATACATAGATCTCTTCCGCCAGGAAGCTGGTCTTGAAATCCTGCAGGAAATCGATGGAGTCGTTATCCTGGGTGTTGAGCACCTCCCTTATCTGCTGGAACCATTTGTCAAAGCGGCTTTCATCGGCAGCGCCTTCCTTGTATTTCCAGTGGGCGGCAAGGCCTTTCTCGGCGATCTCGTTCATCCTTTTCGATCGTATCTGCACCTCCACCCATTTTCCCTGCGGGCCCATCACGGTTGTATGCAGGGCTTCATACCCGTTGGATTTGGGGTTGCTGAGCCAGTCCCGCAGCCGTTCGGGTGAAGGATTGTACTCATCAGTGACCATGGAATACACCTTCCAGCAATCCTCTTTTTCTTTTTCGGGCGGAGAATTCAGGATGACCCGGATGGCAAAGAGATCGTACACCTCTTCAAAGGCCACGCCTTTCTTGCGCATCTTGTTCCAGATGGAATGGATGCTTTTGGGACGGCCATAGATATCGAAGTCGAGACCGCCTGCGTTGTCCAGTTTGTCTTTCAGCGGCTTTATAAATTCGTTTATATAACGGGAGCGTTCGCGTTTGGTCTCCGCCAGTTTGCGGGCTATTTCCCGGTATTCCTCGGGTTCGAGGTATTTCATCGCCAGGTCTTCCAGCTCGGTCTTGATGGTATAGAGGCCCATACGGTGTGCGAGGGGGGCATAGACATAGACGGTCTCCGAGGCGATCTTCAGCTGTTTCTCCCGCTTCATGCTGTCCAGCGTCCGCATGTTGTGCAGGCGGTCGGCCAGTTTTATCAGGATGACCCTGGGGTCATCGGTGAGCGTGAGCAGTATTTTCTTAAAATTCTCGGCCTGACGGGACGCATTCACGTCCACCACATTGGAGATCTTCGTCAATCCATCGACAATACGGGCAATCTCCCCGCTGAACTCCCGTTCGATGTCTTCGAGGGTGATGTCGGTGTCTTCCACCGTATCGTGGAGGAGGGCGCAAATGGTAGACCTGACGCCCAATCCGATCTCTTCAGAGCAGATTCTGGCGACGGCCAGGGGGTGAAGAATATAGGGCTCACCACTCTTGCGGCGCATGGTTTTATGCGCTTCGGCAGCCATTTCGAACGCCCGGCGGATGAGTTCTTTGTCGCCCAATTTCAGTTTGGTCTTCAGCGAACGCAACAAGGCCCGGTACTCGCGTAGGATAAGTTTCTTCTCCTGGTCTTCCGTAAGATTGTATTTCGGTATTGCAGCTACTGTTTCCATGTCCATACCTTACTAAATTACAAAAAAAGCCCTAGCTTTGCACACTTTTCCGGAGGACCATCCGGTGATGGACATAGTGTCGCGGGCGTGGCGAAATTGGCAGACGCACCAGACTTAGGATCTGGCGCCGCAAGGCATGTAGGTTCGACTCCTATCGCCCGCACAAGTTAATACTCAATGGTTTACGGCCGAGTGAACCACTTCCCCCTTTTCATTTAACGTCTCGATAACGGGTTCATTTTGTTTGCTGATATAAATCCGCAGGCGGGGGATGCCTTTGTCGTCGCGCAGGAAGAGCCCGGTGCTGCCGTCCGGGGTCCGGCCGAGGAAGAGGCGGTCGACTACCTGCTTTTGGAGGAAACCCATGCCTGCACGGTAGGCGGAAGTGTCATGGAGGCGGCGGAGGGAGTCGATGTAAGCCAGCTGCTTGCCGAGGGTGAAGCTGTCGCTGCGATCCCATAGCCGGAAGCCATACAGGCGGGAGGGCGTAGCGCCACGATCGTCCTCATAATCAAGCGCCATGATCTGGTCGTTCTTATACTGGTCGGCCGTAAGGGACATGCTATTAAAGGTCTTGTTGCCATCCCAGGAGTAACCGCCGCATTCGTCGCCTTCTTCGTTGAAATAGATGAGACCCGCCGGCCGGTCGCGGGGTGGGATGTCTTTACCGTCAATCCGGCCGGGATGCTGTCTGGCGTGGTCGCTGATCACCAGGGCGAGGCGGCCGTCGGGTTCGACGATGTTGATGCGCTGGGCCGTCAGTTCTCCAAACTGGTAGCCGTGGCGCGCAAGGAAAATAATGGCAATGATACAGCCAATGAGGACTACGGTCAGGACGGCGACATAGCGTCGCAGGAGCCTGAGCTGGCGGGTAAGTTGTTCCATGGTATAAGGTTATGACTAATGGGACAAATTAGCAAAAAAAGGCGTACCTTTGCCCCCCGATTTAAATAACATAAAGATATATGGCAACCGTAACAAGAGAGAATATCGGACTCCTGACGGACAAGATCACCGTCAATGTTTCTAAAGGCGATTATCTACCTTCTTTCGAGAAATCTCTGAAACAATATAGCAAACAGGCAAACATCCCCGGATTCCGGAAAGGGATGGTACCGTCCGGCCTCATCAAGAAGATGTATGGCAGCTCAGTCTTTACGGATGAGGTGCTGAAGACGGTGGAAAAAGAGCTCACCACCTATATGTCGAATGAGAAGCTGGAGATCTTCGCTCAGCCGCTGCCCCTGCCGGACAATGATTCCCGGCAGATAGACTTTAATAACCCTGCCGACTACTCCTTTGCTTTCGAGATCGGGCTGAAACCGGCCTTTGCCCTGGCTGATCTGGGCTCGGCCAAGCTGACCCGGCTGAAGGTGGATGTTACCCCCGAAATGATCGATGAAGAGGTGGAGCGCCTGCGCAACCGTAATGGGAAAATGACCGACGTGGAGACCGTCGGCAGCGACGAGAATGTACTGAACATTCAATTCACGGAGTCGGATGCCGAAGGACAGCCCGTCGAAGGCGGCATCCAGAAAGACAACTCCCTGCTGGTAAAATATTTTAATGAAGCCACCCGGCCGAAATGGATGGGGTTGAAGAAAGGCGATTTCCTCGTGCTGCAGCCCTCACAGGCTTTTGAAGCGAAGGAAAGAGAGTGGGTGTTAAACGACCTGGGTCTGGACAAGGATGATGCCGCCGGCGCTGATAAATATTTCAAGGTAACCATCACCAAGATCGGGCTGATCGAGAAACCCGAACTCAACGAGGAATTCTTCAAGACCGCCTACCCTGGCAAGGAGATCGCCACCGAAGCGGCTTTCCGTGACGCCGTGAAAGATGATATCCAGGCTTACTGGGATGGTCAGAGCCGCAACCAGCTGCAGCATACCCTGTATCATGTGTTGCTCGATCAGACGAAGATTGAATTCCCGGAAGACTTCCTCAAACGCTGGATGCAGACCAGCGGTGAAAAACCCAAATCACAGGCCGAAGTAGAACAGGAGTTTCCCTCCTTTGCCAACCAGCTGAAGTGGACGCTCATCGTGGACAAGGTGGTTAACGATAATTCCATCGAAGTGGACCCCGAGGATATAAGGGCGTTTGCGAAGCAACAGCTTTTCGGTTATATGGGGATGCCCGCCGGTGGCGAAGAGCAGCCCTGGGTAGCCGATTATGTACAGCGGATGATGCAGGACCGGAAATTCGTAGAGGATACCGTTCACCGTATCCAGACCGAAAAAGTGTTTAATTGGGCGGAAACGCAGATCCACCCGACGGATAAGCCGATAAGCAAGGACGAATTCCAGCATTTGGTGGAGGAACATCAACATCATCACCACTAAAAAATCTTTAAAGCCCGGTCTGCGACCGGGTTTTTTTGTGGGTTAAACTGCTAAACTGTCAGTTTTTTGGCAATTTCGAAGTTTGGACGGAGATTTGGAAGGAAGTTTAGATTAGTTTACATAATTGAAACAATAGACAAATTATGAATCCTGCAAACGAATTCGAGAAATATGCTGTGAAACACCGTGGTATTTCCAGTAACACATTAAACGACTACAACAAATACGTTGTCACCAATCTTACCCCCAACATTATTGAAGAAAGGCCTATGAACGTGGCCGTCATGGACGTCTATAGCCGTCTGATGATGGACCGGATCATTTTCCTTGGCTACCCCATCAATGAAGAAGTGGCCAATATCGTCACGGCCCAGCTGCTTTTCCTCGACAGCACCGATCGCCACAGGGATATCCAGATGTATATCAACTGCCCTGGCGGCAGCGTCTATTCCGGTCTCGGCGTCTATGACACCATGCAGTATGTGACTCCTGACGTAGCTACCATCTGCATCGGCATGGCTGCTTCGATGGGTCAGGTGCTGATGTGCGCCGGCACAAAGGGCAAACGCACGGCCCTCAAACATAGCCGGGTGATGATGCATCAGCCCAGTGGAGCCATCGGCGGACAGACGACCGATATCGAGATCACCGTCAACGAGATCAAGAAATTGCGGAAAGAGCTGTATGAGATCACCGCTTTCCACACCGGCAAAACGGCCAAGCAGGTGGAGAAGGACAGCGATCGCGACTATTGGCTTACGGCACAGGAAGCCAAGGACTACGGTCTTGTAGACGAAGTGCTGCTGCTCAATCCCCGGAAAGAGACCAGGGAGTAGCCTTCTTCCCCACGCAAACAATTTCAAACCTATTATAAAAAACATTGATCATGAACTATTCCAAATATTTGATGAACCCTATGCGCCTGGACGACGAGCCCGATGAAAAGGAACCCCCTAAAGACGATAAGGCAGATCTGGGTATGCTGGCCAAGAAAATGGAGAAATATTTCTTCGAAACCCGGACCATAGAATTGTGGGGACCCGTAGACGATAAATCCGCGAAAGAAGTGGTCACCAAGCTGCGGCTGCTGGATGCCGACAAGCCCGGCGAAGAGATCAAATTCTTTATCAACAGCCCCGGCGGGGTCGTTACCTCCGGTTTTATCATCTATGATACCATGAAGATGCTGAAAAGTCCCGTCAGTACGATCTGTATGGGTCTGGCGGCCTCCATGGGGTCGATCCTGCTCAGTGGCGGGGAAAAAGGCCGCCGTTTTGTCTATCCCCTGTCCGAGATCATGATCCACCAGCCCAGCCTGGGAGGATATATGCAGGGGGTGAGCGTCGACCTGGAGATCACGGCCAAGCAGACAAGAAGGGTAAAAGATATCAGCGCCAGGATCTTAGCCGAAAATTGCGGCAAAAAGTTCGAGCAGGTGATGAAGGACTTCGACCGGGATTACTGGATGGACGCAAAAGAGGCGATAGAATATGGTATCGTGGACCATATTTTTGAGAAGATATAGCTCAACCTGTTGATTAATAATATTTTAGACAAACAGTCCCGTCGAATGTGCGGGACTGTTTTTTCCACCACACTGTAATAATCCAATAAGTTGGGTAAATTTGTATATGGCAAAAAATACTCTGCACTGTTCTTTCTGTGGGCGTAATAGAGACGAGGTAAAGATCCTCATAGCCGGGCAGGAAGGGCATATCTGTGAAAACTGCGTTGAGCATGCCCAAGAGATCATCCAGCAGGAGTTGATGATCCGCGAAGATTCGGCCGGCAGCAGTTCGTTCAAACTCACCGTCAAGAAACCCATCGAGATAAAGCGTATCCTGGATGAATATGTTATCGGCCAGGATGACGCCAAGAAAGTGTTGTCCGTCGCTGTGTACAACCACTACAAGCGCCTCCAGCAGAAAGTGGTGGAGAATGAAGTAGAGATCGAAAAGAGCAATATCATCATGGTGGGTGAGACGGGTACAGGCAAGACGCTCCTGGCCAAGACGATCGCCCGGTTATTGAACGTTCCATTCGCCATTGTAGACGCCACCGTATTCACCGAAGCCGGTTATGTCGGGGAAGATGTGGAAAGCATCCTGACCAGGCTCCTGCAGGTTTGTAATTATGACGTCGCCGCCGCGGAAAGGGGCATCGTCTACATCGATGAGATAGATAAGATCGCAAGAAAAGGAGATAATCCTTCCATCACCCGTGACGTCAGCGGTGAAGGTGTGCAACAGGGGCTGTTAAAGCTGTTGGAAGGTACGGATGTGCTTGTTCCGCCCCAGGGTGGCCGGAAGCATCCCGAGCAAAAGCTGATCAAGATAAATACCCAAAACATCCTCTTCATCTGTGGCGGGGCCTTTGACGGGGTGGACAAGATAATCGCGCGCCGCATCAATACCAACGCCATCGGGTTCAATGTCAATAAAGAACAGCAGGAAGCCGCGAAGAAGAACCTGCTTCAATACGTGAATGCGCCCGACCTGAAGTCATTCGGTCTCATCCCGGAATTGCTGGGACGGCTGCCGGTGGTGACGCATCTCGATCCGCTGGACAAGACCACCCTGCGTAGTATTCTCACCGAGCCAAAGAATTCGCTGATCCGTCAGTATAAGAAGTTATTCGAGCTGGAAGGTATCCAGCTCAGCTTCGACATCGAAGTGCTTGACTTTATGGTGGACAAGGCGGTGGAATACAAATTGGGGGCCCGGGGCCTGCGGAGCATTTGTGAAAGTATCCTCACCGACGCGATGTTCGAGCTGCCATCAACAAAAGCGGACAAGTTTCATCTCGACCTCGAATATGCGCAGAAGAAGTTCGATAAGAGCAAAATGAATCTCCTAAAAGTTGCCTGATGCAAGAATTGATCGACCGGCTGAAGTCCGAAGGACTCACCGAAGACCAGGCCTATAAAGCCATCGAAGTCATCAAAAACTTCACAAAAGAGAAATTCCCCCTTTTTTCCGGAGCCATCGACAAACTTTTTGATAAGTATGGGCCAAAGACGGAAGAGGATTTTATGCCCTAGGCCGGGCTCCGTCCAGCCCGGCTGCGAGGCCTTGGACCGGGCAGACAGCCATCAGGCTTTCAGTACTTCGCGGGCGATGACGATCTTCTGTATCTCGCTGGTGCCTTCGCCGATGGTGCAGAGCTTGCTGTCGCGATAGAATTTTTCAACGGGAAAATCCTTTGTATAGCCATAGCCGCCAAAGATCTGGACGGCTTCCGTGGCGACGCGTACCGCGACCTCGCTGGCGTAATATTTCGCCATGGCGGCCTCGCGGGTAACGGGCAGATGTCTGTTCTTCCGGTCGGCTGCCTGGAAGGTGAGCAATTCGGCTGCCGTGAGTTCGGTCATCATATCGGCCAGCTTGAAGGAAATGCCCTGGAAGTTGGCGATGGGCTGGTCGAACTGGTGTCTTTCTTTACTGTATTGCAGGGCTGCATCGAGGGCGCCTTTTGCGATGCCGATGGAGAGGGCAGCGATGGAGATACGGCCGCCATCCAGTACCGCGAGGGCCTGACGAAAGCCATCCCCTACTTCGCCGAGGCGGTGGGCATCGGAGACGCGGCAGTTGTCAAAGATCATCTCGGCCGTCTCACTGGCGCGCATCCCCAGTTTGTTCTCTTTTTTTCCGCCACTGAACCCGGGTGTTCCTCTTTCGACGACGAAGGCGGTAGCGTTGTTGCGGGTGCGGGGCTCGCCGGTGCGTGTCACTACAACGGCGATATCGCCGCTGATGCCATGGGTTATCCAGTTCTTTGTGCCATTGATCACCCATTCCTCCCCATCTTTTACGGCAGTACAGCGCATGTTACCCGCGTCGCTGCCGGTATTCGCTTCGGTGAGTCCCCAGGCGCCAAGAGCCTCGCCAGAGGCCAGGCGGGGCAGGTATTTCTTCTTTTGAACTTCGTTGCCAAAGGCAAGGATGTGACCGGTGCAAAGGGAGTTGTGGGCAGCAAGGCTAAGCCCGATGCCGCCGCAAACCGCCGCAATCTCCCGGATGATGGTTACATATTCGAGGTAGGACAGGCCGGAACCGCCGTATTCTTCGGGAACGACAACCCCCATCATGCCAAGGCGTCCCAATTCTTTGAAGACGTCGTGCGGGAAGGTCTGGTGTTCGTCCCATTCCGTTACATAGGGTTTGATATACTGAGTTGCGAAATCCCGGGCCGTGCGGCCAACTTGCTGGGTAAGTTCATCTGTTGCGAATTCCATGTGGCGGTTTTAACTTTCTCCGTAGCGAACCTCCGGTTCGCTAAAAGAACCCGGCAACAACCGACGGGGCTATTGCCGGGTAAACACTGGCAAACAATCATTATCAGAAAAGCGTCTCGGAAGACTAATCTACTTGCAAGATAAGACGTTTTTTTCATAAAAACTAACGAATGTTAGTTAAGATGAGAAAAAAAAGCCCCACCGGAAGGGCCGGAGGCCCTTCGCCCGAAGGGCAGACATTAGATAACGGCAGGGCCCTGAGGTATGGATTAAGAACGATTAATAATACCGGTAGTAGCGGCGCCTTGGGTGCGGGCGAAAGATCTGTTCTGGGAGCACACGGCCGAGGCCGATGATGAGCCCGCCGCTGAGCGAGAACTGGTAGATGGAAGAGTACGTGTCGATGCCGCCGCCGCTGCCGTAATTGCTGAAGTAGAAGCCGCCGCCTGCGCCGTCAACGGGGGACAGGAGTTGCGCTTTTAGCTGGATACCCACGCGGGGTGAGATGTAGATATTCGTACCCAGCTGGAAGCCCACTGCAAAACGGGTATCGCTGGAAAAGCCCGAATTGGCGTCCGGTGTCAGGATGGCTGCACCAAGCAGGGCGCCGACGAAGGGCCTGACGGTGGAGTTGGGGATGGTGAAAGATTCTACCGGTCCGGCAAGAATATAATCGAGTTGGAGATTGCCTCCCTGGAGCCAGCTGCCGTCGTAGGCGGAATAGAGGTCGGAAGTCGTATTCATGTGACTATAAAGGACTTCAATGCCAAAGCTGCGGTTGACGTTGAATTTTATGGAACCGCCATAGCTTAATCCATCGGCAATGCGGCCATAGGTATCATAGAAATCCGTCCGGCTGGCGAAGGTATATCCGGCGGTAGGGATCAGCTCTACCGAGGTTTGAGCAAAAGTGCGCGCCGACAAGAGAAAGATAGCCGGTAGGAGCAGGATTATTCTTCTCATACTTCCGAGTTTATGCAGACTATAGACACGTCATTGCCGATAAGGTTTAACGGAAATAGGCGACTCACATCCCATTAACGATTGTTAAAGAAATGCTAAGCATGAAGCGTAAGGCCATCATAGGCCAGGTGCATTCCCGGCGGGAGAGTGGGGGTGACATCTTCATGCTTGCCCAACTGATGGCTGACATGCGTGAACCAGGCTTTTGGAACGCCTAGCTGACGCACTTCCGCGATGGCTTCGGTAAGAGAAAAATGCGAGAGGTGTTTTTCATGCCGAAGAGCGTTGAGGACGATCTGTTCGCTGCCCCTCACCTTTTCGCGTTCGCTCTCGTCGATGCGATTGGCATCGGTGATGTAGGTGAAGCTGCCGAAGCGGAATCCAAGAACGGGCATCTTCATATGCCATACCTGGATGGGAACGATGGTGATGTCACCGATGGTAAACGGGTCTTTGTCGATGCGATTGAGCCGGAGATCGGGAATGCCGGGATACTTCATATCCGCGAAGGCGTAAGGGAATTCCCTTACGATGGACTCCTGGGTCATTTCGTTGGCATAGAGGTCCATGGCCTTGTGCTGAAAAAAATTATACGCCCTGACGTCATCCAATCCTGCCAGATGATCTTTATGCGGGTGGGTGAAGAGGACGGCATCAAGGCGGCGCACCTCCTCCCGCAGCATCTGGTAGCGGAAGTCGGGTGTGGTGTCGACGACGATGGTGGTGGTAGGAGACTGAACGAGGATGCTCGAGCGGAGTCTTTTGTCTTTTGCATCGGTGGAAGCGCATACTTCACAGGGACATGCGACCATGGGAACGCCTGTACTTGTGCCCGTACCAAGGAAAGTGATTTTTAATGACGGGGTGTTCACGCAGTGAAGTTAAGAAAAAACTACTACTACCCCTCGCTCACCTGGTGCGCCGCGACGAGCACTTCCTCATATATTTTACGGACCTCGGGGCTGAGGTCATCAGGTGTTATCTTCAATTGAGGGACAATATCGATGAGGGTGCTGATGCGGCCTTCCAGTTGGAGGAACTTATTCAGCACTACGACTTTCTTCTGTTCGAGGATACAGTAGCCGCTCTGGAAGTTGCCCCGTTCGTAGCGTACGATGTATTCTGTCTCATCCAGGATGCGTTCTATCTTGTCGAGTGTAGTTTGTGTATACTTCATACTGCATTATGTCTGACCTTACGGTCGAGCCGCTTCCAGCGGCTTGGTATGTAAAGTTACAACTTAATAACGTCTCCGGGGCGGGCGAGGGGAATCGGGCAGGCCGATTTTATCCACGAGATGTGGAAATCAGGCACCTTTGGTGGTCATCCGAATCACGGGAATGATCATTTCTTCCAGGCTGACGCCGCCATGCTGGAAGGTATTGCGGTAATAGTTGACATAATAATTGTAATTATTGGGATAACAGAGGAAACCGTCACCACGGGCGAAAATAAAGGAGGAATTGACCGTAGGCACGGGCAGACCGGCTTCTTTCGGATCGCGGAAGGCAAGTACCTCTTTTGCCTCATAATTCAGGTTGCGGCCGTGTTTATAACGCAGATTGGTAGTTGTCTGTTTGTCGCCGATGACCTTATAGGGTGTTTTCACCCGCACGCTGCCATGATCGGTGGCCAGGATGAGGTTGATCTTTTTGTCGGCGATCTTTTTCAGCGCGGCATGCAGGGGGGAGTGTTCGAACCAGGATGCCGTAATGCTGCGATAGCTGATCTCGTCGCTGGCCAGCTCTTTGAGCACTTCCATTTCGGTGCGGGCATGGCTGAGCATGTCGACAAAGTTGTAGACGATGATGTTGAGATCGTTATTCAGCAGGTTGTGGACATTGGCTACCAGATCTTGTCCGGCCTGGTAGTTGAGCACTTTCGTATAGGAGAATTTGAGGTTGTCTTTCCTTAGCCGCTTGAGCTGCGCGCGGAAGAATTCTTCTTCGTAGAGGTTCTTGCCCCCCTCTTCATCATCGTTTTTCCACTGCTGGGGGAATTGCTTTTCGATGTCGATAGGCATCAGGCCGGAGAAGATGGCATTGCGGCTGTATTGGGTAGCCGTCGGCAGGATGCTGTAGAAACTGTCTTCTTCCAGGATTCGAAAGCTTTCGCCGAAGATGGGTTGGATGGCCTTCCACTGATCGATGCGCAGGTTGTCTAACAAAATAAAGAATGTGGGCACGCCTTTTTCGACATGGGGAAGAACCTTGAATTGAAAAAGGGAATGCGACATGATGGGGCTTTCCGACGATTTGGGGTGAACCCAGCCCGCGTAATGCTTCGATACGAACTTAAAAAATTCCGTGTTGGCCTCCTGTTTCTGGGTCTGCAGCACTTCCCGCATTTCGGGGCTGTCAGACTTCTCCATTTCCAGCTCCCAGTAGACAAGCTTTTTATAGATGTCCATCCATTCGTTATAATCCGGATTGCTGTTGAGCGCCATGAAGAGATTGCGGAACTGCTGCTGATAGGCCGTTGTGGTCTTCTCCGCCACGAGTCTTTTATTGTCGATGATCTTTTTGAGGCTGAGCAGCACCTGGTTGGGATTGACGGGTTTGATGAGATAGTCGGTGATCTGGCTGCCGATGGCATCATCCATCAAATTTTCCGTCTCGTTCTTGGTGATGAGTACGACAGGTGTTTGCTGATTGACTTCTTTTATCTTGGCGAGGGTTTCGAGACCGGTGATGCCGGGCATCGTCTCGTCGACCAGGACAACGTCGATAGGGTTTTCCTTTACGAAGTCGATGGCATCGAAGCCATTCGTAAGAGCTTTGACTTCATAACCTTTGGTCTCCAGGAACAGGATTTGGGAGTGGAGGCTTTCGATCTCGTCGTCAACCCATAGTATTCTTGCTAATGGCATATACGCACAAACTACAAACTCCTGGCCAATTTTAACTACATTTGACGATTCTTCCCACCGTTTTTAACAAAATAGAAACAGGAATGGCCCAATTATCGCGCAAGATAATCAATGACCCGGTGTATGGCTTTATTACCCTGGATCACCCGGTGTTGCTGAACATTGCAGCGCATCCGTATTATCAACGGTTGCGACGGATAAACCAAATGGCTTTTGCGCATCTTGTCTATCCGGGTGCGGTACATACCCGGCTGCACCATTCGCTTGGCGCGTATCACCTGATGGGAAGCGCCGTGAGCGAACTGCAACGGAAAGGGTTTCCCATCAGCGAGGAAGAAGCGCTTGGCGTAAAGATTGCGATTTTGCTTCATGATATCGGCCATGGCCCTTTTTCGCACGCGCTGGAGAATGTGTTGATACGCGGTGTTCATCACGAAGCCTTGTCCCTGCTTATCATGAAGGTGCTGAATGAGGAACTCGATGGGCAGCTGGAGATGGCCATCAACATTTTCACGGGGGTTTATCCCAAACGGTTCCTTCATCAATTGGTATCAGGGCAGCTGGATATGGATCGGATGGATTATCTCACCCGGGACAGCTTTTTTACCGGGGTTTCCGAAGGAGTCATCGGTTACGACCGGATACTGAAGATGCTGACCGTACATGGCGGAGAGCTGATGGTAGAAGAGAAAGCCATCTATTCGATAGAAAAATTCCTTGTCGCCCGCCGGTTGATGTATTGGCAGGTCTATCTGCATAAAACCGTGGTCAGCGCCGAGAAGATGCTGGTCAGGATCCTGGAAAGGGCCCGGCAACTGGTGGAACAGGGTTTTGCGGTACCCGCTTCTTCGCCCGTGCTGGACTTTTTCCTGCAGGAGAAGGAGCCGGATGTAGTGGGCAATTTGGATAAATTCTGCCTGTTGGATGATTATGATGTCATGGGTGCCATCAAGCGCTGGATGTCCCATTCCGATGTGGTGCTGTCGCTGTTGTCCCGGAGCCTGATCGACCGCCGGCTGCTTAAAGTTAGATTCCAGGCAACTCCCGTGGATGAAAACTACGTAAGGGGGGAGAGAAAGAAGCTGGCGGGACAGCTGGGCATTTCCGAGGAGGAGGCACGATATTTTGTTTTTACAGGAGAGGCCGTCAATACGACCTACAACTCGAAGGATGAGAAGATCAATATTCTTTTCCGGGATGGGTCCGTAAAGGATATTTCGGAGGTGGACAACGCGCTCATCCAACACACCCTGGCAAGCACCGTTAAAAAATTTTATATTTGTCATTTGAACATCGACATCTAATGATGGAGCAATTGAAAAACCACTAATTATGCAATTCTCTGCCGCACAAATCGCCCTGCTGATCAATGGTAAGATAGAAGGAGATGCCAATGCCGCCGTAGGCTCTTTTGGAAAGATAGAAGTAGCCGGCGCGGGTCAGCTTGCCTTTCTGGCCAATCCCAAATATGAAGAGCATTTATATACGACGGGGGCTTCGGTGGTCATTGTCAACGAGACACTGGAATTGAAGCAGCCGGTGAAGTCTACTCTTATCCGGGTGGCCGATGCCTATTCGGCGTTTGCGAGCCTGTTGACCAAATACCAGGAAATAGAGGCGCAGCAGCTATCGGGTATCCAGGAGCCATCCTATATCGCGACGACGGCGACAATCGGCGAGAAGGTCTTTATAGGTGCTTTTGCTTATGTCGGCGAAGGAGTGGTCCTCGGCAACAATGTAAAGATCCATCCGCAGGTCTACCTTGGCAAGAATGTTCGCATCGGTGACAATACCATATTGCATCCGGGGGTGAAGATCTATCATGACTGTGTTATTGGTAAAAATGTGACGATACATGCGGGTACGGTCATCGGCGGCGATGGTTTTGGATTCGCTCCACAGGCTGACGGGACATTCCAAAAGGTTCCGCAGATCGGCAATGTGGAGATCGAAGACTTTGTAGAAATAGGCGTGAACGCTGCTATCGATCGGGCAACGATGGGCTCCACCATTATCCGGAAGGGCGCCAAACTGGACAACCTGATCCAGGTGGCGCATAATGTGGATGTGGGTCATCATACCGTTATCGCCGCGCAGGCCGGCATCAGCGGCAGCACCAGGATCGGCAACGGGGTGATGATCGGTGGGCAGGCCGGTATTGTCGGGCATCTGCAGATTGCCGATGGAGCCAAGATCAATGCCCAGAGCGGGGTCACCAAATCGATCAAGTCACCAGGTGGGGCCGTTACCGGTACGCCGGCCTACGATTATACGAGCGCCTTGCGCAGTCAGGCCATTAGCCGCAATCTACCCGAGATGGAAAAGCGGCTAAAAGAGCTGGAAGAGCAGATCAGGCAGTTGCTGGCGGAGAAGGTGTAAAGCGCCCATTCCCTATCAGTCGGACATATTCGATTGGAGATAAAAAATATCAGGGTCGAATTCGAACATAATTCATAACTTTAAGATGATGGCCGTAAGAAAATCATATAAACGCCGGTTATTTTCTAAGAGTCCTACCCTTAGTGGAATTGCGACTATTTTCAATATTTGGGGTAATTTCTATACTCACAACTATACCGAAAACCCCAGATCAGCAGATGCCCGCGCTCTGGCTTCCGATTGGGAGATTGTTGGGAAAGACATGTGGGAGGCCACGGAATCTATCCGGGTAAACCTAAATATCCATGTCAATTCCCCCTCTGGAAGAAAACTTTCCCGTGGCACCGCGCGACTACGCGGATGATGGCAAACCCGACCTTCCTCCAAAAATTCTGGAATCTCTCGAAGGATTATCTCAGCCTCAGCGGGACCGGATCATTGCGGCAATGATGAGTGAGATCGGAGAATTTGAAGAAGAAACCTCAGTGACGCATTTCAGCGGACCTCTCCCACCGCCGGATATTCTCAGGCAGATGAACGAAATAGTGCCGGGAGCGGCGGCCCAGATTATCAATATGACGGTTAGTCAAAGTGAGCACAGAAAGGCTATGGAGAAATGTGTGGTCGAGGGGCAAACCAAACAAAGCAGGGATGGACAACGATATGGTTTTGCTATAGCCATAATAGTAATATTAATATCCGGCTTTCTCGTCTACAATGGCCATGATATCGCCGGTACAATATTGGGCGGCGTAGATCTGGTAGCATTGGTAGCGGTATTCGTTACCGGCAAGGCATCTCAAAAAAGCAATTTAAAAGGCGGAGCTTCCTCTCAAGAGGATTAAAGAAAAACTTAAAATTTTTTATTCACGCTGCGGTCTTTTTAGCCCATTTTTCACTTATCTTCGTAGTACCACAAACTATTTATCCCTACTTCCGCTTGGAAATCAGCGAAATTCCCAAGGACGTAGGAAGACGGGAGCCCATTTCCTAAAAAGTTAGGGTTGGGCTCATGTCTGTCTCTCTTACGTCGGGCCATCGCTGAGCCTCCAAGCAGAGAGCGGGTGAGCTGCAACCCTATCTTTTATGAAAAGGCGCAAATCATCAAGAACTAATACGTGTCAGTATATTCAGCTGGAATTTCCATTCCCGAATACAGCCTCTTTCCCTGCTGTATTCCTAAATAGTATTGAGCCTCTCGCCTGGTCTCTTCCGGAAGCAAAGGATTTCAGGAAGGCTGCCCGGCCAGAAGCATGGTCAGTCATTACCCAAACCCATCGCAAAAAGATAAGGGAGTTTATCAGCGTCGGGGGCGCGAGGGGCTATTTTGTGAAGAAAGCTTCGAACGACGGCGCAAACAATTGTCACATATCTCACAGTCATTGATCTCCTTGTCGCCGAAATAGTTCGCCAGATAACGACTTCGGCATTCTTCCGCGAGGCCTAAATAACGCATCATCGCGCGGATGCGGGTTGCATATCGCTCCTTCCTTTCCCTGTAACTTACCGGTTGGATATACAGCTCTTCCGCCGCCGGGCGGTTTCGAAAGAAATATAACTGCGGCGATTCCTTTGCCGGCGTATAGTCGATGATGCGGAAGGCTTGCAGCCGGGTCAGTTCGGTGGTGATCTGGGCAGGCTCTTTACGGGTATTCCAGGCTAGCTGCTTTTCGCGAATCGGCACGGGCATGTCAAAAATTCCTTCATAGGTGCGCAGCAAGGTGTTGATCAGCGTTTCCAACTCCGGATGCGCCTGCTCGAAATCATAGAGTCCTTCCTTCCCCGTAACAAATTGTACTCTTGCCGGCAAAAAGACCTGTTGCTGGAAGCTGAGCAAGCCTTCCTGTTCCAGCACTTTCAACACATTGACGACGGCCGTGGTGGTTTGGTTGAACCGGGTGGTGAAGGCTGTCAGGTCGAAATCATAGTATTGTCCCTCGCCGGAACCCGCAGGCAGCTGTAGATAGTTGACGATATGCTGGTAAATGGGACGGATCTGGTCGATGGGTGGGAAGCGGTTGTCGGGCAGGTTTTCGAGTCTGCCGGCTTCAGTGGAATCGGCGAGCAGGACGGCATAGGCTTTTTCACCATCCCGCCCGGCGCGACCGGCTTCCTGGTAATAATTCTCCACCGACTCCGGTACATCGGCATGGATGACGGTGCGGACACCGGCCTTGTCGATGCCCATCCCAAAAGCGTTGGTGCTAACCATGACGCGAAAGCGATCTTTCAACCAGTCGTCTTGTCGCTGTGATCTTTCTTCCTGTGGGAGTCCGGCGTGGTAGGCGGCGGCGGGGATCCCCTGGCGGACAAGCCACTCGCTTATTTCCCGGGTAGCCTGACGGGTCTTGCAATAGACGATGCTGCTGCCCGCAACCCTGTTGAGGATCTCCGTGATCTTGGTCACCTTGTTCTCCACTTTAAAAAAGCTGTACGAAAGATTAGGCCGGGCAAACGGCTGGCGGAAGATCCGGGCGTCCTTCAGCTGCAATTTGTCACCGATGTCCTGCAGCACCTCCGGAGTGGCGGACGCGGTGAGGGCAAGAATGGGGATATCCGGCAGATGTTCCCGCAGGGCGGCGATGCGCAGATATGGGGGGCGGAAATCATATCCCCATTGGGAGACGCAATGCGCTTCGTCGACGGCGATGAGGCTTATATTCAGCGCGGGGAGGTACTCGATGAAGAGGGGGTTCTCCAGGCGTTCGGGCGAGACAAAGAGCAGCTTGCAGTTGCTGCCTGCCGCCAGCTGAAGGGTACTCGTCACCTCTTTACGGTTCATCCCGGCATGCAGGGCGAAGGCCGTAATATTCCGGCGGCGGAGGCTGTCGCTCTGGTCTTTCATCAGCGCGACGAGGGGGCTTATCACCAGGCAGAGACCAGGGCGGGCAAGGGCCGGCAGCTGGTAACAAAGGGATTTGCCGCCCCCCGTGGGAAGGAGGGCAATGGTGTCGACGCCTTCCAGCACAGAATGGATGATCTCTTCCTGTTGCGGCCGGAAGGCTTTATGAGGCCAGTAATTGCGCAACAGGGACAGCAGGTCGGCGGACGAAGGTATTGGCAGACGGTGAGGCATAGTCGTTAATCCAGTTTTTTCCAATAGAGCCGGAGAGAGTTGGCGGCCAGAACTACGTCGCTAAACCCCATTACCAGGGCGGCCAACGCAGGTGTCAAAAATCCAAAAGCGGCGACGGGTATGGCAATGCTGTTATAGAAAAACGCCCAGAACAAATTCCCTTTTATCGTCCCGAACGTGTGGCGGCCAAGGCCAAGGGCGGCGGGCAGCGATCGCAGTCCATGGTTCATCAGCACTACATCTGCTGTTTGCATGGCCAATTGAGAGGCGTCGCTCATGGACAGGCCGATGGTTGCCCGGGCAAGCGCCGGTGCGTCATTGATGCCATCTCCTACCATCGCCACCGGCATTGCGGTGTTGAGCCGGGTCACCTGCCCGAGTTTTTGTTCGGGGGATTGTTCGGCGAGTACTTCTTTTATTCCGAGGGCAGCCGCCAGCTCCTGGCAGGGTTTTAGCCGGTCGCCACTGAGCAGAACGGTATGGATACCTTTTTCGTGCAAGGAGCGAACGACGGAAGCCGCTTCGGGGCGGACAGTATCCATGACATCGATGAAACCCAGGAGGCGGTCGCCGCCGACAATATACACATTGTGGGTGTCGTCGGCGGTGAGGTGTGCTGCTACTTTGTACGAGCCGGCCCAATATATCTCGCCATCTTGCGTCTCACCCCGCATCCCAAGGCCTTTTACCTCTTCCACCTTCGCCCATCGCAGGGAGTGTTTGACCTTCCATTGTTTGGTGATGCCTCTTGCAATGGGGTGGTTGGAGTATTTTTCGAGCGAAAAGGCGATCTCGCGGAATTGTTCGGGGGTGATGGAGTCGGCGGCATGCCAGTGACGGATGGAAAATTCTCCCGTCGTGAGGGTGCCGGTCTTGTCGAAAACCACCTGCCGGATATTGCGAAAGGCCTCCAGGTGGCGGGCATTACGGATGAGGATGCCTTTGCGGGCGCCCCGGCCCAGTCCTACCGCTATGGCGGCGGGGGTAGCCAGTCCCATGGCGCAGGGGCAGGCGATGACCAGTACGGCAATGCTACGCATTAGCGCAGCGGCCGTCTGGTGAGCATAGAGATAGTTACCGATGAAGGTGAGGGCTGCCAGGCCGAGGACAACTGGTACGAAGACAGCGCTGATCTTGTCGGCCAGCTGCTGGATCGGTGGTTTTTCCCCCTGTGCCTGTCTTACCAGCCTGACGATGCCCGCCAGAATGGACTCGTCGCCGACGGCTGTCACCTGGGCCTTTACGGTGCCAGAGACGAGGATGCTTCCGCCGATGAGGCTGTCCTTGACTTTTTTGTCGACAGGCAGGCTTTCGCCGGTGAGGATGGATTCGTCGACGCCGGCTTCGCCCCACAGGATCTTGCAATCGGCGGGAATTTGTTCACCGGTGCGGATGAGGATGAGGTCGCCGCTGCGCAGTTGGCTATTCTCGACAGGGAAGAGTATTTCCTGGTGTTCGTGGTCAAAGGCAATCATGTTGGCCATCGTCTTTTGCGTGGCGGCAAGGGTGTTCAGCGTCCGTTGGGTGGCCTTGACGGAGGCATCTTCCAGGTAATAGCCAAAGAAGACAATGGTGATGATAGAAGCCGTGGTCTCATAAAAGAGATAGTCGGGACCCAGTCGCAGCAGGGTGCCGGTGAGGCTGTAAACAAATGCCGCCGTGGCGCCAAGCGCGATGAGGACATTCATGTTGGGCAGGCCGTTGATCAGGCTTTTTACGGCGCTGCGCCCGAAGAAAAGCATCCCGGTGACGAATACGGGCAGGCAAATAAAGAGTTGGACCCAGGGATGCATGAGCCAATGCAGGAAGGCGTTCTCCCCGAGCATGGGTAAGAACAGCAGGAGGGTAAAGGGCAGGCAGAACAGGAAATAACGAAGGTGTTTGTTCATCGGGGCCCGGGTTCCTGTGGTGGCGCCGGGCTGTCCGGCCAAAACGGTGTATCCGAGATCGTGGATGCCTTTTTCCAGCTGGTTGCGATCGATCTCGCCCGTTGCGTCGAAGCTGACGTCGCCGCTGGCCAGGCTGACCTTGACGTTTTGCAGACCGTTTTTTTCCAAATATTTGCCGATGGTGAGTGCGCAGGTGGAGCAGCTCATCCCTTCTATTTTCCAGTTAATGGTTTCCATATACTATTAGCCTCGCCAGACGCAAAGTTACTGTATCTTTGCCAGCCATTATGGAGCTTCGATTTCACCTGCAGGATATTGAAAAAGCGGCCATTGCATTCTGGCAGGCATTTCCCTTGCAGCAGGTTTTTGCCTTTCATGGGAGCATGGGGGCGGGTAAGACGACCTTTATCCATGCCCTATGCAACATCAAGGGAGTCACCGATACCGTTGGAAGCCCTACTTTTTCCATTATCAATGAATACCGGTATCCCGGTGGGAAGATCTTCCATCTCGATCTCTACCGGTTGAAGGATGAAGAAGAAGCCCTGAGGGCAGGTGTTGAAGATGTCCTGTATAGCGGTGAATATTGTCTCGTGGAATGGCCTGACCGGGCGCCGGGGATTTTTCCCCCCGACGCTGTCCATGTCCGGTTGGAAATAGTGGACCTCGATACCCGTAAAATCAATTTATAAATTGTAATTTCCCAGGCATATATGTCGCAGCAGCAAAAACCAGTCATCAGCACCTCCTTCAGCTATGAAACCCTGGAAGAAACCCTGGATATCAAGCCCAAGGGAGTGCCCCTGCATATCGGCATGCCCAAGGAGATTGCGTTTCAGGAGAACCGTATCGCCCTGACACCGGATGCGGTAGGTGTATTGGTCAGCAATGGACATGAAGTAATCATCGAACATTGCGCCGGTGAAGGCGCACACTACCGGGATAAGGATTACAGTGAAGCCGGGGCGAGGATCGTCCACGACAAGGCCGAAGTGTTGAAGGCGCCCATCCTCGTAAAAAGCGCCCCCGTTATCGAAGAAGATCTGCCGATGCTGCAGCTGAATCAGATTATCATCTCCCCTATTCATCTGTCCGCGATGAAGGCCGATCTGCTGCAAAAGATGATGGACAAGCGCATCACGGGTATCTCCTTCGAAAATCTGAAGGATGACAGTGGAACCTATCCCATCGTCCGGAGTATGAGCGAGATCGCCGGTAGTGCGGTGATGCTGATCGCGGGGCAATACCTGAGTTCGGCCAATCGCGGCAAAGGCGTTTTGTTGGGTGGTATCTCGGGGATCCCGCCGACCAAGGTCATCATCCTGGGCGCGGGTATCGTCGGGGAATTTGCGGCGCGTG
Organism: Puia dinghuensis; assembly: GCF_014642875.1. Lineage (GTDB taxonomy): Bacteria > Bacteroidota > Bacteroidia > Chitinophagales > Chitinophagaceae > Puia > Puia dinghuensis. The sequence continues at coordinate 831,053 of NZ_BMJC01000003.1, forward strand.
CCGCCCTCGCGCTTGGGGCTTCAGTGAAAGTCTTTGACAACAGCGTCTACCGGCTGAAGCGGTTGCAGAACAACATCGGCCAGCGGATGTGGACTTCGGTGATGGAGCCTCGCATCCTTGCCAAGCAACTCAAGACCTGTGAGATCGCCGTCGGGGCCCTTTCTTCGCAGACCGGCAGGACGCCGGTGGTCGTCACCGATGAAATGGTCAGCAATATGCGACCTGGCTCGGTGATCATCGACGTCAGTATCGACCGGGGAGGATGTTTTGAAACTTCCGAGATCACCACGCATGAGCATCCCGTCTTTATGAAATATGGCGTGATCCACTACTGCGTACCCAATATTCCATCTGGTTTTGCCCGTACGGCTTCGCATGCCATCAGTAATGTGCTGATGCCTTTGTTGCTGGAGGCGGGAGAAGAAGGCGGGTTCGAGAATCTCGTATGGCATAAGATACATCTGCGCAGCGGCATCTATCTTTTCAAGGGCGCGTTGACCAATTTTCACCTCAGCCAGCGGTTCGATCTGAAGTATACCGATCTAAACCTGCTGATCGCCAGTCAGCGATGAGGCTTTTACTTCCAATTCAAAATATTGATCGACTGCTCGCAGAAATCGTATTCCTGCACATCATTGCTGCTGACAATGATCATCCGGCCGGTGGCGTATTCTGCGATGAGGCGGCGGTAGAGGGCGATACCATCCACATCGAGATTGGTACAGGGTTCGTCGAGCAGGATGACGGGGGTGTTGGAGAAGAGGGCCTGCGCGAGGCGAACGCGTTGTTTCATCCCTGAGGAATAATAGCGGATCTGTTTTTGAGCGGCGGCTTCGAGTCCCATTTTCCTGATGATGTCGGGAATGGAAAGTCCGGGCAGGAATGGCTTAAATGAACCGTGAAATGCGAGGAATTCGGTGACCGTCATTTCCTCGATGACTTCGAGGTAGGGGGCGCAGAGGGAGAGGTGGCGGTAGGCTTGTTCGGGAAGGATAGCACCGGAGCCCTCATATTGGACCGAGCCTTCGCTGATGCCGATGGCCCCCGCGATGGACTGTAATAACGTAGACTTTCCGGACCCGTTGGGGCCGACGATCGCGTAAGTATGAGAGCCGGTGAATTCGTAATGGAGATGACGAAAGATCCAGTCGCGGTTGAACCGTTTACCGGCATCAATCAGCGTAATCTTCATCAAAGCTCGTTTTGCTATAGCGTTTGATAATACCGCGGCCGCTTTCCCGTATAAAGGCGACAATCTCATCGCGTTCGTCGCTGGCGGGGAACTCTTCTTCGAGGAATTCGAGGGCCTGGCTGGTATTCATGCCTTTATTGTAAATGACCCGGTAGATGTCGAGGATGTGGTTGATCTTGTCGATGGTGAAACCGCGGCGCTTGAGCCCGACGGAATTGACACCGGAATAGCTGAGAGGCATCCTGGCCGCTTTTATATAGGGGGGAATATCTTTCCCAACGAGCGAGCCGCCGCCAAGGAAGACATGGGAACCCACTCTTACGAACTGGTGGATGGCGCACATCCCGCCCAAAATGACCCAGTCGCCAAGGACGACATGCCCCGCGACCTGCGAATTATTGCTAAGGATACAATTGTCGCCGATGATACAGTCGTGGGCAATATGGCTATAGGCGAGGATCATGCAGTTGCGGCCCACCCTGGTGGTCCAGCGATCGCGGGTGCCGCGGTGGATAGTTACAAATTCGCGGATGGTGGTATTATCGCCAATCTGTACAGTCGTCTCTTCGCCGTCAAATTTAAGATCTTGAGGATCAGCAGATACTACAGCTCCGGGGAAAATCCTGCAATTTTTTCCAATCCTTGCGCCCTCCATTATCGTGACATTGCTGCCGATCCAGGTACCTGCTCCAATTTCTACATTTTTATGAATCATCGTGAAGGGGTCCACTCTTACATCGGGAGCCAGCCTCGCATCGGGATGAATGGAGGTGAAAGAATGAATCATTCGACGATCAATTGATTGATTTTCAGTTTCTTGGATCATTATACTTTCTTCCTTGTGGATTGCTGTTTTCTTCATAAGAAATGCTGAGAAGCACCCGGCATCTCACAAAAATAAACTTATTTGACACAATTACCCGAAATAAACTTGTGTTTACACCCGGTTAACCAGTCTTAGCAAGTCGTTAACTCCGCTTTACGAGCTGTGCCATCAGGTCGGCTTCTGTAGCAATTTTATTGCCTACATATACCGTGCCGCGCATTTCGCATATGCCTCTGCGGATGGGGTTGATGAGCTCCATTTTCAGGAGCATGGTGTCCCCGGGGATGACCTTGTGTTTGAACTTGCAGTTGTCGATCTTGATAAAATAGGTGTCGTACTGGCCTTCGGGCATCAAATTGATGCAAAGGATCCCACCGGTCTGAGCCAGGGCTTCGATCTGCAGGACACCGGGCATGACGGGATTGCCGGGGAAGTGGCCGACGAAGAAAGGTTCATTGAAAGTGACGTTCTTTACCCCGATGATATGTTTGTCAGTGAGCTCGATGATCTTGTCAACAAGCAGGAAGGGGAAGCGATGAGGCAGGGTTTTTTCTATCTGGGTAGTGGTGAACACCGGCGCCTGGTTGGGGTCATACACCGGGGTGTTCTTTAGATGCTTGTTTTTTTTTATATACTGTTTGATCTTCCGGGCGAATTCTACATTGGTGGAATGGCCGGGGCGATTGGCGATGATCTGTCCTTTTATCGGAAAGCCGATAAGCGCGAGGTCGCCGATGATGTCCAGGAGTTTGTGCCGGGCAGGCTCGTTGGGGAAGCGCAGCTCCAGGTTGTTGAGATAGCCTTCGCTTTTGATCTCGATCTTATCCCTTTTGAAGGCCTTTGCCAGGCGATCCATTTCTTCCAGGGTCACGGGTTTGTCGACCACGACGATGGCGTTGTTGATGTCGCCGCCTTTTATGAGGTTATGTTCAAGCAGCATCTCCAGCTCGTGAAGGAAGCAGAAAGTTCTGCAAGGAGAGATCTCGCTTTTGAATTCGCGCATAGTCTTAAGGCTCGCATGCTGGGTGCCCAGGACAGGGCTGTTGAAGTCGATGAGCGTAGTGACCTTGTACTCCATAGCCGGCATGACGACCATTTCCACGCGCTTTTTCTCATCGGTATGGGTGATGTTGGAGTCGATGGTATACCAGACCTTGGCGGCATCCTGCTCGGCCACACCGGCTTCCTCGATGATCTCTACAAAAGGCTCAGAGCTGCCGTCGATGATCGGAACCTCAGGACCGTTGATCTCGATGAGGCAATTATCCACACCCATTCCCACAAGAGCAGCCAGGATGTGCTCAACCGTGCTCACCTTCCCCCCATTGTCTTCCAGCGTCGTACCCCGGGAAGTATCAGTGACCAGATCGCAGTCCGCCTTGATGACAGGCTGGCCGGGAAGGTCGATACGCTGGAATTGGAAGCCGAATCCCGGTGTAGCGGGTTTCAGGGTCATATCCACCGTGATACCGGTGTGCAGGCCAGTGCCGGAAATACTTGTTACAGAAGCTAATGTGTGTTGTTTGTCTGGATTGAAATTTGCGTCCATGCGATTTTTTAATGAATGGTAGCCCCTGGCGCGGTACGGCGGCGCCGAGGTGCAACCCCTTATGGCCGACAAAGATAGGGGAATCGAAGCTTATATATCCTCTTCCCGCTCTAACATGAGGATGGCGCTCTGGGGGACAATAAAGTATTTTTCCCCTTCGTAGAGTACTTCCGTAGCCCCGCTGAGCAAAAAAATGGCGATATCGCCCTCCCGGGCCTGGAGGGGGATGTACTTCACCTGTTCGTCCTGGTGTTTCCAGGGCTCTTCGTCCACCGGCATAGGGATGGCATAGCCCGGACCGGTTTTTATGACATATCCCTGCTGAACCTTTTCTTTTTCCTGCACGCCGGGTGGTAGATAAAGGCCTGAGTCTGTGCGTTCGTTAGGTTTTGAGGGTCGAATGAGTACCCTATCGCCAATTACGACTAGTTTCTTAAATTTATTGTCAGAAGTAAGATGCATAACTTGCAAAGTTATGGGGTTTAACAAAATATTATTCCGATTCGTTGATAATCAGGGAATGATTTAATTTTATTTGTACTCAAAATCATCAAATCATGGAAGGAAAGAAACCCAAAATATTGTTGTGCGAAGACGATCCCAATTTAGGCATGGTCCTGAAAAACTATCTTGAGCTCAGCGATTTTGATGTGACCCTGGAAAGGGATGGCCGGCTGGGGCTGGCAGCCTTCCAGCGGGAGCATTTTGATCTCTGCCTGCTGGACATCATGATGCCGCATATGGACGGATTTACGCTGGCTGAAGAGATCAGGGACGTCGACCCCGATATTCCCCTTTTCTTTCTTAGCGCCAAGACGATGAAAGAAGATATCATCCAGGGGTATAAGCTGGGGGCAGACGACTATATCACCAAACCTTTCGACAGTGAAGTGCTGTTGATGAAGATAAAGGCAATTCTCAAGCGCAATGACGATCTCAACAAGGAGTCGGACAATAAGGAATTTGAGATGGGGTCGTATCATTTCAATCCCAAATTGCGCGAACTGAGCCATAAAGGGCAGACACAGACCTTGTCGCCCAAGGAGAACGAGCTGTTGAAGATGCTGGCCGAACACATGAATGATCTGCTGCCGCGCGAACAGGCGTTGAAGAAGATCTGGGGCAGCGATACTTACTTCAATGGGCGAAGCATGGATGTGTATATTGCGAAGTTGCGGAAGTATCTGAAAGACGATGCCAACATCGAGATCGTCAATATACATGGAAACGGGTTCAGGCTGGTGGTGCCTGTGAGTGCTTAGAATAACTCACCTTCTCTGCCCGGTCTCTTCTTTCCCAGATGTTCGTAGGCTTTGGGTGTCACTTCGCGTCCACGGGGGGTGCGCATGATAAAGCCTTCTTGTATGAGGAAGGGTTCATACACTTCTTCCAGCGTTCCGGTTTCTTCGCCGACAGCAGTGGCGATGGTGGTGATGCCGACGGGACCACCCTTGAACTTGTCGATGATGGTCGACAGGATGCGATTGTCCATTTCATCCAATCCATGTTCGTCGACATTGAGGGCCCGGAGGGCATGTTGCGTGATACCCAGGTCGATGATGCCGTTGCTCAAAACCTGGGCAAAATCTCTTACCCTGCGCAGCAGGCCATTGGCGATGCGGGGGGTGCCCCGGCTTCGCCGGGCAATCTCGGCGGATGCATCGGAGGTGATCTTCGTCTGTAAGATGCCGGCGCTGCGCAGGATGATCTTTTGCAGGGTGTCGGCATTGTAATATTCCAGCCTCGATTTTATGCCGAAGCGGGAGAGAAGCGGAGCCGTCAGCAGCCCGCTGCGAGTGGTGGCCCCCACCAGGGTAAAGGGATGGATGGAGAGCTGGATGCTGCGGGCATTGGGTCCGCTGTCGATCATGATGTCGATGCGATAGTCTTCCATAGCCGCATAGAGATATTCTTCGACGACGGTGCTCAGACGATGGATCTCGTCGATGAATAATACGTCGTTGGGGGCCAGGTTGGTAAGGAGGCCGGCCAGGTCGCCGGGTTTTTCGATGACAGGCCCGGAGGTTTCCTTGATATTCACCCCCAATTCGTTCGCGACGATGCGCGACAAGGTCGTCTTTCCCAGGCCGGGAGGGCCATGAAAGAGGATATGATCGAGGGCTTCTCCGCGCATTTTTGCGGCTTTGATGAAAACGCGAAGGTTTTCGATCAACTGTGGCTGACCGGAAAAATCTTCTATCGCCGAGGGGCGAATGTTGTTCTCAAACTCCTTGTCCGCGGGGCTTAAGGCGCTTTTTTCACTGTTGAGATTGAGATTGGACATGAGCAAATATACCGATTGCCTTTGTTCGGGTTGCGGGGAGGGGTTGTTTTTTGGGATTTTGATGTTTTGTATATACAAACCAATTTTTGTGGAGATTGGGTTTTGAGGGCTTGGTAGCAAAGGTTGAAAATGAAGGATATCGCGGGAGGACCTTTCAACAGGTTATGGAATTTTTTGATTTGTATATACAAAACATGAAATTTTCGTTTTGCATACCCCGGGGGAGGCTGTAATTTTAAAGAATAGTGCGTATGAAAATAGTCAGACAAAGAATGCAACCAGAAAGTGAAAAGGCCGCAGATAACCCATTTGCGCGATCTCTTCATTTTTCATCCGCGGCATTGTCGCGTGAGGTCGAAAAACTGGCCATAGAATGCTTTCGACCCTCCGGGCTCCATCCCAGTCTTGCTTATATCGTTCGGATCTTGTCATATATCTCGTTTACGAATCCCTCTTTCCTTGCCAAGAGCCTGCTGCTGAGTCCGAGCACGATGACACGCCTGTTGGATAAATTGGAAAAGAAGGACATTATATACCGCCTCGAATACGATGGCATCCGGATGGTAAGCCTCACGCCAAAAGGGCATGAATCAGTGCTTTTACTGGGCGAATGTGAAAACGCTTTCCGGCAACGTTACAGGGCTATACTGGGGGAAGAGCGTGCCAAACAGCTGTCCGGGATGATGAACGAAACTACCGACTTGTTAAGGGGCAAGGGCGATTGTCGGAATGCCGACGCTAAATCCGGCGGGGAATCCCGATATTTACCGGCAAAATTGCGAATTATGGGTACTCGGGATACGAGTCGTAAAGTCGAAGCTGCCTACCTCCAAAAAGCCATTTCCTACGAAGCTTATGTCGCGCTGATCGATGACCTGGTGGCCAAAGGCCAGACCACGGGACCCGATCAGTCGGAGGCTTTTATCCACTATACCGTATTGAACCAGCAACGGATGCGCCGCTGGGAGAAGACGATGCAGCTGCTGCCTGCCGCGGAAGCAGCCATCCGAAGCATAACCCATCCACAGACCTGGCTGGTACTGACGGAAGCCTGGTGCGGAGACGCGGCACACATTACCCCAATAATGCAAGCGCTGGCCGCATTGAATCCGCTGATTACCCTGCGGTTTCTGATGCGGGACGATAACCTGGAACTAATGGATCGCTATCTCACCAATGGAGTAAGCCGCAGCATTCCGAAACTGATCGGCCTGGATACAGCCACGCTGGAAGAGTTGTTCACCTGGGGGCCGCGCCCGGCAGTACTACAGGCGAATTTCATGCAGCTGAAACAGGCCGGAGTGGAATTCCACGCGATAAAAGAAGAACTGCAACGCTGGTACAACAAGGACAAGACGATTTCCGTGCAGGAAGAATTGTCTGCGCTGGCGGCAGGGGCATCTGCTTCCTCAATTGGGATGACGGCTTAGGCCAGTCGCCGCCACAACACATCGGCAAACCATCGCTTCGAATCGAAGAAGGTATCCACCGGCTCGAATCCCGCCTGAGCGGCCATCGATTCCGTCTCCATAAGCGTATATTTCTGCGATATCTCCATGTGGATGACTTCGTTCTCGGCAAAAGAAAATTGGTTATCACCGATGTGTACCTCCTGTTGTATCCGGCTGATGAGGTAGCTTTTGCAGGAGCCCGTACCAGGGTCATAGACGGGATAGTGTTCGAATTGCTCAACGTCGAAATCGGCGCCGAGTTCCCGGTTGATGCGAGTGAGCAGATTCAGATTGAAGGCCCTGGTGATCCCCTGCTTGTCGTTATAGGCAGCGAGGATGGTGCCGGGATATTTCTTGAGATCGAAGCCGATCATCAGCAGATCGCCGGGGTGCATCTGCTCATGAAGCTGCCGGCAGAACTGCGTTGCCTGATGAACGGTCATATTACCGATGTTTGCACCCATAAATAGCACGATCTTCCGCTTGTTGGAAAAGGTGTTCACCTGGTGCAGCTGCTCCAGGTATTCTCCATTGAGACCCTGTAAGCGTATACCCGGCAGGGTGACTGGCAGCTTGTCCTCCAGCCAGCCGATGACATTGGAGGAAATATCTATGGGATAGTAGGTGAAAGACGCATGGTCTTTTTGCAATTCCCGCAGCAGGAACCAGGACTTGGTGGCGTCCCCCGGGCCCAGTTCAACGAGATCGAAGTCGCTGCTTTCCTCCATAAAAAGCCGCGCCATTTTTCCCGACTGGTGTTGCATGATCTCCAACTCGCAACGGGTGGGATAATATTCGGGGCAGGCCATTATCTGCTGGAAGAGCTTGTCCCCATTCTCATCATAAAAATACTTGGATGACAGGTATTTGTGATCTGCCCTCAAGCCGTTGACTACATCGGTGTAGAAGGTGGCCGACCGGCGACCGGGCAACTGGGCCGTGCTAAGAGGAAACATTAGACCTTTTTTTGAATGTTAGTTATGAATGGGCGACTGAGCTACTTTGCAATCCGTATGCCAGTAAACTGCCACCTTAGATATGGTTGAAAGAAATTACGATAGCTTTTCCGGCTGTGACCAGCCGGAGTAGCCACGGACGCGCCTCTCAGCACCATCTGACTGACCATGAATTTTCCGTTATATTCTCCGATCGCCCCCTCCGCCTTTTTAAATCCGGGGTAGGGCAGATAGGCCGACTCGGTCCATTCCCATCGTTGCCCCCAACCGAATTTTCCGGCGGAAGCCTCCCATTCGAATTCGGTGGGCAACCGGCATCCTTTCCAGGCGGCATAGGCAACAGCCTCGTAATAACTGATATGTGACAACAATTGTTTACCATCCAGCGGTCGCAGCCCCGCCATTGTATACTGGTGCCACCGTCCGTCGATGAGATGCCAGTACATCGGCGAAGAAATGGCGTTCTTCTTTACCCAGTCCCAGCCTTCCGCATGCCACCAGACGAAGTTTTGATAACCACCCGCTTCTATAAACTCCAAATATTCCTCATTAGTGACGGGGGTCGCCGCGACCTGAAACCCTTCAAGATAAACCTTGTGGCGGCTGAGCTCATTATCAAAGCAAAAGCCATCGCCTTCATAACCGATCTCATAGAGACCGGCGGGCACGCTTACAAATCCATTGGATCCCGCACCGGCAGATGGCACTACGTCGATATCCCGATCTGACCAGGCGGGGAACAGCGGGTTGTGACCCAAAATATATTTTATATCGGTGAACAGCAATTCCTGGTGCTGTTGCTCGTGATTGAGTCCCAGGACAATAATCTGCTCGAGCTGTTCGCCCGGGCCATCGGCGATGAGCCGTAGCATCGCTTCATCTACGTATTGCCGGTAGGAATAGATCTCATCTACGGAGGGCCGGCTGAGATTGCCCCGATCGGTACGCACTACCCTTGCGCCGATGGTTTCATAATAACTGTTGAATACATAATTATAGTCGGGATTGCAGGGTTTATAGCCGGGATGGTGCGGAATAAGCACAAAGGCTTCCCAAAACCAGGTGGTATGGCCAAGATGCCATTTGGGGGGACTGACATCCACAATAGGCTGAACGACATAGTCCTCTTTTTGAAGGGGTTGGCAGATGGCTTCGCTGGCCTTGCGGACGGCGCGGTATTGCTCCAATAAGGTCATTATTTCTGATTTTTTAGATAGTGGGTGAGATCGGAGATGGTGCGAATGCCTGACTGTTCTGCCTGGCTGCGGCGCATCATCAGGGCATAGGCATTGTTGAAACCTATGGGGTCCAGCCAGGTGAGCCCATATTCTCTATCAAACCGGTCGGATACATACCGATACACGCTGTCCCGGCTGCCTGCAAGGCGGTCGGTGAGAGCCGGCGGCGGCTGAAGGATCGCCAGCAGGGCGGTACCGGTGTATTCGGGATACATATCTATTTGTTGATGTACTAACGCTTCAAAACAGATTTTTGTTCCGCCAAGACCGGTTTTGCTGTCCACTTCCAGGTCGGTGAATCCACGGATAAGCATGGCGTACATATCCGTCAGGATATATTGTTCGGGGAATATCTTGGAACCCAATCGGATAAGGCCTTTTTTGCCATTGCGGGGCGGATGGTATAATCCTGCGGATTCGAGAAAATCGCGGGCGATGCGATCGGGTGGCTGGTTGAGATATTCGGCCCGGTAGTTTAGCAGGGTCATGATCGAATCGTTGATCCTGCCCGCCAATTTATTGAGGACGGGAGCCAATTCGGGATAGTTGCGCAGGACTTCGCTGCGGACAACGGGCGCGGCATAGTAGGGTGGGAAGATCTTTTTGTCATCCTCCAGCGTGACAAGGTCATAGGCTTGCAGCCTGCCGTCCGTGCTGTAGCCGCTGATGACATCGAGCTTATGGTCGTAGATAGCTTTATACATTACAGCGTCGCTGATGACGACTGTACGGATGGTAAGACCATAGACGCTGCGCAGACCGATGTCACCATCACGTCTGCCCATAAATTCCGGGGTAAACCCGGCAAGGAGACGGGTATTGCCAATGGGCATTACGTAGAAAGAAGAGAAGAACAGCATTACCAGGGGAAGGAGACCAAGCACCATCTTTCGTTTTCTGCTGCCGGTGCGCTGCACCAGGGAAAGCAGGAAATCCAGCAGGATAGCCAGAAGGGCGGCAGGGATGGCGCCTGCCAGGATCATGTTGGTATTGTTGAGGGCGATGCCGCCGAAGATGAATTCCCCCAGGCCGCCTGCGGCGATGTAAGCGGCCAGCGTCCCCACACCCACATTGATGACGGTAGCCGTGCGGATGCCGGCCATAATGACGGGGAAGGCAAGCACAAGGTCAACACGGAAAAGCCGCTGGGTGGCCGTCATTCCCATGGCCAGGGCCGCTTCTTTTACGCCGGGATCTACGCCGTTGATACCCGTGTAAGTATTTCGGATGACGGGCAACAAAGCATATAAGAACAGCGCCGCGATGGCGGGTACGGGGCCGATGCCCAGCACGGGAATAAGAAAGCCCAACAAGGCGATGCTTGGAATGGTTTGCAGGACGCCGGCGGCGCCCAGTACGATGCCGGCCGCTTTTTTGTTGCGGGCGATGTAAATGCCGAGAGGCAGGCCGATGAGGACGGCTATCAACAGGGAGATGAAGGTCAGCCCGATGTGTTGTATCGTCTGTTGCAACAGCTTGCCGGATTGCTGCTGCATAAATTCCCAGAGGCTCTGGCGTTGGTCCATCAGTGTTGGCTGTTCTTGAAGTGATCGAATATATAACGCTGCCCTTCAAAAAAATCTTTCACATACTGCGTCGCCGGCCGGTCGAACATGTCTTCGGGTTTACCTTCCTGTATGATGCGTCCTCCATCCATCAAAAAGATGCGGTCGGCCAGTTCGAAGGCTTCCTGAACGTCGTGGGTTACGAGGATGATGGTCTTAGACCGCAGTTCGTCCAGCTCTTTGAAATCCTTCTTTACGCTGGCCCGTGTGATAGGGTCGAGTGCGCCGAAGGGTTCGTCCATCAGCAGCACGGGGGGATCCGCGGCCAGGGCCCGGGCGATGCCCACACGTTGTTGCTGGCCGCCGCTGAGTTCGTTTGGATAAGCATTCAGGTACTGCGCCGGGGGTAGCCGCAATTTTTCCATCAGGGAGATGACCCGGGGAGCTATCCGGTCGCGGTTCCATCCCAATAGCCGCGGGACGATGGCGATGTTCTCTTCGATGGTGTAGTGCGGGAAAAGGCCGTTGTTCTGAAACACATAACCGATGCCGCGACGCAGATGCTCGGGGCGTTGATCGACAATGCTGCGGCCGTCGATGAGTATCTCGCCGCAGTCGGGTTCGATGAGCCGGTTGATCATCTTCAGCAGTGTCGTCTTTCCTGAGCCGCTCGTGCCCAGGAATACGACATTCTCCCCTTGCCCGACGGTGAAGGAAATGTTGTCAACAGCGTTGTGCATATTGAAGCGTTTGCTGATATTTTTTACGACGATCATTGCAGGCGTGAAAATAGGTTGTTCAGGGATTCCGCAAAGGTCGGATGGGCGAAAACGGCATCTCTCAACACATTGTATTGGATACGGCCCATCATGGCCATCTGCAGGATGCTCATCAGTTCGCCGCCGGCGGAAGACAGCATCGCCGCCCCTATGATGGTCCTGTCGTCGGCGTTGACGATGGCTTTCAGCATACCGCGGGTCTCGTCGTTCTCCCAGGCGCGGGCAATATTAGCCACCGGCAAGGTAGCCACTTTTATGTTCAATCCTTTAGCCCTCGCCTCTGTTTCGGTGAGTCCTACCCTGCCCAGTTCGGGGTCCGTAAAAAGACAATAGACGGGCGGCCGCCCGGCAATGCTGCAATCCGCCTTTTCTATAAGATTCCTATATACGATGAGATGATCGTTATAGGATATATGGGTGAATTGTGGTCCACCCTTGACATCGCCAAGCGCATAAATTCCATCGACGCTGGTTTCCAGCCGATCGTTGACGACGACGAAGCCATGGCGATCGAGGGTGATGCCCGTGGCGCCGGCATTGAGGGCGGCGGTGTCAGGGACGCGCCCGGTTGCAACCAGGACATGGGAGGCCGTGATGACGCTGGTCGAGGCAGTGGACGTTCCGGTCGGCGCTGAGAGGGGCCCAGCGGACAGGTGGAGCCCGATGCCATCCGCTTCCTTTGTTATCTTTTCGACGGCGGCACCGGTGTGGATGCGAATGCCGTCCTCTTCCAGGAAGCTCTTTATCGTCGCGGCGATATCCTCGTCTTCTTTAGATAGAAAACGCGCGTTGTTCTCGATGATGGTCACTTCACTGCCCAGCCGCCGGTAGAGTTGCCCGAATTCGAGTGCGATATAGCTGCCGCCTATGATCACCAGATGGGAGGGAAGAACCATCAGGTCGAGGATGGTATCGGAGGTAAGATAACGGACGCCGGCCAGGCCGGGAATCGAGGGGATCACCGGGCGGGTGCCGGTATTCAGAAATATCTTTTCGGCCGTCAGCTCCTCGATGGACCCGTCCTCTTTGGTCACCGTGATCGCTTTTGGCGCGGTGAAAACGGCATTGCCAAAGATCACGTCCAGATGATGGGTCTCCAGCAGCCTTTTTGCCGAAGATTCGCGGGCGGTGAGCACATGGGCGTTCTTCCGGCGGATCACCTCTTCGATGTTAACGGAAAACCCGGTGGTGTGGATGCCGAAGTCCGCGCTTCGTCTTACCAGGTAGGCGACGCGACCCGAGGCGATGAGGGTTTTGGTGGGCGTACAGCCGACATTGATACATGTTCCGCCGATGAATCTTTTTTCTATCAACGCCGTTTTCCAGCCGGCTGCAGCCAGTTTTATTGCCAGAGGGTTGGCGGCCTGCCCGGAGCCGATGATGATGGCGTCGTACTTGACCATGGGATCGTACACCCGATGGGTGCGTCTCAAATTTAAGGATTATTATCTTTACACCATGACATTCGAACAATTCAAAGCAACGCTGAATCATGATCAGCCGCCCACCGGCATCCCTCCGGTGCTCACCGCGTTGTGGTATGCCCAAAAGGATAATTGGAATAAGGCACACGACATTGCGCAGGATATCCCTACCCGTGAGGGGTCATGGGTGCATGCTTATCTGCACCGGGTGGAGGGGGATGAGGGGAATGCCCATTATTGGTACACCCAGGCGGGCCGCCAACTACCCGAGCTGACGCCGGAGCAGGAATGGGAGCAACTCGTTACCAGCCTGCTAGTTGCAGGATGATGTTGGGGTCGGGGCAGTTATCCAGCCACTGCTGTCTTTCGGAGAAGCGGCAGACGCCGGGGTAGTCGCCTTTCCAGCCCTGCATATCGGCGATTATCTGGAAATGCAGGTGGGGTGGCCAGTTGCCGTTCTCGAATCGCATGCCAAATTCCCCGATAACTTCCCCTTTTGTAATATTCTTTCCTTCGTAGAGATTCTTTAGCGAGTTGAGGCTGAGATGGCCATATAGGGTGTGAAAGCCGACGCCATCCAGCTGATGGGTAAGGATGATGGTAGAACCATAATCGCTGTCGTTGTTGTTGAAGGCGAAGCTGTGGACGATGCCGTCGAGGGGCGCCATCACTTTCGTACCGGCGGGCCCCCAGATGTCGACGCCGAGATGGAGACGGCGGGGTTCGGATTCTCCCGGGTCGAGGCGGGGAGTTTCGCTGCCGGCGACCAATGGTCGATTGAAATGACTGCTGCGGGCATAGAGCGTCCGGTGTTCGCCATAGCCGCCGATGCCATAGCGAGCCTTGTGCCGTTGCAGGGTAGCATTGATGTAACCAGCGAAATGTTCGGTACTGGCAATAGTGGTGGGAGAAAGTTCGGTATTGTCCTCGGTGAAGTCGAAGGGATACAGCCTGTCCCTGCCCGCATCGAAGGGGACCACCGGATGAAAGTCTGCCCGGTGCCTTTCCAGTATGGCGGTAAGCGACGGCATTTATAGCGTTAAACAACCACGTTGATCATCTTGTTCTTTACGTAGACTACCTTTTTGGGTGTATTGCCATCCAGCCATTTTTTTACGATGTCGTCGGCCAGCACAATCTCTTCCACCTGCTGCTGGGTTGCATCGAGGGCGATATTGAGTTCGGTGCGGGTCTTTCCATTGATGGCAATGGGATAGTTCTTGGCCGACTCGACAAGGTATTTTTCTTCCACTACGGGAAATGGCGCGTCCAGCACGGAGGTGGTATTGCCGAGAAGATGCCAGAGCTCTTCGGCAAGATGGGGCGCATAAGGAGCGAGGATGACGATGAGCCGATCGAGCACTTCCTTCTTATGACATTTCAGATCGGTGAGTTCGTTGACGCCGATCATCAGCGCGCTGACGCCGGTGTTGAAGGAAAAGCGTTCGGTGGCGTCCTCTACCTTTTTGATGGTGCGGTAGATGCATTTCAGCTCTTGTTCGGTGGCTTTGTCCGTCTTCCATACCTTGCCCTTCGTCTCATCGAAGAAGAGCCGCCAGAGTTTGCGAATGAAGCGGTATACCCCTTCTATGCCCTTAGTGTCCCAGGGTTTGCTTTGTTCGACAGGCCCAAGGAACATTTCGTACATGCGATAGGTATCCGCGCCATATTTGGCAACGAGGTCGTTGGGGTTGACAACGTTGTAGAGGCGTTTGCTCATCTTTTCGACCTCCACTCCGCAGATATATTTGTCTTCTTCGAGGATGAACTCGGCATCGGCATATTCGGTCCGCCATTTTTTGAAGGCCTCGATATCCAATTCCACCCCATCGACGATGTTGACGTCGACGTGCAGCGGAGAGACGTTGATGGACTCCAGCTGGATGCCCGCATTGCTAAAGATATTTCTCACGGCAAGGCTTACCAGCTCGTGGAATTCGGGGCTGCCCTGCATCGCTGCGACACCGGCGGATACGAAGACCGGGGTGTGCTTCGAGAGATCGTCGATGTTTCCGCTGCCATCGAGCTCCAGCCGGTAAACAATCCGGCTGCTGCCCTGGATCATGCCCTGGTTGATGAGGCGCTTGTAGGGTTCTTCATGCCCGATGTAGCCACGGTCGTATAGGAATTTGGTCCACATGCGGCTGTAGAGCAGATGGCCTACAGCATGTTCTGCCCCGCCAATGTAGAGGTCTACCTGTCCCCAGTAATCGGAGGCGGCGCGGCTGCAAAAGCTGTCTTCATTATGGGGGTCCATATAGCGCAAGAAATACCAACTACTACCAGCGTATCCCGGCATGGTGTTGGTCTCGAGATGGCGGGCCGTCCACTCAGGGACGTTGGCGAGGGGGCCTTCACCTTCGGGACCTGGGCCATATTTTTCGACGTGAGGTAGTTCGAGCGGAAGGGCCGTCTCGGGCAGCGCTTCGGCGATTCCGAAGCCGAGGCTATTCGTCCAGACGATGGGAAAGGGCTCACCCCAATAGCGCTGGCGGCTGAAGGCGGCGTCACGCATCCGGTAGTTGACCTTGCGGGTACCGATGCCTTTATCTTCCAGCTTTTTGATGGCAATTACCATAGCGTCCTTCATGACGAGGCCGTCGAGGAAACTGCTGTTCTGCAGGACGGCCTCCTTTGTGGGGTTGGCTTCCAGGCCGTTGAAGTGATCGCCGATGATATTGGTCACGGGCAGGTCGAAATAGCGGGCAAAGGTAAAATCGCGCTGGTCGCCGCAAGGCACGGCCATGATGGCGCCGGTGCCATAGCCGGCCAATACATACTCCGATGTCCAGATGGGGATATGCAATCCGCTGAAGGGATGGATGGCAAAGGCCCCGGTGAAACAACCCGTGATCTTTTTCTCCGCCATCCGTTCGCGTTCGCTGCGGCTTTTTACATAGGTGAGATACTCATCTACTGCCGGGCGCTGCTCTGCGGAGGTAATGGTTTGGAGCAGTTCGTGTTCAGGGGCGATGACCATGAAATCGACACCAAAGAGGGTATCGGGGCGGGTGGTATAGACTCGCAATTTTGCGCTTCCGGCGGGCTGGCCGAAGATGTCAAAATCTATTTCGGCACCAAAGCTTTTGCCTATCCAATTGGTCTGCATCTCCTTCATGGCGTCGCTGAAGTCCACCGTCTCGAGACCTTCGAGCAGGCGGTCGGCATAGTCGGTGATGCGGAGATACCATTGCCGCAGTTTCTTTTTGACGACGGGAAAGCCGCCGCGTTCGCTGACGCCATTGATCACTTCGTCGTTGGCGAGGACGGTACCCAGGGCTTCACACCAATTCACTTCGCCATAACCGCAATAAGCCAGGCGGTAGTGCATGAGGATGTCCTGTTGCCGGAGACGATCAAAAGCCGACCATTCGGCAGCGGTGAAACGAAGGGCGGTGTCACCAGGACAGGGGTGATGGGCATTTCCGTCTTTTTCAAAGTTTCTTACCAGTGCTTCGATGGGCATGGCCTTGTTTTCCCGTTTGTCATAGAAGCTATCGAACAGTTGCAGGAATATCCACTGGGTCCATTTATAATAACCGGGATCAGATGTTCTTACTTCCCGGGTCCAATCGTAGGCAAAGCCGATATTATCCATCTGCCGGCGGAAGTTGGCAATATTATTGTCCGTAGAGATGGCGGGATGGATGCCATGGTCGATGGCGTATTGTTCGGCCGGGAGGCCAAAGGCGTCATAGCCCATGGGATGGAGGACGTTGAACCCCTTCAGACGTTTGTAGCGGGCAAAGATGTCGCTGGCGATGTACCCCAGGGGGTGACCGACGTGGAGGCCGGCGCCGCTGGGATAGGGGAACATATCCAATACATAGTACTTCGGTCGGGAAGCATTGTTGGAAACACGATAAATACCTTGCTCGGTCCAAAGCCGCTGCCATTTCTTTTCAATATCGCCAAAATTGTATTCCATAGCTATGTTGAGAGAGTCTTTGCTCCCCTTTGTTGCAAAAAAGTTAAAAGCTTGTTTATTACCGAAATAATGCTGGCAAACAATCGTTAAAGGGATAGCAAAAATACAAAAACGGGCCCGAAAACTTGTATTTTTACACCCAGCCCGCATGGTTTCTACTAACCCAATAAAACTAAATATCCCATGGCGCAATTCGGAAAAGGCTATGCCAAACGCTCGACTCCTTCTTATTTTATGGCAATCGTTGGCGTCAGCCTGGTCTTGTTCCTGCTTGGGTTGTTAGGTTGGATCGTCATCAATGCCAATCGGTTAGGAGAAAACTTCAGGGAAAATGTGGAAGTGCAGGTGTATGTACGGCAAAATATCTCGCCAAAGGATAGCGCGGCGCTTGTTCAGTTTGTCTCCGCCCGGCCGTATGTAAAAAGCTACGAATACATCACGAAGGAAATGGCCCGGAAGCAGTTTGTGGGCACCGGTAATGATGACTTCATGTCCGTCCTGGACCAGAATCCCCTGCCGGCCTCCGTGGATTTCAGGGTGAAAAGCGAGTACGCAAATGCAGATTCCCTCAACAAGGTAAAGGCCGACTTTTCCGGCAACATCGCCGTGGACGAGGTGAAATACAATAAGAAGCTGGTTACCAACCTCAACGACGTCATCAGAAAGGTGAGTCTTATCTTACTGGTGGTGACGGTGGGCATCTCGATAGCGGTGATCATTCTCATCGACAATACCATCCGGCTGGCCATGTTCAGCAACCGCTTCCTTATCAAGACTATGCAGATGGTAGGAGCTACCCGCTGGTTCATTGCCAAACCGATGGACAGGCGGGCGGTGATCAATGGGGCTATCAGCGGGCTGATCGCCATTGGCGGCATCATCGGGATCATTTTTGCTTCCGAGCAATGGATACCGGAGATCAGGGCGCTGCGGGACTATACCCTGTTAATGGCGATGTTTGTGGTGATGGTCCTGCTGGGGATCTTTATTTCCTTTATCAGCACCCACCGGAGCGTATTGAAATACCTAAAAATGAAGCTGGACGATTTGTACTGAGTTTTCTCTATATTGCAGGCCCAAACTATCCTTTTTATTCATGGCAACGACCAAAAAAGAAACGCCGACCGCACAGAAGAAGCCTGCGGCTCAAGCTGCGGCCCATGCTCCGCGGGTACAGGCTGTTCCCTTGTTCGGGAAAGAGAACTACCGCTGGATGCTCATCGGCATCGTTCTCATCGCTCTGGGCCTCATCCTGATGGCAGGCGGTAAGAGCAAGGACCCTAACGTATTCAATCGCAAAGAAATATATAGTTTTACCCGGATAACGCTCGCCCCCATCCTCATATTGGGCGGGTTTGTAGTAGAGATCTTCGCCATTTTCCGCAAGGACAAGAAGGAAAGTCAATAAGCCACCATGACTATAGTACAGGCACTCATTCTCGCAGTAGTAGAAGGGCTGACGGAGTTTCTCCCTGTGTCTTCTACGGCGCATATGAAGTTTACCAACCCGATGATAGGGGTCACTTCTACCCCTTTTTCAGACATGTTCGAGATCGTGATCCAGCTGGCGGCTATTCTGGCTGTCGTCGTGGTCTATTACAAGAAATTCTTCGATTTCTCCCGGTTTAGCTTTTATATAAAGCTCATCATCGCCCTCATCCCGGCGCTGGTCTTTGGTGTCCTGCTGAAGAAACATATCGACGCCGCGCTGGGCAACCTGTATTTCATGGCCGGGGTCATGATCGGCGGCGGAATACTGTTCCTCTTCGTGGATAAGCTGTTCACCGCGCCACGGATCGACGATGAACAGCAGGTATCCAATCGCAACGCCTTTGTCATCGGCTGTTTCCAGGTGTTGTCGATCCTGCTGCCCGGCTTCAGCCGCAGTGCAGCAACCATCATCGGTGGCGAGAGCCAGAAGCTGACCCGCAAAGCTGCCGCAGAATTTTCCTTCTTCCTGGCCGTGCCGACCATGCTGGCGGCTTCGGTGAAAAGCTTTTGGGATGTACACAAAGAGCATCCCGATGTCCTGGGTGGAGGAAATGCAACGCTGCTGGGGCTGAGCTGCCTGGTGACTTTTTTTGTCGCTATCGTCGTCATCCGGCTTTTCATCGGCTTTCTGAAGAAGTATGGATTTAAGCCCTGGGGGTATTACCGCATCGTTGTCGGCCTGTTGATGCTGTTCTTACTCTGGAGGGGGATGATATGATCCGGACAGCGTCCAAACGAGTTATCAACGGATGGGCCATGTATGACTGGGCCAATTCGGTGTATAACCTGGTGATCACGACGACCTTCTTCCCTATCTATTTCACAAAAGCGACTTCCTTTTATTTCAAGAGCGATATAGTGCCTTTCCTCGGGCTGAGGATAAAGAACACTTCGTTGTACAGCTATGCGATGGCGGCCGCCTACCTGGTGATCGCCCTGCTCTATCCCGTGCTCACGTCCATCGCCGATAGTCGCGGCAACAAGAAAACCTTTATGCAGTTCTTCTGCTATATGGGGGCACTGGGCTGCAGCATGCTTTATCTCTTCGATGGCAGCAATCCGGTGTTGGGAGTTTATTGTTTTATCCTGGCCTCGATGGGGTATGTCGGCAGCCTGGTCTTTTATAACGCCTATCTGCCGGAGATTGCCGCCCCGGAAGACCAGGACAGAGTCAGTGCCAAGGGATATGCCTATGGCTATGTTGGCAGCGTGATCATGCAGCTGGTCGGCTTTTTGATCGTGTTGCTGCTCAAGAATAACCCTTTCTTCAGCCTGCGACTTAACTTCCTGCTGGTTGGCCTCTGGTGGGCGGGTTTTGCCCAGATGACCTTTGCCGTGTTGCCCAAGGCGAGCGCCGCGTCTGTCCGGAAAAAGAATGTCTTTAAAGCGGGCTTTGCAGAAGTAAAGAAAGTTTATGCCCAGGTGAAGAAGATGGCCCTGCTCAAGCGCTTTCTTCGGGGTTTCTTCTTCTATAGCATCGGTGTGCAAACGGTGATGGGAGCCGCTACGATCTTTGGCAGCACCGTGCTCAAGCTCGACGACACAAAGCTCATCATTACGATTGTGCTGATCCAGCTGGTGGCCATTGTTGGCGCGACTTGGATGAGTAAGCTGTCCGCCCGCTTCGGCAATATCCGCGTGCTGATGGGTGTCGTCTTCTTCTGGATATTGATCTGCATCTCGGCGTACCTCACCGCAGGCCAGGCCGAGAACCTCGAGCCCTTCCATGCGAAGATTGCGGAGCTGCAGCAGCAGAAGGCTGACCTGATGGCTAAAAAGGCACAGATGAGCGCCACGGCTTTCGATGAGGCGGATGCCGGCGTCGAAGGTGAACTGTCGCGCTGGGAACATGATCTCGCCCCGCATCAGGAGCCTATCGAATATTCCTTCTACCTGTTGGCCCTGGGTGTAGGCCTGGTAATGGGTGGTATCCAGTCCCTGAGCCGGAGCACCTATTCCAAGCTGATGCCGGAGACAAAGGATACGGCCTCCTATTTCAGCTATTATGATCTCACCGAAAAGATCGCCATTGTCATCGGCATGTTTACCTTTGGCTTTATCGGCCAGGTTACAGGCAGCATGAAGAATTCGATCATTTGCCTGATCGTCTTTTTCATCATCGGGCTTTTCTATCTGTTCTCGGCGCAGGCTAAGCAGCGACAGGAGCCGGCACCGGCAGTTTAATCTGGTCGGGGGGCCTCTACAAATTTTTTTCTATGCAATTGTATACCATCCACACCGGCTTCTTCAAATTGGACGGCGGGGCCATGTTCGGCGTAGTGCCCAAGAGTCTTTGGAGCAAAGTGAACCCGCCAGACGAGAATAACCTTTGTACCTGGGCGATGCGATGTATGCTTATCGAGGAAGGCGGGAAGCTGATCCTGGTGGACAACGGCATCGGCGACAAACAGGATGAGCGGTTTTTCAGACATTACTATCTACATGGGGACGATTCTTTGGACAAGTCGCTGGCGGCGCATGGCTTCCATCGCAGCGATATCACCGATGTGCTGCTGACCCATCTCCACTTCGACCATTGCGGCGGAAGTATTGTCCGCCAGGGAGACAAGCTGGTACCGGCCTTTCCCAACGCCACCTACTGGAGCCATTCGCGGCATTGGAAATGGGCGACGGAGCCCAATCCGCGGGAAAAGGCGTCGTTTTTAAAAGAGAATATCCTGCCAATAGAAGAGAGTGGGCAGCTGCGGTTTGTGGATGCGGGTAGTGGCGCCGGCGGGGGTTCGGGTGCTGCCGGGGGGCCGGAGTCCCGCCTTGTGGCGATAGCCGATGTTATCCTGCCGGGGCTCTCCGTCCGGCTGGTCAACGGGCATACGGACGCGATGATGCTGCCGCAGGTGGAATACAAGGGTAAGACGCTGGTGTTCATGGCCGACCTGCTGCCTTCTACCGGTCATTTTCCCATTCCCTGGGTGATGGCTTATGATATGTTTCCATTGACCTCTTTATACGAAAAAAACTCCTTCCTGGAAGAGGCAGTTGCGGGCGGTTATGTGCTTTTCTTCGAACACGATGCTGCGGTTGAATGCTGTATGGCCGAGCGGACGGAAAAGGGGATCCGGCCCGGCGCCGGATTCCGGCTGGCAGAACTCTAATTCGTATCCTTCCATATCCATAATTGCGAATGTGGCCGGCCGGGGAGGTCCATCTGCCGGTAGTGGGCTTGCATAAAAGACATCCACCAATCGTAATCCCGCTGGTGGCGGAAAGTGGCAACTTTGGCCTGGTCCATGATGATATACATGGTATGGTGAGCAAGCAGATCGTCGCCGATAGACCGCAATATCCGGCCATCCTCATCCCAGGTATCATACCAGGCCCAGAAATGCTGATAGATCCACCGGGTGGGGGAAAAGATGCTGAACTCGTAATAGCAGCCGATGAGGTCCTCATTCTGGCAAATAAACAGCTGATAATTTCCCGGTCTGTGCTGACGTAAATAATCGCGTTCGGGGGTGTTGACATACACATCCTTGTCCCGGCGCGGCAAATGCGTGCCGTGCTGAAAAGCGGTATATGTCAGGCTGGTGCAAAGCAGGATGACGAGTGGGAGGCGGGCCTTCTGATGATCGACGATATACCTGTCGCCAAAAGCAAAGACAGTGAACAGCAACACGCTGATGCTTGCCGAGAGGGGAAGAAAGTAATAGATGTAATCCATCACCTTTTCGTGGCCATTGAACCGGCCGCCCAGGAATTCGGGGCTCATGGTCAGCAGCATCGCAGCCAGCGTAGCCAGGATCAGCCCTTTCTTTTGCGCCTGCCAGATGAGGGCTGTGATGCCGAGGATCAACGAAACCATAAAAGGGATCTCATAGTTGCCGTCGTCCAGTACCCGCTTGATCGACCGGAAATGATCGCCAAAGGATTTTTCCTGGGTAGTGTAGGTCTTTAGATTGAAGAGAAAAGCCTGTTGCCAAAAATCACCCAGGGCATGGTGCGCGGCAAAATAGAGCATCGGGGGGGCCACGATGGTCGAAAAACCCGCAATGGCATACAGCAGCCGTTTGGCCACCGGCACCCTATCGATGGTAAAAAAGGAATAAAGGAATAGCGGGATCAGCGGCAGCACCTGGTCCTGCTGCATGAAAAAGATCAATCCACTCAACAACCCCAGCAGGAAATACCGGTAACGCACCTGGCTCATCATGACACAGAAAAAGAATATATAGAAAAAGGCCGTATACTCCCGCGTCATATTAATCCCTTCGCTGATGAGGTCATCCCTGAGCATGAGGTTGAACAGCAGCGGGGGAAGCCAGGGGAAGGGGCACTTGTATCTGCGGCAGCAGTTGAATAGGAGAAAGGTGGCGAGAAGAGCGAGACCGGCATTGATCACCCAGAGGGCCCAAGGGCCTCCCAGCATGATACCAAGGGCATGGACGAAATAGATCAGCGGCGGCTTGTGATCGACGAAATCTTTGTATGGGATGAGCCCCTTGCTCACGGCCCAGCCGGCATACGTGAAGATATCCTTGTCGGATATACCCACATCGAAGGGCGGGCAATAGCACAGGCTCAGCAGTACGGATGCTGCTGCCAAAAGCGGGAAGGTATAGCGGCCTGGCTTCATGGTTCGTTTATTTTCCAAAGATCGGAATTGGGTTTGCCAGGTACTGACAACCGATGATAGTGTGTTTGCATAAATGTCAGCCACCAATCCTGATCAGCCTTATTCTTCATCATCGCAAAACCCGCAGAATCCATAAACACATAGGTCGTCTTATGGCGTATCAGGTCGCCCGCAATGGATTCCAGGATGCGATGGCCAGGGTCCCATTGGGGATACCACGTCCAGAAATGCTGGTAGTAGTAAATGGACGGGCATAAGAGATTGCGTTGATTATACATAGCCGCGAAATCTTCTTCTAAAAAAACATAGAGATCGTATTGCTTTAGGGGCTGCGCGTCGAGATAGTCGGCTACGGGACCTTCTACATCTTTCTGGTAGTTGCGCCGGGAGAGATGCGCAACATGCTGAAAAGTGGTATACACCAGGCTTGTACAAAGAAGAAAAACATACGGCAGCCGGATCCGCTTATCCGTGAGGGCGGGGTCTTCGGTAAAGGCAAAGACCGTAAATAGCACGATACACACGGTTGCGGATAAGGGAAGAAAATAACCCATCATGTCCCGGAAAACGGTGAGACCCATTGTGCGGCCACCCATAAATTCCGGGGTTAGTGAGAGCAGAAAGGCGCCGAGGGCTGCCAGCACCAACGGTTTATTCTGGTTTCGCAGAAAGAGCGAGAAGACCCCCAGGATCAGCGCCACCATGAATGGGATCTCATAGTTGCCGCCGTCGATGATCTTTTTGATCGCCCTAAAATGGTCCCCCAGGGACTTGTATTCCTGGATATACCAGTTTACGTTGATGAGATAGGCATCCGCCCATAAATAGCCAAGTGAACGGTGAACGGCAAAAAACAATAACAGGGGGATGGCGACGGCGCAAAACCCGGCGGCGAGCCGGAGTAACCGCGCCCCGATGGACATCGGAATCTTCTCCCAGAGCAGGTAGAGAAGAAAGGGGGCGAGAGACAGCACCTGCTCTTGCTGCATAAAGAAGGTCAGGGCGGCAAAGAATCCCATGCCAAAATGCCGGTAACGCGATTTGCTCATCATGGTCAGGAAGAAGAGCATGATGAAATAGGTGGAATATTCCCGCGTGAAATTGATCCCGTGGGCAATCATATTATCCCTCAGCATCAGGTTGAACAGCAAGGGTAGCAGCCAGGGAAAAGCTAGCCGGTAGCGGCAGCAGAGCCGGTAAAAGAGCCCAGTAACCAACAGAGCAAGCGTTGCGGTGATGATCCACATGCCCCAATGGCCAAGCAGGATACCGGCTGCATTGACGAAATAGATAAGCGGCGGCTTATGATCAAAAAAATCCCGGTAAGGTACCTGCCCCAGCAGGAGTACGCGGCCGCAGTATCTGAAGAACTCTTTGTCACCGAACTCAGGGTCAACCGGGGGACAATACATGAGGCTCAGCAGGAGCGAGGCGCCCAGGGTGATAAAGAGCCCGTAATATTGTTTTTTTGTCATTTTATTTTATACGGAATAGGATGAGCTGTCGAAACGATCGCAGGGCGCCACGCAGGAAATAACGGTTCATCCGGCTTTGCCGCAGGCCTTTATCCATCGGATGGACGGTAGTGATAAATATCCGGTATTTTTTTTTGACAAACCAGGAAGTGATCAGGACATTCGGGGCGAAGCTGTCGGCCGGTATTTTTGACAGAGCTGGTTGAAGTGCCGTACTTAACATCAGCCGGTAGGGACTGTTGATGTCGCTAACCCCCGCGCCAAAGAGGAGGCGTACCGACCAGCCGGCAAAGCGGCTCACCCACTGACGGCCGGGCGAGGCATATTTCCTGGTCCGCTGGGCAAGCAACAGATCGTATCCCGTTCGGTTGTCCCACAACTGTCTGAAAGCCGTTGTCTGAAGTTGGTGATCGGAGTCGATCTGGAAGATCCAGCCGGCGCCGGCGTCGATGGCCCGGTGGTAGCCATTTAGAATGGCCGGACCATGGCCGGCATTGGGCTGGGTATAGACCTCGAGCGTGGGATCGCCGGCAGCGAGGGTTTGCAGGAGCCGGAGGCTGTTATCTTTCGAGCCGTCGTCGATGAGAATGAGCTTATAGGGCACACCCGTGTGTTGGAACACCGGCTGCCAGTCTTCGAGGAGGGCGGGGAGATTCTCCGCCTCATTATAGACCGGGATAACAACAACCAATTCGGGTTTATACGACATGGATCGTGGAGGTTTGTGGCAGGATGCAGGTCTCAAAGATCTCCAGCGCCCTGTCGATGGTCTGGTGCATGTCGTAGTATTTATAGTCGCCGAGACGTCCGCTGATGAAGACGTTCTTTAATTGTGCGGCCTCTTTCCGGTATAGGGACAGGAGGCGCTGATTATCTTCGGAAGCGATGGGATAGTAGGGATTGTCGCCCTGGTCGGCCAGCGAGTATTCGCGGAAGATGATCGTTTTATTCCCGGTGTATTCCTTTTCAGGATGCAGGTGCCGGGGTTCGTGGATACGGGTGTAGGGTATTTCTGCTTCGGGGAAGTTGATGACGGAGTTGCCCTGGTAGTCGGCTTTGTCGATGATCTCCTGTTCGAATCGGAGGGTGCGCCAGCTAAGTTTTCCGTGTTTATAATCGAAGAACCGGTCGATGGCGCCGCTATAGACAAGGCAGGCGTCTTTTTTCAGCAGGTGACGGATCTCGAAAAAATCAGTGTCGAGCAGCACCTTGATCTTTCGGTTTGCGAGGAGACGCTCGAACAGGTGAGTATAGCCTTTTTCCGGGATGCCCTGCCAGCGATCGAAGAAATAGTTGTCGTCGTAGTTGGTACGGAAGGGGAGGCGGTTGAAGATGGCCGGGGGGAGATGCCGGGGATCCACCTGCCATTGTTTGATCGTATAATATTTGAAAAAGGCTTCGTATAGGTCGCGCCCGAGCAGGGACATGGCTTGTTCTTCGAAATTAGTGGGGGCTCCAGCGGTGGGGGGGCCGGCGGCTGGTTGGGCGTCGCGGCGCCCGCCATCGGCGCGTTGGCCTAGCTGGCTCTGGCGCAGGGAGGCCATGAAATCTTCGACCTCATAGGGTTTGAGATTCCGGTTGTAGAACTGGTTTATCGTGGCCAGGTTGATCGGGAAGGGATAGAGCCTGTTCTTATAACAGCTGAGCACCCTATGCTGGTAGGTGTTGAAGGTGATGAACCGGCGGACGTAGTTCCAGACCTTTTCGTTTGATGTATGAAAGATATGGGTGCCATACTTATGGTATTCGATGCCGGTTGTCGGGTCGGTGGCGGAATAGCAGTTGCCGCCGATGTGGTCGCGTTTTTCGATGACCAGTACGGGTTGGTCGAGTTGATTAGCGATCCGCTCTGCGATCACGGCGCCCAGAAGTCCACTGCCGACGACAACGTAGGAGTACTCCGATATATCCATTCCGCAATATAAGCCTTAAATCAGACATATGGTATGGGTGTAAACCGGAAGGGTGGAATTTATAATTTGCCAAAAGTTGGTTTTTAGGTAAGATTTGGCAGAATATAAAATTTTATAATTTGCCAAAAGTGGGCTTTTTTAGTAGATTTGGCAGAATATAAAAGTATATGGAAGAGCTCATCGGCAGAAAGGAGGAACGGGAGCAGCTTCGGGAGGTGTTGCTATCCAGGGAAGCCTCATTCGTAGCTGTCTACGGGCGAAGGAGGGTAGGCAAAACATTTTTGATAAGAGAATTCTTCAAGCATCAATTCTTTATTGAATACGCAGGAATCCACGATGCTACCTATAGGGTGCAATTGGAAGGATTCATCCTGATGATGACAGAGTTGACCAAGGACAAACTGCCTTCGGGTATTCCTTCCAGCTGGATGGAAGCATTCCAGCTCTTACGGCATGTCGTGACCCCAAGGCTGGCCAAAGAAAAAGTAGTGATCTTTTTTGATGAATTCCCCTGGCTGCATACTCCGCGATCGGGATTCGGGCCAGCGTTCGAGCATTTCTGGAATAGTTGGGGCTCCCGCCAGCCCAACCTGATCGTTATCATTTGCGGATCGGCTGCATCGTGGATGATCCGGCGTGTTGTCAATAATAAGGGAGGGTTGCACAATCGTCTCACCAAGACCATACAGCTTTTTCCTTTTACCCTCCGGGAGACTGAACAGTATTTGAAGAGTCGGAAAATTGCCCTTACCCGTTATCATGTGTTACAATTGTATATGGTGATGGGTGGCATTCCTCATTACTTAAAACAGGTGAAAGCAGGGCAAAGCGCAGTACAAAATATCGACAGGCTATGCTTTACCAGGAACGCTATACTAAGTATGGAGTTTGGTCGCCTATACCAGTCACTATTCGACGGGGCCGAGAAACATGTAAGTATCATAAGGGCATTGGCGCGCAAGCATATAGGGCTTACCAGGAACGAGATCATTGTGGCCTGTAAGCTCCGGTCGGGCGGTGGTACAACCTACCTCCTGGACGAACTGGAGCAATCAGGTTTCATCACAGCATATACACCTTTTGGTAAAACGAGTAAAGATAATATCTACAAAATATCGGACGAATATTCTCTTTTTTACCTTCGCTTTATCGAGCCAAACCAAGACGGCGGGCCGGGAACATGGGGAACGATCGCTACCGGCGCCTCTTGGAGAAGCTGGAGTGGGATTGCTTTTGAAAGCATCTGTCAGAAACATATTTCAGCGATAAAAACCGCACTAGGCATTCCTGCAGTATACACACGTGTGTCGGCCTGGCGCTGGCATTCCAAGGCTGGACAGTCAGGAACGCAGATCGACCTGCTGATCGATCGTAAGGATGACTGTATCAATATCTGCGAGATGAAATTCTCGGAGACCGAGTTCGTCATACAGAAGTCCTATTCAACGGAACTGGATACAAAATTGCGCGTCTTTAAGGAGCGTACTGCCACTCGTAAGCAGCTTTTCCTAACGATGATCACTACTTATGGAGTGAAGGAAAATGAATATAAGGTCGCCCAGGTGAGCAATGATCTTACCATGGATGCTTTGTTTGAGGGATGACGTATTTTGTGCAAGTCATTGCCTTTTCACCGAAGGAATTTAAAGCTATTGATGATGGCCGTCGCCGTTGGTTCATATCTGGCATACTGGGATTGTTCGGCAGTGTAGGTAAACACATACGCCGTTTTATTTTTGATGAACCAGATTTGTTGAAGCTTCATGGCGCGGCCTTCGAAGGTCATGGTGTAGATGGTTTCCATCGCTTTTTGCCCGGCGAAGGTTGTAGGGGTGGACGAGAGGATGGTGGATGCAGCCGCATTCTCCGTGATCATCTTTTTGCTCAGCGCCGTGTACTGTTCGAGATTCAGGGGATTTGCGGACAAGTCCTGCAGCATGATGTTGACGTTCTCCTGAAAATCATCGTTCTCGTTCTCTTTTGGGCTTAGAAAGAGGACGGAATTACCGGTTTCCCTGTGGGTCCATTCTTTTGGATAGTTGACGGTGAATTTGTTCGCGGAGTTGGTGTAGGTGAGCCAGCCGGGTACCAGCATGATGGCAAGGCAAAAGCATAGCTTCGCCACGGGAGTGAGAGTGGTGGTGTGGTTCATAGTATTTACTAAGTTAGCAGAGTAAATATACTGAAAATTCTATATGAGGATTCAGCGGAACCCGCCATTAGCAATTTCTAATCCACTTCTAATATGTTTCTAATCCGATGCTTAGTGGGGGTCTGCTACAGATCGATCAGCGAACTGAGAGGATAGCGAAGGTTGTGATAGTAGATCATGTCGACGGAGACCTTGCCAACGGTGATGGGACTTTCGATGCGAACGGCGATGTGATTGGGATCATCAGAGACCCAGACTGTCATTTTCTCGCCGCCCTCGAACATGGTGCCCTTTACCAGCAGGGGTTTGAATTTAATGGTGCGGAACTTGCCATAGCTTGTGCGGAGGGTCTCTTTCCCCAGGTAGCGGACGTAGAGATGGTAGACCTGCCGGTCGAGGAACATGTCGAAAGGTATCTTGTCGTTGATCTGGTGATGACTAAAATCGATATTGCGGGCATAGAAGATGGCGCTGAGCACATCCTGGATGCAATCCGGAACATTGTAGACGCCGGTGTTGGTGATGGCCGTATGGGTAGCCTTTATAAATGAGACATTCTCGTAGGTTTTGTATCCGCCCTCGTCGACATCCCGGAGAAATTTGTAGGGCTGAAGCGTGGCGGTGTCGATATACGACTCATACTTATCCCTTACCTTAAAGAATTTATCATAGAAAGAAGTGGTCTTTCCTTCGCCGATGAGATGATAGACGTCCTTACCCTGGAATTTTTCGAGGGTGGTGGTGAAGGAAGCATCGCCGCCGGTAGTGAGATGGATACCAGCCACCCCATAATTCACTCTATATTTCAGGACTTCTCCATTCTGGAAGGCGTGGTTGCGGATGCCACCGCAAAATTCATTGTCGGGTGTGGATTGTTGGGTAGCAGAATCCTGTGGCTCATAAGCATTCCAAGCCATTAGGGGTGAGGTCAAGGTCAGCAAGAAAATACAGCCCGTAATAAATACTCTCATCGACTTTTGAATAATTTGATACGTACAATTAACAAGCTTCCTATCAAGGCCGGTATGATCAGGTTGATCAGCCAGATCGCAAAGCTGGTAGCAAATATCCCTACCACATTAGAACTATATAGTTGGAGTACCTGGATACTGGCTTCCCAACGCAAC
This sequence comes from Puia dinghuensis, assembly GCF_014642875.1. Classification (GTDB taxonomy): domain Bacteria; phylum Bacteroidota; class Bacteroidia; order Chitinophagales; family Chitinophagaceae; genus Puia; species Puia dinghuensis. The sequence continues at coordinate 860,934 of NZ_BMJC01000003.1, forward strand.
CCCAGTTCTGTCAGAAAGGTAAGGGTAGGAACGACAGCCATCACCAAAAACACCACACTCATCCCCCCCAACACCTGCCAGAAACCCAATGCTACTCCAAAAACGGGAAATACCAAACTATATTGAACAATAAACACGATATATCTGCCAAAAGATAAGAACAAAATCCTCAATAAGATCGTTGCATCAAAATTTTCTAAAACTTTTATATAAATGCTGAACCGGCGTGTACCGGGTACTTTTAGCAGGAGGGATGCCACGAGGGAAAACCGGCAATAAATAAATGTTAAACTTACCAGCAGGACCAGGACAATCCATAAGAGGATATCCAATGCAAGCAGCCCCTGATGCTTTCCGGAAAGGATGGGGGGTGGGGCGGCGCGCAGGTAGAGGATGCCCACCAGGCCGATGAGCAGTGTGACCATCAATTGGGCGATGCTGCATGCCATGGTGAGGGAAATTGCTTTTATCCGCCGGCCTTTTTCTATGTATAAGATGCGGCCCAGGTACTCCCCCATCCTGTTGGGCGTAAAACAAGCCATAGTGGTGCCGGTGAACACTGCCCGAAAGGCATCGCGGAAAGCAATACCGCCTACGGGGCGAAGCGCCAGCTGCCATTTGCGGGCTTCTATGCCCCAATTGACGGGCATCAGGGCCAACACGAGCCACAGTTTCCATTGCTGCGGTGAGGTAATAGCCATCCAAACCTGGTGGAGAGAGGTCTTCCAGTTGGGTTGATGGATCACCTGGCGGTAAATAAACCAGGATAGCACCAGGAAGACAAGCGGGCCAAGGATATAAGTTATTTTGATACCTTTATTCATTCGACGTTCGGAATCAAAAATAATCCTCCTCTTGCAAAAGCGATCTAAAATAATTTTGGGTATAGACCCCGGAACGGTGGTCATGGGTTATGGACTCGTCAAATGCACAGGTAATGAAGTCAGCATGTTGGATATGGGCGTCCTTCGGCTACCCACCAAGGAAGACGGCTACGAACGATTGAGGCTCATCCACCTGAAAGTATTGGAGCTGATCCGTCGTTTTAGCCCCGGGGAATTCGCCATCGAAGCCCCTTTCTTTGGGAAGAATGTTCAAAGTATGCTAAAGCTCGGGCGGGCCCAGGGAGTGGCGATCGCTACGGCGATGCATGCCGGCATTCCCGTCACCGAATACTCGCCCCGGAAAGTAAAACAATCTATCACGGGTAAAGGTAACGCTGAAAAGGAGCAGGTGTGGAAGATGTTGCAGCGGATATTACAGTTGCAGGAAGATCTGCCCGCCTATGATGCGTCGGATGCGCTGGCCGTAGCCGTGTGTCATTTCTTTCAGCACCGGCTTGATGAGAAACTGGAGCCGGAAGCTACAAATAAGGCAGGCCGCGGGAAGGGTAAGAAAGCCGATGGCTGGGAAGCCTTTATCCGGCAGAATCCGGACAAGGTGCGCAACCGGTGAGTGGTGCGGGCCCCAACAAGGCGGTCGCGGGGTGAGGTGGCGGCCTTCGCTTGGGTCGGGACGCAGGGGAGGAGTGCTGCGGCTAGAGGTAGCGAAGTATCTTCTCCTGGGCGGCTTTCAGCCTTTCGGGGCTCAGTTTTAATTTGGGCCGGGTGAAGTTGAGATCGTCGCTACTGTCGATGGGCACCAGGTGGAGATGGGCATGCGGAACCTCGAGGCCGACTACGGAGAGCCCGCAGCGGTTGCAGTCAAAGGCCTTTTCAATCGCCTTTGCGATAGGCCGGGCAAACGCCAACATCCCGGAGAGATAAGGCTCCGGCATGTCGAAGAAATCATCTACTTCCATTTTTGGCACGACCAGGGTATGACCTTCCCGGAGAGGAAAGATGTCCAGGAAGGCAAAGAACTGGTCATTTTCGGCAAGCTTATAGGAAGGTATCTCCCCGGCTATTATTTTGGAGAAGAGTGTCACACGGTGATGTTTTCGATCTTGAATTGAAGGTTACCGGCAGGCACCTGTACGCTGGCGACATCGCCTACGTGTTTGCCCAGGAGCCCTTTGCCAATAGGTGATGTGACGGAGATCTTGCCCAATTTGAGATCGGCTTCTTTCTCCGACACCAGATGATAGGTCATCTGTTTTTTATTCGTGAGATTCGTGACCGTCACCTTTGTCAGGATGGACACTTTGCTTGTATCAATGGTGCCCTCATCGATGACCCTTGCATTGGCGAGTTCGTTTTCCAATTTCTGGATCTTGGCTTCCAGCAAGCCCTGCGCTTCCTTGGCAGCGTCATATTCGGCATTTTCTCTTAAATCTCCTTTTTCCCGGGCCTCAGCGATGGCTTTGGATGCAGCCTGTCTTTCTACTGTCTTCAGTTTCTGCAGTTCGGACCTCAACTGTTCGAGCGCATCTTTTGTGAAATAAGTGAATCCACTCATAACTCCTCCTTTGATTTACAAGAAAGAAAAAAAATACAACGCCTCGGAGCGATCCAAGGCATTGCATTAGTCATTTAAATTACCGCAAAAATAGGGATTTTAGCTTGCGGCAAAAAATCGGTAAAATATAATTTTTGGCCTAAATGCCTAATTTTTCCAGGGTTACCCGGGCCATTTTTAAAAAAGCTTCGTGGGAGTACCCGGCGATGTGGGGGGTGATGAGGACGTCCGGGCGGGCCAGCAGCCAGTCCAGCTGCTGCCGCTGGAGGTCGGTATAGGTGTCCAGCTTTTCGTTTTCAAGGACGTCCAGGGCCGCCCCGGCTATCCTGCCGTTTTCCAGAGCCCGGACGAGCGCCGCGGTATCATGGACCTTCCCCCGGGAGGCATTGATAAAATAGGGTTTGTTCTCCAGCGAGTTGAAGAAGGCATCTCCCGCCATATGAAAGGTTTCATCGGTTAGCGGGACGTGGAAGCTGATGACGTCCGCATACCGGGCTACCTGTTCGAGAGAGGCTTCACGGACATTGCCTTTGGCAAAGCCAAACTTATATTTATCATGGGCCAGGATGGTGACATCAAATCCAGCCAGGACCCGGGCAAAAGCGCCACCGGTATTGCCAAAACCGACGATGCCGACCGTTTTACCGCCTAATTCGGTACCCCGGTTGGCGTCCCGGATCCATTTCCCCTCTTTTACTTCGGCGCTGCTGATAAATAACTTGTTCATCAATGCAAGGAGCATGCCCAGCACCTGTTCGCCAACGGCATTGCGATTGCCTTCGGGGCTGCTGACGCAAAGGATGCCCTTTTCTTCTGCATAGGCGGTGTCGATGAGCTCCATCCCGCTGCCCAGGCGTCCGATCCACCGGAGGGATGGGGCACGGTCGATGACGGCACGATCGATCTTGAGCCGGGTGGTTACGATGAGCCCTACCGTCCCGTCGAGGGAGGTGAGTAATTCGTCATAGGTGATCTGTGGGGAATATTGGACGGTATATCCTTTTTCGGTGAGGGTGTTGATAAGATATTCGTGGGCCTTGGCTGTGACGATAACTTTTTTCATTGTATTCTTCTAACGCATTTTCCAGGTGAGTTGTGCGAAATCGGTGACAGAAAGTTGTTCGGCCCGGCGATCGAAAATGGGATCGACGAGAGCGGTCTCATCGAAAAGAGATCGCACGGCATTGCGTAAGGTCTTTCTGCGCTGGTTAAACGCTGTTTTTACGAGCAGGAAGAAACTCTTCTCATCCCTAAATGCCGGCGCCTGCCTGGGTGTCAGCCGGATGACCGCGCTCTTCACTTTTGGCGGCGGGTTAAAACATTGTTCGTGCACTTCGAACAGATATTCCACGTCAAAAAAAGCCTGGATGAGCACGCTGAGAACGCCATAGGTCTTGTTGCCCTCCTTTGCCGCCACGCGCTGGGCCACTTCTTTCTGGAACATGCCGACGATGGTCTCGAGATCGTCCTTCCAGTCCAGCATTTTGAAGAGTATCTGTGAAGAAATATTATAGGGGAAGTTGCCGATGACCGTGAATTTGCCCGGGAAGGGTTTTTCGATGTCCAGGATGCTGGCATGGATGAGTTTGCCCTGTAAAACCGGATAAGTTTCCTGGAGGTAATGGACCTTCTCTTCGTCGAGCTCTACCGCCTTGAAGTCGACATCCCCAAGGCCGATGAGATGCCGGGTCAGCGCGCCTGCGCCGGGTCCCACTTCCAGCAGCTGAATGAAGGGCCGTTGGCGGAGGGCCGCCACTATCTTCCGTGAGATGTTCTCGTCGCGGAGGAAGTGCTGGCCAAGGGATTTTTTCAGGGTGTACATGAAGGGGTAAAGTTACGTATATTTATGCCCTGAAATGTAAGTGTATGAGCCAACAACAATCAAAGCCAGTGATAGGGGTGTCCGTAGGAGATGTGAATGGGATTGGAACTGAAGTGATCATCAAGACCTTTGCCGACCATAGGATCCTGGAATTGTGCACCCCCCTGATCTTCGGTTCGAACAAGCTCATCAACTTCTACCGGAAGTCAAGTCCGGAGATGAATTTCAACTACCAGACCACAAAGGATTTTTCCCGCATCGTCCAAAAGCAGATAAATATCTACAACTGCTGGGAGGAAGAGATCGCTATTTCGCCGGGCCAATTGACGGATGTCGGCGGGAGCTATGCCGTCAAATCCCTGACGATGGGGGTGGAAGCCCTGCGGGACAAGAAGATCCAGGGATTGGTGACGGCGCCCATCCATAAGAAGAATATTCAGTCGCCCAGCTTCAGCTTCACGGGTCATACGCCCTATCTGAAAAAGGCCTTTAATGCGAATGATGTGCTGATGTTGATGGTGTCGGAGGGTTTTCGCGTTGGCCTGGTCACCGAGCATGTGCCCATAAAGGATGTCGCCGGGTTTATCACCCGCGAAGCCATCCTGTCCAAATTGACTATTTTGCGGGATAGCCTGATAAGGGATTTTGGCATTGACAAACCGCGGATAGCCGTACTGGGTCTGAACCCCCATGCCGGGGATGAAGGACTCATCGGCAAGGAAGAAGAAGAGATCATCAAGCCGGCCATCAAAGATGCCAAGCACCAGATGCTGGTGTTCGGTCCTTACAGCGCCGACGCCTTTTTTGCCCGGAACTATCACTCCCGCTTCGATGCCGTGCTGGCGATGTATCATGACCAGGGGCTTATTCCCTTCAAATCGCTGGCCAGCGGGGAAGGGGTGAACTATACGGCCGGGCTGCCGATGGTGCGGACCTCCCCGGACCATGGTACGGCCTTTGACATAGCGGGTAAGAACAAGGCAGACAACACCTCCTTTATCGCGGCCATCTATACCTGTATCGATATTATCCGCAACCGGCAGGAATACGATGAGAACCGGCGCAACCCATTGAAAAAGATGGGTTCTGTGGTCCTTGCCAATGCCGAGGACGAGAAGATCGAAGAGAATTAGGGTATTTTTTACCGGCCGGGCTTGCAAAAACAGAATCTCCGCTCTATCTTTGGAGCGTATCCACTAGGCTAATGTCTGTGCCTTCGGCACGATCGGACTCCGTCCGATTTGGTGGGTATCCACTCCAATTTACAATCCCCTCGAAAAACAGCGTTCAATTCAAGTAGTTCCTTTCGGATAAACCGTTCCCGTTCCTTCCTTTGAATCACCAACGGTCTGTTATTCAAATTCTTCACCTGCTGAAAATTACAAAGATGAAAAGGAACTTCCTAATGGCTTCATTCACGGTTGTTGCTGCCTTGCTATTCCAACCGGTGTTTGCGGCTCCTGCCTCGACTACTGACAATTTCAATTCCCGGCCCGGGGTCCGGCTTACGGAGGTAAAAGGCTATTTACAAGGTAAATGTTGGTTCTTCGCTGATTTTGACATCAACCGCAACGGCTGGACGCCGAATATCGAGGGGGATGGTGCAATGGTATCCGGCACCGGCGCCAGCGCCACCGAACGGACGGGTATCTATACTCCCCTGTTGGACCTCACGCCCGGCACTACTCTTTCTTTTTCTTATAAATTCAACCAGGCCGTAACCAATCGCCGCTGGATCAGGATCCTCGCCATCGACGGCAATAACAACCCGGTCGCTACCCTGGACAGCCTGGAGCTGACGGGTGATGCAGCCGGCCAGGTCTATACCTATAACAAGCCCCTCATGCTCACCGGCGCCTACAGCCTGGCTATCAATTACCAGGGCATCGGGGGTGCAGAGCGCATCGCCATCGATGAATTGAAGATTGGCGCCGCCCCACATTATGCTTCTACGTGTAATGTCGCCCCGGTATCGCTGAAGGATAAGTTTTCCGGTACGGCTTCTCACACGGCCAACGGCAATGTGCTGAGCAACGATTATGATCCCAACCACGAGACGATGACGGCTTACCTGATGACCGAATCACCCGATGGCCAGGTCGAGCTGCAGAAGAATGGAGATTTCGTCTTCACACCGAAAGATGGCTTTAAGGGAAATTCTACGCAGTTTAGCTATAAGGTTTGTGACAACGGCTCGCCTGCCCTTTGCTCCATGACCACGACGGCTACCATCCATTTCCCCAGCCGGAGCAGCTTGTTGAGCTTTGAGGCGCTTTACAACAGGAAAGAGGTAGCCATCGACTGGAATACGGGCAGCGACAACCACAGTAAGGTGTTCGAGGTCGAGCGGAGCCTCGATGGAACCTACTATAAGAAGGTGGGCGAGGTGAAGGCGGATGAGGCTCTCGGTCAATATACCTTTAGCGACAAGATACATGAGCAGGAGCGGAAGAATGACCTGTACTATCGTCTCCGGCAGGTGGATGGTAACAACCGGGTTACCTATTCGAAGGTGCTGATCCTCCGTTCGTATGGCACCCGGAGCGTCGAGGCGGTGAGCGTCACCCCCGACCCCAACGTAAACGACATCCAGGTGAATGTTCAGCTGAAGGAGAAATCCTTTGTGATGGTGCGGGTGATGGATGACAACGGCAGTGAGCTGATCAAGCAGTCGGCGATGGGTGAGTATGGTTCGAACAAGTACAACATCGAAGGGACTTCCCAGCTGCAGCCGGGGATGTACCAGTTGGAAGTGATCATCAATAGCAACGAGCGGCTGACGATGAAGCTGGCAAAGAGCTAAGCGCTATTTTTTTATATTGAGATACGACTGCAGGTCGCGGACATATTCTTCAAAAGCCTGTACGCCCTGGGGCGTGATCTTACAGATGGTTTGAGGGTAGTTATCCTTGAAGGTCTTTGTGACGTCGATGTAGCCGGCCTCCTTTAATTTATTGATCTGAACGCTTAGATTGCCGGCTGTAGCATCCGTCTTTTCCCGGAGATAGGTGAATTCCGCCTCCTTCACCGAGATGAGGATGGATACTACGGCAAGGCGTAGCTGGGAATGTAATATCGGGTTTAGATCTTTAAACATGTTTTTCTTTTGCTTTCAGATAGCACTTTCTAAGGATGAGCCCGGGGATGAACCAGGCCAAAAGAGCCCCGGCGGCGATGCATAGCATCGTATACGGATAATTACAATAGAGGCTCACCACAGCCAGCGCCCAGCAGGCCAGGCCTCCCAGCAGCATGGGCCGGAAGCCACGGGTATAGCCGGTGGCAAAAGTGGGTACCCCGTAGAGCGTGAGGTAAATAGCGCCCTCCCCATTGACAGGATAGCGGCCGAAGACAAAGGTCAGCAGCCAGACAGCAATGCCAAAGCTGATCCAGATGCCGCCCAGATGGTCTTCATCATAAGACCGGTATCTCTTGCCCTTGCGTTCGCGGACGGCAATGACCACCTGCGGCACTACCGCCACGATGGTCAATAACCAAATATAATCCAGCGCCGGCCACTTGAGGTAATAGTTGGCAAAAGTCACGAGGCTGCAAATAGGGATCACGGTACCCCAGAGAAGAGCGCTAAGCCCGCTGTTGAGATAATCTCTACGGGCCCGCTTGATCATCCTGGTGATGAGTTCGAGGCTTTCCTGGCCGGTCATTTCTTTTTCCTGTTCCATCAGTTGGGTTGGTTTAGTAGTTGCTTTTTATATTCGCCACGAAGCAGGTATCCCGGGATGATATAGCTCAGCAGGACTGCCCCGGATGTCAGCAGCATATTGGTTACAGCATCGACGAAGGTCATGAGAATGACTATTGCCCAGCAGGCTGCGGCGCCCCAGACCAGGGGTGGGAATTTCAGCATACGACCGGTGAGAAAGCAGCCAACGGAATACAGGATGAGAAATATGGGATAACAGTGCTCCCAGTCTCCCCGCCGGAGGAAGATGATGACGATGAGTATCTGCACGACAAAGATGCAGAGCCAGATGCTGGCCAGTCCTTCGTCGATGAAGGTCTTTACCCTGGGGGGCTTATTCTTCACCCGTCTCACGATAGAAATGATAAAGCCCAGGAACATGACGTTCCAGGCAGCGCCATTGGCAGGGGTTTTTACGAAAACAACCAGGATATATTGGAGGAGTGCACCGCTAAACACCAGCCATCCCCAAACAAGGAAATAAAAGCTGTTGTCCACGACGGAAGTCTTTGTTTTGTCGATCATGGTCTGAATGACCCTGAGGCTGTCTTCCGGTGAGAAGTTCTCCGTATTATTCTCCATGATACAAATTGGGTTTAAGCAGGAAAGGTAGCGCGCCTGAACGACAAAGCCGGTTCAGACGCGCACATTTTACTGACATATATATGTCTTATTGACATTGAGAAAGCATTTGTTCCGCCTGTTTCTCGCCCCAGGTGGGGTATAGCGGCTTTGGCTGCGCGCTTTTGTACAGGGCGATCGACTTTTCGAACAATGGCTTTGCCTTGTCCTTACCACCGCCGAACTGGGTCGGAGTACCAAAGAGGCTCATCCCCTGGAGGTAGTAGAGCCGGGGGTTGTTAGGATCGGCTTCCATTCCTTTCTGGAGGGCGGCTGCGGCATCTTTACCATTGGTGGCCCAGCGGGTCGAGGGATCTACCAGCATCTGCTGGGTGGCGGACATGTTCTCTACAGCATAGAGCTCGGAATTCTTTTCGATGGCTTCAGCCTTGGCAAGGTAGGCGTTGATCTTGGCAGAGTTGGCGTCCTTGTCCTGGGTAGCGGGGTTCCAGCCGATCCAGGTCTGGGCAAGGGCGGCATAGTAATAGGGGAGCCATTTGGTCTTTTCGGCATCGCCGATGCGATCGAAAGTTCCGGCCAGGCTTTGCAGATCGTCGATGGTCTTGGCGGAGTCGAGCAGGGTAATGTTCTTCTGCATCACCTGGGTGTACTTGTCGGACTGAGCGCCTGCTGCGAGGGAGATCAGCAGGGTAAAGAAAAGGATTGTCTTACGCATAGATGTAGTTTTTATGATGTGAAATGGTGAATGGTTTATAAGTTGTTGTTAATGGCGTCCTGCGAGCGATCGACACCCCAGCTGATGAAGCAGCCGACGAAGTAGAATCGTTTGGCCGGGGGTGTTATGGGTTGTTTGTAGAGGCCGCTGTAAGAGAAATTATACCCATAGACCGAATTATATCCCAACACATTGCTCACGCTTGCAAAGAGGACCACGAAGGACTTTGCCTTGTTATTGCCCATGCTCGGGATATATTCGGCGCTGAGATTCAGGCTGTTGTAATCCACTGTCTTACCCTGTTCGGCCAGATTATATTTGAGTCCGTTGAGCATGAGGTTGTAATACGGCCGGCCGGTGGCGTAGCTGTATGTCACGTTGACGCCGGACTTGATCTTGGTAAAGAAGCGTTTCATGACAAGGGAAGCGGTGTGGGTGGCAGCGAAGTTGGGTGTCATTTGCTCGGTGAAGTTGAGATAGTTGCGTTTGGTATCCAGGTAGGAATAGCTGATCCAGTAGTCGAAGTTCTTAATGCTCTTCTTGTCACGCCAGAACAGCTCGAAGCCTTTCGCATAGCCGCTGCCGCTGTTGTTATAGGTGGAATAGTAATAATTGATGGGGACGGTCTTGATGAGATCTTCGTACTTCTTATAGTAGGCTTCGATGCGGAAGATGCGATCTTTCGACATCTTCTGATAGTTGATGATATAGTGAGTGGCCTTTGTGAAGCCGACATTGGTCGTAGCGAAAAGCTGGTTACTCTCCGGTTTTTGGTAGAAGATGCCATAGGCCAGGGATACCTGGGCTTCCGGACCGGTGCGGTAAGCGAGGGATACCCGGGGAGCGATGTCGGATTTATTGATCACGCTGGAGTGTTCGTAGCGGACGCCAACCTTTGCCGCCAGCGCATTGGTGAGGTAGATGTCGGATTCTGCGAACAGGGAATTGAAATTATCCGTGAATTTGTACAGGGTATCGGTGTGGTAGGCCGGGTTGCGGTATTTCTGGTAGTTGTACGAATACCAGTATTCGGAGCCAAACCGGATGGCGCTGAGGGTGCCCAGTTTCTTGTCGAAGACGGCGCGCACCTGTGAGAGATCCTGCCGCTGGTCGATGTTGAAGCCCTTGTAGTTCATCCAGAAGACGGAGTCGTTGAAAGACTGGTCCTGGTTGGCGGCGTTCTGCACCCGCTGGCCGAGGTTATCCAGGTTGGTGCTGTAGCTGGCGCCGAGGTCCATTTTCCAGCCGTTGCTAAGGTAGTCGCGCCAACTAAGGTTGTTGTACCAGTTGTGGTTGGTGAGGCCAAAGGCGTCTTTCATATTGAGGCTGTCCCAGTCCTGGCGGCGTAGACCCAGATCGTTATAGGCGAAGGTCGTATAGTATTTGATCATCCCGCCGCTCTTGGTACGGATGCGGAAGTTGGCGTCACCGTTGTGGAATTGAGGCATCCGGAAATAGTCGACGTCCTGAGGAATGGCTTTGAAATAGGCGTAGGCGTTGACATAGTCGTAGCTGAACCCATAGGAAGATTGCTTATTCCTGGCCAGCTGCTGCGTGCCCAGGCCAACCACCAGTGGAGAGATGGTGGCGTCGATCTCCGATTTTTCGGGCAGGTCGATGGATTCGAGCAGGACGACGGAAGAAAGGGCCTGACCGTAGAGGGCGGAATAGCCGCCGGTGCTGAATACCGTCCCTTTAAAAAGGAAGGGGGAGAACCGGCCCCGTTGGGCGATGTCGGGTACGCTGGTGTAGTAGGGGTTGTTGACCAGGGTTCCATCTATATATTGTTTGGCCTCGTAACCGGCGCCGCCGCGTACGAAGAGGCCTTCCTGCTCGCCTACCTGCTGGGCGCCGGGGAGAGTTTTGAGGGCCGCGGTGATATCGGCGTTGGAGCCGGCGGTGGTGGCTACGTCGATGGAGCTGAGTACGGCCCCGCGTTTGGCGTCGCCGGCGGTGAAGGAGCCGGCGGTGATCGTTACGGCTTTGAGTTCGCTAAGCTGTTCTTTGAGGGCGATATGGAGTTCGATGGGGGTACCGGAGAGGGTGACGGTCTGTTCGACGGGGTTATAGCCGATGTTGGTAATGGTAAGGGTTTGAGCGCCTGTTTCGGCTGCTTCGAAGTGGAATTTTCCGAGGGAGTCGGCGGTGGCGCCGTCATAAGAGTCTTTTATGGTGATGCTGGCGCCGCGGAGGGGGTGGCCTTTACCGTCTTTTACAGATCCGGATATGCGGGTCTGGGCGTGGAGCCAGCCGGTGAGCAGGAGGAGGGCTATGAATAAGGCAGGTGTTCTCATTTCTCATAATTTTAAGCTAAGGTAAATTGGTTTATAATATAAACCAAACTATTTTATAAATTTATTTAGAAATCTCGGTTGAGGGCGGGAAATGGGGGTTGAATGGGGTGTTTTTACCGGTGAAGGCGCGCAAAAAAAAAGCCAGGCTTAGACAAGCCCGGCGGTTGTTGATCGTACCCTTTAAAACTAAAATCTTCGTGTTCCCTATATTTTGGATAGCAGTCCGATCCTTTGGCCGCGGCCGAGGACAAGAGTTGCTACTATGATAATCAGTTGTATACGGGTTCAACCGCGGTAGAGGAGTCGATGATCTTGTACGGATCCCCTGGCGATAATGGCCCGGTCATTCTTTTTCGTCCAGTGAACGGATGAACTTACAATAAAGGATTGGAAATAAAAAGTAATGGAGTGTTTTTCGGGAGCTTGGAGAGTCGTCGATGATGACGCTGTAAAGATTATAAAAGGTTTCGAATTCTGCAAGGGTTACGGGCACTTTTTTTAACAAAGAAGGCCGCACTTGGGTGGTGCGGCCTCTTTGGGTATTCTTGACATTTCTTATTTGTACTGTGGGACGAGGCCGTTAGCAAGCTCGACCATTTTCTTGACTCCATCGTCGGGTAGATTACCCTTCTTGAACTCCGCGAGCACGTCGGGCAATTTGTTCTCCATCTCCATCAGGAAGTGGTCTTCGAATTCTTTCACCTTACTGACCTTTACCTGCCGCAACAGGCCCTGGGTCCCGAGGTAGATGATCGCTACCTGCTTTTCTACGGGGAAGGGGGAGTATTGCGGTTGTTTGAGAATCTCCACATTACGTGCGCCCTTGTCGATGATCAGCTTGGTGGCTGCATCGAGGTCGCCGCCGAATTTGGAGAAGGCTTCCATCTCACGGTAGAGGGCCTGGTCCAATTTGAGGGTACCGGCCACTTTCTTCATCGACTTGATCTGGGCGTTGCCACCTACGCGGCTAACGGAGATGCCCACGTTGATAGCGGGGCGGATGCCGGAGTTGAACAGGTTACCCTCCAGGAATATCTGTCCATCGGTGATGGAGATCACGTTGGTGGGGATATAAGCAGATACGTCACCGGCCTGCGTCTCGATGATCGGCAGGGCTGTCAGCGAACCGCCTCCTTTTACGAGGTGACGGATGGAATTGGGAAGATCGTTCATATTCTTTGCCACGTTGTCGTCGGAGATGATCTTGGCGGCGCGTTCGAGCAGACGGCTGTGCAGATAGAATACATCACCGGGATAGGCTTCGCGACCTGGCGGGCGGCGGAGCAGCAGAGATACTTCCCGATAAGCAACGGCCTGTTTCGAAAGGTCATCATAGATGATGAGCGCGGGTCTGCCGCTATCGCGGAAGAACTCACCGATAGCAGCGCCGGCGAAGGGGGCGTAGAACTGGAGGGGAGCCGGATCGGAAGCCGAAGCAGCTACGATCACCGTGTAATCGAGTGCGTCATTGTCAGCCAGGGTTTTCATAACACCGGCTACGGTGGAAGCCTTCTGCCCGATGGCAACATAGATGCAGAATACGGGCTTACCGGCCTTATAAAACTCTTTCTGGTTGATGATAGTGTCGATAGCGATGGCAGTCTTTCCGGTCTGGCGGTCGCCGATGATCAGCTCACGTTGTCCACGGCCAATGGGGATCATGGCGTCGATAGACTTGATACCGGTTTGCAGCGGCTCTTTCACCGGCTCACGGAAGATAACACCCGGGGCCTTACGCTCGAGGGGCATTTCATATTTTTCGCCGGAGATGGGGCCTTTCCCGTCGATGGGTTCGCCGAGCGTGTTCACCACCCGGCCAAGCATGCCTTCTCCGACCTTGATGGAAGCAATTTTACCGGTACGACGAACGGTTGCGCCTTCCTTGATGTCTCCGCTCTCCCCCATCAATACCACACCCACGTTGTCTTCTTCCAGGTTGAGAGCGATGGCTCTTACGCCATTTTCGAATTCCACCAGCTCACCTGCGCCGACATTGCTGAGTCCATACACCCGGGCGATGCCATCGCCTACCTGCAGGACGGTGCCGACTTCTTCCAGCTCCGCGGAAACATTTGCATTGCTCAATTGCTGGCGCAATATCGCTGAAATTTCATCCGGTTTGATCTCTGCCATAATTGTATTCTGTTTGAAGTTTGTTTGTTGTTGTCGGTTTACCTGATCTTATATATAAAGTCGTTGTTCTGGAATTGTTTCCTGATATTGTTGAGCTCGAATGCGACGCTGGTGTCTATCCGCTGGTCACCGATCTCGAGGATAAAGCCGCCGATGAGTTCCTGTCTTACATCCGTATCGAGCTCGATCTGCTGCAGCTGGCGTTCGGTGCGCAACTTCTGCAGGAGAGCCTGTTTGATGTCGTCGCTTACTGGCACCGCGGTAGTCAGCTTCACCACGGAGATGCCCTTATAGTCCTTGTATTGTTGCACAAAAGCGACAGCGATCTCCGGGAGATTGCCTTCCCGTTCTTTATTCAGCAACAAGGTGATGAAGGCCCTGGTAAGGGAGCTGATCTTAGCGGCGAAGATGGCGTCAAGTATCTTCCCTTTCTTATCTGCCTTTATGATAGGGCTGCGCAGGAGGTTTACCAACTCATGGCTGCTACGGAAGGTATCCTGCAGGAGCAGCATGTCCTTGTATACCTCTTCCAGCTCTCCTTTTTCAATGGAAAGATCGAGGATCGATTTGGCATAACGGGCCGCTAAACGGGGATTGGGCATCATAAGGTTAGTTGAGTTTCACTTCGTTGGACAATTGACGGATATAGGTCTCCTGTTCGCTTTTGTTCTCCAGCTGACGGCGCAGGATCTTTTCCGCAACCTCTACCACCAGGGTTCCCACCTGGTTTTTCACCTCGGTGAGGGCTGCCATCTTCTGCTGTTCGATAGCGGCCTGGGCATCGACGATAATCTTGGCGGCTTCCTGTTTGGCCATATCCTTTGCTTCGTTGATCATCTTGTCCTTTGTCTCCCGGGCTTCTTTGAGCAGCTGGGCCCTTTCTTCCCGGGCCTTGGCCAGGAGGGCTTCGTTCTCATTCTTCATCTGGGCCATCTCCATTTTGATCTTCTCGGCAGACGCCAGCGAATCGGAGATGCCTTTTTCCCTTTCTTTAAGGCTTTTCAATATCGGCTTCCAGGCAAGCTTGCGCAGGATGATAAGCAACAGCAGGAAAATAACAATATTCCAAACGAATAAGCCTAAGTCGGGTGTTAAGAGATCCATGTTATATCTTATAAAGTTTTTTAGAGAAAAATACTGCATCCTCGGCCCTGTGCGTCGGATGCAGTACATTTTTTACGTGCCTTACTTCTGGAATACAGCAAGCAGACCGGCAACGGCAGCCAGAAGGGCAACGCCTTCTACCAGGGCCGCAGCCAGGATCATGTTAGCACGAATGTCGTTCGAAGCTTCCGGCTGACGGGCAATGGAATCAACAGCGCCCTTACCGATCTGGCCGATACCGATGCCGGCACCGATAGCAGCGAGGCCTGCGCCGAGTGCGCCATAACCAGGCTGAACCACATCAGCCAGTAAAGTTGTCATCAACGTCATCTTATTTTGGTTTTATAATTAAAAAAGAGTTTATGCTACTACGGTTTCGGCATGATGCCCATGATCTTCCTCATGGCCTCCTTCGAAGGCTTGCGCGATAAACACGGCCGTCAGGTTGGCAAAGATAAAGGCTTGTATGAAGGCGACCAGGACTTCGATGAGGTAGATGAATATCGAAAGCAGGACGAAGAAGGGTGAGGTTCCCCAGCCCAGCGCGGTGTTCATGGCGCCGAAGATAAAGATGAGGCAGATGAAGCTGAGGATAATGATGTGCCCCGAGATCATGTTGGCAAAAAGACGGATGATCAGGGCGAAAGGCTTTGTAAAGATGCCCATTATTTCCACCGGAAACATGATCACCTTGATGGGACCGGGAACGGGCGGATTGAAGATATGTCCCCAGTAGTGCCTGCCCGTGCTGATCATGATGGCTATGAAGGAGAGTATCCCCAGTGCCGCGGTAAAGGCAATGTTCCCGGTGACATTGGCTGTACCAGGGATCAGGCCGAGCAGGTTGTTAATCAGGATGAAGAAGAACACGGTGAGCAGGAAAGGCATGTATTTTTCATACTTGTCGCCCAGGTTGCTTTTCCCTACCTCATCGCGGACAAAGGTGATCACCGGCTCAACGACATTCTGGAACCCCGTGGGCGCCGTGGTGACCCCCTGGCCATTCCGGTATTTAGCGGCGATGCCCGGCATGATCCACAGCAGGATGAGAGCGGAAATTATAGCCTGAACAGCATTGCGGGTAAGCGAGAGATCATAAACCTTGCCGGATGGGTCTACATCGCCGGCTTCATTGACCGCCCAGATCTTCCCGGGCCGGTAGACCTTGTCATTCAGTTTCTTTTCCCCGACGTATTCTTCTGTGAGCAGGCGATAACCATTATAGGTCTGTTCGCCATGTTCGAATTTCGAGGACATAAACACCGACCAGCCCTTTGTGGGCGAATACAGGATCACCGGCAGCGGAATGAACACCGGTTTCTTATTGAACGTATAAAAATGGAATTCGTGGGCGTCGGAAACGTGTTCCAGGATGATCTTGGAGGGGTTTAGTTTTGGGGCTTCCTTTTGGCCGGCCTCAGCGGGATCACCGGGTGCGGCATGTACTTTCGACACATTAAAAAAAAACACGAAAACCAGGCTGAAAACCGCGACCAATATAGATTTGAAGCATTTTGACCCCATACCGTCCTGAAATTTGCCGCAAAGATACGGGTGGGGGGGCAGAATATGAAAATTACATTAAAAAAAGGTTAGAGGGTGTCGGAATGGCGGGACGAGGGTAAGGGTTAGGAAGCGCCGGGCGGCTTTTAGCCGCCCGGAGTCAGGAGGCTTTACGTTCGGCTGTGGCGTGTTTGCTAAACTGCATCTCATGGAGTTTAGCATAAAAGCCGCCTTTGGCCAGGAGCTGCTCGTGGGTGCCGATCTCGCGGATCTCGCCTTTGTCGAGGACGATGATCTGGCTGGCCTTGCGGATGGTGGAAAGGCGATGGGCGATGATGATGGAGCTGCGGCCGGCGATGAGTTTGTCGATGGCTTCCTGGATGAGTTGTTCGGACTCGGTGTCGACGGAGGAAGTAGCTTCATCGAGGATGAGGATGGACGGGTCGTATAGCAGGGCCCGGATAAAGGAGAGTAATTGTCGTTGACCAAGGGAAAGAGAGCTTCCTCGTTCCATCACATTATAATGATAGCCCCCTGGAAGGCGCATAATAAAATCATGCATTCCAATGAGTTTTGCCGCCGCGACCACTTGTTCAATCGATATTTGGTCGTTGCGGAGGGTGATGTTATCCACTACCGAGCCGGAGAAGAGGAACACGTCCTGCAGCACCACCCCGATATTTCGCCGCAGGGCAGCGAGATCATAGTCTTCGACTCGGACATCGTCGATGCGGATCTCGCCCTCCTGGATCTGATAAAGCCGGTTCATCAGGCTGATGATGGAAGTCTTTCCACTGCCCGTATGTCCGACGAGGGCGATAGTCTGGCCGGGCTGCATGGTGAAGGTGATATTTTTCAGCACATAGCGGTCGCCGGTATAGGCAAAAAATACCTTGTCAAACTCCACTTTCCCTTTCATCCGGGCGGGAGCATATGTTCCCTGGGTCTTTATGAAGTCGTCATTATCCATCACCCTAAAGACCCGTTCGCTGGCTACCATACCCATCTGCAGGACGTTGAATTTATCGGCCATGACCCGAAGGGGGCGGAAGAGCAGGTTAAGATAGAGGAAGAAGGAGACGATCTTGCCGCTGAGCCCGAGGGCTTCCGCATAGGGCAGGTTATAGACGCGGGTTGCGCCCCAATATACCAGCAACCCCGTAGATATGGCAAGAATGATCTCGACGAAAGGGAAGAAAACGGAATAGGCGAAAATGGCGTTGATATTGGCGTTGCGGTGTTCGCGGTTGATCTTTTTGAACTTCTTTTCTTCTCTCTTTTCGGCGGCAAAAGCCTGGACGATGGCCATGCCGGTGATATGCTCCTGGACGAAGGCGTTGAGGGCGGCCACGGCGTTGCGCACGCGGATAAAGCTCTTGTTCACCGACTCCTTGAACAGCCAGGTAGCCAGGAGAAGAAACGGGAAGGGCGCCAGGCAGACGAGGGTGAGCCGCCAGTCTGTCCAGAACATAAACGCCAGCACCGAAAGAATGGACAGCAGGTCGGCGATGATGGGGATCAGGCCGTCGGAGAAAATATCGTTGATCGCTTCTATGTCGTTGATGGTGCGTGTTGTCAGGGTGCCGATGGGAGTGGTATCGAACTGGGAGAGATTGAGTCCCAGTATTTTCTTATAAACGTCGACCCGGAGATCGCGGACGACGGTCTGTCCCAGCCAGGCGGTGGCAAATGAGAAATAAAACCGGGCAATGGTTTCCGCCAGTAGCAGGACGATCTGGAAAATGGTCATCCAGATGACGGCCTGCGCGGCTCCGTGCCGGATGTAGTCGTTGATGGTAACCTGGATGAGGAAGGGCCGTAAGGGAGATAGGACGGCCAGCAGGATGGATAAGGCGATTGACCAGTAGATTCTGCTCTTGTAAGGAGCGGCGTAGGAAAAGACGCGGCTCAGCGTGCTAAAATCAAAAATCTTCTTCTTTGGCTTTTTCTCGTCCGACATGCGATGTGCAAGATACGAAGTTTGGCGCCAAGGGGCCATCCCGCTCATCAAAGGCTGCTGCCGGCGGGCCACCGTGGGGGCGGGGGCTGGCGGGCCGGCGCGGGGGCGGCCGCGGGGGCCGGTGGGCGTGGGGGATCGGCGCGGGGGCCGGTGGGCGTGGGCTATTCACCATCATCCATGGCCTTGCGGTAGGCCTTTATAAAGATGGCGCCCAGGTTCTTATACGGAGGAATATAGTCATCGAACTTTTCCCGGGCGGCAGGGTCCTTCCGGAAGCCGGCTTCCAATTCCCGCCACATAGGCAGCCATTCGATGTTGCGGCCGGCGATGAGGCTGTTGTTTATTGCTTGCAGAATGGGTTCGTTCACCGTCTTTGTGCCCACCTGTTTGGAGGAGATGATATGAGCATCCTCACTGATCTTCAATACTTCACTGAGGTTGTTGTAGCCGCCGCAGGACCCAAGCACGACGATGCGGGCCGTCGCCGGCATCTGTTGAATGGTATACTTCACGTGATAGCTATGCCCCCGGTGGATGACGATCGTCGGTTTCAGGTGATGGTCATAGAGATAATCGCTAAGCGCCCTTTGTGCTTTGGCATCGGGGTCATCCTCGCCCAACAGGGGTTTGTTGGCAAAGATCATCACCGGTTTTCCGCGGGTGGAGGTGATGGTGACCCATTGCGGATTTTCCGTGATCTTCCATTCCGGCTTTGTTTTTGGTTTCGCCTGGAAGATGCGCATGAAATCGACATAGGAATTCTGCCCGTCCTTGTCTTTGTCGCCATAGAAGTACACCTGCTGGATAACCCGGCCGCTATCATCCGTCAAAGACTGGCGGTCGACGGTATAGATGGGGGGAATACCGAGCGCGGCCGAAAGATCTATCTTTTTCGAGGTGTCCGCAGACTCGAACAGGGTTTGCAGCAGATGATAGATAATGATACCCTTCTTGTCACCGTTGGCGACATTCTTGTCGTAGTTCCATTTCACTTCGCCAAGGATGAATTTTGCCAGGGCCGGACTCTTCTCCACGATGCTGCTGTAGGAGTCGGCGACATCCACGGCCTCTTCTTCACCCGCATTTTCGAGGTGGATGACAAAGGATTTCATGATGGTGCCGGCATTCTGCTTGTCCATCGTACCCAGGAAATGTTCCAGCTTATTATAGGCAGCGGCCATTTTGATAAACTTCCGGAAATAATCGCCATGCACCTGCATGAGCAGGCTGTCGCCATAGGGGGCCTTCATCCGCTGGAAGATGCGGTCGTATACTCCCAGATAGCTGGAGGTGTAGATCTCGTCTTCGCTCAATACAACAAGGTAGTAGAGCTCTTCGGGCGTCAATGGGTCGAGTATCTTGAACCGGATAGCCGGATTTTCCACGGTGTGGAGGGCGTTGATCTCACTGACAAAGACCTGTTTGCCCTTTTTTTCCAGCATATTGGTTAGCGCATTCATTTCCAGTGGGGTATCGCGGAAGGGCGGGAGTACCCTGGCGGCGTAGTCCAGGCGGGTCTTCACCAGCAGGCGGTAGTAGTTGAGGTCGTCATCTTTTACCTTGTCGATATCATCGATGGTGATCTTACTCTTCACCAGCTGGTCGAGGAAGGGGAAGTATAGCCGGCCGCTTTTGCTGGCGGCCAGCATGGCCACCATATGAACGAGGGAATCCTTGCTGTTGCGGATGCGATAGCCCAGTCCATTTCCCGCGGCGGCAAAGTCATAAAGCTGTTCGATATTATGGTGGCCGGCCAGGATGATCAGACTGTCGTCGCCAGGAACTCCGGAATGTGTAGATAAATAATTGAAGATCAATCCCGGATGTGCTTCCAGATATCGCCGCGTCAGCCCGATGCGGGCGGGTCTGACCCCGCTGTTCTCCGAAGGATAGCTAAAGCATTCGACCACGATCTTCCCCACTTCATAAGGGCTGGCGGCTATCACCGGCTCGATGCTCTCCCCTTTTCTATCCAGCTGCATGGCGCGGATAAAGCCATCGACGAGTCCGGGGGCCTGGGAGGGTGCGATCTCTTTTGACTGCACGGCCTGGTCAAATTTCTGCAGGGCATCCGCCAGGCCACGGAGGTACCGCTTTTTATTATTGGTGTTAAGGGTGGAATCCAATTCTATCTGCTGCTGGAGATCGTCCACCTGCCGGATGAGGGCGTCGGTTATCTGGAGGTTGACGGCTTCATCTTTGGTTAGCCGGACGATGCTGTCATTGCTGCCGCCACCGCCTAACTGGATGAGCCGTTGCTGCTCTTTATCTACATAGTCGTGCCAGAGCATACGATCCTGCGCCACCTTGTACGGGTAGGAATTTGGCTGCGCCACTGCGACGGCAGAGCCTGCGAGGACCAGGGCACAGATGATGATCAAAGAGGTGGTAAAGGATCGTACCATTCGCTTCATAGGCAACCTTTTTTTCTATTTTACAAAAATACTACCAAAAAGAGTGCGGACCCGCTGAAAATATATTTGAACAAATATTTATATGTTTGCAGGAGAGCTACTCTGTATTATTTATGTATTAACAAATTGTAAACTGAGTTGATATGAATCAACCGGGAAGGTTATTTGAAGTTACTTTGTCCTAAATTTTTTGATTAATGGAATCCAAAGGCAAGAAGATCCTGATAGCCGATGATGAGCCCGATATCCTTGAGATCATCCAGTACAATCTAACAAAAGAGGGGTATGAGGTGGCCACGGCCAAGGATGGCGACGAGGCCATCGGCAAGGCCAAGATCGTCCGACCCGATCTTATCATCCTGGACATCATGATGCCCAAGAAGAACGGTGTGGAGGTATGTGAGATCCTGCGGTCGCAGCCGTCCTTTAAGGAGACCCTGATTCTGCTGCTTACCGCGCTCAGCGACGAAGGTTCGCATGTCCGCGGGCTGGAAACCGGCGCCGACGATTATGTGACAAAGCCTATCAGCCCCAAGGTATTGATCAGCCGGGTAAATGCCCTTTTCCGGCGGGTGAATAAGGAACCCGAAGGCAAAGTTTTGAAGATAGAAAATCTAAGCATCGACCCGGCCAAATTCGAAGTGATGGTCGAAGGGAAAGACGTGACACTGGCCAAGAAGGAGTTCGAATTATTATACCTGCTTGCATCCCGGCCGGGGCGGGTATTCCTGCGCAACGAAATATTGAACCAGGTATGGGGAAATGAAGTGATCGTGGGCGACCGCACCATCGATGTCCATATCAGGAAGATAAGACAGAAGCTCGGATTGGACTGTATTACAACAGTGAAAGGGGTGGGTTATAAGTTTAATCTTTAGTATTTTTGGGGTTACATGCCGTCCACTAAAAACCTATCTCCCAGGCAGCTATCCGCTCTTACCGCCGGGCTGCTGGCTCTCCCTATTTCCATCGGCATCTTTATCCTCACCGGTAATATTATCGTGGGGGCAGCCTCCCTGTTGCTGATCTTTTCGGGCAGCTATGGGTTGATCCTTTTCACCCTCGAAAAGTTCATCTACCGGAAGATCAAACTGATATACAAGCTGATCCATCAGACAAAGGCCACCAAGAAGGAGGAGGTCTATTTCAAGTATATCCTTCCCCAGAAAAGCATCGACGAAGTGCGGGAGGATGTCGAAAAATGGGGGGAGAAGCGCAATGAGGAGATCGAGCTGTTGAAGAAGAACGAAGCCTACCGGAAGGAATTCCTGCAAAACCTGGCCCATGAGTTCAAAACGCCCATTTTCGCTATCCAGGGGTATGTGGACACCCTGCTCAACGGGGCGATGGAAGACATGGCGATAAGGAAAAAATTCCTGGAGAATGCGGCGAAGAATGTCGACCGGCTGGTCAATCTGATGAATGACCTGGATGAGATCTCCACCCTCGAACGCGGCGAGCAGCTGCTGTACAAACAGAACTTCATCACCCAGGACCTGATCCGGGAAATCTTCGAGTCCCTGTCCATCAAAACGCATAATAAGAATATCCGGACGACCATCAAAAAGGGATGCGAGTCCCCCATCATGGTCTTTGCCGATAAAGAGAAGATCAGGATGGTGCTGATCAACCTCGTAGAGAACGCCACCAAGTATGGGAAGCCCAATGGCAGTATCGTTGCCAGTGTCTATAAGATCGACGAGAAGAATGTGCTTATCGAGATCAGTGATGACGGCATCGGCATCGAGGAAGAACACCTGGGGCGCATCTTCGAACGATTTTACCGGACGGATGCGGCCAGGAGCCGCGACAAAGGGGGGACTGGTCTTGGGTTGGCGATCTGCAAGCATATTGTCGAGGCACACGGGCAGTCGATCCATGTGCGGAGCACGCCCGACGTGGGGACCACCATTGGGTTCACCCTGGAGTCCCGGCGAGATTGAGTGTACCGGGAATGCGCTTTGGGAAAAATGCGTACCTTCGCAGATCAAAATCCAAACAGTGACAACCACGACCCAAATATTCGATTACGAGAAGTGGACAGCCCAGCTGCCCGAACTTAGCAAGCGGTATCAGACGGCCCATCCATATGCACACATCGTACTGGAAAACTTCCTGGATCCGGCTGTGCTGAACAAATGCATCTCGGAATTCAACCACCTGAATGAAACCGACGGGTGGATCAATTACAAACACTATAACGAGGATAAGCGGGGATTGAATAAGATCGACCTGTTGCCGGAGACGATCAAGGAGACGATAAACGAACTCAACTCCCCGGCGTTTCTGGACTGGCTTAGCCAGATCACCGGAATCAAGGGACTGCAAAAGGATGACGGCCTCGAAGGCGGCGGCATCCATCAGTCCACGCGGGGTGGTTTTCTGAATATCCACGCCGACTTTACTGTACATCCGCATCATCGCAACTGGCAGCGTCGCGTAAACGTGCTGGTCTATCTGAACAAGGACTGGAAAGAAGAATGGGGCGGCAAACTGGAGCTTTGGGATAAAAAGATGAAGGCTTGTGAAGAGAGCGTGCTGCCAGTCTTCAATCGTTGTGTCATCTTCAATACCGATGCCGACTCCTATCATGGGCATCCTCTGCCGATGGAGTGTCCGGAAGGCACCTTCCGCCGGAGCATCGCGCTATATTATTACACGGTGGAAGAAAACCCTTATCGGAGGGCCACTTATTACCAGGCCAGACCCGGCGATGGAAGCAACAAGCTGCTGGTGAAGCTGGACAATGCTCTCGTGTCGGCCTATACAGCCGTCAAAGGGAAACTGGGCGCCAATGATAAGGTGGTGAGCGGCCTGCTGCGATTCTTCTCCGGTGGAAAAAAGAAGGGCAAGTAATCAGCTGAGGTAATATAGGGTTAATATTGATTGGTTAGCTTTAACGTCGCTATCCAAGCCCTTTACCTATGTGGAGCATCCTGGTCATAACCTGTATTATCTTTCAGACTGCTGTGGCGATCTTTCTGCTCAATGGGGTGCGGACGGGGGATAGTATGGATAAGTTTCTCCGGGCAATGCTGGTTATACTCCTGCTGCATCTATCCACCAAATTCCTGTTATTAGCCGTTTTGAAGGACCAGTTTCTGTATGCACAGATACCGACAGGGTTTAGCCTGGCCTATGGTCCCCTGCTGCTGGTAATTGCGCGCAGCATACTGGGCAAGCCCATGCGGCCACGGGCCATTCTCTTTCAATTCCTTCCTTTTTTCTCGCTTTCCCTGATCTATCTGACACTGGTAACCGCCGGGGCCACCGGGCGTATTCCGCGGTCGGTGATCTCGGGCTACGCCGCCTGGTATCAATGGATGATGATCCCGTCGCTATACGGATACCCCATCTATGTGAGGTTCTTGTTACGCCGGAATAAGACGCCGGAAGGGCGGCTGGCGGCGCAGATGGCGAATATTTTCCTGATCGGGATCTCCACCGGGATTTGTCTGTTCACCTTACATTTGACAATTATCAACATTCCTGGCTTCGACCCGCGGCTCCTGCCCTATATCTGTTTTTCCGCCATCCCTGTGCTGATCTTGCGCTACCGGCTGCGCAAGAGCGAGGAAAAAAGAGTAGTAGTTGTAGAGCGGGAGACCCCGGAGCAACGGGCGATGGATGCGGTGGTGGATCGACGAGCTGCAGGGGTGGCGGCTATGGAGGCGGCGGCTGCGGACGTGTCGGCTGCGGATCACGCCGCTACCGACCGCCGGTATGAGAAATCGGGTATGGATGCCGCGCGGATGGATGAGTATGAAGCCGCACTAACCGCCTTCATGGAAAAAAGCCGCATTTTCCTCGACACCGAGTTGTCGCTCGAGGGGCTGGCCTCGCGCATGAAGATGCCCAAGCATCATCTGACACAGCTGTTGAACGAGCGGGTGATGAAGAACTTCTACACGTACATCAACGAATATCGGATCGCCGAGGCCGTCGCCCGGTTAAACGATCATGCCAGGGAGGTGAATATCCTTTCCCTGGCATTCGATTGTGGATTCAATTCGAGGTCTTCCTTTAATAATTACTTCAAGAAAATTACGGGATATACCCCTTCCGCTTACAGGAAAAAACAGTTAGAGGCCAACGGAGCTGTCGCCCCTTCGGTGCTTATTCCAGGTACTTCGCCTTCAATATCGTGAGCTTCTCCTTATCCAACCCCAGCTGTTCGGTGAGGTACCGGTCGACAGACCCATATTGCGCCCGGATGGCGGCGAAAGTCGCGTCGAGATAAGCGCCGTCGGCGCTCATCAGTGCCCGCGCCACCGATTCGGAGATATGCATGGAGGTTATCGCCTGCTGTGATCTCGCGTTATCGGCAGCCCGATAATAATTTGTCGCCTCGTAATCCTGGCGGATAGTGGCATAGGGAACGCCCAATGCATAGAGCAGGAGGGCCGCCGCAATGCCCGTCCGGTCTTTGCCCGCTGTGCAATGGAATACCAGCGCATCGCCTTGCGGCAAGACCAGCAGCTTCCCGAAGAAGGGTTTGTATCTCGCGCTGAGGTAAGTGGTATTGCTATAAAATGATTTCATCAGCGAATCACCGCCGCTGGTCATCCCGGCGAGACGCCGGAACATTGTGTTTACGCTGTCGCTGCCTGCGGGACAAAGGATATAGTCCGTGCCGGGGTTGAGCTTATCGGGCGCCTGCGCTGACTCGGCCACGCCTCTGAGGTCGACATCATAAACGATATTGCGGGCCTTGAGCGTATCCAGGTCGGCCGATGTCAGCTTACTAATGTCCGCGCTTCGGTAGATGCTGCCCCAACGTACATGATGGCCGTCGGTGGTGGCATAGCCGCCGAGATCGCGGAAGTTGATGGCGCCCTGCATGGGAACGCGCCGGAGGCTGCTGTCGGCGACCTGGGCGATGAGGCCTGCCGGGAGCAAAAGCCCGAAAATGAAAAGATACTTGTACATGATCGTTATCGTTAGATTTAAAAAATGGCCGGCAGGAGTGCAAAACTCCACCGGCCTTGACTTAACGGAACCAAAACTATCGTCAGAGCCTCGTCCATTGACCGGATGGGGTCCGGTCGGGGGTTGGCTTATTTTACCAGCCACATATTCTGTGAGATATCATCCGTACCGCCATACTGCGATTGAATGGCGGCTTTGTTATTGGTGGTGTTCGCAAGCGCCTCATCCGATCCATACTGGAAACGGCGCGGGATGAGGTTGCTCGGGGTACCGATGCCGGCGCCGCCCTGTGAAAAGGCGGGGATGCCGGTTCTTCTCCAGTTGTAATAGGCTTCCCAGCCGGAATTGTTGAAGAAGGCTACATACTTCTGTTGCAGTATCTGGGTCAGGCCGGCATTGTTGTTGCCGGCATAGGCTACATTGGTGAGGAAGGTATTGATGTCAACCGTCACCGTACCCAGCGTAGTCCCGCCAACATCGCCGATGGTAAGGGTCTGGCCCTGGCTGAGGCCATAGTTGCTGAGGGAGGCTTTTATCCCGTTGGTGTACCAGGTGGCGGCAGTACCCGTGGTGCTCCACCCGCGGTTGAGGCCTTCGGCAATGTTGAAGCAGAGTTCGGGGTAGCCGATGAGGATGAAGGGTTCTGCGTTCGCCGCCGAGCTGGAGGTATAATACCTGCTGTAGTTGGCAAAAGAATACATCCCGCTATTGGCGGAATTCGTCTGGATGGTGCCTATCGCCGTGCTGATGTCGGCCCCGACATAGGCGGTGAAGTCACCGACCAGTTTGCCGGCTTTGATCTGTCCCGGAGCCGGTGTCGCCGTAACGAAAGTGCGTGGGTCCTTGGTGCTGGTGGTCAGGTTGAGATAGGTGTTGCAGATGTTCGCATAGCCATTGTAGGGAGCCCAACCGTGCAGGAAGATGGGATACTGGTTAAAGGCGGCATTGTACTTGAAGACCATGTTGTCGCTGTTGGAGGTCATCACCGGGTATTGGCTAGGGTTAGCCAGGATGGTGGCGAACTGCTGCGGGATATTCAGGTCGGCATTGTCCGTCGCCCGTTTGCTGAGGCTGACGAGCACGCGCAACCGGTAGGTGTTCACCACTTTTTGCCATTGCAGGTTGGTCAGGCCGAAGATGTCGCCGCTTGCATCGAAGGCAGCGCCGGGCTTGGTCGTGGGCAGAGCATTATAGGCTCCCAAGATGGTGTTGGCGCTGTCCAGCAGGGCAAGGGCATACTGATAGACATCGTGCTGGCTGTTATAAGTCGGGGTTGGATAGGCCGTAGGATTGCCCGCCTGTTTTGCAGGGATATCGCCTACACGCTGGGTGTACCAGATGAGGCTGTAGGCCTGGAAGAATTTGGCGAGGCCATAGTATTTGTTGGTGTAGTTGGAAAACTGTCTGTACGCCTGGCTTCCCAGCAGGCCGGCATATTTCAGCAGGTCGTATTCGGTGGCGCTGACAGACCAGTTGTAGAAATTGTTGCCCCGGTAGTAGGGATAGTTGGAAACATAATACTGCTGCCAGATGTAGAGCTGGTCCCAGGGCGTTTCATTATAGGAGCCCGGCCGGCTATCGACCACGCCGCCGCCGGCATAGAGGCTATAGGTCATGTGGTTGAGGATCAGCGAAACAGGGACGACGCTAGTCTGACTCGCCACGTTTGGATTGGACAGCAGATCGCCTTTCTCACAGCCGGTGCCGGTCACCACGATCACGGCCGTCAGGGCAATCCAGAAGATGAGATTCTTTTTCATGTCAATATTTTTATTCTGTTGTGTTTTGTACATGTTACTAGAAGCTTACGTTTAGATTCGCCCCAAAACGACGGGACGTGGCGCTTTGCAGGTCGGGGTACGTGCCGTTGGCGCTGAAGTTGGAATTATTATACCCGGCCGGATACTGGTCGATGTCGAAATCCTTGCGCTTTGCGAAATAGAGCAGGTTCCTGCCGATGAGGGAAACGGAGAGCCCTTTGAGGGTAGAACCAGGCTTCAGGCGGAAATTGTAGGTGAGGTTCACTTCACGGAGCTTGACAAAGCTCCGGTCGATGAAATAGTATTCGTCGACATTGGAACCCAGCCCGGAGGACAGATAGGTCTGTACCGTCGTAGCGGTGGTGTTATTGGCAAAGGTCAGCGACTTCAGGTTATCGATCTGGTCGTTGGTGTAGTGCGGGGTTCCGCTGGCAATGACCACGCCGGGGGCGACATAAGCAGCCACAGGCGCATTCTGACCCTGATTGGTGGAGTTCCATTCTGCGCGGCGGGCGGCGCCGTAGGCGCCGGAAGCGGATTCGATGGAAGTACCGCCGTTGTTACCCTGGTACAACACGCGGTCGTAGATCTTGCCGCCGATGCGGCCGTCAAACTGGAAGCTGATGCTGAAATTCTTATAGGAGAAGCGGTTGTTGATGCCGAAAGCGAAGTCGGGGTTGAGATAGCCGATGAGGCCACGGTTGCTCAGGTCAGACTGGCCGGGTGCGACCAGCGGCGCATTCGTGCCGGTGCCGTAGACAATATTGCCCGAGCCATCCCGAACGAACTTGGTGCTGTAATAGGCATCCAACCTTTCACCCACCTTATAATTGTGACCATTCAGGGAGATAGTCGAAAGACCGCCATAGATGGATTTCAGGGTCTCGCGGAAAGTGGACCAGTTGGCCAAGATGTCCCAGGAGAACCCGTGCGGATTGCGGAAAGGACTGCCGGAGAGGGTCAGTTCCCAGCCGGTCTTCAGCGTGGTGAGACCGTTGGCGTTCTCCGAATAATAGCCGGTGGAGGAAGGCAGCGTATTCTGGAAGATATTCGGTCCGTTCACCGTCCGGAAATAGGTAGCGTCCAGGCCCAGGCGGTTCTTCAGGAAGCGGATATCGAGACCGCCTTCAGTAGATTGTACGTCATAGGGTTTAAGCGCCGGGTCGGCGAGGTTGGTGGAATAGTTCACCGATGTTCCGCCGTTGTAGTAGCTCGTGATGCTATAGCCATTCTGGTTGTAATAGGTGGGACCGTCGTAGGACGTCACGTCTTCCGTTCCATATCCCAGGTAGTTGCCCAGGGTCTGCGGGCCGACATAGCCGTTGGTGGCCAGGGAATAGGCCGTTCCGATGGAGGAAGAGGTAAGCGCACCCTTTACATCGGCGAAGGAAGCGCGCACCTTCAGGAAGCTGATGGCGGAAGGCATATCGATGTAATCCGACAACACCGTGCTGGCCGAAACGGAAGGATAGAAGAAGGTGTTCGAACCGCTGGGCAGGGTGGAGAGGTTGTCCACACGACCGGTGGTCGACAGGGTGAAGAAGTTCTTGTAGCCGATGTCCACGCTATAATAGCCGCTGTACACCTGCATTTTGGAATCCCAGGTGAAGGTGGCGCCGTTTTGCGTATTGGACAGGATATAGATACCAGGCTGTGAAAGTCCCTTGGTAGTGGCCCAGGAACTCTTATAAGAGAAAGCGCGGCTGCTGGCGCCAACGTTGGCGCCGATGGTCCAGTCGCTGACCTTCTTATTATAGGTGGCGAGGAAGTCGGTATTGTTCTCCAGGAGGTTGCGATGGTCTTCACGATAATCACCGTACCAGCCGAAATAATACCAGGACAGGTAGGTATTGAGGTTGGCCGAGGAGGGCACCTGCTCGGTACGCAGCTGATCCCAGGTGGTCACCTGGCTGCGGATGGCGAGGTTGATGTCATTGGTGAGCTTATAGCTCAATTTCAGGTAGGAATAGATGTCCAGCTTGTTGTGCGTGCGCATCCACCGCTCGGCCATGAACCAGGCGCTGTTCTCACGGCCGTATTCCGGAGCGTACTGCGTCAGATCGGGCACGCCCTGCGGGCCTTTATAGATGTTCTTCAGGTCGTTGATATCGTAATCGGAAGAGCCATACACCCTAAACATATAGGTGTAGCTGTTGGGACCGTAGGAGGCATCAGGGATGTTGGGCGAATATTGTACGTTGATGTTGGCATTGCCTTCCAGCCGCAGCCTGGGAGTGAAGTTATAACCGGCATTGAGATTGAAGTTGTCGACATTGAGCCGGGTGTTGGGGTTACGCCCTTTCTGGAAGGTGTGCGAGTAGGACATCCGGATATCGGAATTAGTCCCGCTGGTGGCGGCCGAAACGTTGACCGTATTGAGCAGGCCGATCTCCATGAACTTGTCGAAGTTGTTCGCCCCTCTGGCCGTCCAGGGCGTGGGAGTTCTGACGCCGGTGGTGGGGTCATAGGGTCCGTCATATTGCTTGATCAGCTGACCCTCGAAGCGGGGGCCATATTCCTGGAGGCGCTGGGAGTTGTCATACAGGACGTCTACGCCGCCGTAGGTTCCGTTGCCATTAGTCCCATGCGGAGCATAGGTGTAAGACCCTTTCTGTGCATACTGATAGAGGTAGTTGGTGCCGCGACCATATTCCGTCTGGCTTTTCGGGACGGTGAGCCAGGTATCCTCGACCATGGCGCTGTTGTTGACGTTGATCTCCCAGCCTTTCTTATCCTTCGAACCCCGTTTTGTCGTGATGACAATGGCGCCGTTCTGCCCGCGGAAACCATAGAGAGCTGCAGCGTTGGGGCCTTTCAACACGGAATAGGATTCGACATCATCCGGGCTGATATTCCAGGTGTCGGAGTTGATGGGTACGCCATCCACGACGAACAGGATATCGGTGTTGCCGCGCATCACCACCTGGGGGCGGGTAAGCATTTCCGCATTGGCGCCGACGCTGAGGCCGGCTATCTTTCCTTCCAGGCCCTGTACGGGGTTGACGTCCCGGGCCTTCGTGATCTCTTCTCCTTTCAATTCCTGTACGGCATATCCGATCTTCTTCACTTCCTTTTTAATACCCAGTGCCGTAACGATCACTTCGTTGAGCTGGGCATTAGTTGGTACAAGCGATATGTTAATACGGTTATCCTTTCCGACGGCCACTTCCTGGGTGGTGTAGCCGATGAAAGAAAAGACCAGCACAGGGCTCTGACTTTTCAATGTGAGGGCGTAGTTGCCGCCCGCGTCTGTCGTAGTAAAATTTTGGGCCCCTTTTTCCTGGATGGTAACTCCCAGAAGGCCGCCCCCATCGGGAGCAATGACCTTACCTAAGATGGTCCTCTCCTGGGCAAAAGCAGAACCACCCGAAAGCAGGCAGTTCAGTAATACCATAATAGTTACTGCCGTTCGTGTCAATTTTTGTCTCATTGGAGTTGATTGAGTATTTAAAAAAGATGAAATAGAGAAGCGATCCAGCCAGTCAGTTTCGGCCTGCAAATGTGCCTTATGCGACAGCCCTTTTCAACTTCGCCATGCGGGAACTACATCTTTTTGAACAGCCCACACGGGAAATACATCAACGAGAAATAACTATTTGACTATCAATATTTTGCAATGTTTCCAAATGGTTAACTTACCATTAATAAAGTATGAATACTCCGGACCAGGGTATCGCCGCCTTCTTCGAGTGTGCCGTTATTGGCGATGCGGATGAGGCCGGGCAGGTCCGCAGGCAGCACCGGTTGCCGTTTTATCCTGGTAGCGATGCCATCAGCCGTCTCGCGGCCCCGGGTCTCCAGGCGCCGGCGGATGATCTCTTCATCGGCTTCTATAATAATAGGTGTCAGCTGTTGGTATCGTTTGGCCGCTACCGGTAGATACTGGCGGCTACCGTTGACAACGACATGCAGGCCGCTGTTCATCCACGATTCAATTTCCAGTCCAATACCATAATAAAGGTCATGACTTTCCCAGTGAAGGGCGAACAATCCCGCATCTCTACGCAGGCGAAATTCCTGCGGGCTGATGGCAATATGGTTTTCGCTGCCCTCGGTAGCATCACGGGTGATATACCGGTGCGCGAAGAGGACGGGTAATGAGCCATTAATTCGTTGCCGTGCGTATTGCATCAGGGCATCCTTTCCCACTCCTGAAGCGCCGATGATATAAATAAGCCGGGATGTCATGGATACGAATTTGAGGTGTGGACATTCGGGTTTGATTGGGATTTGATTAGAACTTAATTATTCCTTTGTTGGTCATTAAATATTAGCCATTTGTTAGCACTTTGTTAGTGGCGGTCGAATAATGCGGCAGGAATGGATGGAAAGTGGGGGAATTGTTACACATTTAACATTCCCCTAATCATCGGTTCATATTTGTTGTCTAACATAGTATCATGAAAAAGTACAGGCTCATCATCATCGACGACCATCATGATACGTTGGAGCTGCTTAAGTACAACCTGCTTTCCGAAGGATATGAGGTAAAGGCCTTCTTCAACGCGGTGGATGCGATGAAATATGTCACTATGGATAATACCGATCTGGTGATCACCGATTGGATGCTGCCGGAGATGGATGGGCTCGACCTGTGCAGAAATCTAAAACACAATCCGGCCACCCAGTACATCCCGGTTGTCATGCTCACCGGTAAGGCGGATGAGATAGACGTTGTGACGGCATTGGAAGTAGGTGCGGAAGATTATCTCGCCAAGCCGGTGAGGATAAGGGAAATGCTGACCCGGATCAAGAAGATCCTGCGCCGGCAGGCGGGTGAGCTGGTGGCGATGACGACCCGGATCAATAAGGAGTCGATAACGCGAGGAAGGCTGCAGCTGGACCTTGCCAGCTATACAGTGAGCATCGGCGAAGAGCCGCTGGATCTTACCATCGTCGAGTTTCGCCTGCTGGAATTGCTGGCCCGTCAGCCTGGTAAGGTTTTCTCCCGGGCGCAGATAATGGAGCGCATCAATGGAACAGACTATTTCGCGGCCGAGCGGTCGGTGGATGTGCAGGTAGCCGGGCTGCGGAAGAAACTTGGGCCTTATAAAGACGGGATCGAGACGGTGCGGTCGGTGGGCTACCGGTTTAATGAAAAAGCGTTGTGATAGCAGCCGGCGAACGGTTGTGACAGCTCGCGGCGACGAAGAAACGGCTGTAACGATGAAATAATAAAACTCCCTACTCCTCCTAACAATTCCCACACAATTGCCTGCTACTTTTATCGCAAACCGCGAAGATGCAACAGGCCGACTATATCTTATGCGAGTGTGCGTTAGCGCCATTAGAAGCCTTTGTACGGGAGCTCGAGCCGCAATGCACCGTGCAGGTTATACGCCATCCTGCAGTTGTCATCACTATGATACGGGCGGAAGATTCAGTGGAAGGGCAGCCTTTCTACCTCGGTGAAGCATTAGTCACGGAATGTGAGCTGAATGTCGACGGGCAGGCCGGCTTTGGCCTTTGCCTGGGTGACGAACCGGTGCGAAGCTATTGCATCGCCTTTATGGATGCCTTGTTACTGTTGGCCGACGGCAGGCTGCCCTGGGTTCAGGCCTTTCTTGAAGAACAGGAAGCGCTTATCGCCGATCGCCTGCAGACGGAACACGCGCATATCCAACGCACCAAAGTGGATTTCAAATTAATGGAGGAAGAATAGTTATATGCAACGGGAAACCCTTTATGATGCAGTGTTTGACGCACAGGCGGACTATCGCCTGTTGTTGGATGCAATGGCGAGGCCGGGGAAGATCAACAAGCTGCCACGACGGGGGCTGACGCCGCCGCCGGGTCTTTCCGAGGCCGCGGCGTCGGTGGGGTTCGCCCTGCTGGATGCGAATGCAGGCTTTTTTGTGGATGGGGAGGATGTGGCAATAACACGCTACCTGGTCGTCAACACGTCTGCCAGACCTGTAGGGATAGCCGAAGCAGATTTTGTTTTTGCAGGGGGACTCGCTTCGCCTTCGCTTGTCGCTTCGATGAAAAAAGGGACGCTCGCCTATCCGGATGAAGGGGCGACGCTGGTGGTGGATGTGGAGGAGTTGGCGGCGGAGGTGCGGGGACTGGGCCGGGAAGTGGAGGCGGCGGAGAGACATGTGACGCCGGATAGCGACTCCACCCTGGCGTTGACGCTGAGTGGTCCGGGTGTAGCGGGAGAAAGGGTTTTTTTTGTGCGGGGGTTGAACACGACCCTTGTGCAAGCGCTGCAGGAGTGCAATGCGGAGTTCCCGCTTGGGGTTGACCTTGTGCTGGCGGATGGCGCCGGGCGGATTGCTTGTATACCGCGGAGCAGTAAGGTTAAATGGGCAATAATAAATTAAAGGAAGAACTATGGGATATGTAGCCGTAAAAGGGGGCGACGACGCGATCGCACACGCCAGGGTGTTGGTAGAATTCTACCGCCTGCGCGAGCAGACGCCACCGATCACTATTCAGCAGATGAGGACACAAATGCGGCTGGCGGTGGACAAGGTGATGGGAGAAGGCGGGCTGTATGCGCCCGAATATGCCGCCATCGCCCTCAAACAATCGGAAGGAGAGGTATTCGAAGCGGCGTTTATCCTCCGGGCTTTTATCACGACCCTTCAGCGCAGGTATTATTCAGAGGCCATCGATACGCGGGAGATGTTTGTCCGCCGGAAGATCTCTGCCTCATTCAGGGAGATACCCGGTGGCCAGGTGCTCGGACCTACCCGGGATTATACGCAGCGCCTGCTCGATACTGCACTGACGGAAGAGACCGAAGAGACGATCGGGCGTTTCCTGGCGGAGCTCGAGGGCCATATCGATCCACAGCAATTGGCCGCTGTCACCACCTATGACAAGGTGATCGACCTGTTGCGGCGGGAGGGTTTGTTAAAGCCGGTAGAAAATGAAGAAGATACGACACTGAAGGACATCACCCGCGAAGCGATCAAATTTCCTGCACCCCGGTCGGCCCGGCTGCAGATGATGGCCCGGGCAGAGACGGGTGGGCTGATGGCCCTGGGCTACAGCAGCCTGCGCGGCTTTGGCAATACGCATCCCACCGTGTGTGAACTACGTTATGGCACAGTACCGGTGCGGGTGAAAGACCCTTCGGGCCGTATCCGGTACATCGGCAAGATCGAAGTCACCGAAGCGGAGATGATCACGAGCACAACGTGCACCTCGAAGAAGAAGGTCCTACCCTTTTACACCATCGGTTATGGGCTTTGCTTCGGGCAGAACGATACCAAGGCGATCTGTATGGGCATCCTCGACCGGGCGATGCGCAGTCCTGATGGGCGCAGTCCTGCCACAGATCAGGAGTTTGTGCTCTATCATACGGAAGGCATCGAGGCGATGGGTTTCGTCAACCATTTAAAGTTGCCGCATTATGTCACCTTCCAGGCGAGCCTCAGTAATGTCCGGGCGGCATTGAGAAGGGCCGGCGCCGCGTCCCTGGAAACTGTAAGTGAAACCGTATGATCGAAAACACCAAATTCCAGCACCGATACAACTTTGCCTTTATCGACGAGTCTACAAAGAAGGAGATCAGGAGAAAATTATTAAAGGCCGTGGCGATACCGGGTTATCAATGCCCTTATTCCTCCCCCGAGATGCCCATCGCGCGGGGATGGGGAACAGGAGGGCTGCATGTGACCCTGGCGATCATCGGCCGGGAGGATATCTTCAAGATCATTGACCAGGGCAGCGACGCCAGCGTCAACGCCTGCAACCTTCGGGATTTTGTGCAGGCTATGACCGGATGCAGGACGACGTTCGACACGACGGAAGCCACGTTGATCCAGACGCGGCACCGGATAACCGAAGAAGCACTGACGGCGGAGCAGGTGTTTGTATTCCAGGTTCCGCAGCCCGAGCCTCTTCGGTCGGTGGAGCGCTACGAGTACCGCACCCGACAGATGCATGGGGAGGCTGATTATGCGAAGATGTGGGTCAGCTTATACGAGTCTTTCGTTCGTCATGGGGACATCCTGCTGGGTGCGGGTTATCCTGTCAGGATCAACGGCCGGTATATCATGGCGCCATCACCCATCCCCCGGTGGGATATCCCCAACCTGCACCAGGCGGAGACGCTTTACCTGTTTGGCGCGGGCCGGGAGAAGCGGCTCTATGCCGTTCCACCGCATACTACTGTGGAACCACTGGAATTCGAGGATGTCCGGTTTCATATCGAAGACTTCAACGGGCAGGTCTGCAACCAGACGGGTTACCGGAAGGCGTTTCTGGATGAGATCTATTCGGACGACGGATCGAAACAATTCGTCGTAAACGACAGCAATTTTCTCGACAAGCTGCGGGCGGGTGAACCGATCGCTCCTTTTGTCAACGCATATATCCAACAGATAGAATCATGAACAACGGAAATCATCATAACGGGGCCGCGACGGCGGGGGGAGTGGGGCCAGCGGGGATCGCGGGTGCGGGCGACAACCAATGGCTGCTGCGGGTTCGTAACCTGACAAAAATATATGGAGAACCGGGGCCCCGGACCCTGGAGCTGACGGGTCCGGAATTCAGCTCCAACATCTGCCCGGACACCGACAGCATCGTAGCCTGCGCCGAAGTCAGCTTCGACCTCTATCCCGGGGAAGTGCTGGGCATCGTAGGGGAGAGTGGTTCGGGAAAGAGCACCGTCGTGAAGCTGTTGTATTTCGATCTCGGGAAGACTGCGGGCAGCGCCTTGCTGTATCCCTATGACCAGGGGCAGACTAACATGCTCGAAGCTTCCGGCCAACAAAAGCGCCGTATCCGCAACCACCTCATGGGGATGGTCTACCAGAACCCGCGGGATGGCTTGAACTTCCATTTTTCCTCGGGAGGCAACATCGCCGAAAAGCTGATCATGGCGGGGCAGCTGCATGTCGGCGGCATCCGGGAGAGGGCCTCGCAGCTGCTGGAGAAGACCGAGATCCCGGTGCGGCGCCTCGATGATACGCCGGCCACGTTTAGCGGTGGCATGCAGCAGCGGGTGCAGATAGCCAAGGCCATCGCCAACAATCCGCCCTTGCTCTTCCTGGATGAAGTGACGACGGGTCTCGATGTCTCGGTGCAGGCAAGAGTGCTCGATCTCATCCGCGAACTCCAGCAGGAGCTGGGTATTGCGATGATCGTCGTCAGCCACGACCTCTCCGTGATCAGGATGCTCACCGACCGGACGCTGGTGATGAAGAATGGACGCATCGTGGAGAGCGGGCTTACGGATCAGATACTCCAGGACCCGCAGCATGCCTATACACAATTACTCGTCAGCTCATTATTATGAATATCATAGAAGTCCATCAGCTGAGTAAGACCTTCGATTTGCATATCCTTCATGATAAGCAGATCACGGCCTTGCAGCATATCGATATGACCATCAGGGAGGGAGAGATCATCGGCCTCACCGGCAGATCGGGTTCGGGCAAGTCCAGTCTGATGAAGTGTTTGTATCGCACCTATTTAGCCACGACGGGAGAGATCCGCTATGCTTCCGCTTCGGGTGTCATCGACCTGGTAAAAGCCGATGATCATGCCATTATCGCGTTGCGGCGGCAGGAGATGCGCTATTGTTCGCAATTCCTGAGCGTCATTCCGCGGGTGCCGGCGGTGGATGTAGTAGCAGAGCCGCTGCTCCGCACGGAGAAGAATAAGGAGGAAGCGAGGGCCAGGGCCAGGACATTATTGGAGATGCTGGGGCTGCCTTCGGGTCTCTGGGACGCCTATCCCGTCACTTTTAGCGGGGGTGAGCAGCAACGGGTGAATGTGGCAAGAGCCATCATCGCAAAGCCGCGGCTGTTGCTCATCGATGAGCCCACCGCATCGCTCGATGTTCGGACCAAGGATGTGGTGATCGGGCTTATCCGCGACCTCAAACAGCATGGGACATCCGTTTTGTGCATCTCCCATGATGAATATACCCTTTCGACATTAGCCGACCGCCGGTTGCACCTGCAGGCGGGACGCATAACACCTACCGTAACTGAAATCATATGAATACAGTATTGATCACCAATGCACAAGTAGTCACACCTGATGGCATCATCTCCGACGGTTCGGTCTGGGTAGAAGAAGGCCGGATCCGACAGGTGGGCGCCGTCACCGATGCGCTGGCCCGGGAGGGGCAGCTGCTGGATGCCGGTGGGGCCTATGTTATACCCGGCATCATCGACATCCACACGGATGCCATGGATGCGGAGATCGTACCGCGGCCTGCGGCCGATATCCCGGTGGAGGTAGCCTTTCGCGAACTGGAGCGGAAGATGTGCAGCTGCGGCATCACCACGGTCTTTCACTCGCTGCATCTTGGTTATGAGTCGGCCGAGAACCAATCGCGCAGCCGGTATACGCGGGGGGATATCTTCCGAAAAGTTTACGGAGCCGCCACCAGACCCACCCTTATCCGTAACCGTATCCATCTCCGCTTCGAGCTCAGTGGGATAAATGCTTTTGAGGAATGTCTCGATCTTATGCGCAACGGCGTTGTCGATCTGCTTTCCGTGATGGATCATACCCCGGGACAGGGGCAATTCAACAAAGAGCGATTCAAGGAGCATTTGCTTGCGCAGGGGAAGAGTGAAGCGCAGTATCATGAAGAACTCCTGTTGCGCAGCACCCGGCCAAGGATCGAAGGCGACCAATTGGAATACCTTGTCCGCGCGGCCCTGGAGAACCGGTTGCCGGTGGCGTCGCATGATGACGACACCATCGAAAAGGTGGATGCTATGCTGGCCATGGGAGTAAGCATCTGTGAATTCCCTATCAATTTCGCGACAGCACGCTATGCTTCGGAGATGGGCATGCATGTCGCCGGCGGGGCCTCCAACATCCTCCGGGGTGGGTCGCTCTCCGGTAACCTGGATATGACGGAAGCCGTGCTGGAAGGCGTTGTGGACATTCTTTGCTCGGATTATTACCCGGCGGCCATCCTGCATTCGATATTCAAGCTCCACCGGGAAAAGAACATGCGGCTGCATGAAGCCGTCAACCTGGCGACGCTGCATCCCGCGGAATCTGTTGGCCTTGACGAGACCCTGGGCAGCCTAGAGGCAGGCAAGGAGGCCGACCTGCTTATAGTGCGTATCCAGGATGGGCTGCCGATGGCGACCCATGTCATGGTAAACGGCAAATTCGTAATGCAGACGACCACAAAATAATAGCTTATGACCTCTATTACATCTATCACAGACCTTTCCTTTGCCGACTATACGCGCCGGCAATGGGATGAGATCCAGGCTGACCAGTTGCTGGAAAGGGCGATGGCGTTGCGTCCGTCGGGTAATTACCGGCGTAACGAAAGAGGATGGGTGCCCCAGTCCTACCCCGGTTTTGCGGTGGTGTCCATGGTTGCCGAAAACCCAGGCAACGAGAACCTGCCCGGCATCCTGAAAGCCATCCAGGCGCATCTGCTGGAGCAATGTCCCTGGGAAGAGGCGCTTTACCTGCTGCCTGCCGAAAGCTTTCATCAAACCGTCGCCAACACGCTTTCCGAAGAACGCTTCCTCCGGCACATCCTGCGGCCGGGCCTGGAGTCAACCTACCCCGCGTTGGTAGCGGGGGCCTTTTCACGAATGCCCGGGGGTGCGCATCGCTCACTGACGATGCGGCTCATCGGCCTGGGTATTTTCGGCACCGCCATAGGCCTGTTGGGGATATTCGATGATGAAGCGGCCTACCGGCGCATCGTCGACTTCCGGGCCGCCTTCTATGCCGACTCCGCGCTTTCCGCCCTGGATGTGCGGATGACGAGACCCTTTGTCGGTCATATCACGCTGGCTTATATAGAAGCCGGGTTGACGGAAGTGCAGCGGGAAGAGCTGGCGTCAGCAGTACACGCTATCAACCGCAGCCTGGAAGGCGCACCGCCCCGGTTGAAGCTGGCCTCCACCGGACTACGACGGTATCATCATCTTTCCGCCTTTCTCCGGGAAGAGGACTATCCCCGCTTTTATTTCTAACGTATCAATACAACCGCTTTATGCACCATATCGATCACTATCCCGCGCCTCCTGCCGAAGCATCGGGCGTATCCCTTGGCGAGCAGCCCTACATCCATCCCAGCTGCCGGATACGCAACAGCCGCATCGGCGCCTGGACGGCCCTGGGTGAGAACACGTCGCTCGTTGACAGTGTGTTTGGTGATTACAGCTATACGGCCGGTGATGTGCAGATGATCTATGCGGAGATCGGGAAATACTGTTCCATCGCCAACGGTGTGCGGATAAACCCCGGCAACCATCCCCAGTGGCGGGTGACGCAACATCATATGACCTACCGGCGGCGGCAGTATGGCCTGGGAGCCGTCGACGACGAGGCCTTTTTCCAATGGCGCAAGGAACATGCCTGTATCATCGGCCATGATGTCTGGATCGGGCATGGGGCGGTGATCATGCCCGGGGTCAGCATCGGCACGGGGGCCGTTATCGGGTCGGGGGCGGTGGTCACCAAGGATGTCGGTCCCTACCAGGTGGCCGTCGGGGTGGCGGCGAAGGTGATCAAACAGCGGTTTCCCGACGACGTGGTAGAAAAGTTGCTGGATAGCCAATGGTGGGATTGGCCCCGGGAGACGCTGGAACAGCGGTTTGAAGACCTGCTCGATCTGGACATTTTCTTACATAAATACACAACACTAACAGTATGAGACATAGGAATGCCTCTTTGATGATGATGACGGCGCTGCCCTTTCTGTTGCTGCTGGCGGCAGTAGGGTGCAGAAGCAAGACCGCGCTGGATGCCAATGGCGTGCCCTATACGCTGGTAGTGGCCGTTTATGATGGCGAGAACCCGAGTGAAAATTCCCGGGTGCTGGGGAAGGTGCGGGAGTACCTGGAAAGCAAGCTCAACATCAAAGTAGAATTCCTGGAATCCACGGATTATACGACAGTGATCGAAGCCATGGTTGCCGGCAAGGCACATATGGCCTACCTGAGTCCTTTCAGTTATGTATTAGCCACCGAGAAACAGCATTTGGTGCCGCTGGTGGCCCCGGGTGTCAATGGCAAACCTTTCAACTACAGAAGCTATATCCTTACCAACCCGGGCACCGGATTGCATTCCATGGATGATGTAAAAGCCCGGTCGCACCAACTGACGCTTTGCTTTGCGGACCCTGCCTCTACCTCCGGTCACCTGATACCCCGGGCCTACCTCACATCCATCGGTCTCGACCCCAAAACAGCATTCAAACAAACCATGTTCGCCGGGACACATTTCGCCTCGATCGTCTCGGTGAAGACGGGAAAGACCGATCTCGGCTGCGCCTTCCAGTTCAGCTATGACAAGGCGATAAGGGAAGGTTTGGTCAGGCAGGAAGACCTCGTCATCCTCTGGACGTCGGACCCCATTCCCGAGAGTCCTATCTGTATGCGGCCCGAGGTGAACCCGGCCTTTACCGAAAAGGTGAGGGAGGCCTTTATCCGGATGCCGCAGGATGGCCACGAAGCCTTCCATGCCTTTATGTCCATGTATTTCCCAAAACAGGCGGACAGCATATCTTATATCATAGTGAACGACACCCTATACAATGGATTGCGGAAGATAGCCGCGGGCATTGGCGATCTTACGCCCACTAAAAAATAACAACGTCATGATCGAAGTCTGCAACATCAGCAAATCGCTGCCCGGAGGCAGAAAGGTGCTCGACGGTATCAGCTTTACCGTGAAGAAAGGGGAGTTTGTTGGCATATTAGGGGCCAGCGGCGCGGGCAAGACGCTGACCCTGCGTTGTCTCAACGGGTTGCTCAGGCCCGATGCGGGATCGGTCATCGTGGAAGACCAGGATGGCAGCAGGTGGGATCTCTGCAATATCGCCAAGAGCAGGCTCCGGCGACTACGCCGGCGCATCGGCATCGTCTTCCAAGGCTATCATCTTGTGCAGCGGCTGACGGCCCTGGACAATGTCCTGCTGGGAAGGCTTGGACAGATGAGCACGCTGCGCAGCCTCTTTTATGGCTTTACCGACAGGGAGCGGGAGGAAGCGTTATCCGCGCTGAACAAATTGAATATCGGAAACGTGGCCGGAATGCGGGTAAGCCGGCTCAGCGGTGGCGAGATGCAGCGGGTGGCGATTGCCAGGGCCATCTTCCAGTCCCCGGGACTGCTGCTCGCCGACGAACCCTTGTCCAACCTCGACCCGAGCAATGCCAAGATCATCATGAAGATGATCAGGCCGCTGGCCGACGAGATGCCGGTGATCGGCGTCTTCCATCAGCCGGAGATGACGGCAAAATATTGCACCCGGGTGATCGCGATAAAACAGGGCCGCGTGATCTATGATGGCGATCCCCGGCTGACGAATCGCCAACTGATCGACATCTATGGCGAAGAGCTCGAACAGATAGAGAATGCTCCCCATCCTCCTGTGGAGAAACCGACGATTGTTGCGCAAAATCCCAATGAGCATGAAAGAGATTTCTTTTAGTCTCCATCCACTGCGCCGATACGGCAGGGTGCTGTTAGTCGCCGCGGGGATCTTATTACTGGCGGAGGGCGCGGCCTGGGTCTGTGGCGCCCGATGGGGTCTTCTCTTCAAGGGTATAGCCAGCAGCACTGATCTCCTGGTGCAATTGTCATCACCTGATTGGTCGGCTTTCGCCGATCTGGTGCAGCCCGCCCTGAATTCCGTATTCATCGCCATCGTTGGGACCGTGGCGGGTACGGTGATCTCGCTGGTCTTTGCGCTGCTGGCCGCCTCCAACCTGACGCCTCCCTGGATACGCCAGCCTGTACGTGCGTTGTTGGGCCTGGAGCGGGCCCTGCCGGAGATCGTCATCCTGCTATTCCTCGTCGCAGCCTTTGGGCTGGGCCCTTTTGCCGGAGTTCTGGCGCTGGCTATCGGCAGTGTCGGCATGCTGGGAAAGCTGATCGCCGACGCTATCGAAGAGCTGGACCCCGTGAGCATCGAAGCTATCCAGGCAGTCGGCGCAACGCGGGTACAGGTGGTCGTGTTTGGTGTCATACAGCCGATAGTGCCTTCCATCATTTCCTTTGCGCTCTTTCGCTTCGAGTATAGCATCCGGCTTTCCGTGGTACTGGGGGCGGTGGGTGCGGGTGGCATCGGGCTGGAGCTATACCGCAGTTTCGTCCAGCTTGATTATGGGCGGGCCACCGCCTCGCTGATAGTGACCCTGCTTCTTGTCTTTCTGAGCGAACGTCTTTCGGGATTTCTGCGGAAAAGAATAAAAGAAGGAGGACGTTTCCAATGAAAGACCGCAGCATCAACGTACTGTCCCCGGCGGGTTACCGGCAGCGAGCTACGGCCTTTAGCGCAATAGCTATCCTCCTGGTGGCGGCGAGCCTGTTCATGGGTTTCGATCCGGCGATGTTGTTTACCGAATTCCACTATGTCACCGATCTGTTTGTGAGTATGTCGCCGCCCAATCTGAGCCTGCTCTGGGCGGACAAGACCATCGGGATGGCGGTGTTGGAGACCGTAAGTATGGCTTTCCTCGGAACGCTGATCGGTGGCGTCCTTGCGATGCTGCTGGCTTTCCTGGCGGCGGAGAATACCATGCCCAGCCGGCCGGTGCGCATCGGCGTACGCATTTTCCTGTCCGTGGACAGGGTGATACCGCCGCTGTTTATCATCCTCATCTTTGTCGCGGCGGTGGGTCTTGGTCCCTTTGCGGGGATGCTGACGCTGGTGGTGGGCACGGTCGGAACATTCGGGCAGCTGTTTGCGGAGATAATCGAAAATACGGAGTCCGCGCCTGCCGATGCCATCTATTCGGTCGGGGCTACGCGATGGCAGGTGATCCGCTACGTTATCTTACCTCAGGTGTTGCCTTCCTTTATCGCGAACTTCTTCTATGCTTTCGATCTCAATATCCGGGTGGCGATCGGGCTTGGCATCTTCGGGGGCGGGGGCATCGGCTTCCAGTTGTTTCAGGCGATGCGCGTGCTGCACTACAGGGATGCGCTGGCGCTTATCCTGCTGACGATGCTGCTGATACTGGCAAGTGAGAAACTGTCCGATCTGCTGCGCAGTCGCCTGTTGTCCCGCGGACCATTAAAATAACACCGGTCGAACTAAACGAATTGTATTTTAGCCAAATGAAAATAGGGGTCATCGGAGACATTCACGAAGACATTGTCGCATTGAGAGCAGCCCTGACGCTGCTGGAGCAGGCCGGATGCACGGAGATCATCTGCCTGGGGGATATCGTAGGGTTCAAGGTGAATACCTATCATTATCTCGACACCCGCAGTGCGCATGAATGTATTGCAATGGTCCGGGCCAACTGCAGCGCCACCGTAATCGGCAATAACGATCTTTACCAGATAAAGAAGCTGCCGCGTCATCGCAGCGGTTTCGATTTCCCGGACAATTGGTATGACCTGGATTTCTATCAGCGTAAGGCGCTGGCGGGCCACCAGCTGTTCCTGTATGAAGACGTGCAGCTGAATGCGCTGCTGACGAAGGCGGACAGGGCATGGCTGGAGTCGTTGCCGGATGTGCATGTCGGAGACTTCGATGGGTTACGGGTGTTGTTTTCCCATTTCGCTTATCCCGACCTGCTTGGTCTTCGGACCTATTTCCCCAAGCGGGCGGAGGAATTCCAGGAGCACCTCGGGTTTATCGGGCAGCATGGCTGCGTCATCGGCATTTCCGGGCATATGCATTTCGAGGGGCTGAGCCGGGTGAATGATGTCGAGCTGCGGCGGCAGGGTTTCGGGCGCTATCCTTTCTCGCGCGATCTGCAATACTGGTATGGGCCTTGCGTGGCGAGGTGCCAGTTTAATAATGGGTTTCTTGTTATCGACACGGAGACGTCAATCGTGGAGGCGGTGGCGTTATCGCTGTAGTGCGGCATATAGCAGTGCCGATAGAGTTGAAGGAAATTACAGGGGAATGTTTTATCTTTACTTGTAACTGCCACTTTTCCAACCCAAGAGTTTATCTCCAATTATCAAAGAATGACCGGTTTTATGTAACTGGAATCCTA
Source organism: Puia dinghuensis (assembly GCF_014642875.1). Classification (GTDB taxonomy): domain Bacteria; phylum Bacteroidota; class Bacteroidia; order Chitinophagales; family Chitinophagaceae; genus Puia; species Puia dinghuensis. The sequence goes on from NZ_BMJC01000003.1 coordinate 905,160, forward strand.
TGCGCATGTGTGGGATTGATAATAATTTATTGAATGGCCGAAAATCAGTGTATAGAATACAAACAATCCTGGAGAGATGAATATCTAAAATGGATATGCGGCTTTGCAAATGCACAAGGCGGAAAAATATTTATAGGTATCGACGATAATGGAGTTGTTGCCGGAGTAGATGATTATAAAAGGCTAATGGACGATATACCCAATAAGGCTGTTAATCATTTAGGCTTGGTTGTAGACGTAAATCTGCATCAAAGTGAAGGCAAACACTATATTGAAATTATAGTTCCGGTTAGTAGTGTTCCAATAGCTTATCATGGTGTCTATCACTACCGAAGTGGGAGTACTAAACAGGAATTAAAAGGCGTGGCGTTGCAAAACCTGCTATTAAATAAGATTGGAAAGAAATGGGAGGATATGCCGGTTGAAGGTGCTTTTCATAAAGACCTCAATGAAACCAGCATTCAAACATTTATTGGCAAGGCTATTGAGAAGGACAGGATACCTTCGAGTGCCGCAAATCTTGACCCAGAGCTTCTTTTAAAGAACCTTAACCTTGTAACCGAGCAAGGACAGCTAACCAATGCAGCGGTGCTACTCTTTGGCAAAAATCTGGCAAAGGTTACGGTTACAGCGAGTTTAAAAATAGGCAGGTTTGGTCGGTCAAGTAATGATCTGTTATTTCAAGACATTATTGAAACCAACATTTTTGACATGCCAGATAAGGTAATGGATACTTTAAAAGCTAAATACCTCATCCGCCCAATATCCTATAAAGGGCTGGAAAGAATGGAACCATTAGAGTACCCAGAGCCGGCCTTGCGGGAAGCGATTCTAAACGCCATTATCCACAAGGACTATTCAAGTACCTATATATTTCTGCGCGTTTATGATGACCGCCTGCATATTTGGAATCCAGGAAATTTACCCGAGGAATTAAGTATCGAAGAACTGAAAAAAAACCATTCTTCCTACCCTCGCAACCGAAACATTGCAAATGTGTTTTTCAAAGCAGGCTACATTGAATCCTGGGGACGAGGTACAAATAAAATAATTGAGGCTTGTAATGAAGCAGGGCGGCCGGAGCCAATCATTGAAGAAGAACAGGGCGGCTTCAGTATTACATTTTTGAAGGATATCTACACGGAGGAGTTTTTAAGGAAACAAAATCTGCAGGTAAGACAAATTAATGCTCTGCTATATATAAAAAAATATGGCAGTATCAATAATGCCCAATATCAGGAATTAGCTAAGGTATCAAAACGTACCGCAACACGGGATTTACAGGAATTGACAGAAAGAGGCCTTATCCAAAAATCCGGTACAACTGGCAAAGGCACTTCTTATATCTTTCATCTATAGGGGTCATGTTGGGGCCAAAGGGGTCATATTGGGGTCATAGGGGTCATATTGGGGCCAAAGGGGTCATGATGGGATACGTAATTCATTATCATTCTATTTATTGGGAGAGGCGGGAGAAGGAAGGCCAGGCGCGGGGGCCGCGGGCGGGGATGCGGCTGGCGTTGCGGGGGCCGCGGGCGGGGGTGGCGCGGGGGCCGCGGGAGGGGCGGCCGCTGGCGCCGCGGGAGGGGGCACATCGCGTTTGAGGAAGACGAATCCGTTTTTGCGGTATAGCTCCTTCAGCTCGGGGTATTGCGCGGTCTCCCAGTTTTGAACACGATCGATCTTTGTGACGAAATAGACGGGTTTGTCGATGGGGCCGGTGAGCAGCCAGGTTTGATCGTAGGAGTTGGGGTTAGTGGGCTTTTCCTTGAGGGTATAGAAGAGGTCGCCGTAGCTTTTGAAGCCAAGGGTATGGACATAGCAGTCTTCTCCCTGGCGGGCGATGAAGAAGTCGATGTCCGCGCCCTGGCTGTAACGCTCTACCTTGGGAACGATGATGGCGGACGCGAAGAAGACGACGATGGCTGTCCCGCCAAAGAGGGTGAGAGCGGCACGGCTGAACCGGTTACGCGACATATAGAGGATGCCGGCGATGAGGGCGACGACCATCAGCACGCCGATGGCGCCTTCGAAACCCGACCAGTGCACGTCCGCCTCCATGTTGGCGCGGGCGAAAATATCGTCGACATGGGGCGCCAGCAATCTTATGTTGAGGCCGATGACGGCGACACCCAGTATCGCCAGGGAGATGATGCCGCCAAGGATGCCCAGCAGCACGCCCACATATTTCCGGTAGGGAAGCTCTCTGCGACTCCATTTATATATACTGTAAGCAGCCAGGAAGGTAACAGAGAACCAGGCCAGGGAAGAATAGTGGATGATGCGGGACTGGACGATGGTGAACAGCACGGTCACCACCCAGAAGAGGATGACCATCCATTTCTTAAAGTCGCGGTCCCAGCGGCCATTGTATTTTGCCTTGAAGAAAGAAGGGATGGCCAGGATAGAAGCGGGGAAGCAACCTATCAGCAACACGATATAATGATAGCCGAAGAATCCGGCCTGGTCGGCGTCATGGGTGCGGAAGAGGCGCCACTGGTATTTCAGGAATTCGTTTATGAACCAGGGACCGCGTTTTATCGTCTCATAGCCATACCAGCTGGAGGTGACAAGGAAGGCGACGACGAGAAACAGCAGGGCATACCACCAGCTGAAGTAGACCTTGAACCGGTTGTAGACCAGGTAAACCCCCAGCGCCAGCATAAACACCATCAGCGCCACCTGGCCTTTCATCAGTACGGCCAGCCCCATGAAGATGCCGGACCAGAGTACATAATAAAACTGGCCATGATTCAGCCCGGGTTTGTCGAAACCGTTCCGCTTCCAGTGATAGAGTATAAAGTTATAGAGAGAAAGAAAGGTAAAGAGATTGAACCAGGGATCGATGATGCCTGATTTGAAATACATGTTCGGGAAGAGCGAACCACCATACGCCAGCGCCCAGAGGATACCGAAGCGCTGGTCGTAGATGCGGCTGCCACAGAGGAAAACGACGATCAACGTGACGATGCCGCAAATGGCATTGGGAAAGCGGGCGGCGAATTCGTTGACCCCAAAAACATGCATGGACGCGGTCTGCATCCAGAAGAACATCGGCGGCTTTTCCCAGAAGGGCTTGTAGTCTACATACACCCGGGTATAATCATGCAGCTTCATCATCTCCCGCGAACATTCGGCGAAGTTGATCTCATCCCAGTCGAAGAGATGTACGTGGCCCAGGAAAGGAAGGAAGAGCAGGGCCGCGAAAACGGTGATCAGCAGGATGGCGGTGGGTTTTGTGAAATGCATGCGAAATCGATTAAATTATGTTAGCGGTTTGTACATTTCTCTTTTCATCAGGCCCCATTTGCAGAGCCTGTGAACGATAGAAACCCTCATTACACCCAGTCCATAGGTGACGCTACGGCTAAAGTTGATGCTCGACGCTTCTTCAAAATACTTGGTGGGGCAGGTGATCTCGGCGATCTCATAGCCCAGGTAGACGATCTGTGAGAGCATCTCGTTGTCGAACACGAAATCTTCGGAGTTGATCTCATAGTTGATGCGCCGGAGAATCTCGCGGGAAAAGGCCCGGTAGCCGGTGTGATATTCCGCCAGCTTCTGGCGCAGCAGTACATTCTCGAAGAAGGTGAGTCCGCGGTTGAAGATGTATTTATACAAAGGCATGCCGCCGCGAAGCGCGCCTTTGCCGAGCGTTCGGGCGCCCAGCACCACCTGGTAGACGTCGTTGGCTATCAGGTAGGCCATCGAAGGGATGAGCTTTGGAGTATACTGATAGTCGGGATGAAGCATGATCACGATATCGCCGCCCAGCTCGAGCGCCTTGTTATAACAGCTTTTCTGGTTGCCGCCATAACCACGGTTCTTGTCGTGTTTGATGATGTGACGGATGCCCAGCTCGTGGGCCACGGCTACGGTGCGATCGTTGCTGTTGTCATCCACCAATACCACTTCGTCCACCATATCGAAAGGGATCTCCGAATAGGTCTTGCGAAGGGTCAGCTCCGCATTGTAGGCGGGTAGGACGATCACCAGTTTTTTGCCAAGGATCATGTATATCTTTTATATATCAATCTTCCCATAATGGGAAAGGCGCTTAGAAAAATTGGGCAAACCTACGGGTTTTTGGGCGCAAATACGGGGAGGGATTGGAGTTTTTCGACAAACAGCCAATGGATGAGCACTGCTACGAGGATTCCAATACAGGAACCCATGAGTACATCGCCGAGAAAATGCTGCCCCAGGTAGATGCGGGAATAGCCGACGATGATGGCGCCCAGCAGATAGGCGACTTTCCCCCGCTGGTCTTTTGTAAAGATGGCCAGCAAGGTGGCAAGGGCAAAGATGGAGGTAGTATGGCCGGATGGGAAGCTGGCAAAACCCAAATGGGTCACTCCATCGATGAAATAAGGATAGGAGCCGGGTGCAAAGAACTGTTTTGGCCGGGGCATGGAAAAGACATTCTTCAGGATCTGGGCCAGCAGACCCGAGATCAAAAAGGCGAGGATCACTTGAGTAGCCTTCGACCAGCGACGCCGTACCAGGAAGATGACAAAGACGATGATGCTGAAGGTAGCGTCCCCGAGAAAGGTGATCCAGACAAAAATGGTGTCGAGCGTGGTGCGGTGATAGGGATTGAGATCGACAAAGGCGGCGGCCTTCCCTACGGTGAGGAGAAAGAGGAGGCCGACGAAAAAAAAGATACCCCAAAGACTAAAAAAGAGGCGGTTGCCAGAAATTATCTCCCTGAGCGTCTTCATCCGGCGAAATTAGGGATTTCTTTTGGTCGGCGATTTCCCGGGGGTGGGGCGGATTGCGGTCTTGCGGCGGCCGGTCGGTGGTTCGGCCGCGCAGAAGCAGGAGGGGCTAGAGGCCCGCAACCAGTTCTTCGGCCAGGCCAAAGGAAAGGGTCATGCCCGCGCCTCCTACCCCATTGATGACATAGACATAGGGTTCGGGTGAAAAGAAGAGATCGGCTTCGCCATCCGTCAGCTTCGCATATACGCCATTCCAGGTCTCGGCGACAGACCAGTCTTTGAAGCAGGCAAAGCGCCGGAGATAGTCGAGGATCATGCGGTTGATAAAATCTTTGTCGAAGGGGTCGTGGGTAAGGCCATATTCATGGGAGTCGCCGATGGTAAGCTCGCCGCGGCCGTTTTGGGCGACCATGACGTGGATGCCCCATTGCAGATAGTCGGCCATCTCCGCTGCATAGCGCTCGCGGAGGGCGGGCAGAGAAGACGCAGCTTTGAAGCTGTTGTAGTGGATGAGGGATAACCCGCCGCAGAGGGCGGGGCCGATGCGCCAGTCATCGGGCTGCGATACCAGCCGCATCATCTGCAGCTTGCATTTCGTCACCGGCTGTTCGCTAAAATGCTCAGGATACAGCGTCTCGAAGTCCGCACCGTTGCAGATGAAGACAAGATCGGCCTCATATTCTTCTTCGTTGCCGATGTATACTATCTGATCGGAGATGTAAGAGACGCATTTCCCCCAGTAGAATTCCACCTTGTATTGTTCGGCGAGCCAGCCAGGGAGGGTGGCGATGGCTTCGCGGGGGTCGACAATCACTTCGTCGTTGCTATAAAGACCACCGAGAAGCCCGTCGGTCTTGACGGCAGGTGACGAGGCAGTGATGGCGGCCTTGTCGAGTAACTGGACGGGGCGGCCTTCGCGGCGAAAGACTTCATACAATTCCTGGAGAACCATCCATTCGTCCGAATGGTAGGCCAGATGCAGGCTGCCGGCGGCTTCATACCAGAAGTCGGCCCGGGGGGCTATCTCTTTCCAGATGTTTCGGCTGCGCATGGCCCGGTCGTACATCTTGCCGGCGGGCTGACCGATGGGCCATATCATGCCGAAGTTGCGGATGGAAGCGCCTACCGCTTTGTCTGTCCGTTCGAACACCTTTACCGCGTATCCTTGAGTAGCGAGGGCCCTTGCCGTAGCCAATCCCACAATACCGGCTCCTATAACTATTGCTGATCTGGATCCCATAGACTCCTGATGTTAATTGATTTTACTGTAAATTTTTGTAAAAAGGACAGATCCCCACAAGATAAGGAGGATGCCCGCAAAGGCAGAGACATAGAACATCCCCGTAAAAAAGTCGACCCAGCTATACCGGAGATGCACAAACTCCTTTACCAGGAGCACGACAACCGTACCCAGATAGCCGAAGGCGTCGGCTATATACATAATGAAGCCGACATTCCCCGGTATCCGGTAGGCCGCCAGCATCCGTTCGAAATAAAAACAGTTATACGGAACATAGCCCAGGTAGAGCCCCGCCGAGGCAGAGACGATCCAGATCATGGGGGAGATCACGTGCAGGTGAAAGGCAATGGTAGAGCCGGCCGCCAGCACAAAGCCGCCGATGATGATGACGTTGTTGAGCTGGAAGGCGCGGTAATTGTTGCGGATGACGAAGAAACCGCCGATGACAGCAAGGACGAGCAGGGATACGATGGTGCTGGAGGTGGCAAAGACGTCGGCATTGTTGCGAAAGCCGGTCTCCGTCCATAACTCATTGGCGAAATCCTCAGTGAAGTCGCGAAGGATGGTCAGCATCACATAGGCGATGATGACGGGGATAAGCGCAAAACCAAAGATCCGGAGGAAGTTTCGCCGCTGCTCCCGGTCCATCGGCAGGCGGACGGTTCGTTGCGCGATATCTTCAGCGCTAGGCGGCGGGGTCTGGTTGAGCAACCAGGTGCTGATCAATGCGGGACCTATAAAGACAGCGCCGGCCAGGAAGGGCATCCAGGATTCGCTGACCCCGTGCAGGAGCAGCGACTTGCCCACCGTCTTGGCCAGGCCGGAAGCGAAGATAAAACTGGTAGCCACAATGGCGCCCATCAGTTCGGTGACCTTCCGGCCTTCGAGAAAGCCGAACATGAGTCCCCAGACCATGCCCAGCGGCAGGCCGTTGATAAACATGAAGACAAAATTGTACGGCACGGGGACGATGGCAAACAAGAGCAAAGAGAGCCAGCCTGTACCGATGAGCAGGATGATGAACCATGCCCTTCGTTCGGGGCGCATCCCGCCAATGAAGCGGATGCCAAAGAATTTGCTCAGCGTATAGCCGATCACCTGGGCGATGACCAGCACTACTTTATAGGAGATGCCGAGGAAGGTGATGCCATCATAGGAGGCCGCCGTGAAGGGCTTCCGGATGCCATACATGGAGGCATAGACGATATAGCCCGTGACAGACGCATAGAGGATGAGGACCCAGGCAGGGCTTCGCTGGAGGCGCGCTTTTAGCGTCAGCCGGCCACCGGCAGTCAGGGCTGCGGCAGGGATGGTGGGAGGAGTGGCCGGTGAGGACATAAAACGATGGGGTTTAGGCCTTTTCAATGATGGGGAGCAGCTCCCGGAGATCGTCGATGATGAAGTCGGGGTGGTAGGGCTCGAGCTGTTCGCGGGTATAGGCTCCGGTGGTGACGCTGACCACTTTGCCACAGGAGGCGTTGCGGCCTTCCTCGACGTCCACTTCGGTATCCCCGATCTTGAGAACGTTGGAAGGAGAGCTAACACCCAGTACGTTGATCAGTGTTTCGATCATATCGGCGTATGGGCGACCGTGGGAGACCTCGTCGCTGCAGATGACCATATCTATCAGGGATGAGCGGTCGTCCCAGCGCAACCGGTGCAGGATAGTATCGGTGATGCTGCGGGTGAAGCCGGTGTTGAGCGCAACCTTGATCCCTTGCTGCTTGAGGGCGGAGAACACCTGTTCTGCATAGGGAAAGGGGGCGAGGTCTTCATCGTCGCGGTAGAAGGCGATCATGGTGTCGATGAAGCGGGTATGGATGCGATCGATGAGGATATCATCGTCCTTTTTGGCGGGTGCGAATGTCTCCAGCAGGAGGGCGATGGCGTCGATCTTGCGAAAGCCCATCACTTTTTTTACTTCGGCTTGGGGTATCTCGAAGCCAAAATCCCGGAAGGCGGAGATGAAGGCTTCCGCCACGCTCCCGCTGTCCTGAACGGTGGTGCCGGCGATATCGAAAACGACCAGTTGGATAGAGCTCATATCAAAAGAAGTTTATGCATTGACCGAGAGATGCCGTAGGATCATCTGCCGGTAGTGGTTGAGGTCGGGCAGGGGCTGCTGCTCAATTTTTGCCTGTTCGTCCCATTTCCGCATCTGGATGATGAGGGGAAAAAGGGGATACTGTTCAAAGGCTGCGGCTTCTTCGGGGGTCATGGGTCCACCCTGGTATTCGAGGGTCTTTTTGCTGGCCTCGGACAACTGATCGTAGTATTCTGGCTCCTTTACGGTGAGGTAGCGTTTGGCTTCTACATGGGATTCCACGAGGCGGACGATCTTTTTGGAGAACCCTTTTTCGCGGAGGAATTCGGCGCCGAGCTCTTCATGATCGATTATCCCGTATCCGTCCATCTCCCCCCGCGAAGCGGACATAGATACTCCGCCTTTGGCGGCTTCCGAAATATGACCGATGTCGTGAAGGAAGGCAGCCAGTATTACTTCTTCGTCATAACCCTGCGCTTCGGCCAATTGAGCAGCCTGGGCCATATGTTCCAATTGCGAGACTTTTTCCCCCGCATATTCTGCCCCGCCATACTCTTCGTAAAGGTCCATGATCTCGTTAGTGATCTTCTCGGCTTGCTCAATGGTCATAAATAGAGGAGTTTTGTTATGCTAATAATGACCTACAAAGTATCGAAAATGAGGATAGGCCGAACGGCACTATTATTAAATAATGTTTAAAAGTTTCCTGCCGGAAAAATACAGGCTGCTATTTCTAGCAGCCTGTAACTGGTATTCATGAGCCGTTGTCTTATCATTTAAGCAGCCACATTTTCTGATTCAGGTCGTCGGCGCTGAAGCCCTGGCTGGTCAGCGCGGCTTTCCAGTTGGCGGCATTCTGCGACTGTTCGGAAACCGGATATGCCCACCGGACCGGGACAACGCCGTTATTACCCACACCGCTGCCGCCTTCGAAGGCCGGCACGCCGGTGCGCCGCCAGTTGTAGTAGGGTTCGTAACCCGAAGTCTCGAACATGGCGATATACTTCTGCAGCACGATCTGCGCGATGGCTGCTGTCTGATTGGAAGAGAACTGCACGGCGGGTTGTGCATAGTAGCTTGCCCAGCTGAAGCTGAACGGATAAGGTTGCACCTGGGTAATAGCGTTTGCCGTCGGCGGAAGGAAATAAGCGGTAAAGTTTGTTTGGGTCACATCGATGCCGAAGAATTTCATCGATTCGATGATCCCCTTCTTATACCAGGTCTCCGCGGTGCCTCCGGCAGCCCATCCGCGCTCGACGCCTTCGGCGATGTTGAACAGCATTTCCTTATATCCGACCAGGACGTTGGGGTCGCCTGTAAAGTTTGAATAGTAGCGCTTGCGGCCGATGAAGGAATAATCGCCGGCGCTGGCGTTGGCGTACATTGTTCCCAGCGCGAGTCCGGTGCTGGCGCCGACGAAATATTTGAATTGCGCCGGGTTCTGTACCGGGTTGGCCGAATCATTTTTAAACAGCTTCCAGGCGGGGTCGCAAGTGATATATACGCGGGGGTCGCTGATAGCCGTGAGTGCGCCGACATAAGTATCAGCCATGTTGAACCGGCCGGCGATGGACCCGAAGTTACTGGGATTGAACGGATAGGTGCTGAAGGTATTCGATCCCCCCGGGTTGTAGACAAAGGCCAGATCATCGCTCTCGCCGGTGAAGATGGGGTACTTGGAGGGGTTATTGATAATGTTGGCGAATTGCGCGGGCACATTCAGGGTAGCATCCGAAGCCTTGGCGCTGAGGGCCACCAAAACCCTTAACTTGAAGGAGTTGACCAGCTTCTGCCATTTGGTAAGATCCCCTCCATAGTAGATGTCCTGGGAAGCCGAGAGGGAAACGTCGTTGTTGTTGATGAGTGCGGCCAGGTCGTTATTAGCCGAATCCAGCTGGTTCAACACGTAGAGGAATACCTGCTCCTGCGACGTATAGGCAGGCGTGGAGATCGTCGGTGCCTGCAGGGCCTGGGTGAGGGGAACATCGCCAAAAAGAGAGGTCATGTTGTAGAAGTAATAGGCTTTGATGAACCGGCCGACGGCTTCGTACGGGTTGAGGGCAGCGCCGCCGCGGATCGTTACTTCCTTTTCCATTTGCAGCTCATTCTTGAGCACCAGGTAGGAATTGAACGGGCCGTCGCTGACATTGCCGATGCCATTATCCGAATGCGTGGAATTATTCGTCCACGAATAGATATTATTGCCGTAATAGTTATAGTTCTGGCAATGGTATTGATTCCAGTCACCCACATTGTCCCAGGAATTGACCCCGCCCAGGGCGCCGATGGAGGAGCTTCCATTGTTGCCGGACATAGCATTGAGCACGGTGCCGAGGATCAGGTTCGGGGGGACGGAGGCGGGATTGTTGGGGTTGTTAAACTTATCTTCGATCTTCTTGCTGCAGGCAGTCATCAGCAAGGCGCCCATCAGAACGATAGCTATATTTTTAATCTTTTTCATATTTCTTTTTCTTGAGGATTTAGAAAGAAAAATTGATGTTGATACCATAGCTGCGGGTCGTCGGCGTTTGCAGGCCCGAACCGGAGTCCTGGGAATATTGGTCTACATCCAGGTCTTTATACCGGCTGGGGAAGAAGTAAAGGAGGTTCCTGCCCACCAGCGAGACGCTTGCATTGCTGACGATCGACTTCTTGCCAAAGGTGCTTTGCGGAACCTTGTAGGTAAGCGTTACTTCCCGCAGTTTGACATAGGTCTTTTTGATCGTGACCAGGTCGTTGATGGAGCTTGCCTGGTAAACGAAGGGCTGTACAAGGCTCTTGGTGGTGTTCGTCGATTCGGTGAGGCTTTTGTAGTTGGTGATAGCGCCCGTGATAGGATCCAGTTGGATCGATCCGCCGGTGAGGTTGACCCCATCGCCGGTATAAGCAGGCACATTGGCTTCGTCCGAAGGCCTTGCCGCGCCGAGAGCACCGGTGGCCGACTCGATGTGGCGACCGCCCTGCAAGGTCTTTTTCCGGATATAGTCGGTGATCACACCGCCTACGATACCGTCAAACTGAAAGCGCATGGAAAAGTTCTTATAGCTTACGGTGTTGATCAAACCCCAGTGCCAGTCGGGATCGGCGTGCCCGAAGATCTTTTGGGCGGAAGAGCCCAGGTCGGAGTAGCGGATATAGGTGCCGGAGCTGGGATCGATGACCATCTTGCCTGCGGGGGTGCGGACAAAAGCATCGCCATATACGAGGTCGACGCGCTGGCCATTCTTTTCATAGTTGTCCGGGTTGGAGTTGCTAACCCATTCCCTTTTAAACGTAAAGAAGTTGGCGGTCACATCCCAGTTGAGTCCATGGGGGTTGACAATAGCTTTGCCGCTGACTGTTGCTTCCCAACCATTATTGGTGTAGACGTTGCCATTGGTTTCGTAGACCGAGTATCCGGAGGCGTTGGATGTACCCTGATTTACGATAAGCTGATTCCAATAGCGGTAGCGGGTGACGTCCAGTCCGATGCGGTTCTTCAGGAAACGGATGTCGAGACCGATCTCTGTCGCCTTTCTGTCCGCCGTATGAATATTGGGGCTAACTACCTGATCGGTATAACGGGCACTGTTCTGACCGGTGTAGGTGGGTGTCAGGTTGTAGCTGGGAGAGAACTGGTAGCTGGGCCCGTTGTAGGGGGAGACCCAGGTGTAGCCATAGCCGCCGGCAGGGGTAGCGCTTACATTCGGGGTGAAGGTGGGATTTGTTCCGCCGTCCTTGCTTTCCGCGTAGGAAGCCCTGACCTTGAGGAAGGAGATGACTTCCGGCAGGTGGACGTATTCGGAAACCACGGTTGCCAGGTTAAAGGAGGGGTAATAATAGCTGTTATTATTGACAGGCAGGGTGGAGGATTTGTCCACGCGGCCGGTGACATTGGCCGTCAGGTAGGATTTGTACCCGAGGTCGACGGAGTAATAAGCGCTGAGCACAAGCATCTTTGAAGAGAAATTGCTTCCCGTCAGGGCTCCCTGCGAGTTGGAGAAAGCATATACCCCAGGTGCATTCAGGTAGTTGGTGGATTCGAAGTTGGAGTTGAAGCTGAAGTTGCGCACCGTAGCGCCGGCTACAGCAGAGAGATCGAGGAATCCGGCAATCTCGTTCTTATGAAAACGAGCCTGAAGGTCTTCGTTGTTGTCGAACAGCTGCCGCCGGTCTTCGCGGTAATCGCCCTGGCGGAGCGGCCGGCCATAAACACCTGCGGAATAAGGCATCTTCTCCGAGTTGAACATATCATAGGCCGTGAAGCTGGGGCGGAACTGGAAGTCGAAGTTCTGGTTGAGCTTGTAGTTGAGGGAGGCGTAGCCGTATTCATTGTTCTGGTAGTGGCCGCGCAGCCATTCGTAGGACATGAACCAGGGGTTGTTGTACCGGTAGTACTCTTCATAGTTCTGCTCGATGCCTGCCTTACCTGGCTGCCAGTAATTACGGATATTGGGGCTGTTGACACTCCAGTCGGCGCCGCCCCAGATGATGATGTTATAGATGATACTGTTGGGGCCGTAGTTGACGTCCGGGATGTTGGGTGTGGACTGGCGGCTGAAATTGAAATAGGTGGAGAGGCTCAGCTTGTCGCTGAAGCGCTGGGTAACGTTAGCCGTAAAGCTCGCATTGTTCAGCTGGGTATTGGGTACGATGCCTCGCTGCCAGGTGTCGCCGAAGGAAAGGCGCATATCGGTCTTCTCCGTCGAACTGCTGACAGAGATGCTGTTGACGGTGAGTTCGCCTGCCTGGATGAAGTTTTTCAAATTGTCTTTCCCCCTGGCGGTGAACGGTGTGGGCGCTACGTGGCCGGTGTACTTACTGCCGTCGGCAAAAGTCGTCGTATAGGTTTGATTCGCAGTGTAGGCGCCGTCGTACTGAGGCAGCAGCTGGCCGCGGAACTGGGGGCCCCAAACGTCGTAATCATAGTCATTGATCCCTACGCCAACCGCACCGCTGCCGAAATAAGAAGCCGCGCTGGAACCGCCACCGCCAAAAGCATATTTGCCGTTGTCGCCGGGGCCATACGTGTCCTGGTATTTGGGAAGGGCGATGAAGCCTGTATTGATCTGGTTGCTGGTGTTGAAAGTGATCACCGGTTTACCCTTGGCCTTCGAGCCTTTCTTAGTGGTGATGATTATGGCGCCGTCCTTACCCTGGAATCCATAGAGCGCCGCGGCATTGGGGCCTTTCAGGACGGTGAAGTTCTCGATATCGTCCGCATTGAGATTGTAGGTATCCGAGCTGATGGGAACGCCGTCCACCACGAAGATGGGCGAACCTTCGCCGCGCATGATCACCCCGGCGGGGCGGCCGATCTCCGGATTAATATTGATCTCGAGACCCGCGGCCTGGCCCTTCAGGGCGTTGACCGGATCGGCTTCGCGTGCCTGGGTCAGGGTGTTGGCATCAACGGTCTGCAAGGCATAACCAAGGCGCCGCGCCTCCTTTTTAATACCGGTGGCCGTTACTACCACCTGGTTCAGCTCGCGGGCATCCGCCGCTACAGCGATGGTCAGATCGGAGCCATTCACTTCCTGTTCGGTCTTTTCGATGCCTACACCGGAAATGACGAGGACATCGCCTTCTTTTGCTTTAAGGGCGAAGCCGCCATCCACGCCAGTGGACGTGCCGGTGTGCGTCCCTTTAATAATTACGGAGACGCCGGGAACAGGTGACTGATCGTTCTTTGATAATACGTGCCCGGTGATGACCTTCTGGGCGAAACTGAAGAGCGGCAATAGAAATGCCACAAGCAAGACACCCGTTATGTGGGTAATTTTCTTACTCATAATACAGTATGTTTTTAGTTGAGAATTGCGGACTTTATCTCAGCGGCGAAAGTATAAGGACAATGTGACTGAAAGGTTAGGGCTGATTTAAGTAAATGTTAACAGTTTAGCGAGACTAAACCAATGTTAAGTATTTGTAAATAAGCGGGAATAAGTGAAAATGCCGGTTGCAATCGATTTTATGTGTGGACGAGAAAGACCTTGGGTGAGAAAGATCAATCAAAAAAGATAGAAGACGAGAATGAGGGCTTCGGTGCTGCCGATGTTCTTAAGGCGGTGGCGGGCGCGGCCATCGAAGAAGAGGGTGTCGCCTTCACTCAGCGTGAAGTTTTCGTTCTCCACCTGGTATTCGATATCACCTTTAAGAATGTATTTGCATTCGTAGGCGTCTGTGCGGATCAGCTGTTTGCGGTTGGCGCCTTTTTTCAGTTCGAGCAGGACGACGTCGGCTGCCTGGGAGCTGATGCTGCGGGTGAGAATGCGCCGGTAAGAAAATCCTTTCACCGGCTCTTTTGTGAAGAGCTTCTCCTGGCCTTTGCGGATGATGAGGATGTGGTTGTTGGTAAAGCTGTCGTGCATGTCTTCGAAGAAGGTGCGGAGGTCTTCCTCGAGGGAGTGGATGATATTGAAGAGGACGGGGAGAGAGGGGACGGTGCGATTGTTCTCGATCTGCGAGATGAGACCCTTGCTGACACCGGCTTTTGTTGCCAGCTGTTCGAGGGTAATATTCTTCTGTGTGCGTTTGGTCTTTATCTTATCACCGATGAGCAGCAGGAGTTCTTCTTGCATACCTGTGACAGTTTGCCCGGTAAGTTATAACAATTGCAGGGAAATTACAGGGAATTCAGATAAGCGGCGAGGTCGGCGATGTGGTCGGTATTGAGATAATCGACCTGTAGTTGCATCAATTGGCGCCAGGCTGCGGGGAAATCAGGCGCATCCCAAAGCCGGACGGGCAGGTGTAGGGTATGCGAATGGGTGATGGCCGCTTTCAGGGCGCCCAGGTCTGTGTCCGGGATGCCGGTGCGCGAATCCCAGCGGGTATAATAGCGCAGGTCGTCGCTCATCATAGCAATGCGGGAAAGCGCTTCAGGGGTGTATTGGAGATGCAGGATGCCGTCGAAAGCAATGAAAGGGGGATAAGCCGTATACTGTGCCGGGTCGGGCCGGTTTCCACTGATGACCCATTTCAGGGCGGAACAGTGTTCGAGGGCAGGGTATTTGTCGAGCAGACCGACAAGCGCGGCGAGAGCCGCGACCGAGTCCGCCTTTACGTCGATGAGGATCTGCAGCCGTCTCAAAGTATCAGCATAGGGATAGCCGTTGTTCTTTTCGATGCAGGCCTCCAGCGGTTTGACATAATATTCTTCCAGCGTTCGGCCCGCTTTTATCTCTTCCCGATCGTGGCCGATAAGCACCTTGCCGCCGACGAGCCAGATATCGGCTTCGATGGAGCCGAACCGGTGTTGCCAGGCCATCCAGAAGGGAGTGGGTTGCTCATAGTCGTTATGGGAATGGGTGTTGGCGACGGTATAATGCAGGGGCTGTGCATTCGATATAACAGGTCTTACGGTTAGGGATAGTGTTATTGCAGCGGCGAGAAGGATAGGCCAGTTTTTCATGGGCGCAAAGGTAATCTATCCAAGAACCGTAACACTGGATTAACAATAGGCTTACAATTTGTTAACCCTGGCTTAAAATAGCAATAATATCTTATATAGAACTTTGGGAAACCACAATAATGGAAAAACGTCCCGTAGATGTAGTTGTTTTATCCGATGTTCACCTTGGAACATATGGATGCCGGGCAATGGAACTCGTCAACTACTTAAAGAGCATCACACCTAACATATTGATCCTGAATGGGGATATCATCGACGGCTGGCAGTTTACCAAGCGTTACTTCCCCGTGGCCCATATTATGGTGATCAAGGAGATAATCCAATTCATCACCAATGGCACCCGGGTCTTCTATATCACCGGCAACCATGACGAGATGATGCGCCGCTATACGGACATCCAGATGGGGAATTTCACCCTTACCGACAAGCTGGTGCTGGAGATCGATAATAAGATGACCTGGATCTTTCACGGCGATGTTTTCGACAATACTACCAAAGGGAGTGCCAAAATCCTGGCAAAACTGGGGAGCAGCGGTTATAATCTCTTGATTCGCTTCAACAGATTCATTAATTTTATATTGAAATCCCTCGGTCGTGAGCGCGTTTCTATCTCCAAACAGGTGATGGCTCAGGTGAATAAGGCCGTCAGCAAGATCAACGATTTCGAATTAATAGCCGCCGAGCTCGCCATAGAAAAGAAATACGATTACGTCATCTGCGGGCATATTCATCAGCCGCAGAAGAAAATAGTGGAAACAAAGAACGGGAAAGTCACTTATCTGAATTCAGGGGATTGGGTGGAGCATTGTACGGCCCTGGAATATCATCAGAACGAATGGAGCATTTTCGAGTATAACGAGAAGGACTTCCCGGTGACGCAGACGATCGAAATGAAGCCGTCTGTCAACGTGCTGACTGACGAGATCAATTTTTACATCAACTCTTTGGCAGCGATATAGGTAGCTGTGATATAACTGATTATGAAGATTTTTTACGCGGTGCAGGCAACGGGCAACGGCCACATCAGCCGGGCGATGGAACTACTTCCCTATTTCCAACGCTACGGGAAAGTGGACATTTTCCTGAGTGGGGCAAACAATAGTCTTCAGCTCGACGCTTCGGTTAAATACCGGAGCAAGGGGCTTAGCCTTTTTTATACCAGTAGCGGCGGACTGAATTATTGGGAAATTGGGAAACAGATCGCGCCGCTGCGGCTGTGGCGGGAAGTGCGTGACCTGCCGGTGGAAAAATACGACCTCGTCATCAACGACTTCGAATGCCTCACCTCCCTGGCCTGTATGTACAAGCGGGTCCCATCCGTGAACTTCGGGCACCAGGCCAGCTTCATCTCCCCAAAGGTTCCCCGCCCCGAAAAACGGGAATGGATGGGAGAATGGATCCTCCGTAATTATGCCCGGGCCACGCAGTATGTCGGGCTTCATTTCAAGCAATACGACGATTTTATCCTGCCGCCGGTGATCAAGCGGGATATCCTGCAGGCAGAACCACAGGACAAGGGGTATGTCACCGTCTATCTCTCTTCTTATAACGACGCAACCGTCCGCCGTTACCTCCAGCCGCTGAAGGAGTTTACCTTCCAGGTGTTTTCCAAAGAAGTACAACGGCCGACCCAGGACGGTAATATCCTTTTCCTGCCCGTCAACAAGGCCGCCTTTAACAAAAGCCTTATCTCGTGCAAGGCCATCCTCACGGGCGCCGGCTTCGAGGCCCCGGCAGAGGCCTTATACCTGGGCAAGAAACTAATGGTCATCCCTATCCGGGGACAATATGAGCAGTCCTGTAATGCGGCCGCATTGCAAAAAATGGGTGTGCCGGTGCTTAAGACGCTGGACGCCGGATTTGCGGGAGTTTTCCGGCCTTGGATGGAGTTGCGGCGGAAGCCTTGCCTGCATCTCGATTACTCCACGGAGGCGATAGTCAGCTATCTCATGCATCATTGTCATCTCGAAAAAGAAGGAACCCTGGATATGCTATATCCGGAGGCGGTGTTCAACTAGACTTTTCGGTAAAAATAAATTCCCCTCGTAGAAACGAGGGGAATTCTGCATGAGAAAATTCAACTCTACATATATAAACCATCGATTAACAGGTGACTGTTTAATTTGGTATATCAAAAATAAACTCCCCGTATTACGGGGAGTTTACTTAAGTGTTATGTGAATATTATGATTCCGGGCTATGCAAATTTCCCCTTATGTTTCAGCACTTTAGCTTCCAGGTAAAAAATGATCTCCTCGGCAATATTCTTTGCCTGGTCGCCAACGCGCTCAAGCTTCCGGATGATTGACAGCATCCACAGCGCCTGGGAGTAGTCCCCGGGATGATCTTTCAGGTGGTTTTCCAGCACTTTATGGGTGGACCTGTTGACATTATCCAGGAATTCGTCCTTTTTAAAGACGCTGCGCGCCAGGATGGTATCTTCCTTTTCGAAGGCGTCCTGCGTATCCACGAGCATATTGACGGCCTCTTCGTACATGGGCAGAATGCGGGTGATCCTGAGCATATCTTCGGAGAAAGGAACGTCTGCTTCCATGACGTATTTGGCGATGCCTTCCGCGATGTCGCCGATGCGTTCGAGATTGCTGTTGATCTTCAATACGGCCAGCAGGAAACGCAGGTCGATGGCCACGGGGCAGAAGAGGGCGAAGATATTCTCGCAGTCGCGGTCGATCTTAAGTTCGCTGCCGTTGACCCTTTTCTCCTTCAAAACGACTTCGCGGGCAAGATCTTTATCAAAAGTGAGGAAGGCCTGCCGCGCCTTGCTCAACTGCGAATTCACCAGGGTCCACATGTTGATGGCTTCCGCCTTCAGCATTTGTAATTCGGTTTCAATTTGTGCCATGACTTTAGATAAATGATAGATATATAAAGGTAATCAACTAAAGCGACCCGTGATATAGTTCTGGGTGCGATTGTCTTTGGGGTTGGTGAACATGATCTTTGTTTCGTCGTATTCCACCAGTTCGCCCATATAGAAAAAGGCCGTCTTGTCGCTGACGCGGGCCGCCTGCTGCATGTTGTGGGTGACGATGACGAGGGTATAGTTCGCCTTCAGCTCGTGGAACAGCTCTTCCACCGTCGAGGTGGAGATGGGGTCCAGGGCGGAAGTCGGCTCGTCGAAGAGGATCATCTCTGGCTCCATGGCCACGGTGCGGGCGATGCATAGCCGCTGTTGCTGGCCACCGGAGAGAAAGGAACCTTTTTTATTCAGTGAATCCTTTACTTCTTTCCACAAGGCAACCTTGGTGAGCGATCGCTCGACGATGCCGTCGCGTTCGCCCTTTGGCAGTTTGATACCATTGAGCTTATATCCGGCAATGACATTGTCATAGATGCTGAGGTTGGGAAAGGGATTGGGACGCTGGAACACCATACCGATCTTGAGGCGGACGAAGATGGGGTGCATCTGGTAAACGTCTTCGTCATTGAGCTTCATTTCCCCGTTGGAGGTGGCGCCGGGGATCAGTTCGTGCATGCGGTTGATGCAGCGCAGATAGGTCGTTTTCCCACAGCCGGAAGGGCCCATCACGGCAATGATGTGGTTGCGGGGGATATCGATATTAACATTCTTAACGACGTGATTGGTGCCAAACGAAGCGTTGAAGTTCCTGCTCTTTAGAATTGTACTTTCCATTTTCTTGTTATGACCTTGGTAAAGATGTTTAGGAATAAGACCCAGACCAGCAGGATCAGGGAAGCGCCCCACGCCAGATTAAGCCAGTCCTGGTAAGGGCTGGTGGCATAGTTGAAGATCAGCAACGGAAGGCTTTGCATGGGTTTGCCTATATTGACCGACAGATAGGGATTACCGAATGCGGTAAACAGCAGGGGGGCTGTTTCACCGGTGATGCGGGCGACAGAAAGCATGATGCCTGAGAGGATGCCGCTGATGCCCACCGGTATGATGACCTTGAACATGACCCGGTGGAAGGGCATGCCCAGCGCCAGCGCCGCTTCTCTCAGGGAATCCGGCAGGAGTTTGAGCGTCTCCTCCGTCGAGCGGACTATGATAGGTAACATCATGATGGCCAGGGCCACGCTGCCGGACAAGGCGGAGAATCCGCCTCTATGATGGATAAACCCTATATCCCAGGGTCGCACCAGCCAGAAATAAGCGACGATGCCGATGACGATGGAGGGTACGCCCTGCAAAATATCAGTTGATAACCGGCACCAGTAAGCCAGGCGGCCCTTACGGTGCTCGCTGAGATAGACGCCGGCCAGGATGCCGATGGGCACCGCGATGACCGCGGCGACGAGAATGATGATAATGCTTCCGACAAGCGCGTTGGCGATGCCGCCGCCGGATTCACCAACCGGTTTGGGTATATTCACCAGGAAGTGCCAGTTGATCTTGGTAATCCCCGCCCTGATGATATAAAAAAGAATAGCCAGCAGCGGGACGATACACGCGAAGGCCAGCAAATACACGAGGCTCTGGAAGCCATAGCTCTTACCCAACCGGTATTTTACATATTTTCCATCCATACATTAATCGTTGGTGAAGCGGTCGATAATTTTCTTTCCTATGAGGTTGATCACCACGGTGACCAGGAAGAGTACCAGGCCGAGTTCGATGAGCGCCGACAGATATACCGGTTTGTCCGCCTCCGTAAATTCGTTGGCGATGACGCTGGCCATGGTATTACCCGGGGCAAAAATGTTTTTGGGGATGAGGCTGGTGTTGCCGATGACCATGGTGACGGCCATCGTCTCGCCCAGGGCGCGGCCCAGGGAAAGGAGGATGCCTGCGAATAGCCCCGACTTGGTGTAGGGCAGAACAACTGTGCGGATCACTTCCCAGCGGGTGGCGCCAAGGGCATAGGCCGCTTCTTTCAAATGGGAGGGGACGAGGCTGATCATGCTACGGCCAAGGGAGGCGGCGTAGGGAATGATCATCACTGCGAGGATGAGCGATGAGCTGAAAATACCGACACCAACCGGTTCGACCCCGATGGCTGACTCGAACTTACGCACATAGGGCACCAATACTTCCAGGGCCCAGAAACCGTAAATAACCGACGGAACGGCGGCAATGAGCTCAACCGCATTCTTCAGGAAATCCGGGAGCCAGCCTTTGGGATGATATTCCCCCAAAAAGATGGCCACCGAAACGGAGAACGGGACAGAGATGATGAGTGCCAGGAAGGACGTAAGCAGGGTCCCAAGCAGGAAGGGCCAGGCGCCGTAAATGTCCTGAACAGGATCCCATACCTTGCTCCACAGATATTTGGGCCCCAGGGTCGAGATCGACAGCCTGGACTGCCAGGCAAGGGTCAACATGATGCCCAGCACCAGGATGACCATTATCAACCCCATGATCGTGAGAGTATGTCTAAAAACATTTTCCGTGCGAATCTGCCGGAAAGACCGCTTCGTCCGCTTTTTTGCTTTTAAGATCGCTTCGGGCGAAGAATTAATTACCCGCAGCGGTATATCGCTGCGGGTAATCATTCCATTGTCTACAGATGTATCCATAAATTCAATTCAATTCCCAATTGTTCTACACTACTGTAAGATCGGCTTGCCATCATAGGTGATGGACTTCAGCACTGCATCTCCGGCGCTGACAGCAGCAGGAGAAAGCGGAGCATAAGTGAGCGCGCTGCTGAATTGCTGACCGTCGTGGATCATCCACTGGAGCAGCTTTACGAGTTTGGTAGCGCGGTCAAGCGAACGATCGGCATATTTCTGGTCTTTGTAGAGGAGCACCCAGGAGAAGCTGGAGATGGGGTAGCCATCGGCTGCTTCCGTGTTGGTCAGGGAAACCTTTGTATCGGCAGGGATCTGGATGTTAGCGGCTGCGGTTACGCTGGCGATGCTGGGGGTGATAAAGTTACCCGCCTTGTTCTGCACCTTGGCGTAAGGCATGTTGTTCTGAACCGCGTAGGCCAATTCTATATAACCAATAGCACCGGGAGTTTGTTTGATCAAGCCGGCAACACCTTCGTTACCCTTGCCACCGAGACCGATGGGCCAATTGATGGAAGAGCCTTTGCCAGGCGATTTGCTCCAATCTTCGCTGACCTTGGAAAGGTAAGTGGTGAAGATATTGGTAGTACCGCTGCCATCGCTGCGGTGAGCGATAACGATGGGCGTAGCAGGCAGCTTGGCGCTCTTGTTAACGGCAGCGATCTTCGGGTCGTTCCATTTCGTGATCTTACCCAGGAAGATATCAGCCAGTACAGCGGGGGTCAGCAGCAGGGTGTCCTTTACTTCGGACAGGTTGTAGCTGAGCACCACTGCACCTTCCGTAACAGGGATGTGTACAACCGGAGCGCTGACAGCGGAATCCTGCTTGCTATTCATCGGGGCGTCGGAAGCGCCGAAGTCGACCGTCTTGGCAGTGAGCTGCGAGATACCCGCGCCGGAACCAACGGACTGATAGTTGATCTTCAGGTTGCCCGTCTTGCTGTACTCCGAGAATTGCTTGGAGAACAAGGGGTTATCGAAAGAACTTCCCGCACCGAGAAGGGTGTTGTCGTCGCTGGAGGCACTAGCCGTGCTGTCCTTGCCGCTGGTGCTGCCGCCATCGCCGCCGCAGGATACCAGGCTGATGCTGAAGAGGGCGAAAAAGGCGCCGGCGACCAGGGAACGCTTGATTTTAAAGGAATGTAATTTCATGGTTATATATCTTATGGAAGTTGAGATTACAACTGGGTATAGTTATTCTTGTAGTTCTTGCCGAATACAAAGAAGAAGGTAAGCCTGAAGACAACGTCTTGATCAGCCGATGTACCGGCGGCCTGCTGAGAGGAATAATGCACCAGCCAAACGTTCGGTTCGAAATGGATGTCTTTATAAGGCATGAAGTCCAGACCTGCCGTAAAGAACGTTTCCTTTGCGGTGTTATCGGTGGTGGCGGTAGCCGTGGTGGGGGCGCCGGTGCTCGGGCTGTAGGTCATGTGGTAGCCAGTCGACAAATAACCACTGGGAGAGTTGAGGCCACCATAAGTCGTATACTTGGTGTTGTCTATGTTCGTATTGGGGTTATAGAGATCGACCCGGGCAAACCAGCGGAGCTTGTTGGTGACGATATCGCCATGGGCGAAGAAGGCCAACCCTGTTGAATTGGTGGCAATGGTATCTGCGCCGCCGCCGATCTTGCTGGCCTTGGTATCAGCTGCCATATTGTTGATAAAGCCTTCAACACCAATCGTGATGGGTTGCGAGCTCCAGGCTGCGAAGGCCTTGAACATCTGCCGGTCGTGATGCCAGCCGGGCTGCCAGTTGAGTCTTTGATAGTCGGTGTAGAGATCGATGATGAGGTGCTTGTTGGCGAACATGCCCCAGATATCACCATACCACCATTTGAAGCTGTTGGTGGCCGGTTTGTCGCTGGTGCCGTTAGCCATCAATACATTGTAACCAAAGTTCTTTGTGGCGGGGTCGAATACGCCATTCAAACCGATGCCGAGATCGTAGGACGGGGTCCTGCGGATATCGGAAACGGTGCGCTCGATGGAACGGTAGTTCCAAACTTTTTCTGTCAGCATGGCGAAGGAAGGAGTAAACTGCTCACCCACGACGAGGTCCGTTCCTTTCCAGATGTTTTTCACCTTAACGTTCATCAGTTTGATAAAGAAGGTTTCTTTACCATTGCCCAGCAGATCGCCGCTGTTGCCGGTTGTAGTCGTACCGGGCGGGTTACCTGCGGGGAAGTTGTCCTCAGCGGCCAACAGTAATTCCGCGGAGAATTTCTTGTTGAAATTGTAATCATACCCGAGATAGATCCGGCGGAAAGCTAATTGATTTCTGCTTTGCGGAATACCGGTGTACTGGTTGGTACCGCCACGGTTGAGGGAATCACTGTGCGATTTATAATAATAATCGCCAAATGTATACCCCCACAGACGCCCAGCCTTGGGAGTTCCCGCGCTGAAAGCGGAATCATTGTTGACAAATACCTGGGCCTGGGAGGCGATGGTTAAAAAGAAGAAGACAACGATAAATAAGAGTTGTTTTGCGTTTCGTTTCATAAAAGTCTTGGTTCGTTAAGTATTGTTATGGCGTAGTAATTGGCACCATTAGAACTCGCTGCAAAACAATGCTTAAGCGATGACCCGAATGTTACGGGAATGTTACCTTAATGTTAACACTTTACAAAAAGCAATAAGGTCTACAAAAAAATGTCGTTTTGAAGGTTGTTTGTAAAGGGGTTACGAAGATAAATAAAATGTAATTCAAATTCTGAACGCATTTTTTTGCGAAGGGTTGGCTGGGGATCGAGGTGGCAATATTAAGAAATTATTACCAAACGGGATTCTTAGGGTAGCCGCTGACTTAAGGGCTAACTTGTCAGTCATTTTTTCATTTTATGAAGGGTTTCAACGCATTTGTTCAATTATTTCTACCCAAGGATAAGGTCTTTTACTCCCTTTTCGAGGAAGTGGCGGATAGTGTGGCAAAAATGGGGTCATTATTAAAGGAGGTGGTCGGCGAGCCGGATTTTGACAAGCGGGCAGCCCTTATTTCCCAGTTGGAAACGCAGGAACACGTGAACGATGACCTCACCCACCGCATCTTTACAGAATTGGGCCGTAATTTCATCACTCCTTTTGACCGGGAAGATATTCACTATTTAGCCAGCAGTCTCGACGACATCTGCGACTATATATATGCCGCGGCGAAGAAGATAAATTTTTACAAGGTGAACCCCAATGACCCGGGTATCCAGAAGATGGCCGATCTTATCGAACAGGGGTCCCGGCAGATCCGCAGCGCGGTGAAAGAGTTGCGGAATATGCGGGATATGCGGACCATTACGGATGCGCTGGTGCGGGTGAACAGTATCGAGAACCAGGCGGATGACATTTTCGACATGAGCATCGAGCGGCTGTTTGAAACAGAGCCCGATGCAAAAGAGGTGATAAAAAAGCGAGACATTTACCAGGTGATGGAGATCGTAACCGACAAATGCGAGGATGCGACCAATGTGATCGAATCTATTATTATTAAATACGCCTGACCCAAGGCGGAAGCCGTCCCTGGAAGCCCATAACCCATGATCCTTCTCTTTACTATCATCGCCCTTGCTCTGATTTTCGACTATATCAATGGTTTTCATGATGCCGCACTCTCGATTGCCACCATTGTTTCGACGAAGGTGCTGACGCCCTTCCAGGCGGTGTTATGGGCGGCGATCTTCAATTTTGCAGCCTATTTCCTTTTTTCAAATTTTATCGGGGAGTACAAGATCGCGGGGACGGTTGCGCATTTTGTCAACCGCGACTTTATTACGCTGCCGGTGATCCTCTCGGGGCTGATCGCCGCCATCACCTGGAATCTCTTCACCTGGTGGTTTGGTATTCCCTCCAGCTCTTCTCATACTCTCCTTGGTGGATTTGTAGGAGCGGCCCTGGCGCATGCGGGGGGATGGGCCGTTCATGGTGAGCATGTGATCGACTATGGCAGCGTCATCCCGACCTTCCTTTTTATCGTGTTTGCGCCGCTGATCGGGATGTTTGTTGCGCTTGTCATCACCATCCTGGTGATCAATCTTTTCCAGCGGAGTAATCCCTATAAGGCGGATGGCTGGTTCAGGCGGATGCAGCTGGTCTCTTCGGCGCTGCTCAGCCTCGGGCATGGCGGCAACGACGCACAAAAAGTGCTGGGGATCATTGCGGCGGCGATGGCAGCCCATGGCGATGTGGACAACATAAAACATATCCCTGACTGGGTGCCGGTGGCCTGTTTTTCGGTGATCGCCCTTGGCACAATGAGCGGGGGCTGGCGCATCGCAAAGACCATGGGCAAGAGGATCACCAAGACGAGTCCGATGGAAGGGGTCTGTGCCGAACTGGCGGGTGCTACCACCCTGGCGCTGACCCAATACTTAGGTATCCCGGTGAGCACGACGCATACGATCACCGGATCTATCGTCGGTGTCGGGGCGACGAAGCGGATGTCGGCCGTCCGCTGGGGAGTGACCATCAATCTCATCTGGGCCTGGGTGCTCACCATCCCCGTCAGCGCCCTGCTGGCCGCCCTGGTCTACTGGATCGTGCGACTCTTCCTCTGAGAGCGGCAGCTCCCATGAGGCCCGGAATTTTATCCATTCTTTAATGCAGGGAGGCGGGCAAACCCGGATTTTAGTAGTAGATTCGCACCTGCCTTATGTTACGGCGATTACATAAAATGCTGTTTTACACGACTATCTTAATCGTGTACGGCATTTTCTTTTCCGTGGAGTCCTTTTATAATTTCGAGGGACACTCCGATGCCAGGACTATTCTTGCTCATTCCCTCTTATCCCAGCAGCCCGCCGCCAGCCGGCAGGCAATGGCGGTGAGAACTTCGCCGCAGCCTTATCCTTTCTCTCATAATCTACGGCTTAACAAAAGATATCACGAAGAGAACTTTCCACCCTGTCCGGTATATCAGGTAGCTGCGCCGGTGTGTTATATCACGCCGCGAGCGCTTGGCAGTGATGTAGTCGCCCGGCTGCCTTTTATTACCCGCTTTCATTTCCAGCTTCGAGGCCCGCCCTTTGCCATTTGATCTTTCAATCACTATCTTTTTTCACTTATAATTCATTGTAACGTATGGCTACTTTCTGTATAGGAAAGTCCTGCGGGGCGCTCGGCCTGATCCTGCTGATGCCCACGCTTTCTTTATTTGCCCAACAAAAGTATACCCTTTCTCAATTTGCAGACAGTGCGCAAAAGCACCTGCCGGTGCTGATGCAGAAAAAGGCGCTGGTCGAATCGGCCAAGGCGGGCGTCACCGACGCAAGGCATGCTTTCCTGCCTACTTCGTATCTGGGTGATGAGCTGACGGCAGGCACCGACAATTCCATCCCCGGCTCTTACATTTCTTTCGGCATCATTCCTTCCAGCAGCAGCGGGGTGCGTTCTTCCAACATCTACCAGTCCGCCATCGGCAACATCGGGTTCTTCTACAACCAGTACGAGCTGCTGGATTTCGGGTTGAAAAAGGCCACCGTCCGGAATGCGGAGGCTTTTGCCCGGCTAAGCCAGGCAGACCTCGACCGGGAGACCTACCTGGTGAAATGGCAGGTGAGCAAACTGTATCTCGAGCTGCTAAAGGGGCTTTTCCAATTATCCATCGACCGGGAGAACGTCACCCGGTATGAGACGATCTATAAAGTGATCCAGGCGGTGACGCTCAGCGGTATCAAGCCCGGCGCGGATTCGGCGCTGGCGATGGCCGAGTTGTCCAAGACGCGGATCACGTTCAACCAGACGTTTGGCCAGGTGAGGGAGCTGCAACAGCAGATAAGTTTTCTCACGGGCATCACGGCCGACGCCGTCCGCATCGATACGTCGAAGACCACCAGCTATATGGCGGTGCTGGATGCCATCGGCAACCTAAGAGACAGCACCATGGCCCTTAATCCCCTGATCGATTATTTCAACAAGGAAAAGGACCTCTACGAGCAACGGGTAAATCTTGTCCGGAAGAGCTTTCTTCCGCGCGTGCTGCTCAACGGGGTCGGCTGGGCGAGGGGCTCGAGCATCGAGTATACCAACAATTACAAGTCTTCGGCCGTCTCAGGCCTGGGTTATCAGCGATTCAATTACCTGGCCGGTCTTACGCTGGAGTACGACCTGTTCAATATTGTTCACCGCAAGGACAAGGAGCGTATCGCCGCCGGCAATGCAGAGGCCAGCGCCTATGGCCTGCAGCAGGAACAACTGTCGCTGCAGAACGTAGACAACAAAGCCCTGGAAGGTATCCGTACCGCCACCGGCAACCTTGTCGAGATCCCGGTGCAGATCGGTGCCGCACAGGCGGCGTATGACCAGAAGACCGCGCAATACAAGGCGGGGATCATCAACCTGGTCGATCTCACGAATGCATCCTTTGTCCTCTACCGAAGCCAGTCGGATTATGTCCAGACCCTGAGTGACTGGTTGCTGGCCAACCTGGATAAATATTCGGCCGAGGGGCATCTGGATCAATTCATTCAATCTATTAAATAGTATTATAATGGTACGAACAGCTTTAAAAAGGCCAATCACCATCCTGGTTTTGTTCATGGGCCTTTTGTTGTTCTCTGTCCTGGCGGTCCGTACGATTCCTATAGATATCTTCCCCAAGCTGAACCTGCCCACCATCTATGTCATCGAGCAATATGGTGGGATGTCGGCGCAGCAGATGGAAGGTTTCTTCGCTACGCGGATGCAGGACCAATTCCTCTATGTCAACGGGATCAAGACCATCGAGAGCAAGAATATCCAGGGCCTTTCCCTCATCAAGCTCACCTTTTACGAGAACACGGATATGGCCGAGGCCTCGGCCCAGGTGGCCCTGCAGGTGAACCGCACCATGGCATTTTTTCCGCCGGGCGCCCTGCCGCCACAGGTGGTGCGTTTCGATGCCTCTTCCCTGCCGGTGGGAGAGCTCGTCTTCAGCAGCAAGACCAAGCCGCTGAAGGACATTTTCGACCTGGCCCTTACCCGGGTGCGGCCGCTGTTCGCAACGGTGCCGGGGTTGTCGGCTCCACCGCCCTTTGGTTCCAATGCCCGGTCGGTGCTGATCAATGTCGACCCCGCCAAACTGCGGATGTACAATCTCTCGGCGGACGAGGTGGTGGATGCCATTACCAAGAACAATGCGATAACTCCTTCCGGCAACTTGCGGGTGGACAGTACGATGTATGTCACTTCGATCAACTCCCTGGAAACAAAGGTGCAGCATTTTGAAGATATTCCTATAAGAAGCAACGGGACTTCCTCCGTCATATACGTCCGCGATGTGGCCTCGGTGGCCGACGGCGCCGACATCACAGTGGACTATGCGCTGGTGAACGGCAAGCGTAGCGTATATATCCCCGTGGTGAAAACGGCGGACGCCTCCACCTGGGAGGTGGTGCAGGCCCTGCGCAAACGCATCCCGGAAATGAAGAG
The DNA here is from genome assembly GCF_014642875.1 of Puia dinghuensis. Classification (GTDB taxonomy): domain Bacteria; phylum Bacteroidota; class Bacteroidia; order Chitinophagales; family Chitinophagaceae; genus Puia; species Puia dinghuensis. Next base: position 933,448 of record NZ_BMJC01000003.1, read on the forward strand.
CCTCCTGCCGGAAGACATCGATATCAGTTATGAGTTCGACCAGTCCGTCTTCGTTATCAATTCGGCGAAGAGCCTGATGACGGAAGGTATCCTGGGCGCCGTGTTGACGGGCCTCATGGTGTTGCTCTTCCTGCGCGACTGGCGAAGCAGCCTGGTGGTGATCATCACGATACCGGTGTCGGTGATGGGGGCAGTATTCTTCCTCAAACTGGCGGGTCAGACCGTCAATATCATGACCCTCAGCGGGCTGGCGCTGGCCATCGGCATCCTGGTCGACCAGGCGACGGTGACCATCGAGAATATCCACCAGCACCTCGAGATGGGCGTTGCCAAGAAGAAGGCCATTCTGGATGCGTGTTCGGAGATCTCTTTCCCCCTCCTGCTGATATTGCTCTGTATCCTGGCGGTGTTTGCCCCTGCCTTTGTCATGAACGGGGTGCCCAGGGCGATGTTCCTGCCGCTTTCGCTCTCCATCGCCTTTGCCATGATGGTCAGCTTTATTGCGGCCCAGACCCTTGTTCCCGTGGTCAGCGTCTGGCTGTTGAAGGCGGAAATGTTTCAGCGCCATCACCCGCACAAAGAGGAAAAAGGTTTCTTCCAGCGTATCAAGACCGGATTGTCCTCACGGTTGACGAAATGGATGCCCCGGCGAAAGCTGATCGTCCCTATCTATCTTGTCCTGGCTTTTGGCGCGGCGGGTGTTTGTTATACCATTATCGGGAAAGACTTGCTGCCCAAGACCAATAACGGCCAGCTGCAGTTGCGCGTCCGGGAGCCGGATGGCACGCGGCTGGAAGTGACCGAAAAAGTGACGCAAGGCGTCCTCAATATCATCGACTCCACCGTCGATCACCAGATAGCCATTTCTTCCGCTTACGTGGGACTGGTGCCCAGCAACTTTGGCACCAGCAATCTCTATATTTTCAATAGCGGTACGCACGAGTCGGTGATCCAGGTGAACCTGGATGAAAAGTATAAGGTGAAGATGGAAGACCTGAAGGAGACCCTGCGAAAGAACATCCTGCGAAACTATCCCGACGTCCGGCTTTCTTTCGAACCCATCGAACTGACGGAAAAGATCATGGCGCAGGGCGCATCTACACCCATCGAAGTGCGGGTAGCCGGGAAGAACATGGACGATATCGAGTCTTATGCGGCAAGGCTGGTGGATACGCTGAAGACCGTCTCTTTCCTGCGGGATGTCCAGATAGCGCAGCCACTTCATCTTCCCACGGTGAACATCAACGTGGACAGGAACAAATTAGCGCTGATGGGGCTGTCGATAGACAATATATCCAAGAGCATCACCGATGTGACGTCTTCGAGCCGATATACCAACAAGAACCTGTGGCTGGACGAACGGGCGGCCTATACCTACCAGAGCCAGGTGCAGGTTCCTGAATACATCATGAACTCCATGCAACAGCTGGCATCGGTATCCCTTGTTCCGGGACAGATGCGGCCAGTGCTGTCCGATGTGGCCGGCTTCCGCATCGACACGGTGCCGGGAGAATATGACCGGGCCGGTCCCCGCCGGTATGTGACCGTCAGCGCCAACATTTACAAGAAAGACCTGGGCGCTGCCACTGCCGCAGTGCAGAAGTCGATTAGGAAGCTCGGCGCCCCGCCGACCGGTCTTGTGGCCGAGATAAAGGGGATGTCCTCTTTGTTGACGGAGACGTTGGATTCGCTGCAGACGGGTCTGCTGGCGGCCATTGTCGTTATTCTTTTGCTGCTGGCGGCCAACTATCAATCTTTCGGCCTGTCCATTTCGGTGCTGGCGACGGTGCCGGCCGTGCTGCTTGGCGCAATGCTGCTGCTGCTGGCCACCGGAGCTACGCTGAACCTGCAATCCTATATGGGCATCATCATGTCCACGGGTGTATCGGTGGCCAATGCTATTCTTATCGTCACCAATGCGGAGAAGCTGCGGCTGGAATACCGGGACCCCTATAAAGCGGCGGTGATGGCGGCCAGTATCCGGCTCCGGCCGATACTCATGACCTCGCTGGCGATGATAGCCGGGATGATCCCCATGGCCAGCGGGCTGGGCGAAGCCGGCGACCAGTCGGCGCCCCTCGGGCGCGCCGTCATCGGCGGACTGGCTGCCTCGACTTTTGCCGCCCTGTACATGGTGCCGCTGGTATACGGCTGGATCCGCCAGAAGTCCTCCTTTGAAACTGTTTCCTTATTACCGGAAGATGCAACTCCCGGAGAAAACCCCGGACATTCTCCCGAACATTCTAAATAAAAACAACTTATGAATAAGGCGATCATTATAATCTCATTTCTCGCGACGCTGACTATCTATGGCTGCTCGGGCGATTCGGCTGCTGAAAAGAAGGATCCCCCTCTCCTTGTTGCGACCCATTACGAATTAGCGACGGCGGACCGGCAGAGCGTCGAACAGGTGTACAAATTGCCTGCGCAACTTGCCGCTTACCAGGAAGTAAGCATCTTCCCCAAAGTGAATGGTTATGTGAAGACCGTCCAGGTGGACATCGGCTCCCATGTGGCAGCGGGGCAACTTCTGATGGAGCTGGAAGCGCCCGAGCTAGAGCAGGCCACTGCGCAGGCGAAGGAGAAATACTTCCAGGCAACGGCGGACTATACCATCAGCCGGGAGAACTATGAGCGCCTGAAGCAAGCTGCCCAAACGCCCGGGGCCATTTCCCCGATGGACCTTGCTACGGCCAAATCGAAGACGGGAGCGGACAGCGCCCTCAGCAATGCGGCAAAGGCCAACTGGCAACAACAGCAGGTGATGATGGGCTACCTGAAGGTGATGGCGCCTTTCAAAGGGGTGATCACGCAGCGTAATGTGCATCCCGGCGCCCTGGTCAGCGCCGAAGCCAAGGATGGCAAACCGATGCTCGAGCTGAAGGAGGTAGATCATCTGCGGTTGCAGGTATCCATCCCCGAGACCATGGCCGGCACACTGCGGAACAACGACACCATTTCCTTCTATCTCAGCGCCTTCCCGGGCAAGCGTTTCTTTGGGCATATCGCCCGAAAATCCATGAACATCAATCTGCAATACCGGTCGGAGCCTGTTGAGCTGGACGTGTATAACCCCGATGAAGCGTTGACGCCGGGGATGTACGCCGATGTGCTGTTCGACAGCAAGGGGAATCCCCATGCGTTGTCCGTGCCTAAGACGGCGGTAGTAACGTCCACCGAAAGAAAGTATGTGATCGCTGTCCGCAACGGCAAGGCGGTACGGGTAGATGTGTCGACGGGTAATGAAAGCAGCAACCGGGTCGAGGTATTGGGCCAGCTGGCGGCGGGCGAACAGGTGGTCGCCAATGCGAATGACGAAATAAAAGAAGGCAGCACCCTAAAATAACCCTATTATGATAAGAGCAGCCTTAAAAAGGCCAATCACCGTACTGGTGCTGTTCATCGGGTTAATGCTGTTCTCGGTGATGGCCGTACGGAGCATATCTATCGATATTTTTCCGCGGCTGAACCTTCCTACCATCTATGTCATCGAGCAGTATGGAGGGATGTCGGCGCAGCAGATGGAGGGCTTCTTTGCGACGCGGATGCAGGACCAATTCCTCTATGTCAACGGGATCAAGACCATCGAGAGCCGGAATATCCAGGGCCTTTCCCTCATCAAATTGACGTTTTACGAGAATACGAACATGGCCGAAGCTTCGGCCCAGGTAGCGTTGCAGGTGAACCGCACCATGGCCTTCTTTCCGCCGGGCGCCCTGCCGCCCCAGGTGGTACGTTTCGATGCCTCTTCCCTGCCGGTGGGAGAGCTCGTCTTCAGTAGCAAGACGAGGCCGCTGAAGGACATTTTCGACCTGGCCATCACGCGGGTGCGGCCGTTGTTCGCAACGGTGCCGGGGTTGTCGGCCCCGCCGCCCTTTGGTTCCAATGCCCGGTCGGTGCTGATCAATGTCGATCCCGCCAAGCTGCGGATGTACAATCTGTCGGCGGACGAGGTGGTGGAGGCCATTACTAAAAACAATGCGATCACTCCATCGGGTAATATCCGCTTGGACAGCATGATGCTTGTGAGCAGTATCAATTCGCTGGAGGATAAAGTTCAACATTTCGGCGACATCCCTATCCGCAGCAACGGGGCAACGTCGATCTATATAAAAGACGTGGCTTCCGTAGCCGACGGCGCCGACATCACAGTGGACTATGCGCTGGTCAACGGCAAGCGTAGTGTATATATCCCCGTGGTGAAAACGGCGGATGCCTCCACGTGGGAGGTGGTGCAGGCCCTGCGCAAACGCATCCCGGAGATGAAGAGCCTGTTGCCGGAGGATGTGGATATCACCTATGCCTTTGACCAGTCGGTATTCGTTATCAATGCGGCAAAGAGCCTGATGTCGGAAGGCATCCTGGGTGCAGTGCTGACCGGATTGACGGTATTGCTCTTTCTGCGCGACTGGCGAAGCAGCCTGGTGGTGATCATCACGATACCGGTGTCGGTGTTGGGCGCGGTATTCTTCCTCAAACTGGCGGGTCAGACCATCAATATCATGACCCTTAGCGGGCTGGCGCTGGCCATCGGCATCCTGGTGGACGAGGCGACGGTGACTATCGAGAACATCCACCAGCACCTGGAGATGGGTGCCCCGAAGAAGAAGGCGATATTGGATGCCTGCAACGAGATCTCTTTTCCCAAGCTGTTGATACTGCTTTGTATCCTTGCGGTTTTTGCTCCTTCCTTTATCATGACGGGCGTGCCCAAGGCTATGTTCCTGCCGCTGTCGCTGGCTATCGCTTTTGCCATGATCTGTTCGTATACCTCGGCGCAGACCCTGGTTCCGGTGATATCCAACTGGATATTGAAGGCGGAGATGTATCAGCGGCATGGGGCGGCATCGGTGGCGGGGCATGGGGCGCCGGAGGATGGTCATAAGGAAGACGGGTTTTTCGCGGTGCTGAAGACCGGGTTGGTAAGCCGCCTGGAAAAGTCGATGCCGCGAAGACGGCGCATCGTGTCCATCTATCTGTTGCTGGCGCTGGGTGCGGCCATCACCTGCTTTATGATCATCGGTAAAGACCTTCTGCCCAGGACCAACAACGGCCAGCTGCAGTTGCGGCTGAGAGAACCCGATGGTACGCGGCTGGAGGTAACCGAGCGGATGACCAAGTCTGTGCTGAACCTTATCGACTCCGTCACCGGGGGGAAAGTAGCCATCTCTTCGGCCTTTGTGGGGCTGGTACCCAGCAGCTTTGGAACCAGCAATCTTTACATTTTCAACAGCGGGACGCATGAGTCGGTGATCCAGATAAACCTGGACGAGCACTACAAGGGGAGGATCGACGAGCTGAAAGAGAAGCTGCGCGGGGAGATCAAGCGGGAGTATCCCGAGCTGCAACTTTCCTTCGAACCGATAGAGCTGACGGAAAAGATCATGGCCCAGGGCGCCTCGACGCCTATCGAGGTGCGGGTGGCAGGAAAGAATATGGATGACATCAAGGCTTATGCGCAAAAGCTGGTGACCGCCCTGAAAGGTGTCTCCTTTCTACGGGACGTGCAGATCTCGCAGCCGCTGAACCTTCCCACCATCCTGATCTCTGTCGACCGCAACAAGCTTTCCCTGATGGGGCTTTCGATCAACAACGTCGCCAAGAGTATCACCGATGTGACATCCTCCAGCCGGTATACCAACAAAAACCTGTGGCTTGACGACAGGGTCGCTTATACTTACCAGACGCAGGTTCAGGTTCCGGAATACCTCATGAACACCGTGCATCAATTGCAGTCGGTGACCTTGGTGCATGGACAGGCCAGGCCGCTGCTGTCTGATGTGGCAAGCATCGCCATCGACACGCTTACGGGCGAATACGACAGGGCCGGTCCCCGCCGGTATGTGACCGTGAGCGCTAACATGTACAAGAAAGACCTGGGCGCGGCGACCCAGGCTGTCGAAAAGGCTATTTCGGAGTTGGGCGCAGTGCCGGGCGGGCCAGTGATCGAAGTAAAGGGTATGTCCTCGCTTCTCACGGAAACGCTGGATTCGCTGCAGAAGGGGCTGTTGGCGGCCATTGTGGTGATCTTGTTGTTGCTGGCGGCCAATTACCAGTCCTTCGGCCTGGCCATTTCCGTATTGGCAACGGTGCCGGCCGTTCTGCTGGGCGCCATGCTGATGCTGCTGGCTACGGGAGCGACACTCAACCTTCAGTCGTATATGGGAATTATCATGTCGACAGGTGTGTCGGTGGCCAATGCCCTGCTGATCGTCACCAATGCCGAAAAGCTGCGATTAGAAATGAAAGATCCCTTTAAGGCGGCGATCACCAGTGCGAGTATCCGGCTGCGGCCCATCATGATGACGAGTATCGCGATGATCGTCGGGATGATCCCCATGGCGAGCGGGCTGGGAGAGGCCGGTGATCAATCCGCACCGCTGGGGCGTGCCGTCATCGGCGGGCTTGCGGCATCGACGCTGGCCGCGCTGACGATCGTACCGCTGGTATATGGATGGATACAGCAAAAGCGGCATTTCCAGTCGGCTTCGCTGTTGCCGGAAGATGAATAAGATTATCTTTACGGCACCATGACTGTACTTGTCTTTAGCGGAATACTTTTCGCCGGGGCGCTGGCGGCGGGGCTGCTGGGTTCGCTGACCGGCCTTGGCGGAGGTGTCGTGCTCATCCCCTTGCTGACCCTGGTTTTTAAGGTGGACATCCATTATGCGATAGGAACCTCGCTGATCAGCGTGATCGCCACTTCTTCGGGTGCGGCGGCGGCTTATGTAAAGGAGGGGATCACCAATATCCGGCTGGGCATGTTTCTCGAGCTGGCCACTACTGCGGGCGCCATCGGGGGAGCCTTCCTGGCCGGTTATTTGCCGACATCCGTTATTGCGATCGTTTTCGGCGTCATCCTCATCCTTTCGGCATCGCTTTCCTTTGCCCGGCCGGCGGACCCTGTCACGACAGGGGAAGACAGCGTCCTGTCCCGTAAATTGCGGCTGAACAGCAGCTATCCGACACCGGAGGGAGAGAAACACTATTTCGTGAAGAATGTAGTGGGCGGGTTTGCCATGATGAATATAGCAGGCGTCATCTCCGGGTTGCTGGGCATCGGGTCGGGCGCGCTGAAGGTGATCGCCATGGACAATATCATGCGCATCCCCTTCAAAGTATCCACTACAACGAGCAACTTCATGATCGGGGTGACGGCAGCGGCCAGCGTCGGCATCTATCTGAAGCGGGGATATATCGATCCGGGTCTATCCATGCCCGTTATGCTGGGGGTGCTTGGCGGGGCTTTTCTCGGCTCGAGGATGCTGACGAGGGCGAAGACGGCGAGTCTGAAGATATTGTTTGCCTTTGTGATCCTGGTGCTGGCGGCGGAAATGATCTATAACGGAATCAACCATTCAATCTGAGATAATGCTGACGAAGGTACGCGATGCAGACCTGGAAAAAGTTATTGGGAATTTGTTACGGTATGGGGTACTTGCTTCGTCCGTTGTGGTGCTGGCCGGCGGCATCGTGTACCTTATCCGGCATGGCGGGCAGACGCCGCAATACCATGTGTTCAAGGGCGAGCCGGAGAAGATGCGTAATCCCGTGCTGATGTGGAAGGCGATGTTACATGGCGAGGGGAGGCCGCTGATACAGCTGGGGCTCCTCATCCTGGTGGCTACGCCCATTGCCCGCATCGCGTTCTCCGTCGTTGGTTACCTGTTGGAAAAAGATTACCTGTATGCCGTGTTAACGGTCATTGTATTGTTGGTGATCGTCCTCAACTTCTGATGACGGACGGGGCCGCCAGCGTCTCAGACGACTACTCTTCTTCGCCTTCTTCTTCGACGTATTCCTCCGTTTCGACAGTCTGTGCCTGGTAGAGGCTTTCCAATTGTTCGGCCGTCTCTTCGTCTACTTCTTCAACCAGTTTGAAAATGGGTTCGTCCTGGTATTTGAAGAAATCCTCTGCCGCTGGTAAATAGCTGCGCAGCAGGACTGTTTCTTTCGTCTGGAGGATCAAGGATACAAGTTCGATATCAGAATCGGCGTCCACTTGTATCAGATAATACGTGTTTGGCTTTAACTCTCCGAAGCTGGCCATAGTGATGAGATTTTGTCAGCAAGAGTAACAAAAAAACCGGCCGCTTGTTGCGGCCGGCCAGAAAAGAATGTTTATGCCAACATTATTTTTTTACAGTCGCTTTTGCGGCCTTCTTAGCCGGCTTTGCTGCTGTATCTTTTTGACGTTTTTGCTTTTTGTTCATTTTCCGCAGATCGCGGCTGATCAATTTGCTAACCTCCTTGACACGCGTTGCCAGTTTCTTTTCGCCTAATTCCTGTTTATAATCGGCCAGGGCACCTGCCAGCTTCTCCCCGATCTCCTTGCGAACCTGTTTTTTATTCGGGGTCGTAGGAGACACAGAATCTTGTTGAGTCATACGAATAATGTTTTTTGGTAATAATATGATAACATAAAATTAATATTAAAATGCGTATCGACAATGTTAAGTTTTTTCCGCCTTTCCTGACATCTCCTGACATAAGGCTGACACTGACCGGTGGTTACTTTGGTTAAAACTATTCTTTATGTCACCGATCAAATCACTGTTAAAAGAACTGGACCAGGAAGCCCAGACCACCCGCAAGATGCTCGAACGCGTGCCGACCGCCTATTTCAGCTGGAGGCCTCATCAAAAGAGCATGAGTATTAAACAGTTAGCTACACATATCGCCGAACTGCCAACCTGGGTGACGATGGCCGTGACCACGGATGGGCTTGATTTCGCCTGCAATCCTTACAAACAGGAAGAAGTGACCAATACGGAAGACCTGCTGGATTATTTTGAAAGAAGCCTGGAAGACGGCCGGGCACACCTGGCAGCCACCCGGCTAGAGACGCTGGACGAAACCTGGACACTGCGTAATGGCGACGATATCTATCATGTAGCCACAAAGGGCGAGATCGTCCGGTTGGCATATTGCCAGATAGTGCATCACCGGGCGCAGCTGGGTGTATTCCTCCGGCTGTTGGATATCCCTATTCCCGGCAGCTACGGGCCCAGTGCGGACGAGCATGAAGTCCAGGAAGCCGTTGCATAAGGTCGGGGAAGGCGCGGGCTTCGGAGGCAGGCTGGCGACGGTCTGCCTTCATCACCATCGCCTCACCTGCATCAGCGACCAGGGGGTGACGACCTGACTCCGCGTACGGTAGCTGATGAATTCCCCGGTGAGCTGGCTGATATGGAAATTGGGAAAGGAATGTATAGGCAGGACACGATATCCGCGGTGAGTGAGCGTGTCGGCAAAGGACGATGGGGCGAAGACGAGGGCGCTGTCGGGGGGGATGGCTCCGGGGCTTGCGGCGGGACTTGCGGCGATGGGGAGGCGGGAAGCCAGACTGTCGATGGGGATACGCTCGACGGGATGCGGGCAATCGAACTCGAAGGAATAGTCTACCGGGGCTTCCTGCAGCAGGTAGCAGGGCGTGGATCCCTGCACCGGCAGCGTCGCCGTATACTCACCCGCTACAGTGCCCGCCTGGTATTGGAGGATGGCGGGATAGAGAATAAAATTGATAAAGAAAAACACCAGCATAGCCATCGAGAAGCTGCGGGCGATGGGCCCAGGTAGCGACGGGCCGCGAAAGAACAGGAAGGTGAGAAAAGCGAGAACAACGATGATTCCCATCAGCAGGGGCCAGTATGGGAAATGAAAAAACCAGCACAGCAGCAGCAACAGCACAGGCAGCAGAACGGCTATGCTATTTTGGATGATACCGATGGTCTTTTGCGTCAAGCGGCGACGGATATTTTGCAGGTAGCCGGCGGTGAGGATAGCAAAGAAGGGGAATAGAATATTCAGGTAATGCGGAAGCTGGAAGCGGGACAGCGAGAAGACGATGAAGCTGCCGAGAGCTGCGCCGAGACAGATCATGTCCCCCGGGACACCGCGGCGGTGGAGTCCTGTGGCATCGACGCTGCGGCGGATCTTTTGTACAATAGCCGCATACAGCAGCAGGCTCCAGGGAAGAAAGGCCCACAAGAGCGTATGGAAATAAAAGAAGGGGTCGCCGGCGCCTTTGATGGGCCCTGTATTGAAGAAGCGGCCGAACTGGCTATCCCAGAAGAAGAAGCGAATGCCCGACACGCCGGTGCGACCGAATACGAGTTTTTCGGGATGGAGGTCGAATTGTACGTACAGGCAGTATAATTCGGGAAGGGTGAAGAGGGCGGTGAGGATAATGGCGATGTACCAGCGGGGATGACGAAACTGTCCCCATTCCTTACCCGCAATCCAGTCGAGGATGAAGCCCCCGCCGATGGTGATCACCACAAAGGGGCCCTTTGTCATACAGGCGCAGCCGGCCAACAGCGAGCCGGCGAGGAGATGGAGTCCGGGCTTTGCGCGGGAAGCCCGATAAAAATGATAGACCGAGCCGATGATCAGCCCCGTGAGATAGGGTTCGGCGCGGACATCGTTGTTGGAAATAACAAGGTGGGCGGCCGACACATAGATGAGTACGGACAATTGGGCGACGGTCTTCCCGTAGAGCGAGAGAGCCAGCTTCCAGGTATACCAGGCGCCCAGGGCCCAGAAGAGCAGCGCGGGAAATTTATAGGCAAAGGAATTCGTACCAAGCACCTTAAAGCTGATGGCCGCCATCCAGAAGGGAAAATGCGGTTTGTCCAGCCAGTCCCGCCCTTCGACGCGGAGGTTGACAAAGTCGCCGGTGCGGGCCATCGTCTTTGCTATAGTAGCGTACAACGAGCCGTCGGGTTCGAGGATGGGAATGATGAGACCGCCGGCATTTACGATGATGGCAAGGATTAAAAGCGGGATAAACCATTTTTGCAGCCAGGTCTCCCATTCGGCGTGATTGTGTTCTACTATCAAGTGGGTCGGTGCGATTTGCGCCAAATATAGGATGTTTTCTGCTGCCGCAGGAGGAAGGTAGCCCGGGCCGTTAGTGTATAGGGGCGATGGCGGAGATATAATATAATAATATTAATTAATAATGCGTTAATAAATCCGTAAACCTGCGATCATCCCCATAGCCTAATTTTGGCAAACCCATTAAAATGAAAGGTATCGTATCTTCCCTGGCAGCAGTGTTTCTATTCCTCTCTGCTGTGGCTCAGCCTCCTGCCCGGACAAAACACCTCTTTATCGTTACCATTGACGGATTCCGGTGGCAGGAAGTCTTTACGGGCGCGGATCCTTTGTTGGTGGCCAATCCCGAATATGTCCGGGATACCACGCTTACCAAGGAGATGTATTGGGACAGTACGGCTGAATTGCGCCGGCAGAAATTGTTGCCCTTCTTTTGGGGGGCCCTTGCGGCAAACGGGCGGCTATATGGCAACCGGCTTTGGGGCAATAAGGTGAATGTCCGCAACTTCTATAAGATCTCCTATCCCGGCTACAACGAGATCTTTACGGGTCATACAGATGCGATAGAAAGTCCCAACATCCCCATCAATAACAAGCACGTCAATGTGCTGGAATATCTCAACGGCAGCCCGGCCTTTCACGGGAAAGTCGCCGTCTTTACTTCCTGGAATGTGTTTCCCTTTATCCTTAACGAGGATCGTAGCCATCTGCCGGTGAACAGCGGGTACGAGCGGTTGAATGAAATTGCAGCCGGTGACAATGTAGCCGGGCTCATCGACAGTGTGCAATCGACCATGCCCCATAGCAAGACCCGGCACGATTATCTTACTTTTTGCACGGCCCGGGAATATATCCACCTCCACCACCCTTCCGTCCTCTTTTTGGGTTTTGGCGAGACGGACGAATGTGCGCACGCCGGCCGGTATGATCTCTATCTGCAACAGGCTGCCGACATCGACCGGATGATCGCCGACCTGTGGTATGAGATCCAGACCGATCCTTATTATAAGGACAGCACTACCCTTCTTATCACTACCGATCATGGCCGGGGCTGGAAGCCCAACAAGTGGACCACCCATGGTTTTTGGGCCGAGGGCTCAGGAGACATCTGGATGGCGGTGTTAGGGCCTGATATCCAGGCAGAAGGCGAGATCCGCAAGAGAGGGCAGGTGTATCAGAAGCAGCTGGCGGCCACCATGGCTTCGTTGTTGGGTGACCCTGTCGCTCCGGGCCATCCACCGGGTAAGGCCATCTTTATCCCTGCTGCGCGACCTGCGGCCGACCTGGCTGGTGCCCAAATACGATGATTTTGGTTGATTAGTGCTATTTTCGCCCAGTTTCAAAATCCTTCTTATCTTTCCAAGATTTTCAAAACCCGATAATAGCGCTATGAAAGGAATTATTCTCGCAGGAGGAAGTGGTACACGTCTACATCCGATTACCTATGCTATCAGTAAGCAGATCATGCCGGTGTATGATAAGCCGATGATCTATTACCCGCTGTCAACCTTGATGCTGGCGGGGATAAAGGATATCCTGATCATTTCCACGCCACACGATCTGCCCTTGTTTAAAAAACTTTTCGGGGACGGGTCGCAATTGGGATTGTCTTTCTCTTATGCGGAACAGCCCCTGCCCAATGGGCTGGCACAGGCTTTTGTCATCGGCCGCGACTTTATCGGCAAGGATTCTGTGGCGCTGGTGCTAGGTGATAATATCTTTTACGGGGCGGGGCTTGGCAAGCAGCTGGAGAAGAATACGCAGCCGGACGGTGGTATTGTCTATGCCTACCAGGTGAGTGATCCCGAGCGGTATGGGGTCGTGGAATTCGACGCCGACAACAAAGCCATTTCCATCGAAGAGAAGCCGGCGAAGCCCAAAAGCAACTACGCCGTACCGGGGCTCTATTTCTATGATAATTCCGTTGTAGATATTGCCGCCCAGCTGAAGCCTTCAGCCCGCGGAGAATATGAGATCACCGATGTGAACAAAGAGTACCTGCGCCGGCAAAAGCTCACCGTATCCATTCTCGACCGGGGGACGGCATGGCTGGATACGGGAACCTTCGATTCCCTGATGCAGGCATCGCAATTCGTACAGGTGATAGAACAACGGCAGGGCATCAAGATCGCCTGTATCGAGGAGATCGCTTACCGGAAAAAATTCATCACCAAGGAGCAGGTGGAGAAGATAGCCCAGCCCTTGCTGAAAAGCGGGTATGGCCAATACCTGATAAATGTTATTAATTCATAATTAAATAAACTAGTCTTTTTGCCATTATGGAGAAGATCCTTGTCACCGGCGGATGCGGCTACATAGGCTCACACACCATCGTAGACCTGCTAGCTAACGGATTCGAAGTAGTTTGTGTCGATAACAATGTACGTTCTTCCCCCCGCATACTCGAAGGGGTGGAAAAGATCTCGGGGAAGAAGGTGAAGAATTACAAGGTGGACCTTTGCAATTATGATGACACCTATGCGATCTTCCAGGAGAACGAGAATATCGCCGGGATCATTCATTTTGCCGCCTATAAGGCAGTGGGGGAATCCGTCGAGCAACCCCTGATGTATTTCGAGAACAACCTGCTCTCGCTGATCAACCTGCTGAAATGTGCGCAGGAGTTCGAGGTCCCGCATTTTGTCTTTTCTTCTTCCTGTACGGTATATGGCAACCCGGACGAGATACCGGTGACGGAGCAGACGCCGCCGAAGCCCGCCGAGTCGCCCTATGGCTATACCAAGCAGATGGGCGAGCAGATCATCAACGAGTTTTGCAAGTCCGCGCCAAAAACGCGCAGCATTCTCCTGCGGTATTTCAATCCCGTCGGCGCCCATCCGAGCATCCTCATCGGCGAGATGCCGATAGGCAGGCCTGCCAATCTTGTCCCCGCCATTACCCAAACGGCGATAGGGAAGCTGCCCCAGATGACGGTGTTCGGCGACGATTATCCGACACGGGACGGAAGCTGTATCCGCGACTTCATCCATGTCAGCGATATCGCTCATGCCCATACCCTGGCGTTGCAATACATGATCGATAAGAAGAACACGAAGCCTGCGGAGGTGTTCAATCTCGGCACTGGCAATGGGGTGACGGTGCTCGAGGCTATCAAGGCTTTTGAAAAAGTAAGCGGCGTCGCGTTAAACTACCAGATCGGTCCGCGCCGTCCCGGTGACGTGATTGCCATCTACGCCAATAATGATCTGGCACGGAAGCAATTGGGGTGGACGACGGAATACGATCTCGAGGATATGATGTCCACGGCCTGGAAATGGGAGCAGAAGCTAAAAACCGACGAGAAATTCTACAACGGGAAGTTTTCCAAGTTCAACTAGGGATACCTTGAAAACTGGAAGTTTCTCCTTTACTTTGTAAGGATTAAAATCAAACGAAGGACTTAAAAACAAACGACAATGTTGAAAGATATTCAAGTAACGGGACAGAAAGATACACGCAGCGGATTTGGAGATGGAATTGCAGAGGCGGCACGCAAAAACCCTAATATCGTAGCCCTCACCGCCGACCTGGCCGGCTCGATGAAGTTGCAGACCTTTATCAAGGAATTTCCGGAGCGTTTTGTACAATGCGGGATTGCAGAAGCCAATATGATCGGCATCGCCGCGGGATTGACCATCGGCGGCCATATACCTTATACGACCACTTTCGCCAACTTCTCCACCGGCCGGGTATACGACCAGATCCGTCAGTCGGTCGCCTATTCGGGGAAGAACGTAAAGATCTGCGCATCCCATGCGGGTGTGACGCTGGGTGAAGATGGCGCCACCCACCAGATTCTGGAAGATATCGGCCTGATGAAAATGTTACCCGGAATGACGGTGATCGTCCCCTGTGACTATGCACAGACAAAGGCAGCGACGATGGCGATCGCCGATTACCAGGGGCCTGTATACCTGCGTTTTGGCCGGCCTGTATGGCCGATCTTTACGACCGCGATGCCTTTTGAGATCGGCAAGGCCCAGGTTCTGTCCGAAGGGTCGGACGTCTCCATCTTTGCCTGTGGCCACCTGGTGTGGAAGGCGATCGAAGCCGGCAGGATACTGGAAGAAAAGGGCATCTCTGTGGAAGTGATCAACCTCCACACGATAAAGCCGCTGGATACGGCCGCTATCCTGAAGTCCGTACAAAAGACAAGGTGTGCAGTGACGGCCGAAGAACATAATATCATTGGAGGATTGGGTGACGCTGTCGCGCAGACCGTTGCCAAGAACTTCCCTACTCCCATCGAATACGTCGGAACGAAGGATACCTTCGGAGAAAGCGGTACACCAGAAGAATTGTTAAAGAAATATGGCCTGGATACGCCCGATATAGTCGCTGCTGCTGAAAAGGTAATTGCAAGAAAAAACAAATAGTATAGTGACCATCCAAGACACCGAGCTGCTTTTGCAATTCCGGGATCCTGAGACGAAAGAGCGGGCGTTTACCGCCATAATCAGGAAGTATCAGGAGAAGCTGTATTGGCATATCCGGCGGATGGTAGTGGAACATGAGGACGCGAACGACGTATTGCAAAATGTATTCATACGTGTTTGGAACGGCCTGGAGAACTTCCGGGAAGACAGTCAGCTATATACCTGGCTTTATCGGATAGCTACCAACGAATGCCTCAGCTATCTCGAACAGCAGAAGCGGAAGTCCGCTTTGTCCCTGGATGAGATGGAGGGTGGGCTGAGCAATAAGGTCGTCGCGGACAAGCATTTCGACCCTAACAAACTGGAGTGGAAACTGCAGTTGGCAATCCAGCAACTTCCTGAAAAACAAAGAGTTGTATTTACCTTACGATATTATGACGAGATGCCCTACGAGGAGATGAGCCGGGTTCTGGACACTTCCGAGGGGGCATTGAAGGCTTCCTATCATCATGCGGTCAAAAAAATAGAGGATTACATTCTTAATCATTAAACTTTGGTTAATAGAAGGGGTCTGAAAATAGATGAGTGGAATGAATGACATATCGAATGAATTGAGGTCGCTGAGTGAGCATGTCGCCTCCATCAGCCGCGAGACCCCTTACCGGGTTGCAGATGACTATTTTGCAGACTTTGCCGCCCGAGTGCTTATCCGGATCAAAACCCAACATAAACCAGTGACATTCAATGTCCCTGAAGGCTATTTCGAGGGATTTGCCCAGAGTGTCCTGGCCCGTATCAAGGCCGGGGCCGGCAAGGATTCGGGTAGTACTACTATCCCAGGGCGAGAGGATAGCCCGGCAGTGAGCGTGGAAGAAGAATTAGCGACCCTTTCCCCCCTTTTGGCGGGGGTACGGGGGATTCAGCCTTACCGTATCCCGGATGGGTATTTTCAGGAGCTTTCCCCCATTTTGACCGTAGCAAGAGATTTGAACCCCTATACTGTACCGGAGGAATATTTTCACCAGCTGCCGGCTGAAATAGAAGCGAAGCTGCCGGAGCCGCAGGTGAAAAAGAAGCAAGGGAAAGTCATTGCCCTTGGTGGCCGCAGGGCCAATTGGTTGAAATATTCGGTGGCTGCCGTCGTAGCAGGGCTGATCCTTACGGTCGGCTGGCTGCGTTTGCACGTCTCCGGGGGAACCGATAAAGGTGCTCCCGCCGACGTCGTCGCCGGTATGCTGCCAAAGGCCAGCGATGAGGAGCTTCAGCGTTACCTGGACGACCAGGATACTACGCTGGCGCAGCCTGTCAACAACCTGGCCACCGCAATGGATTTCAGCGAAGGTGATCTGAAGAATTTACTCGGGGATGTATCCGACGGAGAACTGAAGCAATATATGGAGGAGCATGGAGGGGCCAATGACCTTGCAACGAATTAGCAGTAACAATGAAAAAATTATTTTCCGTTTTGGTGATCCTCTGCTGGCTGACCCTACCGGCATTTTCTCAGGGCCAGCAGCAACAGCCCGGTCCTGGACCAGGGGTCCTCGAGACCATGAAGATCGGCTACATCACCCAACGGCTTAATCTTACCCCCCAGGAAGCGGAAAAATTCTGGCCCATCTATAGACAGTACTCTGCGGAAAAGCGGCAGGCTTACGCCCAATACCGCAATGATAACAATGAGATAGGGCTGGAAGAGAATTTACTTAATATCAAGAAAAAATACAGCGTGGAATTTGTCAAGGCGATCCCGCCGCCTAAGATCAACTCCTTCTGGCGCGTGGAGATCGACTTCAATGAGTTTGTGCGGAAAGAATGGCAGCGCAGGCAACAACAGCAGAAGCGCTTCCCGCCGCCGGGGAGATAAGCGGTGACGAGCGAAGTAGGGCAATAGACCCCAACATTTCCCTAATTCGCCGAAAATTATTTACCAAAGATGCTTGAATAACGATATTTGAACTTGGTGTTTTTCATAGGTTAGCAACGGCCGGCTCTTTCCAGGGCAGGCCTTTTTTTATGGGGCCCGGGCCCCAGGCTCAGAATGCCCGCCACGTCGGGGTTTTCACGTCATGATAAAACAGGAAGGTCCAGCCTTCCCGCTGTCCCTGGTCCCACCACTGTTGTCGCAGCTGCATCGCTTTCTTCCCGTCATAATCGTATTTCGCTACAAACCGGCTTTTCATTTGTTGCAACTGCGGGGCGACGTCGCCGCCGAAGAAGGCCGTTTCGCCGCCATCGACGATCCAGAAGACCTGGTGCCAGGGGCAGTGTGCGCCCGTTATCTCATATTTAATATAGCCGTCGATGATACCGTCGCCGTCGAGGAAGACGACGCGAGGGGAGTCTCTAAGGCATTCGAGCTCATCGGGGATATAAGACGTTGGACCCTTTTCAAAGGCATATTCTAATTCCCGGCGTTGAATATAATAAGTGGCGTTGGGAAAAGAGAGCGGGCGGATACCGCGACCGGTGCAGTCACCGCTGATGCCGCCGGCATGGTCTTTATGCAAATGGCTCATCAGCACCTTGGTCACACTGGCCGGGTCGATGCCGGCATTCCGCAGGTTGTAGTGCAATTGCAGCATACCGTCCTTTTCGAAGCCAAGTCCGGTGTCGAGAACCAGGATATCTTCGGTGGTGATGATGGCAAATGGCTGTACTTCTACAAGGAGGCTGCCAGTGGGCCGCTGCTGGAGATCGTCTTTCTCCAGGTCGAAGGGAACGAATTTTTTGGTCTTGTCTATGGTAAAGGCCCCTTCGGATAATGGAATGATCTGCATGGTGTGCAAAGATAGGGTCTTTGTAGCGATGATAGCCCTTTGTCGCGGGATGCGCCATCGCGGGGGCGGGGCTTAACGCAATACCATCTGGCGATCGGCATCGAGCCTCACCAGGATGAAGAGCATGATGCTGAACGTGATGAGGGAAGTACCGCCATAGCTGATAAAGGGCAGGGTGATGCCGATGACGGGAGCGAGTCCTATCGTCATACAGATATTGATAATGATGTGGAAGAAAAGCACGCTGGCTACGCCATAGGCATAACACCGGCTGAATACGCTTCGCTGTCGTTCGGCGATGGTGACGATGCGCATCAGCAACACAATATAGATGCCCAGGAAGAGGACGCTGCCGATGAAGCCAAAGCCTTCGCCGATGGTGCAGAAGATGAAATCCGTCTTCTGTTCGGGCACGAAGTCATAGCGCGTTTGCGTGCCCTTGAGCAGGCCCTTGCCGATGACGCCGCCGCTGCCGATGGCGATCTTGCTCTGCTTGACATTATAGTTGTCATTCCCTTTATGCGTGCTTTTCCGCTGCTCGTTCTCCAGTGCGGCTTCGGCGGCCTGGTCTTTGGGGACATAGTCCTTCCCGATGGCGTCATAGATGCGCTTCACCTGGTAGGGTTGAAAGACGTGGTCGAAGGCAAAGGGGACGACGAAGCGCTGCACGCCTACGCAGATGAACCAGATGCCGGCGATGAGGAAGAGGATACTGCGGTTGCGTTTGATGGCTTTGCGGAGGAAGAAGATCGCAGCAAGCGCGATACCGGTGAGGGTCAGCGCCAGGGTGTTAGGCTCTACCAGGAGAGTGGCGACGACAAGCACCGCAAAGGAAAAGCCGATGATGAGCACCGAAGGGGGAAGGCCTTCGCGGAACATGACGAGGAAGAAGGAAAAATACACCAGGGAGAGTCCCATTTCATGCTGCATGATGCTGAACATGGCGGGAACCAGGGCGATGACGGTGGCGATGAGTTGCGAGCGCGGCTTTGTAAAATTGGTCTCCACGCGTGAAAGGTATTTTGCCAGCGCCAGGTTTACAAACAGTTTACAAATGTCGGCCGGCTGTATCTGGAAGGCATTGCCAAACCGGATGATCGATTCAGTACCCTTAACGCGCGAGTGAAAAGGAAAGACCAGCAGCAACAGGAAAATGCCAAGGGCATAGCCCAGGTTGGCCGTCGCCGTAAAGAATTTGCTGTCGGTGAGCAGAATGAATATCCCGAGGATGCCGGACAGGATAAAGAACAGCAGCTGCCGGCTATAGTCGGTCTTTAGCGAGATAAAACCCTGCGCGACATTATCGCCGTCATGGTAGGAGGCGGCGAAGATGCTCGTGATGCCGATGGCACAGAGAGTGAACCAGATCCAGACCAGGGACCAGTCGACGCCTTTTGAGATGGTGGGATTGCGTTGGTTCAGTGCCATGAGCTTACAGGATTATGGAGTCGAGTCTTTTTGTTTTACGGAATCAGCGTTGCCGGCCGGTTTTCGGGCGGACAGGTTCACCCCGGAATCTTTCCGTGGTGTCCTTGGGGTATGCGGTTTTGCCGCGGGGTCTGTACTATCGCGTTTGGTTCTTGTATTGGCCGCTGCGGTCTTTATCGTCGAATCCAGGCCGATGGTAGCGGCTGCCATTTGCGCCTTTTGTTTGGCCAGCCGTTCGGCCAGGGCGCTCTTGTACGGCGATGGCTTTTGCAGCTGGAGCATCAGTGGGCTCCTGGACCCATCGGATGTATCCAGCATCATATAACGGAAGGATGGGGTCTGGTATTTGGTCCAGCGCGTGCTGTCACCGCTTTGGCGGGCCCAGTCGGCGGCACGCGAGGAATCGGCCTTAAACTGCAAGCGAACAAGATAGCGGGGCATGAGGTTGCGTTTGGTAATGTCATCCAGCAGTGCCAGCCGGGAAGTGGCGATGGTGTCGCGAAGGTATTTCTCCACGAGCAGGGAGGCGATGGGCGCTGCCTGGTCGCCGCCATAACCACCATTTTCGACAATGACGGCGACGGCGATCTTCGGGTTGTCGCGGGGTGCGAAACAGACAAACCAGGAGTGCGATTTGAGCTTGACGATCTTTCCGTCGATGACGCGCTTGTTCTCCGCCGTACCGGTCTTGGAACAAATGTCGATGCCCGGGATGCGCGCTGGCCGGCCCGTACCGATCTCCGTTACATCCTGCATCCCGCTATGTACCACTTCGTAGTCCGCGTCAGAGATATGAGAGACGGGTTCATGCTTCTGGTGAAAGCGACCGAGGAGCGTATCGTCTTCCGGGGCGCCTTCGATGCTCCGCACGAAGTGTGGAGTATAATAGTACCCCTTATTGGCGACAATGCACATCGCATTGGCCATCTGTAGCGGTGTCACCTCCAGTTTGTCCTGGCCGATGCCCATAGTGGCCATGCTACAGGAGTTCCACAGGTGATTGTATTCCTTGTCGTAGGCCGAGGTGTCGGGAATATTGCCACCGTCCTCGCTGGGGATGTCGACTCCCAACCGGTGGCCGAGGCCGAAGGCGTTGACATATTCCTTCCACTTCATCAGACCGCGGCGGACGCTATGGAATTCGGGGTCGTCCAATTCCAGGCGGAAGGTATTACAGAAAAAGGAGTTGCAGGAATGGGCGATGGCAAGGCGCAGATTGGCGGCATGGCCGGCCCAATGCTCCTCGCATTTGATGGGTTTGCTGCAGGCCAGGTATACGCCATGACAATCGTAGCCGCTGGCCGGGGTGATCACCCCTTCATCGAGGCCGATGAGCGCCCCGATGGGCTTATAGGTAGAACCGGACTGATACTGTCCTTTGATGGCGCGGTTGAAAAGCGGCCGGGACTCATCCAGTACGAGCCGGGCGTAGTTGTTTTGTTTATCGGGACCTGTCAGGGCATTGGGGTCATAACTCGGTCCCGAGACCATGGCCAGGATGCCGCCGGTGGAAGGTTCGATGGCGACAACGGCGCCGGTCTTGCCATAAAGGAGGCGTTCGGCCAGCTGCTGCAGCTCGATATCCAGGTAGGTATGCAGGTTCTTCCCGGCGACGGCGGGGGTATCGAGATTCTTATCCGCGTAGCGGCCCACGAGTCTGTTCTTGTTATCCTTTATCCAGAATTCGATGCCACGTTGGCCCATGAGCGCTTTCTCATAGTATTGTTCGAGGCCGCTACGACCAACATAGTCACCCAATTGGTAGAAGTTGTTGCTGCGGCGCAGGATAGCAGAGTCTACTTCCCCGACATAGCCCATAATATGCGCGGCGGCATTGTAAGGATAGACGCGGACGGGGCGCTCCTGCAGGTTGAAACCGGGGAATTTCCAGATGTTCTCTTCCATGCGCGCGTACATCTCGGGTGGCAGCAGGCCCTGGAAGGTAGTGGGTCGGAAGGGTCCGTTCTTCACCCGGGCGTCGACGATGCGGCGGTGAAATTCGGCGGTGTCGATGCCTACCAACTGACAGAAATAGGTGGTGTCGATGTTCTTTACCTGAGACGGGGTGACCATGAGGTCGTAAAGAATGGTATTGTTGAGGATGGCGCGGCCTTTCCGGTCGTAGATGATCCCACGGGTAGGATAAACGCTTTTCCGGAAAAGGGCGTTTTCCTGGGCCTGCTGTTTATATTTTTTGGAAACGATCTGCAGGTGGAACAACTGGGCGAAAATGATCAGGAACATTCCGGCGAAAATGAGCCGGATTATATTGCTACGCGATTGATTAAATACAGGCATATTGGTTTGCTACCCGAAGTTACGATATCCACAGGATTAACGCGAAAGAAACTCAGATCGTATTGGTCCGGAATTTTTGTTTCCGGAAGAACAACATTTCGGTGAGCAGAACCAATAACAGGCTGACGGCAGTGGATGCAAACACCTTGCCGATGAAGTACATCACGCTACCAAAGTTGAGCCATTCCAGCAGCACGAGATAGGTATGGTGTAACAGCGTCAGCACGATAACATAGGTGGCGTAGGGAGCCCAGCCCATACTTACGATGGAGGGAGAGATATAGTTCTTATCGGCGCCTTCCTGGGAGATGAGGACGCTGATGACAAAGGGCCGGACATATGCGATGAGCGTGCAGGCGGCGGCGTGGAGACCGGGCGTTTTTGTAAAGTAGTCGAGACAGAGGCCGAAAAAGAAACCAACGAAGGTGAGCGACATCCGCGACAAGCTAAACGGCAGCCAGAGGATATAGAGATAGTAGAGATAGGGGGTTACAAACCGGTGGAGGGGCGGCATCTTGAAAAGGATAAACACCTGTACCAGGATGAAGAGGATGAAGCGGATGGTATTTTTCAGCAGTTCGCTCATTGTATCTTTTTGCGGGTCGAATCTTCCAACATTTTTTGCTCCTCATATTGAAGGTTGTCAATGACATACACATATTCAATATTGCCGAAATTGGTAGCCGCCCTCACTTTCAGCGTATAGAAGCTGGACGAGTTGTCGGGTACGATCTCGGCGACGGTGCCGATCATCAGGTTTGCGGGAAAGGTGGATGTTAGCTGGGTGGTGAGGACCGTATCCCCTTTTTCGACTTTGGCGCTTTTGGGAATACCCTTCATGATGACGTAGAGGGGGCTGAGTCCATCCCATCCTATTGTCCCGGTTTCGTTGCTGTGTTTTAGTTTGGCCACATACTTGAACTGGTAGTGGAGCATACTCTGGACGGTGGCGAAGTTCTTGCTGACGTTGACGACGGACCCTACGATGCCCTGGGGACCGGTGACGCCCATATTGGGGCGGACGCCCTGATCAAAGCCGCGGTGGATGGTGAGGTAGTTGTCCTGCAGGGAAGTGGTGTTGCCGACGACTTTCGCCTCCATGATCTTATACTTGATGATGGAGGTGGAGTCTACCCTGATGGTATCGTGGATCAGCCGGGTTAACGAGTCGGGGGCCTCATAGTTCTCTTTCAACTGCTGGCGCAGCCGGGCGTTCTCCTGGACAAGGGATTCGTTGGTCTTCTTTAGCTGGAAATAATATTCGATGTTGTTGTAGCGCTCGTTGATGCGGCCGGTGATCTCGGTGCTGACGTTGAGGAAGGCGGCCTGGTGGAACTTATTGAAGCGAAAGAGAAAGGATAGGGCGATGATCTGCAACACCAGGAAGAAGAGGAAGTTGAAATGCCTTCTGATGAAGAGAAAAACGTTACGCATCGGTTCAAATCATTTATCTCATTACGAACGGATACCGATCATAATTCTTTAAGGCAATTCCAGTACCCCTTACCACGCTTTTCAATGGGTCGTCGGCTATATGCACGGGTAGTTTTATTTTTTGGCTAAGCCGTTTGTCCAATCCCCGCAGCAAGGCGCCCCCACCGGTGAGGTAAAGACCGCGGCGATAGATGTCGCCGGCCAGTTCGGGCGGGGTCGTTTCCAGGGCTTTGAGGATAGCCTCTTCGATCTTGAAGATACTCTTGTCGAGGGCTTCGGCTATTTCCTGATAGGAGACCATGATCTGTTTAGGGATACCGGTGACAAGGTCGCGGCCGTTGACCGGGATGTCGTCCGGGGGATTGTCGAGATCTTTCAAGGCGGCGCCGATCTGGATCTTTATCTGCTCTGCCGTACGCTCACCGATGAGCAGGGAGTGATACCGGCGGAGCGCTTCCATGATGTCGGCGGTAAATTCGTCACCTGCGATGCGGATGGACTGGTCACAGACGATGCCGGCGAGGGCGATGACGGTGATACCCGTGGTACCACCACCTATGTCGATGATCATGTTACCGACGGGTTCTTCGACATCGATGCCGATGCCGAGGGCGGCAGCCATGGGTTCGTGGATAAGATAGACCTCTTTCGCGCCCGCTTGTTCGGCGCTGTCGCGGACGGCTCTTTTCTCCACTTCCGTAATGCTGGAAGGGATACAGATCATCATCCGCCAACTTGGGGGAAAGAGGGGTTTCTTGGGATAGATCATTTTGATCATCTCCCGTATCATGAGTTCGGCCGCGTTGAAGTCGGCGATAACCCCGTCTTTGAGGGGACGAACTGTACGGATACTTTCGTGGGTTTTTTCGTGCATCATCAGGGCGCGTTTGCCTACGGCCAGCACGTTTTTAGGGTTATTTCGGTCGAGGGCAACGATACTCGGCTCATTCACCACTATTTCGTCGTTATGTATAATCAGGGTATTGGCGGTACCCAAGTCCATCGCTATTTCTTGTGTAAGGAAATTGAATAAACCCATTTTAAAAGGTCGAGATTTTTATGATATTAGGATATTGCCAGCAAAATTGAAGGAAATAATCTGAATCACCAAGGCGAAAGCCTTGATTCGATGGATTATTTTCCCCATATGTTGCGATTAATCCAGAAACGATAAAATCACCGGCATCGTATCCGCGAGGGGTATAAATTGTGTGTACATGCATTCTACGCTACGAGCCGCCTTCGGCGTCTCTAACCGGGGCTAATGTCTGGCCTTCGGCCGAGCCGCTTCCAGCGGCTCCGGTTGCGTGAGTAGGCCGGCTCCTTTTAAGCGCCAGCGAATCCGAGTTGCCGCTGCATGTCTGGCGGGAGTGTGGGTAGCCTTTTCCGTTGAAGCAGGAAGCTGGTGAGGGCGGCTATCTCCCGGAAGAGGTGATGGCGATCGAGGGCGGCGGACAGGTAGTCTTTGCCGGTGCTGCCTCCTGTGCCGATGCGGCTGCCGATGGTGCGATGGACCATGCTCATGTGACGATAGCGCCAGGTGCTGAGCTGTTCGTCTATCTCCAGCAGTTGATGCAACACCTGGAAGGGTAGTTGCAGCAAGGGATAGCCGCGATAAAGCATGATGAAGAGCGCCGAGCGGCAGGCGGCAGCGGAAAGGCTCCGGGCCGCATCCTGTTCAAAGAACACGGCGTCGAATTTTTGGAGGTTGCCTTTTTCGCCTTCCGCCAGGCTTGTCTCGTACCGGTGGCGATAGTCTGACCAGAAGTGATTGGCGGCTGCTTCATCAAAGAAGGGCATCCGCTCGAGCCAGGCGTCTACCAGTTGCAGCAGGGACGGGGCCTGTTCGGCTGCCAGTATCCTGTCCACCTCTTCGGGCCGAAGTTGGGAGAGGTAGTACTTCTGGCCATATCGGTGTTCGTATTTCAAGCCTAGTCTGGCTTCCAGGAGCTTGAACTGTACACTCTGGAAGCCGGAAGCCGGCCTCAGCAGGTCGCGGAAATCCTGGAAGTCCATAGGGTTCATGGTCTCCATGATATCGATCTGGTGTACCAGCACCTTGAGGATGGTCGCACAGCGGGAAAGTCGGTGGACGATGGTCTGGAGTTCGGGTGAATTATCGTTCAGCGCCGGCTGCCCGAAGATGCCGATGATGGAATCAGTTTCATAGAGCAGTTGGCGAAACCATAGTTCGTAGGCCTGATGAATGACGATGAAAAGCATTTCGTCATGGGCATGCATGCCCTGCCGGTCGCTTTCGAGTTGCTGAGCGTCGAGGATCTTGTCGAGTTGGAGGTAATCGCTATAATGCATGTTTCGCAATCGTTTTTTGGGTTGGCCGCGGCGGGGCTACAAGAATTCGTACCCTATATCCCGGCGATAATAGATGCCGTCGTAATAGATGTTTTCCAGTACATCCCTGGACTTGTCGACGGCTTCATAGACAGTTTCGGCAAAGGAGGTGATGCACAATACCCGGCCGCCATTGGTCAGGATCGCATCATTTTCGGTACGGGTGCCGGCATGAAAGACGAGGCTGTCGCCGTCCTCCGGGAGCAGCTGGTCGAGCCCGCTGATGGGCAGCCCCTTCTGGTAAGAACCGGGATAGCCACCGCTGACCGCTACGATGGTACAGGCCGTCCGTTCGTCCTGGCTGATGGTCAGCGTATCGAGGGTTTGCGACCCAACCGCCAGGAAGAGCTCTACGAGGTCGTTCTTTAGCCGGGGCATGACGACTTCTGTCTCGGGGTCGCCCATGCGGCAATTGTACTCGATGACATAAGGATCATCGCCAACCTTTATGACCCCGATGAAGATAAACCCCCTATAGTCGATGTTTTCTTCCGCCAGGCCTTTTATTGTCGGAATGATGATGCGGTCGGTTACTTTTCCCATGAACTCTTCGCCGGCAAAGGGTACGGGACTAACTGCGCCCATCCCGCCGGTGTTGGGGCCGGTATCCCCTTCCCCCACGCGCTTGTAATCCTTTGCTTCGGGCAGGGTGAGGAAATGTTTTCCATCCGTCAACACGAAGACCGAAAGCTCTATGCCCGAAAGGAATTCTTCCACCACCACTTTGTTACTGGCTTCCCCGAATTTGTTGCCCTGGAGCATGAGTTCGAATTCCGCCACGGCCTCGATGGTGCTCTGACAGATGACGACGCCTTTTCCTGCCGCCAGGCCGTCGGCCTTCAACACCACCGGGAGGGAATGCTGTTGCAGATAGGTGATGCCTTCGGCATAGTTGTCGACGCTGAATTCTCCGTAGGCGGCGGTCGGGATGCCATGTCTTGCCATGAATTTCTTGGAAAAAGCCTTGCTGCCTTCCAGTTGGGCGCCTTTGGCGGACGGACCGATCACCGGTATTTTCCGCAGGGCGGCATCGCCCGCAAAGAAGTCGACGATGCCCTTTACCAGCGGCTCTTCGGGGCCGACGACCACCATTCCGATGTCCTCGCGGAGGCAAAACTTCTTTATTCCTTCAAAATCCAGGGGGGAAAGGTCAATATTTATACCGCAGCGGGCAGTACCGGCATTGCCCGGCGCGACATAGAGGCGAGTGCATTGGCTACTTTGCACCAGTTTCCAGGCCAGCGCGTGTTCGCGGCCTCCAGAGCCTAATAATAATATATGCATAGCGGACCCGAAATTCGAATTTCGTGCGCATATTTCAGTACTTTAGGTGCTAATTTTTTAATTGCATGAGTTTAACAACCGCTCCCAAACCCAGACATCCGAAGGGCCTCTATGTACTTTTTTTGACGGAAATGTGGGAGCGTTTTGCCTACTATCTACTCGCGGGAATCCTCTTTCTTTACTTACTGGACAATAAAACGGGCGGCAAAGGCCTGGACGAGAAGCATGCCGCAGACATCACCGGGACTTTTCTTGCTCTCATCTGGCTGCCCATGTTCATCGGCGGGATGATCGCCGACCGCTATCTGGGCTATATCCGGTCGGTCTTTATCGGCGGGACCTTCCTGGCGGCGGGCTATTTCGGGCTGATCTTTCCCGGGGATGTCGCGCTGTATATCTCTCTGGGGCTGATCGTTATCGGCAACGGCTTCTTCAAACCCAACATCAGCACTCTGCTGGGCAATATCTATAATAAAGAGGAACTAAAACCGCTAAAGGACAACGCCTATAATATTTTCTACATGGGCATCAACACGGGCTCGCTGCTCTGCAATTTTGCCGCCGCCTACCTGCGCAACAAATACGGCTGGGGGTATGCTTTTGGCGCAGCCGGCGTCGGGATGGTGATCGGCCTGATAAACCTGGCCGCTAACCTAAAGCATGTCAAGGCAGGAGATGTCCGTAAACCGCCGCAGAAAGAGGATATGACGCTGGGCCAGATCTGCCTGTATGTATTTGTGCCCGGAATCGTCGCCGCCATCATCGGCTATACCCTTCCGGGCCTGCTGTTTCATACCACCCTGATGGGAACGCCGGCCAGCGATGCCTTTGTCTTTGCCTGTATCCCCATCATCGGGTTTTTTATTTCCATCTGGGTAAAGGCCAGAAAGGAGGACAAGCGGGGCATCGGCGCCCTGCTCTATATCTTCGCGGTGTCCGTCATCTTCTGGTCGTTATACTACCAAAACTTCACCGCCTACACCCTTTGGACCGAGCAGCATACCGACCGGACCATCACCTCCCCGGTGATGGAGAAGGGCGCCGACTGGATGGGGCTTTTGCAGCAGGTAAATACCACCCCCCGCCCCGTGGATTCCCTCGATGCCCATATGGTAGCCATCCGGGATGCGCATGGTGAAATAATAAAGACCCAGGGGCCCGACCCTTATTTTCATAATATTCCGCGGAGTGACTGGCCGCCATCCGGCCAGAACGTTAAACTAGCCAACGCCGAACTGTTCCAGTCCATCGGACCCTTTTTTATCGTGACCCTCACCCCCCTGCTGGTGGCCCTCTTTACTTTCCTGCGGCGACGGGGCAAGGAGCCGACAACCCCGGCCAAATTCGGCATCGCGCTATTCCTCTCAGGCCTTTCCTCCCTTGTGATGTTCTTTGCCGTGTTGTCGGTGGCTTCCATCTATCAACAGAAGGTATCCCCCGGCTGGCTTTGGGGAACGTATTTTGTCATCACCGCCGCGGAGGTCTTTTTGAGTCCCATGGGATTGTCGCTGGTGTCCAAATTAGCGCCGCACCGGCTTACCGCCTTGTTGATGGGCGGCTGGTTCCTTACCATGTCACTCGGCAGCAAGGTCGCGGGGCTGATGACCAGCAGCTGGGATAAATTCCCCGACAAAAGAGTGTTTTTCCTCATCTGGTTTGTAGCGGGTGTCGTCGGCTCGGTGCTGATCTTTAGCCGCATCCGGAGTCTGAATGGTATTGTCCGCGAGAAAACGGGGGAGGCCTGATCGCGGAAATCAACTAAACCAAAACCAACAGCATGTCTGAAAAGAAATTCAAGCCTTTTGTCAGCCCGGAGACGGAGATGAAAGAGTTTACGTTCAAGGCCTTGTTGATGGGCAGTGTCTTTGGCATCGCCTTTGGCGCCGCGACGGTCTATCTTGCGTTGAATGCCGGGCTCACCGTATCGGCTTCCATTCCCATCGCCGTAATGGCTATCACCATCGGCCGGCGGCTTTTCAAAACGACTATTCTCGAGAACAACATCATCCAGACGACGGGCAGCGCCAGCGAGAGCATCGCAGCTGGTGTAGTGTTTACCCTGCCGGGGTTCTTCTTCCTTTCTACAGCGGAGGCGGGCGACTTCTTTAATTACGGTGTCATTTTCATCCTGGCCATCTTCGGGGGCATGCTGGGCACCCTGCTGATGATCCCGCTGCGCCGCAGCCTCATCGTAAAAGAACATGAGACCCTGCCTTATCCGGAAGGTACGGCCTGCGCTTCGGTGCTGAAGGCGGGAGAAAAAGGCGGGGACTTTGCCCGGTCGGCTTTTCAGGGACTTGGCTTTGCCTTTGTCTATGCAGTGTTGCAGAAGATGTTTAAGGTAATCGCCGAAACACCGGTTTTCGACACGGTGAAAAGCAAGACCTATAATAAGATATTCCCTTCTGCCCAGATATCCGCCAACATCACCCCGGAATATATGGGTGTGGGTTATATCATCGGGCCGCGGATAGCCGGGGTGCTGTTTGCCGGCAGTGTATTGAGCTGGCTTGTCTTTCATCCGCTGGTTGCTTCGCTGATAGACCCCGCCACGATCGCCCAGCAGCAGGTGAAACTTGGCTTTCTTAAGAGTATGGATACAGCAGGCGGCTATGGCGGCTGGGACCCCGTAACCAAGACCTTTGCCGACCCGGCTTCGGCCATCTACCGGGCCTATGTGCGGCTCATCGGCGCCGGAGCGGTAGCCATGGGGGGGCTTATCACGCTGATAAAGACTATCCCGACGATCGTAGCTTCCTTCAGGGAAAGCATCGGTTCGGTAAAGAATGCAGGCCCGGATGGACGGCTTCGGACGGAGCGCGACCTGAGTCTCAAGGTAGTGGGGCTTGGCAGCCTGGGTCTTGTCGTCCTCATCGGCTGTCTGACGATTATTCCCGGTGATTCCTTTTTTCAACGGCTGCTCATCGGGGTGCTGATCCTGTTGTTCGGAGCCTTCTTCGTGACGGTAGCCTCCCGCATCGTAGGCCTCATCGGTTCTTCCAACAGCCCGGTGTCGGGCATGACCATCGCCACCGTAATGGGAACCTGTCTTATCTTTCTTGCCGTGGGCTGGAGTGGAAAGGTGTATGAACCAATGGCGCTGGTGGTCGGCGGCATGGTTTGTATCGCTGCCTCCAATGCCGGGGGCACCTCCCAGGACCTGAAAACGGGTTACCTGGTAGGGGCGACGCCAAGATATCAGCAGCTGGCGCTGTTCATCGGCGTCATCGTGTCTGCCCTTGCCGTTGGCTTTACTATCAAGATACTGGATATTCCCAGTCCCGAGTTGCTTGCCAAGGGTATTCATCATAAGATAGGCAGCGTATTCAATGCCCCGCAGGCTACGCTGATGGCCACGCTGATCAGGGGTATCTTATCCAAGAACCTGGACTGGAACTTCGTGCTGGCGGGCGCTGCACTGGCCCTTGTGATGGAGCTTTGCGGGGTTCGGGCGCTATCCTTTGCTATCGGCGTCTATCTGCCGTTCTCCACCACCTTTCCCATTTTCCTCGGGGGCATGATCCGCGGCCTTGTGGACAAGGTAAAGCAGAAAAGGGGCACGGTCATCAAGGGAGGGGAGGAAGACCTGGAAAAAGGGAATCTGTTTGCGACCGGATTGGTGGCGGGTGGCGCGCTGATGGGGGTGATCTTTGCCTTTCTGAGCGTACCGCAGTCAGTTGTTGCCTTTATGAGCAGGCTAAGCCTGGAAAAGGTGATGTCGGCGGGACTGGGAGTAACTGGTTATTACCTGCTGGGCTTCGCCTTCTTCGCGGTGATGGGCTTTGCGCTCTACCGCGCGGGTGTTTCGAAGCAAAAGATGGAATTATAGATCTCTGATAGAGACTACATAAACGACGCGGAAGCCGCCGCTGGCGAGATCACCCACGATCTGGCGTTTGCCGGTATCCACGAATTTAAGGCCGACCGCGGTATTGACGGTTGGCCGTTGATAAGAGGAGGGAAGGTTGAGGGGGATCACATTTTCTCCCGTGCCATCGACGTGGATGTAGTACCCGAGCCCGTCGACTTCGGGGCGGGCGCCGTATAGGACATGGGCCCTGGTCTCGCTGAGAGTGGTATCATTTGTCTTTTTACAGCCTGGCTGGAGGGCGATGAGGATGATCAGCAGGAGGGGAGGTAATTTTTTCATGGAAGTCAGTTGTGCTAACACCCCAATGACACAAAAAAGGAGACTACTGTTGCATAGAAAATGTTAAACCGTGGGAATCAGTTCATTTTAAAAGGCACGATCATCTCGAAGATGGGGATATTTACTTCGAAGGACTTTTTATTGTTGAGATTTTCCATGGTATACGAGCCGTACATTTTGCCCATTTCGGTGCGCAGGTTACAGCCGCTGACATATTGATACCGTTCGCCCGGCTGGAGGATGGGCTGAACGCCGACTACTCCTTCTCCTTCTACTTCCCGGTAGCTGCCGTTGCTGTCGAAGATGTGCCAATGGCGGCGGTGCAGTTTCACTGAGAAGTTATTATGGTTTTCGATGGTGATGCGATAGGCAAACATGTATTCGCCGGATATGGGGTTAGAGTAATCCGGCTGGTAAAAGGTCTCGACGCTCACTTCCATTCCTTCTGAGATCTTGTTTGCCATCAACCAAGTTTTTTCTAAAGTTAATCAAAATGGGGCAAAAACTAACCTAATTTTGCCGCTTGGCCGTCGGGCACCTTGGTCCGTTATTTTTTCGGGAGATGCACTGTCGGAAAAGTAGCGCATCTCCCGAAAATGGCTAATGTCTGGTCTTCGGCCAACGGACCCTTGGTCCGTTAAGGTGCCGGGGACCGCCGGTTAGAAAATACAAAAATTTGAAATATGAAGATCGCAGTCGCAAAAGGAGATGGAATAGGCCCGGAGATCATGGATGCCGTACTCCGGATTTTCGATGCCGCCAAGGTTCCGTTGGAATACACTTTCGTCGATATGGGTAAGTGGGTATTTGACAAAGGGTTTTCGAATGGTATGACCCCCGAAGCAAAACATACGATCGAAGATCTGGGTATTTTGTTCAAGGGTCCGATGGAGACCCCGAAAGGGAAGGGGGTAAAAAGTGTCAATGTAACGGCCCGCAAGACCTGGAATACCTATGCGAACAAACGGGTCTTCCAGACACTGCATGGGGTGGACACCGTGTTCTCCAAGGCGGGGATACCCATCGACATCACCATTGTCCGGGAGAATATCGAAGACACCTATGGCGGCATCGAACACATGCTGACACAGGATGTGGCGCTTAGCCGGCGTTTCATCACGCGTCCCGGCAGTCTGCAGGTGATCAAATACGCTTTTGAGATGGCGAAGAAGAATGGCGCCCGGCGCATCACCTGCGGTCACAAGGCAAATATCATGAAACTGACAGACGGGCTTTTCCTGGAATGCTTCCAGGAGGTGGCCAAAGAATACCCCGAGTTGCGGTCGGATGATATCATCGTCGACGACCTGGCGATGAAACTCGTTGTGCGGCCGCAGGATTTCGACGTAGTGGTCCTCACCAATCTGCAGGGAGATATCATCTCCGACCTTTGTGCGGGACTGGTCGGGGGGCTTGGATTTGCGCCCTCCGCCAATATCGGGGATCACATCGCGATCTTCGAGGCCGTGCACGGGACAGCCCCGGACATCGCCGGGAAGAATATCGCCAATCCTACGGCCCTGCTGCTTAGCGGGATCTCGATGCTGCGCCATTTAGGGCTGATGGAGAATGCCGCCATCGTCGAAAACGCCCTGCTATATACGCTCGAACAGGGTGTGCATACCGGTGACTTCGGTGATAAGAACACGCCGGCATTGAATACAACTGCTTTTGCCGAAGTGATCATCGGCAATTTTGGCAAGACCCCGGAGCATATGGCAAGGCCGCTGCTACCGAACGCCCCGGTGACCCAAACAGCCTTCAAGCTCTCCCGTAATGAGATGATGGTCTCAGAAGAGACGCAGCAGGAGATCATCGTCGGCGTCGATATGTTTATCGAGAGCAGCGGGCAGCCGGAGTTTATCGCAAAGAAGTGCCAGCGGCATGCCGGGGTGAAATTCAATCTCATCAACATCAGCAACCGAGGTACGCAGGTATGGCCTACGGGTTCGGTGTATACCAATCTTGTCAACCAGTACAATGTACGATTCGAGAGCATCGACGGAAGTCCGTTGACGCAACAGGATGTGCTTGGGCTGTATGTCAGCCTTAGCGGCGACTTCCGCATCTGTTCGTCCGAACTGCTGAATATGTGGGGGGAAAGGAAGGGCTATTCGCTGGCGCAGGGGCAATAGACGCCGCGGCTCCTGCCGCTTCGGGTAACTGTGGTGTTTATAGCTGCAGCCCGCTGTTGCCGCGGTTGGACAGGTGCACGAGGATGATGACGCCGAAGAGGACGAAGAGGGCAAGCGTGATAAAATGGGGCTGGTGGCGGATGCGGGACAACGTCAGATGCGCCGGGTTGCGGAATAGCCCTTTGCGATGAGCCATTGGGTTATCTTGTCGCGCTGATCGCCCTGGATGATGATCTCGCCATCTTTTACCGAGCCGCCGGTGCCGCAATGGGTCTTCAGCTGCCGGCCCAGGTCTTCCAGGTCTTCTGTTGCACCGACAAATCCTTCGATAAGGGTAACTGCTTTGCCGGCGCGCTGGCGGGTATCCAGTCTTACTTTCAGCTTTTGTTGTTTGGGCGCCAGGGTCTCCTGAGGGACGCTTTCTTCCTCCATCCGGAAATCCGGGTCGGTGGAGTAGACGATGCCGTTGCTGCCTGCTTTTTTCTTGCTCATGGTTGTAGGTTTTATGTTTTGCACCTGCGGGCCTTTTTTTTTGCGCCTCCGGGCTTTGGGGAAAAATAGCCCTCGGCGCAAAAAGTCTAATGATGGCCCTTCGGGCAAAAGCCCTCAGGGCTTTTTGGGGATTATGCCGGTACGGCTTTCAGACTCATGTCAAGGCTTTTGGCCTGGTGGATGAGGGCGCCGACGCTTACATAGTCAACCCCGGTGCGGGCATAATCTTCGATATTGTTGAGGTTGATGCCGCCGCTGGCTTCGGTTTCGAAGCGTTGGCCGATGAGGGAAAGCGCTTCCGATAGCTGCCGGGGAGTGAAGTTGTCGAGCATGATACGGTCGACCTTGCCTATGGCCAACACCCTTTTTACTTCATTGAGGTTTCTTGTTTCCACCTCTATCTTCAAATGGGGCTTGTGCGCCTGGCGGTAGGCGCTTGCTTTTTCGATGGCCGCTTCCAGACTGCCGGCGTAGTCGATATGATTGTCCTTTAGCAGGATCATGTCATAGAGGCCAAAGCGATGGTTGATGCCGCCGCCGATGCGGACGGCGTCTTTCTCCAGGAGCCGGAAGTTGGGGGTGGTCTTCCGGGTATCGAGGACGCGAGTCTTATACCGCTGGAGGCGATCGACGTATTGGCGGGTGAGGGTGGCGATGCCGCTCATCCGCTGCATGCAGTTGAGGATAAGGCGCTCGCATTGCAGGATGGTATGGACGGTGGCTTCGGCGACAAAGGCTTCTTCACCATCCCGCATTACTTCGCCGTCCTGTTTGAAGGCGGTGAATTTGGCCGTGGGCTCTTTGAATTTCAGGATCTTTTCGGCTATCTCCATGCCGGCAAGGATGCCATCCTGTTTGATGTGGAGGACGGCTTTGCCCCGGGCGTCGGGCGGGATGCAGGATAAAGTGGTGTGGTCGCCGTCACCGATGTCTTCTTTCAGGCCGTTGCTGATGATGAATTGCAGTTGGTCGTCAAAAAAATTGGACATGGGGCAAAAATACAAAAAAGGCCCACAGGGTCTTTGCCCGAAGGGCCATCATTAGCCCTTTTGCGCCGAGGGCTATTTTTCGCCAAGGCCCGCAGGCGCAAAAGAAGGCCGGAGCATTTGGGTGCTCTGGCCTTGTAAAATGCTGCGCGGGAAGGCTTATTGCGTCTGGAACCGTAGCTCCTGCAGCAATTGCCTGTCGCCTTTCTGTTTGACAAAGAGGGTGGTGCGATAGTCACCGTTGCGGGTCTGCAGAACCCCTACACAGAATTCTGTACCGCCGCCATTGGAACTCCGGTGTTTGATCAGGAAGTTCTGTACACCATTGGTAGCGAAGAAGTCCCGGATGATCATTTCCGCCTGTATCTTGCTATAGGTATCAGTCTTTTCGGGAAGGGAGATATCGACACGGCTATCCAGATAACGGGATAGTTCGGTAGCATTTCCTACCCGAATAGCATTAGTTATTTCGTCAACCGTATACAGAGGGGGGCGGAGAGAAACCAGGACGAACGAGACCGTAAGCACCACCAACCCAACTATACTTTTCATGTTAAGGAGTATTAGTCGGTGTGCTTAATCCCAAAAATATGCCAAACTGCCAGTTGTGTGCTAAAATACTCCAATTGGGGTAGGCCGGGTCGGCCAGGAGGGTAAAAGAACCGGTGGATGAGCGGCCCGAACCCCCTATATTTGCAGCTCGAAGCACGTCATTTTTATGTCTAATACAAAGAAAGTCATTCTTGTAATCATGGATGGATGGGGCCTGGGACAGCGGCCCAACGCGGACGCCATCCGCCATGCCCGGGTACCTTTTGTCAGCTCTTTATATCAGCAATACCCCAATACGACCCTGGTGACCTATGGCGAAGAAGTAGGATTGCCAGAGGGTCAGATGGGCAATTCCGAGGTTGGCCACCTGAACCTTGGGGCCGGCCGCATCGTCAACCAGGAATTACAACGGATCAATGTTGCCGTCCGGGACGGGTCTTTTGCTCATAACCCGGTGTTACTGGACGCTATCCGGGGGGCAAATGCGGCAGGAAAGCCCCTGCATCTCCTTGGGCTAGTGAGCGATGGGGGGGTGCACAGCCATATCCGGCATGTGATGGCCATCGTTGACACCTGTCAGAAAGAGGGACTTAAGGAAGTATATATCCATGCATTCACCGATGGCCGGGATACCGACCCCAAGAGCGGTCTGGGATTCATCCGGGAATTGCAAAAACACCTTACGGCAACCATCGGCAAAATAGCCACGGTGAGCGGCCGCTATTATGCCATGGACCGGGACAAGCGCTGGGAGCGGGTGAAACTGGCCTATGACGCCCTTGTCAGGGGTGTCGGGGAAAAGGCGACCGATGCCCTGGCAGCGGTTGAGCAGTCGTATGCCGCCGGCGTAACCGATGAATTTATCAAGCCCACCGTCATCGCCGGCAGCGACCAGCAGCCGCTTGCTACCATCAAGGACGGGGACTACGCGCTTTGCTTCAATTTCCGGACAGACAGGTGCCGGGAGATTACTGAGGTACTGACACAAAAGGATATGCCCGACCAGGGAATGAAAAAGCTGTCCTTGCACTATACCACGATGACCCAGTATGACCAGAAGTTTACCGGTGTCAACGTGATCTTCGAGAATGACGATCTGAAGAACACATTAGGGGAGATCATCGAGGCTAATGGACTGAAGCAGATACGCATTGCGGAGACGGAGAAATACCCCCATGTCAGCTTTTTCTTCAGCGGGGGCCGGGAGGTTCCCTTTGAAGGCGAGAACCGGATCCTCATCGCTTCGCCCAAGGTGGCTACCTATGACCTGAAACCGGAGATGAGTGCGGTAGAGGTCACGGATGCCATCGTTCCGGAGATTCGCAATAAGACGGCGGATTTCATCTGTCTCAACTATGCCAATACGGATATGGTGGGTCATACGGGTGTCTGGGAGGCGGCGATCAAGGCGGCGGAGACGGTAGACAAGTGCGTGGAAAGGGTGGTCTCGGCGGCCCTTGACAGCGGTTATACGGTTTTCCTGACGGCCGACCATGGTAATGCCGACTATATGGTTAACGATGACGGTAGTCCCAATACCGCACATACGATGAACCCGGTGCCTTTCTTTATCATCGACAAGAGCTGGAAGGGGGGCATCCGCCCGGGCAAACTTGGCGACCTGGCGCCTACCATCCTGACAATGATGGGGTTACCGATTCCGAGCGAGATGACGGGAAAAATATTGATCTGACGCGGCCTGCGCGCGCGTAGGCCGGACGGCCCGACATAAGCGAAAAAAATGAGGGCAGCCTTAATTTTCCCCGAAAAAGGCGCCCTCATTTTTTTGTTAGTGCGCAGCTTTACCTCATGAAAATTGTCTAAATTACAGGGCAACCAACTGCGGTTAGTATGACCGAAGAAGCCATCCTACAAGGCTGTTTAAAAAATGAGGCGGCTGCCCAGCGCGAACTGTACAATCGGTACAGCCCGAAGATGCTGGCCGTCTGTTACCGGTTCGCCCACAATAGGGAAGACGCTGAAGATATGTTGCAGGAGGGGTTCATAAAAGTCTTCTCACAAATGCACACCTTTCAAAACAAGGGTGCATTCGAGGGTTGGATCAGGCGCATCATCGTTCATACCTGTATCAACAACCTGAAAAAAAACAAGCGGTTCAATGAGAGCCTGGACATTGTCCACGCACACGGAGTACAAGTGCGGGAGGAAAGTGTCCCCTCGATCGTACAGGCCAAACAGATAGTAGAATGTATCCGTATCCTGCCGATAGGTTATCGTACGGTTCTCAATCTCTATGCGATTGAAGGTTATTCGCACAAGGAGATCGCCGATATGCTGGACATTGAAGAGAGCACAAGTCGTTCACAATATACGAGAGCAAAGCAAATGTTGGAAGAGATCCTGATCCGGAAGAAGATCCTGACAAAGCCGAAAGAGAAATCCGATTGGATGGTCGCTATCCACTAATAAAAATCCATACCTATCGAAAACATGTCTAAAACTGATTGACAAATGAAGGAGAGTAGCTTCTATAGTGACGATTTTGAGCAACTGATCCGCGAAAAGACAGAGCAATACAAAATGTACCCTTCCGAAAAAGTCTGGAAGGGGGTTCACAATTCATTACATACTAAGAGAAGGTGGTTTATCGGGAGTATGGCATTGCTGGTGACGGGTATCCTCTTTTTGGCCGGCCGGGAATTGATAGCACCTTCCAGTCATGCTATCGCACTTCGCAAAGCTGCCAAGGGTTCGACAGCCGATTTCGCCACAAAGCCACCACTTGCCGAGAATATCCCAAACGCTCCACTGACGGCCTACCATTCCCCTGCTGCTGCAGTTGCTAACGTCCGGCGCAATGCCGCCGCGGGCAGCACCATCCTGGAAGACCAGGACCTCGCTTACAGGGGCATTTCTATTACGCTTAGCAATCCCGTTATAAATCCCTCCGATCTTTCCGAATGGCTGAGCCGGGTTCAACTACCCGATAGAGCCCCCGACCTGGCCGTAATTGCAGCCAGGACGCCGGCAACCGATGCAGGCAAGACGCCGGAGGATGTAACAAAACCGGGAGCAAGAACGGGTGGAGAAACAGCTTCCTTACGGGAATCGGGTGATGAATCCCGTGAGTCAATAGATGAAACGGGAGCCGATGGGCTCACCGCCCACGGTGTGCTGGAGAGTCTGAGTGCGCGGGGGACGGAAAGGGCCCGGAACAATGTCCGGGGGCGTGGTCACCTGGCAAGCAACAAGACCAATGGGAATGAAGTGACGGCCGATGGACGGTTATCCGACGCAGGCGCCGCCAAGGCATCGGCCAGCGCTATCGCCGAAGCGGAAGATCGTCAAAGAGTGAACTGGCTGCAGGACTATGCCATGAATATCCTGCCGGCGCCCAGCCGCAGGGGAAGGACGTATTTCCAATTCTCGCTTGCCCCCACCATCAATTACCGCGTCCTTAGCGGATTGGACCCTTCCTTTGAGAAGTTTGGTCCGACGCCGAACGGCTTTACCGTACAACCTGGTGACAGGATAAATCACTCCGCGGCTTTTGGATTCGAGTTTGGCGGCAGCATCCTTTACCGCCTTACGCGTAACCTTTCCGTCAAAGGAGGATTGCAATTCAATTTTGCCCGGTACATGATAACCGCATACAATAATTCCCAACTGGGTACGACCTACTCCTACTATGGTTATATGATGGATTCGATGACAAGGAGCGCCACTACCCAACAGGCAAGCAGTGCCGGCGGTTTTGGCCCTGTGACACAAGAAACCCTGAAGAACGACTACTATCAATTGTCTGCGCCCATCGGCTTTGAATTAAGGGTGCTTGGCAACGAGCGGCTGCAGTTCAACCTGGGCGCTACGGTGCAACCCAGCTATCTTCTCGGTACGAGCTCTTATATGCTGAGCTCTAATAAGACGTCCTGGGACAAAGAGCCCGACTTGTACAGGAAATGGAATGTCAACGGCGCGGTGGAAGCCTTCCTCTCCTATCGGGTGGGTAATCTTCGCTGGCAGATCGGGCCGGAGTTTCGCTATCAATTCTTTTCCAGCTATACTTCCCAATCGCAGTTCGCCGAAAATCTGAAGTCCTACGGGATAAAGATCGGTATCACGAAGATGCTGCCTTAAAGCTGCCCAACATGCTGGCGCAAAAGTGTATTTTTACAGCATGAAATATCTCGCCCTTCTTTGCCTTGCCGGCGCGGCTTTGTTCATTGCGTGTTCAAATCCAAATCGACCCGTCCCTTCGTCCCAGGGCGATTCACTTTCGAACTCCAACGATTCCAATACCACTAAAAATTCTTTCTTTCCCGTGGCCGACTACCTGGAGGCAGAGATATTGCATGTGGACTCCTCGTTGCTGGCGCTTCACCAATACACAACCCGCAACGGCCATACCGACTCGGCCTTTATCCAGGTTCCGGAATTCAACCGGCTTGCCTTGCAGTTTGTGCCCAGGGAGCTCGCGGACAGCAGCTTTCAAAAATATTTTACGGAATCCTCCTTTGCGGACAGAGCCACTAATTCCATAACCTTTACCTATTCCACCACCAATAAGGACCTGGGCCTGCAGCGGGTGGATGTCATGACCGTTGCCGGCCCCCGGGCCCAGCAGGTGAAAAGCATATACCTGGAAAAAAGCCGGATTGCCGGCGACAGCGTGATCTTGCAAAAGCTGTTCTGGCAGGCACAGCGAAGCTGCGAGATCGCCACCCTTATCCGGGTGAAAGGGGCATCGGTAAGCGAAGAACAGGTGAGGGTGGTTTGGGACAGTGCCCGGGAGGAAGAATAAGCATACCATGACAGCCGAACAATTTAGCCAGATTGCCTCTACGATACCCCTGAATCCGGGTATCTATAAGTATTTCGATGAGAACGACGAGCTACTCTATGTAGGAAAGGCCAAGAGTCTGCGTAAAAGGGTCAGCTCTTACTTCACCAAGACCTTTACTACCTATAAGACCCACGAGCTGGTGCATCGCATCCGGCGCATAGAATTTACCATCGTCGGTTCGGAACAGGACGCTTTCCTGTTGGAGAACTCCCTTATCAAACAGTTTCAGCCGAAGTTCAATATCAACCTGAAGGATGACAAGTCCTATCCATACATCGTCATCAAGAACGAGCCCTTTCCCAGAGTATTCCTCACCCGGCGAAAGATCCCTGACGGATCGGAATACCTCGGTCCTTTTACTTCGGTGGGCAGGGTACGGGAGCTGCTCGACTTTGTGAAGAGCAATATCCAGCTGCGCACCTGCCAGCTGAACCTCTCCGACACGCAGATAAAAAAAGGCAAGTATAAAGTATGTCTTGAATACCATTTGGGCAACTGTAAGGGTCCTTGCGAAGGATTGCAGACTGCCGGGGATTATGCGGAGGGGCTTGTGCAGCTGAGGAATATCCTCAAGGGCAACCTGGGTCCACTGATACAGCAATTCAAACGGGAAATGCGTACCCTGGCCGAGAAGATGGATTTTGAAAAGGCGGAGATCATCCGCAAAAAGATCGAGCACCTGGAGAATTATGAAGCCCGGTCGGTGATCGTCAGCAAGCATCTCAGCAATGCCGATGTCTTTACGATCGCGCGGGACGGCGATCTTGCCTATATCAATTATCTCATGGTGGAAACAGGCACCATTGTACAGACGCACACGACGCAGGTAGAGACCCATCTGGAAGAGTCCGATGCCGAGGTGCTGGCCTTTACTATCGCGCAGTTGCGGGAAACCTTCAACAGCCTGGCCCATGAGCTTATCCTTCCCTTCCCCATCGAATACCCCGAGGAAGGGATCGTGCAGACCATCCCTAAAGGCGGCGACAAAAAGAAGCTGATCGAGCTCTCCGAGAAGAATGTCCACTATTTCCGGGAGGAGTTACGCCGGAAGCAGCTGTTGCAATTGCAGGGCAAGACCCCGGACGAGCGCCGCCAGGTGTTGGTGCAGCTGATGGAAGACCTGCAACTATCGGAACTACCAGTGCACATCGAATGCTTTGATAATTCCAATTTCCAGGGCAGCTATCCCGTGTCGGCGATGGTCTGTTTCCGCGACGGGGTAGAGAGCAAGAAGGATTACCGGCATTTCAATGTGAAGACGGTGCAGGGAATCAATGACTTTGCGACGATGAAAGAGGTGGTGCACCGGCGGTACAAACGGCTGATGGAAGAGAAGCAGTCGTTGCCGCAGCTGGTGATCATCGATGGTGGCAAGGGTCAGCTTGGTGCGGCGATGGAAAGCATTACAGAGTTGGGGCTGACCGGAATGATGACGGTGGTGGGGCTTGCCAAGAATGAGGAAGAGATCTTTTTTCCGGGCGACAGTGAGTCTATCAAGCTTCCTTATAATAGCGACAGCCTCCATCTGGTACGTCGCATCCGCGATGAAGTGCATCGGTTTGGCATCACTTTCCACCGCAAGCAACGAAGCAGGGGAACTTTCACCAACGAGCTGGAGCAGATAGAAGGTATTGGAAAAAAAACGGCCGACCTGCTGTTGAAACGTTTCCGATCGGTGAATAAGATCAGGCAATTGGGGGAGGATGAACTCGCGGAAGTGGTCGGTCCGGTGAAGGCAAGACTTGTCCGGGAGCATTTTGCGGAGCCAGGGACGGCGGGGTCCGGGCCGGGGGACCCGGGGGTTCCCCCAGCAGAGGAGGCCGGGAATGAGCCTGTAAAGCCCTCCTAAAACGACCGTAAAGGACTCTATTTACACTTATAAAAGGTGGGACAAAGAACCATAAAAGGCAGGTTATGAGCTGTTAATGGTCCGTTGGGGGCAGACATAAAAAACGGCCGTAGGCCTGCGAACCCCGGGTTCGCGCCCGAATGGGCCATAAATGAAAAAAGGGGCCCGGATAGACATCCAGCCCCGTTTTTAAAATCCAATATCCTATGAAAAACCGTTGTAAAAGTAGTAAAAGAATTCTATTCAGCAATACCCAAATTTGGGTATTTTTAAAAAAAATATTTTGAATTAACTAATTAATTTATAGTTACTTATTGAGGGAATGAGGGAATAAAAAAAGGGCGCTGCAACATAGCAGCGCCCTTCTTATAAAGTGATATTGAGGTTTAGTACGACCAGAGGTCCTGTTCGTAGTTAAAGATCTTTTCTTTGATCTTCTCCCCTTCGAGCAGTTTGAGGATATTGTCCTTAATATACCCTTCGATGTACTGGTCACCGGGGTTGTCGATGGTCGACTTCACGATGCGGCCAGCGAACATCCGGCTTTCGAAGAGTTCTTCCCAGCTCATGCGGGCGCCATAGTTTTTGCCGTTGTAGGCTTCAAACTTGGCGAGCATGGGGCGAAGATCGGGATAGTATACCCAGAATACGGGGGCCACGGCTCTGACAGACCCGTCCGGCTGGAGGATGTCCTTCATGGGAGAGACGCCCAGGATACGGACATGGAGGCGGGAAGACTCCTTGTCGAATACCCATTCTTCCTTGAGCTGGTACCTGCTGATAGCATCGGGGTTGAAGTCTTCCTGGATGAGCGTATCGCGCATCAGGCCCTTCGAACCATCCGGGTCTTTATCCAGATCGGGAACCTGGATGACGTGCGGCTTGGCGACGAGATTTTCTGCAATTTGTTGGAAGGTGATGGGAGTGGTGAACCGGTCGTCTTCAAAGGCCGTGATCTGGCCACTCTTGATACCCACGAGCAGGATATTGATAAGACGCTGATTACCATTATCTTCCGTTGCCTTATAAACAAAGGGCAGGTTCATCTTTTCGTGCACATCGATCTCTTCCCATACCCGCTGGCGGTAGACGGCGTCATCCTCGCGGATGTGCTCGTAAGGCAGGGGGGTCCTGTCCTTTACCAGATTACGCTCGATGATGGCGTCGTTGCGAAGGCTTCTGCGGGGGGTATCGAGTTTGATATCCGCTTGCAGGATGGCGACAGGTTTTGTCGTGTCCTTGGCAGGAGCCACGGTGGCATCGGCCGGCTTGTTCCTGGTGGCGACCGTCTTTTTGGCGGGCTTCTTCTTCACGGTGCGCTTTTTAGTTTGCGCATCCACGTTACCGACCACAAGGAGTACGGCCATCGCCAGCATGCATAATCTGATAAGATTCTTTTTCATCTCTCTTTGTTTGTACTTATAGTTATTTCAGGTTGAATACCATGGGTGGCAGCGCACGAACACGGCCGTCCTTACCCATTACCCGAATATCGTCAAAGAAAATATTCGTTCCCGGAGTCGCTCTGGCGACGATGGCTGCGGCCTGGCCGGTCCACCGGGGGCCATCGTTGCTGGCTTCGGTGTACTGGGAGATGTTACCGCCAATGGCTGCCAACTTGTAGCCCACCACCCTGAAGGGAGAGATGAACTCCGAGTTGTCCAGCACGGCGCGCAGACCGCCATTTGCCTTGAATTCAGCGGAAGACATGGAGCCGCCATTCTTGGTACCTACAAAACCCGTGGGGTTGGGCAGGTATTTTATCCGCATCTCGAATTCGGTTCTTTTCCCTTCGGCTTCGACGATGATCTTGCCCATACCGGGGGTGGTGGGAACGGCAATCCATTCGTCACCGTCACCGTGGTGGATCTCGCCATTGCTGAAGCTTACATGCACCTTTTCCCGGCCTACACTACCGCCGGAAATCTTCAACGGGTTATCTTCCTTTACATACAGCACGTTCATTTTCTCGAGGAAGACAGAGGCGCCGGAGGGCTGGCCTACAGTATATTTTACGTCGTTTTCCGAGACACCGACGCTTCCATCGGGCTTGGTATATTCTATCTTTACGTGTATGTTGCCGGTGCTGCTGACTTTGGTCTTCAATTCGGCAGTACCATCCGCATTGACGGGATATTCGGTGCCATTCATGTAGATCTTGGGCTTGGCTGCTGCGCTGAAGGCGCCGATGCCGGCCTTTACGGAAAGCTCATCGCCAGGCATCAGGTAGGTAGCACTGGGGGAGATGAGGGGCTTGAACTGGTCGAATACGACTTTTACTTCACCTATCTGTTTGAACAGATAGTCGACCACCTGGGACTCGGAGTTCTTTACATCACTCTGGAATTTAGAGAGGATGGTAAGTGCGGCGATGGTCGGGGTCATGTGGAAGTAACGAATCGT
Source organism: Puia dinghuensis (assembly GCF_014642875.1). Classification (GTDB taxonomy): domain Bacteria; phylum Bacteroidota; class Bacteroidia; order Chitinophagales; family Chitinophagaceae; genus Puia; species Puia dinghuensis. The sequence goes on from NZ_BMJC01000003.1 coordinate 977,610, forward strand.
CCAGTTGTGGGCGCTGTCGCTGCCGATGGCGGTGTTGCCGGACTCGGACGGCGGGATATGCGTATCAAGGGGCAAACTATGAGCGAAGGTCGCTTGCTGGTTCTTCAGATCTTCCAGCACTTTTTGTCCTTCGTTGGGGTATTTCGCCGGATCGAGTTCAGCCAGCAGGTCGTTACGGAATTGTTTCAGCCGCTCGTACAGCTTGGGGCCTTCGCCGTTCTTGTCCATCACACGAGTGGCAGCGTCGAGGTTACCGTCGGCAAACTCTGTTACTTTGCCCTCAGCGTTCTTTTTGGGAGAAGACTCCTCGATCAGCCTTTGCTTCAGCTGTTCGATGGAGGCCGAAAGCGCTGCCGACAGTTTCTGTACCTCCTGAGCGTGAGGCGCCCAGGTTTGCGCTTTGGCCATCGTTTTCGGATCCTTCATGTCTTCATTGAAGGCATCGTAAGTCATCTGGTTCTTTTGGTCGATGACCGTATTGGATTTTATTATGCTATTATTTACGGTCTTGAAGGCGTTCAACACTTCCACCGATACGTTCAGCGCCAGGAGCGCTGTCAGCACCAGGTACATCATGTTGATCATCTTCTGCCTGGGTTCTTTAGGTAATGACATGGGTCAGTAAATTATTAATACTGGTTATAATAGTTTTTCATTAGGTTCATGCGGGCCGGAAAAAACGGGCTCAGGCACAAAGGCTTTATTAAGCCTGGCGTCCTTGCATGGCGCTCAGCATGTTCCCATAGACATGGTTGAGGTTACCCAAATTCTTTGCGAGCAGAGCAATCTGTTCCTGTGTCTTTTTGGCGTCGGCTACGCTGCCTTGCATCGTCTCAGAAGCTTTCACCAGGTTACCATAGAAGCTGTTCATAGCTTTCAGGTGGTTGTTGGTGTCCTGCAGTTCCAATTCGTAGATGGCATTCAGCGAACCGAGGTTCTTGGTGAGTACCTGTACCTGAGAATGGAATTGCTTGGTGCTGTCTGCAGCGGCATTGAAGCTGGTGATCGTATTGGCAGCACTCTGGTATGCGCCTTTCATGCTATCCAGGGCGACTGCGGCTTCTTTTGTCTTGTTCGTATAGTCCGTAGTAGCAGCCAGTGCGCCAGAGACGTCGCTGATCTTTTCTACCGTGGTTCCGAATTTCTTGAAGCCGTCGCTCAGCTTGCTAAGGTTAGCCGGGGTGATGTCGGCTTCCTGCAACATCTTGTCCATTTTATCCAGTGCAGGGTTGCCGGAAGTACCGGTTGCCAGCTTGGGCAGTGCTTCTACCAGGGCGTGCATTTCACCTCCGGGAGGCGGAAGGAAGGCATAAACCAGGAAGATGAGGGCTTCCGTCAGCAGACCTGCAGTCAGGAAGAAGTCGGCCAGGGCCGTATGCAGAATCTTCTGCAGGGCGCCAAAGATTACGACGGCTGCACCAACGCACACGATGATATTGATAAGTCTTTCGGTAGATTTTGAAACTCCAGCGCTCATAGTGATTAATTTTTAATTGTTTGTAAAGGATTTTAAAGGGTTATGGAAAAAGAGTTCCTGTTGATTTTTTGTTAACTCTTAAATCAAAAACGTTTATTCTACGGATAATATTTTAGGCACCCTGAAAGATATCTGTGGATATCTCTTGTCCTGGTCTATCGACGACCCGTGATGGTCGGGGACAGATCGATGACGCAACGGAAACCGATATAAGACTTGGATGTATCCTGGTACTCATACGTACGAGCGCTGGTCTGCAGATACATGCCGACGTCTTTCCAGCTACCGCCGCGGATGACCTTGCGTTTCATACGGGGGGGATCACTGTCCTTGGCATTCCAGCGGATGTCGGGGTTCATGTCATGCTGGAAGTTCATAGCTCCTTCATAATAGAAGGAAGAGGTCCACTCAGCTACGTTGCCGGCCATGCAATACAGACCGAAGTCGTTTGGCCAGTAAGCATCGGCCCGTACGGTGTAGAAGCCACCGTCTTCGGGGTAGTTGCCGCGACCCGGTTTGAAGTTGGCGAGCAAGCAGCCTCTTTTATTTCTAAGGTAGTAGTTACCCCAGGGATACATCGACTGAGAACGACCGCCGCGTGCGGCGTATTCCCATTCGGCTTCGGTAGGCAGCCGGAAGTTGGATTCGGTAGCCATTTTCTTAGCCTCGAGGTGGGCGTTGAGGTATTGTGTACGCCATTCGCAGAAGACGGTAGCCTGGTTCCAGTTGACGCCTACGACAGGGTAGTTGCCGAAAGCGGGGTGGGAATAGTACCGTTTGGTCATGGGTTCGTTGTAGGCATAGCTGAAGTCACGGATCCATACCAGGGTGTCCGGATAGACAGGCACATCATGCTTCATGATGAACTGGCTGCGGGGCTTGCCTTCGTTGCCTTTGGCAGCAGCCTCTTTCAGATCGAACACTTCGGAATGGTATTTCAGCTTGTTGGGGTCGATCTCGATCTTGCCGAAGATGCGGTTATCGGGCGTAACGATCATGGCATTGAGCTTTTCGATCGTTGCCTTGTCACCCCACTTGATGGTAGCAGCTTTCTTCCAATCGATCTGGAAACGGCCGTCCACGTCCTTGCCATATTGCAATTGGATCGCGGCGGTAGAATCCCTCACCCAATTGGTGAACTGGCGGTACTCGTTGTTGGTGATCTCGGTAGCATCCATCCAGAAACCGCTGATAGAAGTCTGCCTGTTGCGGGAAGTAAAGGCGTAATTCATATCCTCGTCGCTGGGTCCCATGTGGAACGTTCCAGGTGGGATATACACCATGCCCGGAGGCTTTTGAAGGTTGTATGCACTTGCGGGAGCAACGCCATGCAGCTGCCCGTCATCGGGTAATCCTTTGCCGGATTTACCTCCTCCTAATTTACAGCCCGCCATTAAAAAAAGGGCGAAAAAGGCCGTCAAAATGGAAAGGTTTTTCATTTTCATAATATTAAAGGGTATTGGGCAAAAAAAGACTTTTGACAACATCTCGCTACAAGTTTAAAATTATTTTTTCGAAAGTCAAAGCCCAGACTGCCCCTACCCGGTCAGAAATGCCCTTCTGTGACCGGATGGCAGCTTCGCTTTGGCCTGGTTTCCAGATGCTAAGGTAATAAACGCGACCGGGGCCGGATTATTGTACATCTACCCGCTATAACTTATACACATTTTCAACGAGACGGATTGCTGTAGCCACTTCATTTACAGGGAGTTGGCAAGTGTACTCTTGGCACACGTAGATCAGGGGATCCTGGCCTGATGGCTTGTCCCGCAACAAGGGGAATTGGGTATTTTCCTCATGCGAAGACTGGAAAACCCGGTAAGGAATAAAGTGCGCTAAAAACTCCTTCCGGGCATTTTCCGGCTGCTGGCCGGTGATAACTACCTCCGGAATAGTATACGTAAGGCTCTGAAAGATGGTTGCCCAAACGCCAAAAGACCCGGGATAGCTGGTGACGGGCCGGCTGAGGGCGGCTGCCATGCGGCTTGCACGCCCTATCCATTCCCTTTCATCAAACACAATGCCCAGGTATAACAAATTAGATGCCATCAAGGCGTTTCCCGACGGCGTTGCGCCGTCATAAATCTCTCTTTTTCTCAGAAGGATGTCTTTCTGCCCGTCATGAGTATAAAAGAAGAACCCTGACTCCGGTTCACTGAAATGATCGATGACGAAGCGGAGGATGTCCCGGGCTTCCGTCAGACAGCCGGCATTCCCGGTTATCTCCTGGAGATGAATAAGGGCACTGATAAGGGTGGCATAGTCGTCGAGAAAAGCCGGAACCCTGGCCTCGCCCTTATAGGCGTGATAGTAAAAATGAATGCCTTCGCCTTTGAACTTTGCCCGCAGAAACGCCATGTTTGCAATGGCCATCTCCCGGTAGCGTTCGTCGCCAAGGGCGGCAAAGGCCTTCGAACAGGCGATGTTCATAAGAGTATTCCACCCCAACAATATCTTATCATCCAGGCTCGGCGGGATCCGGCCGGCCCGGTGCTGGAGCAGCCGGAGGCGGGCAGCTTCTACCCTTTGCCGCTCGCCAGGAGTAAGCCCGGGGCCTTCGGGGCGGGTGAGGATATTTTCTTCTTCCCAGTTGCCCTCGGGGGTAACCCCGTAAAAAGTATTGAAGAGGGTGCTGTCCTCACCAAGAATGGCATCGATCTCCGCCTTATCCCATATATAATATTTACCTTCTATCCCTTCGCTGTCTGCGTCCAGGGAGGAATAAAAACCGCCTTCGGGGCTGGATAAATCTCTGTGCACAAAGGCGATGGTCTGCCGGATCGCCTCTTCGTACAAGGGTTTTTGCGTCAGCTGAAAAGCTTCTGAAAGGGTGCTGACCAGCAAGGCATTATCATATAGCATTTTTTCAAAATGGGGAACCAGCCATTCCCTGTCGGTCGAGTACCGGGCAAAGCCGCCCCCCAGCTGATCGTAGATGCCGCCGCGAATCATCTTATCCAGGCTGAGGCAGGCCTGGTCGAGGGCGGCAGTGTCCCGGGTAAAATAATAATGATAGAGAAGAAACCGGATGGAGAAGGTCTGGGGAAATTTCGGCGCCCCGCCAAAGCCGCCTTCCTCCTTGTCCGCCGAAGCCAGCAGCTGATCCCTGATCTGCCGGAGGGTTTCCGGCTGGAAGATGCCCTGCTGGTTCGTCGCGTTGCCCGTCCCGTCGCCCTGGCCGCTGCCGGTGGGTTCCTTTTTCGGGTCGCCGATGCCAAAACCGCCCGCGGTGGCGACATGCCTGGTAAGGTTCTCGGCCTGTTGCTCGATTTCCGCCCGCCGGTCGAGAAAGGCAGTAGATACGCCTACCAGCACGTCCCGCCAGGAGCTGCGGTTGTATACCGCACGGGGCGGGAAATAGGTTCCGCCGTAAAAGGGCTTACCCTCCGGGGTGAGAAAAACGTTTAACGGCCAGCCGCCACTGCCAGTCATGGCCTGCACCGCATCCATATAGATATGATCGAGGTCGGGTCTTTCTTCCCGGTCGATCTTGATGTTGACAAACAAATCGTTCATGAGCTGGGCAGTGCCGGCGTCTTCAAAGCTTTCCCGTTCCATCACATGACACCAATGGCAGGCCGCATAGCCGATGCTGACCAGGATGGGCTTGTCCTCCCGGCGGGCTGTTTGCAATGCTTCTTCACCCCAGGGATACCAGTCCACCGGGTTGTGGGCGTGCTGTAACAAGTAAGGACTTGTCTCTTTTGCGAGACGATTCGGGCGTTGGGTGCTCATACTTCCTTGCGGCTGCTTTTTTGGCGGCGACGTACTACCTCAAAGGTGCTGCAAACTTCGGACCCTGTGTATTATTTTTTCTTGACGGTGACAGAAAGATATTTTTCCAGGGCAGAGACCATGGAAGGGGCCTGCGGCTGAGGAGCCTTGATGTCGAGGGTGAGTCCGGCCTCTTCTACGGCGCGGGAAGTATTGCTGCCGAAGGCGCCGATCTTGGTGCCGTTTTGTTTAAACTTCGGAAGATTGTCGAATAGACTTCTTACACCGCTGGGAGTAAAGAAACAGATGATATCGTATTCGCTCTGGTTGAGGATATCCTTTACATCATTGCTGATGGTGCGGTACATAAACGGTGTGGCAAAACCACAATTATTGTGCTTAAGCCAATTGACGATCTCATTATCCTGCTGGTTCTCCGAACAGGGATACAGGAATTTCTCATTCTCCTTGTGCTTGTTGATCACGTCGAACATGCTCTTGTTGAGTCCGTCCGCGCCGTAGAATACTTTGCGCTTGCGATAGAGAATGAATTTTTGCAGGTATAGCGCCACGGCTTCCGTGATGCAGAAATATTTTGTGTCCTGGGAGATGCTGATCTTCATTTCCTCACAGATGCGGAAGAAATGGTCTATGGCGTTGCGACTTGTGAAGATGACTGCCGTGTACTGAACGATATCTATTTTCTGCTTGCGGAAATCCTTTGCAGGAATAGGTTCAAGGCGGATAAAAGGATGAAAGGCAAGCTCGACGTCGTATTTTTTTGCCAACTCGAAATACGGCGACTTGTCTGTTTCAGGTCTGGGTTGTGTGATTAAAATCTTCTTTTTATCCCCGTTTTTAATCATGAGTTTCCCCTCTGGATTAGCAAAATTAATACACTTTTTCCAAATATGTCAATAACACCTTGTAAATCAATAGAAGGGGTGCTACCTCGAAGGCGCAAAGGTACAGAAAAAAATAAAACGGCGCTAGTTTAATTTCGCTTCTCACCGGCCGGTAGCCCGCAAGGGCCCTGTACGCCCACATTACGAAGACCATTGCCAATGAGATAGTTATAAAAATTTCGCGGACTTCCGGGCCCGAAAAAGTGATCAGGATCAAAAAGGGCAGTAAAAAAATTCCCAGCATTTTATTCACCAAAAAGACGACGAAAATATAGATGTCGGTGGCCCGGGAAATGGAAAAGACCCAGCCCACGAATTTCAGGACGACGAATTTTACCAGGTAGATAGTGGCGAGCGCCGCCATACAATATAGGTATAGCATCCAGAAACCGATGCCCTCGCCGATGCGGGAGTAACGGACCAGGTAGCAGGCATAGAGACCACCGCTGATGATAAACAGGATATTGAGCAGCAGGGAGGGTAGCGGGGTTTGCAACACTTGTTCTCTTATCTGTTGCTGACGGAGCGAGACCCGGAAGAACAGCGTCATCAGGTTGTTGAAATATTTCTCGAAGGAGATGCGGATCAGCGCGAAGTAGAACAGGATGCCGACGAGCAGGTAAAAAAGGCTATCCTTTGAGTTGGAGTGATGAAGCTCGTATATATCCACCACTGGCATACCGGTGAAATTGAAGAAGGGGTTTCTCGTCAGCACTTTTTGCCAGAAGGAGAGTTCGGGTGGCCCTTCCCGAACGACGGGGGCCGGTGGCGGCGGAGCCGAAGGTTTTACTGCCGCGGGAGTTGCTGTGGCCGTTGGAGTGACGGCCTTTGCGAGGGAATCTTTTTGGGCCGCAGCGATGGCGGCCTTTGTCGCGGCGGCGTTTGACACCGAGTCTTTTTGTGCCACGGCGATAGAGTCCCTTTTAGCAGCCAGCCGCACCAGGCGAAGGGAGTCCCGCCGGGCCTTGCGCACCCGGGCGAGAGAGTCGCGTCGCAACGAGTCGGCGGGGGAAAGATGGCGAGCAGAATCTGGCTGCCCTGCCGGTGGCCGTGTGGTATCGGTCTGCGCATCTGCCCGGGTTAGCATCAGAAGGCAGAAGAGAAGGAGGGAGCAGAGTCTGATCATATGGTTGCAAAAATAGGGTCCTGATTTAGAAAAAACTTACATATCCCAGGTGAATTTTCGAGTCGTGAAAATTGAATTGGGTGTCATTCCGTTTTCCCAGCGCATAGGATATATTGAAGATGCCGGCCTTTGTTTCAAAGGCCATCCCAAGCCCCGAACCAATGAACGTATTGTTGAGATTGTAGCCGGGAACAGTGTTCTTCGCCCATCCTACATCGACAAAGGAAAAGAGAAAGGAATTAAGCCCTACCAGATACCGGTATTCCAGTGTCCCGACCCCATACTGGGAGGCGAGAATGCTCGCCTCATCAAATCCCCGTAGTAACCGGTAGCCACCGATGAGGAAGAGTTCGTTGCGATAGGTGTTGGGGCTGCTGAATACGCCACCGTTGAAACCGAGCTTAAGCGTGGATGCCCGGCTCAGCGGGAAATAATGCGCGGCCGAAAGCCGGAGCAGGAATTCATAGGAATGGCGCTTTACCGTGTCGTAGAGCGAAGCGAAATTGAAGCTGGAATCATTGGGGTCTTTCAACTGGGCGATCAGCGCATTCTCTTTCACCGTTTTTGTCCCGACCGACCCCAGGAAGTTCAGCTCATTACCCTTGCGGGGATTAAAGCGATAGTTGGTGTTGTTGAAATCATAGGTCATCCCAAGGCTGACGGCATTGATGTCCGCTATTCGGGGCAGCTGATGAGAAGCGATGATCTCCAGCGTATCCACATTCAACAGGCTGGAGCTTGCTTCCTGGATGAAGACGGTTCCATTCTGATTGGAAGAGAGCGTGTACTGGGCGCCTGCCATGAGGTTGACATTGATATAGGATGAGTCCTGTTTGTAGAGGTCGAAGGTGGCGTTGAGGCCAAAGGGGGAATGAAAGAGGTAGGGCTGGTTGAACAACAAGTTGAGCCGGGGTGATCCGGGCTGTAATTGCTGCCAGTTGAGCCCGATGGTTTCGCCATTGCCCAAGGTGTTCTTGAGATTGATGGTCGCTTCGCCGGTGACGACGATCTTGTTGCCCAGGGTGGGATCGCTGCTGGGGAGGAAGCCTACGAGGGCATCGATCTGGCTGCTCTTTTTGGGTTTAAGATAGAAATTGAGCACCGAGCCTTCGGCCAGCATGGTCAGGCTCCAGGGCTGGGATTGCTGTACATAGGGTAGTTCGAGCATCTTTCGGCTGATGGCCTCCAGCCGCTCCTTGCGGTAGATGCTGCCATTGGGGATATTGAGATAGCGTTGCAGAAATTCGGTGGAGATCTTCGCCGTGCCATAGATGCGGATGCTATCGATCTTGTAAAGAGGTCCCTTATCGACCTTGAGGACAGCCGACACGCCGCTCATGTCACTGGAGTCGCGGAGGGTAACGCTATCGAGGCTGACTTTCGCAAAAGGATAGCCGTTGTTCTCCATGTAATCGAGCATCAGCTGCTGACGCGTCTGAAACTGCCGGAAGTCCAGCAGGCGGTGGGAGAAGGTACGGGGATTCCAGGAGGCGGCGGCCAACAGCGCAGGGTCTACTCCCCGCGTGTCGATATTGGCCCATCGCCAGGCATTACCCACATAGAGGCGAAGGCTCGCCGAAGCCGCGCCATAGTCTACGCTGTCTATCGAAGCCGTAAAATATCCCTTCCCTTGTAAGAGGGGAAGGAGATTGTACACGTATTCCGAACAGGCGTCGCGCGACCGGAAGCTGGTGGTGAGCCCCAGCTTTCCGTGGATGAATGCGGAATCTTTATCGACGGGTTGGATGTGCAGGACATATTGCGCCCAGCCGGCGAACGGGCAAAGTAAGATGATGAGCCATAAAAAAGTACGCCTTACCTTTGTCATTGATGGCGGGTATCTATCTTCATATTCCTTTTTGCAGGCAGGCCTGTCACTACTGCAATTTCCACTTTTCCACGTCTTTGAATCGTAAGAACGATTTTATTTCCGCTTTATTGAAAGAAATGGAAGTGAGGAGGGATTATCTCGGGGGGGAAACAGTAGAGACGGTGTATTTCGGCGGCGGCACTCCTTCCCTTCTGGAGACGGAGGAACTGCAAGTGCTGCTGCACAGCCTGCGCGCTTTTTTTACCATAGCTCCGGGGGCTGAGATAACCCTGGAAGCGAATCCTGATGATATCGACATCGATATTACGGCAGCAAGCCGGCTGCGGGCCTGGCGAGAGGCGGGGATCAACCGGCTGAGCATCGGCGTGCAGTCTTTTTTCGAAGAAGACCTCCGTTGGATGAACCGGGCACATGATGCCAGGCAAGCAATAGCCTGTATCCGGATGGCGCAGGAAGAAGGTTTCGACAATATGAGCATCGATCTCATTTATGGGGGTCCGACCCTGCCCGACAGCCATTGGCGGGAGAATGTGGAGCGGGCCATCGGGATGGGGATACCTCACCTGTCCTGTTATGCGTTGACGGTGGAGCCAAAGACGGCTCTCGATACGATGATCCGGCGTCACCAGAAGGCCGATATCAGGCCCGAAGACCAGGCCCGGCAATTTCTCTTGTTGATGGATTGGGCGGCCACCGCCGGTTACGAACATTATGAGATCTCGAATTTTTCCCTGCCGGGCCACCGGAGCCGGCACAATTCCGCCTATTGGCAGGGCAAGAACTATTTGGGTCTTGGCCCTTCCGCACATTCGTACAATGGGGTGTCGAGGGAGTGGAATGTGGCGAATAATGCCCGGTATATCGAGGCGCCCGGCCTTGTCGTCGAAAAAGAGGTGTTGACGCCGGTGCAGCAGCTGAATGAATATATCATGATCTCGATGCGGACGATGGAGGGGATCGATCTTGGGGTGTTGGCAGAGCGGTTCGGGGCCGGGCAGGCTTCAGTGTTGCGGGAGCGGGCGGAAAAATATGTCCGGGCGGGAAAGCTGAAGCTGGCGGGGGAAAGGTTACAATTGACAAAAGAAGGTAAACTACTGGCAGACGGGATAGCAGCAGATCTTTTCTTCTAGTGGTGCCGGTGGCGGCTCTTCAGGTATTCGATGCCCTGGGCTGCCGACAGGATGAGCACCATCGCGAGGATGGCCATTGTTCCAAAACCTGTGAAGGAGAGAGGCATATAGTTCGTTTTACTACTTATTAGACAAGATACGACTCAATTTGTTTAAATCCACTACCGGCTTTCACATTTTCCCACAGGATGTGGTAGATCATCCCGGCGATGGGCATTTCTGCCTTTATATCCTTGTTGATCAAATAGATACACTTGCTGGCATTATATCCTTCCGCTACCATATTCAGTTCAAGCTGGGCCGTTTTGACGGAATAACCCTTGCCGATCATATTCCCGAACGTCCTGTTGCGGCTGTAGAGGGAATAGCAGGTGACCAGCAGGTCGCCCAGGTAGACCGAAGCCGCATAATTGGCCCGCCGCCGGTGCGACACGGGATCCTCTCCTTCATGTACCCCTACGGCAATGTTCCGAATGCCTACTTTCCGCAGAAATCCCGCCATTTCATCGGCGCAGTTGGCGATGAGCACGCTGAGAAAATTGTCGCCGTATTCCAATCCGTGCGCAATGCCGGCGCCAAGGGCGTAGATATTCTTCAGGATGGCAGCATACTGCACTCCATAGACATCCTGGTTGATGATCGTATTGAGGTAGTCCGTCGTAAAATAAGACGCCAGTTGCTGGGTTGAGGTTTCATTCTCACCGGAAAAAGTAAGATAGGAGAGCTTTTCCGCCGCCACTTCTTCTGCATGGCAGGGTCCCATCACCGTATAATAATCTGCCAGGGGGAAATCGAATTCACGGGCAAGATATTCGTTCAACAGCAGGTTCTGTTCGGGGAGTATCCCTTTTATCGCCGACAGGATCTTCTTTCCCCGCAAGGCTTTTCTGTCCAGCCCTTCGAGGGTGGCCGCGGTGTAGGCCGAGGGGACGGCCATGACCAGGCAGTCGGAAGCATCGACGATATCGGCCGGCTTATCGCTCAATGTCAGCAGGTTGGTATCAAAATAGACGGAGGGAAGATAGTGCGGATTATGATGCCGGGCCTGGATATGACGGATGCTGGCTTCTTTCCTTATATACCAGCCGACAGGCTGGCGATTGTCTGTAAGAATCTTGGTCAACGCTGTCGCCCAGCTGCCACTACCTATCACCCCGAATCTTATATCCATCAATTAATTTTTCTTTTCTTCGAACAGTTTCTCTTTTGGCACCACTTTTACCCTTGTCCCACCCTTCAGGCTCTTGCTGACGACGCTGTAAGGCCCGGTGATGACTTCGTCTCCTTCCTTCACCCCGTTGGTGACTTCGATATAGTTGATGTCCTGGATATCGGTGCGCACCTTTACTTTCCGGACGGTGTCGCCGGGCTGGCGGAGAAAGACCACCTCGTCGAGGTCGTCGGAGGCAACGGTGCGCGTTTCGCTCTTGTTATCACTACCCGACTCATCCGAATTACCCAATACGGCATTGTCTGTATTCTTTTCCCGGACAGCAACCGCATTTATCGGTACGGAGAGGGCGTTGACATGCGTATTCGTCTGGATATCCGCGCTGGCGCTCATGCCCGGGCGGAAAGGGAAGCTTTTGGGTCTTTTGGGATCGATGAGGTCTTTATAGGAATCCGGGAACAGCCGGATGTGAACCTTATAATTGGTGACATCATTTGTCGACACAGTGGTGGTGGATGTACCACTCGATGTGGTAACGCTGCTGGCTATCTGCGTGACGATGCCTTTGAACTTACGGTTGTTGTAGGCGTCTACAGTGATAAGCGCCGAGTCCCCCAGCCGAATCTTGGGGATGTCGTTCTCCCCTACGTCGACGATGGCCTCGATCTTACTCATGTCGGCCACGCGCATCATTTCGGTGCCGGCCATCATGGAGTTGCCCACGACCCTCTCCCCTTTCTTTATGCTCAGCAGGGAGACGACCCCATCGATAGGCGAGATCACCGTCGACCGGCTCAGGTTCTTGGCGGCGACATCCAGGTTGTACCGGGCGCTGGTGGCGCCGGCTGAGTTACCCCTCACGGTTTGCTGCGCGGCCTGATAATTGGCTTGCGCCGTACGGTAATTGTTCTGAGCCGTCTCAAATTCGGCTAGGGAGACGACTTTTTCGTCGAGCAGCTGCTTTGTACGATCGAGGGTTCTTTTGGCCGTCTCCATCGAGGCCTGCAATCCCGGCAGCTGCTCTTGCACATTAGAAACGAGCGCCTGTTGCTGGCTCACCTGCGCTGCAGCCTGATCCCGCTGGTTGGTAAGGATATCCGCATATACCTTGGCCAGCATCTGACCCTTGTGTACACTGTCCCCTTCCTGCGTGACCCCAAGCGCTACCACTTCCCCCGAAACATCGGGGCTGATCTTTACTTCTTTTTCGGGGTATATCTTACCGCTGGCCGGCACCACTTCCGTGATGTTGCGGCGGATCACTTTTTCGGAGGATACCCTTACTCCCTCTTCCTTTCCAAATGCCCCGGCCTGTTTTAGCACGACGAGCAGCACGATGACGAGGACAAGAATTATAATGATGCGCAGGAGTTGCTTATTCATGAGGTTATTTATTTTGACAGTTTTACACCCAACCCCTTGTAGAATTCCAGCACCTTCATTTTGAAGACGTAGTCGAACTGGCTGTTCAGGAGGTTGATGCGGGCGTTGAAAAAATTGTTTTGTTGGGTTAGCAGGTCTACGGTATTGAGCATGCCGATATTGTATCTTTTTTGCGCGTAGTCATAACTTTTTTGGGTGGCCGCTACGGTGATCTTGTTGGCTTCGAACTTCTGCAGGGACGAGATAGCGGCTGTATAGGCCTGGTAGATATTCTGTTTTAGGGTGAGGTTATCCTGGTCGCGCGTCAGCTGCAGGTTCAGCAGGTTGAGTTTGGATTTGTCGTAGGCAGTACGCAATGTCCTGTTGTTGAGGATGGGGATATTGACGCTTATTCCTATAAACTGGTTGAAGGTTTGGTGCAGCTGGGAGAAATAAGGTTTGTTCTTTGTCGTATAGGTTGGGACATCCTCAACAAAGACACCGTTGGATCCCACCTGCCGGAAGTTGTATAAGGTGTCGGTGGTGATAGAGGGGGGCTTCGACAGGTCGTTCTCCGGGAAAGGGCTGATCCAGCTGGCCCCCAGGGAGCCTACGATGGAAAAGGTGGGATACATCGCGCCCTTGCTGGCATCGCGGTTCATCCGGGCGGAGACAATGTTCAGGGAATCCATTTTTTGCAGCGGCTGGTGTACCAGGGCCATGGCATAGACGGCATCGGGCTGCAGGTCGGCAAGCGACTCGACCGGGATATCCTCTACCGGTGGAGTATAGACGTCGAAGGGGGTAGCGGCATCCAGGCCCATATAGGCTTTCAATGTCAGGATATCCAGTTGGATGGTGCCCTTGGTGCTGACATAGGTGGCGCTGTCCTGAGCGACCTGGGACTCCAGCTCGGCGGCATTGAGCTCGGGCAGGGCGCCGGCATTCACCTGTTTGCGGGTGAGTGCTAATTGGTTCTGCGAGAGGTGCAATTGCAATTCCGCGGCCTGGGATGTGCCGATGGCCAGCAATACCGACAGGTAGGCATTGGCGACATTGAGGGTGATATCGTTCTTTGTCTTTTCCGAATTAGCCAGGGCCGCCTGCCAGGAATAGCGGCTTGCTTCGATGGCCTTGCGGATGCTGGAAAAATTGAAAGCTGTGACGCTTGATTGTAATTGCCAGTTGTTGAGCGTATAGGTCTGCGTACTCAGGGTATACGTGTTGGGGTTTTGGGTGTTACCCGATTTCACGCCGAACTGGGTACCGAGGCTGAGTATAGGTATCTGATTCCACTGGCTTTGCTCGAGCGTCAGCTTTGATAGACGTGCCTGGACATCGGCCTGTTTTACGGAAATATTGTTGGCGACCGCGTAATCGACGCAGCGCCGCAGGTCCCATTTGTCCTGGGCATGGCCGGCGACAGGCGGGAAGAGGCTCGATAAGGATAAGAATAATAGCAGCAACTTTTGGATACTCATGGCGACAAATTTATGGATTTCCGTCCGGTCGGGCCGTCCGGTTTGGGCAAATTTTACCACGCTGCCTGGAAAGCTTGTTCCAGATCGCGGATGAGATAATCCGGGTCTTCCAGGCCGGTGTAGAGGCGGAGCATCCGGTGTTCTTTTATATTGGGGTCGAATTCCGCTGCCGTAAGAGAAGCGCATTTGGGCAGGATCAGCGATTCGTGGCCACCCCAGCTCACGGCCATCATAATATGCTTTAAGGATTCACAAAAGGTGACGATCTCATCGTGGGCCCTGGCCCGGACATAGAAGCTCAATAACCCGCAGGCGCCCTGCATCTGCTGGCGGGCGAGCGCATACTGGGGAAAGGATTCGTCAAATGGAAAAAGGATGCCTTCCACCAGGGGATGGGCTTTTATCCAGGCGGCTACGGCTTGGGTCGACCTGGAGATGCGTTCGAGCCGGGTGGGCAGGGTTCGCAGACCCCGAATGAGGAGCCAGGCATTGAAGGGCTGGATCCCGCTGCCGGTGTTGAGGAATTCGCTATCGAAGATCTTTTTCATCATGGCGGCTGTGCCGGAAAGCACCCCGCCTACCGTATCGCTATGACCGCCAATGTATTTTGTCGCGGTCTGCATGGAAAGATCGATACCGAATCCGATAGGCCGCTGGTAGAGGGGCGAACAATAGCTGTTGTCGATCATCGTCACGATGCCTTCACTCCGGGCCAGTTCGGCCACCTGCTTCAGTGGCTGAAGCTTATAATCCCAGGAATTGGGGGATTCCAGATAGATGAGGGTCGTATTGGGGAGAATGGCCCGTTCGAAATGTTCGATCCTGGTGCCGTCGATATAGGTGGTGGTCACGCCA
Organism: Puia dinghuensis; assembly: GCF_014642875.1. Classification (GTDB taxonomy): domain Bacteria; phylum Bacteroidota; class Bacteroidia; order Chitinophagales; family Chitinophagaceae; genus Puia; species Puia dinghuensis. The sequence continues at coordinate 992,662 of NZ_BMJC01000003.1, forward strand.
AAGCGGGGAAGGATGACGTCGAACATGCGCTGGGCCCAGGTGTAGGGTTTTTCCACTGCCACGACATGATCGCCGGCTTTTACATTGGCCAGGATGCCGGCGAAGATGGCCGAAGCGCCGCTGTTGAAGACAAGGGTTTCTTCCGCCCCGTCGAGGGCAGCCAGCTTTTGGCGAAGGATCTCCACGGTGGGATTGAGGCCGCGGCTGTAGAGATAGCCGCTGTGCTCATCCTCGAAGAGGGCCTTGAGCTCGTCCACCCGTTGGACCCTGAAATTACTGGTCTGGATTATGGGCGGCGCAATAGCGTTGAAGTACTGCTCCCTGGTTTCGCCCAGTTCGTTTATGATGTACGAGATGTCCATAATTATATCTTATGTCTGGCCGCCTGCCGGAAGGCCTCGGGCTTTCCAGGACTTCAGGATGAAATATAAAACAAAAAAACAAAGGAAGATAAAGACACAATACAAGGCCGATTTGGGGTCGTTGATGGCGATGCTGATCGTAACGCTGATATAGGCCAGGATAAAGAAGGCCGGTATAAACGGATAACCCTTCATCCGGTAGATATCGCGATCTTCGCCCATGCGCCGCCGGCGCAGGATAAAAAGGGTGGACGCCGAGAAGACAAAGGCGATGCTATCCAGGAAGATAGTATAATCGATGATCTTCTCCACGGTGCTTGAAAAGACAAGGGTGAGCACGATCGTGGCCGAAAAGGCGGTGAGACTCCAGATGATAACGCCGTGTTTCGGCGTCGTCTTTTTGAAAACGGCCGGAAGGATACCTTCTCCGCTCATGGCAAACATCACCCGGGGGTTGCTCATTACGGCGACGTTGACATAGGCGAGGACGGAAAGGAACATCAGACAACGCAGGATGGTGTCGCCCACGGGACCAAAGAGGTGCAGCATGAGTTGGGCGGCAATAGAGTCGGCTGACCGCAAGTGCTCAAACCCGATGACCTTTACATAAACGAAGTTGAGCGATAGGTAAAGCGCGATAATGATGGCGATGCCGATGCTGATGCCTCGTGGAATGGTTCGGCCGGGAGTCTGCACCTCGCCCCCGAAATTGATGGTCTGCTGATATCCACCATAGCTAAAAGAGACGGCTACAAGGGCAAAGCCCAGCATTTTTAGAAAATCCTTCGGCTGGCCGGCATCGGCGGCAGACATCTTTGCCGCCACCGGCAGGGGGTGGGTACCAAATACCGAGGCCAGCAGCAGCACGATCAGCAGCAGCTTGATCATGGTGAGGACATTCTGTACGCGGCTGCTCATCTTGAGGCCCAGGAGGTTCACCACATAGAAAACGCCCACCGCGGCAGCCGTCACGCCACCCCGAAAGATGCCGGGCACCTCACCGGTATAAAAGAATTGACCGATATATTCCGCCCCTATCACACCCACTGCGGCGGTGGAGCCCGCATTGGAGACCAGTTCGATGGCGTTGATGGAAAAAGCCAGCGAAGGATGATAGCCCAGGGAGAATATCTTATAATAGCCGCCGGTGACGGGGTATCGGGAGCCGATCTCGGCATAGGTGAGCGCACCGCAAAGCGCGATGAGACCGCCCAGGCCCCAGACGAGGAAGAAGATGGTGGGAGTGCCGGCCCTTGCAGCTGCTACCGCAGGGGTGCGAAAGATGCCCATGCCGATGACCAGGCTGACCACGATCATGCTGAGATCGAAGAGGTTCAACTGCTTTTTACTCATAAGTGATTAGGGGAAGATAACGATTATAAACTAACTTTGCCCTACCGTAAATCCTCCGAATGAATAAAACCTACTGCCTCCTGCTTATCATTTGCTGCTTCGACCTTTCCTTATCAGCTCAACAGAGTTCCCCATCCGGCTTTTTGATCGATTCGTCCGATGTCCGCCCCCTCAGCCAGGTGGTGGTAAAAGCCTATGAACAAAACCGGAAACTAACGGAAGTAGGGGCACCAGTGAGCATCATCAGCAAGGCGGCCCTCAACCGCTTTGGCAATATCAGCATCCTGCCGGCGCTGAACACCGCCCCGGGTATCCGGATGGAAGAGCGGTCGCCCGGCAGCTACCGGCTCAACATCCGGGGAAGCAGTCTGCGTTCACCGTTTGGCGTCAGGGATGTCAAGATCTATTGGAATGAGATTCCGCTTACGGATCCTGGCGGCAATACCTATCTGAATCAGCTGAGCTTCTACAATATCCAGTCGATGGAGATCATCAAGGGTACGGCGGGAAGCCTTTATGGCGCGGGCATCGGCGGTGCGGCGCTGATCAGCAGTATGCCCCTGGTGTGGGAGAAGGGCGTCAGCGCTGATTATACGGCCGGCAACTATGCCTATGATTTCAAACACCTGGCGACCAACAGCTACAACATTGATCTCCGCACAGGTGACAACGAACACCGCAACAACTTCGCCTATACCCATCAGACCAGCGACGGCTATCGCCAGCAGACGCAGATGCGAAGGGACATCGCTTCCTGGGAGACCCTGTTGAAGGCCAACGACAAACAGACGATTCACGCCTATATCCTCTACGGTGACCTCTACTACCAGACACCGGGCGGGCTCACCCTGGCGGAGTATACGAAGAAAGCAAGGATGGCACGGCCACCGGCGGGTGTTCAACCCGGAGCGATTCAGGCGAAGGCCGCCATCTTTCAAAAGAACTTCACGGCAGGCTTTAGCAACGAATATCATTTCAATACCCATTGGCAGAATACCAGCTCCGTCTATGGCGCCTATACCGATTTTACCAACCCGGGCATTCGTGTCTATGAATACCGGCAGGAGCCGCATTTCGGTGGCAGAACGGCCTTCCAGTACAAGACCGACCTGAGCATCGGCAACCTGCAATTCAACTTTGGCGGCGAGGCTCAGAAGGGCTTTTTCGAGACCAGGGACTACACCAATAAGCTGGGCGTGCAGGATGCGCTGCAAACGGATGATAAGCTGAACAACTACACCTGGTTCACCTTTGCCCAGGGCGACCTCCGGATGCGCGGTGGCTGGACCTTGACGGCGGGAGCCAGTTTCAACAAAACAGCGGTGGACATCACCCGCGTCTCCGTGTTGCCACCCGTGAAGCATAGCCTCCGATTTGATAACAAACTAGCCCCTCGTATCGCGTTGTTGAAAAGGATAACACCGGATATCTCTGTTTATGCCAGTGCATCCCGCGGCTTTTCCACGCCAACTGTGTCGGAGCTGGAGAAGAGTAATGGCGTCGTAGGACCCTCTTTGCAACCAGAGGATGGTATCGATTATGAGGTCGGCACTCGCGGCAACCTTCTCAATGGAAAGCTCTTTTTTGACGTCGACGCTTTCTTCTTTCATATCCGCAACGCCATCGTCCAGCGGATCGACTCTTTTGGCGTGAGCTATTCCGTCAATGCGGGCAACACCGATCAGCACGGGATCGAGACCCTTCTCGCCTATGAAATTATCGACGAGCCCCGGCGCTTCTTTACACATGTTCGGGTGTTTGTCAGCGACACCTGGCACGACTTCCATTACAACAGCTTTATCCAGGACACCTCCAACTTTTCCGGCCACCGGCTGCCCAGTGTGCCGCCGCAGCTGGCCGTGGTGGGATTGGATGTCGTGTTACAGGCGGGCGTCTACCTGAATATGACCTATACCTACTCCGACAGGGTAGCGTTGAATGACGCGAACACGGCCTATGCCGGCTCCTATTCCCTGGTGGGCGGCCGCGTCGGCTACAGGCGGATCCTAGGGAAGCTGAAGCTCGATGTCTATACGGCAGTCGACAATGCGGGCGATGTGAAATACAGCCTGGGCAATGACTTCAATGCGGCTGCGGGCCGGTATTATAATGTAGCGCCGGGGCGAAACTATTTTGCGGGCGTGTCAGTAAACTACGCGTTGTAAGATCGCGGCCCGTCCTTTGTCGGGCCGTTACTTCTTCTCTTCGGTTACTTCTTCTCTTCGAAGGAGTCCACGACGAGTCTGAGCTTTTTATCCGGCATATCATCTGCTTCCGCCAGGAAGCTGATCTTGCCGCCTTTGCCAGCGATGGTGATGGTAAGGTCGTGCGATTCATGTTCATCGGCGAGGGTTACTTTCAGTACCGTCTTTCCTTCTTTAAAGGGAGTCTTCCAGTCGCAGGTGTAGGATTTTACCGTTCCGGTCATCTTATGCTCTTCGGCCCCATCCGACGTGATATTGACCGTGAAGTTCGTTTTGTCAAATTCCAGTACGGATTTTTCGTCCACCGACCGGTCGAGGGAGCTGTCGGCTTTGAGGTGTTCGGTTTTGGAGGCGGTAAGAACGACTTTTTTGTCGCACTGGGCTTTGGTTGACAGGGAGGCGGCGCATAGGAGGATGGCGGCCATCAGTGTTTTTGTCATGGTTATAGTGCTTTGATTGTTAGATAATTATATAAATATATAACATTGCAAATTACCATGCAATACATAGTACTATGAGCGGGCGGATTTTTATATGGACGGCGGGCGCGAGGTGGCGTTGCGGGCTTGATGGGATGGGTGGGGCCGCTGGCGGGATGGAAGGTTGGGATGGTGGGATGGGCGCGCGGGGGGCTGCGGGCGCGGCGGGGGTGGATGCCGGGGCGGGAGCGGCAGGGGGGACCGGCGGCTGCGGGCGCGGCGCGGGGGGGGCGGATACCGGGGCGGGGGCTCGGGCGCAGCGCGGAGGTCGCGCGTGGTGGGGGTGGCCGGCGACAGCGGGCGCGCGGCGGCGGGGGGTGGCGGGGCCGTTATTTGATGATGCGGATGGCCGTCTGGTAGAAGTTATTGACCGAGCCGACTACCTCGTATTTGATGTAATAGCTGCGCACAAAATCACTCCAGGCGGCGAACTCGTGATTGGGAATATTGAATTCGTCGAACAGGAGGATATCGCCATTGCGCAGGAAGGGGGCCATCATCGTAAGGGCGAACAAGGTGGAAGAATAAAGATCGGCATCCAGGTGCAGTACTCTTGTCGCATCGGGGTTGTCGATATTGCGGCGATAGTTGTCGAGGAAATTATACACGGTATCCTGGAAGAGGCCCTTGATGAACGTTCCGCGGGAATCGTCCATAAACGGGATATCGTAGCTAAACGCACCTTTTTTAAAGAAGTGCCAGTCTTCGGGAAGGCCTTCAAACGTATCAAAACCATAGAAACGGGAGTCGGGGTGCTGGTTGGCCTTTACCCACCAGACGAATGATGTGCCGCCCGCGACGCCGAATTCCAGGTAATGGATCGGTTTTTTATCCAGGCCCTGGCTGCTGATCACATATTCATGCAGCTTAACCCGGTTGGTATAGGTGCGGAAGGGTTTATAAAAATCCGAAAAGGGGATCTTCCCGCTTTGCTTATTGACCCAGGAAGACAGCATGGAGAAATTATAGAGAAACTTGAAAATGAAACGAAAGGGCTTGAAAAGAATACCAATCCGGGAAACCAACAATAAATCCTTTACAAATGAATTGGCTTTTCGAATGAAACTCATATGAAATATAAAATTACCTTAATATTAAGGGGCTAAAGATAAATGGAAAAACCGTAGAATGCTATTAGCTCCCGGATTCTTTTATTACTTTGCGGTCACTTTTAAACAAACTTATGAAATATCTTAAACTCCTGACCGTGCCAGTGGTTCTTATTGCCCTTTCCTATGGCTGTCAAAAAACGACTTATGTTCCGCCGCCGCCCGCTCCTAAAGTAAATGCCGGCGCTAATCAAACCATAACGCTGCCCGTTGACTCCGTCAAGCTAAGCGGCAGCGCTTACGCCCCCACCAGGATCACTGGTTATTTGTGGAGTGAGGTTTCCGGACCGAACACCCCCACCATCGCCGATAACGGCAATGCGACGACCGAAGTCAATGGACTGGTTGCCGGTATCTATGTCTTCCAGCTGGAAGCGACGGACAGCGCGGGTGAGACCGGTGTCAATAGCGTGACCATCACCGTGAACCCTATCTCCAAAATCGTGCATACCGATACGCTGCATACTTCGTTCTCAGGGATGACCTGGCCCTACGAACTCACCTTCCTCAGCAACCCCGCTTCTCCTGCGGGTAATAACCGGGATATCGAGCTGCTGGCTGAGACCTGGACGATCAATGGTATCGAGGTATGGGGCAGATCGTTTATGAAATTCGACGTTTCCAGCCTTCCTGCAGGCACCACCCTCAAGTCGGCTACGCTGTACCTGTTCTCCGATTCTGTTCCCCGCAACGGCGATCTTATACACGCCAACTATGGTACGAACAACGATTTCTATATTCAAAAGGTGACAAGCACCTGGAATCTTGATTCTACCACCTGGAACAACCTCCCGTCAACGGATACCACCGGGGAAGCTTATGTTCCGCAGACCAACCTGCCTTTCCTCGACATCCAGGTTGATGTGACGCAGATCGCCAACAGCTGGCTCACCAATGCCAACTATGGCCTGGTGATGCGGTTGAAGACCGAAGTAATATACAACTCCCGGATATTCTGTACCAGCAACTATTCGAATCCCGCGAAACATCCTTACCTGGTTGTGACGTATTAATAAATTCATTTTGCTTTTTGCACGAGGCCGCCTTAACAGGCGGCCTCTTTTTATTTGGTGCGCGTTGTGGAGGCGTGTAGCTTTGTGCCGATGCCGGTTCCGCCGCGGGCGGACTAAAAGGGAAGTCCGGTGAAAATCCGGTGCTATACCCGTAGCTGTAAGTGCCATTGGGTGATCCAGCCCCACTCCTGACCACTGTCCCGGAAGCAGCCGGGACGGGAAGGTACGCTGGATCAGGCACGAGCCAGAAGACCTGCCGGCATCATATCATTAGCACCCCTTGCTTTCGGGTGAAAAGCGGGGTGGGTCTCTTTATAAAAGCGATATATTCCTATGTACAGTCAATCAGGAGGTAAGGGCTTCCTTTTCATTTCCTTCGTGGCCATGTTCATGGCCAGCGGCTGCGGCCACTCCGGGCAGTCCGGTTCCGGCGCGGCGGCGACAGAGCAGGGCGCGGCGGGGACAGAGCAGGACACAGCTGGAGCAAGCCAGGCCGCCGGCGGCGCTGTTCGTCCGGGCCATACGATCTTAAAATACGCGCATGGCTTTCGCATCGACGATCATGGTTCATATAGAGAAGTAAGCATCGTGAACCACAGCGCCGGAAAGACCGACACCCTGCACTATCTGCTGGTGGAAGAAGGCAGCAAGCCGCCGGCCGGCCGGCCGGGCGTACCGGTGATCACTACCCCGGTGAAAACGATGGCGGTAAGCTCTTCGGTGCACATCGCGATGGCGCAATTCGTGGGGGTAGCGGACAGGATCACTGGCGTCGGCAATCTCAACTACCTCTATTCCCCCATCGTAAGGGAAGGCATCCGGACGGGCAAGGTAAAGCAGATTGGCATCGAATCCAGCATCAACTATGAGCTGCTGGTCGCGATGCACCCCGGCGTCTTTATCATCATGAGCAATCCCGACGCGGCATTTGGCCAATACAAGACCCTCACCGATGCAGGTATCCCCGTTATTCCCGGTGCGGATTGGCTGGAGACGACGCCGCTGGGCCGGGCTGAATGGGTAAAGCTGATTGGCGCCCTCGTCGGCAGGGAAGACAGCGTTGCAAAGAAATTCGACAGCGTAGAGCGGGCTTATCTCGCCCTGGCTGCCATCGGCAGCAGCGCGAAGGTGAAGCCTTCTGTCATTACCGGGATACCTTACAATGGCGTTTGGTATACCCCGGCAGGAGAGAGCTATGTGGCGAAATATCTCCACGATGCCGGCGCCGACTATCACTGGGCGGATACCAAAGGCATCGGGAGCCTGGGGCTGAATATAGAAAGCGTCGTTCCCATCGCCCTCAAAGCCGACTACTGGCTGCAACCAGGAGATGCGGGCAGCCTGAAAGATATAACGGACAAGGACAATCGTTTTGGCAGCTTTCACTCCTTCGCCACCGGAAATGTCTACAATGATAACCGGCGGGTGAACGACCTGGGTTCGAACGACTATTGGGAGTCCGGAGCCGTCAACCCTCACCTTATCCTGGGCGACCTGATCCGTATCCTGCATCCCGGCGCCCTGCCCCAGGACACACTGTATTACTTCAAACAACTCAAATGACCGAAGGCTTGCGCAAATGGCGTTTTGCGGGGCTGGTGCTGCTGCTGTTCCTGGCCCTGTTGCTCGACCTCTCGGCCGGCTCGGTACGCATACCCCTGCGCGAGATGGTCCGCATCTTTTTCTCTTCTTCGGGCGGAAACGATACGTGGCGGTTCATCGTCGAGCAGATACGATTACCCAAGGCTTGTGCGGCGGTGATGGCCGGTTGCGGACTTTCGGTAGGAGGGCTCCAGATGCAGACGCTGTTCCGCAATCCGCTGGCTGACCCCGGCATCCTGGGGATCACGGCCGGTGCGAGTCTTGGAGTGGCCGCAGTGATGCTGGCCGGCGGAAGCATAGCTACCATCTATGCCATAAAGGAGCTGGGTGTCACGGGGAGCTGGTTGATCACGGTTGCGGCCTGTACAGGGGCGGGGCTGGTGATGTTGTTGGTGCTGGCGCTTTCGGCAAGGCTCCGGGACAATGTCGTGATGCTGATCATCGGGTTGATGCTTGGGAGCGTTACCCTCGCCATCACCAGCATCTGGCAATATTTCAGCAACCCGCAAGATGTAAAGGAGTATCTGCTCTGGACCTTTGGGTCGCTTGGCGGGGTGACGGGAATGCAATTGTTCATCCTGGCGGTGATGGTCCTTATCGGGCTGGCCGCTGCCTTTCTTTCCTCCAAGATGCTGGACGCGCTGCTGCTGGGAGAGAACTATGCCCGCAGCATGGGGCTGACGGTGCGCCGGGCCCGGCTTGTCATCATCTGCAGCACGAGCCTGCTGGCCGGTAGCATCACCGCCTTCTGCGGACCCATCGGGTTCATCGGGCTGGCCGTTCCGCACCTGGCGCGGGGGTTCTTCAATACCGCCAGTCACCGGATACTGATGCCAGCCTGCTGTCTCATCGGAACAATATTGCTGCTGCTCTGCGACAGCATCGCGCAGTGGCCGGGAAGCCAGACTGTGCTGCCGATAAATATCGTCACTTCACTGGTGGGCGCTCCGACAGTGATCTTCCTGCTGCTTCGTAAAAAGAATATAAACGCTTACCGATGAATACCGGCTCTCCCTTACTGGTCACCAGGAATCTACAGACCGGCTACCGCAGCGGGGGTAGGAAAATATCGGTGTCTGCCGAACTTCCGGAGCTGTCGGTGAGGGCGGGACGGCTTATTTGTCTGCTGGGTCCCAACGGTTCGGGTAAGTCGACTCTCCTGCGCACACTGGCCGGTCTTCAGCCGGCCCTGAGCGGCATTGTAGAGATCGGGGGAAAGTGGGGTCTTTCTTCCCCAGAACTGGCCCGGCAGGTGAGTCTTGTACTGACCGACCGGGTCGGCGGGAGTAATCTCGATGTGCGGGATCTTGTCGCCCTGGGCCGTTATCCCTGGTCGGGCTGGCTGGGAGTATTGACTGCGACGGACAAGGCAGCCATCGGGCGGGCGATCGAGGCGGCGGATATCGCATCCCTGCTGGACAGAAAAGTACATACCCTCAGCGATGGCGAGAGTCAAAAGGTGATGTTGGCGCGCGCCCTGGCACAGGACACGCCGATATTGATGCTGGATGAACCGACGGCGCACCTCGACCTCCCGAGTCGTATCCGGCTGATGCGTCTCCTGCACCAACTGGCACGGGAAATGAACAAGGGTATCCTGCTTTCCACCCATGAGCTGGACCTGGCCTTACAGGTTGCCGATGAGGTCTGGCTGCTGCAGTCAGCCGGTCCGTTGCACAAGGGCGTTCCGGAAGACCTTGTCCTCGAAGGCGTATTCGAAGCGGCGTTTGCAAAGGAGGATGTCACCTTCGACCGGACGACGGGGGTGTTCCGCATCCATCCTGAAGGGGCGCGGGCCATCGGGCTGGCCGGCAGCGGCATCATCGCATTCTGGACCCGCCGGGCCTTGCAGCGCGAGGGGTTCACTGTTGTCACCGAAGAAGCCGCAGCCTCCGCAGGCGTAATAATAAAAATAGAGGAGCAACAGGGGGCGCCGGTCTGGGTGATGCAGGCCGGCGAACGATTAACATCCATTGCCCAACTGCTAGAGACCCTGAACCATCGCCACCTCTCTTAGTTTCTGTACATGCGTAGCATAATAATTGAGCATGTACCAGGCCGCGATCTCATCGCTGGTGGTTATCCAGATATCTTTTTGCCGGGAAATATAGGCTATCGCTTGTTCGAGGTATTTGAGCCGGAAGGGTTGCCCGGTGACAAAGGGATGGATGCCAATGGCCATGACACGGGCGGCTTTTCGCGCATCCCTGTGAAGTACCTCAAATTGATCGATGATCATCTGTCCGAACTCGGGACCGGTGAGTCCACGCTGGAGGAATAGAGGCAGATCGTTTATCTCGAGCGAATAAGGAACGGAAATGATCTCACCGGCCACGGTTTTTAACGGATAGGGCTGGTCATCATTTATCCAGTCCAGGACATAGGTGAGGCCTTCGTCCGCAAGCAGATCGATCGTCTCATAGGTTTCACTTAGTCCCAGGGGACCGAGCCAGCCTTTACAGGCCTTTCCGGTGGCCAGTTGTATCGTGGAGAGAACGTCCCGCAGATAGCCGCGCTCTTCTTCGGGCCTCAGCTGGGGTTGTTTGCTGCCGGCGAACATCGAATTGTTCTTGCCATGCGCCACCCAGTTCCAGTTGCGCCGGTTGCCCTCTTCGATGATGCGCGGGTAGTATTTGCAGACATCGGCATTTAACAACACACTCGGCCGCACCCCATATTTATCAAGGAGATCCATGATGCGCCAGATACCGACCCGGTTGCCGTATTCGCGCCAGCCTTCATTGAGGGGATCGGGATCCCTTCCCGCCGTTTTTTCCAGGATGCTGATGGAGGTTTTCCCGGATTCATAGTGTTCGATGTTGAGGCCAATGTAGACGGCCAATCGTTTGCCCCCGGGCCATTCAATATCGGGGCGATCGATGATCGGCCAGTACTCGTAGAAGTGGTCTTGTGTCATACTCCATTCTGTACCTCAATTTCCGTACCCGCCAACCGGCGAGCGATCGTTGTTTGGGCGGATAGGGTAAAACCCGTATTTTCGCGCCGTTCGTGGTTGACGCACTGCGTCATTAAAAGGGAAGTCCGGTGGAAATCCGGCGCTATCCCCGTAGCTGTAAATGTCCATTCGCCCGCCGGCGCCGGCGGGCTGCAACTTTCCAGGCATTCTTCAAACCACTGTCCGCATTCTGCGGACGGGAAGGTAGGCCGGAGAGGACATAAGCCAGAAGACCTGCCAACGAAGGATCAGTATTCATTCATGGCTTTCGGGTGAAAAGCGAGGATGGCAAAATGCCAAGGGGCAAATCATCTCTCCAATCGATTCTTTTTCCGAAGGCTCATTAAAAATTTTTGGTTAATGAGCAAGAAAAATCTTTTCTTTTTGGCGCTGCTGGCCGGCGGCCAGGCAGCATTCGCCCAAACGTCCCGGGACACTACCGGGAAACAATTAGACCAGGTAGTCGTGACGGCTACCAAATACCCCGTCAAACAGGCGCTCACCGGGAAGGTGCTGGATGTCATCACGCGGGAGCAACTGGAGAAAAGCGGTGGCAAGCAATTGACGGAGATCCTGAACACACAGGCGGGTGTCGTCGTCTTAGGCGCGCAGAACACGCCCGGCACGAACCAGGATATCTACCTGCAGGGCGCCGACGCCGGCAAGACGCTGATCCTGATCGACGGCATTCCGGCCTATGATCCTTCGGGGGTGACAACGGCATTCGACCTCAACCTGATCAATACTGACGAGGTTGAACGGATCGAGATCCTGAAAGGCAGCCAGTCCACGCTGTATGGCAGCGATGCCGTAGCCGGGGTCATCAACATCATTACCAAAAAGGGTGGCGGTAAGCCCATCAATGCATCGGTCAGCGGGGCCGGGGGCAGCTATGGCACGTTCAAAGGTTCGGGCGGCATCGATGGCCAACTGGGCAATACAGCTTACAATGTCCAGTATACCCATTTTCAGAGCAAAGGCGTTTCGGCAGCCTACGACACGACGGGCAAGGGCAATTTCGGCCGCAACGGCTTCAACGAGAACATCGTCCTTGCCAATATCAGCCAGCGGGTGAGCCGGAACTTCGGGCTTCGCGGCAATTTCCAGTACAGCCAATATACCAACAGCCTGGATTACGGCGCTTACACGGATGACAAGCACGACACCGGGCATAGCAAGAGCACCCAGGTGGGCATCGGCGGGGATTATGCGCTGGGGGCGGCTGTCCTGCATTTCAATTACAACTACAATACCGTCACCCGTAGCTACCTGGATGATTCTTCCATGCTGATCAGCCAGGGCGGATCGTATTCCTGGAGCCAGTTTACGGGCCGTTCGCATTACGCAGAACTGTACGGTAATCTCGCCGTATCCGATCACCTGGATGTCCTTGCGGGTGTCGATTATCGCAACCAGCGGCTAGACGAGTCGACCCTCTACATCTACCAGGACTATACCAACCCGGCATTGGAGGACGTCTCTGCGGGCAAACTAAGCCCCGACAGCTCGAAGGTGAGACAATTTGCCGCATATGCATCGCTGTTGTTGAAGAACCTGCGCGGCTTCAACCTGGACATCGGCGGCCGCTATAACAGTTTTTCGCGGTACGGGAATGTCTTCACCTACTCCATCAACCCTTCTTATGTGATCAACCGCCGGGTGAAGATCTTTGCCGATGTTTCCTCGGGCTTCTCGGCGCCCACACTCTATCAGCTATACTCGCCCTATCGCAACCCTTCCGGCAATCTCAACCCCGAGAAGACGGTAAGCGTCGAGAGCGGCATCCAGTATAGTGTTTCGCGGTTGAACCTGCGTGCGCTGTATTTCCGCCGCCATACAAAGGATAATATCGTCTTCTATACCGATGCCAGCTTCAACAGCTATTATATCAACCTCAACAAACAGGATGATCATGGTTTCGAGGTAGAGGCCAGCGGGAATGCAGGCCCATGGACATTTACAGCCAATTATACCTATACAGCGGGACAGGTCACAACGCCAGTGAACGGAAAGGACAGCACCTTTAATAACCTGTATCTGCGGCCCAAGAACCTTGTCAACGCCAGCATCGGATTCCATGCCACAAAACAATTGTATCTGTCCGCAGCCCTTCGGACGGTGGGCAGCCGGATAGCGGACATTTATTCCGGAACACGCGGGCAGCAGGATTCCTTTGCCTATTATACATTGGATGGCTATGCCGAATACCAGCTTTTCCGCTGGCTGAAGCTGTTTGGTGACGCGAAGAACATTACCGACCAGAAGTACTTCGATATCCCCGGCTATACGAGCCTTGGGTTTAATTTCATGGCGGGAATCAGCGTACATTTATAATATTATGTCAGAAGCTATCACGAAGAAGCGTGCAAAAATGATCTTTATCACCGGCGGGGCGCGTAGCGGCAAGAGCCGCTACGCGCAGGAGCTGGCGCTGCAGCAGAGCAATACCCCCATCTATGTCGCCACGGCACGCATCTGGGATGCCGACTTCCGGCAAAGGGTAGACCGTCACCGGCATGACCGGGATGAGCGTTGGTCCCTGCTGGAAGAAGAGAAATTCCTTTCCCGTCTCTCCCTCGCGGGAAAGACAGCGGTGATCGACTGTGTCACGCTATGGATCACGAATTTCTTTGCCGATCTGCGTGCCGACATCGACGCCTGCCTGGCCGCCTGTGAGCAGGAGATCGAAGGGCTGTTACAGCAGGACGCCGTGCTGTTGGTGATCAGCAACGAGATAGGCATGGGGATGCATGCGGATACGGAGGCAGGGAGGAAATTCACCGATCTGCAGGGTTGGGTAAATCAATCCCTTGCGGCGAAGGCGGATGAAGTTATCTTTATGGTCAGCGGGATACCGCTAAAGATAAAATAAGCAACAGTATGCCAACAGGAATACAGACGACGCTGGGTGAGCAGCTGCAACACCTCGTCGACAACAAAACAAAACCACTGGGTGCGCTGGGAAGGCTGGAAGAGATAGCTCTACGGATAGGGCTTATCCAAGGCACGACACATCCGCAGCTGAACCGGCCCTATATCGTCGTCTTTGCCGGCGATCATGGTATTGCCGCCACGGGGCTTGTGAATCCCTATCCCCAGTCCGTAACGGCGCAGATGGTGTTGAACTTCGTCACCGGCGGGGCGGCCATCAATGTCTTTTGCCGGCAGCATCACCTCGGGCTCGCCGTGGTTGATGCCGGGATCAACTTCGACTTCGAGACCGGGCTATTCCCCGGAAAACTCATCTCGCAGAAGATAGGGTATGGAACGCGCAATTATCTCGAGACCGAAGCGATGAGTGCCGATGAGCTGACAAGGGCCCTCGAAGCAGGCAAACAGGTGGTGACCGATCTGTATGCCGGGGGCACCAACTGCATCGGCTTTGGCGAGATGGGCATCGGCAATACGTCGTCCGCTGCGCTGATCATGAGCTATATCACCGGTATTCCCGTGGAAGATTGTGTGGGTCGGGGCACGGGTGTGAATGATGAGCAGCTGCAATTGAAAAAAGAGACGCTGCGGCGGGTGTACGACCGCTATTTGCCTGCTGTAACGGCGGCGGGTGGCGATGTTCGGGTCATCCTGCAGTGTGTCGGCGGGTTCGAGATCGCCATGATGACCGGCGCGTATCTGAAGGCGGCCGAATTAAAGATGATCATCCTTGTCGACGGCTTTATCACTACTGCCGCCCTGTTGCTGGCGAAGCAGCTCAATCCCGCCGTAGTGGACTGTTGTTTCTTTTCGCATACCAGCGGGGAGCATGGTCATGTCGCGATGCTGGACTACCTGGGCGCCCGGCCGTTGTTGAGCCTGGGGATGCGCCTTGGGGAAGGGACGGGCGCAGCGATGGCTTATCCGCTGTTGCAATCCGCTGTCCTGTTCCTGCGGGAGATGGCGTCTTTCGAATCGGCGGGAGTGAGTAAAGCGGAATAATGAGCAGGGAGTTTTGATCAATAAAAGGCGGACGGATGAACAAAGAATGGAAAGTATTTTTATCGGCCATCCAGTTTCTGACACGAATAAGAGTTCCGGCGGGTATCGACCACCGGGCGGAATATCTGCGGCAGGCGCCAAAGTATTTCCCGGTTGTCGGCTGGATCGTCGGGGCAGCCAGCGCCCTTTTCTTCCTGCTCTTTACCCGGTATATCTCGACAGATGCCGGCATCCTCGCCTCGATGGTCACCAGTCTGCTGGTGACGGGGGCCCTTCATGAGGATGGCTTTGCTGATGTCTGTGATGGATTTGGCGGAGGATGGACGAAGGAGAAGATCTTACAGATCATGAAGGACAGCCGCGTCGGCGCCTTTGGCGTCATCGGGCTGATCATGCTCTTTGGCAGCAAATATCTGTTGTTGAAAGAGCTGCCGGCCTTCCTCCCGGAGGCGGGGCAGACGTCGCGGCTTATCTTTTATCACTATCGTTATTTTATTCTTGCGCTTATTGCGGCACATAGCGTCAGCCGGCTGATGGCCGTGCTGGTGATGCAGGCGGGCACCTATGTTAGTGACCCCAGCCAAAGCAAGTCCATTTCGATGACGAGCCAGCGGCTTTCGGCCGGGAGCATAGGCCTTGCTATCCTGTTTGCGCTGGCGCCCTTTGCGCTTTTACCCTGGCCCTATCTGCTCACCGTCATACCCGCCCTTTATGTCACCAGTGCCTTGTACCAGTATTTCTATCGCTGGATCGGCGGATATACGGGGGATTGTCTTGGCGCCGTTCAACAGGTGACGGAAATCGTTATTTACCTCGGATTTGTGGTTGTTTGGCGGTATTTTTAGGGCGGCGGCCGCCGCCAAAGGAGGCCGCCAGACATCAGCGCTATGCGGGACATCTATCTAATACGACATACGACCCCCGACGTCGCCAAAGGCATTTGCTACGGCCAGACGGATCTCGGGGTAACTTCGAGCTTTGAGGAAGAGACGGAAGTTATCCGCGGATGCCTGCCGACGACCGTGAGTACCGTATATAGCAGTCCGTTACAGCGTTGTTCGCTATTGGCGGAGCGGCTTTTTCCCGGCGGCCAGTTGCTCTTGCGGGAGCATTTGATGGAGATCGATTGCGGCCAGTGGGAGATGAAGGCCTGGGATCAGCTGCCAAAGGAGGAGGTGGACCCGTGGATGGCGGATTTTGTGAACATCCGGATTCCCGGCGGGGAGAGTTATCTCGATCTGCATGGGCGGGTGGGCCGGTGTTGGGAAGAGATTGTAGCGGCGGCGCGTGTTTTGCCGGGCGGGCCGGAGGCTGGTGCGGGCGGACGCAGTGGGGCTATTGCCGTGGTGGCCCATGGCGGCGTGATCCGAAGTATTCTTGCGGGCATGACGGGCACGCCGCTGATCGACAGCTTTAAAGCATTCTCCTTACATTATGGATGCGTGATCAGGGTCCGGCGGGAAGAGGACGGCCTGGTGCATACCATCCTGTCGAACCCGGCTCCGGCGGAGAAAGAGCAGCACAAACCCAGCAGTTTTTATACAAGATCGAGCCTATGAAACTGAATTTCGACTTCAATCAATTGCTCACGGTGACCTTCACCTTATTTGCCGTCATCGATATCATCGGCAGTATTCCGCTGTTACATGCCTTGAAGAAGAAGCTCGGCGGGCTGCATGAAGGTAAGGCAACCCTAATATCGGGCGCTCTCATGGTGCTGTTTCTCTTCGGCGGGGAGCAGTTTCTGCGGATATTGGGTGTAGATCAACGGTCGTTTGCGGTAGGCGGCTCCATCGTGATCTTTATCCTTGGGCTGGAGATGGTGTTGGGAATAGAACTCTTTAAAAGCGAGCCGGATTCGAAGGCCAGTGTCGTCGTGCCGATAGCTTTCCCGCTGATAGCCGGGTCGGGTACGCTGACGACCATTATGTCGCTAAAGGCCAACTATGAGACGACGACGGTGTTGCTGGGGATCATCGTCAATCTGATCTTTATCTTCATTGTTCTCAAGTCGATGGACTTCATTGAAAGGATGCTTGGGCCCGCGGGAATGATCGCCATCCGAAAATTTTTTGGGGTGATCCTGCTGGCGATAGCGGTTAAGATATTCAGTACTAATCTGCGGGGATTGTTGAAATAATTGCATAATTTTGCCCTCCCTCGGCCGGTCCCCCCGGTTTTGGGGGATTGGTCCTGTAGTACAATGGATAGTATAAGGGTCTCCGAAGCCCTGGATTCCAGTTCGATTCTGGACGGGACCACACTAAAACTTCATAATTTATTGATTATGAGGTTTTTTATTATAGGGGTACAACAAAAGGGTACAACATTTTTGAAGCATTCTACCTTTGCCGAGTAAAAAAGGCCACTACGCAAATTTTGGGGTTTCATCTTCTTTGATTTGAAGCATTTTCTCAACGATGTCTGGCCCATAGGGGGACTGAACCGCTTCCTCTTTGATCAAATCTTTACCATTTTTAGAAACGGAATAAGTGTGTGTAAGTACATAATTCCCATTCATAAATTTCAATTCTGGGTACTGTGGTAATTCGATTCCACCTTTTGCATGAATCAGAATTGAGTTGATGTGGGTTTGAGATCCATCAAATTCAAGATTGAATTGAACTTCAATGCTACCTTCAGGATAATCAAGTTGTATTCTGCGATGACTCATAAAATTTTCTTTGTACTAAGTAAATATTCAAATTACTAATTGATTTTGTTCCAAGAATGAGTTCCTCCCGAAGGACAATTTAAGCTACTTGGGGTGGCTGAAGCTTTAACTAACGTCGAGCAGTTTTTACATTGATAGCTATGAGATCCTACTTGTCCTAAATTCGACCAACTATGAGTCCCTTTAGATGGACAATTCAAACTGCTTGGAGTCGAATTCCCTTGAACAAGCGTCTTACATTTTCTGCATTGGTAATTATTCATAATAATTGACTTTTATAATTTAATCTACTTCTTTTCGGGTTTAATTACGTTCAATTCGAATTTTTCTTTCGCCTAGGACGCTTGTAAATACTGGATTTTAAAAAAAGGCGCCAAGAAGACCAAAATATTTTTCGAAAGGACTTGCTCAAAATAAAAACGCGTATTACCTTTGCGTTGCCTTTGAAGGTAAACGATAAGGAACCGTTAGAAAGCCTTCTCCTTCTGCGAAGATACCGCATAACAAACTCCCCGTTTAACACTGCTAAGACGAGACTTTGCCAGGTCTTTTTCTAAAACTCACAATTACTTTTGTTATGAAAGCTATCAAATTAAAGAAAGATGGTACCCCCGATTTGCGTCAATTCCCTAAAGCTGTGAGGGACATGATCAAGGCTGAACAATCCAGAAAGGCAACGAATGAAATGGATCTTATTAGGCAAATATTAGAGAAGGACTCCATTACGATGGACGATCTGAATAGGATGAAGCAGGTCGGGACGCACTCCGTCTTCCAGGTAAAGGTTAATGCAGCTTAATTAGCTGACCCCTATATCATTAATGCCCCGACTATTTGTCGGGGTTTTTTACTTATATCCAATGGAATAGTTGAGCACTTGGGATAAACAAATTTTAGTAGCATTATCTGTAATACTCGTCTCTTATGCGGTATAGTCAACAACATTCCATAATAACCTTCCTAAGGCTATTTTTAAAAATGGCTGGAACAATAGCGCAAGCATAATAAATGTTATTCTCCCGATTTCTGAGCCTTTTTTGTATGCTTCAATTGCCAACAACGTAAAGCCCGCCAGGGCGAAAAAAGGAACTATCTGGTAAAATCCGTAGGGCATTTTTGCAAGACAAACAAAAAACAAAACAGAAAGCAAAAGTTTAATTGCCTTATAAATCATATCATTTTTAGTTTCTTTTTTCGTCAGGATCATTACAATTCTATCCAATCGAATACCCTAATAGTATCTCCATTGCCTTAAAAAAGAATTGTCTGTTACATAAGTTGAGTAAAGGTATTACGTCTTCGTTTCCCGATTTAAAGAAGAAAAGGGTCCTTTCAAAGTTCTTGTGTTGTATTCTTAATTCGTTACCCTTCGTGTACATTCTCTTTATCTCATTAAAATTATAAGTGAACTGTTCGCTTTTGCCTTTAATGAAAGTGATTTTGCCAATTCCTAGCTTGATGTATTCTTGGTATTTGTTTTTCTCATGGGAATATAAACTGAAAGTAATATACCCTTGCATTTGTAGCATTTGCTCTAGGCGATCTAACAAATATACAGTCCAATATTTTTCTGAGGTCCTATAGAAATTAAGTAGAGATGGTTGCAGCTTAACGTCAGTCTTTTTGTTGTACTGGCCATCCCCGGTGTAAATTACTTTTCCAGATCGTCTGTCTAGCCAAACGTAAAGATAGTCCGTATGTTGATACACGTAGTTTCGAAGATGATCGATTTGATAAACGTAAACGTCCGTTACATCGTTAAAATTTACTTCATACGATACGTCAATGTTTTCTCTTGAGTCTTCACAACCAAACTCAGCAAATCCATTAACACCAACAAACAAGTTTGAATGCTTAAACTTATTTCCTTTATCCTTAATCCAAATCATTAAAATAGAGGGTGCCGCAAACCAAATTCCGATCCAGATGGGGTCAGAAAGTCTACCAATGAAGAAAATGGCAGTGCCAATTAGTAGTCCATATGCAATGCCTACAAGAATACGTTTAGTTTTTTGAATGGTTGACAGGGGTTGGGTGCCCTTGATTAAATCAGAAAAGCCGCATATGAGTTTGCCGACTCTTTGCGGAAGTCTGAAAAACTCTAGTTGATCGGATAGTTTGTCTCCCCCAAAATTATATATCGGATTAAATTGCGGGGTCTCTTGCAATTCTCTGTCATAAGAGGAATAAAATTGCTTGTATGGATCATATCTGAATTTTTCCTCGTCTCGCCTCTCCTTTTCAGATTTTTGCTGATTCTCAGAGCGCTCATTTTTTTTGTTCTCTTGCTTCTTCTGCTCGGTATATTGGGTGTTATCGTTTGAGCCATTATTTCCGAATTGCTGTCGATAAATTGTATCGAATTGATCACGCTTTTCTGGGTCAATTAGATTATCATACGCATCTTTTATTTCTAAGAATTTTTTTAAGTAGTATGGGTCACTAAAATTTTTGTCCGGATGGTATTTAATAGCATTTAAGCGATATGCTTTTTTGATTTGCTCCTCCGTGGCATTAAGTTCAATGCCTAGAATTTCGTAGTAATTAATAGTCATTGGTAAGGGGTTAAGAAAATTATTATTCCTTCTTTGTCCAGGAGACAAAAACATAATTAACACTGAGTAGGCAACCTGATAGCATCAAAAATTCTAAGAATGTCCAAAACCCAAAGGAAGGGAAGGAGTCCCATAGTGCTTTACCTCCTAGACAGACGTTAGCAAAAAAGAGTATTGTCGAAAAAATTAGGATAAAATTATTTTCAGGAAATCTATGGAAAATGTATTCCCTAATTAGCACTGCGATTAATCCAAAAACATAGAATAACAGGGATACGATAGCCGTGCCACCCAAAAAGATGGTTAATAATTTTCCAATTAGACTGAAGCTGTTAAATAGGTTTAGCAATTGAAAGACCACCTTATCCAGAAGAAGAAGTAGTAAATAATCTATAATAAGAGCAAAGAGTAAGAGGCAAATTGCAAAGCCAATCGTTGAAAACATTTTTTTCATATGATAATTAAAAGAGGTTTAGTATGAGAATGTCATAATATATAGGTTTTTGCTTTCATATGCAACCTCAAGCGCCCGAAATTTGAATAAATAAAGCCACCCACTAGGATGGCTTAAATAAAAGGTTAATTCAAGGCATTCTGCCTAAGATTACCGAATGTGGTTAGAATGTAGGTCAGTTCATCGATCATATTGAAATAGCCAGGGTAACCGGCATTACGAGACACCTTGCTTTAATTGAGAATGCCGGTTTTCTACCCCTGCCGGTAAAAGGGGTACGAGCGGATGATTAAGGAGCGTGATAATGAAATTTAAAAATTGAAGAATAAGAAATAACTTAATATCAAATAAGTAATATCAATGCTTACCAAGAGGCAAGTACTATCCGCCGTTAAAAACATGCCAGATACCTTTGATACCGTGCAACTGTTCGATAGGATTCTGCTAATAAATAAAGTTGAAGAAGGAAGGCGGCAATTGAAAGCTGGAAAAGGGCTAACTACTGAGGAAGCTAAGAAAAAGCTGAAGAAATGGCTAAAGTAGTTTGGTCACCTCGGGCAATTAAAGATATTACTGAGATAGCAGAATACATTGCAAAGGACTCGTTGCAATATGCAAAAGCACAAGTCCGTCTATTTCTTGAAGAGGGCGAAGGTCTGCAACACCATCCATTCCGGGGCCGCGTGGTGCCAGAAATAGGACTTACAAATATTCGACAAGTCTTGTGTGGTCTACAGCGTTTCGCCTTCCCATCAATTACTTTAGTACTTCTTTCAACTTACTTTCCAGGTTGTCGCCCCGCAGCTCTTCGGCGATGATCTTGCCCTGCGGATCGATGAGTACATTATAAGGAATGCCTTCGAACCCGAAGGTCTTGACGGCATCACTTTGCCAGTATTTGAGATCGCTGACGTGTGTCCAGCTTAACTGGTCTTCCCGGATAGCCTGCTGCCAGGCGTCCTTTTCCTTGTCAAGGGATACACCCAGAATAGCGAAGTTCTTGCCTTTAAACTCGCTATAGGCCTTCACGACGTTGGGGTTCTCGGCCCGGCAAGGAGCACACCATGATGCCCAGAAGTCGACGAGAAGGTATTTCCCTTTAAATGAAGCAAGGGAGACGATCTTACCGCTGGCGTCGGGAAGGGCGAGGTCGGGAGCCTGTTTGCCGACCCAACTGGTCGCCTGATCTTTGTATTGCTGCTGGTTCATTTGGGCTACCTGCCGGTCGTAGTTCTGTTTTATCCCTTTGAGCGCATCGCTGTTGGGGTATTTCTGCAACTGATCGGCCAGGGAAGACTCAAAATCCGATTTGGAGAAGCTGGTCATGGACATGCTCAGGGCAATGGCGCCGATGGTGGGGTTGTTGCTGGTGTTTAGCACCTGTTTCAGATAGGTGTTGAGGTCGTCGATCGTCTTGTTTTTTTCGGCGGCGGTTGCGAGCAGCAGGGTGTCGGGCGCACTGGCCGCTTTTAGGCTATCGAACTGGGCCATGGTCTTCTCCACTTCGTAACTCTTTTTCCCGAAAATATCGATCAGGCCTTTCAGCTGATTGCTGGCGCCGGAGTTGCTGATGGTATAAAAGTCGTTCCTATTGTTGAAGTCAAGGCTGATCCTGACTTCGGACACGTCGTTGATAAGCGGTACGGAGATGATATTGTTGCCAAACACCACTTCGAAGAGCTGCTGATTCGACTTATCCGATGTAAGCCCGGAGAGGCTGAAGCTGCCATTGCTGACGGGCAGCTTTGCGGAATCGAGGATGACAGGGGCCTGATCTTTCCCATACCCCACTTCCATCAAATATACTTTTGAGATGGGGCCTTCAACGGAAGTGAGCTTATCGGCATTCTTGAAGGTGCCGGATACGGAGAAAGTTCCTTTTTTCTTGGACTGACACGATGTTATCAGGAGCAGGGTGGCCGCGGAGACCGCCCACAAGATTCTTTTCATCCGGACATAATGTCTTTTCAATGGTTGGATGGAGCCTCGCAGTTCATGGCCCTCGGTGTCGCAAATTATTATGCTCGGGTTCATAGCCTTAATTTTCCAGTTTTTCCAGTAATAATTGATTGGTCAGCTTTGGATCTGCCTTTCCTTTGGACAGTTTTTTTACTTCGCCTACAAAGAGGCCGATGAGACCTTTTTTTCCTTTCTTGTATTCCGAGACCTTGTCGGGCATCCCGGCCAGGGCCTGTTCGATCCAGGCAGCGATCTCCGATGTATCCGAACTCTGTATCAGGTTGAGCGCGGTGGCGATCTCCAGGGCGTCGCGATGGGGTTCACTCATCAGTACGGGGAAGATGCGTTCGGCCGCAATGGAAAAGCTGAGTCCTCCTTCTTCCACCAGGCGGATGAGGCGCGCCAGCGATTCCGGCCGGACGGGCAAATCCTTCCAATCCATGCTTTTCTCGTTGAGGCCTGACCGTACGGGGCCCAACAGCCAGTTAGCCGCCGCCTTGTAATTGGTCGTATGAGTGATCAACTGCTCAAAATAAGCGGCGCTGTCCCTGTCATCACAAATGACACGCGCATCATATTCGGGCAATTGCAATTCCCGGGTATATTTCTGCACCAGTTGCTCGGGCAGCGGGGGGATCGACGCTTTTATCGACTCAAGAAAGGCATCCGTTACCTGGAAAGGCGGCAGATCGGGATCGGTAAAATAGCGGTAGTCGTTGGCTTCCTCTTTTGTCCGGAGTGCAAATGTAGTGCCCTCGGCGGCATCGAAGCTCCTGGTCTGCTGCTGGACAGTCTGCCCTGTCGCCACCAACTCGATGAGTCGCCGGCTTTCGATCTCTATGGCCCGCCGGACATTGCGGATGGAGTTTAAATTCTTCACCTCTACCTTGGTGCCCAACCGGGTCTCCCCTTTCAGGCGGACGGATATGTTGGCGTCGCAGCGCATGCTCCCTTCCTCCATATTCCCGTCACAGATGTCCAGGTAGCGGAGGGTCTTCCGCAGTTCGGTAAGATAGGCATAGGCTTCATCGCCGCTGCGGAGATCGGGTTCGGTGACGATCTCGATAAGGGGCACCCCTGCCCTGTTGAGATCGATGGCGGTAGCATCAGGGATAACGTCGTGGATGCTTTTGCCGGCGTCTTCTTCCAGGTGTATCCGGTTGAGGCGGATATCGCGTTCGCCTGCGGTGGTCCGGATACGGACCCATCCTCCTTTGCACACCGGGGTGGTGTGCTGGGATGTTTGATAACCTTTTGGGAGATCGGGATAGAAATAGTTCTTGCGCGCAAAATAATTATTCCGTTCTATCTCACAATGACAGGTGAGGCCCATTTTGATGGCGAATTCCACTGCTTTCCCGTTTAGCCGGGGCAGTGAGCCCGGCAGACCCAGGGTGATGGGGCTGACGTGGGTATTGGGCTCGCCGCCGAAGGCGGCGGAGTCTCCACAGAACAATTTGGTACGGGTAAGCAATTGGGCATGTACTTCCAGCCCTATTACTATCTCGTATGCATCATAGTTGATTGTCATGTAAATACACTGGCTCCTGGCGTTGCCAGGAGCCAGTAAAGCTACGACAAAAATTAAAGATCGGCCGTCCGGAGTTTCCTGGGGGTCTTCACTTCTACCTCCATGGGTTTACCATCCCGGAGCAGGTTTACCTTAACAGTGGATTTTGTCTTGTCCTCCTTGCTCGCCCTGGCCATTTCGGCCAAGGTCGTGGCGCTGTTCACCTCTTTGCCGTCAAACCGGGTGATGATGTCACCTTCCTTGATACCGGCTTTCGCCGCAGCGGATTCATCATCGACATCCAGCACCTTTACTCCTTTGCCGTCTTCCGTATCCTGTGCATGGATGCCCAGCCGGAGCTGGTTGTCGCTAAAGTTGAAATTGTAGCCTCGCGGCATCACTTTGTAGAACTGGCGAAAATCGGGGTTGTTGCCGAAATCAAAGTTGCGTCCGTCCATCCCATACAGCTTAAAGGCGTCGGCATTCGATTTCCCGAGTTCGGCCGTTACCTTCTGCTCTTTTCCATCCCGCTGGAAGGTGATGGCTACCTTATCGCCTGGTTTGTAGGTGTGGATGGTTTCCGAAAGCGCCGAGGGACCGTCGATGGTCTTGGCATCGACTTTCGTAATGAGATCGCCCTCTTTTAGTCCGGCTTTGTCGGCTGCGCTACCCTCTGATACCTCGCCGACCTTCGCCCCGGCGGGACCGTTCTCCGGTTTTTGTGTGGT
Source organism: Puia dinghuensis (assembly GCF_014642875.1). Taxonomy (GTDB): domain Bacteria; phylum Bacteroidota; class Bacteroidia; order Chitinophagales; family Chitinophagaceae; genus Puia; species Puia dinghuensis. The sequence goes on from NZ_BMJC01000003.1 coordinate 1,017,553, forward strand.
CACACCCAGGAAAGCGTGATTGGGTAGGGTCTTTGTCTTCCCGTTATAGCTCCAGGCGCCGCTGCGGTTGCGGAAGGGATTCATAGCGATAGCGCCGTCGTCGCCATAGAGTAGCATATCTCCATCTCCCATGGTCTTGAATTTCCGCTTTGTGATGGTGAGGTTGTCATCCTTGTATTCCGAGGACGGCTTGCCGTTGATGAATACTTCCCCGTTCTTTATCTCGATGGTCACTTTGGAATCCTTATCCCCCTTATGCCTGATGGTGATCTCTTCCAACGTGTGGCTGCGACCGGGAGTAGTGTCGTTATCCTCCCTCTCCGTGGAAAGGTTGTCCTGGGCAAAGCCCGAGGTGTGCAACAACAGGGCCAGGGCGGCTAATCCTGTTATCTTTAGAAGCTGTTTGTTCATCACAACTGGTTTTTAAGTGTAAGGAATGGTTGTCTGATTTTGTCTACGTCGATTTTCGTAGATCAAATATAGGGGGATTTCCGGAAATACGAAAGTTTTCGGAAATGTTAAAATTAGGTGGACTTACTTTTATTAAAAAGGTAGTTTGCTACAATTACTAGCAATCCGATTATATTAACTGAAGTTGTAGACAGTAATGTGATAAGCACTTTATCTGACAAAACGAGTTTGCCCATGCCTACCAGTATTAAAATGGAAATTACGGCCACTAACCAGAAAAAGACCATTATAAAAATTAGGATATTGTGCGTTTTTCGTGCAGTATTGTCCCCTTTAAGCTTATTTAGTTGGGCCTCTAATAGATCATTCTTGAGCTTGACCTTTCGAAATCCTTCCACTTGTTGGCGATCAAGGTCTTTTTCTTCCTCCACTACAATTTCATCCGTGCTTGAAATACTACCTTCGGTCAATTCCTGTTCAACAGAAATTGCCCGCTTTTCTGCAATAGAAGGCGTGTCTTTTGATCGAACCCTGGCCATTAAATTAATTGGATAGGAAGCCAGTGAAATATTGTCCTATTCTATCATTTTTGATCGGGATCGATTTGACATCAGGCTTAAATGCCTCGGCCCATGGAGACCCGGCCTTATGAGTCCAGGCGGACAATTGTACGGCCGAAAGATTTTTTGTTGCTTCCCAGGTATAGTCAATAGCATCGTGGGCCTCATAGGACAAATTCAGCAAAGCCGTCTCCAGGTCACTGACGTCGAAAATAAGTTCCAGGTCATTTATTTCTTCACTTCCATATAATTGGTAACGACGATAAATGGAAGGTATAACAGGGCCGTACTTCCAGGCTTCAAATTCTTCCTCAATTAATGGAGCCCCATACATGGCCAAATGATAGCCATGCGCGAAATAGACCATCTTCTGCAATTTCATTTGTGTAACAGGCTTCCCTTCTTTAATCCCTCTTTTTACAAACGCATAAGCTATCACCGCCGCAGAGTAAGGCATAAAAATAAATTTTCTTAAAGCAAAGATACTAATTCTTTTAGCTATTCAAGTGCTACAAATTAATACATTGGCCATTTGTCTGCAAAGTAACCCTAAAGCATTGATTATCTTTTCAATGGTTCAAGCAGATAGTCCAGGCCATTGATCTTGATCTCATACATAGTGGCCAGCAGCATTCCCAATTTGCCCTTTGGCCAGCCTTCGCGATGAAACCATTCCAGGTAGGACACAGGAAGGTTGCAAAGGAGCGTGTCCTTGTATTTGCCAAAGGGCATTTTCATGGTCACCAGGGGTTTGAGCAGCTCGGGATCGGGTTGTGGTGATTGCTCTTGCATGCTGGGATCATTTGGCTGCCAGCAAATTTCTCACTGCCGCGATCACTTCCGCCAGGTGGCTTGTATCCTGTCCACCGGCTGTGGCGAGGGTCTTTTGGCCACCGCCGCCGCCTTTGATAAGGGGAGCCACGTGCTGCTTGATGATAGCCGGGGCTTCGAGCTGACGCGTTGCAACTAATTGCTCATCGACCAGTAGGGCTACGGCGGCCTTGCCTTCGATGTTGGCGGCAAGAACGGCGAGGAAGAGAGGTGTATTGGGAAGCATGGCGAGTCCCGACTTCAGGTCGAAGCACAGCTTTTTGAGCGCGTCGACACTGCCGACTTCCACAACCTCGCCGATGAAGGCTACGCCGCCGACGGTTTGTACCTGGGTCAGAAGTTGCTGCCGCAGCTGGGCCAGCTGCTTTGCCTCGGCTTTTTCCAGTTTCTTTTTGAGTTCGGCGTTCTCGGCTACAAGGGTTTCCGCGGCCCTGGACAGTTCAGGTGGGTTTTTGAGGGCTTCCCGTACGGCCCGCAGTTGAATGAACTGCTCGCTGAGGAAGGCCTCGGCTGCAGGGCCACTCACCGCTTCGATGCGGCGTACACCGGCGGCGACGGCGCCTTCATGCCGGATCTTGAAGTAGCCAAGTTCCCCCGTAGCGCCGACATGGGTACCACCGCAAAGCTCTACTGAGTAGTCCGGATCGATGATCACTACCCGAACTACGTCCCCGTATTTTTCTCCAAAAAGGGCCATGGCCCCCAGCTTCAGCGCCTCGTCCTTTGGCATCTGCCGGATGACGACGGGAATGTTCTCCCTTATCTTCTCGTTGACGAGGGCCTCCACTGCGGAAAGCTCTTCCTCGGTGGTTTTTGCGAAGTGCGAGAAATCGAACCGCAGTTCGCCCGCGTTGACGAGCGAGCCTTTCTGCGCCACGTGCGTCCCCAATACCTTCCGCAGGGCGGCATGGAGCAGATGGGTGGCGGAGTGGTGCACTTCTGTCGCCTTTCTCTTCGACCTGTCGACGGTTGCGATGAGGGGAGCTTCGGGGTCGGAAGGCAGCTTATCCGTGAAATGGACGATGAGGTCGTGCTCCTTCCTGGTGTCGAGCACGGAGATCATCTCGCCATTGGAATGGAGGATACCGGTATCGCCTACCTGCCCGCCGCTTTCGGCATAGAAGGGGGTAGCTTCCAGCACCAGCTGCCAGGATTCTTTTCCCTTGGCCTTTATCTTCCGGTATTTCACGATCTGGGTATTTGTCTCCAGCATCTCATAGCCGACGAATTCGACGAGTGGATTGTCGACAAGCACCATCCAGTCTTCGGTATCAATGGCCGTGGCGGCGCGCGACCTGTCCTTTTGCTTTTGCATCTCTGCTTCGAAGCCAGGCTGGTCGACGGTGAAGCCGTTCTCCCGGGCGATGAGTCCTGTCAGGTCGATGGGAAACCCGTAGGTGTCATATAATTCGAAAGCCGCACTGCCCGGCAGGAGCTTAGCCGCTGACCCGCGGAGTGCGCTCATCAGATCGTCCATGCGGCGCAATCCCTTTTCCAGGGTGCGGAGGAAGGCTTCTTCCTCTTCCCTTACGACTTTGGCGACAAAATCGGCCTGCTGGTCGAGTTCAGGGAAGACGGTTTTGAACTGCGCCGCCAGGAGAGGAACCAGTTGGAAAAGCAGCGGCTTCTTGTAGTCCAGATAGGAATAATAGTACCGGACAGCCCGGCGAAGGATGCGGCGGATGACATAGCCGGCCTCGGTGTTAGAGGGCAGCTGGCCGTCGGCGATAGTAAAGCTGATGGCACGAAGGTGGTCGGCCAGTACGCGGAAGGCGACATCCTGAATGCCGTCGCCAGCCGAATATTTTTTGCCTACGATAGCTTCTACCCTGGCGATGGTGCCGGTGAAGAGATCGGTATCGTAATTCGAGTGTTTGCCTTGCATCACCCGGACCAGCCGTTCGAGGCCCATGCCGGTGTCCACATGTTTTGCCGGAAGGGGCTGGAGGCTGCCATCCTTTAGCCGGTTGAACTGGATAAAGACATTATTCCAGATCTCGATCACCTGCGGGTGGTCGTTATTGACAAGGGTGGCCCCGGCCACGGCGTCGCGTTCAGCGTCTGAGCGGCAGTCAACATGGATCTCGGTGCAGGGGCCACAGGGACCCGTATCACCCATTTCCCAGAAATTATCTTTTTTGCTGCCCAGGAGGATGCGTTTGGGAGCAATCCATTTCTTCCATTCTTCGTAAGCCTCGGTGTCACGGGGCAGCTTATTGGCCTCATCCCCTTCGAAAACGGTGACATACATCCGATCTTCAGGGATGTCATAGACGGCGGTGAGCAGTTCCCAGCTCCAGGCAATGGCTTCCTTCTTAAAATAACCCGCAGCAGGATTGGCGGGGTCGCCAAAGCTCCAGTTGCCCAGCATTTCGAACATGGTATGGTGATAGGTGTCGACGCCCACCTCTTCCAGGTCGTTGTGCTTGCCGCTGACCCGGAGACATTTCTGGGTATCGGCTACCCGAGCATGAGGGGATTTTTTGTTGCCAAGGAAATAATCTTTGAATTGGTTCATGCCCGCGTTGGTGAATTTCAACGTGGGGTCATTCTTCACGACTATGGGCGCAGACGGCACGATCGTATGTCCTTTCGACACGAAAAAATCCAGAAATTTTTTTCTTATTTCGGCACTGGTCATCATAAAACGGAATAATCTTTGGTTGTTATTTGGTTCGCACCAACTATATTTGTGCGCACAGTTTTAGCATAAAGCCGTGCAAAGGTACACCAAATCAGGCTGTTTTACCGTTGTACGCCATGAACGGTCTGGTCTGACCATGTGGCCATGAAGAAGATCAAGTATTATTATAATACCAATACCCTCCGCTATGAAAAGCTGGAGACTCCCCTGCGGGTGACCCTGTTGCGCGTGTTGGGGTTCCTGTCTGCGGCAATTGTCACCGCCCTGATTCTTGTTTCCCTCGCTTACAAATACTTTCCTTCGGCCAATGAGAAGCGGCTGATGCAGCGGAATGAAGCCCTGCAGGACAATTATTATACCCTCAACGAGAAGGTGAAGAAGATGCAGGACCAGATGGGCGAACTGGAGAAAAGGGACAATGACGTCTATCGCGCCATCTTCGAAGCCGCGCCTATCCCCGACAGTGCACGGGCAAAGCAGACCCAGCAGGAGCAGGAGATGAAGCTCGTCCAGGGCATGGACCAGGAGAACCTGTATACGTCCGTCGCCACCACCCTCAATCAGCTGACCGCCCGGATGGCCAACCAGACCAGGTCTTACCAGGAGATAGACGGTTTTATCAAGAACAAAGAGCAGCTGCTGGCCTGTACCCCGGCCATCCAGCCCGTCAGCAACAAAGACCTCAACCGCATCGCTTCCGGGTTCGGCTATCGCATCGACCCGGTGTATAAGACAACGAAATTCCATGCGGGTCTCGACTTTGCAGCCCCCCAGGGCACACCCATCTACGCCACAGCCAACGGAACGGTGGAAGTGGCCGCCAATACGGGCAACGGCTATGGCAACCATGTCGTCATCAACCATGGCTATGGGTATGGCACCCTTTATGGCCACATGTTTCGGATAAAAGTGAAGCCGGGACAAAAGGTGAAACGTGGGGAGATCATCGGCTGGGTAGGCAGTACGGGCAAGAGCACGGGTCCGCACTGTCACTACGAAGTTCACCGCAACGGCGACCCTGTGGATCCCGTCTTTTACTTCTACAACGATATTTCCCCCGAGCAGTATGACCGGCTGCTCAAACTTGCCGCGTCGAGCAATCAAAGTTTTGACTAATCCTCCGTATCTTCACAGTTGGAGTCCTCAAGAGCGCAATTTATCCCTTGCGTACCCTTGGCCTGGAACAACAGGAACGATTTTTGAGCCCCTAATTTGCTATGAGCAGCAAACTAACCCAAATAGCGCTGGATTTTGGCCAGGAGCCGCAATCCCAGCCTGTTTCACCTCCCGCGGGAAGTGGAGCGGGGGATAATGCGGCCCTTCCGTATCTGGCGGCAGGAGGAGTTGGGGTGCGAGTCAAGTCCTTTAAACAGCCAGCATCACCGCCTGCAGCGGCTCCGGAGCCTGAGACGCCAACACCTCCTGCTGCGTCCGTGATACCAGCGACACCGCCCATGATGCCGGTTACACCACCCATGATGCCGGTTACACCACCCATGATGCCGGTTACACCGCTGCAAGAGATACCCTCCCGGCCGGCGGTGAAAGTTGTCAATGGAGATCTTTTTGGAATGGCGGAGCCTGCAGCGATATTGCCGCCGGAGCCTGTGAAGCCGGTTGAAGTTGCACGCGATGAGATGGAGGAAGTGGTGGCCAAGGTTACGGAAGCGGCACCCGGTGCGGCAGTGGAAGCCCCGGTGGTGGCCGAACCAGTGGTGGAGGCTCCGGCCGAGCCAGTAGCGGAACCCCCGGTGGTTGTCGAACCCGTAGTGGAAGCTCCAACCGAGCCAGTAGTGGAGGCCCCCAGTCTGGAAGCTGAAGGCCCCGCAGAAGTCTTACCGCGGCGCCGCGCACCGGCAGGCAGGTCGGTACCGAAACAGGGTCCTTCCAAGCGAGGACGCAAATCCCTGAAAGAGGTGGCGGCCGAGGCCAGCCTGATCGAGATCCCCTCCGACGATGTGCTCTTCAGCAAACAGTATTACACGATGGGCGAGGTGTCGGAGATGTTTCATGTCAATCAATCCCTGCTCCGCTTCTGGGAGACGGAATTCGATATTCTCCAGCCGAAAAAAAATAAGAAGGGCGACCGCTATTTCCGCCCTACCGACATCAAGAATCTTCATCTCATCTATCACCTCCTGCGGCAAAAAAAATACACCATCGAAGGAGCGAAGGAATTCCTGAAAAAAAATAAGACAGCCGAAGAGCGCTTCGAGGTGATTCAGCGCCTGCAACAGATAAAAGCATTCCTATTGGAATGGAAGGCTCAGCTCTGAGCGGCATTTCCCCACTCTACCATAGACAATTTTTTTAGCATTATTTGCACATTAATTTAGTAATTTTATGGCTGTTTAATGCAGCTATATGAACCTTGAACGATATGAGCTTAAGGCGGAAAGTTCATTCATGCTTTTTGAATTTGTGAGCGAAGGTCCGAAAGGGAAAATTCCAAAACTGGTTGAATTTGGAGAAACCAATCTAAAGGGCCTGTATAATTTAGCCTTTGGCGATGTAGATACAGCAACAGGTATGATCAATGATTCTATCGTCTCTAACAATAATGATAGTGAAAAAGTATTGGCGACTGTAGTTGCCACCGTCTACGCATTTACCGACAAATACCCGGATGCATGGATTTACGCGACTGGCAGCACCAAATCCAGGACCCGTCTATATAGAATTGGATTAACAAAATACATTGTACAAATAGAGGAGGACTTTGATCTCTATGGTCAGAAAATGGAAGAGTGGGAGCTTTTCAAAAAAGGGGTGGAATACTCAGCGTTTCTTGTTAAGCGAAAAAATGTTTAAATTTGTTCATATGAAAATGAAGGGACTAAATAAAAGGAAATCTCCGGTGGTGCACATCGACAATTCCCTTGAAAAATACAAAGGGAAAGTCCTTTCCAAGGAAAAGTTGGATAAGGCAAACGATATGCTGAAAACTATCGGGCTCCCCAAGTCAAGGAAGCACACCTAGCCACGGTTAGCCGTTGTTGCTCTGAGCGGCGGGCCCGGGGGTCATTCCCGTAACACTGATAGTCGTGCTGGCGCCGGCGATGCTGTGACCCATTTCCTCCATCAGCCGCAAAATATCCAAATTCACCTGTTGTTTGATGGCATTGAATTCATCGAGCGCGATTGGCGCGGTGAAATAATCCACATTGACGAGAAAGGCGTTGCCCGAAATGTCGTTTAGAAAAACGGTGCTGTTCTCTACTTTATCCTTTATGAGGATCTTGCGGACACCGGCGATAAAGGCATCCAGCTGCCCGGCCGGGGTCGAAAGGCTAAGCTGAAGTCTTAGCTCCCCCTTTCGTTGTGTCCTCAGCGTGAGATTGTCGACGATGCTGTCTACCATTTGTTTGTTGGGAACGGTTACAAAGGTCTTCTGAAGGGTGCGGATACGGGTGCTGCGCAGGCCGATCTTCTCTACCGTTCCGGAAATATTGTTCACATTCAGCATATCACCGGCCTTGAACGGCTTATCGAAGAAGATGACAAAGGATGCGATGAGGTTTTCGATGCTTTCCTTTGCTGCCAGGGCGATGGCGGCGCCGGCAAGACCCAGACCGCCTACCACGGTGGACACATCGACGCCAAAAGCCGAATGGAGGATCATCAGGACGCCGATGATGCCCAGCACCGCCTTTAGAAAGTCGCGGATAAAGACGATCATCTGGACATCCCGTGGTGAGCCGTCGCTGCGGGCCTTCCGCCGCAACACCAGGGCTATGAAATCCACCAACCGCATCAACAGCCAGATAAAGCTTGCAATGATGATGACAATGCCGATGGCCTGGAAGATGGTCTTTGCCTTTACCTCGTAGATATCGAAGTTGAGTTCGGCGGGAAAATGCAGCTTTTCGATCGACGACATAGAAACAAAGACGACCAGGAAGGTGCCGATGGGACCGACGACAAGATCGAGAAAGGCCGACTTATCCAATCCCGAACCCATTCGCCGGATAAACCGGAAGATGAGCCGGGCGATGAGCCGGGCGATAACCCGTTTGAGCGCGATGACGAAGAGAATAGTGGCGGCGACGATGATGTAGCTTTCCAGCGAATTACCCAAGACGATGCTGTTCCAGAAATGATGCATGGTGCAAATATAGATAAATGGCGGGCGGGGGGCGGCGAAGCGGGGAGCGGGGGGCGTGGGGGGCGGCGCCGGCCGGAGGCGAAGCGGGGAGTGGGTTGCGTGAGAGCGGTGCCGGCTGGAGGCGAAGCGGGGGCGGGTGGTGCGGCGTGAGCGGCGCCTATTTTCGGCTATAGACCTCCAGGCCGGTGGTCTTCAGGACATAGATGATAGCGGGCGTTATCCGGATGCGGATAGCTCCGTTATAGGCTGTGGGAATGGGCTCTTCCTGCATGTTCAGCGTACCGGGTTGATAGCGGTAGAACTGATGGTCGTCGTGGCCGAGCATGTTCTTGTCGATGACATCGAAATCCTGCCAGCCGCGCAGATCGAGATGGGTTTTCAGGGTTCCATAGTGATCGAAGATATAAACGCCCTTCTGCGGATCGTAGAGATAGACGAGCCCGCCCTGGTCGCGGATGACGGCAGGGTCGGGGACGGAATCGAACAATTGCCGGAAGTCGGTGGTCTTGTCAACGAGAGAACCATCGTCGCCGATGCGTTTGAGGATGGCATCCAGCTCGTCAAACACCCATACATTGTTGTCATACGCCAGCCCGACGGCTTTTGCCTGCAGGATGTTCAGCTTCCGGAGATCGATGGTGTTGACGATGTTGAGAAAGCGATCCAGTTCGATGATGGTGGTGAATTCCCGGTAGTAGACAAGTATCTTCAGGGGATTGGTGGCATCGATGGATGCTACCCGGCCATATTGCGTCACGGCGTTGAAGACGGCGAGGGAGTCGCCCTGCGGACCCAGCTTTTTCAGCTGGTTGTCCTTGTTCAATACATAGATGTTCCCCAGGTTGTCGATGGTGAAGTCGACGATATCCTGGCGAAATGTTTGAGTCAGCCGGAATGCGGTCGTCGTGTCCGCAGAGGATTGTTGCGCCCGCGCTTGCTGGCCAGGAGCCAGGCCGCAAAAAAGGAGGGTTACCATGAATGGCGATAGAAAGTTGCCGAGATAGAAAGCGCGGTTCCTCATTTGCGAAAGATTTTGTCTGCCGTCCCAGGTGGCTCGCAGTCGAGCGTCAACTTCTCCCCGTCGAACACGGCATACGTATAATAACGTATCCAATCGCCCAGATTGATATACCGGCTGCCGGTATTGTCCAGTAAAAAGTCGATAGGCAGGTGACGGTGACCGAAAATAAAGTAATCGTACCGTTGTTTTTTTAACACTTCCCGGCAATAGAGGATCAGCCACTCCTTGTCCTCGCCGAGGAAGACAGCGTCCCCATTACCGGTGACGGCCCGGCTGCGTCGGCTAAGCCAGCCCGCCAGTCCCACCCCGATGGCCGGCGGCAGCAGACCAAAAAGCGCCTGACACACCGGGTTGCGGAAGACTTTCTTGATAAACTTATAGCCATGGTCGCCAGGCCCCAGGCCGTCGCCGTGACCGACAAAAAATTTCATCCCGTTGAAGACAAAGACCTTTGGCTCATGATAGACGGGGATATTCATCTCTTCTTCGAAGTAGCCTCTCATCCACATGTCGTGGTTGCCGATGAAGAAATGGATGGGGATGCCTGCATCCGTCAGCTCAGCCATTTTTCCCAGGATGCGGACATACCCTTTGGGTACGACCGTCCGGTATTCATACCAGAAATCGAAGAGGTCGCCGACGATGAAGATGACGGCAGCATCCCGGCGAATTTTTTCGAGGAAGTCGACGATACGCCGCTCACGAACCAGGCTGGCCGCATGGTCGGGTGCGCCAAGATGAAAGTCGGAGAGGAAGTATATTTTTTTTCCGGGAGGGATTTGCATGCGGCGAATTTACGTTGCGCCTTCGGTTTTAGCGAAAAATAACCTCCGGCGCAACGTGGCTAATGTCGGGCCTTCGGCCAGCGGGCCACAGGCCCGCTAGTGCCTATCCACCAGAAATAGATAAACCTGTTTGGGTCCATGCACACCGACGACCAGGGTCTTTTCGATATCGGCGGTACGGCTTGGGCCGGTCGCAAAACTTATCAGCGATGGCAGCTGATGCTGGTATTTTTCCTTTAGTCCAACCAGCCCATCCCGGATATCATAGACCAACTGATCGGTGTAAGCGATGCAGATGTGAATGGGGGCATATACGCTCACCGTACGGCCGCTGGGGCCGGCGCTGCTGAGGACGATGGTGCCTGTCCTGGCCACCAGCGCTTCACAGGTGGTGACCGCCGCGTCACAGTCTCCCAGCTCCACATCGGAAAAGCCGTCGAAGGCATGGGCTTTCAGCGTCGCCCGCAGCTTCTCCTCCCGGCAATAGAGTTTTTTCAGTCCCTGGCTGGCGATGAGGGCATTCAACTGGACTACCAGTTCGTCGCCGTCGACACAAAAGATAAACTTCCCCTGTAATCTCGCAAACTGTTCGGCGAACTCGATCTCGAGGTCCTGCGTGGGAGGTTGAAAGACGGAGGTATTTCCTTCGCTTTGCGGAAAAGGAATAGGCGTTGAGTCACTCAACGCCTGCCTTATCTTTTTCAGAATATTCTCTTTTGTCGAAGAGACGCTCATTATTTTACTTCTTCGGTTTGAGGAGGAACGACCACAGGGGTCGGCACTCCATTGTCATGCTCGGACACATCCAGCGCTCTTTTCTCTTCATAAGGACGCTTGCCGATGAGGAGTTCCACATCGCTCTGGAAGAGAACTTCGCGTTCGAGGAGGGCTTCCGCCAGCAGCTTCACTTCCCGTGTCTTTTCCACCAGCAGGTGCTTGGTGGCGTCGTAAGCCTTGTCGATGAGCTTCCGTACTTCTTCGTCGATGAGCCGGGACGTCTCTTCGGAATAGGGCTTGGTAAAGGAATTCTCCTGTTGAGGATCGTAGAAGCTGACATTGCCAACCTTGTCGTTCATCCCATAGACGGTGACCATGGAATAGGCGATCTTGGTTATCTGCTGGAGGTCGTTCTGGGCGCCCGTGGAGATCTTGCCAAAATTCAGCTCTTCGCTGGCGCGGCCACCGAGCGTCATACAGATCTGGTCAAACAGCTGATCAGTATTATAGAGATATTGTTCTTTTGGCGTATACTGGGCATAACCGAGTGCTGCTACGCCACGCGGTACGATGGTCACCTTTAACAATGGGTAGGCGTGCTCCAAATACCACCCGCAAATGGCATGGCCCGCTTCATGATAGGCAATGATGCGCTTCTCGTCGGGAGAGATGATCTTATTCTTCTTCTCCAGGCCGCCGATGACCCTGTCCACTGCATCCTGGAAGTCTTCCATCTCTACAGTCTCTTTCCCCTTGCGGGCGGCAATGAGCGCGGCTTCATTGCAGACGTTGGCGATGTCCGCGCCGGCGAAACCAGGCGTCTGTTCGGCCAACTTATGGATATCGAGCTTGCTGGAGATCTTTATCGGTTTAAGGTGAACCTTGAAGATGGCCTCGCGACCCTTGAGATCGGGTTTGTCGATCGAGATCTGCCGGTCGAAGCGGCCAGGCCGCAACAGGGCAGTATCGAGGACGTCAGGCCGATTGGTGGCAGCCAGGACGATGATGCCGCTGTCGCCGCCAAAACCGTCCATTTCCACGAGCAGCTGGTTGAGGGTGCTTTCCCTTTCGTCGTTGCTCATGATCGCATTCTTACCACGGGCGCGACCGATAGCGTCTATTTCGTCGATGAAGATGACGCAGGGGGCTTTTTCGCGCGCTTGTTTGAACAGGTCGCGAACGCGGCTGGCGCCGACGCCGACAAACAGTTCTACGAAGTCCGAGCCACTCATCGAGAAGAAGGGAACCTGTGCCTCACCGGCCATGGCTTTTGCCAGCAGGGTCTTACCCGTCCCCGGAGGGCCTACGAGCAGAGCGCCCTTGGGTATCTTTCCACCGAGGGCGGTGTACTTTTTTGGATTTTTGAGGAAATCTACGATCTCCATAACCTCCACCTTGGCTTCATCCAGGCCTGCTACGTCGCTGAAGGTGATGGTGACCTTTGTCCCTTTGTCAAAGAGGGTGGCCTTCGATTTGCCAATGTTGAAGATGCCTCCCGGACCACCCGTACCGGCCTGGCCGCCCATTTTACGCATGAGCATGACCCAGATGAGCACGATGATCAGCAATGGGAGCAGGAAATTCAGCAGAGGGCCGAACCATTCGCCTTCCGGCTTGGAGTTGATCGGAACTTCCAGGTTGGGGTGATCGGCAAAATATTTCCGCAAAATAGTCTCATATTCCTTTACGTCAGTGACGCGGAATTCGAACTGGGGACCATCCTTGCTCATGCCGCCGGGCCAGCTGTTCTGCTTGTTGTACTTGGAATAAAAAGCTTTGTTAAGGCTGTCTTTTTTTATGTATACCCGAACCAGGTTCTTGTTGGAGATGAGGTCGATCTTATCGACGTCACCCTGGGCCAGCATCACTTTCCGGAAATCCAGTTCCTCGGCCGGATGAGCATCCGGTGAGAACGAACCGAACAAGTTGAACCCGATGAGTACTGCTGCAATGATCCCCCATATCCAATATATGCTGAATTTCGGCCCCTTTCTCTGACCATTATCATCATCTCCCCTGGGTCTGAACCTTGGAAAGTTGTTTTTATCGTTCTGTTTCAAATCGTCTTGTGGCATTTTTGTAGTTGTCCGTGTTGTTTAGCGGTATTAATAATAAAACTTATACGGTGAAAAAGTTCAAAAAATTAGCTTGAAACGGCAAAATAACCTGTTAAATTGTCGGTTCAGTCCCCTTTCTATCCCTCATGAGTTTCCTGCGGAGCATCGCTCCACATGTCCTCCAATTTATAAAAACGGCGATTTTCCGGCAGCATCACGTGGACCACTACATTCACATAATCGATCAAAACCCACTGATAGGTTTGTCTGCCTTCGTGTTTATAGGGGAGCTCGTCACAATTCCTCTTCGCTTCCTCTTCCACCGAGTCCGCGATCGCCTTTACCTGGGTGGTGCTGGCGGCCTCGCAAATGATAAAAAAATCCGCTACTGCTTCCGGTATCTTTCTTAGGTCGAGAGAAATGATGTTTTCACCCTTTTTCTCCTGGATCGCTTTTATGATCGTCTTAAAAATCTTCGAATTCCTCGTTAATCGAACTACGCTGCTGCGCTTGCGGGTAGCTAAGATAGAAAGCTGTTCCAATAATCAAAACGTTTTTTGTGATAATCAAATTTTTATGAGAAACCGGGTATATTTTTACATCCTACCAAAAATAGGAATCTTTTGGCGATCGGTCACGCTTTTATTGAATTAGAATCAGTGGATAGCACCAACAACTATGCCATGGCCCGGGCCGTTGCGGGCGCTGCTCCGCACGGTACTCTCATCTTCGCGCACGACCAATGGGCCGGCAAAGGACAACGAGGTCGCGAGTGGTCGAGCAAGCCCGGTGAAAACATCATCCTCAGCGCTGTTTTAGAGCCAGTTGCGTTGCCCGTTTCGGCGACCTTTCGTCTCAGTGTCGCGGTAGCGTTGGCCTGCCACGACCTTTTCAGTCGATATGCGGGTGAAGCTACCACCATCAAGTGGCCCAACGACCTTTACTGGAATGACAGAAAGGCAGGGGGCATCCTCATCGAGAACCATTTCAAAGGCGACCGGTGGTTGTATGCCATCGCAGGAATGGGGATCAACATCAACCAGGTGGAATTTCCATCCACGGCCCGCAATCCCGTTTCCCTGCGACAGATAACGGGCAAGCCCTTCGATTCGTTGCAACTGGCCCGCGAGTTGGGCGTTTTTTTGGATGAACGGTATGCCGGGTTGGAGGCCGGTGACGCTGCCGTTCAATTGCAGCAATACAACCAGCACTTATATGGCCGCGGCCGCGAGGTTAGGTTGAAAAAGGACAATGCTGTTTTCAAGACCGTGGTGCAGGGTGTAACCGCCCAGGGCATGCTCCTGACCAAAGACGTGCTGGAGCGGGAATTTGCCTTTGGCGAGGTGGAATGGCTTATTTGAGCGGCCCGAGCGCTGCCCAGGCTGCAACCACCTCCTCAGCATGTGCCTTGTTCTTCGGCTTCAGGAATATTTTCCGGATCACCCCTTTCTCATCGATGAGGAAGGTGGTCCGATGGAGTCCCAGGTATTTGCGGCCATACAGCTGCTTCTCTCCCCATACGCCATACTTGTCGATGATCTTATGGTCCACATCGGCGATGAGCGGAAACGGCAGACTGAATTTTTTCGTGAATTTCTGATGGCTTTTCTCATCATTCGGGCTGACGCCGACGACCGAGAGGCCTTCTCGCTGCAATAGAGAAAAGTTATCGCGAAGATTACAGGCCTGTACTGTACAGGTGGGCGTATCGTCTTCGGGATAGAAATACAGCACCAGTCGCTTCCCTTTGTAATCGGAGAGGGAAACCTTGTTTCCGCCGGCATCCTTCCCGGTAAAGGCCGGGGCCTTGTCACCTTCCTGCAATAGAATCATGTTTAAATACGTTTGATCGTGACTGAAATATACATTAATTTGCCCGCTAACAGCAGCCGCACTATTCAATGACCAAACAGATCAACAAGTTATCCATTGTCATTCCGGCTTACAATGAAGGAAAGACCATCCATCTTATCCTCGACCGGATCAAGAACGTTATCTTATCCAATGGCATCGAAAAGGAAGTGATCGTAGTAAACGACTGTTCCACCGATGATACGGAGCAGGCCCTCCAAAGATACATCAGTACCAATCAAGCCCTGAACATCCAGTATTTCAAACACGAAAAGAACATGGGCAAGGGCGCCGCCCTCCATACGGGCATCGCGCGGGCCACGGGGGAGTTCCTCGTGATACAGGATGCCGACCTGGAGTATGATCCCGACGAGTACAACGATCTTCTCAAGCCCGTCCTGAAGGGTTCTGCCGATGTCGTATACGGCTCCCGCTTCATGGGTGGCTCGCCCCACCGCATCCTTTTCTTCTGGCATTCCATCGGCAACAAGTTTCTTACTTCGCTGAGCAATATGTTCACCAATCTGAACCTGACCGATATGGAGACTTGCTATAAGCTGTTCGACACAAAGATCATCCAGGGTTTAAAGCTCGAAGAGAAGCGATTCGGATTCGAGCCGGAGGTGACCAGCAAGATAGCCAAGCTGGAGAATATCCGCATCTACGAGGTCGGCATCTCTTACTATGGCCGTACCTATGCCGAGGGCAAAAAGATCGGAATGCGGGATGGTTTCCGGGCCTTGTATTGCATCCTGAAATATTCCCTCTTCAAATAGCTGCACTCAGCGGGTGAACCAGATCTCTTTGGTCGCCTCATTTCCCGCCACATCCTGTGCAGTGATGCGCAACAGATGTCTGCCGGCCGGGCATTTCTCGTCAAAGTAATAGATATAGGCGAGGCCCTTGTCATTGGTGAAACAAAGCCACTGGCCACCCTTACAGTCTGCCGGCGGGTCGAGTTCGGCCCTGAAGTTGCGGATGGCGCCGAGGTTGTCTTTTACGGAGACAACTATGCGGGTGGCCTTACTCAGGTCGGTCCCGTCCGGGGTTCCGGGCAAGGTGATGACGGGCGCTTCCTGGTCTTCCACCAACTGAAAGTTGCCGAACTGCCGCCAGCGGGCGGATGCCCAGCCTCCCTGCCACTGCGGGCGCTGTACGTCTTTTGAGGCGCCATTGAAACAGACCATTACGATGTTGTCGACAGGCACCGGTGTACTACTGGCAGCCTGCAAGCTGTCTTTTGCCGTAGAGGAGATGGGTCGCAGCCGCACCAGCACGGGGTCGAGCAACGGTATCCAGGGTTCGCCGATAGCCTGTACGGCAGAGACACCGCCGGGCAGGGATAAACCGGAGCCGGGGTAGCCGATCGTGGTGGCGCCGACGGTCACCGAGTCATAGAGACTTTTCTCGCCGAGGTAGAAGGCAAAGTCCGGTGTTTCGAGTCCATCGACCATCCCGACGTAGAATTTTTTACTCAGGGTATAGGCAGGTGGGGCGTAAGACGTGGAAGCTGTTGCAGTGATGTCCGTCGCCGGCTGGTATTGTACCCGAAACTGCAGCCGGGAGGTGTTGCCGTAGGTATCTTTTACTTCTATCCGGATGGTATGAAAGCGGCCGTCCTCGAGCGGGACAACCCCATCACCCGGATGATTGGCGGGCGAAGCATAGATGGTAGGAGCTGGATAGCCTGGCAAGATGAACAGTTGTTGCAAAAATGGCCCGCCCATTTCCCGGGTCTTATAATCGATGTGGGCATTTATGTTTCGCGTGTTGTCATAGCTGATGTTGTTCATCCGGAAGCCGACGACCGGTTCGCCATCGACATACAGGCCGGCCTCATAGATGCCGTTGGGATTGGCAGAGCCGCTTTGCGTATCGAAGGCTGACAACGCAAAGCTGATGCGGGTAGTGGGGACAATGAGCAGGGAAGGGGCAAGGGCCCAGGACGCGGTCGCGGGAAGGCAGTCGCACGATGGTACAGCCCCCCGGTGAATGGGTAAAATGTGCGGTGACTGTTCGTAGATGCCCTGGTTGCGATCGTACCAGGCCAGGCGCAGCAGGGTAGGCGGGGTGTTGTCAGGCACGGGCATGCCAAAGAGTAAGGGGTTGAGGTTGACGTCGCCGGCAGTACGGCGGATCTCGAAATGGAGATGAGGTCCCTGGGAGCCGCCGGTGTTGCCGCTGTAGGCAATAAAGTCGCCTTTCTTCACGGGGAAGAGGGTAGGCGGCAGCTCGAGGGATAGCTGCCAGGACTGACGGCGATATTGTTGGTCGTGCACATAGGCCGCCAATGCAGGAAAGAATTTATTGAGGTGGCCGTATACTGTGGTATATCCATTGGGATGACAGATATAGATCGCCTGGCCGAAGCCCGCGGGCTCCACGGATACCCGGGCGACATAACCATCGGCAGCGGCAAAGACGGGTAGGTTCTCCCGGGCCTGTGTGCGGATGTCCAATCCCATGTGGTAGTGATTGGGGCGCAGCTCGCCAAAGTTGGCGGCCAGCTTCATCGGGATGGCAAGAGGATCGCGGAAATAATTGTGGGGATAGGAAGCCTCTTGAAAGAAGGCTGATGTCTGACCCTCGGTCGAGCCGCTTCCAGCGGCACCTTGAGCAAAGCTTTGAAATGTACAACAACAACAGACCGCAACAAGAAGATACTTCATGATGTTAATACAGGATTAATAAGCAAATGTAGCTATTCCCATTGTGAGCCAATTCTTCCCAATTTGATGTCTTTAAAGCAGGATCTGTCGGCCCGGTGACAAATCCGCAGAGGGGATCTTAACGTATGTACCAATGGAAAAAGTGAAGCGTTTGTTAATAAGCTGTTACCAATCAGCAATTGAAACAGGCCATTCAAAAAATACTACGAAAAGGGTAGGTTTTTTTTAGATTTTGGTACAGCTTTTGGCTAAGTAGAGATGTCTATAGTAAGGAAGGGTTCACCATCAAAAAGTACAGTTATGAAAGGATTTAAAAACAAAATGGTCGTTTTTCTGGCAGTGACTGTCGGAGGAATGATAGGCGTTGTCAAAGGCGAAGAAGCAAAACAGAAATGGGTGTTCCGCATGAAAAGCAAGTACGAGAATCGGAGGCTGATGGCGGAGCGTAAATCTATTGCGCGGAAGGGCGGTGTGCTGCTCGATGATATCGAGTTGGCGTCATACCACAAAAACTGAGCGAGCTTACCTTGTAAATTGTTAGTTATACGAGAACCCCGGCGTCTGCCGGGGTTTTTCTTTTGGAACAACCCCCACTGATCCGTACCTTTGCGCAATTTATTTTTTCTACATGCCCAAAGACTCCTCCATTCGTTCAGTCCTGATCATCGGATCGGGTCCCATCATCATCGGTCAAGCCTGTGAATTCGATTATTCCGGTACTCAGGCCGCCCGCAGCCTGCGGGAAGAAGGGGTCGAAGTGATCCTCATCAACAGTAACCCGGCTACTATTATGACCGACCCGATGATGGCAGACAGGGTTTACCTGTTGCCACTGACGGTGGAGAGTATCGAGCAGATATTGGAAGAGAACAAGATAGACGCTGTCCTGCCGACCATGGGTGGTCAAACGGCCCTCAATCTGGCAAAAGAAGCCGAAGACCTCGGCATCTGGGAAAAATATGGGGTCCGGCTCATCGGTGTAGACATCAAAGCCATCGACAAAGCGGAAGACCGCGAGAAGTTCAGGCAGTGGATGATCGAACTGGGAGTACCCGTCGCCACGGCCAAGACGGCCAACTCCTTCCTCGAAGGAAAAGAGTTCGCCCAGGAGATTGGCTTTCCGCTGGTGATCCGGCCGTCCTTCACCCTCGGCGGCACCGGCGGCGGTTTTGTACACGACAAAGAAGACCTCGACGAAGCGCTGAACAGAGGTCTTCAGGCATCGCCGATCCACGAAGTGCTGGTGGAGCAGGCGGTACTCGGCTGGAAGGAGTTCGAGCTCGAGCTGCTGCGTGATGCCAATAATAATGTAGTCATCATCTGTACGGTGGAGAACTTCGACCCGATGGGTGTACACACGGGAGACTCCATCACCGTGGCGCCGGCCATGACGCTTAGCGACACGGCTTTTCAGCTGATGCGCAACACCGCGATCATGATGATGAGGGATCTGGGGAATTTTGCCGGCGGCTGCAATGTACAGTTCGCCCTCAACCCCAAGACGGAAGAGATCATCGCCATCGAGATCAACCCCCGGGTGAGCCGCAGCTCTGCCCTGGCCTCCAAGGCAACGGGTTATCCCATCGCAAAGATCGCCGCCAAGCTGGCCATCGGCTACTATCTCGACGAGCTGAAGAACCAGATCACCAAGACTACTTCCGCCTACTTTGAGCCCGTGCAGGATTATGTCATCGTGAAGATACCGCGTTGGAACTTCGACAAGTTCAAAGGCGCCAACGATACCCTGGGATTACAGATGAAAAGCGTCGGGGAAGTGATGGCCATCGGCAGAAGCTTTACCGAAGCCGTACAGAAGGCCTGTCAGAGCCTGGAGAATAATGCCGTGGGCCTGGGCTACTATGGAAAAAGCCTCATGCATGCCGAAGAGCTGCTGGAATATATCAAGACGCCGAAGTGGGACCGCATCTTCCGCATCAAGGATGCATTGATGGCGGGCATCTCCGTAGGGACCATCTCCAAGGCCACCAACGGCATCGACCGCTGGTTCCTCTATGAGATCCAGAAGATCGTCAACATGGAGAAAGAGCTGGCGAAGTATAACATAGAGACCCTTCCCCTGCCCTTGCTGTCGGAAGCCAAGAAGCTGGGATTCGGCGACGAGCAGATCGTCAAGATCATAGGTTCGGGGTCGGAGGAAAGCCTGTATGAAAAACGCGTTGCCGCCGGCATCACCCGCATCTTTAAAATGGTAGATACCTGCTCGGCTGAATTCGAGGCAAAGACTCCCTACTTCTACTCCACCTTCGAGGGTGGCCATGCCAATGAAAGCAAGGTCAGCGATAAAAAGAAGATCGTCGTCCTGGGCAGCGGTCCCAACCGCATCGGTCAGGGTATTGAATTCGACTATTGCTGTGTCCATGGGCTGCTCGCCATAAAGGAATGCGGCTATGAGGCCATCATGGTCAATTGCAACCCCGAGACGGTATCTACCGACTTCGACGTTGCCGACAAGCTTTATTTTGAACCCGTCTACTGGGAGCATCTCTGGGAGATAATCCAGCATGAGAAGCCCGAGGGTGTTATCGTGCAGCTGGGCGGCCAGACGGCCCTGAAATTAGCCGAAAGCCTTACAGCCAAAGGGATCAGGATCATCGGCACCTCTTTCGACAGCATGGACATCGCAGAGGACCGGGGCCGGTTCAGCGACATGCTGAAAGAACTGAGCATCCCCTACCCCGACTACGGGACGGCATATGATGTAGACGAAGCCGTGCAGGTGGCGAACCGGGTGGGATATCCTGTACTGGTGCGGCCCTCCTATGTACTGGGTGGCCAGCGGATGCGGATCGTGATAAATGATGATGAAGTTGAAAAGGCGGTGGTGAGCCTGTTGAAACATATTCCCGGTAACAAGATACTTATCGACCATTTTCTCGACCGCTGCCAGGAAGCAGAGGTGGATGCCATCTTTGACGGTGACGACTTCCATGTGATGGGAGTGATGGAGCACATCGAGCCCGCGGGTATCCACAGCGGCGACAGCCATGCCGTGCTGCCGGCCTTTAACCTCAGCCCGATGGAAGTGACGACGATGGAATATTATGCGGAAAAGATCGCCCGGGCGCTGAATATAAAAGGGCTTATCAATGTACAGTTTGCGATAAAGAGTGGGAAGGTCTATGTGATAGAGGCCAACCCAAGGGCTTCACGGACGACTCCCTTCATCGCCAAGGCCTACCAGATTCCCTACCTCAACATTGCGACGAAGATCATGCTGGGTGAGCACAAGC
Source organism: Puia dinghuensis (assembly GCF_014642875.1). Classification (GTDB taxonomy): domain Bacteria; phylum Bacteroidota; class Bacteroidia; order Chitinophagales; family Chitinophagaceae; genus Puia; species Puia dinghuensis. The sequence goes on from NZ_BMJC01000003.1 coordinate 1,038,455, forward strand.
TGAAGGACTTCACATTCGAGAAGAGGCTGCAGGGCTATGCCATCAAGGAGCCGGTGTTCAGCTTTTCCAAATTCCCCGGTGTCAGAACAGAGCTGGGACCCGAGATGAAGTCTACCGGGGAATCCATCCGCTTTATTAAAGACCTGCGGGACCCCAATTTCCGGCGGCTCTACAAGGACAGGAGCATGTATTTAAGTAAATAGTCATAGCTTAGGGTCTTAAATTGTTGTCCATGGAAGAATTGGAAGTTCCAACCGAACACCTGCATGAAAAGATCCAGGAAGAGGCCGAGGAGAAGAAAGACAAGTGGACGCTTTATGTTGCTTTGTCCACTGCGATGATGGCCGTATTGGCGGCTGTCGCTGGTCTGCTGGCGGGTCACCATGCCAACGAGGCGCTGGTTGAAAGGGTGAAGGCCTCCGACGCCTGGAATTACTACCAGGCTAAGAGCGTGAAACAGGAGATATTGGTGAATACCGATAAGATCATGCGGGCAGTGAGGGGCGGAACGGGGGCGAATGAGCATGCGGTGGGGGCTAGCCGCAACGGCGCGGCAGGAGCGGGCGACAATGGCGCCGCGGTGCCTGCAGAAGGGGACAACAGCAAGGATATTGCCCGCTACGATAAAGAAAAGGCAGATGTAAAGAAGCAGGCCGAAGAAGCCGAAAAAGCGTCCGACGCCCATCTGGCCAAACATGTTCCACTAGCTTCCGCCGTTACGGCTTTTCAGATAGCCATTGCCGTCTCCGCCATCTCTCTCATCACCCGGCGGAGGAATCTCTGGTATGGCAGCCTGCTGCTGACCGTAGTGGGCGCCTACTTCCTGGTTGAGGGGTTGTTCTGACGCAGCCTGTTTCCTATCCGGATGGAAGGGAGCTCCACCCAATGATACATCGCGTACGAAAGGAGGAAGATCGCCAGCGTTGCGAGAATACCACTTACCACCCTGTAACCGGGATAGTGCAGGGGGCTCTTGTTGAACAAACCAATGAATACATGGATCAGCGGCTGATGCACCAGAAAAATGCTAAAGCTGCACAGGCCTATCGTAATGACGACCCTGGCAGGCCAGTTTTGCAGGGTTATTCTTTTGGCATGCAGGAACCAGTCCATAAAGAATACCCCGATGATGGCGACCGCATATTGCCCCAGGGCATAGATCGGCGCCACGCAAACCGCAACTACCAGACCGCCGAGGGCGAAGAGGCGATCGCGGCGGCTTAGAAAACTCCATAGGCTTTTCCCTTCAAAATACGCTTCCCCCAGCAAGGCGCCTGTCGCCCAGATAAACCAGAGCGAAACGGGAGCGTTGGCCCAGGGCAGGGCACCGGCCAGGCTGCTTACGTGCATGCCGACGGTCTGCCATGCCACGGAAAGAAGAAAGGTGAACCCTACCATCGGCTTTACTCCCCATCGTTTCCTGCCATAGAGAAAAAGAGCATACAGCAAATAGAGCTGTACCTCCGCGGCCAGACACCAGAAGGTGGGATTGACGGAAAAATACGTCCGGGTAAAAAGGTTCTGCAACGAGAGAGCGTGGAGCAGAAAGGTGAGCCAGCCGTCCCTGCTGCTGAAAAGACCCTTTTCCAGGAAGAGGCTAAAGGCGATCAAGACCAGGAGATAGGGTGGATAAACCCGCCAAAACCGCCGGCTGTAGAACCCGCGCAGGGTGAATTGCCGGTCTTTCAGATAGCCCAGGTGAAGAAGGAAGCCACTGACAAGAATAAATATCGTTACCCCTCCCCAGCCGATGCTGCGGGGCAGAAAGTTCAACAGGAATACCCGGGCGGCAGGGTGGCCGCTATCTGCAACGACCATCCCTCCATAGGCGGGGAAATAGTACCACAGAAAATGCGCCTGAAAAACGGTGAGAATGGCTATTCCCCGTAAAAAATCGATCTTTCTGAAGTGGTGCATAGCGGAAAATTAGCGGTCGGAAGCCATTCTAGCAAGGATTTTGCTGTAAGAATCCTGGCAAAAAATGCCATAAAAAATAATTTTTTGCCAGGACATTCGCCAATGTCCGGGACCGGATTCCATCCGGTCTGGATAGCAACAAAAGCTAAAATCGCACTACTTATGAAGCAACTCTTTTCCGTAATGTTATTTATGGGTTTCGTGTCCGTAAGCATGGGACAGCTAAAGGCCAAGGTAAAATGCCCGGACTTTTATGTAGATGTGCTCGACGGCACGGTCAATGGCATCAAGCCCAACTACACCCAAAACGAGATCAAGGAGAAATTTCCCTGTTTCACCAGCGCCGAAGATGAATCCAATGAAGCCAAATGCGGCGGCGGCATTTTCTTTAAGGACAAGGGGATCATGTTCTACACTAAAAGAAAGTATGTCGAGGTAGGCCCCAAATTAATCGGCAAGACCAGCATCCCTCTCCTGGGGACGAAACGCGGCACACTGTTCAGGACCCTGGGTAATCCGAAGATAAAAGACGATCTCTGGGATGCCTTTGAAATGCAGTATGGCACCCTCGTTCTGCATTATGATGTGGCCGGCGCGGCGGGAAAGGTGAAGTATTTCCAGTTCAGCACCCTTGGTTCGGACGGGCTTAACCTTTGCGAGTAGTCGCCATCTTTTCCCTTACTAACGGGAAGGCCAGGTGGAACCAGCTGGTATAATTATCCGGATGGACAGCCAGGCCTTCCTTTATTTCTTCCAGCGAGCAGTACCGATAATCACTCACTTCGGCAGCATTGGGATGGATGTCTTCATCATCATAATATCCCACAAAGACATGATCGAACTCGAATTCCGTGAGACCGTTATCAAATTCCGAACGATAGGTAAAGTCGAAAAGTTTTTCCAGGCTGGTGGTGAACCCCAGCTCTTCCCGAAGCCTGCGGCATGCTGCGGCAAGCGTATCTTCCCCCGGCCGGGGATGGCTGCAACATGCGTTTGTCCACAGCCCCGGGCTATGATATTTATCCCCCGCACGCTGTTGTAACAGCATCTCTCCTTTCGAATTGAAAATGAAAACACTGAAGGCCCGGTGTAAGACGGCTTTCCGGTGCGCTTCCATTTTTTCCATCGTACCTATTGGAGCATCTTCCTCATTGACCAGGATTACTTCTTCTCTATGCATGCACCAAGTTAGGAATTTATGTGCGGAAGATGTGCTTTCGGAAAAATTGCACATCTTCCGCAATCGGCTTATGTCTGGCCTTCGGCCGACGGACCTTCGGTCCGTCTTGGCCCGAATGGAGATGACAGACAGGCGTTAAAATCGCTGGATCTGATTCTTCAGGAGCTTGCGGGCAAAGTGGATGCGACTCTTGATAGTACCCAGGGGCTCCTGTAGCATCTCGGCAATCTCGTGGTATTTGAATCCATCGAAATAAAGCAGGAAAGGATTGCGGAAAATCTCCGGCAGCTTGTGGATCGCCGCCTGGATATCCTTTACCCGGAGGTTGCTTTCGACAGTACCGGGCACTGCCATTTGCGCGGAGTTTAACAGGAATTCGTTGGGAGTACTGTCAAAGATGGTATTTTGTTTGGCTTTACGGCGGTAGTTATTGATAAAAATATTCCGCATGATCGTGTAAAGCCACGCCTTGATGTTAGTGCCTACGTTATACTTATCCTTGTTTGCTAATGCGCGAAACAGAGTTTCCTGGAAAAGGTCTTTTGCTGCTTCAGAATCACGGGTGAGCGTGATAGCGAACGGCTTTAAGAACTCTGCGTTGTTGACCAGGAGCTGGTTGAATTCTACTGTAGCCATGATTTTGTTGTTTTAATGATTCGTCTATTGATTCAATGATCTTCTAACCCCAAAATTAAGTATTTATATACACCTGTCTTAAATTATGTGACCTACGGTTTCGTTAAAAGCCAATAGGCGGATAATCAGTCGGTTGTACAATTCTTCTGTTGATACGTGTGCCATGCGATTATTCTTCCTCTTTTATATGCAAAAAAAGGGCCTGCTCGTGGAGATGCCAGAAAGACAGCAAAAGTTGGGACAGATTTGACAGGCGTGGGGGGAAATTTGGCAGGCGGCGAGGCGGGGCAAGCGGGGGCGGGGCGACGTAGGTGAGGGCGGGCTTGCGGAGGTTGCGGCGAGGGTGGCGGGGCAAGCGAGGGTGGCGGGGCAAGCGGGGGCG
>NZ_BMJC01000004.1:0-172016 GCF_014642875.1 Puia dinghuensis
GGGGCGGCGGGGCAAGCGGGGGCGGCGGGGCAAGCGGGGGCGGCGGGGCAAGCGGGGGCGGCGGGGCAAGCGGGGGCGGCGGGGCAAGCGGGGGCGGCGGGGCAAGCGGGGGCGGCGGGGCAAGGCAGATAGGCGGGGGCGGGGCGACGTGGGTGAGGGCGGGCCGGCTTGCGGAGGTGGCGGCGAGGGGGGCGGCGGCGAGGCGGGGCAAGCGGGGGGCGGGGGATGCGGAAGAGGGGCGGGCCTGGGCGGGATCAGAGCGTGGGATTGCGGATGAGGCCGGTATCCATCAGGCGGTTGACGGTGGAATGGAGGCGGGTGGAGGTCTCCAGCATGTGCAGATGCTTTTCGTGGTGGAGATCGGTGCCGAGGAGCTCGACATAGTTCTTTTTGACGAGATATTCGGCTAATTGCTGGGGCTCCCGCCCATAGTAGCCGCTGAAGGAGAGGAGGTTGAGTTGGAAGAGGCAGCCGGAGTCCCGCAACTGATCGTACCAGCCCTTATTGGCGCCAAAATACAGGTAGCGCTCGGGATGGGCCAGCACCGGCTGGTAGCCTTTGAGCTGTAATTGAAAAAGTATCTCTTTTAGATTTATCGCCGGTACGACAAAGGACAGTTCGACGAGTATGAGGTTGTCTTTCAGGGTCAGAAAAGGCTCTCCGGCGGCGAGGGCTCTTGTGAAGTGGTCGTCCATGAGGTGTTCGGCCGCGGCCCCGAATTCGACGTCGATATTCCTTTGTCGGAGCTGTTCGGTGACGGCGGCGGCCCCGGCCCGGATGACGGCAGGGGTGTTGGGGAAAACGTCGCCGTTGATATGCGGTGTAGTGATGATCTTCTTATAGCCCAGGGCGACCAATCCGCTGATGAGCCGGAGGGAGGTTTCCATATCCGGCGCACCGTCATCGATGCCGGGAATGAGATGGGAATGCACGTCGCAGGACAGGCCTTCCAGACTTCTGACAGCGTTGTTTGACTTCTTTTTAAAAATAGAGAACATGGGTCGTATTATGGTCTGGCCGACGGGTCTCCGGCCCGTCTAGTGTTCCTTGTAGCCGGCATACACCCGCCGCAGCCCCTCTTCAAGGCTGATAGCCGCCTTCCAGCCGAAGCTGTGCAGCTTGGAAACATCCATCAGCTTCCGTGGCGTACCATCCGGCTTGCTGAGGTCGTGATGGATCTCCCCGGTGTAGCCCACGATCTTTTTGATCAGCAGAGCCAATTCCCCGATCTCCAGGTCTTCCCCCGTGCCGATGTTAACCAGCCCGGGTTCGTTGTAATGCTGCATCAGGTAGAAGCAGGCATCCGCCAGGTCGTCTGCATGGAGGAATTCCCTGCGGGGTTTGCCCGAACCCCATAACGTCACAGCCGGTGCATTGTTCACCTTTGCCTCGTGAAATTTGCGGATGAGGGCGGGCAGCACATGGGAAGTATTCAGATCGTAGTTGTCATTCGGACCATAGAGATTGGTCGGCATCACCGAGATAAAATTGCAGCCATACTGCGAGCGATAGGCGTCGCAGAGTTTGATGCCCGCGATCTTGGCGATGGCATAAGGCTCATTGGTCTCTTCCAGCAGCCCTGTCAGCAGGTACTCTTCCTTCAACGGCTGGGGCGCTAATTTGGGATAGATGCAGGAAGAACCCAAAAACATCAGTTTTTTTACGCCCGACCGGTAGGCCGCATCGATCGTATTGCTTTCGATCATGAGGTTATCGTAGAGGAATTCGCCGCGGTAGGTGTTATTGGCCAGGATACCGCCGACTTTTGCGGCCGCGAGGAAAACATGGTCGGGCCGCTCTTTGTCGAAGAAGGCCTGCACCGCGGCCTGGTTCTTCAGGTCGAGTTCAGCCGAAGTCCGGGTGATGAGATTGGTAAAACCTTCCTTTTGCAGTTTTCGCGTCAAAGCCGAGCCGACCATGCCGCGATGGCCGGCGATGTAGATCTTATCTGTTGGTTGCATTGTTTATTCGTACTGGTTCTTGATATGAAATCCGGAATCTTTCAATACCCTTTCTTTACGGAAGAGCTGGACATCGGCATCCACCATCTCCTTCACCAGCATGGGCAGGTCGCAGGTTGGCTTCCAGCCGAGTTTTTGCTGCGCCTTGGTGGGGTCGCCGATGAGCAGGTCTACCTCCGTCGGGCGGTAGTAACGGGCGTCTACTGCCACGACCTCCCTGCCCGGCTCGACGATGAAGTCCGGGTTGTTGGAAGCCGCCACTACCGCTACCTCTTTGTCGGCCTTTCCTTTGAATTCGAGTTCGACGCCGATCTCGGCAAAGGCCATGCGCACGAATTCGCGTACAGGTGTAGTAATGCCAGTAGCAATTACGTAATCCTCCGGTTCGGGTTGTTGAAGAATAAGCCACATGGCTTCTACGTAATCACGTGCATGTCCCCAGTCGCGTCGCGCATCCAGGTTGCCGAGGTAAATCTTTTCCTGCAGTCCAAGGCCGATCTTAGCTACTCCGCGGGTGATCTTCCGGGTTACGAAGGTTTCGCCGCGCAACGGTGATTCATGGTTGAAGAGGATGCCGTTGGTGGCGTACATCTTATATGCTTCACGGTAGTTGACGGTGATCCAGTAGGCGTACAACTTGGCAACGGCATAGGGGCTGCGGGGGTAGAAGGGCGTCTTTTCGCTTTGTGGTACGGCCTGCACCAGGCCATATAATTCCGATGTCGAAGCCTGGTAGATCTTTGTCTTCTTTGTCATGCCCAGGAGCCGCACCGCTTCCAGGATGCGCAGGGTGCCGATGCCGTCGGCGTTGGCGGTGTATTCCGGCTCTTCGAAGCTGACATGCACATGGCTCATGGCGGCTAAATTATAGATCTCGTCCGGTTGTGTCTCCTGGATGATGCGGATGAGATTGGTGGAGTCCGTAAGATCGCCATAGTGCAGCGTAAAATGGACATTGGATTCATGCGGATCCTGGTAAAGATGATCGATCCTGTCCGTGTTAAAAAGAGAGCTCCTTCTCTTGATGCCATGGACGATATATCCTTTTTTCAGGAGTAATTCCGAGAGATAGGCGCCATCCTGACCCGTGACGCCGGTGATTAAAGCAACTTTGGGCATGGTTGATGAAATTGTTTTAAGAACGTGCCTTTATTTACACATTGACATTTAATACTCTGTATTTTCTTGCCGCCTTGACCCGACCTTCGACCCACTCCACATCCCTGATGTAGATGGTATTGTCCGGGCCGTAATAGTCCGGCTCTTTTTTCAATTGCCGCGAGAAGGGTTCATACCTGTAAGGAACGAATCCATAAGTGACGAGCAAGGCATGGATCGTCTTCTCATCATACCCATAGCGGTGGCCGCTGCCATTCAGCTCGATGATCAGGGCCTTCAGGGAAGGCGAGGCCAGGAGCGATTTTGCACCATTAAGTGCGGGCCACTCATAGCCTTCCACATCCATCTTAAACAGCACCGGTTGGCGTCCCTGCAATAGCTGGTCCAGGGTTTCCACGGGGACTTCCACTATCCCGGCGCCATCGATCTGCTCATGAGCCGTAAGAACATGGTTTACGCTGTCCATCGATGCCGTAAAACGAAGCGTCCCGGCCGCATCTCCCACCCCATATCGCTTCAGCTCTACACTTCCCTGCACCTCATTGGCATCCACATTGCGTTGCAGTTTTGCAAAAGTGGAAGGGATGGGCTCGAACGATACGACGGCTGCCCCTACGTTCTTCGCAGCGAGTATGGTATAGGCGCCCACATTGGCTCCGATGTCCACAAAGGTATCCCCTGCACGCAATACATGCAGCAGAAAACCCATATCGTTGAACTCCTGCAAACCCGTATAAATATTTCCCGTTGCGCCCGCCATTCCTCTTTCGACGATCAATACGCTGCTTTCGACAAAGGTAACTTTTTCCGGCCTGGGGCGCAGTCTCTGCCTGATCTGCCAGGACAGGAATCTGCTATAGGCCAGTAACCGGTTCTTTGAAGCAAGGGGGTGATACCCGATGAACTTCAGAATTTTGACAAGCGATCGCATCGGTAAGTCAGATTTAGGGTTACCTAATAAAGAATTGTGTTATTTTTCGAAAGGGTTTCATATATAAGGTAAAGAAAAAAGGTTTCAGCTGATTCATTTTCCAGGCAAGGCGGTCTTCCTTGTTAGCCCGGAGACGATTGACCAGGGAAGCATTGCTCATGCCCCCCGCCCGCATCTTGACGATGAACCGGGGGATGTAATAAGCGGGCATTTTCCATTTCAGCAGCACGCGTAGCATCAGCTCGTAATCGGCGGCCGATCGAAGCGTTAGATTGAACAGCCCGGCCTGCTCGTAAACGGCTCTTCGGACGAAAAAAGTCGGGTGGGGCGGCATCCAGCCGTAGTAGAAATTCTTTCTTTTGAAAGGGCCCGACCGCCAGCTGCGCTTCACTCTTTGCAGATTGGCGGCATCGACATACTGCAGGTCGGCATATACCGTCATCACGGCGGGATCGGCAAAGGCTGCTGCAACTTCGCTGAGGACAGAGCCGTCGATATAGACATCGTCGGAATTGAGGATGCCGATGACTTCCCCGGTGGCGGCGGCGATGCCCTTGTTCATGGCGTCATAGATGCCCTTGTCTTTCTCCGAAATGAGCCGGGCCACATGAGGAAAATCGCCCACGATGGCAAGGGTGCTATCGGTGGAAGCGCCATCGACAACAATATGCTCGACATCGGTGTGGTGCTGCCCGCTGACGGATAGCAAGGTATCCCTGACAGTAGCCGCGCTGTTATAGGTGGCCGTGATGATGGATATCTTCATTTCGTAATATTTCTTTCCCGCACCTTGCCGGCGGGATTCCCCTGGTAGATGGTGTAGGGTTCAAGATTGCCGGTCGCCACCGAGCCGGCTGCGAGTACTGCATGGGACCCGCAGGTCACACCCGGGCAGACGATTGCTTTGGCACCGATCCATACGCCGTCTTCCAATACGATGTCTTTTACGATGAGATCGAAGGTCTGGCTGGTATAGTCATGATTACCGGTGAGCAGGAAGGCGCCCTGGGAAAGACAGGCATTTTTGCCGATGCGGACGGGGCCGAGATTATCGATCCAGACGCGTTCGCCCACCCAGGCATGGTCGCCGATGCTGAGCTTCCAGGGATATTTGATATTGATACCCGGCTTCAGGACGACACCTGTTCCGATCTCCGCGCCGAAAAGCCGGAGCAGGCGCTTTTTCACCCCCGAAGAAGAATTCAGCGAATTGATGAAAAAGAGGCTGTTTGTAAGATACCACAGTATCTGTTTCGCTTTCGATGCGCCGATCTGCTGTTTGTACCAGTCATTATTGTAACGATCGTTGGCTACTTGCAGGGTCATGAGAACAATAATGTTTTATAGTCTTCTTTCAGGTCGCCAGCCTCCTGCATCGTCCGTGCATAGTTGTAGGCCGACCGGGACCACTCATCATATACGGATTGATCCATAGCCGCATAGAATTGCAGCGCCTGCCGGAAGGCGGACCTATCGAGCGGCAGGTCGTGTCCGGCCTTTTTCGGCTCCAGTTGCAGCCAGGGCGTCTTATTGCTGATGAGCACGGGTTTCCCCGCCATCATCGCTTCGAAGATCGCATGGCCGAAATTCTCGCCAAGGGTTGGCAGGACGAAGATATGATGCTGTTGCAATACCTGCGTAACCTCTACATGGGGTACGGCACCTTCATAGCTGACCCGGACGCTTGCCGGCAGGGTGGCGATTGCCGCCTGGCATTGCTGCCAGTAGTCCTGGTCCTCCAGATCGCCCCGCAAGGTTAGCAGAAGGGAGGTATCCGCCGGCCAATCCCGCAGCACGTCGAGCAGGAACAGCAGGTTCTTTTTTGCGGCCAGCCGCGAGATGAATACACAACAGAGCGTGCCCACCGATTTCGGGATGGGACGCCATTCCACAGGGCCGGTCTGGGTAAAATTGGGGAGGACGACCACTCTTCCCGCGGGAAAATAGCGCTGAATATCTTTCTGCTCCTGCTCGTCGGTCGCCTGGAAGGTAAGCCGGCGGGTGACGCCCGTGGTCTTGAGGAGGCCGAGAAATAATTTCTTCTTTGCCGGTTTGAAGTGCATGGCGCCCTGGTGCAGCATGCCCCGGGGAGCGAGCACCCACTCGCCAGGCAGCCTGCCCGACCATTTGACCAAGAGGGGAAGGATCGTAAAATTCCAGCTGTACATGCTGTTGAGATAGACATAATCCGGGGCGATCTCCCGTACCAGCCGGCCGATCTGGCCGGCTGTGAGTTTGCCGGGGCCGGCATACCATACCTGCAGATCGGGACCTCGTTTCATCCAGGCATCGGGCTCGATAGCAGGATAGGGCGTGCTATCACCCAGGTCGCGGTCGGAGGTGAGGATAAAGATGCTGAAGCTATCCTGCATCACCGTAGCGAAATTGGTACAGGACCGTACGGGTCCACCGGCTTTATAGCCGGGTTCATACCAATCAGTGAACAGCAATATCTTTTTTTTATTCGACATGATTTTTTTCGAGCCAATATTCCAATACCACGAAAAGCCAGATCTCCGTCCACCGGATATCCTGGTCGCCTTTCAGAAAATCCTGCCAGTAGCCGATGAGCTGATCACCGTGGATAAATGGGCGGGTAGCCATATTCCGGATATAGCCATCGCAGAAGCTATACAAATCCTTTCGCAGCCAGGTATTCCAGGGAAATACGAATCCCTGTTTTTTGCGAAAAACGATCTCGTCCGGCAGGAGGGGTTTCAGCGATTCCACGAGAAGGCTCTTCGGATAGGTGGGCTTTTTGTACTCGTCGGGGATAGCCAGAACATATTCTACTAAATCCTGGTCGAAGAAGGGTTCTCTGACCTCCAGCGACACGGCCATGCTCATCTGATCGGTATCTTTCAGCAGGGTGTGTTGGGTATAGCCCAGGTATTCGGCTGCCGACACCTGGCTGAGCAGGGGAAAATGCTTCAGGCTGGCCTTTTTTGCCATCAGTTGTTGGTGCATAGCCGTATCAAGGGCGCCATTCCCAAGCGACGTGATGGCACCGATGCGGGCCGGAGTGAGTATCTGGCGGAACACGGGATAGAAGTCGGCGATACCAGCCGATGGCGCCCGTAGCAGCTGCCGGATACGATCTTGCTTTCCTGTCCTATGGGGGAGCAAGGAAGTGGGTCCTTTCCGTAAGCCGGCCGGAATACCCCACCAGAAGCCATATTTTCTCAGCTGCAGATAGCTGTTGAAAAAGGGATAGCCGGCGAAGAGTTCGTCACCGCCTACTCCGGACAGGGCTACCCGCATCCCTTGCCGGGCGATGGCCTTGGACACAACATAGGTATTGATGCCGTCGCCACTGGGGATGTCCATAGCATCAAGGCCTGCCTGCAGCTCGTCCAGGAAGACTGTCGGCTTCAGCAGGATAGTGGTATGGTTGGTGCGGAATTTTTTCGCCACGATGTCGGCATAGGGTGATTCATCGTATTCTTTTTCCTCGAAGGAGATGGTAAAGGTATTTGGTGTCGCGTCTGAGGCTTCCGCCATCAACGCCACCACTGCACTGGAGTCGATGCCCCCGGACAGGAAGGCACCCACGGGCACATCGCTCACCAACCGCCGCCTCACCGACTGCAGCATCAGCTCCCTGATCTTGCCCTTTATCCTGCCCGGATCGGTGATGTCGAAACCATTCCTTGCCGCCGTGACATCCCAGTAGACCTCCCTGGTTACGACGCCATTCTTTATCTTCATCCAGGAACCGGCTTCCAACTGCCGGATACCTTCAATGATCGAATGCGGATACCCGATAGACTGGTAGCTGAAGTAATCCGCCAGAGCCGCGAGATCGGCTTTTCTTTTTACATAGCCGCTGGCCAGGATACTCCGCACTTCCGATGCAAAGACGCAGCGTTGGTCGTCGATATAATAATAGAGGGGCTTCACTCCCATCCTATCGCGAGCGATGAATAATTCCCTTTCCTGTCTGTCCCAGATGGCGAGCGCGAAGAAGCCCCGGAGCAGCTGCAGGCAGGCCGGCCCTAGTTTGGTATAGGCGGCGAGCAAAACTTCGGTGTCGCTGCTCGTGTGGAAAGCATAACCGGACAGGCCGGCCTTCACCTCCTGATAGTTATATATCTCTCCGTTGAATACCATGACATACCGGCCCGAATTATCTATAAAAGGCTGGTTAGCGGCCGTGGAGAGATCGATGATGGAAAGCCGAAGGTGGCCGAGGGAAGCAGGACCTTCCGTGAAAAAACCGGTTGCATCGGGGCCACGGTGACACATGGCGTCCGTCATCAGCCGGGTTGCGCGCTCCTCGGCAGGAGAAGATCGAAAATTAAGGATACCAGCGATTCCGCACATATTGGTCTATGCTTTAGAGCCGCCGGAGGCGGCTTGTCCGTTCAATTGTTGATAACAGGAATAATATTGATGAGCGATGGTAGCCGCGTCGAACCGGGTCACATTCCGGAACCCTGCTTCCACCAGCTGCTCGCGATAGTCCCTATCGCGGATGACCCGGAGCACGCCCGAGCGAATGGAGTCGATAGAAAACGGATCAACCAGGCAGGCGGACCCATCGGCGATCTCCTGCATAGGACTCAGACTGCTGGTGATCACCGGCCGGCCGGCTTTCTGTCCCTCGATGATCGGCAGCCCGAAACCCTCGAAGGTGGAGGGAAACAGCACCAGGTCAGCATCCGCATAGCAGGCGGCCAGTTCCTGATCGGAGAGATGGGCGCTCTGCCGGTAATCAATGCGGTGTTGTTGCAGCAACTCTTTTTCGGGTGGTGGAAGCACTCCAACAACATGCAACTGACAATCGATGCCCTCCAGCGCGGGGATGACCCGGCGCAGGTTCTTGTTTGGCGTGATGCCGAGGAAAAGAATGACGGGGCGGTCTTCCCGGAAAGGCCGGGGAAGGTATTCGATGGACTGGCTCACCGGGTTGGGTATGACTACCACCTTATCCGGCGGGCAGCCGGTGAATTTCAGGATATCCTGGCGGGTGGCCTCGGAGATGGTGGTGACCAGTTTGCAGCGGCGAACGGGTGCGTCGAGGAACAGGTATTTGAGGACACGCCGTTTGAGGCCGCTGTTCTGGTAGAGGAAGACGCAGTCGTGAACGGTAAGCAGGGTCCGGCGTCCGGGCAGGCCTAATACGACATAATGGATGTCCCCGGTGACGTGGAAGATATCGGAATGGTTTCGCCTGCTGAACCGGAAAGCGGCCAGGACATTCCGCAGGGATACGCCAAGTCGCGGGACGATGAATGTTTCGATATCCGCTTCCTTGCGCAAGTCGTCTTCCAGCCGCGAAAAAACACGTTCTACACTAAAGAAATGGGGGTTTTTGTGTCGGTACACCAGGGTGACGCGCATAATTTATAACCTAACGTGGAAGATGCGGTAATACAGCCAGGAAAAAATGGTCATGAATATCAGACTTGTAACGATGGACCCTACGGTGGTGAGGATATCCGTTTCCACCACCACTGCATAAAAGAACAGGAAGGGGATCCAGCAGAGAATGGAAGGCCGCTTCTCACTGCGTCGCAGCAGATATGTCAATACGCCGTTGAAGAACAGCCCGTAAAAGAACATGAAGATGATGGCGCCCTGCCGGCCGAAATTGGCATATGCTTCCCCAATCGGGCCGATGTTCTCACTGTAACCACGCAGATAGAAGCCCCAGAAACGCATCAGATTGTATTTCCCGCCCGCTTCGGGCTTATCGGGCCAGAGAAACCGGGGGATGAAGGCCGCCAGTACGGATGTCGCGATAGTCTCGCCATGTGCATATTCATGCCTGGCGGGAACCATATACATGGTTTCGGCGATGAGCCATCCCTGATTCATCCGAACGGCCGTAAAGTAGAGCCGGTCTTTTTGAAGCAGGACCGAGGGGTTGGTAGCGGCCTCAGCTACGAGATCCCAGAACACCCCGACGCTTCCATTCGTTTCACCATGGCTCCAGGTCTCCTGACGGTAGGTCTTTTTTACGTTCTGAATAAGGAAAATGCAAATAAACCCAAAAAGACAGACGCTCAGCTTCACGCCAAAAGAGATCTTTTTCAGATAGAGCGCGATGAGGATATAAAAGAGGGCTACGAGGAATACGAGTTCGCCGAACAAACCCGCAATGATCGAATTTATCGCCAGCAGGCCTAGCACGGCCAGCAGGATCTTGTTCTTATGCTTGTGTTCTGAAAAAAAGATATAGAACACGCCCACATAGGAAAGTTGCTGCAGCAGGTTAACCGGCCGGTTCAGCGAGGCCGGTACCACCCGGTAGAGGACGCCGGCAGCAAAGCTGATGCCGATGAGGATGAAGCCGATCCTGGCCTTGCCTTTGAAAAAAGCCTGGAGTTTAGCCTTGTAGGCCTGCGGGTCCTGGTTGATCTGGAGTTTTGCCAGTGGTAGCTTAAACCCGATGATCATGCTGATGGTGCCTGGAAAAGCAAAGGAAAAATAGTCATCCGCGGGAATCGGCATATAGTGGCGGAAGATAAAGGCGAGGTGGTCTTGCTTTGTATACACCTGGTAAAAGATCACCGGCATGACGAGCCAGGTGAACAGCGCCAGAATGACCGCGATATCCAGCACCACGACCCTCTTTCCGACATTGTCCAGGAAGTCCAGGAAAAAGTACGCCAGCAAACCGATGGAGCAGGACTCATAGAATCCCAGTCCCGTGACATAACTATAGTACAGGAAAAAGACCAGGCCTACTACAACAAAAGCGATGCGGTTGTTATTCATTCTCTGCTGTAATCGATGCTTCAATGGCGGAAGCTATCCGATCGAACGACCATTGCCGGATCAAACTGACCGATTCGGCGCCCATTTGTCTGCCGATGGCCGGATCTCCGAGGAAGGGCTGCATTTTGGCCGTCAGATCGTCGACGTTCCCTGCCTCAAAGATAAACCCATTTTTGCCCGGAATCACCAGATCGGGAGCGCATCCGCAGCGATCGCTGACCAGGACGGGCCGCTCGCAGGCCATGGCCTCGTTGACGGCCAGGCCCCAGGTCTCCGTTTGAGAGGGCAGGCAGAAGACCTCACCCAGCCGGTAGACTATGGGCATGGAAGATTGATTCTGGAAAGGCAAGAATAGAATTCGCTCATCTCCGGCGGCCTCCTGCTTCAAGGTCTCTTCCAATACTCCGCTGCCTACGATGAGCAGTATTGCCTTTTTTGGGTCAAGCCGGCGAAAAGCCCTGATCAGGGTCAACGGGTCTTTCTCGGGTTGCAGTTTTGCCACGAAAAGAAAAACGAAGGTCGCGGGGTCGATGCCGAGGTCTCTTCGCCATTCGGCGGCCTTCCGGCTATAGTCCCCCTCCGGATCATAAAAACGCTGGTTGTCTATCGCATGAGGTGCGAACTCCAACTGATGCGGCTTTAATCCATACTCAATGTAATACTGTTTGTTATTGATGCCGACATACAGGGCCTTGTCGACATACCGGTAAACCCGGCGGAGCACCGTCTTCCGGGCGATCTTTCGCCATCCCGGAAGTTCATCTAGCAGGGTGGAATCGCCCCGAAAAAGCACCGTCTTCCTTTTCGAAAAATGCCACATCGCCTTCATATGAACCCAATGATTCCAGCCGATGACCAAAATGGCATCCGCTCCCCATTCTTCGATGGCTTTGTTCAGACCTGCAGCAACAAAAGCATACTCATACCCCTCCAGAAGCGGAATATCCCACTTAACAGTCTGGCCGAAGTCCTTATCGAAGTCCGTCTTCCCCTGCGGGATAGTATAGTAGACCTTTACGTGGATATTACCGCGCCGGCTCAGGAGGTTGAACATCGGGGCATAATACTGTATCGGGTGGGTTGTTATGATAGCCAGTCGTTTCATATCCTAAAGGGTCGTCTTATACCAGTCCATTGTCAGTTCGATGCCTTTCTGCATGCCTACGCGGGGTGTCCAGCCGAGACGTTGATGTATCTTCTCGATATCGATCATCCGGCGCCGGATATTGTCGATATCCCTTTCCTGCACATTTACTACTGTGCAGCCAGGTACATAGTTGGAAATGAGCTGTACGAGCTTGTTGACGGAAGTCTCGACACTGGTGCCCACATTGAACACATCGCCATAGGCCATGGGGTGCACGGCCGAGAGAATGGTTGCATCCACGGCATCGGAAATAAAGGTATAGTCGCGTGTCTGTTCGCCGTCCCCGAAGATGGAGAGGGGCTGGCCGGTAAGGGCGTTGTGCACGAATTTCCCCAATACTCCGCAATAGGGGTTACGGGGAGACTGGCCGAAGCCATATACATTCGAATACCGCACGACGGAGATGGGAATATTATAATTGCGATTATAGATGAGCGTATAATGCTCTCCCAGCAGCTTGGTGGCGGCATAATTGCTCAATACGCGGGTGGGGTCGTTCTCGCCGACCGGCAGGCGCGAAGAACTGCCATACACCGAACAGGAAGAGGTGTATACGAATCGTTCGAGTGCAGGATGTTCCTGATGCCGGAGGTGTTCGAGTATCTGCAGTGTGCTCTGGGCGTTCACCTGCATGTCGAGAATCGGGTTGGAGCCGGAAGCGGCTATCTGGATACAGGCAAGATGAAAGATATACTGGGTATCCCGCAAAAGGGGGAAGAGCTTCTCCGAGTCCAGGACGCTGATCTTTTGGAAGTCCACCTTATCCCGGACTTCCTTTATCGAAACCTCACTGCTATTGGTGCAGTCGTCGACGACCGTTACCTGGCAGTCATAGTCATTGACGAGGCTTTTCACAAGGTTGTGACCGACGAATCCCAATCCGCCGGTTACTACGACTCTTTTTCCTTTTATTTTATCATAATGCCTTTTAATCATGCGTGATCGTTTTAAATGTATTGGCGAAAGTTTTTGTCATGGCATCTGCGGTATATTGTGCCAGCACGGGATGCGCCGTATCGATGGGCTGGAACTTATCCTTTCCGTCGATAGCCCGCAGTATCGCCGTGGCCAGCTCTTCTATCTTTTCGGGCGTACCCAGCTCCTGTGGCAGGAAGCCCAATCTATAAGGATAGTTGAGTTCTTCCAGGAAGCTGAAGGGAAAGGATTCCCGGTGGACAAAAGCAAAAAAAGGCTGACCCGAGGCCGCCAGTCCCATCAGCTTGGAAGCGGCATAATATGGCGTGGTATCACCGAAGAGGAGTTGGATATCGGCGCCCAGGCTAAGCTCGAGCGCTTCCCTATATCCCACGCGCAGGGGATTTTCGGTGACGATGGGGGAAAGCCCGTGTTTCCCGATCTGTTCTTGCAGCACCGGCCTTGCCAGCTCTTTTGGTGCATAGCTGGTGCCGGTGAAGAGCACACTGAGGGGGTGACGCTGATGCACCAGCTTGAGCGCCTGCAGCAGCGTATCCGTCACGGGGAGCATAGCTTCCGAGATGGCGCCGGTATACCGGATGTTTACGGGTGCGCCTATTGCTTTTTTGATGGTGATCGAACCGAAATCGGAGGCTTCTACTCCATAGGGGACGGCAACCAACTGCCGTTTTTTGATAGCCGGATGACGGATGGCAAGGTCGTCCAGGATACCCTGGGACACGGCGAATATGGCGCTGCTTCTTTTCACCACAAAACCCTCCAGCCTGCGGGCTATCCACTGGCTCAGCCTGGCCTTTCGGTTACGGGGATCGACCTTGTATATCCAGGGGTCGATAAGATCGATGGCATAGGGGACGCCCGTCAGCCATTTGACAAAGGGCGCCATCACCATGATGTACCAGGGCGGAACGGGATAAAGGATCAAAGCCGGCTTTCTGCGCCGGGCTTGTTTCAGCAAGGAAAAGAACAGGAAGACGAACATCCGCAGGCCAAGATCGCCGATGCCGAATTTCCTGGTCTTGCGGCCGTCGAGACAGCCGGTTTGTATCTGCTCGTATCTGTCGCCGGCGATCTCCAGCATCCAGGGATCGGTGATCCCATCCATTCGCGCCGGGTCGACCGTAAAGATGACGGGATGCCAATCATGATCTTCCAGGTGTCTTACCAATAGTCGCACGCGTTGCGAAGGAGGCAGAGCGGATGGTGGGAAAAAGGGTGCGGCGATAAAAACCGTTCTCATGTTGCTACTGGTAGATATATTTTATTTGTGCAGCAAGGTCTTCCATTGATGGGCCATTAACCGCTATCAGCCTCGTCTGTTCGGCCCAATGTCGCACCTGGGTGGCATCGGGAGCCACGCGAAGCAGTACGCCCGCCATTTCTTCCGGGGTGTCGGCGACAAGCAGGGCGCCTTCTTTCCAGCGATAGCCCCGCATACCGGCGGTAGTGGAAAGGATGGGAACGCCCCAGCTGATGGCGCGGGCCAGTTTGGTCGAGGCGCCGGTGGAATACCACCAGACGGGATTGAGGAAGATCGACCAGGTGGCAACTTCTTTCTCGAGGCCGGCGTCTGATAACTCTCCCAGGTATTCGATAAAGGGATAGCGCTTTTGCAGATCGCGGCCGAAGGACTCCGGCGCGCCGACAAGACGGAAGGAAACAGATCGATGCACTTCCGGCTTGATTTGGTCGAGAAGCAGAGATATCCCTTGCAGGTTGGGGGGATGGTCGAGCCGGCCTACGAAACCCACCCTGCCGGGCACCGGATCATGCGGAAGGAATTCAGCATACAGCCTTCGGGGTAGAAAGCTGGTCTTTTTTGCTCCAAACCAGTTCTCGATCTGCTTCTCGGTCTCGGAGAGGGCCACAACCCCGTCCAGGTAACGGACACGGTGCCCCGATTCGGTGGCGATGAGCATCCCCAGCCGTATCTTGTCGAGCATCCGCCGGATGGCCGAAGGGCGGCCCAGCGGCTTGGTGAGGAGGTGCAAAAAATCCCCGGAGTGATTGCCATGAGAAAGCAGGACGATCTTTACCCGGGGGCCAAAGGCTTCGCGGATGGGTCGTGCATACCTTACCATGGAAGACATATTCATGAATACGATGTCGATGCCGTTCTTTTGGATATGTTCCAACAGCGCCGGTGCATCTTTTTTGACATCGTACATCGAGTAATTCTCCATCCCCATTTTGATAAGCAATCGCTGAGAGATCTTGCGGGTATAGGGAACAAAATAATCCGATAGGTTGATGTCAGGTATCTGCTCTATTATATGATGGAATTCCTGGGAGCACAATTGCACGCCCCCCGTCACCTCGGATCGTAACAATTCCGGGTGTGTTAAGAATATTGCCTTATGCATGGTCCTGTTGCTCGTGGATTTTTACGTCTGTTCTACCGGCCAGCTGATCAGCCAGCTCTTCCGGAAGGACCATGTAGTCGCAGTTGCTGATCTCGGAATGAATACCGATGGCCCCTTTGATGGGGGCAAAATAAGCCAGTTGCCCTTCGTTGCTCTTTACGATGCGGAAGAAGCGATAATGATGTTTCCGGAAGAGTTCTTCGATGCCTTCCTGGCTTTGCAGCCGGTGTGTGTTTTCCGGAGTATACACCGGAAGTATCTCCAGCAGGATGGCGGGTCTCTTTTCCCGGATCAAGGGTTCGATTCCTTGCAATACGTTGAGTTCAAAGCCCTCTACATCGATCTTCACGATGCCGGTATCCGGCGGTATGACGTCCGCGATGACCCCGTAATCGACGACCTGAACCGCTTTCTGGTGGGTGATCTTTTTGCCGGGGCGGAAGTTCTCATTTAAGGAAGCGGAGCTGTCGGTGAGGGATTCATCGTAAAAGTTCAATTTCAATATTTCGGTTTTGTTGGAGACACCGACGGGGATGACAACGGCATGGGGAAACCGGTTCTTCCGGATCAGCTCTTCCACATAGCTGACGCAATCCGGGTTAGGCTCAAAACCTACATAGTTTGCGGTGCTATCGACCGTTTTTAGTTTTATCAGCGACTGGCCGATATTGGTGCCGATGTCCACAAAGCTTCCGCCATGCAGAGAGCGCACTATCCTGATGACCTCGATCATCCAGATCTCGCTCATATGCAGGTTGTCGGCGCCCATCCCGCGCAGGATGGGAATAGCGAACATTTTTCCGTCGAGCTGTAGTTTGCCCGTAAGATTTACATATGGCAACAGCCTGGCCTTTCTCAATACTCTAACTAACATATTTTATACAGTCTTGGGTTGTAAAATCACGGCCTGCCGGATGGTATCGAGGATGCGCCGGCTCACGGAATCATCCCATAAGGGGATATCCTTGCGGGGGCTTTGCCGGAGACCGGCGATATGCTCTTCGATCTTTTCGAGATAGTTCTCCTCGAAAATGCTCATCATTTTATTCGTCCCCAACTCTACTGTAACCGGTCGTTCGGTATTCTTCCTAAAAGTCACGCAAGGTATCCGGAGGAAGCTGGTCTCTTCCTGGACTCCACCCGAATCGGTGATGACCAGGCTGGCATTGGACACAAGGCGGAGGAATTCAAAATAGCTCATCGGTTGCGTGATGAGGATGTTATGGTCATCCACAAGCCGCTGGAAAAGGCCGTGTTGCTCGAGCCGCGCCTTCGTACGGGGATGCACCGGGAACACCACCGGCTGGGTTTTGGAATAGCTTTGGAGGATGTCTGCCATGCGGTGCAACGTAGTGGGATTATCGACATTCTCGGGTCGGTGGAAAGTCGCCACGACCGGCTTTTTCTCATAAAACGAAAGGATATCACCCTTAAGCGGAATGGATTCCCAATGGGGCCGGGTTCGCAGCAGGCATTCGATCATGATATTGCCCACCATGAATACCTTATTGCGGGGAAATCCCTCGTGTTCGAGGTTCTTGATCCCGCTGGGTTCGGATACCATCAGATAGTCGCTGATATGATCGGTGATGACCCGGTTGATCTCTTCCGGCATGTCACGATCGAAGCTACGCAGACCGGCTTCCACGTGCATGACGGGGATCCTGGATTGGGAGCCGACGATGGCGCCCGCCGCCGTTGCATTGACATCCCCGAACACGACCACGAGGTTGAATGCTTCTTTCCGGATGATCTCGTTGATGCCCAAAATGGTCTTGCCGATGGTGTCGACCACGCCGTCTCCTTTTATGTTCAGCTGAAAATCGGGCGAAGGCAGTTCGAGGTTCTGCCAGAAGATATCGGACATGTTGAAGTCGAAATGCTGACCGGTATGGCAGATGTAGGGCCGAATATCCGGTGCTTCGTTCTTAATGCGATGGTAGAGTGGCGCCAGTTTTATAAAGTTTGGTCTTGTACCGGCTATCAGTAAGAGCTTCATCATGGAGTTTATGAGTGTTTATGAGTATTTTTTATGATCCCGGCTAATCGGGCGGTCAATTCCCGGCGGGAAAGCGTGGCCAGGAAATCCTGGTTGGGGCATAGTTGCGTATTGCCTTCAAAAAGATCGGCCAACAGCCGGGCGGAGCCGGCTGCATCGTCGGGGTCGCAAAGCAAGGCAGTACCGGCCTCCTGCAGCAGGTCTTTTTGGGCGCCTTCACAGGCAAAGGCGATGACGGGCCGTTGCATCTGCAGATATTCAAAGGTCTTGCCGGCAATGCTATAGTCTCTTCCGCCCAGCTGTTTGGCAGAAGTGATCAGCAGGGCATCGCATTCCTGCTGGAACAACAACGACTGCCGGTGTGGGATCTCCCCGATGAGGGTAACCTGGTTCTCCAGGCCAAAAGACCGGATCATCTCGTCGAGCCAGGCAGGTTTCTTTCCGGCGAACTTTACGGTAATGCGCTGCCCCAGGGATGGGTTCTGGCGATTCAGCTGCTGCAGGGCCTTAAAAAAGAAATAAGGCGACCGGTAGAGCCAGTCCTGTTTCTGCGGGATATACTGCAACATCCGGTGGCCTTTTTTTCGCCACCAGGGTTGTAGCATCTGTGTCCGCGCTTCGGGGGTGAAATAAAAGCTGCCCACGTAGCCGACGGTGTAGGTCTTCTTGCCGGGATCGATCGGTTGCCAAGGCAAGAGTTCTCCATTATATCCGTTGGGAATATAATGGAACCGGGAAGCCGGTATCCGTGGATGCAATCGTTTGAAGTCATCCAGGGTCTGGACGGATGTAGCGATAATAGCATCCGCGGCGGAAAGGTATCGTTCTTCCAGCTGCAGGGTTCGCCAGTAGTGCAGGATGGTGCCATAGGGAACTGTTCGCCATTGCGACCAGGCGTCACGGAAGTCGAGCACCAGCGGCAAGGCATATTTTTCCGCTACTTTCTTTGCGAGGGGCAGGACGCTAAAAGGCGGAACCGTCACAAAAATGGCTTTGGGAGCATATTGGCGTACCGCCTCGTCAACGGCCGAGTAAAAGCTCTCTTCCCATTGGTCGGTCTCATTACCGTGAATAGAAAAATAGATGGTGGTGAACTCCTGCCAGCGGGATGGAGGCGCCGCCTTGCCGGCGCCTACCGGGATGATCGAGGCGTTGTCACGGATGTCCGCGGCGAGGGACTCGTCGACGCTATAGGTGTCGAACACGTGTTCATACGTCGAAGGGTCGAGCGTGATCACGACGGGGTTGATACCGTATTGCGGCAGATATTTTACAAAAGAAAGCGGCCTGTATACGCCGCCCCTGTTGAGGGGCGGAAACTCAAAAGCTATGAACAGAATGTTGGTCATGGTTGAAGGCCTTGTCGAAAATCAGTTTCCACGGCTTTATCTTTTTTCAGCGTACGGAATAAGCGCTCTACCAGCTTAAAGTCGTAGGGGGTCAGCATCTTCGGATGCGAAATAAATTGATAATACGATATG
This sequence comes from Puia dinghuensis, assembly GCF_014642875.1. GTDB lineage: Bacteria > Bacteroidota > Bacteroidia > Chitinophagales > Chitinophagaceae > Puia > Puia dinghuensis. The sequence goes on from NZ_BMJC01000004.1 coordinate 18,661, forward strand.
CGCCTCATCGCTTTGCGGAATTTTCTCAACCGGTAGGGGTTCAGCCGCTCGAAGGAAGCGGGAAGCCTCACCAGTCCGTTCGGGGCCAGGGCATCGCCCTCTTTGCTGATGGTGGAGCTTACGGTGGTGCCTGGCAGGGGGGTGATCTTCCCCATGCGATGGAGCAAGCCGCTGAACTTAAAGTCCAGCCACCGCTGGCGGCGGGTCATGGGTAGGCAGGAGATGGTCCACTCCCTGAATGGTCCCTGTTCGTCTTCTCTACAGACATCCTTGTCAAAGCGATAGACGGGTATCGCAGGGACGTGGCGAAAGTCGAAGGAATGCGCATCCGAGTAAAGGTATTTGCCCGGGATAACGCTCCATTCGTGGACGATGCCATGCCGGAGGAAGAGGGGCCTGAAATCCTCGAAGGGCTGGATAGACCAGCCACCGGCCCTGTAGGCATCCAGCCTGTAATCCGGCAGAACGCTCGCGGCCAGCCGCCCGAGGGTTTGCACGGAATGGTCGAACAGCCGCTGGCGCTGCTCTGCAGAAATGGAAGACAATGCGTAATAACGGGTATCCTTCAGCGACCACTCGTTCGATTCGGGGAGATAGACGGCATCCAGCCAGTGCGGGTGGAGATGCGGAAAAATGTAATGGCCCTGCCGGACCATGGTCTTCAGCTGGTCGCGTATCGCTTCCAGGTCGGCGGCGGCGGCGGGATGTCGAGCCGCTACTTCCTCCAGCCGAAGCAGGTAGGTGGTATCGACAAAGAAGATGGCTTTGAATCCAAAACGGCCGAAGAGCCCGAGCAGCTTGTCGGTAGGTGACAGGATACAGTGAGCAGGGGTCCCGCTGCGTTCGCCAAGGAAAAGCTCATAGTCGAAGGTGAACAGGACCAGCTTCATACCGCGCCTCCCTTATTTTGCAGCAGGCCTGCCGCCTGCCTGTCCTGCCGCCTTGTGCGGGCGATGCGGGGTAACAAGACTGTTACGACAAGCAGCGAACGAAAATATAAATAGAACAGCCGCAGCTGTCCCCGCAGCAAATGATCGAACATGCTGCTAAGGGTGGCGATGAAAATGCTGTAATAGGCGCGGAAGCTGTTCCCTGAAGGGTCCTTCAGGCGGAGGATCTTGACGGAAACCAGTTGCGATTTGAGGATCGAGCTCCGTTGTTCGGTCTCATTCGTATGGGAATGCCGGTGGTAAAAGATCGCATCCCGGGTGACCAGTACGATCTTCCCGCCTGCCGCGTGTATTCGCTGGCAAAGCTCTTCGTCCTCATAGTACATATGAAAAAGGGGGTCGAAGAAATATGCATAGGGATAATTCCCGTTGCGCAGGCTAAAGGCGAAGCAGGCGCCGGAGATACGCTGCAATGGATAGTGGTCCGCCGTATGGCCATGCAGCAGGCCGGTGAAGAAGGCCGGGGCCTGGCTGAGATAATATTTGATAAAGAAGTCTTCTACTTCGTCATCCGTATACGTCTTCAGCAGGGGGGCGGTGATGACGATGCTTTTATCTTCCCGGAAAGGAACAAGCAGGCCCCTTATCAGCCCGTCGGAGAGATACCCGTCCTGGTTGACCACCAGGATATAGTCGAAGCCGGCTTTTTTGCATCGTTCGAATCCGGCATTACAGGCCTTTCCATAGCCGATGCCCGGTCGTTCGCGGATGATCTCGACGGGGACGGAACCTTTCCGGGCAATCTCCAGCGGGGGGCCCTCCGGGCTGTTATCCACGATGAAGAGCGTGACGTGGAGGCCGGCGGCAGCCTTTTCGACACTTGCTATCAGCCTGTCAAGATATTCATGTCCATTATAGAAGGGTACGACAATGCCTATTTTTTCGTGATCCATTTTCTTTTATTGTGCCGGATCGGCTCATTGTGTGAACAGGTCTTTGAGGGAAACATCATTGATCCTCAGCAGCCACCATTTGAGCAGGCGCCCCTTCCGGGCAGGCCAGGACATCGATCGGAGATAATCGTGCCTCCGCTGCCGGTAGTCTCTTTCGATCGTCTGGTCTACAGGCCAGGCGAAGCTGCAGTGCAGCTGCAATCGCTTCATAAATTGATATGCGGAAAGATACCGGGTAAAATATGCTGCTTTGCTCAGTTCGGGGAAATGCTCTTCGCCATAAACGATGCTGTCTTCGAAGGGGTCTTTTTCTCCAGCCAGGCCTACTTGCTGGGCGGCATGGATCCGGTAGCGGATCAGCGGCTCGTCGAGATAGCCCATGCTTCCAGCGGCCATCAGCCTGAAACCGATGTAGCCATCATGCCAGAGCCGGCGGTGCAATTGCAGCCGGAAGGGAAGGATGCGGGGAAGGGCGGTGCGTTTTATCGCCATGGTCGCCCCGGTGATAATATTGCCAAGAAGAATGCTCCAATAGAACAATCGTTCTTTATCGAAATTCTTGCGCAGGCCGGCGGAAAAAAAGGTGTTGTCCAGCAGCGTGCCCGGCATAGGCACACCCTTCTCGTCGATGAGCCGGGCGTTTGTAAACACCGCCTCGCAACTTTTCTCCGTCTCCAGGTAGTGTACCAGCCGTTGGATCTTCTCCTTCTCCCAGATATCGTCCTGGTCGGAAAGGAAGATCACCTCTTTGGTACAAAGCCCTATCGCTTTTTCGAAGTTGGCGGGTGCGCGTAAGGTATGGCTATTCCGGTGTATCTGCCAATCGATGCCGGGGTGGGCGGCAGCATATTCATGAACGATCGTCAGCGTCGCATCGGTAGAACCGTCGTCACAGACAACGATCTCGCCCGGAAGGATGGTCTGTTCCAAAAAGGAATCCAATTGCTGCCGGAGATATCTTTCGCCATTATAGGTGCAAAGCGCAATGCTGACGGTCATGGAAATTATCGTTTCCGGACAAGATCAATTATTTTTTCCGGGCAAAAACGTGGATGCCATAGTTGAGCAGCTCGGAAGACTCCTGGTCCTTTTTGCTGAGACGTTGCAGTACCCACAGGCTGCCTTTTAGCCAGACCTTGTCAAGCAGGGTCAGCTTTGTACCGGCATACCGGCTGGCCATGGTGTTGACCCGGCGTACTTCCTGCGCCAGGTATTCGAAATAATTGCCATTGCATTCCAGGTCGGTGATCCCGAAGCCGTAGTCCGGCAGATGCTTCTCATAGAAAAAGCGGTTGAAGCCGGTGTAAAAATGATAGGGCGCGAAATGGGTAAGGCTGCAAAAAGGGGCCGTGATGAGCAGATAGCCGCCCGGCCTTACCAGCCGGCTGAATTCCTTCAGTGCGCCGATGGGGTCGGGGATATGTTCGAACACTTCGGTGCACATGATCGCATCCACCGAATGATCAGGCAGGGGAATGGCCGTGATATCCGACTGGATATCCAATTTGGAATTGTCCCATACGCCAGTCTGGAGTCCCACATCCCCCGTACCATCGTACTGGCCGAAGTCCTGCGCGATATATTTCAGGTGGGCGCAATAGGGTTTGTAGGTGGATTCGCCTGCTCCTGCATCCAGCAGCGTCAGGCCTTCAGGGATCCTGGCCAGCGTAGTGCGGATCCATTCCTGGCGGACGGGTTGATTGGTCGTTCCAACGGTGAACATAGCCCTTACTTTATTGATCTTTCGAGATGTTGTTTGAGCTTTTCAAAATGATATTCATACTGCAGGGTCTGCCGGTAGAAGGCGGGTATGTTCCTGCGGCAGGTTTCCATCTCCGCGATCGCCCGGCGGGCGATGGTATCGAAATCGGTCTCGCCATCCCAGAAAACGCCGACGCCCTGGTCTTCGAAGTGCTTTAGATTGTCCGCGCTGCCGACGATGAGCGGCAGCTGGTTCTTCAGATAGGTGCCGATCTTACCACCGGTGAAGCCGTTGTTGGTCTCATGCACGGAATTCCGGTCGTACAGGGCCAGCCCGATATCGGCGGAGCTTACAGCGTAATTCATCATGGCGGACGGGACAGGGGTCGTCGAGAATTTTATAAACGGATGGAGTCCTTCGCCCATGAGGCCGGTAGTCCGGGTCTGAAACACCAGATGGTAGTCTCTTTCGCCATAGGTCTTCGTCTCTTCGTAGATCTTTTTGGCGAGATTCCAGTTGAGCGTACCGGCGAAGAGCAGTATCGGCTTGCGGTCTTCGATGTTAAAGATATCCCGGTAATAGTGGCTTTTCAGCCGGACGGCGTCGCCGGCGGGGGCGTTGGGGATCACGATATAGTCGTGCGCATAATCTATCTTATGCAGCTGCTGCTGCACCAGGTAACGTTCTTCCCCGAGGGCGATAGTAGCCGCCGCGTAGCGGTTCGCCTTATAATTCCGGGTCTCCAGCTTCTTCCGGTCTTTCGCCGGGCTGTTGGCGAGCATATGTTCCACCAGCTCGTCGGCAAGATAATAATAAGGGATCTTGCGGAGGCGGGAGGTGCGGTAAGCCAGCCAGATGCCGGTGATGGGAGTCGCGATGATGGCGTCGTACCGGCGATCGGCTGAGTAGAGCAATTTGGACCAGTATTCGGCCTTCTGAAACCCGGAGACAGGAAAGGGCAGTATCCTGATCTCCTTATTTTCGAAAAAGGGCTGGTTATTGTACGGGTTGTTCACCATATACAGGTCGACGGCATACCCGTTGGCGGCCAGCTGGCTGGCTAACTCGATAAAGCAATGCTGGGCGTCGATGTAGGTACGGTCGAACAGGAGGGCAATTCGTCTCATAGTGGTCTTTGAAGGGCCAGGTTAGCGTTTACCCACCCTCTGAAATACAGGGTATAACGGAGGGCATCCTGGTCTATTAAATGGAGGCCGTCCGATGTCTGGTACCCGGAACAACCGGGCTGTGGCAGGTAATTATATTTATCCGGGGGGAATACCTGGTAGAATCCCTGCCGGATGGCATTCGACAGCGGCAATTGACAAAGGTGTTCGTCTACTGGCATTTCGAAGAAACACACCTTTACTCCCCGCTGGCGGAGCATGTCTACAAGGGTCGACAATTTGCGAAGTCTCGACTCCAGTAAATCTCCATCAGGGGTGCGGGAATACCTATCGATCTGCATGCTCACCATTTTGCCAAACAGCTCGCTATTATTTTTTACGGGTGGGGGGTTGGAGGCAACCGGGTTATCCGCGGGCTTCGGGTCAGCCGCGGGCTTCGGGTCAGCCGCAACAGGCGCCGGCTTTTCGTGGACCAGCCTGGATTTGATGCCTGAAAGCGCGGCGCGAACGCCAACCGTAAGATAGGAGCCGGTGATAGCCAGTGGCTGATAGCCATCGCGCAGCGGCGGGAAGAATTCCCTGGTGCTGTACAGTATGGGGTTGAAGAGATTCTCCGTAAACGTCTTGTTGCCATCCTTGAGAATGACGTTGATCTCTATAAATACATTCGCCGGCAGATCTGCTTTATGGCTGAGGATGGTGAGTCCGTCAAAGATACTCTGACCGCTAAAAGCCAGACTGGTGAACCCGGGCAGGCTATCCATGAGCAGCCGGGCCGACAAAGAGGAACCTACGATGACATTGCGGTTCGAGGTTCCGGTGGCGTAAATATAGTTCTCTGCTTTGATCTGGTTGTCCTGCCATTGATGCTGGGCCACCGGTTTGGCCGGTTTGATCACGGTCATCAGGGCCAGGTAGGCCACCATCAGTACCAGGAAACATAAGAAGGTGCGCTTTATCATTCTACGGGGATGTCAGAATTGAAAATAGATGAAGGACCCGGTGGAACCGCTGTTGGTGACGATGAGGAAAAGCATCACTGCGTAAATGGCGTATTCCCATTTGGCCATCCTGAGGAAAAACGATCTTGTTCTCAATAGATAGGCGACATGATAAAGTATCACCGGCAGGGAATAGAGCAGGATATAGGCGATGATATCATATCTGTCAAGGATAAAGAAGTTCTTCCGTATGCATTTCAGGTATTGCAGCACGTGGCTGAAATCCGGAAGTTTGAACAACAGCCATGCCAGGGTGACGAAGCAAAAGACCATCAGGCCTTTAAGCACCAGGAGGAATCTCCCCGGCTTTATCTTCACCTTGTCCGAGATAAAGCGTTCGGTCGCCAGGGCGGCGCCATGGAAGCCGCCCCATACGGCATAGCTGATGGCTGCCCCATGCCAGAGCCCTCCCAGGATCATCGTTATCATCAGATTGATATAGGTCCTGATCTTCCCCTTGCGGTTACCGCCCAGCGGGAAGTACAGGTATTCCATCAGGAAGGAGGAAAGCGAGATATGCCATCTTTTCCAAAACTCCCTGAACGAGGTGGAGATATAGGGGAAATTGAAGTTCTCCTGAAACCGGTAGCCGAAGAGACCTGCCAGGCCGATCGCGATGGCCGAATACCCGGCGAAGTCGGCGAAGATCTGGCAGGAATAGCCAAAGAGCAGGGCCAGCAGCGTAGTGGTCGACATGGACTGGAAATAGGGATACTCTATCCAGTAGGTGAAATCCTTCAGGTTGTCGGCCACGACCATCTTTAGGAAATAGCCGACGAGCAGGTGTTTAAAGCTATTTTCCCAGTCAATGTCGCGCAGATTCTTTTTTCCTATCTGCGGCAGGAAATCATGTGCCTTGAGGATGGGGCCTGCAATGAGGTGAGGAAAAAAGGAGATAAAGAAAAGGGTATTCCTGGAATGGCGGACGAAGGAAGGGTCGATAACCTTCCGGTTGTCAAAATATTTCTCGGTGAAGACGTCTACGAGAAGGCTGATGCCTTCGAAGGTGAAGAAAGAGATGCCGATCGGTAATGGGATGGTGACCAGGAAGTGACCGATGGGATCGTTGGAATTGAAAAAGCTGTGGGCGAAAAGAGGGCTGTATTTGAAGAAGCAGAGTACGAGCAGATTGAGGGCGACGCCAATAACGGCCGTCGTTTTTTTCCAGGATGTCTTCCCGGAAACGATATAATAGCTCGTGACGATGTTTATGGCTGCAGAAAAGAGCAGGAGTAATACCAGGATGGGCGAATCATATGCATAAAAGACAAGGCTGGAGATGATGAGGATCCCCACCTGGTAGCGCGAGATCCGGGGCAGATAGTATACCCCAAACGTTATCAGTAATAATATTAAGAACGGGAAGCTATTGAATAGCATAGTTTGGTTTAGGACAATGAATTATACAGCTGGGCATAGCGCTTTGCCTGCACGGCCCGATCAAATTTTTCGATGTTCTCCCTGCTGATGGCGGCGCGGTCGAATGGGGTGTCGAGGGCGCGGGCCATTGTCTGTGCCAGTGCTTCAGCCGAGATCGCCGGGCACAGGTAACCGTTGACTCCGTCGACGATGACGTCCTTGAGCCCGCCGATGGGAAAGCCCAACACCGGTGTGCCGCAGCACAAGGATTCCAGCATGACATTCGGCAGGTTATCTTCCAGGCTCGGTATTACACAAAGATCGGCTGCGGAGTACAAGAGGGGTAATAACAGTTCGTCATGTATCGGATCGAGAAATACCACCCGGGGGTCTTTAGAGACGGGGGCATTATACCCTGCTGCTACCACGAGAAAGTCCTTATCCGGGGGTAGGAGCGTAACCGCTTCCTCCAGCAGATGAAAGCCTTTGTATTTATTTTGGATATTCCCGCAGACGAACAGAAAGATCTTTTTTTGCGCCGGCAGTTTGAATACCTGCCGGGAGAGTTCGTGGGAATAAGGCCTGAAGGTTCGTGTATCCAGGCCATTCTGTATACGGTGGTGAGCAAACCGGTTCATCGCCGGGTTTGCCGATGAAGCCTCAAACAACCTGCTGGATGGGGTGCAAATGGTCAGGTTTGCCGATGCTACCGCCTCCGATTTCACCTTTCGAAACTTCTCTTCGATAGCCATCAGTTCGGCATTCGCGTTATTTTTCTGCAGGTCGAGGCTAAAATGGAATCCGCCCAGAAGGGGGTTTATATCATGAAAGGTCCAGACGATGGGCTTCGGCACCTCAAAGAAGCTGGGAAAGTCCACAAAATTGGCCACCCAGTGGAGATGGATGATGTCGGCACCGAGCACGATCTCGTTCTCCTGCAATGAATAGTTGGAAAAAGGCATACTGTAGTATTCGTAGTCGCCCCTGCATCTTGCGATGGCCAGTTTCTCGCTGGCCACCTTATCGACCGAATGCAAGCCGGCCCGCAATGCCATTCTTTTGAAAAAGGGAACCGGTCGTTTTTCGGCAACTCTTGCCAGGGTAGACTGTTCTTTCGGGATGGCGCATAAAAATGTCGAATCCACTTTTTCTGCCAGTAAGGCTTCGTGTAAACGCATCGCCGCTCTTCCCGCACCTCCATCTTCCAACGTTGCAATATGGACAATCTTCATTGTGTAGCGCTTTGGGGTCTTTTGGTCCGGTCTCTGAATGATCTTAGTTTGTTAACGACCGGGTTATGCATCAGTGAGGCAACCAGTTTCCTGCAAAGCGAGGTGAACAGAAAGCCGGTCGTGAATTTTGTGAGCTGTTCGGGGGTTTTGATCGTTACCTTGTCCAGAACCTCTTTTACCAGCGGGGCCTGTTCGCTTAAAATTTCCGGGGCATTGTCACGCCAATAAAGGATACATTTTACCTGTTGTTGCCGCAGGAGATGGTCTATCTTTTCATTGTTGAACCGGCCGACCATGGCATCGAGGGTCTTGAACAAGGGGATGTATCTTTTTGCAAGCGACTTTGGACCATGAAGGCCGGTGAATCGCCTATAGACTGCCATCGGTTCGGGCACATAGTAGATGTTGCCGTGAGCAGCGTTGTACATATGCAAGGGGAAATCCCCGATCGGCGTTGCGTGAAACCAATCAGGCAATTCGTCCAGCGTATTTCTGAAAACGGTTGAAACAGCATGGATGAAATTCCCATCTCTTGCCAGATCTTCGATCGTAAAAGTCTGCGAAACCTTACTGACCTGATGTATCTCCAACTGTTTTCCTTCCTCGGCCTGATAGACCCCGTGAATGCAGATGGAGTAATCAGGATGGGCTTCCAGGAAATCGACCTGCCGCTGCAGCTTGTTATGGTCGGTCCAATAGTCGTCTCCCTCACACAGTGCTACATACCTGGCTCCTGAATCAAAACAGGCCTTGAACGTATTACGCGAATTGGCAAAGATGTTATTCTCAGTAGTCGACAGAAGGTTGACAACACCAGGATATCGCTTTGCATAATCGGAACATATCGCCCTGGTATTGTCCGTGGAACAATCTTCCCCGATGAATAGTTCTATTTTGAAATTTACCTTTTGCTGTAACACCCCTTCGATCGCCTGGGCAATGTATCTTTCCTGATTATAGGTGAGCATCCACACCGCCACCAGGGGAGCCTGTCCGTTATCGGTCACGAGTGAAGATTATATTGAAAAGGAATGGTTCATTTGGCACCTGAAACCGGGCTTTCTCCCTGAAACCATTCTCTGCCAGGTTATCCATGATGTACTGAAAGTTCTTGTCATTTATCTCCAGTTCGAATATTATGCTCTTGAGGCCGGTGTTCTTTAATGTAGCCTGAGCGCCCTGGAGGAATGCCATTTCAGAACCATCGATATCAACTTTCAGGTAGTCCGGGCAGGCGATCTGGTGATCTTCAAGGAAGCGATCGAGACTGACCACATCTATGACCTGTTCTTCTTTGAAGTCGAATCTCAGGTCTTCCCTGGTTTCCTGTTGCTCGACGACCTTTTGGTGTCCTCCGGCCCAGGGCTGACCTATTTTTAATTTTGCCGACCCATTCTCCTTTCCGATCGCCAGTTTGAAGGGTTTAAGCTCATCTTTAATGTCATTGAGCGCGAGGTTCTGAAGCAATGCCTCGAAGTTATTCGTCTCGGGTTCGAAGGAGTAACATTTGATCCCCTTTTTGCTGGCATAGATAGAGAACCGGCCTTCACAGGCACCGAGATCGAACATAACCTCACCGGGGGTCATTTCATCGATAAAGTCAAGGTTTTCCGTTTCATAATTCATCCGGGAACACAATTCCAGAGAACGGGTGTAGCCGGCGAATCGCATCGGGACCCCCCTCACATTGTTGTCAATAACTTTCATTGGAAAATATTTTTGATTTGGTCTGGACGAGGAAAGCCAGGCGTGATCAATTCCTGGATGGGCTTGTAAATATAAGGATGTGCATAGCCTCGTTGAATAAAGGTTGCTTCCTCCAGATCGTTGTATCGGAAATGGCAGGACCATCTTATCCTATCAAGAACATTATTCCCGGAGGAATGTACAAGAAAAGCGGAGAAGAACAAAGCGTCGCCGGTCTCCACTTCGACGGAAATGAACTTTTCCGGTTGTATCTCATCGATCTGTCTGTACCAGGCATTTTCCCGGGACTCGAACAGACCCAAGGTATGGCTTCCGGGCACGATCTTCAACGCGCCTAATTCTTCCGTTACGTTGTGGAGGGGGATCCAGACCACCATCGAGTTGAGAGAACCCTGCATGCTTCTCCAGTCCTGGTGTGGCGGCACTCTATAGAATTCTTCGGTCTTCGCCAGCCTGGCCTTGTTAAAATACATTACGGGCCTGGTGGAGATCACCGGAAAATGCAAGCCGAGATCACGCAGTTTGCCGATGAGCTTCTCATGCAGGGAAATCCTATGCAGGCTTATCAGATGCTGGGCCTGTTTGCCGCAATTGGCGAAGGCTTCAAAATGATCATTGAAAAGGGTTATGATAGCTTTCTCGAATTCATCTTCGCTGATGTTCTTGCTTTTAATGATCTGCTTTTCCACCAATTGATTGAGGAAGATATCCTTTGCCTCGTTGCGGATCTTATCGATCTCCTGTGGATCAAAGAACTTCTTGAACAGAAGATATCCCTGTTCTTTATACTGGTTCAGCTCTTTTTCATTCATATTCATGAATTTGAGTTTAAGATAGCGTAGCCGAAACCTGTTCTTCCAAATCCATTGCCGTTATAAAAGAGGAAGTTCTTCCCTTTTACCTCGATCACATATGGATAAGAGATCATTTGACTATCCCAACCTTCCTCACTGCGCTCGATACCGCTCTTATCATCTTTGCGGAGCCAGCTGATCCCATCCGGGGATTCTGCATAGCCGATATTATACGCGTTCTCAGGGTTGCTCCTGAAATCAAAATAATTCCTGTAGCCAAACCACATTCTATACCGGCCTTCCGCCTTGATCACTGCAGCACTAACCAACCCGCCTTCCTGATCATCTTTCAGCGGAATGGCAATCTGGTTATTACGAAGCCAATCGATGCCATCCTGGGAGGTCGCATATTTCAGGACGTAGAGGGATTCCGGCCGGTCGTTGACGAGTCTCCATTCTACACAGCTGAGGTAATACGCTCTGAAAAGACCGGCCTCCTTCAGGACAAAGATGGTGCCGGTAAAAAAGGGATCGATATGAGAAACTCCGATCACCGGGCCTTCGGAGTATTTCCTGAACGTTCGCCCCCCATCTTCACTGATGGCTAACCCAATACTGTTCTGGTAGGGCACGTTCTTCCGTTGGGACCACCCGATATAATACAGATATTTACGATCTCCAACCGTGACAATGGAAGAGGGCATGATCCCATCCTCGTCAAATGTACCAAGCCTGCCCAGTGGCAGGATCGGTGCCGGATTGATAAAAGTTATTTCCCGCGGATCGCCGGCGTCTACCTCTATATAGCTGGTATTGCTTCTGTTATCCGTCCCCCGGGTCGAGTAGTAGATCCTCAGATGATGCTCATCAATGACATCTGCAACCGGTACCTGTGCGTGGGTCCTGCTCCATTCCAGGCTTCCGTCGGGAGCATAGATGAGTCCTTTCTTTTGCCAGCTGAGAGCCATCTTATAAGAGCGAAGGGCTCAGTTTACCTTCCATTTTTTTGCCGGGATTGCCAATGTAGATCCCCCATTCTTCGGTATTCTTGGAAATAAGGGCCGCCATTGCCACCAATGTACCCTTCGCAAGTGTAATCCCATCCCGCAAGGTTGCATTCACTCCAAGGAATGAATTCTCGCCGATGACACAATGCCCGGACATGACCACATGCGAAGTAAATGTCACATGATCTCTGATCTGGCCATGGTGGCCGATGTGATTACCACTCCATAAAACCACATTATTGCCGATATCGGTGAAGGGTTGAAGCGTATTGTCTTCGAGTATAAAACAATTGTCGCCGATCTTATTGTCGAAACGGGTAGCCTTGCTGCTGATATAGCTGATCAGCTGATATCCTTTATCCTTGATGTCATGATATACCTTTTCCCGTAATTGATTCATCTTTTTAGGGGACATAGGTGCAAAAAAGGAGAAATCGCCCGCCGGATATTGATCTTCCACATCCTCGAAAGCTACAACGGGCAGGCCCCTGAACGACCGGTCTTCCGGCAGATATTCTTTATTAACACAAAAACCAACTACTTCATAAGGGGAGTCATGCTCCAAATAATAATGGGCTAATTCGGCGTAGTCCTGGATACCGAAGATAACTACCTTCTTTGTCATGTGTTGGATTGTTTGTTCTTGTATATATAGGTCGTGTATTCGTAGAGGCCATAATCGTTGCGGATAATAAAATTCCGGGTCAGGTTCTTTGTAAGAAACTGAATAAGGAGATCTGTCGGAACATGGAACAGATCGTCGCGTTCCCAATCCACCGCTTTCGACATAACGTTAAAGGCAACGCCCTTATTAGCCAATGAGAACACCTTGCTGAGCATTTTACAGAAATAATCCCACATTTCATCGAAGCTTAATTCGCGTTTTTCTGTGAACACTCCGTTCATTACGATATAATCGAACCCGGGAAGCGAGCCACTGTCCTCCAGGATATCCACACAATAAAAGGGAACGGCAGGGAACTTTTCCCTGCTTAATGCTACGAAGCGTTCGGAAACGTCCAGTCCGGAATAGGCAATATTCCCAAGCCCCTGATCTTTGATATATTGCAAAAGGTGAGCTGCCCCGGATCCAAAGTCGAGCAAGGTCGATGAGGGTGCGTTGTCCTCGTAGTATTTTACGATCTCCAACATCACCTTGTACCGCTTGTTAACGTCCTCCAATTTTGGCCAATCTACTCCCAAATGAGAATCGCCATGTTTTTCGAGGCAATCCTCATAGTGCTTCACAATGGTCTCCAGGTATCTTTTTTTCATATCAGCTCATAGGAATTTAAGAGAGCGTTTATTTTATCCTTCGGGTTGAACATAAGCACATCGATGATAGAAAGATTGGAAATGAATTCATTGTTGAATTGCGGATATGCCAATGGCAGTGTTCGGATGAAATTCAGTTTTATCCCCGAATCCTGGAACAATTCCCGGGAATAGATCTCCATACCGCCGATGGGATTGATATAGTGGTGGGCCTTTTCTTTGGTGCAAATGTCCAATATCCTTTCCTGTGCCTTTAAATGGCTATTGTTGTAGTCAGAAGAAGTTCTGATGAATTCCGTTGCCATTCCAAGATATTCCGCTACCGAACGAAGGCTTAGCCAGGCAAGCTCACCGATGGTGCCTGCATTACTTTGCAGGATATCGCTTATCAGGGGATAGACCTGCCTGAACTCCGGCGCTTTCTTATAGGCTTGTTCTATCGTTTTGAGGAGTTTGGCGTTGCCGGCGCCGGCAGAAAGCTCGATGTCGCGTATCAGGCGGTTTTGGCTGGCATCCTTAAGGGGGATCGTAAAGAGGCAGGCCTTGTTGTTAACTAAAATATTGTTCCGGTTGATCCAGCCCCGGTTGATGAAGTTAACATCATCATATATAACAAATCTTTCTACAGCATTTATAAGTTGGTAGTAGCCGATATAAGGGAATATATACGGCTGCATGATCGCCAATCTCATTAAATGTTCTGTTTTTGAGCTTGTAATATAGTTTCGGCGATCAATTTCTGCTCCTGACGGCTCAGATCAAAATAGAGCGGGAGGCATACAACGCGATTTGCGATGGATTCAGCCACCGGGCAATGCTGTTGCTCTATATAGGGTAAGGTATTCAGCGCCGGATAGAAATACCTTCTTGGAAATATTTCCTTCTTCTTCAATACCTCGAGTGTTGTCATCATCTCTTCCGTCGAGGGGAACACAGCCGGAAAATAGGCATAATTATAAGTAAGACGCGGGTCGTTGGGCAGATCGAGTAATTGAAGACCGGTGTCTTCAAGCATCTCGTAGTAGTAAAGCCATTGCTCCTTTCTGCTTGCAAGGATATCGGGCAGATATTCCAGATTACATAAGCCCATTGCAGCGTGGATCTCGGAGTTCTTGCCATTTATTCCCATGGAGAAATGATCATCGGCCAGATGACCGAAACTGCGATACAGGAACAGTTGCCGGGATAGCTGATCATCATTGGCGATGATGCAACCGCCTTCCACCGTATGGAAGAGTTTGGTAGCATGGAAGCTACAGGTGCTGATGTCCCCGTAACTCAATACCGACCGACCGTCGATCATGGTGCCGAAGGCATGTGCCCCGTCGTATATGACCTTCAAATTGTGTTTCCGGGCTATCTTTTCGATCGCTTCGATGTCGCACGGATATCCATATACATGCGTGGCAAGGATCGCTGTCGTTGCCGGAGTGATCGCGGATTCGATCTTTGCAGGATCTATGCAAAAAGTCCGCTGATCGATATCGGCAAAAACAGGGGTGCAATTCTCCCAAAGCAAGGCTGTCGTAGTAGCGACGTAGGAGAATGGTGTGGTAATGACCTCGCCACTGATGTTAAGAGCTTTCAGCGCCATTTGCAGGACAACGGTGCCGTTGCTGCAAAACCACAGATGGTTCACTCCCAGGTAAGAGCGCAACGCTGCCTCCAAACCCTGCACAAGCTCTCCGTTGTTGGTGATCCATCCTTTATCCCATGCCCGTTTGAGCAGGGCAGTATATTTCTCAAAGGGAGGCAGGAAAGTTTTTGTTACGTTTATCATCTGGCAGGTATTTCTGCAAATAATATAGATTCTTCCTGGTGAATGGAACAATGTGCCAGGTGTAATTCATATCCTAATCCAAGCTCATGTATAAACTTAGGTATATTTACGAAATCCTCCATGCTATGGTAAATAGCAATGGCCAGCTTGGGTTTGAATTTTTTGATCGTGTTCAGAGCGCCTTTCAAGGCATAGGGTTCTGCTCCCTCTATATCCATTTTTATAAGATCAATTTTAGGAATGGAATATTCCGTTACCAGGTCGTCAATGGACAAAGACGAGGCTTTTCCGTCAAACGGTTGTTTTTCTTCCATAAAAACGGCACTTCCCGGACCATTATCGGTATAGTACATGGTCTCGTTGGTAACTTCCCACACAGGCCTGTCTATCAAATTGATCCTTTCTTGTAAATCCGGATTTAACGCAAGGTTGGTATTGAGTATATTTAGATTACTGGGAATGAACTCAAAAGTAAAAACCTTGCCTTCCTCTCCTACTTCGTTGGCGAAATATAGTGCCGTATCCCCCCAACATCCGCCCGCATCGATGACATAGTCTCCCTTTTCTGCTTTGATCGTTGTGGCGCCGCGTTTGAATTCGTATTGTTTGAGAAAAAAATCAGTATAGACCCCGATAGGCAGAAGATGCAATTGAACAGGTATTCCCTTTTTATGCAGATCGATAAAAGGCAAATGCCATTTAATAAACTTGGTCTCTACATATCGCTTATTATCAGCGAGATCTTCCATTTCCTTTATACCATTCCAGAAATCAGGTGTATTTAGAGGTAACTTGACCTTTGTAAATCCAAGTATCCTGAATGCGATTAGTTGCAACAATAATACTTTTGATCCCTCATCTGTAAGAAAATTGTATAGCTTCTCAAGACCGGCCAGATACGGCTCCATCGCTCTTAACCTATACGCAACGTATCCATTGGACATATCATATTTTGAAACAACTGAATATCCCCTTGATTCAAAGACCTTCCCTATTTTTCTCCTGATGCTTCTCTTCAAAGTAGCCTGCGCCCCTTCTTGCATTTTCCCAAAACGAATATGATCGTAATTTTCCTCGGGAGAAAAATTGTTGGCAGTAGAATTCAATAGCTCAACCATCAATTCTGCGTAAAAGTTCATATTTTATTGATTATGAAAGGATCTTGAAATCAAGCTTCGGTCTTACAAAGCCAGGCCACTTACCGTGCCAACCGCTTGCTATCCTCTCTTCACCGACCTCAAACGATAAAATGTTGTCAAAAGTGCAAATGGAGTAGGACGTATCGCCCACGATCATGAGTGTGATGCTATAAACCTCATCGTTTAATAAATCCGCCGGTATATAGCAGGATGCCTTATGCAATCCGGCCGACAGATTAACAGCCGGGGTCCCATTAGCAAAGATGGATTCTCCTGAAAAAGTATTAAAAAACATTGTCAGGTTGATCAGTTTTCCATCTTCAAAATTCCAAAATTCGATCTCGATGGTAAGTGGTGTCTTCACGGTGATGGGGTCGGCGGGATCATTCAATTGAGGACATACTTCAATTTTTCTTAACCTTGCCTTCTCATTACCCGGAGCTTCTCCGGGATCATTAAAAAATTTTAGCAAGCTTTTGTCCTGCTGATTTGAAAGATAATTATTGATCACCTGAGTCGTTTCGCCCATCTCGATGACCGACCCATTCCTCATATACATGGCTTTGCTACAAAGGCTCTTTACGGCGATCATATTATGGCTGACAAATAAAACTGTCCGGCCGTCTTTATCGCTTACGTCCTTCATTTTCCCGAGGCATTTCTTTTGAAATTCAGCATCGCCGACAGCCAGCACCTCATCAACGATCAATATCTCGGGTTCCAAATGCGCGGCTACTCCAAATGCGAGCCTTATATACATACCGCTACTATAACGCTTGACAGGAGTATCGATGTACCTCTCGACGCCTGCGAATTCGACTATCTCATCGAACTTACGCTTTATTTCAATCTTCTTCATTCCCAGGATCGCGCCATTCAGGAATATATTGTCGCGTCCGCTCAGCTCCGGATGGAACCCCGTGCCTACTTCAAGAAGACTTGCGATCCTTCCCTTTAGCTTTATGTTGCCGACGGTAGGCGTGGTAGTGCGACTTAATATCTTCAGCAATGTCGATTTTCCCGCTCCATTCTTGCCAATGATGCCCAATACCTCGCCTTGTTTTACTTCAAAGTTTATGTCCCGCAGAGCCCAGACGTATTGGCTGTCCCCTTTCTTTGTCCGATCGTTCTCCTCACCGATCTTCAGATAAGGGTCCTCTTTTCCGAGGATGCGGTGCCACCAGCGGTTGATATCGTGGGAAATCGAACCCGTACCGATATCACCCAGCCGGTATTGTTTGGAAACATCTTCTACCCGTATGACTACTTCGCTCATTGGAAGAATGCGGTTTTATTAAACTGTATCCATAAAGGTCTTCTCCACCTTGTTGAACAGGAGGACACCTATAAATAACACAACGACCATGAAAATGACGCTGTAACCAAGGGATTGCATGTCGAATGTTCCCTTTCCGAACAAGGCATAGCGAAAGCATTCCACCAGCGATGTCAGCGGATTGATCTCGATGAGCCATCTATAGGGCTTTCCCCGCAGATAGGATAGCGGGTAAGCCACGGGTGTGGCATACATAGCCAGCTGAATGACGAAGGTCAGCAGAACGGCCAGGTCCCGGTAGCGGGTGGTCAGCGCTGAAATGATGATCCCAAGCCCCAGGCCGATGCCGGCCATAAGCGCGATGATAAGGGGGATATATAGCCAGTGAAAGCTGATCTTCATCGGATAGCCCTGGAAATTAAACCAGATCATCAGGGCCAGCAGCAGGAGAAACTGGATGCCGAAACGTACTATATTGGAAATGATGATGGAAAGCGGCAATACCAGGCGGGGGAAATAAACTTTTCCGAAGATAGCGGCATTGGTGAGGAAGACCGTGGAAGTGCTGGTGAGGCAGCCGGAGAAATAGTTCCACACCGTGATGCCACTCATGTAGAAAAGCATTCTGGGCTCGATGCCGTCGGTGGGGATGTTGGCGATCTTGCCGAATACCAGCAGGAATACGATCGTGGTGAAGATCGGCTGGATCAGATGCCAGAGAGGACCTAAAACGGTCTGTTTGTATTGAGCGACGAAATCCCGGCGTACAAAAAGCCACATCAGGTCGCGGTAGTTCCAAAGCTGCCGGAGGGGAAGATCGAACAGATGAGTACGGGGAGAAATGATCTCCGTCCACTCCTCGTCTTTCTTTTCGGGCTTTTCGGAAAGTGAACCATTTATCTGGGCCATGCTAATCGCTTTCTCGGCAGACATAAGCTAATTCATTTTAAGACGGTAGATCTTTTCAATGATCTCCACCACTTTAAGCCCTTCCAGTGCATTCGTCGTGATCGGCGCCCTGCCTTTCAGTACGTCGACGACATTTTCGAAGATATAGTGATGATTGGCTGCCGAGCCTTTGTAGGTCCCATAGTCGTTAGCAGGATTGACGGGTGGCAATTGGGGCATCTCATAATCCTTTATGTTGCACAGCTCCACCACGTTCATGTACTGCCCGCCGACCTTCACGGTGCCGTTCTCGCCGATGATGGTGATGCTGCTCTCCAGGTTCTCATTCCATACTGATGTGGAATAGTTGATGCAACCCATGCCGCCATTGACAAAGTCAAAGGTTACGAAGCCGGAGTCTTCGAATTCGGTCTGTCCCTCATGATTGAAGCTGCGGAATTTGCCGTTGAGGTTCTCTATATCCCCGAATAACCAGAACATGATGTCGATGAAATGCGAGAACTGGGTAAACAGGGTCCCGCCGTCGAGCTCATTTGTTCCATGCCAGCCGCCCTTCTGATAATAACGGTGATCGCGATTCCAGTAGCAGTTGATCTCCACCATGAAGACGCGGCCCAGCAGCTTCCTGCGCAGGATGTCCTTAAGCCACAACGAAGGCGGGGAATAGCGGTTCTGCATGACGCAAAACACATTCCGGGATTGGTGCAGGGCCTCATAAATAATGCGTTCGCATCCGGCTTTGTGGAGGGCCATCGGCTTCTCGATCACCACATGGCACCCTGCGCGGAGGCCTTTCAGGGCCTGCTCTTCATGCAGCCCATTGGGCGTCGCGATGCTAAGCACGTCCACCGGCACTTTACTGTCCAGCAATTCGTCGATCGAATTGAAAAAAGGGACATCGTGATTGATCTCCAGTTGATCCCGGCTCAACACATCGGACAATGCCACCAGCTCACATTCTTTGTTGTTGGAGATCATGGCCGCATGACGCTTACCAATATGGCCGCAGCCGATGACGGCGAATTTTATCCTGCCATTTTTGCTCATACTAGTCGGGTAACCTTATTATCCTTTAATTGATACTGCTGTTTTGTCTCCGGGCATTCCGCCATCCCTTTTTCATCGAATGTCAACCGGTGGCCATATTCACTCACCCACCCTATCTGCCGGCCAGGATTCCCTACTATCAAAGCGTATGCCGGGACTGATTTTGTCACCACTGCACCTGCGCCGATCATTGCATATTCGCCGATGTCGTTGCCACAGACAATGGTGGCATTGGCTCCGATGCTTGCGCCTTTTTTAACGTGGGTCTGCCGGTATTGGTCTTTGCGCACCACAGCGCTGCGCGGGTTGATAACATTGGTGAAAACCATGGAAGGACCCAGGAAAACATCGTCGGCGCAAATAACGCCGGTGTAAATGGAAACATTGTTCTGCACCTTGACATTATTGCCGAGGATCACCTGGGGTGAGATCACTACATTTTGACCGATATTACATTTTTCGCCGATGGTGCAGTCCGGCATGACATGGGAAAAATGCCAGATCCTGGTCCCGGCCCCGATGCTGCACCCTTCGTCGATGACAGCCGTGGCATGTGCGAAATAGCTTACAGGTTGGTGGATCATTTTTTTCTTGAAGGTTTGAATAACCGGGATAAGAAGCGGCCCCTTCCGTTCTTGTCCGCGTCGAAATAACCCGAGTCGGCACCATAGGAATAGCTTCCATAGTAGCCGTAACCATAACCGCCATAATAATTGCCTTCTGCCTGCACATCGTTGAGCATCAGGGACAGGCGTGGAAGTTTCCGGTTTACATAAAGGTCTTCCACCATCGAAAGCTGTTTGCGGAAAGTATGGCCCTGGCGGATGATATACAGGGTGCAGTCCGCATACCGGCTCAGGTTCATGGCGTCGCTTACCAGGCCTACGGGCGCCGTATCCATGACGACGACATCGAAATTCCGGCGAACTTCATTCATCAGCTTTTCCAGCATCGGGTCGAGCAGGATCTCCGCCGGGTTGGGCGGGATGGGTCCGCAGGGGATCACAAAGAGGTTGTCGACCCCGTCGACCTTGACAAGCAGCTCCTGGAAGGAGGCCTTGCCGATGATATAGTTGGTGATGCCCATTTTGCGTTTCAGGTCCAGACCGGAAACGATCTTGGGTTTGCGGATATCGAACTCCATGATCACAGTGCGTTTGCCCGTCAGCGCCATTACGGCGGCCACATTGGTACTGACGAATGATTTTCCTTCGCCGCTGAAGGAGGAAGTAACCATGATCACCGGCTTTTCCACTTTGTTCAACACGTACTGCAGATTCGTGCGGACGATGCGAAACTGTTCGGAGATGAAATGCCGGTTGTTCATGGTTGCCACCAGCGTCTCACTCTGGTTTGAATGGCCGATCTCGCCCAAAATGGGGGCATGGGTGTATTTTTCCACGTCTGCCCTGTTGCGAACCTTATCCCGCAGGATCTCCATGAGGGCTACGACCCCGATGGGGACCAGCAATCCCACCAGTAAGTACATGGTATAGACCTTCTTCCGGTTGGGTTCGATGGCAATGGATGATTCCAGTGCAGGCTCGATGACCTTTGAATTCGAAATAGTGGAAGCGGAAGAAATAGCCGTTTCCAGCTTCTTCTGCAGCAGGAAGGAATAGAGTTCTTCCAATATTTTTTGCTGCCGGGAGATGTCCAGGAGCTGCATAGATTTTCCGGGTATGGATTGGATATTACCCTGCAATTTCTCTTCCTGTTTGCGCAGGTTCTCGCCCTCGATGACATAGGACTGGCGGACATTCGTCAACGCCTGGCTGATACCATAGCGCACCTTTTCGAGGGTGGAATCCATGCTTATGATCAGGGGGTTATCCGGGGTGGTAGTCTTCAGGTCGGCGTCCCGGGTCAGCTGCATCTGGTTGTAATTATTGATCAGCTGCAGGAGGGCGGGTTCCGCGATGCCGAGGTCGACGGGAACGATATTGTATCTGTTCTTGCTGTCCTGGATGTATTCCAGCAGCCAGTTGAGCACATTCATCTTGACCTCCTGGGTAGCCTTTTCCTTGGCGGTCCCGTTGAGATTGTCCAGGTAGGTCTTGGATTGTGTGCTGACATCATAGGCCTGGTTATTGATCATGAAATTCTTCATGTTGCCCTGAACGCCGCCCAGCTCATCTTTCAGGTTAAGGAGCCGGTCGTCGATGAACCGAAGGGTTATGCTGGCGATACGAGTCTTGTCTTCAACGATCAGACTATCATACACCGACATCAGGTTGTTCAGCACATCCACACCCAGCTTCGTATCCACTCCATCGAAACTGAGGTTGAGGATCGTCGTCTGTTCGCTGGCCTGCACCACTTTCAACCCGTCCTGCAACCCTTCCGCCGCACTCAGCAAGGGCTGCCAGTTGCAAAGGAAGATGCGGGGAATCGGCCGGATCACGCCGCCGGGTATTCGTACCAATGCGCAGAGGTTCTCGCCCACCTTGAAGGGCTGGCCGAAGACAATGGGCGTCTTTCCTTCGTCCAGCAGGAACTGGTTGTCGTTGATGATCGTTGCCTTGAAACCGAAGCCGGTGACCGAGTCGACTAATTTGTAGATCTGCAGCTCAACGGGGTTGTCCGCGTATTGTAAGGTAGACCGGATGCTGCCTTTCACGTAGTAGACGCGCTGCAATCCAAGGTTGCGCGCCACTCTTTCCAGTACGGGCCGTGAGCGAAGTATCTGGATCTCATTGTTGAGGTTGGAATTCCCCGGGCTCATGAACAACTCATCGAAACGGGGATCCCTCATCCCTCCTCCGCCTTCATTCTTGATGAGCATGGAAGACTGAACATGGTAGACGGGTACCGTATACCGGATCTTCAGATAGGCCGCTACCAGGCCGATGAGTCCGGAGAGAACGACCCATGGAAGATACCGAAGGTATTTAAAGATAAATTCCTTCAGGTTAATGGAAGCCGGTTTCTCGTTGTTGGCGTTTGTCGCCGGCTGGATGGGTACCTCGTTGGTGATCTCAGACATAGATATCTGCTGTGGGAAGGTAATTACTTATGGAAGATGCTGTAGATGATTGCTAACGTCGATACGATAGCAGAGGCGATGGTGATATTCCGGTAGGTAACCTGGTCGCTGGCTGCAACTCTGCCTTTGGATGCCTCTACGATGATGACGTCATTCGGCTGGAGGTAAAAATAAGGTGAAGCCATGATCTCGGGTTTGGTCAGATCGAGCCGCGCAAACTCCCGTTTCCCGTTATTGACGCGGATGAACAATACATTGTCCCTGCGTCCATAGAAGGTGAGGTCGCCGGCCAGGCCCAGTGCCTCCAGAAGGCTGATGCGCGCACCCGGGATATTAAAGACACCGGGTTTGTTTATTTCACCGAGCACGGTAAACCGGTAGTTGAGGAAACGAACGGTAAAATAAACGTTCTTCAGGTATACACTCAATTTTGCGCCCAGGGTATCTTTCAACTGCGATTGCGTCATTCCTGAGATATGCAGCGGTCCAAGACCCTGAAACTGAATGTATCCGGAGTCATCAACCAGATAGCCGCCAGTGGAAGGGGTGGACGAACCGCTTGTCCCGGCCGGGGAACCAGCGCCCGCCGCCGCGCCGCCACCTGGCGCACCTGTCACCGACTGATTATAAAGCGCTGTAGCGGCGGGGTTATCGCTATAAACGATGATGTTTAACTGATCGCCATTCTGAATCAGCGGCTCCGGGACGTTGATCTGGCTCAACCGGGCTGTATCGAATTGACCCTGCATCAGGGTGATGCGGCGGGTGTTCGCACAGGATCCGAATAGACAGGCCAGCGCAGGCAGGAGAAGTACGAGAATCCAGAGACGGTTCGGACGCCGGAGGATGGGCATAGTTATAAATAAGATTTTCTTCAGGAGTACTATCGGTTGTTCATAGCCACATTCGAACGGTCTACCACGGCCACCAGGGCGAAACCGATGCTTTCGATGACGACCTGGACCTTTTTTCTGAACACCTTGATGACGGTGCCTTGCTTGTCCATCAGTGGTCCCCGCCGGATCGTTACCTTACTGTCCGTCTGCAGATCGAGCGGCACGGCGGTGACATCATCATAGCTATCGAGAAATTTCCGGATGGTTTGGATCTCGCTCTCCCGCACCCTTGCCGGTTTACCCAGCCAATATACAAAATTCACGACCCCATTGATGCATCGAACCAGGGAGAGATCGGTCTCTACTACCCGAACGAAAACGTAAGACTTGAACAGCGGTTCTTCTACCCATTTGATCCTGTCGCTCCATTTCTTTCGCACCTTGTTGAGTGGGCAATAGGCTTCGATCCCGTTGTTCTGAAGCAGGCCAAACACTTTCTTCTCCCACCGGGGCTTTGTGTAGACTGCATACCAACTCTTTTTGTCACCAGGCATAGCTTCGCCTCCTCAGTCCCAGGAATTTCCTATAACTGATTGATTTAAAGTTATTTGAGAAAACAGTTCCTTACAGCCACATCTAAACCTAATTTAAACGGAAAAGGGTACAAGCGAGCATGTTGTACTACTCCTTATACCCTTGCCATATATAAGTTTATAGAATTTACCTTTTTGATTCTTCACAGGACTTAAACAAATTTTTCGCCAATTTATTCCGAAACCACCCAAGAACAGCAATCCCTCCATTTTATTGTACACATAATACACAAAATCCTATAAAAGAGTAGCTTAGAACTGTCGGTTGCAAATATAAGTGATTTTGGAAAAGCGATGGCAATTTTAGGACTTTTCACCGGCGAGCCTGCTGATGACCCAGTATAGCGCACAGACCAACATGAAAAGGATGCACACGATGACGATGGAAAATTTCACTCTGGCCAGATTGTAGGCAACAGTGACATTCCATTGAGAAACAGGCCCGCGGATGGTGTGGGCAAGAGAGATATTCTCTATCACGTCGCAGGCGGTAGCTAGTATAATGAGCCATGCAAAGCCCTTGCCGCCCTTGATCATGATCTCGTTGCCGGTACAGGCGGAGATAAAAAGACACCCCAGCGCGATGGCCAGGGTGTATAAAACCATAAAAATATAAGCGAAATAGGTGCTTTTTACGCCTTGTTCGTATTTACCTGTCTGCTTCCAATTATCGATAATGGCCTGGGCCTTACCGGCCGTTTTGGCGATCTCGAATTGAACGATCTCATCGGAGTTTAGAGGAGCGAGATAGCTTCTGACCCAGATCATATAGCCGATGGTAAGCAGGAAGAAAAACCAGAAAAGTTGTCGCAGACGGCTGAATCGGGCAGACCACGATGGTGGTTCCATATAGAAGGTTTATTGGAAGACGTTAAGGTAGCGAAAATCTGCCTTACTCCAAAAACTCCTTTTCCATCGCGTGCAGCGTTTCTGTTACTCCTTCCTTCCAGCCGGCGATGAGGAACACATCCTCTTCCAGGCATTCGAGGGTCTTAGCGCCATAGCCGGCCAGATCGAAGAGATACAGCCGCGCGCGGGGCGCCACCTGGCTCCGATATTGACGCCACCAGTGGCTGAGATCAGCGCCTGCGGGTTGATTGAAGCCACGGTTGTCCCATAGGCGACAATCGGTGAAGACAAGGACCCTGTCTACAGCTTGATTCTTCCGCAGGAGGTCTTGCAGCACCAGCCAGGCGTTGATAGCATACCCGGCTTCGCCTTCGTGGGCGCGGAAGGCATCGACGGCCATCAGGATAGATTGCGGCCGCAACTCCAGCGGTCGCCAGGTGTTGCCGATGACACCGGTGATCACCCTATCTCCCCGGTTTTTCCAAAGCATGGCCAGCAGGGGAGCGATATCGAACCGCTGCGCACCGGCGTAGCCTTCCACCGGACGTTTCATGCTGTTGCTTACATCCATGGCGATGACCGAGCTGCCTTCCCTGCCAAAGTCACTCCGGACCCAGCTGCTGTGGAGCACGGCCTGCTCCAGGGCCTCGGCCAGCATGCCGGCGCCACCCTGATCGATGTTACGCAGACCACGATAAACTTCGAGCAGTCGAAGCGGCGAAGTTCCGCTGCGGCTTACAGCTGTGGGGTTGCCGAGGTATTCGGCGGCCAGTTTCAGTACTTTGCCGCTGACGCCTGCGCAAAGCATAGGCCGCAGGTTGTTCAGCAGGGCCGTATAACCGATGCGGAAAGAGGAAATACCTTCTTTCCATTTATCGCGCAGCGCTACCTGCCGCTGTTCGGGGCTATCATAATGCTGATGATGCAGGGCATGCCATTCCTGCTCCCAATTACTGCGGAAGGGGATCTGATCGCGCAGGATCTTCATGAACAGGCTTTTCCTGGCTTTATCCGACGCCTTTGGCCGTACGACTTGCAGGGCCTCTCTCAGCGCTATCTGGGTCTCACGGCTATAGCGGGCGAAGGAATATTCATCCAGGCGATGGAAGAGGTTGGCAAAATGCTTCCGTACAGCACGACCCGGTTTTTCTCCTGCCTTGGCGGCGCGTTGATAATATTGCAGCCACAGCGGGATATCGAGCGGCTGGCGAACGATACGCCCGACGAGAAGACCGGTCTTTTCCTCGTTGCCGCCAACGGCGGCCAGCTCAGCGGTGAGCCAGAAGGCCGTTGCACGGAAATCTTTTTCTTCACCAAGGTGGATGGCGAGCCGAGCGATGCGATCGTGGTCGCTCGAGCTGATCGTTTTACGGATAGCCATCCCTTCTTCGGACAGGGGGTCGGCGGGGTCATTGGCCAGCGATGCGGCCAGCAGGCCCCGATAGAAGTTGTCCCGGTTGTCGTCCCCGGTTCTTACGTAGGTGTAGCGGGCGTCGGCGGATTGTCTTCCTCTGAGACTAAAGTTGAATTTCATGGCTATTTCCTTTTTATAAAAAAACCCCGGTTCGTTTATCGACCGGGGCTTACTGGGCACTGTTTTGCAGCACCTATCGAATGCCATTCGGTCGATTGGACATGGTTGAGGTTATAATATGTCGGTGGTTCTCCGTGTTCATATGAAAAAGCCCCGCTCGAAGGCGGGGCTTTTATATGCTGAGTCTTTTTTTGTTACTGTTACAGCACTTCTTGCCCCGCGGGTATACACGCCTTATTCTGGTCGTACCAGGAGATAATTTGTGTATGTGTATACTGTCGTAGCATAAAAGTGCGTGGGTTTGTTTTATCCTTACAAAAATAAAATTCTTTTTCTCTTTTCGGCAAAATTTCTTGAATTTTTTTTTGACGACGGCGGCGCGGCCGGGGGAGTGTGGCGGGGGTGCTTAAGCGCGGTGGTGGATCAGCTTCTGGATCTTGTTGTGCAAGTCTTCGGGGCGGAAGGGTTTGGGGACAACCTCCATAAATCCTTTCTGAATGAGATCGACCCGCATGTCTTCATAGACGGCTGCGGTGAAGGCGATGGCGGGTACGGAGGGGTGAACTTTCCTGATCTCGGCCAATGCGGTGATGCCATCCATCTCCGGCATTTCGAGATCGATGAGCACCAGGTCGAAATTGCCGCGGCGGCACTTTTCCACAGCTTCCACCCCATTCATCGCTTCATGGACCTCGATGCCCCATTTGGTGAGGAATTTTCGCGCCACGCGCATGTTGACGATATTATCCTCGGCGATGAGAACCCGCAGGTGGTTGAAGACCGGCAGTTGTTTTACCTTCTCATCATTGATATACATCTTGGCATTCTCGTTGATCTCGAGTTCGAGGGTAAAATAAAATATACTACCCTTTCCTTCTTCACTCTTGAGCTGCAGTTCGCCGGCGAACAGGCTTACGAGCTTCTTACTGATGGCGAGACCAAGGCCGGTGCCGCCATATTTCCGCGTCGTATCCGTGTCGGCCTGTGTAAAGCTGTCGAACACTTCCTGCTGTTTGTGCGCCGGGATGCCGATGCCGGTATCCTGCACCATAAACTGGATCACCGATTTCTTGCTGGTGGAAGAGATCTTTTTGGCGGCCAGGGTGATCCCGCCGGTGTGCGTGAATTTGATGGCGTTAGAAAGGAGATTGCTGAGCACCTGGTTGAGCCGGGTCTCGTCGGTGAGGAACTCTGCTTCCAGGTCGTCATCAACATCTACGAGGAACAGCAGTCCCTTGGTGTGGGCCTGTACGGAGAACTGGGCTTCCAGCTTCCGAAGGAAGACCCGCATGTTGACGGGTACGTTCTCCAATTCGAAGCGCCCTGATTCTATCTTGTTGAAGTCCAGTATCTCGTTGATGAGGACCATCATATGCTCGGAAGAGTATTTAAGTATCTCCAGGTGGGAGATCTGTTCGGGCAGGTATTGTTCCTGCATCAGCAGGTTGGAAGCGCCGATGATGCCGTTGAGAGGCGTCCGCAGCTCGTGGCTCATGTTGGACAGGAACCTCGACTTGGCCTTCGATGCCGTCTCGGCTTTTTGTTTGGCCTTCATCAGTTCGAACTGGGTCATCTTTATCTCGGAGATGTCCAGGATGCTGATCTTCCAGAAATGCCGGTCGTTGTCAAAGAAGGAAACGACGTTGACAAAGGCGAATACGGTATTATCCTTCTTGGAGGTGAGGGCCAGCTCTCCCTGCCAGCTGTTGGTGTTGTCACCGGCGGGCTTCTTCTCGATGCTGCGAAAGAGTTGAATGTGCTCCTTTGTGAAAAGGCTGTCCATGGGTGCGCCCACCACCTGCCGCTTGTCTTCTATTTCGAGCAGCTCGAGCGCCCGGTTGTTACAATCGGTGATGGCCAGCGCTTCGGCGTCGAGGATGAATACACCGTCCAGGGAGGTGTTGTAAATGGTGTCGACAAACTGTTTCTCCTTGAGGATGGCTTCCTCGTTGTTGCGGTTGATCCGCACGATGGCGAAAGAGAAAAAGATGGTCAGCAGCAAGGACAGGATCAGATTGCTGTCATAAAGCCTGCCGAACAGGCCAGTGATGTGAACCTGGTAGTGGTTCTCCTGCGGGCATTCATAATAGCAGAACAGCAGACAGGCGATGGTGATGAGGTAGGCGAAGGCCAGCTCCCGGGAATTCCTGGTAAAGCTGATGATAAAGGTCATGATCAGGAAGTAAGGAAAGAAGAAGAGGTATTCCCCGGCCTTTAGTCCTTCCATATAGTTCATGATCGCCAGATAGAAATTGAGGTTCAGCACCGACAGGACGCGGGCCAGCGGGTATTGCCGCCGCAGGTTGAGATGATAGGCTACGATGAAGATATAGGCTGCGCTGAGGTTGATCAACGCGCTGATATAAAGCCCGAAACAGAAGTAGGAAATGACGCAGACGAAATGCGCTATGAGTATAAGGAGGATAAACTGGTTGAATCGGATCGTCTTTTTCCGCTTCGCAGGAGAATACTCATCCCGGAGTCCGGAATAGACTATGTCCTCATAGAAGGAAGTAAAGATGGATACGATGGGGTTACTCACAGGATGTCGAATAAGTGTTTCGCTCTAATGCTTTAGAGGTAACGTCTGAGGGCAATAATTTATTATAGGTATCGTTATTTATACGACATAGTTATATGCAGAAGCCTTTATCCGATATGAGTTTTATATTTAGCGATGAGATCAACGGTTCGTACGTAATCGAGTTATATGCAGGTGATTATGTAATGATCGAAGAGACTTTCGAAGATGTCCTGCGGGAGTATGATGTTTTTGTAGAGCGAATAATCACCACTTACCATGAGGGAGATGCCGGCGCCCTGAAAAGTGCAGTCCACAAAATAAAGCCCCTGTTCGGCTTCGTTGGCCTTACTACCCTCCAGGCACAGTGCCTTCAATTCGAGAATTCCTGTCAAACAAAGAGCTGCCCTGAATTGGCCAATGCTTTTGTTAGTCTGAAAAAAGAGCTGCTGGAGGCCAAATCTGTGATCGCAAAAGAAAAAGAGCGGCTGGCGGCATTTAATCGGCTACCGGGATAGCGATGCCTCCTCCACCGCCTTTGACAACGCCGACAATCCTTCCTGCAATTGATCCTTTGTGGGCCAGCCAAAGCCCAGCCGGATGTAATGCCGGGGCATTTCGAACCAATGACCCGCGCCTACATATGTCCCATATTTCTCCAGCAGGATACGATAAAAGTTATCGAGGTCTGTTCTCTGCGGGTCTTTTAACCTTGGAAAGCATACACAGCCACCCCGGGGTTCTATCCATTCCCAATCTCCTTGTTGCTGCATCCAGTCTTTGACGACTTCGAACTTTGCTTTTATATCGGCGCTGATGCGGGGAAAATGCCTGTCTTTTTGCAGCAGGTAGCGGTAGGCCAATTCTTCATCGATGACGGGGCCGCAGATATGCATCTGTTCCTTAGCCGCCAGGAAGGTTTCGAGCAGGCGCCGGTCGCGGCAGATGATCCAGCCTGTTCGCAGGCCTGGTAGTCCGTAGGTCTTGGAGAGGGAGGAGATGCTGATCATTTTTGGGGAATATTCTGCCGCCAGGGGGAGTTGTGGGCCAAAGACCATATCGCGGTAGGTTTCGTCGACCAGTATGTGAAGGGCCTTTTCTTCTGCCAGCTGCGCAAGCGCGTTGAGTTGTGTTGCTTCGAGGCAGGCGCCGGTGGGGTTGTGGGGGTGTGTCAGGGAGATGTAGCGGGTGTTGGGTGTGATGGCGCTTTTAATGCGGTCGATGTCGAGGGCGAAGCGTTCTTCGAATCTCAAATCGATATACTTTACTGTTGCGCCGATGGCCCGGGGTGTTTCGATGTTGGTTGCATAGTTGGGGCGGACGACGACCAGCTCATCGCCTTTTTCCAGGAGGGTCGTAGCGATGATGAAGAGGGCGCCCGCGGCGCCGATGGTGGTGAGGACGTCGCCGGCATCGAGGCCGTTGTTTTTTACGACGAGTTGCCGCAGGCCTTCATGGCCCTGGTGCGAGCCATAGGCCAAGACGAGGTCGCCAAGGCCCGAGCCGGTGTCCACTTCCCGGAAGAGGGTATCCGTATACGAACTCTCGGAGAGGTTGTTGCGGATCTTGTCGTATCCCATTTGCTCGGGGGATTCGACTTCGATGGGCATGCGGCGGTATTGCATAAAATAAGCTTTAATCCAATTAAAGCGCAATATAAACGCAAAACTTGCACGAGCCGTGCGATAGGGTTCATCGACATCATCACCGACATCCAGAAGAAAGGAGCATTTACAATAAAATGAATATCAATTATTTATAAAACATTAATCTTTAGTTTACACCGACATCTACTCCGATCATTGGCATTTCATTGTACACTCTTCCGCCGAGGTTACGACCGGACTTTTTCTTATTGGTTCCACCCCACTGTTTAAAGAAGAAAGCTACCCCGATTTCTTGACATTGTTGACGAATATCCCAAACCCACCATTCCTTTACCGGCCTTGTCTTTCTTCCGCTTTCGCCCCCGACAATAACCCAATCAATATTTTCTAAGTTCATATTCATCAAGGGTCCAATTAACGGTTCGCAGGAAAGGAATTTGATTTTTGCACCCGTTTCTCTCAAAAAGTCGATCCGATGTACTACTCTGCTGTCTTCTACGGAAACGCCCATCCATATATTTTTTGTCCATTCCAATTCTCGGTGCAGTTGGTGTAATCGGTCCGCCCTCTTGGTCAAGACCTGGAAAGTATGTTGCGGGTTGTCGTTCATTACCTCAAATACTTTCTTTATGAAATCCAAAGGAATTTCAGGATGAAATAAATCGCTCATTGAATTCACAAACACTAGCTTTGATCCTTTCCAGGAGAAAGGTACTTTTAGCACATCCTCATGAATTGCGATTTCAAAACCATTCCTGTATTTGTCAACTCCCATTGCTTGCAGGCGTTTTGCCATAACCTCTGCATAACAGTATTTGCAGCCGGCAGAGATTTTGGTACATCCTGTGGTAGGATTCCATGTCATTTCGGTCCATTCGATACTGGATTGTGCCATTAAAGTTTGTATTTGGGTTCAATAACTTCATTTGCGATTTTAATAGCCGTTTTGTTATTTGCAGCCATCATAAAGTGATACATAATCGAATTCTGAGAATTGCGCATTACAAAAGATTTCGATACATCGGAAAACACCTGTTTTAATTTCCGGGTGTACAACTCACCCGCCAAAATGACTGCATCCTTCTCCTTTTGAATATTTATTTCTTCCCCAAAAAGAGTCTGACGAATAGTCGACTTATAGAAATGCTTCATAATCTCTTCCTTCGAATAACCGAGAAAGCTCTCGAGTTTCTGCATCCAGGAATCTGAAATTCTGCCGTCGTTGATAAGCATTCTGTTGACGCCAATTCCTGTTGGAACCAATATCCATAAATCGACGCCGAGGCCTTTTAAGCTTTCTATGGACCCCCAATTCACCGACATCCCATAAGGATCGATAAAGACAAGAGCCCGGTAATTCTTATTCTCTTTCAAAAATTCCGCCAACGCAACAAGTTTGGTGTTGCAATCCTCCTGACGGATATGAATATTTTGTCTTAACGGATGAGTGCTGAGATTGGCTTTCAGAGCGGTTGCATGCTCCTCATTCAATTCCACGAAATAGTATATATCAAAAGGCTTTGGCTCCGATATATCTAAAATCCTAAGCGCCGTTCCTTTTTTCAAATGGTCTATTCCTTCGGATTCAATAAAACCTGAACCTGCAAATCCATCAAAATAAATTGTCTTAACCCAATTTTGTTTGTACATAATGGTTAAGTAGGCTGACGCATACTTAACTACAATATCCATCTTCTCTTCTGTCCAGTTTCCACCAAATTGATTCATAAGACAAGGTTAATAACATAAAAATAGAGAATTAAACTACTCAAAACAATGATATCTGTCCGCCGGGACGGCGGAACTGGGAGCAGTCGAGTTCCCAGCGTTCGGCATTGAGCCCGTATTTTTGGGTATAGCGGGCGTACTGCTGTGCGACGAGTTCGGCATAGTTGCCTTCCCCGCGCATACGTACACCCCAGCGGCTGTCATTGACCTTGCCGTCGTGGCTGGCTTCGATGAAATGCCAGACCTTGTCGGCCCTGTCGGGGAAGGTCTTGTAGAGCCAGTCGTGAAAGATGAGCTTGATGGCGCCGTTGAGCCGGATAAACGTGTAGGCGGAGAAGGTGGCGCCATTGTCGGCAGCGGCCTTCATGATGCGCTGCATCTCGTGTTCGTTGAGCCCGGGGATCATGGGACCCAGCATGACCCCTGCGCGTACGCCTGCTTCGCTGAGTTCGCGGATGGTGCGGAGGCGCTGGCGGGCCGTCGTTGTACGGGGTTCCATCAGCTGCCGCAGGTTTTCGTCAAAAGAGGTGATGGAGATGAGCACAGACACCAGGTTCTTCTTAGCCATTTCGCTGAGGATATCCTTATCGCGCAGGATGCCCGCATTCTTGGTGATCATGCCGACGGGTTGATTGAACTCCCGGCAGACCTCGAGGAGTTGGCGGGTGATCCTGAACTTCCGCTCGGCGGGCTGATAACAATCGGTATTGCCGCTGAGGGAAATAGGGAGACATTCCCATTGGGGGTTCATCAGGAATTTGCGCAGCAGCTGGGGCGCATTCTTTTTTACGATGATCTTGCTTTCGAAGTCGAGACCGGCGCTATAACCCCAATATTCGTGGGCATTGCGGGCATAGCAATAAGTGCAGCCATGTTCACAGCCCTGGTAGGGGTTCATGCTGTACCACATACCCACGTCGGGGCTATCCACCTTGTTGACGATGCTCTTAGCATTGTCTTCGAGATAGAGGGTTGCGACATTCGGTTCGACCCATTCGTCGATGCCTTCGATGTGTTCTTTCACCCTTTCGTTCTTCAGAAAGCGGTTCTTCGGGTTGAATTGGGCGCCACGCCCTTTGAGATAGGGTGAGGGGTCGATGCTTTCTTCTTCGATGTTCATACGCTTCTATTTTGAGTGGCGGCATTCGCTAATGATGGGCCTTCGGCCGGGCGGCCCGTGGCCGCCTAGGCAAACAGTTCGCCCTGGCGGGTGGACACGGGCAGGTTCTGGAAGGCGAAGCGCTCGACGATCTGCCAGGCTTTGTCTCCTTGCCGCCGGCGGAGCAGCAGCATGCCGTCCGCGATGAATTTGCCCGTGAAACTCTTGTTGGCATATTCCTGCCATCCCTTCTCAAATTGCCAGGGCAGCAGCTTGCGGGCAATGAGCAGGTTGGGCTCGTCGAGAAAATGGGGTTTATGGTCCTTGTCCAGCTTCATCAGCCTTTGTACATCCCTGATCTCGGTGACCAGCCCACGGATAGGCAGTTTACTGGTGACATTGATAAAGATGCTATGGGTGGGCAGGCTACCAAAGTCCTTCAGCTCGACTTTGAAAGGACAATAACCCATGGCGATGGTGCGCAGACGTTGTACGATGCGGTCTTCCATCATTGACAATTGAGTAAAACGAACCAGCGTCACATGGGGCTTGCCCGCAAGCGTAGCAGGCGCCTGGTAGGCCTCCTGGAAGGCCGCCCTCAGCTGCTGGACCCTGTTGCGCAACTCTTCGTGCGGATTGAGGATGAGCTGGTATTCGTTGATGGCGAGATTTTTTCTATAGTCCTCTTTGAGAACGGCGGCGATAGGTTGGATAGCTTGTTGCATACTAATTGATTTTATCGGGTTGAAGCCGGAAGATGTTCACTGTCTTACAGGCGTCGAAAGCATGCTCGCGCTTCAGCAACACCAGCTGGTCTACATGAAAGGTATCGTGGAAGGTTTTTCGGGAATAGTCGGGCATCGCCTTATTATAAACCTGTTCGGTCAATCCCCCGGCGATGCTCAGATAGGGCCGGCTGATGAGGTTTACCGGCGGACAGCCGCTGCTGCGGATGTAATCATCTATCGCCCTCAGCTGCCGCATCAGATCGCGAAAAGGCTGCGGGTCCTGTACGCGTAAATAGATCGTATGTGGGGGAAAGCCGCTGAAATTGTTGAGCGTAAGGTCAAAGCTGTTAAAGTGCTTGCAGATGCGCTGTATCCAGCGGATGAGCGTATCCTCCATCGGTTCGCCCGCCTGAAAAGCCGCCACGGTGATATGCGGCCGGTTGCGCACCGTCACCTGTAGCCCATATTCGGTCGAAAACTGCTGCTGCGCTTCCAGCAACTTGTCCTGCAGGTCGCCATAAGGATAGATAACCAGCAGGTATTCAGCGCGGCGGGAGGGTATCCCAAGCCCCGGTGGGGCGACTGCTGAAAAAGATGTTCTTGCTAACCCGGTTTCCATAAAAAAGATTTTAGTCGATCAATAATTTAGCATAAATTTACTAAATAAATTAGTTTTTCCAATTTTTATTTTTCTCCCTGGGAGGGGCATTTTATGGAACTCGAGCAATTCACCGGTATGAACTATAAGGGGACGAAGCGTTTCACTCAATGGGATGTCCCGACAGCCAATGCAACCGGCTTTGGCGCGGCGGCGGATGATTATATGGAAAGGGGTATCGACCTCAATGAGCAGCTTATCCGCAACAAGCCCGCCACTTTTTTTATGCGGGTGAGTGGTGATGCCATGACGGGGGCCGGCATCTTCAATGGCGATGTGGTCATCGTAGACCGTAGTGTGAAGGCGGTGAGCGGGAAGGTGGTGATCGCCACGCTCAATGGCGAGATGCTGATCCGCCGGCTGGAGAAGAATCTGAACAAGCTCCGCCTCGTGCCGGAAACGCCAAAGCTATCCCCCATCGATGTCGATATCTCCGGCGCCGAATTCTCCATCTGGGGGGTAGTCACTTATGTCATCCATGCATTATGACGGCGATAGTCGATTGCAATAGTTTTTACTGCAGCTGCGAGCGGCTGTTCAGGCCCGATCTCCGGAACAAGCCTGTCGTCGTGCTCAGCAATAATGACGGCTGTATCGTCTCTCGCAGTGATGAGGCGCGGGCGTTGGGCGTCGGGATGGCGGTGCCTTATTTCGAGGCCCGGCATATCATCGAAAAACACGGCATCGCCGTATTCTCTTCCAACTACCATCTCTATGGCGACCTGAGCTACCGGGTGATGGAGACGCTGCGGACACTGGCTGGCGACAGAAGCAAGGTCGAGGTCTATTCCGTCGATGAAGCTTTTATGGACCTCAGCGACGTACCCGAAGATCAGCTGGTCGATCACGCCCGGCATATCAAGACCACGGTGGAGCAATGGACGGGCATCCCGGTGAGCATCGGGGTGGCGCCGACCAAGACCCTGGCCAAACTTGCCAACCGGCTTGCAAAAAAAGACAAGATCGCCAGCAGTTGTGTCACCGTTATTGCCACGGCCGAAGAACAACGGCTGGCGCTGCAACAGACCCGGGTGGACGATCTTTGGGGCATCGGCGGGGCCTATGCCGTCAAACTGATCAACCAGGGGATCACCAGCGCCTGGGAGCTGAGTAATATGCCCGAGGAATGGGCGCATTCCCACCTGGGCGGGGTAGTAGGCGTGCGTCTCATCAGGGAATTGAAAGGCCTTCCCGCCATTTTCATGGAAGAAGAGCTCGTCGATAAAAAGATGATCGCCACGACCCGGATGTTCGGCCGTCCCGTCACCTCCGTCACAGAAATAAAAGAAGCCGTTGCTACCTATATTTCCCGGAGTGCCGAAAAACTACGCCGGCAACAGAGCGCGGCCGGCGTCGTGAGCGTATTCATCGTTGCAAAAGAACAATCTCATTCCACCTATTTCCGGCATGGCCCCACCATCAGCAGCTATACCACCCTCCCCCATCCCAGCTGCCTAACCCATGAGCTTATAAAAGCCGCTACCGGCCTGGTAGATCAGCTGTTCGAAGAAGGCAAGTCCTATAAAAAAGCGGGCGTTATGCTCAGCGGCCTCGTCCCCGATGGTTCCATCCAGGGCAACCTCTTCGTGCCACCCGCGGAGAACCAGCACCGCTTCCTCATGCATACCATCGACAACATCAATTTCGCCATGCGGGACGACAGCGTAAAATTCGGCGCTTCGGGGATGAACAAGGATTGGAAGATGCGCCAGGAGCTCCGGAGCCGCCGGCATAGCACGAGGTGGGAGGAATTGAAAGGAGTCAAATAATTTTGTAGAAAATAAAATATTCGTTCGGGTCGCCCGTCTACCTATATATAGATGAGCGACTCTGTTCCGATATCACCGGTTATGCCTTCCGCCGCAGGTAAAAATATCGCTTCGGTTGTCAGCCGCTTTGGCAAGCGACTGCTGAGCTTTATCCGGCAACGTGTCGGCAATGAAGCCGATGCGAAAGATATTTTGCAGGATGTCTGGTATCAGCTGACGACAACGGTGGACACCGAACCGATAGAGCAGATGAGCGGCTGGCTCTTTGCCGTAGCCCGGAATAAGATCATCGACCGTTATCGGAAGAAGAAACCCGAATCCCTCGATTTTTTGCTGGATACCGACAGTGACGGGAGCGCATCAGACCTTGCCGGCATCCTGCTGGACAACAGCCAGAACCCCGAGACAGTCAATCTGCGGGCGCTTTTCTGGAAGACATTGCAGGAGGCGCTGGATGAGCTGCCCGAAGAACAGCGGGCCGTCTTTGTCTGGAACGAACTGGGAGACCTGTCCTTTAAAGAGATAGCCGAACTGACGGGGGAAAAGGTGAACACGCTCATCTCCAGGAAGCGATATGCCGTCCTCCACCTGCGGGAGCGACTGCTAACCCTTTATCACGAAATTATTGAACATTAAATGAAACAAGATATGAGACGTTCTTTTTGGGCACGCAAAGTAGCCGGCTTTATTGTCCTGGCCATTCTCGGCATTTTCCTCTTTGGCAGCATTGTAATGTTGCTGTGGAATGCTCTTATGCCGGAGCTCTTTCACCTTCCGGTGATCACCTTCTGGCAGGCGCTTGGACTGCTTGTCCTTACCAAGATATTGTTCAGCGGTTTTCGCGGCGGTGGCCCGAGAATGCGCATGCGGAATAAGATGAGAGAGAAGTGGATGAACATGACACCGGAAGAAAGAGAAAAATTCAAACAGGAATGGGGTGGCCGTTGCGGGCGGGCATCGGCCGGAGGGCATCAGAATGAGGCAGCCGACGCGGACAGGAGAGCGGATGATAACAACTGATTAACATGCAGCCACTTAGGATACTTCCTTTATATTATTTTTAACAGCAGGGGATTAAATCCGGCAGCCTTTTGGCTATCCTATATACAAGGATGTAAACAGAAATGAAACATCCGCTCACTTAAAAATCTACAGTTATGAAAAAGTTATTCATTCTTTCTGCCGTTATAGCCGCCAGCCTCATAGCAACCAAAGGTTATTCCCAGGTGTTTGTAAGTGCGCATGTCGGTTTCCGTATCCCCGGCCCGAGAGTGTATGTAGCGCCGGCCCCTGTAGTTTATGAACAGCCCGCTCCTGTATATGATGGTGGATATTATGCAGCGCCTCAAGTTTGTGAATCAGACTTCCCCGGCTATGCTTACTATACCTACCCTGCCTGGTGCGGCCACTATCGTGACCGGGTTTACTTCGAACACTACCGGCCTTACTTCGAAAGAGACTACGGTGGGTATTACTACGGCGGTCGCTTCGACTACGACAGGTGTGGACGTGATCACGGTTGGCGGGGTCATGAATGGCGCGAACACGAATGGCACGAAGATCACGACCGTGATTGGCACCACGACCACGGTTGGCACAGAGGCTGGTACAAGGACAGAGAGGACAGGGACTAAATAAAACGTTAAATGTTAAAAGGCCGCTTTGCTTCAATGCAGGCGGCTTTTTCGTTATTTGCAGGCATCGTTATTGCATCCCTATTTAAAACAATCTTCTAATTAAAAATTCCAGTTTATGAAAACGAAGTTGTTTGCACTTGGTCTCATCATCGCAAGTTTGCTGGCTGTAAGACCGGCCAGTGCCCAGACGCATGTACGTGTGGGCATCTATGAAAGGGATTATCCCGGCGCCACCTATTATACCTATCGGGCATGGCATGGCCACGACCACGACCGTCCGTATTACGAGCACTGGCATCATCGCTTCGAAAGAGAACATCGCGGCTATTTCCGTGGCCGGCAATTCGACCATGAACGATACGAAAGCGAGAATCACTGGCATAGGCGTTAATTAAAACATCTCCAATCCCATAAAGAACAAAAAGCCGAGGCCGTCTCCAAGTTAATCGAGACGGCCTCTCTCTTTAATAGGGGTTGCAAAACGCAAATTTCAAGTTTTGTATATACAAATCAAGAAATTCAATAACCCAGGCAGAGGTATCTGTTCGACGCTTTTCATTTTCAGCCTTTTATGACAATCCTTTAATGCCTGATACCCAAAAATTATGGTTTGTATATACAAAACTTCCAAACTCAAAAGATCAACCTCCTCCCTGGTGGTAAAAACACGAAATGAAAGAAAGGGTGCCTCATATTACATTTGAGACGGTCACGACCTTTTAGCATAGAGAGGTCTTATCGGTTAGATAAGAACAGGTAATCGGTAAATATAAACACATGGTTTCTTCTGAAACAAGTCTGTTCTTTCAAGAGGTGTAAAGTCTTTGATCAAAGTATTAGCAGTGGGCTTGAACCAAATTTAACTACAAAATTTCATAGTTAAAGATAGTTGACTTCCTTTTGCCTTGCTGTCAAAATAATTTATTCCGTCTCCCTGGAGGCTCTCACAAAAGCCGCCCGGTTGGGCGCAGGCAAGGGCGACTGATCGCCCTTTATGCCTTTCCACAGAATCTCGTTGAAGAGCCGATCGGGGACCCGGTCTTCCCGCGTAAGGTCGATAGCAGAAGATCTCCTGGACCATTCATTCGAAGCCGTATTCGTCTCGCGGAGATCGATATTGGCCGGTAATGACCGAAACGGAGTGAGATCGGGTGTCGTTGCAAAGCACCTCCACATCGGCGTAGCCGCCGCATCATATTGAGACATGGGTGGTACGCCCAGGATCAGCTCCATCGTCCGGAGCATGGAGGTGGTTGAATAGGGTGTATGATCTACAAAATGCCTTTTTATCATTCCGCCCGCAATATAGGCTGTGCTCCGATGTGCATCCACATGGTCGGGGCCATTCTGCGCATCGTCTTCCAGGATGAACACTACGCTCTCCTTCCACACCGGGCTTTGACTCAGGTGTTCGAGGAATTCCCCTACCGCCAGATCGTTGTCCGCCACATGCGCAAAGGGAGTAAGCCTTCCTTTCCTCAACCCTTCAGTGTGGTCATTTCCGAATCGAACAGTATTCATATGTGGCAGCGCACCCGCAGCTACCAGGGAGTCGAAATCCCGTTCCCATTGAGTGACGCGGGCGGTGTCATAGAAACCCAGATCCCAGCCCCTGTAATACAGGCAGGTATGACCGATGAGTACAGGAATATTCGGCTTCAGGGCATCGTCGGCAAATTCCCCATATGTTCTGTAGGAGACCCCGGCCCGCTGGCAATGGTCCCAGATGTACCCGCCTTTATTATTCGCGATGGCGCGGTTGCCCTCGCCGTCATAGGTGCCGCCACGGCCGCCATAACTGGTGACCCAGGTTTTTTCCAGGTAATCGTTAGCATATCCGCCCATGCTCCAGCTATGGCCATCCATACTGACCTCCGCATCGACATAGAAGTTGTCCAGCAGGACAAACTCCCGCGCGATAGCATGCTGATTCGGGGTAACATGCTCTCCAAACAGCACCAGGCTGGTGTCTCCATTCCCTTCTTTTATGTCGCCCAACACCTGGTCATAGGTTCTGTTCTCCTTTATCACATAAAAAACATATTTCACCGGTGAGGTGTCACCGACCTTCATAGGTACGGGGTTACCGGCCTCACCCTTCGCCTGCAGTTCGCCATTTTTGGTATAGGGTGTATTCTGGTAGACGAGGGCCGAGTAGTCGCCAAGCGTTTTTGCATCCGGCTCGGGGATAATGCTCATGACGCCTTTGAATAATCCCCCGATGTATTGAACGGGATGTTCCCGCTTGAGATCACCCTGCCGGTAATTCACTTCCTCCCGGCGGGCGTAAGGGTTCGGGCCGTAAGGATTGGCGAGGGAAGTCAATCCCTTGCCATTGGCAACCCAGATGGTCTTACCGATAACCTTTACGGCGGTAGGATACCAGCCCACAGGAATGAAACCCTTCGAGCTTGCCGACCCCGGTTGGTGGACATCGAAAACCGCCAGGCAGTTGTTATCCGCATTCGCCACATACAATGTTTTATCATCGCCCGACAGCGCCAGCGCATTGGTAGTAGACCCGGGAGGGGCATCCGGGTAGAGCGCCGCATTTAGCGTTTCCACCACTTTCCTGTTGCGGACATCGATCACTGATACGCTGTTATCATTGGCATTAGCAACGAACAGCCAGCGGCCGTCCTTTGTCAGGCAGATGTCGTTGGGATTGTCCCCGACGGGGATCTCGCTGGTAAAACTGCGTTTCTCCGTGTCGAAGACGAGCAGCTTGTCACATCCCCAGCAGGTGATATACAACTCTTTCTTATTGCGGGAGAGATGACATGTGTAGCCTTCGCCGCCGAGATCAAAACGCTGGACGACGGCCCGCGTGTTAAGATCGGCGATGTACAGGGAGTTGTTTTCTTTTGTCACTACGTAAAGCAGTCCCCTGCTATCGTCTATCGCCAGCCCTGCGGGAGATATCTTTTCGGGCCATTTCTTTCCCAGGACGATGCTGTCAGTCAATGCCAGGCCAGGATGACCGGCAGAGGGCCGCGTGTTCACCGCATAACGGAGGATCATATTATCATTGCCGCCCGAAGCATACAGCCATTTATCTTCTGCGCTGAAGGCAAGTCCCAGCCAGGATTTGGGGATGATGACGCTGTCGATCTGTTTCTCCCCTGCTACATCGATGAGCTGCAGGGTCTGGGTGCTTTGACCGTTGTTGGTCACCGCCACGTATTTGCCGGAGGAAGATACGGCTATGTCGAGCGGGAGGTCGCCCAATTGGAGTGATGAGTGCCCGGCGGGAGAGAGTGTCCAGCCGTTGGGCAACAGTACTTTTTGAGCGTGGGTGGCGGCGCCGAGACAAATGGCGAAAAGGGCAAATGCGAGCTTTCTCATAATGGATAAAATTATACTCTTCCAAAGGTGCAGGCGGCCTTGCCGGAAGAATTAATGTTTATATAATGAGCACCGCAGCCGGGGGTAGAGCGTGGAAGTGGGGCCTAAGGGAAAAGCTTTGCGGCCTCTTCCGCCGAAGCGGGTCTGCCGACATCGATGAGCCGTGAGTGACTGTGATCGAACCCACGGATAGTTTGCGTGGCGGCAAGGTCGAGGTAGGCATCCACCATAGAGAACTTACCTTCCCGGCCGATGAGCGGGAAGATGGCGGGGTCGATGACATGGATGCCGCTAAAGGCTTTTTGAACGAGCAGGCCCGCTTTCTCACCCTGTCGCGCCAGCCGCTCTTGTCCCGTCTGCACATTCCGCCAGCCGCGTAATTCATCCCGGGCATCGAATAAAAAATAGCGGGAGGTCTTGCGGCCGGTGACAGCCAGGGTAGCCAGGGGACGATGGCGGAAATGATCTGCGATCATCGCGGAGAGGTCCATGTCCGTGAGGATATCTACGTTGATCAGCACAAAGGGTTCCCCCTCCAGCCAGGATTGGGCCTTTTTCAGTCCGCCGCCGGTTTCCAGCACTTCCGCCGACTCATCGCTGATGATAAAATGGCTCCCCCAACCCTTATTGACCGTCAACGCTTCGATGATCTGGCCGGCAAAATGATGAACATTGACCACGACATCACGGATGCCAAAGCGTTGCAGGTATTCGATGTTGCGTTGCAGCAGAGACTTGCCGTTGACGGGTGCCAGGGCCTTCGGATGCAGGTCGGTCCAGGGCTTAAAGCGGGTGCCCAGGCCCGCGGCCAGGATCATGGCGCGGCTTATGGCCGGTGTGGAAGAGGGAGTGCTGGGCATTCGGGCTTACTTATAATACGATATTTTGCAATATCACACTCTTTTTCGGGTAATCCGTGTTATAGTGCAGACCCCGGCTTTCTTTTCTGAAGGCCGCTTCTTTTACGATGAGATAGCCGACTGTGATGAGATTCCTCACCTCACATAACTGGGGTGACACCGCCGTGGTCTCATACAGGGACTCTATTTCTTCATGCAGCAGATCGAGTCGTTTCATCGCGCGTTGCAGACGGACATGAGTGCGGACGATGCCCACGTAGTCGCTCATCACCGATTGCAGCTCTTTTCCGCTTTGGGTGATGAGGATCATCTCTGCCGGCTCCGTTGTCCCTTCGGCATTCCAATCCGGGACATTCTCCTTGAAGGCGACGCTGTCCACCCGCGCAATGCCATCCAGGAAACAACGGTGGGAAAAGACAAGCGCTTCCAGCAGGGAATTGCTGGCAAGCCGGTTGGCGCCGTGCAGTCCTGTGGAAGAACATTCTCCGCAGGCGTATAAGTTGTTGATAGACGTCCGGCCCCATTCGTCGACCTTGATGCCGCCACAGCTATAGTGTGCCGCCGGCGCCACGGGGATCATCTGGGTGGCGACATCGACACCGATAGACTTACACTTTGCATAAATGTTGGGGAAATGTTCGATGAATTTCGCGTTATCCATATGGTGGCAGTCGAGCCAGACATGTTCGGTACCCTCACGCTTCATCTCGCTATCGATGGCGCGGGCCACGATGTCACGGGGAGCAAGGTCTTTTCGTTGATCATACCGCTCCATAAAGGCTTCTTCCTTACTGTTGCGCAGGATGCCGCCGTCACCGCGTACGGCTTCGGTGATGAGGAAAGAAGGGCTGACGCCCGGTTCATAAAGTGCGGTAGGGTGGAATTGAATGAATTCCATATTCTCTATCCGGCCTTTGGCCCGGTAGACCATCGCCACGCCGTCGCCGGTAGCGATCTTGGGATTGGTGGTCGTCCGGTAAGCCTGACCGTTGCCGCCGGTGGCAAGAAGGGTGATACGGGAAAGGATCTTTACGATCTTATTTGTCTGCTGATCGAGGGCATAGACGCCATAACATTCAATGTCCGGGGTAGACTTGGTGACGAGGTAGCCAAGATGGTGCTGGGTTATCAGATCGAGGACAAACCAGTGCTTGATGATCTGGATATTCTTTTGCTTACCGACTGTTTCGAGCAGCGCCCGCTCTATTTCTTTACCGGTGACATCCTTGTGATGAAGGATGCGGAATTCCGAGTGACCGCCTTCCTTTCCCAGTTTGAAGTCGCCTTCGGAATCCTTGTCGAACCGGGTGCCCCAGTCGATGATCTCCCGGATACGGGCCGGACCTTCTGTTACAACGATCTCCACCGTACGGGGGTTGCAAAGCCCGTCACCCGCGACGAGGGTGTCCTGGATATGTTTTTCGTAGCTGTCATGTTCGAAGTCGGTGACACCGGCGATGCCGCCCTGGGCGTATTTGGTGTTGGTCTCATCGATGCGGGTCTTGGTGATGATGAGCACCTTCTTCTCCGGATAGTGCTGCGCCACTTTAAGGGCATAGCTCAGCCCTGCGATGCCGGAGCCTATAACCAGGAAATCTGTTTCTATCATAAGAGTGCAAAGTTAACGTAGCTTTACCATTTTGATACCAGGAAAAATTTGCTATCTTGGGCGACACAACCCTTGACCATGAAACTGTTGTATTCCTTATCGCTCGCCGGGACCATCCTGTTCGCTTCCTGTCATAACAGTCTCCCCGCCATCTCTCTTACAGAAACTACCATATATA
Organism: Puia dinghuensis; assembly: GCF_014642875.1. Taxonomy (GTDB): domain Bacteria; phylum Bacteroidota; class Bacteroidia; order Chitinophagales; family Chitinophagaceae; genus Puia; species Puia dinghuensis. The sequence continues at coordinate 62,396 of NZ_BMJC01000004.1, forward strand.
CGATCGACACCGTCCGAATGGCGGCTGCCGGCGGTGATGAAAAAGCAGCCCGCCAGAAACTGGAGGAAGCGGCCGCGTTGTACAAGAAAGACAGCACAGGAGGCATCCGGCTATATAAATCTGCCATCCTGTTGAAGCCTACCGCCAAGGCCTATTTCGATCTCGCCGGTGCGCTGCTTGCGACACGTCAGTATAACGAGGGCATCCAGGCATTGTCCATCGCGGAGAAACTGGGGTACACTCCTCTTGCCAATGTGATGTTCCGGTATGCCTACGCCTATGCGCACAGACCTGCTTATCAGGATGATCATACTTCAAACGACGCGCATGCCATCCACTATATGGAGCTCGCTATCCAGATGGGGTATGCGCATCCCAACCAGTTTCTCCAGCAGAGCCTGTTCCCGAACGAGATGCGGCTTGGTGAATTCCAGGCGGTGTTTGTCAATGCCCTCAGCGGCGGCGCGGTGAAGGACCCCGGGAAATCCCTTTGGGATGCCTATACAGGACAGTTTCCTGAAGTTCAGCTACCCTTGACGATCGACCGCAGCTGGATAAGCAACCATCCATATAATGAAAATGTCAACTATATCGATTTTCAATATGAAAAGTTCATCCCCGACATGCGGAGTGCGCACTTCTCCCGAGAAGGCGGGGAGGTCTATTATTATGTGGCCACGATCCAAAAATCCCCTGCTTATGTAGCCTTGCTTTATTGTGAGCAATATGAAAGTGATGGCGGCGCTGATACCGCGTCGATACCGCTCTATACACTCGCTACCTATGACCATCAGGGGAAGATCGTCGACCGGATGCCGGTTGCCGGCCAGGCCGGTGCGGCGTATCCCTTTATGGTATTCAGCATCCAGCCCAGCCTGCAATTCCGGGTGCAGGAATATACGCATGTGTTTAAGAACAACCCGGATTCAGCGGGATATGATAACAATCCCATCATCCGCGAGGACCCACAGACGCCAAAAGACTTCCACATTGCGGCTAATGGGAAGCTCGAGCAGCTAAATGCTCCTATGGCTCTACGCTAGGCCGCTGAAGTGTTGGCTGCGGCATCCGATATACCTTCTCCACCCAGCCATTGCGGATGAGGATCTCGGCCAGAATGAGGTTCGGCACCCAGCTGAGCCACGCCGTCGTGATATAGATATCGCGGGGGGTGAAGGGAAGAGTGGTCAGGTCGATAAGATAGGTATATCCACGAAGCGTGATGGCCGAGAGGGTCAGCGCATAGCTTCTGAACATAAAGGCCCCATGCAGGGTAAACCGCTTGCGGATGGCATAATAGCCGGCACAAGCGGTGAAGGTTATCCAAAGAACAGACAACAACGTAAAGCTCGCCCTGGCAGGGAGGCCGCCATTGGCATACAGGGCCATGACAAAGGCGGCGGGACCGCTGACCATCGTTACCGTGAGTAGATAGGCCCAGCCCATAACACGATGGATTTGAGGCTTGCGAACGAGCAGCCGGGGAGCGAATTGCGTGAATCCTGCTATCAGCACCAGGCAGCTGGTGAATACATGCGTGTAGAAGCTAATGCGCCAATATCCGATATGATAGATGCGTTCCTTGGTACGCAGAAAGTTGATATTCGGGCGCATAGCCGCATACGGGAGCGTAAGGCGGATCATGAGAAAAGAGAAGAAGGCCAGGGCCAGCAGTAGCGATACCCGGAGGAATAGTCGCCTTCTCATCCCGCGTCAGGGATTAATTCAAACTTCACGTTCTTTCCTATCAGCCTGGGGAGCGCACTGGCAGTCGAATCCGTGGATTCCACGCCATGCTTGTAGATCAGCTTCATATTGAGCGTGGGTGTCCGGTCGTTACGCTGCCATTCGATCCGAACAGTATCCCCGTTTGCCTCATAGCTGCCTCTTACGGTGATAACCTGGGAATTGTCCCCTTTGCTGGGGTAGTAATCCAGCGTGCAAACTCCCTTCGAGAGAAAGTTAAGCGTGCCCAGATCGCCGCCCCATGCCCCGCCGTATTGGTCCCCGGGCCCGGACCCGGACCCGGCAGAGTCGCTCAATCGGGCGACCTGAAGCGGACCCGAATGGGCCTTGGTGCTGTCGGCAGGCACCCATTTCCCGCTGAGCTTGTTGGTAGCCGTGTCGAAGGAAAGGAAGAATGTCCCGTCGTAGGGATTGCCACCAGGCTCTTTCAGTACGAAGGAGAGCCGGGCGCCATTTTGTTCTACCTGCCCGTTGAGATTGCGGCGGAGGCCCTTGTGGATATCGTAACCGGAGGCGATGTTACCGCCAATGTAATTGATCACCAGGGTGATGAGGCCCTTGCTATAATGGCCCGTATAAGTGCCGGTGACGGCCGATGCAAGGCGATCGGGAATGCCGGCCGCGTTGCCGGAAGCGCTGGGCTGGCCTTGATGGCAGGCGAACAAGGAAAGGGCGAGCAGGATGGTACAGTAGGAGTAGGGTCTGGTCATGCCGAAATATACTAATATTCGATGGTATATTCAAACTGCTCGGGATGATCGAGTGCGTCGCTGAAATTGTATTTCATCGTGACTGCTTTTTTATCATCCGACAATTTCGCATTGGGGTTGTCGATCTTTTTCACCGGCCTGGGCAACAGGATCGTGGTGGTATAATTGATATCCATTCCCATCTGCGAGGCCTGTTTCATCTGCGCTACCTGGGGATTATCGGCGAGAGCCTTCCACTTTTCCTTATTGACGCGTTTGGACATCAGCCCGTCCTTGCATTTAAAATCGTAGATGTTGGTGAACTGGCTGAGATCGGGGCTTTGGCCGTTGCCGCCATTTCCGCCTTCATCGCCTCCGAGATTGCCAAACAGCTTTGCATTGCCAAGGGAGGAGCCGTCGCTCATAACAGCATACAATTTTTGCAGGTTCTCCTGGCTGGTGAAAGGAAAAACCATGCGGGTCTTGAAGACCTTGCCATCCATATCCAGTTTTATATGAACGCTGGCGGGCCGGAGAAGCGCTTTTTTCTCGGCGCTGAAACTGGAGATCGTGTCCACGATATCTTTCAGATAGATGGTGGTGTCCATGTTCTGGAGCCCCTTCTTCGACATTTCGTCTTTTCCCATATAGGTTTGCAGAATATCGATCATCTGGCTCATGTCCATGTCTTCGGTCATCTGGCCGCTGCCATCTTTCTTTACGTCTATCTGCTCATCGACATCGAGACAACCGGTGAAACAAAAGGCGAGGGCTATAGGGAGGATAATCTTAAGGATCTTCATTGATTTCAATGTTTGTGAGCAAGTTAATTTATTAGTCTACGCTAACCTTATACCTTACGGTAAATATTTGTGAATGCCCCGGCTGCAAAAGCAAAAGCCCCATATTATTATTAAAGCAGTCGGGGGCGCCGCTGAGGTTTTCTACTGCAATGCTGTCGCGGGTATTGGGGGTGTAAATCTGCAGATAGGGGAAAGTGGCATCGGGAAAGAAAGAGACCTGCAGCCCGTTGGCAGGATTATACAGTTCGCATGCAGCGCTGACCAGCCCGGGTCTTAGCGCAAAGCAATTGTCCAGGAAGGTGTCGCCGAGGAGGCGCGCTGTTTCAAATACCTGATACGGCGTGAGGCTGCCGGTGGGCACCAGCCGTTGGTCAAAATCTACGATAGCGGCAGCATGGAATTGAAGTTGCCAGTCATCGGCCTTCCCGCCAAGCCGCCAGTAGGGATGCCAGCCATCCGCGATGGGGATAGTTTCCTGATCGTCGTTTGTCACCGTCGTCACCACTTCCAGGGTATTTCCGGGATGCAAGCGATAGCTCACTATACAGGTGTAGAGAAAAGGATAGCCCGGATCGTCCTTAACGTAAGAATATTGCATGGATACCGTAGCGCCACTATCGCCGGCGTTTTCTTCGATCACCGTAAACGGCTTATCGAACAAAAGCCCGTGAATAGCCGTGCCATCACCGAAAAGGTGTGCGAAACGGTATTCCTGACCATCAAAATGATACACCCCATCCGGGATCCGGCAGGGGAAGGGAGAGAGTTTGGGTCCTTTAAAGCTGCGGGACAGTTCCCTTTTCAATTCGCTGCCATCGTGGTAATTATCGATGACATTGTAAAGGGAACCATCTTTCAGCCGGATATGAAAAGCATGGAGGATAGCGCCATAGCCAGGCAAAATAGAGATGGTCGTTCCGCTGTCGTTGTCGATAAGGTTTATCAGGTCAAGGTCATTTTCTTTAGCATGCCGGATCGAAAAGTTCATGGTTGTCTGCGGTAATTTTCTGCAATGTATCGAAAAGGGCTAACATTGTGCAGGCCGGGTCGACAAGCGCGGCGCTATCGATGGTGATGATACCGTCGGCGATTACACAAGGCTGCCGGGAGAAGAAAGGGGCACCTGCATATTCCGGGCAATAACGGCTGAAATAGCCGGGATGACTACCGGTATGGGGAATATGATCCAGCAGGCCGAGATCGGCCAGGGACAGGGTAGCCGAGCCTACAGCCAGCACGAGGCGGTGGCCGGCGGTAGCTTCTATCAGGGGAAAGATCTCCAGGTTATCGCCTTTTTCCCATTGATCGCCCCCTGGCAGGATCAGGAGATCGAAGTCTTCCGGCGTTACATAGGAAAGGCTGGTATGGGGCATCACCCGGAGGCCGCTGCCCGAGGTCACCGTCCTGCCCCTGGTAGAAAAGGTCTCCAGGGTGAACTGGCCGGTGCGGTTGAGGGCGGTCATCACGAGGGAAAGTTCGTGGTCGGCAAAGCCGTCGAAGATAAAGGCGGCACAGGCGTAATTTTTCATATTAAAGATTTTTAGCAAAGCCCGATAAGGATCTCGGTGATCTGGTTATCGGGGTGATCGGTATCTATATGCAAAAAAGATTCTGCATAAATCCCATTCATTCTCAGTTGATTCTCTTTGATATGCTGCATCATCTTTTCATATTCCTGAGCGATGCCCTCCCAGGGCCCTTCATATCTGGAAGAAAGACAACGAAAGGCAGGTATCTGTTTAAAATAGGGAAGCAGGGCCGTGGGAATTTTTCCTTCTACTGGCAGAGCCACCTCGAGAGTGAACTTCGTATCGGGACGGCCATCGACACCATAATAGAACCAGTATTGCGGGCCACAGACCAGGAGGTCGAGATCGGCCACATACCGGTAAAGATCACGGACAACGGTGCCGGCGTAGGACTGGAGATCGCCAAGTCGGGCCTGCCGGGCGGTATAAAGGACATTCATAAAGGGATGCGTGCGAATAAGCATACGAAACGCTGTTTCCTCAAAGGAACACCCCTAAAGTGACAACAGTATGTCAGTAGGACCGGTGATGTGCAGAACATTTTTCGGACATCTCCTGCGTGAGGGTCTTTAAGGCCTCGGGTGAATCGACCCTTACCTCGTCGGTGTAAGTGAGCAGCCACCGGGCGAAGTAGCGTAGGTTGGAAACCAGGAATTTCATCCGGACACCGGCCTCGCACTCTTCTTCCGAGACAAAGCCGTTGAGATATTTTTGTTCCGCCAGGTATTTTACTATTCGCTTGTCAAAACTTACCACCGCCTCCTGGAGATCGGATTCCACCATTATCTGTTCGATATATTCCTTTATAGAGGGGTGGGCGGTGGAGTCAAAAGCGCCATCCTCCATGACGACACCCAGCATGCGGCTAAGCCGGAAATCGCGATAGTCATTGCGAAGATGGCACCAGCCGATGAGATGCCAGGCGGAGCCATAATACAGCAGCCCGATGGGTTCCACCCGCCGGCGTGTGACCTCCTCTTTTTGATTTGACCGGTAGTGGATATTGACCAGCTTTTTATTAACAATGGACTGTTGCAGGAGGGAAAGGTATTGCTGGGGGGAATCACTGTCAGGGCGGTAGCGGGCCAGGATCTCGATGTGCTCCGTAAGGCTGTCGACATATTCCTTATCTGACGAGCGGAGCACTGCCTTTATCTTGAACAGGGCCCCCTGGAAGTGTTGCTGTATAGACCCGTCCGTGAATTGTTCGGCCAGTTTAGCCCCCAATAGCAGGGCGCTGGCCTCTTCCTGCGTGAACATGACAGGAGGCAGCCGGTATCCTTCCATAATGGTGTAGCCGGACCCGGCCTCGCCGATGACGGGCACACCGGACTCATCGAGGGCTTTGACGTCGCGGTAGACTGTCCGCAGGCTGATATTGAAGCGATCGGCCATTTCCTGCGCCGTCACTTTCCGCTTGCTCTGCAGGTGCGTGAGTATGGCATGAAGTCTGTCGATGCGGTTCATCGGACAAATGATTTTATGAGATCACGGGTTCGACGGGTTCCACCCAGGCGCCATGTTCTTTCAGCAGCCCGATGAGCTCCTCGACCGCGATAGCGCTATCTACGCCGCGTTTTACAATCTCCTTTCCTTTGTATAGGGTTATCTTGCCCGGTCCGCTGCCAACATATCCGAAATCTGCGTCGGCCATTTCCCCGGGACCGTTGACGATGCAGCCCATAATCGCAATCTTGACACCTTTGAGATGATGCGTCATCGACCTGATCCTGGCCGTCGTCTCCTGCAGATCGAAGAGGGTCCGGCCGCATGAGGGACAAGAGATATACTCGGTCTTTGAGATGCGTGTCCGGGTAGCTTGCAGAATGGAGAAGGAGGTGTTATTCAGGAATTGATGGTTATTTCTGACGGGGAGATAGGTGCGGCCGCTGATGCGCAGATTGACGATCTTTTCCGCATCGTTGATCAGCCATATCCCGTCGCCCATGCCCTCGAGCAGGAGAGCGCCCGCTTCGGCGGAGAATTGTATCAGCTGCTCGTCGATGGAGGTATGGTGGCTCTCCACCGTGAGGATGACGGGACAGCGGACATCGCGGATCATCAACTCCATGATAAAGCGCCGGATGGAAAGCAGCTCTTCGGGGTGCGAAGACCGGCAACAGAGCACCACCGTTGCATCATCGCGCAGCGACTCTGCAAGCGCTATAGCTTCTTCCGTCGCGGCATCCACTGCTACGAAGTTGAGGATGCCAGAGCGGTCACCTGCCGGGTCGTAAGCCGCCCCCTCGAAAAGAGGATAATAGTGCGATTGATCGTCTTGTTCGAGCCAGACGCCGTAATCACAGATCACCTGCAGCGTGCCGGGCAGGTCGAAGTCGATGGTCTTATCCCCGGTGTAGAGGAAGTCGGCAGCGGCGTCGCTGATCTTCCATTTGTCGCTGACAGCATCATAGGTATACCCGATGGCGGTGAGGTCTTCGCGTGTGATGGCTGCGGCATTTGTGAAGTCCGCCACTACGACGGGTACGTGGCTGCTGCCGATGCGCGGCAGGATGCGGGACCACCTGCGCCGGTATTCGAAGGGCGAATACGGGATTTTTTCTACCGGGGGAATCGCTGCCACAGGCTGGGAGCGATGCTGATAACGTTTTACCAGATCGTTGCAGACGGGGATCTCGAATTCCGGGTCTTCCGTCAGTGATACCCGGATGGTGTCGCCGATACCATCTTCGAGCAGGGTGCCAATGCCGATGGCCGATTTGATGCGGCCATCTTCGCCGTCCCCAGCCTCGGTGACCCCCAGGTGGAGGGGGTAGCAGACCCCGAATTCTTCCTGCATCTTGTTGATCAGCAGGCGATAGGCTTGTACCATCACCAGCGGGTTGCTGGATTTCATGCTGAGAATGATGTTGTGATAGGATTCGTGGCGGGCTACGCGCAGGAATTCCATGGCGCTTTCAACCATACCCATCGGGGTGTCGCCATAACGGCTCATGATGCGATCGCTGAGCGAGCCATGATTGGTACCGATGCGCATCGCGGTGCCATATTCCTTACAGATCTTTACCAGGGGAGTAAACCGCTGGCGGATGCGATCTATCTCTTCATCGTATTCGGCATCCGTATATTCGATGAGCTCGAATTTCTTTTTGTCGATATAGTTGCCGGGGTTGATCCGCACTTTTTCCACGATGCGGGCCGCGATCTCGGCGGCATTGGGGGTGAAATGGATGTCGGCCACCAGGGGGGTGGTATAGCCCCTGCGACGCAATTCATTCTTGATATTCAGCAGGTTTTCCGCTTCTTTCTTGCTGGGGGCCGTGATCCTCACCAGTTCCGCACCCGCTTCGATACACCTGATCGATTGTTCCACGGTGGCAAGCGTATCCATGGTGTCGGTGGTGGTCATGGTCTGCACCCTGATCGGATGAAAATTGCCAAGAAGCAGATCGCCGATCTTTACTTCAAGCGTTGGCAGCCTCGACCACCGGGTGAGCGATTGACAATAGAGTTGCATAAGGAGGTAAAGTTACAAAGAATCCGGCCGGCGCCAAAGTGGGGGGCTAAAGCGATGGACCAGGGCAGGCCTACCAGTCCTTGTCGGGTTGGTTAGGTGTTTTCACCTTGCTCTGTTTCATTTTGTTCTGCAGATCGTTCTCTTTCTGTTCGAGCGCTTTCAACAACTGCTCGACTTGTTGTTTGTTGAGGCGGCTGCGCTGGGGTTTTGGCTGCTCTTGCTGTTGTTGTTGCTGTTGATCCTGGTCTTTTTTATCTTCTTTTTTGTTGTTCTGTTCTTTCTTCTGATCCTTTTGCTGTTGTTGCTGTTGTTGTTGCTGCTTCTTCAATTCCATCAGCGCCTTCTCCAGGTTGTCCCGCGCTTCGACATCCGAAGCATCCAGCTTGAGCGCTTTTTTCCAGGCCTCGATGCTTTCCTGCAGCTTCTTTTGTTTGATCATCGCCACCCCTTTGTTGTAATACCCTTTTTCCTGCATCGTCTTATCCTGGCTATAATGGATGGCGGAGTCGTATGATCTTCCCGCTTCGTCGAAATTATTTTTTCTAAACTGAGCGTTGCCTAAATTATAATTAGCAGTGGGGTTGTCGGGCGCCTGCTGAACAGCGGATTGATACTGCTGCACCGACTCATCGATCTGGTGCTTTTTATAATACCGGTTGCCGTTGCGGACTTTGGCATCGCCATTTCCCGACTGTGCGGTGGCAGGCAGAGCGGCCGCTATAACGACCAGCACCAGCAAGGCGCGGGCGGCCAGGGCAGGTGTTCCGGCGGCGGGTTTGCTCCCATTTGCAGGTCTCTTTTCCCGGCGCCGCTCAGACAAAAAGAATTCCATCACCAGCAGGACGAAGGCGGCGCCAAGAAACCATTGGAAATAGCTTATATAGTCGATGAATTCCGCGTCGCTCATCGATTTCTTTTCGGCGCTGTCGATGCGCTCAGTCATCGTGATCAGGGCGTCATCGACATTGTCAAGGCGGATATATTCCCCGTTGGTGGCATCGGACAGTTGTTGCAGCTCGGCTTCGTTGAGCTTGGAGATAACGGTGTTGCCCTGTTCATCCTTTTTCGTTTCGCCCGTGGCCGGGTCGATGATGGTGGAACCATCGGGCGAGCCGATGCCGATGGTGTTGATCATGACGCCGTTTTGCGCCAGCTCCTTTGCTACTTTCAGCGCATCGGGGTCATGGTCTTCGCCGTCGGAGACGAGTACGATCGACTTGTATTTCCGCTCCTTACTGTTGAAGGCAGTGTTGGCCATGTGGAGGGCGTCGGCGATCACCGTACCCTGGGTGGGGACTGCATCCGGGCTGGCGTCCTGGATATACATCCGCGCGGCACCGTGGTCGGTGGTCAGGGGCATCTGCAGGTAGGCGCGGCCGGCAAAAAGGATGAGCCCGAGCCGATCGTTCTCGAGCTTTTCGCTCAACAACAGCAGCAGTTGCTTAGCCTTGTCCAGGCGGCTGGGCTTTATATCCGTGGCCAGCATGCTCTTGCTGACATCCAGCACAAACATCACATCCACCCCTTTCCGCTGGATATTCTGCATGGCGCCGGGCATCTGCGGGTTGGCCGCACCGAGAATGATGATCAAAAAAGCAAGGAAAACCAGCAATACCTTCACCAGGAAACGAAACGGTGAAAAATTCCGGATCAATTGCCTGATCAGCGCAGGGTCACCCATCCGGGTGGCTGTTTTCTTCTTCCATTGCAACAGGAAAAACAGGGCGGCCAGTAATAAGGGCAGAGCCCCCAGTCCAATAAGATAATCGCTATGTTGGAAACGATACACCGGTTTGCAAGATACCCTTTTTATCCTTAATTACTTCTTCCCGTTGAAGAATCCCATGGATCGTAAGATATTTTTAACAACTTGAAGACCAACGGCTGACACATCCATTGGTCCATTGGAAGATTCGAAGTTCAAAACGAAGAAATAAGGATGTTTATTTTCCTCTATCCAGCCAAGCACCCAGCCAAGGACATGGCCGTCCGCATAAGAGACGCGGCCGATCTTATAAGACAGGTTATAATTGGAATTTCCTTCGGTGGACATCATCGCCCTGACGAGCTCGTGCGACCGTTTGAAGAAAGGCAGCTGGTCGAAATACAATTTCTTCACCAGCCCCAGCTGTTCATCCGAAGTGATCTTTAACCGATAGTCTTCCCAGGTGGAATCTGGTCCGTTGAGATCCTTATTTCCATATTGAAGGGAATCGACCCATTTCTTTACGCTGTCTTTCCCGAGACTATCCGCAATCCGGTTGAATACGGCATCATTGGTAAGAGATATTGTCCGGAAGGCTTCTGTCACGGTGACGCCCCGTCGCAGTACCGTCTTCTGTCCGGGATGAGCGAGATCGGCTATGGAAGTGTCGGTGATGATGAGTAAGGCTTTGTCGTCTTTCAACGTCCCTGTTTGAAAAGCGATGAGTGACTGGAGGATATCGAAGGTGGCGCCGGGCGCATAGGCGCTGTCGCGGAAGCGGGGCAGGTTATAGATGGTGAAATGCCCCTGCCCGTTATCATACAGCCCAAAACAGCCTTTTATTCCGGCGCTGTCGAAATAGTTCTTTAAGCTCTCATCGACAGTGACATTGTTTGTCGAGCAGGCAGTGAAAAACACCGGGATCAGTATAATGGCCAAGAGGGATCTGAACATGCAGACAATTTTTTGTAAAGATACTGCCGGCCAGCTGCTTATTGGTATTTTTTAAAGATCAGCCTCGTATTACCATAAAACAGGAATGCTTCTACCTTTCCATGTTTATTCAGTATGAACTGGAGGCTCTCTGGCTTAGTGTCAACGATATAAAACAGGTTGGCAGCTGCCGGCTTCAGCTCGACGGTCTCGTTGTGAGTAGTGGCCTTTAGGGTGTCCCCGGCCAGGAAGAGCTGCACACTATCCCTGTGCTCGTCGGCATACCGACCCACGCACGCTTTCAGGATCACCGGGTCGGCAGTGCCCCTGGTATACCTGAATTTCTTTTGCGCTAACAGCCACTGGTACAGGCTGTCATTTGCGTATGTGACTGTCCAGGAATTGTGATCGGCATCCGGATAAATAGTAAAGCGTGTCGATGGGTTATACTTTCTCAAGGCGTCGACCATTGCCTGACCCCTCGCCAGGGGTACTACGTTATCCTTGGCGCCATGGAAACCCCAGACCGGCATATTTCGCAGTTTCCAGATGTCGGCAGTATCGCCGCCGGCGCAAATCGGCACCACCGCTGCAAATTCTTCCGGATGTTTGATGGCCAGCGTCCAGGAACCGAAACCACCCATGCTTAATCCGGTGAGATAGACCCTGTCGGGGTCAACGCGATATTTTTCTTTGACATCCTGCAGCAGCCAGTACAGCGTATTGGGTTCCCATCCGGTGGCGGGATCAGGTGTCTGTGGCGAAACAATGATAAAAGGGAGCTTCTTCCCTTGCGCTACCAGCATGGGCGGACCATGAACCTTCACCTTTTCCAGATCATGACCGCTCTCTCCGGAGCCATGGAGGAAAAGGATCAGGGGCCACTTGACGGTAGTGTCCTGTGAATATCCATCCGGGAGATATAACAGGTAATTCGTCACCTGTACAAACTTCTCCGGGGTCTGCTGTGAGCGGGCAACAAAAAACCCGATCAAAAAGAGGCATGAAAAGAAGATCTTGCGTATCATATTTATTCCTTTGGAAGATTGTATTGATCGATGAGTTTTAGCAACACCCCGTTGGTCCATCCGAAGCCGTCCTGACCGGGATATTCACCGCCGCCGGCCTCTTTATTGATGTCTGCAACATTATATTTTTCCATCAGCTTTCCTGTCGACTTATACACTTTCTCCACCAGCTTTACCCAGCGGGCGGCAATATCAGCGGCCAGCTCCTTTTGACCGCAGCGGTCGAGTCCCCAGATGGTCATCCATTCCAGCGGCGCCCAGCCATTGGGAGAATCCCATTGTTCACCCGTGTCGAAGGTCGTCGTCACGATGCCGCCGGGCCGCAGAAGCTTGTTGCGGAGCACGATCGCCACTTTTCTGCCCAGGAAGCTCATATAGTCGGGATGTTCATTTATAAAGCAGAAGGGATAAAGACCGGCGGGAGTGATAAGATTGCTTTGTTTGCCGGTGCGGAAGTTGTAATCCGTGTAAAAGGTCTCGGTCTTGTTCCAGCAATATTTATCGAGAAGTTCGCCACGCCGGATCGCCTTACGACGGAAGTCGGCGGCCGAACTGTCCTTGTTCATCAGCTTTGCCTTGGAAATGGCCCATTCCAAATGATAGAGCAGGGCATTGAGATCGGGTGGGATAAGATCGATGGTACGAATAGTGACTAAGTTCTTATTATCGGCAAACCAGCGGCTGCTGAAGTCCATGCCGCTTTCCGCGGCGGCCCGGAGGTCTTCGTACATTTCTACCTTATCACGCCCCGAATGCTGTGCCGTCAGCACATCCTCCCGCCAGCTTTCCTGCCGGGGAACGGTGGCGTCGTCCCAGTAACGGTTGAGGATATCCCCGTCTCTCAGCCTGACGACCCGGCGATAGGCCTGACCGGGTTTTAGTTTGTCGGCGCCATCCATCCAGAAGGCGTATTCTTTTTCCATCGCCGGCAGGAATTCCTGGTAGACGCTGTCTCCCTTGGCTTCGGCCAGCAGTTCGACCATGACGGAGAAGAAGGGTGGCTGCGACCGGCCGAGATAGTAGGTTCTGTTGCCATTGGGGATATGACCGTAATTCCCGATGAGATAGGCGAAGTTCTTTACCATGTTGTCGATCATCTCTATCTCGCCGCTCTCTTTCAGTCCGAGCATGGTGAAATAGGAGTCCCAATAATATACTTCCCGGAAGCGGCCGCCGGGAACGATATAAGGATACGGCAGCGGGAGCAGGGAGCTGCCTTCCACGACTTTATCAGGCGTTCGTTTCAACACCTGCCAAAGATTGCGGATATGGGTGACCACATCTTCGGTGTTGTTGGTCTTGTACGTTTCGGTGGGGTTTGCCGGCAGATCGAAATTGTCGAGGACGAATTTCTTCAGGTCGAAACCCGCCGCTTCTTTTTGCGCTTCATAGTCGGCGACGATGTCGGCAGGTTTTCGTTTCGGGATGCAGTCCACAAAGGTTTTGCCGTCGGGGAATACCCGGTTCATCTGGACATCGACGAATAATTTCCCGTAGATCTTGTCGGGTGGGGTGGTGACGATGGGTTGACCGAGAGAAAGGAGGGAGGTTATTACAAGGAGTAAGACGCCGGCCGATCTTTTCATATATGCTATTATGGTATGTTAAAAATAATGAATCCGGTGGAGAAATAGTCGTGCGCGTGGGGGCAAAAAAAAACACCGCGAAGAATCGCGGCGTTTGATTGCTTTTGCTTTGAACCAAAAATCTTTATTCGGCCCCATCACTTTGGGCGCGTTTGATCGCATACCCGCCTATATTCTGGCCTACCGAAAACCCTGCCGTGCAATCGATGCTATAGTGGATGCCGGCATAGATGCGGGAGTTGGCTGCTTCCTGGGCCATGGCCATATAGGCCGTTGCACGGGACGGAAGGATATGGCCGAGAATGGTGGCGGCTGCGGCGCTGAACATCGAGTGCCCCGAGACGTAGGAAGGGAAGTTGGGTATCCCCGTCAGGGTCTTGATCGTCGGGTCCATTTGAGTAGGCCGCGGGTTGAAATAATAGTATTTGATATCCCAGCAACTGATGGCGGCGTCCATTTCCGCCATATTCAGCAGGGCCAGGTTGCGGGCCCATCGTACTTCGCTATAGTTCTGGTTCACGAAATCTCCGTCCGCGATGGCATTCCAGTGTCCCGGCGGGGTATAGGTTCCGACGCCATCTGCCCAGAACTGTACGATGCGCATCTGGTCGCGGGTTGCATTCTTTATCATGCTATAGGCGGCCTGAGTCTGCGCTTTCATGGAGTCGCTGCCCGTCGAAGGCGGCGGACCCGGGCGAAGGGCGACGATGGTGGCCGAATCGCACAAAAAGCCTTTCACCTTCCCGAATAAAGGCAACATGGGCGGTCTTGCAGGCGTTTCGAGGCTTAGCCAGGGAACCTGGTTCTTTGACTGGGCGGTAGTGACCAGGCTTGCCCAGCCGGCGGGCGTCCCGACTGCCTTACCGGCATTGTCGGCGCGGCCGCGTGCGATGAAAAGCCCGGCTATCTGTCGGCCCAGGGCTTCCCCGGCGGTGACATCGCTGCGCGCTGCGGCCCCTGAAGCGATAAGAGCCGTCTCTTGCTCCTGGAGTTTCTGTTGAATATTCGCCAGCTCATCGGGAAAGAGCAACTTCATCATTTCCGCGCTGACGCCGGCCAGTACAGCCCCTTCGGAAGGATAGGAAGGCAGGTTGTTCTTTCCGGCGAGCGCCTTGATGGTGGAATCCACGAGATAGGGAGCTGGCCGGTTATACAAGGTTTTATAATGCCAGCAGGCGACCAGCGCATCGTATTGTGCGGCGCTGACATAGGCAAGGGCGCGAGCGGCATAAGGGGGATTGGCGAAGGGGAAATAGGGATAAGCGAAGGGGTTGGTACTGCTGGGGATGGGATAGGATCCGTCGGCATTCTGGTAGGGCGGGAGGTTGTACTTCGCCATGAGACCGAGCATGATCTCATTCCAGCGCAGGACGCCACCGGCGCTCCAGTACGCTATCTGGCCCTGCTGATCGCTGGTGAGATGGGCCTGGTAACCTTTTATTTCGTTGAGATCGGCTATGTAAAGGGTGTTGCTGGTTGCCACGGGAGCCGTCACGGCGAAAGTATCGGGCCGAGGCATGAGGATGGGTTTCCAGCTGCCGGCATTGAGGTCTTCGCTGGCGGGCGCGAGGGGCGGCAGATCGGCTGTCCTGTCAGAGACGCTTTTGTTACAGGCGGAGAGACCCAGAAGTGCCGCTAGTGGCGCTATTAGGGTGATAGTCCGTTTTATATCGGTTATAAACAGTTGCATGATCACTTGGATTTGGCTTGGGAATTTTTATGAGCGAAGTCAATGATATAAAAGACGCCGAGATCCCAGGAAGTGGACTGTCCTATGTTGCGTCCGGACAAGGTGTACATGGCGCCGCCGACGATCGAGAGGCCTTTCGGTTTCTTCAATTCGTATTTGAAGTCGGCGCCGGCCATCGTGGAGTTCATCTTGTTGCTGGGGAAGGGCATGTCATTCTTCCGGATATCGAATCCGCCCAAAGTGATCATATCGGAAAAGACGCCTTCGACGATGAGGTATTTGCTGCGATAGCCTGTCCTGACATTCCAGGAGGCCATATCGGGCATAAAGACCTTATTCGTAAGATGCAGGGATGCAGTATAGTAGGAATTCCGATCGATGGTGATATCACTGCGCCCTGTATACGTCCCTGATGCGGTGGCGAAGAAATTGCCCAATTGATAATCGATCAATAGTCTGCCGGAGGCAGTCTTGCTTTGCAATCCGATGGACAGGGGCAGGTAGTCTGCGATGTAGTTGGTCAGGGGGATGGAGCCGCCGCCAAGTAGGAATACTTTCACAACACCCTTGCCGACTTTCTGTTGCAGCGCCTCCCATTTGACCCAGGCAGATAGATCCTGGATGCCATGCTGCCCATGGAGTGTGCCGGCCGTGGAATGGGTCCAGATATAGGGCGCCCCGACGACAATATTCAGTTTTTTGGTGATGCCGTATGTTCCCATCAGCATCACCTGTTGGGTGGATACGGTCCCCAGGTTTTGGTTATTGCGCTTGAAGGTTCCTTCCCAGTAGTGGTCCCAGCTACTGTTCATATAAGTTGCGCCGATGCAGAGATTTTTTTTCGCCATCGTGATGGCATCCTCATCCGTTTGCGCTTTTGCAATCGCCGGGCTCAAAAGAACGAGCAGCGGGATGGCGAAAAGTGCAGCATTTTTGCAATTCATCATAAGAATTTGTATAGCCGTAAGATTTTAGAAACGAATGTTCGCTCCGATGTTGATAACATAATCGGCAAAGGCCGCATCGCCATGGGTATAGACGCCGGTGAGCGCCGTCGTGATCTTGTCCGGGACGCTTTGGGTGCGGTTACGCACCATCGCGATGGGAACAAAAGAATAGACCGACACCTTGGACGAGAGCATGTAGGTGAGGCCGGGTTCGGCGGAAAGGATATACCCGGGTCTTCTAAAGCCGTGGCTGCTGCCGATGAGATCGTGTACGGGCAGGCAGTCATCGCGGAAACCGGCGGAGGCGGTGAGCCGGTTGAATTGCAGGTTGACCCCGGCTCTTATCAGGTATTGGTCGGGCACGCTCATCACACTGCTGGTGTTGGCGATGGATGAGGCGGAAGGGGTTCCGCCATGGGCGTTGGAAACGCCATTCTGGTCGGCGGGATTTGCGAGGTAGAAGAAGTTGCCGTAGACGCCGACATGCTGGGAGAAGTTGTAGAAGGCATTTATCTCCAGGGTGATGCCGGTGCCGCCGTCACCCAATTGGATAGACTGGTCCACTGGGCCGAAATTTTTTGTACTGTCGCTGGTCTTGAACCAATCCTGGACATTGTCGTTGCCGGTGGGCAGCTTGAGCCCCAGGCCGACCTGGATATTGCCCTTGGGCATTTTTACGGGATCGAGTACCCAGCCATAGACGGCAACCCGGACATCGCCTATACCAAAGGCGCCCGTGGTAAACCGGTTGTAGATACCTTTCTCCAGGTAGGTCTGGGATCTGGAGTTGGCCGAGATAGGGAGGTCGAGCATGAGCGACCAGCGGGGATTCAGGATGCGGTAGATGGCTAAATCGTTGGTATATGCGCAGTTGATGACTGCATTGCCCAGCGTCTGGCGCTGTTTCTGTTCGGCCGTGCCGACATAGTGACGGAAGGATTTATAATAGCGGTTGTTGTCGGTGAACTGCCATTTGCTGGCGGTATCCATATGACCCTGGCCGCCGGCGGTGCAGAATCCCCCGGTGCTGCGGATGGCGACGCATCCCTGGGAAAAAACGTGTTGAGCGGAAGCGAGTAAGAATATGGCGATAAATAACTTTCTCATAAGCGTTAAATGGTAAGAGTGATTTTTTCTTTTGTTTGTGATCCGGTGAGCGCCGGGGTTTGTCCCAGGGCCATCCATAAGGCCAGCAGACAGCCATAGCTGCCGCCGCGTTCGATCCATTCGAAGACTTCGTGTTGTGGATAGAAAAGTTCTATTCCCATCTTCCATACAAAGAAGACTAGCACTAACGGGCGCACCGGGCGCACCAGGACTGCCAGGGCCGCCAGCAGCTCGAACATCCCCACGAGATGAGCGGTATGAGCCGGATCGGGGAAACCCAGGCCGGCATATTGCTGGAGCAGACCTTTCTTTTCGATGAGATTGAGCCAGCCATGTCCCGATAGCAGGAAAAAAACAGCCAGGCGAAGGCAAAAGGTGACGAGGCGGAACCTGCGGGCGTCGATGCGGGGATCCGGGCTTAGCCTGGAGCCTAAACCACCCTTTTCCGAAAGCAGGAGCAGGGCCAGGGGTGCACAATAATTGCCGGCCCTTTCGATGATCTCTGCAAAAGGCTCACCGGACAGCGGCCGCAGGGCAGCAGTCAGCAATCCCCAGCCTACCAGCCAGGCTGCTATGGCCCGGATGGGATAGAAGAGCAGGGAAAGGCCCATCAGGATATCGATGATCCCCACCAGTGGCATGAGCCGGTAGGCGAGGTCATGGCCGATGCCAAAGACGGCGAAGTAATTACACCAGATGGGTTTGGTGATGATGCCGAAAGCGCCGTGGCCGATGAAGCACATTGCCGAAGCGATGCGCAGCGTGGAATGTATGGGTTGTGCGGGCTGCTGCAGCCCGTCACCGGAAAAAACCTTCATTGTATGGATTTGATGCTGGAAGAACAGACTTCTCAGGATAAGGCAGGAGCCTGATCCGGCGGCATCTCATCGGTGGGTGAGCAATAGGAGGGAAGATAGGGAAAGGTATAAACCCCGCGCACGGGCTCGAGTGCGGCCAACGCATCGGGAACGGCAACATACATTGCCGTCGGCTGATAATCATTCGAAGTATTCTTGACGGGGGTTGGCGCCTTCTTCCCCTGGCTTTGCTGCCCGAGATCGTTCACCTGCCGGAAGAAATCATTCTTCACTCGTTGCAGTTTTATAGCCGTCTCGTTGGGGATGCAAAGCAGTTCGAGCGAATCCTTGATTATCCGACGTTTGACATACTGGTAGCGAACACCGCCGATGTCTATCTGGCCATCCACCCGTTGAAAGCTGTTGGAAGAACCATCATCATAATAAGAGAGGGAAGTGATGGGGATCTTTACGCTAAAGAGTTGGGATTCATTGTATTCATTCCTGTCGAGGCGGGCTTCCAGGCGGCTGTCGGCCTGTTGTTGCCAGTATTGGGTCAGCAACTGGTAACCGTACCAGTTGAAGAACAGGATTCCCATGAGCAGTATGGCAGCAAAGCGCTTCAAAGCGAGACAAATTACTGATTTTTTGGATACTGCGGGATTTTTTTTCACAATGCAACCCGATCACTTGTTGGATTCGAAACAAACGCGGAACTTTATATGACTTTTCCCTCCACACTACTATCCCTCCAATCAGACGGCACACGCTATACAAAATCGTGTGCGTTCAACCTTTTATTTAATAACAACTAAAAAACTAAAATATGCCAATATACACTTTGACTAATTGGGACGAAGTACTTCCAGCATTCGACCGCGCTTTGGAAGAAGTCAACAAGAGGATCAGGGGATCAAAGGAGGCAACGCTCGAATTCTTGAAAGAAGCGGGCCTCCTGGATGAGACAGATGATGTACAAGAGAAAGAAGACAAAAAAGAAGAATAAATCAGACGAGAGCATTGGCCCTTACTCAACCATATGAAGTCCTGGGGTATCATAGCTGCGATAAGAAGCTCGCACTAGAGGTCCTGACAGGTACCGAAAAACTCAAACCCAGTATAAATCCATGGGATTGGCTGGGGGAAGGCATTTACTTCTGGGAACAGAATCCGGTAAGATCATTAGAGTATGGCGAAGAAAATGCCAGGGGTATTCAGTTCAACAAGAAAAAGATTGAAACCCCTTTTGTTCTTGGCGCCATCATAGAATTAAGAAGGTGTCTTAATTTGCTGGAGTCCGAATCCCTTGCGCTTTTGAAGAAAATGTACCTGGAGATGGAACAGTCTTACAAAGAAGTTGGTAAGCCTCTCCCTGTTAACAAAGACAGTAACAGGCGCCTGGATTGCACCGTATTGAGTTATATGCGGACAGTTGGAAGGGGAAATCCCGACCTCCGCTTCGATACCGTTCGATGCGCGTTTGGAGAGGGTGATCCGATCTACCCTGGAACGGCCATAACAGATCGAAATCATATTCAGATATGTGTACTCAACTATGAATGCATCAAGGGCTATTTTATCCCACATCCCATTGAAAGGTTCAATCCCTATCTGTACACTGCATTCAGGGCATAAGCCCGGCGACCGCGCTATCTTCCTGTCTCTCAATAAAGATTGGGCGTCTCCCCAACAAAACTAACGATCATTAGTTTTTTTGCCTAAATTTGCCTGTCTTCCAAACATTTAGGTCATGAGTTATACCCCGGTTAATAAGGTCCGGCTTGTTACGGCCGCTGCATTGTTCGATGGACATGATGCGGCTATCAATATTATGCGTCGCATCCTGCAAGCAAAGGGTGCGGAGATTATTCACCTGGGGCACAACCGTTCGGTGGCCGAGATCGTGGAGTGCGCCATCGAGGAGGATGTCCAGGGCATCGCCATCACATCCTACCAGGGGGGGCATCTGGAGTTCTTCAAGTATATGAAGGACCTGCTCGACGAGAATGGATGCGGGCACATCCGGCTTTTTGGCGGTGGTGGCGGAACGATACTGCCACAGGAAATAGAGGAGTTGCACCAATATGGCATCACCCGCATTTATTCACCCGACGATGGCCGCCGGATGGGATTGGAAGGGATGATCGAAGATGTTATCAGGCAATGCGACTTCCCGTTGAATGGTGATCCGCGAAATTTCCCCGGGCAAATGAAACTGGGAGAATGGAAGGATATCCGGAAGATCGCAAGGTCGATAACGAATGCGGAGAATGGGGTTGGGCCGACGGAGATCGGCGGGGCGGCGGGCGTGAAGGCCGTGGGCGCAGGGGGGGCAGCGGTAGCCGGGGCACAGGGGGGCCACGTCGCAAGCATCCCCGTGGTTGGGGTCACCGGTACCGGTGGGGCCGGTAAGTCCTCCGTTACCGATGAGCTGGTGCGTCGCTATCTGAACAGCTTTCCCGACAAGACCATCGCCGTCGTTTCCGTAGACCCTTCCAAGAAAAAGACCGGCGGCGCCCTGCTGGGTGACCGTATCCGGATGAACGCCATCTCCAGCCCCCGCGCCTACATGCGTAGCCTGGCTACACGGGACAGCGACAAGGCCCTCAGCGCCCATGTACAGGAGGCTATCGACATCTGTAAGTCGGCCGCCTATGATCTCATTATCCTCGAGTCGGCGGGTGTGGGACAAAGCGACGCATCCATCCTCGACCATTCCGATATAAGCTTATATGTGATGACCCCGGAATATGGCGCTGCATCCCAGCTGGAAAAAATAAATATGCTGGATTATGCCGACCTGGTGGTGTTGAACAAATTCGACAAGGCAGGGGCATTGGATGCCCTCCATGATATTCGCAAGCAATACAAACGCAATCACCAACTCTGGACGGCCAAAGATGGCGAGCTGCCTGTCGTCGGCACGATAGCCGCGCAATTCAATGATGCTGGAGTGAATGAGCTGTTCGAAAAGCTGATGTTCGCCATCGAGACAAAGACGGGGGTTCGTTATGGCGAACTGACGATGCACCCCCACACCCAGGATACGACCACCCGGTCGCAGATACTGCCGGCGTCGCGGGTACGCTATATGGCCGAGATAACCGGCGCCATCCGGGAATATAACCGGCGGACGGAAGAGCAGGCGGATATCGCCTCCCGGCTTTATAGGCTCAGCGGCGTTCTTGACGAGCTGCCGGCGGCCTTTCCGGGGCGCGACGAGCTATTGGCCCAAAAGACCAAATACGAGCAGCAGCTCTTTCCCCTCTGCAAAAAGCTGATCGAAGAATGGCCGGCACTGACGGCGCGTTACCGGCAGGACAGCTTCGACTATGACGTCAGGGGTAAGGTGATCAGCCAGCCACTGTTCACCGAATCCCTCTCCGGTACTGCTATCCCACGTATCGCCGTTCCACGGCTGCGGGACTGGGGAGATATCCTGCGCTGGCGGCTCCAGGAAAATTTCCCGGGTAAATATCCCTACACTGCCGGGGTCTTCCCCCTCAAACGCGCCGAAGAGGACCCGACGCGGATGTTTGCCGGCGAGGGCGGCCCCGAACGCACCAACAAACGCTTTCATTATGTTTCTGCCGGTCAGCCCGCCAAACGGCTGAGTACGGCCTTCGACTCGGTGACGTTATATGGCGAAGACCCCGACTATCGTCCCGACATCTATGGGAAGATCGGCAATGCCGGCGTGAGCATCGCCACCGTCGACGACGCCAAAAAACTCTATAGCGGATTCGATCTTTGCGATCCGAAGACTTCGGTGAGTATGACTATTAACGGTCCTGCGCCGATTCTGCTCGCCTTCTTTATGAATGCCGCTATCGACCAGCAATGCGAGAAATGGCTGGCGGCGAATGGGCGTGGTGCGGCGGGCGCATCGGGCATCGGCGACATCGAAGCAGTGGCGGAGGTCTTTACCCGAAAATACCCCGATGGCAACCGCCCTGTGTATCGCAACCCGTTAAGCCCCGAGGGGCTGCCCGAAGGCAATGACGGGCTGGGGCTTGGCTTACTCGGGCTCAGCGGCGACGAAGTGGTGCCGGCGGAGGTCTATCAACAGCTGCGGGCGTCCGCACTTTCGCAGGTGAGGGGTACCGTACAGGCCGATATCCTCAAAGAAGATCAGGCCCAGAACACCTGCATCTTCAGCACGGAGTTCGCCCTGCGGCTGATGGGGGATGTACAGGCCTGGTTCATCAGTCACCAGGTGCGCAACTTCTACAGCGTATCCATCAGCGGCTATCACATCGCCGAAGCCGGCGCCAACCCCATCACCCAATTGGCCTTTACCCTCTCCAACGGGTTTACGTATGTGGAGTACTATCTGAGTCGCGGCATGGCAATCGACGACTTCGCGCCCAATCTTTCCTTTTTCTTCAGCAACGGCATGGACCCGGAATATAGCGTCATCGGCCGCGTAGCCCGCCGCATCTGGGCCAAGGCCATCAAGCATGTGTATAAAGGCAATGGCCGGTCGCAAAAGTTGAAATATCATATACAGACCAGCGGCCGCAGCCTCCATGCCCAGGAGATAGACTTCAACGATATCCGTACCACGCTGCAGGCGCTGTATGCCATCTATGATAACTGCAACTCTCTTCATACCAACGCCTATGATGAAGCGATCACCACGCCGACGGAAGAGAGTGTCCGCCGTGCGATGGCCATTCAGCTGATCATCAACCGGGAATTGGGCAGTGCACGAACCGAAAACTACCTCCAGGGCAGCTTTGCCGTGGAAGAGCTGACCGACCTGGTTGAAGAAGCAGTGCTCAGTGAGTTCGACCGCATCAACGAACGCGGGGGTGTGCTAGGCGCTATGGAGCGGATGTACCAGCGCAATAAGATACAGGAGGAAAGCCTGCATTATGAAAGTCTCAAGCACAGCGGCGAGCTGCCTATCGTGGGTGTCAACACCTTCCTGGACAGAAAAGGTTCCCCAACGGTGTTGCCCGGAGAGGTGATCCGCAGCACGGCCGAAGAGAAGGACCAGCAGATAGGTAATCTGCAAGCCTTTCGGCAACGCAATACGGCCCGGAAGCCGGAGATGCTTCGCCGGCTGAAGGAAGTGGCCGTTACCAATGGCAACCTCTTCGGGGAATTGATGGAGACGGTGAAGTATTGCACTCTTGGGGAAATAACCAACGCTTTATATGAAGTTGGCGGACAATACCGGCGTAACATGTAACTTTGGGCACAACGCTCAAACCTACTTGCATGTCATTAAAGGTACCCATCGCTTTTAAAAAAGGACTAAAGAAAGATCAAGAACCGGTAACGCTTCTCGCTGCCGACATCGGGGGCACCAAGACCAATATCGCCCGCTGCGTGGCCTCCTGGGAAGGGGTCAGCATCGTCGAACAGAAAAGATATGTCTCCAGGGATTACCCGACTCTCACCGAGATTATCCATGATTTCCACAAGGGAAAGCTGCCAGAGCGGGTTTGCGCCGCGGTGGCGGGTCCCGTCGTGAACGGCAGGAGCAAGCTCACCAACCTGTCCTGGGATCTTGACAGCGCTGCTATAAGCCGGGAGTTAGGCATCCCCGTTCATTTTATAAACGACCTGGAAGCGACAGCATATGGCATGGCCGGTCTTGGCAGCGACGAACTGGCCACCCTTGCCACGGGTGACCCGGAGGCGAAAGGCAATATCGCCATCATCGCTCCCGGTACGGGCCTGGGTGAGGCCGGGCTGTTCTGGGATGGGGAGCGGTATCATCCATTTGCAACCGAAGGCGGGCATGCCGACTTTGCGCCCCGCACTCCAAAAGATGTGGAGCTCTTCTATGCGCTGCAACAGCAATTCGGTCATGTCAGCTGGGAGCGGCTCGTCTCCGGGATGGGCATCAAGAACATCTTTCATTGCCTGGTGTCGAAACATCGCGATCCCCTACCCGAATGGTTATCCGAACGGCTGAAGGACGAAGACCCTGCCGCCGTCATCAGCGAAGCGGCCCTCAGACACGACGATCTCATCTGTGCAGAGACCATGGACCTGTTTGTCCGCTATCTCGCTACCGAAGCTTCCTGTCTCGTGTTGAAGCTGATGGCTACCGGTGGCCTCTTCCTCGCCGGCGGCATCCCGCCCAAGATCCTTCCGCTTTTGCAGACAGAACACTGGACAAAAAATTTCGACAACAATGGCCGGATGCACGATCTGTCGGACAAGATCCCGGTGCATGTGGTGTTGAATGATAAGATGGCGTTGCAGGGAGCTGCGTATTATGCGGCATATAATATGTGAGAAGGGACGACTTACTGATGCCGCTCCATTTTCACCTGGCTCCTCATCGTCAGCGGAATGTCCCTACCTATGACTTGAAGGGTGCCCTCAACGGTCACATTTACTGTAGCGCTGAGCAGCATCCCGGTCTTCGAATCGACCTGGTATTCTCCTTTCTGCTCCCCCTTCAGGCCGGTCGTGACATTATAGGTCATAAATTGAGTGGCACTGTCGCTGGTGATAATTCCTTCGGATTCGATGAAGGCTGTTTGGTCGTGAATATCCGTGAGGGTAAAGGAATTGACGATTTTCAAAGCTGTTCCATATCCTTGTTGATCAGTTCGTCGCCGACGGTTTGGTTCCATCGCTGCTGCACGACATTGCTCTGATAGGCATTGGCAGAGCCGGATTGGGCCATATATTGATTGCGTACCATGCGCAAACGCTGCAGCGGATGGACCTATCTTCCCCGCCAAACCGTTACCTTATGGAACCCGTATTTCATCTCCTCGACTCCCTGTCACCCCTGGAAGAAGGCCTCCGCGATTATCTGGAGGCCTCGCTACACCCTACCCATCATGAAATAGGAGAACCCCTTGTCAAAGAAGGTACAGTGGCCCGATCCCTGGGATTCATCGAAAAAGGTCTCATCAGGGGCTTCCGGACCAACTACAAGGGTCACGAATTTACCTCCTGGTTCATGAAAGAGGGAGATGTCTATGCCTCCGTGAGAAGCTTTTTCAGGCAACAACCCGCTACAGAAACGGTCCAATGCCTTGAGCCCACCACTATTCTCAGTATCTCTTTCCAGCAATACCAGTCCGCACTAAAAAAATGGTCTTCCTTCCACCGGCATCGCGCCGACCTGCTGGAAAAGTACTACCTGCAAAGCGACGAACGGGAAGAGATGCGTCAGGATGAGTCGTATAACCGCTTTTGCTTCCTCATGAAACACTACCCCGAACTGGAATCCCGGGTACAAGATCAGTACCTGGCCAGCTTTCTCAACCTCACACCCACTTATTACAGCAACGTCAAGAGCAAGTACTTCAAAAACAACCCACGTCCCGGTAGCCGTTGAGCTAACACTAACAAATATTCGCTAACACTTACGAAATCGTATTTTTTTCGACTGATGCCTGCCGTAATTTGGTCATTGTAACGATTGACCAAAGAGGGGTGTTATGGGCTATAAGCGATTTAAAAGGATATTATCTGTTTACCTGGATCAGAGTGAGTACGAAAAACTCATGGAGAATTATAAGGCTACGATTTACAAGTCGAAAGCTTCCTATCTCAGAAAACTGGTTTTAGGCCAACCTGTCGCCGTCATCTACCGCAATCGTTCGCTGGATGACTTTATCGAAACGGCTGTTAAATTAAGAAAAGACCTCAAGATCCTTTTGGGCAAGGAGACATTCACAACGATAGAAAAGGAAGAGCTGAAGCGGAAAATGACCATTATTGAAGAAAATCTTATCAAAATTGTGACCCCATGCAACCACAAATAAAACCCAATAATGGAATTTATTTTTCCCTTCATTACAACGAGCAAAAAATAGACGAAGGCAAGGCTGAAAGGATCGGAGCGGAGAACTTCTTAAAAGATCATGACCAGCTGACCGAGGAGGAAATCCTCGACCGATTTCGCCAACGATCGTCCTTCAACGAACGGTTGCATGACTACGGCGTACATTTCTCATTGAATTTCGGCAAGGAGGAAAAGCTTGACAATAAAAGATTGGTCGAGGTGGCCAATCGTTATATGACGGGTATGGGGTTTGAGGATCAACCTTATGTTGTCTACCGGCACCTGGACGCCGGCCACACTCATGTCCATATCGTGGCTACCACGGTGCGGGCCGACGGACGCTTGAAAAAGCTTGAGCCTAAGGACTATCATGCATCCCACCGGCTGTGCAGAGAATTGGAAAGGGAATTCTCTCTTGAAAAAAATCTAAAAGCGACGGCGGAAGACCAGCTTAGATTCGCGGTAGACCACGCGCAAAAGATAACCTATGGTGAGCAGGGTTTGACACACGCCATCAGCGATGTCCTCAATACGGTGGTTGACCACTATAATTATACCTCCCTCGACGAATTCAACGCTATCCTGAAACAATATAACGTAACAGCCAATCCCGGCCTGGAGGATTCGCGGTTGCGCAAGCTCGGCGGCCTTCTCTATCATGCTCTCGATGAGAACGGCAACCGGATAGGCAAACCTATCAAAGCCAGCGCCTTCTTACTCAAACCCACGATCAAAAAGTTGGAAAAAAAATTCGCCGAGAACTTGCGCAACCGCGAAGCTCCGCGTGAACGTCTTCATACGGCAATCGAATGGGCCGTTGCAGGGGAGACGCCGGATTGGGCGAGATTCAAAGAAAACCTGGAGCGGGAGGGGATCGACGTCGTAACAGCGAAGAGAGCCGACGGGGAAGAACGGGTTTTCTTCGTCGATCATGTTGGTAAATATGCGTTTGGAGGCGAAAGCCTCGGGGCAGGCTATGACCTTGCCGCGCTCCGAAAGCGACTGGCTCCCGAACAACAGCTTGAAGAACAACAATCACAAGAACATCAAATAAACCTTCACTTATGAACAACAATGCAAACACCCTGAACGCAAACAAAATATCCGGGTATTTAATAACAACAAGCGTCTCCATCTTATTACTGCATTATTATGCACTTTGCTATTGGGCATTCCGCAGCGACGCGGGACCATTCACCGCAGTATTGGACAGATTCCAGGAGGTGTTTCAGAAGCTCACCAGCGACGAGTGGATAACCAAAATTTTTGTTTTTGTACTAGTGGCGGTTCCCTCCTTCCTTCCCGGCCGCCCTGCCGAACGGAAGGTTGGCGTTAAATGGCCAATGATCCTTCTTGCCATCGGACTGTTGCTCTTTTTCAGCACCTATTGGTTGACCCCCATCAATGGGGACCCCTCGCTTGCCAAACATTATATCGCTGTTACCTCGATCGGCTACCTGCTCATCGTCGGCACGGTGAGCAGACTCGGGGCGGCCATGAGCTATGCTTTTCACTGGAAAAATTTCCACCCGGACAGCGCCGGCTTCAAACAGGAAGAACAGCTGATCACCACCCCGTATTCGCTCAATTTCCGGGCAACCTATGGATATAATGGCCGCAAGCGAAAAAGCTATGTCAATATCGTCAACCCCCGGCGCGGAGTCCTCATCATGGGTTCGCCGGGCTCGGGTAAGTCCTGGTTCCTCATCGAACCGATGATAGAACAGCTGGCCTCGAAAGGCATGGCCCTGCTAGTGTATGACTACAAATACCCGGCGCTGACCAGGCACACTTATAATAGTTTCTTACGCCATGGGGACCGGTATCCGCCAAACGCCCGCCTTTATTGCATCAATTTTACCGATCTGGCCCGGACTCACCGCTGCAACATCATCGACCCGGCCACATTGATCCATAAGAACGATGCCCTGGGTATTAGCAGGACCATCCTGCTTAGCATGAACCGTGCCTGGTTGCACAAACAGGGCGAGTTCTTCGTGGAATCACCGATCAATTTCCTCGCCGCCCTCATCTGGTTCCTCAAGATATATAAAGATGGAGCCTACTGCACCCTTCCGCACGTCATCGAACTGTCCAAAGCCCCCTATGACGAACTGTTTACCATCCTCAATGCCGAGCCCGAGACCCGGGGCCTCATCGGTCCCTTTAAAGAGGCTTATCTGAACAAAACCATGGAAATGCTGGACGGTCAGATAGCTTCGGCCAGGATACCCCTGGCAAGGCTGGACTCACCGGACATTTACTATGTTCTCAGCGGCAACGATCTCAAACTCGACATCAATGATCCCAATGCCCCGGCCATCCTCTGCCTTGGAGGAGACCCGGCAAGACAGGACGCGCTGGCGCCGATACTTTCTTTAATTGTCGACAGGCTTAACAGAAGGATCAACCAACCCGACCGGTACCCCACCGCCCAGGTACTGGATGAGTTTGCCACGGTAAGAGCGACCAGCGTACTGCAAACCATCGCCACAGGCCGTTCGAACAATATCGTTCCCATCCTCGCCGTACAAGACCTTAGCCAGCTGACCCTACAGTACTCCCGGGATGAAGCCTACCAGATCATGAATACCAGTGGCAATCTCATTTGTGGACAGGTGACGGGAGAAACAGCCGA
Organism: Puia dinghuensis; assembly: GCF_014642875.1. Classification (GTDB taxonomy): domain Bacteria; phylum Bacteroidota; class Bacteroidia; order Chitinophagales; family Chitinophagaceae; genus Puia; species Puia dinghuensis. The sequence goes on from NZ_BMJC01000004.1 coordinate 90,837, forward strand.
CTGGGTGGGCAAAAGGTTCCATACCAATGTTCACCTAAAAACTACCATTACGGTGAATAGCACGGATACTTCGGTTGGTAAGACCACACAGACGGAAGATGCTATTACGCCGGCTGACCTGGCTCATCTGTCTTCCGGTGAATTCGTGGGCATCATCGCCGACGACCCCGACGTAAAACTCGAATTGAAAGGTTTTCATGCCGCCTTTACAAAAGAAGTTGCTGATCGTGGGCAAGAGAAGCCTTTTCCTGTCATCGGACCCGTGGATGCAAAGGTGCTTCGGGATAACTTCGAGCGTATAGGAATGGAAGTCGCTACCATCATAAAAGAGGAGGTGAAGCGGATCAACGGTGACCCGCAATTGAGACGTTATGTCGTCAAGAGATGAAGGAGGTAATACCGAAAATGCGGTACGGGGGCGGTGGCCTGCAAGAGACCTTGCAAAGGTATACGCTCTGGTACGTGTATTTATTTAAGTTGCCCAAAATTAGTTTCGTTCGGTTGGAAATAGCAGTAAATTTAGATGGCAATTCTTTTCCTCTTATTTAAGATCCGCCAATTCAATCCTCCCCTTAATCCATGTAGTAATTCCTTCGTCGACTTTGTTTGCCATATGTCATATTAACCAAAACCAAATTTTATGACACTGACTGCAAACAACTATGGGCAACGTATTGCATTTTTGATCTCATGGGTCAACAGAACTTCCCTCTTTATTGTTTATTTCTGGTTCGGGTTATTGAAATTAATTTCACGATCTCCCGCCGAAGCATTAATAACGAATTTGCACCGGATGACGATCGGTCATCTTATGCGCATAAAGTGCTTCCTGATCGTGCTTGGACTAGCAGAATGCCTCATCGGAATATTATGGTTGGTGCCAAAGTTCACGAAATGGACAATGATCGTTTTTTTCGGGCAGATGATCACCACCTTTCTTCCTCTGTTCATGATGCCTGATCAGACCTGGAACAATTTTATGGTTCTTTCCCTGCCAGGGCAATACATATTAAAGAATATTGTCCTGGTCGCCTGCGCGCTGACCATCTATCAGGACTACCGATTGAAGAGAAAATGAGGAAGTCGTTCTACAACGCTCCTAAATTTTCATAATGGGCAACTTCTAAAGAAAACCCTTAGGCGCAGAAATCGCGGCCGTGCAGTGGGAGCGCATAACGTGCATGCCCCGTATTTTTAGGTCGTACTTACCATTTTCACAGACCAAGGTTAAGGTAGCCCCACTATGAACACTGAACCCACAAAACAGCACGCTGAGAAGGCAAAAGCGTTGAAGAAACTCATTAAGCAATGGCTGACGGCCCAGGATACCAAGGATAAGGCCAATGTATTACTGTCCCGGAATCCCCATCTCAAGAAGACGGGCAAGGTAGGAAAGGCTTAAAACAGCATCAATTGCGTTGGCTTCTGCGGCGCGGGTGGCTTCGCCCGGCCAAAGACGGTGCGCCCGCCATATTTCCAGGAGTCGGCGCGTTCTTGCGCGATATATTCCTCGAGTCCCTTGCCGGTTGGCGTAAACTGATCTTCGGCGCGCCGGGCAAGTTCATGTAATTTTTTCAGCGATTCCAATTTGTCACTCTGCCCCACCCTGGCCTTCTGCACGGCCGTTTGCAGGATGCCGATGGTCTCGTCATAAACCGCAATGGGCACCGGAAAGGGATGACCATCCTTGCCGCCATGGGCAAAGGCAAACCGGGCAGGATCACGAAAACGCGATGGCGTGCCATAGATCACCTCGCTGACGAGCGCCAGGGATTGCAGCGTACGCGGCCCCACTCCTTCCAACAGCAACAGGTCTTCGAAGCCGGCAGGCTGCCGGTCGTGCGCCAGCCACAGGACAGCACCCAGCCGCCGCAGGTCTACATCCTCCGCCCGGACATCATGATGCGCGGGCATTGCCAACTGATGTGCAGGCATTGTCGAATGATGCCCGGACATCAATAGCTGTTGCACATCCTGCATCATCAGCTCGGGTTTTTCCTGCGTCAGCGACAACACGCCCTTCCTCGCCGGATCGGCCTGGCGATCGGCCAGATTCAAGATCTCCCCCTGGTTGACGCCGCAGATGGCGGTGTGCGGCTCTTCGACAAAGGACCGCAACCCCGCAGAATGCCAATGATAGCGGCGGGCCGTAGAATTACCCGTACTCATACCCTGCTGGATCACCGTCCACTGCCCCTCCTTGCTAAGGACAAAACAATGCATATACAGCTGAAAGCCGTCCTGCACAACCGTATTGTCCACTTTCGCACTCAGCTTGCTGCTTCGCACCAACTCCACACCATCGAGGCCGGTGCTCTCGCAGACCTTCAGGATCTCGGCCGGCGCCTCACGCGAAGCACTACCCTTGCCCCCGCAGATGTATATGCCCAGGTCACGCGAATGCGGATTTATTGCCCGCTTCAAAGCACCCATGACAGAAGTGGTGATGCCGGATGAATGCCAGTCCATCCCCATCACCGCTCCCAGGCTTTGAAACCAAAAAGGATCGGCAAGACGGGAAAGGAATTCCTCGCGGCCATACTCTGCCAATAAAACCTCCGTCACGGCCAGCCCTAACCGGGCCATCCTATCCGCCAGCCACTGCGGGACATAGCCATAATGTAAGGCGAGATCTGCTGCACCCGATCGTTTCATTCTACACGTTTTGCCAACAAATTTAGTAAAAAATTATGGAAAGGGCGGGCTAGCGGCGGAGGGGGCGTTCACCGACCGGGATGTCGCGACGCAGGCTAAAGTCTGCCTGTTGGGGCAGACAGTCATCGCCAGTATTTCCCTGTTAGTAGGCGGCATCGGCGTCATGAATATCATGTATGTATCCGCACAGAAGGCGTCACGGCTTGATCCGATAGAGGCCTTGCGATATGAATGACATTGTTTAACTTTAGTTACCTTTGTTTCCTATTATCAGCATTTCTCCGTTATGAAAAGAAAAGAAGAAGTCCTGCAGGACGTCGTCATAAAATTCGCAGGCGACTCCGGCGACGGTATGCAACTCACCGGTAGTCAATTCACTAACAATACCGCCCTTTTGGGAATCGACCTGGCCACCTTTCCCGATTTTCCGGCCGAGATAAGGGCCCCGCAGGGAACCCTTCCGGGTGTGAGCGGCTATCAGCTGCGGTTTTCCAGCGACCTGGTCTTTACCCCCGGCGATGAGTGCGATGTGCTTGTGGCGATGAATGCCGCGGCGCTGAAGACCAACCTCAAAAACCTGAAGAAAGGCGGTACGATCATCGCGAACACGGAAGGCTTCGACCAGAAGAACCTCCGCCTGGCCAACTATGCCGATGGAGTAAATCCCCTGGAGGATCATTCCCTGGACAACTATACCGTCCACAAAATGGACGTGACCAAGATGACCCGGGAGGCGCTGAAGGATATCACCTTGGGAACCAAAGAGAAAGATCGTGCCAAGAACATGTTCGTCCTGGGATTCCTGTATTGGATGTACAACCGCAACATGGAGACGACCATCCAATTCCTGAAATCCAAATTCGGCAAGAAACCGGAAATCCTCGAGAGCAATATCAAGGCGCTGCAGGCCGGTTATTATTTTGGCGACACCACCGAAACCTTCACCACCACCTACCGGGTGGAAAAGGCAAAGATGCCCCCGGGTGTGTACCGGAGCATCATGGGTAATCAGGCCCTTGCCATGGGACTCATCGCGGCTTCGCAAAAGAGCGGTCTCCCGCTCTTCCTGGGTTCTTATCCCATCACCCCGGCCAGTGATATCCTGCACGAGCTGAGCCAGTATAAGACCTTTGGCGTCCGAACCTTCCAGGCGGAAGACGAGATTGCCGCCATTACCTCGGCAATTGGCGCCGCCTATGGCGGTTCACTCGGCGTGACGACGACATCGGGTCCGGGCATGGCCTTAAAGGCCGAAGCCATGGGTCTTGCCGTCATGATCGAGATCCCGCTGTTGATCTGCGACATCCAGCGCGGCGGTCCCTCCACCGGCCTGCCCACCAAAACGGAACAAAGCGATCTGCTGCAAGCATACTACGGCCGCAACGGGGAATGCCCCATGCCCGTGATCGCCGCTTCCACACCCAGCGATTGTTTCGACGCGGTCTATGAGGCGGTGCGCATCGCCGTGCAGCATATGACGCCGGTGGTCTTCCTTAGCGACGGATACATCGCCAATGGCGCCGAGCCCTGGAAATTCCCCAAGACCGAAGACCTGCCGCCCATCACCGTGAAGTTTAAGACCGACCTGGCCGAAGGCGAAGAGAAATTCCTGCCCTATCTACGGGATGAGAAACTCGTCCGGCCCTGGGCTATTCCGGGGACGCCGGGGCTCGAACACCGCATCGGCGGCCTGGAAAAACAGAATATCACCGGCAACGTCAGCTACGACCCGGAGAACCACCAACTCATGGTAAAGATCCGCGAAGAGAAGGTAGCCCGCATCGCCGACCATATCCCTCTCCAACAGCTTGACAGCGGTGCTGAAAAGGGCGACCTGCTCATCCTTGGCTGGGGCAGCACCTATGGCGCCATCAAAAGCGCTGCAGCCGAACTGCAACACGAAGGATATAAGGTGTCTCATGCCCATCTTCGTTACCTGCGCCCCTTCCCCGCCAACCTTGGCGAGATCATCCGGAATTTCAAACACGTGGTGATCCCGGAGATCAATAATGGGCAACTGATAAAAATCATCCGGGATCAGTTCCTGGTTGATGCGAAGGGGTACAATAAGATCATGGGTGTGCCGATCACGAAGTCCGAACTGGTACTGAAGTTGCGGGAGTTGTTGGGTGGGCATAATTAATCCTGCCGCGGCTAGACCAGCGGATTGATGCCTACTTCTTCCTGCGGAGCAGCAAGCGCCGTATGCAGCGGGGGAGTGACCTTCCCGATATCCGTCGTCACCTTCGAGATGAAATTAAACTGGTCGGCAATAGGTTTGAACTCCTTTGCCGCCCGGGCCTTCTCATTGAGAACTATCAATGCATCCTTAGCCGGTGGCGGGGCATCAGCTGTTATCTTATCTGTAAGGATATCGATCGCCCTCCCGAGACGATAGACAATGTCGTCGACAACGGGCCGGTAAGCAGCATCTGCGTACCGGGTCGCCAGCGAGGGCGTATAATAGGCCAGCGTGGCAATGTGGGAAGTAAGCATATGGTTGGAGACGACAAACTGGTGCATCTCCGTAATGCTTTTTTGCTTGCGGCGCGGCTCGGAGAGCATCCGCGACAGGGCGTCGGAAAGGTTAGCCAGCGCGACAAAAGCATTTTTCCGCGAAAGCTTATATTGATGGACACTCACCGGTGTGCCAAGGAAGGCTCCGGTGACATCCTTGAAATAGGTGATATTGGCCTCGAGGGCGCCCGTCATAAAATCGGTGATCCTTTCATGCTCCCATGAAGGGACGATGAGGATACTCGCTATAAAGGAAATGGCGGAGCCGATGATGGTGTCGATGACGCGATCGGAGAGGATACTCCGGAAATCGGTAGGATATAACAAGTGGAAGACCAGCAGCACATAAGGGGTCATCAAGGTGACGGCAACGAGGTAGTTGGTTCGGATGAAGACGTATGTCCCGATCATGAACAGGATCATCAGTACGTAGAGCACCGTCGTATCCTTGATAAAATACAAGATGAGCAATCCCACAAAGCCACCGGCCAGGGTCCCCATCAGTCTTTCGAAGTTTCTTCTTTTTGTAAGACTATACACTGGTTTCATGATCACGATGATCGTCAGCAGGATCCAGTAGCCATGACCAAAAGGCAGGAAGCCGGAAATGATATAGCCCGCAAGCGTGGCAATGCTTACTCTCAGCGAGTGGCGGAAGATATCGGAGCCGAAGTTGAGATTGTCCAGGATCATTTTCCGGTCGATTTCCTGGTGCACCACAAACTCCTCTACGTCTACCTCGGACCTTATGCTGCGGCTTAGCTTCCGGTCGTAGGTAGTATATCCATGTAACGTATGCATCCGGAGGCCGAGGTCTTCGATACTATCGAGGATATTGCTCAGCCCGATGAAGGCGTCTGCATTGCCGGTGTTGCGGTGGGTCTCCCTATACTGATCGAGATGCGCACGCACGGCGCGAATCCGGGAAGGAAGCTCTTTGTTCTCCACCGACGCCTTACCGCTCATGATGGCGATGCCTATCTCGTCCAGTTCGGCGGCGAGATCGAGGATCAGTCCCCTGCACTCCTGCATCAGTCCGGATTCATCGAAGAACTCGTGCAGCATGCGGTAGTCCTGCTGCGAAGTCATGATCCTTTCGAAAAGATCAATAATATCGAGGAAGATCATCATCAGCACCCGCCCGACATGGGTCGACTCTTTTACGATGCTGCGGCTTTTGAACAGGAGCTCGCGAACAAGTTGCTGCTTTTCGTGGATAGATACCTGGCTCTCCACCAGCTGCCGGTAATCCTGATCGTAATCAACATCCCGGGAATAAAAAGCCGCTTTGATACGCAGATATCCTGCTGTAGCCTGAAGGCAGTCGCCGATGGCCTGTTGAACAAGCTTGTAGGGTCGAAAGCTGTATAACAGCAGGCTAAGCACCGTATACCAAACGCCGCCGGCGAATACATAGGCGGCCGTGATCAGGCTTTCGAGCCCCGAGCGATGCCGGTCGATATTCAGCACCATCACCAGGAGTGCGTTTACCCCGATGGATGTTGCCCTGGTGCCGTAGACGCCCATGAAGGAAAACATAAAGCAGAAAACAAAGACCAGCAAGCCGGAGAGCCACTGCGACCCGGAGGCCAGTCCCATGAGCAGGGTAACGAGGAAAATTATTAACACGCACGCTATCATACCATTACGGCGATGATGGATGGGTCCGGGATTATCCGTATTCCCCACGCACATCGCACCGATGGATAAAGAGAGACCGGCTATAAGATTGTGGAAATGACTGAGCAGGATGGCAGGCAATGTGATCCCTACAGTGATTCGTATAGCGCCGTTGAAATAGTGACTGTTGATAAAACTCTTATATTGCCTGATATAATCCATTTTGATCGCAAAATTTTTCTTTCCTTCGTATCCTGGTTTTACGACTTACCTGCTGATAAACCCTCAACGTCGCCAACATGAGAAATGCTGCTTTATTCCTATTGATCATCCTTTCCTATAAAAGCCTCGAAGCTCAGCAGGTGGCAGGCTTTGTCCGGGATGACAAGGGCAAACCACTAGCAGGCGCCTCGATCGCTTTAAAAAAAGAAAGAGATTCCTCCATCGTAAAGATCGGAATTTCAAACTCATCCGGTGAATATGAATTTGCACCCGTCGAACCCGGTCGTTATTTCATCGCCATCTCACATACAGGCTATGCTCCCCAAAACTCGGCATCTTTCGAGACAATACCGAATGGCAGCGCACAAGCGCCCGCAATAGCGCTTAGCCGGGCGACTACAGCGTTGAGGGAAGCCGTGGTCCTGGGCAGGAAGCCGCTGATAGAAGTCAGGCCTGACAAGATGATCTTCAATGTGGAAGGAAGCATCAATGAAATCGGCTCGGATGCGCTGGAGCTTTTACGTAAGTCGCCCGGTATAACGGTGGATAAAGACAATAACCTGAGTCTCAATGGCAAGAATGGGGTGCAGGTGTATGTCGACGGACGCCCCACCTATCTGTCGGGAGCTAACCTGGGCGACTACCTGAAGACGCTGCAGTCCTCTTCGATAGCGACAATCGAGATCATCAGCAATCCTTCTGCAAAATATGAGGCGGCAGGCAATGCCGGCATCATCAATATCCGGCTGAAGAAGAACCAGGCGTATGGGACGAATATGACCGTGAGTGCGGGATATAAGATCGGGACATACGGCAAGTATAACGGCTCGCTGTCGTTTAATCACCGCGACCGGAACATCAATATCTTTGGCGACTATGCTTATAATCATGCGCAGAACGAGACGTACGCCACCATGTACCGGACGCAGCTCGACACGTTTTTCCTTCAAAGGAGCACGCTTGTCTCCATGAACAACACGCACACCTACAAAGTGGGGCTGGATTATTTCATCTCCAGCAGGAGCACCCTTGGGTTGGTAGTCAACGGAAGCAGCCAGGACGAACAAATCCGCAGCAACAGCGCCACGCCCATCATCTATATGCCGACAAACAAGACGGACAGGATACTGCAGGCCAACAATCGTACGGATGGCAGCCGGGACAATGTCAACGGCAACGCCAACTACCGGTATGTGGACACCAGCGGGCGGGAGCTCGACATCGACGCGGACTATGGTCTTTATCATCTACGCAGCAACCAGTATCAGCCCAACAACTATTTCGACTCCACGGGCAAGGCCATGCTCTATAGCCGGGACTACACTATCGTCTCGCCAACCGATATCCATATCTATACCTTCAAGGCAGACTATGAGACGAATCTTGCAAAAGGAAAACTTGGCTTCGGCGGAAAGACTTCCTATGTCACCACGGGAAATGATTTCCAGGAGTATGGCGTCTACAGTTACCCCCTGCGGGCGCCATTAAGATTGCTGGTAAAGCCTACAGTGGATACCCTAAGCAGGGATAACTTCGATTACCGGGAAAATATCAATGCCCTCTATGCGAATTATAAACGCACGCTGAAGGGCTGGATCATCCAGGGCGGTCTCCGGGTGGAGAACACCAATGCAAAGGGGACCTCAACAGGGTATCAGGCAAATAGCAGCCCCGCTGTCCCTTATGACTCTTCCTTTACCCGGCATTATACCGACCTTTTCCCCAGCGCTTCGGTGTCCTACAACAAGAACCCGATGAAGCAATGGACGCTCAGCTACAGCCGGCGAATCGATCGTCCCGCCTACCAGGACCTCAATCCTTTCGAGTTTAAATTGGACGACTACACCTTCGCCAAGGGCAACACCCTTTTGCGTCCTCAATATACCAACAGCGTGGGACTCACTTTTATGTACAAGTATAAGCTAACCACCACGCTGAACTACAGTCATATCAAAGACCTGTCCACGACCCTGGTGGACACCACCGATGCGTCCAAGGCCATTGTCCTGCGGGAGAACCTGGCGAACCAGGATATCGTCAGTCTCAACATCAGTTATCCCTTCCAGTACAGATGGTATAGCGTGTTCTTCAATGTCAGCAGCTTCTATCAGCTGAATAGGGCAAATCTTGGACAAGGCAGGGTCATCGATCTGAATATTTTTAATACTACCATCTTCTCGCAGCATACTATTCGAATGGGCAAGGGCTGGACAGGTGAGATCACGCAGTATTATGTCTCGCCGAATATCTGGCAGGCCACATTGCGTGCCCAGTCGATGTGGAGCATCGATGGGGGTCTTCAAAAGACCCTTTTCAAGGGCAACGGGACGTTCAAGGTGGCGGTCTCCGACATCTTCAACACGCTCCACTGGAAGGCCACCAGTAATTTCGCCGGGCAATATATCCTGACGACAGGGGGATATGAAAGCCGGCTGCTGAAATTGTATTTCACTTACCGGCTGGGCAACAAACAGGTGAAGGCCGCCCGCCGGCATAGCAATGGGGCGGAAGAAGAGAACAAGCGCGTAGGGGCCGGCAGTGGTGGGGCAACGCCTTAAGGTTGCCTGGCATCCAGCCGCGGCCGGCGTAGGCGGGCGGTACAGCGCGGGCCGGCAGGGTCCTAAACGGGCCAGTTTTCTTATATTTGCCGCCCATGCAAGTGATTACCGACGACATCAAGGCCCTTTATGAGGGGTTTAACGGCGCCCCGATGACGGGGCTGGAGAAGCTACCACAATCCGGCAGCAACCGGCAGTATTTCCGTATCCACACGGCCAACGGTTCTTATATCGCCACCTACAACGATAATGTTAAGGAGAACCGCACCTTCATCCAATTCAGCCGGCATTTCCGTGCAAAGGGCTGTCCGGTGCCGGAGATCTTTGCCATCAATGAAACCTTTACCATCTATCTGCAGGAAGACCTTGGCCATCTGTCCCTGTTGGGCGAACTGGAGAAGCAAGGCCATAACCAGCGGGTATATACATTTTTCCAAAAGAGTCTCGAGCAACTGGCACGGCTGCAGATAGTCGGCGACGAGGGGTTGGATTATACTAACTGGACCATCACTTCGCAGGAATTTGGCGACAAAGCCATCCTCAGCGATCTGCTCTACTTCAAATATTATTTCCTCGACACCCTGCAGATACCGTATGACAAGGAGAAGCTGATCGATGACTTCGAAGCCTTGAGCACCTATCTTACCCATGTCGATCACAAATATTTCATGTTCCGCGACTTCCAGAGCCGCAACATCATGTTGAAGGAGGAAGGGGTGTATTTCATCGATTTCCAGGGTGGGATGAAGGGCGCCTTGCAATATGACGTCGCTTCCCTCCTCTGGCAGGCAAAGGCAGAGCTGCCCGATGCGTGGAAGGACGGCCTGTTGGACTATTACATGGATTGTGTGGAAAGCATCCTGGATAAGAAGATCGATCGCATCCGGTTTGTCAGTCAATATAACGGCTATGTACTCATCCGGCTGCTGCAGGTGCTTGGGGCCTATGGCTTCCGCGGCCTCTTCGAACGGAAAGCGCATTTCCTGACCAGCATTCCCCTTGCCTTGCGCAACTTCAGATGGTTTTTGAGCAATAAACAGGTTGGCATCGTATTGCCGGAGTTCGAGCGGCTGATGGGGCTGATGGTAGAGGACGAGGTGATCAGCCGGTTCGAACCGGTGCAGGCGGATGAGAACACCCCGCTGGTGGTGCATATCAACAGCTTCTCTTTTAAGAAAGCCCAGCCTGAAGATGAAAGCGGCAACGGCGGCGGTTTTATCTTCGACTGCCGTGGGATCCTCAACCCGGGGCGGATAGCGGAATTCAAAACGCTCACCGGTCGTGACAAACCGATAAAGGATTTTTTGGAACAGCAGACCCGGATGCCCGAATTCCTCAACAGCGTTTATAATATGGTAGACATCTCCGTTGAAGACTATATCAAAAGAGGGTTTGACAGCCTGCAGGTTAGCTTTGGGTGTACAGGGGGCCAGCACCGAAGCGTATACGCCGCCGATGCCCTTGCCCGGCACCTACGCAATAAATTTCATGTAAAGATCGACCTGCATCATATCGAGCAGGAGGCCAAAAACTGGGTCAACTAGCTGCTATGTACTACATTGTCTATGGCTTTCTGTATCTGCTCTCCCTTCTGCCGATGTGGTTGCTCTATGGGGTTTCTGACGGAATCGCGTTGTTGCTGTATGCCGTGATCCGCTATCGCCGGGGGGTAGTTCTCGGCAATCTCCGCATAGCCTTCCCGGAGATGACGGATGCCGGGCGATTGCGCATCGCCAAACGGTTCTACCGCAATTTTACCGACAATTTCATAGAGACCATCAAGCTGCTCTCGGCCAGCGAGCGGTTTCTCCGAAAAAGGTTTGTCATCGACAACCCGGAGGTGTTCGATGATTTCTACAACCAGGGACGCAAGATACAGTTGCATATGGGGCATATCTTCAACTGGGAGGTCGCCAATCTAGCCATGCCCCTGCTGACGCCTTATACTTTTATCGTTGTGTACATGCCCGTAGAGAACAAGGCTTTCGAACGGCTCTTCCTGCACCTTCGGGGCCGTACCGGGACCGTTCTCCTCCCTGCAACCAAAATGCAGCGATCGATAATCCCCTATCGCAATACGCAGTATATGCTTGCCCTGGTGGCTGACCAGGCCCCGGGCGGACCGGAGCATTCTTACTGGCTGAATTTCTTTGGCCGACCTACCCCTTTTGTCCGGGGCCCGGAGCGGGGCGCCCGGATCGCCGATATCCCGGTGGTATTCCCCCGGGTTTACAAATCCCGGCGCGGATATTACCGGGCCGAGCTGATCACCATTGCCGAACATCCCGCAGAATTACCCGAAGGGGAGCTGACCCGGCGTTACCGGCAGCTGCTCGAAGAATCCATCCGGAAGGAGCCCGACAGCTGGCTTTGGAGTCATAAGCGATGGAAGTTTACATGGACCCCAGGGTTTAGTCCATATTGGATAGAGCAAGAAAGTTTTGCACCAAGCGAGTAAATAGTTTCCCTGATCTATGACATATCGGGAAATTATAATATTTTTACTACAACAGCCTGATCAGTAGCAAGACGACCGTTTCCAGTCGGCGTCGTCATCCCGTTCCCCCAATCGCACGACTACCTAAACCAAAACCCCAAACCGGATGACAACTTTTAACCCGGGAGTAGTGCTTGTCGATGATCATGTGCTGCTCCGAAACGGACTCGCCAGCCTGATACGCGGCTTCGGTGGGTTCGATGTATTGTTCGAAGCCTCTGACGGTAAAGACCTCATCAGGCAATTGAGAATTTCCCGCCACCCCGACATTATCCTGCTCGACATTGGGATGCCCGAAATGGATGGATTTGAAACCGCCTGTTACCTCAGGCGATGTTACCCCGAGATCAGAATTCTGGCATTGACGATGTCCGACACGGACAGTGCAATCGTTCGCATGTTAAAAAATGGCGCAAAGGGATATATCCTGAAAGATATCGATGCAGCCGGACTCAAGCGGGCGCTCGACTCGGTGGTGGAGAAAGGATTTTATTATTCCGAAATGGTGACGGAAAAACTGATCGATACCGTCAGTCACCGCAGTGAGCCCGAGCGGCGGATCCGCGATCTGGTGCTGCTGAACGAGCGGGAGCTGGAGTTTATAAGGCTGGTGTGCACCGAGTGGACATACAAAGAGATAGCCGACCGGATGTACCTCAGCCCGCGGACCATCGATGGCTACCGGGATACTCTATTCGAAAAATTGAATGTCAAGACCAGGGTGGGGCTGGCCATGTTTGCCGTGAAGAATGGGATTGTGACGTTAGACTGAGGCGGCTTCGGGCAGCGGCATTTGCTTCCGCTAGTTCAAGACACTCTTCTCCTTTACCACTTCGATTCCTTTCTGATCTTTGATCCTGGCCCATCCGCCGGATACATTCCGCAGATTGTGGATGCCCTGGCGTTTGAGTAGGGAGGCGGCAATAATACTCCGGTATCCGCCGCCGCAATGGACATAGAGGTTGTGCTTTTCTTCCAGGTTCGCCATATTACCAGGGTCGGCCAGGTGCTGGAGGGGAAGATTGATCGCATCCTTTACATGCCCTTCGGCGAATTCAGTTTCGCGGCGGACATCGAGGACGATCAAATTGGGGTCGAAAGGGATGTCCATCGCCAGTTCGTCGGGTTCTACATCGATGATCATGTCGATGGGTTCGCCGGCTTGCTGCCAGGCGGAAAATCCGCCATCGAGATAGCCTTTTACTTTATCGAAACCAACCCTTGCGAGGCGAACGACGCTCTCTTTCTCTTCGCCAGGCGATGTCACGAGAACGATGGGTTTTGTAAAAGGCAGCAGGCTGCCGGCCCATTCGGCAAACCGGCCGTCGAGACCGATACTGATAGAGCCCGGCACGAATCCTGCAACGAAAATGTTCGAGCGGCGGGTATCCACCAGGATCGCATCTTCCTCCTTGATCAACTTTTTAAAAGTTTCGAGGTCGAGTGGATGCAGCCCGGTCTCCAACACTTCATCCAGTGGCTCATAGCCTTCTTTATTGATGCGGGCATTGATGGAAAAATATTGTGGCGGCGCCATCAGGCCATCCGTGACGGCCCTGATGAATTCGTCCTTTGTCTGTTCTCTCAATGCATAATTGCTTTCCTTTTCCTCTTTGAGTGTGCTATGGGTATTGGGGCCGAGGTTCTTACCACAGCTGCTGCCGGGGCCATGTGCGGGATACACAATCACATCATCGGGCAGCGGCATGATCCTGGCCCGAAGGGAATCATACAACATCGCGGCCAGTTCTTCCTGGCCGAGGTTGCCGCTGCTGAGATCGGGTCTTCCTACATCGCCGACGAAAAGGGTGTCGCCGGTGAATATGGCATAGGGAGAACCATCCGCGTTGCGTACCAGGTAGCAGGAAGATTCCACCGTATGCCCCGGGGTATGGAGAACTTCTATCGTTGCGTCGCCTAGACGAAACTGTTCGCCATCTTTGGCAAGATGAATGGGAAAGTTGGTTTCCGTTCGCGGACCATAGATGATGGGCGCGCCGGTAGCCTTGGCCAGATCGAGATGGCCGGATACAAAGTCAGCATGAAAATGCGTCTCGAAAATATATTTTATGGTGGCGTTTCGCTCCCTGGCGAGCCCGATGTAGGCATCGATATCGCGCAGCGGGTCGATAATAGCAGCTTCCCCTTCGCTATCAATATAATAAGCTGCTTCGCTGAGACACCCCGTATAAAGTTGCTGAATGAACATACCCTTGCATTTATATATGCAAAGGTATATTAATCGATCAATTCATCTACACATTTCATGATCTCGCTGAGACGATCGTGATTGATGATGTAGTAGATGAATTTCCCATCGCGTTGCGTCTTTACGATACCCGCGCGGCGAAGGATAGCAAGATGTTGTGAGGCAACCGATTGTTCCAGGCGGAGGTGAACGTAGATCTCGGTGACGGTGAGTTTTTTATTCTCATCCAGAAGGCGGATGATTTGCTGGCGCAGTTTGTGATTGAGTGCTCGTAAGATCAGTGCTCCTTTCTTCAGGTTCAAAAAATCAACTTTTACAGGAGCACCATCGGAGCCCTCTGCGTTTACTACCATCCAATAGCTATTATTGTTCATCGTTAAGCTCATGAGCGATACCGTTTTAAGGATTTCAAGAAGATACGTGACAGGTACGGGCAAATTTATGATCAACTCTTTAAAAAAAATGACCTTATTTTGCTAAAGTGATGATATAGTCATTTTCTTGTATGAGTGTAGAATTCTTTGGTATAAGCGGGCTCACTGTACGCCAGACCGGTGAATTCTTTGTGCAAATATCGTAAAAAAGATAAGATACCCAGATAACCGGCATGATAGTTGACCCTGATGAAATCCGCTCTGGGAGCCGTGATTATAGGTTTACACTTATCGCTACCATCGCCAAAAAACGACAAATTGTGGTGTTCAAGGTAGGGTTTAAAGGTATTCTCATCGACGACCATCGCCGACGAAGGTAATACTATTGTCAGATCCTGGCGATAGATAGCGGTGAATACTTCCATACGTCTTGCGTCGATCATGGGGCATAAAAGCTCCGCATCGGGGAACTGCTCCCTGGCGGCAAATGCCATTGTCCGCAGGGTATCCTCCGCGATCAAGGGGATGTCGAGAGCATAGCAAAACCCTTTGGCAGCGGCCATTCCAACACGCAGACCGGTATAAGAGCCAGGGCCTGCGGTTACGGCGACGGCCTGCAGGTCGCCAAGGCTATAACCAGTTTCCTTCATCATCCGGTGGATGGCCGGGTGTAACCAGGAGGC
Organism: Puia dinghuensis; assembly: GCF_014642875.1. Lineage (GTDB taxonomy): Bacteria > Bacteroidota > Bacteroidia > Chitinophagales > Chitinophagaceae > Puia > Puia dinghuensis. The sequence continues at coordinate 106,172 of NZ_BMJC01000004.1, forward strand.
ATGTTCTTTCTGCGCAACATTCTCCACCAGGGCGAGGGTTTTCCCATCTTCCGCCAGGCAGATACCAGCCCGCTCCATCGCCGTATCAATATTTAGAATCAAGGCCATAAAAATCCAAATTTTACTACCTTTCTTTTTAATCACATTTTAATCCTTCCGCCGCTTGTTCGAGTGCCGCCGCGGGAATATAGGCAGAATTGGTCTGGCTCAATGACCGAAGCAGACCGGTTATCTGACCAAGGCCGATGCGTTCGCCCCATTCAAAAGGTCCCAGCGGATAGTTGGTGCCGAGTCGCATGGCCGTATCGATCTCCTCTTTTGTACTTACCTCCGCTTCCCAGGTGTACCAAGCCTCATTGATGACAGCCGACAAGATCCGGGCAGTGATCATTCCCGGGGTATCTGCAACAAGGCGGTAGTCGTGGCCGAGCCGGGTATAGAGGGCAACGATGTGCTGGGCCGTCGCTTCATCGGGGGCCACCAGTTCGTGTACGCTTCTCTCCAGGAAGCCCGGCCAGCCGTTGATACGGACAAATGGATAACCTAGTTGCTTTATAGTGGGCACAACTGCGTTTACGACGATCAGCACCGGTTGCAGCCGGCTTAAGGCCTCGCAACGGTGGTTGCCCGGGGTGAAGTCCAGGTCGAAATAGACTTCCACATCCGGCACGGCTTGCACTTCGCGTAGCAGAACCCACTGGATGTCTGCACCGGGGAAGAAGGCGGCAAGCTGTTGTTCGTTGTACTTCTTAGTGATGGCTGCAATGGTCATGGAAGATCGTAAAATTGCCCGCGAAGTTACCAAAAACAAGCCAAAGGCTTGTTGGCCGAAGGCCCGACATAAGCCATCGACCCCGAGGCCTTATTTTTTGCCAGAAGGCCGAAGGGGGCGATATTTGGAGCTATGGAAAATAAGATCATCAACACCCCCAATGCCCCGGCGCCGATCGGGCCCTATAGCCAGGCGGTAAGAGCCGGCGATTTGCTGTTCATCTCCGGCCAGATCGCCATCGATCCGGCCACAGGGAATGTATTGGCTAATGATATTCTGGCAGAAACCCACCAGGTGATGCACAATCTCCGGGCCATCCTTACCGAAGCCGGCTGCACCTTCGAGGATGTCGTAAAGACCACGATCCTGCTCAGCGACATGGGGCTGTTTGCCGAGGTCAACTCCATATACGGAAAGTACTTTAACGGCAACTTCCCCGCCCGGGAGACCTATGCGGTAAAGGGCCTGCCGAAAAATGTCAATGTGGAGATCAGCATGGTCGCCAGCCTATAGTCAGGAGCAGCCACTGGAAGCCCCCGGACATTAGCTTTTCAAAACGCCAAGCTCCTTCCCTACCTTCTTAAAGGCTGCAATAGCCTTGTCCAGGTGGTGCTGTTGATGCCCAGCGCTAAGCTGTACGCGGATACGGGCCTGGCCTTTCGCCACTACGGGATAGAAGAAGCCGATGACATAAATGTCCTCCTCCAATAGCCGGGAGGCGAAGTTTTGCGCCACCACGGCATCATACAGCATGATCGGTACGATGGGATGCGAGCCCGGCCGGATATCAAAGCCGGCTTCCGTCATTTTGGTGCGGAAATAGGTGGTATTATACTCTAATTTGTCGCGTAGTGCGGTGGTCTCGCTCAGCATGTCCAGCACGGCGATGGAAGCGCCGGTGATGGAAGGGGCCAGGCTGTTGGAGAAAAGATAAGGCCGGCTTCGCTGCCGCAACATTTCGATGATCTCTTTCTTCCCGCTGGTGAACCCGCCGCTGGCGCCACCCAGGGCCTTACCCAGTGTTCCAGTTATAATATCGACCCGGCCCATGACGCCACAATGTTCATGTGTCCCGCGACCGGTTTTCCCCATAAAACCGGAAGAGTGCGAATCATCGATCATGACAATAGCGTCATAGCGATCGGCAAGATCACAGATCTTATCCAGCTGCGCGATGGTGCCATCCATACTAAACGAACCGTCGGTGACGATGATCCTGCTTCTGGCGTCCTGTGCTGCTTTCAGCTGCTCTTCCAGGTCGGCCATCGTATTGTGTTTGTACCGGTAGCGCCTGGCCTTGCAAAGGCGGACACCATCGATGATGGATGCATGGTTCAGCTCGTCGGAGATGATCGCGTCCTGTTCCCCGAACAGTGGTTCGAAGACCCCGCCATTGGCGTCAAAAGCCGCCGCATATAAAATAGTATCCTCCGTACCCAGGAAGGCAGCGATCTTCTGTTCGAGTTGCCGGTGGATGTCTTCGGTTCCACAGATGAAGCGGACGCTGCTCATCCCATAACCGCGGGAATCGATGGCTTTGTGAGCGGCTTCGATGACGGCTGGATGCGAAGAAAGTCCGAGGTAATTATTGGCGCAAAAATTCAGCACTTTCCTGCCGTTTACCATTATCTCCGCCCCCTGGGCGCTGGTGATGATGCGTTCGGTTTTAAACAGGCCGGAGGCTTTTATCTCTTCCAGCTCAGCGGCGATGCGTTTCACAAAGGAGGAGTTCATAGCGATTGTTTTTTTAAGAGGCCAAAGGTAAGTAGTTGAATGTTCATCCGTTAGAGCTCCAGCCTAATTTTTTGTCCGGCTGTAACAAATAATATATAACTTCGTCTTATTAATATATGATCCGGAATAAGTACATACGGTTGTTCGTCCTGCTCCTGGGGGTTTCTATCAGCCTGGTACTCTTCTCCTACGTTAGGAACCGTTCTTCCAGCGCTGATGATACCAATTGTGATGGCAGCAAATGCCCATCCAGGAAGGCAAAGACAGAATACATGCTCCTGGAAACCTTGACTCACAATCTGCTGGTTTCCAACCAACAATAGGCACAATCCGCGCTGCATCCCGCACCGGATTTACCTAAATCATGTCCTCCTTGTAACTTTCCCAAAGCATACTTCGTATTATAGATGGCCGGGAGGCCAGTCAGTCTCTGCTTATGACCGAGAAAGAATACAACGAATGTGTGGAACTATATGCGGACAACGTCTATCGCTTCATCCTGAAGAATCTCAGACAGGAAGAAGACGCGAGGGACGTGGTCCAATCCGCGTTTGAGAAACTTTGGAAGAACCGGCAGAATGTAGAGACAGAAAAGAGCAAATCCTATCTCTTCACCATCGCCTATCATCAAATGATCGACCATCTCCGTAAGGTGAAGCGCATCCACCTGCAGGAAGAATTCCGGGAAGAGGCGAGGGTCAGTGCCACCCCGGCCCACCACCTGAAGAAAGCATTGGAAGAAGCCTTGTCCCGGCTCAACGAGACCCAACGCTCCCTGGTGCTGTTGAAAGACTATGAAGGCTATTCTTATAGCGAGATCGGGCAGATCACCGGGCTCAACGAAAGCCAGGTAAAGGTCTACCTCCATCGCGCGAGGATACAGCTGAAGAATTACCTGGTAAAATTGGAAAACTTAATCTGAGGCTCCATGATCACGAAAGAAAACTACTACGACTATTTCCTCCTGTACATCGACAACGAGCTGCCGCCCGCTGCAAGGGCTGCCGTGGAGAAGTTTGTCGGCGACAACCCCCAGCTGCAGGAAGAATGGGAAGCCTTGTTGCAATGCCGGGTCGATCCCGATGAGCAAGAGGTCTTCCATAGCAAGGAAGTTCTTTTCCAGGAAGACCTGCTGTCCTACGTCGACGGAGAGCTCGGTGAAGAAAGACGCAAAGAAGTAGAGGCCTTCGTTCACCGGCATCCCTCGAAGGCCTTGGAGCTACAGCAATTATCTATGACCGTTAGCGAGGCTGATCTGTCGGTCAGTTTCCCCGATAAAGAAAGCCTTTACCGCACCGAAAAGCGCCGCAGGGCATTGCTGATGCCCTGGATGCAGGCAGGTATCGCCGCCGCCGTGCTTGGCCTTGTCGCCCTCTTGTTGCTGAACACCCGGCACAACGAAGGGCCTGCCCTGGTGAAGGCCCCGCCGGTTAAAAAGAGCGCGCCTGCTTCTCCTTCCGTGCGGACTGCTCCGGAAAAAGAAGACCTGCCTGTTGTTGCAAAGACTACTCCTGATAAAAATCAATCGCGGACTGTAACTACTGCTACGCCTGCATCGTTATACTCTTCAGGAAGGCGGAAAAATGCTCCATCCCCGGCCCAAAAGGAAACAGACGTCACCATAAGGCCGGAGGAGGTTGCCCTGGCGACGACAAAAATATCGGATAGCCAGAATAGTGAGACACCCCCGGAGGTTACGCCGGACGCAGGGCAGAAGACCCTTGTAAAGTCTACAGTTGTCGAGGTGAATATTCCAAAGGAGCAATCCTCCTTTGCCACGCAGGCCCTGATGCAGGAGGCTCAGGCAGATGAAACAAAAGAATCGTTAGCCGCCGCGCCTGCCGGTAAGAACAAACTACGGGGCATCTTCAGACGCGTGTCCCGCACTTTTGGAAAAACGGCAGACCGCGATAACAATGGGCAGAAAGAAGTGTTGATCAGCGCCTTCCAGGTCGCACTTAAATAGACAGAAGCCGCCGGAAGCGGCTTGTGCGAAGGACAAACATTAGCGAAATTTAAACAACAAGAACATGAACCGGGTATTATTACTTACGGCAGGACTATCGCTTTCCCTTTTCTGCCGGGCACAGAACGACACTACAGGAGTTGGAAAAGTAACGGCGCCCGCGGGCGACACCCTCCGGGTGGGTAATCTGCTGATCATCCGCAATGGCGCAAAGGATGGCACCGGTGACGAGCCATCTCTCCGGATAAAAACCCGCCGTGAACACAACAGCTACCGGCCCTCCAATATCAGCACCAATTGGTGCATTGTCGATCTCGGCATCGCCAGTATTAACGACCAGACAGTATATTCCTCCGCCGCCGCCCAGCAATTCGCGCCCGGGGCAACCAAGGACTGGTTCAAGCTTCGCTATGGCTTTCTGCCCAAGTCGGTGGACGTCAATATCTGGCTGTTCATGCAACGCATCAACCTGATCAACCACGTCGTCAACCTGAAATACGGTCTCGGGGTAGAGCTCAACAACTATCGCTATGAGTATAATATCCGTTATCTCACCAATCCTACAAAGGTGATCATGGATACCATCCAATACAGCAAGGACAAACTTGCAACGGATTATGTCACCATGCCCGTAATGCTCAATTTCAATTTCACGCCCCATCGCTTTCACCCGATCGGTTTTAGCGCGGGCGCCAGCTTTGGGTATCTCTATTCCTCCCGGCAGAAGTTCATCAGTGCCGCCCATGGCAAACAAAAAACTTTCAACGATTTCGATCTCAATTCGTGGAAGATCTCCTATGTGGGCGAATTGGAGCTGGGCTGGATCAACCTCTACGGCAGCTATGCTGCCCGCAGTATTTTTAGCAGGGGACTTGACCAGATTCCCTATAATTTTGGTATCCGCATAGGGAATTGGTAAGTCTGGCCTTCGGCCGACGGACCTCCGGTCCGTTTGGGCGGGAGGCCGCGGGGAGCTTTATTCGCGTCGGGAATGTTAAAATTTTTTTTACTCAAAATAATCCGGCTTCGCGCGGCGTTGAAAATGTTCAAAATTGCCGTGTTATGAGGTTCCGAAATTTGCTCCTTGGCAGCTTACTGCCGGTCGCCCTTTTCTCTTTCCGCGACGCAAATCACCGCACTTCCAGCAGACGTTTCTTTCACCCTGTTCCCGAGGGCGATGTCTACATTGTCGTAATAAAATCCAACTACGAGCTGCAGGTGTATGACAAGGATGGCTGGTATGCCACCTATCCGGCGGTATTCGGCAGCAAATCACTCGATGATAAAATGGTGCAGGGAGACCGCAAGACGCCGGAGGGGACTTTTCATATCGTTTCCAAACGTCCGCATGAGAAATGGGACAAGATTATGGACCTCGACTTCCCGACTCCATCGGATATCGCCAAATTCAATGACAGAAAAGCGAAAGGGCTGATTCCCAAAACGGCAAAGATCGGCGACGGCATCGCTATCCATGGAACATGGGCGCACGACGATCGGGCGGTGGACGATTACCAGATGTGGACGAATGGCTGCATCTCGTTGAAGAACGAGGATATGGAGGAAGTATACCGAATCGCACCCGTCGGCGCGAAGGTGGTTATACAGCATTGAGTTTCGCGCTTTGGCCCTGTGGCGCAATTTGGTCCAAAGCGCAAAACCGGCTAATGATGGGCCTTCGGCCAGCGGACCCGTGGCCCGCTAGAGCCGGCAGCCTATGTGATGCGGCGCGCTAAAGCCGCCCGCCTTTGATCTCCTCAACAACGGCCGGGTCGAGCAAGGTGGTGGTATCCCCCAGATTTTGGAATTCCCCTTCCGCTATTTTTCGAAGAATACGCCGCATGATCTTCCCGCTGCGGGTTTTGGGCAGTCCGCTCACCAGCTGGATCTTGTCCGGCTTGGCGATGGGCCCGATGATACGGGCCACGGTCTGGACGATATCTTTCCGGATAGATTCGTCATCGGTCTTTGTCCCGTTGAAAATCACATAGGCATAGATGCCCTGCCCCTTTATATCATGCGGATAACCTACCACCGCACTTTCCACGACACCCGTGTGCATATTGATCGCGTTCTCTACTTCCGCGGTGCCGATGCGGTGACCGCTGACGTTGAGCACGTCGTCGACGCGACCGGTAATACGATAATTGCCATCGGCGTCCCGAAGGGCGCCGTCACCGGTGAAGTACAGGTTGGGATAGGTGGCGAAATAGGTCTGACGACAGCGTTCGTGGTCCCCATAGGTGGTGCGGATGATGGAAGGCCAGGGGAATTTGATACAAAGGTTGCCGCTGATGTTATTGCCCTGCAGCTCTTCTCCTTTCTCATCCACCAGGACAGGCTGCACCCCCGGCAACGGCAGGGTGGCATGCGCCGGTTTTTCGGGTGTGACCCCGGCCAGGTTAGATATGAGGATCCCGCCGGTCTCGGTCTGCCACCAGGTGTCAACAATAGGACAGTGCCCTTTACCGATGTTATCATGATACCAATGCCAGGCCTCTTCATTGATAGGCTCGCCGACAGTCCCCAGCACTCTGAGCGAACTGAGATCCTTGTTCTTTACGAAATCGAGTCCAAAACCCATCAGGCTGCGGATGGCCGTTGGCGCAGTATAGAGAATATTGACCTTGTATTTATCTACAATATCCCAGAAACGGCCGGCATCCGGATAGGTGGGGATGCCTTCGAACATCAGGCTGGTGGCGCCGGCGCTGAGAGGGCCATAGACGATATAGCTGTGCCCGGTGATCCAGCCGATGTCCGCCGTACAGAAAAAGATCTCTCCCGGTTTGTACTGGAATACATTGACAAAGCTATAATTGGTAAAGACCATGTAGCCGCCGCAGGTATGAACGACACCCTTGGGTTTACCCGTAGAGCCGGAGGTATAAAGAATAAAGAGCAGGTCTTCCGCATCCATCACTTCCACCGGACAAGGCGGGTTACCCTGGGTCTCGACCTTGCGGACCTCATCTTCCCACCAGACATCCCGGCCTTTGATCATGCTGACAGGAACCCGGGTCCGGGTGAGAACAATGACCCGCTTTACAGAAGGACATTGGACAAGGGCGTCGTCGATCACCGACTTCAGGGGGATCTGCTTATTGCCACGGTTGGCGCCATCAGAGGTGATCACCAGGCTGCACTGGGCGTCCTGGATCCTATCGGCGATGCTCTGCGCCGAGAAGCCGCCAAACACAACGGAATGGATGACGCCGATGCGCGCGCAGGCGAGGACGGCGATGGCTAATTCCGGTACCATCGGCATATAGATACAGACCCGGTCGCCCTTCTTCAATCCGTTGTTCTTCAAGACATTGGCGAATTGGCAGACCTTGCTGTGCAGTTCTTTATACGACAGGATGCGATAATGCTCTTCGGGATCGTTCGGCTCCCAGATGATTGCGGGCTGGTCCCCTTTTTCGGCCAGATGACGATCGAGGCAATTTTCGGTGATATTCAGCTGCGCCCCGCTGAACCAGCGGACCTGCGGCTCGGTGAAATTCCACTCCAATACTTTATCCCAAGGCCGGCGCCACTGAAAGTTAGCGGCAATTCCTGCCCAGAAACCTTCCGGGTCCTTCACGCTGGCCTGATATGCTGAACGATATTCTTCAAGAGATCTGATCTGGTAAGGATAACTCATCTGAAAATGGAATTTTTAAACTAAGATTTCAATAACTTTCCTAAACGCTGCCGATGGGCAGCACCGTTCTTCCGTACATCTCGTTCAACAACCCCGCAACGCCCGTATAGATTGCCGATGCTCCGCAGACGATGCCTTCAATCCCGGTGAAATGTTTGAGGGCGGTATTCCCGGTGTAATCGCCTAATGCCAGCAGAAAGAACAAGATGGTCAACGTGGCGAATACAAATTGCAGGGCACGGTTGAGCTTCAAAGTTCCGAAAAAAAGCAATAAGGTGAAAACTCCCCAGACCGCCAGATAGGCAACCATGGCATTTTCCGACGGAGCGGTCATCCATCCCATTTTCGGCATTACGATGAGGGCAACGAGCGACAGCCAGAACAAACCATAAGACGTAAAAGCGGTGAGCCCGAACGTATTGTTCTTTTTGGCTTCGATGATACCAGCGATCACCTGGGCAATGCCGCCATAGAAAATACCCATCGCCAGTATCATGGTATTCATCTCGAAAAGACCGGCATTGTGGAGATTCAACAATACCGTAGTAGTGCCGAAGGCACAAAGACCCAGCGGTGCAGGATTGGCAATGCCTTCCTTGCTTGCTGTAACAACAGGGGGAGTGGTCATAATCGTTAGTTAAATTGGCTTAATTGTACAATTTTAATTCATTTTGGCGACTTTTGCCGCCGGTTTTGTGGTGCGGCCCTTTGGCACCCCGTTGGTGTCACGGCCGTATGCCTGATCATCGGGGCGATTTATCTTCCCGGGAAGAAACCCGACGGTGAAAAAGGCTGATGCGGCGAGCCAATTGCCTATATTCGCGTCGTAAAACTGTGACATGTCTATTGAGATCAACTCTCTGGTAAAGCTTTATGGTGAGCAGAAGGCTGTGGACAATATTTCTTTCCAGGTGAGCAAAGGAGAGATCGTGGGGTTTCTGGGTCCCAACGGGGCCGGTAAGTCTACGACAATGAAGATCCTCACCGGCTATCTCGGACATGATTCCGGTGAAGCTCGTGTTTGTGGGATCTCTGTCGATGCGCATCCGCTGGAGGTGAAGAAAAAGATCGGTTATTTGCCGGAAGCCAATCCCCTCTATCCCGATATGTATGTCCGGGAATACCTGGATTTCATTGCCGATGTACACCAGGTGGCCGATAAGAAGGCGCGTATCGAAGCCGTTATCGCCCTCGTCGGGCTGACGGTAGAAAGCAATAAGAAGCTGGGACAACTCTCCAAAGGATATAAGCAGCGGGTGGGGCTTGCAGCCGCCCTTATCCACGACCCGGAGGTGCTGATCCTGGATGAACCCACCAGTGGTCTCGACCCCAACCAGATCATCGAGATCAGGGATGTCATCAAGCGATTGGGGAAAAATAAGACCGTCCTCTTTTCCTCGCATATCCTGCAGGAAGTAGAGGCCCTCTGCGACCGGGTGGTGATCATTAATAAAGGCCGCCTGGTGGCAGATAGCACGATCAGCGGGCTTCGCACAGAAGCCAGTGAGACAGGCGTCATTGGCGTGACATTCAGGGAGCAGCTGGAAGCGGCTGCACTAAGTCCGCTAAAGGGTGTTACAGCAGTGCGCCAGGTTTCTGCAGGCGAGTGGGAGCTACAGACCGAAGAGCCGGATGAGGTGAAAAAACAATTGCTCCAACTGGCTTTGCAGAACAAGTGGAACATTGTTTCTTTGCAAAGCGAAAACAAAAGCCTGGAGGATATCTTCCGGAGCCTGACCAATCAAGATAAAACTACGAATCCATCATGAGCTACATTGCCGACATTCATGCAAGACAGATCTTAGACAGCCGGGGGAATCCCACCGTCGAAGTAGACGTTGTTACGGAAAACAATCATCGGGGCCGGGCCGCTGTGCCCAGTGGCGCCTCCACCGGTATCCACGAAGCGGTCGAGCTACGGGACGGAGACAAACAAGTCTACAGCGGAAAGGGAGTATTGAAAGCGGTGGCGAATGTGAACGATATTATTGCCGACCAGCTGATCGGGTTTCCCGTAAACGAGCAGGCGAGCCTGGATGCCCGGCTCATCGAGCTGGACGGCACCGAGAATAAAGGCAAACTGGGCGCCAACGCTCTTTTAGCCGTCAGCATGGCCGTAGCCAAAGCCGCCGCAAAAGAAAGCAAGCTGCCGCTCTATCGCTACCTGGGTGGTGTCAACAGCACCGTACTGCCCATGCCGCTGATGAATATCCTCAACGGTGGGGTACATGCCGATAATAAGATCGACTACCAGGAATATATGATCGTTCCTGTAGGCGCCGAATCCTTTAGCGAAGGGCTGCGCTGGGGTGTCGAGATCTTCCATCAGCTGAAGTCCGTCCTGAAGAAAAAAGGCTACAGCACCAACGTAGGGGACGAAGGCGGTTTTGCACCGGATATTCAAAGCAACGAAGAAGCTATCGAGACCGTCCTCCAGGCTATCGAAGCGGCTGGTTATAAAGTAGGCAGCCAGATCGGCATCGCCCTCGACGCCGCCAGCAGCGAAATGTTCAAGGACGGCAAATACAAATTCTATAAGAGCACCGGCAAGGAGCTTACCAGCGACCAGATGGTGGACTACTGGACTAGCTGGGTGAACAAATACCCCATCATCTCCATCGAAGACGGGATGGCGGAAGAGGACTGGGATGGTTGGAAGAAACTGACCGATGCCGTTGGCAACAAGGTACAACTGGTTGGCGACGATCTCTTTGTGACCAATACCAAGATCCTGCAAAAGGGCATCGACAGGGGCGTGGCCAACAGTATCCTGATCAAGGTGAACCAGATCGGTACCATTACGGAAACGATCAACGCGGTGCAATTAGCTCAGACTCACGGATATACGACGATCATGAGTCATCGTAGCGGAGAGACGGAAGACACGACCATCGCGGATCTGGCGGTAGCGCTTAACTGTGGTCAGATAAAGACCGGCAGCGCCTCCCGGACGGACAGGCTGGCGAAGTACAACCAGCTGCTCCGCATCGAGGAAGAACTGGCGGATGCTGCTATTTATCCCAAAGGAAGAATCAAATTCAAAAAATAAGTTGTAGATTAGGGTCCTGCCGCGGCTGCGCCGCGGCAGGACCCTTGTAGTTTTTATGAAGTTGCCGAACAAATACCTGCTGACGGCGGTCGGTTTCACTGTCTGGATCCTGTTCTTCGACACCCGGGATTTCATCACCAGCCATTTCCGCGAACGCGGCGAATTGCAGAAGCTGGAGAAGAGCAAGCGGTACTACGAGCAACAGATCGCCGCCACAAAGCAAGAGCTTGACCAGCTGAAAACCAACCCGGCAGTACTGGAAAAATATGCCCGGGAAAAGTATCTTATGAAAAGAGACAATGAGGATCTCTTTATCCTGCGCGACGACAACACCCTTGTCCAACATTGATTTTCACTCTTTTACCCGTTTCTCGCCCCCTTTATAGCTAATACCCGTTTGGTTGTAAGTTAATAATTCCTTCACGGGACAATAACGGAGACCAAATCCCGTTTTCATAACGGACGTTTCACTTTTACTGCTTCGGAATTTATTAGGACATTAAATGGTTTTGCCTATGACACTCTTTACACCGGAGGATCTTTTGCGGTATTTGTATAAAGAGTCTTCCCCGGAATTGACGGTAGCGATTGAGGCTGCGCTAAAGGAAGACTGGATGCTGCGCGAGAGGCTTGAGATTTTGCGATCTTCAACCAACGAATTGGATGCGATAGTTGTATCTCCCCGCATGGAAGTTATTCAGCGCGTTATGAACTATGCCAGGAAGGAGGCCGTACAGGAATCTGTATAGCATCATTAATCCACTGAGTTCCCCATTTCTCGTAAATTCGCGGTCATTACGGATTTTCCAATGACTGAATCTAATGACTAGAAAGGAGCGCTTTCAGTTCGTACTGGATTATTTCAGCAAGCACAACCCGGATGCAGCGACTGAGCTGCTGTATGACGACCCCTACCAATTGCTGGTAGCGGTGATCTTGTCGGCTCAATGCACTGATAAAAGGGTCAACATGACCACGCCGGCCATCTTCGAACGTTGGCCTGACGCCGGTTCAATGGCCAAGGCCAGCTTCGACGAATTGTTCCCGTACATCAGAAGCATCTCCTATCCCAATAACAAGACAAAGCATCTCATCGGCATGGCGCAAATGCTGCTGGCCAAATTTGGCGGGCAGGTGCCGCTCACTGTCGAAGAGCTGGTGCAATTGCCGGGTGTAGGCCGCAAAACGGCCAATGTCATTACCTCGGTGGTGGACAACCAGCCCAATATGGCCGTGGATACGCATGTCTTCCGCGTAGCCGCCCGCATCGGTCTCACCGTAAATGCGAAGACGCCCCTGGCGACAGAAAAACAGCTGCTCGAATTCATCCCCCGCGACATGGTGCATATTGCACACCATTGGTTGATCCTCCATGGCCGGTATGTCTGTGTCGCACGCACGCCCAAATGCGCAGAGTGCGGATTGCAGCAGGCGTGTAAGTATTTTGCGAAGCACTATGGTGCCGCGGTTGCCGAGACTGAGCGGCTGCCTGTGGTGAAGACGCGTACAACGCGCACGGTCAAGTCCCCGGCGAAATCCAAGCCTGCCGCGAAGCGAACAACAAAAAAATTGAAATAGAAATTACTGAGAATCCTTTGCCCGTTGAGCAAGGAAATCAGGAAGAGGGGCTTCTTCAAAGACGCGATAGGCTTCTTCCAATTGTCTGATCATGACGGGATCATTCTGGTAATCCGGAAGATGATCAACCACCTTCACGACAGGTTGATTTTGCCTGGTCAAGTCCTTTTCCTCGCGCTTCATATTACTTGAAGTTTAATGATTTAAAGTTACTCCATTTTTTTGAATAGTAGAAACTCTTGATAATTCGGGCCTGCTCTGAAAGGAATCCAATCTTTATCTATTTTTCCCCAAATTTCATACTCGGAATTTAGTTTAGCCCAAAAGAAAGTTATTCCTATTTGATACAATCTTGTGCGCGCCAAGGTAGTTGCCCTCAACAAAATAATTGCTGTTGGTCTATATAACAAGAAATCTATGATTGCGTCAGCAACTGTATTTAGAACTTTGAGGCGGTCGCCATTGTTGCTGATGACTGAATCATTCAGTCTGTCATTCGCTTCATCTAAATCCCCTAACGCGACATTATATACATTTGTGCCTAAGGAAGGAACAGGTTGAAATCGTATAAGCTTCTTTATCCTGCCCTTTGGTCCTTCGCTAACAAAATCGTATGCCAATCCTGTAAGGTCCTTCTCCAAATCGTAGCTTTCCCATTCCATACTCCCTCCATTTCCAATCGTTGAATAATTCCAGTCCAAAAACAAAAAGATGCTGCTAACAAATTTAGCAACACTTTTCAATATGCGAAAATTTTTTTCGGCGTTTAGTAGCGCTTGTGATGGCGGCGCTTTTTCTTCACCGGTGGGGCGGGGGCTTTTGTCGAGGCGCCGAGGTCGACACCCATTGCCTGATAGACGGTCTCCTGGATGCGGCCGCGGATGTTGAGGCTACCGAGGCGGGGATTGCTCTGTTCGGGATTGACGCGGTTGGAGAGGAAAATAAAAATGAGGTTATATTTCGGGTCGACCCAGACGCAGGTGCCGGTGAAGCCGGTATGGCCGAAGGTCTCCGGTGAAGCGGAGAGACAGGGATAAGGCTCCTTGCGCCTGGCATTATCCTTCTCGGGCTTGTCGAAGCCCAGGCCGCGGCGGCTGATGTCACTGTGATAAGCAGTGAAGAGGTCGATCGTCGAGGGCTTCAGAAAAGTGATGCCGTTGATGGTGCCGCCATCGAGCAGCATCTGTTCCAATATGGCCAGGTCGTAGGCGTCACTGAAGAGACCGGCGTGACCGGCAACACCGCCAAACATGGCCGCACCGGGATCATGGACATCACCCCGGATGAGCTGGCGACGGAAGGCGACCTCATCGGAAGTCGGGGCGATACGGCCCAGGGGAAACCGATCGCGGGGTTTGAAGCCCGTCGATGTCATCCCCAGCGGATCGTAATAGGTCTTTTTTACGTATTGATCGAGGCTCATCCCAGTGATGGCTTCCACCACCAACCCCAGGAAAATAAAATCATTGTCGCTGTAGACATATTTCCTTGGCCCAAGCGGGCTCTGTACGATGCGCAACTCCATCGTATCCCGCCAGTCATTGCGCAGATACATGTTCCCGGCAACCCGCACGTCATGCGTACTGTCCGGCGTTCGGGTAAAGAAGCCGGGCAGGAGGTTGCCCTCCTTGCTGCTGTCGATGGTCTCCTTATAAAAAAAGACATCAGGAACGAGGCCGGCCTGGTGCAGCAGGATATCCCATAGCTGCAGGGTATCCTTGTCACTGCCCTTTACCCAGGGAAGATAGTCGCCAAGTGTCCTATGCAGATCGAGCCGGCCTTCGTCATAAAGTTTCATCACCGCCATGGTCGTAGCGCAGATCTTGGTACAGCTGGCCATGTCGTAGATGGTTTCGGGATAAACAGGTTCGGTCCCGTCGTAGGTCATATGACCAAAAGCCTTTTCATAGGCTATCCTGCCGTCTTTGGCTACCAATACCACGCAGCCAGGAGCAGCTTTCTTCCCGATGGCTTCCCGGGCTATTGCATCTATCTTCCGCAACCTGAGCGCATCCATCCTAAGGCTTGCCGCACCGGCGACGGGCAGCAGCCTTGCCGGCGCCACAACACCCGCACCGGCCTTCCATTCCGCGCACACGGATACAGGGAGATGACCACGGGCGATAAATTTTCCATTCAGCAGATCGGCGGCTACGGTTTGCGTCACGGAATCATCTTCATAACAGGCTATCATCGTCCGTGCATCGCAACTGTTCTTCACCGCATAGGGGTTGCCAAAAAAGAAGGTGACGGCCTTTTCCTTTTGTTGCAGTTGGTGCAGCAGCCAGGCAGCAGGCTGACTGATGGCGAAGTTATGTGCGGGAAACCGGGCATAGTTGTGCAGGCCGATGATAATGGCTTCGTATCGATTGCTCAACAATTCCAGCGCAGCGGCGGCCTTGGCGCTGTCAAGATCGTAATCGAAAAAATAAACATGGGCATCGTAGTCGGTGCGCATGCGACGGCTAAAAGCATTGTCCTCCGTAAGCCCCATCCCAACGTAGGCGATCTTCCTTGGTTTGGCAAACTTCTCCGGCGACAGACCCGTGCCGACAAGATCTTTTGCGCCTCCCGCGGCAGCCGAACGGGCGGCAACCCGCAAAGGGAAGACCGAGGGGTCTTCATTGCGCAGCAGCGTCAGCGCCTCGACGGCCACTTCATGCCGCATGTCGGTCACGCCTTCGTTGAGGTCGGCCGTGAGATGTACCTTGTTGACGGGCTGCCATTGCGCAAGACCATATTCATATTTTGCAAAGAGCACTTTCTTTACGCGGGCATCGATATCCTTCCAGCGGAGCTTCCCGGCCTTTATAGCAGCATTTATCTTCTCCAGGCTAAGCGCCACGTCACCCGGCAGACAGAGCATGTCGTTACCGGCGATGAGGGATTGAACGGAAGCATCACCATCGGGAAAGAACTTTGCCACGCCTTTCATTTCCAGCGCGTCGGTAAAGCTGATGCCCTGGTAATGCAGCTGCTTGCGTAGCAGTTTGGTCACGTTGTTGTAGGAGAGCGAGGTGGCCCGGTTTGGAGCGTTGTCGATGGCGGGAATATACAGGTGGGCGATCATGACGCTGCCCACACCTGCGCGAAAAAGGGCCTTGAAAGGATAAAGCTCGACGGAATCCAGCTGACGCCTGTTCTTGTCAATCACCGGCAGATCGAGATGCGAATCGACAGCCACGTCGCCATGGCCGGGGAAATGTTTGGCACAAGCCATAACGCCCTCTTCCTGCAGCCCTCTCATATACTGCACTCCGTATTCCGCCACCTTTAACTTGTCCTCGCCAAACGACCGGTCGTTGATCACCGGGTTGTCAGGATTGTTATTGATATCCACCACTGGCGCATAGTTCACCTGGATTCCCATACGCCGGCACTGTATGCCTACCAGCTGCCCATAGCGATAGACGAGTGCGGTGTCGCCGGTTGCGCCCAGCATCATTTGCCGGGGCAACCCCTCGACGCTGTCCATGCGCATCCCCAGCCCATTCTCCGCGTCGATGCAAAAAAGAATGGGCGTGTGAGCGATGCTTTGATAGTAGTTGATATGGTCTGCCTGGGTGAGCGGATCACCCTGGAAAAGACAGACGCCCCCAACATCATACTTGCTGATCGCCGATTCCACATCCTTGTCATAAAACACCGTACGATGGGTAGTGGGGTCAATGCCGGAAAGCCGGATCACCATCAGCTGAGCAAGCTTTTGGTCGGGGGACAGGGTGCGGAAGACGCTATCTACCCAAGCATCGGCGGACAGCGTAGAAGATTGGGCAAGACCATGAACCATGGAAGCCAGAAAGGGTAACAGGACAATGCATTTTCTCATATCAGATACTTAAAAAGACAACGTAAATTGCATCTAAATTAAGGTAGAATTGGCAGACATCATCCACTTATTACCCGATAACATTGCCAACCAGATCGCAGCCGGAGAAGTGATCCAGCGGCCGGCCAGCGCCGTGAAAGAGCTGATGGAGAATGCCGTTGATGCAGGCGCAACGGATATCCGCCTCTATGTGCAAGATGCCGGCAAGGCGTTGGTCCAGGTAGTGGACAATGGAAAAGGCATGAGTGAGACGGACGCCCGCATGGCTTTTGAGAGACATGCTACGTCCAAAATAAAAGAGATAGACGATCTTTTCCACATCAAAACGATGGGTTTTCGTGGCGAGGCCCTGGCTTCCATAGCCGCCGTCGCACAGGTGGAGCTGAAGACCAGGCGACAGGAAGATGAGACGGGAACCCTTCTGGAGATCGAGAACAGCCGCGTCGTCCGCCAGGAGCCGGCAGCCCTTCCCGTGGGCAGCAGCGTCGCCATGAAGAACCTTTTTTTCAATGTCCCCGCCCGGCGCAACTTCCTAAAGAGCAATACCGTCGAGATGAGACATATCCTCGACGAATTCAATCGTGTCGCACTGTCCTTTCCTGCCATCTTTTTCTCCCTCACCGGCAATGGTCAGCAGCTGATGCATCTCGAAAAAGGGAGTCTCAAACAACGCGTCGTCCAGATTCTGGGGAATTCCTATACTTCCAAACTGGTGTCGGTGCAGGAGAATACCGACTACCTGAATATCTATGGTTTTGTCGGCAAACCGGATACGGCCAAGAAGACAAGAGGCGACCAGTATTTTTTTGTCAACAACCGGTTTATCCGCAGCGCCTATCTGAATCATGCCGTCAACGGCGCCTTTGCGGAAATGATCCCGCGGGACAGCTTTCCCCTATATGTGTTGTTTATCGATCTCGATCCCACCCAGGTGGATATCAATGTACATCCCACCAAACAGGAGATCAAGTTCGAGGACGAGAAGATCGTCTATGCCTTTGTACAGGCTGCAGTGAAACACGCCCTCGCGCAATTCAGCATTACGCCTACCCTGGACTTCGACCTCGACCCGAATATCCAGGGATTGGATGCGGTGAGCAAGCCGGTGTCGGAAGAAAAGAAGGCCTCCGTCGCCTCTTCTTCCCTTTACCGGACCTTTACGCAAAAGAACCAGGCCCACTTTATAGAGCCTACCAATAAGAGCGAGCTGCGTCACTGGAAGGACTTTTATGAGGCGCCGGCAACAGGAGGAGCCGCGCCGGTGGCAAAGGACGGCAATGTGTCGCCGGCGGGCGGGGAGAGTGAGGCAGCGCAAGGAAGCGGGCAACCGAAGGAAGCCACGCCGGCGGGATCAACCGCTTCGCCGGGTGGGAATACGCAGGCTATCGGAGAAAATGCGGCTATGGGTGACTGGGCAGGCACGGCCCCGACACGGATCACGCCCATCGAGAAAGCCCCACTGCAGCAACTGCTCAACACATATATCGTCACCCCCACCAATCGCAGCTTTATTCTTGTCCATCAAGCTGCAGCCCACGAGCGGATCCTGTACGAAAGCTATAAGACAGCCGCCACGGGTCACCCCATCGCCAGCCAGAAAAGCCTTTTCCCGGCAACCCTGACGCTCTCGGCCCCCGACGCCGTCCTGCTCACCGGCCTGCTACCCGATCTGCAGCTGCTTGGCTATACCATCGAACCTTTTGGAAAAGACACTTTTATTATCCAGGGGACACCGGCAGACACCGGCCAGGGCAATGAGAAAGGTGCGTTGGAAGACCTGTTGGAACAGTATAAGAATTTTGTCAGCGAGATCCGCTTCTCCAAACGCGAACAGCTGGTCCGCACCCTGGCACGGCAGAATGCCATAAAGCCCGGCACGGCCCTCACCGAAAAGGAAATGCGCGCCCTCGTCGACGACCTCTTTGCCTGCGCTCAGCACAACGTTACCCCGGGCGGCGACCCCACTTACATCGAATTCAAAAAAGATTATGTAGAGAAATTATTTGGCCGGTACTAGTACGTGTCGCGAATATGATGGATCCACTGCTCCATCTGCCGCCGGACGGCGACCCCGCTGCCGGTGTAATTGTTGATGAGAATGGAGAATAAGAGCAGGTGGTTCTTTTTTGTCAGAAGATACCCGCTGAGGGCTACTACTCCCGACAGGCTGCCGGTCTTGGCATAAATGTAGCCGCTATCCGCTTTATAGTAATTACTTAGCGTCCCCTTACCGCCCGTAGGCAGGATGCCCTCCATCCGGGCCAGGCCAAACTCCTTACTCATCTTATCCAGCAGCCAGACAAAATCCTGTGGAGTAAAAAGGTCATTACGGCTAAGCCCGCAACCGTCTACCCATATAGGCCGCTGCGGCAGCCCCTTTAGTTCTCCGTTGAGCAGCGTGTCGATGACGCGTGCATCATTCATCTTTTCCAACAGTTGGTTTCCCACCATCAGCAGGGTTTGTTCGGCAAAAAAGTTGTCGCTGTTGTACATCATGGGCCGAAAGAGGGAGTCCACGGGGCGAGAGTAAACGACGCCGTCCTTCCCACTGCCAGGCACCAACTGCCGGACGCCGACAGGTTTGCCAACGGTATCCTTTAACAAGAGGGCAGCAGAAGCGATGCCATCCGTTATGAAGGGGACATCCTGCTCGAGGACCCTGCTCTTACCTTCCGTGATGGTGAAGACATTGTTGTGGTAGTCGCGCCTGACGGAGAATCCCTGTTTGGAAGAATCGGGCGAGAACCGGACAGGCCAATCGATGTCGGGGATGGAGAAAAACGAACCGGAGATGGTATCCTGCATCCAGCGGATAAGATTGCCGTATACGGGAAAGGCGCTGCGTTCGGGCATGTAGTCGTCGTTGTAGTCATCCCATGCCCAGCCGCGGCCAAGAGGCCGGTCCTGCCAGTTGCCGGGCGTGAGATAAAGATTGCGATGTGCTTTTTGCAGGAACCGGATCGCTGGCTGGTCCGGATAGGCAGGGTGCAGCAAGGTGGGATCCCCCGCAGGAATGATGAACAGCGCGGTATCCGTCACCCGGTAGCGCATGCCCATGAGCGAGTCCCCCAGGTATTTCATCCCGGCGTATAGGGAAAAGAGTTTGGTATTGCTGGCCGGGATAAAATATTTGTCGCCCTGGTAATTGTATTTATACGTGGCGGTAGCCGGGTCGTAGAGACAGATGCCTACCTGTGCCGGCAGGAGACCGGGTTGCCGGAGCAGGGTCTCCTCGGTGAATTGTTGGATGGGGTCTTTCGAGGGGGTCGATGCCGTTGCGGTGTGCGCTGGGGTACAGGCCTGCGAGCAGCAGACAGCCAAAAAGAGCAGGACTATTATGAGCTTGTTCATTACAGGCAGATGCTTTATATGCAATATAGGCAAAAGAGGGCGGATCGTGGGTGGGCGGGGTGGGCCGGTTCGGGTTGGCGGGAGCGATAGCTTAGCCGCGCTCCTGCGCACGCAACCATCTTTCGGGGATCTCGTTGCTGCTGGCCAACAGGTAATCCTGGTAAGAGCAGGCGATGTATTTATTATCGGGCAGCTGCATCCACCAGCGTTGGGTCTTCTTACTTTGCAGGAAGGTAGTCTCCACCTCGGCAAAGGCGGTGCGGTATTCGATGAAGAAATCCCTGTCGGAAAGCGCGGCTTCACGCCGGCCCCTGCTCTTCCCATCAATGAGATACCAGAGCATATGGCTGATCTGGCGGGCGGTGAGCGAATCATGGTCTTTGCCCGGCATATAGCCGTAGATGCCCACCGTGTTGACATTGTGGCTCAGCCCCGCATAGCGCATCAGGATACAGGCTTCTTCACCGTTGAAGCCATTGGGGGAAAGCATATTGGCCGGGGCAAAAGAATGGGCGATGGCGGAAATATCAAAGGTAAACAGATGGGAGTTGCGGATCACCGGCTCCATCTCCTCGATGTTGTCTTTTACGCTTCCCAGCCGGAAACAATCGAACCGAAGCTTGTCCATTGTCTCCAGCATGTGCGGATGAACATAGTAGCTCTGAAAGCCGATATGATTGTAGTGGTGGATATAATTGGGTTCGCCGGTAAGCATTTCCATGAGGAAATTCTCGCTGCGATTGCGGGAATGGATGTCCAGATCGATGAGGGCGTCTACTCCCGTTGCCTCGATGATGTGTTTCTTATCGGCGTAGGTGTAATATTGACCCAGCGTGAGATCGTGACTGCCACCCAGGATCACGACTGTCTTGCTGATGGCGGTCAGCTCCCGGAGGACAGTCTTAAGGGCGGCATAGGTATCGTTGAGGGCAGCGCCGGTGCGGATATTGCCCACATCAGCTAACTTAATATCGGTGTGCCAGTAATAGAGCTGATAGAACTGCTCGCGGATGGCGTCAGGGCCGCCGGGCTCGCGCCGGTCACGACCAATGCCTCTTTCTTCTTCACAGCCGACGATGACGATGTCGGCCTCATACACGTCCGGGAAGGACTCGTCGTAGATATCGATCACTTTACCGATCTGCCCGTCCCTATATCCCTGGTCTTGCGACAGTTGGGCCAGGCTTATCGGATCGAGAAAATCGCTTAAATGCAGGTTCGGCGACATGGGTATGACGTTTTGGGGACAAACCTACATTAAATAAGTTTAAGTACTTTTGTTCCTATGGAGCAATTGTTACAACAAATTGAGCAATACAGGCAGGAGATAGCCGCCATCGTGCCCAATGGAGCGGATTCGTTGGAGGCTTACCGTATCCGTTTTCTGGGAACGAAGGGGATTGTAAAGAATCTGTTCACTGAAATGAAGAATGTCCCCGGCGACAAGAAGAGGGAGTTTGGTCAGATCCTGAATGAGTTCAAACAATTGGCCGAATCCACCTACGAGAATTGGAAGAACCGCCTCGACGTGGGAGTCGCCGGTCAGGTCAAAAGCATCGACCTAAGCCTTCCCGGTGACGCGCTGCCGTTGGGCACTCATCATCCGATCACGCTGGTGCGTGATCGCATCGTCCATATCTTCGGGCGATTGGGTTTTTCGGTTGCCGAGGGGCCCGAGATCGAAGACGACTGGCACAACTTCACCGCTCTCAATCTGCCCGAGAATCACCCCGCGAGGGATATGCAGGATACTTTTTATATCCATCAAAACCCCGACTGGCTGTTGCGTACGCATACGAGCAGCGTACAGGCGCGCGCCATGGAGCGGCAGAAACCGCCGATCCGCATTATCTGCCCGGGACGGGTTTATCGTAATGAGACGATCAGCGCCCGTGCGCACTGCTTCTTCCATCAGACAGAAGGGCTGTATGTCGACGAGAATGTCTCCTTTGCCGATCTGAAGCAGACGCTTTACTTCTTCGTGCAGGAACTGTTTGGAAAGGACGTGCGCATCCGTTTTCGTCCTTCCTATTTCCCTTTTACGGAACCCAGCGCCGAGATGGATATCAACTGCCGCATCTGCGGCGGCAGCGGTTGCGCCGTCTGCAAGCACACCGGCTGGGTAGAGATCCTGGGCAGCGGCATGGTGCACCCCAAAATGCTGGAGAATTTCGGCATCGATAGCAACAAATACACCGGATTTGCCTTCGGTATGGGTATCGAACGCATTTGCCAATTACAATACCGGGTGAATGACCTGCGCCTTTATTCCCAGAACGATGTCCGGTTTCTGAAACAGTTTACGGGGGCGGTGTAGGAGATTATCCTATTCGTTCGATTTTTCTGGATGTGATCTTGAAGGAAAAAGGCGGTCGGCTCTTTTTTATCAGGCCTTTGATTTCCTGCCAGTTAACTATAATTTTCTCGACCATTTCCCAATAGGTATACCCTTTTTTACCTGGAGGAATCAAATAGAAAATGCCGATCTTGTAATTTCTTAACAGATTGTATTGGGACTTTATTCTTTGCATTTTGGCATCTTGTGTGATGACGATGCCATTAACCTGGCCTACCTGAGGTATCCACTCTTCATCCTGGATACCTCTGCCATATTCTTTTTGGATGGAATAAACGTCAATGCCTTCGTTGTTTGGCTTTTCCAGAATGGAAAGTCCTTCTGCAAGTTGTGGAGGCATATTTTCATCAATATATATCTTCATTACGCCGCTTTCTTAAAAAATTCAATGGAGGCCTTAACATCACTTTCAGGTACATCGTACAAAGTCGAAATGAAGCTTATCTTCTCCCCGGCCGTATACATACTATAGATGGTCCCGGCAAGGATATTTGTATTCTTAATGGTTGGTTGGCCAAGCTGGTGATGTGGATCTACGACTATATTCTTTTCTTTTCCCAGAGGCCAGTATCGAAGGGCATTCTGATCTTTATCAAAATCTATTTTATGACAAAATTGCTCGATTATAGACTTAAAATTGATCTGTTTGGACTTATCTGCATTGATAATTACATCCCCATCAGGACTATAAAAGATCTTCTTCCCATCCGTCAGAATTTCTGAATTGGCGAATGGGAAAGTGGTATTCAATTCCTGGCCCATAATCTCGTGCGCTCTTGAAATGCTTTGTGCACTTACACCACGTTTTCTAAGCTGAAAAAAGACATAGAACTCTATCAACGTAAAAAAATGGACAGATTTTTCTCTTCCTTTTCCCCACGACGCCAGACTTGCCTGGTTACTGCCAAATCGATTACCCCAATATTCTTTCAACCACCTCCGAACGAGAATCTTGTCTAAATTCAAGATATTTGCAACATCCGGTATTGTATACAGACCGATTCCTAAGGAAGGTTTCTTATTTATAACTATGTTCATAATGGGAAAAGACGATATTGTATTAGTATTCGACTCAAGCAATTTAACTATTTTATTTCCCATGACAAAAATAGTAGTTAAAAAACTAATTTTTTTAACACGATGATAAAAACAATCGGCGTTTGCGGGGCAGGCACCATGGGCAGCGGTATTGCCCAGGTGGCGGCAATGGCCGGCTACCGGACCCTGCTATACGACATCGACGCGGGAATGGTGCAGAAAGGCAGGACCGCCATCGAAAAAAACCTCCAGGCGCTGACAGAAAAGAAAAAGCTTACACCAGAAGAACAGCAGGCTATCCTGGGTCGCCTTTTCTATTGCACTGACGTGCAGGATTGCGTCGCCGATCTGCTCATCGAAGCCATCATCGAGCGGCCGGATGCCAAGACCCAGCTCTTCCTCCGGCTGGCAGAACACAACTCCGAAGAGACGATCCTTGCGTCCAACACGTCTTCGCTCTCCCTCGATGATCTTTCCACCTCCATCCCCCGGCCGCAGCGATTCATCGGAATGCATTTTTTCAATCCTGCGCCGTTGATGAAGCTGGTAGAAGTGGTCAATACCCGCCATACGGATGCTGCGACGACAAGATCCATAACCGATGTCGCGTTGCAGATGGGCAAGACGCCGGTGCTCTGCAAGGATGCCCCCGGCTTCATCGTCAATCATGTTGCCCGCCCCTATTACCTGGAAGCCCTGCGTCTGGTGGAAGAAGGGCTTTGCGACATTGAAACGGTCGATACGCTGATGGAAGCAACGGGCTTCCGGATGGGACCGTTCAGGCTGATGGACCTCATCGGCAATGACATTAACTATGCCGTCAGCTGCTCCGTCTATGAAGCCATGGGCAGACCCCTTCGGCTGCGTCCCTCTCCTATCCAGGAAGAACGGGTGCAAAAAGGCGAATTGGGCAGAAAGACAGGAAAAGGATATTACCGGTATGACCCCGGAGGAGCCATCCGTCCATTGAAAAATTATTAATCGCGGATGAATAATCACAGTGCAAAAAGAAAGGTATTGGTCACCGGCGGGACGGGATTTCTCGGGGCTTATATCATAAAAGATCTCTTAGAAAAAGGGTGGAGCGTCCGGGCCCTCCGCCGCAGCAGTTCGCCGCCTGCTTTCATCCCTGCTGTCATCTGGGATGAAGTAGAATGGGTGAACGGCGATATCCTCGATGTCTCCGGCCTGGGAGAAGCCATGGAAGGAACAGATGCCGTCATCCACGCCGCAGCCAAGATATCTTTTTCCCATCGCGACCGGCGCGAATTATTCCGAACCAATATCGAAGGCACGGCTAATGTTGTCAATATAGCGCTGGAGCAGAACATCCGGCGGTTTGTTCATGTGAGTTCGGTTGCCGCATTAGGCAGGACGGGGAAGGGCGAGAATGTCACCGAAGGAAAATCCTGGGAGGAAAACAGGTGGAATACCAACTATGCCATCAGTAAATTTCGCGGGGAAGTAGAGGTCTGGCGGGGTATAGGTGAAGGACTGCCTGCCGTTATCGTCAATCCAAGCACCATACTGGGATATGGCGACTGGGACCATTCGAGCTGTACCCTTTTTCGCAGCGCCTGGAAAGAATTTCCCTGGTATACCGAGGGTGTCAATGGGTTTGTCGATGTAAAGGATGTAGCCAGGGCGGTAGTCAGTCTTTTGGAAACCGATATCGTCGGTGAGCGATATATCCTCAATGGCGACAACTGGACTTTCCGGCGTGTGTTTGAAAGCATAGCCGCCGGCTTTGGGAAAAAGCCACCTACCCGGGAAGCTACGCCTTTCCTGGCGGGTATTGCCTGGCGGACCGAACGGATCAAAAGCCTCTTTTCCGGGAAACCGTCTATGCTCACCAGGGAAAGTGCACGGGTAGCCCAAAGCCTCACCTATTTCGATAACAGCAAAATCCGCGCGCAATTACCCGGATTTGCATTTACCCCCCTGGAAAAGACGATAAAAGATGCCTGTGAGGACTATCTGCGGGGGTTGGCATAAGTGAAGATAATTGGGTATCTTACCGACTCAAAACGATATCCATGATTCGGCCCTTTCTCCTCCTGGTTTTTACCTTCTCATTCTCCCTTGTCGTTCTTTCCCAGGAAAAGACTTTCCCCATCGACGGTATTGTCCTGGACAAATCCGGGCTGCCGCTTGCCGGTGCTTCCGTCTTCTGTCAGAACACCACGGTAGGTACCCTGTCGAAGGAAGACGGTAGCTTTCATCTCCGTCTTGCCAATGGCGGGTACGACCTGGTCATCTCCTACACCGGTTATGAAACCCAGGTGGTGCGCATCGGCAAGGATCACAAGGCTACCGACTCGCTGAAGATCCAGCTAAAGGAGCAGGACAAAGCCCTGGAGCAGGCAGTGGTCACCGGTAGCGCCGAGGTCGCCGACGGCTGGGCCAAATATGGTCAGTTCTTCCTGGACAACTTTATCGGGACAACTCCCAATGCGGCCCAATGCACCCTGGACAACAAAGATGTTCTTAAATTCTACTACTATAAAAAACGAAATAAGCTGCGGATAAAGGCGACAGACATGCTGATCGTCACCAACAATGCCCTCGGCTACCGGATCAAATACCAGTTGGATTCTTTTGTCTATGACTACAACGGGAATATCGGGAGCTATACAGGATATCCCTTATTTGAAAACCTGGATGGCAGCCCCGACCAGCAGCAGACCTGGAAGCAGAACCGGCTATACTCTTATTCCGGCTCGCGCTTACATTTTATCCGCAGCTGGTACGACAGCACACTGACGGATGAAGGGTTTGTCCTGGAACTGGCCGATAGCGGCAGCAATCAGATGAAGCGGGTGGAAGACCCATATGATCCGAAGATCTATTCGCGGGACAGCGGGGACGTCAATATAAACGTCCAGGGCAGGCTAAGGGTTAGTTATACCAGCCAGGCGCCCGATAAAAAATACCTCGTTCAAAATAAATACCCGCTTACCACGGCATATCAGATATCCGCGTTGGATATCGCCAATGGGTTTGTCATCGAGGAGAATGGGTACTTTTACGATCAGGCGGATGTAAGCAACATCGGATACTGGTCGTATAAGAAGTTGGCGGAGCTGCTGCCGTATGATTATTTACCCGAATAGGCAGGGCCATTAGCCCATGACCTTCTTCCACAGTTCGGGGATGCGTTTCACCCATACCAGCTCTCTTTTCTTCAGTGCGGCATCTTCAGCCGGATAGCCAAAATAGGTTTTACCACCTTCCAGGGAGGAAGGAACGCCACTCTGCGCCAATACAACGGCATTGTCGCCGATGGTGAGTGTCTTGCTTACCCCCACTTGTCCCCAGAGGATGACCCCGTTGCCGATCTCCACTACGCCGGCAATACCGACCTGGGCGGCAAAGAGGCAATTTTTCCCGGTGACTGTGTCATGCCCGATATGAACCATATTGTCCATCTTCGTTCCCCGGCCGATGACGGTGTCATGACTTACCCCCCGATCGATGGCGCATCCCGCGCCTATCTCTACATCGTCCTGGATGACCACCCGGCCGCAGCTTTCCATCTTCCTGTACCATACTTCGCGATCTTTTTTGCCATTGTAGTAGAAGGCATCGGAGCCGATGACCGTACCGGCCTGGATGATCACATTGTTGCCAATGATGCAGTGGTCGCCGATGGTAACGTTGGGGTGGATGACGCAGTTGTCACCGATGGTGGTGTGATGGCCGACAAAGACGCCAGGATAGAGATAGGTATTCTTACCTATGGTGGCGGTGGCGCTGATCATGCCGGTAGCGGGTTCAAACGGACGAAAATGCCGGACGATCTTGAGATACGCTTCGAAGGGCTGGTCGACCACGAGCAAAGCCTTTCCCGGCGGCACTTCCACGGCTTTATTGATGATGATGAAGGTCGCGGCGCTCCGGATACAGGTGTCATAGTATTTGGGATGATCGACGAATACAAGATCACCCTTCTCGACTTTATGGATCTCGTTGATGCCGGTGGCCTGGCCACTCTTGTCACCTATCAGCTCTGCGCCCAGGAAGTCGGCCATCCATTGAATAGATACGGGAGAAGGAAATTGCATAGTGATGATTTTGTGTAAAGGAAGCGTTGATTTTGTGTTAAAGAAGCATTGGTTTTGTGCAAAGGTATCCACAGCTCAAAAAAAAATGTGAATAAAATTTATTGTAAAAATTTTTTAGATAGACAAAATTATTTTTAATATTGTGGAGGGAAATTTATTTCCCGGTACTTACTAACCCATCCATATATTGAAAGCCCGGTTTCGCACCGGGCTTTTTCTTTTGGCATCGGGCCGCTCACGATCATTTCAATTCGCTGAAACGTGCACCATTACTACATCGTATACAAACCCTTCCAGGTGATGTCCCAATTTTCTTCCACCGAAGGGAAGCGAACATTAAAGGATTTCTTCCCGGTACCGGGCGATTGTTATCCGGTGGGGCGGCTGGATTTCGACAGTGAAGGGCTGCTGATCCTGACCAATGATGCGGCATTGAACAACCGGTTACTAAACCCGCAATTCGCACACGAACGGGAGTATTGGGTACAGGTGGAAGGCGCCATTACACCGGCCGCCATCCGTCAGTTGGAGGCGGGTGTGACCATTGCAGTCGATGGCAAGCCCTATCGCACCCGTCCTGCGGTCGCAGGAATATTCGAAGCGCCACCGCCAGTGCCCGACCGGCATCCACCCATCCGCTATCGTGCGCAGATACCCACTTCCTGGATAAGGGTAGTGCTCCGGGAGGGAAAGAACAGGCAAGTGCGGAAGATGACGGCGAAGGCTGGATTTCCTACGCTGCGGCTGATCCGTCGCCGGATAGAAAGGGTCGATCTGGAAGGACTGGCGCCCGGGGAAATGAAGACGATGACCCAACAGCAACTCTATTCGTTGCTGTTTGCCGAAAGGAATCAGTAACTTGGGGGCCTAACGGGCTAAGGATCCGTTGCCCGAAGGGGCATTACATCTAAAACATTGAATTTATGCTCAAATCGATGACCGGCTTCGGTCGTGCAGAACAGGCAGTAGGAGACAAGACTTTCCAGGTAGATATCAAATCCCTGAATGGAAAACAATTCGAACTGCAATTGAAATTGCCGGGATTCTTAAAACCCTTTGAGTTTCCCATCCGCAAACTACTCTCTGAGAAACTGGGCCGGGGTTCGTTGGATTGCACCATCAGCCTGAAACAAACCGGCAATGCCAAGCCGGTGAGCATCAATACCGATCTGGCCCGGGCATACTACCGGGCACTGGCCGATCTCTCCGAAGAATTACAGCTCGACCCCTCCAATATCCTGAGCACGCTGGTCAAATTGCCGGAGGTGATCACTCCCACCAGCGATACGCTTACGGACGAGGAATGGGCGGAATTCGAAAAGGTGATCCTTTCGGCCATCGAAGACCTCGATGCGCACCGGCTTATGGAAGGAGCATCCCTGGAAGAAGACCTGCTGCTGCGCATCAACAATATTGTGCGCCACCAGGACGAGGTCATCAAACTGGAGCCCTTCCGGCAGCAAAAGATAAAAGAAGGGTTGAAGAAGCTGTTGGAAGAACATGTCGGGAAAGAGAATTATGACCCCAACCGGCTGGAGCAGGAGCTGATCTATTACATCGAGAAGATCGATATCAGCGAAGAGCAGGTGCGGTTGAAGAACCACTGCGATTATTTCCAGGCCATCCTCCGGGAGCAGGACGACAGCAAGGGCAAGAAACTGTCTTTCATCTTACAGGAGATAGGCCGCGAGATCAATACGACGGGTTCCAAGGCCTATGATTCGACCATCCAGCAATGCGTGGTCCTGATGAAAGACGAGCTGGAAAAGGCAAAAGAACAGGTTTTGAATGTTTTATAATGACCGTATTTTTGTGCAAATGAAAAACTACGCTGTATTCCTTCTGCTCGCGTTTACCTCCCACTGGATGGCCTGCACTCCGCCTGAAGGCATGTATGAGAAAGATATCAGCCTCCCCGGAGAGCAATGGGCCGGCAGTTTCAAGCCGACCTTCACCTTCAACATCAGCGATATGGATACCGCCTACCGCTACAACATCTTTATCGTACTGCGGCATGCGGACGCTTATAACTACAACAACATCTGGATCCGGGGCACCATCAAACAACCGGGAGATGCAGCAGTCCGCAGCGACCGCTATGATCTCCAGCTGGCTACCAATGAAAAGGGATGGCTCGGCACGGGGATGGAAGACATCTATGAGCAGCGTGTCCTGATTCAGCAATCGACCAAATTCAACCACCCGGGTGCATATTCCTTCACTCTCGAACAGGTGATGCGGGAAGACCCGTTGAAACATGTCCTTAACGTCGGGGTCCGCATAGAAAGAGCCCCTTAGTGTATGTTCAAAAAGAAACGTCTGGCGGTTGCCATTATCGTATTCTGGATCCTGCTGGCCTATATCGTAGCCGAGCTGGCATGGTGGTTTATCGCCCTGGAAATACAAAATCGCCAGATGACGACCTACCGGATCATGCTGTTGCGACCGGAGGACCCCGGTTACAACACCCGGCTCGAAGCCATCCACAAAGATGAAATGAAAAAAACCGCCGAATTCATCGGCGAAGGCAGCATTTTTCTCCTTCTCATACTGGTGGGCGCCATCTTTGTCTATCGGGAAGTACGCAGACAGATACGGCTGCAACTGCAGCAGCAGAATTTTATGATGGCTGTCACGCATGAGCTGAAAACACCTATTGCGGTGACCAAGCTGAACCTGGAAACCCTGCTCAAACACCGGTTAGACGAGCAGAAGCAACAAAAGATGATCCAGGCGGCCTTGCAGGAGACCAACCGCCTCGACCATCTGGCCACCAATATCCTGGTCGCCTCACAACTGGAAGGGGAATATGTCCAGTCGAAAGAATCACTCGATCTGTCCGATCTTGCTACGCATCTGATGCAGGATTACCTACACCGGTTTCCCGAAAGACATTGGGAACAACATATAGAACCGGGCTGCACGCTCCTGGGGGATGCGGTGCTGCTGCAAATGCTTGTGAATAACCTGGTAGAGAATGCCCTGAAATATTCGCCCCGGGAGGGTACCATCACCGTGAGCCTGGGACGCAAGGGACGGGCCATCTCGTTGTGTGTTGCCGACCAGGGCCAGGGCATCCCCGACGAAGAAAAAAAGAAGATCTTCGGTAAATTCTACCGCGCCGGCCAGGAGACGACCCGCCGGACGAAAGGTACCGGTCTGGGGCTTTATCTCTGTCGCAAAATCGCCGAGGACCACCATGCCACACTTAAAGTCACCGATAATTCCCCGGTTGGAAGTATTTTTACGGTTACATTCACAGCCTGATACCATGAGCTCCAAAATCTCCATCCTGCTGGTAGAGGACGAAGAAAACCTCCATGAAGCGCTTAAGCTCAACCTCGAGCTGGAAGGGTATGAGATCACGTCGGCCTTTGACGGATCGCAGGCCCTGAAGGCTATCCAGTCGGAGTATTTCGATCTGATCATCCTCGACGTGATGCTGCCCGGCATGGATGGCATCAGCGTCACCGAAACCATCCGTGTCCAGAACAACGATGTCCCCATCCTCATCCTCAGCGCGAAGAATGCCAGCGCCGACCGGGTGCTGGGTCTGAAAAAAGGCGCAGATGACTATCTGACAAAACCCTTTAACCTCGAGGAGCTGCTCCTGCGGATACAAAAGCTGATAGAAAAGAATAAGAAGATGCAGGAGAAAGAGTCTTTTGGGGACACGTATAGCTTTGGCAAGAATACCATCGACTTCAGGGCCCAGGAAGCCACGACAAAGGACGGGAGCAGGATACAACTGAGCAAGAAAGAGGCAATGCTGTTGAAATTACTTATCGAAAACCGGAATGAGGTGGTCACCCGGGAGAAGATCTTGCAGGCCGTATGGGGGTATAATGTGTATCCGACGACGCGCACCATTGATAATTTCGTGTTGAATTTCAGGAAGTATTTCGAGGAAGATAGCCGTCATCCCAAGTATTTTCATTCTGTCCGCGGAGTTGGGTATAAGTATACTGAATGACCGCTCAGGCCAGCCTGTCCAATATCCGCTCGCTCTGCCACAACAACTGCTCCATGTTGAACCGGTCGTAGGCCGGGGTATACAGGTTCATCTCACATTCATTGAGGATATTCTCGAGAGAAAGCAGGGAGGTCTCATCCCAGCCTCGTAATCTTAAGTGGTGGATGCTGTTCTGCTTGTTGAGTTCGCTGGCCGGCAGGTCGAGTTTCCTGCTCATCGCCTTCCAGATGGCCCGGTTGATCTCGCGGTAAAAGGCCTTGGAGTCGCGGGCATCAAAATACCGGCGGGCTTCCAGCAGCGGGTCGGCTGCGGGCGTCTGTGGCACATAGGAGGCAGCGCCTGTCTCCGGGATGGCGCGCCCCACAACCGTGTGCGGGGTCGAGGTCATCATCGGCTGCTGCGGTGCATTGGAGGGATCAATGACAACCGGCTGCTGAGGCAGGATAGGCTGTACCGCAGGCGCCGGAGCCTGCACCTTCCTTTCCCCATTGCTCTTCCGCAGCCTGCTGTTCTGACGCCAGAAATAGATGGTGACCCCCGCAACGAGGAGGGCGGCAAACACCCATTCAAGGTGAAGCTGGAGGAAATTGACAATACCTCCTGATGCTGTCGCTTCATTCCGGGTGACATCGGCGGGAGCGTGGGATCTTTCTTTTCTAACGGCAGGCGATACCTGCAGATCGAGGGGCTTTGTCCCGGCCGTTTTATACGTTTGCGAGGCGGGATCGAAGTAGGAGAAATTCACCGCCGGTATGGTATAATGCCCTGCTGTCTTCGGAACAAAGACGTAGTCAAACGACTTGGAGCCAGTCATAGGCGCCACCGTCTTATTTACATCCTCTTTTGCCGTAGGGTCGAAGGCATCGACGCTGGCCGGCCAGGAGATGGGCGGAGCAGCAATCACCGGGAGATTGCCTTTCCCTTTGACGACGAGATGCAGGGTGGCTTCGTCCTGCGCGCCGACGGTATTACTGGCAAGAGAGGCCTCCACCGAAAAATTGCCAACGGCGCCGCCAAAGGTGGCGGGTTTGTTTTCTTCCGGCAGCGGCTTGACCGTAATCGTCACGGGTTTTGTATCGATAGTGACGTTCTCGTCGATAGCAGGACCAAGATCGTTCTCATCGGCCATCTGGTCGAGCAGATCGCGCAGGTTGTTCCCGTTATGCCGGACTTCCTGACGGCCGGAGGCTTTTACAAAATGAACGGTGTTTTCCACTTCCAGCTGGTCGAGGTCGATCGACCCTGCCTGAAGGGGGATGAGCTGGGTCTTGCGAATGGTATGAACCGTATAATCCTTACCGTTGAGGTGTTCGACGGATACGGCGTCGGAGCTCGGATCGATCATGTCATAGACGCTGAACCCGTTGAGGGAAGGCCGTTTGGTCACCCGAGACTCCGAGCTGAGCCGGGTGTAGAGCTTATAGGTGGCAACGATAGGTTCGCCGACATAACAGGAGTTCTTGCTCACCTGGCATTTTACAAAGAGGTTCTTTCGGATCTTCTCTTTTACGTTCTCACCCGGTTTTAACACATAATCCCGCTCAACCTCTCCGGGTTCGGGTCCAAAGGGGTCCCAGGAAGGTTGCATAAAGGGGTTGCCGAAAGGACTACTGCCACCTGGCGCCGGATGAGCGTTTGCGGCGCCCGATCCGCCCGGATGCACCGTAACCGTGACAGGGTTGCTGCGCATGTGTTTGCCATCCACGGCGGCGACCGCGCCGTCAATGGTGAACTTCCCGGTCTTTATGGGCTCCAACACAAAAGACAGGGCTTTATACTGGGACATATTCCCGTTGACGATGCTCATGCCGCTGGACTGGATCGGTCCCTGGACAATACGGAATCCGGCAAATTCGGGGGGCGTAAGGTCTTCTATCTGCCGGGCGTTCTCGACGACAAATTCTACCTGGAGATAGTCGGTCTTACCGATCTCCTGGCTGCTGACCATGGTGGAAAACTTCACCTGTCCGATGGCACAAAGCCCGGAAAGGATGGTTATCAGAGTGATAAACGATAAACGTAAAATAGTCGCGATAACGGATGATTTTATAGGTCTACCAATATCCATAGACGCCTACAAATATAAGATTCATAAGGGTTAAAACTAGGTTAAAGATCGCCGAGCTGTGGCCGCAGGAGTATCTCTTCCACGGTAGCCTGTGGTGAAAGCCGGCTGGCCGTAAAGACCATCTCGGCGACGTCGGCCGCCGTCATAATGCGTTGAGGGTCTACGCCTGTGCCGGACCAGGAGTCGGTATAAGCAGCGCCGGGATACACCGCCGTCACCTTGATGCCATGCGGCTTCATCTCTTCCCGGAGATTGGCGGAAAATCCAGCCAGGGCATATTTACTAATGCTGTAGGCCCCTCCATTGGGATAGGCCTGCAGGGAAGCGACCGAGCAGATGTTGAAGATGTGACCGCTGCGCCGGGCGATCATGGCTGGCAGCAGGTGGCGGGTGAGGTGATAGGCGCTGTAGAGATTGACGGCGATCAGCTTTTCCAGCACTCCTTCGGGTTCATTGTGTACGCTGCCGGGGATAAACTGCCCGGCATTGTTCACCAGGACATCCACCGTTGCGCCGCTGGCGCTGACCCATTGAGCAAAGGCAGTGACCTGCTCTTTTTCTCCCATATCGGCGGGCCGGCTGTGGATGGTGACCGTGGGATAGCGGGTCGCAAGCTCTTCGGTTGTCGTCGCGAGCGTTTTTGCGTCCCGCGAACAGAGATAAAGATGATAGCCCCCGGCAGCAAACCGTTCGGCCATGGCCTTACCCAGGCCTTTTGAAGCCCCGGTGATGATACAATTCATAATACTTAAATTGCGTCATGCAATATAAACACCTTTTCTTCGACCTGGATCATACGCTTTGGGATTTTGAGGCCAACAGCCGCCAGACCTTGCAGGAATTGTATCATAGCCTCGATCTGGCCGGCAGGGGGGTCAACGACTTCGACCTTTTCCATAAGCGTTATATCGTGCATAATGACAAACTGTGGGAGCGCTATCGCAACGGTTTTATCAAGGTCGATGAATTGCGCTGGAAAAGGATGTGGCTCACCTTGCTGGATTTCAAGATCGGTGACGAACCCCTGGCGCGGCAAATGGACGAACGATTCCTGGAGGCCCTACCCACCCGCAAGATACTCTTCCCCTATACGGTGGAGATCCTCACCTATCTCAAGGGAAAAGGGTATCAGCTACATCTCATCACCAATGGATTCGAAAAGACGCAACACAGCAAATTACAGTATTCGGGCCTGAACGATTATTTTACGGAAGTGATCACCTCCGAAGGGTCAAACAGCCTGAAGCCGCATAAAGAGATCTTCGAGTATGCTTTTCACAAGACGGGCGCAACGCCGGGCGAAAGCATCATGCTTGGTGACAGCATAGAGGTGGACATCCAGGGGGCCATCAATGCAGGCATCGACCAGGTATATGTCAACCACCTGGGTGTCGAACCGGCGATAAAGCCCACCTATACCGTTGGTTCTTTAAAAGAGCTGGAGGATATTTTCTAAGCCCATTTCGCCAGTACGGTCACGCCGCCCTGAACCACCTGGTTCAACTGCACCTGGACGGAAACGCCCGGAGGCAGCAGGACATCGACACGCGACCCGAATTTGATGAATCCCATCTCCGCGCTTTGCTCGACCTTTTGTCCTACATGGAGATAGTTGACGATACGGCGGGCGAGGGCGCCGGCTATCTGTTTTACCAACAGTTCGCCGTGGGGATTGCGGATGACGACAGTATGCCGCTCGTTCTCCGTGGATGACTTGGGGTGCCAGGCCACGAGATATTTGCCTTTATGGTATTGGTTGTAGACGACTTCGCCACCGATAGGGTTTCGGTTCTGGTGGACGTTGGCCGGGCTCATAAAGATGGAGATCTGGAGTCTTTTGTCTTTGAAATATTCTTCATCGACCACTTCCTCGATGACCACTACTTTTCCATCTGCCGGACAGACGATCAGATCGTCCCCGGTGGACAGGTTTCGACGGGGGATACGGAAAAAGGAGATGAGGAACAGGAGAAGGCCAAGGGTCACCAGGAAGATGAGCCCGCTAAGCCAGGCCGCATGAGCGCTGATAAAATAAAAAGAGATGAGATTGAGTACGGCAAAGGCCAGGGCGCCGATGGCGATGGACATGTAACCTTCTCGATGAATTGTCATGTATTTAATAACAAGTTGAAAGTCAAAGATAAGTATTTTGATGTTACGCCTGGCTGATCACCCACATCAGGTAGCACCATGCGAAGGGGGTGGACACCAGCAGGGAATCGAACCGATCGAGGAAGCCGCCATGACCGGGCATAATGTGTCCGCTGTCCTTGACGCCCGCCATGCGTTTTATTTTACTCTCCAGCAGATCGCCGAATGTCCCGGTGATGGCGCAGATAGCGGCAACGACCATCCAATGAATGGGGGTAAAGAGGTTCCAGTCGGGCGAGTTCTGCAGGGAAGCGCCGAGTGCGCCCATGACCCCGATGGCGAGTATAATTCCGCCGACGGTGCCTTCCCATGTCTTTTTCGGGGAGGTGGCCGAGAGCGGCGTCCTGCCGATGAGGGAGCCGACAATATAAGCCATGGTGTCGT
Organism: Puia dinghuensis; assembly: GCF_014642875.1. GTDB lineage: Bacteria > Bacteroidota > Bacteroidia > Chitinophagales > Chitinophagaceae > Puia > Puia dinghuensis. The sequence goes on from NZ_BMJC01000004.1 coordinate 142,131, forward strand.
TGATCCAGAGAGAGCCGATGATCATGATCACCGGAACCCGATCGGCAAAAGGCAGAGGGCTGCCATAGAAAAGGGTCCGCAAATGCGTCAGCAGGGCCAGGCTAAGTGAAATGTAGATGAGGCCGAGGGCGCTGCGGCCGATGTTCTTTATATTGAGCGTCCGGTATTGAATGATCTCACCAACTACCAACAGACATAAAAACCCAAAACACCCCCATCTTCCAACGGCATGTATAGAGATGCCGGCGAATTGCAGGTGACCATTGGCGGAATAGAGCATCAGGCACCAGCCGGCGATGATGACGCTATAGCGATGCAGGGGGGAGATGCCGGCATAGTCCTTGTCGATGAGGACCATCATCTTCTCGTATTCGACCCAACAGCCGAAATGAATAAAGGAGAACAGGAGAAGAAAGCTCCAGGGGCTCCATAGCAATCCCGCCAGCATGACCACGACGAACACCGCGGCCGTCAGCGAACGGGTTTTCAATATAGGTATGTTTAGTGCCATTTGCTATTTTTTGCGGCGCGGGATTGGCTGCGCATCGCCGTCAACAAACCTACAACTATTACCAAACTTATCAAGGTGGCATAACCCGGAATGGAAGGATTTTCGTTATTGATCGTTGTAGGGTAGTAGCTCAGCGCAACCACCTGTATCCCATTATAAAAGCAATGGGCCAGAATGGTCGTCCAGAGGCTGCCGCTATACCAGAAGGCCGCACCAAGCAGGATACCGAGGAACATCCTTGGCAAAAAGCCCTCAAACTGGAAATGCAGAAAAGAAAAAATAAAAGCGGTGGCGATGATGCCCGCCCATGGCCGCTTAATGAGCTGGATCAGAATCCGTTGTAAGACGCCCCTGAAAAACATTTCTTCGAAAATGGCGGGTATCACGGCAACGACCAGCAGATTGATCAGGACGTCGACGGGTTTTTTTACCTCCAGGATGGCGGTGAGTTGCCGGTCGGTATCCGTTTCGGTCTGGATCATCCAATGGGGCAGGGCGATGCGTTTGTTCATTATACCCAGCCAGCCTTCCAGGGGAAAAGAAAAGAACAGCAGCAGAATGGCAAGAAGGTAAAAATTCCTTTTTTCCGCGGGACGGAATCCCAGATTATAAAGCGGGTGATCTGCAAAGGTGAGCCGGGCGTATAAAAAAGCCGGCACTCCGAATAAGAGGACGGTGTTCGCAATTTGAGCAAGCTTCAGCGTATTGGCGGACAGAGGTTTTGGTAACTGGCCCATGAGAAGGGCCAGGAAAACCACGCCGATGAAGGCAAAACCAAACAGTCTCAAAAAGAGGCCCAGCTGCGCCCATGGAGACGGTATCCTGAGGTTATCTGACATATGAGAATCCACGATAAGTGTGTATATTTGCGGTTTCCTGTTATCTATCGTGATAAACATCGGCAAGATACAAATTCCTGCATTCCCGCTGATCCTCGCTCCAATGGAAGACGTGAGTGACCCACCATTCCGGTATGTGTGCAAGCACAACGGGGCCGATCTGATGTACAGCGAGTTCATATCCAGCGAAGGATTGATCAGGGATGCCATCAAGAGCCGGCAAAAGCTGGACTTCTTCGAATACGAGCGTCCTTTTGGCATCCAGATCTTCGGCGGCGATGAAGAGGCGATGGCGATGAGCGCCCGGATCGTCGATACCGTTCAGCCCGACCTGGTGGATATCAATTTCGGGTGTCCCGTGAAAAAAGTGGTGTGCAAGGGCGCCGGTGCCGCCGTCCTGAAAGATGTGGATACCATGACCCGGCTCTCCGCGGCCGTGGTCAAAAGCACTTCCCTGCCGGTGACGGTAAAGACCCGGCTGGGATGGGACGATGAGTCCAAGAACATCGAAGAGGTGGCGCTGCGGCTACAGGATGCCGGTATCCAGGCCCTGACTATCCACGGCCGCACCCGGGCGCAGCTGTACAAAGGCGAAGCCGACTGGACACTCATCGCAAAAGTGAAAGAGAATCCCCGCATTCATATTCCCATTTTTGGCAATGGCGACATAGATTCCCCGGAAAAGGCACGGCTCTATCGCGACCGGTATGGGGTCGATGGACTGATGATCGGCCGGGCAGCGATAGGCTACCCATGGATCTTCAATGAGATAAAACACTATCTGCGGACAGGGGAGCATCTTCCGCCGCCAGGCATCGAACAGCGCATCGAGGCCATCCGGAGTCATCTTTTGCGATCGGTGGAATGGAAGGGTCCCGTAGTCGGTATCCTGGAGATGCGGCGTCACTATACCAACTATCTCAAGGGTTTTCCCCATATCAAGGAGTTTCGCAATCAGCTGGTGCAGAAAAAGACGGTGGAAGAGATCGGGGAAGTGTTGCAGCAGGTGCAGGCCCGCTATGCGGGGTTTGTACCGGAAAGGGCGGTGGCCAGCTTCTCGCAGAGCCAGTTCGAAGACTGTGCTTACTGAGCCTGATGGATCCCCCGATCCCTGTACCGACTGCTTCGCAGTCTGGCTGGGCCTATGTCTGGCCTTCGGCCGGCCGGCCCGTGGCCGTCCTAGCGGATAAACCACTTAAACCATTTCAGCTTCCCTTTAAATGGCGGATATTTTATCGCCGGATCGATCAGGGTCGGCGACCGCATCACCGCTTTGAGATGGGTGAACCGGTCGAATGAATATTTCCCATGATAAGCCCCGAAGCCGCTGTTGCCGATGCCGCCAAAAGGCAGGTGAGGATTGGCGAAATGCCAGTCGGTGTTATTGATACATCCGCCGCCAAAGGCCAGTCCGTCGATCCAGGCTTTTTGTACACGGCGGTCTTTTGTAAAGAGATAGAAGGCCAGCGGATCGGGATGTTGCCGCACCAGCGCCATCGCTTCTTCCATCGTGTGATAGGTGAATACCGGCAACAGGGGGCCGAAGATCTCTTCCCGCATCACCGGCGAATCGGGCGCCACCTCTTCCAACAAGGTCGGTTCGATGTAAAGGGCCTCACGGTCATAGCGGCCGCCATAACGGATCTTAGCCCCAGACAGATAACCAACAAGGGTGTCGAACCTCTTTTCATTGATTATTTTTCCATAATCATAGCTCTCTTTTGGTTGTGCGCCATAAAATGCGGTGATCGAAGATTCCAGGTGCCGCAGCAGGGATTCCCGAACGTCAATGTGCACAAGCAGATAGTCCGGGGCTACGCAAGTCTGGCCAGCATTTGCGAATTTGCCGACGACGATGCGGCGTGCGGCTACGGGCAGGTTGGCATCCTTCTCCACGATGACGGGGCTCTTGCCACCGAGTTCGAGGGTTACGGGGATGAGCTGCTCTGCGGCAAGTCTGTAGATGGCATGGCCAACCACAATGCTACCCGTAAAGAAGATGTGATCGAAGCGGAAGCTCCTGATGAGCGAGGGCACTATGGTAGCGCCGTCGCCCTGGATGACGCGGACCAGTTGGGGTGGGAAGAGCCTGGTGAGGATCTTTTCAATGAGGGCGGCGGTTGCCGGCGCCAATTCGGAGGGCTTTAGTACGACGGCATTCCCGGCAGCGAGGGCTGCGGCCAGCGGGATGAGCGATAGCTGAAAAGGATAGTTCCAGGGAGCGATGACCAGCACCACTCCGAGTGGATGCCGGTAGACGCGGGAGGTGGCGGGTACGTTCACCGGATTAGTGCCTGCCCTTTTCGGCGCCATCCATTTTGCGAGATGCTTCAGCGTATGCCTGATCTCTGCCAGCACAAGCCCCGTCTCCGTGGCATAGGCTTCTTCGGGACTCTTTTTGAGATCGGCGTACAGTGCCTGGTAGATGTCGGTCTCTGCTTCTTTGATGGCCTGCCGCAGGTTTTGCAACTGTTGCCGCCGCCAGGCATAGGGGCGGGTGGCGCCGGACTCAAAATATCGGCGCATCGGCCCGAGATCGGGAAGGAAGCCTGGATCGTTCATGGTTTGAATTTCGGCAAAAATTTCGTGATCTTGCAGCCGATGAATGACGAATATTTCATGCAGCAGGCACTGAAGGAGGCGCGGCTGGCGTACGAAGAGGACGAAGTTCCGATCGGCGCCGTCGTCGTCATGGCAAACCGGGTCATCGCCCGGGGCCATAACCAGACTGAACGATTGAACGACTGCACTGCACATGCCGAGATCATCGCACTTACTTCTGCATTCAACCATCTTGGCAGCAAATACCTGCCCGAAGCCACCCTCTATGTCACCATCGAGCCCTGTCTGATGTGTGCCGGGGCCCTTTACTGGAGTAAGATCGGCCGCGTGGTCTTTGGTGCGGAAGATGAAAAGAACGGCTACCGGCGGGGCATCGGGGCTCAACCCGCACCCTGGCCCTTCCATCCAAAGACCGAATTGGTAAAAGGCGTCCTCAGCGAAGATTGTGCCACGCTGATGCGCGATTTTTTCCGGTCAAAACGCTGAACCCTAACCTTTTTCCTGTAGATTTGTTCTCCCTTCAGGCATTAAATGTGCAGGAAATGCGCTTTCTGAAATGTAGCGCATTTCCCGCAATTGTCTAATGTCTGTCCTTCGGACAAGATGCCTCTGGCATCTTAGGCGCGATAATAATTTTTTTTTTAATATCATTAAACCATTTGTTATGGCATTTACACTTCCCGCGCTTCCTTATGCATTTGAAGCATTGGAACCGCACATCGACACGACGACCATGCAGATACATCATGGCAAACACCACCAGGCTTATGTCGACAACTTAAATAAGGCAATAGCCGGCACCCCCAACGAAGGTAAATCCCTTGAAGAACTGGTGCAGAAGGCAGGCGCCATCAGCCCGGCAGTGCGTAATAACGGCGGCGGTCACTGGAACCACAGCTTTTTCTGGGAGATACTGACGCCCAAATCCACCGGAGCCCCTGCCGGAAAATTAGCCGACGATATCCATACCACCTTTGGCAGCTTTGATGCTTTCAAGGAAAAGTTCGCAGCAGCTGGCCTTGGCCGTTTTGGCAGCGGCTGGGCATGGCTGATCCTTAAGGATGGGAAGCTGGAGATCTCATCTACCCCCAATCAGGACAATCCACTGATGGATGTAGCCGAAGTAAAGGGTACGCCTATCCTGGGTGTCGACGTTTGGGAACATGCCTACTACCTGAAATACCAGAACAGGCGGGCTGATTATCTCGGCGCTTTCTGGAAAGTCATTAACTGGGATAAAGTAAACGAGCATTACTCCAAGTAAATTTTATAATAAGGACCGGCCCCATGAGGGGCCGGTCCTAAAAAAAACACAATGAAATCAGCCAGTTTCCTGTTCGCCGCCGCCGTGTGTTTTGCAGCCTGCAAAGGACACGAAAAAAAAGTATTGGTCTACGCCAGCGATAAGATATCGATAGATGCCTCCCAGCACCAAATTACTATCGCCAATGGAGACGGTACTACCCATCATGAACAGGAGCTGGATTTCACCACCGGCGACCCGGTGACCCTGAATGTAGAATCGCCCCAGGGCAAATACACGGTCACCATTCCCGATGACGGCTTGTATATCGCCAACCTGAAGACCGACACTGTCGTCGGCAGCCGCCAGCATGTCGGCTCGGAAGGAGGCGAAGCCCGTATCACCCAGGACGCGCTAAAGCACAAACTGGACAGCCTGCAGCAATTGATCCAGGGTCAGAATGTAAGCGACGCTAACCAGAACTATTTTATCGTTCCCGGTAAGGCCGTCCGCGTCACTACCGAGACGAAGTCCAAGGTCTTTGGCCCTTTTACGACCATCCCCGGATCGTTCGATGCCGGATCGGTGCCTGCTATCTATAAATTCTATAGTATGAAGGAAATGCGGGAGATCATCGGCAACCTGGATAAAATGATGACCAAGGAGCCCGCACCGGCCGAAAGCGTTCCCGCGGACAAGAAGACAAAGTAGGCGGCCCTACTCAAGGCGCGGGGCCCGAGGCGACGGTTCCGCGGGAGGATCTTATGGCACGGGGTCGATACCATGTCCGCCCCAGGGGTGGCAACGGGCAATCCGCCGAATGCTGAGCCAGGCGCCTTTGAACAATCCATATTTCTTAAGGGCTTCTACGGCATAATGTGAGCAGCTTGGCGTGAACCGGCAACGGGGTCCAAGGGCCGGGGAAATGACCCATTGGTATACCTTGATCAGGGCGACCAGGGGAAGACCTAACAAACGCAACACTTTCCTCATTTTGTTTCCCTCATTAATTTCTGCAAAGCTACGGCGATCTTCGCTGTCACGGTGGCGTAGTCCGGCAGTTCCTTTCCGGTGAAAACAAAGAAGACGGCCATGGAGAGGCCTTTTTGGGCCAGGAGGTGCAACAGGGGGGCTTTCTGCAGGCGATAGGCTTCGCGGCCCAATCTTTTGATGCGGTTGCGGTCAACGGCCTTTTTGAAATGACGGCTGCTGGCGCCAAAACCGGCCTGGAGCGGAGCCTGCCGGGGGCTGGGAGAGGACAGGGCCTGAGTAGGGGGACTTACATGGGATGGCGGCGGCGCTGAGGGAGACTGCACGGAGCCGGGGGATGGCTGGCGGGGCCCCAGGGGAGGCGTCGCCGGCGAGAGCAAAAAAACAACCTTATAGGGGAAAACGGAGAAGCTTTTCCCTTCCCGGAAGACTCGTTCGATCCGTTTCCGGCTCTTGAGCTTCTCGGCTTTTTTCCAGGTTGTGCGGTGCGCAGCCATAAGCAAAAAATAGCTCCGGGAATCCCGAAGCTATTGATTTATAATGCGATTGGACCTGATCTACTTCAGTTTCGACTCGTCAGAAACGGTGAGCTTATGACGCCCCTTTGCACGGCGGCTAGCCAGTACTTTACGGCCGTTGGCGGTTTGCATCCGCTTGCGGAAGCCATGAACCGTCTTGCGGCGACGTCTGTGTGGTTGAAATGTACGTTTCATTTAAAATGTTTTAGCTATTATGCAAAATCTACTATCTGACCTCGCGGTCGAGCCGCCTCCGGCTCCTGTCATTTCTGGACTGCGGGCACCATCCCGCCGCCGGTGAAAGGGATGGCAAAATTAGGAAAAAAAGGGGATTAGCTAGGAAAAAATATGTGCGGGAGAAACGCTTCTGGAAAAATAGCGCATCTCCCGCAAAGCGCTAATGTCTGTCCTGTCGGACAAGCCGCCTCCGGCGGCTTTGGTGCTTAGTACGACACCGCAAACACGCCGCTGCTGATCGAATGGGTTGTGTTGCTCGCCCCGGTGGGGTCGGACCCCGTAAACGTGAAGGTTCCCCTTATCCGCCGCGTAGCCGTATTATTGCTCGTTATCGTAAGCGTACCCTTTGTCGAGACAAAAGCGTTTGTAGCGGAATTGGCGACAAAAGTATACGCCGCCAGGTAGGAGGGGTTGGAACCATCCAGCGCGTAGGACCCCGGTGTGGCATTGGCCGGGAGCAACAAGCCGATGGTCTGGATGCCATTCGCAGAGGCGCCGATGATAGTCAGCTGACCCGCAGTGGCCGAGGCCTGGATGTTAACGCCCGTCCACGCGTTGCCATCTATATTGGCCTTGAGGGTGTCAGTGGAAGCGGTAGCAGGCAGGGAAGTAACATAAGGAATTTTAGTAAAGACCCCATTGGTGATGCTTTTCTTCCTGCCGTCAATGTCGCGGAATACATTAAAGGCAAATGTCCCGGATATCGTCTTGGCGACGGTATCTATCCGGGTAATGGTGACCGAACCTCCTGCCTGGGTCGAATCGCTGCCCTGGTTGGTGGAATAGGCGTATAATTCGGAAGAGTCGACATTGGCATATGCTGCAAAAGAAGGGGTTGTCTGGTTCAGCGGATAGCCGCCAGCTACCGAATCGGTGATTGTCATGGTAATCTCCTTGTTATCGGCGCTGATCCCGGTGATCTGGATGATGCCCCCGAGGATGCTGGCACCTTCCTTTGTCGTGGCAGCCGTCCACTGGACGCCATCGATCTTTGCCGTGAAATTGCCTGCGGCTGTGCCGCCATTCTCGATACTGGTCTCCTTTCTGCAGGCAGCCAGGCCGAGAACAATCGCCAGGGAGTATAGGAGTACCTTCTTCATATACAAGACTAGGTTAATAATACATGGGCCGACCGCAAATTGTGCCCGTAAAAAATGCCGGCGTGGTTGTCAAAGTCTTCCGTCGAGTCGGTGGTATAAAAACGCACCCGTCCACCCTTGCTGCACCGGCTTTCCATTTCCGGATGACGCTGCAAATAATCCGCCAGACTCCCGGCCACGATCTCTCCCTGCGAAATAAGCACGCTGCCGTCGGGTAAACAAGCCGCGATCTTGTCCTTTAGCAGGGGGTAATGGGTACAGGCCAGGACAACAGTGTCTATTTCCGCGCATCGTGCCAACAGCTGATCGATATATTCCCGGACAAAATAATCAGCCCCCGGTTTGTCGTGCTCATTATTCTCTATTAACGGAACCCATAGGGGGCATGGTTGCTGATAGACCTGCAAATCAGGGAAAAATTTTGCGATCTCTATCGGGTAGGACTCGGAAAGCACCGTACCCCGGGTTGCCAGCACACCAACTTTTCCCGACCGGCTATATTGACCAACCACTTCGGTGGTGGGGCGGATGACGCCAAGAACCCGGTTGTCGGGAGCGATGCGAGGCAGGTCGAGCTGCTGGATGGTTCGCAGGGCCTTTGCCGAGGCGGTGTTGCAGGCCAGGATCACCAGCGGACATCCCTGGTCAAAAAGCCATTGAACACATTGCAGGGTATACTGATATACAGTTTCAAAAGAGCGATTTCCATAGGGTGTCCGCGCGTTGTCGCCGAGATAGATATAATCGTATTGCGGCAGACGGCCGACCAGTTCCTTCAGAACCGTGAGGCCGCCATAACCCGAATCGAATACACCAATGGGATTAGTCATAAAAGCAAAACGCCGGGGTGGGCCCCGGCGTTTGTTTAGAAGTTTTTATTTGATACCTAATTTCTTCTTCACCAGGGGAAGCAGATCGTCTGCGGGCGGGGAGTCCAGCAGGATCTCCTTGTTCAGCACATAGGTGAACCCATTCTCTTTTGCAACGGCCTTTACGGCTTCGACGGCCTTCTTCTGAATGGGGGTGATGAGGTCTTGCTGCTTTTGCTGGTACATCTGCTGCGCCTGTTGCTGCCAGCCTTGCAACTTGATCAGCATGTCGCTGATCTCCCGCTTCTTCAGCTCCAATTGAGCCTTGGTATACTTGAGGGTATCCTTGGAATTCAAAAGGCTGTCCTTTTCCACATATTCCTTCTTCATATCTTCGAAATTCTGAGCCAGGGCGTTCTGATAATCGTTCAGCGCTGTATCAGCCTTTTTGTATTCAGGCATGGCAGGGATCAGCTCCTGGAGGCTGATGTACGCTATCTTCACCTGCGCCATTGCAGAATTGCCCGCCATAACCAGGCCCATAACCACCGCTACGATTGTGAGAATCTTTTTCATTTTGTTTTGAAGTTGTTTGTTTTATTAGCGTTTTTAACTATTTAATACCCAGAGCCTTCAGGACGTCTTCGCTTTTGTCCAGTTTAGGGTCGGCAAATATAACAGTAATTCCTTCACTTTTATCTAAAATAAAGTCATACATCCTGTTAACGGCCAACTGTTGAATAGCGTTGTAGACCTTATCCTGTATGGGTTTTACGAGATCCTGTCTTAGCTTGAACAGGTCGCCCTCATACCCAAATCTTTTACGCTGCAGATCGCGGACTTCTTTCTCCATGTTGAAGAGCTGGTCCTCCCTTTTCTTTTTTAATGTGTCGCTAAGCATAACCTGTTCGGCTTCAAAGTCTTTATACATTTTATCGAGGTTTGCCTGCTTGGCGTCGATCTCCTTCTGCCATACCATGCTCTGCTGGTCGAGCTTCTTCTGCGCCTCCTTGTACTCCGGCATCTTATCCAGGATATACTTGGTGTCTACAATGGCATAGGCTTGGGCCTGCCCTGTGAAGTAAAAACCCAGGGCGCAAAAAATGGCAAGGATTATCTTTTTCATGGTTAGTCTATTTAAGACCTGTAAAATAATCAAATTAATCCGGTTCATACCCTAACATAAAGGTGAACCGGGTAGCATCCCGCAACGAGCCATTCTGGATGCGGTCGAGCCCGACGCCATAGTCAAATCCGAGCAGACCAAACATCGGCAGGAAGAAGCGCATCCCGACCCCGACACTGCGACGCAGCCGGAAGGGGTTGTAATCCGTATAGTTGAACCAGCCGTTGGCAGCTTCGAAGAAGGTCAAACCATAGATGGTGCTGCTGGGGTTGGTCGTAAACGGATAGCGCAATTCGAGGGTGTATTTGTTGAAAATGGTGAAGAACTGGCTGGCTTGTTGCTGGTCGGGGTTGACCTTCGGATCGGAGTTCTCGTAAACAGGATACCCACGCTGGGAGATAATGTCATACCCCAGCAGACCGAAGTTGTTGGTCAGCCCCGCATCTCCCACCTGGAAGCGTTCGAAGGGCGAGAACCCGAGGGCTGGATTGTAACGGCCCATAAAGCCATATTTTGCCGAGGCCTTCAGCACAAACTGTCTGCTCTTGTCAGCGCCCATGGCATTCCCGATGGGCAGATACCAGTCGCTGGTAAACCGCCATTTGTGGTATTCCGGAAGCTTGTAACTGTAATTCTGGGTGATGCCCTTGTCGATGAGCGAATAGGGCGGTGTAAACTGTACGCTCAAGAGCAGGTTGGAGCCCCGCCGCGGATAGATCGGCTGGTCAAGATCGTAACGGCTCAGTGCCAGCTTGAAGCTGAAGTTGGTTGAGCGGCCATTGCGGAATGCGCTCGTGAACAAGGGATAGTTGTTCAGATCGTATTGGGTGTAGTTCACCGAATAGGTGAGCGTAAAGAAGTCATCCGGCCATTTCAATTGCTTGCCCAGGGCAAGGGTTATGCCGAAGTTTTTCAACGAGTTGCTATCGCTAAAGGCGTAGGTGTTGGTACGGAAGTTATAGCCCCCCGTACGGAATACGCTTCGATAAAGGCTTACCGTCAGGGAATTTCTTTTCTTGCCACCCAGCCAGGGTTCGGTGAAAGAGAAGTTGTAGGACTGATAGGCCTTCCCGTTGGACTGGATACGCAGGCTTAACTTTTGTCCATCCCCTTCAGGCAGCGGTTGCCAGGCATCTTTATTAAAGATATTCTTGATGGAGAAGTTGGCAAAGGTGACACCCACGGTACCGGTAAGCCCGATGCCGCCACCCCAGCCGGCGGACAGCTCGAGCTGGTTGCCGGATTTTTCTTCTACCCCCCAGTTGATGTCGACCGTTCCATCCTCCTGGTTGGGGTTGATGCCGGGCTGGATCTTCTCCTGGTTGAAGAAACCCAGGTTGGCGATCTGACGCTGGCTTCGGATGAGTTCGGTGCGGCTGAACTTGTCACCGGGGATGGTGAAGAGTTCGCGCCGGATGACATATTCATTGGTCTTATCGTTGCCCGAGATGGTAACATTTTTGATGGTTGCCTGCGGTCCTTCCGTCATGCGGATCTCGAAATCGATGGTATCGTTATATACTGCGGTTTCCACCGGCTCGACATGGAAGAACAGATAGCCGTCATCCGTGTACAGGCCGCTTATATCCCCGCCTTCCGCGGACAGCTGTTTGCCCAATTTTTTATTTAAGATATCGGCGTTGTAGATATCACCCTTATGGATACCCAGGATGAGACTGAGGATGGAGTCGGAGTATTTGGTATTCCCTTTCCAGCTGATGTTGCCGAAATAATACTTATGCCCTTCGTCGACTTTGATGTCAACGTACAGCCGGCTACGCACCTTCTTGTCTGTATAGTGCGTATCTGCGACGATGACCGCATCCCGGTAGCCGAGCGAGTTGTAGTAGGATACGACCTTTTGTTTATCTTCATCGAACTTGCTTTGGCTGAACTTGGAGCCGCTAAACAGCTTGAACCGGAAATAGGGGTCGATGAATTCTTTTGTCGCATGGTAGGACAGGAAACCCCAGTTGCTGAGGTATTGCCGCAGAGTCACCGAATCATGCGGACCATAAGGCGTTTGGTTGTCGGGCGGATAGATGGTCATCCGACTCTGCTCCTTTGTGTCCTTCAGCTGTTTCTTCAGCTTTTGTTCGCGGACGGCCTGGTTGCCAAAAAAATCTATCTGGTAGATGCGAACCTTTGGTCCCTTATCGATGTAAAAAGTAACGATCTCCGAGTTTTGAACTACAGGATCGTGGGCTTCGGTGATACGAACCTGTGCATCTTCATATCCCTTGTCCGCATAATATTTTTTGATGTATTGGATGGCCGATCGCTTCATGTTCTCTGTGACCACGCGGCCCTTGATGAGACCGGTCTTGGTCGTGAGGTCATCGGCGTCACCCTTCTTTACGCCCGGGCCTTTGAAATAGAAATTGCCGAGGCGGGGTCTTTCCGTTACGTCGATCTCCACATATAGGCTGTTGCCTTGCAATTTGGTAAAATAGATAGCGATGTTGGCAAAGAGATTTTGCTTCCACAGGTTCATGATGGCCTTGCTGAAGTTGTCGCCGCCGGGGATGGTAACCTTGTCGCCCACGGTGAGACCGGAAATGGAGGTAAGGAGGGATTCGTCAAGGTATTTCGTACCGGAGATCTTGATGCCGGCGATTATATATTCCCGGGGTGGAGTTTTGCCGCCGGCAAGTGCAACTAATTCAGGATCAATAGATACGCCATGCGGAACGGTATCCGAAGCGTTAGGTTTGAGACTATCGACGGAAGCTTTTTTCGTAGAATCATTCACCTGGGCCAGCGCAGCGATAGAGTGAAGTAAGCAGTAAGTAGTGATCAAAAAAACGCAAATCAGCGATCTTCGTTGCATCCAGTCGGTTTTTTAATGTGGACTTGCCGCCTTCGGCGGCATTTGGGCGGCAAATTAAGGGGATTTATACAAAACGTTTGTTAAAAAGTGGTGCCGGGAGCCATCAAATCCTGTTGAATCTGAGCACTCGTCTTGCCAAATCGCCTTTCCCTACCCTGAAAATCGAGGATCGCTTCATAGAGGTTTTTCTTACGAAAGTCAGGCCAGCGAACACTGGTGAAGTACAATTCGGCATAAGCTAACTGATATAGCAGAAAATTACTAATACGATATTCGCCGCTGGTGCGGATCATCAGTTCCGGATCGGGGAAATCGCGGGTAGACAGGTATTGCTGGAGGGTATCCTGGGTGATGGCGTCGGGGTCTAACTTTTCCGTCTGAACGTCGCGGGCCAGGTTGCGGACGGCTTCGGTGAGCTCCCAGCGGCTGCTATAGCTAAGGGCCATCACCAGGTTGAGCCCGGTATTGCCGGCAGTAAATTCGAGGGCTTCTTTCAATTCCATGCTGGCATAGTCGGGGAGCATGCTCATATCGCCGATGACATGGAGGCGGATATTGTTCTTGTTTAGGGTCTCTACTTCCTTCCGGATGGTCTCTACCAGCAATTCCATCAGGCCGGTGACCTCATAAGCGGGACGGTCCCAGTTCTCGGTGGAGAAGGCATAGAGAGTGAGATAGCCGATGCCCAGTTCGGCGCAGCCTTCGACAATGTCGCGGACGCTTTCAACTCCATGAAAATGACCGAATAACCTGTCCTGCCCTTTTTCCTGGGCCCAACGTCCGTTGCCGTCCATAATTATTGCAATATGGCGGGGGAGCTTTTTCAGATCGATCTCTTCCTTCAGCACGTCCATAAATAGAAGGCATTTTTGGGGCACAAAGATATGATTTTTGTGCTTGGCCGGGTTAAAAATACCTTAGAGGCCGCGGGTATCGGGGCATTTATAGCCCATCAGGTTAAAAGTAAGGAAGACTTGACCGGTCATATAGCTGTCTTTCAGATTGCCCGAGCCCCGCTGGCGGCCTTTGATGCCGATGGGTTCCCCGGTAGCATAGGAGCGGTCTTGCAGGGCATACCAGGTGGTCATCTGGCCATTGGGCAGGTATTGGGCCTGGGCGTCAGGCGCATAGGTTCCACCGACATCGTCGATGTAGTCGGTAGTCGTAAAGCGGTAGAGGAGTTCGACTCCCACGTTGATCCGGCGGTTGAGGTTATATTTAACCCCTACCCCCAGCGGGAAGCATACGGCCATGCTGCCATAGGGTTTCCGGTCGGGATAGAGCGACGAACCCTGGCCTTCCGTCCCAAGCGGGCGTAAATAGACCTTTTGCCCCTGGTAATAGGTGTAGGGATCAAAATTAAAGACGCCTATACCAAGGGTGATATACGGAGTAAAGCGATAGTTTTCGCTGCCGGGTACGAATTTGAAGAAATTGAAATCGCCTTGGAGCGTCAGCTCCCAGATGTTGGTATTGAAACTGAGATTGCGGCGAGACATGAACTCATTATTGGAGTTGTATTTGTCGGAATAGGCCAGGAAGGCATAGCTTCCCGCAATGCGGGCGGCCACATAATTGCCAAACTGCTTCCGGAAGAAAACGCTGGCTGCCAGGTTCGGCGTATTGAACCGCGGATTGGGATTAAGGTCGCCAAAATACTGCGACGCCCCTACCGAGATGCCGATCTCCCCTTCATGAACAATAGCCTGCTCCTGCGCAGAAGAGCGCAAGACCGTCAAAAATACCAGTAACCCGCAGAAGAGAAGCTTTTTCATAAAAAATAGAATAATACGGAACGTACGAGATTAGGGCTTTCGTTTGTTGTGTTCGTCATGGATATGTTAAAATTTGTTCTCACCCTCACTATTCCGGGTGTCCAGCCCCCAGGAAAGCTTGGTCCTCAGGGTCTGGAGGAAATTGTTCTCATTCAGCCGGATCAGACTAAGGGTAAAGGCTTCGCTACGCACCGCCAGCTGGACTTGTTTGTCCACGATCTCCTTCCGGGAATCCAGGACGCAGATGAAATTTTCCGCGCGGCCTTCCACCTCGAAGGAAATGATATTATTATCCGGTACTACAATGGGACGGACGTTGAGGTTGTGTGGCGCTACAGGCGTGATGACAAAACTTGCAGAGTCGGGGAAAACGACGGGACCGCTGCAGCTCAGCGAATAACCCGTAGACCCCGTCGGAGTAGCTACGATGAGACCATCCGCCCAATAAGTATTCAAAAACTCCCCGTTGAGATAAGTATGAATCTTGATCATCGGGGAGGTATCGGTCTTATGGATAGCAAATTCGTTGAGGCCGTAGGGTACTTCGCCAAACAGCGGCCTGTTGGCGTCGAGATGGATGAGGGAGCGTTTATCCACCACAAAAGTGCGGTTGACCAGCGCTGTGACGGCTGAAGACAGTTCTTCCTTACCGATGCTGGCGAGAAACCCCAGTCTTCCGAAGTTGATGCCCAGTACGGGGATATTCTTGTCGCGCACCAGCGTCACCGTATCCAACAGGGTGCCGTCACCGCCCAGGCTGATAAGGAATTCGATGGAATCGTCGAGATCGTCGGATTCCAGGAAGGATTCGATGCCGTCCGGCAGGACAAAAGAAGACCCTAACTTTTCCAGGAAAGGCTCGTGGATCACGGGCTGCAGGTGCTGCCGGATCAGTTCGTCGAAGAGTCGTTGTACGCCGCTCTGTACTTCATAATCTATCGCCCGGCTATATATTGCTACTTTCATTTGGAGTTAAAGTCTTTTCAATGGTCAAATGCAGTCGGCTGCGCCTCGTGCCATTATTATTATTAAAAATCATTACGGATATGTAAAAATAGCCCGTTTTGGCCTAATTGATTAAAGCTATAATCGAACTTGAAGCTTAAATCATAAAACGTAACAATATCAATCCCGAATCCGGCGGTATACAGCAGCTGGTTGACAAGGGAATTGGCCTTGAAATCCCTGTTATAGGCATAGCCGCAATCGGAAAAGGCGGTAGCGTAGATGTGAATGGGGATATGGTCGAAGGAGACGTTGTGGGTGAAGGGGATATCGAAATGGAATAGTTGGTGGAAAAGCGTGTTCCTGATGACGCCGCCGGCCGTGCCATCGATGACATAGCGATCGAGCCCGCGCAGGTACAGGTCGCCATAGCCTAAGAGGCTCTGATCATAAAAAGGCTGGCTCAACGGCAACTTCACAACACCGATGCTTTGGACGCCAAACCACCATTTTCTCGCCAGCGGCCAGCTCCTGGTAAGCCTGGCGGACCATTGCCAAAGGTTCATATCCCTGTCGATGCCGCGCCGGGTGAGGCTGCTCTCGAAGATGATGCCATCGAGTGGATAGGATACATAATCGACATCGGTATAATTGAAGGTATAGGTCAATTCCGGGTAAACGAGGCTTCGCTTCCCATTGCTGAAATAATGAGGGTTCCAGACGGCAACCGCACTATCGATGGAAGTGGACACGACGTTGCCGTTTACCGTGTGGCGAACCTTGAGTCCGGGCCGATAAAAATAACGGGCGGAAAAAGATAGTTGACGAGTAAGGTATTTTCCCGCATAGGGAATGGTGTCGGAATTGATGAACCCCTGGGTATTATTGACGGTGAGGACATCCACCTCCCGCAGCTGTGCGAAGTTGAATCCAAATCCAAACCCCTGTTTGAGGGCATTGTCCGCATAGGGTTGGTTGTAATAGAGCTCGAACTGCCGGGTATAGCCGGTGATGAGCCAGGCGGTGAGGTTGTCGTTGCGCCCCGTAAAATTATAATGGGCAAACTTCCCGCCATAATTCACCCGGCTGAGGCTGTAATTTTTTTGCGCCCAGGCGCTGATATTGCGATCTACGGGTTTGAAGTAGGGCAGGGGAAAGATATACCAGCGTTCTTTTACATCTATCTCCACATCGACAGTATAGCCTCTGAAGTCTTTTGCAAAGATGATCACCTCGTTGAAAAGATGGGTGTTGATGAGGCGGTCGTGAGCCGTCCGGAAGGCATTTACCAGGTTGTTCAGGGTTAGAGTATCCCCGCTTTTGAAGGAAAGTTCGCGCCTGATAATATAGTTCTTTGTTTTTTTGTTGCCGGTTACGATGATCTGGCCGACAACGCAGGGAATTTGAGCAAGGGTGGGAAGGGCAAAAAAAAGGGGAAGGAAAAGCAAGAGATATTTCCGGCCGGAAGGCATCAGATATTCAGGTAGTTCATCAGGTGGTCGTAGTTGGTGCGCAATTCATTTTCATACAACTCTTCTCCGAAATAGTATTTTACCTGGTATTCATAGCGTTGAAAAGTAGCGACGATATCCGAGATCTCCGCCTTATTGATGCGAAGCGTGATATAGAAATTACCGGAAGGCGCATCTGCGAAGGTATTGAGCTGGATTATCTGGGCATCGTTGGTTTCGACCAGTTTGCTGATCTCGGTGAAGGAAAAGCTCACCTTCTCCATCTCCAGGACGATGATACCCCCCAGGTCGTTGACGCCGGTGGTGCGGCCCAGCTGCTTTAACAGATCGGTTGCGATGATGGCGCCGGCATACTCGGATTCCCCGTTGATCACCGGGATAAGCGTGAGACCGTTCTCGTTGACCAGCTGTACGGCTTCGTAGAAAAAGGCGTCGGCGTGTGCGGCAATGCGGGAGAAACCAGGCTGCAGCTGTGCCAGCAGGATGTTGTCATCCTCCACATTCAGCAGATCGTCCTCACTGACCAGTCCAGCCAATTTGTCTTCTACCACCACCGGAAGATGGGTTACGTGGAAGTCCGCCATCAGATCGAGCGCCTGAGAGACGGGGTCATTCAGATGAAGAGAAGGGATGGCGGCGGATATGATCTCTTTGTTTAACAAGCAGGGTGTTTTATACTATAGACGAGAAAAATCATGCTACTGCTGCCGGTTCGTTCAAATTTCGCAAAAATTTAAGCAAAAGCGTATTGAACTCTTCCGGCCTTTCCATCATCGGCGCATGTCCACATTTGTCAATAAAATGCAGCTCGCTGTTGGGGATCAGTTTGTGAAACTGCTCCGCAACAAAGGGTGGGGTAATCGTATCATTGTTCCCCCAGATCAACAAAGTAGGCTGCTTAATCTGGCTCACTTCCTCGCCAAGGTTATTGCGGATGGCATTCTTGGCAAGCTGGATGATCTTGATGGCTTTCATCCGGACATTTACCGTTTCGTACAATTCGTCCACAAGCTCCTTGGTGGCCATCTTTGGATCATAGAAGGTTAATTCCGTCTTTTTCCGGATATATTCATAATCTCCCCTTTTGGGATAGGTGTCTCCCATACCGCTTTCAAACAGACCGGAACTGCCGGTGAGGATGAGGGATTTGATCCGTTCGGGGTGCCTGAGGACATACATCAGCCCGACATGCCCGCCCAGGGAATTTCCCAGCAGATTGATCTCTTTGTAGTCGCGATATTCGATAAACTTATGGAGGAATTTTTCCAGGCCGCCGACAGTCGTATGTAACAAATCCAGGTCAAGCAAAGGCAATATCGGCACCACGACCTTGTGGGTGTGGCGGAAAGATTCGATCTGACCGGTGAAGTTACTCAACGCCCCAAACAAACCGTGTAATAGTAAAAGCGGCTCGCCTTGCCCTTCCTCGATGAATCTGAACTTTTCTTCTTGTTTGATTTCGTATTGCATCAGCTAATAAGATTCTTTCCCAGTAATTAACCGCTAAAATAAACGATTTAACCCAAAAAAAAACAGGTCAACTATAACCGATCATCAGTCAAAAGGTTTTATAGTTTGTTGCCTATCTGCCCAAAAAAGTCCTCTAATTCAACGAACATTCCTTCGAACCAGGGGACAAATTTACCAAATTCGTCAATTGTGATACGCCCCAGGGGCCGAATATAGGGGTATGTCACAGAGGCAGAAAGGGTGTGGGGAGAGAGGAGATGGACCTGTACCGCATAGAAAAGCAGGACGCTGAGGGTAGCAATATAGAGAAAAGCGTAGAGAAGCACGCCAAACAGCTTGTTCAACCAGCCCATCATCGCCAGGTCGACGGCCTTTTCGATGAGTTTGGCGATGGCGCGCAGTCCCAGGACAACGGCCAGGAAAACAAGCAGAAAAGCCAACACCGGCAACCAGCGCGATGGCAGGTGCATGTGAGATTTCCCATAAACGGCTACCACTGCCGAGAGCTTGATGGCTGCGGCAATGCCGATGATCCATGCTACCGCAGAGACGATGGCAATAATGAAGCCATGCCTCAGGCCCCTGAGAATAGCCAGGAGCAGAAAGATGAGGAGCAGGACATCGATTGCCATTATTCCTGTTTCGACAATAGTTCTCTTGCGACGGCGTTGATCGTCTTGCCATCCGCCTGACCGGCGAGCTGTTTTGTAGCAACCCCCATCACCTTCCCGATGTCTGCGGGAGATGTTGCACCCGTCTCGGCGATGATCTTAGTCAAGGCTGCTTTCAGTGCGGCTTCATCCATCTGGCTGGGCAGGAATTTCTCTATGATCGCGATCTCCTCTTCTTCTTTTTTGGCAAGGTCTGCACGTCCTTGCTGCTGGTATATCTCCAGGGAGTCCTTGCGTTGCTTCACCAGCTTTTGCAGCAGTTTGACTTCATCGGCCTCCTTTAATTCGCCACCGGCGCCTTCAGCCGTCTTGGCCAGAATGATCGCCGCTTTGATGGCCCGGAGACCCCGCAAGGCGGCTTCGTCCTTCGCCAGCATGGCTGTTTTCAATTGTGCCATTACATTTTGCTCTAATGCCATATACTATCTTTTTATAGTTTGTTTGTCTTCATTTGCTGGTCGCGGAATTTTTTATAGAAGTCGCGGGCAAACTGTTTCATTTCGTTCATCAACACCGGATCCTGGGTGGCCCGTTGGTAGGTTTCCGCCATCGTCATCAGGGTCTGATAGAAAAAGTCGGCCATTTCATCGACCATCATGTCTTTTGTCCAGAGGTCTATCCGCAGGGCTGTCTTATCGGCGCCATCCCAGAAGGCCAGCATCATCGCCTTAGCCTGGCGTGCATTTTCGGTGGCGGAGTCTGATGCATTCCAGCGGATGTCTTCGGGTACCCGGTCTCTGTCCAGGGTTACATCGATATTGATAGAGGAGGTTGTCATAAAAGTGTTTAGCAAGGCGCAATTTAAATTATTTTATCGATTGCCTCCCGAACCGCCGCGGACGCTCTATCGGCGCCAAATTCCGCGATCCGCGTCAGCCCCCGTTGGATGAGCTGGCTGCGCAGCGTCTCGTCCTTATACACCGACATGAGGTTTGCGGCCAGGGCGGCGTCATCGGCCCCATCAGCATAGATCGCGGCGTCCCCGGCCATTTCCTGCAGGCGGGAGCCGGCCGTCAGCAGCACCGGCACGCCGGCCTTCCAGGCGTTGAGGACGGATGTTCCCAACGAGTTGCCATCAAAGAGAAAGAGGGCTGCATAGGCCCCGGCCAAAAGCCGGGCATGGGCGCGATCGCTAATGCCCGCGGAAGGCTGCCGCCAATGCACGGCTTCCCTGTATTTATAGGTGTCCAGCTTTTCCTGCAGTCCTTCGGCAGCGATGCCCGTCACCACCAGCTGCAGGTTCGAGAGCTGTCTCTTTTTGAAGAGGGAAAAGGCTTTTAACAGATGGATCACCCCTTCTTCGCGGGCGGCGGTGACGTCGGCAAAGAAATACTCTTTTCCCTGTGCAAATTCGGCTTTGAGGCTTTCCCGGTCGACGGGGGGCAGGGGGCTGATGGCTGCCACCGGTGAAGGATATATGACCACCAGCTTATCAGCTGCTGTTTTCACCCGGGCAGTCAGCCAATCCCGGTCGCGCCCGGAAAAACAAAATACTGCTGCGGCCCGGCGCAGGCTTTCCCCGAGGCGGCCGGCATATACCGGCGGGATACCCCGGCCTCTTGTCGAATCGGCCCTTTCGGGCATCCACAGGCATTGGGGAACAAGGGTGTCACCCGCGGCTACCCCTCCCGTCAGCATTACCAGGTTGGCCTTATGCTTTTTGGCCAGCCGCGGTATCTGCCAGTCATACCAGAGCCGCCATCCTATCCGCCCCGGCAAGGCCCTTTTTATAAGGAGGGTCTGGCCGGGTAGTTCGGGGAAAGAGCCGGGTGGGGTGGTTTTATCGGCCAGCAGGAGCCACTGCCAATCCCTTTCACGGGTGAGAGCGGCGGCGACAGAAAAGAGGAGACGGCTTTTTTCACTATCGGGCCCGGCGAATTGGAGGGGCCGGCAGTCCAGCAGGATGAGCATAGGAGGCAAAGGTAGGCACGCGGACCCACTTGGGGGGAGATAAGCATTTTTATCCACAGGCGACTAAGGGTAAATTACTCAGAATCACTTAGTTATTTGTAGTAAAGGGTTTGTAAAATGTGGTTTTTACGGTATGCCTAAATAGGGTAGTAATGCTTTGGCTTCGTTCTTGCTGATGTTTAATTTTGACTATTAATCCGTTTTAATCCGATCTACTATTAAAATTCGTGCCTATGAACCGTGTGTACACTCCTATATTTATTGTCGCACTGATGATAAATATACCTCGGATAGCCCATGCTCAATGTAATTGCAGCGCCGGAGTCCCCGCCACCCCAATAAGCTACTACCAATCCTTTCCCACTACGAATGCCGCTTCCACGACCGTCAGCTTCCCGCAGTTCAACCCGTCTATCGGGACGCTCAGCTGTGTCAGCCTCGGCGATACGGTGACGGGGGTGACGACCACCTCGGCGCTGAATAAAGCATCCAGTTCGGTTACCTATAAGTTTCAGCTGACGGTAGCCGATGACCTGGAAGGGCCTGCCGGCGGCGGCATCTCCATCTCCAACAGCTATAACCGCACTTATGGCCCCACGACCCTGGCCCGGTTGGGGTTCCCCAACGATACGGTCACTTATGGGCCCGATACGATCATCAATAAGGAGATCGGGTTTGCTAACTCCACCACGGGCCTTGCGACATACCTGGGTGCGGGCAGCGTAGCATTTACGTATTCGCTCAACGGTGGGGTCATTTCCCTGCAAGGGGGCCTGAACTATACGGCAGGACCTACCACCAATTACTGGGGGGCGATGAAGCTCACCTATTACTGGTGTCCTTCCACCATCCTTGCTACGACCATCCAGGATTTTACGGCTACGCCCTCGGGTGGCGCTATTGTCCTGCAATGGTTGGCTTCAAATCAACAACCCAATACCCAATATGAGATCCAAGTCAGCACAGACGGCAGGAATTTCTACTCCGCCGGACAAGCGGAAGGTGACGCTTCTGCAACAGGTACTTCTGCAAAATACCAATATCAATACAACGTTGATCCGACTCATGTGGGCAAGCTCTATTTCCGCATCCAGGAGACGGATCCTTCGGGAAAAGTAAGCTATTCGGTGGTCGTTGTCGTCGACCCCAACGGTTCAGGCAAGGGTGAGGGTATCAGCTATCAGACTTTCCCTAATCCGGCTACTAATAGTTTACAGGTACAATTCAACAGCAACCAGACCGGACATTTCTTAGTAGAGCTCATCGGAACCTCGGGGCAGATCGTCCAGCAGAAGGCCGTGACGCTCGCGGGCTCCAACCAGATAAGGCTTGACCTTAGTCCACAGCCGGTGAAGGGGCTTTATTTCCTTCGAACAACCGATCTGACCCACAATCAAAGATATGTGAGCAAGGTGCTCATCGATTAGCTATTCCTCTGAAAAACCATAAAATCCAAGATCTCGCGAAGGGCCCTCCCGCTACAGGGGGCTTTTCCTTTTGCTCCAGCAGGAGTTTGCAGGCTGGGCTTTTTCCTGTAGATTTGTTACCTTAAATCGAGTGTATGGAATATAATACCACGCGGAATCACCTTATCATGCGTGAATACGGGCGTCACATCCAGAAGATGATCGAATATCTTCTGACGTTGGAGGACAGGGAAAAACGCCAGCGCAACGCCCAGGTCGTTATCGAATTGATGGGCTTTCTCAATCCGCATCTGAAAAATGTCGAAGACTTTCGCCATAAATTATGGGATCATCTCTTCCTGATCTCCGACTTCAAACTTGATGTCGCATCCCCCTATCCCATTCCCACACGGGAGACGTTGCGGGCGCGGCCAAAACCGCTGAGATACCCCAAGCGCTATCCCAAATTCTCGCACCTGGGCAAGAACCTGGAGATCGTCATCAACAAAGCCCTTGCGGAAGAAAACCCCGACAAGCGCAGTGGTTTTGCCAATGCCGTGGCCTATTACATGAAATTAGCCTATAACAACTGGCATAAGGAGACCGTTCATGACGACGCCATCCAAAGCGAACTGAACCAACTTACCAATGGGCAATTGGAATTCACCAATACGCCAAATGTCAAGAGCTTCCGGCCCGACCAGCCCCGCGAGCGCGAACGGGACGGCAACCGCGGCAATTATGGGGACTATCGTAATAAAAGGAAGCAGCAGTTTCAGCAACGCAATAACAACAACAACAGCAACCGGAACAACGACCGGGGCGGGAATAAATTTAAGAAGAAACGATACTGATCAGTCAAATCATCGCGCGTGCATTCATTCGAAGTCATCGGCGGAAAAAAGCTAACGGGAGAGATCATTCCACAGGGCGCTAAGAACGAAGCATTACAGATCATCAGCGCCGTATTGCTGACACCGGAGAAGATGACCATCTCCAACATCCCTGACATTCTTGACGTAAATCTGCTTATCGACCTGCTGGGGGAAATGGGTGTAAAGATCGACCGGCCCCAACGGGACACTTGTATCTTTCAGGCCGATGACGTCGATGTCGATTACCTGCGCAGCGAAGCCTACCGGCAAAAAAGCGGGCGGCTGCGGGGGTCGGTGATGCTGGCAGGACCAATGCTCGCCCGCTACCGCAAAGGCTTTATCTCGAAGCCGGGTGGTGACAAGATCGGCCGGCGGCGGCTTGACACCCATATCATCGGCTTTGAGAAACTGGGGGTCCGTTTCCACTACCAACAAGAAGAGGGGCTTTTCCATCTCGACGCCGGCAATATGAAAGGTTCATTTCTGCTGCTGGACGAACCTTCCGTCACCGGTACAGCCAACATCGTCATGGCTGCAGTGATGGCGGAAGGAACCACCACCATCTATAATGCCGCCTGTGAGCCCTATATCCAGCAGCTGTGCAAGATGCTGACCCGGATGGGTGCACAGATCAGAGGCATCGGCAGCAACCTGCTGGTCATCGAAGGGGTCGGCTACCTGGGAGGCACGCAGCACCGGATGCTACCGGATATGATCGAGATCGGCTCTTTCATCGGGCTGGCGGCCATGACCCAAAGCGATATCACCATCAAGAATACTTCCGTTGACAACCTGGGCATCATCCCGGATAAGTTCAGGCAGCTTGGCATCCAACTGCAGCTGGAAGGAGATGATATCCATGTCCCTGAGCAGGATGTATACGAGATCCAGAACTTCCTGGACGGATCGGTGCTCACCATCTACGATCATCCCTGGCCCGGTTTTACGCCCGACCTTTTGAGTATCGTGCTGGTAGTAGCCACTCAGGCCCGGGGATCGGTGCTCATCCACCAGAAGATGTTCGAAAGCCGGTTGTTCTTTGTCGACAAGCTGATCGACATGGGCGCACAGATAATCCTCTGCGACCCCCACCGGGCGGCTGTTATCGGCCTGGCCCGTGAGCAGCGGCTAAGAGGCATCACGATGAGCAGCCCCGATATCCGGGCCGGTGTCGCCCTGCTTATTGCCGCCTTGAGTGCGGAAGGACGCAGCATCATCCAGAACATCGAACAGATAGACCGGGGTTACCAGAATATCGACGACAGATTACGAAAGCTTGGCGCACAAATTTTTAGGATATAAGGATATGAGCGAGTCACCAGCGTCCCCCCATAAGATCATCATCATCACGGCCCCTTCCGGCGCCGGGAAGACTTCTATCACCCGCTATCTGCTGGAAAAATATCCCGGCAAACTCGCCTTTTCCGTCTCGGCCGCGACCCGCAACCCCCGTTCTTATGAAAAGGATGGGGTGGATTACTATTTCATCGGCCTGGAAAATTTCAAGCAAAAGATCCAGCACAATGAGTTTGTGGAGTGGGAAATGGTCTATGAAGGCAAGTATTACGGCACCCTGAAAAGCGAGCTGGAACGCATCTGGAGTACGGGCAAGACCCCCCTGCTGGATATCGAGGTGAAGGGAGCCATTCATATCCAGGCACAATACCCCGACTCGACGCTCTCCCTTTTTATCGAGCCCCCCTCCGTGGACGAATTACGCCGCCGCCTGGAGATGCGGGGCACGGAGACGGTGGAAAGCCTCCTGGCCAGGGTAAATAAGGCCTCTTACGAGATCTCCTTTAAGCACCATTTCGACCGTATCATCGTCAATGACGACCTGAATAAGGCCTGCAGAGAGGCCGAAGCAGCAGTAATATCTTTTTTGGGCCTTTCCTGTTAAGCCGACCGCGCCCCCTGACCCCTTCGGCCCCGGACAGTCCGGGGAACCTAGAAATATCAAATTTTCCGAGTATTTTCGTCTTTGATTGTTGATTATGATCAATACTAATACCCTTGTATGGATAGTTATTGCCTGGCTGATGATCGCCTTTTTTGCAGGCATCGAGGTCGCGTTTATGCGGGCCAACCGGCTGGCTATCGAACTGAAGAAAAAGCAGGGCCTGAGCAGCGGGATAATCCTGGGCAATTTTATTGACCATCCGGCCCAGTTTATCGGCACCTCCCTGGCGGGCTTTACCATCTTCCTGGTCATCTTCGGCCTCATGGTGGGAGAGACCTTTCTGCCGGCATGGAATTACCTGACAACGAAGATACACATGCCCGGTAGCTATGTCAACGCTATCCGGCTTTTTGTCGAAACCCTGGTCGCATCCATCTTCATCCTGCTCTTCGGGGAATTCATCCCCAAGGCCTTGTTTCGCGCCAAGAGCGACGCCCTGCTGAGCTTTTTCGCCGGAACGATGGATCTCTTCAACCGGCTTTTCTACCCGCTTGCCAGCTTCTTTGCATCTATAGCGCAGTGGGTATTGAAATATGTTTTCAACGTCCGTATCGACGAACGCAAGGACACTTTTTCGGGCACCGACCTGGAACATTTCCTGGAGCAGACGGGTGACCTGGAAGAAGACAAAAAAGATTTGAATAAAAGCCTTTTCGAGGCCGCACTGGCCCTGCCCAAGGTGAAGGTGCGGGAATGTCTCATCCCCCGCAAGGAGATCGAGGGCATCGATATAGGGCTGAGCATGGAAGAAGTGAGGCGAAAATTCGTAAAGACCCGGCTGAGCAAACTGGTGGTCTATGAAGGCAACCTGGACCATGTCGCGGGCTATATCCACCAATTAGACCTCTTTAAGAATCCACCCACGATCAAGACGATACTTCATACCATCCCCGCCGTACCGGAAAGCATGAGTGCAACCGATCTCATCAATAAATTCAGCCGCGAGCGGAAGAGTATTGCCTGGGTGGTCGACGAATTTGGCGGCACCGCGGGCATCGTGACCATGGAAGACCTGCTGGAAGAGATCTTTGGCGATATCCGGGACGAATATGATACGGAAGAATTCGAAGAAAGAAAATTGTCCAATGACGAGTTCATCCTTTCCGGCCGGCTCGAACTGGATTATCTCAACCGCAAATACGGATTCGATCTGCCTGTAAATGAGTCGGAAACCCTTTCCGGCTATATCATCAACCAACATGAGACCATACCGCATTTAAAAGACCGGATCATCATCGGTGATTTCGAATTTGAGATTTTGGATGTCAGCGACACCCGCATCGAAATGGTGCGGCTAAAGGTGCTAAAGTGATTTGTTAAATGATCGTTAATACCAGATTAATATTTTTCCATTTTCCAGTTTTTAATCATCTTCGTCTTGTAAGACAGCCACCTAACTGACGGTCTTACGCTAATAAAAATATTTTCCCTCCACCCGGAGGCGACGTTTTTCATAGGTCAGTTAGGAGTAAACAATGCACTCTGTAATGGAGTGCTTGTTTTTTTTATACCTATGCCGAAGGTAAAAAATCGCGTTTTTAACCGTTCTTTACCGCATTTCCGACTAACTTCGCGGAGCTTTTTTACAAAAATCAATGGCATTAAATCTGTTAAACAGGAATAGGAACCCGGGAGAGGAAGAGATGTCTTTTGTAGACCATCTGGAGGCGCTGCGCTGGCATATTGTCCGTTCGGCCTTTGCTATCGTTATTGTAGCCATTGTCATTTTTATCAAGATCGACTGGATCTTCGATAAGATCATCCAGGGGCCTATCCGCAACGACTTCGTCAGCTATGTAGGACTTTGCAATCTGGGGCGGAAACTGGGCATGAAAGACGCGCTCTGCCTCCAGTCGGTAAACGGACTCCATTTGCAGACCACCCAATTCGGCTCGCAATTCATCTCCAGCATCAACATCGCTATCGTGGGAGGGTTTGTCGTCGCCTTTCCTTATGTATTCTGGGAGCTCTGGCGGTTTGTAAAACCGGCGCTTTCCCCCAAGGAGTTGAAGAGCAGCCGGGGCGCGATCTGGTGGGTCAGCTTCTTCTTTATGCTGGGGGTAGCGTTTGGCTACTTCCTGCTGGCGCCCTTTACTTTTAGTTTCCTCTACAATTATAGCCTGGGCAGCACCGGGTTGATCCATACCATCCCGACGCTGGATGACTATATTGAAAACCTGGTCGATATCATCATCGGATCGGGCATCGCTTTCCAGCTGCCGCTGATCAGCTATGTGCTGACCACCATCGGCCTCATCACCCCTAATTTTCTTCGCACCTACCGGAAATATGCGTATGTGGCTATTCTGTTCATCGCGGCGATCATTACGCCTTCACCGGACTGGATGAGCCAGACCATCGTAGCGTTGCCGCTGATCTTGTTGTATGAGCTGAGCATCCGGGTCTCCGTCCGTGTGACCAAGCGCCAGGAAGAGAAAGACAAGGAAGAGTGGAGCTAAGCGGAGGTGTGTTTGATATGAATCTCCGTTTTCATCTGACAACGCTCGATGTCCTGCCGGTAGTCCTTTATCTTCTCGTCGTTCTGGCTGGCCAGGATCGCCTTCTCGAAGTAGTAGACGGCTTTTTCATAATCCTGCCGCAGCTCTTCGGCAAGGGCATATCGCCCATAGACCCAGGATTTGTCGATGGTGCGGATACGGAGACATTTGTCCAGGTGCGTCCGCAGCTCATCGAACCGCTCCATATCCATATACAGCGCAGCAACGTGAAAATACGAGTGGGGATATAACGGGTCGCATTTGATGGCGGTGAGAAAGTGATTCTCCGCCTTTACATAATCATCGAACTGGGTCTTGTACAACCAGCCCATGGAGTTATGCGCCGGGGCACTGTCCGGTTCTTCATACAGGATGCTCTCATACTTTTTGAAAGCTTCTGCATACTGGTTGTTCTTAATGTCGGCCTCAGCCTCCAGATACAGCTCTTCAGAATTTGCATTCATAGTTACTTACGTTATGATTACCAGCCAAGCACCCACGCGAAGATGAGCGGGGCGACAATGGTGGCATCGCTTTCAACAATAAATTTCGGGGTATGGATATCCAACTTCCCCCACGTGATCTTTTCATTCGGCACGGCGCCGGAATAGGAGCCAAAGGAAGTGGTGGAGTCCGAGATCTGGCAGAAATAGCTCCAGAACGGAACGTCATGCCATTCCAGGTCCTGGTACATCATCGGGACGACACAGATGGGGAAATCGCCGGCGATGCCCCCGCCGATCTGGAAGAAGCCCACACCCTTTCCACCGCTGTTCTCGCGGTACCAGCCTGCGAGCCAGGTCATGTATTCGATGCCGCTTTTGACGGTAGTGGCTTTCAATTCGTTCTTAATACAATAGCTTGCAAAGATGTTGCCCGTCGTGCTGTCTTCCCAACCCGGGACAACGATGGGGATATTCTTTTCGGCCGCGGCGACGATCCAGCTGTTCTTTGGGTCTATCTCATAGTATTGTTTCAGATCGCCGCTGAGGACCACCTTATACAAGAACTCGTGGGGGAAGAACCGCTCGCCTTTTGCTTCTGCATCTTTCCACACTTTTACCAGATGCTTCTGTAGCCGGCGGAAGGCTTCTTCTTCGGGGATGCAGGTATCCGTAACCCGGTTGTAATGATTTTCCAACAGATTCCATTCGTCTTGCGGAGTCAGGTCCCTGTAGTGGGGTACGCGTTTATAATGACTATGCGCCACTAAGTTCATGACATCTTCTTCCAGGTTGGCGCCGGTACAACTGATGATATCGACTTTTCCCTGGCGGATCATTTCAGCCAAAGAGATGCCGAGTTCGGCCGTACTCATGGCGCCTGCCAGGGTAACCATCATTTTACCACCTTCCAGTAAATGCTTTTCGTACCCTTTGGCGGCGTCGACCAATGCGGCTGCGTTGAAGTGCCTGTAGTGATGCTCAATGAATTGCGAAATAGGACCTTTGCTCATGATGGGTGCTTTTGAAGATTCAGGTTGAGCCGCAAAAGTATAGATTTTCTATGAAACGAAGAGGCCACCCCTTCGGGGTGGCCTCCTGCATTTATAGTGAGGAACGATTAGAGTGCAACGGGTTTTTTCTCTCTTTTGTATTCTTCCCAGAATTCGGTTCCCTGCGATTTCAAAACGATCTTCTTATCGCTGTTCTCCAGCGTGACATAGTAAGTTGTCTGATCATCAGATGCAATCTCGAAAAGATCGGTGATCCAGCAGTCGCCATAATCCTTTTTCATCGACGCGAGCAGGTTGATCGGAAGCAGGTCGGAAGTGATATTCCTTACTACGGCCTGAAGATCACCGTTATTATTATAGTAAGCATAGAGGATCTGACCATTGAGGGAGAAGGTAGCCTTTGAATAGTTGTCCTTTTGTTCCCACACGATGTTGCTGGCGCCGGAGAAATCTTTTTTGAATGATTTGACGGCTGATTGATTGATGGTACCGCCATCATTCTTTCCAGCGAAGGCGCTGATACTGACACCCATCATAAGCATGGTAGCGATGGATAAGAAGACCTTTTTCATAACTGTTCGTTTATAAGTTTTAAATGTGTTTTTTGATTTTCGGGAGGCGTGTCTTTTCCCGGGTTTCACGCCGAACCGCACATAAATAAGACGCAGGTTTTTGAAGCATG
>NZ_BMJC01000004.1:172069-914570 GCF_014642875.1 Puia dinghuensis
CTATCATCGCCTTTATGAGTGAGCAAGCCAATATTGATCAGCGGAAAAGGATGTTAATACTATTAACAGAAATTCGATAAATTGTAGGAATGAATTATCTCGCACATGCCTATCTGTCATTCGAACTGCCGGAGATAACGGTAGGCAACCTGATCAGTGATTTTATAAAAGGCAAGCAAAAAGAAGCTTTTCCGGAAAAGATCAGACAGGGGATCATGCTCCACCGGGCTATCGACGGCTTTACCGATACTCATCCTACTACCCGCCAGGCGAAATCCTATTTCAGGGAAGCGTATGGCCTGTATTCCGGTGCGCTGGTAGATATCGTTTACGACCATTTTTTGGCGAACGATGCGTTGACCTTTCCGCCCGATGAGAACAATAGCTCCCTAAAGGCCTTTGCACAAAGGACTTACGAAAGGGTGGGGGACTGGCAGGCCATTCTCCCTCAACGGTTTGCCCGGTTATTCCATTATATGCGGACGCAGGACTGGTTAGCCAACTATGGTCATAAGGAACTAATTTTTAACAGCTTTGAAGGATTGGCCAGACGGGCCAGCTATATGCCCCCGCCCGGGCAGGCCATAACGCTGTTTGAGACGCATTATGCCGGGCTGGAAGCCTGTTATGTGGATTTTTTTCCGGAGGTGAAAGATTTTGCGCTTCGGACCCTTCAACAGCTGCAACAGGATGGGAAAAAAGAATAATTTTGGCCCATGAAGCAGATCGTCTTGTTAGTGAGTTTGATCATGGGTATCACTGTGGCAAAGGCGCAAACGCAGCCAACCCCTCCCAACCTGGACAGTAGCCCGCTCGATATGAGCTATTATCCGGTTGACTATCCTGTGCTGAAGATACAGGACAAGGTTTCCGAACCACTGGTCGCGCGGGTAGTCTATAGCCGGCCACAGAAAAGAGGCAGGAAGCTGTTTGGCGATCTTATCAGCTATGGACAGATCTGGCGACTGGGCGCCAATGAAGCGACAGAGATCGAGTTTTTCCGGGATGTGAAGATCGACAACAAGATAGCGAAGAAGGGCCGGTATACGCTGTATGCCCTCGTCAATGAAGACAAATGGACCGTCATCCTGAACAAGGAAACCGACACCTGGGGCGCCTTCCGGTATGATTCTTCCAAAGACGTCCTGCGGAGCACGGTGGCGGTGGAAAAACGATCGGATATTGCCGAAGCTTTTTCCATCTCCTTTCAAAAATCGGGGAAAGGCGCCGATTTGCTGTTCAGTTGGGATGATGTGCTGGTGCGGCTTCCCATAACCTGGTAGGGCCACGGGCGCCGGATAAATCACAAATTCACTCTATGTGCGGTATTGCAGGCATTCTTTCTGCCGACGCGGCGAAGATAACTCCACAGCGGCTGAAGGACATGACTGCCGCGATTGCCCATCGCGGCCCCGATGGTGAAGGGGTCTGGATCAGCCCTTCCGGTGTGGCGGGACTGGGCCATCGCCGGCTGTCGATCATCGACCTCAGCCCTGCCGGCGCCCAACCGATGCATTACCTCAACCGCTATACGATAATCCACAACGGAGAGTTGTACAATTATCTCGAATTACGCGACATCCTGCAGGCAAAGGGCTACACCTTCTACTCCCGCACGGATACCGAGGTCATCGCAGCCGCCTTCGATCATTTCGGGGCGGAATGCCTCCAATATTTTGACGGCATGTTTGCTTTTGCCATCTGGGATGAAACGACGCAGCGAGTCTTTATTGCCCGCGACCGTTTTGGCGAAAAACCGCTGTTCTTCTATCACGACGCAGCCGAATTCCTTTTTGCCAGCGAGCTGAAGGCCCTGTGGGCCGCAGGGGTGAAGAAGGAAAGCAATCTCAAAATGATCTTTAACTTCCTCACCATCGGCTATACTCAGAACCCGGCCGATGCAGCGGAGACCTTCTTCCAAAATATCTATAAGCTGCCGGCCCGGTCGTTTCTCTTCTATCATCCCGTCACGAGAGACCTGGAGATCTCGGCCTACTGGGACATCGAAGCAGAACAGACCCGCACCATCACCGAAGAAAACGCCATCGAAACATTCAGCCGGTTGTTCCATGCATCTGTCCACCGGCGGCTTCGCAGCGATGTCCGGGTAGGAACAAGCCTCAGCGGTGGATTGGACAGTTCGTCGGTGGTGGCCTGTATCCTGAAGGAACAGGATGCACCTGTTGACTTACCGACCTTTTCCGCCTTATTTCCGGGCTTTGAAAAAGATGAATCCGCCTATATCGGGTTGCTTACGCGGCATTATTCCCTGCAAAATCATCCGACGACACCTACTGCCGCCGGGCTCATCAAGGATTTCGAACGGCTGGTCTATCACCAGGAAGAGCCTTTCCTTTCCTCCAGCATCTATGCCCAATGGGCCGTATACGAGCTGGCCGCCCGCAACAAGGTGAAGGTCTTACTGGACGGACAAGGCGCCGACGAACTGCTGGCCGGATACCACAAATACTACAACTGGTACTGGCAGGAGTTGTATCGCCGCGATAAGAAGACGCTTGCGCTTGAGCTGGAAGCCGCCAGGGAATCGGGGGTCAGCGAGGGCTTCACCTGGAAGAACCGGCTGGCCGCTTGGCTGCCAGGATATACCGGAGTGATCCTGAAAAAAGCGCGATCGGCACAACAACGCCGGAGCAGCGATCTCTCCCGGGACTTTATCCGGGAGTCGGGCGTCTCATATTACGATATCCCACATATTGATAAATTGAACGGCGTTCTCTATTACAACACGTTTATGAACGGAATGGAAGAGCTTTTGCGTTACGCCGACCGCAATTCCATGGCACATGGCGTCGAAGTCAGGCTGCCTTTCCTGGATCACACACTTGTTGAATTCGTGTTCTCACTGCCCGCACACTTTAAGATCAGGCGAGGCTGGACGAAGTGGTTATTGCGCAGGAGCATGGAGGATATCCTGCCTGGGGAGATCGCCTGGCGAAAGGATAAGACCGGTTTTGAGCCGCCACAAAAAACCTGGATGGAAGACCCCATGATGCAGGAATATCTTTTCGAAGCACGGCGAACCCTGGTAAAAGCCGGTATCCTTACGCCCCGTGTCCTTCAAAAAAAAATTCAGCCGCAGGAGGTCCATGCGGCTGAAAATAGGGACTGGCGGTATCTGGTTACGGCAGCAAGCCTTTTCGCGTGAGATGCGGCGGCTTAGCTGGCCTTCTTGTATTTTTCCACTACCTGCATGATTCCGTCGGTATTGGACTTAACGGTGATCCAGTTGTCGGCATCTTCCAGCTTGATATAATATTCAACGGAATTGTCGTTTGTCACTTCGGTGACGCCAAACACCTTCTTATCTGCATATTTCTTTTGCAGCCGGTAAAGGATGTTGACGGGAAGGTTCTTCTCCGAGTAATAGCGCAGTGAATTGAGGAAATTCCCATCCTTATCATATTCCACTTTTGTAAGGATGTCGCCTTGTTTGAAGTTGACCATGTACCTGTCTTCGGTTTCCGCCCATTTTACCTGCTGAGCATCGGGGAAGGTCTTGTGAAAGGCCTGCAATAATTTATCGCTGATGTTGATATCCGAGGCTGCGAAGGTTCTCCCTGCGGACAGGGCGAAAAGGCAGCAAGCGATGAGTAAGCTTCTTTGAAGGAGTCTGCGTGCCATAGCATTTATTTTTTAAAGTTTTTTGAAACAAGTTCATTTGATGATGTAAAACTATAGTGTAAAAGAGCCGGTGTCAAGCATTTCTACATCTCCGGCAACCCTTGTCCAGAGCGGATTACAACTGTATAGTTGCGCGTTCGACCAAAGGAGGTAAAACCACTTATTAAACCGGTGAAAAGGTGCGTGAAGCCGTCAGCGCCGTGTTGCATTTTAGGGGTTAAGCTTTTGTTAAACTGGATAAGCATATATGAGTGGTTGTCCCTTTGTATCTTTAGCCAATGAAACTATCTACAAAACTTATACATGCAGGAGTAGAGCCGGACCCTTCCACCGGCGCCATCATGACTCCCATCTATCAGACCTCTACTTATGTCCAAAGCGCACCGGGTGTGCATAAAGGCTATGAGTATGCCCGTTCGCAAAACCCTACGCGCGCCGCACTGGAAGCCGCTCTTGCCCAGATAGAGAATGGCCGGCATGGTCTCTGTTTCAGCAGTGGCGTTGCCGCGAGCGATGCTGTCCTTCGTCTGCTCGTCCCGGGCGATGAAGTAATTGCGTGCAACGATCTGTATGGCGGAACGTACCGCTTGTTCACGAAGATCTTCGAGAAGACCGGCATCCGGTTCCATTTTGTCAATATGCAGGAGGCAGAAGCTATTCGTCCTTATATTAATGCCAAGACCCGGCTCATCTGGGCGGAAACGCCGACCAATCCGCTGATGAATATTGTGGATATCGAAGCATTGGCATCGATCGCAAAAGAGAAGCGCATCCTGCTTTGCGTCGACAATACCTTTGCTTCGCCGTATCTGCAGAACCCGCTTGACCTGGGCGCCGACATCGTCCTGCACAGCGCCACCAAATACCTGGGCGGACATAGTGACGTGATCCACGGCTGTCTGGTGATGAACGATGATGAGCTGCGGGAGAAATTATATTTTGTCCAGAAGAGCTGTGGCGCCGTACCCGGACCACAGGACTGTTTTCTGGTGCTGCGAGGTTTAAAGACCTTACATGTTCGGATGGACCGCCATTGCATCAATGGGGAAGTCATCGCGCATTGGTTGCGGAGTCATCCCAAAGTGGGAAAGGTCTATTGGTGCGGATTCCAGGACCATCCCGGCTACGCCATCGCCAGGAAGCAGATGCGGGGCTTTGGCGGGATGATGAGCTTTACGTTAAAGGACGATAGTCTTGAAGCCGCGAAGAAGGTATTGTCCTCCACCAGGCTCCTTGCGCTGGCCGAGAGTCTTGGCGGCGTGGAATCGCTGATCAATCACCCGGCGAGTATGACCCATGCGTCCATCCCGCGGGAAGAACGGCTTAAAAACGGGTTGACCGACTCGCTCATCCGCCTCAGCATCGGCATCGAAGACGTGGACGATCTTAAAGCCGACCTCAGTGAAGCCATCGGTTAGACCGGCTGGCGGCGACGCTGCGAAGCCGGAGCGCGCGCGGCTGAAGGAGCTCAGCGCTTTCCTCAACAGGAAAGTGGCCGAATATAACCGGCCTTCCTTTATTGCCAGCGACCCGGTGAGCATCCCGCACCAATTTACCCGGCAGCAGGATA
This sequence comes from Puia dinghuensis, assembly GCF_014642875.1. Classification (GTDB taxonomy): domain Bacteria; phylum Bacteroidota; class Bacteroidia; order Chitinophagales; family Chitinophagaceae; genus Puia; species Puia dinghuensis. Next base: position 177,282 of record NZ_BMJC01000004.1, read on the forward strand.
TCGAGATCGCCGGCTTCTTTTCGGCTATCTTCTCCTGGGGCAACAGGACGACTATCATCCGCAAAGCGGACGAGCTGATGCAGCTGATGGATCGGGCCCCGCACCAGTTCGTCCTGCAACATACCGATGCCGATCTGAAAAAGCTGCTGGATTTCCGTCACCGGACGTTCAACGCCACCGATCTGTTGTACTTTGTCGCGTTTTTCCATCATCATTATAGTCATTATGACTCGCTGGAGGATGCCTTTTTACGTCCCTGGGAAGAGCGGGGGGCTGCACCCGATGGGGCGGCCGCGGGTGCGGGGCCTGCGGATGGAGGGCCTGTACCCGATGGCTGGGAGGCCGAGCGCGCACTGTCGGCATTCTACCATTACTTTTTCTCTTTGGACGAGACGCCACCCCGGACGCGCAAGCATATTGCATCGCCGGAAAAGCGTTCGAGCTGCAAGCGAATCAATATGTTCCTCCGCTGGATGGTGCGGCGGGATGAGAATGGTGTCGATTTTGGTCTTTGGCGGCGTATCCCTCCTGCCCGCCTCGTCTGTCCGCTCGACGTGCATGTAGCCAGGGTGGCAAAGAAATTTGGCCTGCTGTCACGGCCGCAGGCCGACTGGCTGGCGGCAATGGAGCTGACGGCTCACCTGCTGCAGTTGGACCCCGATGATCCCGTCAAATACGATTTTGCTTTATTTGGATTGGGCGTGATGGAAAAATTCTGAACAACAGCTTTTTTTCATTGTTATCGTTACCTTACTTTTGGTATATAAACCAATCAGCTAGAGGTAAATATGTACGACACCGAACAACTTATACAGGAGCTGAACGGGTCGTTTGGCTGGGAGCTGGCCCGGGGACTCAGGCCGGAGGAATTGGAAGAGCTGTTGGCAGAGAATTTGAACCGATGGATACTAACGGATTTCAATGCCTTGTTACAATTCCTGTACCGCATCGACATCAGTGAAACGAGAGTACGAAGCCTCTTAAAAGAAGAGCCAAATGAAGATGCCGGTCGACTACTGGCAAAACTGGTTTTGGAAAGGCAATGGCAAAAAATGCAGACCCGGCAGCAGTTCAGGTCCGGGGATGCAAGTAGCGATGAAGAAAGATGGTAGAATATGCAACTCATCGAAGTATCCAATCGATCGGCAGATCGGCAATTTATCGATCTTCCCAGGACCTTGTACAAAAGGGATGCAGCCTGGATATGTCCGCTTGATGCGGATATAGCTGCTGTATTCGACACCAGCCGCAACAGCTTTTTCTCTCACGGCCGTTGCACCCGCTGGATATTACTGGATGGTGCCGGCAGGACCATCGGCCGCATCGCCGCTTTTATCAATTATCAAAAAGCTTACCTGTATCCCCAGCCGACCGGCGGAATGGGTTTTTTCGAATGCATCGATGACGAGAAAGCCGGCCATATGCTGCTGGATGCCGCCCGCGACTGGTTGCAGGCAGAAGGCATGCAGGCCATGGAGGGGCCTGTCAATTTCGGAGAAAATGATAAATACTGGGGATTGCTCGTCGAAGGGTTCAAATCTCCTACGCTTGGCATGAACTATAATCCACCCTATTATAGCAGGATCCTCGAATCCTATGGTTTCGAGAAACATTATGACCAGCTGACCAATTTCCTCGACGCAACCATACCGCTGCCTGAGCGGTTTACCCGCATCTCGGACTGGGTGATGAAAAAGCCCGGATATACCTTCGAGCATTTCTCTATGAAGCAAAAGGAGAAGTTCTTCGCCGATTTCCAGGAAGTGTATAATGATGCCTGGTGCGAATTCGAGAACTTCACCCCGCTCGAGATGCCGACGATCCGCGAATCATTCCGGCAGATGCGCCCGGTGATGGATGAGAAGATCATCTGGTTCGCCTACTACCAGGGCGAGCCTATCGCCTTTATCCTTTGCCTGCCGGATGTCAATCAATTGCTCAGGCACGTCAATGGCCGGCTCGACCTGTTGGGGAAACTAAAATTCCTGTGGTACAAGTACACCTCTACCGTCGACCGCTTACGGATCATCGTCATGGGCGCCAAGCAGAGATTTCAACAGCATGGCATAGAGTCCGCCCTTATCCGCTGCCTCCAGAAGGAGGTGTTGCCAAGGGGAACCATCAAAGGTGTGGAGCTTGCCTGGGTGGGTGATTTTAATACGAAGATGATCGCGCTGCACGAGGCTACGGGCGCCAAAAGAGACAAGGTTCACCGAACCTACCGCTATATCTTCCCTCCGGCTTCCCGGCCTTCCGATGTGGCCCAGTCGTCGCTGGAAGGGCAATTACAATTATCAATACATTAATTCCTTCACTTTCTCCTTGTCTTCTTTTTCTTTCCTGAGGTCGAACATGGTGCCAAAGACGCGATCCCAAAGGGTGCTGCTTACGCCGTAGCCTTTGTGCTCGTCCTTGTAATGGTGGAGGTGATGGTTGCGCCACAAAGGCTTCATCCATTTAAAGGGAGGATTCCAGGCGTGAATGGCGTAATGCATGCTGCCATACAGGAGGTAGCCCAGCATGAAACCGGGGAAGAATGCGAACACATTGGCGCCCATGGTCAGACGCATGAGGAAGAACACGGTGGACGCTATGATCAGACTGGGGACGGGAGGCATGAACAGCCGCTCTTTATCCCGTGGAAAATGGTGATGGTTGCCGTGCATGGTATAAATGAAGCGCTGAGCCCTTTCGCTTTCCGCGATGGCGTGAAAAGCAAACCGGTGCATAAGGTATTCAAAGAAGGTCCAGAAGAAGATGCCGCCAAAAAAGGTCAGGCCGACACGGAGGATGGGATATTGCAGGTCGGCCCCGGCATGATAAAGGAAATAAACAATTACAGGAAGATACATCCCCCAAATAACCAGAGGATGGGTCTTTGTCAGCATTTCCAGGTATTGGTTCTTAAATAATTGAGCCTGCCCTTTATTATTGATCTTTTCGAATTTCATGACGATCTGGAATTTGGGTATAAAAATACGAAGAAGCTGCCAACAATGAGCATCGGCGCCGGACCAGCTTTCATAGAACTTCTTCAAATATGTTTTCCGGCCGGCGGTTCTCCTTCAAAAGACGGTAATGGTTTACTAATGTGGTAATCAAAGGATAAGCGCGGTAGGGCCACTGATGCCGCTGCGCTTCCTCCCGGAGAAGCCGCGTGATCGCAGGGTAATATACATGACTTACGGTAGGGAACAAATGATGTGCGACGTGATAGTTGAAGCTGCCCATACACCACCGGACGAACCAGTTGTCATGAACGAGGTCATTGGTGTTATGCAACTGATGCATAAACCAGCTGTAGGGCAATTGATTGTTTGCATCGGGCAAGGGGAACTCGTTTTCCGTATTGGCATGAGGTGACAACAATACCAGCAGGGAGAAAATACTGGCGGTGAAGAGCATGACCAGGAAGGCCGCGAGCGCCTGACCCCAGGAGATGCCCAGCGCCATCTTGGGCAACGCTACCGTATAAAAAAGAAAGAACAGCTTGAAACCGAACAGGATGAAATATTCGCGAGTAGGGATCACTGTTACTTTCCATACCGGTTTCCGCCGGTTGAAAAAATCCTTAAAATCTCTGACTAACAACCAGTTAAGAAGATAAAATGGATAGATGAGGGGGAGGTAAAAATGTTGATATTTATGAATCCGGGAATAGGGCCCGTGCGGAAAGATGCGGGCGAGGCTGCTTTGCTCCACATCGCTGTCCCACCCCATGATATTGGGATAATTATGGTGCAGCCGGGTGTGGCGGATACTCCACACATAGCTATTGGCGCCCATGAGATCGAAGAGCCGGACAAAGAGGGCGTTGGCTTTTTTACTCCTGAACAGGACGCCATGAACGGCATCGTGAATGAGGTTGAGAAAATTGATCACCAGCAGCAGCCCCATACCGGCATAACAAGCATAAAATGCTGCGAGGTCCCTGCCGTAGGCCAGCGCAAGGCCATACAGGCCAAAATACAGCGGGGGATACAGGAAAGCTTTTAGCAGCATGTGCCCCCTGTACTTCGGTTCCAGCTCCGCCACCAGTTTGTTTACTTTCCCGCGGATACTATAAAACAGCCGATCTTGTTCGTCCTTTGGAAATAAAGGCCTCCGTTCCATTGCTATAGTCCCTTTACCACCGTCTATAACAACCTAAATAGCCGGAAGGTTTGTGCTCAATAATCCTATATCTTCGCGACCATGAAGCTTGTCACCTACCTCAAAGAAGGAAACGAACAGCTTGCTGTTCTGATAAATGGTTTTCTTTATGACGCCGAGACGATCTTTCCCGATGTTCCTAATTCGATGAACATGTTTCTCAACTATTGGGATGAATTGTTCCCTGTAGTGAGCGCCAGGGCGGCGGAAATGGAAGAGAGCCAGGGCCCATTGCGTTATGCCATCCCGTCGGATACCGTCGACCTGCTGGCGCCGGTGCCACTTCCTGCTTCCTGCCGTGATGGCTATGCTTTCCGCCAACATGTGGCCGCAGCAAGACGCAATCGCAAGGTTCCGATGATCCCCGAGTTCGACCAGTATCCCGTTTTTTATTTTACCAATCATCATAGCATCCAGGGCCCCGGCGAAGTCCGTTGTATGCCCGACCATTTCGACAAGCTCGATTTCGAATTGGAAGTAGCCATCGTCATTTCCCGTCATGGCCGGAATATCCCGGCTGCGGAAGCCGATGACTATATTGCCGGCCTGATGATCATGAACGATCTGAGCGCGCGGACCCTGCAAATGGAAGAAATGCTGCTCAACCTGGGACCTGCCAAGGGCAAGGATTTCGCAACGGTCACCGGTCCCTGGCTGGTGACGCCCGATGAGCTGGCCGAATTCGAGACACCCTGCAAAGAAGGCCACACGGGCAAGAGCTGGAACCTGCGGATGCAGTGCCGCATCAACGGCGTTGAGGTGAGCGACGGCAATCTCGCCGATATGGACTGGACCTTTGCCGAGCTGATCGAACGCGCTTCCTATGGCGTCGACCTGTATCCCGGTGATGTCATCGGTAGCGGAACGGTAGGAACGGGCTGTTTCCTCGAGCTGAATGGTACGGGCAAGCTCAACGACCCTGCCTACCAGGAGCAGTGGCTGCAGGAAGGAGATGTGGTGGAGCTGGAAGTGGATGGCCTGGGTGTACTGAGCAATACGATCGTCCGCGAGGACAGCGACTGGTCCTTACTGAAGCTGAAAAAAAATCGCCCTGCATGATCATCGACCTTGCTACATTGAGCGGCGTCGAAAGACAGCATTTCCTGCAATCTGCCGTAGCCCCGCGCCCCATCTGTTTCGCCAGTACGATCGATGCGGCCGGCCGGGTGAACCTCAGCCCCTTCAGCTTTTTCAATCTGTTCTCGACGAACCCGCCCATCCTCATCTTCTCACCTTCCCGGCGTGTCCGGGACAATACGACAAAACATACCTGGCAGAATGTGCAGGAGGTGGGCGAAGTAGTGATCAATATCGTCGACTATCCGATGGTGCAACAAACCAGTCTGTCCAGCTGCGACTACCCAAAAGAAGTCAATGAATTCACCAAAGCGGGTTTTACCGCCGAACCCGCTACGCTTGTCCGGCCACCGATGGTAAAGGAGAGCAAGGTAAAGATCGAGTGCCGGGTGATAGAGACAAAAGTGTTGGGGGAGCTGGGGGGCGCCGGCAACCTCGTCTTTTGCGAGGCGCTGCGGATGCATATCGATGATGCCATCCTCGACGATGCGCACAAACATATCGACCAGCGGCGGCTGCAACACGTGGCCCGGCTGGGTGGGGACTGGTACTGCCGGGTTAGCCCGGACAATCTCTTCCTCGTGGAAAAACCCAATATACGCCTCGGCATCGGAATGGACGCCCTCCCGGGCCCAATCCGTAGTAGCAAGATCCTCAGCGGCAATCAACTGGGGCAGCTGGCTAATGTCCACGAGTTGCCGGTGGTGGACCCCGCCTTCGATGATGAGCGGTTGCGGCAGATCTTCCAATATTATGCGGTGAGTCCCGAAGAGATGGAAAAGGAGTTGCATCGCTATGCGGCAGAGCTGCTGGACAGGGGAAAAGTCGCGGAGGCCTGGCAGGTTTTGCTCGCGCTGGCCGAATAACTTATCTTCGCGGGACTTTTATGAACACAGGAAATTTATCTGAACAGGAGATCATTCGGAGAGAGAAATTAGGGGAATTGACCGGACTGGGCGTCAACGCCTACCCGGCAGCATTGTATCCCGTCAATACTACTGCGACTTATATTAAAGAGAATTATAAGGAAGGCGTCAATAACGCTGAATTCGCCGATGTTTGCGTCGCCGGCCGCCTGATGAGCCGTCGGGACATGGGTAAGGCCTCTTTTGCCTCGTTGCAGGACAGCACCGGAAAGATTCAGCTGTATGTCAAGCGGGATGATGTCTGTCCTAGCGAAGACAAGAGCCTGTACGATAAAATTTGGAAACACCTGCTCGACCTGGGCGATATTGTCGGGGCTAAAGGCTATGTCTTTACCACGAAGACAGGGGAGACCTCCATTCATGTAAAGGAATTCAGCATCCTGACAAAGGCATTGAAGCCCCTGCCGGTTGCCAAGGAGAAAGAAGGGGAGACCTTTGACGCCGTTACCGATCCGGAATTTCGCTACCGTCAGCGCTACGCCGACCTCATCGTGAACCCGCAGGTGAAGGATGTTTTTGTTCGCCGGACAAAGATGATCAACGCGATTCGCAACTTCCTGAATGAGCGGGGCGCGCTGGAAGTGGACACTCCCGTGCTGCAAAGCATTCCCGGTGGCGCGGCGGCCCGGCCATTTATCACCCATCACAATGCTCTGGATGTGCCCTTTTACCTGCGCATCGCCAACGAGCTTTATCTCAAACGGCTTATTGTCGGCGGGTTCGACTGGGTCTATGAATTTTCCCGCAACTTTCGCAATGAAGGCATGGACCGGACGCACAATCCCGAGTTTACCGTATTGGAATTCTATGTCGCCTATAAGGACTATCTGTGGATGATGGAGACAACCGAGCAGCTGCTGGAAAACGCCGCCATCGTCACCAACGGCAGCACCACCGTGGAAGTAGATGGAAAGACCGTCGACTTCAAGGCCCCTTACCGCCGCATTTCCATGTATGACGCGATAAAGGAGCATACCGGCATCGATATCAGCGGCATGGACGAAGAAGGCCTGAGAGAAGTATGCCACAAGCTGCATATCCACGCCGACCCGACGATGGGCAAGGGTAAGCTGATCGACGAGATTTTCAGCTCGAAGTGTGAAGAGCATTTTATCCAGCCGACCTTTATCATCGACTACCCCGTCGAAATGAGTCCCCTGACCAAGAAGCACCGCAGCAAACCCGGGCTGGTCGAGCGTTTCGAACTCATGGTCAACGGGAAGGAGATAGCCAATGCCTATAGCGAACTCAACGACCCGATAGATCAGCGTGAGCGATTTGAAGCGCAGTTGCAATTGATGGAGCGGGGAGATGATGAAGCGATGTTTATCGACCACGACTTTCTACGCGCCCTGGAATATGGAATGCCGCCTACCGCCGGTATTGGATTTGGCATCGATCGCATCTGTATGCTGATGACCGGGCAGCCGAGCATCCAGGATGTGCTTTTCTTCCCGCAGATGAGACCAGAGAAGACGCCCGAACAGACCCTGGAGCACCCCAAGGCGGATATTTAACCCCGAAGTTGATATTTATTGCCCAAACCAGGGTCCTAACGGGTCAAACTACCGGGCATGCCCATTGCTGTGCAAAAATCGTTTATGGTTATCTGCTATTTTTTTGTTATATTAGAAGTGACTAAAACGATTGCCATATGGATAATGCAACCCTCTCCAGAATCGGGACGATTTTCTATGCCCTCGTTATTGGTTTCTTTGGCGTCAACCACTTCCTGTATGGAACTGGCATGCAGAAAATGGTACCCGCCTTTCTCGGGGGCGGGGTCTTCTGGGTATACGCCACCGGCGCTTGCCTGCTACTTGCATCGCTCGCCTTCCTCATCAACAAACAGGTTCGCCTGGCGGCCCTGTTGTTATGCCTTTTCCTACTGCTTATTGTATTGACCGTGCACCTTCCGGCCGTGATGAGCGCCCCGGATAACAATGCCCGGCGATTCCCGCTGACCAATCTGATCAAGGACACGGGGCTTGCTGCAGCTGCGCTGATGGTGGCTGGGCAGGCCAAGAAGTGAGATGATTGATCTGCTGGTTATTGTAAAAAAAACTCCTCCCGCGCTAGGCGGGAGGACTGTTGCTTTTTTTACCCAAGGATCAAAATGAAAAAGAGTTCTCGACTATTTAGAGAAACAGGTCGTTCATGAGTTTCTGGTCGGGATTGATGGCGTATTTACCAAAATCGGTGATCCCTTCCTGTTGTAGAACGTCTTCATCGATAAAAAAATTGCCTGTGGTCTCAAAAGACGGTTTTAGCAAAATATAGTAGGCCGCATCGGCAACGATGTCTGCGGTACGGCTTCGCTGGATGAGGAAGTCGCCGCCGAGCACATTCTTCACCGCGGCAGTAGCGATAATAGTCTTTGGCCAGAGGGCGTTTGCAGCTATCCGGTATTGCCTCAGCTCTTCGGCCAGCCCCAGCACGATCATGCTCATCCCATATTTACTCAGCGTATAGGCAAGATGGGGCGCAAACCAACGATTATCCAGGTTCAGTGGTGGCGACAGATTCAGGATATGCGGGTTATGGGCTTGTTTGAGATGGGGGATACAGGCCTGGCTCATAAAGTATGTTCCCCGGACATTGATGTCCTGCATCAGGTCGTAACGCTTGGGCTCTACATGTTCGGTTGTGGCGATGTTGATGGCGCTGGCGTTGTTGACCAGGATGTCGATGCCTCCAAAGGTCTCGACCGTCCTGGCGACAATGGATTGGATGTTTTCATCGAAGCGGATGTCGCCCTGTAAGGGGAGGACGCGGCCGCCGCCGGCGGCGGTTATTTCTTCGGCCGCGGTATAGATGGTTCCTTCTAACTTGGGGTTGGGCTCGGCTGTCTTACCCACGATAGCGATATTAGCGCCCTCTTTTGCCAGCCGAAGAGCGATGGCTTTGCCGATGCCACGGGTGCCTCCGGTGATAAGTACTGTTTTGTTCTCGAAATTCCTCATGAAGATTGATCTGGATCATTTTAGTAAACTACAAAATAGGCTAATTTATGATGCAGCCAAAAAAATCGCGTGTCAATACCAAGCCCGTATTCGTAGTTCTACGAGTTCAACCGTAAATTCATCAACATAGAAATAACGCGTTTATTCTCTTGCGCTCATTAACACCAAGTTGTATGTTTGTATTGTTAAGTATGATCGACAAGCGATTCACGATCCAATAATCCTGGGAAAGCCAACTGAATGAATGAATGAAAAAATCCGAAGAAAAACCAAAAATCCAATTTCCAACTGAAATCCGTCATCCAAGATCCTTAACAAAAACCAGAATCAATCCAATCATCCGTCGAAACCCTGAATCCTTTATCGATCAAAACTTATTCAGTTAAATCCAAAATCCACTTCGAATCCAGATCCTAAGAACAAGCCGAATTAAAATTTGTACCTATTGATGGCCGAGAACTGTTGGTTAAGTATCGTACAAAAAAATTGAAAAGTCCTGAGTAAGATCAGGACTTTTCTTTTGCATGGACCTATGGTCTGAGCTGTTGATTTGGTTGCCGTTCGGTTGTATCTTTTTCCTATCTAATAATTTATTAGTGTGCGTCGACGGGCATCGCCACCGGTTTCTTTTTAAAAGGTTGTAAGAAAATGAGTGGTACACAGCAAAGGGTGAATACGCCGATGAGCAGGTAGACCCCGTTGTATGTGGTGAGCATGGTCTGTTTGGTGACAATGCCTTCTACCGCCGCATACCCCATTTCCTGGGCCCGGGTGTAGGGAATGCCCTGGGCAAGGAAACCCTGTACTATCTGGTTATACCTCGCGGTAAAGGCCGGATTAAAGTTGTGGATATTCTCCAGGATAATTGCCCGGTTGGTCCCCATCCGGATGTGGATGATGGTGGTCATAATGGCGATGCCGAAGGAACCACCCAGCTGCCGCATCATATTGTTCAGACCCGTACCCTGGCCGATCTCGGGGCCTCTCAGGTCGGCAATAGCCAGTGTGGTCAGGGGCACGAACAGGATAGCCATTCCGACGCCCCGGACAATGAGGGGCCAGAAGAAGTTGCCGGTACCGGATTCCAGGGTGCTGCTGGACAACATCCAGCAGAATATAAAAAAGAGGATAAAGCCGCCGGCCGAGAGGATCTGCGCCGGGAAACCCTTCTTTAGCAGATTACCCACAAACGGCATACACATGATGGTGGCCAGGCCGCCCGGGAAGAGGATCAGACCCGTCTGTTGAGCGGTGAATCCCAGGAGGTTCTGACAGAATACCGGGAAGATGAAAGTACTTCCGTAGAGGGCCACTCCCAGCACGAAGGAAGTGAATATGCCGATAAAGAAGCTTCGATGGCGCAGTATCCTGAAGTTGACCACGGGATAATCGATGCTCACTTCCCGCCATACAAAGCAGATCGCAGAAACGATAGTTGTCCAGATGAGTGCGGTGATCCACCACGTCTGGGTCCAGTCCTTATCCTCGCCCTTTTCCAGCACTACCTGGAGGGCGCCCACACCCAGGGCCAGGAAGAAGATACCCCACCAGTCGATGCGCTTCCCCTGGCCGTATTTTGGCGACTCCCGCACAAAGGTGGACACGCAAAAGGCTGCAATCGCACCTACCGGGATATTGACGTAGAAGATCCACTCCCAGGAAAGGTTATCGGTGATAAAGCCACCGATGGTCGGTCCTACGGTCGGTCCGACAACGGCGCCCAGGCCGAAAAGGGCGGTCGCCATCCCCACTTCACTGGGTGGCCAAGTCTCGAGCAGTATCGCCTGTCCGGTAGAGATAAGGCCCCCGCCGGCAAGCCCCTGCAGTAGCCGGAAAGCGATGAGTTCGGAAAGGCTATGGGAATTCCCGCAGAGGAAGGAAGCGACGGTAAAAATCAGGATCGAAGCCAGAAAGTAGTTCTTCCGGCCAAACCGGTCGCCCAACCATCCCGACATGGGCAGGATGATTACGTTGGCCACGGCATAACCCGTCACGATCCAGTTGGCGTCTTCGAGCGTGGCGCCCAGGTTACCCATGATGTTGGGGAGCGCCACGTTGACAATGGTCGTATCGATCAGCTCCAGCAGGGCGGCCGTAATAACGGTGAAAGTGATGATCCACCTTCTAAAACCATATTCTGCCATATCAAAAAATTTAAATGTTCAATTCTGCTCTTGTTCCCGGCTATTTGGTATGGACGACGACATCCACGCTCATCCCCGGCCTCATTCTATGCAGTACTGCCGTATCGGCATCGATATGGATGCGGACAGGGATACGCTGAACCACTTTTACGAAGTTACCCGTGGCATTGTCCGGGGGAAGCAGAGAGAATTTAGCGCCTGTTGCACCGGAGAAGGATTCTATCGTACCGGGAATCACGTTCTTTTCAAAAGCATCCACCCGGATATCCACTTTCTGGCCTACGTTGATATCCCGCATCTGGGTCTCCTTGAAGTTGGCGGTGATATAGATGTCTTCGTGCACAACGGAGAAGAGGGGGGAGCCGGCCTGTACCAGCTGACCAACCTGGATATTCCGTTTGGAGACGATGCCGGTGGCCGGGGCCGTGATCACCGTATAGCTCAACTGCAACTGCGCATATTCGACATCGGCCTTGCGTGCATCGATGATGGAGGTGGTAGCCACCGTTTGTTCTTTGCTGGTGAACACTCTTCTGTCGATGACAGGAACCTGGCTCTTGGCGGCATCCAGGGAAGCCTGTGCGGCGTCTCTTTCGGCGGTCGCGTCATCGAGCTGGGCCTTTGTAATGGCGTGGTCATCGTAGAGGTTCTTGTAGCGTTCGTAGTCCTGGGTGGCCTTCCACAAGCGCACCTGGGCCTGTTCGATATTCGCCTTCTGTACGGCAAAGTTGGACTGGGCTTCCGTGATGGCGGCGCCGGTTGCGGCGGCATTCTTTTGTGCTGCGGCCAGTGCGGCATAGGCCTGGTCGAGCTTTATCTTATAGTCCCGGTCGTCGAGGATCACGAGGGTGTCCCCTGCATGTACGACCTGGTTATCCTTGAAGCGGATATCCATCACATACCCGGATACCCGGGCAATAATGGGGCTGATGTCCCCATCCACCTGTGCATCATCGGTTTCCTCGTGGGACTGTAAGAATACATATTCCTTTATAGAGAAGAACAGCGCTCCGACCAGGACGATACCCAGGATGATCGGAAATGCGAGTTTTCTACGAGGCTTTTTTTGAGTGTTATTCTGTTCCATAATCTTTAAATGATCTTGTGTTCGAATTTGCTTTGGTTTCGATTACGCCATCGGACCGTTTTACGGTCCTCCGGCTTTATTTAATGTTTGGCCTTCGGCCGATGGGCCCTTGGCCCATCAGGTTCCCGGTAGCTCTCAGGACATTATAATAAGAGATGGTGGCGTCGGATTTTGCCAGCTCGAGGTTCACCCGCGCCTGGTACAACAGGGTTTGTGCATCGATACGGTCGGTAGTATTCACCAGGTTGTTGCGGTACTTGGATTCGGTGATGCGTTCGTTCTCTTCTGCCTGGGTGACGGCCACCTGTAACACCTTTATCTGTTCCAGGGCCGTCTGGTATAGCATGAATTGCTGGTGTACGTCCTGGTGGATGTCATCGAGGGTCTGGTCGCGGGCCACATTCAGATCGCGGCGTTGCACGGCCGCTTCCCTTTCCTTGTTCTTATTGGTATACAGGGTACCGATATTCCAGGAGACGCCGACACCAAGGGTGAGGGGCGCCAGCAGGTTGTTGTGCATCGGGATAGGGTCACCCGTCGGGTTGATGTAGTACATCCCGCCCGTAGCAGAGACCGTGGGCAGCCGCTGGTCATGGATCTTCTTGATATCGATGTCGGCCATCTTCGTCTGATAGGAGAGGTCTTGCAATTCCCGGCGATTGGTCTCGGCTGTCTGTATCAGGTCGCCAAAGGCAAACTGCTCGTTTATCCGGTAATTCACGGGGGGCAGGATGATCTCGGTGGTATCCGGCAGGCCAAGGATGATATCCATATTGTAATTGGCGATCTTCCGGTTGTTCTCGAGCTGTATCTCCGTCAGCTGTATTTGTGATTTCTGCAACTGGAAGCGGAGGACGTCATTCTGTGTTGCAAGACCCTGGCTTTCGTATTTGATCTGTTCATCCAGCTTGCTCTGCACGTCCTGCATGTTCTGCGCGACAATGAGCAGGTTCTCGAGAATCTTATCATAATTGAGATAGGAGTTGATCACCAGGTAGGTGATATCGTCCTTGTCCTTGTCGGCGTCGAGCCGGCTCATCTGCACCATCAGATCGGCCGACTGGCGGGCATACTTGAACTGGTTGCCGTTGAAGATGGGTTCGGACACGGATAATGTTCCCACATAGGCGGGAAAGTCAAAATTCAGTTTGATCGGCTCCTTTGTCAGGCCGGGGATGCTGACCAGGCGGGACAACATCAGGGCATGAAGGTATTGAAAGCCGACCTTGGCGTTGGGGAGGCGAAGGTCTTTGGCCTGATCAAGACGGGTCAGGGCCAGATCGATCTTGTCCTGTGATCTTTTTAATTGTTTGCTGTTCTGAAGTCCCAGCTGCACCGCCTCTTCCAGGGTAAGGGTCCTTGGCTGTGGCTGTGCGTGGGCTACCAGGATTGTAAAAAGTAAGAAGCACAAAACTCCTGCTAACTTTTTTTCCATGTTGATTCTTGTATTTAAACTACGTTCAATTTTTGGATCGTCGCCGCTCGAAGGCTCAGTTGGAGGCTTGGGTCTCGTTCCGGATATCCAGGTGGGCCCGCAGCAGATGCTTAAGATGGGCCTTCAGGCGGGGGGCAAGCTTTGCGCGATAGGTTTCGTCGTCCGCGTCTTCTTTTATGGTAAGAACAGCGCAACCGTAGGGGCGGGACTGAGTGTAGGCTGAGATGGTTCCCATGATGGTTCCCACGGTTAAGGCGACGTCCACCTGCCGGAAGAGTTTTTTCTGCTGACCGTCTGTTATAATCTTTGTTATCTGCTCAAGGTTGCGCAGCTTAATGGCTAATATCCTGTTCTTGATCTCTTCGTTTCGGACGGACGTCGCCTCGTGGTACATTATATTGTGAAACCGTAGGTTATTGAGGATGCGGTCGACATAGAATTCGACCAGCCGGTCGATCTTGTCCCAGGGACTCAGGGACTCGTCCTTGTTCAGCTCAACCAGGATGCCGAAGGCATATTCGGCACGGAAAGTGATCAAGGATTCCAGCAATTTCTCCTTGGAGCCAAAATAATAAGAGATCATGGCCAGGTTGACCCCCGCCTTTTGAGCGATATCCCGGACGGATGTTCCGTCAAATCCCTTGTCTCCAAAAAGCTCTTCTGCTACGATGAGGATATGTTCTCTTTTATCTGACATGTAAACTGCTGATTGCTTCCACAAAGTTAAACAAACGTTTGAATTAAACAAACGTTTAATTGAAAATTTTTCGATTAAAAATTCAACGGCGGGAATGGGGGCTATCCAGCCGGTGGTGGGGTCATTGTCGGGGAAGCGGGCGGGCCGGCGGGACGTTGACGCTATTTAATTGACTATCAGGCCAAATCGCAGTGGGGCTTATTATCCAGGATAGCCGCGAACCTATGACTTGTTTTATTTAGGGATGGCGCTGCCGGCGGTGAGCACGACGCCGGAGAGCTTCTTGATGGTATACCAGCGGAAGTTCTGATCGGCTTCCATGCCCGTACCATAGAGGATCTTATCGGGGGTATAGATCCGAACCGAGTCGTCCGTATAGAATTTTTCCGTATGCTGGTCCCACCACAGCTGTTTGCATCGGAGGGTGTCGCCCTTTTTGAGATTCTTTACTACGACCGAATCCCGCAGGAAAACCTTCTCCTGGTTCTGGTAATACTTTCCATATTTGGAATCGAGCTGGCTTTCCGTTTTCAGCGAGTCGTTGTAAAAGTCGACGTGCAGGGTCCGGGGGAATTCCGCATAGGGCGAATCGGCCAACTGATAACGCAGCATATAGGGAGCCGTTAGCTTCCCCTTCACCCTGGCCCCCAGTTTACCACTGGAGTCCGTCACGGGTTCGCTCAGCAGGCTCGTGAGATCGGTCGCTTCTTCGGGGATTATCTTATGCGGACCGGTGGCCACAGGCTGCACGGCAGCCTTGTCGTTGCAAGCCACAACGCCGAGACAGGCGATGAACACTACCAGTCCTATTTTATTGATTGTACTCACTGATGGCATACAAACCTTTATAGATCAAATGCGGGTCCACAAATATCTTCTTTTTCAGGTGACGGGTAAAGTAAGCCGAGTCCCCGCCGCTCAATAACACGTTAAAGTTGTCATATTTCTCCTCATAGGCTTCAATAATGCCATCCACCTCTTTGGCCATCCCCAGGATCACCCCGCTGAGGATATTGGTCCGGGTATCATAACCCGCCAGCGGGAAATTCCAGTCGGCTTTTACCAGGGGCAGTTTGGCAGTAAAGGCGTTGAGGGATTTGAAGCGCATCTCCATCCCTGGCGAGATGCCGCCACCGATGAATTCCTTGTATTTGTTGACATAGTTGTACGTTATGGCAGAGCCCAATCCGATGACAAGATTGTTCTTCCCGGGAAAGAGGGTCACGGCGGCTACAACAAGCGCGAGGCGATCGGCGCCGATGGTCTCGGGCTTGCCGACAGGGGTTGTTACCGGCAGCCTGGACTGATGACCTAATCTGTGAAAGTGCGTATGCTGTTGCAACAGCGTTTCCATGCCCGGATTATGATCGATGACGGAAGATAAGATGCTTTTATCGGGGTGATACTGATCGAGCAGCATCTTTACCGTTGCATCGCTATCGTCGGCCAGCACCTGCTCCGCCACAAAGTTGCCGTCGACGAAAACAGCGCATTTCATCCGGGTATTGCCGAAGTCAAAACAGAGGGTCGTAGCCATGCTAGTCTTCAAATTTGAATGAGGAAAGATTTTTGAAATGTCCGTTCAATTTTACTCTTTCCTTCAGGGTCTCCATTTCGGCGATGATCGGCAACACTTTTCCCAGGTGGCGTTTGATATATTCCTGGCGTTGTTCTTCCCTTAGTAATCCCAGTAATTCATATTCCTGTTCCAGCGAAAGACCAGCATGATGCGCGATGTCATAGCTAGCGAGCTCTTCATCGGGTTTTTGAAAATCTTTTTCAATATCCAGCAGGCGATGCAACTCGCGAATGGCGTTGACCACCTTTTGCATAAGCTCCCGTTTGCCGGGCCCTTCGATATTGTCGGGGTAGTTGACGATGGCGCCGCTGAATAATTTGTCGGGGACGGTCTTTATCAATTCCAGCATCCGGAAGACTCGTAAGCCCTGGGTGCGGATGTCCATTTCACCGTTGTCATGCACCTTTACCAGTTCGGTGATCTTTACCAGCGTACCCATTTCATTCAGGCGGTTGTCGATCACCGTCGGGATGCCAAAGGGTTTTGCTTCGGCTAAGCATTCGGTTATGAGCTGTTTATAACGCGGTTCGAATATATGCAGGTTGACCTTTTCCCCGGGATAGACAACGATCCCCAAGGGAAAAACGGGAATGAAATTAGTCATACGCGCAAAAGTAGTCAATTTTGGATTTTAGGTGTGGCCGGCAGCAGGGAGAAGAGGTAGTCGGATAGGAGCTCCGGCCGCACCTCCCGCATACAGGCGCAGTCCCCCGTCTTGCGGCAGGCTTCACAATCCCCTTGTTTTACAAAGACTTTGGCCCGGGGTCCGATGGGCGCCCAGCGGCCCGGGTGCATCGGGCGAATCGGTGGATAAATTCCCAGGGCGGCGACACCTAGCGCTGCGGCCAGGTGCAGCGGACCCGTGCTGGCAGCCACCAGCCCATCTGCATGGGAAAGAAAAGATAGCAATTCCCCCAAGGTTAGCCGCCCGGTGAGATCGGTGAGTGAAGGAAACTCCCGCAACAGGGGTTGCAGCAATTCCCCTTCGGCGGCCGTCCCGGTGACAAAGAGCTTGAACCGCTGGGGCGGCAGCGCCTCGATCAGTTGCCGGAAATTATCCAGACCCCATTCGCGGGCGCTGCCACGGGATTTGGGGTGCAATACCAGGTTGAACCTCTCCGCATCCAGGAGTGCGGCAACAGCGGGTGGGAGGGGCTGAAGCCGGGTCAGTCCATAATAGCCGCCGATCTCTTCCAGCGTGTAGAGCTTGCGGGCGCCAAGGGGAACCAGCAGCTGGAGGTTGAGCTGGGCTTCATGGTAAGGAGAATGACGGCGTGACAGTTTCACCAGCCGGTTACAGGCAAACCAATGATACACCCGGTTTGTCGTGCCGATGCGCCCGGCGATGCCGGCCCTTCGCGCCAGTCGGGCGATCTGTCTATTGGGAAATACATGGATGATGGTATCCGCGCCGGTTGCCGCCAGGAGACGCGCCGCTTCCCCCCCGGGCAACCTTTTCCATTCATCCCAATTCAAAAATTCATCTATATGTCCGGAGGCCTTTACCACTTCCTCCGTATAGCTGCGACCCAGGAAAAAAATTGTTGCTTGCGGATACAGCGATCTCAATACACCCGCCACCGGCAGGGTGAGGACCACATCCCCGATGGCGTCTGTCCGGCTGATGATAAAGCTTCGAGGGCTCATTTTCCTGCTTTGGGACTAAAGAGTTTCCCGATCTGCTTACGGGCCCGTCTAAACCGGACAAAGGCGGCCATCAGCGACAATTGCAGTTTCTCCGCGCCGGTGATGGGGAAAGCGCCTTTCCGGAAGTAAACGATATCGGTCTTGTCCATATACCATTTCGCATAGCCTTCACGGGCCATCCAACCGGCTATCTCGGCGTAATAAGGATTCAGGTAGCTTTTCCCATGCATCTCCACCGAAATGACGAGGGGCCGGCTTTTGAGGTATTGGATGACATACCATTCACTGCCTTCGGTGTCGACGCTGAGCAGGGAGATCGTCCCATCGTCGAGCTCGTCGAAGCGCCTGCACTCCACCGTGAACCGGTCTTCCTGCTGGATATGATAGTTATCGTTTACCAGTGCCGGGCTATAGGGTAGGGTAGAGACAAAGGTGGAGGCGTTGCGCTGTACCAGTTCGAGCACGCCATGATGATCGAAGGCGGCATAGGGAAGCAGTTGGACGTTGGGATAATCCCGGAAATAAGCATGAATGGCGGCGATGCTTTTCGGATCGGGCTCTACAAGGGTTGTTCTTATTTTTTCGCTTACAATAAAATCCAGCACATTGGACATTTCCGGGAGCCAGACCCCTACCTCACAAATGTGGTGCAGCGCAACCTTTTTTTCCTGAACTTTTTTGTAGAGCTTTTTTTCCGTTCCAGGTCTCATACTGGCGAAATTACTTGTTTTCGCGATATTTGTACGGCTATGCCGTCTCGATTATTAGCCGATGTCCAACGGGGCGACTTTCGTGCCCTTGCACGCGCCATCTCTTATGCGGAGAATGGCGTGGAGGATTATAGCGCGCAATTGGCCGGGTTGCCGCCCACTACCACTCCGGTAGTCGGCATCACCGGTCCACCCGGTGTGGGTAAGAGCACCCTGGTGGATGCCCTCATTGATCATTATGTAAAGGAACAAAAACGTGTGGCCGTACTTTGCGTCGATCCGTCCTCTACTTTATATTATGGCGCATTGCTTGGCGACCGTATCCGGATGAGCGACTGGTATAACCATCCGGCGGTATTCATCCGCAGCCTCGCGACACGCGGTTCGTTGGGCGGATTGCATCCGCGCATCATCGAGATCACCGATGTGGTAAGACAGGCGCCCTTCGACCAGATTCTCGTCGAGACGGTAGGCGTTGGACAAAACGAGATAGAGATCGCCGGCCTGGCCGATACGACATTAGTTGTGCTGGCGCCGGAGGCAGGCGACGATATTCAGTCCATGAAGGCAGGGTTGCTGGAAGTGGCCGATATCTTTGTCGTCAATAAGAGCGACCGGCCAGACGCCGATCTTTTCATTCGCAATCTGCGGTCGATGCAGACAGCGGCCTTCCGCAAGGAAGGGCGGGATATCCCGGTGGTGAAGACAGTGGCCTGGCAGAAACAGGGGATCGAAGACCTGGTGCGGTACATCGACGCCGATCGCGAGAAGCCGAGCGCCGTCGAGAAACGGTATCGCATCCTCGCCGAGCAGGCTTACCTGCTGATCCAGCAACAACGGATGAAAGGGGTCGACCGGAAATCGCTTGCAGCCACCATCGAAGAGCTTTCGAAAGATGGATCCTTCAACCTCTACCGGTTTGTGAAAGATTTCCCTATTTGATCTTTATTTGATCTTCACCAGCATTTTCAGGCAAAACAGGTATTTCCTCCCCGTCGAATACTTCTTCACCACCAGCAGCAGCTTATAGTTGGCAAGGAAGAGCTGGACGCGGCGGATATCATTCCATGGAGCGAAGTCACGATAGCTGCTGACCAACGCCCGGAGCAGCTTCTTCTGCTCTACCAGGGTATCGGGGCAGGCGTCGCAATAGGCTCTCATCCGGATACGGACACGCGCCAACTCCTTTCGCTTTTTGGCGGCGCGATCGCTCCGATCGGTCTTTTTCTTCTTCCGCCCGACGACCCCAAAGACATTAGCCGCATGCTGGCGGTATTTAACGAGCACTTCGGGCAGGTAGCGGACGCCACCATACAGGGTTGCATGGTAAGCCATCCAGCCATCGTGCGGCACTTCCTCGAGAAAGGGGCTGGCCTTTTCAAAAAGGTGGCGGGTGATCAGCGTGGCATGACCGTACATCCGGGAGAAAACACACAATTGCCGCGGGTCGTCGAAGGACTGGAAATGGGCGAGATCGGAGATCTTCTTGCCAAGCGGCTGGAGATGCTCGTCACACAGCAGGGAGTCGCAATAGACCATCGGGTATTCCCCGATGGCATAGACCATTTTTTCTACCTTATCCGGCATCCAGTAATCATCCTGGTCGCAGAGCGCAATCCAGTTGCCGGTCGAAAGCGCACAGCCTTTCTCAAAGTTGCGGATAAAGCCCAGGTTGCGTTCGTTTACGAAGACTTTTATCCGGGCGTCCCGGGCGGCATATTCGCGCAGGATGCTGACGGTTGCATCCGAGCTGCAGTCGTCTACAGCAATGATCTCGAGGGGAGAATAGGTTTGCGCCAGGACAGAATCCAGCTGTTCGCGCAGATAGGCTTCGCCATTATAAGTGCCCAGGACGACGGAAACCAAACGGGGTCCGAGAGGGGATTCAATCATTATGCTCATGCTGTTCGCTCTTCCACCAACGATATCCGATGATGCCGAATATAGCGAGGGGCGTTACAGCTAAATAGATGATGCCTTTGTTCAAGGCCTTGGCCGGCCGTTCGCCCAGTTGTTGCGCCGTTCGCGTACAGATGGAGCATTGTGCCTTTACGGGCAGCGCTCCCGCTGACAGCAGCAGGGAAAAGACGATGATGAATACGAGATGCCTTCTGTACATAGACGGCTGTTTACATCTGTAAAGGTACGACTTGTCCGAAAAGAAAGTTCGACTTATCTGCCAACCTCTTCCGTCTTCAGCACCTTCTGGAAGCGCTTGCGCTCTTCCTCGTCCAGGATGGATTTGCGGAGCCTGATCTTTTTGGGCGTCACTTCGATGCATTCGTCCTGCTGGATGTATTCCATACATTCCTCCAGGGTCATCTGCTTTCTGGGGACGATGCGCACCGAATCATCACTACCGCTGGCGCGCATGTTGGTCAGCTTCTTGCCTTCCGTTGCGTTGACGACAAGGTCGCCCGGCTTGATATGTTCTGCAATGATCTGGCCGGCATAGACGTCTTCACCGGGGTCGACGAAGAACGTTCCGCGCTCTTGCAGCTTATCGATGGAATAGGCCGTGGTCTTTTCCTGGTTCTTGGAGAGTAGCACCCCGTTGTTGCGACCGGGGATGGGGCCTTTCCAGGGTTTGTATTCCAGGAAGCGGTGGGCCATAACGGCTTCACCGGCCGTATTGGTGAGCATATTGCTTCGCAGGCCGATAAGCCCGCGGGAGGGGATCTCAAATTCCAGGTGTTGCATCTCGCCCTTGCTTTCCATTACCAGCATTTCGCCCTTGCGCTGGGTCACCATGTCGATGACCTTTCCGCTGAACTCGGCAGGGACGTCGACGACCAGGATCTCATAGGGTTCGTGCTTCTTGCCATCTATTTCTTTTACGAGTACCTGGGGCTGGCCAACGGTGAGCTCGAAGCCTTCGCGACGCATAGTCTCGATGAGAATGCCCAGGTGGAGGATGCCGCGGCCGTAGACGAGGAAGCTGTCGGCGCTGTCCGTATCCTCTACGCGCAAGGCGAGATTCTTTTCGGTTTCCTTCATCAGGCGGTCGCGCAGGTGGCGGGAGGTAACGAATTTACCGTCCTTTCCAAAGAAGGGGGAGTTGTTGATGCCGAAGAGCATGCTCATCGTCGGTTCGTCGACGCTGATCACCGGCAGGGCTTCGGGAGTTTCCGCATCGGCAATGGTGTCGCCGATGTTGAAATCTTCCAGGCCGACCACGGCGCAGATATCGCCGGCTACCACTTCGGCCGCCTTTTTCTTACCCATACCCATAAAGGTGTAAAGCTCTTTTACTTTTGAACGCTTGATCACCCCGCCGGCCTGAACCAGGGCGATGGACTGGCCTTCTTTTATCGATCCGCGGGTCACCTTCCCAACGGCGATACGCCCGAGGAAAGAGGAATAGTCGAGGGAAGTGATCTGTAATTGCAGGGGGCCTTCGGATACTTTCGGCGCCGGGACATATTGCAGGATGCCGTCCAGGAGGGGGGTGATATCCGCACATTGTTCGTTCTTGCTATTGAACCAGCCATTCTTACCGCTGCCGTAGAAGGTGGGGAAGTCGAGCTGTTCTTCCGTCGCATCGAGGTTGAAGAAGAGTTCGAACACGGCGTCGTGCACTTCGTCGGGGCGGCAGTTGGGTTTGTCTACTTTGTTGATGACGACGATGGGTTTCAGGTTGAGTTGCAGGGCTTTCTGCAAAACGAAACGGGTCTGCGGCATGGGCCCTTCGAAGGCGTCCACCAACAGAAGTACCCCGTCTGCCATTTTAAGAACGCGCTCTACCTCGCCCCCAAAGTCAGAGTGGCCAGGGGTGTCTATCACATTGATCTTGGTGTCTTTATATTCGACGGCGGCGTTCTTGCTAAAGATGGTGATACCCCTTTCCTTTTCGAGGTCATTATTATCCATGATCAATTCCCCGGTCTCCTGGTTTTCACGGAATACATGGGTGGCGTGTAAGATCTTGTCTACCAATGTAGTCTTACCGTGGTCGACGTGGGCGATGATCGCTATGTTTCTGATTTGCATATAGTTATTCCTTCTTGCGATTGAGGGTACCCCCCAATTCAAGCCGCAAAATTACGCCGAAATGGCCGGATTTCCTAGCTGATCAGGTTCGTTTGGGGAGAAATAACACAAAAAACATCTAAACAGGGGCCGCAATCCTTAATTTCAACTAAAATTATCCCATGCGTAAAAGATGGTGGCTCCTGATCCCGATAGTGTTGATCGTTCTGTATTTCGTCGGTCCGCATCCTTCCAAGCCCGCCTATAGCCCCGAACAGCCCGTGGTTCCTTCCGAGGCCTCTGGCCTGGAGAGCTATATCCGCAGCCAGGAAGCCGTCCACAAGCTCAAACCGGACAACGAAGCCCAAATTGTCTGGGCGGATTCCTCCAGGCGCAAAACGCCTTATGCTATCGTTTATCTCCATGGGTTTTCCGCCTCCCAGGGGGAAGGTGATCCCGTCCACCGGTGGGCCGCAAAAAAATACGGCTGTAATCTTTATCTGGCACGGCTTGCCGAACATGGCATCGACACCACCGAACCAATGGTCAACCTCACGGCGGACGGGTTATGGAATTCGGCAAAGGAGGCCCTGGCCATCGGGCGGCAGTTGGGGGATAAGGTGATCCTCATGGGCACTTCTACCGGGGGTACGCTTGCGCTGCAGCTGGCTTACAGCTATCCCGATGAAGTGGCGGCCCTGGTGCTGTTGTCACCCAACATCGCCATCAATGACCCCAATGCCTGGTTGTTGAACGACCCCTGGGGATTACAGATCGCTCACATGGTCACCGGCTCCAATTATATCATCAGCAAGGAGGATTACGGTCCCCTGTGGCGGCAATACTGGTATCCCAAATATCGCACGGAGGCTGCGGTAGCCCTTGAAGAGCTGGTAGAAACGACGATGACCAGGGCGCATTTTGAAAAGGTGACCCAGCCGGTGGGGCTTTACTACTTCTATAAGGACAAGGACCATCAGGATAGTACGGTGAAGGTCTCCGCCGAGCTCGAGATGTTCGATCAGTTGGGTACCCCTGCCGCCATGAAATACAAGGAGGCCATTCCCGAGGCCGGGACGCATGTCATCGGCAGCGGCATCCGGTCGCATGATGTGCCGGGAGTGGAGAAGGGCGTCTCACATTTTCTCACGGATATAATGCACCTGCCCGAATCGGGTAAATAATGTCTGTGCACTGCGTGCACGAACTGGACTCCGTCCAGTTAGGAAAAATAAATGATCTTTGCGCCGGAAAGCCGAGTCGTCAGATGTCATCACGCAAAATAATTTATCTTATTAACCCCATCTCCGGCACTGGTGGCAAGTTTTCGCTACAGGAAATGATCCGCCAAAAGACCGGGGAGAAAGGAATTGCCTATAGCATTTTACCCACCAATGCAGAGGGCGACTATGCCTTTCTGCTTCCCTTTATCGAGCAGACGGCCGTGACGGACATCATCGTTTGCGGGGGGGATGGGACGGTAAGCGCGGTGGCCGCAGCGCTCGCCGGGGTAGATGTCCGCATCGGCATCGTTCCGATGGGTTCGGGCAATGGACTCGCCTTCGCCGCCGGTATCCCCAAAGATGTGGAGAGAGCGCTGGAGATAATTTTTACCGCAAATGCCTCACCCATCGACGGGTTTCTCATCAATGGGCAGTTTTCCTGTATGCTTTGCGGCATTGGCTTTGATGCCAAAGTTGCGGAGGAGTTCGCCAGCCAGACCAAACGGGGTTTCCGCACGTATGTCCGGGTGACGCTGAAGAATTTCTTCAACGCCCGGCCCTATCCCTTCCGGCTGCGGATCCCTTCCGGCAACGGCCAGGATGCTTCGTTTGGCGAAGAAGCCTTTTTTATCAGCATCGCCAACGGCAACCAGTTTGGCAACAACTTCACCATCGCGCCAAAGGCCAGTCTGCACGACGGTTTGCTCGATATCGTCATTGCCAAGAAAACGAACCAGCTGCGCTTCCTGGTATCCGTCATTCGCCAGGTGATGGGCGGCTATCGCGTACTGGCGAAACCTGAGGCCGAAAGCGGGGCAAGGATCAAGATCATTTATTTTCAGACTCCTGCGCTGGTGATCGAAAACCCGGGCCATGCGCCGTTGCATATCGATGGGGACCCCAAGGCGTCGGCAAGCGAGTTTCACATCAGCGTCGTGCCGAAGGCTATTCAGTTGATCCAACCGTGATTTGCGCCTGACGGCGGCCCGGCATTGGTTCATGGTGGGGTTCTGGCCTTTGGGCATCGGGTCAATGATCTGAAGCCAGCCGGGTAAACAGCTGGAAGGCGCGTTGATTATCCGAATTATCCAGCGCCCCGGTGATATTCAGCTTTTCCTGTTTGGTAAGATGAAAATTGAGCGCTGCCCCGGCCTCTTCGGTGCGGGGAACATATTGAAACACCAGTTTCCGGAAAGGGAAGCCCATCCCGTTATTCGCCAGGCTCAGCAGATCGTCCTGGTTATACTCCTGCATCTTGTACCAGTTGTCCTGCAATAGCAGTATGGGTTTTGTGATGATCTCCGTGATGTCATCGGATTCGAAAGGATTTTCCCAGCCGCCGGCTTTCCGGTCGCGGATCTGCAACAGCACAACGCCGCTGGTATTCTCCTGCAGCCATTCGCGGAAGGAATTGAGGAAGCGGATGGCGTTCATCTCGCCGAAATTATCGCGGAAGCCGGCGTCCATGACATCGATGACAGGCCGGCTTGGGAGCCAGACATTGGGTAACACATAGGGAAAGGTCGCGTTCATGCGAAGGGCTGTGAGCAGGCGGAGATCCATTGGTTGCTGCCTGGCAAACATAGCGGCGAAGTCGATCGCGTCGGGATCCATCGTCGGAAGCTTGCTGCTATCATAGCGGGGGCGCATTAAAAAGCTCACTGGCTGGGTGGAGATGACCAGCGCACGGCTGTCGCGCGTGATCACCGGGTTGAACAATAAGACCGGCATACGTGCGGCGGCTTCGTCGGGAGCAAGGTCTTTGAGCTGCTTGTCGAGGATGCCGTGGGTATTCTCGTTCAAGCGTTGTTCGAAGGCAAAGCCGCGGTCTTTTACATATTCCTGATCACCCACGGTGAATTTTTGTGCGGGCGAGGCAAGGTCGCGGGCTACAAAAGAAGAAAAGAGGGTGTTGAGCAGGTCGCCGGAGATGTCGTTGACATACCGATGGTCTTCCAGGTGAATGGAGGTATCGCCGGCGTCTCGCCGCCGGGATAATTCCCGGAAATAGGCGGCGCCAAGCATCCCGCCGGAAGCGCCGGTGATGAGAAAGGTCTTGCGCATTAATTTCCCGCCGCTGAGGCTGTCCAGCCGTTGCAGAATGCTCAGGGTAAAGGTGGCGCTGCGGCTGCCCCCGCCGCTGGTGTTGACGAGGAAGAGCACCGGTTTTTGCGACGCCTGGCGGGCCTTCCATCTCTCCAGGATGCGCAGCATGTTCTCCTTGTCCCGCTGCACGTTCTTATCCGAACACAAATCCAGCAGGGTCTCCCGGTCGTACAATGGCCGGTCATCCTTTTCGGTGTAATTGACGCCGTATGCTTTATTCGTTGGATCGATGACGTTATATTTATACAGCAGGTTCAGGGCGAAGTAGACGAGGATGAAAAAGGGAATGCTCCAGGATTGGAGGAAATAGGAGAAGGCCCCGGTGAGCGAGATGAGGATGGCGAAGAAGATCAGGATGCTGGCGGCGGCAGGCAGCTGGAAGTAGCGGCTGTCCATGAAAAAGCCGATGATGATCAGCGAGACAAAGGCCATGAAGATGGAGAGGACGGCGGAGATATGATGCCGGTTGAAGATGCTCTCGATAAAGGCCTTGCTGTAGTGCGCCACATCGCGGGTCTTCCTCATGGACGTGAGGGAGTTGAGATAATAGTCGACGTGCATCAGCCGGCTATCGTTGAGCTTTACTTCTTCTTTGGAAAACTGCGATTTAAAGAGTTTGGGGTTATTGATCACCGGTGTCATCCGGCGGATGATGTTCTTGTCGGCACGGAAGAAATATATCAGAGAGACCCCGAGGACAAAGATCAACCCGGAGAGGAAACCGAAGCATAGTAAAATAAAGGATCTCCCGGGCATAAGTTCCCGGTGAATGCTAAACTCCATGGCTTTTACAAGGTAAAAGATCAGGAAGATAGCCGGGAGAATGGCGTTGTTGATGCAATATTTCAGAAAGGGCTTTGTCGTCGTTGCCAGGAAACGGAAATGCCGGCAGAAGATGATAAAGGTGGTGATGTTCCAGGCCATGATATAGATGCCGGTCGCCACGCCGACGATGGCTGTGCTGATGGGACTGACATCTCCCAGGTATTCCGGCGAAAGGAAGAGCGCCGCCGCCCCATAGGAATGCATAAATCCCCCGTTGAGGGTGCTGAAGAGGATCAGCCAGAATATCAGCAATACCTGGAACTTTTTTACATGCAACAAAAGAAGCTGTACAGGAAAGAAATGATAAATGCTTTTAAGGATGCGCATCATACGGTTACAGAATGACTCTTATGGTCTGGTACCACAAGGTACAACATCCCGACCATTGTCAGTAGGAATAAGAGGCCCGTCATCTGGTGAAACAGCGCCAGCCAGTCAAAGGCAACCCACTGGTGAGCGATGATGCCAGGGCTGGTGAGCAGGCTGCTGATGCCAAGCACTATCTGAAGCGACACGACCAGCAGGGGCAGCCAGCGCAGCCGGCGAAAGGAATCCGGCACCGGCCGCCGGACATGAAGGGCGGCGGCCGTCCAGGCCAGGACGCACAGGAAAAGGGTGTAGGCAAGGGTACGGTGGATGAAGTGTACGGTGAAAGGGTTGCCGACGAGGTCCCGGAACAAGGGATGTTGACTAAATACCCCATCGGGCAGCCAGCTGCCGTTGATGGTGGGCCATGTCGGAGCAACGGCTGCCGCCTTGTGACCGGCCATCAGGGCTCCATATAATAATTGGAAGAAAAGCAGGATGAGGATCACCACCGTCCAGCGCCGGAGAGTGGAGGTTTGGCGGTTGAGCAGGCGGGCGCCGGGTGCAACGGAGAGGTCAAGCGCGAACCAGAAGGCATAGACGACCAGTCCAAGGGCAAAGACGAAGTGAAGTCCCAGTTTCGTAGGCGCCACATAAATGGCATCGCCCGTGAGGCCGCTGGCCACCATAACCCAGCCGATGGCTCCCTGTAAAGCGCCAAGCAGAAAGAGGATGATGAGGGGACGGATCATCGCCGGCTGCAGCTTTTTCTTTAACAGCAGCCAGACAAATCCAACCAGGAATACTACCCCTACGAGCCGCGCCCAAAAGCGGTGAAACCATTCCCAGAAGAAGATGAATTTGAAATCGGGAAGGGTAAAATCGGAATTGATCAACCTAAACTGGGGGGTCTGCCGGTATTTGTCAAAGGCGTCCTGCCATTGGGCGGCGTTTATGGGCGGGAGGGCGCCGGTGACCACCTTCCATTCGGTGATCGAAAGACCCGAACCGGTGAGCCGGGTGATACCCCCAAGGATCACTTGAACGAGTAGCATGATAACACCGGTGTAAACCCAGATGGCCACCGGACGCGAGGAAGAGCGGGTGTAGGATTCCATAGCGGGCGTAAAGTTCTCAATTTTTATCCAGACAAACTTCAATGATCGTATTTTTGGTCTATGGAGAATCCGCTTCGACCTTTTTTCCAGGAGGAACTGACTGAGGCTGGTTGTGACGAGGCCGGGCGTGGCTGCTATGCCGGACCGGTATTCGCGGCGGCCGTCGTCCTGCCAAAAGGATTCTTTCATCCGTTGCTAAACGACTCCAAACAGGTGACGCCGGAAGATCGCAACGAATTACGGGGGTACATCGAAGCAAATGCCCTGGCCTGGGCCGTAGCGAAGGTAGATCATGATGAGGTAGACCGGATCAATATCCTAAAGGCCTCTTTCAAGGCGATGCACCTGGCCCTCGATGAGTTGAAGATCAGACCCCGGCTCCTGCTGATCGACGGCAATCGGTTTACAAAATATAAACGTATCCCCCACCGGTGTATCGTCAAAGGCGATTCGATCTTCGCCTCCATCGCCGCGGCCAGTATTCTCGCGAAGACCTGGCGGGATGAATACATGCAGCTGCTGCATACCGAATTTCCCCACTATCGCTGGGATAGTAATAAGGGATATGGAACGAAGGAGCACCGTGATGCCATCGAAAAATTCGGGCTTTGTAAATATCATCGCAAAAGCTTTAATATCTCGCCGGAGTCCAGCCAGGAAGAGATCGATTTTGAGGTTAACCAATAAGCTCCAAAGGCTTTCAGGAGGCAGCTTCCGCCCACTCGCCCAATCCTTTTCTTATGAGCATGGGTTCGTCGCCGGTGCAATCCACAATGGTGGAGGGGATCATGCCCCCGATGCCCCCGTCGATGATGATGTCGACCTGGTTTCCGAATTTTTCCTGGATCATCTCAGGATCGGTATATTCCTCGACCATCTCTCCAGGGAGGGAGGAGCTTAAGATCGGGTGCTGCAGTTCTTTAAGGAGGGCGCGGGCAATGGTGTTGTCGGGGATGCGGAGACCGATGGTGTCTTTGCGGCTTTTTAGTATCTTGGGAACCAATTTGCTTGCTGGAAGGATAAAGGTATAAGGCCCGGGCAGATAGGTCTTCAGCAAGCGATAGAGGGGAGTGGAGATGCTCTTTGTATAGTTGCTAAGGTCGCTGAGATCATAACAGATGAAGGATAGTTGTGCTTTGGCCGGATCAACCTGTTTGATCCGGCAGATGCGTTCGACGGCCTTGTGATGGAAAATATCACACCCTAAACCATATATCGTGTCCGTAGGATAGATGATCACCCCGCCATCCAGCAAACATTCGATCACCATCTTTATATTCCTGGGCTGCGGGTTCAGCGGATGCAAGTGCAAATACATAGTTAGAGTAAGGTAGGAAAAAACGGATGAAAGGTTCCGGTAGTTTTTCCCTAACAATTCTTTAACATAGAATTATTTTTAAATTTGCCGAAACAATCGAAACAATAGCGCGCATGAATTTACAGGTGGTAGATAGGGTAGATAGCATCAGTCCTGAGGAATTCAGGGACAGGTACTACACGCCTATGAAGCCATTGGTGATCAGGGGGCTGTCCAGGCAATGGCCGGCTTTTGAAAAATGGACCTGGGATTATTTCAAATCCATTGTAGGGGATGTCAATGTCGGGGTTTACAATAATGTCAAGAGCGATGCCTATACGCCTATCAATACCGCTGATGGCTACATGAAATTCGGGGAGTATATCGACATGGTCCGCAAAGGCCCTGCCGAATGGCGGATATTTCTTTTCAACATCTTCGAGCATGCCCCCCAGCTCGCGCGGGATTTCGAATGGCCCGAGCAGCTGATGAAGGGGTTTGTCAAGCGCTATCCCATGTTGTTTGTAGGGGGCAAAGGCTCGGTAACCCATATGCATTTCGACATCGATCTCTCGCATATCGTCCATACCCAGTTTATCGGGCGCAAGCGGGTATTGCTCTTTCCCTTTGAAGAGCAGCACAAGCTTTATCGCAAGCCCTGGGAGGTGCTGAGCTTTGTCAATTTCGAAAAGTACTTCGATGAGGATGAGAATAAATTAGACCTGGAGAAATATCCGGCGGTGCGGTTGGCCCGGGGCTATGAGATTATCCTGGAGCACGGCGACACCCTGTTTATGCCCGCCGGCTACTGGCATCATATGGAATACCTGGACAGCGGCTTTGCGATGAGCCTGCGGGCCCTACAATCCTCCCTCACCGGGAAACTCCGGGGCATCTGGTATCTTATGGGTATGCGCAACATCGACACCCTGATGAAAAAGACGGCGCCGGAATGGTGGTTCAACCGGAAAATGGAAAAGACGCTCAGAGCTGCGCATAAAGAGCTTGAAACCCTTGTTCAGTAAGGGTTTACGGCGCTTCAACCCTGCAGGAAGCAACCCTATCCGCGCGGGGTGGACAAAAAATAAAAAAAATTATTGCTTTTTACCGAAACTGTCTTTATTTTTACCGCGCTTACATACTCTGAAATTAACCATCCCTGATCCAATTTCCTCGTCCAAATTCTATCCGAAGATTCCAATTCCATCGATATCCAGGTTCCAAGCCTTCTAATGAAGCCCTCGCTTCATAGTTTTGAGATACCTAACTATCCCCTGTCCT
This sequence comes from Puia dinghuensis, assembly GCF_014642875.1. Lineage (GTDB taxonomy): Bacteria > Bacteroidota > Bacteroidia > Chitinophagales > Chitinophagaceae > Puia > Puia dinghuensis. Next base: position 207,824 of record NZ_BMJC01000004.1, read on the forward strand.
GACGAGAATCTCTTCGTTACCCTTTTTGAAGCAAGTCTATCCGGTAAGTGCAGTCCCGGCTGTCTACCGATACTAATCGACCCGATAAATTTATTGTTTTGCGGCCCAACCCTGTTAAAGGGTTTGCCGGAAAATGTAACAGATACTAACAGCAAGGTATAGTGGATTAGAACGTCTATAACAATGAAAAATATTCTGAACTTTTTCTTTTTGTGGTTTCAGAGGTAAGCACAGGCCGGCGATGTCTATCGCTGGCTCTTTTTTATTACTATCTGCCTAATTGGCCCATAAATACTTCACTGTGAAAAAACCAAAAAAGAGGCGGCTCAATCCTGTCGGGCCTGCCTCTTTTTATTTATAGCGGTGAATTGTCAGCAGCTGTAGATCACGCAATGGTCCAGGTCTCGTTGCCTCTCAGCAATTTATCCAGATCGCCTTTCCCCTTACTAAGGATGGCTTCCTGTATCTGCAAGTTCAGCATGTCTTCATAACAAGGCCGTTCGTTCTCATAAAAGACACCGAAGGGCCTGGGCAGATGGCCTTCCATCCGCGGATCGTCAAACATCCGCACAAGAAGCTGCGCCTTGTAGAAATCTTTCTCGTCGTGTATCCAGCAATCGCTTTCGCTAAACCCATTCCCTAATTCCACCACGACGGGGTGGAATCCGTCGAGCCGGATGCCTTTTTCGCGCTGAGCGCCAAAGACAAGGGGTTTGCCCTGTTCGAGGAAGAGCGTTTCCAGGGGCTTGGTGCCTTTTTCCGTAAAGATCTCAAAGGCGCCGTCGTTGAAGATATTGCAGTTTTGATAGATCTCGAGGAAGGAAGCGCCTTTGTGGGCGTGGCTGCGGAGCAACATCTGTTGCAGGTGTTTGGGGTCACGGTCCATGCTCCGGGCTACAAAGCCGGCGTCGGCGCCCCTGGCCAGGGCGAGGGGATTGAAAGGATGATCGATACTCCCGTAAGGAGTCGACTTGGTCACCTTTCCCTCTTCCGAAGTAGGCGAATATTGTCCCTTTGTCAAACCATAGATCTGGTTGTTGAAGAGCAGGATATTGATGTCGAAGTTGCGACGTAGCAGGTGAATCGTATGATTCCCACCAATGCTCAGGCTATCCCCATCGCCAGTAACCACCCAAACGCTCAATTCCGGGCGCGTCGCCTTCAGACCCGAAGCGATCGCCGTCGCACGGCCATGGATGGAGTGCATTCCATAGGTGTTCATGTAATAGGGAAAACGGCTGCTACAGCCGATACCGGAGATGATTACGATGTTCTCGCGTGGGATCCCAAGCGTGGGCATGATCTTCTGCACCTGGGCGAGGATGGAATAATCCCCACAGCCCGGACACCAGCGTACTTCCTGATCGGTGGAAAAATCCTTCGCCGTCAATGCCGGCGTGATCGTTGTTGTTTCACTCATGATGAATTATACCCTTAAAAACAGGTGATACTACAAATTTAGTGATTTGACTGCAACTGGGGTCCGTTTATGGGGAAATACCACCACAGGATAAGACCTAATCACCAGAGGATGATCCCCTTCCGGCATGGCATGGGTTTGGTCCCGGTATGGTAATAACCGAGCTGTGGGCGGAAAACAAATAAAATAAAAAAATTATGAAAAAGATACTCATGATCATAGCGATAATTGGCTTTTTGGCCACCACCGGCTGTGAAGTGGAAGGATATGTGACCGACCAGCCGGCAGATATTTATTATGTGCGTCCGGCCGCGCCTGGCCCTGATTATATCTGGATCGACGGTGACTGGGTCTTTTCGGGCGGAACCTACGTCTGGCACGAGGGCCACTGGGGCCGCCACCGGGAGGGCCAGGGATGGGAGCGGGGCCATTGGGATCATGGCGATCGCGGATGGCGCTGGAACCGGGGTCACTGGAGGTAAATCCACTTCTATTATATATGCGAGGAGGCCGTGGGCGTACAATACCACGGGCTTTCCCCCGGTAAGCTCCGCTTACCGGACATTATGAAAAAAGAGGCCGTCTACTTTTAGCTTGAGGCGGCCTCTTTTTTTGTCTTCCGGGGGCAGTCTTTGGGGGATACCCTTATTTTTTTGAAATAAATGTGTCACAATCACATTTATCAAAGTCTCATTGCGTTACATTTACACAGTTAAAAGCAGCACCCTTACTAAAATCCTGTATCAATGGCATCTGATTTGTGTACCACAATCTCCCTGCATCGCTTTGTGGACGAGCTGATGGCAGGGCTCCTTCCGCGTGCGGTTAGCCGCAAAACCATTATCGTCAATCAAATAGATAGAGATCTGGAAGTAGGTTCGGATGAGAATCTGCTGGCATTCATCCTTTGGAATCTATTGGACAAGGCGGTAGAAAGCACCCAAAATGAATGTATCCACATTGAATCCATCCGCAAGGACGAAACCACGATGATCCGTGTTCGCAACGCAGGGGTTTATTTTTATCGTAGTTGCGCCAATTGTTTCCGGCAGGTGCAGGATGCGGCCGAAAAACTGGGTGGTTCGATCAGCATCGATTCCCTGGATATGAGCACGACAGTGGTGCTTACGCTGCAGAAAGAGTTCTCCGCGGCGTAAGATAAAAAAAGGCCCCTTTATCAGGGGCCCTTACTCTAATATCAACAAAGCAAGCGATTAATACCTGCTGTTGCTATAGTTGTTGTTGCCCCTGCGTTGGAAAGAACCACCGCCGCCTTTGTTGCCGCCGCCGTTGCCGCGGTCTTCCCTGGGCTTCGCTACAGATACCCCGATGGTGCGGCCGTCTACGGAAGCACCGTCCAGTTCCTGGATAGCTTTTTTAGCAGCTTCATCGTCCGGCATTTCAACAAATGCAAATCCACGGGATTTACCGGTGAATTTGTCCATGATGACCTTGGCGGAAGAGACTTCACCATACTCTGCAAAATAATCCTGTAAGTCTTCATCCGTGACGTTGAAGCTCAAGTTCGAAATGTAAATGTTCATACTAATAACTGGTTAAAAATGAAAATAAAAGACAATCTGAGTAAAAAAGCAGAGAGTAAAGACGACTAACAATTACCGGAGATTTATTTAGCGGAAATACATTATGCAATTACTGCGCTGAAACTTGCTCAAATTTAACGACGCAAATATAGGACAATTCATTCTATCCGCCAAGCAAATCGGGTCGTGATTGGAGTAATTAAAAATTTGTTAACCTGTCCGCAACCTGTCCGCGCGACCTTTATGCTGTGGCGGGTCGAATTTTTCTAAATGTAAGTGCGTATATAGTGAATGCAGCCGTCGTAAGCAGCGCCCCGGTGATACATACTCCCGTCCAGCCGGCCTTATCCCAGGCGAAGAGGCCCACGGCCGACCCCAGCGAAGTCCCGATGAAACTCACGGTCATATATACAGTATTCAACCTGTTGCGCGCATGCGGGATAAGCGCATAGACGCGGCTTTGGTTGGAGACGTGAATGCATTGCATCGCCAGGTCGAGCAAGACAATACCGGCGACCATCCCCGACACATAGTCAGCCCAGACGTATAGCAGCACAAATGACAATAACAACAGACAGAGGCCATACCCGATGGCTATGCGGGGGTTGCGTTTGTCGGCCGAACCACCGACCAGCGGAGCGGCAAGGGCTCCCGCCGCCGCAGCCAGTCCGAAGAGCCCGATGAGATCGCTTTTGAAATGGAAGGGCGCACCGGAGAGATGCAGCACCATCGTAGTCCAGAACATGCCGAAGGTAGCAAAACCCAGGGCGTTGATGGCTGCGGCTTCCCGCAGCACCGGCTGCTCCCTGGCAAGCGTCACGAGGCTGCGCATAAGCGAGGCGTAAGACCCGGTGAAATTGGGCCGGCTCGGCGGAAAGCTATACCTGATGATGATCAGCAGGGAAAAGCTGATGACCGACGCTACCCAGAACATCCCCCGCCAGCCCAGCCAGCGACCTACAAAGCCGCTGAGCGTTCGCGACAGCAGAATGCCGATGAGCAATCCGCTCATGATGGCGCCGATGACCTTTCCCGTCCTCGACGGCTGGGCCAGGTGCGCCGCAAGGGGAAGGATCAGCTGCGGAATAACGGATGTCGCTCCGATGCATACACTGGCGATCTCCAGGCAAAGAAGGTTGGGCGATACCGCGGCGAAGACAAGAGAAAGCACCGCAAAAGCCGCCATCCAGACGATCTGGCCCCGGCGTTCGACCTTATCGCCCAGAGGGACGAAGAACAGCAGGCCCAGGGCATATCCCAATTGGGTGAGGAAAGCGATGCGTCCGCCTTTACTCTCGGAGATGCCGAAGCTCTTGCTGATGAGCACCAGCAGTGGTTGACAGTAGTAAATATTTGCTACGATGAGGCCTGTGCAAATAGCCATGATCACGATATGACTCCTGCGGAGGTAGTCCGTTGCCGAAGATTGCTGCATAAATCGAATTTCGAACTGGACTCCGTCCAGTTTTGTGAATGCAAAAGTACGGACTGCCTGGCGCCGACCCAATTGTCAAAATATTGTCAAATGTTGGGCGATTTCCCTTAAATTAGTGCACCAAAATCTTCCATATGTTGCATCACAAGAAATTCTTTGTTATCACAGCACTGTTCGGCCTGATGATCATCGGTATGGCCGCTGTTCGTCCCCAGGATGATCCGAAGCCCAAACACAACTTCAAAGTGTTGCCCAAAGACATCAGTCATGACGATCTGGATAAGGTGATGGACGCATGGAAGGCCGCCCTTGGGGTTAAATGTAATTTCTGTCATGCTCCGTCAGCAGACAGTACTTCCCACCACCTGGATTTCGCCAGTGATGCCAAGCCGGAGAAGAATATAGCCCGTCATATGTACAAGATGACCGCGAGGATCAACAAGAAATATTTCAGCTTCGATAAGGATGATATACGCAATTCGATCCCCGCCATTTCCTGTGTCACCTGCCACCGCGGGAGCCCTCACCCCGGTGAGGTCAAATAAAAAAAACCCCGGCTGACGCCGGGGTTTTTTGTTAGTTTTTGAGAAGCTTTTGTACATATCTTCCGCCGGCAGTGCGGATCTCCACGAAATAAAGTCCCGCAGACAATTTGCTACAGGGGAGGGTCAGCGTAGGACCTGCATTGCCCGCCAGCAGTTGCAGGGCCATCCTGCCGGTGAGGTCATAGACCCGCACCTCCGTGATGGGCTGGGCCCCGGCGATCAGGGTAAAGTAACTGCTGGCCGGGTTCGGGAAGAGCAGCGGCGCCGTCTGCCTGCCATAATGGATCAGCACTACGGGAGAATAAGTGAACTTACCGTCCAGGTCGACCAGCCGCAGGCGGTAGTAGTCCACGCCCTCGACAGGCGTCGCATCCTCTGCACTATATTGCCGTTCGATGGTGCTGTTGCCTGCGGCCTGCACCGTCGTCAGGGTGGTGTAATGCGCCCCATCGATGCTTCTTTCCACCTCGAAACGATCGCTGTTCTGCTCCTGAGCGGTGGTCCATCGCAACAGAACGGACTGGCCCGTCACCGCTCCGGTGAAGTTGACCAGCGTCACAGGCAGGGGATCGGCCTGGGTAAAGTTGTCCATCGTTGCCGTCGACAGCACCGTATTGTCGTGGCTGGTAATCGCCAGACCTGCAAGGGTCGCACTGCCGCCTGCACCGAAGCCCAGGTTGGCAGTGGCTCCTACTTGTGTCCAGGTTAGCCCATCGGGGGAGATGAATCCGGAATAGTTGGCGCCCGATTTGATCAGTTTCACCCAATAGGGTGCGATATGAGTGCCGGAAGCAGAAGTACTGGAAGTATTGCCGCCTTGTGTGCTGCGGGTCTGGAAGAAAGCGCCGCTTGCCGAAGTGATACCGATGAAGGCGTTGGGCGAGCCAGGATCCGATGTCAACCGGATCATGATGCCGACCTTATTATCCGCATTGGTGTTGTCCTGGGTAACGACGCGTCCGACGAACTGATCGTTACCGGTGAGGGTTTGAAAAGCGAACCGGAAGGCGTCTGCTGTCCCGCCGATGTCGGCGCCCGAGCCTTGTAGCGTGAAAGTAGCCCCGTCATAACAGGCACCTCCTGCCACCCCTACGCTTCCGATGTCGAGCTGCGACCAACGCGTAGGAATGGTGCTGCAGGCGGCCGAGCAGTAGAGCGTAGAGAAGCCTGCCGGAGAGGAATACTCACTGAACAGTCCACCCGAACAGGTGACGGCGACCTGGAAATCGTAGTCCGAGCTACAGGACAGCGCCGACACCTGCACTGAATTGGTATTGCTGGTCACCGTTGTCCAGGAGAGGCTCTCCACGTTTCTGTATTGTATCGAATATTGGGTAGCGTTGGGCACCGCGGTCCAGGTGAGGGTGGCGCTGTTCTTCTGGATGTTCGTCGCCTGCAAATTGGCCGGCGCCGGACAATTCACCGCAGAGGTGCCGTACACCTGCATCTCATAAATGCCATACCCATTTGCGGTGCCCCGCGTGATGCCGTTCATCCGGACATAGCGGCCCGCGCCCTGGAGACCGATATAATCCTTGAGGCCGGTATTTCCCCTGACTGACTTAATGGTCGTCCAGGTGGAGGCATCATTGGAGACCTGGATATCATAGTCCTTACCATAATCCGCGGTCCAGAAGATGACCACGCCGCAGAGGTTGAATTTTTCACCGAGGTCGACATAGAGCCATTCTGCATCGGTAGGCTGGCTTTCCCACCAGGTGGTTATATTGCCGTCGAAAGCATTGGAGGCTGGTACCCCGCCGTTGAGCAGAGAAGAAGCCGTCGCCGTCATGCCGAGGGCGAGGTTGGGGGTAACACAGGTATCTACCGGCTGGTTGGTCAATCCATATACCACCAGGTTTCCGCTCCAGGAGGCGACGTACAGTTTCCCGTTGGCAATAGTAGGGGAGGAGAATTTGGCGTAATTACCAATACTATCCGTGGGCACCATATTAGAGTTCCAGAGCTCTTGGGTTATATTGCTGGCGTTGACGGCGCGGACGATGCCGGGGCAGACCTGGTGATTGGCGTCGCAATTATAGGCATGCGTGATCCACACGATTCCCGTCGAATCCACGGAGCCATTCGAGCTGCTGCTGAATGTCGCGCCGCTGGCGCCGATGGGGCCCGGGTAACCGGCGGTGACCACATGAGCGACATCCAGGTTACCCGCCACGCGGTTCACCGGAAAAGCCTTTAAATCGGTGTTCTCCGGCCAGGTGTAAATAAATTCCTTCGCCGTGCCCTGGTAATAGCCGAAGTTGGAGTGGAAAAGCGCATTGCTGCCGAGCGGGATGGTCTGAAAATTATGGTTCCCTGCGGTGTCAAACTGACCCAGGTTATTGACATCGGCGAGATAGAGATTCCCATCCTTACACCCGGCAAGTACCCTGTTCATATTGGGGATCAGCAAGACTTCGGTGCTGCCGAAATCGAGGTCGTTATTGATAAGCGTATTGGCGTTATAGGGCGCGAAATAGTCCACCACCTTTAGTGTATTGCCGGAGTCGGCGAGCTTGACCATGCTTTCGCCGCGATTTCTGTTGTTGGTGAAGTCGGCGCCTACACCGATGGTGCCATTCCCCGTGGTCGCATAAATATTTCCCGAGGCGTCTGCGGGTAATCCGCCGCCGGACAGCCAGATGCCGCCTCCAAAACCGTCGGGGGTGGTACAGTAGCCGATCTTCCGCTGAAGGGTGGTTTCATCATAGCCCATTATCCAGCCATGGTAAGGGTCCAGGTCGCAGTGAGAGCCCCAGGCGATGTATACTGTTCCGTTGAGCAGCAGCAGACCCGCCCGCTGGTTCTGGGTTTGCGGATTGAAGGGAGTGTTGGCACCGCCGTAAGCATTGCCAGCCACCGTATCCGTAATGAGTACGGGGCTGTTCGCTTTCTCATTGCCCGTGGTAATGTCCATGGCATGGAGGTATTGTTTGAACACCTGTGTGCCACTGGTGTTGACGCTTCTCGCGACCAGGTAGATGGTGTTGGTCGTCGTGTCGATCACCGGGGTGCCGACGATGCCGATGTTGGCGAGATCCTTATAGTTGTTCTGGCAGGCCCCTACCATATCCGTATTTTTCGGCGGGCGGCTGCCCGCGGGCGTAAGGTTTTTCGACCAGTAGGGCCCCGCAGCCCGGACGCTGTCGGCATCGTAGGCATAGACCGTGTTGTTACAGGTGGCCAGATAAAGCACGTTCCTTATGCCGAAGCCCGGCATGTTGACCCTATAGATCAACGGCTCGGCAAACATCTGATCATCGATGGGAAGCGTGAATAATTTTCCGAAGGCGCCGGGTTTGACGTTTTTTGTATTCAAGGTAGTCTCCCGGTTGTTCCAGCCCGTTCTGTTACTATTGATGTGCTGGGTTGTGATGTTCACTTGAGCATGGAGCGAGAGGGTGACGGATGAGAGCAGGCTCCATAGCAATAGAATAGAGTTTCTCATCTGGTCGATTTAAGGTCAATAAAAAAGGGAATGTCACGGTTGGATCATAGTGACAATGGAGGCTTGGTCATAGTGACATGTGGGAGGTCTTACACGGGAGATTCGATGAGAAGTTCAGGTTGAGAGAGAGGATATAAATATACGAAAGCTATTCCTATTATACAATAAAATGGCCGGGCGGTAGCCCGGCCAGTGTCATGCTAATCCTAATCGCTTATTTCCTAATAGAATACATTTATTGCTTGATGAGTTTCTGGATATATCGTCCGCCGGCAGTGCGGATCTCAACAATATATATTCCCGCCGACAACTTGCTGCACGGGAGGGTCAGCGTGGGGCCGGCCGTGCCGGTCAGCAGTTGCAAGGCCATCCTACCCGAGAGGTCATAGATCCTCACTTCGGTGATGGGTTGTGTTCCTGCCATCAGGGTAAAGTAGCTGCTTGCGGGGTTCGGGAAGAGCACGGGCGCTGTCTGCTTGCCGTAATGGACCAGCACCACAGGAGAATAAGCGAACTTGCCATCCTGGTCGACCAGCCGCAGCCGGTAGTAATTGATCCCATCGATCGGATTGGCGTCCGTCGCGCTGTACAGGCGCTCGCTGTTGCTGTTGCCCGCCGCCAGCACGGTCGCGATGGTATTGAAGTGTGCGCCATCGGCGCTTTTTTCCACAGCAAAATAATCGCTGCCCTGTTCCTGTGCGGTCGTCCACCGCAATAGCACGGATTGTCCCGATAGCTGGCCGGTGAAGCTGACCAGCTGAACGGGGAGTGGCGGATCGACCTGCGAATAGTTGTCCATCGTTGCCGTCGACAACACCGAATTGTCATGACTGGTGATCGCCAGGCCCGCATAGACATTGCTGGTACCTGCACCGAAGCCCAGGTCGGCGGTGGCCCCTACTTGAGTCCAGGTGAGCCCATCGGGGGAGATAAATCCAGAATAGTTGGTGCCGGATTTGACCAGTTTCACCCAATAGGGAGCGGCGGGGGCGCCGGATGAAGCGGTAGAAGTGGTATTGCCGCCGAACGTGCTGCGGGTCTGGAAAAAAGCGCCGCTCGATGAAGTGATACCGACGAAGGCATTGGGGGAGTTAGCGTTCAGGGTACTCCGGACCATGATCCCCGCTTTGTTATTGGCATCGGTGGCGTCCTGGGTCACGACGCGGGCGATGAAATAATCGTTGCCTGTGAGGCTGACATAAGCGAACCGGAAGGCATCGGCCGTCCCGCCAATATCGGCGCCCGAACCCTGCAGGGTAAAGGAGGCTCCATCATAGCAGGCCTGGCCCGCCACGCCTACGCTGCCGACGTCGGTCTGTGTCCACCGGGTAGGAAGGGTGCTGCAGGAAGCCGAGCAGTAAAGCATAGAGAACCCTACGGGCGTGGAATATTCGTTGTAGAGGCCCCCGCTACAGACGACGGCCACCTGGAAATCATAGTCCGAGCTGCAGGAAAGCGCGGACACCTGCACCGAATTGGTAGTGCTGGTGACGGTTGTCCAGCCGGTGGTGGAACCATCCTTATATTGTATCGAATAGCCGGTGGCGTTGGGCACGGCGTCCCAGGTGAGTGTAGCACTGTTCTTCTGGATATTTGTCGCCTGCAGGTTAGTGGGTGCGGGGCAATTGCCCGCGGCGGCGCCATAGACCATCATTTCATAGATGCCATAACCGTTGGATGTCCCGCTGGTGATGCCGTTGAACCGGACATAGCGGCCCGTACCTTGTAAGCTAACGAAATTCTGGAAGGCGCTGTTGCCCCGGACGGAGGCGACGGTTGTCCAGGTGGAGGCGTCGTTGGACACCTGGATATCATAATCCTTGCCATAGTCCGTTGCCCAGTAGATGGCTACGCGGCAAAGGTTGAACGGCTGGCCAAGATCGACAGAGAGCCATTCCGAATTAGTGGGCTGGCTTTCCCAATAGTTGCCGGTTGTATTGCCGTCGAAAGCATACCAGGCTGGTGTTCCGGTGTTGAGCACCGAAGACGATGTTGCCGTAAAATTGAGGGCGATGTCGGAAGAGACACAGGTGTCCTTCGCGTTATTGGTCAATCCGTATACGGACAGGCTTCCGCTCCAGGAAGCGACATACAATTTTCCATTGGCGACAGTGGGAATGGACATCTTGGCATAGAGGCCGATGCTGTCGCCGGGTTCCATGTTGGAGTTCCACAGCTCCTGGGTGGCGTCATTGCCGTTCACCGCCCGGACGATGCCGGGGCATAGCTGGTGGTTAGCGTCGCAGTTATAGGAATGGGTAATCCAGACGATGGCGGTCGAATCCACCGAGCCGTTGGAGCTGGTGCTGATATTCGCGCCATTGTTGCCGATGGGCCCCTGGATGCCGCTGGTGACCACATGGGCGACATCGAGATTGTTATCCGTTCTGTTCACCGGAAATTGTTTCAAGGCGGTGTTCTCCGGCCAGATATAGACGTATTCTCCCGCCGTGCCGTGGTAATACCCGAAGGACGTCCGGAAGTGTGCATTGGTGCCTACGGGAATCGTCTGTGCATTGTTGTTCTGGACGCTATTCCATTGCCCCAGGTTGTTGACATCGGCGAGATAAAGGTTCCCGTCCTTGCATCCGGCCAGCACCCGGTTCAACCCGGGGATGAGCAATATTTCGCTACTGCCGAAATCGAGGTCATATCTATTCAGAGCGTCATAATTATAGGGCGCGAAATAGTCCACTACGGAGAGGGTGTTCCCGGAAGGCGTGAGTTTGATCATGCTCTCGGCCCGGTTGCGGTTGTTGGTGGGGTCGGCCCCGACGCCGATGGTGCCATTCCCCGTCACCATGTAGATGTTGCCTGCCGCATCTGCTGCGGGGCCGTTGCCGGCGCCCCAGATGCCGCCGCCGCTGCCATCCGGGGTGGTATTGTAGACGATCTGCTGGGAAAGGGTGGTGGTATCATACCCGACGTACCAGCCATGGTAGGGGGATAGGTCGCAGTGCGAAGCGAAGGGGATATAAACGATACCATTGAGCAGCATCAGGCTCCCCCGCTGGTTCTGGGTCATGGGATTGAACGGGACGGTGCCGTTGGAGCTGCCGTCGCCCGTGCCGGCCACCGAAGGATTGATCAGTACGGGGGCCTTCCGATCGGCGCCCGTGAGAATATCTACCGCATGCAGCCAATCTACGAACGTGTTATTGCCGTCGGTGGAGATGCTCCTGGCGACAAAATACATGGTGTTGGTGAGCGTGTCGATCACGGGAGTTCCAACGATGCCCATCTTGAGGATGTCGGAGTATTGGCCGTAGCACGCGCCAACGATGTCCGTATTGATCGGCGGCCGGTACCCGCTTGGGGTAAAATTCCTGCTCCAGTAGGCGCCGCCGGCGCGGAGGCTGTCGGCATCGTAAGCATAGACCGTGTTGTTCACGGTAGCCGCATAAAGGACGTTCCGCGTACCGATGCCCGGGATGTTGACCCTGACGACAAGGGGCTCGGCATACATCTCGTCGTCGAGGGCAACGGAGAATAACTTGCCGAAGGAGCCGGGTTTGACATTCTTCGTATTCAACGAATTTTCCCGGTCGTTCCAGCCAGTCCGTTGGTTGTTGATGTGGAGAGTGGAAATGTTCACCTGTGCGTGTAGGGAAAGTACGCAATGGAGCGCCAGGGCCATCAGGGCCCAGGGGCAAAATGTAGAGAGTCTCATCTGGTCGGTTTAAGGTCAGTTAGGTAAATAAGGTCAAATAATAGGTTACGTCATGGCCTGATCATAGTGACATTTGGAGGCTATAACATAGTGACATGGGGAGGTCTTACACGGGAGATTCGATGAAAACGCGGTTGAGCGAGAATCTACAAAAATACAAAAGGAGTTGATATAACAAAATATAAGTATAGCTATTTATTGCGGGTTTTTACCTAATCCGAGAGCTCGGTTACGGAGGCTTAACGCAGAAGGAATGTATTTCAATGATAAAATACCTAAATTTATGGCCTCTAAAACGTGTACATGGCAAACAATTCATTCAAATTCGGCATGATAGGCCTCGGTGTTATGGGGCGTAACCTACTGCTAAACATGGCCGATCATGGTTTTGCGGTAGTCGGCTTTGACAAGGACGCACAGAAAGGAGCAACTCTTGAATCTTCTGCATCGTCGGGTACGACGGTCAAGGGCGTGACCACCCTTGCCGAAATGGTCCAGCTTCTCGAAAAACCGAGAAAGATGATGATGCTGGTGCCTGCGGGCAAACCGGTGGACGATGTAATAAACGATCTTCTCCCGCTGCTGGAAAAAGGCGATATCGTCATTGACGGCGGCAACTCCCATTATACGGATACCCTACGCCGGGTAACATTTATGGAGGGTAAGGGCTTCCATTTCATGGGTGTCGGCATCTCTGGTGGCGAGCAGGGTGCGCGCACCGGCCCCAGCATCATGCCAGGTGGCGACCCCGAAGCTTATCCCTTTGTTCAACCCATACTGGAAGCAGTTGCTGCAAAGGTGGGTGGAGTACCCTGTGTCGCCCATTTGGGTAAAGGCGCAGCAGGACACTATGTTAAAATGGTGCACAACGGCATCGAATATGCTATTATGCAGCTGATCAGCGAGACCTACGACCTGCTGCACCGCGGCCTGGGGCTCGATAATGACGAATTACATAAAGTATACCGCAACTGGAATGACGGGGAATTACAATCCTTCCTCGTAGAGATCACCCGGGACATCTTCCTGAAAGTGGATGAGAAGACCGGCAATCGCCTGGTGGATATGATCCTCGACAAGGCCGGCGCCAAGGGTACGGGCAAATGGACCTCGCAGGACGCGATGGATCTGGGTGTTCCCATCCCCGTCATCGACATGGCCGTCTGCCTGCGGGAATTATCCGCTTATAAAGACGAGCGGATCCAGGCTGCCGCGCTCTATAAAAACCCTTCTTCCGACATCCCTGTCCCCCAAGAGGTCTTTATCCAACAGGTGCAGGATGCCCTGTTCTTCGGGGTCATCATCAGCTATGCCCAGGGCCTGGCCATGCTGCACGTTGCTTCCAAAGAGCTGGACATGCAGATCCCCATGCAGGAAGTGGTCAAGGTCTGGCGGGGCGGTTGTATCATCCGGTCGTCTCTGCTGGAAGTATTTTTTAAAGCCTTCCAAAAGAACCCTGAGCTACCCAATTTGTTATTGGAAGGTGAGATCGCCCAGCTGCTGCAAGCCAAAAAGCAGAATATGCGCAACATGATCATCCACGCCATCCACATGGGCTATCCTGTGGCCGGGCTGATGGCCGCCTTGAGCTATTTCGACGCGTATCGCAGCGAAAAGATGCCTACCAACCTTATCCAGGCGCAAAGGGACTATTTCGGCGCCCATACTTATCAGCGTATCGACGAGCCGGGTATATTTCATACGGAATGGAATAAATAGTAATATTTTAAGATTCAACAGATAGTTTATGCAAAACCATAAAATACCGCCTGCTTCCCTGATTTTCATCTTCGGGGGCAGCGGTGATCTCAACTATAGGAAACTTTCGCCCGCCTTATATAATTTATTCATCGACGAATGGATGCCCGAGAAATTCGGCATCGTGGGCATCGGCCGCAGCCCGTATAATGACGAAGATTACCGGCAACGGCTGCTCAATGGCATCCGGCAGTTTAGCCGCCGGAAAGAAGATTCCTACGGCCATTGGGATGAATTCTCCAAGCATGTCACCTACCTCCAGATGGATGCCGAGAAAGAAGGCGATTATCAGAAGATAGCCGAAGTTGTCAAGGCAAAGGAAGCGGAGATGGGCGAACACCCCAATGTTATTTTTTATCTGTCCGTCGCGCCGCAATTGATGCCGGACATCGCCAAGAAGCTCGGCGCCCTTCAACTCTGCTCGGAAACATCCACCACTCGCATCGTCATCGAAAAACCTTTCGGTCATGACCTTAAAAGCGCCCACGAGCTGAACCAGCTGCTGATGGGCATGTTTAAGGAAGAACAGATCTACCGCATCGATCACTACCTGGGCAAAGAGTCGGTGCAGAATATCCTTTCTCTCCGGTTTGCCAATGCGCTTTTCGAGCCTATCTGGAACCGGCACTATATCGACTACGTACAGATCACGGCCTCCGAAACGGTAGGTGTCGAAGGCCGCGGCGGTTACTACGAGCAATCGGGAGCTTTACGCGACATGGTGCAGAACCATATCCTGCAGCTGATGTGTATGATCGCGATGGAAGCACCGGTGTCCTTCGATGCCAATGAGATTAGAAATAAGAAAGTGGACGTACTGAAAGCGATCCGCAAGATCAGCAAGGAGGAAGTGAACCAGGTGGCCGTGCGTGGCCAGTATGGCGAAGGATGGATGAAAGGGGAGAAGGTTCCGGGCTATAAGCAGGAGAAAAGTGTGAACCCCAATTCTGCTGTCGAAACTTTTGCCGCCGTCAAATTCTATATCGACAACTGGCGCTGGCAGGATGTTCCCTTTTATGTGCGCACCGGCAAAAGGATGAACCAGAAGTCCACGAGCATTACGATACAGTTCAAAACCGCCCCCAGCTATGCTTTTCCGCCGGAAGCGGCAGAGACGTGGCGGGCAAACCGGCTGACCATCAGCATTCAACCCGAAATGGAGGTAAAGCTCCGGTTCCAGTCAAAACGCGCCGGTCAGTCCATGACGCTCAGCCCGGTGGACATGATCTTTAATCCGAAGGATGGAGAAAACGAGCCGGAAGCCTACGAGACCCTGTTGCTGGACGTTATGGAGGGCAATGCAACCCTGTTCATGCGTGCAGACCAGGTGGAAGCCGCCTGGAAGATCGTGATGCCTATCCTGGAAACCTGGGAAAGCCGTCCCCCGGCAGGCTTCCCCAACTATACACCCGATTCCTGGGGACCGGAGGACGCCGAAGCGCTCATCGCCAGGGACGGACACAACTGGATCACCATGCCCCCCGTCAAATAAGGACTCATGGAACTGCACGTATTCAAAGACGGCGAAACGCTTAGCAACGCCGCAGCCAAATTCATCGCCGACAGTATCACGGCGACGCTAAAGACAAAAGACCGTTATACCATCGCCCTTTCGGGCGGCAGTACCCCTAAGCGGCTGCACCAGATCCTGGCGCAGCCGCCGTATAAGGAGCAGATCGACTGGACGAAACTACATGTCTTCTGGGGTGACGAGCGGGCCGTTCCTTTCGAGGACAGCCGCAACAATGCAAAGATGGCCTACGATACTCTGCTCAACTTTGTGCCGGTGCCGGCCGGGCAGGTACATGTTATGCGGACGGACATCCCACCCGAGCAGTCGGCCGCCGAATATGAAAAGATCCTCCACGGATATTTTGACAACACCGATACCAGCTTCGACCTGGTGCTACTTGGCATGGGTGATGATGGGCATACGCTCTCGCTTTTCCCCGGAACACCCGTCATCCATGAAGAAAAGCTTTGGACGACGGCTTTCTGGCTCCAGGCACAGGATATGTACCGGATCACGCTGACAAAGGTGATCGTGAACCGATCGGCCTGCGTGGCTTTCCTGACGACGGGAAGCACAAAGGCGCATGCGTTGCAGGAAGTGCTGAAAGGCGCTTATAACCCCGATCATTATCCATCGCAGGTGATAAAGCCCGTTGGACAGCTGCATTGGTTTGTCGATGAGGCCGCAGCCGCGCAGCTAAAATAATTGCCGGATCATCTCGTTGCTTAGTTTGCGGTCGCCTTGCGTCCAGAAGTCGTTGGGAGGTGGGAATTCATTGATATTATAGCCGCCATGCGCCTCGAAGTCAAATAGGGCATGGACATGATCGTCGATCACCAGCGCGACCTTTAGCCAGTCTTTGGACCAGATAATTTTAAGCTGTGCGGTGGCTGGCTCGGGGTCGTCTTCATTCGATTCATGGATATGCAAGGCGTCCAGCACCCGCAGCTCGCCGCTGGTCTTATCCTTCTCTACGGCATAGAAGAAGGCGGTTTCGCCGTCATCTTCGAAAACGACTCCATAGGAATTTTCGGGTGAGAAACTCTCGACGAAGAGATCTTCCCCGGCGACCCAGTCTTGCTCCTGCATGAGATATCCGTTCATCTTATGATTTTTTTACGGTTTAGGTTTTTGTGCATTAAGCCAGTCTACGATACCCAGAAAGATCTTCTGGGCTACCGCTTTATGGAATTTGGGGCTGAGTATCTTCTTCTCATCTCCCGGGTTGCTGAGAAAAGCGACCTCTACCAGCACATTGGGATAGTTGGTGGGCCCGCTTAACGAAAAGTTGAAGCTGCCGACGTTTCCATATTCGGCAAGCCCCAGGGTCAGCATTCTATTCAGGATGGCCATGCTCAGGGGACGGAAACCGAGGTAGCGATAGTAGGTGCTTGTTCCCTCAACGGTGTCGTAGGAGGCCGAGTTGAGATGGATGCTCACCAGCAGATGCGGGTCGTATTCTTTTAGCATCGCGATCCTTTCGGGCATGCTGAGCGTAGTATCCTTTGTCCGCGTCATGAAAATGTGTTGTACACCTGCGGTCTTCAGCATCTTTCGTAGTTGTTCGGCGATGAGCAGGGTATAATTTTTTTCCAGGATCTTGCTGGTGACACCCGTAGCGCCCGAGTTGTCACCTCCATGTCCCGCGTCGATGGCGATGCGTAATTTGCGGATGTCGAGCACGGCCGGCTGACGGCGGATGCGTATGATCAGATGCCTGCCCACGCTGTCGTAAGCGATGGCATAACCCCAGTGTTGCGGGTGTTTCAGCTGGATATAGACACGGAAGACATCATCCTCCACCTGTTCGTACCAGGTGTTGCTGATCTCTTTGGCAGAGTGCAGCTGGGTGATCCAATTAGTATTGCTGGTGACTCCAAAGACATCCACTACGACCCTCGATGGGTCGAGAAGCTGCATGCCCCGATAGGGATACCGGTCATCCAGCGTAAGCGTGACATAGTCGGAGGCCGTGTCACCGTATACTTTTATATTGCCGGTGAGATGCGGGTTATGGGCGATGGGCCGGTTGACCTGTTTGCCCTGCAGCACCAGGCTGGTCTTGGCGATATACGCATAGTGCAAGGTAGAAAGCCTTACTTTGTAGTCGGTGTTAAAGCTGTCGACAATGGTTACGAGGACATTGGAATCCAGGAAACCGATCTTGGCGCCCCCGAGGCGGTCGTCACCGATGCCATATTCCATGAAGGGAAGCTGGCCTGTCGTCCTTGCCAGCCAGAAGCTGCCCTGGGAGAAGCCGGGGAAGGCCAGCAGCAGGAGCAGGAAGCCAATCGTTGATCGCCGCATGCTTTGAATCTTTTCTTAAAGATAATTTATAAAAGAAAAGCCACTCGCAAATTATTTGCAAAGTGGCTCTGTTGCTCATGTGTGGACCCGCGAGTATGTTATAATGCCGCCCTTTACAGGGGATACTTGTTGTCGTTGATCAGCTTATCAGCAATGCGTCTCCGGGCATCCTTGCTGTTAAAGGGATCGACCTTGGTGAATCGCTTGAGCCCAAGGAGCATCATCCGCTGTTCGTCCCCGTCAGCAAAGGCATTGATCGCGTCTTTCCCGGATTTATTGATCCGATCGGCTGCATCATAGAGGAACGTGCGCATAATGTCGAGTTCGAAGGCTGCGCCGGCCTCACCCCGCTGATCGGCCAGTTTCCATGCCCGTAACAGGGCGCTTTCCGCCACAAAGGTATCGATGGCCATGTCGGCGATGTGCATCAGGACCTCCTGCTCGTTCTCCAGCTTCGTCATCAGCTTCTGCACTGCGGCGCCTGCCGTCATAAGGATCGCCTTCTTAAAATTCTGGATCGCCTTCTTCTCTTTTGCAAAGGGTGCGTCGCCATCATTGCCGAATTCAGGGATACTCATCAGCTCTTTCGACACGGCCATGGCGGGGCCCATAATGTCTAACCTGCCCTTCATGGCGCGTTTCAAAACCATGTCGACGGTGAGCAGGCGGTTTATCTCATTTGTCCCTTCATAGATGCGGTTGATGCGGCTGTCGCGATAGGCCTTGGAGATAATATATTCATCGCTGTACCCGTTGCCGCCATGGATCTGGACGCCTTCATCGACCACAAAGTCGAGCATTTCGCTGCCGAATACCTTCAGGATGGCACATTCGATGGCATATTCTTCGGCTGCGCCAAGCACCGCCTCATTGAAGGGTTTGCCTTCGGCGGCCAGGCCCACTTCCTTGTCATCGATCCATTTGGTCGTCCGGTACAGCGCGGTCTCCGCCGTCCAGATGAGGATAGCGATCCCGGCGATCTTGTTCTTGATAGCGCCAAAGTTGGCGATGGGGGTCTTGAACTGCTCGCGGGTCTTCGCATACTGGATGGAGGTGGTAGCGGCCCGTTTGGCACCCCCGGCTGCGGCTGCACAAAGCTTGAGGCGGCCGATATTCAGAATATTGAATGCGATGATATGACCTTTGCCGATCTCGCCCAGCAGGTTCTCTGCCGGAACCTTACAGTCCTGGAAATACAATTGTACGGTAGACGAACCCTTGATGCCCATCTTGTGTTCTTCGGGTCCCTGGGTAAACCCTTCGAATCCCCGCTCTACGATAAAGGCGGAGAATTTGTCGCCGTCAATCTTTGCAAACACGGTATAGACGTCTGCAAAGCCGCCGTTGGTGATCCAGCATTTCTGACCGTTGAGCAGGTAGTATTTGCCATCGGCCGACAATTTAGCCGTCGTCCTGGCGCCCAGGGCATCGCTGCCGCTGTTGGGTTCGGTGAGGCCATAGGACCCTTTCCATTCGCCGCTGGCCAATTTGGGAATATATTTCTTCTTTTGTTCAGGGGTACCGAAATAAAGAATCGGCAGGGTACCGATGCCCGTATGCGCGGAAACGCCAACCGAGAAGGAGAAGCCGCCGCCCAGCCCTTCATTCACCAGCGTAGCCGTTATAAAGTCTTTTCCCAGGCCACCGTATTCCTCAGGAACAGCTGCGCCCAGCAGCCCCTGCTCACCCGCCTTTTGAATAAGCGATGGCATCAGCCCGGGTTCCAATTTATCGATGCGGTCGATGATGGGTAGCACCTCGGCATCCAGAAAGGCGTTACACATGTCTTTTACCATCTGCTGTTCTTCATTAAAATCCTCCGGGATAAAGGTCTCGAAGGGAGAGCTTTCCTTTATCAGCCACTCGGCGCCCTTCAGGGCTTGTTTTTTTTCGGTAGACGCGCTCATAGAAAATAGTTTTTATCGAAGGTTGTCGTATACAATTTGCAAAACTTCCTTGCAGATGTCGATGCGGTCGGGGGGTACGCCTTCCAATGCTTCGTTGAGGGTGGCTTCCGCCAGTTGCATCGTCTCTTCCTGCAATTTCAGGGCCTGTTTGGTAAGAAAGATCAGGTTGATGCGCCGGTCGCTCTCCGAGGGCACGCGTCTTACCAGTTGTTGTTTTTCGAGGTTATCCACCAGCCGGGTGATGCTGGGTTTATCCCGGAAAGTAGCGCTGCAAAGCTCCTGCTGGCTCTTACCGTCTTCTTTCCATAATTGGTACAGGACACTCCATTGTTCGATCGTGATCTTCAATCCCGCGGAGTTGAATTTCTTTTGCAGATTGCGGGCAATGGCCGTGCTGGCTTTGCCAGTGATAAAACTGTAGAGTTCGCCTTTCTTGAATTGGTTGTTTGACATACAGTTAGATAAACAACTAACTAAAAGTACGGATTTTTTCTGGATGGCGGAAGGATTTCGAAAAATATTTTGCGCGGCCGCAGTCAGTTGGAGAGGGTGCGGCTGCAGGCAGTCGGAGCGGGTGCGGTCGCAGGCGTTAGCCCTTTGCCGGGAATGCGCTATTTTTGATTAAAGTGCATTCACAGCATTTCATTGCTTTCCGCTCATCGCGTTTTCATTATTCTTCCTGGGGGACGGGGAGCCGTATTCTCTTCGCCTTTCATGGCTATGGGGAGTCGGCTGGAAGCTTTTCTTTTTTGGAAGAAGCGCTGGGCAGCGATTTTACGATCATCGCTCCCGACCTGCCATTTCATGGGGCGACCCAATGGGCGGAGGACAGGCTTTTTCTCGATCCCCATGACTTTCTTGCTCTATTGGAGGAAATAGCGGCCGGGTTTCCCGGTCGGGAAGCAGGGTGGTGGCTGATGGGGTACAGCATGGGTGGCCGGGTGGCGTTGCAGTTGCTCGAATTTGCGCCACAGCGGGTCCAACGGCTGGTGATGCTGGCGCCGGATGGCTTGAAGGTGAACCCCTGGTATTGGTTAGGCACCCAGAGCAGGGCTGGCAATCAGCTGTTTCGGTGGACGATGAAAAAGCCGGGATGGCTTTTTTTCCTGCTGCGCACCGGTAATAAACTACGCCTTGTAAACCCCAGTCTGTATAAGTTTGCCGCCTATTATATCAACGATGACCGGCTTCGCCAGGACCTCTACACCCGCTGGACCACGATGCGGGGTTTCCGGCCGCGGCTAGATGTGATCGCCGGTTTTATCCGTGAGCGGCAGATTCCCGTGTTCCTGCTCTATGGCAGCTATGACCGGATCATCCCTTCGGGGCGGGGAGAGCGCTTCCGTCAGCGCACGGCCCCTTATTGCCGGCTGACCCTGTTGGCGGCAGGGCATCAGCTGCTGCAACCTAAATTCATAGAAGTCATCACTAACGCGCTATATTTACCGATCATTTGATGGTAACGCTCTCCTTTACACTGATTGGTTGTCTGCTTTTCGCTGTTTATAGCGGGCTCATCGCCTGGTATCACCAGGCCTGGATGGCTTTGCCGGTGTTTGTGCCGGGGGCGGCGCAGCCGCGGACAAAGATCACGGTGCTGATCCCCGCCCGCAACGAGGAAGAAAATATTGGTAATTGCCTACAGAGCCTCGCGGCCCAGACCTATCCCCGTCATCTTTTCGAGGTGATCGTCATCGACGACCATTCCACCGATGGGACGGCGGCCGTGGTGCGGGAGTTTACCGGGTCCGGCTTCCAGGCCAAGGATGTGGTCCGGGGCATGCCGGTTGGTGACACTGCCGCGGCGCCGCTGGGCATACGGTACCTGCCCCTCGCGGAGGCGCCGCGTGACGGTGCCGTTACCGCCCACAAGAAATTTGCCATCGAAACCGGTGTGGCCCGGGCTACAGGTGAACTCATCGTCGCAACTGATGCGGATTGTCTTTTTGACCCTGACTGGCTTTCGACGCTGGCGGCCTTTTATGAAGAGAAGGGGGCCATGTTTATCGCGGCGCCCGTGCGCATCGGCGGGATGAGCGTATGGGGCCGGCAGTCTTCGTTGTTATCTGTTTTCCAGACACTGGACTTTATCACGCTGCAGGGCATCACCGGCGCGGCGGTTCACAGCAGGATACATTCCATGTGCAACGGGGCCAATCTTGCCTATGCAAAAGCGGCCTTTCTGGAAGTTGGCGGCTTCAAAGGCATCGACAGCATTCCTTCCGGGGACGATATGCTGTTGATGCATAAGATATTCCTTCGATGGCCGCAGCAGGTCTTCTTTCTAAAAAATTCCCGGGCCATCGTTTCGACCCGGCCCGAGTCGACGTGGAAGGCCTTTTTTCACCAGCGCATCCGCTGGGCGAGCAAGGCCGACAGCTATGACGACAAACGCATTTTTTGGGTCCTGCTGCTGGTCTACCTCGTAAATGCGCTATTCCTCATCCTGGCCATCGCCGCCTGTTGGAATAGCTGGTGGGGGTTCCTGCTGCTGGTGCTGCTGGTGGCAAAGACGATGGTGGAATATCCCTTTGTCAGCGAAGTGGCTGCCTTTTTCGGGCAGCGGAAGCTGATGGCCTGGTTTCCGGTATTACAGCCCTTTCACATCGGCTATACGCTTGTCGCTGGCTGGCTGGGGAAGTTCGGCAGCTATCGCTGGAAGGACAGAAAAGTGGTGAAATGAGTGGAAAAAGAAATATAGCAAGGCGTTTGCTGCGCAACAAGGGGGCGATGTTCGGGCTCATCGTCATCGGAGCGGCCATCTTTGTGGCCGTCACCGGTTATTTTATCGCTCCTGACGCATCGCCGGACGCCAACCGCATCATCGTGGAGATCGGGGGGCGAAAGCCCGGCTTCAGTCAGTTGTTCCTGCTACTGAAAAAGCAAGGGTCCGTCACCCGGACCTCCTTTTTCTACCGCCTGCTCTATGGCCGTGAGGACAGGTATGACTATATCCCGATAAATTCCTATATGCAGCAAATGGACAGCCTCATCGTGGAGAAATATGTGGATGAAGGCGTCGCTGAAAGAAGGGCCTATTTTTCACCCACTGGTTTTCGCATCGAGACGCGGCGGTTTTGGCTGGGGACGGACAAATATGGCCGGGATATCCTCAGCAGGTTGCTCATCGGCGTCAGAGTAAGCCTGGCCGTCGGGATGGTGACCGTGCTGCTTTCGTTAAGCGTGGGGGTTCTGCTGGGTGCGCTGGCCGGCTATTTTCGCGGCCGGGTGGACGAGATCATCCTTTGGCTGGTGAATGTTATCTGGAGTATTCCGACCTTACTGTTGGTCTTTGCGATCATGCTGGTGTTGGGCAAGGGCTTCTGGCAGGTATTCGTGGCGATTGGTCTCACGCTTTGGGTCAACGTAGCCAGGATAGTCCGCGGCCAGGTGCTGGCCGTGCGCGAACGGGAATATGTTGAAGCCGCGCGGGCGCTGGGGTATTCGCATACCCGCATCCTGTTTCGTCATATCCTGCCGAATGTGATGGGTCCGGTGTGGGTGGTGGCTGCTTCCAATTTCGCTTCGGCAATCGTCATCGAAGCCGGGCTCAGCTTCCTGGGCGTTGGTGTACAGCCGCCACAGCCCAGCTGGGGTCTGATGATAAAGGAGAATTACAATTTTATCATTACCCATAATCCCGTGCTGGCGCTGGCGCCCGGTGTAGCTATTATGTTGCTGGTGCTGGCTTTCAACCTGCTGGGCAATGGATTGCGGGATGCGTTGGATGTACGAGTGTGAAGTGGAATGGAGAAGGCTATTCTTTGAAGACCTGGACGTTGCGGTTGAGGCTTTCGTCGAGGGAGATAAAGGTCTCGGTGCGTTCGATGCCTTTAATCTTCTGGAGTTCGTCATGGAGAACAAACCGAAGCTGATTGATGTCCTTGCAGACGATCTCTGCGAACATGCTGTAGTTGCCGGTGGTGTAATTGAGCCGGACGATCTCGGGAATTTTCTGCAGCTCTCTTGCTACGCTGTCATAGAGGGAGCTTTTCTCGAGGTAGATCCCGATGAAGGCGATGACGTCATAACCTAGTTGTTTAAGGTCTACGTGTAATTTTGTACCTTTAACGACAGACAGTTCTTGCAGCTTCTTTATCCTGACATGGATCGTGCCTCCCGAAACAAATAGTTTTTTTCCTAGTTCAGCGTAGGAGATCTCTGCGTTCTCCATCATTTCATGGATGATCTGCAGATCTAATTTGTCGAGATTCAATTTAGCGGCCATCTTAAATAGAGTTTTTGAATTTTATCTACATCAGATTGCAAATATTTGAATTTTTTTTAAATCACAAAAATTTTTGTTCAAAAAATGTAAAGAATTCGGGCATTTCTTTAATTTTGTTTCAACAACGATTCAGAAAGTTCTTTAAAATTGTGGAGTGATGAAACTTGGCAGACATGCCCTCTTGTCTCGGGGGTGGGGAGTCAGGGACAAACATAGTGTAATGCCGGGTCCGACAAAAATCGGGTTCGACTGGGGTTGACCACCACTACATTGCGCTACAGCTAACCGCCCCGTGGAGGTTCGAATCCTCCCTCTACAGCAGATTAATGAATGCCCCGCCCAAAAGGCGGGGCATTGTTGTTTTGGAGCCGGCCGGAGCTTGCTCCGGTACCTATGCCCGGCCATTTACTTTGAAGCCCTGGGCTTTTTCATCTTACTTTTTCTATCGGCGGCATCTTGCTCGAGAACCAAACTCAACAAAAGAGGGGGTTCTATCTCCATAAAAGCGGCTAGCCGAAAGAGGTCCTTCAATTGAAAATTTTCCACTTTGTCGATCAGCCTTGTAAAACGTACATTGTTTATTCCCAGGTCATGCGCCACTATTGTCTTGGGAATAAATTTAAAGATATCCCGAAAGTGCTTTATCCGCCCCGCAGCCATCATAGGTGCGATCAATTCATATCTCGAATCCTTAGCCATAAACCCAAAGAAAAGAGGTAGTTAGCAATATTGCTCAAAAACATACCAAACATATTGATAAAATGTATCACACAAATATATTTGCGGTCTAAAAAGACCATTTTAAGAGATAATTTGTATATATTGCAGGAACCAGCCCGAGTATCAAAAGTGATAAACCTAATCAAAATGATAGCTAACACGCAAAGTAACGAGGCCCTGCAAAGCGCATTTGAAGATTTTTTGAACAATGTGCCGGCCATCAGACTAAAAGAAAATATGACGAAAGTTCTCCTGGCGTTTCTCAAGCATGAATCACCCGACGGCCTGCCGGCTTTTATGGATGATCATTTCATAGACCTGATCTTTTTCTTTGAATTCCTCGACAGCGTGTCAGCAGAAGTTCCGCGCCGCCGCCGGACCAGGTCGTCATCGAAACTGCAGGGAGTTATGTGCTGTTGTCCTCTGTGCCGGTTAGTATCCGAAGGACGGCGCCGGCGGGCAAAGACCTCATCGGGCAGGCCAAAGCATTAAAGCCCGGCATTTCCGTATTTTTGCCCCTTCATGGGCCAAAAAAAACTCATCCGCTTTGAGGCGATCAAGGCTTTCCCCAATGTGCTGCAATATCCGGAAGGGATGGCGGGCCGGTGGGCCGTATTCTTCAAAAACGACCATCCGCTGACGCTCGAGCTGGCTTGCGGCAAGGGCGAGTATGCCGTAGGGCTGGCGAAGATGTACCCCGATCGCAATTTTCTCGGGGTAGACCTAAAAGGCAATCGCATCTACATCGGTGCGAAGCGCTGCCTGGAAGAGAAGATCACCAACGCCGCCTTCCTGCGCACGCATATCGATAAGATCGCCACCTATTTTCAGCCGGGGGAAGTAAAGGAGATCTGGATGACCTTCCCCGATCCGCAGCTGCGAAAATCCCGGGCCACGCGGCGGCTTACCCATCCTAAGTTTATCCGGCTGTATCAACATATCCTTGCACCGGGAGGAACGATCCACCTGAAGACGGATTCCCCCATACTTTACACGTTTACCAAATGGGTGATCACTATGTATGGATTGACGCTGCTGGAAGACATCAGCGATGTTCATGCCGGCGAACCAAAAGAAGAGCTGAAGATCACGACACATTATGAAAGCCTCGATATCGCGCAAAGCAAGCGGGTGCATTATCTCTCCTTCACGCTACCGGAAGGCCCTTTAGCCGACCTGGATGATCAGTTGCTCGTCCGAATAAAAGAGGAAGAGCCGATGCCCGCAACACCGGTGAGACCGCCACGCATCCGCGCCGGCGCCAAACAAATGAACGATCATGAAGGAGCTGATTGAAGGGGTCGATTTTTACTATAACGAACAGGGTCTAATGGTCCTGACAGAGAAATACCATTTGGAAAGAGGCTATTGCTGTGGCAACGGGTGCAGACACTGTCCATTCGAATATGAAAAGGTGAGCGAGCCCCGCCGGTCGGAACTCATCGCAAAACGAAAAGCAAATGGCAACACCGCAGAAAAAAGGTAAATCTGCCGGCAAAAAGGGTGGGGCGGGGAAGAAGGCCGCGCCCAAAACCACCGCAAAGCGTTCGAAGCCCGCGCCGCCGGCCGCAAAGTCCGCCAGCCGCGGAACCCCCGTTCGCGAACGCCTCAACACCGTCAAACCTTCCGGCGGCAGGGATGACTCCTTCTTCGGCCTCGTCCACGAAGTAGCCCGCCAGATACCCAGGGGCCGCGTCACTTCCTATGGCGCCATAGCCGCCGCTCTGGGCACGAGATTGTCGGCCCGGATGGTAGGATGGGCGATGATGGCCGTCCCGTATGCCAGCAAGCCAGTGCCCGCCCATCGCGTTGTCAACCGCAACGGACTCCTCAGCGGCAGGCATCATTTTAATCCACCGGAGAAAATGCAACAGCTGCTGGAAAAAGAAGGAGTAGCCGTCAAAGACAATACCGTCGTGGATTTCAAGCGCCTCTTCTGGGACCCTTCCAAGGAGTTGTGATCAATAATAAGGACTGATCATGATGTAAACAACCACCCCCGTCACCGCCACATAGAACCACAGCGGCCAGGTGATGCGGGCCAGGCGGCGGTGCTTGTCAAACTTCTGCTGGTAGGCCCGCTGCATCGTAAACAGCACAAAGGGAATGATGACGGCCGACAGGATGATGTGGGAGGAAAGAACAACATAATAGACATAGCGTAAGGGTCCGGCCTGCGCCTTTTCCGCATCGCTAAGCAGTCCATCATGGTTGAGGTCGCCAAACCGCGTGGATGGGTTGGTGGCGTGGTAGATGACATAGGAGACGAGAAAGATGCTGCTAAGAATGACGGCTGTCCAGTTGGCGCGCCGGTGCGCCGTCACCTGTTTGTTCTTGATAAAATAAAGGCTGGCCAGCAGCAGGATAGCCGTGGTCGAATTGAGGATCGCATGGAATAAGGGCAGCGACCGGGTGTTGAAACCCAGGTCAATTTTGGCCTGCGGACCCATTATCAGGAATGCGACGGCGGCAGGGATAGCTATCGACACGATGATAATGGCCTTTGTATAACTCTTATGCTGAAGCGGCATATTCTCGTTCATAACTTATGCTTGTGGTAATTTTTTCGGTTTCCTGCTGAAATAAACGACACCCACGATGGTGACCAGGAAGATCAGCCCGATGGGCACCAGCATGGGTTTCAACTCGTCAAAGACGGTGGACTTTCTTTTCTTGTCCTTCTCCAGCATGAGAAAGACGATGTCATCCCCCAATTTGGCCATCGCTGCTGTATCTGTACCATGATAGTATCCACGGATGACTCTGTCCTTATCGAGCAGGGCGACGTAATCGGTGTGTACAAAATTAGAGTCGACGCTGACGCTATCCTGCAACCCAAGTTTCAGCTCGTTCAGCGCGAAATCATAGATCGTCTTTTTGGGTCCGGTGAGCATCCACCATACCTCCGGGTTGACTCCATAGTGATCGGCATATTTCTTCAGCACAGGCGGAGAGTCATGCGCCGGATCTACCGTGAGAGAAATGAATTTTACAAAGGTAGTATCGACGCGTTTGGAATAGTCCTTTAGCTTTAACGCGTCTTGCAGATGCCGCATGTTGCGCGTGAGGATGGGGCAGATGCTGGCGCAATGAGTGAAAAAGAAGTCGATGATGATGACCTTTCCCTTCAGAGAGTCGAGGGAGACGGTGTCGCCCAATTGGTTCTGCAATTGGAGGTTGGCGACCTTGTGCCAGATGGTGTCGCTGATCTCCTTACCATCTTTCATCCGGGTGACGACAGAGTCGGGGAAATAATGACCGGGCATCGCTACGCCATATTGTTTGGCCACCATATAAAAACCGAGGGGGACTACCACCGCGATAAAGACGGCCAGCCAGCCTTTCTTGTTCATATCACAAAATTAAAGAACCATCACCGATGGCGATGGTTCCTACAAAAATTATTTGCGTGCGCTTATTCTGGCGAACCGGGCTTCTTTGCGGGCTGGGTCGGGGCTTCTTCGCCGCCTGCGGGCGCCACCTTCGTATTATTCTGCTCGACATGGTAGCGATCATAGCGGTTACGCAGTTCCCGGTACGAATTGCCATCGGCGAGGAAGGCAATGGCAAACCAGATGAAAAGCATCGCCGGCACCGCGATGGTCATGATCAAATTCTTGACCTCATGACGCAGGTGCATAAACTCTGCAATGATATAGAAAGCCTTGGCGCAAGTGAGGATCAGGTAGACACCATTCAGGACATATTTGGGCGGAAATCCCGTCTTCAGGTGGATGGTAGCCAGCGCCAGCTCAACAAGCGTGATCCCCAGCAGGATCCAGAAGGTACGCCAGATCGGCTTGGTATCGAAGGTGGCATGTGCGCTATCGCGGTTTACAGTGGTGGTATCGACGTGGTTGGACATATAATAATTTTGTTTAGTGTTTTAGAGCAGATAGAAACAGGTGAACACGAATACCCAAACCAGGTCGACAAAGTGCCAGTATAGGCCGGCCTTCTCGATCATCAGGTAATGGCCTCTGCGGTCGAAGTCGCCACGCAGGGTCTTGATCAGCATGATGACGTTGATGCACACCCCGGAAAATACGTGGAAGCCATGGAAACCCGTGATAGTAAAAAAGAAATTGGTAAAGTTGGTAGAGGCTCTCGATCCGTTGACATTGAGGAAAGGATTCCGGCCCCACCAGGCGCCTTCGCCATGGAGATGGGTCCATTCCCAGGCCTGACAGCCGAGGAACATCAACCCGCCGATGATAGTCAGGACCATATAGAAGGCTACTTTCTTCCGGTTGCCCTCGTGGCCGGCGGCGACCGCCAACACCATGGTAACGGAAGACATGATCAGGATAAAGGTCATCAGGGACACAAACACCAGCGGGAGGTGCATTCCCCCCATCCCCGGGAAGGCACGAAACACTTCATTGGGGTCGGGCCAACTATTGCTGGAAAACCGGATAGTACCGTAGGAGATGAGAAAAGCACCAAAAGTAAAGGCATCGCTCATCAGAAAATACCACATCATCAGTTTCCCATACTCCACGTTGAAGGGGCTTTTTCCGCCACTCCACCATTTCTGTCCTGCCGGTATTGCTTGTGCCATGTTGTTATTTTAGTTGGTTTGCAAATTTATTAAATACTGAATACTTATTTTATCATCATAAAGAAAACGAACAGGTACAACCAGAGCAGGTCTACAAAATGCCAGTAGGTGCTCATTATTTCCACTGGCGTGCTGTTATAGCTGCGGACCCTGCTGCCGTAAGCCTTTCCCACCATGACTACGAGAGGGATGATGCCACCCATCACGTGTGCGGCGTGCAGCCCCGCGATGATATATAGAAACTGTCCACCGCCGCTGCCGTGGAAAGTGATGCCCGAGTCCCATATTGACCGGAAACCCACCCATTGCAACAGCACAAAGACGATTCCCAGCACGGCCGTCGTACTCATCAGGTTGCGGTAGCGCAGCATTTCCCTGTCCTTAAAAGCCTTTAGCGCCATCTGAATGGTAAGACTGCTGGTGAGGATCACCGCCGTCGAATACCAGAAGGCCCTCGGGATAAAGAAGCTGGTCCAACCCGGCTGGTCGCGCTTTACGACATAGGCGCTGGTCAGCCCGGCAAACATCATTATGATGCTTCCCAAACCCACCCATAACGTGAATTTATGGGGATGTATTTTCTTTCGTTGCTCGTTCACAATATCCATAGTTACATGCTGGAAATGCGTTTTAGGAAAAATAGCGCATTTCCAGCAAAGCGCTAAAGTCTGTCCTTCGGACGATCCGCCTCGGGCGGATCAGGTCAGGCGGTTTTATTCGCCAGCAGCGACAACAACACTACAGGCAGATAGATATAGCTGCTGAACATTACCCGTCTCGCTGCCTTCACCGTCATTTCCCTGTACAGCCGTACACACTGTCCCACCATCGCCAGGTTGGCCAGCATTACAATCACCAGACTTACGATTCCACTCATCCCGCCGCCGTTGGGTCCGCCCACAAAATATGGCAGCACACCTACGGGCACCAGCAAGAGCGAATAGATGATGGCCTGGATGGCGGAATATTTCGTTGGTCCCTGGTCGGAGGGCAACAGTTTGAATCCTGCGGTCGAATAGTCCTTGTGCGCAATCCAGGCAATGGCCCAGAAATGGGGGAATTGCCAGAAGAACTGCAACGCAAACAACACCCAGCCACCGATGGAGAGGTCGTCATTGCCCGCTGCCCAGCCGATGAGACAGGGCAGGCTTCCGGGTATGGCGCCTACCAGCACGGAGATGGAGCTTACCTTCTTCAATGGCGTATAGATAAACGCGTAGACGAAGAGGCTAAAAGCTGCCAGGGCTGCCGCGAGAAAGTTGAAATTCAACCAGAGGATAAGGACACCCCCGATACCTGACAGCACGGCAAAGGTCGAGGCTTCCTGTACACTCATCCGGCCTGCCGCAACGGGGCGGTTAGCCGTCCGCTTCATCAGGGCATCGGTATCTTTCTCCACGATCTGATTGATCGTATTGGCGCTGCCGGTCACCAGCATGCCGCCCAGGAAGAACAGGCCGATCTGAGCCCAGTCATATTCCTTTATTTTCGGCGCCAGCAAATAGCTGATCAGGGCGGAGAACACAACCATGAAGCTTAGGTTGAACTTGATCAGCAGTCTGTAGTCCTGCAATTTGCCGGCAAATTTTAAAGAACTTGGTTGCTTCACGGTCACGCTGATCTTTTTTATCAATGCGCGCTCTCATTTGGTCCCAGTGGTTCGGTCTGGGGGATGAAATCCCTGCCGTCCTTCGCATAATCATAAGGCCAGCGATGAACTTCGGGAATATCGCCAGGCCAGTTGCCATGACCAGGCCGGATGGGCGCGGTCCATTCGAGGGTCGTAGCGCCCCAGGGATTCCTGGTCATCACTCGCCGACCCTTGAAGATGGAGTAGAAGAAGTTGAAGACGAACAGCAGCTGTACTGCAAACGTGATCATGGCCACCGTCGAGATAAACCGGTTCAGACCACCGAATTGGTTGAAGGACAACCATTGCGAATAGTCGAAATAGCGACGCGGCATCCCGGCCAACCCTTCATAGTGCATCGGCCAGAAGATGAGGTAGGCTCCCACCAGCGTTACCCAGAAATGGATATATGACAACGTATTATTCATATACCGGCCATACATCTTCGGGAACCAGTGATAGATACCCGCGAACATCCCCAGGATACCCGAAACCCCCATTACGATGTGGAAGTGCGCAATGACGAACATAGTATCGTGCAGCTGGATATCCAGCGTCGAGTTACCGAGGAAGATACCCGTGAGACCACCGGAGATGAACGTGCTCACAAAGCCTATGGCGAAGAGCATGGCCGGGGTGAACCGGATATTGCCGCGCCAGAGTGTCGTCAGCCAGTTGAACACCTTGATGGCCGATGGGACGGCGATGAGCAGGGTGAGCAATACGAATATCGAACCCAGGAACGGGTTGAGGCCCGTGACGAACATATGGTGTGCCCATACCAGGAAGGCGAGGATGGCGATAGCAAACAGCGAACCGACCATGGCCATATAGCCAAAGATGGGTTTGCGGGCGTTGACGGACATCACTTCGGAGACCAGACCCATGGCAGGGAGGATGATAATGTATACTTCAGGGTGACCGAGGAACCAGAAAAGGTGCTGGTAGAGAATCGCGCTACCGCCTTCGTTGGGCAGGGCCTTATTGGTCTCGGTGAGGAAGATATCGGAGAGATAGAAGCTTGTTCCGGCATGGCGGTCGAACAACAGCAGGATAAAGCCGGAGAGCAATACGGGGAAGGACAGGACCCCCAGTACGGCGGTGAATAACAGCGCCCAGATGGTGAGCGGCATCCGCGTCATACTCATCCCCTTCGTACGCATATTGAGGACGGTGGAGATATAGTTTAAGCCGCCGAGCAGGGAGGAGATGACAAACATGGCCATCGAAATGATCCATAGATCCATACCTGTTTTCGACCCCTCGGAGGCGTCGCCAAGGGCGCTTAAGGGTGGGTAGGAAGTCCAACCACCGCTGGCAGGGCCGGTAGCGATAAACAACGAAGAGAGCATTACAACGCTGGCACCGAGGAAGAACCAGTAAGACAACATATTCAGGAAGGGTGACGCCATATCCCGCGCCCCGATCTGCAGGGGAATAAGGAAGTTGGCGAAAGTTCCGCTCAAGCCGCCGGTCAACACGAAGAACACCAGGATGGTACCGTGCATGGTCACCAGGGCGTAGTAGAACTCGGGCTGGATCTGTCCCCCCTTGGCCCATTTGCTGCCCAGGATGTCTTCGAGGAATTGGAAGTGAGCGTCCGGGTAACCCAGTTGGAGCCGGAACAGCACGGACATCAACCCGCCGATGATGGCCCAGATCATCCCCGTGATGAGGAATTGCTTGGAGATCATCTTATGGTCCTGGCTGAACACATATTTCGTGATAAACGTCTCCTTGTGGTGATGTACGCCATGCTCGTCGTGATGAACCTCGTGTACCGTCTGCACCTCAGGATGTCCGTGTAATGTTGCTTCGTTGCTCATTGAGAGTATTTTTTGTGCGAATCGAATTTTAGTTTTTTGCCGTGGTCTTTGTCGAGTCTGCTACTGGTCCGGCGGCAGGGGCAGCGGGAGCGGCAGGAGCCTTATCCTGCATCACCATTGCATAGTTGGGCTTCTGCTTGGCCAGCCAGAGATGATACTCTTCATTTGTTACCACGGTGATGACCCCGCGCATGGTATAGTGACCTTTCCCGCACATCTGGTCGCAGGAGATCTCGTATACGAAGTCGGGGTTATTGAGCTTCTTCTTCATTTCCTCGGTGGTAAACTTGGGCGTGAACCACAACGTCGTCGGCGTGCCGGGTACGGCGTCCATCTTCTGACGGAAGTACGCAAGACCTACGTCATGGATAACATCGCGGGAGCCGATGATCAGCTTCACCGGGCGGTTGACCACGCAATACATTTCATTGTTGACAACGACGTCGTCGTGAGCGGCGGCGTCATCCCAGATGAGACCCAATTGGTTGTTGTCCTTATCGCTGATGTTCTGATAGTATTTCTTGCCAAACACCTGGTCGTGTCCCGGATAGCGGAAGATCCAGCCGAACTGTTTGCCGGTGACCTCTATCTGCAAAGCATCCTGGGGTGCATCGCCGGTGATGCGGAACCAATAGAAAAGGCCAAAACCGACCAGGACGGTGAGGGCGATGGCAGGCACCACCGTCCAGATGACTTCCAGGCGGTTGTCATGCGGGAAGTAATGCGCTTTCCTCTTCTCTGAATACTGGTATTTGTAGGCAAACCAGAAAAGCAGAACCTGAGTGATGACAAACACGACACCTGTGATGGCGATGGTGATGTAGAGCATCTTGTCGATCTCTTCCCCGTGCTTGGAAGCGGATTCTCCGAGGATCCTTCCTTTGAACAATTCGTTGCACCAGTAAACTCCGATGAGGCCCAGTACAAGGAAAACGATCATGAGGAAACCGTTGATGCGGTTATGCTGCTCGAAATTCTTCTTTTCCCCCCTTATTACACCTACATACTCACTTGCTTTTGCAATCTGAAAGGTGATCAGGAAGCCAAACAACAGGATCAGTAACAGAAAAAAAGTTGACATGATAGAAAACAAGTTTTAAGTATGATGGATAATACTTTCTTTCAGGAAAGGATGGTTTTTTGCCAACAGGGGATACTTGCTAAGGACCCTTGCGGTCTGCCACATGATCAATCCCACGAAGCCCAGCGCGATGCCGAAGTCGAAGAGGTTCAGGGGCACCCGGTCGGGCGAGATACGAGGACTCGGGAAGACCATCTGGAAAAAATCCAGCCAGTGACCGAATATCAAAAGTACGGACATAAAAGTTACCGTGCCCCAGTTGCGCTTAGAGCTCCGTTTCATGAAGATGAGCAGGGGGCATATGAAATTGATTATCAGGTTTAAATAGAAAACGCCGACATAGGCCCCATCGAGGCGGGGTTTGAAATATACCGTCTCTTCGGAGATGTTCGCATACCAGATGAGCATAAACTGGTCGAACCAGATGTAAGTCCAGAAGATGGAGAAGGCGAACATGAACTTTCCGAGGTCGTGGAGGTGCTCTTCGTTAACATATTCCAGGTAGCCCTGGTTCTTGAAGTAAATGACGAAGATGGTGAGCAATGCGCAGCCCGACACGAATGTACTGGCAAACGTATACCAGCTATACATGGTGGAGAACCAGTGGGCATTGAGGCTCATCAACCAGAGCCAGGGAGTCACGGAGGCGACGGTAAGGCCGAACCAGACGATATACAGTGCCGTCCATACTGTGTTCTTAAAGATATATTTCTTTCCTTCGGCGACGGTGAGCGGGGTGTCGTCGATGCTGCGGGACAACTGGCGTATCTTCCAGCCCAGGAATGACCAGAGGAAGATGGTCAGTACCGTCCAGATCATAAAGAAGGGCACGCTGAGGAAACCTTTTTTTCCATTAAGAGCGGGGTCTTTTGCGACGGCGTCCCTATCCAGCCATTCATAGATAGCCGTCTTACCACCGAACACGATGCAAAGCAGGATTACGAAGGTGATGAATCCGATGGGGATCACGGAAGCGGCGATGGCCTCGGATACCCGGCGGAACGTCATTTGAAAGCCGCCCATCGCCAGGGAAACGGCGGCAATGAAGAACATGACCGCGTTGACAAGCAGCAGGAAGTAGACGCTGTTCTGCAGCAGAGCGGCCCAGAAACGGACGCCCTGGTCATGACCGCCGTACATTATGAAACCGATGATCAGGGACAGCACGCCTACGGCCATCAATCCTATTGACCACTGCTTATATCGGACGGGGGTTACAAAATGTTCTTTAATGGATGACATTCAACAAAATTTAATGTATTCGTTAATCCTTTTTCTTCTCGGGTTCGGGTTATTTTTTTGCGGTGGAGTCGGCGCTTGCGGAAGACGAGCTCCCTGCGCTGGCGCCGGCGGGATGAGCCGCCGCCTGTTTTGATTTTATATAAACGATCACCATCCAGCGGCGCATAGTACTCAACTGAGAAGCATAACTTCCCATTTTGTTCTTACCGTAAGTGACTGAATAGTACATCTGGCCTTCGGGCATAGCCTCATATCGCGCGTCGCCGACCAGGGTTGCGGGCTTAGAGGGGAAGGGGCCATCGCCGCCTTTGTAAAGCGGACCGTTGCCGTCCAGTTTGGGGCCGTGGCAGATGGCGCAGTTGACCAGGTAGAGCCGCTCGGCTTCCACCGTATCCATGGACGTCAGCGGGTTCTTTACTTCCCTGGAGGCGTGGTAGTTGGTGGTATCGCCGGCTGCGTCCTTGGTCAGGAGGAAGGGGAAGAGTTCGCCCCGCTTGATCGTGCCCGGGACGGGGGTGTTGCTGAAGTGGATGCCCTGCTTCAACAACTCCGCCTTTTGCTCTTCAGTCGTAGCATAGGTCTCGTAGGCGCGGCTGTAGCCCATGTCAGGCATGTAAACCCTTCCGGGGTCGCGTTGCACGCCACCACAGCTGATAAAGGTGGTTATCCCAACTACTATTGATGATAAGATGATTACTTTTTTCATGATAATATTCTTAGGCTATCGCTTAGGCTAAAAGTTCTCCTTTGTGTTTAAGTGGTGTTTTGTCGGTGTCGTAACGTCCAATCCACCAGCCGGTCTCGGCCTCCTGGAGATTGATGCCCACGGCGCCTACGTTGGTCAGGAAAGCCTTGATCTCTTCTGCGTTGCTCTTTTCCGTCAATTCGATGACCATGGTAAACTGGTCGTCGGTGCTGCGGAGGTTGAAGTGGTGTTTACGGACAAAAGGCGCCATCTGATTGAGGAAGAGGAAGGTGAGGAACATCCCTACGGCAGAGAACAATACGGTGAGCTCGAATGTAATAGGAATCCATGCCGCCAGGTCGAAGTGAGACTTGCCGCCGATGTTGACGGGCCAGTCGATGTTGAAGACCCAGCCGATGCCGGTGAGGGCGGTGGTGGTGCCCGTGATGCCATAGATAAAGCCGGCCGTATGCAAGCTGGTGTCCCTCAGCCCCAGTGCGTGATCCATCCCGTGGATGGGCATGGGCGTGTAGACTTCATGGATCTTATATCCTGCAGAACGGACCTTCCCGATAGCAGGAAAGAGTACCGCTTCGTCTGTAAAAACCCCAACAACAAATTTTTTAACTGCCATACTTATTTAGCTTTTAATGCGCATGTGCGTATTCGTGTGCAAATTCTTCGACAGGCATCTGTTCCAATGGTCCCATCTTCTCCTTGTACGATTCACCGGATTTCTTCAGGATGTGCTTGATCTCCGCGATGGCGATGACCGGGAAGAACTTGCTGAACAGGAAGTAACAGGTGAAAAACAGGCCGAATGTGCCGATATAGAACCCGACTTCCCAAATGCTCGGCGCATAATACATGGCCCAGCTGCTGGGAAGGTAGTCGCGATAGATAGAGGTTACGATGATCACAAACCGTTCGAACCACATCCCGATGTTGACGATCACAGACATAAAGAAGGTGACGGTGAGGTTGCGGCGCATCTTGCGGAACCAGAAGATCTGGGGCGACAGCACGTTACAGCCCATCATCAGGTAGTAGCTCCAGCCATAGGGGCTGAAGATATTGACCCGGTTTTGAGCAAAGGCCCAACCTTCGAATTTATTCTGACCATACCAGGAAATGAACAGCTCTGTCAGGTAAGCTATACCCACGATCGAACCGGTGAGTACAATAACCTTATTCATCACTTCGATATGCTCGAGGGTAATATACCCTTCAAGCTTCAACACCTTACGGCTGACGAGCAGCAGGGTCTGCACCATCGCAAAACCAGAGAAGATGGCGCCCGCAACGAAGTAAGGGGGGAAGATGGTGGTATGCCAGCCCGGGATAACGGAGGTGGCGAAGTCCATGGATACTATCGTGTGTACGGAAAGCACCAGCGGGGTACTCAGACCGGCCAATACCAGGGAGAGCGACTCGTGACGCTGCCAGTGTTTCGTAGAACCCGTCCAGCCAAAGGA
This sequence comes from Puia dinghuensis, assembly GCF_014642875.1. GTDB lineage: Bacteria > Bacteroidota > Bacteroidia > Chitinophagales > Chitinophagaceae > Puia > Puia dinghuensis. The sequence goes on from NZ_BMJC01000004.1 coordinate 244,819, forward strand.
AAGGACGCCATACATCAATTTGCGCCATTTTACTTTTGCCCGGTCACGAACGGTGGCGATGTCGGGGATCAGGCCCGAATACCAAAAGAGTACGGATACGGTGAAGTAAGTCGAGATGGCGAATACGTCCCACAGCAGGGGGGAGTTGAAGTTTGGCCAAACCGGACCGCGGGTATTGGGATAAGGCATGATAAAGAAGCACAGCCAGACGCGGCCCATGTGCCAGATAGGAAACTGACCCGCGCACATAACGGCGAAGATGGTCATGGCTTCCGCCGCCCTGTTCACACCCGTACGCCAGCCCTGGCGGAACAGCAGCAAGATCGCGGAGATGAGGGTTCCGGCGTGACCGATACCAACCCACCAGACGAAGTTGGTGATATCCCAGCCCCAACCGATGGTGCGGTGAAGGTTCCACTGGCCGACGCCATAGATCACCTGCTCAGTTACGGACCAGACGCCGAATAAAAGACAGCACACAGAGATGATGAAGCCGATCCACCAGAGGCGGGAGGGAGCAGCTTCGACGGGCCGGACGATATCTTCCGTAACCTGGTGATAATCCTTCTGACCTTCTACCAGCGCTGTTCTTACTTGTGATTCATACCTTAAGGGAGCTTGCATAGTATGTTGAGCTTTTTGCTATTGATATTTATTGTCCACGAACGGGTCTACGATTGCTATTCTGACAAGGTAGTTTCCTTTTTCCCTTCAGTTTCGGCTGCCCCATAAGCGACTTCCGAATGCCGCACCTTCGCCAGGTAGCTGACATTGGGCAGGGTGTGCAACTCTTCGATGACGTAGTACAGCCGGTCGAAATTGTCTTTCCGGGTTGTGCTGATGCGGCTCGAAATGCTGTTGGCATTGCCAAAGACGATGGCTTCCGTGGGACATGCCTGCTGGCAGGCCGTCTGTATATCCACCATGTCCTCGAGGACGCGGTTCTCTTTCTTCGCCTTGAGCTTTCCATCCTGCAAGCGCTGTACGCAGAAGCTGCACTTTTCCATGACGCCGCGGCTGCGGACGACAACGTCGGGGTTCAGCACCATGCGGGTGAGGTCGTCGTTCATCTGGAAGACAGCCGGGTCCAGTTTGCCGACTATGGACTGGTCCTGGTTGTTCGGGAAGCTGTCGGCGCCGGTGTAGTCGGCCCAGTTGAAACGGCGAACTTTATAGGGACAGTTGTTGGCGCAATAGCGGGTGCCGATGCAACGGTTATAGGCCATCTGGTTAAGACCTTCGGTGCTGTGGTTGGTGGCGTTGACGGGACAGACGTTCTCGCAGGGCGCGTTGTCACAATGCTGGCAAAGCATCGGCTGGAATACCACCTGTACGTCTTCGGGGCTGTCCAGGTTATTGGACGGCGTAGTGTAATAGCGGTCGATACGCAGCCAGTGCATATCGTGATAGCGCATTACTTCGTGCTTCCCGACGATGGGAACGTTGTTCTCGGCATAGCAGGCTACGACGCAGGCGGAGCAGCCAGTGCAGGAGTTGAGGTCGATGGACATGCCCCACTTGATGCCCGGCTTGTCGTACTGCGGGTAAAGAGTCCCCTGGTCGGTAAAATGCTCTATCCCGCCAAAAGGCTTCAGCTCTTCTTCCCGTTCGTTCATTACGTAACCGGGCTCCTTTTTGAAGGTATCGAGAGTTAGCTCCTTGACCACTTCCGTACGGCCTTCGTAGGAGCTGTGCGTCTGGGTGAAGGCGAGCTTGAAGGTATCGTTTGTCTTTTCAAAGCTGCCGTCGGCGGCGTACCAATCCACTGTCGTGCCGTTGAAGGTGAGCAGGGGGAAGGCGTTCTGGCCCGCACCGGCTGCGGCCTTACCGATAAAATCGGGGGTATTGTCGGGGTTGGCGCTGCTTCGGCCATAACCCACGGCGATGCCGATGACTTCGTTGTTGGTGCCGGGGATGATCACTGTGGGCAGGCTCAGCTCTTTGTTGCCGGCCTTTACCTTGATCACCTGTTTGGTGGGATATACTTCGTAGGCGTCGGCCTGGCGGCGATCGCCAAGATCGAGGCCCCAGGTGTCCTTTGCAAATTTGGGGGAGACGACGGCGTAGTTGTCCCAATCCGCCTTTGTGATGGGATCGGGTACTTCCTGCAGCCAGGGGTTGTTGGCCTGGGCGCCGATGCCCATAGTCACTTTCTGATAGAGGACAATTTCAAATTGGCCGCCTTTTTTGATGGAGCCGATGGCGCTGGCAGCGTCGCCGACCTTGCCATTATTATAGGAGACGGCCGAAGCGGCGCCGGCAGTTGGTTCGATGACACCGTCCTGCAGGGCTTTCTCATAGGCTTCGATGCCGCCCAGTTTGCCCGTCCAGTATTGTTTGAAATATGCTTCGTAAGCCGTGGTACTCCCGCTCCATTTCAGCAGGGAATCCTGGAAATGCCGCGTCTTGAACAGCGGAGCGATAGTGGGTTGCAGGAAGGAGAAATAACCGGGCTTGGGTTCGGCGTCACCCCAGCTTTCGAGGAAGTGCGGGGCGGGCAGCACATATTTGGTGAGTTCGGTCGTTTCGTCCAGCCGGTCGTTGAAGGAGATGGAGGCCTTTACCTTCTTCAGGCCGGCCTTGAACTTCTCCGCATCATAATAATCATATGCCGGGTTCACGCCGTAGACCAGCAGGGCCCCTACTTTGCCGTCGTTGAGGTCAGCGACCAGCGCGTTCATCTCGCTGTCGATGCCCTGGCGGGTCTGTAAGGGGGCCGACCAATCGACTGTAGAGCCATTTGCACCGATGGCTTCGTTGATGGCGTTGACGATGATCTGGATGTTGACATTATTGCTGCCGCTGATGACAAGGGCATTCCCTTTATTATCCAGCAGGTCTTTTGCCGCTTTTTTAACCCCGGCTTTCAATTTTTCCGGAAGGGCGGGCGCCGTAACAGAACCACCCAGCTCTGCATAAAGTGCCAGGGCGATAGCCCCCGTTTCGGTGGGGCGATGGGTGTAGCGGTGGTCGGCATTGCCGCCAGTCATGGAGAGCAGGCTTTCGAATTGATAGTGCTTGCTCATCTCGGGGTTCTTGGCGCTGACCTTACGGTTTACCGACCAATACCGCGCGAATTCGACGGGGCTCAGCCAGGTTGCGAGGAAGTCGGCGCCAAGCGAGACGACGACCTTTGCCTTGTCAAACCTGTAGGAAGGCAGGCTGCGCTTGCCGTATGTGGCTTCGTTGGCCAGCAGCATCCCGCTGTAAGTGTCGGCGTCATATTGTACGTGGCGGCTGCCCGGATACTTTGCCAGGAAGTCGCTGATAATTTGTTTTGTAGTAGGCGACGTAATCGTACCGGTCAGCAGCACGATCGGCCCACCGGCAGAAGCAAGCGCATCGCTTACCAGCTTATCGAAGGCCTCGAACGTGCTTACCTCGTTGGGTTTGCCATCCGTTATCTGAACCGGGAAACGAAGGCGGGCCGTATCATAAAGATCGAGCACCGAAGCCTGTACCCGGGCCGAAGTACCGCCCTTGGTGAGGGAAGAGAGGGTGTTGCCTTCGATCTTGATCGGGCGCCCGTCCCGAACCTTCGCGACTACAGGAACGACATCACCACCAAAGGAATAGGTGGTTGCGTAAAAGTCGGCGACACCGGGGATCATGTTATCCGGCTTGTTGAGATAGGGGACGACATGACGGACAGGCATCTCACAGGAGGCAGCCAGGGTGGCAGCAGCCGTGCTAAAGCCCAGATATTTTAGAAAATCCCTACGGGGATGTTTGGCGTCGAGCAATCCTTTTGAATCCAGGCCTTCGAACGGTAGGTTCTCATTGAACTCGTTCTCCGTTGATTTCTGAAACGCTTCGCTGTTATTGCGCTCTCCGAAACTTTGCCAGTACTTTTTGTCGCTCATATTTGAGAAGTTAAACTTTATGGTGCTCCGCGGGCGGAGGGAGGGTAGTAGAAAATTAGTAGTGACATTTTTGACATTCGGTGCCGCCGATGTTCTCAACGGTGACCGAGTCCATAGTGCCGTTTTTCAAATCTTTATGAAAACGCTCGTAAATGCTGTAGAATTTATTCCCGTTACCTGAGGAGTCGGGGAAGTTCACCTTGGTGGTGCGGTGGCAGTTGATACACCAACCCATGCTCAGCGGAGCGAATTGTCTTACTTCATCCATTTCCTGGATGGGTCCGTGGCAGGTCTGACACTGTACCTGGCCAGCTTTTGTGTGCTGAGCGTGGCTAAAGAATACGTGGTCGGGGAGATTGTGGATCTTGGTCCATTGCACCGGCTTTGCATTGGCAAGATTATAGGAGTTTGTCTTGGGGTCGAAGCCGGTGTAGCTATACAGCTTCTGGATCTCTGCCGTACCGTCTACCTTGCTGCCGTCTTCGCGATAGAGTTGCGGGCCCTTGGTGTAGTCGTTGATCGCGGCATGACAGTTCATACAGACGTTCAGCGGCGGCACGGTGGCGTGTCTGCTGTCCATGGCGTTGCTGTGACAGTACAGACAGCTGATCTGGTTGATGCCGGCGTGAACTTTATGGGAGTAGAAGATCGGCTGTTCAGGCTGATAACCTTGTTGCCGGCCAAGACCGATGGCGCCTTCTACAACCAGGTAACCCCCGGCGACAAAGACCACGAGGATGAGCATGGCGATATAGGCCTTATTGCGATAGAAGGGAACGGGTTCCGCGGCGGGAATACCTTCTTTGTCGTCGGAGAGCTTTTTCAGGCTGCTGTTAACCTGAAGGAGCACAAACATGATGATCGCGAGGATCAGGGTCAGGATACCGTAAAGCAGGGTGTTGTCGCTTTCCTGTTCTTTGTTGTCAACGGTATTTCCCGGACCCGGAGGAGGTGGCGGCTGAGCAGCTTCCACATACTTGAAGATGGCATCGATTTCGCCATTTGTCATGGAGGGGAACGTGTTCATCGGGACCTTGAACTGATTGTACAACCCAGTGAAATAGGGATTTCCCGAAGCCAACACCTTTGTATTATTACGGACCCAGTCGTGGAGCAGGTTCTTGTCAGGGATCCTGTCAACTGCCCCCTTCAGAGCCGGCCCGATGATCTGCTTAAAAGGGCTGTGACACGAGGCGCAATTCGTCTGGAATAAAGCCTTACCGTCCTGAGCAAACAACCTATTTCCGAGGGAAAACAGAGAGAGGAGGAGGATACTGAATATTAGCCTTTTGACTGTTGGTCTGTGGTTGGTCATATATACAAAAGTGTATAAATGTGGAAAAATCTCCTTAACAGGTTGCAAAAATAAGTCAGGATTTTAACAATATATCAACATGCAGAAAATTTTTTTTCCCGCGTCTGGCGTGGGTTTCAGCGAATTACGTCAAATCGTTCTGACCTTCTGTCATAGTATTGTCAACGCATGCAGCGAACAAAATAGGCAGCTAAAATCGCTGTAGGCAATGTAGTTTTGCGCATGCAGAAGATTGCCATTTTCGCGTCCGGAACAGGGACGAACACAGCCCGGATCATTGATCATTTTCGTCATCACGCCACCATCAAAGTCGCACTTATCGTCTGTAATAAACCTGGCGCGGGAGTGCTGGACATTGCCTCGCGGGAAGGCATTCCCACCTTATTAATAGAAAAAGAACCTTTTTTCCGGGGAGATGCCTATGTAAAGCAGCTGCGTGAAAAACAGATCGACTTCATCGTGCTGTCAGGATTCTTATGGAAGATGCCCGAGGTGCTGATCAAGGCCTGGCCCGGCAGGATCATCAATATCCATCCCGCCCTGCTCCCAAAATTCGGCGGCAAAGGGATGTATGGCCGCTTTGTGCATGAGGCGGTGATCGCGGCGGCGGAAATAGAAACAGGTATTACCATTCACTACGTGGATGAACAATATGATCACGGCCAGCCGATCTTCCAGGCCAGGGTCAGCGTCGAAAAGGACGACACCCCCGACACGCTCGCAAAAAAGGTGCATATGCTGGAATATGAGCACTTTCCGCGGGTGATCGAGGAGGTGCTGAAGTTGCAAAATCGGCGTTAAAAATGCGGCTCCGGCCGCTGGTTTGTCCTATTTTGGTAGTAGTATTACGATTAAAATAATTAGCCATTGGCATTTTCTACCCATAAGAACTTACTGCTTCCCTTATCCTTTTTTGTCTTTCTCCTTTTTTGCAGCAAGGCCAGGGGGCAGGAAGTGACCATCCATGGGACGGTATTCAATATGTATCGCACCAAGCCACTGGACGGGGTCAGTGTCATGAGCACCATGGGAAGGGGTACCGCGACGGACTCCAATGGCAACTATGCTATCACCGTAAGCATAAAAGATTCGCTCTACTTCTCCTATCTTGGCCGGGAGACCGCCAAATTCCCCATTAGCAACATCAACTCTCTGAACGGTTTCGACATCGCCCTCCATGTTGACCCCGTTACCCTTAAAGAAGTAAAGGTGATGCCCCGCAACTATCATTATGACTCCTTGCAAAACCGGCAGGACTATGCCAAGATCTTCAATTACAAGAAGCCGGGTTTTAAGCTAAATAGTACGACAGGCCAGGACGGGGGAGGCGTCGGTGTCGATCTGAATCAGCTGATCGAGATGTTCGATCGCGCCAAGACCAGGCGAACGCTTGCCTTTCAGCGTAGGTTGGAGGATGAAGAAAGGGAAAAGTATGTCGACTATCGTTTCAACCGGAGCACCGTACTCAAGATAACCCATCTCGAAGGCGACGAGCTGGACAGCTTTATGGCTCGCTACCGCCCCTCCTACGACTTCTGTCACCGGGCGACGGATTACGATCTGCTGGACTATATCAAGCTGGCCTTTCATGAATACCAGGCAGACCGGAAGGATCACCCCTAAAATCATAGACTATATAATATGGATCAACTGACATTGGGTGTCGGCACCCGCCTCCAACACACGGCATTGGGACCCGGCGTGATCGTCGGAGTTCGCTACGCTGATTATCTTATTTCTTTTATTCATCATGGCATCCGGGAGATTAAGAAAGACGACCCTCAGCTCGATGAGATCATCCCGGAGAATGTCACTGTCGAAGTGGAAACACAGTCGGAGATGGAGAAGTCCTTACTCGGCATCCTCCGGCTTTGGGGCGGCCTTACCGAAGTGGTGCCGCTTGGTGATAAATGGAAAGGCGGGCAGCTCGTGCTTCAGCCCGGTGATAAATCGATAAAGCCAAAAGAAGTACCGATCGATGTCTTCTTTCATAAAATTGTGATGGCCCGCGACCGCCTGCGGGTGCTCGAACAACAGATAAATGGGCACAAGGGATTGAGTGACGAAGAGAAGGTGAATCTGCAACAATATATAACCCGCGTCTATGGGTCTTTCACCACCTTTAATGTGTTATTCAAAAATAAGGAGCAGTATTTTGTAGGAGAGAAAGGTACAAGCGAGTAAAACCGAAGGGTCAAAGAAAAACCTCCCTGGTGGGAGGTCGCCCTAATCAGTTCCATAACCATTAAACCTTATCCTATTTGGTGTAAAGATATGCATTCTTCTTTTCACTTTCAAGTTTTGTGCATGAATGGTGCAAAACTTGACCCATCTAGTAAATCAACAACTTTTGCACATATTCGTCCAGCCGGGCGCTGGCGAGGAAGTTCTTTTCCAGATCGGTATTAAACGGCACCGGGGTATCCAGCGAAGCACATCGAAGCACCGGCGCATCGAGCATGGAGAAACAGTGTTCTCCGATGAATGCCGCAATTTCCGCGCCAACGCCCCCCGTCAGGGTATCCTCATGCAGGATAAGCACCTTACCTGTCCGCGCGACAGTTTCGCGGATAGCCGCGTAATCCAGCGGCAGGAGCGTGCGAAGATCGAGGACATGCAGGGAAAGTTCAGGATGGGACTGCTGGTAATCCAACGCCCAATGAACACCGGCGCCATAAGTAATAATGGAGAGGTCGTCACCATCCTGTACTGTCCTGGCCTTCCCGATCTCCACTGTATAATAGTCTTCAGGCACCGGTCCGGTAATGCTACGATACAACGCCTTATGTTCAAAATAAAGGACTGGGTTCGGATCGTTGATGGCGGCAGCCAGCAATCCTTTTGCATCCATGGGTGTGGAGGGATAGACGATCTTGAGTCCGGGCACATGAGCAAACCAGGCTTCGTTGCTTTGGGAATGGAAGGGACCCGCACCGACACCGGCACCGGTGGGCATCCGGATAACAACGTCCGCCGCCTGGCCCCAGCGGTAGTGGATCTTTGCAAGATTGTTCACTATCTGGTTGAAACCCGCGGTGACAAAATCCGCGAACTGCATTTCCATGACGCTTTTGTATCCTTCCAGGCTGAGCCCCAGCGTGCAGCCTACGATGGCGCTTTCACACAGTGGGGTATTTCTTACCCGGCTTTTTCCATATTTTTCCATCAGCCCTTCGGTGACCTTGAAGACGCCGCCATATTCGGCGATATCCTGCCCCATGAGGACAAGATTGCTGTGGCGTTGCATCGATTGATCGAGACTTTCGCTGATGGCGTCGACAAGCCGCTTCTCCGGCGTCCCGGCATCCACGGGAGGCATCTCTTCTATTACATATGGCGCAGGCGCATAGGTATCCACCAATTCTTCTTCCGTATCCGGTACAACGTGGACAGGCCCCGCCACCTCGTTCAACTCCAGCTCGATGGTTTCCCGGATGTTTTCGCGGAGCTGTTCGATGCGGCTGTCGTCCAACACCCCCTGCTCGCGTAGAAACCCTTCGAAATTGGCTACAGGGTCTTTCTTTCCCCAGTCCTCGAGCAACTCCTGCGGCACATATTTAATGCCGCTGGCTTCTTCATGGCCCCGCATCCGGAAGGTCATACATTCGACGAGATAAGGCCGCTGGTATTTGATACAGTATTCCCGGATGCCGCGAAGCGTGTCATAAACAGTCAATATATTATTACCATCGATGCGAACACCTTGCATGCCATATCCCTCGGCCTTATAGACAAGGCTTTCACAACGATATTGCTCCGACACCGGCGTGCTCAGGCCATAGCCATTATTCTCGATGAGAAAGATAACGGGCAGATCCCAGACGGAAGCTACGTTGAGGGCTTCGTGGAAGTCTCCTTCGCTGGTACCGCCATCGCCGCTGAAAACCAGCGTCGCCTTGTTCTTCTTTTGTAATTTATACGCGAGGCCGATGCCATCGGCAACGCCAAGCTGCGGACCAAGATGGGAGATCATGCCACAAATGGCATGCTCGCGATTGCCGAAATGAAAGCTCCTTTCCCGTCCGTTACTATAGCCGTCCTGGCTTCCCTGCCATTGCAGAAACAGTTTCGACAAGGGCATGTTCCGGCTGGTGAACACTCCAAGGTTGCGGTGGAGGGGGAGGATCCATTCTTCCGGTTTCATGGCGAGGGTGGCGCCCACTGAAATGGCTTCCTGACCGATGCCGCTAAACCATTTGCTGATTCTGCCTTGCCGCAATAAGACCAGCATCTTCTCTTCGATCATCCGGGGCAGTAAAAGACTTTTGTAAAGGCGGATCAACTCTTCGTTGCTGCAGTTTTTTCTTTCAAAGTGCATGGTCTTCCTATCTAAAATTTTAGTATCGCCTTCTTTCCTCTTCTCTATCCTTATCCCTGTACAATAAGGAGGTTAGCAAGGATAAAAGCAGGCTGAACAACAGGGCCCACCCGAATCCATCCACGTGAAACCCACGGACCAAATGACTTTCGCTTGCAAACCAGACAATAAGGGCATTAATGACAAAAAGAAATAATCCGAAGGTAAGAACGGTGATCGGCAGGGTAAGAATAATAAGCACAGGCTTCAGAAAAAAGTTCAAGACTGCCAGCACAAGGGAAAGCACCACCGCCGTCCAAAAAGTATTGATATGAATACCCGGCAGCACAGAAGACAATGCAAAAGCAACTACCGCTGTGATAAGTATGCGGAGCAGGAAATTCATGTGAAACTTTTTCTGAAATTACGGCATTCTGGTTATCCAGCCGAACCCTTCTTCGAAATTTTGGTTTCGGCCGGATAACGGCTAATGATGGGCCTTCGGCCAGCGGGCCTCGGGCCCGCTCAGACCACCACCAACTCGAAGAACTCCTCGGGCCGGAGGTATTTCCTGGCCAATTCCCGCAGCTCTTCCGGACCGATAGTCTTGATGATCCTGACCCCTTCCTTGAAGTAATCTCCATCCAGTCCGTTGAGCAGGATATTCTTCCAGCGGCTGGCCACCTGGAAGGGACCGTCCAGATCGCCTAGAATAGTCCCGATGGCAAAATTTCGCGCCATCTGCAGCTCTTCCTCATCGATCAGCTCCTCCCGCAGAAGGTCCATCTCCTTATACACTTCGGTTATGGCCGGCGCACAGACTTCTTTCCCCGCCTCCGTACTGATCATCAGGGCGCTTTCCTGCATATTGTTCACGAGATAACTGTAAATCCCATAGGTATATCCTTTATCCTCACGGATATTGGCCATCAGCCTGGAGCCAAAGAAGCCACCGAACACGTTGTTCAGCACCTGCACCCGCTGAAAATCCGGATGGTGCCGGTTGGGGAAATTGCGGGCGATGCGGATAGAGCCTTGTACCCCGTTGGGATCGTTGGCTATCTGGTATCGTTTTTCCGCGGCGGGGATGATGGCGGGCGCGGGCAGGGATACTCCTTTCTGCGGCGCGTGAATGGTCAGGCTGCCAAAAGAAGCCTCCAGCCGGGGGATGATATCTTCAGGTAGCTTCCCGGCCACCAGGATACGGCAGGTTCCTTCCTGGTAGTATTGGTGATAGAAGGCCAACAGGTCTTCCCTTTCCAGTTGCTGGTAATCCTCCAACTGCATGTACCGCCCATAGGGATGCTCCGGTCCATATAAGTAAGCATCGATGAGCCGTGTGGCCACGAAATCACTTTTCTTCAAGCTTACCTGTAACCGCTGCTGAGCATTTTTCTTGTAGATATCGAGCTCTTCTACGGGAAAGACCGAGTCGGTGACCAGTTCGGCTACCACCGGCAGCAGCTCCCCGACATGCTTATTGAGGCAATGCAGGGTCATCTCCGCTGTCTCGTGATGTGCGGCGCGATTGAGATAGGCGCCATAATATTCGAAGTGTTCGTTTATATCGAAGGCTTTGCGCTTTGAGGTCCCGTTCTTCAAAAGGCTATTGACGGCGGCGGCAACTCCCTTCTTTTTTTCAAAGCTGTTGCCGGCATAGAAGATCCATGTGACCATCATAGCTTCCACATTGCCCAGATCGATGGCATATACTTCTATGCCGTTGGAAAGGACATGCCTGCGATAAGGCGGTAAGGTCAGATCGAATTCGATAGCATCTTTTATCGGCGGCGCGATTGTTCTGTCTAAAATCGACTTAATAGTTTGTACACCCATGCCAAAACTCATTTTTCGCTGTAATAATAGAGGGTATTGCTGTTTAGCGGATCGAAGATGCTGCGGCTTGCTTCCAGCATCTCATCAGCCGTGACGGCCTGGTATTTCTGTAATTCGGTATTCATCATGTTCACATCGCCCAACAGCTCGTATATAGCCAGGCTATTGGCCCGGTTCATGACACTCATGTCTTCGAAGACAATGGCCGACTCGGTTTTGTTCTTAACCTTGGTCAGCTCTTTCTCCGCAATGGGCGCGGCCTTTAATTTCTCCAACTCTTCTTCCACGGCCTGGTCGGCGGCTTCCATGCTGACGCCTTTTATCAGTTTCCCTTCGATGACCACCAGTCCCGGGTCGTTGGAGCCGGTGTGATAGCATTCTATCTGGCTGAATAGCTTCTTTTCCTTGATGAGGCTCTGGTGCAGCCGGGAAGAAGCACCGCTGCCAAGCACTTCTGTAAGCAGGTCGGCAACATAGTAACCCGGGTCAACACGTGCCGCCATGGGGTAACATTTGTACAGAGCGTCCAGGGGAACAGGCGCTTTTACGGTGAGCTTGCGCGCCTCATGTTGTTTGGGCTCATTCGGCAGCCGCCGGACATATTTCACGCCGGAAGGGATATCTCCGAACCATTTTTCCGCCAGAGCGCGAACCTGATCAGTTGTCACCTTCCCCGCCACCACGAGGATAGCGTTGGCCGGCCGGTAGTATTTGAAGAAGAACTCCTTTACATCTTCGAGCTTTGCCTCTTCGATGTGGCTTAGCTTGCTGCCGATGGTCATCCAGCGATAGGGATGCTGTTTATAGGCCAGCTCCCGCATCTTGAACCAGACATCGCCATACGGCTTATTGATATAGTGTTCCTTAAACTCTTCCATCACCACTTTCCGCTGTACTTCCAGGCTCTTTTCGCTAAAGGCCAGGGACAGCATGCGGTCGCTCTCCAGCCAGAAGGCCGTTTCGATATTCTCCGCGGGCAGTTGGATATAGTAGTTGGTGAAGTCGTTTGTCGTATAGGCGTTGTTCTCGCCACCCGCCAGCTGCAGCGGAGTTTCGAAGTCTTCTATGTGGACAGACCCGCCGAACATGAGGTGTTCGAACAAATGGGCGAAACCTGTTCTCTTAGGGTCTTCATCCCGGGCGCCTACATCATAGAGGACATTGACAACAACCATTGGAGTGGAGGCATCCTCGTGCACTAAAACACGTAAGCCGTTAGCGAGTTCAAACCTGTCATATTTGATCATAGGACGGTAAAAGTACGGAAAATCTGATGTCTGCCCTTCGGGCGATAGGCCTCCGGCCTATCTGGGGCCTCCGGCCCATCCTACCTGATACTTTTTACCTGCAGGCTGAGCTGGAGCAGCTCGCCATTCCGGTTGACGATGAGCTTTAATTTATCCCCCGTATTCTGGAGCAGGTTCTTATACGTCTGAATGTTATTGCTAAAATTGTTGCCCACCGATAGCAGGATATCATCCTCCTTCAAACCCGCCTTTTCGGCAGGGGAGTCCTTCATGACATCCCCGACCTTGATCTCGCCATCCATCCAGTAAATGCCAAGCCCGGTATAGGAATAATCAAACAGGTCGCGATAGTGGGAGTTGGGAAGAAGGTAAATGACGCGGCGATCATAATTGAGCGTCACATTAAAGCGACGGAGGATATCATTGCCCACGAGTCCGCCTAAGTTTGGATAGGAAGTGACATTGTATTGATCGTCAAAGACATAGCTAGGGACATGCCGGAAGCGATAGGGCCCGATGCGCAACTCTTTCACCGTTGTCAGCCGCATGATGGCCTTCCCGCCCAGACCCTGCGCCGAAGTATAGTACTCTTTTTTACGGGAATCGAGCAGGGTACTGTCACTGATAAAATCCGAGGAGAACAAGGCACAGAGCCCGGCGCCGGTGTCGAAATAAAAGCGGGCGAAGACCTTCCTCGCCTCCATCACCTCCGCACCCAGGATAGGCAGACTGGCGATGACGGGACGCATCATAAAACCGCCTCTTGGATACCGGAAGTTGCCGTGCGACCAGACTTTGACTCGCATGCTATCATAATCGATCTGGACGATATACCGGGAAAAGAAGCTGAACCCGATGATGCCGTCCACCTTTTCTCCATATACGCTGGTGAGGATATCGTAATCGTTGACATGAAAATTGAGACTGTCCACCGTGAGACCGGGGAGACGCAGTGTCTCGTTATACAGAAACTTCACCTTCCGCACACCGGCGATACCCAGGATGGTCTTATCCGAAGGCTGGGGCGTCAGCCTCAGTCTTACACACGTCAGCGAATCGAGGGAGATGCCGCCACTGCCGGTGTCCAGGATAAAATTGAGGCTGTCAGGGAAATTATCCAGCCGGGCTTTTATAAGAATAACGCCACCGGTGAATGTCGTGAAGGGAAAGGAGGTGATCAGTCTGGAAGGAGGCTGGACGAAGGTCTCCTGTGCGCCCAGTGTTCCGCCAGTGATGAACCCGATAGCAGCCAGTAATAACAGGCACGAACGGTAGAAACGAGGGCGGATGCGGATGCGATAAAACAGTGAAAGATGTTTCTCTAAGCTAAGCATAGTTAGACATTGGTTCATTAAATATAAATCGTATTTGTTGTTCTATCAAGCCGCTCATCTATATTATTCCCGGGTTGCGTACCTTTGTCGGCACAAAGCAGTAATATGAATCTCCCGGACTTATATGAGAGGGCGTTGAACTTTCAGTTCCTCAACATCGAGGAAGGTGTATATCTTTTTGAGCAGGCTCCGCTGACGGAGCTGATGTACGTGGCAAATGAATTGCGCAAGAAGCAGGTTCCGCATGGTAAGGTCACCTGGCAGATCGACCGAAATGTCAATACGACCAATGTCTGCATCGCCAATTGCAAATTCTGCAATTTCTACCGGGTTCCCGGCCACGCCGATGCCTATATCACCGATATCGATACCTACAAGCGAAAGATAGAAGAGACCTTCCGCTGGGGCGGCGACCAGCTGCTGCTGCAGGGTGGCCATCACCCCGACCTGGGGCTTAGCTTCTATACCACGCTGTTTCGGCAATTAAAAGAGTTGTATCCTAACTTGAAGCTGCACACGCTGGGGCCGCCCGAGGTGGCACATATTTGTAAGAAAGAAAAAATGAGCCATCACGACGTGCTGACGGCGCTGCAAGAAGCAGGTATGGACTCGTTACCGGGAGCGGGTGCGGAGATCCTGATCGACCGGGTGCGCCGCCTCATCAGTAAAGGAAAATGCGGTGCGCAGGAATGGCTTGATATCATGCACGAAGCCCACAAGCTGCATATCACCACGTCTGCCACCATGATGTTCGGCCATGTGGAGACCTTGCAGGAAAGGATGGAACACCTCATCCGCATCAGGGACGTGCAGGCAAGGAAGCCGGCCTCGGCCAAAGGGTTCCTGGCTTTTATCCCCTGGACTTTCCAGGACGTGGACACGCTGCTCACCCGCATCCGCGGGGTACATAACCTTACGACACCGGAGGAATATATCAGAATGATTGCTATTAGTCGTATAATGCTCCCGAACGTAAAGAACATCCAGGCGTCCTGGCTGACGGTGGGCAAGCAGACCGCGCAGCTATGTCTGCATGCCGGCGCCAACGACTTCGGCAGCATTATGCTCGAAGAAAATGTGGTGAGCGCGGCCGGCGCACCTCATCGATTTACTGCGAGGGGCATCCAGGCAGCCATCCGGGAAGCCGGTTTCGAGCCCCAGCTGCGCAACCAGCAGTATGAATGGCGGCAAATACCCTCAAATATAGAAGAGCAACTTATAAATTACTAATTACCAGTATGTAAGGGTTTACCCGCGTTTTTTTTGAAAGAGTTGGAAACTTAAAACGCTGATTTTACGTTCCTATAGCGAAGATCTTTAGGTCATTCATTCCATGAAAAGCCCTTTTCGCAAACTAGTACGTATCTCGGTGGTTCTGTTAGTGTTAGTGCTTCTCTTCAACTTCTTTGGGTATTATATTAACCGAATAAGAAGCCTGGAGAATAAGGAGCTTATAGCTGCAATTAACCGATCGGGTCACCAACAAGCTCTGAGTCAACACATTGCCCGGGAGGTGATTCTTTTATTGAACAATCCCGACCCGGGGCAAGCGGATATCCTTCATGACTCGCTTGCCGAACTCATGGTCCGTTTCCGGCAAAACCAGCTCGATCTGCAAAAGCAGGCCGGGTCGGCCCCTTCGCCGGTGCCGCAACAGATATTCCAGATCAAATTACTCCTCTCAACTTCCCAGACATTTTTCGAGTCTATCAACGCCATCGGGCAGGAGATGGAGCAGGCGGACTCCACGCTGCTTGCGATGAATAAGAGGCTCTATCTCCGCAACATGCTGTACAACCAACAGCACTACAATGAGCTGCTGGGCGAGATCAACCAGCACTATTCCGACCTGGTGACGGAAAAGAATGGCGAGGTGGCCACCATTGACACCGGCAAGCTCATCTCCCTCATCGTAGCCATCGCCGGGCTTGCCCTCCTTGTGCTGGAGCCCGCTTTTAAAAAAGGAGCGACCAACTATAAAGAGCTGCAGCAGGCGAGGAATGCCCTGTTGAATGAAAAGAAGTTTCTTGCTTCTATCCTGCAATCCCAGACCAACTATGTCATCCGCATCAACCGGGCAGGCCAGTTCACCTATGCCAACCCCGCTTTTCTGAAAACCTTCGGCTATAGCGAACAGGAGATACAGCAGGTGCTTTTTTATATGACCATCTTCCCCAAGGACATGGCACGCTGCCAACAAGTGGCAAACGATTGCTGGAACAACCCGGGAAAGGTCTTCCGGCTGCTGATCCGCAAACCGATAGGGCGCACACGCGATTTTCTCTGGACGGAATGGGAATTCCTCGCGCTCACCGACGAGGCCGGAGAGGTCAACGAGATCCAGGGCATCGGGTCCAATGTTTCGGAGAAGCTGCAAACGGAGCAGGTGAAAGAAGAAGCCATCCGCACGCTGTCCTACGCGATGACCTACGCCCGGATGGGCTCGTGGAAGCTCGACTTTATCACCAGCGAGTTCTTTCTCAGCAAGGAGTTCAAGGCCCTGCTCGCCATGGACGAGGAAGATCCCGACAAGATTCCCATGGACACCTTTCTTCACCTCTATATCGTTCCGGAAGACTTCAACCTGGTGGCGGAAGAATTTGCCCGGGCCATCCAGCATAAAGAGACTACAGGGTATGAGACCTCTTTCTCCTGCCGCATCATCACCAAACAGGGCTGGATGCGGTATATTTCTGTGAAAGGGAAAGTGGTAGATGAACAGATGGAGTTTGGCATCGCCCAGGACATAACGTCTCAGAAAGAGGCGGAGAACGCGCTGCTCAACAGCGAACAGAAATTCCGGCTCCTGGCCGAGAATTCAGAAGATATCATCAGCGTCCATGCCATCGACGGCACCATCTGGTATCTCTCGCCCTCCGTGACGACGGTGTTGGGGTATGAAGTAGACGACATCATCGGCAGGGCGATCGAACACTATGTCCACCCCGACGACCGGCATAAGTTTCTCCCCGCAGACCAGCTGCCGCAATTCGCCGGGACCAGCCAGGCGGAGAGCAGCATCACCGTCCGCTATCGCATCCTCCGCAAGGATGGAGTCTATATCTGGCTGGAAAGTATCGTCAAGCCTATCATCGATGAAGACCAATTGGTAAAGCTCATCTGTACCTCGCGTAATATCACCGGCCAGAAGATCGCACAGGAAAAGCTGAAGAAGAAGGACTTTTTGCTGCAGGCCGTCGCACAGGCGACTCATTCCCTGCTGCTCAATACCGATCTGAATCAGGCCATCACGGAGTCCATCTCGGTATTGGGGAGTACGGCCATGGTCGACAGGGTTTATCTTTTCCAGAACGGTGTTGACGAAAAGGGACAATTCCAGACCACAGAAACACATGAATGGACCGAAAGACCCGAAGACAACCGGCAGGCCCACCCGTTGATGCATAATATCCCCCTCGAAAAGGTGGCCAAGATCATCGAACCGCTGCGGGAGCGAATGCCTTTCGTCTGTTATAAGAGCAAGGAAGAGGATCCACAATTGCAGTATATCCTCGAAACCGCCGGGGTGTTATCCAGCGTAGCCCTGCCCATCTTCCTGAAGGACGGTACATTCTGGGGGTGGGTCGGTTTTGACGAAATAAAAGAAGAGCGGGAATGGTTCGAAGCTGAATTCGCGATCCTGCAGTCTTATGCCTCTTCGCTGGCTGCCGCGATCGAACGGAAACAGATAGAGGTAGAGCTGGTACAGGCCAAGGAGCTGGCCGAATCCGCCAGCCGGGCCAAGAGCGAATTCATGGCCAATATGAGCCACGAGCTGCGGACCCCGATGAATGGCATCATCGGCTTCACCGACCTGGTGCTGACAACCGAACTGCAAAAGGCGCAGCGCGACTACCTGCAAAACGTAAAGCGATCGGCCTACGGCCTGCTGGAGATCATCAACGACATCCTTGACTTCTCGAAGATAGAGGCCGGAAAGCTGCTCATCGATCATACTACATTCAAGTTGGATGAGCTGATCGAAGAGACGATCGACATGCTTACCCTGAAGGCCTTTGAGAAAAAACTGGAGATGCTGTACCGGGTAGACCCTGCGATACCCTCGCAGTTTCTCGGCGACCCCGTCCGGATCCGGCAGATCGTGGTGAACCTGCTTGGCAACGCCATCAAATTTACCGCGGCCGGGGAGATCCTCGTTACTATCCGGAAATCCGGCGATGTCTACCAGTCGGATAACAAATCCTTTATCCGGCTGGCCATCGACGTAAAAGACACGGGCATCGGCATCCGCAAGGAGAAGCTCCAAAAGATATTCGAAAGCTTTACTCAGGCAGACACTTCCACGACCCGGAAATATGGCGGGACAGGACTTGGGCTCACCATCTCCAGGAGTCTTGCAGAGCTGATGGGTGGCTATCTCACGGTGGAAAGCGAACCGGTGAAGGGTAGCACCTTCACCCTCCACCTTGTACTGGAGGTGGCTAACGAACAGCCTGAAGTCCTGCGGCCGCAAGAAGCGCTGTTAAAAAAGGTGCTGATCATCGACGACAACAAAACCAATCTGCAGCTGATAAAGGAGATATTCAACTACTTCCACATCGCCGCCGAGATTGCCACCGGCGCCGAAGAGGCCCTTGCCCGGATGAAGACCGCAAAACAAAAGAAAGACCCGTTCAGCCTGGTGATCACCGACCATTTGATGCCCGGCATGGATGGCATCGCCCTGGTGAAGGAACTGAAAAGACTATACCCCGGTAACAGCCATCCTTATATTTTAATGCTGTCCTCGCTGGAGAAGAATATCTACCAGCACGAAGCGGCCAAGGCCGGCATCAACAAATTCCTCTCCAAGCCGGTGAAGGTGCACGAGCTATATGGCGCCCTGCTGTCGCTGTTCGAGAAGAACCTCCAACAAGACGGCCAGCACTTCCAGCTGCCGGGCAACGGCGTGGAGAAGATCGCAGAGCAAACGAGCATCATGGTCGCCGATGACGACCCGATCAATATGTTGCTGATCTCCGAGGTTTTACGGCGGATGGGCTTTGAGGTGATCCAGGTGAGCAACGGGAAGGAAGCGCTGGAAAGACTGCCGCACTGCGATCCGGCGATGATCTTTATGGATGTCAATATGCCCGAGATGGACGGTTACACCACCACCCGGAAGATCAGGGGGATGCCCGAGCCCTGGTGCCGGCTGCCCATCATCGCCCTCACGGCAGATGCTATGAAGGGTGACCGGGAAAAATGTCTCGAAGCCGGGATGAACAAATACATCTCCAAGCCCTTCCGGCTGGAAGAGATAGATGAGGTTTTGCGGCACTATCTGCCGTTTACCGCCAATTGAGCCTGCTGGTCGCGCAGATCGCCGTCGTTTACACTGATGGTGACGATGTAGTCCTGTGCATCTTCTCGTAGCGTCAGCTCTACGCGGAGCCTTTTCATATCCCCGACACCGGGCAGCAGGGTGAGAACGACCTCATTTTCCTTTTTATCCGGAGTGGGTGTTTCGTATTGACCACTGAGGATGAAGGTTCTCTGTCCCGCGGCGGAGATGATGCTGTTGCTCAGCTGGTTATAGATCTCGGAAAACCGGGCCTTGGCCTGGTCAAAATCTGCCGTGCGGAGCACATTGCATGTCCAGCCGGAGCCCTGGGTTCCTGATGCCGCGACAAGCGTGATCGTGGTCGAGGAAGCCCCCGGCAATTCCAGGGTAGACTTATAGCAGGAGGTTTGTGACGCCTGCCCTATCAATTCCCCTTTAATATCGCTAAAGTGATTGGGATAATCCCGGATAACCTCTTCCAGGACGGTTTGGGTCTTGTTGGAGAAGACTCCTTGGGCGGATAGGGTAGTGGCTGAGAGCATCACCGGCACTAAGGCAAGTATTGCGCTTCTCATAAGTAAGGATTTTCCGCAATATACGGCGCTTCCGGGCGGTGTGCAATAGTAAAACCCCTTCGCCCTTTTAACACAATTTTGTACAATAAACCCTTTTGTCCGGCGTTAAAATCCCGTAATTCACGTAATCCAATATCAAGATGAAGAAAGATTATTTGCACTACGATGTTCGTAAAGCCCGCATCTATAAGGACGTCTATCGCTCGTCTTCCAAACCTTCCCGCTTTTTCGGAACGCTTCTTTCGATCATCCTCCAGGGTCAGTCCCCGGTAGGAGGTGGTCTTTTGTATCGCCGGCGCCATTAATCCGCCGATACCAGGCCGCCACGGCTTATGAGGTGCTGGAAACAAGCCGCCAATATCGCTCCGCCACTAGTTTATCGGGAAATTGCCGCCACCATCGCGGAAGCCGCCACCGCCGCCGCCATCGCCCCGGAACCGTCCGGGGAAGAATCCCGGCATCCGCCGCTGATTCTGTCCTGCAAAATTGTTGAGATTCCAGGTGAAAGTAAGCATGGCATAGCGGCTCAGCACATTGGTACGGTTGTAGGTGACTGCGCCAAAGGTGCCCACTGACTTAGATACCGACGTATTCTTATTCAGCACATCGAATACCGTCAGCCTGATCTCCCCATTCTTCTTCTTGAACAATTGTTTGGCAATGCTGGGTGTCAGCAGGGGAATATGTGCCGTATAGGTGTTGGAAGCCGTATAGGCATATGTGTAGTCGAAAGTTGCCGCGATGAGCCAGCCGCTGTTGGTATAGGCCGTAAATTCTGTCGAAAGGGTTTCCGTAAAGGTATTGAGATTGGTGCTGCTGCTGACATTCCCCGCCTTGGCGGTATCACTGGTGGACTGTTGCGCCCCCGGGTTCTTATTGATGGTATAGCCCGTGGTGGAGCTGAAGTTCATGTCAAAGTTCTTCTTAATATTCGTCGTCCACCTGATGGTCTCGTTCAGCCCGGTATTCCGGGTATATTCATGCGCATATCTACCCGCTGCAGCCGAAAGGGAATCCTGCGCCAGCAGGCTCTGGCTCTGCGCATACGTGATATTGGTCATGAAATTCAGGTTCGACTTGGGATGCTTCAGCGGAAAGCCATAGTTGAAGAAGCCGCTGACATTATATGTCCCGTCCAGGTTCACATATTTGGTGTTCTGGCCGCCAAGAGCATTGCGGTACACCGCCGACTGGATATCGTTGACGATGGTGCTCGCATTCACCGTGGCAAAAATGACCCGCTGGGTGCCGGGGTTGAAATTGGCGTAAAGGATGCGCAAAGAATGCGTAAACTGCGGTTTCAACGCGGGGTTGCCGATCTGGAAGCTGATGCTGTCCGAAGTGGTCGTCAGGGGCTGCAGTTGGGACGCGCTGGGTGTGCCCGTCCTTCCCGCGTAATTCATGCGTAAATGCGACGTATTGGAAAACTGGTAGTTGAAATTTACCGTTGGGGTATAGTTGGTATAGCCGTGATCTACGGGTATGCCTTTCGTGGTATTGTAGCTGTCGAATTTGGTCCATTGGACGCCCGATCCTGCCGAAAAGTTGTACTTCGCATGTTGTATCCGCCAGTACAGGCCCACCTGGTCGGAATTCTGCGTGAACCTATAGGAGTTGCTGAACAGGTTGTCGAAGCGGTTATAGGCTTTCACGGAATCCACGAAGTCATAGGTGTCGTTGATGGTCGTGCTTCGAGTATAGACATGGGTATAGTTGAACTGGAGGATCTGGCTCTTGCTTAGTGGCTCGGTATACGACAGGGAAGGGGTCACCGTCCAGGAATGCAGGGAATCGAGATAGAACTGGTTGAGAGTGTCGGTGATATTCCGCCGGTAAATATTGTTGATCGAATAATTGTACCCATAGCCGTTATTGATATTGGCCGTTGCATTGACATCCAGGGAGATCGTCCGGTACGGTTTGGCGAACCGGTGGCGCAATTGCAGGTTCGTGCCGTTGATCTGGAACCCCGAATTAGTGCTGGAAGTATGGCCATTCGAACTGTTTATCGGGGTGAGGTGGTTGTCTGTCTCTTCGTTGAACGACGAGCCGCTCGGAGTGCTTTTCTGGAAAGTGACATTGGGCCGGAAAATAAGGGAGTTGTTACTGTCAAACCGGCTTTCGAGGTTGAGATAGACCCGGTGGCTCTGGATCCGGGAGATATTGTTGGAATTGCCGTTGGAAACAAAGGCGGAGTCGCTGGGATAGTTCGTGTGCACCGGCGAGATGGAGCTGTCGGTCTGTTGCACGGAGGTGTGCTGGAAATTGTAAAAATAGCTGCCGTAAAGGTCCGTCGAATGGTTGGGATTGGTTCCGAAGGTGTTCCGGTAGTTAGCGCCCCCTGCCCATACGGTAGTCACCCCCGTGGACTGCGGGCTCGTAGCAGCGCCAAAACCGCCGCCACCGCCCCTGCGACCACCGCCGCCACCCCCACCAAAAATATCCTGGGGAGAAAAGTTCTGTTTGTTGATATCATTGCCCTGGCCAAGAACAGAAACCTGCTGGTTGCCGTCAAACCGGTGCATATTTATGTTTTCGTCATAATCCTGATTGGTTCCGCCGCCGCCGGCCACTCTTCCAAAATAGCCATGGCGGCTGTTCTTCTTGGTGACGATGTTGATGGTCTTGACGCGATTGCCATCGTCAAACCCGGTGAACTTGCTCTGATCGCTGAGGTCGTCGAACACCTGTATCTTGTCGATGATATCGGGGGGCAGGTTGCGGGTCGCTAATTTGGGGTCGTCGCTAAAGAACCGTTTGCCGTCGACAAGGACACGCTGTACGGTCTCGCCATGGGCCGTGATATTTCCGCTGTTGTCGACCGTCACGCCCGGCAGTTTCTTCAGGAGGTCTTCTGCCACCGCATTTGGTTTTACGGCAAACGAGCCCGCGTTATATTCCACCGTGTCTTTTTTGATCCCCATCGGGGGCCGTTGGATGATCACTTCGGCCAGCATCTTATCGGCGTGTCGCATATACAGGGTGGAAAAATCGACGACGGACGAGGTATCGGAGATGGAGAATCGCTTTGCGATGTGCTGATAGCCTTCATAGGTGATAAGCAGGCGATACTGACCTGCCCGGAGGCCTTTCATCTGGAAGGCGCCGCCCTTCCCGGAGACCGTATATTCCGCGTCCGTAGAGTCGCCGGCCAGCGGAGTCACCGAAATGGTGGCGTTGACCAGCGGCTGTTTGCCATCCGTCGTGTCCATCAGGACTCCCTTTACCGTGCCACGGATATTGGATTGTGAGAATGAGGGAGTTGCAAGGAAAAAGGCGCCTGTCAATAAGAAAAGGGCAAATTTTTTCATAGCCGGTCAATTGATTTCCATCAACAAATAGTCCCCTAAAATAACTATCCTCCGGGGGAGGGCATACGGCTCCCGGTACCAGTGGCAAAAAGAGATGCCGGTAGGGTCAACTGAGCGCCAGAGGCGCGCCCAAAATCGGCGAATGGGTTTGCGCCGACCGGCTAATGATTGGCCTTCGGCCGGCGTTGCTCCGGACCGCCTGGCGGCGGCCGGCTTTAGGAGAATAAATACTCCACGTCGGCGCGCGTAAGGCTCTTTACGAACCCGTCGTCATCGGCGATGAGATCCTTTGCCAGGATGCGCTTCTTCTCCTGTAATTGCAGGATCTTATCCTCGATGGTATCCTTACAGATCATCCGGTAGGCGAAGATGTTCTTGGTCTGCCCGATACGGTGAGTCCGGTCGATAGCCTGTTGTTCCACGGCGGGGTTCCACCAGGGGTCAACGATATAGACATAATCGGCCGCCGTCAGGTTGAGACCCACGCCCCCCGCTTTCAGGGATATGAGGAAGACCCGGCAGGAATCATCGTTCTGGAAGCTTTGGATGGCCCGTTCCCTCTCCTGGGCAGTAGTACTTCCGTCAAAATATTCGAATTTGACATCCAGCTCTTTCAGTCTTTCCCGGATGAGGGCAAGCATCCCCAGGAACTGGGAAAAGATCAGGGCCTTGTGATCCCCGATGTTCTCCGTTATTTCCCTGGCGAGTTCGTCGAGCTTTATGGAGTGATTGGGATATTTGTCGGTTTCGTTGAGAATAGCAGGTGAGTCGCATATCTGGCGCAGCTTCATCAAACCTTGGAGAATAGTAAGCTGGCTCCGCTGGATACCCTGCGTTTCTATCGTACCGAGGATCTTATCCCTGTAGTCGTTGCGATAGGCCTCATACACCTTCCGCTGTTCGTCTTCCATCTCACAGAAAAGGATGGTTTCCGTCTTTTCGGGCAGGTCTTTCGCCACCTGTTCCTTTGTCCGCCGGAGAATGAAGGGATATAGCAGTTTCCGGAGATGTTCCTTGCGGTCTTGTTCGCCGAATTTGTCGATGGGCACGGCAAATTCCTGGCGGAAGAACTCCAGGCTTCCCAGCATTCCCGGGTTGAGGAAGTTCATCTGGGCGAAAATATCAAAGGTGTTGTTTTGCAAGGGGGTACCGCTCATGCAAAGCCGGTGGCGGGCCTGCAGCAGACAAGCGGCCTTGGTGACCTTGCTGCCGGGATTCTTGATAGCCTGCGATTCATCCAGTACGGTATAATCGAAGTTCAATTCCAGCAGCAGCTTGATATCGCTGCGCAGCGTGCCATAGGTGGTGATGATGATATTGTACTGGGAAAGAACGTCCTTGCTGCGTGTCCGGTCGCCGCCATGATGAATATGATAGGTAAGCGCCGGAGAGAATTTCCTGATCTCATTCTCCCAGTTGAACATCAGGGTTGTGGGACAGACGACCAGCGCGAGCAGCTTGCCGTGTTCATCCCGGTAATGATGCAGGAAGGACAGGGCCTGGACAGTCTTACCGAGACCCATGTCATCGGCAAGGATACCGCCCCAGTTGACTTCGTGGAGATAGTTGAGCCAATGGAATCCATGCATCTGGTAGGGACGCAGGATAGGTTCCAGGTGAGCGGGCACCGGTATCTCCCGGATGCGGTTGAATTCCCGCAGCTGCTCGTATTTCTCTTCCAGCCGGATGATCAGCTCTTCTTCGTTGCGGTTCTCATACAGCTCGTCGATGACACTCATGTGGTATTTCGACAACCGCAGCTGGTTGCTCTTTCCTTCGCCGACCCGGAAAAGAAGAGAGTATTTCTTGATCCATTCTTCCGGCAGCACCCCGAGAGTGCCATCATGCAGGGGAACGAACTGTTGACGGTTGCCAAGCGCTTTCTTCACGTCGGCGATGGTCACCTTCTGGTCGCCGAACACAATGTCCACGCGTGCATCGAACCAATCGGTATTACTGCTGATATGGATCTTGGTCTGGGGTTTGGCCGTGTTGAATCGGAAATTCTTCAGGGCTTCAAATCCATACACCGGAATCTTCATCTCTTCCATGGCGTCTACGAAGAGGAAGAACCAGTTGTTCTTGAGCACATCCGCGCCTTTCAGGGCCAGGCTATGCGAGCCTTCGGGATGGATGAATTGGGAATGAAGGGATTCCAGCTTACGGAAGAACTGCCACTCGGCCTCCCGGTTACGATGGACGATAAGCACCTGGTCGCCATCGGGAACGACGATCTCGTCCTTGCCGCCGGGCCGGGTCTCATATCCTTTATAAGAATAGAGGGGCTGGAACACCAGGTAATCCCCTTTTTCCTGCAGTAGTAATTTCCGTTCGGGGTCGCCATCCTTTACTTCCCGGATGAGCCCGTTGTCGAAATCCACCTGATAATCCTTTGTCAGCGGCAGAACAAAATCCCGCAGCTGTTGGGGCCATTCTTCCTTGTTGAAGATACGGCTGTCGCGACCGCTGAATTTCTCCACCAGGGGGATGTCTTCCGGTCTGTTCCACAGGTAGATGTTATTATTGTAGAAAAAGACCAGGGGGCTATGGCATTCGTTGCGCGAAAGGTCTACCGCTTGCCCGTTGATCTTTACAAAACAGCTGAGCTCGTAGCCGTCTTCCCGGGCGGCGACATGGAAGAAGGGGGTCACCGCATCTGCCGAGAGCCCCACCGGCTGGAGGTTGATCGTCTTGAAAGCCTTATGCCCGTTGAGATAAAAGACAAAGGGACTGGCGGTTAGCTCCACGAATAATTTCTTGAGTTTGGGATGGAGGTATTCCACCATCAGTTTTTTGGTCTCTTCCGGGAGATCGTCCTCTTCATGATGGATGATATTTTCCCAGATGCCGCTGAATGGTGAATTGCGGTTGAGGTATTTATTGATCTCCGGACCCTGCATCTTACGCAGGGAGGGGATGAGCTGACGGTCGAATTCGATGAAGGGGTCGCTATTGATAAACTTGGAGAGATCGACCCTTTCGACCTTTCCGGTATAGGCGGTCTGTTCTTCATTGCTTTCCCCTGCCACCGCATCCAGGATAAATCCGGGAAAGTTCTCCTGGTTGAAATTGAACACCACGCCAATCCGTTGGGCATTGATGGTCGCCTTTTCTTCTTCGGATAGCAGCGCAACGGGCGCTTCGGCTTCTACGGGCCGGGGCCGGCTACTGGCAACTGGTGCAACGCGTTTTATCGTAGTGTCCAGCACCCGCAGAAAAGGCTTTCCATCCTTATAGGTAAACTCGAATTTCCCTTTGAGATCGTCGGACAGGGAATAGCCATAGGCTTCGAGCAATTTATTCTTTTCCTTATCCCAGTTGCGGATGCTATCGAAATAATAGGCGCCATGGACATGCAGCAACTGCAGGAAGACGATCACCTTTGGAAGGGAAAGGGGATGGACAATATCGGGGTAGTCGCTGCTGGTGTCGAAATTACGTTCTTCATTCTTCCGGAGGACGACCTGGTAAACCTGGCCGTCGATCTCGACGGAAGCCTTTACTACTTCATCTTTTGCATATTCTATCTGAGCCCGCTGGGTCCGCAGGTATTTTTCAGCCTCCTGCAGGGTCTGCGGGCTGCAAAGCAGGCGAATGCTCTTCAGGTCGATGAATTTCATTTTCACAACCGTGTGACGCTGATCGTACTGTACTTCTTCGGCCTTCAACATATTCCTGTCCAGCAGCTCTTGCAGTTGAATAAGAGCGCCGGCCTCGTGACGGCAGATATCACCAAGGTTGTACGGACAGCTACAGCGGATGGAAAGGGTTTTTGCATCCTTGAACTTCTGTACGTACACTTTGTAATACGTTGTATAGCTGTCGTCCTTTACCCGGAATGTGACAGACTCGAATAATTCGTCGTATTCGATCAGTTCAACATAACCAATAGCGTGGATCTTTTTTCCCCGTCGAATTACTTCATCGGTGCCATTGGTGTAGACATACTTAATAAGGTGCGGTAACGCCATATGCTTTTTTAACAAATCCCTTTTCCGCGGCCGGTGCAGTTTCCGGGCCGTTGCGGAAAGGCCAATCTGCAAAACTAAAGGAAAAAAGGTGAGTGTAGAAAATAAATCCATCTTACCTTTGGAAGGCCCACAACCCAGATTTACGTTGTACCACAGATCGTTATGTTAAACCGGCTTATATGATCTCCCGTATTAAATTTTTAACACCTATCCTTATCCTTTCCTGGCTGACCCTCTCCTCTTCCGCACAAAAGCTCAAAAAGACCGATAAGACCACGCTGACCAATCTGGAAGCTCATATCCATTATCTTGCCGACCCCCGGTTGGAAGGCAGGCGGACAGGGACTCCGGGGGAAAAGGCGGCAAGTGATTATATCGCCAGTGCATTGTCCCAGGCTGGGGTGCAGCCCAAAGGGGAAAATAATGGCTGGTTACAGACCTTTCCCATCGACCAGGGCCGGGACGTTAGCCGGGATGCCTATCTGGTGGTCAACGATCGGCCGCTCTTGTTGGAAAAGGAGTATTTCCCATTGAGTTTCAGCGCCGTAGCCACTGTTACCGGATCCCCGGCCATCGCCCTGCAGGAGAGTGGCGTACCCTGGTTTCTCGATCTCCGGGAAATGTTGGAAGGAGCAGCCGGCAATCCGCATTTCGATCTCGCCGAGGCCATCCGCACCAAGGCAGAGGCTTGCGCGAAAAAAGGCGCTACGGCCCTCCTGCTGTACAACTCTTCCCATATTGCAGACAACCTTGCTTTTAACCCGCATGAAAAGCCGGAACCTATCGCCATCCCGGTGGTCTATATCACCCGGGAGGCCAAACGAAAATACCTGAAGGACGAATCCGCCTCCGTGGATATCAGGGTTAAGGTCGCTTTTTCTGAAAAAAAACGGACGGGTCATAATGTGGTTGGTTTTTTGAACAATGGCGCCCCTGCCACCGTAGTGATCGGAGCGCATTACGACCACCTGGGTCATGGAGAGGACGGCAACACGATTTATCAGGGGAAGGACAGCGTCACGTATAATGGCGCCGACGACAATGCCAGTGGAGTAGCCGGGATGATCGAACTGGCGCGGATGCTGGCTGGCTCGAAGCTAAAAGCCAACAACTATCTCTTTGTAGCCTTTTCGGGAGAAGAGCAGGGGTTATTCGGGTCCAAATACCTGGTGGAGCACTCGCCTGTCGATGTGAAAAAGGTGAATTATATGATCAACCTGGATATGATCGGGCGGTTGAATGACAGCTCTCATGCGCTGACCCTGGGTGGTTTTGGTACTTCGCCGGCATGGGGAGAAATTTGCAACACGTTGAAAGATAAAAAGGAGTTCGCCCTTCACCTGGACAGCAGCGGCACTGGTCCCAGCGATCACACTTCTTTTTATCTAAAGGATATCCCCGTACTGTTCTTCTTTACGGGTGTCCATAGCGATTATCATAAGCCCAGCGACGTTTCTGACAAGATCAATTATACCGGTGAATTGGAGGTGGTAAAATTCATATACGACTTCATAGCGGCCGCCAATACGCGGGGGCGGTTTGCCTTCACCAAAACGAGGGAGACCTTGCCGGGCAATATTCCGCATTTCAGCGTGACCCTGGGTATTTTGCCGGATTATTCTTTCAGCGGTAGCGGGGTGAGAGCCGATGGGGTCAGCGAGGGCCGGCCGGCGGAGAAAGCGGGTATGAAGCCGGGTGATGTCATCGTGCAGTTGGGCAGCTATCCCGTTACTACGCTGGAGAATTATATGGAGGCGCTGGGAAAGTTTAAAAAAGGAGATACGACAACAGTGCGGTTCAAACGTGGCGCTGAGACGCATGAGTCGCCTGTGCAGTTCTGATGTTTTAGGCTTCGGCCCGACGAAGTTCGGTGGTCCGGCAAAAAGCAAGCGATATGAAGCTAAAGTTGAACGTTGAGGATATGACAGGGG
This sequence comes from Puia dinghuensis, assembly GCF_014642875.1. GTDB lineage: Bacteria > Bacteroidota > Bacteroidia > Chitinophagales > Chitinophagaceae > Puia > Puia dinghuensis. The sequence continues at coordinate 273,783 of NZ_BMJC01000004.1, forward strand.
AGTTCTTCGAGGACACCCGGCTGCTGGGCATCGTAGCGCCGATAAAGGACTATCAGTTCTGCTGGCAGCTGAATAACCGGCTGCGTTTCGACTTCCGCAAAAACAATGACATCGAGATCCAGCTCAGCAAGAAGAACCGAAGGTATTTTTTTGGTGTCTATGAATACCGGGAGAAGGGCATCTCCCAGGAACATTTCCTGTACAATAACCAATTCGACGGCGAATACCTGCTGCCGGAGTTCAAGCATTTAGATTTTCTGTGGTTGCTGAAGGGTGATGTGGTGACCGACGAGAAGCTCGCGCAATTAATGGGTTGTATCCGCACCGTGCCGGGAGTGCAGCTGGTGATGGAGCTTGCGCACGATAAGATAAAGAATAAAGGACACTTAATCTTTTAGCCATGTGGGAAGAAAAAAACAACACGCTCTACCGGAAATTCCAGTTCAAGGATTTTTCGCATGCCTTTGCTTTCATGACGCGCGTCGCGCTCGAAGCGGAAAAGATGGACCATCATCCCAACTGGACAAACGTCTACAATACGGTAGAGATCAGTTTGTCCACGCATAGTGCGGGGGATATCGTCACGGAAAAGGACCGGAAACTAGCGGAAAAGATCGATCGGTTGTTGATGTGACAGCAACCTTTACCCATTCATGCTCGCCAGGAACTCCTCATTGCTCTTGGTGCCGCGCATCCGTTTCAGCAATTCATTCATGGCTTCTTCCGCGTTCATATCGTTGAGATAGACGCGCAACAGGTTCATCCGTTGCAGCACGTCCCTTTCCAGCAACAGGTCGTCGCGCCGGGTAGAAGAGGCGACCAGGTCGATGGCGGGATAGATGCGGCGGTTGGAGAGGCGCCGTTCGAGCTGCAATTCCATATTACCCGTACCCTTAAACTCTTCGAAGATGACTTCGTCCATTTTCGAGCCGGTGTCGATGAGGGCGGTGGCCAGGATGGTAAGCGAGCCGCCGTTCTCGATCTTGCGGGCGGCGCCGAAGAATTGTTTGGGCTTTTGCATGGCGTTTGCTTCCACGCCACCTGACAATACTTTGCCGGATGCCGGGGCAACGGTATTATGCGCACGGGCGAGACGGGTGATGGAGTCCAGCAGGATGATCACATCATGACCGCATTCTACCAGGCGTTTTGCCTTTTGGAGGGCGATGGTAGAGACTTTCACGTGTTTTTCAGCCGGTTCGTCAAACGTGGAGGCGATGACCTCGGCCTTTACGCTCCGTTCCATATCGGTGACTTCCTCGGGACGTTCGTCAACGAGAACGATCATGAGATAGCATTCGGGGTGGTTGGCGGCGACGGCGTTTGCCACGGCTTTCAGCAGCATGGTCTTACCCGTCTTGGGCTGGGCGACGATGAGTCCGCGCTGGCCCTTTCCGATGGGGGTGAAAAGATCGATGATGCGGGTGGAATAGTCGCTTGGCGTCGTAAAGAGATTCAGCTTTTCAAAAGGAAACAGCGGTGTCAGATAATCGAAGGGGACGCGGTCGCGCACTTCTTCGGGCCCCTTGTTGTTGATCGTTTCCACCTTCAACAAGGCAAAGTATTTTTCTCCTTCTTTCGGCGGCCGGACGCTGCCAAGGACAGTGTCACCGGTCTTCAGGCCGAAAAGCTTTATCTGGGAAGGGCTTACATAGATGTCATCGGGAGAAGAAAGATAGTTGTAGTCGCTGCTGCGCAGGAAGCCGTAGCCATCAGGCATCATTTCGAGCACGCCTTCGGCGGAGATGACGCCATCGAATTCGATGTTGAAGGCTTCGTTACGGCGCTGCGGGTAGGCTCTTCCGGCCAGTGAATCACCGCCGCGATTCTCACCGAGCATCGTCTCGGTATCCTGCTCGTCCGGCAATAAAGTGTCGTCCTGGTCGGGTTGCGATTCAGCGTTTTCCTGGGCCGGCTCTTCGCGGTGTTCTTCACGCCGGGGATGATGCATGGCTTCTTCCCTACGCTCTTCACGCCGGGGATGGTGGGCAGGCTCTTCACGACGGCCATGAGGATGAGCGGCAGGCTGGGCCTTGACCACGGGCGCCTTTGCGGGCGCGGCGGGTGCAGCCATTTCCTGAGGTTCTTCCTCTTTCTTACGCGCCGTTTTCTTCATCATCGGCTTTTCTTCTTTCTTGCGCGCGCCGTCTTTCTTTGCTTCTACTTTTTTCGGTTTATCTTCTCCGCTTTCAACGATGGCTTCTTCAGTGCTGTTGGCGGTGGTAGTCTTTATAATGCGTTTGCGTTTGGGTTTGTCATCGGCGGCGTCGACCTTTCCTTCACTGGCCGCAACCGCTTGTTTATCGAGGATTTTGTAAACGAGCTCCTGCTTGTCCAGCTTCTTGGCGCCAGTGATCTTTAGCTGCTCCGCAATGTCGAGGAGTTCTGGAACGAGCATGTCGTTCAATTGGAGGATATCGTACATAAAAAAACTTGAGAGTTGAACAGCATTCTCAAACAGAGACTGTCTTGCTGAAAATGTTTGAAATGAATTGATTAATTGTGAACAGGAAGAGTTAAAACTGATAAGCTGTGAGCATTGGAAAGGAAACTAATCAGCTTAATTCCACTGCAATTTTAGCATAAAAATGCGAAAATCAAAAAAAAATTTTAAAAACAACTGAATTTCAGGGCATTTTTGGACTGAAAATTTTGCAGCTCGGAGTCGCGCACATACTATATTTGCGCCATGTTTAACACAAGAGTGAAAGTAAAAGAGCTGCTTTCCACAACGCCGGAAAACCAGAATGTAACCGTCATGGGATGGGTGAGGAGTTTTCGCAACAACCAATTCATCGCCCTCAATGACGGTTCTACGAATAATAACATCCAGGTAGTGGCAGAGTTGGGTGTTTTTGATGAAGAATTGTTAAAAAAAATAACTCCGGGGGCTTCGTTGAAAGTCACGGGACAACTAGTCGCTTCGCTTGGCAAAGGCCAATCCGTGGAAGTAAAGGCGGCAGAGATCATCATTTTGGGAGAATGTAATCCCGATACTTATCCGCTTCAGCTGAAGAACAGGCCCAGCCTGGAATACCTGCGGGAGATCGCCCACCTGCGTTTCAGAACGCAAACTTTTAGCGCAGTCTTTCGGGTGCGACATGCCCTTTCCTTCGCCATCCACAAATTCTTCAACGAAAAAGGATTCTTCTATCTCCATACGCCCATCATCACGGCTTCGGACGCGGAAGGCGCCGGAGAAATGTTCAAGGTGAGCACCCTGCCATTCGATAATCCGCCCCGCAAGGAAGACGGCTCCATCGACTTCAGCGAAGACTTCTTTGGCCGCGCCACCAACCTCACCGTCAGCGGACAACTGGAAGGAGAGCTCGGCGCGATGGCCCTCAGCGAGATCTATACTTTCGGACCCACCTTCCGGGCAGAGAACTCCAATACGGCCCGCCACCTGGCGGAGTTCTGGATGATCGAGCCGGAAATGGCCTTTTACGATCTCGAAGACAACATGAACCTTGCAGAGGAATTCATTCAATACCTCATCCGGTATGTCATGGCGAACAACCGCGAAGACCTCGATTTCCTCGCACAACGCCTCGCGGATGAAGAAAAGCAAAAACCGCAGGCAGAGCGGAGCGAAATGGGGCTCATCGAAAAGCTGGAGTTTGTAGTGAACAACAAATTCGAACGCATCACCTATACCGAGGCCATCGATATTCTCCTGCAGTCGCCGGCTTACAAAAAAAAGAAATTCCAATACGACGTGAAATGGGGTATCGACATGCAAAGCGAACACGAGCGATACCTGGTGGAAAAACATTTTTCGAAGCCCGTCATCGTCACCGGTTATCCCGCCGCTATAAAAGCCTTCTATATGCGCCAGAACGAGGATGGAAAAACAGTGGCCGCCATGGACATCCTTGTACCGGGCATCGGGGAGCTGGTCGGTGGCTCGCAGCGTGAAGAGCGCCTCGGGAAATTGGAGCAAAGGATGCGCGAGATGCATATCCCCGTTGAGGAGATGTGGTGGTATCTCGACACCCGGCGTTTTGGAAGCGTCCCTCATGCCGGGTTTGGACTCGGGTTCGAGCGTATGATGCTTTTCGTTACCGGCATGACCAATATCCGGGATGTGATCGCCTTTCCCAGGGCACCGAAAACCGCGGAGTTTTAGTATATGCAGGAGCCGCGCTGATGGGGAAAATAGCGCGGCTCCTGCAAACCTCTAATTATTTTTTTGGTATCTTTAACGTCCGCTAAAAAAGAACACCATGGCCATCCCCGTAGTAGACCTCGCCGAATTCACTTCAGGTACACCCCAACAAAAAGCTGCCTTCGTGGATGCTCTCGGAAAAGCATACGAAGAAGTAGGCTTTGTCGCAGTGAAGAACCACGGCATCCCCGATGCGACGGTGGCGGGTCTCTACAGCAATACCAAGGCCTTTTTCTCCCTGCCGCTGGATGTAAAAAAGGAATACGAGATCGCCGGGCTTGCCGGTCAGCGCGGTTATACCTCCTTCGGGAAAGAACATGCCAAGGGCAGCACGGCGCCCGACCTGAAAGAATTCTTCCAATTTGGCCAGACGGTGGAAGATAATGACCCCATCAAGGCTGAGTACCCCGATAATGTGCAGGTTGCCGAACTGCCCGATTTCAACCGCCTCTTCGTAAGCGCCTACCGGGGCTTCGAGACTTCGGGCACCCACCTGCTGCGGGCAATAGCGCTCTACCTGGGTCTCGATGAGAAATACTTCGACGCCTATATTCATAATGGCAACTCTATCCTGCGGGCTATCCACTATCCGCCGATAAAAGAGGAGCCAAAGTCGGCCATCCGGGCAGAACAGCATGAGGACATCAACCTCATCACCCTGCTCGTTGGTGCATCGGCTGACGGTCTGGAGATCCTTTCCAAACGCAACGAATGGGTGCCGGTGACCTCCCTGCCCGACCAAATTGTTGTGAACGTGGGGGATATGCTGCAACGGCTGACCAATAACAAGCTCAAATCTACCACCCACCGCGTAGTGAACCCGGCCCGGGAGCATTGGGGCAGTCCGCGATTTTCTATTCCTTTCTTCCTCCATCCCAAAAGCAGTATGAGTCTGGCCTGTCTCCCCAGCTGCATCGATGCCAGCCATCCAAAGGCCTATCCCGACGCCACCGCCGGCGAATACCTCGATGAGCGCCTGCGCGAGATCGGATTGAAGAAGTAAGCCCGCCCCGGACTGATGCCCGGCCAGCTTCCGCTGCTCCAGCCGGAAGCCTTGCCCAAACCTGTTGTTTCGCCCGCTGGCGGAGATTACCACCCATCACGCCTTTTGAGCCATTTGTCCCATCCTCAAAAAATTTTTTTGAGCACGTATTTCGCTTATAATATCCTGTCTATCAAGACATTTCCCGTACCTTTCTTGAACGGTTTCTGAGTTTAAAAAGGTACTGTGTGTTGCATAGTACTAAAAAAGGACATATCTTTGAGTTGTAAAAATTCAGCGTTATGAATATTGAGAACACCCAGAGCCAGATGCGCAAAGGAATCCTGGAGTTTTGCATTCTCTCCGTAATCAGACGCGGTGAAGCATACCCCTCGGATATCGTGGAAGAAATGAAAGCCGCGAACCTGAATATCCTGGAAGGCACCCTTTACCCTCTGTTGACCCGGCTAAAAAATGCGGACATGTTAACCTATCGGTGGGTAGAAAGCAACTCCGGTCCTCCACGCAAATACTTCTCCCTTACGCCAAAAGGGGAGGCCTTCTACGGTGAGCTGGAAGCCACCTGGACAGAATTGGCCAATGCGGTCCACACCCTTACCAATCATAAGTATTAGATCACAAATCCCTTGGATTGACCATTCCATTCAACCTCCAAATACACTAACATGAAAAAGATCATAAACATAAACTTTCATAGCCGGGTGATCCCTATCGAAGAGACCGCCTATGAGATCCTGCAGCAGTATATCGACAGTCTGCGCAGGTACTTCGCACATGAGGAAGGCAGGGAGGAGATCGTCAGCGATATCGAGAACCGGTTTGCCGAGCTTTTCTCTGAAACCTTGAAAAAAGGCGCCGCCTGCATCACCGATGCCGATGTCAACGCCATCATCGCCAGCATGGGCCGTCCTGAAGAGTTCGAAGGCGAAGGCACTGGCGCGGCCGCCGCAGCCGGTGGCGCCGGAAGCCAGCAACAGTCGGGACCCCAACCCAATTTCCAGTTTGCGGGGGGTGAGCCTCGACGGCTTTACCGCGCCGGAAACGACAAAATCTTAGGGGGTGTCTGTGCGGGGCTGGCCAACTACCTCCGTCTCGACCCGGCCATCGTCCGGATCATCTTTGTCCTGATGACGCTGGGCTGGGGGAGTGGTGTACTGCTTTATATCATCCTCTGGATCATCCTGCCAACCCGCGAACTGCCGGTGAATGCCCGCAAACGGCTTTACCGCAATCCCGACGACCGCGTCATCGGCGGTGTAGCCAGTGGTCTGGCCGCCTACTTCCACATCGACGTCTGGATCCCACGGCTCATCTTCGCCCTGCCCCTCATCCTCAGCATTCTCGCCTCGATCGTGCGTCATATCTGGTGGTGGAATTGGGACAGCCCGGAATTCTTCACCGGTGGATTCGGCGGAACCCTCTTTATCACCTATATCGTATTATGGATCGTCCTCCCCGAGGCTACGTCCGCATCGGAAAAACTGGAAATGCGGGGGGAGAAGGTCGACCTGGAGTCTATAAAGAACACCATTAAAAGCGACCTGGAGGGCTTCAAGGGCCGCGCCAAGGAAATGGGCGCCGAGATGCAGGAGCGCTTTCAACAGGTGGGCAGCCAGGTCAGGCAAAGCACACAAGCCTGGGCCACTGAAGCAGGTCCGACCATTCGCAAAACCGGCACCGGCTTCGGGCACGCCATCGGCGTCCTCTTCAAAGCCTTCTTCCTGTTCATCGCCGGCATCATCGCCTTCGCCCTCATCATGGCGCTGATAGGCGTGGCCTTCCGCGGTGATGGTATCCTGCACCTGAAAGGCTATGTGCTGGAAGGGTTCTGGCAGAACTTCCTGGCCTGGACCGGGTTCTTCGGCTTCCTGGTGATCCCGGTGATCGCCCTGCTCACCTGGCTGATCCGCCGCATCTCCGGTACCCGCAGTCGCAGCCATTATCTGGGCTATACGTTCGGTACCCTTTGGGTCCTCGGGCTCATCTCGATCATCATCCTCGGCGGTATGATCATGAACAATTTCCGGAGCCGGCAACATATGGAGCAGCCGATATCCCTCGATCAACCAAGGCATGGGAAGCTGGTGATCCGCACGATAAAACCTGTAAACCGGTATGAAGATACGGACTGGTGGTTCGATACCGATTGGGGTCGCAACAGTCCCTTCTATATCCTCGGCGAGGACAGCGTGCTGCTGACGACGGTGAGGATAAAACTGCTGAAAAGCGATGATTCGGCCTATCATGTCAACCTGATCAAGATCAGCCGCGGCAGCAGTGCGAGCAAGGCCCGCCGGCTGGCTGATGATATCCGGTTCCCTATACAGCAGGCCGATAGCGTCCTCAACCTGCCGCAGGGCTTCACCATCACCCGCGACGATAAATTCCGCAATCAGCAGGTGAGAGTAGAGATTGCGGTGCCCCTGGGCAAACGTATCCTGGTGAGCAGCAGCGTGGACGACTATCGCTGGTTCAATATCCATCCCGGCCGCCGGCACATCCACTGGGATGACGGCAGTGACTGGAATGTCGACTGGGACGAAGACATCAATGACAACGACACCTATTCCTACAGCACCAATGTCGAATACATGATGACCGCCAACGGTCTAGTCCGCACCGATCACAAGAGTAATTCGGTTGACGACGATCAGCCTGAATATAAGGAGCGGCCCGAAAAACCCGAGCGGCCTGAAAAGAAGGAACAACCCGAAAAGCCGGAACAGCCCGGAAAGGATAACAATGGCGGCTATCGCTACAAGGGTCCCGAAGCCCCTGCAAAAAAGGCCGATAGCCCGGCAATGAAACACACGACGATGACGACCCGGACGGACGAGGACAATATAGGTCTGCTGTCCCCGCTAAGTATCGTTTAGCATAAAAATCTTCGTTGGTTGAAGTTGGAACATAGCCTCGCGGCGTCTGCCGTGGGGCTTCTGTTTTTGGCTTCGGGCTGGGGCATTGGTGCGAAAACCATACCTTTGCCGCGCCATATAAAAAAAGTCACACATGAAGCATACCCCTTTTACGCAGAAGCACATCGCACTCGGAGCCAAGATGGCGGAATTTGCAGGCTATAATATGCCTATCAGTTATAGCGGCATCAATGACGAACATGCGGCCGTCCGCACCAATGCCGGCATTTTCGATGTGAGCCATATGGGCGAATTCATCGTAAAAGGAGAACATGCCCTCGATCTGATCCAGCGGGTGACCACCAACGACGCGGCAAAGCTCACAAAGGGCAAGGCCCAGTATAGCTCCCTCACCAACGAAAAAGGCGGCATCGTGGACGACCTCATCGTCTATTGCCTGGAAGAGAACAAGGCTTATATGCTGGTGGTGAATGCCGCCAACATCGAAAAGGACTGGAACTGGATCGCCGCCCATAATACAATGCATGCCGAGCTGCACAATATTTCCGACAAAACCGGGCTACTGGCTATCCAGGGGCCCAATGCCACCCGGATCATGCAGCCCCTCACCGATATCGATATTCTCAACCTCCCGTATTACACCTTTGCCAAGGGAAAATTCGCGGGGGTGGACAATGTTCTTATCAGCGCAACCGGCTATACCGGGGCCGGCGGCATCGAGATCTATTTCGAGGACAAGGACGGAGCCGCGGAGACCATCTGGAACAAGATCTTTGAAGTGGGTGCTCCCCAGGGCCTGAAGCCGATCGGCCTCGGCGCCAGGGACACCTTACGTCTGGAAATGGGCTACTGCCTCTACGGCAACGACATCGACGATACGACCAGTCCCCTGGAGGCCGGTTTGGGCTGGATAACGAAGTTCACAAAAGATTTCACCGCCAGACCTATCCTGGAAAAGCAAAAAACGGCCGGACCGGAACAACGGCTGGTCGGTTTCGAAATGCTGGAAAAGGGTATCCCCCGCCACGACTATGAGATCAAGGACGCTACCGGGACGACCATCGGCAGGGTCACCTCCGGCACCCAAAGTCCCTCCCTCGGGAAGGCTATTGGGATGGGGTATGTCCGGACGGACCTTGCCCGCCTGGATACAAAAATTTATATCAAAGTACGGGACAAGCTGTTGCAAGCCAGGGTTGTAAAGTTTCCCTTTAGTTAATGTCCACACCCGGGCGGCCACATCGGTTTTGGAATGATTTTTTCTTGTTTAAAGGACATTGTCCAATATCTTTATCCAACGTCTTATAATCAAGATATGCCCACCATTCATCTGACGACCTTTGTCGCAGCCCCGGCAGACCGGGTTTTTGACCTTGCCCGAAGCATCGATCTCCATCGAAAGTCGATGGCCGACACGAATGAAGAGGCTATCGCCGGCACCACCACCGGGCTCATCGGATTGAATGAAACCGTCACGTGGAAGGCCAAACACCTGATGAAGACCCGGGTCTTCAAGTCAAGGATCACCGCCATGGACCGGCCTCTTTCCTTCACTGATGAAATGGTGGATGGGGATTTCAAAAGCCTCCGGCATGAACATCATTTTAAACGCATCGACAACGGCACCCTGCTGATCGATCTTTTCCACTTCGAAACGCCGTATGGCAGCCTGGGAAGGCTGGTGAACCGACTCTTCCTCACTAACTATATGAAGAAGCTGTTGGAAATACGCAATCAGATGATCAAGGAATACGCGGAATCGGAGAAATGGAAATTTATTTTAGACAAATAAACGCGTTCGAACCCCTATTTTTACGTTCACATCTGTATGACAAATTCCAAACCGACTTTATATACAGCTTTATCCCCAGCCTTGTTGCATTTATACGATCTGAACCACGCTGTCGTGGTGATCATCGACGTCCTCCGCGCTACTTCCACCATTGCTACCGCCCTTTATAACGGAGCCAAATGCGTGATCCCCGTGGACAGTGTCGCGAAATGCATCGAGCTTGGCCGTCAGATTGACGGGATCACCGCTGGCGAACGTGACGGGATGATCGCCGAAGGTCTTGAACACGGCAATTCCCCCTTCGAATATTCCCGGGATTTTATCAATAACCGAACCCTGGTGCTTACCACCACCAATGGCACCAAGCTGCTACATATGGCCCTCGAGCGCGGGGCTGGCCAGATCGTAACGGGCTCGTTTCCCAACCTCAGCGCCGTCTGTGATTTTCTCATCGCTCAAAATCAGCCCGTTGTACTGGGTTGCGCGGCGTGGAAAGACCGGATCAACCTCGAAGACATGCTTTTTGCCGGGGCCGTTATCCACCGGGTCAAAAATCACTTCTCCATCAATTGCGACTCCGCCCAGATAGCCGAATCGGTCTACCTGGAGGCGGAAAAAGACCTGTATGCGTTTATGAAGGCAAAGGATGCTTCCCACTACCATCGCCTGATGGGATTCGGACTCGAAAAGGATATCCGCTATTGCCTGACGCCGGATGTGGCTAACGTTCTGCCGTTGTATGAGAATGGGAAGTTAATTGTGCTGTAGCGTTCCCAATTTCGTAAACACCGGCCCGCATATCCACTTACCTTTGCCCCGCCATTCGCTCCATGAATGGCCGTTGGCTTGAAAAAGGACACCCTCCATATCGCACTAGTAGGCAACCCCAACAGCGGGAAAAGCTCCTTGTTCAATGCCCTTACAGGGCTGAATCAGAAGGTCGGCAATTTTCCTGGCGTCACGGTCGACAAAAAGACCGGCATGAGCGAACTGGCTCCGGGTCATGCGGTCAACATCATCGACCTCCCCGGAACCTATAGCCTATACCCCAAACGGGGCGACGAATGGGTAACCTATAAGGTCTTGCTCAACCAGGACCCCTCCATAAAGGCGGATATGGTGATCCTGCTCGTGGATGCCAGTAATCTGAAGCGCAACCTGCTGTTCTGCAGCCAGATCATCGATTTGAAAATACCGGTGGTCGTCGCCCTGACGATGATGGACCTGGCGGCGAAAAAGGGCATCGAGATCGACGTGGACGGACTCGAGCGCGAACTCGGCATCCCGGTGGTCGCCGTCAATCCGCGTAAAAATAAGGGCATCCCGCAGCTGAAGAAAATGGTCGAAATGCGGGCCCGGCAGATAAACCTTGCCCCACCCCGGGCATTCATCGCCAACCAGATGCAGGCGAACGGCGCCATCCAGGATGTCAAACGGCTCTTTCCCGAGATCAGCGATTACACCGCTATCCACTACCTTATCAACCACGAACATTTCGACCTTCCCCAGAACGTCCAGAACCGCATAGAAGCCATCGAGGCAGACCATACCTTTAATCATACCCGTATCCAGGCAGACGAGATCTTGCAACGATATGGCCGGATCAAGCAGATCATGCAACATACGGTGTCCGAACCCGATCCGCTGGAAAAGACGCTCTTTACCGAGCGGCTGGACAAGCTTTTTCTCGATCGAACCTGGGGCTATATCATTTTGCTGGGTGTGCTGTTCCTGCTTTTTCAAAGCGTTTTCTGGATCGCCCAGTTTCCCATGGACGCCATCGACTGGACCTTCTCCCAATTAGGCGGCTGGCTTGGCCACCAGCTCCCCGAGGCCTGGTGGAGCGACCTGCTGATCAATGGTCTGCTGGCCGGTCTCAGCGGGATACTGGTGTTCGTTCCGCAGATCATGATCCTGTTTGGGCTGATCACCATCCTGGAAGATACCGGCTATATGGCCCGTATCAGCTTTCTTACGGACAAACTCATGCGAAAGGTGGGCCTCAACGGCAAGAGCGTCATGCCCATGATCAGTGGTTTTGCCTGCGCCGTGCCGGCCATCATGAGCACCCGCAACATCGAGAACCGCAAAGAGCGGCTGCTGACCATCCTCATCACCCCGCTGATGAGCTGCAGCGCCCGCCTGCCGGTCTATACCATACTCATCGCCCTTGTCATCCCGCGGAAGGATGTGCTGGGTATCTTCGGCCTGCAAGGGCTGGTGATGATGGGGCTGTATATGCTGGGGCTAGTTATGGCGATGATCGTCAGCTATGTAGCCAAATGGTTCATCAATCTGAAGGAAAAGAGCTTCTTTATCCTCGAGTTGCCCATCTACCGGGCGCCCCGCTGGAATAACGTCGTCGTCACGATGATCAACAAGGCCAGGATCTTTGTGATGGACGCCGGGAAGGTGATCATGGTCATCAGCCTGATCCTTTGGGCCCTGAGCTCTTTCGGACCCGGTCACCGCTCGGATGTAAGCGCCCGCTACGAACAACAGATGCAACAGCACCCCGACCAGGCCGCCGCCCTGAAAAAAGAGAAACAGGCCGCCATGCTGGAGAACTCCTACGCTGGTATCCTGGGAAAAGTGGTGGAGCCCGTCATCCGTCCCCTGGGTTATGACTGGAAGATCGGCATCGCCCTCATCACTTCTTTTGCCGCCCGGGAAGTCTTCGTCGGAACGATGGCCACGCTTTACAGCGTGGAAGGCGGGAAGGATGCCGATCGGCAGACCCTTCGCCAGCGAATGCTGTCAGCCCGCCGGGAAGACGGCACGCCGGTGTATACCCTTGCCGCCGGCGTAAGCTTAATGATCTTCTATGTATTGGCCATGCAATGTATGAGCACCCTGGCTGTGGTGCGCCGCGAGACCCGCAGCTGGAAGTGGCCGGCCATCCAGGTCGTCTATATGACGGGATTGGCTTATGTAGTGAGCCTGATCGCTTACCAGTTATTAAGATAGCACTCCCAATTTCTTCAATTCTTCCCTGAACAGCGCCGGCGTCCGGAAATGGATACCGATGAACCCAAGCTCCCTGGCGGGTAGAACATTGCGGATGTTGTCGTCGACATAGATAGCATGGTGGGGATCGATGTCAAACCGTTCGATCAGCAGTTTATAGATCTCGGGGAAGGGCTTCCGCACCTTTTCCTCACCCGACACCAACCGCCCGTCAAACCAATGCAGGAAGTCATAGAGCTCCAACGCCACCGGGAAGGTCTCCGCGCTCCAATTGGTCAGCGCATACAGCTTTATCTGGCCCTGGTTTTTCAGTTCGCGGAAGATCTCGACGGTTTCATGGATAGGTCCGCCAAGCATTTCCTTCCAGCGGCCGTAATAAGCGCGTATCGCTGCTTCATGATCGGGGTATTTGGCCACCAGAAGCTCTGTCGCTTCCTGCAGGCTCCTGCCGGCATCCTGTTCCTCATTCCAGTCGGGGGTGCAGATGGTAGAAAGAAACCAGCGCCGCTCCTGTTCGTCGGGGATGATCTTGTTATATAGATATTGCGGATTCCAGTCGATGAGCACGCCGCCCAGGTCGAAGACAAGGGTGTCTATCTTCATAAAACAATCATTTTATTTTTTGTAGTCGCTCAGCCGCCTTTTCCAGGGTCTCCTGCTTTTTGGCAAAACAAAAGCGAACGACCCGGTGATCCTTTCCGGACTGATAAAAAGCTGATACGGGAATCGAAGCTACTCCATATTCCTTTGTGATGCGGATAGCAAAATCCTTATCCGGCTCGTCGCTGATCCGATCGTACTTATAGAGCTGGAAATAGCTGCCATAAGAGGGTAGGGGAGTAAATTTCGTACCCGCCATCAGCTTTTCGAAATAGTCTCGTTTCTGTTGCAGGAAGGCCCCCAGCGAAAGATAGGAGGTCTTGTCACGCAGGAATTCCGCCAACCCCACCTGTGACGGGGTATGACAGCTAAAGCAATTAAACTGGTGAACCTTGCGGAATTCCTGCATCAGCGTCGGGGACGAAACGCTATATCCCAGCTTCCAGCCTGTACAATGATAGACCTTCCCAAAAGAGAAGGAGACAAAGGCTCTCTCCAGCAGATCGGGGTATCGGAGGATGGATTGATGGGGTATGCCGTCGAAGATAAGATGCTCGTATACTTCGTCCGAGTGGATGAAGATCTTCGTGCCTTCGACGATCGACCGCAGCTGCTGCATATCTTCCGGCCGTAAAATAGCGCCGGTTGGATTATGCGGGCTGTTGAGCATGATCATCCGCGTCCGGGGCGTTATCTTTTGTCTTACCCTATCCCAGTCGATGCGATAGTCGGGGAAGTGCAGGTCTATCCGCACCGGGACGGCTCCGTTGATGACGATGTTCGGGATGTAGCTGTCGTATGCGGGTTCAAAGACGATGACCTCGTCGCCGGGTTGCAGAACGGTGGTCAGCGCCGTATAGATGGCGTAGGTTCCCCCGGGGGTGATGGTTATCTGCGTATCAGGACTTACGATGGCGCCATAGAGGTCGGCGATCTTTGCGGCGAGCACTTCGCGGAGGGCCGCCACCCCGCTCATGTGGGCATATTGGTTATGGCCTTCACGCATCGCCTTGCTGACGAGGGAGACCAACTCGTCGCTCATCGGGAAGTCAGGGAAGCCCTGTCCGAGGTTTACCGCACCCAGTTCGGCGGCCAGGGAAGACATAACGGTGAAAATAGTCGTTCCTACCTGGGGAAGTTTGCTTGCAAGGGCGGGAGAGCTCATGGGTAGTAGCTTATTTGATACAAATGTTTTCCGGCCGGATCAGCGTCTCTCCATGGATACGCAGATAGACCTGCGCCACTGTGGCGACGTCCTTTTGGCAATAGGTGACTATCCGCGGCAGGTCGTGCTCCGTCCAGTAGATGGTTCCCACCTGACTGCCGTCGATATCGTCCTTTGGCGTAGGGATCCCAAGGGCATGTGCCAGCAGGTTGAGGGAAATAAAGTTCTTGTATTCTCCAAACTTCCAGAGCTCCATCGTATCGATATGCGGCACTTCCCAGGGTTTTTTCCCCGAGAGATTGAGGACGGAGGGGATCTTCATCCCATGGATGATCATCCGGCGGCAGAGATAGGGGAAATCGAAGTCTTTCCCGTTGTGGGCGCAGAGGTATTTCTGTCCTTCCGAACCCCATTTGTGCAACAGATCGTAAAACTGTAGTAAAAGCTCTTTTTCGTCGTCGCCGGAAAAGGATTTCAGGGAAAGTTTTCTTTCTGCGGGCGGTCCTGACAGGACGCCGCAACTGATGCAGATGACCTTGCCGAATTCTGCATAGATGGCAGCGCGGCCGTACAACTCCTCGGGTGTGAGGGGCGTCTTGTCCCGGTTAAGATTCTCCGCTTTATGACGCCACAGCTCCTGCCAATCATCCGGTACGTCACTGAGTCCGGGGTACTGCGACACGGTTTCGATGTCGAGGAAAAGAATGGTATGCAATGGATAGGGAGACATAATGTGCGGCCGAAGCGTTTCCGTAAAAATAACGCATCGGCCGCAAAACGCCAATGATTGTAGGACTTCGGCCCGAGCCACCGGCTCGGCCCTCGTTCGCACCCTTCGCTTCGCTCGGGTGTGGACGAACCGCCGAAGCGGTTCATGGCTAAAGATACTGATCTCCCTTATTCCGCTTTACTTCGGCAACATATTCTTTGATCTCCTGCTCTTTTTCCCGCTTACAGATCAACAAAACATCGGGGGTGTCGACCACAATAACACTGTCCAGGCCTTGCAGGAGCACGAGTTTGTCATTGGGGGCATGTACCATACAACGAGTGGCATCGATGACGATGACGTTGTCGCCGGCGACTGCGTTTTCCAGGTAGTCCTTCTCCAGGTTCTCGTAGGCGCTATTCCACGTTCCCAGATCGCTCCAGCCAAAAGAAGAGGGGATGACATAGACATTGTCCGCCTTTTCCATGATGCCAAAGTCGATGGAGATATTGGTGCAGAGGGGATAGATCGCCTGAAGAGCTTCTTTTTCCGTGGGCGTATTGAATTTATCCTTGTCCGCGGCGAAGACGTCGTACATCTCGGGCAGGTATTTTTCAAACGCTTGAATGACGTTCTTCACCTGCCAGACGAAGATGCCGGCATTCCACAGGAAATCGCCGCTGGCCAAAAAGGTCTTGGCGAGCTCAAGATTGGGTTTCTCGGTGAAGGTCTTCACCTTATAGACGTTATCCGACACCGAATGCTGTTCGTATTGAATATATCCATATCCGGTATTGGGATAGGTGGGTTTTATGCCCAGCGTAATAAATGCGTTATGCTTACCCACAAAACTGAGCGCTTCCAGGCAGACCTTCGTGAAGGCCGTTTTGTCGAGAATAAGATGATCCGCCGGGGCTACAATAAGCGAAGCCTTGGGGTCCAGCTGCATCAGTTTGAAAGAAATATATGCAATACAGGGCGCAGTATTCTTCCGGGAGGGTTCGCCCAGGATATTCGCTGCCGGCAGATGGGGCAACTGTTCTTTTACGATGCCAACATACTCCTGCGAGGTGACCACGTAAATATTTTCAAGAGGGATCAAGGTGGAAAAGCGATCGAAGGTCCATTGTATAAGCGTCCGTCCCGTATTCAGAATATCGAGGAATTGCTTGGGGTAATCCTGGCGGCTCATCGGCCAGAAACGGCTGCCGATGCCACCGGCCATGATAACGACATAATGATGTTTGTTCATAACTTCCTTTAAATTATTCCCTCCCGTATAAGATTGTTGAGATCGATAAAGCCCAGATATTGATTGCCGCTGGTGACCACCAGCCGGGTAATGTCGTGAACACGCATCAGGTCGAGCGCCTCGATAGCGAGTGCTTCTGGTTCTACCGTTTTGGGTTTTGTGGTCATGATATCCTTTGCCTTCAGGCCGGGGTGCAGCCCCTCCTTTTCCAGCAGCCGGCGAAGGTCGCCATCGGTGATGATGCCAAGCAGCCGTCCCTCTTCGTCGGTAACGGCCGTAGCGCCGAGACGACGAGACGTGATCTCGATGATCACCTCCCGCAAGGCGGTCTCGGGGGTCACCTGGGGTTGTTCGTTGTGGATGTATACTTCCTGAACCCGCAAGTATAGCTTTTTTCCCAGGGTACCACCCGGGTGGAAACGGGCAAAGTCGTCACTGCTGAAGCCGCGCATCTCCATCAGGGTGATGGCCAGCGCGTCACCCATCACCAGCTGTACCGTCGTGCTGCAGGTGGGGGCCAGACTGTTCATGCTGCTTGTCCCGGCTTCCTGGTCGATGGTGGTGTTGAGGACGACATCGGACTGCCGGGCTAATACGGACTGGAGGTTGCCGACCATGGCGATCAGCGGGTTGCCAAATCCCCGGATAAAAGAGAGCAGCATTTTTATTTCGGGGCTTTCCCCGCTTTTGCTCACCAGGATAACGACATCCTGTTCCTGCACCATCCCCAGGTCGCCATGGATAGCATCGGCGGCGTGCAGGAAGATGGCGGGGGTGCCGGTGGAGTTGAGCGTGGCGACGATCTTCTGCGCGATGATCGCACTTTTACCGATGCCGCTGATGACCACTCTGCCCTTACAGGAAAAGATCATCTCCACCGCCTTCTCGAACTGGTCATCCATCAGCTGCTCCAGGGCCGCCACCGCAGCCGCTTCCATCCGGACGATATGCTTTCCTATCCCAATGATATTCTTAGCCCTGTTCATAATTTTGTCTTGCGGCATCTGGTTCATGTGCCGGACTGGCCTTCTCCGTCGGCCATTATCGGTCGCAAATCTAGATTAAAAAGGGTAAACCGCCTCTTTCGCCCCACCCCTTAGTCATTTTATAGAATTTTGCAAGGGGGGGATTTGCAACCGGTTGAAAAACAAAAATATACCTTTTTTATGCGTTGACTTTACATAATAAAAATCCCTCTATGTTTGTTCTTAGGTCGCCAATTTTAACATAATCCGCTAGCTCCTTACCCCCTTTTTGCGTAACTTCGCCATCCCTTAATTTATGCCTATTAGTCCGATCCCTTGGGTAAACTATATCCGGCTACCTTATACTTTATTCTTGCCAGGAGAACATCAAGGGCTCTCAAAATCAGAGATTACGAGTGAGGAAGAAAATTATTGAGCATGGCAACAACCGAAACAAAAAAAACTATCACAAGAAAGACCAAGACTGTTAGTAGCAAAACTGTCAGAGAAAAAGCCAAACCGTCCAATTCCCTGCTGGCGCAGTTGCAGGAGCATTTTGGTTTCGACGCCTTCAAAGACAACCAGGACAAGATCATCCAATCTTTATTATCCGGAAAGGACACTTTTGTCATCATGCCCACCGGGGGCGGCAAAAGCCTCTGCTACCAACTGCCCGCCATCATCAGTGAAGGCGTGGCCATCATCGTCAGCCCGCTGATCGCGCTGATGAAGAACCAGGTCGATCTCGTACGCAGCTATAGCAGCAAAGACAGCGTAGCCCACTTTCTCAATTCCACCCTCAACAAGAAACAGATCAGGGAAGTACATGAAGACCTGCTCAACGGGCATACCAAGATGTTGTACGTAGCGCCCGAGACGCTTACGAAGCAGGAGAACATGGAATTCTTCAGCGACCTGAAGATCTCCTTTTTCGCCGTCGATGAAGCTCACTGTATCTCGGAATGGGGCCATGATTTCCGCCCGGAATACCGCCGGCTGCGGGAGATGATGGACCAGATAAATCCTGACATCCCTGTAATAGCGCTGACGGCTACCGCCACGCCCAAGGTGAAAAGCGACATTATAAAGAATCTTGGGTTGCGCGAGCCGAACATCTTTATTTCTTCTTTCAACCGGGGCAATCTCTACTACGAGATCCAGCCCAAGATCAAGAAGGACCAGACGATCAAGAGCATTGTCCGCTATATTGTCCAGCAGAAGGGCAAGAGCGGCATCATCTATACGCTTAACCGCAAGACGACCGAAGAGCTGGCCGATATGCTGGGAGCCAATGGTATCAAAGCCGTGGCTTACCATGCGGGACTCGACAGCAAGCTACGGGCCGAAAGACAGGACCTCTTCCTCAACGAGGATGTCCAGGTCATCGTGGCCACCATCGCCTTTGGGATGGGTATTGACAAGCCGGACATTCGGTTCGTCATCCACTTCAATATCCCCAAGTCGATCGAAAATTACTACCAGGAAACGGGTCGTGCCGGCCGTGACGGGCTTGAAGGTAATTGCATTCTCTACTATTCTCATAAGGACGTCCACAAGCTCGAACACCTCATGAAAGACAAGCCCCTCAGCGAGCGGGAGGTGGGTGCACAGCTTATCAACGAGATGGTAGGCTATGCCGAAAGCGGGGTCTGCCGCCGCAAGATCCTGATGAGCTATTTTGGGGAAGAATATACAACGGAGAACTGCGGCAACTGTGACAACTGTCTCCATCCCAAAGAGCAGGTGGAAGCCCGTGACCATGCCGTCAAGGTGCTGAAGGTGATAAAGGCTTTGGACGAGCGGTTTGCGACGTCCTATGTCATCAACATCCTCGCCGGGAAGCTGACGCCGCAGATCCAGATGTTCCGTCATGAAGGCATCGGGGAATTCGGCATTGGCAAAGAGGACCCGGAGCATCTCTGGAATTCCCTTATCCGGCAGCTGTTGCTGGACGATATGCTGAAGAAAGATATCGAAGAATATGGCGTGCTAAAGATCACGAAGAAGGGCGAGGATTTCCTGAAGAAGCCCCGCTCTTTCAAGATCGTGTTGAACAATTTATTCGAAGAGGCCAATGCCGATGACGAGGAAGAGAATACGGAAGCGGCCGGCGCCACCTCCGTCGACGAGAAACTGTTCAATCTACTGAAAGATCTGCGCCAGAAAGAGGCTAAGAAGAAAAGCCTTCCTCCCTTTGTCATTTTCCTGGAGACCTCCCTGCAGGACATGGCAACGATGTATCCGACTACGGTCCAGGAGCTGGAAAAATGCCAGGGTGTCAGCAAAGGCAAGGCCCTGCGTTATGGCAAGCCTTTTATCGAGCTCATCGCCCGGTATGTCGAAGAGAACGACATCCAGAAGCCTGATGACTTTGTGATGAAGAGCGTCGTCAACAAGAGCGTCAATAAGGTCTATATCATCCAGCAGGTGGACAAGAAGATCCCGCTGGAGACCATTGCCAAAAATAAAGACCTACGGCTGGATGCCTTACTGGAGGATATGGAGACCATTGCCGCCAGCGGCACCAAGCTCAACCTCGACTATGCCGTTGACGAGATGCTCGATGAATATGAGCAGGACGAGATCATCGACTACTTCAAGAGCTGTGAGACCAGCAGTCTGCAGGTGGCCCAACAGGAACTTTCCGAAGGTAATTTCACCTGGGAGCAGCTGAAGATCATGCGGATCAAATTCCTGAGCGAATACGGGATGTAAGAGTGGCGGGCGGGCCAATGCCGGCCCTACTATTTCGACTTGGGCCGTCCGAAGAACAAGACATATCCATCGGCATCCTCCAGCTCAAATCCGCGCAACCCATCATGGTCATCGAGGAGGGGGCGGCAGAATGTTGCCCCGCGCGAACAATATTCCTCAAACAAGCGGTCCGGTTCCGCGGCAGAAATATAGGCATCCCAGCGTGCCCATTTATGACGGGTATGATTGGGGACAGGTTTTACATCCGCGGTAATCTCCTTAAGCATAATGTTAACCTCTTCGCGGCCGACAATCGCAAAAAAAGGATTCTCTTCCGGACCGATGAACCGTACTTCGAATCCCAGCTTATCTACATAGAACGATACCGAAGCCTTCAGGCTCGTAACGATAAAAAATGGGGAAACGTAGGTAAGGTTGGCCATTGGCAAGGTGTTTATGCAAATTTACGGGACTTTAAACAACGGAGTTTCACCGTTATATTCATAGCAAAATCGACCAAATTGACCATAATAGACATCCAGGAAAAAATACAGGGGAAGGATACCGGATACTTCAATGACATTCTTACCCGCGTGAATGACCAGGTCGTGCGGGTGAGCGTTATGACCCAACCTTATTTCTGGCATCTGCACCCCAATTCCGATGAGACCTTCCTGGTGATGGAAGGCTCGATCTTTATCGATCTGGACGATAAAACCGTGGAATTGTTTCCCGGTCAGCTCTTTACTATTCCCCGGAACATAAAGCACCGGACGAGGCCCAACGGCGAGCGTTCGGTCAACCTGACTATCGAAAGTGCTGATCTGCAAACAATAAAATTGGAGTAGTTCTGAAAGATTTCGCAACCCAAATTTCATTATTTTCATCGGAAAGCCTATTTTTGCAGCCCCGATCCCCTTCGGGAAGGAGGTGCGGTAGCTCAGTCGGTAGAGCAAAGGACTGAAAATCCTTGTGTCGGCGGTTCGATCCCGCCCCACACCACGAAGTCAACAAGTAATCGCCTATAAATCAAAAATTTATAGGCGATTTTATTTTTTCGGGGACATTTTGGGGGAACCCCCATTAACCTTGATCTAGTTTTCATATCCACCTATCGTAATCACCGCTCTTGCACCCCTTAATTCAAAAGAAAATGGCTCGTAAATCTTGTTTGTAACAGAAGTGTCCTCATTGATGATGTTGTAAGCCCTGGAATTTGAGTCGGCATCATCTGTGCGCCGGGTATAAAGATTCTTAGCCAGGCATTCGGCGTATTTTGAATCAAAGCCTCCGCCCAGGAAATTTTTCGCCAGCCAGCCAGCCTTTTTAAGGAGGTATGCGGAGTCGCTATACCGTGAGGAATCTGTACTGTAGATTGCGGTATAGGAAAAGTCGACGCAGCCGCCGATATGGAGCCACAGTGTATCATTCCCCGGAAATTTTACAATGGCCTGGTAGTTTTTCCCGTCCCATATGAAGGAGATATCCTTGTCATATTTTTTTAGCTTTTCTGTAGTGAATTTGTACGCGCTGGTATCAAATACACATTCATTCGTGGCTGGGGTATCCTGAACGGGTTTCTTTACGCTTGGCAAGGTATCCTCTGCTTTGGCTTGGCGCTTATCGCTTGAAGAAGAACAGTTGACAAAAAATATGGATATGAAAAGCAGGCTGGCAAGGATTAACCTCATCGGAGTTTAGAATTATAGTATTTGTTCTTTACGATAAAATGGCAATCTTATTGTGCGGCCTTAACTTCAAGATCCTGATTCCTTTTAATTATATTTATCCAAACCGATTCCTAACCAACATATCGACCGATGTCCATCCGAAACAGACTGTTCAAGTTCATTTTCTTCCGTTCTATGTTCACCAGAGATATGGGGAAAAAAGGTGACGCGTCTTACGCAACTGATTGAAAACATCCAGCTATTCACGCTCGATGACCTGTTTAGAATCGGCCGTCTTTGTGACTTGACCGTATCGGAAATGCTCGCGTTGGCCGAACAGGAGTATTTAAAACAACCGGCCAGAAAAAAGGAAACTAATTCTTTATTGTAGCCTCCTACTAATACGTAAATCGATATTATGCCCAGGAGAAAATCGAACGCTACATTTTGGTACCAGCGAAATAATTTTAAATTCAGGGGGCAAACTGATGAGGATCGACGTTCTATGCGGATCGATAATATTTTGTATTGGATTTATCGCATTCTTCTTGCTATAACTGCGCTCATTTTTGCTATTACTCATTTGGTAAAAAGTCACTAAACAAAACCCTCCACCGCTGCAATATCATCTGCGGCTGGGTTCGATATCTGAGGGTTCCAGTCCACTGAAGCGGGGGGAATGGCGTAAAAACCACTCCCCCCGTTCTCGTTTTCTCCCCAAACCCGCGCCTGCTAGGCGCGTTTGCATCAGGATTGCTTTCGGCCATGCTTCTTAGGAGATTAGACGGCAGGGAAATATTGCTTAAGAAAAGGGTCTTTGTCCAAAAGTTCAAAACTTAAATCACGCACTCGAGGCATTTTTTTATGGATTCAGGGCGAAATTACCTTTCTAATGACAATATTCCTTTCGGGCCGCTACAGCCTGGGTCACCCGAAGTTCAGCCGACCTGGCGAAATCTGGACATGGGTCTTCCAAGTGCAATAATCTCTTTATTTCTCCCCGGTAGCACTGTGCGCTACGTGGCGGAGGTGGCGATGATTGCTGCGACAATCCTATTGAAAGGAAATACCACCTCATAATGAAACTGCTCGGACAAGGGATTTGGTCATTCGGACATTTTTATTAAGAAATTAAAAACCATTTAGTTAATGGCTATTTGGACATTTGGACATGACCAAATTAGTCCAAATCATTTAGCTTTTTCAGACCCTCTTCCGTGAGTGAATATTGCTTGTTACGGGTAGCACCTGCACTTTTAACCCAGCCATGTTGCTCCAACATTTCCAGGTCGCGTCGTATCGTCCGGCCAGAAGTATTAAACTGCTCAGACAATAGAGCAATATTCAATGTTATACTGTCACGTAAGTTTTGCAGTATGATAAGCATTCGTTGCATACGGTCAGCACTTACCTGCAATCCGTCCTCTGGTTTCTTTTCAATTACTTTATCTCTCTGAAGTATTATCGTAAAAAAAGCCTGAAAACTCAAATGTCGGTTCCAAAAGACTGGCCTCCTTCATGCCCTCCCGCATGCGTTGTATCCCTGTGCCTGCCCTCTCAACATAATTGCATCTGTGAAGCAACACGGCAATCAAAGAGTTCCTGGCAACACTATGCTTTCCGAAGTTTTCTGGTTTCAATCCCTTTGGTAAGCCTCCAGGATTGGATATTTCGACCCGGTTATCAAAAATATCAATCTGAACATTGGCGCCTCTTTCAAAATAATCTCTGTGCGCCACTGCATTAATAATAGCCTCTCTCAAAACAAATTCCGGTATTTCCAATATCTCCCTCCGCCTGAGTTCTTTTATTTCATAGGCAAGATTCAAATGTCTCTCTACAAATATCAGGGCTTCATCAATATTTGTGAGCAGATCAAACTCAAAAGACTTTCTATCTAAAATATGCACCTTCGTATTACCCTTAAATAACAGGCAGGTCACGACACAATGCGGCAGGATATTGGCAGGCTGCTGTGCAAAAAAGAGCACGCCGGCGTTGTTTAATACTGGCCCGGATCCGTCATCCCTCAAAACGCCCAGGTTAGTCAGTATTTCATCCATTCCAATTACCCCCGAGATTCCAGCCAGGCGTAGATACCGATTAATAGCCGCCTCGTTAATAGCAGGGTAGCGTGCGGAAGGGCTCTGCAAATCTTCAAATCGCACCTTTCCCTCTGATTGTATAAACTCAACAATCTCCTGGGTTGAAAGCTTGGAACAGCTAGCCCCACTACGTATATAAAACCCATTCGTGCAACGATATGGCTTGTTCTTGCCCTCGGGAACTTGAATGATCATGATGTTGTTAAAAACCTCCAATTCAACCACAATGGCAGGATCGCAATCCCTTGCCATTGATTGTATCCTGGCCTTCAGTTCATTGGTGACATGCACCCCATGAACTATTCCATCATCTTCAATTCCAATAAACACACGGCCGCCGGAAGAATTGGCAAAGGCTACCAGTTCTTTAGAAATGTCTGAATTTACATTCCGCTTAAATTCTATCGTATAACTTTCGCCGCTTTGTATGATGGCATCCAGATCGTGCTGGGTCATATCGATTCTTTTAATGGTTGAAAAATTTACGGCGAATTGATAAAAGTCGCCATTTTTACACTTCGACCGGGTCCATATATCCCGCCTTCCTTTTTTCCCAATGTGCTTTCAATAACCGCGCATGGTCCGAAGGTACCAACCTGATATATCTCAGGAACGCCTTCTCTGTCCTATGCCTTGTGATCGCCATAATGGTCAGCGTCGGGGTAACAGCCAGGTTATAAAGATTTTCCAGGTACACGTTCAGCTCCAGGCTATGTACATTAAGCTTGGATGTTTTTGCCCGCCGCTTTTCCGAATCCCAGCGAAGGGGATGGATCCTTTCCTCCGTGGAATACTTCATTTTTTCACCGCGGAGCACCAATCTCATAACGATGGGAGTCGCTTTTTCCGCCTGCGGTTCCCGCAGGTAAAACTAATGTTCAACATTGAAAGGCATTTTTGCTGATCCGTGTCGGATCATCTTAATAAAATGGCGGTGGGGACAGCGATTAGCGGTATTGCTAAGTTATTGAAAAGTCGCTAACTTGCGGGGACATTTTGGGGGGCCGAAAATCTTTGTCATAACGACTTTCCCTTATCTCGCCTTACCCGTCAAAAACTGGAAACAATTCATGCTAACGGCTATTTATAAAGGCAAAGTAAAGGAAGAAAATTCAAATAAACGGGGCGCCCTGCGCCCCACACCACAATCAAAACGAAGCGGTTACGAAGAGAATTCGTAGCCGCTTTTTCTTTGGATCCAGAGTAGGTCAGGCAAATTGATTTTTTCCTATAGGTCAATTTAATGTATGGGCTCTTGGCTTATACGCCTTACAGCAATTACAATAACCTTGAGGTCTTCGATCTCAAAAATGATCAGATAGGGAAATCTTTTAATTCTTAGCTTCCTATACTTTTGGTTAGGAGCAGAATAGTGTTGAGGATGTCTGGAGAGTCTTTCAAGCGCTTCTTCTATCTCTTCAATCAGTTCGTATCCTAATCCGGAGCGTTGTTGTTCATACCATTCAAAAGCAGTTTGGGTATCAATAACGGCCTCTGATTGGAACACAACCTGATAGCTCATTGCATTTTTCTTTTGCCAATTATGATCTCTTTGGCATCCTTCCAGTTATAGGTTTTACTCTCACCACTCAAACGCCTGGCAGTGCGTTCCTCGAAGAGTTTAATTTCTTCATCAGTAAACTGATACTCAAAATCATCATCTTCATTATACTCTTTCGCAACTGCATACATTAGCTTCAACAGTTTATCATCACCTTGATCTATGTATTGATGCAGTTTTTGACGGAGACTACCTGGTTCCATAATCGAATACGTTTGTTACAAATTTAATCTATAAAGCTATTATTCGGAAATCTAACAAAAAAGGAGCAAAGGATGGAAAATCCTTGTGTCGGCGGTTCGATCCCGCCCACACCACGCTTTAAAGGTCGCAGCAATGCGGCCTTTTTTGTGCCCTAACTGCTGAAATTCACGCATTAGCGCCATACCCTTAACACCCCTGAGTTTAAAGAATAAGCTGGTTAATAATTGTTGTTTATTGGTCTCAAAGTACTCAAATCTGGAAATGTTTGGCTCATCTGTTGGTGCACTTTTGCCATCCGAAATGCCTATTTGCTATCTCTGTTCCGGGTTTTATTCCGGGTCAATCGATGGGCAGTATAAATGAGCAGCCCGGTTATTATTGGCATACTCCTTTATGTCTCCATATTATGCCTTTTTTAGTGACTTTGACCATAGAAACAGGAGTATCTACGAACATTGAATTTTTTCTAGCCTGCCAAGCTATTAAGCCAATGGCATACCTCTCTTGCTCTGCCCCCTTTACTTTAGCCAAGTTTTTATTATAAGGATTGTTGACTGTATCAATGTCTCCATCGATTAATACATTGTCGCTGTCTTTAGCCTTGAATGGAGGAAAGTCTATCGGTTTAATCAATATATCATTCCCTAAATCTATGCATACGAGGGGATATATAAATGCAGTAGGCGTATCGCTAACACTACCTATTATAAAGACAGTTACTATTGGTCCCTTGGTCATGATAATGGAGTCATATTCTTTTCTGAAATAAAATTTCATCAATTTCATTTCCTCCTTTAAACTTGACAAGGTGCTATCAAGTATTGATGTTCTAGTTTCCAAATCTAGTTTTACTCTATTGCCAATTCCTTTCTTTATCGAGGATATTACATCATATTTATTGTTTTTTATGTATCCTGATGCCGCAAACACAATATTGTTTTTTTCCAAAATCTTACACACCTTCCTGCCATTTGTATTTGTTTTATTGTTTTCCTTACTATCGGCAACAACTAGGATATTGTCCTTATTGAAGAAGATCAGAATTATAGTCGAGAAACAGCTATTGGTGTGTATGAGTAGAAGAAATAGGGCTGTAATTTTTTTCATTGCATTATTATTATTATGATTAAAAACTACACAACTTATCGCTGATAGTCGCCAGTAAAATCAGCATTTTCCCATATTCAGTTTTCGGCTTCCCTGAGAATATTTATCCTTACCCTGTATGGGGAATAAATGCGGTTTAATTAAAGCAAGGCGGTAAGAAAGGACAGAGATGGACGGGTGTAAAGGGAGTGGTCTATTATATGGCTTCTTAGCATCCCAAAAATACTGGATTTTTTGATTTAGCCAAATTCATAACGAATGATAATTAGTCCTGCAAGAATGGGACTTTTACATTCCTGTAAAGTAGGATAATCTCTCCATCTTTCACAAGGTTTGTAATTCGAAATGAAACCTGCCATAGCTGAATCGTCGAATAACAGAAAGAGATAACACTATCACGCTGCCATGATGGAAGCGTACGAGTATTTGACTCCATTATGGGAAGAAGGGTTTTTAAGGCCCCTAATATCATGTTATACTCTTTAGCTGTCTTCAGAAGAGCGAAAAGAAGCTCCTTATCCGATACAGGATATGGTACTTCAAATAGTTTTGCATATTGTCAGGCATTTGTAAGACCCCCTTTTTTTCGATCCACTGGGGTTAGAGTTTTCGATTTTTAATAATTAAAAGACAAGACATAACTGGTACTTCTACCTCCGCCCGGCTCTTTTGCCAATAAGCCGCGTAACACAAGATCATTGATATCCCGGCCAGCAGTATCCTGTGATGTCTTAGTAATCTTAGCCCATTTGGAAGACGTTAGCTTACCGTCAAAGCCATCCAGCAATTTATTTAACATGGTCCTCTGCCGATCATTGAGCGGTATCGCAGAATATTTCTCCCAGAAACGCGCCTTTTTTATCACAACGCCGAGTGTTTCATCTGTGTTGGTCAAAGCACGATCCAGACAGATGAGAAACCAGTCCAGCCAGCCGGTAATATCGAGCGACCCTTTCTGAGTTTTTTCCAATACATCATAGTATTCCTTTCGTTCAACTCTTATCTGGGAAGACATACTATAAAAGCGCTGGGCATTTTGATCCGCTCTGGATAAGAGCATATCGGTTATTGCCCTGGTGATTCGGCCATTACCATCATCAAATGGATGGATCGTAACAAACCACAAATGTGCAATGGCAGCTTTTATCACAGGGTCGAGGCTTTTCTCCGAATTAAACCAGTCGAGAAATTTATTCATCTCCAAGACCAACACATCCGAGTCGGGGGCCTGAAAATGCACCTTTTCCTTTCCCATTGGGCCAGATATGACTTGCATGGGATCATCCTTAGAATTGTCCCGATAATTCCCGACAATAATGCGATGCATGCCGCTTCGACCTGTTGGGAACATGGCAGCATGCCAGCTAAAAAGTCTTTCCCCGGTCAATGGGGCATTGTAGTTCTGCGTTGCATCAAGCATCATTTCAACGATGCCTTCCACATGACGGTCGGCGGGAATTAATCCTGCTATATCCATTCCTAATCTTCGTGCAATAGATGATCTTACCTGATCCGGGTTGAGGATTTCCCCCTCGATTTCGCTTGATTTCAGCACATCGAGAGTAAGAGTATGCAGATTGGCTTCGGCCTGAAGGCTAAAACCTATACCCTCCATTCTGCCTAACAGACGCCCCTGGTGATGGCGGACTTCCGCCAATTTTGGTGCAATATTCTCCTGTTTCCAGAAGAAATTAGGCCATTCTTTTCGCTCGTAAATGTAAAGTGCCATATGCTATTCTCCGCAGGTTATGCGGTAAATATAGCACTTAATCTCCGCAAGGTCAACATATTTTCCGCTAAATATGCGGAGATTAGGCCGCTTATTCTCCGCGCAAAACTATATCAAGCTAATTTCTCCTGAAATAATAGTCAGGTAATAGGTCAGGCATAAAGCGGTTTTTGTTTCCTTTGGTTTGAAGTGAGTTTCAAATAAAGAGCTTGACAAACAGGAAACAAAAGCCATCTCAAACGATTTTAAACCAAATATGAAGGACTGAAAATCCTTGTGTCGGCGGTTCGATCTCGCCCCACACCACAGCAGTAAAAGGCTTTGACTATCAAGGGCTTTCTTCGTTTTGAGTTTTGCTTCACACCTCGCTTTCGTGACCCAAATCTTCAATTTGATATTTCCCGGCATAATATTCGACGACTGCTCTTATCTCATCAAAATTTCTATCCATCCGTCGAAATTTAAGTGTTGCTTCTTTATCTAATCTTTCTTCCGTATCCTTCAGCCTGACATGAAGTTTGTAAATATCCCCGTCGCTTCGCATCTTACAAATTGTTGAGTTGAAATACCAGATGTCGTTCCAGCCAATATTTCCATATTTTCTGGACCAGATGCCATTACTATCTATTCGCACCTTGACACGCTTGTCGAAAAAGTAAAAAAGGCAAAGTGAGGGGACAAAGGCAAACGCCAGAAAAAAAGGAAGTTTGGCAAAATTCCATTTACCAAACAAGAAATCAATCGATTCTTTACGCTGTCCTGGAATGATAAAGCCAAAAGAGAAGATAAATAAAATGGCAAAAAAACAAAAGAGATAGTATTTTTTCCCCCCCTCCCGGACTTCGATAAAATTTGTATCCGTCAAGTTTTTTCAGATTTAAGACTAATCTAACACTTTTTTCCCCCTGGAGCTTCCAGTCCACTCAGCAAATAAAGCATTTATAACGACAAGTTATAGCTACTTTTGCTTATTCCGATATGTCCTACAAGCTCAATAGAAGACGCTTAAAAAAGATCATCAACCGGCTGAGGAACCTTCCCGGTGGAATCAATTTTTTTAAATACTCCTTCAATAAGCTCCACGGAGCCTTCCTTAAGGCGACTAAAAGCACCCGGGTCCCATACCCTTCGTCCATCATGCTCGAGGTCACCAACCACTGCAATCTCGGATGCATCACCTGTCCCCGCGAATATGCCTTCGGCCAGGAAATGGACAAAGGCACTATCGAAGCCGCCCAAATGTTTAAAGTGATCGATGAGGTGGCGCCGTATGTGGATTCGATCGGTCTTACCGGCCTGGGGGAAACGCTGTTATATAAAAAGCTGGAGGAAACGCTAAAATATATCAAGCAAAAGAATAAGGGGATACAGACATTTATTTCAACCAATGCGCATATTCCCAATGCGGCTGCCTACATCGGGCGGATGGCGCCTTACCTGGACACGGTTCAGATCTCCATAGACGGCGTGGGCTCCGTATACGAACAGGTGCGGCTGAAAAGCGATTATTCCTTCTTTATCGAGACCGCCCGGGAGATAAAGACCATTTGCGATGCAAACGGCGTCGCGGTCATGTTCAATTTTGTGGCTATTAAAGAGAACTTCCGTCAGATGAAGGACGTGGTGGAGGTCGCCGTCCTTCTCGGTATCCGCAATGTCAACATCACCCCGGTCAATCTTTCGTCGATCACCTCATGGGACAGGGGGTATTACGAAATGTTCTACTCCAAGGATTTTGCCGACGAGCTCAAGATGGCCTTCGACCTGGCGAGCAATTCCGGGGTCGTAGAGCTGAGCATATGGGATATAAAGAAGAAAAACGAATTTCAAAAATGCCATCTTCCCTGGAACCATTTTTACATCAGCTGGGACGGATGGATGACCCCCTGTTGCGCCAAGCCATTCCCCAAGGAACTAAACTTTGGCAATGTTTTCCAAACCTCCCTGATGAAATGCCTGAACAGCAAGGGGTACAGGGCCTTCAGGCAAATGTGGTACGACAATACCACCCCCGATTTCTGCGCAAAATGTCATGTAATAGACCTGCACCCCATCGATCTCGATTTTAATATTACCTTGAATTAAGGCCGGCCTTTTCTGTTTCATGACGTGCCAAGGATCATCTGCCTTTGACTTTGGATTTTATAAATTGAAGCTGTTCAGCTGTCAACTTTGTTTTGTCAATAAAATTTCCCATTCTTTTGCTGTGGTACAAAATCAGGAATTTATTTATTTCTTTCCGTTTTATGACATGTGCCCATTGAAACTCTCCTTTAAAAGTAAGGCCTTGAATTGTAATCCCGTTTTCGCCAATGGTATAAGTTATTTCATGTTGGAAGCTCGGGTTCGAGCGAAGTTGCCTTAACGACGCCAGTACAATCAGGGTTGGTAACAGCAAAAGGAATAGACAGAGAAAAATTTCCAGGTAGGGAGTGCTGGAATAATAGGTTATTATTTTAAGTCGATCAAGAATGACTGTCACAAAGTAATAAACTCCTAAAATACAAGCAGCTATAAACACTGGCTTCCTGTAAAGCCCTATATACATGATTTTTGAATACTCTTTCTCTGTTATCCGTGTTCTTATTGAAAAGTTTTCCATACTAACTAGTTTACGGTGCTAATATAACCCGTATTTTGTGACCCGTAAGTGATTATATTGACCGTCCATCCAATGCGCTCTCCTTTCTCACTTTTTAATTTTACTTTCGAACCATCCGGCAATGTTGTCCCGGACCTACGTCTGATGAAAAAATTTAATTTTCGCTTCACGCCCCTTCTGCTTGTGGCGGTCCTATCTTTCTACAGCATTCATTCCCCCGCCCAAAAGCTCATTCCACTACCCAACTTTAAGCCGACCTGGGTACAGGAATACAGGCCGTTCCGTATTGCCGGTAACCTCTACTATGTCGGAAGCTACGATCTTGCCTGCTATCTTATCACCACCACACATGGTCATATACTGATCAATACCGGCCTTCCGGGATCGGATACGATGATCCGGCGGCACGTGGAAGAGCTGGGGTTCAAAATTTCGGATATCAAGATTTTGCTGACAAACCAGGCACACTTCGACCATGTCGGCGGATTCGCAGCGATAAAAAAAATGACAGGCGCCCAGGTAATGATCCAGGAAATGGATGCGCCCGTACTGGCGGATGGCGGTAATTCGGACTTTTTAATGGGTGGTCATGGAATGATTTTCCAACCGGTAAAAGCAGATCGATTGCTGCATGACCGGGATACGGTAAGACTGGGTGATATGCAGGTCGTAGTGCTCCACCACCCAGGCCATACCAAGGGGGCCTGCAGCTTTCTGTTCGATGTGAAGGATGAGGCTCGAACGTATCGTATACTCATCGCCAATATCCCAACGCTTCTTGACGATACAAAATTCCCGGGCATGCCCACCTATCCCCAGGTTGAGAAGGACTACGCCTATACGCTGGATGCGATGAAAAAACTGCAATTTGATCTTTGGTTTGCCGCGCACGCCAGTCAGTTCGATCTGGATAAAAAGCACAAACAGGGTGACGGCTACCACCCGGAAGCCTTTTCTGACCGCGCGGGATATGATGAGGCCATCGGCGATTGCTACCAGGACTATTTGAAAAGGCTCGACAAGAAGGTTAGCACGCCCTGATTCCTCTCTGGATTATCGCTGCAATATCACCTTCATGGTACTAAAATCTATCGGTGACGAGGTGTGTTCGTGGATGATCTTCCAGCCCTGATCGCTTTTCCGGGCGACCCAGGTGAGGCGATTCTCCAGATAGCGAAGCTCTTCTCCCTTCTCGGATACGTTTGTGAATCGAATTATAGCGCTAGCGACCGCCATCTCGCCGGTCGCCTGAATCTGAATATCATCGAACGTAACGACATCCCGGTTGGCTTCGAGCGAGGAGAACCATCCTTTCGCCATTTCGCGCCAGGCGGCCAGCCCGTCATAAGTCCACTGCTGCCAGATATCATAAACGCGGACTTTTTCGTCAAAAATAGCGGTGAAGGCTTCAAGGTCTTTTTGATAAACGGCCATCTTGTAGGTTTCAAACAAGGATTCGATCTCTGTAACTATTGCCATGTTTTTAGTTTTACAATCCATCTTTTGTGCCCAACACCCCTAGCACTCCGAGGATGGACGCAATCTTCTCTTTCATGTGGTAAGATACCGAAAATTGCAAAATTCCTCCCTGCTGTGCAAATAGGTTGCACAGTCGCGTTTCATCTTTGTCCTGTCCAGGTCCCTGTAGCTTAAAAGGAAAAGCCTGCGGTAAAATTGACTAACCGTAGCAAGTATGGATTATCCCGTAATATCTACGCGAAATTATGGGTAGAGTTTACAGTGCACCGAAAAGCGTACCAGCCGAGTAGGGAAGCGTATTTACAGCCATACAGCCCGGCAACGGGATTGTGAGTTCGAATCTCACCAGGGAAACAGGGAGCCGCTGGAGCGGTAACCCGCGCGCGATCGATCGCAGGCGTCCAACGACCCGCAACCACCGGAGCGGCTTACTTCGCCTTCCGGATATACACATTCCCCGTCATCGTCTTCATCATCATCTCCGGGCCGCCGCCATTGATCTTCCCCATGACCCAATCGTCGATATTGATACGATACATGTGGCCTTCGGAGGTCTTTGTTGCAACGGGATGATCCTTCGTGACCTCAATGTCGAAATCCGTATAGATGTCCCCGCGCTCGGATTTGAGTTTTACATTGGCCTTGAGGTCTGCCGGAAAGGTGACGTCGATCTTCCCGTTGAGCGTGGAGAATGCCATAGGCGCAGTAGCGTTCACCGTCCTAAAACCAACCACCACATCACCATTGACCGTACTGGCAACCACCGATCCGGAAACATTCGACACGATGATGCCCCCGTTGACATTGGTCACCTCCAACTGCCCGCTCACATTGTCAATGGTTATATTCCCGTCATTGATGGCGCCTACATCGAGTGTCGCACCAGTTTGCGGAACTTTTATCGCGATGAGCGAAAAATGGGAAAGCCCGCTGTTGATATTCACCATATTGTTATCCTCTTCGGCCGTGAGCTCACCACCGGCATCACCACCGATGCGCTTCATGCCGCCACTCGTAGCAGACTCGTGTCTCTTTTGCTCGCCCGTCACATCGATGACGATGTCTTTTCCCTCATAGCCAACGATCTTCACCGACCCATGCATCACATGAGCCTTGATCTTGAAAGGTTTCCCGGGTTCGCTAAGGGGCACCACCAGCTGCTCTTTTACTTCTCCCTGCGCCAGGGCGCGGCCAACCGTAAGGATCGTCAATAAGATGAACACCGCAACTATTTTCATTGTCTTCATATTTTATTTTTTAAGATTGCTTCTTTACGTAGATGTTTCCGTTCATGGTCTCGAACTTGAAAAGACTACCGCCGCTGCCGATCTGCACTCTTCTGGCCATGTTCAGCTTGTACACGGTGCGGTTCGCATGATGGTCCTCACTTTTGTTGACCTCTACCGGCAGGACTTCGGCGTTGGCGAAATCGGTATAGAACTCGCCGTTCATGCTTTTGAACTGACAGACGGCTGACAGGTCTGCCGGATAGGTGACTTCGAGCTTTCCGTTAAGCGTATAGTAGTCCGAAGGACCTTTCGGCACGGCCAGATAATTCACTGTAAGATCGCCATTGATGGTCCGGGCCGTCGTAACACCTTTTGCATTGTTAATAGTAATAGGTCCATTGACGTTGTGAACGTTGAGGTCGCCCGACACGTCTTGCACGACGACATCGCCGTGGTTGACGGTGGAGATATGCAGGTTCATCCCAAAAGGGACCCGCACCACATACGCAAGATTAAAGTCATAGTTATGATCTTCGTTATTCCACCGATCATCTCTATGCCAGGTGTGCGGCCGGGTATCGAAGGGCTCCGCAATGTAAAGGATGATACTGTCGTCATGCTGGTCGAACCCCAGCTTAAACTCCTGCTTCGCAATCTCCAGATCGCGACTCCCGCCCGCGGAAAGACTTTTATCGATGTCGACAACCACCTTGTCGCCGGAATAACCTTCGATCTTTATCGGTCCGTTTAGGTTATAGATGGCCAACACTTCGGCCGATGGTTTTGGGGCGGCAAATTCTTTGTTGATATGCTCCTTAAACTCCTGGGTCTGCGCCCGGCCGGCGGCCGGGGCAAGGCAAAAGATCGTCAGCCCCGTCAGTAACGGGAGAATCATCTTTCTCATATTTTGCTGGTTTTAACTTAAGCGGGAAATCGTTTCTTCGATCCTGGTCTTCACCATCTCGTTGAGGTCTTTATGCTGTAATAATTTCTTCAAGGGTCGAATCGCTCTTTTTTCCTGCAGCCGGAGCATGACATCGGCCAGCGCAGCCTGTACCAGCGGTGAGTCCTGCTGGAGGATCGACTGTACCAGCCCTTCCCTGACGACGGGATTATCCGCATAGTGGGTCAGCGCCTCAAGCGTCATCAACCGGACATTGGTATTCGGGTCATTATTGAGGGTGCTGAGCAGGGCTTCGATCACCTCTTTGTTCACCGTCTTTATCTCGCTGGTATAGCTGATGCCGCGCATCCGCTCGGAGGCAGAAGGGTTTTGCAGCAGGGTCTTCATCATCATCTCCCGCATTTCCCCTACCTGCGCGGTCAACGCCGCCAATTGCTTGCTGTCGCTGCCGGCCGGTGCAACCGGTTCCGGACGATGGAGCAGGTAGCCGACCCCCAGACCGGCTATCACCAGCAAAAAGCTATAACTCACCGCAAATGCGGGGTGACCCGCAAACACCTGTCGCAGGAGGGCCGTAATACCGGGGCCCCACCTCTTCCCCGCCGTTCCAAAGGCCCCCGAGGCCTCATTGGTCCCGACCGATGCCTTATAGGTGTCCAACATAGCATCGAACCGCACCCGGGCGTCGGCTGATGCAGCAGGTACAGGGATCTCATCCATCAAGGCCCAGAGACGCCGGTGGGCTTCCCACTCCTGGCGGCATTCCGGACACCCGGCCAGATGCGCTTCTACCCGGACCCGGTCCTCTTCAGGAAGCTCCCCATGCAGGAGCCTTGTCAACTGATCTTTGTCAAATCCGCATTCCATACTACTTATTTTCGACGGCTGTTTGCCGATACATCTCTTTCAACTGGTTGATGGCCCGATGTGCCCGTACCTTTACGGCGCTGATGCTGATCTCCAACACCCGGGCGATCTCAGCATATTTCAACTCCTGGAAACGACTCAGGACCAGCACCTCCCGGCTCTCGGGGCTCAGGCTGCCAAGAGCTTTCTCCAGGACTTTTATCTCCAGCTTTCGCTCCACCTGCTCATCGGCGGCTAAGCCGCCCGCAATCCTCTCTTCATATCCGCCAATCTCATAATGACTGCCGTTGCGCCGGGACTGTTTTAAATAATCCTTCAGGACGTTGCGCGCCAAATGATACATCCAGGTCCTGAACTCCCCCTCACCGGTGAACGTATGACGCGACCGGAGCATCCGATAAAACACGTTCTGCATCATGTCCTCGCTCGCCTCCCGCTGCCGCGTCATGTGGAAAAGAAAACCGTACAGCGGCTGGTGGTATCGCTGGAACAGCAAACCCATCTTATCCAGATCGCCGGATTTTACTTTTAACATAAGCGCATTATCCGTCAGAGAGTTCAACGAGGGTGTTTATTCTGATAAAAGATAAAAAGGAAACTTCACCCCGGGAAAAAGGTTACCAGAAATCCCGGGAATTTTTTCGCCCACCCCTGGCTTATTGATTATTTACAAAGGACATAGAGCCTGTCCAGCCTATAACATTTGTTATAGTCATCATATGCATACAGGTCGCGGTCGGTTGAGAATTGCAGGTCGAGCTCCTGCTCGAATTTGGCATTCCCCGCAAAAGCCTCTTTCACATTGCTTAACGTAAGTTCTTCCACATCAGCAGCGGCATCCTTGCTGAAATAATATTTGATCCGGAGAATATCGCCTTTACCCGCCGGGTACTCGTGCACCTCATACAGTGGTATGGGCTCACCAGGATTCAACAACGTATAATAGCCACCGTCGAAAACCCGGAACACCCTGCCGTCACAATATTGTACGGCATAAACATCCTTCCTCTCCAACCGGCGGATGCGGTCGTCCACCTGGACAAAAAGATATTTGCCCATCAAAGCGTTATCCGACCTGCGGGAAGCAACGCTTCCCATCAATTTTCCGGCACTGAGGTCATCGGCGGATAAATAAACCCCGCTACATGAAGATTGAGCGTTCGCGGATGGCAGGAGGAAGAAGAAGGAGAAGATAGCGGCCCACCAACCCAAGATTAGCTTTTTCATACGCGATCGTTTTAGTATGTGCGAGCTATGCGCTTCCAGAAAATTAGCGCATCGCTCGCAAAGCGCTAATGTCTGGCCTTCGGCCGACGGACCTCCGGTCCGTTGGGGTGAATGGAATACGCCTTCTTAAGTTACCCATTTTACCCCGAATCCGCGAGCGGAACGGCTGCCTTAACGGTACAATAACGGCGGACGGCAAAAAAGGGCTAACTTCCCGGCAAAGGAAACAAGCCATCGACCATGATCACTTCTACATTATCACAACTGCATTGGTACAAAATCATCAGCCCGAATTTCGAAAAAGCCATTCAACATGTGCTTTCCACAGAACTTTCTGCTTTGGAAACAGGAAAATATCCCATCGAAGGTGAGAATGTCTATATGATAGTTAATGAATATACGACCAAACCAGCAACAGAGTGCGACCCGGAAAGCCATCGTGATTATGCGGACATTCAGATCATGCTCTCGGGGATGGAATGTTTTGGCTATGCCCCGCTGACCGGACAGCCGGCAACAACTCCCTATAATGAGGAAAAAGATGTCGCCTTCTACACCATCGCAACGGAAGACCTCAGCTATATTACCCTCAAGCCCGGAGAGTTTATCATTTTCTTCCCCTCCGACATCCACCAGCCGGAAGTATATACGCACCAACCCGATCTGGTAAGGAAGGTTGTGGTAAAAGTTGCTTTGTAAAATGATTACATTTTTCCAGGAAATGTTACCTTAACAATATGAGAAAAATACTCTTCCTTCTGCTAGCGAGTCTTGCCAGTCTCCCCATTTTCGCACAGAATTCCGAACCCGCCGCACCGGTGACGCTTATCCCGGCCCCCGTAAGCCAGACGCTTACCGGCGGTGTCTTCCAGCTCCCTAGCACCATCGTCATCGAAGCACAAGACGAGCATGATCTTGCGCAGACCCTGCAGGACCTGAAAACCCGGCTGAGTGTCCCCACCGGATATTCCGTCACGGTGACCCAGCAGGCGAAACCAAACGCGACCATCCGGCTTGTCCTGAACAAAGCAGCCGAAGCATCGCTCGGAGCCGAAGGTTACTATCTGTCCGTCACGCCCCAGGCCGTTCTGATCCGGGCTAACCAGCCGGCAGGCCTTTTCTATGGGATCCAGACCTTGCTGCAGGTGCTTCCAAAAGAGATCGAGAGCAAACAGGCGGTAAACCGGCCTTCCTGGACTGCCCCCTGTATCACGGTGACGGACTATCCACGCTTCGGCTGGCGGGGGCTGATGTTCGATGTCTCCCGTCATTTCTTTACCAAACAGGAAGTAAAAGATTTCATCGATGAGATGGTGAAATACAAGTTCAACCTGCTCCACCTGCACCTCACCGATGACGAAGGCTGGCGGGTCGAGATCAAGAGCCTTCCCCGCCTCACCGAAGTAGGCGCCTGGAATGTAAAGCGGGTGGGAACGTTTGGCACCTTCCCCGACCCGGAGACCGATGAAAAGCGCGACTATGGCGGCTTTTACACCCAGGACGACATCCGCGACATCGTGCAGTATGCAAAAGACCGGTTTGTCAATATCCTCCCCGAAGTGGATGTCCCCGGCCACAGCCTTGCCGCCATCGTCTCCTATCCTGACCTCTCCTGTACGGAGGGCGCCGACAAATACCATGTCCGATCGGGAGAAAAGATCATGAACTGGTATAAAGGCGGCTTCGATGCCCTCTATGACAATACGCTCTGCCCGGCCAATGAGAAGGTCTATCCCTTCCTCGACAAGGTGTTTACCGAGTTGGCGGCGCTTTTCCCATTCCCGTATATCCATGTCGGTGGCGACGAATGCGCCAAGAACTTCTGGGAGAAGAGCCCGGCTGTCAAGGCCCTGATGCAGAAAGAGCATCTGCAGACGATGGATCAGGTTCAAAGCTATTTTGAGAAGCGGGTCGAGAAGATAATAGAGTCAAAAGGGAAGAAAGTCATTGGTTGGGACGAGATACTAGAAGGCGGGCTTGCTCCCAATGCGGCTGTTATGAGCTGGCGAGGGGTAAAGGGCGGTATTGCAGCGGCAAAGATGGGTCACTCGGTGGTGATGAGTCCAACTACCTTCTTTTACCTGGATTATATGCAAGGAGATGCAGCCATCGAGCCCCCGGTATACGCTACACTCCGGCTAAAAACAACTTACTCTTATGAGCCGGTGCCCGACAGCGTGGACCCCAAATTCATTCTGGGTGGGCAGGCCAATCTCTGGACCGAGCAAGTCTATAACACGCGGCATATGCAATATATGGTCTGGCCCCGTAGCATGGCCGTGGCGGAAGACCTCTGGACGCCAAAAGAGAAGAAGAACTGGGACGATTTTGCCGGCAGGGTAGAAGCTCAATTCGGACGGCTGGATGTAGAGCAGGTGAAATATGCTCCTTCGATGTTCGACGCCATCATCACCGCCAAAAAGGATGTTTCCGTCTATGACTCGGTCACCGTCGACCTGGCAACCGAAGTCAATGGGCTGGACATCTATTACAGCTTTGACAATTCCAACCCGGATAACTTCTATCCGAAATATACCGGTACGCTCACCATCCCCAAGGATGCTTCCTGGTTGAAGGTGATCACTTACCGGAACGGCAAACCCATCGGCCGGCAGATCGATGTTTCTGTACTGGCCCTTCAACAGCGGGTCGGGGTGAGAGAACCGCCAAAGCCGGTAGATTAAACATTTCGACTTCAGGAATCGGACCTCGTCCGGATCAAGCAGACGCCATGAAAGATATCCTTGGCCAGGCCCTGACCGACTATTACCGGCAGGAGCTTGGTGGTAAGCTCTGGGTACATATGTCGAACCATCGGTTCGAGGGCCGGCGGAAAGAGGAAATGCCGGTGGAGGTTTATTTCCGCAACATGAACACCATGCCCGAAGTGGAGTGGGTGGCGCTGCAACAATGCCGGGGAAAGATCCTGGATATCGGGGCGGGAGCGGGCAGCCATGCACTTGCCTTGCAGCAGTTGGGTCAGGATGTGACGGCGCTGGACATCTCCCCGCTTTCTGCCACGCTTATGGATCAGCGCGGGATAAAAAAAGTGATCCGGCAGGATATTTTCTCCCTGCAGACAGGCGACTATGACACCCTCTTGTTGCTGATGAACGGTATCGGGCTCGCCGGCAATCTCGACGGGCTGCGTACTTTCTTTGCCGGCGCCCGCCGGCTGCTCCGCCCGGACGGTCAGCTGATCTTCGATTCTTCCGATATCGCCTACCTCTATTCCGACAGGCCGCCAAAAAGTGGGGACTATTATGGCGTCATCAATTTTCAGTATGAATACAAGCGTCAGCGATCAGATTGGTTCCAGTGGCTGTTCATCGACCGGATGACCCTGTCGGCGATAGCGGCAAAGGAAGGGTGGACGACCGAGATACTGTATGAAGACCGGCAGGATCAATACCTGGCAAGGTGCCGGCCTGTGTCCTCATAAAAAAATCCCGGAGTAACCAACCCCGGGATTTTAGGATTTTAGGAGGATATCGTGTGACCCCCACCGCCAAACCCCGCCCGGCTCACCCCTGCGCGATGATGATGATGATAGGGCCTGAACCCGTACAACCATGTGTAGTAATCGGGTGAGAAGTCGGGCAGGAGCTGGGGATAGTCGATAGGGCAGGAGTTGGTAGAATCCGGCGGGTCACTGGGATAATAATCGGGGAGATAGGACCCCTGCTGATAAATAGGCTTGTTGCAGGCAGCCAGCGCCGCCGTGATCAGGACAAGCTTTATGCAGCTGGTTTTTTTCATAACGGTTTAGCTGACTTAAAAATACTTCACGATCGCGCGATCTCCCGTTATCCGCTAGTTATAGGCTGGTTATTCAAACGTTATTAACTATTGATGTGCGGGAGCGGATATTGTGCCGGGCCCGGTGAAGTTTTCCACGGTGGAGGTGAAAATTATCCCCCGCTGCGTTTTTTTTATCCCCACCAAGCTCTCACCGTCACCATCATATCCCGTGAATCGATAATTTGAGGGCTTTAACGATGGCAGCAGCAGAACTATCCTATTTACTCGAAACCTCCCCGTCCGTACAGATCATCCGGATGCGCAACGCACACTGGGTGATCCCTTTCCTTTTCAGAGCCTTCAAAACGGAGAATATCCTTTCCCTGCCCGAACAGTCCCTGATCAGCGCCCTTGCCGAAGAGTTGCGCAACCATTCCGAGGACATCGAAGACCTGGAAGAAGCCCGCATCGAATTTGGGGAAGACGAAGAGAGCCGCGCGCGCAAATACCTGCTCAACTGGGTACAACGCCGGGTGTTGCAGGACTTCCCCGACTCGGACGCCGTCACGCAATACCAGCTCAGCGCCCATACGGAGAAGCTTTTTCAATGGCTGCAAAGCCTGGAGAAGCGGCAATTCGTCGGTACGGAAAGTCGCTTCCGTTTTCTCTTCCAGACGCTGCGGGAAATGGTGGAATATACCGAAGACGATGCCGCCCGGCGGCTGGAAGAATTGAAGAACCGCAAGGCAGAGATCGACAAGGAGATCAAAAAGATCGAGATGGGCTACAAGCCCGAGGTTTATACCAATGCGCAACTGCGCGAACGGCTGGAATGGTTCACCCGCCTCAGCCATGAGCTGCTGAGTGATTTCCGGGAGGTGGAAGACAATTTCAAAACCATTCACCGCCATATCGTCGAGCAACATACCCGGGCGGAGATCAACAAGGGCGCCATTGTCGGCTATGCCTTCGAAGCCTATGATTCGCTGCGCAGGAGCGACCAGGGTAAAAGTTTTTACGCTTTCTGGGATTTCCTTGTCTCGCGGGCAGGACAGGAAGAGTGGCGGGAGCTTACCGATCAGCTGCTGCAAATGCTGCAGGAAAGGGCTATCGATAGCGACGGGGAGTTTGTGCAGAACATCAAATCCCTTCTTCTGCAACAAGGACGCAATGTATATGAGTCCAACGACAGGATGGCGGAAAAGCTGAGCCGCATCATCACGGAAAAAGAGATCGCCCGGCACCGGCGATTGCGCCACCAGATCGGTCAGATCAAAGAGCTGGTCTTTACATTCATGGATGATGAGACCCCGTCTTGTGGTATCCGGCTGAACACACCGTCGCCCGTCCGCATGAATATGGAACGCCGTCTCAACCTGGTGGAAAGACAAGCCGCCGGCGTCGTAAAACAACCGGCCAATGCCCGCGAAAAGGTAGAAGATTTCGAACGCTTTGGCCGGCTGCTCAGCACAACTCATGTCGACAGGAAGAAACTTTGGCAGAAGGTGGAAACCGTTTTGCAGCAAAAAACAACAGCCACGCTGGGGGAGATAGTCGGCGCCACCGGCCTGGAACATGGCGTCGCCGAAGTCGTCAGTTATTTTGGTTTTCTCCGGGAAAAAGCGGCAAGGGTACAGTCGATGCAGGAGATAACCGAGCTGATCCCGCTGGACGAAGGAAAAACCCAATTCATCGAAGTACCCTATCTACTTTTCAGCAAATGAACACAGACAAGCAAAATATTTTACCGTTTACCCCGGTATTCATCAAGCTCCTGAAAGGACCCGTAGAATACCTGGAAAAAAATTCATGGGAACAGCTGCTCCAATACCAGGGCGAACTGACCCGATTTCTCCAGCAGCTGGGGCTGATCCTCGTACTGGAGAAAGAAGACGGCTATGCCTACCTGGAGCAGGCCCGGCTCGATGAAGATGAAAATACCGTGGGCTGGGTGCGCCGGATACAGCTGGGGTATGAAGAGAGTGTATTGCTCGTACTGCTACGGGATATGATGGCAGAATTCGAGGTAGGGGAGGCGGGAAGCCGCGAGCTGATCAAGAAGCGCAGGGAGATAAAGGAATATGCGGAGCTGTTCTTCCGGGAGAATGCCAGCCGGGTGAAATTTATTCGAGACCTGGACAGGTTGATCGACCGGGTGGAAGAGCTCGATTTCCTGGAGAAAGTAGAGCACAACGAGCTGATCGACGAACAGAAGTTCAGGGTCAAAAAGATCATCAAGGCCCGGGTAGACAACGAGATATTAGAAAACTTTAAACAACAACTATCCGAGCATGCAGTTGGGCGTATTTAGTACCGATGAAAACAAATCCGGCTTTCGGTTGCAGTACATGGAGCTTTTCAACTGGGGCACCTTCGACGAACATGTCTGGAAGATCACGCCCGG
Organism: Puia dinghuensis; assembly: GCF_014642875.1. Lineage (GTDB taxonomy): Bacteria > Bacteroidota > Bacteroidia > Chitinophagales > Chitinophagaceae > Puia > Puia dinghuensis. The sequence continues at coordinate 316,803 of NZ_BMJC01000004.1, forward strand.
GGGAGAGACCTCGCTGCTTACAGGAGCCAATGGCAGCGGAAAAACGACTTTTGTCGACGCCCTGCTGACCCTGATCGTCCCCGAAAAGAAACACCGGTTTTATAATCAATCCTCCGGTAGCGAGAAAAAAGGCGACAGAACGGAGGAATCCTATGTATTGGGTGGATATGGCAGCGTGCACAGCGACAACGGCCTTTCCAGCAAGACCCTCTACCTCCGGGATAATAAGGAGCAGGCTTACAGTATCCTGCTGGCCCATTTCTCCAATGAGACCGAACAATCCGTCACCCTCTTCCAGGTGCGCTGGTTCAGCGGGCATGACATGCGCCGGGTGTTCGCCATCGCCCACAAACCCCTGCACATTGAAGATGACTTCAGACCTTTTGACCTTGGAGGCGCCTGGCGGCGGCGCATCGATCAGCAATACAATAAAGGCAGCCGCAAACAGGTAGAGTGGTTCGATGCTGCCAATCGCTATGCACAGCGAATGGTGGAAGTGCTGGGTATGCAGAGCATGCAGGCGTTGAGTCTCTTCAATCAGACCATGGGTATCAAGGTTCTTGGCGATCTCAACGAATTCATTCGCAGCAATATGCTGGAGCCTCGCAACATGGAGCAGGAGTTTCAGGAGCTGAAGAAGCACCTTTCGACCCTGCTCGATGCTCAGCGCAATATCGAAAAAGCAGAAGAACAGGTGCGGCTGCTTCAGCCGCTGAAAAAGCATTTCCTTGCCTATAAGGAGCAATCCGATCTCGGTGCTGCGGCCCGGCAGGAGCTGGACACGGCCCGCATCTGGAAGAACTACACCAAATATCACCTGCTGGACGAACATATCCGCAACCTGGAAAAAGAGGCCGTTTCCCTGCGGCGCGGGTCGGAAGAAGCGAAACAAAAGATCACGGCCCTGATGGAAGAAGAGCGGCAGACGCTAAATCAGCTGGAGCAGAACAAGGCCGGCCAGCGGCTACAGCAATTGCAAAAAGAAAAAGAAGCCCTCGAACAACAGGCAAAAGAGGCCGAAGCCGCGTTGAAGAAAGTTGCAGACTGGTGCACCCAGCTACACCTGGACACTGAAGTGGCCGACGAGGCGGCTTACCAGCGGATAAAAAAGGAAGCCGAGCGCACCGATAAGAAACTGGCAACGGAGATCCGCAACAACAACGAAGACCTTTATGAAGCCCAGGACCGGCAAAAGCGGGCAACAGAGGAAAAGGTGAAGATCGAAGGCGAATTGAATGCCCTGCTGCAAAGCCGGAACAATATCCCCGCCCACCTCGTCGCCCTGCGGCAGAGTCTCTGCACCGAACTCAAGATCGCGGAGCAGGACCTTCCCTTTGCCGGAGAACTGATCCAGATGCGGGCTGAGGAAATGGATTGGCAGCCTGCTTTGGAAAAACTGCTAAACCCCCTCGCCCTGCGCCTGCTCGTCCCCGATAAGCATTACCGGAAGGTGAACCGTTATGTCAACAGCACGAAACTCGGCGTGAGGCTCGTCTACAATCTGGTAAAAGATGTAGCGCTGCAACAACATGCCGATGACGGAACGGTCTGGCATAAATTGGAGTTCCATCCCGATCACCCGCTCAGCGCCTGGGTGAGCCAGCAGGTGATTCAGCAATATCCTTTTAGCTGTGTCGACAACGAGAAGGCGCTCGAACGGTTTGACCGCGCTATCACCATCCAGGGATTGGTCAAGAACAAAGACCGGCATGAGAAAGACGACCGGCCGGGGCGCAACGACGCCAGCCGTTATGTCATGGGCTGGAACAACGAGAAGAAAAGAGGGGCGCTGCAGCACCGGCGCTCACAGCTGCTCTCCGGGGTTGAACAGGCGGAAGAGGCGCTGCAACGGGCTACCCACCGTGGCAGCCGGCTGCAGAATCAGGTATTTGCCATAAAAAATCTGCGCGAACACCCCAGTTTCGCTTCGATAAACGTCCCGGCCATCCGCCAGGCCATCCATCATATCGAGGAACAGACGGGTAAGCTAAAGAAGGGAAGCGATCAACTGAAGGAGGTGACGCAACAGCTCGAAGGCATCCGGCAACAGATCGAAATCGGGCAAAAGGACAGAGACCAGCTGGTTCAAAATGCTTCCCTATACGAACATGAGCTACAGCTGCGGGAAAAAGAAAGGGTAGGGCTTTCCGACTTTGTCCAGCACCTTACGGAAGGCGATAAAGATCTGCTGCTGCAATTCCAACAAAAACACAGCGCCCTGCTGGCAGAGAATCCGCTATCCCCCGACAATATCGACGATTGGTACCAGCAGCTGATGGCGACGGCGGAACAAACGGCCCGGCAATATGAGGAGTCCGCGGCTAAGGACGGGCGCGATCTGGATAGGGCTATCCATAAGATAAAGAATCCGCCGCTGGAAGTGCTGCAGCGGTTTACCGACTGGGCAGCCGATACACATGCGTTGCCCACGGAAAGAGAGCATAGCGGGGAATACCTGGAATGGCTGGATAAGCTGGAGACGGAGAACCTGCCTCGCTTTAAAAAAGATTTCGAACGGCTGCTCCACGATACCGCCGTCATCAAGATGGGGGTTCTCAACGAAGAGCTGGAAAGCTGGGAAAGAAAGATCAGGAACAGCATCACCACGCTAAACCAATCCTTAAGCGGGATCAATTTCAACCGCCTTCCGGATACGTATATCCAGCTCGGCATCCGGCCGGTGCCGGATACGGTGATAAAGGAGTTCAGGAACAGGCTGCTCAATGCCCTTCCCCAGGCGGCGGACTGGCAACAGAACAGCTTTGAGGAAAAGGCGCTGCATTTCAAGCAGAATGTCCAGGCCTTTATCGACACCCTGGATGAAAGCGAATCCTACCGCAACAGGGTACTGGATGTCCGCAACTGGTTCGAATTCTGGGCCGACGAGCGGTTCCGCGAGACGCAGGAGTTAAAAAAGACGTATCGCCAGATGGGTCAGCTGTCCGGCGGGGAAAAAGCGCAGCTTACGTATACGATATTGTGTAGCGCCATCGCCTACCAATTCGGCATCACCCGGGAGGGCCGCAATTCCCGAAGCCTGCGCTTCATCGCTGTGGATGAGAGCTTTAGCAACCAGGACGAGGAAAAAGCCACCTATCTGATGGAGTTGTGCAAACAGCTGCATCTCCAGCTGCTGGTGGTGACTCCGAGCGATAAGATACAGATCGTCGAGAACTTCATCGCCCATGTCCACCTTGTTCAGCGGGTAAACAACAGGCATAGTATTCTTTTCAATATGACCAGGAAGGAGCTGAAGCAGCAAAAGGCCATGATTGTTAGTGAAAACTCCTAATACCAGCGGTATTTGCATGGCTCGGCCAATGAGGGTTTTTTGTTAATTGCTATGTACTGCCCCTGATTTTGTCTACTTTTATTGCATGAAGGTTCGCGGGTTTCTGGTCCTGGCACTGTTGATTCTTTACGGGTCTGCTTTCTCACAAACCCAAAAGGATACCAGTTTTTCGTTGCTTTTCAACACGGGCATGAGTTTTACCCACGCCAGAGATGCTCATATCAATCGCTGGCTGGAAAAATACGGCTACCCACGCATCCCCGACATCCCTTCCAGCTACAATTTCGAGATCGCCGCGATGCCTGCTGCTTCCCGCATGTTGTACGGCGTCCGGCTGTCGACGATCAATTCCGTCAATAACCTCAGCTCCTTCAACTTCCTGGCCGGGGCATATTACGCCGTGGTGAAGAATCGCTCTTTCCTGGTGTTTGCCGGCAGTAGCGTGGGAATGCATCGGGACATTATCATGCTCAACGGTCAGTTACCCGCTGAATACCAGCAGCTGGCCAATCAATACCATTATACTCTTGCACTCCGCAGGACGGGGCTTTGCATTCAACCCGGCGCCAGGATCTACTGGTATCCCATCCGGGTAAGCAACCTGCAGATCGGGGTTACGAGCACGCTGGGGTATGAGATGGATTTTAACTCCCACTGGAGACTAGGCTACTACAGTAACAATCACGGCAAATACGGCCATTTCACAGAGCTGAGAAAACCCACCGATCAGCAGAAGGTGAGCGAACACGGCTTTATTTACAGTGCCGGTCTCAGCTTCCGGTTTAACCTGCATTAATTCCCCGGCCTTCCGACAGCCATCCATTATTTCGCGGTAGTTATTGGACCTGCCGATTTGCTCGTGGCCTCACTGCGACGTCGCACCGACATTCTGCTGTTTCGCCGCCGCGGGCGCCTGGGTTGCAGGCCGCGACGCCAATTCGGAGATGAGTTCGGCTACAAGCGATGTCCATCCGGTCTGGTGACTGGCGCCAAGCCCATGACTGGTGTCGCCATGGAAATATTCGTAAAACAATAAGAGGTGTTCGTTGCCCGGTTTCTGGTAAAACCAGTTGTATTTCCCGTGCAGGGGCCGGCGACCGGTCTTGTCTTTCCTGAACAGGCTGATCACCCGACCCGTCAGTTGATCGGCCACACTCTCCAGATCGAGCTTTTTACCAGAGCCGGCGGGATATTCCACCAGCAGCCGGTCGCCATAAAATTTCCCATACTGCCTAATCGACTGGATGATCAGATAGTTGATCGGTATCCACACCGGTCCCCGCCAATTGGAATTTCCCCCAAAGAAATCCGAGGTCGAGTCGCCCGGGTCATATTTGACATTGTAGTCGGTGCCCCCGATGTTTATCGTATAAGGATGTTTCTCGTGGTACTTCGAGAGTGCGCGGATGCCGCCGGGAGAAAGGAATTCCTCTTCATTCAGGAGCCTTTCAAGCAGATAGATCAGCCTTTTCTGGGGCACCAGCGAAAGCAGGGTCTGCTCGCCGTCACTATGTTCCTCGTTCGGCCAGTACCGGTTGTTCTTTAACCGGTAGTTCTCGAACCAGGTGATGCGCTTCTTGAAATCGCTTAATTTGGCAAGGGTTTTCTTTTCGATGACGGAGACCGCGAAGAGCGTGGTGAGGCCCACGACGGACTGAACCCTCAGCTGCACCGGCGACCGGCCGATGGACAGCGTGTCATAGAAGAACTTGTCCTCTTCATTCCACATCCCCTGTTCGTTGAGCGCTTCGGCGATGAGTACAAAATGCTCGAAGAATTTTGTCGCCGTGTCCTCGAAGGAGTCGTCTTTCATGGCGATCTCGAGGGCCATGTCCATCATGTTGAGGGCATACATTCCCATCCAGCTGGTGCCATCGGCCTGTTCTAATTGAAAGTCTCCGCCCAGGGAGTGGCTGCGGTTGAATACGCCGATATTATCCAGTCCAAGGAAGCCGCCTTCGAACATGTTGTTGCCATTGGCGTCCTTCCGGTTGATCCACCAGGTGAAGTTGATCAACAGTTTCTGGAAGATGCGTTTTAAAAAACCGATGTCCCCTTTGCCGGTGCGATCTTTCTCAATGTGATAGACCATGAGTGCGGCCCAGGCCTGCACAGGCGGGTTTACATCACTGAAATTCCATTCATACGCGGGGATCTGCCCGTCGGGCTTCATATACCATTCGCGCATGATGAGCATCAGCTGGTGTTTGGCGAACACCGGATCGACAAGGGCCATCGCGATGGTCTGGAAAGCAAGATCCCACGCCGCATACCAGGGATATTCCCATTTATCCGGCATGGCGATGATGTCCTGGTTCTTCAGGTGCTTCCAGTCGTGGTTGCGGCCATTCATTTTCCCTGCATTCACGGGCGTAATGCCGTCGCTGGTGGTGAGCCAGCGCTCTACATCGAAATGATAATATTGTTTGCTCCAGAGCAGGCCTGCCAGTGCCTGGCGCTGCACCGCTGCTATTTCGGGCGAAATATTGGCCGGCAGCACTGCCTTGTAGAAAGCATCGGCCTCCGCCTTGCGGCTTTGGAAAAGCGCAGCGGGATCGCCGCCGAAGGGATTCTCGAGGATGCGATTGCTCAGCCGGAGATAGATGCTCTTTGTCTCACCCGGCTCCACCAGGTAGTGATAGACCGGGGCGAACTTGGTGCCGCTTCTTTTCTGGCGCAGCGTCTCGAGATCTTTATTCCTTATCACCGCCTCGTGAAAGGCGTCTTTTACAAAGGGGGTCTTGTTGGGCGTCCCGGATACCTTTTCGAGATTGGTCTCATTCTCGGTAAAGAGCGTATACTGGGGTGGCTGGAAATAGAAATAATAGGCGCCGAGCCGGTTATGGGCTGCTTTTACAGAATTGCGGTCGCGACTGGTGATCACAGGTTTTTTATCCTGGTAATCCTCCGTATTCCAACGGTTGTAGAACCAGAGGGTCGGCAGGACGGTGATCTCCGCCGCCTTATGATATCGGTTACGGATGTCGACGCGGATAAAAATATCCCGGGCGTTCTGCTTGGCATAGGTGATGGAGACATCGAAATATTCATCCTTGTCAAAGATGCCCGTATCCAGGATCTCGTATTCCGGCTCTTCCCGCGAGCGGCGGCGGTTCTCTTCCAGCAGTTTCTTATACGGAAATTCCTGTTGGGGATACTTGTACAGGTATTCCATGTAATAGTGCGTGGGCAGGTTGTCGAGATAGTAATACAGCTCCTTGACGTCCTCTCCGTGGTTGCCTTCCTTATTGCCAAGGCCAAAGAGCCGTTCTTTCAGGATGGGGTCCTTGCCATTCCAAAGCGCCACGGCAAAACAGAGATTTTGAAAGAAGTCCGAAATCCCGCCAAGACCGTCCTCGCCCCAGCGGTATGTTCTGCAATGTGCGTGGTCGTAAGGGAAATAATGCCAGGCATCACCATATGGACTGTAGTCTTCCCTCACCGTACCCCATTGTCGTTCACTCAAATAAGGTCCCCACTGTTCTAAAGGTATTTTTTTAGCAGCGTTAACTGCGAGTCTTTGATGTTCTGCGGTCATGTTGTTTTTGATTGTATACAGACCGGGCTCCAACCGGTCCTGGGCAGGCAAGCAAGCATTAAGAGCATTGTTCGAATTTCGGCAAAAAAAACCGGCTGTCAGTGCATTTATTGTAAATTTGTGCAATTTATTTTATTAATCATTCCATTTTGACTTTTAAAGAATTTGGCCTGGATGAGAGCTTACTCGAGGGCATAGAGGCTTCCGGATATGAAAATGCTACCCCTGTACAGGAACAGGTGATCCCGCTCATCTTACATGGTAAAGATATCATCGCCTCGGCGCAGACAGGGACGGGCAAGACCGCAGCTTTCCTGCTTCCCATTGTCAACCGCCTGCTCGCTTCCCGGCATGACGACACGGTCAATGCGCTCGTCATCGTGCCCACGCGGGAGTTGGCCATCCAGATAGCCCAAAACCTGGAGGGGCTTTCCTATTTTACGAATATCAGCTCTATTGCCGTCTATGGCGGGGGCGATGGCAGCAACTTCTCCACTGAGAAACAAGCACTTTCACAGGGTGCAGACGTGGTCGTCTGTACACCCGGCCGGATGATCGCCCATCTCAATATGGGTTACGTCAAGCTGAAAGGATTGCAATACTTAGTCCTCGACGAAGCCGATCGGATGCTGGACATGGGCTTCTACGATGACATCATGAAGATCATTTCCTTCCTGCCACCTAAGCGGCAAAACCTGCTTTTTTCGGCGACCATGCCGGTAAAGATCCGCGATCTGGCCCGCAAGATCCTTCATGAGCCGGCGGAGATAAACATTGCCATTTCCAAGCCGCCGGCCAAGATCGTACAGGAAGCGTTTGTCGTATACGAGACCCAGAAAATACCGCTCGTGAAATGGTTGCTCAAGTCAACTAATTACAAGAGTACGCTTATCTTTTGTTCGAAGAAGCATAATGTCAAGCAGCTGACGATGGAGTTGAAGCGCAACAAGTTCAACGTCAAGGAAATACATTCCGATCTGGACCAGTCGGCGCGGGAAGAGGTGTTGTTGGAGTTCAGGAGCCGGCGCCTGCCGATCCTGGTGGCGACGGATATTCTGTCCAGGGGCATCGACATCGACAACATCGAAATGGTCATCAACTATGATGTGCCCAACGACGGTGAAGATTATGTCCACCGCATCGGGCGTACGGCGCGGGCCGAGACCGACGGGGTAGCTTTTACTTTTATCAGCGAAAAGGAGCAGAATAAATTCCGGTCGATAGAAGACCTGCTGGGCAGCCCGGTGAAGAAAGCCGCTATTCCGGAGGAGTTCGGACCGGCGCCCGAATACAGCCCTCGCAGTAAGTCCAGGCGTGGGGGTGGGGGAGGCGGTCGGAATCATGGCGGCTCAGGGGGAGGACACCACGGCGGTGCTGGCGGGGGAAATCGCGGCGGAGGTGGTCAGCACCGTGGCGGCGGCAACCGCAGAAGACCCCGACCCTCTGGTTCCAACTCGGGTCCTGGTGCAAACGGCTCCCATGGTTCCCACGACGCAAGTCGCTCCGGCTCTGGTCCGGGTTCTGGCAGCGGCCAACAGCAACATTAGAAAAGTAAGAAGAGCCAGCCCAGTCCCATCCATACCGCGACGATGACGGGTGAAGGCAGTTTTGAATACAGCAACAGGGCCCAGGTGATTCCGATGACCCCGAAGTTGAGGGCGATATCCTTCCAGGAGGCCGACTGAAAGTCTTTCATCATATATAAGGCGGCGGCAATCATGATCCCCACGACGACCGAATTGATACCCTCCAGGGCCCGGTACACCGTCGCATATTTCTTCAGATTATGCCAGATAGGAAAGAAGAAGAGCACCAGTAAGGCGCTTGGCAGGAAGATGCCCGTCGTTCCGATGAAACATCCCAGTATCTGCCAGGCAGTCCCTTTATCCTTCATCGCGACGCCGCCCATATAGGCGGCGATGGAAAAAACAGGACCGGGGATGGCGCGAACCGCCCCCCAACCGGAATAAAAATCCGTCTTATCCACCCGGATGATATTGGGATTGCGATGGATAAGCCGCTGCGACTGGGGCCGGGCCACCCACTGTTCGTACATCATCGGCATCAGGACATTTCCACCTCCAAAGACAAGGCTGCCAAACCGATAGGTATTCTCGAAGAGGTTGAGCGGTCTTCGGTTGGGCCAGTTATTACTTCGCGCCAATTCACTACTGGCCCCGGCAAGGATGAAGATGATAGCAAAGAGCCAGATATTGCCCCATTTTATCTTTTTGGGCAACACTTCTACCTGTGGGATACGCCGGCTGCTGAGATTGGTGACAAAACCACCCAGCACCAGCAAGATCGGGAAGATCCAAGGCCATTTAAACAGGAGGAAGGTCGCGATAGTGCTCACTACCAGGATCACCCGTGTAATGGTATTGTGGATCGACACCTTGAAAGCCTTCTGCGCCGCGAAGGCAAGAAAGCCGATCGTCATAGGTCCGATGAAACGAAAGATGCCGGTCATTTGAACGGGAAAAAAAGAGAACAGCGCCATCAGGCAGCAGGCCGGCAGGGTCCAGATGATGAGGGTAATCATGGCCAGCACTACACCACCCCGTTTGTAGCCGATGAGGGTAAGTGTCTGCGTCGATGAGGCGCCGGGCAGCAGCTGGCAAAAAGCGCTGTAGTCCATCAGTTCTTCTTCGGTGACATCTTTCCGACGATGGACGAACGTCTTCATCATCATTCCAAAATGCCCTTGTGGACCGCCGAAGGCAGTGAGACTATGCAGGAATACCGCTCTGAGAAATGCAATATGACGAAACAGAACTGTCAATAGGAAGATACAGGTATAAGTGACGGGTCACAATATTAAGCAAAACGAACGTATCTTAGGCAACAGAACCGTATGGACATCGAAACACTAAGAGAATATTGCCTGGCGAAGAAGAACGTAGAGGAATCCTTTCCCTTTGGCGAGACCACTCTTGTATTCAAAGTAAAGGGCAAGATGTTTCTGCTAACGAGTCTCGACAGCGCGGTGTTGGAATTCAATGTCAAGTGTGATCCTGAAAAAGCGATCGAATGGCGCGAGCAATATGCGGCGGTGCAGCCCGGTTATCATATGAACAAGAAGCATTGGAATACGGTGACCGCTGACGGGAGTATCCCCAATAGGATCATGCGGGAAATGATCGATGATTCCTACAACCTGGTTGTTGCCTCTCTCCCCAAGAATATGCGCGAATAGGCCTTATCGCCTAAAATAGGCCTAACTATAATATCCATTCCTTTCAATCTCCAGCCGCACGGCTTCCGGAACTAAATAGCGAATAGATATCCCTTCTTTTATACGCTGACGGATATGCGTAGAGGATATTGGCAGAAGGGGAGCAGACAGGATGTGGATATCCTTCGCCCCGGGATAGTTCGGGAGATGCTCATGTTCCGGCCGCTTGTATACATACAGAGAATAGTTTCGAAGCAGCCAATCTGCATTCTTCCACTTGGGCAGGTTTTGGAAACTATCACTACCCATAATAACCGAAAATTCGTGTGTGGGATATTTCTCTTGCAGGTAGGCGAGCGTATCTACCGTGTAGGAAGGCTTTGGTAATTTGAATTCGATGTCCAGGGCCTTTAGCTCTTTTTCTCCTTCGATGGCCAGCTGAACCAGGTAGAGGCGATGATATTCATTGAGGAGGGACGCCGCTGGTTTTAATGGATTCTGTGGAGAGACCACAAACCACACCTGCTGGAGGGAAGTGTTCTGCAAAATGTACATGGCGATGAGCAAATGGCCATGATGAATCGGGTTAAAGGAGCCAAAGTAAAGACCGATCTTCATCTATCTTCTTCCTCCATGAAGATATTCTCTGCTTCATCCAGGCGGAGGCTCAAATTATATCCTGCAACCGTGATCGAGATCGGGTCTCCGAAAGGGGCGATCTGTTCTACTCTGACCCATTCGCCGGGTACACACCCCATTTCCATCAATTTCAGGAAAAGATCGTTTTTTTCAAATGAATGAATTTTGGCGACAGTTCCAGGTTCTAATTCTGATAATCTCTTCATCTTCTTCAATTAGTCGATTATATCTTTGGCTAGTAAAATTATGAATAATCCCATCATTCAATTTAATTTCCTAGAGTCCATTTCTCTTGCGGATAGAAAGCGGCTGAAGCGATTTATTGCCTCCCTCTTTAAAAAGGAGGCGACCGCATTGGCCGAGCTTAACTATATCTTTTGTTCAGATGAATACCTGCTGGAAATCAACCGGCAATTTCTTCATCATGATTACTATACGGATATTATCACTTTCGATCTCTCCGAAGCGGACCATCTAATAAACGCTGAAATATACATTAGTGTTGATAGGGTTAAAGACAATGCAGCGCATTTTGGGGCTTCCGTGAAAAGGGAATTACACCGGGTCATCTTTCATGGGGCGCTGCATCTTTGTGGGTATGGGGACAAAACCGAAAAAGAACAGGCAATTATGCGAAAAATGGAGGAGAAATACCTGGCCGCCTACCTTAACCAATAGTGTTCCACGTGGAAACACAATAAATCCCCCGCCAAAGCTGTTCCACGTGGAACGATCAACGGCCAGAAATAATTGTAATTTTGCGTCATGTTTCCTCAATATGATGTGATTGTCGTTGGCGCTGGCCATGCTGGCTGTGAAGCCGCTGCTGCTGCCGCCAACCTGGGTTCAAAAGTTCTACTGGTAACCATGAACATGCAGACCATTGCCCAGATGAGCTGCAACCCCGCTATGGGGGGTATCGCTAAAGGCCAGATCGTCCGGGAGATAGATGCACTTGGCGGCTATTCCGGCATTGTCACCGATAAAAGCATGATCCAGTTCCGGATGCTTAACCGGAGCAAGGGGCCCGCCATGTGGAGCCCTCGTGCCCAGAATGACCGCATGCTCTTTGCCGCCACCTGGCGGGAAATGCTGGAACAGACTCCCAACGTCGATTTCTACCAGGATATGGTCAATTCCCTCGTCATACAAGACGGTAAGGCTTGCGGGGTAGTCACCGGCCTGGGTCACACCATCCATGCCAAAGCAGTCGTAGTCACCAGCGGTACCTTTCTGAATGGCGTCATCCATATCGGTGAAAAACGCTTCGGGGGTGGGAGAGTAGCAGAAAAAGCCGCCACCGGTATCACAGAACAACTCGTTTCACTTGGATTTGAAAGCGATCGCCTCAAGACAGGAACTCCACCGCGCATCGACGGCCGGAGTCTCGATTACACAAAAATGGAGGAACAGAAAGGGGATGAGGACATCATCGGTTTCTCCTACCTGGATGTACCCAAACCCACCCGGCAAAAAAGCTGCTGGATTACCTATACCAATTCAACCGTTCATGATATTCTGAAGACTGGGTTTGATCGCAGTCCTATGTACACCGGTCGCATCGAAGGGGTGGGCCCCCGGTATTGCCCCAGCATAGAAGACAAGATCAATCGCTTTGCCGAACGCGAACGCCACCAGCTCTTCATCGAACCCGAAGGGTGGAACACCGTCGAGATCTATGTCAATGGTTTCTCCACCTCCCTTCCGGAAGAGGTACAATACGCGGCGCTACGCCAGGTTCCCGGCTTTGAACAAGTGCGCATCTTCCGACCAGGGTACGCCATAGAATACGACTACTTTCCGCCAACCCAGCTTCGCCATTCCCTCGAAACCAAGGCAATCGACAATCTCTTTTTCGCAGGTCAGGTCAACGGAACCACCGGCTATGAAGAAGCCGCCTGCCAGGGATTGATGGCAGGTATCAATGCTCATCAAAAAACAAGACAACTCGAACCGCTGATCTTAAAGCGGAGTGAAGCCTACATCGGCGTCCTTATCGACGATCTCATCAGCAAGGGAACCGAAGAGCCCTATCGCATGTTCACCTCTCGTGCCGAATTCCGAACCCTCCTGCGCCAGGATAATGCCGATCTCCGCCTGACAGAAATGAGCTATCGCCTTGGTCTCGCCAGCCAGGAGCGAATGGAGCGAACTATTCAAAAGAAGAACGGAGTCGATGAAATAAAAAATCTGCTGCAATCTTTCTCGCTCGAACCAGAAGAATCCCTCGACTATCTTGTCACGAAGAATTCGGCTCCTCTCACTCAGAAGCAACGCGCAGGACAGGTGCTGCTTCGTCCGGGTATAGATCTACAGTCTATGAGCAAAGCCATTCCGCGGCTAGGCGAAGAAGTTAAAACCTATTCACCTGATATGCTCGAACAAGCCGAGATCCAGGTGAAATATGATGTCTATATCGAAAAAGAAAAAGACCTGGTGCAGAAAATGGCCCAGCTGGAGGATCTCCTGATCCCCGATAATTTCAATTACGATCGTGTCAGCTCGCTATCCAATGAAGCGCTCCAGAAATTCAAAAAGATAAAACCCCGCACGTTAGGTCAGGCAAGCCGCATCAGCGGGGTCAATCCAAGCGATGTACAGATCCTCATGGTTTTCATGGGAAGATAAACGTATATAAAAAAATTATAATCCGTACTTTGCGCTGATCTCCAGCATCCTTTCAATCGGCTTCCTGGCCGCGACCATCAGCGTCGGGTCCATCAGCAGTTCGGGCTGCTCATACTTCATACACAGATATAGCTTCTCAAGCGTATTAAGCTTCATATGCGGGCAGTCATTACAAGCACAGTTATTGGTCGGTGGCGCCGGGATAAAGGTCTTCTGTGGGGAAGATAATTGCATCTGGTGAAGGATCCCCGTTTCGGTAGCAACGATGTATTCCATCGACGGGTCCTTTTTCGTAAAATTCAGCAGCCCGGTGGTCGAACCAATATAATCTGCCAATCGCAAAATAGGTTCTTCACATTCGGGGTGAGCGATGAGCTTTGCGTTCGGATGCCTGATCTTCAGCTTCGTGATCTTCTCCAGGCTAAATATCTCATGCACCATACAGGCGCCATCCCATAATACCATATCCCGGCCGGTCTTCTTTATCAGATAGGCCCCCAGGTTACGGTCGGGTGCAAAGATGATCTTCTGATCGGCAGGCAGGCTCTCCACTATCTTTTGTGCATTGGACGAGGTACAGATGATATCGCTCAGCGCTTTTACTTCGGCGGAGCAATTAATATAGGAGATCACCAGGTGATCGGGATATCTCTCTTTAAAAGCCTGGAACAGGTGACCAGGTGCAGAGTCGGCCAGTGAACATCCTGCTTTCAGATCGGGCAGCACAACTTTTTTATCCGGGTTGAGGATCTTGGCTGTCTCCGCCATGAAATGAACACCCGCAAAAACGATCATGTCGGCAGTGGTCTTTTCCGCCTGCTGCGCCAGCCCCAGGCTATCCCCAATATAATCCGCCACATCCTGGATATCCGCCTCCTGGTAATAATGCGCCAGGATAATGGCATTCTTTTCTTTCTTCAGCTTTTCGATCTCGAGAAAGAGATCTAATTCCGGCGAAACGTCAATATCCAAAAAACCCTTTGTTGACAATTTTTCTTTGGCAGCTGCTATGTTGATATCAACCATAGTATTTAATAATATTTATTATTTATAAAAATAACTACTACTACTATCATGGTGGATTCGTGGATAATCTTTTTTTTCAACCTGATCGAAATGAAAAGTTACCACTTTATTCACCGGAGTTCACATTAACTTAACATACGACTATCCAGTTTGGATCGAACTCTTCCCTGCTTTTCCACTTCGGTGGATGGAAATAGGGTCAGGAAAACTTATTTCGCTGTTGTCTGTCAGCGGGTGTGGAATAAGTGGTGCATTTTACACAGCAGCCATTGCGCGGGACGATCCAAAAAAAGTTGCGGTCTTTCTACCCCCAGAATCCGGATCGTCATAACCGGGCTTATCCACCGTCTTCCACGGTTATTCATAACTCCTTGTTGATTATAGTTTCACGAAAAAAGTTTCACGATGGGTCGTCTCGCAGGCAAGATCGTCTAAAACGCTGATCAGAAGCCCAATTAACAAGATTTTCCACAATTTGTTCATAACCAATTTTCCCCTATTTTTGCCATCCGCCAAAAAACCGCTGGAAGCGGTTTGACCGACAAAAAGCGGGATTACCCATTTATGTCTATTATTCAGCAAATACGCGAAAAAGCTGCCTGGTTGGTGTTTGGTCTTATTGCCTTAAGCCTTATCGGCTTTCTTTTGATGGATGCTTTTGTGGGCCGGAGCCGGCTTTTTGGAAACAAATCTACTGTCGTCGGGACCGTCGACGGCCAGAAGATCGAGTACAACGACTTTGAAAAAGCTGTTACCAGTTTAGAAGAAAGGTATAAAGCCCAGGGCTTCCAGGTGAACGACGCCGTTTTGCAAAACGTCCGCGACAGGGCCTGGCTGGAAGTCACCGAAGAGACGTTGCTCAACAGAGAATATGAATCCCTGGGCCTTGTGGTTAGCGACAAGGAATTAAATGATATGCTGGTTGGTAATGACGCCATCCCGGATGTAAAACAGGCCTTCACGGACCCTAAAACAGGGATCTTCGATTACCAGACTGCGGCGGCGCAGATCAATCAACTGCGCAACCTGTATAAGACCGGGCCAAAAAATAACCAGGACGCCAGACGTTATGAAATGGCGCGCGAGTTTTTTGAACAACGGGTTCCGGAGGTTGTCAAGTTGCGGCTGAAAGACAAATATCAAGCGCTGCTGGCTAACAGCGCTTATGTACCCAAGTGGATGGTGGAGAAGACGAATGCGGATAACAGTCAGCTGGCCGCTATCTCCTATGTCAATACGCCATATTTTACCGTTGCCGATAGCGCGGTAAAGATCTCCGACGCCGAGATCCAGGATTATATCGACAAACATCCCGATCAATACAAACAGGGGGAAACCCGCAGCATCGCTTATGTGACGTTCAATGCGGGCCCCAGTGCCGCGGACAGTTCGAATATCAAACAGCAATTGACCGATCTTACCAAGGATTTTGCAAAGGCGGACGATATGCCGGTTTTCTTTGGCCGCGTGGGTTCCGACCAACCCTTCTTCGACGGCTATATCGGGAAATCGCAGATCCAGGTGCCTGCTAAGGATTCCATCTTCGCCCTCAAGAAAGGCGAAACCTTCGGTCCCTATCTCGACGGCGGCAACTGGACCGTAGCAAAGCTGATCGATGTAAAGACCCTTCCGGATTCTGTTCGCTCCCGCCATATCCTGATCGCTACCACAAACCCCCGCACGGGAGAGGTGATCAATGAAGATAGTGTTGCAAAGAAGAAGATCGACAGTGTCAAGGCTCTCCTCGAAAATGGCGGCAACTGGGACAGTATCGCGCTCAAAATGTCCGATGACCCCGGCTCCAAAACGAAAGGCGGTGACATCGGTTACCAGACGGGCGCCGCTGGTCTGGCGAAAGAATTTGCTGATTTCATCTTCGATGGCAAAACGGGGGAAAAGAAAATTGTCAAGACGGTGTTCGGCTACCATTATATAGAGATTACCGACCAGAAGAAGTTCGAGCCGGCCTATAAAGTAGCCTATCTCACCAAGAAAATCGACCCCAGTCAGGAAACGGATCAGGCGGCATCCGGTCTTGCCAGCCAGTTCGCCGGAGAAAGCCGGGATGGCAAGGCCTTTGACGAGAGTGTTCAGAAGGAGCACCTGCAAAAATTGTATGCGCCCGATATCACTCCAACGGAATCCACTATTCCCGGATTAGGTTCCAAGCGGGAATTAGTAAAATGGGTCTACGACGCGGAAGTAGGGAATGTCTCCGAGCCATTCTCCGTTGGCGACAAATATGTCGTTGCCCTGCTCACCGAGATCGACAAAGAAGGGACCATGTCCCCTGCCAGGGCCAGAAACCAGATAGAGCCCATTTTGCGCACCAAAAAGAAAGCCGAGCAAATCGTCAAGAAGCTGGGAAGCCCCGCATCGCTCGATGCGGCGTCTACTGCTTCCGGTCAGCCGGTGGAACATGCGGACAGCATCCTGTTCGCTTCGCCCTATATTCCCAGGATGGGGGGCCAGGAACCAAAGGTCGTTGGTGCGTCGTTCGACAAACAATTGGCCGGCAAGCCCATCTCTCCTGCCATCGCGGGTAATGGTGGCGTATTTTTTATCAAAGTGGAGAATGTCAGCGCCACCTCCAATCCCAATGCCGATATCCAACAGCAAAAGATGATGATGGAGCAGCAATTGCGGCAAATGATCCAAAGCAGGTATTCGGACGCGCTGCGGAAAGTAGCGACAATAAAAGATTACCGGGCTAAATTCTTCTAAGAGCCCCGACTTATAGATAAAAGGCCCGCCCGAACAGAGCGGGCTTTTTTTTTGTTGTACCTTTATATCATGCCTGAAGAGATCATCAATAAAGTGGCGCAAAGCGGGCTATATACGCTTGATCTGGAAGATTACTATCCTCGCGAGGAAATTGTTGTCTTCGATCTGAAGCCGATGTTGTTTATGGAGATGATCTTGAAAGAAAAAGAATTCCGGGCCACCCTGCAGGCGATAGACTGGACCCAATACCAGGACAAGATCCTGGCCGTCACCTGTACAGCGGATGCGATCATTCCTTCCTGGGCGTATATGCTGGTGGCGGTGCAGGCGCAGCCGTATGTAAAGGACCTGTACCTGGGTGACAGGGAAACAGCATTGCGCGAAATTTTTTTGGCCAACCTTCGTGCCATCGATATTGCCGAATTTTCCGACAAAAGAGTAGTTGTGAAGGGATGCGGCGATCTGTCCGTCGGTGGATTCGCGTACCTGGAAATAGCCCGCAGGTTGCGGCCCGTTGCCAAGAGCATTCTTTATGGGGAAGCCTGTAGTAATGTGCCTATTTTTAAGAAGAAGTAGGATAAATAAGACATATTTATGGATGTCGAAATTCTGGCCAGGGTCCAATTCGCTTTTACCATCGGTTTCCATTACATCTATCCCCCGCTCAGCATCGGCCTGGGTCTGATGCTCGTCATCCTCGAAGGCCTCTATCTCCGCACCGGCCAACGCATCTATGAAATGGCGGTCCGCTTTTGGATCCGCATTTTTGCCCTCATTTTCGGCATCGGTGTCGCCACCGGAATCATCATGGAATTTGAATTCGGCACCAACTGGGCCACCTATTCGAAATACGTTGGTGACATATTCGGAAGCGCCCTGGCGGCGGAAGGCATTTTCGCCTTTGCCCTCGAATCGGGCTTTTTGGGAATACTCATCTTTGGGTGGAACCGGGTCGGACCTCGTATTCATTTCTTCTCGACGATCATGGTCTTTCTTGGCAGCATGTTCTCCGCCGTCTGGATCGTAGTCGCCAACTCCTGGCAGCAGACACCCGCCGGCTATCACATCGTTGGGGAAGGACTCAACGCCAGGGCAGAGATAACCGATTTCTGGGCCATGGTCTTCAACCCTTCCAGCGTCGATCGCATCCTGCATGTCTGGACGGGTGCGATCCTGGCCGGAGCCTTCCTCGTCCTTAGCGTCAATGCCTGGTACCTCCTGCATCGCAAACACGTCGAGATTGCGCGGCCGACCTTTAAGATCTCCCTTCTCGTCGTCACCGTTTTTTCCCTGCTCCAGCTTTTTATCGGCGACCGCAGCGCGGAAGTAGTCGCCCACTACCAGCCGGCGAAACTGGCGGCCATGGAAGGGCACTTTGACAGTTCGGCCATCGCGGATATGTATATCCTTGGCTATGTCGACAAAAAAGCGGAGAAGACCAACGGGCTAAAGATTCCCGGGGGGCTTTCCTTTCTCACCTATGGAAGTTTCAAAACACCTGTCACCGGCCTTCGCGCCTTCAAGCCGGAAGACCGGCCTTCACAGGTAAACAGTGTTTTTCAATTCTATCATTTAATGGTCGCCTCCGGCGTGGCCATGATCTTTCTGTCCCTGCTTGGGTGCTGGCTGTGGTGGCGGAAAAAGCTGTTCAACTATCGCTGGCTGCTTTGGGTCTATGCCCTAAGCGTATTGCTGCCGCAGATCGCCAACCAGGCCGGATGGTTTACGGCAGAGATGGGTCGCCAGCCCTGGGTCGTCTATGGGATGCTGCGGACATCGGATGCCTTGTCGAGAGCGGTCACCGCCAACCAGATCGTATTTTCTCTCATCCTCTTTACCATCGTCTATATTGTGCTGTTCACCTTATTCCTTTTCCTGCTGAACCGGAAGATCCAGCACGGACCGGTGGATTATGGTACGAAGGAAGAAATAGAAAGCGGCCAGCGGCGGGATAACCCATTATTGGAGCACCATGGCGTCCAGGGCTGACTGTTGGGGGGAGGCGTAAAAAAATAGCACTATGCATCATTTCTTAGGTCTCGACTACAACGTTTGGTGGTTCCTCGTATTCGGCGCCGTCATCAGCGGCTATGCCATCCTCGACGGATTCGACCTGGGGGCGGGGTCCCTTCACCTCTTTCTTAAGAAAGAGTCAAGCCGCCGGATAGCCATGAACGCCATCGGGCCCATCTGGGATGGAAATGAAGTGTGGCTGGTGATCGGCGGCGGCGCCTTATTCGCCGGGTTCCCTGTTGCCTATGCTGCCATCTTCTCCGCCTTCTATGTCCCCTTTATGATCTTTCTTGTCGGCCTCATCTTTCGCGCCGTCTCCATCGAATTCCGCAGCAAGGAACCCTGGCTCTGGTGGCGGAAAGCCTGGGATATCGTTTATTGCGTAGCCTCCATCGTCATTTCACTTTCGCTGGGATTGATGCTGGGCAATGTAGTGGAGGGGCTTCCGCTCAACGGCAACAAAGAATTTTCCGGCGACCTGCTTTCCTTTTTCAATCCCTTTGCGGTGATGGTTGCTATCACCACCCTTGCTTTGTTTATGATGCATGGCGCCATATTTCTTACCATGAAAACCGAGAACCGGCTTTTTGTCAAGCTGCACGTCCTGGCCAATAATTTCATCGTCTTCTTCGTAGTCAGTTTTACCATCACGACGGTGTATACCTTACTCTATATCCCGCATCTAGGCGATTTTTTCAGAAGCCGGCCGCAATATTTTGCGATACCTCTGCTGATGATCCTGGCCATCGCCAATATTCCCAGGCAGGTGAAAGTAGGCAAATACCGGTTTGCCTTTATCTCCAGCACTATTACGATATCATTGTTGCTGATCATGGTGGCGCTCGAAGTGTTTCCCTACCTGTTGTATTCCCCGCAGCACCCGGAAAACAGCATCACCATCTATAATGCGGCTTCTTCAATCCGGACGATGAAGATCCTGCTGGTGATGGCGTTGGTAGGCACGCCGCTTGTAGGTATTTACACGTCCTTTGTTTTCTGGACTTTTAAAGGGAAGGTAAAGCTGGATGAAATGAGCTATTAAAGCAGCGTTCCTTGCATAATGACAAAGGCCACCGTGAAGTAAATGACGAGTCCGGTGACATCCACCAGGGTGGCGACAAATGGTGCGGAGGACGCGGCGGGGTCCGCTCCCAGTCTTTTTAGAATAAGTGGCAGCATGCTCCCCGACACGGTGCCCCACATAACCACACCGATCAATGCAAAGAAGACGGTAGTCGCCACTTTCATCCAATGGATGCCGTAGTTATACAAGTGAAATTGCTGCCAGAGCGAGACGCGGAGAAAACCGACGATGCCAAGTATCGTGCCGAGCACCAGGCCGGAAAGCAGCTCTCTACGGATGACCCGCCACCAGTCACGGAAGCCAATCTCCCCTAATGCCATAGCGCGAATGATGATCGAAGAAGCCTGACTGCCCGAGTTACCGCCGCTGGAGATGATGAGGGGGATGAAAAGGGCCAGCACAACAGCTTTGCTGATCTCATCCTCGAAATGACCCATGGCGGTGGCAGTGAGCATTTCACCGAGGAAGAGGATGATCAGCCAGCCGGCGCGTTTGCGGATCAGGTTGGCAAAAGAGATGGTCGTATAAGGTTCGTCCAGGGCTTCGGAACCACCGATCTTCTGGATCTCCCGGGTGCCTTCCGATTCCGCGAGTCGCAGTACGTCATCGAGAGTGACGATGCCCAACAGCACCCCGTTGTCATCGATCACCGGCAGGGCATACCGGCTGTTATTCTGGAACATCTGTATAGCCGCCTTCTGCGCGTCGTTCACATTCAGCGCGATGAACTGATAGTCCATGATGGCGGCGACTAGTGTTCCCGGATCTACGATGAGGAAATCTTTGATGTTGATATCGTCGATGAGCACACCTCTGTCATCGATGACAAAAAGCCAATTGAGTGTTTCCGTCGCCTGTCCCCGCTTCCGGATGAAGGAGAGCACATCCTGGCAGGTTTCATCCATCTTTATGGAGACATAGTCAGGGGTCATCAGGCGGCCGACGGAGCCTTCCGGATACCCCAGCAATTCCAGGGCCTCGGCGCGATTCTCCGGGGTCAGGACTTTCAACAGCTCTTTTACGTGACTGCCCGGCAATTCTTCCAGGAAGGCGGTGCGGTCGTCGGGTTGCATGGCATTCAGCAGTTCGGCCGCCTTTTCCTCCGGCAGGGAGTTGATGATCTGTTCCTGCTTTTTCCGGCGGAGGAATTTGAAAGCGCGCACCGTCTTTTTCGGGTCGAGGTGCTGGAACAGCTTCACCGCGCTCTGGGTATTGCGATTGGCGAATTGGGCAATGTCGCGGGGGGTCAGCTTGTTGAGTTTAACAAAATCCGTGATCTTGTTGTGCTGAAGGAGGTTCTTGATTTCTTTGAAACTGAGCATAGGCCAAAAATAATGAACCCGATGCGCTTTGTGGAAGAGAGGGATATATTATTTTACTGTTATACTTATGCGTCTGGTGCTTGCTAAGGCGAAAGAATCCCATCGACGTGATGGAGGATCAGGCCGGAGCCCCCCACCTGGTCACCGCTGAGCCAGTGCACGGGTGTCGAATTGCCAGTGCCGGCAAACTGAAGGACCCCGCCCGCTACGGCAACGGTGATGCTGCCACCGGTGAGGGTTGTCACTTTGGAGGGGAAGGTGGTGCTGAACCAGGTGCCTTTCACCACCTGGTTTTGCGCTATCGGCAGCAAGCTGTCGACATTGACGGTGTCGATGCGGAGGCTATCGTAACCCGCCGCCAGCAGCGCATGATTGACGGGCGCCAGTACGGTAAACGATCCCGTTTGTAAAAGCGAATCGTAGAGATTTGTCCGGGCCATTATCCGGGCAAAAAGCTTGATGGAGCTATCCGTTTGTAACAATTCCGTAAGCGAGTCCGCACCGGGGGGTACCACCGAATTCAGCCAGTAAACCGAAGCTTTACCGACGGCGGTCGGCTTGTTGGCTGCCGTGGCCGAGCCATTCAACAGCAGGTTGCCTGCATTGTCCTTGCCGATATAAACGGGGATCCCCAGCAGCGTCGTGTTGGGCGTATAGCCGGCGCTGTCGGTGTTGACGGCGGCGGGGAGGTATTGATAGCGGACGATGCGGTCGGCAAGGGTCGAGCTCATCGAGTCGATGATAAGCTCCGGATACCCATCCTGTCTCAGAACGGCATTCCGGGGGATGAACAGGGTCACCGCCTCGTCGTTTAGCAAGGCGACGTCATTGGCCCGGAGGATCATCCGATGGAACAGGGTCAAGGTGGTGTCCGTATTAATCAGGGTCTGCAGGGGCGTCACCTGGATCTTTGCCGCAGGCGTCTTTTTACAGGCCAGCAAACCGATGAGCAAAAGGCTTAGCAGGCCAGATACCAAATTTAACAAGCGTCTCTCCATCAGATGGAATTTTAGAGCTTCTCGTACAACGCTCTTAGCCGGTCGCGGGTCATGATCTTTTCCCAGTCCTTCCCCAGCGCATTTTCCCACAACGGCTTCATCACCAAAGAAACGTCGATCATGGTATTGAATTGTTCATCGGTGAGCCCTTTTGTAATATGCTGGGGGATATCGATCTTATTCTTTTCCACCATTTTCTTGAATTCCCGGACTCCTTCGGGGTAGAATTCCTCCAGTTTGTCAAAAACGATGCAATTACCGATGCCGTGTTTGGTCCCCAGCAGATAGGCCAGGCCATAGCTTACCGCATGCGCCACCCCCACCTGGGAATAGGCAATGCTCATCCCCCCGGCATAGGAAGCCATCATGAGCTTGTCATCGCTATCCGCATCCCAGCCCTGTTTTTTCACATAGACTTCCTGGCACAGCTGGAGCGCTTTTTCGCCGTAGGATTTGCTGAACTCGTTGAGATACGTCCCCTCGAGGCTTTCGATGCAGTGGATATAGCAGTCCATCCCGGTATAGAAGCGCTGGTTGACGGGGGCGTCAGCCGTAAGTTCGGGGTCCAGGACGATCTGGTCGAAGGGGGTAAAATCAGAGTTCATGCCCAATTTCTTGGTAGGCCCGGTGAGTACGGTCGTCCGCGATACTTCCGCTCCCGTGCCGCTAAGCGTCGGGATGCCAACTTTGTAGACGCCGGGAAGCTTCACGAGATCCCACCCCTGGTAATCGGCGGAAGAGCCGGGGTTGGTCATCATGAGGGAGACGGCCTTGGCGAGGTCCATGGTCGATCCGCCACCGATGCCGATGATACCGCTGACGGTACCGAACTCCTGTTTTAATTCCGTGGCCAGCCGATCGACATAAGAAGTCTTTGGTTCGTAGCTGACGTCTGCAAAAATGACCTTGTCTTTTCCGCGGAGGGGGATGCGGCGGGCAAGGGGTCTATTCTCAAAATAGTGGTCCAACAAGAAGATCATAGGGGCGTCGCCTTTTCGGTGCGGAGCCAGGAGCTCATCCAATTGATTAAAACAACCGCGGCCATACACGACATAGCCCACCATCTTGAAATTCCTAAAGGTCATAAAAATATCAGATTTGAGCCGCGAAGTTAAGGGATTGTTACCAAAGGAGGTGCTTTGCAGAGGCCCGGCCAGGAAACGCCGGAGGTGTTTTGGCCGAAGGCCCGTCCCGGGCTACGACCTATACACCGGAGTCAAATCCGCCACAAGCGCAGCGGCTCCGAAGACACCCGCACTATCTCCCATTGAGGGTTTTAGCAAGGGAACCTCCACTCCATTGTTGAAGATGAATTTTCCGAGCGCTTCCAGGCCCGTGGAATACAGATCGTCGATATTTCCCACGCCGCCGCCGACGACAATAACATCGGGGTCGAGCAGGTTGGTGATGACGGAGACGCCTTTACCGAAGAAATGACAGAGCCGCTCGATAGTCTTTGTCGCTGCTGCGTCGCTGCGTTCCCGATGCCGGGTAACGATCTCTTTTAATTTCAGGGTCTGGCCGGTGAGACTTTTATAGTAGCGTTCGGTCGCGGGACCGGAAATGACGGTTTCTACACAGCCGGTCTTGCCGCAATAGCAGGGGCCGCCGGATTCATCCAGGAAGTTGTGCCCCCATTCGCCGCCGATTCCATGGCGGCCGTTCCAGATCTTGCCATCCATAACGATGCCGCCGCCGACACCCGTGCCCATGATGATGCCAAAGACAAGCCGGGCTTCGGGGGCAGACTGGCGGACGATACCCCATTGGGTTTCCGCCAGGGCGAAGCAGTTGGCGTCGTTGGCTAGCTCTATCTTCAATTGCATGGCTTGCTCCAGATCATTTTGCAAAGGCTTTCCGTTGAGGACAACCGTATTGCTGTTCTTCATCGTGCGTAAGGTCGGGTCGAGAACACCCGGTGTGCCGATGCCGACAGCGAAAGGCTTTAACCCCGACTGACTTTCCATGTCGGCGATGAGCCGGGCTATCTGGCTGATGATATGTTCATATCCTTTCGACGCTTCCGTATCTATGCGTGTCCGGACGATGGGCGTAGGATCGGTGATGGATCTCAATATCACTCCTTCGATCTTTGTTCCACCAAGGTCAATTCCCCATATTGGTTGATTCATGATGCAGATAGTTCTTTCCCGGAAATAGCTCCGCGGCTAATTTAATACTTAACCGTTTTAGCAATTGGATAATTTTTTTTTGCAAAGTGCGGCCCGCTTTTTTTGCAGAGTGCGCAGCTCCGAGGTGCACCACAACGATGGACTAAAGCAGTTTAGCAGCCCGCTCCAGGTCTTCCGGGGTGTCGATCTCGACGCCCATATAGGTGGTGATCACCATGCGGATGGGAATGCCGTTCTCCAGGTAGCGCAGGCATTCGACCTTCTCCACGGCTTCCAGCGGGCTCACCGGCCACGCCGTAAACTGAAGCAGGGCCTGTTTGCGAAAAGCGTATACGCCTATATGTTCATAATAGATGGCCGCGGCGGATGGGTCGCGGGGATAGGGAATGACGCTTCTGCTGAAGAAGAGGGCGTTGTTGTTCTTATCCAATGCTACCTTAACATAGTTGGGGTCTTCGATGAAGCGTTGCTCCTTTAGCACCTGCACAAGTGAGCCGACCTGTACGTCATTATGTCCCGAGCCCGCGTCACCGCGGAATACCTCCAGTAATTTTTCAAGCGGTTCTCTCCTGACAAACGGCTCATCGCCCTGGACATTTACGACGATGTCGACGTCCATATCCGCAACGGCTTCCGCGATGCGGTCGCTGCCGCTTTCGTGTTCCTGAACACTCATCTTCGCTTTTCCACCGTGCCGGGTAATCTCTTCATAGATGATATCGCTGTCCGTGACTACCATTACCTCGTCAAACAGGCCCGTGGCCTTTGTATTGTCGTATGTATGCCGGATCACGGTCTTTTCTCCCAGGAGCTGCATAAGCTTGGCAGGAAAACGGGTCGCCGCGTAACGGGCGGGGATCATGGCGATGATTTTCATGGGGGCGAAAATAAGATTTTCTGGTTGTGTCCGTCGGGACGGTTTTTTATTTATATTTATTAAGTCTAGCGCCCGCCTGCCATTCCGTTCTGCCAAAACCAAGACTAGCATGCAAACCAACGAACTGCTTAACAGCTATAACGTGGGCGGCCACACTTGGGACGAGATGTATGCCCATCAGGCCGTCCGGCCGCAATACCAGGGAGTGGTGGATTTCCTGCAGCAGATGAGCATCGAAGAGCTCAACAAAAAGGAGGAATTAGCCAAGCGGCTTTTTATGAGCCAGGGCATCACCTTCACTGTCTACAGCAGCGGGGAAGGCATCGAAAAGATCTTCCCCTTCGACATCATCCCGCGCATCATCACCGCTACCGAATGGAGTTACATCGAGGCCGGCATCCGGCAACGCCTTAAGGCGCTGAATCTTTTTCTAAAAGACGTCTATCATAACCAGTTTATCCTGAAAGACGGGGTCGTCCCCGTCGAGATGGTCTATAGCTGTCCACACTTCCTGCGGGAGATGCATGGCTTTTCGATCCCTCACGATATCTATGTCCACATCGCCGGCATCGACCTTATCCGCGACCAGGACGGAACATTCTATATCCTGGAAGACAACCTGCGGACGCCCAGCGGGGTCAGCTATATGCTCGAGAACAGGGAGATCACCAAACGCATCTTTCCCGATCTGATCCCGAAGAATAATGTGCGCACCGTCACGGAATACCCCGATATCCTCCATCGCAACCTGGTCTCCCTCTCACCCCGCCAGACAGCACATCCAACCATCGTATTGCTGACACCGGGGATTTACAATTCCGCCTATTTCGAACATACCACCCTGGCCCGGCTGATGGGTGTCGAACTCGTCGAGGGCCGCGACCTTGTCGTGGACAATCACCGCGTCTACATGAAAACAACCGCGGGACTGCAACAGGTAGACGTGATCTATCGCCGGGTGGACGACGACTTCCTCGACCCCCTCGTCTTTCAGCCCGACAGCATGCTGGGGGTAGCAGGCATCATGAGCGCCTATCGTAAGGGGAATGTCGCCATCGTCAATGCCGTCGGCAACGGAGTGGCAGATGACAAAGCTATCTATGCCTTTGTCCCCGCTATGATACGGTATTACCTCAACGAAGAGCCCATCCTCAAAAATGTGCCTACGTATCAGTTAGGGAATGCGGACGAAAGCGAATATGTTTTTGCCAATATGGCCAGTATGGTAGTGAAGCGGACCAACGAGAGCGGCGGCTATGGGATGCTGATGGGAAATGTCGCCAGCGAAGAAGAAATGTACCGATATAAAACCGAGATCCTGAAAGACCCCCGGCAGTATATCGCGCAGCCAATTATCAATTTGTCCTCCGCCCCCTGTTATATGCATGGCAGGCTGAAGCCCCGTCGGGTAGACCTGCGGCCCTACGCCCTCTGCGGTCCCGAGGGTATCCAGATCGTCCCGGGTGGCCTCACCCGGGTGGCGCTGCGGGAAGGGTCGCTGGTGGTCAATTCATCCCAGGGCGGCGGCAGTAAGGACACCTGGGTATTGGCAGGATAAGAATTTTGGGCCCCGCCCGATCAAAGCTAAATATAATACATGCTGAGTAGAGTTGCGGACAGTTTATATTGGATGAGCCGTTATATGGAACGCACAGATGGTATCCTCCGGATGTTAAAGATCAATTACGCTTCCTCCCAGGACGATAGCCAGGAGTTCTCCTGGAAACCCGTGCTGCGCATCTTTACCTATCTCGACGAAGAGCAATCAACTGCCATTGCCCATCAGACCCGCACCGTGTTGCAATATATGGTCACCGCCCGGGAGAATGCCAACTCCGTGCTCAATATCGTCACGAAGGCCCGGGAGAATGCCCGCAGCGTACAGGATCATATCACAAAAGAACTCTGGCAATGCCTCAACGATTTTTATCATACCATCCGCGACGAGCAGCTGGTCCGCGGTCTGCACCAGGATGATCCTGTTTCCATCCTCGATATCCTCATCCGCCAGGGCCTGTTGTACTATGGCATCACGGATATCACAATGGCCCGGGGCGAAGGATATGCCTTCATCAATATCGGCAAGTTCCTCGAACGCGGAGTGCAGTCGGCGGATATCCTCGATATCAAATTCAGCGATCGCAACTATGATCTCACCCGCACCGATACTACCTACTGGAAATACCTGCTGCTCTCCGTCTCGGGGTATGAGCTTTATCTGAAAACCTATCGCACCGGTTTTGACGCTCGCAACGTCGTGGAACAGACAGTGCTGAACGAGGACTTTCCCCGGAGCGTCATCTATTCCATCAACCAGATGCAACGATATTTTCAACGGCTGAAAAGCGATCGCAACAGGGAGGCCTGGGGCAAGATCGACTTTATGATCGGCCGCATCCAAAGCAAAGTGAAATATTCCACGGTCGAAAGCATCCTCCGCGAGGGGCTCCATCCCTATCTGAACGGAGTCAAAGAAGATCTTTATGAGGTAGGCAATGTCCTCAATCAACATTACTTTGCCTATCTTTAGTTTCCATATGCCCCGCTTTAATATCCACCACATCACGAAATATACATATGAAGGTCCGGTAAGGGACAGCGCTAACCAGATCGTGCTTTTTCCCGTAAAGGACGAGTTCCAGGAAGTCCTCAAGCACGAACTGACCGTCACGGGTGAGCCGGTGATCGAAGTCTATAAGGACTATTATGGAAACGAGGTTGGTTCATTCACCCATGCGGAGCCGCATACCTCCCTTATCATCGACTCCCGCATCGAGGTGGTGACGAAGCAACGTCCGGCGCTGCAGGACAGCGCAGAAAAAGAAGCCCAGTGGGCGATGCTGGAGCAGATTCGCTGGCAGGTGCCCTATATCGATTTTCTAAAGCAGGAGCGATTTGCTTCCTTGTCCGAAGTGTTGGAGAGCGTCTGCCCCGACAAGGCCCGGAGCCAGACCCCGCTCGAAGCGGCGTTGCAGCTGAGAACCTATGTCTACGAGCACTTCAAGTATATCAAAGGCGTCACCAGCGTCGAGTCCACGCTCGACGAGGTGTGGAAATTAAGAGCGGGCGTCTGCCAGGACTTCGCGCACATGCTGCTGGTATTCCTGCGCCAGATACAGATCCCGGCCCGGTATGTCAGCGGGTATATCTGCCCCAATCAGAATGGCATGCGGGGAGAAGGAGCTACCCACGCCTGGATCGAAGCCTATATCCCTTTCAATGGATGGGTAGGGCTCGACCCGACCAATAATTGCATTGCCGATGATCTCCATGTCCGGCTTGCCGTTGGCCGCAGCTTCTCCGACTGCTCGCCCGTCAAAGGAACGTATAAAGGGACGGCCGGCCAGGTGCTGGAAGTGGGCGTCTCCGTTTCTTACGAGAATGGGCGGACGACGGAAGATGTCGTTACGGTTCTCGAACAACAGCCTTCTATCAACGGGAGCGAGGTCAATTCTTATCGCCGCTATATGGAGATGATGCAACAGCAGTAGCGCCTATTTGGAACTATCGCCAATCCTAAAAAATAACCTCATTTCTTTGAGGCAGAATGGTATTGTTTGTTCGACGATAAGCCCGGCTATGTCTTTAAGGGGTTGAGTTAGCCGACCACAGCGGAACCGGCGGCAGGTTCATAAGAAAAGGTTTTGGACCTCTGATCCTTCGGGTACATTTTGGACGCAATAGAGATTCTCCTGATAGGTATTATGGAGCTTAATTTAGCGCAACAGCGAAAAGTGGAAAAAATGTGAGTATATATGTGCAAAAGTGGGCTATTTTTGTTCATTCCCGCCTCAGAACTAGTAGTTAGTGGCTACTAGTTCTGTATAATTAATTTAGAGTAAAAGAAGTGTAGATGCATCAAATATACAAATATTTGTTGCCCATAACATTATTTACCCTAATTTTTTATTTCATGACTCAGGCAGCAATCCAGGAGCAAGTAAACACCATTAAGGCAGCAACTAAAAAAGCTTTAAGGTCAAAAGAAAGTACCCAAAAATTCCTAGTCGACGCGGGTATTATTGAGGAAAAAGAATTGTCAAAAGATACTAAGAAAAAAAAGAAGTAGTTGTCTAATCATCAACCATTTCAAGTTACTGGCTATCACAGTTGCGACCGAGATGTAGTCGGTCTTAATGTGCTGAACGGAAGAGATCATCTTAAACCAAGTAAAAACTCATGGGATTGGTTGGGGTCTGGCATATATTTTTGGGAACAGAATCCTGAAAGAGCACTTGAATACGCGGTCCAAAGTGCCGAAGGCTCTCAATTCAATAAAATTAGGATTAAGACGCCCTTCGTACTCGGTACAACTATTCATTTGGGAAATTGCCTGAATTTAATGGAACCAGAGTCGCTTTCTATTCTTGAAGAAGCCTATAACGGTCTTGTTCAGATGCATCGTGAATTGGGGAAAAAGATGCCGGAAAATGATGGGCCAAAGCGATTGCTAGACTGTGCCGTTCTTAAATATGTTCATCAATCCAGAAGAGATCAGGGAAAATCGCCGTATGATACAATAAGGAGCGCTTTTCAGGAGGGAAGGGAAATATATCCAACTGCTCCATTTACCTCTCAGTTACATATTCAAATCTGCGTTATTAATCCAGAAATGATTCAAGGATTTTTCCTTCCTCGGCCAATTGAGAAATATAATCCTTATTTGGACAAGGAATTTCTTCTTTCTCGAGATAATGATGAGCAAAAATTAGCAAGTTAAGGATCAAAGAGCCCTCATTCGAGGGCAATGAATAATTTTTCCCCAACTAGAGATAGTTGCCTCCTATTTGCCGGCGTGCGCGCTAGGAGGCGCCGCAGTTGTTTGGGTGGCGTCCGGGGCTGCGGCTTGTGGCGT
Source organism: Puia dinghuensis (assembly GCF_014642875.1). Classification (GTDB taxonomy): domain Bacteria; phylum Bacteroidota; class Bacteroidia; order Chitinophagales; family Chitinophagaceae; genus Puia; species Puia dinghuensis. Next base: position 347,106 of record NZ_BMJC01000004.1, read on the forward strand.
GGGTATGGGAGAGTTTTCGCTGGTTGGCGGCCGGTATTCCTGGAAAGGCATCCCCAACAACGCCCCCATCCGGTTGTTTTCCGCTTCCGTCGGATGCGTATCGATACCATAGGTAAGCTTCTTTGTATCGCGAACAAACCGGTAGGTATGGAAAAGCCGGTCCCAGCACGAAAAAATATTACCGTAATTCATATCCGTCAGCGGTCGCCGGTAGTGATGGTGAACCTTGTGCATGTCCGGTGAGACGATAAACAAAGCCAGAACGTTATCCAGCCATTTGGGAAGCGAAATATTCGCATGGTTAAACTGGGAGAAAAGGACGGATAGCGACTGGTAGAGGAAGACCATCCACACCGGGCTTCCCACGATGATCACGGCGATCAGCGTGAAGAGGGCGCGGAAAAGGCTTTCCCCGGGGTGATGGCGGTTGGCAGTGGTTGTATCCACCCAGGTGTCGCTGTGATGAACGAGATGAAATTTCCAGAGCCATTTTATTTGGTGGTGCAGCCAATGGATAAACCAGGCGCTGATGAGGTCGAGCAGCATCAGCCCGATGAGGGTAAGCAACCACAAGGGGACAACAGGCCACCTGGCGATCAGCCATAGCACACCGGTTTGATGGGTGGTGCTATAGTCGGCGGCGCGGATGATCAGCGTGGCAAAGGCAAAGTTGACGATGACGGTGGTCAGCGTAAAGAAAAGATTCAATCCCGCATGGCGAACCCGGTGATATTGGAATCGAAACAGGGGAATGATCCCTTCAATGATCCAAAATAGAACAAGACCTCCAGCCAGGATCAGGCTTCGCTGGTAAGAGGGGATGTGCTGGAAATAGAAGCTGAGGGTCTCCATATGGCTGCAGGCTTTCCCGTAAGGTAGTGAAAAATCGCGCAGCCGTCAAACAGCCTTTAGCTATTGAGCATCAAGGGCATCACGAGCATCAGCACCTCCTCGTTCTCATCTTCTTCCGTGGGCTTGATGATCCCTGCCTTGGTGGGCGTGGACAGCTCCATCCGAACTTCGTCGCTGTCGGTGGACGCCAGCATTTCGATGAGGAAACGGGCATTGAAAGCAATGGCGAGGTCTTCACCATCATACTGGCATTTCATCCTTTCCGTCCCTTCGAAGGAGAAATCGACGTCCTGCGCCGCCAGTTGCAATTCGCTGCCGTGGATGTTTAGTACTACTTGATTGGTGCTCTTGTTACTAAAGATGCTAACCCGGCGAAGGGCGCTCTGGAAGTCGTTGCGGCCCACCACCAATTTGTAAGGATTGTCGGCAGGGATGACTACCTTATAATCGGGGAAACGGGCGTCGATGAGCCGGCAGCTCATTTGTGTCGTTCCGTGAATGACAAAAAGATGGTTGCTGTTATAGCTGATCGTAATCTCGTCTTCGTTGGCAGGTAGAGCCGACTTCAAAAGATTCAGCGGCTTCTTGGGCACGATGAGGGAGTCATTCTTTGGACAGGAGACATCCTTTCTCTTGTAGCGTACCAGGCGGTGGGCATCGGTAGCGACAAATTGCAGGCCTTTCTTGTCCATTTCGAAATATACTCCGGTCATGGCTGGACGCAGATCGTCATTGCTGACGGCAAACAAGGTCTTGTTGATGGCCGTCACGAGCGCGGACGAAGTCGTCGTAAACGAAGTGGTCTCATCGCTGGCCGGTTCTTTGGGGAAATTATCGGGGTTCTCGCCCATCACCTTATACTTACCATTGTCGCTGGTGAGCTCAACTGCGAAGTGTTTGTCGATGTTGAAGGTAAGGGGCTGATCGGGGATATTCTTCAGGGAGTCCATCAGGATCTTGGCCGGGATGCAGACTTTTCCGCTATCCTTGGCCTCTACCTCCAGGTGCACCTTCATGACCGTTTCCAGGTCGGTAGCAACAACAGTCAGCTTGTTCTTTTCCACTTCGAATAAAAAGTCCTCCAGGATGGGTAATACTGTATTCGCGTTGATCACACCACTTATCTGTTGCAGTTGTTTCAATAATGCCGACGAGGAAACGATAAACTTCATGGAATATATCTTTGTGGCGAAACTACTGATTTTTGCGTAATAGCCAAGGAATTAGGAGCGGCGGCACTTCAGGGAGGATCAATTGTTAATTTCCTGTGATTAACTCGTAATTTCGGCACTACCAATCGATTATGATACGACGAACGGCATTATCCCTCGAACAGGCATTACAGAAGGCCCGCCATTACTGCGGTTACCAGGAACGCTGCCATTTCGAAGTGCAGGAAAAACTGTATTCCTATGGACTGCGGAAGAAAGACGTAGAGCAAGCCCTGGCGACCCTTATAGAAGAGAATTATCTTAATGAAGAACGGTTTGCTATCCAGTATGCCGGGGGTCATTTCCGGCTCAAGCGCTGGGGCCGGGTTCGCATCCGCTACGAGCTGAAACAGCGGCAGGTGTCCGAATATTGCATTAAAAAGGCCCTGGCTACTATCGACGAGGCAGAATATGAGAATACCCTTAACCGTCTTGCTGAAGAAAAAGTGGCTTCCCTTGCCGGCGAGCCAAACCTCTTTGTCCGGAAACAGAAGCTGAAGGAATATCTGTTGAGAAAAGGGTATGAACAGGATCGGGTAAATGCTTACTTTGCAGCATGCCCCCCTCATTGACCATTACGACTATCCAGCCCGACCTCATCTGGGAAGACAAGGCCGCCAATCTCCGGCGGCTCGAGACACAGATCCTTTCCATCCCGGGGAGTACCGAACTCGTGGTCCTGCCGGAGATGTTCAGCACCGGCTTCAGCATGAAGCCCGAAGTCCTGGCCGAACCAATGAGCGGTGCGACAGTCAATTGGATGCGGGAGATCGCTGCCCGGCGAAAGATCATCCTCACGGGGAGCCTCATCATCGAAGAAGAAGGCCGGTATTTCAACCGGCTCATCTGGATGCTGCCCAACGGTCAATATGGGTATTATGATAAGCGCCACCGGTTTGCCTATGCGGGCGAGAACGGGCACTATACGGCGGGTTGCAAACGGCTCGTCGCCTCGGTGAAAGGTTGGCGGGTGCTGCTGCTTGTCTGTTATGATCTCCGTTTCCCTGTCTGGAGCCGCCAGACCCCACAGGAGCCCGAGGATTATCTCGAACCTGCTACCGACCCCGCGGCGCCCGGCGAAGCAGCCCTCGAATACGACCTCATCATCTATGTCGCCAACTGGCCCGAAAGCCGCTCGCTGGCCTGGAAAACACTCTTACAGGCCCGGGCTATCGAGAACCAATCCTTTGTCGTAGGCGTCAACCGCGTCGGCGATGATGGGAACAGTATTTATCATAGCGGCGACTCCATGGTCGTCGGCCCCCTGGGCGAACTGCTTTATCATGGAGTGGCAAAGGAAGAGGTCCACACAGTGACGCTGGAAAAAGATGCGCTCGAAGAGGTGCGGAAGCGGTTCCCCTTTTGGCGTGACGCGGACAATTTCTCAATCGAACCATAAAACAATATGTCGTCAACCGCATTCATCGCCCGGGAGATCTTTACCGGGAGCGAGATCCAGACGGGCAAGGCCGTCCTTGTAAAAGAAGGGAGAGTGGCAGGGATCACCGCGGCTTCGACCATACCCGCGGGCTACCGGCGGCAGGAGCTTCCGGGTTATCTGCTTGCCCCCGCCTTCCTCGACCTCCAGATCTATGGCGGCAACGGCAAGCTCTTCTCGGCGGAGATGACGCCGGAGGCCCTTGAAGCCACCTATGAATACTGCCTGCAGGGCGGCTGTACCCAGTTTCAAATCACGCTGGCCACAAACTCCATCGAAAAATTCATCCGGGGCCTGGAAGTCGCCCGGGAATACCGCAACGGCGGGGGAAAGGGGCTGCTTGGCGTTCATCTCGAAGGTCCGTATATCAACCCGGCCAAAAAGGGCGCCCATCTCGAGAAATTTATAAAGAAGCCCAGCGCGGAAGAAATAAACCTCCTTTTGCAGAAGGGAAAAGAGCTGTTCAGAATGATGACCTTGGCGCCCGAACGGTGTGAACGAGCCTGTATAGAGCTGCTGCTCCGCAACGGCATCATCGTCTCTGCCGGTCACAGCAACGCCACCTATGAAGAGGCCATCGATGGTTTTTACCAGGGGATTCCCGCCGCCACCCATCTTTTCAACGCGATGTCGCCCCTGCAGGGCCGTCAGCCGGGAATGGTGGGCGCCATCTATGACAACAATGACGTCCGGTGCAGCGTCGTCTGCGACGGCATTCATGTCGACTTTGCTTCCGTCCGCATCAGCAAGAAGATATTACAAGATAGATTGTTCTTTATAACGGATGCCGTAGCCGAAGTTGCCTATGGTGAATATATACATGTCTTCAAGGGCGACCGCTATACGCTGCCGGACGGGACCCTCTCCGGGTCGGCCCTGACAATGTTACAAGCCGTTCGCAATGGAGTAGAGAAGGCCGGCATCCCGCTGCCCGAAGCGCTGCGGATGGCTTCGCTGTATCCCGCTACCGTCATGGGCTTGCAGGACCAGTGGGGCTCCATCCAACCCGGGTCGCGCGCCGATTTCGTCCTGCTCGACGAAGAGCTCAACCTGCTGCAGGTGATCGTGGAAGGGGAGGGGTAGGGCAGGCCTCCTGGCATCAAGCCGGAAGACTGATGCCCAGCCGCCATCCGGTGCGGTCCTCTACCGATTGGAGATCCACCGGTCTTCGGGGCAGACGCTTTATTCCTCCATCGTCAAACTGACCCGTGGGGACGACAATCGTATGAGGCTTATCGCGCAGGATAGGTCGGGTCAGGAGCTTTTTGATTCCTTAGTTTTTATCGGCGTTCTGGCGGATCAGCTCCTTTACCCGGGCGGTCTTGAAGTCGAATCCTTTGCCGATGGCGTCGATGGTGGGCAGCGCCTCGACATCGGGGAGGATACCCCGGCCATTCTTTTCCCGTTGCCGGTCTACGACAAGCCGGAATCGTGGCAGGCGGAACCGAACCTTGGTAATCGGAAGGGTCGCATCGGGGATCATCCAGGCCGTATTGCCATAGAAACCACCGCCTGTCTCTTCGCCTACCAGGGTGACGTTGGATTGTCCTTTTAGTGCACCGGCAAATAAGCAGGTAGCGGAGAAAGAATTACCGCCGGTGAGGATATAGACATGACCGTCGAAATGGAGTTGGTGTAAAGGAGAATAATAATGCCGTTCGAAATAGCCGAAATGGTATTTGCCGTCGCTTCGTTTGCGGCTGGCCAGCAGCGTAAGCACATCGTAGAGGAATCCATTGTTGATATAGCGGTCGTACCGGCTGTGGCGGCGGATGGTATAGAGCGAATCCGCCACCTTGAATCTCTTGTCGATGAGATAACGGGTGAGCAGGGTCGAAAGGGAAGCATCGCCGCCGCCATTGCTACGAACATCCACCACGAGGTTTTTGATCTGCCGCTGCTTTATTTCGGTAAAAGCGTGATGGAAGAACCTGCGCAGGTGATAGCCATGTTCAAAAGTGTTGAGAGTGATGAAAGCCGTATGGCCGGCGGTGTCCAATTGCAGACTGCGGATAAACACCAGCTCCCGTTGTTTCCGCCTCCGCCGGTCCGCCGGTCGAATCCGTTGTGCCGGTCCGGGTGGCCGTTGTCCCGTCCCCGGCTGCAGCGTATGACCCAGGCTTTTTCGCAAGGTGTCTGCGCGCGGATCGTACAGCGGGATCCGGGTAAGCTTTGTCAACCCGCTGGTATCCCTGTACCCGATGTCGAAGGAATCGGAGTAGCCAAAGATATCGTGGTACCACGAGCTGAAATGCAGTCCCGTGCTCAGGTATTGGTATTTCCCTGTCTGGTTGAGGCCATCTGTGACGATATAGTCGAAGAGCGTATCCGTCAGCTGCTGTGTCGTCCTGCCGTTGATGCTAAGGATCAGCGTACCTCTTTTCAGCACTGAATCCCGGCGGTTGAGATTGGCTGATACGACCATTGTATCGGGCCAGAATTTCAGGATCAGTGGGAATTGGGGCAGTTTGGCCGTATCCAGATAATGCGCGTAGGCCTTCGAAGCGCGGATGGAGGTATGGCCACAGTCCACCTTCGCGATTACATAGCTCAGGATGGTCCTGAACTGCGGCTCCGTCATGGAATCCCTGATGGCGGCATAGCCTTCGTCGAAATAAGCGGACATGCTGTCACGGGGGGTATACCAATACAGGCTGGGGTGCCAGGATTCCAGGAGATGCCTGAAGACCATGTAGTCTTTTCTCAGATCTTCAGGGGCATATTTCCGATCGGGTCGGAAGCTTTTTCTAACAACGCCGCACGAAAAGAGAAAAAGCGTGGATAACAAAAGTAAGCATGAAAAAAGTCGATTCATGGGCAAGCTCATTTAGAGGCAAAGGCATTCCATCCCTGCGCGGTGATATCGAATGAATTGCCTCCCTTTGTAATGATCTTGGTTCCTTTTTCCGGTTCTGTCATATAGCCGATGACACTGATCTGTTCGTTCAGCACCAATTTATCATAATCCTGTTGGGCGATGGTGAAAAGCAATTCGTAGTCTTCGCCTCCGCTAAGCGCGCAGGCTGTCGGGTCCATTTCAAATTTGAAGGCGGCATTGCGGGTCTCTTCGGCGATTGGGATCTTGTCTTCGTACAGCACGACACCAAGTCCGCTCTGGCGGCAGATGTGCAGGATCTCCGAACTCAGCCCGTCGCTGATGTCCATCATCGATGTCGGGAGGATACCCGATTGCTGGAAGAATTCGACGATGTCCTTCCGCGCCTCGGGCTTTAGCAGCCGGCCGATGACATATTTCTCACCTTCCAGGTCGGCCTTTACCTGGGGGTTTTCGAGAAAAATCTTTTTTTCCCGTTCGAGGAAGATAAGGCCCAGGTAGGCGGCCCCCAAGTCACCCGAACAGCAGAGCAGATCGCCCTTCTGTGCGGTGCTGCGCTTTACAAAACGGTCGGGAGCGACTTCCCCTATAGCCGTGACGGAGATGATAAAACCCTTTTTGGAAGAGGCGGTGTCGCCACCGATGAGGTCGACTCCATAGGCATCACAGGCGGCATAGACCCCTTCGTAGAATTCGTCGAGGGCTTCGACGCTGAATCGGTTGCTGATACCGATGCTCAGGGTTATCTGCGTGGGCGTGGCGTTCATGGCATAGACATCGCTGAGGTTGACGACAACCGATTTATAACCTAAATGCTGCAGCGGCGTATACATCAGGTCGAAGTGGACGTCTTCGATCAGCAGATCGGTAGTCACCACCGTCTGCCTGCCAAAATGATCGATAACGGCGGCATCGTCCCCCACGCCCACCAGCGAAGAAGCATTCTTCAGCTCGATGTTTGCAGTAAGATGTTCGATCAATCCAAACTCTCCTACTGAAGAGATCTCGGTCCTGTTTTCACTCATTTTACAAAATGTTTATGCCGGCCATTCACTACTTCCACCAGTTCGTCATGGATCTTGCCGTTGGTGGCGATGATATGGGGCTGATAAGGGGAATAGCGGTCGCCGGCGAAATCCGAAACGCGTCCCCCCGCTTCTTCTACGATGAGGAAACCTGCTGCGCTGTCCCAGGCCTGTAGCTTGTGTTCATAGAATCCATCAAAGCGGCCAGCGGCGACCCAGCAGAGATCCATCGCTGCCGAACCCAGCCGGCGGACGGGTACACCCCCGCGGATGAGCCGGGAGAATACATCCAGCGGAGAGTTTGGCAGATCCAGGTAAGTATAGGGGAAACCGGTTACGAGGCAGGACTTTGCGACGGAAGTCTCCTCGCTGACGGTTATCTTTTTATCGTTTAGCGTTGCGCCATAGCCTCGTTGCGCAAAAAAGAATTCCTTGATAAAGGGGTTGTAGACGGCGCCCAGGATCATCTCCCCATTCTGCTCTATGGCGACGGACACACAGCAAAGTGGCAGCCCGTGTGCAAAGTTCACCGTTCCGTCGATGGGATCGATTATCCATTTAAAGTCGGAGTCCATGACGATCGCTCCGGCCTCTTCGCTGAGGATGTAGTGATCGGGATAGTCGGTCTTTATCACCTCGAAGATCGCTTTTTCCGATGCATGATCTGCTTCCGTGACGAGGTTATTAATGCCTTCCTTGTTGGAGATGGTGAATTCTCCTTGAAAATACCGCTGCATGACGGCCGCTCCTGCTTCGACCGCCTTGATGAGTGTTGATTTTAGCATGGCGCAAAGATAGGAGAGGCTACCCACAATCCCTATGGCACTATGCAGCCACTATTGGAGAACGGCAGAATCCGTCGTTTCCAGCTGCCGCAGCGCCGTAAGATACTGATTCATTACACTGTTGTTGAGCGTGTAGCTGTAGTTTCTTCCTTCTTTTTCTCCGTCGATCAACCCGGCTTCGACCAGGATCTTTACATGGTGGGAGATAGAGGGCTGGGCGAGACCGATCACATCGTGTAAGCCCGAACATTCGCCACATCCACCCTTACCGGCGATGTAGTGAAGGATTTTGAGTCGGTTAGAGTCTCCCAGGGCCTTTGAAATCTTCTCGATTTGCTTTAGAGTTAATGTCATCACGTTGGTGTTTGCGCGGATAGCGCTTCTGGCCAAATTAGCCCTATCCGCGCAAACGGCTAATGTCTGACCTTCGGTCGAACCGCATCCTGCGGTTCCATTGACAAATGCAAATGTATCTATTTTTGAGAATATATCCATAAAAATGCTTACTTCGTGCGGCATGACCCTCTCCGTCATCATCGTCAATTTCCGGGTGAAATACTTCCTGGAGCTCTGCCTGCATTCCGTGGAAAAAGCGGTGCGGAGCCTGGAGGCAGAGATCATCGTCGTTGATAATCATTCCGGGGACGATAGCCTGGACTATCTCCGGCCCCGCTTTCCTGCCGTAAGGTTCATCGCCAACAAAGAGAATCTCGGGTTTGGCCGGGCCTGCAACCAGGCGTTGGCGCAGGCTAACGGGGAATACATCCTTTTTCTCAATCCCGATACCATCCTGCCGGAAGACTTCGCCCTCCACTGCCTTTCTTTCCTGGTTGCGATACCCCGCATCGGCGGGCTGGGTGTGCGGATGGTTGACGGGAGCGGGCATTTCCTGAAAGAATCCCGGCGCGGCTTCCCAACTCCCTGGGTCGGTTTTTGCCGGTTGACCGGTCTTTCGGCCCTTTTTCCCCGCAGCCGCTTTTTTTCCACGTACTACCTTGGGCATCTTCCCGCGAATGCTCCCCATCCGGCGCCAGTGCTTTCGGGCGCCTGCCTATGGGTGAGCCGGGCTATTCTCGACAAGGTCGGGGGGTTCGATGAGCAGTTCTTTCTCTATGCCGAGGACATCGACCTTAGCTACCGGATAGAAAACGCCGGGTACAGAAACTTCTATTATCCCGGGACGACGATCGTGCATTTTAAAGGTGAAAGTACCCTAAAAGACATCCGCTATGTCCGGCAGTTCTACCGGGCGATGCGCCAGTTCAGGCGGAAGCATTTCAACAAGGGACTGCCGGCTTTCCTTGATCTTGGCGTACAGGCGGCCATCCAGGTGCGGGCAGGTGTTGCGGCAGTGATGGGGGGGTTCGGAGGCGGTGCCAAGGCTCCCGGGAATGGTGAGAGGGTGCGTACCTTTCTGCGGGGCGATGCGACGGAAATTGCGCGGCTAAAACCCTTGTTGGCGGCGTCCGGGGAAAGCGTCATCGTTGACCACCAGCAGGAGGCTTCTGAACTGCTTTTCTGCGAGGGAGAGAGCTTTTCTTTTAAGGAGAGTATCCAGCAGCTGCAAAGGGTAGGGAAGGCGGGGCGCTGGCGGGTGAAATTTCATGCAAGCGGCAGTGGTTCGGCCGTCGGCAGCCCCGATCGCAATGGACGGGGAGAGGCAATAGACCTATGAGCCATTACAACGGCAATTCCCGGTCTTCCAGCAGCGACCGCATTTTGCGGCGCGTGAACAGCCATCCACTGAGCATGGCCGCCGTCCAGAGGAGAACCCACGTGAAGGCCTGGCCTTCGTCTATCTCATATTTGGTGAGCATCCTGTTGAGCAGATCCGCCACCAGGAAATGGTCGATCCACATCGGCAGCACCAGGAAGATGGGGAAAAAGATAAATTTCCCCTGCCAGCCGGGCAACAGGGTATAAACCCGCACCAGTGGCGGAACACAGATGATGATGAGGATCAGCAGGCCAAAGCCGCTCACGAGATGGCGGCCCGTCGCATCAAGGTGAAGAAAGAATAGTTTTAACCCGTTGACCGAATCACCCCCGCCGGTAGCGGCCCCCATCAACAACGCCAGGGGCATGGCGGCCAGGACAAGGCTGCAGCCAATGGACTGATCGGTTAGACTTTCCCGGTTGCCCATTTTTATCCAGCCAACCAGGATGACCAGGATATTCACCGCGGGCCCAGCCAGCATAGCCAGGGCACGTTGACCGTTAGACACCGGCTGATCGGTATCGAATTGCCAGATGTCGAACCTTCGGGAGCCCCAACTTCCGCTCAACAGCCTTACCACCAGGGTATGCGCCCAGTCATGTATCTCGTGTATGAAGAAGGTAAGACAGAGAAAAGAGAGGACGTAAAGGGGGGTCAGTTTCAGCTTCATAAATAAATGTAAAGAAAATTTCATCCAAAACGTTAATTTTGACCGCATACCAAAAGACAAGGGTTACTTAATGGCGTTGATTGAAATTCAATTATCTAAATCTTTGGCCAGAGCTCTGCGGCTGCCACGGAAATCACCTCAGCGGCAGCAACTGAAGGTATTAAGGAAGTTACTTAAAAAGGCAAGATTCACCGAATTCGGACAGGAATACCGGTTTGACGAGATCTTGCTGAGTCGTCATCCCGGAAAGAAATTCCAGGAGATGGTGCCTACCTTTGACTACAATAAGATTCATGCCGCCTGGTGGAATAAGACTTTGGAAGGGAAGGCGGATGTGTGCTGGCCGGGAAAGATCAAATACTATGCGCTTTCTTCCGGGACATCGGAAGCGGGGAGCAAATTTATTCCCATCACCAACGATCTGTTGCGGGGCAACCGGATCGTGATGATCAAGCAGCTGCTGACGTTGCGCACTTACCGCGATATACCCGTCAAGAGTCTCGGCAAGGGTTGGTTGATGATCGGCGGCAGCACCAGTCTGCAAAAAGGCGCGGGCTACTATTCCGGCGATCTCAGCGGCATCACGGCCCGCAAGGTTCCCTTCTGGTTCCAGCCCTTTTATAAGCCGGGGAAGAAGATCGCTCGCACAAAGGACTGGACAAAGAAACTGGAAGAGGTGGTCAGGCTGGCGCCGCAATGGGATATCGGCTTCCTGGTCGGGGTGCCCGGCTGGATCCAGCTGTGCATGGAAAAGATCGTCGAGCGGTATAATCTTAACAACATCCACGAGATCTGGCCCAACGTGGGATTCTTCGTACACGGAGGCGTTTCCTTCGAACCCTATCGCAAAGGTTTTGAAAAGCTGCTCGGCAAGCCGGTGACCTATATCGAAACCTATCTTGCTTCCGAAGGGTTCATTGCTTACCAGGATGTCCAAAATTCCCGGGGAATGCGGCTGGTCACCAATCAGCATATTTTCCTCGAGTTCGTACCGTTCGACAACCGGAATTTCGATGCCGATGGTAACCTGGTGGAGAACCCGGAAGTGTATATGATCCACGAGGTGGAGGAAGGACGGGATTATGCATTGCTGCTTAGCACAAGCGCCGGCGCTTGGCGTTATCTCATCGGGGATACGGTGCGATTCGTGGATAAAGAGCGCTGCGAGATCATTATCACCGGAAGGACGAAACATTTTCTGAGCCTGGTCGGCGAACATCTCAGCGTAGACAACATGAACAAGGCCGTGCAGCTGGTAACGGAAGAATTGAACCTTTCCATCACGGAATTTACGGTGGCGGGGATTCCTCATGGCCTCTTTTTTGCACATCAATGGTGGTTGGGCTGTAGTGATCAGGCGGACGAAGCGCTGCTGCGGCAGAAGATCGACGACAAGCTGAAAGAGCTGAATGATGACTATGCCGTCGAACGGGACAGCGCTTTAAAGGACATCTATGTAAAGGTGCTGCCGGAAGAAAAATTCATGGAGTTTATGCGCCTAAAAGGGAAAATAGGCGGTCAACATAAATTTCCCCGGGTTCTGAAGGGAAAAATGCTGCTCGATTGGCAAAAATATCTGGAGACAGGAAGCATCTAGCGAAATGTTTATATCATGTTGGAGTCCGTTATAAAAGGATTGGCCCTGGGTTTTGCTCTTGCCTTATCGGTAGGGCCGATCATTTTTACCATCATCAAACAAAGCCTGAACAATGGTCATAAAGGCGGCTTCAGCTTCGTCGCCGGCGTATGGGTCAGCGATATTGTCCTGGTGGTGCTTAGTAATACGCTGACGGCGGTGGTCTCCTTGCTGGACGAACATAAACAGGTGGTCGGGACGCTTGGCGGCCTTTTTCTCGTGATCATGGGGCTCTATTTTATTTTTTGGAAAAAGGTGACGATGGCGAAAGATGGGGTCGGCACCGAGGCCCGCTTTCGGAAGCGCGATATGGCCCGGATCTTTGCTTCGGGCTTTCTCATCAACACCCTCAACCCGGGGGTTATTTTTTTCTGGCTCGGCAATACGACCCTGCTTGCCGTCAACCACACGCTGCGGGAGCGGACTATTATCTTTTCCACCTGCCTGCTGATCAATATGGCGGCCGATGTTGGGAAAGTGATGATGGCCGGCAAATTGCGGAATAAGCTGACGATACACACCCTCACCGTTATCAATAAGATATCAGGCACTCTGCTTATCGTTTTTGGTGTTGCGCTGGCTTATGGCGTCATTTTCCTGCATAAGGGGAAATAGCTCTTGTTAAGAGCGCGTTAACAATCGACTTGCAATTGTCTTTGTATGTTTGAGCTTCGTACTGTTATTGCTATGCGCAAAATCGTAATATTATTCCTTTGTATAATCCCTTTTCTGGGTCACGCACAGAATGACGTTCTTGTTCTGACCAGGCGAGGATTTCATGTGCGTTCGTATACGGTAGGCGACCACATTACTTTTGAGACGGTTTACGGCCAGTGGTTTGACGGCAACATCGATGACCTCCACCGGGATACGGTCTATATGAACGGCCAGGCCTTTAGCTATAAGGAAATTGGTGCGATCAAAAGGGAGCGGACCAAATGGAACAATAAGGTCAACGGAGTCCTGCTGACCACGGCCGGTGTGGGCTTATTCGCCATCGGCGCCATTAATGGCGGCATCCGGGGAGATGCGGCCAAACAATGGTATACGACATCAGGCTATATTGTGGGCGGCGCCCTTATTGCCGGCGGAGTGGCCCTCATCGTGACATCAAAAAAATATTATCCCCTGGGCGGGCGATACAAGTTGCAATATTTGCAGATCGGCCGGCACTAGGGTATATTGCGGTATGCCCATCAAAACAAAAGGACTGGTCCCCCGCGCCTGGCGCATCCTCAAGCGTGTCGTTATCTTCCTTTTCGTCTTCCAGCTATTTTATTTGCTTCTCCTGAAATGGGTCTATCCGCCGATCACGCTAACGCAATTAGGCAGCTTGCTGGGAGGTGACGGGCTGAAGCGAAGCTATGTGTCGATGAAAGACATCTCGCCTTACGCAAAGCTTGCCGTTATCTGTTCAGAGGACCAGCTTTTCCCGGATCATGACGGTTTTGACTTCAAATCCATCGAAAAGGCGATGAAGCATAACCAGAAGAGCAAGTCGTTGCATGGCGCCAGCACCATCAGCCAGCAGGTGGCGAAAAATGTCTTTCTCTGGCAGGGCCGCAGCTGGCTCCGGAAGAGCCTCGAAGTCTATTTCACCTTTATGATCGAATGGATGTGGGGGAAGAAAAGGATCTTGGAGATGTATCTCAACGTCAGTGAGATGGGGAAAGGGGTCTATGGCATTGAAGCCGCATCGCACAGCAATTTCAATAAGCCGGCGCGCAACCTTAGCCGGCTGGAGGCAGCAAAGATTGCCGCCTGTCTGCCCAATCCGAAAGTATTTACCATCAAACCGCTCTCGAATCGTGTGGCGACCCGCAGCGTCTGGATCATCGGCCAGATGGGGATTCTGCAGAACGACCCGGATATTCAAAAGCTATTGCAATAGCAGCCGCCCCACAGCCGCGATGCCATTGGCGATGCGCTCTTCACCCTGACCGCCGATCTCTGCCCATGGGGTGGATTGATTGATGAGGCAGTCTTTATAGATGTGAAACAGCTGGTCCCGGGCCGATCCCTCGGGATATTCGCGGAGAGGATCGGGCGCCCAGGGCAGGTCTGTCCGGCACAACAGATAAGCATCGTACTGGCGGGTAACGATCTGCTCCAGGATCCAGGATTCACAGCGGCCAAAAACGAACTCACTCCACACCTTCATAACATACATATCGGTGTCGACAAAGAGCAGGGGCTTGCCTGCGGCCACGGCGTCCATGGTGTACCGGTCTTCCAGGGCCAGCTGTCCCCGGGCGATGACAGAAAGATCTTCCAGGCGATAGTTCGTCCCATTCGTGGTGAGGTATTCGCGGGCGTATTCGGGTACCCACGCCGTCCCGTAGTGTTCGGCGAGGGCTTCACACAGCGAGGACTTACCCGTGGATTCCGGTCCGACAATGACTATTTTCTTAAGTGGCGGCATAGTCTGAATGTTTTGCCCGTTTACGCCATTCCATCAATCCTCCCACGGCGATGATCAGCAGGATGAGATAATAGACGCTGGTAAAGACAAGATGTTTTACAAAATACAGGGGTATCGAGGCGAGATTGGTAGCGATCCACCAATACCAGCTTTCCACCTTTTTGCGGGTCATCAGCCACATCCCGGTATAGGCAGATGCCGAGGCAAAAGCATCGGCCCAGGGAATGGCTTGCGCGGCGAAGCCCCTTTTGACATATATCAACGCCAGGAACAGGACGAGATAAAACCCCGCAAAAAACCCACACTCTACAAGCCACTCCCGCGTCGTCGAAAAACGCACCTTCAACACCGGCCGCTTTTGGCTATCGACCCGGGTCCAGGCGTACCAGCCATAAATATTGAGCACGGTATAATACAGGTTGACACTGGCCTCCCCGAAAAGGGAAAACTGAAAACTGAGCCAGATATAGGCGATGGTATTGAGTAACCCCGTCGGATAGACAAGAATGTTCTCGGTGCGGCTGTACCAGACACTCAGGATGCCGGCAATGACGGCAAAGAACTCTACCCAGCCGGTATGTTGCAGGTCGGAAAGAAATTGTCGATATAATTCAGGAAGCATTACTCGGATTCGGCCACGACTTCCTTAACCTCGGGGATCATGCGCTTCATCATACTTTCGATGCCGGCTTTTAGCGTGATCATGGAAGAGGGACAGCCCGAACAGGAACCCTGTAGCATCAGGTTGACAACGCCTTCGTTGTAGCTCCTGAACTGGATGGCGCCACCGTCCATTTCCACGGCGGGCTTAACATAGTTTTCCAGCAGCTCTTTGATGCGTTTGACCACATCGTCGTCATCGGCGTCGATGGCGTTTCCTTCGGATCTGGTAACGACGACTTCTTCCTCGTTGATGACGGATTTACCTTCTTCGAGATATTCTTTCAGAAACTGGCGGATGGCGGGGATGACATCGTCCCAGTCGGTGTCGGCAGTCTTTGTGAGCGTGACAAAATTGCTGGCGATGAAGACGCTCTTGATAAAGGGAAAACCAAACAGTTCTATAGCCAGGGGAGAGGGTTTGGCGGATTCGACATCCGGGAAATCGATGATCTTACCGGGGTATAAAAGCTTGTTGGCCACGAATTTCATGGTTTCCGGATTCGGAGTCATTTCAGTATAGATGCTGATCACCGGGTTGCCTGTTTTGATCATAAGAGCGCTATTTAGCAGGTACAAAGTTAACAAATTGCGGGCACCACTGGTTACACGATCGGGAAATTCCTGGGCCGCCGGGAAAGCCGGTAGTTGAGGATGTGGGCAGTCACGATCAACACGACCGCAAAGGGGAGGAGCGCCAGCTCGAAATGGTGCCATATTTGCTTGGAAACCAGAAAGATCATTCCGCCAAGGAAGAGAAGCCAGGGCATCAGGTGCTGATGATGATGGCGGAATCCATGCCACATTGCCCGGGTGCCTATGACAAAAGCCAGCCCGATCATCCCATTTTCAAACAGGGGATTGTGAATGATATTGATCCCCAAAACGGGCAGGGTCGCTATCACCAGGGGAAGGATAGCGCAGTGAATAGCACAGAGAACTGAGGTCGTGACGCCCAGAGCATCCCAATTGATCTTCTTGAACATGATTAGCAGCCGCCAGGAAAAAGGCGAAAGCAAAAATAATTCACTTGCAACAATGTTGCAAATATTTTTCCATGACCGAAAAGTGCGACCTTTATACCATCATGAAAAAGAAGAAGATCATCTTTCTGGCCGGGTTTTTTATCCTTTTGTTTGTTGGTTTTTACTTTACTCTTGTCCGGATCATCCCCGGATTTGGCGAACCCGAGCTGCCTGTGATAAGCTATGTACCCGCTTTTTCTTTTAGTGACCAGGAAGGTCAGCCGGTGACAAATAAAGATGTTGAAGGCAAGGTCTATGTTGCCGAGTATTTCTTTACCACCTGCAGGGGCATCTGTCCAAAGCTGAACACCAACCTGAAAGATGTAGCGCATGACTTCGCGGGCGAATCCGACTTTCGCATCCTCTCCTATACCGTTGACCCGGAGACGGACAGTGTAGGCCGGATGAAGGTCTATGCAGACTCGCTTGGCGCGGATGCAAAGAAATGGTTCTTTCTCACCGGTCGCAAGGACAGTCTCTATCATTTGGCACGCTCGGGCTATCAGCTGGACGATCCCAAGAACAATGCGACCAATATCAACGAACAGTTTCTGCATACCCAGTTTCTGGCGCTTGTTGATAAAGGCGGTAGGGTGAGAAAGATCTATGACGGATTGAAAAAGGACGAGCTGGCCGATCTGGAGAAGGACATCCGTACCCTCCTGAAAGAGAAAGCAACCGCGCCGCGTTTTGCAAATGGTTTGTTTAACAATAATCCGGGTTGATCAGACCCGCTACACAATATGAGCGAAAAGAAAGCAGAGGAGCTCCTGAAAAAAAATCAGTTGAGCATCACCGGTGGCCGGCGGAAAATACTGGAACTTTTCCTCCAGCACGATGGGGCTCTGTCTCACGGCGATATCGAGAAGAAAGCCGGAGAGAAATTCGATCGTGTCACGGTATATCGAACACTGCAAGCCTTCCTCGAAAAAGGATTGATTCACAGTATACCGACGTCGGATAATTCTATACGTTATGCGTTATGTAAAGACGAATGCTCCGGTGGACAACACCGCGATGATCATGTTCACTTCATTTGTAACACCTGTGGTAATACCATTTGTCTCGAAGACGTGACTGTGCCGGCGATAAAGTTGCCGCGTGGATATGTGACCGAGCAGGTGGAAATGCTGGTCAGCGGGGTGTGTAAGAGTTGTAATCGATAACCGCGGAAAGTGGCCCCCAGCCTAAAAGAGAAAGCCCCGATGTAGAAACACCGGGACTTTTGGTTAAGGCTCTGATTAGTAGCTTCTTTATGTTTTTGAAGACATTTTTTGATTGACTCATTGCAAATATAGCCGGAAAAAAGCATACGAACAAGCGATCTAAGTACTACTTTCAGGGTATTTTTCTTAAAATTTTCTGCTTCAAATTTTTTGCATTTCCTCACTGACAAATGCCATCAGCTCTTTGATGTGCTCTTTCGAAAAGTTGAACTTCAGGCCGGCGGCATCGTACAATTCCGGCAGCGTACGTGTCCCTCCGAGGCTCAGCGCCTGGACATAATTACTTAACGCCTTCTCTTTGTTCTTCTTATACTGCATCCACAGACCGATGGCTCCTAATTGTGCGATACCATATTCGATATAGTAAAAAGGCACTTCAAAAAGGTGCAGCTGTTTCTGCCAGCCGAACTCCCGGTAATGCTCAAGACCTGTCCAGTCAATAGATTTCGAAGAAAACTCATCCAGGGTTGCCAACCAGTTTTGTTTTCTTTCTTCCACGGAGTGTCCCGGATTTTCGTATACCCAATGTTGAAATTTATCAATGGTTGCTATCCAGGGGAAGATGCTGATCACTCGCTCCAGCTGGTGCTCACGCGCTCTTGCTAAATCGTTTTTATTCTCGAAGAACAGCTCCCAGTGATCCATGCTAAACAATTCCATCGACATGCTGGCTACTTCGGCTATCTCCATGGGGTATTCCTTGAAAGCGCTAAGCTTCAGCGGGTGAGAAAGGAAGGAGTGGATGGCGTGGCCGCCCTCATGAACCATTGTCGTCAGATCGCCCATCTGGCCGGAGGCGTTCATGAAGATAAAGGGGGCCCCCGTTTCTGCTAACGGACAATTGTAGCCGCCTGGCGCTTTGCCCTTCCGGCTCTCCAGGTCGAATCTTCCCATCTGCTGCATCGTCCGGAGGCAATCTCCGAAAAAGGGATCCAGCCGGTCGAAGGCGGCGGTGGTTTTCGTCAGGAGATCCTGCCCGTTGGTAAATGGCCTGAGCGGTTCCGTCCCTTCCGGCTCGGCTTCCCCGTCCCATGGCCGCAGCGTATCGAGACCCAGTTTCTTCTTCTTCTTTTCATTGATAAGGCTCACCAGGGGAACGACATATTCCCTTACGGCTTCATGAAAGCGGAAGCAGTCCTCCTTGGTGTAGTCAAAGCGCCCCAGCTCTTCAAATTTGAAATCCCGGTAGTTGGCAAAACCCGCATTTTGAGCCATGCGGTGCCTGATCGCTATCAGTTTGGAATACAAGTCGTTCAGTGCGTCCTTATCCTGCAGCCGCCGATCCTGCATCTTCCGGTAGACGGTTTCGCGAAGCGGCCGGTCGGGGTTTTCCAGGAATTTCGAGGCCTGCTGTAGCGTATACTCCTGCCCGTTAACTTCCACTGTCATTTTGCCAGAGATGACACCAAACTGCTGACCCATTACGCTGGCCTCGGCATAGAGGGAGATATTCTCTTCGCGGAAGAGCTCTATCCGCTTCCTGACACTGCGCAGATAAGTAAAATATTCCTTCTGGTCAAGCTCCCGCGTATGCGGGTTTTCCACGAGTCGCCGGTTGAGCCGGTCGGCATATGGCTGTATCTTAGGCTGTATCTCCAGGCAGAAATAGTTAAATGCCGCTTCCAGCTGCTTGTTCTCCGTGTCACAGGTCATTTTGATCTGGCGCCAGCAGGAATCTTCGCTCACGACGGCTTCCAGTTCGCTGATATCCAGCAACCATTTCTCCAACTGCTCGCGGGTGTCCAGCGGTCGCTCGTCAAGGTCGCGGAAATATGGCTCCAAGCCCGGCCAGTCCGTCAGCACATAACCGGCGGGCAGAAAATGCCGCTGGGGCTTTTGTAAATTAGCGGTAGGCATAATAATTAGCTTTTCTTTTTTGCCACTTTCTTTGGCTTTTCTGCTATCTTTTCATCCTTTTCTTCCTCTGCTTTTTTCTTCGGGGCAGCCTTCTTCGCCTTTGGTTTTTCAGCAGCAGGTGCTTCTTTAGCAGCAGGCGATTCCTTTTCCGCTACTTGCGATTCTTTTGCAGCCTTCACCGCTTTTTTTGCAGGTGCCGGTTTTTCTTCCTTTTCTTCCGGCGCCGGTGCTGCTACTTCCACAGAAGCAGCTTCTTCCTCCGGCTCGGGTTCGGTCAACTTGATCTCTATATTATTTGTTTTCAAAACGCTGAACCATTTGACCATCTTCTTCAGGTCGCTGCTGTACACCCGTTCGAAATCCAGATCCGGGTAGACCTTGGTGAAATAAGCCTTGAGAGCGGCATTATCCTTTTCATCGGGCAGCTTTTCCGGACTCGCTTCCATCGCCTTCAATACATCTACCAGATTGACATTGTCTCTAACGGTATACACTTCGATACTTTCGAGGTGCGAAAAATTGTGGCTCCGGCTGGCGACAAAACGAGTAGTCTTATCATCCAGCGAACGGACGATAGCACCATCCGATTTACTGCTTAACAACTCGTACAAGCCCGGCATCCCGGTGACTGCAATGATCTTGTTATATTCCATAATTTAAAATCTACCCCCTTTTTGGGGACATGCAAGTTAATGTTAATCGCTCATTTAAGGACAATTATTTTCCCTGCAAAGCTGGATCAGACAAGGTTTGCTCTATTCCATTCTTCAGGGTTGCATAATCGGTATATCCCCGGGTGAGCAGGTAAAACTTCGAATCACTCACCTGTAAAAATACGGTCGGGAAACCATTTACCCTCAATTGTCGTACCAATGCGAATTCATCATAAGCCTTTTCCTTATACGCAGGATGATGCAGCTTGCCATAGAACTCTTTTTCAGGGATACGATACTTTTCCAGCAGGTGGCGATAGGCTTCATCATCGGTGAGATCGCGCCCCTCATAGTGCAGGGCATATTGCAATTCACCCGCAAAGAGCACGGCCTCGTCGGGATAGTAATCCTTAAAAACACAAAGCGCAATCGCCGGTTTCTCCGAATTTGGATACCAGTCGCTTTCCTCCGGGTTGTTGATATGCCAAAGCCAGTCCCCGCCAAAACGGATGCCTGTTCTTTCTTCCACCACCTTGTAAGCCGAACGGATGTAGTCCGCTATCACCCCGATGGGCTGCGGCTTTTCGGGCAGGATCATCCCACCGGAAAGTACTTCAAAAGCAAACCGGTTGCGATATTCTTCGAAAATGCGCCTGATCACAGGGCTAAAGCCATAACACCAGCCACAGTAGGCGTCGTAACAATAATATACTGTCATGTTAATGTCAGGGATGGTCGGTCAGCAAAATTCGCCCATCCCTGACATTTCGCCAATGATGGGCCTTCGGCCGAAACGCCGGAGGCGTTTCAACGAATTTGCCGGGGATTTCCCCGGCAAATGTAAAATTTCTTCAACTTGTTTAGTGCCTGCGGCCTCCGCCGCCCCCGCCTCCGCCAAAGGAACGACCACCGCCACCGCCACCACCGCCACCGCTGGGCCTGCTGAACCCGCCACCACTCGGTCTGGCGCCACCGCCACCACCGCCCCCGCCGAAGCTCCGCGTCTGCTGGAAGTTCTGCGTCCGGGTAAAGCCGCGATCGCGCATCTGCTGGTCCCGGTTGAGGCCCTGTTGCACCTGAGGACTGTTGTTGCTCATCGGCCGCCAGGAGTTGTTCGACCGCTGCTGCCATTGATTCGTGGCCTGGTTGTGCTGATATACATTGCCGCTGCGATCGGAAAAGACATTATTGTTGGTTGGTCTTGAGAAACCATTGCCGGGAGCACCAGGTCTTCCACCCTGCGGGCTAACCGGTCTGTTGAATCCGGGTCTGCCGCCACCTGCACTATTGAAACCGGGCCTTCCGTTGTTGTAGGAGACGGGTCTGCCGATAGAAGTGCGGTTATAGAAGGTATGGTTATCACGGGTGACGATACCACCACGGCCGGCATAAATATTCGTATGGAAGTTGTAGTTGTTGTTCACATAGATGTTGCGGTTGCGGTAGTAGTTGGCGCCATAAAAGCCATAGCTTCGATACCCGCTCCACGCATAGGCCGGGCGGTACGCATGACAACCCCACCAGCCGCCGCCACCCCAGCCACCCCAGTAGCCGTAGTGGAAGCCGATGCCATAGTGGAACCAGCCAAAGCCATAGCCATATCCAAGCGTCCAGCCGGCCCAGGGATTATAGCAGACGCCAAACCCCCATGACCAGGGCCGGGGATAATAGTACCCATCCCACCAGGGATTATAATAGAAGCCCGTACCATAGACCACCGTGGGGCCATAGATATAGGTGTTCAGGTAACCTGGCGTATAGCCCATGTAAACATAGTCGGGGGTTACGTCATAGATATATACATACTTGATGTTGTACAACGGAGAAGAAGGCGGAATCTGGTCTACGTCTTCAGGCCGTTCGGTCGCCACCGTCCAGGGACCATTGGGGTTGTCCGACTGGTACCATACCCCGTTGTCCACGCTATAGTAGGTATCACCATCCTTTATCACAGAGGAACCCGTATTCGTCGCATATTGCATGTCGGTACCCTGCAACGGGGCAAACTGCGGGTCACCGTTATAGTTGACAGATGTAGAGGCCGTATTACGATCTACCTTGGCCGTCTGCGGAACCTGCGCATCCATAATCGCTTCGCGGGCTGCATCCGTACCGGCTACACTGGCCAGCACATTGTCTTTCGGGCTGCCTTCGGGGATCTTGGCAAAGTCGGCCGGCAACGCATTGCTGGCTACATAATGCCATCCACCTGTAAGCGAACCCGAAGTATACCAGCGACCGGAAATAAGGACAAAATAGTTGCCCGAACCCTGGTCCTGGAAAATATCGTTGGAAGAGTTGCTTGCATAAGAAAGGCTCGTATTGGGAATAGCCGTGAAATTGGGCTTTCCATTAGTCTGGATCAGCTCGGCAGGCGAAGTGCTGACGATGATGTCCGAAACCATATTTTCATTCGCGGCCGTTGTCGAGTCGGTATACCCTGCATTGCTGCTGTTGGCATTGTCGACTGCCGTCTGCACCTGGTTCAATTCGGCGGGAATATTGCCGGCAGAGCTATACGGACCGGTAGCAGACTGTGCCTGGTACCAGTGCTTGCCGCCATAAAGATAGAAGCCGCCGTTGTTGGCCTTGACGATCGTGAAGGGACTGTTTACCACTACATCGAGCCCCCAGTCCTTATTGTTTTGCATCTTGGGCTGCCCGTCGATCGACACCAGCAGGGTCGGATGATCGCTGTAAATGATCCGGGGTGCGGCCGTATTCAGGTCTTTCGATAATTTCTTTTGCTCGGTATTCTGGTCGAGGGAAGAGAGCAGCTCGTCCAACGAGAGATCGCCGGCGGCCTGGGGCAGATTGGCTTCCAGCGCCGTCTTCAGGCTGTTGGTAAAGTTGTCATCAGACTGCCCGGGAAACTTTATGTTGGGCACCTTGACAGACTGGATGACGACCCGGCGGTTGTCCCTGTCGGTTTCCACATTGGCTACCGACCAGAACGTACCAAACACCGGGTCCGACTTGCCCTGCGGCAAAACGGAGATAGCCCAGCGGGATTTCAGGACATTGTCCGAAAAAGACTCCGGCTGGGGCTGGAAGATCTTGACGACAGTGCCGTCATCGGTCGTGAAGCTTCGGGGCCATTCCTGCTGCTGTTGCTGACTGGTGGGCGGTGGTCCGTCCTGCTGTTGGGCAGGGGCGGTACCTGCCAATAGGATGAAGGCCAGCAGCATAGAGAATGAAATATGAATGCTTTTCATATGTTTTTGTTTATATAATTAGAGTACTAAACCTATATATAGACTCCACAAGGACGGCAAAGTTTGTTGCCATTTACAAATGAGATGTTAATTAGATTAGTGAGCCTCAAGCCAGTTGACCCCAGATCCCATCTCTGCGGTGGCCGGGACGTCCTGGGGCAGGGGTAACGCGGTTTGCATACAACGCATTATTATGGGTTTAATTATATCAAGCTCAGCTTTATAAGCGTCGAAGACCAATTCGTCGTGTACCTGCAGGAGCATCCTCGATCTAAGCCCCTGGCGGGCAAATTCTTCATGGATGCGGATCATGGCCAGCTTGATCATATCCGCCGCCGTGCCCTGGATGGGAGAGTTGATGGCATTTCGTTCCGCAAACCCCCGTACGGTGAAATTGGCGGAGTTGATGTCTTTTAGCCATCTTTTACGACCCATCAGGGTTTGCACATAGCCGCATTCCCGGGCGAAATTGATCGTATCATCCATATACTTCTGGATGCCGGGGAATTGCGCCTTGTAATTGTCGATAATCTCCTTTGCCTCCGTCCGGCTGATACCCAGGTTGTCGGCGAGACCAAAGGCGCCCTGGCCATAGATAATGCCGAAATTGACGCTTTTGGCCTTATACCGCATCTCCTTCGTCACGGCCGACTCTTCCACGCCAAAGACCTTTGCTGCCGTGGCCGTATGGATGTCCTTGCCCTCCCGGAAGGCCGCGCACATGTTGGGATCACCGCTGATCGCGGCGACGATGCGCAATTCTATCTGGGAGTAGTCGGCCGACACCAGGACAAAATCATCATTGCGGGGGATAAAGGCTTTGCGGATCTCCCGGCCCCGTTCGGTACGGATGGGAATATTCTGCAGGTTAGGGTTGTTGCTGCTGAGCCGGCCCGTCACTGCAACGGCCTGGGCATAACTGGTATGTACACGCCCCGTCTTGCGGTTGATCATCTGCGGCAGCGCATCGACATAGGTCGACTTTAATTTCGTAAGCTCCCGGAAGGCCAGGATGTCATCGACGATCTGGTGCTTCACCGCCAGTTTTAACAACACATCTTCCCCGGTGGCATATTGACCCGTCTTTGTTTTTTTGGCCTTGGGGTCCAGCTTCATCTTTTCGAACAAGATCTCGCCCAGCTGTTTTGGCGAGGCCAGGTTAAAGCGCTCACCTGCTTCCTGGTACACCTTCTCCTCCGCCTGGCGGGCATCGCGTTCAAGCTCCTTGCTGTATTCCAGCAGGAAGTCGGTGTCGACCTTCACACCTTCGAACTCCATGTCGGTAAGCACCTTCACCAGGGGATTCTCTACTTCATAAAACACCTTCTCCACTTCCTTCGTCTTCAGCTGAGGCAAGAATATATGTTTAAGCTGCAACGTGATGTCAGCGTCCTCGGCAGCGTAGTCCTTTATTTTCCCCAGCTCTACATCGCGCATATTTCCCTGGCCTTTGCCTTTCTTGCCGATAAGTTCTTCGATGTGCACCGGTTCATATCCCAGGTATTGCGCGCTGAGAAGGTCCATTCCGCGTTTGCCTTCCGGCTCGATGACATAATGCGCAAGCATCGTATCGAATATCTGTCCTTTTAGTGTAACGCCGTACCACTTCAGCACCAGCAAGTCGTATTTCAGATTCTGACCGATCCAGACGATCAAGGGAGATTCGAACAGCGGCCGGAAGGCGTCAATGATCGCTTGCGCGCCCTTGCTGTCTGGTGGACACGGGACATACCAGGCTTCCCCGGCCTGCACCGCAAAACTCATCCCGACGATGTCTACGTCGTTGGCGTCGATGCCCGTCGTTTCCGTGTCGAAGCAGACCTCCTTCTGCGGCAGTAATTTTTCGACAAGGCTTTTGATCGCCGCCTCGCCGACGACAGCGGTATAGACATGCGTTGTGTTATGGATATTCTTTCCTGCCGGAGGGATGAAGCCTTCTCCTTCTTCACTCTTCAGGTCTTCTTCCCCTTTTTCCACGGCTGCTTCCTGCCGGGTGCTGGCTTCTTCTAATTTGTCTGTGGCTGGGCTGGCTTTGCCTCCGCCTCCTGCCGTTGCTCCGGCGCCTGCTGCTGCGGGCCCGCTGCCGCCTGCCGCGCCCGCCTTCTTCTTGCCTGACGGCGGGTTCACTGCATTGCCGAAGAGATCTTTCTGCACGCTTTCCGGCGCATTATAGCCGGGTGCAAAGCTGTCACCGAGGATCCGTTTGCCGAGGGTCTTGAATTCGAGCGCGCCGAAGACCTCGGTCAGGGCCTCGCGGTTCCAGTCCTTCAGCATGAAATCCTCTTCATGGAATTGCACGGGAACGGAGGTGATGATCGTGGCCAGCTTCTTGCTCATGATGGCTGCTTCCTTGCCGCCGCGCACTTTCTCACCCATTGCGCCTTTGATGCTATCGGCATTGGCGAGGACATTTTCTACCGTTCCGAATTCGGCCAGCAGTTTGGCGGCGGTCTTCTCGCCGACGCCTTTTATTCCCGGGATATTATCGACGGCGTCGCCCATCAGTCCCAGGATGTCGATCACCTGTGAGACGTCTTTGATGTTCCATTTTTCACAAACTTCCTTCGGTCCCAGTATCTCCGCCGGGCCGCCCTGGTAGCCGGGCTTATAGATGCGGACCTTGTCGGTCACCAGCTGTCCGTAATCCTTGTCGGGGGTGACCATATACACTTCATATCCTGCGGCAGCGGCTTGTTTGCTAAGCGTACCGATGACGTCATCGGCTTCATACCCGTCCACTTCCATGATGGGGATATTAAAACCCCGGATGATCACCTTGATGTCGGGCAGGGCGCTCAACAGGTCTTCGGGCGCTTCCTGCCGGTTGGCCTTGTAGTCCGCAAAGTCGGTATGCCGTTCGGTCGGCGCCTCCGTGTCGAAGCACACAGCCATATGCGAAGGATGCTGGTTGTTGATGAGTTCCAGCAGGGCATTGGTGAACCCGAATTGTGCATTGGTGTTGCGGCCCTTCGTGGTAAGCCGCGGATTGCTCATCAATGCGTAGTAGGCGCGAAAGACAAGCGCCAGCGCGTCCAGGAGAAATAGTCTCTTATCCGTATTTTCCATGGTAGCGAAATTAGGCAATAAACACAGATGGTGCTCTTTGCTGGCCGCTAATAATTTTAGTTTTTTGATTGGTTGAAATGCTACATTTGTATAACTTAAATTTATCTTATGAGCAATATAAAATTATTCGAATCACAGAAGATACGGAGTCAATGGGATGCGGAGAAGGAGAAGTGGTATTTTGCGGTGGTGGATATTATTGCGGTTCTGACCGAGAGCCCACGCCCGAGAAAGTATTGGAATGCGCTGAAAACAAAGCTT
This sequence comes from Puia dinghuensis, assembly GCF_014642875.1. Classification (GTDB taxonomy): domain Bacteria; phylum Bacteroidota; class Bacteroidia; order Chitinophagales; family Chitinophagaceae; genus Puia; species Puia dinghuensis. The sequence goes on from NZ_BMJC01000004.1 coordinate 373,661, forward strand.
TCAGAAGAAGGAAGTGAACTGTCCCAAAACTTGGGACAGTTGAAAATGGAAGCTGAAGATGGCAAGATGAGGATGACAGATGTTGCTGATACTGAGCAACTTTTGCGCGTCATTCAATCCATCCCCTCGCCCAAGGCAGAACCCTTCAAACAATGGCTTGCCAAGGTGGGCTATGAAAGGATCGAAGAAGCACAGGATCCCCAAAAATCTATTGACCGGGCCATGGAAAACTATCTAAAGCTTGGCTATTCTAAAGAATGGATCAATCAACGGCTGAAAAGCATAGAGATCAGGAAAGAGCTAACCGATGAATGGGAGACCAGGGGCGTAAAAAAGGGGCAGGAGTTTGCTACCCTGACTGACATCATTACCCAGGCCTGGAGCGGCAAGATGGTAAAGGAGTTACGCCTTCATTTCCTTTAGCTTCTTCTGCAATCCGAACATCTCATCCCGCAGTCTTGCGGCCTCCATGAAGTCGAGGTCGCGGGCGGCTTTTTCCATGTCTTTTTTGGTGCGGGCGATGGCCTTTTCCACCTGCGGAATGGTCTGGTAGACCTCCTGATCTTCGGCTACCACCGAAACGAGTTCGTCATCGGGTGCCAGCGCATAGGGATCGCCAGGGTTGTAGCCCTTGATATCCAGCACCGAAGTCTGGGCGAAGACCTGCTCCTTGGATTTTTTGACGGTGCGGGGGGTGATACCGTGCTGTTCGTTGTGGGCAATTTGTTTTTCCCTTCGCCGCAGGGTCTCGTCCATGGTCTTTTGCATGCTCTCGGTGATGATGTCGGCATAGAAGATCACCAGCCCATCCACATTACGGGCGGCCCGGCCCGCCGTCTGGGTCAGCGATTTTTCGTTGCGCAGAAAGCCTTCTTTGTCGGCATCGAGGATGGCCACAAGGGATACCTCGGGGAGATCGAGCCCTTCCCGCAACAGGTTGACGCCGACGAGCACATCGATCTCGCCGAGCCGAAGCTGACGCAGGATCTCTACCCTCTCGAGGGTATCCACTTCGCTATGGATGTATTTAGACTTGATGTCGATGCGATGCAGGTATTTGTCCATTTCCTCCGCCATCCGCTTCGTCAGCGTCGTCACCAGCACCCGGTCGCCTTTCTTTACCCGCTTATCAATCTCGTCCAACAGATCGTCTATCTGGTTGGCACTGGGCCTTACCTCGATGGGCGGGTCAAGCAGCCCGGTAGGCCGTACCACCTGCTCCACGACGACCCCTTCGGTCTTTTCTAATTCATAGTCACCCGGTGTAGCAGAGACATAGATCGTCTGGCCCGTCAGCGATTCGAATTCGTGGAAGTTGAGCGGCCGGTTGTCGAGCGCGCTCGGAAGGCGAAAACCGTAATCCACCAACACCAGCTTGCGGCTGCGGTCGCCGCCATACATCCCACTGATCTGCGGAACGGTCTGATGACTCTCATCCAGCACGAGCAGGAAGTCCTTAGGGAAATAATCGAGCAGACAGAAAGGCCTTGTCCCGGGCTGCCGCCGGTCGAAAAACCGGGAATAGTTCTCCACACCGTTGCAATATCCCAGTTCCCTGATCATTTCCACGTCATAGTTCACCCGTTCGCTCAGCCGCTGCGCCTCGATATATTTTCCGACATTCTTAAAATAGGTCACCTGTTCGGCCAGTTCGTCCTGGATCTCACTGAGAACCTGGTGGATAATATCCTTTGGCGCCAGGTAGAGGTTGGCGGGGAAGATAGCAGCATTGTCGATCGCGGCGATGCGCTTGCCCGTCTGGATATCAAAGCTTTCGATGGAGTCGATCTCATCGCCGAAGAAACTGATCCGATAGCCATAGTCGACATACGGCAGGTTGATATCCACCGTGTCGCCCTTTACCCGGAAACTACCCCGGGCGAACTCTATCTCGCTGCGCTTGTACAGGGAGTTCACCAGCGAATGCAGGAACCCCTGGCGCGAGATCACCTGCCCTTGCTGCAGTCGGACGATGCCATTCTCGAATTCGGCGGGATTGCCGATACCGTAGATACAGCTTACAGACGCAACGACGATAATATCCCTGCGGCCGCTGAGCAGCTGGGTCGTCGCCTGAAGCCGCAGTTTTTCCAGCTCCTCGTTGATGGAGAGGTCTTTTTCAATGTAGGTATTGCTCACCGGCATATAAGCCTCGGGCTGGTAGTAGTCGTAGTAAGACACAAAATAGCCGACGGCATTGTCGGGGAAGAATTGCTTAAACTCCCCATACAACTGCGCGACAAGCGTCTTATTATGCGTCAATACCAGCGTGGGCCGTTGGACATTCTCGATGACATTGGCGACAGTAAAGGTCTTTCCCGAACCCGTGACACCCAGTAAAGTTTGATAGCGCTCTCCTGTGAGTATACCTTCCGTCAGCTGACGGATCGCTTCCGGCTGGTCGCCGGATGGAGGAAAAGGTGCGTTAAGTTTAAACCGCATAGGACAAATTTACCGATTATTTGTCAACCGGCGGGGGACCTGGCTAGTTGGCCCCGCGTGTGTTGTTCGCCTTCGCCTGCTTCAGCGCTTTTTTAAACGGGTCCCAGGTGATCTTCAGTTTGCCGTCCACGCCTCTGCGCGCTCGCAGCCACACGCTAATCCCGGCCTTGCTGTAGTTACCCCTGCTGTCCGGCGAGATATCGATGGTCTGGTTCTTTGAGAAGTTGCTGAAGGGAACCCGGAGACTTATATCGGGCCCGGTCTTGAGATCGTATGTTCCTTCGGCAAAAAGGGTGAAGGCCGTCGACCGGATCTCCATCCGATGGATGGTCAGCGTGGTCGAGTCGAGGTCAAGCCGGTTCTTCAACTCCGCAAAGCGAATCGTAGAGAGGTCCCTGTCCTTTAGCACGAAAACCTTTATCTTTTCCATGGGTTCGAAATCCACCAGCTGCCCGTTGTTGATGGTAAAATCGACGCTTCCTTTCAGGCTGTTGGGATCCATTTTTTTCTTATCAGTCATTGCCCCATTCAGCCGGATGTCGGCGGTAAGGCTGCCTTTGAGATTCCTGGCGGTGATGGCGTCCTGGCCGAAGTCGCCAAAGGCATTGAACAACCGTGGGAGGTCTACGTCCTTTAGATGGGATTCCAGCGAAACAAGGACGTCACCGGGACGCCGGCGGTCGATTGTCCCTTTCAAGTCGAAAGCCCCCTGATCCATGGTTAACCGGGTAAGGATGATCTGGTGGTCCTCGAATAAAAGATCGGCCTTTGCATTCGCGCCGGAGAATTTTCTAAACCGGAGATCATTGGCCTCGACGCCTACATGGATGATTCCTTCTTTCAGCAGCCGGTCGACACGCCCAAACGTCGTCCCAAAGGCGCTTGTGCCGCTTTGCCGGAAGTTTGTCGCCGTGGGACGCCCCGCCAGGACGGCCAGGTCTCCCAGGTCGAGCCGGGGGGAAGCGAGATTCCAGTCCATGCTGACATTCTCTTCATTCCTGTCCAGTAAGGCGACTAAATTCCTGGCGATTCCTTTTACATTGATCATTGACCCGCCGGCATGGATGCTTAGTTGGTCGACAAGCAGATCCTGATCCCTGAAGCGCAGACGTCCCTTTCCATTTGTCAATCGGAAGGAGTAGGGCAAATAGGTAAGGGCGGCGGAGTCGAGATCAAGCCAGCCGTTGACGGTCGTCCCGGCGGTGTCGTTTTCCGACAACGGACCTTTGTAAACGAGGTTCATGGTCCCGGCGCCACCGGTAAATTGCAGGGTCTGGCTACCGGTGAGGTCATTCAGCGCTTCCAGACCAAAATGGGAGCGCAGGTCGCAGGCCAGCTGCGGATGTTTGAGGTTGGTGATCGCAATGGTGTCTGCCTGAAACGGCAGCTTCTGCAACTGGCCCGAGAAGCCCAGCAGCCGGATTCCGGAATTCTCGTCCCTCCTTTTCTGACCGCGCTGCCATTCGTTGGTAAAACTGCCTTTAAAGGAAACGCCTGTAAAGCGGCCGTCCGGTGTCAGGACGCTGCCCTTGTCCAGGTCGAGCCGCACCTGTATCTGGGGCTCAGGGTCATCGGCAGCGCCGGCATCCAGCTGGGCATATACAGAAACTGGTTTATCGATATCGTACTTGTCCAGCTCCTGCCGGAGATGAGGGGTCAGCAGGGCCGACGCATGGCGGTAGAGGATATGGGCCGTCTCTATCTTCAGAAAGAACGGGTCGGGCGAGACGGTGGGGAAGAACCGGCCGCTAAACACAAAGAGATGATCGTCTATCTCCAACTTTGCCTCATTGAACTGGATGATCTTACTGGCCGTATTATAGTCCACGGTAAACCGCCCTAACAACGCCCTGCCTTTTATAAAGCTTCCATTTGCGGTGTTAAAGGAGAAATCGTCCGCCCGGATGTTCGCATTGACGTCGAACCGGAGCAGCCGGCGGTCCCTTGTGATGCCACAGTGCAGGTGTTGGATATCAAGATCGAAGAATTTGTGTTTATTCTGTTTTTCCATCACCCAGCGGATATCGGTGAGCCCGATATCGGGCAGGTCAGGCCTGCTTCTGGTGTTCGCGGGTTGGAGGGTGCGGAGCATATCCGTATTGGAGTATCCGGTGCTATCCGTATACAAATACACCTGCCCGTGTTCGAGGTCTACCGCTCCCACCTGCAGGCGGCGGGCGAAGAGGCTTTTGAACAGGTTGCAGGTGATATAGACATCGGCGGCTTGCAGCAGGTCGTGATGGTGTTGTGTCCAGGCGCTGTCCCGTAAGGTCACGGTCGAGAGCCGGGCGGTGACATTGGGGAAATGGCGGAAGAAGGAGATATCCAATTTTCCGATGCGCAGCGCTCCGCCGAGGCGATCCTGGAAGGCGCTTCTCGCTTTTTCCAGCAAGGCAGCTTTGTTTAGCTCGACATAGCCCACCAGGCAGAGCCAGGCAAGCAATAGCAGGCACACCAGGGCGCCTGCTATTCGGATGAGATATCGTAGGGCTCTCTTCAAAGCGGTTTATTCCTTGAAGAAGATGGCGCTCAGGTAAGCGGCAAACTTCTTCAGCACGGCAGCGTCGATCTCTATCTGTTGCTGGGCTTCCTCAAAATTACGCTGTTCGATCGCCTCCCGGATGCCAGGCAAGGTCTTCACGCCATAGCCGGTGTAGAAACCAGGGGCATAGATCGTATGCCGGTACCAGGGGCGGCGGGGGAGACCGTTATCCGATAGCAATTGTTGTTCCGCCCTGTACAGCGCTTCGTTGACGGTCTGCAGCTGGCTATCGCTCAGCTTTGCCTTTGCCAGGGTGTCGGCGAGATGGTTGGCCGCATGCCCGAGTAAGGTCAACGCATTCTGGAGGCTGGAGAAATTCAGATAGGGGATCTCATCCTTTGCCGCGGGTGGCATCAGGTGACGCGCGGTATCCATGGCATAGTCGTAATCATGCGCTTTCAACAGCTGGTTGGTCAGCGAAGTGGTTTCCCGCATCTGGTCGAGCTGCGCCATCAGGTCGGTGGCATAGTCGTTTATCGTCTTGTACAACGCACGGAAGTCAAAGGGCAGCAGGCCCACATCCGCCATGCGCAAGGTCGTCCTGCCCGCGGTTTCGGCCAGGGCTACCCCATATTGAAAGGAGGGGTCTTTAAAGCGGCGATAGTCATCATAGCTGTCATAAATGGAATGATATTCCCCGCCGGCCGATTCCCCGCCGAAGCCAAGATCAAAAGAGGGAATCCCCAGGTGTTGGAGGAAAGGGGAATAATCCGAGCCCGAACCCAGCGCTCCAAGGGTGATCGTTTTCTTTTGAAACAGCTCTTTTTTAAGGTGGCCGCCTTCGGCGGCGTTCACGAGGTCACGGGCATGGCGGCGATCGGCGATGGTGATATGGGTCTGGGGGTCTATGACATCCCGGGCGATCTCGTTCATAAACGGCTCCAGGCCATGCGACCCGCCGGCTTCCAGGAAGCCGCGACTGTTGCCATCGGAGTTGATATAGACCACCGCCTTTTGCTGTAGCTCGGCGGCATGAGTCTCCACCCATTCGGTGGAGCCGATGAGGCTTGGCTCTTCCCCGTCCCAGGCGCAGTAGACGATGGTGCGTTTGGGCTTCCACCCGGTTTTACGCAATTCCCCAACAGCCCTGGCTTCTTCCAGCATTGCCGATTGACCGCTGATCGGATCGCCGGCACCGTTGACCCAGGCATCATGGTGGTTGCCACGGATCACCCATTCGTCGGGCCAGACGCTGCCCGGTATTTTGGCGATGACATCGGTGATGGTTTTCATTTCCCAGTTGAATGCCAGTTTGAGGTGAACAAGGGTCTTGCCCGGACCGACGTGGTAGGTCATGGGCAGAGCGCCGCGCCAATCTTCCGGCGCCACAGGGCCCTCCAGCGCGCGCAGCAAGGGCTCGGCATCATGGTAGCTGATCGGCAGAACGGGTATTTTCAAAAGCGTGAGGGCGTCCTTGCGATCGAGCCGTTTAGCATCTTTTGTTGCGCCGACGCCTGGTGTCAGCGGATCGCCGGGATATATAGGCATATCCATCACCGAGCCGCGTTGCACGCCGTATTCGCTTTTAAAGGCCCCTTTGGGATAGACATCGCCTTCATAATAGCCATCATCTTTCGGGTCGGAGTAGATGATACAGCCGATGGCTCCGTGTTCCTGCGCCACTTTGGGTTTGATGCCCCGCCAGGAGTGGCCATATTTTGCAATAACGATTTTGCCTTTGACAGAGATGCCCATTCTGGCGAGCCGATCGTAGTCTTCCGGGATACCGTAGTTGACATATACCAGCTCTCCGGTGACGTCGCCATCCGGCGACCAGCAGTTATAGGTTGGGAGCTGTTCGCTGGTCTGGCCAGATGTTCTGTCTTCTTTCAGGGGTGGTTCCGCCAGGGTAGCCTTGAAATGCACGGGCCCCGTCATCTCCAGCAGCCTTTCGGTTGGGGTGGGGAAGGGGACATAGAAGGTCTCCAGCTGGACATCATAACCCCAGCTCTTAAACTGATTGTAGATGTAATTGACGACGGCTTTGTCGCCGGGAGACCCTACATGATGAGGGCGGGCGGACATGATACGGATACCACTATCGACATTGGCGGCGCTGAGATAGCCGTCAAAGGTCTTTTCCAATTGTAGCTGTTGACCGGCTTCGGCGTCACTGAATCCCGCCAGGCTATGGGTCTGCGACCGGGATAAAAAGGAAACCAGGATAAGGCTCCCGGTAAGAAGATGTTTTCTCATGTGCACATTATTGGTTTGGTGATAGATTCGATTGACCGGGCTTATCCAGGCGCCGGGTATATTGGGAATAGTCGGGTACCATTACCTCGTAGTCGGTGAACATCAGCGGGGACGTAAGCAGGAAATCGGCCGTGGCGCGGTCACAGGCAAAGGGGATGTTCCAGGTGACTGCCAGCCGGAGAAGCGCCTTTATATCCGGGTCGTGGGGCTGGGCTTCCATGGGGTCCCAGAAGAAGATGAGGACATCGATCTTGCCTTCCGCTATCCGGGCGCCGATCTGTTGGTCGCCCCCGAGCGGACCACTGAGGAATTTACTTACCGACTGTCCAAGGGCATTTTCCACGAGGCTGCCGGTGGTGCCGGTACCATAGAGCCGGTGTTTCCTTAGCGCCGATTTGTTGTAGACGGCCCACTCGATAAGTTCGGTTTTCTTGTTGTCATGTGCTACGAGGGCGATTCGCTTGGAGCCACTCAATTTCCTTATGGGAATTTGCATACGTTATGGCGTTTTGATCCTGCCTGAAAGATAGTTGCTTTAAGAATATTATAACAACTCATAAAAAATTTTGACAACTGCTCATCGTTTTAAACGAACCGCCCAAAAACGAGTCGAACGTTTCAGGCACGGAATTTGTTACCCTATACGCCCTTTCTACTTACACTTACTAACCCAAGGCAATGAAACCTCTGATCTGTCTAACCCTACTGGCTATCGCTTTTTCCCGCGCGAGCCAGGCCCAGGAAGCACCGGCAACACCGGACTCCACGGGTGCGCATGTACATCAGGCAAGCGAAAGGCCAGTGATGAACTTCACCGCGGTGGTGAAGGAGCCGACGAGGGTAGTGTGGTTGCAGTGGGATGCAGACAGCGCGAAGGAAGGGGATTATTTTATTGTGGAAAGAAGTCAAGGCGATCATGATCACAATCATCAATTCGAGACTATCGGGGCCTTGCGATCCACCGGGACCAGGGGGCACTATGAATTGACGGATCAGGCGCCACCTAATGGTTCAGACTTCTATCGTATCAAATATGCAGGTTCTACCGGCCCTGCCGTCTATTCAAAAACGATGGAGCTAAGCCTCTCGGGGGATGTCGATTTTAAATTCTATCCAAACCCTGTAGATAAGCTATTTATCGTGCGGACAGAGCACAGTATAGACCTCCAGATACTGGACCAGGCCGGCAATATCCGGGCAAGTAAACGGTTACAACCCGGTATACAGGTGATCGATGTTTCAACCCTGGAACATGGGGTCTATGTTCTCCGAGTAACTGATAAAGAAAGCAATAGAGCGGTTTCCCAGCAGTTGGTGAAGAATTAAAATGACCTTAAAAAAAATATTACCGTAAAATGGTATTGCGAATTTGATTTTATTCCTCTACCTTTATCTTGGTTTTTCATAGGATATTGGATTTTAAAACGGGGTTGAATTTCTATTCAGACCCCTTTTTTATTTTTAGGCCCAGGACGTTGATTATCATGCGTATAAATACGCATCCGCGGCCCGCCCCGCTTTCCTGCCGGCGGAATATCCCTGATGGCGAAATATCCCTGAAATAAGAAGGGCCCCGATGGAGATCGGAGCCCGGGAGTTACTAACCCAATTTAAATAAAAACTCGCTTAAGTAGTTTGCATCTCTTTTACTTTCTCTCTGATCTTATTCTCGATCTCTGTCGCTAATTCGGGATTGTCATGTAACAATTGTTTTACGGTATCGCGACCCTGGCCAAGCTTGTCGGTACCATAGCTGAACCAGCTACCGCTCTTTTGGATAATGCTCAATTCCACACCCATGTCGATGATCTCACCCATCTTCGAGATCCCTTCACCAAAAACAATATCGAATTCGGCTGCGCGGAAGGGCGGCGCTACTTTGTTCTTTACTACTTTCACCTTCACGCGGTTGCCCACTGCTTCTTCTCCATCCTTTATCTGCGCCATACGGCGGATATCGAGACGGACGGAAGCATAGAATTTAAGGGCATTACCACCGGTTGTCGTTTCGGGATTGCCGAACATGACCCCGATCTTCTCCCGCAGCTGGTTGATGAAGATACAGATGGTGTTGGTCTTGCTTATCGTCGCCGTGAGCTTTCTGAGGGCCTGGGACATCAGGCGGGCCTGCAGACCCATCTTGCTGTCGCCCATTTCTCCTTCCAGCTCACCCTTAGGCACAAGCGCTGCCACGGAGTCGATGACCACTACATCGAGCGCGCCGGAGAGGATCAGCCGGTCGGCGATCTCGAGCGCCTGTTCACCATAGTCGGGTTGCGAGATCAGCAGGTTGTCGATATCCACGCCTAATTTTTGAGCATAGGCGCTGTCGAAGGCGTGCTCGGCATCGATGATCGCGCACATCCCGCCTTTTTTCTGGGCTTCTGCAATAATATGGGTAGCGATGGTTGTCTTACCGGAAGATTCGGGGCCATAGATCTCTACGACTCTGCCCTTTGGCAGACCCCCGACCCCCAGCGCCATATCCAGGCCGATAGAGCCGGTGGAAATCACCTCCATGGGGTCCTGGCTCTTTTCGTTCATCATCATCACGCTCCCTTTCCCGAAGTCCTTGTCTATTTTGTCCATCGTCAGCTTTAGAGCCTTGAGTTTTTCTGCGTTTGACATAATCGTATTTTTTGTACCTCAAATTTAATGGTTCAGTAAAGGTAAGGTAATTATTTTATGCACACTAATTAATTTAGTATTTTTTGACTAACTATTTTGGGTCCGCGCGGGAAGTGCGGCGACGGTACCTGAAAAGCCAGGAAGACGCGACTCTATGGCAACAGGATACTTTTGCAACCTTGTATCTATTTTAACAACCTGGTCAAGGACGTAACGCCGGGGCTCAGGCTCTGTTGCCGGGCCTTCTAACGGCATTTGCAATAGCGCTAAAAGCCAGCAAAAGCCTTTTTCTTGTCTCATTGCGCGGGTCGTATTCAAATTATAGGGAATAAGGCACCAACGGGCATGCCCCTCCCCTATAATAAATACAATTATCTGTTATAAATACCCGGGAGTCGGTGAATTTGGCATCAAATTCGCCTATTTTTTGCCGCAACAGATTATCTAATATTACTTTGTTAGGTTATATTCGCACCATTATTCTTGTCTGATCGGATTTGTAACACGCACAGAAGGAATAATTATTCTTTAAAAAAATGATATTACTATGAAGCTTAAACACACTTTGCTTTTTACTGCCCTCTCTGTGTTCCTATTCTCATGCGTAAGCTCGAAAAAATTTAAAGCCGCGCAGGCAAAGATCGACTCCTTAACCGCCGCCAACGCCAAATTAGCCAGCGACCTCAAGAACTGTACTGACCTCACCGGCCAGGACTCCAGCCAAAAAGCTGCTCTCCAAAACCAGATCGACGCCCTTAACAAACAGATTGATTTCCTCAAACAGAACCACGACGCTACTCTTAAGCAACTGCAAGACCTTTCTGTCATCTCTAACTCCCAGGCAGAAAGCATCAAGAAATCTTTGGAAAACATCGGCGCAAAGGATTCCTATATCCAGAACCTCCAGGCCGAACTCGCTCATAAAGACTCCCTCAACATGGCCCTCGTGATGAACCTGAAGGGCGCCATCGGCAACATGGACGACAAGGACATCAACATCAAGGTTGACAAGGGTGTCGTCTACATCGACATCTCCGACAAAATGCTGTTCAAGAGCGGCAGCTTTGAAGTCACCAAAGGCGCCGAGGAAGTTCTTGGCAAGGTTGCCCAGGTCCTCAAGGCTCAGCCCGATATCGAGTTCATGGTTGAAGGCCACACCGACAACAAGAACTACGCCCGTCCGCCCTATATGCTGGACAACTGGGATCTTAGCGTAAAACGCGCTACCTCCGTCGTCCGCATCCTCCAGAAGAAGTATGGCCTCGATCCGGCGCATATCACGGCTGCCGGTCGTAGCGAATATGTTCCTCTTGCCGGCAATGACAACGAAGAAGGCCGTGCTGCTAACCGCCGCACCCGTATCGTGATCCTGCCCCAGCTGGACCAGTTCTTCAAGCTCCTCGAGAAGAAATAAATACCCTTATAAATTAAAAGGCGGCCGTCCGACAAGACGGCCGCCTTTTTTTTCGTTTTAGAGACATGCGGAAATTGTTCTGCTTAGTAGCATTTTTTGTCTGCTGGCTCCCGGCTATTCCCGGGTTCGGCCAGGGTCCGGTCGCGCATCAGGGCGTCATCGATCTACGGAAGGCTTCATTGTTTAATAATTACTTGAAAATCAGTGGGGAATGGGCCTTTTACCGGAACCGGCTGCTGACTCCCGACAGCCTTTCGGCTGCCACTCCCGACTATGTCCCCTTCCCCGTGTTGTGGAAGGATATCCGGCTTCATGGTAAGCCCATCGCATCCCAGGGCTATGCCACCTATGCCCTCACCGTCCTGCTGCCGGCCAAAAGGCCCCGCATCGGCCTCGAGATCCATCATGTGTATAGTGCTTATAAGCTTTATGTCAACGGCGTCGTCCAGGCACAGAACGGTCAGCCGGAGACCACCCCCGGCAAAGCGACGCCTTTTTGGGTTACCAGGACCATCGCCGTTCCGCCGGGAGAATCAGATACCCTGGTCCTTGTCATGCAGATAGCCAATTTCTGGCATGCCCGTGGCGGACCGTTCAAGGATATCCTGCTTGGCGACAAGGACGAGCTTTTTCTGAAGAAGAACCAGGACGTCGCCTATGACTTCATGCTCGCCGGCTGTATGCTGATGGGCGGGCTCTTCTTCCTGGGTCTCTATATATTCAGCCGTCACGACAAGACGATACTTTACTTCGCACTGTTCTGCATTCTGTACAGCTACCGCATGGTCGGCACCGATAACTATGCCCTTCATGCGCTGCTTTCCGATACGAACTGGTTCATCACCATCCGGGTAGAATACCTGTCGCTGTCGCTCAGCATTGCCTTGTTCTGTGTCTATACCCGGAATCTCTACCCCGAAGATTCCCACCCGCTGGCGATGAGGGCCATGCTCTTGTTCTGCCTGCTTTATTCCGCGGTGATCCTGGTGACGCCGACAATGGTGTTCACCCGGTTTCTGATCTATTTCCTCATGATCATGTTCGTCTGCATCGCCTATGCCATGTTTGTCTATCTGCAGGCCGCGCGACACCGGCGAAGCGGCTCCCTTTTCGCGCTGCTGAGCACGGCCGTCATGTTATTTATCTTTCTCATCGGCAACCTGAATTATTTCGGCATTATCCCCGAGTTGCGGGGGGTACAATTCGTCTGTTATATCTCCTTCTTCTTCCTGCAATCCCTGGCCTTATCCCATCGCTTCGCCGAGACCTTCCGCCGCGCAACCTTTCAGGCCCAGCAGGGACTACGCGCAAAATCCGAATTCCTCTCCACGATGTCCCACGAGATCCGCACTCCGCTGAATGCCGTCATCGGGATGACCCATCTTCTGCTGCGCAACAAACCCCGGCCCGATCAGGAAAATGACCTTGGCGTACTGCTTTTCTCGGCTAACAACCTGTTGGGCATCGTCAATAATATTCTTGATTATAACAAGATCGAGGAAGGCAAGATCAGCATCGAACAGATCCCCTTCGATCTGCCGGTGATCGCCCGCAACATCGTGGCGGGGTTGCAGAATACCGCGGATGAAAAAGGGATCACCCTTTTGCTGGATGTGGACAGCCGCCTCGACAGGATGCTGACCGGCGACCCCACCCGCACCAGCCAGGTGATCAATAACCTCGTGCATAATGCGATCAAATTCACGAAAGAGGGCTCTGTTCGATTATGCCTCACCGTGGGAGATTCATCGGTGGAAGCCATCACAGTTACGATAAGGGTGGAAGACACCGGCATCGGCATCCTGCCGGAGAAACAACATATTATCTTCGACCGGTTTACCCAGGCGGACTCGTCCACCTCCCGCAGCTATGGCGGCACGGGACTGGGACTGGCCATCTCAAAAAAGATACTGGAATTGCAAGGGGTCGACCTGCGGGTGACGAGCGAACCCGGGAAAGGCTCCTGTTTTTATTATACCCAGCGGTTTCCCGTCGCCGCAGAGGCGAAAAAAGAAGCGGGGAAGGCCCCGGCTGCTGCGGGTCTTGAACCCCTGTTGAGGGATGTCTCCCTGCTGCTGGTAGAAGACAATCCCCTGAATGTGCTGGTAGCCCAGACCATGCTGGAGAATAACGGCGCCAAGGTAGACGTAGCAACCAACGGGCAGGAAGCGCTCGACCGGCTCGATCGCAGCCGCCACCGGTTGATCCTGATGGACCTCCACATGCCCGTCATGGATGGGTATGAAGCGACCATGCTCCTACGCCAAAGAGGGGAGACACTGCCGATCATCGCACTCACGGCCAGCATGCCAAAGGAAGTGGAAAGCGATGCTTTCGCCGCGGGTCTCAACGGGGTCATCGTAAAACCTTTTAGCCCGGAAGAACTCTACCGGGTCGTCCTCCAGCATCTGCAGGCCCAGTAGGCCACCCATCACGTGTGCGGCGTGCAGCCACGCGATGATACATAGAAACATGCCGCCGCCGCATGCCCAATCGCTCTACCGTCTGTAGCGGGCCTCCTCCAGGTCGAGTTCGGTTTCCTTGTCCTGCAGAATTTCGTCGGAATATTTGTTTTCCCGCCGCATCCGGCCGAGCTCCTGCCGCTGGATGGCCACCAGATCCAACAGCAGTTGGCGATATTTCAGGAGGAATCCGGGCGAATCCCTGTCCTCCCCTTCTTCCAGCTGTTTTTCGGTGATGGCCGCCATCCGCTCGTACCGGGCTTTTAGCCGGCTAAAGGCTTCGGCCGCCCCGGATTCTTCGGGATAATGGGTGTTCATGTGCCCGACCACCGTATTGGCAAGCTCCAGCCTCAGTGCCAGCCGTTGTTCCTTTTTGTTCTCCACTACTTCGATCTTTAGGAGTCTGATGATCAGCGGCAGGGTCAACCCCTGTACTACCAGGGTAGACAGGATGACGCAAAACGTAATAAAAAGTATCAGATTGCGGTGAGGGAAGGCGTCGCCACCGGGAAGCGTCAGGGGGATGGCGAGCGCAGAGGCCAGCGAAACGACCCCGCGCATCCCGCTCCAGCCGGTGAGAAAGACCAGCTTCGGCCCGGGCCTGGGCTCCCGGGTCCGGATGCCCTTGCTGATCAGCCGCGGCATATAGGTGCCGGGATAGACCCAGAGGATCCTTACCACGATGGTCAGCAGGCTGATGGCCAGGCCATACCAGATGGCCGCGTGCAGGGAATATTCCCCCAGGCCGTGGACGACGGTATGCAGCTGCAGCCCTATCAGGATGAAAACGACGCCGTTGAGCAGGAAAACAAGGACATTCCAGACACTGCGGGACTGCAATCGGCTGTCGTAACTAAGGATATCATGACTCCGGTAACTAAGGAAGAGCCCGCCGCTGACAACGGCCAATACCCCGGAATAATGGAAATGCTCTGCTACGATGTACATCAGGTAGGGACAGATCAGCGAGATAGCTGTGTCGATACTGGGGGTAGTGGGCAGCCATCGGTAGATGGCATAAGCGATGCAGGCTATGGCCAACCCGATGAGGATACCCATAAAAACCACCAGCAGGAAGTCTACGCTGGCCCGCCAAAAGACGAACTTTCCCGTGAGAAGAGCTGCCATCGCAAACCGGAATACAATAAGGCTGGAGGCGTCATTCACCAGGCTTTCGCCTTCCAGGATGCTGACCAGCCTCTTCGGGACACGAAGGTTTTGGAGCACGCTGGTAGCTGCCACGGCATCGGGTGGGGAAATGATACCCCCCAACAGAAAGCCCAGTGCCAGGGAGAAATCGGGGATAAGGAAATGGGAGAAATAAGCCACCGTAAGGGAGGTGCAAAGCACCAGGCCAAAGGCCAGCAACCCGATGGGCCGTCGCAACCGCCAGAAGTCATGCCAGGAAGTAGTCCAGGCGGCAGAATAAAGCAGCGGCGGAAGGAAAATGATAAAGACGATGTCGGGATCCAGCTGGATGCGGGGGATACCGGGAATAAGGCTGATGCCCAAACCGGCGATTACCAGGAAGATAGGGTAGGAGATGCGCAGCTTGTCGCTAAGCATCGACAGCATGGACACGATAAAAAGCATCGAAACGATGAGCAGGAGGCTGTCCTTTAGCATTGGCATAGTTTTTCCATGATTATCCTAAACACCCCCAATTTATGAAAGTAATTGCTGCCATCTGCCTGGCCTCACTAGGGGCCTGTCAGTCCCCGGCAGGCGGCCCAGCTAGCCACACCAGCCACAAGGGAGATTCCGTTCTGCCCTCTGCTCAGGTAAAAGTAAAGGCAGCGCCGGATACCACCACGCTGGCCGGAAGCTGGTACCTTCTGGCGGTGCTGCCTTCGGATACGGCTACCGGTAAGATACCCACCCTGCAATTGAACCCCGCCAAAGCCCGCTTCTCCGGCAATACCGGCTGCAACACGATGTACGGGCAATTCTGGTACAGCAATACCGATAGCAGCATGTCCTTCAACGATAGGATCACCATGACAAAAATGGCTTGCCCGGGATACAATGAACCGGCATTTTTGCAAAGCCTGAAGAGTGTTGGCCACTACCGGCTTCATAGCGGTACCCTGACCCTGCTTTCCGATGGGGGAACGGAGTTGTCGCACTGGACGCGGAAACCGGCAGTTGCGCCAAAGGCCATCAAAGTCTAAGCGTGGCCATGGGATTGCAGATGTAGATATACAGTAAAGGTAGCTATCCACAGGCAATGCACAATCGAAATACGACACAGTAGCATAACATAAGCTTCACACTGTGGTAACATATTTGCTGGAACTTTCGTGTAAACAAAGCTAGTATGGCAAACACATTGGTTGATCTGACGAGGGAATTGCTGAATAGCGGGGTTTTTAATCATCTCCCGGATAACGAGATCGCCCGGTTGCACTGGATGATCTTACAGGGACAACGCGACGAGATGGTTTCGTTGCAGCCCCTGTTCAGTTATTGGTACCGGGGAGATTATTACTCCTCCAATGCTTCCGCTCGTTTGTTGCAGCAATGCAACGAGTACCTGCAGCGTATGGGCCAGCCGCTCATCGATGTGTACGGTGAGGAATTTTACGAGGCCTGACGCGCTCGCGATCATGGCCTTGCATCGGCAGCGGAGCTACGACCGGTAGTATTCTTCCGGATCGCTCAGCACCTTCTTCCACTGCCGCTGATGGCTTTCCCGCCACTTTTTATCAGGATGCACGGTCCAGTCTACCCCCTTCAATTGCTCCCGCACAAACTCCCGCTGCTCAGGATGTACGAATAAGGGATGCCGGTAATACCACTCCGGGTCCCGGGTCAGCATTTTCCAGAAGGCCTCAAAACTGACATACCAGGTGTCGAAGACCGTGACCTCATCGGTGCCGGGGTCGATCGTGCTATGGTTATAGAGAAAGGCTGCCTCGCCGCGATCGTCGATGATCCGGTAAAGGCTGCCTCCGCTATCTTCGGAGCTGATATCGAAATAGAGTTCTTTCGGCATGCCTGATGCTTTGGTGGAAAATTCGTACTTTAGATTAAATTTCTGTTATCTTATAAAAAATATTATATATGGCCCTCATTCCCAACAATAAGAAGAAAAAAGACGGAAAGGCTGCCGCAGGCGCCAAGAGCAATATCCCCGGATTTCCCGCCGGAAAAGGCAAGACCAACAGCAAAGGTGTCGTAAAAAATACTCGTCTCACCGGCGGTTCCCAACGGGGGTCCTAACTAGACGGCCGGTATCCCTTTTCTATTTGTTCTTTTTCCTGCCTGTCCAGTTCTTTGCGGGCGGATTCCTCTTCGGCAAAGGTTTTTAACCTGGTCTGCCCGCGGGTGCCTGTCCTCCCCCAGCGGATGATCAGCTTATTGCCATCCGTAGCCGCCTCCCAGAAGGACCCGGCATTACCCGCCTGGTTGACCAGCCGGCGGAAAGCCAGGTGGTCATAGGGTCCGGCGGACGCGCTCTCCGGCGACATCGGAAGGTGTGGGATCGTACCATCCGATGCAGGTGCCGTGGCAGGGTGGCCAGGCTCATCTTTCAAAGCCTTCACTATCTGCTCCATTACTTTTTGCGGCTGGTGCAGCCAATCCTTGGCATAGACGGGAATAACTTTCCAGCCAAAGTTGCGCAAGATGGCGGGCCGCTGATAGTACTGCTCGATAAGATTCTCATTCCGGTAATGCCCTTCATCATCGATGAGGATGGCCAATGCATACGCCGAGTCTTCAGGCCGCCGTTTTACAGCCAGGCTGCATTTAAAGTCCGACTGCCCGATAGGTCCCGCTACTGTATAGCCAAGCGCGGTGAGCTGTTCTTTTAATTGTTCGCGGATGATGGTTGGCGTGGTTTTTACATTCCCGGTCGTTTTGTGCGGGACCAGCCCGTCGAGGATAGTTCTCACCACCCCCATGTGCCCACCGCTGATCACTTCGGCATATTGCAGGAAGCGGCGGAGGTAATTGGCGCCTTCATTATATTCATTAGTGATCTGCTCATACCGGATGCTGCTGACCACCGCCATATGTCTGCGGGCCCGGCTGAACAGGACATTCAACCGCTTCTCCCCGCCCTTTTTATTGATAGGCCCAAAATTCATCAGCATTCTATGCCGGCTGTCGGGGCCATAGCAGACACTCATGATGATGATATCCCGTTCGTCCCCCTGGATGTTTTCCAGGTTCTTGATGATAAGACCGGCATACTGGTCGTTCTCGGTGCGGTTATAGGCTTCTTCCAGCAATTGAGCGAAATGGGCGTCCTCACCGGCCAGGCTGTCGAGCGCGGACTCGATGGCATGTTGCTGTTCCTGGCTAAAGGCCACGATGCCGATGCTTTCCGGTGTCCCGCGTAGCAGCAGCTCGCGCACCAGGGCGGCGATATAGTCTGCTTCGGCAGGATTGGTCCGCTTTTCATAGACGCTGCCCGTGAGCAGATGAAAACTAATGCTCCGGTCGAAAAGACTGTTCACCTGGGCCGCGGCATCGGCAGGTCCGCTGACCCGGATAGGCGCTTTTTCCTGGTGGTGGATGGTTTTGTCCGGGATGGTCAGGAGCTCGCCTTCATAAAAAGCATGGTTGCTAAAGCTGATGAGGGTTTCGAAATGACTGCGGTAATGCCAGCTCAGCAGGGTGCTCTCCAGTTTGCGGGCTCCCTGCGCGAGCAGGCTGTCGGCATCGTCGGCCAGCCAGTCCTCGTCTTCTCCGTTGGTTTTGTCAAGGTCGTCGGGGTCGGAATGTTTCAATCCGGAAGTAAAGAAATCCGTCGGCGGCATCTGTTTCTCATCGCCAACGATGATCACCTGCCGCGAACGATAGACGGCCGGCACCCCTTCTTCTAATGTGATCTGGCTGGCTTCGTCGAAGATCACGACATCGAAAAGGTCGGCATCCAGCGGAAGGCTGTCGCTGACACTGTAGGGGCTCATCAGCCACACCGGCTTAATCGTCTTGAGCACCACTCCGCTCTCCTTCTCGGATAATTCGCGGATGCTCTTATACCGCATGCTCTTGGCGAACTCGTTCTCCAATATCTTCCGGCCTTCGGTAAAGGTCTTTTTGAATTTCTTTTGGTCCTCATTCAGCTGGCTTGCGGCTCTGCCCGCCAGCTCCAGCTGTTGCAAAAAGCGCTGACGTACAAAAGCGCGGATCAGCTGGGCGTTCAGCTGCTGCAGCGCGATATACCCTTCGCCCAATTGCAGGACGGCTTTTTCCAGCGCCTGGGCATCGATGTTGGCAAAACCCCGGTGCGACTGGTATAGTTGGTGCAGGGCCTTTTTTGCGATGGCGGCCTCGGCCTGCTTCATGCTCAACGGCAGACTCCGGAGGGTGGCTTTTATCTTGCCCGGCAGACGGGTAAAGCTTCTCAGGGCCGGCAGCCAGTCGCGGAGACCATCGGCGTTGAGCTGGATATTGAGCAGTTCGTCCTTTGTCTCGGCAAGGCTGCCGGTGGGTAGGTCCTGGAGACAGCGTTTGAGCCGGGTCTCCAGCCGGTTCAGGGGTTGGTGAAGCGCCTGCAACGAAATGACAAGGGCGGCGCCGTCCGGATGTTGCAGGAGATAGTCCAGTTCGGGATGCCCCTTTTTGCCGTGCAGGAGATCGATGCTGAGCCGCGCCGTATCGATGTTTTGATCGAGCTTGAAGCGTTGCTGCAATTGCTGCCGGGTCTGCTCCAGCTGTGCCGCGGAGCCATATTCGTTCTTTAACAGTTCTAGCAGGTGACGGCGGGACGGCTTCCCGGTATTATGCGCGGAGAAGTCATAGCTATCCTGCAGCTGGTGTTTCAGTTTCCGCCACGACCCGTTGAACATGCTAAAGAAGGCGCCTTCCTGTTTGTTCGCAAGGTCCAATGCCGGACCCACGGAATCCGCGGGAAGTTTATGTTTCCAATGCAGGTTTTCCTGTTGGGAAAGCCGGTAGGCTTCCTGTTGTTGTTGATAAAGGTCAAACTGCTCCTTCAGCTCCTTTGCCTCCGGCCGGTCGGGGTCGGCCAACGCCATATTGCCTGTGCGGGCTAACGGGTACAACAGCACGGCGAATTGCACCAGGTTCTTCAACCGCTCTGCTTCCTGTACCTGCCGGGGTTCCAGCCGGCAGGCTTTTAATAAGGTCTCCGCCTCATCCAGCGCTTGCAGGGCCTGCTGCAGGGCTTCGTCCAGGGTCTTGTGGGGGCTGTCGTCGAGAAAGATGGATTCCTGTACACGGCTGAAAGGATGCAGGGCAAATACCGCATCGGCGCCTGTTTCTTCCAGTACGGCTTCGAGCTCTGCGATCACCGCGCCGGCATCCTTCCATTCCTTGTATGATGGCAGCGCTTCTTCCTGGCGTGCGCTGAGATTTACGAGATGTTGCCGGAGAGCAATGATCTGCTCGATCAGCTCCCGGCCGGTGAGGCCGGTCTCTTTTCCTTCTTCAAGACAACGCTCATGAAATTCCCGGACAAGATCGAGATGATGGTTCATCGAATGCAGCAGGGATTCGCGGCGCGTCTTCAGCGCCGTCAGGTCAAGCTTTTGCTCGATAAAATTTTCATATGTGCTCCGCAGATTGCGGATAAACTCCCGTTTGTCTCCCTGGCTGTCATGGATATAACAACAGAGCTCTTCCAGTCCCACTTGCTTAAGCCGGTGGTAGACGACGTCGAGGGCCGCACGCTTCTCGCAGACAAAGAGGATGCTCTTCCCCCGCGCTACGAAGTCGGCGATGAGGTTGGTGATCGTCTGGCTTTTGCCCGTGCCCGGTGGTCCCTGGATGATATAACTATAACCGGCCCTGCTTTGTAAAATAGCTTTTGTCTGGGTGGGATCGGCAGTGACGACATGGTACCAGTCATCGGGCCGGTTGCCGTCAAAAGGATGTTCGGGAAAGACCCGTGGCTCCCTGCTGAAAAGCGCATCGAACGTATCATGTTGCAGCTGCCGGTCGATAACTACATTGTAGTCCTGCACCAGGCTCATCTTCTTATAATTGAAATTGCCCAGCACCATGTTGCAGACATCGAAGTCCCAGCTGTAAGGATTGCTCTCGCTTTCGGTTATCTGGTAGATGTCCCTTTCCCGGACGGGGTTTGACGGTCGCGGCTGAGGGTCTGACGGCCGGTCGTAGGGATCAGTCAAATGATCGCGGTGAGGCGTCTCAAGGTCGGTATTGACGAGGAATTCGAGGAAGCTGTGTCTGGGCTCGATGCGCTGGCGGAAAATTTCCAATCCCATGGGCTTGTAATGCTCCGGGTCATAGGTATAAGGGATCGACCGGTAACCGGGTTCCTGTCCCGGCATCCGGCGAAGCTTTCTGCGATAGTTGCTCACGGTCTGCCGGGCTTCGCTGTGGATGAGGCGGATACGCGGCTTGTCGATATAACGCAGGACAATACCCTGGTTGGCCTCTTCTATCTGGGCCTGCAGCAGCCGGTAGAACTGTTCCATGCTCATTTCATCAAGATCGACCAGATCGGGCAGCCTGATCCCATACAGATCTTTCAGCTGACCCGCGAGCACCGGGTTTACCTCGGCGGCGTTATCAAGCACTTTCAGCACATAATGATCTTCCTTTACTTTTTTATTTTTCTTCAGACTCACCGGCACCAGCAGCAGGGGGCTTTGAATCCGCTCTTTTGGATTCTCTTTGAGGTTATGCCAATTGAGAAAGGCGATCACCAGCCTTAGCTGACTGAATCCATATTCCTGAATATTCCGTTGTGACTCTACCCGCACGGCATCGAGTGATGAAGGAAGATAGCCATGATCTTCGAACCGCAGGTATTTGTTGAGCACGATCTCTTTCATCCCGATGATCTGTTCGGCTACCCCGGGATTCCAGGTAAACAGCAGTTCGGGCCGGATGCTTTGATAATGCAGCACCATCGGCACGCTGCTGACGGTGAGATTGACAAACCGCATATTGGGTTTGTAATATAACAGCCGGTTGCGTCTGGTGAGGTCGAAAAGCCGGTTGCGAAGCCTGTTGAGGATAAAGGCATCCCGTTCTTTCAATTCCTTATGCACCCAGCCGGCCACCTGGCTCAGATCGGTCTGTTTCTCGGGGTCATAGTCGCGGTAGTGCTCCAGGCGCGTGATGACATCATAAAGGTCCTGTGACCGGCGGCTCCTGTCGAGCTCTGTCATCTCCGTGATCAACCGGCCCAGGGTAGGGTGGATGCGGGGATATTGTTGGGAAGGATTGGTGCGTACCCGCAGCAGCTGGTGCAGGTCTTCGGCATCGTAAAGATCGAGGCCCATGGCCATGCTGGCGAGAATGAGCCCAAGACAGAAGATATCGGTTTGCGGATCGTGATGTCCCACCAGGTGTTCGAAGCAGCGATAGCCGGGCAGATAAGCTGCATGGCGCAGGGGCTCATGCGCATCGGTATGGATGGCAAGGTTCCCGGTCTCGGTGGTTCCTTCGCCTGTGTCGGCTTTGATATGCCATTTACCCACCACCTCGAAATGCCTGGATTGCACGCGGGGAAAGAGGGCCTCGACGCGATGAAGGGCGCTCGTCGGGGCATGTGCCAGGTTCTCATCGATATCCAATAGATCGGAGTTGACAAAGAGGGCCTCTTCTTTTTCAAACGGGGCTACCAGTCCGGCCTCATGAAAGCTCAGTACTTCCCTGAAGAGGGGCAGGACGAAGGCAATCGTGTCGTCCGTTGAATAGTCGCCTTTGTCAAAGGCGGTAGACAAGAAGCTGGCGAAAGAAATGCGATTAGATTCCATGTGATCGTTTGTATTGCTGCCATTTTTTATCTCCGAGCTGCAATTCTTTTTTACAGATGGGCTCATAGACGGCGGACAGCCCGATCTCACCGGCGAATGCCAGGGCTCTTCCCGGCAGCAACTCTTCCAGTGAGGGATCGACAAGCGCGAAATCCAGCAGAAGATAGGAAAAATAGTCTCGGATGCTGGGCTGTGCGCCGGCGAGTGCCGTGACCAACCGTTCGCGGATGTTTTCGGTGGCGCCTTCCCCGGGGTTGGCGGAAGTGTTCGTCGCAGTCGTGGCCGGCCAGGACAGATCGGGGAAATACTGGTGGGCCAGCCCAAGCACGGTGGCGCTGCGTAGTTGCTCTGGCTGGAGGAATTCGAGTAACAGGTTGCGGGTGAGAGCATGGAGCGTTGCCTGGGAAAAAAGGTCCAGCCGGTCGAGTTCGGGGCGCCCTTCGATCATCCGGGTGATGGCCTGCTCCGCTTGATCCTGCTGCTCCTGCCAGAGTCGCAGGGCGCGGGTGCGGATAAAATTTTCCGGATGAGTGGGAGTCTCCGACTGCGTGCCGGGTTCCGCCGTAAAAATGGATTCTGCCTGTGACATAAAATTGGCTGCATTCACTTCGGTGAGCCCGGTGGCGATCTTCAAAAGCCCGGTGATCACCGCATCGGTATCGCCCAGTACGGCATATGCTCCCCGGTCGCAGTAAATCTCCGTATATAGCTTGAAAAGCCGCGCGGTCTCATAATAAGGGGCTTCGCTGTTGGGATGGTTGGCGATGGCCGTAATGATCCTGTCGGCGACTTCCAGTTCTCCGTCGAGCATGGTGTACAGGCGGACATGCGTAAGCTCATGGGCGATAACGCCCAGCATTTCGGCTTCGTTCAGTCGTTCGCGGATGGCTCCGCTGAAGACGAGATGGGCTTCCTGATGGAGATAGACGATACTGGCGTTGAGTTCATCATTGGCATACTGTGCCTGGTAGGCGGTGACGGCCAGTTCGTCAAGTCCGAGTTTCTCCCTGGCCTTGTCGATCTGTGCATAAAGCGCTGCATCGGCCTCGCGGGTGAAGCGATAGGTATTCTTCAATAATTCGGTCTGAAAAGCAACTAATTGTTCTTCGCGGGTGCGGGCTGCAGCGAAAAATTCCCACGTGGGTTGCTGCTGTTTGAAGTGGTCGCGGACTTTGAGATGATAAGGTAGAGCCTCGGGTAACATAGATGACGTAAGTTAGCGGATTTAAGTAGATTTGCAGTATGCGAGATTATATTAGTGAATTGAACGACCGGCAGAAAGAAGCGGTATTGCATAAGGATGGTCCCATCATGATCGTGGCGGGCGCCGGCAGCGGAAAGACGAAGGTGTTGACGACACGCATCGCCCATCTGCTGGCCCAGGGAGTGGACGCCTTTAATATTCTGGCCCTTACGTTTACCAACAAGGCGGCAAAGGAGATGAAAGAGCGTGTGGAAAAGATCCTCGGCAACACCAATGCCCGCAACTTATATATTGGTACTTTTCACAGTGTGTTCGCCCGGGTCCTCCGCGGTGAAGCGTACCGGCTTGGCTATCCGAGCAATTTCACCATCTATGATACCGATGATGCCAAAGGAGTGCTGAAGACCGTGATCAACGAATTGAACCTGGACGACAAGCATTATAAGCCCAATACCGTCTATAACCGCATCTCTCAGGCCAAGAATAGCCTCGTCGGTCCCGTAGAATATGCAAATGACTATGCTATTCAACAGGAAGACATGCGCAGCAACCGCCCGGCCATTGCGCAGATCTATGACGCCTACGCCAAACGTTGTTTCAAAAATGGGGCCATGGATTTCGACGACCTGCTGATCAAGATGTATGAATTGTTAAAAAACTTCCCCGACGCCCTCCATAAGTTCCAGCACAAGTTCAAATACATCATGATCGATGAGTACCAGGATACCAATCCTGCCCAGTACGAGATCATAAAGTTGCTGGGCGCTGCTCATGAGAATGTCTGTGTCGTAGGAGATGACGCTCAGAGCATCTATAGCTTCCGGGGCGCAACCATCGAAAATATTCTACAGTTCCAGAAGGATTATGATGATGTTAAAGTGGTAAAGCTGGAGCAGAACTACCGCAGCACTCAAAGCATACTCAACGTCGCTAACGAAGTTATCCGAAATAATAAGGGACAGATACCCAAGAACCTATGGACGGACAACGCCACCGGCGAGAAGATCAGACTGGTGCGGCTGATGACGGACAATGAGGAAGGAAAATTCGTGGCCGATACTATCCAGGAGCAGCGGTTGCGTAATCACTACAACAACCGGGATTTCGCCATCCTCTACCGCACCAACTCGCAGAGCCGGGCCTTTGAAGAAAGTCTGCGCCGGATGGGTATTCCCTATACCATGTATGGCGGCATCAGCTTCTACCAGCGGAAGGAGATCAAGGATTTTGTCGCCTATCTGCGCATCATTGTCAATCCGCGGGATGAAGAGTCGCTGAAACGGATTATCAACTATCCGGCCCGCGGCATCGGCAAGACCACTATCGACAGGGCCGTGCTCGCCGCCAATGAGAACAATATCTATCTATGGGAAGTGTTCGAACGGGCCAGGGAATTTGGCTTCAAGGCCGGTACCCTCGAGGCGATCGAGAATTTCGTGCTCATGATCCGCAGCTTCGCCTCCATGCAGGAGAAGCATAACGCTTATGATCTGGCTTCCCATGTAGGGAAGCAGACCAACCTGGTGAAAGAGCTGTTCAACGACAAGTCCACCGAAGGCGTGGCACGCTACGAGAACATCCAGGAATTGCTCAACTCTATAAAAGAATTTACCGAACGGCCCGATGATGATGGAGTGTTGGAAACCGACACCAAGGGGTTGGGCAATTATTTGCAGCAGATAACCCTGCTGACGGATGCCGATGAGAAAGACCCCAATGCCGACACGGTAAAGCTCATGACGATACATGCTGCCAAAGGGTTGGAATTCTCCTGTGTCTTTGCGGCGGGATTGGAAGAGATGCTTTTCCCTAATGCCATGGCGATCAATACACGGGAAGAGCTGGAAGAGGAAAGAAGATTGTTCTATGTCGTCATCACCCGCGCCAAGCAAAGGTTGTGGATCACCTATGCCAACACCAGGTATCGTTTTGGCAATCTGGTACAGAATGAGCCAAGCCGTTTTATTGAAGAGATACCGTCAGAATATTTAGACCGAAGCTTTGCCGGCGGCGGCCTGCGCAATCAAAGCCCTGGCGGGCCTTCCGGCTCCGCATACGACCGGATGCATGGTGGCGGCTTTGGCAGTGCTTCACAGGCGGAAAAAAGATACGGTCCTCCGCCGGCCAAAAAAGATTCGCGCCCTTCTTATATTCCACCCAAACCGGCAGCTAAATCCATTGAGCATGTCCCCTCACCCGATTTCGTAGCAAGTGATACCTCGGGCCTGCAGGTTGGACAAAAAGTAGAACATCAGAAATTCGGATTCGGCGAAGTCGTCGGAATGGAAGGCAATGCCCACAACCCGATCGCTACCGTCAAATTCGAATTAAATGGAGAGAAGAAGATCATGCTTAACTACGCGAAACTGCGAATTGTCGAGTGAGGAAATGCAAATAATTTGCAGGAAATAATTGGAAAACTTCTCCTGCGTGGAAAGATTCTCCCGGTGGGAACAAAAAGAGAAACTTTTTTAAAGTGGAACAAAAAAAGCCTTGTTGGGACCCGCGGAAAACCTGCGCAGTTATAGATTTTAACAAAAGTTTGCTATCTTTTACGCATGACCGAAATGTACAAGATACAGCCGAAGGGATTGTATTTTGTAACCCTAACCGTAGTCGGCGGGATCGACGTATTCACTCGCTTTGAATACTGCGATTTGTTGGTGGACAACCTCAACTACTGCATCGAAAACAAACGGCTACGGGTATACGAATATGCCATCCTGCCCAGTCAGTTGTATATGATAGCGGACGTCGAACAAGGGAAAGGTAATCTTCCGAAAGTATTACGTGATCTAAAGAGCATTTCAGCCAAACAGATCCTCCGGGCTATTTCAGAACACCCTGATGAAAGCCGGAAGGAATGGCTGATGCGGCTGTTCCATTTCTTTGCCAACCGCTACCAGCACGATTCGGAACATCACTTCTGGCAGTTCGGCAACCAGCCGGTCGATCTGGAAAAGATCCTTAAAAAGGACAAACCCATGCCTACCCCCATCGACAAGCTGATGAAGGCCAAGTGGGTCGACAATCCCGAACATTATATCTATTGTAGCGCCTATCCCAGACAACGGGTAAAACTTTCCACAGTCAACGGCTTCATCGACGAGCCGCAATTGGACGAAAAGTAAGGATCGGCCGGAAAAAATAAGGGAAAATTTTGGAGCGCCCTGCAACCGAATTATCGGGTTTTTTGTAATTTAGTACACATCCCCCCCGCCCATACCTGTCTCATTTGCACCCTATTTGATAACGGCTTTTTTGTCATCAAAACGAGAGACTATGCTGTCAAACGAAAAACCGATGATCCCCCTGGATGCCTGTTATTTCCTGACGTTGAACACTGTAGACAAGATAGATGTATTTACCCGGCCGGCTTATAAGCAGGTGATCGCCGAAGCCTTGAATTATTTTATCACTACCCAGGGGCTTACCATTTATTCCTGGTGTCTGATGACCAGCCATCTCCACCTCATCGTCCGGACAAAAGAAGCAACCGCCCCCGCCTATTTTGAACGGGATTTCAAGAAATATACCACACCGGCCATCCTGAAAACCATCGAAATGGAAATGGATTTCAGGCGGGAGTGGATGCTGCAGCATTTCGAGGAATATCGCAAATCCCTACGCAAGGAGAAATTCCATCTGTGGCAAGACTGCTGCAGTCCCCTGCGCATCGATTGCTCCTCTCGCCAGTCCCTGCTCGACCGGATAGCTCATATCCACGAGAACCCCGTCAGGGAGCGGATCGTAGAGCAGCCGGAGTCCTATCTGTTCAGCAGTGCAAGGGACTATACCGCGAGGCCCGGTCTTGTCCGCGTCAGGGTAGTGCAGCAGCAAGGGCCTTTTGGAGTAAAGCTGCTATCCTCCAATTAGCGCTGTAAGCGCCGCCACCGTTTTTTTCTCACTGCCCACAAATACCTTTTTGCCCGCCACCACGACAGGGCGCTTGAGAAAGGTGTACTCTTCCAGGATCAGCCGGCGGTAGTCGGCTTCTGTCAAAACCTGGTCCTTCAACCCTAACTCTTTGTATTTGAGCGCCCTCCGGCTGAACAACGCTTCGTACGAACCTACTTTTTCCTTTAGCTCATCCAGCTGGGCAGGCGTAATGCCGGCCGTTTTTACATCCTGTAAGGTAAACCCCTTTTCCGCCGCCCCGGTTTCTTCCAGGATGCGCTGGCAGGTGGTGCAAGTGGAGAGATGATAGATCTTCTTCATGGTTGCGAATGTAATATTTTCCACGAGCCGCCGACAAATAGTATTATTGTTAAAAGCCTCGACTTGCAAGACCCGGACTTACAGGAAGCATTTATCCGGCTGGTAACCGACAACCGCGCCATCCTTTACAAGATATGCAGGATGTACGGCGCTACCTCACCCGACCGGCAGGACCTTTTCCAGGAGATCGTCATCCAGCTCTGGCGGTCTTATCCTTCCTTCAGAGGCGAGGCAAAATTCAGCACCTGGCTTTACCGGATAGCGCTGAACACGGCTATTTCCGATCTGCGCAAACAACGCCATTATATCACTTCGTTCGATCCCGACAATCTGCCCACCCAACTGAAAGATATCCCTTACAGCACGGAACGGGAAGAACAATTGCAGTCCCTTTACGCCGCCATCAACCGGCTCACGGAAGTTGAGAAAGCACTGACCATGCTCTATCTCGAGGATAAGAGCTATGCGGAGATGGAAGAGATATTGGGTATTCCCCAGAACAACCTGCGTGTGAAGATGAACCGGGTAAAAGAGAAATTACGTAAAATGACAAAGGAGGCCGTTTATGGAATTGGAAACTCTTAAGGCAATCTGGAAAGAGCAGGATGTGACGCCGGATGCAGCTGCATCCCGGGATGAGCTGCTGGCCTTGTTGCAGAAGCGGTCGCACGGCCCCATCGACCGGATGCGCCGCAACCTGCGAAAGGAGGCCGTGATAATGGCCATTACTTACAGCGGGTGTATCGTATTCTATCTTCTGGCCTTCAATGGCAGTATGTCCCGCGTGGCCTGGGTGTTTGTCGGGGTCCTGGCGTTCTATTTTGGCTATTATTACCGGAAGAACCAACTGTTGAAAAGAATGCAATGCGTAAGCTGTGAGGTCCGGTCCAACCTGGCGGGCCAGCTTAAGACCCTTCAAAAATACCTCCGCTTCTATTTCTGGTCCGGTACGCTGGCCGCACCGGTGAGCATCATTGCCGCTTTCGGGATCGCGCTTCAAAGCCGGCTGGCGGACGAACCGCCTTTTCACTGGTGGCGGGCGATTGGGCTCTTATCGGCCCTGATCGTGGTAACCACGGTCGCCACCTATTTTGTCAACCGCTGGGGCATCGACAAATTCTACGGCCGGCATGTCCGGAAATTACAAGAGCTGCTTCGGGAGATGGATGAGGGATAGACCCGCGCCTGCGCCAGCGTCCACTAATTGATCAGCAGCTTGCGGAATTCGGTGGAGTCACCGTTGAACACATCGAAATCCACCCTCGTCATGATGCCGTTGACGCGGCCGGACTCGCTATGCTGCCAGAAGTCCCAGGCCCGGTAGATGCTGGGCCGCTCTTTTTGGAGATAGTGCGCCACCCAAAGCGGATAGCCGTCGAAGTCGTCCTTGAGATATTGTTTGTAGAAATCTACATTGGTATAGATGATCGGCGTCACATGATAATAATCCTGTACAGTTTGTAACCACTCCTTGGCCCGGTCGCGCAATTTATCCCCCGGGATGCCATAGGTCTGCTCGATGTCCAGCACAGGCGGAAGATCACCCGGCTGCAGTTCGACGGAATTGATAAAATTTTCCGCCTGGGCCTTGCCGCTCTTGGTCGACAGAAAAAAGTGATAAGCACCCCTGGCCAGACCGGCATCTTTTACTTTTTTCCAGTTGCGTTTGAAATAGGCGTCTTCATTACCCAATCCTTCCGTCGCTTTTATAAAAGCAAAGCTCATCTGAACGTTACCCACCTTCATATCCCGCACCAGGTTCCAGTCGATGATCTCCTGGTATTTGGAGACATCGATGCCATGGATGGTATAATTGACGGGGACGTCGATGCCGAATTCCGCATACCGGACAAAATGAGCTCTTCTTTCCAGCAACCATTCATAAGCCGTAAAACCTAACATAACAAGCACAGCTGCAACGACAGAGAATATTAAAATTTTCCAGCCTGTATTTTTCCTAGTCTTTTTTACCATGATTTCTAACCGTTCCGGGGGTCCAAACGGGTACAAACATAATTTAGTATTTTTATACTTCCATGCCCGATTTTAATCGAAACGATACCATCAATCTCCTGTCAAAGCTCACCGCTCGGCGTATCTTCAACGGGATGAAGGTTCTTGGCAGTTATTATCTCAGCAAATGGACGAAAAAAGCTATCCAGTGGGGATACCCGGTTTCCCTTTCGTTCGAGCCGACTACCTCCTGCAACCTCCGCTGCCCCGAATGCCCCAGCGGCCTGCGCGCCTTCACCCGGCCCACGGGTATGCTGGAGGATGGCTTCTTTCGCCAGACCATCGACCAGCTGTCCAAAGACCTGCTCTATCTTATCTTCTATTTCCAGGGGGAACCCTACCTCAACCCCTCCTTCCTCGACATGGTGGCCTATGCCTCCGGCAAAGGTATCTATACCGCCACTTCGACAAACGCGCACTATCTCAACGATCGCAATGCGAAGCGGACAGTGGAAAGCGGCCTCGACCGGCTGATCATTTCCATCGACGGCACCACGCAGGAAGTCTACG
Organism: Puia dinghuensis; assembly: GCF_014642875.1. Classification (GTDB taxonomy): domain Bacteria; phylum Bacteroidota; class Bacteroidia; order Chitinophagales; family Chitinophagaceae; genus Puia; species Puia dinghuensis. The sequence goes on from NZ_BMJC01000004.1 coordinate 403,995, forward strand.
AACAATACCGGGTGGGCGGCCGGTTGGAGAAAGTGCTGGAAGGCGCACGCAACATCGTCAAATGGAAAAAAGAATTAAAGAGCAAGACCCCCTTCATTTTCTTCCAGTTCCTCGTTGTCCGGCCAAACGAACACCAGATGGAGGATATCCGCCGGCTGGCAAAAGAGATCGGTGTCGACCAGGTTCGTTTCAAGACGGCGCAGGTGTATGACTATGTCAACGACCCAAACGGTCTGATCCCCGTCAACGAAAGATACAGCCGCTATCGTAAAGAGAAGGATGGCAGCACCGTTTTTAAGAATTCCTTGGACAATCATTGCTGGCGGCTCTGGCATGCCACGGTGATCACCTGGGATGGGCTGGTGGTGCCTTGTTGCTTTGATAAGGATGCCGAACACCCGCTTGGCGACCTGAAAGGAAAGCCGTTCAGGGAGGTTTGGCATAACGACCGCTATGTCGAGTTCAGGCGCCAGATACTCCAAAGCCGCAAGAACATCGATATTTGCGCCAACTGCAGCGAGGGAACAAGAGTGTGGGGAGATTAATATGTGCCAGAAATGCCCTTTGGGAAAAATAGGGCATTTCCGGCAAACCGCTAATGTCTGTCCTTCGGACAAGCCGCCTCCGGCGACTTAAATAAAATATATCGTATGTTTTTATCCGCTTCCATCCGGGCACGCCTGCGCTATCAACACCAGACCATCCGGGAACTCATCGGCCACCTGACGGAACAACAGCTAAAGCGACGCATCAACCCCGACAAATGGAGCGCCTTTGAGAATATCGCTCATCTGGCCTGCTATCATCCGCTATTCCTGCATCGGATCGAAAGGATACAAAGGGAAGATACACCCTCTTTCGAAAGCTATGTTGCGGATACCGACCCGGCGTTTCCCGGATATGTCCAACAGCCGCTGTCCGGGCTGCTCGCCGGAATAGACGGCCACCGGCAAACCATTCTCACCCTACTGGAAGGCATGGACGAAGCGACCCTGCAACGGAAGGGCCGCCATGCCCGTTATGGGTTGCTTACTATCCCCGGGTGGACGGAGTTCTTCCTGTTGCACGAAGCCCATCATCTTTATACAATTTTTATGCTGGTACAGGAATTGCAAAAGGATTTGGCTGAATAAAATCTGTACTTTTATATACCCATGGGACTGGAAAACGAAATAAATCAGCGTAAATTCCGCAGCGAACACCAAAAGGCCAGGATCAATATCATCTATACTTACAACTGGCTCTCTGAAAAAATAAGCTCCATGTTTGAGGACTGGGACATCACGCCCCGGCAATTCAATATCCTGCGCATTTTGCGGGGAGAGGGAAAACCCTTATCCACCTTACAGATAAGGCAGCGGATGCTTGATAAGATGAGTGATACCAGCCGCATCGTCGACCGCCTGCTGAGAAAAGGACTCGTCCGCAAAACACCCAATGGCGAAGACCGCAGGCTCGTCGACATCGTGATCACGGCAAAAGGCAGGAAACTATTGGAGAAGATCGACCCCTTCGAGGAAAATTCAGATAAGATTATGACCAACCTCACCGAAGAAGAAGCAAAGACGCTCAACGGGCTGCTCGACAAGCTCAGGAATACGGCATGCCTGGTGCTTTTTGTGGCAGCAACCGCCTTATGCATCCCAATGCCTTCGGTTGCTCAAACGGCGGCTGCTGCAGGCGCTGTTGCGCAAAGTCCAAAATATGAGTTCCGCGCCGCCTGGGTGGCTTCCGTGGACAATATCGACTGGCCTTCCAAAAAGGGCCTTCCCGTCGACAGCCAGAAAGTAGAGTTTACGCGGCTGCTGGATATGCACAAACGTGATGGGCTCAATGCGGTGGTGGTACAGATCAGACCGGCCGCTGATGCCTTTTTTCCTTCGCCTTATGAACCCTGGAGCGAATGGCTTACGGGTGTCCAGGGTCTCGCCCCCTCCCCCTATTACGATCCCCTTAGTTTTATGATCGAAGAGGCCCACCGGCGGGGGATGGAGTTTCACGCCTGGTGCAATCCTTACCGGGCCGTAAAATCGATCGGCAGGTCGTCGGTGGCCGCGGATCATATTACCCGCCAGCACCCCGATTGGTTTGTCCGGTTCGAGAATACGCTTTATTTCGACCCGGGAAATAAAGAAGTGCAACAATACGTCACCAAGGTGATCCGCGATATCGTCCATCGCTATGATATCGACGCCCTGCACTTCGATGACTATTTCTATCCCTATGACATCGTCGAGGGCGGCGGCAAAGGCAAGGATTTTCCCGATAATAAGACCTATGCGCTTTATGGCGGCGGGATGTCCAAGGGCGACTGGCGCCGCAGCAACGTAGACTCCGTCATCCTGATGATCAGCAGGGCGATAAAGGAAGAGAAACCCTATTGCAAATTCGGCATCAGCCCTTTTGCCATCTGGCGCAACCGGTCGCAGGACCCCGATGGCAGCGATACGCAGGGTGGCGTGACAGATTATGATAATCTCTATGCCAATATTGAACTGTGGTTGAAACAGGGGTGGATCGACTATGTTGTTCCGCAGATCTATTTCGACTTCGACCACCCGCGAGCTCCCTATGGCGCGTTGCTGGATTGGTGGGCGCACCATAGTTATGGCAAACAATGCTACATCGGGCTTGGCATCTATAAGGCCTTCGAAAGGATTGCGGCCTGGCATGATCCGACCCAGCTGCCCCGGCAGATCCAGGCGCTGCGTACCTATCCCACCGTTCAGGGCGCCGTCTATTTCAGCAGCAGCTCTTTTGACACAGACCCTTTCGGCTGGTGTGACAGCCTGCAAAATAATTACTACAGCTATCCCGCCCTTATCCCGCCGATGCCGTGGATCGATTCGACAAAACCCCATGAGCCGCTTTGCCATATCGAATATAATCGTAAAGATGGCACCGGGACGGCCTGGCTTTCCAAGGGGGCGCCGGATGATTCGTTGCGGGGTTTCGCCATCTATGAGTCGGACTTGGAGACGGTGAACATCGACTCCATACACATTTCTGACTTTGTCCCCTATGACCCGGTGGCCGGCTATACCATCCATGGGAGCACCGGGGAGGAAAAAGGGCCCACGCACTATTACTTTGTCACGGCAATCAGCCGCAATAATGTCGAAAGCCGGCCGGTTCCGCTCATTTTTTCTAATTTTACAACTTCAACGGGGCAGCTAGCCCCATAAAAACAGATTTATATGCCTGGTTTCGAATTATTCGGCCCTGAAGAACGTAAAGAGATCAATGATGTGATGGATACCGGTATCCTGATGCGGTATGGCTTTGACGGTCCCCGCAAGGGTATCTGGAAATCGAAAGAGCTGGAAGCCGCCATCTGCTCCACCCTTGGCTGCGAGTTTGCCCAGCTTACCTCGAGTGGAACATCGGCCCTCTCCACCGCCCTGGCCTGCCTGGGCATCGGCGTCGGTGACGAGGTGATCATGCCGACCTTTACGTTTGTGGCTTCTTTCGAATCCGTGCTTAGCGTAGGCGCCATCCCCGTCCTGGTTGACGTCGACGAGACGCTGACCCTGGCGCCTGACGCCGTCCGCCGCGCCATCACCCCCCGCACTAAATGCGTGATGCCTGTACACATGTGCGGCGCCATGGCCGACCTCGATGCCCTCGCACAGATCTGCCGCGAACATAACCTCATCCTGCTCGAAGACGCCTGCCAGAGCTTTGGCGCACGGTATAAGGGTCGCGCGCTTGGCACCATCGGCCATGCGGGGACATTCTCTTTTGACTTTGTAAAGACCATCACCTGTGGCGAAGGCGGCGCCGTCATCACCAATGATAAAGACCTTTATATCAAATGCGATGGCTATACCGACCATGGTCATGACCATGCCGGCACGGACCGCGGCGCCGATCTCCATCCCTTCATCGGCTATAACTATCGCATCTCCGAACTGCATGCCGCCATCGGCCTGGCGCAGATAAAGAAGCTCGATCACTTCCTGAGCATCCAGAAAAAGAACCATAGTCAGCTAAAGGCTATATTCGCTAATGTCGCGGAGATCAGCTTCAGGCACATCCCCGATGCCGATGGCGATACCTGCACCTTCCTCAGCTGGTTCCTGCCAACAGAAGAGATCACCCGCGCCGTGGTCGCCGAACTGCGGCAGCAAAATATCCTCGCCGGCAATTTCTACTGGTTCGATAATAATTGGCACTACTTCCGCAAATGGGATCATCTCCGCAAGGCGGCGACCCTCAACAATCTCAACGAAGAGCAACGGAAGACCCTTGTTTCCCTGAAATTGGACGACTTCCCGGCCAGCGACCGCATCCTGAGCCGTTGCGTCTCCACAGCCATCGGTCTCACCTGGACGGAAGAACAGACAAAAGAGAAAGGCGAGAAGATCGTCGCAGCCATCAGGAAAGTGTTGGCCCGGGAGAAAGCGCCTGCTGCCTGACAAAAGCCGCTCGACGAAACCCATAAGATATGTTGGAAAAACTAAAACGGGTCCCTCTTTTTGTCCCCTTGATTTCCATCTTCTTTGTATTACATGGCGTACTTGAAAATTTTGGATTTATCCCGTTTCAAGATGCTTTGGTCTTACTTTGTGCCTATATAGGGTTGACGCTTTTATTGGGGGGCATATCCTGGTTATTACTCCGGGATAAACACCGCGCAGCTATCCTCGCTGCTGCCTTTATGGCTTTTTTCTTTTTTTATGAAGCGTTTATACAGGTGATGACGAAGCACTTCCCGCATCGCTTCTTTACCGGTAATTCCTTTCTCTTACTCGCCGGTCTGCTGGCGCTGATAGGAGTATTCATCTGGCTTAAAAAAACCAAAAGAAGATTTCCGCAACTTTACCTGTTCTTAAATACGACCCTGCTTGTCTATATCCTCGTCGATGCAGGTTGGCTCATCGGAAAGCTTCTATATCCTCCTGTTAATCCGCTCTCCGTGTATTCATTGGAAAAAGGGGATACTACAACCCCGTGTGCCACCTGCGCAAAACCCAATGTCTATTTTCTGCTGTTTGATGAGTATGCCAGTAGTCTTTCTCTTAAGGAACAATTCAACTATGACAATTCCTGCCTGGATAGCTTTCTGATAAAACAAGGATTTCATATAAACAAACAGAGCCGCGCCAATTATAATCTTACACCTTTCTCCATCGCCTCTGTTTTGAACATGTCCTATATTGAAGGATTAAAAGATCCTGGCCGGATAATGTCCCAGGATTACACGAATACCTATCATCTCATCCGGAATAGCAAAGTGATCAGTTTATTTTCCAGGGAAGGCTATGAAGTGAAAAATTATTCCATTTTCGACCTTGCGGGGCAACCGACAAAAGCCTGGCAATCTTTTCTCCCCTTAAAGACCAGGCTCATTACAGCAAGAACGCTGGCGGAAAGACTGAACCGGCATAGTACTTCTTTATTGGTCAGGTATCTCGGTGTCAAATATTTCGTGGTTCGGGAGTATATGAAATATTACACCGGCAATGAGGAATTTTTAAAAGCGGTAGCTTCGGAAGCAGATCAGAAGACCAGCCGGCCCAGGTTTGTATATGCACACTTTATGATGCCGCATTTTCCTTACCTGTTCGACTCATCAGGTAATCGGAGAAGCGACCAGCAGATCTATGAGGAAAAGTTCACCAATCCGGCTACATCGTATCTCAACTACCTTCCATACACGAATAAGCGGCTTGCAGCATTAGTGCTGCATATTCGTCAAAATGACTCCAACGCTGTTATTTTGTTGTGTGGAGACCATGGTTATCGCGGTTGGACAAATAAACAACCCATCCGATTTCAATTTCAAAATCTGAATGCGGTTTATTTCCCGGATCATGATTACAGCAGATGGGATGATAAAGTTTCATTTGTAAACCAATTCAGAATTGTCTTTAACCAGCTATTCGATACTAAATATCCGCTTGTGAAAGACAGCGCCATCGCGCTTAAAGAAGAGTAAGGCATGTCTTCAAGGGCGCCTACTTCCCTTCCATCTTATTTACATAATCCAGCGAGCCCAGCCGGAAGCGCAGCGGAAGACGCGTTGCTTTTTCGATGACGAGCTCTTCTTTACAGAAGAATCCGAGGTGGCAACTATAGTAGTCGGGCGACAGGGAAGTGCCGGCCATAGCCGTAAACGATAGCCGGGGAGGGACCCTGTCAGGCATGCGGCTAAAAACCAGCGGCGTCATGGGGGTAAAATAATGAGTAAAAACAATTTTATCCACCGCGAAAGGGCGCAGGGGCTGGGCGGCCACTACGCTCGTAAGTATTGAAACACATACAACAAGAAAAGTTTTTTTTCGTTGCACAAAGAGTCCCTCCTTTTTCCTTAAATTTACGGCCTGATTTTTGTGGTTCGCCCGCCTTTTTCCGGTATTGGGAAAGAGGGGCAGAGCAAAACCCCTGATACACATGTCTTTAAGTCAATCATTACAGCAAAAATTACTCCAAAAACTGTCTCCTCAGCAGATTCAGTTAATGAAATTGCTGCAAGTGCCGACGGCTAACCTGGAAGAAAGAATAAAGGAGGAGCTGGAAGAAAATCCGGCCCTGGAAGTGACTGAAGATCACGAGGATGGATTAGGAGATGAAACAAAAGATGAATTTGATTCCAAGGAAGAATATGAGGAAGCGGATGGCAGTGAAGATGAATACGATAACATCGACATCAGCGAGTATGTCAACGATGGCGACGATGAGATAGCGGATTACAAGCTCCGCGACGACAACTACCCCGATGCCGATGAGGACAGGGTAATGCCCCATAGGGTCGAAAACTCCTTCCACGACCTGCTTCTTGACCAATTAGGGATGCTGGTTGTAGACGACCGCACCCGGAGGATCGCCGAACAGATCGTTGGCAGCATCGACGATGACGGTTATCTGCGCCGGGAGACGGCTTCCATAGCCGATGACCTGGCTTTCCGGCAGAACATCGAGACCAGCGAAGAAGAGATAGAAGGGCTGATCAAAAAGATCCAGCAGTTCGATCCCGCCGGCGTCGCCGCCCGCGATCTCCAGGAGTGCCTGCTGATCCAGCTGCGCCGGAAGAAGAATGGCAGCAAGAGCGTGGACATGGCCATCGATGTGCTCACCTATTATTTCGACGAGTTCACCAAAAAGCACTACGACAAGATCCAGCGCGGGCTCAACCTCGACGACGAGCAGCTGAAGGAGGTGATCAACCAGATAATCAAGCTCAATCCAAAACCCGGCGGCGACGTCACCGAAGTGAACAAGGCGGAAAGCTATGTGATCCCCGACTTCTTCATCACGAACACCGGCGGGAAACTGGAGCTGTCCCTCAACTCCAAGAATGCACCCGACCTGCGCATCAGCGAAGGATACAAGGAAATGCTGAAGGAATACGACCGGGGCAGCAAAAAAGACAAACGCCAGAAGGAAGCGGTACTTTTTATAAAACAGAAGATAGACGCGGCGAAATGGTTTATCGATGCGATCAAACAGCGGCAGCAGACCTTGTATAATACGATGCATACGATTATGGACTACCAGCACGACTTTTTCCTCACGGGGGACGAGACGACGCTGCGGCCGATGATCCTCAAGGACATCGCCGAACGGACGGCCCTGGATATCTCTACTGTCAGCCGGGTAGCCAACAGTAAATTCGTGCAGACGGAGTTTGGAACATACCGGTTGAAGTTCTTCTTTAGTGAATCTCTTAGCACGGACAGCGGGGAAGAGGTGTCGACAAGGGAGGTGAAGAAGATACTCAGCGATCTCATCGAAGGCGAGAGTAAGAAGAAACCCCTCAGCGATGAAAAGCTGACCGAGCTGCTGCAGGACAAAGGCTATAACATCGCCCGCCGTACCGTAGCCAAATACCGAGAACAATTAAACATTCCTGTCGCAAGACTCAGGAAAGAGTTATGACCAACACCATTATAGCACCGGCCGGCGACGGCGCGGGTAAGACCTCTGGCAACCCCCTGTTGCGTGGAATGGCGCATCTATTTTCTTTTGTCTTCCACCCGCTGTTCATCACTGCCTATGTGATGGCCTTTATCATTTTTGTCCATCCCTATGCCTTTGCCGGCTTCGATCACCGGACAAAAGTGATGCGGCTGCTAAGCGTCATCCTTTGTAATACTTTTTTACCGCTGTTTGCCGTCTTCCTGCTTTGGCGGCTGCAGTTGATCAAGTCTCCGATGTTGCGTAATGAAAAGGAAAGGATCGGTCCCTATCTCATCGCGATGATCTTTTATTGGTGGACATGGCTCGTTTTTAAACGGCTTCCCGATACTCCGCCGCTTGCGGTGCAGTTCCTGCTGGGCGCTTTCCTGGCTGTTTGCGGCGGATGGGTCTGCAACATCTATTTCAAGATAAGCATGCATGGCATCGCCATGGGTGGGATGACGATGTTCTTTATTTTATTTGCCTTTCATGATGCCTATGGCTCCGGGCTGTATATCGCCGCAGCCCTGTTGTTCACCGGTCTGGTTTGTACCTCGCGTCTTCTTCTGTCGGCGCATACGCCCTTCGAGGTCTGGTCGGGGATCTTCATCGGCGTGCTGACACAATATATCGGGTGGCAATTTTAGCTTTCAACTATCGCGGCGCGGACCCGTGGTCCGCCTAGGGAAAAAAGAAAAGCCCAATCATAGGGTACGAACCTAAATTGAGCTTTTTCACCTTCAAACCATCTGAAGTAATCGTCCATGCTAGCTGTTAAGTATCTTGCTGCGCGTAAGGTATTTTTTACTTGGATGATAGATAAATAAAAGGGAACCTTCTTTTATAAGATCGATAATTGTTTCTGACTCATCAGCGGGTACAGCCGGGCAACCATAACTCCTTCCACAGAACCGGTTCATCTCCAAAAAGTCCGGTCCGACATACTGGCTGCCATGTACTACGACATTCCTGCTGCCTGCCCTGTCGTTGAACCCTCTTTCCATTCCCCTGATCTTGAGGGACAATCCATTGTTTCCCATATAAGTCCCCTGGGTGACATAAAACCCAAGGCTGCTCTTATGCGAAGAGGGGCTGTTGGAGAAAGAGTTGGCGAACTCCGTCCCTGAATTGCGGCCATGCGCCACATAGGTATTCACCAGCACCTTCTTCTGGTCGAGATCAAGAACATACAACCGTTTGTTACGGGAAGACTGGCTCAGATCGCAAATAGAGATGATATTGGTTTTGTTCAGCCAGTGATGATCCAACAAATAATGATATCCTTTAAGAGCATATTCGAAAGCTTTTTTTGTCAGTCCCACTTCCTGCAGATCGAACTCCTGGTATAGGGTGGTGACTTCGGCCGCAAAGGCGGCGGCTTTTGCTGAACGATTGGATTTTACCGGACCACCGGCTTTTAGCGCACTTACCGGCAAAACAAATGCGACCAAAACGCACAAGAATCCGGGATGTAATAAACGACTGCGACGCATGTTTCAAAGGTTTTTATCAGATGCCACCGAAAGACCCATCTTAGGCCTTCCCTCCGGGGTCTTTAACAACCCCATCCCACTTGGCTAACCCTGGGGGCTAGTCCGTACGGACGGAGTTATTAACGGAGGGGAATGTAAAATATTATCTATTTTGTACTTGTGCAAGAATCTTTTATGAAAAAATTTTATTGTGTGCTAAGGGACTTTTCCACATCCTATATACTTCTACTTATACCTTCACACGCTTCCATTTACCCCGCCTGAACACAATAAAACTAACAATAGCGATAGTCGTTTCTGTGATGAGAATGGCCAGGAAAACACCCTTGGGGCCCAGTTTGAGCGCAATGGCCAGTGACCAGGCCAGGGGGATCTGAAAAAGCCAGCAACAAAAGAGGTTGATGATGGTGGGGGTACTCGTATCTCCGGCACCGTTAAAGGCATTCGTAAGGACCATACCCACACCGTAAAACACATAGCCGATACTGATAATGCGTAAAGAATTGATGGCAACTTCCACCACCGCCGGGTCCCGGTTTACAAAGCCAACGATGGGTGCTGCGGCGAAGGCAAACAGCAGCGAAACCAGCAGCATGAAGACTGCATTATATATGGAAGCTGTCCGCACGGACCGCTCTGCCCGTTCGGGTGATCCCGCTCCCAGGTTTTGGCCTACAAGGGTCGCCGCGGCATTGCTCATCCCCCAGGCAGGCAGCAGGAAAAAGAGCAGGATGCGGATGGAGACCTGGTAGCCCGCCGTGGCGGCGGTATCGTTAAAACTCATAATGATACGGGTCATAGCGATCCAGGAAGCCGTACCGACCAGGAACTGTGCGGTCCCGGTCGAAGCGACCTTGGTGAGCCCCTTTATGATCGCGCCATCCGGCCTGAACTGTTTACGGACGATGCGGATGATCCCGTTTCCCCGAAAAAGATAGAACAGCTGGTAGCAGACCCCGATGCCCCTGCCGGCGATGGTAGCTATGGCCGCACCAGGCAGACCATAATAATGGATAAGGATAGGGCAGAGAATGATATTGCAGCCATTGGCGATCCAAAGTGACCACATCGCCATTGCGGCATTGCCCGCGCCCCGAAAGATACCGTTGATGAGGTAGAGCAACATGATGACGAGACAGCCTGCAAAGACCAGCCGGGTATAACCCGTACCAATAGCCACAGTCGTAGCCGAAGCCCCCATGATGCCGAGGAGATGCGGTGCGAGAAAGGCGCCGACCAGGCTGATCACCACGGTGATGGCCAGCGAGATCACAATAGACTGGGCGGCGGTGTGCGAAGCCTCTTCGGGATTCTTCTCCCCGACGCGCCGCGCGACCAAGGCCGTGGCGGCCATGCTAAGCCCGACGGCGATGGAATAGACCACATACATCGCCGACTCGGTGAGTGCGACGGTGGTCACAGCATCCTGCCCGATGCGACCTACAAAAAAGATATCGACGATGCCAAACACTGACTCCATACACATCTCGAGGATCATGGGTATCGACAGCATTACGACGGCGCGCCGGATGCTGCCTGTGGTATAGTCCTGGTGCTGACCCGAAAATGACTGGCGAAGGACAAGGGCGATAGTGGACAAGGTATTCCCCTTTTGATTAGGTTCTGTTGACATAAAACCGGGTTAATGAATCTGAAAGATAGGAATTTTGTCAACGGAAGATACCACTCAATAGTATCTGCCGATCGCCGGGTCGTCCACGATTACTTTTTTCAATTCCACCGCATCGATAGGTCCCTCCTTGGCGTAGACGATCTTTCCTCCCGGCTCCACCACCAGCGTATAAGGTAAAGCGCCCTGCCATTTAGGGTCGATGGCGTCTATCAGTTTGTACTTGTCATCGATGTTGAAGATATAATTGGTTGCCGATGCCTGTGATTGTTGCAGGAAATGTAAGGCCTTGTCCCTTTTGGCCGGTTCGTCGGCGCTGATGCTGATAAATTCAAAATCCCGGCGACGATACATCCGGTTTATATCCACCAGGTCGGGAAACTCCGCTACACAGGGGCCGCACCAGGTGGCCCAGACATTGATAAGCCGCAGCTTCTCCGTCTTGTTGCCAATAAGGTCTTTGATCCCATCGGCCGTGATGGTATCCAGCTTTACAGGCTCTTTTGCCCATTCCTGCCTGGCCTTCCCGATCCAGTTGCTTTTCTCCGCCCACTTTATCGAACAGCCAAACACCTTTGTTGTCGTCACCTCAACGTCCTTATTATTCAGCAGGGCTTCGATGGCGTTGCGGGCATCAAGCGTATGCGGGGTCCTGGTCGGCTTCTCCACGTCGTCCACCCGGCCGCTATACCGCAGCTTCCTGTCCTTGTCGAAGATAAATACATGCGGGGTGGCGATGGGGCCATATTTCAAGGAGACAGCCTCCGTCTCGCCGTCATAGAGATAGGGAAAGTTGAAGTGTTTATCCGCTGCCCGGCGTTTCATTTCCTCGAAACTATCCCCCATATCCGTGAACCCCAACTCATCCAGACGTATAGACTCCGGGTTGTTTGGCATGATCGCAACAACGGCAACTCCTTTGTCCTTATAATCTGTTGTCAACCGGATAACCCGGTCTTCATACGCTTGTGCGGTGGGACAGTGGTTACAAGTAAATACCACCACCAATATGCGGGCATCTTTAAAAGAAGAAAGGGTATAGGTCTTGCCATCGACACCGGGGAGCGAGAAGTCCGGGGCGGAAGCGCCGATGGGGAGGGTAGGGTGGTCGCCGGCAACCTGTTCGACGCTGTGATCGGCCGAATGACAGGACACGGCAAAACAAAAAATACAGGCGAGGAAGAAGGGGAACTTCATATGGCCAATTTTTTCTAAAAGTTACAATTTTTATGCCCGCTAATTCCTTTTTGAGTGGCATGATGTAGTAAAGATGTAGTGAAAAATAGGATAGAAGGTATAACTTTAGCAGCGTAACGAATTGTTCCATATAAAATTCCCACAACATGCACACGAGAAGATCCTTCCTCAAAACATCCGCCCTTTATTCCGCTGGCATCCTGGCCGCACCGGCCCTGCCTTCCTTTCTGACTGCCGCCGGCCCGGTCATCGGGTTGCAATTATATACGGTGCGCGATCAAATGGCCGCCGACCCTAACGGGACCCTGGCCAAAGTGGCGCAGATCGGGTATAACTCCCTGGAAGGCGCTACTTATAATAATGGGATCGAGAAATTTTATGGGATGGACCCCAACACCTTTGCGGGGGTATTAAAGAACAATGGCCTGATCATGCGCAGCTGCCACTATCGTCTTGGCGAAGACTCGCAGGGCGCAACCCTCACCAACGGCGAATATAACGGCACCATCCTCCACGACTGGGACAAGGCGGTGGAAGATGCCCACACCCTCGGACTTCACTACATGGTCTGTGCCTGGCTTTCACCAAAAGAGCGGCTCGGACTCGATCATTATAAAAAAATGGCGAACGACTTCAATGTCGCGGGAGAAAAATGCCAAAAGGCAGGCATTCAGTTCTGCTATCACAACCACGACTTCGAATTCGACGCCCAGGGTGGCAAATACCCCTATGATGTCCTGCTCGAAGACACCGACCCCAAATTGGTAAAGATGGAAATGGACCTTTACTGGGTGAGCAAGGCCGGTCACGATCCGGTGCAGCTTTTCGACGCCCATCCCGGCCGTTTCCCGCTCTGGCATTTAAAAGATATGGATGCAACTCCCCAGCATTCCTTCACTGAAGTGGGGAACGGGACCATCGATTTCAAAAAGATCTTTGCCAACAAGGCCAAGTCGGGGATGAAGTACTTCTTTGTCGAACAGGATCGTTGTCCCGGCTCGCCGTTCGACAGCATTACCAAGAGCATCGCCTATATCAAACAGAATCTGGTTTGAATCGAATCTAATGTCTTTTGCCCGGCCCTTCACGAAGGGGCGGGGCGCGCATGCACTTCCATCAAAAAATCGAACAGGTTCGTCTCCGTGGGGATCTTCAGCTTTTTGCGTAAGCGATAGCGGCTGATCTCCACCCCCCGGACGGAGATATTCTCCAGCTGGGCGATCTCCTTGCTGCTCAGGTTCATCCGCAGATAGGCGCAGAGCTTCAGTTCGTGCGCGCTAAGCGCCGGATAAACGCTCTTTATGGTCTTCAGGAAATCACTGTGCACCTGGTCGAAGTGTATAGCAAACTGCTCCCAGTCCTTATCCATCTTGTTGTCATCCCCGAGGATGCGCAGCATTTTCTTAAACTCCTCCGCCCCGGCCCCATCGCCGTTGGCGCCCTTCTTCATCCGCACAAGCTCTTCGCGGATATTGCCTAGCAGCTCGCCCTTCTGCACCAGGTGCATGGCCGCCGAAGCCAGTTCCGTATTCTTGTGCGCTATCTCCGCCTCGAGCTTTTCATTCCGTAGTTTGACGATCTCTTTTTCCGATTTGTCCATCTCCAGCTGGTGCAGGTATTGCAACCGCGCCTGCTCTTCCTCGTGCTTTTTCTGCTGCTGTCGGAAGATACGGCGTTGCCAGAAGAACACCAGGTAGAGCAAACCAGCCAGCAGCAGGACATAGCCGGCATAGGCCCAGGCGGTCTGGTACCATGGCGGCAGTATCGTAAAAGTATAGCTGCTGATCGCGGATTCATTGCCCATGTTAGACTTCGAACGTACCTGGAAGGAATAGGTTCCGGCCGGCAGGTTGGTATAATCCTTTTCTGTCTTCTTCGACCAGTCTGACCAATCCCGATCGAAGCCCTTCAGGTAGTAGCTATAGCTAATACTGTTATGCACGGCATAAAGCGGGCTGGAATATTCGAAATGAACGGAGTTCCATTTGTTGGAAATACTGTATACGGCGGCGGCGGGCTGGCCCAGGCTGTCGTCTACCTCCCCGAAATAGCCGCCAAACAACACGCTGTCCTTTTTTCCAAAGGCCCGGACACTTCGGATCCGCACCTGTATCGGGTAGTGGTTCTTTTTGTATTCTTCGTAGTTGATATGATAAAAGCCCCTCTCGGCGCCGACAAAGACATTGTATTTATTGTAGGGATAGATATGTTCATAGTCGGCCACCATTCTTCCGCTTAGCTCGGGGAAGTAAATGGTCTCCGGCTGACTCCCCGAAAGATCGATAACCCCAAGGCTGTTGTCCTCGATGAACCAGATATTGCCCGCGGCATCCTCTTTTAATGCCCGGATATTGCGCTCTCCGAAAAAGTCCTTAAAATAAGGCGAGAGCCCGAAGCCATCCCGTCCTGCATTGTATTCATAGACCCCCTTCTCGGTGGCGATGACGATATGGTTCTTCACCTTGAACAGGTGGTTCTTCAGATAGGAAGGCAGCCCGTTCTTTTCGGTATACAGTTTCACCTTCGGGTGGGCCAGATCGTTCAGATCGATCTTATATACTCCCCGATAGGGATGCGCGACCCACACCGTATTGTTGTTGTCGATCGCCATAAACTGGGATGAAGCCGCATATCCGGGCAGATTTCCTTCCTGTACAAAATGATTGCCGGTATACCGCAGCAGGTTGATCCCGACCCCGTCGCCACCCAGTACGAGCGCCGAAGGCAGGACATTCGCGTACGGCAGAAAGGTCCAGTAGGCCCGGCTGGTATCTATCGGAACCAGGCGATCGTTACTCACCTGGAAGGCGCCGTCATGATGACCGAGCAACAGGGTGCCGTTGATCTCGGTCAGTCCCCAGGTGGAACCCTTTGTCCCCGGGATACTCCTGAACTCCCCCCGAAGGAAGCTGAGGTCTTCCCGGTCGTCCACCGGCAGGGAATAAAGCCCGTTGGAAGTACCGACGAACAGCTCTTTATTATAAATGAGGGAGGTATAGCCAAGCCCTTCGTTCAATTTCTCGGGGTAGATATGTTTGATCGCATTGTTAAAGGCGACAAAATCGATCCCATTGTCGAGGCCCATCCAAAGATTCTTGTTCCGGTCGAGAAAAAGCATCAGGATATTGTTGTTTTGAAGACCCTCCGTCCGGGAGAGGTTTTGGATGATCTCCCCTTTTTTATTGACGATATAAATTCCATCGAGATTGGTTCCGATGGCCAGCCAATCCTTATTGACCGCGATGGCGGTCAGCACCCGCTCGTTGACAAAGGGGTTCTCATGGGCAAAACGAAAGGGGGTGATCTTGTTGTTCGCCAGCACGAAGAAGCCGGTGTTTACGGTGCCCAGGAAGCTGCTGTCCTTGCCAAACGGGAACAGACAGGTCACCCAGCTTGCCGGCAGCGCGCTTTCCTTTACAAAGGGCGTCCACAAGCCATCGCGAAATTCCAGGAGGCCATTGCGACCATCCTGTGCCACCAATTGACGATTACTTTCCCCAAGAAACCGCCATTCCGAAGCCGCGGGATAGACCGTAATCGTTTTATTGTTCAGTTGGAAGATCATCTCCCGGGACATAAAGAAAACATCGTTGCCATACGGAACGATAAACCAGATATCCGAAAAGGAGGAGTTTTTCTCGGAAAGCAGGTTTTTTAAGGAAGTAAAGGCAAGTCTTCCGTTCTTGTCGGGTGAGAAATAGCCAAAATCGTCCTGGCCGCCGGCATAGATGCGGTTGTCCTTTCCCAGGGCCACCGACCGGACGATGGTCTTGTTCGGTAGAGGGTAGGTCTTCCAATAATTGCCATCAAAGCTCAGCAACCCCTGGTAATTAGCGAAATACAAGATCCCGTAGCGATCCTGGACGATACCCCGGTTTTGAGTGCCGGCATTATAAACATTCCTGGGGTAATTGACGATGTCGGGTATACCGATGGTATTCTGCGCCTGACAGACTCCCGCAGTCCACCCAAGGAGCAGCGTGATCAAGGTTTTTATCCTGCTGACAGTTGGCATAATCCGACCTTCACCATAAAGATAGGTATACCGTGTAGAAAGAAGTACCGGTTTTGACTCCTTTTACTTTTTGATGTGGTGATGATGTGGTGGAAAAGCCTCATTTAAAGGAGATTTTCCAGTATGATGTAGTACAGATGTAGTAGGAAACTAGACAACTGAGCAATCGCCGCCTAAATTTGTTGCATGAAATCAATACTATCTAACGGATTGCTGTCAATACTGCTTCTGGTCTTTTCGACCAGACCCATCGCCGCCCAACCCGTGGGCATGTTTGATGGGCATGGGGATGTGGGAACCAACGTAAAACCCGGTTCGGCCACTTTTATCCCTGCAACAGGGCAATATGTCATCACCGGCGCAGGCTATAATGTCTGGGCCGATCATGATGAATTCCAGTTTGTCTGGAAGAAGATGAAGGGGGATTTTATCCTCTATACCCGGACGGAATTTCTGGGCGGCTGGGTCAACTACCACCGGAAAGTAGGCTGGATGGTCCGCAAGAGCCTGGATGGCAATTCTCCCCACGTCAACGCAGTAGAACATGGCGACGGGCTCACCTCGCTGCAATTCCGCCGTACTGAGGGCGCGCAGACCGAAGAACATAAGTTCAAGCTCACGCATGCCAATATCCTGCAGCTGGAAAGGAAAGGGAATCAATATATTATGCGGGCCGCCATTTATGGCGAACCCTTCCAGACCGACACCATCTCCGGCATCGACCTGGGTGACGAGGTCTACGTTGGGCTTTTTGTAGGTTCACACAACTCGGATGTACTGGAAACCGGGGTTTTCAGCAATGTCAATATCACCGTTCCTTATAATGGAGAATCCGATCAACGGACCCAGATGACCCTGGGCAGCAGGCTCGAACTGATGGAGATCGCTTCCGGCCATCGGGAAGTTATCCTCTCTGTTCCTTACTCCATCCAGGCGCCCAACTGGACGCCCGATGGGAAAAGCCTCATCTTTAACGACGCAAAAGGTACGATATACAATTTCGACCTGGCCACCCGTACTCCCACTTCGGTGAACACCGGAACCGTCACTCATAATAACAATGACCATGTCATTTCCTTTGACGGCAGGATGCTCGGGTTGAGCAATTTTGTAAAAGACCTCGGCGGGTCTATCATCTATACCGTTCCGATAACGGGCGGCACCCCGAAGCAGATCACCCCGAAAGGGCCATCTTATCTGCATGGCTGGTCGCCTGACGGAAAGGACCTGGTTTTCTGTGGCGAACGCAACGGGGAATTCGATGTCTATAAGGTGGCTGCCAATGGTGGAAAGGAGATTCGGCTGACGACATCTCCTGGTCTGGACGATGGCCCGGAATATACACCTGACGGGCAATACATCTACTTCAACTCCGTGCGTAGTGGTCTGATGCAGATCTGGCGGATGAAGCCCGATGGCAGCGGACAGGAACAGGTGACCAACGACGATTTCGACAACTGGTTTGCGCATATCTCGCCGGATGGGAAATGGTTCGTCTATCTTTCTTTCCTTCCGACCGAGACGCCTGCCGGCATCCATCCGCCGTATAAACACGTCTATATCCGGCTGCTGCCTATTGACGGAAAAGGCACGCCAAAAGTGCTGGCCTATGTCTATGGTGGTCAGGGATCGATCAACACTCCTTCCTGGTCGCCCGATGGGAAAAGAATTGCTTTTATAAGCAACACGGATATGAGCAATACCGATTTGGGAGGTACTAATAACAAGTAGGACCAAAAACGGCCCTCCCGCTGTTACGGCTCCAGGCGAGTGAGAATGGCCACTTGCCGGAGTTCGTAACTTGTCCTAACATTGCGAACTAAAAGATTGCCAATGCCTCCGCTAAAATTTTGCAAGCGCCTTTCCGCTGTTTCTGCCATTCTCCTTTGTGCCATCCTCTCCCAGCCCGTTTTACTTCGTGCCCAGCCTGTACGTCAGGTTCAACTCTCCCATTTTACGCTTCAGTCCTCTGCCGTGATCAAAGCCGGTGGCGACTCGCTTTCTTCTGTTCACTATACACCTCCTAATTACTGGTTCCCGGTGACGGTCCCTTCGACAGTGCTGACGGGTCTCGTGGCCAATAAGGTCTATCCCGACCCATATATCGGGATGAACAACATGCTCATCCCCGATGCTTCGGACTCGTTTAACCGAAAATATAACCTCGAACAATACAGCTATCTGCCCGGCGAACCCAACCCCTGGAAGAAGCCCTACTGGTACCGGACCACTTTTCCCGTTCCTGCTGCCGACAAGGGCCGTCATTTTCAGCTCATCTTCAAAGGCATCAATTACAGGGCGGAGGTCTGGCTCAATAGCCGGATCATCGCCGACTCTGCAAAGATGGTGGGGATGTTCTCAGTATTCGACCTGGACGTAAGCGCTGCGATCCACGCCGGAGAAGAGAATGCGCTTGCCGTGAAGATCTATCCCCTGGATGTCCCGGGCGAACCGGCCACCCCGCAACTGGAAGCATTGGACGAATTTTACGAGAACGGCGGACCCACCGGCGACATCGGCAAGAATGTGACCATGCTCAGCTCCGTTGGCTGGGATTGGATCCCGGAGGTTCATGACCGCAACATGGGTATCTGGCAGCCGGTATACCTGCGGACAACGGGACAGGTGGTCATTAGCAAACCTCGTATCGTTACCGAACTGCCAAACCTGCCCGATACGTCGATTGCCAGACTCTCGCTCGATATGACACTGGCCAATAACAGCGCACAGTCCCGGCAAGGTTCGGTGGAGGTCACCATCACCCCCGAGAACTTTATGGGCGAACCCATATCTTTTACCAAAAAGGAAGCCCTCGACCCGGGTGGAGAAAAAACCATCCATTTATCCGCTGCCGATATACCCGCACTACTGATGCATCATCCCCGTCTCTGGTGGCCCAACGGTTATGGTCAGCCCTGGCTTTACCGCATCCGCCTGAAATGGGCTGACGGCAGCGGGATCTCCGACGATACCTCCTTTGTCTTTGGCGTGCGTACTGCCGGCTCCACTGCGACGATGGTCAACGGCTTTGTACGCCGCGACTTCTTTGTCAACGGCAAAAGGATACACCTGACAGGCGGAGCCTGGGTACCCGACATGATGCTCAACCGCGACCGTCAGCGATATGATTATGAACTGCGGCTCTGCCGCAATGCGAATATCAACCTTGTCCGCATCTGGGGTGGTGGTCTTGGCGAGACCGATGAATTCTATGAATTAGCCGACCGCTATGGCCTTCTCGTCTGGCAGGACTTCTGGATCACCGGCGACACCAACGGCGGATTCAAGGGCTCGGCAGACTGGCCCTTACAGAGCGCTGTCTTTGTCGACAATGTCATCAACACCATCTACCGCATCCGCAACCATCCCAGCCTGCTGGTCTGGACGGGCGGGAATGAAGGCCACGCCCGCAAAGAACTATACGACGCCATGCGCGACAATGTAGCGAATCTCGACGGCACCCGGCCGTTTATCCCCTGTTCGTCCGGTTTCTCGAAAGCGCCAAAGGAATGGAAAGCCTCATGGCCCGATGACCAGCCCGCCGGCGTCTATAGCGGCGGACCTTATTCCTGGCAGGACGATGCGCAATACTACCGGCTTGTAGATGCTGGTAAGGATTGGGTATTCAAAGACGAGACAGGCATTCCCTCCCAGCCGCCGTACAATACACTCTCCAGGATCATCCCCAACCTGGTGCCGGACAAGAACCTGCCGTTTCCCTTGAACAATACATGGGGCTATCATGATGCCTGTACGGGAAACGGGCATTACGATACGTATTATAAGGCGATGGTCGACCGCTATGGCGCGCCCGCCAACGTCCGCGATTTCTGCGACAAAATGCAGTTGTTGAATGCCGGCGGCTATCGCAGCATCTTCGAAGCGGCCGGACATAAACTAAATGAAACGGGCGGAGTCATGCTCTGGAAACTGAATGCTGCTTTCCCCAGCGTCATCTGGCAGGTGTATGACTGGTACCTCGAGCCCAATGCCGGCTACTATTTTATGCAAAGGGCCTGCGAGCCGGTACATATTCAGCTGAACCTCGACGACTCGGCGGTTGCCGTCGTCAACAGAACCTATATCAAGCGCCCTGATCTGCGCTTTGAAGCCCAGGTGATCGGCATGACGGGCGCCACCCTGCTCAAAAAAGAAGGTCGCCTTAGCCTCGACACCACTGACGTAAAAAAAGTCTTGTCCCTCCGCGAGGTGCTAAGCCAGGCCCAAGGCATCTCTTTTGTTCTGCTTCGGCTTACCGATGGCGGCGGCAAGCCCCTCTCGAACAACGTCTACTGGATGTCTCCCGGACATGACTTCGCCGATCTGCGGTCGATGCCTGCGGCTAATGTGCAGGCCACGGTGCAGGCTACGGCAAAAAAAGACGGCTATACCGACTGGACCATCCGCTTTACCAATACCTCTTCCCGGCTGGCCTTCTTCCTCAACCCGCAAGTGATAGTGGGTGGAGATGAAGTACTGCCGAGTTACTGGTCGGATAACTATTTCTCCATTCCGGCGGGGCAGTCTGTCACGGTGAAGGTTAGCTGCCCGGTGGCGGCTTTGTCCGGTGGGACCCCGCAACTGCGGTTGGAAGGATGGAATATCCGGTCGGAAGACTTGCGACTTATTCCATAGCTATATGACTAAAATATCGCTCTTCCTCATCTGTCTCCTCGCCACGGCAGGAGCTTTCGGGCAACACCCGGTAGGCATCTTCGACGATCACCTGGACATCGGCAACCCGAAGATGCCCGGGGACGCCACCTATGACACGGCCTCGCAGGTCTATATGATAAAAGGCGGCGGCGCCAATATCTGGTTCAACCGGGATGAGTTTCACTTTGTGTATAAGAAGATAAAAGGGGATTTCATCCTCACTGCCGACTTTGAATTTACGGGTGACACAGCGGGTGCCGTTGGTCATCGCAAGATAGGCTGGATGATCCGGCAGTCCACGGATGAGGGCGCGGCCAGCGCCAATGCCTGCAAGCATATCGACGGGCTGGTCGTCCTCCAGTGGCGGCCCTATCGCGGCATGTTCATGCGCGACCCCGAGGAAGAGCGCTTCTATCCAAAGAAAGGAGGTCAGACCATCCAGTTGCAACGCATCGGGAATGTCATCACGATGAAGATCGCCCATCCGGGCGAGCCCTTGCAGCTGGTCGGTTCCTGCATGGTGGACGACCTTCAGAAGGACGTGCTGGCCGGTCTCTTCATCTGTGCGCATGATTCCGACAAGGTAGCGGGCGCCCGGGTGTGGAATGTTCGCATCGATAAGCCCGTGATCCATCCTTACACCTCCAACCCCCATGTACCCCCTGTCGTTGTACACGACGTTTTCGCCAGTCGCGTGGAGACGATCGATATCGCCGATGGGCACCGCAAGGTACTTGGCGGGTTCCCCGGCCCTGTCGCACCACCCCCCGGTGATAAGCCGGAATACTCCCCCGACAAAAAATACGACTATTACAGCGCCAATGTCAACGGCACGACGCAGATCTGGCGCATGCGCCCCGACGGGTCGGCAAAAGAGCAGCTCACCTTTGACGAATACCACAACTGGTTCCCGCATGTTTCACCGGATGGCAAATGGCTGGCATTTATTTCTTACCCCATGGATATCGATCCCAATGCTCATCCCCTCTACGAAGAAGTAATGCTTAGGCTGATGCCGCTGACTACACCCGGCGCTGCAAGGGTCATCGCCTATCTCTATGGTGGAGAGAGTACGCTCCACGTCCATTGTTGGTCGCCGGACAGTAAACAGATTTCTCTTATCAGCAATTCGGAGCCGGCGCGCTGATGTAGTGAAGATGTGGCGAAAAGCCTGGCATAAGCCCGTTTGAGTAGAAGTGATGTAGAGATGATGTAGTGTAAGATTAGTGGTTGGAAAACTTCAAATTTAGCTTTGCTAAAACGATTGCTTATGCCAAAGAAAACCAAAGGGCTGGCCAAGATCGGTTGCACGGTGATGGTCCTGCTGCTCTTTACCACTACGATCTATGCCCAAAATACGGTTACCGGTAAGGTAATCAACAAGGCGGACAATGCGCCCATACCCGGAGCCACCATCCAGGTCAAATCCACCAAGATCATTGCCCAGTCTGGCTCCGACGGCACCTTCTCGATCAATCTTCCGGGATCAAAGGCGACCCTGGTGATTTCGGCCGTCGGCTTCGGGAATCTCGAGGTGCCCGTCACGGCCGGTACTCCGGCCGGGGACATCGCCCTGACGACTGCTGCCACTACCTTGAACGATGTGGTCGTTACAGGCTATACTTCCCAACGTAAGGGGGACATCACCGGGTCGGTATCGGTCGTCAATGTCGCCGAAATGAAACAAACGCCATCGGGAAGCACGGAAGCCTTGTTACAAGGGCAGGCCTCGGGAGTTACCGTTTTCTCTACCGGTCAGCCCGGCGGGGCCGCAGTAGTCCAGATACGCGGGATCACTTCCTCGGGTAATTCTGCTCCACTGGTATTGATCGATGGCGTGCCTGCAAGCATGCACGATATCAATCCAAATGATATTCAATCCATTCAGGTGCTGAAGGACGCCGGCGCGGCATCCATATACGGGGTGCGCGGGTCCAACGGTGTGATCATCATTACTACAAGAAAAGGTACAGGGGCTATGAAAGTTGCTTATGACGCCTATTATGGAACACAGCGGCCATTAGGCAAAGGCTGGGACCTGGCTACACCAACCCAGACAGGGCAGGCCAAATGGGCGCAGGCTTTTAATGACGGTCTTACTGCCAACGACCCACAATATGGCAATGGGCCGGTGCCGGTTGTGCCCTACTATATCACGCCGGCCGGTGCAGCTCAGGGTGCACCCAAAACCAGCCCGGCAGACTATGATCTCTATAAGAACCATATTACCCTGGCTGACCAGGGTGGCAATAATTGGTTCAGTGACATATTTAAACCGGCGCACATCCAGGACCACAATATATCCGTAAGCGGCGGCACCGGTAAGTCGTCATTTTTTATTGCCTTCGGCTATATGGATCAGCAGGGTACCTTGATCGATACCCGGTTGAAGCGTTATTCCGTCAGGGCCAACTCGACTTTTAGCCTGATAGATGACCATGTCCGTATTGGCGAGAATATCTATGCATTCTACAAGACCAATCCGGGCTATCTCAACGCGCCTGGAGTAAACAGCACCAATTCCATCAATGCGGCTTACCAAATTCCCAATATCATCCCGGTATATGATATCGTGGGCAATTATGCGGGTACCATTTCACTGGGTACCGGCAACTCCTCCAACCCGGTGGCCATCCAACAGCGCCAGGCAAACAATACCAACCAGGACTACCAGGTCGTCGGGAACCTATTCGCAGATGTAGACTTTCTGGGTCATTTCACCGCCCATACCAGCGTAGGCGGAACAGTCGATCACTATTACTTCAATGGATTTGCCACTACGCCGTATGAAAATGCAGAAAATAACATGGCTGCCAATTTGTATGAAGAGACCTATGGTTGGAACAGCGGCCTCATCTGGACCAATACCCTGAAATACGCCAATAAGATCGGCAAGCATGATTTCAGCATCCTGGGCGGTACCGAATATATCTACAATACCGGCAGGGCCGTTCTGACGACCAGGGGTAATTATTATATCACGGACTCCACCAACCTGACGGTCAGTCCTAATCTCTGGACACTGAATTTCGGCCAGGCTTCCACGCAGACTAACAATTCCGGCGTTGTCGGGGATAACGGCATCCTGACCCCCTATCAGCTAGCGATATTTTCATACATCGGCAGATTGGATTACAACTACGCCGGGAAATACCTTTTTAGCGCTACGATCAGGCGGGATGGTTCTTCCGTATTTGTCCCGGCCCAGCGATATGGTAATTTCCCTGCCGTTACGGCAGGATGGCGGATCTCGCAGGAGTCATTTATGCAAGACCTGGATTGGCTCAACGACCTCAAGATACGCGGCGGCTGGGGCAAATTGGGTTCCATCAGCAATATCAACCCAACCAACGCATTTACGTTGTTTGGTCAGCAGATCAACCAATCTTATTATGATATCAATGGAACGAGCAGCAGCCCCGTAGCGGGCCTTTACGTCAGCCAGTACGGCAACCCTAATACCAGTTGGGAGAAAGATGAGCTGACCAATATCGGATTTGACGCAAGCGTCCTCCGGAATAAATTCGACTTTAGTTTCGAGTGGTATAAGAAACTGATCAGCGGTCTCTTGTTCATCCCCGCAGTTCCGGGCACGAACGGCGGCGCTGTAGATCCTTTTCTCAATTCAGGCAATATTCAGAATACAGGTATCGACATGGCGCTTACCTATCATGGAACTATCCGCAACGACCTCAGATTTGATATAACCGGCACCTTCACTTCTTATCAGAATAAGGTCGTCAGCCTTCCCCCGGGAAGAAATTATATCGATGAACCCGTCGGCGGACAAACGGTGACATCGAGGATCCAACCCGGGCATCCCCTTGGCGCATTTTTTGGTTACCAGGTGATCGGTCTGTTCCAGAACTGGACCGACGTGGCTAAGTCTCCCACCCAACAGGACGCCGCGCCCGGCCGGTTCAAGTACGCCGACGTAGATCATAGCGGGAAGATCGATGCAAATGACAGGACTTTTTTTGGCAACCCCAATCCAAAATTCAGTGCAGGCCTTAATATCTCGGTAAATTATAAAAATTGGGATTTCTACACATTCCTGTATGCTTCGGTGGGCAACGATATCCTGAATAACGTCAAGTCGTCAACCGACTTCCCCCAAACTTTCGGTAACCAGATCAGTAAGAATGTTGCCCTCAATTCGGCAAGACTTATCAATGCCAGCGGCGCACCGACCAGTATCCACGATTCGACGGCCCATGTTGCCAACCCCGGGACAAACGTTCCCTTGCTTGAACAGAGCGCCAATTTCAGCAATTCAGGCGCATTCAATTCCTATATCATGGAAAAGGGCTCCTTTCTCCGGTGCAGGAACCTGACCATCGGGTACAATATCGTTTCCCCCGCGATCAGGCAGCTTCATATTGACAAGTTGCGGGTCTATGTCCAGGCGCTCAACCTGTTTACGATCACCAAATACTCCGGGTTGGATCCGGAATTGAATCCGGGCAGCAATGTTGTGTTTGGCATCGATTCGGGAGTGTACCCGAATAATCAAAAGACCTATAATGTGGGGGTAAGCCTTACGGTACATTAATTTATTCTGATAAAACCGAATTTATATGACAAGAATTTTTAAGTGGATAACGATCGTTACCCCGGTGCTGGCTGCGATCGTCATTTACGCATGTAACGCGAAATTGAACCTGCAGCCCCAGGGGTCGCTGCTTGCTTCGAACGTTACCAATAATTCCGGGGTTCAGGGACTCCTCATCGGAGCGTATGCGCTTTTATCCGGCGAGAATGTGCCCGGCCAAAACCTTGGGAATGGCAGCGGGGCCTCCAACTATGTTTATGGCAGCGAATGTGCCGACGATTCCTATAAGGGGTCTACTCCTTCCGATCAGCCCGACGCGATACCATTGATGACATGGTCCCTGGCACAAGCCGGCACCAGCATCTACCTGGATGAAAAATGGGTCGTTCTTTTCACGGGTATCCAAAGGGCAAACGATGTGATCCGCACCCTTCGCCTGTCGAAAGGCATCTCGCCGGCAGATACGACGGAATATACGGCTGAGGCCAGGTTCCTGCGCGGATATTATCATTTTGAAGGCAAAAAGATCTGGAATAATTTCCCTTACGTGGATGAAAGCATTTCATACACGGCCGGGAATCTGGATGTCCCGAATATCACCGGTGGGGGTTATGTCAATATCTGGCCGCAAATAGTTGCGGACCTTACCTACGCAACAAATAATTTACCGGGCACGCAGCCGAATATCGGGCGCGTAAACAAATGGGCGGCCATGGCCTTCCTCGCGAAAGCCTATATGTACCAGCATAGGTACGACAGCGCCCTGCTATTGTTGAACCAGGTGATTACCAGTGGCACGACTTCCAGTGGCACGCCTTATTCCCTCGACCCCATTTATGAAAACAACTTCAACCCTGCCCAAAAGAATAGCCCGGAAAGTGTTTTTTCTACCCAGGCCTCTGTAAACGACGGGTCCTCCATTTCGACCAATGGCGGCAATGGCGATACGGGGGATGAACTGAATTTTCCCTACAACCATGGCCCCGGCTGCTGCGGGTTCAACAACCCGTCATGGAATCTGGTACAGGCCTACAAGACAGATGCGAATGGCCTTCCTTATCTGGATGGAAGCTATAACAATGCACCCTTGGTGAGCGATCGCACCAATCCCTGGACCGGTACGGTAGATCCCCGTCTCGACTGGGCCGTCGGCCGGCCGGGTGAGCCCTATTTTGATTGGGGCGTCATCGATTCTACCTGGATCCGCGACGTTCTCGATGATGGATTGTTTGTTCCCAAGAAGAATGGGTATGCCCAAAGCCAGCAAGGGAAGTTCTCTTCTACCGAAACCGTATTCTGGGGCGCCGCGGAAGTGGATGCGAATAATGTGGATCTCTGCCGTTATGCCGACGTTCTGCTTTGGGCTGCTGAATGCGAGGCGCAGATCGGCAGCCTTGACAAGGCCGAGACGTATGTGAATATGGTTCGTCAAAGGGCTGCCAATCCAAACGGGTTTGTATATCTCAACGCTGCTTATGACGCTAATACCAGCACCTATTCCCCGCAAACGACCCCTGGTGATAAATATTCGGTAAAACCCTATCCTGCAGGCGCGTTCACTGTCAGGGGCCAGGCTTATGCCATAAACGCCATCCAAATGGAAAGAAGGCTGGAGCTTGCCATGGAAGGCCAGCGTTTCTTCGACCTGTCAAGATGGGATAATGGCACGGGGTCCATGCAGGCTATTTTGAATGCTTATGTCAGCGTTGAAAAGAACAGGAGTGGATTTTTCCGGGTCAATAACACAGCGACTTTTTCAAAGGGGGTCAATGAATATTTTGCCATCCCGCAGAAGGAGCTGGACGCCGAAAATGCACAAGGGAAGGTAGTACTGAAACAAAATCCGGGATATAATTGACCAGGCCCGGGGCCGCCCGCCCGGGGGCGGCCTTTTTTTTGCCGCGTCGGCAGTGGCCCACTCCTATACTAAATCGACGGCCCCTTCGTTACGGAGTATAATCCCCTGTCAATGCTCAACCTTCGTATTTTCGGCGCGCTCATCGCCGCCATCAGCCTGCTTTCCTGCGGGCAGCATAACGATCCACAACAGTTGCTGGAAATTCGCAAAGGCTTCGAACGATCGAACAAGTTTGTTGAGAATGAAAATGATATGGTTTATGCTGCCATCGAGCAGAAGCGAGCGGATGCGGTGAATAGACATCTGGTGGAGTTATACTCACCCGTCCTGAAAAGAATACGGGCGATCAGCAACAGGATGAATGCTTATGTTGATTCGCTGAAATTGAATGGAGAGGCGGATCTCGATCAGCAAAAACAACGAACATTAGTTGACCGGCTTGCTGCACACAAGCGGGATTTGATAGCGGCTTTTGACTCGACCTTACTGGGCAATGAATGGCGTTTTGTAAGCCTGGATATACTAAGCCTATATAATTACCTACCCCTGCTAAAAGGTGGGGCAGTCAGTGATCTACAATCGACAGACGCGGCAATCACAATGCTGCTTCTGGATAAGCTGCAAAGCGATATTCGTCTTTCCGAACACCTGCTGATAGACTATTGTAACAAACATACAACCGAAACAGTCCTTGATGGGGAATGGTTTCTGCCGATTGTCAGTTTAAGCAGTAGTCGAGTCCGGCCTGGAGAGCCTATTGAAGTTTTTGCAGGCATCAGCATGTTTAGCTATCGGATGGACCCAAAGATCACGATCAATAGTGTGCCTGTAAAGCTGGGAGGGGAGCCGGTCGCCAGGGATACCATAAAGGCTAAAAGGCAGCCTGGCCGCTATTTTATACCCGTCAAAATTGAATATTCTAAACCGGATGGGACAATTTGCACGATGGAGAAAAACTGCTACTATACGGTCGTCGCCGGGCGCTAAGGCTCCGGACCCGGCTGATGCAACATTTGGGCGGCTGCCCCGTCTTTGGGTAAGCCAATACCCAAAACTATGTTCAAAAGCTATCTCACCACCGCCTGGCGTAACATCCGGAAGAACAAGGTCTTCTCGTTCATCAACGTCATCGGTCTGTCCATCGGCATGGCCGCCTGCCTGCTGATCTTACAGTATGTCAATTTTGAGCTCAGCTACGACCGGTTTAATACCAATATCGGCGATCTCTACCGGGTCTACAACGACCGCTATCAGAATGGGAAGCTCATCCAGCACGGCACCATCACCTATTCGGGCATCGGTCAGGCCATGCAGAACGATTATCCCGAAGTGATCGCCCATGCACGGGTAGAGCCATTCGGGAACGAGATCGTCACCTTTGAAAAGAGGCAGTTCGGCGACCAGCTGATGATCGCGGCGGATAATTCGTTCCTGAGCATGTTCTCCTTTCCCATGTTGGCAGGGGACAACCGCACGGCGCTGGCAGACCCTCATACCATCGTTATTTCCGCGAGTGCTGCCAACCGCTATTTTGGGGTCAAGGACAATGATGTCGCATCCGCCCTTGGTAAGGCGATCATCGTAGGCAACGACTCGACACCCTATAAGATCACCGGCGTCTTCCGGGATGTCCCGGAGAATTCGCATTTGGAATTCGAGCTCATCGCCTCTTATATTACCTTATATTCCGGGAAGAAAGCATGGAAGGAATCGGACTATGATTTCAAGGATTCCGATTTCTGGCACTATGTCCAGCTGAAGCATGGCACGGACTATAAGGCCCTGCAGGCGAAATTCGGAGCTTTCAGCGATCGGTATTTCCAAGGCAATAAGGTCTCCGGCAGCGTCGAAAAATTCTATTTGCAGCCGCTGGCCCGGACGCATCTCTATTCGGACTTCGAATACGAGATCGGGAAGACCGGCAGCGCCACGGTCGTATGGGGCTTGCTCATCATTGCGCTCTTTATCATCGTCATCGCCTGGGTGAATTATATCAACCTCTCCACCGCACGTTCTACCGAAAGGGCCAGGGAGGTAGGGGTGCGGAAGGTCATAGGCGCAGAGAGGGGGCAACTGATCCGGCAGTTCCTGACGGAATCGTTCCTGATCAATCTCTTTGCATTAGTATTGGGGCTGGCTTTGATGTTCATCCTCCAACCGGCCTTCAACACGCTGATCGGCCATAAACTGTCTTTTTCCTATCTGCTGCAAAGAAGCATCGGCGGGTATAGCGTTACCGTCGGCATCCTGGTTCTCGTGCTGGCCGGGGTTTTTGTGTCCGGCTTTTATCCCGCGTTTGTCCTCTCTTCCTTCAGGCCCATCCTGGTGCTGAAAGGGAAGTTCAGCAGCTCGAAAGGCGGCATCCTCCTGCGCAAAGGCCTGGTCATAGGGCAGTTCGCTATTACTGTCATCCTCATCGTCGGGTCACTGGTGGTCTACCGGCAGATCAGGTTCATGAACCGGCAAGAGCTGGGCATGAACATCGATCAGATGCTCATGGTCAAACCGCCTACGCTCACCCAATGGGATTCCACTTTCATCAGCAGGACGAACAGCATGATCCACGAGCTGAAGCAGATACCCGGTGTCGTTGGCGCCGCTACCTCCTGGCAGCCGATGG
Source organism: Puia dinghuensis (assembly GCF_014642875.1). Taxonomy (GTDB): domain Bacteria; phylum Bacteroidota; class Bacteroidia; order Chitinophagales; family Chitinophagaceae; genus Puia; species Puia dinghuensis. The sequence continues at coordinate 433,918 of NZ_BMJC01000004.1, forward strand.
GCGGCGAGACGGGGCGGGATTTTGATATCCGCCGGGTCGACCAGGACAATACCGTTCATTATACCATGCGGCAAAACGGAATCAGCTTCGGCTTTCTCCCGTTGTATAAGATCAAGGTCCTGGCGGGCAGGGATTATACTTACACCGATTTTAATCCCGACTTCGGGAAGCTGCATAACATTATCCTCAACGAAAGCGCAATAAAGCTCCTGGGTTTCACCTCGCCACAGGAAGCGATCGGCAAGGCCATTATGCGTGGCAATCGCCAGTGGGACGTCGTCGGGGTTATCAACGACTATCATCAGAAATCTCTGCGGTATCCTGTCGAGCCGACTCTCCTCCTCCCCGCGTATGGAACGTACAGTACTATTTCCGTAAAGGTGAACACCACCGACATGCCTTCCACCATCAAGGCTATAAAAAAGACTTATGACACCTTCTTTGCCGGGAATTATTTCGACTATTATTTCCTGGACGCGCACTATAACGAGCAATACGCCAATGACCAGCTCTTCGGCAAGGCTTTCAGCATTTTTGCCGGCTTCGCCATCTTCATCGCCTGTCTGGGACTGCTCGGTCTCTCGCTCTTCGCCACCGCACAGCGTACAAAGGAGATCGGGGTGCGCAAAGTGCTCGGTGCATCGGTCGGCAATATTGTCCTGCTCCTGTCGCGGGATTTCATTATCCTCGTGATGGTTGCCTTTGTCATCGCGTCGCCCCTTGCCTGGATGATCATGCACCGGTGGCTGCAGGACTTCGCCTATCGAATCGATATCGAATGGTGGGTCTTCGGCTTCGCCGGTCTCCTCGCCGTCACCATTGCGCTGGCGACCATCAGTTTCCAGGCCATCCGCGCAGCTATGGCGAGCCCGGTGAAGGCATTGCGGAGTGAGTGAGCCGCGGGGCAGGCTGCGGCCTGGAGAGGAATGATCAATCTTTGACTACGAACGTCTCCCAGCCATCATAATCGCCGTGCAACTCTTTTGCCTTTGTTCGCAGGGCAAGGGTTACCGCGGTGATGGAGTCCATGTCTACTTTATCGATGCGGGAAATGTGCAATTGGAAGGGCAGCTTTGACTTCTGTTTATATTCTTTGCCCTCCAGCTTGAATTTCTCATGAAGGGCATAGGTTACAAAAGCATCCCTTTCTGCTGCCGTATTAAAATAGAGCCAATGGTCTACCTGCCGGGGTTTGTTGAGATGGTCGCCTTCCTTTTTTAGATTCATGACCACTTTTTCGTTTTCCATAAACTCCATGGTCTCTTCATTCGGGTATAAAAAAGTCAGGTAAGCTTCCCATGACGGATCGCTGCGGATCTCTATTTTATATTCATATTTAGGGAAGGAAGTCTTGAAGACAGATGAAAGGATGGCTCGCGCATGGGCGGTATCTTTCACATAATAGTAGTCCATCCGGTCGCATTGATAGGAGAAGGTGCCTGCTTGTATGTTTGGGGTTAATGAATTGACTGCTGCCTTAATCTTGTCGGAAATAGCATATAATGCATCCCAATCATCCTTTCCAGGTAGCCCCTCGGCCGTGCAATCGATCAACCTGACGCCTGCCTTCAGTAAGAAGGGATATTGTTTATCAGGAGCCTTTTCTTTCAGTGACATATTGACCAGGGTCGACCCGGCGCCTTTTTCATACTGGGCTATGTAGGCCTCCCAATGGTCTTTTTGGGCCAGAACAGCGATGGATAGGAGTAGGCAGCACGAAAAGAGAATACATTTTACTAAGGTCATGGTTTAGGTTTGGGTACAAGATAGGTATTTTACCCTCTCCATTAAAGCGGATGCTGCTTGAACCCGATGCTTTCCCGGGGCTTTCCCGGCAATTGAAAATGAACTTTGGTTTGGACATCGTCCAGGGCAATAAGATCATCGGTGTCACCCAGCACCTCATCGATCAACCCGTATTGCCTGGCCTCTACGGCGTTCATGTAGCGGTCCCGGCGGAACATCTCTTCTATTTCTTCGCGGCTGTGGCCTGAGTATTTGCCCATCAGGGAAAAGATCTGGTTCTGCAGGCGCTCCTGCTCTTTGTAGGCGATGCGTACATCTTCCGTATATCCTTTGGCGCCCCCACCGGTGGGATGCATGTGGATGGTCGCATGAGGAAGAGCATAACGCTGTCCCTTGGTGCCTGCTGTGAGCAGTACCGTGCTCATGCTGCCGCAAAAGCCCATCGCCACGGTGGCTACGGGTGATTTCAGCTTGCGCATGGTATCATAGATAGCCAGGCCGCCATAAACGATGCCACCCGGGCTGTTGATGTAGAGCATGATAGGATTGTGGCTTTCACTATCCAGGTAGAGCAGCTGTGCAACGATGAGGTTTGCTACATTTTCTTCTATGGCTGTACCCAGGTAGACGATGCGTTCTTTTAGCAATAAGCTATAGATATCGTAGGCCCCTCTTGTGGAGCTATCGATGACGGTAGGAATAAGCATATCAGGCGAATATGGTTGTTAATTGGCGGGCAAAGGCTGGTTCACCCAGTAATTGGAGATGAATGGCTTGAAGCCGGCTGCGCTCTTGTTTTCGGGCATATAAAAGGATCATCCGATGGGCCGAACGCTGCGCCTCTACGTTCTCCGCCAGCGCTTCGTCCAGGAGCATGCTGGCTTCAAATGTTCGGTTTTCCGCTTCATTGAGTTGCCCGAGCAGGTATTTGTCGATGAGGCAAACCTCGTTTAATTCATCGCGCATAGACTTCGGATGTTTTTATGGTTTGCCGCACTTTTTCCAGGCATTTATGCTTCTGAACGGTGGCCGATCTCCCGCCCTTAAATCCAAAGCGGGTTGCGATATCCGGCATGGAGCAGTGGTCATAGTAAAAAGCTTTTAAAAGCTCCAGGCATTTCTTTCCGCTCTTTTGAAGGGATTCCAGCAGGCTTTTTTCTCTTTCTTCTTTATCTGCTTCTTCCTCAGGTTGAGGCGCTTCGAACCCCTCGGGAAGGGGGAGGTGGGGATCATTATTAAGCGTACGCAGCCAGCATATTTTCGCTATGCCGATGAGGTAGGCCTTCGGCGAGGAATGAAGGTGCAGCTTGCCCGCCTTTTCTTTTTCCATAAAGATCAGGAGTGCGTCGTGAAAGCTGTCCTTTGCCTGTTCGAGGGTTCCGCTCATCCTCCTGACCATGCGCGCAAAATCCGGGAAACTCTCCCTGTACAGGCTTACCAGGTGATCTTCTTTTTGTCCGACCATAGCAACTGCTGTTTCTTATTAGTCTCTAAAAAGGTAGGATGATCACCGGAGAAATGGAAATTTTTTTTGGTTTGAGTATATCTAGTGCGTCCTTACATCATAACCTTTTTCACCATCGAAAATTGGTTGCCATCGGTTACCTGCACGAGATAGATGCCGTTGGGGGAAGTGGAAAGCGAGAGGTCGATGCGGCTGGATGCAGATTCGAAAGACTGCTGCTGCATTACCTGGCCGCCGAGCGAGATCAGCCTTACTACCAGTCTGCTGCCGGACATCTTTTCGGGGAAAATGGTCACCGTTTTGCCGGAGGTGATTATCGTAGCCTGTGCGTTTGCGGTAGCGCTAACCAGAACGATCTTGGTGTACATATAGTTGCCATCAAGATCTACCTGGCGGATGCGGTACCAGATCTGGCCTGCAGGAGCGGCTTCGTCGGTATAGTTGTAGCTATTGGCCTGCAGATTGTTGCCTGCGGCGATGGTTGTGATGGTAGACCATTCAGAACCATCGGTGCTTCTTTCGAGGTCGAAATGGCTATTGTTGATCTCGTTTACAGTGTTCCAGGTGATATTGACGATGCCGTTGTCCGACCGGATAGCGGTAAATTCGGTAAAGGTGACGGGGAGGGTCAGGGGAGCAGAGGAGAAGCCGGTGGGCGAAACGCCAGATGCGCTATTGGCCACAGCAGGCCCGGCGACGGTAACATCGTTTTTGCCATCATATTTGACAACTCCACCGATGGAGAGCAACTGATTCGGGGTGGGGTGGGTCGCTGTCAGCATACCGGTGCTCAGGATGGAGACAACAGACGCATTATCAAGCGCCAAACTCTTATTCTGGTTGAAATTGAGCGCGCCGCCGATAGTGATATACACGTCGTTTAAGCTGGCCGACATGTCAACCACGACTGTATTACCGGCAGGGATGACGATCGAGTCGCCGTTCTGCGGGATGCGGCCAAGGTCCCAGGTGGAGGTGCTAGACCAGTTGCCGTTGGTGGCAGTGGCCTTATTAGTGGTGCGAGCGCTGACAAAGTTCGTGGTGGTCAGGGCCAGTATGATAAGAAGGTAGAATTTCGTTTTCATGAGTGCGTGATTATGCCATAGTAAATTCAAGGGACATACCAAAGCGGCAAATCCCCGTGCCAGCACGGCGAAAATCAACACAACAACATGTAAATCACTAATTTGCGCGGCTAGAAAAAATCAGATCAAATGTGCTAAACCGGTACAGCCGCATAATGGAAACTTCCCATTTGTGTACAAAAGTTCAAATTTGGGAATTCTGAAATTTTTTGGGAGGATTGTACCAAATGAGAAGAGATATGTTAAAGGCCTTCATAATCAAGGTGGCCCATATTGTAATTGTCCCCTGTCAACGGCATCAGGTCGGAGACCTGCCCTTTCGATATATATTTCTTCAAAAACTCCTTTTTTGAATCTTTATACCAGGAAACCATGCCGACCTTGCGCAGTGCATAGATATATACCCAGGCCAGATCTAATTGCCCGGGAAGAAAACCCGCACGGGCACTCCCGGGAAATAAATGATGGTTGTTGTGCCATTCACCTGCAATCAATCCGGGTCTTGTTTGATTTATAGAAAGGTTACTCCGGTCAAAATCAATTCCATCCCGGTGCTTTTCTTTCCCGCCGCCATGCCCGGTATAATTAAAAGCCCTGATGAGCGCAAACCAAAGCATCGCAGCAGTGAATAGGGCACAAGCGAGACCAGTTCCGCCGATAAAATAAAATACCAGATACCAAAAACTCCAGTTAAGCAGCCAGACCCCAATGGTGTACATAGGGGAAGCGATGGAGCCCCATTTTTGATATTGTTGATAAGAATTCAACTTTACTCCCGTGTGTTTCATGAAGTGCACCGCTTTTTTATAGGCGTCTTCACTTAGATCAGGAGAAACCCGCTGGTGATTGTATTCGGCCAACATACAATACCAAAATCCCGCTTGTGCATTATATGGATCGCCCGGCTCATCCGATTTGCAGTGATGCACGTGATGTGAGACCACATAGATTTCTTCGGGTATCGTTCTGATAACGAGGTTCTGCGTAATAATACGCCACAGCGGATGACTAAAGCCATAGGATTTATGCGTACAGTACCTATGAAACCAAATCGTTCCATGCGTTCCCATGATCAGCATGCTGTAAACAACTATGGCAATCACTAAATACCAGGAAAAATACTTGAACAGGAAAAGGAAAAAGAAAGGCAACATTCCTGCAAGCATCAAGAAGCTGGCAAAAGAGATCCAGTTGCTCCGGGCTTTGAAAATATTCATGCGGGAAAAGGCTTCCGACCAAAGTTGTTTTGTAGTAGGAACAACAAGTGCGGCGTTCTTGTCTTTCCATCCGTAGGATGGAGCGTAGAGAAGGTCATCAATAAACGAGCTCTTAACCATTGGGTTTTTTTGAATATTGGAATAGGGTCAGTGAAAGCCGCAAGCGGCTATAGTTTTTTTGTAACACCTGCGGCATTCAGGCCTTTCGGCCCTCTTTCGACAGTAAAGTTCACGAGATCGCCTTCCTGCACAGGATAGTTGGCTTGACTTATATGAAAAAAAATTTTTGCACCATTATTTTGCATAATAAAACCAAAGCCCTTCGATTCATTGAAATACTCAATTTTGCCTTCATTTACCGACATTTCGCTCTCTTGAAATTTCGGTACCCCTATCTCAATATCTGCCGCATTAAAAACTTTCTTCTTTTGAGGATCCGGTGGAGTAGAGGTAATATTCCCGTTCTCGTCAATGTAAGCCATCATGTCATCCAAAGATTTCCCTTTAACCTGGTTGGCTTTGCGCTCTTCCATTTTTTCCTTCTTCCCCTGTTTTTCTTTTTGACGTTGTTTTTCCTTTTCCCGCTTATTGAATGAGTCTCTGTGTTTCGCCATATTTATTTGTTTGGGCAAAGGCTTCGCGTTACTATAACGCTACCACCGGTTTTTTTTGTATCCGCCACCACTGTTTCCACCTTTGTATCCACCACCACCACTGCCGCGGGATGGTCTTTCCTCTTTGGGTCTGGCCTCCATTACCTTAATGTTACGGCCGTCAACGGTAGCGTCATTGAGCTCTGTAATCGCCTTTTTGGCTGCTGCGCTATCGGGCATTTCTACAAAACCGAATCCTCTCGACTGGCCGGTGGTTTTGTCGTTGATAATTTTGGCTGAGGTAACTTCGCCGTAGGGTGTAAAAAAACCTTTAAGGTCTTCATCCTGAACATTGAAGCTTAAGTTTGAAACATAGATGTTCATATACTAATAATTTAAAAACGAAAGCATGATCTGAAAGGAGTGAAGGTAACCTTTTACTAGTGATTAATCAGATAAGATTTTGGTAAATCCTACCACCCCAAGGTCGTGTCTGGAGCTTAATTGGGCCAAATCATGAGGAAGCCGGGCTGGATTAACTATTTAATAATCAATGATTTATAGTCTATTGACAACCAATTGAATGGATGGTGGAATTTGACCCCAAACATAACGGCAAAAATGAAAAGAGGCCGTCTCAAAAATATTGAGGCGACCTTTGGTTTTATGGCGCCACACAGAGGCTACCATAGGCAGCGGTTGGACAGTAGAGGAACAGTAATAATTTGGGGAGGGGCGAAGAGAGGTGGAAGCTTAAAACGATAGCTAAACAAAGGCAATTTAAGTCTTTTCAGGCTATTTTCTTTCGCAGATTCGTACCTTTTCAACTTGGTAAGGGCGATAATTGGCTAATTGTCAATGAGTTTGGTCGGACAGAGGTTAGCTTTCTTTGCATGTATCTATACGCCGTTGCAAGAAATTACGTTCCATAGGATTGCGTGCCAACGAAAGCGCTGTGGAGAAGTGCGCTTTCGCAATCGGGTAATTTCCTCGACGGAGTTCAAGTTCACCAAGCGTAGCGGGGTAAAACGGGTAAGAAGAAAGGCGATGAAGGTCATGGATGAGGCGTATCTCCTGCAATCCTCGTTCTGGGCCGTCCAGCTGTGCGATGGCAATCGCACGGTTAAGTGCAATCACCGGAGAAGGATGGATAGCCATAAGCATATCATAAAGCGATACTATCTGTTTCCAATCGGTATTTTCACTTCTAGCGGCACTAATATGCATTGAAGCAATAGCCGCTTCAATATGATATTTTGTCAGTTCTGTACCAGAGGCAGAAAGGTCAAGAAGCGCTTGTCCTTCTGCTATGAGGTTATGATTCCATAAAGACCGATCCTGCTCAAAGAACGAAACAAGATTACCCGAACCATCTAAACGAGTTGGCAGACGGGCCGCGTTGAGATACATCAACGCAGCAAGCGCATATGATTGGGGGGTTACTAAAGCAGGTTGTTCGATGAGTAAATTCATAAGCAGCATGGCTTCCTGACAAAGGTCCATGCGCACTGCCGCCTCAGGTGAGGATCCATGATACCCTTCGTTGAAAAGCAAATATAATGCTTGCAGAACGGAGGAAAGCCTGGTGGAAAAATCCGCATCGGCGAGATCAAAAAGCTTCGTGGATTCCGCCAATATTTTCTTTGCCCGGGTGATGCGTTTTTCAATAGCGGCATGACTGCTTACGAAGGCCTGTGCGATCTCCTTTACACTGAATCCGCATAATATGTGCAATATAAGTGCAATTTGAGCCTCTTCAGAGAGGCTGGGATGGCAGCAGGAAAACATCATACGTAGCTGGGAATCTTTCACAGCGTATGCACTAAATGCCTCCTCTACCGTCGGAACCAGCGTCCATTCCGATTCAAGAAACCGCGTTAGTTCTGGCTCAGACACCCGAGCCGTGCGCTCCCGGCGCAAGATATCCAAGGCACGGTTCTTGGCAGTGGTCATCAGCCATGCGGAAGGATTTTTCGGCAGACCGCGAAACTTCCACGTCTCCATCGCACGGCAGAAGGCGTCCTGAGTGACGTCTTCTGCCAATGCAACGTTACGGACTCCGAAGAGCCGGGTAAGAGCGGCAACGATCCTTCCGGATTCATGCCGGAAAAAATGTTCTTCAATATCCATCACCTAATTCCAGCTGTCCGATTTGACGGACCTCTACAGAACCACCATCCTCGAAAATAGGGCATCCCAGGGAAAATTCCACAGCCTGTTGGATATCCCTGGCCACAATGATACTATACCCTCCAACCACGTCTTTTGCTTCAGCAAAGGGGCCGTCAATGACCTGCTTTTTTGCGCCTTTGACTACCTTGCCATCGGGTTGCAAAGGCTCTCCGAGTGATTTCACATGGCCTTTGTCACTGAGATCCTTAAGCCAGGTCATCCATTTGGCGGTTTTCTTCTGCATTTCCTCAGGAGATGCAGGTAGTTCGTAACCGCGATAGAGGTATACAAATTCAGTCATAGTAGTTCTCTTTTTGTTGATGTTTATATTATATAGGTTTTTGTCAGCAGCTGCTAGTCGTCCAGGGCTCCCATGGTCAGATTGACGGTCGTTCCCATCATCACGCTTGCCTTATCGGAAGCCACAAAGGCCGCCACATTTGCCAACTCTGTGACTGTCATGAATCGTGTGGGATGGTTCATGCCTGCAAGATAACCTGAAAACTGTTCCCAGGTTACGCCCGTTGCTTTGGCCCTACTTTCAAATATTTCCCTTATTGTCTCTGTCTCCGGCATGCCGTGCGGCTGCAGACCGACCACGCGGATACCCTGAGGCGCGAGTTCCTTCGACAGGTATCGGGTAAGCGCCTCCTTGGCAGCCTGTGACGGACCATAACCTCCGTTTGGCGTGCCTAATCTTGCGGGGGGCGCAGTAACGGTCATGATCACCCCGGATTTATTCTTGAGCATGCGTCTTGCCGCTAAACGCGCAGTCAGAAAGTATGACGTGGTATAGCTCGTGATCGGCACGGAGAACTGTTTAAGATCCATGTCGACCAGCGATGCCTCCAGATCCGGGGTTGGCGGGATCCCCATCGCATTGAACGAAATATCGATACGGCCTGCCTTAGCCACTACAGACTGCAGATGCTTATCAATAGCCTGCTCATCAAGGGCATCAACCTCCGCTGCCTCGGCAACGCCGCCGGCAGACACGACGTCCCTGGCAACCGCTTCCACAGGCGCGAGGCGGTGCCCGGTGAGAAAAAGCGTGGCCCCTTCGCGTGCGAAGGCACGTGCGACAGCGCCGCCGATCGCGCCGCCTGCTCCATAGATCACTGCTACTTTGTCTTTCAATTCATCCATTGTTTTACTTTTTAATGTTGAGAAATTACATGTGAATCCTTCACGCAGCATAACTAAGACGTTTGGGGTTAACGTTTCCCGACATTTTATTTGGATTATTTTGGCGCGTGCCCACCCGGCGGAAGGTCGGAACCAGACACACGCCGTATCGTAAACGGACAGTTGTATTATTGTTTAATATATAATTGGCGCTTTTTGGTTCGTTTAGAAGTTGGTACTTTTTTGGTGCACTATCGATCATGCTAAAGAACTATCTAAAAATTGCCATCAGGAATCTCAGCCGTCACCCGACATATTCCTTTCTCAACATATCGGGTCTCGCCATCGGCATGGCGGCGAGCATTCTCATCCTGTTATGGGTCCAAAACGAATTGAGCTACGACCGGTTCAATGCCAATGCGGATCAGATCTACCGGATCACGGTGGTGGCCAGCGATCAGTTCAAAGCAGCGACAAATCCCGCGGGAATGCCGGCTGGATTACAGGCTGCGATGCCGGAGATCCGCAATACAGTTCGCGTGTCCCATCCGGTAGAAACCCTGTTTGAAAAGGGGGACATACAGTTCGTGGAGAAAAAAGGGTTTTATGCCGATAGTACCCTGTTGGATATTTTTTCATTTCCACTGATAAAAGGCGACCGGCGCACAGCCCTGCAACGTCCGGATGGGATACTGATCACCGAAGAGATGGCCAGTCGATATTTTGGCCATTCGAATGCGCTTGGCAAGACGTTGAAGAAAGATAATGGGGAACTGGTAAAAGTTACAGGGGTACTGGCCAATATTCCTGCCACTTCCAGCCTGCAATTCGACTATATCCTGCCGATGTCGGCCGTCGCCCGGACGGTTGATGAATTAAAAAATAGCGTCTGGGATAAATTCAATTTCTATAGCTATGTACAGCTGGACAAAAATTTCGTTCCGGGTAGGCCCAACCTGGACGCTTTTGACCGGAAGATGACACAAATCTATCAGCGGCATATTCCCCGGGATAAGCTAAAAGCTGATTTCTTTTTGCAGCCGCTGACAAGCATCCATTTGCATTCGGACGGTCTCCAGGTAGACTTGCCTGGTCATGGGAATAGCCAATATGTAAGCATCTTTTTTATCGTGGCTGTTTTTATCCTCCTCGTCGCCTGTATCAATTTTATGAACCTTGCTACGGCGCGAAGCGCACGACGGGCAAAAGAAGTGGGGCTGCGCAAGGTGGTAGGTGCGGTGAGGGGACAGCTCATCGGGCAGTTCCTGGGCGAATCATTGCTGATCTCTTTTTTGGCGCTGGTGCTGGCGATAGTCATCGTCAGCCTGAGCCTTCCGGCCTTTAATATCCTGGCCGAAAAAGAGCTGCACCTGCATTTTTCAGACGGGAAGTTTTGGCTAAGCCTGATTGGGGTTGCGGCGCTGACGGGATTATTGGCGGGAAGTTATCCTGCCCTGTACCTCAGCGGTTTTCAGCCGGTGAAGGTGTTAAAGGGGCGACTAAAATCTATGGGCGGCAATCTCGCTTTTAGAAATGGGCTGGTGATCACGCAGTTTGTGCTATCGATTGTCCTGCTCACCGGGACTGTCGTTGTCTACAACCAGCTGAAGTTTATCCAACACCGCAACCCGGGTTTCACAAAAGCTAATTTGTTATACATGCCGATGACAGGTGAGATCTGGGGCAGACAGGTTGCGCTACGCGACGAGCTGAGCCGGAATCCCCTGACGAGCAATTATACCATCGTCGGTGAGCTGCCGGTCAACCTGATATCCGGCAATGTAGATGGAAAATGGCCGGGGAAGGACCCGAACACGCAGATCGTGATCCCGGGTATGAACGTGTCGGAGAGTTTCATCGACGTCTTCCGGATGAGGATCCTGGCCGGGAGGGGCTTTTCCACTGCCTTCAAAACCGACAGCAATAATTTCATCGTCAACGAGACAATGATGAGGACGATGGGGATGACGTTGAATAACGTAGTTGGACAACCGCTCTCCTGGAATGGTCAGGATGGCAAGGTCATCGGGGTGGTACAGGATTTTAATTTCAAGCCCATTCAGCAGGCCATCGAGCCGTTGGTGCTGAAGATTAACCGGTATGGCGGAAATGTAGTCGTGAGGGCGCCGGAGGGTCGGACAGAGGCGACAATCGGGGCAATGGAGGCGATAAGCCGGAAGTTAAACCCTTCATTTCCTTTCACGTATAATTTCCTTGACCAGGACCTCGCCAACCTGTATAAAGGGGAAAGACAGATGAGCGGCATTTTTAATTTGTTTGCGGGGCTGGCGTTGCTGATCTCCTGTCTCGGATTGTATGGGTTGTCTGCCTATCTGGCGCAGGAACGGACCCGCGAGATCGGGGTGCGCAAGGTACTGGGTGCGTCCGTCTTCAATATCGTGTATTTATTATCGACCGGCTTCACACGGCTGGTGCTGGTGAGTATAGTGATTGCCATTCCGCTGGCGGTAGTGGCGATCAATCGCTTTTTAGAAGGGTATGCCTATCATATCCGGGTGAACTGGTGGATCCTCCCCCTGGTGGCATTGGCAGCCCTGGTGGTGGCGTGGCTGACGGTGAGCTATGAGTCGTTGAAAGCGGCTATGAAAAATCCGACGAAAAGTTTGAAATCGGAATGATGAAATCCTTCATTTTTTAACAAAAACCCGCCTTACGCAATCATTTTGTATCCTTTACCATGCACATTTACAATCTTAACAGACGGATCAGCGCTTAATTTCTTCCGGAGTTTGGATATCAAAACGTCCACATTACGGGTGATCACAAAAACACCGTCATCCTCCCAGATTTCTTTCATCAGCAGGTCCCTCTCAACTACCTGGTTCTGGTTTGACGCAAGTAGGCGCAGTGCTTTCACTTCTTTATCGGATAGCTCAATGGTTTCGTCATGAAGGCAAAGAATTCCTTTTGATTCGAAGAATGTAAAATTCCCAAGCTTTTTATAATCAGCTATAGTCGGAACGGTTTCGGATTCACTTGATAGCGACTCATCAACCTTTTCCTCTATAAGTTCCTGGGATGCTGAAATTCCAGTGCGTTTGCGAGCGAAAAAAAATGCTGCCAAGGCTACCGGGACAAAGGCGAGCAAAAGCCAGACATAGGGGAATGTTTTTTTTGCGAGGAACGAAATCTCAATTACATAGCAGCCTTTTTTCTGTACGCGTCCCCGGCAGGGTTTCAAATTGCCATGGGTTCTATTTACTTCATAGGCAAAAATGGTCTGGTTTTGATCGCACTCATTTACACTCACCGTATAATCTCCCGGCCTGTCCGTTTTTGCAAGTTGCTGATGCACAATGCTCATTAACGTATCGGGAGTGAATCCGAAACTGTTTTCAAAGGAAATGCGAAAGGTGTTTTCATTGATCGTTTTAATCGGCAATACCCGGGATGTCGAATCGTTGGAATGAAGCAACACCTGGTGCCCGATAGTACGAAGCACAATTTCCAGGTGTTTATCAGGGCGCTCATTATCCTTTTTTACAAAAGCTATAGCAACCACTACCATGAATACTGAAAGGACAACGAGAAAGGTATATTGCTTCATATGGATAAAATTAAGCATGGACCACCAATGTAAATCGATTTTAAACAGGATTTACATTGTTTTACAGCTTTTTTACACTCTTTCATGCTGTACCGACAGAATAACGGATAGGTTTGTTGTACTGCCCTGCCTGCTACTTTCCGCTAATTATTAATCAATGTGTTTTACTTTAAATTTAAAAAAATGAAAAAATTATTTGTGTTTGTCCCGGCTATCCTCCTGGTATTATTTCTATTAAATGCTTTTGTGCTAAAAAAAAAGGATGCGGCCAAAGGAATTAGAAATGAATCAGGGCTTGTAAACACCGTTTTTAAATCTACAGATGGCGGCCAAACCTGGCAGGACATCGGCAATGGGCTCCCGGAAAATCTGCGGAAAGATAGTATCCGGGGAAAGAGCTTCTTTGCAAATGATAAAGGGCTGTTCTTAAGGGTTGGAAACGGACTCTATCACAGTACACCAAATGCCACAGCTCCTTTTTGGACCAAAGAGATTTCCCCCGACGAACATAGCAGCATTGCCCCCGGTAAGTCCGGGATATTTGTCTACAATAATTACTGGGGTATAAACTTGAGAAAAAGAGACGGAACGAGCGTATGGTCGACGATATCCGGAAATTTTCAGGGGACACGAATGCGCGCTTTTGAGACTGCCGGAGGTGCAATTTTCATCGGCACCGACAGAGGCCTTTTTAAAACTACTAACGATGGAAAAACCTGGGAACTGGTCTATGCCGGAGGCTTGGTAGGGAATTTGGCAGAGTCGAATGGCGTACTGGTGGCGATCAGCACGAGAAGTATAATAAGATCGGCCGATAATGGCGAAAACTGGGCGGTGGTGGACAGGGAGGGCGGTGCGGCTTTCGATGTAAAACAGATCAGAGGTGGATTCGTTGCTATCACTTCTAGTACAGAGTGGCTTTCGCCGAATACCGGCAGGTTAAGGACATCCTTCGACGGCGGTAAAACCTGGCAGCCCATTGAAGCCAGCCTTCAGGACAAAGTTGTTATTGATTCAATATGGCGGACCTGGGATGATCGCCCTCGTGTACAAGCCTTCATAGCTTCAATTATCCAGGTTGGTGAAAACTTCTTTTGTGCTTATCCTTACGGCCTTTTCAGATCATCAGACAAGGGAAAAACATGGAAATTATCACTTCCTTCTGTACAAAATAAGGTCTTCAATTTATTTGTTTCAGGCAACGTGATCTATGCCATACGCAGCAAGGGTGGATGTTGAAAACTCAGATTAACCTTTATTCTATAAAACAAAAACCTGGCAGCAATGCCAGGTTTTAAAGCTTGCTCCCCCTGCTGGACTTGAACCAGCGACCCTCTGATTAACAGTCAGATGCTCTAACCAACTGAGCTAAGGAGGAATAACCCTAAAAGGGGTTGCAAAAATAGGGAAAAATCCGCTTTTAAAAATTTGAAAAAGAAAAAATTATCGGCCTTTTTTGGCTCCTCGACGCTGCCACTATAGGAGGCGGCGCCGCTGGCTCCGCATCAAAGCCACTTAAATAACCCACCTTCCTCAAACCCCACATAAACCCCATCCGCCCTCACCTCCACCGGATAGGTCTTTAACTTATAGCCTTCATCATTGGTGTCCCGACCCGTCTTAAGGTTGAACTTCAAAGAATGTACCGGGCAGACGACATGGCAGGCGCCATCGATATACCCCATCGTCAGCGGCGCACCTGCATGGGGGCAGAGAAGCGCAAAACCATACCATTCCTCATTAAATCGCCCAAGACACAGGGTCTTGCCATTGACTTGTACTTCGGCGACATCGCCTTTGGTCCATTGGATATCGGCCGCCTCACCGGCGATCTTATGCCATTTGTATTTCTTAAGGCCCATCAATAGAAATGTTCACTTTTGTAGGGATAGCGTATCTTATAAAGCTCTTTCACCTTGTCCAGTATCGTCCGCCGCAGCTCGTCGATATTCCTGCGCTCGGTGGCGGAGACAAAGACGCAATTGCCGTGTGTTTCGCGGTCCCACCGCTCTTTCAGCTCACCCATGATCTCCTGCTTGACCCCCTCTTCCAGCCAGGGGTCGAAAGTATTGGCCTCATAGCGGTCTATCTTATTAAAAATGACAAGTATGGGTTTGTCAAAGGCGCTCAGCTCCTGCAGGGTCTTGTTGACTACCCCCAGCTGCTCTTCATAACCCGAATGGGAGACATCGACGACATGCAAAAGAATATCGGCCTCCCGCACCTCATCAAGTGTGCTTTTAAAGCTCTCCACCAGGTGGTGCGGCAGCTTGCGGATAAATCCGACCGTATCACTCAGCAAAAAAGGGGTATTCTCAAAGACGACCTTCCTGGTCGTGGTGTCAAGGGTGGCGAAAAGCTTGTTCTCGGCAAAGACATCGCTCTTGCTCAGCAGGTTCATCAGGGTCGACTTGCCGACATTGGTGTACCCCACCAGCGCCACCCGGATAAACTCTCCCCGGTCTTTACGCTGGGTAAACGCCTGCTTATCTATCTCCTGCAGGCGGCGGCGTAACAAGGAAATTTTGTCTTTTACGATCCGGCGATCGGTCTCGATTTCCGTTTCCCCCGGGCCCCGGGTGCCGATGCCGCCCCCAAGGCGTTCAAGGTGCTTCCACATACCACGCAACCTTGGCAAAATGTATTGATATTGAGCGAGTTCTACCTGTAGCTTGGCCTGCGCCGTCTTGGCGCGGCTGGCAAAGATGTCCAAGATAAGGTCTGAGCGGTCGATGGTCTTCGTATCCAATATTTTTTCAATGTTGGAGATCTGCGACCCCGAAAGCTCATCATCGAAGATCACGACCTGGATATCCTTGAGAGTGATATACGTCTTGATCTCCTCCAATTTCCCCTTCCCAACAAATGTCTTGCTGTCCGGATGGAGCAGTTTCTGCGTAAAACGCTTGAGCGCGACTGCCCCGGCCGTCTCCGCCAGGAATGCCAGCTCGTCCAGGTATTCCCGGGCCTGTTCTTCCGTCTGTGTCTTGTGAACCAACCCCACCAACACCGCTCTTTCCGCTTTCTGGATACTATTTTTCTTATCTATCAAACTATAGCGATTAGGACGGCAAAGGTAAGACTTGATCGGTGAGGGTCATAGAAAAATCCGGCATTACAACCCGCTCACTACGATACCAAAGGAATAGGGAAAAACCGAGGGCCCGGCGCTGGATTTGATCAGGGCATTGGCCTGAAACTGTCCAAAGACACCGATCACCCCCTTGCTCACCCGGACCGTTCCGGCCAGTTTCGGGGTATTGAAGAACTGCGTGGAGCTTTCCTTCTGAATATAGTTGGCAATGGTGCCACCGGCAGGGTTCAGCAGATCCTTCGCCTTGGTATAAGCGCTCAGCATCAGCCCGATCTTGGTCCCGATAGCAAACTTCCAGCTCTGATCCATATGCTCGGGGTCGAGAGCAAAACGCAACTCCACCGGGGCTTCCAGGTAGGTGGTGACCAGTTTGAATTTTTTGTAGTGGTTGGTGGTGGACTCGTCAGGAAAAGCCAGGGACTGATTCGAATAGGCCGCGACCAGCACCTCCTGCTGGTGGAAGAAGATATTGCTGCTCCCGATGCCCAACCCGACGCCAATACTCAGGCGCTGGTCGGTTTTAAACGGGAAATCGAACATAACATAAAAATTCGCACTGCGATTGAACCCCTGAATGTGGATACTGTCCGGTGTACCGGCCCAGTTGTCATAACCCAGCTCGAACATAAAATGATCGGCCGACCGCTTGCTCAGATCCCATATCTTTTTAGGCTTGGCAGGTTCCGGGTTGTTTGCGCCGGAAGCCTGGAGGGCTTTATTGACGAGGGCGGCGGAGTCTTTGGCAATTGGCTGATTGGGGGGAGTTTTATGCCTTTTTTGAGCGAAAATAGCAGTAGTGGTGGCGAAAAGAACCAACGCAGTTACGAAATACTTCTTCATAATTTCACTTGAGGTGACGTCTTTTGGATGGTTACAAATGTATTCTCCTTGGGGTTAATAAAAGGTTAAAGAACCCTCTTCCAACCTGATTTTTAATAGGGCGCAAGATATTACTTTTCATCGAACTTTCCCCGGAGGCGCGATTGCGATGGAATCAAGACCATAATAGAGGCGATAGGCATGGTCCTGCGATGCGGCGCCATCATAGTAATAGAGGAGGGGTGGCTTTTGCACCAGGAGGGTGTGGACGGTCTCAAATACCCCATGGGGAAATACCTGGCGGACACTGGCTTCCACGGCGTCTTCATACGATGCAACAACGGCTACGCCCGCCCGCCGATGGCCGGCAAGGGTCAACTGCCGGTCGCGATCCACCTGGACGGCATGGTAAAAATAGCCGGAAAGGACTGTTTTCCAGGCATCTCTATAGTTGACACTGGCCAGCAACAGAACGGCCAGCATCCCCGTCAACAACACCGGTGACAGCCTTAAGGCGCCGAAGATCGATGCTCCGGCTTCTTTGCGGAGACCTGCCAGAAAAACCAATAGCAGCGCTCCGCCGGTAAACCAACCGGTGAGGTTGTTTAACGCCCGGGGTGGGAGGGAGCCGCGCGATCCGATGAGTACTGTTAACAAAGAAAGGAAGACCAGCAACAGGAGCAGGATCAGCCCCGAAAGAAATGTTTTTTTCTGGCGCAAACCAGCCAATGGCGAGAGATATACCCCAAAAAGGAAGACAGCGGCGCAGGCGAACCAGAAGAGCGGCTCCTTGAAAACGGCGAAAAGCACGGATATCAGCTGAAAAAAGGTGGCGGATAGGATGGCGACAGCGCCAGAACCGGTGTTCATCATTTGGCGACGCTCAAGGATAACCCCCGAGGTAAATACGATGAGCACACACATGCCTATCGCCACACCAAGGTAAAGCCAGCAATAACCCGGCACTGGCAGGCCACTATAATAATAAAGTCCGATAAGCGCAATAAGGAAAAAAAGCAGGAATACGGCTGCCATTTCATTGCACCCGATGATCAGCACGATCAGCAGGAGAAGAACGATATCGCGACCGGGAGCGGTCCCGGCGACCTCCAACCGTCTTACGAGGCAGCCTGCAAATACCAACGAAAGAATAAAGGAAGGCTGATAGACGATAGCGCTGCTGAACCAGTAAAAACCCGTTGCGATATCCGCTTGCACATAAAGGAAAAGGATAAAGAAAAGAAAACTCAGACCCACAAGATGGTTGCGCGAGAAAGGCCGGCCGGGCACCAGGGCATGGAGAGTCGACAGCAAAAAGAAAATGGCCCACCAGGTGGATGCAAAAAGGAGCAGGCATGGCAACCAGTAGTAATGCCGCAGCAGATCGAGGCTCAAACAGGCGCCATTTAGAAAAGTGGTGGTATAACGGCCCGCCCAGTGACGATAGATAAAACCCTGGCTCTCCCAAAAGCCATGAGCCCTGTATAAATTATAAAAATTGAAATCATCCCCTGCCATGTTGCTGAGGAAAGGAAGAAGGAGGAAGGGAAGCAGGCAGATAATAATCACCAGCCAAAAGATAACCGTAAGTGTTTTTTTTACCGCTGTTGATTTAATCATCTGAGGGATCAGCTTCTGCTGATTAAAAATAAGCAATTACGCCAAATGGAGATACTAATTTGACAATCCCGCGGAATCCCACCGCTGAAAATAGTACTTACTTGCCGGTACTAATTGCTGCATTATGAAAAAGAACCTTCATGCCTATACCCTTTCACCAAATAGTTGCATTCTCCTTCTTCTTCTTTTCCTCCGCCTTACGCTATCCGCCCAGCCTATAACCGTAAAAGGCAAAATACGCAACGAGAAAGGCGAGGCACTAGCCGGGGCGACCGTCACCCTGAAAGGTACGACCGTCAGTACGGTGACAGATGAGGCAGGGGATTTCTCCATCCAGGCCCCACCCGAGGGTGTCCTATCCATTTCGGTCGTTGGCTATCTTGGCTTGGAAGAAAAGATCGGTGGCCGTACCAGCTTCGTCATTGTGCTCGTTCAAAAAGCCGCCGAACTAAATGACGTAGTGGTGGTGGGATACGGTACCCAAAAGCGGGCTGACCTCACCGGGGCCGTCGTCGCCGTCACCGGCAATGAGATGAACAAGCGCATCGCTACCGACCCCACTCAGCTGCTTCAAGGCAAGCTTCCCGGTCTCTCGGTCGTGCAGGGGTCCGGTGAAGCCGGCAATGAAGGGCTGGTATTGCGCATCAGAGGCCTGGGCACCAACAGTTCGGCCGGCAGCAACCCCCTTGTCATCGTAGATGGCCTACCGGGCAGCCTGACAAACCTGGACCCGCAGAACATCGAATCGGTGACCATGTTAAAGGATGCGGCCTCCGCAGCCATCTATGGCACCCGCGCCGCCAACGGCGTCATCCTGGTGACGACAAAACAAGGCACCGGCGGGCGACTGCAGCTGAGCTATGACTATAATATCGGCATCACCCGGCCGACGGCCCTGCCCGACAACCTGATCTACAACTCAGCACAGTACATGGTATTATGGGATTCGGCGGCCGTCCATTCGGGTTATCCCAACCAGTTTACCCAGGCGCAGATCAACCTGTACAGCAGCCCCAATAGGGACAAACATCTCTATCCCGATTACAACTGGCTTCATGAGATCATGCGCACCGTCATCGTGCAGAACCATCACCTGGGCTTCACCGGCGGACGTAATGGCACGACCTATAACATTGGCCTTGGTTACGTTGATCAGCCCGATATCATGCTGGGGTTCTCGTTTAAAAAATATAACCTGCAGTTGAACCTCAACACGAAGATCACCGATAATATCACCTTCGGCTCCAGCCTCACCCTCAACTATAGTCAACGCCGTTATGCTTCACGAGGAAGCCAGGATCAGTTTCTCTCCGATCTCTCCCAATCCCCCATGTATGGCCCGATACTCCCGGATGGCAGCGGCCGGTATGTCAACTCCGTATTCCCAAGCGTACAGACACCCAACAAAAACCCCATCGCCATCGCCCAGAACGCGCTCGTCAACGACAAAGACTATTATGCCCAGGGCAGTCTCTTCCTGAATGTCAGGATCATCAAGGGGCTCGAATGGAAGACCAGCGGCGGGTTCAACTTCGAATACGAGAATATCTATGATTTCAAACCGGTGATCAATCAATACAACTGGTTCGCCGGTCCCAACGATGCGCCCGAACGCACCCTGGATGTCAATGGCCAGGGGCTCATCGAGACAAACAATACCACTGTCTACCCCGTAGGCTATACGCAACTCACATATACCCGCAGTTTTGGCTCACATAATCTCAAATTGCTGGGCGGTACCCAGGCCGAGTACAACAAAACGCAATCCCTTGCCGGCAGCCGCAACACCCCTTTTTCCAACAATATCACACAGGAGCTGAATGCGGGTCCGGTAGGTTCCCAATTGGCTTCCGGTACTTCGGCGGAATGGTCCCTGCGGTCGTATTACGGACGGCTCAACTATGACTACCAGGAGAAATACCTGCTGGAAGCCAATGCACGATATGACGCCTCTTCCCGCTTCCCGCCGGGCAACCGCTGGGGTCTCTTTCCCTCTGTATCGGCAGGCTGGGTCTTATCCAAAGAGGGCTTCCTGTCAACCGTTTCCTGGCTCACCAGCCTGAAACTCCGGGGCTCCTGGGGAAGACTCGGTAATCAAAACATCTCCAACTATCCCTACCAGGACCTCTATACCAGCGCCAATGCCTATAATGGCAATACCTCCTACGCCTACTCTTTCTCGGGGAGCAATTTGAATTCGGGTGTGGCCCAGAATTCCCTTTCCGACCCGAAGATCAAATGGGAGACGACCCGCATCGTCGACGTCGGTACCGATATCACCGTATTCAATAAGTTAAGCCTGTCTATCGACTATTATAACAAGCTCACGTATGACATCCTGTACAAACCACAGATCCCGGCATATATCGGGCTTGGCGCGCCGACGATCAACAACGGCAGGATGCGGAATACGGGATTCGAGGTCACGGCGCAATACTCCGATCATATCGGCCCTGTTCGCTATTCGGTAGGCGGCAACTTCCAGGCAAACAAGAATACCCTGGTAAAATTCGGGGCGCCGCAAATTACGGCTAACAACACCATCAATATCGAAGGCTATCCTTTTGGCAGCTACTATATGTACCAGTGGATCGGCATTTTCCAGTCCTACGATGAGATAGCGCGGTCGCCTGTTCAGCCATATAGTCCGCAACCGGGGTATTTGAAATTCAGGGATGTCGACGGCAACGACACCATCAATGCCAACGACCGGGTCATCGTATCCGGGGTCTTCCCGAAATTTGAATATGCCTTCAACGCCGGCGCTTCGTGGAAAAATCTCGATCTCACCGTCTTCCTTTACGGTTCGTATGGCCAGAAACAATACGTCGGCGGTTGGGGAATACAACCCTTTGACCAGGGTTCGCCGCCTCCCGGTAACTATCTCAATTCCTGGACCCCAACCAATCACAGCACCACGACACCACTGATCTATATTACCGGTCAGGGAAATGCCAGCGCCAATATCACCACTCCATCCACCTATTATTTAAAAGACGCTTCTTTCCTCCGCATCAAGAACGTGCAGCTCGGGTATACCCTGCCGGCGGCTATGGCAAAACATGTCGCCATGAGCAGTCTGCGCGTCTATTTCGCGGCCGACAACCTCGTCACCTTCACCAAATTCCCGGGTCTCGATCCCGAACGGGCGGAGGGCAACGGTAATGTACGCTTTGTCGTACACCCGCAAAACCAGGTGTTCTCTTTTGGGGTAAAAGCCGTTTTTTAAATCGTAAAACATCGATCACATGCAACGAGTATCTATAAAACCCATCCTGTTCTCACTGGCAGCCGCACTCCTGTTCGGTGCGTGCAGCAAGAGCTTCCTTGACAAGAATCCAACCGACCAGCTTTCTTCGGCCGACTTCTGGAAGACCCAGGCCGATGCCGACCAGGCGCTTACGTCCATCTACAGCTACCTGATACAGGGCTATAACTATACCAGCAGCACCAATACCGGCCAGGGCTGGGGCTCGGGTACCCCTTACTGGGAGACACTCACCGACAATGCTTTCAGCGGGGCTTTCGGAACGGTGGCGACAGGGGACATCGAACCCACCACCGGAACAATACAATCGGACGCTTACAACACACCGTATAAAGCGATACAGGATTGTAATGTCTTTTTAGCCAATATAGGCAAGATACCTATGAGTGCGACGACCATGAACCAGTATATTGGGGAAGTACGGTTTATCCGGGGCTATTACTATTTTCTCCTCGAACAGCTGTATGGCGATGTAGTTCTGTCCCTCCGCCCCCTTGGAAAGGACTCGGCCAGTTACAAGCTGCCGAGGACACCAAAAGCCGTCGTCATCGATTCTATCTTCAGCGATTGGAACGTTGCAGCAGCCAACCTGCCCAATACCGCTTATTCGGGTCATGTGGTACGAGGCACCGTCTTAGGTTATCTTACCAGGCTATACCTGACGTTGCAGGACTGGCAGGATGCCGCGGCGACGGCGCAAACAATTATGACTGAAGGGAAGTTCAGTTTGTATACCGGTGGCTACCGGGGGCTGTTCCTGAAGCCGGGTCAGAACAACAACCCGGAGATCATGTTCTCCGGCCGCTACCAGATCCCCAATGCCTACGGCCCCGCCGACTATCTCTATACCTATAGCAGCAGCTTTCAGCCGGTGAGTTACCTGGTCAACGACTATGAATGTACCGACGGACTACCTATCACCAAATCGCCCTTGTACAAGCCCGCCACACCGTATGTTAATCGTGATCCCCGGCTGCTGGCTACCATCCTGACGCCGGGAGTACTATACAAAGGAGGGATACCGTTCGTCCCCGCACAGATCGGCGCCTCGGCCGGCTTTCTCAACAAGAAAGGAGTCGACTCTACCCGGGCTACGGTCATCGGTACCCAGAGCGACCAGGATTGGGTCTACCTGCGTTATGCCGATGTCCTGTTGATGTATGCGGAGGCGGAGAACGAAGTCAATGGACCGGTGGCCAGCGTCTATACCGCGGTGAATACCGTACGGGGCCGGCCAGGCGTCAACATGCCCCCCTTACCCGCCGGACTGTCACAGGACTCCATGCGCACGCGCATCCGGCACGAACGGCGTATCGAGCTGGCGTTGGAGGGACAACGTTATTTCGATCTGAAACGGTGGCGGCTGGACAGGATGATCATCCCCACGATAAAAGACCCAAGCGGCGCCTATCGCACTTTTCCCCTGCGGGATACGTTGTGGCCGGTGCCGCAATCGGAGATAGATCTGGCAAAAACGTATAACAATCCGGCATTTACCCAAACACCCGGGTATTGATAAACTCGTCAACTATAGCTAATTTCACGGCGAATTCAAATTATCTCGCATGCAGTCCGCCCGGAAAGAGAAGTTAGCAGGATGGGGCAATTACCCTGTAGCTGAATCATATACCTTAACCCCCCGCAGTGAAGCAGATGCCAAATCCGACCTGGAAAAAGGGAAGATCATCGCCCGCGGACTGGGCAGAAGCTATGGCGACCAGGCTGTCAATGAGAATCAGTATGTCGCCATCTGCACAAAGCTTAACCATTTTTTAAACTGGGATGAGAAAGAAGGGATTTTGGAATGTGAGGCCGGGGTAAGCCTGGAAGAGATCATCTCCGTCTTTGGACCAAAGGGATGGCTGCCGATGATCTGCCCCGGTACAAAATTCGTGACCATCGGCGGCGCCATCGCAAACGACATCCATGGCAAGGCCCACCATATCGACGGATCGTTTGTCAACTGCATATTGTCCTTTACTATATTGTTGGCCGATGGGACGACGGTAGAAGCCTCCCGCACGGAGAATGCCGATCTGTTCTGGGCCAACTTTGGCGGGCTCGGACTTCTTGGCGTGATCCTCAAGGCCCGGCTAAAGCTGCGCAGGATAGAAACGACCTATTTCCGGCAAAAATCGCTCAAGATAAAGGGACTCGATCACATGCTGGAGGCGCTGGATCGGTACGATCATGAATATAATTATTCCGTGGCCTGGATCGATGCGCTTGCCAAGGGGAGCAAATTGGGTAGCGGCGTCCTTACCCTGGGCAATGCTGCCAAATTGAACGATCTCCCGGAGAAACTAAAGGCCGATCCCTTAAAGCTACATGCGACAGGCAAACTCTCCGTGCCTTTCTTTTTCCCATCTTTTGCGTTAAACGGGCTGACGGTGCGGATGCTGAACCGCGTCATCGCCTTTGTCCAGAATTCCCCTAAAGAGTTTGTCCATTACGAAAAATTCTTCTTTCCGCTGGATGCCATCAACAACTGGAACAAGGGATATGGCAAACGCGGGTTCATCCAATACCAGTTTGTCATCCCCGAAGAGAATGGGAAGAAAAATCTTACCGAGATACTCGAGATGATCGCTGGCAGCGGTTGTACGCCCTTTCTCAATGTATTCAAACGGATGGGCGATGGACAGGGCATTCTCTCCTTTCCCTTCAAGGGATATACGCTGGCGATCGATTTCCCGGTAACGAAGAATCTTCTTTCTTTCACGCCGAAGCTGGATGCAAAGGTATTGTCGGCGGGTGGCCGTTTATATTTAGGGAAGGATGCGTTGTTGCAGGAGAACACCTTCAAAGCCATGTATCCCCAGTATACAGAATGGCTGGCTATCAAACGCAAGTACGATCCGGGCAATCGGTTCACCTCGAACATCTCCCGGCGATTGGGACTCGACATCGCATAGTCCGCTTCGGCAGGAAAGTCACACCTTGGAAGTGAATTTCTTTCTCACCCTGCTCAGGGTTTCCAGGGTCATCCCAAGATAAGAGGCGATATACTTCAGTGGAATACGATTGACGAGGGGCTCATGATGCGTAAGAAAATGCCGGTATTTGTTCTCGGCTTTTGTCAGCCTGGCGATAAACGCGCGTCTTTCGGCGTCGGCATAGTAATGCTGTAATAATTTCCGGGCCACGATGTTGAACTCGGGCAGCTCGCGGTACATTTTTTCCAGGTCGTCATTGGCGATGACAAGCAGTTCGCTGTTTTCCAGCACCTGGATATTTTCGACGGAAGGCTCCTGGTTGTCGAGGCTGAGGATCGAGGAGACTAGTTCGTTCTCCACGACGATCCAGGTAGTGATATCTCTTGCTCCCTCACGGGTAAAACCTCGCACAGCACCTTTTACAATAAAATAAATGTGTTCGCAAAATGCCCCTTCTTTTAGCAGCAGTTTCCGTTTTCTGACGGATAGGCCGGTAACATGTTTCTTCAGGTAGGCTTCCATCTCGGCGGTCAAAGGATGAAAATAGCTCAGCACATTAAGTAAGGGGGTAATGTCTGGGGTAGGCACATGCTCCTTGCCCGATCCATGTGGTTCAGGTTGCTTCATGATTTTGGGGCTTGGGGGGTTTAAGTAAACAAATATAATCTATTTCTTAAGGCGGGAGTAATAGAGGCATACGGCGTTCATGAGGCAGGATTCGCATTTTGGCTTGGGGGTGCAGACTTCTCTTCCAAGGAAGGACATCGCCATTCCGGCGTCCCACTCTTCTCGCGGCAGGATTTTCATGAGGTGTTCTTCGACCTTTTCCGCATCGGTGGCTTTGGTGATACCCAGTCTTGGCGCCACCCGCAGGACATGAACATCTACGATCACACCTTCGGGCGGGGCCCCGGCTCCCCGGAGAACGACGTTGGCGGATTTTCTGCCGATACCGGGCAGTTTAATGAGCTTCTCCATGGAAAGGGGGATATCTTTATCGGTCTTTATCTCCCTGGCAATAGCCGTCAGCCATTTGGCCTTGTTTGCAAAATTGGTTAGGGTGCCGATATAGGGGAAAAGCGCCTCCGGCTCCACTGCGGCCAGTGACTCCACATTCGGGAAGGCGGCGAACAGCTTTGGCGCAATGCCGTTGACAAAAGCATCGGTCGACCGCGCGGAAAGTACCACCATTACGATCAGCTGGTAGACATTCTGGAATTCCAGCGGATGCTTTTTGTTCTTGTACTGCCCAAGCAGGGGGCGTATGGCTTCCGGCCAGTCGATCTTTTTCTTGGTAGGCATTGCCTTATAAAGGTCTAAAAAAAATCCCGGAAATTGGACTGTCCAAGTATCCGGGATTTAGGTGGGCCCTGCTGGGCACGATCCAGCGACCCTCTGATTATGAGTCAGATGCTCTAACCAACTGAGCTAAGGGCCCTGCCGTTTGGGGCGGTGCAAAACTACAAAATAGGCGCTGTCCGGTAAAATTTTAAATTTAGGATCTTATTCTAATCCAGGGTCATTTTTTCAGACCTTTTGCAATACCGTAATAAAATCTCTCTAACAGCCGCAGATCATGGGTGATGATCTCCCCCTGAGCCAGCAGGCCCTGCCTGAATTGAACCTGTCTCCTGTAATTGGTTACCAAACCGTTGGGCAAGATTACTTTTGCCAGATAGCCACTGTCTGTGGAGATATTGGATATAAAATCGATCTTACCTCTCACGCTGCCATACTCCGGGAAAGGATAAGAGGCAAACTTCAAGAGTACTTCCTGCCCGGTTCTCACCTTTCCGAAGTTGGCCTGCGGGATATAGACTTCTGCATAATATTCGGCATTGCCGGGATTGACAAAGCAGACTACCTGATTCATCTGTAATTGTTGGTTCTCCTGCAGGAAGGTTGCGAAAGCCACCTTGCCTGAGATGGGAGAGATCAATAAATATTTTCGCTTCCAGTCATCTACCTGACTTTTTAAGGTATTTAAAGCCTGAATAAATACGCTCTTCTGCTGAGAAATGCTATTTTCCAATTCTTCTATCTCCTTTTGTTTTTCGTTTTGCAGGCTTTCGTTATTGATAATGCCCGAGAGCACCTGCGGGAGTGCGAGCTGTTTATTGATGTATTTGCTCTTTTCGACCCGATAGTCCTGTTCAGATATGATGGTATCTTTTTTCAGTGACTGATTCACTTCCAGCGTTTTTTGTGATAGGTCGGCATCCTGTTGGAAAAGGTCCTTCTGCAACAACAGGTTCTTGTGTAATTCCAGTAACAGGGACATGTCTTTGAAAAGCATCGCCTTTTTTCGGAGATAGAGACCGCCGGAAACATAATTGCGAAAATTCGCATATGCCTGCTGAAATACCTGATAGGCTTCCTGGAGCTCTCCCAGCCCCTTGTAGGAGTGGCTGAGATTAGCGAATGCTTGCGGCATATCGTTTCGGATCATTCTCGATTGTGTGCTATCTATAGTAGCCGACAGTGCAATTACCTCATCGTAACTCGCATTGCTTTCCAGAAAACCAAGGATTGCACCCTGTCTGGCAAATTCGTTCTCTTTTGCAAAAAGCCGGACCAGTTTCCCCGATGTTCTTGTGAGTACCTCCTTTGGTGCATTGATAGACGTAAGTCTTGCCGACGTAACCACAATATCCGGATATCTGATGATCCAGCAAATGGCAACTACGAAAGCCAGCAGCATTGCGAAGTATACTGTTCCCCAACGAACGATATGAGGAGGCTTGCCGGAAACGATCTCTTCGACATCGGAGGTATGTTCCGCAAAGATCAGCTTCGGAGCGGTATTGTTCGCATGGACTCCATTCGGGCCGGTTAATATGGATTCAGTTTCCAAGTTCTAATTGGTTTTTTACAAGTTCGTAATATTTCCCCTTTTGCCGAGTGAGCTCATTGTGCGTTCCTTCTTCGGCGACCCCGCCGTTGTCCAGCACTATGATCTTATCCGCATTTTTAACGGTGCTTAGCCGATGAGCTACAACGACCACCGTTTTGTTTTGGAAAAACTGTTGCAGATTCTCGAGTATCACCCTTTCATTATTGGCATCCAATGAATTGGTCGCTTCATCAAAGAACACGAATTGGGGGTCTTTGTAAACCGCTCTTGCTATAGCGACACGTTGTTTTTGGCCACCACTCATCGAACTCCCTTCGGCCCCCAATTTTGTATAAAAACCCAAAGGAAGAGATTCTATGAATGAAAGGATATTGGCTATTTTGCAGCTGCGGATTAACCGGCGCTCATCGATCCGTTCGTTGCTGATGGCAATATTATTCCTGATCGTGTCATTGAATATATAGCTGTCCTGAAGCACGGTGCCGCATATACTGCGCCAGTACCGGGGGCTGATGGTCTTGAAGTTGGCTCCGCCTATATGTATCTCACCCTGGTATCTATCATAGAAGCGAAGCAACAGCTTTATGAGGGTGGTCTTTCCGCTACCGCTCATTCCCACTATCGCCGTTACTTTATTATGCGGGATGGTCAGGCTGACGCTCTTCAACACGGGTTCATTGTCCGGTCCCGGGTAAGCAAAGGAGAGGTTTTTTATTTGAATAGAATGTTCGCCGGGGATATCGTGATTGAAATGTTTATGTGCAGGTTCTTCATCTTCCTGGGCATGGATGTCATTCAGCCGTTCGATCGACAATTTGGCGTCCTGCGCCTGCTGAATGAAGGAGATGAGCTGTTCGACAGGACCATTCAGCTGCCCCAGGATGTATTGTATGGCCAGCATCGTACCCAGGGTCAGTGACCCATCTATGACCAGTCTTGCGACACAATAGGTGATCAGGATATTTTTCCCCTGGTTTATGAAGAATGCTCCTATTTGCTGGTATTGTGTGAGGGTCAGGCTTCTAAAGTTGATCTTGAAAATTGCCGCCTGAAGGGCCTCCCAGGCCCATCGATAGGTATTTTCCGCATTGTTCATTTTTATTTCCTGCATGCCGTATATCATTTGCATAACGGCATTATTCTCACGGGAGGAGATGGCAAAACGCTGATAATCCAGCTTCCGGCGATATTTTAAGAAAAAATATATCCAGATCAGATAGAAAACGCTTCCGCCCATGAACAAAAGGAAGATGGAGATATTATAATTCAACAGCACACAGGAAAAGAGGCCAAGGCTGAGGATCGAGAATGTCGTGTTTAGCGCGGTGCCGGTAAGGAAACTTTCAATGCGCTGGTGGTCGCCTACCCGCTGTATAATGTCTCCGGGGTGCCTGGTGTCGAAAAATTGCATGGGCAGGCGTAACAGCTTCGACCAGAAACTGGACAATAACGACATATTTATTCGTGTGCTTACATGCAGAAGTATGCGGTTACGGATGAATTCGATAAAGGTTTGCGAGAACAATAGCATCAGCTGCGCAGCCAGGACAATTTCGATAAACCCGAGATCGTGTGTATTTATGCCGGTATCTACAATACTCTGAGTGAGATAGGGAAACACCAGCTGAAGAAGGCTGCCAAGCAGCAAACCCAGCGATAATTGGAAAAAGTAGGATTTGTGCTGATGTATATAAGCAAGTAATTGCTGCCAGCCGATGGTTTTTTTCATCTCTGCAGGCCCGGTGTCCGGCTCCGTGGGCACGAAGAGGGGGTCTTGCTCCAGCAACAGGACTGTTCCTTTTGGCGTTTCGCTATCCCTGGTAGAGGCCCAATGCTCGAGGAACTCCGGCTTGGATAATTTAATGACTCCTTTTGCAGGATCGACAATGGTCAGCTTCCTTCTTGAAGATTCGGGGGTCAAAACGACGAAGTGGTATTGGTCCCAATGCAGGATGGCGGGCAGCTGGGCTTCATCTATCAATTGGTCGAAGCTTAGTTTTACCCCGACGCTCTTGAAGCCGATGCTTTCCGCAGCATCTGCCAGGCCTAGCATTGATGTTCCAAGCCGTCCGTAATTGGCTGTATTTCTTAAACGATCCGCGGACACGGGCCGGCCATAGTATTTTGCCACCATCCGAAGACAGGTGGGGCCACAATCCATCGCATCCAATTGTTTGTATATTGGAAAATTTCTCACTCTCATTATTTTACATAGATTCTTGTGGGACTGATCAGGTAGGTATCCGGAATCGACTTTGGAGCTGTTTTGGGGTTATATACTCTTTTAAGCCAATAAAGGTGATAGAGGATGCCTTCGAACACCTTCTTATAGATCAGCTTACCCTGGTGGAATCGGATCCTGCCGATCAATCCTTCCAGCAGGATAAAGTCGAAATGCGCCCTTATTTCCTTGTCTCTTTCTGCCGCCTTGACGATATGGGTAAAGCTTTCGATCTCTGTTTCGACCTCGAAGATCGTCTTCCCGCTGTGTGTTAGTTCATCCCAGACAAAATTGCATTCGTCGAAACAATAGTGTTTCTCACTCGAGAAAACGGTCTCATAGTCCTTGCTTTTCATGAAAAGGCGCTTCATCCGGGGTGTATTCCGGTATAGTGCAAAACAGCCCGTTGTATAGTCGTGGCGAAGACTTATAAAGTCATATTGATCGAGAAATTCATCCGTCATAAAATTTCGGACGTCACCGTATATCACATCGATATCGCTTTGGCACCAGAACTGATATCCGTGGGTGTAGTCCTCAAAGATGAGCCCATAGGCAGGCTTGAAATCGCATAGTTTATAGGGATGGTCGATATTGACGGTGAAATTCAGTTTTTTACTTGCTAAAGCCTTTAATTCTTCGATCGACTTTTTTATAATGACTACGTTGGGAGGGAGATCGAAGTCATGGGCGATATCTGAAAATATCCGAAAGTCTATCGACGGATTATATTTGCAGGAATGCAGAAAGTAAGAAAAGTACCATGGGAATTCACCATAATAGCAAATGAGGACGACAATTTTGTTCTTTGGTTCCATGTCTTAAGAGGGCATTTGATCGTTCCTGGTATAAATGCGGGTCGGACTTATGTAGTATGTGTCCGGTATCCCGTGAAGTTTGGGTTTGGGCATATACGTTTTCTTCAGCCAATGCAAATGATACAATGCAGCCTCGAATTGATTTTTGTAAAGGAGTCTCCCCTTATCGAATTTTATTTTGCCGGGGATCCCTTCGAGCATTATAAAATCGAATTGCGTCCGGATCTCACCGCATTCGCTTCCCTTTCTTACCAGGTGGGTGAAGCATTCGATATCGGTCTCTACCTCTTCCAGATCCTTCCCCTCATTTAGCTCACAATGCTTGAAATTGAGCTCGTCGAAGCCAAGATATTCGGATGAGGTAAACACATATTCATAGTCTTTGCTTCGTTTGAAGAAGTTGTTCATCAACGGACTATTGCGGCTTATGGTAAAGCATCCTGTAGCATAATCGTGTCTTGCGCTTATAAAGTCATGCGATCGTAATATATTATCCGTGATCAGGCTTCTGAGGTTTCCGTAGATGATATCGATATCGCTTTGACCCCAAAACCCATACCCCGTAGTATAATTTTCGAAAATCAGGCCATAGGCCGGCTTGAAGTCGCAGAGCTTGTATGGATAGTCGATCCGCACCTCCATTGAAAGCTTTGCACATGCCAGCTGCCTTACGTCCGCCAGCGTCATATCTATTTGCCTTACGTTAGGTGGAAGTTTCAGCGAAGTCTTTGCATCGGAGAAGATCAGGAAATCGACATCGGAATTGAATTGACAAGAATGCAAAAAATAAGGGAAATACCAAGGGAACTCTCCAAAGTAAGTTATCAATACTATTATCTTTCCTGGTTTGGTCTCGCTCATGTTCTGTAGATTAACGATGATAGATCCTGCTGGGACTTATGGTGAATGCAGATGGTATGGACCTGGGCGGGGATCTCGAGTATATTTTTTTTAGGATGATCATGTGATACAGGATGACTTCGAACTGGCGTTTGAACACCAGCGTGCCTCTATCCCATTTCAGGCTTCCGGCAACGCCTTCGATGGCATGTGCATCGAAGTAGACCTTCAGCCTTTTTTGTAGCTGAAGACGTTTTACGACATGTGTCATGCTATCTATTTCGCATTGGTCGGCGACGTCTTCGAAAGTGATACCGACATCCATTTTCCAGAAAGCAAAATTGCATTCGTCAAAACAGTAATGTTCGGCAGTTGTGAACACTTTTTCGTAGTCCCTGCTCTCCTTGAACAGCTCATTTACCTGGTTGCAATTCCGGAAGAGGGTAAAATAGCCAACCAGAAAATCATGCCTTACGCTGATAACATCATAGTCCTGAAGGATCTCGTCTGTTATGAAACTCCTGATATTGCCATACACGACGTCTATGTCTCCCATGCCCCAGAAATCATACCCTGCCAAATGATCCGAGAAGATCAACCCGAAAGCCGGCTTAAAGTCACAGAGCTTGTAGGTGTTATCTATGACTACTTCCAGGTCGAGCTTTTTGCCAATAAGCGCCTTCGTTTCCTCGAAGGTCGTATGGTGGACCTTTACGTTATGGGGAAGCCGGCCATCATATGAGCTGTCGTCGGTAAGGATGATGAAATCTACGGTCGGATTGTATCGGCACGTATGCAAAAAATAGGCAAAATACCATGGCAGTTGTCCAAAATAAGGTGTGATGATCGCAATCGATCTGTTGGAAATAGACATGGCTGCTGTTCTATTTTGAAAAGCTGAATTCATTGATAAAAAAACGATCGGGGACTTCAGGCCATTCCGGGATTTGCAATAAGGAATGGACCTTAAAGCTGTTCAGGTGATAGAGAAGCGCTTCGTATTCGTTCTTGAAAAGAAGACGACCGTTATCCCATAACAGATCACCAGGTATGCTTTCCACTACATGGTGATCAAAATAGGCCCTGATGACTCCCCCATTATGCAACCTTTTGACTATATGTGTCATGCTGTCGATCTCCGCAGGCAGATCTTCAAGCACATGGCCGGCCGATAATGCACCGGCGAGCAGGCTGCATTCGTCAAAACCCAAATAGCCGGTTGTCTGCAGGACAGCAGGATAATCCCGGCTGTTTTGAAATAGGGTATTGAAAAGTGCCTTGTTTCGAAAAAGGCTGAAGAACCCGGTTATATATTCATTTCGGACGGCTATCACGTCGTAATTGTCAGTGATCTCATCGGTAACAAAACTCCGGATATCGCCATATATCATGTCTATGTCCCCATGGCCCCAAAAGTCGTAGTGGTGCAGCTCTTCGGAGAAGAGCAGACCAAAAGCCGGCTTGAAGTCACAGAGCTTGTAGGCATCCTCGATCGCTACGGAAAAGCCGAGCTTTTTCCGGGCATTTGCCCTTATTGCTTCCAGGTTACTAAAAACAATGTGTACGTTATCCGGAATGGCGTAGCCGGCGCTTTGGTTATCCGTGATCAGAATAAAATCGATAGTGGGATTGAACCTGCAGGAGTGGAGGAAATAAGGAAAATACCAAGGCCATTGCCCAAGGTAGCACGTCAATATTCCGATGCTTGCGCTCATTGTCAATTATTCAGACGGTTATCCAAGATCTGATTGAGCCTGGAGAGATGGGAGAAATCAGTCTCCTTCCCGGATTGCCTGTTATAGATGATCATTCCGGCGGGGTCTATCAGAAAAAGCATAGGCAGTGCCGATCTAACCCCGAATTTCGCAGATAGGCCGTTGTCATGGTAGATATTGTCCCAATTCATCGGATAATCACGGATGAAATTCCTGAATTTTATACTGTCGGCATCGAGGGAAACCGAGATCACTCTTACTTTGCCCCGGTATTTATTATGTATCGTTTGAATTGCCGGTAGCTCTGCAACACAGGGCACGCACCAGGTGGCCCAGAAATTTATCAGCAAATAATTCTCCGAACGGCCCTTAAAATCTATCGGCGTACCATCCACGGTAACGGTTTTGAAATTTGGTGCAGGTACGTTCTCTGATACCGAGATCACCCTCGATTGGAGAATGTCTTCTATCACCCTTCCTTCTTCGGATGATCTCTGCTGTTGGGAGAAGACCGAAGTATAAAAACGCTTGGTTTCGACCGGTTCCGCAAACATGTTAGGAGCTATTTCTTTCCTGAAAAGCCAGAAAGAAAAATAGCGGGACGTGTTTGCCTTGATGAATTCCAGCTCTTTGTCCAGAAGTCGTCTTCTCAATGCAAGATTTTTTTCATCCCAGAGCGTATCATCTTTTATGTTGGGCTCGTTATTCAGATCGGCCAGTTCTTTTTCTACAGGTTTTGTATATTCCCTTAGCAGGGCCGCGCCCATAACGTCCTCGCTATATGCGTGTGACAGGCGGGGTAAGCATTGCCTGCTCCTGTCTTTTGATGAGAGATCGATGGTTGCGGGCTCCCCCGATATAAAAAATGTGTTGTGGCCGGCCAGACCCGGCAACAGCGTGTCGGGCTCTATCGTGATAACTGCATACCGGGAGAAGTACCGATCGGCCATGTTGACCGGCTTACCGGATATTGCATAGCGCTTTTCTACCTCCTGTTTTCCGTTATCGTAGCGCACGCTCAATTGATGGTGTATCATTTCCCGGGGGAGGATCACGGAGACGCTGAATCTTCCCTGCGCAAAGCCGGTTGAGAATAGCAGCAGCATCAATATAGAAGGCACGATCTTCATAGCGTATGCAATTTACGTATTGTTG
Organism: Puia dinghuensis; assembly: GCF_014642875.1. Lineage (GTDB taxonomy): Bacteria > Bacteroidota > Bacteroidia > Chitinophagales > Chitinophagaceae > Puia > Puia dinghuensis. The sequence continues at coordinate 468,229 of NZ_BMJC01000004.1, forward strand.
TCCGGTGAATAAAGAACATACGGCCCGTAATCTGAATTACGAACCGTATGACAATTGGCTTGCCAATTAGCAGGCTCCGCTGCAACCGCTGCCGCAGGTACCGATACCGTTGGAGCAATAACAATACTGCCCGCTTGTTCTGCAGTTGGCTCCGCTGCCTGCCATGATGTTCTTCATCTCTTCTCTGGTGAGCTTGCCCTGGATGTTTGCCAGGCTCAGTTTGACTGTTTTCATTGTGTTTATTTAAAAGTGAAAAAAACGACTACTCCTGGAGGAAGTATTGCAGATCATCTACGGAGTATGCTTCCGGTAGTTGATATCCATTTAGAAAGAAGGTTGGGGTGAATACGACCTTCATTTGTTTGCACCAGGTATCCATGGATTCGATCTTGCTCCCCTGCTTTGCCAGTTCTCCGTTGAGAGGATATTTTGATGCGAAAGTGTCATAATCTTTTTTCGGACTCAGATACCAATCGTCAAGGGCCTTCTTGATCGTTTCTTCGCTTTTCGCCGTCTCCTGGATGGCCAACAGATGACTCACCGGTTTGTAGGCGCGGTCGTCCGGCCGGTTAGGTGTCGTAAATATTATCTGGGCCCTGAGATTCGAATTCTTCTCCAGTAAAGATTCTAATGTAGGGTGAGCCTTTCCACATGGACCACAATAAGGGTTACAGACTTTTAACAGGGTGTTGCGAGCGGCAGGATTGCCCAGCTTTATACCCAGGCCGGCAACACCTTCGTTTATCAACTTCTGCTTTTTGAGAAGAGTCTCAAAGATCTCCGTGTTGAACTTTATCCGCAAATACTGCCTTTTTATATGCTTTGCCTCCTGAAGTCGTAACAGGAAGGGCTTCGCCGAATACCAGCACAAGGGCGGCAGGATATAGAGCAGGGCCGTCTTCACCAGGAAAACACCCGCAAGGGAACTAAAAGGAATGAGGGAGTGATTAGACAGGCTGACGATCGCGCCTAATACGAGCAGCGCCTGGATACAAAGACAGAGGACACACCACAGCCTGGCAACGAATCCCTGGAAGTAGATCGAAAACACCACATAGGGCAAGGCCAGGATGTTCAGCCAGGATACTATACCCAGGACATTCGGGAGATAGGGACCGGCAAATAAGAGCGAAAGGAACCCTCCCGTGAAATAAAAGAAACCGACCTCGCTCCAACTGAGCCATTTGAATAATTTGGCCTGCGGGCTGGAAAGGATGGCATTACAATTTCCTCTGGTGATTCCGGAGCAAACTTTTGCCAACACCCGATTGCCCTGATCGACCTCATACCAAAGCAGGAGGGACGTGACCGTTACCCCGGCCAGGGAGACCAGGTATTGTAAATAGATTCCCCAATTACTTGAATTCCACCCCGAACTGGAGATAGAACTCTGCAAGGCCAGTGTCGAAAGCGACAAAACCAGGATCAACAAAAATAAAGGTATCAGCGACTTGCCAAATTGTTTCCATTTCACCGCGTTGTATCCTGCTTCACCGGAGTACTCATTCACCTCTGCGATGAGGTAGACTCCCGTCCATTTTCGCAGGAACGTCTTTTTATCTTCTGTCTTAAGCCGCGAGTAATCCTTCGCGTAATAGCTGATCGTCGAGTCGGTGACCTGTGTTATAACCGTGAATGGGGATTCTATGTCGTCCTTAGTATACGCAATGAACGGCAGAGGCAACGAGTCTATCCCGGCTGGCTCCACTTTGCCTGCTCCATTTGGGATCTGCCACTTGGTAAAGGAATCAGATAAACATAGCAGGCTGGGCCAGTCCGGATGGTTCTGCAGCGTATTATTTACAGTTGTTTTGTTGACTTTTACATTGAGAAGCTTGAGGAAGACAATGGCCGCTTTTACTGGAGGGTCATAGTTATTGAATATATTCATGCTCTGGAAATTGGAAGTTGTGCCGGTATTTATCGATGTATACCAGCGTGATCAATATGCCATAAAATTACCATGAGGGACTGCCAAAAATAGGCAGTTCGAAAATTAATTATCTTCTTCGATCTTGTAGATCTTATCCTTCTTGCAATATTTGACAATGCAATTCTGTTCTCTCAGATTGTTCACCATTCTCAGGATCGTTCTTTCGGAGACGTCGAGTTTTTGTGAAAGTTGTTTCGGAGTGTTGGCCCAGCTCTTTTCAATGTATAGGCGTAATGTCGTAAGCTTTTTGCAGTAGGTAGCGTAGTCCATAAAATTGGATAGGTCTTTAGTGTATACAAACGTAAAAAAAAGATGTAATCTCTTTTGCCGGTGTAACGTGATAAAGGAGTTAGAATTTGTGAGCGTGTTAACCCAAAGGCGTGCCATGTATCATTTTCGGGGATAAGCGTGTTGATCAAAATTCTTTTTTTCATGTTTTTTTTATCGTTGTATACTGATTAACATTTATCATGACACGAATTAACATTTATGATGTTGTCGGGGGGTTTTATGTTGCCTGGAGGTGATAGGTTTGAGGATGAGCAGTTGCCGGTAAAGTAAGTAGGCCGGTAAGTGTCTGATTTATAATGGTTAATCCCAGCCTTTTTTTGAGAGCCCGATTTTTTGATCAAATAAAATCCGATTTGGGTTCTTAAAATCTTCTTAACTTGCTAATAATTGCTTATTATGTAGCCCTGCTTGCCAATTCTAATGACTGCTGAGAGTCTAACATATTTACAATCAAGGATTGCCCGCTTTGATGATCAAACGGCATATAAGGAGTTGTTCACTACCTTCTACTCTCCCTTGTTCCTCTTTGCCAAATCCATGATCAAATCCAAAGAGTCCGCAGAAGAGATCGTTTCCGATGTGTTTATCCGCATCTGGGAGCGGCGCCGGCAGCTGGAAAAGATAGAAAACCTCAAAGTATACCTTTACGTCTCCGTCCGCAACGCTGCCCTTAACCACCTCAGCCAGCAGAAACGCACCGGCACCAACCCACTCGAAGAATTCCACGCGGAATTTACCAGCATCTACTTCGACCCCGAACAACTGCTGATAACGGCCGACATGCTCGCCTTCATTAAAAAGGCCATCGACCAGCTCCCCCCGAAATGCAAGATCATCTTCAAGCTGGTGAAGGAAGACGGACTCAAATACCGGGAAGTAGCCGAGATACTCAACCTTTCCGTCAAGACTGTCGAAAACCAGGTGGCCATCGCCCTCCAAAAGATTGGCAATACCGTCAGCTTCGATGTCGACAAGACCATCCCTTTCTCGGTAAAAAACCATTCGTAGAAATTCATCCAACTGTTTAATGATCAACATCATACGGGGCTGTCCCTCGCAAATGTTAAAAAAATTGTAAACCTCTTTGGGGGTTTTTCCGCTTTTTCCTGTCCTAGGGACAACGAAGCTGCCAATGGGAAAAGAGCATAAAGAACATACCTGGAATCTCATCGCAAAGAAACTGGCCGGAGAAGCCACCTCCACAGAGTTAAAAGAGTTGGAAGACCTCCTGCGCAACAACCCTGAGCTGCACTACCCCGTGCAGACCATTGCCGACCTCTGGCAACACGCCAGCCCTGCCGACCAAAAACAGGCAGAGGAAGCCTTCGACCGCCATCTCGACCGCATCGGCCGGCTTAATATTGAGTATATCCCTGCGCCCACCGATGAGCCCGGGCAGAAACCGGCACTTCGCCGCAGGCGCAAAGCCCTCCTCCTGGCGCCCGCCCTTCTCCTCCTCGCCGGGATCATCATCCTGGTGAACCGGCCCAAACCACAACCTGCACCGGTGGTGGCCCAACAGCCTACCCCGGCAGCCCGGGAGGTCACTACGCAAACCGGCTCGAGGACCCAGCTCACCCTGCCGGACAACACCAAAGTATGGTTGAACGCAGGCAGCAACATCCAATACGAAAAGAATTTTGGGATCGACAACCGCGAAGTAAGCCTGACGGGAGAAGCCTTCTTCGACGTGGCCCCCGACGCCGCCCGGCCCTTTGTCATCCACGCCCGGAAGGTGGATGTCCGGGTGCTGGGCACCAGCTTTGATCTCAAATCCTATCCCACCGATAAAACTACTGAAGCCACCCTTATCAAGGGCAGTATAGAGATCTCTATCCGCAGCCGGCCCAGCGATAAGATCATCCTCAAACCAAACGAAAAGCTGGTGGTCAACAACGACGACAGCCTGCTGCTCAAGCCGGCCCCCAAGCGGAAAGAGCCCCGCCCTGAATCCCTCGTCGTTATCAGCAAACCCACTTACAATCAACGTTACGACGCCATCGTCGAGACCTCCTGGGTGGACAACAAGCTCATCTTCCAGGATGAGGAATTCAGCGATCTGGCAAAACAGATGGAACGCTGGTATGGCGTCTCCATCCGGTTCGACAACCTGCGGGGCGAGGAGCTCCGGTTCACCGGCATTTTTGAAAAAGAGACCATCCGTCAGGCCCTGGAAGCGCTGAAGCTGACGGCACACTTCGACTACACCATCGAAGGAACACAAATAACCATTCAAAACTGATATGACTAAAATTGCCAACCCTAAAAATCCGGGAATGAATAACAGCAGCTAAACATTAAATAAAAAGCGGGAAATGTTGGCGCATTCCCCGCGAGGTTAAAAACGGAGAACCGGTGGTCAGGAAAGACGCAAAACCGGTTCGCATATTAAAAACCCACAAGTTTAAAAGTATGAAAAAAATGCTAACGATTGGGGGCCTCAGCCCTCATGCCGTAAAAAAAGCTCTTTTGGTTATGAAACTTACCTTTCTACTGGTGTTTGTAGCGGCACTGCAGGTATCGGCAAATGTCAGGGGGCAGGAAAGGGTCTCGCTCAATCTGAAACAGGTAGAGATCTCCAGAGTGCTCAACTCTATTGAAAAGCTAGGTACCTACCGTTTCTTGTACAACAGCCGGTTGGCCACTATCCGGAAAAAGGTCACTGTCGATGTAAAGGATATGCCGGTAGCCGACTTGCTGAAGAATATGTTCAACGGGACTGACCTTACCTTTAGACAACTGGATAACAATCTGATCGTTGTGGTCTCCAATTCCCCGGAAGCCCAGGATATAAAGATTACCGGAAAGATCACCGGCGACAACGGTGAACCACTCTCCGGCGTCTCCATCACCGTCAAAGGCACCGTTAACGGCACCTCCACCGACAACAACGGTAATTTTACCATTACCGTCCCGGAGAACGGCCGGCTGATCATCTCTTATATAGGGTATGAGACCCAGGACGTGGCGATCAACAAGCAATCGGTGATCAATGTAAAATTGGTTACTGCCAACAAATCAATGGACCAGGTAGTGGTCATCGGTTATGGCCAGGCAACCAAACGCGACCTCACCGGCTCCATCGTCAAGATCGATGGCAAGGAAATATCCGATAAACCAAATACCAACCCTGTTGCCAGTTTGCAGAGTAAAGTTGCCGGTGTCTATATTGTCAACAACGGCACTCCCGGGCAAGCTCCTGATATCCGCATCCGGGGTACAGGAAGTATCGGCAGCATTGCTCCTCTTTATGTAGTAGATGGGGTGTTTACTTATGATATCAGCTTTGTAAATCCGAATGACATCGAATCGATGGAAGTATTGAAAGACCCTTCCTCTTTGGCGATCTTTGGTAATCAGGGTGCAAATGGGGTCATTATCATTACAACGAAAAGAGCGAAAGCCGGGCAATCGATCTTTACTTTTTCTACAAGCACCGGTGTAAAGCAACTGGTGGATAAGATCAAACTGGCAAATGCCAGTCAGTTTAATACTCTTTTTGCTGAAGAAAATGCAAATAACGGAGTAACCAATACCGGCTATCTCACCCTGCCGGATATGCAAAATAATACAGATTGGATAAATGCTGTGACCCGAACGGGTGTTCAGAGTGCCAATAATCTTTCCATTGCCAGTGCAACGGACAACAATAAATTCAATTTCAGCATTGGGTATACGTTAGACCAGGGAATTGTTCTACATGAGCAATTGCAAAGGGTTACAGCGACACTTAATGATGAAGCTAAAATTAACCGGTGGTTGAAGATTGGCGTCAACTTTACGGTAATGCGCGAAGATCTGCCTTATGATGCGACAAATGAATTAAACTTAGCGCGTCAGGTTATGCCCCAGGTCTCTGCAAAGACGAAAGCATTCAGGGTGCAGAATCCGTATGGAAGCGATACCCTTACTGAAAACCTGTATTCTACCACATTACCTGCATTACAGAATTCCGGTGTGCAAAATCCTTTATTGGATATTTATAGTAAGTATAACAGCAATATCGATATATTATATCGATATGTCGGAAGTGTGTATGCCGAGATCAACCTGATGAAGCACTTAACCTTCCGCTCTGCAGTATATGGAGATTTCTCCAATGAAAGCCATCGTCAGTATTCTCCCTTATACTATGGATACGACCCGGGACTTGACGCGCCGACTTTAGTAGGTACGCAGACAAAAGTGGTGCAGGATCTGACGGATACCAAGAATGCACAAACCGATAATATCTTAACCTATAAGAATAGCTTCAAGAACCATAATCTGACCCTGATAGCCGGGGCCACGACCTATTCTCATGACATCACTATTAATCAGGAATGGGTTGTACCCACTGATCCTTCTACGCCTATCCCGAATGACAAAAGGTTTTGGTATCCCAGCGCATGGCCGAACAGCGAGGTAACCAATGACCCCAATAAAACGTATTCCTATCAATATCAACCGAACTGGACCGTCGGTTTCTTTGGAAGAGCCTTGTACAACTATGATCAGAAGTATTATCTGAACGCTTCCGTCCGTCGGGATGGCTCTTCTTCCTTCTTGTCGTCACACCGCTGGGGCAACTATTGGACGCTTGGTGCAGCCTGGGAATTGACCAAGGAGAATTTTATGGCGGGTCAGAAAGCCTTCGACTTCCTAAAGCTCAAAGGCTCTGTCGGTACCCTGGGCGACCAGTCTGTACCTACAGGGGTGTATTATCCCTCTTATCCCGGAGTAGTTTCAAATGGACAGACCGTTTGGCCCGAACCTAATGCTCAGGGTTATGGCGGTGCTGGTTTTATTACGAGCTCATCCTATGGGAAAGCCTATATCGCAAACCCCAACTTACACTGGGAAACAGTTCACCAATATGAAGTTGGGGTCGAATTGGAAGCATTTCAACGCCGGCTACATTTTGAAGCGACGTATTTTCATCGCAGGACGGATGGGGCAATGGGCCTCTATCAAATTACCAACCAAACCCAACAATTGGAGAACCTGGTTAATATTCAGAATAACGGACAGGAGTTTACTGCTTCCTGGTATCAGCCCATCACCAAAGATCTGAGTGTAAACCTTTCCGGCAATATCACCTTCATTCAAAACAAAGTCCTGGGCTTCGATGATCCTTCCTTTACCTACGTTGATGCCACCAGCCAGAACAACGGCGAACAGGATAGTCGTACGATTGCCGGTCAACCGATCGGCGAATTTTATGGCTATATAGTAAAAGGTGTTTTCCAAAGCTATGCGCAGATACTGGGGTCACCCGTCCAATCCTCTCTGGGGCAGATCAGACCCGGCGATCTGATCTACGCTGACATCGCTGGGGGGAAGGGTGGAGGCCCCGATGGCGTCGTCGATTCCAAAGACAGGACATATATCGGTAATCCTTCGCCCAAGTTTACCTATGGCAGTTCGCTTACTGTCAACTACAAGGCCTTCAATCTCGGTGTCGACATCGGTGGCGCATGGGGGAATAAGATCTTCCGCGCCTGGGGCTCCCTGGAAGCACCCTATCAGCGGGTAAATTATGCCGGATTCCAGCTGGATGCATGGCATGGACCCGGAACGTCGAACTGGACGCCTCTTCTTAGCTCGGGAGATCGCGCCAACTATGTCGGATCGACCTACAGCATTGAGAATGGCTCTTACGTTCGCCTCCGCAATATCCAGATAGGGTATACCGTTCCGGCACGCGTTTTTTCAAAGTCATCTGCAATAAAGGCGTTGCGGGTGTACATAAACGCCCAAAACCTGATCACGTGGAAGAACAATTCAGGTTATACGCCGGAATATGGCGGGTTCACGCAATACAGCTCTTTGCAATCTTCCAATACCCTTGGCGGAGCTGCGGTCTCCTTCCCTCCCAACCCGTTGCAATTCGGCATCGATCAAGGCGGCGGAGCGATACCGAGGATAATTTCCGGTGGGCTGAATGTAACATTCTAATAATTTGAAAATTGTCCATTATGAAAAATAAAATAAAAATATTAATGGCCACGCTGGCATTCGCAGGAATTGCGATGCTACTGAACGGCTGTAATAAATTTTTAGACAGGAAACCTTTATCCGCGACTCAGAACGATTTGGCAGGCGGAAGTTTTGATGTGAAAGCCCTCGGATTGTATTCGGCATTGCGGAATTCTGCCGGCTTTAGCACCTTGCCCTGGCTGGACTTTCATTCGATACGAGATGATGATGCGCAAAAAGGAAGCAGCGTTTCAGATGGCGCCGAGATCAACGCGGAGTTTGAACACTTTCAATACACCAAGAATGACTGGGCTACCAATACGTATTGGGGCGATCACTTCAATATGATCCAATTGGCGAACGAGATCATTCATGATGCGGATTCCCTTAAGCCAAAGGATCAGGGGTCTTTAAGAAATGTCGGGGAGGCTTGTTTTTTTAGAGCTTACGCCTACTTTGAGATGGTTAAAGCATATGGAGAAACCTTCCTGCCGTTTGAGAATTTTTATTACACACAGCCCAATCAGCAGATCGTGCCAAATGCCAAGACCGGACAGATCTGGGCTTTAATTGATTCCGACCTGACTGTAGCCTCGTCTTATTTACCCGTGACATGGGCTACTGCAACCGGCAATTCAACTCTTGGCAGGTTAACTTCAGGCGCTGCAAATACCTTGTGGGCACAAACCTATCTATTCCGTAGCAATTGGGCAAGGGTCATAGGGCTTTGTAACACGGTGATCAATTCGAGTCAATATCATCTTGACCCCAGCTTTACAGATATATTCAAAGATGGATTGAATGGCGCCGGTAAATGCGGCCCCGAATCGATTTGGGAATTGGTGAATTATGTTGGGCCAAACCAGTCGCCCTGGATCGCTACACAATGGGGTACTTCCCAAAATGTCCGGCAGGGAGGTGCAAGCACTGATTGGAACCTTGGTTGGGGTTGGAATGTTCCTACTCAAGTCTTAGTAAACGCCTGGGATTCTACCGATCCCAGAAGGAATATGACGATCCTGTTCTCCGGTCAATACGATGGTGGTGCTGCGACAGGTGGTTATGGAAATACGCTTCCTGCCTATAATCCCGGTGTTATGCTCGACCAACCTTATTGGAACAAAAAAGCATATTCAGACCCGCAAATGAGACAATTTACCGGGCAGATCGGTAGTAATGGCGGGGCAGACTGGATCGACCATAGAATTTTACGTTATGCGGATGTGATCTTAATGCTTGCCGAGGCAGCCAATGAAACAGGCGATGGCGCTACGGCTGCCGCAAACCTGGAGCTCATCAGGAGCCGCGCAGATGGCGATTCCGGTATTACCCGTAAATATGTTCCCTACATTCCATTCGCAAACCAGGCTCAGATGCGTCAGGCAATTAAGAACGAACGCCGTTGGGAATTCGCGATGGAAGGCTACCGTTTCTACGATCTGGTACGTTGGGGCGACGCTCCGGCGGTATTGGGCAGTTTAGGCTATCAGTCAAAGAATGCATTATACCCGATCCCTCAACCTATCATTGACCAATTCCTGGGGAAGTTGACTCAAAACCCGCAGTATCCATAATTTAAAAAAATTAAGAATATGAAACACATTAATAAATATAGCCAGCTATTTACCTTCTTGGCTTTAGTTATTTTGGTTGCGAGTTGCCAGAAAATAGATCGCCCTTCGTTTGGCAATTATCCCAAGGATAGCAATCCGCCTGGCGGCCCATTGAAATTTTACGCAGCATTTGACGGCACCTCTGCCAATTCCTTATTAAATGCGGTTGACAGTATCCGGGCGAATTTTCCAACCAATAACCCGCTGCAATCCGGAACAGGCATTTCAGGAAAGTGCATCATAGGCGATGGTACCGATTTTATAAAGTATGCCGGTGCTAATGATTTTATCTCATCAGCAAGTAGTTTTACGATCTCATTGTGGGAAAAACGGAACGGGATACCAAAAGGGAACTCGGCTTTCTTTTTCTGTTTTGCTTCATCCAACGGTTACTGGGCCGGCGCCTCCATGTTCGGCTTATTTGACTGGGGATCAAACAATGACTCGGCGGTAATAAAAATCGATGCCGTCGATGCCAAGGTCTCCGATAATTGGTTTCAATGGGCTGGCTCTACGGCCCTCCATGGTATAATGGATAACCAATGGCACCATCTTGCCTTCGTTTACGATGCAAGCTCATCAACTATGACATTATATGTTGATGGTACTGCCAATCCCAATACCCAAAAATGGGGATCACATGGCGCTGCCAATATGGATAACAGCAAGATCACCGAATTTGATGTTGCCGGAAACAGTAATATCCCCAATATGGGCTGGGGTCAAAACTGGGAAACCGGTAATATGCTCGACCAGTTTAGATTATATGGCACGGCTTTAACAGCCGACCAAGTTAAAACTTTGTTTACCAACAAGCAATAGCGTTTAAAAATCATTCAAAAAAAGAGCACGACGTGTAGTGCTCTTTTTTTATTTGAAAATGATCACTTTCCGGAAATATCATTTAGCTGCCGGGCTTATAATAATAGCCATTTGCAGTTTGCTGTCACTTGAAAATTGTTTTCAAGGGGAAAAAGCGCCTGCGAATGCATCTGACCAAAAACTATTTGCGGGTTCACAAAATTGCGTCCGATGCCATAGGGATATTTATGAGCAACATTTGCAGTCTTTTCATCATCTGACGTCTGCTCCGGCAAATAGACAAACGCTAAAAGGCGATTTCGACAGCGCAAATAAATTTTATTTTAACGACCATCTTTTAGTTGCCGCAGAGAAAAAGCAGGATAGCTTCTATCAGACAGCCTATTCATACGGCGTCCCAAAACTCTCGAGGCCGTTCAATATTGTGGTGGGATCGGGAAAACGCGGCCAAACAAGCATATACTGGTTTCAGAATTATTTGTTTCAATTGCCGCTGACGTATTTCACCGAGACCAATGAATGGACGATCAGCCCGGGGTATTCGAGAAAAGTAGACTTTAACCGCAGTATCACTTCGCGCTGCCTGGAATGCCATTCTACTTATTTCCAGGAAACAACCAATAAAGATTCCAAAGCCGATGAATTTTCCAAGACAAATTTCATTTTAGGCGTCGAATGCGAAAAATGTCATGGCCCTGGATTGGAACACATTGCATTCCACGAGAAGAATCCTGGCGGGAAAAGCGGTCACGCCATTTTTAATCCGGCAAAAGGATCGCGCCGGCAAAGTCTTGATCTATGCAGGCTTTGCCATGGCGGTGCACTTTCAAAGTCCAGGCCTTCCTTTAGCTTTCAGCCAGGTGATAAGCTGTTCGACTTCTTTCAGCAGGATACGGCAAAACCTGTGTCGGAAATAGATGTACACGGCAATCAATACGGCATGCTTGCCGCCAGCAAATGTTTTAAGAATAGTGAAATGACCTGCCTCAGTTGCCATGATGGGCATAAGAACGAAAGCATGCAGGCGGCGCAATTTTATGTCAAATGCGAAACCTGCCATAAAAGCGCCTCACACAACACCTGTAAATTGACATCAACGGTTAGTCAGGACTTCTTAAAAACTAATTGTATAAACTGTCATATGCCGGAAGAAGCGTCAAAAGCAATCATGGTAATTCGTAAAGACGAGTCGATTCCGACATCGGCGCACATGCTTTCGCACTATATAGCGGTATATAAGGATATTTCTAATCAAATTTTAAGCGTAAAAAAATAACAGGGTCATGAAGAAGGTTTGTCTTTTTTCAGTTGCTTTATTGTCAGTCTTCGTTTTTGATTCCTGTAAGCAAAAGAACACCTTGTTTGAAACCGTTTCGGCTTCGCATTCCAATATACATTTTACCAACACGCTGGAAAAGCACACGGCTTTCGGGATCTTATATTTCCTGTACTACTACAATGGCGGCGGAGTATCCATCGGTGATATTAATAATGATGGTTTGCCCGATGTGTTTTTTACAGCTAATCGTAAAGGGGGCAACAAATTATATTTAAATAAGGGCAATTTTGAATTTGAAGACATCACTGAAAAAGCCGGCGTGGCGGGAACCAGTGATTGGTGTACGGGCTCTACGATGGTGGATGTCAACGGCGATGGATTACTGGATATTTATGTTTGCGCAGTGCAGGGCGAACATAATTTAAAAGGCCATAATGAACTATTTATTAACAACGGGGACGGAACGTTTACCGAAAGTTCCAGGAAATACGGACTGGATCTGGCCGCCTTTTCTTCACAAGCCGTTTTCTTTGATTATGATCACGATGGCGATCTGGATTGTTTTATTTTGAATCAATCGCACCATCCAAATGAAAATCTGACCGATACCAGCAGGCGCAGAACATTTGATCGTAATGCCGGCAATCGGTTGTATAGAAATGATCTTAGCACTACCGGAAAATTTACCGATGTAACGGCACAGGCAGGCATTTATCAAAGTGACCTTGGTTATGGTTTGGGCATTTCGGTGGCGGATCTAAATAATGACGGCTTTGACGATATCTATATCGGGAATGATTTCCACGAAAACGATTATTATTATATAAACAACGGCGACGGAACTTTTACCGAAAGCGGCGCAAAGCATTTTGGGCATTATTCGCGATTCAGCATGGGAAACGATATTGCCGATTACAACAACGATGGTCAGCCGGATATCATAACGGTAGATATGCTGCCTCCCGATGAAAAAACGGTAAAAACCTACGGCAGCGAAGAAAACGCAGAAGTCTATAATTTTAAGATCAAGGCCCATGGCTTCCAGGACCAGGTTTCGCGAAATTGTCTGCAAAAAAACAATGGCAGCGGCCAAAGCTTCTGCGATGTTGCCCTGATGAATGGCGTAAGCGCAACAGATTGGAGCTGGTGCCCTTTATTTGCCGATTTCGATAACGATGGGAAAAAGGATCTATTCATTTCAAGCGGCATCGTGAAGCGCCCGACCGATCTGGATTATGTCCGGTTTATTTCCGACCTGGCATCGCACGTTAACCGCAATGCGTCCGATGAATTTGATGACGAGACCATTGCCAAAATGCCCGATGGCTCTTCTCATCCGTTTCTCTTCAAGGGCAATCTGGATGCAGGGTTTAGAGACGTAAGCACGGATTGGGGAACAGGACAGATGAAGGGCTATTTTAATGGCGCCGCGTATGCCGATTTGGATAATGACGGTAATGTAGACCTGGTGATCAACTGCATAGATCAGCCCGCCGTGGTATTGAAAAATACATCGGCCCCGAAAGATCATCTTGATATTTCTTTTAAGGGGTCTGGCATGAACAAGTTTGGAATTGGTTCCAAAGCCTGGTTGTTCGCCCATAATGCTAAAAATGAAGTGAATCAGTATGAGGAACTCATGCTGACTCGCGGTTTTCAGTCATCTTCCGATACGAAGCTACATTTCGGTTTGGATTCTCTGACTGCGGATAGTTTGCTGATCGTCTGGCCCGACCAGAAATACCAGGTCATTAGAAACCCGACGATCAACAAAACTCTTATTTGCAATCAAAATGATGCAGGCGGGAATTTCAAATACACCGATTTTTTTCCGCCGAAGCAACGTCCGGAACTTCAGAATGTAACAGCCCAGGTGAAATGCGATTGGAAGCATATCGAGAACAATTTCAATGATTTCAACATCCAATACCTCTTGCCGCACATGGAGAGCACCCGGGGACCAAAGGTTGCCGTTGGCGATATCAACAACGACGGCTTAAGCGATTTTTATGTTTGCGGCGCCCGTGGCCATACTGGTGCATTGATGGTGCAAAAGCGGGATGGAAATTTTGAATCGATGGATACGGCTGAATTTTCCAAGTTCCGTTTTTGCGAAGATGTGGACGCCGTCTTTTTTGATGCCAATGGCGACGGCTTTCAGGATTTGCTTGTTATCAGTGGAGGCAACGAACCTTCTGTCAATTCACCTTTGTTTTTGCAGGACCGTTTGTTTATAAACGATGGCCATGGTCACTTTACCCTTAAACCTGATTTCATGGTGCAGCAGCTGTACAATAAATCATGTGTTGCGGTTGCCGACGTTGACCACGATGGGGATATGGACGTTTTTATCGGTACGCTCGCAAAAACAGAGGGAACTGCTTTTGGCACGCCTATGAACTCTTATTTACTATTGAATGATGGGCATGGGAAATTTGATATAACCTCCAATAGCATCATCCCGCTCACCCAACTAGGAACCGTTACCAGCGCTCAGTTTGCGGATGTGAATAATGATGGGTGGCCCGATCTGATCGTGACAGGTGAGTGGATGCCCATCAAGGTCTTTATTAATGATCATGGAAAATTTTCCGAGCACGATATACCGAATTCGACAGGCCTTTGGCAAACCGTATTTGCAACGGATGTAAATGGCGATGGTAAGCCCGATCTGTTAGCTGGCAATTGGGGGCACAATTCCAAACTATGGGCAGGGAAAAACGGGCCGTTGAAATTATATGTCAAAGATTTTGATGGAAACGGGACAGTTGAACAATTGATGTGCTATACCATCGATGGCAAAGAATATACATTCCTGGCTAAAGATGAATTGGAACACGAGATCCCGGTGTTGAAAAAATATTATCTCACCTACAGCGAAGTGGCGGGAAAAGATGTACAGTATGTATTTTATGATCTGTTCAAGAATTATATCGAGCTCAAAGCAGAAACCCTCACCTCATCCTGTTTTATAAACGATGGGAAAGGAAATTTTACAAGAACAGATTTACCAAATGACTTGCAGCAGGCCCCTGTATTCTCTTTTGCGCAATTACCCGGCAATAACAATTTTATAAACTACCTGGCAGGCGGAAACTTTTATGGCACCAGGCCCTACGAAGGACGGTATGATGCTTTATGCCCCACTTTATTTTCATTTGACAAGAATAGCGCCCGGTTCAGCCAACGCGACATACTCCCCGATGTACACGGGGAGGTACGGGATTTGAAATGGTTGCATACGGCTAAATACGGGGATATTCTCGTAGCGGCCCGGAATAATGATAGCCTGTTGTTTTTTCAATACAATAAATAGAGGCATATGAACCGTTTATTTGGGTTTGTGGCAGTTTTAGCGGCGCTGGCCGCGGGGTGCTCGAAGGGCTCGTCCTCTTCCAATACCGTCACTACCGTGCCGACTGCGTTTAAACTCGTAACCGCCACCTTGAACGGAAGCCCCCTGGGGTCATCCTCTTTCGGCGTTAGCTTTTCTCCCGTCATCCGATGTTCGTTCACTTCCCCCGTAGACCATAATTCCGTGGTGAACGGCATTTTTTTGAAGGACAATTCCGGGGCTGCCGTTACTTTTTCGATCACCTATACGAATAATGACAGCGTTGTGGTCATTCAGCCCGGAGCAGCCTTGAAACCCCTTACACAATATGGCTTCGGGTTGACTACGAGCCTTCAATCCCAGCAAAAGATATTCCTTCCGACGGAGTCCGATTACCAGCTGATCACGGCTATCGACTCCACCGATAAATTCCCGCGCATCTCCGACAGCGCCCTGCTCGATCTTGTACAAAAACAGACGCTGGCCTATTTCTGGGATTTCGGCCATCCCGTTTCCGGTCTCGCGCGCGAGCGGACCAGCAGCGGCGACATCGTCACCACCGGTGGCAGCGGCTTTGGCATCATGGCCATGCTGGCAGGTATCCAGCGAGGCTTTATCACCCGCGCCCAGGGCTTCGCCAGGATCAGTACCATCGTCTCCTTCCTGACGAACAATTGTACCCGCTATCATGGCGCCTTTTCCCACTGGATCAATGGGGCCACCGGCGCCACTGTCCCCTTTAGCACCCATGACGACGGCGGAGACATCGTCGAAACCTCCTATCTCATGCAGGGCCTCCTCTGCGCCCGGCAATATTTCAATAGTACCACCGACTCAGGCGAGATCAAACTGCGTACGGCAATAAACACTCTCTACACCGCTGTCGACTACAACTGGTACCGGCAAGCCGGCCAGAATGTGCTGTACTGGAACTGGAGCCCCGACTATGGCTGGGCTATTAATTTTCCTGTCAGCGGCTGGAATGAGGCCCTCATCACCTATGTGCTGGCGGCCAGCGCTCCAACGAACCCCATTCCGAAGGTTGTGTACGACAACGGCTGGGCGCGAAATGCCGCCATGGTCAACGGCAAGACTTTTTACGGGATAACCCTTCCTCTGGGCCCAGACGAGGGCGGTCCGCTTTTCTTCGCCCATTATTCCTTTCTTGGTATGGACCCACGCGGTCTGCAGGATGCTTATGCCAATTATTACACCCAGGATACGGCGCATGCCCGGATCAATTACCTTTATTGTGTTAGCAACCCCAAGAGTTTTTATGGCTACAGCACGCTCTGCTGGGGACTTACGGCCAGCGACGAACCCGGCGGCTATAGTGCGCATGCTCCCGACAATGATGACGGGGTCATTACACCAACCGCGGCGATAGCTTCTCTTCCCTATACCCCCACGGAGTCGATGAATGCCCTTCGGTTCTTTTATTACACCCTTGGCGACAAATGCTGGGGGCAATATGGATTCACCGACGCTTTCAGCCTAAGCAAACTCTGGTTCGACAACGACCGGCTGGCCATCGACCAGGGCCCGGAGATCGTCATGATCGAGAACTATCGCAGCGGCTTACTCTGGAATCTGTTCATGAGCTGTCCCGAAGTACAACAAGGAATGAAAAACCTGGGCTTTACGAGTCCGCATTTCTAATAATGATGAGAACACTGTTCATTGCATTGATCACCCTTTTCGCCTTCATCCCATCGCAGGCGCAGACCCGCCCGAAAAACCTCAGCGACAGCGCCCTGCTCGATCTCACCGAAAAGCAGACTTTCCGCTATTTCTGGGACTTTGCCCACCCCGTCAGTGGCATGGCGCGGGAACGGAGCAATGAGGCCTTTGACTATGGCGACGAAGTCGTTACCACCGGCGGTACGGGCTTTGGCGTCATGGCCATCATCGCCGCAACGGACAGGAAGTATATCGGCCGCGACACCGCCGCAAAATTCCTCCTGAAGATGGTCAACTTCCTGTCAAAGGCCAACTCCTACCACGGCGTCTTCCCCCACTGGATGGATGGAGCGACAGGTAAGACTATCCCCTTCAGCCGGAAAGACGACGGCGCCGATCTCGTCGAGACATCCTATCTTTTTCAGGGCCTCCTTTGCGCCCGCCAATATTTCAACGGCGACAACCCGGTCGAACACAGCCTCCGTAATCGCATCAATTCGCTTTGGAACGACATCGAATGGAACTGGTTCACCCGCGACGGCCAGGAAGTGCTCTACTGGCATTGGAGTCCGAATAATGGCTGGGCCATGAACTTCCCCGTCCGTGGTTTCAACGAATGCCTGATCTTATATATACTGGCCGCCTCGGGACAACACTATCCCGTGTCCGCAGCCGTCTACCATCGGGGCTGGGTGCAAAGCGATTTCTTTAAGAACGGCAGGACCTTCTATGGCTACACTCTGCCGCTAGGCTTTGACTATGGTGGGCCGCTGTTCTTCTCTCAATATTCATTTCTCGGCCTCGATCCACATGGACTAAAAGATCGATATGCTGATTACTGGGAACAAAACCAGCATCACACGCTTATCAACTATGCCTATTGTGTCGACAACCCCAAAAAATTCAAAGGCTATGGAGAAAATTGCTGGGGATTGACGGCCAGCGACACCTATGACGGCTACAACGCGCAATCTCCAACAAATGATCGGGGGACTATCACACCGACCGCCGCCTTGTCGGCCTTCCCCTATGCTCCCGATAAATCCATGAAAGCGCTGCGCCATTTTTATGATGACCTCGGCGGCAAGATATGGGGACAGTATGGGTTTACCGACGCTTTCAACGAAACGAAAGACTGGTACGCATCGTCCTACCTCGCTATCGACGAAGGCCCCATCGTAGCGATGATCGAGAATTATCGTAGCGGTCTGCTCTGGCGGCTGTTTATGAGCTGCCCTGAAGTACAAGGTGGATTAACAAAACTGGGTTTCCAAAGCCCGTGGATCAAATAACAATTATGAGAAAAACGCTTATCGTCGTGCTTTGCGGCGCCACCCTGGTTGCCCGGTCACAAACTACCATCGCGCCCGTGGGGGTGATCAAAGGGCTCTCCGACTCCGCCCTGCTCGATGTGGTGCAGCGGCAAACCTTCCGCTATTTCTGGGACTTTGCCCACCCGGTGAGCGGTCTTGCCCGGGAAAGGGATAACACCGTCAAGGCAGAATATTATTGGGATTATATCAACGAAGCAGATGGCGACCCCAATTTCAGCAGGCACACGTTTGGTCCTGAAGCCTGCGCCATCGGCGGCACCGGCTTTGGAATTCTTTCCACCATCGTCGCTGTCCAGCGCCACTGGATCGGCCGGGACACCGCCCTGCGGAGACTCGTAAAGATCGTCGATTTCCTGACAAAGGCCGATTGCTATCATGGCATCTACCCGCATTTTATGAATGGCGCCACCGGCAAGACCATCCCATTCGGCCGCCTTGACGACGGAGCCGACATCGTCGAGACCTCTTACCTGATGATGGGATTACTTTGCGCCAGGGAGTATTTCGCCGGCAATCCCCCTCTCGAAATCTATTTCCGCAACCGCGTGACGGCCATGTGGCAATACGCCGACTGGAACTGGCATAGCAAGGGTGACAACAAGCACCTCTACTGGCATTGGAGCCCTGCCAACGATTTCGATATGAACTTCCCCATCTATGGATGGAACGAAGCCCTCATCACCTATATTCTATCCGCCGCATCTTCTACCCACCCGATCTCCAAAGAGCTGTATGAAAATTCCTGGGTCCACAGCGCTTCCTGGCGCAATGGAAAAAGCTACTACGGCATTACCCTGCCATTAGGTAACTTTGACTATGGCGGACCGCTGTTCTTCGAGCAGTATACCTTTATGGGGATCGATCCCAACGGGCTAAAGGATGACCAAGGCATCGATTATGCAGAACAAACAAAGGCGCATACCCTGATCAACCGGGCGTACTGCATCGACAACCCGAAGAAGTTCAAGGGCTACGGCGCCAACTGCTGGGGACTCACGGCCGGGGACAGCTACATTGGCTATGTCGCGCATTGCCCCCAGGACGATCGGAGCGTCATCCAGCCGACTGCCGCCCTGTCCAGCTTCCCCTATACCCCGGAATTCAGTATGCAGGCCCTGAAGCATTTTTATTACGACCTGGGGGATAAGCTATGGGGCCCCTATGGCTTCGCAGACGGGTTCAGCGAGACCCGCAACTGGTACGCCAAGACCCATCTGGCCATCGACGAAGGACCCGTCGTCGTCATGATAGAAAATTACCGGAGCGGCCTTATCTGGAATTTGTTCATGCAAATCCCGGATGTACAGCGGGGATTGCATAACTTAGGCTTCACCTCACTTCATTTAAAAAACTAATAGTATGATCGACTTTCGTATATCATCCCAAGAATTAGGCAATTTCCTTCGGGACGGCTACGTCATCGTGAAGAACTTTCTGTCAGGCGCCGAAGTCGAAAAGTTATATGCAATAGCCATCGGTGACGATCTCCTGCAAAAACATGCTTTCGATCTCAACGACCAGTCCGGCAAGAAGACGAAGCTTACACTCTGGTACAATCCGGGGGACGACGCCTATGGATTGCTCACCCGCAGCAGGCGGATGGTGGAATCGGTAGAAATGCTGATGGACGGCGACACTCCCATATGTCATTTTCACAGTAAGCTGATGCAGAAGGAACCGAAGGTAGGCGGAGCCTGGGAATGGCACCAGGATTTCGGGTACTGGTATAAGAACGAGTTCCTGTTTCCGGATGAGATGGTTTCCGTCATGGTGGCTATCACGAAGGCTACCAGGGAGAACGGCTGTCTGCAAGTGATAAAGGGCTCGCATAAGATGGGGCGCATCGAGCATGGATTTGCAGGAGAACAGGTCGGCGCCTCCCAGCACTATGTCGATCTGGCGCTCAAGACCCTGCCGATAGTATATGTGGAGCTGGAGCCGGGCGACGCCCTCTTCTTCCATAGCAACCTGCTGCACAGGTCGGAAGCCAATCTTTCCGACACGGCGAGATGGTCTCTCATCTCCGTCTACAACCGGCAGCGGAATATCGGGTACAATGAACCTAATGGCTCCCATACCGTTCCCGTTCGTATCGTGCCGGACGATGCCCTGATGAAATGGGCTGCCACCGGCGTAACGGAGAGTGCCGGATTCCTGAATAAAGACAAGGACGAAGCATTGAAATAATCCCCGATGAGAAGACCCTTTTATTGGCTCCTTGCTGCGCTGCTGCTGGCCGCTAACGCCCGGGCCCAGCAAAAAACCTATTGCAACCCTATCAATATCGACTACGGCTATACCCCGATACCCGACTTCAGTCAATGGGGCCGCCACCGGGCGACGGCCGATCCGGTGATCGTCAACTATAAAGGGGATTACTATCTTTTCAGCACCAATCAATGGGGCTACTGGTGGAGTCACGATCGGGCCGACTGGCATTTTATATCCCGAAGATTCCTGCGGCCCTGGAACTCAGGCTATGATGAACTCTGTGCCCCGGCCGTGGGTATTCTCGGCGACACGATGATCGTCTTTGGGTCTACCTATACCCGCAAATTTACGGTCTGGATGAGCACCGACCCGAAGGGTGATCGGTGGAAGCCCCTGGTCGATTCCTTTGACATCGGCGGCTGGGACCCGGCCTTCTTTACCGATGATGACGGAAAGCTGTATATGTACAACGGCAGCAGCAATGCCTATCCGCTGTATGGCATCGAGCTCGATCGCGCCACCCTCCGCCCCATCGGCACCCGAAAGGAGACATACCTTCTGCAGCCCTGGCGGTTTGGCTGGCAGCGGTTTGGGGAATATCTGGACAACACCTTTTTAGACCCCTTCATCGAAGGGTCGTGGATGACAAAACACGGCGGGAAATACTATCTGCAATACGGCGCGCCGGGCACCGAGTTCAGCGGTTATGCGGATGGGGTAGTGGTGGGCGACGGGCCACTTGGTCCCTTCGATAAGCCCCAGTCGGACCCCTTCTCCTTCCATCCCGGCGGCTTCGCAAGAGGAGCAGGACACGGCAGCACTTTTATGGACAACGCCGGCAACTATTGGCATATCTCCACCATCGCTATCGGCGTAAAAAACAGCTTCGAACGACGCCTGGGCATCTGGCCGGCAGGTTTCGATAAGGACGGGGTGATGTATATGGATGCGGCCTTTGGCGACTACCCGCATGAACTTTCTGGCGGCGCCTTCACCGGCTGGATGTTGCTGAACTATAAGAAACCTGTAACAGTGTCCTCCACGCTGGGCTCCGGCCACCCTGCCAACGATGCGGTGGATGAGGATATCAAGACCTACTGGAGCGCGGCTACCGGCAATCCCGGCGAATGGATACAATCCGATCTCGGCAACATTTCTACGGTCAACGCGATCCAGATCAACTACGCCGACCAGGATGCTGCCTTCCTCGGAAAGCAGACCGGCATCTATCACCAGTACCGCCTGCTCGCATCATCCGACGGAAAAAAGTGGACCACCCTCATCGACAAGAGCCATAATCAAACCGATGTTCCCCACGACTATGTCGAGCTCCCCGTCCCGGTGAAGACCCGCTTTATCCGGCTGGAAAATCTGCATATGCCTACGGGAAAATTCGCCATCAGCGGACTGCGCGTCTTTGGCAACGGCGGCGGAGAACGGCCTGATTCCGTGAAGCAGCTCATCGTGCTGCGCACTGAAAAAGACAAGCGAAGCGCCTGGATCAAGTGGCAGCCGGTGGACAACGCCTGTGGCTACAACATTTATTTCGGCACCGACCCAAACAAGCTCTACAACAGCATTATGGTTTATGACGCCAACGACTATTGGTTCAAGGTGATGGACAACAAAAAAATATATTATTTTTCTATAGTATCCTTCAGCGAAAACGGTGTCTCACCAGGGACGGCCGTCATCAGGGTCGAGTAACCGGAGCCGACAGAGGAGGCTCGACCGAAGGTCAGACATAAGCGATGTGCGGGAACTGGCCAAATTTTAGGGGTAGGCCAGTTCGCGCACATTATTGGAAACACGACACTCACGATAAACGATTATTCAAACATGAAAACAACAACAACGCTTGTTCTCCTGCTCTTTGTATTTTCGGCTGTACAGGCCCAGCAACCTGCCGCCGGTGGAGATGCCAAAATGAAAGCCTTTGTCAGCAACCTGATGAGCAAAATGACCCTCGATGAAAAGATCGGTCAGCTCAACCTCCCCGGCGCCGGGGATATAACGACGGGCCAAGCCGGCAATTCCAACATCGCAAAAAAGATCGAAGCCGGGCTTGTGGGCGGACTCTTCAATATTAAATCCGTCGCCAAGATAAAGGACGTACAACGTGTTGCCATTGAGAAAAGCCGGCTGAAGATCCCCCTCATCTTCGGCATGGATGTCATCCACGGTTATGAAACGGCATTCCCCATCCCCCTGGGCCTTAGCTGCAGCTGGGACATGGCGGAAATTGAAAAGAGCGCCCGGGTCGCCGCGACGGAAGCAAGCGCCGACGGCATCTGCTGGACCTTCTCCCCCATGGTGGACATCGCGCGGGACCCCCGCTGGGGCCGCATCGCGGAAGGCAACGGCGAAGACCCCTATCTGGGCTCGCAGATAGCCAAAGCCATGGTAAAAGGTTACCAGGGCGATCTTTCCGGCAAGACGGACATCATGGCCTGTGTCAAACACTACGCCCTCTATGGCGCTGCGGAAGCCGGCCGCGATTACAATACCACGGATATGAGCCCGGTGCGGATGTTCAATGAATACCTGCCACCCTACCAGGCAGCCGTAGACGCCGGTGCCGGCAGCGTAATGGCATCTTTCAACGATGTCAACGATGTTCCCGCGACGGCCAACAAGTGGTTGATGACCGATATCCTCCGTCATCGCTGGGGGTTCAATGGTTTTGTGGTCACTGACTATACAGGCATCAACGAACTGACGGCCCACGGCCTCGGCGATCTCAAGACCGTCTCCGCCCTCGCCCTCAAGGCGGGGATAGACATGGATATGGTTGGCGAAGGCTTCCTTACAACCTTGAAAAAATCCCTTGCGGAAGGGAAGGTCACCCAGGCGGAGATCGACCAGGCCTGCCGGCTCATCCTGGAAGCAAAATATAAATTGGGACTCTTCAACGATCCGTATAAATACTGCGACGAGAAAAGAGCCGCCACAGAGATATTCACCGACGCCAACCGCGCGACGGCGAGACAGATCGCTGCCGACTGCTTCGTATTGTTGAAGAACCAGGGTAATGTGCTGCCCCTGAAGAAAGGCGGCACCATCGCGGTTATAGGCCCGCTGGGAGATACCAAGGAAAATATGCCGGGAACCTGGAGTGTAGCCGCCAATTTCTCCAAGAGCATTTCCCTCCTTCAAGGCCTGAAAGACGTGGCCGGCGATGGGACAAAGATCATCTACAGTCAGGGCTCCAATCTCGACGCCGACAGCCTCTTCGAAATGCGGGCGGAGGTCTTTGGTAAATCGCTGCATCACGACTCCCGCCCGGCCACCGATATCATCAACGACGCCCTCGCCGTCGCAAGCCAGGCGGATGTCATCGTAGCAGCCCTTGGTGAATCGGCCGAGATGAGCGGCGAATGCAGCAGCCGTAGCATCATCGGCATCCCCGGTGCACAGGAAGACCTGCTCAAAGCCCTTCTTGCTACCGGTAAGCCCGTCGTCCTGGTCCTCTTCACCGGCCGGCCCCTGACGATAAAATGGGAGAACGACGCCGTTCCGGCCATCCTCAACGTCTGGTTTGGCGGTTCGGAAGCCGGTCACGCCATTGCCGACGTATTGTTCGGCGCGGTGAACCCTTCCGGGAAGCTGACGACCACATGGCCGCAGAATGTCGGGCAGGTTCCCCTCTATTACAATCATATGAATACGGGGCGTCCCCTGGAAGGCAAATGGTTCCAGAAATTCCGCAGCAACTACCTCGACGTCTCCAACGATCCCGTCTATCCCTTTGGCTACGGGCTTAGCTATACGCACTTCACCTACAGCGACCTGAGTCTTAGCAGTGCTAACCCGAAAGGCGACCAGACCCTGACGGCCACGGTGACGGTGACCAACGACGGACCGGTAGAAGGAAAGGAAGTGGTGCAGTTGTATATCCGCGACGTTGTGGGGAGCATCACCCGGCCGGTGAAGGAATTAAAAGGGTTTCAAAAGATCGATCTGAAGGCCGGCGAATCCCGGAAGGTATCCTTTGCCATCACGCCCAAAGACCTGAAATTCTACAACACCGATCTCAAATACGACTGGGAGCCGGGCGATTTTGTCATCATGATCGGTGGGAATTCCCGCGATGTGCAATCCGCGAAGGTCAACTGGGTTAAATAAAAGAGTATGAAACGTATGTTCGCGCGCGGCCTTTTCACCGCAGCCCTTCTGTGGAGCCTCACCGGCATGGCCCAAATCCCACATAAGACCATCCGGCAGCGGGTCGATTCTGTAATGCAGCTGATGACCCTGGAAGAAAAGATCGGCCAGATGAACCAGTACAATGGCGACTGGGAAGCAACGGGTCCCATCACGAAGGAAGGAGACAAGCAAGACCAGATACGCCGCGGCAGGCTGGGCTCCATGCTCAACGTGACGGGAGTAGAGCATACCCGGCAGTTGCAGGGAATTGCTATGAGTTCCAGGCTAAAGATCCCTCTCCTCTTCGGGCAGGACATCATTCATGGCTACCGGACTACCTTCCCCATACCCCTTGGAGAAGCAGCGTCCTGGGATCTCGAAGCCATCCGGGGCGCTTCCCGGGTAGCGGCGCGTGAAGTTGCGGCGGCAGGAGTACACTGGACCTTTGCCCCGATGGTCGACATCGCACGTGACCCACGGTGGGGTAGGGTGATGGAAGGCGCGGGCGAAGACCCCTACCTGGGGTCCTGCATCGCCAGGGCCCGGGTGCAGGGTTTCCAAGGAAGACAATTGGGCGATATCGATGCGGTGATGGCCTGCGCCAAACACTACGCGGGTTATGGCGCTGCCATCGGTGGCAGGGACTATAATTCCGTAGACATGAGCCTGCGAACGTTGTGGGAAGTATATCTGCCGCCGTTCAGGGCCGCCGCGGAAGCCGGCGCCGCGACGTTTATGAGCTCCTTCAACGATCTCAACGGCATCCCAGCCACCGGTAATGCTTACCTGCTGCGCGACATCCTTAAAGGACAATGGAAGTTCAACGGCTTTGTCGTCAGCGACTGGGGCGCCGTAGGGGAAATGATAAACCACGGATACGCCAAAGACAATAAGCAAGCGGCGCTCGAAGCGGCCACCGCCGGCTGTGACATGGATATGGAAAGCCGGAGCTATATCAACAACCTGGCCACGCTCGTCCGCGAAGGAAAGATAAAGATCGAGCTCATCGATGATGCCGTCCGGCGCATCCTGACAAAGAAATTCGAGCTGGGGTTGTTTGACGATCCTTACCGTTTTTGCAACTCCCAGCGGGCCGCAGAGCAGTGGAACAACACGGAAAACCTAAAGACAGCGCAGGAGATGGCGGAAAAAAGCATCGTCCTGCTAAAGAACGATAATCAGCTGCTACCGTTGTCCGGCCAAACAAAGACCATCGCCCTCATCGGCCCGCTGATCAAATCGGGAAGGGAGAACCTCGGTTTCTGGTCATACCAATGGCCCGACGATTCCGAGCGTATCGTTTCGCCCTGGGCTGGTATTCAAAAAAAGGCGGGCAGCACAACGCGACTCCTGTATGCAAAGGGCTGTGGCATCACCGATACATCGCGCGCCGGGTTTGCCGAAGCCATCGAAGCCGCGAGACAGGCGGATGTCGTCATCATGAACGTCGGTGAAGCCCCGGACTTTACGGGCGAGGCCAAGAGTCGCAGTAATATCCATTTGCCCGGGATACAGGAAGACCTCGTCCGCGCCATCAGAGAAACCGGCAAGCCGCTGATCGTCCTCATCAGTGCCGGCCGGCCGCTGGTGTTTAATTATACCGCCGACCATGCCGACGCCATTCTTTATACCTGGTGGCTGGGGACGGAGGCAGGCAATGCCATTGCCAATGTGCTTTTTGGTGGCTACAACCCTTCGGGCAAACTGCCGATCAGCTTCCCCCGCACGGAAGGTCAGATACCCATCTACTACAACCATTTCTCTACCGGCCGCCCGGCAAGGAATGACTCGGACGTCAACTATGTCTCGGCCTATATCGATCTGCCGAATGACCCCCGCTATCCCTTCGGCTATGGGCTCAGCTATACCCGTTTTGTCTATAGCGACATTACCCTCAGCGCTCCTTCCTTCCAGCCCGGCGGCACGCTGACGGCCACTGTAACGGTGACGAATGCCGGAAGTTTCGACGGCCGCGAGACGGTGCAATGGTATATTCGCGACCTCGTAGGCAGCGTTGTCCGGCCGGTAAAAGAGCTAAAAGGATTTGAGCAGGTTGATCTCAAGGCAGGGGAATCAAAAAAGGTGACGTTGACGGTGGACGTGGACAAGCTCCGCTTTTACAACGACAAGCTGCAACATATCTATGAGCCCGGCGAATTCCGACTCTTCGTCGGTGGCAATTCCCGGGACACGAAGGAGATAGGGTTCACGCTGAAATAACTATATTTGAAACCTATGCGGGGGATAAAAAACATCATTTTCGATCTCGGCGGTGTGATCCTGAATATTGATAGCAAACGTACTACGGATGCCTTCGTCGCGCTTGGCCTGAAAAATGTCAAGGAGCTTTTCGGGCTTGGTCATGCGGACTCCTTCTTCAAGGACTACGAGGTGGGAAAGATCACCGACCGGCAATTCATCAACGCCGTCAGGGAGGCCACCGCGCTGGATGCAGACGACCAGGCCATTGTCGACGGGTGGAATGCGCTGCTGCTGGATTTCCCGCCGGAAAGGATCGAGTTGTTGCGACAACTGGGGAAAAACTATCGCATCTTTCTTTTCAGTAATACCAATGCCCTCCACCTGGCCGCGCTGCGAGGCATCTATACACGAACTTTCGGGTCGGGCTCACTGGAAGACCTTTTTGAAAAGACCTACTATTCCCATCTCCTGGGGATGCGAAAACCCGATCGGGCATCTTATGAATATATTCTGCGGGAAAATGAGCTCAATGCGCCGGAGACGCTGTTTGTCGACGACGCGATCATCAATGTGGAAGGGGCCGAGCAGGCGGGATTGAAAGGGCTCTACTTGCGTCCGGGAATAAGCCTGCTGGACTTTCAGTGGTAGTGTCGGGATTATTTAACTTCCTCGAAATCAATATACTCACCCACCGACTGGTTTTTAGCCGGCTGCTCAGGCTCCTTGGGTTGTTCCCGTTGAGTGGCCTGCTGCTGCATATTCCTGAACTGCTGCCGGACAATACGTGTCGTTTTGGCGACGGGCACCAGGAAATGGAAGACGAACCTGTACAACAGGTAAAAAACGATCGCCAGAAAGAAAATTTCTGATAATGCCATAACAAAAATACAGACGAAGGTAGGGAAAGGTTTGCGGCTTTTACAGCCTGCAATACAATTTAACTTTTCCTCATACGTTCTTTACACTCTTACAAGAGCCCCGCGAAAACCCCTAAAACCAATAACCCTTGAAAAGCAGAATACCCCTATTTTGTCTTCCCCTTTTCCTTTTATTCTTTTACCAAAGCCAGGCTCAGCAGCCAGTACGGGATTCCGCATCCGCCGTGAAAGATTCCATCCCTAACGTGAAAGATTCTATCCCCATCGTAGATACGGTGAAAAAAGTGGATACGGTAAAGGAAGTTATCTGGAAGATGACTCCCGTTCCCGAAAAAGACATGGGAAATGTCTGGCACAGTATCTTCAGACCCCATTCCCCCATCGAAGGCGGCAACACCGAAGTAAGGGATACCCGGGTGCACTTGACCCTTTTACCGGCTGGCGGTTATACGCTGCAAACGGGTACTGCGGCCATCATCAGCGGCAATGCAGCCTTCTATACCGACAGGTCACCCAATGGTAAGATGTCCAATATCAGCAGCAGTGTTACCTATTCGCAATATCAACAGTGGATCGTTCCGTTTACGTCAAACATCTGGACGAAGGGAAACAAGTTCAATATCATCACCGACATCAGGTATATCAAATATCCCTCTTCCATTTATGGTTTGGGTGGCCGGACAGATCCGAACAAAGGGTATACCATCAACTTTTCAAACCTCAAGTTCCACCAGACTATCATGAAATCCCTGTCCGAGGATATGTATGTCGGGGTAGGGTATTTTTATGATAAATTCTGGGATATCAAGGGGTTAGACAAGGTTTCGCGCCAGACTACCGCTCAGATGAAAAAGGAGCTGGGCAAACAGGAGGTGGCATCGGGATTGGCAATGCGTTTTTCCTACGACTCAAGGCTTAACCAGATAAATCCGAAGCAGGGTACCTACTATAACATCACCTACCGCAGCAGTGATAAAGCCTGGGGCAGCGACAGTACCTGGAATTCCCTGACGATAGACGCCAGATCGTATGTAGAGTTTCCGAAAAGATCGCGCAACGTCCTTGCCTTCTGGATGCTGGACTGGATGACCACCAACGGGGTACCCCCTTATCTGCTCTTGCCCAGCACGGGATGGGATGATCAGTACAATACGGGCAGGGGATATATCCAGGGGCGCTTCAGGGGGAAGAACATGCTCTATTTTGAAAGCGAATACCGCTTTCGCATCTCCCGCAACGGGCTCATTGGTGGAGTAGGGTTTATCAACATTCAAAACTTCTCGAGCGATCTCTCGCAGCAATACGCCCGCATATTTCCCGGTTATGGAGGCGGCATCAGGATCAAGCTGAACAAATATTCGGATACCAACCTGTGTCTCGACTATGGATTCGGACAAAACGGTTCGCGTGGGTTGTTTGTCAACCTTGGCGAGGTGTTCTAAGAGGATTATTTCTTGAATACCTTGGTAGTCAGCCAGTTGAGTCCATCACCCAATTTCTCGGCGAGGATATCCGCAAGTTTAAGCATGATTTGTTGCAGCCGCTCGTTCTGCAGCATCGTATCCACGAGGCGGAGCCCGGTCAGCTCTTCGCCATCGATCTTCCGGGGCAGCAGCGATCGGACAAACATGCTGCCGGAATGCTGCTGGAAATAGTTGAAATTCTCATCGATCTTTTCTTCCAGGACTTTTGCTTTTGCCCGCAGCCGCCTGATCTCCTCATCGAGGGCATCCATGCTGCGTTCGGCCTTAGTTGGTTTGGGCATGCTCTTCCTCCTCCTTGGATTTTTGGATAACAGCGTGAATGACAGGGTTTACGAAAAGGGCCTTGCGAAAGATGGCCAGCAGCACAAAGACCAGCACGATAAGCAGGGTCACCAGCCCAAAACCTTTGAAATTACTGTGGAAGAGTTCGGAAAACCAGAAGGCGGTCATCAAACCCCCGAAAAGCAGGAAGAGCAAAGCCAGGAACAGTGATAAAAGGATCCAGACAAAATATCCGGCCGATCTGGCAAAAAGGCGAAGACTTTGCAGCCGGTAAATTTCCATTCTTGTTTCCAGGTATTCTTTCAGCAGATTCTTATTATCAGCGAAAAAGGACCCTAAATTATCAGGCTGAGGCATGCGCTTTATTTTCTTAAAAGTACTATAGTTTTGGTGGATATGGGAATTATCGTACTTTTGCCCTGATTAAAGAAACAAAAGAAGGGAACGGGCTCGTTCCCTTCTCTTTTTCCCGGAGGAATCATGGTCAACGAAACAATCAAGGCTGTAGAAAGTTTAGTACAAACTCTCCTGGCCGGAGACCAGGGGTATTTCCTGGTGGATATCCGGATAAAGCCTACGAACAACGTGAAGGTCTATATCGATGGAGATCAGGGCATTTCCATCGAGAAATGCGTACAGATCAACAGGGCGCTGTACAAGCGGCTGGAAGAATCGGGGCTTTTTCCGACGGGGGACTTTTCCCTGGAGGTCTCTTCCCCCGGTCTGGACGAGCCGTTAAAACTGCTTCGTCAGTACAGAAAAAACATCGGCCGCCAGGTTGAACTGGTATTGCAGGACGGGTCAAAAAAGGAAGGCCGCCTGCTGGAAGTGAGTGAAGACGGCATTATAGTGGAAGAAGTTAAAGGGAAGAACAAGAAAAAAGAGGTGATCAACCATACTTTTCTATTCGATAACATAAAAACAACAAAAATTCAAGTAGTTTTCTAGAGCTTTAAATTCAGTGTTATGGCAAGCATCAATTTGATAGAAGCCTTCCAGGACTTCAAGGAAGCCGAAAATATCGACCGCCCTACTATGATGAAAGTAGTAGAGGACGTGTTCAAAACTTTGTTGCGGAAGAAATACGGAAGCGACGAAAATTTTGACGTAATTGTGAATGCGGAAAAGGGCGACCTGGAGATCATGCGGCGCCGGACCATCGTTGAAGACGGGAACGTTAACGACCCCCTGGCGGAAATTGCCTATACCGATGCGAAAAAAGTTGAACCCGACTACGAAGTAGGTGAAGAGCTATATGAGGAAGTAGAGATCCTCGATTTCGGTCGCCGCGCCATCCTGGCTGCCAAACAAACCCTGGCCAGCCGCATCGGCGATCTCAAAAAGAACGTCCTTGTAAAAAAATACAATGAAAGGATTGGCGAGATCGTCAGCGCCGAAGTCTACCAGGTGTGGAAAAAAGAGATCCTTCTCCTGGACGAGGAAGGCAGCGAACTGATCCTGCCTAAGTCGGAACAGATACCCCAGGATTACTTCAAGAAAGGCGAGAACATCAGGGCCGTTGTGAAGAAGGTCGAACTGAAGAACAATTCCCCGGTGATCATCCTTTCCAGGACCAGCCCCCTGTTCCTGTCTAAGCTGCTGGAAATAGAAGTACCCGAGATATTCGACGGCCTCATCGTGATCAAGAAGATCGTCCGCGAGCCGGGCGAAAGGGCAAAAGTGGCCGTGGAATCCTATGACGACCGGATAGACCCCGTAGGGGCCTGCGTCGGGATGAAGGGAAGCCGCATCCATGGCATCGTCCGTGAACTGAAGAATGAGAACATCGATGTCATCAACTGGACCAACAACGTCCAGCTGCTGATCCAGCGCTCCCTGACCCCGTCCAAGATCACCAATATGGAGCTGGACGGCGAAAAGCTGCACGCAAATGTCTATCTGAAGCCCGACCAGGTGTCCCTGGCCATCGGCAGAAAAGGGGTAAATATCAAATTGGCCCAGGAATTGACCGGGTATACCATCGACGTATTCCGCGACAACGAGGGCGAACCCGAAGAATTCGATATCGATCTGGAAGAATTCAGTGATGAAATAGAAGGCTGGGTCATCGATGAACTCAAACGCATTGGTTGCGACACGGCCCGCAGCGTCCTCGACCTCACTTCGGATGAGCTGGAAAGAAGAACAGATCTCGAAAAGGAAACGATCGATGAGCTAAGAAGGGTGCTGAAAGAAGAGTTTGACAAAGGATAACAGTTAAAGGGACAATAGTCCTATTTTTGAGGCAAATATGGCAGAAACAACAACATTACGCTTAATGGCTGCGGCCAAGGAGTTCAACATCGGGAAAGATACCCTGGTTGACTTCCTGGTGGGCAAAGGATTCAGCTCGGATGAGCTGAAGGGGAATGCCAAGCTGACGGACGAGATGTATCGTTCGCTGCAGCAGGAATTCCAGGGAGACAAAGTCGCCAAAATAAAGAGCGACCAGATCGACCTGCCCAAAGGCAGCCTGGAGGCAAAAAAGAAAAAAGAAGAGGAGAGCACACCGTCGTCGCCGTTCAAGGACAAGCCCACGGTTGTAAAGAAACCGGCGAAAGAAGAGACCCCGCCACCTGTGGTGGAGGAAGCTCCTGTGGTGACGGCGCCTCCGGTGGTAGAACAACAGCCTGCCGCCAGCGTCGAAGAGCCGGAAGTGGTGAAGATTGAAGCGCCCGAACTGGAAGGTCCGAAGATCACGGGCAAGATCGATCTTTCGGCCATCGACTCGTCCACGCGGCCAAAGAAAGGCGCAAAGAAACAAGCCGAGAAAGAAACGGAAGAAAAACAGCCGGCTGAAAACATACAGGATGAAGTTGCCGACGAACCACAGGCGGTCGTAGAACAGCCTCAGCCGCCCGTCGCAGAAACCGTCGTTGCTGCAAAAGAAGCGGTACATGAAGAGCCCGTAGCTGAGACGATGGCCGAAGAAAGCGTACCCGAGGTACACGAAGAAGCAACGGCCGGTACGGATGAACCGGCAGCCCCGCCCGTCGTCGAGAATATAAAGGCGGAAAAACTGGAAGGCCCGAAGATCCTCGGAAAGATCGAGCTGCCGGTCAACCAGGATACCCGGCCCAAACAGCCTGCGGAAGAAAAACGCAAACGGAAAAGGATCCCCATCGAGAAGAAAGACCAGGGCGGCGGTGGAAGACCGGGAGGACCCGGCACCGGCGGCGGTCAGCATGGCGGCAACCAGGGCGGTGGCAACCATCGTCCCCCGGGACAAGGCCGTATCCCGATTCAACGCAACGACCGGCGCGGTACCGGCGGCGGTCAGGGTCAAGGCCAGGGTCATGGCGGGCATGGTGGTCATGGTGGTCACGGCGGCGGAAATCGCCGGCCGGATCCCCGTCACGCACCCCGTGAAGCCAAAGAGATCGATAAAAAAGAAATTCAGGAGAAGATCAGGCAGACGCAGGCCAAGCTTGCCGGCGCCGGTGGTCGTGGAAAGAGCCTGAAAGCAAAATATCGCCGCGCCAAACGCGAAGAAATGGCCGAACAGGCCGGTGGTGACGATTTGATGGACAGCCGCCTGCAAGTGACGGAATTCATCAGCGTCAGCGAACTCGCCAACCTGATGGACGTCAGCTACGCGGAAGTCATCGGCAAATGTATGAGCCTCGGCATGATGGTGTCCATCAACCAGCGCCTGGAAGCCGATGTCATCGAACTGGTGGCCGGAGAATTCGGGTATACCGTCGAGTTCATCGGCATTGATGACGCCGCCGAAATGGAGGAAGAAGAAGAGATCGACGATCCCGAAGATATGCTGCCCCGTTCTCCCGTCGTGACCATCATGGGCCACGTCGACCACGGTAAGACCTCGCTGCTGGATTATATCCGCAGCGCCAACGTCGTGGCCGGTGAGGCCGGTGGCATCACCCAGCACATCGGGGCCTACCAGGTTACCACTGCAACCGGCAAGAAGATCACCTTCCTCGATACACCGGGTCACGAAGCCTTTACGGCCATGCGCGCCCGTGGTGCAAAAGCGGCAGACGTCGCCGTTATCGTGGTGGCCGCGGATGACGCCGTGATGCCCCAGACAAAAGAAGCGATCTCCCACGCCCAGGCCGCCGGTCTGCCCATGGTATTCGCCATCAACAAGATCGATAAGGACGGAGCCAATCCCGAAAAGATAAAGGAACAACTGGCCGGCATGAATATCCTCGTGGAAGACTGGGGCGGAAAATTCCAGTCCCAGGAGATATCGGCGAAGAAAGGATTGAATGTAGACCTATTGCTCGAAAAGATAGGGCTGGAAGCCGAATTGCTCGACCTGAAAGCCAACCCCGATCGCGAAGCCTCCGGCAGCGTCATCGAAGCTTCCCTGGACAAGGGCCGCGGCTATGTAGCGACAGTCCTCGTACAGAGCGGCACCCTGCGGAACGGCGACCTCGTCGTTTCAGGACAGTACTTCGGTCGGGTGAAAGCCATGTTCAACGAACGCAACAAACGCATCGACGACGCTCCGCCCTCTTCACCCGTATTGCTCCTGGGTCTCAACGGAGCCCCGCAGGCCGGTGAAAAGTTCCGGGTATACGAAGATGAAAGCGAAGCCAAGGAAGTAGCCAACAAGCGCGCCCAGATCCTCCGCGAACAGGGTATCCGCACCAAGAAGCATATCACCCTGGATGAGATCGGCCGTCGTCTTGCCCTGGGCAACTTCAAAGAGCTTAACCTCATCATCAAAGGTGACGTGGATGGTTCGGTGGAAGCTCTCAGCGACTCGCTGCAGAAATTATCCACGGAAGAGATCGCGGTTCGCGTCGTACACAAGGCCGTGGGCGCCATCACCGAAAGTGACGTCCTGCTGGCTACCGCCTCCGACGCCGTCATCGTGGGCTTCAACGTCCGGCCTTCCTCCCAGGCTTCCCGCCTCGCGGAGAACGAAGGCGTCGAACTCAAGACCTACTCCATCATCTATAACGCCATCGAAGAGGTCAAGAGCGCCATGGAAGGCCTGCTGGAACCCAAGGTCGTGGAAAAGATCGTGGCCAATGTGGAAGTGCGCAACGTCTTCAAATTCGACAAGGCAACCGTTGCCGGTTGTTATGTGCTCGATGGGAAGATCTATCGCAACTCCAAGATCCGCCTGGTTCGCGATGGTATCGTCATCTATCCCGTAGGGGAAGGCGCCACTGCCGAACTGGCTTCCCTCAAACGCTTCAAGGACGATGTGAAGGAAGTTCCTTCCAGTATGGAATGCGGTCTCACGATCAAGAACTACAACGACATTCGCGTCGGCGACATCGTAGAAGCATACGAAGAAGAAGAAGTAAAACGCACGCTGTAATATTTTGTTAAATGCCCCCTTCCAGGGGTATTTAACATTCTATTGATCATAAATTTGACTCATGTTGAAGAAACTCGCCATACCCGCCCTATTTCTTTTCATGGCATCGGCCGGCTTCGCCCAGGAAAAAGTAGTAGCGGATAAGATCGCCGGCATCGTCGGCGACAAGATCATCCTGAAATCCGAGCTGGCTACGGCTATCGCCGACATGATCCGCAACAACGGAGGACAGGAGGTCAAAGGGGTAGACGAGTGTACCATCCTGGATAATATGCTGATACAGAAAGCGCTGGTGTTACAGGCGGAGAAAGACTCCCTGCCCGTCACCGACGAAGAAGTAGAGGCCGAGGTAGATCAGAAGATCAGGTATTTTATCCAGCTCTATGGTGGTAAGGATGCTTTTGAACAGATCGCGCAGCGTACCGTATACCAGGCCAAGATGGATTTCATGCAACCTATCCGCGAACAGCGGCTCGCGGAAGCTATGCGCAGAAAGGTCGTCCAGGATGTTACGGTTACGCCTACTGAAGTAAAAGAATATTTCGACAAGATACCCGCAGACAAACGTATCTTCTACGAATCCGAAATGCAGCTGGATCAGGTCATCATCTATCCAAAGGCAAGCCGCGACATCGAACAACTGGCTATTGCCGACCTCAACGAATACAAGAAACAGATAGAGTCCGGCCAGCGGACATTCGAGTCGCTTGCCCGCCTGTATTCGGATGATCCCGGAACAAAGGAAAAAGGTGGCACCATCGAACTAAGCCGCTCGGACAACAAAACCTTCGACCCCGTCTTCTTCTCCACCGCCTTCCGGCTCAAAGAAGGCCAGGTGTCCCCCGTCGTAAAAAGCAAATTCGGCTATCACATCATCCAGATGGTAAGCCGCAACGGCGATGACGCTGTGGTAAGACATATCCTGCGGATCCCGCAGATCACCCAGGCGGAGATAGACGAGACGACCAAGCAGCTGGATACCATCCGCACTGCCCTCGTCAATGGCCAGATCCAGTTTGGCCAGGCTATAGCCCTATATGGCGACGAATCTCAGAAATCCACTGCGGGGCAGGTGATGAACCCCAGGACAGGCAGCACCTTCCTGACTATCTCCGATATGGACAAGGACATGGTTCTTCTGTTGAAAGACGCCAACCTCAAACCCGGCGAAGTTTCCAAACCTCATGTCTTTAGCGACGACCGCAATAAGAAAGGTGTCCGCATCGTAAAAATGCTCTCCAAATCAGAGCCCCACCGGGAGAACTTACGGGACGATTACGACCGCATTGCCGCCAGGGCGCTGGAACAGAAGCGTTCGGCTGCGCTCGAAAAATGGTTCCTGTCGAAAATCCCCACCTTTTACATCATGATCGACGGTGAATACCGCAGTTGCCCTAACCTCGCTAAGTGGGAGATCGGTCCAGCCACTGCAGGTAATTAATTTATATATTTACACTTAGTGGTGTCGAAATAACACTTTATTTCGTAGGCCATACGGGCTTCTTTAGTAATTTGATAGCTCAATTCTTTTCTTTTGTATGCTAAGTAGTGCCCAAAAGTCCGTGCCTACGACAAAGCAGTTTAGACAACCTTATTTTATGGATATAGCTCCCGATGGGGTCGTTTTATCCACCTGCGCCCGCTTTGCCGCACTACTAAAGAAAAGAAATATTCATAATTTTTTAGGGACAAGCCTGTTAGATGTTTTTCCCCGCCTGGGAAAAACGGACACCCCCCTTACACCCGGCCTGTTCAGACAAGGCCTTCCCGGCACAATCGATCTTCGCGTGCAGGGACCGGGCTCAAAATGCTTTATCATCCGCTGGATACCCACTCCCCGGTATACCCCTGCTGCCGGCGGCTGGCAGTTGACGGGCTTGAAGATCTTAGCCAAGGCATTCTCCGAATCCACCGATCGCCGCCACACTTTTCCGGAAATGGAGCCTTCCCTGCCGGAATCCGCCGCCAACCTCATCAAACAGGTTTCCGACATCATCGTAACGACAGACCTCGAAGACCGGATAATTTACTGGAATAATGCGGCCGAGAAGTTCTACAACATCCCTTCTCATATGGCTATAGGCCAATCCCTCCGGCAACTCGTACATTACGATTATTTAGATACGACGGAAGACGAGGCCTATAAGACGCTCCGGGAAAAAGGAATCTGGGAAGGAGAGGCATCATATGTTTCCAGTGCCGGAAAAAAATCGTATCTTATTTGCTCTATTCGTTATGTTCGGGACAGCAACCGCAGGATTACGGGTATTATGGCTCTCAACAGAGACATCACGGAAGTAAAATTGGTACAGCAGGACCAGCAACGTGCCGAAATGCAGCTGCGGCATTACTCGGAACAGATTGCCGGCATCCTGGAAAGTATAACGGATGGCTTTTTTGTATTGGATCAACATTTCCGGGTGACGCTATGGAATCGTGAAGCAGAAAGAATAACCCGGCTTTCCGCCGCAGAGATCCTCGGGGAATCCATCTGGGATAAGCTCCCCGAATTAATCGGTACTGACACCTGGCAGTCCTTTCACAAGGCTTTCAAAAAGAAGATGACGGTCACATTCGAACAATACTATGAGCGTACAGACCGGTGGCTCGAAATGAGCCTCTATCCTTCCGACCAGGGAGTGTTTGCTTATTTCAAAGAAGTGACGCTGCGCAAAAAGCAGGAGGCGCTGCTGGCCCTCGAGAAGAAAGTGCTCGAACTGAATACGGCCAAGCGGATGAACCTTCGCGCCCTGCTGAATTATTTCCTGAAAGGTATCCAGAAGATATTCCCCGGCATGTACTGCTGTGTGCTTACACTCGATGAAGACAACCTGAGCGTAAGGCTGCTCTCCGCCCCGGGCCTGCCCGCGGTTTACGCCCACGCCATCGATGGTCTGCCCATCGGACCAAAAGCCGGCAGCTCGGGCACCGCCATGTACCGGAAAGAATCCGTCATCGTACCGGACATCGCCACCGATCCGCTGTGGGAAGAGCATCGCGATCTGACGCTGCAGTTCGGCCTGCGTGCCTGCTGGTCCATCCCCGTCATCAATGGCCGGGATGAGGTGCTGGCGGCTTTTGCCGTTTACTACACCACGGTGAAATCCCCAACCGAGGCCGAAATGGATACCTTCGAGCGGATCGCCAACCTCGTCGCCATCATCATAGAGAGCTGGAAGGCGGAAGAGATGGAAGAAAAGCTGCTGAAGCAAGAACTCAACAAGCAAAAACTCATCGCCCAGGCCATAGTAGACGCGCAGGAAAAGGAAAGAGCAGAGATCGGAAAGGAATTGCACGACAACATCAACCAGATACTTTCTACGACAAAGCTCTATCTCGAACTGGCCAAAAATGATAATAAAGAGCGGATGAGTCTTATCAATCGTAGTGCCGGTAATATTCACAACGCCATCCACGAGATCAGGAATATCTCCCGGTCGCTGGTTCCGGCCAGTATCGGTGACCTCGGTCTCCAGGATTCCGTTGCCGACTTAGTAGAGAGTATTCGTACCACAAAAGCCATCCACGTCGAGTTTTATCCTGCCGGGAATTTCGACGAGCGGATAAATGATAAGGCCAAGCTGATGCTGTTTCGCATCATCCAAGAGCAGGTGAACAATGTGCTGAAGCATTCCGGGGCACGCAATCTTATCATCGAATTGATGCTGGAGGACGCAGAAAACCGGATAGAGCTAAGCATCACCGACGATGGAAAAGGATTCGACCCCGGGAAGGCCGGGAAAAAGGGCCTGGGGTTATCCAATATCATGAGCCGGGCAGACCTTTTCGGAGGTACAGTCACCATCCAGTCCGCACCGGGCCGTGGCTGTAAATTAAGAGTGCAAGTACCTGCCTAGCGGACCACGGGTCCGCTGGCCGAAGGCCCATCATTAGCCGTGCACCGGGGATGGGTTATTTTCGGAGACAAACCATACCCGGTGCTTAATATAAAACAATCTTAAAACAATCCTATATGAGTAAGATCAATATCTTAATTGCCGATGACCACAAGCTGATCAGGGAGACCTGGAGTTACATCCTCAACAGCGATGCACGATTCCAGGTTATAGCGGAGTGTGGAGACGCACAGGAGGCAGTGGAGTTGGCAAAGACCAAAAGACCACACGTCGTCCTTATGGATATCAATATGACTCCCTTTTCCGGTCTCGAAGCAACCCAGCGTATCCGGAAGATCTCTCCCGGCTCTAAAGTCATCGGCGTATCCATGCACTCTCAGCCTGCCTATGCAAAGAAAATGCTCCAGATGGGCGCCCGCGGCTATGTTACCAAGAACTCTTCCAAGGAAGAAATGATAAAAGCCATTCTCGAGGTGAACCATGGCAATAAGTACATCTGTGATGAGATAAAGAATATCATCTCCGAACAACTGTTGGATGAAAAGGAAGATTCCCCGAATATCAATGCATTGACGGAGAGAGAAATGCAGATTATCAACTTCATCAAGGAAGGACTTT
The DNA here is from genome assembly GCF_014642875.1 of Puia dinghuensis. GTDB lineage: Bacteria > Bacteroidota > Bacteroidia > Chitinophagales > Chitinophagaceae > Puia > Puia dinghuensis. Next base: position 507,450 of record NZ_BMJC01000004.1, read on the forward strand.
CTTCGAAAGAGATCGCTACCAGCCTCAACATTTCCTTAAAGACCGTGGAAGTGCACCGGCACAATATCCTGAAGAAGCTGAAATTGAAGAATTCGGCTTCGCTGGTCAATTTTATCAACACCAACGCTACATATATCTAGAATTTCGTAGCCGAAAACCCTTATAACCCATTGATTTTTCTCTTATTGTGGGTAAATCAGTCCACTTTTTCTTCCACTATCCGGGACTTTAACGCATTTTTACAGCGAAACCACATCCTATGAATGGCCAGGGATTACGGTTCCTGAAAAAAGAGTGTTCAAATTTCCTGTTGTACACCGCCCCCAATCCTGTGAAGACTGGGGGTTTTTTTGCCTCCTGCCCACAGTCCTCTATCCCACCTTCTGCTTTTCTTTTTCTTTAACAGAATAAGTTGGTAACTTTGCGGTTCATTTTACACGATGAGCGATGCAATAAAACATGAATGCGGATTGGCATTCATTCGGTTACGCAAGCCGTTCTCCTATTACCTCCAGAAATACGGCACCGTACTATACGGCTTGAACAAGCTGTATCTCCTGATGGAAAAGCAGCACAACCGGGGACAGGATGGGGCAGGAGTCGCCTCCGTCAAGCTGAACATCGAACCCGGCCATCCCTTCCTGCATCGTATCCGCAGCGCTAATCACCAACCCATCGCCGACATTTTCTCGAAGATAATGGGTGAGGTAAAAGACCTCGAACAGTATCAACCCGATATTACCCAGCATCCCGGCCTGATGAAGGGCCATATCTCCCACCTGGGCGAACTCCTTCTCGGACATCTCCGCTATGGAACCCAGGGGAAGAATCTAGTGGAATTCTGCCACCCTTTTATAAAACGAAATACGATCCCCGCCCGCAACCTGGCCCTGGCGGGGAATTTTAATCTGGTGAATACCGACGAGCTTTTTGACCTCATCGGCATCGATCCGGGGGATTTCCAGAAGCAAAGCGACCTGGCCGCCATGATGGAAGTGATCCACCATTTCCTGGTGCGGGCCGATGAAGCATCCCCTGGCAGCCTCGACGTGGCAGGACTGCTGAAAAAGGCGGTTCCCCTCTTCGACGGTGGATTCACCGTCGGCGGGCTCATCGGCAACGGCGACAGCTTTGTCTTTCGCGACGCCCATGGCATTCGCCCGGCATATTATTATATCAGCGATGACGTGGTCGTAGCCGCCTCGGAAAGAGCGGCCATCCGCACCGTCTTCAATGTGGGTGAGAACGAGGTGATGGAGCTGATGCCCGGCAAGGGCCTCATCGTAAAAGCCGGTGGCGAAGTCACCGTGGAAACGATCCTCGAGCCAAAGGAAAGAAGGGCTTGCAGCTTCGAACGCATCTATTTCTCCCGCGGCAGCGACGAGAAGATCTACCGCGAACGCATCGCCCTTGGCTACAACCTCAGCGAACAGATACTCAACGCCATCAACCACGACCTGAAGAATAGCATTTTCTCCTTTATACCCAACACCGCGGAAGTCGCCTTTTACGGGCTTTGGAAAGGGATGGACGACTACCTGGAAAGGGTGAAGGTTCAGCGTATCCTCTCCTGGGGAAAAGATTTTTCCGAAGAGAAATTGAGGGAAATGCTCAGCCGCAAGATCCGCGTGGAAAAGGTCGCTATAAAGGATGTAAAGATGCGGACGTTCATAACGGAGGACACCAGCCGTAACGAGATGGTCCAGCACGTCTATGACATCACCTATGGCACGGTGCGGAAAGACACCGATACCCTGGTCGTAATCGATGACTCCATCGTCAGGGGCACGACCCTCAAGGAGAGCATCATCCGGATGCTGGCCCGCCTTTCGCCAAAGAAGATCATCGTTGTATCCTCCGCCCCACAGATACGCTACCCGGACTGCTATGGCATCGACATGAGCAAGCTGGGCGACTTCATCGCCTTCCGTGCGGCAGTGGAATTGATGAAAGATCGTGGGAAAGAAGCCTGTCTGCAAGAGCTGTACGATCGTTGCAAAGAGCTTGCCCGCACCGGCCAGCTGCACACGGAAAACGTCGTTCAGGGTGTCTATAAGCCCTTTACATCGGAAGAGATCGCCGACAAAATCGCTCAGCTGATCACGCCCCCCGAGATCAGCACCCCGGTGCAGGTCATCTTCCAGACGATAGAATCCCTTCACAGGGCCTGTCCTACCAATACGGGTGACTGGTATTTCACCGGCAACTATCCGACGCCCGGTGGCAATAAGGTGGTGAACAAGGCATTTATGAACTATATGGAAGGGAAGAACGTCAGAGGCTATTAAAAGGCCCCCATCCGTCAAAAAAATGCCCTCCTTAATTGAAGTTATCAGAGAAAATCCTTAATATTATATAGTTATTAGTACCCATCCCCTTAAAGTAACTTCTGTTTGGCTTGGTTAACGTTCTGCGTTAGTAATGTTTGATTCTTTCTCTTTTAGAAAATACAAGCGTTATGAAGAAAGTTTCTATAATGATCGTCGACGATCATACCCTAATCCGGGAAACATGGAGTTTTTTGCTGGGAAAAAATGAGAATTTTGATGTCGTAGCGGAATGCGGCGATGGCGAAAGAGCTATTGAACTTGCCCGGGACAAGCGTCCCGATGTTGTGTTGCTCGATATCAATATGGCCCCTATGAGCGGTTTCGACGTCTTAAAGATGATCCGCAAATATTCCCCCGGCTCCAAGATCATCGGGGTGTCTATGCACTCCCAGCCCGCTTATGCCAAGAAAATGCTCCGGCTCGGCGCCAAAGGATATGTCACCAAGAACTCCCCCCGCCAGGAAATGCTCGAAGCCATTGCGGAGGTCAGCAACAATCACATCTACATCTGCCAGGAAGTAAAGAATATCCTTTCAGACCAGCTGCTCAACCAGGATCAGGTGAATCCCGACATCAATAATCTTTCCGACCGTGAAATGCAGATCGTCAGGGCGCTGAAAGAAGGACTTTCCTCCAAGGAGATAGCTTCCGACCTCAATATTTCCCTCAAGACGGTGGAGGTTCACCGTCACAATATTCTCAAGAAGCTGAAGCTGAAAAATACCGTCTCGCTCATCAATTTTATCAATTCTCAGGCATTCGATATCTAGGATTATTGCTAGATTTAGCGCCGAATGAAGACCCTCTTGATCATCCGACACGCCAAGAGCAGTTGGGACGATGCTGCTAAAAGCGATATCGACCGCCCCCTCAACGACAGGGGAAAACGGGATGCTCCGGTGATGGCCGAAAGGCTCATAAAAGCCGGCATCACTATCGACCGGTTTGTATCCAGTCCTGCCAAAAGGGCCCGCCAGACGGCCGAACTATTTGCACATGCGTTTGGAAAGAAAGACAAGCACATCCACTTCGTTCCCGAATTATACCACGCCACACATCCCATCTTTGACGAGGTGATCGAGGAGCTCGACGACGAATATGATACCGTCGCGATCTTCTCGCACAATCCGGGCGTAACCGAATTTGTCAACACCCTGACGACCGTCCGGGTCGACAACATGCCTACCTGCGCCGTTTTTGCCGTAAAAAGCGATGCCAGACACTGGAAGGATTTCCGGTCGGCTGCCGGCCCGCAATTCTGGTTTTTTGATTATCCTAAGGCGGAAGGAAAGGGCTAAGCCATTGGCCCCGACCGGGCGGCTCTCGCTTGCGTCAGCACCGACACCACCTCCCTGCGTAACGCCTCTCCCGCCGCTTCCTCCACTGGCCAGCCCGATACACTGTCTGCCATCATCAGCGCCTTTGCCAGGGAAAATTCGTCCTGCTCCACACAGGCCGCCCAGCCTTTTGATGCCAGATACAGGCCGAGATATTCCTGCTCCGTCTGCCCGGGGGTAGGGATCAGCAGGGCGCGTTTCCCCATCCTTACCAGGTCCATGATCGTACTGTATCCACTCCGGGCAATGACCAGCCGGGTCTGGGCCATCTCCTTTTCGAGTTCCGCAGCCGCCAGGTGATCGTGAACCACTACCCCGGCCGGGACATCCCTCAAAGCGGGCGCGCCCCCGGGCAGTCCGCGTACCAGCACGATCCGGCCGGAATAGCCCGCGGCCTGCCGCAGGATACGCCTTTCCAATATCGTCCGCTGTGGTTCGGGGCCTGATAACAGCACCAGAAGATCGGTGCTTTCCTGCGCACCGGCCTGCCCGCTCATCCGCGACAACCAGCCAATATAACGGACAGAGATAGCCGGCATCCGCGCAGGATTCGACAGCTGCCCCGCCAGCGCTTCTTCACCCGCGATATCCGGTACCCAACACCGGGAGAATCGCCGGATAAACCGGTAGTTCAACTGCTGCAACAGGCGGTCGGTAACAGCACCGAAAGGAGTCCGGATCAGCAGCTGATGTGTCATAAATACGCAAAAAACGCCCGGGATCACCAACCCATAACGGTTGTCTGAAATAATAAGATCGGGCTGCTCCAGGCCCGCAAACCGCTTCAGCCAGACCTTTTCCTGCTTGACGCGGATCAATATTTTCGGGATAGCGCCGATGATCCGCAAAATAGTAAGGGCACGATTTTTGTCGTATTTGAGGCTATACCCTGGTAATTCTACGAAGGTCAAAGACGCAAATTCCCCCTGCAATAGCGCGCGCTGCGCGCCGGAAGCAGCGATAATTACCTCACATCTTTGATTTAGTAATTCCTTAATTATTGGGATACATCTGGTTGCGTGCCCTAGTCCCCAATCCAGCGGAGCAATTAGAACCTTTAGGGATTCGTAAGTAGGATTGTTAATTTTTACGGGACCTGGCAAGTAGAGATACTATTTTCCGTCCAAAATAGTTAAATTAGTAGGATTAAGATCATGAAAACCACAAAACAGATATTGATTCTGTTGTTATTATTTAGTAGCATTGTAGTCCTCGGCTGCAGTTCGGGCCGGGGAATTGGGGGCAGCAGCAAGAAATGTGGCTGCGGATTGAACAAAGGTATGTCTGGTTATTAAAATCTAATAGAATGAAAACTTGTAACAGGGATTTGCTTGTTCTGGTGAAAGATGAACACATGAATGAAAAATCAATGGAGCGCGAGTTGGAACAATTAAATGACCTGTTGTTCCATTTCGAAACCATCGAAACTTTTTGTACTGCCCACGAGATCTTCGATATCAACAGGCATAAGACCCTGCAGCGTCTCACCAGCATTCAACGCATCGTCCGCCAAAAAGAGCTAAAGCCCTTCTTCTTCATCTGCAATAAGAACTAGCTAAGTTGCCGCATCGCCTCTCTTAGTTTCCCGATCATTTCAGGAATATCCTCCAGTTTGCACGTTCCGACACTGAGCCGGTACCACGGAGAACTTTTTGCCGCTCCAAACGCGGAGAACGGCACCACCGCAAGCCCCGCGGCATTCAGGAGATAGGAAGTGACAGCCGGCTGGTCGTCCAACACAACACCCTCCTTTGTCTTCTTACCCTTCAGATCGATCTTTATCGTCAGGTAAATGGCTGCTTCGGGGGCCAGGACATCCACATTAAATCCCTCCTGCTTCAAAGCGGCAAACCCGGCATGTATCTGATGCAGGCGATCGGAAACCGCTGCGCGAAAGGTCTTAAGATAGGCATCGATCGCCTCGCGCTTAGTGAGGTAGACAGCAGTCGCTTTTTGCTCGGCCATTGGCGCCCATGATCCAATGTGGCTCATGATCGCATTCATCCTGCTGATGATCTCCGCCGGACCAAAGGCCCAGCCTACCCGCACGCCCGTTGCGGCAAAGGCCTTGCTGATGGCGTCGACAAAAATGGTATACTCCCTCATCGCCGGATTCAGCGTCACCGGATTGTAGTGCGTGATCGTACCATACGTAAGCTGCCAGTACATCTGGTCATACAGCACGAATAATTTCTTTTCTCCCTCACCCCGCCGCTTATTCTCTTCCAGCACCAATTCGCAGATGGCGGAAAGGTCTTTCCTGGAAATAGTCGTGCCGGTGGGATTCTGCGGACTGCACAGACAGATCAGCGTGGCCTCCCGGACATGGGGCTGCAGCGCCGCTGCCGTCGGCATGAAATTATTCTCCGCCGTTGCTTCGATGACGACGTGCACACCCTGGTTCAGGTGAGTGTAATGGTTGTTGTTCCACGACGGAACGGCGTAGATCACCTTGTCCCCCTTATCGATAAGCGTTCGAAAGAGGGAATAGATCAACGGCCGGCCGCCACTGGCCACAAGGATCTCGTTCGTGCCATATTTTAGCGACTCCCTGTCTTCCAGGAATGCGGAGATCGACTCGCGGAGATCGAGATTGCCTTCGGCAGCGGGATAATTGGTGAAATGCTTGCGATAAGCGTCGATTATCAGATCTTCCAGCTCCCGGGGGATGGGAAAGATAGCCGGATCGAAATCACCAACGGTGAAGTTGTAGATCTTTTCTCCCTTCCGGATCTTTTCGCGGATCTCGCCACCAAGTTTGACGATCTCCGATCCGATAAGGGTTTCGGCAAGGTGAGATAATTTCATCGGGAGCCAACTATCGGAATCGAACCGACGACCCTTTCATTACGAATGAAATGCTCTACCAGCTGAGCTAAGTTGGCGCGCTGGGCCACCCGGTTTACCTGTCCGGACAGCTCCATCGGGGTGCAAAAATAGTAAAATCTTACTTCTTGCCCTCATTGTATTTTTTCTCTGCCTCCTGGGCCTTCTCGAAGTCGAGAACAACCCCATTGATGCAATACCGCAGTCCGGTAGGCGCCGGTCCATCATTAAAGACATGACCCAGATGCGACTTGCAGCGTCCGCACATCACTTCCGTCCGATCCATCCCATATGAATGGTCAGCAGCATAAATGATGCTTCCCTTGCTGATTGGCTCGTAGAAGCTGGGCCAGCCGCAGCCGCTCTCGAATTTGGTGTCGCTGCGGAAAAGCGGATTGCCGCAGACCGCGCAATAGTAGGTCCCGATTTCGTTACTGCTTTCAAAAGGGCTGGTCCAGGGCCGTTCGGTGCCCTTGTTCCGGGCGATGTCAAACACGTTCCGGGGAAGGATCTTCTTCCACTGGTCATCGGTCAGGTTCACTTCCGAGTTGTCGGTATGGGAATAGACCGGATTGTTTTCCCTTTGAGCGGGGTCTTTTGTGTCCATATTGCTTGATTTTTACAGTCTCTTGATAAAATAACCACAAATCCGACCTTTCCGTTCATTTTTTAAGGCCAGGCCGAAAATGTTAAAGGATTTTTAAAGCCTGAATACTATATTTGTCAACTGACAAGGGTAAGTAGTACGTATTATGTTCAATTTAATTTTATTTGGCCCGCCCGGCAGCGGAAAGGGCACACAGTCTGAACGATTGATTTCCAAATATGGCCTGAAGCATCTCAGCACCGGTGATCTGCTTCGCAGTGAAATCGCCGGCCAAACGCCGCTGGGATTGGCAGCCAAAAGCTTTATGGACAAAGGGCAGCTTGTCCCCGACGAAGTGGTCATTGAAATGATCAGTTCCGCGCTCGACAACAACCCCCAGGCACATGGCTTTCTCTTCGATGGGTTTCCCCGAACAACAGCCCAGGCCGAAGCGCTCGACAAGCTGCTCAACCAGAAAGGTACTTCCATCGTCGTCGTCCTGGCCCTCCAGGTGAGCGAGAGAGAGCTGATCAAAAGACTGCTCAATCGCGGACTCACCTCTGGTCGTGCCGACGATGTCAACGAAGAGATCATCCGTAACCGCATCGCCGAATACGAGAAAAAGACCGCAGCCGTGGCAGATCACTACAAGAAGTACGACAAGGTAGTGTATATCCACGGCGAAGGCGATGTCGACGAGATCTTCGTATCCCTCAGCAGGGAGATCGATCTGCGCGACCGGGCATAAGCCCGAAGAGCCTACCTCATCTCTCCCGGCCTGACCGTCAGCGTAACCTTCCGGCCATTCCGCAGCACGTCGATCTCTACGGTGCGCCCGATGACATCCGCATGTAATTGCTTATGCAGCTCATCCACCGTACCCACGGCATGCCCATTGAACGACACAATAATATCTCCCGTCCTGATCTCATTATTATAAGCCGGCTGATCCGGCACCACCTCGTATACATATACCCCCGTGGACTTATCCAGCCGGTTGGCGGCCACCATCCGTCCCGTGAGATTGACTAATTGTCCCGCAATACCCAGATAAGCCCTTTTAACCCGGCCTTCCATGATCAGTTTTCCTGCCACAAATGCAGCCAGGTTGGAAGAGACCGCGAAACAAAGGCCCTGTGCGGAGGCAATCGTGGCCGTATTGACACCAATAACTTGTCCAAGCGAGTTTACCAGCGGGCCGCCAGAGTTGCCTGGGTTGAGCGACGCATCGGTCTGGATTATATCGTCTATCAGCCGACCATTGCTGGCCCGAAGTGTACGTCCAAGCGCACTTACGACCCCCGCCGTGACGGTATGCTGCAGTCCCAGCGGGTTACCGATGGCGATAGCGATCTGTCCCGGCTGCAGCGATTCCGAGTCGGCAAAAGAAAGGGCCCTTAAGCCGGTGACATCGATCTTCAATACCGCGATATCCGTCGAGGGATCGGCTCCCTTCAGCTCTGCACTGACCGTCCGGCCATCCGCCAGCGATACCCTGATCTCTTGTGCCTGTTCGATGACATGGTTGTTCGTCACTACAAAACCATCCGTTGAAATGATGAACCCCGAACCCGACGCCGGCATTAGCCCTTGTTCGGGCTGCCTGCCCCGGCCCCGCCGTTGTTCGGCAGGCTTTTGTACCTGTATATGTACGACGGCTTCCGCCACCTGCCCTACCACGCCCGTAATCGTCCGGGAATAACTGTCCAGCAGGTCCGCATCGCGTGGAGGAGCATAGTCGATAAATGAATAATTGTTTTCCATTCCCTTACCGGGACAAAAGACCGACCAAACTCGATCGACTGTCAGGCTGTCACAACTTCCGTGGAGGAAAATGCGTTAGTTTTGAGGCAGACAAACGATTGTATACTATGCCGAAGCTTGGAAACTTTGTCACGGGAAGCTGGATCACCGGCGACGGGGACGGCCAGCCTCTTTTTAATGCAGCCACAGGCGACATCATCGCCCACGCCAGCACAAAAGGCCTGGATTTCGCTGCCATCCTCGACTATGCCCGCAAGACTGGCAACCCGGCGCTCCGCCGGATGACCTTCCCCCAACGGGGCCTGATGCTCCGGGCCCTCGCTCTCCATTTACGCGAACACCTGGACGCCTTTTACCGTATAAGCTATCTCACCGGCGCCACCCGCGCCGATAGCTGGATAGACCTGGAAGGCGGCATCGGCAATCTCTTCTCCTATGCCTCGCTACGCCGCAAGTTTCCCGACGAAACCTTTTGCCTTGACGGCGAAGGACTATCCCTGGGGAAAGGCGGAACCTTTATGGGACAACACATCCTGGTGCCAAAAGAAGGCGCCGCCATCCATATCAACGCCTTTAACTTCCCCGTATGGGGCATGCTGGAGAAGATAGCCGTCAATCTTCTGGCGGGAGTACCGGCCGTTGTCAAACCAGCCACGGTCACCTCTTTTCTCACCGAAGCCGTCGTCCGGGAGATCATCGCCTCGGATATCCTGCCCCCCGGGGCCCTGCAGCTGTTGTGTGGCAATGCGAGCGGTCTTCTGGACCATGTCACCGCCCAGGATGTCGTCACCTTCACCGGCTCGGCATCCACCGGTCTTCAGCTGAAAGCCCATCCCCGCGTTTTACAGGAGAGTACGCCTTTCAATATGGAAGCCGATTCCCTCAACTGCCTTGTCCTCGGTGAAGACGTCGAACCGGGCATGCCGGAGTGGGACCTGTTCGTAAAAGAATTGCGGAAAGAAATGACGGTAAAAGCAGGCCAGAAATGTACGGCGGTACGGCGCATCTTCGTGCCGGAAAATAAGCTTGAAGAAGCCCGCAAGGCCATTATAAAGGCCCTGGCCCAGACACCCATCGGCAACCCGGAAAATGAAAAGGTGAGGATGGGGCCGCTGGCAGGGCAGTCGCAGCGCGAAGAGGTAAGGGCACAGGTGACAAAGCTTCTGGCCTCTTCCCAACTGATCTATGGTTCCCTCGACAGCGTCGAGCTCATCGAAGGCGATGCTGCCCGCGGCGCATTCCTGAGTCCGCTGTTGCTGCTCAATGAAAAACCGTTCAACACGGAAGAGCCGCACAACATCGAAGCCTTTGGCCCCGTCAGCACCCTGATGCCTTATAAAGACAATGACGCCGCCATCGAGCTCTCCAAGAAGGGAAAAGGGTCGCTGTGCAGCACCATCGTTACAGCTGATCCAGATATCGCGCGTATATATACCCTGGGTGCGGCGACCCATCACGGCCGCATTCTTATCCTCAACAACGAGTGCGCAAAGGAAAGCACCGGACATGGGAGCCCGCTGCCATTACTGGTGCACGGCGGACCGGGCCGCGCAGGCGGCGGCGAGGAAATGGGCGGCATCCGCGGAGTAAAGCATTATATGCAGCGGGTAGCGGTGCAAGGGTCTCCTACCATGATCACCCATCTCACCCATCAGTATCAGCCGCATGCAAAACAGACGCTTGACGAGAAACATCCTTTTAGGAAATATTTCGATGAATTGCAGGTAGGGGACACCGTTATTACGCACAAACGCACCGTCACCGAGGCGGATATCGTGAACTTTGCCAACGTCAGCTGGGACCATTTCTATGCTCATACCGATCATACTTCCCTTGAAGGCACGCTCTTTGAAAAACCGGTTGCGCATGGTTATTTCATCCTAAGCGCGGCTGCGGGTCTCTTTGTCGATGCCGGAAAAGGCCCCGTCATGCTGAATTACGGCCTGGAGGAATGCCGGTTCCTGAAACCCGTCTATGCCGGCAGCACCATCGGGGTAAGGCTCACCTGTAAAGAGAAGATCGCGCAGGAGAAAAAAGAGGAAAATGACATTCCCCGGGGCATCGTTAAGTGGTATGTGGATGTCTATGATGAAACGGGGGAGAGCGTGGCCATAGCTACTATCCTGACGATGGTGCAACGAAAACCCTGAAATACTGTTAAAGACGCTTGAAACACCCTGAAACAAAACAATAATCGCTATGCTCAAACAGATCAAGGAAGGACATGTCAAGGCCGAACGTCACAATGGAGTCATGACCATTGAATTCTCCCACCCCCAGAGTAATTCCCTACCCGCGGAAATGTTGGAAGGCATCGCCCATGAGATCCATGGCGCCGGCAATGATCACGAAACAAAGGTTGTCATTCTGCAATCCGCCGGTGAACGGGCCTTTTGCGCCGGCGCATCCTTCGACGAGCTGCTCGCCATCGAGACGGTAGACCAGGGATTGCGATTCTTCGGCGGTTTTGCACTCCTTATCAATGAGATGCGGAAATGCCCCAAATTCATCATCGTCCGTATCCAGGGCAAATGTGTCGGCGGTGGGGTAGGGATAGCGGCGGCTGCCGACTATGCCATTGCTGTGGAAGGCGCAGACGTCAAACTAAGCGAATTGTCCATCGGCATCGGTCCTTTTGTAGTAGGCCCCGCCGTGGAAAGAAAGATCGGACTCGCTGCTTTCAGCAGCCTGGCCATCGATGCCGCGATGTGGCGCGACGCGGAATGGGCGAGAAGAAGAGGCCTCTATGCCGAACTCCACGGCACTGTGACGGGAATGGATGAATCCATCGCACGGCTCGCCAATCAATTGGCCCATTCCAACCCCGAAGCCATGACCTTATTAAAACAAAGTATGTGGAAAGGCACCGAGCATTGGGACCAATTGTTGTTCGAGAAAGCCGCGTTGAGCGGACGCCTCATCCTAAGCGCCTTCTCCAAAACGGCTATTCAGAAATTTAAGAAAAAGTAAGAGGGCTCACATGAGAAAAAGATGGGGCGGCCGCAGGCCGCCTCTCTTATTATAAGTCGTCATATTGATAGATCGGGTCGATGGCCGACCCCGCATCCATATCGAACACCGGCTTGATCAGTCCGTCCTTAAGTCCATAAACCCAGCCATGCAGCTGCGGCCGCCGTTCATGCTTCCAGGCCCGCTGGATGATGGAGGTCTTTGCCAGATGCATCACCTGCTCCTTTACATTCAGCTCCACCAGCCGGTCTGTCCGCTTTTCCTCATCGGCTATCGCATCCAGCTCCTTTGCATACAGCCGGTAGACATCCTTGATATTGCGCAGCCACATATTCAGTACATATTTGAAGTCGTGATTGGTCATCGCGGCCGTTATCCCGCCGCAGCCATAATGCCCGCAGACGATTACATGATTCACCTTAAGGATGGTGACGGCATAGTCGAGCACGCTTAACAGGTTGACATCCGTATGGATGACGAGATTGGCGACATTGCGATGGACAAAGATCTCGCCCGGCTGCGTCCCGGTGATCTTATCCGCCGGCACCCGGCTGTCGCTACAGCCGATCCAAAGAAATTCCGGTTTTTGCAGATGAGCAAGCCGCTCGAAATATTCCGGATCATCCGCCTTTATTCCCGAAGACCAGGCTTTATTCTCTGATAGTAATTTCTCTATCGGCGTCATTAATTTGGATTTTTCAAATATTCAAGCCGCCGCAGGCGCTGATCACCTGCCCGGTGATATACGAACTCAGATCGCTGGCCAGGAACAACGCGGTATTGGCTATTTCTTCGGCTTGTCCAAACCGGCCAAGCGGAATGCTCTCGAGGAATTTCTTCGACGCATCCCCGTCTTTCAGGTAGTGGGTCATATCCGTCTCGATGAATCCGGGTGCGATGGCGTTGCAACGGATATTACGGCTGCCCAACTCTTTGGCTACCGACATGGTAAAACCAAGGATACCGGCCTTGGATGCGGCATAGCTGGCCTGCCCTGCATTTCCGCTGATGCCGACGATACTGCTCATATTGATGATAGACCCCTTTTTCGCCTTCATCATGGGCCTGATCACCTGCTTGGTCATGTTGAATACGCTCCCCAGGTTGATATCGATCACTTCCTGCCATTGTTCGGGAGTAAGCCGCAGCAGCAGATTGTCTTTTGATATACCGGCATTGTTAACACAGATGTCTACCGTGCCAAACTCCTTCACCACTTCGTTTACCATCGCCTCACATTCCGCATATACGCCGGCATTGCTCTTATAGGCGCGGGCCCTGATACCAAATGCAGTTAGTCTTCCCTCCAGCGCCTTTGCTTTTTCTTCGCTGCTGAGATAGGTAAACGCCACATGTGCTCCATGTTCAGCTAGTTTCAGGGCCACGGCCTCGCCGATGCCACGGCTGGCGCCCGTGACTATCGCAACTTTGTTTTCGAGTAATTTCATGGGCCAAATATATATCTTTAGCATCGATGAATCGTCCTAAAAATTTACCGGCTCAGCTGCTGCTTTTCTTTGCTATAGAAACCCTTAGCGTCACCTGGTGCCTCAAGATCCCGGGCTGGGCGCCCTTTCTCTCCCTGTTGTATTGTGCATCAGGCATGGGCATTGCCTATCTGCTTACCCGCTGCCCTACACTACAACTTCCCTCGCGGGGTAAAAAATCCTGGACCCTGCCTATCAATCATTACCGGCTCATCATCACCGGCTGTCTCGCCCTCGCCACCTGGTCATGGTGCCAGTATTGGTTCGATGAGATGCCCATCGACATCACCAACGCCGATATGCTGCCGATCATAAAAGTGATGGGCGAAAGATTTATTGCCGGTCAGCATAGCCATGTCTATGATATTATTCCCTCCATCTGGCACGGGACACAACCCATCTATCTCCCGGCCATGTGGCTGCCTTATGTCCCCGCCATTTTCCTGGGCCTCGACATGCGCTGGATCGCCGTAGCCGGGTTATTTTTTGCCTTCATCACCTTTCTGTTCCTCTACCGCCCTCCCGCAAGGCATCACCAACCGAATCACCCCCACGACTACAAACCCTTCTTCCTCGGCGCCCTGGCCTTTCTGCTTTATTGGTGGGTCGTGGCGGACAACACCGCGGGCATCGTCAGCGTGGCCGAAGAAGGAATGGTCATCGGGTATTATGTGCTGCTGGTGCTGGCGCTGGTTTCCGGCAAGCCCTGGCTAACAGGCATCGCCATCTCGCTTTGCATGTTGAGCCGCTATGCACTGGTAGGCTGGCTACCCGCCTACCTTATTTATCTTGCGATGGAAAAAAAATGGCGTGAATGCTCGATCATTACGCTCACGGGGATACTGTGTTTTGTATTGCTGTTCTTGCTGCCTGTCGGTCTCAGCACCTTTGTCCGGCTGGCGAAGCTACCCGGCGACTATGTGGCTTTTGCCTGCCGGGTGTGGAAAGACAGTCCTGACGTATTCGCTACGGCGCCCGCCTTTGCCTCGTTCTTTGGCCCGAATAGAGTAGGGCTGCTGCATAGCCTGCTTGTCAGCCTCTCCTTTATCATCCCGCCGCTGTTCGTGCTCATCGGCCGGCGGTTGCATGGTAACAATCTGCCGTTGGCATCTTTAAAGCTGGCGCTGGTAATCTTTTATTGCTTTATCGATGTTCCCTATCTCTACCTGTTCTATACTTCATCGTTTGTCAGCCTTATTGCGTTGACGCTGGTGCTTCATGAGCCAGCATAGCCTGGATCTCTTCGATATACTTGCGGTCATTCGACAGGCGGGGAACCTTGTGCTGACCGCCAAGCTTTCCCTTACGCTTTAGCCATGCAGTAAAGACGCCTTTTTCCAACACCTGCAACCGGGGCAAACCCAGCGCGATATCCTTATGCCGCTTAGCCTCATAATCACTGTTGATGCTTTGAAGCGCTTTATCCAGTTCGCTGACAAAACTGTCCAGGTTGTCGGGCTTTTTCTCAAATTCCACCAGCCATTCATGCGCCCCGTTGCCCGTTTCGCTGAAATACACCGGCGCTGCGGTATAATCATTGACGATTGCCCCTGTCTTCTGACTGGCGATGGCAATGGCTTTATCCGAATTGTCGACGATGACCTCCTCGCCAAAGGCGTTGATAAAATGCTTCAACCGGCCGCTCACCCTTATGCGGAATGGGTCCCGGGAGGTAAACTGAACGGTGTCGCCAAGCAGATAGCGCCAAAGCCCGCCGTTGGTATTGATGACAAGCGCATAGTGGTGACCCACCTCGATATCGGCCAGCCCGATCGTTTCCGGCTGGGCCTTGCCGTATTCTTCTACCGGCATAAACTCCATAAAGATGCCATGGTCGAGGAAGAGCAGCATCCCATCATCATGGGGATTTCCCTGCGCAGCGAAGAAACCCTCGCTGGCATTATACATTTCGAGATAGTTAATATCCCTGCCGATAAGTTTGCGAAACTGTTCCCGGTAGGGGGTAAATGCGACACCGCCATGGATATATAGCTCCAGGGAGGGCCACACTTCAGCCAACGTGCTCCTGCCCGTGATCTCGAGGATGCGGCGGATCAACACTAGTGTCCAGGTGGGTACTCCCGAGATAGACGTGACGTTTTCTATGATGGTGTTCCTGGCCAATCTTTCGATCTTGTCTTCCCATTCGTCCAGCAGAGCAATGCTTAATTCGGGTGTGCGGATCCAGTTACCCCAGAAGGGTGCGTTCTGAAGCAACACGGCGCTGAGGTCGCCGTAATGAACGTCTTCGTTCATTTGATTGATCGTGTGGCTGCCGCCGATGACCAATCCTTTGCCAGTGAGCAGGTCGGATTCGGGATTGAAATTATAATACATCGTCAGGACGTCCTTCGCGCCTTTATAATGGCAATCCTGTAGGCTCTCTTCGCTGACGGGAATAAATTTGCTCTTGTCGCTGGTGGTGCCGCTGCTCTTGGCAAACCAATAAATAGGCGTGTTCCAGAGGATATTCTGCTCCCCATTCATGATCCGCTGGATATAGGGTTTCAGGTCATCATATTCGTGGATAGGAACGGCCTGTTTGAAGTCGCGGAGCGAAAAGGTCCTGGAGAAATTGTATTTGCGCCCGAACTCGGTATACTGCGCGGAGGTGACAAGATGTTGCAATACTTCCCGTTGCACAGCGACGGGGTGCTTCACCCATTGTTCGATGCGCTCCTGGCGCAACCTCGCCAATCTCGATATAGCCGGACTCAATAGCTTCATACGATGCACTCCATGTATGGCAAAGTAACTAATCGCCGGGACTTTACAGGGTATTTTTTTCTTCGTGCTGACGCGCCTCTTCGTGGAGATAATCCTTTCTTTTCAGCTCGAAATTGCGACCCAGGTAAAGCCGTCTCACCTGTTCGTCCTCGGCCAGCTCTTCGGCGGTGCCGTGTTTGAAGATCTTCCCGTCGATAAGCAGGTAGGCCCGGTCGCAGATGGAGAGGGTTTCGTTTACGTTATGGTCGGTGATGAGGATACCGATATTCCTGAATTTAAGCCGGGCCACCACGGACTGGATGTCTTCCACCGCGATGGGGTCGACCCCGGCAAAGGGTTCGTCCAGCAGGATAAATTTGGGGTCCACAGCAAGGGCGCGGGCGATCTCGGTGCGCCGTCTTTCCCCGCCGCTGAGCGAATCCCCGTTGTTCTTGCGTACATGGTGCAGGTGAAACTCATCCAGCAAGGCTTCCAGCTTCGCTTTCTGCTGGGCCCGGCTCAGCCTGGTCATTTCCAGCACGGCCTTGATATTATCCTCTACGCTCAACTTACGAAAGACGGAGGCTTCCTGCGGCAGATAGCCGATGCCCATCTGCGCACGCTTGAACATCGGCAGACGAGTGATATTCACGTCGTTGAGAAAGACATTCCCTTCATCCGGCTTGATCAGCCCGACTACCATGTAAAAGGTCGTCGTCTTGCCCGCCCCATTAGGACCCAGCAGCCCGACGATCTCCCCCTGCTCCAACTTCACCGACACGTGATTCACCACCGTCCGGTTGTGATAAGTCTTTACAAGGTCTTGGGAATGAATGGTGATACTCAACTTTTTCTATTTTGCCCGCAAAAATAAGCCCCGAAAGCCATGGTACAAGCTTCCCGCTTTAAATTTATAGGTGTTTTAAGACTTATGGCCTAAGTTTGCGAAATTAATTCGAATTATTCGTTCGTTATGAAGGTTATAGACCATATCAATAGTGCAAAAGACACCCTTGTTTCCTTTGAGATACTCCCTCCCCTGAAAGGCAAGACCATCAGCTCCATTTATGAACATCTGGACCCGCTGATGGCTTTCAACCCCTCCTTCATCAACGTGACTTATCACCGCAGCGAGACGATGTTTAAAAAGAAGGCCGACGGAACATTTGAAAAAGTGGAAGTCCGTAAACGGCCCGGTACGGTCGGCATTTGCGCCGCCATCATGAACCACTATAAGGTAGACGCCGTCCCGCACCTCATCTGCGGTGGATTTGCAAAACGGGAGACGGAAGACGCGCTCATCGACCTTCACTTCCTCGGTATCGACAATGTGCTGGTGCTGCGGGGCGACGCTGCAAAGAACGAAAGCTCTTTTGAACCCGAACCCGATGGTCATCGCTACGCCATCGATCTGCTGAAACAGGTTGTGTGCCTCAACCAGGGCGTCTACCTGGAAGAAGATATCAAAAACGGCGGCAAGACCAATTTCTGCATCGGTATCGCGGGCTATCCCGAAAAACATTTCGAAGCCCCCAACCTGGAAACCGATCTGATGTACCTCAAGGCAAAGGTCGAATCCGGAGCGGAATACATTACCACTCAGATGTTCTTCGATAACCAAAAGTATTTTGATTTTGTAAAGATCTGCCGCGATCAGGGCATCACTGTTCCCATCATCCCGGGCCTGAAGCCGATAACAACGAAGAAACAGATGAGCATGTTACCAAAGGTCTTCCATGTAGACCTGCCCACCGATCTTTCCAAAGCCATTCTACAGTGCAAGACCGACGCGGACGTTGAACAGGTAGGCACGGAATGGCTGATCCAGCAAAGCAGGGAATTGAAGAAAGCCGGCGTGCCCGTGCTGCACTATTATACCCTGGGTAAGCCCAAGGTGATCGAAGCGACTGTCAAGGCAACTTTTTAAATTCCGCGTCATCCACTTTTACCGCATATTTCTTCTTCAGCTCGGCGATCCACTCATCCTCCAGGTAGGTTTGATAGTCATTGATCACAAATCCCCTGGCGTCCCGGAAATTGCGAGGTGACCGCTCGTGATATATATTCAGGATGTAGGCAAAAGATATCGAATTGTCCGCCGTATTCGTTGAAAAAGGCGTATACAAGCCTGCGGTGAGGTCTGTCTTGTTCGGATTGGGGATCTGGGTCAGCTCATAGCGACCGGAATCCGCCTGGATGGCCAATGCGCCGCTATCCGACATCTGCCGCCAGCCCGCGATGGGATGAGCCTGTAGCCGGGTCTTGAGGTCTTCCGCCGTCCGGGTGTTGTTACACGTGAACAACAGGGCATCCGCACTGGCTTCCCACCAATATTTGTCCTTATGCGCGTCATAGTATTTCCGCAGCCCGGCACTGTCGGTGGATGCCTTATCCCATATCTTCCGTTGCATGATCTCGAACAACAGGTTCCCTTCCCTGAATTCCGTCAGTTGAAAGGCAAAGTCTTTATTATAATCTTCGAGATGATCGCGGTAGTAGCCCAGGGCCATCCGTTCGACAAAGCGGTCATACAGTTCTTTATCCGCATCGGCCCCACCGGACCGCGGTCCCCTCGATGCTCTTGCATAGTCCAGCCATTCCTTTAGCGTATAGGACTGGTGTGAAAAAGAGAACAGGGTGGTGTTGTAGTCAAGACCCCTGAAACTCGAGAAGCCCATATTACGCATCGAGCTGTCGGTAAAGGCCCATAGATCGGATTCAGAAATGTTCGCGGGACGAAAATCGGCCTGTTGCTCGATACGGCTAAGCAGGGCCTTGCGTGATACCTCTATGCGGGGGTCGTTCAATACCTGTTGCTTCAGCACCGCAGCCGTTGGCTCGTCCCATTGGGTAGGGAAAGGTTTGCGGGCAATGCGTTTGAGGATATGGTAGCCAAAGGCGCTGGGGATGGGTTTGCTGATGGCGCCATCCCTGTCAAGGGAGAAAGCTGCTGCTTCAAAGGCTGAATCATAGCGCCCCACACCGAATTCGGGTAGTTCGCCCCCTTGCTGGTAAGAGAGATTGTCTGCGCTGTTGGCGCGCGCCAATGCGGCAAAGTCACCTCCTTGTTGCAGCAGGGCATAAATGGAGTCAGCTTTATGCTGTGTCGCCATCTGCATCGCACCCGTTGCCGAAGGCGGGTAGGCCACAAGGATCTGGGCGATCTTTATCCGGCCCAGGGATTTCCGTTCGCCGTCGTTGCGGAAGATATGGTATCCGCCTTTCGTGCGGCAGGGCAAGGAGAATTTGCCGGGAGCAAGGGAATAAGCCACGCTCTCCAATGTGTACGGGAGGGTAAAGACCGTGATATAGCCAAGATTCCCGGCATTGCTCTTCACCGAAGGATCGTCCGAATATTGTAGCGCCGCATCGCCAAATTTTTTACCTTTTTTCAACGCCGCATAAACGCTCATCGCCTTTTCATACGCCGTTACCGTGTCGGCAGGGGTAGCGTTTTTTGGGAGTTGGATAAGGATATGCGAAAGCCGGATATCCTTTTGTCCTCTTTGAAAAGCTTCCTTTACCAGGCGGTCGAGACTCGTTTCGTCCTTCAGGTAACTCTCCGCTACCTGTGAGCGGAAGTTCTGTAGTTCTGTCCGCTGCCCGGCAAGGGTATCCAATTGGGCATCATAGGCCGCCCGAACTTTCAATTTATAACGGATATAGAGCTCCAGGTAATCCCGGTAGGTTGTCGGGGTAGCCTTTTGCCCGGTATTATTCTTACTGTACGCCTTCAGAAACTCTTCCCTGGAGACCGTGCTATGGTCGACCGTGAAAAGAGTCTGTGCTGAGATGCCGGACACGAACAGGAGAAGAAGGGTAGGGATAAGGAATCGCGTTTTGACCGGGATGCTCATAATATCAATTGGATTTTGGTTTGCGCATTTTTAGATTAATAACTTCATCCAGCTGCTGATAAGTAAGCTTTTTAGCAATGATGCGTTTGTCTTTGTCCAGTAAATAGAGGATGGGGGTTTGATACACATCGTACAACTGCCGGTAATTGGGTTGCCCTGCCTTCTCGGTTGCGTCGAGGTGCTCCTTGGTCTCATAAACGTGTATCCAATCGGTTAAATTGTGATCCTTAATGAATTGCAGCCAGGCTTCGCGTCCACCGTCGACCATCACCCCATACAGCTTTACCCCCTCCTGTTTCCATTTTGCCTGGAAGATGGAGTCCACGTTTGGCACAATCTCCTTGCAATGGCTGCAGGTTGGGTCCCAAAAGCAAATGACGATATAGGGAGCCTGAACGTCGTAAAGGTTGCGGGGAGCGCCGGCGGTATCCACCATTTCCAGGTTGGCGGCCGGGGCACCTATAAGATTGGCCATCAAGCTATAAGCACGGTTGTCCAAAAACTTCCGGTACTTTTCTGTAAAGAACTCCGCCTGCCCGGTATTGATATATTTTTCGAAGAGATGAACAAAGACAGCATCCTGGCCCATATATTCCGGGTTCACATACTTCTGGACAAAATAGACAAGGAGATATTGAAACATCGGTTTGCTGACCCGGGACTCCAGCAGCATCATGTCTGTTTCGCGTTCGATGGAATCCGGGTCGGGGGGCACCAGGTCGTGGAAATATTTATCCAGCCGGGGTTCGAAGACGGGTGTCCGGCTAAGCCGCTCGTCGGAAAAAGAGACCCCATCCCAATAGTGATCCTTGAAGAAGTGATAGGCGAAAAGACTGTCATATTTTCCGCCCGGCTGTTTGGAGGCTGGTGGAATGACGGGTTCTTTCAGCAGTTGGAAAAGGGTTGACAACAGGGAGTTGGGATATTTGATGCCAAGCGTCTGTCTGTAATCCTGTATCTCGGTGTTGGCTTTCTTCATTTTTTCCTTGATCCGGGCGGAATCGGCCTTAGTATGCACGGTGGCCAGCTCTTTTTGCCCGGCTGTTATTTCCTTCCCTTTGGTGGCCGTATAGCGGGTGTAGGTCTGGAAGACGGTGTTATCCGGCGACCCTGTGAAAATAACGCTCCCGGGCAGATCGGTGGTGTCGGCGGCTACCGAGAAATGCTGGAGGCTGTCCAGCAGCAGTTCGAAGAGTACGGCCCTGCTGGGAGAGACCACGAAGTAAACTCCGCCTGGCAATCGCTCTTTGCCGCTAAAAACACCCTCGCCGCCGGCGTCAAGCTGCGCCGAATCCGCAAGGGCCCGAATCTTCCCATAATAATAACCCAGGTAGACCTTTCCGCTGGTGTAGGGCTTCAGGTGAAGGCGGATGGAATAACCGCTCTGTGGATAGGCTTTCAATAGCAGGCACGATAAAGTGGCCAGGAATAGGATCTTATACTTGTTCATACGCCGGTAAAAATAGCACTACTTTTGCAGCGTGAGAAAAAGAAGCAAAAAAATCGAATTGTCCAATATTCCGGTAGAGGCCTATGCGGCAGAAGGCAAATCCATTGCGCGCGTCGATGGAAAGGTCATTTTTATCGAGAATGCTGTCCCGGGTGATGTTGTCGATCTGCGGCTGGGTAAAAATAAAAAGGACTGGGCCGAGGGCTTTGTTACGGGCTTTCGCCAGTATTCCCCCAATCGGATAACCCCGTTCTGTTCGCATTTTGGTGTTTGTGGCGGCTGCCGCTGGCAGATGCTGCCCTACCCCCTGCAGCTGCAATACAAACAGCAACAGGTGGAGGATGTCCTGCGCCGGATAGGCAAGGTCGAATTGCCTGTTGTGACCCCCATCCTCGGCGCCCCGGAATCCATCCACTACCGGAATAAGATCGAATACACCTTCTCCAGCCGCCGCTTCCTGCTGCCGCAAGAACTGCATGACCCGGCCGCTTCCCCCCACCAGGACGTAGCAGGGTTTCATGCAAAGGGCCTTTTCGACAAGGTGGTGGATATCGATACCTGTTACCTGCAGGAAGAGCCGACCAACCGCCTGCGCAAGGTGGTGAGGGATTTTGGGCTTGCGCGCAACCTGCCTTTCTATGATATCAAAGAACATCGCGGCTGGCTGCGTAACCTGCAGCTCCGCATCTGCACCACCGGGGAGATCATGGCCAATCTCGTGCTGGGCTATGAGGACGAGAAACACACCCGGGAATTGACCGGTCTGCTGCTGCAACAATTTCCCGAACTGACGACTCTTTTGGTGACGATCAACACCAAATGGAACGATAGCATCTGGGACCTGGAGCCCCGGGTGGTCCATGGAAAGGGATTCGTGATCGAACAATTGGAAGATTTTCGGTTTATTATAGGGCCGAAATCCTTTTTTCAGACCAATACCCGCCAGGGCGAACAGCTTTACCGGGTAACGCGTGAATACGCTGAATTGACGGGGAGGGAAACCGTCTATGATCTATATTGCGGCACCGGCAGCATCGGCATCTTTGTCAGCCGCCAGGCTGCGCGCATAGTAGGAGTGGAGGTCGTCCCGGAAGCCGTCGCCGATGCACGGGAAAATGCTGCGCTCAACAATATTCCGCAGGCGCGATTCTTTGCCGGGGATGTCGTGGATATTTGTAATGAGGAGTTTTTTGCCCGCGAAGGCCGCCCCGATGTGATCATTACCGATCCGCCGCGCGCCGGCATGCACGAGGGACTGGTGAACAAGATCCTGGAGATAGAGGCGCCAACGGTGGTTTACGTAAGCTGCAATCCGGCCACCCAGGCAAGAGACCTCCATCTGCTGGATGCAAAATATGCCGTTACCCGGGTGCAGCCGGTGGACATGTTCCCGCATACCCATCATATTGAAAATATCGTGCAATTGAAATTGAGGCGTTAATCGTAAATTGTGCGCTGAGAGAAGGCATACTGAATAAGACAAATCGAATAAGAACAATATGGTTAGATTTAGAACCGGATCACCGAATTTTCCTCCCGGAATCAGGATATTACTCATTCTCAATGGCTTGATCTATTTAGCACAGAAGCTCCTTCCCGACATGACAGGGTGGGATGTGACGGAATGGGGTGCGCTTCATCATTGGTCATCGCCTCTGTTCAAACCCCACCAGATCATCACCCATATGTTCATGCATGATCCGCAAAACTTTGGTCATATCCTTTTCAATATGTTCGCATTGTGGATGTTCGGCAGCATCCTGGAGAATTATTGGGGAACCAAGCGATTCCTGAATTTTTATATCATCTGCGGCATCGGCGCCGCCGTTGTGCAAGTCTTGATGATCCCTTACGAAGCTGCCCGCTTCGCCCACGCGTCATATGTCCCGGAGGCTTGGCCACAGGTGATCCAGGCGTACACCGAGCAGTATTCCATGATCGGGGCCTCGGGCGCCATCATGGGGGTCATGGCGGCATTCGCCTATCTGTTCCCCAATACAGAGCTATTCATTTTCCTTATACCTGTACCCGTAAAGGCGAAATATGTCATCCCGGTATATGTCCTCATTGATCTTTTCGGCGGATTCGGCCGGCAGACGGGAGATAATATTGGGCACTTTGCCCATCTTGGCGGGGCGCTTGTTGGCATCATCATTGTCATAATAATGAATAGGACAAACCGGCGGAATTTTTACTAATTTCCCGCGAACATCCTATAGAGGCGTTTTGTAAATTGCATAGGAAGAAGAGCACAATAAACAACTGTATGCGTGTAATGGAAGACAACTATCGCAAAAAAATGGTGTTGGGGCAGGACGGCAACGCACTGGTCCAATTAGTGGTCATCAATGCCGTGCTGTTTGCGATCCTGAAGCTGGTCTACGTTGTTTATATGGTCAATAACCTCTCCGATGCCGCCTATGAGAACAACGTCCTCTCCTGGTTTTTCGTGCCCGGCTCCCTTGATAAGCTGTCTACCCGCCCCTGGACCATATTGACCTTTATGTTCTCCGATGGGCATGTCTTCCGGTTTATCGGCAATATGGTCTGGCTATGGGGATTTGGCTATATTTTACAAGACCTCACCGGCAACCGCAAATTGATCCCCATTTACCTCTATGGCGGCATCGCCGGCGCCGTCTTCTTCCTCATCTGCTATGCTGTTTTCCCGCGGCTGCACGCCCAGGCGGGTCTTGTCGACCTGGCAGGGGCCAACGCCTCCGTCATCGCCATCGCCATCGCCACTACAACGGTAGCGCCGGATTACCGCATCTTCCCCATGATCAACGGGGGCATTCCCCTCTGGATACTTACTGTGGTGTATCTGCTTATCAATTTCTCGACCATCTCTCATAGTGACACGGGCGCTTATATCGCCAACCTTTCCGGTGCAGGCGCAGGTTTCCTATTCATCTACCGGCTGCGTAAAGGGCATGACGGAAGCATCTGGATAAACCGGTTCTTTGACTGGTGTAACGATCTTTTCAACCCGGACAAGAAAAAAAGGACGCGCTCGCCAAAGGATGAATTCTATTACAAGGTCTCCGGTACCCAGCCGTTCAAAAAGATCCCTAACGTGACCCAACAACGCATCGACGAGATACTCGACAAGATCAACCAGCAGGGCTATCGCTTCCTCACGGACGAGGAAAAAGAGATTCTGAAAAGGGCTGCGGACGAAGAAGAGTTGTAACTTAGGACCACTCATGGCCCGCCTAAGAAACTTTAGCCGCCGGTTGTTCATCACCTTGAACATCATTACAGTTATTCTGTTCCTGCTGGCCTGTGCGAATTCCTTCCTGCCTCCCGGTAAGTGGTGGCTGCTCTCCCTGCTGGGGCTTATTTTTCCCTTATTGTTGCTGATGCTGGTCTTGTTTTTTATCATCGGGCTGTTTATCTCCCACTATCGGCCCTGGTCGGTGCTATCCCTGGGAGCCCTGCTGGTTGGCTGGACCAATATCCACAGTTTCTTCGCCATGCACCCGGGAAAGGGCTTCACCCTCGCAAAGCCGCCCGGCGCCCTGCGGATCATGACCTGGAACGTGCGCAGCTTCGACGTCTTCATCACCGCGAAGAGAGGAGCCTCGGGCCATCGCATCAAAATGATGAATTTTATCGACAGTCTGCACCCTGATGTACTTTGCCTGCAGGAATTCTTCGAATCCTACCACCCCAACGACACGCCCAATATTTCTTATATCGAACAGCAGCTGCACTTTCCTTACCATGTCTTTTCACACGACTATGGCCGTTACGATGGGAAATGGGCGGCCGGGGTGATCATTTTTTCGCGTTATCCCATCGTCGATTCGATGACCATACATTATTCAAAGCCCGATCGCGTGCCTGCCACCGAGAGCCTCCTTGCCGCGGATATCCAGCTCGGTGACGATACGCTAAGGGTTTTTACCACCCACCTCCAGTCCGTCCTGTTCCGCAGTAAGGACTACCATGACATCGAGATCATCAAGAATGTCGACGACAGCATCCTGATGGCTTCCAAATCCATTGCAAAAAAACTGGGCTACGCCTTTAAGCACCGGGGTGACCAGGCGGAAGAGGTCCGCGTCCGGCTGGACAGGAGCCCTTACCCCGGCATCATCTGCGGGGATTTTAATGATGTCCCCAATTCCTATACGTACTTCACTATCCGCAGAGACTGGAAAGATGCATTCCTGCAAAAAGGGTTCGGTATCGGCAGAACCTTTGTACATATTTCCCCTACGCTGCGTATTGACTACATTCTCACCGACCCGCAGTTCGACATCCTCCAGTGCAGGAAATTCTCGGTTCCCTGGTCGGACCATAACCCCGTAGTCGCGGATGTGAAATTGACTCCCTAGAGGGGCGCCAGGGGCCCCTTGTTCGTGGCCTTGTTCGCGCGAAAACCGTATCTTCGGGCCGTATGAGTCAGTTAAAAGTTCATAATTCATATACCCGGCAGAAAGAAGTCTTTACCCCCCTCACGGCCGGCCACGTCGGCATGTATGTGTGCGGTCCTACTGTCAGCGGCGAAAGCCATCTCGGCCATGCCCGTCCAACCATCACGTTTGATTTTATTTACCGCTACCTGCTCCACCTGGGCTATAAGGTAAGGTATGTACGCAATATCACCGATGCCGGTCACTTCGAGGAAGAAGGGCGCGAGGCGGAAGATAAGATCTCCAAAAAAGCGGTGCTCGAAAAATTGGAGCCGATGGAGCTGGTGCAGAAATACACCAATCTCTTTCATTGGGCCATGCGCCAGTTCAACAACCTGAACCCCAGCATTGAACCCACCGCTACCGGTCACATCGTCGAACAGATCGGGATGATAGAAACGATCATCCGGGAAGGATATGCTTATGTGGTGAACGGCTCCGTCTACTTCGACGTAAAAAAATATGCTGCGCAATATCCCTATGGAAAGCTCAGCGGCAGGGTGTTGGACGATCTGCTGGAGACGACCCGTGATCTCGAAGGCCAGGAGGAAAAACGCAACCGGCAGGATTTTGCCCTTTGGAAAGCCGCCCCGCCCGAACATATCATGCGCTGGCAAAGCCCCTGGGGCGAAGGCTTCCCCGGCTGGCATATCGAGTGCTCCGCGATGAGCACAAAATATCTCGGTACCGAGTTCGATATCCATGGCGGTGGGATGGACCTTATGTTCCCGCATCATGAAAGCGAGATCGCGCAGAGCACCATCTGCAACCATCGGGTGCCCGCCCGGTATTGGATCCATAACAACATGATCACCATCAACGGGAAAAAAATGGGCAAAGCCTATGGGAACCAGATCCGGCTGTCGGAGATGTTCACCGGCAAACACCCCTTGTTGCAACAGGCCTACTCACCGATGACGATCCGCTTTTTTATTCTCCAGACGCACTATCGCAGTACGCTTGACTTTAGCAATGAAGCGCTGCAGGCCGCGGAGAAAGGGCTCAAGCGGCTGTGGGAGGCATACGATCTGTTGAAGAAGCTGGTGGCCGACGAAGGCGAAGGCAATGGCAGCCCTGCAACGACGGCCGATCCGGCGCTCGACGACAAGGTGACCAAACAGCTGCGGGAGATGGACGAATTTATGAAAGATGATTTCAACACGGCCAAGGTGCTGGCCAATCTGTTCGAGCTCGTGCCTGTCATCAATTCCCTCAAAGGTGGTCAGATCCGCCGCGATGCGCTCAGTCCCGCGACCCTTCAGCTGATGAAGCGTTATTTTACCGATTATATTGAAAATATTTTGGGCCTGAAAGGGGAATCCACGGGGGATGATCAAAAGCTCAGCGGGGTGATGGAGCTGCTCATCGACATCCGGCGCGATGCCCGTTCGAAGAAGGACTATTCGACTTCTGATAAGATCCGCAACCAGCTGTTGCAGCTGGGCATTGTGCTGAAGGATGAGAAGGATGGGGGAGTGAGTTATACGTTTGCTTAATGCGGTTTGATTGCCCTTAGAATTTCGCGCTTCCCCGGCGGACCCGGCAGTTTCTCCGTCTTGAATCCCACCGCCCGCAAGGCTCGCCGCACCGCGCCTTTACAGCAATACGTGACTACTATGGCCCCCGGCGCAAGCTGCCCATACAATCGTCCAAATACTTCCTCCGTCCACAGCTCGGGCTGCGCCACCGGGTCAAAAGCATCGTAATAGACCAGGTCGGCTGGTTCACGAAGGTCGTAGTCGCGGATATCTCCACGGCTTTTAAGAAGGCGAAACCCCGGCTGCACTTCCATCGGCTCTTCCCATGGGGTACTGTGCAGCCGTTCGAAAAGGGACTGGCAGTCCGGCCGGCCGAGCACTTCACAATAGTTCAATTCCTTCACCATGGTTAACGGAAGTGGAATCGTTTCCACCGTCTCGTATTGTATAGGCCGGCCTTCCATCAGCGTCAACAAAGCATTCAGTCCTGTCCCAAACCCCATCTCAAAAACGCGTAAGGGCCTGCCCTGTGCCGCTTTGAGCCCGGCGTCAATAAAGATATGCCGCGACTCCTGCACCGCGCCAAAGGTGGAATGATAGGTAACCCCGCCTGCGCCTTCCAGGGTATGAGAACCGTCTTTGGTAACAATTATCTTCAAAGACATTGGACAAAATTCTACATTTAAGGGAAAACCGCAAATTCCATGGACTACCTGCTCCACCTGTCAAAAGATAAAAAGCTAAAGAAACTCATCGACGGCTCCGAACCCATGCGGGTCACCAGGCAAAAGGACGTCTTTTTTTATCTCATCCTTTCCATCATGAGCCAGCAGCTATCTACGAAAGTGGTCAACACCATCCGGCAGCGGTTCCTGGCCTTATACAAGGACCGTATCCCTACCCCCGAAGAGGTGTTAGCCACCCCATTCGAAACGCTTCGCTCCATCGGGCTGTCCAATGCAAAAGCCCGCTATGTTCACAATGTGGCGGAGTTTGCGGTTGAGCATGGGCTGGACCCCAAGACCCTGAACAAGATGGACAATGAAGCCGTGATAGCCTACCTCACGCAGATAAAGGGGGTCGGCCAGTGGACGGCGGAGATGCTGCTGATGTTTAGCCTGGGACGGGAGGACGTATTCACCATCGACGACTGGGGTATTCAGAATGCGATGATCAATATCTACAAGTTAGACCGGACGGATAAAAAGGCCTTCCGGGAAGAGCTCCTGCGCATTTCGGCAAAATGGAGCCCTTATCGTACTTATGCCTGTATGCACTTATGGCGTTGGAAGGATAATAAGCCGGTGATCGCGGCAAAAAAAAAGTAGTATCTTTAAACTAATGGCCGGTAAAATGTTCCAATTGGCCGATTTCCCCTAGACGCTGCCTTGCCTGATTACGTATTATATTCTTATATAGACCAGCAAATAATCGTTAACCTTAAAAATCTAAAGACGTGCGAAAATTGAAATTTATTTTTTCCGCTGCTGCCCTTGTCGTATCCATTGTCTCGCTGATATCTGTTGGCGGTTGTACTAAGAACACAACCTATCAAACAAAGGATAGTGTCTATTATTCCGGCTGGATGACACTTAGCATGACCGGGACCAACCATGATTCCCTATGGTATGAGGACATTGCTGCCAAATCCGTGACGGCATCCGTTCTCCGCTCGGGCGCCGTGCTGGGCTATGTGGGCTCGGCAAGCTCCGGAGATACAACTGCCCTCTCCGCATCGGAATATGGCTTCTCTCAAATATTAAATGTCGGCAACATCGAATTACAGTACTACCTCACCGACCAGTCCGGTCTGCTTTACCGTTATGTGGTGATCCCGGGGAATGTGCTGACCACGACATTTAAGAATTTCAGCCAGGACCAGTTGAAACGCATGAGTTTTACGGATGTCCAGAAAGCGATAAATACGCAGGGTGCGTCTTCGGGTCAGGGTAATACCTTACATTAATTCCTCTCTCTCTTCCGGCCGCCCCTACGGGGCGGCCGGTTTTCTTTGTATCGGGAACTATTTTACTTCCTTTACTTCTACGTCTTCTACCAGGTGATTGCTGGAGTTCACCTCGAAGCGCTGAACGGAATTGTCACCATAATTACGGATGATGAACGTCAGCTTTCCAAAACTTTCCGGATCGGCTAATTTGAATTTCTTGTCAAACTTCTTATCGGAAAAGAAATTCTGATAGATCTGGTCGCCGGATTCATCGAGAATGGCTACGCTAAATTTGCTGCCGGTGGTGTTGTTGTAAACCACGTTGAAAAAGAACTCCCCATTGTTTGCGGCGATGTATTTTACTTCCGCGGCGCCTTTTTCACTACGGTCACCGATGGGATTGTGGCCATTGGCCAGGCTTGCCAGGCTGACGCCGGCAAAAAGAAGGGCGAGAACGATCGACTTCATAAAAAAATATTTAATTGGTGTTGGGAAATAATGTTCAAAAACCTAGTTGATCTGCTTTACAGCTACTTCACGGATGAGCCGGCTGTTTACATTGACGTCAAAGGCCTTTACGATGTCCGCATCCCGGAAATCACGGAAGACGAAGACGATCCGATCCTTGTCGGATTTCGGTAGCCTGAACTGTTTGTAAAAGGTCTTCTCGTTAAAAAGACCCTGGTACAGTTGCGTTCCATCCTGGTCTTTTACGGTGAGCGAAAACCTGCTGCCATCCGGGTTGGCATACGACACGTTGAAGACGAGCATATCGTCCTGCGTGCCCAGGTACTTTACCGTGGCGGCGGTGTCGGCAAAGCCGGTGTTGGCGATTGTTGACCGGGCATGTGCCGTGGTCAGCACCAGCAGGAAAGTGGTTGCCAGAATAAGCTTGCCAAAGTGGGCGGTGATAAGCGACTTCATATAAATGGGTTTTAGTGACGATTAGGATATGGAGCAACCACCCATATGAACAATCAACCGATGGCAAGCGGAAAGACAAGAAAATTTGAAGTGGCGAACAATAGATAGCGATGGCGGGAAGATCAATCGTCACAGCAACAATCGGCTGGCAGGCTGGGGACGTTTGCGAACGGTCGAGATCAGGACGATCTCATATAGTATGTAGCAAAAATATAACCAAAATTGATTAATTGCAATACTTCTATATGAATATTATGTTAAGACGAATACATTTTATTTATTTTTATCCGTAATATCCTCATTCAACACCTTCCAGAGCAGGTCTTTGAGCTCAACAATGCCTTGATTGGTCATGGAAGAAATAAAAATATGGGGGATATTGGGGGGCAGCTCGTGGCTGATAGCTTCTTTTAGCTCCCCATCCAGCATATCGCTCTTGCTGATGGCGATGATAAATTGCTTGTGTAGGAGTTCGGGATTATATTTTTCCAGTTCGTTGACAAGGATGCGAAATTCTTCGGCGTGGTTGGGGCTGTCGGCCGGTATCAGGAAAAGCAGAACGGGGTTTCTCTCGATATGGCGCAGGAAGCGGTGTCCCAGGCCTTTTCCTTCTGCCGCGCCTTCGATAATGCCCGGGAGATCGGCCATACAAAACGACCGGCCGTCCCGGTATTCCACCATCCCCAGTTGAGGTGTCAGGGTGGTGAAGGCATAGTCGGCGATCTTGGGTTTGGCTGCGGTCATCACGGACAAAAGGGTGGATTTACCCGCATTGGGGAAACCGACGAGCCCGACATCGGCCAATACTTTTAATTCCAATACCTTCCACCCCTCCACGCCGGGGAGTCCCGGCTGCGCATGTTCCGGCGCCTGGTTGGTTGGAGTAGCAAAATTGGCATTGCCAAGGCCGCCACGCCCACCCTTTAACCATATGATCTCCTGGCCATCTTCCAGGATCTCAGCTTCCACCTTACCCGTCTCTTCATCCCTTGCTACCGTGCCCAGCGGAACATCGATAAAGATATCCTTACCATATCTTCCGGTGCAGTTGTTCCCGCTGCCGGCCTCGCCATCCTCTGCCAATACGTTCTTATAATAGCGCAGATGCAACAGCGTCCATTGATGCTTGCTGCCCCGGAGAATGATATGGCCGCCGCGGCCGCCATCTCCGCCATCCGGTCCGGCCATGGCATTGAATTTTGTCCGCATAAAATGCTTGCTTCCGGCGCCGCCATGCCCGCTTCTGCAAAAGACCCTGATCTGATCGACAAAGTTTGATTTCTCCATTGGGCGACAAAGATACTGCTTCTTCGCTGGCTATGCGCTAATGCGTCAGCTTGGGGAATCCGGTGCCTTCGTATATTTCCTCCATCGACAGCTCGACGCCAACCGCCTCGATCATAAACCTGTCGCTCAGCTTGCTATATTTCTTCGGGTTCCATTCTCCCTTTGCATCCTTGATAAATTGTTCTACCAGTACAGACCGCGAGTCGATGAGTATATATTCCTGCAACGAAGGCAGACCCTGATAGAGCTTGAATTTAGGACCACGGTCATACTTCTGCGTGGATTTGGAAAGCACTTCAATAATAACGGTCGGATTCATCAGATTAAACTCATCGTCCTCTCGGGTAATGGGTTTCCCGCAAACAATGGTGAGGTCCGGATAGGTAAAAAATCCCTTTGCTTCTACAAAGACCCGCAGATCACCAGTGAACACATCGCATGAGCTGCCCTTTAGCCTTTGCTTAGCCAACGCCGTCAATGTTGTTGTTATTCTGACATGATCAAGCAGGACCCCCGACATAAGGAAGATCTCACCATCATAATATTCATGTTTCTGTGTTGCGTCCGCCTCGAGTTGAAGATATTCTTCGAAAGTAAATTCCCGTTTTCCATAAGGCGCCGCCGGCTCTTCGACCCGATTCCCCGGCCCCAGTTCTTCTTCCTGTGTCTCCTTCCAGGGCTTGTACTGCCGCCCGTCCTCCACCGGCCCGTCCGTCGGCCCCGCCTCCTCCGGCCGCAACGGCTCGCACGGAATCCACCCCGCCTGCATCTCCCCCGGCAACCCCTGGTAGATCGCCGTCCCCTCGGTCTTCCAGCGGAGCATCTCATCACTCACTTGCTTGATGACCCTGGCCGGATTCCCCGCCACCACACTCCGCGGCGGGATCTTTTCCCCTGCCTTTACAAAACTCAGGGCCCCCACGATGCATCCATCGCCGATGTCGGCGTTGTCCATGATGACGGCATTCATCCCGATGAGGCAGTTGACGCCGATGGTGGCGCCATGAACGATAGCCCCATGACCGATATGCGCCCCTTCCCGCAACCGGACGGTGGCGCCGGGAAATAGATGGATCGTACAGCTCTCCTGTACATTACACCCGTCTTCGATGATAATCTGTCCCCAGTCGCCGCGGATAGCCGCGCCGGGACCCACATACACATTTTTACCGATAATGACATTACCGGTGACAGCGGCCTGGGGGTGTACAAAGGAGGAAGGATGGACCACAGGCCGGTGGCCATTAAATTCGTAGAACATAAATTAAGTTTTATTAGCCAATCATTGGCCTCGGTCGGCAAACCCGCGGTTTGCCCGGAAACTCATTCCCCCTTAAATCGTGGAGCTCTTTTGTTCAGAAAGGCATCTACTCCTTCAGCATAATCCTTTGTCTGCGCCGCCTGCTGTTGCAGCTCATCTTCCAACAGCAACTGGGCTTCCAGGGTATTGGTGGCGGAATAATTCAACGCATGTTTGGTCAATGCCAATGCCCGGGTCGGCATCTGCGCCAATGTGGCGGCGAGTGCCCTCGAAGCCTCCGGGAAATCCTGGTCGGAATAGACCGCATAAATCATGCCCATTTTTTCGGCATTTTCCGCCGCGATCTTGTCGCCCAGCAAAGCGATACCGGCGGCTTTTTGCCAGCCTACAAGCCGTGGCAGCCACCATGTTCCGCCGCTGTCGGGGATCAGCCCGATCTTCGAAAAAGCCTGGATGAAGGAAGCCGACCTGGCCGCGACGACGATATCACAACAAAGCGCGATGTTGGCTCCCGCACCGGCCGCCACTCCATTCACTGACGCCACCACCGGCTTGGGCAAATTACGGATACGCGTGATGATAGGATTATAACGTTCGCTGAGTATCTTCTCCATCCCCGGCCCTTCCGGATCGACTACCTCCGACAGGTCTTGCCCCGCCGAAAAAGCCCTACCCGCGCCGGTGAGACAGACGGCCCTCACTTCATGCAGACTGGCGCACTCGTCCAGCCTGCTTTGCAGCAAAAGTGCCATTTCACGCGTAAAAGCATTCATTTTCTCCGGCCTGTTCAGGGTTATAAAGGCAACCTGGTCCCTGATCTCGAATAGAATGGAAGACATATTTTCAATGACATTTAAAATAATCGAAGGGCTCATGACAGTCCTCGCAACGATACAAAGCCTTACAGGCCGTGCTGCCAAATTCGCTTATCAATGTGGTGTGATAAGAATGACAATGCGGGCAGGCTATCGCTTCTTCGCGTTGGAACAGGTCGAGGTGGCAAACCGTCTGTACAGGCAGCGGCGGCGCAATGCCATAAGCCCGCAGCTTCTCCTTCCCTTTCTCACTCATCCAGTCCGTTGTCCAGGCCGGCGACAGGACGGTGGTCAGCTTTACGGCTGGATACCCATGCTGGCCGAGGACCATCCGGATATTCATCCTTATCACATCCATGGCCGGGCATCCGCTATAAGTTGGGGTCAGCACGATCTCCGGGCGGCCGTCTTCCATCCGCACCTTCCGGATGATGCCCAGGTCGATCACCGACAACACCGGAACCTCGGGGTCATTCACTGCTTCCAGCAGGGACCATATCGTCTTCGTCTCTTCCATCATCTACCATTCGTTACCCGGATAGGCCCTTTGAAGGAATTGCATTTCGGCCAGCAGGTAACCCAAATGCTCGGTGTGTTTCCCCTGCTTGCCTCCCTGCTGCATCATCGAACCAGGGGTCGTCAGGGTCGCTTCCTTCAATACCTCACCTACCCGCAGTTCCCACAGGGGCTTTATCTCTCCAAGATCGACCGCAATGCCTCCCGGCGCCAGGGCCTGCTCAAAGCCGGCGGGCTGAAAAAGTTCGCCTGTATACATCCAAAGCTGATCGAGTGCCTTCTCCATCCGGGCATGGCTCTCTTCCGTTCCGTCACCCAGCCGTATCACCCATTCGCTGCTCCACCGGAGATGATAGGTCACTTCCTTGAGGGCCTTCTCCGCGATAGCGGACAACTCGGCATCCCTGCTATGTTGCAGCTCCCGGTAAAAGAAATATTGATAGGCGCTGAAGAAAAATTGCCGCAGCACTGTCTTGCCCCAATCGCCGTTGGCCTGTTCGACCAGCAGACAATTCCGGTAATCCCAGGAGTCCCGCAGATAGGCAAGGACATCCTCCGTCACCTCCGGCCCGCCCTGCATAGTCATCAACCGCGCCGCATACTGGTAAAGATACCGGGCCTGACCGATCAGGTCGAGCGCAATATTGGATAATGCAATATCCTGTTCGAGGATTGGTCCATGACCGGTCCATTCGCTGTTGCGATGGCCAAGAACAAGCGCGTTGTCGGCAAGGTGTAAGGTATAGTCGATGGTGTGCTGAACGGTCATTTACATATGCTTTAATTCATCTGGCAAATCGTAAAAGGTCGGATGCCGGTAGACCTTATCGTTTGCAGGATCATAAAAAGAGGATGCTTCATCGGGGTTGGAAGCATGGACATATTTGCTTTCCACCACCCAGATGCTGATGCCTTCCATCCGGCGGGTATAAACATCCCGGGCATTCTCGATAGCCATGGCCGAATCGGCAGCATGAAGGCTGCCCACATGCTTGTGATCCAGGCCCTGCCTGCTGCGGATGAATATCTCCCAAAGTGGCCAGTTATGCTGTTTTTCCATATTGTATTTTTTTCTCCGCATGCGCCAGGGCCGCTTCCCGAACCCAGGCCCCGTCCTCATGCGCCTGCACCCGCGCCGCCAGCCTTTCCTTGTTACAGGGACCGTTGCCATTGATCACATTCCGGAATTCTTCCCAATCGATGGGACCAAAGTCATAATGCTGCCGTTCTTCATTCCAACGGAGCTGGTCGTCTGGGATCGTCATCCCCAGCAGCTTCACCTGTTCGGCGCAAATATCGACAAAACGCTGCCGCAGTTCATCATTGGTAAATCGCTTGATCTTCCATTGCATGCTTTGCGCCGTATGCGGTGAGGCATCGTCATTGGGCCCGAACATCATCACCGACGGCCACCACCAGCGATCGATCGCATCCTGGCACATCCGCCGCTGCGCTTCACTACCCCGGCTCAACGTAAGCAGAATCTCGAAGCCTTGCCGTTGGTGGAAGCTTTCTTCCTTACAGATGCGGACCATCGCCCTGGCATAAGGCCCGTAAGAAGCCCGGCACAATGGAACCTGGTTCATGATGGCCGCGCCGTCGACCAGCCAGCCGATTGCGCCCATGTCTGCCCAGGTGAGCGTGGGGTAATTGAAGATGGACGAATATTTCGCTTTTCCGCTGTGCAGCTGGTCAATCATCTCCTCGCGGCTAATTCCCAGCGTTTCGGCGGCGGAATACAGGTAAAGTCCATGACCGGCTTCATCCTGTACCTTCGCAATAAGTGTAGCCTTGCGCCTGAGCGAGGGCGCCCTGGTGATCCAGTTGGCTTCTGGCAGCATCCCCACGATCTCGCTGTGGGCATGTTGTGAGATCTGCCTTATCAGGGTCTTCCGGTAAGCGTCCGGCATCCAATCCTTTGGCTCGATCCGGATATCCTGGTCGATCTTATCCTGGAAGATAGTTGAACTGGCGTCGGTCATCATACAGCATCGGTTGATTATCCACAAAAATACCGCTTTTTTCAAAAGCTAACAAGTGTTAGCAATCCGGTTGTTAACCACTACGAAAGAAATAAGATACCCCTATTCCAACCCGTTTAGATAATTTTGCGTTTCGTTATTACACATGGACAACGACCCGATATTGCTGGAGCAGGTAGCCGCAGGTGATCAAGCCGCATTCCGGCAAATTTACGCCCACTTCTTCAAGCGCCTTTACCAGTTCGCCTTTGCCATGATCAAGACCCGCGAATCCGCAGAGGAGATCGTGGAAGACGTCTTCGTCCGCATCTGGCAGCGGCGCGAGGAGATCTCTTCCATCCGCAATCTCCGGGTCTATCTCTATACCGCCACCAAGAATGCTGCGCTCAATTATCTGTCCCGAAAAGCCCGGCAGAATATCACGGAACCCTTTGATCACATTACCATCGACCTGAATGGAAGCAACGGCACTCCTGAACAATTGCTCATCACGGCCGAGACTTACCGGAAGATACAAACGGCGATAGAAGCGCTGCCGCCCCGCTGCAAAATGATCTTTAAGCTGGTGCGGGAGGATGGGCTCAAATACCGGGAAATTGCCGAGATCCTCAATATCTCCACCAATACCATCGACGTGCAAATGGCCATCGCCGTCAAAAGGATATCCCTCGCCATCGCGGCCGAGTTCGATTTCCCGTTGAAAAGATCGAGCAGGCAAATAGGTGACAATTAATCTATTACAGGGGAAGATAAAATTATTTTGAAAACGGCTTAGTAGATAGGTTTCATTTTATTGTCTTTAGAGGGCAGGCCTGCTGTATGGAGCAACATAACAATCGCATATGGGTATTGATGTCCCGGCGCCTTTCCGGCGAATCCACCCCTGAGGAGGAAGAGGAATTACAACAATTGCTCCAACGATCTCCCGATAAAGGATACTCATTCGACGTTCTCCAAGGTTATTTTTCGTCCCCGCCTGACAGCGCTTCGGACTCCATCGAAGAGGAAGACCCCGATCTCGAAGCAAGATTTCGCCGCATCATCGACATGCCTGACGGCGATAAGCGTGCACAACGAAAACGGATCATCCGATTCTCCCCGCGAGGAGCCATCGGTTATGCCGCATCTGTGGCCGCCCTCATCGTGCTGGGCTGGGGCATCTACCGTCTGCTCCCTGAACATAAGATAGCTCTGCCCGCCATAAGGCCCGTTGGCAATGAAGAAGTGCAGGCCAGGCCAGGCGCCCGAACCCGGCTATTGCTTCCCGACGGCACACAGGTCTGGCTCAACTCCAACAGCAAATTGAAATATACCGGCGATTTTAATATCGGGAGCCGGGAAGTGGGGCTCGAAGGGGAGGCCTGTTTCGACGTGACAAAGGATATGGAACATCCTTTCATTGTTCACGCATCTACCCTGGATATAAAAGTCCTGGGTACTTCCTTCACGGTAAGATCGTATCCGCAGGATGAGACCGTAGAGGCGGCCGTGTTGAAAGGGGTCATTGAAGTGAGCAGGAAAGGAAGCCCAAACACAGCTCGTATCATCCTCCGGCCCAATGAAAAGCTGGTACTCAACAAGCTCCCTGCCCCGTCCGTCGCCGCCGCCGGCAAAGCTGCCACTGGCATGGCGATAAGTCACATCCGGCCGGATATTCCCGACAGCGAGAAGGTGGAAACGAGCTGGATGTATAACCGGCTTGTATTCGACGGGGATAATTTCCGGGAGCTGGCAAACAAAATGGAACGGTGGTACGATGTACATATCATGGTAAAAGATGCCAGACTCAACCAATATCATTTTGGCGGTGTTTTCGCCAATGAGAGCATCGAGGAAGCCCTGAAAGAACTGCAGCTCACTGCCAACTTCACATATAAAATAAATGGAAAGGAGATAGAACTATATGCAAAACAGTAATACCGGCTGATCAGGCTGATAGCCCATCGCTATAAATAAAAAAACGGGAAATGTTAGCGCATTCCCCGTTTAAGATTGAAACGGAAACCTTTGACCAACTGGGAGGGCGGTCCGGGTTTCCCATTTGATAATCCTTAATGATAAAAGTATGAAAAATTCGCAACCCCTCATAGGGAGGGGTAGGTTACGATTGCTCTTTAAAATGGTTGTGATTATGAAGCTGACGATGCTGTTCCTCTTATTTGGACTCCTCCAGGCAGAGGCGAATGTCAATGCCCAGGGTTCCATCACCCTCAACGCACAGCAGACCGAGATCGCTAAAGTGTTGAACAAGATCGAAAAGAAAGGTGAATTCCGCTTTCTCTATAACTATGACCTATCCTCTCTTCGGACAAAAGTCACGGTAGACTGGCAGAATACCCCCATCAACGAGGCCCTGAGCCGCCTTTTCAAAAACACCGATCTCACCTTCAAGGTGCTGACTAACAATTTGATAGTAGTGTTGTCCAACAAGCTGCAACGTCTGCCTATCCGTATTACAGGCACCGTCACAGGGGACAACAACGAGCCGCTTTCCGGGGTATCCGTCCAGATAAGAGGGTCATCCGCCGGCACTTCCACCAATAATAAAGGGGAGTATACCCTTACGGTGGAAGACAGCGCCACGCTTATCTTCTCCTACATCGGCTATACGACAAAAGAAGTAGCCGTTGGCGGCCAGAATGTCGTCAACGCTCAGCTGACCACCAGCAGCAAAGCGCTCGATCAGGTCGTCGTCATCGGCTATGGCTCCCAGCGCAAGGCCGATATCACCTCCGCCGTATCTACCATCAGCGTAAAGGATGTCAGCTCCCGGCCGGTAATCTCTACGTCTGAGGTATTGGCCGGTAAGGCTCCCGGCGTCCAGGTCTTCCAACCTTCCGGCGCACCGGGTTCCGACTTTAGCGTCCGCATCCGCGGCATCGCCTCGCCAAATGGCGCCGAACCGATCTATGTCATCGACGGAGTAGTAGCCGGGGATACCAAGAGCCTCGACCCCAACACCATCGAATCCATCAGCGTATTGAAGGATGCAGCCGCAGCCGGCATCTATGGCGCAGCGGGCAGCACCAACGGCGTCGTGCTCATCACGACAAAACAGGGGTCCAAGGGGAAGACCAGGACTGACATCAATGCCTATACGGGTATCCAGCAGATAACAAAAAAGCTCGATGTCCTCAACAACCAGCAATACCTGTCCCTCCTCCAGGATGAGTACACCAACGCCCATAAGTCTGTGCCGACACTGCCAAACAACTTCACTGCAAACAACAACTGGCAGGACCTCATTTATCACACGGCAGTGCAAACCGGCGCCAATGCAACTTTCTCCGGTGGATCACAAAAAGGCACCTGGCTGCTGGGTCTTGGCTATCTCAACCAGGATGGGATCGTTCACACTTCCAATTTCAAGCGTTATTCCATCAACTTCAAGCTCGAACAGAACATGAACGACTGGTTGAGCGTGGGTTCGCACATCAGCTACAACCGCAGCTATACCACTACCATTCCCGATGGCACAAGCGCCCAACACGGTGGTACCATCCTTGCTGCATTGACGACACCCCCCATTGTCCCCGTAATCGACGCCAAGGGAGTGTACGGTTCCAATTTTGACGGGACTGCTAACCCGGTCGGCAACATTTACGATCAGAACAATTCTACGGCGGCAAACAACCTCCTGGGCGATGTCCATGTAGAGATCAAGCTGCCGTTCAACATTAAATATCGTTCGTCTGCCGGCCTGTCCCTCGAACAATACAACTACAACTACTTCCTCAACCCATTCAACAATGCTTATGGCATTTCGATCCAGGGTTTGGCGACCAATACCAGCCAGGAAGTGCTCCGCTACACGCTTGACAATACCCTCACCTGGAACAGATCGTTTGGTGACCACAACTTCAATGTCGTCGTCGGTACGGAAACCATCAATGAGAAATATTACAACAACAGTCAATCCGGTCGTGGATTTGCAACGGCTGCCGTTCCCACCCTCAATGCCGCTTCCTCCAATCAATCCGTATACAGCTATCAGACGGACTGGGCGGTGCTGTCTTACTTCGGGAGGGTGAACTATTCCTACAAGGATAAATATCTCTTCACCGGCTCTCTCCGCGCGGATGGGTCTTCCCGGGTGGGGATCAACAATCAGTATGGCTATTTCCCCGCCTTCTCCGGCGGCTGGCGGGTCTCCAAAGAGGACTTCATGGATAATATCCACTTTATTGAAGACCTGAAGGTCCGTGCGGGTTGGGGTGAGACAGGTAACCTGCCACCGGCGGGGGTCACCGTCTATCCTTCTTATACTTCTCTCAACCCGGGCGCGCCGTACATCTTTGGCGGCAATCCTACCCCGGGTGTCATCCTTGCCAATCCCATCGGCAACTCCGGCCTGAAATGGGAAGCCGGTCAGCAATTGAATATAGGCTTCGACCTCGCCGTGTTGAAGGGCCGGGTAAGTCTTTCCGCCGATTATTATAACAAGAAAACAAAAAACCTCATCTTCACCGAGACCCTGCCCGCGACCAATGGGAATGACGACGGTCAGCAGCTGATCAACCTTCCCGGGTATGATCAGAACAGGGGTTTTGAATTTTCGCTGACAGGCGTCATCGTTAAGACCCATGACTTTGACTGGACGGCCACCGTGAACACTTCCTTCAACAAGAATCGCATCTATGGGCTTGACTCCGCCTCCACTTTCTATTATGGCGGTATCGAATTCGGCGGCGGCGGAACGAATCAGTATGTCTCCGTCGTAAAGAATGGCCTGCCCCTGGGCGCCTTCTATGGCTACAAGGCCCTTGGCGTAGACCCGGCCACCGGCTATGAGAAATTTGCCGATCTCAACCACGACGGTGTCATCGATCCTAATCACGACCGTACCTATCTGGGCAGCGGCCTGCCGACCTTCATCTACAGTTTTGTCAATAACCTCACGTATAAGAACTTCGGACTCGATCTCCTCTTCGACGGAGTTGGCGGCAATAAGATCTTCGACGCCTCCGCCATCGAAACCCAGGGTATGTCCAGCCCCAACAACGCTACTACCGAAGTGTTGCGCCGCTGGAGGAAACCCGGTGATATCACTGATGTTCCCCTCGCCCAATTCGGTGACTCGGCAGCCAATTCCCGCATCTCTTCCCGGTTTATCCAGAACGGGGCCTTCTTCCGGCTGAAATCTGCTACGCTCAGCTACCACCTCAGCACCGAAGGGCTGAAACATGCCGGTATCTATGGAATGCGCTTCTATGTGACGGGTCAGAATCTCTTTACGATCACTGGCTACAAAGGATATAATCCCGAGGTCAATCAGGCGGGCACCAGCTCTACGGCATTGGGCATCGACTACGGTACTTATCCCCAGTCGAGGATCTATACTGTCGGCGTAAACCTGGAACTCTAACAAAAAAACGGATCATCATGCGACACAACAATAAATCGTTTGTATTTATCATCACTATAGCAGGGCTTTTGGGGACAGCCTGTCAAAAGACCATCGATAAGACCCCGATCTCCAGCCTTACCACTTCGAATTACTGGAAGACGGCAACAGATGCTGAATCAGGGCTCACGGGGGCGTATAACAGCCTCTACCAGCAGTTCTATATCTGGGATTATATGACCAATGGCGACGTGCAGGCCGATAACTGTTATGCCGGCGGCAACAACCCCGATAATTTCGCGATCGACAACTTTACCCTGAACGCCCTCAACGGTAATGTCACGCGCGACTGGCAGGGTCTGTATGAAGGAGTCGCCAACGCGAATGCCGTGATCCAGAACGTGCCTGCCATCAACGACGTTGCCTGGCAGGGCAATACCCGCAAGCAGCAGATCATTGGCGAGGCAAAATTTCTCCGGGCGCTGCATTATTTCTACCTGGTTACCACCTGGGGTGATGTCCCGCTCGTGGTGGAGAATGTTACCTCTGGCGCAGGCCTGTATCCGGCCCGTACACCGGCTGCCGCTGTCTGGGAACAGATAGAACACGACCTCATCTCCGCAGATTCTTCCCTGCTCCCTGCTTCCGGCAGCAATCCCAATAACGGCCGGGCTACTCAGGGTGCGGCCGACGCACTGCTCGCCAAGGCCTATGCGCAACAGGGCAAGTACGACTCCTCCCTGGTCTGGTGCAACAAGGTAATGGCTAATAGCTACTATTCCCTGTTGCCAGGCTATGCGCAGCTCTTCGACGGCAATCACAAGAATACGGTCGAATCCATTTTCGAGATCCAGCATGGTACGGTCAGCGGCACAACCAACTATGGTCCTGAACTGCTGTTACCCTATTCACTCACCGGTGACACCTGGGCGAAGTTCAATGAACCGACCAACGATCTCATCCAGGCCTACCAGGCGGAGAACGACATGGTCCGGCTAAACGCCTCTGTATACTGGAGCAAGCCCGGGGATAGCAGCGGCGCCATCCCGCCTCCTTATACCAAATTGCCGGTGCCATACGCCTATAAATGGAAAGATCCCGGTGGCTTTAACAGCCCGGATAATGAGATTGTCCTCCGCCTGGCGGACATCATCCTGTTGAAGGCCGAAGCCCTGAACCAGACCGGTCAAACGGCGCAGGCAATTCCGCTGATCAACCAGATCAGGGCCCGCGTTGGTCTGCCCAATACCACCGCCGTCAGCCAGACGGATGTAGCCACCGCCATCCTGAAGGAAAGAAGGCTCGAGCTGGCCCTGGAAGGCTGGCGTTGGACCGACCTGCTTCGCGCCGGAGTACAGTATACCATCAACCTGATGAACAGCCGGGTCGATCCCAGCGGCAAACCCCTCAACTATGGGCTGACGACAAACAAGCTCCTGTGGCCGGTGCCGCAGGCTGAGCGTGATCTTGACGCCAACCTGGGACAGAACCCCGGCTACTAATCTTATTTATAGTGCAACTGATCAGGCCCTGGTGAATAGCCGGGGCTTTTTATTAGTACCTTGTAAGAATTTAATTCCATTCGCTATGCCCTTTCTTGCCAGGGTCAGGAATATCATCTTCTCGCCGGTGGCTGAATGGCAGGTCATCGCGAAAGAAAAAAGGACGATGAAGCGCTTGCTGGGGCGTTATGTGATCCCCATGGCGCTGATCCCTGCCGTTGCAAGTTTTATCGGTTATGGCCTTGTCGGCGCCAACGGCATCCTTTTCCGGATAAGCGGGGTTTATTGGGGAATCTCCATGGCGACAAATAGCTTTATCACCTCTTTGGTCGTTTATCTTCTCGGAACCCTGCTGGTAGACATCATCGCACCCGCCTTTGGTGCGCCAAGGGATCTCGGCCGGTCGGCGCAATTAGTGGCTTATTCGTATACCCCGGCCTGGCTGGCCGGTATCTTTTATGCGCTGCCGGGATTGCAAGCGGGTGTGGCATTGGGGCTTTATAGCGTATACCTGTTTTATACCGGTGTTCCCCAGCTGAAGAAGACACCCGAGGACCAGCGCGTCGCCTATACGATCGTCAGCGCCATCCTGCTTATCATCATCCGCTTCCTGGTGGGGCTGCTTCTTTCCGATCTCATCTACTCCCTTGCTGCGGAGCGGTTTATTTGGAGTCAAAGTCAATGACCACGGTTGAAGTCCGGGGGTGGGACTGGCAGGTGAGGACATATCCTGCCTGCAATTCATCGGCTTCCAATGCATAGTTTACATCCATCTCCACCTCTCCTTCGATCAATTTAGCCCGGCAGGTGCAACAGACCCCGCCTTTACAGGCAAAAGGCAGATCGACTCCCTCCATCAGGGCTGCATTCAGCACCGAGTCGCCGTCATAAGATAGGGGAAATGAATGACTGACGCCATCCAGCCGGACGGTTACCTGGCTGACGGCAGCTGTAGACTCCCAGGCTTCGGGCTTGCTCTGCCCTTTGGGGCCGCTGGCGCCTTTAGCATCGCTGTCCACGGAATGAAAGAGCTCAAAATGGATCTTCCTATTGTCGACGCCCTGTTGTTGCAGCCAGTCTCTTACGGTGAAGATCATTTCCTGTGGGCCGCAGAGAAATACCTCATCCATCATGGAAAGGTCGATGAGCCTGGGGCATAGTTCCGCGCATTTCGACACGTTGATCCGGCCCTGGTTCAGTGGAACATCCATCTGTTCGCGGCTCAGGATGTGATGCAGCGCCAGCCGCTGCATATTGCGGTCTTTCAGGGCCTCCAGCTCCTCCCTGAAAATGATGGAAGAGCGATTGCGGTTGCCGTATACCAGCGTAAAGTGACTTTGCGGCTCTACTGCCAGGGTCGTCTTTACCAGCGAGATCACCGGGGTAATACCGCTGCCCGCGGCAAAGGCCAGGTAGTGCTTCTGGTTTTCCGCCCGCAATTCGGTGTAGAATTTTCCCGTCGGTGGCAGCACTTCGAGCTCCTGGCCTGTTTGTAATTGTTCATTAGCGAACGTGGAAAAGACCCCGCCCGCAACCTGTTTGACCG
This sequence comes from Puia dinghuensis, assembly GCF_014642875.1. GTDB lineage: Bacteria > Bacteroidota > Bacteroidia > Chitinophagales > Chitinophagaceae > Puia > Puia dinghuensis. Next base: position 551,787 of record NZ_BMJC01000004.1, read on the forward strand.
CGATGCGCAGCTCATCATCCAGCGGGCTGCTGCAGATGGAATAGCTCCGCCGTACTTCTGTCCCCGCCATCCACATCCGGACGGTGATATTCTGTCCCTGGTGATAACGGAATGCTTCCCGCAGGTGCGGCGGGATTGTAAAAGCGACCGATACGCAATCGGCCGTTTCCCGGCGGATATCTTCGACTATCAGTTTTTGGAAAAAGCTCATTTCTTCAATCCTTCTATAAGGTATTTGACCATATTCGATTCAAGGGTCTCGGCATTGGTGCTTTTTCGGCTCCGTTGCCAGCTGTCGATACCACTGATGGCCGAAAGGATCACCAGGACGGCCGTATAAGGGTCGATAGCCTTCATCTCCCCCTTGGCGATGCCGGTTTCGATGATGTCACTCAGGCGCTTGCGGTAATTGCGCCGCTGGTTGAGGAAGTTGGAGAGATAGGGCTCCGGCAGGTGACGCCATTCGTGGTCGGCGATGTATACATATTCATACTGATCCAGCATCATCCGGATATGCAGCCGGATGATCGTCTCCATCTTTTTCAGGGTGGGCTGCAGGCTGGCTTCTACTACTTCCAGGTTGCTGATGAATTCGTTGGCAACCTTGAAACAGATGGTCTGGAGGATCTCCGATTTCGACTGGATATGGTTATACAGGCTGGCGGCTTCCACCCCTACATGTTCGGCCAGGTCCCGCATGGATGCGGCGCCAAACCCCTTTTCCCTGAACAGCCGGGAGGCCTTTTCGATGATCACCTCCTTTTTGGTGCTGTTCCTGCGACTTTGAATTTTAGCCATAAAAATTACCACAAATATAATAAAAAGAGCTAACGACTGTTAGCCAATAATGTTGGCAACTATCACTATTTAGGGACAAAAAAAATTATGGCTTTGGCGAGAAGTCACCCAATAGTTCCCCTAAGTTCCGCACGGTATCGCTGATTTTTTGGTTATCGTTCTCCCAAATCTGAAACTGTTTTCTTTGTCCCGCTAATAATTCTACTCTGAAATGATACCTGAGTTCATGCCTAGTAACAAGGCTTACGTAAAGAATATCTCCATAAAAAAAGACATGGTAAACGCCAGATTCAATAAAATGAAACTCATTTTCTGTAATATAATTATCAGCCGTCCAAGTATCCGAATATGGACTTTCTTTTATAGCATATTGCTCTATGCGCGGGTAGTTTTCTATTTTCTTCTGCGATTTATAGAGCATCCAAGGACTGAGATGGGCACTATCCGGCTGCATAATCTCAATTCCGATTTTCCCCATCACAATTTTAGCGGGCTGGCTAACAAGATTGTCGATTGTATAATTAACAAGGGGCGGTCTGTTGGGACGAAGACTGTCCCGCACACTGGCAATTTGCAAATAAGGCTGATTCGCACTTTCAAATTGTTTTTGACTTACGAGAAGCGCGTCTTGCGTAATTTTAAGCGATCGGTAACCAAACCATATAGAAATTCCAGTGATCCCGACAAGAATACTATTAATCACTATCCCATACATCGTTTGTCGGTGGTTTCTGTTCCATTGCTCTATGTTCTTCCTGGATTCGCGTCCGTCAGCTTGATTTTTTTGTGTGCTGCTATCGCTGGTGGGGGCTTCTACCTTTGGTTCGACAGGATGTTGCTGTCCTTCGGCATCCCCTTGATGAACGGGGACTGGCGGGGGATTAATTGGCGGAGTTTTCTTATCTCCTTCTTGTGGTTTTTGGTCGGTCATGCGGGACTGTTTGGGGTGTATAAACTTATGGAAAATATTTAACATTTAAAATTAGGATATATTAGGGACAAATCGTAAATTTATACCCTAAACCTCAGCTAGTTATGCCCACCTTCAAGAATCTCAAGGACTTAATGGTCAAATTCCAGGACGAACAGGGTTGTCGGGATTACTTAGTCCAACATCGTTGGGGCGGCAAACCTATATGCCCTTATTGTGGGTCAGATAAGTCCTACCGGATAGAGAACGGCAAGCGATTCAAATGTGGTAATAAGGAATGCCACAAAAAGTATAGTGTAACCGTTGGTACGGTGGCTGAGGATAGCAATATCCCCCTGTCAACGTGGTTTGCCGCTATCTATATTATTACCTCTCATAAGAAGGGAATTAGCTCCATCCAACTGGGAAAGGATTTGGGCATCCCACAAAAGACAGCTTGGTTCCTGTTGCATCGCATACGTGAAGCCTTACGGGAAAAGGGAACGCTACTGCTGACCAAGGAGGTGCAAGCTGATGAAACCTATATCGGCGGTTTGGAGCTAAATAAACATGCCAGCAAGCGGGTAGGAAAAGAGGAAGCTGCTGAATTAAAGACAGCGGTAGTGGGTTTGCAGGAAACTGGCGGCAAGATAGTGACCAAAGCTACCCAATGGGTAACCAAGACAGTTGTTACCAATATGATCTTGGATCATGTCGAGAAACCTTCCACCCTGGTAACGGACGCAGCATCTGTATATCGAAAGGTAGGCAAGAAATACAATCATGTCGTAGTTAATCACACCGAAGGGGAATACGTCCAGAATGGATACCATATCAATGGATTAGAAAACTATTGGTCTATCCTCAAGCGCGGAATTTATGGCATCTATCACCAAGTATCCCGCAAGCATTTACAGCGCTATTGCGACGAGTTCAGCTTTAGGTTTAACAGCCGGAAAATAGGAGAAAGTGAGAGATTTGGGTTAACTTTATGTAGGCTGGAAGGGCATATGCCATATAAGACCCTGATAGCAAAACAGAAAGACCATGGCATCGGCAAAGAAATCGAAGAAACCCCGGAAGAATAAATACGAAGAGAAAGTACACGTAGATGCCTCTTTTGATGAGGTTATGACTGTGCTATTCCCTAAGACCGAAAATACCACCCCTCCACAACCAAAGGTAGTTTCTCCCAAAAAGAAGAAATAGACACTACCTCCGTCTCTTCTGCTTCTGCAAATTGTATTCGTGGATCATTTCTAAGATTATCTTGGAATCTACCCCTAGGGTACTCGCCATGTTATAAACATCTGCAAATCTGAATAGCGTAGGATTGTCAAGAAGACGCGAAAATCGTTCTGGTGTTGTTCCTATATCCCTAGAAAATGGCGTTTCGTCCACTACGCTGAGCAGTTCCGGTAAGGTCTTTATCTCACCGGAGAGAATTAGCTTTTTTGCAATGGAATTCTTGGACATCTTCGCCATCCGCAAATATTAAGCGGATTTGTTCAACACTTACTAATAATAAGCCAAATAAGGCTTAAAAGTAGTTGTTGTAAGAATTTTAAATTGTTATATTGCTTATTTTGATTATTCAAATGCTATATTTATCTTTAATTCTCATAGGATGAGTTTTAAATGGCTACGGCTACCTGATTAGCGCCGGGCGGTAGTTGAATGCCGCCTGCTTTTACGATATTTGCGATTCGTTAAAATATTAAGCGATTCGCTTTGAGTTCTGTCTTGGAAACGTCGAAATTTCTAAATGAGAACAGAATGAGAAGTGATGAGCCCATGCCTTTGGCGTGGGTTCTCTCTTATCTGTTCTCAGGGCTTTCGACGGCCTCCAAGACGGGTAAGTAGAGACCCGCGCCATTTTTTTTTGATATACTCCCGATTGATCGAATTTTTTTCATAGGAAGAACGCCGTATGTCTATACGGCGTGAAGGTTTAACTGGTTATTCGGCTCCTGGTTGGTAGCGAAGGCAGTTTAAACAGTTAAAACACAAGAACTGAAAAGCCCCTCTTCTATTCCTGGAAGAGGGGCCATTTTTTATGGGTAAAATGACGGGGAATAAGTACCTTTATCAAACGACGAAACCCGGTGCCAGCCGGGTTTAAAATAGGTTATTCCTTAGTTCCAATTGAGATAATTAAAAATACAAAAAATATCTCAAAATGGAAACTATTCCTCAATACTTCAGAGTAAAAGAAAATTGCCCCATTGATCCAGTACAACACTACATCCAAACTGGCGAAATCCCCGTGGACCATTTAGAGCCAATTAGAGAAGACGAGTTTTTAGACGGGTCTGGTAAAACTATATGCTACGGTATTTCCTTCGAGCAGTTCGAAGCCATCCGCCATCGGAGAGAAGAAATATTCTCGACTATACCATCCTAAATACAACCTACCATGTTCTTCCCTCATGCTATATTCTCCTCCTAGTTGGGGTTGATCTTTGGGAGCGGTGAACATTGCCCCTGTCTTTTTTCCCATGCTTAACGGCATAAAGGTAATCTTAGTCCCGTACTGATCCACCCACTCAGTGGCATATTTAGTATGAAATTCATATATAGTCATAATGGCAATCTTTTCCCATTAAGGTACAAGTTTTTTAATTTTTCTTGTCCCTAAATAGTGATAGTTGCCATAATGTTGTAGGTTGCAGCCCGAAACAAAAGCAAAACCGAATTAAATGTCATTAATTGTAGTCGGTTCCATGGCCTATGACGCCATCGAAACTCCCTTTGGAAAGACAGACCGGATAGTAGGCGGAGCAGCCACCTATATCGCCTATGCAGCCAGCAATTTCATAAAACCCATCAACCAGGTTTCCATCGTAGGCAATGACTTTGCCAGCGAAGAATTGGACGAATTACAGAAGCGCGGGGTCGACCTGGGAGGCGTGGAGATCAAAAAAGACAAAAAATCCTTCTTCTGGAGCGGCAGATACCACATGGACATGAATACCCGGGACACCCTGGTCACCGAACTGAATGCATTTTTGGACTTTAACCCGGTGATCCCGGAAAGCTTCCAGGGCAGCGAGTTCGTCATGCTCGGTAATATCACCCCCGGCCTCCAGATGAATGTCGTCCAGCAGCTGAAGAAGCGCCCCAAGCTCATTGCCATGGATACAATGAACTTCTGGATGGACAACGCCCTCGACGACCTCAAAAAACTGTTGACGATGGTCGACGTACTGATGGTAAACGATAGCGAAGCCCGCCAGTTAAGCGGGGAATTTTCCCTGGTAAAGGCAGCCCGTGCCATCATGAAAATGGGTCCCCGGTTCCTGATCATAAAGAAAGGTGAACACGGCGCTCTGCTTTTCCATGGCGACCAGGTCTTCGTTGCACCCGCGCTGCCGTTGGAAGAAGTATTCGACCCCACGGGCGCCGGCGACACCTTTGCCGGTGGATTCATGGGTTGGCTTGCCAGCACCCGCGACATCTCCTTCGAGAACATGAAGACAGCCATCATCGTCGGCTCGGCCATGGCCTCTTTCTGCGTGGAGAAGTTCGGTCCCACAAGGCTCAAAGAGATCACCCGTACGGATATCGATGCCCGCATCAGACAATTCGTCGATCTGGTCAACTTTGATATCGAATTGGTGTAAAATTTGTTTTATTTATAATTGAAAGCTATATTTGCCCCGCAATGAAAATAATGAAACATACAAAGCAGATTAAGAAGTGCCTCCCACAGCGGGACAGGATCTGATCTTTTTGTATGCCAAGATATCAAGAGCCTTCCCGCAACCGGGAGGGCTTTTTAATTTAAAATCAAATATAACCGTCAATGAAAGTTGCAGTCGTCGGCGCCACCGGCCTGGTGGGCACCAAAATGTTACAAGTCCTGGCAGAAAGGAATTTTCCCGTTACCGAATTGCTCCCCGTAGCATCCGAAAAATCCATCGGCAAGCAAGTCGAGTTTAAGGGAAAGAAATATGCCGTCGTCAGCGCCAATGATGCGATTGCAGCAAAGCCGGCATTGGCCCTTTTCTCCGCCGGCGGCAGCACCTCCCTCGAATGGGCGCCGAAATTTGCGGCTGCAGGCATTACGGTAGTGGACAACTCCAGCGCCTGGCGTATGGACCCCACCAAGAAGCTGGTCGTGCCCGAACTCAATGCAGATGCGCTTACACCCGAAGACAAGATCATCGCCAATCCCAACTGCTCCACCATCCAGATGGTGGTGGCATTGAATCCCCTGCATAAGAAATACAAAGTGAAAAGGATCGTCGTTTCTACTTATCAGAGCGTCACCGGAACGGGTGTAAAAGCCGTAAAGCAGCTGGAGAATGAGCGTAAAGGCATCAGCGGCGAAATGGCGTATAAATATCCCATCGATCTCAATGCCATCCCGCAGATAGATGTATTCCTGGACAACGGCTATACAAAAGAGGAAATGAAGATGGTCAACGAGACCAGGAAGATCATGCGCGACGACAGCATCCGCGTGACTGCGACCACCGTACGCATCCCCGTAATGGGCGGACATAGTGAAGCGGTGAATGTGGAGTTCGAGAATGAATTCGATCTGGCCGAGGTAAGGGCGCTTCTCGTCAAAGCTCCGGGCGTAGTAGTGGTGGATGATCCCGCCACCCAGCAGTATCCTATGCCCAAGGATGCCCACGAACGGGATGAGGTCTTCGTGGGAAGACTGAGAAGGGACGAGACCCAGGCCAGGACCCTCAATATGTGGGTGGTAAGCGACAATCTCCGGAAAGGCGCCGCCACCAATGCGGTACAGATCGCTGAATATCTCCTGACCAATAAGATGTTGTAATGGGAAAAAAAGAGGACGTCTGAAGCCAAAAAATAGACGTCCTCTTTTTCCATAATGTCCGGTAAGCAAGCTTACCGGGGCGCGGGTTTATTCGAGCCCGCGGTTTAAAAAATAAACAAAGCCTTTCATCGACGTAAACGTCTTTATTATTTCTTTCAGATAGGTTTTTGATTGGACTTCAGCGTCCGTAAACTCCCGGGTAACGATAAAGCTTTTCAATTTGAGGTATTCGATGGCGGGATTTTCTTCGTCATACCCTTTGGGTGGCCGGGTGAGCATATCCTCTTTTTCAAGACCTTCAATAAAGGTCTTCTTGAAATTGCGGTCACTGAGGATCTTCGACCATTCGGCAAAATTATAGTCTATCTCCTGCCGGACTTTATTCAATTCCGGAGCCTGTGGCATCCACAGTCCGCCGCCGGCCATGTTCCGGCCCGGCTCGAGATGTACGTAATAACCAGCCGTCGGCACCTTTTTGCCACCTTTGTTGAGGTAAGCTCCCATGTGAGCCTTGTAAGGTGTTTTGTCCTGGGAAAAGCGGACGTCCCTGTAGATTCGGTAAGTACAATCCTTGGGGTGTAGGTTTGCAATTTCGGGGTCTGTTTTTCCGAACCCTTCGATCACCTGCTCTACAAAATGGTCCATGTCCTCTTTTGCTTCCAGGTAAACAGACTTGTTTTTTTCAAACCAGGGCTTGTTGTTGTTCTTCTTTAGATCCTTGAGGAATTTGAGCGTAGAAGCTTGCAGCATAGTTTCGGTTTCTTGATCCTGTATTCTTTCTCCTGTCTGATGGTCCGGTATCCGTTGGCGTCGGTTTATTTGATCCTGCCCCAGTTCTCCCCACTTTTGATCCTGTACATGGTCATTTCACTGACCTGGTACTTTTCAGCCAGTTTCTTGATGGTAAGCTGTCGATTTTTGCTGGATAAGGTTTTCTTGATGGTCTTCACCTGGGCGGCGGTCAGCTTAAGCCCGACGGTGCGATTCGCCTGAACTTTTTTGTAGGCGATCTTCGCAGGGCTCTTCTGCTGGTGTTCGATCATCTCCTCAAGTGTTGCCCATTTCAGGTTTTTGGAAGCATTGTCCAGCTTGTTGTGATTCACATGGATCACATACCTGTTTTTGGGAGATGGTTTGGGTAGGAAAAGGCGGGCGATCTCTCGATGGATGTAGAGAGTACCGTTGTTGCCGGGCCGGTGAAGATTAAGGGTCTTGTAACCGGTCGTCAGGCTGCCGTTCAGCAATTTGCCGTCGGCCAGCACATCTTCCGAGTAGCTCGCAACGCGACCCATGGAAGACAGTGCGTATTTTTTTCGGAGTTGTTTCCAGCCGGGAAACTGTAAAGGTTTCCACACTTCGCCGGTGAGTTTTCTAATCATGCCTGTCAATTTTCTTAAAGTTACGAAAAAGAATTTCGATTTACCAGTAACGTAAGAAAATAATATTATATGTTTAAGAGCTTAATAAACTCGTCCTCTGTGAGTATTTGGATAGAGGGTATCTTTTTTGCCTTTTCCAGCTTGCTGCCCGCATCTTCTCCCACTATGAGGTAGTTCAATTTACTGCTGACTCCGCTCAGTAGCTTCCCGCCATTGCTCTCTACCGCCGCTTCCGCATCCGATCGCTTCAACCGGCTGAGGGTGCCGGTGAATAAGAACGTTTGCCCATCCAGGTTGCCCCCCTGGCTCGCCTTGCCTTTTTGGCTTTTCAGGTTAAGGCCAAGGGTCTCGAGCTCCTTCAGCAGGTGCTTGTTATCGGTATTGTGAAAGAACTCGAAGACGCTGCCAGCCACCTTTGGCCCCACATCTTCCAGATTTTGAAGGTCTTCCAGGGAATAGTCGTAATACTCCGACAAATGGCCGACGGTTGCGGCCAGCGTCTTGGCTGTAGTCTCCCCAACATAACGGATACCCAATCCGAAGATAAGCCGGTGCAAGGGCTGATGCTTGGAAGCCTCGATGGCCGCCTGTAGATTGCTTACGCTTTTTTCCCCGAAGCCTTCCAGCGCCCTGATCTTGTCATAGGGTAGCCGGTAGATGCCCGGGATATCTTTCAAAAACCCCAGATCATAAAATTTCTGGACATTGGCTTCCCCAAAACTGCGGATATCCATAGCATCTTTGCTGGCAAAATGGATGATCCGCTCGACCACCTGGGCCGGACAATTGATGTTGACACAACGCCACACCGCCTCGCCCTCCGGTTTTACCAGCTCGTGATCACATACCGGGCAACGGGTTGGAAAAACAATAGGGGTTTCTTTTCCTGTCCGGACATCGACCAGGGGCTTTACGATATAAGGGATGACGTCCCCCTTCCGTTCGACCAGCACCTGGTCGCCGATCTTCAGGTCTTTTTCCCGGACAACGTCTTCGTTGAATAGGGAGACAGAGCTCACGGTGACTCCGCTTAGCGGCACGGGGTCGATCTTAGCTACGGGGGTTATGCTCCCGGTACGGCCCACCTGGAACTCCACCTTTCTCAAGGTACTGGTAGCCTGCCGCGCCGGAAACTTAAAGGCGATAGCCCAGCGAGGATGATGGGTGGTCATCCCCATCTTGTCTTGCAGGGCGATCTCGTTCACTTTGATGACCATCCCGTCTATCTCATAGGGGAGGTCGTCCCGCTGCTGTTCGAACTCCCTGCAATAGTCGATCACCGCCTGTATCCCCTTGACGATGCGTTTTTCCTTTTGCGGGCTGCGGAACCCAAGATCCCAGAGCATCTTCAGGTTGCCGCTGTGAGTATGTAAGGAATGGTCCAGCTCCTTCCCCTCCAGGGTGATAAAATAGCTTACATGGTAAAGAAAGGCTTCCAGGTTGCGGCGCCTCACCTCTTTCGGGTCCTTTATCCGCAGTGACCCCGCTGCGGCATTCCGGGGGTTGGCAAGCGGGGGGGTACCCTCTTCGGCCAACTGATCATTGTATTTTTGGAAATTGCTCTTATTCATCAGCACCTCCCCGCGAATCTCTATCAATTGGATGCCATAACGGGAAAAGGCTGCAGAAAGCGGCACCGATCGTATCTGCCGGATATTGGTGGTGATCTCGTCGCCCGTGACACCGTCGCCCCGGGTAACGCCTCGCAGCAGCCGGTCATTCTCGTAGGTAAGGGAAATGCTGGCCCCGTCGAATTTAGGCTCGACGCAATATTCCAGTTCGTCCAGGCCGGCCAGTTCCCGGGCTCTCCGATCCCAGTCCACCAGGTCTTCCTCGTTGTAGGAGTTGTCGAGGGACAACATCGGAACGAGGTGCTCAACCTTGGGGAATTCCTCCGTCAGCCCGCTGGCCACCCGCTGTGTGGGTGAGTCGGGGGTGACCCAATCGGGATGCTCCGCCTCTGCTTTTTCCAATGCCTTGTATAAAATATCGTACTCGAAATCCGAGATAAGGGGGTCGTTGAGGATGGCATAACGATATTCATGGAAGCGCAACACGTCTCTCAGCTGTTCCAGCTGGCCTTTTTTGGGTGGGTGTTCTTTGACGATGGATAAGAAGGATGCGGTCTCCTTTTGCAGGCGCTGCGTTTGGTCGGCGGAATACATAAATCAATTTTATGGCATAAAGTTAAGCGAATCGGGCTAAGATGCCGGAGGCATCTTGTCCGAAGGACAGACATTAGCCGTTCTGCAGGAAATGCGTATTTTTTGGGGAAGCGCATTTCCTGCACATTTAAATGCCTAACTTAGTAATTGAATGAACCCTGAAATTATACCTAACGATGGTCCGTCTTCCACGGACACTGCTGCCGCCGGTCAGAAGAACATCAAAATGATCCTGAAACAGCTGGAAAGCGACGGGATCATTGGTATTTCCGTTGACTGTGTCATCTTCGGTTTCGATGACAACGAGCTCAAGGTCCTCTTGATAAAATCGGATTTTGAAAAATATGAGAATAAATGGTCCTTGTTGGGCGATCTTGTCAACAACCACGAAGACCTCGACGAAGCAGCCTATCGCATCCTGCGCGAACGTACAGGCATGGACGACGTCTATCTCGAACAGGTAAAAGCCTTTGGGGAGGTGAACCGGCACCCCGCAGCCCGCGTAGTCACCATTGCTTATTGCTCCCTTATCAATATCGAACATCACCAGTTGAAGATCCTGGACAACGAGCTGCACTGGCACCGTGTGACCACCCTGTCCGATATGGCCTTCGACCACCGCGCGCTGCTGGATGCCTGCTATGCGTGGTTGCAGAAAAGGATCCAGGAGCATCCGCTGGGCTTTAGCCTCTTGCCAAAGAAGTTTTCCCTGCGCGAACTGCAGAACCTCTACGAGGCGATACTGGATGTAAAGCTTGACCGGCGCAACTTCCGGAAGAAATTCTTTTCCATGGGTCTGCTGGAAGATACCGGTGAACTCGAAACCGATGTCCCTCACCGGCCGGGGAAGCTGTATAGGTTCAACTACGAAAAGTACCAGAAGAAAGAGCGGAAGAAGTGGTTTGGGATCGATTTCTAAGCAACACCCTTCTCTCGCCCTCGCCTACTGAACATCTCTCTGATGATCGATGATGAATTGGATGATCTCCTCCAGCGGAGTGTCGATGCGGCTAAGCGCGTCGTTGATATCGTCCCGGTTCACCTGTGCTGCAAACGAGGGAGTCTTTAATTTTTTCAGGATGCTTTTTACATCCATCCCTTCATATCTAGTGGGGCGGATGAGGGCAGCGGCGTGGATAAAACCCGAAAGCTCGTCGAATACATAGATCATCTTGTCCATCCTGGTCTCGGGCTCTACGCCAAAATATTTCGGGCCATGTGAGGCGATGCAATGGATCACTTCCGGATCAACATTCAGCTCCTCCAGCTTTTCGATGATGATGCGGCAGTGTGCGTCGGGATGTTTCTCCCAGTCGGCATCGTGCAACAGTCCCGCCAGCTCCCATTTCTGGGCCGTGCGTTCATCGGCGCCTTCCCTTTCCAGCGCCCAGGCCTTCATCACGGCCGCCACCTGTTTCATGTGCAGCCGCAGCCGTTCGTTGGGCACCCATTCATTCAGCAGGGCATGCGCCTCTTCGATAGGTAAAAGATTGTCTTTATTGGCTGCGTCGCCGAAAGTACTGCGCCCAAGCGCAAGGATAGGAGTGGAGGACATGCTGATTCTTTTGTATGAAGATAAGGCTTATTGCAATGCGTACTCTTTTGTAAGCGCCTCGATGGGAATGCGCAGAAGCTTGCTGAACTTGCGGATCATTGTAAGCGACAACGATTGTTTATAATTCAGTACCTTGCTCACTGTGCCCTTGTCGCCGTATTCTTTTGCCAGGTCTGCCGCCTTATAACCAAATTCTTCCATTCGGATCTTGATTAATTCGACCGGGTCTACTTCCGGCATTTCCCATAATTGTTCTTCATATTTGTTGATGAGAAAAGCCAGTAATTGTTTTTCCTTATTCTCGACCGTCCCTTGCACTGTTTCACGTATCTCTTCATACCGGGTTGTAGCCTTTTGATAGTCGGCTTCATTTTCTATTAAATACCAGGTTTGCATGATATGGTTGTCTTTTATATTTTATATTATATGGTCGCCGGATCGATCCTGTCATAATCGGTATGTGTACCGATGAATCGGATCTCAACTATTTTGTCGTCATAGTGAATATGGGCAATCAAGCGAAACGTGTTATGTGCAATCTCAAATCGGGCGCGGTTATTCTGGATCATTTTTGCTCTTGGAAAGTCCCTGAGAACATCCTGTTTGTTTTTCCAATCGGCTTGTTCAACTACTAGTTTCCAAACGGCCAAGCTTTTCCGGGCGTTTGCGTGGTTTTTCCCGAAGTCGTTCAATTTCTTCAAATAAACAATTAGCATAATTGCGATTTAATGAGTTTAAAGGGAGAGCAAGGAACATGGGACTTAAGTTTGGGTGTAATGCAAAGCTATTAAGAAGTTGGTAAATTACCAACTTTCGCAAGAACTTTTTTAACGTTGAGCGAAAGAATATTTTAGGCAGTCAAAATTTTTATTGTAAATCAACCCATTACAAAAGCGTCATAAAAAATTAACCCCTTTTTTCTTGGAACATCGAATAGATTAAAATTACCTTTGCACTCCTTTCAAAAGCGGGTCAAAACCCGCCGGCCGAAAGGCAAACAAATTAAGCGCCGCTGGGATAGCAGCGGCATCACGTAAAACAATCAGAAAATGAGCAAATTGCATTTCACCACCAAACATGCGAACGAGGCTACCGTTAAACGCGACTGGTACGTTGTGGACGGTACTAATCAAACCGTAGGCCGCATGTGTTCCAAGATTGCCGCTATACTGCGTGGCAAGAACAAAGCCTATTACACTCCCCACGTCGACTGCGGCGATTTTGTCATCGTAATCAATGCTGACAAGGTTGTTTTCTCGGGTAATAAGCTGGAAGACAAGATCTACATCAACTTCTCCGGTTATCCTGGTGGTAAGAAGGAAGAGATCGCCAAAGACCTCCTCAAACGCCGTCCCGATGCCGTTATCGAAAGAGCCGTAAAAGGGATGCTCCCCAAGAATCGCCTGGGTCGTAAGATGTATAAGAAATTATTCGTGTATGCCGGTGCTCAGCATCCGCACACCGCGCAGCAACCCAAAACATTAACCTTCTAATTTTTCAGATAAATGGAAAAGCAAAAAAATGCAGTTGGTCGCCGTAAAGAGGCTGTAACCCGGGTGTTCCTCAGCAGGGGTGAAGGCAAGATCACGATCAATGACAAGGACTACAAACAGTATTTTTCACTGGTATACCTGCAGAACCAGGTCGAGCTTCCCCTGAAAACGGTAGAAGGTCTCGATAAGTATGATGTAAAGATCAACGCTGCCGGTGGTGGGATGAAAGGACAGGCCGAAGCCGCCAAACTCGGTATTGCCCGTGCCCTGCTCGAAGTAAACGCCGAGTTCCGCCCCGCGCTGAAGGCCGCAGGCCTCCTCCGCCGCGATCCCCGCGCCGTTGAAAGAAAGAAACCCGGCCGCAAGAAAGCCAGAAGGAGCTACCAGTTCAGCAAACGTTAATCTCTATCACAACTATTATTATAAAATCATACAATGGAAAATAACACTTCATTACAACAACAACTCCTCGAAGCCGGTGTCCACTTCGGTCACCTGCGTAAGAAGTGGAACCCCAAAATGCTGCCTTACATCTTTGCTGAAAAGAAAGGTATCCATATCATCGATCTCAACAAGACCACCGAGAGTCTTCAGGAAGCCGCTGCGGCCCTGAAGCAGATCGCAAAAAGCGGTAAGAAGGTCATGTTTGTCGGCACTAAGAAGCAGGCGAAAGAGATCGTCACCGAATGCGCCCGGAAGGTCAACATGCCCTTCGTCACCGAACGCTGGCTGGGTGGTATGCTCACCAACTTCAATACCGTCCGCAAGAGCGTAAAGCAAATGCAGAGCATCGAGAAAATGCTCAACGACGGAACGTTCGACAGCATCACCAAGAAAGAAAGGCTCACCCTTTCCCGTGAAAAGGACAAGAAGGAAAAGGTATTGGGTGGCATCGCCCAGCTGGGCCGCGTTCCCGCCGCTCTCTTCATCGTCGACATCGGTCATGAGCACATCGCGCTGGCAGAGGCCAAACGCCTGGGTATCACTACCTTCGGCATGGTCGACACCAACTGTGATCCCAATAAGGTAGACTTTGCCATCCCGTCCAACGACGACGCAACAAAATCTATCGCCATCATCGTAAATTACGTCACCGCAGCCATCGCCGAAGGCCTTGCCGAAAGACAAGCCGCAAAAGAAGAGGATGTAGAAGAATCCGGCTCTGACGAGAACGAAAGGAAGGCAGCCCGCCTCCAGGCCGAAGCCGAAAGCGAAGCAGCCCGCGGTCGTGGCGAAAAGGTAAGAGGTACTACCCAGCCCAAGCGCCGGATTCCGAATTCCGGACCCCGTCGTGGTCCCGGCGGCGGTGGGGGTGGCCGTTAATTGTTCAATCTCTTAAAAATAACTATATGTCAACTGCAACTATCACAGCAGCAGATATCAACAAACTGCGCCAGACGACTGGCGCCGGAATGATGGATTGTCGTAAAGCATTGGTGGAAAGCGACGGTGATTTTGAAAAGGCCATCGACTACCTGCGTAAGAAAGGCCAGAAAGTAGCTGCCCTGCGCAACGACCGTGAAGCTAAGGAAGGTGTCATCATTGCAACTACCACTTCGGACAACAAGACCGGGTTCATCGTAACGCTCGCCTGCGAAACCGATTTCGTAGCAAAAAATGCGGATTTCGTCAGCTTTGCCCAGAGCATCGTAGCCGTAGCCGTCAAAGGCAATATCAAGACCCTGGAAGAACTGCTGGCCGCCCAACTGGATGGTGTTACAATCGCCGACAAGATCAACGACCAGGTGGCCCGCATCGGTGAGAAGATCCAGCTGACCCGTTTCGAACGTATCGATGCCGAAGGCGTTTCCGCCTATATCCACGGCGCCTATCGCATGGGCGTACTGGTCGGACTGTCGAAGAACAGCCCCGCTGTGCTCGAAGCAGGTAAAGACATCGCCATGCAGATCGCTGCCATGAATCCTGTGGCCGTTGATCCGGACTCCGTCCCCGCCGACGTCGTCGCCCGTGAAAAGGCTATCGTTACCGAACAGATCAAAAACGATCCCAAGATGGCCGGCAAGCCCGACGCAATGATCGACAAGATCGCCGACGGAAAACTGAACGCCTTCTTTAAAGAGAATACCCTCACCGCCCAGGCCTTCGTAAAGGACGCCTCGAAGACGGTAGGCGATTATCTCAAAGGAATAGACGCTTCAGCGAAAGTGACCCAGTTCAAAAGAGTTCAACTCGGATAAAAAAATAAAAAAGACCGTCGAAAGACGGTCTTTTTTTTACCTTCGTCCACAAATTAAGAATCATCCGACCATGGTGCCAAAGTACAAGCGTATTCTGCTCAAGTTATCCGGAGAAGCCCTGATGGGAGATAAGAGTTTTGGATTTGACACCGGCGTCATCGCACAATACGCAAAAGACATCAAAAGCATCGTGGAATTAGGCGTTCAGGTGGCCATCGTCATCGGCGGCGGCAACATCTACCGCGGGATGAACGAAGCCGAAACCGGCATCGAACGGGCACATGGCGACTACATGGGAATGCTGGCCACCGTTATCAACGGCATGGCCATGCAGGCCGGCCTGGAAAAGATCGGCGTCTACACCCGCCTGCAAAGCGCCATCAAAATGGAACAAATAGCCGAACCCTATATCCGCCGCCGGGCCATCCGGCACGTGGAAAAGGGACGCGTGGTCATCTTCGGCGCCGGCACCGGAAATCCCTATTTTACTACCGACACGGCTGGCTCCCTTCGCGCCATCGAGATCAATGCCGAAGTGATCCTCAAAGGCACCCGCGTCGATGGCATCTATACCGCAGACCCCGAAAAAGATGCTTCAGCCGAAAAATTCGATACCATCACCTTCCAGGAGTGTATCACCCGGAATCTGAAGGTAATGGACATGACTGCTTTCACCCTCTGTATGGAAAACCAGCTGCCAATAATCGTATTCGACATGAACAAACCCGGCAATCTGATGCGTGTCGTTCGTGGCGAGAAGGTTGGCACACTCGTAAAAGACTGATAACTATCGTATTAAAAAAGGTTCGCGTCGATTTGTATATCTGGGCAAACCGTAGTAATTTCAGCCTTTATATTCACCACCGGCTACTGTCGCCATAGTAGTTCTGCTTGCTTCCTCCCCTCAATATTCCATGAAAAGCGTCTTGGTTGTTTATCGTTGTATTCCCGGAAAGCAATAATGTATTTCACAACGTAGTCTGATTGGTAAATATTTTTCCGAACCCGAACCATTATGATCACCTTAAACACCTTGAGCATTATATTGGGACTTCAATTGACAATGGGCTTGCCCGAAATAATCATCTGCGAACTAGGCGCTCTCATTCTCGGGTTTACCATCCATTTTTTCTGGAATTCGAAAAAAAGTCTTCGTATCACCGAGCCTAATCAGGCCACCGGCATCAGCGAAAATGATAACTGGAAGCTGAAGTACTATAACGACATGGACATGCAGGAAAGGTCCCAGCAACAGTTGCGTGAACGCCTTTCCCAGTCGCAGGAGACCGAACAGATACTCACTATCGAACTCGAAGAGACGCGTAAGGAGCTGGAGGATGTCAGGCACGAACTGGATATCGTCCGCGCACAGCTCGAAGAAGTAGAGCTCAAACTGGCGCCGGCCAGTGTTCCTGCCGAAGAAGGCGTTATTATCCCCGAGGAAGTGGAACCCGACTATGCGCACGACTACCTCTATCAGCTCAAAGCGACCCAGGAGAAACTAATCGAACATAATAACAACATCTACCGCCTGCTCGAACAGACCCGCCTGCTGGAAGAATCCGAGCGGCGCAACCAGGAATTGCTGCGACTGAACGAAGGGCTCGGCGAACAGCTTCATAATAACAGCCAGCTGCTCGTCGAAAAAGAGACGGAGATCAGCAACCTGCGCCATCAGCAAAAACTTTCCGATGAGATGACCGAACGCCTGAATAAGGTGTACGAAGAATATAACACTCTTCAGGATAAATTACAAAAGCTCCAGGCCTATCTCACCCAGCCATATAACCGCGGCACCGACTACGACGGGCTGAAAGAAGCGTATTTCAAACTCGGCAAGGAACACGACGAGATGAAACTGAAATACATCTCCATCCGCGAAGAGAACCAGCGGCTCACCCGCATTCTCGGCGATACCGAGGAGAAACTGAAAGATGCAAACTTCCAGCGCCTGCAATACCAGAAGCGCTCGGCCTTCCTGGAAGAATTGAACCACGATCTGCAGGAGATCTCCGAACACAACAAGAAGATAGAAAGCCAGCTCCGCAGGGTCACCGATATGGAGAACCTCCTGGCAAAGATCACCGGCGGCGGCCCCATCAATGATATCCCTCAGCGGATGGAATGATCCCTGTTACCTGTCGTTTGCAGCAATTCGCGTAAATTCGTGGTTCAAAAACCAGTTGCATCCGTGTCAACAACAATTGCCGACATTCGTAAAGAATACAAGCTGCAAACCCTCTCGGAAAAAGACGTTCTGCAAGACCCTTTCGCACAGTTTAACAAGTGGTGGCAGGAAGCCATCAACGCTGGTATCGATGAGGTCAATGCGATGACCCTCGCTACCGCATCCGCCGACGGAATGCCCGATGCCCGCATCGTCCTGTTAAAAGGTGTCAGCGAGAAAGGTTTTGCCTTTTATACCAATTACAATAGTGCAAAAGGCCAGCAGCTGCTGGAGAACCCAAGGGCGACCCTTGTCTTTTTCTGGAAAGAGCTGGAAAGACAGATCCGCATCAGTGGGCTGGTGTCGCTGACGCCCGACAAGATGAGCGACGACTATTTTAACAGCCGGCCGGAAGGCAGCCGCATAGGCGCCTGGGCTTCGCCGCAAAGCGAACCCATCGAAAGCCGGGAATGGCTGGAAGCGAATGAGGAAAAGATCAGGCAGGAATTCACAGGCAAAACGATACCGAGGCCCGAACACTGGGGCGGCTATGTGGTAAAGCCGGTGAGAATGGAATTCTGGCAGGGAAGGCCAAGCAGGCTCCACGACAGGTTTTTGTATAGCCTGCAAAATACCGGGAGCTGGACGATCGAAAGACTGGCCCCATAATAAACAAGAATGCGGAGAAAGCACCCTCCGCATTCCAAATGATCTTTATTTTCCTTTGGCGGGAGGTGCTGATTTCTTCGCAGGTTTGGCCGGACGGCTCTTGCCAAACGAGCCTTTGAATATCTTTCCTTTTTTAGTTTTTTTATCTCCTCTTCCCATCGTTATAATTTTTTAGAGCCGCTCACCCGCGGCTTCGTATGATTTTTGCGACCGCACACCCGCGGCCTCGGAATAAATTTTATCGGTACAAAAGTAATAAAAGCTCCGGTACCAAGGGTAGCGGAGCTTTGCTGTGCCCAAAAGATCGAACAGATCGGGCCGGGGTAGCATTATAATTTTGCAGACAGTTCTTTCCCTGCTTTGAACTTAGCTACTTTCTTCGCCTTGATCTTGATTACAGCGCCAGTCTGGGGGTTGCGACCGTTACGGGCAGCTCTCTTAGAAACAGAAAAAGTACCGAAACCAACCAGGGTAACCTTGCCGTTACCTTTCAGCGTCTTGGTAACTGCTTCAACAAAAGAATCCAGGGAAGCGTTAGCCTGAGTTTTTGTAATGCCAGCGTCATCGGCAATCTTTGCGATTAATTCAGCTTTGTTCATAGTGTAATATTTTGTTTAATTAGCAGCAACAAATATACCCGCTTTTTGAATCCAACAAAATTTTTTTACAATTTCTCCAGTGTGTGCAACCCTCGCCAAACCGCGCCTGACAAGGATTTAGCGGAAATTACCGTTAGTATAATTCCGATGTCTCATTTTCATTTGAAGCTGAAATGCGGTGTGGTAGCGGGTTCTGTGGCTTTTCCACAATTAGTGCACAGCCGCGGCAGCTGCCGCAATAAATGGAAAGACCGTCGTTACAAGAGCTCCATCAAGGTTCGAAAAGCAATAAAGCCATCGCCCCATTTCTCCCATCCCGCTTTTTGCAACGCCGGTGCGAACCCGATGACGAACTGTTGATAGCGTTCCACATCACTGGTAAAAAACTGGATCACAAAGGTGGGACCCTCTTCTTCATCTTGCTCAAGCAAACGATAGAGTTGGTAATTGTCGAATAATCCTGTCTTCAGTGTAGCGGGGATCTGCTCTTCTAACTGCCAGGTAAGCCAGCCCTCCATTATCTCCCACCGCACCTTGCAGGTGATATTATACACGATCATGCCGTTCTTTTTGTGTAATTGCCTTTACCATTCGAACACTGAAGTAAACCAATAAGATCAATATAGCAAATAAAATCCCCCAGAGCAGAAGACCTTGGCGGTTGCCGGATGGTTGATCGCCAGCCTTGGCGGCCGGTGCAATCGGTTGGCTGGCCGCAACAGCCGTTTTCTCAACACGTCCGGGCAGGATCATTGGCGGCGCCGCGGTCAGACTGTCGGTAAAAGATTTAAGGTCATAGTTAGGGGTGACAGCCTCAGCATTGCCGGTCAGCAGTTGATATGCAAGCCCGGCTTGCAGATAAGCGACCAGGTAGTGGGCCGCCTGGAAGCCGGTGATCTCCCGTATCACCAGCGGGGAATTGTCCGCATTGGCAATATCAATTCGCAGCCGCCGGCGTTTGACGACCGGTATGTCAAAGGTCTTCTTCCCTGGCGCCAGGGTAATATCGACAAACGGCGCCCATTCGCCGGGCGTCCCCCCTTCTAAAGCCACGTGCGCCTCCCGCTTATAAAATACCGGGCTTTGGATGAGAAAGGCAAGGCGGTCGACCTCGTAGGCTTCGGCATACTGAAGCGTGATATAGGAATGTTTGTTGCTACTGTCCTTTTGTGTTATTTCCGCGCGGGGTAGCTCCAGCCACTGCTCTTGCGAATCAGGCGTCGTCCACCGGTCTATTAATTCATAGGAGACGAACCGTTTGTCGGTGAGACTTTGGATTCGCACATCGGCAAGATCTACCCTGGATTTGGCCACCACCTGCGGCGTCAGTACTATCCGGTAAAACCCGTCTTTTCTTATGGTGTCCAATGCCGCCCGGCAGGTAAATATCCCCTGGGCGCCGGCTCCGCTAAAGACAAAGATCATGCAAACAGCCAGCGGCCATTTATATCGGCTTCTTTTCTTCATCCTCGATAATGATTTTTTTCAGTCGCTGATACATAAAAGACACGACGAGAAGCAACACACCCAGGCAGAAGAAGGCGGCGATCTTACCCGCAATGGGGATGTCCCGGATGTCAAAGAGGAACAGCTTCAGCAGCGTAAGGGTGAACAACACCAGCGAAACGATGCGCAGGGGTTTGAATTTATGCCGCATACCCAGCCACATAAAGGCGAAAGAGCACAACCCCCAGAGAATCGGCAGCCCCGTCTTGTCATACACCCGTTGCAGGTTGTCGAGCCCATTCTCACGCGTAAAGAACAAGGTATTGATAAGCAGCTGACCTTCGGCACTGAGAAAGATAACAGTCACGGTACAGATGAGCCAGGTGAACAGTACCGGTTCTACCGCGAATGACTCTGTCTGTCCCCTGGCGACAAGCCGCGCCAGGATCAATGCGAACACCAGGTCACCGCCCCAATGGGCAGCAAAATGCCCCCGCTGCAGGCCCGTCTCCAACATGTATTGCTGGATATTGAACACGGAAAAAAGCGAGCCCAGGTAAACCAGGATGCTCAACGCCAGCAGCCCGGCAGTTATCCGCCTAAAATTGGTCTTCTTCAACCGGCCGCTACCCCAGGCGAAAACATAGATGAACAGGTAGGTATAGAGGAGTACATACAACCGCCACAGGTCCAAAGCGGGATAATAGAACCAGAACTGGTGGAAGATCTCCAGCATACCGGCGATAAAAAGGATCCCGCCGGCTATCAGCAAGGCCGTCTTTGCCAGGGGAGTTCCCTGACTCAGGTAGAATAGCGCCCAGCAGCTGAGGGCGGCATATAGGCCAGTCATAAGACCCTTGTTGAATACGATAGGCAAGCCCACGGTCCGCCAGGACGATTGCAGGCCGCTAAATACCACTTGTACACCCTGTCCATAGATATTCCCCCAATCCATCGTCAGGCTCACCAGCATCGCACCCCAAATGAGATAAGCGGCCACTTTGATCAGCCTGATCCCGCTCCGCTTATACAGCCAATACAACAACACCGTTTCCGAAGCCCAGAAAAGCGTGATATAATGCCCATGTAACTGAATGGGCGCCGTCAGGGAAACAAACGACAGGGTAAGACCCACCAAAAGATAGAGGATATTCTTATCCACCGTGCTACGCCTGAACAGGAACCAGGTAGCCCCGAGGTGGAATATCCCCATCACCGCACAATACAACCCCTTATACCGGTCGAGCCCGAGCTGCGCGATCAGGTAGAGCCCTGCCGCGAAATAGAGGCAGGTATTCGCCAGCAGAATGCCGAAATCCGACGCAACAAAAGGCTTGTTCTTGCGCACCGTATAAGCGATGTTGATGATAAAGAAGAGCAAGTAGAAAGCCGTGGCAAAACCCCACCCACCCCTATAGGTTGCCGGAGAGGCGTCGTAAGGCAGCGAGAGCAGCCAGGAGGCAAACAGCAGGGCCGTAAATCCAAAGGAAAGGATGTTCAACCAACGCCAGACTTTGTAATAGGCGATTACCAGCAGCCCGCTGTTGAGGATAAGCAGATAACTGAACAGGACGACATAATCACCTCGCCCGTTGCTCACCAGGAAAGGCGTGACAAAGCCGCCTACCAGCGCGATGATGGCCAGCTCCTGGCGGTCGTATAAGAGAGAAAGCAGGACGGAGAAGGCCGTCACTACAAGCATGATCACAAAAGTGGTGGCCTGGTTGAACAAATGGTATTCGTGATAAGCGAGGGCGATGGTAAAATAAAGGGCGGCAAGTCCTCCACCAACCAGGACAGAGCTAAAGGCCTTATATTGATTGCGCAGGCGATGGGCGATGCCGATAAGGATCCCGCCGCATAGCAACCCGATGCCTACACGGCCAACTGCGCCGATCCAGTTATTATCGATAGCGTATTTTACAAAGAAACCGATGGCCAGGACGAGGATGGCAATACCGATCTTACTGATGAGGTTTTCGCCAATAAATTTTTCCAGATCGGGATGCTGTTCAAAAAATCCGGGCTTTGCGGGGGGCGGGGGTGTTACCGGCGGCGTCGATGCTGATGCGCGTTGCGTTGCGGCTGGCGGCTCCACCGGATCCATCCGCTGGAAATGCGGCGGCTCCACCGGCTTGGGTGCTGCAGGTTCGCTCGCCAGGGCGGGTGGCGGCGTGGCAGCCCATGGACGAGGCCGTTCCACGGCCCGGTAGGGCTCTGTTTCCCGGGGAGCAGCGGGGGGTGGTGGCGTGGACACCGGCGTAGGCGGGGGCTCTGGCACACGGGATGGCGGGGTAGCTTTTAGGTCTTCCTTTATCTTTTGCATTTCGTGCTCTATCCTGCCGAGACGGTCGTGCAGGCTAATACGCATCGTCAGAACAAGAATGACCAGAATGAAAAGAAGAAGTATAATGACGGCTTCCATGTTTGGCAGTTAGTAGGGTTCACCAATAAAGATAATCGCCAAAATTGGTATCCAAAAGCCACCGGTCCGCTATTTTGCCGCCGGTTCGCTATTTTGTCGCTGCCTCGGCCGCCAACTCGAGGTATACCGGGCAATGGTCGCTTTGATTGACGGTAGAAAAGATATCTGCGCTCAATAGCCGCTGCTGCAATGGCGCCGTAACGTAAATGTAGTCCAGGCGCCAGCCCTTGTTCTGTAGCCGGACGGAGGGGAAACGCTGACTCCACCAGGTATAGCGGTGGGCATCAGAGCAGAAATGCCTGAACGTATCCACCCACCCACTGGCCATGAATTTGTCCATCCAGGCCTTTTCTTCCGGCAGAAAGCCGGAGTTATTCTTGTTACCCTTCGGATCATGAATATCGATATCCTTGTGCGCGATATTATAATCGCCGCAAAGCACCAATCGCGGATATTCCTTCTTCAATTCCCCGAGATAATCATATAGCTCGTCCAGCCATTGATATTTATATCCCTGTCTCTCTTCCCCACTCGTCCCCGACGGAAAATAGGCATTTATCAGCCGCAGATCGCCGAGGTCCAGTTGTATCACCCGGCCTTCCTCATCACTGACGGCATGCCCCGTACCATAGATGACATTGTCGGGCTTCACCTTTGTAAAAACGGCAACCCCGCTATAGCCTTTCTTTTGGGCCGGGAACCAATAGTCATAAAAACCTAGATCAGTGAATGCGCCATACGCAACATTATCCCGATGGGCCTTAGTCTCCTGTACGCAGATGATATCGGCGGGATCGGTCTTCAGCCAATCGATCAATCCCTTGTTCATGGCTGCCCGGATGCCGTTAACATTATAGCTGACGATACGTAATGAAGACATGAAATGTTTGCGTTATTTTAGTGTCGCCCGGGAGCCGCTGGAAGCGGCTCGACCGAAGGTCAGACATTAGCCATTGTGCGCGAATAGGGCTAATTTGTTTGGCAGCCCTATTCGCGCGCAATTTACTGTATCAGCATGGAACAATTGAAAAGGATCATACCCGCAAAAGACGTACAATTTCTCGATGGCCCTAAAAGTCGGACATACGAATTCAGCTTTGCCTGGAAAGTCTTCTGGGAGTTTATCAAAGGATTTCGCACCCTTCATTTCGTAGGCCCCTGTATCACCGTTTTTGGCTCGGCCCGGTTTAAAGAAGATCACCCGCATTACCAGTCGGCCCGGGAGATGGGCCGCCAGATAGCCGCCATGGGTATGACGACGATGACCGGTGGCGGACCCGGGACAATGGAGGCCGCCAACCGCGGCGCCTTCGAACAAGGTGGGATGTCCGTCGGCTGTAATATCAAGCTGCCCTTCGAACAAAAGCCCAATCCCTATGTACAGACTTCGATCACTTTTGAACACTTCTTCGTCCGGAAGGTGATGCTGGTGAAATACTCCTATGCCTTCGTGATCATGCCCGGCGGCTTCGGGACGATGGATGAATTCTTCGAAACACTTACCCTCGTACAGACAAAGATCCTTGTCCGCTTCCCGCTGGTGCTCTTCGGAAAAGAATATTATCAACCGCTTTTTGATTACATGGAATCCATGGCCCGGGAAGGGACCATTTCAAAAGAAGACCTCTCCCTCGTCCTGCTCACCGACAGCATAGCGGAGGCCATCCAGCATATCGACACCTTTATAAAAAAGAATTACGCCCACAAAGTTCGCAAGCGGAAATGGTGGCTATTCGAGAAGCGGCCGCAAAAGCCGCTGGGGGAAGCTCGGGCGTAGCCTATTATTTCTTCGAAGTAGTCGGGATGACAATACCAAGACTCAGGATCATCTCATATGTTCCAAAAGCCTGGTGCGCCTTTCCTTCATAGAGATTCAACCCGGAATAGCGGGCATAGTCGAGCTTATTGGAGTATTCCAGGTAGACATAGCGGAAGAAAGTGGCGCGTAAGGAAGCTTCCGTACCCGTGTTCCAGCCGCCCAATTGAAAGCCCTCATGATTTTTCTGGCCGAACAGGCTATTCTGCGTGTGCGGGATAACGGGACCTACCCCGAATTTCCCCAACAGATCGACCTTCACCTTCTCGTTGTAGGTGTGCAGCAAATGCCATCTTTTTGTCACATTGAAAAGAAGGAAGTTTGCCCCGTTGTTGAGGTAGTAATAGAAGCCGTTGGCCTGGTTGAAAGCAATGGTCGAATCCACCGGGTGATTATACAAAATGCCCTTGATGCGTACATTCTGATCGGCGAAAATATACTTGGTATGGTCGAAGTTGATCTCAAAACCCCATCCCCGTTCTTCGTCAAGAAGGAAGCCCAGCCGATAATTATACTGGGGAATGGATAGTGCCTTGCTGAACAGGCCTTCATCCCAGCCCGGATGGTCATGCGCCCTGACATGAACAAAGTCATAATTATTTCCCAGCCCCGGCTGTGACACGTGTATAGTGCTATGGGTATACCACTCTTTATTGTATCCCCAGGAAAAGTAAACTTCCTTGATGAATTTCTTCTTTTTCTTTTCCGGTTGTTGCTGTGCGAAAGTGAAAAAAGGAAGGATTAGTGTAAGCAGAAGTAGGGTAGTAGCGTGACAACGCCTGCCATTCGACATCATAAACTTGCTGTTGTTTCTTTGTACTAAGATTTTGTTTAAAGCCGGTGCAAATTTAGGGAATATTTGCCATCCGCTTCGATCTTAACAACCCGTTACAACAGCTGTCATATATACATTAGTTATATGTCATATTCTAACGACGGCCGCAGCCATCTTTCCACTTCTGCAAGCGGCATCCCTTTGCGGGCCGCATAATCCACAACCTGGTCTTTTTCAATCTTTCCCACCCCAAAGTATTTGCTTTCGGGATGCGCAAAATACCAGCCGCTCACCGAAGAAGCAGGATACATCGCCAGGGATTCCGTCAGCACTGTGCCGGTCTGTTTGGTAGCATCCAGCATGGCGAACAGCTTTCTTTTCTCCGTATGATCGGGACAGGCAGGATAACCCGGTGCGGGCCGGATACCGAGGTATTTTTCCTGGATGAGCTCATCGTTGCTGAGATGCTCTTCGCACGCATAACCCCAGTATTCTTTCCGCACCTTTTCATGCAGCAGCTCGGTAAACGCTTCCGCAAGCCTGTCCGCCAGCGCCTGCAGCGTGATCTTGTTATAGTCGTCGAATGCAGCCTGAAAGCGCTGGATATGCGGCTCGATGCCTTCGATGCTGACGACAAAGGCGCCGATATGATCTGTCTTGCCGGTCGTGGCCGGAGCGATAAAGTCGGCTAGGGAGATATTCGGCTGACCCGGGGCCTTTTTGATCTGCTGCCGCAGGCTTTCGAGATGCACCACGCCATCCGCCGGCAAGCCTGCTCCCTCGGTCGACGCCCCACCGCCATCCGCTGCGGCCCCCGTCTGCACCACTATCGTATCCTTCCCGTTCGAATTGGCCGGCCAGAACCCGATGACGGCTCGTGGCTTCAGCCATTTCTCGCGAACAATTTGCCCCAGCAGCTGTTGCGCATCGTTATAAAGCCTGGTAGCCTCTGCGCCAACGGTCGCGTCGGTGAGTATCTGCGGGAACTTCCCATGCAGTTCCCAGGCGATGAAGAAGGGACCCCAATCGATATACTCCACTATCTCGGCAAGGTCATAACCGTCGAAAACCTTGGTTCCGATAAACTTGGGGGTCACCGGCTGGAAAGCGTTCCAGTCGATGGCGACCTTGTTCTCCTGCGCCTGGCCAAAGGACAGGTATTGCTTGACACTTCTCTTGTTGCTAAAGTCCTCTTTCAGCTTCTTGTATTCGGAAGAGATCGTTTGCAGAAACTCCGGTTTCTGTTCGGCGTTGAGCAGCGAGCCGACCACCGTGACACTGCGGGAAGCATCCAGTACATGTACTACCCCCCGGTCGAATTCCGGGGCGATCTTTACTGCGGTATGCATCCGTGAGGTCGTCGCCCCGCCGATAAGCAGGGGGATCCCGAACTCCTGCCGCTTCATCTCCCGGGCCACATGCACCATTTCATCGAGGGATGGAGTGATCAGACCGCTAAGTCCGATAACGTCCACTTTTTCTTTTTTAGCCGTCTCCAATATCTTATCCGCCGGCACCATCACTCCAAGATCGATGACGTCATAGCCATTACAACCCAACACAACACCGACGATGTTCTTGCCGATATCATGGACATCCCCTTTGACGGTAGCAAGAAGTATCTTGGCGGCGCCCGCGGGCTCCGATCCATTCGTATCGCCCGCCTTCTTCCGTTCTTCCTTTTCCAGTTCGATATAGGGGGTGAGCACGGCCACCGATTTCTTCATGACCCGGGCGCTCTTCACCACCTGCGGCAGGAACATCTTCCCGCTGCCGAATAAGTCTCCAACGACGTCCATGCCGGCCATCAACGGACCTTCTATCACATCCAGCGGCTTCGGGTATTTCTGCCGGGCTTCTTCCGTGTCGGCATCGATATAGTCGGTGATGCCGTTGACGAGCGCATGTTTCAGCCGCTCTTCTACCGTACCCCGGCGCCAGGCCTCGTCTTTCACCTCTTCCTTCCCTTTCGCCTTTACGGTCTCGGCAAAAGCCAGCAGCTTGTCGGTAGCATCCGGATGGCGGTTGAGAATAACATCCTCGCACAGCTGACGCAGCTGCGGTTCAATCTCGTCATAGACCACCAGCTGTCCGGCATTGACGATACCCATGTCCATGCCCGCCTTGATGGCGTAGTACAGGAATACGCTGTGCATCGCTTCCCTCACAGGCTCGTTGCCACGGAAGGAGAAAGAGATGTTGCTGACGCCGCCGCTAATCCGCGTTAACGGCATCTTTTGCTTTATTTCCTTAATTGCTTCGATGAAATCGACCGCATAATTGTTATGTTCTTCGATGCCCGTGGCAATAGCAAAGATGTTCGGATCGAAAATAATGTCCTCCGGCGCGAAGCCCACCCGCTCGGTCAGTATCTTGTAAGCCCGCGCGCTGATATCCACCTTTTTTCGCAGCGTGTCGGCCTGTCCACTCTCATCAAAGGCCATGACGATCACCGCCGCGCCATAGCTCCGGCAGATGATGGCCTGTTCGATGAATTTCTCTTCTCCTTCTTTCAAAGAGATGGAGTTGACGATACATTTCCCCTGTACGCATTTCAGCCCCGCCTCGATGATCGAAAATTTCGAGGAGTCGATCATTATCGGGATCTTGGCGATATCCGGTTCAGCCTGCAGCAGATTGAGAAAGGTCTGCATGGCCTTCTCTCCATCCAGCAGGGCATCGTCCATGTTTACGTCCAGTATCTGGGCTCCGTTCTCTACCTGTTGCCGGGCGACGCTAAGCGCTTCTTCATACTGGTTGTCCCTGACAAGTCGGGCAAACTTCTTACTGCCGGTGACATTGGTGCGTTCGCCAATATTGACGAAGTTCGTCAGGGGACGTAAGACAAGAGGTTCAAGACCGGAAAGTCGTAAAAAGGGTTTTATAGTAGCGGTGGACATCTTTTTATTTAAATGCTTTTAAACCAATTCTTTTTCTACAACCGGCAACCGCCGGGGTTTAATCGTCGCCACGTGCTGCGCAATATGCCGGATATGATCCGGTGTCGTTCCGCAACAGCCGCCAACGATATTGACAAATCCCTTCTCGGCCCATTCCTCGATAAAATGTGCCGTCTGCTCGGGCTGTTCATCATATTCACCCATTGCGTTGGGCAGGCCGGCGTTGGGATAGGCCGAGGTGAAGCAGGCCGCTATCTGGCTCAGCTCTTCTACATGGCTCCGCATCTCCTGCGCGCCCAGAGCGCAATTAAGACCGATACTCAACGGTCGCGCATGCATGACGGAAACATAAAAAGCTTCAAGGGTCTGCCCGCTTAGCGTACGTCCACTGGCGTCCGTGATCGTCCCGCTGATGGATATCGGGAGTTCGGGCTGATGAGTGTCGCGGAAATATTTTTTAATAGCGAAGATGGCTGCCTTGGCGTTCAGCGTGTCGAAGATGGTCTCGATCAGCAGAAGATCGACACCCCCTTCCACCAGTCCTTTTACCTGCTCGTAATAGGCTGCCGCCACCTCGTCAAAGGTCACCGCCCTGAACCCGGGGTTGTTGACATCGGGGGAAAGGGAGAGTGTCTTGCTCATGGGACCGATGGCGCCGGCCACAAACCGGGGCTTGGCAGGATCTTTTGCCGTATAGTCCGCCGCCGCCTTCCTGGCGATACGGGCAGCCGCCACGTTGATCTCGTAGGCCAGCTCTTCCATATGGTAGTCGGCCATGCTTATCGCCTGGGAGTTGAACGTATTGGTCTCGATGATATCGGCGCCTGCTTCCAGGTATTGCCGGTGGATGCCTTCGATGATAGCTGGTTGGGTCAGGCATAACAGATCGTTATTACCTTTCACATCGGAAGGCCAGTCCTTAAACCGCTCGCCGCGATAGTCTTTCTCTTCTAATTTGTGGCGTTGGATCATGGTGCCCATGGCCCCGTCGATGATGAGGATGCGTTCTTTCAGCGCTTCCTCCAGCTTTTTGCGTGTTGTAGTCTCCATGTGTTTTTCCTCCGATAGAACCATAAACGAAGGAAATAGCCATAAAAGGTGGGATATTTCAGCCGTTTATTAGTTCAGTTTTTAAACAGGCCGAACAATAAACAAATCCGCCTGTAGAAAGCAAATTTATGTAAAATATTTGTATTCACAATGTCATCCACCCGACTCTCTCGCCGTGCCCCGGCTATCCCGCCCCGCGACGAAGCCCTATCCCCCCGTCCGGTAACTCTCCACCGGCATCCGGTTGGTGATGCTTCGCGCCAGTGTCATCTCATCGGCATATTCCAGCTCTCCGCCAAAGGCGATACCCCGGGCAATGGTCGTGATACGGACATTGGCATCCTGCAGCTTCTTCTGAATATAATAGATGGTAGTATCCCCCTGGATGTTGGGGTTTAAGGCAAAGATCAGCTCCTGGGTATGCTCTTTACGCACCCGCGAGACAAGCGTCTCGATATTCAACTGATCGGGACCTATTCCATCCAGCGGGGAGATGATCCCCCCGAGTACATGGTAAACCCCACTATATTGTTGCGTGCTTTCGATGGCAATCACCTCCCGCAGGCTTTCTACGACACAGATCAGCTCGTGTTTCCGCATCGAATTTGCACAGATGGAGCAGATGTCGGCATCGGCAACATTGTGGCAGCGCTGGCAGAACTTGATCTCGTTGCGCATCCGGATCATCGTCTCCCCAAACCCCTGCACGGCGCTGTTTTCTGCCTTGAGTAAATGCAGCACCAGCCGTAGGGCCGTCTTTTTCCCGATGCCCGGCAATTTGGCGAATTCATTCACCGCCTGTTCCAGTAAGGACGAAGAAAATTGCATCCTGTAAAGGTACAAGGAATCAACGTCACAACGTTATATCCTGATCATTATCCCAGTTGGCCTTGACATTCAATTTTTTCCGGATAGTGGTCACTTTTTCCGGCTGCCTTTTGTTCTTGCCAAAGAATACCCCATGGTCCCAGATCATGTTGCGATTGGTATCATAAAGGATCCGCAGCTCATACTCGCCCGGGGGGAACAGTATCCGCCTCACCTCCCGCCGGGTATTAAAAGGTATAGTATACTTGATCTTATCCCCCTGGACAAACAGAAGGACGGGATGCAGTGACATGTCCAGATTCAGCACTCTGATCCGAATCTCCCCATAGTCGATATCCTTCTTTGTCTTGAAACTGACCGTATCGTCCTTTAGAAGCTTTCTACCGATGGAATCCTGACCGAATGTCCTGGGAAAGATAAGATGGTATTTGGTGTCCGTAGGCCAGGCATAATAAAGAGCGAACGTCTTGTTGGTGCTGTCACGGACATAGCGGTATTGCCGGGCATCGATATCGTGGAAATTCTCATCCGTAAACCTTACCTGGGTGGAATCGAATACTTTCAGCCCCGAAGAAAAGGTGATCCGGAAGGTATCGAGCACGTCGAATACGTTGCCGCTCGCATTGATGTTTACCTGAAGCCGCCTGTCGCTCTCCTTGTTGAGTCTTTTGGGTGGCGCTGGTTTTGCCCCGGTCCCGCCGCCCGCCGTGGTGGCCTTCTTCGTTGTGTCGAAGCCCTCCACATAAGCATAAAGCGTCTCGGACGGCGTGCTCATACCGATGCTGACGGGGGCGTCGGCAAAAGCAAACAGCTGGGCCTTTGAAAGATATTTATGCGACCCGCCTTCGTCCTTCATAGCGTACAGCGCATATGTTCCGGGCTTGACATACCGGAAATGAAACCTGCCTGCGCTGTCGCATTTGGCGATATACCGGGGCCGGTTCTTGACAACAGCCGAATCGTATAGACTGTCCTGAAGCACCGCAATAAGCGTACTGTCCGCCTTGCCCGTATTGGCCACCACTACATTCCCTGTAAAATCTCCCCTGTCGATGGCAGCTCCCGTAGAAAAGACATACGTGAAGTTGCGGAGGATATTCCCTTCATTCACGTCTTTGATACCCTTTCCAAAGAACAGGGCGTACGTGGTGTTATCCTGCAAAGTGTCCTTAATCCTCACCGTCACGGTGCGCAGCTTTGTATCTACGATGGGATCGATCTTTGGCACCGGCGAAACCAGTAATTCGTTGCGGATATCCTTGCCATCGATGTATTCGTCAAAATTGAAGATGATCTTTGTTCCGGTGAAATTTTTGGCGGAATCCTTCGGGACGGCGGAGACCAGGCGCGGCGGGATCGTGTCCTTGGGGCCGCCGGTGGGAGGTACGATATTGGCGCAGCCGGAAGGGGCGATCGAACCGATAAGAAGCAGGGAAAACAGTATAAGGGAAAACAGACCGTTCTTGATCTTCATTCTGCAAACATAGTGGGTTTACCTTGTAACAAAACGTTATTATTAATCCTCTTCTTCCTCCCCGATCTCATGTAAAGCGACAGCTAAATTATTGGTCTTCACAAAATTGCACCAGTGGCAGTCGGGCTTGCCGCAACCCGTGTAGAACTCACGGCGCTGAATCTTCTCCCAGGTCTGCATAATCTGTTGCGTGACGGTGGTGATATCCTCCGGGGTGATGACGATCTTCACTTTCCGGTATTCCTTTTTCTTGTCGGGCTCCACAAAATCGAACTCTGTACTGGCCACCTTCCAGTCTTTTTGCTCATAGCTATCGACCAGTATCTTATAAAAGACGCCTTGCCGCCAGTAATCCCCTCCGTTAGGGTCCTTGGCGCTGGGCGGTTTCAACTTGTCTGTGGCCTTATCCACGTCCCCCGTCTTATAGTCGACAACGTTCACCTCCTTACCCTGGAATTCCAGTTTGTCCAGCTTGCCCTTTAGCGGCACTCCCCTGACAATGACGTTGCGGATATTCCTCTCCACCGAAACGACCTTATTCCACGAATGGAGGTATTTATCATAATAATTGGCCAGCACCTCGAGCCCATATTCCATCCGCCGGGCAAACGCTTCTTTTGTAAAGATCTCCCGGTGACGGCGCATATACCATTCAAAATCTGTCAGCATCTCCAGTTTGGAGGGGAATTGCTCCGCGACATGCTGTTTCATCTTCTCGAAGAGCCGCTGCAGGGCAAAGTGCACGGCGCTGCCAAACTCCGTGGCCTCATTCTTGGGGGAAGGGATGCGGATGAGGTTGCGATAATAGAATTCCAGCGGGCAATTCAGATAATTGTTTAGCGCCGTCACATTCATGACAAACTTTTCCAATAACCTGCTGATCAGATCATCCTCTCCCGCTTCTATCTGCGGAGCGATGGCATCGCTAAAGGGTAAGGCGTCGAAATCCGCCTGCTCATCGGCCGGAATGATCACCTTTTCAAAGGCCAGGGTTTGGCTGTCCATAATCTCGGCAAGGAAAACGGAGGGCTCCAGTTCTTTGCCATCGTCCCGGTAACGGGAATAGGAAATAGTCAGATGCTGCTCCACCCTTGTCAGGGCCACATAAAAAAGACGCCGCAGTTCCTCATCTCCGTTGGCCCCACCCCCCGTCATAGTAGTAAACAGCGTGTCCGGGTATTTATAGCCGGTACCCGGCCGCCGTTTCTTTTCCCAGGTGGAGGCGTTGGCGCCGGCAAAGAATACATATTCGAATTCCAGCCCCTTGGAGCCATGGGCGGTGAGCAGGTTGACGGCCTGCTCGCTACCGGAGACTTTCACCAGGGGGAGGGTAAGATCATTGTCCTTCATCAGATCGATCACCTGGATCAGCTGCTCCAGGGTAAGATCCGGATTCCGCCGGGTCTCTTCCTTGACAAAATCGAACAGCGCCGTTAGCACCTGCATCTGGCCTACCTTATCCGGTGAGGAAAGGACAGCCTTCAGGATGCCGGTTTCGCGGATGCAGTTCTCGAACAGCGTCTGAAGGGTAACATTCGCCACATCAGCCACCAGTTTTTCGATGACCCGGCTTGCTTTTGTAAGCCCTTCAGGCAGCCCTGCATCAAAGAGATCGCGGGCGGGCCGGTTGGCCTTTTCATACAGCAACCGCCGGATAGAAGTCCGCTGATCGCCAAATTGCCGGTCGGCCACTTCAATGGATAGTTTGGCGATCTCCATCGGGGCGACACCCCAGAATTGAAAATGTAGCATCTCGAACAGCATCTCATCACCCCCATATGGGGTATCATGCTCGGCCGCGAGATACCGGAGCATCAGCAGTATCTGCTGTGCCAGCGGAACAGTCAGCAGATCGATATTACGTTTACTATAGACCGGGATATTCTTCAGTTGAAAGAAGCGCGCCAACTCCTCCCCGTACTTGTTCTCCTTATAGATGACGGCGATGTGGCCGGGTGCAACTCCATTGGCGATGAGATTTTCCACCTGCAGCGTAATACCCGTCATCTCCTGCCGGGGACTCAGGTATTCAAGCAGCCTTGCCGGATGTTGCAGCTTGCCCGTGCGGGGATGGCTGGCTATCAGCTGTTTCGAAAGGCCGGGCAGCTGCCGGACAAGGCGTTCTTCGTTCTTCTCTATCAACGCCCGGGAGATATCCAGGATGGGCTGGGTGCTCCGGTAGTTATTGGTCAGGACGACGGTGAGCAGGTCTTTTTGATACTGGTGGGCGAAGTCCAGCATATTCTCGACGTTGGCTCCCTGGAAGCGGTAGATGCTTTGATCGTCGTCACCGACCACAAAAACATTGGGCTGCTCCCAATAGGTGATCAGGAGACTCACGAGCCGGTTCTGCGTCCCGCTGGTATCCTGGTATTCGTCCACCAGGATATACTGATAGCGTTCCTGGTAGGTCAAAAGCAAGGCCTTGTTCCCCTCAAAAGCCTTGATCACCCAATTGATCATATCGTCGAAGTCATAGCGGTTATGCCGCCGCATCAGCTCCTGGAAATTGTCAAATTCGTTCACGGCGGCTCTCAGCTTGTTCATCCGTTCTTTTTCCTCTTCGATCTTGTCGGTGCGGACATCACCCTTTTTAAATTCTTTGGTGGCCCTTTTGGCGATATATTCTTCGCGGTTGGGCAGATCGGCCAGGTACTCCTCTATCTTCCCGTTGATAAAAGCGGGGGTCCAGCCTTCTCTTTTCATCGTGGAGAAGAGGCTTTGCAGGTTGCCCATCTCGTAATAGACATCCCCACGATAGCGCTTTAAGGGGTGATTCTTTGGGAATCCATCGATCAGCGTCTTGAAAAGCTGTATCCGTTCGAGGTCGGAAATGGCATCCAGCGCCGTTTTTTCAAACAGGGGGAGGTTATCCTGGATGATATCGTTGCAAAAAGAGTGAAAGGTATGAATGTTCACCTTATAGGCATCCGCCCCGATAAAGGACAGCAGCCTCCGGCGCATGGCAATGGTGCCGGCATCCGTATAGGTAAGACAGAGAATATTGCTGGGGGTTGCATCTGTTTCCAGCAGGATCTTGCCGATGCGCGCCGCCAGGATCTGCGTTTTGCCCGTTCCGGGTCCGGCAATGACCATAACGGGGCCTTCCGTGGTGTCCACAGCCATCCGTTGTTGCTCATTTAATTTCTGGTATTCCTCCTCGAAATGATGGCGGAGTCTTTCCCGGTTTAGCGACATATTTTCAAAGGTAACGATGTTTCCAATCCCGCAGGGATGGTTCATAGGACTAAGTATTTGCACTTAACACCGTATCAAATAGTCTTTATTCGTCGAAAAGAATAAGAATAAATTGGAAAATGTCTTAATATGGGAATAAATTCGTCGTTTTCACGTTTAGATTCTTATCCTAAGACAAACGCAGTTATGAAAAACCATCATTCCTTTAAGGTCTTTATCGTTGAAGATGATGTCTGGTATGGCTCTATGCTTCAGCATTATCTCTCCCTCAATCCCGAATATGAGGTCAAACGATTCGAATCCCCCCGCGATTTTTTTGCCGCGCTGCACGAGAACCCCGAAGTGGTGACTCTCGACTATTCGCTGCCGGACTGTGATGGTGCCGAGGTGTTGAAGAAGATAAAGGAGCACAACCCGGATATTCGGGTCATTGTCATTTCAGGGCAGGAAGATGTGGCCACTGCTATCAATTTGTTGAAAAACGGAGCCTTCGATTACATTGTAAAGGATGATGACACAAAAGACCGCCTCTGGAACAGCATTCTGCACCTCCGGGAGATCAGCAGCCTGAAGCAGGAAGTAGAAACGCTGAAAAGCCAGGTGGGCCGGAAATATGATTTCTCGCAGATGATCCTGGGGAAGAGCGATCAGATCCAGAAGGTCTTCTCCATGATCGAAAAGGCTTCCAAAACGAATATCACCGTTTCCATCACCGGCGAGACCGGATCGGGTAAGGAAATGATTGCCAAGGCGATACACTATAATTCCGAACGCCATAAGATGCCCTTTGTGGCCGTCAACGTGGCCGCCATTCCCAGAGATCTGATCGAGAGCGAGCTTTTCGGTCATGAAAAAGGAGCCTTTACGGGAGCGGTCACCCGGCGGATCGGAAAATTCGAAGAGGCGGACAAGGGCACTCTCTTCCTTGACGAGATCGGGGAGTTGGACATCAACCTGCAGGCAAAGCTGCTGCGCGTGCTCCAGGAGAAGGAGATCACTCGCATCGGGAGTAATGGCGTGACCAAGATCGATGCCCGGATCATCGTGGCTACCCATAAAAACCTGTTGGAAGAGGTAAAAAACAAGAATTTCCGTGAAGACCTATACTACCGGTTGATCGGTCTGCCAATCTCCCTGCCGCCTTTACGGGAAAGGGGGAACGACATCCTTATCCTTTCCAAGCATTTTATCGACGGGTTCTGCAAGGAGAACAAGCTGGATAAGCGGACCCTTTCCCCGGAAGCGCAGCAGAAACTGTTGCAATATCCTTTTCCGGGCAATGTGCGGGAATTGAAGTCCGTTGTCGAACTGGCTGTCGTCATGGCGGATGAAGAGATGATCCAGGCCGAACACATCACCCTAAACACTTCGGCAAGCATCGCCGATCTATTGAATAAGGAAATGACTCTTAAGGAGTTTGAGATACAGATCCTGCAGCATTATCTGGATAAATATGAAAAGGATGTGCTGCTTGTGGCTAAAAAGCTGGATGTCGGTAAGTCTACCCTTTATCGAATGATCCAGAACGGCGATCTGAAGATGAAATAAACGGCTATGGCATTACAAGGCCACTTTTTTGAGGATATCCTCAGTCTGGTTCCCGCCGAG
Organism: Puia dinghuensis; assembly: GCF_014642875.1. Lineage (GTDB taxonomy): Bacteria > Bacteroidota > Bacteroidia > Chitinophagales > Chitinophagaceae > Puia > Puia dinghuensis. The sequence continues at coordinate 588,035 of NZ_BMJC01000004.1, forward strand.
ATCATTGTAGCGGATGCGGAATACCGGTATCTGTACGCCAATCCAAGCGCCGTACCGGATCAGCATCTCCGTGAATGGATGATCGGGAAGACCAACGAGGAGTTTTGCCAGTACTCTGGCCGTCCCGCCGCCCAGGCAAGGGCAAGACGGATGGTCTTCGAAAAAGCAAGGCGCACCCGCAGGGTGGTTGAATGGGCGGAGTCGGCCATGGATGCCGAAGGCGTGGTACAGCATTTCATGCACCGGGTATATCCCGTCTTTGATGAATCTGGCCAGTTGCAGCAGGTGATCATCTATGCGGTGCGCATTACGGAAACAAAGGAATTCGAGGAAAAGGTAAGGGTCAGCGAAAAAAGATACCGTGATCTGTTCAACCATAGCCAGGCGCTTATCTGTACCCATGATATGGGTGGAAAGTTGCTAACCGTCAATCCGGCCACCTGCAAGGTATTGGGGTATGAATCATCCGAAATGCTGGGCCGCAGTATTGCCGAATTTGTCCCGGAGAAACATCGTCCCAAGTTTGAAGCCGAATACCTGAAAGCGATCCGCGAGTCGGTGAATGCCGTTAGCGGAGAATTCTGTGTGTTGAGCAAGACGGGTGAGGAGATCTACCTGCTATATAAGAACTATAGAAAGGAAGAGCCCGGGTCAGAGCCGTACGTCATTGGTTTCTCCCAGGATATTACGGATAGGATCAAGATGGAGCGCGAACTGCGGCTTACCAAGCAGCTCACCGACGAGATTGCCAAGGCGAAAGAATCGTTTTTGGCTCATATGAGCCATGAGATCAGGACGCCTATGAACGGTATCCTCGGGATTGCCAGCCTGTTGAACAAGACCCGGCTCGATCCACAGCAGCGCAACTATCTTCAGTTGATCCAGGAATCGGCAAACAACCTGCTTGTCATCGTCAATGATATCCTCGATCTGGAGAAGATAGTGGCGGGAAAATTACAGCTCGAACGCATCCCCTTCAAGATTGTGGATAAGATAGCAACGACGATCCAGTCATTCATCTACCGGGCAGAAGAAAAAGAGCTGGGCCTCATCTTTCAGAATTCGATCCCTGCAGACCTGGTGGTGGAAGGTGACCCCTACCGGCTAAGCCAGGTGCTTAACAATATCCTGAGCAATGCGCTGAAGTTCACGAATGAGGGGCATATCACTATTTACACCCTCATCAGGGAACACAATGAAGAGGAAGTCATCGTCGAGATCACCGTTCAGGATACCGGGATAGGAATAGGGAAAGAACAACTAAGAACTATATTCGAGCCTTTTGAACAGGCGGATGCTACCATCTCCCGTAAATATGGCGGCACTGGTCTTGGGTTGACCATCTGCAAGAACATGATCGAAATGCAGAATGGCGAACTGCTGGTGCAAAGTGAAGAGGGCAAGGGATCGGCCTTTACAATACGCGTCCCCTATCTTATAAGCATTGAAGCTATGCAGGAAAATGAAGCAAGTCAGGAAATAGATTACAAGAGCCTTGGACCTCGAAAAGTACTGGTCGCGGAAGATGTGGAGTTGAATCAATATCTGGCCCGGCACATCCTTGAATCATGGGATTTTGAGGTGGAGATCGTCAACAATGGCCGGGAGGCACTGGAGGCGTTGGACAAGAGCTCCTTCGACTGCATCCTGATGGATGTACAGATGCCGGAGATGGATGGGATAGAAGCTACGCAGCGCATTCGGAAACTACCCGACCCCGTCTTATCGAACATCCCCATCATCGCCTTGACCGCTAATGCCCTGAAAGGGGATAGTGAGAAATACCTCGCCGCGGGGATGACTGATTATCTGGCCAAGCCTTTTGATGAGGCGAGGCTGTTTCGGGTGATTTCCCGAAATTTGACCCGTCTTCAGAACCCTGTCGGGTCTGCTTCAACGATTGCTGCCGCTTTTGCCCATAATAACAACAATAGTAATAGTAGTAATATGACAGCTGGGAATGCGAGATTATACGACCTCTCGATGGTGCAATCCGTGTCGGGTGGTGACGAAGGTTTTATAAGGAAAATGGTCGCTCTTTTTATTGAGACGGTGCCGCAGAATTTGCAGGACCTTAAAAGGGCGCTGGAGGAAGAAAATTGGGAGCAGGTGGGTAAGACGGCTCACAAGCTGAAATCTACCATCGATTCGATGGGTATCAAATCCATCCGGCAGGAGATCCGTGCGGTGGAGACCAATGCCCGGCAGAAAGAGTCTCTCGACCAGGTACCATCCCTGGTGGCGACCATCGATTCCGTGATCCAGGAATGCATTGGACAGCTGCAGCTGGAGGTGATAAAATGATTCCCATCCGCACCTCGGTTTTCCCAAAATGAGAAGACAATTCGGTTCCTCAACCGATTTAGGTGTTGATAATCAAATAGATGCGTGGTGGTTTTTTCTGGCACCATTTTCCATGATAAATGCTGCACTACAGCAAACTAATCATGGAATTTAATCAGCAACCTGTCATCTTCGTGGTTGAAGATAACGTCATTTATCAAAACCTTATCGCTAAGGAACTGGAAACGCTTAGCTCCAACATTCATTTTTACACCAATGGGGAATCCTGTATTTCCGAGTTGGATAAGCATCCTTCCGTCATCGTTCTGGATTATAACCTGGACGGGCAAATGAATGGCCTCGACACCCTACAGCGGGTTCGGGACATCGATCCGAATGTGTACGTAATTTTGTTCTCCAGCCAGAAAGGGCTGAATACTAAGGAGATATTTCTGCAATACGGCAGTTTTGATTTCCTGGAGAAGAACAGCCTCTCTCTTCGCACGCTACGGCATATGGTGGATTGTGTGACCACCGGCAGCAAGACAGTAAAGAATTAAGTAAGGCCGGGTTTCCCAACCCCTTCCCTTCCGGCCACGCCCCTAAACCCTCTTCCCCCTACCTCGATTGCTTCTTACCCCCGGCTCCTACGGCAGGATGCGGGACTCACCCCATTTGCCACCCTTAACCAGGAATGCGGACTCGCCATCCTTACCCCGGGATGCGGGAGATATACTTTTCGATCTGTTTGATCTGATCCACGATCTGCGGGGTGGTAGGCTTCAGCGCCTTTGCTCTGCGGAAGAAATCCTTGGCGGCGCGGAACTCCCGCTTGGTCATATAGATGGAGCAAAGCTGCAGGAACGCTGCGGCCTGGTTTTCCTTGTCGGGGAGACCTTTGCGGATGGCCTGGCGGATATAGCTTTCACCCTGTTTGAGATCGTTCTTTTGCATGGCGAGCATCCCCATCTGCAGCAGGCTGGCGCCTTCCGCCTCTTTCATGGGCATGCCCAGATCGAGTCCCTTCTTCATGTTCTTCTCGGCGCCGGCAAAGTCCTGTTTCATCATGGCGATATTGCCTTTCAGGGTATAGTAGACCGAGCGGATGGGTTTATAGAGAAGGTTGGGGAATCTGACGGAGTCGAGGACTTTCTCGGCTGCTTCCATGTCGCCGGATTCCATGTGTTCCTGGATCAGCCGTAGCGGACCGAAAAAGAAATATCCAAACAGCAGGATCAGGGCGATGAGATAGGGGAGGAAGGCTGGCCAGAAACCGGCATAGACGTTGGCGGCGATGCCGATTATCAGGAAAGCGAGGGCAATCGGGAGGCGATATTTGATGACAAGATTATAAAACTTCATAGTCCGCAAAGATAGGACTATGCAACCCGGCCATCAAAATTTATCGTCATTCACTTCGATCCAGTACCCGTCGGGGTCTTGCAGATAGATCTGTTTTACTTTGTCGGGGCGCACCTGGGGTGTCGTGCTGTTCTGTGCCCAGTTGCCATATTTCACGTTAGCTGCGTCGAGGTGTTTGGCAAATGCCTCTACTGAAGGGACGCTAAAGGCTAAGTGAATATTGATATCGTGGGGGACGTCGGCGGTTGCGCCGGAGACGACATGCAGCTGGCCGTGTTCGGAGAGCCTGAACCACACATGCTTGCCATCGTGGAAGGGCTCGGGGATGCGCTTCAGTTCCATCACTTTCTCATAAAAATTCGCGCTCCGGTCCAGATCCGTCACGAAGATGGTCTGGTGGCTGAAATGCGGTCCCTGCGAGCGGGCGCCCATCGCCAGCAGCAGCGGTGCAGCAAGCACCATCAGCCGCAGCCCCACAAGTACAGGCAGCCGCAGCCCGGCACGCCCCAGCAATCGCAACCCGGCACGCCCCAACAGTCGCCGGCATAAGTCTGGCAGGATCAATCGGTTCATATTACATCTCATATTAGGTTCGTCAAAGTAAGGATTTCCCGCTAGCTAAAAAAAAATGCCTTATTTTTGCGACCCTTGCCACTCCCTCGGTGGTCCGCCCCGCCGCGCCGCTCTCCCCCGATGCAGCGCCCGCCGCGGCCTCCGAAAGCAAGCCGGTCCCGTAGTTCAATGGATAGAATAGAAGTTTCCTAAACTTTTGATACAGGTTCGATTCCTGTCGGGACTACACTTCACTTCAACCCGCTGAACAACAGTGGGTTTTGTTTTTTTGGTGAATCCTTTCAGTTTTATAAGTTACTCTAATTCAAAGCTGGCTGGATGGATGGGTTGGAATATGAGCTATGGGAAATTTTAAATGGCGTTAAAAGTCACTATTACAGGCACATGGTTACGCAAGAAGAACTTCAGCAATTGAAGGTGTTATCTGAACAATGTGGTTGTTGGATCATCTTCGACGATGAAAGCGAGGAAACAGCTCTTGATCTTGAATCTTGGAAGAAGCGATTTGAAAAGCAGAAGGGAGCAACCCGATAACCAACCTCTTTTATGTATCAACTCGCTGAAATATTAAAATTTGTAGAGACTCAAACTGGTTGCAGTGAAGATGAGGTGCTTGAAAGCAGTGATATAGTTAATGATTTAGGATGTGATGGAGATGATTTCGTGGATTTAATAGGCAAATTTTCTAAAGATTATGATGTCGACATCTCGGCTTATCGTTGGTACTTTCATCACTCTGAAGAAGGGAACAATATTGGCGGATCAATTTTTAGGCCACCAAATGAAAGAGTTAAACGTATTCCGGTGACGCCAGGAATGTTACTTGAATTTGCGAACTCAGGAAAGTGGGGTATACAATATCCGGATCATCTACTCCCAACGAGAAGATATGATCTCATCATAAATCAAATATTGATTGCTGCCTTTATTATTTTGCTTATTTATAAATGTGCTTCAAAATAAAAGGGTACAATGCTTAAAATACCCCATGCGAGTTAATTAAGACTTATCAGGAGTTTGAGCAGAAGGTCTTTTATCGTGGCTATTATGTCTTTGTGCCTTAGACCAGAATTGATGTAGCATAGCATTGTTTTCCATCATTTGCCTGAGCCTCTCCATTGGAGGTTTCGAAAGCCAAATTTTTAACTGGAGGTCTTTTATATTTTGTGGAGTGTCATTCATGATTTAAAAGATCAAACGTATTTAATTTCAGTATTCCCATCCATAAATTGATATATTCCCAGTCAAGATTGTCAGATGCAACAAGATTTCTAATGTCCGCCATTTGAATCGCTGACTGCAGTTCTTGGATCCAAATCAATTTGGAGATAATAAGATCTTCCGGGGAAACAACATAAATTGTTTTTCCAAAGAATTCCATTGGAATTCTTCGAGTGAATTCGTTTTGTCGGAATGGTTCATTTTTCAAGACAACAAAATCTGCTTTAAAGCCAGTGGCGTGGTCAATAATGTTAAACATTCTTCTGTTTTGCACTGCATCTTCAATGGCATCTTTATCACAATAATATCCCTCTTTGAAATTTTCCACAAAACGATCGATATCCTGCGGCCTCAAATGGACGACGAAATCAAAATCCTGTGTAGCTCGGGGAACAATATATAGACTCATGGCAACACTCCCCGACAACATATAGGGAATCTCGCAACTATTCAGAACATCAATAATTTTTTGAAAAAATCCTTCCATTCCGAAGTCAATTTACTTTAACTGAGCCTACCTGTCAAACTTGGCTTCGAATTTATGCATATTAGAATGATAATCAATGAAAAATTGGCAGCTGCGAGAATCAAGACAATTCAGGTAAACTACTAAAAATCAGGAAATCGGGTAGTAAACGGTTAGATAATTGCCGCGTTAGCGCTACACTCTCTTCAACCCGCTGACCTCCAGCGGTTCTTAGTTTTCGCAATATTATCCGAATGTCGCTCATAACTCACATCCTGTTGATCGACGTTTCATCTTTCTCCTCATGGCAACTTGATCAAAATCGCGGCACGGGGCTAATCATATTAAATATTTGTATAATTTTAAAATAACCCTTACTTTGCATCTCATTAGTGTAAAACCTGCCTCTCCATACCTTTACTGCTTCCCTCTGCCAGAGATCCTTCTAACGTAGCAGGGTATCGAAGATACCGATCTTATCCAAACTGCATTTTTTTCTTCATTTTTTAAAAACTTAAAACCATGAGAAAGCTTTTTGCTTTATGGCTCTTCATTCCTTTTGCAGGATTCGGCCAGGTTAAAAATGTCGTTAGGTCCGAAAGGGTTTTCCCGAAAATGGATAAGATCGGAGAGTTCGAAAAGGCCCTTACCGCCCATGCCCAGAAATATCATACAGGCGACTGGAAATGGCGGGTCTGGCAAATCCAATCCGGGCCTGATGCCGGCGGATTCATGATCACCGAAGGTCCTAACAGTTGGGAGCAGATCGACAAGAGGGGCGATCTGGGTACTGAGCATATGGAAGACTGGAACAAAAATGTTTCGGTGTATCTTACCGACAGGTTTTCGGCCCAGTATGGCGTGTTCGAAGAAGAATTGAGTACGGTCCAACTGACGGATTATGCTGATAAGATCGCTATCACGCATGTTTTCCCAAAACCAGGCATGGGCGATCAGGTAGAGAACCAGTTAAAAATGGCCAAAAAGGCATGGGCCGCCGGCAACCAGACAGTCGCGGTCTATTCCACCAGCGCATCCGGGCCTGTGCAATATCTATTAGTCTACAGATACAAACAAGGGTTAAAGGAAAGAGAGAAAGGATTCCGGGCGCCATTTAAGGACAGGTATGAGACGGCAAACGGAAAGGGTTCGTATGGAGAGTTTATGGAGGGCATAAGCAAATATACCGATCATGGATGGTCCGAAATACTATTCTTCAGACCCGACCTGAGTTCGAAATAAGATGCGCAGGGAGGCAGGCCAATGCCGCACAAGGCGAGCCATCGCCGGCTTGCCGAATAATGCTTTTGCTAACCCTTCATTGATTACTCACAAAAACGATAACGATGAAACAGAAAATTTTAATCACGAAATACAGTTACAGCTTATCCCACGCTGAGTTCAGGCAATTGCTACTTGCCGTTGCAGGCGATTTTGCTGCCGTGCCGGGCTGCCAATGGAAAATATGGCTGATAGATGAAGAAAAAAAAGAAGCCGGTGCTGTATATCTTTTTGACAGCGACGAAGCGCTGAACACATTTAAGGCAAGTCCCCTCGTTCAATCAGTGCTGTCGCATCCGGCATTAAGTAATTTTGATCTCCGCGAAACAGATATGGTCAGCGAGCCCGGTATAATCACGAGAGCTCCGGTTCCGGTTCCTGCTATGGCTTAGAAATTTATTCATACTCTCTGTACGCTCCGAAATGAGCCAGCCTGTCTTCACCCAGTGATGTGGGAATGGGAAGGAAGGGAATATGCAATTTATCTGTTATTTGCTGCCAAAGCCCTGTACGAGTATACGTTTGATGCACTTTCTGGAAGGGCACGGATAAGAGCAGATCTTTCGCCTGCTGAGCTTCGCCCTTATCGATGAGAAGCTGAACCTTCCTTTCGATGATCCACTCGTCTTTCAAGGCATCTACCGCCGACAACCATTGTTCCCGCTGAGAGAGGGTCTGTGGACCCAGACTGCGAAGCAACTTATCCCTTTCGACTACTACCTGGGGATGTTCTTGCAGCCACGGCTCCCTGACAGATTCAATCGCCCCCACTGCTGCCGTGTTATTCCCTTTCAACCGGAATAGTCTCGCCAGCATTACCTTAGCAATACCCAGATTGCTTTTTGAAAGAACTTTTATAGCATCATCCGCTGCATTACGACCCGCCAGCCAGGTTCCATAGTAAAAACGCCATAGTTCATTATTTTCAGGTTTACTATTATGCATGGCCCACAGAAATGCCGAATCGAGGTTTTCCATGCCGGAAGGGGCCCAACAATTTTGGTCAATAGCCGGAGGCTCCGGCAATTTGGTTTTCAACCTATAGGCGTTTGAGAGATCTTTCCAAATCCTTATTTCTGCAGCCCTTGCCCATTGAAAAAGCGGAACTGCTCTGAGCGGCCTTAAATGAACAACCGGAATTTTCAAAGAATAAATGTCCAACGGTTTGTCAGACGGAATCCAGTATTCCAGGTGCCATTTTGTTTCGCCGGGTCGCAGCTCCGCCTTGACCGACTGGTCACTCAATGGTCCACCCTGTATCTCCAAATAAGTTTGATGTCGTGCTGTACTCAAAACAGCCCAGGCACTGTCATCTCCGACCCCATAGCTCCATAATTTGATGCCGCCCGCGATAGTTGAATCCGCAATATGGTATAAACCCGTTCCTATAGAAGGAGTAAAGGCCCCGAATGCGTTCACATCCTTTGTTTTCCAGAAATAGCCCGTCATTTCTTTTATATCTGATTCAGTCTTAGGTCCCTTCCTTTCCCAATCTATCGTATCCACAGACGAAGCATGGGATAAAACGTTGCCTTTTGGAAAATCAAACTTCGTATCCGCAGCAGAAGGCAGGGCAGCATTGGACCAGGACATCCATGGGTAGGATGAACTACCGGGGTTATAAAAGACTACGCGTTGGGATAAAAAAGAATCTTCCTTGCCCAGGGAATATTCTACTGACCATTGCATACCAAACCTCAACTCCCTTTCGCCACAGGTGACATAGATCCGCTGAGGGGTTCGGTCGATCTGATAAAGGACCTTTTCGTTCTGAGAAGGTGAATGTGAAATAGGGAAGCTCACTTCAATACCACCTGCCACAAAATAAAACCTTGGTAAAATCCTGGTATACCGGATAATTCCGGGCACATATAAAACTTCCCGCCCCGAAGGTTTATGGATCAGTGAAAATACTTTTCCGCCCAGGTCAGGGCAGATAGTAATCTTAACCAGGTCGTTTTCCAATACAATAAAATGATATTTTTTCAATACCGGCCTGTTCGAAGTCTCGCAAAAACTAAGATAAGGATATACTCCATTCGGATCAAGGGCAGTAGGAATGGGGCCAAAGGGAGTTAATTGATGTGTCAAAATATAGTCGTCGTATTCCGTGCAGAACAAGCCGGTGCTGGCCTTAACGGTATTCAATATCAGGATGCAGACGAATATTGTTATTGAAGACTTACTTTTCATAATTTACCTCGCCAGCTCATCGCTGAGTTCCTCCATTATTTTTTTACTCTTATCCATATCAGCTATTATTTTTTCCGTATTGAAATCATGTTCAAGGAGGAATGTTTGCAAATGGTCGTTCAATTCTTTTATCAGGTTTTTGATCTTTTTATCCGGCGATGCAGATGCCTTCTCTTTTAATATCCTGATCTTCTCATAATCAACGATCCCTTCTCTTAATTTTTCAAAGCGGATGCAGCTGTTGCCGCCGGGATAAACCAGGAAGCAGTCACCAGCCGGCCATATTGCATGTCGCGCATCACGGGAAGGGTCTGCCGGCCATGCGTCATAGGCCCAGCGCAAAAATCCGTTATACCCATGAGCCGCGGCATACCAGCTCAGCCACCTGCCTTCTACCGGTGGAGAGAAAACAAAATCGTTTGGTTTTGGAGGATTGCAACAGATGTAATATGTCGAAGTGAAACCTCTTGCGGCTCTTCCTTTCACTGCATTTACATCCGGCTCCTTGCCATAGAGAAAGCAATAATCATTCAGCAAAGTATCCAATTCCGGATGCCAGTCCCCTGCATAGGTTATCTTCCACTTTTTTGAGTGCGCCCTGATGACCCGGATGGCTGCAAGTGTTTGTTCCATCGTATTCTCATTTATGCCGAGATATGTTTTATCCAACCACCCCTGCTTTTGCAGGTGTATTTGCAGATGACTTAGAAATGCATTCCAGGCCTTTTTGAAGGCTTCGGACCCGGGCGCCCATTCTTCATACATATAGTCACCTGTCGTTTCATCAAGGTAGCGGAAACGGTTGCCCCAGGGAACCGGCGTATAAATAGTAATGGCTTTATCTATACCAGCTTCCATTGCCAGTCGGACATACTCATCAAAAATATGGTAGTCGAATTTCCATGAACTGTCCTTCTTTCTAATCCATTGGATCATGGTCTCTTCGATCATATAAGAATTATCGGCCCATGGGGAATGAACAGCATACGTGGTGATATATTTTCCACCAGCCCCTGCATACAATGCCAGATGTTTTTTCAGCAGCATTTTATGCTCCTCCGACCAGGGCCGCACATGATTGTACCAGGCAACTACCCACGGATTTTGCCAAAGGTCGAGCCTGTACTTCCATTCATGTGGTGCGGGTAGTTGCTCTTGCTGCACTTTTACACTTATATGTAAAAGGGCATTGTAGTTTTTGCATCGTACTTCGAGGTTCCCATTATAAACACCCGGTACGATAGCGGAAGGGATGTCAATGGAGATCCATACCGGCCGGACAGTACGCCCGGGTACGGCAAATTGCTCAAATGCCTCGAATCGATCAGGCATCAGGTAAGCTTTTTTATAGGGAGAAACATCGCAGGTAGCATTGGGTGTATTATAGGGATAGTTTGACACTACATATCGTACCATATTCATTTGAATATTTTTTTTATCCATCACCGGGCCTCTTGAGTTGACCAGGTCATGGATGATAAACCGCACCTGTTCCAGGGTATCCGGCGACCAGACCAGGACGAGTGCGTTTAAACGTTCTCCTTTCCATCCTACTGCCTGCCAGGTGGTTGTCTCCTTTACGTCAGGAACCTCCGTCCTGAAATAATGCCGGTCAGTGGATGCAAAGGAAACCTTCAGGCCATGTTTTTCATCCAGCCAGCGGGTTGCATCTGTAGTGCTATCGAATATATATTCCGGGAGGTAATGGGGTTGAGGCGCCTGAAGATTGTTTAAGTCTATGGCAGCTTTTTCAATTTGTGCATTGGTAAGTGTAGGAAACAGACTGTAAATTATAATGGCAGCAAGGATTTTCTTCATATTGCAGCAGGTGTTAGTTCAAAGGGATAAAGTTAGTCCCTTTTCTTATAAACCCTTCTGCTAGATATGCATCAGCGCCACAACAAGCATGATCCAGGCGAAAAGTTCGAAAACCAAACGGAGCGGGCTTAAGGCAGTCCATTTTTTTACAATGCCTTGCAGGCGTGCCGCTTCGATGGTTTCGGGCTGCATGATCTTACGGATCATAACCGGGATAAAATAGCTAAAGGTGATCACCCGGTTGATAAAAACAGCCACTGCCCCTGCCAGCAAGTAAACGTGCGCCCCGCCAGTATGATTCCAGGCTAGGGGGATATTGATAACTGACAGTAAAACTTGTGCCGGCGAAGCAATCGGCCAAAAACGTTTGGCGGCAAGGATTTGCCCGGATGATTGCAGCTTGGCCCGCAAGGTAAGCGGATCTACATTATGTTCCCAGCCAGGGTATATAACCAGTATTTCGTAAAGGCCACCGCCCATACCTAGCGTCACGGTCAGTAAAAGCAAAACGGCTGCGATTATAGTTATCATGTCGCTAAATTAACAACCTACGCAGCAGGTCGCGAGGGCTTTTCGGTTAGCGTAACCGTTTTGCCGGCAAGTACACGAAAATCGCTGCCTAACGAGCGGATCTTCCCCTCAGTTCGGCGTGTTTCCGTTTTTGAGCCGCAACAATATAGTAGACGGATTCATATACCTTTCCCTTCCTTTGAAGAGCAATTTACTATTGCCCGCTTGCGCCGATGGCTGGAGCCCAAAAGCACTCCGGACGAAGCAACTCCAGGCTAACAGGGAATATCCTAGCCCATGCGCGATGCAGAGACTATCCGTTGCAAATTCCAGCCTGTCGACATAACGGCTCGACAAATGCCCGGCCCCAAGCCGCAACCATCCAAACAGGTTCTTATGCCGGAAGTCGCTGACATGACTCAATTCATGTCCGGCTACGCCCACTTTGGCATCGAAGGGGAGCCGGCCAAACAGGATAGGCGAGAGCTTCGTGGTGGTGCTGTCGCTGATGGTAACCACAAAAGCCCGGCGCCCGAGGCCGAAATGAGCGAAATAATATCTCCAGTCCCGATTGGTGGTGAGCGGGCTTTGTGCATGACGAACCCGAAACCGAATGCGGGTATCCCGCAGCTCGGGGAAATGGCTTAAGGCCAAAAGTATGGGGGCTTTGTATATGTCAGGTATCACTTTGTGGGTGCCGTAGAGGACGATGGTGCTATCCGCCGGTGGCGTCTTCTGGCGCGGGATACATTCACACTGCGCATGCAGACCCGATGCGGAAAGCATCAGCATCAGGATCACCAAGAGACGGTTATTGGTCATTGGAATCATAGGCGACAGCAGGCTTCCATTTTTTAAAGAAGGTGTTGCGCATCTGGCCGACTGCCGTGATCAGCAGAGCAATGCCAACGATCCAATTGAGCAGCACCTGCTTGCTACCCAATAGTTGGATAAGATAGCCGCCGGCCAGCCCATAGATGCAAAAAGCAGCGCTTGTCCCGGCGCCGATAGCGATTATATAAAGGTTGTACGATCCGGACCGGTCAGTCAGGATCTTTTTCGATCGCAAAAATGCGGTCCACCCCAGCCAGAAGGGGAGGTGTAACGGATTGGTCAGACTAAGCAGGAATCCTGAGATCATCGGGTTGAGCAGCGTGAAGGGGAGGCCGGCGCGAAAGGTCTGCATTTGCCAGGCGGCGACAAGACTGTTGAAAGCCAGGATTAACAGGATAATACTGGTGAGGATACCGAAAACGCGAAAGAAATTGGTCAGTCTTTCCAGCCGCTTGATAGCTACCAGCGCCACTCGAACCAGCAGCATCTCCACGGATATGGCTGCCACCGAAAAACCGATAGCGCCTGATGCGTCATGTCTGAATGCATAATTGGCTACACTTAGATTCAAAGTGCCCAAGGGCAAGGTGCCGACGAAACTGATCGCCATGGCCCAGCAAAACAACATAATCTTTTCTTTCATCATCGGTTTAACAATTTCATATAACGGGCGTGATCCTTTAACATCTTCAATCCCGCTGAGGTCTTCATCAGGGAGATCTTGTTCCGCCTTGCATTTATCAGGCTGATGGTATAGAGCAGGCGCCAGTGACGGATGATCTCTTTCCATGCAAAGAACAGGGAATGATCGGGATCATAGATATGTGTCGGTTCGCTCCCGGCGCCATTGAGCTCGATGATGGAGAACTTCCTTCCCTGTAGAAGACTACCCCAATCGGCGAATCTGATATCCAGCCGACCATAATAGAAATCCGGGATCTGCCGGCACACGCTGTCGATCATGTCCGTTAGTTCAGGTGTGATCCGATCTGTCCAGTCGAAGAACTTTGCCCCGCGACAGTGGTTTCCGTAAGGAACGAGGGTATGCGAAATGCCTTTGGGAAGAACTGTTTCGAGAAGATCACCATAGTGTTGGGCCAGCACCGGGAGTTGTAAATGGAAGCGGGGTGTCTGTCTGAGCAATGTACGGATGGTAGAACGGCCATCGCCGGTGACCGCAAGCAACTCTTTTCCGACGATGCTGGTGATAAAACCTTTCGGCTCGCCCGGTATCCTTGCGTAAAAGATGCCTACTTCATTATCATAAGGAATATATTCCTGCACCAGGAAGTCGACCGGACTCGAACGGCAGTAGGCTTCCAGCTCGTCGGTTGTCTTTACGAGACTTACCTGGGTTCCGCGTTCGCCTATATCGGGTTTGGCGATCAGCGGAAAGGTGAAACTCCTGCTTTCCAATTGCTTTTTCAGAATAGCCCAGTCGGTGCCTCTCAGGCACAGCTGGGTGCGGGGGTAATATTTGCCGGGTATCTGGTTGTAGATCTCGCTTTTTCTTTCATGGGTGAAGCCGGCATATTCAATACGGGGATTAGCGGCATTAAAGAAGAAGAACGATCTGGCCTTGAGGCTAAGCCAGAACCAATAGGGGTAGATCGGACCGTATACGACATGAGTCGGCCAGTATTCCCAATGTGTCAATCGTGTCCAGAACCGGCTAAAGGACCAGCCAGTTCGTTTTGGCGGACGCAGGCGATCGCAACTACGGCCGAATGTCGCGACGGAATCCTGGCCGCTACGGAGATCGCTATGGATCATCCGGGAGTCTTCGTCCGTCATAACAATGGAAGTGACGCTTACGGTGAATGTGCGGCCGTCCCTGTTCATGACAAGGCTGTTCCGGACATCGCCGTTACCGGCCGTCCGGTGGAAGCCGAGAACATCGTCGGGCGCGATCCGATCGGTTGTGCGTAGCCAGCCCTCGAACCACTGTTCTCTGGCCTTCGCGGTACGGTCGTCATAAAGCGTGGCGGAAGACCAGATATGGGGTTTGGCCGTGTTCAAAGCCATGGAGTGTTTTCGGGAACCATCCCATCGGCAGTCCCACAGCTTCCCGGTGGAATACAACACCAGGGTAAACGGCTCGATACCCTTGAGGTCCATTTGCCTGAACTGCTGTAACGGGTCCGGCGCCCGCATGATCTCCAATAAGATGACGCCTCTGCTTGCCCGGTAGGGTAGGATACGGAGATGTCTTACAAATGCTCCGTTGAGCAACACCCCCGCGACGCCTTTGTCCTTGAGCACGATCCAGCTGCCGCCGGCGTCAGGATCTTTGGGATAGATTAGTTCGTCCCCTCCGGCGGAATAGATCTGTGGTTCAATAGCCACCGAGCGGGATCTGCTTTCGTCCCGGTTGGAAGTAAGGTAGAAGCCGCCCGCGGCCGGGATGAAGGTTACCGTGCACATGCTTTCCTGTATTTGATCGTAGACATGGCCACGCCAAAGGCTGGCGACAGCGACAGTTGGGAAACTTTGTCAATCCCAATCCGCAACAAGGCCATATGATGTACGGTATGTTCGAGATTATAGACCAGCTCCCTGTGGAAATTGGTAGGCACATTATCCGGAGCGGTCTCCGACGACCCAAAGGATACTGAAAGCGTCAAGGGCTTGTCTTCATAGTCCAGCATGGTGGCAATCCCCTCGAGAAGGATCCGGGCATAGCTCCGGCTCGTCTCAATGCGGAGATCACGCTTCCGCTGGTCGTAGTTGACGACACCGGTTTCATAGCCAAGGAACAGTTCGACGAAGAATTCTATAATATGCCGGGTATGCTGGCCGAGCGAGGCATTGGAGAGTACTGCTAACCTGGCTGTATATTCGTCGTCGGTGAGTCCATCCAGCATGTCTTCCAGTTGGAGCAATAATTCCTGTACGGACTCGGTCAGACGTGGATTCATAAAAAGTGGGTTTTGTTCTTTTGAAACAGATGGAAAACCTGGTATCTGCGAGACCAGGCGAGGATGCTGCAACTGATGAAAACCAGCACCGCGTAGATGAACAACTGACCGGAATCATCTTGCACCACGATGCCTAATTTTGTCAGGTGGAAGAAGATGGCGCCGCTCATCAACCCTACACCGATTAAAGCGCCGAATGCGGTGGTAGCCGGGATGAGGATCAATATCGACGCGATGAGTTCTCCGATGCCGATGCCAATACGGCCCCAGGGTTCCATTCCGAGAGTAGAAAAGATATAGACGGACTCCGGCGCCGCGGTGAATTTGAAGAACAGGGTCTGGAGCATGATCACGGCGGCGAGCCCCCTTAGGATCCAAAGCCCGATAGCTGTTTGCTGAGGTGTCATTTTGATGGGGAATTATTGTTTATCCTTTAATTCAGGCCAGTTCTTGTCCGCCTTTACGATATTGGCTGGCTGATCCTTTTTCCACATTGATTTTACTTTCAAATTGTAATTGAAGTAGAGCTTATCGTTGATGACGGTCCATGTTTCGGGCTGGGTGGGCGCTTTATGTCCTTCGGCCATCCCATATGCACAGTAACCGCCGTATTGAGGACAGTAATGTTCCGGGTCTGCCTTGAAGGCGTCTAAATTCGTACGCGTGGAAAACAACCATTTGACATCCTTATAGGTATAGGAAAGGTTGTCGGCGCCCATGACGGGTTTGGCTTGTTTGAAGAAGGCAACAGCATCATAACCGTTGAGGGCTTTTCCGTTAGGCGCAAAGACCTCTTGTTTTTGAGCTTTGACGCTTACAAAGGAGGCAAAAGTAAAGGCGAGGGCAAATAGTGCTTTTTTCATTTTTGAAGTTTTTATTATTGCGAGAATTTCATCCAGTTCTTATCGGCGTTGGCTTTCAGGTGAGCTTCGTCCTTATTCCAGGACTTCAAGGTGTTGTTGAAGAATTTATTATAGAAGAGGTACAGCTTTCCGTCGATGATCTTGAAGGTTTCAGGATCAACACTAACTTTGTCCCCGCTGGCCCCCATCGCGTAGGCACACCAGCCGCCATATTGAGGTTCATATCTGCCGGGATTTGCTTTAAAGGCATCTCTGTTGCCGGGAGAAGCAAAGCGATACATCACGCCCTGGTATTCGAGGGTAATGTCTTTTCTCCCCTCGACGGGTTTGCCGTTGGTGAAATAGGCCACGGGGTCGTATCCCTCGATGGCCAGCCCTGATTTGTCGAGATTGAATTGTTTTTTTCGGGCATCTGCAGACTGGGCGGATACGCCGGCCAGAAAGGTTATGGACACAAGAAGTGTGGTAAGAAGTTGTTTCATGCCGTAAAGGTCGTCTTACTTTATCCCCTTGTCGTCGCGGAAGTATAACAGATGTATAACAAATGTCTCACACGACGTTGCGCATTGCCGTGGAATCCGGGCTTCAGGCGTTTATCGGCAATTGGAACCAGAAGGTCGTTCCCATACCGGGAGCACTCTTTACATTGATGGTAGCGTGGTGGAGTTCGATGATTTTTTTGACGATGGCAAGGCCCAGTCCGGAGCCTTCCGCATTCCTCATCTCATGGGCCGGGAATTTCTTGTATCTGTCGAAGATGTATAGTTGGTCGTTCAGCGGTATGCCTATGCCCGTGTCGGCAATGGCAATCTCCAGAGCAGAGCCGCGGTCTTGCAGCGTGATCGTGATCTTTCCACCTTCCGGAGTAAATTTCAAGGCGTTGTCGATAAGGTTTTGAATAGCCCTTTCCACCAGGGCGATGTCGGCGAACACCGGCGGAAGATCTTCCCGGGCCTCAGCGGAAAAACTGATGCCTTTCTTTTTTGCCAGGATATCATATTTCATCAGGATATCCGAGACGAGTTCAGTGAGCAGGAAGGCCTCTTTCATGGGCTGTACCTGGTTGGCCTCCAGTTTGGAATATTCGAACAGCTGTTCGACAAGATGGGACAGTTTTTTCAGGCTGCTCATTACGATCGAGAGATAGCGCTTTCTTTCCTCATTGGAGAGCGTGTCTCCTTTTATAACCAGGGTCTCGACATATCCCTGGGTGATGGCGAGTGGACTCCGGAGATCGTGCGAGACATTGGCGATGAGTTCTTGCCTCAATCTGTCCATCTCCGTGAGCTTGTTCATGTTGCTGACGATGGTGTCCGCCATTTCGTTGAAAGTAGACGTCAGTACTCCCAAATTCCCCTTTGCGTATCCCTGGATCCTGGCTTTATGATCACCGTCCTTGAAGCGCATTACGATGGCTGATATCTTGCAGATACTGTCGGTGATGAGGAAGAAGGTGATGGTACCGACGAGGAAGGCCACGAGGAGGGTTGCGTAAAAAAGAACCGTACCCAGGCTGTGGAGGAAATGCCGGTTGAGCGCCGCGGATATGCTGGCTTGTTTTTCGCTTGCGAGGATGGCGTAAACATAGCCTTCGAGCCGGCCTTGGTCGAAGATCGGCGCTGCAGAGAAAATGGTCTTTTCACCGGGGTTCTTCGGGTTGTCACCCGTGACATAGGTGTAGGCGCCGTCTTTAAGGTATTGTTCTATCGGTGCGAGATCAACCCGGGAAGTCTTTACCGACTTGTCCGGTACGACGAAATCGATGATCTTCCCGGTGGTGTCGAGCAGATAGACCTCGACACTGGGGTTGATCACCATGATGGAATGGATGATGTCGTGTGTCACGGCGGTATCGGGCTTCCCGTCCTTGAGTGGTTTCGTCATCCGGGTAAGATGGGCGGCGACATCGCCGTAGAGCTGCTCATTGATGGCGTTGAAATTTCTCTTGGACATCCAGGAGGCGATAACTACATAGGTAATGCCCAGGACGATCAACAGGGAAGTAAAGACGGTTGTGATCTTCCAGAATAACATGTTGTTTTTGATCGAGCTGAGCGGCATCTGTGTGTATTTTATAATTCTTCGTTGAAGCGGTACCCAACACCCCAGGTGGTGAGGATATATTGAGGGTGGGAGATATCGGCCTCTATTTTGCCTCTGAGGCGATTGATATGCGAATTGACCGTATGTTCATACCCATCGAAATCGTAGCCCCAGATGAGATTCAGCAATTGCTTTCTGCTATAACTCTTTCCAGGGCTGGAAGCCAGAAGGGTCAGGAGATCGAATTCCTTTGGTGACAGGTCGATCCTTGCGCTATTGAGCGTCACCTTCCGCATATCGATGTCGATCAGCAGGGCGCCATATTGCATTTGTGGTTTGACATATCCTGGATGTTGCTCTTTGGCGTCGTCCCCACGTCGAAAGATGACTCTTACCCTGGCGATGAATTCCCTGACGCTGAAAGGCTTTGTCAAATAGTCGTCAGCACCCGTCTCGAGTCCCAGCACCTTGTCGATCTCTTCCGATTTTGCTGACAGGATGAGGATAGGGGTAGGGTTGCCGGAATGGCGCAGGCGCCGGCATATTTCCATGCCATTGATGCCGGGTAACATCAGGTCGAGGATGAGGAGGTCGAAGCCTCCTTTTAACGCCATATCCAGGCCATCCCGGCCGTTGCGCACACTTGTCACCTTGCATGCCAGGTCGGTGAGATGTATCGTCAGCAGCTCAATGATCTGGCTATCGTCTTCTATGATCAGTACATTCTTCATCGGTTCGATTATTCGAAGAGCTCAAAATTGGGTAAAAAATAGCATCCGAAACCACCCGAAACCGGTTGTGATACAATTGTTATACTTCGGCGATAATCATGGGATATGGGGTTTCTAGTTTTGTGCCACAAAAAATGATGAAAATGAAAAGAATCCTTTTAGCAATGCCGGTGGTAGTAGCGCTGGTAGCTTCGTTAGCATCCTGTAAGAAAAACAACAATAGTAGTGCTCCGTCGGCGAAAGATCCGAATACGGCCCCGCAAGCGTGGATCGACCGGTTTAGTTCTGCTGCAGGCCATTTGCAGGTAAGGACTGCGACCAATGGTCTTCCCGCGGCTAATGCGCCTGTCAATTTCGATCAGGGTCCGTTTATTACCCGGGGGTTTTCTCCTGCGGGGAAAGTTGTTGACTATTACAACTTTGATGTGCAGCCAACGGCACCGGCTCCGATATACGTGTTGATCAAGTCCGGGCAGACCACACCTGTAACCGGGCAGCTGAATATTATCGATGTAATTCCGGGTGAAGCCGGATACAACGACTTCTGGCAGATATATAACGTAACCGTGCCCGCAGACTATGTTGCAAACACCATTACGAGCTACCAGGAAATTGTCGCAAAAGGATATTCTGTCACACCAACCAGCGCGATTGTGAATTGCCCGGTAGTTCCTAAGGGGTCTACAGCTACCATGCGATATCCCGCGGGCAGCGGCGCTGGACTGATCACGGGATGGTATAAGGATACGGCTGTCTATTATTTCACTTTTGGGGAAAAGGCGCTTTCGGTTAATGCCAGTGGGCAGGTGCCGACGGCCCCTATTTATGTCTCCTTCAACATCAATCCCGGTCAGCCCAATGGCGGCCCCGCTTCCGGATTTAAGACGGAGCCCGGATCGACACAGACCCATAATGTGATCGCCTCGTTGCCTTCGGATGCCGGCTATTCCCCACTTTGGGCAGTGACGGTATATGACAACAATAGCTTTGGATCCGTGAAAGACCTTCCCAGTGCTACTGCCGCGCCTGTGCTTGTACCTTTTGCGGGCAATGTCAACTGCCCGGTAGTCAACATCCAACAATAGGGATGGTATGCGAAAGAAATATATCATGGTCGCCCTTCTTGGGGTGCTTCTTTCCGCTGTCGCCGGATGGGCTTTCTACCTCTACAATAAGCCCCATCGCAACGTAGCCGGTGTACGGGCCGTGGCCGAGATCGACGCTGCCGGGTTATATGCAGCGTACAAGCAGGACGAAACTGGCGCTGATAGAAAATTTGTGGGCAAGGTGATCGAGGTGAAAGGAACGATCATCACTGTACAACTGACCGACAGCACGGCCAATGTCCGGCTGGGTGCGGCGGGAACCGATGGGGCAGTGAGTTGCGATTTCCTGGTGGGAAAGGGTACAAAACCCGATCTCCCTTCAAAAGGCTCGGCTGTCGTCATAAAGGGAAGATGCACGGGGTTCCTGGAGGATGTGAACCTTGTGGATTGTGTAGTAGAGTAACAGACTAAATCAGAATCAACGAATGAAAAAGATCATTATATCCGGTATCCTTGGCCTTATGGTACTTCTGGCAGGCATAGCCGGTTGCTCCAAACAAAACGAGGACGCCTTGTCCAAAAAAGCTGGAGCAGCAGGCTGTGACACTACCAGTGTGCAATATGCGGCGGACATCGTGCCGATACTGCAGGCTAACTGTTACGAATGTCATGGAAGTACAACCAATTCGGGAAGCGGCGGCATCGTTCTGGACGGGTATGCCCATCTACAAAGTTGGGCCGCCAATGGATATCTCCTCGGGACGATTACTCATGCTCCGGGTTATGTGGGAATGCCTTACCTGCGGCCGCAACTGCCCGACTGCGAAATATCTAAAATAAGGGCATGGATCGATCAGGGAGCAAAAAATAATTAACCAAATGAACAAGTATATCATTTTCATAGCGCTGATCTTCTGCGCTGGCTCTTCTTACGGTCAGTTGTATTATTCACGCACAGGATCCATCGGTTTTTACGCGAGCACGCCGTTGGAAGACATCAAAGCGGAGAACAACCAAGTTTATGTGTTGATCGATATCGGCAAACGGGAGCTGGCTTTCAGCTCCCTGCTAAAGGGATTCATTTTTCCAAAGGAGCTTATGCAGGAACACTTCAATGAGAATTATGTGGAGAGTGACAAATTTCCCAAGGCGACGTTTACCGGCAACTTTACCGGGTCTGTCGATGTGAAAAAAGACGGCAGTTACCCGGTGCAAGTGAAAGGAGAGCTTACGCTTCACAATGTGGTTAAAATGGTTGAGCTGCCCGCAATGTTGGAAGTAAAGGGGGGAATGATCATGGCCACGGCCCACTTGATGGTAAAACCGGAGGATTTTCAGATAAACATTCCTTCCGTGGTGAGGAACAAGATAGCCAGAGAGGTTTCGATCAATGTTAACGCAAATTGTAGTCCCAAATGAAGATCCTGAGTGTGCAACTAAAAAGAAGAGTGATCATCGGTCTTGGTCTGCTTATCCTGGTGACAAGGCTGCCAGCGCAAGATAATTTGCTTAAAGTTCTGGACGACTCGCTGAAAACGGGCGCCGGCCACAGCCACGTTACGGGTACTTTTAAGGCTACCCGCATCGTGAACCTGCAAACCGTGGAAGCTCCGGCCAGGGGAGACCTTAATTTTACGATCCAGCACCGGTTTGGTCAGCTGAACAGCGGCTCTTACAACTTCTTTGGCCTGGACAATGCGACCTTGCGGCTAGGGCTGGATTATGGGTTGTCCGACCGGCTTGCCATTGGTGTCGGCAGAAGCACGGTGGATAAGACCTTCGATGGTAATGTAAAATACAAGCTACTGCGGCAGACAGACGGATCGGAGCGGATGCCGGTGACGGTTGCAGGGTTCGGCAGCGTCAGTTATTACACGATACGATCCCCGGACAAGACTTATCTCGATGCCACCTACCGGACGGCCTACGTGGGGCAATTGCTCATCGCCCGCAAATTCAACCGGATCTTTTCGGCCGAGATAGTGCCCAGTTATCTCCACTACAACCTGGTGCCGTCGGCAGTCGATAAAAACGACGAGTTTGCCGTGAGTGCAGGTGGAAGGATAAAGATTACCCACAGAATGAGCCTGAATGTCGAGTATAACTACCTTCTGCCGAATCAGGTTCAGTCGGAAAAAGTATATAATTCTTTTTCAGCGGGGTGGGATATCGAAACGGGCGGACATGTTTTTCAGCTTATCGTCACGAATTCGCAAGGCCTCATCGAGTCCCAGTATCTCGGCCGCACCATGGGCAACTGGGGAGATGGCGGCATCTATTTCGGCTTTAATATTTCCCGGAATTTCAACCTTGTAAAGCGTACCGTGCGGAAATCCGTTTATTAAATCCGCCGGTAACCGAGCTCGGCGCCTCCACTGACAGGCATGATAAGCCCGGTTACAAACCGGGCTTTTTCGGACAACAAAAAAACGCACACATCGGCAATCACATCTCCTTCGGGGCAATAACCCAAGGGATGAATTTCATTCAGGTAGCGTTCCATGTCTTGCGCGTTTTCCTGGGCGGCATTCCATTCCCGTAACATGGGTGTCCAAACACCGGCAGGCGCAACGGCATTCACCCGGATGTGAAAGGGGGCATAGTCGAGGGCCATCGATTTGGTAAGAGCATTCATGGCGCCCTTGGTCCCACTGTAGGCGGCGTGATTTTCCTGACCGATCTCACCCACCAGGCTACTGGTATTGAGAATACAGCCCTTCGACTCGCGAAGCGCGGCAAACGCATATTTAGTCGTGTATAATATGCTTTTCACATTTATGGAGAACAGATCGTCCCATTGCTGCCCGGTTGTTTCGTGCAAAGGCTTTGCGGGGTGGGCAATGCCGGCATTATTGTGAACGGCATCTATCCGGCCATATTTGTCCAGTGTATACTGTATTGTGCGCCTCACATCCTCTTCCTTTGATACATCCGCAAACAACACATCTTCTGTATTGGAGGCAGCATCATTTGAAACGGTGACTACGGTCGCGCCCTGAGCGGCATAGGCCCTGGCGCATTCAAGGCCGATGCCCTTCGTACCTCCCGTGAGATAAATTATTTTATTATCTAAATGCATAAAATAGAATGATCATTAGCAACAGCAATACCAGCGACAAAACCTTGTAATTGCCGATCCCTTTCCAGCCCTTGCTTTGCAAAGGCTCCTTTAACGAATTCCAATACAAACGGGTACCGGTTGACACACCTGGATAAGCATAAGAGAAAACCACCTGCATCAGCAGGCAAATGCAAAATAGGTAAAATGCCATCATCATAAAGGGTATCCTGCCCAGAAAAGTACCGGGATATAATTTATTGATAGCAAATACCATCGCACCCAGGCAGGAACCGATCCAAAGCGTGAGCCTGGCGGAAGCCGCAGAAGCTTTTCTCCAGAAAACGCCCACTACAAAAACGCAGGTAATAGGTGGTGCTATGTGCGCGATGATCTCATTGAGTCCGTTGAATATGCTTTCATACCTGTTGAGCAAAGGCAACAGGCATAAGGAAAAGATCAACGCAATTCCTGCCGATATTTTACCTATGCTGATAAGCCGGACGTCGCTGGTCTGAGGCCGGTAGCGCTTATAAATGTCATAGCTCACCATGGTGGAAATGGAATTCAGGGCGCCCGATACCTGGCTCATGAGACCCGATAGAAGCGCGGCTACCAAAATACCGATAAGGCCTGTGGGCAGCAGCTGCGTGATCATTAGTGTATAGATTCCTTTACTGTTGACCACCGGGTGACCCGACGGATCGAGCCTGGTAATAGCGCTGAGATCGAGCTTGCCCGAGTGTGCGAGTGCAAAGGCAAACAGCCCCGGCATGACAAAAATGAATACCGGAAGTATTTTTATGAAGCCGCAAAACAAGGGCCCAACTCTTGCATGGTTCTGGTCCCTGGCCCCCAATACCCGCTGTACGATGGTTTGGTCTGCACACCAATACCAGATGCCTAATACCGGATAACCTAAGAATACCGCATACCATGGCATACCGCTACCATCGCCTGACGGCCGCATCATGGACAATTTGTCCAGATTATGTGTTGTCTGCAATACCTGCACCATCGGATGCCAACCATTCATCCGATGATAGGCAGACACGCTGATGATCACCGCCCCGATGATCAAAACTACGGTCTGAATGGACTCTGTTATCACAACAGCTTTCAGGCCACCGACGATGGTATAAACTGCCGTAATAACGGAAATGATGCTGACACTCACATACATATTAAAACCGAACAGCGTGTTTAAGACGATGCCCCCCGCCAGCATGGAAAAGGCGATATGGATAATAATTGCCGAGACCACCGAGATTCCCGTCAGCCAGTCGCGGCTTGCCCGGTCATATCTTTTCTCCAGGAAATCCGGCAATGTGGCGACACCCGATCTTATATAGAACGGCGCAAAAAATAAGGCCAGCAGGATCAGTGTAAAGGCCGCCATCCATTCAAAATCCCCGTTGAGAAGGCCCGTGTCAAAGCCACTCTGGGCAAGGCTTACCAGGTGCACCGTAGAGATATTGGTTGCAAATAAAGCCAGGCCGATGGAAGGCCATCGTAATGATTTGCCTGCCAGAAAATACTGGCTGGCGTCCCCGCTTTTGCTGGCCCGTTGTTGCCTTATACCGGCCCAAAGCCCCAGGGCAACGATCCCAAGGATATAAACAACGCTAATGATGATATCGGGTAGCGCGATCATAATTTCAGGTCGCAGCTGCTACCGGGTTCCTGCGGAGTCAGGTATACTCCATCCCGAATTTTGGCGGGATGCACAAAGTAGGATGAGAGGTGTGGGATATGTTCCAGGAACACCACTCTATGCCCCATAGAAATATGATTAAATAAAACCAAATGCTGGTGCAGCTGGCCCATATCGCCCACATGTGGCACGACCGGGATCCCAAATTTCCGGCAAAGCAGGCTTACGGTAATGAATTCACTCACTCCGCCAACCCTCACGGCATCCACCTGGATAAATCCCACACAGTTGCTTTGCAGGTAATTTTTAAAGATGATCCGATTAGGGACATGTTCACCCAACGCCAGCTTTGTAGGAGCGATGGCATTGGCAAGTATTTTATGGCCCAGGATATCATCGGGATGTGTCGGTTCCTCTATCCAGTACGGACGGATGCCCTGCAACTTGTGGCAAACTGCTATAGCCTGGGGCAGATTCCATTGTTGGTTGGCGTCGAGCATTACCTTAACGGCATCACCAGCTGCCTCCCGGACAAGATTCGCGCGGCGGATATCCCTTTCCGCGTCCGGAGAACCTACTTTTAATTTTAATGCAGAGAAACCGGCGGCTACCGCCCGCTTTACGTTTTCCTGTACTTGCTGATCGCTGTAATTGAACCAGCCAATGGATGTATCGTAACCGGGATAACCTTTTTCAATGATCCTCGTCCTCTCCGACATCCCTTCTTTGTTCAGCCGAAGCAGCGCGATGGCGTCTTCACGGGTTAGTTCGTCCTCGAGATAAGACAGATCGAGCGTATTAACGATTGCTTCCGGCGAGAGATCGGTCAGCAGTCTCCACAGAGGCACTCCACGGCGTTTTGCCCATAGATCGAAGCAGGCATTGGTAACAGAGGCAAGGCCTAGATGTACAACGCCCTTGTGCGGGCCGAGCCAGCGAAATTGCTGTTCATTCGATAGTTCACGAAAAAGGGAGCCGAAATCATGCATCACCTCCTCGATGTCTTTCCCTTTCAGCTGTTGCGCATAAAACGATGCCGCCCGGCATACGAGGTCGTTCCCTTCTCCCAGGGTAAAGGCAAGGCCGGTACCGGTTAGCCCGTTTTCATCCGTCAGCTGCGTGACAGTATAGGAATATACAGGGTTTTTATGAATGGCGTCGCTGCCGGCGCCGTCATGCAAGGGAAATCGTTTGTCTATGACACTGCAATGTTTTATCATATCCGAGTACTGTACTATTCTATACTATACCACTCCAAAGATATTGTTTAGTTTCTTATTTCCAAGAATATTTATTTGGAACATTCGTTCCAATAACTTTACCTTTGTTGCGGAACGATCGTTCCATATCTTTTAACACTTCAACACATTTTTATGAGCAGACTTCAGGGAAAAATAGCAGTCATTACCGGCGGCAATAGCGGCATTGGTTTCGCAACCGCCAAAGAATACCTCGCAGAAGGTGCAAAAGTGATCATCACGGGGCGCAAGCAGCAGGCGCTGGATGAAGCCAAAGAAGCCCTTCAGGGAAAAGTGCTGACCGTTCTCAGCGATACAGGAAATATGAAAGATATCGGGCAGCTGAAAGGCAAGATCGAGTCTCTTGCACCGAAGATCGATATTCTTTTTGTCAATGCCGGCATCGGCAAATTCGCACCCATCGATCAGGTGGATGAAGCGCACTATGATGAACTATTCAATATCAATGTGAAAGGTGCTTATTTCACTATCCAGCAATTATTGCCCCTCTTCAATGACAGTGGGTCCATCATCCTGAATGCGTCCATCAACGCACATATCGGCATGGCAGGCAGTTCTGTCTATTCAGCAACCAAAGGCGCCCTGATTACGATGGCCAGGACCCTGTCTGCAGAGCTGCTGGACAGGAGGATCCGGGTCAATGTTATCAGTCCTGGTCCCGTCACGACGCCAATTCTGGGGAAAATAGTACCCCAGGAGCAGGTTTCGCAGCTACGGGAAGGTATCATTGCAAAGGTTCCCCTGGGCCGGTTCGGCAACCCTGAAGAAATAGCCAAGGTAGCCGTGTTCTTCGGTTCCGACGATTCGTCCTTTGTATTGGGAGCAGAATTGATAGCCGACGGGGGAATGGCGACGTTGTGATTTTTAGTAATTTTGGAACGAAAGTTCCAAACACCCTCCATGCCAAAAACAAAACAGTTTGATGAAACGGAAGTGCTGAGAAAAGCAAGGAATGTATTCTGGGTGAAAGGGTATAACGGCACTTCCATGGATGAATTGGTGCGGGCGACCGGTCTGAGCCGTTCCAGTATCTATGATACTTTCGGGGACAAGCATGGGCTATTCGTCCGCTCCATTCAGCTCTATGGGCAGGAGGAACGGGAGGCCCTCGCCAAAATCATGCAAAATGATTTCTCGCCAAAAAAAAAGATCCACCTTCTGTTCAAAGGGATGATTGGAGATATCCTGGAAGATAAGGACAATAAGGGCTGCTTCATCGTCAATATTATCACTGAATTATCCTGCCTGGATAAGCAGGTTACTGCCATGGCCAGCGAGGAAATGGCAAGATCCGAAGAAGCCCTTTTCCAATGGGTCAGGCAGGGACAGGCTGCGGGCGAGATCAATAAGTCGCATTCTGCCAGGACACTGGCCCGCCATCTGCAGAATACCATATATGGTTTGAGAGTTACAGGAAAGGCTGGAGCAAATAGGGCCATCCTGGAAGATATTGCCAAAGCTGCCCTGTCTGTTCTGGACTGACCTGTATTACGCGGAAAACTGTTTTAGATGATGATCCGTATGCAGGTATTGCAATGCCCCCCAATCTTCTTTACTGAATTTTCCAAAATAGGGGTGCCTCCCGGGCCCGGTTCCCGCTCTCATCTGGTAAAATGCATCCAGGTTTTCAAGCAACCTTTTCTTCTCGGTGTCAAAATCCCTTTCATCTGCTATTTGATAGTCGGGGAAGGTTTTCTGATTTTGGCCAAGGTCCCCTTTTTTCACCGCATTGAGGACAATCTTCTTCACAAGGGTTCTCATAAGGAGATTGCTCTTGTCTTCAAATGGCAATTTGCCGGTGGCTTTCTCAAAGCCAATGGAGCAATGTGCCATCATTTGGGCAATCTGCATTTTGCCCCATTTCCGAACATTATTACTGTGGAGTGATGCTACCCGCTGGCGGATTTCCCGGAATTCGTTCTCGTTGAATAATGATCTCATTTTGTATTGTTTTAATTACAATACAAAAATGGATCGAGGCAACTGACAGCTGTATGTCAATTGGGTCTTGAAGAACTACAGATTTTTTGAAATACCAGCCACGATATCCTTTAACAGAGCCTTTAAGTCGTTCGTTTCCAATATTTTGGCGTTGTCCGCTATGGTGATGAACCATCTTGCGAAAGTCTGAAGACAGGTGGTTTCAAAGGTCATTTCAATCTCATTCCCTTTTTCCTGCTGATTTATAAATCCGTATTTGTATTTCTGCTCTTCAATGTAATGAGCCACCTCTTTATTGATGCTGATGACAGGTCTATAGATCGTTTCTTTCTTTTTCAGGCTTTCAAAATATTCCTTCAGGCTGAAGTGTTCTTTTGAAAAGGGCTTGCCAGTAAGTCTGATCTGAGAGGTCCTGTCTATTCGAAAATGTCGATAGCTTCCGGTATCATGATTAAAAGCAATGGTGCTCCAAACCCCGTTCTCATTATAAATGCCGATGGGCTCTATAAGGATGGTTCTTGAATTGGACGAGTCGAGTACGGTATAGGTCATCTGCAAGATCTCTTTATCAGTAACACTTCTCAATACCAGCGGCAGTGTCTTGTCCACTACGATGCTTTTCTCCGAACTTTTGATTACACTGATGCGGTTCCCGATCTCTTCTACAGTATTTTTTTCACCACTCCTTAGAACTGATTTTACTTTAAAGAGGGCTGACTGAAAATGCCTGTTGTTATCGGTATCCGCATATTTGTCGATGATCTTTTCCGCCATGAGGAATGCGATGGCTTCCTCCTGGGTAAACATAACAGGAGGAAGACGGTATCCTTCCATCATGGAATATCCTACGCCAAGCTCTCCCAATATGGGTACGCCCGCATTGTTGAGCGATTCTATATCCCTGTAAATAGTCCTTAAGCTTACCTCGAACCTGTCCGATAATTCCTGTGCGGTTACCAGTCGCTTGGATTGGAGGTGGATCAATATGGCGGTGATGCGATCGAATTTATTCATTTTAGATAAGTACTCTTACTGCAAATTTACCATCTTAACGGTTATCGACCCTATGTAATAGCAGTCATTGCGCCTGGACTGACCGTGCCAGGCGGCAATCTGGTATTATTACATATCATCGGCGGCCTGAATCATTTCATCGGCGCTACGCTTGCCCACAGCGGATATGTTCGCACCCGCGATCGGGAATTTTCTGAAAAAGGCGTGTCAAGAAATGATCTTGTGAATGGCTGGAAGCGCTTATCCCGATGATCAACAAAACATTGAATGCTCTCACCCGGGAGCAAATGGACGCTGAATTCCCGCTAACTTTCGACAATGCAAAGAATTCTACCAGTTACGTCTTGGTATCGTTGTTGGCGCATTTAGATTATCATCTTGGGCAGGTAAACTATCTCCGGCGCATTATAGAATAGCCCCTTTCTCACCGCATGTTCAGATCATTTAATCCTATTCCTTTGAGAATTTGCGGTATGCATTTTTTAACCCTTGCCTCCCGGGTCTTAGCAAGTTTGGGTGCAGAAAAATAAAGAAGGTATCCCCTTTGCCGACCCGGCGTCAATGCTTCAAACGCCATTTTCAAGGTAGGCATCTTATCTAATTTTTTTTGAAATTCTTCAGCAACGGCGAATTCTGAAGTCTTTTTTAATTTCACTTCCAGGCCGACCTCCTCCAATTCAATGGCTTCGTAAATATAAGCCTTCAGGATGCTTTCCAGCTTGACTATTTCCCGGACACTGGTAAATCGGATCTGGCGTGGCCCCTGGACATTCTTCGTTTGTTGTATCAGGATGCCGTTGGGGTCATTTAATAAAGCGCCTTTGAAGAACAAAAGCGCGCAATATTCTTTGAATCCATGGATTAAAACTATGTTTTTTTGTTCAAAGGTATAACAGGCCTGACCCCACTTCAATTCTTCGATCAGCCCACAGTCAAGGATGATCGTTCTCAATCGCTCGAATTCTTCCTGCCACTGTTTGGCCTTGTCAAAAAAGAAATCAACCCTGGGATTCATGGCATTCGTTTATTGGGTGACTAAATTGATCTTTCTATCCGCGGGCCTGAAATACCAGGATACCACCGTCAGGATCAGCAACCACAACGAGGGAAACATATCCTTCACGGGACTGCCCGATGCGATGTGCGAAAATAATGCTCCCGACATGGCAAAGAAAAAGCCTATATAAGCCCATTCTTTTAGTATCGGAAATTTAGGGATAAGCACCGCTATAACTCCCAAGATCTTCCAAATTCCTAAGATAGTCATAAAATAAGCAGGATAACCCAAATGGGATATAAAATCTGCTTCCGTTTTCACCCTGAGCACTTGTACTATTCCGGTTGATAGCATTCCCAAGGAAAGCCAGATAGTAGCGATCCAATAGATGATTTTACGTGTCTTTGTCATAGTATGTTATTTTAATTTGCTGACAATTTCCTGCAGGCGGTTATGTGCCCAGTTTATGCCCTGGACAAACGGCATTTTCAGCACCTGGTCTCGTTGTGCAATCGATTCATAGATGACGTGCATTTTGAGTTTGCTGGTGTCGTCTGTAAGTTTTTCAAATTCATAGACCTCGAGCTGAACGCCAAAAGGGGTGTTTCCCATTTCAAATGTCCGGGTGATCTTCCGGTTCGGGCTAAACTCATGGATTGCTCCATTGGCCTGAAATACCACATTTCCCTTGGCATCAGTTGTTTCGAATTGGTAACTGCCGTGCTTCTTATTTTCCATTTTCAGCACTTTCGTTCCCATCCATTGCTCGACAATCTCGGGCTCTTCGTACGCTTTAAAAAGTAATTCCAATGGCAGATCAAATTCCCTTGTAATTATTATATCTTGTTTGCCGTCTTCGGCAGTCACCTTTGTTTGTCGTTCCATAGTATGCTATTTTTTTGGTTTGTAATTTTTCATGATGGCTTCAATTTTTTTAAACCGGTCGTCCCACATCTTGCGGAACGGTTCAAGAAAGTCAGCTACTTCCTTCATTCCCTGCGCGTTGATGTGATAGTAAATTTCCCTTCCATTTTGCTCTTGTTCAAGCAATTCGCACTCGGTAAGTATCTGCAGGTGTTTTGAAACCGTCGGTCGGGCGGTGTCAAAATTCGAGGCTATGGCGCCTGCGGTAAGAGATTGAGTTGCAAGCAGCAGAAGGATAGCCCTTCTTGTCGGGTCTGCTATGGCCTGGAATACATCTCGTCTTAAATTCATTGTGTAGCTATTTGGCTACAAATATATGTGTAGTTATTTGACTACGCAAATTTTTTTTCAAAAATTTTTTCCGCCAGCGCCCACACAGGTTCTCTGGGAAATATCAGCAAACCACTCACAAAAGAGCTGGTACAAAAAGGCCACGAGGTTGCCGTTACGGTCTATAAACAGTCAACCTAAGTCACTGGCTTTTCATACCTTTACAGTGCCCCTATTTCCCCATCGGAAGTTCGAGTAAATACAGCACATCCACCCTGTTCAGAACTTCTATTATTCTTTCCCATAAAGAACCATTCCTATCCTTCCAGGAATCTGTATTGTTCATTATTAAGGGTAAAGGCAATGAAACAATTGTTTATTGCGCTATTCGCTTTGCAGATATCCTTTCTCCCCTTTCGAAGGGCTGCCATCACGTCCACTGCTACCGATACCCTCCTCGGCAATACGAGCGAATTCAGCGCCTGCACTGCGGCTACGGCCCTGCCCCTACGCCTGATTTCCTTCACGGGCATAGGCAACGGCCATTTCGTTACCTTGAACTGGGTAACGGCCGACGAGCAGAATACGAATTACTTCGCCGTCCAGCGCGGTTTGGATGGTCAAAATTTCGATCAGGTAGGAAAGGTACAGGCTGCAGGGAATTCTTCGCAGGAAAAGGAATATTCGTTTATCGACCACCGGCCTTTGCAAGGCACCGGTTTCTACCGCCTGCAAATGGTGGATATGGACGGGTCTTATACCTATAGTAAGATTGTAGCCGTAAAGATCGTTAATGGAGAAGATGTCATTTCCCTGGTTCCCAAGGCATTTACATTCTAGTGGTACAAAACGCCCAGGAAACGCTGTATAAAAGATTTGTAAAACAATGAGGTGTTGGCGGCGATGACAAAGGCAACCCCGCTGAACCCCAGCGACTCGAAGACACTTGTCAACTCATTGCCTTTGTCTGACACGGGTGCCACAACGGCCCGGGGGATATGCAGGACCAAAAACCAGGTAAAGATCATGATCCCTACGAGCATCGCGATCGTTTTCTTCCTGATCTCCAGGATAATACCTGCACCGCCGCCGATGAGGGCAACCCCGGCAAAATACGTCCAGAAAAGATGACCGGGGATCCAGTCGGGCACCAGCGGCGCCACATAAGGGGCGTACAGAAAATGGTCGATGCCGAAGGCGATCAAGGTGATCGAAAAGAAAACTCCGCCAAAAGGGATGAATTTCTCCAGCAGCCGGATCAAGGCGGGCTCTTTCTTACCAGTAGCCTCGCCTCCGGGGAAGGAGCCCGCCATGACGAAAGCAGATCCGGAATAGGCCAGCTCTTTGAGGGCCTTTGTCCAGCTGCCGATGTCCCCGGGGCTGACAAAAAGCTTATAGGGTACATGGCAAAAAAGCACCAGGGCAAGGAAGAGGCCACCCAGCAACAGCATCATCGTCCGGGCCTGTCGTTCCAACACGAGGGCAACGGCGGCAGCGACCATGAAGAGGCTGCAAAGATAGACCAGGACTACCTGCCCTGGAATGGGCGAGGGCCAGGGTGGCATCATCGAAGGCCGAAATTCGGCATAATAAAAAGACTGGCCGGCAATGCCAATAAGAAAAATGGCATAGAACAATCGTCCGATTTTTACAAGGTTTCTCATTCGCGGGTGTTTGGCGGCATCTAATCTACAGAAACCCAGTCGGAGTCGCCCGTACACGTTGGTTCATAGCAGAACAAGTTGGTTCAAGCCGCTGCGGATACGCCGCCACCTTCCCTTGTCTTCCGCAACGTAAATCCCGTCCCTATCATCCATATAACGGATGGGATCCGCACCACCGGAAGAAGCCAGACCAGCTGCGGAACGATCAAACCAAGCGTGGATAGCTCGGCAAAACCGGCCAGGACAAGCCCCAGCCATACAAGCCAGCGGGGGTTATAGTGCCCAAACAGACTCGGCACCGAAATGCCGGCCATCATTAACCCTAGCATAACGATAAAGGCGTACCCGCCACAGCCAAATCCGAGGTGCTGCAAGGCGTGTACCACCGGCGTATCGTTCGCGATATCCGGCTGGGTCGACGCCCAGGTCGAAAGACCTGAAAGGATCAACAGGACGGATGCGGCAATCCCGCCATAAAGCGCAATGCTTACCCCGGTGACATTGACCCCGAGAAAATGTAGTCTGCTGGTGACTGCCGCGGTGAAAATTCCAACCGGAATAGCGGCCCCAAACTGGAACAAGGCATTAATCCTTGTAGCGCCAGGGATATTATACGAAATGACTGTCAACGCCAATAACAGACTATACACGATAGCTACTATCCCCGGATGGGGACCATGATGCTTTTTCATGATTAATCACATTTGGTTAAGTAATCTTGATTGTCTTTTTCACCCCAATAGGGCTTGGTAATGGACGCCGGCGGCTGCTTTGCAAATAGCGCTTTTGCTTTTTGGAAATAAGGCTTTGCCTTGCTCTTACCACCGCCATATAATACGGGTCTGTTGAATACCGGAATACCTTCCAGGTAATAAATGCGCGGATTGTCCGGATTTGCTTTTTTGGCTTTGTCAAGATTGCTATTCATCAGATCGAGGTACTTTTTCCAGCGGTTTCGCGGGTCCACCAAAAACCGGGCGTACGCTGCATACGCCGTCAAAACCATGCTTTCGTCATTGGCCGGCTGGATACTGTTCACTTTATCCACAAACCTGTCGGCCTGATCGAGCAGTTGATCCTTTCGCTGCGGATTCGTCTCCTGAAGCGAAATATAGATCGCCGAATAGGCGGCATAATAGTTCGCGGCCCAGTCGTTGCCCCACTTCGCAGCGATGAGGTTGAAACTATTGTTTGCCTTCATCAGGCTACCCATGTTGGTGGCCGTTTCGAGCGACTTGTACGCGTCGTTCAGCATAGTATTGAGGTCCTGGGCCTTTGAATAAACTGTCGTCATCGCAAGAGCCACAACCGGAAGAACCGTTTTGATCATGTTGTTCATAACATTGTTTTTAATTGTTTATAGATCATCTTTTTTGAACGGTGTAAACGAGAGGTATACGCCAAAGAACACGGAAAAGTATTGTGGCGGTAGCACGGGGCTTCTTAACTGGCCGTCATTCGAATAGCGGTACCCCAGGATATTTTTATAATTGGTGAGGTTGTCGAAGTTGACATAAATAGCCGTGAACATCTTTTTGATGTTGGTCAGATAGCTCACCTTAAAGGAAAGATTCTGATAACCCGGCGCCCTGTCGACCAGGAATGACTTGGCTTGGGGATTGTAATAGGGTCTCCCGCTGGAATAATTCCAGGCCGCGGACATAAACGTGTGCAAAGGCTCGGAGAGATACTTTACGATGACATTCAAATTGTGCGTTGAAACAAAATCCGGCTGGGCCTCGGCGAGATAATTCTGATAAAGTCTCTTCGTGTCTATATAGCTGTAGGTGATCCAATAGTCGATATTCGGGATGGAGGCCTTGTCCCGCCAGAACAGATCAAAACCCTTGGCGTAACCATGGCCGGAATTATTCACCATCCCGAGGTTGTAACTATAGGGGTTGGGAATATAGGTCACCCCGTTGTCTCTCACCAGCTGACTATAGTTCTTATAATATCCTTCCAGCCTGAACGACCGGTTGGCTTTTATCCATTCAAAGTTGGCCAGGTAATGAACCGCCTGCTGAAAAGAAGGCCGGTAACCCAGCAATAGGTATTGGGTTGGCGCCGTCTGATAAAATACGCCGCTTGCCAGACCTATCTGGCTGTACTGCCCTGTCCGGATCGCAAGCGCCAGCCTGGGGACAATATTGCCTCTCCCAAGTATATCGCTATACTCTGCCCGCACCCCTGGTTTTATAGCAAACCAGCCGGCAGGCTTGTATTCGACTTCGCCGTAACCCGCGGTCAGCGTCTCTGTAAAGGCATTGTGCAACGTATCGAACTGCTGCATATAGGAATAGTGCTGCACTTCACCACCCGTCGTAAGCCTGAAACGGCTCGCCGGGTGCCAGGTCAGTTCGGCCCGGGCCTGTACCCGGTTGTCGCTTCTATTGAATATGGTGTCCCCCCACAGGATATTGTCCTGGTTGTCGCTATAGCTCATCGCGGTATAGAGCTGGAGGCTCTTCGTCAACGGCTTTTTATAGGAGGTGTTGAGTAGAAAATAGTTATTATGCAGATCGTATCGGATGAGGGACGCGGGGTCATTCGGATCGGGCACCCGGGTTCCGCTGCTGCTCAGATTATAGTTTACCGTCGTTTTGAAAAGTCCGTCATCACTGGTCTTGGAGACCCATCTTGCTGATAAATTTGTCGATCGGGGTTTTGAATAAAAATCATAGTTGGTTTTGGATAGAGAATAATAAGGACCGAAATCAGTATAGCTTCCCGTATATTCCAGGCTGTTATTGTCCATTTTTTGCGACCCGGCAAGAAACAGCCCCGCGACATTGGCTCCAACGGAAAAGGTCGTCTTTTCGGGCAGATCGGTTGTTTTCAGATCGAGGACGGAAGAAAGCGCCTGCCCATATCTCGCTGAGTAGCCACCGGTGCTAAAGGCCATTCCTTTTATCTGGAACGGATTAAAACGGCTTCGCTGACCTATACCTGGAACGCTGCTGAAAAAGGGATTCTGAACAGTGGTTCCATCCAGCACCATCATGGTTTCCGTCGCATCGCCGCCACGGACGAATAAACCCGATTGGTCGCCGCCATTTCGTTGCACACCGGGAAAATTTTGAAAGGCTCCTACGATATCACCCGTCGAGCTCGCATTGGACAGGACATCCGTAGGTCTGACGAGCGTCAGGACCCGGTCGTCGGTGGCTTCTATCGTCCCGGCGGTAATGACCACTTCCCCCAGCTGACGCGCCTCCGACTTTAGCTTTAGCTGCAGCGTGTCTTTTACTTCCCCGATCACCAGCGGATGATCAAGCTCTTTAAAACCTATGGCCGTTACGATCAACAGCTGTTCGCCTTTTAATGATGTCGTAAGGGCGAAGACCCCCATGGAGTCCGCAGTCGACGCGTCGGTAGAATTTTTCAGGTAGACAGAGGCGTAGGCAACGGGGGCATTGGACTCGCTGAGGACCTTTCCCACGATGGTTGTCTGGCCCAAGCATGTATTGACAAATATAGTTTGCAACGCAAACCAAATACGCAAAAAAAATCGGCGCCAATCAACTGACTTTTTCATAAATGCAGGTATTTTTTGATGTCTTCAACATATTTTTCAAAGGCCTTCCTGCCTTTCGCGGTCAGTTTACAAATGGTATGCGGATAATTCCCTTTAAATGTTTTGATGACTTCTATATATTCTGCTTCGTTCAATTTCTTCAATTGGTGGCTTAGATTACCCTGGGTAGTCTTTGTTATCTCCATCAGGTAACTAAAGTCCGCCTGTTTCATTTTTATCAAAGCCGAGACCACGGCCAGCCGGACGGGCGTACTCAGAACAGGATCCAATTCATTATACATCGGTCGCGGATTATTATTTTGAGTATTTAAGCAAATAACCCGGGATCAGATAGCCGCCAATTACAGCGATACCCTGTAAGAGCGGTGAATAACTATCTGTGATAAATGCACTCACAACGGTAAGCACAAGGAATAGGAGTCCCCCCAGCACGAGCGGCCTGAACCGTAATACGAGGCCGGACACCAGCGTCCCGATGCCCCCTATTAATAGCGTATACGTGAAAGGCTGATTTCCTTGCGCAACATTGATAAATACCACCAGGACAAAACTCAGGCCCAAAACCACCCAAAGCCTTTTCAGATAATAGCCGAGATAGGTTTCATTGGCTTCCAGTTTTCGCGTATAGTGAACGATCGTAGCGATGATGGCGGGGATCACCAGCACGGGAAACGGTAGGAAGTACAGCTTAAAGCTGGTATAATTTTGTAAATAGAAAAAGAGGATGCTCGCAATGGCGATAATCCATCCCCATAGCAAATAGGGGTAACTATGCACCCGCAAATTTTCTTTGGTTTTGCCAATCACCTCCGAGATCATTTTCAGGCTTTCCGCCGGAGTCAGTTCATGTTCTAGTGCTTCCATAATTGTAGGTTATTTTATGTAAAGATAAATGTAGTTTGCATTACAAACCAAATTTATTTTTCACATGCGCCTAACTCTTTGAAATACCATGCCTCACACCTCCTGGTGCGCAGACACCTTATGGTATTCGTCGATCAGTCTTCGCTGGATTTCCGCCGGAACAGCGGCATACTCGTGGAATTTCATCCGGAATTTCGCCCGACCCTGGGTCATCGATCGAAGCGATGAATAATAATCATGCATTTCCGCCAACGGCACCCTGGCCGTGATCTTATTGAAATGACCCTCCGTACTCATGCCTTCGAGGATAGCCCGACGCGTTTGCAGATCGCTGATGATACTGCCGGTCTGGTCATCCTGGCACGACACGGTGACGGAATAGATAGGTTCGAGAATCTGCGGGTCCGCTTCCTGGAAGGCCTGCTTAAAAGCCATCATCCCGGCGATCTTAAAGGATATATCGTTGGAATCGACAGGATGCATCTTGCCATCATACACGACCACCCGTACGTCCCGCACATGGGAGCCCGTGAGCGGACCTTCCGCCATTTTTTCCATGACACCCTTGAGGATAGAGGGTAGGAATCGCAAGTCGATGGCGCCACCCACGACGCAATTGAGAAAGACTAGTTTTCCACCCCAGTCCAGCTTCATCTCCTCACGACCACGAACGGAGAAGCCCTTGGGATCGGGCATGCCTTCGAACCAGGGTTCCACCTGCATAAACACTTCTGCGAATTGCCCGGCTCCCCCGGATTGCTTTTTATGGCGATAGCTGGATTGGACGGGTTTGCGTATCGTTTCCCGGTAGGGGATACGCGGCTTGCTAAAACTGGCGCGCAGGTTCTTTGAAAAATGCTCCAGCTTCCATTTGATGACGGACAGGTGCAGCTCACCCTGGCAGTGGATGATCGTTTGCTTCAGCTCTTGCGACGTTTCCAGCAACACGGTCGGGTCTTCCTC
Source organism: Puia dinghuensis (assembly GCF_014642875.1). Lineage (GTDB taxonomy): Bacteria > Bacteroidota > Bacteroidia > Chitinophagales > Chitinophagaceae > Puia > Puia dinghuensis. The sequence continues at coordinate 626,323 of NZ_BMJC01000004.1, forward strand.
GCGAACCTGGTGGATGGCCCCGGCCAATTTTTCTTCTTCGCCCTTCAGCGCAGATTCTATCGCAATGCTCATCAGCGGCGAGGGGAACTCGATAGGAGTGAGTTCAAAGTTGGCGCCCTGGGCGTGAAGCGTATTGTTGACGTGTGTATGTTTCAGTTTAATAGTAGCTCCGATATCCCCTGCCGACAGTTCATTGACAGGGATGCGCTTGCCGCCTTCTACCACAAAAAGCTGATTGAGTTTTTCGATCACCCCGGTGGACTCGTTTACCAGTTCCATCCCCGATCGGATGGTGCCTGAATATACTTTAAAGAAGGACATGTCACCGATGTGGGCCTCCGAAAGGGTCTTGTAGACGAAAATACAAGGAGGCCCCTCTGGATCGCAAGGAAGAGGGGCCCCGGAAAGCGTTTGCTGCATCGGCATTTCAGCAGCGCTTGGGCAGACCGTGTCGATAAAGCTCATGATCCGCCCGCTGCCCATATTCTTTTTGGCGGATACGCAAAAAAGCGGGAATAGATCGTGGTTGATCATGGCTTTTTTCAACCCGAACCTCATTTCCTCTTCGTCGAGTTCGCCTTTGTCGAAATATTTTTCCATCAGGGTTTCGTCATTACCCGCAATGGCTTCAATAAGTTCTTTGTGGAGCCGGTCGGCTTTCTCCCTTTCCGTGTCGGGAATGGGTAGTTTTTCCGGCCGGCCCCCTTCCGTAGGGAACCGGTACATCACCATCCGCAGCACATCTATTATCGCATTGAAGCCAAGCCCCTGGTTCAGCGGATACTGAACTACGACGACATTATTGCCGAAATGCTCCCTTGCCTCTGCCACGGTATTGTCGAAGTCTGCCTTATCCTGGTCTAATTTGTTGACAGCCAGAATGATGGGCGTTCGGAAGCGTTCGGTATATTCCCAGATGAGATCAGCGCCTACTTCTACCCCGAAATTGGCATTAAGCAGCAGGATGCCGGTATCCGCCACCCGCAACGCCGACAGCACATCGCCCGCGAAGTCATCATAACCCGGCGTATCCAGGATATTGATCTTATAACCCCGCCACTCGGTGTATAGTAATTTGGAAAAAATGGAATTACCCCGCTGTTGTTCCAACTCATAAAAGTCACTGACGGTATTTCTTTCTTCGATAGTACCGCGGCGGGTAGTGAGTCCTGCTTCATAAAGCATACATTCCGATAGGGTGGTCTTGCCAGAACCGGCATGACCGAGCAAGACTACATTCTTGACGTGAGAGGTGTCAAAGCTAGTCATGGCAATCGTATTTGCTATTAAGTTACGGAAAAAGCTGAATTTATCATTATCTTGACGCCCCAAACTACCTATAGACGTATGAAAAAACTCCTAATTTTTTCCCTGACCCTTTTTCTTTCCGTCACCTCCCTTACTGCCCAGGATATCCTCAAAGCCGTAGATGCAAAGGATTACCAACAGGTAGAAAAGCTCCTGAAATCTGGCGCCAAGGTCAATTTTCAGGATAAGAAAGGCAATTTCCCTCTCTGGCTGGCCGTATGGAACGATGACTCGGCCATGGTACGGCTCCTGATCGATAATGGCGCTGACATCAATCAAAAAATGGTAAATAAGGGAGTTTCCTCCGATTGCCTCGAAATAGCCTGTCAGAATGGCTCTACGGCTATCGTGATTATGATGGTCGAACATGGGGCGAGTGTAAATGAGAAAAGATTCCACGGGGCATCGGCTCTGCGGATCGCCTCAAGGAATGGCCATGTGGATATTGTGAAATATCTCATTGGAAAAGGCGCCGAAATAGATGAAGAAGCGGATGATCGGGCGACTCCGTTGGAAGCCGCGGCAGGCAAAGGACATTTCGAGATCGTGCAAATGCTTGTAGAGGCGCGAGCGAACGTAAATCACCAGGATAAAGATAAGGATACCCCTCTCAACGAGGCCGCCAGGGGAGGCCATATCGAGGTGGTGCAATACCTACTGGCCAAAGGCGCCGATGTCTCGCTTAAAAATAGCGAAGGTCAGTCTGCGGAAGACCTCGCGAAATTGTCCGGGCAGCCAAAGATCGTGGCACTATTAAAAGACCATCAAAAGTAGTTCCAGGCCTCATCTTATCTTTACTCTCAACACCTCGTCGCTGGCGGTGATATAGAGTACATCCTTCGTCTCGTTAAAAGCGCAATTGGAGGCCGGCCGGTTGTATACTCTTATCAGCCCCAGCAATTTTCCGGCAGGGGAGATGATGTTGACACCATCCGGACCGGTAGCGAAGATATTGCCGGCCCGATCGATCTTAAAGCCGTCGGCGCCTTGCTTAACCCTCGCCTTTTCTTTTAGCGGGGCCCCTTCCAGCAATATTCCGCCGCTTTGGATACCACCAGCGCTGTCGAGACGATACGCATACCATCGGGTGTGTTTGTCATCGCTGCTGCCAACATACAAGATCTTTTCATCCAGAGACAGCGCGATGCCGTTCGGCCGGGAGATACTGTCTATCAGCAACGTAAGGCTGCCATCATTGCCTATCCGGTAAACGCCTTCAAAATTCAGCTCTCTCGTGGGGTCGTTCTCTCTTTTCGGCAGGCCATAGATGGGGTCCGTGAAGTAGACGTTGTCCCTGCTGTCGGCAACAAGATCATTGGGGCTATTGAATTTTTTCCCCCGGTAATTCGCTGCCAATACGGTAAACTCGGGCATGGGCGCATCGAGAGAGGCATTCATACGAACCACCTGCCGGTTACCCGACTGGCAAAGCAACAATCGCCCCTCCTTATCCAGTGTAAGCCCGTTGGACCCGTTCTCACCATTCCGGCGAGCAGTATCAGTATAGCCCGAAGGAGTCAGATACACAACGGGCGTGTCTTTGCCATCCCATCGGTATATCTTGTTCTCCAGCACCGCGGAAAAAAGCAGCCATTGTTTTGCAGGCACCCACACCGGCCCCTCCGACCATTTATAATGCCTGCCGATGACCTCGATCACCGCATTGCTGTCAATGATACCCGCAGCGCTGGGGTCATACAATTCCACCTTGCCGGCAACAGCGTCTTTCACCGGCTCACTTCCGTTGCTACAACCGCTGCCTATCACCAGGCAGCCGATCACTACGATAATATGGCCATAATATTTGCACATAACTCATCGATCTCTTCCTCGGTATTATAATAATGCACCGAAGCTCTTACGATCGAAGTAAGATGGTGTTTGTTCATATAGACAAGCGTCGAGCTGGCCTTCCCCACGGACACGTTTATTTTCTTCGCCGCCAGCCGGGCCTTCACATCTGTACTCTCCACCCCAGCCACCGAGAAGGTGACGATGCCGCACTGCTGGTCCCCGCTGTCATGAACGGTGATCCCCGGAAGGGCCGCCAGCTTCTCCCTCATCAACCCCGCTAAATATTGGATGCGCTGCCAGATCCTGTCCACCCCGATAGCAAGCGCATAATCGATGGCTTTGCCAAGCCCAAGCACAAGCGCGCGATTCTTTTCATAGAGCTCAAAACGGCGCGCATCGTCCCTCAAGGTAAAACCTTCTTCGGTAACAGCCTTAGTCGAATGGCCATCCATGAATAACAATTTCAGCTTGTCCTGCACCTCCTTTCTCACATACAGGAAACCCGTCCCCCTTGGCGCCCGGAGATATTTACGCCCCGTCACCGACAACATATCACACCCCATCTCCTTTACGTCCAGGGGGATCTGACCAGCGGACTGGCAGGCATCCACCAGGTATAAGATTCCATGCCTGCGGGCGATGGCCCCGATCGCGGCAACAGGCAGCACGTTCCCCGCAGTGGAAGGGATCTGCGTGATAGCGATAAGCCTGGTTCGCGGTGTGATAGCCTCTTCCAGGGCGGATAAAGAAAAGTTGCCCCGCGCATCGTTTGGTATCACCTTGACAGCTATACCTTGGTGGTTTTGCAAGTTAAGAAACCCTATTAAATTGGTGACATACTCCATTTCCGAAGTGATCACCTCATCATCCCTTTGAAAATCAATCGCATTAAAGGCCAGATGCCAGGCCATGCTCGCATTCTCGACGATGGCGACTTCTTCCACGGAAGCATTGATCAGCCTGCCAATAGAAGCATAAACATTTTCCAGGGGCGACTTATAGGCGGCTTCGATCTCATATCCCCCCAGCAATGCCTCTTCTTTTAGGTAACCGATCACCGTCTCGAGTACCACATCCGGTGGCAATGAAGACCCCGCATTGTTAAAATGGATCCGTTCGGCCGTCCCACTTGTCGCAGCCCTCAACGCTTGTATTTCATTTGCTTCCATTGCTTATTATTTGAGAACAAAGTAAATACTTCTGTGTTTAGCAAAACAGAGGCAGAATTGCGTATTTTCACTATATCAGATGAACCTGCAACGATTCCATCCCGGTATTGCCTTACAGCCTTACGTGAGGGAATTCGTCCTTATCGAGACGGAGGAAGCCATCGACAGTATGGTGATCCCCGATACCTCTCTGGTTTTTTCCCTTCGCTATAAGGGAGCTGTGAAGAAAATGGAAACGGAAGCGGTGGAAGCCTTGCCGGATATTGCCGTCTCCGGTCTTCGCAAATCGGTCAGGCATTTTATTTATGCCGGAAAGACCGCCAACTTCATGATCCTGTTCAAAGAAGGTGGCATCTCCGCCTTTTCCCGGATGCCCGCAAACGAATTGTTCGACCAAAGCGTTTCTGCCGACAACCTCTTTCGTTCTGGTGAGCTCAATGAATTGCTCGAGCGGCTGGCCGAAGCCGGTAACAATAAGGCCAGGGTAGACCTCGTAGAATCTTTCCTGCTCCATCACCTCGCAAGCACAAGACACGATCTGCTCATCGGCAACGCCGTCCAATTGATCCGGCAACACAACGGGATCATCCGGATCAACGATCTGGCCACCTCCTTACATCTCAGCCAGGACCCGTTCGAAAAGCGGTTCAGGGCCCTCGTCGGTTCCACGCCAAAACAATATGCATCCATCATCCGGCTAAGAGGCCTGATCCAAAAGTATCCCTCTTATTCTTCGCTGACCGAAGCCTGCTATGACGCCGGCTATTTCGATCAATCCCATTTTATAAAGGACTTCCGGCTCTTCACCGGCCGCACCCCAAAAGAATTCTTCCAATCCTCCCGCTTCTGGTAAATCACTGATTTTTTTCACGATCGATCGGGGCATCTACAAAAAGATCGGAGATTAACGCTTTTTACCGGCCGCCCCCATGCGGAAAAACCGTCCCAGCCGCTCTCTGAAACTCTCTGCCCGGGCCTGTTGAGCCAGTTGCCGGAGACGTTGTTGCTTCATCTGTTCGATCGTTTCGTCCGGGATAGGCAGACCTCTCTCCGCCAACAGCTCACGGGCAAGGACATAGTCGAACTGCCCCCATTCGTCGGGCTTTGCCACGATATCCAATAATTCGATGTCGGTGAAGGAATACAGGTAATAACCCGGATCGACATCCTGTAGTTGCCGTTCGTAATGTTCTTCCAGCGCCTTAGTCGCTTTGTCGAAATCCGTTGCGCGCACCTTGAGATGAATGGTCTGTTCCACGGTGTTACGAAAGAAGCTGGGCTCCAACAACGGCTGCACCTTCTCCACCAGACATTCGATGCGCCGCGCCTTCAACTTGTCGGCAATGGCCGATGCAAGACCAGGGTCATTGAATTTTTGGAATGTCAGAAAAGAAGCCATCATAATTCCATAGATTAAACCACTGTAAAGTTAATGCGCAAAATTCACCTGGTATATTGACGCCCACAACTTTCCTGTTACATATATCTTATCATTATCGCGATCATAGGCGATACCGTTGAGGACATCCCCATTGGGATTTTTGACATGGTCTGCCTCCACCAGCGAGCTCAGATCAATTTTGGCAACCACATTCCCCGTAGCCGGATCGATCTTGACAATATAATTCTTCAAATACCGGTTGGCATAGATATATCCTTTTATATATTCCAGCTCGTTGAGACTATCCAGCGCAACCCCATCCTCCGTCACTGCCAGGGTTTTCACCGGTTTCAGACTGGCGGGATCCAGATAGGTGAGCGAACTGGTGCCGTCGCTCATGATCAGCAAATTGGAATCCGTCGTCAACGCCCATCCTTCCGCATTTTGGTAGCGGAAACTGTCGATACGTTTATACGTCGCCGCATCGTAGATAAATCCGGTCTGGTTCTTATAGGTCAGCTGATAGAGCTTGTCCTTGAAAAAAACGATGCCCTCCCCAAAATACCGGTTCTTGTCCAACTCGACCTTCTTGTCGATCTTCCCGGTATTCATATTCACAACACCCGCGATGCTCCTGGTCTCCGGGTCCTCCGATGTGGCCCCGCTGCTTTCGAACAATTGATGATCGTGGAAGAGCAACCCTTCCGTATAAGATGTCGTATCGTGCTTGTAAACTTTCCCGACGCTAAAGTTGAGATTAGCGACGGTGGGAGACACCGCTGTACTGTTAGTCGTTGTCTTGTCAGGGTGATCGCTGCAGCCGGCAAGAGCAAGAACAAGCAAAAGGGGGAAAATTACCAGGAGAAACAACATTTTAAGGTCGAAGGAGCGTACAGTCATATAGAAGCAATTTAACAATTTTGCCATACCTTCGGCCCCGCGTTGACCCATCTATCAAGATGGTGTGATGGTTTGTTGCTGATAATCAGCAAATTATCTGGTTATCAGTTTGTTAAAGTATATTCTCATTGCAGCAAAAGAATTAGTTTGCCGGTCCATTGGAAGGGTGGCCCCCATTTAACTCAATTAACCAACAGATACGTATGAAGAAATTTTTGATCTGTATTTTATGTCTGATATCCATTAAAGGTTTTTCTCAGTTTCGTCTTGGTGTTCAAGGTTCTTTCAGTTCTCTTAATATGTGGCAGACAGATGGCTACACCGGCCTCGATGCAGGGGAGTTCACCTGGGCAATAAATGGCTTTCAAGCAGGTGTCTTTGGCGAATATGACCTGGGTTATTCCGGCTTCGAAATTCAGCCTGCCCTGATGTATGTCGAATCGGGCTCTCATCTCGGTCAATCCAAGGGCTTCCCCGGTGAAGGGAATTTCGTAATCGGTTATTCCGATACGCATTTGAGGATCTATTCCCTGCGCCTCCCGGTGAATTTACTCTATAGCTATCGCGTAAATTCCAAATGGAAGGTCTTTGGCGGCCTGGGGCCCTATATCCAAAAAAACCTCAACGGTACTGAAAAAGGATGGTATATAGGTTACGATAACTCGACCAACAATTACACCCCGGGCGGTGGCCCCATCAAGAACAATATCAAACTCTCAAGCGATGGCTCTTACGCTACCATAGGCCAGAGTAATGTGGCATCCATCGACGCAGGCATGAATATCCTGCTCGGATTGCAGTACAAAAAACTGCAGTTTTCGGTCGGCTGGATGCGTGGTTTCGTCACACAATATAAAACCAGTTATGTCAACCTGGGCAACCAGAGCTGGAATTTCACGCTGGGTTATGTCCTCTTCGGCCACGAGCGTAAACCAAGATTATAATCATTGCGCAAATAGCTACCAGCAAGGGCCACCAACGTGGCCCTTTTTTTTCTCCGAAAGAACCCTTGCTCACCGGAGTCGGGTCACCCAGGTAGCCAAGGCCCGCCCAGAAATAAGGCAGCTTGTGTAAATATGGTACTGTAGCATCGCTTAACCATGCCAGTTTTACCCTTCGCAGGGCATCAGCAGCATTCACCCGATCGCCGGTCGACGTATCCTCTGTCAGCGCAGCATAGTACCGCTCCATCAACTGCGCAGCCGTTTCATCATTCAGATTCCACCAGCCCGCCACCACGGCCTTGGCGCCACCGGCTGTAAATGCGCGCGCCAGGCTTTGCACCCCTTCCCCGGTGACCATTCTTCCGTCGGCGGTACGGCAGGCGCTCAGCACTACAAGGGCCGGATGATGGGTTAGGCCCTGCAGTTCGAAAAGATAAAAAGGTTCATCATAGAATTCGATATGCGGAACATCGAGCCCACCTTTCTGCGTAAAGGCATGGGAGCTGACATGCACCACGGCAGAGGCGCCCAACGCCTGGTAGAAACGTGCTGCAGTCGCCTGGCTATCGGTATACCAGCTTCCGGACTTTATGGCGCGTTTTATCCCCTCTTCCTCTCCACCGACAGCCTCCAGTAAAGGAGACGAACCCTGGTTGCCGGAGAGAAAAAAGCCAGAGAACCCGCTTTCCGTGGCAGCATTGGTCCGTTGCTTCAATAAAGTCTCTAGCGACCACCCATAAGAGATAGCCGCTTGTTTTATCACAAAAGGCCAGTCGGCAGGTGATGGCGGACAGTTGCTCCCGGTTACCAGCGCTTCCACCGGCAACAGGCTCAGCGGCCCGTCGGGAAACAGGATATATTCTTGCCCCGGCTGAAGGGGGTGCGTCCCAAACAACATCCGGTAAATTCCGTAAGCCTCCTGGTAGTAGCGAAGGGGATCATCGATCATCGCATTAGCCCCCTGTTGAAACCAGGTTCGGATAAATCCCCTCACGCTATCCTCCCATTGTGCAGCGAAGGGAAGCTTTTCGACAAAGTTGATGCCCGCGGCCGAGCATTCGACGACATATAGCGCCGACGACCCCTGGAAAAACAGCCTTCCCAGCTGGTTGTCGTCGAGCAGCACGTGTAACGAGTCGATAGAGAAACCGGCATCATATACATAGCCCTTAGACAAATATTCCCGCCGGGCCTCAGTGGGGACCGCCACCTTTTTTCGGACCTGGGCCAACTCCCAGGTGACCTGTTTTTCCTGTGCGGCGTGCACTGCGGCGATACTATCGTTTTGCGGGGATTGGAGAGCTTCTTTCTCATAATAAATGCGAGCTCTTTCCAGGAGCCGGACCCGGCTTTCAAGACTGTCACCCGGATAACGGCCGCCGGTTGGTTGTTGCCTGATCACTTCCTCCAGCAAAAGCTGCGCCTTGCTGCTTTCCATAAAATACAACATCGCCTGCGTATACTTTTTATTTTCCGTACGCTTCCAGGCATCCCAGGCGGTACCGATGGCTTCTTCATATTGCTTTCGGGTGTCGGCGACGGCCAGCTCACGCGACGATCCGGTGATCAATTCCTGCCGCAACTTTTTTCCTACGGAAAAGCAGCGGGAAAACAGCCGTAGGGCCTCATCCATCGATCCCAGACCTTTTGCCAATCCCGCCCGGGTATACAACACATCGGCCAGGGTGTTCTCGGCATAGAGATCGGCTTCCTGTAGCTCACCGATCTTCTTTCCGGGTACCAGCACCGACAAACAGCGGTCTGACCAATAGATGGCGCGGGCATTCTGGTGAAGCCGGGTGTAAAGGACACTAAGTCGCTGGAAAAGCTTTGCCTGTTCACGTTGCCGCATCTCTCCCTGTTGTTGGGATAACTGGTCTTGTAAGGCAAGTGCCCGTTGATAATAGGACAATGCCTTTGCAGGTTGTGCGAGATAAATATCACCTGCCTGCTGGTAGGCCATCAACAGCCAGTACCCCGCGGCAGAATTTCTGTCCCGGTGAAGCGATCGCTCCAGAACAGCAATACTTTTATCGATGCTCGACCTTGCCTCATCCCATCGTTCCAACTGCTGACAGGCATCCGCCTGCTCGGACAGCAATAGCCCGAACAGCGCCGAAGAGGTATTCGCAACGGCCAACCCCTTCCGGCAGTATTCCAGGGATTGCTGCGGGCGGCCCATATTGCTGCAGGTGTTGGCGAGATTACTATATGTCCCTGCCAGGGCCTCGTTATCCTTGCCGGAACCGGCAAGGGAAAGCGCTTTCTGATGGATGAACAAGGCCTGTTCATAGTCACCCAGCCGGGTATAATTATTACCCAGGGGTTTGAGGATATATTCCACCATCGAAACGGAATCCGTCCCTTCGGGGTGCCGGCTTGCCCAGTCATAGGCGGCAGTATATGCATCCGTGGATGGAACGATAGCGCCGCTGAGTAACAAGGCATACCCTTCATTGATAAGCAGGTCCTGCCAGGCCTGCACCTCTTCCGCCGTCCGGGGATGACGCCAGGCTTCATCGACTGCATGTACAAGCAGGGCCGACCGGCTCGCCGGCGCCTTCGCCACATATTGTATCTGCTGATAGATCCACCCGGAAAGATCATCCCTGGTCTGCAATTGCCGAAGAGTCGATGCAAGGGGTGGGGGCACTGCAGCACCGGCCATTGGCGGCTGCGCCCGGCACAAAAGGCAAATCAGCAGGAGCAACAGCACCCCGCCGGGTCTCCGGTGAAGACAATTCATGCCTCAAGATAACAAACATTATAACTTGAAGCCGGCATAGAGAAAGAAACGGTCAGTGACATCGCCCTTCAACAGCCGCATATAGCGGACGCCTATCACCGGTCCCACCTTTACCATCCCAAGCTGCAGGTCGACAAAAGGCGCCGCATTCCAGCTGCCCAGGTAAGTGACGGCAGATTTTTGAGTGCTCACGGCGGTCGTACTATTCAGCAGGGGGACAGGGATATTGAAGAAGGTCCTGTTCTCCACCGTAGTCTGCTCGGAGATATTGATCTGGGCCATAGCTCCGGCGCCGATACCGATCCACTTGCCGATATTATAACGGTAATGCAGGGGTGTTATCTCAAAACTGTTGCGTTGTGTCGTCGTTTTGCTTTGCCGCCCGGTGATCACGAGGGGCACCCCGGCTACCAACGTATCCGTCTGTTGTTTTACCACCACACTCGTAAATGCATCCTGTTGCAGAAACCCTACAAAGGCCTCCACCTGGAAGTAGGGCCTGGAAGGGGCATAGGGCGCCAGGACATAACCAAACTGCAATGGGCCCGTCGCACTATAACCTCCATTCCCCGGTAACACGCTGTACCCCGCCATAAATCCGGGTGAAAGCCCCTTGATAAACCGGGCCGTTGCCTTGTTCGTCACCACCGGCTGATGCCTGTCGAAGACAATGGATGCCTGTGTGCTGAAAGGGATTTTCTTTGGCTTCTTTCGAAACCGGATGGTATAGTCGACAAACCCTTCCGTAGAGTCTTTGTCGTGGACCTCTTCCTGTTGTAGTCCCGGCAGGTAGATGTTGTTGAATATGATATAGACGCTGTCATTACGGAAGACCGTGTCGATACAGCTGCGGCTCCTGTCCCCGGAAAGGCAGAAGGGGCATGCCGGGCTGACGGCCTTTAGCGTAAAGCTCCCCGGATCAAGCTGCGGCGGGACCCTGAAGCCGATGGCGATCCGCCGGGTGGGGCCGTTCCCGGTATTCTGGAACTGTACCCGGTAGGACAGCTCCTTTTTCTTACTCATAAAGCGATAGTTGATCCGGCGGCTCCTGAAAAGGAAACGGTTCGGGTCATGTGACGCCACTACGACCATGTCCATCTGATATACTTCGGGCGGTGCCGAAGGATTGTCCGGTACCAGCATCGCGCTGAATCCCACGGTGGCATTGGTATCCTGTAGCATAGTGGGAAGGGTATTCATCTCGAGGAAAACAAATTTCTCTTCGCCTCGGCTAATGGCGGGAAAATGCAGCACCGTATGTTGGGAATAGGTATTTTCCAGCGATTGTAACATCGATCGGGCAGCAGCTGCATTGGCTGCGGCGTCTTCATCCACCGAAGCGACCTCTGCCGATCCCCTCTCGCCAGCTGCGGTGCCCCAGCCGGCGCCACCCACCTTATCTGTATGCCCCGCACCGGCGGCAAGCGATGCCCTGTTTTCGGTGGCATCCAAACCCGCCATCAGGGACTCCAGCGACCCGCCTTGTTCCCGGTTGTAAAACCGCCTATCCGCCAGTGCGAATCCTTGCTGGTCAAATTGCCTTTCATTATAGAATAGGACGATCGACCCGCCCAGGCTGTCGCTGCCCTGGTTGCGATAACCAATGACGGTGACAAAATTCTCGCCCGGCCGGGGATAGCGGTTGATCTTCATCTCGATGTCGCCACCGCCGTGAAAGAAATGCGAGGCCAGGGCTTCCCTGCTTAGTGATCGCTTGCGCACTTTTATAGGGTGCGGCCTCGTCGGCGGGGCCTTGCCATCGTCATAATTATTGGTAGCATACAATCTTACCTGGTAGACACCCGTGTCGCGATAGGCATGGTTCGGCTCGCGATCAAAGCTAAACCGGCCATCACCCAGCTCCCAGAAGTAGGAATAATAGCAGGGCGGGGCGCCGACTATCTGGCGCAAAGGCCGCAAGCTCGAAGAAAAATGCAGACTGTCGCCTCTTTCCTCGACCCGGATCACAGGCTGTGTCGAATCCTGCGCAAAACAGGAGTACCCTGTCGTCAATAGCATGAATAGATAGATAACCTTCATTCGCATCATGATAAAGGAAATTAACGAAAAAACAGGTCTCTTTAGTTTCATCAACGGTGGCAATGATTTGTTACCCCCTTTCAGCGTTTTTTTTGGATATTCGCCAAAAACCGGTGGGAATGGCGATACACCCCGATCAGCGTTTTGTCGATGGTCTTTTACGAAATGACAAGTCTGTAGTAGAAGAGATCTACCGGCGTTTTGCCCCATCGATCCGGACCCATATCCTCAAGAACCGCGGCTCCGCCGATGACGCCGCCGACATTTTCCAGGAATCCCTGATAGATATCTATAATCAGGCCAAATACAAGGCCCTCCAATTGACTTGCCCCTTCGAGCCCTTTCTCTTGCTCATCTGTAAAAGGAAATGGCTTAACGAATTAAAGAAAAGAGGGCATAGCCCGGTAACAAAATCGACAGATGATGTATATGATTTGGGGGAAGATGTATTCGCCGCGGCGGAAAAGCTGGCCCTCGACGAAGACAGGGCTCGCCTTTTTCTCCTGCAGTTTCAGCGGCTGGGAGAGAAATGCCAGGAAATACTAAGGCTGATCCTTACAGGTGAAAAGCAGGAAGAGGTGGCCGCCGCATTAGGTGTCACCTATGGCTATTTGCGCAAGAAGAAATCCGAATGCATGGCTACCCTGTTATCCTATATAGAAGCACAAAAACTCTAAACTATGCCCACTTATGATAAAGAATATATCATCCGGTATGTAGACGACGAAATGGATGACGGCGAAAGGCAACAGTTCGAAGCCGATCTCCAAAATGACCCCGCCCTTGGCGCCGAGGTCGCGCTATACCGGGAATTAAAAGCCACCCTTCGGCAACGGCTCGCACCGGATGCCGGGACCACAGCTTTGCAGGATACCCTTTCGGCATTCAACAAGGAATACTTTAAAAAGGATACCGGCGCAAAGCGCATACTGCTTACGCGTTGGGTGGCCGGGATGGCAGCGGCGGCTTCGGTTATCATCGCTACGGTGTTGCTTTGGCCTTCCGATAATAAAGACCTGTACCAGCGGCTTGCCAATACCCAAATGGTCGGAGTGACAGAGCGTGGCGGAAATACAGATACGCTTATGCAGGAAGCAGCCGTCTATTTCAACCGGCAGGAATTTGCAAAGGCCCTGCCGCTGCTCGATCAAGCGGTAAAAGCAGATACCACCAACCAATTGGCACTCTTCTATCGGGGAGTCGCCGGCTGGCATACCGGTGCGGTCACGGCTGCGCGTAACGACTTAGAAAAAGTATATGTGGGGCATTCCCTGCTCCGTTATGAAGCGGCATTTTATCTTGCCCTCAGCTATGCCGCTGAGAAAAACACTGCCGCTGCCCTTGAATGGCTCCACAAAATACCCGCAGGAACACCCGTTTCCGATCGCGCTAAAGAGTTGGAAACCAATCTAAAGTAACCTAGACGGACCGGAGGCTCGTCGGCCAGAACCGAGCGAAGCGAAGGTTCCGACCGAGGAGGACCGTGGCGAAGCAGGTCCGACGAAGGCCTCCAGACATTAGCGTTTTCAAAAAATTTCGCAAAAGGGGGGGTAACAAGATTTCGGATAGGTTGATATAAAGTAAAGGGCACAAGAACAACGCCTGATATTTAATAACAATCTAAATCACGAATTATGAAACGTTTTGCAATTGCTTCGATCATTCTTGGATTCCTCGCTATCTCTAATCATTCTTCTGCGCAGCTGAGACTGGGAGTTGCCAGCTCGACAAGGCTCACCTCTGCTGCAAGTGTTTCTTCGCCGGGTGTAAACAACGCCCTGCACGCCACCGCAACCACTTCCGCTAATGCAGCAAAGGCTACGACTTCCGCTGCCAAGGCAACCGCTTCTACTGCCAAGGCCGAAGCTTCGAAGGTAGGTTCCGAGGCAAAGGCCGAGGTAAAGTCCGATGCTTCGACCGCAAAAGCCGCGACAGCTACAACGGTTGACGCCTCCCAGCATGCCGCATCATCTACGTCAGCATCTACTTCCGGTAGCGCAGGTATGTCTGGCGGCTCCCATACGTCAGGCAACTCCAGCCAGGTAAAAGATAACGCCAGGGTCAACGCTTCTGCCTCTTCCTCGAACAACGCCGCCGTGGGTCCCGATAAGATCCATGCCGATGCGAATGTCAAGGTAAAAGCAGCAGCCGGCACGAGCAACCACTAAATCCCTATGCGACTGTGGCTGCCGAAAGGCGGCTGCAGTCTTTTTCTTTTAATCCTTTTAATCCACGATCATGCGTTTATATACTATCATCTTTCTTCTCTTGTTCGCTCAGGGTGCATTTGCCCAGGCAAAAGACTCCCTCGCTGTAAAAGACACTACAAGCACACAGGAAAAGACACACTTCATCGCCGGGGTACTGTATAATTCCGGGCTCAATTATTACGGTCGGGTGGACAGCCTGCATAGCAAAGCCATCGATCCTTTCGTCGGCCTCGCACTGAAGAACGGGCTGTATGTAAATGCCAATTTCGTTTTCATTCAAAACAGTTTGCAGTCGCAATATGCGGCAACCCTTCTCGAAGGCGGGTACAACTTCAAAAATCATAAAGGCAACTGGGCCGGCAACCTCTCGGTCTCCCGGTTCTTTTATCAGCAGGATATCAACCTGATCCAGTCGGCTGTGAGAGAGGCCGCTTCCGCCAGTATTACCCAACTCAATAAGGTGATCAATATCACTCTTGGCGCCAATGTCAAATGGAGTGACCAGACCGACATCGGCGTCCAGGCCGGCCTGGATCATATTATCCGTATCCCCCACATCTTTGGCAACGACGTCATCGTCCTGGACCCTACCGCCAATGTCTATGCCGGCACGCAGAATTTTACCCAGACCTATTATCAGCAACACAACTTTCTCATTTTCCCTGTTTCCGAACAGCAGGTAACCACCAATAGCCAGCAGTTCAACATCCTGGCCTATGAATTCAGCTTCCCGATGGTGTATGGATATAAAAAGTTCAATTTCATTCTCACCCCGGCTTATGTACTGCCGCAGAACCTGCTTGTCGTGCCCAATCAACCCTCCCTTTCCGAGAATGGAGCTAATTTGTTCTATCTGACGGCGGCGGTAAAATTTACCTTGTAAAAGTTAAAGATAATTCCACCGGTGTAAAGTAACTTTAGGATGAACTTCCTAACTACCTTTACTATGACCGTCCACGAACCTGTCTACCATATCCCCAAAGGATATTCCTCCTTACAGGTGATGCTGCGGGCATTTCGCTTCTCCCGTTCGCCCATCACCGAAGTCTGTGGTAACATGAAGAAATTCGGCGACACCTATTCCGCCCTCTTTCCCGGCAACCTGCAGCTGATCCTGACCCAGGATCCCGGCTTTATCAACCATGTGCTGCGAGAGCGGCACACTAATTATCAGAAGTCTGAAATGTCAGCCGGGAGAGGAGCGCAGCTCTTTGGCAATGGCCTGGTCTTCTCCAACGGCGATTACTGGTTGCAGCAACGGCGACTGATCCAGCCCGGCTTCCACGCCAAACGATTACAGGGATTGTACGAGATCATCAGCCGCACCGTCGATGAATCCCTGGCTTCTTTTCCTGTGGGCGACAACATCGACATCTATCCGCTGATGTACAGGCTGTCGTTCAGGGTTGCTATCCGGTCGCTGTTCGATATTCCCCTTTCAGCGGAGACCATGACAGAACTTAGTCAGGCCTTCACAGATGTACAGAACTTTCTTGTCGACGATATCCGGCAACCGTTCCGGCGGCTGTTGTATCCTTTCAACGGCGAGAAGAAGCAGGCCCTGGAAAGGTCGGCTGCGATGAAAGAAATGATCCGCGGTATCATCCGCCGGCGGAAGGCCGATACGGCATCGTATGACGATTTGCTGAATATGCTGCTTACTGCACGCTATGAAGACAGCGGGGAGGGCATGACGGAAGATCAGCTCATCGACGAGGTGCTGGTCCTTATGCTGGCGGGTCATGATACAACGGCCAACACCCTGGCGTGGTTGTTATATCTGGTAGCGAACGATGAAGAGGTGCGGCAACAGCTCATCGGCATCGCAAAAGCGGCGACAGACTCCCAATCCTGTATTCGCAACGACTATTTTCATGCTGTCATTGACGAAGCCATGCGGCTATATCCACCCGCCTGGATAGCCGACCGTGAAGCGCTTACGGATGATGAATACGGCCATTTCTCCTATCCCGCCGGCACCGTGATCATGACTTTTTTCTACGGACTTCACCGCAGCTCAGACTATTGGGAGGTTGCTGAAGAGTTTCATCCCGGGAGATTTCTCGATGAGAGTGGGAAGATAAGGAAAATGAATGCTTTTTATCCTTTTGGGGCCGGCCCCCGGATGTGCATTGGGAATAATTTCGCGATGGCCGAGATGTGTCTTTTCTTGCAGGCCTTCTTCACCAGGTTTACGATCGCTGCCACGGATCAGGTTCCCGAGTTAAAGCCGCTGCTTACCCTGCGGCCTGATAAGGTGCTGCTGCATATCCGGCGTCAGTGAGCGGCATCCGCCGGTATTCGGATGGGCTGACGCCCGCATAAGTGCGGAACCATTTGGTAAAATTGGAGGGATCATAAGTAAGCCTGCGTGCCACCGCTGCAATGGATTGGCTGGAGTCAGCCAACAGCCGTTTGGCGACGGCGAGAATCTTCTGTTCGTAGAAATAGCAGGGATGCTTCCCCGTATATTCTTTGATGACGTTGCTGAGATGGGTAGGGTGGATGAAGAGTCTTTTGGCAATATCCCTCAACTCGAACATCTCGTCCGCATTACCCGTCAATATATCCTCCAGGTGCTCGTCGATAACGGCCAGGTAATTATTGAATATTTCGGCGCTGCGCTTGAGTAACATGATCCTGGGTTTTATTGGTTTAACCAAATTTATGCCTGAATTGTTCACTCCCCAAATCAATAGCCCACCGCGACCTTGTGGCCGGAGAGGTCCTGGATCACCGGGATACCCGACGAGGTCTTTCTAAAGAATGCCCCAATGAGCACGCCGGGCGGGAAGCCGCAGTCGCTTCCGGCCTGGGAGAATACATGGATGAGCTCTACTCCGTTCGGCTTGAAATAAAAACGCAGCATGCAGTCGGAGTCCTTCGAAACATAGACGGCCTGGTTGTCATCATAACGCAGGGTGTCTAAAAGTGAACCGGATTCATAACGCGGATAGCCTTTGTCGAGGTAAAAGCAAAGCGTCAGTTGTTCGGGTCGCAAGAGTTTGACCCTTATTTCACCGGAATGGCTGACCACCTTGTTATCATGAACTTCGCCTTTGAGGATGTACGTTCCCGTGGGATCGATAAAGGTCTTGCTGGTTTCAGAAAAGAATAGTCCCGGCAGGAATAGCGACAGAAAGAAAAAGATTTTCATACTCACTGGTTTAAAGGTGGAGAAATGAAAGCTTTCCCATGCCGGGCCTTAAGCCAAAGGGCTTCCAGGCATTCTGAAATTACGAAATAAAAAAATACTTTCCGGAAAATTTGGTGCGATCGGAGAATTATTACCATCTTTGCAGGGCAAAAAAATTACAAAATGCGCTACATGCTCACACATATTGAATCATGGAAACGGTTTAGTCCCATAGGGGAATATACCGTTCGCGGGGCATTTTATGCTATAGGATAAAGTTTACCAACATCTTTATAAAACATAAGCCCCGCGAGAGATTGCGGGGTTTTTTTATGTATTGACCCGCGGAAAATTCGAGTGGATTTTCTGCATGGGTGAGGTATGTCCGAACGATAATAAAAATCAACAGCCATGGAACAAAAGCAACACTGGCAGAAGCCGGACGGCACCCGGATTGCAGTCCCCATCGAGGACGAGATCCGTACCGTCCTGGTAAGGGAAAAGAAAATGGGCAATAGCCTCAAGGTCTGCATCGGCACCGATAGCCAGGTGAAGGGCTCTCTAGTTGCGCAAATAAAATGGTTCAATAAAAAGTAAAGACAATGGACAACTTATACAATCAACGGGTGATCAATGCAAATAACTTGTTCGGTGACCAGTTCCTGGACGCGAAAACCCTCTACCTGTATTGCTTTAACCAGCTGCCAAGCGTGAACTATATCAATTGGATCGATGGGGAGAAAGCGTATGTCGCTTTCAAAGAGAAGTTTGCAAGCCGCATCGTTCGCATCCATCAATACCGTTGGTATAAGCATAAGAAAAAGCAATACCAGTTCGATATAACCCTGGTGGTGATGGACAATGAGTGCCTCATCGAATTTGACGACGGTTATTGCGAGATCTGGCATAATGGGAAGCATCAGGAATTCATCGACGAAGTGACAACGACGGTCTATAAATTCAAGCAAAGAAGCAGACGCCAGCCGCTCGAGATCAACCTGATCGTCTCCAACAGGAACAACCTCGAATTAAAGCCTATGGAGATCAAGCGGACAAAGCTCGACCTCGACCTCTTTTACAACAAGGATTTCAAAGAAGTCGACGCCCTCATCCGCCAGAGACTGGGCAAGAAGAAAGACAAGGGCATCGTCCTGCTGCACGGCCTGCCCGGCACCGGCAAGACGACCTATCTCCGCTACCTGATCGGCAAGATCAAGAAGCGGGTGCTCTTCCTCTCGCCATCCGTCGCGGACAACCTGATGAACCCCGACTTCATTCAATTGCTGATCAACAACCCCGACACTGTGGTGATCATCGAGGACGCGGAGAACATCATCATGGACAGGAAGCATAGCCCTGGCTCTTCTGTGTCCAACCTGTTGAATATCTCGGATGGCCTGTTGGCGGACTTCCTGAATATCCAGCTGGTATGTACGTTCAACAATTCGCTGACCCTCATCGACGAAGCGTTGATGAGAAAGGGAAGGCTTATTGCAAAGTACGAGTTCGGGAAGCTGACGATGGACCAGTCCCAACGGTTGAGCGACCACCTCGGTTTCGAGAAGGTGATCACAAGGCCCATGACCATCGCGGAGATCGCCAACCAGCATGAGAAGCAGCAAGCCGCGCCACGCATGGAAGTCATCGGGTTCAGGAGGCATCTGACTGATACAACTCATTCATTAGCCTGATCCTGTGCCTTATCCGCCGGACAAAAGAGAGGGGTGAGAGTACTTTGAGCCCCTCTCCAAATCCGATGAGCTCCCGTTCGAGCTCGAAGTTGGGGATAACGGTGATGGCGAATCGGGTGCCTGTGGCAGTCTCTTCGATCACCCGCTGTGAAGAATGGATCGGTTTGGTCCGGATATAAGGCGCGTGTTCCCGGTTTGCAAGGAACTCGATCTCCATCAAACCCTGACCCGAATTGTGCGTGACACCGACGATGGAAGAGAAATAGGAATGCGGATTGAAATCCTGCTGCTCGCGAAAAGGCTCGTCCGGCAAAAGACCGACGTCCTGGATGCGGTCGAGCGCAAAGGTGAGTATCTCCTTACCCTGTTTCTTCATCCCAAGGACAAACCAGCGATTGCGGTATTCCTTTAAAAGATAGGGATAAAAGGTGACCTCGCTGCCGCTGCGGGCCTTGAAAGACTGGTAGGTGATCTTTAAAGTGGTCCTGGCGATAATGGCTCGGTACAAGGGGTCAAGCCATTCGATACCCGCGAGCAGCTCGTTCTTTTCGAAGTCGATGACGGTGGGCGAATGAGATTGCTCGCTATGGATCTTGTCATCCAGCCGGTGGATGAGTTCGCTCATCCCGGTGAAATGGCTAAAGCCTTTAAACTGCCGGAGCAATCCGGATACTTCCTGCAGGATACCCAGGTCGCGATCGGTAAGCGGAATATTGGTGATGGAGTACTCCGGGTCTTCATAACTGTAGTACTTCTTGTCCTTGACGATGATGGGCGCATTGTACCCCAGCTTGTCGCTGCGCATGGCGCTGAGATCGAGGCGGATGGTTCGCAGGCTGACACTCTGCCTGCGGCCTTCATATTCATAAAGGGCCTCGTTACAGGCGTCGATCAGGTCTTCGATCGTCCATTTCCGCCGCCGGTTTTGCAGACAGCGGTCGATGGTACGATAACGGATAAGGGCATTGCGGTTGACAGGCATGAAGCAATTTTTTGTAAAAAAAGAAAAAATTTTCCAACTGTGCAAGTAGGTTGCACACATGGGTCGGAAGTTTGTACTATCAAAAGAAATTCCCTTCGGGGACAACTAGGTGTATCGTTCGCGCAGAGCCTCAAAAAGCTCGGCAGTGCAGGGTTGTAACTTACTGTATGCTGTCCACGCGGGCATATTCCGCCAGGTGTTGTGGGTTCGAATCCCATCCGATTCAAGCTCGGTAGCTCAATTGGATAGAGCACTACGCTGTTAACGTAGAGGTTAAGGAAGTAGGCCTCTTCCATAAAAATGGCCCTCTCAAACAAGCCGGGAGCACCGGCCGGCCAAGGACGCCGCCACCGCCAACTGCGGCGGGCGGCATCCGAAGCACTTCGATGGCTGCTTAGCAGCCGGCAACGGAAAGGACATTCTCCTTTTCTTGAGAACAAAAAGCTGACCCCGTGAAAACGGTGTCACCTCGCGGGACAAGAACAGGCGAAAAACCCGAACTCCGGTTCCGCATCCAGCGAAGGGCAGGTGCAAACGGCTTATTTAAAAGACTGATAAAACAAAGAATATGAAACGGGTAACTATTAACGCCTATCAAATGGGCCTTGTATTTAAGAATGGAGTTTACCAGCGCCTCCTTCGGGAAGGGAAATACTGGCTTAGCTTCACCGAGAAGGTCGAAATTTACGATCGGACCAAACCCTTTACCCCGGCCCTCGAACTGAACCTCCTGTTGAAGGACGAACAGTTGAAGGACGCCCTCCACCTCGTGGAAGTAAAGGACAACGACATCGTCCTGCAGTATGTCAACGGTTTGCTGAACCAGGTATTGACTGCCGGTCGCTATGCATACTGGAAGGGTATCGTCAACTATGATTTCGTAACTGCAGATACCAGCAAGATCGGGATCACGGAGAACATCGACCGGGCAACCCTCACCGGGCGACTGCTCGCCGGCTATGTGCGCACCGCCAATGTGGAAGCCTATGAAAAGGCGGTGCTGTTCGTCGACGGTAAATATGATCGCACCCTGGAAAGCGGCTTCTACTGCTGGTGGAAGAACAACATCATCATCTATGTAGGGAAGGTAGATATGCGGTTGCAGCAGGCGGAGCTCAACGGCCAGGAGATTCTGACGCGGGATAAGGCTTCCTTGCGTATCAACGCCTGGGCGCGTTACCAGGTGGTGGATATCGAAAAGGCGCTCTTGCAGAACAAGGAGTTCGAACGGCAGCTGTATGTAGCCTTTCAGTTGGCGCTTCGGGAATACATCACCGGGCTCAACTTCGACGAGTTGCTCGAAAAGAAAGATGCCATCGTACCTTACATCCTGGAAAAAGTCGCTCAGGAGGCAGAAACCCTTGGGGTAAAAGTCGCAGGTTTTGGCATCCGGGATATCATCCTGCCGGGTGATGTAAAGGAGATCATGAACCAGGTGCTGGTCGCCGAGAAAAAGGCCCAGGCCAATATTATCCTGCGTCGGGAAGAAACCGCCAGCACGCGTAGCCTGCTGAATACGGCAAAATTGCTGGAAGATAACCCGATGTTGTATAAATTGAAGGAACTGGAATACGTCGAAAAGATCGCCGAAAAGGTCAGCACGATCAGCGTGAATGGCAATGGCGTATTGATCGATCAGCTGCGGCAGATCTTTAGCGGCGAAAAATAAAACAAACCAATGGCAAAGTTAAAATTAAGAGGAAAGGATCTTCGCGCGCTTGGCTACCCGGAAGCACCGGTGATCAGCATCGCGATGAATATCATGGAAAAGGAATACAAATTCGAGAAGGAGGAAGTAGTTATGGATTTGCTGCGGAAGATATTGGCAGCTCCTGTAGAATATGCAAATGATGCAGTGCTGGGCCTCATCGCCCAACAGCTGATCCCAAAAGAGGACCCCGAAGGGATGAATGTCTCTCTCAACAAGACAGGTATTGCTTTCAACGTCTTCGGCGGCGAGAATATAGAACAAGGCGCGATGAACCAGATGTACCAGGCGGCGAAACTGCCTGTTGCTGTGGACGGGGCCCTGATGCCCGACGCCCATTCGGGTTACGGGCTGCCCATCGGCGGCGTGCTGGCAACGGAGAATGCCGTCATCCCTTATGGGGTAGGCGTGGACATCGGTTGCCGGATGTGTCTTTCGGTATTCGACATCGACCCGAAAGAGCTGATCCAAAAGGAACAGTATTTTACGCGGGAGTTGAAGGAAGCGACGCTGTTTGGCGGTGGCCGGCAATTCGATCAGATCGCTTCGCATGAAGTGCTCGACCGGCCCGAATTCGACGAGATAGCGGTGCTGAAGGGCTTGCAGGGCCGGGCTGCCCGGCAACTGGGTTCTTCCGGATCGGGCAACCACTTCGTGGAGTTTGGCATCGTAGAGATCGGAGCAGCCGACCCCATGCTTGGACTCGCTCCCGGAAATTATCTGGGGCTGTTGTCTCACTCCGGTTCGCGGGCCCTTGGCGCATCCATCGCCAACCATTATACGCGCATCGCCAAGGAAAAACGGCGACTGCCCGGGGAGGTCGGTAACCTGGCATGGCTGAGTTTGGACGAACAGGAAGGCATCGAATACTGGCTGGCGATGAACCTCGCCGGTGATTATGCATCCGCCTGCCATCATATCATCCATGAGAAGATCGCAGCCCAGCTGGGCCGCGAGCCCATCGGCCGGGTGGAGAACCACCACAACTTCGCATGGAAAGAGATCGTCGAAGGTCGTGAATGCATCGTCCATCGGAAAGGCGCTACACCTGCCGGAAAAGATGTCCTGGGTATCATCCCCGGCTCGATGACGGCGCCTGGCTATATCGTAAAAGGCCGGGGCGAGACGGCGTCACTATCCTCCGCCGCGCATGGCGCCGGCCGGAAGATGAGCCGCACCGCAGCAATGAACTCCATCACGCATCACCTGATGAAGGAAACGCTCGAAAAACATGGAGTAAAACTCCTGGGTGGCGGCCTCGACGAAGCGCCCCAGGCGTATAAGGACATCGGGGAAGTGATGCGCAACCAACAAGAGCTGGTCGATATCGTGGGCCTCTTTACTCCAAAGATCGTCCGGATGGATGGCTAATGCTGCCCTATCACCGCAGGCGCCGCACTACGCCGCTTCTCCGTCGTATCTAACAAATCGATAATCGCTTTTTCAATCTTCTCCTTTTCCGCGAAAGCGATCAAATGCCCTCTTCCTGGTATCATCCGAATATCCAGTGAGGGGGCATTTACTAAATGCTCCCGGGCAAAGCTGGCATTGGTGGTATCCACCAGCCCATCCTTCTCACCTTGCACGTAAATAACGGGGACATGAATACGCTGCCATAAAGGCAGCATCTTTGTCAACTCCTCCTTATGATGGATCTTCTCCTGGTTGGCCGTCTGTAGCATCCGCGGGACAACCCAATGGATCAGCGGATTTTCAACGGGATAGGTAAACCAGAATATCTTCTCCTGACCCGGTCCAAGCGGCGGAGCCACCAGCACCAGCCCATCGACCAGCTCCGGGTAGTCCATAGCCAGGCGACAGGCGATGGGACCGCCATACGACACACCCACGACGATGATAGGATGATGCGCCTGCTGCAGGCTATCCAGCATCGGCCTGATAATACCAGCCTGGGCGCTGATATCCGGCAGGGCCTCGGCCAGTCCGCTATAACCATATCCCGGCCTGTCTACAGCATACATGGTCGCCCTGCTCAACAGGGAACTGTCTGCCAGGTAATTTTTCCAGTAACTGAGGGAGCTGGGAGCGCCATGGATGAACAGGATGGATGCATCCGGGTTGTTCCCGACGGTGATATAACGCACCTTCCGGCCTTTTGCCTCATAATAGCCGAGATGCGGGTTGACATGAAAGCCATGGAACCAGGAGACCAATTCCTTGTCATCCATCCTGAACTGTACCAGCCTGTCAAACACAAGGAGAAGGATGATAAGGAAAATAAGCAACCCGACAACGGTGCGGAGTAAGATCCGGCCGATTCTTGCAATCATAGATTAGAAATAACGGTTATATCCTATCCGATACTAACACTAAAATTAGGCAAAAATCGCCATCTTCTCCTGCAATAACTTCTTCTCCGCCAATGAAGGAGTCAGCAGCCAGGCCTTCTCCAACAACCGCCGGGCTTCCGGAAGATTTCCCGCCCGCCCGTACAAGTCGCCAAGAACGGCTGCATAGATATAATGCTGCTCCAACAGACCCGCGATACCCGGAATATCCAGGATGGCATCTACTGCCGCCGCTACCCCGGCCGTCTGCGCAAGGATGATCGCCCGGTTCAATTTGACGATCGGTATCGGCTTCTGCTCCAGCAAAAGATCATACAAACGTAACATCAGCTCCCAATTGGTCGACTCGAAATCCGGCGCAAGACAATGCTCGGCGGCAATGGCCGACTCGATATGATAAACCGAAAGCACATCCCCGGTAGAGGACGAAATGAGAAAATGATACCCCATCTTTATCAGCTGCTGATCCCATTTTCGCCGGTCTTGCTGCTGCAACAAAATGATTGTATTGTCCTCGCCAAGCCTGCTGCCAAATCTGGACGCCTGGAAACACATCAGCGACATCAACGCAAAGCCCGCAGGCTGGGCCGTCATCTTATGCTCGGTCAACAGCTTGCAAAGCCGCATTGCCTCCGCACACAGGTCATACCGGATGAGCTCATCGGCTTTTGAAGAATTATAGCCCTCATTGAACAACAGGTACAGCACTGTATATACTGTCTCCAATCGGTGATTCAGCGCCAGTCCCGTCGGGATCTCAAACTGGATATCATGCTTGCTGATAGATTCCTTCGCGCGGTACAACCTCTTCTGAATCGCCGATTCAGTGGAGACAAGCGCCTTGGCTATTTCCTGCACTCCAAAGCCGGACACCGATTTAAGCGTAAGCGCCACCTGGTCTTCCTGGTTCAGACCGGGATGACAACAGGTGAAGATCATCCGCAACTGGCTGTCCGCAATTTCTGTATCGAGAAAGAATTGCTCGATGGCAATTTCGGTATCCGACTGTAGCCGCTTCGATAGTTCGGCGGAGATATTCGCCAGTTTCTGTTGTCGCCTGATCAGATCGATCGTCCGGTTGCGGGCCACCCGCATCAGCCAGGCCGAAGGATTGTCCGGCAGCGCCCCGAATTTCCAAACCTGCAACGCTTTCAAAAAAGTCTCCTGCACCGTATCTTCTACAAGCTCCAGGTTCTGGATACCGAAGATGCGTGTCAAAACGGCGATCATCTTCCCCGCTTCGTGACGGAAAAGATGATCGACCAGTTGCTGCGGCGAATTGCCGGGTGTCGCTTTCATTACTAGCCCATTGGAATGATCTCGCGCACTTCAACCGAACCCTGGTAGCCAAAGTCGGGGAAGCCAAAAGCCATTTCCGATGCTTCCTGCAGCGTCTCCGCCTTGATGATCAGGTAACCACCTACCGATTCCTTGCCTTCGGCGAAGGGGCCATCGGTGATAAGAGGTTTCTTACCCTGAACCATCTTTCCATCCCGTACCAGGGGTGCTCCGCCGACATAACGGCCCTTGGCGGCGAGCTGGCCTATCCAGTCCATCCACTTCTGCATTGCCGCCTGCGATTGTTCGGGCGTGAAATTCAGGTCTTCGTAGTAAGGACCGCGGAACACGAACATAAACTCTTTCATGGTGATCTTTTTTAAAAGTTAAAGATGTATTCGTGATAATGACGGATAACGAAAAGCCGGTCGGACAAAAAATAAAAAAATTTTTACTCCCTGACAATGTTGTAAATGCGTATCTGCTGCGTAAAAGCCTGGTTGCTTTCGGGCCGGGCATACAGGGTCCGCACCACATCCATTCCCTTCACCACCTTGCCAAAAGCTGCATAACCCTGGCCGTCGGGGTTATTCTCACCACCAAAATCAAACCCCGGCTGGTCACCCACACAGATAAAAAACTCCGTTGTACCCGTCCCCGGCTTGTCCCGGGCAAGAGAGATGACCCCGTCCTTATGAAGGATATGCGTCTCCCGGGTCGCCTCGTGCGGGACACCGGGCAGGCTGATGGCTTTGCTGTGGTTGGTCTTCCAGATGCCACCCTGTATCAGTTGAGAGATTGGCGCCCCTGTCACCTGGTTATCCTCGTTCAGCACCCGGTAAAAGGAACCATTCTTATAAAACCCGGAGTCTACGTAGGACAAAAAGGCACCCGCCGTTTTTGGTGCCTGCCGGCGATACAGTTCGACCTCGATGTCCCCGGCCGATGTCTGGATCAGCACATGCGGGGTATCCGGGTTGCTGTTAGAATGACAAGCAGCCAGTAGCGCGATCAATAGCAGGTACCTTTTCATAGATAGTCACAATTTAGCGTAATATTGTTTATGCATTTTGACCTTCCTTTCCTGAATAACATCTTTATCGGATTCCTTTCTCTTTTCCCTGCGGTAAACCCGGTCGGATCGGCTTTTATCGTCGACCCCCTCCTGGGCGACCTCAGCTATCCGGAAAGAAAACGGGCAGCAAAAAGGGTGGCTTTCTATTGTTTGGTCATCTGCACCGTATCGGCCCTCATCGGCAGCTGGATCATGAAGCTTTTTGGCATCTCCATTCCCATCGTGCAGCTGGCGGGTGGGGTCCTCATCTGCCGCATGGGCTGGCAACTGCTCAATACCGACACGGTGAAGGGGGAAAAGGAGACGGCCCAACCCGTCCGCCGTCCCGGGGACATCGACAACCTCCTCTTTTATCCTATTGCTTTCCCGATGTCGACGGGGGCCGGTACCATCTCCGTTATTCTGACGCTGTCCGCCCATGAGAACGAGACCGGTATCCTCACGCATTTCCTCAACCTGGGCGCTCTCTTCATCGCCATCGTGCTCATCTGCGTACTCATCTATATCTGTTACGCCAACACCGCCCTACTCATCCACCGGCTGGGCCCGAGAGGGGAGCAGATCGTCAACCGCCTCAGCGCCTTTCTCGTCTTCTGCATCGGCATGCAGATCGCCTGGTCAGGCATCCGGGCCCTGTTTAAGCTATAAGCAACCTTTTATCTCCGCCAGGGTATCCACAAACACCTTATCCTGCCGCAGATCGTGCCTCCAGGCAAGACCTCTTTCAATAAGGTCGATCTCGCGAATAATCGTCGAACCCTCTTTGCCCGACTCCTTCCCCAGGATAAAAACCGTATCCGAGATCTCCACCGTCGTCGCAATATCATGCGACACGATAATCAGCGTCTTCAGCTCATCGGAGAGGGATACCTGTAACAACAGTTCGGTCACCTTGTCGAGCACACAGATATCCAGTCCGGAAAAGGGCTCATCCAGCAATAAGAAATTACTTCCTTTCAGCAGCTGCTGGATGATACTTACCCGTTGCTGCTGTCCGCCGGACAGCTGGGCCGGATAGCGTTGCAGCACATCGGTAATGTCGAACCTTCCCGCATACTCACGGATGGCGTCTTCCTCTTTGCCCGCCAATGCGGGGTTCTTCCGGGCCGCCAGCAACAGCGACTGCCGCACCGTCCGCCACCCGAACTGATAATAATTCTGGAAGATAACCCCCATATCCCCCGCCCGGACAGGCCTTTCGCGCCACACTTCTATCGATCCGTTACCGGACTCCACGGGCTTCCGCTCACGAACAGTGATCGTCCCCCCGCTTGGCTTCTGCAACCCCGAAAGGACACGGAACAATTGCGTCTTGCCAATGCCACTCCGCCCGATAAGCGAGACCACCTGTCCCTGTTGCAACCCCGGCCGGACTATATCCCGGACAGTAAAGTCGATGTTGCGAAGGATGCATTTATCATCATAGTATAAGGAAATATCCTTTGCCTGTAAGAGCACATCATTTTTGGTATACGCAGTCATAGCCTCATTAATTTTAAAGATTCGTATAAGAAAATAACCAGTGGCGCAACAATCCGAGTAGATAGTCGAAACAAAGCCCAAGCCCGAAGACTACCCCTTGTAACGCCAGTACATGAGGCAAGTCATTATACTTATTGTATTTGATCAGCAGGGTTCCGATGCCGCCTTCGCTCATGTTCAGCCCTTCTACCATCGTGATCATCATCCAGGCGATAGCGAAATTCTGCCGCACGATCTCGAACACCTGGTCGGCCTTGCCTACGATGATCACTTCATAAAGGGTCTGCCACCGGCTATAGCCCAGGGTCTGACAAAGCTCGAACTCCTGCGCAGGCGTCCGGACGATCACCGACAGAAAGGACGTCATAAAAAAAGGCACGATGCCAAACACCAGCAGGGACAGTTTCAAGGCGCCGCCGTCCTTGGTCAACAGGGTGAAGATGAAGATCAACCCCGTCAGCGTCAGATACCGGCATTTTACGAGGAACTGTGCCATCGGCTGGAAAAAAGGCAGCACCGACAAATAGCTGAACAGCAGCGTAAGCACTATGGAATAGACAAGGGCCTTGAGGGTGAGCACCAGGCTCGCCAGCAGATTATCGAACAGAAGCCTCGTCGCCAGCAGCTGTCCAAGCCCATCCAGTATCTGTATCGGACCAGGGATCAGCCCACCGGGGCTCAGCTGCCAGAGTACCAGGAAAAACAATACCTGCAACGCCACCATGATTAATAAAGAACTCCGGCTAATGGTCTCAAAAGGCTTAAACATATTTGAAGATTTAAAGTGGGGGGCCGCAAGGCCCCCCATTGATTATTCACCTAATACTATTTCCACGCGACGGTTACGGCTCCTGCCCGCTTCCGTGCTGTTGTCGGCTACGGGCTTCGTCGAACCAAAACCCTTGGTCTCGATACGAGCTTCTTTCAAGCCCCTCCGAACCAGGTATTCCTTCACGGCCGCAGCTCTTTTCTCCGACAGAGGCATATTCACCTCATCGGAGCCGTTGTTGTCGGTGTGACCGAATACCCCGATCTTCAGACCTTCGGCGACTACAGCCGACTGGAATATCTCGTCCAGCATCTTATAGGAGTCAGGCCGGATGACAGCCGAACCCGTCTCAAACTCGATGTGGTACGACCGGGAAGAGACAGCCTCCGTGATCTCGCTCGCGTACTTTGTCTCGATGGCCTTTCCTTCCAGCAATTCGGGGTGATTGGAGATCACACTCAGCAGGAAGGATTTGTCCACGGCTTTTTCATAAGGAACAAAATTGGGCATGATCTTAGGATACATCTTCACCATCAGATTACCGAAGGTGTTATATACCGCCTTGTACCTGTCCACCTTGTCTGCACCAAGCCCATAGCTGTTGGCCATATCGGCAAGGTTAAAGACGGCAGAACCACCAAGGTGTACCTTCAACCCCTGTACGTCCTGTTCTTCGACGCCATTATAATATTTCAACCAGTAGGCGGCATTCTGTTCCTGGTAAACCGCTGCGCTTACTTCAGAAGCGAATTTCCGCGCTTCGGTAAACGACCTCACCTGGTCGCCGGCCTCGGCCAGCGCGATGATCATGTCCTCGATATCGGTACGATGATCATAGGCCCATTTCTTTATCGCAATTGTCTCGACAGGCATTTGCGAAGCATACTGGTGCGTACTGGCGATGGTTACCAGTCCACCCTTCTTCGTGGCGACATTTACGTCACCCGGCGTCCAGGTGGCTACCGCATCCACGCCAACCGTCGTATCCCGGCCCGTGGTCTTACCGTTCTCGATCACCTTCCTGCTCTCGGTATAACCGGTGATGTACTTATTCGGCGCATCCAGGAAGTCATTGGCGGCGATGAGGTTGATGGCTTCGGCATCATAGGTGGTCTCATCGGGGTTCACCTTGATACCGTTGTCACCGGCCCATTTCAGCAGGATATTGACGTCACCGTCGCGCAGCACCCCGGCCACGCATTTACCGATGGCGTTATGGGGATCCTGTTTCCAGGAAGCGGGACCCATCACCTGGTCTTCCCCAAAAGACTTACCGTGAGCGATAGGCAGAATGATGGGTTGATATTCGGGACCCAGTGCCTCCAGGCTTTTCGAAAGCGAGGTCATAAAGGCGGGCATCCCGTCACCCATAAAGGAGATCAATACCCCCGGTGTATTCGGGTTGGTCTTGTACTCCGAGGCAAACTTGACAAGGTCGGCCATCTGCTTGTTACAATCGTCCTGGCGCAGGTAGGTGATATCGAGATGGGCCTTGTCGAACAAGGAGCCCTTCGTGGTCCTTACTCCACCATTGGCGTACATTCCGGAGAACTGGGCATTCCAGGCCATCCGCTCCCACGTCATCGGGGTACCGCCGTTGACGGCTTCTGTTGTGGAAGGCAGCGCCAGCAATACGGCGTTTGCATTCAGGGATGCTTCAGGGGCATCGGGTAATACGACCTTACCGACTTCGACTGCCTTACCGGCCTCTTTAGGCCTTGCCTGATACCATTTTACACTGAGAATACCGGCAGTAACGACAACAGCAATGATCAATAATTTACCGGCGGGTTTTAATTTGAGTGCCATATAATTAAGTTTTAAAATTTTTAATTCAATAAATCTTTATAGCGATCCGTAACATTCACGTCCTTAAGGTGACCCTTGTCGGCGCCATCCTTTAAGGCCGATCCCGCGTAATGGAAGTCCTTACCGAGGTCGAACCGGTTGATCAGCTCTAACGCCTGGGCTGACTTAGCCTTATCCTCCAACACCTGGTCATCCATAAAGCGGGAGGTGACATCGATAGCCGACTTGATATGCCCGATCTTTTCCCCGATTCTCACCTTCAACAAGGCCAGGGCCTTCTCAGCATCCCTGTTCAGGTCATCGTCACCCTTAAAGGCCTTCATGGCGCTGGTGACAGCAGAGAGCCCGGTCGTAACGGAGTAATACAGGTCTTTCTTTGCTTCAAGGTCCAGCTTGGCATCCTCGAGCATGATCCCGCTTTCCTCATAGGCCGCATCGGCAAACTGGATCAGTTTGTTCAGATCGCCCACGATAGGCGTTACGTTGTCGATGTACTCCCGGCAACGCATAACGTTGTTGGTGTACAGGTTCACCTGGCGGGTGCTCCCGTTCTCGGCTTGCAGGATCTTTACTTTCTGGATGTTCAGCTGAAGCTCTTTCTCCTTCTCGGAGAGCTTGTCCATCAGTTCGCTTTGTTTACCCTTCAGTCTTCCCGACTGCTTGTACAAAGTGTCCCTGTCCTTATAACCCTGGTCGATCTTCGCCTGCAGGATGTTAAAGGGGTTCAGCTCGATAGCCAGCCCGATGGAGTAATTGGCGACAAACTCTGAAAGGTATTTCAGCGCCCGCCAGAACTTCCGGTTGGAGACGGTCATCAGCAGAAAACCGCAGATGACACCCCCGATCACCAGGTTGACGAGATTCCAGGTCACCGAAACCAGCCAGGGCAACACATACGTGAGAAACCCATAGGCCAGCCCCGCAAACAAGGAGAGCCCGACGACAGCCGTCGCGATATTCTTCGGCTCGCTCCACCATCCCGGGGTTTTTGTTTTTTGCATTAGTGTGTTCATGGTCATTTAGATTTGAGGTTATTGTATATAAAGTTTTATCTTCTCGATATCGTACTGTATCTGCTGCTTCCGCCTTTCGCATTCGGCTGTGTAACCGCTGCTGCTGGCCGTCAGCTTTTCCTTGCTTTCGGCGATCTCGCTCTGCATAGCGCTTATCTGCTGTTGCAGTTCGAGAATCTCCTGTGAGAGCGCCTGGATGCGGCGGCTTTTTTCCTCGGCCTCGGCGCTGCGGCTGTTAACTTTTTCCTGTAAGGCGGCTTCTACCGTCTTCTGGAAATGATCCGCATCCGTCGTCAGCACCCGCAGGTATTCATTGGCTGTCGATAAGAGCTTTTCCTTATCGAGCCCCTGCACCTGCAAGCCGGCAAAAGCCGCACTATACCTCGACCGCTCATCGGCGATCGCCAGCATAGCGCCCGTCATTCGGACGAATTCGTAGTAGTCCGGACCCGGAATGTTTGCGTCGCTAAACAGCTTGTCGAAATAGTCGG
Organism: Puia dinghuensis; assembly: GCF_014642875.1. Classification (GTDB taxonomy): domain Bacteria; phylum Bacteroidota; class Bacteroidia; order Chitinophagales; family Chitinophagaceae; genus Puia; species Puia dinghuensis. Next base: position 658,558 of record NZ_BMJC01000004.1, read on the forward strand.
CAAACCGCGGGTCTGCGGGCGTACCCGTCGACCGCTGCGCTGCAGGCGCGACAACCGTCCGTTCTACTTTCGGCGACACGGCCGGCTCGTTGTCTTCTTTTTTGTCCTCTCCGACATCTATAAAAGCGGAAAGGATCTTCTTGCCTAATCTGGCCATAGTTGTTGTTTTAAATGGTTAAAAGATTCGGTCGAGCCGCTGGAAGCAGCTGCCGGTGATAGCTATTTTCGGGCATAGCACTCCCATCTAGGACTATTGCAAGTCATAGCGACGGTGCCAGCGCGTTATGTCATTGGAGAAGCAGGCAGGTCAAGAGCATGTCCTCCCGCACGGGCTCAGGTACATAAGCCTGTGCCGGTTTTTCCTTTAACGGCCGGTGTGACAACTGCCGGTAAATGACGGATAAGATAAGGGTGAGCAAAACGATGATCAGCCCAATAAGCTTTTTCATGTTTGGTTAGTTAGGACAATTAAGGTTTTGTGAATCTGGCGAAAAGCGGAAGGAAGGCTTCCTTGTAAGACGTTGACAAGACGTCAACCCCGTGGAGAGTGTTTCATAATTGTAGGAGGCAAGCCTCCGTTTGTTTTGATGGAGTAAAGATACTAGTAGCTTGCCCATCCCCGATAGCATAACCGGGAGCAGCGGTTGCTTTTGTTTAATGACGGTCCGCCTCCTGTGATGAACGGCAAAATAGGTGGTTGAATGTCAAATATCGGGTCTGAGCGGTATTTTTTGACTGACGAGCGGTTGCCGGCCTATACCAGCGGCAATCGCTTTCGACCTATCACCGTTAGCTTGTTACGTCGTTGCAATTTATCCTGCGTACCTTCCCTTATCAAAATTCTAACGTCATGAATCGCCTGCCGCTGTTCATTCTCTTCACCTGCTGCTTTGCCGCCAACGCCCAGGACACGGCACGCCAGATCCCGCTCTGGCCAAATGGCGCACCGGGCTTCGAGAACAAACGCAACGAACCCGAAGAGGCAAAGGACTACTGGGTAAAGAATATCCATAACCCAAGCATCACCGTTTATCTCCCGCCAAAAGAAAAGGCTACCGGCGCAGCCGTCGTCATCTTCCCGGGCGGTGGACACCGGCTGCTGGTATTTAATGCCGAAGGGCGAGACCCCGCTCGTTTCCTCAACAGCCTTGGCATCGCCGCCTTTATTGTAAAATACCGGTTGTTCAGGGAAGATTCAACGCTATATAGTCTCGATAGAGAAGTAAAACAGGATGCCTATCGGGCAATGCGGCTGGTTCGCAGTAAGGCTGCGGAGTGGAACATCGATCCTCACCGGGTGGGCACGCTCAGCTTTTCCGCCGGCGGAGAAGTGGCGAATATCATCGCTTATGCCCCGGGGAAAGGCGACCCCGCTGCGCCGGACCCCATCGATCGCCTCGACGGCAAGCCCGATTTTCAATTGCTCGTCTATCCCGGACCGCTTGGTGTACCCGCGACCGTGCCTGCCGACGCGCCACCGGCCTTCCTCATCGCGGCCAATGACGATCCCTGCTGCTCCACACCCGTCGTTACCATCCTGGAGAGATACCGGGCCGCCCATGTTCCCGTAGAAGCACATATTCTTTCCGGTGGGAAGCATGGATTTAATATGGGTTACCGGTCGAACCTGGCCGCCGTGAAATCCTGGCCGCAACTGATGGCCAACTGGCTCGCCGACATGGGCCTGCTTCATAAATAGACGGAGGCTCCGACCGGGCTCGAACCCCGGCCCCAAAACAATAGCCCCCGGTAAGAATACCAGGGGCTTACTAATCAAAGTGTTTTAACCATTAAACCTTATCCTATGAAAAACCAAAAATACATCCGTATCATGGCAATCGCGCGGATTCGGCCCATGGTTATTAATGCATTAGGAACCAACTTTAAGAATTCCTAGGTAAATCACTTATTTATCAGCCAGCATCGATGTCTCCTTGATCGGCATATCGAGAATATCCGGAAAAATATTCATCATATCACTCACCTTATTATAATTCACGTCGAAAAACCTCCAGGTCGCCCCCTCGTCTTTAGACTGGCCTATCAGGTGGGAGACTAAGTGATATTTCTTATCGTCCCGGTGAAAATAGCGGGAAAGCTCGACGACACACTGCCATTGGTCTTTTAGGGTCACCAGTGTCTCCATCTTCAGCTCCGGCGCTGCCTCTTCGATATTGCTGGTCGTATAAGCCCGCATCATCTGGACATGACCAAGATAACCCTCTTTACCGCCATAATATTTTATGACGCTGAGGGGCGCCAGATCGGCATACGCTGACCATTGGCCATACGTATCCGTCTTGACAAGACTATCAGCAAAATGTAAAGCGTTCCGGGAGATCTTGGCCGTATCCGGCTGGGCCTGGCTGGTAAGAGTGGGCAAAAGGAATAAGGCTCCGGTCAAGAAGTTCAGGACTTTCATGGGTATTGATTTAGAGGCCAATATATAAAATTCCGGTAATTAAGACAAGGGGGGGCTCCGAAAAAGCCGTTTTTTTAGTACCTTGATCCACGTCCGGAAAAACCGCGATATTTGCAATCACTTATGTCACAAAGAACTGATTTTGTTTATTCCGCCAAGCAGGAACCCCATCGGCTTCGTACCAAACAGATTTTGCAGCAACATCCGGAAGTAAGAAAGCTTATCGGAAAAAATAAATATACGTTTTTCGCGGTCCTCGGACTCGTCCTGCTCCAGGTGGCCCTGGCCTGGGTGGTAAAGGATCGCTCCTGGTGGATCGTGGCCGGCGTCGCCTACCTCGTCGGCGCCTTCGCCGATCATTCCCTTTTTGTGATGATCCATGAATGCGCCCACCACCTCCTGTTCAAAAACCGCGCTGCCAACCGGCTCACCGGCATCCTTGCCAATCTCCCCCAACTGTTCCCCAGCTCTATCTCTTTCGAACGCTACCATATAAAACATCATTCTTTCCAGGGAGTGCACGAACTCGATGCCGACCTGCCCAACCGCTGGGAGGCCAAACTGATCAATAACTACTTCATCGGCAAGGTCATCTGGCTGCTGTTCTACCCCCTCTTCCAGACCTTCCGCATCTCGCGTCTCCGGGAGATAAAGCCTTTCGATAAATGGGTAGCACTCAATTGGGTCGCCTGTGCCGTCTTCATTGCCGCCATATGGTATTTCTTCGGCCCCAAGGCCATCGTCTACCTCCTGGCCAGTTTCTTCTTCTCCGTGGGTCTCCACCCCCTGGGCGCCCGGTGGATACAGGAGCATTATCTCACGCATGACGATCAGCAGGAAACCTTCAGCTATTACGGCGTGCTCAATGCTGTAGCCTTCAACGTTGGCTACCACAACGAACACCATGACTTTCCTTCCATCCCCTGGAATAAATTACCCCTGATAAAAAAGTCCGCCCCGGACTATTATGACACCCTCGCGTCTCATAAGTCCTGGACAGTACTCTTCTTCCGGTTCCTGTTTGACAAGGAGATATCGCTCTATTCCCGCATCGTGCGCAAGGAAAGAGGGAAGGTAGCGCTCACCGACGAGTCCAGGCCCGACATGGACCTGCTTGCTGGACAAGCGCAGGCGCATAATCCGCAGCAAAGCCCCGCAGGCATCGCCGCTGCTACGACAGCGCCAGCACTGTAGCCGCAGCTGCGCAGGCTTAAATAAATACTCTCGTTCCGGAATTGAAACTCTCCCTGAACTCCTTCGGGGTACAGGTCTTTTTCTTCTTGAAGATGCGGTTGAAATTGGAGATGTTGTTAAACCCGCAGTGGTAGGATATCTCTGATATGGAATGCGTCGTATCGATGAGCATCCGGGACGCATGTCCTAGCCTGATCTCGTTGAGACTATCGATAAAAGTGTTCCCCGTCCTTTTTTTTATAAACCGGCTAAAGGATACCTCCGTCATGCTCACCAGCCTCGCTACCTCGCCAAGCGTTATCGGCTTGTCATAGTTGCTGTTCATATACTCGAAAGCCTTTTCTATTCGCCTGCTGTTATATCTGAAATGCTGCTCGCTGAACGAAGCGTCCGACAGGGTCCGCATATCACGCGAAACAGACAGATCGTTCAATATCGCCAAAAGCTCGAGCACCGAACCGAACCCATTCCTCTGGTTGAGGGAAAGTATCCGCGGCGCCAACGCTTCAGCCGTCTCACGGGAAAAAAGAATGCCCTTCTGGCTCTTGTCGATCATCCCGCGGATAAAGCTCAATTGATTGCGCTGGAGCAGCTTCTCTTCAAAAAGGTCTTTGTGCCACTGTATCGTTACTTCCCTTATCTCTTCGCTTTTGCATTGATGTGTGAACCAGGCGTGATATAGGTTGGGGCCCACCAGCACCAATTCGAGGTCGTCGATGGTATCGATATGGTCTCCGACAATGCGTCTAGCTCCTTTCGCATTGATTATCAGGTTTAATTCCAGTTCCTCGTGATAATGTAAGGGGAAAGTGAATTCTTTTTTAACCCGGGAGAAGATCGTAAAACAGTCGTTTTGCGTGAGTGGGGTAATCTCCCGGATGATGTTCGTACTCATATGGCAGTCGGTCTTAAGTTAGCTAAAGATAGATAAGAAAGTAGTACCCGGCCCGGCGAAAATAGGATATCTTACCTCCATGAGACACTTCTTTTTGCCAATTTGCTGCTCGTCCTGCTATTTTACGATATGAAGCTGCGACTACCTGACCTTGCCATCTTAATAGCCTACCTGATCACCATGGTAATCATCGGGTGGGTGCTACGCAAAAAAGCCAGGCAGAACAAGGTGAACTACCTGCTGGGCGGAAAATCCCTTCCCTGGTATATGCTTGGCCTCAGCGATGCTTCCGATATGTTCGACATCTCCGGAACGATGTGGATGGTCAGTCTCTGCTTTGTATATGGGATGAAAAGCATCTGGATCCCCTGGCTCTGGCCCGTCTTTAACCAGGTCTTCCTGATGGTCTATCTCTCCCGCTGGCTTCGGCGGTCGAATGCGACTACCGGCGCGGAATGGCTGGCCACACGTTTTGGCCGCTCCGGACCCGGCGTGCGCGCTTCGCACAACATCGTAGTGGCCTTCGCCCTGCTCAGCTGCCTGGGATTTATGGCCTATGGCTTCGTAGGATTGGGTAAATTCATGCAGATCTTCATCCCCTGGGAATCGGTGCGCCCCTATATCCCTTTCAGCGTTCTGCCGTCATATGTCCCCCATTTTTATGGCATCGTCTTTACTCTCTTCGCAATGTTCTATTCTATCCTCGGAGGCATGCACAGCATCGTTCTCGGCGATGTCATCAAATACGTGCTCATGACCATTGCCTGTATCAGCATCGGTGTTATCGCCATGCTCCGGCTACACCAACAGGGACACCCCCTCGCGGTTCCTCACTCCTGGTTCAACCCTTTCTTTGGCTGGCGTCTCCACCTCGATTGGAAGGGAATTGTCGACGACGCCAACAAAAAGATTGCCGCCGACGGCTTCTCCCTCTTTGGCATTTTCTTTATGATGATGTCGTTCAAAGGCATTTTTGCAAGCCTGGCCGGCCCCGCACCCAATTACGACATGCAGAAAGTGCTCAGCACCCGCAGCCCGGAAGAAGCCAGTAAGATGAGCGGCTTTGTATCTATCATCCTCTTACCCGTTCGCTATTCCATGATCATTGGTCTCACCGTGCTGGCCCTCCTGTATTACAACACCATCAGCAGCGACTTGCAGACACCGGATGGGACGGATTTTGAAAAGATATTACCGGCCACGATCAATAGTTTTCTCCCCGTAGGGCTGATGGGCGTTGTCCTGACGGGGTTGTTGGGCGCCTTCATGGGCACCTTCTCAGGCACGCTCAATGCCGCACAGGCCTATCTCGTCAATGACATCTATCTCAAATATGTCAACCCGGCAGCGTCCAACCGCCGCACCATCTCCATGAATTACCTGGCCGGGATCATCGTCGTCATCACCGGCATCGTCCTGGGGCTGTTTGTACGCGACGTCAACACCGTCCTGCAATGGATAGTATCGGGGCTCTACGGTGGCTATATAGCCCCCAATCTCCTGAAATGGCACTGGTGGCGCTTCAACGCAAGAGGCTTCTTCTGGGGCATGCTAGCCGGCATCCTCCCCGCCATCGCTCTCGCCGTCCTGAAATACCAGAATGTGCTACAGGGCCTCGACCTCTACTACTGGCCGGTGCTTTTCCTGCTGTCCATAGCCGGCTCCGTCATCGGCTCCTATAGCGCCCCGCCAACAGATATGGATACGTTGAAAACCTTTTACCGAACGGTAAGACCCTGGGGGCTGTGGAAACCCGTCCATCAACAAGTGCTTAAGGACGACCCTTCTTTTGTTGCCAACAGCAACTTCCGCCGCAACATGTTCAACATCGCCCTGGGCATCATCGCTCAGCTTTGCCTGACCCTGCTGCCGATGTATGTCGTGTTGGGGTTGAAAATGCCGCTGCTGATCAATTCGGCCCTGTTGCTGGCGATCATTCTCATCCTCAAAAAAACCTGGTGGAACAGACTCAAAGAGTACTGATTAAATATAAAAACCACACATGATGAAGACTTTGTTTAACGAAAGGCTTGCCCAGTTGAAAGAACTCTATACCGAACTAACTCTGCGGGCTAACGAACCGCAATTGCCGGGTAATGGCATCTTCCTTAGGTATAAGCACCCGATTCTCACGGCTGCCCATATTCCGCTTTTCTGGCGTTACGATCTCGACGAAGAAGCCAACCCCTTCCTCATGGAGCGGTTTGGCGTCAATGGGGTATTCAACGCCGGCGCCATCAAATGGAACAACCGATATGCCATCATGGTCAGGGTCGAAGGCCGGGACAGGAAATCTTTTTTCGCCATCGCCGACAGCCCCAACGGCATCGACAACTTCCGGTTCTGGGATTCCCCGGTTCACATGCCCGGCACAGACAACCCCGAGACAAATATTTATGACATCCGGCTTACCCGCCATGAGGACGGATTCATCTATGGACTGTTCTGCACCGAAAAGCGAGACCCCGAAGCGCCGGTGTCCGACCAGTCGGCGGCTGTGGCCCAATGCGGCATCGCCCGTACCCTCGACCTGGTGACCTGGCAACGGCTGGCCGATCTCGAAACCACGAGCCCCCAGCAACGCAACGTTGTCCTCCACCCGGAATTTGTCACCGGAAAATATGCTTTCTATACCCGGCCCCAGGATAGTTTTATCGATGCCGGCACCGGCGGCGGGGTAGGCTTCGGACTCGCCGATTCCATTACCCATGCCGTCGTCGAAAAAGAAATCATCATCGATGCCCGCCGTTATCATACGATCAATGAATCAAAGAATGGCCTTGGCCCCCAGCCGATAAAGACCCGTCTCGGGTGGCTTCATCTCGCCCATGGCGTTCGCAACACCGCTGCCGGCCTCCGTTATACCCTCTATCTGTTCATGACCGACCTGCACGACCTTACCCGCGTTCTCTATAAACCCGGCGGCTACCTGCTTGCCCCAAGAGGGGAGGAGAGGGTCGGAGACGTCTCCAATGTTCTCTTCTGCAACGGCTGGATTGCCGACGAGGATGGCCGGGTCTTCATCTATTATGCATCTTCGGATACGCGGATGCACGTAGCCACCACCACCATCGAACAGTTGCTGGACTACGTCGTCAATACACCCGAAGATAAAGGGACATCCGCCGGCTCTGTCGATACCCTCCAGCATATCATCGATAAGAATAAGGCTTTTCTATGAACAGCATCACCTACCAGGAAGAGATGAGCAGGGAATTGCAGTCTATCCTGCAGTATTGGATGCTGAATACACCCGACGAAAAGCAGGGCGGGTTCATCGGGCGCATAGACGAAGACGACAGACCCCATCCCGAAGCGCCGAAAGGACTTGTGCTCAACAGCCGCATCCTCTGGTCATTCAGCGCCGCCTGGCGCTATACCGGCCAGTGGATCTATCGCCCCGTCGCTACCCGTGCCTATGATTATCTCATTGCGCATTTCCTCGACCGGGAGTCAGGTGGCGCCTTCTGGAGCCTCGACGCCGCCGGCCGGCCACTCAACACCCGCAAACAGATCTATGGCCAGGCCTTTGCCCTTTATGGCCTCAGCGAATACTACCGCGCCACCGGCGACCAGGCCGTCCTGGGCGAGGCCATCCGGCTCTACCAGACTATCGAAGAGCGTAGTTTCGACCAGGTATACAACGGCTACTTCGAAGCCTTTAGCCGCGACTGGCAACCCCTTGAAGACCTTCGCCTCAGCGAAAAGGACGCCAATGAGCAAAAGACTACGAACACCCACCTGCATGTGCTGGAGGCGTATACTACCCTCTACGCCGTATGGCCGGATACTGGCCTTCGCGGGAAGATCCGTCAGTTGCTCGCAGTATTTACCAACCACATCCTCGATCCGGCTACCGGTCACCTCGGCCTGTTCTTTAGCGCGGACTGGCAGCCGATGTCGCAGCTCATCTCTTACGGGCATGACATCGAAGCCGCCTGGCTGCTGCATGAGGCCGCACTTGTCATCGAAGACGAAGAATGGATCCGCATCACAGCTGGATTATGCCTGAAATTGGCGGATGTAACCCTTGAAGGACTGGACGAAGAAGACGGCGGACTCTGGCACGAAAAAGAAGAAGATGGACTTGTCCGCGAGAAACACTGGTGGCCACAGGCCGAAGCAATGGTCGGCTTTCTGCGCGCCTGGACCATCAGCGGCGAATCCCGCTGGTGGGAAAAATCTAAAACAGTGTGGTCCTTCGTCAAACACTATATCCGCGAGTCCAATGGAAAGGAATGGTATTGGGGCGTAAGGGCCGATCATACTCCCATGCCGGGACATGAAAAGGCCGGCTTCTGGAAATGTCCCTATCACAACAGTCGTGCCTGTCTCGAGGTTATAAGAACTCTTGAAAAAATCCCGTAGGTTTGGCCTTAGAAAAAACAAAAACAATGCGACTGCTCCCCCGTACGGCAATCATCATGATCCTTTTCACGGCCACGACCATTATGGCATTTACCCGCAGACCGCAAAGGGTCATCTTCTTCGGCGACTCCATCACGGCTCAGGGCGCAAGACCCGGAGGCTACATCACGCGAATGAAAGATGCGCTGGTCCAAAAAGGTCTTGCCAACGACTACGAACTCATCGGCGCCGGCATCGGCGGCAATAAGGTTACCGATCTCTATCTGCGTATGGATGACGATGTGCTGGCTCAGAATCCGGATGTCGTTTTCATCTACATCGGCGTCAACGATGTCTGGCACAAGGCCATGTTTGGCACAGGCACCGACATCGACAAATTCGAGAAATTCTATACGGCGATCATAAATAAATTATTGGACAGGCATATTCGCGTCATCCTTTGCACGCCCGCCGTCATTGGCGAAAAGACGGATTTCACCAACCAGCAGGATGGCGACCTCAATGCCTACTCCCAGGTGATACGCAATCTTGCGCAGAAATTTCATTGCGGTCTTGTCGATCTCCGTGAGACCTTTCATACATATGAGTTGAGGAATAATCCCGGCAATAAGGATTCCAGCGTTCTCACGCATGACAGAGTGCATCTCAATGATAACGGCAATCAATTGGTAGCGGATAAAATGTTGGAAGCGCTTTTGGCAAAATAGCCGGACCTTTGCCTTTATAAATCTTTCATATGCCAAAGACCATTCTTATCACCGGCGCCAACGGCGGACTTGGCTCGGTCACCGTAAAGACATTCCTCGAAAAAGGCCATAAGGTAATTGCCGTCGACGAGTCGGGTACGCATCTTGGCTTTGCCGCCGGTCACAAAAATTTCGAACACAAAACCGTCGATGCGACCAACGAGGCGGCAGTGAGCACGTTTGTCGAAGAGATCATTGAATTGTACGACACCATCGATGGGGCCTTGCTGCTGGTGGGCGGCTTTGCCATGGGCGATATAAAGGCTGCCGATGGCGAAGCCCTGCGAAAAATGTACTCCCTCAACTTCGAGACCGCCTATTTTTTCGCCCGCCCCCTCTTTCAGCACATGCTGGAGCAAGGAAAGGGCCGCCTCGTTTTCATGGGCGCGCGCACCGCGCTTCATCCCGAACAGGGAAAAGGGGCATTGGCCTATGCCCTGACAAAATCACTTCTTTTCCGCCTGGCTGAATTGCTGAATGCTACCGCAAAAGGTAAGAATGTGGTGGCTTCCGTCGTGGCCCCTTCCACCATCGACACCCCGTTGAACCGGAAGGACATGCCGAACGCGGACTTCTCCGCCTGGGTAGACCCCGCCGACATCGCCACCCTGCTGGAATTCATCTGCAGCGATGAATCAAAAGCGCTTCGCGAACCGATCTATAAAATATACAACAATGCCTAAATAAAAAGCGGTCCGTGAGGACCGCTTTTTATTTCAAACAGTTAGTACGCTGTTCCACCCCGTCGCGCCATCTGGCTCACGTAACCGGTTTTCAATGTCTTCCATCCACATCTTGTCGTCAATACAGAACTTGTAATAGTACTTGCCCTTCGGAAGCATAGGAATCGAAACTTGCCAGGAACCATCTTTGGCCGGATGCATCTGTAACTCATCAGGCGCCCAATGATTGAAGGAACCGGCTAGGGCAATGTGGGCTGCGGATGTTGCGTTGAGATGATGAACGTAGAACTCGATCGTTTTCTTCCGCCGGTTGATATACGGCGACTCGCGAACTTTCATAGCAACCCCCTTTTTTATAGATTTTAAAATTGCTTTCGCTAGGATACATTCAAAATAACAGCAATCGGGAATTCTACGGAAGGGTAAATAGGGAAGAGTTCACAAAATTTACACTTTTTTCCGACATATTGCAAGATGTTGGGACGTTTATTTTGCTAAATCGGTTTAATTTCTTTTTAATCGTTCAGAGGGATAGGAACCACAGGAAAAAGATAAATTAGCGCTCTAGCAGACAACAGAAAACGTATTATGGCGGAAACAAAGATCTTATTGGTTGAGGACGAAAAAAAGATAGCAGAGTCCCTCCGCAAGGGGCTTACTGAACAGCATTATGAGGTCGATGTAGCCTACGACGGCGTCAGCGGCAGGAAACTTTTCGATACCAATACCTACGATCTCGCCATCCTCGATATCAACCTTCCCCTCATGAACGGCTATGAATTGGCCCGCCATATCCGCAGCTTCAACGAGGACATCCTCGTCATCATGCTCACCGCCATGAATACAACGGAAGACAAGATCGAGGGCTTCGAAGCCGGAGCCGACGACTATATCGTAAAACCCTTCGACTTCCTGGAGCTGCTGGTGCGCATCCGGGCCCTCCTGAAACGCCTCCACCACCAGCCCGCCACGGGCGGTAACATCCTCAAAGTGGGCGATCTGATCATGAACCTCGATAGTAAGGAGGTTTCCCGCGAAGGCAGGAATATTCCCCTGACGGCAAAAGAATTCCAGCTCCTCGAATATTTTATCCGTAACAAAAACAAGGTCGTCTCCCGTATCGACATCGCTCTCAATGTTTGGGACATCGATTTCGACACCAAAACAAATGTCATCGACGTGTATGTCAACTTCCTCCGGAAAAAAATAGAAAAAGACTTTTCTTCCAAGCTCATTTATACGCAGGTAGGAATGGGCTATGTGTTGAAAGAAACCCCATAAGCCAAAGCCCCTCGTGAAGATCCGCTACAAAATAATGTTGCTTTTTACGCTGCTGGTCACGGCGATCATCTCCCTGCTGACGGCCTCGGTGTACTATTTTATCCGGTTCGAACGCAAAGAGGTGTTCGAGAAGCGCCTGAAAGCCCGGGCAACCTACAATACCAATCTCTACTCCATCGCGGGGGACAGCGGGCTCAGCCTTTTACGCCGCATCGATTCCGTCTCCCTCATCGGGGCCTCGGTGAGCCGCAGCATCGGCATGTACACCGACCAGGGAAAAGTGCTGTATAAGTTCGAAATGCCCGGCACCGCCCCCCTCAGGATCACCCCTCAGCTGCTCGAAGAAGCAAGAGTCAACGGAGAGACTTACTTTACCATGGACAACCGCGAGGCGGTGGCCATCCACCGGAATGCCGGGAAAAGGGATTTCATCGTCGTCGTAGCAGGCCATGATGACGACGGCATCGAAAGAGTGGAGACGCTGAACAAGATCCTGCTCATCAGCCTTATCCTCGCGGTATGCCTTACAGCCATCGTCAGTTTCCTCTTTGCCCGGCAATTACTCCGCCCCATCACCCAGATCATCCGGGAAGTAAAGGAGATATCTTCCTTCGACCTCTCGCAGCGGGTCCGCGCCGGCACCGGCCAGGACGAGATGAGCCAATTGGGTAATACCTTCAACGATCTCCTGAGCAGGCTACAGGAAGCCTTTGCCATCCAGCGCCGCTTCATCTCCAATGCTTCACACGAACTGTCCACCCCGCTGACCTCCGTCTCCAGCCAGGTGGAGGTGATCCTCCAAAAAGACCGCTCCGCCGATGAATACAAACAGGTGCTGTCCTCTGTCCGGGAGGATGTTCAACAGATGCGGCTACTGACAAAAAGCCTGCTGGAGATCGCCAAAACCGGCTCCCAGGGCGGTATCGAGCTCAACGAGGTGCGTGTCGATGAAGTGCTCATGAAAGTGGTGGGGGAAGTAAAGAAAGGGAGCGCCGACTATAGCGTAGAGCTCGATTTTGGTGAATTCCCGGAAGATGAAAAAGATTTCGTGGTCTTTGGCAACAGCGAGCTGCTTTACATCGCAGTAAAGAATGTGGTAGAGAACGGCTGCAAGTATTCGCCCGACAAACGGTCGGAAGTAGACCTCAGCTTCGCCCATCACAAGATCTTCGTCCGGGTTCTCAACCAGGGCGCCGTTATCCCCGCCGAAGAGTTGACCCAGATCTTTCAGCCTTTCTACCGCGGAGCCGCAACAGCCGCAACCCGTGGCTTTGGTCTGGGCCTGGCCATGGCCGAACGCATCATCGCCCTGCACAAAGGGACCATCCATGTCACTTCCGACGAGGCCAGTGGCACTAACTTTACTATCGAGCTTCCCGCGATAAAGATCTTCAACTAAGCATTTTTTTCACGATATTCAAGGATGGTATGGAATCAGGTTATAGATCCATTTCACAACCTGCTGGCATCCGCAGGCGTTGCTGTCATCCCTGTCCTGGTCATCTTCTGGGCCCTCGTCCTCCGCAAAATGAAGGGCTACCAGGCCAGCCTGCTCGCTATTGTCGCAGCCCTCATCATCGCCATCCTCGTCTATCGGATGCCGGTGGGCCTGGCCCTGCTTTCGATAGGCAACGGAGCCCTCTACGGGCTATTTCCCATTTGCTGGATCATCCTCCCCGCCGTCTTCCTGTTCAATTGCGCCGTCCATAGCGGGCAATTCGGCATCATCCGCCAATTCATGGCCTCCATCACCCCCGACAGAAGGATACAGGCCCTGCTCATCGCCTTTTCCTTTGGCTCCTTCCTGGAAGGTACAGCAGGCTTTGGCGCCCCTGTGGCAATTACGGCAGCCATGCTCACCGGATTGGGCTTTAATCCCCTCTACGCCGCTGGTCTCTGTCTCATCGCCAACACCGCCCCCGTGGCCTTTGGTTCCATCGGCATCCCCATCACCGTCGCCCACCAGGTGACCGGGCTCCCCGAACAGGCCCTTTCCGCTATCATCGGTCGTACCCTTCCCTTCCTGTCCGCCCTCCTGCCGTTCTACCTGGTGACGCTGATGGCGGGCTTCCGGCAGGCCCGCGAGGTAGCGCCGGCAGCATTGGTCTCTGGCCTCTCTTTTGCCATCATTCAATTTCTTACGGCCAACTACCTGGGGCCGGCTCTCCCCGATGTGCTGGCTGGCATCGGCTCCATCATCAGCTTGCTGGTCCTGCTACGATGGTGGCGGCCTCGCACCATCTGGCATTTTCCCGAAGAACCGGCGGCGGTACAGGAGACGGGGTCGCTTCCTTATAACCGATTATTATGGGCGATGACCCCCTTCATCCTGCTCACTATCATGATCATCATTTGGGGACTGCCGCCGGTAAAGAACTGGCTCACGGCCAGGGGTACCCTTCAATTTGCCATCCCGGGTTTGCACAATGTTATCCGTGAACACAATGGCAGCCTGCGGCCCCACATCTTTGTGCTCAATTATGGGTCGGCGGCCGGCACAGCTGTCCTCCTCGCAGCCCTCTTCGCCCTGCCCCTTTCCGGAATGACACTAAAACAAGGGGCACAGGTCTTCGCCGCCACACTCCGGCAACTGCGTTTTCCCATCCTCACCATCGCAGTGGTGCTGGCCTTTGCCTACCTGATGAACGACTCAGGCATTACTCAAACCATTGCCGGCGTACTGGCGGGCACCGGTATCCTCTTTCCATTTTTTTCACCCCTGCTCGGCTGGCTGGGCGTCTTTATCACCGGATCGGATACTTCTTCCAATGCGCTTTTTGGTAAATTGCAGGCGTCTACGGCGACATCCATCGGCGTCGACCCGCTCGTCACCGTGGGCGCTAACGCTTCGGGCGGTGTCATCGGCAAAATGATCTCGCCTCAATCGATTGCCGTGGCGGCGGCCGCAGGGCAATTGGTCGGAAAAGAATCCGATCTCTTCCGGTTCACCGTCCGCCACAGTTTTATTTTGTTGTGCATCATCTGCTGCATCGTTCTGGCGCAGGCCTATCTGTTCAAGTGGATGATCCCAATCTATACACACTCATGAAGATAATCGCTATCGACGGCTACACGCTCAACCCTGGAGACCTATCCTGGGATCCCTGGCGCCAATACGGCGATCTCACCGTCCATGACCGTACCCCTTACGAAACCACTGCCATCGTCGAACGTTGTGCAGGCGCCGAAGCGGTGCTCACCAACAAAACCCCGTTTTCTGCGGCTACGCTGGCGCAACTCCCCGCATTAAAATATATCGGGGTCACCGCCACCGGGTATAATATGGTCGACCTTGCTGCCGCAAAACGGCAAGGCATCATAGTGACCAATGTGCCGGGTTATGGCACTGCCTCGGTAGTGCAGATGACCTTTGCCCTCTTGTTGGAGCTGACGCTTCGCGTCCAGCGGCACAGCGATGCGGTGATGGAAGGCAAATGGTCCCGCTCGCCCGATTTCAGCTTTTGGGAGTATCCTTTGGTCGAATTGGCCAGCAAGACCATGGGCATCATCGGCATGGGCCACATCGGCAGTAAGGTGGCAGACATCGCAACGGCTTTCGGCATGACCATTCTTGGCAACAGCCGTACACAAACCGACCAGTCCCATCGCCCCAATTTTTCCTGGGCGACCATCCCCGAGCTGCTCGCGCAATCTGATGTGGTTAGCATCCATGCCCCGCTCTTTCCCGAGACACAGGGACTCATCAATAAAGAGACCCTGGCCATGATGAAACCGTCAGCCTTCTTGCTGAATACCTCCCGGGGACCCATCATCGTAGAGCACGATCTGGCCGACGCCCTAAACACCGGTCGCATCGCAGGCGCAGGCCTGGACGTGCTGTCTGTAGAACCGCCACCTGCTGATAACCCGCTTTTCAAAGCAAAGAACTGTATCATCACCCCACATATCTCCTGGGCGACAAAAGAGGCCCGGACGCGACTGATGACGGCTACGCTGGCCAATTTCACCGCCTGGAGATCGGGTAATCCTATAAACGTCCTGTAAATCTTCCGCCACCGGCATGAACATCCTCATCGCCCCCAACGCTTTTAAGAATAGCCTCCCGGCGGATGGCGCGGCTACAGCCATCCTGTTGGGACTACAGCAAAGCCGCCTCCACTTCACCGGTGAATGCTTTCCTGTCGGCGATGGTGGCGACGGCACAGGCGACCTGCTTATAAAAAAGCTCGGTGGCGTCGTCCTCGAAGCACCGGTCCGCGATCCATTTGGCAGGGAGCGACAAGCCACCTTCGGCTTCATCCCAGCGAGCGAAACCGCCATCATCGAAATGGCAAACGCCTCCGGCATCCGCCTGCTAAAGAAGACCGAACTCGATCCGCTACGTGCGTTATCCACCGGCACGGGCGATCTCATCCGGGCGGCCCTGGATCAAAATGCCCGGCATATTATCATCGGCATGGGCGGTTCCGCAACCGTCGACGGCGGAGCAGGTATCCTGACGGCATTGGGTGTCCGCTTTACGGATGAAGCCATAGACACCTCCGGCCTTGATCCACGTCTCGCCGCCACAGAACTCACCATCCTTTGTGACGTAGATAATCCCCTGCTTGGCCCGCGCGGCGCTGCTGCCGTCTTCGGTCCTCAGAAGGGCGCTTCACCACATGCCGTCCAACAGCTCGAAGCCAATCTGCAGCGACTGGCCGACAACATCTATAAAACAACAGGGAAAGATATTACCACCATTCCATCGGGTGGTACTGCCGGTGGCGCCGCCGCCGGCTTATATGGCGTGCTCAACGCCAGCCTTGTCAACGGGATCGAATATTTTCTGCAACTCACCGGCTTCGATGATGCATTGCAGCACAGCGACCTCGTCATCACCGGCGAAGGCAGCATCGACGAACAGACCCTCCGGGGTAAGGCGCCCTTCGGCGTAGCCCTCCACGCAAAGCATGCAGGCATCCCCGTCATCGGCCTGGCAGGCAAGCTCCCGCAAAACACCACCAGACTGGATGACTACTTCGATGTTCTCCTGTCCATCAGCCGGCGCCTCGTACCTCCGGCCGAAGCAATAAAACATACCGCCGCCAACCTTACCGCCACGAGCCGCGCCCTCGGCAACTTATTGGCCCTGGGTCTTGTGCGCCTTGATCAGCGCGGACCACTTCTGTAGGAATATTAACTTACTCACTAACCCCGTCCACCCCGTCTGGTGCGAAGCGCCAAGCCCCTTCCCGCTATCCCCATCGAAATATTCGAAGAACAACACATAATCCCTGAAATGCGGGTCATGCTGCATTTTGTCATTATTGCCAAACACCGCCCGCCGACCCTTCTCGTCCCGCAGGAAAAGCTTTGCCAATCGCATCGACAGCTCGTCGCCGATCTCACTCAGCGTCCGCAGCTTACCGGAATGAGTCGGGTATTCGATCTTGAAATCGTCCCCATAATAATGATGGAACCGCTGCAACGCCTCGATGATGAGGAAATTCATCGGCATCCAGATCGGCCCCCGCCAGTTGGAATTGCCGCCAAATAAAGGAACCGGGGACTCGCCCGGCGTATATTTTACGGACAACAGCTGCCCGTCCACCTGAAACTGGAAAGGATGCTGCTCATATACTTTGGATAGCGATCGGATCCCATGATCGCTCAGGAATTCGGTTTCGTCCAGCATCCGGTAGAGGATACGTTTCAC
This sequence comes from Puia dinghuensis, assembly GCF_014642875.1. Taxonomy (GTDB): domain Bacteria; phylum Bacteroidota; class Bacteroidia; order Chitinophagales; family Chitinophagaceae; genus Puia; species Puia dinghuensis. Next base: position 675,806 of record NZ_BMJC01000004.1, read on the forward strand.
CCGGTGTCCCCGCAACAACGACAACAGGTGCTTTTGATCCGACCCCATCTCATGCCAGCGGGAAACCAGCGCGGCAAGATCGGGCCGGTTGTCAAGCAGCCACTTCAGCCGCTTGGCGAACTCCGGCAGCGCTTGCAGGCACTCGTCGTCGATGACCTCGACGGCAAACAAGGGGATCAGTCCTACCATCGACCGCATCCTCATCCGGACGCTGTAATCCCCGGGCATGCGCACCGTGTCGTAAAAAAATTCATCTTCGTTGTCCCAAAGCCCGTCCGTGCCGGTGCCCATATTGGCCATGGCCGCGGCAATATGCAAAAAGTGCTCGAAGAACTTATTGGCCATATCCTGGTACACCGGGTTCGTAATCGAAAGCTCCAGGGCTATGCGCATGAGGTTCAGCGAATACATGGCCATCCAGCTGGTGCCATCCGCCTGTTCGAGCCGACCGCCATCGGGGAGCTGGGTGTTGCGGTCGAAGACCCCGATATTATCCATGCCCAGGAAACCGCCTTCGAAGATATTATTGCCCTCGGCATCTTTCCGGTTGACCCACCAGGTGAAATTCAGCAGCAGTTTATGAAAAACGGTCTCCAGGAAGGCATGATCACCCTTCCCGCCGTTCATTGCCTTTTCGATCTCATATACCCGGTAGGCCGCCCATGCATGCACCGGCGGGTTGGCATCACTGAATACCCATTCATAGGCCGGCAACTGCCCGTTGGGGTGCATATACCAGTCATGTGTCAACAAGAGTAGCTGATGCTTGGCAAAATCCACATCGATGAGGGCAAAAATGATACAGTGAAAGGCGAGATCCCATGCGGCATACCAGGGGTACTCCCATTTGTCGGGCATGGAGATGATGTTGCTGTTCTTCAGGTGAAACCATTCATGGTTTCTGCCCTTCAGCCGTTGCGGGGGCGGAGCTGGCTGCCCCGGGTCGCCTTTCAACCAGTCCTCGACGTTGTAGATATAGAGCTGCTTGTTCCAGAGCATTCCGGCAAAACCCTGCCGCTGCACCAGCCGCTGATCCGCGTCCGTGATATCCTTTTGCAGTTCGTCATAGAATTCGTCCGTCTCCCTGATCCTGTCCTCGAACACCTGGTCATAGTCCCTGAAAGGCGAACCGGTACACGTCCGCGACAGCCGAAGCCGGACGGTCGTGGAGCCGCCGCCGGGGACCATCCGCTCGTAGTTCAAGGCCACCTTGGTCCCCTGCTGGTAATTGATGGCCTGGGCATTGCCATTCACGATAAATTCCTGAACGCCGTCCTTATAATAGCCCGGCTTTTCAATACCATAAAACCGGCGGACATTGGTTTCGTTGTCACAATAAAGATGCATATCCGTCTCATCCCCATATAATCCCCAATCCCCGCCAAGGTCCCGGTGCTGAATAATGATATGACCTTCATTCGACGACATCATCAGCGGCTTATATTCATCGGTACCCCAGCTCCACGTATTACGAAACCAGGCCGTAGGAATGATATGCAACGGGGCGGCATGCGGCCCCCGGTTGTACGCCGTTATCCGTACAAAGATGTCCTCCATGTCCGACTTGGCATATTCGATAAAGATGTCGAAGTACTCATCCTTGTCAAAAATACCCGTATCCAGCAGCTCGAACTCCGGCTCCAGCCTGCCGCGCTTCTTGTTCTCCGCTCTCAGCTGCTCGTAGGGAAAGGCGGCATGCGGATATTTGTACAACATCTTCATGTAGGAGTGGGTAGGGGAGGAGTCGAGGTAATAATACAGCTCCTTCACATCCTCTCCATGGTTGCCCTCATAGTTGTTGAGCCCGAAAAGCCGCTCTTTCAATATCGGGTCTTTCTTATTCCAAAAGCTGAGGGCAAAACAAAGATGCTGCCGTTTGTCGGCAAAGCCCCCGATGCCTTCCTCGCCCCAGCGCCAGGCCTTGCTGTAGGCCATTTCATGCGTGGTATACGTCCATGCCTGCCCATCGGGACTATAGTCTTCGCGAACTGTCCCCCATTGCCGATCGGAAAGGTAAGGGCCCCATTTCTTCCAGTCGGGAGTTTTTAAACGTTCTTTCTCCATGAGTAATTAACCATTTGTACTAAAACCAGGATATAATGTCATTCCTCCATCCACAAATAAAGTGGTGCCGGTGATATAGTCGGAATCATCGCTCGCCAGCCAGACGGCGGCGGCTCCGATATCTTCCACAACACCAACACGATTGTAAGGAATTAGTTCGAGTAGTTTTTTTTCAGCGGCAGGTGTATCCCAGGCCTGGTGGTTTATCGGCGTCTTGATGGCGCCTGGCCCGATGCTGTTGACTCTTATCTTGTATGGCGCAAATTCCTGCGCGATACTCTTCATTAATTGCATGATCCCGCCCTTGCTGGCGGCATAGTTCGCATGACCTCCCCAGGGGATCACCTCATGCACGCTGCTCATACAGATGATCTTCCCGGCAGCACGCGACCGCTCGGGAACGATACCCCTTCTCAGAAATTCCCGGATGGCTTCACGGGCGCAAAGGAATTGCCCCGTAAGGTTGACGCCGATGACAAAATTCCATTGGTCAAGCGTCATGTCCTGGAAGGGCGAATCGCGTTGCAGCCCCGCATTGTTCAGCAGGATATCCACCGTCCCGTATTTCGCGACCACATCCGCGAACATTTTTTGTACTTCGGCTTCTTTGCTGACATCGCACCGGTAGGTGATGCCGGCGCCGCCCGCTGCTGTTATCTCTGCCAATACTTCCTCCGCTGCCTGCGCGGTGGCGTCCACCGGGTGATTGACGACGACGGTGGCGCCTGCTGCTGCCAGCGATTTCGAAACTCCGGCCCCGATGCCCGAAGATGCCCCCGTAACGATGGCGATCTGGCCGGCTAATTTTTTTTCCATAGTCTACCCGAAGGTTGGTTTACACCTTCAAGGTAGCCATTAAATAGCTGTGTCCACAAAATAATTCCAGCCATGAACATCGGGCCGGCGGCCATAACGAATATCATCCAAAGCGTTCTTCAACAGCTGGCTCAGACCATGGCCTTCCCCGTCCTCAACCGGCAGATAATAGTCCTTTCCATCGATGCCGATCGTTCCTATCGGCGACACCACAGCGGCCGTTCCGGCTCCAAAAGCCTCCTTGACCACACCTGTCTCCAACCCATGTTGCAGCTCTTCTACGCTCACCGGCCGCACTTCCACGGATATACCCGCATCGGCGGCAAGGGTCAGCAGACAATCCCGCGTCACCCCATCCAGGATGGTATCCGTCAACGGCGGGGTAACAAGTTTGTCGCCGAAGACAAAAAAGACATTCATCATCCCCGACTCTTCAACATACTTATGATGTATACCGTCTGTCCACAACACCTGGTCATAACCTTCGGCCATGGCCTGCTCTGTTGGATATAACGCTCCTCCATAGTTGCCGCCGCATTTGGCGAAGCCCGTACCGCCTTTTGCCGCCCTGGTAAACTCACGCTCTACCTTCACCTTCACCGGTCCCGGGAAATAAGCTCCCCAGGGCGCGCAGACAATGGCAAACCGATAGCTGTCCGAAACCCGCACGCTAAGCCGGGTGTCCGTTGCTATCTGGAATGGCCGCAGGTATAAGGCGCCACCCGGCTGTGCGGGCACCCAGTCCTTTTCCAGCTCCACCAGCCGTCGCAGTCCTTCGCGAAATATCTCCGGCGCCACCACCGGCATACAAAGCCGCTGCGCCGTCTTCACCAGCCGTTGATAATGCTTCCCCGGACGGAAGATATGGACCCGGTCGTCTTCTGTCCGGAAAGCCTTCATCCCCTCGAAAATGGTCTGGCCATAATGAAAGACAAGGGAGGTTGGCGACAACGAGAAAGGCCCGAACGGAACGATCTCCGCATCCTTCCAGCGCCCGCCGGCATAATCACAAATCAGCATATGGTCCGTGGCTACGGCGCCCGGCTGGAGGTTATCCCAATCTACTTCGGAAAGCCGGCTCCGGTATGCCCGGCTCACCGGAATGTAAGGTGTCATCATCGTATCCATAACTGTTCAATTATTCCCTAAAATTCGCAAGAAAAAAAGTAAAAAAACAGATGCAGAATTATTAATTTTGACTAGATCAGATTCGCAATGAAAAAGAAAAAACCCGGCGACGACCCAATCTATCTCCAGGTAGCCGAAGGCCTCGAAAAGATGATAGGAGATGAGACCCTAAAAATTGGTGACAAGCTGCCCTCTGTCAGGATGCTGAGCGAAGAATACGGCATCAGCATGGGCACGGCCTTTCAAGCTTATTATCACCTGGAAGGCAAAGGACTGATAGAATCCCGGCCCAAGTCGGGTTACTATGTGCGCTTCAACCTGCGCCGCCTTCCGGGCCTGCCACATAAAGCGGTGGAACCCGAACCGGTCGCTACCGAGGTCAGCGTCGCGGAGATGATCACCAATGTTTTCCAACGCACCTCCCGGGAAGACTTTGTCAACTTTTCCGTCGCCGCACCACCAATCAGCCTGCTGCCGGCCGCCAAACTGAATAAGTCGCTGGTGCACGCCTTGAGGGCCTCCCGCAACCATGGTCTCCAGTATGAACACAGCCAGGGCAACCCCGGACTGCGCCGCCAACTCGCTCTTCTTGCCTTTCACTGGGGTGGGAAATATGCGGCGGAAGATGTCGTCGTCACCGCCGGTTGTATGGAAGCGTTAGTGATGTGCCTCAAAGCCACCACCCAGCCCGGCGACACGGTGGCGATCGAAAATCCCACGTATTTCGGCATCTATCAGGTGATAGAAAGCCTCGGACTAAAGGCGCTGGAGATCGCCGTCGATCCGCTGACGGGTATCGATCCCCAACAGCTGGAAACCTTGCTACAGAAATTTCCCATAAAAGCCTGCGTGTTCGTCCCCACCTTCAGCAACCCGATGGGGTCCTGTATGCCCGATGAAAAAAAGAAAGCGCTGGTTCAACTGATCACCCGCCACCAGATCCCCCTCATCGAGGACGATATCTATGGCGAAATGTATTTCGGCCGCCACCGTCCCCGTACCTGCAAATCCTTCGATACCGAAGGATGGGTCTTGTATTGCAGCTCCCTGTCCAAGTCCCTGGCCCCGGGCTATCGCATCGGCTGGATAATCCCCGGCCGGTTTACCAAACGGGTGATACAGCTGAAGATGATGCATACCGTGTCGGGCACCACGCTGACCCAGGAGGCTATCGCCCATTTCCTCAGCATCGGCCGCTATGAATACCATTTGAAGAAATTGCGGAAGGCCCTGCATACCCAATGCCTGCGCTATCAGCAAGGCATCCTGCAATACTTCCCGCCGGATACGAAAGTATCCCGGCCCCAAGGCGGTTTTGTCCTTTGGGTCCAGCTCGACCGGCAATTGAATGCCTACCGGCTCTATCGGGAAGCATTGAAACACAACGTCTCCGTGGCGCCAGGCCAGGTTTTCTCCGCAAAGGGGCAATTCGGCAATTGCCTGCGGCTCAGCTATGCCCGTCCCTGGGACGCCGAAGTAGAAGAAGCCCTGCGCATCCTGGGGTCACTGATCAGGAAAATGTCGAAATAGGCCAATCGCAAAGCACCCCCTTGATCATCACACAAAAAAATCGTACCTTATAGGTAGCTCTTTTTATTTCTCATCTAAAACGATGCTATATGAATCTGGTACAACGTGTAGAACACTGGGGCAATACCCACCATCCCCAATGGCTCGATATAATTCGCATCCTCTTCGGGGTCTTCCTTTGCTACAAAGGTGTTGACTTCCTGATGAACATGGGCACCATGCTCGATCTTATCACCAACAAAATGTCCTTTGGCTCTTTCACCTCGATGATGATGGGCAACTACATCGCTTTTGCTCACATTCTTGGCGGTATCCTGCTCATCCTGGGCGTGCTGACCCGCTTCGCCTGTATACTGCAGATACCCATCCTCATCGGGGCCATATTTTTCATGAATAATTCCCTCTACCGGCCTTTTTCCGAGATGGCCGTTGCTATACTCACACTCCTGTTGCTGATCCTCTTCCTCATCGTTGGCAACGGACACATACAATTATTGAAATTCCGGCCGGGGGAAAGAGGCGATACTATTTAAGGTCGGGGTACTTTGAAAAAAGATCGCTGTAGTCACTTTCGTGGAAAGCAGCGGTCTTTTTCATGTCCGTTACAAGGGCGTAGGCTTTTGCTTTATCCCCTCCATCCTCATACGCTGTTATCAGGGAGCGGTTGTTGGCCGCAAGTGTAGGCTCGAAATGATACACCTTTTCATAACAGGCGAGACTTTCTGCCTTCTTGCCCTGCTCCTTGTAGAAATTACCCCTGATATGATCGAGGACGGCATCACCCCCCAGCAGCTTATCCAACTTGTCAAGGGCCACAAAACCCTTGTCGTATTCCTTCCGCAGATAGTAAAGGTCGATCATCATTATGTAGCAGCTCGTGGCATCCGGGAAGCTGGTAGAAAAATGCTCGAGCGCGGTCTCATAAAGCGAAAGATCGAGATGATGACAGGCTGTGATATAGATCAGCTGGATGGATTTGGTATTCTTGTATTTCTCGGTCAGGTGCTCGTACTGCTCCTTCACCGCGCTGTAGTTCTTCTTAGTGTTCTCCTCGGTCAGCTTCATAATGATGCTGACATCCTCCGGAACATTCTCCAGGCTCTGGTTCATCATGTCCGCCAGGTTAGCGAGGGTGTTGCTCAACGACTCGTCGACCTGGTACACATAGACATCGGAAGCCTTTATCGAATCCTTCGACCGGACAAGCGTATAGTCATGATAATTCAACCCACCGGTGCCGTACATCCGGAAAAGCAGATGACGGACGCCCTTTCTTTCAAACTCTTTTAAAAGCCGGTAATTCCCCAGATTAATCGCCATCACAATACGGTCGCCAAAATTGATAAACCCCTTGTTAAAGGATTCAGAAAAACCTTTCAGGAAAACAGGGTCCTTCAGGGCCACGCTTTTTCTCCGGATGTTTTGTATAAGACTGTCGATATCGAAAAAATGATCGAGCACACTCCCATCACCGCTGTTGGTTGCGGCTTCGATCCGATGTGCAGTCGCCAATGCCTCTTCGCTGCTGATAGCCCGCTGTGCCGTCGCTGTCCCTGCCGCAAGGACCAATCCTGTCGCGAGGACCAATCCTGTCAGTAGTAGTGCTGTTCTCATTCGTGGTATATCTTTTCGATGGCCGAATGGAATTTTTCCGTCACCACCTTCCGCCGTAAGCTCAGCTTGGGGGTCATTTCACCCGTCTCTACAGTCCATTCCGCCGGCAACAGCTCAAAACGTTTTATCTGTTCGACATGGCCGAAGTTGACATTGTAATGCTCCACCACATCCCTGTACATGGCCAGAACTTTAGGCTCCCTGATCAACTGTTCGTGATTGGTCACCGTAATGCCGTTTTGCCGGCTCCATTCCTCCAGATTTTGAAACGCCGGCACGATAAGGGCGCCAACAAACTTCCTCTCTGGTCCAACAACCATGATCTGCTCTACAAAACGGGATTCCTTGAGTTTGCTCTCGATAGCCAGGGGCGCTACATACTTTCCGCCGCTGGTCTTGAACATCTCTTTCTTCCGATCGGTGATCTTCAGGTATTTATTGTCTACAAACTCCCCGATATCCCCCGTATGGAACCAGCCATCCGTTATGGCTTCGGCGGTGAGGTCGGGTCGTTTGTAGTAGCCCATCATCACATTGGGACCCTTGCAAAGAATCTCGCCGTCCTCGGCGATCTTCACCTCGATACCGGGTATCACCGGGCCAACGGTGCCAAAGCGCCGCTCTTCCACCTGCAACCTGTTGACACTGATCACTGGTGAGGTCTCCGTAAGCCCGTATCCTTCGAGGATAGCAACCCGCGCAGCAGTGAAAATGCGGATCAGCCGCACCTGGCAGGCCGCACCCCCGCTGGCGATGCACTGGATATTATTTCCCAGCGCCTCCCGCCATTTACTAAAGATGAGCTTATTGGCCAGAGAAAGCTGGAAATTATACCAAGCCCCCATCGATTTATTGATCTCATAACGGGTGGCAAGGCCATGCGCCCAGAAGAATAGTTTTTTCTTTATACCGGTGAGCTCAGCCCCTTTGTGCATGATCCGGTCGTAGACCTTCTCCAACAGCCGGGGAACGGTGACAAACATCTGCGGCTTCACCTCCTTCAGGTTGTCCCCGATGGTGTCCATACTCTCGGCATAATAGATCGAGCTGTTGTTGAAGAGATATACGTAGGTGAGCATCCGCTCGTAGATATGGTTCAGCGGCAGAAAGCTGAGCGCCCTGATCTTGCCCTGGGGCAGACAGGGGATACAGGAATGGACATTGCTGACGATGTTTCGATGCGAAAGCATCACACCTTTTGGCGTGCCTGTAGTCCCGGAAGTATAGATGACAGTCGCAAGGTCCTTCTCGTCGATGGAATCCTCTATCTGCTTCAGCCGCGCCGCCTCTTCCGCCGTAGGCGAAACCAGCAGCTCCTTCCAGCTGCGCGCACCGTCGACAGGTTCGATAGCAAATATCTCCCGCAGGCTTGGCACCCGGTCGCGGACACTCATTACTTTAAGATATAATTCGTGGTCGTTGACAAAGACAAACCTCACCTGGGCTTCCTGCAGGATAAACTCCAGTTCTGTCACCGATATGGTCGGGTAAATGGGCGCGAGTACGGCGCCGGTACGCTGCACGGCCATGTCAAGCATGATCCATTCCGGCCGATTTTTACAAATGATGGCGACCTTTTCTATCCCTTCCGGCGTCCGGTCTGCGCTGAAAACCCCCAGGCGGAGAAGACCGGTGCTCAATTTTTCAATAGTGTCGGCAACTTCCTTTGTGCTATAGGTCCTGTAGACCCCTCCCTCCTTTCCTGCCAGCATATCCGGTAAGGGGTCTCTTTCCAAATTCAGGGTAAGACAATCAAACAATCGAGTGGGTTCGGTCATAACTAACTGTTTGAGGACAAATTAGCGAAAAAAGCACGAACGGCCAACCACCCGGCACCAGGGCCCTACTTCGCCGTCACCTGGTAATATTGCCCCTCAGGCACCTTAAATACCCTTCCGTGCTGAAAATCGATAAACCGTTTGTAATCGTCACCATGCGCATTGCTCCAGGTCTGGAATGCCGGCAAATTACCCGCAGCCCCAAAGATCCACTCATTATACGCATCGAACATCCCTTCTTTTAGCAATTGGCGCTGATATTCGAAGAGCCGGAAGGGATAATTGGTGGGATAGGTATTGAACCAGTTAATAATGAATTTGGTACGCAGCACGGTGAGCGATTCCGCCGTGATCCCGTCCTTGACAATGAAGTTCAGGGGAGTCACAACGTTCAGCCAGGCGCGGACAAAAGGATTCTTCACATCCTGGTTATTTTGCATATTACTCTCGGCAAATAGTTTCTTATAACTTTCCAGCAATACCTCCTTTATTTCTGCTGTCCGCTTCGTATAGCTTTCCAGGTTGATGAACATTTCGCCATAGATAAGGGTCCACACCCGGTCGTTTGCGAAATAATAATACTTGGCCGCATAATAATAGTTGGAAGAATAGTTGGGGTCGTCCTCGATCCCTTTTTCCCATTCTTTGATGCATCCAAAGTCATTCTTCGACCAGAGCATTTCGCCATATTCGCTATGGAGCGGACCGCTCTTCGGGAATCGCTTTAGCCCGGCCTTGTAAAGCTTATCGCACTCTTTCAATTCATCGATGCCCTTGTACAACAACGCGACGATCTGGTAGGTCTGTACATCGGCATCCGGCCGGTCGATGAGGGGCTTGGCGACATTGAGCCCCTTGGCATAATCCCGGTTCAGATAATAGTTGAAAGAGAGGTCTTTTGATAATTCGAGATTTTGCGGGTCCTTTTGAAGGGCATTATTCAGCACCAAAATAGCATTACTATAATCTCCTTGTCGGGTATATCCGCGGGCGATCTCCTGCGGCGATTTTTCGTCTGTGGCCTGCGCAAGTACAGCCACCCGCGTGAGGGAAAACACCATCAGGAAAACAACCATTCTCTTCATGCATTTTGTTTTTGTAGGTTCAAATAAGATGCGTCAGCAACCCGTCCCGTAGCTTGGGCTCGAACCAGGTGCTCTTAGGCGGCATCACCTCCCCGCTGTCCGCAATGTCGAACAATTGCTGGATACTTACGGGATAAAGACTAAAAGCGGCCTTCATTTCACCACTGTCAACCCTTCTCTCCAGCTCCTGTAACCCGCGGATGCCGCCGACAAAGTCGATACGCTTGTCCGTCCGGGGGTCTTTTATAGCTAAAAGTTTGTCGAGGATGTTCTTTTGTAGAATGGTTACGTCCAGGATACCTATGGGATCTGTACTGAAAGTACCTTCCTTTGCCACCAGTTTGTACCAGCCGCCATCGACATAAAGTCCGAATTCATGCAACCGTTGCGGCTGGAAGGCCTTTTCCACCTTCCCGACAAAGAATTCCTTTTGCAGCAGATCGGTAAACTCTTCCACGCTCGACCCGTTGAGATCATGCACAAGCCGGTTGTAATCCATTATCTGCAATTGATCCGAAGGAAACAGCGTCGTCAGAAAATAATCCGCTGCGCCGGAGGCTTCCTTCCCTAGCGCCTTTCTCACTTTGGCCGCAGATGCGGCCCGGTGATGACCGTCGGCGATATAGGTAAACGGAACTTCCGTTGCGAAAAGTGATGTGATGGCGGCTATCGTGCCTTTATCATCCACGACCCAGACTGTATGACCTATGCCATCCCCGGCAACGAAGTCATAAACGGGCGCATGATCCCGTTTCCAGCCCTCGATAACATCGTCGATGGCGCCTACGCTGTTGTAGGCAAGAAAGACATTCCCCGTCTGCGCGCGGATGGTCTGCATGTGATGGATCCGGTCGGCTTCTTTGTCGGGCCGCGTCAGCTCATGCTTCTTGATGATCCCTTTCTCATAGTCGTCGACGCTGCTGCAACAGACCAGGCCCGTCTGGCTTCGCCCATTCATCACCAGCCGGTAAATATAATAACAGGGGTTGTCCTCTTCGAGCAGCAGCCCCTTCTCTATAAAAGATTGTAGGTTCTCTTTCGCCTTATTATATACTTCCTGGGAATGGATATCTATATTCGGCGGCAGATCGATCTCGGACTTGGTGACATGAAGAAAAGAATAGGGATTATCTGCGGCCTCTTCCCTTGCCTCATGGCTGTTGAGCACATCGTAAGGCTTCGAAGCTATCTGGCTGGCAAATTGCGGATCAGGCCGTAGCGCCTGGAACGGAGCGATCGTAGACATACTGTTTGAATGAGATTATGCTTTTTTTAATGCGAATTCGTTCATCAGCTCCGTCAGCACCCGGACGCTTTCCAAAGGCAGGGCATTGTACAGGGATATGCGGAACCCGCCTACACTGCGATGTCCTTTCACACCAACCATTCCGTTGGCCTTACATTCCGCGAGGAACTCCTTCTCGAGCGCCTCATCATCCATCACAAAAACCACGTTCATCTTACTACGATCTTCTTTTGCCACTGTGGGTCGGAATATAGGTAACTTGTCCAAAGTATCATATAATAGCCCGGCTTTCCGGTTGTTGATCGCCTCGATAGCGGCAACCCCACCCAGCTGTTTCAACCAGCGTAAGGTGAGCATACAGACATATATGGCGAACACGGGTGGCGTATTGAGCAACGAACCTGCCGCAATGTGTTCCCTATAATCCATCATAGTCGGCAAGGGCCGGGTTACTCGGCCTAACATGTCCTTCCGCACAACCACCATATTCACCCCCGCGGCGCCGATATTCTTCTGGGCCCCGGCATAGATAAGCCCAAACCGGTTGAAATCCATCACCGTGCTCAGGATGTCACTGGACATATCGGCTACCAGCGGAACATTGGTCTCGGGGATGGCATGCATCTGCGTGCCTTCGATGGTATTGTTCGTCGTGTAATGGAAATAAGCGGCGTCTGCCGGGATGGCATATCCCTTTGGAATATAGGTGTAATTCTTGTCTTTCGAGCTCGCGACGACCTCAACCTTTCCATACAGCTTGGCTTCCTTGATGGCCTTCTTACCCCAGACGCCACCGTCGAGATAGGCAGCCGTCTCCTGCTCATTCAGCAGGTTCATCGGTATCTGGAAGAATTGAGTGGAGGCGCCGCCGTGCAGGAAAAGCACTTCGTGATCACTGTCCAGCTTCATCAGCTCTTTTGTCGTCGAAATCGCTTCGTCTACTACTTCCTGGAACAAAGGGGTGCGGTGGCCGATCTCCAGGATAGACAGTCCCGTACCATTATAATCTAAAATGGCCTGACTGGCTTGTTCAAATACTTCTTTTGGTAAAATACTGGGACCCGCATTGAAATTATGAACCACGATGCTATAGTTTAAGAACGGCAAAGATAAGCTATTGCTCGTCAACTTCGGCGACCCCGCCCGAGATGGCAAACTTCATCGCATCAGCCGAACTGATATCCGTTATCACCCGCACCCTGTCACGCTTGACAAAGTACAAATGTCCGGCAAATGCATAGGACTGCGGCAGATACACAGCCACGTATTCCTGTAGGTCGAACTGTTGCAGATCTTCCTGGGTAATAAATCCTACCTGCCATACATCGGGAGCCGCAACACTCACCAGTACGGCTTTGGTGAATTTCCGCTTGTTGCCGGCAAAGGCTTCGAAGAAATCTTTTACGGTGGAATAAATGAATTTTATGCCCGGCGTTTTCTCCAGAACCCGCTCCGCAAATTCCACCACCCGGCTCACGATCCAGGAAGGCGAGATATAACCCACGATAAGCGCAATCCCGATAAAGACGATGAAGCCAAGACCTGGTATTTGCCTCGGTTGACCGGAGGCGTCGACCCCAAATTTGGGGAAAAAGGTATGGACAAGATTGGGGAGGATGCTATCGATCCATTGAAAGACGGAGACGAGGATCCAGATGGTAATCGAAATGGGAGCCAGAATGAGAAGTCCCTGCAGAAAGAGCCGGAATAGGTTGCGGGGAATTTGGCGAGGATGCATGTGCAGCGTTTTAGGACATAAAAATACTTATTCTCCCCTAACCCCTTCCCTGACAGCACGGCAGGCCCGCCGTTCACCGACAAAATCAGCCATTCACCGATATAAAATCCACAATTCGTCCATGGAAACTTTGGTTACGATAAAAGTTTCTCTAGTTTTGGCGCCAAAAGCAGGAGCCTACAGGAATGGAAGTAAAGACAGATGTAAAAGAGCGAATACTCGCAAAAGCCGCCGAGCTCTTTATGCGCTATGGCATCCGCTCCATAACCATGGATGAGATCGCGGCGCAGCTGGGTATTTCAAAAAAGACTATTTATCAATTCTTTACAGATAAGGATGATTTGGTATCGGCAGTAATAGAACAGGAAACGCACAAGAATGAGGCCGAATGCCGCCAGTTTCAGACTACTTCAAAGGACGCCGTGCATGAGATATTCCTGGCGGTGGAGGATTTCGAAGAGATTCTCCGGTATACCAACCCCATGATGCTCTACGACCTGGAAAAATATCACCCGCGGGCCTTTCAGAAGATCAGGGAATACAAATACCAGTTTCTCTATGAGTCTTTCCTGGAAAATCTCCGGAAAGGCATCGAGAACGGGATTTATCGAAGTGACCTCAACCGGGAAATAGTGGCGAAGAACCGTATCGAGTCGTGTTTCCTGATATTCGATCCCCACATCTTCCCGCACAGCCGGTATAGCATGTCGGAAGTAAACTTCGAACTGGCGATGCTCTACCTGCACAGCGTCGTCACGGAAAAAGGAAGAAAGCTGATTGAACTATACACCGAAGAACGCACCAAAAAACTATCACATGAATCAAACGCTTAGCCGTCTCTTATCACTTATCCTGATCGTGCTGGCTTCGAACATCCGTGCCCAGCAACCCGCGGCGACTACAGCCTCACCCGCAGGCCAGTCCCCGATGGTGCACGAATTCTCCATTGCCCAGGCGATCGACTACGCCTCAAAGAACAGCGTGTTGGTAAAGAACGCCCTCCTCGACTACCAGATCCAGGAGCAAAGCAACCGTGCCACCACCTCCCAGGCCCTGCCGCAGGTAACCGGCAGCCTGGGAATTACCGATAATCTTCAGATCGCTACCATCCTGGTGCCGGGTACTTTTGGCAACCCTCCCCAACAGGGCGAGGTTCCCGTCAAGTTTGGAACCCAATACAATTCCACTGCGGGGATAACATTAAAGCAGATATTGTTCGACGGGCAGGTATTTGTTGGCTTACAGGCGCGCCAGACCTCCCTCGACTTCTATCGAAAGAAACAGGAGGTTACCGAACAATTGGTCCGGGCCAATATCTATAAGATCTATTACCAGCTGCTCATCGGCAAATGGCAGATCGATCAGATCGACGCCAACATCGCCAACCAGCAGACCCTGTTGCATAATTCCACGGAGATGTTCAAGAATGGCTTTGCCGAACAGCTGGACGTGGACAAGGCCACCGTCCAACTTACTAACCTCGAATCCGAAAGGGTCCAGGTGGATTACAATATTGCCAACGGCTACCTCGGCTTAAAAGTTTTGATGGGAATGCCTGTCAGGGATTCTTTAAGATTGACGGATACGCTTACTTACGCGATGGTCAGGGATGCTACGTTGGGAGACAATTACAAGTATAGCGATCGCCGGGATTTCCAGTTACTGCAGCTCAACCGGCAATTGAATGAATTTGATATCAAGCGATATAGAAAAATGTATATTCCCACGGTGTCGCTGACAGGCAATTATTCGCAGAACCAATATGTTAACAAATTCGACATCGGGCAAAAAAATAGCTGGTTCCCCTCCTCTTACCTTGGACTCAATATTTCGGTGCCCATTTTCGATGGTTTTTATAAAGCCGCGAATATTCAACAGGCCAGGCTGCGGCTCGAACAAACGCAGAACAACATGGACTCGCTGAAGAACCGCATCGACAACGACGTGAAGGAAACGCAGCTACGCTTCTCCGCGGCACTGGCTACCCTCGATTTCCAGAAAAAGAATCTCGATCTCTCGGAAAAAGTATACGCCCAGACCCGGAAGAAATACGAACAGGGGCTTGGCTCCAACCTGGAAGTAACGCAGGCCTTTGCCGACGAAAGAACAGCGCAGGCCAATTACTTCAACGCCCTGTACAACGCTATCGCGGCCCGGGTAGATTATCTCAATGCCATTGGAAAACTATAACCCCTTTTGTAAGCAAAAATTAAATCGATCGATATGCATAAGACACTGACTGTTGTATTCGCCTCTTCCCTGTTGCTGGCCGCCTGCGGCAGCAGCTCCATCAAGAAGGACGACTCCCTCGCAGGGAAAAAGGCCCAGCTTTCCGAGTTGAAAGCACAACAGGAAAAACTGTCCAAACAGATTGCCGACCTCGAAGCCGAGCTTGGGAAGTCTGACTCCTCCACCCAGCAAAAAGCCAAATTGGTGGCGCTGACAGCCATGACCCCCACCTCCTTCATCCACTATATCGATCTGCAGGGTGATGTAGAGGCCGAAAGTTATTCCAACATCGCACCCAAAGGCAACGGCGGTGTAGTCCGCGAAGTATATGTCAAACAAGGCGATCACGTCAATAAAGGCCAGTTGCTCCTCAAATTGGATGACGCCGTACAAAAGCAGCAGCTAGCCAATGCCCAGACACAATTAGCCTATGCAAAAGATATCTACAACCGTCGGAAGAACCTCTGGGACCAGAAGATCGGCGCCGAAGTAGACCTCATCAATGCCAAGAACCAGGTCGACCAGGCCGAAACCCAGGTAAAGATCTACCAGGAGCAATTGGATTGGACAAATGTGTATGCCGACATCCCGGGTACGTTGAACATCTTTACCGTCAAAGTCGGTGAATTCTTCGGTGGCGCTGGGTTAACCACCCAGCTTCAGATCCTCAGCACCGACAACCTGAAAGTGGTCGTACAGGTACCCGAGATCTACCAGGAACGCATCCACGTAGGCACTCCCGTCAAGATAGCCTTCCCGGGATTGGGGAATAAGGAGATCATCGGCACCGTGCGCATCGTCGGAAAGGTGATCAACACCGGCAACCGTGCCTTTGAAGTAGATATTCACATCGCCGGCAGCAACGAGATCCGCGCCAACCAGGTCGCCATCGTCAAGCTCGAGGATTATACGGCCAAAAATGTCCTGACCATCCCCATCAACACGCTTCAGACGGATGAAAAAGGCAAATACGTAATGGTCGTGGCCAACGAAGGCGGCAAGAGCGTCGCACATAAGAGATCGATCACCATCGGCCAGACCTACGCCGACAAGGTAGAGGTCACCGGCGGCCTGGAGACAGGCGACCAGCTCATCACCGACGGTTTCCAGGGCCTCTATGAAGGTCAGCTGATCACGACCCAATAGTCACGACCCTTCCGCACGCCCCGGTGACGGCCGGAGCCGGCGGCAGCCGATTCTTCATCACATGAAAAATTACTTATGAGCGCCTTAGAAAATATTACCGATAAGTTCAAACAATTCAAGCCCACCACCTGGAGTATAAAGAACAAGACCTCCATCTACCTGTTCATGCTCATTGTCAGCGGCTGGGGGATATTCCAATTCGTGACCTTGCCAAAGGAGCAGTTCCCGGATATCGTGATCCCCACCATCTACGTATCCACTATCTATACCGGAACTTCCCCGAAGGACATGGAAAACCTGGTAACCCGGCCCATCGAAAAGCAGATCAAGGCCATCACCGGGGCAAAGATCAATAAGTTCACCAGCACTTCCCAGCAGGACTATTCCGCCATCGTGGTCGAATTCGAAACCGACGTCCAGACCGATGTCGCCCTGCAAAAAGTAAAGGATGCCATCGATAAGTCCAAACAAGATCTGCCAACCGATCTCACCCAGGAGCCCACGGCCCTCGAAGTAAGCTTCTCCGACCAGCCCATCATGTATGTCAACATCAGCGGCGACTACGACCAGCAACGGTTGAAGAAATTCGCCGACGACATGAAGGACAGACTGGAAGACCTTCCCGAGCTCAATCGCGTAGACATCGTCGGCGCTCCCGAACGCGAATTCCAGATCAATGTCGACAACTACAAGATGCGCGCCAACAACCTCACCTTCGACGACATCAACAATGCCGTCAAGGGCGAGAACCTCGACATCTCCGGCGGTCAGCTCGATGTCGGCAACATGAAACGCAATCTGCAGCTGAAAGGACAGTTCCATACTGCCGAGGATATCCAGCAGATCATCGTCCGCAGCCCGGACAACGGTACGGCAGTATACCTGAAGGACATTGCCACGATAAAGGATACAATAAAGGACCGTGAAAGCTATGCCCGTCTCGGCGGTAAGAATGTCGTAACGCTCAACATCATCAAACGCAGCGGCGAAAACCTTATCAAGACCTCCGATGACGTAAAGCAGACGGTCGAAGATATGAAGACCAACCTGCCGAGAGACCTGAAGGTAGTAGTCACCGGCGATCAGAGCAACCAGACCCGCACCTCTTTCAACGACCTGGTCAACTCCATTATCATCGGCTTCATCCTGGTGCTTATCATCCTCATGTTCTTCATGGGCGTGGTCAATGCCTTCTTCGTAGCCCTCTCCGTCCCATTGAGTATGTTCCTGGCATTCGTCTTCCTCCCGGCGGCGAATTTCATCATCGGGACAGATGTTACCCTCAACTTCATCGTCCTCTTCGCCCTGCTCTTCGGCCTGGGTATCATCGTGGACGACGCCATCGTGGTCATCGAGAACACCCACCGCATCTTCACGCAGGGCAAAGGCCGCATCTCCGCACCCACCTCGGCGATGATGGCCGCGGGTGAAGTGTTCATCCCCGTCCTGGCGGGTACCCTGACGACCCTGGCGCCCTTCTTCCCGCTGCTTTTCTGGCCGGGCATCATCGGGAAATTCATGGTCTATCTCCCCGCCATGCTCATCTTTACCCTGGCATCATCCCTTGTCGTTGCGTTTATCATGAACCCGGTGTTCGCCGTCGACTTCATGAACCATCCTGCCGAAGAGCCGCAGCCGAAATCCGCTATGTTCAGGAAGCCGGGCTTTTGGATTGCCGTCACCTTCGGCATTCTGTTCGACCTGCTCCATATCACCTTTCTCGGCAACCTGCTGCTCTTACTTGTGATACTCGCCATTCTCAACAAATTCGTGTTCGATGGCCTCATCCATGGTTTCCAGAACAGGGTCCTGCCCTGGATCATGGGCCATTATGAGAACGCACTCCGCTGGGCGCTGAAAGGCTGGCGGCCAGTCTGGCTGCTCGTCGGCACCTTCGGGCTGCTCATCTTCTCTTTCATCCTCTTCGCCGTCCGGAATGTACAAGTCGTATTCTTCCCGAAAGGCGACCCCAACCAGATCTATGTCTACCTGAAACTGCCGGTGGGAACAGCAGTGGATTATACAGACTCGGTTACCCGAACGCTTGAAACCAAGGTGTATAAAGTATTGGGCATGGAGGATGGCAAACCTAACCCCGTCGTGGAAAGCGTCATCGCCAACGTCGCCATCGGCGCCAACGACCCGACCAGCGGTGACCAGAGCACTCACCCCGAACTGGGCCGCATCCAGGTCTCCTTCGTGGAGTTCGCCAAACGTAATGGCGTGTCCACCTCGGCATACCTCGACTCTATCCGCCACGTGATCAAAGGCATCCCCGGCGCGGAGATCTCCGTCGACCAGGAACAGAACGGCCCGCCCACCGATCCCCCGGTCAATATCGAAGTGTCGAGTGATGACTTTGACAACCTCATTAAGTGCGCTGTAAACCTCAAGAACTACCTCGACTCCCTCCAGACCCCCGGTGTGGAAGAGTTGAAAATGGACGTTGACCTTACCAACCCCGAGATCACCTTAACAGTAGACCGCCGTCGGGCAATGACCGAAGGCGTAAGTTCTGCGCAGATCGGCCAGCAGTTACGGACGGCATTGTTCGGACTGGAATCATCGAAGATCAAAGAAGGAAAAGAAGAATATAAGATTCAGATCCGTAACCTGGCCGTTCAGCGCAAGAACCTCATCGACCTGCTCAACATGAACGTCACTTTCCGCGACATCGCAGGCGGCGGAGCCATCAAGAACGTACCCATCAGCTCCCTCGTCCATGTTGATTACACCAGCACCCTCGGAAGTGTCAAACGCAAGAACCAGAAGCGGGTGATCACGCTGAAATCCAATGTTCTCAGCGGCTTTACCCCCACCGCCGTCAACCAGACGCTAGGCAAGCAGATCGCCGACTTCAAAAAGAAGCCCGATGGTGTCACCATCACGCAGACCGGTGAAGGTCAGCAACAGGCCGAAACAGGCGCCTTCCTCGGCAAGGCCCTGGTCATCGCCCTCGCCACCATCATCGGCATCCTTGTCCTGCAATTCAATTCCATCAGCAAGTCGGTGATCATCATCAACGAGATCCTCTTCAGCGTCATCGGGGTAATCCTCGGCTTCGCCATCACAAAAATGGAAGTATCCGTTATCATGACCGGTCTTGGTATCGTCGGTCTCGCGGGAATTGTCGTCAAGAACGGTATCCTGGTGATAGAATTTGCTGACGAGCTGCGATCCCGTGGTCTGAAGACAAGAGAAGCGGTGATCCAGGCGGGTAAGACCCGTATCATCCCGGTACTGCTCACGGCCATGGCCGCCATCCTCGCGCTGATACCGCTGGCCGTCGGGTTCAATATCAATTTCGTGACCCTGTTCTCCGATCTGAACCCGCACATCTACTTCGGCGGCGACAACGCGGTCTTCTGGAAGCCGCTCTCCTGGACCATCATCTTCGGTCTCGCCTTCGCCTTCTTCATGACCCTGTTCATGGTGCCGAGCATGTACCTCCTGGCGGAAAGACTGAAAAGACCCATGCGGCGCCACTTTGGTGGAAAATGGATCTCCTTCCTCGGGATACCGCCCTTCACCATCCTGTTCCTGCTCCTGGTGTTTGTCACCATATTCCTGCATTCGATCGAAGTCGCCGGGCGGCGGCGGAGACTGCAAGGCCGGCGTGGAGCCAGCGAAACCTGGATACGAAGCTGGTTTTAAGCTATAAAAAAAGGGGCCCACTCAATTCATTAGTGACGGCCCCTTTTTTTATTTAGTGGTAATGAATTAGCTTCTGTTGTTAGAGAACCGGCTGAGTAGCTTCAATATCTCGAGGTACAACCATACAATGGTTACCAGCAGCCCAAAAGCGCCATACCATTCCATATATTTCGGAGCTCCCATTTTTTCGCCCGTTTCAATCTGATCAAAATTCAAGACCAGGCTCAATGCGGCTATCACCACGACGAACAGGTTGACAGCAATTCCGATCAGGCTGTTATCACCCCATTGCATGAAGGGGATATGCACGCCAAAGAACCCCAGTAGCATATTAATGACATAAAAGATCATGATACCCACCATGGAAGAAAGGATAACGGCCCTGAACTTCGCTGTCGCCCGGATGATCCTTGCATTATACAGGAGGAACACCGCAAAAGCAACCCCGAACGTCAGCCCGACGGCTTCTATGATGATGTTCGGATACTTCACCTTCATCTGGTCGTTGATAAAGGCAGATAGTCCGCCCAGCACAAAACCTTCAAGCAAGGCATAAACCGGGGAAAGATATTTAGCCCAATTGGGTTTAAAGCTGATGGCGAACACGCAAACCAAACCGCCAATGAGGCCAAAGAACAAGAAGCCCAACATCGTCGGAACCTTGAAGGAATAATACAGCTTCCAGGTATAGGCGGCTCCGGCCAGTACCAACAACATCAGAAAGCCAAACTTCTGCACCGACCCACGAACGGTCATTACATCGCCACCGTACGATTGATCTATCGATTTTCTAAAGATCTTTTCTGATAGGGTCGGATTACTGGATTCAAAAAGTGCCATAGTATTAGAGTTTTAAGTAAGAATCAATGTACAAATTGCATACAAAAATAACAAGCAACCCCCCAGTCTGCTAAACTGGCAGTACAACTTTAACAATATCTGGAGCCGCTGGCTCATTCTCGTACTTTAAGGGGAAATACTAACGCCTTTTACCCTTGTCAGGCGGTGGAGCGCTCGGCGGGGCGCCGCTCTTTTTTGGCTCCCGCGGTGGGTTCGCATTGCCCGGATTAGCTCCCCGGCCTCCCCGGTTGCCACCGGCATTCTCAGGCTGGCCTTCCTTGCCGCGGCCGCCACCGGCATTGTCTGCGTTTCCGCCACGACCGTGCTGGGAGTGATGCTTGTGATGGCCGTGTTTTTTCTTGCGGTCCGCCTTTTCCAGGGTCTTCAGGCTGATCTGTCCGACCAGGTCGACAAAGCCGCTTTCCACCTCTTCTTTTGGCTTTCCTGTACTGACTTCGACGGGGTCCAGGCCCTCGGGGATATTATTCTGAAGATTCATCTGCCGGATCTTCCGAACCCGCTCGATCGTCAGCGGATATTGCTTGTTGCTGTCCGGCAGGACATACCACATCAGGTTTTTAAATATATCTTTCTTGATTAGACTTGCTGTTCCCTTCGCCACCTGCAGGGTCTCCGCATTGTCCGGGAAATTTTGCAAGGCATCCAGATAGGTATCCAACTCGTAGTTAAGACAGCACTTAAGCCGGCCGCACTGCCCGCTCAGTTTACTTTGATTAATAGACAGATTCTGATACCGGGCCGCCGTCGTATTGACGGATTTGAAATCGCTGAGCCACGTGCTACAGCATAATTCCCTGCCACAACTGCCGATACCTCCAACTTTTGCCGCTTCCTGGCGGGCGCCGATCTGGCGCATTTCCACCTTCAGGCGAAACTCTCCGGCATAAAGCTTGATGAGCTCACGGAAATCTACCCGGTCGTCAGCAATATAAAAGAACGTAGCCTTTCTTCCATCAGCCTGGATCTCTACTTCACTCATCTTCATCTCCAGCTTGAGCTTCCTGGCGATCGCCCTGCTCTTTATCAATGCTTCCCTTTCCCTGGCCTTGTTTTGCTGCATCATCTCCAGATCGCGCTCACTGGCCCGCCGCAAGACTTTTTTAAGATCCGGGTTCTTTTCTTCTACACCTTTCTTTTTCAATTGCAAACGAACCAACTCACCCGTCATCGTCACTTCTCCCACATCAAACCCGCTGACCCCTTCGACGCTGACACAATCCCCCTTTTCAAAAAGGTGTGTGGTGGCATTGCGGTAAAACTCTTTCCGGCTTCCCCGGTTAAAACTCACTTCGATGATCCGGCAATCACTATCAGGGTCGCTAAAGGGAATATTGACAAGCCAATCATGTACATTCAACCGGTTGCATCCGCCCGTACTACACCCTCCATTGCTCTTGCATCCCGCAGGCTTGCCGCCTTTGGATGTCCCGCAATTACTACATCCCATATCTTAAAATGAATTAAGAAGTAAAAAAATAAATATATGTGACGAGAAAGGAGAACCCGTACAGGCAGGAACACGCTACTTGTAGACGTACACTAGAGAGAATATGCTGAATACAAAATAACAGTTTTCCAATGATCCCGGCACTCGTCACATATTCACTCCTCACGGCCGGACCATCCCCGGATTACCCTTCTTTCACCTGGCCTACAAGGGCCATGGCCAAATATACACCGAAACAAGCATTCCGCCTAATTCACCCCTGGCTTACCACCGCACCCTCGCAATCGCTAACTGATTACAGCAATTTTCCTGTCCGCCAGGATATGGTACACTTTTATCGTCAAAGCATGAAAAAGCATCTTCGCATGCGCGTTTCTTTCAATGTAATAGGCCGCGTTGTCCAGCTCTTCGATAATGGCGCGCTGCTGGCCTATATCGGCTATCTTATTCAGTCTCAAAGCAATATCCCGCTCTCCCTCGGGGATAGGCAAACCCCCGCCATCGATATACCGCAGCCGGATAGCCTGTTCAAGCAAATGATTGAAATAGCGCAGAAACTGCTTCTGCCGCTCCCGTCCCGACTTGCTGATCTCCTCGATCCATTTCACCTGGGCAATAGGCCCGTTCTTCAGGATGGCGTTCAACCATTCCCGCAACACCCCCTGCCAGTCATCCTCTGCATGCCGGATAAGCTGCAGCGCTTCATGATAATTGCCCTCGCAGAGCACGGCTATCTGGCGGGCCTGTTCTGCCCCCAGACCGGCCCTTTCCGCCAAAGCCCGTTCGATATCCACAGTCTCCGGCAGCGGTATCTTCACCAGCTGCGTCCGGGAAAGAATGGTGGGAAGGATGAGGGACTCGTTCTCGGCAACCAAAAGGAAAAGTGTGTCCGCCGGCGGCTCCTCGATCAATTTTAAAAGCTTGTTGCCCTCGTTTCCCAGGTATTCCGGCATCCACATGACCAGGATCTTATAGCCGCTCTCAAAACTCTTCAGATTCAACTTCCGGATAATATCGTTACACTCCTGGGCCGTGATATTCCCCTGCTTATTCTCCGCTCCGATGAATTGCAGCCAGTCATAAGCATTTCCATAAGGATATTGCCCGATAAATTCCCGCCATTCAGCGCCATAATCCGTACTCACGGGTTTATCTCCGGCTTTTTTGGGTATCACCGGGTACGAATAATGGATATCCGGATGCATCAATTGCTGCGCCTTGACACAAGATGGGCAGACCCCGCAGGCATCCGCCTCCCTGCGGTTTTCACAAACAACATACTGCGAAAATGCAAGCGCCATCGGTAAAGCGCCGCTCCCTTCCGGCCCAAGAAAAAGCAGGGCATGACTCAGGCGGTTGCTGTGGACCAGTTCCACCAGATGCTGCTTCACCGGCGTCTGCCCGATAACATCTTTAAACATTTGACAAAAATAAAAAAATAGGCCGGCGCGACAATCTAAATTCGCACCGGCCTATGTATCGTGTATCGGAGGCTTAATTCAAATACTTTGTAATCTCGGCATCCATCGGCTTCACCTTACTGGGAAACACCGCAACCAGCTTCCCATTCTCATCGATGAGGAATTTGGTAAAATTCCACTTGACTACCGGGTCGGCAACCCCTAATTTGTGCGCTTCATCCGTCAGATACTTGAACAACGGCTGGATATTATCCCCGATGACATCTCCTTTTTCCGCCATAGGGAAGGTAACACCATAGTTCTTGGTACAGAATTCTGTGATCTCCGCTGCAGTACCGGGCTCCTGCTGACCAAAATTGTTGGCGGGAAAACCGATCACTACAAGTTTATCCTTGTATTGCTCATACAATTTCTCCAGGTCGGCGTATTGTGGAGTAAAACCGCATTTGCTGGCGGTGTTGACGATCAGGATCTTCTTGCCTTTATATTTGGCGATATCGAGCGGTTTGCCATCGAGGCCGGTCACTTTGAAATCATATATGCTGGTGGGTGCGCCGGCAAGCAAAAACAACGAAAGAAGAAGTACGCGTACCATGATTGTGAATTTTGGTTGAAGGTATATAAAATGTGCCAGAAATGCCCTTTCGTAAAAAATAGGACATTTCCGGCAAACCGCTAATGTCTGTCCTTCGGACCGGCCTTCTCCGTCGGCCGATGGTTACCAAAGTTACTACACTTATCACTCAAAAAAGTCACTCATTAAATCCTTAGCGCTGATAGCATCCTATATCCGGTGACGAAGCAGGCCGCGGATTCCCATCCAGATCGATCAGCAACCCTGAGGACGTTCCCGCCTTCAAGGCAGGACTCCCCGCCTTCAAATGGAAATCATAATACATCCGTACATTGTTGACACTGTCAAAAAGCGGGTCATGGTTGGCAATCATCCCCGTTGCTGTCACACCCGTTGGCGCCGCCTTCACTTTCCAGAGGCAATTGTTAAAATTGACGTTAAAGGTGTTGTTGCCAAGCCGGCTGACAACCACCTCGTTGTCCACGCTGCCATTGTCACCCCAAAAGATACAATTGGTAAACGTTGCCTGCATCGCGCCCGTCGCCACACCGCTGCCCTCCTGCACTATATCGGCAACAGCCAGAACAGGCTGGGTATGGGTGAGATAATTGTTGGAATAGGATGCCGCCGTACATTGGACAAATTGGTAATTGCCGCCGCCACCGACTTCGATATTCTTCCCACAGTTGCTAAAAAGGCAATTGTTTGCCACCAGGCTGCCGTCTATTCCCAGTATACCGGCGTCATAGCTGTTGTCGATGATACATTGTTGTAGCAACACCTTCGGTGTGTTGCCCGCGGGCGGCGCCTCCACGACCACTGCCTGATAGGCATTGCGGATCACGGCATATTGCAGCTGGCTGCCCACACTCGTCTGACGGAAATAGATACCCGGGAAACTACCCGGATAGGTGTTGTAGGGCGGGTCGAGCCTGTCCCCCTGGAAATAGACCCTGTTGCTGTCACCCTTGGCGCCAATGACGGTAAGCGTTCCATCCACCAGCAGCGGCGCGTCGGCATGAGAATAGATCTTGCAGCCGGGAGGGATGAACAGCGAGGCCCCGGTGTCCACCTGCAGACTGCCAAGAATAACATAAGGCAACCGGTTATCCCATATAGTAGTGCCCGTCACCACCTGGTTTCGGAGGAAATGCGCGTTCTGGCCATACGCTTCCAATTGGATAAATTGCTTGTTGCCGTTGAAAGCGACCTCGATACTGTCCTGCACGATAAAAGGTAGATTGGCCGTTTGGGGATTTATCTGCACCGCGACAAAGACATAAAGACTGTCACCCGCGTCGAGATCGATATTATCCTGCTCCGTTGCCGCCACTCCGTCGATATTGAGATGAAAATAGGATTGGCTCCCACCCATCAGCCGGATCGTCGAAAGCCGCAGTTTCTGGTTGTTGCCATTGATAATCTTGACAGCCTCCGTAATGGAGCCGGTGGAGACAAAGACAGTGTCAAAGTATAAGGTATCCGCGGACAGCTGAACGATCGCATTTGACGACGTTATAAAAGAATCCTTCCGGCAGGCGAATGTCAACAAAACCAGCGGCAATAATAACAGGAACGGAAGTTTCTTCATGCTAGCCAAAATTAAAACAATTGCGTATAAACTTCTTCTACACGGCCTACGGGTACGATCTCGATATCGAATTTCTGCGTACCAACCCCTTTTTGATTGTATTTGGAAACAAAGATGCGCTCAAAGCCCAGTTTCTCGGCTTCGGCTATTCGTTGTTCAATGCGGTTGACGGCCCTGATCTCACCGCTAAGCCCGACCTCACCGGCAAAACAGGTGCGCGCAGACAGCGGTACATCTTCATACGAACTGAGCAGGGCGCAAAGCACGGCAAGATCGATGGACGGATCTTCCACCTTTAACCCGCCCGCAATATTGAGAAAGACATCTTTTACCCCAAAGTGAAAACCCCCTCTTTTCTCCAGCACCGCAAGCAACAGCTGCAACCTGCGGAGGTCAAACCCGCTCACCGTCCGTTGAGGTGTGCCATACACCGATTGGGTCACCAACGCCTGCACTTCGATGAGCAACGGCCGTAACCCTTCGACGGTAGCCGCGATGGCGATGCCGCTCAGCTGCTCCTCCTTCTGGGTGATGAGCAGTTCACTTGGATTGCTGACGGCACGCATCCCCTCCGCGGTCATTTCATAGATGCCCAATTCTGCAGTACTGCCAAAACGATTCTTCAGCGTCCGGAGAATACGATAGGCATAATGACGATCGCCCTCGAACTGTAAAACGGTGTCCACCATGTGCTCTAATACCTTCGGCCCCGCAATGCTTCCATCCTTGGTAATATGGCCGATTAGGAATACCGGCGTGTTGGTCTCCTTTGCAAATCGCTGGAATTCGGCCGTGCACTCCCTGATCTGTGAAACGCTGCCGGCAGAAGATTCAATGTAAGGAGACTGCAGGGTCTGGATGGAATCCACTATCACCAGCTGCGGCCGCAGCTTTTTTATCTCCTGGAAGATCGCCTGGGTAGAGGTTTCTGTCAGCAGGTAAAAATTATCGTTGTTTATATTCAGGCGATCGGCCCGCATCTTTATCTGCTGTTCGCTTTCTTCTCCGCTGATGTACAGCGTCCGGATATGTTGCAGTCGTAGTCCTTCCTGCAGGAAGAGCGTGCTCTTGCCAATGCCCGGTTCGCCTGCGACGAGTACGATGCTGCCCGTGACAATACCACCACCAAGCACCCTGTTGAGCTCGGCATCTGCACTATTGATCCTTTCCTCACCGGTACTGATCACCTCATGCAGGGATATGATCCTGCTTTCTTTTCTATCGGGAGTGAGTTTCTTCCATTCTGACTCGGCAAGTCTGTTATCTTTCGTGATCACTTCTTCTACAAAAGTGTTCCATTGTTCACAAGAAGGACACTTGCCAAGCCATTTTGCACTCTCATAACCACAATTGCTACAAAAAAATGCCGTCTTTATCTTACTCATGTCGTAAAGATAGGTAGTTGATCACTGTCTGATGAGTCGTTGGATTCCCTAATTTGGAAAATGCGATGTAAAAATGAGTAAGAAGATGTGATGCCGATAAAAAAGTAAAAGGGCCAGCTAAATCGCCAGCCCCTTACTTACTAACCCATTAAATTCTTGCACTAAATTACAAATTAGCGCCACATTGCAAAATAAATTTTTAGCGGTGTGAATAACTTACAACCCCCTTCAGGACAAGAGTAAGCAAGCTTCAAAACCTTCACAAAAAAGTGATAATCAATATATTACAGACACTCCCGACTCGACCTCCAAAGCAGGGATTTTTTTAAAGGATTGAATATTAACCGCACGAAATCCCCAAAAATTTTTAAAAGAAATTTTTTACTAAAAGGGACTAAAAATCAGATTTATTTTTTCTTCTATATTGGTAATATCTTACAAAATCTTACTATTTTTAGTTTCCGCCTAGTTACCCCTTATATTGTGAAAAAATTGAATTAATCCGCTGTTCCGGCCGGTCAAGCGAGGTAGTAGCAACATATTGAACTAATCTCCGCCTCCGGTTCCTATATAAAGCACAATTATCTGATAGTTATTATATTAGAATATGCTAAAACTTGCTAATAATTAATTTCTGAAAAAAATGTTAAGTTCAATTAAATTCTAATTAAAAAAACACTAATTTAAATTACCAAAGCTAACGTCGGATTGAAGAAAGGCAGGTACTATAAGGCCTTTATTTTCAATTTGATACGAATAACGTTAAGTTAGGTCCCGTTTGCGCGGCCATAGTGAAAGAATTGTTCACTATTAATAACTACACATGAGAAAACTTCACTGCTTGCTGGTGGGCTTCCTGCTGCTCATCGGCGATGGACTACTTGCACAAACGACCGAGGTCTCAGGGAAGATCACCGACCTAACCGGTGCCCCTATTCCTAATGCTTCAATTCGCATCAAGAACTCAAAAGGCGCCGCCGGCACCAGTGCCGATGCCCAGGGCGCCTTTACTATTAAAGTAAAACCTAATTCCGATCTGATAATCAGCGCCATCGGCTTTGAAACCAAAGAAATACAGGCGACGGGAAGCACCCTGACCGTAGTTCTCAACACGGATTCCAAATCCCTCTCGGAAGTGGTGGTCACCGGGGTAGGCGTCGCCACTTCGAAAAAGAAACTGGGCATCGCCGTAGAATCTGTTACCTCGGACAAGCTCCCACCCGCACCCACAGCGTCCATCGACCAGGCCCTGGTCGGTAAGATCCCCGGCGCGCAGATCTCTTCCACCAGCGGAAACCCCGGCGACCCGGTCAACATCATGCTACGCGGCATCAACACCCTCCAAAACGGCACCAAACCCCTCATAATGGTGGATGGTGTCCAGGTATCCGCCACGGATATCAACTCTCTCGATCTTAGCAATGTCGAACGGGTGGAAGTAGTACAAGGCGCCGCCTCCGCCTCCCTTTACGGCGCACAGGGCGCCAACGGCGTCATTCAGATCTTTACCAGGAAAGGAAAACGCGGAACGCTGGCCATCAATGTCTCCAGCAGCTTCTCCTCCAACTCCTACATCAACAGCGGTCATGTAAAGAAGGCAACCCTTCATCCCTGGCTCACCGATGCCAATAACAATATCGTCAACACTGCCGGCACACCGCTCACCTATGACAAATACGGCGACATCGTGGGCATCTCCTACACCTATGGCGGCCCCACCCGGTATGCCATCCTCAATACGCAGAATGTCGATAATAAGCCCTACAACGCCAATCTCAAATACTACGATCACTTCAAAGAAGTTTTTCAGACGGGCAGCACCTACAACAATGTGATCAACATTTCCAGCGCCACGGATAAGAGCGACTTTAGTCTCTCCGCCGCCAACAACCACACCATCACTCCCGTGATGAAGGCCGGCTACCTCGACAGAAGCAACCTCACCGCCAACCTGGGCGTGGAATTATTCAAAGGGTTCAGGCTCCGCTCTATCACCCAATTGATCTATTCCCGCAACACCATCACCCCCGGCCTCGGCAGCCCGGGTGGCTATGGCTATGGCCGCGGCAACCAGAACGGCTACAACGGGGTCATCTACAACTTCCTCAATACTTCACCCTTCTTCGACCTCAAATACCAATTGGCGGATGGCACTCACCCTTCCTACCAGGTGGCCGATTTTGTCAGCATCAATGCCTTTAACCCCTTCTATCAACAGGAATACGCCTCGGGGCTCGACAACAAGATCGATGTCATCCAGAACTTCAACGCCAACTACAAGGTCAACCGCTTTGTAGAACTGGACGCCAAATATGGCATCAACTACCGGACCGAAAATGCCCGCTGGACCTTTCTCAACCAGTTGAACAACCTCAACTTCCAGAAGCATGGCTCTTCCGCCCGCTACTACGGACCGTCAGGCGTCGGGGAAATAGACAACTTCCAGTATAGCACTACCTTCCAGAACTTCATCGGCAGCATGTTCATCCGCACCGACTTCCAGAACGACTTCAAGCTCAATTTGCCGATCACCACGTCGACACAGGTGGCCTTCGACTACCGCAAGAACGTATACAACGAATATGATACCTACGGTGAGGGCTTATCCGTCGCTCCACCCCTCAACATCGCTTCCACGCAGAGCCAGGCGATAGTAGGCGACTTCAAGGAACCCTTCATCACCTATGGCTACCTCGTTAACCAGACCATCGATGTCGGCAACTGGGGCGGCATCGCCGGTGGTTTCCGCAGTGACTATTCTTCGGCATTCGGCGAAGGTTCCAAAGCATTTACCTTTCCCCATATCAATGGGTATCTCCTTCCGTCCTCTTTCAGCTTCTGGAACAACAGCAAGCTCTCGAATATTCTTTCCCTGTTCAAGTTAAGAGCTGCCTATGGCGAGGCCGGTATCCAGCCGAATTACTCCGACCGCTATCCGACGCTGGCTCAGAACAACCTGGGGCCACAATTGGTCTACAGCATCACTTCTACTAAACGGAACCCCAATCTGCAGGTGGAAGTGTCAAAAGAGGTCGAAGCCGGTACCGACATCTCGATCCCCACAAACAGGGGCGGCTCCTGGTTCAGCGCCATCAACGCTTCCTTCACTTACTGGCATAAGAAAAGCCAGAACGTGATCTATACGATCAACGAACCGCTTTCCACGGGCGGCACCGGTTTCCTGGATAATGCCTTCGACCTGCACTCCAACGGCTACCAGTTCCAGGTGAACCTCCCCGTCGTCAACACCCGCACCTTCTCCTGGAATTTTACCACCAACTGGGGACACCAGTATTCCATCATCGACAAAGTGGAAGGAAACCAGCCCATTCCCGTTGGACCCGTAGACGGCAACAGCCTCTATGTCTATCTTGCTCCCGGCTACCGCATCGGTCAATTGTATGGCTATAAGGCGATTCACAGCTTCAACCAGACCTACCAGGATGGCAAGACACCCTATTTCCCCGGCGGCAACAGCGGGAAATACCAGATGGTGGAAGGCTATGTAGTGGACACCGCTTCCAAGGCCATCCAGTTCACGGCGGAGAAATATGCGCTCGGCAATACCGACCCGAAATTCAACGCCTCCTTTATCAACGAATTCACCTATAAGGATTTCCTGGTCTTCTCCTTCCAGTTCGACTGGATCTACGGTGCACATATGTATGACGAGACAAAAGAATGGATGTACCGCGACGGCATCGACCAGGACTTCACCAAAAAGGTTACGATCAACGGTCAGACCGGAGCCTTCACCGCCTATCGCGCCAGCGCCTATTATGCGCTATGGGGCAGCCTGCATGGCGCGGGTAATGAAGCTCCCAAGGATTACTTCCTTTATTCCGCCAGCTTCCTGCGTTTGCGCAACGTCTCCGCCGGCCTGGATTTCGCCCGGCTCTACAGGATCAAGTACGTGAAGAAGCTGCAGCTTGTCTTCTCCGGTCGTAACATCTGGACAAAAACCAAGTATCCCGGCATGGATCCCGAGGTCAGCTCGCTTACCCCCAACTCCGCTTACAAGAGAGGCGTGGACAACAGCTCGATCCCCAACCTCAAATCTTATCAGGTGGGGGTAAACATCGGTTTCTAATTTGTCGAACTATTAAACAGAAGATCATGACTCAAAATAAATTGTCTTATATCGTGCTTTTCCTGGGGATGGTCGCAATAGCGAACAGTTCCTGTAAAAAACAATTGCAGGTAGGTGACCCCAACGATCCGACCCTCGTAGCCAATGTCAACAATGAAAGCGGCCTGATAGCCTTCGCAGAAGGTGGGGTTTACATGAATGGTTTTGCCAACGGTGACGGCTGGCTGGGTGACAGCTATTTCTCTTTGCCCTACGGCTATATGGAGCTGATGGCGGACAACGTCGGCGCGGACGCTTCCAACAACCAGATCACCACCGTCGGCTTCCCCACTTACTACATCACGGATGATGGCTTAAAGCACCCCAACGGCTCCCCGTCGGTAAAGATCATTCGCGGTTATAATGTCCTTGGCGGCAGCGGTAACAACCCGGTGTACTTTCAATGGCAGAACATGTATGCGCTGAATGCCGCCTGTAACCAGATACTGGCCATTGCACCGAAGATCACGCTCGGCGGCGACGCGACAACCCGGCTGAATACCATCATGGCCTGGTGCTACTGGTGGAAGGGATATGCCTACTCGCAGATCGGTACCATGTACTATTCCGGACTGGAGCAGGACGATCCCAGCAACGTCACCAATAACCACTACCTTCCCAAGGACTCCATTCTCGCCCGAAGCAGCTACTACCTCAACCAGGCCGCAAGCATCCTGTCCGGCATCACCAATACCGGTGACTACACCACCGTCCTGACTCAACTGATCCCCAAGGCCTGTCAGGTAGGGAATGGCGGCGTGCTCACGACGTCGATGTGGCTGCATAATATCAATACCCTGCTGGCAAGGAATATCCTGATGAACAAGCTGGCGCCCTTTGTCAACGGCAATCCCGGTGCATCCATCACCAAGTCCTCCACGGGTAATATGACGGCAACAGACTGGAACAATGTCCTCACCCTCGCCACCAACGGCATCCAAAAAGGCGACTATGTATTCACCGCGCGTTCGGCAGCTACGAATACCATCATGTCCGCCACCGGCGGCACCGTGGCCTCCATGACAACGGGCGGGAATATTTCCTCTGCCTTTAAGATCAGCGTTCGTTTCGTCGCCAATTATAAACCGACAGACAAACGCCTCACTCAAAATATCCGGTATGGCAGCATTTATAACAACCCTTTTTATGGGACACCTTATAGCATCAAGGATAGCCTCCAGATGAGCAACACCGGCATATATGTTCTCGGTAACAAGCTGCCGGGCCAATACGAGGCCTTCATCGCCGGCAGCTATGAAGAGAATGCCCTGATGCTGGCGGAAGCCAATATCCGGTTGGGCAACATCGATCAGGGCCTTTCTTTTGTGGATGCCGTCAGGACTTACCAGGGTGCGGGTGTAGCCGCAGTGTCGGGCACCGGACTGACCCTTGCCAAAGCCCTGCAGGAATTGGTCAGTGAAAGAAGGGTGTCCCTCGTTTTCCGCGGTCTCAGCTTCTACGACGCGCGGCGCTGGGGCTGGATATACGATATCAGCAACGGCGGCGGCCAGTATGGTCAGCAGCTGTACAACGCTAACGGAACATGGTTCACAAACGTGACCGTAAATTATAATTTCATGGATTACTGGGATATCCCCGCCGATGAGACACAACTCAATCCTCCGGCAGCAGGGAGCTCCCCCATCCTGAACCCGAATTATTAAGATTGTGTGACTCAATGTTGACAGTGAAAGACGGCCCTGGTTTCTACCGGGGCCTATTTCTTTTTCACCCGGTGATCAGAAATTATTTTGCAGTCGTGTTAATTTTTTACGAAATCTTAAAAGTTTTCCTATATTCATACTCCTTCACTGTTCACCCGGGGTTGCACAACCGGAGTATTGTCAATTAGATTTACTTCATAACCACCAACTACACATGAGAAAGCTACACTGTTGGCTCATGGGCATGCTATTGCTCATGAGCAACGGGCTATTCGCCCAAACTTCCGACGTCACCGGAAGGGTGACAGATGCAACCGGCTCACCAATCCCCAACGCAACCATCCGGGTCAAAGGTGTTAAAGGCGGCACCAGCGCCGACGCCAACGGGTCCTTCAAGATAAGGGCCGCAGGCAACGCGACGCTCGTCATCTCGGCTGTCGGCTTCGAACAGACCGAGATCGCCGTCGATCACCGGACATCGCTCACCTTCTCACTGCGCTCTGCCAATCTCTCCCTCAGCGAAGTGGTCGTCACCGCATTAGGAGTAAAACGCGAAAAAAAGATCCTGGGTTATTCCGTCACCACGGTTGGAAAACAGGACGTCGAATTACGACCGGAAGAAGACGTCACCCGCATCCTGCAAGGCAAGGCCCCCGGTGTCGATATCCTGGCGACCAGCGGCATCTCGGGCAGCGGCACGAACATCAGCATCCGTGGTATCAGCACGATCACCGGCGGCGCCTCGACACCCCTTTTCATCGTGGATGGAGTCCCCTTCGATGCCAGCAGCAATGTGAACAACAGTTTCCAATATGGCGGAGGCATTTCCGCCTCAAGCCGGTTTCTCGACCTCGATCCCAATGACATCGAGAGCGTGAGCGTCCTGAAAGGCCTGGCCGCAGCAACTCTTTATGGTGAAGCAGGCCGCAACGGCGTCATCCTCGTCACCACCAAGGGCGGCTCAGGAAGAAGAACCAACAGGAAGATGGAGATCACCGCCTCCCAGTCCCTGTTCGCCAACCAGGTGGCCAATCTCCCCGACTACACCACTAAATATGGCGGTGGTTTCGACCTGGCGCCTTCCGCTGCCTTCAGCAACTGGGGCCCCGCCTTTACCAACCCTCCGCTCCAGGTAGCCTATTCACCTTCCCTTGTTGCGGCCTTTCCCAGTTTGTATGCCGGCAAGACCCAGGACTTCAAGAGCTACACCAACAACGTCAAGGATTTCTTCCGCACAGGCCTCATCAGCACGACTTCCGTCAACGTCGGCGCCTCCGGTCCCACCACGACCTTCAATGCGAATTATACGTACACTGCCGATAATGGCTTCACTCCCAACAACCGGGTCTGGAAGAATAACTTCGGACTGGGCGGCACGGCTAAACTGGCCAATAACTTCTCTGCAAACGCCGTCCTCAACTTCGCGATCACCGATATGCGGACTCCCACCGTCGGGGCCAACGGCGGGGGAGGTAGCGCCGATGTCGCATCCGTATTCGGCGATCTCATCTTTACTCCCCGCAGCGTCAACCTCATGGGACTTCCTTTCCAGAATCCTGTAGACGGATCGAGCATTTACTACCGCAACGGCAATGACATCGAAAATCCGCGCTGGACAGCCAACAACGATATCTCCGGCGATAAGGTCTATAGAACATTCGGCACCTTCGGCCTGAAGTATGATGTGATAAAGGGCCTTTCTATCAACTATCGCTTCGGTCTCGACCTCTACCAGGAGTACCAGACCCTGGAGGTCAATAAAGGCGGTAAACAGGGTGGGGTAGGCTATGTCAACGGCCTCTACCGGACGACCAATATCCAGAACTCCGTGCTCAACAATTCGGTCTTCATCAACTATTCCACTCCCCTCGGCGAGAATTTCACGCTGGACGCGGAGGCAGGATATGACTTGCGCCATGACAATTACAGCCAGAACGGCCTAAAGAGCACCCAGCAGATCGTATTCGGACTCTTCGACCACAGCAACTTCATCAGCCACGATATCAACGATGAAGGCGGTGGCGACCTGGACTATAAAAGCGAAGAGATCAGGGAAGGCGCCTTCGGCCAGGCTACCGTCGCATATAAAGAGTTTCTCTACCTCACCGGGAGCGCCCGTAACGACTGGGTCTCCACGCTGGAGCCGGCCCACCGCGAGCAGTTCTATCCCGGCGTCAGCGCTTCCTTCATCCCCACCTCCGTGCTGGCTTTCCTGCAGAAGAGCAAGACAGTCAACTACCTGAAGCTGCGCCTCAGCTACGCCACCAGCGCGCACTTCCCGACGCCATATAATACCCGGCCTTATATCAACCTGTCGACAAATTCCTTCGTCGATAAGAATGGGAATGTCATCAATGTCGCATCCATCCCCAACCAGGTGCCCAACCCTAACCTTCAGCCGGAATTGTTGAAGGAAACGGAGGCCGGCATCGAAGGCAAATTCTTCGACAGCCGCATCACTGTCGACCTGACAGGCTATTTCCGGACGGCACACAACCAGATACTCAACCGGCAGCTGGACGCTTCTACCGGGTATAGCTACACGACGATCAACGCAGGTTCGGTAGACAATAAAGGGATAGAAGCTTCGCTTACTTATACCGTCATCCGCAACAAGAACTGGACTTGGGATCTGACAGGTAATTTCTTCCTCAACCGCAGCAAAGTACACGACCTTCCAGCCGATATCAAGCAGATCGAACTGGCCGGCGGCGGTTACACCAATCTCGGTGGTTTCGCTATCAATGGCAAACCCCTCGGCGTCCTGCAAGGCAGCTATACACAACGCGATGCCAAAAGCGGCAAAAAGATCGTCGACAACAACGGCTACTATCTAGGCTCCTCCGACATCGCCGTCATCGGTGACCCGACGCCGGCATATAAACTGACAGGAATTTCCGTACTCACCTGGCGATACCTCTCCTTCCGCGTCCAGGTTGATTATACCCGCGGCGGCAAAATGTGGTCCAACACCACACGCACGATGCTGGCAAGAGGCGTTACCAAAGACACGGACTTCGACAGGACCCTGCCATACACCATCCCCAACACCGTCAAACAGGACGGGACCCCCAACGATATCCAGCAGAGCGTAGACAACATCTACTTCAACTCCTATGGTTTCGGTCCCGCCGGGGAGTCGGTATGGGACGCAACACTCATCCGCCTGCGGGAAGCTTCCCTTGCTTTTTCCATGCCCGCCAGGATGCTGAAAGGCACGCCATTCGGGGCGGCTTCACTAAACATTTCCGGTACCAACCTCTGGTATCTGGCGCCCAATTTCCCGAAGCACACGCGCTTCGACCCGGAAGTCAATAGCCTGGGCATTACCAATGCCAAGGGCCTGGACTTCTTCGCCGGACCCAGCTCCCGCCGCTTCGGAGCCAGCCTGAGACTATCCTTCTAATCTTAAAATGAATTACCATGCGATTAAAGCAATTCATAATAATAGCGTTCGTCTCCCTGGGGGGCCTCCTTCTCTCCGCCTGTAACAAGCAATTAAGCCCCTTACTCAACAACCCAAGCGTACCTACACCTACCGCGGCCAGCCCCGACCTGTATCTCAATAACCTGCAACTCAGCTTCAAAGGTTTTTTTCAAAGCGCAACCGATCTCACCGATGGGCTTACGCGGCAGGAGATCATGTATGGACCGACATATTACAATGCCTTCGCGCCGACAAGCTTCGACGGCATCTGGTCAACGGCCTATGAGAGCGTGCTGCTCACAGCCAACACCATGATCCCGATCGCGCAAAGCAAGAATGAAACTATCCACGTAGGCATCGCTCAGGTATTGAAGGCCTATACCATGATCACCATGGTCGACCTTTTCGGCGATGTTCCTTATTCCCAGGCAGACCAGGGAGTGACCATTCCAAACCCCGCGGTAGATAAAGGGGCCGCTATCTATGACTCGGCCGAGGCGCTGCTGACAGCCGCCATCGCGAATTTCGCCATCAAACCGTCGGTAAAGCCGGCCAACGACCTGTTTTATGGTGGCAACGCCGCCAACTGGACGGCCCTGGCAAAGACCCTGCTGCTGAAGGCCTATGTGCAGACACGCCTCGTGGATAACACCGTCGCGGCAAAGATCACAGCCCTGGTGAATGAGAACAATCTCATCAAATCCCCTTCGCAGGATTTCGTATTCTCCTATTCCACGCATAGCCAGGCGCCGGACGCCCGCGCCTCCCACTACATCACCAACTACGGGACAGACAATGGCGCCGGCGATTACATCGGCACATGGTTCATGTGGCAGCTGGCCGATGCCAAGGGATTCGCTGACCCCAGGGGGCGGTACTATCTCTACCGGCAGATCGACAATGTCTTCACCGATTCGCGTACGGCCAGCCAGACGACCCGGCAATTCGCCATTCCCTGTCTCTATCGGACGGACCCCTACGCACCCGGCGTTCCTTACTGCCTCGTGGATACCGGTTACTGGGGTAGGGATCATGGCGACAACGAAGGCATCCCACCGGATAATTCCCTGCGCACCACCTGGGGCCTCTATCCTGCCGGTGGCGCATTCGACTATAACCAGAATACGGCCACCGGCCAAAGCACCAGCCGCGAAACCGGCGCAGGCGGCAATGGGATCAACCCCATCTGGCTATCTTCCTATACCAATTTCCTCGAGGCCGAAGCCGCCCTGATACTGGGCACTCCGGGTGACCCCAAAGCATTGACCATCGCAGGCGTCGATGCCTCGTTCAACAAAGTGGCCGGATTTGCCGGTGCCATCGGCTATAAGATCCCCACTTCGGACACTACGATGCTCATCACAGCCAGCAACCAGCAGAAGTATGAGGCCGCGGTAGCCAGCCAGTACCAGAACGCTGCCACCACCGCCGCAAAGCTCAACGTCATCGAGACGGAATACTATCTGGCAGCCTGGGGCAACGGCCTGGAGACCTACAACAACTACAGAAGGACTGGCTGCCCCAACAATCTACAGCCCACGCTTGATCCGAATCCGGGCCTTTTTATCCGGTCGTTCTTCTATGCATCTGTATACGCCGACTATAACAAGAACGCCGTCCAAAAGACGACAACCAATGTCAAGGTATTCTGGGATAACAACGCGGATAATTTTGTCTATTAAAACAATCGAACATGAAAAGATTCATCATATCATTAGTCATGATCAGCAGTGTGATCCTGCTGTTTCATGCCTGTGCCAAGAAGAACATTTCCGGGGATGCCGGCAACCTGGTGCTAGGCTCTTATGTTACGCTGGATTCCACGATCAACGGCATCCTGGATGTCGGCAACTCGGCCAGCACAGTTTCCATCATGATAGGGAAATACGTGGGCAATCCGGTGGCTACGATCAATATTTATGTCGCCACCGGCAAGAATTCAGAAGACACCACCGGGTGGAAATTCATAAAATCGGTGGCCTATTCCAATGGAGAAGTGTTGAGCGTCTCTACTGCCGAGCTGGCCAAGGCCCTCGGCGCCAATCCAGCCCCGGGTAATAAGTACATACTCCAAAACCAGGTCGTTACCACCGACGGCCGGAAATTTTCGACCTACAATACACCCGACACCTATAACAGCTTCCCCGCCTACCACATGGGCCTCACCTGGTATGCGACGGCCGTCTGTTCCTTTACGGGCCATATGGCGGGAGATTACTACCTGACAAAAGATGTCTGGAATGATTATGGGGCGACTCCCTCTAACCCGGTGCTGGTCCCCAAAGCCGTGGTAGATGGCCCGGGCGCCAACCAGATCTCCATCTGGGTCTATCCCGGTGCACCGGCAGGCGGCGTAGAGACGGCCCCGATGATCGTCGACGTGAATCCGGCTACCGGCTCGGCTACGATCGAAAAATCCGACATCGGCAACTATGGAAGCGCGTCATCGGAGACTATCGTCACCGGCACCGGTTTCGTATTCGACTGTGTCGGCGTCATCGATCTTACAATAACATTCAACTACGGCGGGTCGATCTACGCCAACCAGGAAATGCTCCTTCAGAAAAACCCATAACAAGAAGAGAGGGCGGCCATCGGCCGCCCTCTCTCTTATAATTTTATCTCGTCTTCCTGGTTATCGAAAAAATGAAATTCAGTGAGATGGTAATTCGTATTGGCGCGTATTCGCACCTTCTGCTTATACTTCCACCGCCAGTTCCATTGGCGGCTGCCAATTCCCATAAATCCGCCCTTGGTAAGATAGGCATGCATGATGGGATGCACGGCTAGGATGAGGTCCTTATGCTGATGGTTGATGAGATAGCTAAGATTCTTTTCGATCTCGTCCTCGAGGATAAGGGCGGAAGAGATCTTACCCGTGCCGTTACAAGTCGGACAAACCTCCTGGGTATTGATCGTCACTTCGGGCTTCATCCGCTGACGCGTGATCTGCATCAGCCCGAACTTCGAAATAGGCAGCACCGCATGCTTGGCCCTGTCCGTACGCATGAAATTCTCCATCGCCTCGATCAGCTTCCGCTTGTTATCGGGAAGCTTCATGTCGATGAAATCCACTACGATGATGCCGCCAAGATCGCGAAGCCGCAATTGCCGCGCTATTTCCTCTGCGGCCTCCAGGTTCGTCTCCAGGGCATTCTGCTCCTGGTTGTTGCTGACACTCTTATATCCGCTGTTCACATCGATGACATGCAGGGCCTCCGTATGCTCGATGATAAGATAGGCGCCACTCGGCAGGTTCACCGTCTTGCCAAAAGCGGCCTTTACCTGTTTGGTCACGGAAAACTGGTCGAATATCGGACTGCCATTGTGATAATAAGAGACAATGTCGATCTTATCCGGCGCAATCCGCTGAATATAACTCTTGGTATCGTTGAAGATATTGCGGTCGTTGATGACTATCTTATTAAAATCCTCATTCAACAGATCGCGGAGCATGCTGGTGGTCTTCGTCTGCTCGCTGAGTATTTTCGCCGGGGCTACAGCACCCTTCAGGTTATGCTTGATGGTTTGCCAGGTGGCTACCAGTTCGGTCAGGTCCTCATGAAGCTCGGCCGTGTTCTTTCCCTCCGCAGCCGTAC
This sequence comes from Puia dinghuensis, assembly GCF_014642875.1. Classification (GTDB taxonomy): domain Bacteria; phylum Bacteroidota; class Bacteroidia; order Chitinophagales; family Chitinophagaceae; genus Puia; species Puia dinghuensis. The sequence continues at coordinate 715,932 of NZ_BMJC01000004.1, forward strand.
GCACGATAACCCCGAAATTCTTTGGTTTGATGGCCTCCACTATCTTTTGCAGCCGTTTACGCTCATCGGAGGAATGGATCTTGCGGGATACCGCTACAATATCGTTGAAAGGCGTGATAACAACAAAACGGCCCGGAAGCGAGATCTCGCAACTAAGACGCGGACCCTTTGCCGCTATCGGTTCCTTCAATATCTGGACAAGAATATGCGGTTTCCCGTTGAGAACCTCATTGATCTTCCCCGTCTTAACGATTTCCGGCTCCACCTGGAAGGTGCCAAAGTCAAAACCATTCGGAGTCGTGTCGTTCATCGCCTGCTGCGTAAATTTCAACAGGCTCCGCGCATACGGGCTAAGATCGGTATAATGGAGAAAAGCGTCTTTTTCAAAACCTACATCCACAAATGCTGCATTCAATCCCGGGATCAGCTTTTTCACTTTTCCCAGGTATAAATCTCCTACCGCAAAGCTGGCATCAGCCTTTTCGTGGTGTAGCTCCACCAGCTTCTTGTCTTCCAGAAGAGCTATTTCGACACCCTGCGGAGTTGCGTTTATGATTAGTTCCTTATTCAAGCGTATCGGACTTTTCCATCATCAGCCATTTTTCATACCTCAACCAAACAAACATCCATCATCCATCGAAGCAACTACTTGTTCTTCTTCTTATGACGATTCTTTCTCAGTCTCTTCTTACGCTTGTGCGTCGCAATTTTATGACGCTTACGCTTTTTACCACAGGGCATACTCAATGCTTTTTTTTAGTTAATAAATAGAATTTCAACCTTATGTCTGTTTTTTCGGACGAAGCCCCGGAGAGGCTTTTGACTAACGCAGAGATTTGATGCGCGCATCTATCTCCTTCACCATTTCATTCTGGCCGCCTAATTGTTTTTTTGCAGCTTCATACCAACGGATGGCATCCGTTTTGTTACCTCTCTGTTGGTGGACTTCGGCCAGTAGGAGGATCGCTTCGATATTGGCAGGTTGATGTTGAACAACGGTTGTCAAACGTTCAATAGCTTTATCAAATTGCCCCGACACCAGACCCCCCCAACCCAACATCAGCTGAGCATACATATTGGTGGAATCCCTTCGGGCTACTTCCAAAATCCGCTGGATCCCCTGCATCACCTCCATCGGGCTGCCGGCCGAACTACCAAATATATAGCTCGCTCCCAGCCCCACCTTGGATGAATCATTATTGGGATTCAGTTCTAACGCCTTTTCAAACAACTGTTTGGCATCGGTGGCCATCCAACCCTTCAACGCCGGGTCGTCTTGCCCCCTCAAGCCTTGCAAAAATAATTGGGCAGCAAAGGTGAGACTTTTTTCAGACTTTTCCAATTTAGCTGCTTCTCCAGTGTAATAAGCATATAACAAAAACCCATCACTCACCGAATCTTTCCAGAAAGAAGCCAATTGCCGGTCAGCATTTAATTGCTGCGACTGGACATCTCCCCGTACGACGGAGTTCTGTAACCTGTTTACATAAGATAGTTGAGCAGGACTTAAACGAGCTTCGGCCGCTTGTAGAATTTCCTGTAAACCAATGGATTTTACAAGTGACGTCCCAGGATCGCCACCTGCAGCAGCGTCCTTTTTTGGATGGGAAGGAACAGTTTGACCAAAAAAATACAGAGCGAGTAATAAGAGCACTCCCGTGCCGGCTACAAGATATTGCTGTCTCTTCATGCTAATGATTAGAGACGCAAAATTACATCTCTTCGTCCGGGTTTGGCTGATCTTCCTTCACTGCCTGCAACTTTTTTACTTCTGCAACGAATTCTTTCGCCGGCTTGAAAGCAGGAATAAAGTGTTCAGGAATATGAACGGCCACATTCTTCTTTATGTTCCGCCCTATCTTGGCAGCCCTCTTTTTCGTTATAAAACTCCCAAACCCACGGATATAAATATTCTCTCCCTGGGACAGAGTTTCTTTCACTTCTTTGAACATGGTTTCCAACGTCACCAAGACGTCAACTTTAGGTATACCTGTTTTTTCCGATATTTGGTTAACAAGGTCTGCCTTTCTCATGGGGATTTAGTTTTATAAGTTTCTGATTTTAAATATATAACAAAATTATTAATTCACAACTCATTATCTCTTAAATTCCTTTTGGAGTATCAAAATAATGGATTTGGTTTATTTCTGCAAGAATTCTCTAAATTATTGATTATGAATTTTATTTGCAATAAATGAGCGAAAAAAAAGCCGATTTTACCCAGAATTTGTTAAATTGGAATAAGGGTAAAAATCATCGTAAAATGCCCTGGAAGGGGGAAAAAGACCCTTATAAGATATGGTTAAGCGAGATCATCCTTCAACAAACCCGTGTTGAGCAAGGGTGGGCCTACTACGAAAAATTCCTCGAAGCTTTTCCTACCGTTCACCATCTTGCTATCGCTGCCGAACAAAAAGTATTCAAGCTTTGGGAAGGTCTTGGTTATTATAATCGTTGTCGCAATCTCATCGCAACAGCTAAAAGGATTGATGCAGAGTACAATGGACAATTTCCCAATACCTACGAGGAAATTCTTTCGCTCAAAGGCATCGGCCCCTACACCGCTGCTGCCATTGCTTCATTCGCCTTTGGTCTTCCACACGCCGTAGTAGATGGCAATGTCACCCGCGTCCTATCTCGCTACTTCGGCAACCCGACACCTATCGACACCACCGCCGGGAAGAAATTATATACTGAACTCGCTGACTCACTGCTCGATAAAGAACAACCCGACAGCTATAACCAGGCCATTATGGATTTCGGCGCCACCATCTGCCTGCCGCGCAATCCCCTGTGTGACGACTGTATGCAGCAAACCGGCTGCCAGGCCTGGCAAAAGGGTTGGACGACACAGCTGCCCGTAAAGGAAAAGAGCATTCAGAAAAAACAACGCTGGTTCTATTATTTTATAGTCGAAGTGCCGGACGACAAAGTATATATCCGTCAACGCACAAAAAAAGATATCTGGGAAGGGCTTTTCGAATTCATTCTCTGGGAAACGGATGAACCGGTCTATTTTAATGACAACCACCTGCCGCCATCGGATTTCCTGGGGCAACTCTTTGACGGGCAGGCACTCACAGTCAGGTATATCTCAAGGGTCTACCGTCAGGAGCTAAGCCACCAGACCATCCAGGGACAATTCCTAACGGTAAGGCTGAAAAAACCGCTTCCTTCCCTGAAGGATTACCTCCTTATCCACCGGGATCAGCTCGGCGAGTATGCTTTTCCCAGATTTATCAACGCATGGCTCCTCGACCCGACCCCGGCACAAAGCTTGTTTTAAGTCAACAAATTTTGCGCTGCATGCTCCATTTTGCCCGCAGCCTCCAAAACCCATGACTTCCAATGGAAAAATTTATCTTTTTGGCTGAAAAAAGCTAATTTTAATCGGCGCTGGATTCCACAAGACGATTTGTAAACATTTCAAAATTCGATGTATGAGAGGCGTAAACAGGGTGATGCTAATTGGTAATTTAGGAAAGGATCCTGACGTACAATATCTGGAAGGAAATATTGCGGTTGCTAAATTCTCGCTGGCGACAACGGAGACGTTCAAAGATAGGGCTGGTAAGCTCATCTCTCAGACGGAATGGCATACGGTGGTCCTATGGCGGGGCCTGGCCGAACTTGCGCAGAAGTACCTTCACAAGGGAAGCCTTGTCTATATCGAAGGCCGGCTGAGAACCCGCAGCTGGGAAGATAAAGAAGGCAATAAGAAATTCGCAACCGAAGTAGTAGGTGATAATCTCATTATGCTCGATAAGCGTACCGATGGACCGGCTCATCCTCCCCTCCATCACCACGAAGGAATGGAGGGCCCCGGTGGCACCGATGCCGCCCCCCTCGGTGAACCTTCAGAAGACCTTCCCTTTTAGCGCGTTGTAAGCACATTCTTAACGAAACCCGTTTATTTTGGAATTGCTCCTTATAAATCCCCAGGCAACAACCATCCTGGCCATCGTCATCCTTTTTCTCCTCCTGCTTTCCTTTGTCCTCTCCGGGTCGGAAGTAGCTTTTTTCACACTTACTTACAAGGATATCAACATCCTGAAGACAAAACAAGACCTCTCCTGGCGCCGCATCGTCTCTCTTCTCGAAGACCCCAAAACCCTGTTGGCCTCTCTGCTCATTGCCAACAGCATCATCAACATCGCCATCATCATCCTCTCCAACTTCCTCATCGATGAAATGGTGCTGCTAAAACAAAGCTTCTGGTTCTTCGAATTCCTTATAAAGGTGATACTCATCGGCTTTGTCATGATCCTCTTCGGGGAAGTCATGCCAAAGATCTGGGCTACACAGAACAACCTGCAGTTTGCCTACTATACCTCCGGCATTATCGAATTGGTTCACTTGCTGTTCCGTCGCATGAGCAGCTGGGCCGTCAACCAGTCCGAGTCCCTCGAACGTTTCTTCGGCCGGAAGAAACCGGGGCTCATCATCGAGCAGCTGGGCTACCAGATCGACCAGTCAAAGAACGAAGCCTCCGAAGAAGAACGCAACATCCTGAAAGGCATCGTTAAATTCGGTAGTATATCGGTGAGGCAGGTGATGCGCGCCCGCATGGATGTCAGCGGCGTCAGCTACGACCTCTCCTTTGGCCAACTAAAACAAAAGTTCGAAGAGCTCCACTATTCCCGGCTGCCGGTCTTCAAAAGCAGCCTGGATGAGCTGGCCGGCACCATCCAAAGCAGAGACCTCATCGCCTGCCTGGGTGAACCTGACAACTTCGACTGGCATCCCTATATCCGGCCCATCTATTTTGTCCACGAACACAAGCTCATCGAAGACCTCCTGCAGGAATTCCAGCAGAAAAAGATCCATTTTGCCGCTGTCGTCGATGAATTCGGCGGCACCAGTGGCATCGTCACCCTGGAAGACATCCTGGAAGAAGTCATCGGTGAGATTCGTGACGAATTTGACGAAGAAGAGCCCGAATCCCGTCATATGGATGACGGCAGCTATATCTTCGAGGGCAGGACCATGCTTCATGATGTTTGCAAGACCATGAACCTTGCCATCGACACTTTCGATAAAGTAAAAGGGGATAGCGACAGCCTCGCCGGGCTCATCCTCGAACTTTCGGGCGATATCCCAAAGGTGAACGACGTCATCCCTTGCGGCGACTTCGAATTCACCATCCTGGATGCCGACAGCAGCAGGATAAAAAAAGTAAAAGTCACCATCCGAATGCAATCCTAAATGCGGACACTTATTTGCCTCCTGGCCCTCTTCCTCCTTTCCTGCAACAGTGACTATACCCCAAAACGGCGGGGATATTTCAAGATCGATTTCCCATCCCATCAATACCAGACCTTCGACCAGCCCGGGTTCCCCTATTCCTTCGAATACCCCGTATACGCGAATGTCATCAAGGATAGCACCTATTTCGACACCGTACCCGAGAACCCCTATTGGATCAACGTGGACTTCCCCCGCTTCGGCGCGCGCATCTATGTCAGCTACAAAGAGATAGGTAAGAACAAATTCGACAAACTGCGCGATGACGCATTTAAGATGACCTTCAAACACACCTATAAGGCAAGCTCCATCGATGACTCACCCTTTGTTACCCACAACGGGGTAGCGGGTGTCTTCTTTAAAGTAGGGGGTAACGCGGCCACCGCCAACCAGTTCTATGTCACCGACACAACCCATCATTTTTTGCGCGGCGCTCTCTATTTCGACACGACCCCCAATGAGGACTCCCTTGGCATCGTAAACCAATTCCTCGAAAAGGACATGGACCACCTGATCAATAGTTTCCGGTGGAAGAACCCGACCCCCAAAGCATCCAAATAGAGTATATTTGCAAAACGGGCATAGGCCCATCTACCCATCATGATAGCAATCGACAATATCCTGGTAAGTGACGACGTGGTCCGCGAACAGTTCGTCTGCGATCTGGCAAAATGCAAAGGCGGCTGCTGTGAGGACGGCGACGCCGGCGCCCCCCTGGAAAAAGGGGAGCTCGACGAGATAAATGCGATCTATGACATCGTAAAACCCTATCTCACACCCGCAGGGATCAAAGAGATCGAAACCCGCGGTCGCTACCAGTACGATCGCGAGTTTGGTTGGGTGACTCCGACAATCGAAGGGAAAATGTGTGCGTATGGGTATCGGGACGAGAAAGGCGTCATAAAGTGTGGCATCGAACAGGCATATTACGACGGAAAGACCTCCTGGAAAAAGCCCATCAGCTGCCATCTTTATCCTATAAAGATCAGTATGACAAAGGAAGGGGAAGTGGTCAACTACGAACCCCGCGAGACGATGTGCCGGCCAGGCTGCATCCAGGGAAAGAAACTGAAGGTTCCGGTTTATGTTTTCCTGAAGGAAGCCCTCATTCGAAAATATGGCGAAGACTTCTATGGAGTACTCGAACAGGTTGCCGGGTCCTACTTCGCTAAAGCCGAAAAACAAAACAAATGACAGAGACGGCCGCCGATTTCATCGCCCGGAGCACCATCAAGGCGGAAGACCTTGAACACCGGAACAAGATCAACTTTAATATTGGTCGCTACAACGCCGTCGTACCGCAGGGTAAACAACAGTTCTCCGAGCTGAATCTCGCGCGCGAACGGGCGAAGAATATCAAATGGCGGGCCATCGAAACCCTTGACCAGCAACTCGAAGAATTCGAATCCCACTTCACCAGAAGGGGCGGCCGGGTCATCTGGGCGGAGACTGCCGCACAGGCCCTCGCAGAGATCTACACCATCTGTAAGGAAAAGAATTGCCGCACCATCGTCAAGAGCAAAAGCATGGTCACCGAGGAAATAAAGCTGAATCACTTCCTCGAAGAGAAGGGCATCGAGAGCGTGGAGACCGACCTTGGCGAGTACATCCAGCAACTCGACGGCGAACCCCCTTATCATATCGTGACACCCGCCATGCACAAAAGCAAGGAGGACGTCGCCAAATTATTCTATGAGAAGCTGAATACCCGCCCCGGCCTCACCCCCGAACAGCTTACCCTCGTAGCAAGGGAAAAGCTGCGGAAGAAATATGTCCAGGCAGAGATCGGCATCACAGGCGCCAACTTCATCATCTCCGACATCGGCGGCGTCGCCGTCACGGAAAATGAAGGCAATGCACGCCTCAGCGCTTCCTTCCCCAAAACGCATATCGTCATCGCCGGAATCGAAAAGGTGATCCCTTCCATGACCGACCTCGGCCTCTTCTGGCCCTTACTGGCCACCTACGGCACCGGTCAGCGCGTGACGGTATACAACACCATCATCACCGGTCCCCGCCAGACGGGCGAATCCGATGGCCCCGACGAAATGATCCTTATCCTGCTGGACAATGGCCGCACCAACATCCTGGCCAACGCAAAAGCCCGGGAAAGCCTCTACTGCATCCGCTGCGGCGCCTGTCTCAACGCCTGTCCTATCTATAAAAACATCGGCGGCCACAGCTACGGAACAACCTATAGCGGACCCATCGGCTCAGTCATCACTCCCCATTTGAAGGACATGGGCGAATGGAAACATCTGAGCTATGCTTCCTCCCTTTGCGGCAACTGTACAGAGGTTTGCTCGGTAAAGATCAATCTCCACGAGCTGTTGCTCGACAACCGCTATGAAGCCGTCAAAGACGGCTACGCCACCTGGTCCGAACGGCTGGCGTGGAAGGTCTGGAAAAGAGCCAGCCTCAGCCGCAGCATGATGAATATGGGTGGCCCGAAGATCAAGAACTGGATGGTGAACAAAGCATTCAAAGCCTGGACAGCCCATCGCGACGAACTGGAATTTGCTTCTCAAACTTTTAACCAACGTTGGAAGGCCGAACGAGCCAAGGTCTAAACATGATCTTGTTCTGTACCCATAGCACCCCAAGGCTGAAATACATCGTCGATTTCTGCTCAAAAGAGCTATTCGACAGTCCCTTTCATATCACTACCGATCTCAGCGAATTCGTCGCCGCCACGGGCCCCCGGATCAACTACTCGTCTACCCCCATCCCCGGCGCTTTTCATCTCCAGCCTGCCGGTCTCCTCTTCGAAACCGGCATCGTCCCCCAGTCCATCACCTGCTTCGAATACGATGGCCGCAAAGCGTTCTTCGCCACGGAAGGCGACTTGCCCTTCGACATCTTTTCAGCCGCCTTCTACCTGCTCACCCGCTACGAGGAATATCTGCCGCATGAAAAAGACACCTATGGCCGCTATGCCCATACCGATTCCCTCGCCTGGCGCGAACATTTTCTCGACATCCCCCTGGTAAACTACTGGCTCCGCGACTTTAGAGACGCGCTTGCCCGGAAATTTCCCGCACTCGTCTTTCGCTATCCCATGTTTAAGTTCGTACCTACCTACGATATCGATATCGCGTGGTCCTTTCTGTTCAAGGGCTGGCGGCGAAATACCTCGGGGGCCCTGAAAGCGCTCGTCACCGGCCGGTGGCAGCAGCTTCGGCTACGGCTCGATGTCCTGGCAGGCAGACGCCCCGACCCCTTCGACGCCTATGAATGGCTCGACTCCCTGCACCTGTACTGCCGGTTGAAACCCTACTATTTCTTTCTCGTGGCAGCCCGGAATAAAGGCGTCGATAAAAATATTCTCCCTTCTTCGACCGGATTTCAACAGCTTGTACAATATCACGGCGCCGGCTACCGCGTGGGTGTTCACCCTTCCTGGCAAAGCGGGGATGATGATAGTCTCCTGAAAGAGGAGATCGAATGGCTGGAATATATCGCCGGACAGCCCATCTGCCGCAGCCGGCAGCATTATATCCGCTTCTCCCTTCCACATACCTATCGCCGCCTGCTAAACCTGCGCATCGAACAGGAATTCTCCATGGGCTATGGAAGTATCAACGGCTTCCGGGCCTCGGTAGCCTCGTCATTTTTCTGGTACGACCTGGAGAAAGAGGAAACGACAAAACTGCGCGTCTTTCCCTTTTGCTTCATGGATGCAAACGCTTTCTACGAACAGGGACTCAACGCCGCCGGGGCCATGCAAGAGCTGATGCATTACTACCGCCACATCCGCAAGGTCAACGGCCTGATGGTCACCATCTGGCATAATAATTTCCTCGGCACCGACCCCGGATTCGCCGGCTGGCGCGAAGTATATGAAGTATTTCTAAAGGAAGAGATCTTCTGGACGTCCTGATCCTGGTCCTGCAGCTTAGTGCTTAAAATGCCGCATCCCCGTTATCACCATCACTAAATTATGCTCCACACAATAGTCGATGGAATCTTTATCCCGGATAGAACCACCCGGCTGGATAAACGAAGTCACACCGGCCGCATGCGCCAGCTGCACCGAATCATTAAACGGAAAGAAAGCATCGCTCGCCAGTACAGCGCCATGCAGGTCGAAATTGAATTGTCCCGCCTTGGCGATCGCCTGCCGCACGGAATCCACGCGGCTGGTCTGACCGCAACCTTTGCCCACCAGCTGCAGGTTCTTGATCAGGGCAATGGCATTCGACTTGAGATGCTTGCAAACGATGTTGGCAAAGTTCAGGTCATCTTTCTCCGCAGCCGTGGCGGGCCGGCCGCCTGCTTCCTTCCACTCGGCATAATTGCCTTCATCGGTCTGCTGTTGCAGCACGCCGTTGAGCAGGCTGCGATATTGTTGCGCCGCCGATACGCGTTTTTGCTGCACCAGCAGGATACGGTTCTTCTTCGATTTTAAAATACTGAGAGCATCGGCGTCGAAAGCTGGCGCGATCAGCACTTCAAAGAAGATCTCGTTGATGGCTTCAGCCGTAGCCTTGTCTACGGGCTTATTACAGGCCAATACCCCGCCAAAGGCACTCTCGGGGTCACCTGCTAAAGCCGCGTCCCAGGCCTCCTTCAATGCAGGCCGGATGGCTATACCACAGACATTCGTGTGCTTGATGATGGCAAACACCGGCCGGCTGTCGCCGCTGAATTCCTGTATCAGCTGCACGGCAGCGTCTACATCTACCAGATTGTTATAAGAGAGCTCTTTCCCATTCACCTGGTCGAAGAAGTCCTCCAATTTTCCATAGAACCGGGCCGACTGATGCGGATTCTCACCATAGCGAAGGGATTTGGGTGAAGGCACCGACTCGAGGAAATAATCACCACCCGACGGGGTGAAGTATTTGGAGATGGCTACGTCATAGTGCGCGCACACCTCAAAAGCCTGCGCCGCCAGCATCCGCCGCTGCTCCAGTGTCGTTTCTCCCATCTGTTGGGTAAGCACGTTCTCCAGCCAGGCATATTGTGACCTTGAGGCGATTACGACGACATCTTTATGATTCTTGGCAGCCCCGCGGATCATGGAAGGCCCACCCACATCTATCTTTTCAATGATAGCTTTGTCATCCGTCGTGCTGGCTACCGTCTCCTCGAAAGGGTAGAGGTCGACGATCACCAGGTCGATCTCCGGGATATGATAGCGCACCATCTCTTCCACGTCGGTGGGATTGTCTCTCCGCCCCAGAATTCCTCCAAAAACGGACGGATGCAGGGTCTTTACGCGCCCCCCCAGAATGGAGGGGTAAGAGGTCAGGTTTTCCACAGGTGTACAGGGGAGTCCAAGCGACTCGATGAACTGTTGGGTGCCACCGGTAGAGTGCAGATTCACTCCTAATTGGTGTAGTTTTTTTACTATAGGCGCAAGACCCTCTTTGTAAAAGACCGAGATCAACGCCGATTTTATCTTCTTATTCATAATGAGGCAGTAATAAGGCGCGAAAATACGAAAATCGGCCCGAAAGGCGTGGGAATACGAATAGAAACAAAAAACCGGCAATAAGCCGGTGTTTTGAATGGTAACAGGAGGTAAGCCTTGATCAATTCTCGTGCGTACTAATTAGGTGCGCACTTTCGTTTATATCTTGGCTCAGTAGCATCAGCATACATACCCACACACACTCATGAAAATAACAGGATAAGGTGTTAATGGTTATGTATGCTGTTGCTAACTAAACATTTTCAGGTCGATTAATAAGACTGATCATCGTCAGTCAGACAGTCACAGCATGAGCACAGGTTCAACAGGTAGCGTTCTTTTAAGGATATCAAATATTAAAAACGGGACATTCGGCAACCTCTCTAATAAATGTCCAATAAAAAAGTCAAACCGCTAAAAATGCCGCCCGAAAAATGACCCGTAATTTTTTTGCGTAAAACACGCAAATTCTGACTGCGTATTTCACGTGCCAATCCTTGGATGTTTTACTGTTTTTTATATGACTAAAAAACCCTTTTTTTGTCATATTTAGCTCCTGATCGTCTGATCCCCTTTATTTTACGGATAATATTAATTTGTAATTAATTGATTTAGAGACCCCTGTCGGCTAGACCTGTGCGGGAGTTGGGGATACATTTACCGTAGCAAATTATTCTTCAACATTCAAAAACAGTCAGCTATGAACACTATTGCCAAAAAATCCGTAAATGCGGGCAAATTCCTCTCCAACGACCAGGTTTCCTCTTTACTCACCACCTACAAGCAGGATCGGTGGGTAGACAATTCCGAAAAAATTGGAAAGGAAGATTCCCTCACGGCTTCTGTCTCCATCGAAGAACTGGAAACGCTCATCGAGCGCATCAAACTGCATGGCGGTGACGGAGTGCGTTTCCATTTTGCTTCCTACCCGGAAGATTATACACCCGTGCCTGAGTTTGCTGGTCGTCAGACGGTCGTGCTCATCGGCACGCGCAAGAACAACGAAGGCGCCAACAAAGAGATCTATATGTCCGAAGGAAAGGAGGCCCGCATTCTAGCATATGGCGACATGCCTCTTTGCCCTCCTTTCTGTGGCAGCGGCTTTTTCAAAAAGGGCGCCGTCCTCATCGATCGTGGCGACAAAGGGATGGTCGTTGCCTAACCCCTGGTCTTGATAAAAAAAATAGCTGCCCGGAAATCATGACCCGGGCAGCTTTTTAGTAGCAGAAGTGAGAAATAAGAATTATTTTGCTGGCAAATGTCGCAGTTTGTCAGTTTCTTCGTAGTAGTTATTGCCTTGCTGGCCAGTTTCACTCTCTATCGTCAGGGCCCTTCCGACATTTATCTCCGCCTTTTTCCACCCTTCCTTTCCATCGTCACCGTTGTCCTGGGAATATGCAGCTACCTCGCCGCACGGATCATCAATAACATGCCGCTCTTTAATCCCCTGACCATCTTTCAGTATTGTTTTTATTTTTTTCTGCTATACCGCATCATCCGTCAGCCTGTCGTAAGAAAAATAGCCTTTCACCTCATCTGGATATATCCGCTGATAGCAGGACTGAATATTCTCCTATATCAAAAGATCAACACCTTTCACACGATCACTTATTCCCTCGGCGGTTTGCTGGTGGTCGCCCTTTGTATATTCTATTTCTTTGAATTATTCCAACGGCCCCAATCGGTCAACCTCACCCGAAACCCGGATTTTTGGATCTGTTCGGGCCTCTTGTTCTATTTCTCCTGCAGTTTCCCTTTATATGGGATGGCCAATAACCTGGGCAAAATGCCCCGGTTTATCATCGTGAACCTCAATTCCATATTCAACGTATTGGATATCCTGTTATACACTTCTTTAGTCATCGCTTTCCTATGCCGGCTGAAAATCAGGAAGTCGTCATTATAATATTAATGGGGATCGCTCTGGCCCTGCTCCTGGTCGGCTTCATTGTCACCATGCTCTTCCTTTATCAACGCCGCCAGCACCGCCAGATACAGCAGCTGGCCCGGATGAAAGACCAATACCAGCAAGAGCTGCTGCGCTCGCAGTTGGAGATCCAGGAGACAACCTTCAAGACCATCGCCCAGGAATTGCACGACAACATCGGGCAGGTACTATCCGTAGTCAAACTGTCCCTTTCCATCCTCCCGCTCGAAAAAGACCACGTCGCCTACGAAAGCGTCCAGGCCAGCCGGCAGATGCTCAACAAGGTCATCTTCGACATGGGCAATCTCACAAAAAGCATGCATACCGACCGCATAGCCCAGATCGGCCTGGTCGAAGCCATCCGTTTCGACCTCGACAGTATCCAGCGCACCGGGCTGCTAAAAGTGGACTTCGACGTCGTCGGGGAGGAATATCGACTTGAAGATCAACGATCTATATTCGTATTCCGGATGTTCCAGGAGATGATCAACAACATTTTGAAGCATTCTAAAGCCACCCACGTAAATATTGCGGTTAATTACTCAATTGATAATAAATTTGTTCTGAAAGTAGAGGATAACGGGGTTGGTTTTGATGTTGAAAAAAAGCGGACTCAGGCATCCTCATCAAGCGGCATTGGCCTGAAAAGTATGACAAACCGTGCCTCCCTGATCGGCGCTCAAATCACAGTTCAAAGTCAGCCAGGCAAAGGGACTTCCATCAAGGTGGAATTGCCCCTGGAAAAGGGAATATTATAATTTGATTAGATTATGGGAGCAGCAACAAAGAAAATACAGGTCGGTATTGTGGATGATCACAGTCTCTTACGAAAAGCCCTGGCAAAGCTTATCGGTTCCTTTGAGACCTATGCGGTATTGTTCGAAGGCGACAACGGAAAAGATATCAAAACAAAGATCACCCAAAACATCATTCCGGATATCGTCATCCTGGACGTGAATATGCCCGACATGGACGGCTATGAGACAGTGAGATGGCTGCACAAGAACTATCCCCAGGTAAAAGTGCTCGCACTCTCGATGTTCAGCGATGAGAATACCATCATCCGCATGCTCCGCCTCGGCGCCAAGGGCTATATCCTGAAGAACATCGAACCCGAAGAGCTGAAGCTGGCCCTCGACTCCATCATGAAGAAGGATTTTTATCTTTCGGAATACATCTCCGGGAAGATCATCAGTGGCCTCCATAAAGACCTGGGTAACCCCGAAGACCCCATCGTACTCAGCGATAAGGAGAAAGAATTTCTCCGGCTGGTATGCTCCGAATTGTCTTACAAGGACATCGCCGACAAGATGTTCATCAGCCCCCGCACCGTCGACAATTACCGGAATACCTTATTTGAAAAGCTAAAGGTGCGCACCCGCGTCGGTCTGGTCATGTTTGCCATCAAGAACGGCCTTGTCGATATCTAAGGCAGGCTTCGCGCGACCCTTTATCAATCCCAGCAACAACACCGGTAAGAACACAAGATTGGTGACGGTAGCAATCACCAGCGTCAGCGAGGTCAGCCAGCCAAGCGCCAGGATGCCCCCGAAATCACTAAAGCAAAAGATGACAAAACCCGCCGTCAGCACCAGCGAGGTATAAAGGATGCTGATCCCCGTCGTATTGATGGTATCGATCACGGCATCCTCCGGTTTTTTACCCATCGAATCCTGTTTGTAATTCACCAGAAACCGGATGGTGATATCGATGGCGATACCCAGGGCTATGCTAAAGACGATCACCGTCGAAGGCCGGAGCCGCACGCCGGCCCAGCCCATGATCCCCGCCGTTATCAGCAGCGGGATCACATTCGGCACCAGGCTGCAGAGCAGGATACGCAGGCTCCTGAACAGGAAAAGCATACAGGCGGCGATGAGCACAAAGGCCCACTGGATACTATCCTTCAGCCCCCTGATGATAAAACTGCTTCCTTCCAGGTAGGTGACACTCGTCCCCGTAAACGTGACCCGGTATCTCGCCGTATCGAACAGGGTATGCGCCCGCTTCTCCAGGTCGCCAAGCACTGCCGGAAGCCGCTTGCTGCCGATATCCGCCATTTGAACGCTCACCCGAAGTTTCTGCTGGTTACTATCCACAAAGCTCCATAATAGTTTCGTCAGGCTGTTTGTATTTGCCCCGCTTCGCACCTCGTGGCTCCCGCCGTTGCCGACGCTGCCCGAACCGCCCGCGGCAGATGCCTTCTCACCAAGACCCAGATAGGAAACAATAAAGCTCAGGTCCATCTGGTTGGGAACGAGGTAGCCCGAACTATCCGCCCCATAATAGGCCTGCCGCACAAACTTCAGCCCCTCCACCAGCGACAGCGGCCGGGCCATCTCGGGCTGTGCGCCAATATAGGCAGACAGCTGATCGATGCTGTCCAGGGTCTTCGCCATGCCGGCCCTCAAACCCTTCCTTCGTTTGGTATCGATCACAATCTCCAACGGCATCACCCCCTTGAAGTTCTTTTCGAAGAACTTCAGGTCGGTATATAGCTTGTCCTTCTGCGGCAGATCATCCACGATAAATCCTTCCGATCTCAGCCTGAACATCCCCGCTACCGACACCGCCACGATGAGCACCGTTACGGCATAGATAATTCTCCGGTGATGCAGGGTCCATATCTCCAGCCGCTTTAGCACGGCCGCCAGCCAGCGGTTCTGCAGGTAGAGCATATGCTTCGGCTTCGGCGCCGGCAGGTAGCTCAACACCGCGGGGATCAGGATAATGGAGATAAAGAACAACAGCATGATATTGATCCCCGCTACCACCCCAAACTCATTCAATATCGAGCTGCGCGTCAGCGCAAAAACGCCAAAGCCGATGGCCGCGGTCAGGTTACAGAAAAATGTAACGACACCCATCCGGCCGATCATCAGGATCAGGGCCTTTTGTTTGTCACCCGTATCCCGGTAAGCCGTATGGAATTTGTTCATGAAGTAGATGCAGTTGGGTATCCCGATCACCACGACAAGGGTGGGGGTGAGGGCATTCAGCAGGGTGATCTTATAGCCCAGCAGGTCCAGCGTTCCAAAGCTGAAGACGACCCCGATACCCACCACTGCCAGGGATAGTAACATCGTGCTGACGCTGCGGAAGAATAGAAAAAGGATCAACGACATCATGACCAACGACCCCAACAGGAACCAGGACGTTTCAGTTTTCACCTTGGCAGCCATCCTGGTGCGGAGAAGGGGAAGACCACTATAGTGCATGTCCAGTCCGTTGCGAATTCCAAAGCTGTCCACCAGCCCGGTGATGGCATTTATCGTTGCGACCCGCCGCGAAGAGTTCATTACATCCTTATTGACGTGCACCGCCGTTAGCCAGGTACTGGTCTGTTTATTGTACAAAAGGCCCTGGTAAAAAGGCAGGTCGAGCAACACCGCCTTGCCGCTGTCGATCTGCGCCTGGGAGGTAGGATGTGCCGGGAAAATGGGCACAGCCTTCAACTTCTCCGCCACGGTATCCTTTACCAGGTTTACGGCAGAGGACACCCCAAGAACATCGTCTACTCCCGCAACCCGCTTCAACGCTTCCGTCAGCCCGATATAATCGGTGAATACAGGCAATTGAAAGAGCTTGTCCGTCTGTACACCGACGACCAACAGGTTGCCATCCTCGCCAAACGTCTTTCGGAATTCCTGGTATTCCTTATACTTGGGATTATCCGTGGGGATCGCGCTGTTGAAATCATAGCTCAGTTTCACCCGGCTCGCCCGGAAGGCCATATAACCAGTGACAGATAACAATACAACGAGCCAAACTAACCGGAATTTGAGGACAAGACGGGCGATGGATTCCCACATGTATGAATAATTTACTTTGCAAATAAACGTATTTTTACAAGTGCAATTACACAAGACCAAAGGAATCGTCCTGAAGGGGGTAAAATACGGCGAAACCAGCCTCATCGTCACCCTCTACACCGAGCTTTTCGGCATCCAATCCTATCTCGTCAACGGCGTCAGGACAAGCTCCCGCAAGGGAATGGGAAAAGCCAATCTCTTCCAGCCTGCGGCCATCCTCGATCTCGTGGTCTATCACAACGAGCTGAAAAATCTGCAACGGCTCCGTGAGTTCAAATGGGGCGTCCTCTACCAGCACATCTTCTTCGACGTCATAAAGAATGCCGTCGCCCTGTTCATGGTCGAGTTGCTGCAGAAATGCATCAAACAGCCGGAGCCTAACCCCGAACTGTTTTATTTCATCGAAGACGCTTTCCTGCATCTCGACGCGGCCGAAGGCCGCGTCCTCGCCAACTTCCCGCTATTCTTCATCCTCCACCTGGCCGGCTTTTTCGGCTTTAAGATCGAAGACAGTTATAGCGAAAGCACACCCTACCTCGATCTGAAGGAAGGCCAGTTCGTGGCCGAACATCCCGAACATCACCTCCTTCTCGAAGACCCGTTTAGTTTTATCACGGCCCAACTGCTGCGCGTCCAACAGCCGCTCGAACTACAAGGGCTTCCCCTCAACCAGGACACCCGGCGCATCCTGCTCCAGGCTTACAGAACTTTCTATGCGCTGCATGTCCCCGACTTCGGCGAGATGCGTACCCTCAACGTGCTGCAAACCGTCCTGTCCTAAATCAATCGCTTCACCGAAGCCCCACCAAGCCGCCCGCCTTCCACACCCTCTATCAACACCACCCCCGGCCGCTTCCCCGGTGCAAAGCTTCCCAACTGCTGCTCCATCCCCAACGCAAGCGCCCCGTTTAGCGTAGCCCATTGCAGCAGAATGGAGGTCTCCAAACCCGGAAATGCCAGCTGCAACGTCTTCAGCTCTTCCAGAATGCTCAGCCCATGGTTCGAAGCCAGACTATCCGTACCGACGACAATAAAACATCCCGACCGCACCAGCAACTCCACATCCGGCAGCTGTCTGCCAATATAAAGATTGGCATTTGGACACAAACAATACCTTAGGTTATACCCTCGGGCCATGCGCAGGTCTTCTTCCCGCGTCGCCACATTGTGCACGGCGATCACCGGCTGGGCCGGATCAAAATAAGCCAGCCAGCTCTCCAGGCTTCTGACTCCCGTCCCCTCGAAAAAGGAAACATCCAGCCCAAGTGCGGCATACAGACGCAAAAACTCCCCCTTCCCCACCAGAAGGAAGGCATTCTCCGCCTCGCTTTCCTGGTTATGGATCGTCAGCACCCGTCCGCCCGCCTGTTCCGCGATCATCCGGAATAAGGCAGGGGAAACCGAATAAGGCGCATGCGGCACGATGACCCCGTCGCCAAAGTCCGCCAGCACCCTCCTGCTGTGGTCGAACCGCAGCTGCGCCCCACCCTCGATAAACCCGATGGTTTCGATGAAATTGTAATAATGAAGCCGCCCCTTTCGCTTCTGTTCCAGCGTGTCGGCCGTATTACAGATATCCCCCACAGCCACGATGCCGCCCACCAGCATCTCCTCCTCTCCAGCCGCGATCGCCCCAGCGATCGCCTCCGGATTCTCCACACCCCTTCCCCGGATCACCGTGCTGAGAAACTCCACCAACCCCGTCGCCTCGGGCACTACTCCCCGCATATGCGACAGCTCCAGATGGCAATGACAATTGACAAAACCGGGGCTCAGCACGCCCGGATAATAGGCCACATCTTCCCCCGCCGCTGCGGCCGGGATAACATCCTGCACCCTGCCGTCATCCGTGGTAACCAACACGCTATCTTCCCTGGCAAACCCCTCTCCCGTAAATAAGAAATCGGCTTTGAATTTTCGATAAGTCATTCGTAAACAAGTTATCTTTGCCGCTCAAATATATGCTAGATAAACTGGAAGCCATAAAAGCCCGTTTCGAAGACCTGGGAGTTGCCCTGAGTAACCCGGAGATCGTCAGCGATAACCGGAAATTCAGCGCCATGAGCAAGGAATACCGCAGCATCGAAAAGATCGTCCGGGCCCATGACGAATATAAGAACCTGTTGGATACCATCGAATTCAATAAGGAAGCCCTCAATGGCGACGACGCAGAACTGCGGGAACTGGCTAAGGCGGAAGCACCGGCATTGGAAGAAAGCAAGATCGAGATGGAAGCCCATATCCGTCAGCTGCTGATACCCAAAGATCCACAGGACGAGAAAAACGCCATCCTCGAGATCAGGGCGGGTACAGGAGGCGACGAAGCCAGCCTCTTTGCCGGCGACCTCCTGCGGATGTACATAAAATACTGCGAACGCCGGGGCTGGAAAACAGCCATCCTCAGCGAAAGCGAAGGCACCGTCGGTGGTTATAAGGAAGTACAGGTGGAAGTGGTGGGCGACGACGTCTATGGCACCCTTAAGTTCGAAAGTGGGGTCCACCGGGTACAACGGGTGCCCGACACCGAACAAAGCGGCCGGGTCCATACCAGCGCCGCCACCGTCGCCGTCATGCCCGAAGCCGAAGAAGTAGACTTCGAATTAAAGGAAAGCGATGTAAAGATGGAGACGGCCCGAAGCGGTGGCGCAGGCGGGCAAAACGTCAACAAGGTGGAAACAAAGGTTTTCCTAACCCATATCCCTACCGGGGTTGTGGTAGTATGCCAGACCGAACGCAGCCAATTGGGCAACCGCGAAAAAGCCATGCAGATGCTGCGTACAAAGCTTTATGAGGACCAGGTGCGTAAACAGGAAGAAGAGATCGCCCGCCACCGCAAAAGCCTGGTCAGCACCGGCGATCGCAGCGCCAAGATCAGAACATACAACTTCCCACAGGGCCGCGTCACCGATCACCGCATCGGCCTCACCGTCTATAATCTGGACGACGTCCTCAATGGAAATATCCAGGAATTCATCGACGCCCTGCAATTCGCAGAAAACGCCGAAAAGATGGCCCGTCAGAACTAAAATTACCCCGGCGAGGACCCCCGTTTACCATAAGAGGGGCCCGATATACCACAAAGTGGGTATACCAACATTAAAACCGAATTAAAGCCTGGGGGATTGTTACAGAAACCTGGGCCTTTCACGTTATTTTAACGGATGGCGAGTAAACCTTTTGCTCAATTTTGCGTCTTTATATATGTGCGGTCGATTGCACTAGTTCTTTAAAAAAATGGCGCTAAAACTTGCTACAAAGTAAGAAATTGTATAACTTAATAAGGGGTAATGCTAAATAAATGTTATTACTCCCAATTAGGGAAAGGAAACAACGATTTCCACCGTAGTTTTGTAGTAGCAAAGTCCATTAAAAGCAACGCAACACAACATTGGCACCTGTTTTGCGTTATGTATGGTAAAATCAGTCTTTTCTATTTGACTCACATAAAGCAGTCAATTTTCTCATAAGCAGTTAGTTTTGGTTACGACCCCTGTTTCTACAGGGGTTTATTCTTTTATATACCCTCCAATCCTCCAGCTAACAGTAATGACTAACCGTTATGCTGTTCACCGGGCGTTATCTTGTTTACCGGGCAGGAGAAAAATACTGCTGGCTCCATACCCGAACCCCGCTCCGAACATATCCGCAATGATATCCCCCAGGTCATAATCCCGCCCCGGTATCCAGTACTTCTGGACAAACTCCATCGCGATGCCAAACAAATTGGAAAGCATATAGAAGCAAAAGAAACCCACCAGCAGTCGTGTAAAGGAAAGCCCACGCTTCGTCAGATAGAGGCTCCAAAGGAACACAAATCCCCCAAACAGGGTTATATGAACAAGTTTGTCGAAATCGGGCACGTAAAACAGCTTCTCATTGGGAATATACGAACCCGGGATACACATCGCGATAACGACAAGCAGGGTCCAGACGATAGGAACATAGAGTGCCGACAGGTATTTATGGATAAAACGTAGGATCATGCGGGGCGGAAATTAAAAAAAAAAGGCCGTCTTAAATTAAAAAAGTAGACGGCTTTTTTTTCAATAATGTCCGGCAAGCTTCGCTTGTCGGGGGAAGTCCCCGACAGGCGGGGACTTTTTTTCTATAGCTGTAGAATATCTTTCCTATTGGCTTTGCAGCGTCTTACCCATGGACTGCAGCTTTTCCAGCGTAGGGGACTCACTGCCACCTCTTTTCTCGATGGTGATGGCAAATGCCTGCGCCTTCTTGGTATTCTTCATCTTCAGAATGACCTTGTCATTGGTAGCGTCGAATACCCCCAGGTCTTTTTTCTGATTGTCGATCAGCGCCCACAACTGGTATTGCTGGTCCGAAGGCAGCTTCGGCATGTTCTTGACAACCAGGTAGACACTCGAGGACGCCGAATCCCAGTAAACATTAGCCGAAGATTTCGGCGCTACCGTGGTTCCGACCATGTTGACCACAAGCGTGTTCGGGTCGCCAACCACCTGCTTTTGTTCTTCGACGATCTTGTTCAGGATGTTCTTGGTGGTGTCCAGGGATTCCCTGAGCCGGTCGTTACTGCTGGTCAGATCTTTGTTCTCCTGCCGGGTCTGGTAGTAGAGATACGCCATTCCGATGAGCAACAAGACAGCAGCGGCAGCAACGAATTTCAGTAGGCCCGAAGACCGGGCGGGCGGCGAAGTCTTTGCATTTTCCATGTTGATTAATTTTGGTGGAATTGAAGAAGAAACCGGCCGGGATTCTTTCCCGACGGCTTCTAAAACTTTCACCTTAACCTCTGGAGGGGGAGGCACCGCATTCTGCGATGCGTATGCTTCAAGCTTTTCTTCGAATTTCCTGCGTGCTGCCACCAGCTCAGGATACTGCGCACAATATCGCTCAAATTCAGCCCTTTCCGACTCGCTGGCCAGATCCATCACATAGCTTTCAATGATGCCGCTTTCTATGTATTCTTGTACGTTCACCGTAAGTAATCTCTTAATTGAAGTAACGCATTCCTTATCCTGGTTTTTACGGTACCAAGGGGAATAGCCATCATGTCCGCTATCTCCTCGTGCGTAAAACCCTTGAAGTAAGCCAGTTCTACCAGGATTCTATGTTCAGGCTTCAGCGTTTCCAACACCTTCTTTAAGCCGATATTATCTACGTTCTGTTGCGTGGTCTGGTTGGCCACCCCCTTATATACGTTGTCAGGTAGCTCCTGGTTTTTCTGGGAGTTCTGATAACTCTTCGATCGGAGGGTATCAATGGAAGCATTCCTGGCTATATTAAGCATCCAGGTAAAGAGACGTCCCTTGGTCTGGTCGTACGTTTCTATCTTCCGCCAGATGTTGATGAATACCTCCTGCAATACGTCGCTGGCTAATTCGGAATTATCTGTAATAATTTGTTTGATAATGCTATAAAGTGCCCCAGCATAATTATCATAGAGGAATCCGAAAGCCTGGTCATTCCTCTCTTTCAACGCCAGCACTAATTCCTGCTCGGTATAGGTGGTAGGTACTCCCAAGGTTTATGTAAATAAGTACACTAAATATAAAGAAAATATGCCAGGAGATGCGCCACCGGAAAATTAGCGCATCTTCAGTCCTTTTGGGCTCAGTGCACAATGTTGCCATAAGCAGTGGCATCCATCAGCTTATCCACGTCTGCCGGATTGTCTACGGTCATCTTGATCATCCAGCCTTTCCCATAAGGATCGGAATTGACAAGATCGGGAGCGGCCCCCAATTCGGGGTTTACTTCCAGGATCGTTCCCGCAACCGGCAGGTAGAGGTCCGACACCGTCTTTACGGCTTCAACAGTACCAAAGACGGTCTCCGCAGCCAGCGCCTTTCCTACCGTTTCCACCTCCACATAAACGATATCACCCAATTCCTTTTGTGCAAAATCCGTAATGCCGATGACGGCAACATTGTCTTTTTCCAGCCGAATCCATTCATGGTCCTTCGTGTAGCGCAGTTTATCAGGGAAATTCATGGTAAGTAAATTTTTTATGCTGCAAATATTATAAAAAGGCTTGGAAATTGAATCACCCCTGGATTAATTATTTGACATAGCCCTGTCTGCGGCGGATGAGCCCTATATGATATCCGGTTCTTCCCCTATCTCTGCATTGTCGAAATATAAGAGGATGTGGTCCTTCAGGAAGTTTTCCTGCTCCACCAGCCCCATTTCCGGGAGGGCCTTTAGCTGGACAAAATGCGGCCACCCCTGCTCGTCCACCCGGTCGAGCCGGTAATAACCACTCTGCCCGAAAAGCGTGCAGACCGCGATATGCATGAGGTCTTGTTTCTCTTCTTTGGAGAATTTCTTGCGGAGGTCTCCAAACTCCTGCACTCCGATGAGGAACAAAATAGTCTCCATGTCAGGCTTCTTGCCAAACCGTTCGACAAGGCGCGCTTCCAGGTTCCACCAACGGACTTGCAGATCATCTTGTAATGGTTGCATCCCGCAAAGGTACATCATTCCTTCTCGACCACTACTGCCGTCCCATAAGCCAGGACTTCGGTGACCCCATTCATCACTTCATTGGCGTCATACCGCATACAGATAACAGCATTCGCTCCACGCTCGGCAGCATGTTGCATCATATACTGGAAAGCCTCTTCCCTTGTCTTTTCGCAGAGGTCCACATAAATGGAGATCTGCCCGCCAAACAGGGTTTGCAATCCACCGGCAATATTACCGAGTACGCTGCGCGACCGCACAGTAATACCCCGGACAACACCCAGGTTACGGACGATGCGGTGTCCATCCAGTTCAGTGCTTGTGGTGATCATTGTAGGGTCTACCATATAGAAGGTTTTGCACAAATTACACCATTAGCGTCTTATCTTTACCGCAAAAATCAGAAAATGTTACAAGTGGCATTTATCCGCCAGAATGTGGAGTTTGTAAAGGAAAGATTAAGCATCCGAAATTTTCCCGACACCGGCTTGGTCGACACCATCGTAGCCCTCGACGACCAACGCAGAAAACTACAGCTCGAATCCGACACCACACAGTCCAGGATAAATGCCCATTCCAAAGAGATCGGCGCCCTGATGGCAAAAGGCCAGAAACAGGAAGCCGAACAAAAGAAGGGTGAGGTAGCAACATTAAAGGCCGCCCTGGCTCCCATCGCCGATCAATTGGCCGCGGTCGAAGAACAGCTCAATGCGAGTCTCCTCCGCCTGCCCAACCTCCCCGCAGCGGCTGTGCCCCCCGGAAAGACACCCGAAGACAACGTCACCATCCGCGAAGGCGGCGCCAAACCCACGCTGCCCGCAGGCGCCCTCCCGCATTGGGATCTTGCAAAAAAATACGATCTCATCGACTTCGAACTGGGAAATAAGATCACGGGCAGCGGCTTCCCCGTCTATATCAACAAAGGCGCAAAACTACAACGCGCTCTGATCCAATATTTTCTAGACTATAACACCGCCGCCGGCTATACGGAATACCAGCCGCCCATTATGGTCAACGAAGCTTCCGCCCGCGGCACCGGGCAATTGCCGGATAAAGAAGGCCAGATGTATTATGTAGGGGAAGACAACCTCTACCTGATACCCACCGCCGAGGTTCCGGTGACGAACATCTTCCGCGATGAGATCCTCAAAGAGACGCAATTGCCGCTAAGAATGACGGCCTATACCCCCTGTTTCCGTCGCGAAGCCGGCAGTTATGGCAAGGACGTCCGTGGTCTCAACCGCCTGCATCAGTTCGACAAGGTCGAGATCGTACAGCTCGTAGACCCCGCCAAAAGCTACGACGTGCTCGAAGAGATGGTGCTGCATGTTGAAAAATTATTGCAGTCGCTCGACCTGCCCTATCGCATCCTTCGCTTATGCGGCGGCGATATGGGGTTCACTTCAGCCATGACCTATGATTTCGAGGTCTTCAGCGCCGCCCAGGAAAAATGGTTGGAAGTCAGTTCGGTCAGTAATTTCGAAGCCTTTCAGACCAATCGCATGAAGATCCGTTACAAGGACGGTGCCGGCAAGACCAACCTGGTGCACTCCCTCAACGGAAGCTCGCTGGCGCTTCCCCGCATCGTGGCCTGTATGCTGGAGAATCACCAAAAAGACGGTTTCATCGCGCTGCCCCCTGCGCTACATTCCTACTTCGGCGCGGATGCTATCCGTTAAGAAGGGCATCGCAGCGCTACCCCCATGCTGTGCTGGTTAAAGCGGAGTTAATTAAACCGCTTTTAATCCTTTGCTTAAACTTTTATTAAAGTAAGCTAACGGCATTGCATATCCCTTTTCTTCTCCTCATCTTCGCCGCAACAAAATTTTATTTTATGAAGCAATTCTCTTTACTGACTTTTACTGTCCTCATCTGTACGCTCGCCCAGGCGCAAATAAAAAAGGGCGATATCGTCCTCGGCGGAAACCTGTATTACAGCAACCAGACGCAGACCATTTCCTCTGGCAATGGCAGTCCCTACTCCACAAAGTACCAGAGCATCACCATCGCCCCCTCCTTCGGTAAGGTGGTAAAGGACAACCTGGTGCTCGGCTTCGACGTCGCCTACACCTACGACAATTCGAACGATGGCCAGGGAGATAAAACCAATGGCAACGGCTTTGCAGCCGGCATCTTTCTACGGAAATACCGGTCAATAGGAAACGGGTTCTACCTCTTCGGTCAGACCCGGCTCAGTGGCAACTATCTGCACAGCGCGCAAGATGAACCCGCGAACAACAACGTGATTACCTCGAATGTCACCGATTCTTATGGCTTTAACTTACAGTTCTTCCCGGGCATCGCCTATGCGATAAACCAAAAATGGCAATTGGAACTCGCGCTGACGAACTTTTTCGCCGTCAACTATACGCATACAAAGCAGAACCTGACCTATACGAACCAACCGGACTACCATTACTCCGGCTCCACCTTTGGTGCAGCAAGCTCCCTCACCGGAAACAATACGTACACCATCGGGCTCCGGTACTTCATCGGCAGTTGATGCACACGGCAATACGGCTGCAGGGCTTAGAAGGTCCTGCAGCCGTTAACCTTGATTTGTTATGGGGGAATTGGGGAAAAGTCTAAATCTAAAAGAATAGCTACGGTTTTCCAATTGGTGGGAAAGCCACTACCAGCCTTGTTTGGCGAGACCTGCCTTTATCGCCGCCAGGGCCTTTTCCTCACCCAGCAGGGTCGTCAGCTTGTTACCCTTTCCATCATGTCCCTGCGCCATATAAGCACCCTTCGCGGTCTTCGTGATGACGGCATCCTGGATGGGCACATTCTTCTCTTTCGTCTTGACATTGTAAGCCGTAAGTGTTACATCTGACATAACTCATTGATTTAATGCCTGCTAAGCAGGGCGGTTAGTAGGAAATACTGTAATATTACCGATTTCTGGCTATACGTCCAATTTCGCATATTTTGCATGGGACTCGATAAAATCCCGCCGTGGGGCAACCTCATCCCCCATCAGCATGCTAAAGATGCGATCGGCCTCGGCCGCACTTTCGATAGTCACCTGTTTCAGGGTCCGGGTCTCAGGGTTCATCGTCGTGTCCCACAGCTGATCGGAGTTCATTTCTCCCAGCCCTTTATAACGTTGCACGGTGACGCTGTCTTCCTTGCCGCCTCCCAATCTCTCGACCCAACCGCGTCTTTGCTCTTCGTTCCACGCATAAGACTGCTCTTTTCCTTTCTTCACGAGATATAACGGCGGTTGAGCAAGATACACGTAACCTTGTTCCACCATCTCCTTCATATAGCGGTAGATAAAAGTCAATATCAGCGTGGCGATATGGCTTCCGTCCACATCGGCATCGGTCATGATGATCAGCTTGTGATACCGCAGCTTGGCGAGATTAAGCGCCTTGGGGTCCTCGGGCGTACCGACGGTTACCCCCAGTGCAGTATACATGTTGCGAATTTCTTCGTTCTCGTAGATCTTATGCTCCATTGCCTTCTCTACGTTGAGGATCTTACCCCGCAACGGCAGGATGGCCTGGAAACTGCGGTCGCGGCCCTGCTTGGCCGTACCACCTGCCGAGTCACCTTCGACCAGGAACAGCTCACAGCGATCGGGGTTCCGGTCAGAACAGTCGGCCAATTTACCCGGCAGCCCACCGCCGCTGAGCACACTCTTACGTTGCACCAATTCCCGGGCCTTCTTCGCCGCCGCTCTCGCCTGGGCCGCCAGGATCACTTTTTGGATGATATTCTTTGCTTCCCGGGGATTTTCCTCCAGGTAAGCCTCGAGCACCTTGCTGACAGTGGAATCAACCACGCCGCTGACCTCGTTATTCCCAAGTTTCGTCTTTGTCTGCCCTTCAAACTGCGGTTCCGGCACCTTCACCGATACGATGGTGCTCAGCCCCTCCCGGAAATCATCCCCTTCGATCTCGACCTTCGCCTTTTCGAAAAAGCCTTGCTTGTCGCCATACGACTTAAAGACCCGGGTGAGGGCCCGGCGGAAGCCGGCCACGTGGGTGCCGCCTTCGATGGTGTTGATGTTGTTGACGTAGGAATAGATATGCTCGCTATAGCTGTCATTGTACGTCAGCGCGATCTCCACCGCCACATTGGTCGCTTCGTCCCGGCCTTCCACATAGATGACCTTGGGGATCAGCGGCTGCCGGCCCGCATTTTTATCCAGCATATCTACGAATTCGACGATGCCGCCTTCGCTGTAAAAGGTCTTGGTGTAAGTGCTGCCATCTTCCTCTTTTTCCCGCAGGTCGTTCAGCGTGATCCGAACCCCCCGGTTAAGAAAAGCCAGCTCCCGGAGACGGCCTTCCAGGATATCCTTGTTGTATTCTGTCGTGATGAAGATCGTCGCATCGGGCCAGAAACGAATAGTAGTGCCCGTTTTATCACTCGTGCCGATCTCCCGTACTTCATACTGCGGCACCCCGATCTTGTATTCCTGCTCGAAGATCTTCCCTTCCCGGTAGACCGTTGCATGCAGGTCCGAACTCAGCGCATTCACGCAACTGACGCCCACCCCGTGGAGACCGCCGGAGACTTTATACGTGTTCTTATCGAATTTGCCCCCGGCATGCAGAATGGTCATCACCATTTCCAGGGCGCTCTTCTTCTCCTTTGTGTTGATCCCGGTAGGGATACCACGGCCATCATCGTCCACCTGGACGGAGTTATCTTCGAAAATAGTAACCAAAATGTTCTTACAATATCCCGCCAGGGCCTCGTCGATGGAGTTGTCCACGACCTCATATACCAGGTGATGCAGGCCTTTTACGCCGATGTCACCGATATACATGGCAGGACGCTTGCGGACGGCCTCCAAACCTTCGAGTACCTGGATACTGTCTGCCCCATATCCGTTGCCGGCTGAGGCGAGGACTTCCTGTGTTGTTTCACTCATATTTTGACTGGAATAGTGTAGTTAACAATAAATTAATAGGGATCACAAATGTACGAAAAATAAGGGGTTTCCGGGCATTTCCAGGGTATTAATATCCCCAATTCCCCCTCGCCGCCGGCCACCGGCCGGCGGCCTCCCGGCGTCACAGTTTTGTCAAAAAACACCCATTTTGAACCATCCGGTCTACGGCTTGTAGATATTCTCCGTTTCAGACTTAAATTTGCAGAATGATCTCACAGGCGGCGTACCAGGAACCGGATATCCTCACCATGGCGTATAAACAACCCGTCATGCAGGATCAGCTGATCCCTTTTCAGGAAAAAGAACAGCAGATACCCGGCTCCGTTCAATATACCATCCGGCGCTACCGGAAACATCCCCAATGGGCCCTGGAAGACATGGGGATGATGGTCTATCACTACAAGAAGGAAGAACCCGCCCGTAACTATCTCGAATTACGGTTTTGCATTGCCGGCAACGTCTACTGCCGCGCCAAGGAAGCGCCCTGTGACGCCTGCAAGTTCAACGCCACACCCGGCTGTACCGAACGCGTCGACACCGTGGATGTCCTCAGTTTCCGCTTTCACCCCGTCCATCTCACCCAGTTTGCAAGATCCCGGAAACCCGAAAGCACTGTAAGCGACAACCTGCTCGAATTCCGGCATCCCGGCTCCTTTTCAAAGACCCTTTCCCTCTGCGGGAGAACCCGCCTGGTGCTGGAAACCGTGCTCAACCACACCTATACGGGCAGCCTGGAGAACATTTATATCAACGCCCAGAGCCAGATGCTCCTGCTCTATAGCCTCGAATGTATGGTAGGTGAAAAAGAAGTGGAAGGTTTCCAATGTAAATTCCTGGCAAATGAGGCCGATAGGGAAAAGATCGTCTTTGCCCGCGAACTCCTGCTAAAGCATATCGGCGAACCGCTCACCATAAAAGAGTTGAGCCGCAAGGTGGCCATCAACGAGTGTTATCTGAAAAAGGGGTTCAAGGAAATGTTCGGAACGACCATCTTCGATTTCTACCAGGGGCAGCGCATGGAACACGCCCGCTACCTGCTCTACGAAAAAGGCCTCAGTGTAACCGAAGTCTCGGTGATGCTGGGCTATTCCTCCATTTCTCATTTCTCCACCGCCTTCAAGAAACACACGGGTCTGAAGCCGTGTGAACTCCTGCTGCACTAAGCGTTAGCCATTCAACTCCGCCAGGCTTTCCTCCGCGGCCCGCACCGTCGCGTCCAGATCGGTCCGCGTCAACGCATTATTGAGAAACCAGCTCTCAAAAGCAGAAGGTGGCAGATAAACACCGCGCCGCAGCATCGAATGAAAGAAAAGTTTGAACAGCTCATTATTAGCGCCGGAAGCCGAGCTAAAATCCCGCACGGGGTGATCGCTGAAATGCACGCTGATCATCGACCCGATTTGGTTGATGCGGTAGGGCTCACCCCAGGCGCGAAACACGCGATCCAATTCGTCCCTTAAATAAATTGTCTTCTCCTCCAATTCGGTGTAGATACCTGGATTCGCCTTCAACGCCGAAAGCACCGTATACCCCGCGATCATCGCGATCGGGTTGCCGCTAAGCGTTCCGGCCTGGTATACATTCCCCAGCGGAGAGATATGTTGCATAATGTCTTTTCTTCCGCCAAAAGCGCCAACCGGCATGCCGCCGCCGATCACCTTACCATAGGTGAGCAGATCGGCCCGGATACCCAGCCGTTGCTGCGCTCCGCCGGGCGCCAGCCGGAAACCCGTCATCACCTCATCCAGGATAA
Source organism: Puia dinghuensis (assembly GCF_014642875.1). Taxonomy (GTDB): domain Bacteria; phylum Bacteroidota; class Bacteroidia; order Chitinophagales; family Chitinophagaceae; genus Puia; species Puia dinghuensis. Next base: position 745,428 of record NZ_BMJC01000004.1, read on the forward strand.
ACACGATCCCCTCCCGGTCGCAGATAGCCCTCAGCCCCTCGAGGAAACCGGGCTCGGGAAGGATACAACCCATATTCCCCGCCACCGGTTCGACGATGATGGCCGCGATGGCCCCGGGATAGGCTGCCACAAGCTGCTCCACCCCCGCCAGATCGTTATAGGCTGCGGTCAGCGTGTCCTGCGCCACTCCGGGAGTGACCCCGGGCACCGTTTGGATATTGAATGTTGCTACCCCACTACCGGCTTTCACCAGAAACGGGTCTGCATGACCGTGATAATGACCTTCGAATTTGATGATCTTGTTCCTGCCCGTAAACCCCCTTGCCAGGCGGATAGCGCTCATACAGGCTTCGGTGCCGCTGCTGACCATCCGCACCAGGTCGAGGTTGGGCGCCATGCTGCGAATAAGTTCCGCCATTTCTACCTCCAATTCTGTCGGGGCGCCATAGGAAGTAGAGAAGACCGCATATTCCTGGATGGCTTTTACGACAGGCTCCCACGCATGCCCGAGGATCATCGGTCCCCAGGAAGCGATATAATCGATATATCGGTTGCCATCCACATCAAAGAGATAGGCGCCCTGCGCCCGCTTCATAAACACCGGCGTGCCGCCAACACTGCGAAACGCGCGGACCGGAGAATTTACGCCACCCGGAATACTCTGCTGTGCTCTTTCAAAAAGTTCTTTGCTCTTAGTATACATCTTATTTATTCAATAATTTGGCTGCGTCTTTCGCAAAATACGTGGCGATGAGGTCGGCTCCCGCCCGCTTGATAGAGGTCAACGTTTCCATCATCGCCTTTTCTTCATTGATCCAGCCCATTTTCGCCGCGGCTTTTATCAAGGCGTATTCCCCGCTGATATTATAGGCGCTCACCGGCACATGGACATTGTTCTTCACCTCGCGGATAATATCCAGGTAGGGTAGGGCAGGCTTTACCATGACGATATCCGCCCCTTCTTCTACATCCATCAGCGCTTCTTTCACCGCCTCCAGCCGGTTGGCCGGGTCCATCTGGTAGGTCTTTTTATCCCCAAAGCCCGGCGCCGAATCAAGCGCATCCCGGAATGGACCATAGAAACAGGAAGCATATTTGGCGCTATAGGCCATGATCCCCGTCTTGGTAAACCGGTGTTCTTCCAGCGCCTGGCGAATCGCTCCGATGCGCCCATCCATCATGTCGCTCGGCGCAACCCAGTCGGCGCCCGCTTCGGCATGACTAAGGCTCATCTTTATCAAAGCTTCAACAGTGGCGTCGTTGACGATCTCTCCATTCTCCACAATGCCGTCATGTCCATAAGAAGAGTAGGGGTCAAGCGCGACATCCGTCATGACTACCATATCCGGCACGGCATCCTTGATGGCTTTGATGCTGCGTTGCATCAGGCCGTCCGGGTTCCAGGCCTCTTTCCCCGTATTGTCTTTCAACTCGTCTTTACTCTTGACAAAAAGCAGGACACACTTGATCCCCAGGCTCCACAGCTCTTTTACTTCTTTGACCGTTCCATCCAGGCTCCGGCGAAAATAGCCGGGCATCGAAGCGATCTCCGTTTCTACTCCCTTGCCTTCGTCGATAAATAAGGGTACAATAAAATCGTTCGGCGTCAACACCGTCTCGGCCACCATCGCCCGGATGGCCGGCGTCTGGCGTAAAATGCGATTGCGTCTTTGCAGATACATATTGAAAATGATTTTATTCCTTTGCCCAATCTCTCGGATGCAGACAGGCATCCAGCAGATCGGCCTCCGGGCTCCCTTCTTCAGGTTGATAATTATAACCCCACCGCGCCCTTGGCGGCAGGCTCATCAAAATGCTTTCCGTTCGGCCATTCGTCTTAAGCCCGAATAACGTACCCCTGTCATGGATAAGGTTGAATTCCACGTACCGCCCCCGGCGGATCTCCTGCCATTCCAGCTCCCGCTCACCATAAGGCATAGCCGCCCGTTTCTCCGCGATAGGCAGATAGGCGGGGACAAAGGCATTCCCGTTGGCCTGCTGAAAAGCAAAAAGCCGGTCGGCATCCGCGGCATCGGCCGGCCGGAGATGGTCATAAAAGACCCCGCCGATGCCCCGCATCTCATTATCACGGTGTTTGTTGACAAAATACTCGTCACACCATTTCTTATATTTCGGGTACCAGGTCGGGTCGAAGGGGTCCATGGCCATTTTGAAGCTCCGGTGGAAATGCCGGGCGTCCTCCCGGAAAAGATAATAAGGCGTCAGATCGGCGCCGCCGCCAAACCACCGGTCGGTGACATGTCCCGCCTCATTGTAGAGTTCGAAATACCGCCAGTTGGCATGCGTGGTCGGTACATAGGGATTCACGGGATGGATCACCAGCGAAAGTCCGCAGGCAAACCAATTCTTGCCTTCGATCTTCAGCTGCGTGCGCATCACATCGGTCACCTTCCCCCAAACGACGGAAGTGTTGACGCCTCCTTTCTCAAAGATGCGGCCATTCGTGATTATCCTCGTCTTGCCGCCGCCGCCTTGTTCCCGTTCCCATTCGTCGGTGACAAAAGATGATTTTCCGTCCAGGTCTGCCAACGCGATACAGATGCGGTCCTGCAGCCCCAGGATATAGTCGATCCAGTGTTCGCGGAAAGCCCAGGTCTCGGTCTTGTACAATGCACCATCAGGCTGGTTCATATTGATAGTTTTTCACGGTTTCAACAAAGGCTCGCGCATGGTCTACGGGTACATCGGGTAGGATGCCGTGGCCGAGGTTAGCGACATAAGCACCCGATCCCTCCTTGAAGGCATCAAGCATCGCTCTCACTTCTTTTTCAATAACTGGTATTGGCGATAATAACTTCGCGGGATCGAAGTTGCCTTGCAATGCAACCCTATTCCCGGCTAACTGCCGCGCCATTTGCGGGCGGATACACCAGTCGATGCCCAATCCATGCGCACCCGTCGCCGCCATGCCTTCCAGGCTGTGCCAGGCTCCCTTTGCAAAGATGATGGTCAATACTTCGTCTTTCAGTGCATGGACGATCTGCCGGATATACCGCAGGGACAGGTTCTCAAAATCTTCGGGACCCAACAACCCACCCCAGCTGTCGAAGATCTGCACAACATCGGCGCCTGCAGCTGCCTGACCCTTGAGATAGTCGATCGTCGTGTCCGTTATCATTTGTAGAAGCCGATGGGCCGTCTCCGGCTGGGTATAACAAAAAACCTTCGCCTCGTCAAAAGTCTTGGAGCCTTTCCCCTGCACCATATAACAAAGCAGCGTCCAGGGCGCGCCGGCAAATCCGATCAGCGGAACCCGCCCGGCCAGCGTCTTCTTGGTGAGCCGCAGGGCGTCGAATACATAACCAAGCCGTTCTTCGACATCCGGCCTGATCAGCCTATCCAGGTCGGCGGCCTTTTTTATGGGGTCAGGCAACAGCGGTCCCTTTGACTCCACCATCTGCACCTCCATTCCCATGGCTTGCGGTACGACCAGAATGTCGGAAAATATTATCGCCGCGTCCACCCCAATCTGTTCCACTGGTTGGATGGTTATTTCCGCCGCCAGTTCAGGCGTCTGACAACGCTCGAAAAAGGAATATTTCTCCCTTAGGATTCGGTAGTCCGGAAGATAACGTCCCGCCTGTCGCATCATCCACACCGGTGTCCGTTCGGTCTTCTCTCCTCTCAGGGTGCGCAATAACAAATCATTCTGGAGTGTATTCATAATGTAAAATGAGCTATCATCTGATGGATCAATAGTTCTTTATCCGGCTTGCTGCTGACTATCGCGGCTCTGCCCGTTCGCGCAAGAATGGCCGTTGCGGTAGTCCGGCCGATAGCAAACAGCGCGGCTGCTGTCTCAACGCTATTCACCGAAAAGAAGCTTTCGACCCCGCTTGGGCTAAAGAAAGCGATCCCATCATAGGTCCGTTCCAGCTTGAGCGGCGTGAGGGCCGTCCGGTAAACGATCACCTCATGCACGCGGAATCCCGCCTCTCGTAAAAGAGTCGGCAACTCTTCCCGGCGCTGATCGCCACAAAAGAACCACACCTCTTTCTCTACTCCGGCCCCGATGATCACGGTCGCCAGGGCTGCCGCCGAATCCGCCGTACCCGCGATGGCTGCTTCGCCAAAATACTCCACCGCCAGCCGCCGCGTGACCCCACTGGTACAAAAGATCTTCCAGCCATCCGTCCCCCCGCTGCCCGTCAACGCCTCCACAGCATGCTGGCTGGTAAACACCACATTCCGCGCCCTCTCCGGCATCTCGCCGGCACGCTCGACAGCCTCCGTCCGGATAAAAGGCACTATGTCCAGCTGGATGCCCTTTGTCGCCGCTTCGATGATCAGGGGCGCCGGCACATCTGCGGTGGACAAAATATATCGTCTCGGAATAGACATTTTCACTCTTTCACGGGCGCCGCCTGCTCCGCAGCACGGATGCTTTCGACAATAGTCCGGCCACCCCTTTCCAGCAATTCCTCCGCCGCAGCTTTTCCGGTATCGTTAGCCCTGTCGAGAGGCAATATCTTTTCAATTTCGGCTTTTTGCTTTCCGTCATGCGACAAGATCTGACCGCTGAAATAAATATCTCCATCCTCTATTTCGGCCAATGCACTAATGGGTGTGGAGCAGCCGCCGAGCAAGGTACGCAGGAAATCCCGTTCTATCCGGGTGCAAAGCGCCGTATTCGCATCGTTCAGCGGCTCGCAGGCGCTTAAAATTTCATCCTCGCCCCGGCTGACGACAAGGATGGCGCCCTGTGCAGGGGCAGGTAGCATCCAGTCCAGGACAAGGCTTTTCTCCGGGCGGAGATGGATGCGTTCGAGCCCGGCTTGCGCAAAGATGGCCGCATCCCAGTTCTCTTCGCCAAGCTTCCTCAGTCGGGTATTGACGTTTCCTCGGAGGTTTTCGATCCGGTGATTCGGATATTTATGCAGCCACTGGGCCTTGCGGCGGATGCTGCTGGTGGCGATGGTTGCTACGCCATCCCGATGAAGGAGGAATTCGGTATCCTGTTTGTACACGAGCAGATCGTGTACGGGTCCCCGTTTCAACACGGCAGCTTGCTCGATGCCTTCCGGTAATTGAGTAGGAACATCCTTCATGGAGTGCACCGCAATGTCTATCTTATTATTCAGGAGAGCGATATCCAGGCTGCGGGTAAAGACTCCCTGCACCCCCATCTCATATAAGGGCGTCTTCAGATCGATATCTCCTTCGCTTTTTATGGGCACTAGTGTAGTGGCAAAGCCTTCTCTTTCCAACAGGTCTTTCACCTGTGTCGCCTGCCAGAGAGCAAGGGCGCTTTCTCTTGTGCCTATGCGGATGGGTAAATGCATTAGCCTAGCCTCCGATATACTCGTTTATCGCCTGGATATAGTGACAGCCTCCCTGGTTATGCTGGCGCATCCTGGTCGCCATGCCATTGAGCACCCGCTGTATCTGTTGATCGGCATCGTCGGTGGCGGACATCGTTTCCCCCGCAAGCTGGCCGTACAACGGACTCGTATGTAATTCTTTTAATTTGGTCTTGACGGCCTTCAACACCGGGACATGTTTGCGCATCGCATACCAGTCCATGAATTCTGTGATATGCTCCACGATGATGGCCTTTGCCTTCGGAACTTCTGCCTCGCGCCGTTGCAACGTCTCGTCCTTTATCTTCGACAGCTCGTCCACGTTTACCAGCGTGACCCCCGGCAGGAGGGCCGCCGACTTCTCCACATTAAAGGGAATAGAGAGGTCGATCACCAGTTTTTCTCCTTGTCCTTCGAGATGAGAAGCCATCAGGGTAGGCTCTTCGGCATTGGTAGCGACAAGGATGATGTCCGCCTTATTGACGTAAGTGGATAGCTGATCGAGCGACGCATAGCCTACTCCGGTTTCGGCAGCCAGCTCGGCGGCACTTGCCTCCGTCCGGTTGATCAGGGTGATATCCCTCATCCCGAGATAATCGACCATATTCCGGCAGGTGTTGCGTCCTATCTTTCCGACGCCGATCAGCAGGATATGTTTTCCCGTCAGATCGGCGAATGTGCTGCGGATATATTGAATGGCGGCAAAGGATACCGATACGGTGCCGCCGCTGAGTTCGGTCTGGTTCTTCACCGACTTGGAAGCCTGGAGTACACAATTGACCAGCCTGTCCAGGAAGGCGCCGACAAACCGGTTTTCCCTGGCAAATTTTACGGCTTGTTTTATCTGTCCGACAATCTCGTAATCGCCAAGGATCTGTGAGTCGATGCCCGCGGATACCAGGAAAAGATGCTCTATTGCCTCGGCGCCCCGCTTGCTATAGGCTATCTCCATAAACGTCGAAGTATCGCCCGTCGTAGCCGAACACAACAGACCGGCTAATTGCCGGACATTATCGGCAAAACCATAGATCTCGGTCCGGTTACAGGTGGACAGGACAAATAATTCGGATAAATGATGCGCGGGAGCGAGCGAAAGGAGATGGGAATACTGTTCGTTGCTGATGGCGAATTGACTGCGGATCGCGGCGTCGGTTTTCTTGTAATTGATCCCTACTACGTAAAATCCTGAGATATCAGTGGTCCTTGTACCCATTTCTACAGTTATTGATACTAGTACGAAAGCAAAAGTACTTGCTGCGGTGGCTATAATTGGTTTTCCTCTGTCATTAGACTGTCATTTCCCAAAAACCACCCCCCTGGGGCAACTTTTGGGCCCGCAACCAGCTATTTTTGCAGTCATTTATGATAGCACCAACAGGCAAGCGAGCCATCCTTCTCATGAATCTAGGCTCACCGGATTCCACCACCACCCGGGACGTTCGTACTTATTTGATGGAATTCCTGATGGACAAAAGGGTTATCGATTATCCCTGGCTGTTTCGGAAGATACTGGTCGGCGGGCTCATCGTCCCTTTCAGGGCCGCAAAGTCGGCGGAAGCCTACAAGACCATCTGGACAAAAGAGGGGTCTCCGCTCATCGTGCTGACCCGGGAGTTGCAGCAAGCCCTCCAACCGCTGGTCGACGAGCCCGTCGGGATCGCTATGCGCTATGGCAATCCCTCCATGGACGACGCCTATCGTTCCTTGCTAAAGCAGGTGCCACAGCTGGAAGAGGTAATTGCCATCCCGCTCTATCCTCATTATGCGATGGCGTCATATGAGACGGCTGTAGAATATGCACGAGAGATACATCGAAAGAACAAGTATACCTTCCGGCTAACCTTCATAAAGCCCTTCTACAATGATCCGTCTTATTTAAAGGCGTTGAGCGAACATATCCGGCCCTATCTGCAAAAGCAGTACGATCATATCCTTTTTAGTTATCACGGCGTGCCGGCGCGCCATATTCGTAAATCCGATCCTACGGGTCACCATTGCCTGAGCTCGGCAACCTGTTGCGATACGGCTTCCCCGGCTCATGCTACCTGCTATCGTCATCAATGTTTTGCCACTACCCGCGAAGTAGTGCGGCAACTGGGCATCCCCGAAGGGAAATACAGCAACTCTTTCCAGTCGCGACTGGGCAAGGGCTGGCTCGAACCGTTCACCGACATCCGGCTGGAAGAGATGCCAAAAGAAGGGATAAAAAGGCTGCTGATCCTCTGTCCTGCGTTTGTAAGCGACTGTCTGGAGACCCTGGAAGAGATAGCTATAAGAGGCAAAGAAGCCTTCCTCGCAGCTGGCGGCGAAGAGTATACGATGATCCCCTGTCTCAATGCGGACTCGCAGTGGGCAGCCGCGCTGGCAGGATGGATCAAAGAGGCATAGAAATTTTTTCCTATGTATAACTACATCAAGGCCCTCCACATCGTTTTCATCGTCACCTGGTTTAGCGGGCTCTTTTATATGGTACGGCTCTTCGTCTACCATACCGAAGCCAATGCAAAGCCCGAACCGGAGCGAACTATCCTCATGCAGCAGTTCCGGGTAATGATCCGCCGCCTGTGGCTGGGCATCACCTGGCCCTCCGCGATCCTGACGTTGATCTTCGGTCCCTGGGTAATGGGCATGCTTGGCAGCTTCCCCACCTGGCTGGCCATCAAACTAGGCTTCGTCATCGGACTCTATGCCTATCATTTTTCGTTGCAGGCCATCTACCGGCAGCAGATGAAAGGCATCTTTCGCTATTCTTCGCAGCAGCTGCGCATCTGGAACGAGGTAGCCACCATCTTCCTCGTCGCGATCGTGATGCTTGCCGTCGTCAAACAAAACATGAGCTGGGCCTGGGGCCTTCTTGGCCTCGTGCTCTTCGTCATCTTATTGATGAGTGCAATAAAAATATACAAGATCATCCGCACCCGATCGTGACAGTTCCATCCCGTTAACTCCAAACTGCTATCATGAACCCCATCATCCCGAGACTCATCGGCTTCAGTCTGGCGATCTTCCTGGGCTATGCCCCGGGCCTGGCTCAGACCAGCCTACCCGCCGCCCTCGATCGGCTGGAAACCAGCCATTTGATCACTGCCTACGAAAAGGGAATGGTGCAAAGGCAATACGATCAGCTACAACAGCGCTTGAAGGATACTTCCATCCTCCACACGAAAATCGATTATTCCCGCAACGAGACCTTGCTTGGGCTGTTGACGCAGGCAAAAACGTTCTCTACTCCCGGCACTTCCAGCATTTTCCACTTTAGCCCCTTGCCAAGGGCGGTAACTCCCGCGATCAAGGCCTGGATCGACACCTTCATCCGCAAAATGGATGCGGTAGGACTATTGTCCGGGTGGGGAAAGGACGAATTGCTGACCCTGAATGGACAGGGCAGATTCGATTGGGAAATTACCGCTGCATCCTGGGCCTACCACACTGCCAATGAAGAATATTTCCTCCGGCCGGAATGGCTGAAGCCGTTTGCCGATTCGCTCCATGAATTTAACGTCATCACTGACGCAAACTACCACTTGCTGATGGAGCGAAGCGCCAGGGGCGATCTGCATCGCTATACGGAGATCCCCGCCTACCTGGATTTTTGTACCAACATTGATCTCCGAGCGCTTCCCGCCGACAGCATCCCATTCCTCGATTCTCTTTATGCCCGTACGGCAAGAACTTTTCCCGGATTGCAATATGATTCCATAAAGTATAAGGTGGCCAAGGACACAAAGGAGTCATTCCCTGATTTTGATTCCTACAACCTGAATACGACCATCTGGAAAAAAGGAAAAGCCTTCTCGTATTCGGCCTTTTACTATGCTTCCTCTGGAAATAGAATGTTGGGGCGTGCCCGCCTGCCCGAGCGATATTATATCATCTTTAATAAGATGCTGGCGGATATGGATTCTCCTTACCGCCTGCATCAAGCCACCGATGACAGTAGCCATTTCGCGATCATCGCGTTGACAAAACGTCAGTTCAAAAATTTCAACTGGATGCATGATGGGGCCCTCGGTTCATATATGATGGTAAGTTACGAAGGTGACGCTAACAACATCACCCAGGAAAACATTACGGCAGCGCTACGGGCATACGATTCGATCGGCTTGTTTTCTCATCTGACCCGGGCTGAAAAGGACAGCGGCATGACGGAGCTCGACGGCAAGGAGATCAATCATTACAGCGATATCCTGAAATGCTTCAAAAACGTGGTCTTCGACATCGATATGAAATACGGCGTCGACACCGGAATGTATAGACAGTTCACGATGGATCTGGCGCTCATCTCAAGAGGCGGTTTCCGGCCGCAAAAGATTGTCGACGGATATAACTGGAAGAGAACGGACTTCGCCTATGGGTTTACATTAGGCAAAAGACCTTATCTGGTGACGCTGCACCAGCCGGGCAAATATCTTGATCCCGCGTTTTGGGAGCTCATCGTGAAGGCTGAACGGGAAAATGATACCAAGGGGCGGTTTTACGACATCTATCCTACAGATGGAATAACGACGGTCTATCTGACCAGGGCGCAATATGCCTTTCTCCATAGCCGCCATCTGCTTGAATTTACTGACCCCGGCGAACAGGTCACCCCATAAACTAAAATTGGCCCGGGGAGGTACATTTTTATAGACCCCCCCTGGGCCAATACTCCGGGGTAAAAAGGTAGGTTTTCCGGAAACTGAAAATTCGTACTCGGTGATTCAGGAATTGAGATCTTAGAGCCTGGCGCTTGTCGAACGGGTTTTTTCGAAGGTAATATCAGAGATTAAAAACGGGATGGCTACGGATCCGTCATCAGATAAGGCGAATGCAGTCATCGAATAAGGTAAATACAGTACACGGTGTTAGGTGGAAGTGGGGAACTACGGTGGGATAGGTATATTTAAAAGGAAGGGGAGTAGGAATACCCCCCTTTTTAACCCCTAAACCCTAAACCGTAGAAATAGTTAGAATAGCTTGTATATTGTCGGGTGATGGTCACCCTATTTGTATCGCTTTTCTGCAAATACAGTATCCAGAAATTATGCCAAAACCCGTTAATGTGGATAACTACGACGAAATAAGACCTTTTTTAAATCGATTTAGCGGGCATTTGGCAATCCTTTAACAATGTTCGGCAATTACCCTGCCAGGTTCGTCCATTACCTCCCTGCACCCACAATACACCATGCCAACCCACGCCAGCAGGCGCCCCTACCCATGCCAGGACAGCTCGCCACTACCGGCCCGAAAGCCCATTATTGGCCGTTTTTTTGTAAATTCGCGTCCCCAACAGCCGGCCCACAGGCCGCTTCAACCCCCGAACCCAGTTAAAATTAACGCATTATACATGGCCACGAAGTACAAGGAATATCAACAACTCAATTTACCAGCCATAAGCCAGGACATTCTGGCAAAGTGGGAAGCTGAACGGGCCTTTGAGAAAAGTGTGGAATTTCGGGAAGGAGCTTCCCCATTCGTATTCTACGAAGGCCCCCCAAGCGCCAACGGCCTCCCCGGCATCCACCACGTTATCAGCCGCACCCTGAAAGACCTGGTCTGCCGCTATAAGACCATGAAAGGCTTCCAGGTGAAACGCAAAGGCGGCTGGGATACCCATGGCCTGCCCGTAGAACTGCAGGTCGAAAAAATGCTGGGTATTACAAAGGAAGACATCGGCAAAAAGATCTCCATCGCGGAATACAACGAGACCTGCCGTCGTGAAGTGTTGAAATACAAGGATAAATGGGACGAACTCACCCGCCGGATGGGCTATTGGGTCGACCTGAAGAACCCCTATATCACGTTCGAGAACAACTACATCGAAACCCTTTGGTGGATTCTCGCGCAATTATATAAGAAGGGCCTGCTCTACGAAAGCATCAGCATCCAGCCCTATTCCCCTGCTGCCGGTACCGGCCTCAGCTCCCACGAGCTGAACCAGCCCGGTTGCTATAAGGATGTAAAGGATACTACGGTCGTTGCCATGTTCAAAGCCGTCCGCAACGCAAAAAGCGAATTCCTCTTCCGGCTGGCCGAAAGCAACGACATCTATTTCATGGCCTGGACGACGACCCCCTGGACCCTTCCGTCCAACCTGGGTCTCACCGTCGGTCCGCGCATCGACTATGCCCTTGTAAAAACATTCAATCCCTACACCCATCTGCCTGTCAACGTCATCCTTGCTAAAGCATTGATCGGCAAATACTTCAAACCAGAAGGAGAATCCGCTGACTTCGCCGCCTTCACCCCGGAATCCAAGATCCTCCCCTGGAAGATCCTGGGAGAATTCAAAGGCAGCAACCTCGAAGAGCTGCGGTACGAACAGCTGCTCCCCTTCGAAGCCAATAGCCCCGAAAAGGCCGGCGGCGATCCCTTCCGGGTGCTCCTGGGCGATTTCGTCACCACCGAGGATGGCACCGGCATCGTCCACACGGCAACCGCCTTCGGCGCCGATGACTACCGGGTAGGACAGAAGTATAATATAGGTATCCTCATCATGGTCGACAAGCAGGGGAAATTCGTTGACGGCCTGGGTGAGTTCAGCAACCGGTATGTCAAGAACTATAAGGATGATCCTAACTATGTGGACGTCAATGTTGACATCTGCGTGCGGTTAAAGAAGGACAACCAGGCCTTCCGCATCGAAAAATACGAACACACCTACCCGCATTGCTGGCGCACCGATAAACCGGTCCTTTATTATCCCCTCGATGCCTGGTTCATCCGCACCACCGCCCTGAAGGACAGGATGGTCGAATTGAACAAGACAATCAACTGGAAACCAAAATCCACCGGCGAAGGCCGCTTCGGCAACTGGCTTGAGAACATGGTCGACTGGAACCTCAGCCGCAGCCGGTACTGGGGTACACCGCTTCCCGTATGGCGCACCGAAGTGCCCGAGACCCCAACCGAAGCAGACCTCAGCGCCCGCGAAGAGCTGTGCATCGGCAGCATCGCCGAACTCCAGGCCGCCCTCAAAGCCTCCATCAAAGCAGGCTTCATGAAACCCACAACCGGCCTCACCGAACAAGGGTATGTCGAAAAGCTCACCGCTGACCTGCATAAACCCTACGTGGACGATATCGTCCTCGTCAGCAAAACAGGCCGGCCGATGAAACGCGTCGCCGACCTCATCGACGTCTGGTTCGACAGCGGCGCAATGCCCTATGCCCAATGGCATTTCCCCTTCGAGAACCAGGAGACCTTCGCTCAGAACTATCCCGCCGACTTCATCGCGGAAGGCGTCGACCAGACCCGTGGCTGGTTCTATACCCTCCATGCTATCGCTGCGCTGTTGAAGGAATCCGTCCACGAAGAGCTGCAGAAACTTCCCCCCGCCATCCTGCAACCTGGTTCCCGCGGACCCGTCACCGCCGCCGACCTCGACAAAAAATACCCTGGCCTCGCGTATAAAACCGTCGTTTCCAACGGCCTCGTGCTGGACAAGAACGGCAATAAAATGTCCAAACGCCTCGGCAACGTCGTCGACCCCTTCGACACCATCGGAAAATTCGGCGCCGACGCCACCCGCTGGTATCTGATTACCAATGCGTCTCCCTGGGAAAGCATGAAATTCGACCTCGACGGCATCAAGGAAGTGCAGCGCAAATTCTTTGGAACGCTATATAATACCTACCAATTCTTCGCCCTCTACGCCAACGTGGACGGCTTCACCTTTGCAGAAGCCTATGTCCCGCCCGCAGAAAGGCCGGAGATCGACCGCTGGATACTTTCCTCCCTCAACAGTTTGGTTACCAAGGTGAACGCGGCTCTGGACGACTACGAACCTACCCTGGCCGGCCGGCTTATGGAGGATTTCCTGGACGAACACCTCAGCAATTGGTACGTCCGGCTCTGCCGCCGCCGCTTTTGGAAAGGGGACTACTCGCAAGACAAGATCTGCGCTTACCAAACGCTTTACGAATGTCTCGAAACCCTCAGCCGGCTGATGGCGCCGATCTCGCCCTTCTTCGCGGACTGGCTGTTTGTCAACCTCAACGAGGTCACCGGCAGAATAAAAGCCGCTTCCGTGCACCATACCGACTTCCCGACGGCCGATGCAGACTTTATCGACCTCCCGCTGGAAGAACGGATGCAACTGGCACAGGACGCCTCCTCACTGATCCTTTCCCTTCGTAAAAAGGTGAATATCAAGGTGCGTCAACCCCTGCAGAAGGTGCTCATCCCCGTCCTCAACCCGGACATGAAACACCAGCTGGAAAAGGTGGAAGACCTCATCAAGGCCGAGGTGAATGTAAAGGGGATCGAATATCTCAACGGTGATAACAGCTTTATAAAGAAGAAGATAAAGCCAAACTTCATCGCGCTCGGGAAAAAACTGGGCGCTAAAATGAAGGCCGTCAGCGCTGCACTTGCCGAATTTTCGCAGGAGAACATAGCAAAATTGGAAAAAGAAGGTGATATTACTTTATTTATTGATAAAGAACCCATAATATTGTCTATTCAAGAAGTAGATATCACCAGCGAGGATATCCCCGGATGGGTAGTGGCAAACAAGAATGCACTCACCGTTGCACTCGATGTAACCGTTACCCCCGAACTGGCCCAGGAAGGTAATGCCCGCGAGTTCGTCAATCGCATCCAGAAGATCCGGAAAGACAATGGTTATGAGCTCACCGACAGAATATTGGTTAAAGTAGCGGACGTACCCTCTCTTACTGATTCCTTGACACAATTTAATGATTATATTTGCGCGGAAATTTTGGCAGATTCTATCGAATTGGTTAAGGAACCGACTAATGGCACTGAAATTGAAGTGAATGATATTCTTTTAAAAGTGTTCGTCACTAAAAAAGCCTAACTGTATGGCAACCAAGAAGAAAGCGGCAAAGCCCGCTAAAAAGACCGTAAATGTCAAGAAAATAGCACCGGCTAAAAAAGCGGCTCCAAAATCTGCCCACTCGTCAGGTGGTAGCAAAACCGCAAAAAAATCACCGGCCGCTAAGAGTATTGCCAAACCGGCCGCTAAAAAGGTTGCACCGACAGCTGCTGCAAAAAAATCCGCACCCGTATCAGCAAAAAAACCCGCTGTATCTACCCATACTTCTAAGCCGGCACCCAAACATCAGCCGGTAGCTGCTCCCGTATCGAAAGCAACCCACCCGGCTGCAAAAGCGCAACCTCAGACACCCTTAAAACCCACCGCGGCACCCGTTGCTGCCAAACCAGTAGCCTCTGTACCTGCACCACCGCCACCCATAACGCCGCGGCCGGAAGCAAAAAAACCGGCTGTCCCCGCCAAACCGGTGAAAGTGGTCATCCCGGAAATAAAAACAAAAACGGTTCGCAAATACGAACCCGAATTCACAAAATCAGTATTAGACACCCCACAAGAAGAACAAACTGGACCCACTATGAGATACAGCGACGCAGAACTTGGAGAATTCAGGGAATTGATCAATCGCAAATTGGACGCAGCTAAGAAGGAATTGGCTTACCTGCAGGGATTGATCACGCGCAAGGACGAAATGGGGGGCGACAATGATGACGCCCGCTACATGACCATGGAAGACGGAAGCATGAGCATGGAAAGAGAGCAGCTGAGCCAGATGGCCAGCCGCCAGATCACCTTTATCGATCACCTGGAGAAAGCCCTGATGAGGATTGAGAATAAGACGTATGGTATTTGCCGGGTCACAGGAAAACTCATCGATAAAGCCAGGCTCAGAGCCGTTCCCCACGCTACCTTGAGCATCGAGGCCAAGCAAATGATGAATAAATAAGGTTAGCCCTTCTTGATGAGGCTACCCCGCAGTTCCTCCCTCGACTTCTGTATCCAGGTGTAATTGGCCCTCCTTTCCCTGGAGCTAAGATGAGGGCTCTCCTTTACTATATCCTCCAGGATGCCCTGGGCTTCACTGTCACGCCCCGCGCGCTGCAAAAAAAGACTATACTGATACCTGGCCTCGAAATCGGCAAACCGCCCCTTCATTTTCCTGAACTCCTTTTCCGCACCCTCTTTGTCCCCTGTGATCTCCAACGCCCGCGCATAATAAAGATGCGCCTCGCTGCGGGCAAAAGGCGGCGTATTATAGATCTTTTTCGCCAGCAGGATCAGTTCGGGATACCGCTCTGTCTTAAAGTAAGCCGCTATCAACCGGTTGATAACATATTCATTTTCTGAGAAAGCCCCCGTCAGGCTCGACGAATACAACTCTATAGCTTCTTCCGTCCTGCCTGACAACATATACGCATTGGCCAACAGCACCCGGTTGTTGAACGTATCGGCAAACCGCAGATTTTCCTCCAGCCGTCGAGTCCGAGCCGCAGGACTCACCAGCAAAGAGCTAAGCCCTCCCTGCCAGTTCCCCCTGTTCAGCTCGGGCACTATCTCGGTGAAGAAATACGCAATACTACCTATCAACGGAACGAATACGATCAACCAGATCCACCTTTGCTGCGTTCCCCTGCGAATGCAATGCAGTACGCAAATAATCTGCAACGCTATGGAAATATAATAGAAGTAACCAGGAATGAACGGGAACATTCGAAACATCGGGAAGGAGTTTGCGGCTAAAATAATAAAAGTTTTTCCACCCGCTTATCCTATAATGCTGCCGCGGGTAAATATGACCGAAATGACTGGAAAAGAAAATATTATATAGCATAATTAAAAGAATAACTGCTTATGCCCCGCCTCATCATACTACTGCACCTGCTTGCGGCCGCCTTCATCGGCTACACCCAATCGATACCCGCAACCAGGGCCAACTTCCAGGCAGCCGCCCGCTTCTCGCCAAAAAAGCTGGAAAAAATGATCTTCACCACCCAGGTAGACGCCCATTGGCTAAAGAAAAGCACCCGCTTCTGGTATATGTACGAGACGACAGAGGGCAAGAAGTGGTACATCGTCGATCCCGCGAAAGCAGAGAAAAAGGCAATGTTCGACAACGATAAATTAGCCGCAGCCATCTCTCGTATCATAAAGGATCCCTTCGATGCAAAACACCTCGGCCTCGACAGCCTGCGCTTCATCAAAGACGAGAATTGGATCCAGTTCGAAGTAAAAAGCTCTGAATCCCTGCGTAAAAAGAACTCTACAAAAGATTCTACCGCAAAAAGAATAATCTATTTCGAATACAACCTGCTCGATGGCACGCTCAACGAGCTCACAGGCTATAAGAAACCAAAACACAAACCCAATTGGGCCAGCATCTCACCCGACAGCAACACCATCGTCTTTGGCCGCCACTTCAACCTGTACTGGATGGACAGGGCCAATTACGAAAAAGCGTTACAGAACGAGGATGACAGCACCATCGTCGAACATGCTCTGACGACAGATGGGATGGAAGATTACAGCTACCATGGCAGCGGTGTCCTGGGTGGTGGTGGTGAGAACAACGTTGAAAAGGAGAAGAATAAGAATAAGCGCAAACCGGCTCAGCTCTTCTGGAGCCCTGACTCCAAACATTTCGCCATGTCGCGCGCTGATGTGCGCAAGGTCAGGGACCTCTGGGTCATCAACTCGATCGCCGACCCGCGTCCCACACTCGAGACCTACAAATACATGATGCCCGGTGAAAAAGAGGCACCCATCCAGCAGTTACTCGTCTTCGATCTGGCTTCGCATACCCACCAGGCGATCAACGTCGGCGAATTCAAAGACCAGGATCTCGCCATCTGGTCGGCCCCCACGAAAGAAAGCTCCCGCGATGACGATTACCGTACACAACTCTGGCTGGGAACATCCGGAAAATTCTATTTCACTCGAACCAGCCGCGATCTCCATCGTATCGACGTCTGCTCGATCAACATCGGCGACACCTTAACGCATTCGCTGATACAAGAAAGCCTCAACACGTATGTGGAGATCCGCCGCCTGGGACTCGTCGGCGAAGGTCACGAACTCATCGAATGGAGCGAAAGCGATGGCTGGGCCCATTTCTATCTCTATGACGGCAGCGGCAAGCTAAAGAACCAGATCACCAGCGGCGCCTTCCACTGCGAGGACATCGTTGACATCGACGACAAAAAGCGCATCCTCTATTTCACCGCAAGCGGCAGAGAGCCGGGTGAGAACCCCTACTACTTACATCTATATAAGGTGAACCTCGACGGCAGCGGACTCACCCTGCTGGATGGTGGCGACTTCGATCACGGCGCCAGCATGGACGATGAACAGCAGTTCTTTGTCGACAACTTCTCCCGCGTCAACACCATTCCCAAGTCAGTCCTTTATAACAGCAGCGGTCACAAGATCATGGACCTCGAGACGGCCGACCTCAGCTCCCTCTTCGCAGCCGGCTATAAATTTCCACAGCCATTCACCCTAAAGGCCGATGACGGCATCACCGATCTCTATGGCGTGATGTACAAGCCGTTCAACTTCGACAGCACAAAAAAATATCCGTTGATGGAATATGTCTATCCCGGTCCGCAAACGGAAGCCGTCAATGCCTCGTTCGGCCGTTCGATGGATCGGATCGACCGGTTGGCGCAATTAGGCATCATCGTCATCACCGTTGGCAACCGCGGTGGCAGCCCCTCGCGTAGCAAATGGTATCACAACTATGGCTATGGCAACCTGCGTGACTATGGTCTGGCGGATAAAAAAACGGCTGCGGAACAACTGGCCGACCGCTATCCGTTTATCGACATCGATCGCGTAGGTATCTACGGCCACAGCGGCGGTGGCTTTATGAGCACCGCGGCAATGCTGGTATACCCCGACTTTTTTAAGGTGGCCGTGTCTTCCTCCGGCAATCATGACAACGCCATCTACAATCGCTGGTGGAGTGAAAAACATCATGGCGTAAAGGAGATCGTCGGCGACAAAGGCGATACCAGCTTCCAGTATTCCATCGAGAAAAACCCCGATCTGGCAAAGAATCTGAAGGGCCATCTGATGCTCACCACCGGCGACATCGACAACAATGTTCACCCGGGCAATACCATCCGCGTGATCAACGCCCTGATAAAGGCCAACAAACGCTTCGACCTCGTCCTTTTGCCGGGCCAGCGCCACGGCTATGGCGACATGCAGGAATACTTCTTCTGGCGAATGGCCGACTATTTCTCGCGTTACCTCATCGGCGATGAATCGGCACGACCCATAGACATAGAAGAGATGGATCGCGAGATCCCCCTCACCGGCGAAAAGGCCGGCAGCAACCGGGAGCCTCTTGGTATGGCGCCCGACGAAGAGGATGAAGATGATGGGGGATACTAATCCTTAGGTCTGCGAAATAACCGGAATAAACCATCCAGCGAAGTCCAGGAATTTTTTATCTCAGCGGCCGGGTTTTCTTTTTCCAGTGTTTTTTCGAATACGCCAAGTGCGCCCATGTTCCTGTTATAAATGGCAATCAGCAGGCTGTCTTCAAGCCCATTGGATTGAAATCGTACCTCATAAACCTGCGCCGTGCCTCTTATCCCATTGCCGCCCATGCCCGTCAATCGCAGGGACAGGATGTTCTTCAAAGGTATCGACTGCTCGATGCCCTTCTTGTCGATATACAGGGCCTGCTCGTCAAAGGTTATTCTATGTAGGAAATCCCTGACCCTCAGCACAAAACCGGCATCCCAAATGGTGAATATAAAACAAAAGAATGCGGCAACCCCCGTCACCAGCTGAAACAGCGACGGTCCCGTCAGGTGTTGTCCACTGACGTATTCATCCTGGTGTTTGCCAAAAAGCAGGTTGGCGGCGAGGCAGGCGACCGCCACGCCTAAGTAGATCAGGGGGCGCTGAAAACCCACCCTGGGATAAGTCAATTCGATACGATTCATATGGGGCAGTCTATTTTACTTCCTGCATCTCTACCAGCTTCTTATAAAACCCGCCGCGGGCGATCAGTTCATCGTGCGTCCCGCGCTCCACGATCTGTCCCTTCTGCAGCACGATAATCTCATCGGCATGCCTGATCGTGCTCAGCCGGTGCGCGATCACGATACTTGTCCGGTGCTCCATCATCTTATTGATGGCATCCTGCACCAGCCGCTCGCTCTCGGTATCGAGCGAAGAAGTGGCTTCATCGAGAATGAGAATAGGCGGGTTCTTCAAAAGCGCCCGCGCGATGGTCAGCCGCTGGCGTTCACCTCCGCTGAGCTTGCTGCCCCTGTCGCCGATATTGGTTTGATAACCCTCTTCTTTGTGGATGATAAAATTATGCGCATTCGCGATCTTCGCCGCCTGTTCGATCTCCTCCTGCGTGGCATCCTGTTTGCCAAGCGCGATATTGGCAGCGATGGTATCATTGAAGAGGATGGGCTCCTGGGTAACGATACTCATCTGCTCGCGCACCGACTTCAACGAATACGCTTTTATGTTGATACCATCGATTAGCAATTCCCCACTCGTGACATCATGAAACCGGGGAACCAGGTCGGCCAGGGTCGACTTACCCGCACCGCTGCTGCCCACCAGGGCGATGGTCTTACCTTTCTCGATCACGAGATTAATGTCCTGCAGGATACTCGCATCCTCATACGAAAAATTCACCCCACGAAACTCGATCCGGTCGCGAAAAACCTCCAGCTTCTTTGCATGCGGATCATCCTGAATCGTCACCGGCGCTTTTAACAAGTCTTCTACCCGTTCGATCGCCGCCGCACCACGCTGGATATTGAACAGGGAGGTAGACAGGTTTTTCGCCGGGTTGATCAGCAATCCGAAAACGGCGATATAGGTCATCAGGTCACCACCCGAAAATCCCTTTCCATGCGTCCGGAAGATCAGCATCCCGCCATAGTACAGGATAATCGTCAGGATGATTATTCCCAGGGTCTCCGTCAGCGGCGAAGCCAGGTCCCGCCGCGCATTCATCTTATTGCGGGTATGAAAAAGACTATCGTTCAGTTGGATGAATTTCCGGCGTAAAACCGATTCCGCTCCAAAACCCTTGATCACCCGGATTCCCCCCAGTGTTTCATCGAGCACCGAAAGACTCTCCCCCAGCCGGATGGCAGCATCCTTGGACTGCCGCTTTAGCGTCCGGCTGATCCGGCCGATAAGAAATCCTGTCAACGGAAGGAGGATCAGCAGGAAGAGCGAAAGCCATGGACTGAGATAGACCATATAGGCCAGGTAGCCAATAATGGTCAGCGGGTCTTTGATCATCCCCTCCAGCGTACTGACGACCGATGACTCGATCTCGTAGATATCATTGGTCATCCGGGAAATAAGATCCCCCTTCCGCTGCTCGGTAAAATAGCCGATCGGCAGCGCCAGGATCTTATCGTACAGGTCATTGCGTAAAAAAGTTATCGTCGCGCTTCGGATAGGAGAAGAAATATAGGACGACCAATAATAAAACAGGTTCTTAAGTATCGTGGTGATAATGATCAGGAGACAGATCACCAGTAAGGTAGTGGATTTGTCGGAATGCCTCATCACCTGGATCAGCAGGTCTTTCAGCCCGCCGATGGCATTGGTATTGAGGGTCATTGCCTGCCCTGTCTGCCCTTCGCCCTGGAGAAGGAGGGTTAGAAAGGGGCTAAGCATACCGAGGGAGATCAGCCCAAAGAGGATGGATAGGATATTAAAGATCAGGTAAACCACTATCTTTCCCCTGTACCTGGACAGGTACTTCAAGATCACCGAGAATTTCTTCATGCTGAAATCCGTAAATTTGGGGGCAAATTTAGCAGTATTCCCGCTTCCGCGCCTCGGATTTAACGGTTTAATGTAAATCCTCGGCGCGAAACCATAAAAAACTGGCCTTCGGCCGGCGGACCCGTGGTCCGCCTTGTCACGGATTTAGATAGTTAATGATATGCAAGAAGGAAAAAGACAGAAACAAGTGGGCGCGCTCCTGATGGAAGAGCTGAGCGGCATCTTCCAACGCCTCGGTCTGAGCATGATCGATGGCGGCCTCATATCCCTCACCGCCGTAAAGGTCACGCCCGATCTGCTGGAAGCACGCGTATACCTCAGCCTCTTCCAGGCGAAGGATATCCCCGGCACCATGAAAAAGATAGAAGAAAGAGCCTGGGAGATCAAGCGGGAACTGGCCGCCCGGGTGAAACATCAGTTGCGCCGTATACCTACCCTGAGCTACTTCCATGACGATACGCTGGATCATGCCGACAAGATGGAAGAGCTCTTTAGGAAGATAAAAAAAGATGGCCCGCAATGAATTTTCTATTCGCCTGGCGATATTTTCGGGCAAAAAAGTCAACCAACGCGATCAATATCATCGCCTGGGTGAGCATGTCGGCCATTGTGGTCGGCGCAGCCTCTCTGATTCTCGTTCTCAGTGTGTTCAATGGCTTTGAAGATCTCGTCAAATCACTTTACAGCAGTTTCTACCCGGATATAAAGATCACTCCCGCCAGCGGAAAGACCCTGACCCTTACCCCGCAACAGCTCCATCAGCTGACAACCATCAGCGGGGTCCGTGCCGTGTCGCTGGTGGCCGAAGATAAAGGCATCCTGGAGAACGGCGACATCCGCGTTCCGGCCTATCTCAAGGGCGTCGATAGTAATTTTACGATTGTATCCGGGGTAGGGAATACACTGGAAAAAGGAATATTCGACGTTGGGACGCCAGACACACCCCGCGCCATTCTCGGCTCAGGCATCGAATATACCTTGGGGGTGGAAGCAAACAAGGATATATTGCCCTTGGGCGTCTACCTTTTTCGCCGGGGCAGCGCCGACCCCATGGCATCCATGAACCATCAGGCGATGGTTGCCTCCGGGGTATTCCGCATCCAGCAGGATTTCGACGACCATTACGCCATCACGAATAT
Organism: Puia dinghuensis; assembly: GCF_014642875.1. GTDB lineage: Bacteria > Bacteroidota > Bacteroidia > Chitinophagales > Chitinophagaceae > Puia > Puia dinghuensis. The sequence goes on from NZ_BMJC01000004.1 coordinate 767,447, forward strand.
GGGTTTTGTCAAGCAGATGATCGGCCTGGGACCAAATGAATATAGCAGCGCCGAACTCGCGGTCACCGACCCTACCCGGGTGCTTGCCGTCAAACAGGTGATCACTCAGTCACTCGGCAACGCCTATCGCGTCCAGACCCGGTACGAGCAGAACCAAAGCCTTTATAATGTAATGGGGACAGAAAAATGGGTCATATATATCGTGCTGACCCTCATTCTCATCGTGGCCGCCTTCAATATGGTGGGCGCCCTGACTATGCTGGTATGGGAAAAACAAAAAGATATCAATGTACTCAAGGCGTTGGGGGCCAATAATAGTTTAATCCAGCGTATCTTCCTCACCGAAGGGCTCCTGCTGGCCCTGATGGGTGGGGGAGGAGGGATGTTGCTGGCTGCCATCATCTGTATCCTGCAGATAAAATACAAGCTCATCCCCTTACAGGGAGGCTCCTTCCTCATCGATTACTATCCCGTAAAACTGGTAGCAACGGATTTCCTAATGGTATTCTGCACCATCGGCGTGGTTGCCTTGCTGGCCTCCTGGCTGCCTGCGCGAAAGGCCGCCAACCAACCGATAGCTCTTAAAACGTAAAAGGGCCCCGGATGAGGCCCCTTTACGTTTGTTTTATCAGTAGTCTCCAAGCGTCTCAGGCAACTGCGCCAACGCTTTTTTCAGCTGCTCGTCATTGGGCGCGACACCATGCCAATGGTGGTCATTCTCCATAAAATCAACACCCTTACCCATAATCGTATGCATCATGATCGCAATAGGCTTACCCTGCCCCGTGAGACCCTTTGCCTTGTCAAGAGTGGCGATCACCTCGTCCATATCGTTGCCGTTCATCTCCAGCGTGGTCCAGCCAAACGCATCGAACTTGGCGTGGATATTCATCAGATCCATCACCGACTTGGTCGTCCCGTCGATCTGCTGGCCATTCCAGTCAACCGTAGATATAAGATTGTCAACTTTTTTCGCAGCTGCAAACATGATAGCTTCCCAGTTCTGACCTTCATCAAGTTCTCCATCCCCATGTAGGGAATACACAATATTTTTATCGTTATTGAGTTTTTTGCTTAGTGCCGCACCGATGGCAACACTCATTCCCTGACCCAGTGATCCGCTGGCTACTCTTATGCCGGGCAGATGTTCATGGGTGGTAGGATGACCCTGGAGCCGGGAATTGATCTTGCGAAAGGTGGCCAGTTCTTTGATATCGAAATATCCGGCCCTGGCCAGGGCCGAATAGAATACGGGGGAAATATGACCGTTGGACAAAAAGAAAATATCTTCATTCTTGCCATCCATATGAAAGTTGGGGTCGTGTTTCATTACTTTGAAATACAATGCGGTGAAATATTCGGTACAACCGAGAGAACCGCCCGGGTGGCCGCTTGCAGCGCCATGCACCATTCTGACAATATCCCTTCTGATCTGTGAAGCGATCGCTTTTAAGTCTGACATATTAGTTGATTTATTGATTCCTTTCGACAAATCTAAAGGATTTTTGCTTGGAGCCCTTAAACTTTTGTATTATCTTTCGGTCTCATTTCTCCCTGAACAAACAACTATTTGCAAGACCCGACAACCCCCGCAGGAACACAAGGCCTGATCTTTGCTATAAGAGTTTGTCGTTTCTAGTCTAGATACTTTATAAAAAAAGAATTCCTATTTTTGTTCACGAATCAAAATCAGACTGATGTTTGATGTCCTACTTTCGATAGCTATTTCATTTACTGTAACCTTCCTAGCCATCCCAGCCGTTATCAATGTGGCGGAAATGAAAAAGCTGTTCGATATGCCCGATGCCCGGAAAGTCCATCACATCCCCATCACCCCACTTGGCGGTATTGGCATCTTTGCCGGTTTCATTTTTGGTAGTCTGCTTACGCTTCATTTTAATCAATACGCTGATCTTCAATATTTTATAGCCGCAGCCTTTGTCATTTTCTTCCTGGGTCTCAAAGACGATATCCTCGTCATTTCCCCCGTAAAGAAATTCATCGGCCAGGTATTGGCAGCGTTTATTATCATTTATTACGGCAATATCCAGATCCGCAGTATGCATGGTTTCTTCGGAGTATATCAACTACCCGAGATGTTTAGTCTGCTGCTCACCTACTTCGCCGTTATTGTGGTTATCAACTCTTTCAACCTCATAGATGGCGTTGACGGTCTTGCCGGCAGCCTCGGACTTTTATCCACTACCATCTTTGGTGTTTACTTCCTTTATGTCGGGATGTCGTCCTATGCCGTTCTTGCCTTTGCCCTTGCCGGCAGCCTCCTGGCCTTTCTCATCTTTAATTTTCAACCGGCAAAGATCTTTATGGGGGACACCGGCTCCCTGTTGGTGGGAACCATCAACTCCATTCTGGTGATAAAATTCATCAACGTTGCGAACACCCCCGATGTAAATTTCCCCATTCCTGCTTCCCCTGCGGTAGGCTTCATCATCCTGATGATCCCCCTGCTGGATACCTTGCGGGTGTTCGGTATCCGCATCCTTCACCGCCGTTCGCCTTTCAGCCCCGACAGGAATCATATCCACCATCTCCTGCTCGACCGGGGATTCTCGCACCGGGCCATCACCCTGACCCTGGTTGCGGTAAACTTCCTGGTCATTGTTGCTGCTTTCCTGGGCCGGTCGCTGAATTGCACCTACCTCATTGTGGGCGTATTCCTGCTTTTCTTTTCCCTTATCGCGGCAATCTACTATCTGCTGCCCGGTCCCCGGCTATTTGTTGCCAAGACGGCCAAGGAAGAGAATGCTCAGCTGACAAAAGCGTCACACTTGGTAACCCTGAAAAAAGACTCCATTCTCGAGCAAAACAATTGATCTTTTGACGTAGGTTTGCAGCATTGTCAATCAAATATTTATGTCAGACGATCTGGAACTTATCCTGGAAGATACCCGGGAAAGTATGAAAAAGGCGCTCAATCACCTTGAAACTGAACTGGTTAAGATAAGAGCCGGAAAGGCTAACCCACAGATGCTCGAAGGTCTCACGGTCGATTATTACGGCAGCCCGACTGTCCTCAACCAGGTGGGTAACATCTCCGTCATGGATGCCCGCACGCTGACCATCCAGCCCTGGGAAAAGAATATGCTCCAACCTATTGAAAGAGCGATCATCAACGCCAACCTGGGCGTTACCCCCCAAAATGACGGCAATATCATCCGGCTATTCATGCCCCCGCTGACGGAAGAGAGAAGAAAGGAATTTGTAAAACGGGCCGGCAATGAAGGCGAACAATCGAGAGTCGCCATCCGCAACATCCGCCGAGACGCTATCGAACAAATAAAGAAATTACAAAAGGACGGTCTTAGTGAAGACGAAGCAAAAGACGCAGAAAAAGAAATTCAGGATATAACCGACAAGCATATCAGCATGGTGGAAAAGCACCTGGCGGCAAAGGAAAAAGAGATCATGTCGGTATAATGATCTTTCTCCCTCCCTGGTCCCTCCCCTATAAACTCCCCCCCTAGCGCATACTCGCAGAACTCGATGACATTCGTGTTGTAACACTTTCATTCAATAACTAAAAACAACTATCATGGGAATGCTAAAAGAGTTCAGGGCCTTCGTTATGCGCGGCAATGTACTCGATCTTGCCGTAGCAGTGGTTATCGGAGCTGCCTTTAGCGCGATCGTTTCGTCTTTGGTCGGAGATGTCATTACCCCTCTGTTATTGGCCCCCGCCCTGAAAGCAGCACACCTGGAGGACATCGACAAATTAGCCTGGGGTGCGGTGAAGTATGGTAACTTCCTGGCGGCCGTCATCAAATTTGTTGTCATCGCCTTCGTCCTTTTCCTTGTCGTGAAATTCTTCCAATCCCTTGAAAGGAAGAAGGCTGAAGCGTCACCCGCACCCGCTGAACCTACCGCAACCGAAAAACTGCTGACCGAGATCCGCGACGAATTGAAGAAACGCTAAAAAACTGACGAACTATGATGAAGAATGGCTCCAGGAAATCACTTATCCTGTTCCTCCTTACTATTGGCCTTATCCCCTGCTTACACGCCCAAAACAATTCGCAAGCCTTGCAAAAAGAGGTGAGTGGCGCAGGTATCACAAAAGACCCGAACGATACTACAAAAATGACCTGGAAAACCGGCGGGCTCTATAATCTCACCTTCAATCAGGCGGCGTTGAGCAACTGGGCGGCAGGCGGCGACAATTCCGCGCTGTCTCTCAATACCTTGCTCAACCTCTATGCCTTTTACGTGGACGGCCGTCGGTCGTGGGACAATTTCCTCACTCTGGCATATGGTATAGCGAATACGACCAGCCTCGGCACCCGCAAGACGGACGACCGCATCAATCTCACCTCGAAATATGGCTACGACCTGGGCAAGAAATGGTATCTGTCCGGCCTCCTGGACTTCCGGAGTCAGTTCGCACCCGGCTATAATTATCCCACGGGTAAGCCCCGCGTGTTCACATCGGACTGGCTCGCTCCGGCTTACGTCCTTCTGTCCATTGGTATGGATTACAAACCTACCAGCAACTTCGACGTCTTCCTTTCCCCCGCCACGGCCCGGGAGCTGATCGTCAATAATGATTCCCTGGCGGCGGTTGGCGCCTTCGGCGTAGACTCCGGCAAAAAGTCCCGCTTCGAATTCGGCGCGTATGCCTCCGTCAACTACACTTCCAACCTGAGCAAGACCGCTACCTATGTAGGCCGGCTCGATCTCTTCTCCGATTATACCAAGAACCCGCAGAATATCGCCCTGTACATGACCAACGTCCTCAACGTCAAGGTGAATTCCTCGATCAGCATGAACCTTGCCCTCACCCTTATTTACGATGATAAGATCAGGTCGGTGAAAGCCGACGGTACCCCTGGTGGACCCGCTCTCCAGTTGCAGGAAGTATTGGGCATCGGTCTGGCCTATAAATTTGCAAAAAAGGTCCGCAAGCCCGCCGCGCCGCCCACTCCGCCACCGCCCGCCGCTCCCCCGAAGTAGCGTGGCCCCCGGCGAGCCACCCGCCGCCCCGCCCCCGCCGCTTCCGCCGCCCCCGCCTCCTGCCGCCCCCAGGTAGACAACTTGGGGAAAACCCGGCCCCCTGTTCGCATGGAAAAAGTTATTTTCGTTGGATCATGACCAGCTATCAGATCAAATTACCTCAATTCGAAGGTCCCTTCGACCTCCTCCTCTTCTTCATCGAAAGAGACGAATTGGATATTTATAACATACCTATCCATAAGATAATTCAGGATTTCCTCGAATACATCCACGGTCCGGAAGCCCTGAATATCGAACTGTCCAGCGAATTCATCCTCTTCGTCTCCACCCTGATGCGCATCAAGGCCAAGATGCTCCTGCCCCGCAAAGAGCTGGATGCCGAGGGGAATGAGATCGATCCCCGCCAGGAATTGATTGACAAGCTCCTGGAATACAAACGCTACAAGGAAGCCGCAGCCACCCTCGCCGAAATGGAAGCCATCCGTCACCTCATGGTACGTCGTGGCAACCTCCAGAAAGAGCTTTCCTCGATCGGCGAAGAATCCGGCGAAGGCACCGAGATCCAGGCCATCACCCTCTTCAAATTGATGAAGAGCTTCGAAAGGCTGATGCAAAAGATCCAGCAACGCCAGAACAAACCCGTGCACACCGTCGTACAATACAACTATACGATGGAAGGCAGCCGCAAGCATATCCTCACCACCATCCGGCAAGAGCGTACCATGTCCTTCGAACGGCTCTTCGACGTCTGCAGCGACAGGCTGCACGCCATCTTCCTCTTCCTTTCCATGCTCGAACTCGTGCAACTCAACTATATGAACATCCTCGTCGGCGAAGGCCGGAATAATTTTATCGTGGAGTTCAACCCCGAACGGCCGGACGATCCCCTCGAGGACGCGGCCCTCACCGGTGACACGGACCCCCAACCCGACGACGACGGCCCGTCGAACGGCAATGGTTTTGACAGCGACAATGGCCTGGGCGGTCTCTTCCCCGGCTTCCTCGACGCATCGGCAAACTAGGTCTTATGGAAACGATATACCACCCCTCGGCCCAACGCGGCCACGTAAATTTCGGCTGGCTCGACAGCCATCATTCCTTCAGCTTTGGCAACTGGCATGATCGGGAGAAAGTACATTTCGGTGCGCTGCGGGTATTGAACGACGATACGGTGAAAGGCGGAAAGGGCTTCGATACCCACCCGCACGAGAATATGGAGATCGTTTCCATCCCGTTAAAAGGCGCGCTGGCGCACAAGGACAGCACCGGAACCGAGGGCATCATCTACACCGGCGACGTCCAGATCATGAGCGCCGGCAGCGGCATCAGCCACTCCGAATACAACGCCTCACACTACGATAACGCCAACTTCCTCCAGATCTGGATCTTTCCAAAACAACCCGGCATCCGGCCGCGTCACGACCAACGCTCCTTCCACCCCGACGACCGCAAAGACAAATGGCAGGTCGTCGTAAGCCCCCGCGCCGAAGACCACGCCCTCTGGATCAACCAGGACGCCCGCCTCGCCCTCGCCCGCCTCAGCGCCGGCAAAACCCTCACCTTTCAACCCGCCTTCGAGGGCAATGGCATCTATCTCTTTGTACTGGAAGGGTCCATCACCACCGAAGAAGGCGCCATCACCACCGAAGGCCGTACCCTGGAAAAACGCGACGGCCTCGGCATCTCCGGCATCGACCTGGTCACCCTCACCGCCCTCGCCGACTCCGAAGTCCTCGCTATCGAAGTCCCGATGTTCGCCTGAATTGGCGCGGAGCCTTCGCACCAATTGCGTTCTAATCAAACACCCACAAACAAATTGGCTTCCCCGCCCCTTCGATCACCGGCTGCAGCATCCGCAGAAACCCCGGCGACACCATCGGACACCCCAGGCTGTTGCAGATGGGGTTGGGATAGGTCTCCCGCTCCGGCACCGCCGCATATGAATGCAGTACCACATTCCGCGCAAAGGCCCGGCTATTTGTCGAATCCAGCCCGTACAACTTATACGCCGGCCCAAACCGCCCCTGGTATTTATACCCCACCCGATACCTCCCCAGCGACGAACAGCCGCTGCCATCCACATTCGAAAATACCGGCTCGGCGCTGAAATTACTGCCGCCGCTTCCATGCGCCACCAGCCCAGCCATCAAAACACTGTCCCGCCGCAGGTCATAAACAAAAAAGCGGTTCTTCCCCGAGGGTAACCGCATATCGACAAGAAAACAAACGTCCGTATTTAAACCATGCCTGGCCAAAAACACCTGCTGGCTCGCCACCTTCTCCCTTAGTCGCCGCCATTCCTCATCTGCGCTCGACCGCCGCGAAGGATAACTATCATTACAATGCCCAATAAATGCAAGTGAAAGAAAAAGCGGCAGCACCCGCATAGCATGGAGTTTAGGTTTCTCAGGAGATGAACCTAAACTCCAATTCCATATGAACAAGGGCGACGCTACTGTTAAAGATTTCTAAATTCGCATTTCGGTGTGATATGCTCACTGCAACTGCACGTGGATATGATCATCATGACGCACGGCATGGCACCCATGATACCGGATCTTATCGTAATTCAACCCCAATCTGGCTTTTAGATGCTGCGGCACTATTCTTCGCATCAGGCTATATTCCCAATAACCCTGCTGACCACAGAGACAAGGCTGATCCCTTTCCCCGGGCCTGGGCTCCTCGCAGATGCCATAACCACAAAAAGAAGGCGTGTTGTTGGTGGACAAACCGGTCTTGCTGTCGAGATAACAAAACGAAAGGTCCAGCTTTTTTCCATCATTATGGCTTAGATGCGGAAATAAAGGGAACTTATCGATAAAAGGAAAGCTGGCATCAAGGTAATTGATCTCAGTTCCCGGGAACTCCCGGTTCATCTCGATCGCTGTCTGTTCAGCTATCTCTTTAAGCCTGGGACGGACATAATTGCGATTGAGCAGACAGGTTAGGACATTTTGCGGACCAAGGTGATGCTGACGGCTTATCACCAATGGCACCCTCCCGAAAGGCCGGGCCAATAGCGGGACCAGCAGCACCGTTGTGCTCAGATAAACGACAATAAAAAGCAGGCTATGGGCCACGATCCGTTGCCACTTCGCGGATAATCGTTGGTAAAGGAGTTTTCGCAACGGTAAGACCAGAATATAAATAACCCCTCCCACCTGAGTAATCAAGGTCAGAAAAAAGAAGATGAGAAGTCGTCGCAAAAAGATCATGGATTTAGCAGGAAATTAAAGATAAAATTGTTTTTCCACACAATAACACTTAAGGCAAGCTGCGCTCAGGCATTACACATAGGCGAATAAACATATACAATTTATTTGATTGCATAGCCCAAAATGCGAAACTACATTCGCACCAACGAATCCGTATCCCATGAAGAACTTCCTTTCCCGACGTGCAGCTCTGCCCAAACGCTGTATTACTTTTTTCATCATTTTATTCTGCACCTATAACTGTCTTGCGCAATCCGTAGATTACGGAAAGAGCTATGTCAACATCACGAAAGGTGTCAATGGCGGAACGATCGAACCAGGCGACACCCTTGAGATCAGGGCAACCTTTGTCGTTACCTCCGGGACAGCCAAATTCTGCTCCTTCACCGACAATGTTCCGACCAACACCACTTATCTGCCGGGCACACTGAGGATACTCACCAACGAGGGCGTCATCTACCAGCAATTCACCGATGCCGCCGATGGTGATGCGGGCACGATAGCGGGCGGGGTGGTCACCATCAATATGGGTACCGGCGCCAATGCCGGCACAGGCGGCAGTGTGGCAAGAACAGGAAAGCCGTCCTTTTACGGCAATGCCTGTATCATGGTGGCAGCCTATCGTGTCGTGATCAATGCGATTGCCTACGGGACACGGCTATTCCTGGGAGGAGGTATTCTGAGCTATACCAACTCCGGGGGCACGGTTATTCCTATCACATTCCCCGCCGACTCCGCGATCATCCATCCCAACTACGGAATTTGCAGTAATGTGGTAGGCGCCAATGTAGTGCAGTCCGAATTCGGGGGCACCTTCGGGTCGGGGAATACCAAAGACCGATCGGCCTCCGTCACCATACCTGCTACCTATACCTTTGTGCCCTTCAGCAGCAGCGCCGGGATGCCCAATGACTATTATTACGGTATATCCAACAATACCAGCGGCGGGACTACGGTAGCAACGGGCTATACTACCAGTGATGCCTGGCCGTTCCCGGACAATTCAAGCCCCTCGCACCGCATCTTCAATTCATGGGATATCATAGGCGACCATACCGGCGCCCCTACTGCTGCCGGCAACCCTCCTACGGACGACCTGTCGGGCCAGAGCGGCGGTTATATGGCAGTGATCAACTCCAGCTACCGAACGGATATCACTTTCGTGGATACCGTCAAGAACCTGTGCCCGCTGACGGAATATTCTTATTCTGCCTGGTTCCGGAACATGTGTGTCAAATGCGGATGTGATTCCAACGGAACGTCATGGAGCAGTCCCGGTTATCATCCACAAGCGCCGGGTGACAGCACCGGCGTTCATCCCAACCTGACCTTTGCGGTCGACGGACTGGACTATTATACCACGGGGGGGATACCCTATTCGGGTCTATGGGTACAAAAAGGCCTGGTCTATCACACGCGTGCCGGCCAGACGTCAATGATCATCACCATCCGCAACAATGCACCCGGCGGGGGAGGCAATGACTGGGCCATCGACGATATCAGCGTTGCAACCTGCTCGCCCAATGCCAGCCTGGTCCCCAATTCAGTGGAAACCGTATGCAGCGGCACCATGGACACCGTCGGCTTTAGCATCAGCTCTACCTTTCACGTGTACAACGCCTGGCAAATGCAAAAAAGCACCGATGGCGGACTCACCTGGGCATCTCCGGGCAATGACAGCAGCGGCCTGGCCGATCACGGAACGGCGACCCTGGTATTCGATCCTGTCTCCAGCCAATATGCGTATACCATATCCCGTAATTATGGCCTGAATCTAACGGATACATCCATACAGTACAGGATCATCCTTGCGTCCGATACCAGCTACCTGTCGGGCAGCAGCTGTTCCTTTACTGGTCAGGCCGTGAAGATAGTCCGTACCCCGTCATGCCTCGTCGTGCTGCCGGTGGAGTTCCTTTCCTTTACGGGGGTGGCAGACAGCGGCTATGCGCAGCTGCATTGGACAGCGGTCGATGAGACGGGATATGAAACCTACACGGTCGAGCGCAGTGATGATGATGTAACATTTATGCCGGTGGGGAGCCTCCATGCAAAATCGGCGGATGGTACGGAAGCCACGTACGCACTCACCGACACCAGACCCCTCGGTAACCTGACGTACTACCGGGTAGGTGTTGCCCGCGATCACTACCGCAAATACAGCCAGGAGATACTCCTCGGCAATGCCGGCATCGGCTTTGAGATAAAGCAATTGTCCAACCCCTTCAGCACCTCGCTGCCCTTTGTACTTACGGTACCCCAAAGCGGAAGGACGACCGTCCGGCTGCTGGATATGTATGGCAATCGTGTAAGGCAGGAGAACCTGTCTGTGGCCCGGGGCATCAACAATATGGGTCTATCCGGTCTTGGAAATTTGCCCGCCGGCGTATATGCCTTGCAGGTGCAATATCAAAATAAAGAGATCACACGGCAGGTGATAAAGCTCACCGGCGGGCAAGGAAAGTGAATTACTTCGAGGAAACGGAAAAGCTATTGGTATCGAAATTCAGCCCCCCGCTGGAGGAAGTTATCTCGTACCCGAACTCAACGTTGCCCAGGGTGATATTCCCAATCCAGCCCTGGCTCCTGATCCAGTTGAGGATGGCTTTTACATCCACCGTCCCGGAAGTGGCATTGCTGGTTCGAAGGAAGGAATAGACCGCGTTGGAGCCGTTGCTGCCCCTATAGACATTCCAGGTATGACCGCCGACGGAAACATTGGATGCCACGGGCACCGCCTGCCCGCTGGAATTGTAGGTGTAGGAGATCGGCCCTACGGCACCGGTATAGCTCATCCAAAGCATGATCTCGTTGGCATTGTTGCTATCCCAGATATCATAGGCGGCCTCATAGGACCCACTGCCGGGTATGGTGACGTTGAAACTGCTGGTACAGCTCTTGATGGAGCCAAGCGCCACCCCAATATACCGGGCAATATGCGGATAGGATTTAATGCCGCCGGTGTTGGGCTGGTTGGACCAGACACCCCAATTGCTGTAGGAATTCACCCAGAGCGTCTGCGGGCCTGCGCCACTGCCCCAGATATCGTTATTGAAATTGTAGCCGTTGGTGGAATAGGAGCCATATTGGGCGGTAGTGGACCAGATGGCCTCGACCTGCTGGGTGGAGGAGGCGGGTGCGACGGCGTTTTTACTGCAGGCTGTCAATGCTATGACAGCGAGCACAGGCAAGAATCGTTTTTTCATGTGGAGATGCTGTTTAATGAAGTGAATAAAATAAAACTACAGCGTTTGTTGGTCCCCGGGGGGTATGAAAATGGTATATATGGGTATTGAAATGTTTACGGGAGAGCGTTGTTAGCTGTTACTGCTTAATTTGGTGTTCTATGAACAAGAATATTGCCGGCATCCTGCTGGCCGGCGTCCTCCTTCCCATAGGCTGTTCAAAAAACAGTAAGCCTGTCCCGCAGGACCTGCACCTCGTGATGCTGGATGCAGTCAATGCGCTGCGGAGGACGGGTTGTCAATGCGGGACGGTATATATGCCTCCGGCTCCTGACCTCCGGTGGAACGATACGCTGGAGAAAGCTGCTGCCAGCCATTTACTGGATATGTATAATAATGGGTATTTCGGGCATATTGCGCCGGATGGAAGTGCCCCGGTGCAAAGAGCGCAGGCGCTGGGGTATACCGGCGACTATGTAGGGGAAAATATAGCCCGCGGGTATCAAAATGTAAGCGATGTTATGAATGCCTTGGAGAATAGCCCGGATCACTGCCAGGCAATGATGGATACGCTTTATAAGGAAATGGGCGCGGCCCGGCTTAACGACTACTGGGACCAGGAATTCGGTCGCAAAGATTGAACACTCACCTTATCCTTCATCATCTCTCTCACCGCACTCGCGATAGCCGGCGCATCATACCCACACTCATGCTGCAGCTCTTTCGGCGACCCGTGCTCGACGATCCGGTCGGGGATACCCAGGATACGCACCGTGGCATTATAACCATGCGCCGCCTGGAACTCCAGCACGGCAGACCCGAATCCGCCTACAACCGTACCATCCTCCACCGTCAATATCCGGTCGTATTTCCCAAAAACCTCGTGCAGCAGGTCCTCATCCAGCGGCTTTACAAACCGCATGTCGTAATGCGCCGGGTCCAGACCCGTTGCCCGTAACTCCCGGATAGCCGCCGTCGCAAAATTTCCGGGATGCCCCAGGGTGAGGATAGCGACGCCTTCCCCGTCCTTGATCTTCCGGCCCTTGCCGACGGGTATCTCCTGGAAGGGTGTCCGCCACTCCGGCATAACGCCTTCCCCACGGGGATAGCGGATGACAAAAGGATGCTGATTGCTTTCCAACTGCGCCGTATAGAGCAAATTACGCAGCTCGCTCTCATTCATCGGGGAGCTGACGATCATATTGGGCACGCAGCGCATATAGGGAATATCGTAAGCGCCATGGTGGGTAGGGCCATCTTCACCTACAAGCCCCGCCCGGTCAAGGCAAAACACCACCGGCAGATGCTGGATGGCCACATCGTGGATCACCTGATCGTAGGCGCGTTGCATAAAAGAAGAATAGATGTTACAGAAGACCCGCATCCCCTGTGTAGCCATCCCGGCGGACAGCGTCACCGCATGCTGTTCACAAATACCTACATCAAAAGCCCTGTCCGGCATCTTCTCCATCATGAATTTCAGCGACGACCCGCTGGGCATCGCCGGTGTAATGCCAATAATATTCGGGTTCTGCTCGGCCAGCTCTATCAGCGTATGACCAAACACATCCTGGTATTTGGGCGGCTGTGGGGTGGGGTAGTGCTTCTTGTAGATCTCACCGGTTATCTTATCGAAAAGCCCGGGCGCGTGCCACTTGGTCTGTTCCTTCTCGGCGAGAGCATAACCCTTCCCCTTCACCGTCATGATGTGCAATAATTTCGGCCCGGGAATCTGCCGCAGATCGGCCAGGGTATCCACCAGTTTGGTGATATTGTGTCCGTCGATAGGCCCAAAATAGCGCAGGTTCAGCGACTCGAAGAGGTTACTGCTCCGGCTGACAAAGCTCTTGATACTGTGCTCGATCTTGCTGGCCATGTCCCGGCTGAACGTGCTGCCCGGCAACTTGCCAAGCGCCTTCCAGATATCATCCTTCAACCGGTTGTAGGTCTTGGAAGTGGTGATATCGGTGAGATATTCCTTCAGTGCACCGACATTGGGGTCGATGCTCATACAGTTGTCGTTGAGGATGATAAGGAGGTCGGTATCCGCAACCCCGGCATGGTTCATGCCTTCAAAGGCGAGTCCTGCCGTCATGGCGCCGTCACCAATGACAGCCACCACCTTGCGATCGGTCTCTCCTTTGTATTTGGCGGCCATCGCCATCCCAAGGGCAGCGCTGATGGATGTGGAGGAATGCCCGACGCCAAAAGCATCATAAGGACTCTCGCCACGCTTGGGAAATCCGCTGATCCCATTGTATTTGCGGTTCGTGGCGAACTGATCCCGCCGCCCGGTGAGGATCTTGTGCCCGTATGCCTGATGACCGACGTCCCACACCAACTGGTCATAAGGGGTGTTGAAGATGTAATGTAGCGCCACGGTCAGCTCTACTACTCCCAGGCTGGCAGCAAAATGGCCTCCATGCACACTGACGATGTCGATGATATATTGCCGCAGCTCGTCACAGAGTTGGTATAACTGCTCTCTGCTCAGTCGCTTGAGATCGTCGGGCGAATCGATGGTTTGTAACAAGGCGCCGGGAGTGATGTCCATAATCTGCAAAAATTGACCGATGTAAGGTCAAAATTACGATTTTAGCGGATGGTTTGCAAGTCCGTCAGCCTTTGCAGGCCCGAAACCCCTGCTCGTCTATCCAGCCGGACCGATGACCGGGATAATTTAGCCATTAGTACAAAATAAGGGCCCGGAGGTGAGGGAAAACCCTAGATTTGGCCCAAGACCGGTTGGAGGCCGGACAAAAAGAGTATGACCAGCAACGGAAGCAAATATTATTGGTGGTGCCAGATCGGTGGGTGGGGCTCCCTGGCCTTAGTTATGGTACTGAACTCTTCCACCCTCGAACAGAAGATCACGACCAAGGAGGTCGAGATCATGACCATAACCGTTCTGACGGGCATCCTGGTCACCCACATCTTCCGGGAAGTGATCCGGCGCTCTGGCTGGGCCCTTCTCACCGTCGACAAGGCCCTCCCCAAATTCCTCATCGGCGTCACCCTCACCTGTATCACCATCGGCCTCATCCGCATGGCAATTGTCGATGTGCTGAACCTGGCCTCGCACCACAACACCGAATTCATGCCCCGCCTGCTCACCGTCACGGTCGACACCGGGCTCATGATCATCCCCTGGACCCTCATTTATTATTTTTACCACTACACCCAGATCAGCGCCCGGCACGAACTCGATACGCTCAAACTGGAGGCCTTGGTAAAAGAACTCGAACTAAAGACCATAAAATCCCATATCAACCCGCATTTCATCTTCAACGCGCTCAACAGCATCCGGGCGCTTATCGACGAAAACCCCGCCCGTGCCCGCACCGCCATCACCGAACTCAGTAACATCCTCCGCAGCAGCATGCAGGCCGAAAAACTGGAGACCGTCACCTTCGAAAAAGAACTTAACATTGTAAAGGACTATCTCGCCCTCGAGCATATCCGGTTTGAAGACCGGCTGCAGGTGGAATATGATATCGACGAAGACACCCTGGACCAGCCCATCCCGCCAATGATGCTACAGACCCTGGTGGAAAACGCTATAAAACACGGTATCAGCCGCCAGGTGGATGGCGGCAAGGTCACGATCGTTTCCGATTTCAAGGAAGATTATCACCGGCTGGTCATCCTCAACACCGGCGTCCTGAATGGCAGCCGTAACACTGACGGATTCGGCCTGGCCAGCACAAAAAACCGGCTCCAGCTGCTTTTTGGGCAAAAGGCGAACTTTAACATCCGGGAAGCCGGCAACAATACCGTGGAAGCCAGGGTATTGATCCCCGTTCACATGAGTAAATAACAAAAATAGCCTTCGGGCCCAACCACAACACCCATGATCAGAGCCATCATCATCGACGACGAACGCCTTGCCAGGAACGAACTCAAAAAACTACTCCTGGATTTCCCCGAGATCGAAGTCATCGCCGAAGCTGCCAACGCTGCCGAAGGAGTAGAAAAGATCGACAGCCTCAATCCTGACCTCATCTTCCTCGATATTCAAATGCCCGGCAAAACCGGCTTTGACATGCTCGCCGAGCTGGAACGCGCTCCCAACGTCATCTTTACCACCGCCTATGACGAATATGCCCTGAAGGCCTTCGAGGTCAACGCCCTGGACTATTTGCTCAAACCCGTCGAACCCAAACGCCTCGCCGACGCCCTCCAGAAATTACAGATAGAGGAAGATAAAGAACCCCTCTCCGACCATGCCATCTCCGTCAACCGCAGCATCCTCAACGAACACGACCAGGTGTTTGTAAAGGACGGCGAACGTTGCTGGTTTGTAAAACTGTCCGACATCCGCCTCTTCGAAAGCGTCGGCAACTATGCAAAAGTCTACTTCGGCCCCAACAAACCGTTGATACTGAAATCCCTCAACGCCCTGGAAGAACGGCTTGACGAAAAGGTCTTCTTCCGAGCCAACCGCAAACATATCGTCAATCTCCGCCTCATCGAAAAAATTGAACCCTATTTCAATGGTGGCCTCCTGCTGGAAATGAAAGGCGGGGAGAAGATAGAAGTAAGCCGCCGCCAGACGGTGAAATTCAAAGAAATGATGAGCTTATAACCCCCTCATATGAAAGTAACCATTACGACACTTATCCTTATAAGCATCACCTGTCGCCTGACTGCACAAGACATCGACAAGATCATCAATCCTGCCACAGTCAAGCAAGTAGAAAGCACCCTCGCCTCCGACGACATGCGCGGCCGCGGCTCCTTTACCCCCGATATCGAAAGAGCTGCCGACTACATCGAATCCCGCTTCAAAGCCGCCGGACTAAAAACCTGGAACGGCAGCCACAGCTATCGCCAGCCCTTCTCGATGGTGCAGACGACCCTCATCTCCACTACCGCTACCCTCGATGGTCAGCTTCAGCCCACCGGCCACGTCGTCGCTGTCTCCTCGGTGAAAGACCTCACTGTCGATGAGAAAAGCGGCTATTCCATAACCAGGATCAAGGCAGGCGGGAGCTTCCTGGTGGAAGTCATGAAGTATACCCATCCAACAAAAAATACTATCGTACTCCTGGATACCTCCTATGGCGCTCAATTTGCCCGGCTCACCCGCTTTTCCCGGCATCACTTCAAATCCGACTATTCGGTCATCTTCCTCGTCACCGTCCAGGATCCCGCGCATTATTCCATCCACATCCAACAGGACGTAAAGGAAGAGGGTAAGCTGTCCAACGTAGTAGGCATCCTTCCGGGTAAGAGTAAGGCAAAGGAGATCGTCATCTTCTCCGGACACTACGATCATCTGGGCGTTGGCAAACCCGATGCAAAGGGTGACTCTATTTACAACGGCGCCAACGACGATGCCAGCGGCACCACCGCGATGATCATGCTGGCCGATTACTTCGCAAAACAAAAGCACCGCACAAGAACGCTCGTCTTTGCCGCCTTCACTGCCGAAGAGATCGGGGAATACGGCTCCCAGTACTTCTCCAGCCAGTTCGACCCCACCACGGTAGTCGCCATGTTCAACATCGAAATGATCGGCTCCGAAAGTAAATGGGGTGGAAATTCTGCCTTCATCACAGGTTACGAACGCTCGGACATGGGCAAGATATTACAACGCAATCTCACCGGTAGTGCGTTCACATTCTATCCCGACCCCTACACGGAGCAAAACCTTTTCTATCGGAGTGACAACGCCAGCCTGGCACGACAAGGGGTACCGGCGCATACTATTTCTACCACCCAGATTGACAAGGATAAATACTATCACCAGCGAAGCGACGAGATCGGCACCATCGATATTGACAATATGACCCGTATCATCAAAGCGATTGCCCTTAGCTCCACCTCCATCGTCGAAGGCAAGGATATCCCTACACGGGTGGATACGAACCAATTACGATAAGTATTACAAAATGCGTCTGTATGATGAACAACGGCGCCGATCTCGAACAATGCAAACGCCTCATCGAGACCTCCCTGGGGTGGGGGGATGCTGCAACCTGGACAAATGAAGACTTCGACACGCTTAGCGATCGCATCTTCGAAAAAACATCGGTACGGCTCAGCATCTCGACGTTGAAGCGCATCTGGGGAAAAGTGCGCTACGATTCCTCCCCGACAACGGCAACCCTCAACGCCCTCGCGCGTTATGCCGGCTTCGAAGGCTGGCGCGATTTCATGGCGACGACCCAACCCCCCGCTAAACCCTCGCCCGCCCATGAAGCCCCACCCGCACCGCAAAAATCGCCCACCCGCCGCTTCATAACCCCCCTTATTATTATCACCATCACCTTTGCCGTCCTTATCTCTTTTATCAGCGCCCGCATCATCCATCCGCCGGCCGCAAACCTCCCACTAAGGTTTGATCACCGCGCAACTTCGGACGAACTGCCCAATTCCGTCGTCTTCGACTACGACGCTACGCCAATGCACCCAAAGACGGTTATGATACAGCAGGCCTGGGACCCGAAAAGAAGGGAAAAGGTCGACCCTTATGGCAAACAGCATACGTCGATCTATTATTACCCCGGCTATTTCCGCTCAAAACTCATCGTCGACGGCGAGCTGAAAATGCAGTCTGACGTCTTTATTCCAACAAAAGGCTGGAAAGCCATCATCATCGGCGACCCGCTGCCCATCTATCTCTCGGCGGCAGAGACGACCCTCGACTCCGGCCGGCTGAGCATCAACGCTGCTACCCTGCAGGCAAAAACCGGCTCCCCCGTCTTCAATAGCAAGTGGACCGGCTTTTTCGATGTTCACCAATTTGCCGGCATCAGCGGCGACCATTTCCTGCTGCGAACAACCGTCCGCAATACCTCCACCGTCGAGCAGTGCCTTTGCCGGAATGTAAGCATCACTGTGATGGGAAAGCTCAGCGCCATCATTTTTCCGCTCACCGATAGAGGCTGCATATCCGATATCGGCCTCTATACAGGCTTCACCGGCGTCAGCGGAAAGGACCACGATCTCAGCGCCTTTGGCTGTGATTTCAGCCAGTGGCAACAGATCGTCTGTGCGCAAAAGGATCAGACGCTGGACATGTGGCTCAACGGCCGGCTCATCTACACAAAGCCGGGAAATAGATCGATAGGGGACATCGTAGGAATTCGCATCGGCTTCGAAGGCACGGGCGAAATAAAAGAAGCCACCCTCCAAGGCGGCGGCGTCCCACAAGACCTCCTCAAGCAACCCTAAATCTCCGCCGCCCCTTAGGAAAGTCCCGCCGGCTTGAACTTAGCCGCTTTTCTATTGGCTATCCGCAGGAAGATGCCGCCGAAAGCACAACTAGGCCCGATAAAATCCATCCGATTGGGAAAGATCAGCGCCACGATGATCACTACGACAATCATTCCTATCATTGCCAGGATAGTATACTTGCTTCGGATATAGAAATATTTCTTATACGCGTTCTCGCCATCCACGCTGAGATAGGGCTTGACATAAAAGATATACCGGCAGAGATTGAAATTGGCGGCAGACACCAGCACCAGGTTACCCAGGTAAAAGTATAAGGGTAGCACAAAATCGTTACGCAAATGCCCAAACAGTCCCGAGGCGGTGAAGGGAAACGTGACGATAAAGAACAGGAACAACAGGTTACGATTGATAAGACCCTGGTCGTACTTTCGCACCAGCCGGAAAAGCCGAAGGTGTACCGTCCAGAAACGGCCGATAAAGAAAAAGCTAAGCACAAAGCCGACAAAACTTAATATTACCGGTCCGATGACCCGGTCCCATAGGACACCTTCCAGGCGGTCGGGTATATCTGGCCACTTGATGTCGATCACCAGCAAGGTAATGGCAATCGCAAAGACCGCGTCGCTGAACAGGCTCACCCGCTCGAGCTCGAA
Source organism: Puia dinghuensis (assembly GCF_014642875.1). Taxonomy (GTDB): domain Bacteria; phylum Bacteroidota; class Bacteroidia; order Chitinophagales; family Chitinophagaceae; genus Puia; species Puia dinghuensis. The sequence continues at coordinate 786,653 of NZ_BMJC01000004.1, forward strand.
CTCTTTTTCTACAATGGATTCCCGGTGTTTTTCCATATATTCCTAAGATACATTAATCCCTGTAATTTAAGGCCGGCTTCCGGTCACCCAACAGCGCCTTATACTGGTAATCCCCTTTATCCTTTTTAAATTCCTCCTTAGCCGCCGTCACCAACGTCGGATTGGTAAAGCAGTCGATAGCCGTCAGCGTCATGGTCTTGGCAGCCACCATCATGCCCTTGGTGCCGATCTCCGTTCCGCCACAGGCAACAGCCTGCCAGCTGTGCGCCGGCGTCCCCGCAACCCAGGTTGCCGCTACCAGCCCAACTGTCGGAACGGTATAGCTCACATCCCCTACATCAGTAGAACCGCCACCCGCATCCTGGCTTTCCTTCAATGGTTCTACCGCCCCGACCGATTCGATCGCCTTTACTTTATAGGTGAATGATGTCTGTATCTTCCGGGCAAACTCTATTTCCGCCGGGGTATAGCTTACCCCGCCCACCCGGAGAAGGTTTTGCTGCATGGTCTCTGCAAGCGTCCGGTTGAGCAAAAGATCATGAGTTCCACCAATCACCTCGTAATCTACCTTGGTCTGGGTACCCATCGCGGCCCCTTCCGCAGCTTGTACCACCCAGTCGAAGATGCGCATCACTTCTTCCTTTTTGGGATGCCGGACATAGTAATATACTTCGGCAAAGTCGGGGACGACATTGGGCGCCTTTCCGCCGTTGGTGATAACATAATGGATCCTCGTCTCCTGTGGAATATGCTCCCGCATCATGTTTACCATGTAATCCATGGCTTCTACGCCATCCAGTGCACTCCGGCCCTTGTCGGGGGCGGCTGCTGCATGCGCGGACAACCCATGAAACCGGAATTTGGCGGACTTATTAGCAAGTGCGCTCGTAAGCGTCACGGCATTCTCTGCGCCGGGATGCCAGTGGATGACGACGTCTACATCGTTAAAGAGCCCGGCCCTCACCATATACACCTTACCCGACCCGCCTTCCTCTGCCGGACAGCCGTATACGCGGATGGTGCCAGTGAGCTTCTTTTCGGCGATAAGCTTCTTTATTTCGATACCCGCCGCCACGGAAGCCGTGCCAAACAGGTGATGCCCGCACCCATGACCGGCAGCCTTGCCCTCGATCGGCGTCTTCTCGGGGACAGCCTGCTGAGCAAGTCCCGGCAGGGCATCGAATTCCGCCAGGATGCCGATAACGGGACTACCCGAACCATAACTGGCCACAAAAGCCGTCGGGATATCTGCGACACCTGCCTGCACATTAAAGCCATTATCCGTCAGCGTCTTCTGCAACAGCGCGCTGCTCTTCACCTCCTTATACCCTACTTCAGCATAATCCCATATCTGCAGGGCGATCTTCTTGTAATCATCATAACGGGATTGGATGTCCCCCATGGCCCGCGTCTTCAACGTGGTATCCTGGGCAAAAAGGCTGGTCACAGAAAGACAGGCAGCCAACAAAAGAAAGAAAATTCTCATGTGTCGTAAGTTTTGGTACTTACGACCAATTTAAACAATTTGTTTAAAATATCCTGATCTGCTCGATCACATATTGCTGCTCATCCCGATCATAGAACCCATAATACTGGTTCTTGCCGATAGCAAACTGATTCGTTGCCTTCCCCCGCTTGTCCGTGTCTTCCATATAGTCCTTTATCTGGTCGGCTACCGGCCTGCGCACCTGTCCCCTCGTGACCTTCAGCGTGGTGGGGTCCAGCAGCATCCGGAAGTATGTTGTTGTATAATACCGCGCCGGTATCTTGGTATAGGATGGAGTTCCCGGCACATAAAATGTGACGTAATAAGACTGCCACTCCAAAGCATTATTATGATCGGGGTTCGGGCTGGAATAACCCGGAGTGTAAAAATGGCCGGCAGTAGCCCCGCCGGAGGGGACAGCTATCGGATCATAGGTACCAGCAGTAACCACCAGCTTAGACCCGGGCTCCGCTTGCGCAACCATGATTCCCTCCGAGCCCTTGGTAAAGGCCCGGATCACTTTCTTCAGATCGTCCACATCCTTTGCCTGCACCTGCTTGCCCATCCTTTTTTCTGTGATCGGCAGCTCGGGCAACAGGTCCAAACCCGCATCATCCGTAAACTCATATTTGTTCAACAGCTTACCATTGTTCACATCATGTATCGTGATGCGGATGTTTTTCTTATTCAGCATCAGCGAGAACAAATGATCGTCCTTCAGGAAGCTGCTGATATATAGCTTACCCCGGTCGTCGCTGGAGACAAGCGAACTATAATCGATGGTCCGGTCCTTCACCGCGAAACTTGCAGGATCGATCGAGAAAATGCGCGTCGGGTTGTCGCCGTTGTTGACAACAATGCTCAAATCACCTGGCCGGCTAAAGATCTTTACGGAATGGATCGCTACCGAAAGTTCGGGGTCTTCCTCGCTCTTGATCACCTTCATACCCGCCAGGTACTCACTGACCTTATGCTTGTGCGCATTTTCGGGAATGGTAAAAGGAAAGCTCTGCTGGCTCAATACCCCCGCAGTGTTGACGATATGCAGCACCACCGCACCCGCTTTGTCATCCGCCGCCACAGCATAATAGGTGTTGTGATCGCAAAAGGCGATAAGCAGCTTCTCCCCATCAGGCAGATCGAGCAGCTTCTTATTGCTCACCGACCCGCTGTTGAAGTCCACCGTCTCTATGCTATACCCCGATTTTACCTGGTAAATAAAATGGTACTCGCTCCCCTTGACCGTGCCTCCGATATAATGATGCGTCCCCTGATCGAGTATCGTCTTCTCTATCGGGCTGGGAACCTTACCCAGAACTTTAAAGGACTTGCTCAGCCACACATATTCCACCTTCTTATTGTCCTTCAATATCAAAGCAAAGGCTGAATCATCGGGATTGTTGAGGAAATAAGTACTGTAATTGCCCTTGGCAAGAAAACTCTTTTCGAATTGGAAGGGATAGCCCAGCACCTTCTTTTGGGCTGGTACGGCTGTAAAGGCGAGGACGGCCAGCGCCGCGCTCACAAGCAGTTTTTTCATGTCGGTTGAGTCGTCAGATTTAGGAGACCCGCGAAAGGTGCGAAATAACCGGCAATTATGCAAATTTGGTCAGAACAATACTCATTTCCTTAACAATCTGTTCATTCCCCAAATTGCCGATGCTTCCGGTATGTGTGTGGTGCAGCCCCTTCTTATAATCGAAAGAAAAGGTACCGGCATCTATCTGGTTACCCACCTGCTTATACGCTTCCCGGAAAGGAATTCCCTGGTTCACCAGCTCATTCACTGCTTCCACACTGAAGAGATATTTATATTTCTCATCTTCCAGGATACCGTCCTTTATCTCGATATGCGACAGCATCAGCCGGGTCATCTGCAGACAGGCCTTTCCCTCTTCAATGGCCGGGAATAATATCTCCTTGGTCAGCTGCAGGTCCCGGTGATAACCCGAAGGCAGGTTATTGATCAGCAGGGTCAGCTCATTGGGCGTGGATTGTATCCGGTTGCACTTGCCACGGATCAGCTCGAACACATCCGGGTTCTTCTTATGCGGCATGATGCTGCTGCCAGTGGTCAGCTCGGGTGGAAACGAAATAAACCCGAAGTTCTGGTTGATATACAGACAACAGTCCATCGCCAGCTTGCTAAGCGTCGCAGCCACCGAAGCCAGCCCCATCGCCACGATCTTCTCCGTCTTCCCCCGGCTCATCTGCGCATAAACGGAGTTGACATTCATCCCCCCGAAATGCAGCAGCTTCGTCGTCATCTCCCGGTCCAGTGGAAAAGAAGAGCCATAACCTGCCCCGCTGCCAAGCGGGTTCTTGTTCGCCACCTGGTAAGCGGCTGCCAACACCTCCAGGTCGTCGACAAGACTCTCCGCATAAGCGCCAAACCAGAGGCCGAAGGAAGAAGGCATGGCTATCTGCAAATGCGTATACCCGGGCAGCAATTTATCGCGAAACCTGTCACTCAGGTCGATGAGCAGGTCGAACAGCTGAGAAACCTCCTCTTTCAACGCCAGCACCTGCGCCCGTAAATACAGTTTTATATCTACGGCTACCTGGTCATTCCTGCTCCGGCCGCTGTGTATCTTCTTGCCCGCTTCCCCGATGCGCTTGGTAAGTAGCAGTTCTATTTGTGAGTGCACATCTTCGACATCTTTGTCTATGCTAAAGGCCCCTGCCCGAATCTCGTCGAGAATTGTCTTCAACCCTTCTTGTACAAGCACCAGATCTTCGCGCGAAAGCAAACCCACCGCCGCCAGCATCTCCGTATGGGCCAGCGAGCCCAATACATCATATTCCGCCAGCAGGACATCGAAATCCTTGTCCCGGCCAACGGTAAAGGCCTCGATCAATTGCGAGGTGCTGGTATTCGCCTTACTCCAAAGTTTGTTTCCGCTCATAGTATCACTGGTTTTAACAACTCGATATATCCATTGATCCCCTCACCTATCTCCGCGATGTAAATATACTCATCCGCCGTATGACTGCGCGCCGAATCCCCCGGTCCCGTCTTCAAGGCGGGAAAAGGCATCAACGCCTTATCCGAAGTAGTGGGGCTCCCATAACAGGTTCGCCCCAGTCGCAGTCCCGACTGTACTATAGGATGTTGCAGCGGGATACCCGACGACCGCATCCGCAGGCTTCGGGGGGTTACTTCACAGGCCACGTTCTCGCGGATAATGCCAAGCAGCTCTTCGAAGGTGTAGCATTCATTGACGCGCACATCTACCACAAAATGACACTGGGAGGGGACGACATTATGCGCCTTGTTGTCCGTGTCGATGACGGTGACGCTCATCTTCACTGGCCCCAACAGATCGGATACCTTTGGCGCCCGGAAGCTGCGAAACCATTCGATGTCCTTCAGGGCCTTATAGATAGCATTGTCGCCTTCCTCCCTGGCCGCATGCCCTGCCTTACCATGACTTACACAGTCCAGCACCAGCAAACCTTTCTCCGCGACGGCCAGCTGCAGCTGCGTCGGCTCCCCAACGATTCCCCATTCGATGGGTCCAAGCGAAGGCAGCAGCAGCTCGATACCGTTGTGCCCCGATATCTCCTCTTCGGCGGAAGCCGCTAATATTAAATTATAAGCCAATCCCTTCTCCTCGTAGAAATAAAGAAAGGTCGCGATCAGCGAGACAAGGCAGCCACCAGCATCATTGCTCCCAAGCCCATATAGCTTCCCGGCCTGGATCAGCGGTGTAAAAGGATCAAGCGTATACGCCTTATTCGGCTTCACCGTGTCATGATGGGAGTTCAGCAGGATAGTGGGCTTCGAGGCGTCAAAATGCTTGTTCTTCGCCCAGATGTTGTTTTGTAACCGGCTGGCTGCAACTCCCTTCGACTCGAGAAAATCGACGATCAGTTCAGCCGTCCGGTCCTCCTCTTTACTAAAAGAAGGTACGGCGATAAGCCGCTTCAACAATTCGATGGCTTCGGCTTCCAGGCTATGGATAGATGATTTACTCATGTTGGATGGTTGTTCCCGCCTTCCCGGCAAGCAATAAAGGTAGCTCTTCCGCGCGGCCGATGATCACCCTGCTTACCCCACTGCGAAGTGCCGCAAAGGCATTATCTAATTTCGGGATCATCCCGGCAAAGATCACCTTCCTGGCCTTCAGGTCCTCATATTCCGAAGGCCGCAGGAGGCCAATCACTGATCGGTCATCTTCGGCGTCGAGCAGGACGCCGCTTTTCTCAAACGAATAGACAAGATTCACTTCAAAGCTCGTGCTCAGCGCCCTGGCAAGTTCCTGGGCGATGGTGTCCGCATTGGTATTCAGCAACTGCCCCTTCCCGTCATGTGTGATGGGGGCAAAGACAAGCGTATTGTCCTGCTGCAACAGGCTGGTAAGAAAAGGAGTATTCACCTGGTCGACATCCCCGACAAAACCATAGTCGATGCTGGCATGTACCCGGCGGTGCGACAAAATAGCATTCCCGTCGGCGCCCGTGAGCCCTACAGCGGAGCATCCCCTCGCCTGCAATTGCGCCACGATGTTCTTATTGATCGTCCCGGCGTAGACCATGGTCACCACCCGTAAGGTCTCTGCATCGGTGATCCGGCGGCCATCTACCAGCTGTTGCCGGATGCCAAGCCCCTCGGCCACCTTGGTGGCCAGCTTGCCGCCGCCATGTACCAGTATTTTCTTATCGGGTACGGCGGCAAACGCATCGAGGAAAGCAGACAGCTTCGCCTCGTCGTCGATGATATTCCCGCCTATCTTTATGATCGATAACTCCATGTCCTTATTTTTTCCCCCGCAGCAGATCAGCCAGCACAGCCTGCGCGGCCCACACCCGGTTCGACGCCTCCTGCGTGACGATGCTCGACGCCCCGTCCAGTATCTCGTCGCTCAGCTCCACATTCCGCCGCACGGGAAGACAGTGCATCACCTTCGCATTGTTCGTCGCCTTCATCTTCTCATTGGTGAGCATCCACTCCGGGTCATTGTTATAGATCTTGCCGTAATCCGTGTACGTGCTCCAGTTCTTGACATAGACAAAATCTGCATCCTTCAACGCCTCATCCTGGGTATGCGTAATCGTCGCACCCCGCGTAAACTTTGTATCCAATTCGTAATCCTCAGGATGCGTTATAACAAAGTCGGCCTTGCCCCAGGCATTCACCCACTGCGAAAAACTGTTCGCCACACACTGCGGCAATGCCTTTACATGCGGCGCCCAGGACAGCACGACCTTTGGCTTCCGGGCGGTCTTCCCAAGAACCTCCGTCATAGTGATGATGTCCGTCAGACTTTGCAGGGGATGCAGCGTAGCGCTCTCCAGGCTCACCACCGGAATACCGGAGTATTTAATAAACTGATTGATATAAAGCTCACTGTAATCATCCTCCTTATTCTGCAGCGAAGGGAAAGTGCGGATACACAGGATATCGAAATATTTTCCCATGATAGGAGCCGCATCCTTTACGTGCTCCACGGTATTGCCGCTCATGATAGCCTCTTCCTCGAATTCCAGCGCCCAGCCTTCTTTGTCGACGTTGAAAACAATGGCTTCCGCCCCGAGGTTCTGCGCCGCGATCTGCGTCGACAGTCTGGTCCGCATACTGGGGTTCAGAAAGAGCATCCCGACACGCTTGTTGGCGCCAAGTAACTTGTCTTTCAACGGGTCTGCCTTATAGGCCAGGGCCGACTGTACCAGGCTGTCAATGTCAGCGACATCGGCGGCGGAAACAAAATTTTTCATGATAGTTTTATTTTACAACAACGCTTGCCATGGTGTGAATCTCCTCCCGGATAGCCTCCAGGAATTCATCGGCATCCTTCTTCCGAAGGGCCAGTGAAGGCAGCAGTCGGATGGTATTGGGTTTCGCCTCTCCGGTAAAGACCCGCTGGTTCCAGAGCAGGTTCTTCCGCAGATCTTTCAATTCCTCGGGCACATCGAAACCGATCATCAATCCCTTGCCCCTCACCCGCTGCAACTGCGGGATCTTCTTCAGCTCATCCATGAGGTATTTACCCGTTTCCGCGGCATTGGCGATAAGATTCTCCTGCTCGATGACTTCCAGTACGGCAAGCGCAGCAGCGCAGGCAAGATGGTTGCCACCAAACGTAGTGCCCAGCATCCCGTGTTTGGCGTGCAATTCCGGCGCGATGATGATCCCCGCCACCGGGAAGCCATTTCCCATCCCCTTGGCCATGCTATAGATATCGGCATCTACCCCGGCAAAGTCATGCGAAAAGAACTTTCCGCTCCGGCCATAGCCGCATTGTACACTGTCGGCGACAAACACCGATCCGTATTGTTTACAAAGCCGGCTGATCGCCTGCAGAAAACCGGCCTCTGCTACATTGATCCCGCCGACGCCCTGGATGCCCTCGATGATCACCGCTGCGATCTCGTTCCCTTGTTTCGCAAAGCACTCCTCCAATGCAGCATCGTCGTTAAAAGGCAAAAAGATCACATTCTCCGTTTGATTCACCGGCGCAACGATGGCAGGGTTATCCGTTACGGCAACGGCCAGCGAAGTACGGCCATGAAAGGATTTGCGGAAGGCCACCACCTTTTTCCTGCCGGTGTGGAAAGAAGCCAGCTTCAACGCATTCTCATTGGCTTCCGCCCCGGAATTACAGAGGAAAAGCTGATAGTCGGGCCTGCCGGACACCTTCCCCAGCTTATCCGCCAGTTGCTCCTGCAGCGGAATGCGTATCGAATTGGAGTAGAATCCTACTTTATTCAGTTGCTCTGTTATGCGTTGTACATAGTGCGGATGCGTATGCCCTATCGAAATAACGGCATGGCCGCCATATAGATCGAGGTATTGCTGCCCTTCCTGGTCCCAAACGTAAGAACCCTTCGCCTTTACGATGGTAATGTCATTGATAGGGTAAACGTCGAATAACTTCATATACTTTTTGTTAAGACCCGGGCGCCAGGGCGCTCGGGTCGGGTTAAAATGCATTTGCTTTCAGCCGCAGCCCCGCCGTCTCATCCAGCCCGAACAGCAGGTTCATATTCTGAACCGCCTGCCCGGAGGCGCCTTTCAGCAGGTTATCAAGCGCCGAATGCACCACCAGTTGCGAACCTACCTGCTCCAGCTGGATCAGGCATTTGTTGGTGTTGACGACTTGTTTCAGCGAAATAGGGTTACGGCTGACTATTGTAAAAGGATGACCCTTGTAAAAATTCTCAAAAAGCCCAAGCACTTCTTCCGGCGAACGATCCACCCGCAGCTGGCTGCTGATAAAAATGCCGCGGGTAAAGTCCCCCCGCCATGGCGTAAAATGCACGGCCGGCTCACCGGAAGCCTGCAATTGCCGCAGCGACTGACCTATCTCCTTCAGATGTTGATGGCTCAGCGTCTTGTACGCCTGGATATTGTTGGCCCGCCACGAAAAATGACTCGTCGTCGACAAACTCTGTCCTGCCCCGGTGCTGCCGGTGATGCCCGTGGAATATACATCGCCCAAAAGCCCGGCCTTCGCCAGCGGCAACAAACCCAGCTGGATGGCGGTGGCAAAACAACCCGGGTTCGCAACGGCCTGTGCCGATCGGATCTCCTCCCGGTTCAGCTCGGGCAGCCCATAGACCCAACCCGGTGCACCCAATCGGAAATCCTGCGATAGATCGATGACCAGCACCCCGTCAAAGCTGCCCCCATGCTCCTCCATAAACTTCTTCGCCTCGCCATGACCGACACAAAGAAAGACCACATCCACCTCACTATGCCATTCATCGTTGAAGGTCAGCTCCGTATCTCCGGCAAGGTCCTCATGGACGACAGTAACGGGCTTGCCCGCATTGCTCTTGCTGTGAATAAACGATATGTCCACGGCCGGATGATTGATCAGCAACCTGATCATCTCCCCACCGGTGTACCCGGCGCCGCCAATTATGCCTGCTCTTACTCGTCTCATATTTCTATTCTATCGTTTATCGTCGAAGGCTGCGAACACAAAACAAACACCAGGTCAGCCTCCGACTCGTTCTTGATCCGGTGTGTCAACCCCGGGGCGATCTCAAAACCCTGCTGCGGTCCAACCTCGACGCGCCCCTCGGAAGTTTCAAAGACAGCCATACCCTGTAAAATGAAAAAGAATTGCCGCGCATGCCGATGATAGTGCTCCGTCTCCGCAGTATGCGGTGGCATCCGCTCCTGCTTCACCGACAGCTCGGGCCGGTCCACCAGATTCCACCCATCACAACCCGCCCCCCACACATAGTGCTTCAGCGGCTGCAAGGCGGAGACTACCGGGCTCATTTAGCAGGCTCGTTCACCTTGTGAAAAATAGAGGTCTGGTTACCGAAGATCTTGGCAAACCCCTTCACATCATCCCCGCTCCAACCCTTGTTCATCTCCCCGTAACTCCCGAATTTGCTACTCATAAGATCATGGGCGCTCTCGATACCCGTGATCGTATACCGGTAGGGTTGAAGAGTAACAAAAACCTTTCCACTGACCGTCTCCTGCGAATCTTCCAGGAATTTCTCGATGTTCCGCATCGTCGGGTCCAGCATCTGACCCTCATGAAGCCAGTTGCCATACCAGCTGCTAAGCTGATCTTTCCAGTATAATTGCCACTTGGTCAGCGTATGTTTCTCCAGCAAATGATGGGCCTTGATGATGATCACCGGGGCGGCGGCTTCGAAACCGACCCTCCCTTTTATCCCAATGATCGTATCGCCGACATGGATGTCCCGGCCTACGCCAAAAGGCTGGGCGATGGCCTGCAGATGCTGGATAGCCTCCACCGGGTTGGCGAAACGCTTCCCATCCACAGCCCTCAATTCCCCTTTCTCGAATTCCAGCACTAATTGACGGACACCCGTCTCGGTCATCGGCGTCGGCCAGGCATCTTCCGGCAGATAATCCTTAGACGTCAGGGTCTCCTTTCCACCGACCGAAGTTCCCCACAACCCCTTATTGATGCTGTATTTTGCCTTCTCCGCATTTATCTTCACTCCGTACTCTGCCAGAAAAGCGATCTCTTCCTCCCGGCTGAGCCGCATATCCCGGATAGGGGTGAGAATCTCAACACCCGGAAGCATGCTCTGGAACACCATGTCAAATCGCACCTGGTCATTACCCGCACCCGTACTGCCATGCGCCACAAAGGAGGCGCCTGTTTTCTTCACATGATTAGCCACCGCTATTGCCTGTACCATCCTTTCTGCACTGACGCTAAGCGGATACGTAGCATTTTTCAGCACGTTCCCGAAAATTAAATATTTGATACAGCTCTCGTAATATTCTTTGGTGACATCCACGCACTCAAAAGAAGCTACTCCAAGACTTTTCGCCCGCGCGGCTATCTGGTCGATCTCCTCCTTGCTAAACCCACCGGTATTGACGGTAAGGGCATGTATTTCGAGATGCTTCACCTTGCTTAGGTAAACGGCACAATAGGTTGTGTCCAATCCGCCGCTATAGGCTAAGACGACTTTATTGCTCATGGCTGATAAATAGAATTTTTAGAAATTAAAGAACATATGAAACCGGTGGAACAGGGATTTGCGCTGCCCGCCGCCATTGCCCTCCTTGCTCACAGGGACGCCATTGTCCTCGACATGATGCTTCAGGAAGGGCGCCAGCAGTTTCCACTGCTTGATGCGCATGAATCGCTCGTATAACTTGGAATGCTTCTTGAAATCCTGCGTGGTCTCCTCAGGCTCGTAGTGATCCTTGGGGTCATAAAGCATCGCCGTGCACATACAGTTCTTACGCTCCTTGCTCATCAGGATCTCGTAGTTGACACAGCTCTTGCAGCCGGCCCAGAAATTTTCGTCCTGGGTCAGCTCGGAATAGGTCACCGGCTCATACCCCAGTTCGGAATTGATCTTCATCACCGCCAGCCCGGTCGTCAGCCCGAATATCTTGGCCTCGGGATACATCGTCCGGCTCAGTCCGAAGATCTTTTTCTTTATCATCTTGGCCAGCCCGCTCTTCCTGAACGGCGGGGAAACGATAAGCCCCGAATTGGCGACATATTCCCCATGGCTCCAGGTCTCGATATAACAGAAACCCGCCCATATCCCATCTTCGGTAAAGGCGATAACGGCCTTGCCCTCTCGCATCTTCTCCTGGATGTACTCCGGGCTGCGTTTGGCAATACCGGTGCCCCGGGCCTTCGCAGAAGACTCCATTTCGTCACAAATGATCCGCGCAAAATCCTGGTGGGATTGGTCGGCTATTATTATCTTAAATTGTTGTTGTTCCATGTTTGTAAGGATGAAAACTCCCCAAATACAAAAATTGAAAAGGTAAAACGACTGGACGGAAAAATATCGTCGTTACGACGGATGTCGGCAGGGTGGTGGTAGATAGTATCAACGTCGTACCCCTATGGGCGTGGGACGCCCGTAATAAGCCCCGGAAATCGGGCGAATGGAAAAAACTGTGCACAACGGCGCAGCAAAAAACCCACGCTTATTGAAGGCGTGCAATATCACAAGGATGCGTGATATGGGTGAGTTTTTTTTCATTTCAATGAAGATGAGATTGTTGTTTAATCTTTTTCCAATGATAAAGATGGCAAATTTACAAAGTAAAAGCGGATTTACTAGTAAAATTTATGTAAATTTTAGGGGTCTCCGGCCCTTGCAGCGACCCCATCCGGCCCTTTAGCAGCCCCGGTTTGGCCCCGACACCCCCCGGCAGGCCCCTCAGCCCTGGCGAACGGGAACACTATGGATAGCCGCCGCTATCTCTTTTATGAGGGAAACATCCTTCTCGATGGCATTTCCGACAACGATGACATCGGCCCCAGCCTTGCAGTTGCGATAGGCCTTCTCCGCATCGCGGATCCCGCCGCCGACAACAAGGGGGATCTCGATATTCGAGGCGACACAGGCGATCATCTCCTCCCGGATGGGATGCCGCGCGCCGCTGCCCGCGTCCATGTAGATCTGCTTCATCCCGAGCATCTCCCCGGCCATGGCGGTACAAAGCGCAATCTCATTCTTGTCCGCCGGAATAGGCGTCGCATTGCTGATGTAGGAGACGGTCGTCGGCGCCCCGCCATCGATCACCATATAGCCGGTGGAAATAATCTCCAATCCGCTCTTGCGGACCGCCGGCGCGGAAATAACATGTTGCCCTATAAGCAGTTCTGGGTTACGACCCGAGATCAGGGATAAATAAAGAAGGCCGTCCGCATACCGGGATACCTGCGACGGCGTACCGGGAAAAAGGATGACAGGGATGGAACAATTTCTGCGGATATGCTGTACCACCTCATCGAGATGGTTGGAAATGACCAGACTACCCCCGACAAACAAATAATCTACCCCGGCACTGACCGCCAGACCCGTCAATTCATCAATTTTCTGGGCATCCACCTTGTCGGGATCGATCAGCACGGCAAAAGATCGTTGCCCCTTTCTTTTCTTAGCCAACAAAGATTCATAGATATGTTGTTTCATTCGCTTAGTGCCGTTGGTGGTACAAAAATGCAAAAAGTTTCTGGCTTTTAAGGGGCTATTCGACGAAATTGCATAGGGATCATTACGGATGTATTCATTCGTAAAAACCCTGATTATTCAACGAAAATAACACATATTTGGCATCTCAAAAGCAAGTTATCCGAATGGAATCCTTTAACATCATCAACAACGAACAACAACAGCAATTTCAACTACACATCGACGGAGAACTGGCCTTTCTCGAATATCGCTTTCACGACGGCATCCTCGTGCTCATGCACACCGAGGTCCCCGACCAGTTGGGTGGCCGCGGCATCGCATCTGCCCTGGTCGTTGCCGCCTTTGATTACGCCCGTACTCACCACCTGAAAGTAAAGGTCTACTGCCCCTTCGTTCTTTCTTATGTGAAGCGGCACCCCGAACTCAACGACATGGTCATCAAGCCGTCATAGCCCCGCCTGGCGCGAACAAAAAAATATACACATTTGTTTTACACATAGGTGGAAAATTACAATGTGGAAATATGGAAATGGAAAATTACTTTCGTTAACTCCCGAACCCGCTACGAAAACTAATTACCTAATAAAATCTTTTCAGCAAAAAAAGGACTGATCATGGCAACAAAAAAGCAATCTGTAAAGGGCTTGCAATTCTCCCGCCGCTTCACCAGAGAAGATACCAATGTTTTCGATCAGTTTACCTACGATTATCGGACTTCGGTCATTCGCAATCCCACCGGGGAAGTGGTGTTTGAGATGAACAATGTAGAGGTACCGGCCCAGTGGTCCCAGATTGCAACCGACATCCTCGCACAGAAATATTTTCGCAAGGCAGGCGTCCCGCAACCGGACGGCTCCCTCGGCCGTGAGACATCGGTCAAACAGGTGGCACACCGCATGGCCAACTGCTGGCGCGTATGGGGCCAACGGTATGGCTATTTTGCATCCGAAAAAGATGCACAGATATTCTACGAAGAACTGGTGTACAGCATCCTCGACCAGGCCTGCGTCCCCAACTCGCCCCAATGGTTCAACACGGGTCTCCACGAAAGCTATGGCATCACGGGTAAACCCCAGGGCCATTACTTTGTCGACCCCGCCGACGACCAATTGAAACGGTCCACCTCGGCCTATGAAAGACCTCAACCCCACGCCTGTTTCATCCTCAGCGTGGAAGACGATCTCGTCAACGAAGGCGGACTCATGGACCTCTGGGTCCGTGAAGCCCGTATCTTTAAATATGGTTCCGGCGTAGGCACCAACTTCTCCTACATCCGTGGCGAAGGCGAAAAGCTTTCCGGCGGCGGAACCTCCAGCGGACTCATGAGCTTCCTGAAAATAGGCGACCGCGCCGCAGGTGCTATCAAGTCTGGCGGCACTACCCGCAGGGCCGCAAAAATGGTCTGCCTCGATCTCGACCACCCGGAAGTGATGGAGTTCATCAATTGGAAAGTAGAAGAAGAAAAGAAAGTGGCTGCCCTCATCGCCGCCGGCTATCCCAGCGACTATGAAGGGGAAGCCTACCGCACTGTTTCCGGTCAGAATTCCAACAACTCCATCCGCATCCCCAACTCCTTCTTCGAAAAACTGGAGCACGATGAGGACTGGGAACTGACGGCCCGCAGCGACAAGAGGGTGATGAAACGCATCCCCGCCCGCGAGGTCTGGAACCAGATCTCCTATGCCGCATGGCGCTGCGCAGACCCGGGGACACAATACGATACGACCATCAACGAATGGCACACCTGCCCTGCAGGCGGCCCCATCCGGGCATCTAATCCTTGCAGTGAGTACATGTTCCTCGACAACACCGCCTGTAACCTGGCCTCCTTCAACCTCCGCCGCTTCTACAACGAAAAGACGAATACCTTCGATGTAGAAGACTTTGAATATTCAACGCGCCTCTGGACCACCGTCCTGGAGATATCCGTGCTCATGGCGCAATTTCCATCGAAAGAAGTAGCGCAGTTGTCTTACGACTACCGCACCCTGGGCCTCGGCTATGCCAACCTGGGATCGATGCTGATGATAATGGGCATTCCTTATGACAGCGAAGAGGCCCGCGGCATTGCCGGCGCCATCACCGCGATCATGACGGGCATCGCCTACAAGACATCGGCGGAAATGGCCGGAGTGCTCGGCGCCTTCCCCCGCTACGAAGAGAACAGGGAAAGCATGCTTCGCGTGATGCGCAACCACCGGCTCGCGGCGTATGATGCCGACGAATACGAAGGCCTGGCGACAAAACCCCAGGGCCTGAAAGCAAAATACTGCCCGGACTATCTCCTGAAGGCCGCTACAAAGGCCTGGGACGAAGCCGTACAATTGGGTGAGAAATATGGCTATCGCAATGCGCAGTCCACCGTCATCGCGCCCACCGGTACTATTGGCCTGGTAATGGACTGCGACACCACCGGCGTGGAACCCGACTTCGCCCTGGTGAAGTTTAAAAAACTCTCCGGCGGCGGCTATTTCAAGATCATTAACCAGTCCGTACCGACGGCCCTGAAGAACCTCCATTACACCGACAAACAGATCGACGCCATCGTAAAATATGCCGTCGGTTCGGGAACGTTCGCCGGCGCCCCTGCCATCAACCACCAATCACTCAGCGAAAAAGGCTTCATCGCCGAAGAGATAAAAAAGCTGGACGCCGCCGTCGGCTCCGCCTTCGAGATCGGCTTCGTATTCAACGTCTATACGCTTGGCGAAGAATGTCTCCAGCGCCTCGGCTTTAAACCCGCACAATACTACAACTTCGAATGGAGCCTGCTGGAAGCCCTCGGTTTCTCCGAAGAAGAGATCGAAGCCGCCAACAACTATGTCTGTGGCACAATGACCGTCGAAGGCGCCCCCTTCCTCAAAGACGAGCACTTGGCCGTATTCGACTGCGCCAACAAATGCGGTAAGAAAGGCCAGCGTTATATCCACGCCCACGGTCATATCCGCATGATGGCCGCCGCCCAACCCTTCATCAGTGGCGCTATCTCCAAAACGATAAACCTCCCCCACGAGGCGACGGTAGAAGAGATCGCAGACGCCTATCTGCTGAGCTGGAAACTGGCGCTAAAAGCCTGCGCGCTCTATCGCGACGGCTCCAAATTGTCACAGCCGCTTAGCACAAAATCTGACAGGAAAAAGAAGGAAACCGAAGCCGACAAGGGAACAGCCGCTACACAGGAAGCGGCCGCGGCGCCCCAGCCTGTCGCCGAATCCACCATCGTCGACCTCGGCAAGCTCACCGTTCAAGAACTCCTCGAAGAGGTACAGCGCAGGGTCCAGGCCTCCCCCGACACAAAGCTGAAAAGGGCCCTGGCCACCATCGTCGAACGTCGCACCCTGCCCGCCAAACGCCGTGGCTTTACCCAGAAGGCAAAGATCAACGGCCAGGCTATCTTCCTGCGGACGGGCGAATACAGCGACGGCACTGTCGGTGAGATCTTCATAGACATGGCCAAGGAAGGTGCTACCATGCGCAGCATGCTCAACTGCTTCGCCATTGCCATCTCCATCGGCCTCCAATACGGCGTACCGCTGGAAGAATTTGTAGAGAAATTTGTATTCACCCGGTTCGAACCATCCGGGATGGTCGACCACCCCAATATCAAGAGCACTACCTCGATTGTCGACTTCATTTTCCGGTCGCTGGCCTACGAATACCTGCACCGCACCGATCTCGTACACGTCATCGACCGGCCGGAAGTTGCCAACAGCGGCGCCGACGACTGGGACCTGCCCGGCAACTCCGATGCCGGTAACAAACCCGAACTCAGCGACGTACGCATCGTAGCAAAAGCCGGCGGTAATACCCCCACCAGCGGTAATGCCCCCGCCGGTGGCGCCCAGCCGGCAAAAGCACCCAGGGTCACCGCTTCCGTTGGCCGCGCCGACAATGGCCTGGATGCCATCAACCAGGCCGCCAGGAGCATGCAAAGCGATGCCCCGGCCTGCAACACCTGCGGTCATATCACCATCCGCAGCGGAACCTGCTATAAATGCCTCAACTGCGGCAATAGCATGGGCTGCAGCTAATTGGCCCGCAACGCCCACGCTGCGGCCCGGGACCACCGCGACTTGGCCCCAAAGGCCCACAACAATGTCTTAGGACGGTACTTAAACCATAAACACATTCCCTCATTTCCATGGGGGAATTTTCTTTTCAGATCATGAATGTCTTCCTCCCGGGGCCTCTTCGTAAAAATGGTTATTTTTTCCGCTGGTGCCATCGTATCTTTTCAAGGGAAGCATAGATATTTTATTACATCTTAACACTTACGGAAAATACTAATATCAGCTTTCGGTCGTTTTTAATAATCCTGTAAACCCTAAAATGAAAAACATGAAGCGTTTTCTTGTTGCAATCGTCATCCTTTCAAGCATCTCATTGTTTTCCTGTAGCCGTAGCGTGACACCTGATCAGGCAGCCAGCAATCACTACAGCCACTGTAGGGATATGCGCTAGGCACTAAAGAGATTAGGTATGGGCAAACTTGACTTTTAGGCCTCCGCCAACCGGCGGGGGCTTTTTTTTGCCCGAAGCGCCCTCATTTTCATTATTTTTACCCGCACATAAACGCACATAAAAAGCATCGGAGGATGACTATTCAATTCGGATACAATAAAAAGCAGGTTTTAGATGGGTTACGCGGCCACTTTTTCAGCAGACCAGAGATCCGAACGATGGTCATTATGATCAACGTATTCGCCATCCTATCGGCTATCCTGTTCGCTTTCAAGAAGATACAGGCCCTTCCCTTCCTCATCTTCTCTGTCCTCTGGTTCTGCCTCTGGATATCCATTCGCCGGCTTCTCCCCCTCAGCATCTACAAGCGCTCAGCCACCTTCCAGGACACCTTTACCCTAAGCCTGGAAGACCGCGGCATCCTGCTGATAACAAAAAAAGGCCAGCAACTCTGGGAATGGGAAGACTTTACTGCATTCAAAGAGACCATCTATTTCTTCCATGTCTATTTCAGCCCGCGCTCGTTCTTCATGATCCCCAAAGACTCCTTTAAAGACATCACCGAGATCCAGGCCGCCCGCAAACTGCTAAAAGAGCGCATCGGGAAATAACCCCCGTACCCCGTAACCCGCGCCCCGGCCCCTCGTGCGCCCGCGCCTCCACCGCAGCCCCGGCCCGCCGCCGGCCCCCCGCCAAACCCGCGATCCGTGCCTACTTCGGCTTGTACTTCGCCTCCTCAAAAATGGTGCGCGCAGGCGTCGCCATCACCTGCGCCGGCGTCAGCTTCCCATGCTCCGCCACATACTTCTTCACTATCTGCCATCCCACCCATGCGCCGATATTGCCGGGAGAAGCATCGGGCATGCCAAGGGTTTTAGGCCCTTCCCCGATATAATTCTTGATAATATCCGGGTCCAGCGTATACAGATCGGTAGCCTGCAGAAAAAAATTCCAGATGGACGCCTCATTGCCTGCGCACCAGTTCAGCTGGGCCTGCGTATAATCCGTCCGGATACTATCCGGCGCATCCGGATCAAGTTTGCCCGCAAGCCAGAAATACCTCCCCTTGATGACCATCTGCTCTATCAGCGGCCGGTTATCACTGCTGTCGGGAAAGATATCCTGCGCAATGGCATTGAGGCAATTGGCGGTGATATATTCCGGTTTGAACCGCCGTGAGACATACAGGGGATACATGTCCTGGCCCTTGCTCGTAAGATAAAAGGAGAAATTGGCGCCAGCATAGGATTGCAACCCTATCGCCAGCGTATAAGAAGTGATGGCCACGCCCGGGCCATCGAACGGACCGGTGAAAGCAACCACCTTGGGCGGCAGCTTATACTGCGGAAAATAATATTTCACATACCGGAAACCTTGCTGCAGCTCCGGTTCCAGCCAATCCAGCTGCTTGTATTTTTGCTTCAGCGAATCCTCGACGCCATGATAGGTTACCAGGAATTCCCTCGCCGCGGCAAAGGCAAGCCTGCTCGTGTCGGATAACTGCTCGTCTGATCCAAGGATATTCGCCACAAAATCCGGCGTGAAATACGGATACCGCCGGCTCAGCTGAAAAAGCCCCCGCGGAATATTATTCGAATCGAGACTAAAAAAAGCGGTATCAAAACGTTCGATATGCACCTTCCCGACATCGATCCCCGAAACATCCGGCTTATCAGCGGAACCACAGGATACAAGACCAACACAGGCAACAAGAAAAAACCCGATAATTCTCATTTCTTTTTTTTAACAACTTTTTTCGAAGCTTTTGCTTCCTTATTAAACGCAAGTGCGAGATTCACCCAATATTCAAAATCCTTTTTCTTCTTGATGCCTTCCTCACTGACGAAGACAAAACCCGTCATCGTTCGGCCGTTGTGGATCATCGGCCTGCAATGATTCATCTCCAGCGCTTCGGCATATTTGTCCGGCCCGATGCGGCAAAGCATCTCATCCAGCCGGACGCAGAGACACATCTTGCCATTCACCATAAAACAGATGCCATGGAACATCTTCTTTTCTTCCACATCCGGAAGATGAGCGAGGGCCTCTCTTATCCGGTGGGCCAACCGTTCATTGAAAGCCATAGCCAAATATAACAATTCTAACCTAACCGCAGGGCTGTCAGACGGTGCACCGGACACACGGGGAAATTTGCGTAAATTTGCACCATGAAAATCGCACTCGCTCAACAAAATTATCATATCGGGAATTTTGAGGCGAACACCCGGAAAATAATCGCGGGCATCCACCAGGCCAAAGCCGCCGGCGCCGACCTCGTAGTCTTCACCGAATTATCTGTCTGCGGTTACCCACCCCGTGATTTTCTGGAGTTCGATGATTTCATCACGCAGTCCTATGAAGCGATCGATCGCATCCGCCAGGAAGCCGACACCATCGGCGTCATCGTGGGCGCACCGGCGCGCAACCCCGCACGGGAAGGGAAAGATCTATTCAATGCGGCCTGGCTTCTCTACGAAAAAGAGATCAAGGGCGTCGCTCACAAAACCTGCCTGCCCAATTATGACGTATTCGACGAATACCGTTATTTCGAACCCGCATTCGAATGGAAGGTCATCCCCTTCAAAGGCAAAAAGATCGCCCTCACCATCTGCGAAGACGTTTGGAATCTGGGCGACAACCCCCTCTACCGGGTCTGCCCGATGGATCACCTGATCCGTCAGCATCCCGATGTGATGATCAATATTTCCGCATCGCCCTTCAATTACGATCGCGACGAAGATCGCAAGGAAGTCGTACGCCAGAACGTCCTGAAATACCATCTCCCCATGTACTACTGCAATGCAGTAGGCTCACAGACAGAGATCGTCTTCGACGGCAGCAGCCTCGTCTACGATGCAAAAGGCAACCTCATCCACGAATTGAGATCCTTCGAAGAAGACTTTGCGGTTGTCAGCCTGCCACACCGGGTGCCGCCGCTGTACGAAGAGCTGCTGCCCGGACTCTCCGTGCGCACCGGTTCGGAAGACGACACAACCTCGCATTCCGGCGCGGCCACGCCTGGCGCGGCCATCGCCCCTGCCGTCTTCGATAAAGATCTGCAGGTGTCAAAACAATACGATCCTCAGCGCGTCCTCGAATATCTAACTGATGATCGCAATATCAGCCAGATCAGGAAGGCGCTGCTCATGGGCATCCGCGATTATTTTTCGAAAATGGGCTTTGGCAAGGCCATCATCGCCAGCAGCGGCGGCATCGACAGCGCCGTTACCCTGGCCCTGGCCTGCGAAGCCTTGGGGAAAGATAATGTTCGCGCCATCCTTCTTCCCTCTGCTTACTCCACCTCGCACTCGGTCAGCGACGCCGAACAACTGTCACGCAACCTCGGCAACCCCTATGACATCATTCCCATCCGCGAAGTATATGATGCCCTCATCCATACCCTCGCACCGGTTTTCAAAGACACTCCCTTCGGGCTCGCCGAAGAAAATCTCCAAAGCCGCACGCGCGGCAACCTCGTGATGGGCCTCGCCAACAAGTTTGGTTATATCATGCTCAACACCTCCAATAAAAGCGAACTGGCGACGGGTTATGGCACCCTGTACGGCGACATGGCCGGCGGTCTTAGCGTACTCGGTGATGTATATAAGGGACAGGTGTATGCCCTCGCCCACGACATCAACCGTGATGGGGAGATCATCCCGGTGAACATCCTCCACAAAGCCCCCTCCGCCGAGCTCCGGCCCGGCCAGAAAGACAGCGACAGCCTGCCCGATTACGACACCCTGGATAAAGTACTGTACCAGTATATCGAACGGCGGCAGGGACCCGCAGCCATCGCCGCCATGGGTATCGACAAAGCCGTCGTCAGCCGCATCCTCCGGTTGGTGAATACAAGCGAATACAAACGCAACCAGTTCTGCCCCATCATCAGGGTCAGCTGCAAAGCATTCGGGGTGGGCAGACGCGTGCCCATAGTGGGGAAATATCTGTCTTAAACCAGGAGAGAACCTAGTGTTTCAGCTCTACGATATACCGGTAGTTGACACCCAGGTAGGTAGAATCCCTGTATACCCAGAAGTGCGTCGAATCGAGCTTGAGGATCGTCACCCCTGATTGCAATACGGGATTGAACGATGCTTTCAAGGTCTTAGTATCCGTGCTCAACGACCAGGTAAAGGATGACGTCTGGGCTTCACCCACCGTACAATGTTTGGTGCCCGTATTGACAGTACCGGTATTATTCGAGGCAAAAGTCCAACTGTCATCCCGTTCACACGGCGGGACGACGGTAGTATCACCTCCCTGGGTGATCGTGAAGCTGTTGTTGGTGTCGAGACCCGAAGTATCATACTTCCAGGCAGAAAGAACAATAAGGTTAGTCTTGATCAGTGCGGAGTCGGCATTATTATTGTTATTCCCGTTGCCATTGTTCTTTGAACACGAGATGGCAATGCAAATGACCAGCAATGCTGCCGGTAGGTAGTGGAGTGGGCGGATCAAACTTTTCATGGTTTTAGTTAACAGGTTATGCAAAGGTCAGACCAAGATAATGCATATTCTGGTAAAAGACCATAGTAGATTTACGGTGCGTATAAGTTATCTGGTAAGAATGATCGTATAACGGGTGCTCGTACCGCCGAATTTCTGATCCGCATAAAGCTCGAGCCGCTGAGGGGTCAGCACCCGCACCTTGTAATATTGGTCCTGGAAGTAAATGGTGCTGTCGTTCTGAAAGGCCCAGATAAAGGGCAGACTATCGGGGTTGCCAGTCTTGCTGCGATGTGCAAACTCTGAATAACCCGTCCCGTCCTTACAAAAAATGATCGTATTTTCGCGCTCATTACCAGCAATTTGGGGGGCCAGCGCATCGAATGTCCCATCATCGTCATCAAAACCTGCTTTCTCATATTTCCAGGGACTTCCGGTTAATACTTTCAGGTCTTTTTCTGAAGAAACCCGGCTGGAGCAACCGGTGATAAAGAATCCTGCGGCTAAAGTGAATATGGTCCATTTCGTAAGCATCCGGCGCATCAATTTTCGGTTAGAAGGTACGGAATCACTTAAGTTTAAAACTCGAAAGTGGCCGAGTTATTGTTAACATATATTACAATTTTCTTATTAATTAT
The DNA here is from genome assembly GCF_014642875.1 of Puia dinghuensis. Taxonomy (GTDB): domain Bacteria; phylum Bacteroidota; class Bacteroidia; order Chitinophagales; family Chitinophagaceae; genus Puia; species Puia dinghuensis. The sequence goes on from NZ_BMJC01000004.1 coordinate 809,081, forward strand.
CCACAGGTCAGACATATTGAATTTTCGTATTTTCGGGCCCCATAAGTAATTTAATCATATGCTTTACACAGCAGAGGATATCAGACAGTTGAATAATAAAATCCAATATCAGGCAGCTTTTATCGATCGGCTGCGTGATGAAGTAGGCCGTGTCATCATCGGTCAGCACCAGATGCTCGATCGCCTTCTCATCGGTCTGCTCAGCAACGGGCACGTCCTGCTGGAAGGTGTTCCCGGTCTTGCTAAAACTTTGGCGATTAAATCCTTGTCGCAGGCCATCCACGCCAAATTCAGCCGCATCCAATTCACGCCCGATCTGCTGCCGGCCGACGTCATCGGGACCATGATCTACAACCAGCAGAAGCATGAATTTGTTGTTCGTAAAGGACCCATCTTCGCCAACTTCATCCTGGCCGATGAGATCAACCGCGCCCCCGCCAAAGTGCAAAGTGCGCTCCTGGAGGCCATGCAGGAAAAACAGGTCACCCTGGGAGAGACAAGCTATAAGCTGGAAGAACCCTTCCTGGTGCTGGCAACGCAAAATCCCCTCGAACAGGAAGGAACATACCCTCTTCCCGAAGCCCAGCAAGACCGGTTCATCATGAAAGTCATCGTCGACTACCCTACGAAACAGGAAGAACAGCTGATCATCCGTCAGAACGTCCAGGGCGCCCAGGCGCAACAGGTCGAACAGGTAGTGTCTATGCAGGAGATCACGCAGGCAAAGGAGCTCGCCCGCCAGATCTATATGGACGAGAAAGTAGAGCACTATATCCTCGACATCGTGTTTGCGACCCGCACCCCCGAAAAATACAAGTTGGAAAAGCTCAAGCCCCTCATCGCTTACGGCGGAAGCCCGCGCGCAAGCATCAATCTGGCCCTGGCCGCCAAGGCGAACGCCTTTCTCAACAAGCGGGGCTATGTCATCCCCGAAGACGTGCGCTCCATCTCTAAGGACGTACTGCGCCACCGCATCGGCCTCACTTACGAAGCCGAAGCAGAAAGCATCAACGTCGAAAATCTTATTGACGAAATATTGAAAGTTATACCGATACCATAAGGACCCATGCTCACAACCGTCGAAATACTAAAAAAGGTGAAGGAGCTTGAAATAAAAAGTAAAAGGCTCACCCGCCACCTGTTCACCGGAGAATACCACAGCGCCTTCAAAGGCCGTGGGATGAGTTTCCGGGAGGTGCGCGAATATGCAGCGGGCGACGACATTCGCTTCATCGACTGGAATGTATCGGCCCGCTTCAACCACCCCTTTAGTAAACTCTTCGAAGAAGAGCGTGAGCTGACGGTCATGCTGATGGTGGATGTCAGCGCAAGCTCCCTGTTCGGCACAGTACACGCCCGTAAAAAGGACCTCATCACCGAAGTCTGCGCCGTTCTGGCCTTCTCCGCCGTCAACAACAACGATAAGGTAGGCTGCATCTTCTTCAGCGATAAGGTGGAGAGCTATATCCCCCCCAAAAAGGGAAAAGAACACGTCCTCTACATCGTTCGACAATTACTGACCATCGAGCCAAAGCGCAAAGGCACCAACCTCAACGAAGCGATCCGCTTCCTCAATGGCGCCGCCCGGCAAAAAGGCATCGTATTCCTCCTGAGCGATTTCCTCGACGGCAATGGCGATCAAAGGCAGAGAGCCCCCCGCCCCGCCTCGGCCCCCCGCTCCGAACCCGGCTTCGAGGACGCCCTGAAAGTCGCCGGCAAAAAGCACGACATGATCGGCATAAAAGTCTACGATAAAATGGACATGCAGCTGCCGGCGATTGGCATGGTGGAAGCCGAAGACTCCGAAACCGGCAGTCGTTATTGGGTAGACACAAACGACTATTTAGTACGGACCAATTACCAACAATATTTTTTTAACCACACCGAGCAGTGTAAAAGCATCTTCCAAAAGGCCGGGTGCGATCTCCTCCACCTGCGCACCGACGAAGACTATGTAAAGATCCTCCAGCGATTCTTCGTCGGCCGTCACCGGCCCGGATAACACATGAGACCACTACGATCATATATCATTGCTACGCTTCTATGCCTGCCGGTTACGCTTCTCCACGCCCAGAAAAAATCCACCGCTCCACTGGCCACCGTAAAAGCAACCGTCGATAAGCAGAATATTCTCATCGGCCAGCACATACAGCTGATGCTCGAAGCCACGGTGCCGGATACGCTCACCATTCATTGGTCCTGGCCCTTGCCCGACTCGCTGCTCCACTTCGATTGGGTGGAGAAACATAACGTAGACACCGTCGTCCGCCCCGGCCAGCGGTACTACCGCCAATACCTCACGATCACCAGCTACGACTCCGGCGTCTGGGCTATCCCCCGAATCGCATTCGTAGTCGGCAAAAAAAGTTATCTCACCGATAGCATTCGCATCGACGTCGGTTATTCGAAGATCGACCCGTCGAAGGACTATCACGACATAAAGGAGATCATCGACGTCCCCAATCCATTGGCCGTTTGGATACCCTGGATCGTAGCCGCCGTCACCGTGATCTCGCTGGTCCTCGTCTTCTGGCTGGTGCGTAAAAGAAAGTTGCGCCTGGCGGCCGTCCCCATCAAGCCGGCTCCAAAGCTTTCTCCTTTGGAAGACGCCATACGGCAGCTCGACGAACTGCAAAAACAAGAGTTGCCGGCCAACGGATCGGTAAAAATATACTACAGCCGCCTGGGTGAGATCTTCCGGGCCTATCTGCTCCGGCGCATTGGCATCTCCAGCTTCGCTGAGACAAGCGAAGAGCTCATCGGCCAGCTGCGCGGATCGTTGCTGCCACGGGACCAGTTCGACTCCCTGGCCGAAACCCTGCGGATGAGCGACTTTGTAAAGTTTGCCAAATATCAGCCTGGGATAGCCGATAGCGACCAACACTACCGGGTGATCAGGGCTTCCATCGAATCCCTCGACAAGCTCAGACAAGAGGAAGAACATCACCAGGCAATGGCGGCAGGCAAGGTGGCCACGGCCGTCACGGCTGCCCCAAACCAACAAAATAATTAATAAGCAACAAGTGCTGTACGATTGGTATCAACATATTTATTTTAGTCAGCCGGCCTTCTTCGGGCTCTTCCTCCTCGTGCCCCTGCTCATCTGGTGGGAAGCAATGCGCACCGGCCGTAACCAGGCGACAGTCGTGGTATCCTCCGTCCGCCCATTCGGCGGTACCCGATCGTGGAAGAATTTCCTCCGCCCCGTTGCGTTCACTTTACGCCTGCTGGCGCTCTCCTGCCTCATCATTGCCCTCGCCCGCCCACAGACCCGCAACGACGAACAGCTGGTCAATGGCGAAGGCATAGATATCGTGCTCTGCCTGGACATCAGCGGCAGCATGCTCGCCCAGGATTTCCAACCCAATCGGATGGAAGCGGCTAAGAACGTGGCATCGGAGTTCATCGACAACCGCCCCACCGATCGCATCGGCCTGGTCATTTTCTCGGGGGAAAGCTTTACCATGTGTCCGCTCACCACCGACCGCAATGTGCTGAAATCACAACTGTACAGCGTCCAAAGCGGTTTGCTCGAGGATGGTACCGCCATCGGCTCGGGTCTCGCCACCGGCGTCGATCGCCTTCGCAACTCTCCCTCGAAAAGCAAGGTCATCATCCTGCTGACGGACGGTGAGAACAACGGTGGACTGATAGACCCCAACACCGCAAAGGAGATCGCCAAATCCGTCGGCGTCCGGGTCTATACCGTCGGGATGGGAACGGAAGGATTTGCGCCCGTACCGGTGCAGACAGCCGCCGGCGTGGTCATGCAACGGGAAAAAGTCAACATCGACGAGAAACTCCTCAAACAGATCGCCGCCGAAACCGGCGGACAATACTATCGGGCAAAAGACAACGAAAGCCTGAAAAACATCTACCAGGAAATAGACCGGCTGGAAAAATCGAAGATCGAAGTGTCGAGCATCCGCCGCTACACCGAAGAATTCTTCCCCTTTGCCCTGGCGGCCGGCATCTTACTGTTGTTGGAATTGCTGCTGCGATGGACAGTCCTGCGAAAGTTCCCTTAACTTCAACCCATGGATGGCAAAGTCTATAAATCCACAGGCAGCTGGTATGTCGTCAAAACCCCGGACGGCGTCGCTTGGAATGCCCGCCTCAAAGGCCTTTTCAAGCTCGATGGCATTACGTCCACCAACCCCCTGGCCGTCGGCGATGAGGTAGAACTCGAACCCGAGAGCGAAGAAGAACAAACGGCCATCATCTCAGCCATCCATGCCCGCCACAACTATATCAACCGCCAGTCTCCTTCCCACCGGATGCAGCATCATATCGTGGCGGCCAATATCGACCAGTCGCTGCTCGTCGTCACCCTGAAGGAACCACGCACCTCGCAGGGCTTTATCGATCGCTGGCTCGTCACCTGTGAAGCCTACCATGTGCCTGCCATCCTGCTGTTCAACAAATCCGATCTCTATCGGCACAAGGAAGAACAGCGATTCGAAGAGTGGAAAGCCATGTATGAAGCCGTGGGCTACCGGCTCATCCGCATGAGCGTACACACGGGTGAAGGCCTGGACGAAGTAAAGAGTCTCCTGCAGGGAAAAATAAGTCTGCTCAGCGGTCATTCCGGGGTAGGGAAGTCCTCTTTTCTCAACGCCCTGTTTCCCGACTGGCAGCTAAAGACCCAAAGCGTCAGCGGCTGGAGCGGCAAGGGCATCCATACCACCACCTTCGCGGAAATGTTCGACCTCCCCGGCAGCGGCCAGGTCATCGATACACCCGGAATGCGCGAATTCGGCCTGGTGGACATCACAAAACAAGAGCTCTCCGGCTATTTCCCCGAAATGCGCGCCCTTGCAGGACAATGCCAATTCAACAATTGCCTCCACCTCGGCGAGCCGGGCTGCGCCGTAAAAAAAGCCGTAGAAGAGGGTAGCATCGCCCAGCATCGCTACATAAGCTATTGTACCATCCTCGACAGCATCACCTCCCCTCACAGCTGACTCACACCTCCTTCAGCTCTTCTTTTAAGATCGCCCGCTCCTTTGCATCCTTGGGCGGAAGGTCCTTGTCCTCCTTTCCATCGCCAAAAAGATAACCCCAGGGTTTCAGCGGCTCTATCCGGTCGAAAATGATCTTGGCGATAGCGATAATAGGTATGGCGAGGAAGGTGCCGGCAATCCCCCAGACGGCATTGCCGATGATGACTCCGATCACGGTGATAAAGGCATTGATCCTCACCTTCGAGCCGACGACCACCGGCAGCAGCACATTGGAATCTATCAGATGTATCCCCAGGATGGTGGCGATCACCAGCAGGAGTTTGGTGGCTCCGGCCGTGGCGAAGGTGACGATCGTGCTAAGCAGCGTGGCCGTGAAAATACCGATATAGGGGATGATATTGAACAACCCGGTGATCAGCCCAAGCAGGATGGCATATTTGACCCCAAGGATCCAAAGGGCAAGAGCAGTCGCCACCGACACGATCACCATTTCGATCAGCAGACCCATGATATATTGCCGGATGCGGGTCTGGATATGCGTCAGAATATCGAAAACGATAACGGAATTCTCTTCTTTAAAGACGGCTACAAGAAACCGGATGATCAGCCGCCGGTAGAATAGTAAGAAGAAGGTGTCGATAAGGATAAAAACAAGCGTCAGCATCGTAGATGAGAAGGACAACACGATATCACCAATGACGGAAGAGCCGGTCTCCAGTAGCTTGGACGTGGCATTGTTGATATAGTTATTCTGCTGCTTGATGCGGATATGGAATTTCGACGAGATCCATTGTTGCAGACTGTTCACGCTGCTCGTCACCTGCTGTTTGAACTGCGGCCAGTCATCGGCCAGATTGGTGATCTGCATCCCGACGAGATATAAAAGCGCGGCCAGCGACAAGACCAGGATCACTACCGACAATATGGATGCCAGGCTTCGTGGAAAATGAAGCTTTCGCTCCATGAAATGCGCCAGCGGTAATAACACGACGGAGAACAACAGGCCAAACACCAGCGGCACGAGGATGGACTTACCCAGTACAGCGATATAGAAAAGCGCGATCAGACTGATCAGCACCATGGCCAGCTTGATATAAAAGGGACTTTGTCTGGTAGATGTCATGCCTCGAATATAACAAAAAAAAGCCGGGCCCACACAGGAGGGCCCGGCTACAACATTCAGCAAACAATCGTCAGCTATACACTCCCCTCTCAGGCAGGAGCCGCTGGTCTTTAGGACATGTACCGGCGGGCGGTATTGATCAATAATTTGCTTTCAAGGAATTTTGCCACTTCTACAACAGCATCATTCTCCCTCCGGGGTGCCTCCCGGAACTTGCGGGGATAGATCGAAATGCCGGTGTAGATGTTGTAATGAAGGGTCAGGATGTGTCCTTTATAAAGGAAATCCCACATCAGCGAATCGAAATCATCAGTTTTTTGGGTGAATTTAATGTCCAGATCGTCAGAAAGGATGTTCGCGACTTCATAGAAACGCTTCAATCCACAGTCGTCGTCGATCACGGCTTCTGTACAGCCGAAATCGGTGCGTAGAGTTAGAGGGCTCATAGTGTAGGGATTTTAAGTTTTATATTAGGGTATCGTTTTTTCTGCGTTTCGTGCGTCAGGCCTTGAACTTGGGCGACCGGGGCACCTTCTCTCCGCTTAGTATTCGTTCGGCTCCGACATTCTTGCCATCACTGGGACATCCATATTTCGGTCCGAAAAGACTACAGGAAGGAAAGGTCGTAATCAAAAACGCGGCTAACAGGAAGAGAAATATAGTCTTGGGTCGTTTCATGGGATATCTACGGGTATAAACGTACCTAAACCTACAAATATTATCCTGTATTTGCAAGGCGAGCGCTTTAATTTAACCTCCGGGTCAACATCCTATCCCGGCCCCTAAGGTATTTGGGTAGATGCCACGTTGGGTGCCTCGTTGGCGTCCTCGAACCATCCGGCGTAAATAAGATAATGATTCGCAATGCGATCGATCTGCCCGCTGATCAAATCGGGCGGAATATCCTTGATTTTCCGCGCCGGGATACCCCCGTAGATCGTCCCCGATTCCACCTTTGTGCCTTCCCGGACGACTGCTCCGGCTGCAATAATGGAGTTCCTGCCGATCTCCGCATTATCCATAATGATGGCGCCCATCCCGACAAGCACGTGATCGTGGATGATGCAGCCATGCACGATCGCATTATGACCTATGGAAACACAACCCCCGATATGAACGCTGGTTTTCTGGTATGTTCCATGGATGATCACCCCATCCTGGATATTCACCTTCGAACCGATCGTAATGCTGTTCACATCACCCCTTACGACCGCATTGAACCAAATGCTGCAATTGTCTCCGATCGTTACATCCCCCACAATGGTGGCGTTGGGTGCAACAAAACAATTATTTCCAAAGCGTGGAGATTTACCCTCTACCGGTAGTATCGTAGCCATGACTATGTTTTTATCAAATTTAACGAACTTTGCGCTTCCATGAGCCATAGTAACGATAATCATCGGATGTTCCTCCGGCATGTTGCACAAACATCCCCCAACCCACTGGGACTGGAGATCGTAAAAGCCGAAGGGCTATATCTCTATGACAGATCAGGCAAGGAATATCTTGATCTCATCGGCGGCATCAGCGTCTGTAATACCGGTCATCGTCATCCCCGGGTGATCCGGGCAATAAAAGATCAGGCAGACCGCTACCTGCACCTGCTGGTATATGGCGAGCTGGTCCAGTCACCTCAGGTGGAATACGCCGCACTGCTGGCCGCCCATCTGCCCGCTTCCCTTGATTCCGTTTATTTTACCAACAGCGGCGCCGAGGCCACGGAAGGCGCGATGAAGCTGGCCAAACGCGTCACCGGCCGCACGGAGATCGTTGCTTTCAACAAGTCATATCACGGCTCGACGCAGGGGGCGCTCAGCGTGATGGGCGACGAATACTGGCGAAATGCCTTCCGCCCGCTGCTGCCCGGCATCCGGCATGTAGAATACAACAGCCCCGGCGCGCTTGCTGCCATCACCCCGGAGACAGCCTGTGTCATCGCCGAGACGGTGCAGGCGGAAAGAGGGGTCGTTGCACCCAACGAAGCCTGGTTGCGGCAATTGAGACAACGTTGCGATGCAACCGGCGCCCTGCTCGTTCTCGATGAGATCCAAACCGGTTTCGGCCGGACAGGTACCCTATGGGGCTTTCAGCGGTATAACGTTCTGCCCGATATTCTCCTGCTCGGAAAAGCGCTCGGCGGCGGCTTACCCATGGGTGCATTCATTGCTCACCGGCAACGCATGTGGAGCCTGACTGGTGATCCTGTGCTGGGACATATTACGACGTTCGGTGGTCATCCGCTTTGCTGTGCAGCGGGCCTGGCCTCCATGCAGGTGTTGCTCGAATCCGGCTGGATAGAAGCTGTCGCCCGAAAGGAAGCGCTGTTCCGGCGCTTGCTTGTACATCCGGCAATAAAGAGCGTGCGCAGCAGCGGCCTCCTCATCGCCGTCGAATTCGATGATTTCGAACAGAACAAACGCATCATCGACGCCTGCATCGCCGGTGGATTGCTCACCGATTGGTACCTGTTCGCACCCCAATGCCTGCGCATCGCACCACCGCTATCCATCACCGAAGAACAGATAGAAAAAGCCTGCTCCATTATTTTATCCTCGATCCCCGCTCATTTATAATTCCTTCTCCTTATCTTTACACTCCTGCACCATCCCTCACATCTTTAAGGTTAACGATCACGCGGATAAGTGGAGCGTCCGCCAGAGATGCAGCCAAGTGTTAACCTTAAAATCAATTTTATGTCCCTATTCTTAGAAAAAAAAGAATTGTTCGACGGGATATTGCTGTTAACTGAAGAAGAGATTCAGAATCCCGTTGGCGTGTTCGAACGTTTTTTCAGCGACTATCGGCTGCACGAATGCCGTCATAATCTATGGGTCATGGTAAAGACCTGCATCACCACGGAAAATGACCAATTCGATAGCCCCGAAGAAAGAGCGAATCTGCTACACCGTCAGAAAGACTTCGAACGGCTGCTCGAAGCTTGTACCCTGTTGTTAAAAAGGCCCAAAAAGACCCCGGCTTCACCCGTATCAGAACCCAAAGCGGAAAAATGATGCCCCGGGAAAACTAAATCCGTTGTTTTTTCGTATATACAACCGAATGAGAAGAATAATTTGGCTAGGAATTTGATTAGTATGTCCCTGCTTTCCAGCAGGGATTTTTCTTACCCCAACATCTCTTATCCCAGCATCTTGTAAAGGAAAGCAGCTATCAGCCCTCCCAGCACCGGACCCGCCACCGGTATCCACGCATAAGCCCAATCACTATCCCGCTTACCCGCAACGGGCAGAAGGGCATGCATGATCCTCGGACCAAGATCCCGCGCCGGGTTGATCGCGTACCCTGTTGGCCCGCCGGGCCCAAGCCCTATGCCCAGCACCAGCAGACTCACCGGCAGGGCATCCAGCGCCCCAAGACTACTCCCCGGCGAGGCGATGAACAAGGCGCCAAAGACAAGGACGAACGTCGCGATCAATTCCGTCATAAGATTGTCGAACGGACTGCGGATAGCCGGGATCGTGCAAAAAACAGCGAGCTTTAGATTCGCATCTGCCGTTGGGGCAAAATGCGGCCGGAAGCATAGCCAGGCCACCAGCGATCCGGCCATGGCGCCCAGAAACTGGGCAGCAATATACGCGGGCACGATGCTCCAGGGTATCTTCCCGATCATGGCAAAAGAGAGCGTAATGGCAGGATTCAGATGCGCCTTACTCGACGGGGTCGCGCAATATACACCGACAAACACCGCCATCGCCCAGCCAAAGCTGATGACGATCCATCCGCTGTTGTGGCCCTTCGATTGCTGTAGCACCACATTGCTCACCACGGTCTGACCAAGGAGGATAAGCATACCCGTCCCGATAAATTCACCAAGAAAAGGGGTCATGATATAGTAGTTTAATCGTTAGCGTGCCGCAAGATACCCGCCGGCTATTTTGCCGAACTCCTCCACCTGCTGCCGCTGCCACTCCTGGTCCCGTCCCAGTTCCGCTGCGAGTAGCGCCGCTACCGGTCCCGCACATTCGATAGCTGCCTGCGCATCCAGCAAAAGACTACGGGTTCGCCGGCTAAGCGCATCTTCCACCGTCATACAACCTTCTTCTCTCGCCGCCCAAACGATCTCCGCCCAGGTATAAGGCAACCGTGGGTGCAGCTTCATGGCCCATCGCGAATCCCCCGACCCCAGCTCCCTTATCGCCGCCGCATCCGTACCGTGAAAATGCATCGGCTCATCGAAGTTCACTGCCATCGCCCCATAGATAGGTAAGGTAGCCGTGACACAGGGCCGCTCGGGTAACCGCCCGCGCGCAATCGCCGTATTCACCGTATCCTCCGCCATTCGCCGGTAGGTCGTCCACTTCCCGCCCGTGATCGTGACAAGCCCCGAATCCGACACCACGATCAGGTGGTCACGCGCCAGTTCGGCCGTCTTACGGCTGCTGCTCTTCACTAACGGCCGCAGACCCGCGAAGATGCTGCGGATATCGCCATAACCCGGAACCTTCTGTAAGTACCGGCCAATCTGCTGCAGGATAAAATCCACCTCTTCCGGTAAGGCGCGGGGCTCGATATCCACCCGCGTCACCGGCGTATCAGTCGTTCCGATAATGATCTTGTTATGCCAGGGCACGGCAAAGAGCACGCGCCCATCATCCGTATGCGGCACGAGTATCGCCGCCTCGCCCGGCAGAAATTCCTTGTCCAGCATCAGGTGTACACCCTGACTCGGGGCGATGATCGGTTCGCTCGCCGCATCATCCATCCGCAACACGGTATCGGTAAAGACACCCGTCGCATTGATCACCACCTTGGCTTGTATCACATACTCCTTTCCGCCGATCGTATCCACCGCCTCCACGCCGCAGACCTCCCCGGCGCTGCCCGAAGCTCCTCCCGCAACCCCGGCCCCACGCGTCTTCAACAACCCCTTCACCCGGCAATAATTCAACACCACCGCTCCATGCCGGACAGCCGTCTGTGCAAGATGGATGGCAAGCCGTGCGTCATCGAATTGACCGTCATGATAAAGCACACTTCCTCTCAGTCCATCGGCGTCCAGGGTAGGGGCCATCTGTAGTGTTTCCTCCCGGGACAGCAAGCGCGACTTGCCTAGTCCCAGGCTGCCCGCCATCCAGTCATAAACTTTCAGTCCTATGCCATAGTAAGGCCCTTCCCACCATTTGTAGTTGGGCACGATGAATGACTGGTTCTTCACCAGGTGCGGCGCATTGCGCCGCAGCACGCCCCGTTCGTACAGCGCCTCCGTGACAAGCTTGACATTGCCCTGCTGTAAATAGCGCACCCCGCCATGCACCAGCTTCGTCGCCCGCGATGAGGTTCCCTTTGCGAAATCATATTCCTCCAGCAACAACGTGCTGAATCCGCGGGATGCTGCATCCACAGCCACGCCAAGCCCCGTGGCCCCGCCGCCGATGATACATACATCCCATTGTTGCGCGCTGCTGGCATCCAGGGCCGCTATCATTTCCTGCCTTTTCATAATAATTCCTTTATAAGCGGGCCGCGCATTAGCGGGCCGTAGGTCCGTCAGCCCACGCGATCGCCGCCTTTACGGCACGCTGCCAGCCATTCAATAATTGTTGTGCCTGATGCTGGTCCATCCCCGGCTCGAAACGCCGGTCAACCGTCCACTGCTGCCGGATATCTTCTTCCGACGACCAGTAACCCGTCGCCAGTCCCGCGAGATACGCGGCTCCCAATGCCGTCGTCTCCGTCACCACCGGGCGGACAACCGGAACCCGGAGGATATCGGACTGGAACTGCATCAGCAGATTATTGGCCGTGGCCCCGCCATCCACCCGCAACTCTTTAAGGACGATGCCGCTATCGGCCTCCATCGCCTTCAATACATCATAGGTCTGGTAAGCGATGCTCTCCAGGGCAGCTCTCGCGATATGCGCCTGTGTCGTACCCCTCGTCATGCCGAACAAGCTGCCCCTTGCATACTGATTCCAATGCGGCGCACCCAAGCCCGCGAAAGCAGGAACGCAATACACGCCACCCGTATCCCCCACACCGGCAGCCATGGCCTCCACCTCTTGCGAATGCCGGATGAAATGCAAACCGTCACGCAGCCATTGCACAACGGCGCCCGCGATAAAGATGCTTCCTTCCAGGGCGTATTCTGTCCTGCCATCACGAGTCCAGGCGATGGTAGTGATCAGTTGATTCCTCGACACTACCGCTTTCTCGCCGGTGTTCATCAGCAGAAAGCAGCCCGTTCCATAAGTGTTCTTTACCATTCCCGGCTGGGTGCACAACTGCCCGAACAAGGCCGCCTGCTGGTCACCGGCAATACCCGCGATAGGCATCCCGGTCGATCCTGGTGCGATGATGTTGCTGCCCGTGTGCCCATACACCTCGCTCGAAGACTTCACTTCGGGTAATATTGCCTCGGGAATATCGAAAAGCCGTAGCAGTTCCGGGTCCCACTGTCCGCTGTGGATGTTGAAAAGGAGCGTGCGTGAAGCGTTGGTAGTGTCGGTGATATGCAATTTCCCGCCCGTCAGCTTCCAGACAAGCCAGCTGTCGATGGTGCCAAAGGCCAATTCTCCCTTGGCGGCCCTGGCTCTTGCTCCCGGGATCGTATCGAGGATCCATTTGAGTTTCGTAGCGGAAAAATAAGCGTCGATCACCAGCCCGGTACGCTCCCCGATCAGCGGGCCCATCCCCTGCGCCTTAAGCTCGTCGCAATACGCGGCTGTCCGGCGATCCTGCCAGACGATGGCCCGATGGATAGGCCGCCCGCTGGCCCTTTCCCAAACCACCACCGTCTCACGCTGGTTGGTGATCCCGATGGCCGCGATATCCTGGGTGGTAAGATTGCTCTTGGCCAGCACCTCGGCCAGCACCCCATACTGTGATGACCAGATCTCGTCGGCATCATGCTCCACCCACCCCGGCTCCGGATAAAACTGGGTAAACTCTTTCTGTGCCAATTGCCTGATCTGGCCGTTGTGATCGAAAAGGATGGCCCTCGAACTCGTGGTTCCCTGATCTAAGGAGAGAATGTAAGATGCTGGCATGTAATCAATCGTAGGTTATAATGCTAAATGTAGGAAAAAATGCTCCCCCGTATCCCCTCTTTTTTCGCCCTCCGCGCTCAAGCCCCCCAAAAAATCCCCCTAAATTTTGGCAGAAAACAAATTTCTCCATAAATTTACGTAAGCACTTACGTAATTAACATCAATCTCATGGACTTCTACGATCGCACAGGCAAAATGGCTCTCGGCAGCCGCCTCCGCCGCCTCAGTGAACAAATGACCGAACAGGCCGCCGCCATATACGACCTTTACCAGGTCGACCTGCACCCAAAATGGTTCCCCGTCTTTTATTCCCTCTCACCATCGGAAGAAAAATCGATAACCGACATCGCCAGGGAGATCGGCCATACCCACCCCTCCGTCAGCCAGATCGTCCGGGAAATGTCGGCAAAAGGCTATATCGTAGAAAAGAAAGGCGAAATGGATGGCAGGAAAAACTTTGTCCTGTTGTCCCCCGCCGGCGAACAGGTACGGGAAAAAATGCAGGCCCAGCTGGACGACGTCACATCGGTGATAGAAAAAGCGATGAAAGAGACCCACCACGATCTCTGGAAAGCCATCGCCGAATGGGAGTTCCTGCTCGAACAAAAAAGCCTCTTACGCCGCGTCCAGGAAGAAAAGAAGGTGAGGGAAAGTCAGGAGGTACAGATCATTGATTATACCCCGGAGTATCAACCCGTTTTTCGCCAGCTCAACGAGGAATGGATCACGAAGTATTTCCGGATGGAAGAAAGCGATTATAAGGCGTTAGACCATCCCCAGGAATACATCATAGACAAGGGCGGTCATATCTATATGGCTTTGTATAAAGGGGAACCCCTCGGCACATGCGCTATTATCCCGATGGACGATGGCGGGTTCGAACTCGCAAAGATGGCCGTGTCACCACGTGCCCAGGGCCTGGGCATTGGCTACCTCGTCGGTAAGGCCTGCATCGAAAAAGCCCGTGCTCTCGGCGCCCCCCGTGTCTACCTCGAAAGCAATACCACCCTTAAACCCGCCATCAACCTTTACTACAAACTCGGCTTCCGCAAAGCCGCCGGCCCTCCATCACCCTACGAACGCTGCAATATCCAGATGGAACTCGTCTTCTAACGGCCCCGCCACTCCGCCCCCAGCCCCGCACGCCACAACCGGCCCCAAGCGCCGCCACCCGACCCGGCCCCCAAAGCCGCTGCCCGCCGCCCCCCTAAAATTTTCAAGAAAAATCTTGCACAAGAACAAAATTCCCCTTTACTTTGCATCTCAAAGTGCTTTTATGACCGATCAAAGCCACACCGAGCAATCCCTCGAAACCCTGCAGGACATCAAACGAATGATGGAACGCAGCTCCCGCTTCATATCCCTCAGCGGATTAAGCGGGGTCAGCGCCGGCGTTTGCGCCCTCATCGGCGCCTGGATCGCTCACGGCTGGATAGAATCTTATCTCTCCGAGGCCCCCGTCGAGACCTACAAAGGTGCAGCCGGCGGTTTCCGCACCGGATCGTGGAGCAGCTTTGAAATAAAGCTCGTCCTTCTCGCCCTCGCCGTCCTCGTGGCCGCCCTCGCCACCTCAACCTGGTTCACCTGGCGAAAGGCGCGAAAAAGCAGCCTCCCCATCTGGGACCACGCTTCAAAAAGACTCGCCATCAACATGATCATCCCCCTCGCTGCGGGTGGCTTCTTCGTAGTGGGATTGCTAACCCATAAAGGCTGGGAATATGTCGCTCCATCCTGCCTCATATTCTACGGCCTCGCACTCGTCAACGCCAGTAAATATACTCTGACGGATATTCGATATCTTGGACTCCTGGAAATAGCGCTCGGATGCATCAATATGTACTATCCCCACGAAGGATTGTACTTCTGGACCGCAGGCTTTGGCATCCTGCACATCATTTACGGGCTGATCATGTGGTGGAAATACGAAAGATCATGAAGAATCCCATCGGAAACCTAAATAAAGTATTCGATAGTCGCATCCGGATGGGAGTGATGAGCATCCTGCTGATGAATGAAGAGGTCAGCTTCAACGATCTCAAGCAGCTGCTCGAACTCACCGACGGTAACCTCGCCTCCCACCTCATCAACCTCGAAGAGAACGGCTTTATAAAAGTGCACAAAGGCTTCATCGGGCGGAAGACGAACACCACCTATTCTATTACAAAAGCAGGCGAAAAAGCCTTCAAGGAACATCTCGAAGCCCTGGAAAGTATGATCCGTGGCGTCAATAAAAGCTAAATTTTTTTACCCAATAACTTTGAAATACAAAGTACTTTCAAAAATACAAATATGACACGTTCACCCTTCCTTCGTCCCCTTGCATCCGGCATCCTCGGCATCACCTTCATGCTGCCCGCCTGTTATTTCCTGCTAACCCTCCTGGCCCGCATCTGCTTTGGAGCAAAGACCATGTACTACTATTTCTCACCGTCTTTCCTCCAATCCCCCTTCGACCTCTTTGCCCTACATAAAGCCCAGCTCATCATTGGATGTCTGTTGCTGGCTGTACTCTTTAATGTGGCCGCCATAATAAAGCTACGCCTGCACAAAGGCCCTGAAGGCCTGGAAGTAGGTGTAGCCTACAGGCGGTATTGGCTAAACACCGCCATCGCCCTCCAAAGCGTCCTGCTGCTACTGGTGCTCATAGTTTATACCTTTATCCAACATATCCGCTATTAAAGCTATTACTATGATGCAACAAGAAAAATTCTCCGTCCTCAGCCGTATCAAAAGCTTTTCCCATGCCATCGCCGGCATCCGGCAATTCATATTGCACGAACACAACGCCCGCATTCACCTCGTGGCCACCATCGGGGTTATCACAGCAGGCTGGCTGTTCCAGGTCACCCGGCTGGAAGCGGCCGCCCTCGCCGCCGTGACAGGCCTGGTCTGGGTAGCCGAGATCATCAACACCTGCATCGAAAGACTCGCCGATCTGATCACAAGAGAGCGGCGTCCCGAAATAAAAATTATAAAAGACCTCGCCGCAGGCGCCGTACTCACAGCCGCCGCTATCGCCGTCGTCGCAGCTCTGTTCATCTTTATTCCCAAATTCATATGACAACCCTTTCATTCAGCAGCACCCATTTCAGGAAATACTTTTTCCTGCGCACCGAAATAGACAGGCTGCTAACCGCCAGCATCCTCTTCAGCAGCGCCCTCATCGCCATTCGTATGCTGCACACCGGCACCACCCTGTTTCTATGGCTGCTATGGAATTTATTCCTGGCCTATATACCCTATGCCATCTCCACATGGCTGACAAACCGCCAGGGCAAAGGGCTGAGTCGTGCTTTCAGCCTCCTGATGGGAATCGTCTGGCTGCTCTTCCTCCCCAACACGTTCTATATCCTCACCGATCTCTATCATCTGCATGATAGCCGTCATCCCCTCGCTCCCGAATGGCTCGATCTGGCGCTCATCTTCTCCTGCGCCTGGAATGGTCTGCTGCTCGGTGTGCTCTCTCTGCGCCACATGGAAAAGCTTCTCTGGCCGGATACCCGCACCAATTGGCTGTTCCTCATTCCGCTGATGGCGCTGAACGCCCTCGGCATTTACACCGGCCGCTACCTCCGGTACAATAGCTGGGACATCCTCAGCAACCCCTTTCAATTGATCACCGACATCGCCCGCATGATCATCCACCCGCTGAGAAATCAATACGCCTGGGACATGATCGCCTGCTATACCATCCTCCTCCTGTTCATCTATAGCATGATGAAAAAGATCGGCCACGCACTCAGCTAAACATCACCCCACCATATAAAACCAAACCAACCATGGAAAATAAATCCAATTTTTGGAGCAGCTACCGTATTCTCTTTAAAAGCGCCATCATCGGCGCGCTCATCCTGCTCCTGCTGATCCCAACTTCGCTCATCCAAAACCTCGTAGCAGAACGGCAACAACGCCAACAGGAAGCCGTCGCAGAGATCCGTAGCCGATGGGCCGCACCACAAACTATTTGCGGACCCGTCATCGGCATCCCCTATATCGATGTCGTCACCGACAACGGCAACAGGCAGGAAATAAAGCGCTGGGCATACTTCCTGCCGGGAAAACTCAATATCCGCAGCCGCCTCGTCCCCGAGAAGCGATATCGCGGCATCTACCAGGTAGTGGTCTATACAACCGAACTCGATTTGCAGGGTAGCTTCGACAGCCTCCATCTCGACGAGCTGAATCTCTCCCCGGACAATATGCTATGGAAAGAAGCAACCGTCTTCTTCGACATCTCCGATGTCCAGGGTCTGAAAGAAGACATGATCCTCCATCTGACCACACACGCTGAGTCCGCCGGTCTCGATCTGACCCCCGCGCGCCGCTCGACCGAACAGTTCAAAACAGCGCTCGCCGCCTCGCTGCCCGACTGGCTCCAGGCAGCAGCAGGAAGCAACATCGAATTTTCCGCCAGCATCAAACTAAAAGGCTCGGGCAACCTTTCCTTCATCCCCGCCGGCCGGGAAACAAAAGTAGAAGCCGCCTCTTCCTGGCCCGACCCCAGCTTCACCGGCAGCGCCCTGCCCGATCTCCGTACCGTAAAGGACAGCGGTTTCGTCGCCGACTGGAAGATACTGGCCCTCAACCGCAAATTCCCCCAGCAATGGAAACAAGGGGTTTACGAGCTGGGTGACGCCGCCTTCGGCGTCAATCTCATCATCCCCGTGGATGCCTACCAGCAGACTACCCGCAGCGTAAAATATGCCATCCTCATCATCCTGCTTACATTTACGGCCTTCCTGCTGATCGAATGGGTCTACGATCGGAACATTCATGCCCTGCAATACACGCTGGTAGGGTTAGCCCTCTGTATTTTTTATACCCTGCTGCTCTCCTTCTCTGAATACCTTGGCTTCAACGGGGCCTACACCATCGCCGCTATCGCCACCATCGGGCTCATCGCCTGGTATGTCGGCAGCCTGCTGCGCTCGTCCCGGATGTCGCTGTTCGTCACCTTCCTGCTCGTCGTGCAATATGGCTTCGTCTTCACGCTTATCCAGCTACAGGACTATGCGCTGCTGATGGGTAGCATCGGGCTGTTTATCACCCTCGCCATCGTCATGTATTTCTCGCGGAAGATTAAAAATCTACACCCATCGACACATTAAGCACCGGCTTATGCGAAAAGAAATTATTCATTTCCCAGCCGGAGTCGAATCGAAGGAAGTAACCAAGCAGCGTACTCCGTACGCCAAAACCATAGCCGCCGGCAAAGGGTCCTATACCCCCCGCCTTGACCAGCACGGTAAGCCCGGAGTACTGGTCGCTCTGAAAGCTTTGCTCGGGCCGCTTGAGCCCGTTATACTTGCCATTCCAGGCCGTACCTAGATCGAAGAACTGCACCACCTGGAAATTACGCAGAAAGGCGTTGTTTATCGGTTTGTTGAAAAGTGTAGAAAACACCGGCAGCCGGAATTCGCTGTTGATCACAACAGCATTGTTGCCATTGGTAAGATTTTGATTGAAGCCCCGCAGGTTGACGGCCAGGGACTGGAAGGCATAGGTCGGGTCCGCAGGCTGCGGGCTGTTGTTGGCTTTGGGGAATAACCAGCCATCCGTCCCGCCAAGGTAGTACACGATCTTCTTATTCCCCCAGGAGAAGTCGCCGGCCGCACGCAGCGCCCAGATAAAGTTGCGGTAGATGGGCAGATAATGCCGCGCGTCGAACCCGAAATTGTAGGTATACCTGCCCGCACCCGTGCCGGCGCCGCCACTGAGCGAAGTATTCCAGTCCATGTATACCTTATACCGCAGGCCATTCCAGATATCGGTGGCCTTCAGCAGGGTATTATCATACACATATTCCAGGTGTACCAGCCCGTAATTCTGTTTGCTCTGTGGCGGTGTCACCAGCCCGAGGGAATCGGTGTAATTCAACGGCGGGAAACCCGTGATATCCGGCCGGATCACGACCTTATCCATCCGGTAGCCAAGCGACAGCCGGAGACTGCGCACCTTGTCGAAAGGATATTTGATGACACCCTGCCACAGGTTCGTATAAGCCTTTGCATCATACGGATAGTTGGAAGACCCGAGGTTAGGGTCCAGGTAATTGCCTGTTTGTGTCTCCCGGTAATAGATCAGCGAATAGTCGAGCAGATGCTTCAGGTAGTCCACGCGCAGGAAGTATTCCCCGCTGCCGTCAAAGAAAGAGGAATTGCCGGGGATAAAGGAGACCTGGTTACCTGTATTGACGATGGGTGATCCGGTCGAACCGCTGCCGAAGAAAGGCAGCCGGATAGCTCCGGTGAACCGGATGTCTTCAAAAAGATCGAAGATAGAGGCCTTGAGTAAACCGCTAAAGGCATCCTGGCCGCTCAGGTTGATCGGCAGCGCCCCCGTATACGGCTGATACTTGCTGACCAGCACGTCGTTGTTAAAACCCGCGGTGAAATTGTCCACCGAGAACTTCAGCTTGTAATCGAAAAGCTTTGCCTTCCTCAACACCGGCTCCTCCCTCGGAACCTGCGTTGTTGGATGGATCGCAAACGGGTTGGGATTGTTCGGTCTCCTGTTCGCACCCGTATCCTTTGACTTGTCGAACTCGCTTTGGAAAAAGTCCGAGGGTTGACGATGCAGCGTATCCGACTTGGGCGGAGTGACAGGCCGTAAGATATTGGCGCCCGATAGCTGGGCCTCGGCCACCGTCTTCTTCCGGTAGTCGGTCATCCTGGCGGTGATATTCCGTTTTTTAAGCGCCGCGTCATCTACTTTCAGCTTGTAAAGGAATTTGAGATCCCCCTCCTGGCGCACTTCGCTCACCTGTCCATTGTCCCCGGCGCTCTTCGTCTCGACAAGACTACTTTGATAGTTGGTGATCGGGAAGACATAAGCCGAGTCGTTCGAAAGGGCAACCACATAGGAAGTATCGGGCTGTTGCTTATTATAGGCTTTCAGCGTCGAATCCAGGTCTTGTGGCTCGGGATTGTGCAACAGCTCATCCCCAACTTTATAGACGGTGTCAAGACCGGCCCGCTGCGTATGAAAGAACCCGGCATACCGGTTGGCGATACCATTCTCGTCACTGACAAACGTAAAGTGATTGGAATTGTACTGCATCGGATAACGGGCATTGCCATATTTCAGATAGGTGAGCTGCGAGATCTGCTTCTCTTCGTTGTCGTTCCAGTTGTCGACGAGGAAGATATTGTAGTGATTATTCGAAGGCAACACGGTGTCCTTGCTGACGGCATGGGCCGACGGCCGGTTGGAGGAATAGATGATCCCCGTCTTGCCGGGAAAGGCGATAAACTGCGCGTCCAGGTCATCGTATATATCATTGGTTATCTGCCTGTAAGTCTGTTTGTCGATGTCGTAGACATAAATGTCCGACTGCCCGTTGCGCACCGCGCTAAGTATCAGCGTATGGTCATTCAACATGTATTTGAAGTCCTGCACCTGCTGGAAGTCCGGCAGGTCCTGGACCACCGGCTTATACTTCCGGACGACGTCATAGACAAAAAGCTTTGTCTTTCCCCGCTCCCAATAAATGCAGGCAAGCCGCGTCCCCTTATTATCCCACGCCAACAAAGGATAATGCGGATTGATCTGCTCCTGCAGCGACCGGACCCCATTTTTCAACAAGATCTTTGTGTTGATATAATTCTCTTCCAACGTGACTTTATACTTCCCCCGGTTGTACTCCACCACCGCATAGGTCTGACTTTTGGGTAATGGGTTGGGGGAGAAATGAAAGAAATCCTTGTGGTCATTGATATCTTCGGTTACGGAAACCGTTCCCTTGGGGAAATTCCGCCGTCCGCGCAGGTCCTTTTCATACTTAGCCTCCTCTTCCGCCATGAAATCCTTGAGGACTTCCTTGAATTTTTTCTTGCAGATACGCAGGGAAGCATTGTTCAGGTTACGGTACACCCGGGCCAGATAGAGAAAATAAGTGACGTTCTCCTTTTTGTACTTGTCGGAAAGGTAGTACCAGAAAGCATGCCCGGCAAGATTAGGGCGCTCAAAAGCCAACTGGTAAAAGTTGGTATACCGCCCCGAAAGCATTGCCGATTTCAGCTGATCGTCCAGCACCGTGTTCCAGTTCTCCGCCGCATATTCGATATACCCGTCCGTTAGCCATTGCGGCAGATCAAGCAGGGCCTGGTTGGCCGCAAACTCCCCCAGGTCGTCCCCAAAAAGGATGTTTTCGACCAGGATCCGGGCAATCCCCTGTCTCACCTGGATGCGCAGATTATTGTGGTCGCCGTTGAAATAGACGACCATCTTATTGTTCACTAATTTGGTGATCCCTCCCGTAGTTTGCCAGTCGAGGCTGAGGCCGATGTTGGACTGCTCCAGGTCATTGTACGTGTTGTAGATGACGATATTGGCGCGGCGCTGCAGCCCATATTCCACAAACTTCTCGATGCCGGGGAGCTCTTTTTCTGCCAGTTGCAGGACAAATTTGGCGAGGTCCTGGCCTCCCTGACTAAAATAGGTGTTGAAATTGGTCGTCTGGTAGTATTGCCATTTAAACTTCTTGAATTGCAGGCGGTTTTTGCCGAATTCCACCGTATTCACCTGGGCCTTAAGGGGTCCGGAGAAAAAGAGAAGGCTTGAGAAAATCCAAAGAAAATAGTGTGACTTCAACCGAAACTGATGAAATTGCATACCTGCTTTCCTTTAAAGGTTTTAAAGTTATAACAATCCGAACTACCGGTGAAATTGATTTTCAAGCATCAGGCCGGATTTTCGGCCCATAATTAAATCTGTGATTATGCTAAGCGTAAAGGCCTTCGTGTTCAATCCTGTGCAAGAAAACACATACGTTCTATCTGATCAAAAGGATGCCTGCTGCATCATCGATCCGGGTTGTTATTTCGGCAACGAACGTACTGCTTTAAAGGAATATATTGAACAGCAGGGGCTAAGCCCAAAGATCCTGCTCAACACCCATTGCCACCTCGATCATGTATTCGGGAATAAGTTCGTCCACGAAACCTGGGACCTAACCCTTCATCTCCACGAAAAAGAGGCGCCCGTCCTGGCCAATGCTCCGGAGAGAGGCCTTATGTGGGGTATGCCTTTCGAAAACTACCGGGGCGAACTGATCTTCCTCACCCCCGGCCAGTCCGTGACGATAGGCGAGCACCAGCTATCCATCCTCTTCCTGCCGGGCCATTCTCCCGGCAGCGTCGGCTTCTACTCCGCCAAACAGGGTTTCCTCATCGGCGGCGACGTCCTCTTCCGCGGAAGCATCGGCCGCACCGACCTCCCCGGCGGCGACCATGCCACCCTGCTAAACAGCATCCGCACCCAACTGTGGCCCCTGCCCGACGAGACGGTTGTCTATCCCGGTCATGGCGAACCAACGACCATCGGATGGGAAAAGAAACACAACCCCTTCCTGAATGGACGCCCCTAAGCGGCGGCCGCCCCACCCAGGTACTTCCCGATCACCGGCAGCCGGCTAAACTCCTTCCGCTCGACCCGCAGGATGAAAAGGACATAGGCGCCCAGCAGCATCGTGCCCAGCGTATAAGCGAACGCCCGGCTGCTCCAAAGACTGGTAAGACCCAAATAAGCAAAATAGATCACCGCCACGATCACCATATAGGCTGTCAGCTTCCTCCACGCATATGGAACCGGGTATACCTTCTGCCCCCATACATAAGAGATCACCATCATGCTCCCATAACAGAGGAAAGTGGCCCAGGCCGAAGCCATATAGCCATACCGCGGGATGAATACGTAGTTCACCACCAGCGTTATCGCAGCCCCGATAAGGGTGATATACGCCCCCGCCTGGGTTCGGGTCAAAAGCTTATACCAGATGGAAAGATTGTAATAGATGCCCAGGAACATATTGGCGAAAAGCAGGATCGGCACCACCTTGAGCCCCACATACATCGACGGGTCCTGGATAAACAGCTTCCAGATGTCGATATACATCATCACGAACAGGAACATCCCGCTCACCAGGATCACGAAGAACTTCATTACCCGGGCATAGGTACGCTGCGCCGACTCCTCCACGCTCTGCCGGAAGAAAAAGGGCTCCGCGGCCATCCGGAAGGCCTGGACGAAAACGGTGATCAGCAGTGACAGCTTATAACAGCCGCTATAGATACCCGCCTGGTAGGTGGAATAGCTGTTGGCATGCGGCAACCGCCACTCCAGCATGATCCGGTCGAAGGTCTCGTTGATCATACCTCCGAAACCGGCAACCGTCAGCGGTAGGGAATAAACCATTATGTGCCGCCACAGCGGAACATTGAAGGTCCAATGGACGCCCTTCAGCAAGGGGGACAACAGCACCAGCTGGAAAGCATTCTGCAAGACATTGGCCAGCAGCACATAGCCCACATAGCCGAATTTTGGCTGGTAGATGAACCCGATGATGCTGTTGGGATGGGATTTCAACAGCCGCGGACACACCGACAGGAAGAAGAAGATCAGCGCGACATAAAATACGATGCCCGAGAGGCGGATGAAAGCATATTTCCGCGGTCTTCCTTCATGCCGCAGCCGGGCGAAAGGCAGCGCCGACAGGGCATCGAAAGCGATCAGCAATGCGCTCAGCGTGATATACCCGGGATGATTGGCAATATCCAGAACGCCGGCTATCGGGCCCCGGAAAAGAATGATGAGGGTAGTGATCAGCGTGGTACTGGATACCAGGGAGATCAGCAGCGTAGGATACAGGCCGGTGGTCTGTATATCTTTCTTGTTGATATACCGGAAATAGGCATAATCGAGCCCGAACAACACCCCGATATTGATAAAGGAGATGGCGGCATAGACCACGCTCATATGCCCGAATTCGGGTGTCCCCCTGAACTTGGCGGTGAGGTAAGGGGTCAGCAACTGAACGATGAACTTGGCTGCTATAGAACTTATGCCATACCAAACGGTCTCCCCGGCTAATTTCTTAATACTGCTCAAAGTATCTCCTCTTCTTTTATAATGCTGTGTTTCAGTGCGAAGATAACCACCCCTGCCGTATTTTTCACATCCATTTTCTCCAGTATCCGCGTCCGATACCCCTCCACCGTCCGCTTGCTTAGGAACAGCAGTTCGCCTATCTCCTGGGCAGTATGCTGCCGGCAAATAAGGCGGATGATCTCCCTCTCCCGGTCGGTAAACAAGGGACCCGCCGGTTTCCTATGCGAATCGAACTTGCTCTTCACTATCAACGAAGCCAGATGGGCAGTCGTATGCTTGCAATAAAAGATATTACCCTCATTAACGGTAAAAATGGCATCCAGTATCTCCCGTTTATCCGCATTCTTCAGCAGGTAGCCCTTGGCCCCCGCCTCGAGCATTTCTACGATGAGGTCCTCTTCTTCGAACATGGAAAGCGCAATGATCTTTGTCAGCGGATACCGTTCCAGGATAATTTTGGCCGCGGCAATGCCATCCAGCTTTGGCATTTTGATATCGGTCAGCACCATGTCAGGCCTGGTCTCGTCTACCAGCCGGAGCAATTCCTGGCCATCCCCGGCCTGCCCCACAAGGGCAACGGCTTCCTGTTTGGACAACATAAGTGCCAGACCATCCCGAAATATCTCATGGTCGTCTGCGATTACCAGGCTGATTCTATTTTTCATCCCGATAAAATTAGGCTTTT
This sequence comes from Puia dinghuensis, assembly GCF_014642875.1. Classification (GTDB taxonomy): domain Bacteria; phylum Bacteroidota; class Bacteroidia; order Chitinophagales; family Chitinophagaceae; genus Puia; species Puia dinghuensis. Next base: position 833,744 of record NZ_BMJC01000004.1, read on the forward strand.
TTCGACGGGTCTGCCTAGGTCACCGGTATCTTAATAAAATAGTTGGTGCCGCCGCCAGGCACAGAGTCTAACGTCAACACCCCGTTCAAGATCTCACAACGGCTTTCCAGGCTACGGAGACCCAGCCCGAGCGAACCGGATAACACCTTCTCCTTGTCAAAACCCTGTCCGTCATCCTTGGTAAGAACCAACAGGTGCCCACCTTCCTCGCTGAGGCCGATCTGCAGATTGCGGGCCTGGGCATGCTTTATCGTATTATGGACTATCTCCTGGATCATCCGGAAAATGTGGATCTCCTTTTCCTTCGGAACGGATATCTCCTTCACCACATACAATTGGATATTCACGGATTGCTTGTTCTTCACCTGTTGCAGGAATTCCCGGATGGCTTCCAGCAAGCCCCTCCTTTCAAGCGTGCTGGGCAACAGGTCATGGCTGATGCGCCGCATACTGCCGATAATTTCATCCAGGTATCCCCCCGTCTTTTCAAGCACCTCCCGGTCTGCGGCATTCTCCACCTCCACGCTGCTGATATTGAGCTTCACCGCGGACAAAAGCGGCCCCAGGCTGTCATGCAGATCGCCCGCGATCCGCTTGCGCTCGTTTTCCCGGATAGTTATCTCCGCAAAGATCTTCTCTCTTTGCAGCTTCATATACCGGCGGTGATAGCGGATGATGGAAACAAAGAAGTATACGATGATGATCGTAATGATCAGAGCCACGTATAGAGTAATATTCAAGATCTTAGCTTCCATTATGAATGAATTATCAGGGCCGGGCGGTTTACTCGAGGGTAAATTTCTGGGGAGGGGGTATCCTTAGCAACGCAACTGCAAAAATAATATTTGTAAGAGCATTAATGTAACCGATCAGCATTATTATAAAACTGGTAGTCTCGGTAGCGCCTTTCAGGCTGGTCTGGTACGCCCAGTTAAAAATAATCCTATATATAAAGTAAATTATGAATGCAATGCAGATCAAAAAGGTGGGATTCTTAAACAGGTTACGATAGTCATGGGTGATCATGAAATTGATCGTGTTGACACTGAAGAGCACGATAAGAAAACAATACAAAACATGATAATAGGGCGCCAGATGATACAGCTGACCAAAGATCAGGTATTCTGATATCCAGACAAGACACGGAATGGCTACTACTATATAAAAAACGGTTTTCCGGCCCCGAAGTAAGCCCCAGTTGTGGAATTGCCAGGCGATCAGCAGCCATTCCAAAAGAAAAAAGATATTGAGGGCTGCAACATTTTGAGCATGCAGCACTGTGATAAGAAAAAAATTGAGCACCTCCCAAAATGCACCCAGGATAATATAGATAAAAAAGGGCTGGTAGCTGCTCCTTTTTATACGAGGCAGACGTACCAGCCCGATGATAAGCGGAAGGAGAATGATTTCGCTGAGTAAGAATAAATAGATTTCCTTCATAGGGTTTTACTGGTTAAGTCCACTGGCCGCACTGCTGCACACCGTCGGACAAACCTGTCCCGCTTCATATCCCTGACCGCCGGACGTTGCAGCTTCTATATGGGCCGTACCGGGGACTGGCTTCCCTTGCTGATTCACGAGGTGATTGATGATATCATTGCCAAGACTGTCGACAGGCACCAATACCAGCTTCAGCTGACCACTGGTATCCCGGCCTAAATAGATGCGGATGCCCTTCGCATTTCCCTGCTTCTCGTTGCTCTGGGCCAGGAGGGAATAGAACACATCGGAAGGGAATTCCTCCGCATGGCTGAAGGTGATCGAGTCGATGGCCTTGGGCCGAAGACGATTAGTAGTACTGTCCAGGGTCGCTCGAAAAGCTTTGGTGTATTTGATAGCGAGCCCGATGGGAATGACGTGGTTGCGTAGCGTATCTTCGTTTATCTGCGGCTTTCCCTTGTCCCCTTCACCGGGGCCACAGCCGGATACTCCTGAAAGAAATAAACAAACGACGGCAACGATAAGCGCTCTCGATAGCAGCCATTTGGGCGTAGGGATCTTGTACATAAGAGATGTTTTATGGTTAGTGTAATTATTGAGGCCCAATATACTATTAATGCCAATAAGGCGAATCAGGTATTACCCCCTGAATAAAATAGGTAGAAATACGCATGATTTTACGTAGGTCTGCGCTAGGTGAGCTCGCCGGGAGGTTGGACATTTGCCTTGACCCTGTTTGATCAGAATGTTGGAAATAATTTGCAAACCCCCAAACCCCCCTCTACCCTGATCAAATACCTTCAGACCATTAAACATTCGTGAGGTTACCAGCAGCAATCCCGTCGACAGGTCGGGATTTGCTGTTCTGGTAGTGGCCCGGACCCCGGGCCATATTACGATCAATCATCTCCACGGACCCGCCGCCGGCCAGCCTTCACCTCGCTTTGCCGCTTTTTCTGCCCCATCCGCCGCTCCTTCGATGCCGCCGAAGGCTTCGTGGCAATCCGCCGCTTCTGTTTCTTTAGTCCCGATTCGATCAGCGCATGCATTTTCCTGATCACCTCCGCCTTATTACCCAGCTGCGTACGGTGCACCTGCGACCGCACCTGCAAAAAGCCATCAGCATTGATCCGTGAAGCCAGTTTCGTCTCCAGCAGCCCCTTTTCATCATCCGTGAGCAGCGCCGAATCCCGGATAGAGAAATACCCCTCCACCATAGTCTCCACTTTATTCACATTCTGCCCGCCTTTTCCCCCGCTGCGGGCCGTCCGGAAAATAATTTCTTTTGTAAGTTCGATCATAGTTAAAGATAGTTTAAATTCGGCCGCGGCAAGACCATCATGGTCCATGAATTGCACTACATTGTTTGTCACATCAGCCGTCATTTTTCATAAATTAGCATGAAAAAATTAAGTAAGGACTTGTTCAGGAGCAGCCTCCCGCACCTCATCGCCATCGTTGTGTTCGTGGTGGTGGCAGTGGTCTATTGCAGGCCTGCTTATGAGAACAAGGTTCTCGAACAGGAAGATGTGCTACAGTGGCAGGGTATGGCCCACAACTCCTTTAAATACAAGGAAACACATGGCCATTTCCCCTTATGGAGCAACGGCATGTTCAGCGGCATGCCCGCCTACCAGATCGCCATGGACTCTCAGTCGGTGAGCATCCCCAATCTCTTTTACAGCCTCCTTACCCTGTATCTGAAAAAGCCCGCAAGCTTCTTCTTCCTGGCCTGCATCTGCTTCTACTTCCTGTGCGGGGTGTTGCGGGTGCATCCTTCCATCGGCATCATCGGCGGACTTGCTTACGCCTATGCCACCTACAATGCCGTCATCGTAGCCGTCGGCCATGATACAAAAATGCAGTCCATCGCCCTGTTGCCGGGCATCATCGGGTCGTTGATCCTCATCTGCGAGCGGAAATATTGGCTCGGCATCGTCCTGACCAGTCTCTTCACCGCCCTGATGGTCTCCTTCAATCACATGCAGATCGTCTATTACACGATGATCATCGCCGGGGGACTCTTCCTGGGCTATGCCATCTCCTGGATTCGCCATAGGGAATACCGCCGCCTGGTCCGCACGCTGGCCCTGGTGATGGGCGCCACCCTCATCGGCATCCTTTCCAACGCGGTCAACCTCTTCACCACCTTCGATTCCTCCCAGGAAACGATCCGTGGCGGCAGCGAGCTGGCCGATGGCAAGGGCAACTACACCCACGACGGACTCGGCGAACAAGCCGCCTTTGACTTTAGCATGTATAAGCTGGAGCCCTTTGTCATGTTCATCCCCGATATCTATGGCGGCAGCACCGACCTCCAGCTCCCGCCCGACCGGTCACGGGCCGCCCGGGTCCTTCAAAAATTACCACCCCGGCTGGCTGCGCAAATAGGTGAAAGCGGTCCCCGCTATTATTGGGGTGGGGTAGGGGAATTGTTCTCAGGCCCGCCCTATGTCGGCGCTATCATCATCCTGCTGGCGCTGGCTGGTTTCTTTATCCTCGACAACAAACATAAATGGTGGATCCTGGCGGTTTGCATCGCCACCATTGTCATGAGCTGGGGGGGCTATTTCCCGGCATTCAACCGCTTCCTGCTGCGCTATCTCCCCATGTACAACAAATTCCGGGCGCCAAGCATGATCCTCGTCGTCCCTACCTTCCTCTTCTGTATGATGGCCGTCCTCACCCTGCAGGAGATCGTACAGGCGGAGAACAGGCCGGCGCTCTGGCGTCGCTATGTCCGGGGGTTGTTGTTCATAGCAGGCATCTTTATATTGCTGGCCGGGCTCTATTTTCGTTTTGACTACGCCAGTGAATACGACGCCGGGCTGCTAAAGAAAGCCGCTACCCTGGGCGATGGCGCGGTGCAGATGATCCAGACTTTCGTCACAGCCCTGCGCGGCGACCGCCAGCAGCTCTTCGCCCAATCGATCCTCCGTTCGCTGGGACTTGTCCTGGGCGCAGCTCTCGTCATCACCCTTTATATCCGCAGGATCATCCGGCCCGGTCTTTTACTGGCCATCATCGGCTGCCTGGCCTTTGCCGACGTCATCACCATCGACCTCAACTACCTCAACGACGACAACTATAAAGCACGGGATGATTACCAGCAGAATTTCGCCGCGACCAACGCCGACAGCACGATCATGGCGGACAAAGACTATTTCCGCGTCTTCGATCTCCGGGACAGCATGTCCAACACCCTCACCTATGGCGCGATGACAGCCTACTTCCATCAGTCCATCGGCGGCTATCACGCCGCCAGGCTGAAGATATACGAAGACCTCATCAGCCGCCAGTTGTTCAACTTCCCCCACTGCACTCCTGTCATCGATATGCTCAACACAAAGTATATCATCCGGCGCGCTACAGCCGGCGGTGACTCGATTGTGCAAAACAAAGCATCCCTCGGCCCGGTATGGTTCGTCCACGGGGTACAGTTCGAACCCACGGCAAAAGACGTGATGAACGCCCTCACCCAATTCGATCCCCATGGGAAGGCAATCCTATTCACCGCAGATAGTGCCAGGGTTTCCCCGCCCGATACCACAGCAGACGCACACGATACTGCGAAGATCATCCTCGTAAAGAATGACAACGATGAGATAACCTATCTTTCCCAATCCCATCACCGGCAATTTGCCGTCTTCAGCGAAGTCTATTACAGTCGTGGCTGGGGAGCCTGGATAGACGACAAGGAAGCGCCGATCATCCGCACCAATTACGTGTTACGGGGCCTTTCCATTCCACCCGGCCGCCATGTCATCCGCTTTTTCTTCCGCCCGTTGTCCTACTATCTGGGCCGCCAGATCCAATGGATGGCCTCCATCATCTTCCTCCTGATGGTAGTAGGCGCCACCATCGTCGGCATGCGGGAGAGCCCGTTTGCGCTTCGCAACGTATCTTCATCCGAAAAATGCGAGCCGTCATCCAGCGCGTATCCCACGCTTCCGTCACCATTGAAAGATTAGCAGGATTAGTCAGATCGGCCATCGGTAATGGACTGCTGGTGCTCGTCGGCATCGAAGATGCAGACACCGCCGGGGACATCGAATGGCTTTGCCAAAAGATCGTCAATCTTCGTATTTTCAACGACAGCGAAGGGATAATGAATCTTTCGGTCAAAGACACCGGCGGCGAGATACTCCTGGTAAGCCAGTTCACGCTGCATGCCTCCACGAAAAAAGGCAACCGCCCCTCCTATATCCGTGCCAGCAAACCGGACATCGCAATCCCCCTGTACGAACAGACCATCAAAACGCTCACCGCCCATTTGGGTAAACCGATCGGGACTGGCGAATTCGGCGCCGATATGAAAGTGGAATTGCTAAACGACGGACCGGTAACGATCCTCATCGACACGAAGAACAAGGAGTGACTCCGGGCGGCCGCAGCCCACTCCCGGGATGGCGGCTCAGCGAACTTCGAACTTGTAGCCCATTCCGTAGAGGCTCCGGATATAATCCCCACACCCCGCCTGATGCAGCTTCCGCTTCAGGTTCTTCATATGGGAATAGATGAAGTCGAGATTATCATAGCTCATTGCCTGCTCACCGGAGAGATGTTCAGCAATGGCATTCTTGGAAATAACGCGATTCTTGTTGGAAGCCAGGTATAGCAAGAGATCGTATTCCTTGCGCGTGAGATCGACCGGCTCCTGGTTTACCACCACCGTCTTACCCACGAGGTCTATTGTTAACTCGTTTAAAACCAGTGTCTTATTGCCCTCGAACCGCCGCCGCCTGATCACCGCCGCAATGCGCGCGTTCAGCTCAGGCAGATGAAAAGGCTTACTGAGATAGTCGTCGGCGCCAAGATTCAACCCGTCTATCTTGTCATCGATGGAGTTCCTCGCCGACAAAATAATGACCCCATCCGTCTTGTTATTGGCCTTCAGCTCTTTCAGCACCTTCAACCCATTGCCATCCGGCAGGGAAATATCCAACAAAATACAGTCGTAATCGAATAACTCTATCTTTTCCAGGGCCGTACGACAGTCGGGAGCCAGCTCGCAAAGATAGTTCTCCCCCTTCAGATAGCTTGCCATGCTCTGGGCAAGATCAATCTCGTCCTCGACGATCAGGATTTTCATCCGCAAAAATAAGGACTACATTCTGTAGAGATACTGGAGTCGCAGATTTGACTCCAGTATCGACCAGCAATTTATGCCGTAGCAGGCTTATCAAAATCAAAATCCGGATTCTGCGCTGCCTTGAAAGCCACCGGGTCGCCATAGGGTCCTATGTACCTTGCATCCCCAAAACCGAGGATCGGAAAGAAGACGATACCCAGAAGCACCAGGCCAACGGTAAAACCCTCATCTTTGCCAAAGCTTTTGGAAAGCATGTTATATGTCCAGATGATCCAGATCATATTCACATAAGGGATCAGGCACAGCACAAGCCACCACCCGGGCTTGCCGACGATCTTGAGCATAATGTAGAAATTGTAGAAAGGAATAATGGCAGCCCAACCCGGCTGTTTGGCTTTTTCAAAAACTTTCCACATGCCGACGATTTGAATGATCGCGATGGCCAGCCCAAAAACGAGAAAAATACCCAGGAACGAATAAGAGTAAGAAGACATAGGCTATATGTTTTTTTGGTGTCACCAAGATAACTTTGAATTTCAACATATGCAATACCCATATATGGTATACCCAACCACCCCCGCTCCTGATGGAGAAATATCGATCCGCCAGGCTCAGACCCTGATAGACGACTGGATCAAAACGACCGGCGTCCGTTATTTCAGCGAACTGACGAACATGGCTATCCTCACCGAAGAAGTAGGTGAAGTAGCTCGGCTGATGAGCCGCCTATACGGCGATCAGTCCTTCAAGCCCTCGGATAAGGACAAACAATTAGGCGACGAGCTCGCCGACGTCCTCTGGGTCCTTTGCTGCATCGCCAATCAGACCGGGGTCGACCTCACCGCCGCACTGCACAATAACTTCCTCAAAAAGAACATCCGCGACGGGCAGAGACACAAGGAAAACGAAAAGCTGAAATAATATATATTTGCCGAATGGCAAACGATACGAACAGGTTTCAGGCGATCATTTCACATTGTAAGGAATATGGCTTTATCTTCCCATCCAGCGAGATCTATGACGGGCTCAGCGCCGTATATGACTACGGTCAGTGGGGCAGCGAACTGAAAAAGAACATAAAAGACCACTGGTGGAAAAGCATGACACAGCTCAACGAGAACATCGTAGGTATCGACGCAGCCATTTTCATGCACCCCACCACCTGGAAAGCCAGCGGCCACGTAGATAGTTTCAGCGACCCGATGATCGACAATAAGGACAGCAAGAAACGCTATCGCGTCGACCATCTCATCGAAGCCCGCATCGACGAATTGGAGAAGGAGGGCAAGAAGCCCGAAGCCGATGCGCTCCAGGCCGAGATGGACCGGCTCCTTGCCGCCAGCGACCTCCCCGGGCTGAAAACGCTCATCGAAACGCAAAAAATAAAATGTGGCGTCAGCGGCACATCCAATTGGACGGATGTCCGCGATTTCAATCTTATGTTCTCTACCCAATTGGGTAGCGTCTCCGAAGACGCCAGCGAGATCTACCTCCGCCCCGAGACCGCCCAGGGCATCTTCGTCAACTTCCTCAATGTCCAGAAGACGGGCAGGATGAAGGTCCCCTTTGGCATCGCGCAGATCGGCAAGGCCTTCCGCAACGAGATCGTCGCCCGGCAATTCATCTTCCGCATGCGGGAGTTCGAACAGATGGAAATGCAATTCTTCATCCGCCCCGGCACAGAGAACGAATGGTACAACTATTGGAAAGAAGCCCGCATGAAATGGCATCTCGGCCTGGGCATCCCCGCCGAAAAATACCGGTTTCACGATCACGTCAAGCTCGCGCATTATGCAAAAGCGGCTTGCGACATCGAATACGAATTTCCCATCGGCTTCAAGGAAGTGGAAGGCATTCACTCCCGGGGCGATTTCGACTTGAAGAATCACCAGGAATACAGCAAAAAGAAGATGCAGTACTTCGACCCCGAGATCAACCAGAACTATATCCCCTACGTCATCGAAACCTCCATCGGTCTCGACCGGACAGTGCTGATGGTGCTTAGCGAAGCCTATGTGGAAGAAGACCTGAGCACTCCCGAAAAAGCGGATAGCCGCGTGGTCCTCCGATTCCCGCCCCGGCTGGCCCCCATCAAACTGGCGATCCTGCCGCTTACAAAAAAAGATGGTCTGCCCGAATTAGCCCGGGAGATCATGGAAGCCTGTAAGCCGAAGTTCAGATGCTTTTATGAAGAGAAGGACGCTATTGGAAAACGCTACCGGCGAATGGACGCCATCGGCACCCCTTTCTGCGTAACGGTAGACCACCAATCCAAAGAAGACGCGACGGTGACCATCCGTTATCGGGATAATATGCAACAAGAGCGCATCCCCATCAGCGAGGTGGCAGCCATCGTCAACCGGCAGCTCGAAGGATAAAAAAATGCGAAATTTTTAGGTATGAATAGATTATTTTATTATTATATTTGTCCGTCCTACCTTGAAACCAAAATTTTATAAGCACAATGCAACTCACCTTCGATCCAATCATTAACCCTATCATCCTCTTATTGGGAATCAGTGGCGGTGCTTTAGCGGGTTTTATCATCGGAAGGGGAAAATTGGCAAAAACAAGATCAACGATCCATCGACTGGAGTCCGACCTGTTCCACAGCAATCAGGAAACATTGGAAGCACAAAAAGCCTTGGTAGCCCTGGAATCGCGCCTGAATGACCAGTCTATCCCTGTCATCCCGATGAAGCTTAATCCCACAAAAGAAAACACCCCCAAAGACAAGACCTCCAAGTTGAAAGATCTATAAGATCACCCATACAACTCCTGGTGTATCGACTTCCTGTCATAACCAAGCGCCTGTATCCGCTGTTTGGCTTCATCGATCATGTTCTTCCATCCGCAAAGAAAGAAATTAGCAGGCCTCAGCGTTTCCCCCGTCCGGCACAACTCTTCATAAATAGGATGTACATACCCCGTCCTCAACAACGGATTATCCGGGTCTGGCTTCTCCCGTGAAAAGGTAGGAATATAGTGGAAACAGGGGATCTTCGCCGCCAGATCGGTCAGCTCCTGCCGGTAGAGAGCATCGTCGAAGGTCCTGCATCCAAAGATGAGATAGATGTTCCGGTGTGCGATATTACAGTTGAGAATATGATGACTCATGCTCCGGAAAGGCGCAACACCCGTACCGGTGCAGATAAAGAAAAGATCTTTTTCAATCGTCTCAGGCAGCGTAAAGATCCCCTGCGGCCCGCGTAAGGTCAACTCACTCCCAACCTTCACCTCGTTGAATAGATAAGTGGTACCCGCACCTCCTTCCAGCAACACGATGACAAGCTCGATCACATTGGTGCCGTCAGGCCAGGAGGCAATGGAATAGCTGCGCACCCGCTTATTAAGCTTCTCATGAATGGGCAGATCGAGCGTCACGAATTGTCCCGGCTTGAAATCGAACGACTCCAAAGCCGGCAACTGTATCCAGAACCTCCTGGTCTGTGACGCTTCCTGCTCAATGCGGATAACCTTGCCTGTTTGCCAGGGTTGCAGCATACTAATACATTTATGGCACCCCTAATATATCATTTTTCTAGTGATGAACCATAATCGAAGTAGTATATGTGCTGCTGCCATGATAGATCCTTAATGCATATATGCCCGATGCCAGGTAACCCACATTCACCTGTTGGTTGAATATGCCCGAGAAACCCGGGAAGGCCGCCTGATACACTTGCTGTCCAAGCGTATTGGTCAGGGTAACGTACGTATCTGCTGCAGTCGTGAAACCAAACTCCAATTGGAAGACTCCCGGATTGGGATTTGGTGCGATGGTCAACCCGATAGTGGTATTGGGGTCACCGGTTGGTGTAAACGGCAGCTTATTGGAAGTAAGGTTACAACCCGTTACTGCATCCGACACAACCGAATAGTATACACCCGGGAATTTAGCCAAAAGCGTATCACTGGTTCTGCCCACAAGCAACGAATCATCCAGGTACCATTGATTACCTGAAGTGGCGCTGCTGGTAAAGATATTACCCGAAAGCGATATCGTGGGCGATGGCTCGGTTGTCGCCACCACTGCCGTCCTTGGTCCGGGACATCCCGGCAGCCGGATACCGATATTATAGAACGGATAATAGAATTTATGCGAAAGGCTCACGCTGTCAGCCTTGCCATAGTCGCGGAAATCATTACCCGTAATGCTGAATACCCCCGGCAGCGTCACCGGATAGGGGTCCGTCTTGATATTCGCGTTCAGGAAGGCCGACGCATAGTTGGAGCAGTCGATGATAATGATATAATTACCCGGGTTCGGCACGGGAATATTCAACAGATAGGTCGCTCCCGTATCCGTATTGTCACCGGGCGCTACATTTATCTGCTGCGCAGTGTCGGGATGCTGTATAGTAGCATACACATCGATGGTAGTAGTGTATACGGGGAAATACGAATATTCACCCGTGCTGTTGTTAAGGCTGGCCAGCGTCGCCAGTGTAAAGGTCATCTTACCCGAATGCCCGATATACATCTTTGCGCTTTCGATGGTCAGCGGCACCCCGGTGGTAAACATCACGAAATTCCCGCCAAACCGGAAATAAGCCCCGCCTAACGTGCTGCTGGTGCTGGCAAACTGCATTTTGTTGGGTACTCCAGCCTTGAGCTTGAGTTCATTAAGCCCCAGGTAATAGGTCTTATTGCTCGTGATGTCGGTCGTGGTAGTATTGTTGCCGGCCGCTATCGGCGTATTGGAAGTCGGACTGTCATACCAGAAGGCAATGTCATCCCCGGTAGTCGCAGCATGAAGGACGACCGAAGTCGCATTGTTGCCGCAAAGAGTAGCTGCACCGGTGGTGCCGGAAGCCGCCGCATTTATCGTGACAGTGGTCGTATTCGCATCATTGGCCGGGTTCACATCACTGGCCAGGGCCGTCTTGCTCGCGAAAGTATAGCTGCTGCCCGCTACCGAAGCAAAAGGCGTATTGTAGGTAAAGACCACTTCCCCGCCCGCCGGGATACTATCCATACAGGTTGCAGTAAGCGTAGCTACAGTGTTGCCGCCACTGGTGATAACCGTCGACACCGGGATCCCGCTGGCCTGGGACACCGTGCCATAGTTGTGGATACGGATAGACACCAATTGCGAATCATTTGCGCAGGTGGTAAGCGTCGGATATTCCAGTGATTGGACCCCGACATCGTTGGCTGGATTGGTAAAGACAACCCGGAAATCCATCGTTCCACCCGCCGCATAGGTTCCACAGGGGGCGACAGAAGATGGCGTGGCCGTTTCATCGACAACGACTCGCATCCGCGCATAAGTACCCACCGTCACCGTAGTGGGAATAGCTATCGTTGGAGTGTACGTTCCCGGCGTGAGAACTCCGCTCAATGCCACCTGCTCACCCGCATCGGTAAAGCTGCCGTTGTTGTTAAAGTCGATATACACCGCAATCACCCTGTTATTGGTAGTACCATTGCAGCTGGCGTTGACAATGCTCATAGGCAGCGATTCGCCGGCCGGCAACGGAAAGGCGGTAGCACTGCTGCTATCGATGTTGGCAGGACAGGTGGTGGAGGTATTGGTCACCTTAACCCCGTTGACAGTAACCGAACTGACGCTTGCCCCGCCGGCGCTTGCCGCCGAAGTACAGGGCGCCGTACCGCCGCCGCCGCTGAGAAGCAGCGAATACACCTGTACGCCCCGTTGCAAAGTTCCCTTATGCGTGACAGCGACGGTGTAGGCCCTGCCCGGTATCAGGCTGTCGCTCAGCTCCACTTTCTCCACATTGTCCCGGATGTTGTCGCCTTTTGTCGCAGCAGCGCCGGGGTTGGATGGATTCAGTATCCAGGGCATATACACCTTCCCGGTGGTATTGTCCGTGATGCGGAGGTCGAGGTCATTGACAAGTTTGATCCCCGTATCTTTGAAGTTGTGGATTCCGGACGGGATAGTCACCGGCGCCCCTGGAGGATCCGTCCAGCAGAGCGTAGCCGTCACCGGCGTCTTGCCGGAAGCAGTCACGGTATAGGTCTGCGAAGCAGTGGTGCCGTTAAGCTGGCTTTCGATGACCCGCTGACTCTGATCGGTATTGTCCGAAGTAATGACACCAGCCGCCCGCTGCAGGTTGACAAGCCCCCAGCCAAAGATATAGTCCGGACCAGGTGCATTGCCCGCCTCATCCGCGGTATGGATCAGCAGCCCCTTGAGCGTGGAGCTCCGCATAAAAACCCCGCCATGCAGCTTTTGGTAATACTCCTGCAACAGGAAGGAAGAACCCGCCGTGGCTGGAGTCGCCATCGACGTGCCGCTAAAAATATCATATGCGTTGTCCGCCGTGCTGATGGAAGAAAGCACATTCACGCCGTCGGCAACCACGTCGGGCTTGATACGGCCGTCACCGGTAGGCCCCAGGCTGCTGAAACTCGCTATCACCACATCGGAAGACCGGGAATAGCCGCCCGGGATAGGATTGACAGCCCCGAGAGTAAGGATATTCTTCGAACAGCCATAGGTAGCAATAGTATTATAACCGGAATTATCGCTGATCCCCGTTGGCCGGTTGCCGGCATTGATAAATGTGCCGCTGGCATTCATCCGCCAGTAAGGCTGCCCCACTGCCGGCCCGGTCTCCCCGGGATTGTTACCACCCGCCTTGGCGATGAGGTAATAAGGCGCATTATAAGCAATGGAATCCCATATCTGTGCATCCTGGTCATATAGCCCGAATTTGATATCCACCGTGTCACCCGGGTTGCCCCAGAATTCCCAGCGGCTTTGCGAATCATCATAATACCAGCCGGCAATGTCCGCATAGGAGTGGTTGGACACCAGCAACCCCTTGCCCGCCGCGGCTGCCATCTCGGATGCATCATTATTAAAGTCATAACACTGCAGCAATTGCGCGCCAAACGACATGCCTTTGGCAAGGGGATTGACCCCGGCGGCGATCATCGTCCCCGAGACGTGCGTTGAGTGATCGCTAAGCGTAGTAGCGCCATCCACCTGGGTCACCCGTCCGGTAAGCTCGACATGCGTCGGCCGCACCAGGCCTTCATCCCAAACGGCGATCTTGCCCTTCATTACCGAGCTGCTGCCATTGAGGGCAAGCCCGGTGCTCCCCCCCGGCCAAAGGGTGTTGGTGCGAATGGTAGCGGCTGATATAATATTGTCGGCGGTGGTTACGTAATAAGGGAAACCCCGGCTGTCGATCCCCCGTAGATAGGCCAGACGGCCTTTCTTGTTCCGCAGGGTCAGCGGCCAGCCTTTTTGCAGGGCCGTCTGTGTGAGAATTTTTTCCATTGCAAGATGCTCGGCAGCAAGCCGTTGGCTGGCTTTTTGCAACTCTGTTTTGTTGGTCGTCACCTGAGCATCGGTAGTTAGTCCGGATAATACGAATAGGAGTAGGAGGGCGGATAAGAATAAGGACGGGATCCTGCTTTTATTCATAAAAGTTTTTTAAATCTTTCTAAAATTACAGTTTTTATGGACTTTCAAGCGGTTATTGTCGCTCTATGTCTGCTAGTAGGTGTTCAAACCCAGGGCATCGAAGGCGTCGCCCGCCGGCCCGCCGGTAACCATATGCCCTCCCCCCGCTATCACCCCGGCCTTCCGGCGGGGGTCAAAGCCACCATCTGCGTCTTTGGACTGACAAATGACACCCAGGTAATAAAGGCCGGCGCGGTCGGGTTATACCGCTCCATTCAAACCCGCCTCATCCGGCAGACGGATACCGACGACTCAGGTCGCTTTCGCATCCTCCTGCCGCCGGGAACCTACTCTGTTTTCACCAGGAAAGGCAATCTGTTCTACGCCACCCGTAGGGACGAAAAGAACAACATCGCGCCTGTAGAAGTACTACCCGGGAAGATGACCCGGGTGGAATGCAGTGTAGAGTCCGATCATAATACCGCCGTTTATTAATTAATATAAGATTTACGGTATTTCTTCCTCTTCGGTTGCCCCGTGTCTTTGCGCATCTCTCGTAAAATCGTAAATTTGCGGCCGGATGAACAATGAGGTGCTTCTGGAATCATTTTTACATTCCCCCCGCCTTTTTCAATTGGCGGATAAGCTCCTATTGTCCAGCCCACAACGCATAGCCTGCAAGAACCTCCAGGGCAGCTCCCCGGCTTTTTTGGTCAGCGCCGTTTTTCAACACCAGCATACCGCCAGTCTCAACCACCTCATCGTCTGCGAGGACTCGGAATCGGCCGCCTACCTCCATAATACCCTCGAAAGCCTCACCAACGCCCTCGATCTCTTTTATTTTCCCTCTTCTTTTAAGAATAAGAAGAACTACCGCCTCCTCAACAGCAGCCACGTGATGCTCCGCACGGAAGCGCTTACCCGCCTGTCGGCCGCCATCTCCAATCCATCCCGTGACGCGGCTAAAAAACTGATTGTCACCTATCCCGAAGCCCTGTTCGAAAAAGTGGTGCTGCCCCAGGCGCTGTCCGGAAATATCATCGCCCTGAAAGCCGGCGACACCCTCGACCTCAACGGGCTGCTGGAAAAGCTGGTCGACAAGGGATTCGAAAGGACGGATTTTGTATACGAACCCGGGCAATTTGCCCTGCGCGGCGGTATCCTGGACATCTATTCCTTTGGCAATGAGAAACCCTATCGCGTCGAACTGTTTGGAAATGACATCGACTCCATCCGCATCTTCGACCCCGAGACCCAGCTGTCCGAACGGAGATTACTGCAGGTAACGATCATCCCCAACGTCGAACACCGGCCCGACGCCGGCGAGAAGATCTCCCTGCTCGAATTCCTCCCGGAGAATACGGTCATCTGGATGCAGGACTGGACCTTCACCCGCGACCGCCTCTCCATCCAGGAAGAAGAGCTCGATCTTTTCCTTCAGCTTCCCCGCCCCCAACCGGGCGCAAAGAGCATCGAGGAAGAGGACAAAATGGAAAAAACCGACATCACCGCTGCCGACTTCGTCACCGCCGCCGAAGTAGAGACCGAACTCCGGCGCTTTCACCTGGTCGAATTCGGCCCGTCGGCAGCCTCGCCACTGGCTTCGCCCTTTGTCATCGAATTCCACACCCGTCCACAACCTTCCTTCAACCGGCAATTCGATCTGCTTATCCGCGATCTGAAAAGCCTCGAAGCAAAAAAGTATACGCTCTTCCTCTTCGCCGAGAACCCCCGGCAGCTCGAGCGGCTGCATACCATCTTCGAAGACCTCAAAACCGAGATCCCCTTCACCCCCATCGCCCATTCCATCCACGAAGGATTCATCGACGACGATCTGAAAATAGCCTGTTTCACCGACCACCAGATCTTCCAGCGCTATCACAAATACAAGGTCAAACAGGCCTATAATAAGAATAAGGCCATCACCCTTCGCACGCTGCGCGAGCTGCAACCGGGAGACTACGTCACCCACATCGATCACGGGGTAGGCATCTACAGCGGCCTCCAAAAGATAGAGGCCAATGGCCGCCTGCAGGAGGCCGTACGCATCATCTATAAGGACAGCGACATCCTCTATGTCAACATCAACTCCTTGCACAAGATCTCGAAATACACCGGCAAGGAAGGGACGGTGCCAAAGGTGAACAAGCTGGGCAGCGACGCCTGGCAGAAACTAAAAGAGAAGACAAAGACAAAGGTCAAGGAGATCGCCTTCGATCTCATAAAACTCTACGCCCAGCGCAAAGCGGAAAAAGGCTTCACCCATTCTCCTGACAATTACATGCAGACTGAGCTGGAAGCCTCTTTCATCTATGAGGATACGCCCGATCAAAGCAAGGCCACTGCCGATGTTAAAAAAGATATGGAGCAGCCCTCTCCCATGGACCGCCTCGTCTGTGGCGATGTCGGCTTTGGAAAGACCGAAGTGGCCATAAGAGCAGCCTTCAAAACCTGCCTTGATGGCAAACAGGCCGCCATCCTCGTCCCGACGACCATCCTGGCCTTCCAGCATTATAAAACGTTTAGCGATCGGTTGAAGGACTTCCCCGTCAAGGTCGATTATGTCAACCGGTTCAAGTCTTCGAAAGAAAAGAAGGCGACCCTGAAGGAATTGTCGGAAGGAAAGGTGGACATCATCATCGGCACCCACGCCTTGCTCGGAAAAGAGGTACTGTTCAAGGACCTTGGCCTGCTCGTCGTCGACGAAGAACAGAAATTCGGCGTGGGGCACAAAGAAAAGATCAAGACCCTGCGCACCCATGTAGATTGCCTTACCCTTACGGCCACGCCTATCCCTAGAACCCTCCAGTTCAGCCTGATGGGCGCCCGCGACCTCAGCATCATCAACACCCCGCCGCCAAACCGTCAGCCAATCCAGACCGAACTACATGGATACAATGAGGATTTTATCCGGGACGCCATCTACTACGAAACAGAACGCGGCGGGCAGGTGTTCTTTATTTACAACCGCGTACAGGGACTGGCCGAAATGTCCGCTATCATCCAGGGCCTCTGCCCCGATCTCAGCATCGGTTACGCCCATGGACAGATGGAAGGCAACGATCTCGAAGACCGGATCCTGAGCTTCATCGATAAAAAATATGATGTCCTCGTGTGCACCAATATCGTGGAGAGCGGCGTGGACATCCCCAACGTCAATACCATCATCGTCAACAACGCCCATCATTTCGGCCTTAGTGACCTTCACCAGCTTCGCGGCCGCGTCGGCCGTGGCAACAAAAAAGCCTTCTGCTACCTGTTAGCGCCCTCCCTCGCCACCTTGCCCGCGGACTCCCGCAAACGCCTTCAAACGCTCGAACAATTTGCCGACCTGGGCAGCGGCTTCCAGATAGCCATGCGCGACCTGGACATCCGCGGCGCCGGTAACATGCTCGGTGGTGAACAAAGCGGCTTCATGGTCGACATCGGATTCGAAACCTATCAAAAGATTCTCGACGAGGCGATAAAGGAATTGAAGCGTACCGAATTCAGGGAGTTGTTCAAAGAAGAGATCTCCAAACAGGAAGATTATGTCCAGGACTGCACCATCGACACCGATCTGGAGATCCTTATCCCCGACAGCTATGTGGAAAGTATTACGGAGAGACTGACCCTCTACACCCGCCTGGACAATTGCGACAGCGAGGAAGAGCTCCAACAATTCCATGAAGAATTGATCGACCGGTTCGGCCCCGTACCGCCCCAGGTGGAAGACCTCTTCGATACGGTACGTATCCGCAAACTGGCCGTAAGCCTGGGCTTCGAGAAGCTGATCTTGAAAGAAGATACGATGCGATGCTATTTTATAAACCGGCCCGACTCCCCCTATTTCGAATCCGAGACCTTCCAGCTCATCCTCGAATACCTGCAAAAACATACCAACAAAGCGAAGCTCAAGCAGGCCGGTAAACACTTCCTGCTGACGGTGGATGACATCCGGACAATGGCCGATCTACTCGCCTTTTTGCAGCGGATGAGCAAATTCGTCCTTGCCCCCCGGGCCCTTATGGGATAAATGTTTGCCCCTAAGAGACGGCAAAGTCACGAAAAGGGCAGTATATTTATATCATCAAAATTAATACTACCATGCCGGAAGAATACCCCATTTCCACCCCCACAAGCGATGAAAGGACGCTGGGCATGCTGTCCCATATCCTGGCGATCGTGCCGGGAATAAACATTTTTGGTCCCCTCGTCATCTGGCTGATAAAAAAGGATGAATCGCAGTTTGTGGCGGAGAATGCAAAAGAGTCCCTCAACTTTCAGCTTACGATCATCATAGGCTGGATCATCGGATTTATTCTCATCGCAGTTTTAATCGGCATCGTGATCCTGGCTAGCCTGAGCATCGTCAACCTGGTCCTGGTGATCATCGCCACGATAAAGACCGGCGAGAACAAGATCTATCGCTATCCTTTCAATCTACGGCTGATAAAATAAGGGCGCTATAAGGCCTTTTCCATTATATAATGTGGAATCGTCACCTCGACGAAGGGCTCCCCCGTAATGCCATAACCGAGTTTCTGATAGAACCCGACGGCAGTGTCGCGCGCGTGCATGCAGAGCTTCTTGTAACCGTGATCCCGGGCGACATTCTCGGCAAAGATCATCAGGGCGCGCCCGATACCCTTCCCCTGCATATTCCTGGGGACGGCCATCTGCCGGAGGCGGACAGTGGCGGCATCCATCCGGGTAAGCATACAACAGCCCAACAGCTTGTCGTCTTCGAATGCCCCCATGAGAATATCGTCTTTTTCCAGCTCCAGCTCCTCCGCACTAAAGTCCAACCCAAGAGGCTTGCGCAATATTTCATTACGCAGATTTACCATCTGCTGATACTCCTTCGTCCCATGATCTATCATCCTAAGCGCCATGCTGTTGTTGTATTTTCACTACCTTCGCCCATCGACGGTCCGGGCCCCGGTCCGGGGAGGCCGAAGTTATTAATATTTACTAATACCGGGCTGCAAATCTCGCTAAATAGGGGAATTTGGCGTATTTCGGGGGAATAGGCGCCTCCGCCATGCGTCCCCCATGGTCCGGATTATGTTTAAAATTAAAAATGGGGTTTTTGTTCTGTTAGTCGGAAAATAATACTTTTGCATCCGTATAACTAAAAAATCAAGAAATCATGTCAGACATCGCTACAAGGGTTAAGAAGATTATCGTCGATAAGCTCGGAGTTGAAGAAGCTGAGGTTACTAATGAAGCTTCCTTCACCAATGATCTGGGTGCAGACTCTCTGGACACCGTCGAATTGATAATGGAATTCGAGAAAGAGTTTAACATCTCTATCCCGGACGAACAGGCCGAGACGATCACTACTGTCGGGCAGGCCATCGCTTACCTGGAAGAGCACGCAAAATAAGCATTGGCTGCAATACGTTGTTCTGGGTTTCACCGCCAATAAACTCGTTTGATCCGCCTTTTCAAGCATTTCGGCTTAGAAGGCGGATTTTATCCTTAGACTAAAGCACAAAAATCCTGGGAAAAGTCCACTATGCAATTGAAAAGAGTTGTTGTAACGGGCATTGGTGCCCTCACACCACTAGGTAACAATACACAAGATTACTGGAAGGGATTGCTAAATGGCGTTTCCGGTGCTGATGCTATCACCCTATTCGATGCATCCAAATTCAAGACCCGCTTTGCTTGCGAACTGAAAGGCTTCGACCCCCTGCAATACCTCGAGAAAAAAGAGGCCCGCAAGGTCGACCGCTATACACAGCTTGCACTGGCGGCAAGCGATGAGGCGGTAGCTGACGCCCGCATCGACAAGGAGAATATGAATCCCGACCGCATCGGCGTCGTCTTCGCCAGCGGCATCGGGGGGCTGATCACTTTCCAGGAAGAAGTGGTCAACTTTGCCAAGGGAGACGGGACTCCCCGCTTCAACCCGTTCTTTATCCCGAAAATGATATTGGACATCGCGGCAGGCCATATTTCTATGCGCCATGGCTTCCGCGGACCCAACTTCGCCGTGACAAGCGCCTGCGCGTCTTCCACCAATGCCGTCATGGAAGCCTTTAACCTCATTCGGCTGGGGATGGCCGACATCCTCATCAGCGGCGGCTCGGAGGCTGTGATCAGCGAGGCCGGGGTAGGCGGTTTCAACGCGATGAAAGCGCTGAGCGAGCGGAATGACGACCCCGCAACAGCCAGCCGGCCCTATGACAAAGACCGGGAAGGATTTGTAATGGGAGAAGGGGCCGGAGTGTTGGTGCTAGAAGAGCTTGAACACGCCAAAGCCCGCGGTGCTCACATCTATTGTGAAATTGCTGGTTGTGGCGCCACCGCCGATGCCTATCATATAACCGCACCGCATCCCGAAGGGCTGGGTGCAAAAAATGTCATGCTGGCGGCCCTGCGCGACGCGCAAATGGCCCCGGCGGATATCGATTATATCAATACTCACGGTACGTCTACCCCCCTGGGGGACATCGCCGAGGTTAAAGCCATCATACATGTGTTTGGCGACCGGGCCTTCGATGTCAATATCAGCAGTACCAAGTCGATGACCGGACACTGCCTCGGCGCCGCCGGGGTGATAGAAGCCATCGCCTGCATTCAGAGTGTCGTGCACGACCAGATTCCACCGACGATCAACCACTTTACCGATGACCCGGAACTCGATCCCCGGCTTAACTTCACTTTCGGGAAACCACAACAGAAAAAGGTGCGGGCTGCCCTTAGCAACACGTTCGGTTTTGGCGGCCATAACGCTTGCGTCGTCGTTAAAAAGTACGAGGCTTAATCTTTGAATACTCAAAGATTGTCAACGTGTTGCCCTATCGGACCAAGGGTAGCACAAATAATTTTTTATTGGGCGAAAAAATTGTAGCTTGTTATAGTGGGAATTCTCGACCGTATCATAAAGGGCGACGCTACCGTCGCTTCGTTCAAAAGGCAGCTTCGAAATGTGCTCGGGTTCACCCCGGGCAAGGCAGTCCTTTATAGAACAGCCCTCACCCACCGGAGTGTAAAGGACGGCGCCGACGAAAACAACGAACGGCTGGAATATCTCGGCGACGCCATCCTCAGCGCCATCATCGCGGATTTCCTTTTTAAAAAATACCCGTATAAAGAAGAAGGTTTTTTGACGGAAATGCGCAGTAAGATGGTCAACCGCAATCAGCTCAACGAGATTGCCATCAAGATGGGGCTCAAGAAAATAAGCAATTATAATAAGTTCGACAGCAGCCTGAAGATGAGCCAGATCTTCGGCAACACCCTGGAAGCCATCGTAGGGGCCATCTACCTCGACAAAGGATTCCTGAAGACCCGGCAATGGGTGGTTGAACGCGTTATACAACCCTACCTCTTCCTCGACGATCTGGAGAATCTCGAGATCAACCACAAGAACAAACTCTATGGTTGGGCGAATAAGAACGGGAAGAATCTTGAGTTCGAGACCCTGGACGAGCGGGTGGAAGGCGGTCGCAGACTCTTCACCGTTGGCGCCGTGGTCGATGGGGAACTACTCTCCCAGGGAAAGGCCTACAATAAAAAGGATGCCAGTCAGATAGCTGCCCAGTTAGCGCTCGATAAACTGGGCCTCAGCAAGTTAGATACCGGCGACGACGCTGCCTAAGCGAACTTCGGCCGTTAGGTCCGCTTCTCCTGAAAATTTTTCGCACATTTTGCTTGCACGGTCCTGGATTTTGTTCTACTTTTAGCTCCACTTACCTACTTTCCACAAAAGATACACGCAATTCCTAAACGCGTAGTACCCAATCATCCTCCGCCATTTAAAGACCACGATTTCGCGACCCTGCGATAGCATTTAATCCATTATTTACTATGGGAGAGAAATCCACTATTGACTATGGTTTACCTCGTGCGTATCAACCACATTCAATTAATTACTTAACCACTAGTGAAAATGAAAAAGATCTACACTCTTATCTGTGCCGTTATTCTTTTCTGTCTCTCTTCCCAAGCCCAATATACCGGTGGCACCTATACGGCGGTGATGGCCGGCGCTTGGCATAACAACGCACCTACTCCCATCTGGTCTGGAGCGGAACCCCCACAGCTTTGTAACAACTGCCTTGTACAACTGAATGCACCGAGCGGTTCGGTCATAACGTTGAATGCCCAGATCTCCTTCACCGGCGGCTCTAATCTGGTGATCGCCCCCGGCGTTACCCTCCAGATCAACAACTCCGGCGCAACCAATTCTTTCACGGGTGCGTATGACATCTTCCTGACCAACCAGCTGAACAACTTTATCAACTTTGGCCAGGGGGCAGTCCTCAATGCGGCGAATGCCGGTCCTTATGACGGCGTCCTCACCTCTTTCGAGAACAGCCCTACGGATTTTACGCTGACAAAAGCATTCGGGATAGCTCCCCTGGTATTTGACAATAATACGGTCATCACCCAGGGCAACGGCGCCGCTTTTGGAACTACCTTCTCCGGCCCCGGGTCGCTCTCCGGCTTCGGCAGCCTGCCCATCATCCTGGCTTCTTTCACTGCGACGCTGAATGACGGCTCTGTCGATCTGGCCTGGCAGACCTCCCTCGAAGAGAATTCCGATCACATCGCCATCGAGTCCAGCGCAGACGCCGGCTCCCACTGGCGCACCATCGGGACTGTAACCGCACAAGGAACCTCTCACACCCCGACGAATTATACCTTCACCGACACCAAACCCGCACCCGGAACCGACGAATACCGCTTGAAGATGGTGGATAAGGATGGTAAGTTCACCTATTCGCCCGTCAGGACGGTACGCCTCCTTGTTGGTGCAGCCCGCGTGTTCCCCAACCCCGCACAGAACTATGTCAACGTAACCCTCGCAGGCAGCGCGACCGAGACCCTGGTAGTTCGCCTCTTCAACCAGACCGGCCAGCTGTTGCAGGAAAGAAGCGTTGTCAATGGCGGTGGAACAACAGTAGCCCTCTCGGTGAGCGGCTATCCGCAGGGCAACTATCTCATCGAAGTCACCAGTGCAGATGGGTCCAAACAAGCGTCGAAACTATTGATCTCCAAGTAGTAACCTACACTCTTATAACAATATAACGCAAAAGCCGCCTTCCACAGGAAGGCGGCTTTGTTTTGGGGGAAACCATTAAATGTTGTAGTCCGCAGCAGGGTAGGCAAAATAAATAATGTGTATTCGGAGTTATTGAAGGGAAATCCAATATCCACGCCCCATGAACCGGTATGTTCTCTCCTTATGGAAAAAACTAACCCTTAGCCTGTGCACAGGAATGATCTTCCATGGCATGTGCTTCGCCCAAAACAACACCGACACGGCGACCCAAATGTTTGATACCGCTTTGAACAACAACGGGTTTGCCATGTACAACCTCAGTTTCCCGAAATTTAACCCCGACTCGGGCGTGCTCGTTTCCGTCAAGATATCCACCAGCGTCTCGGCTAATTATGGGTTCACGCTGACCAATGTCAATTCCTCGGCCGCTACCTACCAGCTGAGCATCGGCCAGGAAGACCAGATCAGCGGCTCCTATGGCGTCCCCTATATGAACCTGACCCCCCAAAACGTCGGGACTTATAACCTGACGCCGGGGCAATCGCAGGTCACTCCACCCTTTGTTTTTCTTTCCAATCATGTTTCGAGCGACAGCATCACGAATAATGTGACGCCATTTATGGGCAACGGAAGTGTGCACATCAACTACATGTCCTTCACCTATACCAATCTCATCGCCTACAACAATGCCTCTTATTACTATGGAAATACGGTGAATACCTCGGCGGTTTTTTCCATTCAATATCTATTTAAGCGGAACCCGGGAACATTAGCGGCTAACCTTACCCGTTGGTCTGCCCGGCTCTCCGCGCCGCTCACGGTACAGCTTGACTGGTCTGCTGTGAACGAGACGGCCGTACGGGAATATGATATCCAGCGCAGCAGCGATGGGCGCAATTTTACAACAATAGCAACGCTGCCGGCCACAACAAACGGCGCCATAGCCAATGGCGGCGCAGCCGACTACAGCTATATCGACCATCTGCCTGACGGCACAATCGGCAACCTGTACTACCGGCTGCAGATGCACGACCAGGGGAAGACTTCTTATAGCCAGGTGCGCGAATTAAACATCGCCGCTTCAGAACAGGGCCTGCACATCTACCCCAATCCCGCAACAGACTACATCAACATCGCCACCGGTGGCGCCAACAGCGACTGGCAGGTGGATATCATATCCGCCAGCGGAGCCCTGGTGCAACGCGGTAGCTTCCTGCAGGCCAGCACGCTCCATGTGCCTTTTTCAACCCGGTTGGCCGCCGGCACTTATTTTCTCCGGTTGACGGACCTCCATGGGCAGACGACCCGGACATTGTCTTTTGTCGTCAGGGGCGGCAATTAAATGATTATAGGACTTTTACGACGAACGTCGTTTTTTTTCGACGAATGCATCGTAGGATTGCCATGTCTGGTGTAATAATTTTACTAAGCCGGCAGTTATATTAGGAACCCTAAAGAAATGTGTTCCCTATGAGACTGTGCAGAATCCAACTATCCGGGGTCACCGTAGCCCTGTGGATAGTACTGATCTCGGGTGTGTCAACATTGGTACCTTGCTACCTTCCGGCCCAAGGCTGTACGGGCACGCTGGCCTCGACAACCTATGATACGGTGTTCACCAGCAACAACGGCAATACGAGCTTCAACTACAGCGTTCCGAAATTTCCCGTCAATTCCCTTACATTATATGCAGTTACCATCCGCTCGATAGTGACGGTCAACTCAGGCATGACCCTGACAAATATCTATTCCAGTTCGGAGAATGCCAGCGCCCAGTGGTACCGCACCGATGATATCAATAGCACCCCGTCAGGAGATTTCAATAACTCCGTCCTTTCCACCAAATTCATCGCCAACGGCCTTGCCGCGGGGGCATCGAAGACCTTTACGCCAGCGAATGTCATCCATAACAATTCCATTATCGTCGACTCCGTCTACACCGGTGACGGATCGTTTCTTCCATCGAATTATTCGGGTTCAGGGAAGATCAGCTTTACCTACACCGCCAGCAGTGACTTGTTGCTTGTTCCCAGTACGTCGACGGTGGATACATCGGCCAGCAGCTTTGCCGATCAGATGCATTTCAGTGTCACTTATTACTATTGCAATCCCGGGGTGTTGGCGACCGACCTCCTTTCCTTCACCGCGGTGAAGCAGGATAACGGCACCGTGCTGCTTGGCTGGAGCACGGCCAATGAACACGCCGGCAGGCGATACGACATCGAGGTGAGCACCGATGGTACCAGCTTTTCCGGCTACACAGCCGTCGCCTCCGACCCGGTGAACACCAGCGAAAGTTATTCCTACGCCTATCCGATCGAACCAGCGGCCAGGGGAAAATTGTATTTCCGGCTGCGCATCATCGATCAGCTGGGGCCAGATCATTATTCCATCGTCCGCATCATCGATCTCGACAAAGCATCTCCGGCAGGAAATAGATTTTACATCTATCCCAATCCGCCCACTGACCATATAGAACTCAACATCCCCGGGAATAACCCGCAACCCTGGCAGGTAGACATCCTCGCCGCGGATGGCAGCCTGGTGCAGCGCACGATGGTGAATGGGACGAATGCGTTGCACGTCGGCTTCGGGCGGAGTCTTTCCGGCGGCGCCTATTTTGTGCGGGCGGTGAATCCGGCAACAGGCGAGCAATATACAGGGTCGTTTGTGATCCGGTGACTGGCCGACGGTGGCGCCGAACGCGAATAAAAAACCGCCGCTCCGGGCCTGTCTCCGGATGCGGCGGTACATGACGCATCTTCTTCAACATTTTCACAACCTACAAACAGCGATAATTGTCCCCGCCTTCGGGGAATGTTCTGTCTGCGAGGGGTTTTTGGGTCGCCAAAGCCCTTTGAGGTGAGCCAGGAGTTGCTGACGCCCGGACAAAGGCGGATTTGACGCATAGCAACAGGAGCAGAAAGCAGATGGCGAGGCATTTTTTCATAGCTGTCTGTTTGAACAAATAGACAACAAATGCCGACACCGGTCAATCGGATAAAGATATGATTTTTGGGGGGCGGGGTCATAGGGCCAGCGGTCGAATATCGATGGGGCAGCAGCCGAACTTCGTCGGTGGGTCCGGCCCGGTCAGCGCTTTTGCCCCAGCACGCGGGCGACGGCTTCAGCCTTGGAATTGACGTGCAGTTTGTTGTAAATGTTGCAGATATGCGTGCGGATGGTGCTGATGCTGACACAGTATTTGTCGGCGATCTTCTTATAGCTGAGCCCATCGACAAGGGAATACAGGATCTCGCTCTCGCGGGCGGTCAGGCGATAATCTTCGACAAGGGTGGCGGGCGCGCCCTGGAAGGACTGGAGGACCCGGCGGGCGATGCTCGCGGTCATGGGAGCGCCGCCATGGTAGAGGTCCTGAACGGCCTGGACGATCTCGTCGGGCGGCGTTTTTTTGAGGATGTAGCCACTGGCGCCGGCGCGAATGGCGTCGAAAATATTTTCGTCGTCGTCGAAGACGGTGAACATCAGCACCTGGATCGTAGGAAAATGGGTCTTCACCGTTCGCACCCCCTCGATGCCGGAGATGTTGGGTAGCCCGATATCCATGAGGATAATATCGGGGAGGGCCGTCCCCACCTCGCTGACGACATTCAGGAGGTTGTTGAGGGAGGCCACACACCGCATGCCTTCCGTGCGGTTGAAAAGGCTTTCCAGGCTGCTGCGCAACGTATTGTTGTCTTCTACGATGGCGATCTTGATCATCGCCCCAAATATGCAACCTATTTTGGAAGATTCCAATCGGATGTTTAGCGGATTTTTGCGCCGATATCTACCTCGAGCCGGATGGTCGTCCCCTGGCCGGGAACGGAGGCGATGGCTACCCTTGCATTCATCCCTTCGGCACGCCGCCGCATCCCGGAGATACCATTACCGGTGAAAGAGGCGCCGGCATCGAACCCACGGCCATTGTCCCGGACACAAAGCGTAAGATGCTCCCGGTCGAACCGCACCTCCAGAAGCGCCTGCGTGGCATCGGAATACTTCACGAGATTGTTGATGGCCTCCTTCAGGATGAGATAGATATGCTGGCGATGATCCATCGGCAGCTGCACTTCGTGGATGTTCTTCTGGATGTCGATAGTATAGTCGATGCCCTTGGCCTCGAAAAGGGTGGTGGCAAAATGGCGGATTCGTATCAGCAGGTTCTCCAGCGAATCGTTGCGGGGACTGATGCTCCAGACGATGTCATCCATCCGATCCATGAGCATAAGAGAGCTGTCCTTTATCTCATTCATGGTCTCCATGGTCTGGCTGCTGCTCTTCTCCCGCAAGGCAAGCTCGCTGAGGATGGAGATGCTGCTCAGCGTAGAACCAATGTCATCATGAAGGTCTTGCGCAATTTTATTGCGGATATGCTGCATGCGGAGCTGCAACAGCTCGTTGGCCTTTAATTGTTCGATGAGCCGCTGCTGGCTGCTGAGCTTTTCCTGCTCCGTCAACCGGCTCTTATAGCTAAGCCCCGCCGTGAAAAAAAGCACTTCGAGGACGATGCCGGCCTGCGGAAAGACAAAGATGTCGGGTACTCCAAGATCGATGTGCCGGTTCACCTCGAGGTAGCTGAAGACAAGCCCGAGGATATGACCGGTGGCGACAAAGAGGCTGCCGGAGATGATATAAAATACAAGCGTTTTCTGACGCCGGTACATATAGATCATGAATCCGATGGAAAAGAGGAAGAGGATACCGGAGATAACAGAATATAGTTGCGTCTGCACGGGACGGTTGAAGGTAGACACGATAAAGATGAGATCGACCACCGCATAGACAAGCAGGAATTGCTCGATGCCGATCATCCACCGATTGAGCCGGGGATAATCCCGGGGAATTTCGAGAAAGGCCCGGATAAACCGGAAGTAGAGAAAATTCGCCAGCAGCAGAAGCGTCTTGCTCAGATACACCTTAAGCGGCGGCCAGCGGGTGAAAAGGATGTCCACGCCAAAAAGCTGCTCCTGTTTGCTGAGGAAGTAAAGGGCGAGGACAACCATGTAGAGAAAATAATACAGATATTCCTTCCGGCGCACGATGAGCCATTGCAAGAACATATAGATCAGCTGGCAGATCATGAAGCCCTGGAAAAGCATCTGGATGATGACAAAGGAGTTGTCTGCCGGAAGATTGTGCACAAAAGCAGCATTGAGGCTGGCGCCATCATATAGAGTGAGCCCGTCGAAGTTGTATTCGTCGGTGCGCTGGCGAATGCGGACCGTAAGCGTATTACTGCTATGAGGCGACAGCCGCAGGGGCAGGACCCCGGCCTGACGCTGTAGGTAAGTGCTTCCTGCCGGGGTACGGCGCATATTGCCGCCGGCGAGATGGATGCTATCCACCCAGATGTCTATATAGTCCACCCCGCCATAACCCAGCGAAAGGACAAGCGTGGAGTCGCTGGTATTCCGCAGGAGGGTACGTATCCAAAAATTATGGGCGCGGGGGGCGCGGTCTAGTTGCGCGAGCAAATCCGGAAAAGCAACGATTGCGGAGTCGACCATACAGATCGACGTGTCCAGCGACAGCCCATCGGCAGCGGCAAGATTATTAACAGCCTTCTGCCCCCGGGCGGAGGCCAGGGATAGCCAGGCAAGTAATAACAATAACGCAGGTTTCACATCAGGGTCATTTCACGTTTCATATTGGTCACTCCCGGCTCATACACAGCTCGATAAGCACCCCATTGGTATCCTTTGGATGCAGAAAGCACACCAGTTTGTCATCGGCGCCTTCCTTTGGTTCGCTGTTGAGCAGGGTAAAGCCCGCCGCCGTCAGGCGGCGCATCTCGGCATGAATGTCGGCGACCTCAAAAGCGATGTGGTGCATGCCTTCACCGCGTTTTTCAATATAGCGGTTGATGACGCTGTCAGACGTCAGACCCTGCACCAGTTCGATCTTCGTGTCCCCCTGCCGGAAGAAGGCGGTGTTAACCTTTTCGCTGTCCACCTGTTCAGTCTTATAACAAGGGCTTTGTAAGAGGGTCTCGAACAGCGGAATGCTGACGGCCAGGTCCTTTACGGCGATGCCGATATGCTCGACTTTCATCATGCTTAAAGATAATCCTAAATTTGTCAAATGAACCTACCCATCTACCTCGACTATAATTCCACCACACCTGTCGATCCGCGGGTGTTGGCGGCCATGCTGCCTTATTTTACGCAGAAGTTTGGCAATGCGGCCAGTCGAAGCCACGCCTTTGGCTGGGAAGGGGAAGAGGCGGTGGAGATCGCGCGCGAACAGGTGGCCCGCTTCATCGGCGCGGAGCCAAAGGAGATCGTCTTTACCTCGGGAGCGACGGAAGGAGACAACCTGGCCCTCAAAGGAGTCTTTGAATCCTATGCAGCAAAAGGCAACCATATCATCACCGTCGTCACCGAACACAAGGCAGTACTCGACAGCTGCCATCATATCCAACGGCTTGGCGGCGAAGTCACCTTCCTGCCCGTGGATGCAGAGGGATTGATCGATCTTGCCGGACTCGAAGCGGCCATCCGGCCTTCGACGGTGCTCGTCGCCGTCATGTATGCCAATAACGAGATCGGGGTGATACAGCCCATCCGCGCGATAAGCGCCATCGCCCGGCGCCATGGCATCCTGTTCTTCACCGACGCCACACAGGCAGTGGGTAAGGTTCCGGTCGACGTCAATGCCGACGGCATCGATCTGCTGACGATGAGCGCGCATAAGATATATGGTCCCAAAGGCATCGGCGCCCTCTATGTCAGACGGCGCAATCCCCGGGTGCGCCTCGCAGCGCAGATGGATGGAGGCGGTCACGAACGGGGGATGCGCAGCGGCACCCTCAACGTCCCGGCCATTGTTGGCCTGGGGAAAGCCTCCGAACTCTGCCAAATGGAGATGGCCGCAGAAGCGCCAAAAGTAGCGGCACTTCGCGACCGGCTGGAAACAGGTCTGCTCGCGATCGAAGGGGCAAGGGTCAACGGAAGCCGCGAACACCGGCTGCCCCAGGTGACCAATATCTCCTTTCCCGGCGTGGATGGCGAAGCACTTTTGGCGGGACTGGGAAAGGACGTTGCCTTGTCTTCGGGTTCGGCCTGTACTTCGGCTTCGATGGAACCCAGCTATGTACTGAAGGCATTAGGCGTAGCCGACGACCTGGCGCATAGCTCTTTGCGACTGGGGCTGGGCCGGTTTACGACAGCCGAAGAAGTGGATTATGCCATTGGCCGGATAAGAGAAACGGTAGAAAAACTGCGGGAAAGGGCCCTGCAATGACCCAAAAACACATATGAATATATTATAATGAAATAATTGTAATTATTCATAATATATTATGCAGGCTAATAAGCCTATCCCCCGACAATCGACGGCAACCTTGGATACTATCCATTTATCCTTTTCAAGACGCGGTGAAATTGAAAAAAAATGCGGTGAAAAAAGCAAAGTGAAAATGGGCTGAAACAAAAAACCCGCCTGATTAAGGGCGGATTTTTTCATGCAGTTGGTTTCGGTTAAATGTCGTATGTGACCTTACCATTAATATATTTATTCCAAGGATCCGGTTACCAGCAGAGTATGCGAATATAGGGATATCTTTTATTCTACCCACTTTTCTTCACATCAAATTTCAAGTATTTTTTCACATTTTCTTTATTTTAATATACGTATGCGGCCTCACAAACAGCTCTTTTGTGGGCCAAAGGCCCAAATCCCATACCTTCGTGTTTATGTGGGCAGTATGCAAAAAAGAACTCCGTCAGTTTTTTAGCAGTCTAACCGGTTATATCGCCATCATCGTCTTCCTGCTCTTGAATGGGCTCTTGCTCTTCGTGTTTCCCGACACGGATATCCTGAGCTTTGGCTACGCTACCCTGGACAAATTCTTCGAGCTGGCGCCGTGGATCCTGCTGCTGCTGACCCCGGCAATAACGATGCGCAGCTTCTCCGATGAGTTTCGCATGGGGACATTCGAGACACTGCAGACCGTCCCGCTGACGCGGGGTCGCCTTATTATAGGTAAATACCTTGCAAGCCTCATCGTGGTGTTGATCGCGCTGCTCCCGACGCTGGTGTATTTCCTTTGTATCCAACGCCTTTCGGGCCAGGGCGGCATCGACACGGGCGCTACGATGGGCAGCTACCTGGGCCTGGTGCTGCTGGCGGGTGTCTTTACGGCGATCGGGATTTGGTGCAGCAGCTTCACAGCGAACGCCGTCGTCGCCTTCATCGTCGCGGCATTCGCCTGTTTCCTGTTGTACAGCGGATTTGCCGCCATCAGCGCGCTGCCCGTATTCAGCGCAGGCCTCGATTACTACATCGGCATGCTTGGCCTCGACTTCCACTATCGCAGCATCAGCCGCGGGGTGGTGGATGGACGCGATCTGCTTTATATAGCCAGTGTCATCTTCCTTTTCCTTTACCTCACCGGCAGACATCTGGCGGGCAGGGCCGGCCGCCATTCGCGAAGCAGGCACACGGCGGAGCAGAGCGGCGAGCCCAAGGCGGGTCGGGCTGGCGGGGCCTGGTTGCAGCCCCTGGGACTGGTGGTGGTGCTGGCCCTGGTGAACCTGCTGGCCTCGCGCCTGCATTTCCGCCTCGATCTCACCCAGGAGAAACGCTATACCCTCAGCGACGCGACAAAGGAGATGCTCGGCCGTGTGGATGATGATATCCAGATCGACTTTTTCCTGGCGGGCGACCTGAAGGCCGGCATCCGCAAATTGGCCAAAAGCACCGACGATCTTCTTCACGAGTTCAACGAATACTGCGACGGCCGCATCCGCGTCCATCCCTACGACCCGCTGGCAACACTTGACGACAGCGCCAAGGTCAACTTCCTGGACTCGATGCGCCGGATGGGCATCCAGCCGATGACCCAGGTAGCCCAGGCAAAGCGCGGGGAAGAGGAGAGCCAGCGCGTGGTGATCCCCGCGGCGATCGTCCGCTATAAAGGGCACAACCGTGCCGTCAACCTGCTCTCGGGGGTACAAGAGAGGGGCGAGGGCCAGCCGGAAGAACAGCTGTATACCAATGCCGAGACCCTGTTGGAATACAAATTTGGCAGCGCAATAGACAAGATCACCCAAAAGACCGTGCCTGTCGTGGGGTATGTCATGGGCAACGGCGAACCACTGGACTACCGCGTAGTCAATCTCATCGAAGACCTCCGCCACAACTACCGGCTTGGCATCGTCGCGCTTGACAGCGTACCGGTGATCCCCGCCGAATACAAGGCGCTGGTGATTGTAAAACCTACCGAAAAATTCACCGAACGCGAAAAGCTGACCCTCGACCAATATGTCCTGCACGGCGGACAGATCATCTGGGCAGTGGATGTCCTGCACGCCGAGAAAGACAGCCTTCGCCAGGAACAGGGCTCCATCGCCTACGACCGGGGACTTGAGCTGGAAGACCTCTTCTTTCGGTATGGGGTACGCGTCAACCAGGACCTCGTCGAAGACGCCGGACAATGCGCTAACCTCTCGATCGTAGTAGGTATGCAAGGCGACAAGCCGCAGATAGAAGCGCTGAAATGGCCCTATTATCCCCTGCTCAACGGGAGCCTCACCCATCCCATCTCCAAGAACCTGGACTTTGTGCTCGCCCAATTCGCCAATTCCATCGACACGGTAAAGGCGCCGGGGATCAAAAAGACCGTATTGCTCCAGACCTCGGCCAATTCGCGGCGGGTGAGTACGCCGGCGCTGATCACGCTGGACGTTCTGAAATATAAGGACGACCCCAGGATGTTTCCCGAGTCGAATATTCCGGTAGCAATACTGCTAGAGGGAAAGTTTCGATCGCTGTTCGCCAACCGCGTCACAAAGTCGGAAGCGGATAGCCTGGCCAATGTGTATCACACCCCCTTTCTTGCGGAGGCAACGACGCCTTCAAGGGTGATCGTGGTCGCGGATGGGGATATCTTTATGAATGAGGTGACCAAAGAAGGTCCGCTTGAACTGGGCTTTAGCGCGGACAACGGCTACAAATTCGCCAACGAAGATTTTATCGCGAACTGTTTCGAATATATGGTCAATCCTTCGCGTATCCTCGAGACGAGGTCGAAGGATTACACGCTACGGCTGCTCGACCCCGCAAAGGTGGAGACCGATCGATCGTTGTGGCAGTTTATCAACATCGGCCTGCCCATCGTGTTGGTGGTGTTGGGCGGCTATATTTACCAGGCGTTGCGCCGCCGCCGGTTTACCGGCAAAGCTTATCTTTGAGTATAATTCCCGGCATGAGTCCATTGTCTATCACGTATCTGACCTTTGGCATTGTTCTTTTACTGGCTATCATCTTCGATCTGGGGCTGCTGAGCAGAAGGGAGTCCACCATCTCGATAAAAAAGGCGCTTTTTCAAACCGTCTTCTGGGTGGGGCTGGCGATGGCCTTTTTTGGTTTTCTCTGGTATGAGGACGGTCATAAGACGGCCCTGGAATATTTCAGCGCCTACCTGATGGAGTGGAGCCTCAGCATCGACAACATCTTTGTCTTTATCCTCATCTTCTCCTTCTTCCGTGTCAAACCGATGTATTACGCCCGGGTGCTGCTCATCGGTATTCTGATGGCTATCTTCCTCCGCATCATCTTTATCACGGTGGGCATCGCACTGGTGACCCGGTTTCACTGGGTGCTCTACGTCTTTGGTGCCATCCTGATCTATACAGGAATAACGATGTTCTTCGCCGGCGGAGACGAGGAGATGGATGTGGAGGACAATGCGGTATATAAGTTCATGAAAAGACTGTTGCCGCTGACGGGCAGCGACGGCGGAGGCAAGATGCGGGTGGTCATCGATGGCAAACGGCGGTTCACCACGCTTTTTGCGGTGGTGGTACTGCTGGCGACGACGGATATCGTCTTTGCCGTGGACAGCATCCCGGCCGTCTTTGGCATCACGCAGGAACGCATCGTCATCTATACCTCGAATATTTTCGCGGTGCTGGGCCTGCGCTCGCTGTTCTTCCTGCTGCGCGGTGCTGTCGACCAGTTTAGTCATCTGCAACAGGGCATCGCCGTCGTCCTTGTCTTCGTGGGCGTCAAAATGCTGGTGGAATATTTCAACATCATCATTCCGGTATATGTTTCCCTGCTGGTGATCCTTATTTGCATCGCAGGGGGTATCGCCTATTCCATTTGGTTGACCCGGCAAAACAAGATAAAAGATGGGGTATAGCATCCAATATATCGCCGGGGCCGTCGGTGGCCACCTCCTGCAAGGGGATGCCACATCGGTAATGATCGAGCACCTGCTGCTGGATAGCCGGCGGCTCATCTTCCCCACAACCTCACTCTTCTTCGCATTGAAAGGCCCCCGGCGCTACGGCGGCCAATTCATAAAAGAGCTCTTTCGACGGGGCGTGCGGAATTTCGTAGTTGAAGAAGCGCAGGAGTTACCCGGCGCCAACCAGGTGATCGTAAAGGATACCCTGGCCGCCCTGCAGGCACTGGCTGCCGGCCATCGCCGTCAGTATACGCTCCCCGTCGTCGGCATCACCGGCAGCAACGGCAAAACCATCATAAAGGAGTGGTTGAACCAGCTGCTCGAAGAAGAATACGAGATAGTCCGTAGCCCCAAGAGTTATAACTCGCAGACGGGAGTACCGCTCAGCGTCTGGCAGCTGGGCCCGCAGCACGAGCTGGCCATCTTCGAGGCGGGCGTCTCGCTGCGGGGGGAGATGGAGCGGCTCGAGCCGGTCATCCGCCCGACGCTCGGGGTGTTCACCAACATCGGCGAAGCGCATAGCGAAGGGTTCTCCAGCCGCGCAGAAAAGGCCCGGGAAAAAATGAAATTGTTTGCGCATGCGGAGACGTTGGTGTATTGTAGCGACCAACCGGAGACGGTGAAGGCGCTTCCGGCAGGACCAACCCTCTTCGCCTGGGGCCATGACGAAAACGCGGCGATACGCATCCGCTCCACCGAAAAAAAAGCCGGCTGGACGGTCATCGGCCTCACTCATGGCGCAGCGGAATTTACCGTCTCCATTCCTTTTACCGACCCCGCCTCGATAGAGAACGCCCTTCACTGCGTAGCGGTACTCCTGCTGCTGGGCCAGCCGGTGCAACGCATACAGACGTCGCTGGCGCTGCTGCAACCGATAGCGATGCGGCTGGAACTCAAGAGCGGCATCAATCATTGTTCGATCATCAACGACAGCTATAGCGCAGACCTCAATTCCCTGTCCATCGCGCTGGACTTCCTCTCGCAACAACAACAGCACGACCGCCGCACGGTGATCCTCTCCGACTTCCTGGAAAGCGGCCGCGAGGAAAACGAGCTCTACGCAACCATCGCCCAAACCCTGGGTCAGAAACAGGTTGACCGCCTCATCGGCATCGGTCCGCGCATCGGGGCGCATGCCGCGGCATTTGGACAATGGTTTCCGGGGGAGACGGCCTTCTATCCTACGGTGGAGGCATTTCGCAGCGACCTGGGCCGCCTGCATTTCCGCGATGAGTCAATATTGATAAAAGGGGCGCGGGTATTTGAGTTCGAGGAGATCGATAGCCTGCTCACCGAACGGATCCACCAGACCGTGATGGAAGTAAACCTCAACGCCATGGCGGAGAATCTGCGGCAGTGGCGCCAGCTGCTGCAACCCGCGACAAGGGTGATGGCGATGGTGAAGGCCTTTGGTTATGGCAGCGGCAGCTTCGAGATAGCCAATCTCCTGCAGTTTCATGGCGTGGACTGGCTGGGAGTAGCCTATGCCGACGAGGGAGTGATGCTGCGCAAGGGCGGTATCCGCATACCCATCATGGTGATGAATACCGAAGACAGCAGCTTCCAGTCGCTGGTGGAATACAATTTAGAGCCGGTGATCTATTCTTTTTCGCTGTTGCGCACGTTCGATCGATGGTTGAAGAAGGAAGGCATTCCGGCCTTCCCCGTGCATATCGAACTGGAGACAGGGATGAACCGCCTCGGGTTTCCCAATGAAGAGATAGACGAGCTGCTGCGGGTGTTGCCCGGCGCGGCTTTTAAAGTGCTGAGCGTATTCAGCCATTTTGCGGCAAGCGAGGAAGCGCAACAGGACGCTTTTACCAACAAGCAGGCACAACTATATCTGGCCACCGCCCAACGTCTTCAGGATGCGCTGGGGTATCCCATCCTACAGCATCTCGCCAATTCGGCGGGCATCGCCCGGCATCCCGAACTGCAGCTGGACATGGTTCGACTGGGCATCGGGCTGTATGGGATAGACCCCGCGGGTTCGGGCCGGCTCGATCTGCAGGAAGTATCTACGCTGAAGACGACGATTGCGCAGATAAAACACCTGCGGACAGGTGACACTATCGGCTATAACCGCAGAGGCATCGCGTCGGCGGGCACCGTCACCGCTACTGTCCGCATCGGGTATGCCGACGGCTACTCCCGGAGTTTGGGTAATGGAGTGGGTAAGATGTGGGTCAACGGACGGCTTGCACCCACCATCGGCATCGTGAGCATGGACATGACAATGATCGATATCACGGGTATTCCGGATGTAAAGGAAGGCGACGAGGTGGTGGTGTTTGGCAAAGAACTATCTGTCAATCAGTTAGCCATTTGGTCGCAGACGATACCGTATGAGATTCTCACCAGCGTCTCGCAGCGGGTGAAGCGCATCTATTTCGAAGAATAACCGATGACAGAAATTCAATGGGCAGGATTGCCTATATTTGAAGCCTATATTTTAGAAGACTAATTTAATTTGTTGTACGTGAAGGCCAGAACCATCTTTTTAATCGTACTGTTGATCATTGTGGCAGATCAGTCGCTGAAGATCTGGGTAAAGACACATATGCCGTTGAGTCATCCGGCGGATTTCTACCGTGACCCGGTGACTCCCTATGACAATGGGATCAAGTTGCTGGGCGACAAGGCGCAGATCTATTTCGTTGAAAATGAGGGAATGGCCTGGGGTTGGAAGTTTGGCGGCAGCTGGGGCAAGATGGCATTGACGCTTTTCCGGCTGGTGGCCGTCGTCTTTGGCATCTATTATATCCAGACAATCATTCGAAAGAAATATCACCGCGGATTCATCATCTGCGCGGGGCTCATCTTTGCAGGCGCGTTGGGCAATCTGCTCGACAGTATGTTCTATGGCCTCATCTTCGAGCGAAGTAGCTACGATCATGTGGCAAAGATCTTCCCCGCACATGGTTACACGACCTTTCTGCATGGGCGGGTGGTGGATATGCTATATTTCCCCATAATAAAGACACACTATCCATCCTGGTTCCCCTTTGTCGGGGGTGAGGAGTTCGAATTCTTTAGTCCTGTCTTCAATCTGGCGGATGCCTCCATCTCGGTAGGGGTGATCGCCATCCTTCTTTTCCAGAAAAAATTTTTTCACAAACGGCCCGGCGCGGGCAGTCATTCCCTTGAGGGCAACACCAAGGTAGACGCGGTGCAGGCATAAAAAAAGGCCGCACGGGGCGGCCTCTGGTTCAGATAATTACTGCGCGGTTTATAAGTTAATTACCTTCACCAATTTCTTACTTATCATCTGATCGCCTACTTGCAATTGCAGGGCATAGGTGCCTGAAGGCAGCGAGCGAAGGTCGTAGATCGTAAAGCTGTTGAGACCCTGGGTCACCGGCTGGCGGATGCGGCGGATGTAACGCCCGTACATATCCGTCAGGCTGATGCTGGCGACGCCATCAGCGGGCGCGGTCAGCTCGATATTGATATGGTCGGTGAAAGGATTGAGTATGCTCCGCACCTCGAATTGAAGATTGCTGTTGCTAAGAAGCACGATATTACTGCTCCGGTGAACCGATGCAGCGACCATATCGATGCGATAATATGTTTGGAGCCCGACGGGCTTGGGATCGTTGAACACATACGCGGCCCCACCACCGGAGCCGGCTATCGCGGGGACTGTAGCAATAGCCGTAAAATGCACGCCGTCATCACTTCGCATGACGTTATAGACCAGGTTTTCCACTTCATTCGACGTCGTCCATTGGAGATTACCGAGTCCCTCACGCACCTGACCACGGAAGGACAGGATGGTGGTCGGTAGGGCGACCTGGCAGTTGGTGCCATTTACATACTTGGGCTGGTTGGTGGTATAGAAGCATCCGTTGGCCGTGAGATTGGCAACAGTGCTGGCGACGATGAGCCGGTATATGGTAACGGTTGCTGTAGACGAGACCCGGTAGTATCGGGTCACCGTGTCGAGATAGAAGCCGGAGGACGCGTCATACACGGGCGTGACTGTTCCACTCGCAGCCCGGCCCAGCGTATCGAGGCCCGGCGTGGTCCAGGTAACGCCGCCATCAGTGCTCTGCTGCATCATCCACTGCGTATAGTTGTTGACGAAAGCCGAGATCTTGAACTTTATCGAGTCGTCCGCGCCCTGGCAAAGCGTATCAGGCTTGTCGGGCGTCAGGGTCAGATCGGGCGGACAGGTGGACAGCGCAATGTCGTCAAGAGCCCAGTCGTTGCCGCCACCGCCGCAGGCATTGCTGCGGATGGAGATGGTGATGGAGGTCTGGGTCGCACCGGTAAGCAGTATAAAGCCACGTTGCTGCCAGCCAACGGTGTCCAGGTTACCGGTGGAGATACGGTCGATGCCGTCCACCACCAGGGTGTTATTCGGCAGCACACCCGGGGTATACTCGGCGTGACCCGACGTATCGATGCCGCAATTGGGACAGACGTTCTTAAACCACGCGGAGAACTGGTAATACGTATTGGGACAGAGACCGGAGATCACCTGGTGATAGGCTTCACTGGTGGCAAGATCCGAGTTGACGAGCAGCATATAACCCGCATTCGTGTTGGAGTCCGGCGGCGGGTTGCCGGCGGCGGTGGTCGTCCCGGTGTGGTCGCCCCCGATGAACCAGAAGCCCCCGAATTCACGGTTACTACAAGCCAGTACGCCCGTTGCGCCGCCGCAGGTCGGTTGTCGGTTGGCGTTGGGGAAGGTACTGCTCGTAGGGCTGGTATTATTGACGATGGCATAGTAGCCGTCGTTGATGGAGATCGAAGTGCTGGAATTCGGTAGATAGGTATAGTTAGGGATAAGGAAAGAGGGCGGGGTGCTGCGGTTGCGACCTACACCCGTGCCGAATGTGCCCCCAAATTCCGCGGCGAAGTTGGTACTGCTGCTGTTGGCGCAGAGCGAACTGGGCTTCTGGATGAGAATCTTGTACTGCATCGCGTTGAGCATGGTGTCCGACGTCGCGGTGCTGGTGAGGCGGTAACAGACCTTACCCGGACCGAGCGTGATCGTATCTCCATAGGCGCCGGTGACCACGACCCGGAAAGCAGTGGTGATGATAGAACCGGCAGAGAACAATGGAGTGGTCGTACCAGCGGTGATAGTGCCGGCGCCCGTAGTATTGGTAGTATCCATGGGCTGGATACCCGCGGGCGCACCGGAGCCTGCACCCATGTTGATCCTTATCTGATAGCCACCGGGATAGCCCGGGGCCGCGTTATAGGTGCCCTGGTCACCGTCGGAAGCTTGCGTATAGCTACGCATAATAAGGCCTTCATTGCTGATCATCATCAGGCTGCTGCCCGGTAGAATGGCAGTGTGGGTGGGCAGACTGTCGTAGTAGCGCACTTTAAAGATCTTGCCGGTGTTACCGGTGGCGCTGTTGTAATTCCTATTAATATAGAAGTCCACCCGGATCTCGAGGGTATCGCCGGGCCCTACAGGACCACCAACTGTTTTTTTGCTGAGATTGACGTAGCTGTTGCCAAATTTGATCATGGCTGTCGCCTGGGCATGGGCGAAGCTGTGGAACAGCAGGATAAGTATGAATGCCCCTCCTATCCTGCGCAGGACAGGACTAGCGGGTAAAGTTGTTTTCATGGATACGAGTCATTTTCAGAGGTTATCGGACAGTAGTTCGGATTAAAAGGTCAGTACTTCGGATCAAATACAGTGCCATACAAAGGTAGAATTAATTGGAGAGGCGCACAATCGTATAATTACATGTCAATAAAGGGATTCTACTATTTTTTGTATTGATAATAAATCCTTATTTTGGAGTGCGCGGCAACCTCAAATCCAATCCCATGGAAATCAGCTTTAAGCTGCTGCCTCGTTATTTATTTCTCTACTTGTGCCTGTGCGCATCTCTGAACAGTAAGGCCCAAACAACGCTGACCTATTACAATCAATCCTTCAAGCTCGATACCTTGTATCCTGCTTCGGGTTCGACAGGGATGTCTTCGCCCTGGGAAATTGTTTACGGCCCCGATGACTCTCTGTGGGTCACCTCCTCCCATGATTACAAGGTGTATAAAATACATCCGGGTAACAAGGGGAGCCGCTTGCTTCTGGACATGAATGCTTACAAAGATTTTACGGCTGCCTCGGTGACGGCGTGGCCGCAGGGAGGACTCATGGGTCTGGCGATTCATCCGCAATTTAAGAGCGGCAAACCCTGGGTCTACATCGCGTATGTGTATCACAAGATCAGCTGCGGGACAAGCAGCGGGGGGAATTTTTGCAGCTACAATACCCAGATCGTGCGGTTTAATTACGCCAACGGCAAGCTAACGCCGATGGATACCGTCATTACGGGCCTGGACGGCAGCAACGACCATAATTCCGGCCGGATCCGCATCAGCCCCCTCGTGGAAAGCGACGGCAAGTACCATCTTTATTATACCATCGGGGATATGGGGGCGGGTCAGCTAGCCAATATCAACCGCCCCGAATATGCGCAGGACACGACCATCATCGAGGGTAAGACGCTGCGACTGAATACGGAGCCCGACGGCACCCTGCCAAAGGCACAGCAATGGATTCCCGGGGACAATCCTTTTCCCCAGGGCGCAGCGGCTTCGGCCAAGACTCCTCTTTATTCGTTCGGCCACCGCAATCCGCAGGGGCTCGATTTCGGGTCGGTAGACGGTGGGGCTTCCTATATTCTGTATAGCAGCGAACATGGCGACAAATCCGACGACGAGGTGAATATCATCCTCCCCCATACCAACTATGGGTGGCCGAAGGTTGCGGGGCTTTGCGACGACAATTACACCTCGACCAGCGGCGACAGCCTCTACCTGGCGGGCAAGGCGGTGATCTCCGAGACGGGGTTCTGCGATACCACCCACACAACGCTACAGGAACCGATGTTTTCCTTTTACAATTGGACGCGCCCACAGATAAAGGCGATCAATTCCCTTGGTAATATGAATTGGCCGACGATTGCGCCTTCCTCCATCCGGTTTTACGGGGCGAAAGGTATTCCCGGCTGGGATTATTCGCTGCTCATCACTTCCCTGAAGGACGGGCTTTGGCGCCTCAAGCTGAAATCCGATGGGCTCAGCATCGATAGCACCGTCAGTCCCTATGATACACTGCATTACCTCGTGGGATACCGCCTGCGGGCGATAACGTATTCGCCTACAGGGGACACCCTTTTTATAGGCGTGGACAATTCCTGCTGTACCCTGGGGAAAACCGGGACGATCGGGAATTCAGTGGCGACGCCCGCCCCGGGTTTTATCCTAAGAATGATCTCTCTCACGACCCTGGCGCTCCCGGACAGTGCGAATGGATTGCCGCCGCCGCAGCCTGCCGGCCGCCAGACTGCAGCGCGCACCTGGCCCAACCCGGCTCATGGGGTGTTGAACGTGAGCGCTCCGCCGGGGCAACAAAGGCCCTGGCTAGCACAGCTTTATTCAGTGACGGGGCAACTGATGCGGGCCGAAGAACACGATGTCGATCAATGGGCGATGGATATCCATGGGTTGCAGCCGGGAGTGTATGTGATGCGATTGATTAATGGGGCCGGGGCTATTGCATTGATAAACAAGGTATTGGTAGAGTAGTTGCACAAAAGAAAAAATTTTTTAATTTTGTGTAGGATATACACTAACACGCGTAGAGATTGCTTGCCGTATCCGAATCAAGCATAACCCGTAACCCTTTATAACCAATTATTTCTATGCAATCTCTGAATGAAGTGACGGGCGAGTTCCCGTCTTCGATGACGCCGCTTACCTGTGCCATATGTGGCCAGGCTTTATACCCAACAGACAAAGGAAATTGCGAAGTCACCTATCATTGCAGCTCGCCGGATGCCCGGTTTTGGGATTTCGATCGGGGGACTGTTGCCCAGCATAAGGCTAAGGAACACTGGGACCGATCGATTCGCGAGGTCTTTCTGAACAGGGGCTAAGGGGCTGAAAAACTAACAATCCGTTAAAAATCAATTAAAAACCCGTACCTGGCGATGGGGTAGGGGTTTTTAGCAGCCAGACCGGGCGGAAAAACCAACCTATTGTAATATTTTTGGTGCCTTAGCGACTAAAAAAGTAAAAGAATGTCGGCTCACCAAATTCTCGTTCTCATATACATCCAGCTTTTTCTTCTTCTCTCTCCTTCCATTGGCCTCTATAAATTGTTTGAAAAGGCCGGGGTACCCGGGTGGAAGGCTTTTGTGCCGTTCTATAACACCTGGGTGATGCTGACCATTGCGGGGCGGCCGCGCCATTGGGTGTTTTGGCAGTTTGTGCCGGTGATGGGATGGTTTATTACCATGGGTATTGATGTGGAGTTTGTAAAGGTTTACGGACGTTTTAAGTTTTGGGAGCATGCGCTGGCTGCCCTGGTGCCGCTGTTATATTTCCCGTATCTGGCCTGGGGCGAGGTAGAACCCAAACGGGGTAAAAGCGCAAAGGGAGCGGCACGACCAGCCTCCAAACCAGCGAACCAGGGAAAACCGGCCCCGAAGGCGGAGAACGCAGGAAAACCGGGGACTCCGGCGCCGGACGAGCGCGGAGCGAAATTTATTGGCGCCGCCGAAGCCCGCAAACACAAGAAAAGCAAGACCCGGGAATGGATAGATGCAGGCGTATTTGCAGTGGTGGCCGCAACCCTGATCCGAACGTTTATCTTCGAAGCCTATGTCATTCCTACCGGATCGATGGAGAAGACGCTGCTGATAAACGACTATCTCTTCGTAAGCAAATTCGCCTATGGGCCACGGATCCCGATGACGCCTTTGTCTATTCCCTTTGTTCACAATACCCTCCCGCTGGTAGACCGCAAGTCTTATGTCGAATGGATCAAGCTGCCCTATACCCGCTGGTTTGAAAAGCCGGTGCACCGCCATGATGTGGTGGTCTTCAACTTCCCCGCAGGCGACACGCTGATCAATAAGTCGGGCTACCAGTCGGAGCATCCTTATTATGATGTCATCAGGGAGCAGGGCAACGGGAATTCCGACTCCGGCCGGCAAATCGTGCTGAACGACCCCGATGACTATCCCCTTATACTCCATCCCCCTGACAAGCAGGAGAATTATATCAAACGCTGTATTGCAATACCTGGAGACACCCTGCAGCTAAAGGACCAGGTGGTCTACATCAACGGTCAGGCCCAGCCGCTGCCGCCCGAGTCGGAGACCTATTACATCGTGAAGACGAAAGGCCAGCCGCTGGAGGAAGACGTCATGCGGGATGAATACGATCTTGACATCAGCAATAGCGACGAGCTCTCATCGAGGAACAACCCCAACGAATACCGCATGCTGCTGACGGCGCGGGCAAAGGACAAGATGCTGAAGAACGGTGTTGCGGTGAGTATCACGCCCGACATCGACAGCACGTCGCAGGTGTGGCCCTATTCTAAGCTGGTGAATTGGCATCTGGATAATTACGGTCCGCTGTTTATCCCTCGCCGCGGCGCGACGATTCAGCTGAATCCCACTAGCTATACTATCTATAATCGCGCCATCCACGTATACGAAGGCAACGAATTCGAGACGCGGGACGGGAAGTATTACCTCAATGGCAATGAAGTGCACGACTACACCTTCCACTACAACTACTACTGGATGATGGGCGACAACCGCCACGGCAGCCAGGATTCGCGGTTTTGGGGTTTTGTCC
Organism: Puia dinghuensis; assembly: GCF_014642875.1. GTDB lineage: Bacteria > Bacteroidota > Bacteroidia > Chitinophagales > Chitinophagaceae > Puia > Puia dinghuensis. The sequence goes on from NZ_BMJC01000004.1 coordinate 877,479, forward strand.
CCGAGACCATGATCGTTGGCGAGGCCTCGCTCATCTGGATGAGCTGGGGGCATGGCGTACGGTGGAGCCGGTTGTTCCGAAAGATCAGGTAGGGCGTCTACATAAGAACAGTTTTATTTTGTTTGGATGCTTGCTTCCAGTTGCTTTATATGCTGTGCGGCATAATCGTTCTTTGGGTTCAGCTGAAAACTGCGACGGAAGTTGTCCAGGGCCTTCTCTTTTTCATCCATGGCTTCATAAGCTTCGGCGATGCTGTCGAAACAATTGGCGCTCTGCGGGTGCAGGTCGAGGTTTAGCCGGAAGATGGCGAGGGCTTGCTCTTTTCTTGCCGTTTGCAGCAGAAGGAAACCATATTCATTGAGATCGTTCTCCGCAAGCTGGACGCCTGGGTCTTTCAGCAACTGCTCGTGGATGGCCGCGGCTTTGTCGAAACCTTGTTTTTCCAGGGCCGTCCTGAAAGCATCCATCGACCACGGCGATTCGTATCCCTCTCCCGACCAGCGGATAGCCCAGCAGGGTTGACGCCCAAAGAAAAGGTCGAACACTTCCTGGGTGATGAAGAGCCCCCGCCAGTTATGGACAAAATACACCAGGCTTTCATGGGTGGAGGGATAATCGATATAAAAGGCCTTGAACCCACCGTTGTCCCCCCAGTGCCAAAAGGCTTTGCCGTCCTGCAACCCCACCCCTAGCCCCCAGGTGATATGTGCAGTGGCTTCGGTATGAGGGTGATTAAACCAGTTGGCGGGGATGGCGCTGTACGGGGGGAGCCCCAGCATCATCCGGTGCGTCGCGGGTTTTAGCCCCCTCCCTGTGGCGACAGCTTGTAAAAATAACGAATAGTCATGCGCGTTGGTAAGCAGACTGGAGGCCGCATTTTGGCCGGAGTGGGATTTTATCGCATCGGGACTGTTGCCAAAGGCGTAGACGGAATCATGCGCAGCTGTCCGGCAATAGCTGCTGCTCGTCATGCCCAGGGGTGTAAAGACTTCTTCCCGGGCGATATCATTGAGCGATTTGCCGGTTATCTTCTCCACCACCTTCTGCAGGAATAAATAGCCTTCACCGGAATAGGAAAAACAGCTGTCCGGCGGGAAGCGCAGCCTTGCACCGGCGGAGTCACCCCAGTTTGGCAGACCGGTAGTATGATGCAGCACCATCCGGGCCGTGATGCGGGAATAGGCGGGGTCCCGGGGATCGAAGCGGTCATAGCTGCCAAGGATGGGAAGCAGCGGAGTGTCGAGGTTGAGAATTCCACGGTCATAGAGTCGCAAAACGGCATAGGCGAAGACGCATTTGCTCAGCGAAGCCGCTTCAAAGATGGTGTTTGACGTGATGGGTTTTGCCGAGCCGTCGCCGATGGTGCCGATGTTGTAAAATTCCGTATGGCTGCCGTGTGTATAGGCGAGCTGGATGCCCGGTAGGTTGGCTGTACCAAGAAGCTGGTTTAGCTGTACGGACTTGTCCTGCGCCGTGACAACTATCGATAAACATAAGAAAGCGGGAATAAGAATGCGATTCATGGGATGTGTTTATGTAGAATGGTTTACTCACTACGCAAAGCCCTCACTGGGTTGGCGGTCGCGGCCCGCATCGCCTGGAAACTGATAGTAAAGATAGCGATCATCAGCGCCGCACCTCCTGCCAGCGGGAAGATCCACCAGCTCACCGGAGTGCGATAGGCAAACTCCCGCAACCATTCATCCATGGCCCACCAAGTGACGGGTATCGCAATGAGGAAGGCAAGCCCCACCAGCAACAGGAATTCTTTTGATACCAGCACCAGCACCGAACCCACGGTAGCGCCAAGAACCCGGCGGATGCCGATCTCCTTGGTTCGTTGTTGTGCCATATAGGCGGCCAGCCCAAAGAGCCCGAGCCCGGCGATAAGAATAGCGATCACCGTAAAGGCGGTGAACAGCCGGCCGGTATGCTGTTCGGCCGTGTACAGATTCGCGAAACGCTCGTCGAGAAAATAATAGCTAAAGGGCCCGGAGGCATGGAAGCCTTCCCATCGTTGTTTGGTGTTGGCGAGGAAACCGCTGACATCGGTGGTATGGATCTTAGCGATGATGCCGCCCTCGTTGTGGCCAAGCAGCAGCATCAGCGGCGCGATCTTTAGTTTTGCCGACTGATAATGAAAATCCCGCAGCACACCGACGACTTTGAATTCCTGGCGGCCACTTCGGACGATGACCTTCCCGATGGGGTCAGTATGGTCCCAACCCAGGTCAGTCGCAGCCGTTTCATTGATAAGGACGCCGGAAGCGCTGTCGGTAGGGAAGTCGCGGGAAAAACTTCTGCCCTTCACTACCTGGAGGCCAAGGGTAGTGACATAGTCGTAATCGACGTTGAAAATGTTGATATGCAGTTCGTGGCCGTTGCCCGGTCCATCGGATTTGGGATAGATCTCGGTGCCGTTCATCGCGCTGCTGCCCGGTACGCACCAGCTTATGCTGGCATTGGCAACGCGCCGGTCTTCTAAAAGCTGCTGACGGAAGGCTTCCTGGTTCCCGGCAAGGAGAAAGGCATCCTGGATATAGACCACCTGGTCCTTGTCATAGCCCAGCCGTATGTCCTGCATAAAATGCAATTGCCGGTAGACGATAAGCGTGGCGATGATGAGGGCGATGGAGACAAAGAACTGGAAGACGACAAGCCCGCTGCGCAGAAGGCTCCGGCGACTGCCCTGCGGCGAGCCTTTTAATACTTTGATAGGATTGAAGGAGGACAGGAAGAAGGCCGGATAGATGCCCGCCGCGGCGCCAACAAGAATGATCAGCAGGAGGGCTGCCGCCAGGGAGGGGAAGTTGAGGAAGCTGCCAAAGGTGAAATGTTTTCCCGACACCTGGTTGAAATAGGGTAGCAACAGGAAAACAAATCCAATGGCCAGGACCATAGAGAAGGCCGTAAGGATCACCGACTCGGTGAGGAATTGCGCGATGAGCTCTCTTTTGGCAGAGCCCATCACCTTCCGGATGCCGACCTCCTTGCCTCTTGCGGCGGCGCCGGCGGTGGAAAGATTGGTGAAGTTAGCACAGGCCAGCAATAAGATGAAAATGGCCAGGGCACTGAAGATGAAGACATAACGGCTGCTGCCGTTGGCTTCCAATTCGTATTTCGTGTCGGAGTGAAGATGGATATCGGTCAGCGGGGTCAGGGTGAAGACAAAGGTGGACGTGGCTTTGCTTGCCTCGGCCAGCGGGATACCCATATCGCGCGCGATTTCCGGAACGGCATATTTGGCGACGAGGCCCGGGAATTGCTTCTGTAGTCTCCGTGCATCGGACCCGGGCCGCAGCTGGAGATAGGTATAATAGCCAAGGTTGGTCCAGGTATATTGGCGGCGGAAGTGGATGGACGACCAGCTGAGGAAGGCATCGAAATGGAAGTGGCCGGCATCGGGGATCTTGTCGATGACACCCGTGATGGTGCAGGGGCCATAGTCCGACAACGCGACGGTCTTGCCAAGGGCCGGCTCCGGGCCAAAGTATTTTTCGGCAACGGCCTTTGTGACCACAAGGCTGTTGGGTTTTACCAATGCGGTGCGGGAGTCGCCTTCCAGAAAGGGAAGGGTGAAGATGCTAAAGAAATTGGAGTCGACAAAGACCAGGTTCGACTCTTTAAACTGACGCGTACCAAATTGAATAAAGGCGTCGCCCAGGTGACAGAGCCGGGTGAACGACTCGATCTCGGGATAAGCGGCAGCCATGCCGGGACCAACGGCGTTGTCCACCATGGGATAGTCCATGTGGGTTGTGCCCGTGACACCGAGGTTGACGCGGTAGATATCTTTTGCCCGGGCGGCATAGCGGTCATAGCTGGCCTCATCCTTTACCCAGGCGACAATGAGCAGACAGGCGGCGAGGCCAGTGGCGAGGCCGAGGATGTTGATGGCCGTAAAGGCTTTGTTGCGCCGCAAGTTGCGCAGGGAAAGCTTAATATAGTTGATAAGCATAGCGATTTGGTTTGATGAAGTCACCGGGCCCGAAGACAAGGACGTTTGGCCACCGAATGATGTTGCATGACGGGGTTGGAACACCTAAAAAATAACATTTGGTTCTATGGTTTGCAACAGGAATAGCGGTAACTTTCTTATCTAAAAACACTTTTTTATGTCAACAACAACTGAGATCATGACTACGACAGAGATCGCCAACCGCCTGTGCGAGCTCTGTGCCCAAGGCAACTTCGAAGGTGCTCAGAAGGAGCTGTACGCAGATGATGCTGTCAGCATCGAAGCACATGCTACGCCGGATTTTCAGCAGGAGACAAAAGGATTGGAAGGTATCATCGAAAAAGGGCGTAAATGGGGTTCGATGGTGGAAGAGTATCACGGCATGAAAGTGTCCCAGCCGCTGGTGGGTGAAAATTCCTTCGCAGTGACGATGTTCATGGATGTGACGATGAAAGGACAAGGACGCATGGGGATGACCGAGCTGTGTGTTTACAATGTCAAGGACGGAAAGGTAGTTTCGGAACAATTCTTCATGTAAATTTGAGCATGAAAAAAATTACGCGTCAATCTGTGATCTTTCTGGCGATGCTCTCCTGCATCGCCTTTTTTTGTGTCTCCACCGTTGAGGCCCAGAAATTCGATGGGCTGGCGATGACCCCGCCGATGGGTTGGAATAGCTGGAACAAATTTGCCTGCGACGGCATCAACGAGACCGTTATCCGGCAAATGGCGGATGCCATGGCTGCCAATGGGATGCAACAAGCAGGCTATCAATACATCGTCATCGACGACTGCTGGCAGGTAGGCCGCGACAGTGCGGGGAATATCATTGCCGATGCGGTGAAGTTTCCACATGGTATCAAGGCGCTGGCGGATTACATCCATTCCAAAGGGCTGAAATTCGGCATCTACACCTGTGCGGGGACAAAGACCTGCGCCGGAAGACCCGCCAGCCTGGGCTATGAATTCCAGGACGCCCGCCAGTATGCGGCCTGGGGTGTCGATTATTTAAAGGAAGACTGGTGCAACGTTCTGCCGGCACAAAGTGCCGAAGCATCGTATACCCTTATGCGTGACGCCTTGCATGCGGCAGGCCATCCCATCGTCTTCAGCCTTTGCGAATGGGGGTCGAACAAACCCTGGCATTGGGCCACCAATGTGGGCCACCTGTGGCGGACAACGGGCGACATCCAGGACAGGTGGAGCTATACCGAAGCGGGCAACGGCAGCAGTTATGGCGGAAGCGTGCTCGCCAATCTCGATCTGCAAAAGGGCCTGGAGCAATATGCCGCACCGGGCCACTGGAACGACCCCGACATGCTCGAAGTCGGCAACGGGGGCCTCACGCCCGAAGAAGACAAGTCGCACTTCACGCTCTGGTGTATGCTTGCCGCGCCGTTGATGACCGGCAACGACCTGCGATCGATGTCCGAAACTACAAAGGCCATCCTCACCAATCGGGATGTCATCGCGATAGATCAGGACCCGTTGGGCCGGCAGGGGTATGAGGTGGCGTTTAACCACGACCTGGAAGTGTTTATAAAACCCCTTTCGGGTGGAGACACTGCCGTTTGTCTCTTCAATCGAAGCGACGAGCCGAAGAAGGTGGATTTTCAATGGTCGCAATATAAGATCGGCAGCGGACTGGCTATCCGGGATGTCTGGAAGGGCCAGCAACAGGGGACAACGGCAACCCCCTATCGCGGCGAGATCCCCAAACACGGGGTCATCCTGCTGAGGCTGAGCCACCGCTGATCGGCTAAAAGTTATCCTCCGGTCACTTTATCGACGTGATAAGCGTGCTGCCGTGTTTGCTCTCGGTCTTGATGATGCCAAATCCGGGCGCGTACCATTCTGTTACATCGACGTTGAAGGGAATAGTGATAAAGCCGGTCTTGATGCCGACGTGGTTGTGAGAGCTAATCTTAAAGCAATCCCATGTCCCCGCCGGGGTCGTAATCGATTCCTGAGCCAGCACCTTCCGTTGAGTGATCTGCATGTTCACGGTCTGCGCTATGGTGCCTTTCTTCATATCCATCGTGAAATTGCCGTCTTTCAGGTCGTCGCCTGGTTTCATCGAATAAGGATAGTCGATGTAGTTACCTTGTGCGGAGGCATCGACGTCGTAGGTCTGTTGTTGGTTGTCCTGGTCGGGCATCATCATCTTCATATCGATAAGGATGGCGCCACCGGTACACTGGACAGAGCTGGTGCTTTTGGCGATAGATTTTCCTTTTTTGTCGAAAATCTCGGAATTCAGCTTGGCCGTCGTAGTCCCGCCATTGGTAGAGACATCCGACACTTCATACACCTTTTTGCCGTTGGGCTCACCCTTTTTGTTGTAGATAGTCTCTTCGACCACCTTGTTTTTCTGGAGAAAGAGAAAATGAGCGCATTCCTGGGCATGGGTGGAGAAGGCCACAAAAAGGCAGATAAGGCCGGTAGCCATTAGACTTTTAAGCATATGAGCAATGGTTTTGCGCGCCAAGGTAGGGAGTATTCCTCGTGCGCGCAATACCATAAACAGGTGATGGGAGACTCAGCTCAGCTTGCCAACCATATTCTCCGGTCTCACCCACTCGTCGAACTGCTCCGGAGTGAGATAACCCAGCTTCACAGCCATTTCTTTGAGGGTAGTGCCTTCCTTGTGCGCCTTCTGCGCGATCTCGGCGGCCTTGTAGTAGCCGATCTTGGTGTTGAGCGCAGTGACGAGCATCAGGGAATTATCGACATGCTTCTTGATGTTGGCTTCGATGGGTTCAATGCCCTTGGCGCAATGGTCATTGAAGCTGTGGCAGCCGTCACCGATGAGGCGGGCGCTGTGGAGGAAGTTATAGATCATCACAGGTTTGAAGACGTTGAGCTCGAAGTGGCCGGTAGCGCCACCGACATTTATGGCAACGTCGTTGCCGAGTACCTGGGCGGCGATCATGGTCAGGGCCTCGCACTGGGTGGGATTGACCTTGCCGGGCATGATGGAAGAGCCGGGTTCGTTGTCGGGAATATGCAATTCTCCGATGCCGCTGCGGGGGCCGGAAGAAAGCATCCGGATGTCGTTGGCGATCTTCATCAGGCTGACAGCGACGGTCTTCAGTGCGCCATGGGCTTCGACGATAGCGTCGTGCGCGGCAAGGGCTTCGAATTTATTTGCGGCGGTGATAAAAGGCAATCCGGTGAGCTCGGCGATCTTCTTTGCCACATTCTCGGAATAGCCGGGAGGGGTGTTGATGCCCGTACCGACGGCCGTGCCGCCAAGCGCCAGTTCGGAGAGATGGGAAAGTGTATTCTTTATCGCCCGAAGACCATGATCCAATTGCGCGACATAGCCGCTGATCTCCTGGCCCACGGTGAGGGGAGTGGCATCCATAAAGTGAGTACGCCCGATCTTCACCACCTTCATATACTGCCTGCTCTTCTCGGCCAGGGTGTTGCGCAGGGCCTCGATGCCGGGGATGGTGGTCTCCATCAGTATCTTGTAAGCGGCGATATGCATGGCCGTGGGGAAGGTGTCGTTGGAGGACTGGGATTTGTTGACGTCGTCGTTGGGATGGAGTGTCTTGTCCTTGTCGGTGAGCTTCCCACCGGAAAGGACATGGCCGCGATAGGCGATGACTTCATTGACGTTCATGTTGCTTTGGGTACCGCTGCCGGTCTGCCAGACGACAAGAGGGAAATAAGCATCGAGGCTTCCGCTGAGAATTTCGTCACAGACCTTGCCGATGAGCTCGGCTTTCTCCTTTGGCAGGACACCGGCTTCCAGGTTGGTGAGGGCGGCGGCCTTTTTCAGATAAGCAAAGGCCCGGATGATTTCCTTCGGCATTTTGTTGATATCCTGGGCGATGGGGAAGTTCTCTACACTGCGTTGGGTCTGAGCTCCGTAGTAGGCGTCGATGGGAACGCGAACCTCGCCCATCGTGTCTTTTTCTATGCGGTATTCCATAAAGCTGATTTTTTCCGGCCCAAAGTTAGGGGATTGAAACCGGGGATTGAAGGGTTCATCGGAGAGAAAGCCAAATTAGTCGGGCTGAGGGACCGGTAAGTCCGTCCGACGGCGGAAATGTACGAGCGGTTTGGGCAAAATCGATAAAATTCACTTGTTTTGCCTTGCCCCCTGACTTAGGGGCTTGCCAAAAGCATTAACACTATGACATTTACCAGATTCTTCTTCTTACTGCTCCTCGTCGGAGCCATCACCGCGCCGGCGAAGATCGACGCGCAGAACGCCAACTCCAATGACAAATATGTCTGGAAACAGGCGACATCGGGTGGCTATACGTACAAGTATGTGACGAACGATCCGTTGCAGACCCGGTTGTATACGTTGTCCAACGGACTTACCGTTCTGCTGAGCGCTAACCACAAGGAGCCCCGCGTAGCGGTTCGCATCGCGGTGAGGGCGGGCAGCAATACCGACCCGCGCGATCATACCGGGTTGGCGCACTATCTCGAACACCTGCTCTTTAAGGGTACGGACCAGTTTGGCTCGTTGGACTGGGCAAAGGAAAAGCCCAATCTCGACAAGATAGATGCGTTGTACGAACAGTACAATTCGACAAAGGACCCTGCAGCGCGTAAGCTGATCTATCACCGCATCGACAGCGTCTCCGGTCTTGCCTCGCACTATTCCATCGCCAATGAATATGACAAGCTGATGGCGGACATCGGCTCACAAGGGAGCAATGCTCATACCTGGGTGGAAGAGACGGTATATGAAGAAGATGTCCCATCCAATGCCATGGACAAATTCCTCGCCGTACAGGCAGAACGCTTCCGTAATCCCATCTTCAGGCTTTTCCATACCGAACTCGAAGCCGTTTATGAAGAGAAGAATCGTACCCTGGACAACGACGGATCAAAGATGCAGGAAGCAACCCAACGCTATCTGTTCCCCACACATAACTATGGCCAGCAGACGACCATCGGGACGATAGAACACCTTAAGAACCCCTCGTTGAAGGCTATCCGCGCTTATTATCATGCATACTATGTTCCCAACAACATGGCCGTGATCATGTCGGGGGATTTTGATTTTGACGATCTCATAAAGAAAATAGACAAGTCTTTTGCCTATATGCAGTCGAAGCCGGTGCAGTTGTACAACCCGGCGCCGGAGCGTGACCTGGCGGCCCCCGTGACGAAAGACATTTTTGGACCCAGTGCGGAGAACATGCGCATTGCCTATCGTACTCCGGCGGTCGACACCCATGACGCTGTAGTCCTCGATCTTATTTCCAGCATCTTCTCCAATGGCAAGGCGGGGTTGCTCGACCTCAACCTCAATAAGCAACAGAAAGTGCAGTCTTCGAATGCCGGTTTGCAGCAATACAAGGACTATGGGATGCTCATCCTCAACGGGACGCCAAAGCAGGGCCAGACTCTTGAACAGGTACGCGACCTCCTGATGGAGCAGATAGAGAAGCTGAAGAAAGGGGAATTTGATGAGAGCCTGATAAAGGCTATCGTTGCCAACGGGAAATTGTCGTTGCTCGAAGGGTTTCAGAAGAACGAAGCGCGCGTCGGGGCACTGATGGAAAGCTTTATCCAGACGCGGGCAACGAAGTGGGATGAAGACGTAGCCGAACTGGATGAGGAAGCACAGGTGACCAAACAAGAGGTCATCAGGGTGGCAAATAAGTATATGGGCAACAATTATGTGCTGTTGTACAAACGGAAGGGTGAAGACAAGAGCATCGTAAAGGTGGATAAGCCGCCCATTACCCCGGTGGAGACCAACAAGGATAAGCAGTCGGTTTTTCTGAAGAAGATAGAAGCAATGCAGGTGTCGCCGGTGAGCCCGCAATGGCTGGACTTTACGTCCGGCATCGGTCGGGGCAAGGCTGGCATCGCAGACGTCCTCTATGTCCAGAACAAAGACAACGAACTCTTTCATCTCTACTACCGGCTCGAGATGGGCAATTACAACAATCGCCTGCTGCCCCTGGCTGCACAATATCTCCAATACCTGGGCACGGCCCAGCATCCGACGGCGGAGATAAGCAAGGCCTTTTATGACATCGCCTGTAACTTCAGCGTCAACGCTACAAACGAGGTGACGACGATCAGTGTAACGGGGCTGCAGGAGAATTTCAGCAAGGCGGTGACGCTGTTCGAGGATGTGCTGCACAACTGTTTGCCGGATTCGGTGGCGCTGGCGTCACTGAAGGATAGGCTGATGAAGGCGCGGGCGAATAATAAGCTCAATAAGAATGCGATCATGCAGGGATTGATCAACTATGCCCGCTATGGCGCCAAAAATCCTTTCAACACCGTGCTCAGCGCCGACGAGATTGCCGCCATCAAGGCCGAAGACCTCACCGGTATCCTGCATGGGTTGCTGAACTATCCGCATACTATCATCTATTATGGTCCACTGGCGCAGGATGCCTTTATCTCCTCGATAACTTCCTTGCACTCCTTACCCACTGCATGGGCGCCTTACCCCGAGAAAGTGAAATACCCCTTTGCAGTGCAGTCGGCCAACCAGGTGTTGTTTGCCAACTATGACATGGTGCAGAGCGAGATCTGCTGGATACATAATTCTATCCCCTACGATGTCAATAAGGAGCCTATTGTGGATGTATTCGATAACTATTTTGGCGGCGGCATGGGTTCGGTAGTCTTCCAGACGCTGCGCGAGTCGAAGGCGCTGGCGTATGCGACGTATGCCACCTATGGCACACCGGCAAAGAAGGAAGACCCTTTCTATATTCTTGCTTATATCGGCTGCCAGGCGGATAAAATGAATGATGCCGTCGGCGGGATGAATGCGCTGCTGAACGACCTGCCCACCTCCGACCAGGGTTTTGAGCTCGCGCGGACGAGTGAGAAGAAGGATATCGAGACGCAGCGGTTTACGGAGGATGGCATCGTCTTTGCATATCTGGAAGCAAAGCAGAAGGGACTGGATTACGACGAGCGGAAAAATGAATATGAGACGCTGGATAAGCTGACCATGAATGATGTGAAGCAATTCCATCAGCAGCAGGTGGCGGGCAAGGCGTATACGTATTGTGTGGTGGCAAGCGAGAAGAAGATAAAGGTGGACGATCTGCAAAAGGTGGGAGCGGTGCAGGTGTTAAGCCTGGATCAGATTTTTGGCTATTAAACCGCGAATCGGTTAAAATATTTTCGGGGCTCATCCGTCTATCAGGAAGGGGGCCTCCCGCCCGGGAGGCCCCCTTCGTTTATCACCCATTTTTTCACCGCAAAAAAAGCGAAAAACATGAACTACGATCAGTCATGGGCCGCAAAAGGCCAACACGAGGGCAGGGGACGGCACCTGTACGCCCGAAGCATGGAAAGAGCCGCCGTAAACATTTACCGCACCGACAGCAGCTTTGAGATGTTGTTGTTTGCGCCGGGTCGCATCAGGGAGCATTTTAACTTGGAGGTCAAAGGAAATCAGCTCGTTATTTCCTACATCCCGCCGGAAGGCTTCCCCCGACCCGATTGGGTACATCGCGAGTACAGCCGGGGCGGATTTGTCCGCAGCTTTACACTCGATGATTCAGTAGACCCCTCGCTCATCTCGGCTAAGTACGTAGACGGGGTGTTGGAGGTAACCCTGCCGGTGGTGCCCGGCAAAGAACGGGTATCGCACGCCATACCGATTAGTTAGACAGGAATTAAATCAGACAGGAATTGAATGCAAAAAGGGGATGACGCTTGTCATTCCCTTTTTATTTTTTGGTATTGCCGAAAATGGTATTTTTGCGCCGCAATAAAAACCTAATACTATGACACATGAACAGGAAACAAGGATCATTCAGATGATGGATGCCGGGTTCAACAAGATCAACTGCCGATTGGACCAGGCTGAAAAGCGAATGGACCAGTTTGAAAAGCGATTGGATGGCGTCGAACAACGGATGGAGACCGGGTTCAAACAGATGGAGACCGGGTTCAAAAGGATCAACTCCCAGTTGACCATCATCGACATGCGGCTGCACCTCATCGAACAACGCCTGCTAAACATCGAGCCCTGGCTACCCATCGACAACAGCCATCTCCGTTACTCTCAAGCAGTTTAAGCCCTGGCGGACATTGCCACTGATTTCAACCCAATAATGAGAGAATGCCTGATCGCTCAGGCATTTTTCTTTTTTCCCGCGACCCCTACTTCCCCGTAAAAACCGCCTTCCGCTTTTCCAAAAAAGCCTTCGCCCCCTCCTTCATATCCGCCGTGCCAAAGCATTCGCCAAAAGCCTCCTGCTCGCGGAGGAAGCCGTTGCGCACGAGGGCGCCGTCGTCGGTCCGCATCTCGCCCGCAGACTGCCCGCCAAAGGGATCGGCTTCCCATACGGCGGATGAACCAAAGAAGACGCCGTCCCCGGCCGCAATGTTGGCACATTCGATGATCCGTGCTACGGCGATGGGGGCCTTTTCGTTGATGATAGATAACAATTCGCGGGTCTTGGTGAGCAATTCGTTGGGTTCGGTGACGATATAATTCACAAGCCCCATGGTATGCGCTTCCGTGGCGTCGACCATCCGCGCGGAGAGCATGATCTCGATAGCCCGGCCCTTGCCGACAAGCTGTACCAACCGTTGGGTTCCACCATAACCGGGGATCAGCCCGAGATTGACTTCGGGTTGGCCGAAGCGGGCATTGGTGGTGCAAAGACGGAAGTGACAGGCCATGGCTAGTTCGAGCCCGCCGCCCAGGGCAAAGCCGTTGATGGCAGCGGCGATGGGTTTGGGACAGGAGGCGATGCGAAAGAAGATGTCGTGGCCTTTGGCGGAGAGCGCCTGGCCCTGTTCTTTTGTAAGACCGAGAAACTCGGAGATGTCGGCGCCGGCGACAAACGCCTTCGGGCCGGCGCCGGTGATGATAGCGCTGCGGATATCTTCGTTTTTATAGATCTCTCCCACGACTTCGCCGAGATCGTTCATGACGTCCTTATTGATCGCATTCAGTTTGTCGGGACGATTTATCGTGACCGTTAGGATTCCATCGGTGAGGTCGGTGTGTAAGGTTTTATACATAAATGAAGTGGTTTAAAAATCCCGGTGGGCGCGAACCCAGTTGCGTATATAGTCGGCGATGTCGCTGGTTGGAGTGCCGGGCGGGAACAGCTCGCCGACACCCATAGCCTGAAGTTTCTCGCGGTCTTCGTCGGGGATGATGCCGCCGCCGGTGAGCAGGACGTCATCCATTCCCTTTTCTTTCATTAGCGCAATGATCTTGGGGAAGACGGTCATATGGGCGCCGCTGAGGATGCTGATACCGATAGCATCGACGTCTTCCTGCAGCGCAGCGTTGACGACCATCTCCGGTGTCTGGCGCAGACCGGTATAGATGACTTCCATACCGGCGTCGCGGAGGGCGGTGGCGATGATCCTCGCTCCGCGATCGTGGCCATCGAGGCCTACTTTGCCGACGAGGACGCGTATGGGACGATCACTGGCGTTGTGCATGCAATTCGTGTTAGGGCGTAAAGTTAAGGAGTTGTATCGTATGACGGATGCGCCGGATGGTCTCGTCTTTGCCGATCAAGGCGATAATATCGAACACATGCGGGCCGAACTTTCCACCGACCAGCATGATACGCAGGGGCATCAGCAGCTCGCCGGGCTTTATTGCCTTGGCGGCCGCCATTTCCTTGAATTCTGCCTCGAGGGCATGTGCCACGAGGTTGGGTGCAAGCTCCAGCTGCTGGATGAATTCGGCGAAGAAGAGGCCCTTGGCTTCGTTCCACTTTGGTTTGACGGCATCCAGATCGATGGTCGCAGGTGGTTGGAAGAAGAACGCCGCCTGCGGGATGAATTCGGGAAGGAGGGTGCAGCGGTCCTTGACAAGATCGAGCACGCGCTCAAAGCGATTGGGCGCGGGAGGCGGCGGGATGAGACCGGCTTCGAGGGCGGCCAGGTCGAGTAGGGGGGCGCCACTGATATCGGTTATCGTTTCCGGCACCAGCGGGGTGACGGGCGGCAGCGGGATCTCGGTTTCGGCCGGGCGTAGAAGATCGTGTGCAGGAATCGGGATGCCTTTTTCGGCAAAGAGGGCAGCGACCTGCGGGGCATAGGCAGATGCGGGCAGTCGCTTTATCCATTCGTGGTTGAACCACTTCGCCTTTTCAAAGTCGAACTTGGCGCCGCCTTTATGGACACGGTCCATAGAGAATTTTGCTACGAGTTCTTCGCGTGTAAAGATCTCCTGCCCGGAGCCGTCATTCCAGCCCAGAAGAGCCAGGAGGTTGACAAAGGCCTGGGGCAGAAATCCCGTTTCGCGGAAGCCTGTTGCGGGTTCACCGGTGCGGGGGTCGGTCCAGTTCATCGCAAAGACGGGGAAGCCCAGGCGATCGCCATCACGCTTGCTCAATTTCCCGTTGCCATCGGGCTTCAGGATGAGGGGCAAGTGGGCCCACTGGGGCATCTTGTCTTCGCCAAAGAGATAGCGCCAGAGCAGGATGTGTACCGGAGCGCTGGGCAGCCATTCTTCGCCGCGAAAGGCATGGGATATCTCCATCAGGTGATCGTCGACGACAACGGCTAAATGATAAGTGGGCATGCCATCGGCTTTGAGCAATACTTTGTCATCGACACCGGTGGTAGAAAAGGTCACCTCACCACGGATCATATCTGTAAAGGTGACCTCTTCGTCGGGTTCGAGTTTTATGCGGATGACATAGGGGGTACCGTCAGCCAGGAGGCGCTGGGTCTCGGCCGGGTCGAGCTGGAGGGAGTTACGCATTTTCTTGCGCAGCGTATGATTATATTGGGGCGAAGGATTATCCGCCGTCTTATATTTCTCGCGCATGGCCTCGAGCTCTTCGGGCGTGTCGAAGGCGTAGTAGGCGTGGCCATGTTCGACGAGTTGCCGGGCGTATTTTTCATAGATGCCCCGGGCCTTGCGTTCGCTCTGACGGTAGGGGCCATATGCGCCGCCTTTATGGGGGCCTTCGTCGGGTTCGAGGCCGCACCATCTGAGACTTTCGATAATGTATTCCTCGGCCCCGGGAACATACCGCCCCTGATCTGTATCTTCAATGCGCAAGATGAAGTCGCCGCCGTGGCGTCTGGCGAACAGGTAGTTGTAAAGGACGGTCCGGACGCCGCCTAGGTGTAAACCCCCGGTGGGACTGGGGGCAAAGCGTACTCTGACTTTTTTGCTCATAAGATGCCAAAGTTACGACTTGCAGCTCCAATAATATCATTGGTTCTAACGTTATATAAGGTTACCATAAAACGTCCGATCGTGAAATTTTTGCTCACTTTTTGCCTGCTGTTTTCCCTCTTGTCGGCCACCGCACAGATTACATATGACCAGGTTTTCGTAGATTATGACAGCGCATGGCAATTCAAAAATTTAAAGATCATCCCCATCCGGCGCAAGGCTGGGGGCGGAATGATGCACCCGGGGATGGTAACGCTCAACCAGGCATTGAGCAAGGGGCTGGTGACGGTGACCGAACGCGGGACTACGTCCTTTGAGAATGTCCACTGGCTGCGATTTAACACGCATACGGACAAGTCGGTGTACATCTCCGGGGGCGAGATCATCTCCGGTGGCAGGCAAGACCGGATGATCGTCCGCGATACGATTTTGAAGCCCTCGACAAAAGACCAGTATGTGCCGGTGATGTGTGTGGAAGAAGGGCGCTGGAGTGAGAAAGAGAAGAAATTCGGGTATGGTAATTTTGCCAATCCGCATTTGCGGAAGGTGCTGGATTCCACCGGTAACCAGGTGTCTATCTGGCGCGAAGTAGACCGGCAGCTGCAGGCAGGCGCCTTCAAGAACAAGAGCCTGGCCTATTTGTCGCGATTTGAGGATAAGAAGTACCTCGCCGCACACGATGAATACTTCCGGTTCTTTATGAACAAATTTGCAAAGACGGATAGCAATGTAGTAGGTTTTGTCGCCATAACAGGAGACAAGATCATCGGTACGGATGTTTTTGACGGCACCGATCTTTTTTATCCGCAGCTTGACCCGCTGTTGCATGGATATGTCGACGATGCGATGGAGTCGGGGTCGCCAGTGACGTTGAAGAATGCACCGGTGAAGAAATACATGGATAAATTGTTGAAGGATCAGCAGAGCCAGGAAAATTTTGTGAAGGATAAGGGAAAGATATTCCGTGAGGATGGGCGGGTGATACATGTGAATACGTATACGAAGGAGACACCGGTGCAGTGATGGGCCCGCCGCGGACCACCCGGAATACGCCAGTGCCATAAAATGCGCTATCTTGCTGTCGTATGTTCTACCTGGTACGAACGCCCTGGTGGCTGAAGAAGATCTATTCGCGTCTCATCTGGAGCATTCCCGTAAAAGAGAAGGTGCTTTATCTGACTTTTGATGACGGTCCTCATCCGGTGGCCACACCGTTGGTGCTGGAGCAATTGAAGAAGTACGGGGCCCGTGCCACTTTCTTTTGCATTGGGAAGAACGTAGAAGAATATCCGCAGATATATCGCAGGGTGCTGCTGGAAGGACACCGCGTAGGCAACCACACGCAGAACCATCTCAACGGGTGGAAGACGGACGACCGGAAATACCTCGAGAATATCCGTGATGCTGCGCGGCTGATAGACTCCGATCTCTTTCGTCCGCCCTATGGCCGCATAGGGGTTTTACAATCCGCGCTGCTGCGGCAGGCGCCGCTGAATTATAAGATCGTGATGTGGGAAGTGCTTAGCGCCGATTTTGACACGGCGTTGGTGGCGGAGCGTTGTGCACGTCATGTGATTCGCAATGCGCGGCCCGGATCGATCGTCGTCTTTCATGACAGCGAGAAGGCGTTGCCGCGACTTAGTGAGGCGCTGCCGATGGTGTTGGAACATTTTTCAAAAGAAGGCTATCGGTTTGAGGCGATACCGGTACGGCTATACGAGTGAGGGATGAAAATCGGCCGGGATGTGACTGGATTTTCCCGAAGTGGGAATGAAATGAGAGGACTGGTTTTTGCGAAAAATAATTGGGCCTGGGTAGACACCCTGGCCCGTTTTTAATCCGTACCCTATGAAAACTGGTTTAAAGGTAAATCTTTTTTTTATTTATGCAAAGTAATTTAGTCAGTCGGGCCTGACGAATCTTCTGGAACCCCGTTTCCCGCCGCTATTTTCGCCGCTGGTGTGCTGTCTTTTTTCGCCGCTTGTAATCCGCGTCCAATCACTGTTCCGGCCTTTCCGGGGGGGTGACAGGAAAAGGGCGTTTTGTAAAATGATGGCTGGTCGATCATGGGTTTTGGGGATATTTGTGCTCAGGATGGATCAATTCACTATGCGACTAATAGATACCCACTGCCACTTATACGGCAAGGAATTTGCCCGGGACATCGAAGAAGTTATACAGCGGGCTGGAAAAGAAGGAGTTAGCCAGTTTTATCTACCGGCGATCGACCGCCATTGCCAAGAGGCCTTGTTGGCCCTGGAAGCTCGCTATCCCGGGAAGTGTATCGGGATGACGGGGCTACATCCCTGTCATGTGAAGCAGGATTGGGAGGCGGAGCTGGCCTTTGTGGAAGGGGAGTTGCAGCGTCGGGCCTGGGTGGCGGTGGGGGAGATCGGGCTGGATTTTTATTGGGACAGGACGTTTGAAAAAGAGCAATATGTGGCCTTTCACCGCCAGGTGGAGTGGGCGTTGCATTATGACATCCCGATTGTGATCCATTCCCGTGAGTCGATGAAGGAGAGCATTGGAGTGGTAAAGGAGTATCAGAAGGGGGCGTTACGGGGCATCTTCCATTGTTTCAGTGGCGGTGCCGATGCGGCGCGGGAGATCGTCGATCTCGGGCTTTACCTGGGGATAGGCGGGGTGCTGACCTATAAGAATTCCGGTCTTGCCGATGCGATCCGCGATATTCCGCTGGAATGGCTCGTGCTGGAGACGGATGCGCCATATCTTTCGCCCGTTCCCTTCCGCGGCAAACGTAACGAGAGCAGCTACCTCCGCTATGTCGTTGAAAAGCTGGCCGAAGTGAAGGAGGTGTCCGTGGAAACCGTGGCGCGGATTACCACCGAAAATGCGTTAAAGGTATTCAGCCCGCTGGCTGGGTGACCACCGAAAATGCCCAAAAAATATTCGGAAACTAGGACGGGATATTGTACTTTTGCAGCCCTCGTGCGAGCAGCCCGCCGCACGTGCGAATATTCAACCGGAGAGGTGCAGGAGTGGTTGAACTGGCACGCCTGGAAAGTGTGTATAGGAGAAATCCTATCAAGGGTTCGAATCCCTTCCTCTCCGCAAGACTTCATCACTGAACCCCAGCTCTGCTGGGGTTTTTGTTTGGAGCAGATGGGACGAGTTTACTCGGACCAGATGCGCAAAACAAAAAACAAAGGCGGCCCTGGCCGCCCGGTTCAGTGATGGAGTCTTAAGCCCCTCCCCTAAAGGGATCAGCGAAGCTAATCCCTTCCTCTCCGCTGAATTATTTTATAACCCGCATTTGACGCGGGTTTTAGCGTTTTTAAGGGGCAGGGGGTGCAAAGAGGGGTGCGGAATGTCTCAAAACTACAATTTTGGCTTATTTTAGAATCACCACTCCCAAGGGCGTTTTATGAGACTAACACACAAAAACAAAGTTGCTGAACATCTGATACAATCTCGATTTGGTTTCGATAGATTTGAATTGTTTGATAATCTGAACGTAAACGAACCGGAATTAACAATTATTGAGTTCAAAAATTCAAAGTTTGTATTTCACATCGAACCCTTTTCGAGTGATTATAATGCTTATTCTGTAGGCTACACACAATACGGCCCAAGCTACAGATTGCATAATCCGTCCCCCAAATCAACCCTCACCATTGATCAGGTAATAGCCCATATTGATTATTGGTTGGATCACGAAGTACAGCCCTTTGTAGCCGATCAAGCCGCAGTAGATTTGTGGGAAGAATACAAAAGCGGCGTGGAATATTTGAGAATCGATGAAATTGAGACAACCGACCTTACACATTTCTCCAATGACGATATAGTTCGGATTCGGTTTGCCATTGAAGACTTGAAAGCCCTCATTCCTCAAAGGTTCAAGGTTACAGAGGATCAAATGGCAATGATAGTGAACAAGTTAGATTATCTAGCCTCCGCAGCTAATCGAGTACCGAAGACAGACTGGAAAGGCATTGCTATAAGCATAATCGCCGGTATAATTATCGCACTATCGTTGGATACTGCCCGTGGTAGCCAACTGTGGGAATTGTTCATGCAGGTCTTCAAAACAATATTGCTGCTTCCTACGGGCAGCGATTAAGAGTGAAACCGAAGGGGCTGTTATTGGAGAATTTCTAATTTTAACTCACCGTCTTTTCCTAGTACCAGTTTGTACTGCACTCGCTCTTGAGTGACAATATAGAATTTATTGGCGTTAATTTCTCGAATCACTTCCCATACGGCAGTTGGGTTTTGGCCAGAAGTCAAATCTTGAAAAGCGCTGTAGTCTAAATATACCGGCTTGCCCGATAAGTCATACAGGCGAATATCTTCAATATCGCCTTCGTGAATAAGACGATGTTTGAATTTGTAATTAGTAGGGTATTTTTTATATGCTACTATGTCGCCGATTACGTCAACCTCAAGAAACGATGTCTGCGGTACCAAAGTCCCAGCCTTTTCAAGCCCAGCAGCTAGCATAACTATACCGATCAATGTTTCATCGTCTGTTTTTGTGATGGCTACCAATTTCCCGTGAAATTCTGAAAATAATTCCTGCGCTGTCATAGCGAGCTATTTAATGCAATACTAAGAAATAATTGCCCCCCCTAGCACCGTGAAAAGACCCTTTTTCCAATTAACTCGCGCTTCGTTTCCCTGTGAAGCCTTTTTCTTGTAGCTTTCTGTCTCCCGGATCACTAAATCAAAACACTTTTACAATGGATCAGGAAATCATATTCTATGCTATTGGGGCAATATTGATTAATTGTGCAGTTCTTTATCTAATTATCACCGCTGCGACAAGAGCAAACCTACGAGCGAAATATGAATGGGCGCAAATGGAATTACTGGCAAAGATCGCTCGAGCGCAAGGCGTGTCTGAGGAGGAGATCAGAAAGACTTTTGACGCCATAAAATAGTTGGGCGGTAAACGCATGTAATAGGAGTGCCGGACTACCTAACTGGCTCAATCCTAAAAAAATTGAGAACTTTCAAAATTTAGATTCATGAAACATTTGCACGACGATTTTACATCCCAGTACATTGATCGTAGAGGTCAAAAATACACGGTGTATGGCAATTTTACTTCATTGCCCGCCGATGGCAGTGAACTCGGAAGGGATGCCGATATGATTTATGTCAAATTTCACAAGGTAGAAGAGACCGAGGCTACTTTTATGAACAAGCCGGAAGATGGTGAAATCTATATAAGGCTCATTGATCTTAATTGGACACCGGGGATATATCGAAATCAGCGGTTTGTTCCGTCGGCAACCGCTTTCAATACTTGGCTTCAACAAATAATTCTTCAAGATTATCAGTTGCTCGAAGCCAGATCTGAAGTGTAGCAATCATTAAAATCATTTTGAACGGGTTTGATATTTTATTGCGCCAACAGGACATTAAAAAACGCCCCCTGAACAGGAGGATAATAAGCGTAGGTGCGATCATAGTGAATTGTACCGTAAATACTCCCACTTATCGTATCGTTTTTAAAATTCACGGTCGCGTATAGCGCATTGTTACAGTAGTAATCGAAGTAATTCAGCCCCGACTTTGAGTAGAGCAGGGAGCCGTATTTTGTGGTTACAGTAGTCCTGCTGTCATAGGGAATGGAAATTGTAAACGTTCCTCCGTTCCCATCCAGTGCGTTAATCTGAATGCAGCTCTCAAAATTTTAGTAGGTGACCGGTTGCGTAAAGAAGTAATACACCCCACCGATACTGAAATTTATGTCTGCCGGAGGGTTAGCTAGCACCATATAGCCAAGCGTGTCGGTTTGGTTGGGCGCTAGTCCGTTCTGTTTTTAGCAGGCGAGCAAGCATAACAAGCCGCCGATGAGGGGTATTATTTGTATCATAGAATGGTAGTTTACTCCGCGAAAAAGCCCCGCATTCTTACGGGCGGGGAAGGGTAGCACGTACTGAAATCGGTCTATCTGAGCAAAAAGCTGTCACAATCTTTAAGCATGTTTAAAATCTACGGTCAGGGAATAGACGGGCAAATTTTATATCGGCCGACAAACTCAGTTATTTTTATTAAATCTTTCACAAAAAGGTTCGAAACCTGTACCCTTCTCTCCGCATCGTCATGGGAATCCAATGGAATCCATCGAAATCCACGGGAATCCAAAGAAGTGCCTTCAGATTTGATAAATTCTGAAGGCATTTTTCTATTTAAAAAATCTGCCCTTTGCTGGACCTAATGATCTAAAGAGAAATTCATTGATTTTCAATAAATCTCTGATAAAAATGTTCGAAAGTTGCCCCTCCGGTCCGCGCGTTCCGAATTGGGAAGAATTAGGCTGATTTAATCCGGATTCTTCCAAACAAGGGGAGCTTACAAATCTTCTAACCCCATGTCGCTTGATGGAAAGTATCTGGAAGACTTCCAAAAAGAGGTGTGTGGGTTGATATAAAAATACTCCTTGTAACTGGAGGTTGAGGCTAAATATTCTATAAAACCAGAAGGTAAGATTCGTAACTTTTTAAACTCTCTGTGATTATAATCGCCAACGGTGAGCTTAAAGGCAATGGCGTCTGATTGCTCCTCTGTTATCGAACGAGGATCAATTATCAGTTCACGCAGTTGCAAAAAATCAAATTTCCACTTTTCAACCGGGATTGATGTTGTCTTTATATATTGGTTCACGTGATGGTATATATCCTCTATCATTGATAGTTTTCTGTTAGCAAGCTGAATCTGTGAGAAATGCGTCAAGATGGAAAGACAATACATATTTTTTGGACAATTAGCATCTGAGGAAAGTTCCATTAAAATAGAAATATATTCCGCTGAGTGTAGTACCAGGTCTTCGTCTTGCTCTATAAAATACATATCCTCCTCATATCCCCACCGCCTGACTTCCTCTATTGTAGGGTTAAAGCTGTCAAGATATTGTTCCATTGACTACAGTTTAAAATTGTTGCAAAATAGTCAATTCTTAAGCCCCCCAGGAATCGCCGCAGGCAATCCCACATATCTATTCCGTTCTCAGACTTTTCGTAGGATTTGTTGTCGCCGCCCGCAGGATATGATAACTGACAGTCAGCAAGGTGATGACGAGCGCTCCGGCAGCGGCCATAACGAAGATCCACCAGGAAATACCAGACCGATAGGCATACCCTTGCAACCAGCGGGACATCAGGAAGTAAGAAAGTGGTATGGCCAGCAGTAGGGCAAAGCACACGAGGATAACAAAGTCCTTGGACAAAAGGCGCCAGAGAATGAAAACGGAAGCCCCCAGCACTTTCCGGACGCTGATCTCCTTGATGCGCTGCTCAGCCGTAAAAGATGCCATGCCGAAAAGCCCCAGACAACTGATAAAAATAGCCAGCACCGAAAACATACCGGCCAGTTTGCCAATACGACGTTCATTGCTGAATTTCTGGGCGTAGACATCGTCCACGAAAGTATAGGCAAAAGGATGCCCCTTGTCATAGGTCGAGAATACCCGACCCACCTCTTCGAGCGCCCGGGTAGTACCTATACGGGTATTGATCCTCACCGCAATGACATGAGTACTGAAGCCGGTGGTGAAAAATACGCAGGGTTTCACCTGGCGGTAAGGCGACTCATAAATGATGTCCTTGATAACACCCACAATTTTGTAAGGCTTTCCGGTCCATTCGATCGTTTGCCCAACGGGATCTTTTAAACCCATAAAATTGATGGCGGACTCGTTGAGGATAACCGCAGTGGAATCGCTTGGGAAGTCGGTTGAAAAATCCCGCCCTTCTTTGATCTGCCACCCCACCGTCTTGCCGTACTGCATGGATACCATGTTTATGGCAAAGTCCACTGACATCGTCGGGTCCTTTCCCTGCCAGTTGAATGCTCCGCCGTCCGCATAATAATCCGTCGTGGGGCTGGTAGCCTCGGCCATGTCCACGATCGCCCCCGAACTCTTCAGCTCGTTTCGGATAACTTCGAAACCGTTCATGATGTCGGAGTTGGCGTTTATGGAAATAAGACCGTCCCAGTCGTAGCCTACCGGGCGGTCACTCGCATATCTGATCTGCCGAAAGACGACGATCGTGCCGATGATCAGCACCACAGAAACAGTGAACTGGAGCACAACGAGTATCTTGCGGGGAAGCGCGGCATTCCGGCCGCTCCGGAAAACACCTTTCAGTACCCGTACAGGTTTGAACGAGGACAGATAGAAAGCTGGATACAAACCCGCCCCCAAACCGGTGAAAAGGCAAAAGACGAGACAATACAGCCAAAACAATGGATCGCCCCAAAGGATATTCAACCGCTTATCGGCAAGACCGTTAAATAAGGGCAGTATAAGCCATAGCCATAAGATCGAGAAAATGAAAGCAAGCAGGACCGAAAGGATGGATTCGGTCAAAAACTGCAGGATCAGCTGGATGCGAAGTGAACCGATAGTCTTGCGAACCCCCACTTCCTTAGCCCTCATTTCTGAACGGGCCGTACTCAGGTTCATGAAATTGATACAAGCCAGCAGCAGGACGAACAGGCCGATGATCCCAAATAACCATACAAACTGGATCCTACCGCCTGTGTTGACTCCGTTTTTGAATTCAGAATACAGATGCCACTTGGGCATAGGATGTAGGAAAACCTGTGGCTTGCGCGACCTGGCAGCCTCCGGCGGCATGTGTCTCAGCCGTACGTCCCTGATACTGGACGAGACCTTGTCCAGATCTGCATGGTCAGCGAGGACAACAAACACCTGGTAGTTGTTGATGGCCCAGGGCGTCTTATTGTCCCTGACTTCCGGGTGCAGGCTCAGATACATTTTCCAGGGTGCCACGAAGGCAAGATCTTTGAAGTCGGAATTATAAGGGATGTCCTTGTATATGCCGGCTACTTTGGCCTCCGTTTTTTGATCTACCGTCAGGATTTTGCCCAGGGGATCCTCTTCGCCGAAAAATGCCCGGGCTGTGGAGGCTGACAGCAGAATAGACATCGGGTCATTCAGACTTTGCCCGCTTCCTTCCACCATCTCCAGGCTCAGCATGTCGGGAGCTCCGGGTTCCATGAAGTCACCGGTTTCGACGATTTTTTTATCCTGATACCTCAGGACAGGACGTTCTGTAAAGGAGGATAGCACCACTGTCTTGAAATCGTCTCCGTAGTTGTTCCGCAGCTCGTCGCCCATCGGGCTGGGATTATACGGGTAGGTAAATATTTCGTGGTTGGCGGTCGTATGCGACATCACCTGCGCCAGTCGGTCGTAGTTCTTGTGGTATTGGTTGAACGACAATTCATCATGGATCCACAACCCTATGAGCAATGCGATGGCCATTCCCATGGAAAGCCCCAGGATGTTGATGGAACTATAGATCTTGTTCCGTGCGAAATTCCGCCAGGCGACCTTTACAAGGTGTTTAAACATATCTAGATTGGTATGAGGTAGTGTTCAGGTATGGAAATTAATATATTCCGCTGTAAAAGGCTGACTCTGACCAGCAGCTTTTTTTTGTGATCGTATTCCACGATCTCGCAGGAAAGTCCTTTTAATGCCCCCCGGCTGATCACCACCTTCCTGCCAGTCTCGAAAAACCCGTCGGATACCGTAATATCAGAGCGCTGGATGGTGGCCAGGCGGATATTGTTCACCTCCGCGTCGCTGACGCGGGCAATCTCTTTGCCCAGCCGGACATATGACAAGGAGCCTTGCATGTCCAGGCTTCTTGTATAGGTTTGACGGTCGTTCAGGTAAATAAAGACGTAGGACGGGAACAAAGGCTCCTCCACGTACCTGCGCCTGTCACACCACGTTCGCAGTACTTTTTTGCTGGGCAGGAAGGAAGTGATGCGGAAATCTGTTAATTGGTTATGAACCTTTTTTTCGTGACGGGGCTTGGTATATATCAAATACCATCCCGCATTGAATGGGCAACATGGTGGCATAGCACAGGTCGATATTTCTGGAGTAATTGATCTTTTTCAACCTAAATTATTTTTCCGATTCACCATTTATTTAACTGGTTATATTTATGTGTCGTAAGTGATTCTATCTAGTCCACAGCGGTTATGCCGCAGCGGCAGATAGGCACGAGATTTAATTTGTCGTATAACATTTTTTATTAAATTTGAACAGTCGGAATTGAAGGTCATGGATTGCGTTCCCTCTAAAAGATTGATTTCCCTCTTTTTGTAATAGTCAAATGGAGCGGGTGTAGCGGTAGCTATATCCTGCACATCCAAACCTGTTCATACAATTTCCCCACCCATCCTTTTCTTAATTAAGATTATCTGATGTTGTCTAACAGCACCCGCAGCTTAGTGCATAAGCTCGTCGAACTGAATAGCTCCACAACGCTATTCCTGGAATCCATTCGGGGCGGTCGCTTACATGTGGCCCTGGAATCACAGGAAGAAGTACAAATCCAAGCCCAGTGGTTTATCAAAAGAGTCGTAAAGCTTTTTTTCGATTCCGCTGACATTCCTTTGTTGTACTGCGAAAGTTTGCTGAATAAGAGTATGCTGACCAAGGGCGAATACGTTTCCTTAGTAGAGGGCATGATGCCCATAGGGATAGTCTTTCATCACTATAACCATCCCGATATGATCAAAAAGATCAATGTACAGATAAAGGAGGAGGTTAACCCGGACCTTGCCCGTTTACTGAATGTGAGCTCGGAACTGATCTTCAAAAAGAAATATGACTACTGGGTAGGAGATCGGGAGATCGGGTACATCTGCGAATTTTTCAACGAAGAATCCTTGAGAAGATCATGAGCCAGATGATTCCCCCGCATACAGGAAATAACCCTATTGCGGACCAAACAAGCTGCCTTACGTACGACGAGCTCAAGGGCATCATGCAGCGCCTGGATGTCTTTTTTGCCGGCCAGGGTCAGATTGCCTGTCTGGCGATGGCTACGGAGAATACGGTCTCCGGAGTATTGATGATCCTCTACCTGTTGTCACGGCGGATCAACGTTTTCCTTCTGCCGCCTCAGGCGCCCGTCGACAAGAGCATACCGGCTTTCTGCGACCGCATACTATCCGTGGACGGAGAGCACCCCGACCGTCCTATCCTCCGGGATCATGCTGAATTTGCGGGAAACGGTGATACACCGGTATCGGGAGCGGTGTTCTTCGCCTCATCCGGAACGACAGGAACGCCCAAATACGTCCGTTTCGACGGTGAGAACCTGTTGCGCAACGCCCGGAATTGCATGGAAAGATTTGGGTATTCCGCTGCATCGAAGGTGCTGATACCCGTCCCGATCGGTCATATGTACGGCCTTGGTGTCGGATTGTTACCCGCCCTCATGGCCGGCGCCAGTATCCGGCTGATCGATCGCAATAATGCCATCAAACTAAAGGAACAACTGGCTTCTTTTCAGCCTGACATCACCCTGGTCACACCAACGGTCATCCGTATGCTGCTGCTGCTTCCAAAAGGGCAGGGACGGCACGGGATGTTTATAACGGCGGGAGAAAAGATCGCCACTAAAGACTTCCAGGATTTCGAATCGGCGTACGGTCCGTTGTTCAACCTTTATGGTTGTACGGAACTGGGCGCCATCGCGACCTCTCCCACCGAAGGCAAAAAGTCGGATGGACTGCTCAAGCCGTTGGACGGAGTGGAGGTGAAGATCGATGCGGATGGTCAGGTACGTTGCCGGCACAACGCACCCTTTGCGTCTTATGTAGACCCCCA
Organism: Puia dinghuensis; assembly: GCF_014642875.1. Lineage (GTDB taxonomy): Bacteria > Bacteroidota > Bacteroidia > Chitinophagales > Chitinophagaceae > Puia > Puia dinghuensis. The sequence continues at coordinate 904,182 of NZ_BMJC01000004.1, forward strand.
TGGCCGTCTGCTGGCGGCGGCCACGGAAGAATGGTATCCTACAAAAGACATTGGGATGGCGGAAGAAGCCGGAAATTTCCGGGTACTCGGAAGAATGGATCATTGTGTCAACCGATCGGGCTATCTCGTGTCATTGGATGAAGTAGGATCCTGCCTGGAAAACCTGTTCCAGGGGATACGCCAGGCGATCGTCCTGGATGCCGGCGTGACAAAGGGATTGACGACAAAGCTGATTGCCGTCTGCGAAGTAACAGAGGAAGGTGCTTTCGACGCGGATACCGTACGCAAAATATGCAAGGATAAATTGAACAAACAAATGATACCGGACGAGTTCCACTTTATCCGGGAAATGCCCAGGTTGAACAACGGCAAGGCCGATAGGGCCCTGCTAAGCAGACGTTACACCGAAAATCATTAAAACAAATAGCGCAATGCAAACCTTAGACAGCATCAAGGAAAAGCTGAGAGGAGTTATCGTCGATGATTTGGACGCAAACATCGACATCCGTGATCTGCGGGATGACATATCCCTTTACGACGATGGGCTGGGGCTGGATTCGATCGCCATCATCAATCTCATCGTACTCGTCGAAAAGAAGTTCGATATCAATTTTGAGGAACATGAGATCAGTTCGAACATCTTCGGCAGCATCGACCATCTTTCCAGGTTCATCTCCTCCAAGGTGAATATACAGGTATAAGCATATGTCCAAAGGCTTTTTCTTCGGTCTTCCATCTGTCAGCGTCCATAATACATTGACGCCGGTTGTCAGGGCCCTGGCTGCTTCCGGGCACGACCTTGTCTACTACAATTCTGCGGAGTTTGCGTTTTCTGAAGCCGTGCCTTATAGGGTCGTCCCTTATCCCTCCCATTTCGACGGATTCTACGCAGGCCGGATCGATAAGGATACATCCTACTTTCAATTCGGCGGGATACTGCTGGGAGCCGCAGACGGACTCCTGGATTTTCTGTTGGAAGAGGCCAGACGCGAACGGCCCGATTTCATCATGCATTCTCACCTCGCCGTCTGGGGAAAGTTGCTGGCCCGGCGGCTTGGCTTGCCCGCCATTACTCTCTATTCCACTTTCGTATTGGATCAGCGGATCATGTTACCCTTCTTCCGGCGGATCAACGCCGGCAGGTCGAATAGCACGAATAAGGTTCATGAAGCCGTCGGTTTTCAGCGGAAATATCACACCCTTTACGCGCGTCTTGGGTTCGAAGGCAAACCAGACCTATGGGATGTCTATATCAATAAAGGGCAGTTGAATATTTCATTCATCCTCGAATCGTTTCAACCTTTGCGAGCCCTCTTCGGCAAAGAATTTCGGTTTGTCGGCTACCCGCTGGCTGTTGAAAGATCTTCCGCAAGCTACACCCGATCGGCCAGGGAGTTGATCTATGTGGCTATGGGAACCATCGTGAACAAAGACATACCCCTCTATAATATCTGCCTCGACGTGTTAAGAGAATGCCCGCTTCCCGCAATCATGTCACTCGGTCCGGGAATTGATCCTGCTGAACTCGGCCCGATACCCGGGCACGTTCGCGTTGTCCCTTTCGCCAATCAGCAGGAAGTACTGGAAAAGGCGGCGGTGTTCATCACACGGGGGGGAATGGCCAGTGTGCATGAAGCGATTGGTGCCCGAACGCCGATGATCGTCATTCCCATTATCCCCGAGCAGCAGCTGACCGCGGAAAAGATCGCGGAACTGGGCATCGGTCTGCATTTATCTGAGGATACGCTCACCCGGGAAAACCTGCGGGCCGCCCTCGAACAGGTACTGTCCGAAAGGGAAGGATTCGCTCGCCGCATCGAAGCATTGTCCAAAAGCATGCCCATGCCGCCTCAATTGGTGGCGTGCCAACTGATCAACGACTTTCTTGACAGGGAGAGAACAGTCATCGGTCGGTTTCTCCGGCAGGCCGGAGAAAACCCCGACGCCATTGCCGTTCGGTGTGGAGACGACACCCTCACCTATGCGGCGCTGGTCCGGCGCATCGAAGCGATCGCCCACTGCTTGAGAGAGAAGGGTATAGGAAAAGGCGATCTGGTTCCCGTGATCCTTGGTCCGGGAATAGACATCCTGGTAGCTATGATGGGGATCATGAGGGCAGGCGCGGCCTATGTTCCCGTGGACCCTGCCAACCCTGACGAGCGGATCGGCTATATACTGTCGGACACCGCCTGCAAATGGATGATTGATGCCGGTGCGCTCCGGGACATACCTATGTTCGGCGATGGGGAGATATCTCCGATGCCCTTGCCGGCCCCCGACGAATTGGCCTACGTCATCTATACATCCGGGTCGACGGGCAAACCCAAAGGAGTGATGGTGGAGCACGCCCAGATCCACACCTATATCATGGACGTCATCGGAGAGTTAGATCTTACCCCCTGCAAAAGCTACGCAATACTGGGCACCTTCTCGGCCGACGCCGGCCTTACAGCCGTATTCGCGGCTTTGTGTACCGGAGCGGTATTGCACATTGTCGACGTCAAACGCTACACGGATTTCACCAGTCTATGGAAACAGTTCGAAGCAAACCCGGTAGACTGCTATAAGATCACGCCCTCTTTGCTGGAATTGTTCCTGGGAAATACCGGCGCCGCCGGCATACTTCCACAAAAGAGACTGATCCTCGGAGGAGAGCCCTGCCCGGCAGGACTGGCCAAACGGGTCCGGGCCTTGCTATCTCCTGCCTGCAAACTCATCAACCACTATGGGCCCACAGAAACGACCGTAGGGGTACTCACGTATACCTTCCCATCTCAGGTGGAAGACTTCCTCCACGTCGTGCCCCTCGGAGGGCCGCTGCCTTCCGTGATGTCTCATATCCTCGACGCGAATGGAGAACCTGTGCCGGAAGGGGCGATAGGAGAGCTGTATATAGAAGGGCCCCTCGTAGCCAGAGGCTATCTGCACAAAGAAGATCTTACAGCCCAGCGCTTTCTCACATGGGGATCGCAGCGGGTATACCGGACAGGCGACCTTGTGAAACGCCATCCGGATGGCCACATCTCCTTTCTGGGAAGGAACGACGACCAGGTGAAGATACGGGGACACAGAATAGAATTGAAAGAGGTCGAACATGCCCTGCTTTCCTATTCCCAGGTCCGCCAGTGCCTCGTGCTGGCAAAGAAAGACGCTCACGACACGATATACCTGGCTGGATATATCGTGCCTGCGGAGGACTTTGATAAGGAAGGTCTTCTAAAGGCAGTACGCGGTCGCCTGCCGGAATATATGATCCCTTCAAGATGGGTACTATTGGACAAGTGGCCCTTGACGGTCAACAACAAGATAGACCGGCAGGCCTTGCCTGAGCCCGGCGACGATCGCCGGGAACCCGGCCCGGAAGAAGGCACCGCCGGTATCCTCCGGCACATCTGGTGCAGGCTGCTGGGGACGGCGCACATAGACCCGGATGACGATTTCTTTACGCTGGGTGGGGACTCCTTAAAGCTTATGCAGCTGAACTATGACCTGAGCAGACAATTCTCACTGGAATGGCTATCCGCCGAATTGATGACGCCGCTAACCATCGGCCGGCTGGCCCGGTTTATTGACGACAGGACGGAAGGCCCTGCAAAAAAAGCGCCGGAACCGGAAGGTTTTGACCCTCAGCTGGCTTCGCCCACCCAACGGGACCTGTTCCTGCAAAAGAAGCTACATCCCGGTGAGACGTTTCCCAATTCCTCCATAACATTGCAGATAGCAGGGGCACTCGATCCCGATCGACTGACGACCGCCTTTGCCAGGATCATCCGCGCCAACGAAAGCCTCCGAACCGGATACTATCTCACCCGGGGAAAGGTATGCCAGCGCACCGCCGAAGACGTTCAATTTACACCGGAATGGATACCATGCAACTCTGATGACATCGATGAAGAGATCCGCAAGGTCACCCGTCCGTTCGACTTTGGCTGCCCGCCCCTTCTAAGGGCTTTCGTCCTTTTGCTCCCCAACGGCGATCAGTATTTGCATCTCGATTTGCCCCATATCAATTCGGACGGCGAATCGATTAAGATCATGATGGACGAACTCGAGTCAGCCTATAATACCGATGGCCAGGAGACCGCCAAACCCCAGTTTGCCGATTTTCAACGCCGGGTATATGCCTACACACATTCCGCGGCATACACCGCAGACGGATCATTTTGGACCAAGCAACTGTCCCGGGATATCCCGCCCATTTCTTTGGGGGTACTGGAGACCGGCCGGGAGGCCACCTATGTCGTGACGCCCTTTCCCTTCGGTTTGCTTCCGGACATGAACAGATACCTTCGCACCCGAAGGTTGACCCGATTTCAACTGTTACTCGCAGGGTATTTCCAGGTCCTATACCATGTCAGCGCCGCCACCGATCTCTGTGTGCTGCTACCCGTGCACAATCGGTTTGAAAATGGCATGGACCGCATCGTCGGATTATTGTCTAACGTGGTCCCGGTCCGGATGAATAGAATATCCGGTCAACCACTGGATGTTTGGATGGAGGCGCTAAAAACCGCTGTCCTCGAAGCTTTTCGCCATCAACGGTATCCTTTCGAGGACATGCGAAGAATCTGGAGAGGCAATGGCTATGCCGGCAACCATCTGGCGCAGGTTTTCTTCGGATATCATCAAAACAGAAAAACGTACACCTTCGGGGAAGCACGCCTCGACCTGCATATACCCATTCGCTATAAAGAAAACCTCATCTTATCGGCGGCAGTCTTCGAGACGCCCGGCGATCTTACTCTGAGGATTTCCTCCAGACCCGGCGGACTCGGGGAAGCGGAGCTCAGGCATCTGACGAAAATGTATTTCGACACCCTGCACCGGCTTGCCCATGAAGACGGAACAAAAACCGGTCTGCCAGACCAAAGCGCAGCTATTCTCTTTCCTAACACTAACATATAGCATGTATGAACAACGATTCCTGGTTCGAACGGGAGGACGATTGGGTGCTGAGGCGTCCGGTCATCTTTAACAAGAATCTCGTCCGGTTGACCTTTTTAGAGGTAGGCAGACTGATCAAGCTGCTGGGCGATCTGCCGGCCGGCGGCCGCGTACTCGACCTATGCTGCGGGATAGGCCGCCACTCCCTGCATTTTGCCCGACATGGTTTCCAGGTCACCGGCGTGGATATCACTCAGCCCTTCCTGGACATTGCCGCCGAAAACGCACGGAAGGAAGATCTCCCCGTCAACTTCGTGCAAAGCGATATGCGGGAATATTACAGGGAAGGAGCCTACGATCTGGTGGTCAACTTATGCACCTCCTTCGGTTATTTCGAAGACATAGAGGACGACCTGCGTGTACTCCGGAACATATACCGTTCCCTGGGCGAAGGAGGAAAATTCGCGATCGAGATCCTCGGAAAGGAAGTGATTGCCGCTACTTTCCGGGAAGAGGAACACCTTGAATTCGAAGACTGCAAGGTCATCGCAAAGAGCAGGATACTCGACAACTGGAACCGCCTCGAATGCCGCCGGACGATTACCCGAAATGGAATGCAACAGGAAATGGTGGCCTATCACCGTTTGTACTCCGCCACCGAACTAAAGGGCTACCTGGAGGACACCGGCTTTTCCCGCATCCGTATATACGGCGATTTTGCCGGTTCTCCCTACGATAACGTGGCCAAATCGATGATCATGATCGCAGAGAAGTAATCTCATCAAAAAATATCCCAACAGATGGCAACCTTTGACTATTCCGCCCGCATCACGGGCCCTTCCACCGATCTCGATGCGATCGCCCTGCACCTCAACGGCAACCGCAGCCTGCCAACGCGGGAAGAGTTCTATACCAACTATCCATTCTACAAATACTGGAACAACAGCCATAACGACCGGCTGCTGTCGGGAGAAGGGGTGAATATCTATATCCACATTCCCTTTTGCATCCAGATTTGCGACTACTGCTTCTACATGAAGGAGATCATCAAATCCAGAGAACAGGTCGACGAATACGTGGACAGCCTGTGCCAGGAGATACAATTGGTCAGCGAAACGTTTGGACTGCAAAACCGGAAAGTAAACTCCATTTATATAGGGGGAGGAACTCCGTCCGTGTTGACGGAAAAGCAATTCAACAAGTTGATCGAAGCGCTTCACCGGTATCACCGTATACAAGATGCGGAATTTGCCTTCGAGGCCGAACCGGGTACGTTCAACCGGAGCAAGCTGGAGTGGTGGAAAGCAGGAGGGGTCAACCGCCTCAGCATGGGCGTACAATCCTTCGACGATGAGGTGATCCGGCTGAGCAGCAGGAAACACACTGCGGCACAGGCGATCCAATCTATAAAGATCGTAAAGGAGACGGGTGGGTTCGAGATCAACATTGACCTCCTGAGCGGCCTGGCCGGTGAATCGGTATCCACCTGGGAACGGTCGGTCGCGACGGCAATAGAGCAGGAAACGGACATGCTCACCGTCTACAAAATGAAGACCTACGCCAATACCAACTTTTTCAGAAAAGGAGTACATGGCAACGAGATCCAATTGCCCTCGGATGTCTTTGAGATCGACCTCATGGAAAGAGCGATACAGGCGATACTGGGTGCAGGATACACCCTGTGGAGCACCTTTGCATTCACCCGGAACGACGCCCAAAGCAAATACATCGAATATACCTGGAGGGGACAGGATATGGTCGCGTACGGCGCCTCTTCCTTTGGAAAGCTCGGAAACCTCAACTACCAGAACCTGAATAATGTTCCTCAATATGTGCAGAAAGTGAAGGCAGGGATCATCCCGGTCTACCGCACCTTTCCCATGTCGTATAAGGATATGATCGTAAAAGAGATCCTGCTTTGTGCCGTGCGGCTGTTCTCCTACAGCAAAAAAGAGTTCGTGGACAAATTCGGATTCGATTATTTCCAGTTGGTCCCGGAGATCATTGAGGAACTTCGGTGCAAAGGGTATATCACTCCGGACAAGGAAGAATTGGTATTGACCCGGCAAGGCGTGTTGTTCGGGGACTTCGTGAGCAAGACACTGGCAGCTGCAGTCAAAGAAGCGTTGGCCAAAGATACCATTGGGTTCACCTATTGAAATATACATATGATCCCGGCATCGATACAACAACAAGGCATATGGTTCCATTCCGCCGTGGGAGCCGCTGCCTATTGGAACTTTACACAAAAACGGGCCTATAAAGGCTTGCTCCGGAAAGAGGCGCTGCAAAGCGCCCTGGAAGCAGTGGTCGCCGGAAACCCGTCATTGCGGACGAGCTTCCTGCTCAGGGAGGGCGTTTTATACCAGGTGATCCATCCTTCGACCCGCCTTGACGACATCTATCGTTATGTCCGGTTACAGGGCAACGGTGACGCTTATATGCTGGACATCATGCGGGAGGAATCGACGCGCGAAGAACTACAGGCTTTCGACCTGGAGAACGGACCGCTGGTGCGATTCAAGGTACTCGATTTCGGCGATGTCCATTTTTTTATCCTGACGATCCATCACATCGCCACCGATGTAACGTCTATGGAAGTGTTCTGGAACCAGCTCGCCCATTGCTATAACAGGATACTGTCCGGCGATATGGGGCCGTTACTGTCCCCGGACGAACGCTACCAGGAATACGCTTCGGCGCAACATACGTTGACCGGATCCCCTGGATGGGAGCGGCAACGGCAGTATTGGATGGATCGCATGTCCGGCCGGTGGCCGGCCCTGGACCTTTCGTTGTATAATAAAACCGCCCAGCCCCGCATGTACTACAGGGAGATACAGCTGCCGGCCGGGTTGGCGGAAGCGATCCGCACCATGTCCTTGAAGAAAAAAGTGTTGTACTCTTCGGTTTTCCTGACTGCCTATTTCCTCTTCTTATACAAGTATTCTCGCCAGGGACGGTTGGCGATCGGCAATGTCGTGAACGGGCGCGGGTTTGGAAAAAGACAATACGGAAACGTCATCGGGTTGTTTGCAAAACGGCTGCTCCATATACAGGATATCAGCGATGAAGATACCGCCGGCGGCCTCCTCGACAAGGTCAATGCGGATATGATAAGCAGCTTCAGGAACAGCGACTTTCCCTACGAGGAAATGGTACGGGCGGCGAACCAAAGGGACAGGACAGGGCTGGTCCCCTTATGTCAGGCCGTATTCAATATGATCAAAACAGGTGCCGGCGACACAGGCTTCACGGACCTGTCCATATATCCCGACATACTGTTGGAGAATGCCCAAGTAGGCAACACTCAATTCGACATCGGCCTTTCCATCGTCGACGACGGCCGCTGCGTACGGGTGCGCCTGGACCTGAAGTGTGACGAGGTGTTTCAGACACTGGTAGATCTTTTCCTCCAGGGGTATTGCAAAGTGCTCGAAGCCTGTGTGCACCAACCCCTCGATCGTGTTGGCGCCATAGATCCCATTCCCGCAACAGAGTACGGTTTGCTCGAGGGGTTTGGCCATTCGATCGTCGACTATCCCCGGTCTTCGTCAGTGCTGCAACTTTTCGAGACTCGGACGGAGAAGGCCGGAGATGATGTCGCGCTTATCTGCGGAACGCATCGGTTGACCTATCGGGAACTGGACCAACAAGCAGTCCGCGTGGGAGATAATCTACGCGCAAGAGGAATAGGCAAGGGCGACCTGGTAGGGGTTTGCGTAGAACGTAGTCTGGACATGGTCGTAGGATTGTTGGGCATATGGAAGGCAGGCGCCGCCTTCGTGCCCATCCATCCCGAATATCCGGTGGAGCATCTTCGCTATTTGATAGAAGATATTGATTGCCGCGTCTGTCTTTCGAATCCCGCGCTGCGGGAAAAGATGACCGCGGAAGGGGAAAAGGTGGAATGGCTGGATATCCGTGAAGACGGTCCTGCTGTGCAGACAAGACCCGGGACGCCTGAGCCCCTGCATCCGGAAGATCTCGCCTATGTGATCTATACCTCCGGATCCACGGGAAGACCCAAAGGAGTGATGATACAACACCGGGCCCTGGCCGATCATCTCGCCGGGATGATCCGGAGCGCCAGGTTTGACAATTGCCGTTCATTCGGCCTTATCGCCTCACTGGTGGCGGATGCCGGGTATTCCATCCTTTTTGCCTCACTGGCCATAGGTGGCGTGGTCCATATTCTGCCGGAAGCGCTGGTGACCGATGGCAGGGCAATGTCCGCTTACCTGGATGCCCATGCCATCGACTGTATAAAGATTGTTCCTTCCCTGTGGATGTCTTATGTATCGGCCGGAGAGACGCCATTGCCCCGTAAGGTTCTCATCTTTGGAGGAGAGGCCCTCCCCCCCTTCGTACTGGACCATGTATTCCGGGCCGGGTACGTGGGAGCGGTGTATAATCACTACGGTCCGACGGAGGCCACCATCGGCAAAACCATTTGCCGGATAGATCCCGGCAAACAATACCATACTGTTCCCATCGGTGCCCCATTTTCCAACACCCGGATCGTCATAGTCGATCCTGCCGGCCGGCAATGCGCCGTTGGCATCGCCGGTGAGATCTGGCTGGGCGGTGAGGGCGTCGCACAGGGTTACCTGCACAAACCGGAACTGACAGCGGAAAAGTTTATCCCTGATCCATTCGGTTTTGAAGAAGGACTGCGTTTTTACAAGACAGGAGACCTGGGTCGATGGCTGCCGGACGGCAACATCGAATACCTGGGAAGACTGGACGACCAGGTGAAGATCCGGGGTTACCGGATAGAACCAGGGGAGATCGAGAGCACCATCCGCCGAAGCGGCCTCGTCCGGCAGGCAGTGGTGACGGCCAAAGAGGACCACAACGGGCAGCACAGGCTGGTGGCCTATGTAGTGCCCGGGCCGGAGTATAACAGAGGAGAAATAGCGGACTACCTGCGAAACCGGCTACCGGATCACATGATCCCCGCACTTTGGATGGAGTTGGACACCATCCCGCTGACGGTGCACGGTAAAGCGGATAAACGTGCCCTGCCGGAACCGGCGGCCGCAGCGACGGAGGGCGTCTCTTACGAGGCGCCCCGCGATATGCTGGAACAATCTCTGTCGGAGACCTTCTCCAGGTTGCTGGGGATTGACAGCATCGGCATCAACGACAACTTCTTCTCCCTGGGAGGGCACTCCCTGCTCGCAGCGCAATTGATAGCGGCCATACGTCGGCAGTGGCGCTTGGAGTTGTCGATCAAGGATATTTTTTCTTATCCGACGATAACGGGCTTGTCCATCCTCTTACGGCAGCGGGAGGCGGCTGCGGAGGTGGACTGGGTGGGGATCGTAAGGCAACGGCAGCAGATGGAACGACCGCCATTGTCATTCAACCAGGAACGATTGTGGTTCGTAGACCGGCTGGAAGGAAGCCGGCATTATCATATACCATGGGTCGTCCGGTTGAAGGGCTTGCCGGATGAAGCATTGTTGGAGCGGTCATTCCGTGCAGTGATCCACCGTCACG
>NZ_BMJC01000005.1:0-779812 GCF_014642875.1 Puia dinghuensis
CGGGTCGTGTCGCTGATCGTCCAGTTGCCGCTGCCATCGGCCTCGAAGCTGGTATAGGCAAAATTATGGGTGGGACCTGTATTGGTAATCTTTGCAATGGGGTATAGTCCACTATAATCCCATAGGTACCCTGAGGTCAGGTCGCTCGAAAGCGAGTCCAGCAGGAGATTCTGGTACGCATCGTAAGCAATGAATGCCTGCCGGGTCTCCACGGGATTTGATCCGACCTGGAGTTCGACATATTGGGGCATGGCCGTATTATTACTCCAAATAGTATAATCATTCCGGACCCTGCTGGCCTGAAAGCTTCCTTTAGTAACCGTTTGTTCCAATAAAGGGGAGAGCCTTCCCGCGGCGAGCAAATTTCCTTTAGCTGTTTGTGCGGATGAAGATAGCCCGGTAAGACTATCACAGGGATACTTATTGCTGGTGGTAATGGCTTGACCGATGCTATTGGTGGTTATAGCCGTCTGTTGTAAATAGTTAGCCGTATCATAGGTGTAGATCGTGGAATCTATCACGGGGTTGGTGCCATTTACATCATATCGGGTATGATATTCCCCCGCCATCAGGAATGGGTAGGTATAATTCTTATAAGAAGTTCCTTCACAAACAAATTGGTTGGAGTTATCGCAAGTGGTATAGACGCTGGCTTTAACTGCCCGCACGTAATTCTGGTTGAGGGCGAAATATCCGAATGAATCCACATTTACGATTTGTCCGCTGGTGTTATAGGTGGTCTTCTTGACCAGCTTGCCCCGTTCAAAGGCCTTGCTGGCATAGGGCTCATACGGTGACTTAGTGCGTTGCAGGTTGTTGATAAAAGACTCATCCATATGCCCGTTATCGAAATTGGTAAACTGATAATCCACCAGGCTGCCGTCCGCATATTGTTCCTCGACCTCGCTATATCCGAGATGAGACCCGGCAGTATTCTCGCTCATGGGCATGACCGATTGAGTAGAAAATATCTGCTCTGTATACACCTGGTTGGGATCAATATCCGACACGGTAGTATAAGTGTCCCAATAATATTGCGATTTTCCGCCCAGGATGCCGCTGGACGCACCGGTAAGGCCGGTAGACGGGCTATAATTTTTAAAATAATAGTATTGCCTTATCAGCGGGCTATTGGGGTAGTTCACGTCATAACTGGTGATCTTTTTTATCCGCAAGCCGCCGGCCAGCTTGATCGTGCTGCCATAGTCAATGAGGGGACTACTCCGGAAAGTGTCCAGTTCCATGGAATACATGTTCGCTTCATAGGCCAGATCGGTTATTCCGCCTGTGGGATAGGTGACTCGCACCAGTGTTCCGGCCCGTAGATAATTGGAGTCGGCCTGCCGGTAATTGTAATAGGTGGACAGGGTATCCAGGGAATGGGTGGCATCCTTCCCGTTATAAAACCCCCAATGATCCGTCCACCCGGTAGCCGTCAGGTAATTCGGAAGGGTGTGGGAAGAGTCATAATAAAACCGATAAGGAGACGGCGAAATGGTCTGCTGGTTCATCGACAATTGCTGAAAGCTTTGCAGCATGAGTCGTTTGGTGGTGTCATGTGTATAACCAAAGGCATATTCGTTTAAGAGGGTATTTGTTCTCTTATTGGTTACGTAGATACTATCCAGCTCCAGCCATTGCAGATTATTGAAGCGGGCATTGCCGCCCGTTCCGCCACCTCCGTTGCAAAAAGCATTGCCGCCACTTACTGGATATAGGAAATAATAATAATCGTCGATGGTCGAACCCTGGGAGATTTTATAGCTATCGAAATAGGTATACGCGATAAGACCTATCCGCAGCTCGGTTGTGATGGAAGTTTTAAAACTCACGCTGGCATAGGAGGAGTTGATCTGGCTCAAATACAAGGGTGCAATCAGCTTGCCTGTGAATTGTCCCGTAGGAGGAATTCCGCTGGTACTGTTGGAACAGCTTGGGGTTAGAAAATTGTTTGCAGATGCTAAGCCGAAGGTCTCAATAAACCAAAAATAATTGGTCGTATTTTGGGGATATACCTTTTTATTCCGTATCTCAATAGAATTGGTGATCTGGCTGACCAAGGGCCCACGAGTGTAAGTAAAGGTGACCACCCGACCGTAGGCGTCTTGTATCCTGGAGAGATTCCAGGAATTGGCGATCCACGTATCCGTGCCTTGCGCATAAAAATTTATGCTGTACTCGATATGCGAGGTGTCACCGCCGAAAGTGTACTGAGTACCATCCTCTGTAGTCAGGATAAATCCTGAAAAGCTGCTTGGATACCCGGTATGCCAGGGATTGTTTAGCGTGCAAGAGCCGGGGCTGTATGGGGGAGACAGGGCCAGGCTTTGAGTTGGATGGCTGGGGTCAGGTATAAGGGTCACTTTTATTCGTTGGTCGCATTGCACCTGCCAGGTATTGATGGCCGTATCCAGGAAGAATTTGCCGGAATACCCCAGGAAGCTAAAATCGAACTCATCCGGCTCCGTATCGTATTTATAGGTGATGCCTTGATTACAAATCGTATCCCGTATGTAAGAGACGCTGCTCCAATTCCCATGCAATATGCAGGTATTATTAAAATAATACCCGGCCCCGTTTACGCTCCTGCCCTGGCATAATGGCTGACTTCCCAGTATTTCATTGTCATCATCCGGAATATCCTTTACGATACGGGTAATGGCCCCTCCGGCACTCAGGTTCCAGTTCAGGCCAACCCAGCCGGGATGCTGATCCGGGCGAACGCCGCTAGCATGATAGTCTAATGAAATGGGCACTTTGATGCCTCCTTCTTCTACTGTGTAAATGGGTATATTTATCTGAGGTAATCCAGCGTATAAAGACACGGGAACCTCACCGAATTTTCCCAGCGAAGCGGCATTTGGGCTGGATATCGCAACAGGGTCTTTTCGGATCTGGCAAAAGATTTCTTTGAAAAAAAGATTGAAAATAAGGAGTGCCAAAACCGTTTTTTTCATATTTCGCATAAAATGATTCATCATGGAATGATCGTTAGAATGAGTACCCTAATCGATAAACAATTGCTGGGGTTTGAGGCCTTTGCCGGTAACTGAGAAAGTCCCACAGCAAGCTCAGCTTCGTCTTCTTGAATACCCGGCTCTTCACCGACACGGTCTTGGTGATTCCGATAAGCCCGCTGGTCGTCCAACCGGACAGCCGACGGATATCCTGGTACGACCGGAGGGCCGAAGTGTGATTGTATTCCAGTCCGCCGCTGGCGAAGAAGCTCCCTTTAAGCACAATGTCCACGTAGCTGCGCAGGCTCGCACCGCTCGCCGTCAGCGCCATATGCCGGAAATCGCTGCCCAGGCCGATCTTCAGACTGGTCCCCACGCCGATGGTGCTTTTGTCCGTGAGCCGGTAACCGAGTGAGCCGCCGAGATCCAGGACATTGGGGTAATAGCGATTGGTGCGGCTCGTCTGCAAATTGACACCGGCTTCGAGTCGCCGCCACAGGCTTTTCGTCCGCTGTCCATTGGGTTTGAAGTTGGGCATATCGATGTCGCCGCTGCCACTCCCAAGATGGTTCAGTTTGTCCTTGAACCCGTCCAGCTGTTGCTCGGCCGACTGGAGATTTTGATGCAGCGCGCTCAGCGCACCCTGTCCGCCCGTTGCCAGCTGGCTCTGGATAGCTTGCGTCACCTGGTCGCGGGTCTGCAACCCTGCCAGCGCTGTGGGCGAGCCGTAACCCGCGGGGACACCGAACAGCCCCGCGAGCTGACCATTGTTTTTCATGAACTGCCGGAAGGCAGGCAATTGCCCTAAAAGCGATAGGGCCTTTTTCTCCAGCCGGTCAGGGTCGTTTAACAATTGCTTGTACTCCCGCACCTGCTCCGCATAATAATACGCCTCCCGGTTGAGCCCCTGGTATTCGCCAGCGATGCCGGGTGGCAGGTTCGTATACCGGCTGAGATATTGTTTGATGGCTTCTTTCCGCTGGCGGATGAAGGCCTTTATCTGGTCGGCATCCCCCAGCTTTGCCTGCAATTGCTGGAACTGGGCCATCGATCCTTGTACTTGCGCCAGTTGCGTGGGCGAAGCTGCCCCCACCCACTGTGGATTTTGTTGGAGGAAAAAAAGGCTACCCTTCAGGGAGTCGACATACGGTAGGTACTCCCCGCTGAGCGGGATCGCAACACTCCCCGAATCCATGACGATACTTCGGGCCAGGGCCGCATACTGCTCTGCCGAACCGGCAAAAAGGCGTTGCGCGCTTGCGCTATCAATGCGGGAGAGCCTGCGGCGTAGCCGCTCTTCCCGCCTCGCCATTCGCTCAAGCATCTTGTCCGTCTGCCGTGCAAGCTGCCTGTCCAGGCTGGCTGTCTTGCCCTGTATCCGGCTGAAGAGCCTCGCCGGAAAGCGAATCACCTTCTCCGTAAGCGAGTCGGCTACCTGGCCATGGGAAATAGTCCGAAACAAGAGCATCCCGGCCAATAAGCATAGCAGGCATTTAAGGGAAAGCATGGAAGAATGATTTATTGCTTGACTAATTTTTCCAGCCGTTCGATCCTTTCTTCAAGGGCTTTTACTTGTTGTTCCTGCGCCTTTGCCTGCTCGTCCTGCGCTTTGAATTTTTCCTTGTATTCCTGTATGGTCTTGTCCTGATCGATAAGGTACAAAGTCAGCTCTTCGATCTTCTTGAGCAGCGCCGCCTGGTTGCCGCCGATATCGATGCCCCTCTTCGCAACCGTCTCCGCAGAAGGCACCTCCGGAAGATGGCTGTTGGCCGCTATGTACCTTGACACGCTGTCCAGGCTGGGCAGCCGGTAATCCTTCCCAAATACATAATCAGGCCAGTTGGGATACGGCTTTATCCATGCGGCGGTGAAAATAGCCGACCCATTCACCGCTAACGCATATCCCTGTGCGTTCGTCGTGTTAATGCACACGCCGCCAGTAGCGGTAATCCGCATCCGCTCCGTATTGTTCGTGATGATTGGCAGATCGTAATTGTCGATGGTGCCGATGGTCTTAACAGCGCCGACTGTATTGCCGCCCAACACCCAGCCGGACGAAGAACCTGCCGTTTGCCAGGTGGCATTGCCGTTCCCGTCCGATGTCAGCACCTTTCCCGCAGCCGCACCGGTGGGCAGCACCAAACCGGTAGCCCACAAATTGCCGTTCACCTGCAATAAGTTGCCATTATCCGACGTCTGGCCAATAGCGACATTCCCGCCCCCGAAGACGCGCAAACGTTCCATATTATTCGTCCCCAACACCAACGGCTGTGCCGTCAGGGTTCCAACGCCCAGACCTAAACTGTTTGCTCCCTGAGTCACTAAATTGGCTCTGTTGGCGGGGGAAAGGCCAAAAAAGTTTGAATAGGGGTTTGTCGAACCACCAACAGATAACGAAACGGTGGAACTAAGACCACCAAGATTGTTCTCCATAAGCAGCGTAGCGAATCCGTTTGCGTTGGTATTCTGTATATAGATCCCTCCGCGGCCTCCCCCACTGCCTGTAATACCGAGGATATCATTGACAGACCCAACCAAATGCAATGGAAAAGTTGGGCTACTCGTCCCGATCCCTACATTTCCGCTATTGGTATTGTAAATATTATTCCCGCTGGTCGACCATTGCGACAGCGCGGTCTGCCAGGCCAGAGCGGCGAGGCAAAAGAAGGAAAGTCGTTTCATTTTATTTCAAAACGGTTTGGGTTCCACAATTGATTTTTATAGAAATAAGGGGTTACTTGCCGGCTGCGTAGAATAGATACGCAGTCGGACACCAGCTATTCAAACAAAGGTTATAGGACATAGCATCACGCTACTAAGATGCGACAAGGTCCGTGGGTCGGGTACTGGTTAGAGTTGAGAACAGCGAGAGAAATGAATACAGGTCCAATCTAAATACTTTCTTTCTAAATTACAAGCGTCAACCCTCATAAACGGATAGAAAAGTCCGGAAACCGTTTTTACACCTATTTTTGATGGACGAAGAGAACATGTCCTTGTTTTTTCGTATATGCAATAAATCGGCAAAAAGATTTATCTTTTGGATAAAACCACCGCCGCATGAGGAAGCTCTCTCTTTATTTGTTGGTCTTCTTTACACAAGGAATTTTCACCGCAGCCCCCGCCGCCCCCGCCACCGACACCACCGGGATGCGCCAGGAGATAATGGCCGTCTTCTCCCAACAACCCCAGGCAACCTATGCCGTCGCCTTCCACGATCTCTCCACCGGAACGCAATTCTTCATCAACGAACATGCCTCTTTTCATGCAGCCAGTACCATGAAGACCCCCGTCCTCATAGCGGCGTATAAGCTCATCTCCGAACATAAACTCTCGCTTCGCGACTCCATCCTCATCCACCAGGATTTTATCAGCATCGCCGACAGCAGCCGGTTCATCCTCGACTCAGCCACCGACAGCGAGAAAGACCTCTATAGTCTCGTAGGGAGCAAGCTGCCCTTGCAGCGCCTCCTGTACAAAATGATCACGGAGAGCAGTAACCTCGCTACCAATCTGGTGATAGAGCTCGTGGGCCCTAAAAACGTAATGGCCACCATGCGGTCGATGGGCGCTAATGATATCCGGGTCCTGCGGGGTGTGGAGGACAACAAGGCCTTCGATCAAGGACTCAACAACACCACCACGGCCTACGACCTGATGCTGCTCTTCAGCCAGCTCGCTCTAGGAAAGGCCGTCGATCCCGCTTCCTGTGAGGCAATGATCGCCATCCTCAAGGACCAGCATTTCAAAGAATCCATCGGGGGAAAATTACCCGCCGATGTCCAGGTGGCCACCAAAAGCGGTTGGATCACGGGCATCTGTCATGACTCGGGCATCGTTTTCCTCCCGGATGGCCGCAAATACGTCCTAGTACTCTTATCAAAAGGCATCGATGATGAAAAGACAGCCCAGGACCTTCTGTCCACCGTTTCAAAGATCATCTACGACCACGTCACCCAAGATATCACCGCCGCCATCCCCACTATCGACCGGCTGTATAGATCATACGCCCAACACAACCACTACCCCGCCCTCGTCTATGGCATCGTCGCTGGTGGAAAACTCCTCCACACCGGCGCCACCGGCTTTAGCAACCTGCAAAAAAAGATCGCCGCCGATTCCACCTCCGACTTCCGCATCGCTTCCATGACCAAAAGTTTTACGACCGTGGCTATCCTCCAACTCCGCGATGCAGGGAAGCTAAAGCTGGACGATCCCGCCTCCCTTTACATCCCCGGGCTAACTCGTCAAAACAGATCTAATTCTGATGCACCAGCAATCACTATTCGTAATTTGCTGACCCATTCGGCGGGTTTCCCCGAAGACAATCCCTGGGGCGACAGACAGCTCGAAGCCACGGATGATCAGCTGATGGCCCTCGTGCAACAAGGAATATCTTTTTCCAACAGCCCGGGGATATATTATGAATACAGCAACCTGGGATTTACCCTGCTCGGGCATATCATAAAAAAGGTCACCGGCCAGCCTTATGAAGAATACATTACCGATCATATCCTGAAGCCACTGGGCATGACCCATACCTATTGGGAATATACCCGCGTCCCGGCGGACAAGCTGGCGCATGGCTATCGCTGGCTCAACGGCGATTGGGTAGAGCAGCCGATGCTCCATGACGGCGCTTACGGCGCGATGGGCGGACTGATCACAACCATGGAAGACTTTGCCAGGTACACCACATTTCAACTGGCGGCCTGGCCTTCCCGTGATGGCGGCGATGAAACCGTGCTCAAGCGCAGCTCGCGCCGCGAAATGCAACAACCCTGGATGTTCAACAATTTAAACGCTGGCTTTAGTTACAATGGTGTCGATGTCTGCCCCATGGTCTCGATGTATGCCTATGGCATCCGCTGGTCGAAGGACTGCAAAGGCCGGACGATGGTCGGCCACACAGGAGGCCTCCCTGGTTTTGGCAGCAACTGGATGATCCTCCCCGACTATGGCGTCGGCGCCATCTGCTTTGCCAATCTCACTTATGCAGCAACGGCCGGTATCAATATGCAGGTGTTGGATACGCTCATCACGCTGGCTCATCTGAAGCCCCGTGCCGTACCGGTGTCGGCGATCCTGCAGCAACGGCAAAAAGAGCTGGTAGCGCTGCTGCCCGGCTGGGACAAGGCAAGAGAAAGCGACATCTTTGCCGTCAATTTCTGGCAGGACTATTTTGTCGATTCACTACGGCAGGAGGCCACCGCCTTGTTTGCCCGCGCCGGCAAGATCATCCGCATCGGCGAGTTCCATGCCGAGAACAACCTGCGGGGCTCGTTCCTGCTGATAGGAGAAAAAGCCGATCTCGAAGTGCGGTTCACCCTGACACCCGAACATTCCCCCCGCATCCAGGAATACCACATCCGGTGGGCGGGAGGACGATAAGCGGGCAATGCCCGGCGCTATCCTTTTTCAATGATTTTCTTTTCTCCACCGTCAGTCAACAAGAATTGGATCCTGTTGCCACTTTTCCTGGTTTCCAGAATGCCTTTTGATACTAAGTAATTTAAGTCAGTTCGGGCCGTCTGATTACTCACTCCAAATTTATTTTGTACCTCCTGCACCGAAAAAACAGCTTTCTTATTATTTATTATTTCCTCGATGAGCACTATCTGTCTATCGTTATAGGTTGTATTCCTTAGGAGGGCGAGAATGTTCTTTTTCTCGCGGTTTTTTCTTTCTATATATTTTTTTAGCTCATTCAAGGAATTTTCAATGCATTTGAGATTATAAAGGATAAAATAGGTCAGGTCATTCCCGTCCTTTTCAGTATATTGATAAGCGCGAGCGTATTGGGCTTTAGACCCCAGTATTATTCTTGAGACAGACATGTATTCTATCAACCAATATCCCTTTTTAATGAGATACCAATAGAACAGTGCCCTGGCTGTTCGTCCATTGCCATCTGCAAAGGGATGGATATATCCGATTAAAAAATGGACAATGATCGCCTTTGATATAGGATGCAGGAAGAAATCTTCCTTTTGTGTGTCATTGATGAATTTGCAAAGCTCAGCCATCAAACTTTCCAGATCTTCTTGTGGAGGGGGCGTATGTAAGATGGCTCCTGTCTGTACATCTACAATACGAACATCGTTCGATCTACGAAATGCTCCTTCTTCATGTTTGTCAGCCAGGGTATTGGTAGTTATGATCCGATGTATCTGAAGGATGGTTTCTGCATTGACGGTTATATCTTTATTCTTTACGATCCATTGCATCGCCGCGTAATTGTTAACAATCATTTGTTCGGAGACGTTCCTTGGTTTCCTATTGCTTTCGAGCATCTCTTTTGCGACTTTTCTTGTCGTGGCTGCCCCTTCCAACTGACTTGATGCTATTGCTTCCTCCATTAAGGAGCTGATCAGGTACCGGTGCTTTTCTTCGGTTGGAATGATGTCATTGGCACTGAGGTTGCCGCCAAGACTCAGATCAAGCTCGTGCAATTTCTGCTGTACAACAGATGGAGTATTTATGTAAAGATTGAATTTGCCACTACTATTAAATTTGATTCGCTTTTGTGTGAGGCTGCGCTTCACTTTTACGATCTTCCATAGCGTTTTGGCGGCACATTGCCAGTCCTTCGCCAGGTATTTCCATTTTTCCCAATAAGGATAGGTAGAATCGTTTATTTCAGATATTTCTGAAAGCTTAACTTGAGGAATAAGCCCATGCCGTAATTCAATAAATTCCCATGTTTCACTTAGGAATGGGGGGGGTTCCACTTTTCTCATTTTCTCCTAATTTTGTGCAAATTAGGATATTTTGATAATTTTACTCCTAATTTTTGCACTTTTAGGAGTCTTTGGCATTTATTTATTAATTGAAAATCAATATATTAACAAGAATGTGGTTCAAAAAAACCAGAATCGCACCCACCCCCAGCGGATTCTTACACGTGGGGAACATATTATCCTTCTCCCTCACCGCCGCACTCGCCAGAAACAACGGCGCCTCCATCCTCCTGCGGATAGACGACCTCGATCGCGAAAGAGCCGACCCGCAATATGTAGAAGATATCTTCGAAACGCTGCGTTTTTTGAACATCCCCTGGGATGAAGGCCCGACCGACGCCGCCGGCTTCGAAAAAAACTACTCCCAGCTCCACCGGATCACCTTGTACGAAAAGGCATTGCAGCTACTCAGATCCACCAACTCCATCTACGCCTGTTCCTGCAGCCGTGCACAACTACTCCGGGCCGGCAATGTTTGCACCTGCCGCGACAAAGGAGGCTCACTCGATGCCCCCGACGTAAACTGGCGGCTACGAACCCCACCCGATGCAAACCTCCCACCCGAATTGCATGATTTCGTCGTGCGGAAAAAAGATGGCTTCCCCGCCTATCAACTATCTTCAGTTATAGATGATCTCCATTACGGGGTCGATCTCATCGTTCGCGGAGAAGACTTGCGCGATTCAACGCTTGCACAGTTGCACCTCTCGACCATCCTGGCAGCAGCAGGCTTCAACGAAGCAGCAGCCTTTAAAAAGATCACCTTCTATCATCACTCCCTATTGACAACGCTCACCGGTGAAAAGCTCTCCAAGTCCGCCGGGGCAACATCCATCCAGCATCTGCATAAGCAGGGTCTCACACCCGCAGCTATCTTTTCCCTTATTGCACAGTTGTCAGGTCTGGCTGAGCCGGCTGAGGATTGGGCGAGTCTAGCCAGACTACTTTTTGCTCGGCAACATGCGGCTGGCCAATAATGTCTTTGTAGAGTTCAGGCCGGCGCGCCTGTCTGTAGCGGTACCCACCCGAAAGTCGGAGTTTTTCCGGCGTCAGCACCGCCAGGGCGATATCGTTCCCGAGATGCCGGCATTCGGCAATAATGTCCCCAAAAGGATCGACGATCATCGAACAGCCGTTCTTCAATTGATCGTCATCCATACCAATGGCGTTGGAGAAGATGGCATAGATTCCATTATCGTAAGCCCTCGCAGGCAACCATTTCATCAGCCAGGCACGCCCCTTCAGTCCATCGAATTCGATCCGCAGCGGTGTCGGGTTCGTCTCCCTCTCCACCCAGAGTTTCGGGTCTACAAAACCGGCGCCGGGACGGGTGGAGGGCGTACACATGGTGACATGCGGCATAAAGATGATGTCGGCGCCAAGCAGCGCGGTAGCCCTTACATTCTCGATGATATTGTTGTCATAACAAATGAGGATGCCGCATTTCCAGCCTTGCAGCTCGAAGACGACATATTCATTGCCGGGATTGATATATGGATTGATAAAGGGATGAAGCTTCCGGAATTTTGCAATAACCCCATCAGCGCCCACGGCCACATACGCTTTGTAGATGCTATCCGTCTCGTCTTTTTCAAAAAGCCCGGCCAGAACGACGATCTTGTTCTCCCGGGCGATCGCTGTCAGCGCCCGAATACTGGGCCCATCGGGGATCATCTCGGCCAGGTCGATCATTTCCTGTATCGACAACCGCCGGGCAAAAGTATACCCGCTGATACTACATTCATGGAAGGCGATGGCGTCGGCCCCCGCAGCGGCGGCCTTCGCAGACAAGTCCCGGATGATGGAAAGGTTATACTCTTTGTCACCGTTGGCCATCTCGAACTGTGCCGTAGCAATGGTGATATTTTTCATGCTATAAAAATAGGCTTTTTGTCTCAAGCCCGACTGCGCTCACTTGCCTCAAACCCGACTCCGCTCGTTCGTCTCAAACAAGGCAGCACCCCTTCATCTCAAGCCAGGCTCCCCTCCGCTCGTACCTGCGGCTGTAACAGCGCATCGACACTCCAGCGATAGCCCGGCAACGATGCAAGCAGCAGGCTGGCCGCGCTCACGGCAAATACCGAGTAACCAAGCGGCGATGTAATACCTTCCGTAATCGCCATACAGATACCAAAGCAAAAGGAGAGCCCACAGCTGGCAAATGCAGCCCAGCGAGTGAAGAGACCGATCGTCAGCAGGATGCCACAGCTTATCTCGAACATGGTAGCGACGACGGCGAACGTCTCGGCGACACCATAGGGGAGAAAGAACATCAATTGATGGGCGCGGGCGGAGAAGTGCTGCCAGTCGCCCCAGCTGACCCAGGGTTTCCCATAAGGACCCCAGACCCCGAGTCTGTCGAGTCCGAAGACGGTATAACTTATGCCCATGGCAAGGCGTAGATAGAATTTTGCGAAGGAAGGAAGCATGATCGTTGTTTTTGTAACACAAATATCCCTGTTTCCCGCATGCCTTTAGTACGCCAGAACCAAGAAACCAGGTAGGCCAGTGGGACATACCAGGCCCAAACCAGCGCCGCGCCTACCCCTTGTAACACAAAAACACCGACTCCTTCTCCTGGATGGCGTGCCCGCGAAACACCGCAAGGTCCTCAGGGCTAAGGACCCGGACCTTGAAACCAGCCGTTTCCAGGCGACGGACATAGTCGGCAAAGCTATAGATCCGGACATGATCCCTTTGACCATAAAGCGCCGCCTGCCGCCTGGGGTCGTCGATACCGGGGTCCTCTATTGTCGTAGCAAGCGTGGTGGAATAAGGAACCTGAAGGATGGCGACCCCACCTCCCGCCAGCACCCGGTGTATCTCCCGCATAGCCTTGGCGTCATCAGGGATATGTTCCAGAATGTGGTTGGCGATGACAAGCTCAAAACTATTGGCCCCAAACGAAAGCTGCGTGGCATCGGCATATCGAATCTGCTTATCGATAGAAGTATAAAAGCGCGGCGCAATATCCACGCTGGTCACGGCCGTCTGCCCACGCAGCCAGCGATGCAGATGTTTCTCCGGTGAGAAATGAAGGACACGGGCAGCCTCCCCCAAAACAACATATTTCCCAATAACGGCTTTAACAAGCCGCTCCCGGTTTTTGCTAAGACACTGGGGGCAGTATACATTCTCCCCAAATCCGGCAATAACATGATTATCGTTGATGGCCCCGGCAATAGCAGACCCCGGATATTCAGGAACAAACCTTCCATAAGTGGCCCCACAGTAATTGCAGGTATACCCGCGGCCCTTATAACGACCATAGCCCACCCTGTAATATTGCTTCGCGATGAAGCTGCGGCCTCCCCGGTAAGCGGTTTGTAAAGGATAATAAATTCCCAGCTTTTGCAAGAGAGACTTGAGCCGCGCTTTCATTCCCCAAGATACGGATTTTACCGAGCCGCATCGCCCCGACCGAAACCGCCTCACCCCGAGCCGCATCAACCCGACCCGAGCCGCATCACCCCGACGGGAACCGCGTCACCCCGACCAGCACCGCATCACCCCGACCCGAAGCCGCGTCGCCCCGGTCCGCTCACAGCCCGTATCTCTTCAGCACCTCCGGCGGCACCCCCTCCCATTTACCCGGCGAATTCCCTTTATAACCCAAATCCTCGATCCCCATCTTACTCGTAAAAAATCCAATCGCCGTCAGTTCCCGCATCTTATTAAAGAACGTAACCCCCGGCTGCATCCCAGGCCCCGCCTTAAAAGGATACGCAATATCATTCAACACCTCGATCCGCTGCTCCGGCGTGCAACCCACAAAATCCTTTCCCCACCTGTCCAGACATTCCATATCCAGCCAGCGAAGCCCACCCCGCATCGGCAACTGGTGCTGCGGCTCGTCCTTGACGATGAACTCGATAAAGGCAGGCACACCCGCATCAGTTGCGCTGCCGCTCTTTTCATCCCGCGGAATGATAATATCAGCCAGCATAGCGATAGTCGCCATCTCTTTAGCGTCAAAAAATCGCTCACCCACAAGTGTCTTATCCCGCGCGATCTCAAAGTCCTGCCTGCCCGTCGTGTCGGCAACCGGGTGATTCCCGGTGCCACTGGAGGCCGCCGCCTCAGTCGTCCCTGACTTGCACGCCTCAAGCAAAGCCGTTGCCGAAATGGCACTAAGGCCGATCGCTTTTATACTATCACGACGGTTCATATATTTTGCTTTTTACGTTGATCAATAAGATATTCAGTGGTGCGCATCGCCAACGCGAGAATCGTCCACGTAGGGTTCTTCTCCGACTGCTGCGTGAATACCGATCCATCCGTTACAAAGAGATTCTTGCAATCATGCGCCTGCCCCCATTTATTCAGCGGCGCTTTTTTGGCATCGTCCCCCATCCGAATCGTGCCCACTTCGTGTATACCTTTACCAGGTTTATCAAGGCCATAGTTTGTTTCAGGCCCCGCCGGCACGCCAAGCGGAATACCCCCCATCCCCTTGATTATCGCCTGGGCCGTCTCCTGCATATGTTTCGCTTGGGCGACATCATCGCTGTTCCACTTATAACGAAACCGTAGTACCGGGATTCCGTATTTGTCCACTACGGTCGGATCTATCTCGCAGTAATTGTCTTCCCTCGCCGTGGAAGCCCCATGACAGCCTACCCCCGCCATCGTACCATATAGCCGCCGGTAGTCATTCTTGAGGGCGAGGCCGAATCCCCCGGCGGGCTTTGTCTTACCATCCGCCCCGGGAAGATATCCATTCAGATACGGAACGATGGCCCCTTCGAAGCCAAAATACCCGCCATAGCCCGGCATAAACATCCCGCCGAATATCTCGAGGTGATAGCCGCGGGTAAAGCCCTGCTTTTTGCTGTCCAGCCACCACGGCGCATAGAGGTGGAGACTCCCGACGCCGTCTTCATTAAAACGCGGCCGGTCGAGCAATTGCGGAAGCACCGCTGCACCACCACCCTGCGTGGAATCATGGAGGTATTTACCCACGGCATTGCTGCTGTTGGCAAGACCGTTAGGATGTCGCGCAGATTTGGAGTTCAGCAGTATCCGCGCAGATTCACAAGTGCTCGCAGCAAGGATGACGGTCTTTGCCTTGACCCGGTATTCCTGCATATCGTCTTTGTTGATATAGGAAACGCCGCTGGCCAGACCCTCTTTGTCGGTAAGGATCTCGCGGACCACGGCGTTGGTCACCACCGTGAGGTTACCGGTCTTCATCGCTGGGATCACGAGACAGGACGAGGAGGAGAAGTCACCGTATATCTTACAGCTCCGGTTGCACTGACCGCAAAAGAAACACGCCTGCCGGTCACTGTTCCCCGGCAGGGGCGCCGTAAGCACAGAGCCGCGACCGGCGATAACGGGGATGCCAAGACCGGTGGCGGCTTTTTTTACAAACAACTCGTTGAGCCGGGGCTGTGGCGGTGGGAGGAATATCCCATCCGGATCGTTCTCCAGCCCTTCCATCGACCCATAAACACCGATAAGCCTGTCCACCCGATCGTAAAAAGACTTTATCTCATCATAGGTAACCGGCCAGTCATCGCCAACCCCATAATTTGTCCGGCATTTGAGATCCTTTGGTCCCATCCGCAACGCGATCCTCGCCCAGTGGTTAGTGCGGCCTCCGAGCATCCGCGAACGAAACCATTGGAATTCCGAACCCTCTTTTTGCGTGTAGGGTTCGCCATCTATCTGCCAGCCGCCATAGGCTGCATCAAAATCGCCCATGGGCCGGGTAGCATTACCTCCGCGACGGGGCGACTGGTACGACCATTTCAGTTGTTGTGAATCCTTGGCAGGGTCAAAAAACGGACCCGCTTCAAGCATCAATACCTTGACACCAGCGTTGGCAAGGACATAACCCGACATGCCGCCGCCTGCGCCGCTTCCGATGATGACCACATCGTATACAGTGGAAGATTGGATGAGTTGCATAAGTTTACCCTTTTTGTCCGGCCAACTCGACTAACTTCTTCGTAGCAGTCGTGCCGGCATAATCATCGAGATATTTATTGTCTTTCGTATACATCTTGAACAGCCCGCCTTCATATTCGATGCTCACCCAACCCGAAAAGCCCGATTCTTTAATGATCTTGAACATACGGTAGAAATCCGTTTCCTGGTCGGTGCCGTCAGCATTGAAAAGATGGCTCTTCGCATGAACGCCTTTTGCATACGGCATCAATTCGGTTATACCCTTATACCGATCGTATTCTTCGAGACATTTCGTCTTCATATACCCCGCGATATCCATCGTCTCTGGTTTTGTGCGATTGATACAGAAGTTGCCAAAGTCGGCGAGTGTGCCGCAATGCGGGTTGTTCAGTTGTTTCATCACCCCGGCCAGCCAGGCGGCGTTGCACGAGATGCCGATATGGTTCTCGACGATGACATCGACATTTTGCTTGCGGCCGTAGTCGATGAGGCGACCCAGGCTGTCCACCGCGGCGTTGGCAACTGCTGAAGGCTCACCCTCTCCTTCTACATTGACCCGGATCATGGGACACCCCAGCATGGCAGCAGCATCTATCCATTTATAATGGTTCTCGATCGCCTTGGCGCGCGTCCCTTCGTTGAGGTCACCGAGTACCCCTTCGCCATCGACCATAATGCGCAGGTTATAAGTACCCGCGTCGGCCGAACGTTGTTTCAATTGGGTCAAGAAGGACTGGTCCTTTGCCTTATCGGCAAAAAACATCGAGCAATAGTCCAGACCGGGGATGCCCAGCTCTTTTGCCTTCGCCGGGAAGTCGAGTGGTTTCAGCTGCTGGGTCCAGAACTGGCTGGCAAAGGAAAATTGCGAAACGGCAAGTTTAAAGAAGAGGTCGCCCTCCGCCCCACCCGCAAAAAATCCCGGCAGCGAAGCGCCAAACCCCACCCCCATGGCGCCAAAGGTGCCACTCTTAATAAAGGTTCTTCTATTCATATGCAAGCATTATTTAGTAAATTTTACAAAATGAAGATAAGTAAAAGGCTCTATATTTAGTAAGATTCACTAAATAATTTATTTTTACCCAATGAACATAAATGAGGAATTGAAGGAATTCATCCTACACGGTTACCGGCAGTATATCCCGCATGTATCGATAGACTGCGCCATATTTGGCTATCACGATCGGCAGTTGAAAGTCCTTCTCATCAAGCATAAGTTCTTGAATGGCTGGTGTTTGCCCGGAGGATATATAAAAAGGACGGAAAAGCTGGTCGAAGCAGCCGGCCGCAACGTAAAAGAACGGACAGGCATCGAAGGCTTATTCCTCCAGCAGTTCAAGACCTTCGGCGACCCGAACCGGGCAAACACGGACAAGTTCGACGAGGAGAAGTGGTTTGCGCTCACCGGTATACGGATGACACCGGATAACTGGCTTGTTGACCAAACGATTTCCGTCGGTTTTTATGCGATCACGGATTTTTCCCTTTCCGTCCCCCAGCCGGGCATCATGGCCGAAGCCTGCACCTGGTTTGACATCCATGCCATCCCCCATCTCGAATTCGACCATGATGAAATGGTAAAGGAAGCCCTTCATACGATGCGGGTGCAATTGTATCATTACCCCATCGGCTACAACCTGTTGCCGGAGAAGTTTACGCTGTCGGATATCCATTCTTTATACGAAACGCTCCTGGAGAAAAAACTGGACATCAGCAATTTTCCTAAAAAGCTGATCACGCTGGGCCTGCTGAAGAAAACAACCGAGAAGCGAAACATCGGCGCGCATCGTTCGCCCCATTTATACCGGTTCGATAAGGCCCGCTACGACCAGGCCCTCAGCGAAGGCCTCGTCCTCAGCTGAAGGACAAACCCCCACATCCCAGGGACAGAAAGGTGGCCGTCCCCAAATCCACCGGCAGGAAGATGCCGTAAATTTAGGGTAACAAGCAATTGCCGTGCGCCATATAAGGTTCAGCCATTTCTATCCGGTCTTCTTCATCGCTGTTGCTTTTACAGCAGGTCATTGTTATAAACCCCCTCCACTTCCCCTCGGGATCAGGCATCCTTTCAGCAGCGACTCTGCCGCGATAGGGTTCATCAACAACTTATACCTGAATTGGGACGCTGCCCTCTCGGGAGCAAACCTCTCCGTGCTCGCGGGGTTGTCCGCCGACGAACTGATCGCATCTCCCACGGCTACCCGGCAGTATCCGGCCTATTATCTCAATGTCCTGAATGAAAGGACATATGGTTTTGAGTTCTGGCGGCTCTTTTACCGGAATATTGCCACAGCCGACAGCGTCATCATCGGGGTCGATTCTGCAAAGGCCCTGTCGACCATGGCAAAGACCCAGCTATTGGGCGAAGCCAAATTCGTGCGAGCCCTAAGTTATTTCTACCTGGTCAACCTCTATGGCGACTGTTCCCTCGTGACCGATACGACCGTCAACCGTCTGCCACCCCGCGCACCGGCAGCGCAGGTCTGGGCACAGATAAAGGCAGATGCGAACGATGCCCTGCATTTGTTGAGCGCGGACTACCTGGGTGGTCCCACACTCAGCCCAACGACCGAACGGACCCGGCCAACCAAATGGGTGGCCAGTGCGCTGCTTGCCAGGGTCTATCTGTATACGGGGGAATATGACAGCGCCGAAGCGGCGGCGACTGCCGTGATCGGCAATTCGGTCACCTTCAACCTGGCGCCACTCCATTCCGTATTTGTAAAGAACAGCAGCGAAGCCATCTGGCAATTGCCGCCGGCAAACACCACATCTGTCCCAACTGATGCCCTCTATTTTACCCCCTCCTCTTCAGTCAACATGCCGCAAGTCTATGTCTCGGCGCAGTTGCTGGCGGCTTTCGAACCCGGCGATCAGCGGCGGACGGAGTGGCTCGACAGCATGACCATCAGCGCCACCCGGTATCTCTACCCTTACAAATACAAAGTGATGGTTCCACCATTCACGGAATATGAAACGGTGTTTCGGCTCGCCGAGCAATACCTTATCCGGGCCGATGCCCGGGTCCATCAGGGCAATAACCTCAGCGCGGTCGCCGATCTGAATGTGATAAGAACCCGGGCCGGGCTTCCTGCTTACACCGGTCCCCCGGACGCGGCATCGATCTTCAACGCGATCCGGCACGAACGCCGGGTAGAACTCTTTTCCGAATGGGGACAGCGCTGGTTCGACCTGAAGCGAACGGGAAAGATCGATTCCATAATGGCCGTATACGCACCGTTGAAAGGCGGAGTCTGGAGCCCTGACTGGGCGTTATACCCGCTTGCGCTTGTCGATCTGCAAAATGACTCTTACCTTACGCAGAACCCGGGGTACTGAACAAAAAGGCAACCTTCCTTTTATTTTCAGCGTTTCGGGATTTTAACTAACCTGATCGTTTGACTGCCTGAAGCAAGTCTGCACCTATGAGCGTAAAGAAAGTTGTCAAATGAATAAGGACCAATTCGAGTTTGAGTTTATACTGTGCGGCCTGCGGTATCGCTGCCATGCCACTTGTCTAAGGGACGGCTTACATTTCCAATATGCAATAGAGTTTACCCTCAACGGCCAGGCCGGCCCCTGCAGCCGCATCTTCGTCCGCCCCGCACTTAATGACTCCGAGAATTGGCATTTCACCTGCGAGAACGGCGAAAATGCAGCATGTCACTATCCGCTCACCCTACTCGAACGCTTCGGAGTAGAAGTCGACAAACACAATCTGCAATCCCTCATCTAGCCGTCGCCCCCCGCCCCCCCTCATCTAACGGCCCACACTATAAGTGAGATGACTCACCAGTGGCGTATGACTGGCGCCGATCGTCTTCAAAGAAAAGGTAGTCCTGTCGATCCCATCAAAAAACCGGATGCCGCTGCCGAGCAGAACCGGCGCAACATGGATCGTAAACTCATCAATATACCCCCCATTAAAATATTGCCAGATAAGATTGGCCCCACCCTGTACCCGGATATCCTTCTTCCCCGCGCTGGCGCGTGCCTTTTCAAAGGCGCTTTCCATACCATCGTTGATAAAATAAAAAGTGGTCGACCCTTTTTGCACCCAG
This sequence comes from Puia dinghuensis, assembly GCF_014642875.1. Classification (GTDB taxonomy): domain Bacteria; phylum Bacteroidota; class Bacteroidia; order Chitinophagales; family Chitinophagaceae; genus Puia; species Puia dinghuensis. Next base: position 19,669 of record NZ_BMJC01000005.1, read on the forward strand.
GGTTCCCGCTTTTCGTGGGTCAGCACATACACCGGGGCCATGAAAAGATCTTCCGGCCAGCTGACTTCCCCTTCTTCGAACATCCGTTTTCCCATGATGTAGGCGCCTGTGCGGGCGAATACCTGGCGGATGCGATCCCCGTCTTCCGTGTCTTCTTCACCACCTGTTGTCTTCAGATGTTCCCAAAAGGCCTTTTGGTTAAACATCCACTGATGAATGGCCGGAGCAACACCCCCCATGGGATTTTGAGGGCTCCGGTTCTCCCCTGCGATGAACCCGTCCAGGGACAGGCCAATGTCGAAAAATACCTTGCTCATGGTTGAACTTTTCACAAAAGTATTCCATTCCGGCTAACGGAAAAACCTCCCGTTCCGACATTTCCCGGGGGTCATTGCGACAGTTTGCAGCCTGCTAACGCAGGCGAGTCGTGCCCCCTCCTCCCGCAGCTTCTCCCACGACTCACCCAACGGCCAACCACCAGCGATTTCCACATTGATAACTAACCGATTAATTTCTCAGGACGTCCGCATATACTGTTTGGCCCTCTTCCCCTGTATATTAGTTCAAAAAAAACATGGCACCAATCAAAGGACGGCCCAAACAGGCCAAAAGACAAGAGAAGTTCCTCGGCTTCTTCGTTACGAAAATGCAGGACTTCGTCATCCAGCAAAAAGCGGCGAAAGCCGGAGTGACTATTTCCGACTATATGCGGCAAGTCGCCATCGACAGCCAGATAAAGCCCCGGTGGACCGAGGAAGAGCGCAGCATGGTCAAACGCCTCATCGCGATGTCGGGGGATATCCAAAAACTGGCGGCGGAAGCCCGGAAGGAGGGGGCGCTGAGGACAGCGTTGTCGTTTGCGAAGTACGGCGAAGCATTAGATGAAATCTTAAATAAGTTGTGCCATGATCGCTAAAACATTTCTTACCGGCCAAACCTTTGGCCGAACCTGCGAATATCTCTGCCAGGACCAGTCCCGGGCAGAAGTTCTGGCAGCAGAAGGCGTCAGGATGCATGACTATCGCTTAATGGCGGCCGATTTCGAATGGCAGCACCGGTTGATGCCGGGAAAGGAAAAGCCCGTATACCACTGTGCACTGACCTTTCCTCCTGGTGAACAGGTGCCCGACGAACAGCTGGTGCAGCTGGGGCAGCGGTTCCTGGAAAAGGTCGAGCTGGTCAATACGCAATACGCTTTTGTCAAGCACACCGATAAAGAGCACCTGCATATGCACGTGATTGCCAACAAGGTGGACAACGATGGCGCACCTACCGGCAAGGGGCTCATCATCGAACGCGGGATAAAGGCAGCGGCGCAGCTCACCGCCGAGTATGGCCTTCGGCAAGATGCGGGCAAGCATCTCGATCAGACCCACCGCGAGGCCTTGCACGAGCCGGATGCCAAACGGTACCGCATCTACGAGGCCATCCACGGGCAATTACCCCAATGTCATACCCTGGACGATCTCGAGAAGGCCCTCCTTCAGCAGGGTATCACGGTGAGGTATCGCTGTCATCCGGACACCGGTGAGCGCCAGGGCATCAGTTTCCGGCTCGAAAACCGCAGCTTCAAAGGTAGCCGGGTGGACGAGGAGTATTCACTCGGCGGGTTGCAGCGGACCCTGGCCTTGCAGGAGCAGCAGCGGCAGGAAGAAGAACTGCGCCAAGGCCACCGTCACGGCATGCGCCACGGGTTCTAAAACAATTGTAAACAAGTAAAACTTCATTTTATGCAAGTGAACAGTAAACCAATGGAGGCAACGGGTGTATCCATGGAGAAAGAAGAAGTATTAAAGGCATTGGTCGACAAGGTCGTCGAAAATGGGTCAGCCATCCGCGAACTGAATGAGCTTCTCCGCAAGCAGGCCCAGCCAGACCCGGCTGCGGCCGAACTGCACCAGCGCCTCGGCGAACTCGAAAGCCACATCGGCGCCATCGGCAAGGACATCACAACGCTGACCATGCAGGTCGGCCATCCGGCCAACCCGCTGCTCTCGGGTATGCATAGTCTGCAAAACAGCCTGGAGCAATGCAGGGACTTTTTTTCACAACCGCTGAGAAAGGAGGTGCATTACAAACACATGCTCGGCTGGCCGCTGTGGGTCTTGTTCGGGCTGCTGATCATCGCAGGACTCGAGTTGGCGGGATTGACCAGCGCGAATAACAAAGCGGACTTGTACCAGCAGAATGACCTCTTATGGCGGGCGGTGCGGTTGTCCGAGGATTCGCTGGTCACTCACGCGTTGGATAAGACGGTACGCGATTATCAGGCTAATCCCGATCAGTTCAGAAAGGATGTGGCCGCCGAGGAAGAGCGGCTGGCCGAACTGGCCGAACGATTGCGACAGGAGCAGGACAATATGGGGCACATTCACGAACTCCAACGGACAAAGAAGCGCTAAGGCGCCCGCTTGGCCTGCAGCTCGTGGACCTTTTTTTCTGCCGCAGCAGTAACGGCCCGAAGCCCGGCAGCATGCGTGAATTCAGCGAGATTGGTTAGCACCGAGATGAGATTCTCGATCTCGTCCGACGTGTGGCATTCGTAAAGGCCTTTGCGATAATCCCTCAGCGTCTTCAGCCAGGTCTCTACCCCTTTGCTGGTGAGGGCCCGGAAAAACTGGGCCTTCGCCAGCAAATTAATGGGCGGGTCGAGAGCGATGCGGTCTATAGGAGGTGATTGGGCCAGGAGATCGAAGAAGATCAGCACCTGCCTCTTGGAGAACACGTCCTTCTCCTTTCCGGCGATCGCCTTATCGGGGGCGCCGGGGACGGTCTCTTTGATGATCACCTCCTTCACCATCGTCTCTTTCTCAACGATGGGATGAATGTTCAGTTCGTTGTGGGCATCGGTTATCATGTTGTGTTGGTCTACCTGCACGAAGAGGCTCGAATGCTGATGCTGCGTGAGGGCTGCGGTGTTCAGGAATTCGGGAGAATAGATCTGGTCGATAGCACGCCCGAACGCTTTTTCGAAATCAGCGTCCGCACTCGCCAGAAACTCATAAAGGATGGCCGCGCGTTCGTAGAGCAGCATCTTGTTGATGGCGTATATCTCGATAGTCCGATCCGGAAACCCCAATATGGCCGGAAATCGCGAAAATAACGTAGCGAGGCGGAATTTTATCCCGTTGGAGGCGCGGTATTGCAGGATATAGCCGTGGATAGGCGGGACGTCTCTCGATCGTCCGTAGCGGTGCTTCCTATATAATTGGTAAAGCCGGTAATGCCCCAGCAGCCGCAGTCGAACCGAACTGGTGTACCATCCGGTCCATTCCAGCAATCGGCAAGGCTGCAACCGTGTCCACGAGTTCAGCCGGTCAAACGTTTTGAATTTGAAGTTGTGCTTCGTGTTTTCAGTCGGTCGGAAAATTCGTACGTCCATCAACGATAAGGTTTCCCCTGAAATTAAGAAAATTTTTTAAACACTTTAAACCTATTTACTATGTCAATCAGATTAAATGTAAAAAAGAGCGATCGGAAACGGATAGCCGAATTGGGTGCCATTTTATTGCAGGATGGCAAGACCTGGGTGATCCCGGATACAATAACCGATATTAACCGTTTTATGCCCTGGCTGCCCGCAACAGAAGGCCATATCGTTCAGCGGCCGTATTTTTCTGTAAGGGCAAAATGGCCCTGCTGGAAATGCGGCCAGGAGACCCCGATAGTGGGCCTGGGGGCCAGGGCATTTCAATCGCTGGAATTTCAGAAGGATAACCCGGTCTGGATCAAGGATGAAGGTCCTTTGCTGTATACGGAGATCCAGCGCATGGATGACGAGGTAGCCGAATTGATGAAAAGCAATTATCCTTTCTTTCAAAAGCCCTATTCCGGGAAGCTGCGAAAGAAGCAATGGGGTAATTGTTGCGTCCATTGCGGGACTCTGCAGGAGGAAGACGATGACTACAGGTTTGACTTTGGAGGACCGTTTTTCCCCGATTCTGCGGAAGCCGCCCGCGAAATAAGGATCATCTACTTTAAGCTGCAATTCGATTACTATATCGACGCCTGCTATGGGTTAAACCCCTTTTACCTCGAGATCTTTAAATGAATGCCATGACTCATCTTCCTTTTTTTGGTCGTTCCCCGCCGCCTCATTGGGACGCTTGTTATTTCGACTCTTCTACAACATAAGCTAATTATGCGCTTGGCTAATTATGGCCGCTGTTACCGGCGGTAACGAATGCTGCCAATCTTAAAGTGGGGAATGCCTGCCCATAGTCCCATTACTTCCAGTCCTTAGCCGCCACCCCGCCTATCGCGAAGACGCCGACGACTAGGCCCCGCGCCCCCGGAGATCATCACTTCTTACTCAGTTGTTCGACCAGTTGCTCCAGCCGGTCGATCCTTTCCTTCTGCGCTTTTAGTTGAGCATTCTCCTCCTTCAGCGTCTCTATCTCCTTCTTCTGGTCTATCAGGTAAAGCGTCAACTCTTCTATCTTCGCCAGCAGCCGGGTCTGGTTGTTCCCCAGGTCGACACCTTTCAGTTGCATCTCGCCAGCCGGTGCGATATCCGGAAGGTGGTGATTGGTCTGGATATATTTTTGCAATTCAAACAGGGATGGCAGGTGATAGGCGGAATCGAAGACGAAGTCTGCGCCGCTGGTATTCACCACCACCTGGTTGAAGCGGCCGTTGCCGTTGACGTCGAGAATGTAGCCGGAATTGGTTTGCGAGGTCTTACCGATGAGCACGTTGCCGCCCGTGAAATACGTTGTACCCTGCGCATTAAGCTGAAGGGTAACCACGTTGGATGTGTTATAAAGAGAGGCTATCGCTCCGACGGAATTGTTTCCGCCAACCTGCATCACGTTATAAGAATTTCCGGTGGGATCCGATCTCGTAAACGAGACCGCAGTTCCCCATCGGGTACTGTGAAGATCCAGGTTTGACGTTCCATTATCAGAGGTATTGAACTGAAAGGACGGAACCGTAGTCTGCGACCCGCCCCAGTTGCCCAGACTCAACGGGTTCTGCGTAGCCCCTGTCGTGTTGCCGTTGGCCAGGAACAGGCTGGACGTAGGCAAACTGGATGCCGCTTGCCAAGTGGCGTTGCCACTGGCATCCGACGTGAGCACCATGCCCGCCGCTGCTCCGGTAGGCAACACAAACCCCTTGGCCCAGAGGCCGCCGTTCACCTGTAAGAGATTGCCATTGTCCGACGTCGTCCCGATAGCGACATTCCCACCTCCAAAGACACGCATGCGTTCGGCATTATTCGTCCCAAATACCAACGGAGTCGCCGGCAACGTCCCAACACTCAGGCCTAAATTGGATGGCCCATCTGCAATTAAAAATGGCCTGTCGGCACGGGAAAGGCCAAATATGTTGGAAGAAGTGTTTGTCGAACCGCCAATACAAAACGCAGCATAGGAAGCAAAAGAACCATGATTGTTCTCAATGATCAGATCGGCGTTTGAACCTGAGTTGGTATTTTGAACATAATAACCCCCTCGCACTGGTCCGTTGGCAAGGATGCTTACAATTTCAGTGGTGCTGCTACTTATTTGCAGCGGTGCAGTCGGACTCGTAATCCCGATGCCCACGTTGCCTGTTGTACCGTCTATACGCATACGCTCAAGATTATTCGTCCCAAATACCAACGGCTGCGCCGTAAGAGTACCCATTCCCAATCCTAAACTGGTAGCTCCGTCCGCGATAAAAAAACCCCGGTCAGCCCGGGAAAGACCAAAGAGACTGCTATAGGCATTGCCCGACCCGCCTTGTAAAAACCCGCAATACGAGGAAAATGAACCCCGGTTGTTGTCCGCATAACTGGTGGCTTGCCCACTGGCATTGGTATTCTGAATATAAATGCCGCCACGGCCCGAACCACTGCCGGTAACACTGATGAGATCATTGACAGTTCCGCTTACGTGTAACGGTGAGATCGGACTCGTCGTACCGATCCCCACATTCCCGGTATTGGTATTGTAAATATTATTCCCGCTTGTCGACCACTGCGACTGCGACCGGGCCGAAAGACAAAGAAAACAGGCAAAAAAGCACCAGGCTAATTTTTTCATAACACAGTTGGAGTTTTATATGTGTAAAAGAGATCAGCAACTCGACTTACCGAAATAATGAAATCTTTTCATGATTTCACAAGGGCAATGGTCTCCCCATCTCACAAATAACAATTCGGTTACACATAAAGGACACACCACTAAACAATCGGCCTGCGCATAATCGATCCTGCGTGTGTTGAAATCCCAAAAACGCGTGCGTATAGTGGAATGGCCGTGCACCGCATCATTACTCCGAAAAGGAAAGCCTTAGTCGCTTTACTACAAAAAATACCGTTAAAACACCCATGTCATTAAGTTAAAAGACGGTATTCTATTATTGTGGGGAAATCCAAGGCGTTAACGAGACATTACAACCCTACCGGCGGCTGGCCCGCTACTTTTGTGTACAACTTACTGGGAATGAAAAACACCACCACTGTCCTGCTGTTTGGACTTTTTGTACTTGCGGGCTGTACTACAACCGGGGGCCATTTATTTGTGAAGACCAGCATAGCCTGTCCTCCCCTGTCTGACACGGTTATGTTTGTCCTACTTCCAAAAAGACCTAAAGGACCTATCGACGGTATCAAGATCGGCAGGGCCTTCTACGCGGAGCGACTACATTACTCCATACCCACCTCCTGGACACGCGACCTGTTTGTCGACAGCCTGCGGAGCTTAGCACTGCAACATGGCGCCAATCTCGCCAAGGTCACCGGATTCATGTGGGCGACTATGCGCGATGGAGAATATTTCGACGTCGATCTTTACCGAGTACCCGATATACAACGCTATAAAAATGACGATGAGCTCGACTGGTCGACTCGTCATCAACTGCGTTTCGACGATTTCAAATTTCCAGGACCGATCCTGGACGACCCGTCGATCGGACAAAGCAGGGGTACCTACGAACTCACCACCGTCGCCAAATTCCATTGCCAAACCAGCTGGATCAACAGGGCGTCCAAAGACTCCGCGGAACTGCTGCTGCATGAACAGGGCCTTTTCGATTTGTGTGAGATCTATTGCCGCCAATACCGATATGCGATACTAAGGCAAAACGACTGGTGGCCAACTGAGTTCGATAAGATAAATAAAGCCTGGATGGCGAAACGGTCCCAGTATGAATGGCAGACCTTTCACGGTCTGGACTCGGCTCGGCAGGCTGAATGGACGGCAAAGATCAACCATGCGTTGCTATATGGGACGGGCGGGTCCGACGCAGACTTTAAAGTGAATTAGCTTCCGCAATCAATTCATCCGTCATACATATTCCCCCTCAATCTCCTCCCTCATCTTCCGCACAAACATCCTCAACCATTCCGCATTCTTCTCCGCCAGCCGCCGGCCGGTAGCCGTATTCATCATCGCAGGCAATTTCAACAGCTTCGCCTCGAAATGATCGAGCGCAAACCTTTTGTCATCCAGCTCCCGCGCCTCCGCCATCGGGTCCCCGGCATGAAATAACTGCGCATTCATCTGCCCCGCTATATAGAAAGTCCGGGCAGCCCCGATCGCTCCAAGCGCCTCCATCCGGTCGGCATCCTGCAGGATCTTCGCCTCCAAAGTCGTCGCCTCAACTCCCGCGGAAAAACTATGCGCATGAATAGCATGCTGCACCCCTTCCACCTTCGTGGCCGGGAAACCGGCAAACACGTCCGTCAACAACTCCCCCGCCGCTACAGCACTAAGCCGCGAAGACTCCCGGCGTTGCGGATGATCTTTGGGCAACGCCACCCAGTCATGAAAATAGGCGGCCGCAATCAGGATCAACTCATCGGCCTTCCCGCCTTCTTCCCTGTTGATAAACCGCGCCGTCTTCCACACTCGCTGAAAATGGCCGAGATCATGCGAGCCGTCCTTCTTATCGCCATGCTGCCGGATATACGCAGTAAACTGCGCCTCCCATTCTGCCAAAAACCGATCTTCCGTATTCATTCAATCCGTAATTTTAAATGTAAAGGAGAAGCAAAGATCATGGGGCTGCAGGAAACATCCATCATTTTTCAAAATATTCGTCACCGGCATTATTATCTCTGTGACTATCTTCCGCTTACTTCCGGTATCGACCCCGTCTCCCGCAGCCTGCTGAAATTCAAACGCGGTGTCCAACCCGATCTCGACAACTGGCTCAGCAAAACACGCTGCGCCCTTCACACAAAACCACTCACCCTCCCACCCGATACTATAATTATCCGCGCCCTCCATCACAAGGAGACCCGCGCTGCACAAGACCGCCCCTCCACCCTCGACCTGCTGGGACAAACCCTCTCCGGCCATTTCCATTTTCCCTACCATCCCCAACTCCTCCATAAAACCCGCCCCACCAACACCGTCCAGGGCCTCACCCGCCGCCAGCGCCAGGCCGAACTACAAGACGTCTACCAGGTAAACCTCCCCGTCACCATAAACATCACCACCAACCTCCCGGCCGCCGCACCCCCCACCTCCCTCCTCCTCATCGACGACATCCTCACCACCGGCACCACCATCCGCATGATCATCAAAACCCTCCACTCCACCCTCCCCAACTCCACCATAACTATCTTCACCCTCGCCAAAGTCGCCACCGCTCACCCCCACCCAATCCCCGACTGGCTCCTCATCTGATCCCGCACCCAAGACCCCACCCGCAAATCACCGCACCTCCATACTCCCACACGCCACGAGCGCACTCACCCGCGCTAAAAAGCTAAAAATCCATCCACTACATATGCTAATTCCTTTTAGCCCAAAAAGAGTCGTTTTTCTTGCAGCAAAAACCCGCAACTGACTGTCCATACCGATAAGCACCAATAATTTAGATCGGACAAAATAAATTTGTTAAGTAAAATTTAATTTTTTTACCTTCGATCAATAATTGCTAAACTTTTGCTTTATGACCATTCAACGACTGCTTGCCAAATCGGTAAGTCTCCTGCTGCTTTGTGTACTTTTCACACAATCGGCTTTTTCCCAAACAAAAACAATTACAGGTAAGATCTCAGACGACAAAGGCGCCCCCATTCAAGGCGCAACCGTCACAGCTAAGGGTACTAAGCTAGGAGCCTCTACCGGCGCCGACGGTACCTTCTCCCTCTCCGTCCCCTCGACAGTAACAACCCTGGTGATCAGTTCCGTCGGATTCTCCACCCAGGAAGTGTCCATCGCCAGCCAAACTTCGATCAACATTTCCCTCGCCGCCGCCCAAAACAACCTTAATGAGGTCGTTGTCGTCGGTTACAACACCGTCAAACGAAAAGACCTCACCGGTTCGGTCACGACGGTCTCCGCGAAAGAGTTCAACACCGGCGTCATCACCTCTCCTGACCAGCTGCTCCAAAACAAGGTCGCCGGCCTGGAGATCATCAACAACAGCGGCCAGCCGGGTTCGGCTACCACGGTTAAGATCCGCGGTAACACTTCCATCCGCGGCCTCAGCAACCCCATCTATGTCATCGATGGCGTTATCCTCGACGGGAGAAACGCCCGTCCTTCGGTCAATCTCAACATCGGCGGTTTCGGAACTACCCCGGACGCCAATCCGCTGCTCTTTATCAACCCTTACGACATCCAGGACGTCACGATCCTCAAAGACGCCTCGTCTACCGCAATTTACGGCTCCCGCGGCGCCAACGGGGTCATCGTCATCACCACCAAGAAAGCTTCCGCCGGACCGGCAAAACTGGAAGCGGGCGTCTCCGAAGGCTGGAACATCGGGTATATGCAGAAATTTGACATCCTCAACACCAGCGAGTTCAGGTCCGCACTGACGAAATATTCCATCAACAACCAGGATAAAGGCAGCAACGTCGATCCGCTGCATGACATCACCCAGCACAGCACCATCCAGAATTACTACCTGGCCATGAGCAGCGGAAATGATGTCGGCAAATTCCGCGCCTCTGCGCTGGCCTCCAAAACGCCTGGCTTCGTCAAGACGAACAACCTTAACAAATACATCGGGAATTTGGGCGGAAGCTATAAATTCCTCGATAAGCGGGTAACGCTCGATTTCGACGTGATAGCCGGCCGCACCGAAGAGAACATCGTCAACATCTCCAATACCGCCGGTTCCCAGGGTAACCTCATCAGCGCCGCCCTCCAATGGAATCCCACGGCGCCCTATTACGCCGCCAACGGGATGTTCAATGTGTTGGGCAATGGCGTCGGTAACCCGATGTCCCTCATCGCAGCTTATAACGATATTGCCTATGTCAATACCGTCCTCGCTAATATGTCGGTTACGGTGAATATCATCAAAGGACTCGACTACAAATTCCTCTACTCCATCAACCAGAGCGATGGCACCCGTAATACGAATATCGATGGCTTCCTCCGCGGCTTCAACCCCATCGATGGAAATGGCCTGGGCATCCATTCCGAGGCAAACCTCACCTCCCAGATCATGACGCACACCCTCAACTACCACGTCAATTTAACGCCCGACCTCACCCTTAACGCCCTCGCCGGTTTCGAATATTGGAAATCCAATTTCGGCAACAGCAGCTACAGTGGCCAGGGCTTCAACTTCAACCTCAACGAACTGCAATTGACCGACGCTCAGTATACCGATATCCTCGGCAACGCCAAGACCGTCGGTCAACCCAGCGTCTTCCGTGACATCACCACCGAAGTACAATCCCTGTTTGCAAGGGCGGAATTGAATTACAAGGACAAGTATTACCTCACCGGTACCATTCGCGATGATGGTTCGAGCAAATTCGGCTCCAACAATAAACACGGCTATTTCCCCTCCTTTGGCGCCAAATGGAACATCGCCAACGAAGACTTTATGAAGAATGGTACCGCTTTCTCCCAACTGGGTCTTCGGGCCACCTGGGGCATCACGGGCAGCCAGGACTTCCCTGCCGGTTCGGCCATCAACCAATTCGAAGTTCTTGGCTACAACTCGGTAGCCCAGGTGAACGCGGGCAATCCCAACCTGAAATGGGAACAGACCACACAATTCGACTTCGGCCTGGACTTTGGTCTCATGAATAACAGGATCTACGGTTCGATCGACTATTATAACAAGAACACGACCAATATCCTGTTTCAGAACGTTGCCATTCAGCCGGGTCCCGCCGCCACCTATTGGATAAACCTCCCCGGTCATCTGAAGAACAACGGAGGCGAATTGACCATCGGTGCAGCAATCGTTAAAACCAACGACCTCGATTGGAACCTCACCTACAACATGGCCTATAACAGCAATAAGATCACTGACTTTCCCACCGGCCTCAGCATCTACACCGGTCAGATCAACGGTCAGGGTGTCTCCGGAACATTGGGCCAGATCATCACGAACAACCAGCCTGTCGATGAGTTCTATCTGAAGCAATTCACCGGCTTCGACCAGAAAGGCAACCAGACCTACGCCAATAACCCCAGCTTCCAGGGTGACCCCAATCCGAAATGGCTCTTTGGCGGATCCACCACCGTGCGCTATAAAAAAGCGACGCTCACCCTCAGCGGTGGCGGTTCCGGTGGCTTCCTGATCCTCAACAACACCGCTATCTCGGTGACCAATCTCGCAGGCATCGCCAACGGCCGCAACGTCGACAAGTTGGCCTATAACTCGGCTGAACAACCCGGCAGCCCGGTTGCCGCCAACTCACGCTTCCTGGAAAAAGGCAACTTCTTCAAATTGCGCAGCGCCAACCTCAGCTACGCCATCGGGAACATCGGTCAGTACATCAAGAACGCCAGTGTCTTCGTAGCCGGGTCCAACCTGTTCGTCATCACCAAATTCTCCGGCTTCGATCCGGAGGTCAACATCGACAAGCAGAATAACGGCTATCCTTCGCAGTCGATCGAATACATTCCCTATCCCACGCCACGGAGCATTGTAGTCGGCTTAAACTTCACACTCTAACACACTATTTAAACAACAATAGATTATGAGAACTTTCAAATATAAAACGCTAACCGCCATCCTCCTGGCAGCAATGGCGATCGGTGGTTGTACCAAACTCAACGAAGGCTATCGACAGACGGTGACCCAGTCAGAAGCCGCCCAGGCCTTCGCGGCCTCCTTGTTCCTCCAAACCGCCTATAACGATATCCCCACACCTTTTGTCAACCAGGACCGCGTCTTCTCTCTCGAGGAGAACAGCGCCGATGAATCCCTGGTTCCCACCCGCGGTGGTGACTGGGATGACAACGGTGTTTGGCGCGTCGTGCATAACCACACCTGGAATGCCGATCACGATCAGGTGCTCCAGGTATACAACCTGCTCAACAAGATGAATTTTGACGCTACCAATGTGCTGCAATTCAACCCTTCCAAAGAGCAGATCGCAGAAGCCCGGTTCCTCCGCGCCTTCGCCCTGTACTACCTGTTCGATCTCTACAACCAGTTCCCCTTCCGTAATCCCGGAGAAAACCTGCTCAATCCGCCGAAAGTTTATTTTGGTGACAGCGCGGTCCAATTCATCATCAGCGAATTGACTGCCGCATTGCCAGACCTTGGCACGAGCAACACCATGACCCAGGCCAACCAGGATGCCTGCAAAGTACTGCTCATGCGCTGCTACCTCAACCATGGCGCCTTCCTCAACCGCGCCCATCCGACCTTTGCCGATGCGGATATGCAACAGGTGATCACCCTGGGCAATTCGATCATCAATGGCGGGAAATACAAATACATGGCCAACTACTTCGGCAACTTCAGTTACCAGAATGGGAATTCGACGGAAGGCATCTTCGCCTTCCCTTCCTCTTCCGGCCTGACAGTCAATAACCCCAGCCTCCAGGCCCGCTGGATGATGACCTTCCACTATAATGAGTACGATGGTCAGGCGCCCAATGCCGGCTGGAACGGCTTCTCCACCATCAGCGATTTCTACAACGCCTTCTCCGTCGGTGGAACGACCAACTACTCGCTGGCTGATACCTTGCTGGATACCCGCATCGGCCGCAGGTGGACCTCCGATGCCACCGGGACCGTTACTCTCAACTCCGGCATCCGCCCCGGCTTCCTGGTCGGCCAGCAATATGACCAAAATGGCGTGGCCCTGAAGGACAGAAAGGGAAATCCCCTCGCATTCGACCCGAACATCGCACCCGACATGAAGGAAACAGGCTCCAACCTGGAAGTCACCGGTATCCGGATAGCAAAATATTATCCTGACTTCTCCGACCCCGGCGGTAAGTATTTTTCTTCTACCCCCGGCAACTGGCTGATGCTGATGCGCTACTCCGAAGTAGTGCTGATGGTAGCCGAAGCTAAGATGCGGGCAGCTGCCCCCGACAATGCCGGCGCACTGACCCTCATCAATGGCCTCCGAACCGCCCGCGGCGCATCTGTCGTCACCTCGATGCCCCTGGTCAACACCGCCAATTCCGAAGACCCTAAGACCCTTCTTGCAGAGCTCGGCCGGGAATTCTACTGGGAGTCGCACAGAAGGACCGACCTCATCCGTTTCGGCGTCTTTAACAACCTCTGGCAATACAAGCCCGCCGACGACCCGAAATACCTGGTCTTCCCCGTACCCAACCAGGCCCTCGCCGTCAACCCCAACCTGAAACAAAACCCCGGATATTAACATTCCGGATTTAAAAGGAATCGATAAATTGCCGAAGGCCATTTCCCAATGGCCTTCGGTTTTTTTGTATGAGCAATACCATCTTTAAAGTCGCCATCATTGCCTGCTTCCTCTGCTCCTGCCATCATGAACAGACCCCGGCACTCTTCACCCTGCTCGACAACACCGGCATCGATTTCAACAACAAGGTCGTAGACGGCAAACTGGCCAACAGCTTCCTCTTTCGCAACTTCTACAACGGCGGCGGCGTAGCCATCGGCGACATCAACAACGACCACCTCCCCGATATCCTCTTCACCTCCAACATGGGCGAGAACAAACTCTATCTCAATAAAGGTAACTTCCAATTCGAAGACATCACCGAAAAAGCAGGCCTCCGCCAGGACAGCATGTGGAGCACCGGCGCCGTGATGGCGGACGTCAACGGCGACGGCTGGCTCGACATCTACATCTGCAACTCCGGCCACATGAAGGACGGCTACCGGAAGAATAAACTCTATATCAATAACCACAACGGCACCTTCACCGATTCCGCCGCCCAATACGGTCTCGATATCTCCGCCTACACCACGCAGGTGTCTTTCTTCGACTACGACGGCGACGGCGACCTGGACTGCTTCATGATAAACAACAGCCCCATCCCCGTCAATACCCTCAACAATGCCAACCGGCGCGACCTCCCCGACGCACAATGGCCCGTAGCGCCATTCCTCAAAGGCGGCGGCGACCATCTCTACCGCAACGATCACGGCCATTTCACCGAAGTCACCAAAGAAGCCGGCATCCACGGCAGCCTCATCAGCTTCGGCCTCGGCGTCTCCGTGGGCGACATCAATGGCGACGGCCTGCCCGATATCTATGTCTCCAACGACTCCTACGAAAGGGACTACCTCTACATAAACCAAGGCAACGGGACATTTAAAGACGAGCTAGAAGATCGCATCGGCCACACCAGCTTCAGCTCCATGGGCGCCGACCTCGCCGACATCAACAACGACGGCTACCCCGAGATCTTCACCACCGACATGCTCCCCGAAGATGACAACCGGCTAAAAACCCTTGGCGCCTTCGACAACATCGATCTTTACAACGCCAAACTCAAGGCAGGCTTTTATCATCAGTACATGAAGAACTGCCTGCAGCTCAACGATGGCACCGGCCACTTTATGGACATCGCCAACTACAGCGGCGTCTCTGCCACAGACTGGAGCTGGGGCGCGCTCATCTTCGATATGGACAACGACGGCCTCAACGACATCTTCGTCTGCAACGGGGTCAACAAAGACGTGACCAACCTCGATTTCATGGATTTTTTCGCCAACGAGGTCATCCAGAAAATGGTCCTCACCGGTAAAAAAGAGGAGATCGACGAGATCCTTAATAAGATCCCCGTCAACCCCATGCTCCACAAAGCCTATTGTAATAAAGGCAACCTGCGCTTCGAAGACGCCTCGGCCACCTGGGGCTTTACCCGCCCCTCCTTCGCCAACGGCGCCGCCTACGCAGACCTCGACAATGATGGCGACCTCGATCTGGTGATAAACAACGAAAACGGACCGGCCTTCATCTACCGCAACAACGCCCGCGAGACCAACGGCAACCATTTCATCGCCTTCTATCTAAAAGGCAAAGCCCCCAACACCTTTGCCATCGGCGCCAAGATCAGGGTCTATGGCCCCAACGGCCTCGCCTACCGCGAACTCATCCCCAGCCGGGGCTTCCAGTCATCCATGGACTACAAACAAGAAATAGGCATCGGCAAGGAAACCCGCATCGACTCTGTGCTCGTTATCTGGCCCGATCAGACCTTCACCCGCCTCGACCAGCCGGCCCTCGATAGCACCTACACGCTCTCCCAGGTCAACACAACCCAACACATTCCGCCTCCCGTAAAACCCGACAGCGCCAGCTTTCTACTCCAAAAAACAACCAGCTCTTTCGACAAACACACCGAGCACGAGAACACAGATTTCTACTATGAGCTAAACCTCCCGAAAATGCTTTCCCGCGAAGGCCCGCATGCCGCCGTCGGCGACCTCAATGGCGACGGTCTGGACGATATCTTCATCGGCGGCGCAAAAGACCACCCCGGACAAGTATACCTGCAGCAACCAAACGGCCGCTTCATAAAGAAACCCGAACCCGCCCTCAACGCCTTCCCGGATTTTGAGGATGGAGCAGTCGTCTTGATCGACGCCGACAAAGACGGCGATCTCGATCTCTTCATCGGCCCCGCCGGCAATGCCGATCAACCCGACACCCGCCAGATGCAGTTCCGCCTCTTCAAAAACGATGGCAAAGGCAATTTCACCCTGGCCCCGGACGCCTTTTCAAACGTCACCAACGGATGTAACACCAGCGTAGCCCTGGCCGCCGATTTCAACAACGACGGATTCCCCGATCTCTTCATAGGCGGACGTAGCGTGCCCCGCGAATACGGCTCCACCCCTGCAAGCCGCATCTTTATCAACGACGGCAAAGGACACTTCACCGACATCGCCCCGGCAAAAAACCCGGATATCGCCGCCCTGGGCATGGTCACCTCCGCAGCCTTCACCGATCTCCAGGGAGACAAAGAGCCAGAACTCCTCATCGCCGGCGAATGGATGGCCCCGCACATCTTCACATGGCAAAAAGACCACTTTGTCGAAAGGCCAACCAACCTCAGTCATCTCTTTGGCTGGTGGGAATCCCTGGCCGTTAAAGACGTCAACGGCGATGGAAAACCCGATCTTATTCTCGGCAACATCGGGGAGAATTTCTATCTCCACCCCGACTCCGCCCATCCGGTCAAACTCTGGATAAATGATTTCGACCACAACGGCATCCCGGATATCATCCTCACCCGATCTGTCGACGGCAAAGACGTGCCCGTCTTCCTAAAGCACGAAATGGAACGGCAGCTGCCCATGCTGAAAAAAGAGAACCTCAAACACGCCGACTACGCCCAAAAGACGATCCGCGATCTTCTTCCCGCCGATCTGCTCGACAACGCTCTCGTCCGGCAGTTCAACTACTGCGCTTCCATCATCGCCATTAACCAGGGCAACGGCCGGTACGTGGTCCAACCCCTCCCCAACATGGTCCAGTTGTCGTCGGTCAATGCCATTCAGTGCACCGATATCAATTTTGACGACATCCCCGATCTCGTCCTGGGCGGCAACGAATTCGGTTTCCTGCCCCAGTTCGGCCGCCTGGACGCCAGCAAAGGC
Organism: Puia dinghuensis; assembly: GCF_014642875.1. Lineage (GTDB taxonomy): Bacteria > Bacteroidota > Bacteroidia > Chitinophagales > Chitinophagaceae > Puia > Puia dinghuensis. The sequence continues at coordinate 36,418 of NZ_BMJC01000005.1, forward strand.
CATATCCTGCTGGGCAACGGCAAAGGCCAGTTCACCTGGATACCACCCTCCCGGTCAGGACTGCAACTGCCCGGCATGATCCGCGATATCGAAAAAGTCCCTATGGAAGCAGGCCAGCCCCCGGCGCTCCTTTTCCTCCGGAATGACGAAGTACCCGTATTATACCGCATCAACCCCGGAATCCAACACCCATGACCAGTCGCACACTTCACCTGCTCACCGCGGTCCTGTTCCTCCTCATCTCCTGCAATCAAAAACAGGCAGGCCCTCCACCCCTGTTCCAATTAATGACCAACACCGGCATCGACTTCCAGAACAAAGTGGTCAATACCGACTCCGCCAACATCATCAACTACCGCAACTTCTACAACGGCGGTGGCGTAGCCATCGGCGACATCAACAACGACGGCCTGCCCGACATCTTCCTCACCTCCAACATGGGGCCCAATAAACTCTATCTCAACGAAGGCAACTGGCATTTTAAGGACATCTCGCAAGAGGCCGGTTTCCCCGCCAACAAACAACAATGGAGCACCGGCGTCGTAATGGCGGACGTCAACGGGGACGGCTGGCTCGACATCTATGTCTGCAATGCCGGACATATGGAGAACGGCGCCCTCCGGAAAAACCAGCTCTTCATCAACCGGCACGACAATACCTTTATTGACTCCGCCGAAGAATACGGCCTGGCAGATTCCGGCTATACGACACAAGCCTCCTTCTTCGACTATGACGGCGACGGCGACCTGGACTGTTTTATCATCAACAACAGCCCCATGGTCAATACCCTCGACTACGTCAACCAACGGCAGATGCCCAACTTCGCCCCGGCGGCCGCAAACTCACCCGCCGCCCGCCGAACCACCGGCGGAGGCGATCACCTCTTCCGCAACGACAACGGCCACTTCACCGAAGTCACCCACGAAGCCGGCATCCACGGCAGCCTCATCAGCCTCGGCCTGGGCGTCATGGTTGGTGATGTCAACGGTGACGGCTGGCCGGATATCTACGTATCCAACGACTTCTTCGAACGCGACTACCTCTATATCAACCAGCGCAACGGCACCTTCCGGGACCAGCTGGAAGACTGCATGCAACATATCAGCCTCGCTTCCATGGGGGCCGATATGGCCGATATCAACAACGACGGTTACCCCGACATCTTTACCACCGACATGCTGCCGGATGATGATTACCGGCTGAAAACGACCTTTTCCTTCGAGACCGAGGACGTCTACCGGCTAAAACAGGAAGCCGGATTCTACCACCAGTTCTTCCAAAACGCGCTACAGCTCAACAACAGAAATGGCAAATTTCTCGACATCGCCTGCTATAGCGGCGTCAATGCCACCGATTGGACATGGGGCGGACTACTCTTCGATATGGACAATGACGGTTACAACGATATTTTTGTCACCAACGGCATCGCGCAAGATCTGATCAACCAGGACTTCCTGGACTTCTTCGCCAACAATATGGCCCGGGAAATGCAGTCCACCGGCAAAAGGGCCGACCTCCATGCACTCCTCGACAAGATTCCCGCCCATCCCCTGTTGAAAAAGGTCTTCCACAACAACGGCCACCTGCAATTCGCTGACAGCGCCCGCCCATGGGGCTTCACCACACCCTCCTTCTCCACCGGAGCCGCATATGGCGATCTGGACAATGACGGCGACCTTGACCTCGTCGTCAACAACGTGAACCAGCCCGCCTTCATCTATCGTAATAACACCACCGAAACGACCCACCATCACTATCTCGCCCTCAACCTCAAAGGCGCCGGGAAGAACCGCTTCGCCATCGGCAGCCGCATCCGGGCCTTCCGCAAAGGCGATGTGCTTTACCGGGAGCTGATGCCCGCAAGAGGGTTCCAGTCCTCCGTCGATTACCACCTGATCATCGGACTTGGCACAAACCCCCAGATAGATTCCCTGGTCGTCGACTGGCCTTCCGGCGCCACCACCATCATCCACCACCCCCGCGTCGACACGTCACTCACGCTCGACCAGCCACCATCACCCCCGAAAACTCCCCATCCACTCGCCCCCACCGCGGACATCCCGACCCAGCCCAAAAGCTCACCCCGAACCTTGCTCACCCCCATACCCTCCGCCTTCCAACGCCACCAGGAAGACGACAACATCGACTTCTACAACGAACACAACCTTCCCAAAATGCTCTCCCGCGAAGGCCCGAAAGCAGCTGTCGGCGACATCAACGGGGACGGCCTCGAAGACATCGTCATCGGCGGAACGCAAAACCACCCGGCCCAGGTCTATCTCCAAACCCCCGGCGAAAAATGGATAAAAAAACCCATCCCATCCATCGACCAGTTCACCGATTTTGAAGATGGCGCCGTCTTACTCTTCGACGCCGACGGCGACGGCGATCTCGATCTCTTCCTCGGCCCCGGCGGCAACACCGCCCCACCCTACAGCCGTCAACTCCAGTTCCGGCTCTTTAAAAACGACGGCAAAGGAAATTTCACCCTCGACCCCGACGCCTTCCCGGCAAACGGCAACAACTCAAACACCTCCGTGGCCATCGCCAACGATTTTAACCACGATGGTTACCCCGATCTGTTCGTAGGCGGCAGGTGCATCTCCCGGGAATATGGCGCCACTCCAACAAGTTACCTGTTTATCAACGACCGAAAAGGCCATTTCAAAGACATCGCCGCCACTAACAACCCCGACATAGCTAACATCGGCATGGTCACCGGCGCAGCCTGGACCGACCTCACCGGCGACACCGCAAAAGAGCTCGTCATCGTCGGCGATTGGCTCACTCCCCGCATCTTCACCTGGCAAGGAGATCGCTTCAAAGAAATACCCACCAACCTTTCGCAACTATCCGGCTGGTGGAACACCGTCGCAGCTACCGATCTCGACGGCGACGGCAAAACCGACCTCATCCTCGGCAACCTCGGCGAGAATTTCTACCTCAAGCCCGACAAAGAGCACCCAGTCAAACTATTCATCGCCGATTTCGACGGCAACGGCATCACAGATAAGATCCTCACCCGCACCATCGACGGAAAAGATATGCCCGTCTTCCTCAAAAAGGACATGGAAACACAATTGCCTTCCCTCAAAAAAGAAAACCTTAGATATTCAGAATTCGCCGGCAAGTCCATCCAGCAGTTACTCGGAGCCACCGCCCTGGAACATGCAAAGACCCTGCTATTCAACTACCCTTCGTCCATCGTTGCGCTCAACAGGGGAAATGGGCAATTCGATATCCGCCCCCTCCCGGCGACGGCCCAATTCTCTTCCGTCAACGCCATCCAATGCCTTGATCTGAATGGAGACGGCATCACCGACCTTGCCCTCGGCGGAAATGAATATGGGTTCCTGCCCCAGTTCGGCCGGCTCGATGCAAGCCTGGGCCAGGTGCTGCTCAACGATGGTAAAGGAAAGCTGACAGCCATCGGCACGGAAACTTCAGGCCTCAACCTCACCGGGCAGGTCAGGGATATCGTCCGGATAAAAGGAAAAGACCACGTATTTTTACTCTTCTTACGCAATGACGATTCGCCGCAACTATATCGATTACCATGAGCATTAAACAATATATCGCCTTCCTATTCACCGTACTGCCGGTCACCCTTCGTTCATCCGTCGCCCTGCTCCTGCCGGTCGCCCCTCGCCTCCCCATCACCCTGCTCCTGGCGCTCACCCTGCTTGCACAAGGCTGCCATTCCCCAAATCCGGCGACACCGCCAGTCCCGCCCCCCTTCAAAGCCCTCGATCATTCCAACACCGGTCTCAATTTCAGCAATACCCTGCACCCCACCACCGGGTTCAACGTATTCGACTACATGTATTTTTACAACGGCAGCGGAGTAGGCGCCGGCGATTTCAACAACGACGGCCTCATCGATCTGTTCTTCGCTTCCAACCAGGGAGACAATAAGCTGTACCTCAACACCGGCAACCTCCGGTTCCGCGACGTCACCGACAGCGCCCGCATCCCGCAGGACCATGGCTGGTCTACAGGCGTTTCCGTAGTAGACATCAACAACGACGGCCTGCTGGACATCTACATCTGCAGAGTGGGCCAGTTAGAGGGACTGCCCGCAAGCCGCAACCAGCTCCTCATCTGCCAGGGCATCGGCAAGGATGGTATCCCAATCTACCGCGACGAAGCCGCCGAATACGGCCTGGATTTTTCCGGCTTTAGCACCCAGGCCGCCTTTTTCGACTATGACGGTGATGGCTATCTCGATATGTTCCTCATGAACCATTCCATCCATCAGAACGGTACTTTCGGACCGCGGCAAGAAAAACTCGCCACCTTTAACCCCCTTTCCGGCGACCGCCTCTTCCGCAATCAGGGCAACGGCAAATTCGTTGACGTGACAAAACAAGCAGGTATCCATAGCTCGGTCATCGGGTACGGCCTGGGCCTCGACATAGCCGATATAAATCTTGACGGCTATCCCGATATCTACGTAGGTAACGATTTTCACGAGAACGATTACCTCTATATCAACCAGCACAACGGCGCCTTCCACGACGAAGGCACCGACCGGATGATGCACACCAGCCAGTTCTCCATGGGCGTGGACATCGCGGACGCCAGCAACGACGGCTTCCCCGAGATCATCACCATGGATATGCTTCCCTACGATCCATACATCCTCAAACGATCGGAAGGCGAGGACACCTGGGACATTTTCAATCTGAAGATCAGCTATGGCTACAACTATCAGTATACCCGCAATAATCTTCAGTACAACCGGCGCAACGGCCACTTCAGCGAGATAGGCCTGTACTCAGGCGTGGCCGCTACCGACTGGTCCTGGTCCCCGCTATGGGTCGATTTCAACAACGATGGGCTGAAAGACCTTTTCGTCTCCAACGGCATCCCCAAAAGACTCAACGACATCGACTACATAGATTTTGTCCTCGACGACGAACTGCAACGCAAAATGGCAAACCGCGATCTCACCGATAAGGACCTTGCCATGATCAACAAATTCCCGGAAATAAAACTGCCAAGCAAATTCTTCGACAATACAGGGCAGATGCAGTTCACGGACATCAGCAACACCGTCCAGGGGATACAGCCATCCTTCTCCAACGGAGCCGTCGCCGTCGACCTCGACAACGATGGCGACCTCGATCTCGTTGTCAATAATATCGACCAGCCGGTGACCGTTTACCAAAACCTCCAGAACGAACACGCATTCCGGCCCGCAGCCGAGATATCCCTCCGTGGTCCTCAAAACAACATCAATGCCCTTGGCGCCAAACTTTTCCTGTTTACAGGCGGCGAGATCCACTCATATGAGAAGTACCCCGTCCATGGATTTCTCTCCAGCGCCGAAACCCCATTGCATGTAGGACTCTATGGCATCCACCCTGATTCGGTCTTCCTCGTCTGGCCCGACAACAGCTTCCAACGGATAAGCCTGCCTGCCAAAGGCGGCAAACTCAACTTCACATATACCAAGGGGCTGCCGCATTTTGATTACTCCATCGTAACCAACTTCCGGAAGAACCCTACCCGTCCCATGGAAGATATCACCAGCAAGACAAATCTCCTCTACCGGCATGAAGAGAACCAGTTCCCGGAATTCGACCGCGAACCCCTCATCCCCCACATGCTGTCTACCGAGGGACCGGCAGTAGCCGTTGGCGATCTCAACCACGACGGCCGGACAGACGTCTTCATCGGCGGCGCCAAATGGAAAAAGCCTGCGGTGTTCATCCAGGATGCAGCAGGCAGATATAGCCGCCTCCCCGAGCCCGATCTCGACACGGACAGCACATACGAAGCCGCCGATGCCTGCTTCACCGATGTCGATGGGGACGGAAATCCCGATCTGGTCGAAGCGCCCGGCGGAAACGAATTCTATGGGCAGGAGCCCTGGCGCCGGCCACAGGTATACCTCAACGATGGAAAAGGCGGGCTCCACCGGTCCGAACAGGCCTTCCCGGACATCTGGCTTAACGCGTCCTGCGTGGCGCCCTATGACTTCAACAAGGACGGCGCAGTCGACCTGTTCATCGGCGGCAGGTCCGTGCCATTTAATTACGGTCAGATCCCTCAAAGCTACCTGCTCCGCAACGATGGCAAAGGACACTTCACCGACGTCACAGCCAGATACGCAAAAGAACTAGCCAACATAGGGTTCGTCACCTCAGCCCAATGGTTCGACCTGGATAATGACGGTACAAAGGACTTGCTGCTCAGCCTCGAATGGGGCGGCATCATCGCCTTTCTCGACAAAGGCGATCACTTCGAAAAAAAGGTGCTTTGTGACAAAAAAGGCTGGTGGAACTTCATTCTGCCGGTTGACCTCGATCGCGATGGCAATGTCGATCTGGTCGTTGGCAATCTCGGCCTCAACAGCCGGCTCACAGCCTCCCCCGGGCAACCTGTACGGTTATATTATTACGATTTTGACGGCAACGGGAAGAAAGAACAGGTTCTCACCTACTACCTGGCAGGCCGCGAACTCCCCTTCGCCAATAAGCAGGAACTGGAAAAACAAATGCCTGGCCTCAAAAAGAACTTCCTCTACGCGGGAGATTTCGCAAAAGCTACCCTGGAAGACATGTTCACGCGCAGCAGCCTGGAAAAGGCGGATACCCTCACCGCCGAATATTTTGCCAATGCCATCCTCGTCAACCAGGGCAATCTCACCTTCAACCTGCAAGCCATGCCCTGGGAAGCCCAACTGTCCTCCTTCAGGGACGCAGTAGTTGTCAATGCGAACAACGATAGCCTCCCCGACCTTCTGCTCGTAGGGAATTACTTTGAGAATAATATCCAGATGGGCCGCTACGACGCCGACTACGGCACCATCCTCATCAACCATGGCAAGCACAGCTTCTCCGCAAACCCGCTCAACGGCCTCGTGTTGAAGGGACAGGTAAGACATCTCCGGGAGATCGACGCCATCGGCAAAAAAGCCTGGCTTGCCGTCCGCAACAACGACAGTGCATTCATCTTCCGGTTCACCCCCTAAGCAGTCGCCCGCCGCCCCCCAAATCACATTACAGGGTAATAAATCCTCGTCATCCACCGCGAACTATCCGTCTCCTGCTGCCTGTCGGTGACCAGCGATTGAAAAGGTATCGCCATCACCGTCCGATCGTAGTCCCGGATATAATCCTTCATCCCGGCCAACGCCGCGGCCACCGTAGAGTCACCACCCTTCACATCCGCCACCAGGTATTTCCCGGGTATCAGCCGCATATACGTAATATCTCCCTTACCTGCCAACCTCGCCCCGACAGGAAGGGCGACCATCAACCGATAAGCCCCCTGCTTGTCAGCAGAAGCCGTAACATTCACCATCGGATACCCGGTCTGCGACACATGCTCCTCCTTGATATAGTTGACCAGCCTGCCTATCTGAACATAGATATCCGCGTTGGTGGGGTAGCCTGGTTTCTCTGTTCGGGTAACGACAAGTAAAGTGTCGGTCGTCGAAGTTTCCCGGATGTCAACGCCATATACATTCTCCTTCTTTCCAAGGAATGCACTGGCATGAAGCAGTATCTCGTCCATCACCCCCGCAAGCCGCCTGGCCTCCCGGTATCGACTGACCCGCTCCACCGGGTTCCATCCCGATCGCAATGCTGTTTTCCACTCAAGCAGCATCGAATCCCGGTTGTTCATAGGCAACAGGCTCAGCTTGCTCGGCAATTCCTGCTGGCCCTCCCGGATACCGATATCGACATTCTGATACGAAAGCCCTTCGATGCGGAATCCCATCTCCTCACCCGCCGCCAGATGGTCCGGCCACCACGTCTTCCACTTATGCTCATCACTGAAAAAAGGAAAAGCGGCTACCGCCCTGCATCGCGCAGGTACTACCCGAACCACCTCAAGCGTCGAAGGAATAAATAACTCTACACCAACCACCGCGATCACCAAGATCGCAAAAAATACAAGACCCAACTTTTTCATATAGCGTACTAAAAGCTAAAAATAAACAATAATGTGTAAATTGTACCCATGCGTGCCATCATCCTTCTTCTAACGATTTGCCTCAGCCTCCCCGCCATTCTCCCGGCGCAATCCAACACCGACACCTGGACCATCCATGCCGACACCATCAACCCCACTAACTACTATGGCGTCACCGTCGCCAACGGCATGGTCGGCCTCGTCTCCTCCACCGACCCCTTCCGCGCAAAAGACGTCGTCCTCAACGGCGCCTTCGACCTCTATGGCCGCGGCCGCGTCAGCAACATCCTCAAAACATTCAACTTCATCAATCTCTATCTCGACATCGACGGCCGCCGCATCGACAACTTCAAACAGACCACCCACCTCCGGCAGACCCTCGATATGCGACGCGCCTGCCTCACCACCACCTTCGACTACCAGGACAAAGCAACGGTCACCTACACCTGGTACGCTCTCCGTCAATTGCCCTATACGGCCCTGGTAGACGTCACCATCACCGCACATAAAGACATAGATATCGTACCAGCCAGCGTAATGGAAGCCCCCGACATGCTCAAAGACGTCGAGAACTACTACAACGAGATCGACCGGCCCCATGTCACCATATCGCTCCTCACCTCCACCGCCAAAAGCCCCACCGGCCGCCTGCTCATGGCCGCCTCCAACAGCATCCTCTTCGACGAACCCCACGGTTCCGAACCCAACGTCATCCACGAGATGTGGGATAACAACATGCATCTCGTCAAATTCAAAAAGAACCTCAAAGCCGGCACCACCTATCATTTCGCCGTCGTCGGCTCCACCCTCACCTCTGCCCACAACGACGACCCCCTCAACGAAGCCGAACGCCTCACCCTCTTCGCCACCCTCCAGGGAAGCCAACAACTCATAAAAGCACACGAACAGGCCTGGCAACAACTCTGGCAAAGCGATATCGTCATCGATGGCGATGACACCCTGCAACGCGACATCCGGCTCATGCTTTACCACCTCTACTCCTTCGCCCGCGAAGGCACCGCCTACAGCCTCTCCCCCATGGGCCTCAGCGGCCTCGGCTACAACGGCCACACCTTCTGGGACACCGAGATCTGGATGTACCCTGCCCTGCTGCTGTTGCAACCCAAGATCGCCGCTTCGCTGATGGAATACCGCTACCAGCGCCTCCCCGCAGCCCTCAAAAACGCGGCCAGCCACGGCTATAAAGGCGCCATGTTCCCCTGGGAAAGCGCCGCCAGCGGCAACGAAGAAACCCCGGTATGGGCCCTCAGCGGCCCCTTCGAACACCATATCACCGCCGACGTAGGCATCGCCGCCTGGAATTACTATTGCGTCACCCGCGACAAAACCTGGCTGAAAGAAAAAGGCTACCCAATTCTCGAGGCCACCGCCGACTTCTGGACAAGCCGGGTAGAAAGAAAGGACCCCGGTCATTATGACATACGCAACGTCGTGGCCGCTGACGAATGGGCCGAAAATGTCGACAACAACGCCTATACCAACGCCGCCGCCCGGGCCAATCTACAGGACGCCACCGAAGCCGCCCGCGTCCTCGGACTCACTCCCAACCCCGACTGGATCAATGTCCGCAACAATATCCCCATCCTCCGCTTCCCCGACGGCGTCACCCGCGAACACGCCACCTACAACGGCGAATCGATAAAACAGGCCGACGTCAACCTGCTCTCCTATCCGCTAAAAGAGATCACCAGCCCCGCCGACATCCGCAGAGACCTGGACTATTATCAACCTCGCGTAGGCGAAGGCCCCGCCATGACCCACGCCATCTTCTCCATCCTCTACGAACGCCTCGGACTACCCGCCAAAGCCCTCTCCGTCCTAAAAGAGGGTTATACCCCCAATCTGCGACCACCCTTCGGAGTGATAGCAGAGACCGCAACGGGTAATAACCCTTATTTCGCCACCGGCGCCGGCGGCGTCCTCCAGGCCATGCTCAATGGCTTTGGCGGCCTGGACATCACCAACACCGGCATCATTCAGCTCCCCACTCACCTCCCCACCGGCTGGAAATCGGTAAAGATCACCGGCGTTGGTCTAAATCGACTTACATTTGTGGTTAAATCGACGAATTAAGACAAATAAGAGCAAATACTAGTATTTGTACTAGTGTGGAAATAATAATAATTTGATTAAACGTTATAGTCCCGTACTTATCCAATATCAAAATCCTTTAAGACCAACCGATGCGGTATCCTAGACTGATCCTCAGAAACCTGCGCAGGAATGCCTATTTCCTGATGTTCCTTAATGGTTTCCTCTTATCTTCACTGATTTATTTCAAAACGCAATCTTCTTACGAAGACGGCCTTTTTGCATCTATAAAAGCCAGCGTCAACGAAAGCCTCGATAGCAACGACAACGCCGACTCCATCGTCGTAAAAGCCATGAATACCTGCTATCACCTGATGAGCCCCCGCCTGAACACCTTTGCCGGCATGTCCTCCGCCGAACTGGGACTCCAGGCCGGCATCTTCCGCTCCGCTGCGGTCGATCTCATGACCACCGACGGTGCCTGCGGCAGCTATTCCATGGTACTGGCCCGCGTCCTCGAAACCTACCACTACCCCGTACGCATCGGGCAAATGGAAAACAATGGGAAATACGGGGTCCACATGATCGTAGAAGTTAACACCGGCACAACATGGAAAGTCCTCGATCCCACATACAATCTCTATTTCACAAGACCCGACGGCCGCCTCGCCTCCTTCCAGGACGTTGAACAAGACTGGAACTACTATGCACACCAGGTTCCGCCCGGTTACGATCCCCACTATCGCTATGAAGGTGTCCGCTACACCAACTGGAGCAAAATACCCGTCATCATGCCGGGCATCAAAAAGCTCTCGACCCTCGTCTTCGGCGCCGAAGAGACCAACAGCTTCTCCATGCGCACCCACTTCCTCAACACATTTAAGATCTGGTTCAATATTCTCCTGATCCTCGAGATCGGCCTGGCCCTCTATACGTTCAAACAAATGACCCGCAACTCCAAATGGCAGCCATTTCGTTATTTTAACCTCGACCTGTCCACGGAGCCCAATCCCCTCAATAGCGCCAGCGCCCACGAACCCGGCAAACAGGACCCCGCCCGCCAACGCACATAAGCCCCCGGGCGTCCACTCCTTTATAAACACCACTCCGGACCCCCACCCAATAGCTGTCCCGGTCCATCGCCTTCTCATTGTCTATTCACCAGAATACCGTAGGTTTGACCCCGGAACAAAATGTAATAAATGCTTAAAGTCGGGGTTTTTGGAGTCGGTCACCTGGGAAAATTTCATCTGAACAACTGGAAAGAGATCAAATCGGCACAACTGGTAGGGTTCTATGACCCCGACGACGACATGGCCCGCCTCGCCACCGAAAAATACCAGATACCCCGCTTCACCGATGCCGACGCACTCATCGACTCCTGCGACCTCATCGACATCGTCGCCCCCACCCCACAACATTTCCGGCTTTGCGAAAAAGCCATCCGCAAGGGGAAACACGTATTCGTCGAGAAACCCCTCGCCAATACCATGGACGAAGCCCGCACCCTCGTAAAACTAGTCCGGGAATCCAACGTAAAATTGCAGGTCGGCCATGTCGAACGCTTTAATCCAGCCTTTCTCGCCGTAGATTCCATCCCGCTGAGCCCCCTGTTCATCGAAGTACACCGTCTCGCCCAGTTCGATCCCCGCGGCACCGAAGTCAGCGTCATCCTCGATCTCATGATCCATGATATCGACATTATCCTCAGCCTGGTCAAAAGCGAAGTCAAAAGCATCTCCGCAAGCGGCGTCGCCGTCCTCACCGACACCCCCGACATCGCCTCCGTTCGCATCGAATTCAACAATGGCTGCGTAGCCAACCTCACCTCCAGCCGCATCTCGATGAAGCGGATGCGAAAAATGCGATTATTCCAGAAAGATGCCTATATTGGCATCGATTTCTTAAACAAAAAAAGCGAGATCATCAAGCTGAAATCGCCACAAGACCTGGACGTCTTTGCCTTCGATATCGAGACCCCCAACGGGAAAAAAACAATCGCCCTTTCCAACCCCGTCGTCCCAGAGGTCAATGCTATCCGATTGGAATTGGAAAAGTTCTGCGAGGCCATCCTGACAAACACTCCAACCCAGGTCTCCGAAGTAGACGGATTCAGGGCCATGGATATTGCTCACCAAATCCTGCAAAAGATAAAACACAACACGATCAACACCTGATAGGGGCATGCCGGCGTCCAAAAAAACACATACCATCTCCACCCTTTGGTATATCCTCAGCGACTATCTCGCCGCCCTGCTGTCTGCCAATATTTTCCACTTCAGCCGCCGGTTCCTGCTTTCGGAACCTATCTTCGTCGACCATCATCTCCTGCTTACCCAACGGTTCTGGCTGGGGACTTCGACCATCCCGTTCGGCTGGCTCATCCTCTTCACCATGGTGGGGTCCTACCGCTCCCTCTATCAGAAATCCCGGCTCAACGAGATCACCAATACCTTTGTCTATTGCCTCATAGGGTGCACCATCATCTTCTTCGCCATCGTCTTCAACGACCCCGTCAAGGACTATCATTACTTTTATCAGACCTATTTCATCTACCTGTTCGCCCAATACCTGCTCACCCTCACCGGCCGCATCGCGATCCTCAACATCGTCCGCAGGCAGGTACGCCGGGGAAAGGTCGTCTTTAACGCTCTGCTGGTCGGTAGCGACGACATCGCCACAAAAATATACAAGGACACCTGGGAAGCCCTGTCTTCCTCCGGGTATCGCTATAAAGGCTATGTCACCAACCACAACCAGCAAAACAATGGCATCGCCCACTACCTCACCCACCTGGGTGACTCCGAAGACATAGAAAAGGCCATCGATCAGCACCATATCGAACTCGTCGTCGTCGCACTCGAAGGCAGCGCAAGGGAAGAAGTTGGCGCAATCGTCGAAAAGCTAAGCAACAAGGATGTCCGGATAAAGATCATCCCAAGCACCCTCGACATCCTTTCCGGATCGGTAAGGACAAACAACGTCCACGAAGCCATCCTCTCCGACATCTATACCAGCCCGATGCCCGAATGGCAGCTGAACATCAAACGCGTCATGGATGTAGGCATCTCCGTGACAAGCCTCGTCCTCCTTTCTCCCCTCATGCTGTACTCCGCCATCCGCGTCCGCCTATCTTCTCCCGGCCCCGTCTTCTATCAACAGGAAAGGATCGGCTACAAAGGAAAAAAATTCCAGATCTATAAATTCCGCTCCATGCTCCGCGACGCGGAAAAAGAAGGCCCCGCCCTGTCCTCCCTCCAGGACACCCGCATCACCCCCTGGGGAAAGACTATGCGCAAATGGCGCATCGACGAGCTTCCCCAACTCTGGAATATCCTCAAAGGCGAAATGTCCCTCGTAGGTCCCCGGCCCGAACGCGAATATTACATCGAACAACTATATCATCGCACCCCCTATTTTCGTTATCTCCTGAAAGTAAAACCCGGTCTCACCTCCTGGGGAATGGTGCAATTTGGTTACGCGGAGAACATCGAGGAAATGATCGATCGAATGAAATATGATCTCATGTACATCGAAAATAGTTCATTGCTTGTCGACATGAAGATCATGCTATATACCCTAAGGATCATCTTCCTGGGACAAGGTCGCTAAACCACACCATGAAAAAACTCATCCTCTTCCTGATCATACTCCCGTATACCCTCATAGCACGGGCCCAATCCTACTTTCAACAACAGGTCGGCTACACCATCGACGTCACCCTCAACGACGCGGATAAAAGCCTCGATGGCTTCGTCCGCATGGAATATACCAACAACTCCCCCGACACCCTCACCTTCCTCTGGATCCACTGCTGGCCCAACGCCTACAAGAACGACCGCACCGCCTTCAGCGAACAGCTGCTCGCCAACGGCCGAACCGATTTCTACTTCGCCGATAAACAACAACGCGGCTATATCAACCGCCTCGACTTTCGCGTCGACGGCCAGGAAGCCAAAATAGAAGACCATCCCAGCTACATCGATATTATCAAGGTCGTCCTGCCAAAACCCCTCCTCCCGCAACAAACGATCACGATAACTACCCCCTTCCACGAAAAACTCCCCTACAACTTCTCCCGCGGCGGCTGGACCTACACACCCCCAACCACCTCCTACCAGATAACCCAATGGTACCCCAAACCCGCCGTCTACGACAATAAAGGCTGGCACCCCATCCCCTACCTCGATCAGGGCGAGTTCTACAGCGAATTCGGCCGCTTCGACGTCCGCATCACCGTCCCCAACAAATACATCGTCGCCGCCACCGGCGAATTGCAGGACACCACCTATCCATCCGCCAACACAAAAACATTTCATTATAAACAAGACCGCATCCACGACTTCGCCTGGTTCGCCGACCCCCGCTTCCACACCGAACACGATACCCTGCAGCTTCCCTCCGGCCGCATCATCGACATCTACTCCTACTATACTCCTGCCGCTCCAAAAGGGTTCGTCGGCAGCACAGCCTTTATAAAGGACGCCGTCCGCTTCCGCTCCGCCCTCATCGGCGAATACCCTTACAACGTCGTCACCGCCGTCGAGACAAAAATGGGGTTCTCCGGCGGCATGGAATACCCTACCATCACGGCGATCAATACCCCCGGACCGGCAAAGGACATCGACCTCACCATCGAACACGAAGTAGGCCACAACTGGTTCTACGGTGTCCTCGGGACAAACGAACGCCGCTACCCCTGGATGGACGAGGGCATCAATACCTATTACGACAACCGCTACACCGCACAGAAATACCCGCCCGAAGCCGATGGCAGCCTCGCCTCCCTATTAACCCAGGCCGTCGAAAAGAAAGATCAGCCCATCTCCACCACTTCCGAAGACTTCACCGTAGAGAACTATTTCGACATCGCCTACACCAAGACTGGCGCCTGGATGCGGATGCTCGAAGACACGCTCGGGACGGCGCTGTTCGATAGCTGTATGCGACAATATTTCCGCGAGTGGCAATTCAAACACCCTTATCCCGCCGACTTCAAAGCCGTCATCACCAACACCAGCGAAGGCGCCCCCGACAGCACCAGTCGCTCCTTCATCACCCGCCGGCGTGCCCTCGACACCCTCTTTGCTCTGCTCGACCGGAAAGGCCCCCTGCCGCCGATGCCCGCCCATCGCAAACTAAAACCCACCTTCCTGTTCAACACCCAATCGACCGACAAATATCACTATCTCGGACTCGCACCGGCCTTTGGCTATAACTTTTACGATCGGTTCCAGATCGGAATGCTCATCCATAACTTTAACCTGCCCCCCGACCCGTTCCAGTTCATCCTCATCCCGCTCTATGCCACCACCAGCCACCAGCTCAACGGCGCCGGCGGATTCATCTACACCTGGTATCCCGACCACGGCCTGCAAAAGATCCAGGCCACCATCGGCTTCCAACGCTTCTCCACCATGAGTGGCACCGACAGCAATGGCAACCGGCTCACCGGCGGCTACTATAAGCTCACCCCTGGCCTCCGCATCGTCTTCCCAAAAGCCTCTCCCCGCAGCACCCTGGAAAAAACCCTCGAATGGAAGACCTACCTCATCGGCGAGAAGAACCTGGACAACTATGTACTAAAAACAACGGACTCCCTCTACTACCCTACCCCCGGCAAATACAGCTTCCGCTATCTCAACCAGCTGAGCTTCGATATCCGCGACACCCGGGCGCTCTACCCCTATAGCGTCCGTCTCCAGGTGCAACAGGCCGCCAACTGGTATCGCGTCAACTTCACCACCAATTATTTCTTCAACTATGAAAAAGGCGGCGGCCTCGATCTGCGCGTCTTTGGCGCCAAATTCGGCTACCTCGGCAGCCGCTCGATATACGAAGACCTCTCCCGCTACGAACCAAAACTCACCGCCCTGCGAGGTAATGAAGACTACACCTATAATAATTTCTTCGTCGGCCGCAATGAATTCACCGGCGCCGCCAGCCAGCAGGTCCTGATGCGCGACGGCGATCTGAAGCTGCGCACCGATCTCTTCCAGGGACTCCAGGGCCGCTCCGACAACTGGGTAGCCTCCATCAACCTCCGCAGCACCCTGCCTCGCAGCATCGCCCCGGAATGGTTCCCCCTGCGCCTCTTCTTCGATGCCGGAACATACGCCGAAGCCTGGGAGAACAATCCCCCCACGGCCCATTTCCTGTACACCGGCGGCATCGAACTCTCACTGGCCCACGACGTCGTCCGCATCTACGCGCCCCTGGTATACAGCAGCGATTTCTCCACCCAGCTCAAGACCGTTCCCGACCAGAACACCTTCTGGCAAAGAATATCTTTTAGCATCGACGTACAAAACATTGACTTCCGGAAGCTTTTTGGTAATATGCCGTTATAATGATCACCGGCTCCATATCCGCATGACCACTACCGCCCATATCCGCTATCTGCAACGGCAGGCGATCGACGTCGCCCGCTGGGACGCGTGTATCGAACGGTCGGCCAACCGGCTCATCTACGGTTTTCATTTTTATCTCGACCATCTCACATCGGGCCAATGGGCCGCCCTCGTCCTGGAAGACTACAAGGCCGTCATGCCCCTCACCTGGCGCCGCAAATGGGGAGTCACCTATCTCTGCCAACCCGCATTCACCCAACAAACCGGCATCTTCTTCACCGAACCGATCTCACATGATAGCATAAATTCCTTCCTGGGCATCCTCACCCGGCACTATCGCTTTGCAGAGATCTATCTCAACTACGCCAGCGGCCTCCCCACCCTTCGCATCCATGATAACCTCATCCTCCCCCTCGAAAGACCCTATCCCCAGCTGGAAGCCCGGTATAAAAAAGACCTCGTGCGCAACCTCCGGCTGGCAGCCCGCAGCGGCCTCACCTATACGCCGGATATCGATCTCGACACCGCCATCGAAGCCTATCGCAGCCAGTATGCCGCCCGCCACCCCGCTATCCGCCCCGAAGACTATAGCCGCTTCCGGAAACTCTGCCTCCACCTGCAGCCGAAAGGACAGCTCATCCTCAGGGCCGCATTCGCCGGCGACCAACTACAAGCCACCGCCCTGCTCGTCCGCGACGCGTCAAGGCTCTATCTGCTCCAATCCACCACCCTGCCCGCCGGCCGCATGACAGGCGCCAATCATTTCCTCATCGACCAGCTCATCCGCGAATGGGCCGGCAGCGGACTCACACTCGACTTCGAAGGTTCAGACATTCGGGGCATCGCTTACTTTTACGCCAACTTCGGAGCCCTCCGCGAACCCTATTTCTTCTATCGTCATAACCATCTACCCTGGCCCTGGAGACTGTTAAAATCTTGATCGCCCAACCCCCATACGGCCCAACACTATGAACACCCAAACTCCACATACCCGCACGCTCTGGCCGGCGATAGCCGAACCCCGCCGCACCATCCTGCTCCTGTCAGCCGCCAGCCTGCTGCTAAGCCTGCTTTATTGCCCCCCGGTCGATCTCTTCTATGACGATACCGAGATCTTCCGCTACTTCGGGCGGCTCATCGTTGCGGGCGGCGTTCCCTACCGGGATGTATTCGATCACAAACCGCCGCTCATCTTCTTTTTCTGCACGGCCGGTCCCTGGGGACTCTGGCTGCTCAATACCGCGCTCGTCCTCACCGCCACCCTGCTCTTCCTCCGCCTCTGCCGCCGCTGCTCCCTGCCCTGGCCCTGGCTTCCGCCGCTGTTCTTCAATTTGCTGATCCGCAATTACATGATCTGCATCGGCATTACCATGACCAGGGCCTACACCGCCATCTTCCTCCTGCTGTTCTTCTGCCTGATGCTCGACGACAACCGCCGCTACCGCCACTACTGGTTGGGCCTCCTCGCCGCCGCCACCTTCTTCATGCAACAGGATGGCCTCATCGTCCTCCTACCCCTCCTCCTCTACGCCTTCCTCCCCGCCCCGAACCGAGCCCCGACTACGCTCATCCGCACCGCCTGGTTCCCCGCCCTCGCCGGCGCCGCAACGATCACCCTCCCCCTTTTAGGATACTTCGCCGCCCACCACGCCCTCACACAACTATGGCAGGACGCCTTCGTGTTCAATTTCCGCTGGTACATGTCCAAACCCACACCTGGCGAACATTTCAGGGTCGTCAAACAAGCCCTGCAAGACACCGATCTGCAGATGCCCTTTATCCTCGCCACCGTCCTCGGTGCTTGCGCCCTTCTGTATAAGCATAAAAAAAAGCGGCTGCTCGTGGCCGCGCTGGCTACCCTCATCCTCTCCTTCGCCGCCGAAGGCCTGTCGGGGATGCTGGAATATGGGCACGCATTCTGGTACTACTTCCTGCCCCTCTCCGTCTCCCTGCCCATCCTGGTATTCGTCGTTTGGGCATATACGGAAGAAAGCTGGCTGCGGGAAAAAAAGAGCCAGCTGCTCTATGGCTTCCTCCTTTGTTGTATGCCCCTCTATGATGCGGGCCAGCACGCCACCCATCTCGCGAATAACCACAGCGGCTGGGTCACCGATCTACCCGAATATCGATACCTCCGGCAGCACCGCCCCACCGATCGGCAGCTATATGCTTTCGGCGACAACAACTGGGTCCGCGCCTATAATGAATTTGGAATTTTTTCGCCCTGTCATTGGATCTATCACCATTTCTGGGGCTGGTATCCGGGATGGGACCCCGGTCATAAGCAACTCTCGCGCATAGAGACCGACCTCCTGCACTACCATACAAAATATCTCATCTATAACCCTGCCATCAATTACTTCAAAGACGCATCCGCCCGCACCGAATGGGAATCTTTTCTGGCAAAATACTACCGGCTCCAACTCCTCTCCGGTTCTACCCCGTCACACCTCTGGATATCCCTTACAGATTCATCTCCAGCACAACCCGCTCCGCAAACACCAGATCTGCCGGCAAAGTGATCTTTATATTATTCACCTCTCCCTCCACCAGGTGCACCGGATGCCCCGCCGCCTCCACCACCGTCGCCTCATCCGTAAACCCTGCACCCTCACCAACCCGCTCAAACGCCCCCATCAAAATAGAACTCAAAAACGTCTGCGGCGTCTGCACCAGTTTGATCCGATCCCGATCCAACGGCTTGCTGCCCTCTCCTTCCACCCACCGCACGCTGTCCTTGCAATCCACCACGGGAATAGCCGATCCCATCCGCATAGCCTCCTCGAAACACCGCCGCACCAATCCAACGCTCGCCAGGCACCGCACCCCATCATGAACGGCCACAACAGACTCTCCTTCCACCAGCTTAAGCCCGTTCCGAACGGAATGAAACCGCGTCTCCCCACCCACCACTATCACCACCCTCTCCGGCGCGATCGTCGAGCCGGCAATCGCCTGCGCCGCCTCCCAATACGCCGCCGGCACGACCAGCACGATCGCGCAATCATCATAAGCCGACAAAAACGTATTCAGGCTGTACCACAGAACAGACTTGCCCTGCAATAACAAAAACTGCTTGGGAACAGGCTTTCCCATCCTCGAACCCGACCCACCGGCAACAATGACCGCATATTTCTTCATGCCCGCGAATCTACCGAATTTCCTACTTATATATCGCAACTACATTCGCCCCATCGCTGCTCTTATACCCCCGGTACATCCCCTGGCTGTTGAACACCAGGGCCGCATTCCCCTGCGCATCCACCCCGATCATCCCCCCTTCGCCATCGATAGCGATCAGCTTCTCATGCACCACGATATCCATGGCCTCCTGAAGACTCAGCCCCTTATACTCCATCAGGCAGCTGACATCATGCGCAGCCACCGCCCGGATAAACAGTTCGCCATGTCCCGTACAGGAGATGCCGCAGGTCTTGTTGTTCGCATAGGTTCCCGCGCCGATGATCGGGCTGTCCCCGATGCGGCCATATTTCTTATTGGTCATCCCACCCGTACTGGTAGCCGCGGCAATATTACCCGCCTGGTCGCAGGCCACGGCGCCAACCGTACCAAATTTCTTGTCCCGCATCATTTCTTCCAGCGCCTGGTGCGTATGATCCAGCGAATACGTATCCGAGTCGCGAATGGACTTCCATTGATCATACCGAAATTGAGAAAAGAAATATTCGTCGGGTTCCAGCTTTATCCCCTGCTTGATCGCAAAATCCTGCGCCCCTTTGCCGCTGAGGAACACATGGTTGCTGTTCGTCATCACCTCCATCGCCAGCTCTATCGGATTGCGGACATTACGGACACCTGTAACCGACCCGGCATCCAGCGTCCTCCCATCCATGATAGCCGCATCCATCTCCTGGACACCCTTCTTGGTAAACACGGACCCGCGTCCCGCATTGAACAGCATATTGTCTTCTAAAATGACGATCGTCGCCTTGATGGCATTTATCGCCGATCCGCCCTGCTCAAGAACGGCAAAGCCGGCATTCATCGCCTGCTGCAGGCTGTCAAAATAAGCCTGCTCCAGCTCCGGGGTCATATCCTCTTTCAGGATGGTGCCTGCCCCGCCATGGATTGCGAGTGTATATCTGGACATAGCGCGAAGCTACTCCAAATAGCGACTAATATTTTTGAAGATTATTTGCAGATGTTTAAACAGCCGCTAACAGCCGCCGTTCTTTGTTCGAAACTCATCAACGCAGCAACCTCCCACACTCCTCCATCAACCTCACCCTATCGATAGCCGCCGTCCCCACCTCCTCACAAACAAGTCCCCCGGCAATATTAGCGATCTCCGCCATCAGCCGCACATCCCGTGTAACGGCATAAACAAGCGAAGCCACCGCTATCACCGTATCTCCGGCGCCCGACACATCCGCAATATTGCGCAGATGCGAAGGTATCTGCTCAGCCTGCTCCCCATTTTGGAAAAAGACCCCTTTCTCCGACA
This sequence comes from Puia dinghuensis, assembly GCF_014642875.1. GTDB lineage: Bacteria > Bacteroidota > Bacteroidia > Chitinophagales > Chitinophagaceae > Puia > Puia dinghuensis. The sequence continues at coordinate 57,211 of NZ_BMJC01000005.1, forward strand.
ACGTGATAAAGGATATCTGATGCTGCAATCGCTCCATCAGCTGCTCATGTATCTTCCGCAACACCGGCAGCTGCACTTCATCCAACAAAAGGTTCAATCCTTCCTTCACCTCCTTGAGATTAGGCTTGAAAATGGTCACCCCTTCATAGGAAAAAAAATTCTTTCGCTTCGGGTCCACCGCCGTAATCACCTCATGCCGCCGGCACAAGGCCACCGCCTCACGAATCACCCGCTGCGTCAATACCCCCTTGTTATAATCTTCGAAGATCACCACCTGTGGCCGCTCCATCTCGAGATAACGGCGCAACTCTCCAAGCAGTTCATCCTCGGCGCCAGCCGTCAGATCGACCGTCATCTCCGAATCCAGCCGCAGCATCTGCTGATTACGGCCCATCACACGAGCCTTGGTCGTCGTGATCCTGTCCCTGCTGGTGATCAGATAGCTCGTGTCGATGCCTTCTTCCCGCAACAATCCCTCCAGCTGTTCCCCATCCGGATCCGCACCGATCACCGAGAAAGTAGTCACCCGGGCCCCAAGCGACGCCAGGTTCAACGCCACATTACCCGCCCCCCCGATCCGATGCTCCCGCCGCTCCAACGCCACCACCGGCACCGGTGCCTCCGGCGAGATCCGTTCCACGTGCCCCCATAAATAGGTATCCAGCATCATATCGCCGATAACACCCGCCTTCACCTGCTGGAACTGTTCAAACAACTTATTTAGATTCACCATAACAGTCATTAATTTATCGCCTCCACTCCACCCTTCCTCCTCGCCACCGCGATATAATACAAAGGTATGCCCGCCAGTACAATGGCCAAACCCCACGTCGCATAGGTAGGCTTCTGAATGATCAGCGCCACACAAAACACCAACGCCAGTACGATATAGACTATTGGCAGTACAGGATAGCCAAACGCCTTGTACGGCCGCTCCATCGCCGGCTGCTTCTTACGCAGCACAAAGATCCCCAACACCGTCAGGGCATAGAAAGCGACGGCAACGAACGCGATCATATCCAGCAAATCTCCATATCTTCCACTCAGACAAAGGACACAGGCCACCACGCATTGCGCCCAAAGCGCCCACCCCGGCACGGCATTCTTATTCAACACACCCGCCTGCCGGAAGAAAAGACCGTCCCCCGCCATCGTGTGATACACCCTTGCCCCCGCCAGGATCAGCCCATTGTCGCATCCAAAGGTCGAGATCATGATCATAATGGCGATAACGTAGGTTCCCGCATTACCGAAGATCACATTTGCCGCAGCGACAGCCACCCGGTCCTGCGGCGCCGTAGCGATCTGGTTCAGCGGCATCACGCTCACATACATGAGGTTGGCGGACACATAAATGATCGTAATCATCAGCGTCCCCAGGAAAAGGCTCAGCCCTATATTCCGCTTGGGATTCTTCATCTCCCCCGCGATAAAAGTCACATTGTTCCAGGCATCGCTGGAAAAGATCGACCCGGTCATCGATGCCGCAATGGCCCCTACCACCGCCAGTCCCACCACCGGGCTGGTCGTCGCAAATATGTCGTTCACATTCAATTTATGCATATGCCAGGCATTCGTCCAGTTCGCCTGCCATACGTTATGCTTCGCGCCAAGCAAAAAGCCAAAGACGATCAGCCCAAACAGCGACACGATCTTGGTCATCGTAAATATCCGCTGTATCCACTTCCCGCCCTCGAGTCCCCGGGTATTGACATACGTAAGAAAAACAATTAATACGATCGCGACCAGCTGCGCCCAGTATACCTTGAAGCCGCCCAGCATAAAGACGACATTCGCATCGGTTAGCTCCAGCGACGGAAAGAAATAACCCGCAAACTTCGAGAAAGCCACCGCCACGGCAGCAATGGTTCCCGTTTGAATGACGGCAAAAAAGCTCCAGCCATACAAAAAACCTGTAAGGGGATTATACGCTTCTTTAAGGTAGACATATTGACCGCCGGCCTTGGGATACATCCCGCTCAGCTCCCCGTAGCTCACCGCTGCCGTGATGGTCATAAAACCGGTTATCAGCCAGACGAAAATGAGCCAGCCGGCACTACCGACATTACGCGTGATATCGGCGCTCACGATAAAGATACCCGACCCGATCATCGACCCGGCGACGATCATGGTGCCATCCAGCAAACCAAGGGTCGGTCTAAAGGAGGAGGTTGTTTTGGTTGATTCTGCCATAATGCCTCAATATAGGAAAAATTCCCTAACGCACCTCCGCGGGGCCTCCATCCCATGTGCCCCACCGCCAGCCCCTACTTCTTCTTATAAGCCGCATTCAACCCATCCACAAGGTCGGAGGTAATATTGTAAAGGCTGTCCTTGGCGTAAATAAAGGAATTGGCGTCGTATTGGATAATATAAGAAAAGCCCTTTTGCTTATTGTACTCCTTAAGAAAGTCCTCTATCTTTTTCCGCAAATTGGTCTTCAGGTCCTCCGTACGCTTATACAAGGCCTGTTCCAGCTCCTGCTTGCGGCTCGCAAACTGCTGCTGCATCTCCTGGTATTCCCGCTGCGCCTGCTCCCCCTCCGCCTGTGTCATCGTATTCGACTGCTGCTTCTGCCGCCAGCCATCTATCTTCTTCTGGTTGGAACGGTCAAGGCTGCTCAGTTCCTGCGTCATCCTGTTATCCTGCTCCTTCACCTGTGCCTGCGCATCCCTGAACTCTTCATAATGCGTCTCCAGGCTGTCCATATCGAAATAGGCCATCTTGAACCCGATGCCGGGATTCTTCGGCTCGCCACCCGTATTCTTCTTCATCTGCTCCAACTGACGGGTCTGCGTAAGGTAAAGAACCGCAACAAGCCCCAAAGCAACAACACTTAAAATGGTAGAGATGTACTTCATAACCGCGAATATAAAAAAGTAGGAGGTTATTAACCTCCTACATCACACTTTTTAACATTCTTATAAATGACTGTATCTTATTCTTCCTCATCGAATTGCATAGCCTCACGGGTCGTTTGCAGCAGTTCGTACTCTTCCTTGCTGCCTACGATCATATTCTCGAAGTCACGCAGGCCTGTACCCGCCGGTATCGGATGACCCGTGATGACATTCTCTTTCAGTCCGAGCATATCATCACTCTTACCCTGGATGGCCGCAGAAGACAACACCTTCGTCGTTTCCTGGAAGGAAGCCGCGGAGATCCAGCTTTGTGTACCCAGCGAAGCTTTGGTGATACCGAGCAGCAGCGGCGCCGATGTAGCAGCCCTCGCATCCCTGAACTCTGCCAGTTTTTTGTCATTTCGACGTAAGATCGAATTCTCTTCCCTTACTTCCCGCAGACTCACGATCTGGCCGGCCTTCAGCTTGCCGGACTCACCCGGATCGGTAACGACCTTCTTGTCGAAGATCCAGTCATTTTCTTCCAGGAACTCGAATTTATCCACCGTATCTTCTTCAAGGAAGCGGGTGTCACCCGGATCGACGATCGTCAGCTTACGCATCATCTGGCGAACGATCACCTCGATATGCTTGTCATTGATCTTCACACCCTGCAGGCGATACACTTCCTGTATCTCGTTCACTACGTATTCCTGAACGGCAAATGGCCCCTTGATCGACAAAATATCCGCAGGCGCCACCTGGCCATCCGACAACTGCGCGCCAGCCTTGATAAAGTCACCGTCCTGGGCAAGGATCTGCCGCGTCAGCGGAACCAGGTATTTCTTCACCACCCCATCCTTTGCTTCCACGATGATCTCTCTGTTACCACGCTTGATGTTACCAAACGCGACCACACCATCGATCTCGCTCACAATGGCAGGGTTACCCGGGTTACGCGCTTCGAACAGTTCCGTTACGCGGGGCAGACCACCCGTGATGTCCCGCAGCTTGCCAAGCACCCGCGGTATCTTCACGATAACCTGACCGGCTTTCACCTCTTCGGCTTCTTCGATGACGATGTGCGAACCAACCGGCAGGTTGTAGCTCTTCACCTCTTTCGCACCCTCGATATTGATAGAAGGTATCTTCGTCTTATCCTTCGTTTCGATAACCACTTTCTCGCGGTGACCAGTCTGTTCGTCGGCCTCTTCCCGGTAGGTGATACCTTCCAGGACGGCATCGAATTTGACGCTACCGGCGATCTCGGAGATCACGACGTTATTGAAGGGGTCCCAGGAACAGATCACATCGCCCTTCGCTAACTTCTGGCCATCCTTCACGCTGAGCGTGGCGCCATACGGAACGTTGTTAGTGATCAGCAGCCGGTCGTTCTTCACATCCATGATCCTCACCTCACCCGTACGGCCGATAACAACCTGTATCTTGTTACCCTCGTTGTTCTCTGCAGTTACCGTCCGCAGACCATCGAACTGGACGGTTCCTTCGAATTTGGCGATCATTGTCGACTCGACCGAGGCGCTACCCGCAACACCACCCACGTGGAAGGTACGCAGGGTAAGCTGGGTTCCCGGCTCACCGATGCTCTGCGCAGCGATGATCCCGACGGCATCCCCCTTCTGGGTCGTATAACCCGTCGCCAGGTTCTTACCATAACATTTTACACAAACCCCACGCTTGCTTTCACAAGTGAGCACCGACCTGATCTCCACGATTTCGATACTGGCATCCTCTATCGCTTTGCCGATCTCTTCGGTGATCTGGTCACCAGCCGCCACGATCAGCTTGTCGGTCTGCGGGTCATATACATCATGCAGCGACGTACGCCCCAGGATTCGATCGTATAAAGGTTCTACGATGTCTTCATTGTCTTTCAGCGCCGAAGTAGCGATGCCGCGCAGCGTACCGCAATCCTCTTCGGTGATCACCACATCCTGGGCCACGTCCACCAGACGACGGGTCAGATAACCGGCATCCGCCGTTTTAAGCGCCGTGTCGGCAAGACCCTTACGGGCGCCGTGCGTGGAGATGAAGTAATCCAATACGTTCAATCCACCCTTGAAGTTGGACAGAATGGGGTTTTCGATGATCTCGCTCCCCGTAGAACCCGACTTCCTCGGCTTGGCCATCAGACCCCTGATACCGGCAAGCTGCTTGATCTGCTGCTTGCTGCCACGGGCGCCGGAGTCCAGCATCATGTACACCGAATTGAAACCCTGTTTGTCCGAGCTCAGCTCATGGATAAGGGTCTCCGTGATCCGGGTATCCACACGCGACCAGATATCGACGATTTGGTTATATCGTTCGTTGTTCGTGATAAGACCCATATTGTAGTTGTCCCAAACTTCATCAACCTCACCCTTCGCATTATCCAAAAGCTCTTCTTTTGTATCGGGAATGATCAGGTCATTGATATTAAAGGACAATCCACCACGGAAGGCCATCCGGAAGCCCAGCTGCTTGATATCATCCAGGAATTTCACCGTCTTCGGGATATTTGTCCACTTGATGATGTTACCGATAATTTCCCGCAGCGACTTCTTCGTCAGCAGGGCATTGACAAACCCTACTTCAGCAGGCACAAACTGGTTGAACAGGACGCGGCCAACCGTCGTCTCGAGCAGCTTGTTCTCCAGCGTATCCTGGGGGGTGCGTACCCGCGTCTTCACCTTGATATAAGCGTGAAGATCGACCCGGCCCTCGTTATAGGCGATGATAACTTCTTCTGCACTGTAGAAGATCTTGTTTTCGCCTTTCACTTTGTCGGCGCCGGCCGTCTTCTTGCCTTTGGTGATATAGTAAAGCCCAAGCACCATGTCCTGCGAAGGCAGGGTAATAGGCGTACCGTTCTGCGGGTTGAGGATATTGTGCGAAGACAACATCAACAGCTGCGCTTCCAGGATGGCGGCGCTGCTCAACGGAACGTGCACGGCCATCTGGTCACCGTCAAAGTCGGCGTTGAACGCCGTACACACCAGCGGGTGCAGCTGGATAGCCTTACCTTCGATCAGCTTAGGCTGGAAGGCCTGGATAGACAGCCGGTGCAGCGTAGGGGCCCGGTTCAACATCACCGGGTGGCCCTTCAGAATATTTTCGAGGATATCCCAAACGATAGCTTCCTTCTTATCGACCAGCTTACGGGCGCTCTTCACCGTCTTGACGATACCGCGCTCGATAAGCTTCCGGATGATAAAGGGTTTAAACAGCTCAGCCGCCATATCTTTCGGCAGGCCGCACTCGTGCAGCTTCAGCTCAGGGCCTACCACGATAACGCTACGACCAGAGTAGTCGACACGTTTACCAAGCAGGTTCTGACGGAACCGGCCTTGCTTACCCTTCAACACATCACTCAGTGACTTCAACGCCCGGCCGCCCTCAGCCTTCACGGCATTGGACTTACGGCTGTTGTCGAACAGCGAGTCGATGGCTTCCTGCAACATCCGCTTTTCGTTACGAAGGATCACCTCGGGGGCCTTGATCTCCAACAGCCGCTTCAACCGGTTGTTCCGGATGATCACGCGCCGGTAAAGGTCATTGAGGTCCGAAGAGGCGAACCGGCCACCATCCAGGGGAACCAGCGGACGCAGCTCGGGCGGGATCACAGGGATATATTGCATCACCATCCACTCGGGACGGTTGGTGATACGCGAATTGGCGTCCCGGAAAGCCTCCACCACGCTCAGCCGCTTCAGGGCGTCGGCCTTACGTTGCTGAGAGGTCTCATTGGCGGCAGCATTCCGCAGATCGAACGACAACTGGTCGAGCTCGATCCGCTCCAGCAGATCATGAACGGCCTCAGCACCCATCTTGGCGATGAATTTGGCAGGGTCCTCGTCCGGCAGGTACTGGTTATCCTTGGGCAGCGTGTCCAGGATTTCCAGGTACTCTTCTTCCGTCAGCAGATCGCCATAATTCTGCCCCTTATCCGTCCTGATCCCGGGCTGAATTACCACATACCTTTCATAATAGATGATGCTCTCCAGTTTCTTGGAGCTCATCCCTAAAAGATAGCCTATTTTATTGGGCAGCGATTTGAAATACCAGATATGAACTACGGGAACCACCAATTTAATGTGGCCCATCCTCTCCCGTCTTACCTTCTTCTCCGTCACCTCTACACCGCAACGGTCACAAACGATACCCTTATACCGGATACGCTTGTACTTTCCGCAGGCGCACTCATAATCCTTTACGGGACCAAAAATACGCTCACAAAACAGGCCATCCCTTTCCGGCTTGTACGTGCGGTAGTTAATGGTTTCGGGCTTCAAAACCTCCCCATAGCTCCTTTCCAGGATGCTGTCAGGTGAAGCGAGACCGATAGTGATTTTTGAGAAAGTGGCTCTTGGACGATTTTCTTTTTTAATAGCCATATTGCAATATGCGGTTTTTATACTTGGCCTAAACCCTTCAAAAACAAAAATTTACATCACCCGACGAACCATCGGACAACGTAATTGGAAATCAATATTTGCTTGTTGGGCCCAAATCAAGGAGGGCAAAGGTACGATTTTATGTTGAAAAAATTGTTTTTTCTCGGGTAATACCAGGCACTAACACAACCCTACGTACAATTTCTTTTTTTTATACGTACAATTCCCCTTACCTTTACACCCAATCCACCAACCACACCCCCCCACATACAAACCACAGCTTAGAATATCAATATGTATGGACAGCAAAGTCACACTCAGCTTTGATGAAGAGGTCATCCGCCAGGCCAAGGAATATGCCGCAAGTCAGGGCATCAGCCTGTCCCGTCTGGTAGAACACCTCCTGCGCCAGGCAACCATGGAACAAAATGGTTCATTGGAAGACTTTCCTATTGCAGACTGGGTAAGACAGGTCTCAGAAGGGCCCGCCGAATACCGCACTCGCAAAAGGAGCCGTAAGAATTCCAAAGACGATTTCTTTTCTTCCAAAAAATGAAGGCCTTCGTCGACGCTAACATACTAGTCTCGGTAATCAATAAGGAATACCCGCTTTTCCCTTATACATCCCGCATCCTGAGCCTGGGAGATAAAAGACATTTCCGCATCTATACGTCACCCATATGTCTGGCCATCGCCTTCTATTTCGCCGAAAAAAAATACAAGGCCGCCACAGCCAAAGAAAGAATACAGCTGCTTTCCATGAATATAGAGATCACCGATACAGATACCCTCACAGTACGCCGCGCTTTTGCTGATCCTGCCGTATTAGACCTCGAAGACGGTCTCGAATATTATTCTGCCCGCGAAGCCGGATGCAGTTGCATCGTCACCGAGGACAAGAACGATTTTCATTTCTCAGAGATAGAAGTACTGTCAACCATGGAGTTCTACGAAAAATATATGATCCGAAAGGCCTGATCCCACCTCTTCCCGGTGAGCCGGACAACCCGGGCTATAACCTCGATCTTATCACCGACAGCCCCGCCCCCGTCGCCGAATAAATAGTCGTCCCCCGCAGCACCGATCCATACACCAACTCGGTCCCCAGCCCGATATCGGCGGTAATAGTCGCAAAATGTGCCCCGCCATCCAGCGAATAAGAAAGCCCGCCATTGGTCCCTACCCAAATCACTCCATCCTGCACATCCACCCCATTCGTCCAGTTCGCCCCCAGCCCGGCGGCCGAATAATAATTGGTAAAACTCACCCCACCGTCGGCAGACACCGAAAAACCCCCGATCGTGGCAACATACACATTCGACCCCTGCACGGCAAGCCCGTTACACTGGTATTGCCCGCCAAGGCTGCCAAGCCCGTTATTGGTATAGTTCGTAAAGGAAACACCGCCGTTTGGCGAGATAGCCAGCCCATTAGCCGTCCCCGCATACACCGTACTCCCCCGCGCATAGACCGCCAGCGTTTCCCGGTTGCCCATCCCCACAACGGAAGTAGTATAGTTCATCCCCCCATCCCGCGAGATATATACCCCGCCATCCGTACCGGCATAAACCGTATCTCCCTGCACATACACGGAATAAACCGGGTTCCCGCCTAAAAGATGATTCGTAAAATGCTGCCCCCCATCCGTCGAGACCGACAAGCCACCCACCGTGGCCGCATAGATCACGCCACCCCGCACATATACCCCGTTCACGATCGAATCCCCAAGCCCGTTGCTGGGCAGCAGTATCGAAAAATGCCCCCCGCTGTCGGCCGATACATACAACCCCGCGGAAGTCGGTATATACAAGGTGTCGCCCGCAAAAAATACCCCCCGCGGAAAGGCCTGCACCCCACCCGTCATCAGCGGCTGGGTGGAAAATACATAATCATACACGATGGCGTAGGTTCCCGAATTCCCGTTCGCGGCGGTCACCGTCACAGAAACAACCTTGTTCCAGCTCAGCGTGACACTCGCGCTCCAGGTAGAATCATCCATCTGGTTACCCAGACTGCTCCGCGCGCCCTTCGGGATATGCAGCTCGACAGGCAAAAGGATACAGGCCTGCGGATTGTTCAACCGCACCACAAAAGTATCGGTCGCGCCCAGCCGGCTCACACTGCCAAGCGCAGCATCGACCGTAACAGTCAGCTGAAAACTGCTTTCAGGCGGTGCATTATGCTTCGTGCAGGCAGCCGCGCCGGCCAGCAACAAAAAAAAGCAAGCAATATATCTCATCAGCTCCCCCTTCTTTTCCCACTCAGGTATTTCTGGCGGATCACATCCTGCACCGGCACATCCTGTATCTTACTCTCCAGCCAGGAAATAATATCCAGGTACATAAAAGCCCGCGTCTCGAACCGGTTCTTCTCATGCCTCTTCAACTTCTCCAGCAGGTTCTCAAACTCCGGCTTCAGCTGCCCCGGTGACAAATTGATCGACTTCCTTAAAAACCGGAAGACCTCCTCCTCCACCAAACTAAGGTTCTCCATCTTCGCCATAAACCGGTACACCGACTTGGTCAGATACTCCAGCAAATCGAAATTCCCCAGTTCATAATGCGCGATCAGGTGCAGCAGCCGCGAATAACACTGCAGATCGGTACGCAGATCCATCTTCCAGTTAATGATCTTATTCAGATAATCGATCGTCGCCCCATAATCTCCGCTGCCGAAATAAAGACAGGCGATCTTGTAATAGAACACCAGTATCCGGTGCCGGTCAAGATAGATCCAATATTCCTTCAGCTTCTCCTCGATATACGGCACAAGCGACAAACCTTCCGTGAACGTTCCATAAATAAAATGCTGATTCAGCTTGGAGATATAGAGGTAAACAAAGGTCTGTATCTTGTTATTCACATTATTTCGCACGATCTCCGACTCCGAAAAATCCTCGAACTGCTTCAACGTCTCCGCAAACTTCTGGTCGTTCAGCAGATCGAAATGCGCCCCCAGCAGGTTATGCATCCCCTTGATATAATGTGAACTCTCGATCCCGATCATAAACGGCTCCCTCTCAAAAAGATCGACCCACTTCTGCGTATACCGGTAATATAGCAAAAAATCCTGCCGGATAAAAGCATACCAGCAATAGCTCTGGTATTGATAAAGCCGCTCATAAAACCCCACGCACTTTCCAAGATCTTCCGGCAGGTTCTTCTCGAAGAATTCCTGCACCGCCGCTTCATCCTTCTCATTCCGCGCCACACCATGGCGGATATACCAGCTATAAAGCTCGAGCGACAAATTCGACCAGCTGCTGATCAATTGCATATGCTCATTCACCTGGTTCACCTCCGTGGCCAGCTGCTCAGCCCGGTCCTGCATGCTTCGCGTAATATGCAACGCCTCGATCGTCTTTTCGAAGAACAATATCTGCAACAGGAAAGTGACCTGATTCCGCGCCCTGGCATTCTCCTTTATCTTGTCCAACGTCCGCAAACTCTGCAGGTAAAGCCCCTTGTTATACAGGATACGCGCAAAATCAAGCTGCTCATGTAATTGAATATCAATGTTTTCTTCTTGCCTTATAAGCCGCAGGCTGGAAAGTATCTCCCGGTACAGGTGCGCCTTGGCGTTCGAAAGCTGCTGTTTGCGTAAATTTTTGTTTTTATTTAACAATTCCGCCTCGTCATACTCCTCCATCTTGTCGATGGCATCGAATAACTGGATGCTTTTCAGGTTCTCACTGCTGGAATTTCGCTTGATATACAGCTTAAAATTCCTTTTTTCGGACTTTTCCAAAGACTTGATCAACTGAAAGAGAGCATCTGACGATCGGTTGGGCATCGTAATTTAAAATTGTAAGATTCGCAACAGTAGCGGGTTTCAGGCGATTTGACCCCTATTAAGGTGCGTAAAACTCTCCTTATTATGATTTTAGAGGAGAAATTTCCAATGCTAAATTTAGCCATTATTAAATTAAGCGCATGCCCGATCAAAAAATCTTCATCTTCGACACCACCCTCCGCGATGGCGAACAGGTACCCGGTTGCAAGCTAAACACAAAGGAAAAGATCGAATTGGCCCTGCAGCTGGAGGCCCTCGGAGTCGACATCATCGAGGCCGGCTTCCCTATCTCGAGCCCCGGCGATTTTCACTCCGTGGAAGAGATCTCCAGGATCATTAAAAACGCCAGCGTGTGCGGCCTCAGCCGCGCCGTTCAAAAAGACATCGAAACAGCCGCCCAGGCGCTCAAGCACGCCCGTAGGCCCCGTATCCACACCGGCATCGGAACATCAGACTCTCATATCAAAAGCAAATTCAACTCCACCCGCGAAGAAATTCTCACCCGCGCCGTCCAAGCCGTAAAATGGGCCAAAAACTTTGTCGACGATGTCGAGTTCTACGCCGAAGACGCAGGCCGCACCCAAAACGACTACCTGGCCCGCGTCATCGAAGCCGTGATCGCCGCCGGCGCTACAGTCGTCAACATCCCCGACACCACCGGCTACTGTCTCCCCGATCAATATGGCGAAAAGATTGCCTACCTGGTCAACAATGTTCCCAACATCGACAAGGCCGTCATCTCCTGCCACTGTCACAACGACCTCGGCCTGGCAACCGCCAACTCCATCGCCGGCATCCGCAACGGCGCCCGCCAGATCGAATGCACCATCAACGGCCTCGGCGAACGCGCCGGCAACACTTCCCTCGAAGAAGTAGTGATGGTGATCAAACAACACAAAGACCTTGGATTCTACACCGGCATCAACACCAAAGCGTTAAACCCCATGAGCCAACTCGTTTCGGATACGATGCGCATGCCGGTACAACCCAATAAAGCCATCGTCGGCGCCAACGCCTTCTCGCATTCCTCCGGTATCCACCAGGATGGATTCCTGAAAGACGCTTCCACCTACGAGATCATCAACCCTGAAGAAGTCGGCGCCGAAGGCTCCAAGATCGTGCTCACCGCCCGCAGTGGCCGCAGCGCCCTCGCCTTCCGCTTGCACAAGATCGGTTACTCCTTCACCCGCAACGATATCGACACCCTTTACGAACGCTTCCTGCAGGTAGCCGACACAAAGAAAGAAGTAATGGAAAACGATCTGCATGAATTAGCAAAAACATACCAGGCCTCGGCCGTAGCAGTATAGATAGTAATAAATCACACGCATGCCAAAAACATTATTTGAGAAGATCTGGGACCGTCACGTCGTCAAAACCATCGAGGGCGGCCCTTCCGTGCTCTACATCGACAAGCACTTTATCCATGAAGTAACCAGCCCCCAGGCCTTCAAGGGGCTCGAAAAACGCGGTCTCGAAGTCTTCCGACCCAAACAGATCGTAGCAACCGCCGACCATAATGTCCCCACCATCGACCAGCATCTTCCCATAAAAGAAGAACTGTCCCGCATCCAGGTACAGGCGCTGGTCGACAATACAAAAAAGCATCATATCGATCTATACGGCCTCGGTCATCCCTACCAGGGCATCGTTCACGTCATCGGACCCGAACTGGGCGTCACCCAACCCGGTATGACCATCGTCTGCGGTGATAGCCATACGTCAACACACGGTGCTTTCGCAACGATATCTTTCGGCATTGGTACATCAGAGGTGGAAATGGTCATGGCTACCCAATGCCTGCTACAAAGTAAACCGAAGCTAATGCGTATCAATGTCGAGGGGACTCTCAACAAGGGAGTGACTTCGAAAGACATCATCCTCTACATCATCGCTCACATCTCCGCCAGCGGCGCCACCGGCTACTTCGTCGAATATGCAGGCTCCGCCATCCGCAGCCTCTCCATGGAAGGCCGGATGACCATCTGCAACATGAGCATCGAAATGGGCGCCCGCGGCGGCATGATCGCCCCCGATCAAACGACTTTCGATTATCTCGAAGGCCGGGAATTTGCACCCGAAGGCGCCGAATGGGAGAAGAAGCTAACCGAATGGAAACAGCTCCATTCCGATGAAGACGCCCTCTTCGACAAGGAGATCACCATCGCCGCCGCCGACATCGAACCCATGATCACCTATGGTACCAACCCGGGCATGGGCGTCAGCGTCACCGGTCGCATCCCGGCAGAAGCAGACCCCAAATCCCTTGCCTATATGGGCCTTCAGGCCGGCGCCGCGATAAAAGGCAAAAAAGTAGACTATGTCTTCATCGGCAGCTGCACCAACTCCCGCATCGAAGACCTTCGCCTCGTCGCCTCCTTCGTCAAAGGCCGGAAAAAAGCAGATAATGTCGAAGTATGGGTAGTACCCGGCAGCAAGCAGGTAGAACAACAGGCCATAAAAGAAGGTATCGACAAGGTCTTCGCTGAAGCCGGTTTCAATCTGCGTCAACCCGGCTGCTCCGCCTGTCTGGCGATGAACGAAGACAAGATCCCCGCAGGGAAATATTGCATCTCTACTTCCAACCGCAACTTCGAAGGCCGCCAGGGACCAAACGCCCGCACGCTGCTGGCCAGCCCGCTGACAGCAGCCGTCGCAGCCATCACCGGCGAAGTAGCCGATATCCGAGAATTTATCTAAGCCAAAATCATGTCCAAAAGCATCAATAAAATAACATCCACCGCCGTTCCCATCCACCTGGAGAACATCGACACCGATCAGATCATCCCTGCCCGCTTCCTAAAGGCCACCAGCCGCGACGGATTCGGAGACAACCTCTTCAGGGACTGGAGATACAACGCGGACGGTACCCCCAAAAAAGATTTCATCCTAAACAACCCAACATACTCCGGCCGCATCCTCGTAGCTGGCAAAAACTTCGGCTGCGGCTCCAGCCGCGAACACGCCGCCTGGGCCATCAAGGACGCAGGGTTCGACGTCGTCGTCAGCAGCTTCTTCGCCGACATCTTCAAGAACAACGCGCTAAATAACTTCCTCCTCCCGGTCACCGTAAGCGAGGAATTCCTGCAGCAAATATTCGCCGCCATCGAAAAAGACCCGAAGACGAACATCAGCGTCGACCTGGAAGCCCAAACGATCACCCTCGGCGGAAATATCACCTCATTCGATATCAACAACTATAAAAAAACCTGCCTCCTCAACGGCTATGACGACATCGACTACTTGCTGAGCATCCGGCCGGAGATCGAAGCTTTCGAACAAAAACCGCAAACTATCCAATAAAAAATTTACCCTTACCCAACAACAAAATCTATGCAAAAGAACATCGTAGTCATTGAAGGTGACGGCATCGGGCCCGAAGTGACCCGACAGGCGGTGAAAGTGCTGAATGCCGTTGCAGAACAAGGCGGTCACGAGTTCAACTATCACTACTGTCTGATGGGCGCATGCGCTATCGACAAGACCGGCACCCCCCTTCCTGACGAAACCATCGAAGCCGCCCTCAACAGCGACGCCATCCTGTTCGGCGCCATCGGTCATCCCAAATACGATAATGACCCCACGGCAAAGGTTCGCCCTGAACAGGGACTCCTCAAACTGCGGAAATCCCTTCAGCTGTTCGCCAACATCCGTCCCGTCACCACCTACCCGTCCCTGCAGCATCTCTCCCCCCTGAAAGGAAAGATCCTCGAAGACGTCAACTTCATCATCTTCCGCGAACTCACCGGTGGCATCTATTTCGGAAAGAAAGAGCTCAATGCGGAAGGTACCCAGGCATCCGATGAATGCATCTATTCCCGCGAAGAGATCGAACGCATCGCCCACCTCGCATTCAAACAGGCGCAACAACGCCGTAAGAAACTGACTCTCGTCGACAAGGCCAATGTATTGGAAACCTCCCGCCTCTGGCGCAAGGTCGTCCAGGACATCGCAAAACAATACCCCGATGTAAAGGTTGACTTCCTGTTCGTCGACAATGCCGCCATGCAGATCATCCTCAACCCAAAACAATTCGACGTCATTCTCACGGAGAATATGTTCGGGGACATCATCAGCGACGAAGCCAGCGTCATCAGCGGCAGCCTGGGCCTGCTGCCCTCCGCCTCCATCGGCAAGGGCTCCGCGCTCTTCGAACCCATCCACGGCTCCTATCCCCAGGCCACCGGAAAGGACATCGCAAACCCCTTGGGTAGCATCCTCTCCGCAGCCATGCTGCTGGATCACTTCGGGCTACGCACCGAAGCAAACAAAGTGCGGGAAGCAGCCAACTGGACCCTGCAGAATGGCTTCGTAACAAAAGATATCGATCCCATAAATTTCTATTTCACCTCCACCATCGGCGAACTCATCAGCGACTACGTCAGCGGTAAGACGCCGGGTGATATCCATCGGGATAACATCGAGTTGAGGAAATCGACTATAATATAAAATAGTCACCTAGTTCTTTGTTTTTTTCAATTGACCGGAGTATATTCGCAAAACAGAACATCCTCCGTGAACAAACGAGTAATAAATATCACCAAGCGACTTTTGACCGCAATAATTATTGTGGTAGTGGTGATTATTATTCCTGCATCTCTGGGAGGAGGGTGGTAAAATAGCATAAACTAAACAACAATACCGCGGCCCGCCTCCCAAAGGCGGGCCGCTTATTTTTTAATAACTATATATGGCATCATACTATAACGAACACACGGTCCTCTGGCTCGACGGCAAGATCCTCAAGGCCGCGGACACAAAGACAGACCTCTACGGTCAGTCCCTCCACTACGGCTACTCCGTATTCGAGGGCATCCGCTCCTATCGCACCGCCGCCGGAAAAACAAAGATCTTCAAGGCAATCGAACACTTCGACCGCCTCCAGCGCTCCGCGACAACCCTCAACATGCCCTATCGCTACACTACCGAAGAGCTCATCAAAGCCTCCTACGACGTCCTCGAAAGCAACAACCTACAGGACGCCTATATCCGTCCCGTCGTATACGGCCCCGCCAACATGAGCTTCAACCCCAACACCGAATCGTTCACCGTCATCCAAACCTGGGAAATGGCGCCCTTCCTCGGCGAAAAGCTCCTCAGGGTAATGACCTCATCCTTCCAGCGCCCCAATCCAAAAGGCTTCAAGATAGAAGCAAAAGCCGCCGGTCACTACGTCAACTCCATAATGGCAAGCCACGAAGCAAAAGGCAAGGGCTTCGACGAAGCACTGCTCACCGATATGAACGGTTTCATCGCTGAAGGTCCCGGCGCCAACATGTTCTTCGAAAAAGCCGGTCGGCTACACACCCCCGCCACAGGCAATATCCTGCCGGGTATCACCCGCGCCACCGTCCTCGAACTCGCCGAAGACCTTGGCATCCCCGTCGAACAAGGCCAGTACACCCCCGCCGACCTCAAACAAGCCGACGCCGCCTTCTTCTGCGGCACCGCCGCCGAAGTCATTGGCTGGCATTCTATCGACGACTACACTTTCCCGATCAGCTGGAAAGACACCCAAAGCAGAAAGATCCAACAAGCATATAAAGACTTAGTCATAGAAAAACAACCCAAACTCGAAACGATATAATGGCAACGGTACTCAACAAATACAGCAAGACCCTCACGCAAGACACGACACAACCCGCCGCACAGGCGATGTTGTACGGCATCGGACTGACAGACGAAGACCTCGCAAAAGCACAGGTCGGCATCGCCTCCATGGGCTATGACGGCAACACCTGCAATATGCACCTCAACGACCTCGCCCGGATCGTAAAAAAAGGCGTCTGGGAAAAAGACCTCGTCGGCCTCATCTTCAACACCATCGGCGTCAGCGATGGCATGGCTAACGGAACGGATGGCATGCGCTATTCCCTCGTCAGCCGCGACATCATAGCCGACTCCATCGAAGCCATCTGCGGCGCACAATACTATGACGGCATCGTCGCCATCCCCGGCTGCGATAAGAATATGCCCGGCTGCATCATCGCCATGGGCCGGCTCAACCGCCCCGCCATCATGGTCTACGGCGGCACCATCGCCCCCGGTCATTATAAAGGACAAGACCTCAACATCGTCTCCTCCTTCGAAGCCCTCGGACAAAAGATCGCCGGCAAACTCGACGAAGCCGACTTCAAAGGCATCGTCCGCAACTCCTGCCCCGGCGCCGGCGCCTGCGGCGGGATGTACACCGCCAACACTATGGCCGCCGCCATCGAAGCACTGGGCATGAGCCTCCCCTTCTCCTCTTCCAACCCCGCCCTCAGCCAGGATAAAAAAGCCGAATGCCACGCCGCAGGCGCAGCCATCCGCCACCTGCTGGAAAAAGATATAAAACCCCGGGACATCATGACCCGCAAAGCATTCGAAAATGCCATCACCACGATCATGATCCTCGGCGGCAGCACAAACGCCGTACTCCACCTCATCGCCATGGCCAAAAGCGTCGGCGTCCCCCTCACCCAGGACGACTTCCAGGCGATCAGCAACCGCATCCCGGTACTCGCCGATTTCAAACCCAGTGGCAAATACCTGATGCAAGACCTTCATGAGCATGGCGGCATCCCCGTCGTAATGAAATATCTACTGGAAAAAGGCTTACTCCACGGCGATTGCCTCACCGTCACCGGCAAGACCCTGGCAGAAAATCTCAAGGATATCCCATCCCTCGATTTCAAGAAGCAAGATATTATTAAGCCTCTTGAAACCCCCATCAAAGCCACCGGTCACCTCCAGATCCTCTACGGCAACCTCGCCGAAGGCGGCAGCGTAGCCAAGATCAGCGGCAAAGAAGGCGAACGCTTCGAAGGCACCGCCCGCGTCTTCGACGGCGAACACGATCTTATCAACGGTATCAACACCGGCAAGATCAAACCCGGCGACGTCGTAGTCATCCGCTACGTCGGCCCCGTCGGCGCCCCCGGCATGCCCGAAATGCTCAAACCCACCGGTGCCCTCATCGGAGCCGGCCTGGGTAAAAGCGTCGCCCTCATCACCGACGGCCGCTTCAGCGGCGGCACCCACGGCTTCGTCGTCGGTCACATCACCCCCGAAGCCCACCTGGGCGGCGCCATCGCCTTCGTCAAAGACAACGACATCATCGAACTCGACGCCGTAAAAAATACGATCACGCTGAAAGTACCCGCGGACGAACTGGCAAAACGTAAAGCCGCCTGGAAACAACCGCCATTGAAAGCAACAAACGGCATCTTATTTAAATACGCAAAACAAGTCAAAAACGCCGCCGAAGGCTGCGTCACCGACGAACTATAAAAAAAATCGTATGAGCAATACAACCGCAACTCCCGCGAAATCGCAATCCAAGCCAAAGACCGACGGCGAAGCCGTCGCAAAAAAGGCAGTACCACGCGAGTTGACCGGGTCCGCCGCCGTCCTCGAAGCCTTCCTCGCCGAAGGCGTTGACACCATCTTCGGTTACCCTGGCGGTGCGATCATGCCGATCTACGACGCCCTCTATGACTACCGCGATCGGCTGAAACACATCCTCGTCCGCCACGAACAGGGCGGCATCCATGCCGCACAAGGTTATGCCCGCACATCCGGCCGCACCGGCGTCGTCTTCGCCACCAGCGGCCCCGGCGCCACCAACCTCGTCACCGGCCTCGCCGACGCAATGATCGACAGCACACCCGTGGTTTGTATCACCGGGCAAGTATTCGCCCACCTCCTCGGCACCGATGCCTTCCAGGAGACCGACGTGATCAACATCACCACACCCATCACCAAATGGAACTACCAGGTCACCGACGCCACGGAGATCCCGGCAGCCCTGGCAAAGGCATTTTATATCGCCGGCAGCGGCCGTCCCGGACCTGTACTCATAGACATCACCAAGAACGCCCAGGTGCAGAAATTCAAATACGAAGGGTATACCAAATGCGAACACATCCGCAGCTACCGGCCCAAACCCATCGTAAGAAAAGAATACATCGCAAAAGCGGCAGAACTCATCAACGAAGCAAAGAAACCTTTCATCCTCTTCGGCCAGGGCGTCATCCTCGGTAAGGCCGAACAGGAATTCAAAGCATTCGTAGAGAAGAGTGGCATCCCCGCTGCATGGACGCTCCTCGGTCTCAGCGCCCTGGCTACCGACCACCCCCTTAATGTTGGGATGCTCGGCATGCACGGCAACTACGGCCCCAACTTACTGACAAACGATTGCGACGTACTCATCGCCGTCGGCATGAGATTCGACGACCGCGTCACCGGCCGCCTCGACAAATACGCCAAACAGGCCAAAGTGGTCCACCTGGATATCGACCCGGCCGAGATCGATAAGAACGTAAAAGCCACCGTACCCGTCTGGGGCGACTGCAAAGAGACCCTGCCCCTGCTCACGGAACTGGTCGAACGCAAGACCCATCCGGAATGGCTCCAACGCTTTAAGGATTGCTACAAACAGGAAGAAGAGGCCGTTATCAATGACGAACTGAATCCCACTACAGCAGACATAACCATGGGCGAAGTGATAAAGACACTCAACGAGCTCACCGGCGGCGACGCCGTCATCGTCACTGACGTCGGCCAGCACCAGATGGTCGCCAGCCGTTATGCCCGCTTCAACCAGTCCAAGAGCAACGTCACCTCCGGCGGCCTCGGAACGATGGGCTTTGGCCTGCCCGCAGCCATCGGCGCCAAATACGGCGCACCCGATCGCACCGTTGTAGCCATCATCGGCGACGGCGGCTTCCAGATGACCCTGCAAGAACTCGGCACCATCATGCAATTCGGCGCGGAGGTAAAGATCCTCATCCTCAACAACCGCTTCCTCGGCATGGTACGCCAATGGCAACAGCTCTTCCACGACAAACGCTACTCCTTCGTGGACATCACCAGCCCGGACTTCGTCACGCTGGCAAGCGCCTACCATATTGAAGGCAATAGCATCACCGATCGTAAAGATCTCAAAGCGGCCCTGCAAACCATGCTCGACCACAAAGGCTCCTACCTGCTGGAAGTCTTCACCGGGAAAGAGAACAACGTCTTCCCCATGGTTCCCCAAGGCTGCAGCATAAGCGAGATCAGGTTAAAATAGCAGAACATGAAAGCCACATCACACGATACACACTGGAACGCCAGCCTCTACGACGACAAACACAACTTCGTCTTCAAATACGGCGAAGACGTCGTCCAGTTGCTCGCACCCCAAATCGGCGAACGCATCCTCGACGTCGGCTGCGGCACAGGTTACCTGACTAATCTCATCGCCAAAGCCGGCGCTCGCGTCATCGGCATCGACAAATCTAAATCCATGGTCGACCGGGCCCAGGCCGTCTACCCCGATCTCGACTTCCGGGTGATGTCCGCCACCGACTTCGGGTTCGACACCCCCTTCGATGCAGTCTTCTCCAACGCCACCCTCCACTGGGTGCTTGACAAAGAAGCAGCCGTCGATTGCATCGCCCAGGCCCTCCGCCCCGGCGGCCGCCTCGTCCTCGAAATGGGCGGTAAAGGCAACGTGGAAGAGATCGTAGTGGCCACCCGCAAAGTGCTGACCCGCCATGGCTATTACAGCAACGCCGCCACCCAGCTCTGGTACTTCCCGTCGCTGAGCGAATACACCACGCTGCTGGAGAAAAAAGGCTTCCGCGTCCGTTTCGCCGCTCACTTCGACCGGCCAACCGAACTCAAGGATACCGAAAATGGCATCAAAGACTTTATAAAAATGTTCGGCAATGCCTTCTTCACCGATATCCCCGATACGGAAATAGAAACCATCCTCACCGAGATCCAGGACGCCGTCCGCTCCACCAACTATCGCAACGGCAGCTGGTACGGTAATTACAAACGCTTGCGCATAGCAGCAGTAAAAAACTAAGAAATGAACAACCAAGAGTATACCATCACCGTCTATACGGAAAACCAGATCGGCCTCATCAACCGCATCGCCATCCTGTTCTCCCGCCGCAAGATCAACATCGAAAGCCTCAACACCTCCCCCTCGGAAGTGGAAGGCATCCACCGCTTCACCATCGTCATCAACGAAACCGAAGAAGTGGTCCGTAAACTGTGTCGGCAACTCGAAAAACAGGTCGAGATCCTGAAAGCCTATTACAACACCAACGACGAGATCATCTGGCAGGAGCTTGCCCTCTATAAGGTTCCCACCGACGAGATTGCCGAAAAGGTAAAAGTGGAAAGGCTGCTCCGTGAATATGGCGCCCGCGCCGTTGTCATCCGCAAAGACTACACCGTCTTCGAGACCACCGGTCAGCGCGAAGAGATCGACCGGCTCATCACCGTGCTCGAACCCTACGGCCTAATCGAATTCGTCCGCAGCGCCCGCGTAGCCATCATAAAGGAAAGCGCAGGGTTCCATAAAAAACTAAAAGAATTCGAACTCACCGAACCCGGCGAAGAGGTAGTGGAAAACCAATACCTCAACAACCAAGAGGAAATATTCACCATGTAAAAGTCCGGTCCCGAAGGGGCCGCAAAAACAGTCACTTAAAAAACCAAATAAAAACGGTAAACAATGGCAAAACTCAATTTCGGCGGCGTGGAAGAAAACGTAGTCACCCGCGAAGAATTCCCCCTCGCCAAAGCACAGCAGACACTGAAAAATGAAGTGGTAGCCGTCATCGGCTATGGCGTACAGGGCCCCGGCCAGGCGCTGAATCAGAAAGACAACGGCATCAATGTTATAGTCGGTCAACGCAAGAACTCCAAAACCTGGGACAAAGCCGTCCGCGATGGCTTCGTTCCCGGCGAGACCTTATTCGAAATAGAAGAAGCCCTCCAACGCGGCACCATCATCTGCTACCTGCTCAGTGACGCCGCACAGATCGCACTGTGGCCCACGGTGAAAAAACACCTCACCCCAGGCAAAGCCCTCTATTTCTCCCACGGCTTCGGCATCACCTTCAACGAACAAACCGGCATCGTCCCCCCCAAAGACGTGGATGTATTCCTGGTGGCGCCAAAAGGCTCCGGCACCTCCCTGCGCAGGATGTTCCTCCAGGGCCGCGGTCTCAACAGCAGCTACGCCATCTTCCAGGACGCTACCGGTAAAGCAAAAGACCGCGTCATCGCCCTCGGCATCGCCGTCGGCAGCGGTTACCTCTTCGAAACCGACTTCCGCAAGGAAGTATATAGCGACCTCACCGGCGAACGCGGTACCCTCATGGGCGCCATCCAAGGCATCTTCGCAGCCCAGTATGAAGTCTTACGTAAGAAAGGTCACACCCCCTCCGAAGCTTTCAATGAGACGGTGGAAGAGCTTACCCAATCACTGATGCCCCTGGTCGCAGAGAATGGTATGGATTGGATGTATGCTAACTGCTCCACGACAGCGCAGCGAGGAGCCCTCGACTGGTGGAAGAAGTTCCGCGACGCCACCCTGCCCGTCTTCACCGAACTGTATGAAAGTGTCGCCGCCGGCAAGGAATCCCAACGCAGCATCGACTCCAACAGCCAGCCCGACTACCGTGAAAAACTGGAAGCCGAACTCAAAGAACTCCGCGAAAGCGAACTCTGGCAGGCCGGCAAAACTGTTCGCAGCCTCCGTCCCGAAAATCAACCCGCCAAATCAAGCAAAAGTGAACCAGTCGCCTAGCATACCAATAAATTCCAACCCCTTGCGGGGTTGGAATTTAGATTTCCATGCCGCTGCCCACCGGCTCAGCAAGGTCGTCTACCATACCCCCCTTTCCTATAACCATACCCTGTCAAAAAAATACAATTGCCGCGTCTACCTCAAACGCGAAGACCTCCAGGTCGTCCGCTCCTATAAGCTCCGCGGCGCCTACAACATGATGGTCTCGCTCCCCTCCGGCCAACTCCGCAAAGGCGTCGTCTGCGCCAGCGCCGGCAACCACGCCCAGGGCTTCGCCTGGTCCTGCCGCAAACTCGGCGTCCGGGGCGTAGTCTTCATGCCGGTCATTACCCCACGGCAAAAGATCAACCAGACCCGCATGTTCGGCGAAGACTTCATCGAGATCGTCCTCACCGGCGACACTTTCGACGATTGCGCCATCGCCGCCCGCAAGTACACCGAAGAAAAAGGCCTCACCTTCATCCCACCCTTCGAAGACCTCCGCATCATCGAAGGCCAGGGCACCGTCGCCGTGGAGATCCTCGAAGACCTCCCCCCGGACGAAGCCGGCATCGACTACCTCTTCGTACCCGTCGGCGGCGGCGGTCTCGCCTCCGGCGTCGGCGCCTGCTTCAAAACCTATTCCCCCGCCACCCAGGTCATCGGCCTCGAACCCGAAGGCGCTCCCTCCATGGTAGCCGCCTTCAAAGCCGGTCACCCCGTCACACTCGACAACATCGATCGCTTCGTTGACGGCGCCGCCGTCAAACGCGTCGGCGACCTCACCTTCAGCATCTGCCACGAAGTCCTCGACGGAATGACCACCGTACCCGAAGGCCTCATCTGCTCCACCATCCTGCAGCTCTACAACGAGAACGCCATCGTCGTCGAACCAGCCGGCGCCCTCAGCATCGCCGCGCTCGCCCATCACGCTGCACTCATCGAAGGCAAAACCGTCGTCTGCATAGTCAGTGGCAGCAACAACGACATCGACCGGATGCAGGAAATAAAGGAAAGGTCCCTGCAATACGAAGGGCTGAAACACTATTTCCTGGTCACCTTCGCCCAACGCCCTGGCGCGCTCAAAGAATTCGTGAACCATGTCCTGGGCCCCCACGATGATGTCACCCGCTTCGAATACATGCAAAAACACAACAAGGAAACCGGACCGGCCCTCGTCGGCATCGAGCTCTCCGACAAAGAAGATTATAAAACCCTCATTCACAACATGAAAAAATACAATATCCAATACACCGAACTGAATAAGGATAACACTCTGTTCAACTATATTGTATAGATCACATAATCCACCAATCCTATGGACAAATAATAACAAGAAATATTATCGAAAAATTAATTTAAATTGATTTTTTCCGTAATTTTAGCGACTTGATCACTGCTAATGCCATAAGAAAATCTAACAAAACAACATTTTTTTTGCAAAACGTCTAATCTTGCTAGCAAAAATGATCAACGAAGGATTATACTCACCTGAATTTGAACGCGATGCGTGTGGCATTGGCTTTGTCGCCAACATTAAGAGCAACAAGTCTCACCAGATCGTTTCCGACGCGCTGACCATCCTCGAGAACATGGAACACCGCGGTGCCTGCGGTTGTGAGAACAACACCGGCGACGGCGCCGGCATCATGATCCAGACACCCCACGAATTCTTCTTCGACGAATGCGTGCGTCTCGGCATCCACCTCCCCGCCTATGGCAAATACGGCGTCGGCATGCTCTTCTTCCCCCGCGACATCCGGCTGAAAGAAGAATGCCGCGACATCTTCGCCCGCAGCGCCGAAAAACTCGGCCTCGAGATCCTCGGCTTCCGTAAGGTTCCCGTCAACCCCGATGGCATCGGCGCCACCGCATTGTCCGTCGAACCGGAAATGGAACAGGTATTCATCGCCTGTCCCGACCACATCAAACAACCCGACGATTTCGAACGCAAACTGTTCCTGCTGCGCAACTACGCCAGCAACACTATTTTCAATACGATAAAAAGGGATGCCATTGGATTCTATGTCGCATCTCTCTCTTATAAGACCATCGTATACAAAGGCCAGCTCACCAGCGGCCAGGTCCGTAACTATTTCCCCGATCTCAGCAACAAACGCGTGGTCTCGGCCTTCGGCCTCGTCCACTCCCGCTTTGCTACCAACACCTTCCCCTCGTGGAAACTCGCTCAACCCTTCCGCTATATCGCCCACAACGGCGAGATCAATACCTTACAAGGTAACCTCAACTGGCTGAAGACAAGCATAAAAGGCTTTACCACCCCCTACTTTACAAAAGAGGAAATGGACATGCTCCTGCCCCTCATCGCGGAAGGTTCCTCCGACTCGGCCTGCCTCGACAACGTCATCGAGCTGCTCACCCTCTGCGGCCGCAGCCTGCCCCACGTGATGATGATGCTTATCCCCGAAGCCTGGGACGGCAACGACCAGATGGACCCGGTAAAGAAGGCATTCTACGAATTCCACGCTTCCATCATGGAACCCTGGGACGGCCCCGCCTCCATCTCCTTCACCGACGGTAAGATCATCGGCGCTACCCTCGATCGCAACGGCCTCCGCCCGTCCCGCTACTGCGTGACAAAGGACAACCGCGTCATCATGGCATCCGAAACCGGCGTCCTGCCCGTCGATCCCAGCCTGATCATAGAAAAAGGCCGGCTTCAACCCGGCAAAATGTTCATCGTCGATCTCGAACAGGAGCGAATCATCAGCGACGACGAACTAAAGTCAAAGATCTGCTCTCAGCAACCCTACGCGGAATGGCTGAATAAATATAAGATCCGGATGGAAGAGTTGCCCGAACCCCGGGTCCTCTTCACCCATCTCGAACACGAACAGATATTCAAATACCAAAAAGCCTTCGGCTATTCCACCGAAGACCTCGATACCCTCATCGCCCCCATGGCGATCGATGGTAAAGAACCCGTTGGCTCGATGGGCACCGACGTCCCACTCGCGGTCCTCAGTGATCAACCTCAACATTTAAGCAGCTATTTCAAACAGCTCTTCGCCCAGGTGACCAACCCTCCCATCGACCCCATCCGCGAACGGCTGGTCATGTCCCTGGCAAGCTTCGTCGGCGGCAACGCCAACCTGCTCGAAGAAGACCCGCTCGCCTGTCATAGCGTGGCCCTGAAACATCCCGTCCTGAGCAATCACGAACTGGAAAAGATCCGCTCCATCGACACCGGCATCTTCCAGGCAAAGACCTTACAAACCTACTTCCGCGCCGACGGGAAACCCGGCTCCCTCCAGGCAGGCATCGACCGCCTCTGCCGCTACGCCGTAGACGCCGTGGAAGACGGATTCGAAGTGCTCATCCTCACCGATCGCGCCATCGATTCCGACCACGCCCCCATACCTTCCCTGCTGGCGTGCTCCGCCGTCCACCACCACCTCATCCGCAAAGGCTATCGCGGACAAGTGGGTATCATCGTGGAAGCAGGCGACGTTTGGGAAGTACACCACTTCGCCTGTCTCATCGGCTTCGGCGCCACTGCTATCAACCCCTACCTGGCCATGTCCAGCATCCGGGATATGAAGCTCGCCGGCAAGCTCCAGACCGAACTCGACGCCGAACAACTAAAGAAGAACTATACCAAAGCCGTCTGCGACGGTCTTCTGAAAGTCTTCTCCAAGATGGGCATCTCTACCCTGCAATCCTACCAGGGCGCGCAAATATTTGAGATCATCGGCCTCAACCGCAGCGTAGTCGACAAATACTTCACCGGTGCCACCTCCCGCATCGAAGGGATGGGCCTCGACGAGATCGCCAAAGAAACCCTGGCAAAACACTTCTTTGCCTTTAGCAAGAAAGACATCCCTGTCGAACGCCTGCCCGTCGGCGGCATCTATCAATGGAAACGGAAAGGGGAATTCCACCTCTTCAATCCCAACACCATCCACCTGCTGCAATACTCGACCCGGACAAACGACTACAACACATTCAAGAAATATTCCCGGCTCGTCAACGACCAAAGCGAGAAAGCCGCGACCCTGCGCTCCATGATCACCTTCAAGCGCAACCGCCCCGCCATCCCGTTGGAAGAAGTAGAACCCGCCGAGAACATCTATAAAAGGTTCGCCACCGGCGCCATGTCCTTCGGCTCCATCTCCCACGAAGCCCACTCCACCCTCGCCATTGCGATGAACCGGCTGGGTGGAAAAAGCAACACCGGCGAAGGCGGCGAAGACGAACTGCGCTACGAACCGCTGCCAAACGGCGACTCCATGCGCTCGGCGATAAAACAGGTAGCCTCCGCCCGCTTCGGGGTGACGAGCCACTACCTCACCATGGCCGACGAACTCCAGATCAAAATGGCGCAAGGGGCAAAACCCGGCGAAGGCGGCCAGCTGCCCGGGCATAAGGTCGACGAGTGGATCGGCAAGGTACGCCACTCCACCCCCGGCGTTGGTCTCATCTCCCCGCCACCACACCACGATATCTATAGTATCGAAGACCTGGCACAGCTCATTTTCGACCTCAAGAACGCTAACCGCGCCGCGCGCATCAGCGTAAAGCTGGTGTCCAAAGCCGGTGTCGGCACCATCGCCGCCGGCGTCGCAAAAGCAAAGTCGGATGTCATCCTCATCTCCGGTCACGACGGCGGTACGGGTGCATCCCCCATCAGCTCGATCCGCCACGCCGGCCTGCCCTGGGAACTCGGCCTCGCCGAATCCCACCAGACCCTGGTGCGGAACAAACTGCGCAGCCGCGTCGTCCTCCAGGCCGATGGCCAGATGAAGACCGGCAGGGACATCGCCATCGCTACGCTACTGGGCGCCGAAGAATGGGGCCTTGCTACCACCGCGCTCGTTGTAGAAGGGTGTATCATGATGCGCAAATGCCATCTCAACACCTGCCCCGTCGGCGTCGCCACCCAGGACCCCGAACTGCGCAAACGCTTCACCGGTGATGCCGACCACGTGGTCAACTTCTTCAAGTTCATCACGCAGGAGCTGCGCGAGATCATGGCCGACCTCGGCTTCCGCACCATCGAAGAAATGGTCGGCCAGGTCGACAGCCTCGAGATCCGCGATAACATCACCCACTGGAAATACAGCAAACTGGACCTCTCCCCCATCCTGTACAAAGAACCGGCTTCCCTTTACACCGGTCTGCACAAAATGGAGGATCAGGATCATGGCCTCGAGGCAGTGCTCGACTGGAAATTGCTGGAAGCCGCAAAACCCGCCATCGAACACCGGCAAAAGGTTTTTGCAGCCTTCCCGATAAAGAACACCGATCGCACCGCAGGTACCATCCTCTCGAACGAGATCACCAAGAAGTACAAATCGGCCGGTCTCCCGGACGACACCCTGCACTTCAAGTTCACCGGTACCGCCGGCCAGAGCTTCGGGGCCTTCAACACCCACGGGGTTACCCTCGAACTCGAAGGCGACGCCAACGACTACTTCGGTAAAGGCCTCTCTGGTGCAAGACTCATCGTCTATCCAAGCCAGAACGCCGGGTTCGTCCCCGAAGACAACAGCATCATCGGCAACGTCGCCTTCTATGGCGCCACCTCCGGTGAAGCCTTCATCCGCGGCAAGGCCGGCGAACGCTTTGGTGTCCGCAACTCCGGTGTCAAAGCCGTAGTAGAAGGGGTGGGCGATCACGGATGTGAATACATGACCGGCGGACGCATCGTCATCCTCGGCAACACAGGCCGCAACTTCGCAGCTGGTATGAGCGGTGGCATCGCCTATGTATACGATGTACGCGGCGTCTTCAACCGCAATGTCAACAAGGAGATGGTCGACCTCGATCCCGTCACCGGCGACGATATCGTCGAACTGAAGGACATGATCCAACGACACTATGCCTTCACCGGCAGCACCGTCGCCAAATTCGTCCTCGACGACTTCGAGAACCAGCTACAACATTTTGTAAAGGTCTTCCCTACAGACTATAAAAAAGTATTATTGGAAAAAGCAGCCCGGCCACAGAGAACTACTCACAAGTAGAAACGCTTGAGAACGCGGAGTAGGCTCTCATGTGTGACTCAGCCACTCCGTTGTTCTCTGTGACCGTGCGCCAATCCATCAACTACTAACAATACAAACAGCAATATAGAAAATGGGCAAACCCACAGGATTCTTAGAATTCAATCGCGAACTTCCTTCCAAACGCCCCGTGCACGAGCGCAAGACCGACTATAAGGAATTCGTCAACACCTACAACGGCCAACAGCTCAACCACCAGGCCGCCAGGTGTATGAACTGCGGCATCCCCTTCTGTCATAGCGGCTGCCCCCTGGGTAACGTCATCCCCGAATTCAACGACGCGGTCTATCGCCAGCAATGGCAGGAAGCATACGAGATCCTCACGTCGACCAATAACTTCCCCGAATTCACGGGCCGCATCTGCCCCGCTCCCTGCGAAAGCAGCTGTGTACTGGGCATCAACCAGCCCCCCGTCGCCATCGAAGAGATCGAACGCCATATCATCGAAATTGCCTTCGACAAAGGCTTCGTAAAGGCCAACCATCCTGCCCTCCGCACCGGGAAAAAAGTAGCCGTCGTCGGCTCAGGTCCTGCCGGCCTCGCCGCCGCCGATCAGCTCAACGCAGCCGGTCATTCCGTCACCGTCTTCGAACGTGATGACGAACCCGGCGGCCTCCTCCGCTATGGAATCCCCGACTTCAAACTCGAAAAATGGGTCGTCGCCCGGCGCATCAAATTGATGGAAGAAGCCGGCATCGTCTTCAAATGCAACGCCGAGGTCGGCGCCAACATCAGCATCAACGATCTGCTAAGGGAATTCCACGCCATCGTCCTGGCCGGGGGCTCCACCATCCCCCGTGACCTGTCCATCCCGGGCCGGCAGCTCAAAGGTGTCCACTTCGCCATGGATTTCCTCAAACAACAAAATAAACGCGTCAGCAACCTGCCCACCAACACCAGCTACCCATCCGCAGGTACCGCCCACCTCGAAGACATCTTCGCCACGGGTAAGAACGTCGTCGTCATCGGCGGCGGCGACACCGGCAGCGACTGTGTAGGCACCTCCAACCGGCACAAGGCGGCATCCGTCACCCAGTTCGAACTGATGCCCAAGCCGCCCCACACCCGCACCGACTTTATGCCCTGGCCCACCTATCCCATGATCCTCAAGACCTCTTCCTCACATGAAGAAGGGGCCGATCGCCACTGGGCCATCGCCACGAAAGAATTCGTCGGCGACGACAAGGGCAACCTCAAAGGACTAAAAACCGTAAAGCTCGAGTGGAAAATGACCGAGGACGGCAAAGCCGCCCAGTTCACCGAAGTCGCCGGCAGTGAAGAAGAGCTTCCGTGCGAACTCGCCCTGCTTGCCATGGGCTTTGTCCATCCCCAGCACCACGGACTACTCAAAGAACTCGACATCGAACTCGACGAACGCGGCAACGTAAAAGCCTCCGATCGCGGCTACCAGACTAATATTCCCAAAGTCTTCGCAGCCGGCGACATGCGCCGCGGCCAGTCCCTCGTGGTATGGGCCATCAGCGAAGGCCGTGAATGCGCCCGCAAAGTCGACGAATACCTCATCGGCGCCTCCCTGCTCGAAAGAAAAGACCAAAGCTTAATAGCCCTTTAGAACGTTTGCACCCCCAATAAAGAGGCCGGCTCCTGATGGAGCCGGCCCTTCTCTTTTCAAAGGGTATTATTCAAAACCGCACGATCAAATCCATCGCCGCCGTAAACTGATCCTTCTTCGCCCCATTATCATATGGCGTAACCCCGGACGCATACGCCGTCTCATACCTCACTTCCGGACGTATCCGGATAAGATCGGTGAAATAATGGACGAAGCCGATAGTATGGCTCGTATACAAAGTATTGAAGCCCGTCCTGTTCCCCTGCGGGTCATTCAGCAAGTCGTTGCGGATCGACAGATAGTTCTTCTTATCGATCAGCATCTGGAAATAATTCACCAGGCCAACCGCTGAAGAGGTACCCGGGACCAACGTGCCCGGTCCCACTCCCTCCAGGTAATAATGACTCGGACCGTTGATAACGGTACCACCCTGCAGCGCATTGAACTGCCACATATAGTAGGCCTCCGTCATCATGTGAAAGGTCTCGTTGAACTTATGCCCCCAGGTGGCGACCACCATCTGCAGGTCATCATGCTGGTCTTTATACTGTCCCGAACCCAGCGAGTTGATCCCACCGTAAATGGAGTTTTTGTTGTTCTTCGACACCCAGCGGGCCATCAGCAATCCATTCAGCTGTGCTGATTTGCTCCAGGGCGCCATATCGTTCCCCGCATGGGCGCCTACTTCCAACTGCCAGTAAGAACCAAGCTTGAACGTTGCCTGTACCCCTGTGAACGTATACGGGTCAACCGTAAACATCAGCGAGTGCGAGTACAGGTAATTGTCCGGGGCCCATTGTGCCTCGATATCTGCGGGAGAAATAAACCGGCCCGCCTTGAGGATCATCCCATCCGCGATCTTTGGAAAATACAACAAAGCATACAGCTCGGCGGGGTCAAACCCATACAGCTGGTTATGCGCCAATAACTGGTTGCTGAACCAGCCCTTGGCCGTAGTATACCGGTAATCCGTACCAAAGATGGTGGTAGAAAGAAAACCCCAGTCGAAATGATCGGTTTGAACAGTATTAGGATCCTTCTCGATCTTGATCGCCGCCTGGTCCAGCTGTACCGAATTCGGAACGATATCATAGGAAGTCGGTGCATTGGAATTCTTCGAGGTGCTGGCATTATAGCCAAAATCCACCCAACCATATATTTTTACCTTGTGGTTGCTGAGACCCAAGGCCTTCGTCAACGGGTAATTAGGCGGAGTAGCATCGACCCCGATCAGCGGCGCGCCATCCCAATCCGAGGTGGGAAAAGGCGGATTGGGCAGCGGCGAGGGTAACGAACGGTATACAGTATCCTTCTTCGAATGTGAAAGGGTGTCCTGGCTATACCCATGTATAACGGCCATGAACACACTAAAACAAATAAGTAATCTCTTAACCATACATTTAATATTGTACCCCCACCTTTGCCAATCGCATACCATATCGTCATGATTTATCTAAGTCATCGACTATCAAGGATTAAGAGATTCTAATCAGCTCAAATCCGCCCCAATCACCTCATCAATTTGAAAAAGATTACCAAAACAAAAGGGATGAACCATAACAGCTCATCCCAAAACATTTCAGCTCATCCCTAAACATTTCAGCTCATCCCTAAACAAAAAGCCGGCTCATTTGTATATGAGCCGGCCTCCATTTGAAAGAAATTATTTCTTCGCTAAAACCTTACCAACAGCGCGAGAATGATCCGCGACTCCGAATTCACCATATCAGGCTGCCATCCACCCCAACTGCTCAACGGCGGCGCAATCGACGCCCCATTCGACGCATACGTATAGGCGCCACCCGGTCCGCTCGTATTGGTATAGCCCGAAGGCGAAGTCACCCCGCCATGGCCGGCAAAGTAACCCGTCAACTGCGACCCGGGAGCACTCGCATCCGCGGGGCTTATCGCATTCACCTTCCGGTGTACAAATTCGCACTTTATCGTAATGTTATCCTTCGGCATATAATCCAACGATGCAGAATAATCCCAGGCATCGAAAGTCGAACCCGGACCCGTCTGGTTCTGGAACAACGTATCGGCATAGCCCGTCGGCGCCAGCACCAGGTACTGACCTGGGTTGTGCATATACCCGCCGCCTACCGTAACCGCAAATTTCTGGTTGTCGCCCAGCCACAGCCGGTTGTAGATCATCCCGCTGATGAAATTCTGTGCCGGCTTGTAGTCGGCCTTACCCTTCAAACCACTGCCAAACGGACTCACCCCATCCCCATTCTCGATCCCGATGTCGCCGGTGATCGAAAAGGCCGCCTTCGTCACAAACCCATGCTTGCGGTTGATGTAGCGCAATTGATAGCTGTTGTCGCTATGGAAACGATAGCGGTGGGGCGCACCCTCGTCATCCTTCCCATAGTAGAAGTTGGAGACATAATCCACCGTTTCCTTCGGCCGGTAATAGATCGAGAAACCCAAACCCGGCGAATGGTTGAATGTCCCATAGCTCTGCCAGCCGTTGATCAGCCACAACTCCACCTTTAACTTATCGGTGGGGAAGGTCTGCAACCGCAAGCCGTTGAAGAACCAGGGCGTATTGTCGGAAGTATAGGAAGGCTGGTAACCCCAGTTCTCGGTATTGTTATAAGAGAACAACCCGATATAGGACATGAAGATACCCGCATCCAGGTTGATCCCGTGCCAGGTGTCCCAGTGGTAACCTGCATACGCCTCGCTGATATACCGGTAAATGGTCTGCAGGTCATACTGACCCTTGTACGAGCTTCCGTCATTACGCGGAACCACCGTACTCCGGGTTCCATACTGCATCATCACCCTGCCCCGGACGTTGTTGACGTGGATGTCCCCGCCAAAACCCAGGAAGGAAAGCTGAAGCTCGTTGTTCCGGGACAAGGCCGTACTGCCTACTACGGTATTATCTATCGGATCGTTATACGAGTGCGTAAAGTTCAGGTCGAACGTAACATCACTGGTAAACCACTTGCTGTCGATCAGCGGCGGACTCGTCTTCCGGCTCTGTCCATTCAGCCAGGAAAAATCCCCGAAGGCAAAAGGCGCACTCGCCGGCGTACTCGCCTCGATACCCGCCGTATCCTTTTTCTTGAACAAACGCTGGAGAAATCCCGGTTTCGCTCCACTCCCCCTGACCGTCGAATCCGTCTTGGTTAAAAATTCTGTTTTCGTAGTCGTGTTTTGGTTCATTGCCAGAAATGCTCCGGACGTGGACCCCTTATCCTGGGCATGTCCGTAACAAACAGCTAATTGTGCACACAAGCAGATGATGATTCTCTTAAGCATACTGAAAGTCTGGTTTTAATTGTAAATAATGACAGGCAAGCAAACCGATAGTATGTGCGGGCAATGCCCTTCGAAAAAAAATGGGGCATTCCCCGCAAAGCGCTTATGTCGGTCCTTTGGACAAAGGGCCTCCGGCGCCTTTAGCAGTCACGCAAACTATCCCAATCCCATACCATTTAGGGCGTCTTCGGCTGCGAAAAACTACCAAAAGCCCGGCCCGCCAGGGTTTGGCATTAATTTTTTCTAACCCTACCCTTAAGCGAAAACCACCGGAACACTACCCATTTGAAAAAATCATTTCATATAAAAAATTAGATTATATGTGTTTACGCCGAATTTAATTTTTCGAAAAAATTAAATTCTCCCTCTTAGAGTGTACTCCAAAATATATTATAAATAAAATGCATAATATATTTTAGAAAATGTTCAACATGTAACATTTACACTCTATCCAAAAAAACTAAATATTATTATTTATTTTAATGCACCCCTTCCAAAATGGAAAAAGCCTCCTCCCGCCGGTTCCGGCGCCAATCCTCCTGCTTCTCCGGGTCGAACAACATCGCCGTACAAAGGCAACGCTTCCTCCCCTGGCCCTGCAAAACAGGATAATTCACACACGCCTTACACTGATCCCAAAACCTTTCGTCGGTCGTGATCTCCGAATACACAACCGGCTCAAAACCCAGCCGGCTGTTCATTTTCAAAATGGCAGCCCCGGTAGTGATACTGAAGATCTTCGCACCCGGGTACAACCGTCTCGCCAAATCAAAGATCTCCTGCTTCATTGCCGAAGCCACCCCACCATTGCGGTAAGCCGGATTGACGATCATCCCACTGTTGGATACAAACTCTCCGCCACTATATACATCGAGATAGCAAAAGCCGGCCCACTGCCCATTGTCGGCAACAGCGATCACCGCCTTCCCATCATAGATCTTCTGACAAAGGGTCTGCGGCTTACGCTTCGCGATACCCGTCCCTCTGGCCTTGGCGCTACGTTCCATCTCTTCGAGGATAGGATATACATACTTGATATCGGCGGGTACGGCAATTCTTATGCTGATGGCCCCGCCTTCGGGTTCTTCTTCCATGATCAATTTGTTTCCCCCATAGAGGCCAAACCCGTTCCAAAACAATCAAACCATTGATAATCAACAATCTAAAATCGGGCGCCCGAAACTCCACCCCTCTATTTTGAAAAACTTTTTCATTCCTGCATACCTGCTAACCCCCTCAACCATCCCTTCCCCGTTTAAAACCCCGTTTGGCATCTCCTTTGGCATCCTCTATATACAATCATTATAACTATGTTCTCGCAACAAGAAATGCCCGCCCTCATCCAGCTCCTCACCGACTTCACAAAAAGAATGGCGCTGGAGCACGACTTTCAAACCGTAAGAAAATGCATGACCCTAATGGGAAGACTCTATGAGAAAGGCAATATGCAAACCCGCAACGCAATAGAGAACATCTTCATCTACTCCTTCTCGACGATGATGTGCAGTTGTAATATTGTGGAATGGAAGGTCATCCGGGCCGCAATGCCCGAACCCCTGTACGCCCTCTACGTCCAACAGGTCTCAAAACCCTAGGGCTTTCCCCTTCGGGTCGGGTGTTCAGCTCATAGTCCTCGCCTTGCTCCGGGCTATCCGCTTCACCCCCTAACGCAGGCCGCGCAGAACTTCGTCGGGCCTGCTTCGCCACGGTCCTCCTCGTTCGCAACCTTCGCCTAAGGGCTCGGTTGTGCTGTAGCCTCGACGCTAATTATCCGGGCTGCCGCTTCGATCGCTAACGCTCCGTCGCTTCTTGCCGATTATTGCTTATTTTGGGTGCCTAACAACCTGTGTCTCACCCAATGCAAGATACTTTTATAATCCCCCAAGACTTTACCCTCGGCGAATGGTATAGCTTCGCCTACGCCTCCCTGTACAAGTCAAGATGGATGCGAATGGTGCTCCTCTTCATCACCGGCATCAACCTGATACCGCTGGCGCTTGAGATCCCGTCAATAGTACTGGAAGGAAAATTCCACCCGGCTGACATTTTAACCGCCTTCATTGGCCCGCTCTTCTTTCTCGCCTTTATGTGCGTGGGCCTGCTCGTAGGGGGGCCGCTTATCTTTACGACCAAACCGGAACTGGTTCATGACATCACCAACCGGTTCACCCACTGGGGACTGGAAATAGATACAAAGACAAAACAAACCTCCATTCCCTGGCGCAATCTGGACAAGCTGAAAGAAACAAAGAATTTCTATTGGCTGGATGGGAAAAAAGGCAAACCCCCAGTCCTCATCGTCATCCAGAAAAGAATGTTCGCCTCAGAAGAACATCGCGCCGCCTTCAAAGCATTCGTAACCCAAAACCTTACGCCGCCATAACGCCAGGCCCCTACTCACACCTCGGGCGTTCCCCTTCGGGTCGGGCCAGGAACGGCAGGAAGCCGTTCGGCCGAAGGCCAATCATTAGACTCGCTGTAGTCCCGCTCGGGCTGCCGCTGCGATCCCTAACGCTACGCGCTATTCCTGGCGGCATTAATAATCCCAAAAGAGCTCCTCATAATCAGCTTCTCATACACCTCCTTCATCGGCTTATTATCACCGCTCTTCTCTATCGCCTGGAATTTCGTCAGCGCATATTGCTGTATCGTATTCAACGGCAGTGCGATCCTCTCCCTCATCTGGATGGACAATTGCTCCACCGGGTAGTCCGCCATCAGCTCATTCTTACCCGAGAGCTTGAAGATATATTTTTGTGTCAGCTCAAACTCATCATAGATCAGCGTCCATATCTCCCCATACACCGGATGCACCGCAAAATGCTCCGTCAGCGGAAAGAAACATTTCTTCATCGCCATCTCACAATTGTCCAGCAGCGTCTTGAAGAACAGCGAATTCTCATACAACCGTTTCACCCCCGCCCACTTCCCCTGCTTGTCCAGGCACTGCAAGGCCTTGCCCACGCCATAATAACCGGTGACATTCTGCTTCAGCTGACTCCAGGAACCAACAAATGGAATGGCCCGCAGGTCCTTCAGCTCCAACCGCCCGCCGCTCTTTCGCTTCGTAGGCCGGCTGGCGATATTGGTCTCGCTGTAAAACCGCAGCGGACTCACCTCATTCAAATAGGACAGAAAATAGGGGTGCTCCTTCAGCTTCGAATACGCCTTATAACTCTCCACCGACAACGCCTGCAACAACTCCTCCTCGTCCGGCTGCAACGTCACCTCCTTCGAAGAGAACAGCTCATTGGATATCCCCGCGTGTATCAGTTGCTCGATATTATACTGCGCCGAGTCGATCGTCCCGAAATTGGAGCTCACCGTCTGTCCCTGGATGGTCAGCTGTATCTGCTTATTGGCGATATTCTTCCCCATCGAAGCATAAAACTTGTGCGTCTTGCCACCGCCACGGGCAGGAGGACCGCCACGGCCATCAAAGAATACCACATCCACCCCATACTCCTTCGAAATAGCCGTCAGCTCTTCCTTCGCCTTATAGATCGCCCAATTCGCCATCAGGTAACCGCCAT
The DNA here is from genome assembly GCF_014642875.1 of Puia dinghuensis. Taxonomy (GTDB): domain Bacteria; phylum Bacteroidota; class Bacteroidia; order Chitinophagales; family Chitinophagaceae; genus Puia; species Puia dinghuensis. Next base: position 94,196 of record NZ_BMJC01000005.1, read on the forward strand.
CCTTCGTCCCGTCCGAAAAACCGAGCATTATCGTCTGCGTATGTCCCCGCCGCTGCAGGTGCTGGCGATAATCCTTGTGCTCATACAAAGTCTTCATCACCCCCGCGGCCGCCTGCAGATCATCCACCGTCTCGAAAAGCGGCACAATATCGACGGTCAGCTCTTCTTTTGTCCAGCCGCAAAGCAGGTACAGCCCCATCACCTCCAACACATTCACCGCACTCGTGCACTGGCTGATGATATACCGGCTACAGCCATTCTCTCCGTTCATCCGCTGGATGGTCTTCATAGCGGCGATCGAATCCAGCGTATCCTTCACCAGCGGGTCATCATACAGCTCAGCCTTCACCTCGCCACTCAATTCCGTCAACAGCTCCAGCTTTCGCGCATCCGGCAGTGAAGCATAATGCTCCGGCACCAGCCGTTCCTTTGCCGCAATAGCCATTAGTACCCCGCCATGCACACTGCTATCCTGGCGGATATCCAGCGTAGCGAAATGCAACCCAAAGATCATCACCTTCCCGATCAGGTTATCCACCAAACCCAGGAATAGACTATTATGTTGATAAATAATTATCTCCCTTATCTGCGTCAGTTGCTCCAATATCTCCTCCCGCGTCAGCTCCGTCTGTAGTCCCGGCACAAAAATATTATTGTACAGCTTCTGCTCCAGGTCCGCGACAAGCACATCCACCCCCTTGAAGGTAAGCCTGCGCTTCAACCTGCGCACATCGAGATAATAACACTTGACTATCGCCCCACGCAAGGCCTCCGCCACCCGCAGCGTCGTATCGGCTTTCACAAAAGGATTGCCATCCCTATCACCGCCAGGCCAGAAACCCATCTTGATCAAGGCATTGTTCTTATTCACCGCATCCGGGAATTGATCTTTCAACGCGGATATGATCCTCCCGCTCGCCTGGTAAAAGACATTCTCCAGGTACCAGATCAGGCTTATCGCCTCATCATAAGGCGTTGGCCGCTGCTTCTTCAAAAAGGGAGTCTTCCCCAATTGCTGGAGATAAAGATTGATGTCAGCCGCATTATTCTCGATCACCGCCCTCGACAGATCGTTGATGATCCCCAGCACCGCCCCGGGGTAGAATTGCGTCGGATGCGCCGTCAACACCAATCGCACGGAATAATCGGTCAATTTCTCCGTCAGCTCTTCTTCCTTCCCCGTCTGTATCACTTCCGACAACAGATGCTTCATCGTCCCCGCGCCACTCATATCATTTACAAAACGAAATGCCGCATCCTCCAGCGCGTCGAAAAGCACGATCTGCCTTTCGACATACTGCACAAAACGAAAAAGCGTATCCGCCTTCTCCCGCTCACCCACACAAGCCGTATGCTTCCGGAAGAAATCTTCCAGGATTTGCTCCGGACTCTGCTTCTTCTTATACCCGTCCTCGCAGATCGTCAGCAACAGCGACAACAGTATCCCCGTTTTCTCTATTCGATGAAACGGCAGGGAAGTGAACAGGCTGTTGTATAACTGGAATTTGATACCCACCAGGTTCTTGAATTGCGCCAACCCCTGGGACGGTTGATAATTCATAAAAGGAAATTAATACTGTTCAAAGAATGCAGCCAACGGCCAATAACCATTCAAAACAATCGCAAAATTACTTCATTCACGCTAAGAAATAAGGAAAAAATTGTTTTTACATTCATTTCTTCCTACCTTAGCAACGTGATCCTACATCACCATCATATCGCCCCCTCATCCATAGTTGTTGAAATTACAACTATTATCTCCTCCACAACCCGTTAAGGGTTGCCAATTTCCATATTACCCCCGGGATTTCCTTCCATCATTTACAAAACTCAACTATTGTATGCAGGTTCTAAAATTCGGCGGCTCTTCCGTAGCAAACGCCGAAAACATAAATAAAGTAATAGCATTAGTCAAACAGGCACTCGCAAAAGACAAAACCATCCTCGTCGTTTCCGCATTGGGTGGCATCACAGACAAACTCATCCAGGCCGCCCAATCCGCAGCTACCGGCGACGAATCGTATAAGGAAAAACTCCAGGAGATAGAAAACCGCCACATCGAAACAGTCCGCGCCCTCCTGCCGCTCACCGGCCAGAGCAGCGTCCTCAGCGCAGTAAAGACCCGTTGCAACGAGATCGAAGACATCTGCAGCGGCGTATTCCTGCTCGGCGAACTCTCCGCCCGCACCCAGGACAAGATCGTCAGCTATGGCGAACTGTTATCCTCCTTCATCATCGCCGCCCGCTTCGAATCCGCCGGCATCGCCAACGCCTGGAAAGACTCCCGCGAACTCATCCGCACCGACTCCCGGTTTGGCCACGCCGCCGTCGACTTCGTCACCACCAACGCCCGCATCCTGGGGTACATCCTCGAGAACCCGGCCGTCAACCTATTCATCCTGCCCGGCTTCATCGCCAGCGATAGCCACAACGTTACCACCACTCTCGGAAGAGGTGGCTCAGACTACACCGCCGCCATAGTAGCAGCAGCCCTCGACGGGCATACGCTCGAGATCTGGACAGACGTCTCCGGTATGATGACCGCCGACCCCCGCCTCGTCTCCAACCCGCGGCTCATCCCCAACATCTCCTACCAGGAAGCCATGGAGCTGTCCCACTTCGGCGCCAAGGTCATCTATCCGCCAACCATCCAGCCCGTGATGCGAAAAGGCATCCCCGTCTGGATAAAAAATACGTTCGCCCCGGCCGACCCGGGCACCGTCATCGAATTCGAGACCACAAACAACGGCAGCAGCATCCGCGGCATCTCAAGTATTGCCAAGGTCGCTCTCCTGAGCCTCGAAGGCAGCGGGATGGTCGGCATCCCCGGCTTCTCCAAGCGCCTCTTCGAAGCCCTCTCCGGCCAACAGATCAACGTCATCCTCATCACCCAGGGCTCTTCCGAACACAGCATCTGCGTAGGCGTCGATGAAAATAGCGCCAGCGCCGCCAAACAGGCCGTGGACAATGCCTTCGACTATGAGATCAACACCGGCATCGTCGAACCGCTCATCATCGAAACCGGCTTGGCCATCATCGCCCTCGTAGGCGATCACATGAAAAGCCACCCCGGCGTCAGCGGCAAAATGTTCGGCGCCCTCGGCCGCAACGGCGTCAACGTCCGCGCCATCGCCCAGGGTAGCTCGGAAAGAAATATCTCCGCCGTCGTCGCCGCTGACGATGTCCGCAAGGCCATCAACGTCCTCCATGAAGAATTCTTCGAAACCTCCTATAAACAAATAAACCTTTTCATCACCGGCACCGGCAATGTAGGCCACCGCCTCATCGCCCAGCTCCTCCAGCAAAGATCCTACCTCCAGGAACACCTCCGCATCCAGATCCGGATCATCGGCCTCGCCAACAGCCGCAAAATGGTCTTCAATAACGAAGGCATCTCCCTGGACAACTGGCAGCATCATCTCGACAACGGTCAGCCGATGCAGCTCGACGAATGGATCGCCGGCATCACCAGCCGCAACCTGCGCAACACCGTCTTCGCCGATGTCACCGCCAACGCCGACGTTGCCTCCCGCTACGCCGCCCTCCTGCAAAAAAGCATCTCCGTCGTCGCCTGCAACAAAATAGCCTGCTCGTCTATCTACGGCAACTATAGGCTGCTAAAAGACCTGGCGCGGGAATTCAACGCCCCCTTCCTCTTCGAAACAAATGTCGGCGCCGGCCTCCCCGTCATCGGCACGCTCAACGACCTGCTTCGCAGCGGCGACAAGGTCCGTCGCATCCAGGCCGTCCTCAGCGGCACCCTCAACTTCGTTTTTAACAACTACAACGGCCAGCGCCCCTTCTCCGACGTCGTCCGCCAGGCCCAGGAAGAAGGCTACACCGAGCCCGATCCGCGCCTCGACCTCAGCGGCACCGACGTCATGCGCAAGATCATGATCCTCGCAAGGGAATCCGGCGAAAAGACGGAAATGGAAGACATCGGCAACCGTAGCTTTATGCCCGCCTCCTGCATGCAAGGAAGCGTAGCGGACTTCTATGCCGCCATGACCAAAGAAGAAGCCCATTTCAAACAGCTCTACCAGGCCGCGGCCAGCGAAGGAAAGAAACTGAAATTCGTGGCAAGCTATGACAACGGCAAGGCCTCCGTCGGCCTCGAGCACATCGGCCCCGAACACGATCTTTACCATCTCTATGGAAAGGATAATGTAGTACTGTTCTATACCGATCGCTATCCCGAACAACCCCTCGTCGTAAAAGGCGCCGGCGCGGGTGCGGACGTCACCGCCTCCGGGGTATTCGCCGACATTTTACGCGCTATCAATTCTTAACCGTGAAGCAGCACACCATACACGTGAAGCAGGACACCATACATATGCAGCAGCACACCATACAATTATGAATAAGGTCACTATACAATCTCCGGCCACCGTCGCCAATCTCGTATGCGGGTTCGATATCCTCGGCATGGCGCTCGATCAGCCCTATGACATCATGGAAGTCCGCAAGCTGGACAAGCCCGGCGTCATCATCACCAGCCTGGACGGCTTTCCACTCCCCGCCGACCCCGCAAAGAACACCGCGGGTGCCCCCCTCATCGAGATGCTGGCCGAACTCGACCAGCCCATCGGCTTCGAAGTCATCATCAACAAACAGATAAAACCCGGCAGCGGCATCGGAAGTAGCGCCGCGTCAGCGGCCGGTGCAGTGGTCGCCGCCAATCACCTCCTCGGCAACCCGTTCTCCAAGGAAGACATGGTCCGCTTTGCCCTCTTTGGCGAAAAAGTCGCCTCCGGCGTCAAACACGCGGACAACATCGCCCCCTGCATCTATGGAGGAATCACCCTCATTCGCTCCATCTTCCCCCTCGACATCGTCTCTATCCCCGCTCCACGCCTCTACGTCACCGTGGTACATCCACAGATAGAGGTCCGGACATCCGACGCCCGGCAGATCCTGCGCAAACAGGTATTGCTGAAGGACGCCATTCGGCAATGGGGCAACATCGCCGGCCTGGTGGCCGGCTTTGTCAAGAACGACTACGATCTCATCGGCCGCAGCCTCGAAGACGTCATCATCGAACCTGTCCGCAGCATGCTCATCCCCGGCTTCGACGAAGTAAAAGCAAAATGCAAGGAAGCCGGCGCCCTCGGCGGCGGCATCTCCGGCTCAGGACCCTCCATCTTCATGCTGAGTAAAGACCTCGCCACCGCCCAACAGGTCGAAACCACCATGAAAGCGATCTACACCCGCATCGGGCTCGATCACCACACCTACGTCACCACCATCAACCAACAAGGAGTAAAGATCATCGAACATGCAATACTATAGTCTAAATAATCCTACAGGCGCCCCCGTCAGTTTCAAAGAAGCCACCATCCAGGGTCAAGCCCCGGACAAAGGCCTCTACTTTCCCCAGTCCATCCCTGCCCTCCCCAAAACCCTTCTCGATAACATCGACACCCTGTCCCGCGAAGAGCTCGCCTACCAGGTGATCCGCCCCTACACCGGCGACACCATTCCGGAACCAGAACTCCGCCGCATCGTCGCCGAAACCATCAACTTCGACTTCCCCCTCGTCCCCATCTCCCCGGCATCATCTACCCCCGGCGAACGCCCCATCGCCACCGTATCCCCCGGCGAACCCCTTCCGGCATCCGCCAACCCCGCCACCACTCCCTCCGCCGCCGCATCCTCAGGCAAAACCCCCGCCACCAATAGCTGGGCCCTCGAACTCTTCCACGGCCCCACCCTCGCCTTCAAAGACGTAGGCGCCCGCTTCATGAGCCGCTGCCTGGGTTACTTCGTCCGCGACACCCACCGCCCCGTAACCGTCCTTGTCGCCACCTCCGGCGACACCGGCGGCGCCGTTGCCAGCGGCTTCTATGACGTCGAAGGCATCAACGTCGTCATCCTCTACCCCTCGGGAAAGGTCAGCAGCGTCCAGGAACTCCAGCTCACCACCCTCGGAAAAAATATCACTGCCCTCGAAGTAAATGGCAGCTTCGACGACTGCCAGCAAATGGTAAAAGAAGCATTCGCCGACCAAAGCATAAAGCAAAAACTCTTCCTCACCTCCGCCAACTCCATCAACGTCGCCCGCTGGCTGCCCCAGCAGTTCTATTATTTCTTCGCCTGGCAACAATGGGCCGATAAAGCCCATCCCCCCGTCATCTGCGTTCCCAGTGGCAACTTCGGCAACATCTGCGCCGGCATCCTCGCCCACTGCTCCGGCCTCCCCGCCAGCCACTTCATCGCCGCCTGCAACGCAAACGACGTCATCCCCATGTTCCTCCAAACCGGTGAATTCCAAACCAAGCCCTCCGTGCCCACACTCTCCAATGCCATGGACGTCGCCAACCCCAGCAACTTCGTCCGCATCCTCGAACTCTTCGGGAAACACCTGCCCTCCCTGCAAAAAACCCTCACCGCCTACAGCATCTCCGACGAGGAAACCATCACGGCCATCCGCCGCCTCTTCACCGATCACCACTATCTCGCCGATCCCCATGGCGCCGTAGGCTGGCTCGCGCTACAGCGATTCCTGGAAGCCCACCCCGGCGAAAAAGGCTACTTCCTCGAAACAGCGCACCCGGTAAAATTCTACGACACCGTAGAACCCATCATCGGCCAACGGATACCCTTACCCGACTCCGTCGCCCCATTGCTCGACAAACAAAAACAAAGCAAAAAGATCGAAGCGCACTACACTATTTTGAAGGATTTCCTGTTATCTTAGAGCAAGCTCTTGGCGATCTCCCCGGCGACGATCATCTCCGGGCCCCGGACATCATCGTCGCCGTACTGGCCCTATACCTCGATCATCTCCGGGCCCTGGCCATCGCGCCTGCTCACCTTCACCGCCGTCTACCTCACCCAAAAACACCTCACCCACAAACCCCTCATCCATCTCACCCTCCAATTATTACGACCATCCCTAGGTAACAATACTTACCTCCCCTTTTTTGCGGGTGCCGGCGTGGCCTTTTTAGGCGGCTGGCTACTCCATATTATAGTCGAAAAATCGTTCCTCTGGCTTCGCGATCGCCTATTGTCCAAACCCGTCGAAAATTCCTTGTCCTCAGCTATGAACTCTCGATAATTTTTATCATTTTTCGGCGTTTCACAAAGTATCCAATGAAAAGCCGCCCCAACATCCTCATCACCTGTCTGCTAGGACTTCTGACCCAATGTTCCTTTGCCCAACCCATCTGCGGGTTCGACGGCGCCCATGCCCAATTAATGAAGGAGAACCCTCAATATCTCCGAAACGTACAGGAAGGCGAAGCCTCCCTCCGCACCTACATCCAGCAGCATCCCGAACTCATGATCCGGCGGAATTCGCGCAAGATCGTCACGGGCGGCCGGGGCGCATATACGCTCAGCAGCCCCTACCAGATCCCCGTTGTCGTACACGTGATCCACACCGGCGGTGATGTCGGAACGATCTATAACCCCTCCGACGCCCAGATCCTCGGCGCTCTCAGCTACCTTAACCAGGTCTACAACGGCACCTGGCCCGGCACCGTCACTACTGGCTATGGAGCCGGCAACCTGGGCATCCAGTTCGTCCTCGCCCAACGCGATCCCACCTGCAACCCTACCAATGGCATCAACCGCGTGGACGGCTCCGGCGTCGCAGGCTATGTCGCGGGTGGGGTCAACCGAAATACCACCAATGGCGCTCCCGAGATCAACATAAAAAACCTCAGCCGCTGGGACAACACCCAATATTATAATATCTGGATCGTCAACAAGATCGACGGCAATGACGGCACCCGCGGTCAGTTCATCGCCGGCTATGCCTATTTCCCCGGCGCCCCATCCACCCTCGACGGCATCGTCATGCTCGCCACCCAGATGGTCGCCGGTCAGAAGACCCTTCCCCATGAGATAGGCCACGCTTTCAATCTATATCACCCCTTCCAGGGTTCCACCGATGCAAGTCTATGCCCCGCCAGCACCGGCAACTGCGCCGCCGATGGCGACCAGATCTGTGACACCGACCCCATCTCCGAAAATATCAATTCCGCCACTGGCGTAGTCGACTTCACCTGCCGCACCGGCACCAATCCCTGCAGCGGCAACCCTTACACCATCGCCACCGAGAGCAATTACATGAACTATACAAATTGCTACACCCTCTTCACCCCTGGCCAGTCGGCCCGGATGCAGGCCTCCGTCATCAGCGTCAACCGCGCCAGCCTCACCACCTCTCTTGGTGGAACGCCGCCCGACGCCAGCTGCACCCCCAAGATCGACTTCCAGCTCCAGGGTGATAGGCAGACCGAAGCAACGGCTGCTACCACCGGCTGCCGCTCCTATAAAGATTATTCGTATAATATGGTCATCGGCGTCGCACCCTCTGCCAACGCCACGGCAACCCTCGCCGTCAATGCCGGCGGCACCGCCACACAGGGCATCGACTTCGACATCACCACCAACGGCAGCTTCACCAGTCCAAGCCAGCAGCTCACCTTCGCCGCCGGTTCGACGTCATCGCAGCCCTTCACCGTCCGCATTTATAACGATGCCAGCGTCAAAGGTACCCGCAGCGCCACCCTCAGCTACACCCTCAACAACGGCGGCGGCAATGCGGTAGTAGGCGACGGCCGGCCCAACTTCGTGCTGACCATCGACAACAACAACAAAGCCCCCTATGGCCCCACCACCGACACCGCTGCCATCGGCAGCGACCAGGGTACCCTTCAAAGCCCATTCATGGCCGCCAACGCGCAGAACAAAACGCAGGTGCTATACTATGCAAGTGAACTCACTGCCCAGGGTGTCAAGGCGGGCAATATCGTAGGCCTTTCCATGCTCATCGATAAGAATAGCGGCTCATCCTTCGTTTACCAGGGCCTGACGATAAAAATGGGCCTCACCACCGCAACCGCGGCATACAACGGCGCTCCCCTCAATGACGCCGCATTCACCACCGTCTATAGCTCCAACTATACCACCACCAACGGGTACAACTGGTTCACCTTCTCCACCCCCTTCACCTGGGATGGCACGTCCAATATTGCGGTGGAGATTTGTTACAGTGGAAGCACCACCGACAACAGCGACTATGTAGAAGGTTACGTGGACGGCTCCGGCAACACCAACTTCATCTTCTCCCCGGTTTCCTGCTCCGCCGCCTTCGGCGGCCTCAGCGGCTATACCGGTGGGGTAAAACCTCTCATCAAGTTCGCTTACCCCGACCCCGGAACCCTGGTCCAAACGGTCGTCAACTCTTCGCAATCCCAATGGCTAGGCCCCAACCAGGACATCTATTTCTACGACCAGACCAATGGCGAACTGATGGCCCGCATCCAGAACCTGAGCAGCTTCGACTACGGCTGTACCCAGGTCGTCATCGATCGCGCGGGCGCCAGCACCACGCAGTTTTGGAATAACACCCCGGCCAACTACCTGATGAATAAGACTTTCCACGTCATACCCACGACGAATAACCCATCGGGCAGCTACAACATCACCCTCTACTATACCCAGGCCGAAGTGCAGGGCTGGCAGACCGCCACCGGCCAAAGCATCACCAGTATCCAACTGGTAAAGACGCCGAATCCGATCTCGCTGGTCACCCCGTCCAACCCCAATGCCGCGGGTACCGTCACCATCGTTACGCCAACCATCACCAGTCTCGGCACGAATACCGGCCTCACCTATAATTTCACCAACGGCTTCTCCGGGTTCGGGGCAGGCGTACCCAGCCTCTCCGTGCTACCCGTAACCTTGTTACAATTCAATGGCCGCCTCGTCAATGGCAACGCCGTACTCACCTGGTCAACCGCCACCGAACAGAACAGCGCCGGCTTCGAAGTCGATCGGTCCGCGGATGGCACGCATTTCTCGAAGATCGGTTACGTCCCCGCCGCCGGCAACAGCAGCACCCAAAAGGACTACACTTTCACCGATCCATCCATCACCGGAGACAGCATCTACTATCAGCTAAAAGAGATCGACCTCGATGGAAAAGGCACGTATAGTAATATAGTCCTCTTAAGAGACCCGTACGCTACGCCGGCCATCACCATCTTGCCCAACCCCTTCACCACCGGCCTCGACATCCTCTTCAGCCATGTCCAGCCAGGCCCCGTCGAGATCCGGCTGCTCGACATCACCGGCCGCGAACTCCTCCGCCAATCCGGCGTCCAGTCAGACGGCAGCCGCCTCCACCTCGACCTCTCCGGCTCCCGCCTCGCCTCCGGCGTCTACCTGCTCCAGGTCAACTCCACCACCGGCACCCATATCCAACGCGTCATCAAAAAATAAGAAAAAACAAACGCCCGCGGCCTCCGGCCGCGGGCTGTTCTCCCAACTCATTCAGCATTATTCCTAACTCATTCGGCCTCACCGGCCGCATGATGCCTTATGGTATTCAATTCCTCCAGCTTCATCGTTTCTCCCTCTTCCAGATCATAATCATCCTGCAAACCCAACCAAAACCTTGGAGTAGTCCCAAAAAACCTCGACAAACGCAATGCCGTATCGGCAGTGATTCTTCGCTTGCCCTTTATAATCGCGGAGACCCTGGTCTGCGGAATAGCAAGTTCCCTAGACAGCCTATAAGCAGTAATATGCAACGGACGAAGGAATTCTTCCAAAAGAACCTCCCCCGGATGGATGTTCTTAAGCTTTTTCGCGGCACTCATTTTATTATAGTTTATTAATTTATTTGTGATAATCCAATATCTCCACCTCCAACGCATTACCCTTATCCCATTTAAAAACGATCCTCCACTGGTCATTTATCCGAATAGAATAAAAATCCTTCCCTTTACCCGATAATTTTTCCAACCTGTTTGCTGGCGGTATGCTTGCGTCGATCAAGTTTTGGCAGTTATTGAGCATTCTTAACTTCCGCCTTCCAATCTGTTGTATCTCAATAGGTAAAGATTTGACTCTAAATCCATTCCAAATGTTCTCCGTTTCTTTGGACCCAAAAGACAGAATCATACTACCGTTTTACGTTACTAATGCTAAAGGTAAGTATTTTCCCGATTACAAAAAAACGATCCTTTCCACAAAAAAAGCCACCCGCAAGGGTGGCTTTCCTTTTATATACATAAATAGGATTAATCGAACTTCAGATCCAGACCCAATCCCCTCAACTCATGCACAAGCACGTTGAAGGACTCAGGAATACCCGCCCTCGGAATATTATCCCCCTTCACGATCGACTCATAGGTCTTCGCACGACCGATGATATCATCCGACTTGAGGGTCAGCAATTCCTGCAGGATATTCGACGCACCATAGGCTTCCAGCGCCCACACTTCCATCTCACCAAACCGCTGGCCACCGAACTGCGCCTTACCACCCAACGGCTGCTGAGTGATAAGACTATACGGCCCGATGCTCCGGGCGTGCATCTTATCGTCAACCATGTGGTGCAGCTTAATGATATAGATGATCCCCACCGTCGCCTTCTGGTCAAACCGCTCACCGGTCTCCCCATCATACAGATAGGTGTGACCAAAACTCGGCAGACCCGCCCTCTCGATATGCTCGGCAATTTCTTCCACCGTCGCTCCATCGAATATCGGCGTGGCAAATTTCACCCCCAGCTTCTCGCCGGCCCAGCCAAGCACTGTCTCATAGATCTGACCCAGGTTCATACGCGAAGGTACACCCAGCGGGTTCAGCACTACGTCCACCGGCGTCCCATCCGACAGGAACGGCATATCCTCAGCTCTTACGATCTTCGCAACGATACCCTTGTTACCGTGCCGGCCGGCCATCTTATCCCCTACCTTCAGCTTACGCTTAACGGCCAGGTAAACCTTCGCCAGCTTCAATACACCTGCGGGCAACTCATCACCGATCGAGATATTGAACTTCTCCCGCTTGTAACGGCCCAGTTCCTCGTTGTATTTGATGCTGTAGTTGTGCAACAGAATATTGATCGAATCGTCGGTCTTCGCATCACCCGTCCAACCCAGGGGGTTCACGTTCAAATAATCGATGCCACTCAAATTCTTAGCGGTGAACTTCGCGCCCTTGCCGATCTGCACCTCGCCGAAGTTGTTGTTGACACCGGCAGATACATGCTCTTTCAGCAGCACCGTCAGCTTGCTGAGCAACACCTCCATCAGATCAGCCGTATTCTTCTCGTGCACCTTCTCGATCTTTTCAAGCGCAGCCTTCTCGCGCACCTTCGCATTCTTATCTTTCTTGGCGCGTTGGAACAGCTTCTTGGAGATAACCACGCCTTCCGTTCCACTCGGAGCCTTCAAAGAAGCATCCTTCGCATCACCGGCCTTGTCGCCGAAGATCGCGCGCAACAGCTTCTCTTCCGGGGTCGGATCGCTCTCGCCCTTCGGCGTGATCTTACCGATGAGGATGTCGCCTTCCTTGATCTGGGCGCCCACCCGGATGATCCCGTTCTCGTCCAGGTCCTTCGTAGCTTCTTCAGAAACGTTGGGAATATCGGGCGTCAGCTCTTCTTCGCCCAATTTCGTATCCCGAACTTCCAATTCGTATTCGGAAATATGAACGGAAGTAAACAGGTCTTCCTTCACCACCTTCTCGCTGATCACGATCGCGTCCTCGAAGTTGTAACCCTTCCAGGGCATGAACGCCACTTTCAGGTTACGCCCCAGCGCCAGCTCACCATCCTGAACGGCATAACCTTCGGTGAGGAAGTCGCCCTCTTTCACCTTCTGGCCCTTCTTTACTGCCGGCTTCAGGTTGATACAAGTCTCCTGGTTGGTCTTGATGAATTTCGTGAGTCTATATACTTTCAGGTCTTCCTCGAAGGAGACGAGCTTCTGCCCTTCGCTGCGGTCGTAGCGAACATGGATCTCGTTGGCATCCACGAATTCTACTACCCCGTCGCCTTCGGCATGTATCTGTATCCGTGCATCGCGGGCAGCCTTTGCTTCCAGCCCGGTACCGACTATCGGCATCTCAGGACGGATCAGCGGCACTGCCTGCCGTTGCATGTTCGATCCCATCAGCGCACGGTTGGCGTCATCATGCTCCAGGAAGGGGATCAACGAAGCACTCAGACCCACGATCTGGTTGGGCGCAACGTCCATGAATTCCACCTCGTGCTTGTCGAGGATGGGGAAGTCACCCGTTTGCCGGGAAACGATCTTATCTTCAACGAAATTCCCCTTTTCATCCAAGGCTATGTTCGCCTGTGCGATCTTCGCTATATCTTCCTCTTCGGCGCTCAGGTACGTCAGCTTCTTCAGATCGACCTTACCATCCGACACCTTACGATAAGGCGTCTCGATAAAGCCCATCTCATTGATCTTCGCATGAACACAAAGCGTCGAGATCAATCCGATATTCGGTCCTTCCGGCGTCTCGATCGTACAAAGCCGGCCATAGTGAGAGTAATGCACGTCACGAACTTCGAAGCCCGCCCGCTCACGGGACAGACCACCAGGTCCGAGTGCGGAGATACGACGCTTATGCGTGATCTCACTCAGCGGATTGGTCTGGTCCAGGAATTGTGACAGCTGCGACGTCCCAAAGAAGGAATTGATAACCGAAGACAATGTCCGCGCATTGATCAGATCCACCGGAGTGAACACCTCATTGTCACGGACGTTCATCCGTTCCCTGATGGTACGCGCCATACGCGCCAGGCCCACGCCAAACTGCGCATATAATTGTTCACCTACCGTACGCACCCGGCGATTGCTCAGGTGGTCGATATCGTCGATCTCGGCCTTGGCGTTGGTCAACCGAACGAGATACTTGATGATCTCGATCATGTCTTCCTTCGTCAGCGTCTTCTGATCCAGCGGCTGGTTCAGGTTCAGCTTGCGGTTGATCTTATACCGGCCTACTTCGCCAAGATCATAGCGCTTGTCGCTAAAGAATAATTTATCGATAATACCCCGTGCAGTCTCGTCATCCGGAGCGTCAGCACCGCGCAGCTGGCGGTAGATATGCTGGACGGCTTCCAGTTCAGAGTTGGAAGTATCTTTATTAAGCGTGTTGTAGATGATTGCGTAGTCACCGCCGACATCCTCCTTCTGGATAAAGATGCTCTTCACCTCCATGTCCACTACCATCTCTATGGCTTCATCATCGAGTATCGTATCCCGCTCGAGCACGATCTCGTTACGCTCGATGGACACAACCTCACCCGTATCCTCATCGACAAAGTCTTCCACCCAGGTGCGCAACACACGGGCGGCAAGCTTCTTGCCAAGGTATTTCTGGAGTGATTTTTTATCTACTTTAACCTCGTCGGCCATGCCGAACAGTTCGAGGATATCCTTGTCGGTCTCATAACCGATGCTCCGCAACAGCGTCGTAACCGGGAATTTCTTTTTCCGGTCGATATACGCATACATCACATTGTTGATGTCTGTTGCAAATTCCATCCACGCGCCCTTGAAGGGGATCACGCGGGCAGAATAGATCTTCGTGCCGTTCGGGTGGATCGACTGGCCAAAGAATACACCGGGGCTGCGATGCAGCTGGGAGACGACGACACGCTCAGCGCCGTTGATGACGAACGTCCCGCGCGGCGTCATATAAGGAATGTTACCAAGGAACACATCCTGGACTATCGTCTGGAAGTCCACATGTTCCTCATCGTTACAACTCAAACGCAACTTCGCCTTCAGCGGAACCGCATACGTCAGACCACGTTCCATACACTCTTCGATAGTGTAACGGGGCGGATCGATGAAGTAATCCAAAAATTCCAGCATGAAAATGTTCCGCGTATCAGTGATCGGGAAATTCTCTTTGAAAACCTTGAACAAACCTTCGATATTGCGTTTGTCCGGCGTGGTCTCTAACTGGAAAAATTCTTTGAAAGATTGGATCTGCACTTCCAGAAGGTCAGGAGTTTCGGCAAGATGCTTGATTTTACCAAAGTTGACCCTGTTTTGCAATTTTGTTGAAGACATATATGTAAAAACCGGTTTTTTAATGTTTCGAACGTCCAGCTCGCCTGTCTAAACAATAAATCCAACTCATTGACTATCATCTACTTACATGCGTAATAGATTATCAATGAGTAACTTAGCTACGGGAAACGGACCGCAAAAATAGCACTTTTTCAGTTCCCGACAAAAAAATAACCCCGACTGGCGTCGGGGCTACAAACCGTTCGGTTATCGCAAAGATTACTGCATCTCAACTTCAGCACCGGTCTCCTTCAGCTTCGCAACAAGTGCTTCAGCGTCAGCCTTGCTGATACCTTCCTTGACGGGCTTGGGAGCGCCATCAACCAGGTCCTTGGCTTCCTTCAGACCGAGGCCGGTCAGGTCCTTAACAACCTTCACAACGTTCAGCTTGTTGGGGCCAGCGGCTTTCAGGATCACGTTGAAGGAAGTCTTTTCTTCAACAGCAGCGGCGCCACCACCAGCAGCAGGACCAGCAGCAACCGCTACAGCAGCAGCCGCAGGCTCGATACCATACTCTTCTTTCAGGATCTTTGCTAATTCATTTACTTCTTTTACAGTCAGCCCAACCAGCTGCTCTGCAAATGCTTTTAAATCTGCCATAATTGTAAATTTTTTCCGCCTTCACTGCTTTGTTTACGTCGCTCCGGCGGAGAGTTTAAAAAAATTTGTTCCGTTCCGGTCAACAGCCCCCGAAACCTGGGCTTTATCTTGGTAGGAACCTCCCGGCCCCCAACAATTCTTAATTCGCTGCCCCAGCGCGATCTTCCAGCGCCTTGATCAACCCTGCCAGCTTCGCACCCGCATTCAGGCCGCTGATAACATTCTTCGCCGGCGACTGCAACAACCCGATGATCTCGCCGATGAGATCGTGCTTGCTCTTCAGCGTAGTCAGCGCCTTCAGCTGATCGTCACCCTCGAACACATCCCCGTCGATAAAGGCCGCCTTCAGCACGGGCTTCTCCGTGTTGGCATCCTTACGAAACGCAGAAATGATCATCGCCGGCTCCTTCGCATTCTCGGAGAACAGCAGGGCAGTAACGCCGTTCAGGGACTCATACACCCCCGTAAAGCGGGTGCTGTCGATCGATTCCAGCGCCTTCTTGATCAGCGTATTCTTAGCCACCTTCATCTCCACCTTCTTGTCGAAGCAGATGCGGCGCAGCTTGCCAACCTGTTCTACCGTCAGCGACTCCGTGTTGGTGACGTAGAAGTTGTTATATTGATTGAACTTGTCTTTCAACAGCTCAATGACTTCATTTTTTTGATCTTTGTTCATAACTTTTTCTTTGCGGACCACCTAAAGCGAGGCCCCATTAATCAATTATTGGATGAATGCTTTAGCGTCCAATGCAATACCGGGACTCATCGAGCTCGCCATGAACACGCTCTTTACGTACGTTCCCTTGGCGGTAGCCGGCTTGGCCTTGATGATCGCGTTGATCAGCTCCTGGCTGTTCGCGACCAGCTTGTCCGGGGAGAAACTTACCCGGCCGATCGAAGCATGGATGATCCCTGCCTTGTCCACCTTAAAGGCGATCTTACCGCCTTTTACCTCATTTACGGCGGCAGCGACATCATTGGTCACCGTCCCCGTCTTGGGGTTGGGCATCAGGTTACGGGGACCCAAAACCTTACCCAGTTTACCGATCTTCGGCATGACAGAGGGCGTGGCGATGATAACATCCACATCCACCCATCCGCCTTCGATCTTCTGGATAAACTCATCCAGGCCAACAAAATCGGCCCCTGCTGCCTTGGCGTCGGCCTCTTTATCAGGGGTGCAAAGCACCAATACCCGTTTGGTCTTACCCGTGCCATGCGGCAGGTTAACCGTTCCACGGATGGACTGATCGGCTTTCTTCGGGTCCACACCCAGGCGGACATGCAGATCGACGGAAGCGTCGAACTTAGTGGTATTCACCTCCTTCACCAGCGTGGAAGCCTCCTTCAGCGTATAAAATTTATTCTTATCAACCTTCGCAGCGGCTGCTTTTCTTTTTTTAGTAATAGCCATATCGCAATGTTTTTGTGTGCGTCGGGTCTGGCTTGTTTCGCAAAATAACCCATCCCCTCTGCACCGTTAATGATTGGCCTTTCGGCCAGCGGTCCTCCGGTCCGCTAGTTAGGATTTAACAGGAAACGGGGCAGTACCCTCGACAGTGATACCCATGCTACGGGCCGTACCGGCAACCATACGCATCGCACTTTCGACAGTGAAGCAGTTCAGGTCGGGCATTTTGTCCTTCGCGATCGCTTCTACCTGCGTCCAGGTAACTTTTCCAACTTTGTTACGATTAGGCTCCTTCGAACCGCTGTGCAGCTTGGCGAGTTCCAACAGCTGAACGGCTGCAGGGGGAGTCTTAATAATGAATTCGAATGATTTGTCCGTGTAAACCGTGAGGACAACGGGGAGGACTTTTCCCATCTTATCCTGGGTCCTGGCATTGAACTGCTTGCAGAACTCCATGATATTCACGCCTTTAGAACCCAATGCCGGACCAATGGGAGGTGCAGGATTGGCTTGACCGCCTTTCACCTGCAACTTGACATAACCGGAAATCTCTTTTGCCATGTTACTTGTTTTTGGTGTTAACGTCCCCTGCATCCCGCTAAGGACCGGCGAACTCCCAAACCAATAATCTTAATAAGAACTTCTATTTGGGGACGCAAAGTTAAGTAAAATCCCCACAAAAAGGAACAAAAATCCCAAAAAATCTCCGGGCTTTCCCCGCCGCCCCGCCCACAAAGTCTGGCCAAGGCCGGGGCGGCGGGTCGGGTGTTCCGCTCATAGTCCTCACTTCGCTGCGGGCTATCCGCTTCACCCCCTAACGCAGCCTCACCTCCCTCAACCAAACCCAGTTCCCAACCCCCAACCACACCCCACCTCTCGCCTTCCCTCACCCGAACCACCGCAAGCGCTCTCGGTTATCCACTTCGGTGCGAAGCTTTTATAAAGAAATTTCCGCCTCATTTTTTTATAATTCGAATTTTCTACCTAACTTTTGCACTATTAATCCATTACAATTCTTACTAACAACTTAAAACGCTCAACAAACTATGGCAAAGTCTAAAAAAGCGGCCAAAAAAGCGCCCAAAAAGGCAGCCAAAAAAACTGTGAAAAAAGCAGTAAAAAAAGCGGCTCCTAAAAAGGCTGCGAAAAAGAAAGTGGCGAAGAAAAAAGCTGCTCCTAAAAAAGCCGCGAAAAAGGCCGCCAAAAAAGCAGTGAAAAAAGCTGCTCCCAAAAAAGCTGCGAAAAAAGCTGCTCCGAAGAAAAAAGCTGCTCCGAAAAAAGCTGCTGCGAAACCTGCTCCGAAAAAATCAACTCCCAAAAAACCTGCAAAGAAAAAACCGGCTCCAAAACCCGTAGTGACTTCTATGCCAGCGCCAATGCCGGAACCCACTTCAACTCCGTTTGAAGAATCTCCCGCGCCTCATTTCGATTTCGACAATGACAATGGCAATTAATTAATAAGCTACCAGCACAAAAAAACCTTCCAGCAATGGAAGGTTTTTTCTTTTTCAGGCGAAGCGATCCATTACGAGATCTTCTCCACCTGCATATAATTCAGTTCTACCGGTGTACTCCGGCCGAAGATCTTCACCGTCACTTTCAGTTTCTTCTTCTCATCATTCACCTCTTCGATGATCCCATTGAAATCATTGAACGGCCCTTCGATGATCTTTATCGTCTCACCGATGATGAACGGCTCGCTCATGCTCATGCTGCCCGACTCCGCCATCTCATCCATCTTCCCAAGCATCTTGTTCACCTCCGCCTTACGCAACGCGATCGGATTCTCCTTTCCAAGGAAATGAATGACACTATTCGTATTCTTGATCACCTCTTTCAGATCATCACCCAGCTTCCCTTCCGTCACTTCCACCATTACATAACCCGGGTAATAGTTACGCTCACGCATAACTTTTTTACCGTTCTGAACCTTATAAACCTTCTCAACGGGCAGGAACACCTGCTTCACAATTTCGCTCCACCCGCCACGGGAGATCTCCTTATCAAGGTATTCCTTCACCTTGCGCTCTTTCCCGCTTACGACCCGCAGAACATACCATTTGGTTTCCGGCTGGGTCTTTGTTTCCTGTTGTTGATTGACTGTTTCCGTCATATGTAGAGTTTTATCCACGCTACCTAGGAGCCGAATAAAGAATAGACAAAATGCAGAATGCTGCTCGAGATCATATCCATGATCCAGACAACCAGGGTGGTCAGCAAAATAGCCACCAGCACGATCACTGTCGATTGCTGCAATTGCGACCAGGAAGGCCAGGTCACTTTTTCCAGCAACTCCCTGTACGACTCCCTGAAATAGGTCGTGATTTTGTTCATGTTTTTCAATTTTCGCCGGTCCGCTCAGCCTCATCGGCCGCCACAGCCCCGACCATCGCACGGGTACTAGGATTCGAACCCAGACTGAAGGTTTTGGAGACCTCTGTACTACCGTTATACTATACCCGTAGAAGCTAAGAGCTATTCCGAATAGTCGGAACAGCTCTTATTAATCACAAAGATATAAAAAATCTGCAGATTTTGATCCGCATCTTTTACTTCAGAATCTCAGTCACCTGACCTGCACCAACCGTACGGCCGCCTTCGCGGATAGCGAATTTCAGACCCTTTTCCATCGCAATCGGCTGGATCAGCACAACATGCAGGGAAGTGTTGTCACCAGGCATCACCATCTCGGTACCGGTCGGTAGGGTAACCTCACCGGTTACGTCCGTAGTACGGAAATAGAACTGGGGACGATACTTGTTGAAGAACGGAGTATGACGACCGCCTTCTTCCTTGCTCAGTACATAAACCTCACCCTTGAACTCGGTGTGCGGAGTGATCGAGCCGGGTTTGCAAAGTACCATACCACGGCGGATCTGGGTCTTTTCAATACCACGGAGCAGCAGACCTGCGTTGTCACCAGCTTCACCCTGATCCAGCAGCTTGCGGAACATTTCAACACCGGTTACAGTAGAGCTCAACGGAGCGTCCTGCAGACCTACGATCTCGATAGCCTCACCAACCTTGATGCGGCCACGCTCGATACGACCCGTAGCAACAGTACCACGACCCGTGATGGAGAATACGTCTTCGACAGACATCAGGAAAGGCTGATCGACAGGACGGGGAGGCAGGGGAATATAGCTGTCAACGGCTGCCATCAGCTCGTCGATCTTCTTTACCCACTTGTCTTCACCAGCAAGGGCGCCGGTAGCACTACCCTGGATGATCGGCGTATTGTCGCCGTCAAAACCATAGGTAGACAGCAGCTCGCGGATCTCCATCTCTACCAGTTCCAGCAGCTCGGGGTCATCAACAAGGTCAACCTTGTTCATGAATACCACGATACGGGGAACACCTACCTGACGCGCAAGCAGGATATGCTCCTTCGTCTGGGGCATCGGACCATCAGTGGCAGCAACTACCAGGATAGCGCCATCCATCTGAGCAGCACCGGTGATCATATTTTTTACATAGTCAGCGTGACCGGGACAGTCCACGTGAGCATAGTGACGGTTAGCTGTCGCATATTCAACGTGTGCTGTATTAATAGTGATACCCCGCTCCTTCTCTTCCGGCGCAGCGTCGATCTCGTCATATTTTTTTGCCTCCGCCAAACCTCTCGAAGAAAGGATGGTGGTAATGGCAGCAGTCAAAGTGGTCTTACCATGGTCAACGTGACCAATCGTACCAACATTAACGTGGGGTTTGTCCCTCTTGAAGGTCTCTTTTGACATTGTTATCTGTTTTTAAAGTTGTGTTTAAAGTTGCAATTTAAAATTTTAGCAGGTCCCCCACCCCCTTCAAGGCGACGAAACCTGTTGATTCATCATCTATAATCCAAAAACTTGAGCCGTTGATGAGAATTGAACTCACGACCTCTTCCTTACCAAGGAAGTGCTCTACCCCTGAGCTACAACGGCGGTTCACTCAAAACGGCCTCACGTTGAGCGGAAGACGAGGTTCGAACCCGCGACCTACAGCTTGGAAGGCTGTCGCTCTACCAACTGAGCTACTTCCGCAGTTTAACATTACTGCACAATACTTTACTCCACTTTGCTCTACTTCACTTTACCGTGTGGGCAAGGATGGATTCGAACCACCGAACTCCGAAGAGGACAGATTTACAGTCTGTTGCCGTTGGCCACTTGGCTACTTGCCCGGCTATCAACACTCGGGAGGTCGCACCTCCCATGAGCCAGAGAAGGGACTCGAACCCCCGACCAGCTGATTACAAATCAGCTGCTCTACCAACTGAGCTACTCTGGCTGGTAACTCACCCCACCTCTTATCACACTGATCTACTGCTTTTTTTGGGAAGGCAAAGGTAGGTAAAATCATCAACTTCAAAAATTTTCAACCCCTTTTTTTAACTTATTCCTTTCCACCGCCCCCCAATAGCACCCATAAACAAAAAAAGGCCCCCTAACGGGGGCCTTACTTATATTTCTGCGCCGGAAATCCATCCGGTTTACGCAATCTGCTTTTCTTTTTTCTTTTTTACCTGATTAACCAGCGACTCAAACGCGCTGTCAAAGGACTCTTCAAATGATTTAGAGGAACATTTCACGAAAAATTGGTGTTTGGGAACATGGACCCTGATCTCCGCGATCTTGTCCTTGATGTTGTGAACCACATTGTCTAATTTGAGGAAAACGTCTACTTTGATGATCCTGTCATAAAACGTGTTTAATTTGGACATTTTTTTGTTTACATACTCAACTAACTTACCGTCTGCATCGAAGTGCACAGTTTGAATGTTTACGTTCATACATCCCAAATTTTAATCAGTGAACAATAAATGAAAGAACTACTTCTGCCGCAGGATAAGGTTCTGTATTTCGCGGTACCTGAAGCCGCATTACAGTAGACAATGAAGTTAATCTTTCGAAAGGGGATTTCCAAACAAAACGCAGCATTTTTAACAGTCGTCAACTCTACATTTTAACTATCACGCTACGCTAAAATTTAGTACCCCATCCCGCCACTTCACACCGCATCCGCTCTACGTTTCCCGCCGTGCACTCCCCTACGCTTTAGGATGCGCTTTCTTATAGATATCCTTCAATTTTTCGATCGTATTGTGCGTGTAAACCTGCGTCGCCGCCAGACTCGCATGCCCTAACAACTCCTTCACCGAATTGAGCTCTGCTCCCGCATTCATCAAATGAGTAGCAAACGTATGCCGCAACACATGCGGACTCTTCTGATCTATCGTCGTCACCTGCGCCAGATAGGCATGCACCACCCGATACACATATTTGGCATACAATTTCTTCCCCTTTCGCCCCACCAGCAGAAACTCCACATCCGGCGCCTCCAGCTCCACCCGCTTCAAGTGCTTATATTCCTCGATCATCGCCATCAACACCGGACTCACCGGTATCACCCGCTCCTTATTCCCTTTACCCAAAACCTTTATCGTCCTGTTGCCCGTATCCGCCTGCCGCTCCCGCAAATTCACCAACTCACTGAGTCGCATTCCCGTATGATAAAGTATCGCCAGCAACAACCGGTCCGTCCACCCCTCCCAATCATCCGGAAACTGTATACCGGCAAAAAGCTGCGCAATATCCCCCTCCTCCACAAAAACCGGCAAGCGCTTATTTTGACGCGGACCCACGATCGCCCCCATCGGCGACACCTCCACCGCCCCCACCCGAAGCTGGTATTTGTAAAAGCTGCGCAGCGAAGAGATCTTCCGGTTCACCGATCGGGAAGAAAGCCCCCCATCCTTCAACGCCGCCAACCAGGTCCGCACCACCGCCGGCGTAATCTCCCTCAACCCCATCTCCCCAAACTCATCCCGCAGAAAGACAAAAAACCCCTCCAGGTCATCCCGATACGACCGGATAGTATGCGCCGAATAGCGCTTCTCAAACTTCAGATAGTCAATGAAAGGGGATATAATAGCCTCCATCTCACTAAATTACAAACAAAAAAGGCTGTCCCCCTCGACAGCCCAAAAAAAAGGCTGTCGAGTCATATAGACTCGGACAGCCTCGAAGAAAAATATGTAGAGTACTACTTTTAATCAAGCTTGCCGCTGGCAATCTGTTGCTTGTAGACCGCCTTCAACACTACTTCGCGCCGGCGCACGGACGGCTTCGTATACGACTGGCGCTCACGCAGTTGTACCAATACTTTCGCTTTCTCGAACTTCTTCTTGTACTTCTTAAGCGCTTTGTCAATGTTTTCGCAATCTTTGGAATCGATGATCAGCATAATTTTTATATACCTCCTTTGGGATGGCAAAGATAAAAAAATCTTCCGAAAAACCTAAATTTGCCCACTATGTTCACCGGAATCATCGAATCGCTCGGCAAAGTCCACTCCATCGAAACCCTCGGCTCCAATAAGATCTTCTGGATAGAATCTTCCATTTCTCCCGAACTAAAGGTCGACCAAAGCATCTCCCACAACGGCGCCTGCCTCACCGTCGAAGAGATCATCGAAGGCCGCCATCGCGTCACCGCCATCGAAGAAACCCTCGAAAAAACAAACCTCGACACCTGGCAACCCGGCCACCTCGTCAATCTCGAACGCTGTATGGTCCTCAACGGCCGCCTCGACGGCCACATCGTCCAGGGCCACGTCGACACCACCGCCGTCTGCATCAACCGCCAGGACCAGAACGGAAGCTGGGAGTTCCGCTTCGAATCCCCCAAAAAATACAGCCACCTTATCATCGAAAAAGGCTCCATCAGCCTCAACGGCATCAGCCTCACCATCTTCAACGTAAAAAAGTCGAAATTCGACGTCGCTATCATCCCATATACCTTCGAACACACCAACATGCAGTCGATCGTCCCCGGCAGCATCGTCAACCTCGAATTCGATATGATCGGCAAGTATGTCCACCGAAATCTCGACACCCACGCGCGCCGTTAACCCCCCGGGCAGAACCAGCAGTCCGGCGGCCACCGCAGGCATCGTTATAGGCTGGCTCCTGGTCAACGGCCTCTTCCTGCTCAAGAATGGCATCGTCACCACCGGCGAAGCCGCAAAATACATCTGGCAGGCACAGGTATTGACAGGCACACACCATTTCGAAACTCCCAACTTCGTCTTCTATTCGGTCATCATCCTACTCATCTCCGCGTGCCTTAAATTCCACCTGAGTTTCGCCTGGATAGTGGCCATCCAAGGCGGCTTCGCCCTGGCCGCAACACTCTATTTTCACAAGACCGCCCTCCAGTTGCTCAGATCCCCCGGCGCTGCCCTCATCGCCACCTCCCTGCTCATCCTAAGCTTCCCCTACCAGGCATTCAACACCTTCCTGCAGACCGAATCGCTCTTTCAAAGCCTCAGTCTGCTGCTCGTCTGCCGGCTCATCCGGCAAACCGCCTGGTCGGGCCGGTTCATCATAACGCTGATTTTTGGGCTGATCTTCCTGTCGCTGCTAAGACCCACCGGCCTGCTCTACTGGCCCCTGGCGGGCATCTATGTATTTGGCTTCGTCCTCGCAAAAAAGTCCACCGCAACAAAGCTCATCACGGCATCGGTCGCCGCACTGGTACTAGTATATGTGATCGATCTGGCCATGAACAGCGGCGGCGAACTGGATTTTACCCGCCCCTTCCGCCAGGAACATATCATCTGCGGCGTCCCCACCCTGCTGACCCCCACAACGATCACCCCGGCAGTCAGCTCAGGCAACCAGCTGTCTGCCCTCATCACCTGGCTCTACCATCATCCCGGCCGTTTCTTCCGCCTCGCAGGACTAAAGACGCTCTCGTTCTGGGGCATGTACAGAAGCTACTACAGTCTTCCCCACAACCTTTACCTCATCGCTTATTTCTGTCCTATCTCGATCCTGGCACTAATGGCTATCCCATCCTGGCGGCGCAATGGACTCCTGCCCTTCTTCTACCTCGCAACACCGGTCCTCATCACCTGGCTAACCGTCGTCTTCACCTGTGACGACTGGTCCAATCGCTTCTTCCTCAGCATCTCCCCCTTCCTCATCCTGCTAGGCGCCCGCATCTATGCCCGGAAGCCCCAGTCATCCCGCTAATCCCGGTCCACCAGTTAACTATTTCATGAGATACATCTTCCCATATCCGTTGTTAAAGAACTTATCCGTATTGTCACCCGCGGCAGTATACTTGGACAACCCCTTCCCGTTCAGGTTGGTCACCACATGGTAGAGATACACCCCATTCGCTAGCCGCTGCCCATACATATCCGTCCCATTCCACTTGAACTCGGTGATGTTCCGCCCCACATGCAACGGCCCAAGCTCTTCCTTCGTTATCTCCCGCACCACCTTCCCGGTAATGGTAAGTATCTGTATCTTGATATTCTGCGGAACCTCACTGCCCGTGATCGTAAACACAAAGGCCGTGGAAGTAGTAAACGGATTGGGATAGTTCAGCATGTTCGAGATCATCGGCTTCGAAATGATCTTGAAGCTCACCCGGTAAGGCGTGAGACCCGCCTGGTTGCCCAACATATCCTTCCCCGAAACGATCAGCGTGTACACATCCCCATTGGGGTTTATCTGTTTCAGGAAAGCGGGGAGGAAGTCCACAGTAGCCGTATTGTTCGTTCCGTTCGTCGCCGGCGTGAACCGCAACGTGTCATTGGAAAAATTATACTTGTGAAGCGATCCGTCGGGATATTGCACCTGTACGTTCACCAATGACGTGTCGGTAAGCAGGATATACTGCGACTGGCTTTTCAGCCTTATCTGGATATGCGGCTTCGCCGAAACAATATCCTCATTGAGGATATGCACATTGTCGAAAGTGACATCCAGCTGCGGACCCCGGGCATCCCCATTCACATAGATGCTCTTGTACAGGAAGTTATTGAACAGGTATTGCTCCGGCTGTGCAAAGTTGGGATTGAAGTCCATATAGAGCGTATTGCTCCCGCTCAGACTCTTGGTGTTGATAGGGAACACCACTTTCACCGTATCCCCGCTCACCAGCGGCTTCGTTTTCGGCAACACGATCGTATGAGGCGTATTGGTCCTATCCGTGATCACCGCCTTCACCTGAATGCTGTCAAACGGCGTCGGACTCACGTTCTTGAAGGCAATCCCGAAATTCACCGTCTGGCCCAGGGCTACGGTATCCTGGGATTGCAGGAAGAGGTTCGGTGCAAGCGCTCCCTCGGGCACCGGGTCATAGTTGAGCCGCCAGTACTTCAGCTGATACGGCGAAGCGTTTATCGTGTCGCTGGTAGCAAGCCTCAGCTGCAGCCAGGGATACTTGGTGGCGCTGATACTCGAAATATCTACATCCTGGCTCGCCGTACTCAGGGAGAACAACGGCGCCGAAACATTACCCGAAGTATCTACCCCCAACACCTGCACCTGGATGGAATCCGTGGACGGCGCCTCCTCGCTGTAGCCCCGCCAGTGCAACATTCTCCACTTCTTGGCCGGACCCAGCTGCGGCGAAAGCATCACTCCAAGCGTATCCGGTGTATAGGTAGTGGCCTGCAAAGAAATATGATCCGACACCCCCTGGCTGAATGTAGACCTGGGAGCGAAATTCGCCGCGTTATTCTTCTGGTAAATAAAGATGAACGCCCTTGGCCGGTTAAAGGAATCGATATTGGCGAACCCCTGCGCAAACAGTCGCTGGTACATCGAATTGCCCGATCCGAGATAGGAAGTATCGCCTTTCCAGTCACTCGCATAGGTGTTCGACGCCTGATAATCGCCGCTACAATTATTCACCACCACATAGTCCCCGTTGGGTATCGCATCCATCAGCCGCACTACCCCTCTGCGTTGAGCAGTATCGAGGATATTGTACATAAACTGGTACTCCCGGCTCGATCCGCAAGGCGACAAGCTTCCATATCTCCCAGGCGTACCGGTAAGCGCATTATACCAGGGATGGAAAGTATTCTTGTCGATCACGGTAAAGATCACTTCTCCCGCTCCGCACACACTCTGGGTATTGTTATTGTTGCCGTTGATAAGCACCGAGATGTCCTGGGCCACCTGGTCTGCCTCAGGATATACCCCGCACTTCACCGACAAAGTATTGGTCAGCTGGTCGAACTTGAACTGCCGGCCGGTGGTATCACCCACAAGCCCGGCCAGGGTCGATTGAGTATGCTGATAGAAATGGGACATGTTCTCACCGGTGCTGCTGCTCGCCGGGTCGATATACACAAACGAAGCTCCGTTCCAGTTGTAGCTGTCGCCGGAAGTAGTCGGCACCCTGGATACCCGCCAGTAATATACCACGCTATCCATGAAGCTGATGCCCGGGTCGAACTCGAGCAGTCCGCCCGACGAAGTAGCGGTCCTCGTCACCAGCAGAGGAGAATTGAACAACGTGGTCGTATCCAACTGCATGGCGTATTGGCTCGTGGTAACAAAGGGGTCGGCCGTCGAAGCGAACAAATGTTGCGTATTCGTATTGATGATCGCATAATTGTACGGATACGCCGGCGTCGCGCTGTTGTCGTAGATGAACACCGGCGCCGTGACGCTGTTATTGGCCGTCGTCACCTCCGTTACGGTGTTGTCGGAATTGACGGTCACCGTAATATAGTTCTGCCCCTTGTCACGGGTCGCCACAATGGGGACATTGATGGTCACCGAATCGCTATACCTGATCCCGGGTATCTTCTTCTTCAACAGCACCGTGCTGGTGCCATTCGGATATTTCCGCGTGAACAATACCGATATTGAATCCCCTACCGCCTTGCCAAGATTATAAAACCTTGCCTTGACGGTGAACGAATTGTTCGCCACCGTCACAAGCGTGGGGCTTATAAATATCTGTGGGATCTCGATATCATAATCCGGCAGGTTCGACGTATTCAGCCGAAGCGCAGGGTCCCCGCCAATATCCATCTGCTCTGCGTGCTGCCTGGCGAAGAAATCACCCGGCACGGCATTGACCATCTGGGTCAACGCATCCTTTTCCAGGATCCCGATCGATTTCCCATAATCCTGCCCGTCCATGAGGATATACTGCGCGTTCAGCAGGATGTTCAGGTAGTTGACGATACCAAAGCTCGTCGCAGCCACAACGGCTATCGACCCGCGCTCCGGCGCCAACGTATAGTTCTCCGAAATGGTATTTGTCGAGCTCATCCGCTGCGAACCATATACAAAGAAATTCCCGGCGTCACACCCGTTGAGATAGAATACGGGATACTTGCCCGGGTTGTTATACACAAGGGGGTTGTCCAGGTCATAGCTCAATACGGAATTGGAAGAGTGCCCGAAATAGTTCAGGATGCTAAACCCTTCGTTGAACAAGGTGCTGATAAAGCCACTCGGTACCTGGGCCACCGCGGAAGCATTTCCATCACACAACATATAGGTATTGGCGCCATACAAGGTGTCGGCGATCAGTTGCCGGTAATAACCCATATAGTTACAAATGATGGTGCCCAGGTAGGGCTCGCTCACCCCCGTCAGATGCAGTGCGTTCTTCATCCACAACCGGCCGTCGACCGTATTGGGTGACGTTGCCTGCGCCTGCTCATATTCCTTCAGCTTGCTCAGGTAGATCTCTATTTCCGGACCCGACACCACCGACAAGCGGCCTATCGGGGTCACCGGCGTCGCGTCGACGCCATTGTCGGCGCTTAGCTTGTTATCCGAACCCGGATAACCAAAGGTAGGCACCAGGTTCAGTTGATCGGCCAGCGGCTGGTGCAGGGCCTCGCTGTAGTGGTAGTAATCCGTATACATCAATCCATGCCCGATCAACAGCACATATTGCGGCTTGGCCGCCCAGTTGGCCCGGGCATACCGCAGGAAATTCTGAATGGACAGCGGGTGCTTCTTGATACCAAAAGCAAACTGATCCTGCAGCTCGTTGATATCATATACCTGCGCGTTGAAGCTACCCCCCGCAGAACTGCTCCGGTAATTCTTGTAATCCACCACCGGGTTGTTGCCGCTGCTTCCGGTATACAACACCGGGTTGCTGATAATAATATAATTCCCCTGGTTGGCGGGATTGGCAAAGTTGACAAAGGTCTTGGAAGTCAGCCCCGTCACCGTCTTCACGATCGATGGGTCCTCGTTCACCAGCACCAGGTTCGTGTTCGTCGAAGAACCGTTTAGCGCGAATTCAAGCGTACTGCCGTTGAGCACCGCCGTATACCGCAATCCGTTGGTAAGATCATAAAGCACGGGGGTCGCGCTGCCGGATATCGAAAAATTGGTGATATTCAACAGGTAACCCGCCGACCTTGCCGGCAACTGAAAGGCAAAGGTCGACTGGCCGCCGAAATTGAACTGCCGCGGATACGTAAATTCAATTACGGATGCCATCATCCTGTCCGTACCCACCGTAGAATTATCGATAAAAGCAAACGGAACAGTACTTCCGCTCATCAGGCTCAACGGAACAGGGCGGGTGGTCAGCAGGTCATTGAAACTGTTCATCGTCGTGTCAAGCACCACATTCCCACTTACGGCCAGTTGCACTGTTCTCGGGTTGTCCGCCGTACCCACCATGCCCACTTTGACGCTGGCTGCCGGCCCCCCGCTATACACAAAAAGGTTTCCAAACGCATCGCTGATGGGTGCCCCCGGACTGGCGGGGCCGTACGACCAGAATTCACCAATATCATAGGAAGAGGAATAGATATACTCGCCTACCACCTGCGCAAACCCCGGGTTCATTGTCACGTGATAATCCGCCGCAGCAGTATATATGAAATACGGCTCCACGGGCAGGCTGCTGCCGGAAACATTGTTGGGGGTGTTCACGATGCGAAGAGGAGTACTCGTCGTAGTATAGGTGAGAAAGTACACCGCCGTATCCGATTCCAGGCTCCACTTGGTCGTATGCTGATAGGCAGGATTACGGTACAACCGCTGGTCAGGCACCCCGTCGTTCATCAGCCCCCAGAATTCGATATAATCGCTGCCCCCCATCACCCCGCTTCCATTGGTTACATAGATCGGCACCTCCTGGCCATTCCGGAAGAGCTGGAATTGCTCCGCCGGTATACTGCCAAGCCCCGCGCTCGCCAACGTGGACTGGGGGATGCGGTAGACACCGTTACTGCCGACCTTGAACTTATAGTAGGTCTTGCTGAAATCGATCCACTCGTTATTGTAGGCCTGGGCGGCAGCACCCAATGTCAGCACCAACAAGAAACAAAAAGTAAATAATCTTTTCATACCTTTTAGGGTTTATCCCGCTTTATCACCTTTTCTTCTCCTTCCTCCGAAGGTCGATCCGAAGTGAAAAAACATGGGTATACAACGGATACGATTGGTTCGCCAGATTGACGAAGGCATAATCTATCTGTACATCTCCTACCTTAAAACCGGCGCCTACACTGGGCTGATATATCCATATCTTCTTGTGATTAAGTGTATCCCGGTCGTCCAGCACCTGCTGGAAATTATTGATCCCGCCTCTTACAAAAAATACATCCCTGAAGGAAAGCTCCAGGCCCGCACGCGGATCGATGCTCACCGGGTTGCTGCTGATCAGCGTATTGCGCCTGCCGTCAAACGTCACATCCAGATCGGCTTCCGCCAGCAGGTTCAGCTTCCTTCCCACCCGGAAATTATACGAACCGCCCACCAGCAGCTGGGGAGCGGTCAACTCTATCGATTTCCCGGGTATCTCGTTCTGCGTCTCGTAGAACACCTCTCTGATAGCCTGGTCAAGCGTAAACGACCAGGCATTGAAGGTTGTCGTTATATCCTTGGCGACGATCCCCACCTTCCAGCGATTACCCGTTATCTGTGTCGCCGCGTCAAACCCAAAACCCCAGGCGCTGGCAAAACTCCCCGCCTGCCGGTGGATGATCTTGGCGTTGACGCCAAAATTTATCTGCTTGTCCCCCCACACCTTCTCCCGCTGCGCCAGCGAAAGGATAAAGGCATAGTCGGCCGAAGAAAAGGTGGAGATATTGTCAAAATTCACCGTCCCATCCGGCTGCACAAGAAATATCGTGTTGGGGATATCGTCCACCGCAAACCGCAGCAACGTAAGCCCCAGGGTTCGTTTATTGTCCTTCAGGGGCAGGGCCAGGCTCGCAAAATCATACTTGCCCACCCCCGCATAATATTCGGCGTGCATCAGGCTCAGCTGGGGATTGTCCCGGATATAGGTCAGCGCAGCCGGGTTCCAATAGCCCGCAGTTGCATCCGAAACCGAAGCCACCTGGGCGCTGGCCATGGCAAGCCCCCGGGCCCCGGCGCCGATATTTAAAAACTCATTGGAATATTTTGTGAATTGGGTATACGCAGACGAATGAACCAATAAACCCGCAATCATCAGTAAAATGGAGCAGAGGGTACTACCCCGCATTCTTTTCAACATAAGCCAACGGTTAAGGTATTTATACTCATAGCCTTCAACGGTGCGGATCATCTGGATATAACGTCCCTTTAATCACAATATTGTACCATTGACATCCCCCAACACAAACTGCAAGGAATCCTTTACTTTTGCGAAAATTATGAACCTCATAGCAGAACTTAAATGGCGCGGCATGCTCCAGGACATCATGCCGGGGACGGAAGAACAGCTGGCAAAAGAAATGACCTCCGCATACATTGGCTTCGACCCTACCTCCGATAGCCTCCACATCGGCTCTCTGGTGCCCATCCTGCTGCTCGTACACCTGCAAAAGGCTGGGCATAAGCCATTTGCACTCGTCGGCGGCGCCACCGGCATGGTCGGCGACCCCAGCGGAAAAAGCGAAGAACGAAACCTGCTCAGCGAAGAGACCCTCAACCACAATCTTTCCTGTATAAAAAACCAGCTCGAAAAATTCCTCGACTTCAACCCAGCCCTCCCCAATAAGGCCGAAATGGTCAACAACTATGACTGGTTCAAGAACATGCGCTTCCTCGACTTCATCCGGGATGTCGGCAAACATATTACAGTAAATTATATGTCTGCCAAAGACAGCGTAAAGAAGCGGCTGGAAGGCGAAAATGGCATGAGCTTCACCGAATTCTCCTACCAACTGGTACAGGGCTTTGACTTCTACTGGCTATACACCCATAAGGGCTGTAAGATGCAAATGGGCGGCAGCGACCAGTGGGGTAATATCACCACGGGTACCGAACTTATCCGCCGCATAGGCGGCGGCGAAGCCTTTGCCTTCACCTGTCCCCTGTTGACAAAGGCCGACGGCGGGAAGTTTGGCAAGACAGAGAAAGGCAATGTCTGGCTCGACCCTCAAAAAACCACCCCCTACCAGTTCTACCAGTTCTGGCTCAACGCAACCGATATCGACGCCGAAAAATGGATAAAGATCTTCACCTTCCTTCCGGCTTCGGAGATCGAAGCGCTCACCCGCGACCATGCCGCCCGGCCCCAGGACCGGCTGCTGCAAAAAACGCTGGCCCAACATGTCACCAGCTTTGTCCACGGCGAAGAAGGATATAAGAAGGCGTTGGCCGACACCGAAAAAATGTTCGCCAACCAGTCGGCGACCGCCGAATCCCTCAGTGAAGAAGACCTCCAATCCCTGGATGGCGTCACCCGCTTCGATTTCGCCGCCGGCAAAGTAGCCGCTGGCATCGATGTCGTCAGCTTCCTCGCCGAGACCGGCATCGCCCCCTCCAAGGGTGAAGCGCGCAAACTCATCCAGGGCGGCGGCATCAGCATCAACCGGAAAAAGATAGACAACATCAGCCACATGGTCGATGCATCACACCTCCTTCATAACAAATATATCCTGGTCCAAAAGGGAAAGAAGAATTACTATCTCGTCACCGCCGCCTAACCACCCGCTCCACCCCCAACCAATTTTATTTTGCCCTAATTATTTTTATTCCTTACCTTCACACTAACAGTACGCACCACGCTACCCATAAGAACAGCGTCCCAGGGTGCGTCTTTTGCTTTTAACCCATATGAATTCGCTATACCCTCCCGAAAATGTACTCCAAGCCCGTCACCACCATAGCTCAGCAAATTCAGCAATTAAAAGATAGAGGTCTGTCGATTCAGGATGACGGCAGTGCAGAGCATTTTCTTTCCAATATCAGCTACTATCGCCTGGCAGGTTATTGGTGGCCCATGCAATCCGATAAAATAAATCACATTTTTAAGCCCAACAGCAAATTCGACGATGTCATTGCACTATACAATTTCGATAGGGAGCTCCGGATTTTGCTGTTTGATGTTATTGAAAGGATTGAAATTGGACTCCGAACTCGAATGATCAATCATCTGTCGTATGAGCACGGATTCTGGTGGTTTCAAAAAACGGAAATATTTTCCAACACCAGGCAGTTGATTGTGACCTTGGCCAGTCTGGAAGAAGAATTAGAAAGATCCAAGGACACTTTTATCAAGGAACACAAGAAAAAACATGCAGACGATCTCCGGTTCCCACCCTGCATTAAAACCCTGGAAATCGCAACCTTTGGAAGCCTTTCACGACTATACGGAAACCTTAAACCTAATGTCGCATCCAAAGATATAATTGCATCTGAGCTGAAAACAGTCAATCATACTTACTTGCATAGTTGGTTACAGTCGATATCCCAAATCAGGAATATCTGCGCTCATCATGGGCGCTTATGGAATAAACATCTGACTATTAAACCCAATCTCTTACCCAAACCACCTGCGCCCTGGATTGGATACGTACCACCTGTAACCGAACACCATAAGCTATACATTCATGCCTGCTGTATGAAATACCTGCTGGATGTGGTCAGTCCCGGTCATCATTATAAAGTAAAACTTGCTCACTTGTTTGACAAATATCCGAGCATTGACTTGATGGCACTCGGCTTTAACACACAGTGGCAGCTGGAACCATTGTGGAATTAAGTCCCGCCAAT
Organism: Puia dinghuensis; assembly: GCF_014642875.1. Classification (GTDB taxonomy): domain Bacteria; phylum Bacteroidota; class Bacteroidia; order Chitinophagales; family Chitinophagaceae; genus Puia; species Puia dinghuensis. The sequence continues at coordinate 127,812 of NZ_BMJC01000005.1, forward strand.
CCGCCGCCAGCCCCCGCAGCCGCCGCCTAACTCAGCAACGCCGGCTTCTCATGATATAGTTTAAGCACAAACTCCCCAAAAAGAGTATTGGCCCAGGCAAACCACTTGCGCGTGAAATTCGCCGCATCATCCTTATGGAAGGACTCATGCATAAAGCCCGTCCCCGCATGACTCTGCTGCAGCATCTTCAGGCAATGCGCCATCTCCTGCGAATCATGGCTCGTCAGGCCGCGGATGATAATGCTCAGCGGCCAGATCATCTCCGTGCCCACATGCGGCCCCCCGATCCCTTCCCCGGCCTTGCCTTTGAAGAAGAACGGGTTTGATTCGCTAAGCAGCATCCGGCGCGTATTCTGGTAAACGGTATAGCCCCGCTGCTCGGGATGAATTACCGACAACGGACCCGTAAAATGACTTGACTGAAGATAAGGTAATCCCAACAGGCTGGGAACATTGGCATCATCCATAAACGTGTGATTGCCGAACCCATCCGCTTCATACGCAAACACCTCCCCGAACACCGGATGTGTCACTATCGCATGTTCGGTGAGCGCAGTGCTCACCTCTTCTATCAACTTATAGGCCGCATCATCCGCCGGCTTCCCATGCATCCCGATCTCCCGGAACAACGTACGCATATCCGTAAGGCTATTCACCGCAAACCAGTTGGAAGGGATCAGGAAAGGATAGATCGTCGCGTCATCACTCGGCCTGAACATCGAATGGATAAGCCCCACCTTCTTCGTCGGATACCCATACCCTTTCATCGGAATGCTGTCCGTCGCAAACTGGCTCTTTCGCTGGAAGGTATAGGGACCCACACCCTCTTTCCGCTGCTGTTCCTTGAAGGTCTGCACGATCCTGCCCATCGCGGCAGCCCAATCCGCATCGAAGGGCGAAAGATCGCCCGTCGCCGCCCAGTAACCATGTGCCAAACGAATGGGATAACAAAGACTGTCGATCTCCCACTTCCGTTCGTGGATGCCCGGCTTCATATCCGTCAGGTCGGTAGCCTTCCACTCGCTCACCCTCGTCGAATCCTTATAAAAAGCGTTGGCATACGGGTCGAGCAGGATACACTTCACCTGGCGGCGGATAACCCCACGGATCAGCTGCTGCAAGTCCTTGTCCTGCTTGCAAAGCGGGAGATAAGGCCACACCTGCGTGCTGCTGTCGCGAAGCCACATCGCATCGATGTCGCCCGTGATGACATACGTATCGGGCTTGCCATCCGGCACCCCGAAATCTACCGTCGTATCCAGCGTATTGGGAAAACAGTTCTCGAAAAGCCAGCCGACCTCTTTATTGCCGACTGTCGTCCGCACCTCATGAATCACCTTTTCTATCGTCTGGCTCTTGAATTTCCGCTGCGCCTCCGCCACCCGCACCACCGGGAAATCGGTGTTAACCGCCGCCGAATCCACGGCCGCGGCTCCCATCGCCATTCCTTTCCGGGCCATCATCACTCCCGCCGAAGCAAGCATACTTTGTTGAAGAAATCTTCTGCGTTTCATCATATGGAACAAACTTTCCGCCGAAACTACGTTATTTTCTTTTTAGCACCCGCGAGCCACGTATCCCGCGCCACAAAAAATACCACCGTCCCGAAACCCATCAAAAGCAGCCCCAGCAGCGCGGCCAGCCCGGTGGAGAACCAGACGAAAAGCCATATGGAGATAGACAATATCACCGGCAACGGATAAAGCCACATCCGGAAAGGCAGACCTTCCGTTCCCTTTCGTCGCCGCAACAGCACCACCCCAATCGCCTGCGCGACAAATTGCACCAGGATACGCATGGCCAATATCGCATTTATCGCATCTTCCAATCTCAGCAGCAGGCTGCACACAAAACCGAGTCCCCCCACAAACAGCAGTGACACATAAGGGAAATCCTTACGCGGATGCAACCGGGCAAACCAGGGAAAGAAATTTCCATCCGCCGCCGCGGCATAGGGAACCCGCGAATAACCAAGCACCACTGCAAACAGCGAGGCAAAGGCGATCCACAGCACCAGCATCGTCGCCACCTGCGCCGTCCGCGTACCATACATCTTTTCCATAAAAAGGCTGATGGCGAACTTCGAATGCATCGCCTCCTGCCAGGGGATGACCCCGACGACGCTGAAATTCATCGCCAGGTATAGCACCCCGATACACACGATCGAAATAAAGATACTGCGGGGGATATTCTTGCCCGGATCGCGGATCTCCCCACCCAGGTGGCAAACATTGTAATACCCGAGAAAACTGTAGATCGTCTTCACCGACGCATGGCCCAGAAGGAGCATAAACGACCAGTTGAACATTGCCCCGCCTTTTTCCGGCAGCGGCGAATAGGCCACCCGGTGATGCGTAAAACCGCTTATGATGATCCACAACAGGATGATGATCACCCCTGCCCAAAGGAACACCGCCATCTTCCCGATGGTGCGGATATTCCGGTATAACAAGGCGGTGATGACGATCACCAGCAGGCCGGAAAGCGCTTTTTCTTCCCAATACGTAAGGGGGATCAGGTAGTTGAAGTATTGCGAAAAGCCTATCGCCGCCGACGCTACCACCAGCGCTGATTGCAGACAGGTCTGCCAGACGAAGAGAAAGGACATCAGCGGTCCGCCCTTCTTCCCGTAAGCCTCCTTTAGAAAATTGTAGCTGCCACCCGCCAGGGGATATGCCGCACCCAGCTCACTCCAGATCATCCCGTCGATCAGCGCCGTTACCGCGCCGAATACCCAGGCCCAAAGGAAAAGGTTGCTGCCTACCAGGCGGATCACCAGGGAGAACATCACAAAAGGCCCGATCCCCACCATATCGATCATATTGATGGAGGTAGCCTGCAACAAACTTATTTCCCGCTTCATTCCCTGGCTCATGCTTTCGCGTACTCCCCTATCGCAGTGATCAGCTTGTCGAGATCTTTGGTGGTGGTATATACGTTGGGGGTGATCCGCACTCCATGGACGTCCTGCCAATCGATATGGACAGAATGTATCCGGTATTGGCCCCACAAATAATCGTCCAGGTCACTCGGCTTCTTGCCTTCGATGCCGACTACCCCGATGGCGCAGCCGAAACCCGGTTTCATACTGGTATAGAACTTTACTTTGGGGATGTCCTTCACCGCCTTCATCCAATAACTCTTCAGGTAAAAGAGCCGCTGCTCTTTCCTTGCCGCCCCGATCATATCGTAAAAATTGATCGCCTTCCCGATCGCCGCCTCGATAAAAAAGGGCCGCGTGCCAAGGTTCTCGAATTTCCGGATATCGTTCGCCTTTGCGTCGGGTGCGGCCATCAAGGGATACAAGGGGGCGATCTTGTCTTTTCTGACATAGAGCATCCCCGTGCCGATGCCGGCTGTCAGCCATTTGTGCAGGCTGGTGCCAAAATAATCCGCACCCGTGGCAGGAATGGTGAATTCCAATTGAGCAAAAGTGTGCGCCCCGTCAACGATCACCTCGATACCCCGCTGGTGGGCGGCGTCCGCGATCCTCCGCACCGGGAGTATCTGGCCGTTCCAATTCATCATGTGCGTGACATGAACCACCTTCGTCTTTGCGGTAAAGGCCTTTGTATATTGGCTGACAAGATAATCGTTGTCTTCACTCGGTAAGGCAAGCTCTACCCATACAAGCTTGATGCCCTCGCGCTGCTCCCGCTGCTTCCAGGCATTCATGCAATTGGGGTAATCGTATTTGCAGACTACCACCTCGTCGCCGGCTTTGAGGTCCAGGCCGAAGATCACCGTCTCCAGCGCCTCGGAAGCATTGCGGTGAATGGCGATCTCTTCGGCAGAGCAGCCGGAAATGCGTGCCAGGTCGGTGCGCAACGGTTCGCGTGCCTGATCGACTATCCGCCACATATAGTAGCTGGGCCCTTCGTTGGAAAGATCGGCAAGCCGCTTCATGGCCTCCTGCACCACCTTCGGCGCGGGCGATACACCCCCATTGTTGAGGTTGATCATCTCAGCATTCGTGGCAAAAGACTGCTGTACAAAATACCAGAAATCTTCATCTCCCGCCAGTTCCTCGGGCGTCCTGCTTTCTGCATGCATCAGCGCCTTATCCAGGTTGCGGCTCCAGGCGGGTTTGGTAAGGGTTGCCAGAAAGGCAGTGGCAGAAAAGGTTCCTAGCGCATCCAGGAAGGACCGGCGATTGTAAACAGGCATAATTGTGTAGCAGGGCGGGTTAGGCTCCGCCTCAGGCGGGACAAGATAAGAAAAAACTATCTTTGCCCCACATGAAGTACTATATCATTGCCGGCGAAGCCTCCGGCGACCTGCACGGCAGTAATCTCATAAAAGAATTGAAAAAACAGGACGCGCAGGCCGACATCCGCTGCTGGGGGGGCGATCTGATGCAGGCAGCCGGCGCCACCGTCGTCAAGCATTACAAAGACCTCGCCTTTATGGGATTTGCCGAAGTACTCATGAACCTCCGTACCATCTTTCGCAATCTCGACTTCTGCAAACAGGATATCCTCGACTATCAGCCCGACGCCCTCATCCTCATCGACTATCCCGGCTTCAATATGCGCATCGCCAAATGGGCCCACCAGCAGCGCTTCCGCACCACCACCGCCCCCACCCCCGCCACCACGCAGGGCTCTCCCGCCGGGGGCCCCGCCTTCCGCATCATCTACTACATCTCCCCCCAGGTCTGGGCCTGGAAGGAGAACCGCGTAAAGCAGATCCGCGAATGCGTCGACAAAATGCTCGTCATCCTGCCGTTCGAAAAAGAATTTTACCGAAAATGGAACTATGATGTCGAATACGTCGGCCACCCTCTCGTGGAAGTCATCGATGGCTACCAGGCCCCGGCCGGCGCCATCCCCGCTTTTTCAAAACCCGTCATCGCCCTGCTGCCCGGAAGCCGCAAGCAGGAGATCCTCAAAAAGTTGCCGGTTATGCTAAAGGTGAGCGAAAGCTTCTGTGAATATCAATTCGTCGTCGCCCAGGCGCCCGGCCAGGACCAAAACTTCTATAACGAACTCCTGGCTCCCTACCCCAACGTGGCTACAGTCACCAACCAAACCTACGCCCTGTTACAGACCGCCCAAGCGGCCTGCGTCACGTCCGGCACCGCAACCCTCGAAACCGCCCTCTTCGGCGTCCCCGAAGTCGTCTGTTATAAAGGCAGCAACATTTCCTACCAGATCGCCCGCCGCCTCATCAAGGTAAAGTATATCTCCCTCGTCAATCTTATTATGGACAAGCTGGTGGTTCGCGAACTCATCCAGGACGACCTCACCCCAGCCAACCTCCGGCGCGAACTCAACACTCTCCTGCAGGACAACAGCCGTCGCCAGCAGCTCGCCAGCGACTACCGCGACCTCAGGCACCTGCTCAGCCAGGGCGGCCACGCCTCCGCCAACGCCGCCCGCAGCATCCTCCACTATCTCCGCGAGCTATCCACCGCGAACCATCCACCCCGGCCCACTAGCCTCCCTTAACATCCACCCCTAGCCCAATCACCTCATAACCTTCCCCGCTAAGGCGCGTTGGCCCCCGTTCTTCCCGCCCCGCTAGCCTCCCTCAATGTCGTTTGAAAACAAAAATCTTCAGGATCAAAAGAATAAGCCCCACCAGGAACATAAAAATGGATATCCGGTTAATCCCATGCATATACCGCATCCACTGGGTATTCGGCGCTTTCGGGTCCCTTTTCTTAATGTAGAAGTATTCCGCTATCTGTCTCCAGACTCCCATACATGCAAGTAACACCAATTTTTTTGAATTGTTTTGACCAAAAATCCTCTATATTTGCACTCCCATTTCCGATCTCACGATCGGCCCACACACTCGGGGAATTAGCTCAGTTGGCTAGAGCGCTTGCATGGCATGCAAGAGGTCGTCGGTTCGACTCCGATATTCTCCACCCGCAATTGCAATGCCTTGTACAACTCCGTACAAGGCATTTTTTTTAAAGCGTCCCGGGTGTTACATCAACAAAATTCCCATCGGTCAGCCTGTAGATCAACCCATGGATTTTGATAGTCTCCCCCTCCTTTAGCTCCGAAAGCCTGTAAATATCTTCTTCGATCAAATGAAGGGACCCCTTCGTATCCCTTGCTAATTTCAGATAGTCTTTATTGATCCTGTCAAAGACGCCACATAAAATAACTTTCACCGGTCGGTGATAACTCGAAAGAAGGGATATATCCTTTATCGGCGCCCAATTATCGGCGATCATAACGATCGAATCACAGCCCTTACAAACCTTTTCGCTTTCCAGCAAGGCCTCGATATTGTTCTCGGGCGCATCACCACCACTCCCGTTCTCCATTGCCCTGATGATCGTTTTTTCAACCCGGTCATATTCGTTCGTATACACCGGGTAAATACCTCCCGTCCTCCCGATAACCTTCTTATCGTCGTCCTTATTATCGCCATCATTGAAAAAAACAAAATACCTGTTTTCCTTATCCGTAAGGGTAAGTTGCACCCATTTCAACAGTTGAGCCGAATACGGATACATACTACCGGTGACATCCGCTACTATAAGGGAATGACTCCATTTGTGTCTTTTGAGCACCTGCGTGACGGTAGAATCTGGCAGATCATAGATGGAATAATCACCAAGATCACATCCACCATCGCGCTTGTCCTCGATGCAAAAAACAGTGTCCATCAACTTTTTGTATTCTTTTGCCGTTTCTTTTTCCAGATACCCACGGGAAACCGCATCCTCTACAGAGATCCTTGTGATCTCCCTTGTGTAGTTGGCCGGCAGATCCGGCAACGTGGCCCCGGCCGTATCTCCCATTATCATACTTTCCGAAAACCAGACAGTACTGCTCGAGTCGCGCGCGGGCCTCTCCAGCGAGGTATCCATCAACAACGATTTTAAGACGCGCGCCTCTTTTTCCCCGGAAGTCTTTGTCGGCAAAGGCCGGAAGTAAATAAAAAACCCATGTTGCAAACCGGCGGCTACCGCTTTGGTTGTCGCTAACGTTTGCCTGATCTTTCTGAATTCAATGTTCTTGTCGGAAAAGATCGCCGGCAGCATCTTTTGCAACGTCTCAAGCCTTCTTTTGGTCAGCAGCGAAAAATCCGCCTTGGCAGGATAGTCCGAATAAACCAGGTCTACCCGCACCACAGTCGCATTTTTCAAACTCTTCACCGCCGCTTCCTGCTTATAGGAAAAAGCCGATCTGCCGTAATTCATCGGAAGATACAGCACCTTGCCGCCTGCCGACGTCATTTCATAATAGGGAGTAAAGATCTCCCGCTGCCGGACTATGGACGATAGGCCGCTTTGACAAAAAGCGCTGCCCGGGATACAACTTATCAGGATAACAAAAACAAGAATTTTCATCGGTTACAGGGTTTAGAAAGGAATATGACAATAAGATGCAAGATCGCGGACATTTGCATAATTCTTTCCTTCAATCCGCCTATTTCAACCCCAACCCCGGATTACAACCTCACACTCAACAACTCTCGCCCCAAATCATGCAACCCCTTCTCAATCTTCTGTTTCTGCTTATCAGAAGCTAAGGTATGCCCAGTCTTATACTGCCGCAATAAAGAAGGATTCATCCCAATCTTTCTCGCCAATCCCGTCGCATCCAGCATCCCAAAATGATTGAATATACTGGCAATATCATACTTAAAGGAAAACTCCAGGTTACCCCCATTCAAAGCCGGATCAGGCTTTTGCCCCTCTTTCTTATAATGATCCAAAACATCAGCAATAGCACTTTCCAGATCTTTCTTGGCAGCGTCAACTGTCTCACCATATGCCGTCACAGGAAAGTCTTCACCATAAATACCAAATCCGGTGGAGGAAGCTTCAATAACAAGGTTCACTTTCTTCTTTTTCATTTTATTATAATTTAAAGAGCAGCTATTATTTCAATCCAGCCTGTTTCAAAATCTTATTAGCTGTACCATAGGGAACCTCTTTTGTTCCATGTTTGCCCAAAGGAATGACACCAGGTTTTGTCGGATGAACATAGATCAAATGGCCGCTCTTTCGCTTAACATACCACCCATCCCTTTCCAGGAGACGCTGCAATTCCGAAAATTTCATAAGGAAGCTGGTTTAAATCGCTTCCCCAAATATAACATAAACGTTATTATTTAAGCCATTTTTTATAACATTTTTGCAATATTTCAGACCAGTCTCCTTGGACGCTTGCAGGATGCAGCTCATCTTCCCCCACCCCCCGCACACAAACAGGGGTACCCCCCGGAGTACCCCTGCCTGATCATAAAAATAAAAGCTTAGATGTCCGAAGCCAGAATACCGGCTGCCTGGCGGTTAATATTATCTTTTACATGCTGTTTCAAGCTCAAGTTGTTGAAATGTGTCGAAATATCCCTTGCCGCCATTTCCGCAGCCTGAACATCTCCCGATCGCTGGTATGACTTCGCCAATATATGCATCGCCTTGTGGTGGTTGATATTGTCCAAACCACCTCCTACCTTGGATTTACCAATGACGGCCTTAAGCAATGCCTGTCCCCATTCAAAATCGGGCTGGCGCACCCTGATCTTCTTATCGGCCGTCATCGTCTTGAATGTGCGTAGCGCGTTGACGCCTTTTATATACTGCACGAATACGGCAAGAGGATGATCCTTAAACTTGTCGCTAAGTAATAGATCCAACGATTCGTTGGCCTTTTGCAGATACGGGGCATCCGATCCCATAAATGCCAAAAGATAGCCGACATCATTGTTTAGCATCAGGCTGGCTATTTCATTGTCATCGGCATTCGTCGGGTTGGCTACACGAACAGCCAATGTATCGGAAACGATACGTGATCCATCGCGATGATAGTAAACAGCCCGCAATTGGTATGTACCTGTCTGATCAAAGATGAATCCATCCTTACCAAAACCAATATACGAACTTTGATAGATCGCGGGATTGGAAGCATTCAAAACGGTATAAGTAGGTTCTGCATCCATTTCTGCTACCGGCTCATACACCACCACCTCGCCGCCGGGTTTCCTTATACCAATGGTAACAAATCCAAAGTCTGCTTGCAGGTTGCTGATCACCTGTTGATCCAGCATGCTGGTCGTTTTAAGTTGTGTTTCGAGGTAAACTGGTTCACCTAGGAGAAATGCCCGTTTCGATTCCAGCTTTAACATCAGGTTCGAATTGTTCTCGATGTTGTCTTCAAATAAAGCGCCGACATCGAATGACGAGCCTGCCGGCGTGAATGGGTTTCTCTTTCTGATCAGATATGGCCTGAAACCATGACGCAGATGTGTCAATTCAACCGGATCGAACTGGAAGGAAAACGTATTCCAGAAAGCAGAAGCCCCGCCCGGATAGAACCGCGGATAATTCATCCATGAAAGGGAATCGGCCATATTAGGCTTTGGCGGCGTGGCATAGCTCTTTTGCCAGGTGTGCTGCAGGTTAAAGCAATGTCCCAGTTCGTGGATGCAGGTATACAACTGTTGCCGTTGCATTTCGGGAGTCGCACCCATCATATTTTTGTAAAATATTGCACAGCCGTGTCTTTGCAACCCCGTCTGGTCGAACATTATTCCCCGCAAAGATGGACCATGGCTATGTTCACAGGCATGCAGCAGCCATATGGCCCATTCAGGTTTTTCTTCATAAACACTGAAATGATTCACCATCGCATTATGCAACTCGGCATTCGTCCACCTGGCTTCGGGGCCTGTCGGGTCCAGATGGATGACATTGGATATTCCCGATGTAACCATATCGATCCCTGCTTCCTGCCAGACTGAATTGATGGAAAGTACCCGGTCGGGCCCTCCCGAAGGCAGTGATGCCGTATTGTAGGAGATCGTTGGGATCACACCTTCAATACAATCCTGTTCCAACTGTGCCGTGCGGAATGCCCTGCCGGTGTTGTGGCATACATACATGGCGCCCGGAGTATTGGTGCTTTTATGATACCACTGAAGCATAGCTGGAGAAAGCGCCTGGAAAACGGATGTTTGCTTGATGGCAATGCTGAGTTTGGTAAACGACGTAGGCCAGCTTGTTTTTGCAGTGGTATTGATCGTGATCATCCCATCCACCACTTTGGCGGTAATGCTATCGGCAAGGAACGAACCAAAATAGGATTTGGTTTGTCCGGAGATCAAAAAATAATCACCGCTTACCTTAAGCAATGGATTGAATCCATCGATATCGACTCTCAATACTATTTCAAAAGGCCCGAACTGACCTGTATAACGGCCAAACACTTTGTTTTTCTCGATAAGTAGGGGAATTTGTCTTTCAACGATCATCTCCGCGGTTTCCAGCCCTTCTTCCATTTCGATCTCCGGTTCAGTTAATGTCGGTGTCAGTGTTTCCTCTTGTTCACGAAAAACGGGTCGTTTTCGTCTTTCCGCTGATTCTTTTTCTTCCCTTGTGGGAGTCCTTACTTTTTGAGGTGTGGAAAAAGTCCCCGTAATGGCGGCAGCTACTGATGATTGAGTAGGAGAGTTGGGCTCCGCCAATGCGTTGGTGTGCCCATTGGTTTGAAGATAACTCATAGGTAACTTATTTGGAAATGAACAAACTCTACACCACTTCGCAGGTGAGATTTACGCTTCATTTCAGGAGAATGAAGAACCATCAGAAATCACCTTTAGTAGGATGCGGGATGCCTTGCCTGTAGGAGTAGGAGTAAAAGGAAGGAGTAACAATTATACCCCGCAAAATTAATATCAAAATGAGGCCAGATGCAAAAATACTTTTGCACTGTCAATGCCGGAAATGCGCTCGCCAACCGCCTATTTCCCCGCCCGCTCTCCCATCGCTCACTTCCCCGTTCGCTCCACCGGCGACACCTTCGCGATAAAGAACAACCCGTCAAAAACCTCCGGCCATATCCCCCTCGCCTCGCCATAATCAGCCAGCGTCGCCTGCTGCAACTGTCGCAACGGCCCCGTCGCCCGCCTGTAATCCACAAAAGCATAGGTATAACCCGCGCCAGCCAATGTCCCTTCGATACTGCCGGCCGGTCTGGCCGCAACGTTGACTATTTGGTCGTTCACATAATTCATATAACTTCCTTCCGATCCCGAAAAACCGATGCAATAGGCCCGGCTGCCAAAATAATGATGGATCGTCGCCCCCATCGGTACAAAAGCATCCTCACCCTTGGGTGGTGGCTGGCTGCCCGTCACAAGACTGCTCATACCCTTGGCTACATGGCCATTGTGCGCCCATACGATGATCTTTTTACCCGGATACGCCTTCTCCGCCAGCCAGATCAGGTTCTTTGCCATCTGCAGGTCGCGGACACTCACCTCGTTGCCGGTCACCATCTGCCAATACCGTGTCGTTTGCGATTCGATGCTGTTCAACACCTGGTACCAGAACCCCATGCTGCTTGTCAGCGAGTCGGTAACCTTGCCGTCCTCGTTCAACAACCGCTGCAGCGCTGTCAATTTCGCAAAGAACCGCGATCGCTCCACGAGTGAAGGCCGGTAATCCCGTGAAGCAAAAGTCGCGATGCTCACCCGTCGAAACAGGTCCCACTCTTCATCGAGCGCCGCCGGCTGCTGTTTTCGCATGAATCGTTCAAAGTCATCGAACAATTGCGTCTTTGCCTTGACACCCGTATGCTGGCTCTCAAAACCCGTCAGCACCAGCGGCTGCGCGCCATGCAGTCCCCCCTGCCTCCCATTCGCCCCCGGCTGCCCATGCAATCCCGGCTGCCCCCCATCCGCCCCCGACTGACCTCCATGCCACTCCGACTGGACATAGTCGAACAACGGTTGCATCTGCACGCTCGTCGCATACATATAGAACAAGCTGCCGATCACCTCCTGTGACAACGCCCCTCCCTGCTCCACATTTTCCCAGATGCGTGCACAGTCATAGAACCCGCTCTCGAAGGCCAGGACATCAAAACCCATCTTCTCATGCAGGAATTTTATCAACCTGATCTTTGCCCCGAACGTCGACCCTTCACCATGCGTCTGCTCCCCAAGCAGCACGATCCGGGCCCCGCCGATAGCCGCGCGCAAGCCGTTCAGGTCGGAATAATCACTATCGTCCGGCGCAATCGATCGCACGCTCGAAGTACAATGCCGGAGGCTCGCCGCCAGATCCTGCGCCCGCGCCGCAACAGCAAAACACAAGACAAATAAGAACACGAACATCTTTTGCATAAAATCGTGCATTTAGACAACGAAACAACCAACTCCACCCGACTCTGCCAACAGCGCAGTTGCTAATAATTAGTTAATCTGGACTACTTACTATTTCCAATCTGGCCGCCCATGATTGCCCATAGCCATCGTATTTTCGACACCGCATAACCACCAAACGCATGAACATTCAATACAAATCCGGCCACACCCCCTCCGCCGCGGAAGTGATAGCCGTCTACGACAGTTCCGGCATCAGGCGGCCGACAGACGACCCCGCCCGCATCGGCGAAATGTACCGCAACTCCAATTGCATTCTCACCGCCTGGGATGGCGACCTGCTCGTCGGTGTCTCCCGCGCCATCACCGATTTTCATTTTTGCTGCTATCTCTCCGATCTCGCCATCAGGAAAGAATACCAGCATCACGGCATCGGCAAAAAACTGGTGCAGCTGACAAAGGAAGCCATCGGCCCGCGCTGTATGCTCCTTCTCCTTGCTGCGCCCACTGCCATGGAGTATTATCCAAAGATCGGGATGGAAAAACTCGACAACGCCTTCATGATAAAACGTGAGCAATAAAGCCCGCGTCCGCCATAACCGCATCCGCAGCGGAGCCTTCATCCGCATCACCGCAACATCCGCCACGCCCGCCCATACCCTTCATTCGCGCAATTGCTGCCGCAGCCCCGCTGTCGCAATTCACCCCAAATTCGTCTTATTCCCCACCCGACGCCAACAAAATTTCTCGTTAGCTTTATATCATCATTGCTAACAGTAAAAAATCATCCATCATGGCATCCTTTAACTTCTATTTGAATTTTCCCGGCAACACCGAAGAGGCTTTCAACTTTTACAAATCCGTATTCGGTGGCGATTTTTTGACGATCATGCGCTTTGGCGACAACCCCGGTCCTATGGAGATACCTCCCGCGGTAAAGAACAAAGTTATGCACATCGCCCTTCCCGTCGGAAATGGAAGTCTCCTGATGGGTACCGATGCCATCGATGGATTCGGACCCTATAAATATGCTGCCGGCAACCACATGCATATCAGCGTTGCGCCCGACAGCGAAGCGGAGACCCGGAGGATATTCAACGCCCTTTCCGCTGGCGGCACGGTCACGATGCCCCTCGAACAGCAATTCTGGGGTCTCTACGGTGCCTTCACCGACAAGTACGGCATCAACTGGATGGTGAACTACGCTCCCCAGCAACAACAATAACCATTATTCGCGGCAGCGCTAATCCTGCCGCAAACACTACCCCGCGTATACCGCCCCCGCTCACACCGGCATCACCCCCACCGGCACGAGCGGGGCTTCCCCCCGGCAAAGTCCCTTTGCCGGACATAATGTAAAAAAGCCCTGCCCACTTTTCCTGATAGGCGGGGCTTTTTATTCTCCACCTTTGTCCGTAAATTGTAGCAGATAATGTACTCGTCGTGAAAGTTTATTGTACCTCCGGCATTGGAGCCGACTACAGGCTGTTTACCCATCTCCGTCTACCTGAAGGATTCGAAGTAGCCTATATTCATTGGATCCCACCGGTGGAGAATGAAAAACTCCCCGCCTACGCCCTTCGGCTTACTCAGCAGATCGATACATCAGAACCCTTCATCCTCCTGGGGCTATCCCTCGGCGGCATCATGTCCGTTGAAATGGCCAAACACCTCCATCCGGTCTGCACTATCATTATCAGCAGCGTTCCGGTATCAGCCCAGTTGCCCCGCTTCTACCGGATGGCCGGCAACCTGGGCCTGGGCAAACTGGTCCCCGCCTCGCTGTTAAAAGCCGTCACCACGGTAAAACATGCACTTATGATGCGACCGGCTGTCAATCGGCAGCTGATGATGGACGTCATCCGCGACGGGGACGATCAGTTTATACGTTGGGCCTTAACCGCCGTGCTGGAATGGGAGAACACCGAGATCCCCCAACCCCTCTTTCACCTCCATGGCACCCGGGATGAGGTCTTCCCCTTCCGCCTCACCACCCCCACTCATATCATTAAGAAAGAGGGTCATATGTTCTTGGTTAGTAGCCCGGACATTGTCAACCGCATCCTCAGCGACATCCTGCTCCCTTTCGCGGCCGCCGCTTCGCCCGGTTCGGCATTGCCATCCATCCAAAACCGGACACCGGCCTGATCAAAACCGGACGGTCTTCCCATAGCAAAAAATACATATAATTGATTTTCAATGCCACCGCTTTATGGCATCGGGCTGGCATTTCCCCTATCGTCCCCGGCAGCCACCCAATCAACCCCCGGCGACACAAAAACATTCAATTATGAACCCGTCTAATATATACCATCACACCCGCCACGACTTCACCAACCGCCCCGTCAGCACCCTGGCACATCAATCAGCCCCCGTGCCCGCCAACACCCCGACCCACCCGATGAGCGCCCCGGCCCCGAATCAGCCGGCCAACCCCGCCGTCCGAACCCCTAACAACCTCACCGTCAACCCATTCGCCCTCATATCCGCCAGCACCCCGGCCCTCTCCGCAGCCCAGCCGACCCACATCGTCAGCACCACGGCCAACCTCGAAAACCCGGCCGCCAACACCCCGACCTACCCCAAAAATACCCCGGCCCCCCAACCCGAACCCCACGAAAAAAACCCTTCATCCCGCTTTTCCTACCGTCCAAAACAGTATTATGCCTTTCACGGTACTATGTATTGTAAAGTACCTGCCACAAGCACTATCTTTGTTATGCAAACAATCAGTAATCAACCAACATTAAAACGTAAGTATATGTCACTCGCAATCCAAACACTCCGCCAGACCATCATAAATGGGAGTAAAACAATCGCCCTCGCAACAGCCCTGCTCCTGACAGTCGGCCTCAGCAGCAGCTTCGCCACCCCCACCGGGAAACATGACATCGTAAAGACCTCCTTCAAGAAGGACTTTAAAAAAGCCGAACTCATGGAAACCCAGGAAGGACGCAACTTCACGAAGATCACCTTCAAAATGAACGACGTCATCATGTACGCCTATTATTCGGAAAACGGTGAGCTCCTCGCCGTCACCCGCAACATCACCTCGAACCAACTGCCTATCCAGTTGCTGCTGGAAGTAAAACGTAGCTACTCCAATTACTGGA
The DNA here is from genome assembly GCF_014642875.1 of Puia dinghuensis. Lineage (GTDB taxonomy): Bacteria > Bacteroidota > Bacteroidia > Chitinophagales > Chitinophagaceae > Puia > Puia dinghuensis. The sequence goes on from NZ_BMJC01000005.1 coordinate 143,003, forward strand.
TCTCCGATCTGTTCGAACTCACCGGTGACGGCGCAAGCAACTACTACATCACCCTCGAAAACTCCGACACCCGCGTTACCCTGCGCTCCATTGGCACCGACGCATGGGAAGTCTACAGCAAAACCGCAAAGGACTAGCACCCGGCAGCCGAATCAACCCGGCCGTCCACGCAACCGGCGCCACGCAAACAATCATCCGTCACCCAACCGCCGCACAACAACCCGGCGTCCACCCAACAGTTCCCAGCCGTTGCTAACAGCGCCAAAACAACCACACCTATCCATATACCAATCCCGGCTCCGCATCACCGCGGGGCCGGCTGGTTTTATCCCCCGCCCACACACCCTTGGCCCCGCACTGCAAAAACTTACTTACAGGTAAGTAAGGAAATTTTTTTCAAAAACACACCCCCGCCCGACCCCCCGCCACAGTCCCCGCACAGAACACCAGGCCCCGCAGAACACCAAGCCCCGCAAAAGCCCCGCAAGCCCCACCCCTAATACAACTCCTTATTCCCCTTCTCCCGCCAAAGCCCAAACAACTCCCGCGTCTGCTCCACAGGCGCATGCACAAACGGTATCTTCCGTTCATCCCCCGGTAAGTTGATCTCCCGATAAATAAAGTCATCATCAAACCCCGCCTCTGCCGCCTCGTTCCGGGTAGCCGCATACACCACCCGCCGCGGCCGCGCCCAATACAACGCCCCCAGACACATCGGACATGGCTCACAGGAAGCATACACATCACAATCCGTCAGCTGAAAATGTCCCAACCGCTGACAAGCTTCCCGAATAGCTACTATTTCGGCATGCGCCGTCGGATCGTTCGTAGACGTCACCCCATTACACCCCTTTCCCACTACCTCGCCATCTCTGACGATCACACACCCGAAGGGTCCGCCCCTCCCCTCCTCCACACCGGCACGCGCCAGCGCAATCGCCTGTTTCAAATACAGAATATCCGTTTCAGTAATCATACTCAAATTTATAATCCGCAATGCTCCATCGCCCGATCCCTCACAGCAATCCATTTTGCATCTTGAACAGCAGCTCCAGCCCAAACCCGCTGATCAGCAGCCGCTCCTTCCTGTTCTCCAACATCCGCTGCGTCCAATCCACAAAACCGCCATCCGCAATCTCCCACTCCACCCCATTCACGGTGATATATAACTTAAACTGAAGCCCCTTATAATATTCATTCGCCGCCGGCACATCTTCCCGCTCAATAACTACTTCCCGCCCTCCAGCCACCCCACCCAAATGTGCGCGCAACGCACCCTCCACCCGGTCAACCAGGGCCCCATCATCTCCCCCGCGTCCCCCATCGTCTCCTCTTTCCCGCTCCATCAGGGCCCCCTCATATCCCCCGCGCCGCTTCAACACCAGCCGAATATATGCCGGAAATGCGTTGCCGGGAAAATAACGCATTTCCGGCAAAGCGAGAACTTCGCCCTTGCCACCGGCAAGGCCTCGTTCGCAACCTTCGCTTCGCTCAGTTGTGTCTGAGGCCTTCGTCGGGCCTGCTTCGACACGGCCCTCCTCGGTCGCAACCTTCGCTAGCGCTCGGTTGTGGTCGAGCCGCGTGTCCCGCGGCTCCCGCCCAACCCCATACACCTCCCGCAGCAGATCGATATAACTCCCAATATGCTCAACCAGCCCCTCACACTCAAAAGCATAACCCCCGGTATCCCTCCCCCCGGAAACCATGCAACCGAGAACAAAGTGCGGCAAATATCGCGGATTCGCAAACGCCTGCGTCCGTACATGCCGGTGCACCGTGCTCAAACGTATTAGCCCCTCCTCCCCACACCTCCGCCTCCCGGCAATAACCAAAGCAAGGGCGTTAGTTGCATCCGCCACGATCTCCGTCCCCCTAACGGCAGAAACAACCTTATCCTGGCTCACCGCCGCTACCACCGAACAGCTCCCCAGTGCAGCAACCGGCGACAACTCCACCGGCAAAAAACCGCGCTCACGAAAAAACCGCAACACAGCTAATGATGACTCCATCAGCGCGATCATATCCAAAGGCGCAGGCTGCACCAGCCGGTTCTGCCGGAACTGCGCCAGCAAGTCAGCCGGCTTCAACCGATCTGTCTTACGCCGGTATACCTCCAGCAACAGCGAACTCAACTCGCTCCCCGACAACCGGTCCGCCAGCAGCGAACCGATACCCGCAACCCCGATCTTCTTCTCGATCCCCGCTAAAACGTTTTCATGCATACTAACGGTCCTCCCTCTTCTCAATATAGGAATTTCCCCCGGCATTCGTCCCATCTGCGTATATGCTGAGGAAATAACTCTACACCCGTCTACAAGATTCCTCAACTTTTACCGCGCCAAAATCCCCGCTCCCGTTTAGCCGCCACTTGGACCATCGTTTGCGGTGTTATCTTGGCTTTTAATAGGATATTGGATTTTAGCAACGGCCTGGATTTTTATCTGGGCTTCTTTTTTTATTTTATGGGCGTTACCCTCGGGCTCGTCCCTCGCCCTTCGGGTCGGGCCAGGAACGGCGGTAGCCGTTCGGCCGAAGGCCAATCATTTGACTCGCTACAGTCCCCGTCGGGCTGCCGCTCCGATCGCTAACGCGGCTTCTCTCCCAAACGCGTATCTTTGAGCACCAAAACTACTCCTAACAACGTGCTCAGCCGAATCCTTCTCCTCCTCATCTGCATAAATCTCCTCCTCACCGCAAAGTGCCAGGATAACACAGCACCCGGCTCAGCCAACCTATCCACCCTCAACACCGCCATCGCCTCCTCCCCAAAATATGACACAGCCAAACAAGCCGTCATCCAACAGCTAAAAAACACCCTCGCCGCCACCCCAAAAGACAACCTCCCGGCGCAATTCGAAGATCACCGCCGGCTTTACGAAGAATACAAGGTTTTCAAATATGATTCTGCCTTCACCTATGCCCGGGCGCTCCGGTCGATAGCCCTGAAACTGGACGATCCCGTCAAAACTACCTATGCCCGGCTACAACTTGGTTTCTGCCTGCTCTCTTCCGGCCTGTTCAAAGAGACCCTCGATTCGCTCGCGGAAATTCAAATCGGCACAGCACCCGATAGCCTCCAGGCGGAATATTATGCGCTCATGGGAAGGTATTACTACGATCTGGGCGACTTTGACAACGACAGCTACAATACCCCCGTCTACACCCAAAAAGGCAACGTCTATATTGATTCAGCCCTGCACCGCTATCCGCCAGGCTCCTTTAATGCATCCTACTACAAAGGTCTCAAGGATATCAAGTCGGGCGAGAGAGCCCGGGCCCTCGCCGAATACCGGCAACTGCTCCGCCGCCCCGATCTCACCCTTCATCAATTAGCCGTCACCACCTCCACCCTCAGCGACATCTATATCACTAATGGTCAGCCGGACACCGCCATACAACTACTCATCCGCGCCGCCATCGCCGATATCGAGTCCTCGACAAAGGAGACCGCCGCCATCTTCAATCTGGCCCAGCTGCTCTACAAGAAAGGCGACGTTCGCAACGCCTCCAACTATATCGAAACCGCCATCCGCGACGCTGTGTTCTATGGTGCCCGCCAGCGGAAGGTACAGGTCAGCGCCATCCTCCCCCTCATCGAAGGCGAAAAGGTCCGCCGGGTCGAAGACCAGAAAAGCATCTTCGTCACCTGGTCCGTCATCGCCACCATCCTCCTGGGGGTCGTCGTCGTCCTCGCCATCACCGTCTACCGCCAGGTAGGCCGGCTCAAAGCGGCGCAGGCCATCATCACCCAGGCGCATATAAAGGAACAGGCGATCAACCAGCGACTGCTGGAAACCAACAACAAACTCTCCGAAGCCAATAAGATCAAGGAAGAATACATCGGCTACTTCTTCAACGCCGACTCGGAATCCTTTGCAAAAATTGAAAAGTTCAAGCGATCGCTCGAGCAAAAGATCGCCTACCGCAAGTGGGACGAGATCATCGCCCTCGTCAACAACACCAACTTGAAAAAAGAAAAAGAAGAAATGATCCACAACTTCGACATGGTCTTCCTCCGGCTCTTCCCCGATTTCATCAACCGGTTCAACGCCCTCTTCCGCCCCGAAGACCAGGTAGAACTAAAGGACAACCTCAACACCGATCTGCGCATCTTCGCGCTCATCCGCATGGGCATCCACGAGAACGAAAAGATCGCCCGCATCCTCGAATACTCCGTCAACACTATCAATACCTACAAAACAAAGATCAAGAACCGGTCCATCGTCCCCAACGAAGAATTCGAACAACGCATCATGGAGATCAAAACAGTCTGATGGGCGTTCCCCTTCGGGTCGGGCTCTTCGGTCCAAGTCCTCAGGCCTTCGTCGACGCTGCTTCGACACGCGTCTCCTCGCCCGCAACCTTCGCCTAAGGGCTCGGTTGCGTTCCGGGCTTTCCCCTTCGATCCCTAACGCGGCCCCTACAGCGGCCTTATACTCACCGCCGCTCCACCCCCCGGCGCCAGCTGCACCCTCAACCGGCCCTTACTATCCACCGTCATCGTCTCTATCGCATACGCCTCTGGATTGGTCTTCCAATCCGCCCCCACGCCATCCTTATAAATGGTCGCCTTATACTTCCTCCCGGGCTCTAAAAACGCCAGCGGCACATCCACCGTCCGCGCATTCTCATCCGTGATCGCCCCCAAAAACCAATTGGCCGCCCCCTTCTCCTTCCGCGCAATCGTCACATAATCCCCAGGCTCCGCCTCCAATATCTTCGTATCATCCCAATCCACCGGCACATCCCGGATAAACTGAAACGCATCCATATGCGCGGCATAATTCTCCGGCAGATCGGCCGCCATCTGCAACGGGCTGTACAAGGTAACGTACAAGGCCAGCTGCTTCGCAAGAGTCGTATGCACCTGCCGGCCCGCAACGGTAGAATACCCCCGAAGCCGGAAGATCCCCGGCGTATAATCCATCGGCCCGCCCATCAGTCTCGTGAACGGCAGGATAGTCTCATGCTCCGGCGCATTCCCGTCGCTAAAAGCATTGTATTCATTGCCCCGCGCCGCCTCACACGCCAGCCAGTTCGGATACGTGCGCTGCAAACCCGTCGGCCGCACCGGCTCATGCGCATCGAGCATAATATGGTAAGCCGCCGCTATCGAAGCCACCCGTACATAGTGCTCCGCCATCCATTGGCCGTCATGATGTTCCCCCCGCGGGATGATCCGCCCGACATACCCCGTCTTCACCGCCCCATACCCCCAACCCTTCATAAACCGAAAAGCCGTATCCATCTGTCGCTCGTAATTCGTCGCCGACCCCGAAGTCTCATTATGCATGATCATCGCCACCCCCTTCGACGCCGCATACGCCGTCACCTCCCGCACATCAAAATCCGGGTAAGGCGTCACAAAATCAAAGACGTTCTCCTTCCAGTTGCCGAACCAATCCTCCCAGCCCACATTCCAACCCTCGACAAGCACCCCCCCAAGATGATTGGCAGCCGCAAAATCGATATACCGTTTGACATTCGCCGTATTGGCGCTGTGACGACCACTCGGGATCAACTGCCCACGCGCATCCACGCTGTCCGGATAATCCGAATAGCTCCACGTCCCCTTACCCGTCTGCATCTCCCACCATACTCCGCAAAACTTCATCGGATGTATCCAATCGGTGGAAGCCAGCTTCGACGGTTCATTCAGGTTCAATATCATTTTGGAAGCAAGGATATCCGCCGCCTTGTCGCTGACAATGATCGTCCTCCACGGCGTGGCAAAAGGGGCATGCAGATACGCCTTATTACCCACACAATCCGGCACCAGCGAAGCCCTCAACGTCAATGAAGCGTGGTCCACATGCAGCTGCATGGCGGGGTACCCCACCAGCGCAGCCTCATGGATATTCAAATAAAGCCCATCGGCGCTCTTCATCATCAACGGCGTCTGCACCGCATACCGGTCCGGCGCCACCCTCACGGCAATAGCCGTCGACGCCGCCACCAGCGCCGCATTGTCCACCGAACTCAGCGACGAGGTCGTGTAGGGGTACTCGTTGGTATCATAGTCTCCCGGGATCCAAAACGTCTTATGGTCACCCGCCATCCTGAACTCCGTCAGCTCATCCCCAACCACAAAATACCGCAACCCCGCCTGCTTCGGAAATACATAGCGGAATCCAACCCCATCGGCAAACACCCGGAACACAATGTCCAGCCAGCGCCCCATTCTCTCCAAATGAACAGTCAGCTCCTCATAATGATCCCTTATCGCCGCCACCTCCCCCCACACCGGCCGCCATACCGTATCCACCACCCGCCGCTCCTGGCCCCGCAACACGAAACCGGTAAAAAAGCTGCTGTCCGCCGACAGCACAAATCCAAGCCGCGACGGCAATACTACCGGCCGGCCCGCATAACTGACGGAATAAACCGGGCGCCCCTCTCCATCCAACACAAACGTCAACCCCACCCTCTCCAACGACACGGTCAGTCGCTGCTGCGATCTGACCGTGTAACAAAAAATACAAAAGCAAAAGCAAGCAATAATCCTTCTAATCATAATGTGTTAAATATACATAATAGAACCCGCACTCCCCAAAAATTCCCGCACCCCCACCGCAGTTCTCACCCCACACCTCACCCGCACCCCCACCGCAGCCATTCTCCCGGAAAACGCCGTAAACTCAATACCCCGGATTCTGCTGCCCCGCAATCTTCGCATTCGCATTCACCTCCTGCAGCGGTATCGGCCACGCATAACTCTTATCCGGAAAAGCCAGCGCCGGCGTCGCCATATCACTCCCATAAAAACTCGCCTCCGACGCCCCCAAATGCCACCGGCATATATCTATCCACCACTGCCCCTCATTGAACAACTCCGCCCACCGCTCATAATACAACGGATTATGCCCCAACACCGCATCACCCGCCGCCGCCGCACTCGTCGCACTCGTCAGCGAAGCATAATCCACCGGCGACGCCCCATTCACCGGATACCCATACGCCCGCCGCTTCACCTTATTCAGATACTCCAACCCCGTCACCCCATCATTCGTATTGATACTCGCCTCGGCATACAACAAATACACATCCGCCAGCCGCAACAAATAAATATTCGCCCCATCGGCCTGACCACCCGGAACATTATTGACATTGGAATATATAGGCGCATACTTCCGGAAACTCCATTGATAAGCATTGGCCTTCGTAGGCCCACTCGGCCGCGACACCGGCACAAAACCTGCCGTCGGTATCGTCCCCGGGATATAACCCGCCGCAGGCGTATTGATCGCTGAATCCACCCACGGCTGCAAACAGCTCACAAAAAGCCGCGGATCACAAGTCTGATTAGCCCGCACCTGCAACGATGCCGTCTTATACGCCGGGTCCATGATCATCGCCGGATTCGCCGGCGACGCAGGCTTAGAAGAGTTATACGCCGGATTGGCGACAAGACTGTACGGCCCCAGCGGGAACCCAAACCGCAGGATATTCTTGTCATGAACTACCTCATTTCCATACCCCAGCGGTATCGCATCCGTCTCCGCGCCATCCGTACCAAGCACCCACGGACTCCAGATCAGGCCGTTGATACTCGTGGAATTGGGCGCACCCCCATACACCCCATAATCTCCATTGGACGCATAATCGATATTGAGCTCGAACAGCGATTCCTCATTGAACTCATTCGCGCTGATCCCGATAAAGGCATTGCGATACTTCGCATACGGCATCAGTGACTTGCCGCTATTCGTGATCACATCCAACAGCGTAGTCTTCGCATCGGCATAATCCTTCGAATACACATACGCCTTCCCCAACAGCCCCTTCGCCGCCCACTCACTGGCCCGCCCCTCTTCATTACCGGTCCACACCTGGCCATGCAGCAAGGCCGCCGCCTGCTTCAGATCGCTCTCGACGAGCGCCCACACATCCTTTGCCGGACTGCGGGCCACCTGCGAACCCGCCAGGCTCGTAGGAAGAACGGTATCAATAGGCACCCCAAGCCCCGACCCGCCACTGGGCACAAAATCCTGCCCGAACAAGCTCTCCAGCCATAGGTAGTAATAGCCGCGCAGACAATAGGCCTGACCGCGTATCAGATTCACCGGGCCCCCATCATTGGGCGAAGCATACTTAGCCATATACACATTGCAAGCCTGCAACACCGCATTGCAATTCTTTATCCCCGCATAACAAACCGCCCATGCCCCCTGCGCATACGAATTGGCCGCGGTAAAGCTGGTCTGGCACATCTCCACCCAGCCCGCATCGTAACCCCCGTCATCGGCGGCATGCGTGCAATTAGCCATCGCCTTGGGCAGGAAATTGAACCCGAACATATTCGCATCCCGCATCGCCGAATAGGCCGTAGCCAGCACACTGTTCAACCCATCGATCGTATTAGGATAGGTCGATACCGAAAACAGGTTCGTAGGCGCCACCTGCGAAGGGTCTTTCGAACAACCGGCAAACAAAACCACCGGTATCATAAAGGCAACAATCTTCTTGATCATTTTTATATATTTTATACTTCCCCGGCCTACCGGCCAGGGCGAATAGTTTAAAAATTAAAATCCACACCCGCCGAATAGATCCTCGTCTGCGGATACTGCGACACCCCATCCAACCCCCGCGTCGTCACCCCAACAGAATTGCCTACATAACCGCTAAGTGAAGCATGCGAAAACCCGCTACCCACCTCCGGATCCAGCCCCGAATAGTGCGTAAGCACAAACAAATTATTCGCCATCACAAAAAGCCGCGCACTCTTGATACTGGCCTTCTGCAACAACGCATCCGAGAACGTATACCCCACCTGCACATTCTTCAGCTTCACATAACTGCCGCTCTCGACGAAATAACTGTTCACCTTAGTATAATTGCCATTCGGATCATACACAAACGTCCCACCTGCACCTACAACCCCCATCCGCGGCTGCGAAGTCAGTCCATTGCCGCCGAAATACGAATCGTTCAACGCCTTCGTCGTCACATTCGCATCACCCGTAAAAGGATACAACTCATAAGCCTTCACCCCATTGAACAGATCGACACCAGCCACGCCGTTGAACAGCAACGCCGCATCGAAACCCTTATAGGTAAGCCGGATATTGACCCCGTACACCAGTTTGGGATTGGGATTGCCGATCACCTGCTGATCCTTCGAACTCAGCGTAGCGCCATTCTTGGTATCATGCGCAAAGATCAGATCGCCCGCATGCGCATTGGGCTGCGCACTCGCCGCCGCCTCTGCATCGGTCTTGAACATCCCGATCGCCTTATATCCATAAAAAGACCCGAAGGGCAGCCCGTTCCTGGTAATCGTTATCGGCTGGTTAGCCATCACCCCATACCCCTCATTGCCATTGTTGTAATAATTGTAGCCGTCGTATAACGCATCCGTCGCAATCCCGTCGAGATTGGTCACCTTGTTCGTATTGAAACCCGCCGTCACACTCACATCATACCCCAGCTCGCCCGCCTTGTCACGATACCCCGCGAGCACATCGACCCCCTTGCTGCTGACACTGCCGATATTGGTAAAGAACGGCGAAGAAAAACCCGAGTTCAGCGGCAGCGGCAGGGCATACAACATGTCCTGCGTCGTCTTGTTATACCATTCCACACTGAAATAGATCCTGCCCTTCAGCAACTCTCCATCCAGGCCGATATTCGTCTCCTTCACCGTCTCCCAGTGCAGGTTGGGATTGGCGAGCGTGTTGATGGAAGACCCGATATACAAAGGGGCGCCCGGAGCGAAATTCGCGGCGTTCACCGAGGTGTTCCCAAAACCCGCTATCCCGGAATAGGGCCCATAGAACGATGCAAACGTGTATGCCGGAACATTACTGTTGCCCAGCGTCCCATAGCTGCCGCGCAACTTCAGCAGGTTCACCACCGGCAGCGCACCCGCGAAGAAAGCCTCATCACTGATCGTCCAGCCCGCCGAACCCGCCGCAAACACCCCACGCTGTTTATTCGGTCCAAAGACAGTAAAATTCGCATCCTGCCGGATGCTGCCCGACAGATAATACCGCTTGTCATAGTTATAATTGATCCGCCCAAACTCCGACTTGATCAGTCCATTCCCATCATAACTCCCCGTAGCCGTCGTCGTCGACTGCGACGTCGTGATGATCGAATAATCCGGTAGCCCATTGGCCGACACCGTCGCGTTAAGGTTATTGAACTTCGTCGTTATCTGCTCATAACCCGCCACCGCATTGATCGTATGCTTACCGAACTCCTGCTCGTACGTCAGCACATAGTTATCCAGCAACTGACCGCTCTGGACATACAACTTATTCAACGCGTTCGTCGAATTCACCACCGCCCCGAAATTGAACGGCGACTGGTAAAAATCCATGGTTTCCAAATAGTAGGAATATCCATGCGTCGTCCTGAAATTCAAATGCAAAGGCAGTTTTATCTCCGCATACACATTCCCCTGGAAGTTATTCTGGAAATCAATCGCCGTAGCCGATTCTGCCGCCCCATAAGGATTGGGCGCCCCGAACTGGATCCCATAACCAGGCGGCACAGTGCCCCACGTTCCATCCTCGTTACGTATCGGGATAACAGGCGAAGTACGGAACGGCGCATTATGCAGCTGCGCTTCATCCCCCACCAGCGGCGCCGTCTTCCGTTGCGAAAAAGCGATCTGCTCGCCCACCTTGATCCAATTGCCCAGCTTATAATCTGTGTTGATCCGCGCTCCGCCGATATTCGAATAGTTGCGGACAAATATCCCCTTCTGCGCATTGTAGAAACCCGAAAAAAGGTAGTTCACCGCCGGCGTGGACCCTGACACCGACAGGTTATAGTTCTGTTCATACGCATTTCCATACAAAGCATGCACCCAGTCCGTATTGGCCAGCGTATCCGTATGTGCCGCCCCCTTGAAATAGGAGGGATTGATAACATTCTCGAGCTTCATATAGTCATCCTTGCGCAGCAGATCAGTCACCAGCTTGGGATGGGTGACGCCATAGCGCATATTGAAATTGACCACCGGCTTCGCGCCTGCCCCCCGCTTCGTCGTGATGAGGATAACGCCGCCTGCGGCGGCCGACCCATAGATAGCTGCCGCACTGGCATCCTTGAGGATGTCCACCGTGGCAACGTCCTGGATATTGATATTGTCCCCCGGCACCCGCACCCCGTCGACGATGTATAAAGGCGCCGGCTGGTGCAGCGAAGAAAGTCCCCTGATAATGATCTCCGGAGTCGAGGCGCCCGGCTCACCGGAATTATTGATCACCTCCACCCCCGCTGCCCTACCCTGCAACGCCGCTGTCAGACTGGTCACCGGCTGCTCCTTGATGGCCGATCCGCTCACCGACGCGAGACTCCCCGTCACATCCTTGCGTTTCTGGGTGCCATACCCCACTACTACCACCTCGTTCAGGTTCGACCTGCCGGGCGCCATCGCAACAGTCAGCTCCACCCTGGTGCCAGGTCTCACTAATTGCGTTTCAAATCCCACATAGGAAACCTCCAGCACCGCCCCCGCAGCAGGCACCCGCAGGGAAAACCTCCCGCCCGCATCCGTCGTCACGGCGGCAGCACTGCCTTTAACTTTTACCGTCGCACCCACCAGTGCAACACCCTTATCATCGGTGACTGTCCCGGATAACCTCCTGTCCTGCGCCCGGGCATAAAAGAAGAAGAGTGAAAAAATGCCAAGTAGCATTTTGCACAGCAATCGTTGTTTTGTCATAAACAGTATTTAGGACGAAACAACAAATTGGCGCAGAGGCATAAAAGTTATATTCGGTTTGTATAAGAAATATCCCCGAAATCTGGCGCGCACGCCAAACTAACAACCTGTATCCCAAATCCTTAAAAACATATTAAAAAATTGAAAATATAATGCATTTGTAAGCCTCACCCCACCATTCCCCCGCCCCAGGGGGCCCCGCCTCGCCCCATCATTCCCCCGCCCGCCTCATCACCCTCACCCGCCTCATCACCCTCACCCGCTTCACCCCATCACCCCTCATGGCCCTCCCCGCGCGAGCCACCCCCCTACACCTTAAAGATCTTATCGATCAGCAGGTTCAACACCTCCAAAAACACCAGCACAATAATGATCCACTCTAAAAACGTACTGTTCCTATACTGCAGCAGATCTTTAAACAACTCCAGATTCTCTTTAATAATCTCCAGCCCCTCCCGCACATCCCGGTAGCGCTCCTGCAGGTCGAACGTTCGCTTGAGCCCCACGTCTATCCGGTTAAGGTTCTCATCCTCCCAGGTCTCGGGCGGCGAGTCGAAAATATACAGGTTCTCCGAAATACGATTCTTTAGGTTCAACGTCTTACCTATATACTGCTTCAGCGACTTCCCCGTGATATCCAGCCGCCCCTTCCGCTCCAGGCTGTTCGTATGACTGTTCGTTTCCTCCAGGAGCACGTTCGTCAACTCCGCAAAATAATCCAGTGACACCGACTGGCTCACATTCAACATGATCAGCCGAAACACCTCGATATCCGGCTGCACGATCTCTATCTTATTGTACCCGAACTTATTCTCCCGCGCATTCGTCTCCACCTCGAACTCTTCGCTCAACTTCAGCTCGAAGCTGTTCTTGCAAAATGGAGCGATCCGTTGCAAAAAAGCCTCCCGCTCCGCCTCATTATAATTAAGGAAACAAACCACCCCGTATTTGAAGACATAGACAAAGGCCTCTTCCCCGGTCTTATAAAACAGCTCGTCGGCATCGTAGTGGTGAATGCCCTCTTTATAGCTTGACCTGAACGCCCTTACGTCGATACTGTCAGCTATTTGGTAAGACACAACGTACAGCATAGACCTTCAAGGTAAGCGATCTGCCCTCCAAAATAAAATACTAAAATAATTACCATATTGACTAACTATTTTAGTATATTGGCCCCAAAACCAACAACCATGCAATCCCTTGCTCCCAACATCTTCGTAAAAGACATCAACGCTACGCTCGACTTCTATCGCAACCTTGGCTTTCAGCTCACCATGTCCGTCCCCCAACCCGGCGAAGGCGATTTTGTCTGGGCCATGATGACCAATGGCAAGGTCACGATGATGTTCCAAACCATCGAAAGCCTGGGCGACACCCTGCCGGCCATCAGCCGCACCGCCGACGGCGGCTCCCTGCTGCTCTATATAAACCTGGAGAACATCCGCGCTTTCTTCGATAGCATCAAGGACAAGGTCACCATCCTCCAGGGCCTGGAAAAGACCTTCTACGGCGCCACCGAATTCTCCATCCTGGATAACAATAATTACGTCCTCACCTTCGCCGAACACGAATAGCCCTCATCACATAAAATCTCCACCGTCCCCCGTCCTTCTCCACCGTCCCCCCGTCCCCCCATCCTCCACCAAACACGCTAACCGATCGGCAATTTCCCGCAAATCGGTTAGCTTTACGGCATGACAGGCCGCATACACCCTCTTTTTCTCCACCTCGCCGGATGCGTGCTGTTCCTGTCCCTGCCCATTCTCTTCTCACCCGAATCCTTACCCCTCAAATCTTATCTGTCCAACCCGCCCACCCGGCGCGAACTCCTCATCTATGTACTCGTGCTGGGTGTCTTTTACGCCAATTACTTCCTGCTCATCCCTGCTTACTATTTCACCCGGCGTTACCTGGCCTTCGCCTTGTTCAACCTCCTTTGCTTCGGGCTGCTCACTTTCATGCCCCTTTTACTCGCCCCCATCTCCCCCTTACCCCGCCCCGGATTCAACAATACTCCACCCCACACCGCCGCACCCAACAGGCCCGAATACTCCCCGCCCCCTATCGACCATCCACACGGGCGCCCCATCTTCCGCGACATCAGCCAATACCTCTTTCTCTTCCTCGTCGTCCTCTTCCTGGCCCTGCTGCTGAAGATCCGCGATCGCTGGCGGCACGCCGAAGAAGAAAAGCTCCACGCCGAACTCGCCTATCTGAAAGCCCAGATCAACCCCCACTTTCTTTTTAATATCCTCAATAGCATTTACGCCCTCGCCCTCGAACGATCCGACCGAACCGCAGGCGCCGTCGTCAAACTCTCTTCGATGATGCGCTATGTCCTGCTCGAAGCCGGCCAAAACCGGGTCCCCCTCGAACAGGAGATCACCTATCTCACCGATTATATCGAATTACAGCAAACCCGCTTCGAAGACGAAGACACCCTCCAACTCGACTTCACCGTCACCGGCCAGCCCGAAGGAAAGACCATTGCGCCACTCCTGCTCATCCCCTTTGTGGAAAACGCCTTTAAACATGGGATCAACCCCGAACAACCCTCCGCCATCCGCATCCGTATAGACATTGGGGAAAAAGAGTTACGACTGGCGGTCACCAACAGGAAGGTAGCCCCCAAGCTGCTCCCTACCGGACCGGCAGGTCTTGGCATCAACAACACCCGCCAGCGCCTGGGCATCCTCTATCCCGCGCAATACACCTTATCCATCGAAGACAACGCAGATGATTTCCATGTTTTGCTAACTTTGCACCTGACATGATCAAAGCCATCGCAATAGACGACGAAGCGCCGGCCTTAAAAGTGATCGAGAATTTTTGCGACCGGACGGATACCATCACCCTCGAGCGGACCTTTCGCCGGCCCGCCGAAGCGCTGGGCTACCTGCAACAATCGCCCGTCGACCTGCTCTTCCTCGACATCCATATGCCTTCCCAGTCGGGGCTCGAACTCTACAAGACCATCGGCCCATCCACCCTTGCCATCTTTACGACGGCCCATAGCGAATATGCGGTAGAAGGCTTCAACCTCAACGCCATCGACTACCTGCTAAAACCATTCACCTTCCAACGGTTTCAACAGGCCGTGAACAAGGCCGCCGATTACCTCGCCTTCCGCAGCACCCAGCAGAACCAGGGGCAATATTCCGAAGCCCTGCTCATCCGCTCGGACTACAGCCTCATTCGCATCAACACCGCCGGCATCCTCTTCATCGAAGCCGCAGACGACTATTTAAAAATATACCAGGAAAACAAACCCCCGCTCACCGTTCGCATGACCATGAAAGGCCTCATCGGCATGCTACCCCCCACCGATTTCATCCGTATCCACCGCTCCTATATTATCTCCCTCCGCCGCATTGACAACGTTCGCAACAAAACCGTCTCCATCAACGGCCGCGACCTCCCCATCGGCAACAACTACGAAGCCGCCTTCTTCAAACACTTCAGCCGCTGACCCACCCCGGCCCCCCACTGCCCCGGCCTCCTGATCACCCGCCTCCGCCGTGGCGCCCCTACTTCTCCTTCAACTTCTCCAACTCAGCCGGACTCAACTTCTCCTTCTCCATCAAATCGATATCATGATTGATCATCACCATCTCCCCCGCCCCAAGCGTCTCCGGCTCATTATCCGTGTCGGAATGATACGACTTCGTTGCCCGTAACCGGCCCTCCAGCAGATCGACCTCCTCCCCCGGTTTGGACCGGTACGCATCCGCATGAAACCGCGCACCGCCCCCCGCGCTGTCCAGCACCTCGACCATCAGGTCACGGGTATGAACGATAAAAGGTCTCCCCGGCATCCCCACCACCTCGAACACCGCCTCTCCATCCAGCTGTATCTCCCGGTTATCCTTGCCAAACCCCTTCGCCACAAAAACGCTTGTCCCCGGGTTCAACACCACAGTACTGCCATCCGGCAGGCCGAACGTCCTCGGATAGCCCGCCCCGACATGAAAAGAAGTTCCTTCACCCAAAGCACTTCCCTGTCTCCCATGACAGGCCGCAACCACCAGACCCATCACCAGAGTCGAATAGACCAAACCGTGTCGTATTGTTCGCATAGCATTCAACAGTTAATGAACATTTGAATCACCGCTATCGGTTTCTTTACGTGTGAGGTGTACCCTTTGTTTCATCAACAACGCCTCCGGAATTACGACCTCATTGGATTCCACCAGAATGACGCAGATCTTCTCGTACTTTATCTTCACATCGTTCAGCCTGATCGGTTCCTCTTTTTCAAGATGATCCAGCAAGGAATAGATATCCTTCTCGAATGCATCGTTCTTTTCAAACAGTCGAACGCATGTTTTCCCGATCTTCCCGTCCTTATCGAATTTCATATCTGCAAATATCCATCCGCTATAGTCACTGTAGTTGCGCCGTTTTAGGATATTTTTGATTCCCTGGTCAATCTCAGCGAGAATGTGTTCCGATCTCGTAAAAGGTGATCCTCTCATGCGTTTCCCGTACGCCTCGCAAAAGTCGTCCTGCGTATATTGGTCCAGGCCTTTATACAGGGGTAAATTTTCGAACCGGCAGAAATACTCCTCGTAATAATCGCGTGTGCCTGTAAGCGAATACGAACGCCCCTTTTCAAACCGACCGTTAAAGAATATTTCGATATTGGCAGGTCCGCTGAGATACTTGTTGTACATCTTCCACTCACCCTCCTGCAAGCCGTCTTTGACATCACCCTCCATATCGCACTCCTGGGGGCTCGTAGCCGTACCAAACAGCACTTTGCCTTTAAAATGCCCGTTGCCATTCCTCACCAGGGCGTGCCCATTTTCCGTGAAGTATTCCAGTAGGAATGTCCCTGAATCCGTAAAGTTGATGGTCTTGGCCTTTTGACCATTCTCATAATAGTAAACCCAAATGCCTTTCTTCTCATTTTTTATGTACGCGCCATCCTCCCGGATATGTCCATTCTTGTAATAGAACACGCAAGGTCCATCCAATTGCCCGGCCTTATACTGGAGAGTGGCTGCCAGAGCGTCATTTGCTACATAATGATCCGTAGCCGGCCCATCCAATTGATAGTATTTATTGATCCTTGCCTGACGATAGAACACTGCACAGCTACGGTCGGACAATCTTGAGGCATATTGATTCAGATAGAAAAAGATATTATCCCCATCTACAAAAGCCAGTTGTCTGCAAAAGAAAAGCGAGTCGGCCGGGATGACGGTGGAATCAACCGGCTTCATCTTATTTTGAATCGTTCCATCCACCTTGCCTGACAGCGAAGAGATGAACAAAAGACATAGAGTAAGGCTACCAAGGAATCCAGTCGTTTTCATTATTAGCAGATAATTTACAAAAGCTAGGTCACATCAAAGACCAAGATAAGCTATCTCGGTATATAATCGTAATCTGACCTCTAAGTCCTACCCTGACCTTATCCCGCCCAATTGCCTTACCTTTACCCCCATGATCCGCGTCGGTGAATACAACACACTAACGGTAAGAAAGCAGCTCGCCTTCGGCCTCATCCTGGAGGACGGCAAAGATGGCATTCTCCTGCCCAAACGTTTTGTTCCCAAAAACGCAAAACCGGGCGACGAACTCACCGTCTTCCTCTATCATGACAGTGAAGACCGCCTCATTGCCACCACCCAACACCCCAAAGGCATCCTCGGCGACATCGTCCTGCTCCGCGTCGTCAGTCTCACCCCCCAGGGCGCCTTCCTCGACTGGGGACTCATGAAAGACCTCTTTGTCCCCAAATCGAAACAGCTCAGCGGCATGAGACTCGGCGGCGACTATCTCGTAAAGATCTACCTCGACGAACAAACTGGCCGGCTCGCCGCCACGGAGAAAATAGAACCCTTTCTCAGCAACGCAGACATCACCCTTAAGGAAAAAGACCTCGTCGACCTCACCGTATACCGCCGCACCGACATCGGCTATCTCGTGATCATAAACAACCGGCACACCGGCGTCCTTCACTTCAACGAGATCTTCCGCGACGTAAAGTCCGGCGACCGCTTCCCCGGCTTTATAAAGAACATCGTCCCGCCCGATCGCGCCGCCTCCGGCGAAACCGAGATCGACGTCGTCGCCGGCAAACCCGGTTACGAACGTACCGAAGACGCCGCCGCAAAGATCATCCGCCTCCTGAAAGAAAATAAGGGCCGGCTGCCCTATCATGACAAATCCGACCCTGAAGCCATCTATGCCTTCTTCGGCATGAGCAAAAAGACCTTCAAAATGACCACCGGCCGGCTCTACAAGGAAAAAAAGATCCTCATCACCGACACCGGCATCAGCCTCATAACACCCTGATCACCTCACCCCACCGCTGACTCCGACCCCCGCCCCATCTTACGGCCCCACCGTCCGCGTCCACACCTCCGTCCGCCCCAGCAGCGATATCCCCACATATCCCCGCACCTTCAATGTATTCATATCTTTCAACGACATCGTACAACTATACGTCTTCCCACTCTGCGGATCATAGATCTTCCCCCCGTTCCACTCATCCTCATCGAACTTGAACCCGCTCAGCAACCCCAGCCCTAGCAAAGGCCGGCTCCGAAGCCGCTCATCCGGGTTATTCTTATCTACCCTCGGCTTCCCGTTATCTTCATTAGGAAACTGCAGATACACTATCTTCCCAAAATACTGATCGCCGCTGCGATAGATCTGAATCTTCGCCGGCCTATCCCCATGCGTCATCCACACCCCCGTCACATCATCCGGCTTCACCGGCCCGGTAGCCACCACCCCCACCACCAACAACAACCCCATCCATCCCTGCCGCTCCACACTTCCACTGCGCGCAGCCTGCCCCACCACGCTCGTCTCCCGCGCCTCACCAGTCCCCGCCACGCCGGCCTTCCGCCCAGAACTTCGTCGAAGCTCCGGGCCCTCGCTTCGGCCTTCGTCGGAACTGCTTCGCCACGTTCCTCCTCGGTCGGGTCCTTCTCTTTCGCTCGGACCCGTTCGCAACCTTCGCTCGAGAGGCTCGGTTGCTTCCGCAAACGACTCATCATAGTCCTTCCGCAGCGTCCCCATCATCCGGTCCCAAAAAAGAAAATACAATCCATAGTTACCCTTGAAATATCGGTGGTGCAGATTATGACTCACCGAAGTATTGATCCACTTCCCCAGCCAGTTCCGGCTAAAGGAAGCAGGATACAACTCGAACCCCAGGTGGCCGTATACATTGTATACAAGGCTGATCACAAAAAACGCAAACAAATGCCACCCGTTTATCGGCAGCGTAAAAAGAAAGATAACAAAGATCAGCGATTCCAGTACAGCCTCCAGTGGGTGGAAGGCATACGCCGCCCACGGTGAAGGATTCACGCTCCGGTGATGGACAAGATGAAACAGCTTGAACAGCCGCGGGTGATGGATCAACCGGTGCATCCAGTAAAAGTAAGCGTCGTGTATTACCAGCATCAGCGGAAAGGCAGCAAAGAAATACCCCCACCCATACCGGGAAACATCGGCATAATAAGTCGTATGCGGCCGCAGGCTGTCATTCTCCACCAGCAACAGCGGCGGCAGCGCAAAGATCACGATCGAAATGGTAGAGAAAACTATCTCCCGCACATAATCCTTCCTCGCGGGAAACTTCGTCTGTATCTTCTTCCACGTTATCCGCTTCCTCAACAGGACATAAAACACCAGGAAAGCAATCCCGGCGATGATATAATATTTGTCGGCAACATCCAGCAGCGATCGGAAAAAGGTTGGCCAGCTCATATCAGTGGTTTAATAGACCAAATTTACTCGCCCCACCCCAAAAAATCGTTAACCCCGGTTAATTTCTGGACGTTCCCCGGCGCCGCAAACCAAAGCGAAGCGCCGGGCCGGGCAGACCTTCGTCGAAGCTCCGGGCACTCGCTTCTCCTCGGTCGCAACCGCTGACGCTAGGTTGTACTATAGTCCTCGCCCCCGCTTAACAACTCGGGCTCCGGGCTGCCGCAGAACTTCGTCGAAGCTCCGAGCCCTCGCTTCTCCTCGTTAGAGCTTCGGCCCGCAACACCGTTGCGGCCTCTCGCTCGCATCCTTCGCTTCACTCGGATGCCTTCACTGGCGTTCGGATGTCCCTAACGCACCCCCACATTCTACTTACATGTAAGTAAGGAAATTTTTTCCAAAAACACCCCCTCCCCTTCCCACCCGCGAATGTCCTGCCACCATAACGAAAAAGCGCACCTTTAGTTAAACGCCGAACTATATTTATAGATAAATTCAGCGAAACTGGTTGGTCTTATGCCCAATCGCCTGTGGGTGTCGAGCTTGACATAAGACTCGGTGCACCTCATTCTTCCTTTCGATAGTTGGTTCAGGATTTCGATCCCTGCCGGTGATATGCCCAGTTTGGTCAGCAGCTCGTGGTACTCGACGAAGCCGATAGGCATATAGCTTATCTTTTTACCGATCACATTCGAGATGATCTCAGCGGCTTCATACATCGTCATGGCATCTGGCCCTGTCATCTCGTAATATTTTTTGTCGTGCCCCGGCTGACTAAGGATGGCCACACAGGCCTTGGCCACGTCTTCGATAGCGACGGGAGTTTCCATTGCGTCCCCTATCGGGAGCATCAATGCATGCTGCTGCATGTTGACGCCTGAATGCGTGCCGGGCAGGTACAGCTGCATGAATTGGCTAGGCCGGACGATGGTCCATTTTAGCCCTGAGTCGATCAGGTAATCTTCTATTTTTTCATGGTCGAGCCCGGGCTTAAAATTGTATGTCTTGAACCCTATGCCTGCCGCTGCCCCGGAATACTTGACGACATGCGGTATGCCGGCCATTTTAGCGGCATCGATAAATGTCTCCTGTGTTTCCACCATTTTTTCAAAGGCCGAAGATAGCAATAGCGCTTTTTCCACGCCCTCGAAGGCCTTATGCAAGCTACCCGGCTGAAGCATATTCCCTTCCACTATTTCCACATTCGGGTGGCCCTCAAACCAGCGTGCCTTTTCGCGATTTCTGACGAGCGCCTTAACAGGAATGCTCTGCCTGATGAATTCCTTGATTACCAATGATCCGCTGAGGCCGGTGGCGCCGGTAACCAGGATCTTTGCTTTTGATTTGACATCATTTGACATTTCCATTGTTTTGTTTTTACAAAGGTATGGCATGAAAATACCACCAATGGGGTGTGAATTTTACAACTTAAGGGGTGATTTGTTTCATTTGCGCCCTAACTTTACCCCCATGAAGCAAGTCAGCATTTTATTAACGGAGGGCATGCTAAAGCCGAGCTCCTTGTTTACGGCTATAGAGATCTTTGAAAAGGCAAATGAGTTCTATGCCAATTCGGGAAAGCCCGATTATTACGATGTACAAATTGTGGGGCAGGATATAAACCAAAGCCTACTGAATGCCCATTTTACGATCAACACGATAAAAAACATTTCCGACATCCGGAAAACCGATTTGATCCTGATACCCGGTTTTCATGACAAGGACGACTATGCCATTGCAGGGAGCAGCCAGGCGATCGCGTGGATGATCGACCAGTACAAGGAGGGGGCGGAGATAGCCAGCTTATGCACCGGGACCTTTTTGTTGGCGGCGACCGGCCTCCTGAAAGGCAAGGAATGTTCTACCCACTGGAAGGCCGGGGATTCGTTCAGGAAAATGTTCCCGGACCTGAAATTGCGTACCGACAAGATCATTACCGACTGCAAGGGGCTTTATACCGCGGGCGGCGCTATTTCGTGCTTGAACCTCGTGCTGTACCTGGTGGAAAAATATAACGGGAGGGAGGTAGCCCTGTATTGCGCAAAAGTGTTGCAGATCGAGATCGAGCGAAACTCCCAGTCGCCTTACATCATTTTCAAGGGCCAAAAGAGGCACGATGATGAAGAAATAAGAAGTGTGCAGGAATTCATTGAAAATAATATTGAAGAGAAAATATCGGTGGATTCTCTGGCCGATAAATGCAGCATGAGCAGGGGGACCTTTATCCGGAGATTTAAAAAAGCCACCAAAAACGCCCCGGTAGAATATATACAACGGGTCAGGATCGAAGCGGCAAAAAGGAGCCTTGAAGCGAGCAGGAAAAATATCAAAGAGGTGATGTATGCCGTCGGGTATACGGATATGAAGGCTTTCAGGACGACTTTTAAGAAAATAACGGGGCTCACCCCGGTAGAATATAAAATGAAGTTTAGTAAGAATTAAAACGGTTCCCGGCAGCAAAAACTCAAGCAGAGGCTCATTTCCCCGCCAGCCTCTTCCTCATCCTGCTCAAACTCGGCGCCGCTACCCCCAGGTAACCCGCAATAAACTTCAGCGGCACCCGCTCCAACAGCTCAGGATGCGTAACCATCATCTTCACATACCGCTCCTCCGCCGACTGCATCTGCTTCTCCTGCGCATACAACATCATCCGGTGCAAGTCCTCCAATATCACCCGGTTGAACAACGTCTCAAAGGCCGGATGGATGGCAAACACATCCGGCAGCTGGCTCTTGTTCAATAGCAACACCGAACAATCCTCCAGTGCGACAAAATTCTTATGGGAAGGAATATTGTCGTTGATACTCTCCACATAGGTAAAGAACTCATTCTCAAAACAAAAATTACAAATCACCTCCTTCCCCAAATCATCATGCAGCGTCACCATAATAAGCCCCGAATTCAAGAACCCGATGAAGGAGCAATACTCCCCAGCCCGCAGGATAACCTCCCCCTTAGCAAATCGAACCTCCCTGCTAAAAAGAAACGCCCTCCCCAGCGCCTCATCGGACACGACCACCCTCCGCCTGATATATTCCGTCACCCTATCGTACATAGAAAATAATTTACGCCAGCGCTCAACTAAACAAATACGCCACATCCTCACTCGTCAGCTGCTTCACAAACCCCGCCTCATCGGCCACCAGGTCCGCCGCAAGGCTGCGCTTCTTCTCCTGCAGCTGCAATATCTTCTCCTCCACCGTATCCTTACAGATCATCCGGTACGCAAACACCTTCTTCACCTGCCCGATCCGGTGACTCCGGTCGATGGCCTGCTGCTCTGCGGCAGGATTCCACCACGGATCGACAAGGTACACATAATCCGCCGCCGTCAGCGTCAACCCCACACCCCCGGCCTTCAGGCTGATCAGAAACACCCGCATCCCCTCTTCCTCCTGAAACCGCTGCACCGACTCCCGCCGCTGTTCCGCCGCCACACCCCCGTCCAGGTACAAATACGGCACCCCCATCTCCTCCAACGCCCCCCGGATCAACCCCAGCATCGACGTAAACTGTGAGAACACCAGGCACTTATGGTTACCCGTATTCTCCGTTATCTCCCGCACCAGCTCCTCCAGCTTCACACTCACATTCGGAAACGGATCGGCAAGCAACGCCGGGCTGTCACATATTTGCCGCAGCTTCGTCAAACCCTCCAGGATATAGATACTACTCTTTCCCATCCCGGCTGAAGCAATCCGTTCGAGCAGGCTCTCCCGGTAATGGTCCTTATGGCTGTCATAGATCTTCCGCTGCTCTTCTCCCATCTGGCACCAAAGGATCATCTCCGTCTTGTCGGGCAGATCGCGCGCCACCTGCTCCTTCGTCCGGCGCAGGATAAAAGGATAGATCAGCTTACGCAGCCGCAAAGCCGCTTCCCTGTCCCCGTTCCGGTCGATCGGCCCGGCAAACTCCGCCCGGAAAAAATCCGCGCTTCCCAACATCCCCGGGTTAAGGAAATCCATCTGTGCATACAAGTCGAACGTATTATTCTGCACCGGCGTCCCGCTCAGCGCCAGCCGGTTACGCGCCTGCAGCTGTTGAATCGCCTTACGCACCTGAGAACCCGGGTTCTTTATCGCCTGACTCTCATCGAGGATAACATATCCAAACCGCCACCGCGAAAAATGCTCGATATCATTGCGCACCATCCCATAGCTGGTAATGATAATATGCGCCCGCCGAAACCGCTCCTCATCCAATTCCCTGTCGGCTCCATAGTGCAGGTAATAGTCCAGCCCCGGTACAAACTTGCGAAGCTCCCCTTCCCAATTATAAAGTAACGACGTCGGGCACACCACCAAATGCGTTTCCTCCGGGTACCGCTCCACAACGTGCTGTAAAAAGCTCAACGTCTGTAAAGTCTTTCCCAGCCCCATATCATCCGCCAGGCAGCCACCCCAGCCCATCTCATCCAGCAGGCACATCCAATGAAACCCGGCCAACTGGTAATCCCGCAACGTTGCCTTAACGGCAGCCGGCACCAACCACTCCCTCCCCGTATCGAGCGAAGCCCACCTCCGCTTCTTCTCTTCCAGCTCCCGCTCCAACGCCTCATCCGCCGAACCCCCACCCGCCTCAGCCAATATCGTCCAGTGCAGCGCCGGTAGCCTGACTCCACCCTCCCGCAACTGCCCCATCCGCAGCAGCAACGAATACTTGTCCAGCCACTCCTTCGGCAACATCCCCAAGCTCCCATCCGACAACAGGATATACTCCTGCCGCCCCAAAATAGCCTTACGCAACTCCGCCAATGGCACGACAAGCTCGCCATAACTCACCCTTATCGAAAGATCGAACCAGTCGATCCCCCTGCCCGCCACCATCTCGAACGTAGGAACGTTCGTATTGTACTTGAACTTCCGCAAAAAATTCATCCCCAGCACCGGGATATCCATCTCCTGCATCCGCTGATAGAACCGCAGAAACCAGCTCTTCTCCAACGCCTCCTTAAAATTCAGGTAGAAATACCCGTTGCTCTGGCTGCCGAACTTCGGATGCAATTCCCGAAGCGCCTCCATCAGCCTCGCCTCTTCCTCTTTTCGACGGGCAACCACCAACACCCGGTCCTCTTGCTCCACCCTTGTCTCCAGATCTTCATCATCCTCCACCTCCAGATCAGCATACAGCCACTTGGGCCTTATCATCAAAAAATTCTCATTCAGCTCACTTACATACACCCGGCCGGAAGGCAACTCTTCGATCCGCTCCATTCGGATCACGGCATCCATATTCACCGGATAATGTTCCGCAAGCGGCCGCACCACCGTCGCCATAAACCGCGGCATCCCCTCTTCTCGCGCCTCCAGCTCCCCAGCCCGATGCTGCTCCAGCACCTCCCGGTCTTCCTTCTTCAACAGGAAGAACTCATTACCGCTTTTGAGGAAATAAGGCCATTGTTGAAAATCAGCCAAAGGAAAAATGCCGCTACCCACGACCACCATCACCCGCAAATGCAGCATTCCCGTCTCTTTCTCCAGGCGAAACTGCAAGCCTGGGGTGGCGGTACTTAGAGAAGCCGGGCGAATCGCCGTGGAATGATACGCCTCACCCGGCGGCAGGTAGAAGAAATACTTCATCGCCGGCGCCAATGGCTTCAGCGCCTGCAGAACATCCGCCATCCACTGGCGCAGCAAGGTATAATGTCGATCATCCAGCAGCTCAAAAGGCTTTTCCGTATCCCGCAGCCAGCCAAATCCGCTCCGCACCAACTGCTCGATAAGCGCTTCATCCGCCGCCCGGCGCACCACCGCGGCCACCGGCGCCGGCAACCCCTGCAAATAAGCTTTGTAATGACCTCCCGTCAGCGGGATCCGCTGATAACTCCGCCCCTCTTTCTTCTCCATCACCAACAGCAGCTCGAGGGCAAGTCCTCCCCTTTTTTCCTGGTTGAAATTCAATAAAATACCCGTAGTCAGTTCCCTGGGCAAAATGACGGTCTTCTTTGATGGCTCCAATTTTGCTTTTTGTTAATTAATTGTCAACGGCCCAAAAAAAATCATTCAGGCCGAACACAAAAATAATAACAAATCGTTGTAGTATATTTGTACCCAGATTGCCCTTGCCAGCTAACCGTAAAAATTTAATGTTATGAACTCTGTAGTAAGCAAGCAATCCACCATCACCTCGAAGGTGAAAACAATCTTCCACGAAAAATTAGGCATCGACGAAAGCGCCATGGCCGACACCGCCAACTTCCACACCGATCTCGGCCTCGACTCCCTCGATGTGCTCGAAACATTTATGGCGCTCGAAAAAGAATTCGGCATAAAAATAAGTGACGAAGACGCCGAAAAGCTTACCACCGTCGGCTCCGTCATCGAATATATCACCCAACACGCCCACTGATGCGGGTCATCATACGCATATTAAAAGCCATCTTCATCCGTAAAAAAGAGTGCTGTAAATAATACCCGGGCGTTCCCCGCCGCCGCAAACCAAAGCGAGGCGGCGGGTCGGGCTCTTCGTTCCAAGTCCTCGGCCTCGTTTAACAACTCGGCCTCCGGGCTTTCCACTGCGATCCCTAACGCGCGCCCTACCAGCCCAAAATTGTCGTTTCTCCTTCTGTGAGCAATTTTGTATATTCGTTCAAATTGCTAGAAAATGAATACCGTTATTATTGAAAATAAATCCTATGTGGTTGTACCTGCGGAAAGCTATCATGCGCTGCAAAAAAAGGCTGCTTTGAAGGCACGGCCAGAAAAAACATTGACAATTAAAGAGGCAAGAGCCCATAGCAAAAAGTTGATCAGAAAGTGGGCCACAGGGAAATAATCATCAAGGAATCCGTCGCTGATAGCATCGCCGAAATAGCATGGTATATTGAATCGAAGGGCTTGGTGTCTACTGCCGAAAAATTTGCAGACGGAATCTACGATTTTCTTATCAAATTGGCCGATTCGCGCAGAAACCATGCCATCTGCCGGGACCCTGAACGAGCACTGATAGGATACAAGTGCATTCCATATAAACGAAAATACACCATAGTTTTCCTGGAATCCGACGACGAATTGATCATCTGCGAATTTCTTCCTTCAAAAAATATCCATTGGTAGAATTTACCAATACACCGTATACAACGTGATCAGCAGCGCGCAGATTACCAGCGCGCCAATCGCAAACGACTTATTCACCCTGAACATACTCGGATCCACCACCAACCCCTTGTTCTCAACTCCCCGCCGGTTCTCAAAGAAGTTGATGATCGCCATCCCTATAAAACAAAACACAAACACAAAACCCATCCTGTCGATGAAGGGAATCTCATATTTCCCCTGATTCTCCGGGTTAGCCTGGTAAAACCCGTACGGCGTCAGCCACGACAAGTTCACCCACATCGGCAGGAATTTCAGGATACAGCTCATGACAAATCCACCGATCGTCGCAAAAAGCGCCGCATTGGAGGTAGTCCGTTTCCAGAAGAACCCCAGCAGGAACATCGCCAGAATACCCGGCGAGAAAAAGCCCGTATACTCCTGGATATACGTAAACCCTTGCTTACCCTCACCCATCAGTTTCTCCCCGATCACCAGCGACAGCAGAATCGCCAGGAGCATCGATACCACCACCGCGATCTTCCCCGTGGAGACAAGATGCTTCTCATCTGCATCGGGCTTCAGCGCTTTCTTATAAATATCAAGGGTGAAGATCGTAGCGATACTATTGGCCTTACCCGCCAGCGAAGCGACGATGGCCGCCGTCAAAGCCGCAAACGCGATCCCCTTGAAACCCGCAGGCAGCAGGGTCATCAGGTTGGGATACGCCTTGTTCACATCCACCGCTCCCGAAGAACTCAGCATCGTAGTATGGAACATCCCATGCTGGTACAACACATACGCCCCGATACCCGGCAATACCACGATCACCGGCATCAGCAGCTTCAGAAAAGCCGCAAAGAGGATACCGCTGCGCGCCGTTGGCAGGTCGGCCCCAAGCGCCCGCTGGGTGATATACTGGTTACAGCCCCAGTAGTTGAGATTGACGATCCACATCCCGCCAATGAGCACTGACAGTCCGGGCAGGCTCACATAATTGGGCGAATCCTTCTTAAAGATCATATGGAAATGGTCACCCGCCTGCGACGTCATGATCTTGAAACCCTCCAGCAACCCCGAATGACCCGACTTCTCGGCCAACAAATGCAAAGCTATATAGGTAGCCACAAGCCCGCCCAGGATCAGGAAGAAAACCTGGATGACATCCGTATAACCGATCACCTTCATCCCGCCAAGGGTGATGATGACGGCGAAAACCGCCAACGCGATGATACAAGTGTAGATACTGATCCCCGAAATACTGCTCACCGCCAGCGCCCCCAGGTAAAGGATGGACATCAGGTTCACCACGATGTACAATGCCAGCCAGAAAATAGCCATGATCATCGCCACCGTATCGTTATACCGCCGCCGCAGGAACTGCGGCATCGTATAGATCTTGTTCTTCAGATACACCGGGATAAAAAAGATCGCCACGATCAGCAGCGTCGCCGCCGCCATCCACTCGTAGGTCGAGATCGCCAGCCCCAGCTTAAAACCCGATCCGCTCATCCCGATCATCTGCTCTGCCGAGATGTTGGAAGCGATCAGCGAAGCGCCGATAGCCCACCAGGTAAGGGCCCCCTCGGCAAGAAAATAATCTTTGGAATTGGTCTGCGCAGCCTTTTTCCGGTTGTAGATCCAAAAACCATAAAGCGCAACGATCACGAAATAGATGAGGAAAACGACATAGTCCAGCGGTTGTAACATCTGCATATGGCAAATAATATTATTATAACGCCCCCCGCGCTAGCGAGGGGCTACCAAAATCTAAATATAGCGATTTATCAGATTCTCCAAATATTCCTGCCGTCCGCTGCTCACTTTCGGCTCGCCGTTAGCAACGGCATAATTCCGTAAGTCTTCCAGGCTTAGTTTTCCCTTCTCGAACGCTGCCCCATCACCCCCATCGAAAGACGCATACCGCTCCGCGCGCACCTTCCAATAGTCCGATTTCTGGAGAATGGCATCCGCCACGAGCAGCGCCCGGGCAAACGTATCGATCCCCCCGATATGCGCATAGAAAAGGTCTGCCATATCGGTAGAGTTCCGCCGACGCTTGGCGTCAAAATTGATCCCGCCACCCTGGAAACCACCACCCTCGAGGATGATCAGCATCGCCTCCACCAGTTCGTTGATGTTGTTCGGGAACTGATCGGTATCCCAGCCATTCTGGTAATCCCCCCGGTTGGCATCCATCGAACCCAGCATTCCGGCATCCACCGCCACCTGCAGCTCGTGGGTGAATGTATGACCCGCCAACGTAGCATGGTTCACCTCGATATTCAGCTTGAAGTCTTTCAGCAGGTCATACTGCCGCAGAAAACCGATCACCGTCGCGGAATCATAGTCATACTGGTGCTTGGTCGGCTCACAGGGTTTAGGTTCGATGAAGAAGGTGCCGGTAAATCCCTGCTTGCGCGCATAATCCTTAGCCGTATGTAAAAAGCGCGCAAGATGCTCCTGCTCCCGCTTCATATTCGTATTCAGCAGGCTCATATAGCCTTCGCGACCGCCCCAAAACACATAGTTCTCGCCACCAAGCGCAATCGTCGCGTCAAGCGCCGCCTTCACCTGTGCGCCCGCATGCGCCAACACATGAAAATCAGGGTTGGTGGCCGCGCCATTCATATACCGGCGATTCGAGAACAGATTCGCCGTACCCCACAACAACTTCACCCCGCTGGCCGCCTGCTTCTCCTTTGCATAAGCCGTCATCGTCTGCAACCGCTTCTCGTTGTCGGTAACATCATTCGTATAATCCACGACATCCACATCATGAAAACAATAGTAAGGCAGTCCCAATTTGGTGATGAATTCAAAAGCAGCATCCATCTTATCCTTCGCCCTGCCTATCGCATCGCTCTTCTCATTCCAGGGATAGAGATGGGTCGGCTCGCCAAAAGGGTCCGCGCCATTACCGACAAAAGAATGCCAATAGGCAACCGCAAACCGCAAATGATCTTTCATCTTCTTTCCGGCCACAACCTTGTCCGCATCATACCAACGATAAGCAAGTGGATTGTCCGAACCCGGTCCCTCGTATTTAACAGCCCCTATTCCTTTGAAAAATTCCATAACAATGTGTTTTATATAAATAAAGATAAATGTTCCTTCCATTCTCCATACAGCTCATCATACACCGCGGCCCTGGCAGGCTCGATCAGCTTCACCGGCTTCAGTCCCGCAAAAGCCTCCCGCCCATCCCGGTAGATACCCGCACCCATACCCGCACCAATTGCCGCCCCGATGCTGCCATCGCTGTTATACAGCTCCACCGGCACATTCGTAGTATTGACAAACGCTTCGACAAAAACCGGGCTTTTGAACATATTCGCATTCCCCGCCCGGATAATACCCGGGTTCATCCCGCTGCCCCGCATAATATCGAGGCCATAACGAAACGCAAAGGCAATCCCTTCCTGGCCCGCCCGGTACAAATGCGCTTCACTGTGCACATTCAAATCGACATCCAACACCTGCGCCCCCACGATCTTGTTGTAAAAAATGCGCTCCGCGCCATTCCCAAACGGCAGCACTTTCAACCCCGCACTCCCCGGCTCCACGGCACTCGCCACCGCATTCAACGCTTCATAATCTCCCCCGGTAATATCCCGAACCCAACGGTTCAGGATACCTGTTCCGTTGATGCAGAGCAACACCCCCACCCGCCGCGCCTCCGACACCCCCACCTCCGACACCCTCACTCCCCTTGCCTCCGATGAAGCAGCGGTATAATTGACATGCGCAAAACTGTTCACCCGCGAACCCGGGTCATAGGTCAGCGCATCGCTCACGCCATAGATCACCCCCGACGTTCCCGCCGTAGCCGCCACCTCACCGGGTTCCAGCACATTAAGCGACAATGCATTATTGGGCTGATCCCCGGCCTTGTAACTCACAGGGATGCCCTTCTTCAAACCAAGGGCCGCCGCAACATCCGCGGTCACCCCGCCATGCGCGCCGAACACCGGGCGAACCGATGGCACAACCCCTTTATCAAAACCAAAATAACGGAAAACGTCATCCGAAAGCGTATCGGAAGCAAAATCCCAGAAAATACCCTCCGACAAGGCGGAAATGGTCGTCGTCGCCTCACCCGTCAGCCGCAGCGCGATAAAATCGCCCGGCAGCAACACCTTATCTATCTGTTCATACACGAAAGGCTCGTTCTCCTTCACCCAGGCCAGTTTCGCCGCCGTAAAATTTCCCGGCGAATTCAGCAGCCGCTCCAGGCTCCGCTGCTCACCGATCGCCGCAAACGCCCGATCCCCATAAGGCACTGCACGGCTATCACACCAGATGATGCTATCCCGCAACACCCGCTGCTCCTTGTCCACCAGCACAAGGCCGTGCATCTGATAAGCGATGCCGATCGCCCCTATGTCCATCGGATCGTAGTCCCCCAAAGCATGAGCGCGACGAATCGCCTCCTGCACATACTCCCACCACAAGTCGGGCGACTGCTCGGCCCAACCCGGTCGTTTCGACACAATAACAGCCTCCGTATCCGGATACTGCGCAGTAGCCAGCACCCGGTGCGTAAGCGCATCCGTAACAGCAACTTTGATGGAAGAAGTACCCAGGTCAATGCCTAATAACAACATGCAGCAATCATTTAATTAATTCCGGCTTATCGGCCCCACCCATCTCATCCGCCCCCCCAAGACGCTATCCCCACCGCACTCACCAGGCGCACCTCCAAACCCTAAACCCGGCAGCCCGCCCCCACCGCGCTCACGCTCACCAAGCCAGCTCCGCCGGCTTTGGCCGGTAAATATACCCCCCTTTTTCGAAATTGTAACCGATTGCATAAATTTTTTTAAAATCCTTAATTTTAAGCACTTATTTTCGGTCCGGCATCCCTGGATCCCTGGCGCCGCTCACTTAACCGATCCGCTTACTTATGTTGGGAAAAAAAGACATCACCATCTATGACATCGCAAGAGTCCTCGGCCTCTCCCCCGCTACCGTCAGCCGGGGCCTCAAGGACCATCCCGCCATTAATATAAAGACCCGCAAACGCATCATGGATACTGCCCGGGAAATGGGTTATCGTTCCAATAGCTTCGCTTCCAACCTCCGGATGCAAAAAACCAATACCATTGGTATCATCGTCCACGAACTGAAAAGTCAGTTCATCAGCTCCGTCCTCGCCGGCATCGAAAAGGTCACCACAGAAGCCGGGTACGATCTCATCATTGGTCATTCGTCCGAAACCTGGCGCAAAGAAGCGTCCAACGCCCACAACCTCTTCCACAAACGCGTCGATGGGCTCATCGCCAGCCTTGCCTTCGACACCCGCGACATGGATCACTATGATCCCTTCGTCCAAAAAAATATCCCCATCGTCTTCTTCGATCGGGTGGAAGACTTCGCCTACGGCACCCGGGTCGTCATCGACAACAACAAAGCCGGCTACGAAGCCACCGCCCATCTTGCCGCCCAGGGCTGCCGCCGCATCGCCCACATCACCGCCAATCTCGCCAGGAATGTCTATGCCGATCGGCTCAAAGGCTACCAGCAAGCGCTCGCGGACTTTGGCCTGTCCTATGATGCCGAATTGGTCATCGTCAACGATCTCAGCGAAGCCGCAGCCATCCGCGCCGCCCGCCAGATCATCGCCATGCCCCAGCCCCAGCGTCCCGATGGCGTCTTTGCAACAAATGACTTCTTCGCCGCCGTCTTCCTGCAAACGCTAAAGGAAGGAGACGTCCGCGTACCCGAAGACATCGCCATCGTCGGCTTCAACAACGACGCCATTGCCCGGATCATCCAGCCAAAACTCACAACGATCAACTATCCCGGCGAAGAAATGGGCGAACAGGCAGCCCGCAGTCTCCTGGAGCAACTGGCCGGTCTCTCCGCTGCCCGCACCACCGACACCATCATCATCCGCAGCGAACTCATCATCCGCGACTCCTCCCTCCACCGCAAGGTCTAACGGCCGCCCATGGATCAGCTCATCAAAATATTCACAGTAGGTCCGGCAGAATCGGAGAAAATAGCACACTCCGTCAACGAACCGCATAACCATGACTTCGAAGAGCTCATCGTGGGAAAAGCGGGGCAATTGGAACATTTCATCGATTTCCGGTCGCAGCTCATGGATGCTCCCTTTGTCAGTTTTGTTACCCGGGGTAAGATCCACCGGTTGCAGCCTTTGCCAAAAGACGGCAGGTGCGATATGTGGGTCATCCGTTTCAAGAGTGAATTTGTCCCCGAAATGGCCTTTCAGCTGTACGCCTCTTTTCACAACGATGGGCATATCGGCATGCAGCCCGATTTCCGCTTCGAGCGGCTCGATGTCTTATGCAGACTCATCTTCCAGGAATATCAACAGCCGTCCCCGGACTATTCGGTGATGCGGCAACTGCTCACCACCCTCCTCACCATCATCGAATCCGAACGGAGAAAACAAGGGCCTGATGAAGCAAAAAAAACGCAAAACACCACCTTCATCAACTTCCTCCGCTTGCTGGAAGAGCATTACAAAACAAATGAAAGCGTCGGCTTCTATGCAGAGAAATTGTTCATGACACCCCGAAATCTAAACCTCATTTGCCAGAAGATTCTACACCAAAGCGTTTCGGAGATCATCGAGACCCGTTGTCTCATCGAAGCCAAGAATATGCTGGTCACTACCAGTCTAACCGTTTCGGAGATCGCTTATCAACTGGGCTTCAAAGAAAAGACCTACTTCACCCATATCTTCAAAAAGAAGGCCGGGCTAACGCCCACCGAATTCCGGGAGGAAATGGCACGGCTGATTTCCTGAAAACACAACAGTTCTTCCGATAACTATTACCACCCGGCCGGGTGGCTTACCGAACTTTGTATCATTAATACTTACAATGATGCAAACATCAATGCTCAAAAAATCGGCTATTACTATCCTGGTTATCACTGGATTATTTACTTCTGTCAACGCACAGCAGAAGGAAAGTAAGGAAGACCTCTTAAAGCAGGTAAAAGCGCTCACGGCGGCCAACGCGGCGATCCAGAAAAACCTGCAGGTCTTCGATACCCTGGATTTTACCGTATTCAGCAATCGGGATTGGCGACGCCTGCATGAAAGCCATGCCAGGGATATCCTCGTGCATTTCCCGGACGGGCATGTCGAAAAAGGGCTTGATCAACACATTAAGACCCTGGACGCCATGTTCGTGTATGCTCCCGACACCCGTATTAAGGAACACCCTATCCGCATCGGCAGCGGGAACATCACCGCCGTAATGGGGTGGATGGAAGGTACCTTCACCGAACCTATGCCTGCGGGGAACGGTCAATTCATCCAACCCACCGGTAAAAAATTCCGTATCCCCATGGCCACCATCGGCATCTGGAAAGATGGGGTCATGACCGAAGAATACCTGTTTTGGGACAACAAAACCTATATGGATCAAATCCTCGGAAAATAACTCCCTTCATTTCGCCGCCAAAACGCCCGGTCCCCGGGCGTTTTTACCCTACACCCTCACCCTCAACACCACCCCCCACTTCTTCAACAACCGCATCAACTCATCCAGCCGCACCGGCTTGCTGATATAATCATCCATACCCGCCCGGATACATTCCTCCCTATCCCCGCGCATAGCATTCGCCGTTAATGCAACAATCACCGGCCGCCCCCACCCATGCCCATTCGCCCGCGCAACTCCATTACCCGACCCCGTCACACCCCCAAAACCCGCCGCCGCATCCCGCGAACCCGACCCCCGCCCATCCGGAGCCTCCGCACCCCGCGCACCCGCGGCGTCCCTCCTGATCCTCCTCGTCGCCTCCAACCCATCCATCTCCGGCATCTGCACATCCATCAATATCAGATCATACTCCTTCTCCCCCACCGCGGCAACCGCCAACTCCCCATTCTCCACGCAATCCGGCTCATATCCAAGATTCCCAAGAATCTGCCTTATCAGCTGCTGATTGATAATATTGTCCTCCGCCACCAATATCCGCAGCGGAAACGCCACCGCAAAATCCTTGCTCATCACCTCACTACCGCCGCCACCCTCGGGCGCCTGCACCACACCCGGCTCACCAGCCCGGCTCATCAAAGTAAAACTAAACACCGTCCCCTGCCCCGGCCGGCTCTTTACCGTTATCTCGCCACCCATCAGCGACACCAGCTTCTCTGTTATCGCCAGCCCCAGGCCCGTCCCGCCATACTTACGCGTAGTCGACGAATCCACCTGCGAAAAAGATTTGAACAGCATCCCGATCTTCTCCTCCGGTATCCCGATACCCGTATCCTTCAACTCGAAACAAAGCTGTAGCCCGCCCGAATCGTCCTCCCGTAATAAATGAACGCGCAAAAATATCTCCCCCTCATGCGTAAACTTCACGGCATTGCTCACCAGGTTCATCAATACCTGTCGCAATCGCAACGCATCTCCCACGATAAAAGACGGAACCTCGGCCCCGATATGGTACCGCAAGGTCAGCCCCGACTGCGCAGCCTTCTCATAGAACAGTCCAAGCACGCTCTCGATACACTTCAACAACTCGAAGGACTGCTGCTCTATCTCCATCTTACCCGAATCTATCTTGGAATAATCGAGGATATCGTTGATCACATTGAGCAGGCTCTCGCCGCAACTCAGGATCGTGGAATTATATTCCCGCTGCCGCGGTGTCAACGACGTCTCCGCAAGCAAAGACGCCATCCCGATAACGCCGTTCATCGGCGTGCGTATCTCATGACTCATCGTCGCCAGAAAGATACTCTTCGCCTTGTTAGCCGACTCCGCCTCCTGCCGCGCCTTCCGCTCTTCCTGCGTAAGACTGGAAAGCCGCTCGGTCCGCTCCTGCACCTGCCGCTCCAACTCCCGCGTCAGCGAGTTCATCGTATTGATGCGCAGCCGGTAGAAGACGATCACACTCCCGATGACAATCATCACCAACATGATCCTGAACCACCAGGTCATCCAGAAAGCAGGCGTAATCCTTATCTGCAGGCTAAGCACCCTCCCCGACCACGCCCCGTCATTGGTCAGCCCCTTCACCTTGAACGTATAATCACCCGGATCGAGATTAGTATACGTCGCGCTGCGGTCAGTACCCACATAGTTCCAGCCCTTGTCAAAACCCTCCAGCATATAAGCATACTGCTTCTTCTCCTTATTGGTATAGTTAAGCGAAGCAAACGAAAAAGAGAATACGCTGCTCTTGTACGGCAGTACCACTTGCTGCGTCTCCGTAATAGCCATGCTCAGCGGAGAAGCCGCCTTGCCATTACCCCCGATCGGAACCTCCCGGTTGAATATCTGGAAACTTGTCATCACCAGCGGAGCATCAAACGGCTCTATGGGTACATGGTGCGGATCGATAACATTAAACCCGTTCACCCCGCCAAAATATAACAGCCCGCTCCGGCTCTTACAATACGCATTCTCCTTAAACTCATTAGCCTGCAACCCATCCGCGACGTCAAAATTCTTCATCCGGTGATGCGCCAGATCCCAGTGGCAAAGCCCCTTATTCGTGCTGACCCAGAGACTGCCAACCGAATCCTCGATAACGCCAAAGATGACATCATCGGGCAACCCATCCTTAACGGTATAAGAAGTAAACCGGTTCGCATTCACCTCGTAATGGCTCAACCCACTCGCCGTACTGATCCAGAGATCGCCGGCCCTGTCCTCCGCAATATTGTTGATATAATTGTTGCAAAGGCTGTTCTGGTCATCCGTATGCTGGTGATGGGCAAAAGTTCCCGTTAGCTCATCGAAAAGGTCCACCCCGCCCCCATCCATCCCGATCCACAATCTGCCCTTACTATCCAGCATCAACGCATGTATCTTGTCGTTAGCCAGGCTGTGCACATCGTCATCCCGGTGACGGTAATGGACAAATGTTCCCCGATCGGGGTCATAACGCTCCAGGCCCCCGCCATACGTTCCCAGCCAGATCTGGTGTTGCCGGTCCTCGCAAATCGCCCAGACATTATTGCAACTCAACCCCTTGGGATCATCCGGGTTCGCCCTTATCTGCTTGAAAGTATGATGGAGCCGGTTAAAGATCGTCAACCCGTCCGCCCAGGTGCCGAGATACAGGTTGCCCCGGCTATCCTCCATCACCCTTAGAATATAATTCCCGCCGATACTCCGGGGATTGGCCGGATCATGCTGGTAATGCGTAAACCGCTCCGTCTTCCGGTCAAAAAGGTTCAGCCCACCCCCATCGGTGGCGATCCACAGGTTGTTGTGCGAATCTTCGTAGATGCAAAGAATACGGTTGTCACTAAGACTATAGGGGGAAGAACTATGCCGGTAAACGACAAACTTCCGCACGTCCCGGCTGACCAGTTCGATACCGCCGGCAAAAGACCCGATCCACATATTCTTCTTGGAATCCCGGTACATCCCATAGAGGGAGTTCGTCCCCAGACTGGCGTGATCCACATCGTCGTGCAGGAAGTGATGCAACACACCCATCGTGTCGAGGACGACAAGCCCGTCATTCTCCGTCCCGACCCACAGGTTGCCCTCCCCATCCTCGGCCAGAGAGTTGACCGTCTTGTCGGTGATCTTCACCTGCTCGTGGCCCCAGCTCTCCTTCTCGTAATGAATAAAACTCCCCGTCTGCCGGTCAAAACGATCGAGCCCGGTCATCGTGCCGACCCAAAGCCGGTGATGGCTATCCTCCAAAAGCGCAGAAATGGAATTATTGTTCAGCGATCGGGGATCATGCGGGTCATGTGCATGATGACGAAACGTCCCGGTCGGCCGGTCTAATTGATCAAGACCGCCGGCCAGCGTCCCGACCCATATCTGGTGATCCGCATCTTCACAAAGCGCCTTCACACTATTCTCGGAAAGACTGCCCGCATCGCCGTCCCGGTGTACAAAATGCACAAACTGCCCCGTGGAATCCATCCGGTCCAGCCCACCCCCCTCCATTCCCACCCAGAGAAACCCCCGGCTATCCAGCAACAAGGAAAGAACCTGGTTATCCGCAAGGCTGGCCGGGTTGCCGGGGTCGTGCCGGAAATGGACAAACTCATCGGTCTTTCGGTCATAGCGGTCTAATCCCCCACCCCAGGTACCGATCCACAGATACCCCTTCGCATCTTCGACGATCGAATTCACCAGGTTATTAGCCAGGCTCTTATCATCCCCCGCCTTGTTCTTGTAAACGGTAAACGTGTAGCCGTCATACCGGTTCAACCCCTCCCGCGTCCCAAACCACATAAATCCCCGGCTATCCTGCAACGTGCAGATAACATTGCTGTGAGAAAGCCCCTGGGCCGTCCCCAGATGCTCAAAAGAGAGATGCATACTTTGAGGGTGGACAACAACCGAAAGGAACAAACACGACAAACACCATAAAAATCGTCTGGACTTAGTCCAGTTTCGGGGGCGCGGCAAAAACATAGTAGGAATACGACCGGGTTCGAAACAAAACGGAACACCGATCGTATTTATTGTAATTTTTTACTCCACATCATACGTCACCCGTATGAAATCATCCCCTCAATACTGAAACCCCAATTTCACCACCGCCACACCCCCATCCGACCCCTGCCCATAGCTGGCCGAAAGCACCAGCCTGCTCAGCGGGCTTATCCAAAACCCACCCCCATACCCATCATGCCACTGCTTGCTCGCCTCCCCCTGCTGCCACACCCGACCCACATCATTGAACAGGATCAGCCCAAACGAACCCGGAAATAAGTAGGTATTAAACTCCGCCAGCTTTATCCGCAAATCGATGTTGTGATAAAACAACTCTCCACCCGCAAACCGGTCCTTATGATACCCCCGCAGGTTCTCCAGCGTCCCCAGAAACTGAGCCTGGTAGAACTGGTAATCCCCAAAATTCTTACCCCAGCCCACCCGATTGGCGACAACCACATTCGCCCGCGTATTGAAGCTCGTATACAAAGACAAGTCGGTATTCAGCTGCGAATACGCATGACTGTTACTATTCAATCCCCCGTAACTGCCAAACTTCGTCTCCCACAGGATACCCCTGGATGGCTGCAAGACATCATTACGATCGTCGACCACCACATTCACCCTGCCCCCGGCATAGGTCCTGTCCTTGTACAAAGTGGCCGCATCCAGGCCATTGATCGCCGTCTGATTGATAAACCGGCTGAAATTGCTGGCACTGTCCATCGTAAAGTACTGGAATACCGGACCCGCCGCCATCGAAAACACCCTGCCAAAC
The DNA here is from genome assembly GCF_014642875.1 of Puia dinghuensis. GTDB lineage: Bacteria > Bacteroidota > Bacteroidia > Chitinophagales > Chitinophagaceae > Puia > Puia dinghuensis. The sequence continues at coordinate 181,619 of NZ_BMJC01000005.1, forward strand.
CGCTTCCGCAGCTGCACATCCACATCATAGCTGTTATACCGCGCCCGGTAATAAGCCACCCCTTGCTTCCCATGTTTGTCGAAGACCGTCTCATTGCCATACCCGAAGAAATTGATCGTATTATTCGGCGCCCGCACCTCCGCATGCGCCAGCAGGTCCAGAGACCCGATAGCCTCGGTCGCCTCGAACGCATATTTGAAGACATACGCCTTCGTCGACAACGAATGCGCCGCCGACACCGTCTGCATGGTCTTGAAAGGCTCCTTGTGAAACCCATGCGTCGTATACCGGAAACCCGCGCCAATGAACACCCCGTCGTCAGGGTTGTAGGCCACGCTCACCAGCGGCGCCAGGATGTTGTAGTGGAAACCCAGTGTGGAATTCCCGATATACCCATGTCGCACAATAGCATTCACAGCGGGGTCGCTGGATAAGAACTTTCGTTCCGCACCGTTGCCTTCAAACGTATTCTTCTCCGTGTTGAGATCATAGATCTTTGTCTTCCCCGCTGGTGCGCTTACTTCGTTTCGGAAGTCATCATTGCCCGGGCCGCCGATGATCCGTACTACCGTCCTTCCCCCGTCCTGGCCATGGATATAGAACCGGTCGTCACCACCCTCTCCGTAAAGCCTGATCTCCTTCGTCACCTCCGAATAAAAGGTCCGGCTATAAAGCTTCTTGCCCGCCTCCCCTTCTTTATTCAGCTTATAGACATTCACGATGATCGAATCCCCGCTCCGCCGGTCGACGTCGAACAACTCCCGCTTGTCGCTGCCATATACGCTCACTACCTTCGAAATAAAAGCATAATAGCGCATCACCTCATCAACGTAATAATGCCGCCGCGCTTTCAATGTCGCAATGATCGCATCCATCGAATACCCATGGATGGCGGGCGGCTGCAGCCGCAGCGCCGCCTCGATCAGCGAATCCGTCATCGTTGCCACCACCGCCTCCGCCGCATCACGCCACTCTGTCGAAGTCAGCTCGTTGAGATAATTCCGGTCGAAATTCCGCGGCGCATAATTGAAGCCATAGATATTCCTCGCCTTCGGCCGGAAACCTTGCAACTGCGAAATGGCCCAGGAGGAGGCAACCAAATAGGAGAGCGCGCCATTGTTGATAAAGAACGGCTGGTCCCGGTCTCTCGGCACCGGGGACAGCGTCTTTCCCTTCCCGTTGTCGACCGCCAACCATCGCCACTGATCCTCATGCCGGTCGAAATCCATCACAAACATATCCAGCAGCCTTGCCCGCAACGTCGCGGGCTGGTCGATAGTATTGTCATTATCCTCCTTCAGCAGGCTCTCCAGGTCCCACATATTGTACGTCTTCTTCCCGTTGCCCGGCTCGCGCTCTTCCAGAAAGGCGAGGAGATTGCCAAAATCCGCACGAAACCGGCCCAGCCGGGGATCATCCGGGATATACACAAGCTGCGGAGTGGCGTGCGGTACACCCAGCGCCTGCGCCAGCGGAGGAATCGACAGGCAAGCATAAGGATACGAGGCCGATACCCCGTCACTCACGATATCCCTGACAAACTGATCCCCATGCAAGGCCTCCGGAAGCGCCAGATCGCTGACATGTTTTTTCACCCCGCGCAGAACATATTGACCGCCATCGGGACTCTTTATGCGCAAGGAAAGCGTCTGGGTGCCCCCTCCCCGCTGTAGCGGCGTCCAGCCCGTCATATCGAAAACCTTTGCCTTCACCGGCACCGACCACTCCTTCCGGTAGTTGGCGCCCAGCAGCCACCGGTGAAACCCACCCGCCAGAAATTCGGAATCGGCCACCACGGTCACGCTATCCGGGAAGCGCCCCACCACAACCGAAGTAGCCACAGGTTGTGGTAATGGCGCAACAGCAGCCGCATAGAACGCCTGGTCCAACCCCGTTGCCCCCACGTTGTAAAAACGGATCTCGCTCTTGCCACTGGCATGCATTTCTATCGTCGCAAACCCCAATTCCTCCTTGGCCATCAGCGAATGCTGACCCATTTTCACCCTCGTCTCCTTCGACCCCGCCCCGCTCACGACATAATACACACTATCGTGCTGCAATAGCTGCAACGTATGCTCATGACCCGCGACATCGATAATATTGCTGTGCCCCTTGATAACATCCTCTATCGCCTCCCGCATCTCCTTATACCGGGGATTCTTCGTGTCCTGCACATTCCCGAACACTCCCCGCGATATGGGATAGATAGACCCGATCACCGGCAGGGGAATATATAACCCCGGATTCAGATCGGTCAGCGGAAAGATATGCTGCTTCAACGTATAGTAACCGCCATGCTCCCCATGCGTATAGAAAGGATGATGCATGGCCAGAACGATCAGCTTGTCAGGATACAAGCCGACGATATCCTTTAGGGCATCCACGATCGTCTTCTGGTCCTTGCACTCACACGAAGACTCGAGTCCCGGCCTGTCCCGCCGGTCCTGCAGCCACCACTCGCTGTCCATACACACCAGCACCATCTTGTCACCAAGCGGTACCGCCACCGGTCCCGGACATCCCTCCCCCGGCAAAAGCGCCACATTAGCCAGCCCCAGGCCCTTGATATAAGCCTCTTCATTCCGCACCTGCTGCCAGCCACCGGGCTTCCCCTGTTTCCAGTCGTGGTTCCCTGGAACGAAAAAGACCCTCGCCCTCTTCCCTGCCACCACCGACACCTGGTAATCTAATATCCTGCGGGCCTCATCGTAACCCGCAGCCCCATCCGGCGGCATCCCCATCGGGTAAATGTTATCCCCCAGGTACACAAGGACATTACTGCTGTCATCCCAGTCGACATGTGTCTTAAGCCAATCACAAACGGGATGGTGCCCGTCTTTCAGCTGCCCGGCATCGCCCACCAGGAACATCCGTTGCACCACCGGGTCGGTCTGCCCATACCCACTGAAAATTCCTCCACTGGCAACCAAAACCAGGCTGATGATTCTTAGTATTCTTCTCATAAACGTTGTTTTAAGGTCCTGTCCGGCCCCTATGGCCGATAGGCAAAATACAACACATTCGCATTCCCCTGCTGCCCCTCATTGGAAATATACATATTACCCTTCGCATCGAATGCCAACCCCTCCGGCTGTTTGAACAGCATCGGGTCCAGCGGATACCATCCCTTCACCTTCCACTCATCATCCAGGGTGATCAGCACCTTGTTCACGGACGAAACGATATACCACTCCTTCGTCAACGGATGGCGCGAAATAGCGGACGGATGAAATTTCACCTTCTCATGGATACTCGTCAATTTCTCCCCGGGCACCGTCACCAGGAAATGATCCGTCACCCGCAGCACATGCTGCTGATCATACTGCAACACAAAACCTGACACCTCGACAGACTGATTGTCACCGGGACAATTCTTGCACAAGGCGATAAGCCGGCCGCCCTCATCCCCATACAAGCCCTCGTATTCCCCCTTCGGCAGAATATGAATATAACTCTTCACCCCTTTGTTGTCCCCTTTCCCCACCATCACCACCGGAATAACAAACAAGCTCCCGTCACTGCGCAGCACCACAAATTCATTATGGTTCAGCACCGTCACATCCTCATAGTCGCCATGCTTCCCAAACTTCCAGGATGGATATCTCCCGTCACCCAAATGAAAATGAAAAAGCCGCCCATGCTCGTCTTCGATCGCATAAAGCGTATCCACGTCATTACGCAGGAAACTCATCCCCGAGATCTCGTGCAATGGTTCGGGCAATACATATTTTTTGGGCGACCCAAGGTCATACCCATGCGGCGAAGGCACCGCCGTGGCAGCAGCTTTCACCACCCCCGCCTTATCCTTCTCCTTCGGCGGTTGCTGCCCTCCCCCGCAGGAGCTGGCCACCATACCAACCAGCACCAAAAGGATTATCATCATTCGATTCATCATCATTCTCATGTCCCCCGCGACCTCACCAGATCACCCCCACCCGCAACGCCCTCAGCCCGCTCACCCCCTGCAACTCCTCCAGGTCGAGTCGTTCTACCTCCCCGGTCAGGACATTCAACTCCTGCAAATACTTGATATACCCCTCATATTCCTCCGCCTCCCGGTCATTGAAATAAATGATCGCGACCTTCCCTGGTTGCGTCAGCCGCTCATTCGTATCCTGTACCCGCACCTTGTCGATCCGCTTCTTCACCACCTGGTAGCGGATATTATATCCACCTTCGACATCGAACCGGCGTTCGTCCTTCCGGAAGCTGATATCTATCGGCGAAGAATGGACAAAGATCAGCTGCGTGGTCTGCAACGCCTCAGGCAGCTCCGGCAACAGCTCATGCGTCCGCCGCGCCACCATCGCCATCGACTTCAACTGCCAGAGCCGGAGATTACGCAGATACAACAGGTCGAAAGAATGAGTCGGGGCGATCGATGCGCCGATATAGACATCATACTCCACCCCATCCGTCCTGAACTTCTCAAAATAGAACGGATAAGATTTTTGCAGCTCGACCATCGAATCCTCCAGCAGACCGTTGATCGTCTTGTTGACAAGCTGTATCGAGTTCTCCAGCTCACGCCGGTATTTGAACGCTTCCCCCGCCGTCTCTTCTATCGCCGCCAGGTAAGGCGTTATAAGCCGTTCAAGATCGGGCCTCGTCTCCTTGAAATGCGTCAGAAAATGGCCCGCCTTATCCCGGAGAAAGAGATTCAGGTTCAGCTCGTCGGCCGTCGTTAGCGCCCCATTCAACGCCTGCACCCATTTCTGGGTCTGGTGCAGCAATCCTTCCAGCAATTCCAGGTTCGCCGCCGCCTGTAAGGCCGACAGTGTCTCCGTCAATAACCTGAACTGCGTCTGCAGATCCCGCCGCAACGCGCCGTTCCGCTCCATCGTGGAATTCCGGATATCCACCGCCCCATATAAAGGATACACATCTTTAAAATAGATGGTCTCCACCGAAGGTAGCTCCAGCTCCGGGGAAGGCGCCGAACCGTCCTCCACCATCCGCTCGTAATGCCACGCCGCTTCATTGAACTTCCACTCCACCGCCGGCTGGATCGAGGTAAAGTTCTCCTTGACGATCGCCTTTATGCGCGCATCGAACTCATCGATACCGCGCCGCAACAACTGGGCCAGCAGGGGGATCACAACGTCCAGCCGGTCCAGCAGCTCCTCACTCACCGGCCCCTGCTTGCGGGAAGAGACCTCCAGCACCCCCGAAAGCCGGTTATTATGATACACCGGCACAATCCCATAGGAGGCCATACCAGCCCGCCGCAAGGTCTCCAGGAAGAAAGGCTCCCCTGGTTCATGCGCAGGAATGGTCTCGTACAAAATAAGGCGCGGGTCCTTGACATAGCGGTCCGCCAGGCACAGATAAGTCTTCTCCATCACCGCGTTGCTCCCGGCCGCCTCCCAAAGGATACTGCTGTTACATGTCAAAGCCGAATACACCGGCCGCCCGTTCACCATCAGCAGGGGCAACAGCCCAAAATGCAGTTCGCTGCACCCCACCAGGATATTCAAATAGCGTATCACCTCCTGCTGCAAGGCCGCCTCGTCACTGTGATCGGGATTTAGAATAAGATTCTTGATACTATCCACTACATATTCCCTTGTAATATCCGTCACCGTGATCGCGGAGATCCCTTCGAAGCGAAAGGCGCTCAAGGGCAGCTGTTCCAGCAGCCACTGTATCAGCTGTGGCCCCGGGTGCCGCCGCTGCAGCTCTTCAGGGTCCAACGGCGGAAGCTCACCCTTCGGCACCACCTCCATAAACCGGCTGTCGACATTCAGCTTGTAATAGCTGGGCAGCCCCGTCGCCACATTATGCATGCTTCGGATCATGGAATTGCCGGCCGGCAGGTCATATCCATACAAATGTTGCAGGACAATGGAATAGATCAGCTCCAGGTTCATCTTCGTCCGCTCCTGGTTCTGATCATCGATCATACAGGCCCTGATCTTGTGCGTCACCGGGTCCCGCAGCTTGTCATAGAAGGCATCCGTGCCATAAAAGACCACCGGCTTCACCGGTACCCCCAGGGCCCAGGCGAAATCCCGCTCGTCGGCCACCACCGGGAAGGCCGCGGTATAGACCAGTTCCAGCAGATCGGCGTACTGGCTCATTTCCTCCTCTTCGAAATAACGCTTTCCTCCAAGCCGCTCCTCGAAATAATGGATCATATAATCCAGCATTTTCACCCGCATGGTCGTATCTTCCGCACGCCGCCGCTGCAGGAAATGGACGAATCCGTCGAAGGAAAGCCGGGAGTCCAACTGCCCCGCCCCCTCCAGCTCTTTAATTATATAGATAACAGAGTTCTGCATGACTAATAAGGTTTACCCCCCGAACGACCGGCCGGGGCTCGTTCTCACTTGGACGGAAAAGCAAGCGCCCCGATCAGAAAGGCCACCACCGAAGCGATAAGCCCCCACATGAACACGTCATACGAAAGCCGCAACCACCGGTACTTCTTCCCAAGCGCGATACCCTGAAAATACACATCCCTGATCAGGCTGCCGTATAAAAAATCTGAATCATCCATCATCACCAGCATCCCGCTGGCATACTGCTCCAGGCTCATCCGGTAGTAATTACCAAAGAACAACAAGTTCACCTTTTTTTCATCCAGGTCCGCCTGGTTGAACGTCCCCGGCGGAATATGCGGCCGCGTGGCCAGAATAGAGAAGATTATCGTAACAAGGTTCACCGTCAGCAGCATTATCGCCGGTATCGTAAGATTCGTATACTCCTCGATCCTCCTCAGCAGCACGCTCAGCACGACGGAAATAATGATCGCGTTCACCTGGATGAGAATATGCGCCTTGCTATCCGCCTGCGAACTCAGCCGCTGATTATTATTGGAAGTAATGCGAAACACCGTGTCGATCCCCCTGCCCGGATCCTTCTTCTTGTCTTTTTTATCTTTCGTCACCGGCTTATGCTCCGCTTCATCATCCACCCCATGCTCGTGCAGCAGGGTATCGAGGGAATTACCCGGACCCTCCGGGTCCTTTGCCCGCAACTTCATCAGATTCTCATGCTGCTTTTCATTCAACAGCAGCCGGCAATAGTCCGTATAATACCGGTGAGCTTCCAAAAACCGGATCGTGCTCCGCCGCCACTCGTCCTTGCTGATCTTCCGGCCCGAAATCTCCTCCGCCTCCTTACGCATCAGCTTATTACGCTCGCTGAAATCATCCGTCCCCAGGTGAAAGAGGTCGGCATCACAAACGATCTGCTCGGTCAACCCAACCGCCCGCTGTGGCAGCTGCGTAGCGATGATACAACGGCTGACAGCTTCGATGATGGGGTGCTCCAGCCCCGTACCCTCCAGGTAACTCTGCGCCATCCGTGCACCCCGCTCTTCATGCCCCGTCCCCTCACCGGTGAGATATCCGATATCATGAAACCACGCCGCCACAACGACAGTGAAAAAGTCCACATCGTTCAGCTGGTAATGCTGCGCGATCTGTGTCGCCGCCCCCACCACCTTCTCCGTATGCAGCAGGTTATGATAATGCAATTTCTCATTGACATGCGTGCCAAATAAACTCCGTACGTAATGCTGCGCCTGTTCTAATGTGCTTCTATAATCCATGCAGACAAATTTACTCTTTTTCTACGCCCGCCGCCTCACCCTCAGCATCCATCCCCTTACCCCCCGCATCCATCCCCTCACTCGTCTTCGCGCCCCTCACCTCACCGCTCCCCCGCACATCTCCCGCCTCCGTCCGCACCCCCGCCACATCCTTCCCACCCAGCTTCACCCCCACCGCCGCCGCCACCTTCTTCCGATACTTCACCAGGTTGATCAGCAACACGCTGGTCAATATCACCACCAGCCCCAACAACTGCACCGGCGATAGGCTCTCCCCGGCAAAGAACACCCCGAGCAAAATTGCCACCACGGGGTTGACATAGGCATGCGTGCTCACTTGCGTGGCGGGCCGCACCTGCAACAGCCAGACAAAGGCGCTATATCCCGCCAGCGACCCCATCGTCACAAGATAGGCGATCGCCAGCCAGGACGAGACCGGAACATCCCGAAAATGGAACCCCGTCCACTCGCGGCTGACCAAACTCGCCGGAAGGAACACAAGCCCCGCCAGCAACATCTGCCAGCCCGCATTCACCGAATTCGACACCGGCGCACTATGATATTTGGAATAAAGCGAACCCGCCGCCCAGGAGATCGACCCGACGACAAGCACCCCCAACGCAATGGAGCTAATACCCGGCAATCCCGTACCCGCCCCCGCAACTCCCGAAGCCCCAGCAACACCCGAAGCCACCGCTCCCCCCTTCAGCCGCTCGGAAAAAAGCAACAGCACTCCGATGAACCCGATCACCAGCCCCGCCAGCGTGCTCCGGCTCCGGAAATTCACCGCCCACTGCCGCTTGTCCAGCAACACAAACCAGATAGGCCCCGACGCCAGCAACACCGCCGCCAGACTGCTCGGAACATACTGCTCGGCCCAGATAAGGATCCCATTACCGCCGCAAAGCAAAAAGAAACCCGACACAAAAGCCGGCCCGACAACCCCGCGTGAAAAAATATTCTCCCCCCGCACCACACACCACGCCAACAACAGGATACCCGCAAACAGATAGCGCAACACCCCCACCAACATCGGCGGAATATGCGCTACCGAAAGCCGGATAAAAAAATAAGTCGAGCCCCAGACAAGATAGACGGTGGCAAAGGCTATCACCACCATCATCATCGGGGCGGGTCTCTTCACAACATCGGCAGCAGGTCCATTCTCAACAGTTGCCATAGGCCTAAATTTTATGTGTCCCTTGCATCGTCTGAGTCCCTTCCGTCACAGCCGCCACTACCCCCTCCGCCCCCGAAGCATGACTCCCCCGCCCGCGCCGGTGACTAATATAATGAATAACCCGATGCTCCAACCAATGATGCAGCGGCACCAGTCCCGCCGCAAGCACGATCTTGATACAAAGCACCTTCCATGGTTCCTCATGCGTCCACGCCTGGATGGTCCTGTCCAGCAGCAGAATGATAAACTCAAAGAGGAAAATAAAGGACAAGAACACCACCGTACGAATCACCCCCACCGACACCGGCAGCCGCCCCAGCATAACAATAGTGATAAACAGCAGCACCAGCCCCGCCGTGAACCCCATATACTGAATATTATGGCGGCGCTCCTTATTCAGCTCCTCGTCCCGCGCCTGTCGCTCCTTACGCCGGTTCTCCGTCTCCACCTCCAGCTTCATCAGCTCCGTCTCCTGCGTCTTCGCCCGCAGGCTGTCTCCCTCCGCACTCGCCAATCGGTTATATACAAGGGCACTCCGGTAATCCCCCACCTGCTCGTACAACCGCTGCAGCGAGTCCGCAAACCCTTGCTCGTTATCGAGGTCCTTCTCCGCAGCCACCAGGTCAAAAGCCTTTCTGTAATAACCAATCGCTTCCGGGTATTGCCGCCGTTTGATATAATAGTCGCCGAAAGACTGGCAGAACCCGGCCTTCACCTCGATATTCCCCCGCTCGGAGACCAGGGGCTCGGCCAGCCGGAAATAATACATCGCGCTGTCATACCGGCCCTCCTCAGTAAAGGCCACCGCCTTTATCTGCATGAGATAAAAACCATACCCGAAATGCAGGAGGTAATCGAACAGCACCCGCTGCCCGAGAAGATAATGCAACGCTTTTACATACTCCCTGGTCTGAAAATAATACAGGTTGAATATCCGGAAATAGGAAGTGATCTTCAACAGGTCATAATGCAACGTGTCCGCCAGCGCAAGCGAATGCTCATACACCTGCAGCGCCAGGTCATGCTGCTTGTTATTCCCAAACAGCTCGCCAAGCCGGTTGAGGTCCATCAGCATATTGCTCCCGTCCCATAGCCGGCGATCCACTTCATACGCCTGCATCATTTCATCTATCGCCTTCCCGTATTCAAGCATCGCGCCATAAAAGTAGGATAACCCCAGGTACACGCGCCGCAACAGCCGGCCATCCCTGCTTTCTTCCGCAAGCGACAAGGCTTCCGAATAATGCTCGAAAGCCATCGGCATATTCTTCATGTCCCGGTATACATCCCCCATGGTAGCATAGGCCGTCACCTTCGCACTGTCGTTGTCCGTATTCACCGCAGTGGCCATCGCCAGGTTGCTGAAAGAAAGCGCCTTCTCATTGTCACCCTTTATCCGCCACATCCGCGAAAGTCCGGCATAACTCTCGGTCAGCAGCCGCAAAAGACCATCCTCCTTTGCGCCCTGCTCTGCCAGCTCGAAACAATGTTGAGCCTTTTCCAGGTTGCCCTCGAGCCCCTGGATGTTAAGATAGCGCTCCCCATTGCGCAGGTAGGTCGTGGCCATCAACCGCCTGTCGCGGCTCAGCTCCGCATCGGTCACCGCCTCCCTGGCATAGACCTCCGCCTGCATCGAATCCGGCGCAGTAGTCGCCAGGTCCATCAGAAAATGAACCTTGTCGGCGGTCGTTTGCGCCCCCGCCAGCCGCTTCTTCAGGCTGTCCCCGAAAAACGCGGACGAGTCCTGCGCAAAGCCAACCAGCCCCATCCGCAACAAAAGAATAAGGAATAGATATCGCATGCCCTAAAGATACCATCCTCCAGGGAGTTCAGTTCCCCTTCCCGTCACATTATAAAAACCGCAATGCTTCAGCGCTCCACACCACCCCATAAAATAATCAGGAACGGGGAGTTTGACCCACAATAAGACAATTTTTAAGGCTGCTGTCAGATCACTCGTGTAGGAATCAACAACTCCCGGATATCCACATCCAGTGCCAGGGCAATCTCCCGAAGTAATTTTAGTGTAGGTTGAAATTCGTTGTTGCAAATCCTGGTAACACTGTTGGGCGCAATGCCGACTCTGATCGCCAACTCCTTATGCGATATATCTTTCTCTGCTAAGACGGCTTTGATCCTGTTGATCTTAAGTTTTTTTTCCATTTTCTCCAGCGGTTTGAGGGGTAAGACAATTTAGGTTATTTCTCGTATAACCAACACGCAAAAGCGAAGATAAACTTCTAGGAATCAATGCCTTTTAGATATATCAAATACTTCTAAAGTATTTTTTAATCACTATACCGTATTATAAAATAATTTTTACGTATTTTACACGGTCTGATAAATTTGGTTAAGGCTCTGGCATTTTATTTTGCGTAATGTATCCGAAGATGGCCCCTCAGCCCATCTTCGGATTTTTTTATATGCGATCTCCACATCCTCCTGCAAAAAACCGGCCCACCCCCTTCCCCGCAGCCATACTGCACCGAAACTTCCCCCACTCCACCCCCACATCAGCCCCCAATCCCCCCTTACCACCCCGGTTCTTTCCCACCGCAGACCCCACTCCACAGAATTACAACCTTTCCCCGGCATCCGCCACCCACACAAATCAAAGTGCCAACCCATCGAGGCTTTTCTCCCCCATCCCTCATCCCCCATCCATCATCCCACTGAACCCCCGCATACAACCTCCCATCCCTCATCCCGCAACACCCCTGCATACTACCCCTCATCCCTCATCCCGCAGCGCCCACACATACTCCCCGAAATATATTTTTAAAAACAAAAAATTAAATGTTATTTTGACAAGTCTTCGTCAAAAAAATGCCGAATACCGCAACCAGCCATATGGGAAAAGATCAATTCGTTATAGGAGTAGACTACGGCACAGACTCCGTCCGTTCACTCATCGTCAACGCCGCCAACGGCAACGAGATCGCCTCATCCGTCTTCTTTTACCCACGCTGGAAGGACGGACTATACTGCAACCCCGCGGAAAACGTCTGGCGACAACATCCCCTCGACTACATCGAAGGACTCGAATCCACCATAAAAGCCTGCCTGCAGCAGGCCGGCGCCGCCGTAGCCCAAAACATCCGGGCCATCTCCGTAGACACCACCGGCTCCACCCCCGTGGCCGTCGACGAATCGGGCACCCCACTGGGCCTGCTACCCGGATTCGAACAAAACCCCAACGCCCAGTTCGTCCTCTGGAAAGACCACAGCTCCATAAAAGAAGCCGCCGCCATCAACACCCATTCCGCCACCTTCGACGTCAACTATCTTCAGTTCGTCGGCGGCATCTACTCGTCGGAATGGTTCTGGGCCAAGTTGCTGCATATCCTTCGGGTGGACGACTCCGTTAGAAAAGCCTGCTACTCCTGGGTAGAGCATTGCGACTGGATCCCCTTCCTGCTCACCGGCGGCCGTCATGCCGCCGCGATGAAACGCGGGGTCTGCGCGGCAGGCCACAAAGCCCTCTGGGCAAAGGAATTCAACGGCTACCCGCCCGACGAATTCTTCTCATCCCTCGATCCGCTGTTAAAAGCCTTCACCACAAGACTGCCCAAAACAACCTACACGGCCGACCAGGCCGCCGGTCCCATATCACCCGAATGGGCCCAACGCCTCGGTCTGAACCCCAACGTCATCATAGGTGTAGGCGCCTTCGACGCCCACATGGGCGCCGTCGGCGGCCAGATCGAACCCTACCACCTCAGCAAAGTGATGGGCACCTCCACCTGCGACATGCTCGTCGCCCCGCTGAAGGAAGTAGAAGGACTGCTGGTAAAAGGCATCTGCGGCCAGGTCCCCGGCTCCGTCATCCCCGGCATGATGGGCATGGAAGCCGGCCAATCGGCCTTCGGCGACGCCTACGCATGGTTCCGCAACCTCATCGCCTGGCCCCTCCAGCTAATCGACAACCCCGCCGCATCCGGCAACTCCGCCACAAACAACGTCGACGCCATCATAGATAAGATTATCCCCCAACTCAGCCGCCACGCCGCCGCCCTCCCGCTCGAACCCAACGACGAACTGTCCCTCGACTGGTTCAACGGCCGCCGCACCCCCGACGCCAACCAATTGCTAAAAGGGGCCATCACCGGCCTTTCCCTGGGTAGCGACGCCCCCAGGGTCTTCCGCTCCATCGTGGAAGCTACCTGCTTCGGCGCCCGCACCATCGTCGACCGCTTCATCAGCGAAGGCGTCCCCGTAAAAGGACTCATCGGCCTCGGCGGCGTAGCAAAAAAATCGCCTTTCATCATGCAGATGATGGCCGACGTCATGAACCGACCCCTGCGCATCCACTCCTCCGAACAAACCTGTGCCCTGGGCGCAGCCATGTTCGCCGCCACCGCCGCCGGTCTCTATCCAAAAGTAGAAGAAGCCATGAACGCTATTGGCCAGGGCTTCGACGCCACCTATACACCCGACCCGGCCCGCGCCGCCATCTACGAACTCCGCCTCCGCAGATATGGGCAATTGGGCCAATTCGTTGAACACACAACAAAAGACTATGAGTAAATACGATCATATCCAGGAAGCCGCCTACGAAGCCAACAGGCAGCTTCCAAAGCTTGGCCTCGTTCTCTTCACCTTCGGCAACGTCAGCGCCGCCGATCGCGATCTGGGCGTCTTCGCCATCAAACCCAGTGGGGTCCCCTACAGCGATCTCTCCCCGGAGAAAATGGTCATCGTCGACTTCGAAGGCAAGACCGTAAAAGGGAAATTGCGCCCCTCATCCGATACCCTCACGCATGCCGTGCTGTACAAACATTGGCCCAACATCGGGGGCATCGCCCACACCCACTCCACCTATGCCACCGCCTGGGCCCAGTCCCAACGCGATATCCCCATCTTCGGCACCACACACGCCGATCATAACACGGTAGACATTCCCTGCGCCCCGCCGATGAATGACGAGATGATCCTCGGAGATTACGAATACCAGACAGGCTTCCAGATCCTCAACGCCTTCCGCGACAGGGGCCTCAACTATGAAGAAGTGGAAATGGTCCTCATCGGCAACCACGCCCCCTTCACCTGGGGTAAAACACCGGAAAAAGCCGTCTACAACAGCGCCGTCCTCGAGTCGGTGGCCCAAATGGCCTATCTCACCGAACAGATTCGCAACGACGCCCCCCGGCTAAAAGATTCCCTGATAAAAAAACATTACGAAAGAAAGCACGGCCCACACTCTTATTACGGACAATAACCAACAATATTCCACCTCTACCATCAACTTACACATGGACTTAAAAAAACTCGAGGTCTGGTTCGTCACTGGCAGCCAACACCTGTACGGCGAAGAAACCTTAAAACAGGTAGCCGCCCATTCCCAAACCATCGCAAAAGCCCTCAATGACGCCTCACAGATCCCGGTAAAAGTCGTCTTCCGCCCAACCGTCAAAACCCCGGAAGAGATCTATCACACCTGCGTCGAAGCCAATACCACCCAAAACTGCATCGGCATCATCGCCTGGATGCACACCTTCTCCCCCGCAAAGATGTGGATCGGCGGCCTCCGCACCCTCCAAAAACCCCTCGTCCACCTGCATACCCAGTTCAACCGCGACATCCCCTGGGGCGATATCGATATGGACTTCATGAACCTCAACCAAAGCGCCCACGGCGATAGGGAATTCGGGTTCATCATGAGCCGCATGCGCCTCAATAGAAAAGTAGTCACCGGCCACTGGCAGGACCCCGAAACCCTTGCCCACCTCGGTGCCTGGTCCCGCGCCGCCGCCGGCTGGCATGACTGGCAAGGTGCAAAATTCGTCCGCTTCGGCGATAACATGCGGCAGGTAGCCGTCACCGAAGGCGACAAAGTAGAAGCTGAAATGCAATTCGGCTACTCCGTCAACACCCATGGCGTAGGCGACCTCGTCACAGTGATCAACTCCATCGCCGGCAGCGCCGTCGATACCCTCATCAACGAATACGAACAACGCTACCAATTAGCCGACACCCTCCGCAAAGGCAAGTCGCAACACGCCTCCCTCCGGGAGGCCGCCAAAATCGAGCTTGGCATAAAAGCCTTCCTCGAAAACGGCAACTTCAAAGGTTTTACCGACACCTTCGAAGACCTCCACGGAATGGTACAGTTGCCAGGCATCGCAGCCCAGCGCCTCATGGCCGCCGGGTACGGCTTCGCCGGTGAGGGCGACTGGAAAACAGCCGCCCTTGTCCGCGCCATGAAAGTAATGGGCAGCGGACTACCCGGCGGCAACTCCTTTATGGAAGACTACACCTACCACTTCGAACCCGGCAACAACCTCGTCCTCGGCGCCCATATGCTCGAGATCTGCGAATCCATCTCCACCGGCCCCGTCTCCTGCGAGATCCACCCGCTGGGCATCGGTGGCAAAGCCGATCCGGTGAGACTCGTCTTCAACTCCGCCGCCGGCCCGGCCCTCAACGCCTCCATCATCGACATGGGCAACCGCTTCCGCCTCCTGGTCAATGAAGTGGAAGCCGTGGCGCCAACCCATCCCCTGCCAAAACTGCCCGTCGCCCGCGTCCTCTGGAAGCCCTACCCGGATATGAAGACCGGCTGCACCGCATGGATCCTGGCAGGCGGCGCCCACCACACCGGCTACAGCCAAAACCTCACCGCCGAACACCTGCGCGACTTCGCCGACATGGCCGGCATCGAATTCGCCCTCATCGGCAAACAAACCGAACTATACCAGTTCCGCAACGAACTCCGCTGGAACGAAGCCTACTATCGGCCCTAAATCCTTATAACCAGAACCGCAACGCCCATCGCAAAACCATCACACCCACCAACCACCGCAAAACCACCGATTGCTCATGAACAAAAGTCTCGTCGCCGCCGACTACATCGTCTTTCTCATCTACTTCGCCCTGGTAGCCTCCTACGGATATTGGATCTATCGCCGGAAGAAAAAAGCCGTCACCGATACCCATGACTTCTTCCTCGCCGAAGGCTCCCTCACCTGGTGGGCCATCGGCGCCTCCCTCATCGCCTCCAATATCTCCGCCGAACAGTTCATCGGCATGAGCGGTGACGGATTCTTCGCCGGCATCGCTGTCGCGGCCTATGAATGGATCGCCGCCATAGCCCTCATCATCATCGCCATCTGGTTCATTCCGGTCTACCTGAAGAACAAGATCTATACGATGCCGCAGTTCCTCAAAACACGCTACAACGAGACGGTCGCCCTCATCATGGCTATCTTCTGGCTGCTGCTCTATGTCTTCGTCAACCTGACATCGATCCTCTATCTCGGCGCCGTCGCCATCAATGGCCTCGTTGATGGTCAGCATCTCCACACCATCATGATCGGTCTCGCCATCTTCTCCCTTCTCATCGCCCTCGGCGGCATGAAGGTCATCGGCTTCACCGATGTCATACAAGTAGGCGTCCTCATCATCGGCGGCCTGGCCACGACCTATCTCGCCCTCACCGTCGTGTCGGAAACCTTCGGCCTCGGCTCCAACGCGCTCGCCGGCTTCACCGCGATGTTGAAAGACGCCCCCGAACACTTCAAGATGATCTTCGACAAACCCGGTCCCACCACCAGTCAGCTCGAGATCAACAAATACCTCGTCCTGCCCGGCATCTCCATGTATTTCGCCGGCCAATGGATCGTCAACCTCAACTACTGGGGCTGTAATCAGTATATCACCCAACGGGCGCTGGGCGCTAACCTCCAGACCGCCCGCACCGGCATCCTCTTCGCCGGCTTCCTCAAACTGCTCATGCCCATCATCGTCATGCTCCCCGGCATCGCAGCCTTCGTTCTGTACAAACATGGACACCTCAACCTCGCAGGCGGAAGCAAAGACTACGCATACTCCGCTATGCTCGGCTTCCTGCCCGCAGGCCTCAAGGGGCTCTCTATCGCCGCACTCACCGCCGCCATCGTCTCTTCGCTGGCAGGAAAGATCAATAGCATCTCCACCATCTTTACACTGGACGTCTACAAGAAATATATCAGGAAGGACGCCGACGAACAGAAAATGGTGTGGACCGGCCGCGCCGCCATCATCGTCGCCTTGCTCGTCGGCATCATCTTCACCTGGAAAGACCTGCTCGGCATCAGCAGCAGCGGCGGCTTCACCTACATCCAGAAATACACCGGCTTCATCTCGCCTGGCGTACTCGCCATGTTCTTGCTCGGCATGTTCTGGAAACGCACCACCGGCGCCGCCGCCGTCGGAGGCCTCATCACCGGCTTCGTCCTCTGCGTCTTCTTCAACGAATTCGCCCCGCAGGTGCTCGGGCATGAGAACTTCCTCTACACCGCTTATCCTACACAGGAAGTAGTCAACGGAGTCCTCACCACGGTATGGGAGATCCCCTTCCTCATTTGCATGGGCCTGGCTTTCCTCTTCACGATGATCGTCATGATCGGCATCAGCCTCGGCGGCCCCCGCATCAATCCAAAGGCCTTCCAGCTCGATAGAGCCATGTTCAAGGTCAAACCCTCGATCATGGCCCTCATCGTTGCAACCCTTATCATCCTAATGGGTCTCTATGTAAAATTCTGGTAGTTGTTGGTCTAAAAATACTATATTCACAAAAGCGTAATATTCACACTAACTACACTTAAACCATTCTAACTAAATGACTCGATACACGGGGGAATCCCGCATGCTGGTAGCCGTAGACTGTATCATCTTCGGATTCGACGGAACAGACATCAAACTCCTGCTCATCCAACGCGGCCTCAAACCCGAAAAAGGCAAATGGAGCCTCATGGGCGGCTTCCTCCAGGAAAACGAAAGCCTCGAACAAGCCGCCAACCGTGTCCTGAAAAAACTCACCGGACTCGAAGGTGTATATATGGAACAGATGAAGGCTTACGGCGAACCCCTCCGCGACCCCGTCGAACGAGTCCTCAGCATCGCCTACTTCGCCCTCATCGATATCCACCAGTACGAAAAACAGCTGAGCACCGAATACCACGCCGAATGGGTGCACATAAAAAAACTGCCCGAACTCATCTTCGATCACAAAAAGATGGTGGAGAACGCCAAAAAACAACTCCGCTACAAAGCCGCCCTGCACCCCATCCTCTTCGAATTGCTCCCCGCAAAATTCACCATCCCGCAACTCCAGATCCTCTATGAAGGCATCTATGACACCACCTTCGACAACCGCAACTTTAGCCGCAAGGTGCTCTCCACCGAACTCCTCATCAAACAAAAAGAAAAGGATAAAGCCAACTCGAAAAAAGGCGCATTCTATTACAAACTGGACAAACGGAAATACAAGGCCAACTTCCAGGCCTTCCTCAACTTCATCCCCAATCCGGACAAATTACTACTCTGATACGGGCATCCTCTTACTCCCAAACACTATTCCCCTCCCCACAAACAATGCACATCCCCTCCCCACAAACGGTGTACACCCCCTCACCCCTATCACCGTACCCCCTAACCACAACCTGTGTACACCCCCTATCACTGCACCCCTCCCCCTAACACTGTTAGCAACTAATGCAAACGTTTCCGTAACGTTAATTCGCGCGCAGGCAAATGCGTAGCAAGTACGCAAACCCTTAATTTTCATGCTAAAACCCGTAATTTAATATGCCGGAGATTTGTATAATCCAATGAGAATGGTAAATTTGACAGTTATCTGACTCGACCAACAAATTAATCTTCTTCTATATTTTTAGTTTTGAATGGTCACAAAAGTCGTGACGCGAGGGCAATTTCTATTGCCCTCTTATTTTTACCCCACCCCAAGGGCCAAAACAAAAAACCCTCGCCCATCGGCGAAGGTTAACTATACTGTCCCCATCACTATTATCAGTATCTTGAGCATAATATTAAAAAACATCTCCAACATCTCCCTAACCCGAATATGCACTCCCTGTGCATAACACCCGCACACCGTCCTCCATCACCACCTTCTGCCCCTTCAGGAAAAATTCCAATTCTGAGGAAAAATTCAACAAAATTTCAGTTTCATAGAAGTTAATAAACTTCTTTGACATTATTAAGAAATAATCATTACCAAAAAATTATCCTACAGTTAACATAGTCTTATCAATCAAAGAACGCCTTTTTCCCTCTCTTCCTCCTTCTACTTTTGCGAAAACTTATTTTGAAATGCTTATGATAAAAAGGACGCTCCTCTCCTTCGTAGCAATCTGCCTCGCATTCATCTCTCAAGCAGGTACGATCAAAGGAAAAATTCGCGACTCCAAGACGGGTGAACCGATGACCGGCGCCACCGTCACCCTGGCCAACACCCGTTATTGGACAACCGTTCAACTCGATGGTACCTTCACCTTCCGCCACGTCCCGGCAGGTAAATACCAACTCACCGCAAGCGCAGTAGGCTATCAGCGATCCACACCCGTAGAAGTTGTTCTCTCATCCGACAACGATGAGAAGGACCTCGCTCTTAGCCTCTCCGTCTCTACCACCACGCTCGAAGAAGTACAGATCTCCGCCGCAAGCGGTGGCTCCGACAACACTGCCCGCCGCATCGAACAGCGCTCGGACATGGTGCAGAACATCCTGTCCGCCCGCACCATCGAGATCTCTCCCGACATCACCGTCGCCAACGCCCTCCAACGCGTCAGCGGCGTCGTCATCCAGCGCGACAACACCGGTGACGGCCGCTATGCCATCATCCGCGGCATGGACCAACGGTATAACAACACCCTCGTCAACGGCATCAAGATCCCCAGCCCCGACGACAAATACCGCTTCGTTCCGATGAACATCTTCCCCGCAGAAATGCTCGAAAGACTGGAAGTCATCAAAGCACTTACTCCCAACATGGAAGGCGATGCCATCGGCGGCACCATGAATCTCGTCATGAAGAACGCCCCCGATAAATTCATCTTCAGCGCCAATGGCTCACTCGGCTATTCTACCATCTTCAATGACAATCCCTTCGTTGCCTTCCCTCATGCGGGCATCAATAAGCAATCACCCGCAGAGATCCACGGCAATGACTATGGAGCGGCTGTTTCCGACTTCACTACCAACAACCTGAAGTTCTACAACAGGGCCACCCCCATCAACAATACCCTTGGTTTCACCATCGGCGATCGCTTCCTGGATAAGAAACTGGGCATCATCCTTTCCGCCAGCTATCAGGATCTGTACAAAGGTGCAGTATCCGAACGCCTCGTCCCCGACGCCCAACCGCTGCCAAGCCCTGACCCCAATACCCTCAATCCTTCGGACTCCTATGTCAGAACATATAGCACCCGGACCAACCGCATCGGCTTACAAAATAAGATCGACTATCTCTTCAACGATCGCAACCGCATCTCCCTTTTTAACCTCTACCTCCACCAGGACCAATTCGAGACCCGCTATACCCCTGACAGCAGCTCGGCCGGTCTCAACTCGACGGCTACGCAAACCCTGGTCAAACCCGAGTACCGCAGCCGCTGGCAGATCCAGGACATCTACAATGCCACCCTTCAGGGCAACCACCAGCTCAGCAATAAGGTAAGAGTGGATTGGAGCGGCGTCTACTCCATCGCCAAACAACAGATCCCTGACATGGCTTCCTATACCTGGGACCAGGTCGTCTATCGCGAAGCTTCCGGCAAGACCGATAGCATCCGCAACACTATCCCTCAGGGCACCTCCAACGCCGTCACCCATCGCTGGCAGCATAACAAAGACCAGGATTGGGCCGGCTATGGCAACGTAGAATACAAACCCTCCCTCTTCCAACGCGAATTTGCTTTCCAATTGGGCGGCCTCTATCGCTATAAGACCAGGGATAGCTACAACAACGACTACGCCTTGCAAGCCGTCAACGGCGGCGCTCCCTACTCCGGCCTCGATGGTGAGGAACTCTATTTCCAGGCCACCGGCCAAAACAAGGGCAGCTACACCGCCATCAATGCGCAGAGCTACACGGCACATGAAAAGGTAGCCGCCGGGTACATCATGACAAGATTCTTGCTGGTCCCCAAATTCCAGGTTCTCGGTGGGGTACGCGTAGAGAATACCCAGGACGACTATACCACGGTGCTGCCTAAAACCTCTACCATCGGTGCATCCGGCACCATCCACTACACGGATGTCCTGCCCAGTGTGCACCTCAAGTATAGCCTCCAATCCAACCAGAACCTGCGTCTGTCCTATTTCAAATCCATCAGCCGCCCGGGCTTTGGTGACCTGGTTCCCATCACCGACAATTCCAACGAAGAATTCACTTTCCTTGGCAACCCCTACCTGAAACACGTAAGGGCGGACAATCTTGATCTCCGGTACGAACTCTTCCCGGGGCTGGCCGACCAGTTCCTGGTGGGCGCATTCTACAAGCATCTCACCAATCCCATCGAGTACTATGTAACCAACGTCAACGGTCCCAGCTCTCTCTATCTGAGACCCCAGAACACCAATGAAGCCACCAACTATGGCGCTGAGATCGTCTTCACCAAATATTGGGGCGTATTCGGCATCTCCGCCAACTACACCTATACACACTCCGAGGTGACAACGACCAAACGTCTCTACGGCCTTGTCTCAGGTAGCATCCAGACCCAAAACATCAATCAATCCCGCCCCCTCCAGGGCCAGGCAGACCATGTCGGCAATTTCTCGCTCCTGCTGAAAGACCCGCGCTGGGGCCTCGATGCGCAGTTGGCGCTCGCCTATACCGGCACCCGCATCGTCCAGGTATCTCCGTACTATGGTCTCGACATCTGGGGAAAACCTATCGCCCAATTAGACCTCTCCGTGGAAAAACGCCTCTACCGCCGCCTGGTCTTCTTTGCCAAGATCAACAACCTGACCAATTCTCCGAACAAGGAATACATCAAATTCCCGTACACCAAGGTTAATGCCAACCTGCCGAGCGGATACACCATCCCCTTCCAGGACGGTGGCAGCAATTACACGGTCGCGCAAAAGGATATCTACAAGATCAGCTACCTGGGTGGCCTCCGGTATAAATTCTAATAATGAAAACAAACACATTTAACAATACGACTATGTATAAAATAAATCTTGCTCTTCTCATCCTGTCCAGCGCCCTGGTCTTCTCCGGTTGCACCAAATGGGCGGAGGACAAACAGAACATCTATGTCTACCAGGCCCCGCCCCCGCCAGGCGGCGCCATCCCCACCAACACCCCACTCTGTGGCTCCATCAAAGGCGTTATGCAGACCGGCCAGACCTATGTCCTTGGTTGCACGATCAACGTTCCCAAGGGTGACACGCTTATCCTCGAGCAAGGGGTAACCGTTTATGCCGACACCACCTCGGGCATCATCGTCCACGGCACCCTGATCAGCCTCGGCACCCAGGCGCAACCCAACGTCTTCACAGTTAAAGGGATTACCAAAGACAATACGCCCAACCTGCCGCTGAACCAGGACCCGGCACACAAAGGCCTTTGGAAGGGCATCATGTGCGACACCAGCTGCCGCCTGCTGGTGCTTAAATGGACCCACCTCGACTTCGCCGGCGCATCTTATGGCAATGTCGACGGCCCCGCCGTGGAAGAAAGCTCCGGCACCTCCTTCAACATCGTTTTCCAAAATCCCAATGGCTATTGCATCATAGAAGACTGCTGGTTCTATGGCGGCACTGATGACTGTATGCGTATCTCCAACGGCAAGCTCCACATCTTCCGCAACACCTTCGAGAAATGCGGCGGCAGCGGCGGCGACATCGTCAACTGCAAAGGTGGGTCCGTTGGTACCATCGCTTACAACTTCTTCATCGGCACGGCCTACAACGGACAAAAAGCCTCCAATAAAGGACAGCCCGTCGGTGCACCACAATGTAACATCGTCATGTACAACAGCACCTTCGTCAACGGCGGCGTCCGCATCACGGCCGGGTCAAGGGCAGGTGGCATCGACTACGAACAAGGCGCAGAAGGTGCTTTCTATAACAATGCCTTCATCAACTGCCGCGTAGGCTATCGCGTGGTCAATAACCCCGTTGCCGACACCCTGCACCTCACTTACGGCAACAACTACCAATGGGCCGACTCGCTGGTCATCGCCGACCAGTTCTTCACCTATGGAGGTGTATGTACAAAACCGCAGCCCACCGACATCCCCAGGCCGTCGCTCTACCTGCCGGCCAATTTCTATTATCCCAACCCGCCGGCCAATGCTTATGACGGTACTCCGGTGGTCCAATACGAGAACCCCAAATTCGTCAACTATCCCCTGCCGGTAGTAGGTCAGCCCCTGTTCGCCTACACCTCCATCGGATCGTTCAACTTCCACCTGCTGCCCGGCTCATCGCTCATCGGCAAGGGCAACACTACTATAAAACCGCTGGTAGTCGTACCTATCGACCCCATTTATGGCGCGACCGAAGTAACACCTCCCGGTGCCGACATTGGCTGCTACCAGATCAACGGATCAGGCAACCAGCATTAACAAGCTCCCAAACCCACCCAACAAAAATCCCCGCTGCGGCGGGGATTTTTCATTCATTTAAACACCACAAATCTTCTAGTCGTATTGCCCCCCTCATCACGCAGAAAATAAACTCCGGGCGCAACATCGCTCATCGACACACTATTTCTACCCGCAACAAGCGTAAGCGTCTTCAACAGCTGCCCGGATGCCCCCACGATCGCCGCCCGGCTGGACTGCTGCACCGTAACCTGCAATTCTTTTCTGTCGGCATCAAAAAAGAAGCGCAGCCCACTCGTCACCTGCGGTTGTATGGCTATGATAGAGGAATAAGTATAATGATCGTCGTCGGTGAACAGCTTAAGCCGGTAAAAATTAGTATTGGCAATGTCAGCCTCATCGCTATAGGTAAACGAACCGGTATCCCCCGCCGGTCCCGATCCATCCACGCGGCCAATATCCGCAAACGTGCTGCCATCCGTACTTCGTTGGACTTCAAAATACCGGTAATCATCCGCCGCGGAGGTTGTCCATACGAGATCGATCATTCCGCCGGCAACGAAACCCCGGAAGCTGGTCAAGGCAACGGGCAAGACAACATTGCTCAATCCCGTAGTACCGCAAAAACAATAGATCCCTGTACGCTGGGAAACCGGGTGAGCGCTGCCGAATATTCGGAAGTAATACAGTTGCCCCGGCTGAAGACCAGTAAGGTTTAATTGAACACCACTACTGGGTCCGCCTGCCAATGCACAACCGATCTCGGTCAGTGAGCCGCAGGCCGGCCCTCCCGAGAAAGCCTGGATACCGATCACAAGGGAAGAATTCTGAAAACAGGAGATCGTCGCAGTAGGGCCGAGCGGATAAAATTTGAACCAGATATTCGACGCATTATAGGCTATAGTACCGCAGGACGGCGCCGGAGCGCAGGCATCCATTGCTGTAGTGGGCTGACAGGAGGTTGTATTATCGAAGTGTACACCACCGTTGCAGGATGTGCCCGTATTACAACCATAGATCCAGTTAGGGTCGAAGGTTACAGCGGAGGAAAAATCAACTCCACCCCCGGGGCACATCTGAGCCACAGAAGGCAGGCTCAGCAGAACAGATATCAGGTAAAGCAGGATTTTCACAAGGATCGAATTTCTCTTCCTTGTAAAACAAAAAACATCCGCCCGCAATTGCGCGGCCGGGATAGTGTACTTATTTTTTTATAGGTAACTACTTATTGAAATAAAGCAGATTGTCATAAATCCGGGGAAAATGCCCTCCACGGTTACGTAATGCCCCTCACGGCCGGATATGATACGCCTTCGGTTGCACAAACGCCCTTATCCCCTGGTAACTCAGCGTCATCCCAAGACCCGAATGCTTCCTCCCGCTCCACGGCAACGCCGCACTCACCCGGTCGCAACAGTTCCAATACACCGTCCCCGTATTCAACTGCCGCATCACCTGTTCTGCCCGTTCAAAGCTCTTCGAATACACTGCGGCCGTCAACCCATATTCCGTATCCCCCATCAGCGCCACCGCCTCCGCATCATCCTTGACGCGCTGAATACCAACCACGGGCCCAAAAGACTCCTCCGTCATCAGCTTCATCCGGTGATCGACATCCACCAAAACCGCCGGCTCGATAAAATATCCCCGGCGATCCACGCGGTGCCCGCCAAACAGCACCTTCGCCCCCTTCGCCACCGCATCGTCTATCTGCCCCAGTAAGAACTCCAGCTGTCCCGAACGCGTCAAAGGTCCCACTTCCGTCGTCCCCTCCATCGGGTCTCCCACCACAAGGCGACGCGCCTGCTCCGTATACGAAAGCACAAAAGCATCATAAACCCCTTCCTGTACATAGATCCGCTCCACCGCACAACAGCTCTGGCCGTTGTTATACACCACACCCTCCAAAGCCGCCGCCGCAACCGCCTCGATATTGGAAACATCATCCATCACATACAACGGGTCCTTACCCCCAAGTTCCAGCTGGCAGGGCACCATCTTCCCCGCCACCCGCTCGGCAATAAACCGCCCCGTCCGGTAACTGCCGGTAAAAAAGTAGCCATCCAGCGGCAACTGCAGCAGCCACTCGCCCGCCGTCCCCTTACCGACCACAACCGCGAACACCTCTTCCGGCACGCCGCTCTTATACAGCAACCGCTGGATATGCAATCCTGTGAGCGTAGCGTATTCCGAAGGCTTATACAAAACCCCGTTGCCTCCCAGCAAGGCCGGGATAAACACATTCACCCCCACCAGGTAAGGATAATTCCAGGCGGAGATATTGGCGATGATGCCCAGCGGCTCGTAAACGATCTTTTCGCGTGTAGCCCCCTCCGTTACTATCCACTCTTCTGCCAGCCACCGCGCCGTATTGTCCAGGAAAAACTTTATCCGTCCCCTCGCCCCGTTCAGCTCGTTATACGACTGCTGCAACGGCTTGCCCGACTCACTCGTCAGCGTCTCCGCCAACACCTTTTTCTCCTCTTCCAACGCCGCATAAAACTTCCCGATACAAGCCAGCCTTTCCTCCACCGTCCTCGCCGCCCACGCCGCCTGCCCCGCCCTCACCAACTCATACTTCTCCTTCACTGTCTCCTGGGTGTCTTCTGTTACTTCTGCGATAACCTCTTCCGAAGCAGGATTAATGATCTGCATAGTATTTCAAACTATTTTTTATGGAAAATATCTGTAAATTTCCTTCCGGCCTAATACGCGTACTAATTCAATAGTCTCCTTTTCAAAAAGAAACCCGATCCGATAGGTTCCCATTCGAATTCTATACGCATTCTTATATCCGGATAACTTCTTACAAGATGAAATCTCCGAAAGCTGTTTCGCCTGGATCAACGTTTCAATTAATTTGCTAAGCTGCACCTGCATAGGAGCCGGAAGTCTCAAGGCATCCTTTTCAAAAGACTTGCGAATCTCAATATTCACTTGGCGTGCTTTAACCGCTTTAGGAAAGCAGTCTTCTCGGTTTTAGTAAGCAAGGCGGTCTTACGCCCCTTTTGCATCGCATTCACCAAAGCTGCATCTTCCTCAGCCTCAGAATAAAAGCCGATGTTAAGGCTACTCAAAAACGCCTTTACCACCTTTTCCTGTTGCTTATTACGGGGATTGATTATTAGTGCCATTCGGTAAATTTACAAATTTTTTCCCTTCCCCACCTCCCTCACAAACCGCTCCCTTATCGCCGCATACAATGCCGCATCCCCCACCCCATTCACATACATCCGCTCCGGATGCCACTGCACCGCCAGCAAAAAGGACTTGCCCCCTGGCTCCGCCCATTCCAGCCCCTCGATCGTCCCATCCGCCGCCCGGCAATTCACCCGCAACCCATTTCCCAGCCTGTCCACACTTTGATGATGCGCACTGTTCACCACACCCTCCCCTTCACCCACGACGGCACGCAACACCGTTCCCGCATCCACCACTACCGTATGCTGCTTATCATCCGGTGTGTTCTGGTGAACGGCATCCCCCACAGGCCCCAGGTCTTGCACCAGCGTCCCCTTCCGATAAACATTGATCAGCTGCAGCCCCCGGCAGACCCCCAGCACCGGTACCGCCTTGGCAAGCGCCGTTTCCAGCATCTCCAACTCGAAGGCATCCCGCTCCGGCTTCCATCCGCCACTCCCCGGATAATCCACGCCCCCTTCATAAAAACCGGGATAGATATCCACTCCACCTGACAACACCAGCCCGTCACAACCGATCATCGATCCGCCGCCACCGGCCTCCAGTCGCACCACCTCGATCGCCTCATCCCCCGCCTTCAACCAGCGGACATAATTCTCATGCTTCCAGTCTGTTCCCGTATACGTCAACCCGATCCTCATAATAGTTGTCTTTTTACAGCCCTCCTTCGTCGGACCTGAAGGGCCTCCTGTCGGGCCTAAAGGGCCTCCTTATACAATGTAAAAAAATCATCCCTGCTCACCGGCTTCGGATTATTCGGATGCGCAAAATCCGCAATCGCCAGATCAGCAAGCGTCTCCAAATGCTCTTCCCGCACTCCCACATCCCGCAACCGCGTCGGCAGCCCCAGCCACTTGTTCAATTCGAACAACCTCTCCACCACCGCCTCACCCGCAGCCCGTCCCGCACTAGCCGCCGCAATAGCCTCACCCGCAGCCCGCCCCGCAATAGCCTCGTCCGCAGCAGGCCGGCCGCCGCTGCCCCACCTTTCCGCCATAGCCCTGGTCCCGGGACCTTCATCCACCGGCAACTCCATCACCTGCGCGATCACCCTGAACTTCTCTTCACACCCGCCAATATTAAACCGCATTCCATATGGAAGGTTCACCGCATTGGCCAGCCCATGATGGGTATCCAGCAAAGAAGACATCGGATGCGCCAGCGAATGCACAACTCCGAGCCCCTTCTGAAACGCCACCGCCCCCATCAGCGAAGCGATCATCATCTGGCTGCGAGAGGCAAGATCAGGCCGGTTTGTCGCCTGCACGATGCTGCCACAGATCAGCCGTATCCCCTCCAATGCTATCCCTTCAGCCATCGGATGCCACATTTTAGCCAAATAAGCCTCCAGGTTGTGCGTCAGCGCATCCATCCCCGTGGCCGCCGTGACAAAGGGCGGCAGCTCCATCGTCAGCAAAGGGTCGGCATACACCATCTTGGCTAACAACTTCGGAGAAAACAGGATCCGCTTCCTATGCGTCTCATCTTCAGAAATAATCGCGCTCCGGCCCACCTCACTGCCCGTCCCGCTCGTCGTCGGAACGGTAACAAAATAGGGCACCTCCTCCGTCACATACACATCACCCCCGATGAGATCATCATAGTCAAAGAGGTCCCGGTGATGATTTATCCGCAAAGCAATAGCCCGCGCCACATCCATCGCCGCACCACCGCCGATACCGATGATACTGTCCCGGCCCGTAGTCGTAAAGGCCACACCCCCCTTCTCCACATCGGACTTCACGGGATTCTTGTGGATGTCCGAGAACACCTCCACGGAAAGCCCCTTCGCTTCCAGCTGCTTGCGGAGTCCGCTAAAAAAATCCAGCTGCGCCACCATCGGGTCCGTCACCAGCAACGGGCGGGATAACCCCACACCCCGCAAATGATCCGGCAACTCGGCAATAACACCCGGGCCAAACCTTATCGTCGTCGGAAAATTGTACTGTCTTATGGTCGTAAAATCTATCATATATTTTGCGCCTTCGGCCAAAAGACCTCCGGTCTTTTTTCATATTATTTCAAGATACCGCTGCAACTCCCAATCCGTCACCGCCTGCCCAAACTGCCTCCACTCCCACTCCCTCGTCCGCACAAAATGATCCGTAAACTCCGCCCCAAAAAGCTCCACCGCCAGCGGCGACGCCCTCATCGCCTGCGTCGCCTCCCACAAATTGCGCGGCAACACCCCATGACTCTTATCGGCATATCCATTCCCCTTCGTCGCCGCCCGCAAAGGTAATCCATGACGGATCCCATACAACCCCGCAGCCAGACATGCCGCCATCGCCAGGTAAGGATTGGTATCCGATCCCACAACCCTCGTCTCCAGCCGCGTCGATGTCGACCCACCCGGCAACGACCGCAACGCCACCGTCCGGTTATCGATGCCCCAGGTCAGCGTCGTCGGCGCCCAGGCCCCCTCCACCAATCGCTTATAACTATTCACCGTCGGCGCCATCATGGGTAAAATATGCGGCAGACAATGCAGCTGCCCCGCAATATAACACTCCATCAACACACTCATACCCGTCTCGCGGTCCGCGTCATAAAACAGGTTGCGGCTCCCATCTATCGACCAAAGACTTTGGTGTACATGACCGCTACACCCCGGCAACGACTCATTGATCTTCGCCATAAAGGTCGGCAGGATCCCACGGCGGTGACCGATCTCCTTCACCGCCGTCTTGAACAACACCGCCCGGTCGGCCGCCTCCAATATATCGGCATACATAATAGCGGCTTCATACACTCCCGGACCCGTCTCCGTATGCAATCCCTCCAGTGGCACGCCAAATCGCCCAAGGTTGTCAAAAAGGTCATGAAAAAAAGCACTCCCCTGCGACGCCCGAAGAATAGAATATCCAAACATCCCTTGTGTCATCGGCCGCAGATCGGCAAAAGACCATCCCCCCGCCATCGCCCCTCCGGTCGGCGTCCCCCCAGCCATCATCCCTCCGGACACACCCGGCAACTCCCCTGCCACACCCGGCACTCCCCTCGCCATCGTCCCCCCGTTCGGCGCTCCCCCCGCCACAGCCGGAGCTATAAAATTAAACCACTCGAACTCCTGCGAAAAAAACGCCGAATACCCCGCTTCACTCGCCTGCCCGATCACCCGCTTCAACAAACTCCGCGGACAAACCGGCGCCGCCCCCGCACTCACCGCCGCACCTCCAGCCGCCCCAAACTCACCCCCGGCATCTGCCCGCGCAGCCCCCCCAAACTCACCCCCCGCTTGCGAACGCGCCGAACTAAAATCTGCCAGGAAAAAAGGCAGCCCCCCCTCCCACGGCACCCGTCGCATCGTATGCACATCCACCACCGCCACCGCATCCGGATAACCCGTATGCCAGCCCGTAAACGCCCCATTATCATACGCCCGATCTGCCGAATCCCAGCCAAAAACAACATCACAAAACCCAAAACCCTTCGAAGCGATCGCCTTGAACTTCTCAAAGCTGATCACCTTACCCCGCAACACCCCATCGATGTCCGCAATAGCCAACTTTACCTTTTCAATTTTTTCCTCACCCATCCGGGCAAGCAGCTCAGGAAGCGATTGATCGTTGCGCATCATTCATAAATTTTAATGTCCGCCCCTCGTTCGCGGCGGCCGGAAGCCGTCAGGCGAAACCAAATATAACTCACCAACAGAACGCAAAAATAGATAAGAAATAATTTAATGTTAAGACTCACCATCGCCACCAGGCACACCGCCGCAATCGCCAGCGCCACCACCGGGAAAACCGGATACCACGGCACCCGGAACGGCCTCACCAGCTCCGGCTCCTTCCGCCGAAGCACCAGCAGCGTCACCATCGACAACACATACAACGTCAGCGCCCCAAACACCGAGATCGTAATAATATCCTCCGTCCTGAACAACACCAACACCACGATCCCGATCACCATATTCGCAAGCAGCGCAGTGGCCGGCGTTCCACGCCGCTTATGCACCCGACCCAGCACCGCCGGCAGATAACGCACCCGCCCAAACTCCAGCGTAGCCCGCCCCGCCGCCAGCACAAGCCCATGAAACGACGCCACCAGTCCCATCAACCCTATCGTTATCAACATATGATAGACCCATCCGCTCGTCCCCGTGATCTTCCCCAGCGCCAGCGGCAGCGGCGAATCCGACGTATCGGTGGCTCCCGGTACAGGATACACGATGGCCTCCCACCCGGCAACACCCACCGCGGCAACGAACACCAGCACACACAAAATGATAAGGGTAAAAAGCGCCGAACCAAAACCAAGCAACACATCCCGCTGTGGCCGCTTCGCCTCCTCCGCCACATTCGCCACCCCTTCCAGTCCCAGGAAGAACCAGATGGCGAAGGGCACCGCCGCCCACACCCCCGTCCAGCCATGCGGAAAAGCATTCCTGTCCAGGTTTTTCCAGGAAAAATGCGGAAAGCAGACCCCCGAAAAGAGCAGCAACTCTGCGACGGCAAGGATGGTCACCACCAACTCGAAGCCCGCAGCCGCCTTCACCCCGTAGATGTTGAGGGCCGTAAAAATAAAATAGGCGCCGATGGCAATCACTGTCACCGGCACCCCTGGTAAAAAGATATGGAAATAAGCGCCAATCGCTGCAGCTATCGCCGGCGGACCGACCACAAACTCGATCAGCTGCGCCATCCCGGCCACGAACCCCCAATCGCGGTTAAGCCCCCGCGTGGCATAGTCGAAGACACCCCCCGCCCGGGGAATCGCGCACGCCAGCTCGGTATAGGAAAACGTAAAGGTGATGTACAGCACGATCACCGCGGCCGTCGCGATCGCCAGCCCCAGCGTCCCCCCTTTCGCCAACCCAAGGTTCCAGCCAAAATACATCCCGGAAATAA
Organism: Puia dinghuensis; assembly: GCF_014642875.1. Classification (GTDB taxonomy): domain Bacteria; phylum Bacteroidota; class Bacteroidia; order Chitinophagales; family Chitinophagaceae; genus Puia; species Puia dinghuensis. The sequence goes on from NZ_BMJC01000005.1 coordinate 212,747, forward strand.
CATAACCTACTCCCAGGCCCCATAACATCAGGGGGCCCAGCGTGCGGGTAAGCGAAGTCTGTTGGTCCATCCTTAAAGATAGCCATTTTCCCGAGCTTCTCACCCGGACGCGCCCCTCAGTCTCCCATCTCACCCGGGCGTTCCCCTCAGGCTCGTCCCTCCCCCGCGGGTCGGGCTCTCCATTACAAGTCCTCGCCCTCGCTTAACAACTCGGGCTCCGGGCTTTCCACTGCGATCCCTAACGCGGCTCCAGCAACCCGCACCACCCGGCAGCCCAGGTGTACTTCAAAAATTAAGAAAAAAATGACGAGGAAGTAGATATATTGCTTCAATGAAAACGACCTTATTTCTATTCTCCCTTTTAATCTCTATTGCAAGCAAGTCTCAGCTGACAGATTCTTCCTGGTTAGTCACAAAATACCTTCCCCGATTTTATACTGACACAGGAAAATACCTCCCTGACACCAGGTTTATTGACACAAATCACAATGAAAAAACCCTAAAAGACTATAAAGGCAAAATTTTGTATGTAGACATTTGGGCGACATGGTGCGGAAGCTGCCTGGTTAAATTCCCATATGAAGCGCAGCTCCTGAAACGACTAAAAAACATCCATCTTGACTCCTTAATTCAATTCATTAATATCAACATAGACGATTCTGAGCGGCAATGGACCAACGCTCTAAAAAAGTATGGTCCGGTCGGCATCAACCTTTACTGTAACGACACAGCACTTCTTACCAAATGGAATCTTGCAGCAGTACCTGTCTATATACTTTTAGACTCATCCGGTAAAGTGTTAGGCAAAAATATCTCTCAGCCGGATGAAGCCGGAACGATTGATTATATTCTTTATGCCGCTACAAAAGGCTTACATCCCGTACAAGCATTATGGAAAATGAACGAACAGCATCAACTAATGGCGAAATACCGAACATCCAAAGCATTTACTGATCCAGAGTACGCAGAATGGTTTAGTATGACTATACAATCATTTATTGAATTTCAAGAGTGGCGGCAGAAACTGCATAGCCGCTAACCGCAGCTAGCCCCATGCACCAAAACGACCCATACCTCATTTATAAACTGACAAGGCAGCATTGCTACTGCCTTGTCCAGTTTAGTCACCCCTACGCGCCCTCGCCTAACGGCTCGGGCGCCGCAGGCGCCCCCTACCTGCTAAACAACCACATATAAGTCGCCGAATTCCCACTCACGATAAGATTCTGCCCCGTATTCGTCGAAGCACTCACAATCGCCAAAGGCAACGCATAACTATGATGCGCCGGAAACTGGCTCATATTAAGGACAACATCCAGCCGCCCCACCCGGTAACCCGGATTCACCGTAGCCGTGGTCTTCAATGTATACAAATTGGAAGGCAATACCGTAAACGAAGTACCATTCGCCGTATTATAAGCGGAGATCTGCGACGTATCCACCTTCACCGTCACCGTCACCGTACTGCTCAGCACCTGCGGCGAAGCCACCACGACAGCCACCGCAGTATCGATATTCGCAGAGGGACCACCCACCGAATCCGGAACATACGCAAAAGGCCCCGTAACCCCATTCGCCGGACTCAACCCAAACTCAATTATCGGCTGGGAATTGGAGACATCGATATAGGGAGTGTCCTTCAGGCACGAACTCATTCCCACCGCGAAGCAGCAGCAAAGGCAGACTATAATTAAATTCTTTATTTTCATAATTCGTTTTTTAAGTGTTAAATCCAGGAAACATCATTCGCTCCCCGCAATCACTGCCCCCAAAATATTTTCGTCCAGAGATCCGAAGCCTGCTGATGCTGCGCATCCACATTCGCCGTATTCTGCGTATACTCCGTTTCTGGATAAAGCAGCCGCTTAGGCATAGGCGTACCCGGCACCGCTTGAGAAGGCGTAGCGATCACCGGATAACCCACCCGCCGGTAGTCGCAATACGCCTCAAACCCATCCAGCTCACACTCGGCTACCCATTTCTGGTAAAATATCGTCTGCAACGGACTGGGCGAAGTAGCAATATTCACATACTGACTCGTCGAACCCGCAATAAATGCATCCGCCGACGCCGTCGGATTGGCCACGCCCAGGTAACGGAACGACTCCTCCACCCCCTTCTGAAACAGCGTCTGATAATTACCGGTCATCAACCCACGCTGCACCGCTTCCGCCTGCATAAAATAGGACTGAGCGGCCGAGAACAACAACGCCGGCATCGCAGCGCTTTGCAGGATGCCTGACCCTATCGAACTCAGCTGAGGCGTAGAAGTAAGCCCGCTGCCGAAGAAGTTCCCGCCAAAACCACCCACCGAATTCTTGGTATAGAAATAACCGATCCGCGGGTCGTTCGTCGAGGTCAGGAAATTCAGCATGAAGGTATTCGCAATGAAAAAGTTGTTGTTCTGCGTAGGCGTCGTCGTGCCGGGCAGGAACCCATAGTTCGCCCAAAACGGATTCTGCTTCAGGTTCTGATCCACAAAACCCGGATTGATAAGCGCATCCTGGCCTGCGCCAAGAAAACCGCCCCCCTGCGCTACGATTGAACTGATCACCGACCCTGCATACGTCTGGTCGCCATTGGGCACCAGGCGCAGCGCCATCCGTAATTTTATCGTATTGGCAAACTGGATCCACAGCGTCTTGTTCCCCTTGAACATGATGTCGGCCGCATCGTCTGCCGTGGACTGGGAAGCCGACAGCTGCGTAATAGCCGAATCGATCTGTGTCACCAGCGACTTATAGATAGTCGCCGCGTCATCATAGGCCGGCGTGATCGTGACACTGGGCTGGCAGGCCTGGCTATAAGGAATATTGCCAAACTGGTCCACCAGGTTCTCGAAGAGCATGGCCCGCATCACCCGGGAAGCACCAGGCAATACAGAATGAGCGGTACTGTTGGCCATCACAAAATTGAAGTCATAAATATTGTGGTAATTGGACGCCCAGTTGCCATCGGAAAAGCTGGTGGTCAGGCCAAACGTCTCCATCTGCTCCTGCGACCCCGATGGCGCAAAAGAAGTGGTCCTGGCAAAGTACTGCATCCACTGCGTCGCATAGTCATAATTGTCGGTAGCGTCCGATATATTGAACCCCAGTTTATCCTGAGCCACCGTCACCATCGCCTGGGCAAAAACGTCCGCTCCCTTCAACTGCGCAATTGGAAGGCCATTCGGGTCGGTCTGGTTCGTATTGAGCTCCTTATTGCAGGAGGCAGCCGCAATGGCCACCACACAAATAAATAACAATTGTTTTCCCATATAATATGTTTATCGGATTAGAAGATATTAGCCGTCAACGAAAAGCTGATGATCCTCGTCGGCGGTGTCTGGAACTCTGTCGTATAGCCCACGGCATTCCCCGCGCCATTCGTGCTGAACTCCGGATCCGACCAGATATTCGTCTTCGGTCTCCACATAAACAGGTTCCGGCCGATAGCCGACAGTTGTAACCCCCTGATCACCTGCTGCGTTCCAAGCCACTTCTTCGGGAAGTCATAGGTAAGCGAAAGCTCCCGCAACTTGATGAAAGCAGCGCTGACAGTATAAGGCGTCCCTATCTGGTTAAGATAATTCGCCCACCAGAAGATCGAATTGGGCAAACCGGGGAACCCCGACGTGATGGGAACATTCGTATTCGGAGTATACTTCCCCGGCGAGGTCTGGATCACCGAATTCGGATAGATAAAGGCCTGCCGGTTCTGCGCGTCGAAGGAAGAGATGCCCGCGAAATCCATCGCATTGCCTTCCTCGTTCAAGATCTTGGCGCCTCCCCGGTAGTCGAACACCGCATGCAGCGAAAAGCCCTTATACTGAAGCGTGGGTGATATCCCCACGAAATATTTGTAGTTGGTGTTCCCGGCATCGATCAGGTCCGGGCTGAAGGAAGGCAGCCCCGTCGTCCCATCCACGATCACATGGCCGGTGGGGTCTCGTTTGAAATCCGTTAACCGCAGCTGGGCATAATCCTTGCCCGGCACCGCAAATACCCCACCAAGCACCACCGTCCCAAAGTTGATCTGGTCCAGCTCGGCCTGGCCCCCTGCAATACTCACCACCTTCGAATTCTGGTAAGCGAAATTGGCCGAAATATTCGCCCGGAAATCGCCTATTCTGAACAAGGGCGTCAGGTTAAGGTCTATTTCCACCCCGTTGTTATCGATCTCCCCGGCATTGGTTAAATAGGAATTGATGCCCGCCGCATTCGACGTCTGCAGGGGGATGGTCTGATTCTTGGCCTTCTGGTCATAGTAGTTGACTTCCAGGTTCACCCGGTTGGCAAACAATCCCAACTGGAAACCGCCTTCGAAGGATTCGGTCTTCTCAGGCTGCAGGCCGTTCTGCACCGCTGCCGTACTCTGCGAGAACCCGCGCAGCGCCCCGTAGGGAAACCCGCTTCCCACCGTCGTGATCGGATAGATAGAATAGGCGCCAAAATTGGGCAGCGCCACCGAATATCCGCCAAGATTCTTACCACCGGCGATATTGCCCATGACACCCAACTCATTATAGCCCTCCAACGAAACATTACCCGTCCCGGCATATCCCACCCTCACCTTCAGGAAGGACACCGTGTTGCTGTTGTGCAGGAAAGCCAGCTTGTCGCTCAACACCGCAGACATATCCACCGAAGGATAGCTAAAGCTCCTGTTCCCCGGAGAAAGAATGGACGTCCAGTCATTCCTGAACGATCCATGCAGGAAAAGCCAGGAGTCATACCCTATGGACAGATCGCCATAGACAGACTGGTCATAACGTTTGTAGCTGAAGATCGCATCCGCGCTGCCATCACCATGCGTAGTCTTGGTATAGAAAGAAGGAATGAGGTTCTGCCCTACCACAGGTCCCGAATTCACCTGGTTGGAATTCCAGTCGCCATAGCTCGACCTGCGCCGCCAGTTGCCGCCCGCAATAAGCGTGAACTTGAAATGATCCGTTTTCCTGACAGCCGTCAGGAACCCATCCACATTCCCGTCGTCATAATGCGAAGTAATGTCCTCCTTTTGGTATCCTACATTTCCGGGGAAGACCGCCAGGTTGCTGAATCCCCAGGGACCCCCACTGGCCGATAGCCAGGAGGGGAAGTTGATGCTGTCTATAAAGGCCGGCGCATCTATCGTAGTCCGGCTGTAGCCCCCTCTCGCCGTCAACGTAAGCCACGGGTTCACCTTGTAGCTCACCGAAAGATTGCTGATCAGCTGATCGGTCTTTTTCTTCGATCGGGCATCGAACACCTGCACCCAGGGGTTGGGGAAATATGCGTCCACAAAACCCTGGTTATAAGCGAAATCGTTGATATTCTTTATACTCTTCAGGTCTACGCTCGGCAGCATGTTCATGACGTTCCAGTACACCGGCCTGTTCTGGAAGTAGGAGTTGCCGGCAATGTCGGTCTGTACACTATTATAACTGACACCCCCGCTGAGCTCGAACCGCCCGGCATGCAGGTTCCCATTGATCCGGCCACCATCCCTTGAATAAGTATCATATGGCACAACCCCCTGCTTGCTGGTGTGCTCGCCCGAAAAATAGACCCCGCCGATCTTCGCATTCCCAAAGGAACCAGACAACTTGTTCTGGTCACCTACCCCCGTTTGGAAGAAATCCTTTCTGCCGTTAGGCACCGACCGGTACGGGATAAACCGCCAGGTCTGATTCGCATTCTCTCCTATCGGAATGGAATCCAGGTGGAAATCCTTGCTGTTATAGGCTTCCCCAAAACTTTCATTCTCGAATGGCACGGTCTGCACCAGACCGGTCCAGGGATTGATAAACTGGATAGTGCCCCCCGTGGACGGATTTGGCCATGTGCCCGGCGGCTCACCACCCCAGCCACTATATTCATTTTGAAGCGATGGGAAATAAGAAATAGATTCGAAACTGACGGTGTTCTGGTAAGTCAGCGACAACTTACCCCTTCCTTTTCTCGTTGTAATGGCCATCACACCGTTGGACGCCGCCATTCCATAAAGAGCCGCTGCATTAGACCCCTTCAGGATGGTCACATCCTCGATATCGCTGGGGTTCAGGTTCGCCAGATAGGTCTGGTCAACCGGGATACCATCTATGACGATCAGCGCCGAATTGCTGCCTTCGATCGACCGGCTTCCCCGGAAGGTCACCTTTACCTGCGGGTCTACTCCATTGTCCGCCAGCCGGATATCCACACCGGACACCTTGGCGGCAAGCCCCGTCGCCGTGTTCACCACTGCCGCCTGGTTAAGTTCGGCCGTTTTTATAGAAGTGGTCGCATAACCAAGCTCCCTGGCCTGCCTTCGGATGCCCAGCGCCGTTGTAACGGTGACTTCCGACAGATTCTGCGTCTGGGGAACAAGCCGCGCATCCATCCGGAGCGCCTGGCCCACCCTTAATTCCTGGCGCGCCATCCCCGTCGACGTGACGACAAGCACCTCCCCGGGCGCTACTTTAATAGCAAATTTGCCGTTGGCGTCAGCCACGGCCGTAGTCTTCGTTCCTTTCACTTGGATTGTTGCAAATGGAATGGGTGTCCCCGCGGTATCCGTGACCGTCCCGGTCACTTCCCGGGTCTGGGCATGGAGCACGCCCGCAACCCCCATCCAACCGCAGAATAGCAGCAGTAGTCTCAGCAGCAGTAGTTTTCTCATTTCCGTTCGGTTTAAATAGTAGATAAATAAATGTTTTCTTTACCGGCTTTTGGCCGGTAACAGCAGTCTCAGCTGTTAACTTTACAAGAGAGACAAAAAAATTTAGCGAAAGATTGCAAACGAGCACTCGGTTTCTAACCGAAGCAAGAAAATTGAAAACCCAATGCTGATTTTCACCTACCGAAATGGCGAAAGAAACACCTACTCTCCGTTCGGCCGGCAAATAAGAGCGAGTCCCCGACGATACCGTTGAAGAAAACCGCCGAACGGTTGAAACGAAAACGCAGATGGAATTAGATGAATGGCACTCGGTCGAAAAAGAAGGTGGAAAAAAGAGCAGGTGGTAGAAACCACCTGCGGGTCACATGAGAAAACTTCTAAGGACAACTCGTAATTGAATCCGGGGAAGTTGCCCGTTAGTGAAATACCTTTCCCCCGGAATAAGTTTTATTAACACGGAAAGATAATCACATTTCACACGGGCAATCGGGTAAACTGACTCAAACGGGAAATTTCCGTGTCCAATGGTTCTATTGGCGGTATGAACGTCCCGCCGCTCAACCCTCTGCTTGTCCGCTCGTACCTCGCTTAAATTCCTTTTGCAATTAATTAACTTTTCTATCACGTCACAAATTGATTACTTGCCGTTATTCCATTCTACTACACCGCCGTTTCAACCAAAGGAGAGGAATCCGCAGCTTACCCAACTTCCAAATTATCAAAAAGCATTTGCTCAGGCTTCGCCGCCAGGGCCCCAACCTGCTATGAATAAAAAGATCGTTTTGAACGACCGTGTTGTCAAGTCGATAGGCATCCCTGCCCTGGGCCTGTTTATCCCTAACCTATCCGGTCTCATCAACAATCGCCTCTACACATACTCCGAACTCGCCGCCTGCTACCTCTTCTTCATCGTCGTCGCCTTCCTCGTATGGGAAGGCAACGTCCGCCTAATGTACTTCATCCGCGAGCGATTCCCCTGGTCAAAAAAATCATACTATAAGATCATCGTCGCCCTCTTCTTCGCCAACATCGTCTATTCCGGCGCCATCTCCCTGCTGCTGCTCCGCCTCTGGCAGTACTGCTCGCGCGAAACACAAGGCGACAACCAACATCTCATCAACACCGTCCTGATCATCATCATCGCCGCCTGCTTCATCACTAACATCTATGAGATCCTCTTCCTCAATCTGGAAAAGGAATACAACGAATCCCGGGTCGAACAGCTCAACGTCGCCAAAGCCCAGGCCGAACTGGAAGCCCTCAAGAACCAGATCGACCCCCACTTCATCTTCAACTCCCTCAACACCCTCTCTTTCCTCATCACCCGTGACCCCAAAAACGCCCGGCTATACAACGACACCCTCGCCCGGGTCTACCGTTATATCCTCAGCAATAAGGAAAGAGACCTCGTCCTGCTGCGCGAAGAAGTAGAGTTCATCAGCAATTATTTCTATCTCCTGAAAATCCGATTCGCTGATGCAATAAGCATGTCTATTGAAATAACTGACCTGTCCGCTGAAAATTTCCTCATCCCCCCGATATCCCTGCAGGCCCTCGTGGAAAACGCCATCAAGCATAACGAGTTCAGCGAAAAAAAACCATTGGCCATCGATGTCTCCATTTCGGCCGATTATGTCATCGTCCGCAACGTCATGAATCGCCGCAGCAACCCACAGCCAACGTCCAAAATAGGACTGAGCAACCTCGACAACCGCTATAAGCTAATAACCAAACGAAATATCCAGGTAGAGAACAATTTTGAATCGTTCGTTGTTAAGCTGCCGATCGTCAGGTTCTAGAACCGATCGCCCCGCAGCATTATATTAATCTCGTCCCCGGTGCAACATTTCCCTATGTGACTACGTCTTATAATTACTCCTTGGCTCCCCTTTACACCAACGGTAATTAAACCAATAGAATAGTAATTAATTTTGAAAATCAAAACCACGCCACATGAAAGTCCTTATCGTCGAAGATGAACGCCCCGCCTCGGAGAATCTGGTGGAAGAATTGCAGGCCATCGATGACAAGATAGACGTGGTCGCTGGTTGCAACAGCGTCGATGAGACCATTCGGTGGTTAAACAAAAACCCCGCCCCCGATCTCATCCTGATGGATATCCAACTGTCCGACGGACTCTCTTTTAATATTTTCAAAGCCTGCGACATCACCTGCCCCGTCATCTTCACCACAGCCTATGATAAATACCTCACCCAGGCCTTCGAATATAGTAGCATCGACTATTTGCTAAAACCTATTAGCCAGGACAGATTAAAACACGCGATCAAAAAATACAAGGCCCTCCGCAACCATTTTGTAACCAATCACGAACAATGGGCTAACGGAACCAACGGCGACTACGGGCACCATAGCGTAAGATCCCGCATCCTCGTCAGAAAAGGCGTGGAATTCCAGGCCGTCCGCGTCGAAGACACCGGCTACTTCTTCACCGAACATAAGTTGGTCTTTTTGGTAGACAAAGAGAACCGGAAATACATGGCGGAAAAGAACAACCTCAGCGAGCTCGAGGAAGAGCTCGATAAGAATATCTTCTATCGGGCAAACCGTAAATTCATCATCAACGCCAACTATATCAAACGCTTCAAACCCATGGAAAGAAGCAAGATCAGCGTCGAGCTCACCCTCCCGGTCAGCGAAGAGATCATCATCAGCCAGGAGAACGCCGCCTCCTTCAAAAAATGGATCGCGCAATCCTAAAAGTGCAGCAAAAACGAGCTCCCCACCCCCTCGATCGACTGAACCTGTATATTACCTTTATGTAATAAGAGTATCTGTTTACAAAGGGATAAGCCGATCCCACTGCCCGTCTTCTTCGTACTAAAGAAAGGAATAAAAATATTGTCCATCACCTCCGGCGACATCCCCATCCCATTATCCGCCACCTTGATGATAGCCCGGCCACCCGCACCCGCCGTCGCCGACAACGTGATCGTCGGCTCCGCACTCTCCTTCACCGCATCGATCGCATTCACCACCAGGTTGATCAACACCTGCTCGATAAGACTGGAATCCGCCTCCAGCGTCAGATCCGGATCAGGCAGGATAATATCCATTTCGATATGCTTCTGATCCAGTGTAGGCTGCATCAAATGATGCAGATTCTCGAAGAGATCACGCGCATACACCTTCTTAAGATTAAGCGTCGTTATCTTGTTCAAATTCCGGTACGTCTCCGCAAACTTCAACAACCCTTCACTCCGTCGCCGGATGGTGCCGATACCCAGCTCCAGGTCCTCCAACGCCCCGGCCTCGCCATCCCCCTTCAACAACCTCGCCGACTCCTGCAGCCGCACCAGCATCGTCTCCGCCAATGAGGAAATAGGCGCCACCGAATTCATGATCTCATGCGTCATCACACTCAACAGCTTCTGCCACGCCTTGGACTCCGTCTCATCCAACGCCTCATTTACATCCTGAAACGCAATAAGCTTATACACCCGTCCATCCGTCTGAAAGGCCGTCGCCGCCATCAAGGTCTTGAACACATTCCCCGCCCTCGTCAGCGAGACGATCTTGTTGCTCCCCGGCCGCAGGTTCAAGATCTCCTGGTACAATACAGGATCCCGCCGCTCCAGCGAACCGATCGTCTTCAGATAAGGCACCCCAAGCATATTCTTGATGGCCTCATTCATCCAGCCAATCTCCCCACTCTTATGCTCATAGGAAAGAATACCCGTATTCACCAGCTCCAATATCTTCTGCACATACTGGAATTGCGTCTCCTTCTCGCGGCTTATCAGCTTGAAAGTAGAGTTTATCTCGTTGAACCCCCGGCGCAATACCTGCAGCTCCAACGGCGCTTCCTTGACATCGAAATAGCGTGAAAAATCCCGGTAGTGGATGGACTCCACAAATTGCTCCACCTCCTGCTGCGCCTTCCGGTGAAAATTGTAAAAATCTATCAGCTGGAAAATGATGACCACGATTACGGGCACCAGCTTTTCATACATCCCCTTCACCAGCAGGAAAGAAGCCAGGGACAATGTCAGGAACATCAATAGCACCCGGAGCAGTATCCTCTCCTGGTAGCGTTTAAATATCATAGCAAATGCATTAAATGTCGTATTTACTAAGCCGCCGGTACAACGCCGTCCGGGTCAAACCCAATTCCTTGGCAGCCTTAGAAATATTTCCATTGTGTTTTTCAATGACTTTCAAAATGGCGTTCTTCTCTATCGTGCTCAGCTTCAGCTCCTGCGGCTCGTCGGCCTGCGGCTGCACCGACTCTATCGGCGAGAAAATAAGATCCTTCGCCTGCAACACATCCCCCTCCGCCATGATCACCGCCCGCTCGATCGTATATTGCAGCTCCCGTACATTGCCGGGATAATGATACGATCGCAGCTTCTCAATCGCCTTGCTGTCAAAATCATGCATCGGCTTCATATACTTATTCGTATATATCCGGTCGAAATGCTTCGCCAGCAGCACGATATCATCCTCCCGCTTCCGCAGCGGCGGCACCACTATCTCCACCGTATTTATCCGGTAAATAAGGTCCTTTCTGAACCGCGCCTCGTTGGCAAGCTCCGTCATCGGCACATTCGTCGCGCAGATAAGCCGGATGTCGATAGGCACGGCCTGATTGGTCCCCAACCGCGTCACCTGGCGGTTCTGCAACACGCTCAACAGCTTCGCTTGCTGATGCAGCGAGATATTCCCTATCTCATCCAGGAAAAGCGTCCCCCCATTACCCGACTCGAAACGCCCTACCCGGTCCTCCCGCGCATCCGTAAAAGCCCCCTTCTTATGGCCAAACAGTTCACTCTCGAACAGGGTCTCCGTCAGCGCGCCCACATCCACCTTGATATAAGGCTTCTCGGCCCGCAGCGAATGCTGGTGGATGGCCTTCGCGATAAGGTCCTTCCCGGTTCCGTTCTCCCCAAGGATAAGGATATTCGCATCCGTCGGCGCTATCTTGGAAATTTTAAAAAAGATATCCCGCATGATCTCCGACTCCCCCAGCAACTCGCTCCCGATCACCGAATCCGACACCTCCTCATAACCTGCCTTCTTGGGATCATTCCTTTTCAACGCCTCCTTGATGGTCGTGATCAACCGCTCGTTATGCCAGGGCTTCACCACAAAATCCGCCGCCCCCTCCTTCAACGACCGCACGGCAAGATCGATATCCCCATAGGCCGTGATCATGATCACCGCCGCATTCGACCCAAACTCCTTTATCTTCCGCAGCCAGAACAACCCCTCGTTGCCCGTATTGATACTGCTGTTGAAATTCATATCCAGGAGGATAAGATCAAAACTCCGCTTCGAAAGAATCGAGCGCATATTCTCCGGGTTCTTCTCGGTCACCACATCCGCCGCCTCGGTCTTTAATAATAAGCGTACAGCCGTCAGGACATCCGGATCATCGTCGATAGCTAGTATGGAAGCATTTTTCAAATTCATAAAATTAATGTTGTTTGAATGCAACATTTGCCAACTACAAGTATACCTTAAATATAAAAGTATGGCAATTAATTTTTTACATATTCCGGCCTATAAAACCAAGTGTATCAAAAACGGACACTTCTTGTATCAAAAATGAACTACAAAAACAGCCTGACGTGTCTAAGAAACTGTAAATCACTGGTATTGCATTCTGGCATGTCTTTGATATATTCCTGATAAGAATTTTTAGAATTTTCTCATGTGTAGTCTCCCGGTATCTTTATACCGGGGGGTTTTTTCAAAAAGATCAAAAACAAAATTAAATTCTTTATCGTGGACATAGCTAGACCTAAAAAAACTTGGACGACAAAACGCCTAATGACCATCGGAGGAGTGGTAGCCCTTGCCCTGCTCATCGCCGGCAGCTTTTACTTTACCTCTGGGAAATCAAAATATAACGTTGATTTAGATCGTGTTACAATTTCAGACATAACCAAAGGCCGCTTCCAGCAATCCATACCCATCAATGGCACCGTATTGCCGCTGACCACGCTTTACCTCGTCAGCACCGACGGGGGCCGGGTAGAACAGAAATATGTCGATGACGGCGCCATCCTGAAAAAAGGCGACCCCATCCTCCGGCTGTCCAACCCCGAGGTGCAATTCCAGTTGGCCGGCCAGACCACCCAGGTATCCACCATGCTTGCCAATATGCAGCTGGCCCGTGTCAACGCCGAACAGAACACCGTACAAAAACTCAGCGCCATGGCCGATATCGAAGGGCAATTTATCGAAGCCGAACGCCTGTATAACGTCGACAAAAAGCTCTTTGCCCAAAAGGTCATCGGCTCCCAGGAAATGCAGACGGCAACCAACAACTATAACTACCTGAGGCAGAAAAGAGACCTCCAGGCGCAGATCCTTCACCAGGATACCGTTTCCCGTACCCAGCAGGAGCAGCAGGACCAGGAATCCTTCACCCGCGCAAAGAATACCCTGCAGATCCTCCAGCAAAAGGTCGATGCGCTCATCATCCGCGCCCCGGCTGACGGCCAGCTCACCTCCCTGGATGCGGAAATAGGCCAGTCCCGTACCCCCGGCTACCAGTTAGGCCAGCTCGACGAGCCGGATGGCTACAAAGTAAGATGCTCGGATGTCGACGAACACTATCTCAACAATGTCATCGTCGGCCAGACAGGGACATTCTCACTCGGTGATTCCACTATCTATACCCTCAAGGTCTCCAAGGTCTTCACCGCCGTAGCCAACGCCCGCTTCCAGATCGATATGGTCTTCGTTGGTAAGCAGCCGCCCAAAGGCATGCTTCGCAAAGGTCAGACCCTGCAGATCACCCTGGCCCTCAGCGACGAAACGACAGCCGTACTCGTGCCCAAAGGCGGGTTCTACCAGCAAACCGGCGGCAACTGGATCTTCAAGGTCTCCGAAGACGGCAGAAGAGCATATAAGGTTCCTATCCAGCTCGGCCGCATGAACATCGACTACTACGAAGTGCTCGATGGCCTGAAACCCGGCGACAAAGTAGTCACCAGCAGCTATGAGAACTATGGAACTATCGAGGAATTAGTGTTTAAAAAGTAATATTTTGTAGCAACCCGTAACAGACACTCCCAATTGAGCGTCTATTACAAAAAACCAACTATATGCGCCTGCGACTCCTCTTCACACTTGGCCTCGTCCTCGCACTGAGTACGATCGCCACCTCGAATGAATGCCGCCGTTTCTGTGGCTGCCCCCACGCAAGCAAGGCATCCATCGGAAGCGCCACCAGCCGCGACAAGACCGCTGCCCCGGCCCCGGCCGCGAATGAAGAGTATTCCATGCTTCTCACAAGCAAACTCCTATACATATAATCTAATTACACATCAAATTCTAAACAGCTCATCGTTTATGATCAAGATCACCGAACTCCAAAAAACATATCGCACCGAAGAGGTGGAGACCATCGCTTTGAACAAACTCAGCTTCGAAGTAAAAGAAGGTGAATTTGTCTCCGTCATGGGCCCCTCGGGTTGTGGTAAATCTACCCTGCTCAATATCCTCGGCCTGCTCGACGACCCCGATGGCGGCAGCTTCCTGTTCAACGGCATCGAAGTCGCCCACTTCAACGAACGTAAAAGGGCCGACCTCCGCAAACGTAACATCGGCTTCGTTTTCCAGAGCTTCAACCTCATCGATGAGCTGACCGTATTCGAAAACGTCGAACTCCCCCTCATCTACCTCGGCGTAAAAGGCCCCGAAAGAAAACAACGCGTGGAAAAAGTGCTCGACAAGATGCAGATCATGCACCGTCGCAACCACTACCCCCAACAACTCTCCGGTGGTCAACAGCAACGTGTCGCCGTAGCCCGCGCCGTCGTCAATAACCCCAAACTCATCCTCGCGGATGAACCTACCGGTAACCTGGACTCATCCAACGGCAACGAAGTAATGACACTGCTCACCGATCTCAACGAACAGGGCACCACCATCATCATGGTCACCCACTCCGAACACGACTCCCGCTACAGCCATCGCATCATCCGCATGCTGGACGGCCAGACCGTGACGGAGAACATATTAATTTGATTCAAGCCCCGTGTACCGACCCTAGCAAGCCGGCGCACCCCAGCGTCAACCAACGCCGCATAAATGATCTTTGTACTGGCCGGTAACGGCCCAACCCAATCGCCATGCTTAAAAACTATCTCAAGATCGCCTTCCGCAACCTGACCAAGTACAAGTTCATCTCGTTTATCAACTTATTCGGTCTCACCATCGGCATCACCTGCTGCCTGCTCATCCTCACCTACATCGTCCACGAGGAAAGCTACGACCGCTATAACACCAAAGCCGACCGCATCTGGCGCGTCACCCGCAGCTTCAACAACAAGGAAGGCATCGTCTCTCTCCACCTCGGAGCCGTAGCCCCGCCCTTCGCCCCCTACCTGCAAAACGACTTCCCCGACATCCAGAAGATCACCCGCATCCTTCCCAACGGCACATCCGCTTTTCACTACGAGGACAAGATCTTCAACGAAAAAGACATCAACTTCGCGGACAACAACCTCTTCAGCGTCTTCGACGTTCCGCTGATAAAAGGCGACCGAACCACCGCCCTCGAACAGCCCTTCACCATGGTGATGACCGAAGCCATCGCCAAAAAATACTTCGGCGACGCCGACCCCATCAACAAGGTCGTCCGCCTCGACAACCAGTATAACTTCAGGGTCTCCGCCATCATGGCCCCCCTGCCCGAGAACTCCCACTTCCACGCCGACATTCTCCTGTCCTTCAATACCCTGAAGGACTCCGCCATCTACGGTGAAAAGGGCCTCATGACCAACTGGGGCAACAACGCCTTCTACACCTACCTCCTCTTCCCGGAGAACTACCCGGCCAAGACCCTCGAAGAGCGCTTCCCCGCCTTCCTCGATCGTCACATGGCGGGCGACGACGGTTACGGCAAAGGTTCCAAACCCTCCACCCTCACCAGGCTCTACCTGCAGCAGCTAACCGACATCCACCTCCACTCGCACCTCGATGAAGAGCTCGAGCAAAACGGCGACAGCGGCCGTGTCACCATCTTCGGCGCCATCGCCCTCTTCATCCTCCTCATAGCCTGCATCAACTATATGAACCTCTCTACGGCCCGAAGCACCCTCCGGGCCCGCGAAATCGGCATCCGCAAGGTCTCCGGCGCACAACGCGGGGAAATTATTACCCAATTCCTCACCGAGTCCGTCCTCATCTCCTTTGTAGCTACCCTCCTTGCCGTCGTCCTCACCATCCTCACCCTGCCCTCGATCAACGACCTCACCGGGCTCCACCTGTCCGCGCATATCCTCCAACAACCAACCATCATCGCCCTGCTAGTGGTCACCCCCATTGTCGTCGGCATCCTCTCGGGCCTCTACCCCGCCCTCTTCCTGTCCTCCTTCCAGCCTGTCAAAGTGCTGAAAGGCCTGTTCAAAGCCGGCAGCAACACCGTCAATTTCCGGAAAGTGCTCGTCGTCCTGCAGTTTGCCATCTCCATCGTCCTGCTCATCAGCACGGCCATCGTCTTCCAGCAGCTGCATTACATGCAAAACGCCGCCCTGGGCTTTGACAAAGAACATATCCTCACCATGGGCTATCCCAACGGCCTGTATAAAAACTACGAATCCTTCCGCACCACCCTCCTGCAGGACCCCCATGTCCTGCAGGTCACCCGCTCCTCCCGCATCCCCACCGGCCGCCTCCTCGATGAACAAGGCGCCTCCACAGAAAGCGGCGACTCCCTCCGGCCCGTCACCGCCGACATCAAATACGTAGCCGTCGACCACGACTTCCTGAAGACCTATGGCATCCCCGTCGTCGCCGGCCGCGACTATTCCCGCGACTACTCCACCGACAGCACCGGCTTCCTCCTCAACGTAGCGGCCACCAAAGTTCTCGGTGTAAAAACCCCGCAGGAAATGGTCGGCAGACACTTCTCCTACGGCGGCGTAAAAGGCAGGGTCGTCGGCATCATGAGGGATTTCAACTTCGAATCCATGCACCAGGCCATCCTGCCCATCATCTTTATCATTCCGTCCGCAGCCCAGGCCGCCAACAACTATGGCAATATCTCCATAAAGCTCGCCGGCAGCGATATCAAAGCCTCCGTCGCCTATGTGGAAAAGACCTGGAAACGCTTCCTCCCCGAGACGCCTTTCGAATACACTTTCCTCGACGATCGCTTCGACAAACTCTATAAATCCGAACAACAACAGGGCTCGCTCTTCACCACCTTCGCCGGCATCGCCATCTTCATCGCCTGCCTGGGATTACTGGGCCTCAGCGCCTTCTCCATCTCCCAACGGATAAAGGAGATCGGCGTCCGCAAAGTCCTTGGCGCCAGCACCGGCAGCATCGTCACCCTGCTGTCGACCGACTTCCTCCGGCTCGTGGCCATTGCTTCCCTCATTGCCTTCCCCATCGCCTGGTATGCGATGCACAACTGGTTACGTGATTTTGCCTATCGCATCTCCATCGAATGGTGGGTCTTCCTCGGAGCCGGCATCCTGGCAGCAGCCGTAGCCCTGGTCACCATCAGCATACAAGCCATAAAAGCAGCCGTGGCCAACCCCGTGAAAGCATTGCGTTCCGAATAAGGTGATGCGCGGCCGGAGGCCGCGCAACTCCCCCGCAGTATACGAATCAACGCCTCCGCATATGTTCAAGAACCACCTGAAGCTCGCCTGGCGCGGCCTCCTGAAAAGGAAAGGCTATTCCGCGCTCAACATCTTCGGTCTCACTATCGGCATCACCTGCTGCCTGCTCATCTTTAACTATGTCGCCTACGAACGCAGCTACGACACCTTCCAGCCCAACAGCGGCCGCATCGTCCGCCTCCGGATGGACTCTTACCAGGAAGGCAAGCTAGCCTGGAAGTCCGCCACCGTCTACCCCGCCATCGCCCCCGCGATGAAAAAGGAATTCCCGGAAGTAGAAAAATTCTGCCGCCTCATCGACGCCAACCTCCTGCTCACCAACCCGGAAAAGACCGTAAAATTCAACGAGCTCAAAGGCTACTACGCCGACCCCAGCGCGCTGGACATGCTCGATATCCATCTCACAAAAGGTAACCCCGCCACCGCCCTTGACGGCCCCGGCAAGATCCTCCTGTCGGAATCCATGGCAAAGAAATACTTCGGCAACGAAGACCCCATGGGCAAACGCCTGACAGGCCAGGGCGGGTTCGGCGGCGGCCTGGAAACCTACGAAGTCACCGGCGTTTTTAAGGAATACCCCGCCAACTCCCACCTCATCCTCCACCACCTCGTATCCTACTCCACCCTGGGCAAGATCACCCGCGAACAATGGCACGACTCCACCAATCTAACCGAAACCTCCTGGGGCTGGTATGACTACTACGACTACGTGCAGCTACGGCGCGGCGCCGACTGGAAAGCCCTACAGGCCAAACTCCCCGCCTTCGCCGATCGCCATATGAACAACGAGCAATGGCACAAAAAGAACAATGTCCGCTCCGAACTCTACCTCATCCCGATGCCCGACATCCACCTCTGGTCCAACTACAACCAGGAAGCAGAGGTCAACGGCAACGGCAAAGCGGTCGGATTCCTCTTCCTCATCGCCTTCCTCATCATCGCCATCGCCTGGATCAACTATACCAACCTCGCCACCGCTCGTTCCCTCGAGCGGGCAAAAGAAGTAGGCCTCCGCAAAGTCCTCGGCGCCATCCGCATCGACCTCATCAGCCAGTTCCTCATCGAAAGTTTCCTGCTCAACACCCTCGCCCTCGCACTCGCCATCCTCCTGTCCATACTCCTGGCGCCCTCCTTTGCCACCCTCATCGGCAGTGACGCCGGCCCGTTCAGCTTGCCCGCCCCCTACGCACTCGGCTTTGCAGGCATCTTCCTCCTTGGCTCGTTTTTATCCGGCCTCTATCCCGCCTTCATCCTCTCGGGCTACCACCCCATCACCGTACTCAAAGGCCTCTTCCGCAACACCACCCGCGGCCAGGTGCTCCGCAAAGGCCTCATCATCGGGCAATTCGCCGTCTCCGTCATCCTCATCACCGGCACCATCCTCGTCTATCAACAGGTACAATACATGCGCCGCCAGCAACTCGGCTTCAACATCGACCAGACCCTCGTCCTCGACGGCCCCGGCTCCTCCCAGCAGGACTCCACGTACAAGACCATCTTCCAGCCCTTCACGACCGGCCTCCTGCAGCAGACCGGTATCAAAAGCATCACCGCCTCCTCCAACGTCATGGGCCAGGAGATCTATTGGACCAATAGCGTCAACCGCGTCGGCGCCAGCACAAAATCCGCCATCACCCTCTACATCCTTGGCATCGACTACAATTTCATCCCCGACTACAACCTCCACCTCGTAGCCGGCCGCAATTTCTCGCCCGACTACCCAACCGACAAGCAAGCCATCCTCATCAACGAAACCGCCCTCCCCCTCTTCGGCTTTAAAAATGCAGCCGACGCCCTCAACGGAAAATTAGTATGGGGCGACACCGGCCACATCATCGGGGTTGTTGCCGACTACCACCACCAGGGACTGCAAAAAGCCATCAACCCCCTGCTCATCCGGTGCATCCCCGATATGCGCAATTACTATTCGATAAAATTCACTTCCACCGACGTCCACCAGACCATCACGGCCATAAAAAAGGCCTGGGACCGCTACTTTCCCAACGACCCCTTCAACTATTTCTTCCTCGACGAATCCTTTAACCAGCAATACAAATCCGATACCCGCTTCGGCGCCACCTTCGGCATCTTCGCAACCCTTGCCATCATCATCGCCTGCTTCGGCCTCCTGGGCCTTTCGGCCTATAACGTCCTGCAGCGCACCAAGGAGATCGGCATCCGCAAGGTCCTCGGCGCCACCGAACAAAGCCTGGTATTTCTCCTGTCAAAGGAATTCCTCTACCTCGTGTTGATCTCCCTCGTCATCGCCATCCCCCTCGCCTGGTGGGTCATGCACTCCTGGCTGCAGGACTACGCCTACCGCATCTCCATCCAATGGTGGGTCTTCGCCCTCGGCGGCCTCCTCGCCCTCGCCATCGCCCTCACCACCGTCGGCATTCAGGCGTTACGGGCGTCTCTCGCTAACCCCGCAAAATCTCTGCGAACTGAATAACACCCCAACACCGCCACCCAAAAACACAACATCCAAACCATCCAGCCATCACCAAACCACCACCCATGCTCACCAACTTCTTCACCATAGCCCTGCGAAACCTCCTCAAACACAAGATATTCTCGATCATCAACATCGCAGGCCTCGCCATCGGCATGGCCGCCGCCCTCCTCATCTTCCAATATGTCCGCTTCGAGCTCAGCTACGACAAATTCGAAGCCCATGCCGCCGACATCTACCGTATCCAGATGGATCGTTACAACGAAGGCAAACTCTCCACCCGCTGGGCCGCCGGTACCGCCGGCATCGGTCCCGTCGTAAAAGACGCCTTCCCCGAAGTCACCTCCCTTGCCCGCCTCTATGACTGGCGTGGCGTCATGTCCTACCAGGACAAGGAATTCCGCGAAGAGAACATGTACTTTGCCAACGACGGCTTCCTGCCCATGTTCTCCTCCGCCACTACACAAGGTTCCATCACCGGCGCCCTAAGCAACGTCAATACCGCAGTACTCACCACCTCGGCTGCCCGAAAATACTTCGGTAGCGAGAACCCCATCGGGAAGAACCTCCTCCTGAACAAAAAAGAGCCCTTCACCGTCACCGCCGTCGTACCCGATCCCCCCGCCAACACACACCTCAAATTCAACATCCTCCTTTCATGGCCCACCTGGGTAAAATGGGTCGGCGACCCCATGACCACCCAGTGGGGCTGGGACGGATTCTTCGCCTATATCCAGCTCCGCCCCGGCGCTGATCCGCATCAGCTCGAAAAAAAGATCCCCGCCGTCATCCAGGCCAAATGGGGTGAAGAAATGAAAAAATCAAAGGAAGGAATAGTCGTCCACCTCCAGTCCCTCGGCAACATCCACCTGTCCCCCAACTACATGCTGGAAGCCGAGGCCAATGGTGACGGAAAAGCCGTCAAATTCCTCTCCATCATCGCCCTCTTCATCATCGCCATCGCCTGGATCAACTATATCAACCTCTCCACCGCCCGCTCTATCGAGCGGGCAAAGGAAGTAGGCATCCGCAAAACCCTCGGCTCCATCCGCCGCGACCTCATCGGCCAGTTCCTCTTCGAATCCTTCCTCATCAACAGCTTCGCCGTCATTCTCGCCCTGTTGCTGATCCTCGCCTGCCTGCCCATTTTTAACGCCGTAGCCGGCCAAAGCCTCAACCTGTCGATGCTCAGCACCGCCAGCTTCTGGTCCATGCTCATCGGCATCTTCCTCGTCGGAACCGTGCTGTCTGGCCTCTACCCGGCATTCGTCCTGTCTTCCTTCAAACCCATCGCCGTATTAAAAGGCCGGTTAGCCACGACTTCTCATGGCTCCCTCCTGCGCCAGACCCTCGTAATCGGACAATTTGCCGCCTCCGTCCTGCTCATGGTCGGAACATTCACCGTCTACCGGCAGCTGAATTATATGCAACACCAGGACCTGGGCGTACAGATCACTCAGACCCTCGTGCTCAAAGGCCCCCGCGTCATGGATTCCACCTATGACAACAAGCTCACCGGGTTCCGGGATGAAGTACTGCGCGTCCCGGGCGTGAACAGCATCAGCGCCTCCACCGAAGTGCCGGGACATAAAGTAGGCTGGAACGCCGGCGGCATCAAAGAAGTAGGTGCCGACGCCACAAAGGCCCGCCAATACCGCGTCATCGGCGTCGACTATGACTTTGCCACCGCCTTCGGCATGCATTTCCTCGCCGGCCGCAACTTCTCCCGCGACTTCCGCTCCGACACCGGCGCCGTTCTCTTCAACGAATCGGCCGTAAAGAACATGGGCTTCAACAAGCCCGAAGACGTGCTCAACAAACGCATCGATTTCTGGGGGAAACAATATACCATCGTCGGCGTCGTCTCCAATCACCACCAGGAATCCCTCCGGGAATCCTATGACGCCCACATCTTCCGGCTCATCCCCGACGCCAACACCTACTATTCCCTAAAGCTCACGGGTAGCCGCGACAGCTGGCCCGCCACCATCACCGCCGTAAAGACCCAATACAAAAGCTTCTTCCCCGGCAACCCCTTCGACTACTTCTTCCTCGACGATCGCTTCGCCGAACAATACAAGGCCGACCAACAATTCGGCGAAACCTTCGGCATCTTCGCCGGTCTCGCCATCTTCGTTTCCTGTCTCGGCCTCCTGGGCCTGGCCGCCTTCGTCACCAACCAGCGGACAAAAGAGATCGGCATCCGCAAGATCGCCGGAGCCAGCGTAGGCAATATCCTTTCCCTGCTTACCAGGGACTTCATGCGCCCCGTCCTCCTGTCCTTCCTCATCGCCATACCGCTAACCTGGTATGCCCTGGAAAAATGGCTGGATAACTACGCCTTCCGCATCTCCCTCACCCCCTTGCTGTTCATCGGTCCGGCCCTGCTGATCCTGGCCATCGCCCTGCTGACGGTCACCACCCAGACCCTGAAAGCCGCCAATACCAACCCCGCCCGATCACTCCGTACCGAATAAGATAAGGGCGTTCCCCGCTGCCGCGGGTCGGGCTCTCTGTCGCACATGGTGCTCCTGCCGATCCCTAACGCGAACCCACCAAAAAACCTTAGTTTTAATTATGAACACACTGATAAAACCTGCCCTCCGCCAACTAAAAAGATACCCCGTATTCTCCCTGATCAACCTGGGCGGCCTGGCCATCGGCATCGCCGCATCCTTCATCCTCCTCGTCTACACCCAACGCGAACTCAGCACCGACCACCATTTCCGCGACGCCGATCGCATCGCCCGCATAGGCACCGACTTCTTCCAGCTCGGCCCCTTCGCCTTCAGCCAGCCCATGCTCCGCCCCCTGGCCATCGCCTCCTGCAAAGACGTCGAAGACGCCACCGGCTTCGACACCAAGAGTGACCCCGTCCGCACCAACCGCCAGGACAGGGCCTTCACCGGTATCATCAGCTACCTCATCGACTCCTCCTTCTTCCATGTCTTCTCCCACGAAGCAGCCGCCGGCGCCCTCCCCCAAAATGGTCTCGCCCCCGGCCAGGCCATTCTCTCGGCATCCCAGGCACAAAAATTCTTCGGCGGCAAACAAGCCGTCGGCCAAACCATCTATGTCGGGAAAGACCTCACCCCCTACACCGTCGTAGCCGTCCTCAAAGAGACCTTCGCCAAATCCACCATCGACCCCCAGTTGCTGCTGCCCCAACCCCGACGGACAGCCGAAGAAACCTCCTCCTGGTGGAACGTCAAAACCTATAACTATGTCAAGCTAAAACCCCAGGGCTCTCTTGCCGGCCTCAATGCCTGGCTCGAACGCCTCCGTCAAAAGGTCGTCTACCCCGCCAGCGGCTCCACCGACACCTACGCCCAATGGAAAACAAAAGGCACTTCCGTCTTCTTTTATACCGAACACCTCACCGACATCTACTTCCACTCGAACCTGAAATTCGACGATAACCCCGGCGGTAACCTCACCCAGGTCCAGCTCCTCAGCGCCATCAGCATTCTCCTCATTTTGCTGGCCATCATCAACTACATCAACCTCGTCACGGCACGCTCCTCCATCCGCGCAAAAGAGATCGGCCTCAAAAAAACCTTCGGCGCCCCCCGCCGGACACTCATCGCCCAACTCCTCAAGGAATCACTGCTCTTTAGCACATTAGCCATGCTCCTGTCCTGCGGGCTCATCCAGGTCATCCTCTTCCTCTATCAATATTCGACAGGCGCCGCACTCACCGGCCCCATCCCCTTCCTCTCAGCGAATTACCTTTGGCTCATTCTCTTCTCTGTCGCCATCGGTCTGCTCGCCGGCATCTACCCCGCCATCTATCTCACCGGCTTTCGGGCTGGCCTCACCGTTCGCTCCACGGCAGGCAGCGGCAGGAATACGCCCCGCCTCCGCAATAGTCTCGTGACCCTCCAGTTCGCCATCGCCATCGGCCTCCTCTTCGTCTCCCTGGTCGTCTACAGCCAGTTGCAATACATGAAGAACAAGGACAAAGGCTTCCGCTCCGACGGCGTCATCCTCCTGCAGGACGTCCAGGCCCTCAACAACCTCGACATCACCCGGAAATTCCAAACGCTCCGCCACCTCATCGACCAGCAATCCCAGGTAACGAGCACCAGCCTCTGCGCCGGCGCACCCACTGGCAGCACATTGATGCGGGGTAGCTACCGCACCGCAGCCATGCAAAAAGAAGTACTCCTCCAAACCTTCCCGGTAGATGAACGCTATATCACCACCCTCGGACTCCACCTCACCGACGGCCGGAATTTTGATAAGAACCTGCTCTCCGATACCAACTCCCTTATCCTCAACGAATCGGCCGTCGCCGCCATGGGCCTGTTCAAACCCATCGGCGCCCTCCTCAACGGCAGCGAACGGGTCATCGGCGTCGTCAAAGACTTCAACTACACCTCCCTCCGGGATAAGATCGGCCCGGCCGTGCTGCGCTTCAGCCCCCAGGGCAATTCCATCCTCGCCATCCATATCGCCGGCGGCCACCCCGCAGCCTTCCTCGACTGGCTGCAACAGACAGAACAGAATATCCTCCCGGGTGAAAACCTCGAAACCAGCTTCATCGACGACAACTTCGGCCGCCTCGCCGCAAAAGAAAAACTCCTGGGCCAGGCCATCAGCTTTTTCACTGTTCTGGCGATCCTTTTGGCAACATTGGGCCTCATCGGGCTCACCCTGTTCACCATCGAACGCCGGACAAAGGAGATCGGCATCCGCAAAGTCCTCGGCGCCGGTAATGGAAATATCCTCCGCCTCATATCGGGCAACTTCATCCGCCTGGCGCTCATCGCCTCGGCCATCGCCCTGCCGCTCAGCTGGTGGCTCATCCACCGCTGGCTGGATAACTTCGCCTACCGGGTCACCATCAACGCCGGCCTCCTCCTGCTCACCGAAGGCCTCATACTGTCCATCGCCTTCATCGTCATCGGCGCTCTCACCCTCCGCGCCCTTGCCGCCAACCCCGTAAAAAACCTGCGAACGGAATGACCACGCCACTCAATACCCGAACTGTATCAAAACCGTACACTTCTTGTATCAAAATCGCACTACAATGAGGCCCACACCCTCACAAAAACATAATTATCAAACACTTATAAACCGGCACACGGTTGCAAGTATAGTAAACCCAAGTACAAATCTCTAACAGAAGAAACTATGATCGATCTCAAGCGCATCTCGAAATGGGTAAATGTCGGCGGAAAACCCAATTTCATCCTCAAGGACATCAACCTGGATATAAAAGAAGGGGAATTCGTCTCTATCATGGGGCCCTCCGGCTCCGGCAAATCGAGCTTACTCAACATCATCGGCATGCTGGACGACTCCTCCGAAGGCGAATACTTCTTCCTGGGCCAGGGCGTCCATGGACTAAAAGAAAAACAACGCTCCCAACTGTACAAACAATACATCGGCTTCGTCTTCCAGGCCTACCACCTCATCGACGAACTCACCGTATACGAAAACATCGAAACACCCCTCATCTATCAGAATATAAAAGGCTCCGAACGCCAGGCCATGGTCGCAGATATCCTCGACCGGTTCCAGATCGTCGGAAAAAAAGACCTCTTCCCCACCCAGCTGTCCGGTGGCCAGCAACAACTCGTAGGCATCGCCCGCGCCCTCATCGGCAAACCCAAACTGCTCCTGGCCGACGAACCTACCGGTAACCTCAACTCCCGCCAAGGCGAAGAGATCATGGATCTGTTCAAACAGCTTAACAACGAAGGCGTCACCATCATCCAGGTGACTCACTCGGAAAAGAACGCCGCTTACGGCTCACGGATCATCAATCTGCTGGACGGCCGCATCGATAATTTTAATTGACCGCCCGCGACCGCCCGGCACAGATAATATAATAACAACTATGCGCTATTCATCTTTTTCTCTCCTGCTTCTGTCCTTTGCCCTATGCACCACAAGACTGGATGCCCAATCCCCGGCAGCGGACTCCATCGGTTCTCTGCTTACGCTGCACCAGGCCGTGGACATCGCCATCCGTAACAATCTCGTGGTCAACCAGGCCGACCTCCAGTCACAAACCTACAAGGTCGCTTTCGACCAGTCCTGGGAATTGATGCTGCCCACCCTCGGCGCCAACGCCGGCCAGGGTATCAACTTCGGCCGAAGCCTCAACACCACCAACTATACTTATGTCACCGCTCAGACCGGTAACGGCAACTATAACCTCAACGCCGGGCTTACCATCTTTGCCGGCCTGCAACTGCAGAACGGGATCAAGCAGGCCCGGTATGTCTATGACGCCAGCAGGCTCGACCTCCGATACCAAAAAGATAATATCACTCTCAGCGTCCTGCTGGCCTATCTTTCGGTCCTGAGTGCCCGCGACCAGCTGGCCACCATCCGCGAACAGGAGAACGCCGATACCGTTCAGCTCAGCCGGCTCGAGAACCAGAACAGGGAAGGCGCCCTGCTGGTGGTTTCCGGACTCACCGATCTCCGGGGCCAGGTGGCCCAGGACGAGGTCAATATCGCCACCGCCGTCAATAACCTGGAAGCAGCCAAGGTCAATCTTTTCCAATTGATGAACGTCCCTTACAAACGGGATATCGATTTCGAAAATAGCGTTGCCACCGCGAACATCACCGACTACCAGGCTTCACCCGACAGCATTTATAACAGCGCCCTGCAAACCGTTCCCAATATCCAATCGACATCGTTAAAGGTAATGGGGTTTCAAAAAGCCCTTGCAGTGGCAAGAGGCGCATACTTCCCCACCCTGAGCTTCAATGGTAATGTCAATTCTTACTACAACAGCGCGGCCACGGCACTCAACAGCAACAACAAGATCCCCTGGGGCACCCAATTCCACGACAACCGGTCCGAGTACGTTGGTCTCTACCTCAACATCCCGATCCTCAACGGCTTTAAAGTGCGCAACAATGTCCGCAACGCAAAGATCAACCTGAAAAATGCAGAGCTCACCGCGGGCAATACCCGCCTGGCCCTGCAACAGTCCGTTGAGCTCGCCTTCCAGAACATGATCGCCGCCTATAAAAGTTATAAATTTTACACCGACCAGGCCACTGCCTATGCCGAATCCTTCCGCATCCAGAACATCCGGTTCACCGAAGGCGTGATCACTGCCGACGTCTATATTCCGTCCAAGGCACGCAGCGACCAGGCAGCTATCAACCTGGCAGCCGCCAAATACGCTTACATCTTCCGAACAAAAGTGCTGGATTACTATCAGGGAAAACTGCAGATCCCCTAGCGGGTCACATAACTTCTAACCAGCCGATAGCCAGTCACGCAGGTGATTGGCTATTTTGTCTCCCTCCACCATAAACCCGTCATGGCCATAGGCCGAATCTATCTCGATAAACCGCGAATCCGGCAGATGCTCGGCCATATGCCGCTGCTCCGCCACCGGACAAAGGATATCGCTCGTGATCCCGATGATCAGGGTCTTCTGCTTCATACCGCGCAGCACCGCCTCCACATCCCCCCCTCTTTCCCTACCAATATGATGACTATCCATCGCCTTCGTCAGCAGCCAGTAACAATACGCATTGAATCGCTCCACTAGCTTCTTCCCCTGGTACTCGATATAGGAAGCAGCCCGATACCCATCCAGCTTTTCAGCATCCATATCCGTCTGCTTCTGCACCATGATACCATAGTTACGATAAGTGAGGATACCGATGGCCCTCGCCGCCTTCAATCCCTTCTGCCCCGCCTCCGGCGACCGGTCACGCCAACTGGTATCCGCTTCTATCGCCAGCCGCTGCGCAGCATGCACCGCGATCCCCCAGGCGCTCTCCGTCGGGGAAGTGGCGATAAGGAACAAACGCTCGATCACCCCCGCCTCTATCACAGCCCACTCCAGCGCCTGATAACCACCCATGCTTCCCCCCATCAATAAATGTACCTTCCCGATCCCCAGATGCTTCCGCAACAAAATATGCGCCCGCACCATATCCCGGATCGTGATCATCGGAAACGCACTATACAACGCCCGCTCCCCCCCATTTTCCGGCCTCCCCACCCCATTCTCCCCAACGCCGGGACCCGCGCCAACCGGTCCCGTGCTCCCATAACACGACCCCAATATATTCGCACAAACAATAAAATACTCCTCCGGCCGGATGGCCCCATGCTCCCCCACCACCCCCGGCCACCAGCGGGCAACATCAGAGTTGGCAGTCAGCGCATGACAAACCCATACTACATTGCTGCGGTCCGCATTCAGCCGTCCATAGGTATGATAGGCTATCGTAATCCCGGGCAGAGACCCGCCCGCTTCCAACACAAAAAGGTCTTCAGAAATAAAATAATTCATTAAGCCAATCTTCAATTTTAATTTCGGCAAAAAATGGAGAAAAAATAATTTTTTGCCGCAATTCGCATAATGTCTGTTCATTTCGGCCTCCGGCCTCGTGAACAAAATTGGACTCCGTCCAATTTCGCTGCAAAATAAGGCCTTAACACCCGTAAATTTGCAAAAATCTTCCAATTATGACTAGGATCGAGCTGGATAGGGTTAGCGGAGACTTCGGTTTCGAAGCAAAAGACGCCTTTGGACATACCGTACGCTTGGATAGCAGCCCTGAAACCGGTGGCGCCAACTTCGGCGTCCGCCCCATGCAACTACTGCTGATGGGCCTTGGCGGCTGCAGCGGCATCGACATCGTTTCCATCCTCAACAAACAACGACAGGCCGTAGAAGACTTTCATATGACCATAGAAGGCGAACGGGAAAAAGGCAAAGAACCCACCCTCTGGGAAACCGTCCACATCCATTTCGCCCTCAAAGGTGACATAGACCCCGATAAGGCAAAAAAAGCCTGCGAACTGTCCATGGACAAATATTGCTCCGTCGCCGCCACTCTCCGCGAAGCCCGCTGCATTATCACCTGGCAGGTGAGCGTCAACGGCGAAACCGTCTATAATAACAATACGCTTCACCACACCAAATAAATTACATGTCCACTCACCGCATAACTCAAGCCATCCGCATCCGTGCCGGCCAGACCCCCGAAATGGAACATACTACCCCCCTCTTCCTCACCAGCAGCTTCTGCTACGAAGATGCCGAAGAGATGCGGGCCGTCTTCGCCGATGAGAAAGAAGGCAACATCTACAGCCGTTTCAGCAACCCCACCGTACAGGAATTCACCGACCGCCTCGCCGCCCTCGAAGGCACGGAAACCGGTTTCGCCACCGCCTCCGGCATGAGCGCCATCGTGGCCTCCTTTCTTAGTTTCCTGAAAAAAGGCGACCACCTGCTCGCCTGCAACGCCATCTTCGGCAGCACCCACACCGTTATTACCAAATACCTCCCCAAATACGGCATCGAATATTCCTATGTAAGCACGGATACATCCACCTGGGAAGCCGCCATCCGGCCAAACACCCGCATGATCTTCCTGGAGACACCTACCAACCCCGGTCTCGATATCGTCGACCTGGCCGCCGCCGGCGCCATCGCCCGTAAGCATAACCTGCTTTTCAACGTCGACAACTGCTTTGCCACCCCCATCGGCCAAACCCCCATCGACTACGGCGCCGATCTCATCATCCACTCCGCCACTAAATGGATCGACGGCCAGGGCCGCGTCCTCGGGGGAGCAGTGCTCGGCCGCAAAGATCTTATCAAAGAAGTCTATCTCTTCTGCCGCAGCACCGGCCCTTCCCTTTCCCCCTTCAACGCCTGGATCCTCAGCAGAAGCCTCGAAACCCTCGACGTTCGGATGGAACGGCATTCGGCCAACGCCCTCTACCTCGCACAAGCCCTCGAAGACCATCCCGCCATCGCCAGCCTCCGTTATCCCTTCCATCCCGCCCATCCCCAGTACGACATCGCCCGCCGGCAAATGAAGAACGGCGGCGGCATCGTCTGCTTCGAATTGAAAGGCGGACTCGAAGCAGGACGGAAATTCCTCGACAACCTGAAGATGCTGTCCCTCACCGCCAACCTCGGCGACACCCGCAGCATCGCCTCCCACCCCGCAAGCACCACCCACGCCAAACTCACCCCCGAAGAACGCGCCGCCGTGGGCATCTCCCCCGGCCTCATCCGCATCTCCGTCGGCCTCGAACACCGCGACGACATCCTCGCCGACATCCGCCAGGCCCTCTAGCCAGCCCGCGGCAAACCATCCCGGCCCCCCAAAGGGCCACACGCCCTTTGGACGTAAGCCCTAGGCCCTTCAAAGACCCGGCCCCAACGCAAGAGCGGCCGTCTCACTTAATTAGGAGACGGCCTTTTCGCCGCGGAGGAAGCGTTGATTTTTTGAGTTTGGATGTTTTGTATATACAAATCATAATTTTTGGGCGTCAGGCATCGAGGGCTTGGCAGCAAAGGTTGAAAATGAAGGATTTCGCGGGTAGGCCTCCAACTGAGTTATTGGATTTCTTGATTTGTATATACAAAACTTGAAAATCGCATTTTGCACCCCCTATTAAAGAGTGAGGCTGTCTCCTATGTTTGCAAGAACAGTACCTCTTTTTCATAGATTTGTAAAAATCTTCAAATGGAAAAGCCTATCTATAAGCATGTAAGGTCCGAATTTTCGGAGCCTCAATTCACTGGTGAGTTTAAGGGTCAGGGTGCGCCATTCTTAACATTCATAAGAGCTGTGAACCAAGAAGGAATTCCGGCAATAGTCCAGTTAACGTTAAATTATGAGGTCCAGGGTGTCGGAAATTCTTTCCATTTTAATTGCAGCAGCATAGCCTTATTTGAGGTTTATCAATCTGAAAATCTACGTTTAAATGAAGTTTACGAGATGCACACGATCATAGTAAATGGTCTGGAAGCTTATCTAAAGGAAAAGATAGGGAGAAATGGCGCTTTGCCTGTCGTTGTTCCGAAGCCCACAATTGAGCAACTGCAAGATGAATTACATGCCTTTATTTTCAGGTATCACTTCGGGCCGCAAGCCACCAATCAATTAAATTAATTTATTATGTTATCGGATGCAGAAAAACAAAGGGAAATTTCTAATCAGCTTGCATTACTTCCTTATTTTGGTGGAGATATGTCTAAACACATATTGGTTGAAGTAGGTCCTTACGGGAATGAACAGGATGCTGAAGTAACAGCTTTGAGATATAGGATAATTTCTGACCTGAAACATCAGCCGGGGGTCTCAGACAAAATATTTGAGGCGCTTACTAAGGCTGCTCATAAATTAGGCATTTCAGTTGTAGCCTCATTTTGAGGATAATTAATCCTTGAACGATGAATCATTCATCTTCTGGCCCGGTAAATAAGAAATCCCTTGCCTCAGAATTGATCAACATACCATTGGAAAAAGCCCCAAATTGGCTCAAGTGGATTCTCATTTTACCTCTGTCTATATTGACGTTTGCCATCTGGTTTGGAGCACTATCATGGATAATAAGGACATTTTTCCGCGAGATATTTAATTGGAAAAGTCAATTGGCAATAAATATTTCTGAAATGTTGCCAGCCGTTTTAGGAGCCTACTTTTATATCCACACTGGCTTTACGGTTGCACCAAAATACAAACGCGCAAGTGCTTTAATCCTGTTGGTATTGTTGATTTTTATAATGTCTGGGCTTATTTTCGAGCAAATTGACCTTTTAAATAGGGCCAATTCCTTTCAGCCTTATGAACTAATCCGCTATGTTATTACCTGCGTTGGGACAATCATTGGATATCTATACTTACCGAAAGATTAAAATAAGTTGATTTTCAAACCAAAGTTCAAAATATATGCCGATCAATCCACAAGATGTCATTTATCCAATGAATCGTATTAATAGGGTCATTAGAGTTCTTCATGATGGAACCACCAATGAACCTTTCGAATTCTCTATAGCCGAATTGGAGTTTCATGACGGGTCAACTGCCTTTGGGATCAGACACAATGTCAATGAATGGAACGAAGAAAATCCAGATTTGGGATATCCCACCTGTAGACCTGGAAACCCCACATGGTTCATTCTGCCAGACCCGGAAACATTGCTACCAGTTCTACAACAGTATTTTGGCAATAATCATCCCGGCTGAATTTCAAAATGAGACATTACCTAAAAGCGGGACATTTGGTTTTATTAATTAAGACAATTCGTTTTGCCGATTATACCATATAAAACCAATACACCCTATGATAAAAAGTATTTACAGAAACAGGAACCAGAAAATGGGCAGCAGCATAAAATAGCCGAATAAAAATTAGGGAGCAGCCGAAGCTGCTCCCTAAACAGGCTGGCTTAAAACCGCCTAAAAGACAAAATTAGAAAAAATAAAATTAATTGGGTCTTAACACAGGATCTCATAATTAAGAGAGACAGTTTCTCCAAATTTCTTTCCAGGTACCCACCGGCCCCCTACTCCCCCCAAATCTCCCCTTCTCCCTTCAACCAATCCTTCACTAGTTCGGTTGTCACGGACTTTGGCCGCTCCAGCGGGAAACCCAACGCCCGGTCCCAGCAAAGACTCGCCAACACCCCAAGCGCCCGGCTCACCCCAAACAACACCGTATAAAACTCATATTCCACCAACCCATAATGCACCAGCAATGCGCCACTATGCGCATCCACATTGGGCCAGGGATTCTTTATCTTTCCAAGCGACTGCAGAATAGGCGGCACCGTCTCATAGATGTTCCACACCGTCTGGACGAGCGGATCATCCGGTAAATGCCGCTTACCAAATGCCATCTGCGCCGAAAACCGCGGGTCCGTCTTCCGCAGCACCGCATGCCCATAACCTGGCACCACGCGGCCTTCGCTCAGCGTCTTGCGTACATACGCATCGATCTGCGCACTCGAAGGCAGCTCAACACCCAGCTCCTCCCGCATCTCCAGTATCCACTTGATCACCTCCTGGTTGGCCAACCCATGTAAGGGCCCCGCGAGACCGTTCATCCCCGCGGCAAGACACAAGTACGGATCGCTCAACGCCGAACCCACCAGGTGGGTCGTATGCGCACTCACATTACCCCCCTCATGATCGGCGTGTATCGTCATATAAAGCCGCATCAATTCGCGGAAAGTCTCATCCTCATATCCCAGCATGTGGGCAAAATTCCCCGCCCAGTCCAGCAGACCATCAGGATGGATATGATCCTCGTCCTTATACTTCCGCCGGTAGATATATGCCGCTACCCGGGGCAGCCGGGCGATCAGGTCCATCGAATCATCAAATACAGCCTCCCAGTAATCCTTTTTGGCCATCCCCTTGGCATATCGGTCGGCAAACTTGCTTTCGGTCTGCAACGCCATGATCGCGATGACAAACTGCGTCATCGGATGAGAATCCTTTGGCAAAGCCTCTATCGCGGCAAATACATGGTTCGGCACGTGGCTGCGGCGCTGCCAGTTTGCCGTAATATCGTGCACATCTTCTTCCGTAGGCAGCTCACCAAGCAACA
This sequence comes from Puia dinghuensis, assembly GCF_014642875.1. Lineage (GTDB taxonomy): Bacteria > Bacteroidota > Bacteroidia > Chitinophagales > Chitinophagaceae > Puia > Puia dinghuensis. Next base: position 245,774 of record NZ_BMJC01000005.1, read on the forward strand.
TCAGGTGAAACAACCCCTCCGGCAGCGGCTCCGTCCCGCCATTCGCCTTCGGCAGCTTCTGTTGCAGCTCGGGGATGGAAAAACCACGAAAGCGTATCCCTTCCTGGGCATCGAGCAGCGACGTCTCCGTCACCAGACCCGTGATACCCCGCATACCCTGGTAGATCTGCGAAAGCGTAACTTCTCCAATCTTCTTACTGCCATGCTCCTTCAGAATATCCTTTATCTCGGCAGCCACGCCATCGGCCTTCTCTTTAAACCTTTCTTTCGTATTTGCCATGAAAACTCGTTTATCGGTTAAAGGTACTGTACGAAATATTGAGTAACAAATGATTTCTCCGTGAATTCTACTTCGGTGTCTTCACATATAATATACCCGCCACCCCGCTGAAAATGATATTCGGCAGCCAGGCCGCCAGCACCGGCGGCAGGTTCCCCTTCGTGGAAAAGGTCACCGCAAACTTGTCCATCACCACGAAGATCGCCGCCAATACGATCCCCACCGCCAGGTGCACCCCACTGCCTCCCCTTATCTTGCGGCTGGCGATAACGGCTCCTATCAACGCCATGATGATGACGGAGAAAGGCGTCGCATCCCGGTGATACAGCTCCACCTTGAAGGTATTGAGTCCTTCCGACCCCCGCACCTCCTCCATATGAATAAATTGCTGCAGTTCCGGTGTCGTCAGCTTGTCCTTCAGGTAATCGTCCCGTCGCAGCTCCTTGGGCTGAACATTGAGATTGACATGCATCGTATCATCCCGCTTCATCGTCTCCTTCAACCCATCGATCGTCCGCTCTATCACCGTCGTCAGCTTCCAGTCTTTCCGCGCAGGGTCCCACCGCACCGACTCCGCCCGCACATTGTAATACACCTTATTCCCCTTCAATTTCTGCAGGAAAAAATTGGTCGCCACCTTGTTCGCGGTATCATAATAGCGAAATCCGACAAACGTAACGGGATCCACCCGCAGATAGAAGTTATTGTTTCGGTAAGGGTCCCCGTTGTAGCTGCTGTTACGGTCCACATACACCGCCTGGAAATCGGTCCTTATCTCATTGGCCCTGGGCACCCAATACTGCGAAGCAAGCCAGAAGATGAGTGAAAGAAAAGCGGCCCCTATCAGGAAAGGCCTTAGCATCCGGTTGTATCGCACCCCGCCCGCCAGGATGGCGATGATCTCCGACCGGCCCGCCATTTTACTGGTAAAATAGATCACCGCGATAAAGACCATCAGCGGATAGATCATCGACATGATAAAGGGTACGAACCCGATATAATAGTTCATGATCAATTGCTTAACGGTCAGGCCACTACGCACCATATCATCGGCCTTCTCGCTCGTATCGATCACCACCGCAATGGACGTGATCACTAACATCGTGAAAACAAAGGTTCCGAGAAATTTTTTTAATATGTATCTATCAAGCAATTTGATCATACGAAGGCAAACCCTTGGTCCGCCGTGGCCGCAAGTTACTGCATCTCCCCCATTTTCCTCCGCTGCAAAATCCTAAAACCCGGCCCGGGGTATGGAAATTGCTGTTAAAAATTGTATATTGAGTTATCCTCACTTCTTTCGGCCACTTCTCCCGCTAACATTGCCCGCCTCATCTAACATTGTCTGCATCATCCGTCACCCCATTTTCCCTATCGATTGCCTGCGTCACCTTTTAAAAATCTGACAAATGCAAAAAACTTTGTTAATCCTATGGGGTATCTACCTCGCCTATCAGGTATTCCTCGCCTCCTATCTGGTGCAACCATTCCTCCTGTTGCTCATCTACTCTGTATCCAAGGCCCTCGGCATCCGGCCACGATCCACCCCCTACGAATCCGTCACCCGCGACTACCAGTTCGGCATCATCATCACCGCCCACCAGTCCACTGAATTCATCCCACCCATCGTGGACTCCCTGCTGAAACAGACCTACGACAAGTTCAACGTCTACGTCGTCGCCGATGACTGCGATGTCCGGCAACTACGCTACTTCGACCCCCGTATCCACATCCTCGTCCCGCCTGCGCCCTTACACGACCAGGTGGCCTCTCTCGAATACGGCCTCCGGCAGCTCAGCAATAACGATGAGGTCGTGGTCATTTTCGATCCGGACAACCTCGCCCACCCCGATTTCCTGCGGGTGCTCAACGTCTGGTACAACAATGGATTCCGGGCAGTCTACGGCCATATGCAATCGAAGAACAAAAGCACCACCTATGCCCAGATAGACAATTGGGGAGCAGCGTTGAGTAATTTCATGGAACGGGACATGCGTTCCCTCCTCGGCCTTTCCGTCAACATCTCTGGCAGCGGCATCTCCGTCCACAAAGCGGTCTACGGAAACATTCAATACGATCAGCGGAGCCGGACAGGTGGCTTTGACAAGCACCTCCAGATCGATGTCGCCAAAGGCGTCGATCGCATCGCCTTCGCCCGCGAAGCCATCTTCTACGACGAAAAGGTCAGCGACGCGGGCAACTTCGAACGCCAGCGCATCCGGTGGATTGCCGCCCACTTCAAATTCCTCGGCAATGCCTTCGGCCTGCTCTTCACTGGCCTGCGTCGATTCGACTTCAATCTTATTTACTTCGGCTACAACCTCATCCGGCCACCCTATTTCCTCCTGATGGCCCAGTCCTTCGCCTGCATGGTCATCGACTGGTTCATCCTTCGCTCGCTCAGCGTGGCCTGGTTCATCGCCTTCACCCTCTTCGCCCTGTCCTTCCTGGTCATCGTCGCAAAGGAAAGCAAGGGGAGATCCATCATCGATACTATCCAATTTATTCCCCGCATCTTCTACCGGCAACTACGCGCCCTGCTCAAGCTGCGTGTCAGTAAAAAGAAGCTCCTTAAAACCGAGAACACCCATGTCGTATACATCGATGAGGTCATAGTCGCGTCTTCAGCAGCTCCACCTGTTCGCGCTTCCAGCTAACAAAGTCGCCCTGAAGGATATGCTTCCGCGCCTCCCCCACCAAGTGGAGGTAAAAGGCCAGATTATGTACACTGGCGATGGTCAGGCCAAGGATTTCCTTCGCCTTTATCAGATGCCGTAAATACGCCTTGCTGTAATAGTTGCTGACGGCGCAATCGATGCCGTCATCGATGGGCGAAAAGTCCATCTCCCATTTCTTATTGTCGATATTGATCACCCCCTTCGAGGTAAAAAGCATCGCATTCCGTCCGTTGCGGGTCGGCAGCACACAATCGAACATATCCACCCCCAGGGCGATGCACTCCAGGATATTCCAGGGCGTACCCACCCCCATAAGATAACGGGGACGGTCCACCGGCAGTGCCTCGCAGCACAATTGGCAGATATCGTACATCTCCTGCTCCGGCTCGCCCACGCTAAGCCCGCCGATAGCATTCCCCACGGCCCCCTTGCCGGCGACATACGCACAGGAAGCCTTGCGCAGATCGGGGAATACACTTCCCTGAACGATGGGGAACAAATTCTGCGTATACCCATACTTGTCCGGCGTCTCATGAAAATGCTCCCAGCACCGGTCAAGCCAGCGATGCGTCAGATGCATCGACTTATTGGCGTATGCATGATCGCTTGGATAAGGCGGACACTCGTCGAAAGCCATGATGATATCTCCCCCGATGCTCCGCTGGATGTCCATCACCTTCTCGGGGCTGAAAAGGTGGCGGCTGCCATCGATATGGGACTGGAAAACGACCCCCTCCTCCTTTATCTTCCGCGTACCCGAAAGCGAGAACACCTGGTATCCCCCGCTATCGGTCAGTATCGGCCGGTCCCACCCGTTAAACCGGTGCAACCCGCCCGCCTTTTCCAACACCTCCAAACCGGGCCGCAGATAAAGATGATAGGTATTCCCAAGGATTATCTGTGCCCCCACATCCTGCTTCAGCTGCTGCTGGGTCACCGCCTTGACGCTGCCCACCGTCCCCACAGGCATAAAGATCGGGGTCACTATCTCTCCATGATCGGTAGTGATCCGCCCCGCCCGCGCCGCCGACTGCGGACACGCCCCCTCCAGTGCAAATTGTAATACAGCCATACTCGTTCGAACCGCTTCCAGCGGTTTGGGCCGCAATTTACATTAACAATCCTATACCACGTAAGTGGTATCCCTTGGGTTGGTGATCTCCGCCGAAAATGTGTACTTTCGTACGGCAAACCACTTATGACTAAATTGTTTTGGAGTTTCCCCTGGCTCGAACTGTTTTTTATTGTTTTTTGCCTGATCACCCTGGTACAACTATTCTACTACGGTTGGTTCTTCAGAAGGCTGGCCTTCTATTCCCCCCCGCCAAAAGAACACTCCCAGCAACACCCCGTCAGCGTCATCATCTGCGCCCGTGACGAAGCCGCCCGTCTCGTCACCCACCTGCCCGGCGCCCTCGTACAAACCTACCCCAGTACCCACGAAGTCATCGTCGTCAACCACAACAGCCAGGACGACACCCGTTTCCTCCTCGATGAGTTCAAAAAAACCTTCAAGGGGCTGCATGTAGTCAACCTCGAATACGAAGCCATCGGCATCCCCGGTAAGAAATACCCGCTCAGCATGGGCATCAAGGAAGCCCGCCACGAGATCGTCCTGCTCACCGACGCCGACTGCGTACCCGCCAGCGAATTCTGGCTCCAGAAAATGCAGGACGGCTATCGCGACGGCATTGAAGTGGTCCTCGGCTATAGCCCCTATAAGAAAGGCCCTGGCTTCCTCAACAAGATCATTCGCTTCGACACCTTCCACACTGCCCTCCAATATCTCTCGTATGCCCTCGCCGGATACCCATATATGGGGGTCGGCAGAAACCTCTCTTATAAAAAAGACCTCTTCTTCCGCAATAAAGGATTCTCCGCCCTCAACCATGTACCCGGCGGCGACGACGATCTCTTCATCAACAAGGTGGCAAAAAAAGAAAATACCGCCATCGTAGTGGACCCCGACACCTTCACCCTCTCCGAACCCAAAAAAACGTTCTCGGAATGGTACCGCCAGAAGGCCCGTCACTACACCACGGCTAAATATTACAAGCCCCTGCACAAATTTCTGCTCGGCCTCTATTCCTTCTCTCACCTGTTGTTCTATCCCCTGCTGGTCGTCAGCCTGTTCTACGACTGGCGCATAAGCCTCATCCTGTTTGGCGTCCGTTTTCTTATCCAGGGTTTCATCTACAACAGGGCCATGCGCCGCCTCGGCGAAGAAGACCTCTTCCCCTGGTGGTGGCTGCTCGACATCTGGATGTTCGGCTATTATCTCATCTTCTCTTCGACGGTATGGAAAAGACCCCGGAAGGCCTGGAAATAGTCCTGCAATACTTTGCAGACTTCACCCCGGCGCAACTCGAACAGCTCACTGCCCTCGGCCATCTCTACACCGAGTGGAACGCGAAGATCAACGTCATCTCCCGTAAGGACATCGACAGCCTCTACGAAAAGCACGTCCTGCATTCCCTCGCCATCGCCGCCGCCTTCACCTTTACGCCCGGCATGGAAGTCATCGACATCGGCACCGGTGGCGGCTTCCCCGGCATCCCCCTGGCCATCTTCTTCCCCGACACCCGCTTTCACCTAGTCGACAGCATCGGCAAAAAGATAAAGGTCGTCGACGCCGTGCGCGAAGGCGCCGGCATCCGCAACGTCACCACCCAACACGCCCGCGCCGAAGAAATAAAGAACCGCAAATTCGACGTCGCCGTCTCCCGCGCCGTCGCCCCGCTGAAAGAGCTCCACACCTGGTCGCGCCCCCTCCTCCGCAAACCAAAACACACGCACCAAACCACCAACCCCTCCGGCCCATACGCCCCCAACACTGATCCCGACGCCCCACACGCCCCCACCACCGCCAACCCCTCCGGCCTCATCTGCCTAAAGGGTGGCGACCTCACCACGGAAATAGCCGAAAGCAACACCCGCCCCCGCATCATGGAAGTCTACGAACTCTTCCCCCTCGACGACTTCCGCGACAAATACCTGCTCAACGTCCCCTACTAACCCTCGCCCCATCACCCTCACTACTAACCCTTCACCCTCCCCACTAACTTTCGCCTCTCCCAACCCTCACCCGCCACACCACAACACCCACACCCCCAGCCGCTAACACATTCACCAAAACTACCCCCTCCGGGTTCGCCCCCCTGCGCGCAACGCATATAAAACTACCACAATGTGGTATTGTCATCTCGCCAAAGCAGCAGAACTTTGCTGCATGACAATATCTGTTTGCATTGTAGATGATAACAAAGACATCCGCTCTGCCCTCGAACAGATCATCCTGATGGCAGAAGGCTACACATTGGCTGGCTCCTATGCAGACGCAGAAGAGGCCCTGGCGAAAATACCCGCGGCAATGCCAAATGTAGTCCTGATGGACATCAACTTAGGAGATGGAGAGAGTGGCATTGATTGCGTACGTCAACTGAAACCGCAATACCCGGAGATCCTTTTCATGATGTGTACCATCTATGAAGAAGACGAAAAAATATTCGAAGCCCTGAAAGCCGGCGCCAACGGCTACATTCTGAAAAAGACAGCCCCCAACAAACTCCTGGACGCCCTGCGCGAACTACACGAAGGCGGCGCCCCCATGAGCAGCCAGATCGCCCGCAAGGTCGTCAACGCCTTCCAGGTAAAATCCCCCGCCGACCCCGCTGGCAGCCCCAGCGCCGCCGGCAAGGCCATCAGCATCCTGTCCAACCGGGAGAACGAGATCCTCCAACTCCTGGCCCAGGGCATGCTCTATAAGGAGATCGCCGGCCGGCTCTTCATCAGCCAGGAAACCGTCCGCAAACACGTCTATCACATTTACGAAAAACTACATGTGAACAACCGTGTCGAGGCCATTAACAAATTCTACGGTAGATAAGGGCTTACCCTATCCCTCACTCCTATCCGAACTACCACAAAGTGGTATTGTTTCACCTTCCGGGAGCATCTACCTTTGCCTCCGGGCTGTCTGCTAATCAAAGCCGTTAGTCATTATAACCTTATCGCATTGAAGAATTAATTTGCTAAAAAAAAGAGGCCTTGTGGCCTCTTTTTTATTACCAGTTCAACTCTAATTTATTATTCTTTCGATCCACATCCGCCATCCGCTGTGTCGGATCGATCTCCACTACCTTCATATCCAGTAATTTCCGGTTCACCGAAAACGTATACGTCGGACTCGTCCACTTCCAGGGTTCAGCCACCGTCCTCGGCATCGAAGGGTCTTCCACCGGCTTCTCCCCGAACATGATATACTGCGGAATATACACCATCTCCTTACTGCCATCCTTGTACTGTATCACCACATCCAGCGGCATCGGCATATACCCTATCATCTTCAACCGGATATTCGACTTCCCATTGTCCTCCCAAAGGCTGTCGATGCCATAATCTATCGTCTTGGTCGTATTCACCCAGTACTCCTTATACCAGTCCAGCTTTATCCCGCTCATCTTCTCTGCGATCCGCACGAAATCATTGGCTTTCGGATGCTTGAACCGCCACTCCCGGTAATACTCCAGCAGGATATTATCCCGCGTCGCATCCCCTACAATATACCCCAGCTGCTCCAGGAACATCGCGCCCATGGAATAGGAGGCAGTGCCGTAGGCATAGTTCGTATTGAAATGATCCGCATGCGTCGTGAGCGGCTCCTGCAGCCCGCTCTTCACCAGGTTGAAATAGGACGCATACGAATTATACTGATTCAGCGGCAACTGTGTCCGGTCCCGCTCCACGATGTCCTGCAACCCCTGGTTGCCGGGATGCAGCTTCAGCATCTCTTCATAATAATAGGCGCTTACATTCCCTTCTGCCCAGGTGGTCATCCCTTCGTCCATCCAGGGATACACCGACTCATTGGTCCCCAGCATCCCCTGGTACCAGCTGTGCATCCACTCGTGGAAGGCGCCACCAAGCGACGGACCGACAAGCAAGGTGCTCATCGGGTATTCCATCCCGCCATCACCCCCATGGATAAAAGAATATTGTTTGTAGGGATATTTTCCAAAATGTTTCTCTATATACGGCAGCACCAGCACCGCGGCATCCGCCAGCGTAGTCCAAAGCGTATCCTGGCGCGCATCGCCCGACTGGTTCTTGTACAACACATGGATCACCGGTCCACCCGGTATCCGCCGTACGAGGTGCTTGTAATCCGGGTCCGCGGCCCACATAAAATCATGGACGTTTGGCGCATTGAAATGCCACACCAGCCGGTCACCAGCCGGCCGCACCACCTGCGTCCCCGGCGACTCATAGCCATACCCGACGGCGGAGGCGTTCTCGAGATATCCCGTCCCGCCAAGGATATAATGCTTGTCGATGGAGATCGTCACATCGTAGTCGCCCCATACCCCGTAGAACTCCCGCGCCACATACGGCGTGGGATGCCAGCCCTCATAGTCATATTCACATAGCTTCGGATACCACTGGCTCATCGAATACCGAACCCCCGTCTCCGGGTTGTCCCTGCCGCTACGGCGTATCTGCAACGGAACCTGCGCCTCGAACTTCATCTGGAACACCACCGTCGTATGGGGCAATATCGGCCGGGTAAGCTTCACCTGTAAAATAGTCTCTTCCTCTTTGAAGGGCTGTGCCACCCCGTTCATCGTCAGCGACAACACCTTCTGATAGCCGATCTCATCCGGTTTCAGGTTCAGAATGCGGTCCCTCACCCGGGAGTCCCAATCCTGTTGTTGCCCCCCGCCGCGCCTGCCCGAGGAATACACAATCTTCCCCAGTTCGCGGCTGCGCGTATCCATCATGCTGTTCGGCTGAAAGGCGTTCCAGTAAAGGTGGTAAAAAACGGTTGTCAGGGTGTCCGGCGAATTATTCGTATAGGCCAGGGTCTGGTTGCCCGTAAAGCGGTTGGTGTTCACATCCATTAGCACATTCATCGTATATTTCACCCGCTGCTGCCACCGGTCGGGTTGCGCCGATACCCACGGGCTCACCCCCAGGCATATCGCCAGGAGCATCATGCCCGCAAGCGCCCTGTCCCGCCGCCGTATCCCCCCGAGCCCGATCCTCCCCGCGGCCCCCCAACCCTTCGTCGCCTTTCCCGCCGGCTGCATTTCCGCCGACCCACGGCCCGCCATGTCCACCCGCCGCGCGTAATTTGCTCGTATCATATGGCTTGTGCGGTTAAATGGTGCTGGAGTCTTTTAACAATTGCCCCTCACTGCTGAACAGCAGATGCTTCTGATTGATCCCGCTCTTCTTAACGAGAATCTCATACTGCACCACAGTGCCAGGCAGAAACTTCATCGTCACCTCCTTCACCTCCCATTCCGAACCCGCATACTTGCTCTTGGCCAGACCGTCCTTCACCGGCGCCGGGAGATCGTTTTGTGTGATCTTCTTCGTCGAATACTGCCATACCCCCTCGTTGTTGAACCGTGCCGTATACTTGTCCTTGTCCATCGTAAAGGTCGCCACGAACGCACCCGCAAGCATCTTATCCGACCAGCTCACCGCCGTCGCACTCGGATAGCGGGCCTTAAAGGAATCGGTCACAGCAGCCGGAACACTACGAAACTGCGCCTGAGCGCCCCCGGCCACAAACAAAAAACCGCAAACAAAAAGCATTTGCAATAGCTTTTTCATAAAAACATATATTTAAGTTAATATTCACAAACCTCACTCGCCAGCCTCATCCCCCACCTCATCCTCTTCCTCCGGTCCCGGCAAATCCTCACCCGCCGGCCTCATCCTCCCACGTCCATCCACCCCCTCCACAACAATAACGATCTCCCCCTTCACCCCCTTCTCCCGGTAATGCGCACACACCTCCCGTAGCGTCCCCCGGCGATTCTCTTCATATAGCTTCGATAACTCCCGGCTCACACAACACTGCCGCTCATCACCGAAATACCCGGCCAGTTCCTCGAGCGTCTTCACCAGCCGCAGCGGCGACTCATAAAAAACCATCGTCCGCTGCTCGATAGCCAGCTGCTTCAACAACGTCTGCCGTCCTTTCTTCACCGGCAAAAAACCTTCGAAACAAAACCGGTGCATCGGCAAGCCACTGTTCACCAGCGCCGGAACAAACGCCGTCGCTCCCGGCAAACACTCCACCTTTACACCGACCCGGATACATTCCCGCACCAATAAAAAAGCCGGGTCTGACACACCCGGAGTACCCGCATCCGTCAACAGCGCTATCTTCTTGCCCTGCACCAGCTGATCTGCCAGATGATGCAACACCTTATGCTCGTTGTGCTGGTGATACGGTGAGAGGGGCTTGATTATCTGATAATGGTTCAACAACCGGGAAGAATTTCGCGTATCCTCCGCCAGGATCAGATCGACGCTTTTCAGCACATCCAAAGCCCTCAACGTAATATCCTGCAGATTGCCGATAGGAGATGGAACGATATATAACATTAATTCACTGAGATCTCAAAGTATTCCATAACAGGATTGGCCAGCAGCTTCTGCCCCGCCTCTTCCGCAATCTTCTTCGCCTCTTCAGCAGAACCCGCCTCTATCTGCAGGTAGATATTCTTCCCGATCCGCACATCATTCACGCTCCTGATCCCCAGATTCTGCAAACCACCCATCACCGCCTTTCCCTGCGGGTCTAATAATTCCTTTAACGGCATAACCTTCACCTGAACCGAATACGTCATAGTTTTTTTATTTATGCCCCCCGACAGGTTGCTTTGGTCCCTCGAGCTCCTGTTAAAAATACCTCTCGGGCCCAAAGCATCTAATGATTGGCCTTCGGCCCGCGAACCTGTGGTTCGCGTTGGGGTTGGGCGACCACCAAAGATACAATAATATAAATGACGAACACCACCGGCACCGCCAGCCATCGCAAAAACACCGCCGCCAGCAAGGCCAGCACCAGCAGCGCCAGCTTCGGCAGGTTGTTCCGCAGGCCATAATCTTTAAATTTCAACGCCATCAGCGGCAGCTTGCTCACCATCAGCCAGCCCACCACCACGATGAGGCCATATAACACCCATTTGTTAACGATCAGGGCCGCCACCGTCGGGCTCGTCGTATACCAGGAGATCAGTGGCAGCGACGCGATCAGCAGACCCGCAGCCGGCGCCGGCATACCCTTAAAACCATAGGCCTGCGACTCGTCGATGTTAAAGCGCGCAAGCCGGTACGCCGTACAGCAGGGGAAGAGCAATGCCGGTAACAACCAACCCACCGATACATCGAGCCCATCTTCCTGGCTGGCGAAGCTCAGGCGCAACAACTGGTACAGGATCATCCCCGGCGCCACACCAAAGCTCACCAGGTCGGCCAACGAATCCAGCTGCTTGCCAAGCGGCGAGGTCGCCTTGAACAAGCGCGCCACCAGTCCGTCAAAAAAATCTACCAGTCCCGCCAGACCGATGAAAAGCGAGGCCATCCCTACCCGCTCCGGCATGCTGATATACTGCGATCCATCCGGGTTGTACAACACCGCAATCCCGTTCTGCAGGATGAGGATCACCGCAATACATCCAAAAAACAAATTCAGCAAGGTGAAAAGGTTCGGTATATAATGCTTCATGCCTGAAAATTATGACTTTATTTGGATCGCGCCTCCGGTTTCCCCACCGAAAATAAACCTCCGGCGCGCCCGATCTATTTGTCCGACCTTCGGTCAGCGGCCCCGTGGTCCGCTCTGATGCGCCATCACTCCCTCTATCTCCTCCACCGTAATCGGCACCTTCTTCATCAGATCCACCACCCCATCCGCCGTGATCCACACATCATTCTCGATCCTTATCCCCATCTGTTCCTCCTCGATATAGATACCCGGCTCCACCGTCAGCACCATCCCTTCGCGAAAAGGCTCATGGCGCGGCCCCAGGTCGTGCACATCGATGCCCAGGTGATGCGAAACGCCATGATACATATACTTCGTATGCGCCGGACTCTCCTGCCCCCCATTTTTAACATCTGCTTCTGTTAACAAGCCGATGCGAACCAGCTGACGCGCCGTCTCCTCCCCCACCTGCCGGACATAATCCGCCGGCAACAACCCGGGCCGCAACAGCCCCTTAGCAAACTCCTGAACGGCAAGGCAAGCATTATACACCTCCGCCTGTCGCCGCGTGAACCGCCCGTTCACCGGTACCGAACGTGTCAGATCGGCGCTATACCCTCCAAACTGCGCGCCAAAATCCATCAGCACCAGCTCCCCATCGCGGCACTCGCCGTTATTAGCAATGTAATGTAGCGTTCTTGCCGAATCCCCGCTCGCAATAATACTTTCGTACGCCGGCCCCGGGCTGCGCCGCGAAATAAAGCCCCGCCAGATCTCCGCCTCGATCTCATACTCCATTACTCCCGGCCGGATAAAATGCAACAAATGGCGGAACGTCTCCCCCGTGATATCCGCCGCCCGCTGCATCAGCGCCACCTCGGCCGCGCTCTTTATGGCCCGCAATCGCCGAAGCACCGGAGCCGCGCGCCGGACATCGTGAAGCGGAAACTTTTCCTTCATCTCCCGGATGAACCGGTATTCTCGCGTAATAAGAGGTCCTCGCTTCCTGTCATTCTCATTCGTGTTCAGGTAGATACTATCGGCCATGTGTATCCACTGTTGCAAAAATCCCTCTATAGTATCCGTCCACAACACCGTCCCGACGCCCGATATCGCCCGGCCCTCTTCGGCGCTAAGCCGTTTCCCATCCCACTTCTCTTTCATCGGGTTCGGCCGCGCGAGCACCAGCACCTCCCGGTATCTCGGCTCGGGGTGGCCCGGGAAAAGGACGAGCATCGTATCTTCCTGCCAGACACCCGTCAGCCAAAACAGATCGCTGCTCTGGCGAAACGGGTAATGCGAATCCCCATTCGCCGGCATCTCATCGTTGCTGACAAACACCGCAACCGACCCGGGCTCCATCGCCCCCGCAAACCTGCCCCGGTTGGCCGTAAACAGCTCCGGATCATTTGGAAAATATCTCATAGTACTATCTTTTATTGGGCGCCCCCTCCGCCGCATCCCCGCTATCCCAAATCCCCGCATCTCCCCCGTCAGCCCTCAAACCCCGCGGCTCCGGGCCGGGCTCTCCACTATAGTCCTCGCAGCCCTCCACTTCGTTCCGTTCTGCTCCGGGCTGCCGTTCCGATCCCTGGCGCGGGCGACAAAAATACAATTGATCAACAAATTCCCCCATTTCGCCAAATCTCCCCAAAACTAACGCCCGTTAGTTTAGCAATATTTTAACCAAACCTACCCTAAATTTAATAATATCTAATTTCGCACCCCCACAGCCCCATGCTATAAAAAAATTTATTTTAGCTTTGCGGTAAACAAACGATTGCCCTCTATGTCAGTGCCTGTTTTCGCAATCCCCACGGACCACCTGGTTCGCCTGGGGCTCAAGATCTCCGACTCTCTACACTATCAGTTGCAACCACACGAACTCGTGCGCCACAGCCTCCGCCGCAAAGAAGGCGTACTTAACGATACTGGAGCGCTGGTCATCCGCACCGGCGCCTATACCGGCCGTAGCCCCAAAGACCGTTACATCGTCAAAGATGAACTGACATCAGGCTCCATCCACTGGAACGACTTCAACCAACCCATCGACGAAGTCCATTTCAATCGCATCTTCGACTCCATCACCGCCTATCTCAACCTGCTACCCGAACTCTTCGTCCGCGACTGCTACGTCTGCGCCGACACCCGCTTCCGGCTCAACATCCGCGTCATCAACGAACTAGCCAGTACCAACCTCTTTGCTTACAACATGTTCCTCCGGCCTACCGAGGACGAACTGGAAAACTTCCACCCCGACTGGCAGATCCTCTCCGCCCCCGGCCTGCAGCTCGACGCCGCCCATTGCGGCGCACGCAGCAACATCGCCGTCGTCATCTCCTTCCAACACCGGCTGATCCTCATCGCAGGAACAGGCTACACCGGCGAAACAAAAAAGGCTGTCTTCACCATCCTCAACTACCTTCTCCCCCACGAGAAAAAGGTCCTCAGCATGCACTGCTCGGCCAACAGAGGACCGAAAGGCGATACCGCCATCTTCTTTGGCCTCAGCGGAACGGGTAAGACAACCCTCAGCGCCGACCCCCGCCGCAGCCTCATCGGCGATGATGAACATGGGTGGACCGCCGACAACGTCTTCAACTTCGAAGGCGGCTGCTACGCAAAATGTATCAATCTCAAGGAAGAGAAAGAGCCCGCCATCTTCCGCGCCATCCGGCCCGGCGCCCTCGTCGAGAATGTCAAATTCTTCCCCGGTTCCGATCGCATCAATTTCGATGACGGATCCATAACGGAGAACACCCGCGTCTCCTACCCCTTGCATTATATCAGTAATGCCCTCGAACCCTCCCTCGGACCCACACCAAAAAATATTTTCTTTCTCACCTGCGACGCCTACGGCGTCCTGCCACCCATCTCCCGGCTCACCCCCGGCCAGGCCATGTACCAGTTCATCTCCGGTTATACGGCAAAGGTTGCCGGAACCGAGACCGGTATCACCGAGCCCAAACCCACCTTCAGCGCCTGTTTTGGCGCCCCCTTCCTCCCCCTGCACCCCGGCCGCTATGCCGAACTGCTGGGAGCAAAAATGCGGCAGCATGGAGTGAAGGTCTGGATGGTCAACACCGGCTGGTCGGGTGGCGTCTTTGGAAAGGGCAGCCGTATCCCCCTGGCGTATACCCGCGCCATGATCACCGCCGCCCTGGAAGGCGCGCTCGACGAGGTGGAATACACTTCGCATCCCGTTTTTGGAATGGCTATGGCCCTCTCCTGTCCCGGCGTGCCCGACCAGCTGCTGCACCCTCGCAACACCTGGCCCGACCCGGCAGCCTATGACGAGATGGCGGAAGAAGTAGCCGGCTGGTTTATCCGCAACTTCGAAAAATACGCCGACGGCGTCGACCCAGAGATCCTGGCCGCCGCCCCACGGGTAGCCGGAAAAAAATAGGACGCACCCCGTCTGGCAAAGAGCCCACCCGGCCTGGCGATTCGCGCCCCCCGGTTGCGGCAATCCGTTCCCCCAGGGTCCGGTAATCCGCTCCCCCAGGTGTCGGCAATTCGCTCCTTCCGGTTATGGTAATTCGCTCCTCCCGGTCAGGGCAATTCGCTCCTCCCGGTTGCGGCAATCCGTTCCCCCAGGGTCCGGCAATTAGCTCCCCCCGGCCCCGGCAATCCGTTCCCCCAGGTGTCGGCCAAAAAAAAGTAGCTAAAAAAGTGGTTAAAAATTTTGTTTATTCGGGAAAAAACCTGAGCTTGGCAGCACTTTTTTTTGAAGGCCACGTGCCTCTCAGGTCTTCGATTGTTTGCCAAAACTAACTCCATCCCACGGTGGAGTTTTTGTTTTTGCGGCCACCCCTAATGATGGCCCTACGGGCGCCGGCCTCCGGCCGGCCAGGCTAACGCCTACCTGCCCCACCCCTAAAAAAGTCCATACAACTGCGAATCTATCCGCGTAATAATCTCCCCCAAATGCTCCTCATTCTCCGGAAACTTATTCTTATCGATATCCACTATCAACAGCGGCCCCTCTTTATACCCCTCTATCCACTTATTATAAAAGTCATTCAGACGCTTCAGATAATCCAGCCGGATATTCTCCTCATACTCCCTTCCACGCTTCTGTATCTGCGCCACCAGCGTCGGCACCGACGCCTGCAGATAGATCAGCAGATCGGGCGGTTGTACCATCCGCTTTAAGGTCTGGAAGAACTGGAAATAGTTGTTGTAGTCCCGCTTGCTCATCAACCCCATCTCATGCAGGTTGGGCGCGAAAATATGTGCATCCTCATAGATCGTGCGGTCCTGTATCACCGTCTCCGTACCCGTATGTATCTCCAGCAGCTGGTTGAGGCGGCTGTTGAGAAAGAATATCTGCAGGTTAAAGGACCAACGCGGCATGTCCTCGTAAAAATCATTCAGGTACGGATTATGGTCCACATCCTCAAACTGCGGTATCCACTTGTAATGCTTGCTCAGCATCTCGGTCAGCGTCGTTTTGCCGGCGCCAATATTGCCCGCTACGGCGATGTGCTTGGGCTTTTTATTCTTCGTCATAGTAGAAAATTCAATATGCTCTCTCCGACGCCCCAGGGTCTATTCCCTCACCGAACCCACAGGCCTAGCCCTCGAATCCCCGGCACCTGTCCCCTCACCGGTCTCTTCAGGCCTACCCCCCGGTCTCCCCCGGCGAAACCCAGCCCCCCGGCTCCCCCGCCGGGCCAATCAATAATAATTCAATCCGATCGCATCCTTCACCAGACCGATCGTCACCTTCGCGCTCGACCGCGCCTTGGCCGCCCCCTCCTCCATCACCCGCCGCAGGTAGGCGTCATCGTTTTGAATGGCCTCCGCCTTCTCCCGGATAGGGGCAACAAATCGCACCATCCCCTCCGCCAGCTCTTTCTTCATATCCCCATAACGGATCGTACCCGCTTCATAGTCTGCGGAAAATTTCTGCACCACGTCTTCACTGCTCACCAGCCGCAGCAACAGGAAGAGATTCGCCACACTTTCCGACATTGGAATACCGGGCATCATTCCCCGCTGCACCGCCCCGGACTTTCCTCCCGACCGCCCCGCTCCGGATTCCCCTCCCGACTGCACCCCGGACGCCCCGGACTCTCCTCCAGGCTGCACCACCCCGGACGCCCCGGACACCGCCGGCCCACTATCCGTCTTCGCCTTGGCGATCTTCTTTCTGATCGTAGCATCATCATCGGCAAGATAGATCGTCGCCATCTGGTTCTCGCTCTTGCTCATTTTACCCGCCCCATCCAGGCTGGGAACCTTGATCAGCGCCTCCCCGAAGTTGAAGGCATACGGCTCGGGAAACACTTCCCCATATCGGCCATTGAACCGGTTCACATAGTTCCGCGCGATCTCGAGGTGCTGCTCCTGGTCCTTCCCCACCGGCACAAGGGTAGCCCGGTGCAAAAGGATATCTGCCGCCTGCAGGACAGGATAGGTCAGCAGCCCTGCATTCACGTTCTGCGGCTGCAACCGAACCTTCTCCTTAAAGGTCGGCGTCTTCTCCAGCTCACCCACATAGGCAAGCATATTCAAAAGGAGGTAAAGCTCAGAAGTCTCCGGCACGTGGCTCTGACAGTAAAAGGCAACCCTCTCCGGGTCCAGCCCCGAAGCAATATTCTCCGCCATCACCCGCCGGACATGCCCCTTCAGCTCCCTGGTCTCGTTCAGCGTGGTCAAAGCGTGAAGATCGGCGACCATAAAGTAGCAGGTATAAGCATCCTGCATCCGGACATAATTGCGCACCGCACCAAAATAGTTCCCCAGGTGGAGGAATCCCGTCGGCCGGATGCCGCTCATAACAATATCTTTCTTTTTTTCCATCGGACCGCGAAGATAGCTATTTTTGTCCCAAAGCACCGGCATGGAAGTCAACGACGCACTCATCGATAATCTGTCTAACCTCGCCCGCCTGGAATTCAACGCCAGCGAGAAAGAATCCATAAAAAAGGACCTCGAAAAGATGATCCATTTCGTGGAAAAGCTGGGCGAACTGGATACTACCGGCGTCGAACCCCTGCTGCACATGAGCCCGGAGATCAACGTCCTCCGGGAAGACATTCCCCAGGGCTCCGTCAGCCGCGAAGCAGCCCTGTCCTGCGCCCCCGTCACCGACGGCCAGTATTTTGAGGTCCCTAAAGTTATCAGAAAATAACGCTTATCCTGCATAATGACACCCACTCGCATCATACACCTTGAAAATATCCACAAAAGCTATTACATGGGCAAGCAGGCCCTTCCCGTACTAAAAGGCGTTTCCCTGGATATCCTCAAAAACGAATATGTGGCCCTCATGGGGCCCTCAGGCTCCGGTAAGAGTACCCTCATGAACATCCTGGGCTGCCTCGACACCCCCACCTCCGGAGTATATGTCCTCAACAACCAGGATGTCAGCGAGATGTCCGACGACAGTCTTGCCGATGTCCGCAATGTCGAGATCGGGTTCGTCTTCCAGCAATTCAACCTCATGCCCCGCCTCACGGCAGCAGAGAATGTCGCCCTGCCCCTGGTCTATGCCGGCGTACCAAGAAAACAGCGGATGCAACGGGCCATGGACGTTCTGGAAAAGGTCAGCCTCACCGATCGCAGCCATCACAAACCCAATGAGCTCTCCGGCGGCCAGTGTCAGCGCGTAGCCATCGCCAGGGCCCTTATCAATAATCCTTCCCTTATCCTTGCCGATGAACCCACGGGTAACCTCGATACAAAGACCTCCATCGAGATCATGGACATCTTCAGCAGCATCCAGGCCGCAGGCAACACCGTCGTTCTCGTCACGCATGAAGAGGATATCGCCAACTACGCCCACCGCATCGTACGGTTGCGCGACGGGGAGATAGAAAGCGACCGCCGCCGCCACGCACAGGCAGTAATGCCCTGACATCTCCAACCATCCTAACCGCAACCGCTCCAACCATCCTGACCCCAACCGCCGCAACCAAAAACACAAAGGTCCCAAACCAGCCGGAAACCATAACACCAATACCCAGCCCCGCGACCCAACCGGAAACCATAATACCATGGCTATAAGAATCTATACCAAAACAGGGGACAAAGGAACCACCTCCCTTATTGGCGGCACAAAAGTCTCCAAGAGCAACCTCCGCATCGAAGCCTATGGCACTGTTGATGAACTCAACTCCTTCATCGGGTTGCTTAGCGATCAGCTACACACCGCCACTGCAGCCCATGCCGCCGCTGCCATCCTCGCCGGCGCCTCCAACCCCGAACCCCTCTTCTCCGAAGCCCAAACCATGCTCCGCGAGATTCAGGATCGGCTCTTCACCGTCGGCTCCTCCCTCGCCTGTGACCCGGAGAAAGAGCCAAAGTTGAAAATACCCGATCTCTCCGAAGACGATCTCCAACTGCTGGAGGCTACAATAGATGCTATGGAAGCCGACCTCCCGCCCATGAAGTCCTTTCTCTTACCGGGAGGCCATCCTGCCGTCTCTACCGCCCATATTGTTCGATGTGTCTGCCGCCGCGCCGAGCGATGCTGTGTCCGGATGCAGGACGAACAACTCTTCCTCGAACCCCTCGTCCTGCGCTATCTCAATCGGCTCAGCGACTACTTCTTCGTACTCGCCCGCTTCATCGGCCACCACCTCGGGGTCCCGGAGATCCCCTGGAAGCCCCGCGTATGACCTGGGCGTTCCCCTTCGGGTCGGGCTTTCCGCTACAAGTCCTCGCTTACAGCTCCGGGCTTTCCGCTTCAATCCCTAACGCATCCTCTCCCGCAAGAGCCCCATAAAAATTTGATTATCAATTAACAATCATCCCATCCTTCATGTGGAGTACCCGGTCGCTCATAGTGGCCAGCTCTTCGTTATGGGTGACGATAAGAAAGGTCTGTTGAAACCGGTTGCGCAGGTCGAAGAAAAGCTGATGCAGCTCCTTCGCATTTGCCGTGTCCAGGTTGCCGGTCGGCTCATCGGCGAATACGATATCCGGGTTGTTGATAAGTGCCCGGGCCACCGCCACCCGTTGTTGTTCCCCGCCGGATAAGGCCCCGGGCTTGTTCTCTATGCGATGGTCGACACCGAGTACCCGCAGCAATTCGAGTGCCTGTTCTTCTACCTCCCGTTTCTTTCGGCCGGCGATCCACCCCGGAATACACACGTTTTCGAGGGCGCTAAACTCCGGAAGCAGGTGATGGAACTGGAATACAAAACCGATGTGTTTATTACGGAACGCCGCCAGTGGCCTGCCTTTGAGGTCATGGATCTTTTTATTTTGCAGGAATATCTCACCCGAAGCCGGTTCATCCAGGGTGCCGAGTATATGCAGCAGGGTACTTTTTCCTGACCCGGAAGGGCCGACAATGCTAACGATCTCGCCTTTTGCAATATTCACCGTTACCCCCTTCAAAACCCACAGATTCCCATAATATTTTTGTATTCCCTTGGCTGTTAACATACTATTAATTTAGTCGCGGCGTTGTACGATAGCCGGCGGCAAAAAATTGCAAAATAAAATAATTTTTTGCCTTGGCACCTCTAATGTCGGTCCACTTCATGGACGAACCGGACTCCGCCCGGTTAGGACATGCGGCGGCTGCACCGTAAACGCATAGCACAAACGTACAAGTTAGCCCTCAGAATCGATAAAAAATTTACACATAGGCCTCCGTTGGTCAAAATAGGAAAGGAGAAATTTGGAGAAATCATTTTAAAAATTACTTTTGCGAAAAATTAAGAACGATGTTTTGGACGCTTGAATTAGCCAGCTACCTGGAAGATGCCCCCTGGCCGGCTACCAAAGATGAATTGATCGATTATGCTATTCGTTCCGGTGCCCCCATCGAAGTAGTAGAGAATTTACAGGAGTTGGAAGACGAAGGAGAGATTTACGAGGGAATAGACGATATCTGGCCCGACTATCCCAGTCAAGAAGATTTCTTTTTCAACGAAGACGAATATTAACAAAGTGGCGCTCCTCCGGAGCGCCACTCTTTTTTTATTTCTCCATCTGATTGATCACCGCTTCCGTCACACCGATCGATGAGAACCCGCCATCATGAAACAGGTTCTGCATCGTCACCATTTTCGTCAGATCGCTAAACAAGGTTACACAATAGTCGGCACACTCGTCGGCCGACGCATTCCCCAACGGACTCATCTTCTCCGCATAGGTAATAAATCCGTCAAAACCCTTTACTCCGCTGCCCGCCGTAGTCCGCGTCGGTGACTGCGAAACGGTATTGACCCGTACTTTCTTCTTCATTCCATAATTATATCCAAAGCTCCGCGCCACACTCTCCAGCAGGGCCTTTGCATCAGCCATTTCATTGTAATCCGGGAAAACCCGCTGAGCGGCGATATAGGTCAGCGCAACCACGCTGGCGCCTTCATTCAGCGCATCCATATCCCAGGCCGTCCGCAACACTCGGTGCAGGGACATCGCCGAAATATCCAGCGTCTTCTTGTTCCACTCATAATCTATCTCCGTATAGCTCTTCCCCTTCCGCACATTCAGACTCATTCCGATGGAATGCAGCACAAAATCGATGCCCCCGCCAAAATGTTTCATCGATTCCTCAAACAGCTTCTTCAGATCTTCCATGCTGGTGACATCAGCACCGATGACAGGAGCTTTCACCTCTTCGGCTAATTTGTTGATCTCGCCCATCCGCAAAGCCACGGGCGCATTCGTCAGTACCAGCTGCGCACTTTCTTCGTGACATCTCAAAGCCGTCCGCCAGGCAATGGACTTTTCGTCCAACGCGCCGAATATGATTCCCTTTTTCCCCTTAAGCAGGTTATATGCCATAGATTGAATTTTGCGCCAAATATATACAATTATCGCCCAAACAACCTCACCATCAGTCCAACGATAAGAACGGTATACACCACGATGAGTATAAAATTCGAAAAGAGGAAGAGGAAGAATCTACCCGCCGATTCGCGGGGCCGCATCACCCCCTGCAACCAGCGATTGAGATAGTACACCGGAACCAGCGCCAGCCCGATGATCAGTAATATAAGTAAGGAACGAAATTTCATAATCTCATCCAGGCATGATCCGCCAGCCATCATCCCAACACCATTTCCCGGGCATTTTCCAACGCCGCCGCCGTAGGCTTCTCCCCGCTTAGCATCTGGGCGATAGCGGTGATCCGCTCATCCTGATTCAACAGGCGTATATTGGTTTTAATGGCTTCCCCTTTGACAGCCTTGTATACAAAATAATGCGCATCGGCCTTCCCGGCAATCTGCGGCTGATGGGTGATACAGATCACCTGCCGCTTCTTCGCCAAACCTTTTAAAATGACCCCGACCTGCCTTGCCGCTTCTCCGGAAATACCTGTGTCGATCTCGTCAAAAATAAGCGTCGGCAGATCGATGGATTCTGCCACAAGGGATTTGATGCAAAGCATCAGGCGGCTCAATTCACCACCGGAAGCTACTTTGCGGATGGGTTCATATCGCTCGCTCTTGTTGGCGTCAAAAAGGAATTCGACAGCATCCGCGCCAAAAGCATTGAGCTCGGCCGGCGCCACCTGAACTTTCAACCGGGCATTGGGCATACCCACCTGCTTGAGCAGCTTATTCACTTTTTCCTCCAACGGTGTGGCCTGCGCCTGACGGCTCTTGGACAACACCGCGGCCTTTTGCTGCACCTCCTTCAAAATCCTGGCGACTTCCTTCTCACCGGCCGCTATACCTGCTTCTACCTGCAGGGTGTCCTGCAGCTTATGTTCCAGTTGCCCGTATATATCCAGCAAGGCGCCGGTAGTTTGCACCCCATGTTTCTTTAATAGCTTATACCCGGTAGAAAGTCGTTCGTTTATCTCTTCTATCCGGCGCGGGTCATAGCTTACTTCTTCATTTATCCGGTCTACCTCTCCCGCAATATCCTGCAACTCTATCTGCACCGACGACATCCGTTCGGCCAGCGCGGACAGTTCCGCATGATACCCCGCATAGGTCTGCAGGGAATGAAGAAGGCTCCTCAGCTGTTGTACCAGCGGCTGCTCGCCTTCCTGCAGATCGTAATAGATTTTGGATAATGCCGTCTTGATCCCCTCCGAATTATTCAACAGCTTCAACTCCTGATCCAGCTCTTCCAATTCGTTTTCTCGCAGACTCGCCTCGTTGAGCTCATCAAAAAGGAATTTGTTATAGTCCAGCTCTTTATTGAACTGTGCCTGTTGTTCCCGCAGGGTCGCCAGCTCCCGGGCCGCAGCCTGCCAATTACGGTACAGCCCACGGTATTCCTCCAGTACGGTACCCTGACCCGCAAGCGCATCCAACACCTCCCTTTGAAAATCCGATTCACCCAGCTCCAGCGTATCGAATTGACGATGCAGATCGACTAATAACGAGCTCAACCCCCTCAGCTGTTCGAGATTCACCGACGTGTCGTTTACAAACGCCCTGGACTTACCCGAAGGTGCTATCTCCCGCCTGATCACCACCTCATCTTCGACGTCCAGATCATTAGCCGTAAAAAAAGCCGCCACTTCTTTCTTCCCGCCAAGCGCAAAGACGCCCTCCACCACAGACTTCTTATCGCGCTGAAGCAGCACCGCCGTGTCGGCCCGGTCGCCAAGAATCAGCGAAAGTGCACCCATCAGGATGGATTTACCCGCGCCTGTCTCGCCCGTGATCACATTCAGCCGTTGCGAAAAATCGATATTCAACGCATCGATGATGGCGTAGTTCTGTATTTGCAACCTTTGTAGCATACGTGTAGGCAAATTAAAGAAAATTCTTTCTATTCACCTTTACATCTGGCGATGCCGGCCTTCGCCCGCTGGTCGAGCGAATTCTTATAGTCATGATCCTTAAGGGAAAGGCATTTTTCGAAGAAGGAGATCGCCCGCATTTTATCCCCACGCTGTTCATAAATATATCCGATCTGCAACGCCGACCTCGCCGCATAGTACTCCCTCAGCTGTTCGCCTGTCTTGATGGTTGTGAGATAGGCTTGAATAGCTTCATCGCTGCGGCCCAATCCATCATAGATACGTGCCAACCGGTAGGAATATTCACATTTTTCCTCCGCCGTCGCAAAACCCGCCGGATTGGTTCCCTGCAACAAGGATAAGGCTTCCGTAAAATAACCACCGTCACTCAACAGCCGCGCCCGCAACAGCTGCTTGTTGGACCACTGCTGGCTCCGCGCCTCCTTCAGGGCCTGCCGGTCGGCATCGGATTCCGTATTCCCCCTTCGCAGCACCAACAGCCGGAAACTATCGGCCTTCGATTGGTCTCCCTTCAGATAGTAAAACCAGGACAGCTTTAACAGGGCATCCTTGACATAGAACCGGCCTTGAAATCGCTGTAGGAATCGCTCCAGGTAGACCGCGGCCCCCGGCTCCAGGTGGTTGACACAGGCATAGCCCATTTCCAGGTCCCAGACAGGCATATCCAGGTAACCCGGGGCATTGCTCTTCTGGCTCATTATCTGTATTGCCAACGCGCTCCGGTGATCGTTGATACACAGGTTCGCATACAGATAGGTGTAAAGATGGTTATGCTGTACATCCAGCTGGTGCTGCCGGATATAGGCAAATACTTCCTCCCGCTTGTTCTCGATATAAAACTTCAGATAGAGATAGTAAAAAATAGCCTCATCCCGGTAGAGCCGGGCCCATTCATCATTGGAAGCCAGAAATCGCTCCAGCTGTTGCATTCCGGCCGTGATACTGCCCCTGATGCCCAGCAGGCTGCTAAGCCATTTATACCCGTCAGGAATCGTCCCTGCCACCACCTGCATGGCCCCGCTAAGCATAGTGGCTGCAGCAAAATCCGGAAACTGTTTTGCACAATCCCGGCTTTGCAGGAAACTGCGGCGGAAATCCCAGCCCGCATCCCAGTTGTTACCAAATTTTATCCGGATAGCCGCCCATTGAAAATGGATCACGCTTCGCGTAAAGAGATTCCATGGTGAGGACTCCGGCCCCTGGCTCATCAATTCCAGCCGCTGGTCCAGCCGGTCCTTCCAGGCTTCATACTGCCTGGCATCCTCATTAAAAAAGAGTTGAAAAAAATCGATGTAGTTATCAAGGAAAAAAGGGATCAGATTATTCGGATCCCTTTTCTTTTCATTTTGCAGAAGCCGGCTGCCATCTTCCAGCCGCAACTCGATGATGGACTGGTAAGCCTGCCGGCAGGTATTGTTGAAATCGTAATGCTTTTGCCCGACGCTTAAAATAGGAATCAAGAGGCAGGCCGCAAGCGCGATCCTATTTAACCTCGATGGCATCGTTCAGCTCATTGTCGACCAGGATACGGCCGCAGTTTTCGCAAACGATGATCTTCTTACGCTGGCGAATCTCACTCTGACGCTGGGGCGGGATAGCATTAAAGCAGCCGCCGCAGGCATCACGCAACACCGGCACCACGGCCAGCCCATTGCGGTAGTTGCTCCGGATACGGTCGTAAGAATGCAACAACCGGGGCTCGACCTTTTCCCGTGCTTCGCCGGATAATTTGGTGAAATGCTTCTCTTCCTTCTCCGTAGTAGCGATGATCTTGTCCAGCTCGTCCTTCTTGTTCTTCAAAACGGACTCCTTGCTGCCGATGTTCTTCTTCGCCTTCTCCAGCAACAACACCTTCTCGGCAATCTCTTCATTGGCGTCCTTGATATGCTTCTCGGCAAGCTTAACCTCCAGCTGCTGCATCTCGATCTCCTTATTGATCGCCTCGAATTCGCGGCTGTTCTTTACGTTCTGGCTTTGTTTATCGTATTTCTTGATCAGCGCATCGGCTTCTTTGATAGCCTCTTTCTTTTGGTTGATGAATTCCTGGATGCCGTTGATCTCTTCCTCCACCCGGGTCTGACGGGAATGCAAACCCGTGATCTCATCTTCCAGGTCGCTTACTTCCATCGGCAGTTCGCCTTTCAGGATCTTGTACTCGTCCAACTTCGATTCGACCTTTTGGAGGGTCACCAGAGAGATGAGCTTTTCCTCCACAGAGAATTCTTTTACGCTTGACATAGTTGAGTTTAATAAAAATATTTTATCGGATTCGTTTTGACCACCGATTTAAGGACCGCAAAATTACGAAATTTTTCCCGCAAAACGTCAAAAAGCAGATCGACAGTGAATTGCTCGCTTTCAAAATGCCCTATATCGGCAATAACCATCTGGTCATTCGCATCAAAAAACTCATGATATTTAACATCCGCCGTAATGTAAAAGTTGGCGCCAGCCGCTAAAGCCTTGGAAATGAGAAAACTACCTACCCCTCCACAAACCGCTACCCTTTTCACCGGCCGCCCCGTCAGCCGGGTATGGCGGATCACCGGCACCCCAAAAGCCCGACGCACCAGTTCCAAAAAGGCATTTTCCTCCATTTCCACGGGCAGCTCACCCACCAGGCCAGACCCCACCCCCGCGTCGGTATTGGCTAGGGGCACAAGATCATAGGCTACTTCCTCATAGGGGTGGGCCGCGATCATGGCCCGCACCACTTCCCGGCTAAGATGTGCCGGGACGATCACTTCCAGCCGTGCCTCCTTCTCCGTATGGCGGCTCCCCAACTCCCCTACAAAGGGTTGCGCCCCTTCACCGGCTTTAAAGGTGCCCAGGCCCTCAACGGTATAGCTGGCCTCGCTGTAATTCCCGATATGCCCCGCACCGGCGGCAAACACCGCCGCCCGAACGGCTTCCAGGTGATTCACCGGTACAAAACAAAACAACTTCTGCAGCGTCCCAACCCTCGGCAGCAGGGCCCTGCCCCCCATGATGCCCAACTTCGCAGCTATCCGCCCGTTGACGCCTCTGACTACTACATTATCCAGGTTGGTATGGATGGCATAGATGGCAATATCACGTTTGATCGCTGCGATAACCGTCCGCTCCACGTAGTTATGTCCGGTGATCTTCTTCAGTCCGCCAAAAATGATGGGATGGTGGGCGACAATGAGATTAGCCCGGCAGGCAACAGCCTCCATCACCACCTCTTCGGTGGCATCCAAAGTCGTAAGTACACCCGTGCATTCCCACAGCCCGCTGCCCGTAAGCAACCCGGCATTGTCATAAGACTCCTGCCAGGCCGGCGGCGCCAGCGTGTCCAGGAAACGAACAATATCTAAAATTTGCGTACTCATTGCACGATCTGTTCGATATGCGTCAGCTTTCCATCCTCGTTAAATCCTTCCAGCACAATCCTCAGCTTCCTGGTGATATCGTTATTGAAGAAATCGACGTTGACATGTCTGTTGTCCTTATCCGTCAGCACATAAGGCTTCCAGTAGAGGGTCGTCCGCAAATCTTCACCCTCATTGCGCGGATCGTTCTCCAGGTAGTTGGGCGAATAGAATTCCTTCGGCATGGAATACCCTAACAGGATGGCCCTGTCCAGCCCCTTGAAGCTGGGATCGTTGCCCCTCTTCTCATCGCCTCCCTTCTTGGTATAGATAGCGATAGTCCCGCCCGAACCACCACCAAAGCCGACACCCGATCCCGGGCGGAAGACCTTCACCATGGCGACATCCGTCACCGGGGTGCTTTGAAGTTGCTGGGCATCCACTTGCATTTCGTTGAGATAGAGCCCGGGTCTGCCACCCCGCCAGGAAAGCGAAGGCGTCCCTCCGGGACCATTGCCCGGCGTGATCTGCAACCCGGGTACCTTCCCCTGCAGGTAGGTAAAGATGTCCGGATAGGCCGACGCAAGATTGTCATTCACCAGGTCGAAGGTATACGCATCCCCACCGGAAAACATTCCCGAAGCATACTTCTCGTCCAGCTTTTCGGCATCGGTCTTTACACGCGCTGTTTTCGTCACCGTAGCCAACGTCTTCACCTTCTGATCCTCTATCGGTTGCACCCTGGCTTCCTCCTGTACAATATACCGGTTGCGCCGCAGATAGGCGGAGTCTTCTGCCGTCCAACCCTCAAAAGCATTCGTCAACGGCTTGGCCGCCCTCATCCCCGGCACCAGTCCGGTGTTGAAGGTCACTGCTGCCTGGCTGGACAGGGAATGGTTGACATTGAACATATAAAAGGCTTTCACCGTATCGTAAAAGACAAGACCCGTCACACCGAATTTCGACCCCGAAATATGCGGGATGGAATACATTTGGGTGCTCGAATCCTTCCTGCTCATGATGACATTAAGGGACTCATCCTTGGCAATCTTATAAGGGTCTACTCCCAACACCTCTACCCGCATCGAAAGATAATCCTGCTCAGGGTTCTTGATCACCGGCACCTGTCCCCGCACAAGCGACTCCCATTTAAACCGGCGCCAGCCATGCGTCAGCATGACGAGATCGAGTTGCGACATCAGGCTATCGGCAGTACCGGAAAAATAATAATACGGATCATGTATTATCCCCCGCAATTCCCCCGTCACCAACAACCGGGAAACGATATTGTCTTCATCGGGGAAATCCCCATCCGCTGTGGCATCCGTCACCGAAAGGGAAAGGTTGCTGCGCAGCGTATCCGGGACATCGATCATCAGGCTGTTCTTCCCCCGCCGGGTCACACTTTTCATTTGCATCCCGATCTCAGGCTTGAACAGGTATTCGTGGTTGTTGACAAACACCACCCGCTCGGCCACAGGCATCAGATCAGATCTGAAGACAGTGAGTTGCAGGACGCCACTGGGCAGCTGCCCGGTCGGGATGGTGCCTCCACTCATAAAATTATCTTCCAGGTTGATCTTTGCCTTATACACGAGATGCTGATGCATATGGGCGATAATGATAAGATGTTTGTATTCCGGCCCCCCTTCGGCGCTGCGGGCCACGGAAAAAAGGACTTTCTGGTTGCCCGAAATAGCCCTCATCACCACCCCGATGGACTTCACCGCGGGCAACGGCGTGCGATGCTCGATCCCTTTCTCATCCTGCCATACGGCCGTCAGGGAATCGCCTTTGTCCGGCGTAACAGGAAAGCGGCCCATCCCATCATGTTCCGACGTAAAGTTCATCACCTCCTTCCCGGTCTTATCCTGAATCGTCCCCTTTACGTTCACCGGCAGCCCAAACTGGTCATCCGCTTTGAATGCCACCATGCCCTCTACTCCCGCGACAAGATCACCGCCTTCGGGAAAGAACTGAAGCCGCGTCTGCCGGGGGACAATGGTCACCGTAAGGACGCTGTCTTTTTTATCATAGATACGGATATCCTTTTCAAAATAAAAAGCAGTATCGAAATTGGTCATCCACGTAGTATAACCCCTGAAATGCAAATGCCGGCCCTTTACTTCTTTTGGCAGATCGAAATTACCCGCCGTGCTCGACTCCGAAATGGGATAGACCTTTCGCTGGATGATGGCGCCCGAAGCATCCGACAGCTCGGCATAAAAATTTTTACTATATAAGGAAGGATCGGCGCCTGAAAAAATATAGGCCTTAAACCAGATGGTTTCTCCCGAATTATAAAGATTCTTGTCAAAATGAACATATACCTTTTCCTGGGGATAATGGTCAGCATACACATTCATCATGGAATCCAGCTTTTGCGCATGCATCAACAGGGGGGACAACAACGGCAGGCAGAACAAAATGGATTGCGCCAAAAGGCAGCGAATTTTTTTCATACTATATTCAAAATGAGATTAATTTCGGAATGTTTTCCCTCTTCGAGGGCGAAAAAATTGTTAAAATGGTTTTAACAAAGTCATCCCAAGAGCTCTACAGCGAATATACAGCTCGAATGCAAAAGATCGCCGATGTAAAATTTTCGGCAGCCGTTCTCCAATGGGACCAGGAAACCTATCTCCCGCCAAAAGGGGCGGAATTCCGTGGCCGGCAACTGGCTACCCTTTCCGAGATAGCGCACGAATGGTTCATCGACCCCCAGCTTGGCCAGCTGCTCGAAGAGCTGCATTCCCGGCACGATTTGCAGGACGATCAGCAACGAAACGTTGCCCTGAGCCTGGAAGACTATAACAAGCAAAAGAAGTTCACCCCAGCCTTTATCCGGCAGCTCAGCGAAGCCAGCTCCCGCTGCTTTCATTCCTGGCTGCAAGCCCGGTCGGCCAATTCTTTTGCCCTCTTCAGCGCCGACCTGGAGCACATGGTACAGCTGAAAAAAGAAGAAGCCCAATTAGCCGGCTACAAGGAACATCCCTACAACGCCCTTCTCGACCAATATGAGAAAGGCGCTACCGTCGCGCTCCTCGACAGGGTCTTCACCGAAGTACGCCAGCCCCTGAAAGACCTGCTCGGGCGCATCGCCGGCGGCCAGTCCGTCGATGATCGTTTCCTACGCCAGGATTACCCCAAACAAAAACAATGGGATTTCGGTATGGAGCTCATCCGGCGAATGGGGTTCGATTTTGACGCAGGCCGCCAGGATATCTCCGAACACCCCTTCACGACCAACTTCAACAGCCTTGACGTCCGAATAACCACCCGCATTGACGAGCATGATTTCAACCACATGACCTGGAGCTGCATCCACGAAACCGGGCACGCCCTTTACGAACAAGGCCTGTCTGCGGATTACTATGGCCTGCCCCTGGGTGAATTTGCCAGCCTCGGCATCCATGAGTCCCAATCCCGGCTGTGGGAGAACAATGTCGGCAGAAGCTATAATTGGTGGCAGGCGATCTACCCCCGCTTACAAAGGGTCTTCCCTACACAGTTGAGCGACGTTTCCTTGCAACAGTTCTACCGGGCCATCAATAAGGTTCAACCCTCGCTCATCCGCACCGAAGCCGACGAGGTTTCTTACCACTTTCACGTCATGATCCGCTACGAGTTGGAAAAACGGCTCATCGAAGGCAGCCTGGCCGTTGCCGATATCCCTGCCTGGTGGAACGAACACTATGCCGCCTGGCTGGGTGTCACCGTCCCCGACGATAAAAGAGGCTGCCTGCAGGACGTACACTGGAGCCATGGCAGTTTCGGCTATTTTCCCACCTATAGCCTGGGCAGTTTCTATGCCGCTCAGTTCTTCGCAGCCGCTGAAAACCAGCTTCCTGGGTTGCATGAGGCCATCGGCGCAGGAAATACGGCCCCGCTGCTCGCCTGGCTGCGGGAAAATATCCACCGTTGGGGCCGCCGCTATACCAGCGAGGAATTATGCCAAAAAGCGACCGGAAAAACTCTGGAAATCAGGTATTTTTTAGACTATTTACTTGATAAATACGTTAATATTTATAAATTTTAACCTGTAAGAAACTGCTAAAACGATAGCCTATGAAGCGTCTGATCTTGATAGTCCCCGTGCTACTCGCCTTTTGCACCTTTTCCTGTAAAAAGTATATCCAGCAACAGGAGCAGAATGCGGCCACTGCCGCCATTACCAACGGGTTATGGTATGTGTCTGACTATAAACAAAATGGTAGCGATATCACCACAGCTTTTTCAGGTTATCTCTTTAAATTTGACCCCAATAGCACGGTAACGGCGTTTACAACCAGTATCACGGTCACCGGCCAGTGGTCAGATAACATCATCGCCCGCACCGTAACTGCTAACTTTCCCGGCGCAGGCGCTCCACTGGTGTACCTCAACGAAACCTGGAAAATCACCGATAGCTATACCGACAGTGTCGCGGCAAACTGCACCGATACCGTCAACCATACAACCAATATCCTACAGTTGAAAAAGCAGTGATCCGCCCCTTCGAATGCTTCCCTAATTTCCTATTCTAAACGGTCGGCCGCCGGTCGATCGGGAATAACCAGCTACTATTCGTTTACCTAAACACACGTGTTGTTGAAGCGAAGACCTTTTATTGCCTTTTGCGGTCTCTTTCTGCTTTTATCCATGAAAGTGAGCGCACAGGCACCCGGAACCGACTTCTCCGCTACCCCTACCTCCGGCTGCGGCCCTCTCGTCGTCCAATTTACCGATCAATCC
Source organism: Puia dinghuensis (assembly GCF_014642875.1). Lineage (GTDB taxonomy): Bacteria > Bacteroidota > Bacteroidia > Chitinophagales > Chitinophagaceae > Puia > Puia dinghuensis. Next base: position 276,993 of record NZ_BMJC01000005.1, read on the forward strand.
TCCAACGGCCCCTTGTTCTGGGCCTGGGATTTTGGCAACGGTCTAACCTCCAGGCAACAAAATCCAACCACCACTTACACTTCACCGGGATCCTACACCGTCACCCTCATCGCCCGCAATAAGGATGGCGCCAATGCCATGCGCAAGACAGGATATATCACCGTCTTTCCCTATCCTACCGCACAGTTCGGCTCAAACCTGACCCTGGCCTGCGCTCCTGCAGATATCCAGTTCAACGACCAATCCACCCCCGGACAGGGTTCCATCACCTCCTGGAGCTGGACTCTCGGCGACGGCTCCACCTCCAACCAGCAGAATCCCACGCATGCTTATAGCCAAACCGGCTATTATACGATAAGCTTAAAAGTCACCAATTCCGGCGGCTGTTCCAACACACAAACCGCCGCCCGCTATCTGCGCGTTGTCGACGGAGTACAGCCCAATTTCAACTATCAATTGGCGTCAGCCTCCTGCATTGCCCCCTTCCTGGTCAATTTCATCGACCAAACCGCCGGCCCGGGTACGCTCACCTATAACTGGACGCTGGGCAACGGCGCCACTCCGGCCAACTCCAACAGTCAGAATCCTTCCGGCGTCACCTATCCCGCCAGTGGCAGCTACAACGTTTCGCTACAGGTGCAAAGTAGCCTGGGCTGCAGCCAGACAGTTCAAAAGACCCTGTCCTTCAACAACAATACCGCCGTGCTCAACGGCCCGGACTCGGTCTGTGTCAATTCCCCGGCCACCTTCACCAACGGTTCGGCCCCGCCACCTGCATCGATGGCCTGGAATTTTGGCGACGGCACGACGGCAAAGACAAGCCCCGCAACCAAGACCTGGTCCACCATCGGCAGCTATAGCGTCAAATTGGTCAACCGATACGCCACCTGCGCCGACTCCACTACAAAGACTGTGTCGGTAGTCAACCCACCAACAGCAGCCTTCATGGCCAGCCCCACTTCTGCCTGTAAGCCTAGCCTCACCGTCAACTTTACCGATCAGTCCACCGGCGGCCCAACTTCGTGGCTCTGGGATTTCGGCGACGGTCAGACCTCCACCCAGCAAAGTCCCAGTCATACGTATACGACCAGCGGTACCTTCGACGTAAAACTAACGGTCTCCAGCGCCAGCAACTGCTCCAATACCATGACGAAGACGGGCTTTGTTACGATCAAGGCCCCCACCGTCACCATCAATGGGGGAGGCCGCCTGGGCGCCTGCATCGCCAGCTATTCGTCTTCCAACACCGTCAACCCCACCGCAACAGTAAATACCGTAGACAACATCTCTGGCTACAACTGGTCGGCGCCCGGCTCCAACGAGGGTAGTTCCACCGCTACTAACCCCAGCTTCACCTATAACACGCAGGGCAACTATACCATCAGCGTCACCGTCACCACCAGCGGCGGCTGCACCGCCACCGGCTCCGCCCCGGTGGCAATCGGCACCCCCACTACCCCAAGTTTCACCATCAGCAGCCCCGATGGACCCGCCTCCGTCTGCGGCCGGCATTCCGTCAAATTCACTGCCAGCGGTATACCCGCCGATAGCTATTCCTGGAATTTCGGCGACGGCGACACGGCGACGGTTCCGGCAAGCCAAACAGCGATTTCACATACCTACAGCCAACCTTTCAATCCCGCCACCGTCACCCTTACCCTGAGCAATCACGGCTGCCCCACCACCGCCTCAAACTTATTGGTTGTCAAACCACCCTTCCCCAAATTCGGCTACAAGGTCAACTGCCCGGCGTATAATTCCGTCACCTTTATCGATTCTTCGCTCGTCGATGCCGGTGCTTCCAACTACACCTGGAATTTTGGCGACGGCAGCCCAGCACAAACCACCCCTCCCAACACGGGTACTTCCCACATCTATCCCACCGGGGGCGCATATCCTGTCATCCTGGGCATGTCCGACGGCGCCTGTGCCACACAGTTTGATACCGTGACCATCACGCTCGCCCAGGTAAATCCAGTTTTCGTCGTCATCGGGACCCCACCCGGGAACCAGCCCACCGAATGCAAACACAAAACATTCGAGCTGACATCCCAGACAACCACCAACCCGAACCCTCCCACTGCCGCGAATTTTATCAGGGCCTATGTCTGGCAGATCACCAAGCAGCCGTCGGATACCACCACCGCCCCGACATTTGCTACTATTATCGATACCAACGGCGTCTATAACGCAACCCTCACCACCATCGACATCAACGGCTGCACCAACACAAGCGCAGCCGTCCCCATCCGGATCATCGGCCCTACCGCCCATTTCAATCCACCATCACCCGATGGCGGTTGTATGAACAGCCCTACCAGTTTTACTGAAAATTCCGCACTCGACCCTGCCGGCGCCAACATCACCACCTGGAACTGGAATTTCGGCGACAACCAGTCCTCCAGCCAGGGCCCAACCACCACCCACGCCTTTACGGACACCGGCTACTATTTTGTCCACCTAACCGTCATTGACAACAACACCTGCTCCGACACCTATACCCAGCCGGGTCCTATCCAGATCACCTCGCCCCAGGCCAACTTCGCCGGGCCCGACAGCTTCTACTGCCCCGGGGTACCCCTCAACTTCATCGACTCCTCCCAGGGTTATGGCCTGACGGAGAACTGGTCCTACGGTGACGGAAATTCGGGCTCCATTCCCACGCATACCTACGCCACACCCGGGCAGACCTACAATGTCACCCTCAAGGTCACTGACAAATACAACTGCACCAACTCCATCACAAAGACCGTCAACATCCAGAAGCCCGTCGCCGCCTTCGACATCGCCGACACTACGGCCATCTGTACCCCCCTGCAAACGCAATTCACCTCCCGTTCGCAATACTACGATTCCCTATACTGGAATTTTGGCGATGGCTCCACCTCTACCCTGCCCGTTACCTCGCACTTTTATAATACGTACGACACTTTCACCGCAAAACTCTATGTACAAGGCCCCGGTGGATGCCTCGATTCCGCCAGCCACCGCATCCTGGTATTGAACCCCAACACCACGACACAGTTTTCTTACATTCCCCTGCAGGCCTGTGACTCTGTATACGCCAAATTCACCATTGTCCCGCCGGGTTATACCACCTTTACCCTCCAATACGGCGATCTGACGGGAGACTCGTCCGGGAACAACCCCAGTTTCCACATGTATCGCGGCGTATCCACATACAGGCCCATCCTCACCCTCACGGATGCTACGGGCTGCGTCGTGACGATCAACGGCAACAGTTTCGTCACCGTATTGGGAGCCATCCCCTTCTTCACGGCCGACAAACATGCCTTCTGCGACAGCAGCATCGTCAATTTCACCGACTACACCATCACCAACGATGGCTTCTCTACCGAGACGTACTCCTTCAGCGACGGCTCACCTTCCCAAACCCAATCTCCGGGTAATGGCCAGTTCAACGTCTCCAATGATTTTACCAGGATCGGCACCTGGCTGGCGACCTTGAAGGTGACCACCACCAACAATTGTACAGAAAGCTATACCGATACGATAAAGGTTTTCGAGACCCCACACCCCGCTATCTCCATTTCCAGCCTGCTTTGCGCCGGTATGATCCAGTTCGACGGGTCGACCACTAACCAGCAGGTCGATAGCATCACCTGGGCCTGGAATTTTGGCAACAGCCAAACCTCCAGACAACAAAACCCGTCCATCCACATGGACCCTGGTAGTTATACCGTTATCCTTCAGGCCTCCACGGCTTTGGGCTGCACCGATACCGTATCCGACCATTTCACCATCAACCCTATACCCGTCATCAAGGGCCCCAAAGAGATCACCACTCCGCTGGGCATCCCCGTCACTCTGCCCTTCACGTACAGCAGCGGCATCGTCAGCTATACCTGGACACCGGCAACAAACCTCGACTGCCCCACCTGCCCCAACCCGATTGCAACGCTGATCCTGAGCACTCAATACGAGGTGACCGTTTCGGATAGCAACAAATGCACCGCGTCGGATACCATTCTGGTCAAAACACTTTGCACGGATAAGAATTATTGGCTGCCGAACACCTTCTCGCCAAACGGCGACGGCGTCAACGATTATTTCTACCCGCGCGGCACCAGTCTGTACAATGTCCAGTCATTCACCGTATTCAACCGCTGGGGACAAATGGTCTTTCAGCGCAAGGATTTCCCGGCCAACACCCAGAGCATGGGTTGGGACGGCAATTTCAACGGCCGGCCCGCTCCGGCGGACGCCTATGTATATATAGTGGAAGTGGTTTGTGACAACGCACAGGTCGTAGCCATACATGGCTCGGTTACCCTTGTGCGATAGCGGCTTTAGTAAACGAATAATATTATTTCGCTTGAGAAATTTTGTACGGTATAGCCTTGTTCTCCTTTTCCTTGGCGCCTCTGCCCGGGCGCAGGACATTCATTTCTCCCAATTCTATGAAACACCGCTGCTCCGTAATCCTTCTCTTGCAGGCATCTTCACCGGAGACTATCGCATCCAGACCGTTTTTCGCGACCAATGGAACAGCTTCGCCGACGCCTATCGCACCGGCTCGCTCAACGCAGAGATGAAATGGCCCGTAGGTCAGCAGGACGATTATTTCACCACCGCTCTCCAGGTGCTCTACGACAAAGCCGGCACCGCCGCCCTGACGACAACCGAACTGCTCCCGGCCATCAACTACCACAAATCCCTGAGCAATGAAAGACCCATGTACCTCGCCGTAGGGTTTATGGGCGGACTGGTGGAAAAAACACTCGATCTCTCCAAGGTAACCACCAACAGCCAGTACAACGGCACGGCCTATGACCCCGCCCTCCCCAATGGAGAGACCATCCTCTCCCCGAATGTCCACTACCTCGATGGCAGCCTCGGCATCAGCTTCAATACCGCCTTCGGTACCGACAATGAGAATACGATGTATTTCGGCTTCGCCTATCATCATCTCAACCGGCCCAAAAATTCCTTTTATAAAAACCCGGCCATCGAACTCGATCCTAAATACGTCTTCTCCTTCGGCCTCAAAACCGTTGTCAACGACTTCTCCTACTTTACCTTCTACGCCGACTACTCCCACCAGGGCCCCGCGGAAGAAGGCATGGGCGGCGTCCTCTATACGTACAAAATGGGAAATGACCCCGACAATTATCCTTATGCCATCACCCTGGGCACCTTTGTCCGCTGGAACGATGCCCTCATCCCCGTCGTGAAGCTGGAGATGAATTCTTTCAACGTCGGCCTCAGCTACGACGTCAACATATCTCCCCTCAATACGGTAAGCAACAGCCGCGGCGGCTTCGAATTGTCCATTTCCTATTCGGGCCTGCTAAACAATCGCGACCACGACAGAAGCCGTAACGGAAAATATCACGATCCGAGATTTTAGCCTACATTTATCGCCTAAAATCGAACTATGAGCACTCCATCCATTCAGGTGGGCCAGCAAGCCCCTGATTTCACTCTCTTCAACTCCGAAAAAGAAAAGGTTACCCTTAGCGACTATAAAGGCAAAAACGTCCTGCTCCTATTCTTCCCCCAGGCCTTCACCGGAACTTGTACAAAAGAGCTCTGCAACACTCGCGACAACATCGCCCTCTACAACAATGCCAATGCCGTCGTCCTCGGCATCAGTGTAGACTCCGTCTTTACCCTGGCCAGGTACAAGGATGACCAGCAGCTCAACTTTCCTCTTCTCAGCGATTTCAATAAAACGGTCTCCTCCGACTACGGCACCCTCTACGACACCTTCGTATTTGACATGAGAGGCGTCGCCAAAAGATCGGCTTTCGTCCTGGATAAAGCTGGTATCGTCCGCTATGCGGAAGTCCTGGAAACGGCCAGCGACCTGCCCGATTTCACTGCGATCCAGAAGACCCTCGGCGACCTCAACTAAGTATAAATCAACTACTTACGAAAATGACCGGCGCCAGCCGGTCATTTATTTTGTTGCATTATTCTCAGGGCTAATTTGTATCTTTGAAAAGATATGACTATTTTGGGTTCACAGGTAAAATTTACCTAAAGCATGAAGGTTTTTTACATCCTGTTATCCATTATTCTACTGACATCCACCCAGGCTAAAAGCCAGGCAAGGGGCCCGTTGTCCGAACCCGAGCATAAGGTCATAAAGTTCTATCCTAACCCTGCAGTCTCTTATATAACCTTCGAGCTAACCAAAGAAGCGAACAAGACCTATACGCTGCAGATCTATAGCTTTCTGGGAAGGAAAGTGAAAGATGTGCCAGATGTGGCCGATAAAAAAACGGTCAACCTGAGCGACCTTACCCGCGGCCTTTATACCTTCCAATTGAAGGATGAAGATGGGCGGGTCACCGACTCAGGCATCTTTCAGGTCAATAAATAAATGATAGACACCCTATCATCTTTTCCACCTCACTGTGAAATTCCCGTAGATCCAAATCCCTGAACGATCTTGATTGTTTAGAGCATCACCCTTTTATTCTATACCCCTAAGCCAGCGTATCATGAAACGTAATTTGCAGCACATCGATGAGATCCGTTTTCTCGTCATTCACATCGTACTGATCAATCACTGGAACATTAACCTTTACCTGTCCCATGCTCAATACGATCGTAAGATCTTCGATATCTGGTTCGATTTTACCTCTCCCTGCCTCGCGATATTATCCGGATATCTCTTTTTCTATAAAACAAAGGATAGCTTCCCCTATTTCAAAAAGCTGAAGAATCGCTTTCACAGCCTCGTAGTACCCTATCTTTTCTGGTGCCTGTCTTTCTTTGTGGTCTACATCGTGATAAAGGATGTTTATGTCCGCATCTTCCACTCTACCTTCTGGTATGCCCCGGAAGAATCCCTCTCTTTCAAGAACATGCTCAGCAATTTGCGCAATCCAACCCTATCCAACTTCTGGTACCTCCAGAACCTGATCCTGATACTGCCCTTCAATTTCTTCATCTATTATTTGTTGAAAAACAGGTGGGTCTATCTCGCCTTCTTCCTCCTGGTACTCTCCTGCTATTCCTTTAACTGGATCGATCTCGAGTCGTATTTCCATTCCCGCTTCCTCCCCTACTATCTCATGGGCTGCTACTTTGGATACAACGAGAAATATATGCCCCGCGTGCCGATCAGCAAATTAGGCGCCATCATCCTGATCCCGGTGCTCGTATGGGTGACGTTGTCCAGCTCCTTCTGGAAAGACAATGTATTTCCCTTCCTGGAAATAAAAATGTGTATCGCGATGCTCTTCCTGTTCTCTGTCTACAATCTGGTGGATAGTAATCAGAATAGTCTTGCCTTCAAATACCTGGCGAAATACAAGCCCTATTCCTTCTTCCTCTTCGCCATCAATATGTTCCTATTCACCCTGATACAGCGCGGACTCCTGAAACTGGGTGCGGAAAGATACCTCCACTACGAAGGCTTCCTTTGGCTATTCCTTGTAGGTTCGTTTCTCGCTGTGATCGTTCTGGCCTTCGGGATTGCGGCCCTGCTGAAGCGGTATAGTCCGAAATTTTTCTATACCATCACCGGCCGGTAGTCGCTTACAGCACCTGTACGATAAGGAATTTCAGGTAATTGGTATTCTCCCACCCGTCGATGATGGGATGGTCGCTCGCCTGCGCCTGGAAGGTTACCTGGCGTAACCTGCGCCGCGCATCTTTAGCTGCAAGATGGATGGTCTCGAGGAACAACTCCGGCTGCACAAGGTTGGTACAGGAAGACGTCACCAGAAAACCACCCTTCTTCACTAATTTCATACCCCGAAGGTTGATTTCCTTATAGCCGGTAATAGCCTTTTGTATCGTCTCCCGGCTCTTGGTGAAGGCAGGCGGGTCGAGCATCACCACATCATACTGCCGTCCATCCTTGCTCCATTGCTTGAGGGCATCAAATGCATTCACGGCCTCATAACGGCATACCTCGCCAAGGCCATTCAACTCCGCATTACGCCGGGCCTGCGCCACGGCATTCTCCGAAATATCGAGTCCCAGTACAGACCTGGCCCCATAAAAACCCGCATGGGTCTCAAAACTCCCCGTATAACAAAAAGCCCCCAACACATCGCCATCTTTGACGATATGCCGGATAGCGCGGCGGTTATCATGCTGGTCAAGAAAATAGCCCGTCTTCTGACCATTCTCCAGGTCTACATGCAATCGCAACCCATTCTCTTGAATAATGATCTGCGTATCAAAAGGCGCAGACAAAAAGCCCTTCTGCTGGGGCAACCCTTCCAATTCCCGCACAGGCACATCATTACGTTCATAGATACCCTTTGGCTGGAAGATCCGCTGCAAGGCATCGACGATCGCCGGCTTCCACCGGTCCATCCCCAACGCCAGCGTCTGCAATACAAAATAATCGTTGAATTTATCGATGATGAGGGCAGGCAGATAGTCCGCCTCGCCAAACACAAGGCGGCAGTTCTCCGTATAACCCAATTTCTGCCGGTAAGTCCAGGCCTCCTTCAGGCGGGAATAAAAAAAGGCATCGTCGATGGTCTCGGCCTTGTCCCGGGTCAACAGTCGCACCGCAATCTGGGATTGCAGGTTGATATAGCCCCTTCCCAGCAACTTCTTATCATGTGTATAGACGTCTACAATACTGCCCCCGGCGCTGTCTCCTTCCACCGTCCCCACCTCATTACCAAATATCCACGGATGCCCATTCTCCACCCGCCGGCTGATCTTTTTCTTCAAATATACCTTTGTCATGGCCGCAAAGGTACGACGCGGCGCGGGCACCAGCAAACTACCACACATACGTCCCCACCGCACCCGCATTCAGGGAGGTAGAGAAGTTCTTTCCATTGAATTGCACGGTAAACGTCTGCGCAGCAGTGTTATCGTTCAGCACGATCAACACCTTCTTCCCCGCCGGCGTCATAAACGCCACATTCTGCAGGTTGCCGGTGAGATTCGAACTTATCCGGAGAGAACCCGGCCGCACAAATTTGGAGGCATGCGCAATGATATAATAGGAAGTATTCCGGCCCACCGATGATCCGTCGATGGTAAACGCGCCCTGGCAAACGGTACACCCTCCAACGGTATGTGGCCCATAATTGGGATCGGCCGCCATATTCCACTCGAGCACATTCCGGCTCCAGTTGCGCGAAGCGCCGACAATAAGATTTCGGATCGCCCAGTCCAGGTCGCTGCCGAAATTACCCGGACCAGCGACATACTGTTCCGTGAAATATACATTCTTGTTCGGGTAGGCATTGTGAACTGTGGAAAGGGCCGAAATATCTCCCGCATACAGGTGAAAAGCGCTGCCATCCACATATTGCGCCGCATTCGCATCCGCAAGTATCGTCAATGGATAAGAAGCCACATCACAGTTGTGATCCCAGATAATGATCTTCGTAGTAATGCCGGCCGCCTTGAATGCCGGCCCCATCCAATCCCGGACAAACCGCTCTTCCGACGTATCCTGCATCACCATGCTGGGCGTGTTATAAGGGTTCAATGGCTCGTTCTGCGGCGTCACGGCATCGATCGTAATACCATTGGCCTTCATCGCCTGGATATAACGGACAAAATAGTTAGCATATACTCCGTAATACTGCAACAACAGCGACCCCGCCTTGCTGTTGTTATTGTTCTTCATCCACAGAGGCGCACTCCAGGGGCAGCCCAGTATCTTGATGGAAGGATTTATGGCCAGAATCTCTTTCAACAACGGCACCAGATACGTTTTGTCATCGGCGAGATCAAAGTTGGCCAGCGTCGTATCCGGCTGTGAGGGACTGGCATTGTCATCATAGGAAAAGACCCGCGCACTCATATCGGACGCGCCGATGCTCACCCGAAGATAGCTCACCCCGATGTGCGTGGTGTCCGTCCCGAAGAGTTCCTGCTCCAACGCCGTCCGTTGCGCCGCCGGCAGGCTATAGATCAGCTGCGCACTTCCCCCCGTCAGGGCATACCCAAAGCCATCGATGGTCTGATAGGTTTGGGTCGAATCGACGGTGATCACCGGCTCCACGGCAAGACCACTGCCAAAGTTCAAGGCAACGTTCTGTTGCTGGAACAGCGCGGTCTTGTCGGGATTTGTCAACCAGAACGCCACCTGGGAATTCACCATCGACTTTGTGGTATCCGCTGGCGGCGTCACCGGTGGAGCCGGATTATTGCTTCTTTTGCTACAGGCGGTGATCCCGCCAAGGTACAGGATAGAAATCCCAAACCATATCTTCGTGATGGTTTTCATATAATGCGTTTATTGAAACACTCGCACATAATCTACATACATCCGCTGGGGGAAATTCGTCGTCCCATCGGGCGATCCTGGCCAGTCGCCACCCACCGCTACATTAAATATAAAGAAAAAGGGGCTGTTAAAGGGATAGGTTCCGCTCGTAACATTAGCCGAACTTCCATTCACATACACCTGGTCATCCACCAGGAATTGCACGCTGTTGTTCTGCCAGACGATGCTAAAGACATGGAATTGCTGGGAGAAATCCTGCCCCGACGGGAGGAAATAATTGTTATTATACGTGCCCTCGCTGCCCCCCGCCTGTTGCCAGTGAAGCGAACCCGTCACCCGGTTGGGATTACTGCCCACCAATTCCATAATATCCGTCTCACCACAGCCGGGCCAGGGCACACTCGAAATATCGGTACCCAACATCCATAAGGCGGGCCACATCCCCTTCGCCACCGGCAGCTTGGCCCGGATATCGATCCGCCCAAATGTAAAAGATCGCTTACCCTGTGTCGTTAGCCGTGCCGAAGTATAATTGCTACCACTATAGGACTCCTGCCTCGCCTCGATGATCAGATTCCCGGCCGACACAAAAGCATTCTGGGTGCGGTTGGTATAGTTTTCCAGTTCGTGGTTGCCCCAGCCGTTGCCCCCCTGCTCATAGTTCCAATCCCCCGTATTGAGGGAATTACCATTAAACTCATCGCTCCACACAAGAGTGTATCCGGGATAGCTCTTGGGAGTTCTGTACCCCGTCGTATCTGTCGGCAAGTACAACAGGTCGGAATTGATGATGGTAGCCGTAGCCTTGGACGTCCCTAGGGTACTGTTGACGGGATTGCTCAATTGCATGTAGAAAGTCTGGTCGGCCTGTCTCAGGCTATCGCCGGCGACGGATACGTCGACATACACCTCCGTCTGACCAGCGGGGATCGTCACCGTCCCCGAAGCCGCCGTGTAATCGGCGCCCGCCTTTGCCGTGCCATCCGCCGTCGTGTAACTGACAGTAACAGCCTGCTGACTGGCGGTGCTGAGGTCGATATAGAACCGGAATGCCGAAGCCTGTGTCTGCCGGGCCTGCGTCACATCGCTCACCTTCACCGAAGGCTGATTGCCCGTCGTGCTACCGCCACCGCTGCTGCCCTTCGAACAGGCTGCCACGCCAAGGACAAGGAATATCCAAAGAAATCTCATATTAACGTGAAGGCTTGTTTAATCCAATATTCGTGAAAGTGACCCCGCCCGTGCCAAGGCTACCGCCTGCACTACCGGCCTTGATCACCAGGTACACCGTTCCGCTTTGGGCAAAAGTGATCTGCCCGCTTTTGGGGCCGGAACCCGAACAACTCAAAGAATCAATATTTCCGCTAAAAGCGCTCTTACCACACCCCGACCAGGTATTCAGCGACCAAAGCTTGGTATCGGTATAATCCTTGCCCTGCGTCGGCTGCGTCCATCCGATATAAACCTCCACCCAGGTATTCGTCGCCCCCGCCCCCTGCACATTGGCGTGGAAGGTATAGGGCTTTCCCGCAATGACAGCCACCGGCTGGTAAACACCGCTATTGGTAAAACCGCTGTTCGGAGGGTTCGACAAATTCAGGCCCGGTGCATTCAGGGTAGTGGTAGTCACCGGCGCCCCCGTATTCAGCTTCGTCCAGGCCGTATTCGAGGTAAAGGTCGTATCCTGCAGGATATTGATCCCCGGGTCGTTGGCCGCTACCTGTACGATCTGCGACACCGTATCATACCCGCCTTGACCCAGCACCAGGAGGGTCACGCGGTAATTGCCCGCCTTCGCGTAATACAACGTGTCATTGGCTGTACCCTGCGTCCGTTGCGATCCATCACCGGGATCCCAAAACCAGGAAAAAACACCCGACGTCGAAGCCGTCGCGGCAAATAAATTCACCGCCCCGCTGACAGGCGCAACAGTAAAGCTGGCCTTGGGTAAAGCGCCCAAACTGGCAGAATTTTTATCAGGGGTACAGCCGCTGAACCAGGCCGTCCCAATCAATACAAGAGAAAAAAGAACAGTTCGCATATGGCAAAAATTTACTCTTTGTTTTAATATTCCCGGTCGTGAGCCGCCTCCGGCGGCTCATTCAACACAATTAATTGTAGCCCGGGTTTTGTACCAGTTTCGTATTATTCAGCTCCTGCAGCGGAATCGGCAATATCTCATTCGTCCCTGCCTTGAACCCTTTCTTTGCCAGCACCGTCGGCGCCTGCCCGGTACGCACCAGGTCGAACCAGCGATGGCCTTCCGTGGCCAGCTCCAGCCGCCGCTCGTTGTAAATATTGTCCAGCGTGGCCGGTACCGACGCCAACCCTACTCGCGCTCTCACCGCATCCAATAACGATTGCGCCCTGGCCTGGTCGCCTCCGCCCCTCACCTGGGCCTCGGCTTCCAGCAGATAGGTGTCGGCAAGCCGGATCTCGATCTCATCATTCGGCCAGTTCAGTTCGATATTGCCTACCGTACCCTGGTTTGCCGTCAGCGGCGCATATTTCCGAATGAAATAACCAGTGTTCATATAGCCCGGAGTGTAGGTACATTTCCCGGCCTTGGCCAGACTGTCGATATTCGCAATGGTCGCGGAATACCGTGGATCACCCTTCATCGCAGCGACCAAGTCGGGCGTAATCGGGCAGAAGCTCCAGCCGGCTGCAGCCGATTCGAAGGTCGGCCCACTATAGCCGCGGGGACCTACCATCTGCACACCCACATTGCCATCGAAATTGGGCCAGTTGCCCCAGGATTTCCCGCCGGCGGAGGTATGCACGATCTCAAAGATCGATTCCGAATTGAACTTATTGTTCGGGTCGAAGATGCTCGCATAGTTGGCCAACAGGGCATAGTTGGGCGAGGTGTTCACCTGCTTCAGATCATTCGCGGCCTCCTGCATCCTGGAAGTATTATTCTCGTAAATAATGGCCTTACCCAGCAGCGCCTGTGCGGCCCCCTTGGTAGCCCGCCCGCCGTCCGTGGCAGTGTTCACGGTTGCCGGCAGATTGGGAATAGCGGCATTCAGGTCCTTCTCTATCTGCGCATAGATGTCCGCCGGCTTGGCCTGCACCTGTGTGAACCATTCACTTTGGCCCAGGACATGCGTGATCAGCGGAACATTCCCGAACAGCCGTACGAGGTCGAAATAATAGTAAGCCCGCAGAAACTGCATCTCCGCCGTATACCTCGTCTTAAGATCGCTGGTGAGTCCGGGAACGTTCCCGATCTTCTCCAGCATTGTATTGACCCTGGCAATACCCGTAAAATTGCGGCTCCACAAATCGGCCAGGATATTCGGCGTAGCCGAACTCAGGGTGTAGGTGTTCCACTGTTGAAAACCCGTCATGTCCGACGACGAACCCCCGCCCGCATAGGCCTCATCCGAAGCCAGGGTCAGTTCCACCGTCAAAGGTGAGTACGAGCTGACTACCGTCCAGCCCAGCGGATTATAAGCTGCTACCATCCCCGCATAGGCCTGGGCAGGGGTTTGGTAATAATCGCTTTCGAGGGTCGTTCCTTCCGGTTTTGCGGTCAGGAAACTCTTCTTACAGGCGGTGCCGCCCAATACTACACCTGCCAGAAGAAAGGAATATAGAAAGTGTGTTCTTTTCATACAATTCGTTTTTTTAATCGTTAGAATCCGACACTCAAGCCTGCCTGCAGGGTCCGGGCCTGCGGATAAAAGCCCCGGTCGATACTTGTATTTTTGCCGCCGCCAATCTCGGGATCGTAACCGGTATAGTGGGTAAACGTCACCAGGTTATAACCAGTCAGGTATACACGAACTTTCTGCAGGGTCCACCGGCGCAACAGGCTCTGCGGAATGGTGTACCCGAGCTGCAGGGTCTTGATGCGGAAATAGGCGCCCGGTTCCAGGTAGAAACCGGAAGGATTGGTAAAGTTGCTGTTGGGATCACCGTCCACCAGTCGGGGAAAGCTGTTGGTGCTTCCGGGTCCGGTCCACCGGCCTAATGCCTTAGTGGAATAATTGGCGCTTTGGATATCCAGCCGGCGCAAGCCCTGGAAGATCACATTGCCACCTGCCCCCTGACCGAATACCAGGATGTCGAAGCCCTTCCAGGCAGCAGTTGCCGTAAATCCATACGTATAGTGAGGCGTGGGATCACCGATAAAGGTCCGGTCTTTTGACGTTATCTGCCCATCCCCATCCAGGTCGGCCCATTTAAAGTCCCCAGGCTTGGCATTGGGCTGGATCAGCTGCCCGCTCTTGTTGACATAATTATTGACATCCGCTTGGGTCTGGAAAATGCCCAGGGTCTTGAAGCCGTAGAACGATCCGATGGCATGTCCGGGAGTATTCCGGCTTATCTCATAGGCGCTGCTTTGGAAAGTTGAAACCACCGTGTAAGGCGTGACTCCCATAGAGTTGATCCGGTTCTGCAGCAGGGAGCCGTTGGCTCTGAATCCCAGCTGTACCTGGCCCACCTTCTTGGTATAGCCCAGCTCGAGTTCCAGGCCCTTGTTGGTCATGTCAGCGACATTACCCGTCGGCTGCCCGCTGGCGCCTACATACTCCGGCAACTGCTCGGCCAGCAGCATACCCGTCGTCTTCTTATTATAGGCATCGAATGTAACGGTGATATTGTTCATCACCACGGCATCGAAACCCACATCCGTCTGCTTCGTCTGCTCCCATTTCAGGTTGGGATTGGGCGGCGCATTGGGGCTGTAGCCAATGGCGTAACCGTTACCCATCATATAGTTGCGGCCGCCACTCACTGTCGACTCATACAGGAAATCCCCGATATTATCACTACCGGTGACCCCATAGCTGCCGCGGACCTTCAGGAAAGTGATGGGATTTCTGTCAGTCGGGAAGAAACTCTCCCGGGACACCACCCAGCCGACGGATCCACCGGGGAAATACCCATACTTGTTGTTCGGGCCGAATTTGGTGGACCCATCCCTCCTGATCTGGCCTTCCAGCAGGTACCTGTCATCATAACTATAGACCACCCGGGCAAATTCCGAGCTTACATGATGGACGATGCCATCATAACCGTTGGCGACCTTGTCGGCATTGGGCAGACTATAGTTCGGCGTGGCCTGCCCCAGGGTGTTCACCGGCATGTACTGGAAACTACCGCTGATCCCCGTGCCCTGGTTGTTCTCCCAGGCACTGGTACCGATCAACGCCGTGAGGTTATGCAGCCCGAAATGCCGGTTGTACGATGCCGTATTCTCCCAATCCCAGATGAAAAGGTTCTCATTATCCCGGTTAAAGGTCGGAATGGCATTGCCGGTCGAACCGTTGAGATAAAAGGAATCCGTGAAACTGTTGGAGCCCCAAAAGGCCAGTTTCGTGCCGATGGAGGTCCGCAGTTCGAGACCCTTGATGGGCATCACCGCGAGATAGCCGTTGGCTACGATATTGTGCGACCAATTGTAGCCTTGTTGTGTCTTGATATAAGCCAGGGGATTGGTCTCTTCCTGACCGACATAGTTGGATATGGCATAAGGCCTTCCCAGCGCGTCCCGCTCCACTGGCTTCCTGTTGTAAATGCTGTTTTGATCGTTCAGGATGGTCGGATCGGTGATCACCACCGGCGTCACCGGATCGAGATTGATGGCCGAGCTCAGCGGCCCGCCGAACTCACTGTTCGTATTCCCGAGCCCCTGGTTCTTGATATAGGAATAGCCGATGTTCTCCCCAAAGCTGAGCCACGGGTTTATCTTGTGAGACCCGTTGAACCGTGCGGTGAGCCGCTTGTACCAGGAAATGGGATCGGCAACGATACCATTCTGATCGAAATAACCCAGCGATGAAAAGAAGGTGCTCTTGTCCGTTCCGCCGCTGAAACTCAGTTGATGGCTCATTTCACTGGCGCTGTTGTCAAAGATCTGGCTCTGCCAGTCCGTGCCCTGACCCAGGGACGCAGGATTGGCAAAAATGATCCCATGCCCGGGCCCGGCCGCGAGTGAAGACTCATTACGCAGCGTGGCATATTGCGTAGCATTCAGCAAATGCAGCTTTCTCGACGGAGCCTGTGTACCGTAATAACCGTCATAGGCTACCCGCATCGTCCCCGCCTTGCCTTTCTTCGTCGTCACCAGGATAACGCCGGCAGCCGCACGCGCCCCATAAATGGCCTGGCTTGCCGCATCCTTCAACACTTCAATAGATTCGATATCGGCCGGGTTGAGGTAATCCAATCCGCCCCCGTCCAACGGCACTCCGTCCACTACATACAACGGATCGCTGTTATTGATAGAGGTCGTGCCCCGTACCCTTACCTGCTCCGAAGAGCCCGGCTGACCGGAATTGGCGGCAATGGTCACCCCGGAAGTGCGGCCTTGCAACGCATCTTCCAAACGGTTGACAGGCTGGTCTTCCAGGTCACTGGACTTCACGCTGGAAATGGCCCCCGTAACCACGCTCTTCTTCTGTGTACCATATCCCACCACGATGACTTCATTGAGCCCCTGGCTCTGTGTGGCGAGGGTAAGCTGAATATCCGTCTGCCGGCCCACCAGCTCTTCCTTTGTCTGGTAACCGACAAGCGAAAAGACAAGCACGGCATTCTCATTCTGGACATCCAACCGGAAATTCCCCTCCTTATCCGTCAGGGTTCCCTTGTTCGAGCCTTTGATCGTTACGCTTACTCCTTCCAGCGGCGCCCCCTTTTCATCGACCAGGCGCCCCGTGACGACGATCGACCGGGCATCCGCTCCGCTGGTATGCAACAATTCGGTAGTCATCTCTGTATTCCCATGGACAAGACCGGAGACGAGCTTCTTCAACTCCGTATTGCTGGAATAGATGACATAGGCCTTGGCCAGCACCTTCTTGTATTTAAGGTTATAGGGCCTCAGTAATTCATCCAGGAAATCCTCCACGGTCTTGTATTTCTCCACATCTATCACCAGCCGTGCTTCAGGCAGGATCCGGGACTCATAGATGAAATCCACGTCGAACACCTTGCGGGCATCGGCCAGAATATTGGAGATACTACGAGCCTGGGCTCGGGGTTCCTGTGTCTGATTGGCTACACTCAAACTCACCTGTGAATAGGAGGTGAGCCAGGCATTTGTCTGCGAACGGGCGTTCATCAGGTTGCTGCCTCCAAGAAAGAATAGTACAAAAAACAGCAACTTACCTGTAAAAGGTCTTCTTCTCATATGGCGTTATGTTTTACTAAAAACTTTTAATGAAACGTTACGTAAATAGTTTTATCCTTGATCCGCATTGCATAACCCGAGGATGCTGCGAGTACCCGCGTCATCTCTTCGACATTTTGTACCCGCACATCTCCCGATACCTTGTACTGGGACATGGTGGCAGAGTCCTCCATTTCCATCTTATATCCATAGGTGTCTTCCACAATATGGGCCACCTCTTCCAGTGAAGTATTATCGAAATGGAATTCATGCCGCGTCCAGCCGGAATGGGTCGTCACTGCCTTTTCCTCGTTGAGCGTGGTCTGCTGCGCCGAATTGACGACAGCCACCTGGCCCGGCCGCATCACCATCGACGTCTTCTGGCCTACAACCGTAGCACCGGCGCTAAGTACCGACAACCGCACCTTCCCTTCTTCCAGCGAAACCACCGCCTGCTGCCGCCGGGTATTGACGTTGAACCGCGTCCCCAACACCTCCACATCCACCTGCCGGGTATGAACGACAAACTTTTTCACCGTAGCAGGCTGCTTCTTCACCTGGAAATAAGCCTCCCCTTCCAGCCAGACCTGCCGGTCGGCGGCCTCCGTCCATTGTTCAGGGATGGTTAGGGAAGAATTACTATTGAGAATAACAACCGAACTGTCGGGCAGAACGATCGTCTTCATCTCGCCGAATCCAGTCATCTGTTTGGCATATTGCGGATGACCCGTGCGCGTACCGATCCACCAGATGCCAAAAGCAAAGGCGATAAGCGAAGCCGCCGCCGCAAACACCCGTACCAAACGGACGACCCTTCTCCCTGTACGCCAGCTTTCATCCACCGGCATACCTTCCGATTGCCGGATAGCTTCTTCCACCGCTTTCCAGTTCTTCTCCCGCAGCTCATCACTCACCGGCCGGTGGCGAAAACCAAAAGGAAACTCATCCTTATTGTTCTTTGTAACCTCGTCCATGAAGCACGTTTATCCCAGAAGACACGCAAACGGGATTTTCATACTCTCTTTTCTCAAAAAATCTTTCCGTACCAACGATAAAGGGCCGCGAGCGTTAACAAGACCTGGAGTAAATTGGCCTGTCGCAGTTTCTGCAAGGCCTTTTGTGTGAGATTCAAGACTGACTGATAATTGATCCCCATCACCTCTGCTATCTGCGAGTAATCCATTTCTTCAAAGTAATGGAGGTAGATGACTTCTTTCTGTCGCTTGGGCAATTCATTCAGCAAAGCGGCGATCCTGTCCTGCAAGGTTTCATACTCTTCATTGCGCACGACGATCTCCTCCGGGGAAAAATCGATATCCGGCGAAGACAGCCCACTGATTTTCAGGGCTCTCACCTGGTTATCCCGCAATTGGTTGAGCACCTGCCGCCGCAAGGCCGTAAAAAAATAAGGCTTCACCTTTCGCATCTGGCCAATGCTCGCCCGCCGTACCCAAAGACGGACAAATAGCTCTTGCACGGCATCACTGGCCAACTCTCCATCCTGCAATAATTTCAAAGCATAATTGTAAAGGCCCTTAAACAGCTCCCCGTGGATACTTTTAAAGGCATACGTATCCCCTTCCAAGGCCCGGATCCACCATTGCTCTAATTGATCTGTATGTAAAGGATTAGTATCCATTCAGTTAATGGCCTATCACCACCACTCTGGCAATCATTTTTCACATAAGCAGCAGCAAAAATAACCACTTACAGAGCAACAAGATAACTTTTAGGCCCGAGCATTGTAACTAAATTTATCGCAATCGATTACGAAGAATCTTTCGACCTGTCAGCCGGCACTTTTTTTTAAGACATTTTGTCTTTAAATCCGGCTTGGCAGGAATATTGACAATCTTACCTTTGTGCCAATTTTATAGCTATGATAAATCCCAATATAAACGATCAGGACCGAAACGACCCGGATAACATGAACACCGATGAAAATATAGCGGGTACCACCCACCTCGACGAGCTTAGCGCCCGGGAGGAAGAGCTGGACAAGCTAAAGGAAGAGCTTCAGGATCAAAAAGACAAATACCTGCGTCTCTTTGCCGAATTCGACAATTTCAGGAAACGCAGCGCACGGGAAAACCTCGAATTGCGGCAAACCGCCGGAAAAGAGGTCATCATCTCCCTGCTTGATGTGCTGGATGATTGCGACCGCGCCGAAAAACAATTACTGGCAGCGGACGACAGCCCCCTGAAAGAAGGCGTACAACTGGTCTTCTCCAAGTTGCGCTCTGTGCTCCAGGGCAAAGGACTCAAACCCATGCAAAGCATCAACACGGACTTTGACGTCGAAAAACACGATGCCATCACCGAGATTCCTGTTCAGGACCCCGCCCTCAAAGGCAAAGTCATCGACGAAGTACAAAAAGGATACTACCTCAACGACAAGATCATCCGCCATGCTAAGGTCGTGGTAGGTAAATAAAACCCCAACATCCCTGTCAAAGATTATGTCAAAAAGAGATTATTATGAAGTTCTGGGGGTAGCAAAAGGAGCCGCTGCCGACGAGATCAAGAAGGCCTACCGCAAAGTGGCCATGCAGTTCCATCCCGACCGCAACCCTGGTGATAAGGCCGCCGAAGAAAAATTCAAGGAAGCTGCCGAAGCCTATGAAGTTCTCAGCGACGCGGACAAAAGAGGTCAGTACGACCGCTATGGACATGCCGGCCTCTCCGGCAATGGTCGTGGTGGATTCAGCGGTGGCAGCATGAACATGGATGATATCTTCAGCCAATTCGGGGACATCTTCGGCGACGATCTTTTCGGCAGCTTCTTTGGTGGTGGCCGCAGAGGCGGTGGCGGTGGTCGCGCCCGTGGCGTCAGAGGCAGCAACCTGCGCGTAAAGATCAAGCTCAACTATGAAGAAATTGCCAAAGGCGTTTCCAAGAACATCAAGGTAAAGAAATACGTCGGCTGCACCACCTGCAACGGCAGCGGCGCAAAAGATAGAAACAGCGTCCAAACCTGCTCCACCTGTGGCGGCAGCGGCCAGGTACGTCGGGTCAGCCAGACCTTCCTTGGCCAGATGCAAACCGTCACCACCTGCCCAACCTGCAACGGCGAAGGCTCCATCGTTACGGCAAAATGCTCCGTCTGTAAAGGCGAAGGCCGCGTCTACGGCGAAGAAACCGTCAGCATCGACATCCCCGCCGGCGTCCAGGAAGGCATGCAACTGAGTGTCAGCGGCAGAGGCAACGCAGGCGAAAGAGGCGGCCCTCCCGGAGACCTCATCATCCTCATTGAAGAAGAACAACATCCCGACCTGCACCGCGACGGGCTCAACGTCGCTTACGAACTCCATATGTCTTTTACCGACGCCGTCTTCGGTCTCCAGGCCGAAGTACCCACTATCGACGGGAAAGCAAAGATCAAAATACCCCCCGGCACCCAAAGCGGTAAGATATTCCGCCTGAAAGGCAAAGGCTTCCCGGGCGTCAATTCTTACGAAAGAGGCGACCAGCTCATCCATGTCAATGTCTGGACACCCCAGCACGTTACCCCGGAAGAAAAGGCCATGTTGGAGAAATTGAACGACTCACCCAACTTCCAGCCAAAGCCGGATAAGAATGAGCGTAGCTTCTTCGATAAAGTAAGGGAAATGTTCAGTTAATAGCCCGGGCAGCTCGCTTTAACCCCGGCGCTGCGCCGCGGCCAGCCCCGTTAGTCATCATCCTTGCGATGATGCTTGCTGCGCCCATAGATCTTGCGCGCTTTCTCGATAAGGGAGATAAATTCCTGTTGAAGCCCATCCTGCGGATCACTCGACTCATGGGCTATTTCGATGGCATCCTTCCAGTCCGCCTGGCGGGTAAACCGCGATCGCTTCAGCAATCCGCCAAATAAAGCGATGGAAGAAGCAAACCGGTAACAAGGCTGCAGCTCATTAAAGGGAATCGGCTGGTTCTCGCACTCATATACACTGGTCTTCGTCAGGGAATCACGCGGCAAACGGTAATTCAGCTGGACATGCGCCAGCCACCCCTCATCCTCAACCTCCTCACTGCCCTGCTCAGTTGGGATGATCTCGAACAAGGCCAGCAAGGAATGCCCTGACCCCACTTCCCCGCCTTGTATCTGGCTCAGGGAATCCGATAAAACCTTTGCCTTATTGTCGAACCCAATAAGCCGGTAGTCTTTCACCAGCGTCGGGTTGAACCGGATGTTCAAAAAAGCGTCATCCGCCACCGCATACACGGTCTGCGTAAACTCCCGCACCAACACCTTCTCCGCCTCCCGTTCATCATCCAGGTAGGCAAAATTGCCGTTGCCTTTCTTTGCCAGTATCTCCAGCTTGGAGTCTTTATAATTGCCCATCCCCACCCCCAAACACGTCAGATAGACCCCCCAATCCTTATATTGCAAAACCAGTTTCTCCAACTCTTCTTCCGAGGTCTCGCCCTCGTTGAAATCCCCATCCGTAGCCAGGATCACCCGGTTATTACCCCCCCTGATAAACTGGCTCTTCGCTACCCTGTAAGCCGCCCGGATACCCGCTTCACCCGGTGTGGACCCACCCGGCGCCAGACTGTCGATAGCTTCCAATATCTTATTCTTGTCCTTTCCCGAGGTCGGCTGCAGCGCCACTGCCACCCCACCGCCATAAGTGATGATCGAAACCGTATCAATCTGTCGTAAGTTATTGATTAACAATCCAAAAGCCGATTTCAACAAGGGCAGCTTATTGGGCAGATCCATCGATCCGGAATTGTCTATTAGCAACACCAGGTTGGCTGGGGGTATCTTGGCCGCATCGATCTTGCGCGCACTCACCTGTAAAAAAAGCAGCCGGCTATCGGGGTTCCAGGGACAGTCGGACAACCGCGAATGGAAGGCAAAACAACTGTCTGCCGGCGGATCAGTATACCCAAAATTGAAATAATTGAGCAGCTCTTCTATCCTCACCGCATCAGGCGGGATCGTACTGCCCATATTCAGAAAACGACGAACATTACTATAAGAAGCCTTGTCGATGGTGACGGCAAAACCCGTCTCGGGAAACCTTTTAGCAGGAATAAAATCATTTTCAACAAGCGAACTGTAGGTCTCAGCACCAACAGTCCATCCCTTCCGGTCGGAAGCCTTTAGATCCTTGGTAAATGATAAAAGGCCCTTACGCGGCGGTGGGGGCAGGGAAGAACGGCTTAGTTGCCGCAAATGAAGATTTTGATATTGTGTGGCGTCAACGGATACAACCAGCGTCTGAAAACCGTCCGCAGAAAGCGTCAGCGTATCCACCGCCGCGGGGACAGGGATCCCAAAAGCCCCCGAACTACCCGAGTGATACAAGTACCCGCTCGAATGAACCAGTATCCGCACATCTGGCAATAGGCTGTTGTTCTCATCTTTCACTTCTCCGCGCAAATAGAACTGGGCATGCGCAGAGATCAATACCAGAGAACAAAGAAGCCATAGTATTGCACGTTTTATCTCCATCTCACTCTACCAACTGATAAATCGACGGAATATTGCGTCCTAACCCATCATAATCAAGCCCGTAGCCCAGCAGAAACTTGTTAGGAACCGAAAATCCGAGATAATCCACCGCAATCGGATATACAGTAGCCTCCGGCTTGTGAAGCAGGGCTGCAATTTTCAGCGATGCCGGCTGCTGATGCTCCAGTTGCGGCAGAAATTCACTCAGGGTCTTCCCCGTATCTACGATATCCTCCACAATGACGACATGCCGCCCGTGCAGATCGGTATCCAGCCCGATGGCCGTGATCACCTGCCCCGACGATTTCGTCCCCTTATACGAAGCTAATTTGATAAAGCTGATCTCCGCCTCGATGGTGATCTTCTTGAACAGATCGGAGGCAAACATAAAAGCCCCATTCAGGATAGCGATAAATAACGGTTTCTTGTCCGCATAATCCCGGTTCATCGCATCTGCGATAGCTTGTATCTTCCCGTCAATAAGCTCTTCTCCTAAATAGGGACCGAATTCTTTGTCATGCACCCGAATAATGGACATATGGTGGAAATAGTTTTATCGTTGACTGTCTGTTACCAATCTCGGCCGCGATGGCGCCGACCGCTGCAAATAGATCCGCTCTCCTGCCACCGGCTTCGAGTCGGAACTCAGCTGATTCAGTTCGAGCAGGTCTTGCAGGCGAATACCCTCCGCCTGGCAAATATCATATACACTCTCGCCATCTCTCACCACGTGAATTTCGATGGAGCCCGTCCGCCGCTTCCGTTGCAGGAAGATCAGCTGCCCCTTCACCAGGACATCCTGCTCCCGCATATCGTTAAATTCCAGTAGCCGTGGCAGCGACAGGTCGTATCGATTGGCGACAGCCAATAGGGATGTTCCCGCCTGCACATAGACCACTTTTGTCCGGTTGATCGCAAATTCTCCCTCGGGATATGCCACATCGGTCACCTCCGTACCCGCACCACCCGCAGCCCGCCCCAAGCCGCCGCCCCCTGTGGAAACCGTTCCACCCCCCGAAGCCGTGCCACCGGCGGCCACTTCCACCGGCTTCACGATAGGCGCACCAGGCATCGTCAACACCACCTCCTCCGACGGCTTCATCTTACCCATCGCTATCAGCGTATATTGTTGCAGGTTATAATCCTTGATGAGTTTAATAAGGATTTGGGAGTATCTGATATTCGTGGCATATCCGGCCTTCCTCAATCCATAGGACCAGCCTTCATAATCCGTAGGGTCCAGCTGGAAAAGAAAGGCATACCGCGTACCGCGGCGCAGGAAATCGGAATGGTCCCGGTAAGAATCCGCTGCCGTAGCATAGCTGCGAAAACATTCCTGCCGGGCGTCATCGTCATGATAGACCACCGGCCCCTTCCAGTCATCTTTGCATTTTATGCCAAAATGATTGTTCGATTGCTTCACCAGCTCACTGGTGCCGGCTTCCGATTCATGCAAGCCCTGCGCCAGGATGATCGCAGCGGGTATCCCCGACCGCTGCATTTCCGCCATCGCAATCTCCTTGTAGGTATTGACATAGATAACCCCGTTGACACTCATCTGCGCCGGCAGCTGCTTCACCGCCACCATCAACAACAATCCCGCTGCAATATTTTTTATTGGCATCCTCCGCTTATTTCTTATTTCTTCCGGATAAAAAACAATCCATCCCGCACCGTTAGCATCACTTTTTCTACCCGATCGTCCGCCGCCACCATTTCATTAAAGGCCTGAATAGCCCTGGCGCTCTTCCCCTTCACCTCCTTCTCGAGCACTTCACCATGAAAGAGCACATTGTCCGCGATGATCAGGCCCCCGCTTCGCACCCGGGGGAAAACCAATTGATAATAATCCATATATCCCACCTTGTCCGCGTCTATAAAAACAATATCCCAGACCTCATCAAGGGCTGGGATGATGGCTAACGCATTTCCCCGGTGCAATATTATCCTGTCCTGCCAATTTGCCCGACGGAAGTTTTCCTCTGCCCTGTCCGCATCTTCGTCGCGCAATTCGATGGTGTGCAACCTGCCATCCCGGGTCAGACCAGCCGCGAGACAGAGGGCACTATACCCCATAAAGGTTCCGATCTCCAATACCCGCCGCGGCTGGAGCAAATGGCTTATCACTTCCAGCAGCTCGCCTTGCAGCGGCCCACTAAGCATATGGGCTTCGGGATGATTCGCCGCCGTATAAGCCGCAATATCCTGCAGCAATGGATTCAGTTTGGAAGAATATTTTTCCGCGTATTCCTGAGCGCGGGCATCGATAAGTTCCATAGTGGCGCAAATATACACCTATCCTTTCTTCGACAATCCCCACAACCCTAAAAACGTCAGCAATCCATTGATAACCAACAACTCCAACCCGATTTGGAATCCCCCAAACCACTTGGCGGAATACTGGCTGAGGAAATAACACCCGACGGGCGCCAGCAGGCAGAGCACCGTGATCATACCCGTATTGGGCAATACCCGCTTTGTAAAGATACCAAAGGCAAAAAGCCCAAGCAAAGGGCCATAAGTATACCCGGCCAATTCGAGGACGGTATTGACGATGGATTTATTATCCACCCATTTGAACACAAGAATGCAAAGCAGGAAAACGACGGCAAAACTGATATGAACGGTCATCCGGACACGCTTTTTCTGCGCCTCGCTCAGATCATCCCGCCCCTGCAAACCCAACAGGTCGATGCAAAAAGAAGCAGTCAAAGCCGTCAGGGCGCCATCCGCACTGGGAAACAGGGCCGAGATAAGCCCGATGATAAAGATGATCGACACCGCGGCAGGCAGATAATGCAGGGCCATGGTCGGAAACAGATCGTCTCCGATGACATTCTTCCCTCCCAGCATCAGGGCATGTCCCTCGTACACCGCCCCCTGCTGCAACGAATACAGGTAAAGCAATCCTCCCAGCAGCAAAAACAGAAAACTCACCAACACCATGATAAAACTAAAGGTCATGACATTCTTCTTGCTGTCATGGACATTCTTTACACTGATATTCTTCTGCATCATCTCCTGGTCGAGCCCCGTCATGGCAATGGCGATAAACATCCCGCCAAGGATTTGCTTGCCCCAAAATCCCTTGCTGTTGACATCTCCGTTAAAGACATGCGTAAACCCTCTCACGTTCAACGCCTGAAAAGCCCCGCCCAGGGAAAGATGAAGATGTTGCAGGATATAGACGGTACAGACACAAAGCCCCAGCAACATAAATGTAGTCTGCAATGTATCGGTATACACGATGGTCTTTACCCCGCCTTCGAACGTATACAAAAGTATCATCAGCAGGATGACCAGAGTGGTTAGCCCGAAAGGAATTCCAAGGTCTTTGAGAATAAAGATATGCAGTACATTGATCACCAGGTAAAGGCGCGCCGTGGCGCCCACCGTGCGGGATATGATGAAGAACAATGCTCCCGTACGATAGGCCACCGAACCAAACCGGGTGTGCAGGTACCGGTAGATAGAAGTCAGCTGCAGGCGATAATACAACGGCAAAAGGATAAAAGCGATCACCAGGTAGCCAAACCAATAACCGATGATCACCTGGAAATAAGTCCACGCCTTATGAGCTTCTCCCGCCCAATCCCCCACCGTACCCGGCACACTGACAAACGTAACCCCCGAAAGACTGGTCCCGATCATCCCAAAAGCAACCAGCATCCAGTTCGATTTGCGGTTGCCGATGAAGAAAGCCTCGTTGTTGGAATGACGCGACGTCCGCCAGGCTACAGCCAGCAACAATAGGAAATAACCGATGACAAAAGCAAAAAGCAGGAAAGTGGGCATCTTTCAAAAATAAAAAAAATACCTATCTCTTATGCAGGTAAAAGTCAAATCCCGCCCGTATCACCGGCAACGGATGCCCATAGACATCGTTATAGGGGGAGTTCTTGTTGTCAAGAACGTCGAATAGCAAGGCAATATAAAATCCACTCTCCCC
This sequence comes from Puia dinghuensis, assembly GCF_014642875.1. Classification (GTDB taxonomy): domain Bacteria; phylum Bacteroidota; class Bacteroidia; order Chitinophagales; family Chitinophagaceae; genus Puia; species Puia dinghuensis. Next base: position 303,697 of record NZ_BMJC01000005.1, read on the forward strand.
TACCATGCGCCGCCCATATCCTACCCCCAGCAGCAGACTCGGCGCATTGGCATTGTATTTATACGTTGTCCCCGAGGTCATGTCCGTTTCCTTGACATTGGTCCAGTTGAATTCGGGCTGCGCCGTCAGGAAAAGAAAAGGCAGCACATAGGCCCGGCCAAACAGCCCGCCGCCATAAGTAAATTGCTTGCTGCTGACATTGAGGTTGTAGACAAGGCTGGGGTCGGCCTTGACGCTGGTATAATTGAAATTCACCACCGCTCCTACATCCAGCCACTGATTCAGTGAATATCCTACTTCCGGATTGACGCCAACATCGAAATTATACGAACCAAGACCAAGCCCCAGGCTGCCACCCAGAAAAAGGTTCTGTTTCAAAAAGCCCGTTCCGGGGCCCTCATCCGAATACGTATAGGTACGGTTTGGCATATGATCCTGCGCCATTCCTGCCAGGGACACCATCCACAAGCTGAGCGCGATTACGACCTTTCTTGTCATTATCAATTATTGGTTTGTTTTATCGAATATCTTCCCCGCATTCAGTATCCCGTTAGGGTCGAACACGGCCTTGATCCCCCGCATCAGCTCCAACTGAACATCAGTAAACACAATATCGAGATACCCTTTCTGCACAAGCCCGATGCCATGTTCCCCGCTGATCGTTCCACCAAGCTCCTTTACCAGCCGAAACAGCGCCCGCAGGCTCTCTACTATCAACGGATCGTCCTGGCTATTCGTACTTCCCGCCTTTTTGATCCGGATATGCAGGTTGCCATCTCCGGCATGCCCATAACAAACGGCCTGAAACCCATATTGCTTCCCCAACTCCTTCACTCCCCTGATCAATGCCGGCAAGGCCGCCCTTGGAACGACGGTATCCTCCTCTATCGTATATCCGGCCGCCTTCACAGCCTCGGCTACCCGCCGCCTCACCTTCCAAAGCTCAGCCTTCTGTGCAGCATCCTCCGCCAGCAGCATGTCTTCACCGGCGCCAAGATCACTAAGCAGGACAGCTATCGCTTCTATATCCTTCATCAAGACTTCCGGGTCATTCCCATCCACTTCGATGATCAGCTGCGCCTCGATATCCTCCGGCACCGGCAGGGTACTGTCCAGATAGCGGGCCGTGATCCGCAACGCATCCACTTCCACCAATTCCAGGCCACTGGGGGTAAACCCCGCCCGGAATATAGCCGCCACCGCCTCACCCGCCTTCTCCAAACTCCGGAAAGGCGCCAGTAGCAACCGGTCCAGACGCGGCAGGGGAATCAGCCTGAGAACGATCTTCGTCACGATGCCAAGCGTCCCCTCACTGCCAACTACCAATTGCGTTAGATTGTATCCCGTAGAGTTTTTCAACACATTGGCGCCCGTCCAGATGATGTCCCCGGTTGGCAGGACAAGTTCCAGATTTAAAACGTAGTCCTTCACCACTCCGTATTTCACAGCCTTGGGGCCGCCGCTGTTCTCCGCGATATTTCCGCCGATAAAACAACTACCCCTGCTGCTGGGATCCGGCGGATAAAACAAGCCCTTCTCCTTCACCGCATCCTGTAATACTTCCGTGATCACACCCGGCTCGGTCATCACCTGTCCGTTGCGCTCATCTATCTCGAGGATGGAGTTCATCCGCTCTGTCGAAATAACCACACCTCCCAGATGCGGTAGCGCTCCGCCACTCAACCCCGTACCCGCCCCCCTGGGCGTCACCGGTATCCGGTGCTCATTGCAAAGTCGCATAATCGCACTGATCTCGGCCGCCGTCCTGGGCTTTAACACAATATCGGGCAAAAAGACCAATTCCTCCGTTTCATCATGCGCATAGCGCTGCAGCGGCTCCGCCTCTGTCACGACATTGGCAGCCCCGACTATTTTGCTGAATGCATCAGCCAGCGATGGATCGACTATCCCCATTTGTTTAATTTCCGCAAAAATAATGGAATTCTGCCGCCGCCCATCCCTTGGCATCTCATGGTTTGAAATTCGGGCACAGCGACTGGCGCTTGTCCCCATTGTATTGACTGTAAAAGCCCTGGTTGATCAATGCAAACTCCCAGGAGCCATAGCCACCATCATAATGTTTCAATCCCGATGTGGTGACATCATAGGTGAAGCTTAACTTGATATTCTTGTAAACAAACCCGACCATCACGATCAATGCATCTCCTGGCCGCATATACAGCCCCCCAACCACCTGCTGGTCGCCCTCATCCTGGAGATTGAACTGGGCATTCATTCCAATCACCATCTCATTGGCGCCCGCCATCTGGGTATAATACCCCATCGGATTGAGGATCACCTGGTCACTATACTTTATACTGGCATTGACAAAACCCGTATACCGGGGCGCGATGCGGCTGTCATAACCCACCGGGTCGGTATTGAAAAAAGATTCCCGCGGCCGGTTGATATGCTGCACCGAAAACCCGCCGTTGAGATAGATTTTGTTCGTGGGAAAATAAGCATAGTTCATCCCGATCTGCATATCGAAGAAATTATCCGACGGATGATCGATGATGACACTCGTCGGCAGCGTATTGTCAAAGAATTTCCCGTCAAATTGATCCGGGAATTTCAGGTTGGCGGTATTGATCCGTTTGTTCACCCAGCCGGAATTGAACCCAAGCGTGATCAGACTCGCATAACCCACCATCTGGTGATAGGCCACCGAGCCGTAGACAGAGGTCGAGGTCAGCGTGCTCGTTCCGGCATCATCCCGCAGGATTACCCCGCCAAGCCCCATCCAGCCGTTCTCTATCCGGTTGCGAAAAACCTGCGCATCCCCCCAGATGCTCATCGTCCGGTAAGGCGCCGCCATGATGGCCGACCATTGGTCCCGGTAATTGGCTCCCAACCGGTAATCGGCGTCGGGAATAAACCCGGTATTGGCAGGATTGGTTAACAGGGGGGCATTGAACCACTGCGAAAAGTGCAAATCCTGGCCGTAGGCCCCCAGTATCCCCAGGGTGAGCCCACAGCTCAGCAGAACTATCGTTTTCAATCCCCTCATTGTTTGTATTAACGTAGGTTACCTGATTTTGGTTGTCCATTCACCACCCATTAACAGGAGCCGCTGGAAGCGGCTCGACCCTTCCGCCCCCTATCCGCAACTACCTTACCAAAGTTATGTCTCCTTTCTTGGTTACATGCTTCCCATCCGAAAATTCTGCTTCCAGGGTATATGCATAGACATCCATCGGCTGCGGCACTCCCAGGTAATTACCATCCCATCCCACATTGGGACTGTCAGACTCGAAAACCAGTTTACCCCATCGGTTATATATTCTAAAATCCATATGTAAGATACCAAAGCCCACCACTTTCAGAATAGCGTTCTGCCCAAACCGACCGGGGGTAAAGGCATTGGGCACATCCAGCAGCGGATTGATCAGGGTCGCCACAGGATGACAGACCGTATCGGTACAACCAAACTGGTTGGTCGTCATCAGGCAGGCCGGGAAGCTGTCCGTCGCATTATACAAGTGCTGCACCGTATCAGTCGTCGTCGTCACTGTAGAATCTCCGTCACCAAACTGCCAGACGTAACTGACACCCCCCTGCGACCCGTTGGTAAACACAATCGGCACATTCGCTACCGGCGGTGAAGGCGCAAAAGTAAAAGCAGCCTTCGGCTTGACGCTCACCGTAATGGTAAAGCTGGTGTCCGAAGTCTTGTTACAGGTGGTCGGGTCTTCCTCTTGAAGGGTGATGGTATAAGTTCCGGGATTCTGGTATAGGTGCACCGGGTTCACGTCATTGGACGTATTGTTCACGCCACTGGCCGGGTCCCCGAAATTCCAGGTAAAGGTGATACCACCAAGGGACGTATTGTTAATGATGGCTGTATAGGGCGCACAACCCGTCGATGGCGTAACAAACTGCGCTTTGGCTGTCGGCGATACCCGCAAGGCCTGCGTCGCCGTGTCGGGATAGTTGCAATAGGAAGTGTCCACCAGTATCAGGCTGACAAGATAGGTTCCCGGGCTTTTATAGCTGTAGTTCACCGGGCCATTCCCCGTGGTAAGCGGCGGTGATCCATCCCCGAATTCCCAGGTAAACGAACTTGGTCCAAAAGGCTTGCCCACCGGGGCAAGGGATGTATTGGTGAAATCATAGTCCAGCGAGGTACAAGGCGCATTCGGGTCCTTCATAAAGGTAAAGCTCACCGGCGCCTTATCCGTCCGGGCAATGACATGACGATAGGTGGTGTCGGATACATTACAGCTGTTCGAATCGATGGCGATCATCATCACTTTATACACACCCGGGTTGGGATAGGTATGATCCACCGCATAATTGGTAGTAGCCAACTGCGGGCTGCCATCGCCAAAATCGAAGATATACTGCTTGGCATTACGGACAGTATCCTGCAGATAGGCGTCCATCGGAATACAACCGGAGGTATCCCCCTGCCGCCCGTTCACCGAAACCCGCAGCCCACCCGCGACCCCGGCAAAATTAAAAGCGATCTTTATCGCCGCCATATTACAGCCGTTGTTGCCGGCTCCGTTCACCGGCGCCCAGACACCCGGTGTCGTAGGATACCGCCCCGTCGCCTGCGGACCCATGCAATTCGCACAAATGGCCTGGTAGATCACCCCATTCTGGTCGTACCGGCTCGTCCCCCCATCCACATGCTCGCTGATACTCTTGGAATTGTCGTTCTCCCCAAAGAAAGTCCCATACAATAGTCCCGCACAATTCTTCGAGAGCACGATAAAATAAAAATCCCGGTTGTCACTAAGCCGTTTATAGGCATCCGGCGTAACCGCCATCCCCGCCGTCCCGGCCAGCCCATACGGATCGGTCTCGTTGCCGATGATCCAGCCACCCCAGCCGCTGACATAGACATTCTCACAACGGTCGACAAGAAAAGCCACCGGCGAAATGTTCGGTAAACCCCGCGCCAGTCCCGAAGGAGTGCCAAAAGTGGTAGAATAGATATACCCCGAAAGATCGGGCTTCAACTTGCTGATGAATTGCCGGGCCCCACCTACAGAATAAGTCACGTTCATCACCGGCCAGGTGCCATTGGTAGTCCCCATCACATAAGGGAACCCCTTTTTATCAAACTGCAACCCGTAAATGGCCTCGCCCGCATCCGTCCCCAGGTAGGTGCTCCGGATAACCCTCGTACCATCGGCCGACAACTGGGCCACATACCCGTCAGAAGAGCCACCGGCATAATTGCTCTGGATCACCCCACCCGCATTGCGGCCGGGAAAGTCCGAACTGGTAGTGGCGCCACCTACATAAATATCTCCCGTCATCGGGTCGGATTTAAGCACAAAGGCGGCATCCGATCCCGTGCCACCAAGAAAACTCGACCAGATGAGATGATTACACGTTGGGTCTATCTTCAACACGACACCATCTTGCCGGCCACCGGCAAAGGCCGGCTGGAACACCCCGCCAGTCACCGGGAAATCCCGGCTTTGCGAAGACGCGGCGACAAGAATATTATTCTGTCCATCCAACACCACTTCACTGCGGGAATCATCGCCATAATTGCGCACCAGCGAATCGGCCCGCTCATAATGGGTCCTCACCTGATCTTCCATATTCACACAATCGTCAGCAGTACCGCCGATACGCATAGACCCGAGCAACTTTGTTCCGCTCGCATTGAGCCTGGCGACAAACATATCCGCCCCGCCTCCCGGGCCTACCGAGGTAAGAACGGGGAAATTACTGGAATAGGTTCTGCCCAGCATCACCAGGTTACCCTGAGCGTCACAGATAAGGCTATGCGGAGTCTCCGAATCATCGCCGCCGAGATAGGTCGCATACACCTTGTTCGAGCCGCTGGAATTCAACTTGACTAAGCCCACATCAAACTGCCCGCCGCCATAACCAGGTTGGATGGCGCCCGTGGTAAAAGGAAAGGCCGACCCAAAAACGATACCCGCAAAAAAGAAGCCGCCGTCAGGCCCCGGCGTCGCCGTAAAACCCCAATTACTCACCTTACTGCCCGAGAAAGAACAGAAAACCACCGTCGGGTCGATGATCAGCGTAGCGCTCGAATCATGATCGGGCACATCGAAGCTCACCGTATTCCCATTGTGAATAGTATACCGGCAACGGATATCCGTCCGCCCCTGCTGGTTATAGAGATAGGAATACGGCGACAGATTGGTCACCGCGCCCACCGAGGTTGCTACGACCAACTGGCCCTTGCGGATGCTCAACCGGTCGGCGCCTTCATAATGCATCCTGATCCGCCGGACATCGCCGCCGGGATGGACAATAATATCATATTTTAATTGCCCCTCATTGGTATAATACCGTACATCGATGTTGGGATAGAGATTCCGGTAGGTTACCCCCTGAAAGACCCTGCAGTTAGAGGCCCATTTGCTTTGGTCATTCCCTATGAAATAGTTATTATACCCGGGAAGTATCTTGTCCGGAACGATGGTCACATCATCACTGGCATCGGCAAAGCTCACCCGGTAGGCATGCGCCCGCAATTGGTCCACCGGCGCAATCCCGGCCGCACCGCCTTTTAGCGCCGCACCCACGGAAGCAGCCATCTTCTGATTCTTGGTGTCGGCGCCCATCATCCCTCCTTGGATCCCATGATGCGCTTCCGACAGCCGCTGCAGGTCATCAGGATGGTAGAGGACAGCCGAAAAACCCTTCTTCTCCAGGAATAAGGCACCCGTAGGCAGCTCTCCTTTAAACTGGACACGAGGATCCCACTGACCTTTGTTCTCTACAAACTCAATGTTGGAAGCTCCCGGCTGAGCAACTGCCCTAAGCACGGTCGCCGTCAAAATAACGATATAGAACGCTCGCTTTTGCAAACAGTGTATTTTACAATGTACAAAAATCCTGGCGTAACTCACCGGATCAACGTAATATCTCCTTTCTTCGTCGCATGTGTCCCATCGGAAAACTCTGCCTCCAGGGTATATGCATAGACATCCATCGGCTGCAACGTCCCATGATAAATGCCGTCCCAGCCGACATACGGATCGATGCTCTCGAAGACCAGCTGTCCCCAGCGGTTATATATCCGCCATGTCATATGCGTGATGCCGAATCCGACCACTTTGATCACCCCATTCACCCCAAACCTGCCGGGAGTAAAGGCATTGGGCACATCGAGCAGCGGATTGATCACCGCCGGCACACTGTGACAGGCTGTATCCGTACACCCCGACGCATTCGTAACGACCTCGCACACCTCAAACGTATCCGTCCTATTATACTGATGGATAACAGTATCCGGCGTGGTCTTCGTTTCTTCCGTCCCATCCCCGAAAAACCATTGATACTTCACCGCGGGGGTAGATTCGTCCGTGAATATCGTTGGCGTATTCGGCGGCTGCGGCGGCACAGGTGTATAGGTAAAGCCCGCTGTTGGCTTACCCTGCACTGTAATAGTAAAGGAATAAGTGCTGGTGATATTACAGGTCGTCGAGTCCACCGCTGTCAGTGTCACCGGATACGAACCGATATTCGAATAGAGGTGCATGGGCGAGATATCGACACTGTCTATCGGACTTCCATCTCCAAAATTCCAGTAGAAGGTCTGGCCCGCTATCGACGTGTTGGTAAAGACCGCCGTATAGGGGGCACAGCCATATTTGGGCGTAGTAAACCGCGCCGTATCGTTCTGCGCAACATACAGGATGCGGGTGGTATCCAACGGGAAATTACAATAGGACGTATCCATCAGCGTCAGCGTCACCTTATAAGGCCCCGGCGCCGCATAAGAATGGGTGGGCTTGCTCGTCAGGCCCTGCCCCCGCAACACCGTCCCATCCCCAAAACTCCAGGTAAAGGCCGTGTCGCTAAAAGGCGGCGAGGTCTGCCCCAGCGTCGAGAGATTGGTAAATACATAATTGAAGTCCTGGCAGGGGCCTGTTTTATCATATCGGAAGTCAAGAAAAGCAGGGTCATTCTTCATCTCTACCAAATGAGTCACGGTGTCGGCTACATTACAGGTATTGCTGTCGATGGCGATGAGCGTCACCTTATAAGTGCCGGCACTGGTATAAGTATGATTCTCCGTATAGCTGGTGGTGTTGTTGATCACCGTGCCATCCCCGAAATTCCAGATATAGGATTTGGCGTTGCGAATCGTGTCGGAGAAGGTCGCCGTCAGCGGCACACAACCCACGCTGTCACCGCGCCCATGCGTGACCACCTTTAGCCCGGCCGCTACTCCCGCATAATTAAAGGCGATCTTCACACCCGCCTCATTACAGCCAAGCCTGCCCGCGCCATTGGTCGATGCCCATACCCCCGGGGTAGTAGGAAAAGTGGCGCCGAGATAACAATTGGCACACACCCCCTCATAAATAACTCCCTGTTGGTCAAACCGGCTGGTGCCACCATCCACATGGTCGCCAAAGTTGCCGTACTGCTGCCCGAAATAGCTCCCGTACAACTGGCTCGCAGCATTCTTCTGCAAAACGAAAAAATAAAAATCCTCCCCGTCCGTGATCGTCTTTAGAGCGCCGGCGGTGATCGGCAGATTCCACGTTCCACTGTTGGCATAATGGTCGGTACTATCCGGTCCCCCACCCCAGCCGGCCACATACACATTCTGGCAGCGATCGACAAGAAAAGCAGTAGGGGATATATTCGGATGACCAACATTGCCGGGACCAAAATTCGCGGAATACACGACACCGGAAAGGTCTTGCTTCAGCTTGGTGATGAATTGCTTGCCGTTGGATTGGCTGGGAGTGTTGTTGTTAAAGGGAGAAGCCACTACGGGGACAACCCCGTCGGTGGTGCCTACGATATAGGGGAAACCATATTTATCAAAATCCAACCCATAGATCATATCGTTGGCCGTCGTCCCGAAATAGAGGGTCTTCAACACCGTACTCCCATCATTACTGATCTGCGAGATAAACCCGTCAATACCGCCATGATTACCGGCCACCCGGGTGTTGCCCGTGCCCATCAGATCGTTGCTCAGCGTCCCGCCCGCAACCCATATGGTATTGTCCAGTGGATTGAGCGCCAGCACAAACGCGGCATCAGCACCTGATCCACCGAGATAACTGCTGAAGATGACTGTGCCCAAATCCGGACTCAGCTTCATCAGAACGCCGTCCTGCCCGCCGCCGCTGCTGCCCTGGAATACGCCACCTGTCACAGGGAAATCCGCAGACTGCGTACAGGCAGCGATATAGACATTGCCGGCATTATCAAGAATCACCTCGCTTCTGCCGTCATCACCATAATTCAGCCGCAACTGCTGCGCCCCCTCAGGGTACTGTCCGTTGATAAGATACTTCGGACCAAAATTCACTCCGTCCCAGCCACTACCGCCGATGCGCCTGCTCCCCAGCAATGCCGTTCCGTTGGAATTGAACTTGGTGACAAAAAGATCGAAGCTTCCGCCACTGGGGTTACCCGATGTATTCGGAAAATTGGGAGAGCTGGTCCTGCCCGTTACGATGAGGTTACCGCCGTTGTCGACGATCATACTGTGCGGCTGCTCATCTCCGCTGCCCCCCAGATAAGTAGCAAATACCCTTTTGGTACCGCTGGAATTCAATTTCATGATCGCCACGTCGTAGTTGTACCCGTCCCCCTCACTCCCGTCACCGCCTTGAAAGGTGGTCTGGAAAGCCCCGGGACTCGCCAGCCAGCCCGAACCGTTGGGTCCCTGGTAATTCTGGTCGCTCTCGTCCAGCACAATGCCCCCCATGTAGAAATTCCCCCCACGATCATACGTGGCCGTATATCCCCAATTGTCCGATCTGCTACCGGTGAACGAACAGAACACTTCCGTGGGGTCGATCACCAGCGTAGCGCCGGGAGAATGATTTTTTACTTTGAATTGGATCCGGTTGCCACTCAACAACGAATAACTGCATTCCACATCCGTCCGCCCGCTGTCACTCACCTGGTAGCTGCGGGGCTCCAGCTCGGTCACCGTACCCACCGAGGTCTGAACATAGATCTTGTTCTTACGGATGCTCAGCTTATCCTGCCCCTCATACTTCAAAATGATCTTGCTGGGGTCCGCCCCCGGATGCACGACAATATCGTATTTGACAAATCCCCTGTCGGAATAATAATGGACATCGATGCCGTCATACATGTTGCGATACCAGATGCCCTGGAATATCTTGCACTGGGCCGCCCAATGCTTCTGGTCTCCGATGAAATAGTTGTTGTAGGAATCGAGCACCTTGTCGCCTGTGATCTGAACCCCGTCATTCGCATTCTCGAAACTCACCCGGTAGGCATGGGAATGCAAGAGGAAAGGATCACCTCCATTTCCCGGGTTACCCGGCTTCACGGGGTAATTCATACCGGGCGATATCGACGCCGCCTTCTTCCCCCCTCCATACCCTGAATACGTCTCCGTCACCCCCGCCGCAGCAAGATCGCCATGCATCACAAGACCTATGCGCTTCATATCATTCGTATCGTGAAGTAATACGGTAAAACCCTTCCGCTGCATGAACAGATTCCCTGTCCCGATGCCGGCATTAAACCTGATCGTCGTATCCCACTGTCCCTTGTTCTCAATAAACTCAAGATTAAAATTGCCCCCGGACTGTGCTGCAAGCTGTACAACCGATAAGAAAAGAGAGCTAAAAAATAGGCTTATTCTTAGCAAGGGGGCTAATTTATATTATGAAATCTTACTCCAGGCCGTTTTACCATGCTGCGATTGCAGAAAAGCCTTCAACGCTCTATTCTCTTCCATCGCCAGGTCGGGGTCCTTATCCAGCAGCTCCATGACCCTGTCCCGGGCCAGTTCGAGCCAATACTTGTCCTGAACAATATTAGCGAGCTTAAAGTTCAATAACCCGCTCTGCCGGGTTCCTTCTATATCGCCAGGTCCCCGGATTTCGAGATCCTTTTCAGCAATTTTGAAGCCATTATTGGTCTCAGTAAGAATGCTCATCCGCTCGCGTGCCTCCTTTCCCAATCGGGGACTCGTTAATAAGATGCAAAAGCTCTTCTCCGTACCACGCCCTACCCTCCCCCGCAACTGGTGCAGCTGGGACAACCCGAATTTTTCCGCACTTTCGATAACCATCACCGTCGCATTCGGTACGTTGACCCCGACTTCGATCACCGTAGTGGCTACCATGATCTGTGTATCTCCCTTGAGAAAACGTTGCATATTCGTATCCCGCTCTTCATTGCTCTGCCGTCCATGCACCATGCTGATCCAATACTTCGGCTCGGGAAACCAGGCTTTTACATTTTCATAGCCTTTCATAAGGTTCTCATAATCCACCTTTTCTGACTCCTCGATAAGCGGAAAAATAACATACACCTGCCTCCCCTTCCCGATCTCGTGCCGGATGAAATCCATCACCTGCGGCCTCCTGTCTTCGTAACGATGAACGGTGGATATTGGTTGCCTTCCGGGGGGCAATTCGTCCATGACACTATAGTCCAGATCGCCATAGGCCGTCATCGCCAGGGTACGTGGAATAGGGGTAGCCGTCATCACCAGAACATGCGGCGGGACAGCCGCCTTATTCCAAAGCCGCGCTCGCTGCGCCACCCCAAAACGATGCTGCTCGTCGACGATCGCCAACCCCAGCCGCTGAAACTGCACCGCCTCTTCCAGCACCGCATGCGTCCCGATGAGGATATGCAGCCTGCCCTCACTGGCCATCCCCAACACCTCCTTCCTGCTCTTCGACCTCGACGACCCCGTCAACAACCGTACTTCCACCGGCATGTCCTTTAACAAGGCCGCAATACCTTCATAATGCTGGCGCGCCAAAATCTCAGTGGGCGCCATCAGACAAGCCTGAAAACCATTGTCCAGCGCCAACAGCATGGACAACAAGGCGACCATGGTCTTTCCACTGCCGACATCCCCCTGCAGCAACCGGTTCATCTGCCGCCCGCTGCCGGTATCCCGCCTGATCTCCTTCAACACTCTTTTCTGCGCACCCGTCAGCTCGAAAGGTAAGTAATGTGTATAAAACCGGTTGAAGAATTCCCCCACCTGTCCAAAAACAACTCCATGCGAAGACCGGTGCCGCTTCGACTTTATCAGCCCCAACCGCAGCTGGGCCATAAACAATTCCTCGAATTTGAGCCTGTCCACGGCCTGTCGAAACAACATCGGCTGAGTCGGAAAATGAGCCTGCCGGTAAGCCTCATACCGCGAAAGGAACCCCATCGGCCGGCCCGTCTCAGGGTCTGGCCAGGTCAAGGCAGAGGCCGGCAGATTCTCAGGCAAATCTTTCTCTTTCAACATATTGAAAAGAGTCTGCGTAAGCTTGCCCAATTGCCGCCCCCCAAGACCCCGAACCTTCAGCTTTTCCGTCGTCGGATACACCGGCTCCAGGAAATCCGGCGGGGTCACATGCTGGCCATGTAAGACCTCGATCTCGGGATGCGTCAGCTGCGGACTACCCTGGAAAAAACTCACCCGGCCATAAACAAGAAATTCCCCACCCACCTGCACCAGCTTCTGTACTCCATGGATACCCTGAAACCAAACTAGCTCGAGCACACCCGAACTATCCCGCAGCCCGGCCACCAGTCGCCGGCTCCGTTTGTCGCCAACCAGGTCCACACTAACGATCCGGCCCACCACTTGTATAAACTCCGTCGATGCATCTATCTCCCGGATGAGATTGATCTTTGTCCGGTCGACATGGCGATAGGGGAAATGTTCCAACAGGTCTTGGAAAGTATGAATTCCCAATTCCTTTTGCAGCAGCTCAGCCCGCAATGGACCTACGCCTTTGAGATATTCTATCGGATTCGAAAGTATGGATGCCAACGTGCTGATGTAGCGGAAAATTTACACAAAAATAAGTTATAACTATTGTCGTTTTGTTCGTATTTTGACACATAATTTATTGTTTTGGTGTACCTTAAACTGCTAAGACCGAAAGACTGGGCAAAAAACCTGTTTTTATTTATTCCTCTCTTTTTTGCGGGTGAATTTCTCGACCGGACAAAGCTTTTACACCTCCTTTTCGGCTTTTTCGCCTTTTCCTTCATTGCCAGCAGCATCTACATCATCAACGATTACCGCGACCGGGAAGACGACCGCAAGCATCCCACGAAGTGCAAACGCCCCCTGGCCTCCGGCGCCGTATCCCCCACCACCGCCATCGTCATCTGCATCCTGCTCATCATCGCCGGCTTTGGCATCGCCTGGGCAACCCGCCAGGAATTCGCGATCGTCCTGGCCGTCTACTTCCTGCTCAACCTCGGCTATTGCTTCGGCCTGAAGAATATCGCCATCCTCGACATCTTTATCCTGGCCGCCGGCTTCGTGCTCCGCATCAAATCCGGCTCCGTCATCGCCGATGTCCCCCTCTCCGAATGGATCATCATCATGGTGCTGCTCCTGGCGATCTTCATGGCCATCGGCAAACGCCGGGATGACGTGCTGCTAAAGGTCAGCTCCGGCATGGACATGCGCAAATCCATAAAAGGCTACAACCTCGAATTGCTCAATGTCCTGCTGGCCGTCGTTTCTTCCATCATTGTAGTATGCTACCTGATGTATACAATGGATCCCGACGTGAAAGTAAGACTCGGAACGTACCGGCTCTATTACACCGGCGTATTCGTCCTTGCAGGCCTCATGCGCTACCTGCAGCTGATCTACATCTCGGAAGACTCCGGATCCCCGACCAGGATCCTTTACAAAGACCGGTTCATCCAGATCACCCTCATTCTTTGGATCATAAGCTTTGCGATCATCCTGTATTTCAAAGATGTTCCTATTTTTAATATTTTAAGGAACCTATTCTAAATAATCTTTCATGCCTTCTCTTTTATTACTCGGAGCTACATCAGATATGGCTACCGCCCTGGCGCGGAAATTCGCTTCTACAGGATATGATGTGTTACTCGCGGCAAGAAATACCCACCGGCTTGAACCACTTCGCTCCGACCTCGCCATCCGTTATGGAATTACGGCATCCCTCCTGGAGTTCGATGCCCGCGGCTTCGACTATCACGCCGCTTTCTGGGAAGCCCTGCCCGTCAAACCCGACCTCACCATTTGCGTCTTCGGCTACCTGGGTGAGGAAGCCATTGCAGAATCCGACTGGGCCGAATGCCGCAACATTCTCGAAGTAAACTACGTCGGAGCCGTATCCATCCTCAACATCGTTGCAAATGATTACATCACCCGTGGCAAAGGCGCCATCGTCGGCATCAGTTCGGTAGCCGGTGAAAGAGGTCGCCAGAGTAATTACCTTTATGGCAGCGCCAAAGCCGGCTTCACGGCCTATCTGTCCGGCCTCCGCAACCGCCTGTTTCATCATGGACTGCACGTCCTGACAGTGAAACCGGGCTTCGTTTATACCCGGATGACGGAAGGCCTGACCCTGCGACCCCTGCTGACAGCAACCCCCGAACAGGTGGCTACATCAGTCTGGAAAGCCGTAGAAAAAAAGAAGAATGTCGTCTACGTAAAATGGTTCTGGCGCTGGATCATGCTCATCATAAAAAGCATACCCGAATTCCTGTTTAAAAAACTCAAAATGTGAATCGACGCATCGCCTTTTTTGATTTTGACGGCACCATCACTACAAAGGATACTTTGCTCGAGTTTATCCGCTTCAGCAAAGGGACGATGCGCTTTGCCCTGGGATTCCTGCTCAACAGCCCCTGGCTCGTTGCCATGAAGCTAAAACTAATTTCCAACCAGGCAGCCAAAGAGCGGATCCTTACGTTCTTTTTCGGAAAGCAAACCCTATCCTTATTCGAACAACAATGCGCTGCCTTCTCCAGCGATATCCTGCCGGGCCTCATCCGTCCAAAAGCGCTCGCCGAGATCAATCGCCTCCGGGAAGGGGGAGCCACGGTCGTCATCGTTTCCGCCTCACCAGAGAATTGGATAAGGCAGTGGGCTTCACAAGTGGAAGCAGACCTCATCGCCACCCGCCTTGGCATCTTCACCGACAAAAAAGGGGAAACAAGACTCACCGGCAGCATCGATGGCGCCAACTGTTACGGCGAAGAAAAAGTCGACAGGATTCGCCAACGATTTGCATTGCCTGATTATACGGAAATTTATACCTATGGAGACACCGGCGGCGACAAACCGATGCTGCTATTGGGAACGGTTTCTTTTTATAAACCCTTCCGCTGACAACCGGTCGACCATAAAAAACAAAACTATGGATTTTGTAATCGTAGGTCTGCAGGCCTGGTACTATGAATTGGGAAGCAATTGCAAGAATATTGCACTCGAACTATCCAAACAACACCGCGTCTTATATATCAATATGCCGCTCGACCGGCGTACCATCTTCCAAAAAAAAGACGACCCCCGCATTGCCAAACATCTCGACCTCGTCCGCCGGCGCCATACCGAAGTCGTACAACTGGGCCCCAATCTATGGAACTATTCTCCCACCACCGTCCTGGAATCCATCAATTGGCTGCCCTCTAACTTCCTGTTCCGCTTCTTCAACAAGATCAACAACCGCCGGCTGGCCGCCGATATCCGCAAGGCAGTGGATATCCTCGGTTTCAAAGATTATATCCTGTTCAACGACAACGATATCTTTCGCTCCTTCTACCTGAAAGAGCTGCTCCAACCAAAATTATACATCTATTATAGCCGCGATAACCTCCTTGCCGTCCCCTATTGGAAGAAACATGGCACGGCCTTCGAACCCCCGCACATCGCAAAAGCCGACGTCGGTGTCGCCAACTCCATCTACCTGGCCGGCTACCTCCGCCAATACAATCCGAAAAGCTACTATATCGGCCAGGGTTGCTCGCTGGCCGTCTTCAATCCGAATGCAAGTTACCCGCTGCCGGACGATTTGCAGGGCATCCCCCATCCCATCATCGGGTATGTAGGAGCCATCGTCAACATCCGCATCGATATCCGCATCATCCTCGAGATAGCCCGAACCAGGCCGGATTGGCACATCGTAATGGTTGGACCCGAAGACGATTTCTTTGCCGGCAGCACCCTGCACACCCTTCCCAATGTTCACTTCCTGGGACGAAAGGACCTGGCCACCCTGCCCGCCTATATCGCCCACTGCGACGTCTGCATTAATCCACAGCTCATCAACGAAATGACTATCGGCAACTACCCCCTGAAGATCGATGAATACCTCGCCATGGGCAAACCCGTGGTCGCCACCCGCACCGTCACCATGAAATTATTCGAAGCGCATACCTATCTCGCGGACACCCCCGAAGAGTATGTCCCGCTCATCGAAAAAGCCATCACCGAAAATAACGCCACGCTTCAGGCAGAAAGGATCCGGTTTGCCAATGAACATACCTGGGAGAATGTTTTAAAAGAATTCTACCGCGTCATCTCAAACCACCACGCCTATGAATAAGACTTCGGGAAAGACTTCGGGTGCCCTGGACCAAAAAGAGGCGCTCATCTTTATTCTCATCGTCGGCTTCCTCCTCCGGGTGCTCATCACCTTCTTCACCTGGCTGCCAAACATGCAGATGGACAGTTATGAGTACTACAACCAGGCAGACACCCTGCTTTCCGGTGGCTACACCAATTACTTTCCCAACGGCTATCCCCTGATGATCGCCATCGCCAAATTCTTCACCTCCGGCGATAGCGAAATCCTGCTGTTGTGGATCAATGTCGTTTTTTCCACCCTCATCATCTGGTTCATCTACGACATCGGCAACAGAGTATACGCCAGCCCGCGGATTGGCCTGGTAGCAGCCGCCATCCTGGCCGGCTTTCCGGCGCAGCTCAACTATGTACGGTTGCTCATGACCGAAGTGCCAACCGCTTTTTTCCTGGTGGGCGCCTATTTCTTCTACTATCGGAAACAATACTTTTGGAGCGGACTCTTTTTCGCCTTGGCCATCTTCGTCCGCACCAACGTGGCCCCCATCCCCATCCTGCTGCTCGCTATCCAGACCATCCGCAACAAAAGGGTCCCGTGGCGCCTGCTCACCGGCTGCCTGCTTCCCCTGCTGGCCATCTGCCTCTACTGTCACGCAAAGACCGGAGAGTTTTCCGTCGCCGGCAACAACCAGATCAATATTCTCTATGCCGTCACCGCCAAAGGGAGCTATATAGACTTCAGCCTCAATCGCAAACACCCCGAGATCAATACCAGCGGCAAAGCACTGAGGATGTACGTCGATCACATGAAGGCCGACCCCCTGGGATTCATCGGTCAGAAATGGGCCAATTTCTGGGAGCTATGGGCATTCTACCCCGATTCGGTCCATAATACTCGCGGCGTCGCATCAAGACTCCTGCTGGGGATAGGCCATTTTTTTATGGTGGTATTCGGGATAATAGGCTGGTGGCTTCACCGGCGCTCGCTTTCGTCCAATCTCCTGATGCTGCCCTTCGTCACGGTCACCCTGATACACACGGCCTTGTTCGCCATGTCACGATATACCTATCCCGTAGAGCCATTCATGATCTTGCTGGCCGCAAGCGCCGTCGTATCCTTGACCATAGATCGTAATCGCGCCAGGCCCGTTCGATCCTGACCCATACCCCCCGCATCCGGTACAGCAGGAATAAGACACGGCTATGCTTTTCATTCACCCGCTGAAGCCGCCCATATTCCACATAGTTCTGCTTCCGGGCATCGAATTTGGCTACGACAGCCTCCCAATCCTTATGCGGATCTACCTGTATCTTGGTGTACAGCTCCCCACCCCCCACCGGCAAGGTATGCCGCATCACTACTTCGTCAAATACAATAAGCTGGTCCTTTGGATAACCAAGCATCTTCGACCACACAGAGTCTATCCCCCAGCTGCTGCGATTGCCGGTAAAGGAGGGTAGACAAAGCCGCAGGGCCTCGCTGCTGAAAAGGGGGGCCATCACCTCTATCTGCCCTACGAACCGGCAGAAACTATTGGGTTTCTGGCGGAAGATCGGCCAGCTGCAAAAAGAATCTTTGCTGAGGGAAGCACAACTGATGGAAGTCCGAAAAGCCCGGCTCAGGGCAAAAAGCCGGTTGATCTGCATCGTGTCGATATCGATGTCATCATCCAGGAAATAGAAATAATCATATTGATCCAGCCACTCCGGCCGGATTTTCGTCAAAACTTCATTGAGCATGAAATACTTGAACCCCTTCAGGTGATAGAAATACTCCACCCCTTCATACAATGTCGGGTTATTTATCTGCTCATGATAGAACAGGAGACATACATCAAAGTCCTTTTTCCCCTTTTCCCTCAACCAACTTTCCTGAAAGAGATATGATTTATTACCACAAGGCGCAATGATGATATTCCTCGTTGCCATTAGGTCATTAGTTTAAAAATCGAGGTGTAAGATAGCCAATAAATTTGGAAAAACTAAGGGCTTCCCCCAATGCAGGAAGCCACTCCCACAAGGGGAATGGCTTCTTCTGCTTCATTCACATAAGCGATGAGACGATGTTATTGTTTCATCAACTTTATTTGAGACGTTGTATTGTTACCATAGGAAGCCCGGATGATATACATACCCGCCGCCAGGTTTGATACGTTTATCGTAGTGGTGTTCGTCCCTGGGGTCACGTTTACCTGCATCGCCTCGACGAAATGTCCATGCAAGGTGAAGATGCGGAGGTCCACCGGCCCCGATACGTTACCCGTCATGGTCAGGGTCGTTTGGGTGTGGGCCGGGTTGGGATAGAGGGAGAATTGTTCAGTCAACGAATCCTTGCTTGAAGAAGCCAACCGCGTATTACTCATTACAGTCACTTTCACCGTGGCGCTGGCCGTATCCCCCAGCTGATCTTTCACTGAGAGGCGGAACACATACAACCCGGCTGCCAAGTTGTTCGCCTGCGTGGCAACTGCATCCGGCGAACCCAGCGTCACCTCTGTGGGGCCGCTCACCTGCGACCACGTATAGGTCGAGATCGTACTACCCACATCCGTGGAGGCACTGCCATTCAGATCTACCGAATTGGCCGGCAGGGTGATGATCGTATCCTTACCCGCATTGGCAGTAAGGGTGGAAACAGGCGTAATAACGGTTGCTGCAGTAATGGTTATCGTTATTTCGGCCTGGGCGGTGGAGCCGCTGTTGTCGGTAACCAGCAGGACAAAGACATAGGTTCCGACTTGCAGTCCATGAATGGTTGGCGTCGCCGTATTCGAATTGGCGATGGTTACCCCACCCTTGCCGGATAGCTGATACCAATCATAGGAGACAATGGTTCCATCCGGGTCGTAGGAAGCAGAGCCATCAAGGTTCACCGCCGTATCACTGCCCGTCAGCGTAAAGGTCTGGTTGGGACCAGGATTGGCAATAGGCGGAATATCCACTCCCTTATTGACGGTAACATTGACAGAAGACGTGGCCTGTATGCCATTGTTATCCGTAGCGGTCAGCTGGAAGGTATATTTTCCAACCACCAGGCCGGACACCGTCGTAGAAAGGCTTCCCGCCGAGCCGATCGATGCCGTAGTAGGTCCGGCCGTCTGAGTCCAGGACTCCGAGACAATGGTTGCCCCACCATTACCCGTAGCCGTACCCGTCAGCGTCGTCGCATTGGTCGGTAAAGTGATCGTCTGGTCGGCACCGGCATTCACATTCGGCGCCGCCGGCGCCGGCAATACCGTAACATTCACGTAGGCAGAGGCTATCTGTGCGTTATTATCAGTCACCGTAAGCTCAAAAGAGTAGGTTCCGGCTACCGTAAGGCCCGTTATGGTGGTCTGGGCAGCCGTGCCCGTACCAAAGGTCGCGGCGGCCGGTCCGCCCATCTGTCCCCAGTGGTAGGAAGTAATCGTAGCACCGTTGGTCCCGGAAGCCGTACCAACCAGGGTCACCTGACTGGTGGGCAGCCTGATCGCACTCACCGGAGTAATGCTCACGATCGGCGCCGTCACCGGCACCGGCGATGGCGATACCGTAACATTCACGTAAGCAGAGGCTAATTGCCCATTATTATCAGTGACCGTCAACTCAAAAGAGTAGGTTCCGGCTACAGTAAGGTTCGACACGGAGGTCTGTGTAGCCGTATTGGTTCCCAACGTCGCGGCGGTCGGCCCGCTGATCTCGCCCCAATGGTAAGAAACGATCGTAGCACCGTTGGTCCCCGCAGCCGTACCAACCAGGTTCACCTGACTGGTAGGCAGCGTGATCGCGCTCACCGGAGCAATGCTCACCGTCGGCGGTGTTATCGTCACCGGAGCCGGATTCACCGTAACATTTATATAGGCAGAAGCCAATTGCCCATTATTGTCGGTCACCGTCAACTCAAAAGAGTAGGTTCCGGCTACAGTAAGGTTCGACACGGAGGTCTGTGTAGCCGTATTGGTTCCCAGCGTCGCGGCGGTCGGCCCGCTGATCTCGCCCCAATGGTAAGAAGCGATCGTAGCACCGTTGGTCCCGGCAGCCGTACCAACCAGGGTCACCTGGCTGGTGGGCAAAGTGATCGCGCTCACCGCGGCAATGCTCACGGTCGGCGGCGTCACCGGCGCTGCATTCACCGTTATTGTTACAGTCGCGGATGCCGACTGCCCATTATTATCCGTAGCAGAAAGCTGGAAGACATAATTGCCCTGGACCAGACCGGATACTGTCGTAGACAGGCTGCCGGCGGTACCGATCGTCGCACTGGCCGGGCCGCTCACCTGGGTCCACGCAGTAGAAGAGATGGTCGCCCCATTGTTGCCCGTAGCCGTACCCGTCAGCGTCACCGAATTGGTCGGTAAGGTAATCGACTGTGCGCTGCCTGCAGCCACCGTCGGCGGCGTAGCGGCCGACGCATTCACCGTCACCGTGACGGTAGCAGATGCCGACTGTCCGTTGTTGTCCGTAGCCGCAAGCTTGAAGACATAGACACCCTGCACCAGCCCGGATACAGTCGTAGACAGGCTGCCGGTGGCGCCGATCGAGGCAGCGCCAGGGCCACTGACCTGGCTCCAGGTGGTAGAAGAAATGGTCGCCCCATTATTGCCCGTAGCCGTACCCGTCAGGGTCACCGAATTCGTCGGTAAGGTAATCGTCTGCGCACTGCCCGCAGTCACCGTGGGAAGCGCGGCCGCATTCACCGTAATAGTCACGGACGAGGACGCACTCTGCCCGTTATTATCAGTGGCAGTAAGCGTGAAGGTATAGGTTCCCTGTACAAGGCCGGAAACGGAAGTAGAAAGACTGCCGGCCGCACCGATAGTCGCGGCAGATGGCCCGGCCGTCTGCGTCCATTGCGAAGAGCTGATCGTGGCCCCGCCATTACCGGTGGCCGTCCCTGTCAGCGTCGCCGAATTCACCGGCAACGTGATCGTCTGTGCACTGCCCGCACTCACCGTAGGCGCAATGATCACCGCGGCATTGACGGTAATCGTCACGCTCGAAGACGCCGACTGTCCGTGATTGTCGGTAGCAGTAAGCGAAAAAGTATAGGTTCCTTGTACAAGGTTGGAAACAGAAGTAGAAAGACTGCTGGCCACGCCTATCGTCGCAGCGGAAGGACCCGACGTCTGCACCCATTGTGAAGAGCTGATCGTAGCCCCGCCATTGCCGGTAGCCGTGCCGGAGAGCGTCACCGAATTCGTCGGCAAAGTGATCGTCTGCGCACTGCCCCCACTCACCGTAGGTGGCGGTGTAGCCGCAGCCGCATTCACGGTGATCGTTACCGTGGAAGAAGCCGTTTGCCCATTGTTGTCAGTAGCCGACAGCGAAAAGGTATAGGTACCCTGCACAAGCCCGGATACCACCGTGATCAGGTTGCCAACAGAGACAATGGTCGCAGCGGAAGGCCCGCCCGTCTGCGTCCAGGTGGTGGAAGCAATCGTCGCGCCATTGGTCCCGGTCGCGGTGCCGCTAAGTGTTACCGTGCTGATGGGTAGCGTAATGGTCTGCGCGGCGCCCGCACTCACCGTAGGCGGTGTTAAAGCGGCAGCTAACACGACTACCGTATCAGCTGCAGTACTGGTAGCACCCTGATTGTCAGTTACGGTTAAAGAAAAAGTATAGGTACCTGCCACCATCCCACTGATACCAGTTTTGGCCGCGGTAGGCGTCGCAATGGTAGCGGAGTTGGGTCCGCTGTTTTGCTGCCAGGCGTAGGATGTTAGCGTCCCTCCGTTGGAATCCACAGAAGCGCTGCCATCCAGCGTGGCGCTATTCACCGGAAGTGTAATGGTGATCTTGGAGTTCGTTTTAGCCTTCGGGTATGTCTTTGGAGTGCCGCTGCTATTGACCACAACAGTCACGGTGGACGTGCTCGTCCGCCAGTTGTTGTCCGTCACCTGCAACTGAAACACATATGTCCCCGTAACAAGATTGCTCAGCTGCGCCGTGGGACCCGAAGGCAGGCAGATCAGCGCCGTGGAAGGCCCCGATACCTGCGTCCATAACCAGTAATTGATATAGGTATTGCTGCTCGCCGTCGTTGCCGACCCTGTAAGCGTGGTCGTCGACGTGGTGATATTCTGGTTGGGACCGGCATTGGCGACAGGATTCGCCGCTGCCGGAATCGCATATTCATTACAGGGAGCTCCCGACGGATTCAATACACAATAGGGAGAAGAAGTGAGCGAAAGATGTGGCGAGCCAAACGGATCGACCTTAGTCACCCAGGGTACATCCCAGGAATTGGGATAGATGGACAGGATGTCGCCGGTGGCGTTCATCTCCCCATTGCCCAATACCCCGCCCTTGTTACGGCCCCAGGAATACAGGTTACCGTTTACATCTTCCGCATAGGTGTAGAATACGTCCCCAAGCCCGTTAAAGAGATTGGTAAAAGAGTGCAAACCGACGGCTATCTGTATCGGCTTCGGCACCAGCAGTTCGGCTTCACCCCAGTCCCAGGCATAAGGAGCAAGAACGCCCGAAGAGTTGATGTAGGTAGCCCAATTCAATTGCTGACCGTTGCCGATGGTTCCACACGCATTGTCCCCCCACGCCCAGATCGTACTGTCGGCAAGAAGAACAAAGTTGCTTTCGTTATTGATAGAGATCTGTTTTATCGCCTGCGTGAAACCCAATATCGAGTTCATCTTTGTCGGCGTAAGAGGAGCCGACGCAGTCGCGCCCAGCCCGAGGTAGTTGGCATAATACCCCCAACCGTAGAGATCGCCATTGGCGCAAAGCGCAAAGTTGGCGGTGCTTCCCCCCTCGATATCGACCACCGGGGAAGGAATGGATATCATGGTCGGCGTGGTTATAGAAGGAGTAGGCGTACCTTGCGACAACAGATAAGGAGCTTCATACCCGGTGTTACCACCCCAGGTCCAGACATTGCCATTGGCATCGAGACCCATGGCGAAAATATCCATCTGCACCTTCTTGATCACTACGCCGGCAGGGAAAGGAACCTGCACCGGTTTTGGTGCGGGGCCTCCCATCGTTCCATTACCACGGTTACCCGTGCCGACGCCCCCCCATACCCATACCGTACCATCACCCTTCAGCGCTATGGTTTCATAACCCGAGGCGCTCGCACCAGGAACCACCTGCACAATATTATTAAAAGGATTGCCAAGACTATCTACCGTCAGCTTCGTCGGCTGGGGTATGTTTCCACCAATGGTGCCCAATCCCACCTCACCATACGCATTGTCACCCCAGCAATAGCAATTGCCTGCGTTATCCAGCAGACAAAAGTGATGCAGGGAAGCGGCGACCGAAGTCACTACGGAAGGCTGACCCGGTACAAGCGAAGCCACACCACCAGCCATATCATAGATCTGATGCGTGGCTGTAGGCATAATAAAGCAATTGTATTCCCCCGGCCCAACGATATATTTGGGCGTGTAGGACTGAGAATGTAAGACGGAGGAAAAGAGTAGCGTGACGAGTAGGGCCGTGATTAAATGTAAAATTCTGGCTTTCATGATTTGGATTTTAGCAACAAATAACACAAAGTACTCAAACAGTCGGTTTTGCTTTGATCAAATAGGATTACCAAAAAAACTACAGTAGGATATTACAGTAGTGCCTTAAAAAATACGATCAGAGAAAACCTCGCTTTTAATAGTCTTCGTAATTTTGACAATATTCATGCCAAAACGAATATGTTCAAAATAATATTCCTTCGTTGGGAAAAGTTTCCCATATACTAGGTAAATGTTTTACCATAATGTAAATACGAAATTGTCAAATGTCTGAAGAACAATAAATATTACAACAAAGCGTTATTCGAATGGAAAGTTTTAGAATACCTGAAAACCGGTACGAAAAAATCAATGTTTTTACCGTAAGTTTGGCTCCATACTCCGAGAGGCTTGCCAGATAGCTTTAAAAATTAACCGTTGAAAAAACATTTCTCTTCATACTGGATCCGCTCGGCTTTCTTTTCTATTCTCCAACGCTTTTCTGTCACCCTCTTCGGGCTCATCAATTTCATAGTGCTCATCCGCTGGTCGCTCACCAAAGAACAGATGGGTACATGGTCGCTGTTCCTGGCCATCACCACCATCTTCGAAACGACAAAAAGCGGGCTGCTGAAAAATGCACATATCCGGTACGTCAGTACCAGCAACATCACGGACGAAAAAACGGTCATCGCCTCTTCTTCTTTGTTAATTAACGCTTCCATCAGCATCGTTTTCATTCTCTTGATCGTCTTCTTCTCAGGCAACCTCAGCAACTGGCTCCACACCGGGGCCGAACTGGGTACCACCTTGAAATGGTTTATCCCGGGTCTGGTTTGCATGGTTTTCTTTTCGCATATGGAAGCTATCCAGCAGTCTCATCTCGATTTCAAAGGGGTATTCGCCGGCTATTTTGTCCGCCAGGTACTCTTCTTTGCCCTCATCCTCGGCACTGCCCTGCTCCACATCCCCTTTTCCCTCCCCTGGCTGGCCCTCTACCAGTCGGCGAGCATCGCCGTCGGCGCCATCGTCATCACCATCGATAGCCGGAAATACCTCGTGGGCCGGTTCAACCCCTCCCGCGCCTGGATAAAAAGGATAATCAACTACGGCGGCTTCATCTTCGGTTCGGGACTCGTCGGCAACATCTTTGCCAGCGTCGACCAGTTCATGGTCGCCTCCTTCAAACTGTCCAACGCCTGGGTGGCCAACTACAGCGCCGCCTCCAAGCTCAACCAGGTGGTCGACATCCCTTCCTACGCCGCCGCCGAGGTGCTCTTCCCCAAAGTCTCCAAAGCTTCCGTCGATGAAGGTCTCGTGAAAGTCCGGTACCTCTACGAAAAAATGGTAGCCATCCTCCTGGCCTTCACCATCCCCATGGCCATCTTTGTTATCGCCTTCCCCAAACTCGTTATCCTCGTCATCGCCGGAAAGAACTATATGGCAGCAGCCCCCATCCTCCAGATGTATATGATCACCGGCCTCCTCCGCCCCATGCAGAACCAGGGGGCCAACCTCCTCAACTCCATCGGCAAAGCCAGGCTGTGCTTTATTATTAACGCCATTTCACTGGGAGTTAACCTCCTAATTAATTATATTTGTTTATCCAATATCGGATTCTACGGGTCCGCCGTAGGAACTATGATTACTTGCCTATTAGGAGCCATATGCTGGTATTTCGTTATAAAAAGACAGATCGGAGCGGTTTTGCCCACTATGGCCCGGCACATCGCCGAGTATTATAAAATCTTTTTTATGTACGCGAAAGGCTTTCTCGCAACCCAACCATCCGGTAAATAGATGAGAATAGCACATTTGATTTTGACGCATAAGAATCCGCAGCAATTGGCTCGGCTCATCAGCGTGCTGGACCATCCGGCTTTTGATTTCTATATCCATGTCGACAAAAAGGTCGACCAGGCCCCATTTGACTTCCTTGCGCAAAAAAAAAATGTCTTTTTCATCAATAACCGGGTCCGCATCTACTGGGCCGGCTATGGCACCATCCAGGCCACCCTCAACGGTTTCGAAGAGATTCTGCCCAAGAAATACGATTACATCAACGTCACCTCCGGCCAGGACTTTCCCCTCCAGTCCCCGGATCACATCTACCGGTATATCGCCGATCGTAAAGGCCTGGAATTCATCACTTGCGAATCTATAGAAGACGAATGGAAGGACGCCGCACCCCGCGTCTATAAATACCATCTCATCAACTGGCGCATCCCCGGCAAACACCGCCTGGAGATCCTCACCAATAAAATGCTGGCGAAAAAACTCCTGCCCTCCCGGAAATTCCCGCTGGACTACAAGATCGTCGGCCGGAGCAACTGGTTCACCCTTACCTCCCCGGCCGTCCAGTATGTCTTCGATTTCCTCAAACAGCACCCCAAAGTAGTCCGCTATTTCAAGTTCTGCTGGGGGGCCGATGAGTTCATCTTCGCCAGCGTCCTTTATAATTCTCCCTTTAAAGACTGCATCCGGGACAGCCTGGTCTACGTCGACTGGACAGGCAAGTCGGACGGCCACCCGCGAATCCTCGAAGTCCGTGACTTCGAAAAAATGAAAGCTTCAGGAAAACTGTTTGGTAGAAAATTCGACGCGGACACCGACCCACGCATCCTCGATATGCTGGAAGAATCCATCCAAAAAGCTAACCTAATAACCTGACAGATATGCTTTTTAACTCCCTGGAGTTCCTGATATTCTTCCCGGTAGTTACGCTCCTCTTTTTCCTTATCCCGCACTCCTGGCGCAGCTTCCACCTGCTCGTCGCCAGCTGCATCTTCTACATGGCCTTCATCCCCGTCTATATCCTCATTCTCTTCTTTACCATTATCATCGACTATGTAGCAGGGATCATGATCGCAAAAGCCAGCGGGCGAAAAAGAAAATACTACCTGGTGATGAGCCTCATCGCCAACATCGGCGTACTCTCCATATTCAAGTACTTCAACTTCTTCATCGATAACATCAACACCCTCTTCCATATCGCGCATCTCACCACTTATTCCCTCCCCTTCCTGAACATCATCCTGCCCATCGGCCTCTCCTTCCACACCTTCCAGGCCATGAGCTATACCATCGAGGTCTACCGCGGCCACCAGCAACCCGAAAAAAACTTCGTCACCTATGCGCTCTACGTGATGTTCTACCCCCAGCTGGTCGCCGGACCCATCGAACGGCCACAGAATATCATCCACCAGTTGCACGAAAAAAAGCGCTTCGATTATTACGAAGCCACCGAAGGCCTGAAGATGATGATGTGGGGTATGTTCAAAAAAGTGGTCATTGCTGACCGGCTGGCAAAAGTCACAAGCCCCGTCTTCAACGACGCCCATCATTACTCCCCCACCGCCCTGCTGCTGGCCGCCTTCTTTTTCTCCTTCCAAATCTATTGCGACTTCTCGGGTTACTCCGACATCGCCATCGGCGCCGCCCGGGTAATGGGCATTAAGCTCATGACCAACTTCAACAAACCTTATCGCAGCAAAAATGTAGCGGAATTCTGGCGGCGCTGGCATATATCTCTCTCCACCTGGTTTCGCGACTATCTCTATATTTCATTGGGTGGCAACCGCGTTTCCGTTCCCCGATGGTATTTCAATCTCTTCTTCGTCTTCCTGGTCAGCGGCTTCTGGCACGGCGCCAACTGGACCTTCGTCGTCTGGGGCGCCCTTCACGGGTTCTATCTCATCTTCGCCATCGTCACCCAAAAGATGAGAGCCCGGCTCAATCATCTCACCCTGCTCGACCGCCATCCCCGGCTGCTCGGCGTCCTTCAGATGATCACCACCTTCTGCCTCGTCCTGGTCGCCTGGGTATTCTTCCGGGCCAATACCATCCACGACGCCTTTTATATCCTCGGCCGCTTCCCCGTCGCCCTTGCCGATATTGGCCACTGGCTCATCCGGGCCCATTTCTCCACCGAAAGCTTTAAATCCCTCATCGGGTTCATGCCCGTCTTCGTGATAGATATCCAATTGTCCTTCCTGCTGATCGCCCTGTTACAAGGCATCGAATGGGTGCAAACACACAAAGACCTTTCCGCCCTCATCCGGCAGCGCCCCATCTATATCCGCTGGACCCTATACTACCTGATGATCGCGGTGATCATCTTCTTAGGCGTATACGAAAACCGGCAATTCATCTATTTTCAATTCTAAAGCCTTTATCCCATGACAACCCGCGCTTTTGTCATAAAACTGTTTCTCTTCTCCCTGCCTTTCCTCTTTCTCGTGGGGCTCTATTTCTTTTGGGACCCTTTCAAGGTTTTAAAGCACTACGACCGCTATTACCAATCGGGCAAACCCAGCTACGTAAGCATCAACAAAGACGTGGTCTCCACCGAGAACTGGGTTAACCATTCTCCCGAATTCCAATACGACTCCTACATCTTCGGCAACTCCCGATCGATCTATTACCAGGTGGAGACCTGGAAGAACTGTATCGACCGGGGCGCTTCCCAATGCTATCACTTCGACGCCTCCGGCGAATCTCTTTACGGCATCTGCAAAAAGATCAGCTTCCTCGACAGCAGGAATATCCACATCGCCAACTCACTCCTTGTCATCGACTATGATTGCCTGGAGGGGTACAAGAATTCCGAAGGCCACCTTTTCGCAAAAGACCCAAAGATCTCCGGCCAGAATCCCCTGGCCTTCCAGATGGACTGCCTGAAAGACTTTTTCGACTTCCAGTTCCTCACCGCCTGGCTCGACTTCAAACTCTCAGGCAAGGTAAAAGACTATATGAAAAAGGATTTCCTCCTGGACGACCGGCCATTCATATATGATTATGTCACCAATGAAATGCGCCAGGATTATTTCGAGGAAATGATTAAAAAAGACCCGCAGGAATATTATAACCCCCGGAAGGCCATGTTCTACAACCGCGATACCACCACGCAAAAGATCGCGGAGGCCTCGCTCCAAAAACCCCAGAAAATATTACTCGATACCATCGCCGCCATCTTCAAAAGGAACAGCACAAACTACCGCATTGTGATCAGCCCGCTCTACGACCAGCTAAAGCTCAACCCGGCCGACCTGCTGTTCCTCCGGCAGCGCTTCGGGGAGAATACCGTCTTTGATTTCTCCGGCATCAATGCCATCACCAACAACGAACAGAATTATTATGAGACATCGCACTATCGGCCCCACGTCGCCAATGCGATTATGAAGATCATTTATGGCGGAGAAGGATCTTCTCCTCGTATAGCCGCCCAAAACCCTCCGCCCACTTATCCCAATTGAGCGTTTCTTCAAACCGCTGCCGGCTCGACTGCACAAGGGCATGATAGCTTCCTTTATCCGCCCATATCGCCGCTATCTTCTCCGCATAGGCCTCTCCCCGGGCATCGTAAGGCAGACAAAAGCCATTGACCCCATCCCGAACCACATAAGAGACCCCGCCGGTGTCCGTGGTTATGGCCGGCACCCCATAGGCATTGGACTCACAGGCCACCAGCAGCGAACAGTCCGCCCGCGTGGGCAACAGCAGGAAATGAACGGAAGACAACAGCCCGATGAAACGTTGGTGATCTTCCTCCTTGTTCTTGTTTAAAAAAGGGATCACGGTCATATCCGCATCGGCAAACTCCGGCGGCGGCACCACCCCGCAAACGATCAGTTCTGCATCCACACCCCGCCGCTTCAACGCCTGCAACGTCTCGAAAGCGATCTTTCCGCCCTTTCGCTCCCATTCCACAGCAAGGTATAACATGGTCAACCGCTTATTCTTCTCTTTTTCAAAAATGGACGCCCTGTCCGGTATCCGGTCCATATTGGCGCCAAGCGTCATCAGCACGATCCTGTCCTCAGGGATCCCATAGTCCCTGACAGCGGAATCCGCCGCCCACTGCGAAGAATAGATGATGGCCGCACTCTTCTCCAACGACCGCTTTTCCAGGTGGTCGCCTTCCCAGCGCGAAAAACGACTGATACGCTCAAACTCATTCCTGTAATAGTTGCTTATCAACCGGAAGGTCGTATCCGAAACATACACCATCGGTATCTTACTGTCCAGGTAGGCCACACCGGTAGAAGCCGCCGGCGCCACGATACAGTCATATTGCTTTCCCTTCATCCTCCGCCGGAATTCCCGCCGCGCATACCAGCTGCTTAACAGGTTATACTTGGTAGCATATTCTGTCCGAAAGACCATTCGATTCACCTTGGCCATCCCCCTGAGAACAAGGTCGATCCACCGGGGGAATTTTATTGGCCCGATGAAGTCCACGTCTCCGACGTGTTTGACCAGCGACTGCCCAAGGTAATACGTAATGCCGCTCCACGAACGTTTGTCCAGCGGGTCGTTGATGGTGAGATACGCGATTTTAATCCTTTTCAAACCTTACTGTTTGTCGTAGTTCTTCAATACCGGGTTGCTCACCTCGGTCTTGGTATGCACCGTATGAATAAATGTCTTATTGGCTTTCTTCAAATGCAACAGGGTGCCGAACATGATGAACACCGCCCGCGGAAGATTCAGCAGCGCCCGCCAAAGGTCCTTGTTCACAAGGGTAGAAGGGACGCCCATCACCATCGATAACAAAAAGAGCACCAGCAACACCCCCGAAGCAGTCACCCAGGCCACAGCCGGATGGACAAAAAAGCTCAACGCCACCAGCAGGGGCAACAACACAAATAAGAACGACCGGGGCGGCACTAAATTATGCAGGATGCCAAGATTGAAATAGTTGACATTTCCCCGCAGCAGCTGGCGGATGGATGGCAGGAAATATCTATTGAGATACTGATGCTGGCTCGATACCCAACGCTTACGCTGATCCCCAAACGCCTTGGAATTGCCGATCTTCTCGTCAAATACAAGCCCGTCGTCCAGGTACCGGATCGAATGCCCCCGCTCGACCACCTTCAACTGTAATATTTTGTCAAAGCCGCCGGTGGCATCGATCCCGCTCATGATCTGCCGCATCTCGGCAAAGTCAAAGGCCATCCCCGATCCGATCACCGAAGAAGACAGCCCCAACGCATTCGACCCCTTCCGGAAGATATGATTGCCTATCGCCTCGCTGCAGGCATCCAGTATGGCAAAAGAACTATCCAGGTTTTTGGCTACGCGCTTACCCTGCACAGCCCTCTCCCCCCGGGCGAACTCGCCGTCTATCTTCCGCAGAAAGTCCTTCTCCAGCATATTATCCGCATCGCAAATAAGGGCAATAGTGTGCTCGCGCTCTATCCGGGTAAAGGCGGCATTCAGCGACCTGGCCTTCGTACTCTTGTCAAAAACAACTTCGATCACCTCCACCGGCATTTGCCGCAACTGTTGCAATGTCTCCGGCTGGAAAGAATCGGCCAGAATATATACCGTATACAGCTCGGCCGGATAATCCAGGGCCAATAGGTTCGCGGCCGTGGACAGAATGATCCCATCCTCCTTATACGCCGCCACCATTACCGCAATGTTATTTTTTGGCGTCTCCGCAACAACCGATGGCTTCACACGGCGAAGTTTCCCGGCAAGCGATAGCACAAACAGGTATAATACTGAAAATGCCAGGAACACGAAAAACAGAAGATAAAAGAGATAGACGATTTTTTCTAAAAATGCCACTTACTTATATAATTTTATGCACGATACGCGTTCTGACGGCTCAAAAGTAATACAAAAAAATTAGGACATGCATTCGTGGCAATTGATTTTCTACATCTCCTGTGGACTGGTCTTCTACAACTACGCCGGATATGCCATCATCGTCTATCTCCTTAATAAAATCACCGGCAGCAGACAGCCGGCCGAAGAAGATGCTGCCTTTCGCCCCACCGTTGCCTTCATAGTCGCCGCCTACAATGAGCAGGATGTCATAAAGGAGAAGATAGTCAATTCGTTAGAACAGGAATATCCCAGGGATAGAATAGAGTTCATCTTCGTCACCGACGGCTCTTCCGATCGCACTGCCGAACTGATTACCCAATCACCCGGGGTGCGCCTTTTGCATCGTCCCGAAAGAGGCGGCAAGTCTGCCGCACTCAACAGGGCCGTGGCTGAAACAACCCAGGATATCATCATCGCAAGCGATGCCAACACCCTCCTCAATCCGGACGCGGTGAAGAATATCGTCCGCCACTACCGCTCGGAAAAGACCGGCGGCGTTGCCGGCGAAAAGAAAGTATTATCGTCCACCGACGATGCGGAGGATGTCGGCGCAGGCGAAGGCCTTTACTGGAAATATGAGTCCGCCCTCAAAAAGCTGGATGCGGATTTCTATTCCGTAGTAGGCGCCGCAGGCGAACTATTCTCCCTGCGCAGGACGCTCTACGAACCCCTGCCCGATAACGTCATCCTCGATGACTTTGTCCTTTCCCTCAAAGTCACGCAAAAAGGCTATCGCATCCGCTATGAACCCGATGCGTATGCCATGGAGCTGCCTTCCTTTTCTATGAAGGACGAACAGAAAAGAAAGATCCGCATCGCCGCCGGCGGCTTCCAGGCCATCGGCATGCTGACGCCTTTGTTCGCTTTCTGGAAATATCCCCGCCTCACCTTCCTCTATGTCTCCCACCGCGTGCTCCGCTGGACCCTAAGCCCCCTTTGCCTCATCCTCGCCCTCGTCGCCAACGCTTTCCTGCTCACCACCAACCGCTGGTATATTGTATTCTTTGCCGCCCAGCTCTGCTTCTACGGCCTGTCCCTTCTCGCCGCCCTCTCTCCCTCCATCCGCAACGGCGTCAAACCAGCCAAACTGGCCTACTATTTCACTTTCATGAACGTTTCGGTGATCCTGGGTTTCTTCCGGTTCCTCCGGGGCAGACAGTCCGCCACCTGGGAAAAAGCCCGGCGCTCACTGTCGCCATCACCCGGCGATTAAATCAACCTGGTTGCTAAGCCCAAAAACTTGCACTAAAGAAAATATGGCATTATATTTACAGCTGCAATCTCATAGGTACGCACCAATTTTCCATCCAAGTTCCTATTTCCTTATCATTCAATTATTTACACTAGCATTTTTAAGTTAATGGATTTTCTGTATTATATCCGGGTTGTACTCAAAAGAAAATGGGTTATTCTATTGGTGGGAATCATCGCTGGAGGGGTAGCTTACTATTTTATGCGCAACGAGCCTAAGACCTACAAGTCGGTCTCGCAGATCTCCACAGGCTTCACTATCAACGATGAGTTCAGACTTGGCGATAACAACTTCTCCCTCTTCGATGCCGATGTAAAGTTCAACAACGCCATCGCGACCTTCAACTCTCCCATCGTCATCAATCTCCTTTCCTATACCCTTATCCTTCACGACCTGGAAAACCCCAATCCTTTCCGGGTTCCTACACCGGAAAGCAGAAAACTTCCACTTTACCAGTCCGTCAACCAGGAAAAAGCCCGGAAAGACTTTTCCGACAAACTGGAAACCGTGACCATGCTCAACAGCTTCAATCCCGACGAAAAGAAGCTGCTGGAATTCCTGGCTCTCTATAAATATGACTACAAATCCATCACAAGCAAACTGACGGTCCAGCGCCTGCAGGGGACAGACTATATCCAGATCGAATTCCTTTCGGAGAAACCCGAGCTGTCCGCCTTTGTCGTCAACACCATATTCCAGCAATTCCTCCGGTATTATAATACGACCCGTAGCAACAGGTCGCAGGAAGGCATCGACACCCTCCGCAGCCTGATGGAAAAAAAGAAAATTGAGCTCGATGCGAAGAACGCATTGCTGCGGGGAGAAGCCCCTGTCGGTGCGGCGGCGGATACCCGAAAACTGGCCGACCTTACCAATCTCGAGCGGGCACTCACGGATGAAAAATCCCGGCAGGTGAACCTCTACTCCAACCTCCGGAAAGTAAACCAGCGCCTCGCCAACATGGGCGTCGATGCGCAGGCGACAACGCAGAACACCGCCACCACGACAGACCAGACCAACAGCGAGGTGTTGATCCTGCGCAAAGCAAAGGAACAGGCCTACCTCGACTATGTCAACAGCGGTTCGAGTGATAAGAATCTCCTGGCGAAATACAACCAGCTCAACAAGGAATACCAGAATAAGATCATCAATTCCAACCAGTCTCTTGCCAGAACCGATCCGGGCACGGGCAAGATAGACGATCCGACGACGAAAAAAGCCGACCTCCTGCAGGAAAAAAGCGATATCGATTTCGACATCCAGGAAAGTACAAGATACATCGACTCCCTCCAGACCCGCATCAACATGCTCAGGGGAAATTCCGACCGTGACGCCTCGAAGGAAGTAGCCGTCGAAAGCCTTATAAAGGACGCCGACCAGGCCAATAAAGACTACCTGGAGATCAAAAAGAAATACAACGACGCTATCGACCTCACCAGTTCGTCCCTGAACAATTTCCGGCAGATACTGTTGGGCCAGCCGGCGATCACGCCCGAGCCTTCAAAAAAACTGCTCATTGTCGGAGGGGCTGCTGTAGGCGCCATGGTCACCGCCATTCTCATTATCCTGGTGCTGGCCTATCTCGATTCTTCGGTAAAGACCCCCCGTCTCTTCGCCCGGGTGGTTAACCTGAAGCTCATCAGCATGATCAATTTCATGAACCTGAGACAGAAGAGCATCGCCGAACTGGTTACCACACTCGACACGACCTACGATACCAAGGACAAGATACGCCACAACGTCTTCCGCGAATCGCTGCGCAAACTGAGATACGAGATAGAGACCAGCGGTAAAAAGATATTCCTCTTCACCAGCACCAAAAAAGGCCAGGGCAAGACGACCATCATCCAGGCCCTCTCCTATAGCATGAGCATGAGTAAGAAAAAGATACTCATCATCGATACCAACTTCTGCAACAACGATCTCACCACAGCGCTCGATGCGCCACGCATCCTCGAGAAGATCGTCCCCAACGACCGCACCGAGGATAGCCTCGCCGAACAGATAAGAAACCTTTCGAAGGATATCGGCGTCGATACGGTCTTTATCATCGGCTCCGAAGGCGGTGATTATACCCCCTCTGAAATTCTACCACGCAAACACCTCCTTCAGCACCTGAAGAGCCTGTCCAACGACTATGACTACATCTTCCTGGAAGGGCCGCCCTTGAACGATTTTTCTGACAGCCGTGAGCTGGCACAGTATGTAGACGGCGTCATCGCCATCTTCTCTGCCGACCAGATCATCAAGCAAATTGACAAGGAATCCCTGGAATTCTTCAATGAATTGAACGGGAAGTTCAGCGGTTCCATTCTGAATAAGGTGGACCTGGAAATGGTCAACGTTTCCTGAGCCGTGAGCCGAAAACCATGAATCATACCAAACTCGTATATTCCATGAATCTCAGAGCTTGTTTATTGATCGCCCTGACATTGTTGATCGTTTCCACATCCGTCCGAGCCCAGGTTCAGACCGAAGGTCATCAGGTACAATCACCCTATACGCCGCCTGTCAGCAAACGCCCTATCCGGTCGCTCCCCATCAAGGACACCGGCGTGGAAGAAAAGCTGGTCCAGCTGGCCCTCCAGAATGTCGGCTACGACGCGGTCACCCGCGGGATCACTATTGCCCAGTATAAGGTGAAGAAGGAAAAACTTTCCTGGTTCGATCTGCTCCAGATCTCCTCCCAGTTCAACGACCAGTCTTTCAAACATTATGCAGCTAACAGCAACATAGCTTACATCTATCCCAAATACTTCTACGGCATCACCATCCCCATCGGTACCCTGCTCTCAAAAGGCGGCTCGGTAAAAGCAGCAAGAGAAGAAGTAAAGATCGCCGAAGACAACCAGATAATTGCCGCCCTGAAGCTCAGGACCGATGTTCTTTCCAAATACAAACAATGGCGGTCGAGCAATGCCCTGGTCAACCTCCAGCGACAGGTAGCCGACGACATACACGCCGCCTTTCTACAGGTAGAAAAACGATTCAACGATGGGCAGGTAACCATCGAAGCGTATAGTGACGCCTCGCGCAGCTATACCACCGAAATGACAAAACTTATCACGTTTCAACTACAGGCCGATACGCAAAAGCTGGAGATCGAACAGATCATCGGTGTGCGATTGGAATCAGTCCTCAACTAACATGAAAAGACGTACAGCCATTGGCCGAATCGTGCTCGCCGGCGTCGTTGGCGCAGGAGCCTTCTCCGGGTACAAATGGTACGAATGGAACAGGACCCCTGACATGGACTATCTCGACCGGCGCCGGGCTACCCTCGCCGCGCTCGTCCAGACCATCCTCCCGCCGAGCCCTACCATCCCCGGTGCTGCCGACGCAGGCGTACATGACTATATCATCCGCTACGTAAAAGATTGCGTAGACGCGCACACCGCCAATACCTTTATCGATGGACTGAAAGATGTCGCTCACTATAGCCGGAGCCACTTCAACAAAGAGTACGAAGCCTGCACTCCGGAAGAACAAACCTCCATCCTGCAACACTTCGAAGAAAAAGGCCGCCCCTTCAACGGTGTCCTGGGCAAGGCGGAAACCAAATTCCTGGGCCCGGCCTTCTTCCCTCTCCTGCGCGAATACACTGTGCGAGGCTACTGTACATCAGAAGCGGGTGCAACCAAAGGACTGACCTATGTCCCCGTCCCCGGCAGTTTCCACGGCTGCATCCCGAAAACCCCCGGCCAAAGGGCATGGGCAACCAAATAAAAACGTATGGGCGATCAGCAACAAACTCCGAATCTCAATACAAAAGGCGTCCAGGCAAATACCTATGACGCCATCGTAGTAGGCTCCGGCATCAGCGGCGGCTGGGCCGCAAAAGAACTCTGCGAAAAAGGCCTGAAGACCCTCGTACTGGAAAGAGGACGCAACATCACCCACATAAAAGATTATACCACAGCCTTCATGGCCCCATGGGAATTCCCCCATCACCTGGCCAATACCCTCAAAGACAAAGAAGCGGACCCCGTGGCAAGCGGTGCCTACGATGAAGCCTGCAAACAATTTTTCGTCAGCGACCGCGAACATCCCTACATCCAGGAGAAACCCTTCTACTGGATCCGCAGCTACCAGGTCGGCGGCCGGTCTCTCACCTGGGGAAGACAATGCTACCGGCTCAGCGACCTCGACTTCGAAGCCAATGCCAAAGAGGGCATCGCCGTCGACTGGCCCATCCGGTATAAAGATATAGCTCCCTGGTACGACTATGTGGAGTCCTTCGTCGGCATCAGCGGAAAAGCCGAAGGTCTCCCCCACCTCCCCGACGGGGTCTTCCTGCCACCGATGGACATGACCTGTGTCGAGACCGAATTCGCACAAAAGATCAAAGAGAAATATTCCGATCGCCTCGTCACCATAGGCCGCGTCGCCAACCTCACCGAGGCCTGGAAAGGCCGTGGGCCCTGCCAGTTCCGCAATCTCTGCTACCGGGGCTGCCCCTTCAGCGGCTACTTCAGCAGCAACGCCGCCACCCTCCCCGCCGCACAGGCCACCGGCAATATGACCCTCCTGCCAGACTCCATCGTCATCGAGGTGCTCTACGACAAACAACAACACAAGGCCAGCGGAGTCCGGGTCATGAACGCTCATACCAAAACCGTCACCGATTATTTCGCCCGCATCATTTTCCTCAACGCCTCCACCATCGCCACAGCCTCCATCCTGCTGCAGTCCACCTCCCGCAGCTTCCCCAACGGCCTGGGCAACTCCAGCCAGCAGGTGGGCCATAACCTCATGGACCATTTCAGCAGCACCGGCGCACAAGGCGAATACGAAGGCTTCGATGATAAATACTACTCCGGCAGACGCCCCGTCGGCATCTATATGCCCCGCTTCCAAAACCTGGGCCCCTCCACCGCCCGCAAGGACTTTCTCCGCGGCTACGGCCTCCAGGGCAACGGCTCCCGCCTGCGAGGCATCGATCAGTTACCCGTTCTAGATGGCTTCGGCCCCAAATTCCGCGACCAGCTGGTACAGCCCGGTCCCTGGACGCTATGGCTCGGCGGCTGGGCCGAGGCGCTTCCCTATTACTCCAATAAGATCACCCTCGACCAGAATAAAAAAGATTCATGGGGCCTCCCCCTGGTAAAGATCGACTTCGAATACAAGGAGAACGAGACCAATATGCGAAAAGATATACTGGCCTCCACGGAAGAAATGCTGACAGTCGCCGGTTTCAAAAATATCAGTTCCTACAACCACACCCCCATCGGCGGCGCCACCGTCCACGAAATGGGCACCGCCCGTATGGGCCGCGACCCAAAGACTTCCGTCCTCAACGCCTTCAACCAGATGCACGACGTGAAGAATGTCTTTATCACCGACGGCAGCTGCATGACCTCCGGAGCCTGTCAGAACCCATCCCTCACTTATATGGCCCTGACAGCCCGCGCCTGCGACTACGCCGTCACAGAAATGAAAAAAGGAAATTTGTAGGGCTCACCGGATCACCGCAGTCGCGGCGTTTCCTCCGGAACATAGTTAGCCCTCAGCAGAATCGCTATACAGGGATAAAAGAACTCTACCATAGTGATCTCGCCGATGCCTTCCTGCGCGATATCGCCGACAACAAAGGTGAAGATACAGGCAAGACAGGCCGCTATCACCGTTTTGTTACGATCACTTGGCGCAGTGAAATACTCCCTTATACCCGTCCGCATTACCATGAATAAAAGGATCACGCTGATGATGAGGCCGATCCACCCCATCTCCAGGGCCGTCTTCAGATAATTGTCATCCGTCGCGAAACCCGCCAGATAATGCCCCGGGTTATAGGTTACCCCGTTGGCATTGGTGGTACCAAGCCCGCCGCCTATCGGATGCACAAGGATATAGGGCTGGATCATATGCCGGTTTCGCTCCCGTACCAGATTGGATTCGTCATGCTGGCCTTCGAAACTGGTGCGAAACCGATTGAGCGTAGGACTCCCGTAATAGGGAAGCCTGATCATTATCAGCAGGAGGGCGACAGCCGCGATGGCCAGCATCCGCGTTTCCTTCCTGTCCATCCTCAACAGGACATACAACCCCAAACCCGCCACCATCATGATGTTCGAAGTGCGCGTCCCCGAATAGGTACTGGCAAGCAACATGGGGATCACTCCTATAAGGTAAAGCCGCTTCCGCGCTTTTCTTTTTTCATTCAGCCCGATAATCGTATACAGCACCACCATGGCCGCCATATCCATCCCAAAGGCCGTCGGCCCTGACGTGGTCGAGAATTTCCTCACCTGGCCGGCAAAAAACACCGAGGCGCCCTTGTTCTTAGCGATATACACCATCTCGAAGGGGAACAATCCATGCCATTGCTCGATACAACCATACAGACCGCAAAGGAAAGAAGCCCAGAAAAGCACCAGCAGGAATTCATCTATCCGCTTCCAACTGCTAAAGACGTGAAACGAAATAAAAAGCAGCAAAATAGCTTCCAGATAAAGCCGGAAGGTGGTATACCAGCCAAACAAAGAGTGAGCCAGCGGGTTAAAAAATTCCAAAAGACCCATCAGAAACAGGATAAGGGTCCAGACCATCACCTGCGACCTGAACAAATAGGCCGATGCCTGTCGCAGATTGTCTCTTCTCAATACAAAACCCAGCATGGCTAAAACAAGCAGGGCATCATAGCCGATCCCCGGCTTCGCCACCTGGGCGTCCACGTCCAACAACCGCGGAACGACATATATAAAGTAATTGAAGAAAACGATGAAATACAGCGCTATCCTCGCGCTGGCCAGACAGGGAAGGGCGACGCAAAGCCCAAACACCACTGCAAGAACGACTCCCCCGAGAACCGGCTGCCTGGGCATAAGATAGCCAAGCGTCGCCGCCATCAACCCTAACAGAATGTACCCGAACCAGTTGTTCAATTTCTCGTCGAGAAAGGTCTTCGCCAGGAATTTGCTGAACCGGCCGCTTACCCGCTGTTTCCGCCGAATTGCATAATTGTTGTCCATGGAAAGGTCAGAGAAATACGACTTTTAAAACAATGAAAATAAAGGTTATGACAATACAGGCGACCACCAGTTTCTCATGCGTGCTGACTACCCTATCTGCGGTATTTTTTTGCTTATTCATAAAAGAACCCCTTCATTATCAATCTCCCTGCAAAGGGAATACCAGGCTACCCCCCTGAAGGGTTTAATAATTCATAAAAATATGTATATCTTGGCAAACTTAATAATTGTAAATCCCTATGCTCACCGTAGACCGCCGTACAAACCTCTCTTACGAAGAGTTCAAAAATGAATACCTGATCCCCAGAAAACCCGTCATCATCACCGACGCAACCGCGGCCTGGAAAGCCTCCACATGGACCCCGGAATTCTTCAGGGAAAGATACCCTGACAAAATGCTCTCGACAGACCAGGGCGAAATGCGGATGGGGGATTTCATCGACGCCATCACCAACAACAGCGATACCCCCGGACCATTCCTCCGCGAACAACCGCTAAAAGACGTTTTTCCCGATCTTATAGATCATGTAGAACCTACCCCCTCTTATGTCACGCCCAATTGGCTCGGCGGCAACTATCTCGTCGGCTCCGTAACGCGCCGGCTCAACCGCGAATCGCATATCGAAGTGAATTTCTGCGGCCGCAGGATCTTTCCCTACCTGCATATCGACGACCTGGGTGTCCATGCCTTCATCACCCAGCATTATGGCGACAAAGAGTTGATCATCTATCCCCCCGACCAGGAACCCTTCCTCTACCGGAAACCTGACACCCGCTTCTCCGAGATCGTCGACGTCGACAACCCCGATCTGGAAAAATATCCGCTCTTCGCAAAAGCCACGGCTATCCGCGTCGTCGTCAAAGCCGGTGAAAGCGCCTTCATGCCCTCCGGCTGGTGGCACACCACCCGCGTACCAGGCACATCGCTTAGCACCGTGATCAGCCTTTCCAATGCTTCCAACTGGGCCGACCTGGTAGATTACATGCAAAACACCAGCTACAGCCCCCGACTCTTCCGCATCTATTCTCTCTACCTCAAGAGCGCCGGTTACCT
The DNA here is from genome assembly GCF_014642875.1 of Puia dinghuensis. GTDB lineage: Bacteria > Bacteroidota > Bacteroidia > Chitinophagales > Chitinophagaceae > Puia > Puia dinghuensis. Next base: position 344,306 of record NZ_BMJC01000005.1, read on the forward strand.
GAAGTCGCGGTTTAGTTAATCCGTTGGAGGATACAAATGGTTCCCGATGCAGCGCCCATCCATCGGCGGTAGGGATATTCTTTCACCACCCGATAACCGGCCACCGGTCCGAAAGAGACCAGCCATTCGTCGTCTTTCACCCACCACCAGCTCTTTCGGGCCGGGTCTTCCTGCCAGTCATAGGTATCATCGAATAAATAGTAGCCGTTGAAAGCCGGTCCTCCATCGATCTTCGTGGGCGGCAGATGCTGCTCGTCCGTCAGGTAATGCAGGGCTTCCCACCGCGCGCGGTTCCAGGAAAAATAATTATACGTCTCGCCCACCGATACTACTGCAAATACCACCAGCACGGTAAGCGCAATTCCGATACTCAACGGCCGGAAGGAGATAGCCGGCGCCAGCCGCATCCCCACAAGCGCACATAACAAGGGCAGCATAGGCAAGAGATAGCGATCGAACGTCCCGCCGACCAGCATGACCCCGAGATAAAGGACCAAAAAAGCTACCAGGAACACAACCCCGGGTTCCGCTTTCACCGTCGCGGTCAACCTACGCAGATACCGTATCGCCTGTACCCCCGCAACCGCCAGCAGCCCCGCCCCGATGGCGCCCGCCACCGTCACCAGCACCCATACGCTATGTGCGATCAAAGGAGTGTTCGGCAAATGCAGGATCATCGTATCCCGCAGATCGGTTACGCCTACGCCTGCCGGATTGATGATATTCCCGAAAAAGGGCATCACCTTCTTCGTACCCACACAATATCCCAGCACAACCAATACCGTCAGCGCATACCAGACCAGCATCCGCCGGCTGACCCTGAACAGGAACAACAGCGGCAGGATAAACAATCCGCTGTAGACGAGTACGCCGAAGACCTGCTTTGTCAGGAAGAAAGGAAGCGGGTATTCCTTATTGGTGAAATTCATCCGGATATGGTTGAACCCCTCATCATACAACAACGGCCGGCCGGAATAATGATAAAGCAGGCTATTGTACACCAGGTAAGAAACAACCACCGCAGCCACACCACCGGCCGCCATCAGCAAGGACTTCCGGCTCCAACTATCTTTCACAACCACCACCAGGGCCCAACTTACGATGACCAGCAGCCCCAGTTGCCTGATCAATGTAGCGCAGATGCAAAAAAAGACGCCCCAAAGGATGTACCTCCGGCCGGCGCCCCTCATCCCCTTCAACAGGCAATACACCGACAACCACAAGGCGGCAGCAAAAGGGACATCCGTCATAAATGAATTGGCAAGATTAAGATAGAGCGGGTTCACCAGCACGATCAGCCCCGTAAAAAAGGCCAATCGATTATTTCCCGTCAGTTCCTTCACGATACCATAGCTGCACAGCACACCAACAAGTCCCAGAACGATAGTGGATAACCGTACTATGAAAAAAGAAAAACCGAACAACCGGCAAAACAACATGCCCCAACCTAATTGGGCGATGAGCGGCATCGAGGTGAAACCACAGATGCTAAAGGAATGAAGCCGGTAAAGATTCTCCAGGCTGCGGGTGTAGGACCAATCGTCATTCAGCGGGAATTCCCCCAGGGGGCGGATAATGATCTCGATCAATATCCATAATAGGATCAAGATCAGAAAATAATTTCTAGCGCTTTGCTTCATCATTTAAGCAAGGAAGATATAGCTTTTTTCGCAGTAAATGTGTAGATTTGTCCTATTCGATATCCTCCTTCCTCCGATATCCCCACACGCCCGATATCCTCCCTTTACACCTGGATAGACACCCAAACATAAACCCCATTATGACCCCATCAAACGACATCCCTAAAACAGGAAGACTCGCCCTTATTGCGGCTTGTGTGCTCATGCTTGTGCTGGCCTTCATCCAATGCTACAACGCTGCTGATGGCATTCATTGGTTCTTCGATCCGGACTATTATCGTGACATGTCCTGCGTTCAGGAAAATCTCTACGGTCATTTTGGCAAAGACCCCAATTACCTCAACAATTATCTTTGGTATAACCCCCTGCTCACCGGGGTCGAGACGCTTATCGTAAAATTCACCGGCCTGCCGCTCAATCTGGCCTTTGCAAAAGCGGGCGTCTATCTCAACCTCCTTGCCCCCATTACTTTCACCCTCATGCTGGTCACACTTTTCGACTGGCGCATAGCTGCTGCCGGGTTGCTGTCCTATCTCTTCCTCGCCTCCGGTAACCACTATACCTTCGACGCAGCTACCTACTCTCCCTGGCTCTACCCGGGGTCCTTCACCCAGGCCATCTTCTACGGCAACGTCATCTTCTGCTATAAGGCCTTCACCACGCAAAAGTTTTACTGGTTCCCCATCCTCGGGGCCACGCTTGGCATCAGCTTCCTCGGCCACACTGCGCCGACGATAATTATCATCCTCATCCTGGTGATCCTTCAAACCGGCAACATCCTGAAAAGCTTCCGCGAAAAAGACTATGCAGCCATAAGAAAATATATTCTGCAGGGAGCCGTCGTCCTCATCCTGTTCGTCCTATTCTCCATGCCCCTGTTGTATTTCATCGTTGGTAAATATCACCTGAAATTTATCAATCGCATACCCTTCGAATTCGTGGAAGACCTGTTCATCTTCCGTAACCTGCCCACCCTTTTCCGCATGAACGTCGGAATCGCCCTCCTCATCGCGGTCATCGGCGTGGTCTGGTTCTTCCGCAACATCCATCAACCCGTGAGCCGAAAGATCTTTCTGGCCTGGCCCGCACTCGCCATCCTGCTCTTCGTCTATTCCACCGCAGTAAGCTCGCTCGACCGCAACTATAATATACACCTGCCCGGCACCGTCCCCGCCTTTCATTATTTCTTTTACCTGAAGGCAGCGCAATCCGTCTTCTATGGCTTTGGTCTGGTGTTCCTCCTGCAATACGGCTTCAGCAGGATAAAAGCCATTCGCGCCCCACAGCTAAAGGACGGACTCCTGGCCTTTGCCGTCCTCCTTTGCGCGATCATCTACTACCCCTTTTACCGCAACCGCCAGGACTTTGTTTTCTATCGTACCCAAAACCTGCTCATGGACAAGGCCACAGACAAGATCCAGACCTATGATTATATTCTAAATAACGTCCCACAGGATAAAGTGATCCTCTGCGAAGAGACAACCAGCATCTTTCCCGTGATGGCGACGGCAAGAAAGATGGTCTCCAACGGCATCACCTACTCCAACCCCTACGTGGATTTCTGGCAACGGGAGAACGCCCGCAACAGCATGTTGTCCTACCTGAAGACGGGACAGCCTTCATCCGCAAAGAAATTGTTCGACGACTACCAGGTCAACTTTATCCTGCTATCTAATGCAACTTTTAGTAATCCTGCTACGCTCTCCGGGTTCGACAGCCGGTTAGTCTATAAAAACGATTCGTACTCGCTATATTGCATAAAAATGTAGCCAGACGGAAAGGCTTACAATACCATGACTACATCTAATCGGCGCTATTGGCTTCAATCCGGGTTCCTGAGCCTGATGATCAATTTCCAGAATCTGCTCTTCGGGTTTGGCAGCTTTTATCTCCTTGTCCGCATGCTGGACAAACATACCTTTGGCATCTGGTCCCTCTTCATCGCCACCACCACGATCTTCGACTCGGCACGCAGTGGCATGATCCAAAACGCACTCATCAAATACCTTTCCGACCACACCGAAAAAGATCATCCCGCCATCCTTTCGGCCTCCTTTTATCTCAGCGGGGCCCTGATGCTGGTTTGCATCATCGTCAACATCAGCATTGCCGGCTACCTGGCCCACATCTGGCATGACAACCAACTCATCGGCATGTTCTATGCCTTCAACCTCGTCTACCTGCTGCAGGGTATCCTTTATCAGTTGCAATGGGTTGAGCAGGCCAACCTCAGCTTCAAAGGCGTACTCACCAGCAGCGTGATCCGGCAGGGCGGCTTCTTCGTCTACATCGTGCTGGCCTTCTTCCTGCATTGGCCCGGAAGATTGATGAACTTCATCTGGGTACAGGCTGCCTGCGCGTTGGTCGCACTGTTCGTTCAATATGGCTTCGTCCGCAAAAACCTGATCCTCACCAGGAAGATCGACTACGCCTGGGCAAAAAGACTATTCGGCTATGGCAAATACGTCTTCGGCACCAACATCAGCGGCATCCTCACCGGCACCATCAACCAGATGATGCTGGGCGCCCTCCTGTCGGCCGATGCGGCAGGGGCCTTCAACGTAGCCATCCGAATCACCACGCTCACCGAAGTTCCTACCAATGCCCTTGGAACCATCGTCTTCCCCCAAAGCTCCAAACGCTTCGCCAGCGAAGGCAAGGGTGCAATAAAATACCTCTATGAGAAATCTGTCGGCACGCTGCTGGCCATCCTCATTCCATCACTCGCCATCCTCTTTTTCTTTCCGGGCTTCGTAGTCCACGTCATCGCTGGTAGCAAATACCCGGAAACCATACCCATCATCCGGCTCACTGTCCTCTATTGCCTGCTGACTCCCTTCAGCCGGCTCTTCGGCACCATCCTCGACTCCATCGGCAAACCCCGCATCAACTTCATCATCATCATCCTGTTCACGACAGTCGAACTGGTTCTCACCTGGTATTTCATCATCGCCTTCGGAATATTGGGCGCCGTATACGCAACGCTCACGGCCTGCATCCTTTTTTTCATCGTGATGCAGATTATCCTCGCACAGCTGCTAAAGATAAACTTCCTGAATACCTTTGTTTACGCAGTCCAGTTCTACCCTGATTTTTATCAGAACTATATAAAAAAAAGAAGTATTTTTCATTCATAAACCCCGCAAAATGGAAGTGCAGCGAGTCGACGACATCACCCCCAAAGAATTTTATAACGAGTTCTACATGACCGGAACTCCAGTCGTCTTTAAGAATGCATCCAAGGTCTGGAAAGCAAATGGTCTCTTTACACCCGATTGGTTCCGCGAAAACTATCCCGATCGCACGACAGAAGTGAAAGGCAAGAACTACACCATGCGCGAAGTGCTCGATCTGGTGCAGAACAGCACCGAACAAAACCCTGCTCCCTATCCCATTATCTTCAATATCCCGGAAACGCTGCCCGAACTCACTCCCCTGCTGCAACCCCTCAGCCTCAACTACGCCGTGCCTAATTGGTTGGAGAGTAAATGGTTCAAAAGAGGCCACTGGGGCGGCGTCACCGAACTCTTCATCGGGGGCCCCGGTGGAAGGTTCCCTTATGTCCACCTCGACTACTATCATCTCAGCGCCTGGATAAACCAGCTCTATGGCGAAAAACGCTTCACCGTTTTCCCCCGCGGCCAGGAAGAATTCCTCTATCCGAAACCCGACGATCCCTGGCGCTCTGATATCAACATCTTCGAACCCGACTTCGGGAAACACCCCAAATACCGCAACGCCACTCCCATCCACTTCACCGTTGGAGCCGGCGAAACGCTCTTCATTCCCTTCGGAACATGGCACAGCGCCTACTCGCTGACGCCAACTATCTCCGTGGCTTTCGATCAGCTGAATCGAAAGAACTACAAAGATTTCATGAAAGATGTTTGGATGTTCAAAAAGCGGCAGGGAACAATGAAGGCGATCACCATGTACAGCTATGCCTGGCTCGCCGGCCAGACGTGTAAACTAGGCGATGCACTGGGGACAAAACGATCTTAGCAATGGTAGCCCCCCGGGGTCTATCATCAGCGCACAAATGATTCCTGGATGTCCATGATCTTCCCGAGCACTTTGCCATACGCCAACACAGCCAGCGCCATAAAGGATGATGTAGCGTTTTCCTTCCGCCGCCACACCTTGGCTTCATCCCGGACATAGGCATCCCAGTTAGCGTGACTTAAATGACAACGCCCAATGGAGATGGAAGGCTCATGTATCTGGGTAATATGCCACCACCCGGTAGGGAATAACAAGGTCTCACCAGGGTATATCGTCACCCGCATAGGCCTCGTTTCCCGAAACAAGGGGAAGCGCTCGTAATCCGGATTCACCGCATCCACCTGCGACACTTTGGGATTGTGCGGCTGCGGATACATATATGGAGCCTGGTCGGGGGAATAAAGAATAAATTCCTTACTGCCATATAACATCGTCGCCTGGTTGTGCAGGTATAGTTCATCGATATGCAGGAAAGGAAAAGCCGCCCCTTTGCCGCCAACAAATATTTCGTACACCTCCGTGCCATGCATCATAAACCGGGGGAGCAGTGGATGGTTGATCCGGTCGATCTTACTATACACGATCTCCGGCTTGAATTCTTTTCTTAATTCGGGGCAATAATACTCCACATTGATACTAAACGGGTAGGGCGCCGGATTCTCGGCAGATGAGACCAATACCCTATCGATCAGGTCGGCAAAACTGTATTCTACCCCCTTGATCTTCTTCTTAAGGTGACCGTAATTTTCCTTGATGAATTCAGGCGTGACCTTCCCCATCCCGGGCCATTTATTTGCAGTGTCCGTAAGGATCACCGGCCGCGAGGGTTCGATATATTCTTTTATCAGCTCTTTCCGGGACAGGTTCTCCCGGCGGTCGATGGACCCGGCGGTCTTGGAAAAGGTTGACTGCTGTACTTTTTCCTGCAGCATAAAAGGGGTTACTGGTTTTGGGTATTCTGTCTACAAGATAGGCATTTTTACTTAATTTTTTATGCCCAAATGAACCAAAAGACTAAAAAAATCGCAATGCAATTCGTATATTTGATAGTCTATCAAAACCCCTAAAATACGCGGCAGACATAGATTCTGCGCGGAGATGCTAACCGCTTTATCGTAGTAGCTATGGAACTGTCCATTCATTCACTGTTTGATCGTCAGTTTCGTCAGACTCCCGGCCTCCCCGCCGTGCGCTTTGGCGATCGCATCCTCACTTACGCAGACCTCGACCGCGAAGCAACCCGCCTTGCACAAGCTATCATCACCCGATCGCCCAACTCCGCAGCCATAGGCATCAGCACCATCCGCCGGCCCGAAATGATCGTCGGTGTCCTCGCCATCCTCCGTTCGGGGAAAGCCTATCTGCCACTCGATCCTTCCTACCCGGTGGATCGCTTACAACAGATCGTTTCGGATTCCGGCATCGACACCTGCCTGTGCATGCGGACGGAAGAAGAAGCCGTTCTCGCTTCCCTGCAAGGGCTGGAGCCTATGCCCTTCGACGCCGAAGCTTCTTCGGCGGCTGATCTAACGGTTACACCTCAGCGTAACCCGTTCCTTGCTTATATCCTCTATACTTCCGGCTCCACCGGCAAGTCGAAAGGCGTCTGCATGGGGCATGGCCCGCTGGTCAACCTGCTGCAATGGCAGCAACGCCATTCCACCGCCACAGCCGGCACCCGCACCCTCCAGTTCGCCCCCCTTACCTTCGACGTTTCCTTCCAGGAGGTATTCGCCACCCTCACAACCGGCGGGACACTGATACTCATCGAAGACGAACTGCGCCTCGACCCACAGAAATTACTCCGTTTCATCGGGACGGAAGGCATCAACCGCATCTTCCTCCCCTTCGTTGCACTTCAATACATCACCGAAGCGGCGGACGCTTCCAACCTTTTTCCTTCCTGTCTCCGGGAAGTAATGACAGCCGGCGAACAATTAAAAATAACTCCGCAGGTGGTCAATTTCTTTTCGGCCCTCCCCGGCGCCACACTCTTCAACCAGTATGGCCCCACCGAGACCCACGTCGTGACGGAATTGGTTCTCCGTGGAGAACCCGCCTCCTGGCCCCCTCTCCCCACCATCGGCACACCCATCGACAACACCGGCGCCTGGATCCTCGATCCTGAAAATGAGCGAAAGCGCCTCATGCCCGACGGCGCCATAGGCGAACTCTGCTTCAGCGGCGACTGCCTCTCCGAAGGCTACCTCCACCGCCCCGAACTCACTGCAGAGAAATACCAGCTGTGGACCCATCCCGAAAAAGGACAACTACGCATATATAGAACAGGCGACCTGGCCCGCTACCTGCCCGACGGCAACATCGAATTCCTCGGCCGCATGGACCACCAGGTGAAGATCCGCGGCTACCGCATCGAACTGGGTGAAATAGAGGTCGTCCTCAACCAGGCGGCAGATGTAGGACAGGCTGTAGTGGTCGCAAGAGAAGATGTCCCCGGAACAAAAAGACTAGTGGCCTATCTCGTCAGCAGCAACGGCAGGAAAGATACCCCCGCTCTACGGCAGCACATCGCCCGCACCCTACCTGATTATATGATGCCGGCAGCCTTCGTATGGCTCGACGAGCTCCCCCATACTACCAGCGGGAAGATCGACAAGCTTTCCCTTCCCAAACCCGAGATCCGGCGACCTGACCTGGCCGTTCTTTATAAAGCACCTGTCTCCAAAACCGAGACCATCATTGCCACCCTCTGGGCCGCCTTCCTTCAGCTGGACAGAATAGGCACGGAAGATAATTTCTTCGAGCTGGGCGGCAATTCTCTGGTGGCGCTGAAGACCGTAGCAGCCCTTCAACAACAACACGGACTCGATCTGCCCATCACCCGGCTCTACCAGTTCCCCACCATAAAGGCGCTCGCCGCCTGGCTGGAAGACGGCGTAACTACCCGGCTGCGGCTGCCCAAAGATCATGGCCGCCGCAACACCGGTAACGCCGCGGATGACGACATCGCTATCATCGGCATGGCAGGCCGCTTCCCCGGCGCTTCCACCATCGAAGAGCTGTGGACCCTGCTGAAAGAAGGGAAAGAAACCGTCTCCTTCTTCACAAAAGAAGAACTGGATGCTTCCATTCCCAAGGACCTCCGCAACGATCCCGACTATGTGCCGGCCCGCGGCATCATCGATGGCGCCGACACCTTCGACGCGGGTTTCTTCGGCATCAGCCCCCGCCTCGCCGAGCTGATGGACCCCCAGCAACGCATCTTCCTCGAAATAGCCTGGGAAGCCCTCGAAAAGACAGGCTATCTCCCGGACACGGATAGATTCTCTGGCTCCATCGGCGTCTTCGCCGGCTCGGGCAATAACAGCTATTATCTCAACAACGTCATCCCCAACAAAGAGCTGGTCGATAGGGTAGGCGGCTTCCAGGTGATGACTTACAACGAAAAAGACTATGTCGCCAGCCGCACTGCATACATCCTCGACCTGAAAGGCCCCGCCGTCAGCGTCCATTCGGGTTGCTCCACTTCCTTGCTGGCCGTCGCCCAGGCCATGGACAGCCTGCGCAAAGGCTATTGCGACATCGCCCTGGCCGGCGGCGCTTCCGTCACCGCCCCCATCCGAAGCGGTCATGTTTACCAGGAAGGCGCCATGCTCAGCCGCGATGGCCATTGCCGGCCCTTCGACGCAGAAGCCCAGGGCACCACCTTTAGCGACGGCGCAGGCGTCGTCCTGCTGAAGACAAGGCAACAGGCCGAAAAAGACGGCGATACCATCTATGCAGTGATAAAAGGCGCAGGCGTCAACAACGACGGCGGCGGAAAAGGAAGCTTCACCGCCCCGAGTGCTGAAGGACAGGCGGGCGCCATCGCTATGGCGATCGCCGAAGCCGGCATCGACGCATCCTCCATCAGCTACGTAGAAGCCCACGGCACCGCAACTCCCCTTGGCGATCCGATAGAGATCGAAGGCCTCCGGATAGCCTTTGGCGAACAGGAAAAACAACAATATTGCGCGCTGGGTTCCATCAAAAGCAACATGGGACACCTCACCGCCGCAGCAGGCGTCGCCGGTCTCATCAAAACAACCCTGGCGCTCTGGCACCGGCAACTTCCCCCATCCATCAACTTCAGCTCGGCCAACCCCGATATCGACTTCCGGCAAACCCCCTTCTTTGTCAATACGACCCTCCGCGACTGGCAAAGCACCGGCCCAAGAAGGGCTGGCGTCAGCTCCTTCGGCGTCGGCGGAACAAACGTACACGTCATCGTAGAAGAGGCGCAGCAACCCGCCCAACCTTCTTCTACCACCACCCGGCCCCTGCAACTCATCACGTTCAGCGCCAGGACCCCGCAAAGCCGCGAAGCCTACGCCGGCCGCCTGGCCGCTTTCGCATCGGCAACCCCCGACCCTGCTACGGCGTCCCGGGAACTCGCCGATATCGCCTATACCCTCCAAACGACCCGTGCCAACTTCGCCGCCCGCCGCTTCATCCTGGCCACCGACGAAAAACACCTGGTCGGCCAGCTGCAACAACCTTCCCCGGCTCCTTCCACTTCAGGGATGCTGGAGGAAGCCCCGGCAGGTGTCGTCTTCCTCTTCCCGGGCCAGGGTTCACAACAAGTGAACATGGGCCTCGAACTCTACCAGCATGAGCCCGTCTTCCGGCAGGCGGTAGACGAATGCGCCCGACTGCTCCAGCCCATCATGGGAGAAGATATTCGGGAGGTCCTCTACCCCGCGCAGGTTACCCCGGAGACGGCCGGCCGCATCAACAATACGCTCTATGCCCAACCCGCGCTCTTCGTTATAGAATACGCCCTGGCATGCCTCTGGAAAAGCTGGGGAATCACCCCCGCCGCCTTCGCCGGGCATAGCATCGGGGAGTTCGTAGCAGCTCATCTGGCAGGAGTCTTCAGCCTCGAAGCAGGGTTACAACTCATCGCCACCCGTGGTCGGATGATGGCCGAACAACCCGCCGGCAGCATGTTGAGCATCCGCGCTCCGCACCATAAGATCACCCCCCTGCTGCCTTCGACACTTTCGCTTGCCGCCGTCAACAGCCCCGAGCTCTGCGTCGTATCCGGGCCAACCGACGAGATTACGGCTTTCTCCATTCTGCTCGAAAACCAGAGCGTCCAAAACAAAACACTCTATACCAGCCATGCCTTTCACTCTGCCATGATGGACCCCGTCGTGGAGCCCTTCCGGCAACTGGTGGCATCCATACCATTAAGCCTGCCCCGGCTGCCCATCGCATCTACCGCCACCGGCAAATGGCTCAGCGACGCTGAAGCCACCGACCCGGCCTACTGGGCAGGACACCTGCGGGCAACCGTCCGGTTCTCCGACGCCATCATCACCCTGTTGGACAACGGCAACCGCCTGATGCTCGAGGTCGGCCCCGGCAAGGTCGCTTCCGTCCTCGTCCGTCAGCACCGCACGGCAAAACCGGCTGCCGCTATAAGCAGCCTCGATACCGAAGAAAGCACCTCTCACTACTACGCCATCCTCAAAGCGCTCGGGCAACTTTGGCTCAACGGCATCCAGCCCGACTGGAAAACCTTTTACACCGGCCAGCACCGCCGCCGACTGGAACTCCCCGCCTATGCCTTCGAAAAACACCCTTGCTGGGTCAACCCGCCGCAACCACCAACTCAGGTGCAGCCGACCATCGAGGCCGCCCCTGCTCAACATACTCCCGCAACCGATAATTCGACTCAACACACCCCCATGCGTACACGAGAACTCCTCCTCCGGAAAGTAAAAGAGATCATGGAAGACGCTTCCGGAATTGAACTGCAAACCGCCGACGCCGACGCAAGCTTTGTTGAACTCGGGCTCGATTCCCTCCTGCTGACCCAGGTGGCCCTCAACCTCAAAAAAAGCTTTAACCTGCCCATCACCTTCCGGCAGCTGAACGAAGAATATGGCAGCTTCAGCCTCCTGGTAGCCTACCTGGACGCCAACCTGCCCCCCGACCCGGTGCAACAACCCCAGGCAACGGCCCCAATGCCACAACCAGTCGCCGCAACCGCCCCCGTGAACTACATCCCTGTGGCCGGCAACAACAACACAGTCATCGGCCTCATCTCCCAACAGATACAACTACTGGCCCAACAGATCGCCCTTCTCCAGGGCGGCGCACCAGCACCGGCCCCCGTCGTTGCGACGCCGCAGGCATCGGCAGCCCCAACATTCACACCGGCTCCATCCACCAATGGCAAACCCAAAACAGACGGCGAGCTCACTGCCGAAGAAGTAGTCGAACATAAGAAACCCTTTGGCGCCACTGCCAAGATCGATAGATCCGCTCGCGAACTCGACGCCAGGCAACAGTCCTTCCTCGATGACCTGGTTGCCCGCTACACCACAAAGACCGCATCCAGCAAAGGCTACACGGCCGAGCATCGTTCCTACACGGCCGACCCGCGTGTGGTCACCGGCTTCAAACCCCAGACAAAAGAGATCGTCTATCCCATCGTCGTCAACCGTTCGAAAGGCAGCCGCCTCTGGGATCTCGACGGCAACGAATACATCGACGCCCTCAACGGTTTCGGCTCTAATATGTTCGGCTATCAGCCCGACTTCATCGTCAAAGCGATAAAAGAACAGATGGACAAAGGTTATGAGATAGGTCCACAACACGAATTGGCCGGCCCCGTAAGCAAGCTCATCTGCGAATTCACCGGCTTCGACCGCGCCGCCCTTTGCAACACCGGCTCCGAAGCCGTCCTGGGCGCTATGCGCATAGCCCGCACCGTTACCGGCCGCAGCACCATCGTCGCCTTCGCGGGGTCCTACCACGGCATCGTTGACGAAGTCATCGTCCGCGGCTCCAAAAAGCTCAAATCCTACCCGGCCGCCCCCGGCATCATGCCCGAAGCAGTACAGAATATGCTTATCCTCGACTATGGTACGGAAGAAACCCTCCGCATCATAAAAGAACGGGCACACGATCTCGCAGCCGTCCTGGTAGAACCTGTCCAAAGCCGCCGCCCCGAATTCCAACCCGTGGAATTTCTGCAACAGTTGCGTACCATCACCGAGAATGCAGGCGTTTGCCTCATCTTTGACGAGGTGATCACCGGCTTCCGGATGCACCCCGGGGGGGCCCAGGCCCTCTTCGGCGTAAAAGCCGACCTCGGAACATACGGCAAGGTCATCGGCGCCGGCATTTCCATCGGGGTCATCGCAGGTAAGAAATTGTATATGAACGCGCTGGACGGCGGTGACTGGAAATATGGCGATACCTCTGTTCCGGAAGCGGGAGTTACGTATTTTGCTGGTACCTTTGTACGACACCCGCTGGCCCTGGCCGCCTCCAAAGCCTCGCTGGAATATATGAAGGCAAAAGGCCCGGCCTTGCAACAGTCGCTCACCGACAAGGCAAAATACCTGGCCGATGCCTGCAACGCCATCTGCCAGCATCATGGCCTGCCGCTGTTTGTAGCTCAATTTGGCTCTCTCTGGAAGCTTAAATGGAAAGAAGATATCTCCTATGCCGAACTGCTCTTTACCCTCATGCGAGACAAAGGTATCCATATCCTCGACGGTTTCCCCTGTTTCCTCACCGAAGCGCACAGTCGGCAGGACGTGGACACCATCATCGAAAAGTTCGGGGAAAGCATCGCCCAACTCATCGACGCCGGCTTTCTCCAAACCAAAATTACCAATCCAACGGTCCTTTCAAAGAACCCTGACATTAAAGTAGAAGAAACTTCGTTGATCCCCGGCGCCAGATTAGGCCGGGACAAAGAAGGTAACCCCGCGTGGTTCATCAACGATCCTGATCGCCCCGGGAAGTATTTGCAAGTGAACTAAATAGTAACCATTGGACCAGGGAAATTTAACTAACGACCTTTTGCCGGTAGAATTCGACCCATTCAGCGGACCCGAGATACTCCGGATATTGCCTGCCATCGAGCCCCAACTCGAGATCTACATCTCCTGCCGCCTCGGTGGCGAGGACGCCAACCGATCATACAACGAGTCGGTGTCCCTGCTGCTCACCGGTGCCTTCGACCGCGAAGCCATGGACCGCGCCCTGCAAGATATCATTGCCCGGCATGAAGCCCTCCGCTCGGCTTTCAGCCCCGACGGCCGCAAGATCATCGTCTTCAGGCAGCTGCCGGTCAACCTTTATTTCGAAGACCTGTCCACCCGCTCGAAATACGAGCAACAGGCCTTCATCGACAACTTCTCGCAGCAGGAGGCATGCAAAGCCTTCGATCTGCTCAACGGCCCCCTCTTCCGGATGGCCTTGTTCCGGCTGGGCAACGAAGAACATTTCTTCAAGCTCACAGCCCATCACATCATCTGCGACGGATGGTCCCTGGGCATCCTCCTTCAGGATTTGGGTAAGCTCTATTCCGCTTATGCAAAAGGTCTCCTTCCCAACCTGCCGGAAGCCACGCGGTTTAGCCAATACGCACTCGAACAATGGGAATCCCTCGAAAGCCCGGAATATATCGGGACGGTGCAATACTGGCTCGACCAATATAAAGGCAGCATTCCCGTCCTCGATATGCCCACGGATTTCCCCAGGCCCACCCTGCGCACCTATAAAAGCCAGCGGGACGATTACCCCCTCGAAGGGTCGCTGGTGCAATCCATAAAGAAACTGGGCGCCGGCGCCGGCTGCAGCATCGTCATGACCCTCATGGCCGCCTTCGAGGTCTTCCTCCATCGGTTGACAGGGCAGGAAGACATTATCCTTGGCCTCCCGGCCGCCGGCCAATCCAACTCCGGCTACCAAAACCTGGTCGGTCATTGCGTGCACCTCCTGCCCCTGCGAAGCCAGCCAAAGGGAGATATCTCCTTTCTTGCCTACCTCCGGCAACGGAAACCAAAGATATTCGACGCTTACGACCACCAGCAGTTCACTTTCGGTAGCCTTCTGAAGCGGCTGCCCATCGCCCGCGATCCTTCCCGCATCCCCCTCGTCCCCGTCGTCTTCAACATCGACATGGGGCTCGACAACGGAGTGGCCTTCCATAACCTTCATTACCGGATGACTTATAACCCCCGGGAATACGAGAGCTTCGAGATCTTCCTCAACGCCTCGGGCTCCGAACAGGCCCTCACCCTGGAATGGTCTTACAATACCCAGCTCTTCAAACCCTCTTCCATCAGCAGGATGATGGACGGTTTCGAACACCTGCTGCGACAGCTCACCACCCAGCCCGATGCTCTCATCAGAGACCTGCCGGTGATGGATTCCTACGCCCGTAACCACCGGCTCGATACCCTCAACGATACTTCGGTCGACTATCCAAAGGATAAGACCCTCTACGCCCTCATCGACCAACAGGCCGCGGCAACCCCCGATCACCCGGCCCTGCTTTTCGAGGGCATCAGCATCAGTTATAAAACCCTGGCCGAAAAGTCCAGCCGCCTGGCGCACTACCTCCAATCCTGTGGCGTCCATAAAGGCGATGCCGTGGGTCTCGCCCTCGACCGCTCGGCGGAGATGATCATCGCCCTCATCGCCATCTGGAAGGCAGGCGCCGCCTATATCCCCCTGGACCCCGCCTACCCCGACGAAAGAATCGAATTCATGTTAAAGGACGCCGCAGCCGGCATCCTGCTCACCACCAGTAAATACCGCACCCGGTTCCACTCCCAGGCAAAAAGCCTCACCCTCGAAGATTGCTGGGATAAAATAGCGCATAACCCGGCAACCCCACCCGTCACGGGCACCGGAGCAGACCTGGCCTACATCCTCTATACCTCGGGGTCTACCGGCACACCCAAAGGCGTGGAGATCGAACACCACAACCTGGTCAACTTCCTGCTCAGCATGCAGCGTGAACCCGGCATCACCGGCGCCGACCGCCTGCTGGCCGTAACGACCATCTCCTTTGATATCGCCGGACTGGAATTATACCTGCCCCTCATCAGCGGCGCCACCCTCGTCCTGGCAGACGCCGAGTCGGCAAAGGACGGCCGTATCCTGCTGGACATGGTCCGCATGGAAAAGATCACCATGATGCAGGCTACCCCCTCCACCTGGCGGATGATGCTGGACGCAGGCTGGAACAATCACCTGCCCCTGAAAGCGCTTTGCGGCGGCGAAGGCCTGCCAAAAGACCTGGCAGAGACCCTCGTAACTAAATGCAGCTCCCTGTGGAATATGTACGGTCCTACCGAGACGACCATTTGGTCCACCCTAAAACAGATTCAGCCCGGCGATGATACGATCACCATTGGCCGGCCTATCAACAATACGCGTGTTTATATGCTGGATGAATCCGCCAAACCCGTGGCCCTTGGCGCCATCGGCGAGATCTACATCGGCGGCGACGGCGTAGCCCGTGGCTATCACAACCGCCCTGCCCTCACGGCCGAGCGCTTCTTGTCCGATCCCTTCGCAAAAGACGGCTCGAAGATGTATCGCACCGGTGACCTCGGCCGGCTCCTCGAAACCGGAGACATCCTTTGTCTCGGCCGCATCGATCACCAGGTGAAGATCCGCGGCCACCGCATCGAACTGGGCGAAATAGAACACAGCCTCGTCAAACAACCCGGAATAAAAGAAGCCGTCGTCATCGCCCGTGAAGACCGGCCCGGCGATCAGCGTCTTGTCGCCTATATCGTTCCGACAGGAAACAGCCTTCCCGAAGGCAGCCATTTCCCCTTGAACGAGCAACGCGAATGGGAAAAAGGCCTGCACAATCTGCTGCCCGCCTACATGATCCCCAACGACTTCATTGCAATGCAGCAGTTGCCGCTGACAGCCAACGGGAAGATCGACCGTAAGGCCCTCCCCCGCCCCGTGGCAAAAACAGGCGCCCTGCCAAAAGAATACACCCCTCCTGCCACCGAGCTGGAAAAGATAATCGCCGCCTCCTGGATCCAATCCCTCGGACTCAGCAAGGTCAGCGTCCACGACGATTTCTTCGAACTGGGCGGCCACTCCATGATCGCCATCCAGGTAATGACCCAATTGGAAAAAACGCTGGACAAACGCCTGCCGCTGACGACACTCGTCGAATGCCCCACCATCGCCCAATTGGCCGGACGGCTCGAACAAAAAGATAAAGACCTGTCCTGGAGCTCCCTCGTTGCTATCCGGGCAGAAGGCTCCAAAACCCCGCTTTACATCGTCCATGGCGGCGGTCTTACAGTGCTCATCTTCCATGCCCTGGCTATGAGCATGGACCCAGACCAACCCGTCTATGGCCTGCAAGCAAAAGGACTCAACGGCATCGACGAGCCCCTCGACAATATGGATGCCATCGCCGCTCACTATGTTGCGGAGATCCTTGAACATAACCCGGATGGCCCCTTCTGCCTGGCCGGCTACTCCTTTGGCGGCTTCATAGCCTTTGAAATGGCGCGCCAGCTCCAGGCCATGGGAAAAGAGGTAAAAATGCTGGGCATCTTCGACACCGCCGCCGACAATACCTCGGTACAGTTCGATCCGCTGTGGAAGAGAATGCTCCGCAAGTTCGGCCGCCAGTTTCCAAAACTGCTCTTTATCCTGCAGTCCCTGGGCAGGCATCCCGGTCAAACGATAAAATACCAATCCTCCTTCTTCCGGCGGAAAATGCGTGTTCCCCTGGAAAAAGTGGGGCTCCTTCACCATATGCCGAACGAATTGAACACCCTCGAAAATGCCGGTAAGGTCAATGAAAAGATAGAGATCGCCTATCGCGATTATAAGATGGAGCCACTCAACATTTTAGTCGACCTCTTCAAGGTAAAGACCCGGCTCTATTTTGTAAGCGACCCCGATTGCCTCAGCTGGCGGCCCTATGCCCTGAAAGGCGTTGCTGTCCATGAGGTTCCGGGTGACCACAAGACTTTCCTGATGGACCCGCATTACCGCGAAATGGCTGGCATCCTGCAAAGATGCCTCGATCAGCGCACGGCGGCTCCCCGCAAGGAACAAAAAGACCCCGTAACCCTGCGGCCCATCATCACCTCCCGCGGAAAGCTTACTGGTTCTTAGCCTTTTCCCAAACGGAGACAAAGCCACCAGTCAGCTGGTAAGGCAGCACTTCCGCCAGGGCGCAATCCCACTTTTGCAGGATCTTGATCTTTTTGGTAACAAAAGAGAAAGGGAATACATCTTCGATAAAATTGGTCTTTCCAAACCGGACGATACGGAACGTATTGTCACTGGCCAGCTTCTCCAACGAAGGCCGGGTGAAGAATTGAATATGCGTAAGGTCGTCGGCGTCAGACTGCACCGTCGTCCCCTTGTAGCCCATGGACTGTTTGAAATTGTTGACGGTCCGCCAAAGCCAGCCGTTCTTCTTCTGCATCCGCTGCACCGGCTTCGTCACCAGGCTCTCCCGCGGCCCCTTGCCGTTGGGAACCGTCACCACCAACACGCCATCGTCATGCAATATCTGGTGCAACACCTTCAACAGCTTCCCGGGATCATTCAAATGTTCCAAAACCTCGCTGCACACCACCGCATGATAGCGTTGCCCGTCGGCAACCAGTTGCTCGGCGCTGACCACCTCAAACCGGACATTGGGGAAAGTGTTAAGACTACGCGCCTTCTCGATGGCCTTGGGACTGACATCCACTCCCCGGACAACAAACCCCTTCTCGCCAAGATATCGCGAGATCACCCCGTTGCCGCAGCCCACATCCAACACCTCGGCCCCTTCGGGCAGGTTGGCCTTCAAGGCATCCACAATAAAGTTCACCCGCTTGATATCGACAGCTTTTTTAAATTCCATTTTATGCTAGAGGTTTATTTAACACATTGGTATATATATCTTCTATCTCCCGGGCCATCCGGATTACGTTAAAACGCCCGCTGATCGTTTCTATGGCCCTTTGTTGAAATTTTTTCTGCATCTCCCGGTCGTGGCC
This sequence comes from Puia dinghuensis, assembly GCF_014642875.1. GTDB lineage: Bacteria > Bacteroidota > Bacteroidia > Chitinophagales > Chitinophagaceae > Puia > Puia dinghuensis. The sequence goes on from NZ_BMJC01000005.1 coordinate 362,742, forward strand.
CAATTGCACCAGCGCCTCCGTCAGGGAAGGCACCAGCTCCCCGGTCTGCACCAGCAACCCGTTCTCCCGGTGCTTAAGCACTTCTCCCGTCCCATCCACATCCGAAGCAATGATTGCCTTTCCCATAGCCATGGCCTCCAGCAACCCGATCGGCAGGCCTTCCCAAAGCGAAGGCAATACAAAAATATCAGCCGCCGCCAGAACATCGGGTACATCCTGCCGGAAGGTCTGGAAAGTGATCCTGTCCCCAAGCCCCAGGTCGGCGCTGAGCCGCAGGGCTTCCTCCCGCAACTCTCCATCCCCCACCATCAACAGGTGCATCCCCGGCACGGCATCTGCCGCCTCCTTAAAAGCCCTGATCATGGCCAGCGGCTGTTTCTGCTTGGTAAACCGGGCAATAAAAAGCACCAGCAGGGCGTCGGGCCCGATGCCCAATTCTACCCGCACATCCTTGGAAACACTGGACGGAGAGAATTTTTTCTGATCAATTCCATAATTCACCAGCACCGACTCGAATCCCTTTATATGCTGCTTCCCCGAAACCTGGTTGGCCCGGGATACCGAGATGTTCACCGCCGTCCGGGAGGTAATATAGGTCTCCCCCGCTATCCGCATCCGCCGTAATAACGTCTGCTGATCGGGGTGAAACGACCAGCCATGAATCGTATATACAACGGGAATCCCAAGCGACCTCGCAGCCCAGAGAACATTGCTGGCGGCACGCGTACCATGCGCATGAATGAGATCGACCTTCTTCTCCTTTAACAGCTCCTTCACCTTCCTCCACTTGGTCAGGTCGAAGGGCTTTTCCGTATAAATAACATCCGTCCCAACACCCATCTGCTGCAACCGGTCGATCATCGGCCCCTGGGTAAAAGATAACACCACAGGCTCAAAACGACTCTTGTCGAGGTATTCTACCAGATTCAGTAAATGTGACTCGCCGCCGCCGATCTTCCCCTGCCGGATACATTCCAATACCCTTATTTTATTGCCCATAGTTACAACTTTTCAATCCAGCGATCATACCACAATTGAAACATCAACACCTGCCACAGCTTCTGGTAATTCACCTTTTTACCTGCTAAATATTCGTCACGTAATTGAATGATCGGGCCATGTGCAAATACCCCGGTCGCCGAAAGACAGCGCTCACTAAGATAATAACGCAGCTGTTCTTTGAGGTCTTCCCTGAACCAGACCATCAGCGGTGCGATAAAGGGCCGCTTGGGCCTTTCCATCAGCGCTTTGGGGATATACCGGTGCACCACTTCCTTTAACAGCCACTTGTTCACCCCATTCCTGATCTTTAACGAAGACGGCAGCTGCGCCAGGAATTCGATCACCCGGTGGTCGAGCATCGGCTCACGTCCCTCCAGGCTCACCGACATAGTCGCCCGGTCCATCTTCACCAGGTTGTTATCGACAAGAAAAGTCTTGTAATCGATGGCCAGCAGGCGGTTGACGGTGCCGTCATTATGCTCCAGCAGCCTGCCATCCTCGAAGAAGGTATGATAGCGCTCAAAAGACTGACCAAGAAATGACTCGGCTTCTTTCTCGGTGATGTACTGGCTGATATACTTGACGGCGCTCACGGGGTCATGGCTCTTCCAGATGAGCCGCATCTTCTCATAGCGCGTCGCAAAGTTATATTTACTGTTGAAAAAGGGAATATACTGGGGATTGATCAGCGACATGGTCCCGCTGAGCAGACTCTGGACAAAAGGCGGCATCTGGCTGGTATAGCGCTCCGCCTGGTTGAACTTGTTATAGCCGCCAAAGATCTCGTCTCCTCCGTCGGCACTGAGCGCTACCTTCACCTGCTTGCGCGCAAGCACGCTCACCAGCACCGTCGGAACAGTGGAATTGTCCGCAAACGGCTCGTCATATATCTCCGGCAGCCGGTCGAGCACGCTTCCCGCTTCCTTTGCCGTGAGATACCATTCCGTATGATCCGTCCCGAGATATTCGGCTATCTTCTTGGCCTCGGGCGCCTCGTTGAATTCATTCTCGTGGAATCCTATGGTAAAGGTCTTCAGCTTCTCGGCCCGGCCCGTCTGGAGCAACGCGGCCACGCTGCTGCTGTCATAGCCACCGCTGAGAAATAGCCCCACCGGCACATCGGCCACCATCCGGTATTCATAGGCATTCTTCAGCAGCTTATCGGTCTGTTCTATCGCTTCCGCGTCGGACAACGATAGTTTGGGCTTATTATAATGATCGAATACCTCCCAGTATTTCGTCAGCTGCTGCCGGCGGCTGGAAAGATCGATCGTCAGGTAATGACCGGGCAGCAACTTGAACGTCCGGTGAAAGACGCTATGCGGGGCCGGGATATAGCTGAATTGCAGGAAAAGCGCTACACTGTTGACGTCTATCTTCTTCTCGAATGCCGGATGGGCATACAAGGCCTTCAGCTCGGAGCCGAATAACAGCACTTCCTCATTCCAGTAGTAATATAAAGGCTTCACGCCCGCCCGGTCGCGCAACAGGATTATCTGTTGCTTCCGCTTGTCATAAAGGGCAAAGGCGAACATGCCGATAAACTTTTGCACTACATCGATGCCCCAGCAATCATATCCCTTCAGAATAACTTCCGTGTCCGACCAGGAAGTGAAAGTATACCCCTTTTCCTCTAGTTCCTTCCTTATCTCCTTGAAATTATAGATCTCCCCGTTGAAGTTGACGATGAGGTCGCCAAAATGCATCGGCTGATGTCCCAGGGGGGACAGATCGAGGATCGACAACCGGCGCTGACCAAAGCCGATGGCCGCTTCCGGCGCCTCATACACTTCACAGCCACCGTCATCAGGTCCACGGTGAAGCAGCGCATCCGACATTTTGCGCAACACGTCGATGCCGCTATTCTTTTTAAAATCCACAAAGCCGGTGATTCCACACATAGATTGTCAGTTAAAGGTAATGGTGCGATTGAATTGCCATAAAATGCCTTTCCAGAAGGAAGTCAGATGTGCCTTCTGGCCCTTCACCAGGAAACTCAGGGTATTCTTGGGTATGGTGAAGCAAACAAAGTAGAGGATAAACAGGGAAAACGCCAGCGGAGGCGTATTGCGGCGCATAAACAGGATGCGGTTGCGCGTCAGGTAAAAAGTTTTCAACGGGCTCGACTTACCCGTCGTCATCGATTCCTTATGATAGATCAGCGACTTGGGTTGGTAATAGACCTTATAGCCCTGCCGCTTTATCTGTTCGGACCAGTCGAACTCCTCATAATACAGGAAGAATTCCTCCGGCATGGCGCCTACTTCGTCGATGATCCGTCTCGGCACCATCATGGCGCCGCCATGGGCATAATGCGTCTCCTTCATCTGGTCGTACTGGCCATGATCCTTCTCCCGGCACCCGATCATACTGTTGCGCCCGGTGAAAATATTCACCGGGTAATAACCGGCATATTCGATCGTCCCTTTGTCGAAAAAGTAATGGAATTTGGGGCAAACGATCCCCGCATCGGGATGCTCCCGGTACGCCTCCAACAGCCCTTCCAACAGGCCCGGAGTGAATTCAGTATCGTTATTGACAATAAAAAGATAGTCGCCGGATGCTTGCCGGATACCCGCGTTATTACCCGCCGAGAATCCAAGATTGGCGGAATTGCGAACGATCTTTGCCTGGGGACACACGTCAAGGAAGGCCGCGGTAGGGTCTTCATTCGAAGCGTTATCGACCACGATGATCTCGATGTGGGGATAGGTGTTCTGCTCCCGGATGGATACAAGAAAATCACACGTTATTGCGGTATTGTTCCAATTCAGCGCAATAATGGATATTAAAGGGTTATCCCTCAACATGATTGAGACTTTCTTTTAGCTAAGGTACGGTTCTTATTTCTTATACATTTTCCCAGGCGACCGAAAAGGGAGCCTTAGACATTTTCTTTCTGCAGGAGGGCGCCGGGAGTATTAGCGATTATCCAGAAATCGGTGGCAAAATTACAGTTGGTGGCATAGTCGATATCCAGGGAAATCCGCTCTTCTACCGACATATCCTTTGTCCCTCTCTTCTTCACCTGCCAGAGTCCGGTGATCCCCGCCGGCGCCATGAAACGCGCGGCATAATGGTCCGTAGTCAACGTTTCGGCCTCATACAACGGCAGGGGCCGGTTACCGACAAGAGACATATCCCCCAACAACACATTCACCAGCTGCGGCAATTCATCCAGGCTGCTATTCCGCAGGAAACTACCCACTTTCGTGATCCGCGGGTCATTGTTGATCTTAAAGAAGACCGGGCCTTTTACTTCGGCATTATACTGGTTCAGATGGGCCAGATCGGTGATCTTCTTGTCGGCCCCATGAACCATCGTACGAAACTTGTAGAAGTTGAATATCTTATAACCACGGCCGGCACGCTTTGCGATATAAAAGATAGGGCCGCGCGATTCCAGCCGGATGGCAAGGGCGATCAACAGAAAAAGGGGACTCAACAGCAAAAGGGCGACGGAAGCAACCAGGATGTCGAAGGCACGCTTGGTCATCAGGCCAAAACGCAGACTCCGCAGCGACTTCTCCTCGATCTTCGGCGCGACAGTCTCCACATTGGTTTGCGCCTTCATCTTGCGAAGGAAGCGGATCTTCGATACCAGATCCATCTTTTCACAATCTTCCACGAACAGCATCTCATCTGGCCTGACATGCTTGCGGTAAAGCAGCACATCCCTCTCCCCTAACCCGGAGATATCCAGGATAAAAGGGATCGAACGGAGCACAGCATGCTGACGCAGAAATTGATTGAAATGGCTGATAGTGGCAAAATCAAAACGTGCTTCACAGAGGATGACCTCGGGTAACTTGTTCCTACCCTGCTCCACAGTTTTCAGGAGCTCGGCCTTTGTTTTCTCCAATCCTTCCAATACGGATCCTTCTTTGTAAAGCTCTACCAACTTCATAATGTTGGCGCTGTTTCTTCCAATATAGCAGAAGCCGCTGAATTGGAAGTTGCCTGTCTGAGGCAGGTGATAGGACCTAAAAATTACCCGTGAGGAAATTTTTTTGGCCTTTTGTACAGTTTGGGGTGTTAATAATAAATCCATACAACAGGTTTATGTAATCATATATACGGTGGCTCAGAAATACGAAGCTGACTTTCTCATGGCAAGAATAAAATCCGCTTCTTTTTACGATTCAGGGTTATGTTTGCTGTACGCTTTTAATGGGATTAGATTTACCGGTTGAGAACAACCGAGCCCAGGAAGCGAAACTTCCCGGACATTGTGAATCTAACTCGCTAATACGCGATCTTTATCGAACTGTCCGCTGTTCACCAGGTCTTGTATGGCTACCACCAACTCAACCGGGTTAAACGGTTTCATGAAATATTTCAAGACCCCATATTCGACACACCTGGCATCTGTTTCCTTCACATCTGCACCGGATAATACCACAACAGGTATGTCTCCGTACATTCCGCTGCTTGCCAGCTGCTGAATCAGTTCCCAATTCTCCATATCCGGCAACTGGGGGTCTGCTATGATCAGATCGGGTTGTTCCCGATGAGATAAGTAATACATCGCTGAATATCCATCAGGTACTGTCACCACCTGGTAGTCTCTTCCTAATACGGTCTGCAGCAAGAATCTGATAGCTTTGCTATCATCGATAGCCAAAATTTGTTTTTTCATGTCCACTGTGCATTTTGAGGGTTCAAGTAGTTACTTGATCTTTCAAGGATGGCAATGGAAATACTCCGGCTAACACGAGGTATTGGCTTCAAGAAAAATGCTTCTGATAAGTTAGAAGCTGGCTTTACAAAATAGCAATGTGGATTATGGCTTTCTTACTAATTCCAGACCTACTTTAAGATCACGGGAATTTCAAGGATGGTGGGTTGATCAAAAGCTATACATGAAAGAGTTATAATTAGCCCAATATTCAGAGGATTATTAGAATATGGCAGGCGTTAATAGTGAGGTGAAGGTACACATTACTTTTTTACTTTTCAAATTATTTGGTGAATATTTTTGGTTTCGAACGCTAAATTGGGACTTTTTCCCGAATTGAGGAATACCCTGTTTAGAGTATTTTTTTCTACAATATGAGTGGGTTCAAATCCGACATCGCCAGCCTTCCGGGCGGCAGCCCGCTCAACCACATATTCAGCTCGTTCACCTGCGCAGGATGCACCGGCTGCGCAACCCTGGCGCCATCCGCCATATACGTAATCGTCATCATCTCCCGCCGCCGGTCGGACAGATTCGCCGAAGTATGGTGCACCGTATTCCCATAATGCCACGTGGCATCGCCGGCCCTCATCCCCGCCGCCCGGCTAAGGGGAAAATGCTGTTCGCGGATATATTTCCGATAGGTAGAGTCCGGTTCGGACGATAGCTTGGGGTCCATAATCGTGCCATACTTATGCGAACCCGTAGCAAAAACAAACATCCCCATTTCGATACTCTGGTCCGTCAGCGCCATCGCCATCGTCACGGTATCAGCCGTATCCAGAGGCCAATAATATTGGTCCTGGTGCCAGTACGTAGCGCCGCCCCCTGCCTCCTTGAACAATGCATGGTCATGATAGATTCTCACATTAGCCACACCAAGCAAATCTGCTGCCACCTTGCCCAGTCGTTTCGAAAGAACCAGCTGCCGCACCCCTTCATCATGTCGCCACAGGTTCACCATCTGGCCAAATGCCCGCCCATAGATGCCCTTCTCCGGCAACCTCCGCTTCTCCCGGCTCTGCCTCTTCACCGCCTCCACCACCTGTTGGCGGTAGACGGCAACCTCTACTGTGGAAAGGACACCCCGAACCCGCACATGCCCATTATTGCGGAATTCATCCCGTTGTGCCGTGGATATCTCCCGGAAGCCCTCCAGGGAAGGTATGGTTTTCACCTGCGCCATATCGGCTTGTAAATTAGCCTATCCTTATTTCATTTGCAACACCGTGTCCCAATCCTTCCACACCGCATCATACCCCTGCCGCCGGATCATCGCAGCAATCTCGGCCGGGCTCCGGTGATCATGGATCTCAAATTGCTCCAACGACGCCCGATCCACCGCATAACCACCCGGGTTCGTACGTGACCCGGCACTCATCGACGTAATCCCCAGCCGCACCACATGGTCCCGGAATACCGGGCTTTCCCGCGTAGACAGGGAAAGCTCCACCTCCTCGTCAAGCAAGCGGTAGGCACAGATGAGTTGCACCAGCTCCCGGTCGGACATCTCCACCTTTGGCGTAATTCCCCCGGAAGAGGGCCTCAACCGCACATCCTCCTCCCCCGCATGCGGCCGTAACCGCGGAAACGAGATCGAATACCTCGTCCGCCAATACCTGTTCTCCAGGTACCGCAAATGCAACCCCGTAAACCAGCTGTCAGTCCGCCAGTCCTCCAACCCGATCAACACGCCAAGCCCCATCTTGTAGATCCCGGCCTTCCCCAGCCGGTCAGGCGTCTCCAGGCGGTAGCCAAAGTTGGATTTCCTGCCCCTGGGATGATGCAGCCTATAGTCCTCCCGGTGATAGGTCTCCTGGTAGACCAGTACGGTATGCAGCCCGTGTTCCATCAACAGGGAATACTCCGCCTGGTCCAGGGGCTGTACTTCCATGGACAAATGCGCGAAATGGGGTCGCACGACATCCAGGGCCCTTACAAAATAATCCACCCCAACAGTCTGGTTGGCTTCGCCGCTGACCAATAACACATGCTCATATCCCATCTCCTTAATAGCCGACACCTCGGTAAGCAATTCCCCCGCGCTAAGTGTACGTCGGGCAATCCTGTTCTCATAGCTGAACCCGCAATAAGTGCAAATATTCTGACACTCGTTGGAGAGATACAGCGGGATATATAGCTGTATCACCTTCCCAAAACGTTTTTGCGTCACCTGCTGGCTCAGCCGTGCCATCTCTTCCAGGTAGGGGGCCGCGACAGGCGAAAGCAACGCTTTAAGGTCCTCCAGGTCACGCGCCGGCTTACCCAACGCCCGCTCTACATCCCGGGCCGTCTTGCTGTAGATGTCCTGCTTTACACGGCCCCATTCATACTTATCAAATACTTCCGAAAACATACGCAGTTGATTAATCCAAAAATGCCGTCAGCGGGCTGCTCGCCACGGCTTCCGTAGCAACTGGAGCCAGCCGGGCCTCGAAAGCCATCCGCCCGCTCTCTACCGCAAGACGAAAAGCTGCTGCCATCTTCACCGGGTCGGCACTCACCGCAATAGCCGTATTCACCAGCACGGCGTCTGCACCCATCTCCATCGCCCTGGCCGCATCGGAAGGCGCCCCGATACCCGCATCTACCACCACCGGCACCCGGCTCTGGGCAATAATGATCTCCAGAAAATCAGCCGTCTTTAATCCCTTATTGCTGCCGATAGGCGAACCAAGCGGCATCACCGCCGCTACCCCTACTTCTTCCAGCCGCTTGCAAAGCACCGGATCGGCATGGATATACGGCAGCACCACAAACCCTCGCTTGACCAACTCTTCCGCCGCGATGAGGGTTTCCACCCCATCAGGCATCAACCAGCGTGGATCAGGATGTATCTCCAGCTTGAGCCAATTGGTGCCAAGGGCTTCACGCGCCAGCTCAGCCGCGAACACCGCCTCCCGGGAATTACGCACCCCCGAAGTGTTGGGCAACAAATGCAGGCGCGGATGCCGCAGGTATTTTAACAGCTGGTCTTCCTCACTCCCATTCTTATGTGCTCGTGCATCTACCCGCCGCAACGCCACCGTCACCAATTCACTCCCGCTGGCCAGCAACGCTTCCTCCATAATAGCAAGCGCTCCGAATTTCCCGGTACCCGTAAACAACCGGGAATGAAATGTTTTATCTGCTATGGTCAACATCATCGTATAGTTTAATTTCTTCCTCCAATGTCCTGACAACCTGCCGCCGGTCGCCCGCATGCACCAGCATCCCCGAAAAAGCAATGCCATGCAAACCCGCCTTCAACAGCGGAACAGCATCCTTCATCCCGATGCCGCCGATGGCCACCACCGGCAGATGCATCGCCTCCTTCCTCATCTGGTTCATCGTCCGCTGGTAACCCTCCAACCCAAGCGTCGGGCTAAGATTCTTCTTGGTGGTCGTATAACGGTAAGGACCAAGACCGATATAGTCCGCCCCCTGCCGCAAGTGCTCCCGGATGTCTTCTACCGTATTGGCCGTCCCGCCGATGATGGCACCTCCACCCAGTATCCGCCGGGCCTCGCTAACCGCCATATCCTGCTTTCCAAGATGCACGCCATGCGCCCCCACCTCCGCTGCGACGGCCACCCGGTCGTTGATGATCAGGACGGAATCCCAGTCGGAACATATCTTCTTCGCCGCCCGCGCCGCCGCCAATACTTCCTCATCCGAAGCCAGCTTCATCCGCAGCTGTATCCACCGGATACCCGCCTGACAAGCCTCTTCCACCTGCCGGACATGACCCACCGGCACATCATCCATCGTCAAAAAATGTAATCGGGCGATCATTGGTGCCATCCTAACAAACTTTTATTACTGCTTAGAAATCGTTCGACATATTCCTTGGCCTTCGCTGCCGCCTCGGACAATGGCCTCTCCAACGCCAGGTTCGCGGTCAAAGCAGATGCCAGCACACACCCCGAACCATGTTTGGGATGAACCGCCAGGCCACCCACCGGCTCCAACACCTGCACCGCCCCGCCGGCGAACAAATAATCCCTGCCCGGATGCTCAGGGTGATGCCCGCCCTTCAAAAACACCCGGCAACCCGATTGCGTCGTTAACATCCGGCATCGCTCAAGCACATCGCCATCGGCATACAACCACCCCATCTCCTCCCAATTGGGCGTCATCAGGTAACATTGCGCCGCCACCTCCTCCCAACCCGCAGTCTTCCTCCAGAAATCAGTTCCACTACTGGCCCTGATCACCGGGTCCCAAACTACCCGCACCGAGGGATTATGCTGCTTCAAATGCCGGATGATGCTCCCCGCCGCCTCTGTGGAATCGGTGATCCCCATCTTCACCCAGTCAAAACCGGCTGCGTCAAAACAAACATCTATTTGTTCAAACACGCTTGTCTCCGGCAGCCAATCCACCCGCCGGATCACCCGTTCGTTCTGGAAGGTCATCGCAGTACATACCGCATAACCATAGACGGCATGCGCTTCCAGCGTCTTGACATCCGCCAGCACACCCGCCCCGCCACTGGGGTCATAACCCGCCACCACCAAGACTCTTGGCCGCTCCATCTATCGCTGTTTTTAATTGTTCGTAACGCTGCACCGCCTTCCCCGGCTCCTCCCATATCCAACCCAACACCGCCGCACCCTGCCATCCCCGCCGCACCAGCTCTCCGATGGTCTTCGCCCCAATCCCGCCAAGCCCGACAGGCTTGCAGGGTAGCGCGACCGCCGGAATCGACAACAAGGCCGGATTCGCCCGATAACCTTTTTTGGAAATACTATCGAACAAGGGGCTGATAAAGGCATACTCCAGTCCATCCGGCAACACGCAAAACGCTTCCCAACTATGCACCGACATGGACGCCCGGAGCCCCATCCCCTCACCGATACCCACCGGTCCATGAATTTGAGGGACACCAAAACGTACCGCTAGATCCGGCTCATAATGCAACACAAGCCGGGAAGCCCACCGCGGCGCCAGCCGCTCCACCAACCGCGTTAATTCCACCTTGCTCATCTCTGGCTTGCGCAGATGCAATCGCTCCACCCCCGCTTCGAGTAATTCCTCTAACCGGTCGGCCTCTCCTTCAAAACTTCCCGGCAAGGTCAGCACCGCTATAAAAAAGTTACTGCTCAGCATACGCTCTCACTTCCTGGGTGATTTGCATACTACAGAAATGTGGCCCGCACATCGAACAAAAATGTGCAATCTTCGCGCCTTCCGCCGGCAACGTCTCGTCATGAAAGCTCCGCGCCGTATCCGGATCCAGTGAAAGATTGAACTGATCCTGCCAGCGAAACTCAAACCGGGCCTTACTAAGCGCATCATCCCTCAACCGCGCACCGGGATGCCCTTTCGCCAGATCGGCAGCATGCGCCGCTATCTTATAGGCAATGACGCCATCCTTTACATCCTTCTTATTGGGCAACCCCAGATGCTCCTTTGGCGTCACATAGCAAAGCATCGCCGTCCCATACCAGCCGATCATCGCTGCCCCGATCGCCGACGTGATATGATCATACCCCGGCGCAATATCCGTCGTCAACGGCCCTAACGTATAAAAAGGCGCTTCCTGGCAAATTTCCAGCTGCTTGTCCATATTCTCCTTGATAAGATGCATGGGGATATGCCCGGGTCCCTCGATGATCACCTGGCAGTCCTGCTCCCAGGCCTTCTTCGTCAATTCTCCCAGCGTTTCCAGTTCGGCAAACTGCGCCGCGTCATTGGCGTCGGCGATAGAGCCGGGCCGCAATCCATCTCCCAGCGAGAAAGAAACATCATAGGCCTTCATGATCTCGCAGATCTCGCCAAAATGCGTATAGAGAAAGCTTTCCTTATGATGGGCCAGACACCATTTGGCCATGATAGAGCCCCCACGCGATACAATACCCGTCACCCGCCTGGCCGTCAGCGGGATATAACGCAACAGGACACCCGCATGTATCGTAAAGTAATCCACCCCCTGCTCGGCCTGCTCGATCAGCGTGTCGCGATAGATTGGCCAGGTAAGTTCCTCGGCCTTGCCGCCTACCTTTTCCAACGCCTGGTAGATCGGCACCGTACCCACCGGCACCGGCGAATTACGCAGTATCCATTCCCGGGTCTCATGGATTTCCCGCCCGGTGGAAAGGTCCATAATCGTATCCGCCCCCCAACGACAGGCCCACACCGCCTTTTCTACTTCTTCCTCGATGCTCGAACGGACAACCGAATTACCGATATTGGCATTTATCTTCACCAAAAAATTCCGCCCGATGATCATCGGCTCGGTCTCCGGATGGTTGATATTGGCAGGGATCACCGCCCGCCCCCTCGCAACCTCGTCCCGAACAAACTCCGGCGTGATACCGCCTCCCTCACGAACAGCAATGTACTCCATCTCCGGGGTAATGATCCCCTTCCGCGCGTAATGCATCTGTGTCACATTCCCTCCACCCCTTCTTTCATTCACCCACGCTTCCCGCACCTTCGGCAACCCCTTGTTCACATCGATGTCGATGTCAGGGTCTGTATACGCGCCACTGGTATCATACACCGTTACAGGTCCATCACCTGTCTGTATCTCTCGCATGGCCACCTGCATAGGATGCAGCTTCCCGGGGACATAAATTTTCCGCGATGCGGGAAAGGGCTCCCGGCTGATGATTGTTTGATTCATATCGATAAAATTTGTCAGCCCCCCTGCGTCGCCCTGATGACAAAAACCCTATCCCCGGCCTGCAACCGATAGTTCACCCACTCCGGACGGGGCACCACCATCTCATTGACGGCAATAGCTATTCCGTCCGCTTGCACGATCTGCAAAAGCGGGAGCACATCGGCGACTCGGCCGCCATCAGGTAACTCGAAGGACTGCTGATTAATAAACACCTCTGGCATAGAAAAGGCATAAAATAGAGGTGCTGCGAAACGCAAAAAGAGGAAGTCCGTCTTTTCCCTTCGCCGGTATTATCCGGATCAGGTTTTGAGGGTATCATCTCAGCCCGAGTAAACGAGCACCCCTAAAGTACGCCCTAAAGGTAGGGAAATCTTACTAACGAGAAATAATTTTTAAAAGTGCACATCCATGTGCAGGCAACATCCGCTGATACCGCTTCCGAAATACTCCCACATCCTGCTGCTGCCAGCAATCATGCACCATCACCGCATGCCGGAAGCCTAACATAGTCATATCCACTCCTACTTCCTTCGCGGTATCACTGATATTGAACAATCCAACATACTTTGTCCCGGCATCCCCATCGGATACCCACACCATCTTCCCATCCGCTTTCTCCACCTGCCGCGGATTCGACCCATGCTGGTTCACCTCGACAACTTCTCCATTGCTGAACAATCGTTTCTCCACGTCCCTATTCTCCGGCAGATTGCCCCCGATGATCAACGGCGACCGGTAGATACACCAGAACGTAAAATGTGTCATCAGTTCATCCTCCGTAAACCGGCTATATCGCTCTGGCCCTACCGGTCCACGCTTCGAGACCTTCCCTATCTGCAACATATCGCAATCCGGCCAATGACCCGGTCCACCAACCCCCTGCCACTTCCTGGCATAATCGAACATCTTCAACATCTCCGGCCAGCTGTCCCAAAAATCATCCGCCATCCGCCACATATTCCCAAATGTCTTCACATGCACCGAGTCAGCCAGCGGAGTCTCACCCGGCGAAAGGCTAAGGGCAATAGGTCTCCCGCAGGCAGCGATCGCCTTCCGGTATCCTTCAATCTCAGCTGCGCTGTACGGCCTGGAAATATCATCCACCTTGATAAAATCGACATCCCACCCGGCATAAAGGGCCAGCAAAGAATTCAGATATTCCTGTGCCCCCGGCTTCCGCATGTCCAACCCATACATGTGATTCATCCAGGGACATTTCGAATTGGTATCCGCAATCGCATCGGCCGTAATACCACCTGCTCCCATCACCGGGCTATGCGCCCATACAGCCTGGCGCGGAATACCCCGCATAACATGGATACCGAATTTCAATCCCAGCGAATGCACATAATCCGCCAACGGCTTAAAACCCTTGCCGCCAAATGCAGAGGGAAATTTGTCGACATGCGGCTGCAACCGCCCCCATTCATCCATGGCCAGCCAGGGCACATAACTTCCATCCTGTAACCTCAGTTGAAAGGGATTACCGATATGGCTTCCCGGCGGGTTATCATACGCCCAGAGGAAGTCGACCACAATATATTGCCAGCCGAACCGGCTCAGGTTTTGCGCCATATACTCCGCATTGGCCCTCACTTCGTCTTCATGCACCGCCGAGCCAAAACAATTATAGCTGTTCCAACCCATCGGCGGGGTCATCGCCACCTGTGCCTGCACGCGGGTCGCAAACAATAATAAAAACAACCAGCTCCACTTTCGCATAGCATCTTATTTCAATTCCAGGACTACTACCGACATGGCCGGCAATTCTACTACAAGGTCTGCCCCTTCTTTCTTCGCCCCGTTGAATACCGCCGGCTTCACCCGGTTGGGGTCATCAAATGTATTGACATCGGTAAATTTGGCGGAAGTAAGTACCTGCCCTTCCACCGTCTTGAAGGCAATACCCGGCAGATTGACCCGGACATTGATCTTTTTCGCCGGGTCCAGGTTGACGAAAGAGACATGCACCGTCCCGCTGCTGTCCTTGGAAGCAGAGGCATTCACAGCCGGGATCTTCTCCCCGCCATGCACATAGTCGGGACTCCACAAATGTATCGGTAACGACCGTGCATCCTGGTGTATTTTGTAGAGGTCGAAAACATAGTAAGTAGGAGTCAACACCATCTTATCCTTCTCGGTCAGCACCAGCGACTGCAGGACATTCACCGTCTGTGCCAGGTTGGCCATCTTCACCCTGTCCGCATGGTTGTTGAAAATATTGAGCGTCGTGCCCGCGATGAGTGCGTCCCGCAAACTGTTCTGCTGATAGAGGAAGGCGGGATTGGTGCCCGGCTCCGCATCCGTCCAGATGCCCCACTCATCGACGACAAGCGCCATCCGTTTGCGGGGATCGTACTTGTCCATGATGGCGGAATGCCGGCTCACGATCGTCTCCATCCGCAGACAAGCGGCCATGGCCCGGAAATACAGGTCCTCATTGAACTGCGTTGCCGAACCCTTATGCTCCCAGCTGCCCGCCAGGGTATAATAATGCATCGAGATGCCCCAGGTGTGCCCACGGTTGATATTCTTCATCACGGTCTCCGTCCAGTTATAATCGTCGCTGTTGGCCCCGCTGGCGATGAGCTTCAGCTGGCTGCCGGGATAGTTTCTGCAGAACTCGGAATACCGGTTGTATTCACCCGCATAATACTCGGGCGTCATACCGCCGCCGCAACCCCAGCTCTCATTTCCCACACCCCAGAAAGAGACATCCCAGGGCTGATCCCGCCCGTTCTGCCGGCGCAGGTCGGCCAGCGTACTCTTTCCGCCATAATTGAGGTATTCCAGCCAGTCGGCCATTTCTGCAGGCGTACCGGAGCCTACATTCCCGGCGATATAGGGTTGACAGCCCAGCAGATCGCAGAGCTGAAGAAATTCATGCGTGCCAAAACTGTTGTCTTCCGAGACCATGCCCCACGTGGTGTTCACCGTGTGCTTGCGCTGATCGCGCGGACCGATGGCATCCCGCCAGTGGTACATATCCGCGAAACAACCTCCCGGCCAGCGCAACACCGGAACCCGAATTTTCTTCAACGCCTCCACCACATCCATCCGGATATGATCACCCGTCCAGAATCCATCATAAATACATCGCCCGAGATCTTCGGAAAAATGCCCATAAATATTACGGCTGATCACCGGCCCCGAAGTATCGCGTATCGTCACTCCTGCGCCATTCTGCGCGAAAAGCCCGACGGAAAAGAAAAGAAACAAAAGGGAGAAAAGGTTCCTGGCATGTTTCATATGCATGATCGTTTTAGGAACCCTAAATTAATCGTTTTTTTGACAATTAATAATTTTTTTCTGCTGGCGGCTCACCCCCTTATCTGCCCCGTCCCCCGGATGATCCATTTCTCCGTCACCAGCTTCTCCAATGCAAACGGCCCGCGCGCATGCAGCTTCTGTGTCGAAATGCCGATCTCCGCCCCAAGCCCGAGTTCCTCCCCATCGGTAAACCGCGTGGATGCATTCGCATACACCGCCGCCGCATCCACTTCTGCCAGAAACCGCTCACAATGTTGCTTATTCCGCGAAACGATCGCCTCCGAGTGCTTCGTTGAATACGTATCGATATGCTCCAACGCCTCATCTATGTCCTTCACGACCTTCACAGCGCATTTCAGGTCAAGCCACTCCCTTGCATAATCCTCCGCTTTCGCCCGCTGCAGGTGCGGATACCCGGCCAGCAGCCCTGCCGCCTCTTTATCCGCAAATACCTCTACCCCAAACCGGCCGAAAGGCTCCCGCAAAAGCTTCAACAGCTTCGGCGCAATCGCTTTGTCGACCAACAGCGTATCCATCGAATTGCATACGGAAGGTCTCGACACCTTCGCGTTGACGACGATGTCCACCGCCTTGTCCAGGTCGGCTTCTTTCTCGACATAGACATGACAAACCCCCGCCCCCGTCTCGATCACGGGGACAAGGCTGTTGGCTCGCACATAGCGGATCAACCCCTCCGAACCGCGTGGGATAATTACATCCACCCAACGCGTAGCAGTGAACAACTCCTGCACCACTTCCCGTTCGGGCGGCAGCAACGTCACACAATCCGGATTGATCCCGGAGGCTTTCAATGCTTTTTTGATTAGAACCAGCGCCTCCCTGTTGGTATCAGCCGCTTCCTGGCTGCCCTTGAGCAGACAGGCATTACGGCTCCGCAGGCAAAGGGCTGCAATATCGAAAGTAACATTGGGTCGCGACTCATAGATCGCCCCCACTACCCCCAGCGGCACTGCCCGCTTCTCTACCTTCAATCCATTGGCCAGGGTCCTGCTGTCCAGCAGCCGCCCCGAAGGGTCCGGCAACCGGCTCACCTTACGGATACTCTGCGCAATCGCTTTTATCCGCTTCTCATTCAGCAGCAGCCGGTCATTACGTGGGTTGTCGGGGTCCTGGCGCAAGAGGTCCTTGGCATTTGCCCTCATCAGGCCCGCACTATCATCTTCCAGGCTCTTCGCCAGTGATTGTAATGCCGACTTTATCTGCCGGTCACTGGCCCGTCTCAACTCCACGGCCGCACGATGGGTCTTCCTGATCAGCGGCTGTATACTCTTTGTTTCCATATTAAAATAATACTATGTCGTCCGCATGCGCGGCAATCGTATTCTTACTCTTCAGGGTTGCGGTCATCTCACTCACCCCCAACTTGACTTTGGCTACTCCCACAATCTGCTCTTCCTCGTCTTTCAGCTGTACTACCTCCCCGGCTGCAAACTTCCCCTGTAGCCGCCGGATCCCGACACTCAGCAGGCTATGCCGTTGCTCCAGGGCCCGCACAGCCCCCTTGTCCAGGTAAAGGCTCCCAAGCGTGATAGACCCACTGGCCAGCCATTTCTGCCGGGCCCTGAGATTGGACACCCGGGGCGTAAAACTCGTACCCGATCGCCCCGCCAGCGCTTCGGCAAAAGGTTCCACACCGCCAAGCCCACAGATCACCACCCTGATCCCCAGCGATGTAGCCAGTCGCGTAAAGGTTAACTTGGACAGCATCCCCCCCAATCCCAGGCTGCTCTTGCCCTTCTGGACAAATCCCATGATGCGGCCATCTACCTTTTCCACCTGGGGGATTATCTTCCCATCTCCATCCATAAATCCACCTACGGATGTACAAAGCAGCAACGCCTCGGCATCGAACCCGATAGCGGTGAGCGTAGCTAATTCATCGTTGTCGGAAAACTTCAGCTCCACATTGCTGACGAGGTCGTTCTCGTTCATCACCGGCAGAATGCCGTTCTTCCAGAATTCCTCAAAGGTCTCTTTTAATTGCAGGAAACGCGGCCGGCTCGAGAAGTGATGCCGCTCGCACAGGGCCTGCGCCACCGGTATGTTATATGCGGAAAAATGCTTTTGATAATCTCGGATGAGGATGGGATTACCAACCGCCGCCGCAGCCTTCCTTTCAGCCAACGTACCCTTATACCCGGAAAAGAAACCGCGGCCGCTGCCTACTGCCCCGCTCGACACCAGGATCATCCTGTACCTGCCGGTAAGGGCGGCAATCCCCGCCGCCACCTTCTTGATCGTCGCCTGGACGATCTCTCCCTTCTCATTCGTAAGAACCGCCGTACCTAATTTTATAACCAATACAGGTTTTTGCATCCCGCGAAAATAAGCAAAACCCGTTACTTCTGCCTCACCACCACGCCGTTCATGATCAGCGTGCTCCCTTCGTTGGCGACGATATTGTACACGCGCTGCATCCCCCCAGCCGCCTCCGTCTTATCCCAAACCTCGAATTCATCATACCGCCCCGCATCGAGACACAATACCTTGTCCCCAACCTTCACCTCTCCCGCCTTTTTCTCGCCGGCCGCCGTCGACATGGGGTGATTGGGCGTCGCTTCCAACACCCGTGACGACAACACCACTTCCCGCTCCCCCGTCTCCCGGACAGCAACCAGCAACAGCCGCGTAATGGCGTAGTTCTTTGCTTCATGCATCGTCAGCTCCTTCACCACCACCATCTTCTCAAGATGTGTGGCAGGGTCCACCGTCACCACTTCATCCCCGGCTCTGACTTCGGAAAGCGGTTTCTTCAAGCCGCCCGCCAGCACAACCTCCATGTCCCCGGGAAAACAGATGTCATTGCCATATGTTCCGGCCTCCCGGCTCACTTCCTTACCCATGGCGCCCGTCGCGCTCCGGTATAGCTGGTAACCCAGCTCCTTCGACAACACATAAGACAGCTTGAGCACAAAGAACTGCTCCTCCTTATCAATGGCATGAATGTCTTCAAAGTACTTTTCCCATACTTTCCCATCTGCTTTATACCCCGGCAGACAGGCCGTATAACGCTTGCCGTTCTCCGTAGTGTAATAGATGACAGTGCCCAGCTCTATCCGCCCTTCCTTGAGGATCAGCCTGTACAAGTCGATCCGCTTTCTTTTCCCATCATCTCCCGTAATAAAATAGGGCCTGCCAAAACCATTGTGATCGAGGATATAGGCATTTTCAAATTTGACATAGGTGTCTTTGTCGGGATCGCCGACGGCAAAGGTCTTGGCCTTCTCATACTCCGCCATCGTAAGGGCCCGGCTGGCCGCCGAATCCTGGGCGCGCACAGCGATAATGCAGGCCACCAGCAGGCAGCCCGATACAATGAATTTCTTCATCCGATGAATTTAGCTTATTTCCTTAAATGCGGTAGCAAACGCTTCCATCTCGTCCATCCTTCCAATACTTATCCGGCACCATTCCTGGTTATTGAATTTCCAGAAACGCACGCCTACACCCCGCTTCATCATCTCCTCGGTAAATTGTTTGCCTTCCATCTTAATGGGGAAAAGCACAAAATTCGCACTCGAGGGAATATAGGTATAGCCTTCCTTCTTCAACACCTCGTAGAGAAATTCCTTGGAGGTAACGGTCTTCTTCAACGCAGCGTCGAGATATTCCCGATCCTGGTAAGTAGCAATTGCTGCCTGCAGGGTAGTCGCCGTAATCGACATCGAAGCCTCGGTATACAGCGACAGTTTCTTGATGATATCCGGCTGTGTCACCACGTAACCAAGACGCAGCCCTGCAAAGCCGTACAGCTTGGAGAAGGTTCTGGCGACAATGATATTGGGCATCGAATTGGCCATCGGGATCAGGGTCGTACCCTGCGGATCGGGCAAATAATCGATATAGGCTTCGTCGACAAACACCGGCACCCGTTTGGACACCCGCTCTACAAACGCTTTCAGCTGCGCGGTATCGACCACGGTGGCCGTCGGATTGTTGGGATTACAGACATACACAAGACCCGTATTCTCATCGATAGCCTTTTCCATCGCCACCAGGTCGAGTTTATAGTCAGCCGTCAGCGGAACCTTCACCCACTTCTCTCCCATCCGCGTAGCCTTGGTCGGCAGGTCTTCGTATGAGGGGTCGCCGGTGATGATATTCCCTCCCGGCTTACTGTAATACAAGGCCGCCGCCATCAACAAAGGAGAAGAACCCGAAGCCATCAGGATGTTCTCTTCCTTGATACCTTCGAAATCAGCGATCTTCTTGGTCAGATCGGGCATCGAGCGGAAAGGGTATTGGTAACTGGTCGGCAACGCTTCCATAATGGCTTTCTTTGCCTTGTCGGAAGGGCCAAAAGGATTTTCATTGGCAAAGAGCCGGGCCTTCAACGGCGCCGGTGCATTCAGGGCAATCGTTTTTTCTGTCCAGGCTTCTTGGTAAAGGATCGGCGAATCCCCCGGTTTTACGATCACCGGGCTGGCCTGTACTTTGTCCAGCATGCCGGCTCCAAAAGAAAGCCCACCGGCTAATAAAGCGCCCCTCTTAAGAAGGGTGCGACGACTGATTGTGCCCATAAGAGTATATTTTTGGTGGTTGAATACTTAGCTCCCAAAAACCGGATACGAAAATCGCTGCCCCGTCACCCGGCTATGCAGGGCCGCCACTACACTCCGCGCCGACTCCAAAGCCCCCGCCATCCACGCATTCAGATAGGTCATGTGCTCACCAGCGAAATACACCTGTTTGTCCGGTTGCAGCAACGCCTTGTACAACGTCTGACGCTCATCCGCCGAATACAGCGCCCATCCGCCCATATTGTATTTCGTCTTATGCCAGCTCACCGAAAAAGAACGCTCAAACTCCTGCCGGTACTGTGGATGGATCAGGCTGCCCTTCTCCAATGCCAATTGTTCGCGCTGTTCATAAGTCAAATTACCCGTCGCTACTGCCTTCTCATTAAAGTTATAATATCCTATCAAGATTCCCTTACCGCCCAAATAATCGTAGGAGGGATAGAAAATTTGTGTCAACTGGTTGTTGGTATGAGTGATACCACCATAAATACCTTCATCTTCCTCCCAGAAACGGCGCTTAAACTGCAGTCCGATCTTCCCGGTGGACATATATACGATAGAGTCGATGGCCCGGCTGGCGTCGGATGAAAAGTTATGGTCGATATTGCTCAGCACCGGCAGCGGAATCGTACAAATGCAAAGATCGGCCTGCATCGTCTTCTCCCCAGTCTTATCCTTATACCCTACCTGCACCCCCTTCTCCAGGTTACGAATGTGGCGCACCTCCGAGCCCATGCGGATCAGCCGGCCCACCTTCTGCTCGAATGCCGCCGCAATCCTGTCCATCCCACCTACAGCCTGGAAAAGGGTTCCCTGCAATTCATAGGTATATTCCGCCACATTATAAAAATCCGGGTCCAGCAAACCCGACTGCAACATCGCCAGTAACGTCATCGGCTCCCCGATCTTTCCTTCCCGGTCGCCCGGCCCCGGCGATTCGCTATATCCCCGGCGGGCAGACGCTTTATATAATTTGTCGATATCCAACCCGCCTTCCGCTCGCAGGTATTCTATCACCTTCAACGTATCCTCCTTGCTCATCTCTACATCTATCTTTCCGCCATCCATCGCCTTGGCAAGCAATTCCGCCATCCACCCACGCACATCACTATGCGCTTCCCTTACTCTCACCTTCTTATTAGACAAAGGCCCCTTGCCCTCACTGTAGTAATAGGTGTTCTCGTTGACATTATTATACACCTGAATGGGCACACTCAGTTCCTTACAGTAATGCAGCGTCAGCCCATGGTGATGAGGTATCCGCGACGGACCGGCATTGAAATACTGCCCTGCATCGAACCCGGCTGTATGCAGTCCTCCCCCCGTTTCCTCATTCGTCGCTCCCTTGCGGACACTCCAGCAACGCCCGCCTGTCCTTTCCCGGGCCTCCAATATCGTACATCGATAACCCAGCTTATCCAACTCATAGGCTGCCGCCATTCCGGCCAGTCCCGCCCCCAGGATCACCACTTCCTTCCCATCACCACTCCCTTCCAGCCGGAAAGGATGCGCCGGTGCAGCCGGCACCAACCCCATCGCCATCATCGCCGGATAAGCCCCCCCGGCTAAAACTCTCGTTCGCCTGATAAATTCCCTGCGTGTTAAATTCGTCAAATAATAAAATATTAAAATACTTATTTGAAGATACAAAAAAAGCCGGATGCAAATGCATCCGGCTTGCAAAAACCATTTTAGCATATTAGTAACCGGGATTTTGATACATTTTTACCGGGTCAAGTATCGTCTCGTTATAGGGTATTGGATAGTATTCATCCTTTGTACTGAAATTCGCAATCTGCGCCAGCCCCCAATCCGCCTGGTTCTTGGAATGGATATAGGTTACGAGGTCGTTGATGCTGAAGAATCGAAGCAGGTCGAACCATCGATGGTGCTCGAACGCCAGCTCACTCCGCCGCTCATGCAATATCGCCAGCTTCAGATTAGGAAATTTTTGCATATAGTTGGGGTCCGTACTGCTGGAAACCTCATAGGTAGGCAGCCCCGCGCGAGTCCTCACAATATCGAGGTATTGAATGGCCTGCGCCGTTTTGCCATAATACATATTCACCTCCGCCAGCATCAGGATGACATCGGCATACCGCATCATCGGGAAGTCATTACCGCCATAACCATTCTGCCCGGCCGCCGCACTGGTATCCCGGAATTTGGAAACATACCAGTCCTTCACCGTGTGGAAGGTGTCATAGGTCATGTTCCAGGTAGCCCGCGGATCATTCGCCTCGTATTCCTTCACAAGGTCGTGAGTGACATTATACCCTACACCGCTGGACACCCTCTTGAAGTAGACGTTGACAACCTCTCCCTGTGCCTGCGCATCGGCAGCGATATGCGAGTAATAGGTAGGATCACCCTGGATGAAGACGATCTGCCAGATCAGCTCGGGGCATGTCGCCTTCTTGGCTACATTGAAATTATCCGTATAAGGAATACCCGACAGATTGGTAAAGGTCCGCTCATTATAGCAGGTGGTCAGGTAATAGTTGGCACTGTCAAGATCGCTGTTGGGCGCCGCTCCGCTATTGCCTCCATCCAGCGTAGCAAACTTCGTCAGATAAACCTGCCCCAGCAGGAAATTCACCGCCTGCAACGACGCATGCCCGCGGTTGGCCGAAGGCTGCACCACCGGCAGACCACTGTGAGCGGCAGCAGTGAGGTCGGCGATGATTTGATTATACACCAGTGGAGTCTTCACCCGGTAGGTGGAGTCGGTTATCTGGGCCGGCGTAGTCAGCGGAACGGTAGTCATAGGAATATCCCCCCATTTCCTCACCAGATGGAACAGGATCAGCGCTCGCAGGAATTGAGCTTCCGCAGTATACTGCGGCCGGAGACTGTCGGTAAAAGTCACTTTGTTGATATTGGCCAGCACCTGGTTGCACTGGGCAATCACGGCAAACATGGCCTTCCAATGCCCATAGAGATAGGAATTCGTAGGCAATAAAGAAAAATTATTGAACTGAAACGGCTCCCCCGCATTGGATTGGTTGTCGTTGGTGCCGGTGTCATCCGACCGCTGGTCAGTATAGAGATCGCTCTCTTCCCCAAGAGCACTATTACTCCGCATCAGGTTGTAACAGCCGTTGAGGGCTAACAGCACATCCGTCTCGGAAACAAAGTATTGAGATACGGTTATCGCATCAGGGTTGGACTGCTCCAGGAAGCTCTTCTTGCAACTGCAGAAGAGGATGAGGAACATGGCTATCGCCTGGACAAATTTCTGTTTCATCGTATAAGTTTTTTAATACTGGTTCATCAGAATGTTACGTGTACACCCATGTTATAGCTCCTCACCAGGGGATAGATCCCGTAGTCGACACCGGGGGTCAGGTTGGCCGCGGCGTTGTTGATGCTATAGTTATAGTCGACTTCCGGATTATACCCCTTGTATTTGGTGATCGTAAACGCATTATTCACCGTCCAATAGACCCGGATCGCGCTGACGCCCGCCTTGTGTAATACCGTTATATCCGGCAGGTTGTATCCCAGCGCGATATTCGTACACCGAAAGAAGCTGCCATCCTGCAAATAGAAGGAGGAAAGCCGGGTGCTGTTGCTCTGTGTGCCTGCCCGCGACGCCCGATAGACATGGCCATCTCCGGGTTGCGATTCGCTCCGGTAGCGGTTGGCCACCTGTACATACTGGTTGCCCGATCCCTCCATGTTGTAGAGATAATAGTCCTGTCCGTCCAAGACCTGGTTGCCATAAGAACCTGCAAAAGAAGCACTCAGATCGACGGCGCGATAGCTGGCCGACAGATTGAAGCCATACGTAAATTTCGGATAGGGTGTGCCGATAATACTGAGGTCTTTGCTGTTCACCACACCATCCCCGTTGACATCCTGGAAATACAGGTCGCCCGGACGCAGCGGGTTGGTCTGTGCGGTCGACCGGGGCGGGCCTTTCAGCACATACCCCTTGGGGAAGGACTGGGTTGCAGCGTTGTAGTATTGATTGTCGATATTGATATTGGCCGTATCCTTGGCCCGAACCATACCGGCCACCTTATAACCATAGAACATCCCGATGGGCTGCCCGGCTTCCGTGATATGCGTGATATACTGCCGCTCGGCCCCGTTACTGATAATCGTACTGGCCCCGCCCAGGTTGAGTACCTTGTTCCGGTTGATGCTGATATTCCCGCTCACATTGAAGTTGAATCCGCCGCGCTGAACCACCTTCGCGTCCACCTGGAAATCGAAACCCCGGTTCATGATCCGCGAATTCCGCAGATTGGTGAGGATGGTGGGATTACCCGAGACAGCAGAGATATTATTATTGATCAGCAGGTTGTAAGTACGGCTGTCATAGTAGTTGGCGATAAGGGAGATGCGGTCGTGGAAGAAGCCTACGTCGACACCCACATTGTACTGCGAGGTAGACTCCCATTCCAGGTTGGGGTCCACAACATTTCCTTCCTGGTAAGCCTGTGTCGTCCCACCACCAAAAGTCGTAAGGACGGGGGAATTGAACGTTTGCACAGTATTATAGTTCCCGATATTGTTGTTGCCGCTCAACCCCCAGCTTGCCCGGAGACGCATGGATGTATTATCCGCCAGCCACCCTTTGTAGAAGGACTCCTTGGAAATATTCCAGCCACCGCTCACGGAGGGATAAACAGCCCATTTGTTCTTCTCCCCAAACCGTGAAGAGCCATCTGTCCGTAGCGAACCGGCAAGATAATATTTGCCGCCATAGTTGTACTGGGCCCTGCCTAAATAAGAATTCAGCGTCCACGTGGCCGTCGAAGTGCCACCAAACGAAGCCAGCGTAGGGTTACCCGCTGTAATATTGGGGATCAGGTCGTTAGAGAACCCCTTTATGTTGACGGCAAATATATCGTTGCTCGTCCACTGGGCCGTATATCCACCCAGGATATTGATGCTGTGTTCACCGAATTTCTTGTCATAGGTGAGCGTAAATTCTCCCAGCTCATCCTTGAAATTGGTCGTTTGCTCTGTGGCGTTGGCCGCCGCGATAGACTGAGCCGAAAAGGGCGGATTGGTCCCGTTGCTCAAAGAAGAAGGCAGGTAATAGTCATACGTTTCCCCATAGGTCTGCAAACCCAGGTTGGCCTTGAAGACTAAATGGGGGATCAGCTCATAAGACGCAAAAGCATTGTAAGTAGCCCGGTTGCCTTGACGCTTTATCTGCGTAAACTCAGCCGTGGCGATAGGATTCTCGATGGACTGATACCCGTATTGGGCCGACTCGGCATCGGCAAGAAATTGCGCAATGGTGCCGTTCGGGTTATAGGCCGGGAACACGGGCATATAGATCAACGCTCCAAAAGCAGGGCTATGATCCCAACGGCCCTCCTGGGTCTCATGATTGGTGATACCCGTATAGGCGATGCTGGCGCCTACTTTCACCTTGTCGTTGACATCGCCATCGACATTGGCCCGGAAATTCACTCGCGTCTGACCGGTATTCAGCATGATCCCATCCTGGCTTTGGTAGTCGCCGCTGATCATATAGCGCACGCTCTGGTTGCCGCCGGAGAAAGCAAGGTTATGCCGGAGAAAAGCAGCATTCCGGTATAGCTCATTCTGCCAGTCAGTATTGTATTTCTGGGGTATCTCCTTACCGGTGGTAAAATCATACAGCTCTGTAGGAATGCTGATGCTCGAGCCGTTGCCGACCCTGCCCACCCGTGTAGCATTGTTATCGAGATACATATTGTCATTCCATATAAGCCCCTGGTTCTGTACCAGGTCTTTATAGCTATCATTGCGTCCGTCGATGACCAGTTGTGCAAATTGGTCGCCGTTGAGCAATTTCACCTTATGCGCCAACTGGTCGATACCATACTGGTAATCGTATTCCAGTTTGCTTTTGCCGGCTCGGCCACGCTTGGTGGTGATCATCACCACACCACCGGAAGCCCGGCTGCCATAGATGGCAGCGCTGGCTGCATCCTTAAGGATATCGATGGACTCGATATCATTGGGATTGATATAAAGGTCGTTGCCGGCGGGATATCCGTCGATGACATACAGCGGATCTGTGCTGGCATTCAGCGAGCCGACACCACGCACCCTTATCTTAGGACTGGCATAAGGCGACCCGTCCGTCTGCGAAACAACCACCCCCGCTACTTTGCCCACCAGCGACTGACCGACATTAGGCGCAGAGACATTCAGCTCAGCTGCCTTTACGCTGGCGACAGCCCCGGTGAAATCACTCTTACGCATCTTTTGGTAACCGATGAAGACAACCTCGTTGAGGGCATCCGTACCCTGATGCAAGCGTACATCCAGGGGGCCGTTGCCTCTCACTGGCACATCCTGCCGGGCAAACCCTACGGAAGTTACCACCAGGTGCGCCCCCGGATTAGCCATTATCATATAATGCCCCTCCTCGTTGGTAGCTGTTGCAGCCCCCGCTCCCCTCACCTGCACCGTGGCGCCCTTCACCGGTTGGCCATTTTCGTCAGCCACCGTACCCTCGATCTTCCGGGCCTCAGTCATCGGCGCCTCCACCGGCGGAGCCAGGGGAACATATTTCAACGTCACCGTATTGCCATCCATCAGGTAATGCAGTCCATACTTCTTCTGCAGCACCTGCAATGCGTCCTCCAGCCGGCTGGCCTTGAACTGCACCCTGTCCAACTTCACCTTTTCCAACATTTCCTGACTGTAACTGAAATTCATCGAAGGCACCTGTTGTTGCAAGGCCGCCACCACCTTTGCCAGATCCGTTTGTCTAAGATCTAGCCGGATGTTTTGAGCTATTACCCTTTGCCCCATGCCGAGGAACAACAGTAAAAACCCACACACCATAAAGCCGTGTTGAAATTTTCTTATCATACCTTAAGAATTAATTGATTGTTTGGAATTATCTGACATGTATGGTATCGCTTGTCCGGGTGAAATGCATATCCCAACCAAAAGACAAGGACTGAAGCACTTTCTCCAGCGCAGTATTTTCGAACCTGGCCGTAATGGTCCGGTCCTTTATAGTCCGATCATATATGATATGCACCCCATACCGTGCTTCGATCTGAGCCAGCGCCTCCTTCATCGGCGTCTTATAGAACAGCATCCGGCCCGCCGTCCACACATCCATCTCTCCCGGCGCCTGCTGCAACACTTCCCCATTTCTCGACTTCTTATCATAGATCATCAGTTGCCCCGGCAGCAGCGTTTTCTGCTCCGCAGCCCCATATGCGATCGCTATTTTTCCGCTCTTCAACGAAATGCGCAGCTCTCCGGCCTCGGGATAGGCAGATACATTAAAGGCAGTACCCAACACCCTTGTAGAAGAATTCCCTGCCAGCACAACGAAAGGGTGCTCCGCCTCGGACGCCACTTCGAAGAAAGCTTCTCCGCTCAGCCGCACCTCCCGGTGCGTCAAAAAATCCGCCGGGAAAGATAGATGGGTAGCAGAGTTGAGCCATACGATCGAACTATCCGGCAGCAACACCTTGCGCACCTGCTGATAACCGGTAACGATCGTCGTATACTCCATCGCCTTTCGCGACGCCGGCCGATTCCCCCTCCTGTTCCATTGCATCCAGACACCACCGGTGACCATGATCATCCCGGCCCAGACAGCTACAAACCGCAGCGCCCGCCGGCGACGAAGATGAAGAAGCCGGTTCTCCGGTCCCTGCCCGGCGCCTGGCTCCTCTTTCGACCCGATACGCTCCCACAACTCCCGAACCAGCCGGTTTTCCTCGGCCTCCGGCAGCAACCGTGTCGTTCCTTTTTCCATGGCAATCCGGTCATACCATTTTTCCAGCAGGGCAGCCTCTTCATCCGTACACTCCCCTTTGATATACCGTTCCAGCAACTCCTTGATTTGATCTTGATGCATACGCATCTAAGTCTGAAGAATAAAAAGAAAGGACTACTTGCGAAGAAGGAATTAATACTCGCGTAACATTAGAGAAATAAAACCGACAACCGCACTGCGGCATTCCGAAGTCTCTTGCGTATTTTTTGTAAATGATTCTTCACCGTATAGGGACTCACTAACAATTCTTCCGAGATCTCCCGGATACTCTTACCCTGCTCCGCGCTAAGTAAATAGACGCGCCTCATCTGCGCAGGCAACTGCTCCAGCTCGGAAGATACCAGCGCCTCCCGGTTCGCCAGTTCTTCCTCAACAAAAGCCGTCGTAGCCACGGCCTCTTCCTGCATCACCAGGGTCCATGCCCTCAGCTGCTTTTCCGTCAGCTGTTTTGCCCGCAGCCGGTCGAAGATCTTATAGCGGGCCATACTATATAGGTAGGAAAAAACTTCGTTCTTGATCTTGATCTTTGCCCGTTTCTCCCAGAGATCGAGAAAGACTTCCTGCAGGATGTCCTCCGCTTCCCCCGCATCATCCGTCCACTTATAGATCGCTCCCAACAGAGCATGCAGGGTACGCCTGTACAATTGCTCAAATGCAGGTCGGTCGTCCTCCTGCGAAATAAGCCGCCAAAGGTCTTTATCACTGCGCCGCTCGGATTGCATGTCGCCTTACCAGTTTATATCTATAAAATTGACATTCCCCTTCCGGGAAGATGTCACTGCTACTCCTTTTGAAAGGGTGGATAGAAAGGAAAAACCTTCCAGCTCATCCGCCCGGTCGATATTGTCTGCCATCTTCACCACTTCCGCCTTGCCCGATTCCAGGGATTTGTCCAGGTCGACATACGTGAATCGCCACTTGCGCCCTTCCACCTGGTTCTGGATCAGCAACAACAGCCCTTTCTCCGCAATCCACTGCATGTTCTGCACCCAGGGGCCACAGGAGAACTTCTTATACAACACTCCCTTATCAGTGGTCTTTTTGGCATGCTGCAAAATGGCAGGATCATACAACCGCACTTCATTTGCCCGGTTGCCATAGTCCGCCGTAGCCACATACCATTTGTGATGGTATTCTACATATTCTGGCCGGGTGCCCTGGATACAGGCATCATCTTCTATCACATTCATCAGGTTACCGCCATCCAGGGTCCTCGTCCGCTGCAACCCGGGCCAATCGATACAATAGATGATAGCCTTCCATTTGTTGGTTGCTCTGTCGAGCAGGACGCTGTTACCCATAAAGACCGGGTCCTTCCCATGGACGGCAAGCCCGGTGGGATGGTTGATGACATCGGTATCATGAAGAGTGAGTCGATACTCCTCACCAGTATAAAAAAGGGAATCGCCCTGTAATGTGAATTGGCGGATCATACCCACCTCCCTGTCCCCATATAAATAAGCCTTACCCTTCAGCCAGGAGATACCTTGACAGGAGCCCAGGGAATCGATCGTAAACGAATGGGATAATTGCATCTCCGGTCTGCCCGGGTCAAAAGCAACGGGCTCCATAAAAAGCCCGGAGAGCAGCAGAAGAAGTAAAGGTCTCATAAGTTTTGCAAAGATTGCCCATTTTCATTCGCCCCCTGGTTTTGAAGTATTATGATTGGATTAGGGAATGATAAAATAATTATTAATTCCTCCCATCCGGGTAGTTCTTTTTTCTCTTTCGCAGACTACTAAAAAAATCACTAAAAAATTATGAAAGACTTCCTGGCCCTCCTGTTGGCTTACATCATAACATCAGGCCTCTACGCCCAACCCGGCTCGGGCTACCAGAAAGAATACCACTTCCTTCATTCTACTAACCTCGTAGGAGACAAGAACTTTTACCTGCTCACCGTCATAGACCAAACACCTGCTGTTCAAAACCTCCTGGCAGGTGATGCGACCCTGAAATCCATTTTTCTTCGCCGCCTCGATCTGCTAAAAGCACACGTCGCTGACACCTGCACCTGGGCCGCATCTCTCGTCACCGACTTCCGCTTCACAACGACCGACTCCGGCGATGTCGCGAGCGCCCTGCATACACTCTATCAAAATAACAAGGCCGCTTTTGATCAGCTCATCGACCACCACCTTCGCCCCTCCGGCTATTACCAGCGCTTCGTGCCCCTTTCCAATGAAGACCTGCTCCTGCACGCCTGGGGACAGACCGTAACGGGTATCAATTACATCATCGACCAGTTCGGCCTGGGGAAAAAATTACGCTATCCCCGCATCGACTCGGCAAGCTACGACGTCAACGGTCGCTATTATCGCACCGCATTAAAGGATATGTTCGCTTATCTCAGCGAAGCCACCGTCAGCATGTCCGTCTTCTATCATCCCTCCCTGGCCATCGCCCTGCAGTTGATGGACCTCAACGACCGGGATGAGCCGGCCCGCTTCGAACCCATGGAGAAAGGAGAGAACCAGGCCGCCTGCCGCGAGATCCCACACACCGACTGGTCCAGATACAAATACGCTACCATCGTCATCCCCGGCCAGGGACCGGAATTGACCACCACCCCGATAAGTCCTATCAACAAAATGCATTGCTCCATCGCAGCCATGCGTTACAAAGAAGGCTGGGCTCCCTTCATCATCGTCAGCGGCGGCTACTGCTATCCCTTCCGCGGACCTTATTGTGAAGCCATAGAAATGAAAAAATTCCTCATCGAACGTTTTGGCATTCCCGCCCAGGCGATCATCATCGATCCCCATGCCCGCCATACCACCACCAACATCCGCAATGCCGATCGCCTCATCATTCGTTATGGCATCCCGATCACAAAACCCTCTGTCTTCATTACAACCCGGTCGCAGTTGACCATGGCCGCCTCGGATGGCTTCGACCGGCGCAATCTCCACGAACTCGGTTATCTGCCCTACCGGGATAAACAGCAACTGTCCATCCACGATATTTCTTTCTATCCCGTAATGGAATCCCTGCATATGGACCCCTATGATCCCCTTGACCCGTAGGTGTCTCTCCCCAACGCCGCGCCCCCGGATCCACAAATTGCTTACCTTCCACAACTAAAACCTTCTATATGAAAAAGCAGACCTTTTCCATTGCACTTATCCTGTCTTTACTGTCCATTACCTGTACCAAGTATGACAACAAGAGCACCACGTCACAGGCCTTGAGCACCACGCCGGTCAAAACAACCGCAAGTCTCCTGGCAACCGCTCTGACCACTCCTTTCACCACCGCCTATGTGGAAGTCAACTCCAACAGCTTCCACAATCCGGGTTGCTTCACCTATGGCAGCCCGGCCAAACAGGTCTTTGGCTTTGCCGTCATCTTCGCCGCCAACATCAACGCCGATGCCAACGGGAATGCCGTGTTGTATTTCAACCCCCAGGTGCAAAGCACCCTCAATTCGGGCAATATCGCCTACCTGAAGTCCCTCGGTATCAAAGTGCTCCTGACCGTACTCGGCAATCATGAGAATGCGGGCTGGGGCTGCTTCACCACCTATGCCCAGGCCGACAGTTTCGCCGTTCAATGCGCAAAAGCCGTTACCCAATATGGACTCGACGGCATCGACATCGATGACGAATACTCCACTTGCACGACAAACACCAGCTCTCTTGTCATTGCCTTATCCGCCCTTCGCGCCGAACTGGGCACCAGCAAGTACATCACCAAGGCGCTTTTCAACGACACCCAGTATTTCAGCGCCACCTATAATGGCAAAAAAGCCGGCGATATTCTCGACTATGGTTGGGAAATGAGCTATGGCAACACCAACTACTCCGGCCGGCTGCAGCCCTATGTCAGCGCCGGTATGGCAAAAAGCAAATTGGGCATTGGGATAGATATTGGCGGAACGGATGAGGCCACTGCCGCCAAATTCGTAAAGAACAACGGCTATGCCGCCGTCATGGTCTACAATGTCAGCACTACTTCGCAGACCAATCTTAGCAAAGTGACCAATACCCTCTTTGGCAAGGCTACCAACGTGACCGCCAATTGCCTGCAATAGTAGTATCGTCATCTACCAAATCTCCGGTAGAGAAAAATACCGGGGATTTGGTATTTCATGCAGTCCATCTGCGGGATATATTTACCTATCCGCCGATTGGATTACTTTATGAAATTAATACCCCTACCACCAGCCCTGCCGGTATGCCTCTTACTGGCCCTGCATCTTTCCGTACGTGTCGACGCTCAACATACCGATCGCGTCCAGGTCACCCCCCAGCATTGGCGATTCAATTCAGGTATAGACGTCGGAGCATGGTGGGGAGGCACCGGAGTAACGCCCCTATCGGCTGTAGGCAACCCCATGTTGCATTCTAAACTGTCGGTCCAGGCGGCCTATTCGGGTGACTTCTACCTGGAATGGCTGCACAAAAAGGATAAACCCGGGCAGGTGGGTCCCAACATAGGCATCAAGACCAAACTCGTATGGGATTATTTCACCACCAACAACAATGCAGCATCGACGGACAGCTATGAGTCCCTCACGCTCAATTATGTCAACGTCCCTTTGTTATTCGAATATTGTATATCCTTCAAGAACAAGGTTACACGGCCCGCGTATTATGCCCCTACTTCCAACACCAGCACCTATGTATACGATCACGGGTACTACTATCATATCATCAGTAACACGACCACTACGCCTGGCGGATGGACCCCGGGCGGGATACCTTATACGAATGCGATCTTCGTCTATGTCGGACCCCAACTCTGCTATATGGCCAAAGGCTTCCACAATTCCGGGGGCACGGAAACCGTGATCACCGACCCCGCTCTGGAAAAGGCTTATGCAGGTTTCATCGGCGGCTTTTGTTTCTATCTGGCCAACCTGAACCTCGACATCTCTTACCAGCGAAGCCTAACCGACATCTACAGCGGAAGTAACGTGGCCGTCAGCGGATTTCTTTTCCGCGTGGGATTTAACGTGACGCGGAGGAAATTCTAAGGCCCCTTTCACCCCACGCCATTGCCTCATTTCAATCCATTCATCAACGCTGTACCGATCGGCGACCCCCATCCCGTCACCGCGTCATATCCCGGTCCGGCCGAATAGCCACCTATCGACGCCGTATCATTATTTCCAGAAGTGATATCCCGGCAGGCGGATTCGCCCAGCGGCTGTCCATTTGCTCCCGCCTGGTACAAGAGCGGACTCAGATAGCCAACGGGCTTGCCAAGGACGGCGTTAAGCCGCGCTATCAGCGAAGCCCATAAAGGCGCCGCAGCACTGGTGCCACCTGTCGCCCCACCCTGTCCATCTACTACCGTCCAATAACCCGTGTTGGCGCTGGCATCCGCAGACACATCTGGTACCACCCGGCCTACGATCGATCCAGGGTTCACCGAGTCGATATTCACCGTCTGCCAGGAAGGCCGGGCGAAATACGTACTCACTCCGCCGCCGGTGCTACCGCCATTATCTTTTCGCAAACCGTCGCCATCTTTCCAGGCAGTCTCCGTGGTAGACCCTGAACCTGACCGCTTTAATGTCGTACCACCCACTGCCAGCACATAAGGGCTGGAGGACGGGAAATCCACATGCGCATGTCCGTCACCTACTTCATCATCCGACCCGTCATCCCCGGCCGCAACACATATCGTCACTCCCATCAGCGCTGCCGCCTTCAGCGAATCGTTGACGGCATCGAGCGCCGCAGGCGACCAGGCGCCCGTCGCATCTTCCGCATAACCCCAACTGATAGAAAGTACATTCAGTGGGTTCTGTTGATCGTGCACCGCCGTGTCGATAGCAGTGACCCAGCCGCCCTCATCGAAAGTGGAAAAATAAACCACGATCGTGGCCTTCGGGCAGACACCCGCCACCACTTCCACATCCAGCATAACCTCGCCTTCCGCACCATCGCGCTGGTTGGTAGGCGTGTTGTTGACAGATATCGGTTTGACCGTAGGCACATCAACTTTAGCATTCTGACAGAAGGTAGCCAGGTCATCCGGAAAAAAGCCACCTCCGAACTCCAATAGCCCCACCGTCTGCCCCTGGCCATCGCCGGGCGGAAAGGAGTATGCCGTCGCCAGTTCGGCCGGGTAAAACCAGCTCCGGCTCGCCGCTGCCCGCTGCGCCTGTTCCAACGAACTGACACGCCTTCGCAACGGCCGCCTTTTCACCAGCTTCCGGTTATCCAGGCCAAACACCGCTACGATGATGCCCGCCAGCTCAGCCGGCACATGCAGGTCTCCCTTTCTGCCCCGGTAATTTCCCTTTGGATGGGAATAGTGAAACAGCCGCACCTGGAAGATCGATTCTACCACCGCCGCTCTCCCGCCGGCGCGGATGGTACAGGTCATCGCATCTTCTTTCAATATCTTCAATCCGAGTCCCGTGAGCACCGTACTCACTTTCTCCATATCCGCAGGATCAGCGCCATACTGCGCCTCCAGTTCAGCGCGGGTAAGCGGTGCTGCCTGCTTCGCCCCGGAAGCCGTTGCCCCTGCAGCACCCGGCTCGGGTAAGGGTTTCTTCCTCCTCAACTTAATAGTTAACTCCAACCATTCATCGGGATCCGCAACCCCCAAAACCTGCGCCCCGGGCCGCATCTCCCGGCGGCTTCCTGGTAAAAGAACATGTGATCCGGTGTTGCCGGCAGAAGAACCAGCCGGCTGTTGATGTGATTGTGATTTCATACGATGTGTTTTAATAAAGTTCCTTCATTTACCCGTTCACATCCATTAAATAAAAGTTACCTCACTCACTTTATTTATTCACATACCCATTCTCCCCTGCGCCAAGCTCCCTTTCCAATTCCTCTATCGACGGCAAGTCTCCTCTCAGATTCTCTGGAATGGAATCCGAGATCCGATACTCTGCAACCCCTAGCGGATTCAAAATATCCTTTAAGGCATACTCCACGATCACCTTATTCGGCGTTTTACACAACAAGATGCCAATACTTTGCTGATCCTGTTCATGCTTCAACTGCGCATTGACAACATTTAAATAGAAATTCAACTGCCCCGCATGGCCCGGCTCAAAGGCGGTTGCTTTCAATTCCACGACAACATAGCAACGCAAACGCGTGTGGTAAAATAGTAGGTCCAGATAAAAATGTTCCCCACCCACTTCAAGCGGAAACTGCCTCCCCAAAAAAGCAAACCCCTGTCCTAATTCCAAAAGAAAATGCTGAATATGTCCGGCCAAGGCTAGCTCCAAATCCCTTTCTTTCGCCTTGTCGCCAATGGACAAAAAGTCAAAACTATAAGGATTCTTCAGCGTCTCCCTGGCCAGGTCCGCCTGCGGCGCAGCCAAGGCCTTATCAAAATTGTTGATGATCTTGCCGCTGCGCTCATAAAACTTACTTTCTATCTGCATCACCAACACAGCCCGCGACCAGTTATTTTCAATAGTCTTTTGCACGTAAAACAGAGCTTCATGAAGATTCTTGCATTTTGAAATGATTATCACATTATGTCCCCACGGAATTCGTGCAACAACTTGTTGCACTTTTCCCAATCCATCCTTTTGTTGCCTCATCCCAAATAATCCAACAGCTTGTTGGACAATTTCCTCATTCCGGTAGAATTGATACCACTTCTTGATATAGAATAAGTTAGCTCTCGAAAACCCTTTCATCCCCGGAAACGCCGCCGTCAAATCTTTCGCTACCTGCCCGATCAACCCATCCCCCCATTTTGCTCTATCCTGCTTCTCGCAAATCTCCCGGCCCAATTCCCAATATAACTCCAACAATTGCCGGTTAACCGTAACGGCCGCCTTTATCTGCGCCGTCTGAATCCTCCCCTTTAATTCAACGATCCAATCTTTATACTGCTTGTTCGGTAAAAATGTCTGTCCCATAGGTAAGATATTTAGGACAGCAATATACTAATAAAATTAGTATTAAACCCAAAATAATTGGCAAAATAATTTTCGAAAAAAACTATTCCTCCCCCGGATGATACTTCTTCTCAACATGCTGCATCACATCCTCTGGATAGAACAGCACGTCTTTAAACCGCCCGCTCAGATACATCGCCGCCTGATCGGTGAAATGCGCCGACGCCGGATCACTGCCCTCCCCACCGGTGACAATGGTCCTGGCCTTTAACTTCTTTCCAAACTCCACCGCGGCAATAAAACTATTCCCCGAGACGCCATAACGTTTCCTCGTATTCGGCATCACCCGGCTCACAAAAGAAGGCAGCTCGCCAAACGCCGAAGAAACAAGCCCCACTGCAAGGCTCGGTTTCCTGTCATCATAAGTCTCGACGATCTTCCCCGTCAGCCGCTGATAACGACAAATTTCTCCCCATTCTACCTTCCAGCTGCCATAACGCTGCCGCAGATCGCTGATAGCAGCCCTCAACTCCGTCAACTTTTGCTCCGGTGTACTGCTCGCCATTTCCATCCTGATATTGTCCACCTGGTGCGATGCTTCCTCCGGACTCTTTGGCAGGGGCGCATACTGGACCATCCGGGTACCCCATTCCACTGCAAGAGTGGTTGCAACCGACCGAATGGCCGACCGGCGATCCCATTTTTGCAGGATGGCGATGGGTTCCTGCAAAACCTTACGCACACTGTCGGCAGCAGAAGCATACGCGTCGAACAAGGGTGGGAGCATCACGTCAAATGCCGTCAGATAATGATCATACCCTTTGGCGGTGAGGCTGTCCAACGTAAAATCATTGGCGCCGCTGAGCAACTGCATTGCATTCAACGCCCGGAAATTCTCGCCATCGGGCGCCATATAAGCAGGATACTTCTTCCGCTCGGGGCTGCTGTTGCCGGAGACGGAATAGGGTGTGGAATTACAGTTCTCTATCCACCCGGTGGCGGGATTATAAACATGCACCAGCTCATCCAGCTCATGAACGCCTTTCCATTCCGTTGCGGCAATGCTGCCATCTACCGGTTGAGTCCAGTCGTAGGAGCTGTCCCGCCGAGGCATAAAATTCCCATGCCAGTAGGCGATATTACCCCCATCGTCTGCATAGACAGTGTTGTTTGTCGTATTGGCCCGGATGTTCATGGCCGTCCTATACTGCTCCAACGTATTGGCCTTGGTGATCAGCCAGGCTTCCTCCAATGCATCGAGACTCCGGTTATATTCCCGCAGACTAAGCCACCTGCCGTCACGGCCGGCCATCACCGGACCGTGATGGGTATAATAACCCGTCAGCTGCAAGACCTGCAGCTCATCGTTCTTTTTATAATAGATCGTAAAAGGCTTTGCCGTCACCGGTCTGGTCTGTCCTTCATATTCGTAGACCCAGCCTGTACCATCCTGCTTTACTTTTTCCGCATAGACATCGGCCACATCCGCAAAACTGGAGGTATGCATCCAGCCGCAATGAGCATTGAAGCCCTGATAGACAAAGAACTGCCCCCAGGTCACCGCTCCATAGGCATTCAATCCTTCTTCACTCGCTACCTGGCATTCCATCCGGAAATAAAAAGGAACATGGGGATTGATATAGAGTTCGGTCGCTTCCGAAGCAGTCCGGAAACCAGCGAGGGCAAATCCGTTGGAACCTTGTTCGTCTTCATCCTTCGGCCAGTCCTGCGGTCCGCCTCCGCCATCATCATTCACCCCATCCCCGCCCTTCGAAGGAGGCGCGATGCCTCTATCCATCAAAACCATCTGTTCTACCGCCGATACCTCATGCGCCCTGCGCGGATGACCCATTCCTAAAGCGGGTGATTGGCTATAAAAATTGCGGATCTCATCCAGTCTCACTCCACCCGTACTGGTAGCAGATACGCTCCCATCGGTAAACATCAGGGCATACCAGGGCTCGAAGCGCTTTAGCAACAATGGCTTCACCTCCGGATGTTTATACAGATAGTAATTGACGCCATCAGCAAAGGCATCCAATAATCGATGCATCCAGGCCGGGCTCTTTTCATAATCTGCCATCGCCTGCACACTGTCATAGATAAGCCGCATCATAACGTCTGTATAGAGGTAGTTCTCCCCGTAGGCCTCTGCCTGCCGGCCCAGCATCTCCAGGTAGTTCTTCTCTACCCGGCTGAAATCTTCCTGGCATTCGGCATAGAGCAGGCCGAAAACGGCATCGGCATCCGTCTTGCCATAGATATGCGGTATGCCCCAATTGTCGCGAACGATCGTCACCTGCTGCGCTTCCTTTTCACAACGCTGCCGCTCCTCTGCGGAGAGTCCTTGTGCAGAAACGATCATCGGTAAAACAAGTCCGGAAAATAAGGTGAATAATAAACAACGGCGGTAACCCATCCTTCGTCCGCCTTCTCTCATTGACAGTTTATCCATCCCCTAATTTAACGTAATTTTGGATATGCCAGACTCATCCGATAGTTCAACATTGTTATCCGGCATCACCCGGCTCCCCGTGCGAAAGATAGCACCAGACAGCTTCCTGGAGGCAATCGACCCCGTCGTCATCGAGGAGCCATTGGCCATCCGGCTGCAATTTGGTCCGATCGCCGCGCGACTCGAACAGGACATCTCCATCACGATGCGTACCCCCGGCCATGACGAAGAGCTGGCCTTGGGTTTTCTCTTCACCGAAGGCATCCTCCCCGCAACAACAGCCGCATCCACGTCATCCGGCGCCATCCCGGCAAGAACAACCGTCACCACAACCTCCGGCCCCAACGGAAACACGATCACCGTTTCCCTGCCCGCATCTATCAATCCCGATCTCAGCAAATCGGCTCGCCATTCCTACACCAGCTCGAGCTGCGGCGTCTGCGGTAAGACATCCCTGGAAGCCCTCAACATCCCCGGAATACCCAACACGCCCGACGATCTATCTATTCCCGCAAGCATCCTATACGACCTTCCCGCCCTCTTGCGCGAAGGACAAGACCTCTTCGAGATCACCGGGGGCCTCCATGCCGCAGGGCTGTTCGACCGGCAGGGTCATCTCATCGCCCTCCGCGAAGACATCGGCCGCCACAACGCCCTCGATAAGGTGATCGGTCACGCCCTGCAACAGCATTGGCTGCCGATGTCAAAAACCATCCTCCTGCTCAGCGGCCGCGCCTGC
Source organism: Puia dinghuensis (assembly GCF_014642875.1). Lineage (GTDB taxonomy): Bacteria > Bacteroidota > Bacteroidia > Chitinophagales > Chitinophagaceae > Puia > Puia dinghuensis. The sequence goes on from NZ_BMJC01000005.1 coordinate 401,618, forward strand.
TTCGAACTGATCCAAAAAGCAGCCATGGCTGGCATAAGAATAGTAGCAGCTGTAGGTCCGCCCTCGAGCCTGGCCGTTCGGTATGCCGAAGAGTCCGGCATCACCCTGGTTGGCTTTTTGCGGCAACAGCGATTCAACATCTATTGCGGCGGCCACCGCATTCGTTTCTAAAACGTACAACCATGAGCAAAACAAAACACCCTGACATCGATATCAAACCCGATGGGCACCCCAACGGCCACCCATCTGCCGAGAACCCGGACGACCTCACCGGTCTTCACACCGGCAGCATCCGCCATAAAGCCGTCGGACTCCCTGCCATCGTATCCAGCTTCCGCCATGCCATCGGCGAAGCCGGTCTCACCCGCGGCCTCAAAGCTCTTGCTCATGTCAACCAGAAAGGCGGCTACGACTGCCCCAGCTGCGCCTGGCCGGACCCCGACGACGAACGGTCGGGCTTCGCCGAATACTGCGAGAATGGAGCCAAGGCCATAGCCGAAGAAGCAACGACAAAAAAGCTAATCCCCGAATTCTTCCAAAAGCATTCCGTCACAGAGCTTGCCAGCCTGACAGACTACCACCTGGGCAGCCAAGGCCGCATCGCGCAGCCAATGTATTTGCCCAAAGACGCAACCCACTATCAACCCATTTCCTGGGACGAGGCCTTCAGCCTCATTGCTCGCCACCTCAACGCACTTTCTTCGCCGGATGAAGCCGTCTTCTACACTTCTGGCCGCACCAGCAACGAGGCTGCCTTCCTCTATCAGCTTTTTGCCCGCGAATACGGCACCAATAATCTCCCCGACTGCTCCAATATGTGCCACGAATCCAGCGGCGTAGCCCTCGGTGAATCCCTGGGCCTCGGCAAAGGGTCCGTTACCCTCGACGACCTTTACCAGGCGGAGGTGATCATCATCATGGGCCAGAACCCTGGTACCAACGCGCCACGCATGCTCACCGCCCTGCAAAAGGCAAAGCACAACGGCGCCACCATCATCTCCGTAAACCCACTGCCGGAGACGGGACTGATGGCTTTCAACAATCCGCAACAGGTAAAAGGTATCCTCGGCCTTGCCACTCCACTCACCGACCTCTACCTGCCGATAAAGCTCAACGGGGATATGGCCCTGCTACAGGCCATCGAATTATTACTCTGGCTGGAAGAGGAAAAAGCCCCCGGGACGGTCTTCGACATGGATTTCATCCATCAGCGCACCACCGGCTACGAAGCCTTCCTCCAACACCTGCAACAGGTATCGCTACCCGATCTATCGGAAGCCTGCGGCATCCCCATCGCCGATATCGGCAAAGCCGCCAACATCATAAAAGATAAAAAGAAGATCATCTTCTGCTGGGCCATGGGCCTCACCCAACATACCAATGCCGTGGATTCGATAAAGGAGATCGCCAATCTCCTGCTGCTGAAAGGCAGCATCGGCAAACCCGGCGCCGGCACCTGCCCCGTGCGCGGCCATAGCAATGTCCAGGGAGATAGAACGATGGGCATCTGGGAAAAACCCACTCCGAAATTCCTGGACTCCATTGAAAAAGTATTCGGCTTCCAGCCACCGCGCAAACATGGGTATGACGTTGTGAGCGCCATCCGCGCCATGTACGAAGGCAGGGCCTCCGTCTTCTTTGCTATGGGCGGCAATTTCCTCTCCGCCACTCCCGACACGGAGTACACCGCGGAAGCCCTTCGCCGCTGTCGCCTTACCGTACAGGTGTCGACAAAGCTCAATCGCAGTCACCTCGTACACGGCGAAGAGGCCCTCATCCTTCCCTGCCTGGCCCGCAGCGATCGCGACTTCACCGGCGACCGCGAACAATTTGTCTCCTGCGAAAATTCGATGGGTGTCGTCCAGTCCTCCAAAGGCGTGTTGCAGCCCGTTTCATCTCACTTGCTCAGCGAACCCGCCATCGTCTGCCATCTGGCCAAAGCCACACTAAAGGCAAGGCCAGGGGCGACCAAGGTCAACTGGGATGCCTACCTGCAGGACTATGACTTTATCCGTGATGCAATCGAAAGCACCATCCCGGGCTTCGACCATTACAATAAGCGGGTACGTGAACCAGGTGGCTTTTACCTGCCCAACGCACCCCGTGAAGGGAAATTCAATACTCCGGACGGAAAAGCACAGTTCAACATCGCATCACCCGCAACCATCGCTCTCGAACCGGGACAGCTCATGATGATGACCATTCGCAGTCACGATCAGTTCAATACTACCATCTATGGGCTCGACGATCGTTATCGTGGCGTCTTCAACGAACGGCGCGTCATCTTCCTCAACCAGGAAGATATGCACCAACAGGGTCTTCAGCCCCGTGACATCGTAGATATTTATAATGATTATGGCGGCACGCGTCGCATCGCTCATCGCTTTGTCGTCATCCCCTATCCCATCCCAAGGCAATGCGCCGCCACCTACTACCCCGAGACGAATGTCCTCGTCCCCATCGACAGCGTTGCGCAAAAAAGCAATACCCCCGTGTCTAAACTGATCCTCATCCGTCTCCAAAAATCGTCTACTCCACTCCCTTAACCTCCATCCTCAATACATAAACTCCCTCCGATGCAGTGATAAAAAGCGTCTTCCTGTCCTTCCCGCCAAAGCAGAGGTTCGCTGTCCACTTCTCCGGAACGGCAATATGCGCGATCTTCTTTCCCTGCGGGTCATATACCGTCACCCCGTCTCCCGTCAGGTAGACATTCCCACGCGCGTCCAGCGTCATGCCATCGGAGCCTTGTGAACAGAACAGTCGCCGATCCGACAACTGCCCGTCCGGACCTATAGTATACACATACGTCTTCCAATCCCCGATGTCTGCCACATAAAGCAACCGTCCATCCGGCGTACCCACGATCCCGTTAGGCTTGCGGATATCGGCTGCCGCCACCACAGGCTGCTTCGCGCCATGCGGCAGATAGTATACTTTTTCCCCATCCAGATCGGAATGCGTCCGCGTCCAGTAAGGCCGTTGGTAATACGGGTCAGTAAAATAGATACCTCTCCGGGCATCGATCCACAGGTCGTTCGGCCCATTAAGCCGATGCCCGCCGAGATCCCGCAACAGCACTTTCACCTTTTTATCCTTACCGATCGACCACAGCTGCTCATTTTCATCCGCACAGGTCACCAGCCGGCCGTCACGATCGAAATACATCCCGTTCGATCTGCCTGCACTATCCATAAAAATGACAAGCTTTCCAGCCAGGGTATACTCCCATATCTTGTTATTCGGCTGATCGGTAAAAAAAATATTCCCCGCCCGGTCTACCGACGCACCTTCTGTAAAAGCAAACTGGTGTGACACCAGCGTCGGACTCATCGCACCTTCAGCAACGACATGCCCCGAATCAAAAGCAGGCGCCTGCGCATTCACTCTTCCCAACACCAAAAGGCCCACAACCAAAGCAAATAGATACCGCATAAAGGTTATTTTTTCACAAGATAAATCATCCCAACATCCGCTTCAGGAAGGCGCCCAGCATGTTCAATAGAAATACCCGCCACTTCCAGTCGATACTCAAAAAAAGCAACAGGATCAAGGTAATATCACGCATATTATAACAATTTTGTTCTAATTCAGCCCTAAACTAAACAATTTCGCTCTAATAATAAAACATTTTTGTTTAATTTTTTCTTACCTTACATCAAAATTGTTGCAATGGCCGGCATCGCCACCTCTGTAATCCCTTTATTATCAGCATGGGAGAAATATATCAATGAGCACCCAAACGGCGACATGCCAGGATTCGCCCGTTGGGTCCTCGCACAACAACCAACCCAGACGCCTCAACAAGCCCAACCTCCCGCCACCCCACCGGAAACCCTAACCTTCCCCCCCGCTCCTACCCTCCCTACAACCGCCCACCTCGGCCTCCTAATCGATCGCCTTCACCGGTTCCTGGGTCTGCGCTCAAAGCCCATCATAAAATCCCTCGGCTTCACAAAACCTATGGAATTTGCCCTGGTCGCTTACGTCGCCATCCTCGATCACCCCAATAAAAAACAGCTCTGCCAGCAACTGCTCATCGAAAACTCCACCGGTGTCGAGGTCACCAGGCGCATGGCTAAGAAAGGGATAATCGCCGAAGAACCCAACCCCAACGACCGCCGCTCGGCCCGCCTCAGCATCACCGAAAAGGGGAAAAAATTGCTCATGAAGGGAAGCGAACCGTTCACCACGATGCACACGACCTTCTTCGAGGCCCTCACCGGCGAAGAACAAAAACAGCTCGTCACCCTGCTCAGCCGCATCAACCAGTACCAGTCCGCCCGGCTCAACGACATCCCCGATTTAGCTGGAATAGCCCCGTGATTTTTATATCTTTATAGTAGGTAAAAACCCCTACGTCGGTGCTAAACAGAGGAATCATGACACTCGGCCTGCTGGTCCTCTACACCCTCCCCTTTGCGGTGATCGCACAGGGCATACCTCATTTTGTTGAAAAACTCACCACTGCGGAAGGCCTCAGCAGCAACATCATCACCGATCTCGTCCAGGACGACAACGGTTTCCTTTGGATCGCCACCCCCGACGGACTCACTCGCTTCGACGGCACAGAGACCATTCACTACCCCGAGGGCGCCAATTCCCTTCCACACAGCTATGTCTACTGCCTGAAAAAACTCCCGGGCCACTATCTGGCCATCGGCACCCAGGCCGGGCTTAGCTTTTACAACGAGACCACCGGCGCCTTTCAGAATTTCTACTCTCATCACCAGCCTCCACTCGATCTCTACAATAACATGATCATACAGTTGGAGACAGACGCACACGGCAATTGCTGGGCTGCCTCGAACAACTGTATCTACATCTTCAATCCGCAACACAAACTAAAGAAGATCATCTGCTCCCCCTTCACCGTGACAACAGCCCTTAGAGAAAGGATCAGCTTCGTAAGACAGATACTCCCCCTCTCAAGTGGCGATGTCCTTCTCCACTTGTACAACGGCTGGACCCGCTTTTCGATATCAGCGGATACCCTTCTCCCCTTTCGACAACGACCGGCCTTCCTGCCAAAGGTCTCGGAGTCCTTTCTGATCAACCATACCTTCAAAATATTCGACAAACATGTTATTACCATCCCATCGGGCAAAGACAGCCTGATCATCTTCGATGAGACCGGCCGGGAAGAAAGCAGTTGCTACTTCCCCTATAACAAGTACCCCTACATCTTCTGGTCGCAGCAGATCATCCCCCTCGACTCGACCCATCTCCTGCTCCTTTTCCACAACGACGGCCTGGTCATCATACCGGTGCACTGGCAATCAGGTATACCCCTTCTCTCGCCGCTCTCACCCATGCTCTTTGACGGCGCTAAATACAAGACGGCTCTGCGCGACGACCAGGGCAACTGGTGGCTGGCTACGACAAATGAAGGACTCCAAAAGATCTCCCCGTCCCACCAGTATTTCACCGGAACGACCCTCATCGACCAGCAATCCCGAAACCCCATCCGCTATGAGGTCACCTCCCTCATCCGCCAGGGTCGCCGCTTGTGGGTCTCCACCTATGGGAATGGCTTCTTTGATATCGATCTCTCCACCGGGCATCAATCCCAGCACCAGTTGACAGCTACAGGCGACGGGAGGTGGGCAAACTTCGTCTGGAACATCACCCAACAGGAGAAGGACACCTTATGGCTCGGCACGCAGATTGGCCTGTTCTGGTACAACCTCTCCACGGGGAAGCATGGCCGCCTTCCTAACCGATCAGGAAAGCCACCAATCCTCGACTCGGTCGCCATCACGACCCAGTTCCTGGACAGCCATGGCCTCCTTTGGATGGGTCTCGGCAAAGGCATGGGCCTCTGCTGCTACGACCGGCAAAGCCGCCTGTTCACCTGGTATCCGGGCAATACCGCCGGCGCCTACCCGCTGCGATATCCCACCGGTGTCACCGAAGACGGTAAGGGCAACCTTTGGTTTACCAACGACGCCAGCAACCAGCTCGTCCAATGGAACCGCCAGACCCGCCAATTCACCGTCATTTCCGTTCCCTATACCGCACAAAAACACATCGGCGGCCTCGGGGCCATTTGTTGTCAGGCCGATTCCATCCTGTGGCTGGGCGACATCACGGGCGGCCTGATTAGATTCAACACCCGCGACCACACGGCATCCCTCTACAACCAGGACAACGGCCTGAGCAATTGCCACATCAGCGACATTTATGCCGATCGCCAGAAACGGCTTTGGCTCGTAACGGAAGGCGGTCTCGTCTGCTTCGATCCACGACGGACCACCTTTACCAACTACTCGACAAAAGACGGCCTGCCGGTAAGCTACCCGACCGCCAATTTCTTATACGACCCGCAGGACAGCTGTCTCTACACCGGCGGTCATGGCAGCTATTTCTATTTCAACCCGGACAAGGCCTTCCCCGGCCGATCGGCAAAACGGATATTCATCACCGATATGCGGGTCAACGGCGCCCCCTGGCCGCTCAACCAGGCGGAACCCGCCGTCTTTCGTTCGCAGCAAAACGATATCACCATCCAATACGCCGCCGTCGATCTCAGCGACGGCCCCTCCACCCGTTATGCTTACCGCCTCATCGGAGCCGACACGGGATGGATGACGGCCGGAAAGCAGCGCCAGATCAATTTCAGTCACCTCCCGCCCGGCCACTATACTTTCCAGGTGCAGGCCGTCGACGGAAACGATACCGCAAACGCACCGGTAGCCGGCATCAGCTTCCGCATCGATCCGCCCTTTACCCGGACTGCCGGCTTCTATATCCTCCTGCTCCTCGTCACTGCAACGGCAATCCTCATCCTCTACCGCTATCGGTCGAGACAGTTGAACCGCACCCGGCAGATCCGCAGTGAGATATCCCGCAACCTCCACGACGAGGTAGGCGCCAACCTCACCGATATCAGCATCAGCAGCCTGCTGGCGCAACGGCAGCTACACGACGAAGCATCGGTCAACAGGATCCTCGAACGCATCTACCAGGACAGCCAACTGGTATCGGAATCCATGCGCGACATCGTCTGGAGCATCAACCCCGACATCGACACCCTCGGCGAAGCCCTGCCACGAATGTTGCACTATGCCTCCAGCCTGCTGGAAGCAAACTGCATCGAGCTGCAGGCAGAGATCGCCCCGGAAGTGGAACGCCTCCACCTGACGATGAAACAGCGCCGTGATGTTTACCTCATCTTCAAAGAAGCGATCAACAACATGGTCCGGCATTCCAAAGCCACATGCGCCATCGTCAAGTTTTATCTCTCCGGCAAAGCCTTGATCATGAAGATCGCCGACAACGGCGCCGGCTTCGACCCGATGACCCCCACGACAAACAACGGCTTGAAGAATATGCACGAAAGGGCCCGGCAACACCGGTGGAAACTGGAGATCAATTCCCGCCCCCAATACGGGACAACCATCATCCTGAATACCGCCTAGCATAAATATGCTATTGACCGGCGATCATCCGGCCTTAATTTTAGAGAACCTATGGCCATAAGTATTGCGATCTTCGAAGATAATTCCAGGCTGCGCGAATCGCTGACGGTTTTGTTAAGCGGAGTGGAAGGCTATACCGTATGCGGCAGCTATGAGAATTGCGCCCACGCCGCCCGCATCATCCAGGAACATCTCCCCGATGTGGTCATCATGGACATCGATATGCCAGGAGTGGACGGCATCGAAGGGCTGCGCATCATCAAAGAACAGCGGCCTGAGACCTATATCATCATGCATACGGTGCTGGAAGACGACGAGCGCCTCTTCCAATGCCTCTGTGGCGGAGCCAACGGCTACATCCTCAAAAACACCTCCTTTGTCCAACTCCTGGAAGCCATCGAGAACGTACTCCATGGCGGCGCCCCGCTCTCGCCGGTCATCGCCAAAAAGGTGCTGCAGTTCTTCCGTCCCGTCAACCCCGGCCGCATACAATACCACCTTTCCGAACGCGAGAAAGAAGTACTGAAATATCTTGTAAAAGGCTACAGCTATAAAATGATCGCCGGTCATTGCCATATCAGTCTCGACACCGTAAGGGGTCACATCCGCAACATCTATTCCAAATTACACGTCAACTGCGGCCGCGAGGCCGTATCCAAGGCACTTCGGGATAACATCCTGTGAACAGCATCATCATGCCATTGACGCTCTCTGGTCACGCCCCTAATTTTACGCGAAAAGCTACTATGCAACATCACCTCTCCGAATTGAATTCGACAAATCAACGGCGTAAGTTCCTGGGAACGCTGGCCGCCGGCGCCGCCACCCTCGCTGCTCTGAGTTCCCCCTTCAACCTGCCAGCCATGCCCGGCGAGGCCACAACTCCACACACCTTCGGCACATCAGACCCTGACGCCTGGTTCAACCAGCTCAAAGGCAAACACAAACTGATAATTGACGTCCCAGCCCCCCACGAGATTTTTCCCTTCGCCTGGGCAAGGGTATTCCTCATGACCAATATCGCAACCGGGACACCCGAAAAAGAGAACAACGTCGTCATCATCCTTCGCCATGAAGGCATCCCCTATGCCTTCGAAGACCGCCTCTGGGCAAAATACAAGTTCGGAGAATTTTTCAAGGTCACCGACCCCAAGACTAAAGCTCCATCTACCCGTAATCCTTTCTGGAAACCCATGCACGGGGACTTCACTGTGCCCGGCCTCGGCCCCGTGGATATTGGCATCGATCAGCTGCAAAACAGCGGAGTGATGTTCGGCGTCTGTGACGTAGCCATGACGGTGTACAGCGCCGCAATGGCCGGCAACAGCGACCCGGCTGAAGTGAAAAAAGATTGGATGTCCGGTCTGCTGCCGGGTGTAGTACCCCAGCCCTCCGGTATCTGGGCCGTTGGTCGCGCCCAGGAACACGGTTGCAGTTACGTCTTCGCAGGTTAAGCTATGCAACGGGCACTTCTGTATACGGGCCTCCTGGTCATCATAGTCTGTGCCTGCCACTCCACAGACAAGAAAATCTTTTCATGGAAGGTCCCTGACACGGCCCTGATCCCGGCCACCGATGAAGGCAGGCTCATTCGGTACGGCCGGGATCTTATTGCCAATACCTCCCACTATCTTGGCCCAAAAGGGACAATAGCCGTCCTCTCCAACGGCATGAACTGCCAGAACTGCCACCTCGACGCCGGCACAAGACTTTGGGGAAACAACTATAGCGCTGTATTCTCCACCTACCCGAAATTCCGCGATCGCAGTGGCACCACCGAAACGATCCAACGCCGGGTCAACGATTGTATAGAAAGGAGCCTCAACGGTCATCCCCTGGATACCAACAGCGTGGAAATGAAGGCCATCCTTGCCTATATGCAATGGCTGGGACAGGACGTCCCTAAAGGGACAAAACCACAGGGCGCAGGTATCAGGGACCTGCCCTTTCTCGAACGGGCAGCCGACACCGCCAGGGGCCACATGGTCTATCTGCAAACCTGCCAACGCTGCCACGGCGCGGAAGGCAGCGGCCTCTTCAACAAGGACAGCACCGCCTATGTATACCCGCCACTCTGGGGGGATCATAGTTTCAACACGGGCGCAGGGCTCTACCGCATCAGTCGCCTGGCCGGCTATGTCAAGGAGATCATGCCCTTCGACCGGCCCCGCAATGCTCCCCAACTGACAGACGAAGAGGCCTGGGATGTCGCCGCATTTGTCAACAGCCGGCAGCGACCGGAAAAAGCCTTCCCAAATGACTGGCCCAACATCGCCAAAAAACCCTACGACCATCCCTTTGGTCCCTACGCCGATAGCTTCACTCCTCTCCAACACAAATTCGGGCCATTCAAGCCCATCCAGCGCGCACACTGAACTGTTATTTTAATCTTACCAATTACTCCCCCTAAGTGGTTATCACCGCTTAGGCTTATATTTGATATGCAAACCCCACTTATGGTCTGGTACGAAAACGAGGTGCAAAGGCTCGAACAGGAAAGAGCAGCCCTTACCTACGAACCAAAACTGCTTTTTTACGGCAGCTCCTCCATCCGGCTCTGGGAAAGCCTCAACGAGGATTTCGCTGGTTATCAGCCCGTCAACCTGGGTTTCGGCGGCTCTACCCTGGCCGCCTGCGATTGGTTCTTCGATCGCCTCGTCGCACCTTTCCACCCCGAATCCATCATCGTTTACGCAGGAGACAACGATCTGGGCGACGGTCGTCATCCCGAAGAGGTATTCATCTTCTTCCAGCAACTCATCAGCCGCACCCGCCAGCAGTTCGGCGACATCCCCCTCGCTTTTATTTCGATAAAACCCAGCGTCGCCCGCTGGAACATCGTCGACAGTATTCGCTATACGAATAAGATCATTGAAGCAGAGATAAAAAGGCAGGCTAACAACCTGCATTTTATTAACGTCTATAACCGGATGACCGATAACTCCGGCTATCCGAAAAGGGAGTTCCTCGACCCCGACGGACTCCACATCAACGCTAAAGGCTATGCTTTATGGAAAGAGATCATTCTGCAATACCTATCGGCGAGGACCACATGAAACGAGAATATCACAAATGGTTCAGCAAACAGCTGGGCAGGGATATGGAACTGCTGGTCTTCGGCCACGCCGGTGACCCCGTACTCTTCTTTCCTACCCGGACGGCCCGCTTCTACGACTATGAGGACTGGCAGGTCATCGAAGCCATGCGCAAAAAGATTGAAGCAGGCTCCCTCCAGGTCTACTGTCTCGACAGCATCGACAGGGAAAGCTTCTACGCAAAAGACCTGCACCCCGCCCAACGCATCTGCCGCCACCTCGACTACGAAAAATACATCCTATACGAAGTCCTCCCCTTCGTAAAGCAATTGAATCCCCACCCCAGTGTCGTGGCCGCCGGCTGTAGTCTCGGCGCCTTTCATGCCGCCAACCTTGCTTTCAAATATCCCACGCTCTTTCATAAAATGGTCGGGCTCAGCGGCCGCTACGACCTCACCACATCCATGGATCATTTTGATGATCTCTTCGACGGCTACCGCGACGAGAACATTTATTTCAATATGCCGGGGCTGTTCATTCCAAACCTCACCGATCCCATCATCCTCGCCCAGCTCAAGAGCGTCGAGATCATTTTCGTCGTCGGCGAAAAAGACGTATTCCTGGATAACAACAAAGCCATCAGCAATGCCCTCTGGGAAAAAGGCGTCTGGAATGCACTGCACCTCTGGGACGGAGAATCCCATAAGGCCCGCTACTGGCGGCACATGGTGCAGCTGTACTTATAATTTCTTCCTCACCTCCACTGTCCAATCGCCCCCGCTGGAAATCCCATTGGCCGCCGCAAAATTCCCCTGGTTCAAGGCAAACGACAATTGCAACAGGCTATTCAAATAAGCCAGCGGCTTGCCCACCGCCACCGCGCCAAACGTCTCCGTATAAGGCATCTCACCCTGGTAGACGACCTGGCCGCCATGCAATACCCGCACCGCAACCATCGCTCCGAACGAGACTCCAAGCCGCTGAAACAACTCCCCCGGTATATTCGTCCACACATTCCCGTATTGCACGTCCAACACCGGGATCGTCCCCTTGATGGTCGCCCCCTCCATCACCGCATGCTGATAAGGAAGGGCCACCACTTCCTGTTTTGCCAGCAACGGTCCCACCTGTTCAAAAGTGATGACTCCTGCCGCCAACCGGGCCGCCGTATAGGCATACACATCCCGGCCATGAAAAGTATATGATTTTTTGGACTCCTGCCGCCTGTTCACCGTCTCGTCGATCTCTCTGATCGCTCCAATACCCTGCGTCTCGGCGATCAAGGTCAGCGTACCGTTGTCTGGGGTCACAATGTATTGCCCGGTCTTCGTCAACAGGACCACCGACTTCCTCGACGTACCGACACCCGGGTCTACCACCGAGACGAATACCGTCCCTGCAGGCCAGTACGGCACCGTTTGCTGCAACCGGTAAGCCGCTTCCCAGATATTGAATGCAGGAATTTCGTGCGTAAGATCAAAAAGTCTCAACTCTGTCGATACTCCCATCGCTACTCCCTTCATCTCCGACACCGCCCCATCCTTCACCCCAAAATCCGACTGAAACACGACAATCTTTTTCTGTGCAGGGCACCAAAGGCCGAGTAAGAGGACAACGATCAACGCGAATGGTCGAATCATAGCGAAAATTTGCCCCAAAATACACCATCTCACTCGCTCCGCAAACTCCTTACGGGATTTGCCAACGCCGCCTTCACAGCCTGGAAACTCACCGTCATCAGCGCGATACCCATGGCCAGCAGCGCCGCCACGCCAAATATCTCCCACCCGATGGTGATCCTATACGCAAAATCCTGCAACCAGCGATGCATCGCCCACCAGGCCAGCGGGAACGCAATCGCCATCGCCACCAACACCAACCGCAGAAAATCCTTCGACAACAACGAGATAATGCCTCCCACCGAAGCACCCAGCACCTTCCGGATACCAATTTCCCTCGTGCGTTGCTCAGCCGCATAGGCAGTCAGCCCGAACAAACCAAGACAAGCAATAAAAATGGCCAACAGGGAGAAGGAAAGCGATATTCCCCCCATCCGTTGTTCGCTGCGATAAATATTATTGAACTCTTCGTCCATGAAAATATAGGTGAAAGGCTGCGACGGCGCCATTTTCCGCCACTCATCTTCCATCTGCCCCACCAGCCGGTGTATATTGCCGCTATGTACCCGCAGCGCCATCCGCCCATCGTCCGGCCTCAGGAAAAGCATCACAGGCGTGACCACCTCTCGCAGCGAGTTGAAATTAAAGTCCTTCACCACTCCAATGATGTGATATTCCCGCAGCTTCTTGGTCTTTAGATCATCTATCTCATATAGCTTCGACTCCAACGGCTTTTGCCCCTGCATCAGCCGCACCGCCGCCTCATTGACGATTACCGCGTTGGAATCGGTCTTCATATCCCTTGAAAAATTCCTCCCCGCAGACAACTTCATCCCCAACACCGGGATATACTGATCATCCACCGGCCAGGTCTGCATGCTGATCGACTTCTTTATATCCAGATCGGGCGACTCGAAAATAGCATCGTCATTCCGGTTGTCCGAGGTCGGAAGATACCCGGTCATCGTCGCCCCTTCTACCCCCGGCAAATGGAGCAGCTTCTCCTTGAAGACCCTTGCCTCGTCACCCATTACATACGGGTTGTTGATCACCAGCACCTGGTCTCGATTGAAGCCCAGTTCGCGGTTATGGATATACTGTAATTGCCGGTAGATCACCGCCGTCCCCACGAGCAGAAAAATAGAGATGCAAAATTGAAATACGACAAGCGAATTGCGCAGCCAGCTCGTCTTGAAACCCGCAGCAACATGCCCTTTCAATACGAGTATCGGCCGGAAAGCCGAAAGGAACAATGCCGGATAACTGCCGGCCAGCACCCCGACGATCAATACGAGCCCTACCATCGCCGGCAAAAGCCAGGGGCGGGAGAAGAGCCCGATCTCCATTTGCTTGGCCGAAAGCTGGTTAAACACCGGCAATAAAAGATATGCAAGCCCCAACGCCAGCGACATGGCGATAAAGCTGACCACCACCGACTCCATCATAAACTGCGAGATAAGATTTCCCCGCAACGACCCCAACACCTTCCTTATCCCCACTTCTTTCGCCCGGCTGGCCGATCGCGCCGTGGACAAGTTCATAAAATTCACACAGGCGATCAGCAGGATGAAAGCTGCAATAGCCGAAAAAATATAGACATACTGGATATTCCCGTTCGCGTCCAGCTCCGCGGTCTTATTACTATGCAGGTGGATATCTGTTAGCGGAGTGAGTGAGAAACCCACCGTATTCCCCGCCTTGAAAAAATCATCCACAGAGATATTCACCGCACTCCGCAACAACGGCGCAATATATGTCGTGATAATCCCCTTGTTGAGTTTGGCTGCAAACCTCTTCGGGTCCGTCCCCTCCTGCAATAGCAGGTAAGTGTTGAAATTGTTGCTAAGCCAGGCGTCTTCCGACCGTTTCGCCTCTTCGGACTCCGTCAAGGACAGGAAAAAGTCAAAATGAAAATGCGATTGCGCCGGAATATCCTTGATCACCCCGGTGACCTTATACGGGATGGAATCGTTGATCATCAGGGTACGACCAACGACATTGGTAGCATCGAAATATTTTTTAGCGATCTTCTCCGTGATCACCACCGTCCGGGCATCCTTCAACGCCGTATGCGGGTCGCCTTCGATCATCGGCAGCGTAAAAACCTCAAATAAGGTGGAATCTGCCATGACCACCGACTCCTCCTTGATATTCTGGTTGCCCTTCTTCACCAGCCTTCCCCCATTCATCCGGAAACGAACTTCCTTCAACACCTCGGGATAATCCCGCAACAGGGTGGGACCCGCCGGGGCCGGCGCCACGGCAAGGATAAAATGGTTCCCGCCAAACTTTATCTCACCATCCAGCCGGTAGATCCTATCGGCATTCTTGTTATAGCGGTCATAGCTCTGCTCATCCATGACGAAGATCAGAATCAGCAGACAGGTGGCCAGGCCGATAGCCAGACCCACAATGTTGATAGCAGAAAAACCCTTGTTCTTCCAAAGGTTACGAAGCGCAGTCTTGAAGTAGTTACGTATCATGGAGATAGGTTGAACATCTATGACGCCCATCCCCGGCAAAAGGTTACAATCACCTGCCGGGCACGGGGACAACAGGAAGCCCCTCATTACCCGACTCCGACACCGACTGCACCGCAAAAAAGTAGTTATCCTTCGAATAAGGAAGATTCACTTCCGTCCCTGTGACAAAGATCTTCTTCTGCCACACCGGACTAGTCGTCTCCCGCACCAGCACATAATATCCCTTCGCCTTACCTGCCACCGGCACTTTCCAGCCCAGTTGTGTTCCATTCGTCAGATTCCTAACCTCCACTTTCACCTCCTGCGGCATAGCCGGCGACTTGGCAAGATTGGCAAGATTCGCCAGATTGAGGACCGTATTCTTAGTAAGGTACCCAAAATCCATGAATTCCGGCAGATCGCCATAAACAATCCCTTTGTCCGTCCGCACATCCTGGTGCTGGTGATTAAAGTTCTCATTCATCTCCGTGATCCGCACAGCCGCATATCCATTCTCTACATAGGGAGTATGATCACCCCCCCGCAAAAACCGGTCATTACGATAGATCATCACTACTTCCAGGTTGTCGACATACCGCTCGCCTACCTCCTTTACATATCGGGCCAGTTGCCGGGCCTTCCCGTCACTCTCCAACCCCAGCTGCCGGATCCGCTGCGCCTGCTTGTCCAGATCATAGGCCGGCAGTCCCTCACTAAAGACCCTAACCCGGGTATTGTCGATGATATTGGTCTCATTGCTGTTGTTGCTCCCCATGATGTCATTGTTCAGCACGGCCTCGATATTCCAGCCGGCAGCCTTCGCCTTCTTTGCCATATACCCGGAACCCAACAACCCCTGTTCTTCCCCGCTCACCGTCACAAAAATGATCGTCGCCGGGAAAGCATGTTTGCTCATCACCCGTGCACACTCCATGACGGCCGCACTCCCACTGCCGTCATCATTGGCACCTGGCGAATCATTGGTTCCATCCAAGACATTCGTCCGCCGGCTGTCGAGGTGACCGCTGATGATAAATATCCGGTTGTCATTGGGGTCGGCGCCCTTCAGCGTAGCCACTACATTTCCCAGGTTTATGGGCTCCTTCACCCTATTGCCATCCGCTGCATAGGTCGTCGTATCGAGCATCGCGGTTAGCCGCCCCCCTGAAGCCGCCGCCCATCGTTCGAACTGACTGAGCACCCAGTTGCGGGCAGCCCCGATGCCCCTCTTCCGATCGGTGACCGAACTCACCGTGCTCCGCGTACCGAAAGAAACCATCGTCTTGATATAAGATTGCAGGCTGTCCGGGCTCACTTCTTTTATCATGGCTTCTATCTCGGGGTCACGGACAATAGTAGTTTGAGCCTGGCAACAACCAACAGCGCCCGCCAGCAGAACAAAAAGCAACGTCTTTTTCATGAACAGTAGTTTCCGGCAAATTTCATTTTTTTTCACAACTACGTGATTTGTTAGTATGTCGATACTCTAAAATTTAGTAGTCGCTGCAGACAGGCTTCACTTCTTATTTAATATCTTACTTCAACCAACATCAAACCAATAACTACATTATGAGACGACTGCTTTTTGTAGCCGTAGCTATCCTTTTTGCCTGGATGCAAGGGATGGCGCAGCAGGCTATCACTGTCACCGGAAAAGTTACCGACGAAAAGGGCGCCTCCATTGCAGGCGCCACCATCACCGAAAAAGGCTCGCGCAACGCAACCTCCACCAACGCAGACGGCACATGGTCGCTCCAGGTAAGACCCAAAACAAAACTGATCATCAGCTATGTCGGCTATGAGTCCATTGAAACCGAGGCGCGGTCAGGCCTGACCATCAGCCTTACACCGGACGTCAAATCGCTTTCCGATGTCGTCGTCACCGGGGTAGGCGTGGCCACTAACCGGAAAAAGGTTCCGATCGACGTGGCCTCGGTCTCTTCAAAGGATTTCGCACCTAGTGCCACTGCCAACGTCCAGCAGGCCCTGGACGGCCAGGTTGCAGGCGCCTATATCCAGCAGACCAGCGGCACACCCGGCGCAAGCTACAATATCACCCTGCGCGGCATCAACAGCCTGGATGGCACCAACCCCCTCATCATGGTCGACGGGGTGGAAATGGAAAACCTCAACAATATCGACCCCTCCGTCGTGGATCATATCGAAGTCGTAAAAGGCGCCGCCGGCGGTATGCTCTATGGGGCCCAGGGGGCCAACGGCGTGATCCAGATCTTCACAAAGAAAGGCACGCTCAACGGCAAAATGACCATCAATTTCAATTCCAAGGCCAGCATCGACAATATCCTGACAGGCAAACATCCACTCCTGAGTACGCATCATCACTACGTTACGGATAACAATAACAATCTGCTCGATGCAAGCGGCAATCCGGTAGTGAAGGATGCAACGGGATTATGGAGCGATCCACAGGTACCCATCGCCACGGCCCCCGCCAACGCTTTCGTGACGAACGACAAGACGTACAACCTCCCCATCTACGACCACCTCAATCAAGGATTCCGTCAAGCCCTGACCTTCACGAATTCGGTCAGCCTCACCGGTGGGTCCCCGACTTCGGACTATGCCATAACCGCTTCACAGCTCACTCAACAGGACGTGATGAGCAATGCGTTTAGCCGCACCAACTTCGCCGTCAACCTCGGTCTCCATCCCTTTAAAGGGTTCACCTTCCGGACGATCACCCACGGCATCGCCGGCTATGAGAACCTCATCAATGGCAACCGGTTCAATATGCTCACCGCCTACAACTTCATCGACTTTACCTGGAAGGACTCCACGGGCCACTATCCGTTCAAAACGAACAATTCCTCCAACCAATTCAATACCCTCTCGGAAAACCAATGGCACCATCAGAACAAGCAAACGCTCCAGATCTTCGAGGATCTCGATTTCAATTATAAGTTCCCGCGCTTCTTCGAACTGGATGTCAAATACGGTCTGGATTACAACGGCGACGAGGGAACCAATTATTACCTGAATCAGACTGCGAACCTCCAATACATCAAATTCAACACGTATTGGGGACCAAGCGGCAACGGCGCCCTTATGGACTCTACTACCAGGTATTTCAATCAAAACGGGTTGTATTCCGGGTTCTTCCGCACCGACTGGCAGAAAGACTTCCACTCCAATCTCCCGGTAACCACCACCACGGAGTTCGCCTACGACTATCGTAAATACCAGGTAAGACAATTCTATGCCATTGGTATCGGACTCCCCAACTACCCCCCACCCACCATCTCCGGTGCGACCACCAAGCAGGCCGGCGATTACTACCAGGAATCCATCACCTACGGTTTCCTGGTCAACCAGACCATCGATTGGGGCAACCTCTTCGGTATTTCCGGCGGGGTCCGTTCGGATTATGGCAGTGCTTTCGGCGCCGCCTACAAGGCTGCTACCTTCCCCCGCGGGACCGTCTATTTCAGACCTTCGGAGCTCATGACGGCGCAGCAGGGCTGGCTCAAGGACTGGAAGGTACGGGCCGCTTATGGTGCGGCTGGCATCCAACCCAACCCCTACGACCGGCAGATCACGCTCAACTCACCTACGCTGGGCAACGGCGTGGCCCTGGCCCTACAGTCACAGAATACCAATGACAGTCTGAAACTCGCTACCAACTATGAGCTGGAAGTCGGCACGGACGCTACCATCACGCCTTTTGAGGGCGAATGGCTGCCCCGGTTGGTATTCAGTGGCAGCTACTGGCACCGCAAATCAAAGGACATCTACCAGAACGCCCAGGTAGCACCTTCCACCGGCTACGCCACCCGGCTCGACAACCTGAGCACCATTGTCTCTCACGGCGTGGACATCTCCCTCGACGCTTCTGTATATAACGGGCGTAATATCTCCTGGGACCTTAGCGCCCGCTGGGGTTATAGCCGTGCCATTGTGACAAAGGTCGCGAATGGCCAGAGCATTGTCGATTTCGCTTTCGCAGTCAAACAGGGCCAGCCCCTTGGTTTGTTCTATGTACAGACTCCCTTGCACTCCATTACTCAGGTAGGACCGGATGGAAAGACACCCCTCATTCCCGTGGCAAACCAGGGAAAATATTCGCTTACCAGCACCGGCGTTGTGGTGCTCAACAGCGACAACTACGTGCAGTATACGCCATCCTCCGACCTATCGATCATCGGCCACGCCTACCCCGACTTCACGTCCTCATTGACCAATCGCTTTACGTTCTTCAGGAAGTTGAGCCTTTCCTTCCAATTTGATTGGGTCTATGGCAATAGCATCTACAATGTCACCAGGCAATGGCTGTACAGACCCACAGGCGGAACAGGCGGACAAGGTGGTGAATCCCGCGATCTGGACCAGAAACTCACCATCCAGGGCCAGACCGGATCATTTGTCAACTATTACAACTCCCTTTACAACGTCGGTCTGCCCGTCTCGCCCTTCATCGAGAATGGCTCTTACATCCGTCTGCGCGATCTGTCCATTGGCTACGATCTGTCCCGTTACGTTGCCGGCAGCAAGGCCATCAAAAGGCTGACCATTACGGCATCCGGCCGCAACCTGCTCACCTTTACAAAGTATAGCGGTCTCGACCCGGAAAATACCGGGGCATTCGACGAAAATGGGAACGATCTCTCCAGAAGCAGGACCGGGGCCTTCTCAGGGGTCGACTATTACGGCACCCCGAACCTTCGGTCTTATCAGTTTTCATTGAACGTCGGATTCTAATCGATCACTCAAATCTTGAAATAGTATGAAGAAGCAACTATATAGCCCCCGCCTCCTGAAACAGGCCCTCTTGCCGGTGCTGGCCTCCACGCTGCTGCTGGGCGCCTGTAAGAAAGACATCCTGCAGCTCCCCAACCCAAACCTGCCTACGCCACAGAGCTCCCTCGCCACGGAAGGTGGCATCGATGCATATGCCCAGGGGATGTTCTACAAATGGATCGCCTTCGAGACGGGTGACGGCAACCTCAATTTCTTCGATATCGCCTGGTACATGGAGATGAACATGGGCGACGAAGACTTTACCCCCTATTCGAACTACGGCTCCCGCTACCCCATGAATATCGCCAGCATTACCCTGCCGCCGCCGTACAATACGGTGGTCAATAATCCGTCCGGCTTTGCCACTCAGCTGAATATCCTGGAATCTTTTAACAGCCGCAGCGCTGGCGATGGCAACTCCATCCAGTACGAATGGGATTGCTTTTACTATGTCAATGCGCAGGCCAATACCCTCCTGCAGGCGTTGAACAATCCTGCACTCAAGTTCAGCGGCAACGCTACCACCAAGAAACAGCTGCTCACGGCCTGGGCCTATTACTGGAAAGGCTATGCGTATTCGAAGCTGGGTTCGATGTATATCGCCGGGCTCATCGATGACTCTCCCGACAGCACCGCCAAAGGGTTGACCAGCAATGTCTACGTCGCACATGACCAGGTGATCGCCGCGGCCAATCGCAATTTCGATCAGGCAGCCTCCATCTTCTCAGGCATCACCGAGAACAGCGATTATGATACGACGTTCAAGGCGATCATCCCCAGCTTCAACCTGCCCGGTCAGGTGATCACCCCCTCGATGTGGGTCCGGCAGATCCACAGTTTCGAAGCCCGCAATTATCTCGCGAACCATAAGGTGGCCGCCATGCAATCGGCCGACTGGACTACCATTCAGAACCTGGCGGCCTCCGGTATGAACCAGGGTGACTACACGCTCCAGTGGGGGATGGCGCCCGCCGGGGTGCCCGACCTCTCTAAATTCGGGTTCATACTCCACCCCCTGATGCTACACACCAATGTCGGCGGCCAGCTGTCGTTCGTAAGCGAACGGCTGATCCAGGATATTATGCCCGGAGACCAGCGTTTTACAAAATACTTCGAACCGTTCCCCACAGGTACGGTAGTCAACGTGCTCAACCGCGGCATCCAGTTCGGCACCCGTTATGCGGCGGTTGATATCGAGAAAGGCGGGCGATACGCCACCGAGAATTACCAGGGTACGGTTCCCATTGCTCCCACCTGGGAAGAGACCGCCCTCATGATGGCGGAGGCCGACATCAACCTGGGCAACGTCGACGCGGGTCTCCAGTTGATCGACAAGGTACGCGCTTCGCAAGGGGCCGGCCTGCCCACGCTCGCAGGGTCCGGCATCTCCGCGGACTCCGCTCTCGTCCAGCTCCACAGCGAACGTCGCATAGGCCTCTACCTGCACAACGTATCCTGGTATGATGCGCGTCGCTGGGGTATTACGGCGCCCGCATCACAGGGCGGCGGCAGAATCGGAAATATAGTAGTGCCAGGCAGCCTCATCGGCGGCACCGCCGCCAAGGTACTTCCCTGCTTCATCAATTATTCTTTTTCCGACTATTGGAACGTCCCGCAAAACGAACTGGACTTCAACCCCGCAGCCGCCGGCTCGGCACCCATCACCAACTAAAAACAAAATAGCCCCGCAAAAAAATTGCGGGGCTTTCCATATCAAAATACTAGTTAACGAAAACTCACGTGTACACTCCCACCATTCCCATCTACCTTCACCGGGATACCCCCGCCATTTATCGTACCACTAATATGGTGTTCATCCTGGTCTCCACTAAAATTGTTCAGGGCCGTAGCATGTACCTGCTCTCCGCTGATCCGCAGATCCATACCCTGGTTCTGCGGCAATTGTACCGAGATATCTCCGCTGGAATTGGTCAGATGTACATATTTTCCCATCGCCAAAAAGTTGACGCGGATATTACCGCCACTGGTGGCAGCGTCAAGGCTGGCGCTCACATCCGACAGAACGACATTGCCGCCCGAGGTGCCCGCATGCAATTCTCCGGTGATCTGACTGCCATCCACCTGACCGCCGGAAGTCGCTGCGTGGATAATGCCCTTTACACTCATCAGCCCCACATTGCCGCCACTGGTCGTTAGCTGTATCTTCCCATCACACCGAAGGGCATCCATATTCCCCCCACTTGTCGCCAGGTCGATATCATTATGACTATCGCTGATACGTACATTACCACCGCTGGTCCTGCCAACAATCGTCCCGGTGAGATGATCGACATCGATATTCCCGCCGCTGGTCGTGAAATCCTCCTTTCCGGAAAGATCCTTTAATACCAGGTTACCCCCGCTCGTGACAATATGCGAACCCACCACCTCGGGCGTATAGATGCAAAATGAGATTGACAACCCGTGACGCCAATTATCCATATTCCGTTTGGGCCTGGCTATCGCCTTCAATACATTCCCATCCATGGCAACGGTAAGATCATATTGCTCATTGAGCCGTTGCTGTATCTCATCCTTGCTGAGATTCCACCGGCCGTTGTCCGATTGGATATATACCTCCACCCGCGCATCCCCGGACGCCGATCCATAAACGGAAACATTGCCCCCGGACGTCTCGGCAACCAACTGATGTACCGACCCGCGGGGAAAACTTTTTTGTAAAAATGGCTGGTGTTCGTCATGCTGCGCTTTCAGGCCAAGAACAGCGACACCGCTCAGAATTAGCAAGGCTATTTTTTTCATATGTCATGGTTTTATTTTCTATTGCTTTTGTCCATTACCGGACAGTGGTTGTATCAAAAACGAACATTCTATTCCCTCCAGACCACTCAAACTCCCTATAATTCAGCAATTACCGGCCTGGCACTAACTATGTCGCACAATTACCATGCTGAAAAACTTCCTCACCGTCGCCATCCGCAACTTCTTCCGGCAAAAGACCTACAGCTTTCTCAACGTGCTGGGTCTCTCCCTGGGTATCGCTTGTATCCTGCTGCTCGGACTCCACGTAAAAGAAGAGCTCAGCTATGACAAGAATTTCCCAAAACACGACCGCATCTATCGCGTCGTCTCCACCGAATGGTCCAAATCCTCACCGCCCCTGGCAGGTGAAATGATGAAATACTTCCCGCAGATCAGCACCACCGCCCGCTTTAGCGGCGCTGGCCAAAACGTCTGGCACACCACTGACGGGAAAAAAGGCGTCATGCAAGGCTATTTCGCGGACTCCTCCGTCATGCAGGTCTTCGATCTGCAAACAGTGCTGGGCGACCCTTTCAGCGCCCTCTCCATACCCGGCTCCATCGTCCTCACCCGGTCGGCCGCCTTCCGATTCTTTGGAAAAGCCGACCCCATCGGACAAAAACTGGTCTTCGACGACAAAAATGACCTGTTCGTAAAAGCCGTCATCGAAGACCTCCCCGCAAACACCCACCTCCACTTCGACTACCTGATCCCGATGCACTCTTTCTATAACCCGGGCGCAGTCCAAAACAGGAATTGGATGTTCGGCTGGACCTATATCCTGCTCCGACATCCCGAAGACATCCAAAAGGTCAACGCCCGGCTAAAAGATTTTTACACTGCCTACCGTCACGACATGAGCCCCACCGACGCTGCCGCGGATGCCGCCAAAGCCCGCTTGCAGCCTATCACCGATATTCACCTCCATTCCGACCTCATCCAGGAAATGGGGCCCAACAGCAACATCCTCTATATTTATATCTTCATCGCCGTCGCCATCCTCATCGGGCTCATCGCAGGTATCAACTTCGTCAACCTCTTTACCACCCAGGCCCTCAAACGGCTGAAAGAGATAGCCGTGCGTAAGGTGTTGGGCGCTGCCCGCTGGCAGATCACCGGGCAATTCCTGGGGGAAGCACTGCTCCTGACCATCCTCTCCGGCTGCCTCGCCATCCTGCTCGCCCAAATAGCCCTTCCCTTCTACGACGATCTAACCGGCCGGCATGTTACACCCGCCTGGTTTTTCCTACCGGCTAACCTGCTCATCATTGCCACCCTCGTCTCCGGCATCGGGCTGCTCTCGGGGCTGTTCCCCGCCCTGTTTATTTCCGGCTTCGACACAGCCGCTTCTTTAAAATCCAATAAAACCCCAGGCTCCCCCGCCTCCCTGCTTCGGAAAAGCCTTGTCGTCTTCCAATTCATCGCCGCCGGCTTTCTCATCGTCTCCACCTTCCTGGTCTATCGCCAGATGACCCTGTTTCACGACAAGCAGTTGGGTTTTGACAAAGAACAGGTGGCCGTCATCCGCTATTATGGCGATATGAAAGACCGGCTGCTCAGCCATCCCGATTGGTTGAATACAGAATTTCTCAGCAATCCCGACATCCTCGCCGCCGGCACGACGACAAACCTCATCGGTGACGATCTCAGCCAGGAAAGCGTCATGCCCGTCCACCGGGAAGCCGGCAAACAATACCCGGACGTCAACCTGATGCGCATCGATGATCATTACCTCGACGTCTTGCATATTCCCCTGGCAGAAGGCCGCAATTTTTCGCGAAGCTTTCACGACACGACCAACTTTATCATCAACGAAACAGCCGCCCGCGTCCTCGGATTGCAACATCCCCTGGGCGCCGACATTGAAAACACATCGGTAGGTAGAAAAGGAAAAGTGGTAGGCGTCGTAAAAGATTTCAACTTCGCCTCCCTCCACCACCAGATCGAACCGCTGGTAATGGAATACAAACCGGAATGGAACGGCAATCTGCTGGTGCGCATCCGCGCAGGCAGGACGCCGCAAACCATCGCCTGGCTGCGGAATAAGATTGCAAAGATCGCTCCTTCTGACTTGTTTGATTATGGATTCCTCGACGACCGCATTTCCGGTCTCTATCGGAAAGAAGATAATATGAGTACGATCCTGAAAACTTTTTCCATTTTCTCTATTCTCATCTCCTGCCTGGGGCTCTTTGGCCTGGCCGCCTATGCAGCGGAGATCCGCACCCGCGAGATCGGCATCCGCAAGGTCATCGGCGCCAGCACCACCGGCCTGGTCCGCCTGCTTTCCCTGGATTTCATTACCCCGGTGCTAATCGGCAACCTACTTTCCTGGCCATTGTCCTGGTGGGCCATCCATGTCTGGCTCCGGGAATTTTCGTATCGCATCGACGTCGGCTGGTCGGTATTCGTTCTTTCGCTGGTGCTGACCCTGGTGATAGCCTTGCTTACCATCGGGTTCCGCTGCTGGCGCGCCGCCACCGCTAACCCCGTCCAGGCGTTACGCAGTGAATAATTTGTCCCTTCTTCACCCGCAGCATCAACACCCACTCATTTCCTTCCGGCCGGGATTGCTCACCCGTCCCCTCCACTCGCAAGGGCACAGCCGTCCTCACCCGGCAGACGCCATCCACCCGTGGCACGATCGTCGCCTTTACCACCTGTCCCTTATCCCACTCGGCATCCACAACAAACCCGCCGCGCGCCACCAGTCCCCTGAAGGCACCCGTAGCCCACGCCCCCGGCAACGCGGGCAACAAATGAACATCCCCATCCTGGCTCTGCAACAGCATTTCGGCAATCCCCGCCGCCCCGCCAAAATTCCCGTCAATCTGGAAAGGCGGATGCGCATCAAAAAGATTGGGATAAGCGCCCCCGCCGCCATGATACTGTATATCGTTCTCCCGCGTCAGCCGCAACAGGTTTCTAAACAACCGATAAGCGTGGTCCCCATCTTGTAGCCTCGCCCACAGATTCACTTTCCAGGCCATGCTCCAGCCCGTCCCTTCATCCCCCCGCAGTTCCAGCGCCTTCTTCGCCGCTGCTGCAAGGGCCGGCTTTCCACTCACGGAGATCTCGTTGGCCGGATACAACGAATACAAATGCGATACATGCCGGTGATGCGGGTCCGGCGAGGGATAGTCCTTATACCACTCCTGCAGCTGGCCCTGCGAACCCACCTGGTAAGGGAATAGCCAGCGCTGGGCCGCTGTTATTTGCGCTACAAAAGCCGCATCGCCACCAATCACTTTTTCGGCCGCTAATATATTATCGAACAGATCACGGACAATCCCCATATCCATCGTCGTCGCGACCGAAACATCCGCCACTTTCTTGTCTCCATAAATAAAATCATTCTCCGGCGACATCGACGGCGCCGTCACCAACCGGCCCGCACTATCAGGCACCAGCCAGTCGAGAATAAATTCCGCCGCTCCCTTCATCAAAGGATAGGCCGTATCCCGCAAAAAGCCGATGTCACCCGTATACCGGTAATGCTCCCACAGATCACGCACTATCCAGGCTCCGCCCATCGCCCAGTTGGCCCACTTGGGCTCTCCTTTTCCTTTGTCACCCACCGGCGTCGCCAGAGCCCAGATATCCGAATTATGATGCACCACCCATCCCGCGGCGCCATAGAATTCGGTCGCCGCCCGCTGGCCCGTCACCGCCATCGCCTGGATCAACCCGAACACCGGCGCATGCATCTCGGATAAATTACATTCTTCTGCAAGCCAGTAATTCATCTGAACATTGATATTGGTCGTATAGTTGGATGACCATGGCGCCCGCAGTTCCTCGTTCCAGATGCCCTGCAAATTGGCCGGCACACCCGGCGTCCTGCTACTGCTTATCAACAGGTATCGTCCATACTGAAAATACAGCGCTTCCAAACCAGGGTCACTTCCACTCTTCGTATACGCCGCCAATCGCTCGTCGGTAGGCATCCCCTCCGCGGCAGCCACCGTCCCCAGCCGCAACGCCACCCGGTCGAAATATCGGTGCACATCCGCCTCATGATCCGCCCACAACGAAGCATATGGTTTCGCCGTCGCCAGGTCCAGCCACTTCCGCGCCCGCACCATCTCCTGCCCATCCGGACACCGCAAAGCCCCATTAAAACTCGTCGCCATCGAAATATACAGCACCAGCTCGGAAGCCCCTTTCACCGCTATTCCACCCGTATCCACAGTCACCTTCCCACCTTTATTCACTACCTTGGTCATCATCGTCCACCGCATCCCCCTGCAGCTATCGGCATCATCATAGATCACCGGGTTATTGCTGTTCACATAACTTGGCTCCACATGCGCCGGCGCCTTTCCAGCCATTCCCCATAATACCCCCTGCGCCTTCTTCTCACATCGCAACTGACTCGCCCCACCGATGCGCACATCGAGTCCTCCATCCTTGCTGGAAGTCCATCGTACCACCATCACCTGGTCGGGCGCCGAAGCAAATACCTCGCGTGTATACTTCACTCCATTGACGGTATAAACAGTCCTCGCCACCGCATCCCGGATATTCAACTCCCGGTAATACGTCGATGGCGCCTGCCCACCCAGTTCCTGGTGTATCCGCAGATCGCCCAGCGGCAGATAACTCTCCGACCACACGCCTTGCATCATCCGCGCCAGCCGTTCAGCCTCGGGGTAATCCTCCGCCATCACCGCCTTCCGCAAAGCCGGCAGGTATTGTTTTGCATCGGGATTGATCGAAGCCGGTACCGGTCCACCCGACCACAGTGTAGCCTCATTCAACGCGATCCATTCGTCTTCCGCTCCGCCAAATACCATGGCCCCAAGCCGTCCATTCCCCACAGGCAAGGCCTCCGTCCACACCGCCGCCGGCTTCCGGTACCAAAGCCGGTTCTCATTCGACCGGGCCACCCCGCCCATCTGCGCCATCCCCGGGAAGCAAACAAACCAACTCAGGGCAAATACTAACCAACATCTATAGTGCATATATCTTGTCTTTTAAGCCGGGGAAGTTAACCAATATCCGGTACATTTGCAGCTATGTCGTCCAGGATCAAACTATTTATAGTCTGCCTGTTATGCTCGAACACAGGGTTCACCCTCCCGGCCCCCGCCGACATCACGTGGCGTCTCTCTTCCGACACCATCTGGCGTCTCCCTCCCAACACCGGCCACGTCTCATCCACTCCTGAGCAGGCACTTCTGCTGCTGAGAAACACCAAACTCCCCGATTCCAGCATCTGGTGGCCTAATGTCAAGCTGTCCCTTTTCATCGAAAACCTTAAGGCCAATATCAACTTCCCCCTAAAGATCTATCAAGGCAGCAATACCAACTTCTGTGGCTACGCCGCCCTGTCCTACCTCCCGCTGCAGGACGATCCCCTCAGCTATACCCGGTTCATGCTGTCTCTCTATCTCGACGGGAAAGCCACCTGGAACAATATTTCCTTCGAAACTTCACCCGCTATCCACCAGGCGGCGGGAACCCTTCACTTCAAAGGCATCCTCGACATCCGCCACGCAGATCAGATCTGGTTCCTCATCCTGGCCGATCATTTTCGCAGCTATCTCAACTTCTTCAACCGCCGCTTTCACCCCGGCTCAGAAGACACCTTCTGGGCAGCCGTCAACTATGGCAAGTTCAACCGCATGATCCGCCAGCTGCTGGGCTGGCAGGTGGAAGCCCGCGGCTCCGATGTCCTTCGCCCGCATATCCCCCATTTGTTCGACTATCTCACTAACTGCCTCACCACCGGCACGACGTATCTTTATGTCAACAATACCTATCTGCATAAGAAAAACCACAATAAGTTCAAAAGCAGGTTCCCCACCCATTATATCGTCCTCGAGCAGATCCACAGGATCCCCGGCCAGGAAGACTGGGTCGACATCGTATATTGGGATTACGGCGGCAGGACGCTGCGGCAGATGGACCTCCACTTCCTGAAAAGAATCCTCTTCGGCGTCAGCCATTGCACCCCTCCAACGGACAACAAATGACCAACCGCTCTCCATATTACTTCATCATCGCGGCGATGCTCGTCCTGGTAACCTCCTGCACCCGCCTCAACATTACCAACTATTACCATAAACATCACTCTGCCCTGGACAGCATCGAAGACACCTATCGCCGCGCCTATCGCAACAAACCTTTTTCCATCGAATTCACGGACCGCCCCTTCGACCGCGTCTCGCTCGAACTCATCACCGACACCCTCACGTACATCTATGAATACCGCGTAGGCGAACCCCGGCTCCAGGATACCCTGCTGAAATTCGGCTACGATACCGTTCCCGTCAATTGGCTCATCAACCGGATGCGCACAATGGAATGCACCTGGATCGACAAGCTCGACTATTATGTCGAAGACCAGAAACACTCGCTCATTTATCTCTCCCTCTGGCCCCGGGCCTTCAACTCCCCCTTTGTAAATAAGAAATACTACATCCTCACCTACTTCCAGCAACCGCAATATTACGACAGCAAAGGCCGCCTCTTCGCCAGCCGCCGCCGCCGCCACCTCCGCAAGATCAACGCAGAAGTCTTCTTCCGCCTCAACGACAGGGTTTTTTACACCATCTCCGACCGGTTCAGGTAGGATCTAGCTCTTCAAATCAACGATCACATTGATCGTCAACGCCACGATCACCGTATTAAAAAGAAAGGAAAGCAGCCCGTGCACCAGGGCCAGCCGGCGTATCAGCCGTGAAGAGATCTCGATATCGGATACCTGGAAGGTCATCCCGATGACAAAAGAAAAATAGGCGAAGTCAAGATAATCCGGCCACAGCTCATTCGGTATCTGCAGGCCCACAGTATGCTGATCGGGGTCCAACGGATGCTCCCCATAGTACAGCAGGGCATACCGGTAGGCAAACATGATATGCAGCAGATTCCAACTGCAGATGACTCCCGTAATGTAAATAAACGTCTCCATCCCCTTGCTTAGCAGCCAATGTTCCTTGTTCCCCAATAACAACAACACCCCCAGCAGGCTGCCCAAAATAGCCGCCAGCACGATAAGGAATACAATAATCCGCCCGGCATCTTCCTGTTTGGCCAGCACCCGTATCTGCCTCGGCCGCATACTGGAAAAGATGACCACAGAAATAATGATCATGCAAACGCTAAAACAATCCCACCCGATCATGACCCTCGTCATACCTTCCATCGGGATCGACAGTAAACAAGCAGAAATGATTGTGGCGACGACAAGACTGACAATCAGCTTATAAATCGAAGGCAACCGGTGAAACCACTTGGGACAATTCAAATATTCTGCCACGCTAACGAAATTGTGAGTCGCTAAAATAGCACAATTTAGGGTATATTTATACTAAAATCTACGCTATGGCCATCCACTCATTCACTGTTAACAACCGACCTGTCCAGGTGGACGCCGAACCGGATATGCCCTTGCTCTGGGTGATCCGCGATCTACTGGGGTTGAAGGGTACCAAATTCGGATGCGGCATCGCTCAATGCGGCGCCTGTACAGTCCATCTTGGTTCCAGTGCGGTAAGATCCTGCAGTATCCCCGTTTCGGCAGTAGCAGGCCAGAAGATCACAACCATCGAAGGACTCACGGGCAACACCCTGGGGGAATCCG
Organism: Puia dinghuensis; assembly: GCF_014642875.1. Taxonomy (GTDB): domain Bacteria; phylum Bacteroidota; class Bacteroidia; order Chitinophagales; family Chitinophagaceae; genus Puia; species Puia dinghuensis. The sequence continues at coordinate 431,261 of NZ_BMJC01000005.1, forward strand.
TACAGAAAGCCTGGATAGACGAACAGGTTCCCCAATGCGGTTATTGCCAGTCGGGCCAGATCATGAGCGCCGTCGCGCTGCTCAAACACACGCCAAAACCTACCGATGCCGATATCGACATCGCCATGCAAGGCAATATCTGCCGCTGCGGCTGCTATTCACGCATCCGGAAAGCGATCCACTCCGCGGCTTCCCACCAGGCCCCGCCGGCCTCCCTGAAAAAACCGGTGCTCCATGGCTGACCCCGGTAGCACCCACAAGCCGCGACAAGGGCCGCCCCAAGCCGCAGTCTTATTCACCAACCAAATCGCCAATCATGTCTTCTGAAAAACATACCATTGCCCGCCGCGAATTCCTGAAACATACAGGCCTCTCCGGGCTCGCCTTCATCCTGGGCATCACCGCCGTCGACACAGCAGAAGCCGCCATCACCCGCATCAACGCATCCTCCCTGCCGCTGACCGGCCTGCCCGGCATCGGCAACGCCCCACCGGCAAACGCCAACATCACACCCTATATCATCATTGAACCCACCGGTAAGATCACCCTTATCAATCCCAAGCCGGAAATGGGCCAGGGCACATACCAGTCGGTACCGTCCCTCATAGCCGAAGAGTTGGAGGTGAGTCTCGACCAGGTGACGATCATCACCAGCAGCGGCCAGAAAGATATCCCCGGCCAGTCCGCCGGCGGCAGCTCATCCGTCAGAGGCCAATATGCAAATCTGCGAAAGGTAGGCGCCACCGCCCGTGAAATGTTACGCAGCGCCGCCGCAACCCAATGGGGTGTCCCCGTGGAAGAATGCTATGCAGAAGATGCACAGATCATCCACCGGCCCAGCGGCAAAAAACTGGGATATGGCGATCTGGCCTCCGCCGCAGCAAACCTGCCGGTACCCGCCAATCCAGTCTTGAAAGACCCCAAAGATTTCAAAATACTCGGTAAGTCGGTGGCCCGGCCGGATGTCCCGCTAAAGGTCAACGGCAAAGCAGTCTACGGCATCGATATGGAAGTACCCGGCATGGTCTATGCCTCTGTAGAAAGATGCCCGGTCTTCGGCAGCAAGCTGGTTAGCTACGACGACACCGCCACCCTCAAAGTCAAAGGGGTCATCAAAACGGTAAAGGCTGAACGCGTCCTGGGAAAAAACCGCTACGAAGGCGTGGCCGTCATCGCCGAAAATTATTGGGCCGCCCTCAAAGGCCGCAGAGCCCTCAAAGTACAATGGGACCATCAGGGCTTCGATTCGTTCAATACAAAGGATTACGAACAACACCTCCGCGACCTCGCAGCAAACGACGGCCTCACCGTCAAAGACACCGGCGACTTCAACAAAGCCATGACAGACGCAGATGCCACCCATAAACTGGAAGCCCTATACGAAACACCCGTGGTAGCCCACGCAACCATGGAGCCCATGAACTGCCTCGCTCACTGGCAGGAAGGCGACAAGGTGGATATCTGGACTTCCTGCCAAGGCGCCGACATCGTCAAACGCGAACTGGCTACCACCCTCGGCATCCCCGCCGACAATATCACCCCCCACATCTCTTTCCTGGGCGGCGGGTTCGGCCGCCGGCTCGCTGCCGACTATGCAGGCGAAGCCGCCGGCATCTCAAAAGCCATAGGCAAGCCAGTAAAGGTCATCTGGACCCGCGAAGACGATATCCAATTGGGCCCCTTCCGTCCCATGACCTTCTCCGCGATGAAGGGCGCCGTATCGGCCGATGGGAAAGCTCTCGCCTTCCAGCACAAGGTCATCTCCCCCTCGATAAGCGCGACAAAATCGGACAAATATGATAAGACCAAGCCCGATCGCTCCATGACCGAAGGCATCGCCGACCAGAAATATGAGATCCCCAACATGCATACGGCCTATGTCTTCGCCGATATCCATATTCCCATGCAGCCCTGGCGATCGGTCACCAGCAGCACCCTGGCCTTCGCCCATGAGTGCTTTATCGATGAAATGGCGGTTGCCGCCGGCAAAGACCCGCTGCTGTTCCGCCTGGATATGCTGACACAGGATTCCGACACAAAGAAAGTGCTTAACAAACTCAGAGAGGTATCCAATTGGGATAAACCCTTGCCAAAAGGCTGGGGACGGGGCGTCGCCCAATATGAATTCTTCGCAGGACTATGCGGGCAGGTCGTAGAAGTCTCTACCCGAACGGATGGAAGTATAAAAATCGAAAAGGTCCATTGTGTCATCGATCTGGGAACCGTCGTCAACCCCGACATGGTTCGTCTCAATACCGAAGGTGCCATCATCATGGGCATCATCGCCGCAACAAAGGACGCCATCACCTTCGAAAAAGGTCAGTCGATCCAGACCAACTTCCACAATAACCGCATGCTCCGCATCAACGAAGTACCGCAAGTAGAAGTGCATGTGCTGGCCGACGGCGGACCGAAGATCAAAGGCGTAGGCGAACCCGGCCTGCCACCCATAGCACCGGCCCTCTGCAACGCGGTCTTCAATGCCACAGGCAAGCGCATCCGCAAACTACCCTTCAACCTGGCCAAGGTCTAGCCCGCGGCCTCACCCGCCGCCAGATCGCCCCCGCTGTCCGCGAAACCCGCGCCGGACCACTATTTTAGCAACCCCTTGCTATACGCATACCGCAGCAGCCCGGCCAGGTTGCTCGCACCCGTCTTCTGCATCATATTCTTCCGATGCGTCTCTACCGTCCGGAAACTGATATTCAGCGCATTCGCAATATCATCGTTGGTGTACTCCTGCGACAACAGGTCCAATACTTCTATCTCCCGCCGGGTCAGCATCACCTCCGGCTCTCCCTTCGATGGTTTCTCTGCCTGCGCATAATCATTCAGAATGGAAGTCTGCACCTCATCACTAAAATAAAACCCGCCCTCCGCCACTTTCTTAATCGCATTCACCAGCTCCTGGCGGGTCGAATTCTTCAGCACATACCCCGCCACCCCAATCTGCAACAGCCGGTTGATGATCTCCTTTTCATCATAGGTCGTAAGAATGATGATCTTCACTTCCGGCCGCTCCTCTTTTAACAACCGGGTCGTTTCGATCCCATCCAGTTCCGGCATATTAATGTCCAGCAGGCAGATATCAAAAGGATGACGCCGCACAAGCTCCAGCACCTGTCTGCCGTTGTGGGCGGTGGCCTCTATCGAAAAACTACTCTCTTCCTGCAACAACGCCACCAGGCCGTCCAGCACTACTTTGTGATCATCCGCGATCAATAATCGTATGGTTCTATCAGTTATCATTTTCAACAAGGTATTTCTATTAATACGGTCGTTCCGGTCCCCTCTTTCGAATCGATCTCCATCGTTCCCTTCAGATAGCCCACCCGACTCCGAATATTCCCCAATCCCATTCCCTTCCCCGGCCCCGAACCCTGCGCAGCCCCCAGCCCGACCCCATCATCTTCCACAATAATATTGATATACGCCGGATACTTTATCATCTGGACGGTCAGCAAACTCGCACCCGCATGCTTGATCACATTGTTCACCAGCTCCAGCAAAATTCGGTATACGCTGATCTCCACCTCCTCGGGCAGCCGCTCTTCAAAACCATAAAAGCTATAGCTTACCTTCAATCCCGACGGGTTTGCCAGCGAATCCAACAACCCTTTCATGGCAGCAGGCAAACCTATCTTCGACAGACCCGCAGGCATGATATTATGAGCGACATTCCGCAGCTCGGCCGAAACCTCATCCAGCAACTTCAAACTGGTCCTGTATCGCGGTACCTGATCGGAACGAAGAAAGCCCTCATCCAATGCTGAGAGGTTGAGCTTGGCCGCCGAAAGCAACGACCCCAACGTATCATGGATATCCTGCGCTATCCGCTTCCGCTCGTTCTCCTGGGCCATGATGACAGCGCCAAAAAGATCGTTCCGCTGCCGGCTCAGCTTTACTTCATAATCCGCCCGCTGCTTCAGGCGTCGCCTGTTATACAACAACAGGATAAAAGCGACGAGGAAAACGAAGGAAACCAAAAGTATATTCTTCCAGAGACGCTGCCGGGCCAGCAACTCCTTTTGCAGCGCGATCTCTTTATCCTTCCTGTCCGCCGCATAACGCTCGTGTATCTCCGCAATCTCCTGCCGGCTCCGGTCATTGATGATCGAATCCTTCAACGCCGCATACAGTTTATAATAAAAAAAAGCACTGTCATACCGGTGCTGCCGGGCATAAATGTCAGCCAGCGAACACCAGGCATCCTGCACATCTTCCCGGTGCCTGATCCGCAGGGCAATGGCCAGCCCACGGCGCGTCATGTTCACCGCGCGCGGGAAATCACCCAGGCCTTTGTAGATATCCCCGGCATTGATATAGTAGAGCGCCCGGTCGTATTCATTGTACCAGGGGGCCGTTTCAATATCCTTCAACGTCTTTTCGGAAAAGATCAGCGCCTCTCTATAATTCTGCATCCCCTTGTACACCTGGCTTATCCTGTACGCAGTATGCACCACCCTTTCCGTAGCTCGGAGATACGCATACAGGTCATAGGCCTTGAAAAGGGAGGCCAGCGCCTCGCCAAAGTGATTCCCTTCGGCTTTCAGCTCCCCGATGCTGGAATAGGCATCGGCCATCAGTAAGCTGTCCTTCGCCTTCGCCGACAGGTCGAGGCATAAGGCATAGTAAGCTCCTGACTCGTGGATATTGCTCTGCCGGCTGTAAATAAACCCGATCGTATTATAGGACTTCGCCATCTGCAAGGAGTCGCGTCGCTCTTCGGCCAGCGCAAGCTCCTCGGTAGCCGCCTTCATCGCTGCGGGGTAATCGCCTAAATAGAAATAGATGTTCAGGACTGTCGCATAATCCGTCAGCATTCGCCTATAGGAATGGGCCGCCGCATCGAGCGCAAGCGCCTGCCGGTAATGGGCAAGCGCCGTGGAGTAGTCCCTTTTATCTTCTTGTGCCCGCACCCCCAGTGCATACAGGCATCTGGCTCGTTGACTGTCGGTAGTGGCATGCTCCAGCGCCGCTCTCAACGAATCATCCCGGCCCTGGGAAGAACACACCGCTGTGCCCAGGAACAAACCCAGGCATACCACAAACGTAATCCTGCTTTGGTACGACATCAGGTCATTAAGATAACAAAAAACACCAGAATATCCTCGCCAGGTACACCCGCCAGGGCGCCATACCATATACCCGGCATTTCCGCATACCGGGATTTTGGTATAACTTTCCTGGTCTAAATGACTCCCGATGCGCCGACATTTCATCCGTCTTACCCTCGTCTTCCTCCTGGTTCTCCCTTGCTGGCTGTACGCACAACCATACAACCCGGCCATCGACGTACAGCACTATGAATTCTCGCTCACACTCAGCGACAGCACCAACAATATCCACGGCGAAGCAGCGATCACGCTCACCTTCAGGGAGAATATCCCCGAATTTGCCCTCGACCTCACCCGCCGCAACAGCGAAGGAAAGGGCATGACCGTCACAACTATCAAAGAAGGCAATACTCCGATTCGCTTCACCCAGCAAAGCGAGCAGCTGATCATCCATACCCCGGGCGCTCCCGGCGGGCAGCATACTTATAAGATCAAATACGAAGGTATTCCCGCCGACGGGCTCATCATCTCGCTTAATAAGTTTGGCAGCCGCGGCTTCTTTGGCGACAACTGGCCAAACCGTGCCCACAACTGGCTGCCCTGCGTCGACCATCCATCCGACAAGGCAACCGTCTCTTTCAACATCACGGCTCCTGATCACTATACGGTAGTAGCCAACGGCGAGCTTGCAGGCGAGCAACCCCTCCCCGGTCATCGTAAACTTACCCGCTGGAAAGAATCCCAACCCCTCTCGCCAAAGGTGATGGTCATCGGTGTAGCCGACTTCGCCGTCGATCATCCCGGCGACGCCATGGGTGTACCCGTTTGGAACTATGTCTATAAGGAGAACAAAGACCGGGGTTTTCACAGCTACGCCTACGCGCTGGAAATCCTGCCATTTTACATCAGCCACATCGGCCCCTATCCCTTCGAGAAATGCGGCAACGTCCAATCAAAGACGCGCTTTGGCGGACTGGAGAATGCCAGCGCCATCTTCTACTACGAGGGATCGGTAGGCGCCTCGGACATCGAGTCCCTCATGGCGCACGAGATCGCCCACCAGTGGTTTGGTGACGCCGCCACCGAGACTCAATGGAAACACCTCTGGTTGAGTGAAGGCTTCGCCACCTATATGACCCTCTGCTATCTGGAAAATAAATATGGCGCCGACACGTTGAAAAGCAGTCTCCGGCTCGATCGCCAAAAGGTCATCGACTTCGAGGATCAACGGCTCACCCCCATCGTCGACACCACGGTGAAGAGCGATTACATGCAGCTGCTCAACCCCAACAACTATGAAAAAGGCGGCTGGGTCCTCCACATGCTGCGCCGCACCATCGGCGACAGCGCTTTCTGGAAAGGCATTTCCACCTATTATGCCACCTATCGCAATACCAACGCATCCAGCGCCGACTTCGAGCAGGTAATGGAATCCGTCAGCGGCAGGGACCTCCACGGCTTCTTCCATCAATGGCTGGAAACCCCCGGTCATCCCCGGCTCACCATCGCATGGAAATATGATGCCGGTAAAAAAGCAGTGATCATCGACGTTACCCAACAGGGTGGCTACCTCTTTACCTTCCCGCTCGAATACTCCCTCGACGGCGTCCTCCAACATATCGACATCCACGACAAGACCACCCACGTCGAAATACCCTTCCCCGAAAAACCCGCCAGCCTCATCCCCGACCCAAACACCAATCTCCTGGCAACCTTCGAAGTCATTCATTCCTAAGACTCCTCACCGGACTCACCCTGGCGGCCCTGAGTCCCTGCATCCCCACCGTCAAAAAAGCAATCCCCACTGCAAGCAACCCGGCAGCAGCGAAGAACCACCAGCTAAGCGTGATGCGATAAGCAAAATCATGCAACCACCGGTTCATCGTCCACCATGCAAACGGTATGGAAATCAACAAGGCAAGCACGGCCAGCCGGAGAAAATCGCTGAACAACAACACCACCACGCTGGCGACAGAGGCGCCCAACACCTTCCGGATACCGATCTCCCGCGTCCGCTGCGTCGCCATGAACGCCGCCAGAGCGAACAGCCCGGTGCAGGAAATAAAGATCGCGATCAGCGCAAAATAACGCACCAGTCGGCTCAGGTTCTCCTGCACATTGTACAGCGCGTTGATATTCTCATCAAGAAAACTATATTCAAACATTCGTTCCGGAAAATATCGATCCCACAGCCGGTGGATCTCCCCAATCGTCTCCGGCAAATGATCCGGTCTAACCCGAACGGCAAATGTGGTAAATCTCGGCACATTCACATCCAGTATCAACGGTTGCTGGGGCCGGTCGAGGCGGCCGAAATTGAAGTCCTTTATTACCCCGATGACGTGCCCCTTCTTCCCGTCCTCCATGCTGCCGCGGATCATTGTCTTCCCGATGGCGTCCCCCGCGCTCTTCCAGCCAAAGGTCCGCACCGCAGATTCGTTGATCACAAACGCCTGCAGATGATCCGTACCGGTCGCCTTCGAAAAATCCCGCCCTGCTACAAGCGGCGCCCCGAGGGTCGGAATAAAATCATAATCCACCGATGCCCAGGGGATAAAAATATTATCCTTCTCTGTATGGCCTTCGGGGATGACAAGACCGCTCACAAAAAAATCCCCCGGTAACACCGAAGAAAGGGTGACGGCCCGAATAGCGGTATTGGCCCGCAGGTCGTTCTCAAAAGCTTTCATCCTGGCGCGTAAAGGGCCGTCCACCCCGCTGTTGATCAGCGAAGGGTTCTTGCCGAACAAAGGCAGCACCACCAGCTGCTCCTTATCAAATCCAAGCGGTTTGTTCCGCAGATAGCTCAGCTGCCGTTGGATCACGATCGCGCCGGTGACCAGCGCAATAGCGATCACAAACTGTGTGACGATCAGCGACTGCCGGATACGATTGCCGCTGATCCGGTTGTCCCCCGGCTGTCCTTTCAACAAGGCGGTGAGGCGCATCCGGGTGATAAACACCGCCGGATAGATCCCCGCCAGAAGCCCGCTCCCCAATAACAATCCCGCAAATACCAGCAGAACGCTTACCCGCAACAACACATCCGGCTGCAGGGATTTACCCGTAACGGTATTCAGCAAGCTCAGCCCTGGCAGCGTCAGCAGCAGGGCCACGACAAAGGCGATGCCACTCAGCAAAAGACCCTCACCCAGGAACTGCAACAGCAATTGGCGGCTGTCGGCCCCGGACACCTTCCGGACCCCGATCTCCGCTATCCGCGTCAGCGACTGCGCATTCGACAAATTGATAAAATTGATATTGGCCATCAGCAAGATCAGGAAAGCTATCGCCGAGAAAATATAGATATAGGTAATGCTGTTGGTACTGGGATTACCCTCCACCCCCGAAGCATGCAAATGCATCGCTGCAAGCGGCTGCAGGGAGAAGAAATAGGATTTTTTCAGGCGTTCGTCGCCATATCGCTGGGTCAGCTGTTCAACGGTAGCCTCCGCGGCGGCCAGGGAGGCAGAGGGTTTTAGCAGAACATAAGTTTCGCAGGGGTTATACAACCAGTTGCTCCGCAGGAAGTCGGCAATTCCTTTGGGCTCTACGGTGTAAAGCGTTTCAAAGGAGATTAGTGCGTCAAAATGAATATCGGAATTGGCCGGCAATGCGTCGACAACACCCGTCACCCGCAATAGGGTGCCGTTTTCGTAGGTCATCGATCGGCCTATGACGTCCTGCCTGCCAAAATATTTCCGGGCCAGTTCCTTTGTCAGCACAATGGAATTGGGGGCTTTCAGATCGCCTCCCTGGATGGAGAATACGTTAAAAACTCCCTCATCCGCAAAATAGACCCGCGGCTCCTGGAATCGTTTCACCTCTCCTCCTTCCTTCACCTCCAGGATCCCGCTCCGATTATATAGGCGGCCTACGGCCGCCACCTGTGACACGTCTTTGGCTATCGCCGGCCCTACGGAATTTGCCGACCCCGCCATTACTCTCGTCTCCCCATCTCCATGCTTGACAAAGTTCACGCGATAAATGTCACTATAATGCGGGCAGAAGGTATTATAGCTCAGCTCATCATTGATATAGATAAGGATGAGCATACAGCAGGCCATGCCGATGGCAAGACCCGAAAGCTTCACCAGTGACGCACTCTTGTGTCGCATCAGGCTTCGCCACGCCGTTTTTAAATAGCTTTTAAACATATGGCAGAACGTGTTGAGTTACTTGGGAACAAACTTGGGGGCCATCCGCATCAATAACCGCGGCGCCAGCCGGTTCAGCACCAAAGCCATCTTTTCCGCTCCGGGCTTCCCGATATACGCTTCAAACTTCCCCTTTTCAATCGCCCTGAACATCTTCATCGCCGCCTTGTCGGCTGACAGTCCCTTTTCGATATTCTGCGAAGCTTGTCCCAGCTTCGACCCATCCTTAGTGAGCGCATTCTGGGCAATGTTCGTCCGGATATAGCCAGGTGTCAGCAGGGTTACTTTGATATTCATCGGTGACACCTCTGCTCGCAGGCAATCGAAGAAGCCATGAAGGGCATGTTTCGCTGCGGCATAAGCGCTCCGCATCGGCGTCCCGATCTTTCCCATGACACTGCTCATGACGACAAAATGCCCGGTCTTGCGCTCGATAAAATGCGGCAACAGGGCCTTTGTCAGCGCGACGTAGCTAAAATAGTCCAGTTCCATCACCTGCCGTTGGACGGACAGTTCGGTATCCAGGACAAGTCCCCGCTGGCTGACGCCTCCGTTGTGGATCAGGACATCTATGTGTCCAAAAGCGCCAAGGGCCTCTTTCACCCGCTCGTCGAAGGAAGCGATGTTCAGCAGGTCCATCGGCAGTACTCGTGTCTGGTCGGGATGTGCGCATTGCTGCTTCACCCTTTCTAATTCTTCCGTCCGCCGGCTGGATAACAGGAGCCTGGCCCCTGCGGCCGAATAAGCATAGGCGAGCGCTTCGCCGATCCCCGAGGAAGCGCCAGTGATCCAAACGACTTTGTTGTTCATGCAACAAAAATAAAGAAGCCGCCCGTGCCTGTGCAACGAAAGCGGCCTCTTTATTTTATCAACAAACCCTAGGTATTACCGTCCACCTGCCTGTGAAGACTTATCTTGGTATTCCGGACCGTCACCGGAAGAATTGTTATTGTTCTGTGGCTGATCATTCTGGTTCGGTTGGTTCGAATTGCCGTGATGATCATTGTAATTCCTTCTGCTCCGGTCGAAATAATCATGCCGTGCCTGGACGATAGCATTATCCCGATCCATTTTCAACTGGTTTATCTTATCTCTCTTTTCCCTATGCGTAAGCGCCTTATCATGCCTTACATCCTTGATCCGCTGAGAATAATCGTTCCGGATATCCTGTACCTGCAGCTCCAGCTGGTTGGGCATGGGGCCGTAACCGTAGTAATAGCCGGGATACGGTCCATACCAGGGGCCATACCAGCCATAACCCCAACCCCAATAGGGGTAGCCCCAACCGAATCCTACACCGTAATATGGGCGGGAAACAATGACAGTTCTGCCGCCGCCATAGTAATGTCCGCCGCCACCGACAAAATGGCCTCGCTGAGCCGAAGCGCCAAAGGCGAGGCTGAGCGAGAACAGTAAAATGAAAATCTTTTTCATATCTCGAGTTTTTTTGTTTTTGTATCTACTGTAAGAAAGCAAATTTGGTACAAGGTTAAATCCCCAAATGCGTATATAACTAATCTATAACAATCTATTTACCACTCAATAACGTAAAGTATTGTTAAAACCGCTGCGCTCAGCAACCTTTCGGCCTCCCCTCTGCCGCTCCCGTAATTTTTTTCCACGGCGTCAATAAATTAGCTAACTTTTATGTCCGCCAAACACACCATCGCCATGGGAAAATACACGCTTAACATCAACGGAAAGAACATCTCCATCGAAGCCGACGAAAAAATGCCACTTCTCTGGGTCATCCGTGAAATCATCGGCCTCACAGGCACAAAATACGGCTGCGGCATCGCCCAATGCGGCGCCTGTACGGTGCTGCTCAACGGCAATCCCATCCGATCGTGCTCTATCCCCGCATCATCAGTGGCCGGCCAGCCCATCACTACTATCGAAGGGCTCTCCCCGGACAACTCCCACCCGGTGCAAAAAGCCTGGATCGATGAGCAGGTTCCCCAATGCGGCTACTGCCAAAGCGGCCAGATACTCGCCGCAGCAGCCCTGCTGCAAAAGCATCCACACCCCACCGACGACGATATCAATATGGCTATGCAGGGAAACCTCTGCCGCTGCGGCTGCTACACCCGCATCCGCAAAGCCATAAAAACAGCCGCAGCCTCCGCCAAACCAGCCTCCACACTCAACTAACCAACCATGCAACCCAGAGCTTTGAAATCCCGTCGTCAATTCATACGAGACACCAGTCTCTCCGGCCTTGCGCTCGTCCTCGGCGCCTATCTGCCCGGCTGCAACACCGGCTCAGCTCCAAACATCATCAACGCTTCCGGAGGCACCCTCCCCACCTCCATCGAACTGATGACCTGGATATCCATTGACAGATCCGGCAAGGTGTCGATACTCACCCACCGCGCCGAGATGGGTCAGGGCGCCTACACGGTTGTCCCGCAGATGATCGCCGAAGAACTCGAAGTCGACCTCAAAGCGATCAACATCGTCTTCGCCCCGGGAAACCAGAAAAAATATGGCAGCCAGGTCACCGGCGGCAGCTCCACCGTCCGCGGCTCTTATAAACATCTTCTCCGCATCGGCGCCTCCGCCCGCGAAATGCTCACAGAAGCAGCAGCAAAAAAATGGAACGTCAACCAGGCCGACTGCTACGCGGAAAACGGCAGCATCATCCATAAGCCCACCGGCAAAGCCTTCACTTACGGTGATCTCGTCGCAGACGCCGCAAAACTCCAGCCGCCAAAAGAACCCAAACTAAAGGCCCGCAGTGAATACAGACTTGTCGGCAAACCTCTCCCTCGCAAGGACACTCCGCTAAAGACAAACGGGGCCGCCATCTTTGGCATCGACAAAAAGATCCCCGGCATGCTCTACGCCGTCGTCGAACGCAGCCCCCGCATCCGCGGCAAGGTCAAAAGCTTCGATGACACCCAAACAAAAACCATCCCCGGCGTTCGCCACGTCATCACTGTACAGCGAACGGTCTTCGACCACCTCCAGGAAGGTGTAGCCGTCGTCGCCGACAACCTCTGGGCCGCCATGCAGGGACGCCAACTGCTAAAAGTTGACTGGGATGACAGCGGCTTCGAACACCTCAGTTCCGAACAGCTGTTCGCCCGCATGCACGAAGACCTCAAAAAATCCGGCCTCAACGACCGCACGAGCGGCGACTTCGAAAGGGCCTTCCAAAAAGCAACCACAAAGGTCGAAGCCGTATACGAAGCCCCCTACGAGGCCCATGCCTGTATGGAGCCGCTCAACTGCATCGCCGACGTAAAAGATGACTCGATCACCATCTGGGGACCCATCCAGGGACCCGATTGGGTCCAGTCCGACCTCAGCCAGCGCATGGGCGTCCCCCTTGATAAGGTTACCGTCAACATGACCTTCCTCGGCGGCGGATTCGGCCGCAAAGCTTTCCTCGACTACCCCCATGAAGCTGCCGTCATCTCAAAGGCAATAAAGGCTCCCGTCCAGGTCGTCTGGACCCGCGAAGACGACATGACCCAGGGCCCCTTCCGCCCAGGCGCCGTCTACGCCTGCAAAGCCGGCCTCAGCAAGGAGGGCCGCGTGGAAGCCTTCCATACCACCACCGCCACTCAGAACATGAACCACGAAAACCCGGGTGTTGACCCCCACTCCTTCAACGACAGCACCACCGAGGGCCTGTGCAAACCGTATTTCGACTCCTTCACCAATTACAGCTTTGCCGACATCCCCACCGTTTCGCCTATCCCCGTCATGTGGTGGCGTTCGGTCTATGCCTCCACTAACGGCTTCGCCTACGAGAGCTTCATCGACGAGCTGGCGCATGCGGCAGGAAAAGACCCGCTGGAATTCCGCCGCCAACACCTCGATGACGATCGCTACCAGGCCCTCATCGATCAGCTCATCACCCTTTCGGGCTGGAAAGACCGCGGCAAAAACCAGGGATGGGGCGTCGCCATCACCGAATGCTTCAGCAGCATCGTCGGCGAAGTGGTAAAAGTCTCCCGCAAACCCGACGGAAAGATAAAGGTCGACAAAGTCATCGCCCTCATGGACTGCGGCTGGTATGTCAACCCTGACATCATCCGTCAACAGGTGGAAGGCAGCATCGTCATGGCCCTGGGCGCCGCTACCAAACATGATATTCACTTCAAAGACGGCATGGCCGTGGAAAAAAACTTCGACACCTACAGCATGCCACGCATCCACGAGATCCCCGAAATTGAAGTGCATGTCGTAGATAATGACGAAAGAGCCGGCGGCGTCGGCGAACCCGGACTCCCACCCCTGGCTCCCGCCCTTTGCAACGCCATCTTCGATCTAACCAACAAGCGCATCCGGAGGTTGCCCTTCAACCTGGACGAGGTCTGACCACCCGGCGCCAACCAACGGCTCCACTCCAAGAAGCCTAAAGGGTTCCCTTATGCGCATACCCTTAGGGAGCACACAGCCCTTCCCGTCAGTGTCTATCCTACGATTTGAAGAGCAACTAAGGAGAAACCCCTATAGTGGTCAAATAAACCCAAAAGGCTAAAATACAAGCACCCCCATACCGTTTTCAAATAGATAGACCCCAAGGTCCTTTCCTATGAATTTATATTTTGTTATGCTCTGAAACCCAAGCCGATGCTGTCCATACCCCTTAACACAACGGTACTGGCCTGCCTCTTTCTGTCCTGCTTGTCATACTGGCTGTTCCGCATCAGTCAGCTGAAAAGAAGGACGAGGAGCCTGCAATTACAAGCAGACCAGCAAGCTCGCCTGGCCGAAGAAGCGCTGCGTACAAAAAGCCTCTTTCTTGCCAATATGAGCCATGAGATCCGTACACCCATGAACGGCATCACCGGCATGGCCTCTCTCCTTGGTCAAACCACGCTCACACGAGAACAGAAGGGATACATCGACATCATCCACAGCTGCACCGATACCCTGCTCGCCGTCATGAATAATATCCTTGACTTTTCTACGATGGAATCCGGGAAGATCATCCTGGAAGAAAAAGAGATCGACCTCCGGCTTTGCGTGGAAGAGGTGCTGGAAGTCTTTATGGCCCGGGCGCTAAAAGCCGGCGTCCTGCTCAATAGCCACATCGAAGAAGACGTCCCCACCCATATCATCACCGACGGAAGCCGTCTCCGCCAGATACTCATCAACCTTGTTGGCAACGCCATAAAGTTCACCCCACAGGGAGAGATCCGCATTCGCATCTTCCTCCCTACCACGCCCCTGCCCGCAGATACGCCACCCGGTCATATCCAGATAGGATTCGAAGTAAAAGACACCGGCATCGGCATCGACCCCGGAGAGTTCAGCCATCTCTTCCAGTCCTTCTCACAAGTGGATTCCTCCGTAAGCCGCAGATACGACGGCGCCGGTCTGGGCCTCACCATCTCCGACAAACTGGTGCAACTGCTCCACGGCCACATCACCGTGGATAGCCAACCCGGCAAAGGCTCCACCTTTACGTTCACTATCCTTGCCCACCCCGTCCTGCTTAAGACCACGCCCCCCAACACTGCCAGTCTGCCAAACCTTGCCGCTAAATATCCGCTCTGTATCCTGCTGGCGGAAGACAACCCCATCAACCAGCAGCTGGCGCTGATCATCCTGACAAAAATGGGTTACAATCCTATTCTTGCCGTCAACGGAAAGGATGTACTGCAACATTTGGAGAAAGCCCCTTTCGATCTTATATTAATGGATATCCAGATGCCGGAAATGGATGGGCTGGAAGCCACGCGGCTCATCCGGAAAAGCAACGGTCATCAACCCGTCATCATCGCCATGACTGCCAACGCCACCCGGCAAGACCGTGACGAATGTCTCGCCGAAGGCATGAACGACTACCTTAGCAAACCGGTAGACCTCGAAGAACTTACTTATGTGCTGAAAAAATGGGGCCACCTCATCAATGCCCCTCACAAAGTCTGATCCACAATCCACACTACGAAAAGGCAGGCTGTTGCTGCTGCATATCCTTGAAGCGATAACGGATCAGCAGTTTCATATACATCTTACAAACAAAGAACAGGGTTGTGAGGTTCATGTCCATCTGCAAAGCGCTCTTTGCCTGCGCCAGCGCCTGGTGCGGCTGGTGATAACTGTGGTAGACCATGTCCGACGTCCGGGCAAAATACCTCGAATAATGACGCTTCGCGCGGTCGTACAAAAGCTTGCGCTTATCCGCAGGCAGATAGTCCTGCACAAGCTCTATCGCCCTGGCTATATCCCGGATACTCTGCCCGCTGACAAAATAATTGCTGGTGATGTTCTTCTTGTGAACCCGGTATTTCGCCAGATGCCTGGGCGAATGCACCACCGGGTAATGCGCGGCGATGCGTACCCACATCTCCCAATCCTCCCCATAATGAAAGGCATAAAAGCTTCCTAAGTGCTCATAGACGCTGCGCTTTACAACCATTGCGGGCGTTTGCACCCGCTGACCTTCCGCTATCAGGTTCAACCAGTCCTTGAGTATACCCGGCCGATCGAGCAAGGGATCATTGGGATAAAGCACCTCCGCCCGTTCGTCGACATGCAAATATCCGGTAAAAGCAGCCCCGGCTTCGGGAAACTGTTGGAACAGCGATTCTATCTCTTTGTAAAAACCCGGCTTCACCAGGTCGTCCCCATGTAACAAATGGACCCACTCACCAGTGCTACGGTTCAGGCAGGTCTCAAAATTGCGTAGACTGCCTACATTCCGTTCCTGGCGGAAATATCCTACCCGTCCTTTTCCGATCTCTGCGACAAGCGCCCGGACATCCGCGTCCGTACTGGCGTCATCCACTACTTCTATCTGCATCTGCTCCGCGCCCAGGTCTTGTGCAAGGACACTCGTCAAGGCCTCCCGCAGGTAGTTGCTGCAGTTATAGGTCGGTATCATCACCGAAAACAGAGGTCTGGCGATCCCGGCTTTGACGGGCGCTATGACAGGGGGTACCATAGGTATGCGATCAATACTCATAGGGAGAACATATAGGATAACTGTAAACCTGAACACTAACTCACGCGCATACAAGATAATAACCTTTTTCCAAGTGTTCAAAATGGGGTTGGTTATCATCCTGGAATCACCTTCAATCGGCTATAAACCAACATATTAATCAAACCCCTCAACCGGTTGGCATAATAATTGACAGACAAATACGGTTTGCCGGCGCCTTTATCCCGGCATACATTTGTGTAACAAAAGAGCAAACGGCTTTCTGCCACAATTCAAATCTGAATAATTGCTCGCCCGATTGTCTCCGCCATATCTTCGATTGTCTCCCGCCATCTACTTCAACGCTATTGCCTGCCGACAAATTTTTTTGTTAACAATTTTGTAAAATATAAAATAGTAATAGTATGAAAACTGTAGCAAAGATCATCGCAGTAGCAGTAACCGCCGCCGTAGTTGTAGTTAGCAATCCTCTGGCCTCTTTCGCAAATGGCGGTAAGAACGAAAAAGTAGCTCCTTCTCAGGAACAAGTATCTGTAAAGTATCAGGGCACCACCAACAACACCATCGCCTTCAAAGTAGAATTTGACAACACCACTGGCGAGAAGTTCACCCTGATAATCAAGAACGACAATGGTGACGTAGTTTATCACAACCAGTATAGCGAAGCTCACTTCTCCAAAAACGTATACTTCGAAAACACGGATGCTGATATTCACCCTACCTTCATCATCCGCACGGCTAACAACTCCGAAATCGTTCGTCAGTTCCAGGTTACCAAGACCCTGACCGAGAACACCACTGTAACTCAGTTATAATCAATAATCATATAAAAAAAACCGGGCGATGCCCGGTTTTTTTCATTTCTTCATCTCCGTCGTCCGCCTGAACTTCACATTCAACGCATCGGCCCGCTGGTTACAAGGGTCTGTCACCAAAATAAAGTTCAGCCAATCGCCGTCGATAGTATAGCGGTAAACACCCTCCCCATCCTTACAGGGATATGCTCCATCCAGGTCATTTATCCTCACCGTATCCTTCGCCTGCCTCCAAATCGATCGCACGATCAGCTCCCCCGAACTCGAGGTGCAAAAACTGGTATCGGCGCCGATATGCATAGTCAGGGTATCGTGCAAAGCGTCGACATAGAATTTCCAGGCAGTATTGGTAAGCGATTGAGCCTGCAGGCGGCTACCCCCTGCCGATAAAAAAAGGAAAAGAACAGCAATTACGAGTGGACGCATAAAAAAGAAGGTTTTAATCCGCAAAATAACCGTTCGCCCCCCATTATCCCCTCCGGCCAAAAAGATTAGCGATAAGGTAACAGCCATATCGCTTCATCTATCACTTTCACCGCCTCATCCCGGCACTTCACCGGCATTCCGCCCAAAATAGCCGCCCCACCCTTGTCCCGGCGCGGCTATCGCTTTATCTTAGTAGCATGAATACGCCAACCAGCCAATACCAACCTGTCCTTCGGGTAGAGAACCTGGATGTTCGCTACGGCAGCTTCCAGGCAGTCAAAAATGTCTCCTTCTACGTGCATCCGGGTGAGATCTTTGGCCTGCTCGGTCCCAACGGCGCCGGGAAGACAAGCACCCTCAGCGCCGTGGAAGGCCTTCTAAAGCCCGACAGCGGCACTATCCGCGTGGCCGGTTACGACTACCGCAAGCAGCCCCTCCATGTCCGGGCATCCATGGGCGTACAACTGCAGTCTACAAGCTTTCAACCCGAACTGACGGTCTCGGAGATCATTCAATTATATGCCGGCATTTATGGCATTCCGCTTACCCCCGAAAAGATCGTCGCCATCCTCGCCGGCATCAAGCTGGAGGACTCGGCAAACAAACGCTTCGGCCAGCTCTCCGGCGGCCAACAGCAACGGGTATCCCTGGTCATCGCCACTATCCATCACCCCCCGCTCGTACTGATGGACGAACCCACCACTGGCCTGGACCCGCAGTCCCGGCGACAACTCTGGGAAAGGATAGAAAGCATGCGGGATAAAGGACACGCCATCCTTCTCACTACCCACTCGATGGAAGAAGCAGAATCCGTCTGCGACCGCATCGCCATCATCGACCACGGCCAGATCATCACCACCGATAGCCCGCAGGCCATCATCGACAGCAACCGCGACAAACCCGAAGTCATCCGCGCCTCCCGCAGAGGCAAGATCACTCTCGAAGATGTCTTTATCGGCCTCACCGGCGCCGCCGTCAGGTCCTGATCATAATAACACCAAAAACCAGCAACATGTCATCCACAATAACTTCCACCGCCACCACGATCACCCCGGGTCAAACGATACAACCGCCCGTCAATCTGCCGTCCACCGCCGCGGTTTTCTCCGGCCTCCTGCGCGCCGATCTCACCACGCAATGGCGCAACCGCCGCGCAAGCATCATGGTCATCCTCATCCCCACCATCATTCTAATGGCCTGGAAAGGCCTCGTGGCAAAATTCGGTGGAGCCTTCGTCCTGTCCAATTGCATCACGGTAGGCCTCAACGCCATCGGCCTGATGGGCTATACCAATACCGTCGCCCGTGACCGTGACAAAGGCATCTTCCAACGCCTCCGCGTAACACCCGCCCCGCGCTGGATCATCATCGCCAGCCGCCTGGTCGTACAGCTCGCCATGATCATCATCTCCACCCTCATCCTGTTCCTCATCGGTTATCAATTCGACCATATCACCATGCCGGCTACCGGTTACATATACGCCTTCCTCGCCGCTATCGTCGGCGGCGCCGTCTATCTCAGCCTGGGACAGGTCATCGTCGGGCTGATCTATAACCCCGAGACGGTTCAGGTCACCACTCGCCTGGTGTACTTCGCCTTTATCATGATCGGGATGTTCGCACAATTCGGTATGCTCGGCAAAGAGCTGGGCAACATCGCAGACTGGTCGCCCTATGGCGCGGTAAGAAATATCATCTCCGCATCCTTGAGCCCTGCAACATGGAATAACAAAACATCGACGGCCCTCCTCATAACCTTTGGCTACACCGCCGTCTTCACCATCCTCGGCATCCGCTGGTTCCGCTGGAGCAACAAATAACTACAAACTAAAACTTCCGCCAACGGTATAATACCGGCGATTATCCAGCAGATCAGAGCTCTTGCTGCGCACCAGTCCCCGGCTTTCCACAAAGAGTTCCAGCACCTGCGCATGCGGTAATCTCCACCTGTAATCCATGTAGATATTGGGCACCAGCACGGAGTTAAGTTTCGGCCCCTCCACAGTGTAGTTATTGGCATATATCTGCGTCGGCTGGCCAAAATGGTACAACAGGTCGAGGCCGGCAGTGAAGTCCTGCACCTGCCAGCGGTTCACCCATCCGCCAGTCCAGGACAGGTGCTCATTGTCCAGATCTCCTGTTGGCGGGTACGAGGAATAAGAGAAGAAAAGCGATCCAAAAAAAGGTGGGAATGAGGTATAATTCTTATACTTCACAGCCGTAGCATTGAGCCCTGTCTGCCAAACGACTCCGGTCCGATCCACGACTTTGAACCGGACATCGATATGATGCAGGGTACTTTTCCATTCCAGCAGATTAGCCGCACTACTGTCCGGACCGTTACCGATCGTACCCAATTCCCCCGGCGTGGTAAATTGCCGTCGCTGATAAGTATATCCCAGTTGCCACTGGCCGTTCGCCGTGGTAAAGGTGGCGCCCGCCTCTTCTGTCCAATACACCGGTGGAGGTTGCAACCGGACATAGTAGGTGTTTATCGTCGTACCAAAACCAAAGGACGTATTGACAAATTTCGGATGATTGACATCCGCCAGGGAATAAGGAGCCCCTGCATGGTAAAAATCAGATAACGAATAATCATCCACAAAGACCCGCGGCCGCTGCGCATACGAGCCGAAAAACCGTAGGCTGGCCCCACCGGCCTTCTGGTTGAAACGAAGCACATCCACCCCCAGGCCCACATATGGATACACCGTCCTGCTCCCCGAATCCCGCCCATGGCTCAGGTTCATTTGCACCCCGCCCTGGAGGTCGAACGCCCGCCCAAATCGAAGTTCGGCGCCCGGCGAGAGGTAAAGCAGGTCGCCCTTCTGCTCGTTAAACGAACCCAGCGCCGGTGGTTGCGGCGTCGTGAGATTGCTAAAACCAGCTATTCCGTAATAGCCCGTAGCATACGCACTCTTCTCATGGATGTGCTCATACAAAAAATTCACGGCAGGCACAAAATGCCAGTTGCCTGCCCTCAGGTCATAGCTCAACCGGTCGCGAACCAGCAGCTGACTCACCTTCACCGCCGTCTCTGCTGCAACAAACGTCACCTGGCGCTGCGGGGTAGTAAGTGAAGAATCATACGTCTGATAGGAGAAGTTCTCAGAATGCTCCAAATACTGCGCCTGCAACGTGTTTGTCAGTCCCGGCAACAGATCGCTATACCAGGCCAGGGATGGCATCAGCAGATGGGCAGGTTCATCCCGCGTCACATGATAAGAGGTCTGATAGCTCACAGTATCCAGATCGACCTTCACCGACTGCGGAGCATAGCCCATCCGCAATTCGACGACATTACCCTTCGCCGGCCGCCAGGTAAAATAGCCATTCAAGCGCCAGCGCTGCAGGTTCACCGGCGTCGTCACATGTACCTGCGCCCCATCATGCTCAGGCAACACATCCCGCACCCAATCCGCCGAAACGCCAACGCTCACTTTGTCCAGGTTGCGGTAAGCACCAAGATAATATTGATGGTATGCGCGGTTAAAGGTGTTATACCCATTCCCGTTGGCATTCACAATCCCCGCTTGTCCCGCAACCCGCAAGCCACTCTTCCCCTTCCCCCGCTTCGTAGTGATCACCACCAGTTCTTGCTGCGTGCCGCCATAAGCCGCGGCGCCGGCGGCATGCTCCACCAGGGTCACTTCCTCGATATCGAAAATGGGATAGATATCGACGTCCGTCACCGGATTGCCGTCTACCACATAGGCAACTGTCATCGGTTGGGTATAAGCGCCATAAAACCACGCGGCAATGGCGTCACTAAGGTTTGTGAAAGGCATTTTCTCCAGGGCGGCGCCCTTGATGGTCAGGGTCTGGGTAAGCCCCTTGTCCAGGGATAACCAGCCTATATCTATGCGCGCACTGTCTCGTTGGCTCCAACCGGTCAGGGCAGGAAGCAGGGTCATAAGTAGTAAGGAGGTCTTTTTCATATGCAGTTTTGAGTACGACAATATAGGTCGTATCCCCGATTCCGCAAAACTCCCCCATCCTAATCAGCCGTTAACACCCTTACATACTCTACAAACGCCTCTATTCGCTACGCAAACTCCTCGCCGGATTGGCCAGCCCCGCCCGGATAGCCTGATAGCTCACCGTCAGCAAGGCGATAGCCATCGACAGAACAGCCGCCAGCGCAAATACCCACCATTCTATCTTCACCCTGTAAGAATAATCCTGCAGCCACTTGTACATGGCATACCAGGCGATCGGCGCCGCCACCACGAAAGATACCAGCACCAGCATCAGGAAATCCTTCGACAACAGGGCCGTGATCCCCGCCACCGAAGCCCCCAACACCTTACGCACTCCTATTTCCTTCACCCGGTTCTCCGCCATATAGGTCGCCAGCCCAAACAACCCCAGACAGGAGATAAAGATCGTCAGCACCGCAAAAAGCCCGGCCAGCGTGCCGATTCGCTTCTCTTCGTCGAACTTCTTCGAATAGTCCTCATCGACGAAATGATGTTCGAAAGGATACTGGCGATTGTACTTCTTGAAGATGGCCTCCGCCATCCGCAGGTTGTCTGCCGTCAGCCGCGCCGGATTCAGCCGCATATTAATGACGCTGAACCAGGTCTCCCTGGCTCCCAGGATCACCAGCGGCCGGATAGGACTATATGGCGACTCCATGATATAATCCTTTACCACTCCCACTACATGGAAATGTATAGTATCATCTGTAATGATCTGGCCGATCGGGTCTTTGAAATGCATGGCCTTCACCGCCGATTCGTTCAGCAGGATAGCATTGCTGTCCGTAGGGTACTGTCGCAGGTCCAGGTCTCTGCCCTGAATTAACCGCATACCCGTGGTAGTTACCAACCCCTCGTCTGTCACCACCCGGTTGAAATCGGTCTTGTCGTTGGGATCCTTTCCCGTCCACCCAAACCCCCAGGTGTCACTCCAGCTATCGGTCAGCGGCGCGCTCGTTTTGCACACCGACAACGCCACACCGGAAGATAACAGCTCCTGTTTGATCAGCGCGTAGTTCTTGTATATATCCCCCTCCATAAAATGAAAGATCAGGTTGGCCCGGTTATAACCCACCTCCCTGTCCCGCGCATAGTTGATCTGCTGCGTAACGATTATCGTACAGATGATCAGCGTGATGGCAAAGGTAAACTGCAACACCACCAGCACCTTCCTCGGCGTCACCAGCGCATTCGCCGCCCTAAACGTACCCTTCAGCACCTTCACCGGCTGAAAGGAAGAAAGGAAAAAAGCCGGATAGCTCCCCGCCAGCAGCCCCGTGAACAGGATGAACACCAGCCCCGACAACCAGAACCAGGGATTCCCAAACGGAATATACAGCTGTGCCCCCGTAAGCGTGTTGAAGCCCGGCAGGCTCAGCAGCACGATACCGATCGCCACCAATGCCGCCAGAAAGGATAACAACACCGACTCGCCGATAAACTGACTTATCAACCGGCTCCGCGGCGCCCCCACCACCTTGCGGATCCCTACTTCCTTCGCCCGCCGCTCGCTCCTTGCCGTACTCAGGTTCATAAAATTGATACACGCGATCAGCAGGATAAAACCCGCAATGACACCAAACAACCGGACAAATACGATTAGGCCCCCATCCTCCACCGTCCCCTTGAAACTGGAATAAAGCCTCCAGCGGCTGATGGGGTAAAGAAACATCTCCCAATGCTTCTCCGAACTGTCATACCGCGTTTTCATCACCTTCACTTTTGGCGCCGCGGAAGCCAGCGTGGCGTTGGATTTCAGGAGTACATAGGTACGCGTCGAATTATTCCCCCAGTTGACGTCATCCCCGAATAACCTCCGGTTGTAGCTCCAGGGAAGCAGATACTCGAAGTCAAACCGCGTATTGTGGGGCAGGTCTTTCAACACTCCGGTCACCGTAAAATTCTCCTTATCATCGATGCGGACCACCTTCCCCATCGCCTCTTCCCTGCCAAACAGGGTCCGTGCCAGCGACTGGGTGATGACGACCCCATGAAAGTCCATCAGGGCCGTCGCCGGATTACCTTCCACCAGCGGGAAACTGAATACCTGCAAGAAAATGGAATCCACCACATTCCCCAACGACATTATCCGCTTGTCCCCCACGCTGAACAGCCGATGGTTAGCCCAATCCACCCGGCATGCGTGCTCTACTTCCGGCAGATCGCGCTGCAGGGCCGACGCCAGCACCCTGGGAGTAGTATTCCAGCAATGCATCTCTCCGCTGAATTCCGCCCGGTTCCAGGCCTCGTAGATCCTGTCCCGCTTCTCATGAAAGCCATCATAGCTCACCTCATTATGGATCCATAACAAAATGAGGATTGCGCTGGCCATCCCAACCGCCAGACCGGTAATATTGATAAAAGAAAAACCCTTGTTTTTCCAAAGGTTGCGAAAAGCTACTTTTAAATAGTTCTTAAACATGGGAAAAGCGGTTTCCTATAGGACGGCCGTCAAAATGAAATGTTGCAGCAATTCTAACAAAATCATCACTTTTCATCCTTTAACAAACCCTTCCCCTCTTTCTTTCGTTAATTTGATATACAAACAAAATATCATGAGACTCGCAATCCTGGCTTTCGCCATTCTTTTATCCCTCAGCGTCCTGCCCGCAGCAGCGCAATCAAAAAACCCGAAATATCCCGATCCGCCGGTAGCCACCTCGGCGACAAAATACCCCATGGTCCTCCCCGATGCCGAATGGAAGACCCGCCTTTCTCCCGAGCAATATTATATCCTTCGGCAGCAGGGCACCGAAAGGGCCTTCTCGGGAAAATATGATCACTTCTACGAAAAAGGGACATACTATTCCGCCGCATCCCTTCAGCCGGTGTTCAGCTCGGAGACCAAGTTCAATTCCCACACCGGCTGGCCCAGTTTCTTCGCCCCGATAAACCCCGATGCGGTCCGCCTCGTAAAAGACGACAGCTATGGCATGGAAAGATGGGAAGTAGTGGACAGCAAAAGCGGCTCCCACCTCGGGCATGTGTTCGATGACGGCCCCGCCCCCACCGGCAAACGGTATTGTATGAATTCGGCAGCCCTCATCTTCGTCCCCGAAGGCGGCAAGCCCCCCGTCAGCTCAAAAAATTGATCCAACAACAAGTAACATAACAATGAAAAAATTACTCTTCACACTCAGCAGCTTCTTCCTCCTGGCCGCCTGTGGTAATTCCCAGCCGGTGAACATCCCGGTAAAAGAATCCGACAAGCCATCCCCCAATGAAGCCGTTGCCTATTTTGCCGAAGGCTGCTTCTGGCACACAGAGATCGTCTTTCAAAGCCTTGTCGGCGTTCGCGACGCAGTATCCGGCTATGCCGGCGGAACGGACAAACATCCGGATTACGAAACGGTCTGCACCGGCGCCACCGGCCACGCCGAGACTGTTGCAGTTTACTACGATCCCTCGAAAATTTCTTACTCCACACTCGTAGCCGCCTTCTTCGCCAGCATGGACCCCACGGAGTTGAACCGCCAGGGCCCCGATGAAGGCACCCAATACCGGTCGATCGCCTTCTACCGCAACGAACAGGAGAAAAAGATCATCGAAGCCGAGATCGCAAGGCTCACGGCTGCCAAAACATACCCGCGCAAGATCGTTACCGAGGTGGCCCCCTTCGCCGCATTCTACCCCGCGGAAGCCTACCACCAGGAATACATCAAGAACCACCCCGGCAATCCCTACGTCGAACACGTTTCCATCCCCGACTGGCTCCGGTTCAAAGAAGCCAACAAAGGAAAATTCAACTTCAAATCCTGACGATGGTGGTAGGGGGCGACAGCTCCCTACCACCCTATCCCATAATCCTCCCCATTATTACTACTCCCACCCCATATAGTCCCATGCTTCGCATCGAGAAAAATAGCGTTGATAGGCCCACTCGTACGATCCCCATACGTCGGGATATATCCCATCTGTCGCAACTCTTTCCGCACATAGGGCGGCGTAACATTGCCAAGCAGGATATGCCCCGGCCGGGGCCGCCGGTCTTCCAGCCGCTCGCCGCCAAGCGATAACCACAACTGGTCAGAATTGATATTTGGGGCCTCCGTCGCCTCCTGCACCGTCATCCCAAACTCTGCCATGTCGAGGAAAAATTGCAACAGGTTCTGATCCTGCGTATCCCCACCCTGCACACTAAAACAGAGATAAGGCTTGCCGTCCCTCAACGCCAGACTCGGGGTCAGCGTCACCCGCGGACGTTTATGGGGAGCTACTACATTAAAAGGATCGATAATAGAATCCAACACAAAGCTCTGCATCCGCTGGCTCATCCCGACACCCGTGTGCCCCGCGATACAGGCCGGCGTCCAACCCCCACTCGGGGTCACTGAAATAACCCAGCCATCCTTGTCCGCAGCCTCGATACTCGTCGTCCCTCGCCACAGCCTGTCATGATATAGTTCTTCATCTACCATCGCCGTCTCATTCATCGCCCCACTCGCCCCCGACCCGCCCCGCATCGACGGCTTACCAAACGTTGCCCGTTCTTTCAACAGATCGGTAAAAGGATTCACGCGCCCCTCGAAAGGATAGGGGTCTCCCGGCTGAATATCCGCCGCCACATGATCGAAATTGATCAGCTTCGCCCGCTCTTTCGCATACTCCTTGCTCAACAATCCCTTCATCGGCTGCCCCGTCGAAAAATACGGATCGCCATAGTAGAAATCCCTGTCGGCAAACGCCAGGTTCATCGCCTGGCACACCGTATGGATATACCGGCTGCTATTATACCCCATCCCCTTCAGATCGAAATTTTCCAAAATATTCAACGCCTGCAACATCGCCGGCCCCTGTGTCCACTGCTGCAACTTATAAACTTCGACACCCCGGTAATTGACATGCAACGGTTCTTCTTCCATCGGCTTCCACGCGGCCATATCTTCGAGAGTGATCAATCCACCCTGCTCCTGGCAGCCCCGCACAAATTCCCTGGCGATATCGCCTTTATAGAAACGGTCATACGCCGCATAGATCGCTTCCTTACGCGTCTTCTTATGTTTCAGCGCATCCTGCTCCGCCTCCACCATCCTGGTAAGGGTCTCGAGCAGGTCTTTCTGCACAAAGACCTCCCCCGCCTCGGGCGTTTCTCTTGCCTCTCCGGGATGCGTAAGGAACAAAGCCTTGCTATAAGGCCATTCCTTCAACCGCCGCTTCTGTGCCTCGAAGCTGTTTGCTGTCTGCGCTTCTATCGCATAACCCTTCGCCATTTCCATCGCAGGCGCCAGCACCTCCTTCAGGCTCATCGTCCCATATTCGGCAAGCATATAACAAAGCCCACCCGGTGTACCCGGAGTGACGGCGGCCAGGGGTCCATATTCCGGCGGGAAATTATAACCCTTGCTCTTGAAAAAAGCCGGCGTAGCGCCCGTAGGCGCAAATCCCAGCGCATCGATGGCGATCACCTTTCCCGTCTTTGGATTATAAATAAGGGCCTGCGTCTCCCCACCCCAGCACAACACATCCCACATCGTACACACCGCCCCCAGCATGGCACAGGCAGCATCGATGGCATTGCCGCCCTTCTGAAAGATCTGCGCACCGGCCTCGGCCGCCAGCGGCTTACCGGTCACCGCCATCCAGTGATTGCCATGCACCGGCGGCTTTTCCGTCAACTGCCCACGCGTCACTAAAGATACAAGCAGCAATGCCGCCCAGCTGAGCCTACTTTTGTGCGTCCACATCTTTTAGAAATTTTATAAGTCCCGGAAAATAATGTTGCTGATCATCCCACATGTCACAATGACTCCCCTCAGGACAATATACATAGCTCCCCTGCTTCACCTGGTGACTCATCCATTCCATATACTTGGGGTCCATCGTATCGAATTCCCCGCCGATGGTCAGGGTAGGAACGGTTATCTTCCCCAGGTCTTTACTCCTGTCCCACCTGATCAGCCGTCCCCCCGTCTTGAACTCGCTCGGCCCCTGCATCGTCACATAAATACCCTCGCTTAGATGCTTAAAGAGCCGGTTCAGGGGATCCGGCCACTCCGCCAACCGGCACAAATGCTGCTTGTAATATTCATTAAAGACCAGCGCCTGGTATACACTATCCTTATAAAGCCCCTTGTCTTCATAACGCTTCAGCGAGTCGACAAGCGATTGACGCATCTTCGCCCTCAGAACACCGTTGTATTTCTCATACTCCGGCATGCTGGCCATCATATTGGAAATGATCAATCCCTTCAGATTAGCCTGGTATTTAAAGGCATATTCCATCGCCAGGATACCACCCCAGCTATGACCCAACAGGTAAAAATTATTCTTGTTCAACCCCAGCGCCTGTCGCACCTGTTCTACTTCCTCGACAAAATGCTCCGTCGTCCACAGGCTGCTGTCGTTTGGCTGATCACTATACCAGGAATCCAACTGGTCATAATAAATAAACTCGACCCCCTCCTTCGGCAGGAAGTTCTCGAAACACTCGAAATACTCATGGGTACCGCCGGGTCCTCCATGCAACAACAACAACCTGATCTTCGGATTACTCCCAAACCGCTTGGTCCAGACATGGAATTTCCCCTTGGGCGTGGTGATCTCCACCATCTTTATATTCCCTGCCTGCACCCCGCTATCCTGCGTGGCGAAATAGTCCGCCAACGTCGCTTCCTGCACCGGCTGGGCGCACCGGGTCAGGCAAAACAAGGCCATGGCAAGTAAACAGCAATATCTCATAAGACTCATTTTTTACGTAGTAAAATACAAAATCCTACATTCATCTCTCTAACTACTCCATTTATGAGAAAGCTTCTCCTCCTGCTTCCGGCCCTCCTGCTGGCCGCTGCCCATCTTTCTGCACAGCTGCCTGACTCCACCGAAGTGGACTACCAACTGCCAAACTTCACCTTCCAAAGCGGTGAAACCCTCCCTGTACTCCGGCTGCATTATACTACCTTCGGCAAGCCCATAAAAGACAACACCGGGAAAGTGATCAACGCCGTCTATATCATGCACGGAACAACTGGCAACAGTCATAATTTCACCAACTCACTCTTTGCCGGCCACCTTTTCCAAAAAGGGCAATTGCTCGACGCAACCAAATATTACATCATCCTCCCCGACGGCATCGGCCATGGCAGATCCAGCAAACCCAGCGACGGCCTGCACATGAAATTCCCCCAATACACGTATGAGGACATGGTCAGGGCGGATTATACCGTCCTTACCCAAAAAATGGGTATCAATCATCTTCGCTTAATCATAGGAACCTCAATGGGTGCAATGCATTGTTGGCTCTGGGCGGAGACCTACCCCGATTTCATGGATGCCTGCATGGCCAATGCCAGCCTGCCAATAGCCATCGCCGGCCGCAACCGCATGTCCCGCTACGCAGCCATCCAATGCGTCGAATCCGACCCGGCCTGGAAAGGCGGAGAATATACAACGCCTCCGGTGGTCGGCCTGCGCGGCGCCTACACTTCGCTGTTCTGGATGACAAGCAGCCCCTATAACTTGCAGAAAAGATCACCCACGCGCGAACAGGCGGAAAAAGCCTATGATATCGCTGTTGAAAATTTCATCCGCAGCCAAGACGCAAACGATATGATCTATGCTTTCGATGCCTCGCGATACTACAACCCCGAACCAAAGCTGTCCACGATAAAATGCCCCTTCTTCGCCGTCAACTCCGCCGACGACGAGGTCAACCCGCCGGAATTGGGCGTCATGGAAACAGCCATAAAAAAGGTTCCCAAAGGAAGATATATCCTCATCCCCTGGTCGGAAAGAACTTCCGGCCACGGCACCCACACCAACCCCACTGTATGGGGCGATTATCTAAAAGAATTAATGAACAGCAGCGGACCAAAATAGCCCCGCATCCTACTGCTCGCCGGCCGGTCACCGGAATAGCACCACGGCAAACCCTACCTTCCCATTCGCATTCCCGTTGACATAGATATCATAGGGAATCACCACCTGGTCGGGTGCCACCTGTCTCGACTGCTGGAAGTCAAGCGTATTCTTCAACCCCCAAAAAAGAATACCTTCATTGGTCACCTGCTCGCCGCGCGGGTCGATCACGGTCGTAGAGGCATAGATCTTCTCGCCATGGACAAAACTGTTGTAGAGAAAGACGATCCGGTCTTGCATCGGCACCATCATATAGGAAAGATTGGGGGAATTCAATTCCGTCACCTGCTCCTGGCTGATCATCCCACTCCAGCAGCTGTCTCCCCGGCTGGCGGGGAAATAATAAAGGCTCAGATCGCCGCGATCATGATAAGGCGGGTTAGCAGTCTCACGATAACGCGCATATCCATACCGTGGCCCCGGAAGCCGCATCCGGGCAAAGGATGGCCCCGTATTGGGGTCGGGGATATCATTGGAAGCGAACAGGAAGGCCGGGTCCCACCCATCATCATATGGGTTATCATCCAGTTCCTCATACTGCCTGCCGTATTCTTTCATCAACAAAAAACCCTTCCCCGGCACAGACACAAAATTCTCCTTCACCAGGTTGTCATTCCGCACCCGCTTCCCGCTAAGCGTATTCAATCGGTAGGAAGAATCAAAACTGAAAGTCTTTGTATGCATCGAATAGTGCACCACCTGAACATTCTTCAACGGCGCATAATGGAAGTTCGACAAGATACCCGCTACGGCTTCCCTGGTAGTATTGTCGACAGACAAGCAAACGTCCTCCATCGACGAAGTTCCGGGTAACATGATCTCCTTGTAGGAAACAACCGTATCCAGGGGAGAGAATTGGAAAAGCAGGAAATTACTGTTCTGGCGCGAAGGCGACATCATCAGCCATTCTCCGTTATCGGCCAGTTTAATGGGGGTCTTATTGAAATCCTCCAACGGATAGGTGGAAAAATCGTCCTGTATCATCGGCTGGCTCAGATAGGGATGCCGGTAGATCTTCTGCGAAAGCAAATGCCAGTCCTCATCGTATAAATAAGCATGGAGATAGGGCGCAGAAGAAGCAATGAATTGAAAACCCAACAATAATATCCGCGTCCTGTCCAGGCTCCGCACCAGCATAAAACTGGTGCCTGGTTCGTTAAAGGGAAATACCCCGATAGTATGATCGGGCTCCAGGGCCTCGCCATCAGGTTCATACCGTTGTAGCCGAACCTCAGTTTCTTTTCCATCGGCGGTCAACAGGTTCACCCGGTCGAAATGTTCATCCGTCATCACCAGGTATTCTCTGATGGATTTGTTCGTATAAGGCGGATCATCGATCATCCCCTTCACTCCCATCCGACCGTCATACACGACAAAGTTACGTTCTTCCGTACCCGAAATTTCGTTACCATGACGCACTGCCTTCTTCCGGGTCGTCGCCGACACCCAATAAAAATCCCCCACTTTGCCCATCATCTCCTGTCGCAGCGTAAACCGGTCACTGTATGGCTCACAATACGACACCTGTTGGGCAAACAGGGAAGAACAGCTTAAAAGCAGATAAGTGTGTAGTGTTATCGTCGTCCGCCATCCCATACGAACTCCTTCTTCTTGAAGTTAACGAATTTTTTAATGCATTCCACCAGGTCACATTTCCTTAATACGGATTGCGCCTCCGCCGGCAAGCATTCCGGCAATGGGAAAATTTTTCCTTTCCTGGGAGCAAATTCACCACACTCCGGTGAGAAGAATTTTCCATAACAACTCATCCAAAAATGTAAAGAACTAAAAATCAACCTGCTAAAAAAGTTTTTAAAACCCTCCGCCCCCGGCGTGCCTTCCGGCACGTTGGTTGCCCTACACTACTCGGTTTTTCATAGGATATTGGATTTAAAAACGGGGCTGGATTTCTATCCTGGCCCTTTTTTATTTTGCACCCCGGTCCCTTTTTGTTGTAAGTTTGAAACTTTAATGACCCTTTTTTCATGCGTATCGCGTTGTCCATCACACTGGGCTTACTCCTAACCTTATGCCTCTCCGCCTCTCCCAACGTAAAAACCGGTGCCATTCCCACCTGGCTGTACGCCATCCATCCCGATCTCAACAAGAAACCCGCCCGGGACGAAATCAGCGATGGCTATTATTATCAGCTCTTCGATCTCCAAACCAACCTACCTCTCAAGACCAGGTATACCCATTATATTATAGATATTACCAATGAGTCCGGCGTCCAAAATGCCTCGGAAGTATCCGTAACCTTTGCTCCCGAATTCCAACAGGTCGTCTTCCACCGCATCAGCGTTATCCGTGACGGCGCCGTCCTCAACCAGCTCGATCCTTCCCGTATCAAAATTGTCCAGGAAGAAAAGGAGGCTGGCCAATTCGAATACAACGGACTGAAAAGAGCCTTTCTCACGCTGAAAGATATTCGCACGGGCGACCACATCGACGTCGCCTATTCCGTCGTCGGCTTTAACCCCGTTTTCCAAAACAAATACTCGGACGACTTTTCCTTCAGCTGCTCCACCGCGGTCTCTAATTATTACCGCACCATCCTCACCACCACCGATCGTCCTCTGCATATCCTGCCGTTTAACAACGCGCCGCAACCCACCCAACAACACCTGGGCAATATGCTCATTTACACCTGGGACAATCCCGGATTGGAGTCCGGAGAATCCGGTTTGGACGAACCTTCCTGGTATGCAAAAGCCCCCACCGTCTATGCCACAGAGTACAAGGATTGGGCGGAAGTCATCGACTGGGGTCTCAAGACCTTCAACTATTACCATTTCCCCCTGCCACCCGGCCTCCAACAAAAGATCACCGTCTGGCGCGCCCAGGCAAAAGGCGATAAAGACCTCTTCGCCAACATAGCCAACCGCTTCGTACAAAACGAGATCCGCTATCTCGGCCTGGAGATCGGCGTCAACACTCATCAGCCCCATGCACCCGGCGGCGTTTTCACCCAGCGTTTCGGCGACTGTAAGGACAAGGCGCTACTACTCACCACCATCCTGCAACAAGAAGGCATTCCGGCTTTCGTAGCCCTCGTCAGCACCGAGACCCGCAGGGAACTTGCCAACATCGCACCGTCTCCCGGCGACTTCGATCATGCCATCGTAGCCATCCGGCGATCAAAAGGAGTATATACCTATATAGACCCAACCAATTCCGGCCAACGCGGCGAACTCGCCGATCTCTTCATCCCTGCATATGGCTACGCCCTGGTATTGGAAGAAGGCGCCACCGGCCTCCAACCCGTCACTCCCGGCCACATAAACGACTATACCATCACAGAGCAGCTCGATACGAAGTACTATGACAGCAGCCAGCTCACCGTTACCTCCATTTACACTGGCGGTGCAGCCGACGATATTCGCAGTGCATTCGCAGAGAACAGCATCAAGAGTGTCGGAGATACCTACCGCAAATATTATGCGAATCTCTTCGAAGGCATCCGGCAAACAAGCGCCGTCACCTATAGCGACGACAGCCTTAAGAACCAAATGACGGTGCTCGAACACTACTGCATTCCACAACTCTGGAGCACCGATAAAAAGGGTAAGAAATATTTTGAGTTCACGGCAGGCATTCTCGACCAGGCCTTTCCCGACCCCGCCGACATAGCCAGTGATGCCCCGCTGGCACTCACCTATCCCTATAATGTTCACTACACGCTAAACATCTCTCTTCCCGAAGACTGGGAATTCGGTGGTGGCGAACTGCATGTCAAAAATGACGCCTACGAGTTCGACTTCGTTCCCATCGTCCATGGAAGCAATATGAGCTTGCACTATCTCCTGAAAACCTTTGACGATCACATCCCTGCTTCTGCTCTCCGTCAGTATAAAGAAGATTATAAGAGCATCTCCGGGAAGATATCCTTCCAGCTCTATAAAACCATTTCACCGGAAGGCTCCACACCAGATGAAACACCGGCTTCAAAGGAAGCCGTTTCTACCACCTCCCTCACAAAAGACTGGAAGGTCTGCTGGCCCGCCATCTGGCTAACCTTTTTCTTTTCCCTCTTCTTCTCCCGGCTCTTCGTCTGGCTCAATGCCCGCAGCGAAGAAACCCTCTACGCTGCCGGCACCGGTTATCCGCTGGGCGGGTGGCTCATCCTGTTGGGAGTAAGCATCGGGGGCACCCTGCTGCTCGAAATTGCCCAGCTCATCCGTAGCAACTACTATAGCTATAGCAATTGGGCGGAATATGGCAATGCCGGCGGCTCCCGGCTACAATACTTTCTCATGGCGCAACTGGCCATCCATCTCGGCTTCATCGCCGGCGGCGGCGCCGTCCTGTACTGGTTCCTCCATAAAAGGGACATCTTCCCGCGGATGTTTCTCTGGTATGCCGGCATCTTGCTGTCAGGGCGTATCCTGCTGCTTCTCCTCGCCTCCATCATTCCCATCCCGCCGGCTATGCTCTCCGATTATAAATTCTCACTGACAAGAGATGCCATTCGCACCGGCATTTACATCACCATATGGGTTACCTATATCCTCCGCTCGGGTCAGGTAAAAAGCACCTTCCTCGAACCCTTCCGCGAACGCATCCGCTGACGCGCCGCTGCTGCATACGCTACTTCACCTCGCTGCGAATAGGCTTGAAACTCCTGAAATAAGCATAGATAGCCTCCAGGTCCTTCACCCTCATCCCCGCATACGACTGCCATGGCATCGGCGTATTCACCTCACCCATCGCCAACGGCTTCGGCACATAACCACTATCCGCATATTGCTTAAACTTCCGGACGAATAACTCCTTACTCCAATTGCCGATGCCGGTCTCCCTGTCCGGAGTGATATTCGAGGAAACGATCGTCTTCCCACCCACAATAAATTCCCGCCCCCCGCCAAACTCCGATCCGGCAACAATTTTACCCCTGTCCACCTTGCTGTGACACTCGATACAGCTCGCCATCCTCACCAGGTATCTCCCGTAGGCAATCGCATTGTTACTATCCGGCAGTTGCTCCATCGCCGCACGCGCAGGGATGGTATTGACAATAAAACTCACCGGGAAATCCAGTTCCGTTGCCGGTACTTCATTGGGTATGGAAGGAAGGGTACGCAGATAAGCGATGATGCTGAAGATATCTTCCTGGTCAAGCTTGCCATAGGTCGGATAGTTCATAAGGGGAAAAAGCGCATGCCCGTCGCGGCTTTCACCCGTGGTGATGGCCCGGAAAAGCTCTCCGTCACTCCATGTATCCAAATGATAAGGAGTGAGGTTAGGCGCATAGATGTTCCCCGGGAACCCTTCACTCTTGCTAAACAGTTCGCCACCCTTGCCAAGCGTGCTGTCCTTTATAGGACCCGCATAAAGGCTGGTATCCCGGCTGCTGTGACAGGCCATACAAGCGGCCACATTATTGGCGAGATACTTTCCGCGTTGCACCCTTCCCGGGGTGATCTGTACATGCAGATCGGCAGGTGGCCCCACATTGGGCAATACTTTCTTTACAAACAATCCCAGCGCCACTACGGCGAGAACAAGGATACCCAGAAGGGTTAGGAAGATCTTGGTGGACTTTCTCATAGTATAAGCTATATATGTTAGCCCACCAAGATACTTATTGTTTGAGCAAATATCCAAACAGCCCATCAGCCTGATTCACCGGTCCCGCGGTAAAATACAACCGCATATGATTGACGGCCGTGTCCGTAGTGGGCGGAAAACCAAGGGCCCAAAGCCCGTCGATGACGATGGTCTTTTTGTTACTCTGCAACTGCCCCTTGAACGTTCCATTCTGCAAAAAGACATTGATCCGTCCATCCCCAAGGTTTCCTACCAGGATCACCGGCTCATTCAGATTGCCATTACCTTGATCGTTGTCATCACCTTGATTATTATGACCCTCATCATCGCCTTCATCGTTTCCCATGTCCGCACTCGCCAGGAAATTGGCAGGCGTCATCGTAATCCCCCAGGGCGCATTCAAATCACCACCAGTAGCAAACCGCTTCACAAAAGAACCATCCCCCTTGAAAATATCTACGATACCCAGGCCGACACCGAAGACCGGAAAGCCGCCTGCTTTCACCTTGGCATAGGTTACATACAGCCAGCCGCCCACCGACTGGATATTATAAGGCGCATAACCCATGGGAAGCGACCCATCCGTAAACGTCATGGCCACCGGCTTCCAGGCCGTATCCCATACGACGATCTTCCCTGACAAGATATCGGCAGCATAGATAAAGGTCTGCCCTGCAGCGTTGGAATCGATCGCCAGCCCGGTAAAGACCGAAGTCGAATCGTGCCCGATCTTCTGGGCATTGTTGCCCGAACCCCCGTTCCAGGCCGACAGGACGCCATCCAGGCCTACAAAAATGAAGGCAGCAGGCTTCCCATTGGCGATCCTGAACCCCTTGGTAGAATTGAATACGATACCCGTTGGATTCCCGCCGATCGTATCTCCGGGCGAGGGAATGGCCACCGGTGGGCGCACGATGGCTCCATCCGCCGTATACAATTCACTGACATGCCCCGCTTGCGAATTCACCCAGGCAATACCCGAGGGCGACCAGGCCAGACCCCAGGCGTTCTGCAGGGTCGAGTCGGTGAGCCCCGCGCCATACGAGCTTTTATTGGCCACCAGGTTCACCTGTTGGAAACTCCGGAGATGATGGTTGTTAATGAAGATCAGCTTGTGACAGGCAGTTGCCAGTAGAAGGCAGGCCAGCAGCGGCCAGCGTCTCTGAATGGACGGCAGCCGCATAAGCAATCGTTGAATAGTATTCATAATCAGCAATTTTGACGTTTGACGATCTCCCAGGGGCGCGGGAGTTAAGCAGCGCAAAACCGGCTTTCTACGTAGGGGTCAAAAAATTCTTGTGGAGAGAGGTCTATGCAGGCATGTAGAACAAACGGGGCTTTATAATAGGCGGTTGCCTTGCGGCTTTCTTCATTTAAATACGGCAACCCATGCCCCCAGGATGTTTTCTATCGTATATTTTTTCGCTTCTCCGGACGCAAGCTGCCGCGACCAGCCCAACCCTTGCGGCAGTGGCCCCGCCAGGCCCCGAACTCTCGTATTCAGCATAATAGGCGGTCTTCTCATTCTCCGGGTTTCGCCAGTTATCCCATCCCGCCGGGGCAATATGTTCGCCCATCTCCGTCCGGATATATACCGTCCGGGCAAAAGGTCGCCAGGGCCTCCCAAGAAAAACTTTCTTCGCCGCCGTATCCGCGACAAGTCTACAATCCACAAAAACAAAGCCAAACGCCTGCCGGGGCGTCGTGGCGGCAGCCGGGCTGGCCCATCCCCTGTAAAGCAGCAAACAGGGGCCAAAACAAAAAGGCCATGAGAACAAACTGTTTCATGGCCTAAAAATACAAAGCTATTTATTATCCGCGTCTATCTGGGACGATGGTCACCACCACCGCCGCCACCGGGCCTGCCACCACCACCTTGCGGCATAGGCCGCGACATCTGCGGTTGGGGATGAAATTGCGGTTGCGGGCGAAATTGCTGTGGCTGCGGCCGGCTCATCTGACTAAACTGCGGCTGCGGACGATACTGAGGTTGCGGACGATATTGCTGCTGCGGCTGCGGGCGATACTGCGGCTGCGGCCTGTTCATCTGACCAAACTGCGGCTGGGGATGATATTGAGGCTGCGGGCGATACTGCTGTTGCGGCTGCGGCCGATACTGCGTTTGAGGCCGGTACTGCGGCTGCTGATGAAACTGCTGTTGTTGCGGCCGGTACTGCGGCTGAGCCTGCGGCCTGTTCATCATTGGCGACTGCGGGCGATATTGCTGTTGCGGTCTGCTCATCTGGTTAAACTGCTGCTGCGGTCTGTTATACGGCTGCCGTACCGACGCCGCAGGACGAGTGGTGTTCAAACTCACCGGCCGCGCCGTCGCCATAGTCATCGGCCGGCCGTGGTTCACACTGGCAAAAGCGTTCCGGTCGTGCATAGCCGTCTGCTGATGCTGCAACTGTCCATCCGTACGCTGGATATGCCGTTCGTTCATCGCCATCTGGTCCCGCGCACCCGGCCGGACCTGGATACCGCCGGGACCGCCATTATAGCTTACGCGGTTGTTGACATATACATTATTATTGATCACCGTCCGGTTGATATACGTATTGTGAATGATCGTGGTATTGACATTCGTAATGGCTGTATTATACCGGAAACGACCGCCATACCATTCTCCACCGACATACCCTATACCACCATAACCACAACCATAGTTGATACCGCCATAGAAACCTACGTGCGGACCCCAATAACCGGTGTGCCAGAGATAATAACCTTCTGACCAACCCCAGTAACCAGGCGTCCAAAGAAAACCGATCTCCGGCGGTGCAGCCCAATAACCCGGTACCCAATAATATCCACCATCATCGTCACCATAATAGTCATCATCCCATGCCCAGTAACCGGGTATCCAAATATATCCTTCTACAGGACAGGGCGGCTGATAATAAACAGGTATAGCGGGAGGGGCAAATTCTACGGAAACGCCGAAGCTTACTTGTGCTTTCACTCCTGCAGCCATGAAAATCATGGCTAACAATAAACTGAGTGATAGAATGGTCTTTTTCATATATTTAAATTTGAAGCTCTTATTACATAGATGCAATAACACCGCCAGAGTTTCATAACAAATCCTTACTTGTTGCAAATCATATGTTAATAAGCAAACAACCGATATGATAATCAACGTCTTCTATCAGAGAACCCTGTGTATTTTGTTTGCCTGCATTCTTGCATCCACAGCCCCGGGGCAAAAGATTCTACGCGTGGGAGTCGCCGGACTCACACACGACCACGTCCACAACATCATGCACCAATACAAACGCGGAGAGGTGATCATCGCCGGCATCGCCGAGGCCGATGCACAGCTCATCGCCCGCTATAAGAAAAGCTATCAGTTGCCCGACTCCCTTTTCTACAACAACCTTTCCGACCTCATCACACATACCCATCCCGACGCGGTGCTGGCATACAACGCCATCTCCGAACACCTCGGCGTAGTCGAGACCTGCGCCCCGAAAGGCATCTCCGTCATGGTGGAAAAACCGCTTGCAACAACCGTAAAAGATGCCGAACGCATCGCCGCCCTCGCGGCGCAATACCATATCCAGGTGCTAACCAATTATGAAACCACCTGGTATGATACCAATCAGCAGATCTTTGAAATGGTCAACAGCAACATCATCGGCGTTACCCGCAAAATGATCGTACACGACGGCCACCAGGGCCCGAAGGAGATAGGCTGCAGCCCTGACTTCCTCAATTGGCTCACCGATCCGGTAAAGAACGGCGGCGGAGCCCTCCGCGACTTCGGCTGCTATGGCGCCAACCTCATGACCTGGCTCATGCACGGCAAAGCACCCATCGCCGTCACCGCCGTCACCCACCACATAAAACCATCCATCTACCCAAAAGTAGATGACGACGCCACCATCCTGCTGGAATACCCCGACGCCACCGGCATCATCGAAGCCTCCTGGAACTGGCCTTATAGCATAAAAGATTGGGAAGTATTTGGAACTACCGGCTACCTGCACGCGTTGAATGACAGGCAACTCCTTCAGCGGGTCAAAAACACCTATGACAGCGTCGCCGTCCACCCCGCCGTCTATCGCGATAATATCGCCTATCTTTCCAGCGTCCTCTCGGGCAAGACCGACCCCGGAAACGACCTCTCTTCCCTTGCCAATAACCTCATCGTCGTCCGTATACTCGATGCGGCAACCCGGTCGTCTAAAGAGGGCCGCCGCATCGAACTGCACTAAGGGAAATTTCCTTCTTTGTTCAAAAAAACACCTATCTTAGCGCGTCCACATACGTGCCTCCCCTTATTCCTGGCAACTTCCTCTGTCACCCACAACTGGTAATTGATCCTCAACGCAATCTGGCTTCACCTCATTATACCCCGACCCATACCGGCTGGGATGCTCCGGAGGATATCCGTTGCTGTCCTGGTCGGTTTTTTTATGGTGCGCCCTCCACGCTCACACCTTTCACATCATCAAATACCATCGCCGGCCGAAAACTCTCCTGCTGATGCCGCAGCGTCACCTGCCGCAACTGCAGCCCGCTGACATGCCGGACATAAAGGCCCCATGCCGGCAGTTCACCAAACATAGAGTACTCCGGGTACGCCGATTCATTCTCCGGCACGTAGGCGAGCGAATCCAACCCATACCGGCCCAAACTTTTGTCTTCGACACCCTTGTAAACAATCTCTACATTTTCAAAGACAACATCCTCCACCGGGTGCCCGGGGATCCCGACTATCGAAGCCGGGAAAAAATTATGGGCATAGCCCATTTCCGGTCCTTCCATCTCATACCCCTTGTCCGGCTTCCCCGCAGGGACCTCGACATGCAGGTTCTTAATCGTCACATGCCGGACGCTCCCCGGCGGCAATTGCTGATTGCGATGCCCCAATCGGATAAAAAGAGCATTACCTGTGTTCACCGCCGCCACATTCTCCACCGTCACATTCTCCATGGCGCCCCCGTCGACACACTCCAGCGCAAGAGCGCTCCGGTACGTATCATGAACGGTGACATCCTTTATCGTAATATTTTTAAATCCCCCAAAAGACGCCGTCCCGAATTTGATGCCGCTGGCGCTGCTCCGGACATCACAGTGCGCAACAAGAATGTTCTCACAACGGCTGGCCGGATTGCTCGATTTCAGGCAAATGCCATCATCATCGGCATTCACCACACAACCCGTAATCTGTACGTCCTTACAGTCCACAACGTCGATACCGTCATTGTTCCAATAGGCCGTACTCTGCACCCGCAGATTGGTCAATGACAGATGGTCGCACTCGGTATAGGTCTGCACCCAACAGGCCGCATCCTTCAGCAGCACACTGTCAAGACGCACATTGGTGCAATGGGTAAAATGGATGATCCCCGGCCGGTTGTATTCATTGGGTCGCTTCTGATGCCAGGGGTTCT
The DNA here is from genome assembly GCF_014642875.1 of Puia dinghuensis. Lineage (GTDB taxonomy): Bacteria > Bacteroidota > Bacteroidia > Chitinophagales > Chitinophagaceae > Puia > Puia dinghuensis. The sequence goes on from NZ_BMJC01000005.1 coordinate 471,399, forward strand.
CCTTCTGCCAGTCGGGGTCCTGCAAGGTACCCGCCTTCAACATCCGGTAAACATCTTCTACCACTTCGCGTCCCTCACCGTCGATGACACCGCCGCCGGTGATGGCAATACCCTGCTGCCCGTCGGCCACGATCAGCGCCGAAGCACGCTCACCGCCATAGTCGCTGCGCCGCGTACTCCCCAGCAACACCGCATCCGCCGCAAGATGCAGTTCCACGCCCGACTTCAGCGTGATCACCCCAGTCAGAAATTTCCCTGAAGGTACAACTACAATACCGCCGCCTGCGGCGGCCGCCGCATCGATAGCCCGCTGAATCGCCCGGGTATTCATCGTCTTCCCATCCCCCTTCGCCCCATAATGGGTAATAACAAAGGAAGGGCCACCGGCAACAGCTACATCCGTCGCCAGCACCAACACAAACATCATCGATAAAAGGCTAAGTCTCATCCACCGAAGATAGCTCAATCCGCCCAAAAAATCAGCGCAAAGCCCGCAACACCTGGGGCACAAATGTATCAGGACTCAATTTGTTCCCATGCTCCATCGCCAGTCGCACTATCACCACATCCCTTGAAGGAATAACCCAGGTATACTGCCCTTCATATCCTTCACTCGAAAAACAATCGGCCGGCAATTCGGGATGACGGCGGCCCTCCACCGGGCCCCGGTTCAACCACCACAACGCGCCATACCCCTCTCCCGACACCGTCCACCTCACCCAGCCCTCCGGAAGCACCCGCTGCCCGTTGAACATTCCATCATGCAGGTACAACAGCCCAAATCGCGTCCAGTCCCGCGCCGTGGCATAACAATACGAGGAGCCAACAAAGGTGCCATTCGCATCCAGCTCCATCACAGCACTGTACATGCCCGTCTTCTCAAACAGCTGCTGATAGGGAAAATGATAATAATCGTCTTCGCCGGCAGCCTTCCGGATAATGGAAGAAAGGATATTCGCCGTCCCGCTGGAATAATTGAAAACGGTGCCCGGGGCATGCCGCGGAAGACGGCGCATGGCATATCCACCCATATCCGCCTCTTTAAAAAGCATCTGGGTGGCATCACTCGGGCCCCCATAGAATTCCCACCAGCGCAACCCACTATTCATGTGCAGCAGGTTCGCCAGCGTAATGTCACGCCGTTCGTCGATCGCCCATTCGGCAACAGGCGCCGGCTCTTCGATATTCAATTTATGCTGCCCCGCCAGGATACCGATCAACGCATTTGTGATCCCCTTTGTCATCGACCAGCCCAACAATCGCGTATGCCGGTCGAAACCCGGTGCATATCGCTCGAAGATCAATCGCCCGTGATACACGATCAGCACGGCCCTCGTCCCCGTCACCGGCGCCCCGCCTTCCCCAAAAGCAAGCCCCAACGCGGCCTGTAGCTGAACCGTGTCGATGTCCGTCAACCCTTTCCCTCCTTCATCAAAAGCAATCCCATTCGTCCTCATCGCCCCGACCCGGTCGCCCATCGGCCAATCGATGGTATCAGTGTTGACAACAGGAGCCGCCCACCGCGGGATATGCTGCTCGCGCAACGATTCCTCACTCACCCCATTGCTCACCAGCGTAGCCCCAAGCTTCCACCGGTAAATAGCCTTACGGCTCGCCAAACCCAACACCGAAGCGGTGACACTGCTATCCTGCAGGTCGACCGTACAGGAAGCCAGGTTTGCCGGAAAAGAAGCAAGGTCCTGCCGCAACACCTGGTTGGGTTGCCGCCCGGCCACAAAAATGCCCGAACAGGCTACCTTCGCCGCATAACCGCTGATGATAGGGAGACTCTCCCATATGAATACAACGATGGCAATCAGGAAAACAAGAAATAAGAATTTGAGGACGAGCTGGATCCGCTCCCGCATCTTTTGATGATTTAATCCTAAGGTAATAATTGTATCCTACTTTTAACCAATAATACTACTGCCATGCGCCGCCTCCCCCTCTTTCTCTCCGCCATCTTCTTCGCCCTCATCACCCAGGGTCAGCAGAGACAAACCTACACCGTCCTCTCCGTGCCCGGCGTCGCGGCCTACACCCACATCGATACGACAGGCGCCAGCATCCTGCCCAGTGGCCGTTTCTGCACACCCGCAGGCCAAACCATCACGCTGACCCATGATCCCTTCGGCATGGCGGTCTCCCCCGATGGCGCTACCACCGTTACCATCCACGACGGCGTATTCACCATCATCAATAATTCCACCCTCGCGAATATAAGAGTTCCCTCCTACGATGGCTCGATCCGCTCGCCCCTCTCCGGCAGTTCGTTCCTGGGCGTGGCCTTCCTCCCCGATTCGAAGACGGTCTACCTCAGCGGCGGTGACAACGGCGCCGTCATCGGCTACGATCTCACCACCCTCCAACGCATAGACTCCCTTTCACTCAACGGTCATAACCCCTCGGACACCGTTGACTATGAAGATAGCTTCACCTCCGACCTGCTCTACAACGCGGACAACAACGAACTGCTGGTGCTCGACCGCGGCAACTTCCGCCTCGTCCGCATCGATCTCGCTACAAAAAAGATCACTGCCTCCATCCCCACAGGCAGACAACCCTTCGGCCTTGCCATCAGCCCGGACCACAAAATAGTGTTCGAGGCCAATGTCGGTATGTACGACTACCCTCTGCTACCCGACATAACCCCGGCCAACTACAACAATAAGGTGATCCCGTTTCATCCCTATGGCGACAACACGCCGGAGTCAAAAAATGGGTATACCTTCAACGGTAGGAAGATCCCCGGCGTTGGCGATCCGCTGGCCCCGGAAGCCATGAGCGTTTATGCCATCGACCTCGCCACCAACACTATAACCGATCGCTACAAACCCGGCCACCAGATCGGCCAAATGGTGGAAGGGGCCGAAGTCGTAGGCGGCGCCAGCCCCAATTCCCTCGCAGTAGGCAGCAACTTCGCCTATGTCACCAACGCCACCAACGATAACATCTCCGTCATCGACTATCGCAACCACCGCATCGCCGCCACCATCCCCATTCACGTCGACCCGGTGATCGACCGCTATCGCGGCCTGCTCCCCTTCGGCCTCACGCTAAGCAAAGACGAAAAGACACTCTACGTAGCCCTGCTCGGCTTCAATGCCATCGCCGTCATCGACCTCCCCACCGGCAAAACCACCGGGCTCATCCCCACCGGCTGGGGCCCCACACGCGTGCTGCTCAGCCGTGACGAAAAACACCTGTATGTCATCTCCTGCCGTGGCTACGGCGCAGGCCCCAACGGCGGTCAACACTTCGTTCGGCCCATCCAGGGAACGTACATCGGCGACATTCAACTCGGAACATACCAAAAGATCGTCACGCCTGACTCCACCCAATTAGCGCTCTATACCCGGCAGGCCATCGCCAATACCTTTGCAAAGACCAGCGTCACCGACGACGGCCGCAATCCCCTGCCGCCTCTCCAGCATATCCGCAAGAGCCCCATCGAATACATCGTCTACATCACAAAAGAAAACCGCACTTATGATGAGGTGCTGGGCCAGATGCCTACTGGCAAAGGCGACTCCACCCTGGCGCGGTTTGGCATCGACGTCAACCTCATCGCAAAAGACAAGACGCTCGTCCATATGAATATTGCGCCCAATCATCTCAAGGTGGCGCGGCAATTCACCTACTCGGACAACTATTACTGTGATAGCGATGCCTCCATCCATGGCCACCACTGGATGCTGGGCGTCATCCCCAACGAATGGGTGGAAGCTAATTCCAGCGTCGATAAGACGGCAAAGATCTTCTCCAAAGCCTCGGGCCGTCGCTTCCCCGGCTCCACCGGAAGCATGGACCCCGAAGACTATGCCGAACGCGGCGGCCTCTGGGAAGCGCTCGATCGCAGCCACATTTCCTTCTATAATTTTGGTGAAGCCAACGAGACGGCCCATGTCCGCGAAGAATGGATGGACACGGCCACCGGCGCCTCCCATGCCGTAATGGTGCCGATGCAAAAGGCGCTCTGGCCCCGCACCAGCCACAACTACGCCGGTTTTAATACCAACATCCCCGATCAGTTTCGTATGGAGCAGTTCGAGTCGGAATTCACAAAAATGTGGCTCGACGGCAAACACAAGATGCCACGGCTGATCACGATGCAGGTGCCCAACGACCACACCGCCCGCCCCCGCCCCGCCGACGGCTATCCTTTCATCCATTCCTATGTAGCCGACAACGACATCGCCGTGGGTCGCATTCTGCACTTCCTGTCCCGTACACCGTACTGGAAGAAGATGCTGGTCATCATCACCGAAGACGACCCCCAGGGCGGAGTAGACCATATCGACGCCCACCGCAGCATCCTGATGATGGCCGGTCCCTACGTAAAACGGGGGTATACCTCACACGTACACGCCAACTTCGGCTCCATCCTGAAAACGATCTACACCATCTTCGACGTCCCCTATGTCAACCAATACGACGCTACGGCAACCCTCCTGCAGGATTTCTTCACCGATAAGCCCGACTTCCGTCCCTACGACCTGATCTTCCCCTCGACCGAGGTCTTCGACCCGCAGGTGGCGATGAAGCGGTACAACAAGACCATCGACTGGCGAAAAATAGAGAAGGGCCCCGAAATGGACGATGAGAAAGAACAGCGCAAAGAACACTATCAGCAGCAGAAGCAAGGCCTCAACTAAACCGCATTTCTTCAATCCTCACCGGCTCATTAAAATTACTATACCGTATCCACTGCGGCCGCACCACAAAGTGTACCAGGCCCTCCCAGGTGGCCGCTCGCTGCCTGCCATCCGGGTAGACAGAGTAGTACACCTCCCGGTACACATCATCCTCCGCACCCGCCAATTCCCTGGCCACCCCCTCATATTGGACAGTCGTTTCATGCTTCCAGCCAATCACTAGGGCCACCCGCGGGCATTCGATCAGGTTGGGATACTTACGCGAACCCCGCACAGTGTCGAATACGATCTCGAGGTCGTCCGTCACCGCAATACCGACAATAGCGGCCTCCGGCTGGTGGTTCCCGGAGGTGGTAGCCAGCGCGGCTATCGAGTGCCGGCGGATGAATTGAACCAGGAATTCGGTCGTCATATGGTCATTAAAATAAAATTAAAAATACTTTTAAACTTTTATCCGCACCCTAAGTCTAAACCCCCACGGTATCATAATGGCTAATTGCTAATCTTCATTGCTATGGCTGCTCCCCCTTCCAGTGGACTGACGCCCTACAATGGCCCATGGACAGACAATGAGGTTACTCACCTGTTGAAGCGTTGCCTGTTCGGAGCCAGCGTATCGGACATCGCGCATTTCAAGAATAAGACGCTGTCGGCCGCCGTCGCCGAATTACTAACCCCCGCCTCTACGGCTCCCCCACCACCCGTAAAAGAATATACCACCCCCGCTACCGCCACGACCCCGGACAATAACATCGCCATGGGAACCACCTGGGTCAACGATGCAAACAATGACGGCAGCGTCGACAGCTACCGGCGGGCGTCTTTCAAAAAATGGTGGATGGGGCTGATGATCAACCAGGACCGCAGTCTGCTGGAAAAAATGACGCTGTTCTGGCACAACCACTTCTCCACCGAGACTACCACGGTCGGCAACTCCCAGTTCGTATACAAGCATCACGCCATGCTTCGCACCAACGCCCTGGGTAATTTCCGCACCCTCGTGCTGCAAGTTACCACTGATCCGGCCATGCTGGTCTACCTCAACGGACAATATAACACCGCCTCGGCGCCGGACGAAAACTATGGCCGGGAATTGCAGGAGCTGTTCACCGTCGGCAAGGGGCCGGGCTCCCAATACACCGAAGCCGATGTAAAGGCCGCCGCCCACGTCCTCACCGGCTGGCAGAACAATTCCACCACCATCTCATCCTTCTTCAATCCTAAAAGGCATGATTCAACAGACAAACAATTCTCAGCCTTTTATAACAATACCGTCATAAAGGGACAGTCGGATGCGAATGCAGGCGCCACCGAAATAGCCGCTCTCATAGATATGATATTGGGCACCGACGAATCCCCAAAATACATCTGTCGGTGCCTCTATCGTTATTTCGTTTACTATGACATCGACGATACAGTCGAAGCAAACGTCATCACTCCCCTGGCCGCCATCTTCCGCGCCAACAACTTCGAACTAAAACCCGTACTCTCGACCCTGCTGCAAAGCCAGCATTTCTTCGACGCCCTTATACCCGGCTCCATGATCAAGAGCCCATGTGACTTCGTAGTAGGCCTCTGCCGGGAGTTCAATATAACCTTTCCCCCTGCAAGCGATTATGCGAGCAACTACGGATTTTTTAATTGGCTGGTCGGCATCGTCACCAATATGGCGCAAAACATCGGCGACCCACCCAATGTCAGCGGCTGGCCGGCCTATTACCAGGAACCCAACTTCTACGAACTCTGGCTCAACTCGGACATCCTGCCCAAACGCAATCAATACTCCGACGCCCTCGTGGTTACCGGCTATTCCCTCAATGGACATAGCATAAAGATCGACTGGGGCGCATTCGCCAAATCCCTGCCCAACCCCTCCGACCCCAACCAGCTGCTGCTGGATTGCATCAACATTCTATATCGTATCCCCCTCTCCGACGACGCCCGGGCAACTATCAAGACCGACATCCTGCTGGGCGGACAGACCAACGACACCTACTGGACCACCGCCTGGGCAGAATATGTCGCAAACCCCGCCGATATGGCCAATACGACAATCGTCCTGGGCCACCTCCGCGACCTGCTGAAATACCTTATGGACCTGTCTGAATATCAATTGATCTAAAGACCGGCCTCAGTCGGCACCGTAATCCAAAATCGGCCCCGGTTCGGGCCGCAAACCAAAATACGCTGATATGCATCGCAGAGAATTCCTAAAGAACGCCGTACCGGCCAGCCTGGCTATCCCTTCGCTGTTCAGAGGCTTTCAACTGTCCGCCCTGGCAGCCGGCCATCCCCTTGTCCGGGCAATGATGGGTCCACCCCAAACCACCGACCACGTCCTGGTCCTGGTCCAGCTTCAGGGTGGCAACGACGGACTCAACACGGTGATCCCCCTCGAATATTACTCGGAATACATCAACGCCCGACCCAATATCTATATCCCGAAGGAAAAAGCGCTAGCCCTCACCGGCGTGGATAAGATCGGCCTCCATCCTGCATTGACTGGCCTGCAAAGCCTCTATAACGAAGGCAAACTGAACATCATTCAATCCGTAGGCTATCCCGCCCCCAGCTTCTCGCATTTCCGGGCGACAGATATCTGGATGACGGCATCGGACAGTGCCACAGTGCTGGACACGGGCTGGAATGGCCGTCAGCTGGACTATGAGTACCCGGGCTTCCCCAACGGCTATCCCAACAACAATATGCCCGACCCGCTCGGCATCCGCATCGGCTCTGTCTCCACCCTCAACTTCCAGGGCCCCAACATCAACATGGCGATGAGCATAACCAACCCTACCAATTTCTATAACCTGCTCAACGGCGTCCAGGACCCCGCCCCAAATACTCCCGCCGGAAAAGAACTCACCTACGTTCGCACCATCGCACAGGAGACCCAGCAATATGCCCAGGTGATCAAGGCCGCCGCAAATAAAGTGCCCCAACAATCCACCTACCCTTCCAACAACCCCCTCGCCGATCAGCTCAAGATCGTCGCCCGCCTCATCGCAGGCGGCCTCCGCACCCCGCTCTATCTGGTCAGCTACGGCAGCTTTGACACCCACTCGCACCAGGTGAATTCCACCGACACCACAACAGGTACGCACGCCAACCTCCTGCAAAACGTCGGGGACGCGATCAAGGCCTTCCAGGACGACCTCAAATATCTCCAGGTCGAACAGCGGGTGCTGGGCATGACCTTCTCCGAATTCGGCCGCCGGATAAAAAGCAACGCCAGTACCGGCACCGACCACGGCAGCGCAGCCCCGGTCTTTGTCTTTGGCAACGGAGTAACCCCCGGCGTCACCGGCAATACGCCTGTCGTACCCGCTAACGTCAACGTCAACGACAATCTCGATTTCCAATATGATTTCAGGAATGTCTACTCTACCATGCTGAATAATTGGTTCTGCGTAGACGAATCAGGGCTGGAAGCCATTATGTATACGAATTATGATCCCCTGCCCATCATCAGTGACAGCGCCTGCCATCCCAGCGCCCCCACCCTCTCGGGGAATGCGCTCATCAGCAATTATCCCAACCCTTTCAGCAATACGACTACCATCTTCTTCAAGACCACGGGCGGCCACGTGTCTATCCGGCTCGCGGACGACGAAGGCCGGTGGCTCGAGACCCTGGTAGATGGCGACTACCCGCCCGGAAATTATTCTATTTACTTCAACGGATCCAGGCTGGGCAACGGGATGTATTATGCGCATTTCCAAAGCGCCAACGGAAAGCAAACACGAACCATCTCTAAGATCAAATGATCTCAACCCACTTTCATCACCCCTGCCTTCGATCCAACCCAATCAGGAAATAATACTTTATCATCGGAGATCCGCAGATGCGCATCCGCCACCGCGCTGAACACACTCCGGAAATCCGTCGTCACCGGCAGGTCACGGCCATCTTCGAGATTCTCCATCGCCAACTCGGGTACATTTCCATAGACCTTGCCCCCGGCAACATTATTACCGAGAATAAAATTGCAGCTGCCGCGGCCATGATCCGTTCCTCCCGTCCCATTCTGATGCACCGTCCGCCCAAACTCCGTCATCGTCATCACCGTCACATAATCCTGGTTGGCGTCGAGATCGCGCCAGAAAGCGGCAATACTATTGCTGAGATCGGCTACATTCCTGGCAAAGATGCCGTTGTCAGTGCCCTGGTTGAAATGCGTATCCCAGCCGTTGGACTCGGTAAAGGCCACCTCTAGTCCTACATCCATCTTGATCAGCTGTGCTATCTGCCGCAGCGAATTGCCAAGTGGACTATTGGGATATACGGCGCCGTTGGCCGGCACATAGTTCCGCAGATCGGCCTGCTGCAACAGTTTCATTGCTTCAAAACTTTCTTTCCCCGCATTATGTAGCAACCCCGGCGAGGTCTGATCGTACAGCTCCTCAAAACTTTTCGCCGCCACATTGGCGCCTGCCGGGTTCCCCTTCAGCTGGATGGCAAAGTCCTGCAGGTTGCTGATGGCCACTGTCGGGTGTTCCCCATAAAACGACCGTGGCAACGCCGGGGTAAGGCTCACTGCAGTGAAAGGCGTCAGCGTATCATGTCCCAGCAGTCCCACAGCCCTGTTGAGCCAGCCGCTGGCAGTCCCCTTGTTGAAAGGAGTACCGGATTCCATATAGTCCTGCGCATCGAAATGGCTGCGGGTATTGTTGGGACTGCCGATGCCATGGACAATCCCCAGCCTGCCCTCCCGGAACAATGGCTCGAATGCCTTCAGACCGGGATGAAGCCCCCAACGTCCATCGAGGTCGATAAGCGAGCTACCCCGCCCGCCCGCAACGGCCGGCAACGACAAGCCAGGCCGCGCCGCTTGCAGCCAGGTATCTGAAAAAGGCGTCACGGCCATCAACCCATCCATCGCCCCACGCTGGAAGATACACACCAGCACCCGCTTCCCCTTATAGAGCATCAGCCTCTTGTCACGCGCCGCGGCTTCCGCCAGAAAACCCGGGATACCACCCATCAGGCCTACGCCAAATAGTGCCAGGCCACTACCCTTCAAAAAACCTCTTCTGGTTATCATATTTACCTCCTTTGAAATTCAGGTGATCCAATAATGATCCCCACCGTCTCCGCCAACCCCTTATCGTAAAGCATCGGCCCCACCCGCTTTTCCGTCGCCGTCAGATCGCGCTCGGGCAGCAATATCCGTCCATACACCTGCAGGGCCGCCTCTGCACTCTCAGGCTCATGGCCATTGTTCAAAGCAAGCAGGTTGATCTGCAACCCCGGTATCTGCCCTTCCGCCAGCGCCAGTCCAAAATTCATCCGGTTCAATAAAGAACCCGTATTGATCCAGTATGTGCCCCGGTCGGGATAACCGGTAGGCGCCATGTAATAATACTCCTTTTCTCCCATCCTTGTAACCCAATTGTACAAAGGCATCGGCTGCCGGATATCCCCATTCAACGCACGCACCGCGCCAATGGCCACCTCGAATGGCGACTTCGTCTTCTCACGTAAGGCCAAAGGACTCCAGAATTCCGGCGCCGACACCATTGTGATCAACACCTGCCGGATATCGCCATTCCGCTCCATAAAGGTCTTTGCCATCCTGTCGATAAGCGAAGCTGGCGGATCGTCACTGACAAATCGAACAGCAATCTTCCGGCTGATAAACTTCGCTGTGGCAGGTTGATGCGCCAGCATATTCAAAAGGTCAACTCCTTCCTGGTATCCGCCGCCCGCCGGGAAGACATGCCCAAGAACCACCTTCTCCCCTTTGTCATGCCTGTTGGCATTGAAGAAGAAATCCCCGTCATGCACAAACCCACGTCGTGCTATCTGCTCATCCGTCCACCGATTCAGCTGGGCCGCTCTCCCGGCCTTCGCAAACTCTCCTATCGGGTAAACACCCCAACCGGTCAACACCCGCGCCGCCTCCGTCACATCCTGCTGGGTATATCCACCATCGACACCAAGCGTATGCAGCTCCATCACCTCCCGCGCATAATTCTCGTTGAGTCCCCGCGCCCGCTGCGCCGATGTGTCGTTTTGGACTGGCGCACTACTGATAAAATTATCCAGATAATAAAGCATCGCCGGCGATTTGGCTGTCTTCAACAACAATTCATTAAACCGTCCCAGCGCGTTCGGCCTGATCACATCCCGCTCGTATGCCGGAATAAATTCAGCACAATCATTCTTGGTAATGGAAACATTGAAATGGTTGAACCAGAAATCCGTCATCACTTCCAGCAACTGGTTCTCGGAGTAGGCCGCCCGCAGCATCTTCTGGCAACAGAACTGCCTGAACAGCTCCTGCTCCCGCTTATAACCCTTCTCCTGCATATAATTTTGTAAAACATCCCGATAGGCCGCACGATCCACCTTTACCGAATCCTTGTCGATCACGCCATCCCGGATGGCCATTCGCAACACCTGCCCGTTGCGCGGATAGGTATTGGCTACTTCTTCGTTGGTAAGAGTCAGGGCATCATACTGTGTCAGCCGCCGGTCAACCGAATCATCCGGCAGCGACGCTTCTAATTGCCGGGCAAACCAGCTTTCCAATCCCATCTGCACAACCGCATCCACTTCACCAGGTCTCGCCCCATAAGTAAACCTGCTCAGCAGGTGCGCCGCCGCCTGCCGCTCCGTAAGCCCCGCCTGACGATAAGGGAAATGATACAGCGGCGGGATCCGGGTCCCGGAAAGCACATGCGGCGATACCGGTACTGCCATAAACCCACTCAACAGGAAATATCCTCCCATTGCCGCCAGGACGACAGCGGCCATCTTGATCACAACTTTCATCGAAAAGGAATTTTGTCCAGTTTGGAAGCTGCCGCTTGCCAAAGGTTTAAAACAACAATGATTAAACCTTTTCGTTAATATTCCATCTTATAGCTGTAAATCTGCTACAAATGAAGCGATCCCTCGGGTTCATTATGTTTGTCCTCGGCCTCAACCTTATCGTTCACGCCCAGGCCCCCGACACAACCGGGCAACCTCAGAAAAAACCTTCCCCTGCAAAGCAGGCAGCTCATCAGCTGCAAATATTGCAACAACAACTAAACCTGTCGGAAGACCAGGTCCAGCAACTCCAGGTCATCCTCATCAACCGCGACGTTGCCCTCGACAGCATCCGGAACAACCCTTCCAGCGATGCGCGCACCGATAACCGCTCCCGCCGCGACATCAACCGCGACGCAGACCAAAAGATCAACGCCCTGCTCACCGATCAGCAGAAACCCTTATACCAGCAGTGGAAACAACAACAAAGGGAAAAAGCACAGGAGAAAGCAATGGAAAAAAGACTCCAGGCAACCCAGCCCCAGCCTGGCTCATAAAGATCAAAAAACGTATCTTTGACCAAACCTGGTTATGAAAATATCCAACCTGTTTTTAGCCTGTATAACCACTATAGCCGTCTATACGGCAGAAGCCCAAACCCCACCACCCGGCAACCCGTCGACGCAAACCACGCAGGTCGTACAGCCGCCAAAAGCGCCACCCACCCAACGCGCCGTCCACCAATTGGAAGCCCTCCAGGAAAGGATCGATCTGTCGCAAGACCAGGTGATCAGCCTCAACTCCGTTCTGCTAGCCGAAAACATCGCCCTCGACAGCCTCCAGGAGCACCCATCCGGGGATCAGAAATTGGATGGCAAAGCCCGCTATGATATCTTTCACGAAGCCGATGTCCGCATCTATAGTTTTCTAAATGACTCCCAACAATATCAATATGTGATTTGGAAACAGGAACAGCGGATGAAGAACCTCGAGAAAAGGAACCAGACCATGCAGGCCGCCCTCGATTCCCTGTCACGGCAACAGCCCCAAAACCATTAATCTTTTCAAAATCTACACTTTACACCTGCGCGCAACCCAAATCCGGATAGCGCTGCTTCATTAAGCTGTGTTTGCTGCGAAGGCGAATCAGGATGGTATAGCTCGTCGATACCCTTACCCGTCGCCCAGGTAAAACCCTTCGCCGCCAACAAAACAGTCAACCATCGCCCCGCACGATATTGCACTCCCAGCTCCCCTTCCACCCCATACCCATCTGCTGTGTGACGAAAGCTGAGGGGATGACTAAAAGCCGAGATCAGGTTCCAATCCGCATCGGCCCGGTAATTCACCTGGTGATAGGTGATCACCCCACTCACCTCCCATTTCCCTCCTGGCGTCCACGACACGACACCTCTCACCAACGGTCCGTACCAGGAGGTCTGATAACTGCTATTGAGAAAATCATACAACCCGCCTGGATCCGTGATCGTAAGATGCTGCCCGCTTACCCCATAGCCAACATACGGCGTAAACCGCCACCGCCCACTCGTCCATAACCGGTAGCCGGCCCCCGCCGCAAATGCATAACTATATCCATTACCACCATTAAAATTCTGGTTATACAACGGAAAGGTGCGATTATTCCCGGCGTAATCCATGTCCGAGACCCGGCCCGTACTGGTAAAGACCCGTGAACCTTCCGCAAAGAACACCCACCGCCGGCCCATCCCATAACGCAGGGCCGCATCGACGGCCAGTCCACCGACATGCCGCCACTTCAGCTCGGAATAAATGTTCGGGTTCGTCCCGGCGCTGTTGCCGGCAATGGACCAGCGCAGGTTTTCCTGGTGATAACCGCCCGTGACGACGGCTTCCACCCCCTGCCCACTGGCCCACTGCCCAGTCAACAACAACAAAAAGCTTATTAATTTACTACACGAAAATCTTCCCATAGACCCGCTGATGTTCGATTACAATTCATCCCTGTCGACGCCCCATTCTCTGACGAAACATAATTTCCATTGCTTCCCTGCAACGAGAATGTTCCGTCCCCATTATCTATCCAGTTAAACTCTTCCCATGCCTGGAATGTCGTCCGGTTACATGTCATCGCCTGCGTCCCGTTCTCCGAAGACACATAATTGCCGTTATTCCCACGCAGCGCGATCTTTCCGTTTCCGGCATCCACCACCGTAAATTGTTCCCATCCCTGTGCTACAGTCCTGTCGCAGGTGATGGGACCCGATCCATTATTGCTGCTCACAAAATCATTGTTGTTCCCCATGATCTTGATCGTTGACCCAATTGGCGGACCGGAATTCGGGTTCATGCTGTACACCCGCACATAATCCACCAGCATCTGCGTCGGCAGGCTGCCGTTATCGATGTTGTTGCCGGGCAGATTCCCGCCGATCGCTAAGTTAAGAATGATATAGAAGGGATTGTGAAAAGCGCCCGTATTATTGATATTGTTCTGAATATTCCCTGTCGAATAGAGGCTGTTATCCACATACCAGCGTATACCATTAGCATCCCATTCTACAGCATAAACATGGAAGCTACCAGGCGTAGTGGTCGTGCTGTTGCTATATTGCACATGCCCGTTGCCGCCATTCCAGTGCATCGTCCCCAGGATGGTGTTGGTGGTGTTGACATGCTCCATGATGTCGATCTCCCCGCAGTCCGGCCACGGCGTCCCCGTGTTGATATCGGTGCCCAGCATCCAGAAAGCCGGCCAGGTGCCCTGCACCATCGGCAGCGCGATCCGGGCTTCGATCCGCCCATAAGTGGTGGAAAACTTGTTGTACGTCTCCAGCTTGGCAGACGTATACGGCTGACCATCCGGGCTCTGCTGGTGTATGGCCGTAATCACCAGATTACCATTGCTCACTGTCGCATTGGCAGACTGATACGACTCCTGCTCGTTGTTGACGTGCGGATTGCCAATGTCGATGTTCCAGTTATTAGTGTTCACACTGCTGCCGTTGAACTCGTCATCCCACACCAGGTTGTAGGTAGTCGCCCGCGGCGTCGTTTTGACATCGGGCGAAGAAGAATGAATATCTTTTTTACAGGAAAAAGTGGCGGTAAGCACCAGGAAAAGGCAGGCACAGGAATGCCCCCATGTGATAGTTTTGAATTTCATAAGCAAACAATTTTTTAATATGACACCCTGATCCTGAAAATCTACCCCAATATTTTTACCTTTTTTTCGTTATCCACCCAACCTATCTGTAAACCTAATGAGCGTTAGTAAGATGCACCTATCTCTCTGCGCCGCCATTGTACTTGTAGCAACCGGCGCTTTCGCACAATCCAATTCCCTGTACTCCTATCAGGACCTGTCCCATTTCTACTATAGCAAACAGCGCGATTCCCTGAAAAAAGCCTGGGTCTGCCCCAACTCCTTCAAAGACAAGGCCGCTCAGAAAAAATACAAAGACATCTGGGACGTACGCACCGACGGCATCGTTGACGCCATCAACAACGACGACTATGTGCATGACAATGAGGTCTATAACTATATTGATGGCATAGTCCGGCAGATAACCGATGCCAACCGGCAGCTGGTGCCGCAAAAACCTTTCCTTCTCATCGACCGCAGCCCCTCGGTCAACGCCTATGCCACAGGCGGCAATGTCCTCGCCGTCAACCTGGGCATCATCACCTATGCCACCACCCGCGAAGAGCTGGCCTTGGCCATCGCCCACGAAATGTCGCATAACATCCTCCACCACGTGGAGAACGCCATGTACGAAAAGGCCGAATGGCTCAGCTCCGACGAATACCGCCAATCGCTCAATGCCGTCATTGACTCCAAATACGAACGCCTGTCCCGGCTGAAAAAAGTAGTAGAAGGTTATACGTTCAGCCGCAGCCGCCACCAGCGTTATCATGAGAGTGAAGCCGATTCCCTGGCCATCATCCTGCTGAAAAAAAGCGGCATCGCCTTCCAGGCGAATTATTTTCTGCGCCTGGACAGCTCCGATCTCGAATACCGGCAGCCACTGAAACACTCGCTCTCTGCCTTTTTCACCGCCTATCACCTCCCTTACGAGGAAGCCTGGACGCAGAAACGGACCCACGGCCTTTCCTCCCGGGCCTACTCCTTCTCGGATACCACCACCCTGGCCGACTCCTTGAAGACCCACCCTGACTGCGTCGATCGGTATAAAAAGACCAACTCCCTCACCACGCTCAACCCCCATCTCACGCCCATCCCGGCTTCCATCCAGGATAAGGCCAATAAGATGCTTCTGTGGAATATGTACTCCAGCATGAGCCTTACCCCCTGCCTCTACCGCATCCTGCTGATAAAGGACAAGGGCAACACCGACATCTGGTATGATTTCATGCTTAGCAACATCTTCGCCGGCCTTTACTACGCCGACCGTATGCTCAACCGATTCAACGCCATAGGCATCGTGCCAAAAGAAGTCATCTCCAAAGACTACTACGGCCTGCAGACCCTGCTCGAACAGATGCCCCGCGACAACCTCAAACAGGCCTGCCAGAACCTGCAGAACGAAGGTTTCTGGAAGAATATGCCCTCAGCCGAAAAAGACCTCAAGTCTTTTGTCTTCACCCTGGCCCTCGACCCCGATGACTCGGATAAGAACAAGGCTCGCGCCGCCCATCTCTTCACTACTGGCAACGGCAATAGCATGTACAATGAACTAGCACAAAATTTCGAAAAAAAATAGCATGAAAACCCTACTCCGCCTACTGACACTCCTGTTGTTAACCGCAACTACAGCGCACGCGCAGACAAAAGTCTTTAAAGCCGTCGCCGAAGACATGGAACAAGAGTCCGAACCCATCATCCAGGACAACAACCTTGTCGGCTACCTCACCTTCACCCAATTGGAAAAAGCCAGCGCCGATTCCTTCAACTACCGTCTCTCCATCATGGACGAGAACCTCAATGACATCGGCACCGTCAATTTCCGGGATGAAAAACTCAACCTCAAAGGGGTCTCCTTCGACCAGGACGTCCTCTGCCTGACGTATATAAAAAGTAATTTCGTAGGCAAAGTATACCGGAATGGAAAGGAATTCCGCCGGGACGTCGACAACGCAAGGACAGCCCTCTTCACCCAATTCCTCAACCTCAGTGGCAAGGTTATCGCAACCAGCACCATAAAAATGGAAATAAAGCCCGAAAGCGACCAGGTGTGGGGCAGCAGCCGGAAAGTGGTTGGCAACGGGAAACTCAAACACGCAGTAGAGCTTAAGAATATCACCGGCAAAGGATTCGCCTGCTTTTATGGCGACGACAACAAGAACAACCTCGTCGTTTTCAACACCGCCGGCCAATTGATATGGCAGAAACCCATAAAAGAGGATGTAACCGCCGTAAATATGCTTACCTCCGGCCCCGAGGTCTCCCTGCTTATAAAAACGAAAGAAGAAATGAAAGAAGGCGGCTTCGCGATTCTCAGCTACAACGTATTCGACTCCACCGTCTATCCCAAATTTCTCCTGAAAGATAAAAAAGGCAACTCCCTCAAACCGCTGGCCTTCGAAAATGACCCCATCACCGGGAAACCCTATGTCGCAGGCATGGTCATCGACCCTCGTCGCGGCAACAAATACGTCGCCGGAAAGGATCTCGCCCGAAGCCCCTATTGTGGCTTCTTTACCATCAATCTCGAAGGCCACACAAAAAAAGATATCAAGGCGCAGTTCTCCTATTGGGATGACGGCGCCCAGAGCATCATGGACAAATACGGCTATTACGCCGAGCCACGCGAATTTGCCTATGTCGAGCGGGCCTTCAAGGATTATGAAGGCAACACCATTTTCGCCGCATCCGGGGTCGTCCGTAAAACCAAATGGGGCACCATCACCGCTGCTGTTATCACCTCACCCCTGATCCTTCCGCCCATTTTCCTGCTCGGTACAGGAACCCATAAATTCGCTGTTCGCGACGTACTGCTGGTCAAACAGGACGCCGCCGGTAAACTAAGCCTGGCAACGACCGTCCCCACCAAACGAAGCATTTACTTCCAGGGCGGAGATGCCATCTACTTTTATGACCCGAACAGCTATTTCAAATTGAACAATTCGGCCACCCGCACCCAATTCCTGGTCATCGATAAGGCAAAGGATATCGACATTTACAATGTCAACCAGAAAAAGGTCGCTCGTACCATCCTCCACAAGGACGGAAATAATCTCGTGGCCGTCCTGCCGGCAAAGGAAGGCTCCATAGCGGTGAGGGAATACAACACAAAAGATAAATCTATCCGCATGTCCATCGAACCACTGTAAATAAAATATTGTATCTTCAGAGCATGAGATTCCTCACGGGCCTCATCCTCTTACTTACGTCACCCTTTCTATACGCCCAGCCGGCCTTCATAAGCCGGCTGGACTCTTTTTTCCACCACCAGCCCGCAGACAGCCCCGGCTTCGTCCTGTCCATCGAAAAGAACGGCCGGCCCCTCTATCGCAACGCCACCCACCCCCTCGACTCCACCACTAACTTCCGCATGGCCTCGGTGACAAAACAATTCACCGCGATGGGTATCCTCCTGCTGGAAAAAGCCGGCGTCCTCCACATCGACGACCCCATCGGCCATTGGCTGCCCGAACTCCCTACCCGCGTCGGCAATCAGGTGCACATCCGCCACCTGCTCACCCATTCCTCCGGCATCCTCGACTACGAAGACCTCATCCCCACATCACAGACCACCCAGGTGCTGGACGCCGACGTGCTCCGCCTGCTCTCGACCCACGACTCCACCTTATTTCCACCCGGAAGCCGCTTCCGTTATAGCAATTCCGGCTTCTGCCTCCTGGCCCTCATCATCGAACGAGCCTCGCACAAATCCTATCCCGAATACATCAGGGACAACATCTTTCTTCCCCTGCACATGGACAGCAGCACCGTCTATGTCCCCGGCGCCCGAATCCCTCGCCGTGCCATGGGCTACCCCAACGATCAAAGCATCACCAGCGCCACAAAAGGTGACGGCGGTGTCTACACTTCCCTAAATGATTATGCAAAATGGACCCGCGCCCTTCAACACAATACCCTCATCAATCTCTCCGCGGCTATCAAAAAACTTCGCTTCCCCATCACCGGCAACCCCGGATCGTACTATGCAGCAGGCTGGTTCCTCACTCCCGGTCCACCCCTCATCCTCTTTCACTCCGGCGGAACATCAGGCTTCACTAATTTCGTCGTACAGCTACCCGGCGACGGACTCAGCATCGCTTTCTTCTCCAATCTCGCCGACAATAGCGCCCCTTTCCGTATCATCGTCAACATCCTCAAAGACTCCAACTTCGCCGACCTCACCCCCATCTTCCACCTCCACGATCTCACCCGATAGCCCACCCCCTGAGCCCTCGCGCCGCTAATACCCCAGTAAGGCCAACATCCCCTGTGCATACCATCGCGCCATATAATCATTGGGATGCAATGGGTTCACCAGGCAATCCTTTGCCTTCTTACGCCGGTAAAGCACATCACTGATGGCATGCATATCCAGGCCTATTACACCCTCTCCCTCCAGCCGGCGCAGTTCCCCGGCATATCCAGCCAGGTTACCCATATAGAAGGCCTTCGAGGTATCAGAGTTAAGTACATAATCCGGGTCGAACCCCATATTCGCCAATAATAGAAACTCCACCCCAGGGTTGCCCTCTCTCACCTTGCGCAGGATAGTCCGCACCGAATCTCCAAATGCCTGCGGCGTCAACCGCCAGAAATCGTTCATCCCAAAATCCACTACGACGACATCGGGTCGCAACGGACAAACATACGGCCTCGCATGCTGCGCACCCCAGGCTACCGTAGAGCCGGGGAGACCGGCATTGTATAGCCGGATAGGCGTGCGGGGATACCGCTGCCGCAACCCCTGTACAAACATATTTACATAAGTGGGCATATATGGCGCTACCCCGTCATAACCACTGACATCCATCCCGCGGGTAATGCTCATCCCATAGGCGACGACCACCAGCGGCCGGCCCGAACGCAGCCAGGCCATCGTCCGGGGCAACCGATCACCGGCATACGAAGGCACCGGCCCCACCCATTTGTCATGATGCGTATAGGTAACTACCACCCATTGGGATTGCAGGTTATACCAGGCCAGGTCCCGCTGACGGTCAAAAGAGCTGTCCGCTCGGAAACGCATAGCCGAACCTGGCAGCCGGGCTATCGAATCCCCCCTCACGCTATAGTCGACACCTTCCCGGTAGATCGTATCCAGCCCATAACTACGCACGGCCAGGATCCGGTCCGGCCGATACAGCAACCGCCCACTGGCCTCCGCCCCTTCTGCCGCGTACAATAACACCGTTTCATTAAAAACGGTATCCCCCTTCCAGAAAGGCCGCAGATACTGCCGCACATCGCACAACGGCTCATGTTTCACCGCCTTCTCTCCAACATCGACAGTCACCTGCACACTGTCCACGGCAGGCAACTGCCCATCTCCGCCAACTCCAACAGTAAGAAATGCTGTTCGCGGCGGTGCCTCGGTATAATCGCCTCCATCCGCCTTGTACTCCAGCAACAGGCTATCCTTCGCATTATAAAACCTGATAAACGACCAGTACCGGCCCTTTCCCTCCTGAAGACGCATTGAATAGCTCACCAGGGACAAAGGCCGCGCATCCACCCGCCGGTACACCCTCTCTCGCTTATCCTCGATCATAACCCGCCCATCTTCCACCCGCAACGGCAACCAGAGATATTCTGAACGCTCCAGATCGGTCTTGTTCCACCGGTCTGCCATAAAAAGAAAGCCCGCCCCCGCCTGGCCCCCGGCGCTCCCGCCCACCGGCAACACGAACGTACTCTGCGAATGAAACGTCGTAGCCGAATCCTCCCCCACACAAGGATTACCCTGCTGCCTCCATTCTCCCAACATACTGTCCGCCACCGCCCATCGTGCCGCATTGGGGTCCCAGCCACTACATAAAGAAGTTATGAGGAAATACCGGCCACCCTGCTTGAAAACAGCGGGCGCCTCGCGTCGCTGACCAATCAATATTCGTTTATAAACAGGCGTCGGCTTCAGGTAATCCGAAGACAGCAGACACACCTGCATCGTATTGTTGTTCTCGGAAGTATACACCAGGTAAGCCCGCCCATCCTCGTCCTGGAAGACAGTCATATCGCGGGACATTTGCCCGTTGGGCCGGCAACTGCCAAGATACCGGTAGGGCCCCTGCGGCTTGTCGCTCACCGCCACCCCCGCCCGCGCATAACTGTAATCATCCTTGTCGATATGCATCCAAAGCACAAACTGCCTGGTGCGCGAATTATAGATCACCTTGGGCCGTTCGATAACCCGGTCGACAAACAAATCACTTCCAGTGTCCCGCGTTTCCGGCGCCAACGCAACCCCCTCATATTTCCAGTGCTTCAGGTCATGCGACGAATAACAGGAGACGCCCCCGGCCTTTACCCGGTAATCCTCCCAGGACTGCCCGGGCACCAACCGCGTCGCCCCCTTCTTGATCTCCCCAAACAAATAGTAAACACCCTTGTAAGCAAGTACCCCCGCCCCGTGGGCATTGATAGTGTGCCCCTCCGTATCTATCAACTGCGCCTCCACTCTAAACCCAATCCCCACAAAAAGTAACAAAATAAATATCCTCATGCACGAAAATTTAATATTCCACCGCATACACCCGCGCCTCCAATCGCAACTCATCCTGCTCGGCCGACACACACTCAACATCTAATGGTAAAGCAGCATCGAACGTACCGGCCGTCAATTCCCCGGCCGCCCACGACAAACCGCTCCAGATCATCTTGTCGTTCTCTATCGCCAGCGGCAAGGCCGCCCCACCCTGCCGCACCCGGATTCTCAACAGCTCATTCATCTTCTTCCCATCGGGCGGCGCCCCACCCCAACTGCGCCTCGGCAGCCCATCGGACCCATATTGCTGAAAAAGTATCCGCAAACCCTTCCCCTTCACCGCATTCACCATCGCCCCCACGCGATTCTTCCCACGAGACTCAAACCGCACATCCACCCGCTCTTGCATCAGCGGAATGCGGACTGTATCATCCGTCCCCAGTGCATATTGCTCACTGGCATAGGCGCCAACACCCACGACAACCAGTTGCTCCGTCCCCATCCTCAACCTCCCATTCTTCACAGTCGGCACAAAACCACCATCGGCATAGAGTACCCGCGTAACGCCTGCAGACGGCAACTCCACTTCCGCCACCTCCTGCGAAGGGTTCACCACCGTATACACCATGCCCTCCAACATCCGGCCACTAAAACCATACGGCTTACTCTCTCCCGGCACCGCGCCAAATACGCTGATTCCATCTGCCCGCTGCAACGGCTCATATAACCGCTGTACCCGCGCAAACCACCGGGCATCATCGGCATTCAACAACTCCAGGTTACCATGATAGACGTTCATCCATCCCCCACGCGCAAGCTCCAATATCAACATGCCTTTCCACGCATGCGTAGCCCGGTAATAACAGGTTCCCGTTGTGCCGATCATAAACGCACAGTTGTCGATGCGCCGCACCGGCAGGCCGTTGAAAGCAAACTGCCGCACCATATGATCGGAATAGTTGTCCTGGCTCCGCCAGATATTCATCATCGGCACATCCGAAAACCGCGGATCACCGCAATACAAGGTATCGAACACTTCCAGCCACCGTTCATCCACCGTCTTGCGAAAAGGCAGGAACGTATTTTCCATCTCCCCGCCAAACCCGTTATAACCGGTGATCAGCACATCCGGGTTTCGCACCCGGAACCGCCGCAACATCCCCATGAATGCAGTCTTATTCTTTTCTTTTATCTCCTCCAACGTAAACTTGCTCTTGCTCGCCGGCGTTACCGCCTCGAAATAGGCAAAGTCGAACTTGAACAGCCGCACCCCCCGATCATACCAAAGCTGCAACGTATCGGCAAGATGCGCCAGATACCCACCTTCGAAGAGACAAAGGATATTGGGGTCGGTGGCTATCGAATCCTTCCACTCGGCCACCGGCTCCAGGAATCGCCCATCATGTGTAGCAATAAGATTAGTCGAGAACCACATACCCGGCCGGATACCATGCTCCCGGCAGTCGGCCAGCCATTTGTCCGGACCGTTAGGCCAGTGCTCCCTGTGCCAGGTGCGATAACCACCCATCTTGTCGAACCAGAAGGCGTCCATCACATAATAATCCAACCTGACACCTCCATCGCGTAACCGCAGCATCTCACCCAATTCCCGCATGGCCAGCACCTCGGTCTGCACCACTTTGTCGGATAGCTCGTCATACGCAGACCAGTTGTTGTAAACAAACACTGGCCGCTTCGGACCGACTATCGGCCCCACCCCCATACCACGCACACCCCGAACCAACGGATGCAAAGCGATGCCCGCCCCAACCGTCTGTTTTATAAAATGTCGCCTTTCCATCTTCTTAAAAATTCGCCCCAACCCGCCGCTCTCCCTTCTTCCACCCCGCACCTACCCCCTTCAACAGCGAACGCCGCGGGTCTACATACATTGCCTTCCCGCCTTCCGCCGCATCGGCATGACGACTATCCTCCCCATGCAGCACCCACCACGCATTCGCCCGAAACACATCGCCACCCCAACGCTGACCCCGGATCAGGCTGTCGCTCCCCACAAAAATGTTGTTATGAAAAACAAATCCCTTGTGCGCGCTCTTCTCGGAAAAACTGACTGCCGCCTCCCTGGTATTGTAAATCGTATTATTATACACCTGGCAATCGTGGAATTGAACGCTGTCTCCACTGCTGTTCCAGATATAAAGCCCCCCACGGGAATCGGAGACGAGGCCGTCATCCTCGCTGATATTATACCGGATGATATTGTCATACCAGGGACTGGCCAGCCAATATTGAAAGATACAATACCCCGCCCCCTGGTTCTCATAGGAAAGACAATACTGAATAATGGAATGGGTTACCCCGCCATCCAGGTCGAACCCGCCGCCGTCAGCGCCGCCTACCGAGGTCTTATTCCGATAGGCCAGGCAGTTTTGAATGGTCACACTGTCGGCTTCATAACACCAAATACCTACCGGGCCGTTCCCGATACGGGGCATATCCCAGCCATTATTAGTAGCCGAACACTGGTCGATCAACAGGTTCGTACAATGACCCGCGACGATACCGTTGCCGCTGTGGTTAGTAAGATTTGTCGGGTCACCGGGATTGTCATCCGCCCGGCAATCGACGATCGTCAGATCGCGGCACGAAAGTTTACCCGCCGATCCCTCCACGTTGATCCCCGCCGCGCCGTTCTCATGGGCATATACCCGCGTGATCGCTACTTCCTTCGAAGCATAGATCAGCAGCCCGGCCTTCTGAAAACCGCTTATATCGACTCCATCGACTTTCACCTGCTCACATTCGATCAGCGCAAGCCCCTCCTTCACATTCCCGCTCTTCCGGCCCGCACCCACCAGCCGCAGTCCCTGCAGCCGGACCCAGACCGCTTTATAACACACCACCGCCGAAGAATCACCGGCCATGATGGTCGCCGCCCCCTGTCCATAAACACCGATCCAGGCGGGATGCGCAGCACTCCCACCCTCGCCTTCCACCCGCAGCACGCCCTCAAACGAGCCTCCGCCCTGGAAGAACACAGAATCCCCCGGCTGGATCCTCAGCTGGTTCACCCGGACAATCGTCTTCCAGGGATGCATCCGGCTGCCATCCGCAGCGTCATCCCCGCCATCGTTGACATAATAATTCCGCCCTGCTGCCATAACCAGCTGGCTCATCAATACCAGCGCTGCTAACAACCCCGCCGGCCGATAATAAAAGTGCTTATACCTGTCAAAAAGACGATTAAAGGTAGGATCATGAAGAGAAGAAAACTCCGAAGAGATCATGGCAGCAATTTTTTAATCATTAGCAATCGAGGGATAAATGTAACCATTTAATACAATCGTTGTATCAAAACCGTACATTCCCCTGTCCGCGCGCATTCTAAACCCTTGATCCTCCGCCGTCTGGTAACCGGCACCGTCTTTGGAGGAAAATCGCATAACCATTCATATGAAAGGAATCGCCGTTCAAAGCAACTTCCAACGCCTCAATCTCATCACCGGCTGGATCGTAGGCCTCATTGCCTGTACCGTCTACATCCTCACCATGGAGCCAACCGGCAGCTTCTGGGACTGCGGCGAATTCGTCGCATCCTGTGATAAGCTCCAGATCCCCCATCCCCCCGGAGCCCCGCTCTTCATCCTCATGGGTCGTTTCTTCATCATCCTCTTCGGCGATAATCCGCATACTGCTGCCCGTGCCGTCAATTGTATGAGCGCTCTGGCCAGCGGGTTGTCCATCCTCTTCCTGTTCTGGACCATCACTCACTTTGCACGCAAACTCGTGCAGACCGATACAACCAAAGAGCCCGATAGCCAACAAACCTTCACCATATTAGCCGCAGGGGCCATCGGCGCCCTCGCCTACACCTTCTGCGACTCCTTCTGGTACAGCGCCGTCGAAGGCGAGGTCTATGCTTCTTCCGCCTTCTTCACCGCCATCGTCTTCTGGGCCATCCTCAAATGGGAACAAAATCAAACCGATAATAAGCGCGGCGCCGATCGGTGGCTCATCTTCATCTTCTACATGATGGGCCTTTCCATCGGTGTCCACCTGCTCAACCTGCTGACCATCCCCGCCATCGTGATGGTCTACTACTTCAAACGCTATCGCCCCACCCGCCTGGGTACCCTGGCTGCCTTCCTCATCGGCTGCGCCATCACCGGCTTCGTGCAGGTAGTCGTCATCCAATATACGATCAAATGGGCCGGCAACTTCGATGTCTTTTTCGTCAACTCCCTCAACCTGCCCTTCTTCAGTGGCTTCGCCACCTTCTTCGTGCTGCTGGCCGCCGCCTTCATAATGGGCATCCGCTGGGCAGTAAGACGCAACAAGTATTATCTCAAAATAGGTCTCTGGGGCGCCGCATTTATGCTACTGGGTTATTCCACCTATTTCACGACGATGATCCGCAGCAACGCCGACACTCCCGTGGACATGTATAACGTAGACAACCCCGTCAGTCTCGTAGGTTACCTCAGCCGCGAGACCTATGGCGATTGGCCCATCCTCTACGGTCCGGACTTCACCGACCCGCCACCCACCGTCGAAGCCGGCGACCAATATGCAAAAGGCGAGAACCGCTACGAGGTCACCGGGAAAAAATACGCCCAGGACTGGGCCCACAGCCCTTCTTCCCACCTCTTCCCCCGGATGTACAGCAGCGACAACACCCGCGGCGAGATCGACACCTATAAAAAATTCTCCGGCATGGTCGATGGGGACAACCCTACCATGGCGGATAATATAAAATACTTCCTCAACTACCAGACCAACTGGATGTATCTCCGCTATTTCCTCTGGAACTTCGCCGGCAAACAAAACGACCTCCAGGGCTTCGGCAATCCGCGGGATAGCAACTGGGTCAGCGGCATCTCCTTTGTAGACAACCTGCTCTACGGCGATCAAAGTAAGCTGCCCGATACCGCGCATAAAAACAACAAAGCATACAACCGGCTCTATATGCTTCCGCTCCTGCTGGGGCTGTTAGGTCTCCTGGTGCAATATCGCCGCAACAGGCGCGACGCACTCGTCACCGGAATGTTGTTCTTTTTCACCGGCTGGGCCATCGTCATGTACCTCAACCAGGCCGGGCTGCAACCCCGCGAAAGAGACTACGCCTTCGCCGGCAGCTTCTATGTCTTCGCCATCTGGATCGGCCTCGGCGTCATCGCCGTCCAACAGCTCATCCAACGGCTCACTCCCCGCATCCCCCGATCAGCCGCCTCCTGGTCAGCCGCCGCCCTCTGCCTGCTCGCCGTCCCCATCCTCATGGCGTCCCAGGAATGGGACGACCACGATCGGAGTAAAAAGACCCTGGCTCGTGACCTCGCCGCCGACTACCTCGAATCCTGCCCGCCAAACGCCATCCTCTTCTCCTTCGAAGACAACGACACCTATCCCATCTGGTACGCCCAGGAGGTGGAAGGCATCCGCCCCGACGTCCGCGTCATCATCAATACCCTCTCCGGCACCGACTGGCTCATCAATTCCTTGCGCTATAAGGTCAACAATGCCGCCCCCGTCGACCCGCTCTTCACACCTGACGAGATCATGGGAGACAAAAAAGCCGTCGTCTACTTCACCGACGCCGTCCCGGGTTTCGACAAGAATGCCTATGGCTATAACAAAGATGCTTACTACGACCTCTACGATACCTTCACAACCGTCCTGGCAAAGGATGATCCGCGTTTCATGGCGGAATCCTCGGGCGGCACGGCCATCAATCTGCTACCGGCCCGCAAATTCTCCCTACCCGTCGACGCCCGGCAGGTGCTGGCTAACGGCATCGCACATCCGGGAGAGCAGGTCGTTCCCCAACTGCACCTCGACATCTCCCCGCAAAAGCGCATGCTAATGAAGAACGAACTGACCATGCTGGCGATCATCGCCGCCAACAAATGGCAACGCCCCATCTGCTTCACCAATACCTCGGAAATAAATGCCCTCGGATTAGGAAAATACGCCCGCAACCGCGGGCTCACCTACGAGCTGACACCGATAGAGGATAGCCACGTAGATAACGATGTGGCCTATAAGAACATCATGACAAAATTCCAATACGGCCATGCCGGCACCCCCGGCGTCTACTTCGATGAAGATAATCGCCGTTACCTCAATTTCATAAAGTTTTCCCACGCCGAGATCGCCAGCAGTCTCGCAGCCGCCGGCCGTAAAGAAGACGCCCGCCGCGTCCTGGAGAACTACGACCACAACGTAGACATCACCAACTTCCCCTACGGCTTGACGAGCAGCCGGGGGAGCTTTGACAACTCATACTCGCTCTACTTCCTCCAGGCCTGCTACGCCGCCGGCGACGACGCCCTCGCAGCAAAGGTCTCGGCCTCGATGAAAAAGGACCTCCAACAGCAAATGCAATACTATCAATCAAGGGGGGAAAGGATGACGGACGAGCAACTCGCCATCAGTGCCCAGCAGGCGCTGGAAGGAAAACCCAACAACTTATCGGACAAACAAGGGGAATTTGCGCAGGATATTCTATCTGCGTACACCCTCCTGCTGCAGATGACTCAATTGGAAAATCAATACAAGGCTTCCTTGATCAAACCATCGATGTAGGCGTTGAAACCCGCCTTGTTTACGCCCGTGGTCTTTTCCAGCGCGGCAAAATAATTTTCGTCACCCACCTCCTTCGGCCCACAACACAACAAGGGCAGGGAGGCGGCAAACCCATTCTCCTTTTCCAGTCTTTGCACGATCAGCGCATTGATGGCATAGGATATCTTGACGACCTTGGGTGGCGGCATCAAATTGACGCCATCCTTATAAAGGGCCAGCCAGTCGGCGCCAGGATGCGCCGTCTTGTAATCTTGTATCATCTTCAGGATATCCTTCCAGCTATAGACTCGCCAGCTCCCCCCATACAAATAGGCCATTCCTTCGTCTACCGGGCGATTGATCTTCGCCACCGGCACCATCCGGTGCAACCGCCCATGCCACCAGTCATGCGGGTCCCAGGCATTGAACCCGTTGCTGGGTTTTTCGCCGGATACAACAACGGTCCGGTTGCCATAGTCCGAAGAGAATTCATCAAATGCTACCCCATTATAGTCCCACCGGTAGTCTACACCAATAAGCTTCATCGCCTCCGTTGAATTGTCACAGCTATAGAAATCGATCGCCGTTGCTCCCGCCCCCAGTCGCCTGTCATAGAACCCTATCCTCTTTACAAATTCAGCGGCCTTCTCCGCATTCAACGCTGTTTTGTAATGGAACAAACAGTTTCCGATGGCTTTGGTCTTCCAGCCCTGCGTATAGGGTTCCAGCATCGATGAGACCACCCACCTGTCACCGACCCGCCGGGTCAGCACCGTACAGCAGGCCCTCAGCATCGGCGTATCCCCCCGCATTTCCATATAGTTCACCTGTGCCAGCCAACGCAAACTATCCAACGACGAAAGATTACCCAGATAACATCGACAGCTTTTCGCACTATCCCGCTTGATATACCAGTCGATGTTACGCAATTCATCCATCAACACGGACATCACCGGCAGTTCTTCCCGCAACAGATAAGCATTCAAACTGTCAGGCTTGTTCCGCTGCTCCAGCCAACCCGTAAGACTCCCAATAAGCCCCGTCCGAACGGCCGGATCCTCCGGCAGCCTGACCCCCGGAGCCACCAGCAATCCCCCGGGTTGCGCCACACCATTAACAACAAAAAGTAAGAAAAGCAGTACAGGAAAGGTTATCTTTTTCATACTCTCAATGTACAAATAATAATGGGATCTGCTCCGGTCACCGGACTAACACTACCGTCCCCTTCCTCCCCTCTACCTTCTTCGTCAACGGGTTGACAAATACCAGCTCCCACACATACACACCCGAAGGCTGAACAGCGCCATTAAATCTTCCATCCCACCCTTCCGCCACATTGGTCGTATAGAACACCTGCGCGCCCTGGCGGTTATAAACAGAAAAAGAAAGTATCGTCACAGGAAAGGCAGGCGGCACCCGGAACACATCATTCCGCCCATCCCCATTCGGAGTAAATGCCCCGGGCATCTGCAAGGGATAATACACCTCCACCCACTCTGCCGCCGAAGCATGACAGCCCTCCGCCGTCGTCACAGTCACCTGGTACAACGTCGTACTCACCGGCGAAGCCCAGGGATCAGCCGCCAAAGCATCATCCAACCCCATGGCAGGATTCCAATCCCACCTCACCACATCCGCACTGACCACCGGCGTCAATCGAACTCTCGTTCCCCCGCCGATCACAACCGCCGAATCCAACCGCACCTCCGGCAAAGGATAAACAGTCATCGCCACAGGCTGATCAGCATTCACCGGCTGACTACAGGTCAGACTGCCGGTCATAATACAGTTCACCACATCCCCATTCTTCAGCCCGGCACTGCTAAAAACCGGCCCGCCACTACCCGTATCCACTCCATTCACCTGCCACTGAAGAGCAGGAGCACTACCGCCATTGGAGGGCACGGCCACAAACTGCACAAGACTATCCTGGCAGATAGACGTCGCCGATGCCTGAATGCTGACCCCTTGCACAGGCACAGCCACCACCGGCAAAGCCAGCGTATTGGACACCGCCATCGGATTCAACACACAAGCGGCATCACTGGTCATGACACACTTCACTGCATCCCCGTTTTGCAAAGCAACGGTAGTAAACCCCGTCGAGTCCGTCCCCGCTGGCTGCCCGTTCACCAGCCATTGATACACAGGCTGCCCACCCCCATCAATAGGTGCAGCGGTGAAGGTTATCGGAAGATTCTGGCAAATGGTAGGCAACGAAGCAGTGATCGACACCACCGGCGACGGTTTCCGGATGACATCGACCATAATAGGTTTAGAAGCCACTTCACAGGTGGAAATCCCGATATTCCCCGTCTGTGCGGCAAGAAGGCGGTACAAATAGACACCCGGCGCAGTGGTACTCCGCGTATACGTATTAGTCGTCGCCCCCGAAATATCGGACCAGCTCGCACCACTATCGGTGCTTTCCTGCCATTGCTCTTGCTGCGAAGGATAGCAGCTCTCCACCAGCGCATTGAAGTTCATCACTTGCTGCGCATAGTCGCAAACCGTGATGCTGTCGCTGGGAAAGCCGGCCGCATTCAGCTGAACCGACGACCCTGCCGTCCGGAAAGTAATATCGTCAAGGCAAAGATCATTGCCGATGCCCCCGGGTGCATTATTGGTCATCCTCAACACCACCGTGGAAATGCCGGGCGGCGTATTGAAATAAAAAGCATACTGGTTCCACACCGGCGTGTTCGACTGCTTGATATCCCCCGTTCCATAGGTCGCCAGCTCCGTACCATCGGTCTTCTCTATGTGAAAGGTAACATTGGGCAATATCTGCCCCGGATGGGCCGCCAGGTTTAATATCCACGCCGCAAACTGATAGCTCGTCCCGCCGCAAAGCCCGTTCACCGTCTGAACATAAAAATCACTGGGCTGATAGGAAGCGTTGATACACATAAAATATCCGGCCTGGTTGCCGGTATGGTCTTGCTGGATGTCCAGCCAGGTATAACCAAAACAACCCGACGTGTGACTCAATATCGCATATTGTCCATCATTGGGGCACTGGTTGTCCACCCACGTCATGTTCGTTATCCCTCCCGCCAGCGGGGGCCCGGGCGCTATTCCCTGCCCGAATGTAATATCTACAATAGGGTCACCCAGCCCTCCGGTACAGGTCTGCGCCATAGCCCCAAAACAGCCCAGCAAACAAAGCGTAAGAACAAAAATTTTCATGACAGGTCTCCCCTCCGATACCAAGACACCAACGGTCTAAATTCCTACTCTACCGATGCAAATTACTCCCGAACGCCGAAGTCTACTCCGCCACGCCCGTATTATTAGCCGGCTTCTCAAAATTCCATTCACTCCTATCCAACATCCGCTGTACCGGATAGATCTCACCACCCGTATTGCCGTCATACAGCCGGCCATTCTTCATAACATACTTCACCGTATTGGTATTGCGGATATTCTCCAGCGGATTCTTATCCAGTATCACGAGGTCGGCCAGCTTCCCCGCCTTCAGACTGCCGAGATCATGGTCAAGCCCCAGCCCCGTCGCGCCAAGGATCGTTGCGACCCGCAACACGTCCATCGGCTTCATCCCACCCGAACCCATGGCCCACATCTCCCAATGATAGCCGACACCCTGGAATTCCCCATGACTGCCGATACCCGCCAGCGCTCCCGCCTCGACCATGGCCTTCATCGATTTCGCATGCTTGGGAAACACCTGCTCTTCCGGCATAAACCAGCCTGCCTTGTCACGCCGTGTCTTCCCCGCCACTTCCTCATAAGGCATGAAGTATTGAACCTTGGGGTCATGATAAGGGTTCTCCGTCTCCCACCAATAGTTTTCCGCAAACGGACCGCCATAAGACACTATCAACGTCGGCGTCACACACATCTGCGCAACAGCGATGGTCTTCACCAGGTCGTTATACAGCGGATAGATGGGAATGGCGTGCTCATGACCTGGATACCCATCCAGCAGGTTGGTCATATTGAGCTTCGTATTCAACCCACCCTCTGTAGTGGGCATCAGCTGCTGGTTCCGCGCAGCCATGATGATCCACTCCCGCTGTTGCCTGTTACCCGTTAAATACATCTTGATATAATGCGTATTGTAATATCTGCTGTACTGGCGCAGGATATCTTCAGCCTGTGCAGAATCTTTGACATTATAATCCCAGAAACCAACGCCCGGACCCGTACTATAAATCCTCGGCCCCTCAACCATCCCCGCATCGACTTCGTCGCCATAAGTCAGGACATCCGTCGTAGCCGTTTGCGGGTCGCGCGTCGTCGTAACGCCATAAACAAGGTTCATCGCATACTTCCACACCTGGCTCTTATGAACGCCCCACTGCGGCCACATGTGAGCGTGAGTATCCACAAAACCCGGAACAATGGTCTTCCCCGCCACATCGATCACCTTGGCCCCCGACGGTACGGACAGCGTCCCCGACGCCCCCATCGCCTTGATCCGGTTATTCTCGACAAGGATATCTCCATTCTCGATCACCTCATCTCCTTCCATGGTAATGATGCGCGCACCCTTCAGCAGCACGGTACCCTGCGGCATGTCCCGCTGATAATATACCTTGACAGCCGTCTCTACAGCTTCATAGGAAGGCTCCTTCTTGGGGCCGGCCGCAGGCTTCTTCTTGGCAGTTGTATCAGCCTTTGCGAGACTATCGGTCTTCGCTTTAGCCAGACTATCAGTCTTCGCCTTCACAGAATCCGCCGCCGTGCCCGGTTTGATGGCCGCCAGGGAATCGGCGATGCGCTTGGCCTCCGCTTTCTTCGCCTGCTTTACGCTGTCCTCAAAGGCCTGGGCCGCGTCCAGGTCATATACAAAATGCGCATTGCCAAGACTCCAATGCACCTTCTTCCCATCAGCCTCCCAGTAGGCAAACTCCCCACCAAGCTTGGTCAGCTTCCGCGCCGGGAATGCTGCACTACCGGCATCGGCAACAGATATCGTCACCATCTTGCCCGTCATGGGGATCGTCGCCATATAGATCTCATTATTTATCTGCGCAATAACCCTCTTCCCCGTAGGCGACATAGTGATCACACCCGCCGGGCTGGGCAGATTCATCTCCATAGCTTCCGCCGCCTGCTCGCTCATCATACAGTTGTCCCCTACTTCCGGCCGGCCATGCTTATAGATGCTGATGCCATAGGTCGTAATGCCGGTAATATGCGCCACCGTCTTTTCATCGGTGCCGTCCCACTTGATGGACAGCAGGTCACCATTGCCATTATTGAGATAGATGCGGTCCTCACCCTGTACAAAATGCGGGTTGCCTCTGCCACCGGCCTTCACGATCGTGGTGATCTCTCCACCACCAGCCTGCATCCAGCATAGGTCTTCCTCGCTATCATCATAGCTCACCTCAAAAGCGTCCTTGTATTTCTGCGCCTGGCTCCGCAAAAAGACGATGCGGTTACCACTGTTGTCAAAAACAGGGCTCTGATAGAGGGCCAACGCCTTCGTCAGCTGCTGCACCGGTCCACCCGTCGCCGCAACCTTATAGACCTGTCCACCCTGCGGCGTCCAGCTCACAAAAACCAGGAATTTACCATCCTTGCTCCACGCAGGCTGCGCCTCGGTAAAATTGTGAGTGGTCAGGCGACGCGCCGTACCCTTGGGATAATCCATCACATAGAGCCGGTCAAGAACGGTAAAAGCCAGCTTCTTGCCATCAGGCGAAGGCACGGCGTCCCTTATCTGCGTAGCCAGTCCATATGCCGAATCCGAAACGGGATATTTAAATTCCAGCCGCGGCCCCAGCTCCAGCCGCAGGTCGACACTAAAAGGTATCTCCGCAGGCGCGCTGCCATCCAGGGGAACCCGATGTATCTTCCCGCCATAGGCCGCAATCACCGCCTTGCTGTCGGGCGTAAAGGCCATCCCGGGTAATACGCCCATCGTTGCAATGGACTCCTGGTCATCCCGCTGTACAGGATAAGCAAGCCATTTCTCATCCCCCGTAGCCAGGTTACGTAAGACCAATCCTGTCTTGTCCTCGAACCGGCTGCCATAGACCAGCCACTGTCCGTCCTTGGACAACACGGGCGTAAAACCACTGCCATATCTGCTGGTGATAGTATTCACCTTGCTGTTCTCGCGATCGTACACACCCACCTGGTACTGTGGCATGGCGGCATTGTACTGCCAGGGACCAAACCGGCGCGAGAAATAGACATACCGCCCATCCGCACTCACCGCCGGATCGATCGTCTTCAGACCCGGAGGCGCTGAGATCAGCTGCGTACCGGCGCCCCCGTCCTTATGCACGAGATACAGCTGTACATTGAGCCTGCCCTTGGAATAGATGATATAGTCGCCATCGGGGGTCCAGGTCGCGCTGGGGAAGTTCTGGTCTCTCTCCTTCGTCACCTGGAAGGTGTCCTTTTTCTCCAGGTCGATCCACCAGAGGTTTTCGGCGCCGCTGCGATCGGAGGAGAAAAGTATTTTTTTGCCATCCGGGCTCCAGCGGGGATGAGAGTCGAAGGCGAGGCCCTGGGTCAGCGGCGTGGCCTTACCACCCGTGATAGGCAGGGTAAAAAGATCTCCCATCATGTCGAAAACAAGGGTCTTGCCATCGGGACTCACATCCAGCGAAGTCCAGGTCCCTTCGGTGGTCGTAAACTGAACCGTCCGTTTAGGCTTCAAGGGAAGGTCCTTGAAAGTGGTATATTTCGTGGTGTCTTTTCCGGTGGAGTCCGCTCCCCGCCAGGAAGCTGACGCCCGCTGGCTAACGACGAAAATGAGCAGAACAGCAATTGTTGTGGTTATTCGGTTCATTGAATGGAGTTGAAGGGAGGAAATTACTAAAAAGGCGAACGCCCCATCCACCCATTCATGTATTTTTTGGGCCAGAACCCCAAATATCAATACTTTCAATGATAAACCAACTGCACATGAGACTAGCAGCCCTCCTTCTCCTGCTTCTGGGCTTCACCACGGCCCAAAGCCAGCAACCCGATGCCTCCATCCCCACCCCAAAATCGCACTTCGGCTTCACCATCGGCGACAATTATCAGTTGGCTACGTACACGCAGACGGAAGCCTATTTCCAAAAGATAGCCGCCGCCTCACCCCGGGCAAAATTCACCATCATCGGCAAGACCGAAGAGGGCCGCGATCAGTTTATGCTCCTCGTCTCCTCCCCTGAAAATATCAAAAACCTCGATCACTATAAGGCCATCTCCCAACAGCTGGCCCACGCAGAGAACCTCACCGACGAACAAGCCCGTGCACTCGCCGCCGAAGGCAAGGCCATCGTATGGATCGACGGTGGCCTCCACGCCAACGAGGTCGTCGGCGCTCATCAGCTCATAGAAACGGCTTATCAGCTGCTCAGCCGCACCGATCCCGAAACGGTCAACATCCTCGACAAAGTCATCATCCTCCTGACCCACGCCAACCCCGACGGTCAGCAGCTGGTCTCCAACTGGTATATGCGAAAACCCTCTCCCGAAAGCCGCTCGCTCGATGCACTCCCCCGGCTCTATGAAAAATACGCCGGCCACGACAACAACCGGGATTTCTACATGCTCAATCTGAAAGAGACCCAAAATATCGCCAGGCAGCTCTTCGTCGAATGGCTCCCCCAGATCATGTACAACCACCACCAGGCAGGCCCCACAGGGACCATCCTCGCCGGACCTCCCTATCGCGATCCCTTTAACTATGTCTTCGACCCCCTCGTCATAACCAGTCTCGACGCCGTCGGCGCAGCCATGGTCAACCGGCTCAACGCCGAAGGGAAACCGGGCTATACCGAACGCACCGGAAGCAGCTACTCCACCTGGTACAACGGCGGGCTGCGCACCACGACGTATTTTCACAACATCATCGGGCTGCTGACGGAGATCATCGGCAGCCCTACGCCTTCGGATGTCCCACTGGTACCCAACCGGCTTATCCCCAATGGCTCCACCCCCTTTCCCGTTACTCCGCAGAAATGGTATTTCCGTCAGTCCATCGACTACTCCATCTCCCTCAACTATGCCGTCCTTGACTATGCCATGCGCTACCGCGACGAGCTGCTGTACAACATCTACCGGATGGGCCGCAATTCCATCGAAAAGGGCCAAAAAGACTACTGGACCCTCTCGCCCAAACGCGTCGACGCCATCAACCAGCTATACACCGCATCCAATCACCGTCGCAATGACTCCGCAACAGGCGCCACCGGCAACGCCATCAACCTCGGCGGCGGACGCGGCGACACCATCCCCGCCCGCTTCTATGACAGCATTCTGAAAAACCCCGCCCTCCGCGACCCCAGGGGATATATCATTCCTTCCAACCAGCCCGACTTCCCCACCGCCACGAGGTTCATAAACGCCCTCATCGGCACGGGCATCGCCATCTCAAAAGCAACCGCCCCGTTCACGGTAAAAGGCATAACCTACCCCGCCGGCTCGTATATCGTCAAGACCGACCAGGCCTTCCGCCCTCACGTCCTCGATATGTTCGAACCGCAAGACCATCCAAACGACTTCGCCTACCCCGGCGGCCCACCCATCGCACCCTATGACGCCGCAGGCTGGACCCTCGCCTATACCATGGGCATAAAATTCGACCGCTTTCCCGATGGGTTCGATGGTCCCTTCGAACGCATCCCGTATGGTCAGTTACAATCCGCCACTCCGCCCTCACCAAAAGAAGGTTGGCTCGACGCGCGCAGCAATGCCGCTTACACCATCGTCAACGATAACCTTAAAGCCAAAAAACCTATCTACCGCAACACCACCAACGGCAATTTCTATGTCGGCGGCAGCCACCAACCCCGCAACGCCGTAAAGCTCACCCCCACCCGCATCGCCCTATGGGATACCTATGGCGGCTCGATGCCTTCCGGCTGGGCGCGCTATATCCTGGAGCAATATCATTTCCCCTTCGATGTCATCTATTCCGCCACCGTCGACTCGGGCCACCTCAAAGAAAAATACGACGTCATCATCTTCGTCTCGGGCGCCATTCCGGCGCTCGCCGGTGAAGGCGGCGGCGGACGCGGCGGCTTCCGCATCGAGCAGCCCAAACCCGACAGCATCCCCGCTGAGTACCGCTCCCTTCTTGGCCGCATCACGGCACAAAAGTCGATCCCTCAGCTAAAAGAATTCCTCCAGGCCGGTGGTCACATCGTTACCATCGGCAGCAGCGCCAACCTGGCCTATCAGCTCGGCCTCCCCGTACACGATGCCCTCGTGGAAATGACGGGCGGAAAAGAAAGGCGCCTGTCAAACGACAAATTCTACATCCCCGGCAGCGTCATGCAAGTCACCCTCGATACCACCAGCCAACCCGCCTGGGGCATGGCAGCGGAAGCCGATGTCTACTTCGAAGAAAGCCCCGTCTTCCATATCAATCCCGAAGCGACCGCAAACGGCAGCGTCCGGCCCATCGCCTGGTTTGCCAGCGACAAGACGCTCCGCAGCGGCTGGGCCTGGGGGCAGGCCTATCTCCGCGACGGTGTCGCCGCCTTCGAAGCAAACATCGGTAAGGGGAAACTCTACGTCTTCGGCCCCGAGATCACCTTCCGCGCCCAGACCCATGGAACATTTAAACTACTCTTCAACCAACTATATTCCTATCATTGATTCACCCTAAACTCTTCCCATCCCTGCGCCACCGGCCGGGTACAAGTCATCGACTTGGTCCCATTCTCACTCGAGATATACAAGGCATTGGTCCCCCGCAATGTGAGGTTGCCATCCGCCGCCGGTATCCAGTCAAACACCTCCCATGTGCCGTAAGCGCTGCGGTTACAGGTAATAGGATTTAACCCATCCTCGGAAGAAACATACATGTTCATACTCTG
Source organism: Puia dinghuensis (assembly GCF_014642875.1). GTDB lineage: Bacteria > Bacteroidota > Bacteroidia > Chitinophagales > Chitinophagaceae > Puia > Puia dinghuensis. The sequence goes on from NZ_BMJC01000005.1 coordinate 508,737, forward strand.
TAGCGCTACCTTGCCATGACCGGCATCGACGACAAAAAAGTCCTCCCAGGCCTGTGGCGTCGTCCGGTTGCAGTTCATCGCCTTCGTTCCGTCCTCACCACTGACATACAATCCATTGTTACCCTTAAAAGTAACCGTCGTTCCAACCGGCGCATTGGTAGGCACCGCTCCACCCGCATTGACCACCGTATTGATGGCCGCAAGTAGCGAGTTGGCGCCCGTAGCATCCCCGGACAGCTCCCAGATGCCTACACCCCCACCTACACTCATCGCATAGCTGGTCTTGCTTTTCATCGTAAGCAGCCCGTTATACCCGAACGTGCTGAACGCATCGAGACTGGGATTAGCCCCATGCGAAAGAATGGTATTGTATTCCACCTCGGCATTGGGGCCGTTCGGGTCCTGCGAAGAATCATGCCCGTAGAAGGGCACCCCCAGGATAGCCTTCGAAGCCGGGCAGCCGCGACCTTCCCAATAGGCCATACACTGGGTACCCAGCTCATAGGTGGAGTGCAGGAAATTGTTGTCATCATAGGCCATGATCATCACGATATCCACTACATTGAAGATCCCACTGACAATCTGCCCCCCATCATTATCTCCGATAACGGCCACACTCAACACCCGCCCGCTGTTATGCAGCGCGGTCGACAAAGCCGTCATCATCGTCAGAAACTGATTAGCCTGGGTACCCGGATTCGGATACTCCCAGTCGATATCGATCCCATCCAGCCCATACTGATTGCAGAGGTTGATCGTATTGTTGACAAAATTGTCGATGTTCCCCTGACTGGCTACAATCCCGGCAAATCCACCCCCGCCGCCACCGCCGCCTACCGAGAGCAGGGCCTGTACCCCCGAGGCATGCGCGGCGCTGACCATACTGGACAGCTTGGACGTGTTGTCAATGCCCTGATAGCTGCCGTCCGAATTGGGGATGGCAAAGGCATAATTGATGTGGGTCAGATCGTTGAAGGGTATCGAAGAAACGCTCCCCGACCAGGAAGGCAGGTAGCCGATCACCTTAAAGGAGGTCGCCGCCCGGCGGGAGGTCTTCCCGGTGGCGTTACTGGCGATGTCTTTGCGGCAAGAGGTGGCAAACAAAAAAAGGACCGAAACACCGGTCCACGCTAAAGCATTGATTTTTCTCATGGTAGAATAGGTTTATTTCCTTTTAAGACACGCCCCCCCGTTATTATATACCCCCTAAATACCAATAAAAATCCCGGATTTATCTTAATTTTGTTTCCGCCATTCGTAAAGGCCAGGAATGCCATGCCCGAAAACAGTGAGTTCTATCCCCAGGTGATGCAGCGTTATACAACCACGCCCCCATCGCCCGGTGAGCAGACCGAATTTATAAGCGCCCTGTTGCGTGTGTTTGATGAAAAGGTTTTCAACGCCAGGGATTTTGACTCCTTTTCCGTAGAGCTGATCTTGGATTATATCCAAAGAACCCATGTATTTTACTTGGAGAAAAAGCTACCGGAAATAGAGCAAAGCATCCTTTTGCTGTCCGGTCACTATGAGGCACAGCACCCCATTCTCACCGCCTTGCAGAGTTTCTTCCACCGCTATGTAAAAGACCTCTCCGAACACATCAATGCGGAAGAAACCCTCCTTTTGCCCTATATTCAGCTGTTACGCGAAGCCGGCCGCAGCCCCCTCGACTTCTCCCGCTTCCTGCTGCTGCGCAAAGAATATTCTGTAGAGCGCTTCCTCAGCGATCACCACGACACCGAGGATGAGCTAAAGGATATCCGCCAGACCATCCGCCTATACGAGCCGCCGCAGACAAACGAATCTCTCTATCGCATCCTGCTTATGCAGCTCCAGGTCTTCGAACAAGACCTCTGCGTCCATGCGCACATCGAAGAGGAAGTCCTCATCCCCAAGGCCCAAAATATGGAACGGGACCTCAATACGCATCTCGAGATCGTCTCGCCGTTCAACTAAGCATCCCCACCTAATCCACTGGTCTCACAAGGATATTCTTAAAATACACCTTGCTGTTCGGATCATGCCCCTGCAGTGCAAACGTCCCACTCGACAACACCCGGCCCTCCATGCCCTTCGGCCGCTGCACATTCTCGGGTTCGGTATAATCCACCACCGTCTTATCGTTTAGCTTGATCACGATCCGCTTACCCCTCACGCTAACGGACTCGGTGAACCAGACATTATCCGGCACATACACCTCCTTTATGTCCTCTATCGCATACAGGCTCCCCGTCCGACGCCAATCCGTATGCGAATTATTCACCTGCACCTCGTACCCCTTGCTCGGCCAGCCGCCCTCCTGGTATTGGGTATGGATATAAATACCCGAATTGCTCCCCGGCCGGGTCATTACATCGGCCTTGAAATCAAAATCTTTAAAATCATGATGATGCACATCTCCCTCATAAAAAAGATGCGCCGTCTTGCCATGCGCGATAATACACCCGCTGTCGACGGAAAACGTTTCGGCATTCTCACCGACCTTCCAACCGTTGAGGGTCTTTCCATCAAAGAGGGATATCCACTCGGCCTGTTTCGGCCTCGCAGCCAAAAGACTAACGGCTGCCAGTGTCGTAAGGATTATTTTCTTCATATGATTCCACATTAAAATGCTTTAATAAACATGCATTAAATGTATCAAAATCTTCCTTTAGCAAAATAACAATCGCGAACTTTCGTTCCTCATGCAATATCACTATCATGATCTCTTCTAAGCAGTTATACCTAGTCCTGATTGGTGTGAGCCTAAGCGCATCCCTCCACGCCCAGCTCGAAGTCGCCCAGCTGTTTACAAATGGACACTCTCATACCGGGTTCGGTGCTAACCTGCACGTCGGCTTCCCTGTCAACAAAGGCGACGAGATCAGCGGCGAAGTTGGCCTCTACTACTTCGCACCGGACCAAACCCATATGGTCCTTGTCCCCCTCCTGATAGGCTACCGGCACACCTTCAACAACAGCGGCACCGGATTCTACGTCGAGCCCTTCGCCGGCTATAGCGCCGGGGGCACCGACATCCCCCACCTGGATGCCAACGGCAACCCCGTCTATAATTCCGACGGTTCAGCGGTCGATCAGAAGATCTCCGGCGCCACCACCGGCATCGGCTTTGGCTATATCCTCCCCAACCCAAAGCTCCCCCTCAACTTCGGGCTCCGCTACGAACACACCTTCGTGTCCGGCGACCCCTCGCCCAACATCCTGGCCTTACGGGTCTCCTGGTCCCTTCTCGCCGGCCGGCGGCTGTCGAAATAGACTTTAGATGGTCTCCAGGTATACCTTCAACTTCTCAAATTCTTCCTTGTTTGTTGGATTTGCCTCGGCCAACTCCTCTTCATAAATAGAGCGCAATTGGTAATAATCGGGATTTTTAACCAGTCTGGCAGCGATGAGACCCATCGTCGCCTTCAATGGATATATCCAGTTATGCGGTGAGAGATCCCTTGGATGCTCATTGAGCAAGGCATCAGCCCTTTCTACAGAGCTATTCTCATTAAAATAAGGAAGGACATACTGCTTAAAACGTATGGGAATGACTTTCACCAGGGTGTCGACATCGGCCGGGCTCTCGATCACAAATTTCATCGACTTCACTGCCGGGTCCGATCCCTTATCCATATAGTAGATCAATCCCCCCAGGTTATTTTCAAATACATAGGTATCCGGAAAAAACTCTTCCTTTTTAAGCGTAATATGGTGATAAATATCCACTATTTTATCAAGCCGGATGCCCCACCAGGGCTCTACAATGATCTGCGGTTTCCGTTGGTTGACGATCAGATAAAAAATTTGTTTTCCTCCGGGTATGACTCTTTGAAAAGATTTGTCTTCAACATCCAGCTGAAAGCCGACCCCCTGCAGCGAATCCGTCATTCCGGCTATCAGGCTTTTCGTAACATCATTCAATTTCATCATTATAGTTCAATGTAGTGATATTCTCCGGTCAAAAAATCAAGCCGGGTTACTTTGTATGGTGTTGTTTTTGAGCTTATCGTTTGCCCCTTCAAGCCCTTTGGCAGCTTGTCGCCAACAAGGGTCGTTTGCTCCCCGTTCATAGCTCTTACCTGGGCATCACTAAAATTAGCACCTCCTGATTTTGTTTCATTTGTAAAGGATACCTTATTTGTTTTCGTATTATAAACCACGTGATCGTAAACCGTTTCCGTGCCATCGGCAAATTTGCCTGTCACTTGCTCCAGGACGACTTCATCCGCTGATTTTATCGAATTGAGATATTCAGTGGTGATTTGTTCCGCAGTCCTCCCGGCTATCTTATTTGCCTCAAAGATAGCCGCTTTTATATCCTCCGCATGCGCAAGATCTTCCATCTCGAGCCCCAAAAATTCAGCTTCCCCTTTCCCACTTACAAACTCCATTGGATTGCGCAAAAAGGCCGCCGCCGCCCGCTGTGGAATAGTATGCCCCGCATTCCAATTCTTCTTGGCGTTATCCATCATCTCGGCCCACACATTCTGGATATGACCCCACTCATTCCTTGAATTCTCCTTGAATTTATCAACCCTGCCTTTGGCATATTCACTTATGCTCTTCCATAACCAGGAAAGATCGATCGTATCCCCTTGCGGATCACTATACAGAATGGGGTTATTTCCCATCGCAGCATAGGGACTTTCCGCTTCGTTCGGTTTAGGATCGTTCTGCCACCACCTGCCTAATTGCGGATCCAATTCCCGTAAATGTGTCTCGTACATCTCCAACCCCGTTCCATCGGAGAACTCCTGGTGCTGTAATTCCGATCCCTTATTAAATCTGAACTTGTTCTCGGCATAATTTGACTTCAGCGCCTTATCACTGATCCCCGCCATCGCCAACCCAAACGCATAATAATGATTCTCCTCCACCAACGGCCCCCTCGTCTGCACCACCTGCAGATTGTCGAAATATACATCCACCGGACTCTGATTACTCACATATACATAGAGATATCCATTTTTTGTTACGGGGATATTCTGCAGGTCGGCGTGGTGGTCCTTCAAGGCATTATTGATGTCGGTGCTCACCTGGCTGGCACCGCTGCCGGCAGGCCTGAACTGATCGTCGAAGAGGATATAGTTGATATACGCGACGGGCACCGGAGCGCTGTTATTACGGTTCAGGAAGTTGTTCAGTGGGGCGATCGTACCGGCATTATCGGAGCCGATGCTGGCGGCGTCGGCCCCATGGATAATGGCTCCAGCCGTAGGCGTAGCCAGCAGGCTCGAGATCAGGGAGGTAGCGGCAATGGGCACCGGCGAATTGCCCGAACCGGTAGGCGCACTCGTAAACCAGTAGGACTTGCCATAAATGTCGATCTTGTCGCCCGCCATCACCTTCGAGACAAATCCCAGCCCCGTCGGGTTGGCGTTGCCGTTAAGCTTGTACATCGCCAGACTGGTGGCGGTGGAATTGCTGTTAGGATTGTTGTTGAATATCCCGTTGTTGTTGGCATAATTACTCGGGAGGGAGGACGGGTTACCGGTTATTTTCGAGGGGTCGATAGTATAATAGGTCTTTTCCACATCCACGGCAGCCGTCCCGGATCCATAGGTCCCCTCGAGCGTCGCAGCGGGGTAGATATCCTGCTCCAGTTCGTCCGTCAGCACTTCCCGGGTATTGCCAAGATTATCCTTGACGAAATAATCATAGGCAAACGCGGACTGGTTATTGTAAACCGTCGGCGTGATGGGCCGCACCCGGCCTTCCTCCTGGGGAAAAAACTGCAGGGCATTGTTTTCGTATACCCAACCTGCCAGATAACTGTCCGTCGTCTGTTTGGCGACATTATTATTGAAGGAAGATTTCAGTTCGTTCACCCGCTTCTCCAGCTTATTGCCCACTGCATCATAGATATAGGTGATCGTTCCCTTCGGACTGCCGTCACTGTTGGTAAAGCTCATCTGCCAGGGCTGGTTCAGGAAGTTGTAAAGGATACCGCCACCCGAGGCCAGGTCCGGCCCGGTGAGTCCCGTGATCCGCTTATTTAAGTCGGTGATGAGGTTGCCATTCTGATCATAACCATAGTCGTCCCCGGACGTATTGTTGTCAATAAAGTCGCCGAGGTTCTGGCCCGGCGGTTCTGTCGCCGCATCCGAGACCGAGCTCAGCTTGTTGCTGCCGCCCCCCAATTCATAATGATACGTGAGGTTGTCTATCGGTTGACTGGTCAGCTGGTTGCTGGTGAACACCAGGCCGTACTGCTGCAACTGTTGGATATTCCCGTTCTCATCATAAGCCGTGGTAGGGTCCTGGCCATTGCCCAGGATGGTGCTGAAGTTGATGGTGAAGCCGCTGTTGTTGGGGTCCGTCTTGTTCCAATTGCCACCGAAATTCTGGTTGAAGTCTGCAAACAGAAGCCTGTCCGTCGCGTCATAACCATATCCGTAGGCCCGCTCGGCTCCATCCCCGCCACTCATCCACCGCATCCCGGCGATGTTGCCATTATATTGGTTGGTGTTGAAACCCCAATCATAGCTCACGTCCATGCCAAACCACTTGGTGCTATTGTTCACCTGTGCACTGGTAGCGCCGGAAGTAGGGTAGTTCCAGTTGATCCCTTTAAGCCAGCCGCGAATCATATAGCGATAACTGTCATCTTCCAGTGGCGTCGAAGAAGGAGCACTGCCATAAGCAGTCTGTTGACCCACCTGATTTTCCTTTAGCTGTCCCAGAGCATCATAAGTATTCCGCGAGACAAGCCGCTGGGTAGTGTTAAGAGCCGAAGCGTTGGGGTCATTGTTGAGGTTCTTTTTCACTGTCAGCAGCCGGCCCTCATGGTCATAGTCGTAATTCGTCTTCACCGCAAACTGGTTGATACCCGCCAGGCTATTGTTGTGAACCTCATAATTGCATAGCACCCGATCAAAGAAATTATAAAGATGGGTCGTAACATCCACCCCGCCCTTGTAATTGTCCGCCTGATCCTGGATGACCCGGCCCTTGTCGTCATAAAAATCGACGGTTTCCAGCCAGTTGCCCTGCGCAAGATTGCTGGGATTCTCGATGATCCGGATCAGCTTGGAGGTAACCACTCCCTTGGTCATCGTGCTGGCCTGCGACTGTAAAGGGTCCGCATAAGGATTCGCACCGGCATCAAGACCACTGTTTTTAGAGTTGTCATAAGCCTTGGATGTATTGGAATAATCATCGTAATTCGTCACCGTCAGTGCGATAAACGAGGTGCTGGCAGATGGAATGGGATTGTCGGATATGGTCACCGCGTTGGTAAAACTCGTGGGACTCGGGGGGACGATCTGGGCAATGAAATTCGCTCCCGGTTCGGCAGTAAAACCCGGAGCGAACACAATACTATTGCTGGCCTGGTATAAGGTCTGGCCCACCAGCCGGTTAGTGACAGTTAAATTGGCCGATACAGACTGCCCGGTAATCGTACCCGCTACATTCTGAGCCGAGCTCGCATAATTTCCCGTGTTGGCCATCACATAGGCCTCCAGAGAAGCCGGATCGATATTGTATACCATCATGCCCGTCTCGCATTGCCTGTCCAGCAGATCAAAGAGAGTAGTCTGCCACTGGTTGTTAAGGTGCAAATTGGCATCCTGTGCGAATACCATCCGGTTCCGCTGGTCGTAGATCATATAATACCATCCTTTTCCAGGCGCCTTCTTGGCGATCATCCGCTTACGGTCATCAAACTCATATCGGTAGCAAAGCTCGTTGATGATGTTGGCCGTCAGGGTCCAGTTCCCCGCAGTGAGAAGGGCGGCCACAGCCTTCGGTGGAATGACAAAGCGCAACATTCCCCGGTCATCATATACATAGTAGGTGCAAAGAAAACCGGAATAGCCGCTATAATCGCTGGCGATCGTCCCGATCTGAACTTTTCTGAGGACGACATGCCCATCAAAATCCTTGTATTCCACCGTGGCGATGCCCCTCTCGTCGATGGTGACGTTCTTATACAGGGCCCCAGCCGAATAAACGGTCGAACTCGAGGTCGTGGGAATATTCGTAGTTACATCGCTGTTCGCGTAGGTCAGGGCGTTATAGGTGATGCTCCATATCTGCACTTCATTCGCCGCATTGGTCAGATATTGAAACGTGGCAGCTTTTTCTGCACTGCTGCCCTCGCTGCCTGCCCAACTATTGCCCGGCGTAAATTTCTTGGTTATGCGGTTCAGCGGCGAAGACTCGAAATCCGTATGACTATAGTAGAAGGTCTCATTCTGGTAGGCCGGTTGGTCCGCTGGATAAGTGCTGCTGTAGAAGGCGCTCTGCTCGTTGAAGGGACTGTACTTTAAGGTCCCGCTCTGGTTGGAGGAATTGGGCGCATAACTGTAGTTCAGGTAGGCATACTGCTCCCGGCCGAAGGCATCGTAGTACACTGGGGTCACGATATCCTGTTTGGTAGGAGAACCCTGCCATTCCACGGTCTGGATAGGTCTGCCAAGACCATCTACATAGGTCGTGGTAAGCGTCACCTGGGTGATATTGTTTGCACTGGTCACCGCGGCCAACGAAGTATAGGGTTGCTGCGGCACCCATGCGTGGGAATAGTTCAGCGGGGCGCTCGAAGGATAGGCCGGCGGGAGGGCGATGGGGGTCTGGCTTGCCGCCGGAACCATGGAGTTATTACCTGGCACCGGCGAATTGGTCTGGCTGAAAACCTGCCCGGGCAAGAAGAACAAACCCGCGGCTACCATTATTCCTGTCAAAAATGAACCTTTAATTAGCATATAGCTGCTTTTGGGCTTAATTGAAGTAGGATTTGAAGACTATAAACTGCAGCCCACCCTGAACTGCAATGGCTGGGCATGTGGCGTCTGCTGCCCCGCGAGAAAATCATACAGCAGCTGCATACGCCCTTCTTTATGCCGGGAAAGTTGGTATTTCTTAGTAATCCCGAGCAAGGCGCTTTTCTGCCAGGCCGCAATACGTGGGTCGAGTTGCCGCAGGTTCTGGAAGTCCTGATAATAATTGCCCTCGAGTCCGCCGCTGATCCAGATGCTGCCCTTTGCCTTGATATCGACATAGCTGCGGATACCGAGCCCCTGGTTACTGAGCCGGATATGGCTTATGCTGCTGCCCCAGCCAAGCCGGTAACTCCCGCCTATCCCCAGGCTGGCCTTGTCACTGAGCCGGTAGCCCAGGCTCAGACCGAAATCGGTAGCCGCAGGCAACAGGGTCCTCGCACCCTGGGACTGCAGGTTCCAGCCAAACTCCAGCCTTTGCAGGAATTTCTTCGTCTTCTGCCCGTCCGGTTGAAAATTGGGCATAGTCATATTGGTACTGCCACTCGTGGCGCCCAGCTGGTTCAATTTGCCCTTTAGCTTATCCAGCTCTCCTTCCGCCGCCTGCACCTGTTGCTCCAGGTATTGTCCCGCGTTACCCTGGCCGCCTTGACCACCTTGGTCGGCCTGCATTCCCGTGACGCGGCCGATCGCCTGCCGCACCTGGTCGCTGGTTTGCAAACCGGCAAGAGTCTTTTCAGAAGCGGCATCAGCCGGCGCCGGGCAGAGCCTCGCCAGGATTCCATATTTCTGCATGTAGCGCTGAAAGGCAGGCAGCTGGCTGACACCGGCCAAAAGCATCTCCTTCGCCTTTTCGCGGTCGTTTAGCGCCGACTTGTATTGCAGCAGCCTTTGCTGGTAGTAATAGACCTGCTTGTTGATGCCGGTCAGCTCTTTGTCGAATCCATACCTGGAAAGTTGGGCTTTTAACAACTGCTCCCTTTGCCTTACGAAGTCCTGCACTTCATTGGCCGCCTGAACCTTGCCCTCCAGTTGTTGCAGTTGAGAAGAGAGACCTTGCAGCTGCTGCAATTGCCCCGCAGGAAGCGCAGAGCCTTTTGCCAGGAGAAAGCCAACAGCCGTATGCATACTGTCGAGCCCCGGAATATATTCTTTCAGTGGAGTTTTATCGGCGGGAGACTTCAGCCTGGCGGCCAGCCGGCTATAAGCAGTTTCACCCTGCGCCAACAGCTCCCGGGCGCCGGTGCTGTCCCTGCCAGGTAATTTTTTCTGGAGGCGGCTTTCCTTATCACGGAGGTTCTCCAATAAGTGAAGTGATTGCTGATCCAGGTCGTTTCCAAGACTCTGATAGGACGCCTGCAATTTTTTCAAATCGCCGTTGCCAGGTAGATCCTGCGCAGCAGCACCCGGGGATGCAGCTAAATTGCAATACAATGCAAAGAAAAGCACCATACGCTTTTTAAAGAGCAGCTTCATAAGAGAGTTTTAGAGTCTGGTAGTTATTTGATCAAATAAAAACAAAATTTTTTTAATTCCCCTATTAAGATATTGTCAACACAACAGCAAGACACCTATTCTTAGTCGTCATGCGCGTGTGTCGAATCTGTATAATCGTGCAGGATTTTTAAACAGTCGTGAACATTACGGCATATCTGTGCATCCCACAGGCCCACCGCCCCCCCAAAAACTTTTTTTTGGAAACCACCGTCTGGCAACTGTACCTTTACTCCCCCACCAATTTTCTCCATTCTAAAACAAAAGGAGGATTTATGATTTGCCGTCTCACCTACTTCGGCGTCCATCCAAAAGATGCAGAAGAACTCAAAAAAACGTACAATGAAGAAGTCGTTCCCATCATCCGGTCGCAAAAAGGGAACATGGGCGCCTGGCTTCTCGAACCAACCAACGCCCAGGACGATTACATCTCCCTCACCGAGTGGATCACCCAGGAAGATGCCGACGCCTATGAATCCAGCGGAACTTATCACGAATTGGTAAACAGGGTCCGCGGCAGGTTCATTAGCGGACCGTTATTAAAAACTTACACGGCTGTAGACAGCAAGATCATCGCAACCGCCTGATCCCTTTTTCACCTCATCCCTGACCCGGGACCGGTTACCTCCGCCCGGGTTTTTTATTGCCCCGGCCCGGCGCCATCGCCCCGACGTTAAAAATTAGGATAGCCAGATGCCCGAAGGATACTATCGCAGGTTTTCTTGGTGTAAGAACATTTGTTATTTCTAAGCCAGGCCTTAAGCTTTTTTACATCTTCTTCATAAACAGACTTGTCTCTATATCCGACGGTACTACTATATTCCGCTCTCGGAAGAAATCCTGTTATTCTATAAAAGAACATCAAAGAATTTCGATAATCGTCCACGTTCACACTATCCTTTTTCTCTTCCTTTATAATTATTTGGAGTTGTTGATTGTACTCCTTAACAAATTCCTTATCAACCAAACAATGCCTGGAAGAACAATTTCCAAAAAGAAATAAGCAGCATGCTACGATTCCATTTTTCATCACTTTTTTATTAGTTGCTTCTTTGTGATCTCCATTGATTTAGTACCCTCAGTGGCGCTTTCCTGCAAAAGGGAACCATCCTTATTTCTAAAAGTCTTGTAATAAACTCCATTCTGTTGCCATTCCCGTCCCTCTATATAAGGATAGCCATGTATCCTTTCATTACCATTAATTTTATTTTCCAACTCAATACCAGCTTCATGAGCCGCTCTAAAAAATGGGAATTTTTGTTCATCGTTTACAACCTTCTCATGACCAGGTGTCTTTTGGTACTGATACTCTTCCGCTATTTCATGGGCAAATAACCCTTCACTTGTCGACCCATTGTGTCCCGGATCGGAAACCGAATTATATTTTTCCATGTCGCCTATATCTAAACGGTTGCCAGTAAATGAGCCCCAATCAGTATGTTCATCATTTAGAACTACATTTCTCCCGACAACCACGTCATGATCATTCGCTATATCATTTAATCCGGTATAGAATGCTTTCTGGCCTTCGCTAAGCTTCGAAACGTCACCGCCTTTGTCCGTTTTCTCAAAAGTCAACAAGAACCCGTTGCCACTTACACTTTTAAAAACAGCTTTAAACTGTCCGCCTAATCCCTTGTTAATTAATTTTTCCACTTCATCTTTCCCTACAAAGATGTCTTTGCCGTCCGGGCCTGTTTCGCGTTTAAACGTCAGCACAATATCCCGACCATCTTTGTCATTAATTAATACGGGGTTATTGGCGGCATAATTATAGGGAGAGAATCGATTGTATTTATCCGCCATTGGGTCTGGCGTTGTCCATCTGGCGATCTGATCGTCGTACATTCTTGCTCCATAATCATACTCCTCCAACCCGCTTCCATCACTGAACTCCTGATTCTGCAACTCCTTTCCATTATACCGGTATTTATTCGTCGCATACTGCGTCTTGATCGCCTTGTCCGATATCCCCGCCATCATCAATCCAAATGGATAATAATGATTCTCCTCCACCAGCGGCCCACGGGTCTGCTGCAGCTGCAGGTTGTCGAAATACACGTCCACCGGGCTCTGGTTGCTTATGTAGACGTAAATATACCCATTTTTAGGCACGGAGATATTTTGCAGTTCGGCATGATGGTCCTTCAGTGTGCTGATGGTTGCGTTGACCTGGCTGGTCCCGCCGCCGGCAAATCTGAACTGGTCGTCGAAGAAGATATAGTTGATATAGGCCACGGGTGTCGGAGCGCTGTTGCCCCGGTTCAGAAAGGTGTTCAGGGGGGTGATCGTACCCGGACCGTCAGAGCCGATGCTGGCAGCAGTGGGACCATGCATCGAGGCCCCTGCCGTAGGCGCGGCCAGCAGGCTCGTGATGAGGGAGGTGGCCGCGATGGAAACGGGCGAACTGCCCGTACCTGTGGGTGCGTTGGTGAACCAGTAGGACTTGCCGTAGATATCGATCTTGTCTCCCGCCATCACTTTCACCACGATGCCCAGCCCGGTCGGGTTGACGCTCCCGTTGAGCTTGTACATATTCTTGCTGTTGGCGGATGAGTTGCTATTGGGGTTATTGTTGAAGATGCCGTTGTTATTGGCATAGGTCGGTACCTGGGGCGGGGCAGACACGATCTGGGCGGGGTCGATGGTATAATAGTTCTTTTCCACGTCAACTGCAGCAGTCCCCGATCCGTAGGTCCCTTCGAGTGTGGCCGCAGGGTAGATATCCTGTTCCAACTCGTCCGTCAGTACCTCCCGGGTATCCCCGAGATGATCTTTGACAAAGTAGTCAAAGGCAAAGGAGGACTCGTTGTTATAAACCCCTGGCGTGATAGGACGCACCCTTCCTTCTTCCTCCACGAAATATTGCAACGCATTGTTTTCGTATACCCAGCCTGACAGATAACTGTCGGTGGTCTGCTTGGCTACATTGTTATTAAAAGAAGAGGCTTGCTCGTTAACTCTTTTCTCCAGCTTTTCACCTGACGCATCGTAGATATAGGTGATGGTCCCCTTGGGGCTGCCGTCGCTGTTGTTAAGACTCATCTGCCAGGGAAGGTTCATATAATTGTAGACGGTGCCGCCACCCGAGGTAAGGTCCAGGCCGGTGCTGCCATTGATCCTTCTGTTGAGGTCGGTGATGAGGTTGCCGTTCTGGTCATAGCCATAGTCGTCGCCGGAAGTATTGTTTTTAGTGAAGTCGCCCAGGTTCTGGGCCGGCGGTTCTGTCGCCGCATCCGAAACAGAGCTTAGCTTGTTGCTGCTGCCCCCAAGTTCGTAATTGTAGGTGAGGTTGTCGATTAGTTGGCTGGTCAGCTGGGTGCTGGTGAACACCAGCGCGTACTGCTGCATCTGCTTGATATTTCCGTTCTCGTCGTAAGCCGAGGCCACGGTCTGACCATCCCCCATGATCGCACTGAAATTGATGGTGAAATTACTGTTGGACGGGTCCGTTTTGTTCCAGTTGCCGCCGAAGTTCTGGTTGAAGTCCCCGAACAGGACCCTGTTGGTCGCATCATAACCATATCCATATGCCCGCTCAGCGCCGTCCCCACCGCTCATCCACCGCATCCCGGCGATATTGCCGTTGTACTGGTTGGTATTGAAGCCCCAATCGTAGCTAAGGTCCGTGCCAAACCACTTAGTGCTATTGTTCACTTGAGAACTGGTAGCACCGGACGTAGGATAGTTCCAGTTGATACCTTTGAGCCAGCCACGGATCATATAGCTGTAATTGTCGTCTTCCAACGGTGTGGAAGATGGAGCACTGCCATAGGCCGTCTGCTGACCTAATTGCTTTTCCTTGATGAGTCCCAGGGCATCAAACGAACTCCTGGAGACCAACCGTTGGGTAGTGCCCGGAGCCGAGGCATTGGCGTCATTGTTGAGATTCTTCTTCACCGTGAGCAGCCGGCCTTCATGATCAAAATCATAATTCGTTTTGACAGCAAACTGGTTGATGCCCGCAAGGCTGTTGTTGTGCACTTCATAGGTGCAGAGCACCCGGTCGTAGAAATTATACAGATGGGTGTCAATATCTACCCCACCTTTGTAATTGTCGGACTGCCGCTGAATGACCCGGCCCTTGTCGTCATAAAAATCGGCAGTCTCCAGCCAGTTGCCCTGCGCGAGGTTGCCCGCGTTTTCGATGACCCGCACCAGTCTGGAAGTGGTCATTCCCCTCGTCATGGTGCTGGCCTGCGATTGCAAAGGGTCCGCATAGGGGTTCTGATCCGCGTCCAGGCCGCTATTCCTGGAATTATCATAGCTCTTAGCCGTATTGGAATAATTATCGTAATTGGTCACGGTCAGCGGGATAAACGAGCTGCCGGAAGGGATGGGGTTGTCGGATACGGTCACCGCATCAATGAACCCCAAGGGGCTCGGGCTGACTATCCGGGCGGCAAAGTTGGCTCCCGATTCCGATGAAAACCCCGGTTGGAATACAATGCTGTTGCTGGCCTGGTATAAGGTTTGGCCTGCCAGCCGGTTAATAACGACTAAATTGGCCGTTACAGCCTGTCCGATACTAGTACCCGACACACTCTGGGAAGAATAGGCATAATTCCCCGTGTTGTTATTCACATAAGTCTGCAAAGAGGCAGGATTGCCGTTGTACACCATCATACCCGTCTCAATGAGCCTGTTCTGCAGATCATACAAAGTGCACATCCACTGGCTGTTCAGGCGCATATTGGCATCCTGCGTGAATACCGGCCGGTTCCGTTGATCGTAGATCATATACACCCATCCCGCTCCTGGCACCTTTTTGGCGATCATCCGTTGACGGGGATCGAATTCATAACGGAAGCAAAGCTCGTTGATCATATTTGCCGTCAGCGTCCAATTTCCCACGCTGACGAGAGCTGCCACGGCTTTTGGCGAAATTACGAAGCGCAGCAATCCGAGATCGTCATACACATAGTAGGTACAAAGGAAGCCGGAATAGCCGCTATAGTCACTTGCAATGGCGCCTATCTGCACTTTTTTTAAGACCACATGCCCCTCGAAATCCTTATATTCCACTGTAGCATTGCCCCTTTCATCGGTGGTCACCGTCTTATTTAGACTGCCTGCCGGGTAGCCAGCCGAGGTCGTAGGGATATTCGTGGTCACATCATTATTCGTATAGGTCAGGGCACTGTAAGTGGTGCTCCAAATCTGCACTTCATTCGCCGCATTGGTCAGGTATTGGATGGTCACGGCTTTTTCCGCGCTGCCTCCTTCGCTGCCCGCCCAGCTATTGCCCGGCGCAAATTTCTTGCTCACCCGGTTCAGGGGCGAAGGCTCGAAATCTATATGACCATAAAAGAAAGTCTCGTTTTGGTAAGCAGGCTCATCGGCGGGATACGTGCTGCTATAGAAGGTGCTCTGATCGCTGAAAGGGCTGTTCTTAAAAGAGCCCGCCTGGTTGTCGGTATTGCTGGAATTGGCAGGGAAACTATAGGGCAGATAGGTATATTGTTCCCGGTCAAAGGCATCGTAGATCACCGGTGTCACGATGTCCTGCTTGCCCGGCGAGCCCTGCCATTGGACGCTCTGAACAGACCTGCCCAGCCCGTCTATATAATGTGTGGTATGTGTCACCTGGGTGACACTACCTGCATTAGTGACGGCGGACGCCGATGTGTAGGGTTGCTGCGGCGCCCATTCACGAATAAAGTTGATAGTCGCTCCCGAGGAATAGGCGGCCGGAACGCTTACGTGGGTTCCGCTTGCTGCCGGCACCGTGGAGTTATTGCCTGCTACGGGTGTATTGGTCTGGCTAAAGATCTGCCGGGGTAGGCAGAGCAGGCCCGCGAAAACCAGCATTCCTGTCAAAGAAGAACCTTTCATTAGCATAGTGCTTCCTTATTGGTGATTTAAGGTACATTAACGATATAGGGACTGGATAATATCCCACTTGAGCAGTTGGGCCCCGCATTGAGGATCTTTACGGAATACTGTCGTCCCGTATTGGCCACGGTAACCGTCCCGCTGCCATTGCAATTCAATGTGGTCGACGATGTAGCACCTGTCGTCTGATCCGTGACCAGCGCAAGGCAGGTCGTGCTCCCGGTATTATAGGTGTAGCTTATCGTGAGCGTAGCCCCGCTCACGGTGATATTGGTGATCAAAGGCATCATACAGCTTTCCTGGCTATTCCCGTACTCATAGTCGTATTGTTTTACGATATTGCCATTTTGATCCATCACCGTGACCAGCCGTCCATATTGATCGTAGGAGTAATAGTTGAAATGGTCGCTTTTGTCACACACGGAAGTCAGACCGACCACCGGATCATAAGTATAGCTGGTCATCTGTGCGCTGGCAGGGTAGAAGCGCAGCTCATCCACCTGGCCGGAAACGCTGATGGTATAGCTGCCCGTGGTCACGGCGACGACAGAGCTTTGTAGGGTCCAGGTCCCGCCATTCTTTTGCCAGTAGGAAAGATTATAGTTAGTATTAGTCAGGTTGCTCAGCGTGATGCTGTATCCACCCGTACGGCTCAGCTGGCCGGCTTTGGAGTCACCCACCGAACCGTTACCGTCGGTATTCTCGAAACCATTGTAAAAGATGTCTTTTTGCTGGGCGCCGGCAACGGTGGCTACAGGCCGGCTATTATTATAGCCCCAGAGATAACTGGTATAGATGTCATAAGCCGGTTGCGAATAGGTCATGTTGCCGTTAGCATCGAAGTCTACTGCTCCCTTGAGCTGGAACTGCGAAGGCAGATTACCCGAGGGCGCGCTGGAGGTGATATTCTGCGGCGAATTGGTCTCGATCTTATAGACCTGGTTGGGAGTGAGGATATTATCGTGGCTGCGATAGGTAGTATAGGTACCATCGAAGACATTGCCATTCCTTTTTACCAGGGTTTCGATGGGGATGCTGATCATGTTCTGGGCATTCATCTGGGCAATGAACCCCGAGCTGACCCCGGTATAGTCGGGCGCGTAAGCAAAGTCCGTCTCTAGCACCGTCCCATTGCTGCTGGTCATAGTGCTGGTCTGCGGGTCGCCATTACCGTTATAGGTAAACTGTTTGGTCGTTTGCACGGAGCCCCCCGTAGTATAGTCGGTCTCCCTTGTCGTTTGCGTCAAAAGTTTTCCGATCTGTACGGGATAAAAAGAGAACTGGCCGCTGTTGAAAAAATCCGTAATTCCGTCTTCGGAAGATCCGGTCCCCTGGCTACAAGTACCATCCTTACATCCGCCACCATTGTGGTCATGGGTCCGGTATTTAAAGTTCCAATAGGTCTGTGTAAGCCCTATCGTCTGAAAATTGTCGACCTCCCGGAGAGTTTGGCCAGCGCCGTTATAATCTATCTTATGTAGGAGAAAACCATTGTCCAGCTGTGGAGTAGTAGGGGTGCCGGGCAGATAATTATTAAAATCCCCGGCAAAATGGTCCGCATTGCAGACGAAATCGTACTCCGTTTTACCGTTGCTGCCGCCGCTCACGGTCTCGGTGACGGTGGGATAACCGACCGCGCTGCCATTAGCCGAGAGGGAATAGGGTAGCACTGGCGAATTGTACATGTAATCCGTTCGCCACACGCAATTGTAAAAATCGGTGACCTTACTATCCCCTAAACTGTTTGTCACGGTGAAGATATAATTGTCCTGGGAACTATAGTAAAACATTGGGTAGTGCATGATAACCCCGGGGGCATAGGAGAAATCCCTTTCGATGGTCTGATTGGTTAGCGGGTCGAAATTCTTGATGGCATTTACCCGAAGTCCACCGCCGATCGCCTGCTGGCCGGGAGCGGGCGGAACCTGCTGGTAGTAGGACAGGCCGATATCCGCAAACTTGGTGCCGACGCTGCCTGGCGCCTTATTGTCAGGGTAATTGGCCAGCAGTTGGTAGGTCCCCGCTGCCAGGGAAAGGTTAGTGATGGTAAAGACACCGTGCCCCGCCGAAACGATAGGAGTATTCACATCCCAGATAATATAATTACCGTTATTAAGTGGGGCGTGCGTGGTCGGATCCACCTGCGTCAAAGAGACATAAAGACTGTTCGAGGGATTGCCGGCAATGAAGCCCACGCAGTCATAGGTCGTACCGTTGCTCGTATTGTCATCCGCCGAACTGTTACAGAACAAAAGCCCGTTGATATTGACCAATGTAGCGGCGGAAAGCGTGAAATAGGTTGTTTGCGTGCCCACCCCCACGTCGTAAACGGATGCCGTCACCTGTTGCACCTGATTGGCCTGCCCGTACTCAAAATTACTGAAGCTGTTAGATTCATAGTCGAACTCTGTGCTTCCGCCTGTTGGATAGGTGATCTTTTGCAAGCTGCCTTGCACTGCATAGGTTGCATTCACCATCCTGTTGGCCCCGGTGAAGGATTGCAGGTCGGAAGGCAGCGGTTGCACATTGGAGTAAAGCGAGAAATCGGGGATCAGAGTGGTATTGGTAGTCTGGTTGTTGTAATATCCCCAATAATCCTGCTGATAAGAGCTTTTGTAAGGAAGCGTGTACCCATTACTGCCGGTATAGTAAGAGAAAGAATATACACCACCATCTTTCTGGATATAGGAGAGCTGAAGACGGTTAGCGCGGTAATCGGGCGGATAGGCGTTCTTTAGACCGAGATAACTGGTGACATCGAATTGATCGTTGCCCTTCTGCGATGTGAAATAGCCATAGTTGAAATTGATGCTCTTGACCAGGCTGTTGTCCGACCTGTAAATATTGATGGCGTCGAGTTTGGCGCCATAGAGGTCATTGCGGGGCCCTTTCTGAAATTGGATATAGCCGTCATCGAATATTATCTTATCGAGATAGAACTCCTGGTTGTAGGGGCTGTTGAAGATAGGGACGCCGTTGGTGAGGGTCGGGGCCGAGCAATAGGAACCAACCGCGATCGGGTAATCGTTCACATACTGCTCGTTCATATTCGGTAGCTGCGCCACATAGTCACCGTTCTCGAAAATAGTGGCATTGCTCATGCTCTCGAATGCGTTGCTCCACCCGTTATTCGTATAAAGGTTATAGAAGCTGGCATACTGGAAGGTGATCGTCTTACCTTTGGGACTGATTATCTGGGTCAGGTACCAGGCCAGAGTGGTGGGTATGCTGGGATACGCCTGGGAAAGGGTCTTCTCGGGTTGCGCGAAGACATAAGTATATCCATCAGGGGCCACGGCCGTGATGCTCGTACCATTGTTGGTGAACTTTATGTTGTTGTGGTTCAGGTCCACAAGGTTGCCCCCTATACCATTTGTCCAAAAGAATTTACCGGTGTGGCCTCCAAAATTATACAGGTAGAGATCAGGCTCGCAGTCAGTTGTCGAAGGGGCAGAGTTCAACACGGAAAAAAGATTGCTGGCGGTATAAGAATTACCTGAAGGATCGTAAATAGTAGAATTGTACACCCAATCGTTGACCCAGGTAAAAGTAGATTGATAGGTGTTACCTGATGCATAAGGAAAGACCTTATTGTAACAGGATTTTGTCGGTCCGGCCTGCCAATCGTCCAGCCCTTTTACATCGTGGATAATACTGCCCCCGGCATTCAACGTCCAGCCCAGGCCAACCCAGCTCGCCTCTTCGCTGACCTTTATCCCTCCGGCATGATAGCTCAGGGTAATAGGCAGGTCGATGTCTCCTGAACGGATCTCGTAGATCGGCAGCGAGATATCCGGAGTGCCGTTAAAATAGCTCACGGGGTATTCCACATATTTCGCCAGCGAGGCGCCATTTGGAGTCTGCACCGGCGACTGGCTCAGCTGTGAGAAAACATCCGCGGCCGCGGCTTGTGCCATACAGGTCCTGGCAATAAAGATCAGGGCGATCGGCAACAACAATCTCTTTATCATTTTCCTTTTAACTTAATTAAGACGAATGGATTTGAAGACTATAAGCTGCACCCCACCCTGAATTGCAGGGGCTGGGTGCGAGGTATCTGCCGGTCGGCGAGAAAATCGTACAGCAGCTGCATCCGTCCCTCTTTCTTCCTGCCGATATTGTATTTCTTTGTCAGCCCAAGCAGGGCACTTCCCTTCCAGGCCGCTATGCGCGGATCAAGCTGCCGCAGGCTTTGGAAGGCCTGGAAATAATTATATTCCATTCCGCCGCTGATCCAGATGCTGCCCTTCGCCTTGATATCGACATAGCTGCGGAGTCCTAGCCCCTCGTTGCTGAGTTGGATATGATTGATGCTGCTGCCCCAGCCCAGACGGTAGCTGCCGCCTATTCCCAAGCTGGCCTTGTCGCTGAGCCGGTAACCCAGGCTAAGACCGAAATCGGTTGCAGCGGGCAGCACGTGAGATGAGCCCTGAGATTGCAAATTCCAGCCGAATTCCAGCCTTTGCAGGAATTTCTTCGCCTTCTGGCCGTCCGGCTGAAAATCCGGCATGGTCATATTGGTACTGCCACTCGAGGCGCCCAGCTGATTCAGCTTGCCCTTAAGCTTATCCAGCTCCCCTTGCGCTGCCTGTGCCTGTTGCTCCAGGTATTGCCCTGCGTTACCTTTATTGCCTCCATCGGTTTGCACTCCTGTAAGATGGCTGATCTGCTGACGAACCTGGTCACTGGTCTGCAGCCCTGCCAGGGTCTTTGTAGAAGCGGCATCAGCCGGCGCCGGACACAGCCTCGCCAGCATTCCATACTTCTGCATATAACGCTGGAAGCCAGGAAGCCGGCTCACACCACTCAACAGCAGCTCCTTCGCTTTTTCGCGGTCATTCAACGCCGTCTTATATTGCTGCAGCCGTTGCTGATAGTAATACACCTGCCTGTTTACGCTGGTCAGCTCCTTCTCAAACCCATACCGGCCCAACTGCGCTTTCAATACCTGCTCCCTTTGCCGAACGAAGTCCTGCACTTCGTTGGCCCCCTGGATCTTGCCTTCCAACTGCTGCAGCTGGGAGGAAAGCCCCTGCAACTGCGCTAATTTCCCGGCAGGGAACGCTGACCCATTGCTAAGAAGGAAACCAACTGCCGTTTGCATGCTGTCAAGACCCGGGATATATTCTTTCAGCGAAGCGTTAGCGGAGGGAGACTTAAGCCGGGCGGCCAGCCGGTCATAAGCAGATTCAGCCTGAGTCAGGCAAGTTTTCGCCCCTGTGCTGTCACGGCCGGCTAATTTTTTCTGGAAACGGTTTTCCTTTTCACGAAGATTTTCCAATACCTTCAGCGATTGCCGATCCAGGTCATTGCCAACTTCCTGGTAGGAAGACTGCAATTTCTTCAAATCAGCATTGCCGGGCAGTTCCTGTGAAGCCGCTGCCAGCGATGCGGCTAAGCAAGCGATCAGGCCGACAAGCCTCAGACCGGGGTGTCTCATGGGAAGGAGGGTTTAGAAGGTTTATTTTATTGCTTACTATCCAATCTGGCTTGCAATTTCAACAACAACTTCCGCTGCTCTTCCAACATCCGCTGCTCTTCCTGCAGGATGTTCGCCTGCTTCGCATTAGTCTCCTGCAGCTGCTTGATCTGTTCGTCCGCCTTGATGGCATACAAGGTGAGTTCCTCCACCTTTTGCAGTAGTTTTATCTGGTTATTCCCAAGGTCCAGCCCGTTTTTTTCCATCTCCGCAGCCGGTTCAACCTGCGGCAGATGATGATGAGCCTTTACATAAGCGGCAACCTCCGACAAAAGAGGCAAAGCATACCCCGGATCGAATACAAAATCCGCCCCCGTCGTATTGACCGTCATTTCGTTGGCCCTCGCCTGACCACCTACGTCCAGCTTATAGACAGAATTGGTTTGTGTAAGCTTACCGATCAATATATTGCCGCTCCCGCCCAACATGACCAACCCGTCGCTAAACTGACTATGGCTGGTAGGGATCGTACCCGTCTCATTGATATAACTGAGAGCAACATCTGCTGCCATTGGCGAAAATATTCTCGTTCTATATCTGCTGCAAGCGTAATTATAACCCAGGTCGATACCATAATCAAACCATCGATCGCCATATACCAGCAGCCCTGGATTCATATTGACGGATGATCCGGGAATATTGGTATTCGTCACCATGTACGTGCTGAACCCGGTCGAACTGGAAGGCGTCCCCCCGCTTTGGGTTATCGTTCCATTGGTTATAAGTGTGCCGTTGACGGTTAACGTATTGGGAGAAGAAGAAGTGCCCACGGTGACATTACCGATGGAAGGAAAATTATTACCGCCGTTTTGACCAAGTCCGGAAATGGAGAAAAGTAAACAATTGGTTGCAATGCAAAGCAGTATAAGCTTTACGGATGAAGGTCTCATAAGTGAATTTTAGAGTTTAAATGTTACTAATGATCAGGAAAGGTTACACGGGTAGGAATCGAATATTCAAATAAAGAATAATTTCTTCAATTCTCCTAGTAACATTCGCTTAAACCATAAGCAACGTCCTCATTTCTAACCATCATGCGTGTGCCGGATCAATAAACCGCCGTGTGGAAAATTCTGATAACTGCGACAAATATTGTATAACCGCGCAAGCAACGCTCGATAAAAATTTTTTTTCCACATCCCATAAAAATCCGTGCAAATGCCGCCCCGCCCATCCCTCACCTTTCAATACTCAACCCATCCAGGTCATCCAGCCTCGCCACTATACCCCACGTATAAAAATTATTCCCCACCCGCATCATCAGTACATTATCCCCCGCCTGCAACGGGATGCTGAAAGTCGCATTCTCCAGCGACATCCGCCCATTCGGAACTTTCGCTATCGGCGTCCCGAAATAGTTCTTATCGACATAGACCAACCGGTCATTCACAAACACCGCCACATCATCGAGAAAACCCAGCCGCATCTGCACCGTCCTCGCAGCCTCCGCATGAATCGTCGTCTTCAACCAGATACTCCTGTACTGCCTGCCTCCGCCATAAGTTCGACTCAGGTTAACAAACCCCCGGCGCTCGGCATTCATCGGCTTCCAGTCCACCTCCCTTTTAGCCAAACCGGTAACCCTGGCTCCCATCGCCTCCTGCATCGTATCCGGCTCGCCCACCTGCCAGTGCCGCAGATAACGCGGATCGTATTCCGTCTCATCGGGGCCCGCCACCGGCGAAAGCCCCTCCACCTGCCCTGGCTTTAACACCAGGTTGGAGACGATCGCCTCACCCGCAAAAGCCAGCGTACCATGCGTCGTATTACCTTCCATTCGCGTTACCTCGAGCGTCGGCCGCTCCATGTTGTTCACCCACACCCGCATCCGCGCCCCCGACAGCACAATTTTCACATGGTTGGCCGTCTGGTTCTGATAGGTGGCAAAAGTCTGATACTGCGGAAGCGCATCCCACATCATCACCCCCTTCACTATCGGTGTATACTGCACCCCCGTCATGGCATACGGATGCCCCACGCCCCGCGCCGTCCGAAAATAAAAGCATTCAGCCTCCAGGCTGTCCTGCCACCGGAAATAGATCTGTGAAAAAGAGGGATCTGTCGGGATATCGTCAAACTCGATCGTTCCATCCCCAAAATCGACATTTTTCAACACTACATACCCGCGGCCATCCACCACCTTCATCCTTGCCACCCCGGCGCTGTCATCAAATTGCACCGCCCCCGGCCTGTACGTCCAATGTTCGGGCCGCAAGGACACCGGCACCGGCTTCGACTGCGTAACGACTTTTGACTGCGCAACAACCGCCACTCCCCAGGCCAACATCCCCCCGACGAGAAAGAGCATTCTTTTCATAGCTTTTTCTACAAAGTTGCCCTGCTCCTTCCGTCACCCCCGTTCAAACGCGGTTCAAATCCGTTCAACTTACTCCCCGGCATCATTATTCATGCAACACCAGGATCGCCCAAAGAATATCGGTCGCGCTGGCTGCGAGCTTAGGTTCACCTCCCCTATGAATGGAGCCGCCAAGCCGGACAACTTAATTCAACGCCTCTTTATTATACTTATTCCGGTAATCCACAGGCGACATCGACGTCACCTTCTTGAATATATCCCTAAATGCTTTCGTATCATTATACCCCACCTCATACATCACTTCACCCACCGTCTTGCGGCTCATCTCCAACTGTCGCTTGGCCGCCTCTATCTTCACTCGCTGCCAGTATTCCAGCACGGTATTGTTGGTGGCCTTTTTAAACCGCCGCTCAAACGTCCGGCGGGCGATCCCAAACTTCTCACACAACTCATCCACCGTGATCTTATCCTGGTAGTTGGACTCGATAAATTCCTGCACCCGCACGATGTCGGGGTCATTATGGATCTTCTGCCCTTTAAAGATGCTGAAAGGAGACTGGCTGCTACGATCGATATCCAGTACAAAGAATTTGGAAGCCAGGATAGCCATCTCCCGATCGGTATATTTCTCCACCAGGTACAACAATAAATTCCAGTAGGAATTCGCACCGCCGCTGGAATAAAGCCCGTTCTCATCCGTGACGATCTTGTTATCCACCAGATCGACATCGGGATACCGGCTCCTGAATTCATTAGCAAAAAGCCAGTGGGTCGAACAGGATTTGCCATTGACCAATCCGGTCTCGGCCAGGAGAAAAGCGCCAAGGCAAAGACTGGCCACTTCCGCTCCACTCTTATACTGCTCAACTATCCATGGCACAAAATCCCGGTTCAGCCGCATCGCCGTATCCAGGTTGCCGCTGACAGCAGGGATGATGATAAGGTCCGGCTTCCGGGCAGTGGAAAGCACGGCATCCGTGTGAATGGAGAAAAGCCCATCCGTCACCCGCACCTCGGGTGAAAGACCCACCAGCTGCACATAAAAGACAGGAGGCTTATCGGCGCTTTTTAAAAATTCGTTAATGGCCGTAAAGATATAACGGGGATCCGCGACGGCTTCCACTACAGCGGTCTCCGGGACAAGGATGGCAATATGCTTCATAGCGCTCGTTTTTTGAGTTTCATCCGGGGCCCCGGATTCCGGGTGGCCCTGGTCAAGGCACTATAAAGATAGGCCCATTCGCTGGCGCAAACAACCCCTTTAATTGACGGATTTGCACATTTTAAAAGCCATAAGGAGGAACTAGCTTTGATGTAGAAAAAAAACAACAATTTATGGAACCTTTTCACCTGGACAACGACATCCGGCTCTGCTGCGTCTCCGCAAAGAGCTTCCCCGATGGGGTAATGGCCGCCTTTCAGCAGCTCATGAACATCTTTCCCGATCAACAAGGCAAGCGCCGGTTGTTTGGCATCTCCTGGCCCGACGGACATGGCGGAATGGTCTATAAGGCTGCTGTAAATGAAACCTATACCGGCGAAGCGGAAGCATTAGGCCTGGAAACCTACCTCCTGAAAAAAGGCGAATACCTAAGCCTCCTCGTCCACAATTTCATGAGCGATATCCCTTCCATCGGCAAGGCCTTTGGCCAACTGGTCGAGGCGCCGGGCGTACACCCCTACACCGTCGGCGTGGAAGAATATATAAACACCGCCGACGTCCGCTGCATGGTTCCGATGTTCGCCGAAACGGCTCCGTCGAATAACTAAGATCGCCTCATCCTGTAAATCAGCGCCATGCCTACTCAACTCAACGTATACCTCAACTTCAACGGCCGCTGCCGGGAAGCGATGACCTTCTACCAGCAATGTCTCGGCGGCGACCTGGCTCTGCAAAGAATAGCCGAGTCCCCGATGGCGGCGCAGATGCCTTCCGCAGCCGGGGCCAACATCCTCCATAGCAGTCTCACCCGCAACGGTACGCTGTTGCTGCTGGGCTCCGATATGATAGGCGCCAACATAAAGCAAGGCAACTCTGTCGCACTCTGCCTCAACTGCAGCACCGACCAGGAGATCAACACCTTTTTCAATAACCTTTCCGCCGGCGGCGAAATAAGAATGCCTCTCCACCAAAGTTTTTGGGGCTCCACCTATGGCGAACTCACCGATAAATTCGGGATGAACTGGATGCTCAATTACACCAAAAATTAACCATCTCAAGCCCTCAGCGCGGATCCCCAACTTTAAGCAATCGTTTGCATCTCCAAATCCCTTCCGATTCCTTTAAGTTTGACCAAAATAGCCGCCCATCATGAACAGGAAAACGTTCCTCCGCAACAGTAGCATGGCAGCCCTCGCCCTCGCCACAACTCCCACAGCCCAGGCCCTCCCCCGCAATACCCCGGTCTCCACCCCGCAAAAAGACACCCCTCTCCACTTCGAAGGACCGAAGGTGCGTCTCGCCATCATCGGTACCGGGCTGCGCGGTCAAAGCCACCTCCACCTGCTGCTGCGCCGCGACGACGTCGACCTCATCGCCATCTGCGACATCGATGACTATATGCTCTCCCGCGCGAGATCCCTCGTCACAAAAAGCGGTAAAAAGATGCCCCAGGTCTACACCGGCTCTCCATATGCCTGGCAGGATATGCTCAAACAACAACAATTGGATGGTGTCATCATCGCCACTCCCTGGGAATGGCATAAACCTATGATCGTCGGTTCACTGGAAGCCGGAGTGAAATATGTTGCTACTGAAGTCATTCTCGGTATCACCCTGCAAGATCATTGGGACGTCGTCAAAGCAGCCGAAAAATACAACGCCCACGTCATGATGCTCGAGAACGTCTGCTATCGGCGCAACGTCATGGCCGTTCTCAACATGGTGCGGCAGGGCCTCTTCGGCGAGATCATCCACCTGCAAGGCGGATACCAGCACAATCTGCAGGGAATAAAATTCAACAACGGACAACCCGGTGGTGGCGCCGGCTGCGAGTTTGGCGAGAAAGCCTTTTCCGAAGCCCGCTGGCGGACAGAACACTCCGTACATCGTAACGGCGATCTGTATCCTACACACGGCATCGGTCCTCTGGCGCATTATATCGATATCAACCGCGGCAACCTGTTCACCACTCTCTGCTCATTCTCTACAAAATCCCGCGGCCTCCACGATTATGTCGTCAGACATTGCGGTAACGATCACCCCAGCGCAAAAGTGCGATTCAAACTGGGCGATGTCGTCACCACCTCTATCAATTGCGCCAACGGCGAGACCATCCTTCTCCAACACGATACAAACCTCCCCCGGCCATATTCGCTTGGCTTCCGTGTCCAGGGAACAAACGGCCTTTGGATGGATGTTGCGGGTGGCATCTACGTAGAGGGACAGTCAGCAAAGGAAGACGAATGGGATGCGGCAAAAACCTGGCTGGACAAATATGACCACCCCCTGTGGAAGCGCTGGAACAACGAAGCGGAAGGTGCAGGACACGGAGGCATGGACTTCTTCGTCATCCACGCCTTCATCGAGTCCATCAAACGAAAGACCCCGACACCCCAGGATGTATACGATGCCGCCGCCTGGAGTGCCATCACTCCGCTAAGTGAACAATCTATCGAACTGGGCAACATCACTGTCCCATTCCCCGACTTCACCGGCGGACAATGGATGTACCGAAAACAAACTTTTGCCCTCTCGGATGAATACTGACCCGGCCCATCTCACGGCCATTGCGACTCCGGCAACACCGCCCGCATCCACCACCGCCACCCCCATCCCAAAAGCCGCCGCCGGGTCCATCACCGGACCGTATACCACAATCTTCCCCTGAAGCTGAAACTGCCGCCAATAGAGCGCATGCCGCTGCATGATCCCCTTTTCCTCATCGGTCATCGTCTGGACAAAATCCGGCCTGACGGGATTCAGCCGGAGAAAGAAATACATTTTTTGCATAATATCAGCCGGTTTAGTCAACCCAATCTACCCAAATTCCCTTAAAACGCGAAAGGCGGTCCCCTTTAAAAGAGGATCCGCCGATGGCTGAAAGTGAAAACCGTCCGTAATAAGTTTTGTTTAAGGATAGGTGAGCAACGGTACACAAAAGTACCCCACTCATACTTCCCGGAAAATACCACTTTAATGTTATTTTTTCGTTGTGCTCCCCAATCGCCCCCCGCTCGCGGGTCTAAACTCCCAATCCGTCTCCCCGGTTTGGGCTACCTTCATATCATTCATTCATCACAAACCTTAAGCTATGGGAGTCATCATGCAGGCATTCTATTGGGACTGTCCAAAATCAGAAAACCAGGAATATCAATGGTGGATCTATCTCAAACCCCGCATGGCGCCCCTGGCCACCGCCGGATTCACCGCCATCTGGCTCCCACCCTTCTATAAAGCCGCAAACATCGGCGGTCCTTCCATGGGCTATGATCCCTACGACTACTGGGATCTCGGGGAATTCGATCAGAAAGGCAACACCCCCACCTGGTTCGGCACAAAAGACCAGCTCACTGCGCTCATCACCGAAGCCCACACCCATCAGCTCGACGTATATGCCGATCTCGTCTTTAACCATAATTCCGGGGCCGACGCGGAAGAGCTCAATCCCATGACCAAACAGATGGGCTGGACAAAATTTACCCCCGTCAGCGGTAAATTCCCCCGCAACTGGGAATGCTTCCACCCCAGCTACTATGAGACCACCGACGGCTTCACCTTTGGCAATATGCCCGATCTCTGCCATCGTAACCCCGACGTCTATACGGCACTGTTGGAATACGTCCGCTACCTCCTCGAACAGGTCGGCATCGACGGCTTCCGCTATGACTGCGTAAAAGGCTATGGCGGCTGGATGGTCCGTGCCATCCAGGAATTGCGGGGCCTCCGCATCGACCAACCCTACCGCCCCTTTGGCGTCGGCGAATGCTGGGACACCGATCGCGATATCCTCGACTGGCTGGCTGAAACCAACGCCTGGTCAGACAACCCCTGTGCCGCCTTCGACTTCCCCCTGCGCGAACTCTTACGCGGACTCTGCGACGACTACGGCTTCAGCCTGAAAAATCTCGCTCCGGGCGGCGTCACCACCAGCGAGCTCCTGGCCTCGCCAGCACATGCTGCAACTACGGACAGCCAACCGAATCCCGGCGACGGCCAGCCGCATCCCGAGGGCGTCGCCACCACACCGCAGCCCGCCGTCGTCACTACAAGCCGGTCCATCCCCACCGGTCCCGACAACACCGTTCTTGCCAATAACCCCGCACTGGCCGTCACCTTTGTCGAAAATCACGACATTGTTCGCAACAACCCGGTCATCAATGATAAAATGTTGGCGTATGGCTATATCCTCACTCATGAAGGCTATCCCTGTGTCTTTTGGCAGGACTACTACACCTGGAACCTCGCCGGTACCGGCACCCCTAACGGCATCGACGCACTGGTAAAAGCCCATGAGTCCAACGCCGGCGGGCCCACCAATGTCCTCCACGTCGACGACAATCTCTATATTATGCAACGCACCGGCGCCGGCAACCAGCACGGCCTGATCTTCGTGCTCAACAACACCGCCGAATGGAGTGGCGTCAGTGTCAAAACTATCTGGCCCGACACCTTCTTCCAACCCGTCGCCTGGTACAGCCACGATCACACCGCCGCCGCCCCCGAACCAAAAACCACCGGCGCAGACGGCGCCATCGACTTCTGGGCTCCTCCACGTGGCTATGTCGTCTACCTGCCCGTCAATCACCCGAACCCCGCCTGATCCTATTTCACCTTATTCGCTTTCAGCACCCTAATAAAATTTCCTCCCAATATCTTCCTGATATCGGCATCCTTGTACCCCCGCTTCAACAACTCCCGCGTGATCAGCGGGTACGTCGTGACATCATCCAACTGCTGTGGCGGCGACTCTATTCCATCAAAATCCGACCCAAGCCCCACATGATCCGGCCCAATCAATTTCACAATATAATCGATATGATCGATCAGCAGCCACAACGGCGCCCGCAACGAATCGCGCCGATAATTGCTATCCAGAAACGCGGAATAAAAATTCACCTGGATAACCCCGCCATTCTGCCCAATGGCCTTTATCTGGTCATCCTTCAAATTGCGAAATACCGGGCACAGCGCATACACCGAACTGTGACTACAGATCACCGGTTTGTTCACCGTATGGATCACATCCCAGAATGTCTTTTCCCCCACATGCGAAAGATCGACCAGCATCCCCAGCTCGTTCATATGCCGCACAATGGCCTTCCCCCGTTCCGTCAGCCCATAAGGCGTCACCGTAAAAGCCTTCGAGGTCTCATCCATCGCCGACGTCGCCCACGAAGTGCTGTTATTCCAGGTAAGCGTCATATAGCGGACACCCCGTGCATAAAAGCTATCCAGGTAATCCATCCGGTCCTCGATCATATGCCCGCCTTCTACACCCATCATCGCCGCTAGCTTATGCGCCTTCACTGCCCGCTCCAGACCCGCCACATCGGTGACGATAGTCATCTTGTCCGGGTTACGCGCCGCTATGGCATACAACGAATCGATCTCGCGCGTGGCAGCATGAAAAGCGCTCCCCGTCCCAAACCGGTCATCACAGAAGATGGAAAACACCTGCACATCCACACCACCCTTCTTCAACCGCGCCAGGTCGGTATGCGTCTTTCCGGTCAGGTCATTGCCAAAGTCAAGCCCTTGCTCTATGGTCGCCGCCGACAGCACATCATTATGTGTATCCACGACAATCGCCTTCTCATGCAATTGCAGATACGATTGGGCGCCAGCCCTCAGCCCACCCAACAAAGCCGCCACAATCAAAAAATACTTTATCATAAAAAACTGCTTTATTCCCGTCTCAAACCCAAATCCCTCTCTAGCCCCCTCACATCACCCCCTTCAATCGCACATGCTGCAACAGCATGATCGTCTTCCCATCCTTGATCTCCCCGCTAGCGATCATCTCCATCGCCCGCGCAAACGGCAACTCCAACACTTCGATGTCTTCTTCCTCATGCTCCAGCCCTCCACCCTCATTCACTTTCATCAAAGGCGTATACTCCGCAATAAAAAAATACAGCACCTCCGTCACCGATCCCGGTGACATATAGGCCTCGAAAACCTTTTCCACTTCGCCCAACTGATACCCCGTCTCCTCTTCCGTCTCCCGTCGGATGGCCACCTCGGGATGGTCCTTGTCAAGCAAACCCGCACAAGCCTCGATCAGCATCCCCGTCGGATTCCCATTGACATAAGTTGGCAGCCTGAACTGCCGCGTCAGTATCACCGTCCCCTTCTGCCGGTTGTACAACAGGATGGTCGCACCATTACCGCGGTCATACGCCTCCCGCTGCCGGGTCACCCATTCGCCGTTTCGCTGAAATTTGTACGTAAACTTCCGGAGCACATACCAGTTGTCCGAAAGTATCTCCGTGTTCGTTATTTCGATATTCTTCATCTATCTAAGATATCGATAATCCCTTAATGCAACGTTTCAACTTATTCATTTGTCAAATCGCAAAAAAGCATGAAACAAGCCGTCCTTATCCTCGGCGTGATCATCTATTGCACTGCCTGTAAAACCTCCGTCCACGACAACGGCTGCATCATCCGCTATACAGGGCCAGGGGCCTATTCCTATCTCAAACAAGGCCAGCTCGACACCATCCAAAGCCTCTTCAGAGCCAACGGCCTTTCAATGGACAACCTGCAATTCACCTGGTACAGCGGCGATACCGTCGTGGATTCCGGCTTTCACCTGTTCGTCCAATACGCCGACGCCTCCCCCGTTCTCAACGGCCTGCCCGTCTTCTCTTCATACAGATACTGGGCCTTCCGCAACGGCGTTTTTTACAGGCCCAACAGCAACACCGCCCCCTTCCCTCCCACCAGCGGTGATACCACCACCCACCAAACTCTCCTGGGCCTGCGCAGCCTTTTCTTCAAGATCTATGAGGCTGCACTCTTTTCCCTCCAGAATACGGCCCCCCATCTCCGCCGCCCGGGTTACTATTACCGGGATTCCTGCCTCTTTGCCCAACTGGGTTACATCGACGCCTCCAGCCAGCCGGGAAGCGCCACAGCTTATGGTACCCAATTGCTAAAAGTATGGGAAATTGTTCCGCAACAGGAGGCCCTCCCAGGTATCACCGGAGTCCATACGCTTGCACCCACGGTCTACGTCATCGACAGCTCAGGCACTGGCTGGTGTGCGTTTCCCTACTACCCCGGCGACCCCATCCTCATCTACTCGCCTATAGAGTAACCCGCAGCCGATGGATCAATAATCGATCAAAGCTTCAGTATCTTCACCGTACTGTGAATCGATCCATCTTCACTGTATATCCGCACATCATAAACTCCCTTGGGTATGCCTGTAACGTCGAGCACCGACCCGTTCGTCGCATGGCTGAACATCCGCACCTGCCGCCCGCTAAAGTCGGAGATAACTATATCCAGTATAGGATTACTATTGATATTCCAGTAGATATTCAAACTGTTGTGCACCGGGTTGGGGTATAGGTTGATATATTGCCCATTCCCAAGATTAACCAGCCCGTTCGCCACAAACACAAAAGGCGTAGAAACATCCGTCGGACATCCATCCACCGTAGCCTGAACGGTATAGCTACCCGTCTGGTTCGGATGATAGACACTACCCGTCGCACCGGGAATGGCCGTACCATTCAACATCCATTGATTGCCCGTCGAATCGCTCGATAGGAGATTATTACTCTCAAAGGTGATCACCGGCGCGGCGCCGCTCAGGATAGTCACCGTAACGGCAGAGTCGGCAGTAGTAGTGATCCCATTGGCCGTCACCTTCACCGTATATACGCCACTGGCAGTCGCCGTCACCGACGCCGCAGTATCTCCCGTCAACGCCGTGTCATTCTTATACCACTGGTTCCCCGTCGTCGCACTGGACGTCAGCACCACCGACCCCTGTCTGCAAATAACAACAGGCCCCCCGGCCTTTATCTGCGGGATGAACCGGAATCCAGCCAGCGTATCGGCCCCAATCGGAGTCACCACCGTTACATTTCCCGAACTACCACCGGCCACCACCGCTTGGATCGTCGTCGCATTCACCACCGTAAAACTGTCAGCCGGCAATCCGCCAAACAATACAGCACTAGCGCCCGTAAACCCGTTTCCATTGATGGTCACCGTCTGGCCTTTCATTGCACTATCCGGAACAACCGACGTGACCACCGGATCCCCGATACGGTTGCGCCACACCATCATGGTACCCAAAGGCTCGTTAACAGATAGTATGTCGGGTTTGCCATCACCATCGAAATCAGCCACCGCCGTAGATACATCTGAGCTGCCCGGACTAAAATCGACATTATTATCGAAGGAGAACAACCCTACACCGGCGGACGTATTCTGAAACACCGAGAACTTACCCGTTGCCGGTTCTCCCGAACAGAGGTCGATCTTACCGTCTCCGTTCAGGTCGGCGAAACTAAGCGTCGTCGGCGGATGCGTCAGATTCTCCGTCAGGAAAAGCGAGGGATTCCCGGCCGTGCTTGTATTCCGGAAAAGGCTGATGGTATTCAGAGAAAAATTCGAAACCCCCACATCAGGCAAACCATCCCCATCCAGGTCAGCCGTCGCGATATAGGTGGAGTTCGCCCCCGGGGCTAAACTATAATAAGCAGGGCTCCCTAGCACGAGACTACCGCCGGTACTCTGATTCATATACACAGAAATATTGTCCCCGCTGAAATTAGCGGTAAAAAGATCAGGGCGCCCGTCGTTATCCAGGTCGGCCACCGCAAGATGATCGGAATGATTCAACGCAGTAAAGTCGACCTTCGGCGCAAAAGAGATTACTCCCGGCCCCGAAGAATTGTTCAAAAAGATCGAGAAGATGCCCGAATTCCCGCTGGGCACCAGCACATCCGTCTTCCCATCCCCGTTCATATCAGCCAGGACGACATCAACCGAACCGTCGCCGGTCGCAAAATCCACCCGGGGGGCAAAGCTGATAGACCCGCCCGTACTCGTGTTGCGGTATACGGAGAACATACTCTGATTCCCACTATTGAAGAGCACCACTACGATATCGAGCTTGCCATCGCCGTCGAGGTCGCCAAGCGCTACTTTGCCGGGCCCGGACCCTGTCCCCAGATTAAACGGATGCACGAAAAGCACCCGCCCGGGCGAACTGGCATTGGGCACCACCGTTAAGAGATTCTCTGTAGTACTCGAAAACACAATATCGGGCTTGCCGTCGCCATTGAGATCACCCACTGCGACACTCTCAGAACTCCCCGACACCTGGCCGGCCACCACAAACGAGCTGCTGGTAATGGTAGGGTTGGCCACTGTGAAAACAACATGAAAAGGCTGCGACGTATAGGCCGTAAGCCCACGCGTCGTGACACTCACCGGCTGGTAGGTCGCACCTGCCGGCACCGTCACCGTCAACGACGTCGCACTCGCCGCCGTCACCTTCGCCTGTACAGCCCCGAAATAAACAATATTATCCGCCGGAGTAGCCCCAAGATTCGTACCCGTCAGCACCACGCTGCTCCCCACCATACCCGAAACAGGCGTCATCGCCGTAATGGTGGGCACATCAAAGACAAAACCACTCAGCGAATCTGTCCCCAACGCGGTGGTCACCTTCACAAAGCCACTCGCGCCAGCCCCGACCGTAGCCGTTATGCTCGTAGCGGAAGTCACCGTAAAGGAAGTCGCAGCCACCCCGTCAAAGGTGACCGCCGTCGCCCCGGTAAAATTCGAGCCTGTTATCGTCACCACCGTTCCGGCAACACCAATAGCCGGACTAAAGCCACTGATAATCGGACCCGTAAACGTAAATCCCGGCATCGTCACCGTACCATACGGCGTCGTCACACTCACATTGCCGCTGGCCCCGGACGCCACAGTAGCCGCAATACTCGTCGAAGAATTCAAGGAGAATGAAGCCGCAGGCACCCCGCCAAAACTCACCGCCGTCGCGCCGTTCAAATTGACGCCGGTGATCGTCACAGTCGTTCCCCTTGCCCCGCTCGTCGGGGAGAACCCCGTCACCTCCGGCGCCACATTGGCGCCGATGATATTACGCAGGAGACTCACGTTCGTACTGCTGCTGTTGGCCACCAACAGGTCGGGCCGCCCATCGCCATCCACATCCCCGACGGACACCCACAAAGGGTCCTGGTCCACTGCATAGTCGACGTGCGTATCAAAAGTAATGGTCCCGGCGCCGGGGCTGGTATTATGAAAAGCGGAAACGTTATTGCTAAATCGGTTGGCGCACACCATGTCCAGCTTCCCATCCGCATCCAGGTCGCTGATCGCCACACTCTCGGTATAACTGGCATTATAGAAATTCTGCGCCGCACCAAAAACAAGACTGCCGGCGGTCGATTGATTCCGTACCACTACTACCGCAGAAAACGCCGCCTCGGCAATATCGGGCTTCCCATCCCCGTCAAGATCACCAATGGCTATCGTAAACCCTCCGCCCGACGCCAACCCTATTGGCGTTCCGAAAGAAATAGAACCCGTCACCGAAGTATTATGCAACGCGTATAAAGCAGCCCCCGACCCCTGTGTACTTACCACAAGGTCGGCCTTTCCGTCTCCGTCCAGATCACCTATTGCAACGCCATACGGCGCCGGTCCAACGTTAATATCTACCCGCGTTGCAAAGGAAATGGTGCCAGCCACACTCGTATTTCGGAAAAACGATACTTGTGTACCGCCATTGTTGGCAACCACCAGGTCGGGCTTCCCATCCCCGTCAAGATCACCGATCGCAACCCCATAAGGACCGTTCACCACCGCAAAGTCCACTTTCGCCGCAAAAGAGATCGCTCCGCCCGTACTCGTATTGCGATATACCGACACCGAATTGGCGCCGATACCATTTGTCACGACAATATCCGGCTTGCCATCCCCATCCAGATCGCCTACCGCGGCCCCTTCTTCATCTGAAGCGGTCCCCGGCAGGTCCACCTGCGTACCCCAGGCGATAGTCCCCGGCGTGCTGGCATTGGTCACCACGGAATTCACTGACGAACTCCCGCGCGAAACAAACCAATCCGGTTTACCATCACCGTTAAAATCACCCATCACCACACAATGCGGGTAGATCCCGGTGGAATCGGCTTTTTTAGGCATAAAAGAAGTGGAAATAAAGGGACCGCCCGATACAGGTAATTGGGCGAATCCATAGGCGGTTAGTAGGCAGCCGCTCACTAGCAAGACTAATTTTTTCATGAGGCGGTATAGGCAGTTAGATAGTCTATCCAACACCAATTTACTACAAATTGTACCTCTCTTCAAAAAACCGCTCCCACTCCTGAATATATTTATAAAATTCATAATTCGTTCCGCATCCCCGTTCCTCCAGGAAAACAACTTGTTATTTAATAGTTTTTTAATTTGGTGCTACAAATGAAAGACAAGCTCCCCACCATCAAGGAGATCGCCCGGCAGCTCAACGTCTCCATCTCCACCGTCAGCCGCGCGCTCCACGACCATCCGGGCATCGGCCTGCGGACAAAGATGCGGGTGCAGCAACTCGCCCGGCAACTCGAATATGAGCCCAACCAGACGGCCATCTTTTTTAAGCAGCGCAAGACCTTCACCATCGGTGTCGTTCTTCCCAATCTGGGCGAAGAATTCTTCTCCCAGGCCATCAACGGCATAGAAGAGATCGCCACCCAAAACAAATACAGCGTCCTCATCGGCCAGTCAAAGGACGATGTCGCCCGCGAACGCCAGATCGTCACCACGATGAAGAACAACCGTATCGACGGCCTCATCGTCTCTCTCAGTAAGAACACCACCACCTACGATCATTTCAC
Source organism: Puia dinghuensis (assembly GCF_014642875.1). Taxonomy (GTDB): domain Bacteria; phylum Bacteroidota; class Bacteroidia; order Chitinophagales; family Chitinophagaceae; genus Puia; species Puia dinghuensis. The sequence goes on from NZ_BMJC01000005.1 coordinate 545,401, forward strand.
GGCCCTGAAAAAATTCAATATCCCCGTCGTCTTCTTCGATCGCGTCCCCACCTCACCCGACTTCAATAAGGTCTATTCCAACATGAACAGCGGCACCCGTGAAGCCATCGAATTTCTCATCGACAAGGGTCATCGCCGCATCGGCGTCATCAACGGACCGGATCAGATGCGATCGTCCCGCGAACGCACTGAAACCTATAAGCAGGTGCTCATCGCCCGGCGGCTAAAGATCGACCTCCGCCTCGTCACCTCCACCGATCTCACAAAAGAAGGCACCCAGCGGGCCATGCAACACCTTCTCAGCCAGCGGCCAAAACCGACGGCCATCCTCGTCATCAATGACTACATCGCCCTCGACGCCATCCAATATGCCAAACAACAAAAACTAAAGATCAACAAGGATATCTGCTTCGTCAGCTACGCCAACCTCCCTATCACCCACTACCTCGAAACCCCACCGATGGCCTCCGTCGAACAATTCCCCTATAAGCAAGGCGCCAAGGCCGCCGAAGTCCTTATGCAATTGATGGCCAATGACAACAAAAAGGAAGAACCCGGATCCTTCCTCAACATCGTCATCAATGGACAGCTGATCGTCCACTCCCGCCGCTGATCCTCCCCGCCGCCCCCTATTTCACGCAATCGTTTGCATAACGCACCCCTCGCGCCGCCGCATTACCTTTGCCTTTTCAAATCGTCGTGCATGTTGGACTCCGTCCTGAAGGCCTATGGCTTCCCTCCTGATACCTCCGTCACCCCTCATGGCAGCGGCCTCATCAACCACACCTGGTTCCTGAAAACCCAAAAAGGCAAATTCATTCTCCAACGGATAAATCAACAGATCTTCCCCGCACCCGATCTCATTGCCCAAAATATAGAAATGGTGGGCAGCTATCTCTTAACCCACTATCCGGATGCCGTTTTCCCCCGACCAGTGTCCACCAGAACAGGCGACACCCTGGTAGACGCTGGTCCCGACGGCTATTTCCGACTCTATCCTTTCATCGAAGACTCCGTCACCGTCGACATCGCCGACACCCCCGCCCGGGCCTTCGAAGCAGCAAGGCAATTCGGGCTTTTTACCCGAATGCTGTCAGGCTTCCCCGCTGGCAACCTCCACGAAACCCTGCCCGACTTTCACGATCTGCCGCTACGCTACACGGCCTTTCGTCGCTCCTTGCAAAACGGCAACCCCGATCGCATCCGCAAAGCAGGGCAACTCATCGGTTTCCTGGAATCCCACAACCACATCGTCACCGAATACAGCCAGTTGCTCGCCGACCCCGGCTTCAAACGCCGCGTCACGCATCACGACACCAAGATCAGCAACGTCCTGTTCGACGATCAGGGAAAAGGCATCTGTGTCATCGATCTCGATACGATGATGCCGGGTTATTTCATCAGCGATGTAGGGGACATGCTCCGAACCTACCTCTCACCTGTATCCGAAGAGGAAAAGGATTTGACCCTCATCCAGGTACGCGAGCCCTGGTTCCAGGCCATCGTGGAAGGCTATCTCGGCGAAATGAAAGACCAGCTGACCCCGACGGAAAAGAATGCCTTCGTCTATGCCGGGTCGTTTATGATGTATATGCAGGCGCTCCGCTTCCTTACGGACTACTTGTATGAAGACGTATACTATGGCAGCAGGTATAAAGACCACAACTACAACCGCGCCCTCAACCAGGCTGCCCTGCTGGGACAATACCTGGAGAAAGCTCCTCAACTAAAAAACATCGTCCGCAAGGTCATTGCACAACCACCTGCCCGCCTTTCATCACGAAATGCACCTTTAGAATAGCATGAATATCCGTGTCGAGGTCCCCATCTACAGCAATGATATCTGCATAGTAACCCCGCTTTAGCACCCCGATCTCCCTGCTCCAGTTCAATTGCCTGCTACCATTTATCGTGGCAAACTGCAGCACCCGCGGAATAGGAACTCCCGATTCGGCATATCCGATAAGCGTTCGTTTCGAAGGCTCCGAAAAAGGTAGCTTGAAATCGACATAGTCATCCGATCCCGCCGCAACCATCACCCCATCCCGTATCGCCGCCCGCAACCGCGACCCCAGATAACGCCTGAATCCCATCACATTGGCCGCGGCACTCTTGTCATCCGGGTTGGCGATCTGAGCATATCGGACAAAGGTGACGCTATCCCCATCCGTCGGAACAAGTATCGTCCCCTTCCTGGCCATCAGTTGCATCGTCGTATCGTCCATACTATATCCATGCTCGATGCCATCTACTCCACCGATCACCGCATTGTATACCGCTTTATTATCAGTGGCATGGGCCGTAACCCTCAGTCCATAGCGATGCGCCTCCCCAACGATCGCCTTTATCTCGTCCACGCTCAGCATCGTATTATTCGGGGTGTTGTTGGCGTAGATCTTTATTACATCCGCCCCCTGGGTGATATTCTCCCGGACAGCCTGAATAGCATCCTCCGGCCCTTTAATGATCCGGTACTCATCGTCGACAATATCCCGGTGCTTGTAGATAAGGCCCGGAAGCTGGCCGCCTTCGGAAGCAAGTCCCCGGCCGGCACACCGCATTCGCGGACCGGGCGCCAGTCCTTCGTTGATGGCCCGTCGCAAAGCAATATCTCCATATTGACCCGAATTGCCGAGGTCCTGCACCGCCGTGATCCCCGCCAGCAAATAAGCCTTGGCCCGCGCCGCCCCATAAAGCGCCCGGTAAGCGTCTCCCTCCGTCGTCAGCTCCTTTATCAGATCCATCGACTGAACGGTATTTCCCGGGTGAATGACTTCCCGGTACAACAAATGCGTATGTGCATCGATAAGTCCGGGCAGTACGGCGTAGGAAGAAAGATCGACAACCGTATACCCGCTTTTTTCGGCCTCGGTAACTTCCTGTTCGGGTTTCACCGCCTCTATCCGCTGGTCCTTTACGAGAATAACCATCCCGGTCTTGAATTCACCCGTTTCGCTGTCGAAAAGTTTGCCGGCCTTTATCAGGTAAGTAGTATGTGGGTTCTGTGCCATCACCATTCCCGATAACAGTAACAGCAACCCAAAGAAACATTTTTTCATAAACAGAGGATTTAACATCGGCTAAAATAGCAAATCATCCCCACTTACAACGCCGCATCTACCAACTGTACCAATTCCATCTCCCTGTCCTGTCGCCCCTTATTATTCAAATTCACAGTCATAAGAAATGCACAATACCCCCGCGCATTGACAATCCAGGGAAAACTGCCAAACAACCCAGGACTGCTCACAGCCTCGCCCATGATCCATTCACCATAGCCATACCCTACCCCTGCACCCCCGTTCTCCGCCGGCGTATACGCGATCCGTACCTCCGGGCCAAGTCGGTTCACCTGCATCTCGCTGACACTTTGTTCGCTAAGCACCCTGACGTCATGATAAACACCCCGGTTGACGATCATCTCGAGAAAATGGATATAATCTTCCGGCGTACTGCTGGCTCCACCCGCCGGTAAGGCCACCGGCCCCTTCCCAAAATCCGTATGGGTCATCTCCAACGGGCGCGCGATCCGTTCCCCAAACAACGTCTCGAAGGACTCACCGCTCACCTTCTCAAGAATCGCCCCCGCAATCTGTAATCCCGCATTGCTATAATGAAACACCTTCCCCGGCTCACCCTCCATCGGCAGCTTCCCCTCATCTACAAAGGTCATGATAAGGGCAGCGCTAAGCCACTTGCTACAGCTGGCGATAGGCTGTCGCGTCGCCACCGAATAATCATCGAAACTCGCCTCCTGGTGCTGCTGCCGCGCTATCCACCGGTCTACCATCCGCTGCCCCGAACTCATATCATTCACCGACTTCGTATGCACGATCTGCCCATCCTTAGCCACCACCAAAATGGCCCGCCCACCCATGTCCCGCGCATTCTCCTGCAACCACGCATCCACTTTAGCAAACGGCTCCTGCCCCCGGCAAATCCCCAATAGGCCCATGGCCACTATAAAAAATATATATTTCATATCTTGCAATCTATGAAAAATCTTACCCTCTTCCTATCCGCCATCATCGTGCTCCACACCGCCACTGCCCAAACTCCCAACCCTACCCCTATCACTTCCGGCAACCCCATCTTCCCAGGCTGGTACGCAGACCCCGAAGCCGCCGTCTTCGACAACGCCTATTGGGTCTACCCCACTTATTCGGACAAATATGACAAGCAAGTCTTTTTCGACGCCTTCTCATCGCCCGATCTCATCCATTGGACAAAACATCCCCACATCCTCGACACCGCCTCCATCCACTGGGCACACCGCGCCATGTGGGCCCCGGCCATCACCTGCCTTGCCCACCCGCCCTCTGGCTCCCCCAAATATTTTCTCTTCTTCGCCGCCAACGACATCCAGAACGACAGCTCCGTCGGTGGCATCGGTGTCGCGGTCGCAGACAAACCCGAAGGTCCCTATAAAGATTATCTGGGAAAACCCCTCATCGATAAATTCCACAACGGCGCCCAACCCATCGACCAGGCCGTCTTTCACGACAAGGACGGGCAATATTATATGATCTACGGCGGATGGGGCCATTGCAACATCGCCCGGTTGAAACCCGACTTTACGGGCTTCGAACCCTTCCCCGACGGAACGACATTTAAAGAGATTACGCCAAAAGGCTATGTAGAAGGCCCCTGGATGTTCAGCCGCAACGGCAAATATTATTTTATGTGGTCTGAAGGCGGCTGGGGCGGCCCTGACTACTCCGTGGCCTATGCGATGGCCGACACTCCCACTGGGCCCTTCCAGCGCATCGGCAAGATCCTGCAACAGGACACCGCCGTCGCCACCGGCGCAGGGCATCATTCCGTCATCCACATCCCCGGCACAGACGACTATTACATCGTCTACCACCGCCGCCCCCTGGGTGAAACCGACGCCAACCACCGCGTCACCTGCATCGACCACATGGTCTTCAACCCCGACGGCCTCATCCGCCCCGTCACCATCACCAAAGAAGGCGTCACCGCCCGCCCCCTCCACTAACGGCCGGGGTGCATTTCTTTTATCTCAAGACACCTCTGCGGATGAAAATTCTGTTCCTTAGTTCCTCTACCCTTACTGCTATCTCTTTAAAGGAATCATGCATGGCAACTTCGATCCTCTTGACTGCATAAAGCCTGTCTGTAGCATCTAAAATCTTCAAATTAGCTTCCGGCAAATTGTCTTTTTCCCAGTATTGCAATGCCTCATAATATTCTATCTCAGCCTCTGTGAAGTTATAGATAGCAAGGCTGGAATAGTCGAGACCCGCATCTCCACAGAATATCTTAAGCTCTTCAATAGCCCCCCGGGCTTGTTGTAACAGCGCATCCTGAGAAAAATTCATTAAAGCATATTTCCGGGTGCTGGTATCCGCTATTGAATTGCAAAGAGCGATCAGGTTCTTCCGAATAAGCAAACGGGCAAACTCATTATCGACTTCCGCCAGAAGCTTGCCATAGCCATCCTTAGCTTTCTGCTCGAATACCAGGGCATTGGCAAAAAGCGCGATACAAGTCTCTATTGCATCCCCGGTTGCATTTCCCTCTAAAAGGATATCATATGCCTGCGAAACATAGCCCAGCGCCAGGCCATGGCAAAACCGCGGATCGTCACTCTTCGCCAACAATTCATTTCCCATCCTGATTGCCTCTGAAAATTGTTTGTTCCGCCTTAACAACCAAAGAACCACGTAGTCGAACTCCTGGGCGAAAACAATATTTTTCTTCCGAATTTTAATCTTGTTCCCACCGGGCTCCAGCGCTAAATTAATGGCGGCATTTTCCAGAATCCGCTTTTGCTTTCTTAAAACCTCTATTAATTCCAGCTCTTTCGAACTGTTATCTTTCTTTTGACTCGCCCCCGCATTACCGACATCGGTAATCAGATAGAAATAAGTTGTCAGCAGGAATTGTAATGAAATATTTCTTATGTTGTCGCTATCTTTGGATATCTCCTTGAAGATATTGTTTAAGTTAGGGACGATTTCCTGGATATCGGTTTCCTTATTATTGAAAATCTCGCAGATCATCTCCAACACGGGATAAAGATCCCTGGCACATTCCTCTTCACCATCTTGTATCAGCAGCAAAAAAGGTAATTGATGAAAGCTATCCCGGACGATATCCAGTCCGAATCTGATCCTTATCGTGACAATACTTTTGTTACGATTTAGAATGTTGTAGAGTAAATACGTTTGCTTATATTGACTGATATTGAACAGGATATCGCTCCCTTCCGTCATAATATTCTCCTGGTCTATATATCTCCTCACCTTTGACAATATCGAGTTTACTTCACTCATTTTCCCTGATATATTCAAATCGAGAATCGCTTTGTATTTATTGTAGATCTTAAAGTAAAAGTGATTATCGATATTCGCGGAGTATCGACCCAGTATCCGGTCAAGCATATTCATCATCTCATCGTCTCCATAAGCGTCTGCACCTGCTGAATCACTCTTTGAAAGCTGCCTCACCTGCGTGATCAATTTTTCCAGCGACTGAAGTATAAGAATAGGTGTGTCATCATTTGCGTCCGGAAACTCTTCTGTCAATATTTTAAAAAGGAAACATTGAAATATATTTCTATGAAAATTATAATGCAAATATCCGCTCTCATTATCGACATTTTGTTTAAACAAGGAAAAGATCTCTCTCGACTTCAGCGGGGCAGATGACAGATAAATAAAGTTCACCTTTCTTTCCGGGTACTCAAGCCGGAGTTTGTTATTGATGCTATTCAGCCTGTCGATTACTTCTACATCCCGGTAAGAGTTGGACAAATAAGTATATCTATCCGTGTCGGAGTTGAGCCTTGTCAGATAAAAAGCGTTGTTTTCAACAAACAGGTCATATATCTTTTCTACATTGTCCGTTGGCGTTGCATCAGCAAAAACAGTGTTTAAAATGTGGTCTAATTCGCTGTCTGACGTATTGAAATCGAAAACGGAAAGCTTATTTTCTAAAAAGGAAAAGAAATTCCTGTTTATATTCCCTTTGTTTTCGCTCAGTATCAGTAAAAAAAGAACCAGTTCTATATTTTTCCGCAGCTTTTCCTTATCGATGCTCTCACCCTTTTCTAATTTGCCGATCTCCTCGGATAGCCTTTCCATATTCGAGGTAAGAAATCCGCTGTTCTTTATCTGGCGCTCTATATGGTTTTTCGCGGCTAATAATTCTATTTTATACTCATCAAGTACGATAAGCCTGGAAGTCAGGAAGGTGTTGAAAAATTTATCATAGGCAATTGCCCGTTGAGCGATCATGTTCTTGTTCCCCGAATTCAGGAATCCGCTCTCGGTATAAGGCAAAAAATGATTCATGATATCATAGGTATCTATCGCATAAAAGAATTGAAACCCCTCTTTTCGCATCTGAATATCCCGCTTGATATCATGAATCTCTTCAATCCTGAAGTTTACAATAAAATTATTCTTATCCACGATTTTCCCGCTCATATCTTATTGCTTTATGTCTTTTTTTTACATCATCACGCATCCGGTAAATATTATCATTTTTCGCATAATCACCGGTATTCCCCTCCATGGATAGCCTGTGCATCTCATGTTCCATCTGAAAGCTTCTCACAACAGTGGACTGTCCCATCAACCCGGGGTCCAGTCTGTCGGAATAGGTCTTGGAAAGTAGTCGCATGAATACAATATTGTTCAGCCAGGACGTATCTTTGACAAAAATATCCCGCCGGTTGAAGATATCTCTTTCCTGCATGAACGTCGGCTCGCTCTGATACTCGCCCAACACATCCAGCAAAATGATCCTATGATCGGAATTCGCTTCTTCTTCATAAATATATTTAGCTAATACGTCGTTGGAAATTCTGTACTCATTAATGTAAGTGAACCGGTCATTGCTGTAAATGAAATCCCGGTAATTCAGTCGATAGGAAGACCTTATTTTATTAAATAAGGCAATAACTTTTTCCAGGGCATCGTCTATACGTTTCAAATCGCCTTTAATGTCTTTGTGTGCCAGGTAAAGGTCCGGATCAACAGTAAAGACCGGTGAGGCATTCACTTTCCCGATCAATTGATGGGTAATTCCATTGAGTTTAAAAAAGGAAGAAATGATGAGTTTCGAAACATCATTGCCCATTTTATAAGGCAGCGAAGGCACAATTTTTAGAAAAAGTGTCTCGAAGGGCCCTGCCTCGATCCTGCCTTCCTGAGTGACATAGCTAAATATTTCCTCGCCGGATTTTTCAGCCCGCATCTCCTTCCCCGTATATCTCAGGCAATCTTCCAAAGTCAGATCACCCGCCGATTCGAAGTCAATCATCGTTGAATTCCCGGCAGCCTGGAAGAACAATTGCTCATCCTCGTTTATGAAAACACTTTCACAAAACGCATTCACCGGCATAAATGGCCTCATCACACCGTAATACCTCATTTTCACAAATTTTTATATATATCACTTATTTTATTATTCACCTCCTCTACTATATAGTTATAGATAACGTCAGCTGTCCTATCCTCCCGGTAAAGCAGTATCTTCTTATCATATTCGTTACCTGAAAGATGAAACGCACTCATCACCTGTTGCTTGGCCTCTTCTGTAGAACCAAATCTATCCGGAAGTATGATAAAGAGGGGCGTCAACGGCAAGGAATCGACAAATTGTATTTCTATCGTATATGCCTGATCTCCGAATTCTGTCTCCGCCTGACGGTCTTCAAGAAAAGAATACAAATGTTTCAACCATCCTATCGGTGAACACCAGGGATAGTGTTCAGGTTTAATGGTCAACTTCTTCTGCAAATAGTTATCATTACACGAAAAGAGATGCCAGATGAACATCTTGATCTCATCGCTCACTGAATCAGGTTTAATCAGAAATTCTTTCAGGGGCAGATTTATTTTATACCGTTCATAACCGCCGGAATCAAATGGAACGAGCCTTTGGGGACATCGCTGAAACGACTCGAGATCGAAAATAAACCCTATTGGCGGGTTTCGTCTGTCATAGCGGTGGTGTAACTGTTCTTCCGGGATATAGGGCGCCCTGCCGTAAAAGAAAAATAACAAACACTCATTAAATTCCTCATAAAATTCGACAGCCCGCATTTCTTCGTGCTCCAGCATTTTTCTGACAGCTTCGAGATTGGTTGTATGGCAGACGGGCAGCAACGGAATCCTTTTGTAGGACTCTTCCCCCCGATTTCCAAACAGATCCGAAAATTTAACCACCTGTTTCATTTTCTTCAGATTTCGTATAGTTGGTATATGCGTTATCAAGGTCGATGATTGCCCATCGATGATAGGTGGATGCTTTGAATAATACCACCATGGAAAGGGCAATCCCGCCGATAAAATGAAAAATAGTAAAGGATTTTATGGAGACGAGGCATTGAACATCTATACAAATAAGTGCTAAAGCCAGGGATGAGGAAAAATTCTTTAGCACATTCCATTGCTCTACATATCTGAAATTCTCCTTGCTCTTTTCTCTTACGACAATGTATTTTTGTGAGTTACCCGCACTGGAATTTTTTGGTTTTGGTACAGGCCATAACCATTCCTTTAAATTAAGCAGGTAGTTGCCGAAGATGCATAAGATAAAGCCGGTACAATACGCCGCCAGGATGAATAAAAAAGTCACCAGTAAACCGGCATCGCCCAATGCTTCTTTAACATCGTCCGGGGTAGGCCCTGCCGGTGAGTGTGCAGGAATTATAAAAAGGGATGAAATTAATAACCCGCCTGGAATGGCATAGGAAAAGAGATCAAAAAGAGTGTATTTTAAGTTTTCCATATCCAAAGAGGTATTAAAAGCACCTCTTAAGATACTCGATACAATCCGCTGAAAAAACGGGAAAAAAACGGTTTTTTTATCTCAACTATTTCACTACAAAATGCGCCGCGTCGGTAACCACAATCTCCGGCTTCCCCTTATATAGAATAATCTTCCCCGTCGCTTCCACCGTCTTCCCCTCGATGCCGGTATAAGCATCCTTCACATCCCCCTTCAACACCACGGTCAGCAGCTGATTGGGGTACGCCGCACCCAGATTCACCAATGTAAGCCCCTCAAAAGCCTTGTAGCCGTATACCTTCGCGCTTACCACCACATTCTCCCCCACATGCGCCCCGGCATCCGCAACATCAATCCTCACCGCAGCCGAAGAACCCGCCGCACTCACCGCCGCCTCATTCGCAAACAAACTATTCAACACCCCCGCCAGCCGTATCCCCGCCTGCTCCAACCGCTGCTCCACAATACCAATATGCTCCTGGTAATACTGGTCGCCAACCGCCCGGCTCTTCATCGCATCCACCTCCGCATACAGCTTCGATGAGATAGTATAACTCTCCCACATCCACTTGACAAGCGGGTCCTTCTGCCATTGGCTCATCTGTTCCGGCGTAGCATGATCCACCCTCTCGGCCAGCTGCTCATAGCTAAGCCCCAGGCCGTCGATCAGATTCCCATCCCAAACGCTGTGAAGATTTGTCCCATTCCCCTTATAATTAAGCTGAATCGTATTACCACCCCTATCCTCGGCGCGGCTGACATGCATGGGCTGGTGTAAGTCGCCCACAAAATGAACGATAAATTTCAACGCCTCCACCTTCTTCTCCCGTGGCGTCGCCGGATCCGCCACCTCCCGCTCCAACTGGCGCAACGCACTATACACATTCTCCCCGCTCATCCCTTCCACCTGTTGCCGGAATTCGTCATAACTCAGTCCCAGCGGCAGGTTAATATAATGCCAGGGGCTGGTATGCCGGTACTCCGCCTGCCCGCGAACCTCATCCGCCCAGGTGCTGACATCGGCAAGCGTCTCACTGCCCAACAACTCCTGCACCGCCGCTCTCGCCGCAGGCGTCAGGTGTTTCTCGGCTATCTTCCCCACAGTCCGGTGCCCCGTGACACCCCAGGAAAGCAAACCGACAGCAACGATAACAATAGCTAAAATGGCTAACCGCGGTGACTCCATTCGGGCCAGACAAAGTCTCTTTTTCATAGCCGCCAAGATACGACTATTCCCACTTAAACGCCTTCACCGCCCATACCCCAATCCCCACCGTCCACAACAACAATCCTCCTAACTGCACCGGCAACTTCCAAAAATGCATCCCATCAAAAGCAATCTTCCTCAACCCTTCCACAAAAAAAGTTAACGGTAAAATATTACAGAAATCCTGCAACCAATGCGGATAACTCTCGATCGGAAAAAACAACCCACACAGCAAGATCTGCGGCAACGTAAGCGTATTAGCCACCGGCGTCACCGAATGCTCGTTCTGCACCACACCGCTTATTATAAACCCGATCCCCATAAAGATCCCCAACCCGAACAGCGAGAACAACAACATCTCCACCACCGTCGCCCAGCCATTCACCAGCGTAAAATCGAATATAAAATACCCCAACCCCACCATGATCATGAAGCCTATCACGTGAAAGAACAGCCGGCTCAACATTTCTCCGCCGATGATCGTCCGCTTCCGCACCGGCGTCGCCCGCAGTCGCTTCAATACAAAATTTTGCCGCAGGCTGAACAACAGAAAAGCCGACCCATACACCCCCGCCATCAACAACGAAAACCCAAGCTGCCCTGGCAATACGAAATCGATTGTCTTATGCAGGTGCCCCGGCACCCGAACCATCGTAAACGCGGCAAGCGAAGGATTCTTCGGAAAAACCCGCCGGTCCAATTCCCTGATCGTCGCATTGATCACCGGCCGCAACAAGGTCATCCCCCTGGAAGTGGAATCAGTTCCACTCAAGGTAACCCGGTAATGCGGGATCATCGCCCCCACACCTCCATCCGAAACGATATTCAATTCGGTACCGATCGTCCCCTTCTTCATCGCCTCGCTGATCTCCGCCGCCGAAAGTCCCGTCTCCAACCGCACGATCCGTATCTGCCCAATCGCCTTGTAGATAGGATTCACTGTATCACATCCCGGCGCCACGGCCACCTTTATCGGTCCACCACTATCCCCCACAAGCGACCCGAAAACGATAATAAAGAAAATAGGGAACGCCAGCGAGAACACCACCGAAGTAGGACTCCGCAGCGTCGCGATCAGGCTATACTTCGACAATGTCAGCGTAGCCCGCAACTGGCTCACCCTATTGACCGTTCCTTGCATCTGCCCTCGGCTTCATCAGGTACTCATGCGGCGGCTCCGCCCCCATCAGGTTCTTCACAAAATAATCCCACCTCCGCCGCATCATATAAGGCGCCATCGGCCCATATCCATGCGGACTGTTGGGGAAGACCACCAGGTCATAATCCTTATTAGCCCTCTCCAGTGCCTCCACCACCAGCAGGGTGTTATACGGCGGCACATTATTATCCATCATCCCATGCGCCAGCATCAATTTCCCTTTCAGATTCTTCGCATAGTTCTCGTTCGCCCCCTCGGCATAATTATCCGTCCCATCCGCCTTCTTAACCAGCAACCCGTTGTACCGCTCGCCCCAGTCATCCTCATAATTACGATTATCGTGGTTGCCTGACTCCGAGATGCCTACCTTGAAAAAATCGGGGTATCTAAACATCGCACCCGCCGTTGCAAATCCGCCACCCGAATGCCCCCAGATCCCAACCCGGTCGACGTCGATAAACGCATACCGCTGCGCCAGCTGCTGAATGCCCGTTACCTGATCTGCCAACGTATTCGTCGACATATCCCCATAGCTCATATCATGAAAACTCTTGCTCCGGTAAGGATTGCTCGTCCCCTCGATAGCTACTACGATAAAACCGAGTTCCGCCAGCGCCTGGTGGTCGATGCGCGAAGCGGCAAATCCCCAATTGCCTACACTCCCTCCTTGCGGACCGGGATAGATATAATCTATTATCGGATATTTCTTCGAACTATCCATCCGGCTCGGCGTGAACAACAACCCATACAGGTCCGTCTTGCCGTCATGCGCCTTCACCGTTATCACCATAGGCGGTTTCCAGCCCGTAGCCGCCAGCCGCGACACATCCGCTTTCTCCAGCGGCAGCAGCAGCTTCCCATCTACATTGCGCAGCACCGTCACCGGTGCCACATCCGGCTGCGAATAGCTGTCGACAAAATAATCGCCGTTGCGCGAGAAGCTGATCATATGATTCCCTTTCTCCGGCGTCAGCAATTCCATATGTTTGCCGTCAAAACCGATCTTATACAGGTAATTAAAATAAGGGCACCCCGGTTCGCGGCCCGCACCCATAAAATACAGTTCCCGTTTCTTCTCATCCACCCGCACCAGCCGCGACACGATCCATTCTCCTGAGGTGATCTGGTTCTTCACCTTACCCGTCGTCGCGTCACAGAGGTAGAGATGTCCCCAGTTATCCCGTTCGGAATACCAGATTATCTCGTTTGATTTAGCCAGGTATCGCCAATCGATCGTCCCACGGCCCGACTCGAACTGCGTAGGCACATCTTCTTCAAACACCTCCCGCACGTCGCCCGTCGCCGCATTCGCTATCCGGAATTTCTCCTGCTTATGGTCCCGGGAGGTTGAAACAAAAGCTAATTGTGCATCATCCTCCGTCCAATCTACATCGTCGAAGGTTCCGCTGCTGGCAATATCATCACTCAACGTAGCCCGGTGCGGATCCGGTGGCACGTTGAGCGCCACCACCTTCCGGTCATCCACGTCGACGATCACCCGCTGGATCATCGGGATCACGGAATCTCCCGGCAGTGGATATTTCCAGGTCTTCAGCGTAGGCTTACCCACATTCGTCGTCACCAGGTACATATCGGTCACACGGCGTTGATCGTCTTTAAAGGTGGCAATCTTCTTGCCGTCGGCGCTCCAGCGCAGAATGGGTCCGTCCCCGCTCTTCCAGCCGGCATTGTCCGTCGCATAGCCAAAATCCTTTACCCCATCGGTGGTAAGCTGCACCTCCTGGCCTGTTGCTACATCGCGCACCCACAGGTTATAATCCCGGAGAAAGGCCACCCGCTTGCCATCCGGTGAGGGAACCTCGTTACCACCCCCTCTGCCGCCCCTGCCGCGCCGTTCTTCCCCATCGCTCAGCGTTACCGAATTGTGAGTCGAAGTCGCAAGCCCCGAAGCAAGGGCCGCCCGGCTGTGATACACCGTCCGTGTCTTCTTCGCCGCATCTACGAGCACATACTCGCTACCCGTCGGCGTCAGCACCCGGTACCAGAACAAAGCCCCCGGCAACCAAACGGGCATCACATTCGCCCGGTCGACCAGCGGCTCGGTATTATAGCTCAGCATACTTTCAGCGCGGGCATACTCTTCTGTAGTAACAACACGGGTCGATTGCGCCCGCCCGGCCATCATTAAGGCAAGACAAGTCGTCGTCAAAAATATTTTAGTCATAATATGATATGGAAATTAGCAAGGTCACCTGTATATGGTCCAGGCGAAAATAGCGCATTTCGCGCAAAGCACTCTACCGCCCGTCCCCCGGGCTGCCGCTCCTGTCCCTGACGCACCCCTTCCACGATCCCAAAACTCTCCTTATCTTCCAGTTATGAAACACCCCCTCCTCCTGCTACTGACCTTTTACACACTCGCAACCTGTGCTCAAAAAACCGAAAAGTATTATGACTTTGAATGGAAAGAGACTGACGTAGGTCACGCCCGGTTTTATTCCACTGGCGAACTCACTGACTCCGGCTGGCACCGTCAGGATCTTTTTATAAATGGCTTCAAGCTGCAAATGGACGGAGTATACGAAGACAGCACATGCAAGACTCAAAACGGAAAATTCACCTTCGCTTACCCAAATAAAATAGTGGAATCCACCGGTCGCTATCTCCACGGTAAGAAACAAGGGCTTTGGCTCGACTTCCACCCCAATGGAATGATGGCCGATTCGGTAGTCTATGAGGCAGGTAACCCTATCGGGATAAAGCGCGGCTGGTATCCAAATGGATATCCCTCCGATTCGGCCATCTACAATGTCGATGGAAGCGGCATTGAGGTAGGGTGGTTCGACAACGGCAACGTCTCTTTTGCCGGTGTCCTCTCAGCCGGGTTCAAAAAACATGGAAAATGGCAATTCTTCCATAAGAATGGACACATAAGCGCGATCGAAATCTATGTCCACGGACAGCTTAAGGAAAAACAATACTACGATGAGCAGGGTCAGGCCATCGCAGATACCACCAGCAGAGACCGCAAGGTCGCCTTTCGCGGTGGCTCGAAAGATTGGCTAAAATATCTGAATGGCCATCTCTATTGGCCTCCGGATTACAAGATCACCAACACCGATGCCGTTGCAGTCGTCATTTCGATGACAGTCGATGAGGACGGTAAAGTCGTCGATGCCTATGTCAGCACCCCTTTCTATCCCCCATTCGAGAATATCGCCCTGAATGTTATTCGTCGCTCACCGGCATGGACCCCCGCCATTGAACACAACCGCAGGGTAAGAAGCCAGCTCCGGCAACCGGTCATCTTCAGCCAGCCGGAATAGCTGGGCGCTACCGCTGCGCAAAACTCACATCCATCCGATTCTTATACGCCAGCGCAAAATGGCCTCCATCCAGGTCCATCCGGTAAATATTCCCTTTGCCGGCCGCCTTGCCCTTCTTTCCATTGCAAAAAACCGTATCCCCCTTCAACACCGGCTGCCAGCAATCATATCCCTTCGGGGAGATCCGCACACTCTTCCCCGAGCCCAGATCATGGACAAACACCGCGGCCGGCGGCTCGTCATCACCAGCCTCCCCCTCCATCTCCGCCCAATATATCAGTTTATCTTCTTTCTTGCTAAGCACAAAGCTCGAAGCGCTCGAAAAAGACACCGCCGTATCCATCTGCTCAAAAGGTACACTCTGTAATATCTTCCCATCCAGCCCATAGATATACACCGCATTCATATTCTGTACCACAATCTTCTTGCTGTCGGCGCTCCAGGTCGGCGAAGTATACCCCATCAGACTGTCCGTCGGCTCAGCCAGCAACACTGCGTGCTGATTGTCTTTATCGATGTATTTGATGCCCCAATCCTTGCCCGTCCAGGCATTGTAGACAAGATAGTCACCGTCGGGCGACCACATCGGCCCATAACAGTTATGACACCCCGTATCCAGAAAATTTACCTTCCCGGCTTCCAGGTCGAACACCGCGATCCTCCGCTGACGATCGGGCGCACCAGCATCCGTATAGGCAATCTTTTCGCCGTCCGGCGAAAGGCACGGATCGGTTCCATTGATATACACCCGCGTGGGCGTCTTCCCATATCTCCCTACATACACGCCCTTACTGGTCGCATAACAATAATCAAACCCCCCTTTGGGGTTCGAAAAAATACCACACCCCGCGCAAAAAACCACCATTGCTGATAAATACAGATATTTCATAAGTACGGATTTTCAATTTTCGCGGCTCTTCGCCAACGTCTTCATATGGCGGCCGGCCGCCTACTTCTTCACAATATGACGCAATATCTTCCTATGCATCTCATCCGGGCGAAACGGCTTGTGCAGATACCCATTGAACCCATGTTTCTGCAGATCATCATACATATTCTCATACACCGCCGCCGTAAACGCTATCGCCGGCACTTCCTTATCCACCTCTCTTATCTGCGACAACAACGCCTTTCCATCCATCAACGGCATCTCCAGGTCTACCAGCAACAGATCATACGGCTGCTGCTGAAAAAGGTCCCATGCCACCTGCCCATTCTCCGCCGTATTGATACTCGCGCCCCAGCTATGAAGAAACCGTCGCGCAATTCGCATATTCACCGCATTGTCTTCCACTAATAAGATCCGTATCCCGTTCAGCTTCTGTAACCCCCGCAACTTTTCCTGCGGTACGATCATCATCGGCTGTTGGAAAGGCAGGGATACATCGAAGAAGAACACACTCCCCACTCCCGGCTCGCTTGTCACCTGCAGCTCACTATTCATTTTCTTCACCAGCTCCCGGCAGATGCTAAGGCCCAATCCGCTGCCGCCATACTTACGCGTGGTCTCCGCATCCGCCTGGGTAAAGCTCTCGAAGATCACCGGCAGTTTCTCCGCCGGAATGCCGATACCCGTATCCATTACAGAAAACCGGATGTCTACCCCGCTGTCGGTGATCTTATTGATCCGCGATTGCAATGTCACCGACCCCGACTCCGTAAACTTTACAGCATTGGAAAGGAGGTTGAGCAACACCTGTTTCAGCCGCATCTCATCTCCCACCACCTTCTTTCCGGCGGGCAGCTCGTCCGTCTCCAGGTAAAGCCGGATATTTTTTTGATGAACGACAGGGATAAAGGAGTCTGCCGCCTGTTGCATCGTCCGGCCAAGATCGAAGGTCTCCTGCACAAACTCCAGTTTGCCCTCATCCAGCTTGCTGAAATCCAGTACCGCATTCACCAGTTGCAGCATATGCTCCGAAGAATCCTTTAATACTTTAAAATGATCGCTGGTATGCAACGACTCATGCTCCTGGATCAGCAAATGCATCGTTCCGATAATGGCATTCAGCGGTGTCCGCAACTCATGACTCATATTACTCATAAACCGGGCCTTCGTCGCCGCTGCCTTCTCCGCCTTGTCCTTTGCCTGCGTGATCTCTATCTCTGCCAGCTTCAGGGATCGGATATCCCGCTTGATCCGCCTCTCTTTAAAATCCAGCAACCGCAACACAAAGTAGAAGAAGACACATACCAGAATAAAGGTGACGACGATATTGAGTACGAGATGCCGGTGGTACACTGCCTCCGATACAGGCTGCCGAACGGATTGATACGGCATCGCCAGGACTATCGAGAGCAGGTTCAATGTCGTGGCAATGATAAAGAAGCTCACTACGAGATCGTTCTTGCGCACCCGCAAAAAATAGATCATCGCCATCACAAAAGGAAACAGGTAGAGATACGAACCCTGAGCCGTCCCCTCGAAATAACAAAGGAAAAAAGAGTGAGCATTGACAAAAAAAATGCTAAGGATCTTTGGCGCCTCCAGGTAACCCTTTACGTTAAGCAGGATAAATCCAAACAATACAAAGATGCCGGATATTTCGATAACGGCGCTTGCCATCATCCGGTCGGCAATATCAAAAAGGAAATTGATGAAATTACAACCCATTGCCAGCACAATAAAGGTATTGAGCTGCCAGAAATTCGCCCGGGTAAGAGGTGCGACGGGGGGGCCTGCTTGCGTTTGGTTCAAGGGATCAAGTTGGATTTTAACTCTTAAATATATAGCAAAAACCGTGCATACGCAATACCGTGACCTAACTCGTTATGTCTCATGCAAATGCAGCCCTGCTGCGGCCTCACCCTACCCTTCCTTGCGTAATATCTCCAGGGGAGGCTTGTTCAGCACCTCTCTGCTATTGGACCACCCTATCAAAACCGTCAATCCGCAGACAAATACAAAAATCTCTATCACCCCCATCCAATGCACCGTAAAAGTGCTCTCCAGTGCAAGCCGGGCCATCAGTTGGGTCATCCCCAGCGCTAGCAGGATACCCGTCGCGGCAGCAAGCGAACCCAGGAAAAAATACTCCAGCAGCTGAATCGTCCGCACCTGCCGCCGGCTCGCGCCAAGCGTCCGCAATAACACACTCTCCTGCACCCGTTGGAATTTACTGATCAGCACCGAAGCGATAAGCACCACCACACCCGTCAATATGCTAAACCCGGCCATAAACCGGATGACAAACCCAATCTTCCCAAGGATATCATTCAAAACCCTGAGCACCAGCCGCAGGTCGATCATCGACACCGTGGGGAACCGCCGCACTACGGCCTGCTGAAAACGCGCGGACTGCTCCGGTGAGGATACTTCGGTGATCAGTACCCGGAATTGCGGTGCCTGCTCCAAAACTCCCGACGGGAAAACGATCCCAAAGTTCGGCTGCAACCGTCGCCGGTCAATCGTCCGCAAGCTGCCCACGATGGTCGTCATCGGTATGCCCTGTACGTCAAATACGACCGAATCTCCCACCCCCACATGAAACTGCCGGCGGGCAAACTCTTCATCTAGGCTGATATAGATCGGGTCGGCCGCGCTCTTCACCGGTTTTCCCAACTTCCCCGCGACAAGCTTCTCCGACGACAACAGCGAATCCCTGTAGGTTACCCGCTCTTCCCTATTGAATACCCAGGGCGCAGGCAGTCCTCGCCTCCCGCTTCCGGCCCTCACACTATCCTCTCCACCACCACTCTCTGCCCCGTTCGATCCTCCACCATCCCTGTTCTCACTCCTTCCCCCGCCAAAACCACCCCTCGGCCCACCGCCAAATCCTTCCCGCCGGCGCTCTCCATCGGCCTCCCTACCCGTATCCTGCGCCACCGCCATTTCCGCGGTCACCCCCCGGATGGACTGCACCCTCATCGTAACGATCGGCACCTCCTGCAGTATCGGCAGCCCTGCGCTCCGTACCAGGCTGTCCACACCCGCCAGCTCATCCCGCTGGATATCGAAAAGGATCATATTCCCTTGATTACTGTTGGCCGCAAGCGTTACCCTGTCGATCAGCATCTGCTGAACAAAATATAGCGTACCGATAAAAGTCGTTCCAAGCCCGATCGTCACCACAAGTATCAACGTCTGATTATTCGGCCGGTATAGGTTGGCAAAACCCTGCCGCCACAGATAGCTCCAGCGCATGGGGAAGAAACGGCGCACAAGGAACATCAGCAACCGGGCCATCCCGGCAAGAGCGAGAAAGGCGACAACCAGGCTGACGGTAAAGGCTATCGCCTTCCCCCAGCTCTGCATCCGCAGAAAGGCAAAGCCGGTGATAAAAACCAGGATGGCGGCGAACACCAGCCATTTCAATGGGTCCAAACGGCCACCCACACCCTCTACCGCCGATCGCAAAATGTACATCGGGGATATCTTCCTTATCGACAACAGCGGCACCAAAGCAAATAACACAGAGATGCCCAACCCCACCATCACTCCTTCCCCCACCGCCGGCCACGAGACCTGGAAGCGGGTCTGTAGGGGCAGGATATCCTTCAACACCCCGGGCAACAGCTGTTGGATGGCTACACCCAGGATAGCGCCCAGAATTCCGCCGATCAGCCCGATGCCCATCACCTGTATCAGGTAGATAAAAAAAGCCTGCCGGGCCTTTATCCCCAGGCAACGCAGGACGGCGACATCCATTATCTTTTCTTTGATGTAGATATTCACGCTGCTCCCCACGCCCACGCAGCCCAGCAACAACGCGACAAAACTGATCAGTATCAGGAATTGTGTCAGGTCGCCAAAAGCCCGGCCCAGATTTCGCTTCCTTGTGTCAACGGTATCAAATTGCTGATCCGCCTTCTCCAGCCGTGGCGTAATGGCTGCCATCAACTTCCTTATATCTGACTTCGGGTATTGATAATAGTACCGGTAATCTACCCGGCTGCCCATCTTCAGTAAACCCGCCTCTTGCAGGTAACGCAACGGGATAAACACCGGTGGCGCCACCGTCGTTGAAATTTCGTTCCGCCCTGGCGCCTGGTCAAGACTACCCGCTATGACAAAGTTCAGGGTACCAATACGGACGCTGTCGCCGGGATGGCCCCCATACTGCAGCAGCAGGGTTTTATCTACAAGCGCCATCCGCCCGTTTCTGAAATCGACGCCCGCTGACGCGGGCGTCGTCTGCAAGGTTCCATAAAAAGGATAATCCCCCTCCAGGGCCCTCACCTCCACCAGCCGGCTCTGCCCGCTCTTGACAAATAAGATCATGGAAGCAAAACTCCGTTCCTCGGCATGCCGGTTGGGCGCCGAATCTACAAGGGCGAGCAGCTTGGGCGCAGGAGGCCGGAAGCCCCTCATCACAAGATCGGCCCCGACGAGGGTCTTCGCCTGGTCGTCGATCCCTACACGAAGGTTATGTCCAAAAGAAAGCGTAGATACAAGGGCTGCAATACCCAATATGATAGATGAGATGAAAAGAAACAACCGGCCCCGGTTGCGGCGGCTATCCCTCCAGGCCATAAGAAAATACCACACCAAACCCGGCCCCCTACCACCACCAGCCCCTGACTCCCCATAAAAGCCCCCACCCGCACCGGGCCCGTCGGCGTTCCCCCCTCCACCCCCAGGCCCGTCGGCGTTCCCCCCCGCACCCCCCGGCCCGCTCGCGTCAAATAATTTATTGTTTCTCATCGGCGATAATACGGCCTCCTGCGAGCCGGATAATGCGCTGCGTGCTTGCCGCCAGCTCCGTATTATGCGTCACAAGGATAAGCGTCGTACCCGCCTGCCGGTTAAGTTCAAAAAGAAGCTGCGTTATCTTCCCGCTCGTCTCCGCATCCAGGTTGCCAGTAGGCTCATCCGCAAAAAGGATCCTCGGCTGGTTGGCAAAAGCTCGCGCAAGCGACACCCGCTGCTGCTCACCACCGGATAACTGAACGGGATAGTGCGTCAACCGGTCCCCAAGTCCTACCCGGTCAAGCAACTCCTTGCCCCTGGTCCGGACATTCTTCTCCCCCCTCAGCTCCATGGGAACCATCACATTCTCCAACGCGGTCAGCGTCGGCATCAACTGAAAATTTTGGAAAATAAACCCGATATAACGGTTGCGGACAGCCGCTCGATCGTCCTCGTTCAGATCGCCGAGCGGAATATTGTTTAGTTCGATCGTCCCGGACGTGCTGCGATCGAGACCAGCGCTAAGTCCCAGCAGGGTCGTCTTCCCGCTGCCCGACGGACCGACAATAGCCGTCGTCGATCCCGCCTCTACGGAGAAGCTGACATCATCCAACACGCGCAACGTTTTGCCGGCTAAATAATAGGTCTTACTGACATTGTTTAACTTTAGGGCGGTTTCCACAAATACAATTTACAACTATGCCGGTACAATTGTTGTTCTTTATCCTTTTCTTTTCCGCATTCCAGTCGCACCCGCAAAAACACATCATATTCTTTGGCGACAGCCTCACCGCCGGCTATGGCGTCAGCCCCGACCAGGCCTTTCCCGAAGTGATCAAACACCGCATCGACTCCCTTCACCTGCCCTACCAGGTCACCAATGCAGGC
This sequence comes from Puia dinghuensis, assembly GCF_014642875.1. Classification (GTDB taxonomy): domain Bacteria; phylum Bacteroidota; class Bacteroidia; order Chitinophagales; family Chitinophagaceae; genus Puia; species Puia dinghuensis. The sequence goes on from NZ_BMJC01000005.1 coordinate 567,336, forward strand.
GTCAGCGGAGAAACCACTTCGGGCGGCAAAAACCGCATCGGCTGGGTGCTTCGTCAACCCGTGGACATCTTCGTCCTCGAGCTCGGCGCCAACGACGGCCTGCGCGGGATCCCTGTAACTGGCACCACCGCCAACCTCCAGGCGATCATCGACTCGGTAAAAGCCCGCTACCCCTCTGCGCGCATCGTCCTCGCCGGAATGCAGGTGCCTCCATCCATGGGCAGCGTCTACGCCACGGCCTTCCGCAACCTCTTCCCCGCCCTCGCCGCCAAAAACAACACTGCGCTCGTCCCCTTCCTTCTCCAAAACGTGGGCGGTATCCCCCGGCTCAACCAACATGACGGCATCCACCCCACCGCCGAGGGCCACCGCCTCGTCGCCAACAACGTCTGGAAGGTCCTCAAACCCCTCCTTTGACCCATCTCATGTGACCATCTCAAGTGTGAAACCCCACCCCTATTTCACAGGCGTCAACTGCGCCTGCACGCACCTCCATACCCCGTCCTCCTTAACATACGTATCCGTATATAAACTATTCCCCTTCACCTCCTTCCCATCCAATAACTTAGTATATACCGTCTTACTCCTTACCAGCGCGGTATTCCCAAATATCTTTATCACCTCATCCGTATACCCGAACGACGTATACCCACTACGCCGGTACGCCGTCGCCCACCCCTTCAAATACTCATCCCGCCCGACAATATGCCCGTCAGACTCTATACAAACAAAATCACGATGGATCATCGCGGCATGCCGCACCGCATCCTGGCGTACAAAATTTTCGATAAACTGCTTATTCAAGGCACTCAGCGCCGCACTGTCCGCAGCCCGCGGTCCCTGCTTCCATTCGGCGCTCCCATAAAAGGCCTCTTCCTGTCGCTGCCGTTCCTCCAAACTCGGATATGCGCGGATAAGATAGTAGCTACTATCTTCCTGTAACGAGGCGCCGTAACCCAGGACAGCAATCTTCCAGCGGTTGAGCATCGGCAGCGATCGCTCCACAACAAGCCGGTGAAAACTGTCCCGGGTCCCCGGTCGCACTGTGTAAGACCTAAACTCAATGACGGCAGTCTGTGCCCGCACCCCGCCAGCCCCACAAACCATCGCAACGCAAAAAACACTCCCGGCAATGGAATTTCGGCAAGCGGCGAAAAGGCTTCGCAAATTTTCCGTTATATTCATTCTCGAAAATAATCCTCACCTCTGCAAAACAGGCCTTATTTTATAAGAAATTCACCACCGAAGTCCTTGCTTTCAATCTTTCTTTATGGGAAAACCATTAAATAATAAACTGCTCGACTCTCTGAACCGAAACATCCTGGAAGAACTACAAAAAGACGGCCGTCTGCCCGCCGTGGAGATCGGCAGAAGAGTCGGCCTCTCCGCCCCTGCAGTAGCCGATCGCATTCAAAAACTCGAAGACCTCGGCTATATAAAGGGATATCGTACCGTCCTCGACCTCGACAAACTCGGCCTCACCATTCGCGCCTTCATCTTTTTCAAAACATCTACGGCGCAACTAAAACACCATGAAATAATCCGCCTCGTCGAATCCATCCCCGAGATTACCGAATGGTATACCGTCACAGGCAATTATTCCATTCTCCTAAAAATCGTCACCTCCTCCAGCGAACGTCTCGCCGCGCTCATCCAACAACTCGAACAATACGGCGAAACCAACACCTCCCTCATCCTCGAAGAAAACTCCGATCCCAAATCCGTCACCTGCCCCGCCGACTAACCCACCGCCCCAGCCGCTCCCCACCAACCGTCCCGCCCCACCGCCGCAAGCCTGCCCCATCCCTGGCTTTGACTGAAAATAATTTCGTATCTTCATCACCTGCTCTTTAAGCACATACAACCAAATATCGCAGTGCCCCGGCACTGAACAACTTCCTTGCATTAAAGAAATGATCCAGGGAGAGTGCAGACAAAAATCCCGATCATTTCACCAACCAACGCAATGGCAACGAAAGCTATCAGCTTATCGGGCATTAACGACCTCGTTCAGGCAATACAGAAAGCCAACAAATTCTTTTTAGATCAAACACAACGACAGGTCAACACATCTCTCACCCTTCGCAACTGGGTAATTGGCTACTATATCGTAGAATACGAACAAAGAGGAAAGGACAGGGCAAAATATGGCGATCAATTACTGGAGAAACTGGCGCAACGGTTAAAGAAAACAAGAATAAGAGGCTTATCCTTTCCAGTATTGCATGTATACGTCCAATTTTATCGTACCTATCCCCAAATTTTATTGACACTGTCAAGAGAATTTCAAACAGCTATTAACCGATCAAATAAAATTTATCCGACACTGCCATATAAATCTCAGAAGATTCCACCCACCCCCGCCGACATTCTATTAAACAAACTTTCCTTCAGCCATTTCGTCGAATTACTCCACGCTGACTCTCCCCTCAAACGCACCTTCTACGAAATCGAATCCATCAAAAACAACTGGTCCGTCCGTGAACTCCGCCATGCAATGGACAGCATGCTATTCGAACGCACCGATCTCGAGCAGGCAATCATCGATCATCTCCAAAAATTTCTCCTCGAAATGGGCAGGGGCTTTTGCTTCGAAGCAAGGCAAAAACGAATCACCTTCGACAACACCCACTACCGCATCGACCTGGTCTTCTACCACCGGCTCCTGCGATGCCATATCCTCATCGATCTCAAAATGGGCAAATTCACCCCAGCCGACGCCGGCCAAATGCATATGTATCTGAATTACTTCAAGGAGAACGAAGCAGCCGAAGGCGACAACCTTCCCATCGGCATCATCCTTTGCACCGACAAGAGCGAAACCCTGGTCAAATACGCGACTTCGGGGTTGGCTCAAAAGGTCTTTGTCTCGAAGTACATGACAAAACTCCCTTCCGAAAAACTGCTCCAACAACTCATCTCAAAAGAACGCGAAAAGCGCGGCAATAATCCCGCCTCACGCAAAAGCCTCCCTACCTCTCCTTCGAAATCGTAATATTCCTAAACTCTATCGGCCCATGATCCCCCTGCAGATAGATCGGCCCCGGCTCTCCCTCATTACTATCCAACGCCCCACCCGTGATCCCCGGGATCTCCTGGTGGCAGATCACCGTCTTCCCATTGAACACAACCGTCACCATCCGCCCCACCAGCGTCACATCATACGTCTGCCATTCCCCCGCGGACTTCCCGGCCTTCTCTGCCGGCGAAAGGAATCCATAGATCGCCCCGATCTCATTATTCGGCGGCTCCTGCCCACCCGTATCTTCTATTTGCAACTCATAGCGCCCACGCAGGTATACCCCACTGTTGCTGCCCGCCGGATAGCGGAACTCGATATGTAACTTAAAATCACTAAATTTCTCATCCGTCGCGATATTCGCCCCGCTATGGGGACTGCGCAGCACGCCATCGACGGCCTGCCACTGGTTATTCCCAAGCGCATGCCATCCCTTTAGCGACACCCCGTCAAATATCTTCACAGGCGTCCCCCACACCGGCTCCCTCATCCGCTGCATCGAAGGGCACCGCCTGCCTACCCAGGAATACTGCTTCCCGTCGGGCATCACCAGCTTTCCCGCCAGGCTGTCTCCTCGCAAACTCCCCTCGACAGACAAGTCCCTGTCCTCCCGCTCCCACTGCGGCGGAATGGTAAAGCTAAACCGCGCACCATCGTAATTGATCTTCGAAATAGGTCGTGCACTCCCGCCTCCGCCAACCCAGCGCCCCACAAGCGTCCGAGTCCCCGACGTCTGAATCTCCAGCCATGAAGGAACCTCTCTTCCGGGATAATGTACGGTCACATCCCACCGTCCCAAAAACGCAACAATCGTATCAGGGACAGCGTCCCCCGCCGCACAGTCTCCCACAAAAACTCCTACCATCAATCCAACTAACAAAATAATCTTTTTCATAAGCAAATCTTGAATCGAAAAGTTACACCAAATTCCTTTATCTTAATCCCACCCCGGCCACCCCGCCGCGATCACCCCCACCGCAATCTCCCCCGAAGCAGTGACCCCCACCGCAATCTCCCCCAAGGCAATCCCCCCGCACCATCCAACCAAAAAAATCCTTAAATTTAGCTACTGTCACACTCAATCTTGCTATCATGAAAAAAGACTCCACTACTCACACCTCATCCAGCCTCAGCCCGGCTCCATCCGGCCTCAGCCGCCGCCAATTCGTAGAAATCACCTCCACCGCCGCCATCGGCATCACCATCCTGCCCCGCCACGTCCTCGGCGGCAAGAACTACACCGCCCCCAGCGACAAGATCACCATCGCCTACATCGGCTGCGGCACCCAGGGTATCCGCGAACTCCTGCCCCTCCTGGCCTCCCCTCAATTCCAGGTCGTAGCTGTCGTCGACCCCAACCGCGACGCCGTCGGCTATCGCGACTGGGCAAAAGACTGGCTGAAGAACGAGATCCGTACAGCGATAAAAAAATCCGACTGGGAACCCGGCGGCGACAACACCATCCCCGGCGGCCGCGAAAACGGCAAATCCATCGTCGAGACCTTCTATGCCAACGTCCGGCCCGAACTCAAATACAAAGGCTGTCATACCTACGCCGACTATCGCGAATTGCTCGATAAAGAAAAAGACCTCGACGCGGTAAAGATCATGACCCCCGATCACCTCCATGGCGTCATCTGCATGGCCGCCATGAAAAAAGGCAAACACGTCATGGTGCACAAACCCCTGTCCAATCGCCTGCTCGAAGGAAAAAAGGTCATCGAAATGGCCCGCAACAGCAAGGTCATCACCCACCTCATCCCCTGGGATTCCAATGGCGACATGACTCCCGTCATGGCCATGATCAACAGCGGTGCCATCGGAACGCTAAAAGAAGTCCACAACTGGACTAACCGTCCCGTATGGCCGCAATATACCACCCTGCCCACGGACACCCCACCCGTCCCCCAGGGCCTCGACTGGGATCTCTGGCTCGGACCCGAAGCCCAACGCCCCTATCATCCCGACTACACCAATATGGTCTTCCGTGGCTGGTATGATTTCGGTGGCGGATCTATGGCAGACATGGGCCACTACAGCCTCTGGACCGTCTTCAAAGCCCTCGAACTCGAATCCCCCATCCTCGTCGAACCCTGCCTCAGCCATTTCGTCGGCATGAACGAAGTCGTTCCCTTCCAGATCAAAAATGACTTCTCCTTCCCCACAGCCAGCACCGTGCGGTTCAAATACCCGGCAAAAGGCTCCCGCCCCGCCATCGATCTCTGCTGGTATGACGGCGGTATGCGCCCGCCCATCCCCACCCAACTGCTGGAAGACAACAAGCAGCTCCCTGCCGAAGGGATGATGTTTGTCGGTGACAAAGCCAGGATCCTCGCCGGATTCAATGTACAAGACCCAAAACTGATAGGTGGAAATGCGGCGTCGCAAGCGCAACCCGCTAATCCTGCCACAGCCGATCGCCGCAGCCAGGTCGAACACGGTGCAGCCGCCCTCCAGGCCTTTGCCGACGCAGTAAAGAGCGGCCAGCAATTCCCGGGCAACTTCCGTGAAGCCGAATTTATAACGGAGGCGATCAACCTCTACGCCGTCGCCCTCCGCTCGGGACGCATGTTGAAATATGACGCTGGCAACCGCAGCATCACCAATGCACCCGAAATAAACAAATATTTGTCAAGGGAATATCGCCCCGGCTGGGACCCCGCCACAACCTGATCCGTGTGGCCTCAATCGCCAGCCTTCCGATCGTTGCGCAACGTTCATCCGTCCCCCATTGCCACGGCGGACATCTCAACCGCGCAGACCCCTTATAGCGTCCTGATCGCCGCAATCATCTTGTCGGCCTCCGTCTGCTGGAAATTCGTCACCGGACCGTCGTTGGTCGTCACCGAATACCAGATGGTTCTCTTCTTATCCCCTTCCTTCTTCACATCCACCCGCTTGATCGTATAATCCTTATAATTCGCCATCTCCCCGTTGTCACCGGTCCTCAGCGTCGACAACCCTTTTTCAAAATATCTCAGCTGCTCGAGATTCCCGAATTTCAGCGTAGCCATATTCACATCATCGGTCACCTGCTGATCGCGAAACGTCAGCACATAACAGGTGTCGTTGTTCTTTATAACCCTCTGCAGATCCAAAGGCCACGTCCCCGTACGCAACTCAACGATACTCGTCGTACTGCTGTTCGAGATCGTAAACTGTGACTTGGCGAAAAAAGGTGCAAAGAAAAATAAAAGAAGGAGCTTTTTCATAGCGTTGAAATTTTTTCTAATTGTGGATAACGAAAACCGATAATATTTATTATCTGCCCGGCTCCTTACAAGCCCTTTATAGTTTTCCCCATAATATCGGCCTCCGGTTGTTGAAAACTCGTCGATCCGAACTGATACCGCAGCAAATACCAAATCCCGCCATCGTACTTCTTGTCCGTCCGGGATATCGAATAATCCTTAAAATTTGCAATATCCCCGCTGTGTCCCGCCTTCAACGCCTGCAGCCCCTTGGCAAAATATCTCAACTGCTCAAGATTCGGAAAGGTCAGCGTATCCAGACTCACCTCACTCATAACTTCCTGATTCCGATAAATAAGGGAATACGTCCCAACCCCATCGGCATTCCGCTCGAGGTTGATCGGCCACGCACCCGATCGCACTTCAACAATATTTTCTGTTGGAACATGAAAGGCCGCAAAGGGCAACAATAACACGCTGAGGAATAGCTTTTTCATAATGATTGGATAATGCAATATATAAACTCAACGCAACATTTCCAAACGAGCAAGTATGCATAAATCATGCCGACCATGGCTTTCCCCGCCGCCCCGCCCACAACGTCGGGCCAATGGCCGGGGCGGCGGGTCGGGCTCTCACTCCAAGTCCTCGCCCGAAGCTCGCTTCGCTACGCCGGGCTCCGGGCTTTCCATTCCGATCCCTAACGCGTCTTCTGATACACCCTCACATAATCAATCTCATACCTCCGCGGAAACACCGTCCCCTCCAGACTCCCCCCTGCATCCCCACCAAGCGCCAGATTCAATATAATGTACTCAGGCTGCCGGAAAGGATTCACCCCCGAGGCATCACGATTATTCAAACTATCCACCGGCACCGCAAGCAGTGTCCGCTCATCCACCGACAGCCGGATCATCGCAGAGTCCCAATCCATCCGCCATACATGAAACTCCCGTGCCCATCCGGGTCCGCCAAGACTATCCAACGGTGTCCGCCGGCTAAACCACAACGGCGCATGCGGCTTACTCGTACCCGTCGCAATATTGGCCAGTAATATCCGCCGGTAATACTCCATGATATCGATCTCTCCATTGGAAGGCCATTCCCCCTTCACTCCAAGTGTCCAAAACGCCGGCCATAATCCCGCGTCGACATCGATCCGCGCCCGCATCTCGAACCGGCCATATTGAAAGCTGTGCAGTCCCCGCGTCAGCAGACTCGCGGAAGTATACCGGATAAGCGAATCCTTCCGCTTCCAATCCGTACTCCCCGCAACATACAGCGGGTTCGGCTTGCTCTCCTTTCTCGCTTCGATGATCAGTCGCCCGCCGCTGCACCACGCATTCTCCGGCTGATACCATTGCGCCTCATGGTTACGCACAAATCCCCTCTCATACCCCCAATTCTTCGGGTCCGGCGCCCCATCGGCATTAAACTCATCCGCCCAAACCAGCTTGTACCCATCCTCCATCCCCGCTTCTCCCGGTCCATCTTCATGCCCCACCGTCCCGTGCACTCCCGATCCACCCCCCGGTCCCGCCGCTACAACCAGATCAAGCGCATGATCCACACCCACACTATCGCTCCCACCCCACACCTTCACCGCCGTCCACGGCGCCGCAGGCGCCGCCCAAAACACATCGGAATCCGGCAGTCCCAACGGCTGAAACACTTCCGTACACAAATACTCACTCCCCATCGTGATATACCCATCGGCAAGATTCTCCTGGTGCCCTGCCAGACCGATATTCAACCACCCCTGCACCGTAAAAGTTCCCGGAGCCCCCAGCGTCCGCCTAATCACCGCCGTCAACGCACTCCGCACCTGGCCCGGCAACAATGAAGCCGGCAGCTCTCTTCGCGCCGCCACATCCGCCAACGCATGAAAGGCCCCACATCGATAGGTGATCGATCGCCCCGTCACCGGGTAACTCCCGTCAACCCCAATCATCCGTTCCTGCAACTCGGCATATCGTTGCGCAATCCGCTCCATCTTCGTCGCAAACGCCCCATACTTCGCACGAAAAACATCCAGCACCGCCAGCAAAAAAGGCTGTATCACATAACTGTTGTAATAGTCCTGGTGCATCGCCGGCCCATCGGCAAACGTTCCATCCCCTAAATACCAATGTTGGGAGAACTCGCGCACCGCAAACTCTATCCGCATCGGATCATATTCGAGGCCATACTTGCAGAAAAAGGCCTCTATAACGGCAGGAAAAAGTAGCCAATTACTATAGGCCGGCACCGTAGCCCGCGTCTGCAACAACGCAGCAACCACCTGCTTCTGCACCCCCGCATCGAGGTGCTGCCACAGCCAGGGACAACGGATAAGCCCAAGCGCAAAAAAAGAAGCATCGACAAGCGGCTGTCCGCCCGTCCACACCATATAATCTTTCGCAGCAGGGTTCACAGCATTAGCAACGGCCCTCAACATCCATTCGCGATATTGCTTTCTCAACGCCACCTCCTGAGGCGACCCGCCTTCTCCATCCAGCCAGCGCCCCATCCCACTCAGCGTCCGTCCAAACGCCTCCAGGTACATCACCCGGCGACGCTCCACCGCATTGTCGATCCGCGGAGACAAAACCACAGGCATGGTCGCCCGCAACCGGTCCTCCGCCAGCGCAGAAACAACCGGTCTCGCCACCTTGTCCATATACCTCAGCCACATTCCCCGGTCATCACCCTGGCCCTCACAGGCAAGCACACTCATCAAAAACACTCCCAAAAACCATCTTTTCATATTTTCTGATTATTGCGCGATTTCATCCAACACCGCATGATCCAACCCACAACCTTTCCTCCAATCCCGCACATAAAAATAAGTATCCGTCGCCTCATCCAACACAAAACTCTCCTTCCGCCTCGAAATTTCGCTACCTTAGCCACTATGAGAAAACTACTGCTCGGCATCGGCCTCATCGCGCTGACCACCACCACGCACGCCCAACTCACCACTCCCGAAAAAAAGCTCGTAGACTATATCGACCACCACATGAATGAGGCGATGCAGTTGCTCATCAGCTCCGTCAACATCAACAGCGGCACCCTCAACATCGCCGGTGTAAAAGCAGTAGGCGAACTCTACGCCGCCCAGCTCCGCAAACTCGGCTTCACCGTCGAATGGATCAGCGAACCCGACTCCCTCCACCGCGCCGGTCATCTCGTCGCCACCCACATCGGTCTTTCCCCCACCCTCGCCGGCAAGAAAAGTAAAAAAATCTTCCTCATTGGGCACCTCGACACCGTCTTCGAACCCGACATGCCCGCAGGTCCCTACACAGTCTTCAACGACACCATCGCCACCGGCCAGGGCGTCAACGACATGAAAGGCGGTGACGTCGTCATGATCACCGCCCTGCAGGCCCTCGAAGCCGCGGGGCAGCTAAAGGACATGAATATCATCGCATATTTTACGGGGGACGAAGAGCGGTCCGGATCGCCGCATTCCGTAGCAAGAAAGGATTTCGTAGAAAGAGCAAAGACCTGTGACATCGCCCTGGGCTTCGAGTCGGCCATGGGTCTCCATACAGTTGCCGCCGCTCGCCGCGGCGCCAGCGGCTGGATGCTCGATGTCACCGCAAAGACCGGTCATTCCGCCACCGTCTTCAGCGATTCCGCCGGCTATGGCGCCATCTATGAAGCCGCCCGGGTGCTCAACACCTTCCGTGAACAACTCGGCGGCGAGAAATACCTCACCTTCAATCCCGGCCTCATCGTCGGCGGCTCCGGCATCACCGTCGATCCCCAGGATGCCCGCGGCGAAGCGCTGGGCAAGACCAATATCATCTCCCCCGCGACTCACGTCACCGGCGACCTGCGTTTCCTCACCGAAACCCAATTGCAAGCCGCCCGCGAAAAAATGCGGGCCATCGTTGCCAATTCGCTGCCCGGCACACATTCCACCATCCGCTTCACCGATGGCCTGGCCGCGATGGAACCCACCCCCGGTAACCTCCGCCTCGTAGCCCAGCTCGACAAGGTCACCCAAGATCTGGGCATTGGCGCCACCGTAGCCGGTGATCCCGGCGCCCGCGGCGCCGGTGACATCTCCGACATCGCCCGCTATCTTGATTGCCTCGACGGCCTCGGCGCCTCCGGCCAGGGCGCCCACAAAGCCGGTGAAACCATCAACCTCAAAGAATATCCCCTCCTCATCCACCGCGCCGCCGTCTTCCTCTACCGCCTGACCCGGTAACGCCCCGTCTTACACAACCGCGCCGCCCCTGACGGGGCGGCGCCGCTCTTATCCCTTCACCTGCTGATATCGCACAATCCCCTGCAATATATCCCGCGCAATCTTCTCCTGGTTATCCGCACTACCGATAAACGCCCGATCCCTCTCAGAATCGATATCCCCGCACTCGATCAACACAGCCGGAACAGTTGCGTGACGCAACACCCAGACACCCTGCGTAGGTTCCCGCAAGTTGTCCCCGGTAGTATAGCTCGGCTTCAACGCGTCGATCAACACCCCCCCGAGCCGGGCGCTCTGTTGAAACAATGAATTCTCCTTCGATACATAGATTTGAAATCCCGCTCCATCGGCTACACTCCCCCTATTTACATGCAGTGAGATGAACAGGTCAGCCCCCTTTTCGCCGGCAAGCGCACTCCGGTAGTGCAGCGACTCCTCGATGGTATTCTTTCCACCCGACAGCTCATCTCCATCCCGGCTCAGCACCACATTCACGCCGTACTCGGAAGCCAGTTGCTTCACCTTCCGCGCCAGCGACAAATTGATATCTTTCTCTTTCACGCCATTCGAGGCGACGGCCCCATCATCCGATCCGCCATGACCGGCATCGATGATCACCGTCAACGGCTTAGACACAGGATGCGGCTTCCTTCCGGAAAAAGCACAAAACAGCAAAAAAGACAAAGGCAATACCATCCACCGGCACAGGCGGCCGGGATTAATAGAATTTAATTGGGTGATCATGTTGATACGACGTTTTATTGATGAAGAAAAAAATGAATGAACCAACCCATGCTGACTATCCAGCGTCTGCCACAACAACAGCTCCGCATACGCATACCGGTCCCCATCACCAAGCGCACATGCGTCGGCCTCGAATTCATGGATGGTCCGCAGCTCCCGGTAGATGAGGTAAAAGAAAGGATTAAACCAGAAAACGATCAACAACGGCCGCAACAGCAACAGGTCTATCGTATGCCCCCGCCGGACATGCACCAGCTCATGGCGCAGCATCTGCCGGCCAGACGGACTATCCCTGTCAATCTCCAAATTCCAGAAAATGACCTTTAGAAAAGAGAAAGGCGTCCCCGGCTCCCGCGTCAGCAGCAGAACACAATCTCCCCATCTCTCCCGGGGATATTTCCGATATGATCGAAGAATAAAAACAAGCTGCCGTAAAAAGATTCCCCCCAGAACCACCATCACCAGCGCATAGCCCCCCAGCACCCATAGCTGACCATCCACAACACCCGCCGAAACATGATGCCCCGCACCACCCGTCACTTCCTTCCAGTCACCAGCCACTATCGCATGCATGACACCCGACCACACCGGCGTCTCCTCCGGTCCGCTCCAAAAAGCAAGCCCCGGCAAAGGGACCAACGGCATCACCACGGCCAGCAACACCGTCAACAGCAGGTAGACCCGGTTATATCCGTGGAAGCATCGGTTGCGCAGCAACAGCCAATAATACCCGAACAATACGGCGGAGATACAAACCGACTTCAGCGCATACACCAGCGCACCACCAATAGACAGGCTCATCATGGCTTTGGATTTTTGGCTGACTTTATCTGTTGCAACAGCTCTTCCAGCTCCTGCAGGCTGAGCTTCTTGTCGTTCACAAACTGCGACACCAGTTTCGCCGCACTCCCCTCGAAATATCCCTTTACCAATTGCTGGGCGCTCTTCCGGCCATATTCTGCTTTCGTGATCCGCGGTTCATAACAATTGTTCCGCCCCACTATGGAATAAGTCACATACTCCTTCTCCACCAATATCTTCAACAGCGTGGCAATAGTGTTCGGGTGCGGCTTCGGCTCCGGCGTCTCTTCTACAATGTCTTTCAAAAACCCCTTCCCAAGCCGCCACAACACCAGCATCACCTGCTCTTCAGCCTTTGTCAATGGTTTCATCAACTAAGTTTTTAGTTATACAACAAATATAATAACTAAATTCTTAGTTATCCAAATTTCAATGCAACTTTTTTTGCATCTTTGTTCTACTCCAAACCAAAAAATGAAACTCCTCCCATACGAAAAGTATACCCTATCTACTCCTCTGACCATTCCCGAAGCTCAACAACACCTCCTCACACAACTGGAGGCAACAAGATACTGGTCGATTAGCATACCAAAGGAGAACAAACCCTATATAGGGACCCTCACCGCCGACGGTTTCACCATGAAGCGCATCATCACTGGACGCAAAGCCTTCCTCCCCATCATCACCGGCCGCTTCTCAAATGCGGATGGCAAAACCACAATTGCCATCCGCATGCGACCCCATACCTTCGAACTCGTCATGGTGATCGTCGGGATGGGCTTCCTCGGCGCCGCCGGCATCTCCGCACTACTCACCGCCCTCAGGGATGTCCGGAACCATGCCGCTGATATCGCATATAGTGCGTCCATACCCATTCTAATGTTCTTCGGTATTTATGCACTCATGACAATGCTCTTTCAATCGGAGGTTGCACAGTCGAAAAAATTCCTCGCCGGTCTCTTCAAACCAGAATAACCTTCAATCATCCTCACAGCCCCACCTACGCCTTCCTATTCCTCCCCGTATACTCCAACATCCACCCCGGATATTCCGCCGGCAACTTACTCACCTCATCCAGCCGTTGGAGCTCTTCCACACTAAAGCTCACCTCGGGCGAGAGAAGATTATCCTCCAGCTGCTCCATCGTATTGGCGCCGATAATGACAGAAGTCACCGCCGGCTGATGCAGCAACCAGGCCAGCGCCAGCTGCGCCACCGACGCCTTCTTTGCCTTCGCCATCGGCTCCAGCACATCGATGATGTCAAAGGCCCGGTCTTTATTCACCGGCGGGAAATCGAACCCGATGCGCCGCCCGCCTTCCGTGCCCTTGTTGTCACGCTTGTATTTGCCGCTCAGCAAACCACCGGCCAGGGGACTCCACACCATCAGCCCTACCCGCTGATCCGTCAACAAGGGTATGATCTCCCTTTCCAGGTCGCGCCCTGCAATCGTATAATAGGCCTGCAACGAAATAAAGGCAGCCTGCCGGGTATAATGGGAATGGTCCAACGCCTTCGTCAATTGCCAGGCGGCAAAATTGCTGGCGCCGGTATACCGCACCTTGCCCGATCGTACAAGATCGTCCAGCGCCCTGATCGTCTCTTCCACCGGCGTCAGCGGATCGAAGGAGTGAACCTGGTACAGATCGATATAATCCGTCTGTAATCGCCGCAGGCTCTCCTCCACCTGAAAGAAGATATGCTTGCGCGTGAGCCCAACATCATTCGGTCCCGGCCCCATCTCGCCCCGCACCTTCGTCGCCAGGATAAGTTCATCCCGGCGCAGCCCAAGATTACGGATAGACTGTCCGGTCAGTTCTTCGGACAACCCCTCCGAATAAACATTAGCCGTGTCGATAAAATTGATACCCGCATCTATCGACCGCTTCACCACCTTGTCCACCGCCTCCTGGTCCAGGTTGCCGATCATCTTGGCCCAACCCTTGCCCCCGAAGGTCATCGTACCGAGACAGAGTTCAGAAACTTTTAGTCCTGTGTTCCCCAACAATTTGTACTTCATATTTGTATTGTTATATTTAATTCTTCAAACCAACCACCCCAACATGCAACTTTCGAATAATACTATCCTCATCACCGGTGGCGCCACCGGCATCGGCCTGGGATTGACGCGCCGGTTCATTCAACACAAGAATACCGTGATAGTTTGCGGCAGACGGGAAGATGTCCTAAAGGATGCTGCCGCAGAGCTTCCAGGGCTAATTACAAAAAAATGCGATCTGGAAGATCCCGCCGAAAGAGAAGCCCTGTATGCCTGGGTTACAAAGGAACATCCCGGTCTCAACATACTCGTCAACAACGCCGGTATCCAAAACTGGATGAACATCACCGACAAGGATTTCTATTCGCGCGCCAGACAGGAAATAGCCATCAACATCGAGGCGCCCCTCCACCTCACCTCTCTCTTCCTCCAACACCAGCCACTGACGACAGTCATGAACGTCACTTCCGGTCTCTCCTTCGTCCCCGTGTCCAAGGCGCCGGTCTACTCCGCAACGAAAGCTTTCTTTCATTCCTTCAACCTATCGCTTCGCCACTCCCTGAAGGCCCGCAACATCGAGGTTATCGAGATCATCCCGCCCGCCCTCAACACCGACCTCGGCGCAAAAGGCATCCACGACAGCTTCCCACCCGTGAGCGACTTCATCGAGGCCATCTTCACGCAGCTGCAGGCCGGCATGACAGAACTCACCTTCGGTTTTAGCGAGGCCATGACCAAGGCTGGTCCCGCCGAACTTCAGGCTGCCTTCACCCGCTTGAACCCTTAATGCCCCTCACCAAAAGCATATTTTAGTCCCCATTCCCTCATAGAGAGAATTATCGGCCGCAACGTCCGCCCCTTCTCCGTCATATAATACTCCACCCGCGGCGGCATCTCCGCAAAGACCTTGCGCTCGATGATCCCATCCCGCTCCAGCTCCCGCAGCTGATCGGTCAGCATCTTCTTGCTGATGCCACAGATCATCCCATGCATCTCGCCAAACCGGTTTATCTCATGACTGATCAAATAAAGGATCACCGGTTTCCACTTGCCACCGATCACCGCGATCGTTGCGCTTACCGGGCACCCGCCGGTTTGCATGAAGTCCTGGCGCAGCTCTTCCCAAAGCCCCTTTTTTTCTGTTTTCATGATGAATATGTAATCGGCTGAAACCCAGTATTGGTCACCTTTTCCTCACCAGGTAACCATTTTTTTACTACTGTAAAGAGTTAGAAGCAATCCCTACCTTCATAAAGTTAACACAAAATCCATGGATAAAATATCCGCAACAGCCGCTCAACCGGTGGCCCTTTTCCCTCCCAACACGTTTCTCGAAAATCTCGCCATCGACGAATCCGGCATCATCTACTTCACCAACCTCGAAGCGGGCGCCATCCATCGGCTCGACCCAAATCAAACCACCGCCGAAAACGCAACCGCCGCCACCGAAACACCCGCGCGTATCGACACAATCGCCCGCATCGACGGCAAACCCGCCGGCATCCTCCACCTCGGGGCCAACGGAATACTTATCAACGGCTGGGATGCCAACGGCATCCCCACCATCTGGCTCCTCACGGACAACACCGTCACACCGGTGCACCAACCCGCCGGCGCCCAATTCCTCAATGGCATGACCATCCTCGAGGACCACACAATCCTCATCTGTGATTCCTATACCGGCTGCATCTACCAATACGATCAAAAAGCCAACACCTCCACCATTTGGCTGCAACATCCCTTATTGGAAAAAGCTCATCCACAAACCCCCATGCCCGCAGCCAACGGCATCAAACGGCATGGCGATGCAATCTTCATCTCCAACACCGATAAAAAGCTCCTCATCCGCATCCCCATGACCAACGGCCAGCCCGGGGAGCCGGAAATCCTCCTCGACAACATCAACCTCGATGATTTTGCCTTCGATGAAGAAGGCAATCTCTACGCCGCTACCCATATTCATAATAGCGTGGTAAAAATAACTCCACAACGATCAGTCACCACCATCGCCGGAGAGCCCCAGGGTCTCGCTGGCTCCACCGCCGTAGCCTTTGGTCGCACCGATAACGACCGGCACTGCATCTATGTCACCACCAACGGTGGCATGACGTTGCCTCCCGCCGGTGGCATCCAACAGGGCCGCGTCATAAAGATCCCCATCCGCATCCCCACACCTTGCGAATGGGCAGGCGGCATAGCTGCCTTCGAAAAACTGACCGGTGTCTTCTACAAAAAAGTCCTACAGGACCCAATCCTCGAACCCGTCTTCCGCCATATGCCGCCCAACCATCCCATACACGTCGCGCACTTCCTGGCAGAAGTCCTCAAAGGCCCAAAAAAGTATAGTGAAGAATATGGCGAAGACGCCTTAAAACATATGGTCGGCAAACACCTCGGCCGTCACCTCAACGAAGTCCAACGAAAACAATGGGTCCGCCTCATCATGGAGAGCGCAGACGAGATTGGTTTCCCCGACGACCCGGAATTCCGGTCCACCTTCACCGCGCATATCGAATGGGGCACCCGCATCGCCGTCATCAATTCTCAAACAACCGAAAACCCGGTCACTCCCGAAGACCACCTCCCCCACTGGGGCTGGGGCGAGGTCAAAGGCCCCTTCGACGTCGTTGGTTCCCTCTTCCGCCAAAAACCCGCCGACAGCGATCCCGACTAACCCGCCGCAAACCACCCACCGCCGACCATCTCACATCCTCCCACCGCCCGACCGCAATCCGCCTCCATCCCATCCCAGGAAAACCGCCCATTATGGGAAATCATGATAAAATAAGTGTATTTCCCTCACACCCTGGCGTAGAAATTCTTATCTTGTCATCGGATTCGTACTAGACATATCCTAAGAAATCCTAAATCCAATTATCGTGAATCCGTATCCTGTCCGGAATTTGTGCTTATTGGTCACCGTGATGACGGTCACGCTCACTGCAAATGCACAGTTTCAACCCTCGCTCGAGTTCGCCAGCGGCGCAGGCCCCGCAGGCCCCGGACCGTCCGTCGCCAACCAGGTCATCACCTTCAAGGATAACACCAACAACCCCACCGGCAATACGTTCGTCGCTTATACTACCCCGACCGTCACCTGTACGTACTCCCTCAGCAACCAGCAATATACGCTGCCATCCACCGAACTGTCCACTCAGACGGGTGTCTGCTTTGGCGCCGCGATCAACAATGGCGGCATCAACGCCCTCGCGTCCAGTCTATATCCGCAGATGAGCTTCATCAGCGCTGCCCCAAACAACGACTTCACCTCTCTGCCAACCGTTCCTGTCGGGACAGGCATCTCTACCACCAACAACTACGCCACGCAAGTATTCACTTCAGCTATGCCCCTCTACCATGCCAACCTCTCCACCACCGGCAGGTTCTACATGGCCAATCTGACTATCACCTTCAGCAGTCCCCTGGCCAACCCAGTCCTGCACATCGTCGGCATCGGGGCCTTTTACAATACGCAGGGATTCACCACCGAACTCGAATGTCAGACCCCTGGGGTCACCCTATCGGAATTATCCGGCTCCCCCGAACTCAACGTCACTGCCAATAAGATACTCAACTCCTCCGCAACCCCTTCTTCCGTAACGGGCTCGGGTGCTGCCTCGGGCTCGATCCTGGTCGCGGGCACCGTCACCCAACTGGTATTCAAGCTGTATGTACGCGGAGACGGCGGCGGCCCCTGGGCAAGCGGCTCCAACCATTCCGGCGACCAGTGGCTCATCGGCGTTTCCGAAGCCGTGACGAACGTCGTCCTGCCCGTAAGCCTCGAAGATTTTACAGCTACTGCGCAGGCGGGCAAAACCGGTCTGCAATGGACCACCGCCACGGAAAACAACACCAGCTACTTCGACGTCCAATACAGCACCGATCAGCTCAGCTGGCAAACCATCGGCCGGGTGACAGCCGCCGGCTACAGCAGCCTCCCGCGCAACTATGGCTTCATCCACTCCAACCCCACCGCTGGCGAAAACTACTACCGGCTAAACATGGTCGATCAGGACAATCATTCCGTCTATTCTCCCGTTCGCGTGGTGTCCTTTGCCTCTACCGCACAGCTGAGCTATTACCCCAACCCCACCAGGAACAGCTGCACTATCACCACCGACGGAACCCCGCTGGCCGGCGTCACCCTATTTACCCTGGATGGAAGACTATTACAACAGGTGAATAATTTCGCCTCCGGCGGCAGCCTCGACCTGAGCCCCTACCCCAACGGCATCTATCTCATTGCAGTAAAAGACACCAACGGCCACACCCAAATCCTCAAAATCCTTAAAAACTGACGCGCCGGTCAACCCCAAAACCTCCATTTCATCCCCGCACCATCCACCCCCACACCACCGCCGCACCCCCGGCATCTCCTCGCGCACCCGAACCGCCACCCCGCACCATCCACCCCCAAACCTCCGCCACACCCCCGGCTGTCCCACCGCCGCTCATCAAAATCACCATTGGCAGGCGCCAAAAAGTTCAGTAAATTTAGGTATGACACTCGCTTTCTTCTTTTTCCCATTCCACTTTGGCTGGGGCCTCTTCGGCCTCTTCTTTATCCCTTATTTCCTGCCGACCATCGTCGCCCTTATCCGCAGGAGCAACAGCACCGGTGGCATCTTCGCCCTCAATTTCTTCCTGGGGTGGACCTTCATCGGATGGATCATCTCGATCGTCTGGGCCTTAACCAGCCGGACACAGCCATCCACCGTCATCATCAACAACACCTACCCGGTAAGTGGCCCCCAGACCTACAACCCTCCGCCGAACTATAACCCACCGCCTTACACCACCGAACCATCACAGCCGGCGCAGCAGACGTCCCCAACCCTGCGCCGCAACTCGCCAAATCAAGGTCAAGCCAACGGATAAGGCGGCCCGCTCACCGTTACCTCCATCCACCGCTCCGGATGAGCAATTGCTGCCCAGCCAAATTGCCGGTACAATCCATGTGCATCGCCCGTCAGCAGGATCCATCTGCGCAAACCCTGCAACTCCGGGTGCTGCATCACCGTCCCGATAAGCCACTTGGATAACCCCCGGCCACGAAATTCAGGCAACACATACACATCACCCAGGTACGCGATCGTACTCCGGTCCGAGATCACCCGCGCATACCCTATCTGTTGTCCTCTCGGGTCATACAATCCAAAATTCAGCGAATTTTCCGCCGCTTTCTTCACCTTCTCAAAAGGAATGTTCAAACACCAATAGGCTTCCGTCGAAAGAAAATGGTGAATCGCGCGTAAATTTAATTTGTCAAAATCCGTCGAAATACAAAATCCATCTTGATAAACCTTCATAATGCCGTTTATTTTTTAACTTCAATATAATGAAAAAGCTAAGCCATCTAACGATTGTCCTTCTTCTGCTGGGAAGCACCCTTCTCGCACAAAACACTACCACGCCAACCCGCACCATCTTCGCCTATGGCGGCGCGTTACAAAAAGCCTTTATAAAAGAGGTCATCACCCTCACCGGCAAACCCAAGCCGAAGATATGCTTTCTTCCCACTGCCTCCGCCGATAACCCCTACGCCATCATCCAATTCTTAACGCTCTGTCGTGAACTCTCCGTCGAACCTTACTATCTCGGCGTATGGGTCAACGCCTCTCCCGAACAACAAACCTTCGAAGAACGGCTCATGAGCATGGACGCCATCATCGTCGGCGGCGGAAATACGCTTAACATGATCGCCATCTGGCGTGCACAAGGCATCGACACCGTCCTGCAGAAGGCCTACCGCAATGGCACCGTGCTGGCTGGCGGCAGCGCCGGCTCCCTCTGCTGGTTCACCGGCGGCTACAGCGATTCGCGCCCCAAAAATATGACCATCGTCAACGGACTCGGCATCCTGCCTTATAGCCATTGTCCGCACTATCACAGCGAGCCCACCCGCAAACCGCTCTATGTCTCCGCCCTCCTCGACGGCAAAATGGGCCCCGGCTATGCCTGTGACGACAAAGCAGGCATCCTCTTCCAAAACGAGCGCTATACAAAAGCCTTCTCGCTGGACAGCGACGACCACTGCTACTTCTTGTCCGTAAAATCCGGGAAAATAGACGAAGAGCTGCTGCCCACCGAGATCATCGAATAATCCCCCGCCCACCCGACAGCACAGGACAGCTAATCCCCCCAAAAACATAAAATTTGCAAACACCAACGTTTGCATATGAACCCGAGCACCACAAACTTCGACTCACAAGTGCATGAACTGCGAGGCTCCATCCGACCATTGAATAGACTTTATGTCCGGATGAAACAGCTGTCCCTCCTCCTCATTCTCACTACCCAATTCCTCCACGCCCTGCCCGCCGTCCTCTACATCGCCCCCGACGGCAACGACAAAAACCCCGGCACTATCAGCCAACCCTTCGCCACCCTTCAAAAAGCACAATCCGCCGTCCGGCCCGGCGACACCGTCTACATCCGCGGCGGCATTTACCACATGACGGAAGCGCAGATCTCCCGCATCGAACGCATCTATGCCTGCGTAACCTTCCTCGACAAAAATGGTCACCGCGGCCGTTACATCAACTACTGGGCCTATCCCGGCGAAAAACCCGTCTTCGACTATTCCGCCGTAAAACCCGCCGGTCTCCGTGTTGCCGCATTCTATGTCACTGGCTCCTGGATACACCTCAAAGGCTTCGAGGTCACCGGCGTCCAGGTAACGATAAAAACCCACACCCAATCGGAATGTTTCGAAAATCACGGCAGTAACAACATCTACGAACAGCTCAGTATGCACGACGGCATGGCCATCGGCTTCTATCTGCTCGAGGGCGCCGGCAATCTCATCCTCAACTGCGACGCCTATCGCAACTTCGACTATTACTCGGAAAATGGCCGCGGCGGCAACACCGACGGCTTTGGCTGTCATCCCGCAGCGGGTGGCAAGGGAAATATTTTTAGAGGATGCCGCGCCTGGTTCAACAGCGACGACGGCTATGACGTGATCAATTCCCACGAGGCCACCACCTTCGATCACTGCTGGGCCTTCTACAACGGCTTTACCCCGGACTTCACCAGCGAAGGCGATGGCAACGGCTTCAAAGGCGGAGGTTACGGCCACCGGCCCGCCAGCGAGATCCCCGATCCCATCCCGCAGACCACCGTGCAATTCTGCGTGGCCGTGCGCAACAAGGCAAGCGGCTTCTACTCCAACCACCACCCGGCCGGCGGCTTCTGGTACAACAACACGGCCTATAAAAATAATATTGATTTCAACATGCTCAACCGGGAGCCCAATGGCGATAATATCAATGTACCCGGCTTCAAACACGTGCTGAAGAATAACCTCGGCTACAAAGGAAGCCGCGAACTCGCCAACATCGACACCGCCGCATGCACACTCACGAACAACTCTTTCGACAGCCCGCAAACCCTCACCGACGCCGACTTCATCAGCCTCGACGAATCGCAGCTCACCGCTCCCCGCCAGGCCGGCGGCAGCCTCCCCGACATCACCTTCCTCCACCCAAAACCCACCAGCCCCTTCGCTACCATGGGCGCCTTCCCTGTCAGCCCCAACTCGGCCGCCGCAACATCCCCTGCCAACAGCGCCGCCGCAACATCAGCCGCCAACAGCGCCACCTCAATCTCCCCCGCCAACACCACCACCTCAACCTCCCCCCAAACACCTTCAGCCGCCCCCAACTCCGCCGCCCTCCTCTTCGCCGACGACTTCACCCAACCCCTCGACCCCCACACCTGGATCGCCGAGATCGAGCCCAAGACCCCCTCCACCGTCTACACCCACAACAGCGCACTCATCCTCGACACAAAAGGCGGCGTCACCGTCTGGCTCAACAAAAAACTCAGCGGCAACATTCAGATCGACTTCGATCGCAAGATCCTCGTCGACACCGGCCATAACGACCGCCTCTCCGACTGCAACCAGTTCTGGATGGCCACCGATCCACACAACGACAATCTCTTCACCCGCAGTGGCAAACTCGCCGACTATGAGAACCTCCAGCTCTACTACGTTGGCATGGGCGGCAACACCAACAAAACCACCCGGTTTCGCAAATACTCCGGCGGCGCCCGCACCCTCATCGCTGAATATCTCGACCCAACTCACCTCCTCCAACCCAACCAAACCTATCATATCCGCATCACGACCCACAACGGCACAACCAACTTCCTCGTCAACGACCAACCCTGGTTCACCTACACCGATCCCTCGCCCCTCATCACTGGCTACTTCGGCTTCCGCTCTACCTGGTCCCGCCAGGAGATCAAAAACTTTACAGTCTCTCAATTGCAATAACAAATCTCGGTTCAAGCCGTCAATCTGTCCCGGGTCGTACCCGAAACCTGCGTCACCTTACCGGTCGCCGTATCATAGATCAACATCCCCTCATACGAACTGCCCAGCTTTGCCAGCACCTCCCCCTTGTCGTTCATCACCGCCGACTGCCCGCCACATTCCGCTCCGTCACAGGGCCCCACGGAGTTGCTTATCAATGCGATCATCGAATAGGTGCAGGCGATCCCCGTCAGGGTATTCAACGCCTTGTCCATCCCCTCGGCCGTCTTGGCACTACTCGAAAGATAAATATTCGCCCGGTTGCTATAGGCATTGACGGAATGCTCCGGTACAGACAGTTCGTAACAAAGCGACAAGGCTATCCTGTTATCGTCGATCGACAAGAACACCTGCTCATTCCCCGGTACAAAGAACGGTACCTCATCGGCATGTAAATACTGCTTCGCATACACCCGCCGCGGCCCATCCGGCTGAAAAATAATCATCCCGATCATCACCCCCGCCTCGCCGCCCCCCGCTCTATCCCCATCCGTCTCACTCGCCCATATCGGCATCCCCATCCCAATAACGATCCCATACTTATCACTCATCCACTGAAAGGCATCGAACCGCTCATCTTCCTTAGTCGTAGCCAGCTCCCTGGCCAGGGTAGGCTCATACCCGGTGATGGATAGTTCGGGAAAAACGAGCAGATCCACACCCCGCTCCACAGCCTTGCCTATCCACTTCTGGTGATCCGCAAGATTCGCCACCACATCACCCTTAACTGGTTTTGTTTGTACAATTCCAATTTTCATATCGCGTTATTTTTTCTTTCTGATCCTGCTCAGCGACTCCGGCGTCATCCCTATCATAGAGGCAAGATACTTCAGCGGAACGGTGTCGAACAGTTCAGGATTCTGCCCCTGAAGGTAGGAATATCTTTCTTCACCCGACATCGACAACAACGAAAAGATCCGGGTCTCCAGAAACCCGAAACACCGGGTGATCAGCACCCTTTCCAACTCCGGCCAGCGGGCGATATGCCGGTGGAGGCCAAGATATTCTTTCTTATCGATGGTAAACAATTCACAGCGGGTCAAAGCCTGCATCGTAAACCGCGCCGGCTCGTCACAGACAATCCCCTGCAGATCGGTGATAAAATTACCTCTAAAGGATATCCATTGCGTCACCTCTTTTTCCCCATGCACGGCAAACACCCGCATCAGCCCCTCCCGGTGAAAACTCAGCTTTTCACAGACCCGCCCCGATCTGAGAAAGAAGTCGCCCTTTTCCAGCGTCTCAGGATAGAACGCCGATACCAGGGCCTGCATATCCTCATCAGACACGCCCATGTACCCCCGAAGATATTGTTCGAGTTCGGTCATGCCGCTAATTTCTTACCATTTATCAAGAAAACCTGCCGTTCCAGCCACTAATTTACACCGGCATCTGATAGAAAAATATCTTACATCCAATTATTCAATAATATGGTCCTCGGTCACTTCGGCGTCGGCTTCGGCGCAAAAAAATTCGCCCCCAAAGTCTCTCTCGGAACACTATTCATAGCCATACAATGGGCCGATCTGCTTTGGCCCGTTCTCTTGCTGCTCAACGTCGAAAAAGTAACCCTCAATCCCGGCAATCCCAAATTCCCGCTGGACTTCACGTCCTACCCCATCACCCATAGCCTGCTCATGGGCATCGTATGGGGAGCATGCTTCAGCGTCATTTACTGGCTCCTGCGCAAAGACACCCGCAGCGCCCTCATCCTCGGTATTTGCGTAGTAAGCCATTGGGTCCTCGACCTCATCGTCCATGCGCCCGATCTCCCCTTGTTTCCAGGCGACTCCCCGAAGGTCGGCCTTGGCCTCTGGGACAGCCCCATCGCTGCCGCGTTGGTGGAAGGCCTCATCTTCATCATCGGTCTCACCCTCTATCTCAAAGCCACCCGCGCAAAGAACACCACCGGGAAGTGGAGCCTCTGGCTGCTCGTCATCCTGCTGGTGCTCAACCAGGTCGCCGGCAAGCTCTCCCCACTGCCCCCCTCCGCGCACGCCATCGGCTGGGCCGCCCAATACCAATGGATCTTCGTGCTGCTCGGCTACTGGGTCGATAGCAATCGCACCCCCGCCGCCACTACTTCTCCTCGCCTCCAACAACCCGCGTCGCCTCGAACGCCCGCGCGTCCTCAGGTGTAAACCGTTTTTTGAAATCGAACGCATAAGGCGTCGGCCCATGTGTGCGGATGTGGTCGATCCGTTCCCACGCCTCTTCGACGGTCGGAACATGCCCCACCGGCACATACCAGAAGGCCAGAAAGTGCTCTTTCATCCGCTCGAACCACTCGCCGCGCCGCCGCACATATGCCGTATGATCGCTCCGGTACGTAAAAGCAAAAAGGTCGTCGATGCTTCGCCACACCGACATGTTCAAAATAATAAAAGGATCGTCCGACACCTTTATAGACGTGGCATTGTTGGACTCATCCTTCAACCGCCAGACAAAACCTTCGCTACCCTCCGCAAGCGCATTGATCCGGTCGAGGTTCGCCGCAAACTCCGCCATCACCGGGCTGTCCATCGGCCCGAGTATCCTGCCGATATTCACCTGCGCTAAATAATATCCCATTTTAAATCAATTGAGGTGCGCACAATTTATCGCTTTCTCCACCCTTTTTTCCTAAATTCCCTAACCAAAATACTCTTATGCTCCCCCAACGCATTGCCGCCGCCGCCATCTTCCTCCTCCCACTGATGGCACTCTTCCCGTCGGAACCATCCGCCCAATCTCCCGGCTCAACCCCCGCCGCCGCCACATTCACCGACACCACCTACGCCGAACGCCTCGGCTACCCCAAAGGCGCCCGCGTCCTCATCCTCCACGTCGACGACGCCGGCATGAGCTTCGAATCCAACGAAGGCGCCATCAACGCTCTCACAAAAGGCGTCGCCACCTCGACAAGTGTCATGATGCCCTGCCCCTGGGTCCCCGCCTTCGTCGGCTGGCTCCACGCACACCCGGATATAGACGCCGGCCTTCACCTCACCCTCACCTCCGAATGGACCGGCTACCGCTGGGTCCCCCTCGCCGGCCGCACCGCCGTTCCCGGACTGACCGATTCCACCGGCTGCCTCTGGGCAAACGTATTCCAGGTAGCTACCCGCGCCAGCCCCGATGAGGTCGAAACCGAACTCACCGCCCAGCTGCAACGCGCCCGCGCCATGGGCTTCGAACCAACCCACCTCGACACGCATATGGGAACGGTATATGCAACCCCCGCCTTCCTCACCCGCTATATGAAACTGGGCATCACCAACCACATCCCCGTCATGCTGCCCGGCGGCCATGATAAGCTCATCCAAAAACAGACCGGCCTGCCCGACACCCAGCTCAGCAACTTCCGCACCCTGGGCAGAACGCTCTGGGACGCCGGTCTCCCCGTCCTCGACGATCTGCATAATTTCAGCTACGACTGGAAGGTTCCCGACAGCATCGCCCACGACGACAAAAAGCTCACCCACTACCGCACGGCGCTCTACATCGACGCGCTCAAGGTCCTCCAGCCCGGCGTCACTATGATGATCATGCACTGCACCAACGCCGGCGAACACTTCACTCACATCAGCGACAGCGGCCCCCTCCGCCGCGGCGACATGCTCGCCATGATGGACCCCGCCTTCAAAAAAGCCCTAACCGATCAGCACATCATCCTCACCACCTGGCGCGAACTCATGAAAAGACGCCAGGCCGCCACTACCCTCAAATAACTTGAAATAGCTGAATATTATTCCCGCAGGTATCATCCAACACCGCGATCTTTGTCACCCCCATAACTGTCGGCGACATGCTGAAAACCACCCCCGCCGCCTTCATCCGCGCATACTCCGTCTCCACATCCTCAACATAAAAAGCCGTCCAGGGGATACCCGCCTTATACAACGCCTCCTGGTACACCGCCGCCGGCGGGAAACCCAGCGGCTCCAGCACCACTTCGACCCCATCGGGCTCGTCTTTCGAAACCACCGTCAGCCATCTATGTTCCCCCATCGGAATATCCCTCTTTTTCACAAAACCCAATGCCTCCGTATAAAAACGAAGTGCCTTCTCCTGGTCTTGTACCAGTACACTTGTCAGTTTTACTTTCATGAAAATTGTATTTAAGCACCCAAAGATATTCGTAAGGCCTTATCGGATATTGCGCTTTCCGTCGCGGTACGTCGCAGGCGTGCACCCACTATATCGCTTGAACAGCGTAGAAAATGACGGCACACTGCAAAACCCCACCCGATAACAAGTCTCGGCAACACTCACCCCCGCATCCAGCAACACCTTCGCCTCCTGCATCCGTCGCTCCGTCAGATACCGGTACGGCGTCACGCCATAACAGCGACTGAACTGCCGGATAAAATGGAACTTCGAGACAAACACCCCACGCGCAATCCCATCCAGGTCAACACCGCCGCAACACCGTTCATCGATCAACCGCTTCGCCGCCCGGCACTGATCGACCACCGCCCGGCAGGGGAAATGCTCCCGCTCGATCCGCATCACTTCCATCTGGTAATACGTCATGATAACACCCTTTCAGGAAAGCTAAACATTTTTTCGTTACCTTACTCATTCAACGATTGCCATATGAACACTTACGATGCCATCGTCATCGGCTCCGGCATCAGCGGAGGCTGGGCCGCAAAAGAACTCTGCGAACACGGGCTCACTACCCTTCTTCTCGAACGCGGCCGCCCTGTCCAACATCTCAAAGACTACCCCACCGCCACAAAGAATCCATGGGACTTCCCGCATCGCGGCCAGCTCCCCCTCCACATCACGAGCGAAAACCCCGTCGTATCCCGCTGCTATGCCTTCAGCGAAGCAACCCAGCATTTCTTCGTGAAGGATAACGAACATCCCTATGTCCAGGAGAAACCTTTCGACTGGATCCGCGGCTACCAGGTCGGCGGCAAATCCCTCTTATGGGCTCGCCAGACCCAGCGCTGGAGCCCCTTCGAATTCGAAGGCCCCGCCCGCGACGGCATCACCATCCCCTGGCCCATCGGCTACGATGACCTCGCCCCCTGGTATAGCTATGTAGAAAAATTCGCCGGCATCAGCGGCAACAAAGACGGCCTGCCCCAACTCCCCGACGGGGAATTCCTGCCGCCATGGGAAATGAACTGTGTAGAAAAGCACATCAGCGAAAAGATCATGCAGCACTACCCCGATCGCCCCGTCATCATTGGCCGCTGTGCCCACCTCACAAAGCCACAACCCATCCATATTGAACAAGGCCGTGGCCAATGCCAGGCCCGCGATCTGTGTGAACGAGGTTGCCCCTTCGGTGGCTACTTCAATTCCAACTCCACCACCATCCCCTGGGCGCAGCGGACTGGCAAGCTCACCCTGCAAACCTTTAGCGTCGTACACTCCATCCTCTACGACGAAAAAAAAGGCCGCGCCACCGGCGTCCGCGTCATCGACACCAACACAAAAGCCGTCACTGAATACCAGGCCCGCATCATCTTTGTCAATGCCGCATGCCTCAATACCAACCTCATCCTGCTCAACAGTATATCCAACCGCTTTCCCCACGGCCTGGGCAACGACAACGGCCTTCTCGGCCACTACATCGCCTTTCATAACTACCGGGGCAATGTAAACGCCCAGTTCGATGGCTTCCCCGACGGCTATTATTATGGCCGCCGCCCTACCGAGGTCTTCATGCCCTCTTTCCGCAACCTGCATAAATCCGAAGGCCTCGGTTTTCAACGCGGTTATATGAGCTATTTCTCGGCTTCCCGCGCCGGATGGTGGCGGGGCGAACAGACGGCCGGCATCGGCAGCGCCTGGAAAGATGCGCTCACCGAACCCGGCTCCTGGTTCATAAATATGGGCATGCAAGGCGAGACCATCCCCAAATTTTCCAACCACGTCCGGCTCAGCCCCGACAAAAAGGACGAATGGGGTATCCCCCAGCTCATCACGTCCGTAGCCTACGATGACAACGATGATAAAATGGCCGCCGACTTCGTAGCCCAAGGTTCCGAAATGCTCGCAGCAGCCGGCTGCACCAACATCACCGGCGGCAACAACCACCAGAACCCAGGCCTCGACATCCACGAAATGGGCGGCGTCCGCATGGGCAAAGACCCCAAAACCTCCCTGCTCAACGAATGGAACCAGCTCCATGCCTGTAAGAACGTCTTCGTCACCGACGGCTCCTGCATGACCTCCACCGGTAATCAAAATCCATCCCTTACCTTTATGGCCCTAACAGCCCGCGCAGCCAACCACGCCGTCGAACAAATAAAAAAGAAAAGTCTCTGACACGCCCACTTCGCTACATAGGCCGCTCATGCACACGCCCCTTCTGGCTGCTTATCCTCCTGCTCGTCACATGCGCCACCCCCCGCGCGCAGAATCCCACGGGCATCACGCGCACCGTCGGCAAAGAACACGCGGCAAAAAAAGACACCTTGGCCATGCATCATGCACCCGTGCCGCAAAAAGACATCACCGACGTCCTCCATTTCCTCTTCCCCCACAAAAAGGACAAACCGCCGGACACCCTAACGGACGTCCGTAAACTCACCATATCCGGGCTCCCGGCCGTCGGCTACACCCTCACGACCCGCACCGCCGTCACCCTCACCGGCAACGCCGCCTTCCGTGTCGATACCAACGCTAAGATCTCTACCATCACTTCCAGCGTCGCCTATACGCAAAACCGGCAGTTCACCTTTCCCCTCGAAACCAGCATCTGGACAAAGAACAACAAGTACAACTTCGTCGGTGACATCCATTACATGAACTACCCCCAGAGCACCTTCGGCCTGGGCTCCAATTCATGGATCGGCAACGAAGACCCCATGACCTACAACTATATCCGCTTCTACGAGATCGTCCTGCGCAAGATCACCGCCGACTTCTTCGCGGGTGCAGGCTATATCCTCGACTGGCGGTACGAGATCGCCGAATTCAACCCCACCCCCGCTGTTCCTTCCGACTATCAGAAATACGGCTCGCCCGAAAACACCCTCTCCACCGGCCTTACCCTCAACGCCCTCTACGACACCCGCGACAACTCCATCAACCCCTATAAAGGCTTCTATTCGAATCTCCAGTATCGTAACAACTTCACCTTTATGGGTAGCACCAGCAACTGGCAGTCGCTCATCATCGACGTCCGCAAATTCCTCAACTTCCCCGTCGGCTCCCACAATGTCCTCGCCTTCTGGAACTACGACTGGCTCATCCTCGAAGGCAAGCCACCCTTTCTCGATCTGCCCAGCACCAACTGGGACACCTACTCGAGCACCGGGCGCGGCTACATCCAGGGCCGCTTCCGCGGCGACGAAATGGTCTATCTCGAATCCGAATACCGCTTCCCCCTCACCCCCGACGGACTACTGGGCTCCGTTATCTTCCTCAACGGCGAATCCTTCTCCGGCCTCAACTCCCACCGCCTGCAATCGGTCCAACCCGGCTATGGCGCCGGCATCCGCATCAAACTGAACAAAACCTCCCGCACCAACGTCGACATCGACTACGGTCTCGGCAACCAGGGCTCCCGCGGCCTCTTCGTCAACATCGGCGAACTATTCTAATAAAAAAAGCCGCCAGTTAAGGCGGCTTAAAGTCTTTAAAAAAAATTGACCAAAAACATTCCACTATTTCCTTGCCACTACGAACAACATGATAGCATAAGCGATCCCGATCACCCAATAAACAACTTTGATCTCATTGCTCAACTTGTCGTGAACCATCTGGATCTTGTCATTGCATATCTGTATCTTGGCTTCCAATCTGGCTTCCAATTGTCTTATCTCTGCAATCACCTCCTTCATATCTCCGTTGATTTTTGTATCAATTAAAAATAGTAACGCTGTCTTCTGTTCCGCCGGTAAAGATATATTCTCCAGGGTCCTGCCAATCTCCGTCAATTCCATCACTTCACAATTTCCCCCCAATTTACAAACATCTTCCATGTCTTCCAAATCTTCCCCCACCTATCTCACCCTCACCCCCCTCACCTGCGACGTATGCGCACTAAAATATCCCAACGCCCCTCCACTGAAATTCGTAACCGGATTCCCCGGAAAAGCCCCACCCGCCCCAATCGCCGCCGCATCCATACTCTTCCAATAATCATACATCGGCTTATCTATACATTGCATCTCCACTTGAACGGTATCCCCACTATGCAACGTGCTGTCCTTACTGTTACGCTCCAGGGAAAACGTATTCGGCTGCCCCATCGCATAGGCATTGTCCCAGTAATAAATCGTCTGGTCAAGGTAACCGTCTATCGTCTGGTTGAACAAATAATACGCCGTCCCCGGACCATCAGGATTGACAAAATGCGGCAGCGCCGTGATCACCGTCTTACCCCCATTCAGCACCGGCTGGATCGTAACACTGTCAAGATTAACCCGGTATGGCATGGTGGACGTCGCAAAAAAACTATCCTTCCCCATCACCACAGACAAATAATACGTCATCCCCTGCACTCCCTGCAGGCTGCTCGCAGTGTACAAACCCCCACCCTTGTCAGCCAACACCTCCGAATCACCGGCAGCATCCCATAGCTTAACCACAGCCCCTGAAAACCCCGGAAAACTGTTTGGCGAATAAAAACCCGTCGTTCCACTGATCTTCACCGTATACGGACCAGGCCGATCAGTAATATTCCCATCGATAACATATTTGTTGGCCACCGTGCGAAGATCGAGCTTGATCACCTTCGTACACGCAGTCAAAAAAAGGCCGGCAGTCAAAAATAACCCGCACAAAGTAAAACAAACTATCTTTTGCATAAAATTAGAATTTAATAGTAAAAGCAACAGACGGAACGATCCCAAACAAAACAGTCTTCACCGCCTGCGTCTGCGTAGCATCGTTGGGGTCCTGCCGGAAATTGATAAAATAAGCGTTCAGCCGGTCATACGCATTGTAGATAGAAAACACCAGCTCCTCGGAGAAATGCTTCTTTTTCTTCAGCTCGTCGGTCGCGCTCAGGTCTAGCCGGTGATACGCCGGCATGCGATAACCATTGCGCTCGGCATAATAGTAGACGATGCGGCCCCCGGCTTCATACTTGCCGCTGGGATAGCTGATCGCGGCGCCGGTATAATACACCCAATCCGCCGAAAACGTCCATTTCGGATTCGGCTTGTATATCCCAACGACGGAAATATTATGCGTATGATCCTGCGTGGCGTCATACCAGCGGCCATCATTGATGCCACCAATCTGCAATTGCGATCTGGACAGCGTATAGCTCAACCAACCGGTAAGCTTGCCCTTGTTCTTCCGCAGCTCCAGCTCCACCCCATAGGCCCGGCCCTTTCCATATAGCAGCTCGGACTCGACCATATCGGTCAGCTCCGGGTTGGCGCCGGTGCGAAAGTCTATCTGGTGCTGCATCAGCTTGTAGTACGTTTCGAGACTCCAGGTATACCCTCTGTCGGCCGTTTCCCGGTAATAACCCAATGACACCTGATCTGCTATCTCCGGGAGAATATTGTTAGTCGTCAACGTCCATCTGTCGGTAGGAAAGCTTGCCGCCGAATTCGTCAGCAGATGCACATTCTGGACATTCCGGTTATAAGAAGCCTTTAGCGTCGACTGGTCGTCAAGCTCATAGCCAATGGCAAGCCGCGGTTCGGGATTAAAGTAATTCACCACCGGCTGGCCGCTCCGGTAATGCAAAGTATCCTTCGCATTGCCCGCCGCATCGAAATGATAAAAGTTGCCCCCGCCATATACACGGAAATCCGTCAGCCGCAGGCCATAGGAAAGCGTCAGCCTGTCCGTCGCCTTCCATTCGTCACCTGCATAAAGGACATTCTCCCAGCCATAACGCGATTGATAGGTCGTGTCGTTCAGCCCCGTTCCGGGCGGAGCATTAAGCCGCGCCGGCTGAATGGTATGATATATCGAACCAAGACCGAATCGCATCGTATGACCGACACCGGCATACCATTCCCATTCCTGTTTAACACTATAGTCATTGAGGGAAGCATCGACGGTATAAGGGCTCTTGCTGGAGTTGACATAGCCCGTTATCTGGTTGCTGTAATTGCTGATGGCAAGTGTGGTGTTGGAGAACAGCCGGGCGCCCACTACATGGTTCCACCGCAGGTTGGCGATGCCATTCCCCCATTTCAGCCCGAACTGGTTATACACACTCAGGTCGTCCCGACCATAATACCCTGATACATAGAGATGGTCCCGGCGACCCAATGCAAAATTGAGCTTGGCATTGAGATCATAAAACCCGATGTCGTTTCGGTTGATCGTGGTGTCCCCGGAAGCGTGAAGCGCGGCATTGATCCTGGTCGTTCGCCCCGCCACCAGGAAGCTGCTCCTATCTTTCTCTATCGGCCCCTCCACTTCCCCACTCACCGTCAGCAACCCGGCGGTCGCCGTGGCATGATAGCCTTGGTTATTGCCTTCATTCATCCGGATATCAGCCACGGATGAAAGCCTCCCGCCATATTGCGGCGGCATGGCCCCCTTGTACAGGGTCAGATCGCGAACAGCATCGGGGTTAAACGTCGAGAAGAAACCCAACAGGTGGGAAGGATTGTACACCGTAGTCCCATCCAGCAGGATAAGGTTCTGATCCGCCGCGCCGCCCCTGACATAAAACCCCGTGTTCCCATCCCCCGCCGAGGCAACCCCCGGCAACAGCTGAACGGATTTCAACACATCCCTCTCGCCCAGCAGCACGGGCAGGCTACGCATGGTCGATATCGTTAGTCTCTCGGTGCCTATCTGCACCCCTGAAAGCTTCCGGTCCCGATCGGCGGCGCTGACGACGACTTCCTTTAATTCGGTGGCCCCTTCCTCCAGGGAAACAGCCAGCGACAGATTCTTCCTCAACTCCACCGCAACCATCTGCGATTGCAACCCCACCGCGGAGACCACCAGGGAGTACTCCCCCTCAGGCAGCGTCAGCGAGAAAAAGCCATATTCGTTGGTAGTCACCCCAACGGTCTGGCCGGAAACAGCAACGGTAGCCCGGATCACATTTTCACCGCTGCGCTTTGCCCTAACGGTGCCGCTAACGGTATACCGTGCCTGCGCAACGGCGGGCAACGGGAGCCCCTGCATCAGCAGGGAAAGACAAGAAAAGAAAAAGGTCAAAATGTTCTTCTTCATGGATGGTTATTTACCAGAAGAAGACAACCATACAAAACAATACCCCTACGCCGTCCCTGAAAATCGTCTACGCCGCCCCTGAAAATCATCCCCGCCGGGCTGCCTCAGAAAAAACCGGTCAGAAAAAGCTGATCCCTACATCACCGTCTATCCACGCGCTCGTTCTCCCACCCCTGAACGCAGTAATATAAGGCGCCCCCGGCAACTCCACCTGGTTCGTGCTCGCAGGAAGGGTGGAGGGCGCGACATATATAGTAAAGGAAGGCCCCGCAAATAGCGAGATCTTCCTCGCGATCCGCCAGGTAAATAGCGGTCTCGCCCGATAGATACTGCCGAAGTCTTTCCAATCCGTCGTGAAGAGATGCTGGGCCGTGATCTCACCATACATTCCCCAATGGGGAGAAAAAGGCAAGGCCTTCCCCAGGCCAAAACCATACGAAAAATTATGCTCATCGGGAAGAGGGTTATACCCGATCATGAAGATGCTGTTGAGCTTTTGGTTACCCTGGATATATTCTATTGTCAGTCCCGTCACCCGGGATGTCGAAAGGGTCAGCCGGTGCACTCCGCCGTGTTTGATGATGCTCACCAACCCGAGACTGTAACCCGTGGACGTATCGGCGAAATTGAACAGCCCTATCTGCACCCCTTTCAACACCCGCGCCCGGTTCTCAAACGCGCTTAACTGCAACCCGCGAGCCGTATCGCGGCAGAGATTGAAATCACCCGCCACCTGTACCCCGCTCATATTCTTCATCGCCATATTGCCGCCACCGGCAAGCTGCACGCCCTTCACCGAACCCACCGCCCGGTTCAGCAAACCCGCCGCCTCAACGCCATGGACTTCACCCCCCGTCAGGTTCATTACACCCGCTAGTTGAACGGCACGGACATTCTTCTTATCGATATTGAAGACACCACCCATCTCTACACCATTCAGTCCCGCACCATAACCGCCAATAATATTAAGAGATAATACATTGGTCACCTGCCCGCTCATCGAACCATGGGTTCCCAGCCAGGGCAACAGCGACACCTGTGTCTGCCGGCTGGTAAAGAAATGCGCGAGGTTGAGGCTTTGCATCCGCTGCCGGTACGAGAGAAAAAAGCGCACAAACTTGCTCCTTTCAACCCCGTTGACAGTAGCCGGGGCGAGCAGGCTGGGGTTGACGGACGCAATAAGGATAGTCAGCGACTGATCATAACCGGGGTGAACGACAACATCCGTATCGCCATACCATTCCTTGCTCACTGTCAGCGCCTGATCGTCAAACCGCGTTTTTAGCCGAAGCTTGAAATACCCCTGGCTGTCGGTAAGCGCCGACTGTAGCTGCGCCTTGGCGTAGACACTCGCATTGGCAATGCCGCGCCGCGTAGTACTGTCGAGGACGACTCCGGTCACCGTGTAGATGCGCTCGGCCTGCGCATCGGGCGGCTTGTCCTCGGCCGCGTTAGCCGTTCCGTATGGTAAGATGATCACGTACCTCCCCTGTTCGATATAGGTATAATGCTTTCCCAAAAGGCTGTCCAGCGCCTTCTGAACGGTCACCCGGACAAAGCTGCAGGTCACGGGACTGTCCCCCGGTAGGATCCTGCTGTTATAGGAAAATTCAACATCCGCCCGATGCGCGATCGAGTCGAGCACCTGCGCCAGGGGAAGGCGGCGCACCCGGATCGTTATAATACGATCAAGCAAATGCTGCGAAGAAGTCGCCAGGGGCAACGTCACCAGTAACAATATGTGTATAATGCCGCGCAATCAGTTCTTAGGTTGAAAAATTATCTCCTGTCCGGCCCGTGTATGGATGATGGTTAAACTCTTGTCGATAACACTCAGGATACTGTCCAAATCCTGATCTCTGAAATAAGTAGCCGTCAGCGTCATCTCCTGCACCTCCTTACTGGGGATGACGATATGAACATTGTAGGCCTCGCTGAGGACGGCCGCCAGCCTCCACAGGGGCGTTTGGCGACACACGAATGCCGAAGTCCGGTAATACTGATACAGCTGGTCAGCAGCTGCGATCTTTCGCGACGCCGCAGGCTGTGCAGCCACTATCACTTTTTCCCCCGCGCCTGCCTTTACGTCAAAGCTCCCGCTGGACACCTCCACTTCACCCGATTCGACAACAATTTCCGTCTCATCTTTGCCGGCCTTTACGTTGAAGGAAGTGCCCAGGTCACGAATCGTCACCCCGTTCAGCCGCACGACAAAAGGCTGCGACCGGTGCTTCACCTGGAAGAAACCCTCGCCGTCCAGCCTCACCGTACGGGCGTCACCACCGAACACCCGGGGACACACCAACGCGGAATGCTTGTTCAGCGTCACCTGCGTTCCGTCAGGCAGCGTGTCGGTTCGCACCACCGCTCCAGCCTCCAACCGCAACGCGTCCCCACCTCCCAACAGCCCACCCGTCACCGCCCACCAAACGCCAATCCCCGCTAACACCACCACCACCGCCGCCACCATCAGCCGCAGCGATCGCACCCGGCCGTTGGAAGCTCCGTCCTCACCCGGCCGCACCCTCCCGCGAGAAGCCCCCTCATCACCCTGCCGCACCCTCGCGGACCCCGCCCTCCCGGGAAACCGCTCACTCTGCTTGAACCGCTCCCACGCCTCCACCTCATCGACGCTTACCTCCGGCGTCAGCCGCAGACTCTCCGCCCAGATGCGCCGGAAGTCCTCGAAGTACTGCCGGTTCTCCGCACCAGCGGCACACCAGCCGTCCACCTCCGCGCGCTCGGCATCCGTCGCCTCTTCAAGGAGGTATTTTACCAGCAGCCGGTCCATATCGGGTTTTGGGTTCTTCTTCACCGGTTCTTGTTTAATATGAATAAAATGATCACCACCAAATACGGCAGCAGCTTGTCCCGCAGTATCCGCAGCGCCTTGCCCATCTGGTTTTCAACAGTCTTCACGGAAAGGTCCAGCCGGTGTGCAATCTCCCGGTATTTAAGCTCCTCGAAGCGGCTCAGCTGGAAAATGGTCCGGCATTGCTGCGGCAGCTCATTCAGCGCCTGATGAAGCCGGGCCTCCAACTCCCGGTGGTCACCACCTTCCCCGGGCACACTGGTCCCTTCACCGTGCCGTTCCGCATGTTTCCGGTATTCCCGGCGGACCTTTTCCCTGCGCCGCTGGTTCAGGCTCTCGTTATACACCGCACGGTAGAGATAGGCCTCCACGGAAGCCTCGATCGTTATCCTCGCCATCTTCTCGTAAAAGCGGGCAAAAACCACCTGCACCACCTCCTCCGCGAGATGGCCGTCCCGCAGGATCGTGCAGGCATAGGTGTGCAGCCCCTTGAAATGGGTTTTGAATAGTTGCTCGAACGCAAGATCGCCGGCTTCGTCGCTCCGGACCATAGGACCCGCTTTCCTTATTTCCATTCCTGTACCTTGAATAGGGGCATTAAAAATACCGATTGCTTCCAAACCGACCCATTTCAGGAAAGACACCCGGGCCGGAATAAACCCCTACGCACAGAAAAAAATATTTCTCGCCTCATTTGGACGTTCCAACTACCGGCATGGGCGGCCGCACCGGCTCCGTCTGCGGATGCTCAGCCAATTGCTGCATCACCACCTGGATAGCCTTCTCCAGCTGCGGATCACGCCCCTTGATCACATCGGCCGGCGTCTGCTCCACCTCGATATCCGGCGAAACCCCCACATTCTCCACCACAAACCCATCCTTCGTCCAGATACCAACATTCGGCGCAGTCACCATTCCGCCATCCAGCAATATCGGGTACCCCAGAATACCCACCAATCCACCCCAGGTGCGCTTGCCTACGATCGTCCCCAGCCCGAACTTATGAAACATCCACGGCAGCATGTCCCCACCCGAACCCGCCGTCTCATCAATGATCATCACCTTCGGCCCGTCGATAGACGCAAAAGGCGACTTGAAATCGTGACCATACCGGGTATGCCAGTGCGACTGATAAGGCCGCGTCAACAGCGTAATATAATAGTCGGCCAGGTCGCCGCCACCGTTGAAGCGCTCATCTACAATTATCGCCTGCCGGTCGGCCTGCGGGAAGAAATAACGTTTGAAATAATCATGCCCCGCCTGGGCAGTATTAGGCACATAGACATAAGCTACCTTGCCGCCAGTGGCCGCTTCCACCTTCTTCAGGTTGCCTTCGACCCAGTCGCGGTTGCGCAGCGCAAATTCATTGGGCACCGGCACCACCTTCACCACCCTCGACCCGCTGCCATCGGCATTAGGCCCGATCGTTA
The DNA here is from genome assembly GCF_014642875.1 of Puia dinghuensis. Lineage (GTDB taxonomy): Bacteria > Bacteroidota > Bacteroidia > Chitinophagales > Chitinophagaceae > Puia > Puia dinghuensis. The sequence goes on from NZ_BMJC01000005.1 coordinate 604,959, forward strand.
GCTCCACGATCTTGCCGGCCGTATTCTCGAAGAACCGGTAGAAATTATCCTCCGCCTTCACGTCCTGCCCGTTGACGGTAAGGATATAGTCGCCCACCTGGGCATTGACCCCCGGCTCGGTCAGCGGCGAACGCAGACTGGGATTCCAATTCAACCCCCCATAGATCTTCTTGATCCGCCAGCGGCCATTCGAAGCCTCATAATCTGCACCAAGCAGACCCCCATTGACAAACTTCGCCACAAAAGGATGATCGCCACCGCTCAGGATAAAATGATGCCCGATAGACAGTTCGCTCCCCATCCACTGGATCAGCTGGTTCAAATCATCCCGACATGCAAGATCAGGCAGAAACGCCGTATATTTCTTCTTCACCGCGGCCCAATCCACCCCATGCATATTGGGATCATAGAAATAGTCCCGGTTGACACGCCAGGCCTCGTCGAAGATCTCGGCCCATTCCGCCGCAGGGTCCACCTTAACCTGGATATCGACCGCCACAGGGTTTTTGCCCGGACCAGGCTTCTCGCCCGCGTCGACCACCCAGATCGTCTCCCCCTTCACCAGCAGCATTTTCTTTCCATCCGCAGAAAGCTTATAACCACCAACCTCCATCACCTCCTGGTCACTACGCTTCTTCAGGTCATATTTATGAAGAGTGCCGCCACCCTGGCCATCCGCGCCGCGAACGATATAATATAAGACATCATTCTTCCCAACACCAAGTTGCTCCATATCCGCCACCTTGACGGGCAGATCGATGATCCTGTCCTGGATACCCTCCCAATCGATCCGCAATTGTTCCCGCTTCTTTTCTGTCGCCGTATCTTTTATCTCTTCATCATTCTCTTTCGCAAACGGCGAAATCGTTTCCTTCTGCAGCGTCACAAGGTAGATAGCCTTGGTCTGGCGCATATCGATGCTGGACTGGTCGAACCAGTTGAGAACAGGACCAGCATCCGTAGAAGCAAAGAAGTATACATATTTTCCCTTCGCATCGAATTTCGGCTCTTCGACATCACTGAGCCCATCGGTCAGCGGATAGGATTTCCCTTCCGTCAACGAATAGAGATAGATCCGCTTGAACTGTGTGCCGGTCACCTTCGTATACGCCAGCCAGCGGGAATCATAAGACCAGTCGCTCGCCATCTCCCGGAAAGCGCCGGGCCCGTAAAGCTCGTCGGAATCCACCTTGCGCATTTCGCCGCTGGCGACATCCAGGACATAAAGTGTTCGCGAATTATCCGTAAAAGAAAGTTTCTTGCTGTCAGGCGACCAGCGCAGATGATCATAGAATCCGGCCCCTTTCAGCGGGATCGTCCTCACCGCACCCTTCCCATTCTCAGGCTGGATGCAGAGGACATTCTCACCCGAGGCATCTGAAAAATAGGCAATGGACTTCCCATCGGTCGACCAGGCCGGTGAGGTCTCATGGATAGCCGTCGTATGTGTCAGGTTGCGCGCATCACCCTTATCAGCCGGCAGCGTGACGATATCTCCGCGGAAATCGACCACCAGCCGTGCCCCGGAAGGCGAAATATCTCCGCTGCGGATATAATTAAACCCGCTGACATAGCGGGACCGCAGCTCCAACAGATCGGCCGCAATCCCGATCACCAATCTTTTCTCGGCAGAAGCCTGCCCCCCGCTCAGATCGATTACGTGTAAATAGCCGGCCTGCTCGAACACCAGTTTTCCATCCCTCCCCGCCAGGTTCAGCACCGGGAAATCGGTAAAGCTCGTCAACGCCCGCACCTGCTTTGTGGCAAGATCATACGCATACACATTGAACTCCCCATCCCGGTCACTGCGGAAATAGACGGTATTCCCTATCCACACCGGCGAAGCATCATTGCAGCCCCCTGCCGGTTGCGGTATCTTTTCAAGAGACATGTCGCCAAAGGAAAAGAGCTGGATATGCGTAATCGAGCCCCCACGGTAGTGCTTCCATTGGCGGAAAGCATCGGGAATGGGCGTATAGGCCATCCGGCTGCCGTCAGGCGAATAGGCCGCGTAAAAAGCATTGGGTATCTCGAGTTCCGTCTCCGGTCCACCAGTCACCGGAACGGTAAATAATTGCAGATACCGGTTGGTGAAGCTGCTCCGTTGCGAAGCAAACAGCACCGACTTCCCATCCGGGGTAAATCCCCGCACAATATCCGCACCGGGATGATACGTAAGCCGCTTCGGAACACCACCTTCCACGGGGATAACGAATACGTCTACATTCCCGTCATACTGCCCGCTGAAAGCGATAAGCTTTCCATCAGGTGAGAACACCGGGCTCGACTCGACCCCTTCACTGACGGTCAACCGCCGGGGCTGCGAACCATCCGTATTGGCAACCCAAAGGTCCTGCGCATAGATGAAAGCGATATGATCTGCACTGATAGCCGGCTGCGATAGCATCCGGGTGTCCCTGGTGTTGATAGCCATAGAGGCCAGGGGCATGCCAAGGAAGGCACAAGCAAGGAAAAGGTTGGGGATTCTCATAAAATTAGTTATAAAATTTCCATAAGTTACACCAAATAACCATCCGGTGTCCACTCATTTCGATCCCATAACCATCGACCTCACCTCGCAGGGCCGGGCAGTTCGCGTCCATCTCTTCTCTGCAGGCGCCATCGCCGAAAAAATAAAATTCCATGAATCCCGCAACCGGCTGTCTGCATTAGCCGCAATCATCGACAGTCATTTCACCGGCTGGCTACCCATTTGGGTGATGGTCATCCAACATCCCGAAGGCACTTACCTCGTCGACACCGGCATGGACCCGGCAGTCATGCGTCCCGGCTACTTCCGATCCTCGGGCTTCCTCGTCAACTGGTTTGATACCACCCAATACCGGTATGCTATTGACTCCGAAGAAGTCGTCCATCAGCAACTCGCCGCACTCGACATCCCGATAGCAGACATCAAAGCCGTCATCCTCACCCACCTGCACTTCGATCACGTCGGCGGCCTGGCTCATTTCCCAACAACCCCCATCCTCGCGGGCGAAGCGGAAGCCCGGCATCCCTACGGCGCATTACCAAAACTCTATCCACCCTGGTTCAAGCCTACCCTCATCACGCTCGATACGCCACTCGGCCCTTTCAAAAAAACCCGCGCCCTCACCGCAGCCGAAGACCTCGCGCTCATCCATACCCCCGGTCATACCCCGGGTCACTGCTCGGTGTTATTACACGCCGACCAGGCCAGCATCTTCTTCGCCGGCGACAGCTGCATCTCCCAGGATCAATTACTACAGGAAAAATATCCCGCCGGACTCGCAAGCCGCCGGTCGGCCAGACAAACCTATGCTGCAATAAAAGCATTCGCCCGCCATCATCCTCTCGTCCTCCTTCCCACCCACGACCCCGGCGCCGCAACAAGACTCCGGCAACTCCAAACGCTCCCTTAAGCCGCCGCTCCCGCAGGCTTCCGCCTGCTCACCATCCCCCGGAAAGCAAAGAATATCACCAGCGCCGTCAGCAGGATAAACACCAGGTAGCTATATCCCAGGTTGAGCGCATCCTTCGCAGGGAAGAAGTTGACGATGCCATAGCTCAGGCTGCTGACGATCAAAAACGTAACCCCGCCCGTAAGCCCGCTGGCAACACCCGCATTATGCGGAAATCGTGTCAGACAGAAGGTCATGTAATTGTTAAAGGTATAGCCCGCGCACACATGGATAAGAAAAGCAAAGATCACCAGGGAAGAAAGCGTCTCCACCTGGCGGACACACACCAGCATCACAAGCACCAGCACCATCTGTATGGTATTATTCACCAGCAATTTCCGGAAGAAAGGCAACCCGATCGTCGCCTTGCTGATAAAGCCACCCACCATCCAGGCAAAACCCATGATCAGCGAACAATAGCCCGCCGTCACCACGCTCAGCTGCAGGTGATGTTCGATAACAAACGGCCCGGTCATATTGTACACCATCACCATGGAATATGAAAGCCCAAGCAGCACGATGCCCAGGATAAATTCGCTCGTCCGGAGCATCCCCGCATACACATTCACCACCTGTCCCAACCGGAAAGGCGTGGGGTTGGGTAGCGTCTCGCCGCTAAATAACAATTCCGCGATCGTAAACCCCGCTCCGACAACGGCTAGCAGATAAAAATTCATCTCCCACCCAAACGCCGTTTGCAACCAGCCGCCGACAAAAGGCGCGACGATGGGGCCCGTCGACCAGATGATAGAGAAAAGGCTGAGGTAATGTTTCAACCGGTCACCGGTGAACAGGTCCACAAAATAGGCCCGCTTCCCCGCGATCACCGCTCCCACGGTCACCCCCTGGACGATCCGCATGGCATAGATGACAGAAAGGGAATGCGTAAGCGCGATGACAAGACTCGCCAGCGAGAAGAGCATCAGCGAGGCCAGACCGATCCGGTAGCGGCCAAGACTGTCCAGCACGCTGCCGATAAACAATTGACTGATCCCATAACTCACCAGGTAAAGTGTAATAGTAACTTGTATTTGCAAACCACTCACATGAAGCGATTCCGCCATCCTGGGCAAGGCGGGAACATAAATATCCGTAGCAAATCCCGAAAGGGGAAGCAACGCCAACGCAAGAAAATTCGCAATAGATTGATGCCGTTTCATGCCACAAAGCTACCCCGGCCCTTCCGCTCCGTCGTTTCAGTATCCAAACGGATCATTATAAAAATCAAACAATGGCATTCCTCGCCTGCAGGGGCGTTAGCCCCGTATGCTTCTTAAAAAATATATTAAAATAAGCAGGATATTCAAAGCCAAGTCCATAAGCGATCTGGGCGATATTCCAGTCCGAATGTCGCAACAGGGCCGTCGCTTCCTTCACCACCCGGGCGGAGATATGTTCGGTGGTCGTCTTACCCGTCACCTCCTTCAGGGCCCGGTTGAGGTGGTTTACATGCACGGACAGCTTTTCGGCAAAATCATTGGCCGTCTTCAACTGCAGCTCCGTCTCCTCGGTATCGATCGGGAACTGCCGCTCCAGCAGCTCGAGGAATTGCTGGGTGATCCGGGCCGCCGCCCCGGCCGGTCGCTCGACTTCCTCTGCCGGTCGCAGCTTCATCGCCTGGTGGATCAGCAGGTGCAGGTAATTCCGCAGCAGGTCGAATTTGTGGGAATACTCGGAGGCCATTTCCTCCATCATCTTCCGGAAGAGATAGGACACTTCTTCCTGTTGGCGCTCGTCCAGGAAGAACACCGGCATCCCGCCCATTTGGAAAAGCGGCGAATCCTGCAGGGTTTCCTTCCGCTCCACCGGGTGGACGAACGCATCGGTAAAAAGGCAGTACCAACCTTTCTGCTCTGTCGAAACCGCTTCCCAGGAATAGGGCACCACCGGGTTGGAAAAAAGCAGGGCGGGCCTGTCCATCTCGATCGTCTTGTCGGCATAATGCAGCCTCCCCGTCCCCAGGACAAGCGACACCTTGTAAAAATCCCGCCGGCCATACGGCGTCGTCCGGTAACAGGTATCGCGCGGAAACACATTGAAATGCCCCGATCCCGCATTGTTCAGCGGGAGACCCTGCGCCTCGGTCTTCCGAAGCCGGGCATAGAATTGATGTATCGTCTCAGTCGGCTGCATCCGTGAACAGAGCCACAAAGGTAGCGGAATAATTATAAAATTCAATCAACCGCCCAACAAGCCAAGCCGTGTCCTCCCGGCCCTCATTCACCCCTTCTCCCTTTCCTCCAGCCACTTGTCCAGCGGCACCCACCAGATATTGAGCATCCCCGTTTCCCATTCGCTGCAAGCCATAGCCCGCCGCTTACTCCCGGCTTCACCAGGGTCGTCGGTTTTCGGTACCCAGGTGCTGGAAAAATACAAACGCCGGTGGTCGGGACTAAGCCGGGCTTCAATATTGCCGACGCTCCGGTTCACTTCCACTCCAAGCGAACGGGGCACACCCCAAACCGCACCATTGCGGAAAACAATAAAGAGCTCGTTTTGTGTCGCGGGCGGTCGCCGGCTGCTGAACACCAGGAAGGACTCATCCGGCGCCACCGCCGGATCTACATCGCCCACCGTATCAGCCGAACTGAACGGCGCCGCAACGGGCTGCTCATAGCTCCCATCACGATACGCACTGCGATAAAGATGGAACTTCCCGCTGTCCCCAACCGGTCGCATAAAGTAAAGCGTACCGTCTCCCGTGATGGCCGGGCTGAACACGGAAGCGTCGCGGTTGATCATATCGGGAAGCCGGTAGGGCTCACCCCAACCCTCACCCTTACGATCTACCCGCCAAAGGTTCCCTCCCCCGGTGGGCCACACCTTTCCATTCCAGACACCATCCAGGCGCTTTCCACCCGGGACGACAGGGCGATTGGAAGAAAATATCAAATAAGATCCGTCAGGGGCCATTGCCGGTTCGATATCCTGCCAACTGCCGGAAAAGGAAGCGATATCCGGTGCAGACCACACCCCGTTGCGCAATCGCGAGACAAGGATGACAGCGGACAAGGCCGGACCGCTTCGATGAAAATACACCGTTTTCCCATCCGGACTAAAGGCAGGCGCAGCGTCATGCACCGCACCGGAAATGATCCCCGGCGCAAACAGCTCCGGCTTGACAGGCTGCCCGGCAGCATCCATCAGTGCCGAAACAAAGAACACAACAAATAAATAGCGGTTGATCATATAGCTCATATAGCTGTTTTAGCTGCCAATATCCATTGCCGCCAGAACTTCACCAAGCAGATTCAATCCCTTCCGCATGCATTTCAATCAATGGCCCGTTCGCCGCCACCCGCCCCATCGTCCTCCTTTCCACCCACGACCCCGCCACCCGCCCCGTCATCGGCCATATTACCAAACCGCGATGATTCTTGAAAACCCACCGGTTGCTTTTCCTACCTTGGGCGCGCCTACTATGATTGTTGCTCCCGTTTTCGGGATGTTGGAAAGATTTGCCACACATTCCACAGCCCATTTCCCGGCCGCAAAAAGCATTTTATGCCCGGTATATTTTTCATCGATGCCAGGGTCGATCGACAGATCGTCCACCCCAATTCCTGCAATACTTCTTTGCGTTAATAAAAATTGAATGGCCGCACTCGAAAATCCGGGATAATGTTTTACTTGTTGACTGTCCAGTCCAACGAACATCGGGTCTTTCAAATGAGCCTCCCACCCTGAATACATCATTACACAGGAATGATCCGGTATTTTGCCGTACTGCGATTCAAATGTTTTAATGTCATCAACAGTCAGTTCCGCATCTCTGTTCTTCGATGCTTTATCTGAAATGTCGATCACTACCACCGGAACGATCAGGTCTTCCAAGGCAATTTGATCAAGCGATTTTTGATTCTCGATAAAGTGATTTGGCGCATCGGTATGTGTACCTAAATGTTCGTGTATTTTCCATGAGTTGGCTGCGACACCATTTTCCTTGAGTGTAGCCATGGGAATAAGCTGAAAGGGATAGGTCATGTTTTTCACCGGTATATACGGGAAATCAGGGGTCAACGTGTGTGTCAGGTCCACAATGTGATTGATGTGAAGGATACGGTCGTTGTTCTGATTAGATCGATCATGGCAACCAACAAAAAGTATCCCCAGGAATAATACAGAAATCTTTGTTATCATATCGATTGGCATTTACTCTATAAAAATATAATGAATTACCTTCGTACAAGGTAACTTTTTGCTTCTTCCATCGACGTATCTATCAACTCCACGAACTATGCGTCAAAGTAGAAGGAATTTTATCAAAACAGCCGGTTGCCTTACCATCGGTTTCTGCCTGGGTGGACCCTCCTTCACCTGGCCCAGCCCCTCACAATCCCTCCCCGGCGACCTCCGCGAGAACCCCCACATCAACGCCTGGCTTGAGATCCTCGCCGACGGCCGCGTACGCGTCCTCACCGGTAAGATCGAACTTGGCCAGGGCATCCGCACGGCCGTAGCCCAGATGGCCGCGGAAGAACTGAACCTCGACATGTCACAGGTAGAAGTCACCATGGCGGAAACCGGCGTCACCCCCGATGAAGGTTACACCGCAGGCAGCAACTCCATTGAAATGAGCGCAGTGGCCATCCGCTACGCCGCCGCCGCCGCAAAACAACGTTTACTCCTGTTGGCTGCCGAAAAATGGGGCGTCCCTGCCACCGGGCTTGTCTTCACACAAGGCAAGGTCAGCACGACGGACGGCGGCCACACCATCAGCCTCGCCCAATTGCTGGACGGCCGCCAGATCACCGATGAGGTCCGCATGCCCGTCACCCTCAAACCCAAAGAGCAACACCAACTGGTAGGCAAAGCCGTTCCGCGCGAAGACAACATCCGCATCGTCTATGGCCAACCGGTATATGTGCAAGACCTCACCTTCCCCGGTATGCTGCACGGCCGCGTCGTCCGCCCACCGGGATATGGCGCGCAACTGCTCCATTTCGATGAACAGGCGGCTAAAAGCAAATCACCCGGTCTCCTGAAAACAGTAGTGAGCGGCAGCTTCCTCGCCGTCATAGCAGACAACGAATACCATGCCATCCGCGCCCAACAAGCCGCACACGCCGCCGCAAAGTGGTCGGCCGGCCCGCCTCTTCCAAACCTGCAAGGCACTGATCTTGCCACCTATATAAAAACCCTCCCGGTGCAACCCGAAAAGGTCGCCGAAAAAGGTGATCTCTCCACCTTGCCAAACGGCACCACCATAAAGGCCACTTATTTCAAACCTTATATCATGCACGGCTCCATCGGCCCCTCCTGCGCCGTCGCCCGCTATGACAACAACAAACTCGAGATCTGGACACACAGCCAGGGAGTATACCCGCTACGCGAGACCCTGGCCGATTTCCTCCACCTTCCTGCTGAAAACATCCATATAAAAGGCACCCCGGGCTCAGGTTGTTATGGCCACAACGGTGCCGACGACGTCGCCGCCGATGCCGCCTTGCTGGCGATGGCCCTGCCCGGTAAGCATATCCACTTACAATGGTCACGGGACGACGAACACGCCTGGGAACCCTACGGCAGCGCCATGATTATGGAATTAGAAGCCGCCATGCAGCCATCAGGCAACATCACGCATTGGAAATATACCCTATGGTCGGACACCCATGGTACCCGCCCCGGCGGCCAGGCGGCCAACCTGCTGGCCGCACATTATATCGCAAACCCGGTTTCCCAACGCCCCTCCGGCTTCAGCGGCGGGGCTCACCGCAATGCCGAACCCTATTACGCCATTCCCAACCAGCGGGTAGACGCCAATTTCTTTAATGGCCCGCTCCGCACATCCTCCCTCCGGAGCCTCGGCGCCTATGCCAACCTCTTCGCCATCGAATCATTCATGGACGAACTGGCCGCATCAGCCGGGAAAGACCCCTATGAATTCCGGTTACTCAACCTCGACGACGACCGCGCCAAAGCCGTCCTCCGCCAACTACAACAACGCACATCTACACCCTCATCCACCACCGCAACCGCTACCACAAACTCCACCACCCCGAACCAACACCCCGCCAACTCCACCACACCAGACCAACACCCCGCCAACACCAAAACCGCTACCGGCATCGCCTTCTCCCGCTACAAAAACGCCGGAACTTACTGCGCCATAGCCGCCCGCGTATCGGTGGACACCAAAACCGGCAATGTCCGCGTCCAAAAAATGTGGGCCGTCATCGACGCCGGCGAAGTCATCAACCTCGACGGCCTCAAAAACCAGATCGAAGGCGGCATGGTCCAATCCGCCAGTTGGACGCTTTTCGAACAAGTAAAATTCAACGAAAAACACATCACCAGCCGCGACTGGACTACATACCCCATCATGCACATCGACCAGGCTCCCGAACTCGAAGTCACTGTCATCGATCGCCCACAAGAACAACCCTTCGGCGCCGGCGAAGCAGCCCAGGGTCCCGCAGCAGCCGCCATCGTCAATGCTATCTACCACGCCTGCGGTAAAAGGATCCGCCATCTACCCGTCGGCTCCATTAACATCTCCCCAACATCTCTTTAACAACCGCTAAACGCACATCCACAAAAGCTTTTCCCATCTTGCAGGAGCCGTCCGGCAATACCCTCCGGACCCAACCCTGAAAAAACACCCCGTATGAATAAAACACTCCTCACTGTCCTTCTCTTGCCCTTTCTTTCCATCACCATTTCCCATGCCCAGTCCCGCAACGCAGTACCCGATCTTTCCCCTGATAAAGTCACCCTCGGTATAGGCGGCGGTCAGGACTACGGCGGCCTGGGCCTCAACCTCACCGTCTATCCGCAAAAGAACATCGGCCTCTTCGCCGCCGGCGGCTACGCCCTGGCAGGCTTCGGCTACAATGTGGGCGTAAAGCTCCGCCTCCTGCCCAATGAAGGCGTTTCCAAAGTCAGGCCCTTCCTCGCGGCCATGTATGGCTACAATGCGGCAATCGCCGTCTCGGATGCATCGCAGTACAACAAGCTCTTCTATGGCCCTACCGTCGGCGGCGGCCTCGACATCGGCTCCCTCTTTATGCATAAGGGTTATATTTCCCTGGCGATTTGGGTGCCCATCCGCGGGGATGACGTCGATAATTATATCAACAACCTGAAGACCAATTACGGCGTAGCATTCAACAACCATTTGCTGCCCATTTCGTTCTCTGTCGGTTACAAATTCATCCTCGATTAACCCCCGGGAATTTGGTAACTTACAGGGCATGCTTAGCCCGCTCGCCAACGGCAATTCAGAGGACGCCGGTCCAACGTACTGGCTCACTCGCTTCCTCATCCTCCGGCTGCTCGGGGTGGTCTATGCCATAGGCTTTCTCGTGGCGATCAACGAGGTTATTCCCCTCATCGGCGCGAATGGCCTCCTTCCCGCAGGCATCTTCGTACGGCGCGTCTCCGCCGTAGTCGGGTCGACGGGCGGTTTCCTCCGGCTGCCCTCCATCTTCTGGTTCACCCACTCCGACACGGCTCTCCTGACTGCCGCCTGGGTCGGGTTCCTCTTATCCTGCGTCGTCGCGGCCGGCTTCGCCAATGCGCTGACACTCTTCGTTCTCTGGTTCCTGTATATGTCCTTCATCAATGTAGGCCAGGACTGGTATGGCTATGGATGGGAGATCCAGCTTCTCGAGACCGGCTTCCTTGCCATCTTCCTTTGCCCCCTGCTCGACATGCGCCCCTTTCCCCGGCGCGCGCCGCCGTTGCCCATCATTGTGCTTTTTCGCTGGCTCATCTGCCGCATCATGTTGGGCTCGGGACTGATCAAGCTTCGCGGCGACGAAGTCTGGCGCAACGGGACAGCACTCTATTATCATTTCGAGACCCAGCCCCTGCCCGGTCCGCTCAGCCGTTGGTTCCATTTTCTGCCCCGCATAGTGCTGCGAATAGGCGTCTGGTATAATTGGCTGGCCGAAATAGTAGCGCCCTTCTTTGTTTTCTGGCCCCGCCCCGCCCGCCACATCGCAGGCATCGTCATCGTCGGGCTCCAATTCATCCTCATCCTCAGTGGCAACCTGTCCTTCCTGAATTGGCTCACCATCATCCCCGCACTCGCCTGTTTCGACGATGGTTTCTGGTCCAGGCTCCTTCCCCGCGCCCTCGTTCGCCGCGCAGAAGCCGCCGAAGCCAAGGCCGAACCTTCCCGGCCCATGACCACCATCGCCTGGGGCATCACCGTCATCATCGCCCTGCTGAGCGTCGAACCCGTAGTTAATATGCTGTCGCCGCAACAGATCATGAACACCTCCTACAATCCCCTCGATCTCGTAAATACTTATGGCGCCTTCGGCTCTGTAGGGCAAGAACGGTTCAATGTCGTATTCGAAGGGACGATGGACGACATCCCCAACGACAGTGCCAACTGGAAAGAATATCCTTATAGAGGGCTGCCCGTCGCCCTCGACAAGCGGCCGCCACAGGTCGCCCCCTACCAGCTGCGTCTCGACTGGCAAATGTGGTTCGCGGCTATGTCGACACCCGACGAATATCCATGGACGTTAACCCTAATCTTCAAGCTCCTCAATAACGACCCCGGGGCTGTCAGCCTTTTCGCCGGCAACCCTTTCCCGGATAAGCCTCCACGTTACATCCGGGCAGTACTCTATCGCTATAGCTTTGCAAGATCGGGCAACTCCGCCGGTCTCTGGTGGACGCGCCAACGCATCGGCAACACCTGGCTTCCTCCCATGGCCGCCGACGACCCGCGCCTTATCATTCCCGCCGAGGGCCAGGAGGCACAGATCCCTCGCTACCATCGGCACTCCACCGCAATCAATGCGCAACTTTTATATAACCCCATCCTTCCCGCTGCTTCGAGATGATCTCATAGATCCCATCCGGAACTACTTCCACACCCGGTACCAATTGATCCTTGTCGATATTGTTCCGCTTCATCGTCATCGCACACACTTTAAAACTGGCCTTATCGTCGGCTATAAGCTTTTCAACAGCCCCCTGCTGCCCCGAACGTCCCTTCACCGCCATGTCCAACCCCTGCCCATAGATCACTACCTCCAATTTCGCATCCGGGTTGGCCCCCTTGATAAGCCCGATCTCCCGGATGATGGCCTGCTGGTTCACACTATCTCTGCTGGTCAGGTCGAATACAACCCTATAATCCTTAGTCTGCGAGAAGCCAGTCGCAGTCACCAGCATAAACAGACTACTAAAAAGAAGGTGCTTTTTCATAATGAAAGTATTTGAGGATAAAATTACCCTCGCCTTTAAACTTTCCAATAGCATGTTTGGGGGGGATACGCTAAGACCCTTCAAAAAACAAAAGGTTTAACCCACTTTAATAAATTCCATGAAAGGAAAATTTTTCATACGTCCGGGTTAAACCATTACGATCGACGCGCATCAGACCTTCAACAAATCGTTAAAAACAAAAATTATGAAAACGAAATTTTTCTTCTCGCTGGCGTCTGTTGCCGTGGCCGCCGGCCTGATCATCGCGTGCAGCAAGAGCAATTCCAACAATGGAACCAACGGCACTACTGGTAACACCAGCACTACACAGGTACAAACAACAGCGGATGACGAAAGCCAGGTCTCCACTGAAATGAACGCCGCCGAAAATGATGTCAACAACTCCCTCAATGCCAGCGCAGCCTTCAACGGCGTAGGTACTACCGATGCTAAGAGCGGCGTCGTCACTGACGGAGGATCGACAGGCCTCATCATCGACTACGGCATTTGTGATGCTACCGTTACTACAGATACGGCCAACGGTCTTCGCCAGATCGTCATCACTTACAACGGCGCCAATTGCTGGGGCAATCGCATCCGCACCGGCAAGATCATCATCTCTATCCCCGTGGGCACACATTGGCGGGATAAGGGCGCTGTCGTTACGGTCAACATCGACACCTTGAAGATCACCCGCGTGAGAGATCACAAAACTATCACCCTCAACGGAACCTATACCTTCACCAACGTCACCGGCGGATTGCTGCGCGACCTGGCCAGCCTGGGTACCATCACCCACACTATTTCGGCCAATAACGTGACGATCGAATTCGCCGACAGTGCTACCCGTACCTGGAGCGTAGCAAAACAAAGAGTGTTCACCTACAACAACGGCGTTGTTATCACCACCACCGGTACTCATTCCGATGGCACCAACTCCGATGTCGCTGTCTGGGGCACCACTCGCTATGGCAACTCCTTTGAAACCCTCATCGTTCAACCTATGGTCATCGAACAGTCCTGCGACTGGCGGCTCACCAGTGGCCAAACCGAGACCATCCGCCCGGATGTCACTGCCACCATCACCTATGGCCTTGACTCCAATGGCAACCCCACCAGCTGCCCCGGCACCGGCTACTATTACTACAAAGCAGTCTGGACCACCGACGGCAAAACCTATACCTTCATAGCTCCGTACTAAATTCAATAACCCCTTCGTTTTCATGAGCCGCCTCCGGCGGCTCGTCCGAAAGGACAGACATTAGCGATCCAGGTCGTTCCGCTCATCGGAACGACCTTTTTGCGCTCATGCCCGCATGCAACGTTCGATCCTCTCTCATTGTCAAAAAAGCAAAAGAAAAAATATGCGCCACTTATCCCGTAGCCTCATCCTCGCCCTGGCGGCAGGTTGCCTCGTCACTGCCTGCAGAAAACATAACACCAACCCACCCCCCGACTCCCTGCTGCAACACAGATGGCAGGTCGTCTCCCTCAACGGGGAAGCATTACGTTATGTCGGCAAACCCGCAGATTATTGGGACTTCCACTATGGCGACACGCTGATCCAATTCATCAGCGGCAAATACGACACAGCCAGATATACATATGACAGCGCTGGAAAAAGGCTCGTCCTCAGTCCCTTTGCCCCGTGGCCCTATGCCCTCGCATTCAATATCAGCACCCTCACCAGCAGCCAGCTGATTCTGACCAGCGCCAACCAACAGCCTAATTTCCCCATCCTGGATTCCCTTCGCCGCTAAACCGGCGAAGGGGTCCCCCACATTATTTCTCCGGCACCAGCACCTTCTCCAGCTTCCTCTCCCGGCACAACGCATTGAAGCCCGCCACCTCCTTATCCAACAACGCCTTCATCTGCCCCTTGAGCACCTGCCACTGGGCATCCAGCTCGGCATACCGCTCCTTCTGGCCGTCGGTGACATAAGGGATATTCACATCCATCTCCCCCTTGAGGAAGATATAATCAGCACTCAGCTTATTGATAAAATTGATGATATCATCATTGCTCTGGGCCTTGTTCTGCACCAGCTCTTCCTCCCATTTCAATAGCCGCCCCGAGATCTTCTTCCCGCTATCCGCCACATCCTTCATATCCGCCCGGTCCCCCAATAGGTCCACCACTTCATTCATCTGCCTTCTCACCTTCCTGATCCGCAGCACCGATTCATGAATTTCGCGGATCCCCTTCTCCGTCTTAGCCATCCATTCCTGCTGCGCCGCATAATCGGCCGCGGTAGCATTGATCCGCGGATCACCTAATACGACGAACGACACCGTCCTTACCATCGTATCATACTTCAACCGGGCCTGGTACTGCCCCGGCGCTACCTTCCGCCCTGCATAATCTCCCTCGATGAATACCGTTGGCACCCCGGGCAAAGTAGGATAACGCATATCCCATACCATCCGGTTGAGTCCGGCCTTCAACGGCAACACAGGGTCCGGCGACGGACCACCCGGAAAATGAACAAATCCCTCATCTTCTTTGCTTGAATACTGCCGCACCGTGTCCCCGCTCTCATTCAATATTGCCAACGTCAGCTTCTTTGACGTGTCCGCAGTCGACGGCAACTGGTAATAAAGTACCACCCCGGTGGCAGGGTTGGTCCCCGCAACGGCAGCCCTCGGAGCTTCCTCATCCTCATCCTTCACCACCCGATCGAGCTCGCTCCCCCCTGACACCCGGTAAGTCACTCCCGGTGGATAAAAAAGAACATCATTCCGCGAAGTAGCCGCATTATAACCCCGCAGCACATTCAGATCGTCCAGTATCCAAAAACCCCGGCCCATGGTGGAAGCTATCAGGTTTCCCTTGTGCAATAGCAGGTCGGTCACCGGCGTCACCGGGAGATTCAATTGCAGCGGCTGCCACTGATTCCCGCCGTCATAAGAAATATAAAAACCGGTCTCCGTCCCGGCATACAACAGGTCTTTTCTTACATCATCCTCCCGCACCGTACGCGTATAGGCGCCATAGGGAATGCCGGCAGAGATCTTTCTCCAACTCTTCCCATAATCCGTCGTCTTATAAATGGCAGGCGCCAGGTCGTTGAACTTATACCGGGTGGTGGCGATATAGGCCGTTGCCTTATCATGCGGCGAGACCTCGATACAGTTCACCAGGCACTCTTCCAGTCCCGGCGGGGTAACATTGCTCCAGGTCTTGCCGCCATCCCTGGTAAGAGAAACGACCCCGTCATCGCTCCCCGTCCAGATGACCCCTTTCTCCTGCGGTGATTCCTTCACATAAGCCAGCGTGCAATAATTCTCCCCGCCTGCACCCTCGTTGGTATACGGTACGCCGCTGATACCCATATGCGCCGTATCATGCCGCGTAAGGTCCGGCGAAACAACTTCCCAATGCCGGCCCCCATCGACGGTCTTGAACAGCCGGTTGCCGCCATGATAAAAGGTATACGGCTCCCATTGGGAGCAGACGATCGGGGCATTCCAGTTGAACCGGTATTTCATATCCTTCGGCGCCAGCGACTGGTATTGTATCGGCGCGACCATGATAGACTTCCCTTCTCCGCTCACCCTATCCAATATTTCTATCGTACCCTGGTAACTCCCCCCCATAATATACCGGGGACTGTCAGGGTCAAACGCCAGAAAAGCGCTTTCGCCACCCGCCGAATAGAACCAGTTCTTATCGCCAATGCTTCCACCCGCCGTATTGCGGCTCGCGATCATCACCGAAGTGTTGTCTTGCTGACCGGCATACAAATTATACGGGAACAAATTATCCGCATTCACCCGGTATAACTGTGCCGTAGGTTGGTTATTTTGCGTGCTCCAGGTGGCTCCGTCATCAAAAGTAATGGCCGCTCCGCCGTCATTGGAGATGATCATATTGCGATCATTATGCGGATTGATCCACAACTGGTGATAATCCCCATGCGTTCCGCCAAGATTCGACCACGTTCTGCCGCCGTCGATGGACTTCAATCCGGGGGAGTTCAAAACATATACGACATTCTCATTCTGCGGGTCGGCAAAGACTTCTATATAATACCACGCGCGCTGCACCAGCCGGTGGTCTTTGCTCACACGCGTCCAGCTCTTGCCCGCATCATCGGAAGCGAACAATCCTCCTTCTTCCTTTTCCGACGAACTTTCGATCAGCGCATATACTTTATTGGAGTTGGCGCCCGAGACGGAGATCCCCATCTTCCCCATCTCCTTGGGCAAGCCCTTTTCCATCCGGGTCCAGGTCTGGCCGCCATCGATGGATTTATATAGCCCGCTGCCCTTGCCCCCGCTGCGCATCTGCCAGGGCAGCCGCCGGTAATCCCACATCGCCGCATACAACACCCGGGGGTTATTCTTATCCATGCTCAGATCGACACAACCCGTATTCTCATCGACATAAAATATCTTCTTCCAGGTTACCCCTCCATCCGTCGACTGGTACACCCCCCGGTCTTCCGTTGCTCCGTACATGGCGCCCTGTGCGGCGACATAGACAATATCGGAATTTTGCGGATGAATGCGGATAGCGGAGATATGCATCGTCGCATCGAGGCCCATCTTCTTCCAGGTCTTGCCCGCGTCCACGCTTCTATACACCCCATCCCCATACGAACTCATCACCCCGCGCGGCGCATGCTCACCCATCCCCACATACACCACATTGGGGTCGCTTTCCGCTACCGCCACGGCGCCTACCGACCCCGTTTTAAAAAACCCATCCGAAATATTGGCCCAGGTCCATCCCGCATTCACCGTTTTCCATACGCCCCCACCCGTCGTTCCCATATAATAGACCATCGGATTCCCCGTCACCCCACAGGAGGTAACAGAACGCCCACCCCTGAAAGGCCCGACATTCCGCCATTTAAGGGGCTTGAAATACCCATCAAGCGCTGCCTGCCCTCCGGCCGCAGCCGCCGGCGCCATTCGTTTTTGCGCCTCTACGGTCATAAAAAAGGAAAGCATGCAAACAAACAGCAGGAGTTTCATCATGTGAAGTGCGTTTAGGTGTTCATGTTGAAGATACAACATTTCACCCATACCCCTACCGCCCATCCCCGTCTCATACCCCCGGTGAGCCGCCGGTCACCTCATCTCATTCCAGCGGAAGTTCTCCGTACTGCTCATAAGCAGGTTTTAGTTGATACTGCATGATCAAACGGGCGCAGGTATTCCATCGCAGAATGGAGTCATCGTTGCCCGCGGGACGTATCTCTTCTGCTTGTTCGAAAAAGCCCATCGCCTCCGTCAGCCATTCGTATACAGCCCCATAAGACGCAGGCCTGCCCTGTTTCAGATTCGCCAGTCCCTCCCGCTCACAAATAATGCCGGAGTAATAATGGCGGTCATATTCGTTATCGATCAGTTGTAGGAGCTCGCGCGCCTTGTGGAGATTGGTGGAGGCATATTCCCCAAACTGATCCGTAATAGAAAGCAGCAGCGTTACAACAGCCTGCTGGTTATCCGGGTCGATAGCCAATATATCCTTGCAAATGCTCTCCGCAAGGTCGGGCTCATTCAGCAGGCGGTAACGTTCCGCCTTTTGCAGCGCCAGCGGGATGCCTTCCCTCGAGATGGATTTAAGCTGGATCATAATACACAGTTTTAATTTTTTTTGCGTCCCCTCAGGGCCCGAAACAGCCGTTTCAACGGATCATAGTAGCGGTCAGCCACTCTTTCTTTCATGGGTATGATCGCATTGTCAGTTATCCTGATCTCCTCCGGGCAAACTGTCGTGCAACACTTGGTTATATTGCACAAGCCGATGCCCTGGGCGCGCTTCAGGTCCTGCAGCCTGTCCTCCACATCCAACGGGTGCATTTCCAGCGCAGCAGTATATACGAGCAACCGCGGACCGGCAAACTCATCCTGCAAATGGTGTTCTCGCAAAACGTGACAGACATCCTGGCAAAGGAAACATTCGATGCATTTCCTGAACTCCTGTACCCGGTCGATATCACTTTGCGCAATCCGCCAGGTACCGTCCGCCGCATCCGCAGCCCTCGGCCGGAATGGCTTGATTGTTTTCTTCACCCTGAAATTCCAGGACACATCCGTCACCAGGTCCCTGATAAGAGGAAAGGCCTTCATCGGCTGTATTATAACAGGCTTGTCCAACGGCAGATCCTTCAGCCTGGTCATACACATGAGCCGGGGTATCCCATTGATCTCCGCAGAGCAACTTCCGCATTTGCCTGCTTTACAATTCCACCGTACTGCCAGGTCATTCGCCTGCTCAGCCTGTATCTTATGAACTGCGTCGAGGACCACCATTCCTTCCGACACCGGGATGGAATAATCCACCAGTTTCCCGCCACCCGCCAGGCCGCCCCGGCGCGCCGGGCCTCCCCTCCATATTTGAAATGTTACTGTCTCCATGGCTTATTTCATTTCTTCGATCAGCTTAACCAGGTCAGGCCTCATCTCAGCCAGCGCTTGTTGAACCACCTGCATTTGCCCGTCAGCCCCCTTTCGAACGATCAGGTTGTACTTGCCGTTCTTATCGTCCTTATTGGGAAAATCTTCCCTGAAATGCGCGCCCCTGCTCTCCTTCCGGCGGATGGCCGAAAGGGCGATGGCCTCTGACACCGTCAGCAGGTTGAAAAGGTCGAGCGCGGTATGCCATCCGTTGTTGTATTCCCTGTTGCCATGCACTGCAACCCTTCCCATCCGCTCCTTCAATTTCTCCAGCTGCAAGACGGCCTCCGCCAATTCCTCCTCTTTCCGGACGATCCCCACGAGGTCCTGCATCATCTCCTGCAAGTCGTACTGCACCTGGTATGGGTTCTCCCCCTGCACCCGTTCGAAAGGCTCCAAAGCACGCCGCATCATCGAGTCCACCACTGCGTCGTCAATAGCCCCCTGCCCATGTTCTCTCGCCCACTGACCCGCATACTCACCCGCCCTCTTGCCGAAGACCAGCAGGTCCGATAAGGAATTGCCCCCAAGACGATTGGCCCCATGCAATCCCGCCGCACATTCTCCCGCAGCAAACAACCCGGGCACGGTCGACATCTGACTGTCCGCATCTACCCTGATCCCTCCCATAATATAATGCGTCGTCGGCCCTACCTCCATCGGCTCCTTCGTAATATCGATATCAGCCAGCTTCATGAATTGGTGGTACATGCTGGGGAGCTTCTTTCGGATATGGTCGGCCGCATGGGGTATCTTGTCCTTGATCCAGGAGATATCGAGATAGACCCCCTTATGCGGGCTACCCCTGCCTTCTTTTATTTCCCTGACGATACACCGGGCCACATGGTCCCTCGTCAATAGCTCGGGCGGTCTCCTTGCCTCTCTGTCCCCCTGGGTATATTTCCAACCCTCTTCTTCATTATCCGCCGTTTGGTTACGGTATAGCTCAGGGATATCGTCGAACATGAATCGCCGTTTATCGTTGTTGAGCAGTATCCCGCCCTCTCCCCTTACTCCTTCCGTCACCAATATGCCCTGAACACTGGGAGGCCACACCATGCCGGTAGGATGAAATTGTACAAATTCCATGTCCATCAGGTCAGCTCCTGCATGATACGCCAACGATTGGCCATCACCGGTATATTCCCAGCTGTTGCTGGTGATCTTGAATGCCCTTCCCACACCCCCCGTCGCAAGGACGATGGCCTTGGCACGGAAAACAAACCACCGACCTTTCTCCCGCTCATATCCCAATGCCCCCACTACCCGCCCGCCGTCATTTGACAAACCCACGCCCCCCGCCGCACCTTCTTTCAACAACCCGATAATAGTAAACTCCATGTGCACGCCGATCTTCTGATGAATGGCATGGTCCTGCAGGGTCCTTATCATCTCCAGTCCCGTCCTGTCGCCAACATGCGCCAGCCTCGGGTATTTATGCCCGCCGAAATTCCGCTGCAGTATCCGTCCGTCCCTGGTGCGGTCGAACAAAGCTCCCCAGGCCTCCAGTTCCTTCACCCTGTCTGGCGCTTCCTTGGCATGGATCTCCGCCATTCGCCAATTGTTCAGGTATTGCCCGCCACGCATCGTGTCCGTAAAATGAACGCACCAGTTGTCCCGTTCATCCACATTCGACAGGGCAGCAGCTATCCCTCCTTCGGCCATCACGGTGTGCGCCTTCCCCAGCAGCGACTTGCAGATCAGCCCCACGGAAACGCCTGCCCCCGCGGCCTCCACAGCCGCCCTCAACCCGGCGCCTCCGGCGCCGATCACCAGCACATCATAGTCGACAACATCGTATAACGCCATATTCTTTAATGCTCATATTATCCTCCAATCCCTCCATACCCCCGTCGCACACAGCCGGACATAAATATCCGTAAACGCTACCCAGAACAAGCTCATCCAGGCCCAAAGCATATGCCTGCGGTTAAAACAGCCTGCACATCGATATATCTGTCTCTGTACAGGAGATCCGGATAGCCGGTCCTTGATCCCACCCACCCAATGGCGCAGGGAATGACATCCAAACGTGTAGCCGGCCAGGAACACGACATTGGCTGCCAGCACCATCGTCCCGACACCGATCCCGAAGGAAGACGACCCCGTCCGGGTATCGGTGAACCACATCGCCGTCCAGACATCATGCGCGAGGATGACGAGAAAGATCAATGCGATATACATTAAATAGCGGTGCACATTCTGCAGCACCAGCGGAAAGGCTCTTTCACCGGTATAACGCCTCCGCCCCTCCGATACGCTGCAGGCGGCAGGAGACACCAAAAAAGCTTTGTAATAGGCCCCCCGATAATAATAGCAGGTCAGCCGGAAAAGGCCTGGAGCCCACAGGATCAATAAAGCCGGACTCCAGGGCAGAAAAGAAGGCCAGCCGCCGGGCTTAGGGCCCAACCAGCGGTGCGGCGAGTCCCCAAAGAGCTCTGGCGAATATAAGGGGGATAGATAGGGACCGTACGCATAGTTCTTCCCCTGGAAGGCAGCCCAGGTGACATAGATGACAAAGGAAGAAAGACAAAGGAAGACAATCAATGGCTTCACCCACCAGGCATCCCTGCGGGCGGTTCGACCAAATCGACGTGTAATACCCGATAGATCGACCTCATTCATAGCAAACAATTCAAATAAACTGCGTCTACCGTAAGTTACTTCAAATTTCGAAAAAATGTTACTTTCGGCAAGTAATAAATCTAACTGCATGAACCGTCTCCTGCTCTTCATCGCCTTCCTCTCCGCCGGTCTCTTCACCCGCGCCATCGCTCAACCCAGTGCTGCTTCCCCCGCCACCGGCGCCCAACCCAAAACGGCAGCCCCCGCCGAAAAGCCGGTACCCGGCAGCCGCATATTGAACATCGACTCCGCCGTTACTACACACGCAGAAGTCACCATCAAGGGTCAGCGCATCCCATACGAAGCAACAGCAGGGACGATCCCTGTCTGGGACGAAGACGGCAAACCCATCGCCGGCGTCTTCTACACCTACTACCAACGCTCGGACATAACAAATCGCGACTCCCGCCCGCTGGTCATCTCCTTCAATGGCGGCCCCGGCACACCGTCCGTCTGGATGGAGATCGGGTACACCGGTCCCCGCCGCCTCAACCTGGATGAGGAAGGCTATCCCATCCAACCCTACGGCGTAAAAGAAAATCCCTATTCCATCCTGGATGTCGCCGATATCGTATATATAGACCCCGTCAACACCGGCTTCTCCCGCACCGTAAACAAGGATATCCCCGGCAGCAAATTCTTCGGGGTCAACGAGGACATCAAATACCTCGCCGAATGGATCGCCACCTTCGTCTCGCGGAAGAACCGCTGGGCTTCACCAAAATTTCTCATCGGGGAAAGCTATGGCACCACCCGCGCTTCAGGCCTGGCGCTCGAACTGCAAAATGCACAATGGATGTACCTCAATGGGGTCATCCTGGTGTCGCCCACGGAGTTGGGCATCGATCGCAGCGAATACGTCAAAACCTCCCTGCTGGTGCCTTACTATGCGGCCACAGCCTGGTATCATAAAGCACTCGCACCCGATCTACAAAAGAAAGACCTCACCGACTATCTTCCCGAGGTCGAAGACTTCGCGGTCAACGAGCTGATCCCGGCCCTCGCCAAAGGTGGCTTCATCGATTCCGCCAAAAGACAGGCCCTGGCCGCAAAACTCGCCCGCTATACCGGGCTCTCCGAAAAAGCAGTGCTGCAATGTAACCTGGAGATCCCCACGCATTTCTTCTGGAAGGAGCTGCTACGCGACAAAGGGTTCACCGTGGGCCGCCTGGATTCGCGGTATAAGGGCATCGACCGCCAGGACGCAGGAGCATCACCCGATTATAATGCAGAGTTGACTTCCTGGCTCCACTCCTTTACCCCGGCAATGAACATCTATCTGCGGGAAGACTTGCACTACCACACCGACCTCAAGTATAACATGTTCGGACCTGTATTCCCCTGGGACAATCAAAATGACCACGTCGGCGAAAACCTGCGCCAGGCCATCGCCCAGAATCCATATCTGCATCTTCTCATCCAGTCAGGCTATTATGACGGGGCCTGCGACTACTTCAACGCCAAATACAGCCTCTGGCAACTCGATCCCAGTGGAAAACTCAAAGACCGCCTCCATTGGGAAGGCTACCGCAGCGGCCACATGCTCTACCTGCGAAAACCCGACCTGGAAGCAGCCAATGAAAACCTCCGCCGCTTCATCCGCGAGTCAACCCCCAAACCGGGCGAAGCCGCGAAATATTAGCCCCCGCCGGGCCCGCGAAATACTCAGCCGCCCCGGGGCCACCGACAGCATTATTGTCCCTGGTAATGATAGTCGTAGGCCTTTACGATGTTCGCATTCTGGTCCCTGACGAGCTTCAATCTCCCCAGGCCATCATATTCGTAATAGGTCGTCCTTCCGGCAGGATCAGTCTGGCTCGTCATTCCAATAAAAGGTTGATAGGTATAGCTGGTGACGAGCGCTCCCTTTAACCTGGGGTCGGTCCGCAACTGGTTCAGCGCGGCCCTCACCTGGTCATCCGTACCGGGCGCGCTCCCGCTCAGCTGATTGATCACGGTCTGCCCCAATACATTCACCAGGTCCTGGTAATGCGCTTTCTTTACTTCCGCCAGCGGATAAGAGCCATTGTAACCCCAAAGTATAGCCGTCGGGATATCGTTCGCCGGGAGATATTCCTGAGCTTTGGCATTGGACGTATAGTTCAGACTCAGCTTCAAATTGAAAGAGGGGGGGTACAGCGTGGCCGGATCATGCGCCGGCAGCGCCTGCAACGTACTGCTCTCATACCGGTGGATACCCGTCACATTACCGGAATTATCAAAGTCGCTCACGGTGCCGTCGGTAATATTCCCGTTTCTGCTGGTCGTGGTCTTCACCGGTAGCCCGACCATATGATTGGTCACAAGCGTAGCCATGTTGGCCACATTGCTGTTATAATCTCCCGGATACCAGATATCCTGCTCCACCGTCTGGCCCTTCGAATTCGTCGTGGTCACCTGGGAGGGGAGGAAATAATTGGCGTTATAACTATAGTTGGTCACCTTGGTTATGGGACCACCGCTGCTTGTATTTTGCGTTTCCGTCAACTGCGACCTGTCAAACCGGTCAGCGGGATAATAGACCTGCCCACTGTTATAATATTGGCCATAGTCATTCGGATCAGGCTGCCCCGCCATGATGTCGCCGGCGTTGCCGAATTTCACCCCTTGCACGATCTGCGGCGTATTCCAGACAGGCGGGTCCGTATACTTATAAGCGGTACTATGCAGCACAGAGAAATTTCCATTCCCCTGGTTGACATAGTCATCCTTCTGCTGTTCCGTAGCCCGCCAGGAGAGGTTCATTATCGGCGGATACGGCGACTGAGTATAAGAACTCGCATACCACAGCTGATACGGATAAGAATACACCGTCTTTCCATTCTCGCCATTCTCCCCGAGATTTTCGGTCACTGTCCGGTAATAGATGGTACTGCCATCGAAAGGCACCACACTTTGCGCCCCGATGAAATATTGGGGACCACAGTCGGCATTCGCTGGAAGGTTAAGCAGCCCCGCCGACGCCGTCGTTATCATTTCTACCTGCGACACATAATTGGGTATCTGGTAAAATTCCTCATCGGCGTAACTAAGCTTCTTCACAGTGGTCTGGTTGGCAACAGGGTCGTAGCTCGTAACGCGAAGGACGCGGTCACCCCCGATAGAAACCGGGATGTTGCCGGCCGGCAAAATTTGATATACCTGAAAACTGACAGAAGGGTTGTCCACCCCTTGCTGCGCGAATGCACAACCCGGGTCGATCGTATAAGTATAGGTATCAGCCGGCAGCGTTATAGTGACGCTTCCAGTGCTCGTATAGGCAAATTCTTTGACATAGGGATTGCCACCGCTCGTGCTGCTGATAAGCAGCTCGCAATACGCACTATTGTCGACAACCGACACAAATTGCCAATCTACCTGTACATTCATTGCCGTGGAGATCGTAAAGGTCCCGGTCTTCATACCGGACTCACCCTCCGCACTGGGGCAGCTGGTGGCATCCGAAGCGCCGGGCACGTTCACAAGATTGTTACTGTAATTGAGATTATAGTTGAGGAAGGCTGGAATCCCCTGCACAAATGGGTAGATTATCTGGTTGCCCTCATAGTCGAAAGTGGTATACCCGCCGGTAGGATAGGTAATTTTTTGCAGCATCCCCATCCGGGCGGCATCCCAATAAGCGGTCCGGTCATTGTCCCCCGGAATAGACCAATTGACATTATAATTGTTGTTAGGTATGGCAAGGGCATAATTGGCTTTAGGTACCCCGCTGAAGGTATTGCCCGTAATCCCATTATAATATCCCCAATGGTCGATGGCGTAGGTCCTGTTGGCGCTGGTAATAAGGGGAATGCTGGTCAGATCATTACTATTATACTGATAATAGCTAAAAGTATAGTTCTGCACCGGCGCATTCGTGCCATTGTCCAGCACGGACAGGCCGAGCAGCTTCAACCGGGCGTTGTTATCATAAGAAAAGTTGATATTCTTCACCAGTTGACTGTTATCATTCAACACCTGTATCGAAGACAAGGCATGCGCCACCGTGCTATTGATGGTTGTAAGGTCGTTCCTGGCAATGGTATTGAAAAGCACCTTCCTTCCCTGGTAACTGATGCTCTGCAACACCTCCTGGTTTATAAGGGAAATGGACTGCACCTGGTTGGGACCGGTGGCGCCAAATATGCATCCGCTTTGCTGGATGCCGGTCGCCCCTACACTATAAGAATTGTTGGTAGTAATTGTCTGATACTGCGCATCCTGCTGCCACGTAAGGTCGGCCTCCGTGCCATAAGGTGTGACGATCTTGGTAAGCCACCAGGTATTGCTCCCACCCTCCACCACCTGGTTGAAAGGGTCATTGTTGATACTGCCCGAACTGAAGGTCCTCAACCCGAAGGTGTATTGGTATCCTTTTTCGTCGGTGACGATAAAATTCCTATTGTTATCCAGTACCACCGAATAAGGCATCCACTTGAGGAACTTGATCTGGCTGCCGTCAAAATAAAATTTGGCTGACTTGCCCAAAATGTTCAGGGAAAAGATATCCTGCTGCGAATCGTTAAGCCCTCCCAAGGCATCATGGATGTATTGATATCGGTTGGCCACCGGCATTGCCCCCGTCATAAAGCTCACCGCTGCCGCTTTAGCGTTCGGATCGGCCATCCCGTTTATCCCAAGGTCATCCAAACCCCGGATATCCTGCACGATATATCCACCCGGCATCAGATCCCATCCATGCCCTACCCAGGAAGGAACCGCGTCCGGCTTCATCCCGTTGTTGTTATAGCTCAAGTCTATCGGTATGCTCACGACATTGTCTATCGGAAAAGTATACAAGGGAATCGTCTCCGCCACCTGCCCGGTATTATAGCTCAACGGCACATCGCCGTATTTTTCAAACGAAGCCACATTGGGCGGCATCGTATTTACATACTTCTTCAGGTCGTCCTGGGCATGCAAGACACAAAAAGGGAAGCAGAACAAACTTATAACCGGCAGGAGATACTTCATATGATTTTACTTTTTCCGAGGTCATCGAAATAAGCAAAAGAATTTGACTCCAGGCATTACTAAATTATTAAAACCCATCATCGCGTAGAAAAACCACAGCGGCGTGCATAAATAACCCACAAGTGTGTTTCGGCTGCCGATCGGCCCACTCCATAAAATCCTACCTTTATCGTCTTTTATGCCAACCATCCATCTCCTCATCAAAGGAATAGTCCAGGGCGTCTACTACCGCGCCTCCGCCAAGGAACAGGCCGACCGCCTCCACCTCACCGGCTGGGTCAGGAATACTCCCGAAGGCTATGTCGAGATCACCGCCACTGGCGAAGCAGCCGCCCTGGACAAATTCATTGCCTGGTGCCGCCAGGGCCCAAGCCGCGCCATCGTCTCGGAAGTGGAAAGCCGCCCGCTCCCCGAAACCCGTTTCGAAGATTTTGCCATCCGCCGCGGATAACCGACAAGCACCGGCCCCATCTCAGGGCTTCACCGCCTCCCGGCTTGCCACCTTCTCCATCAACTCCTTAATAAGCGCAAGGTTGCCAGGAGTCGACACGGTAAAGCATTGCATATTGGCTAACAAATTTATCTGCTGCGGCGTCAGCATCAACACCTCCGGTATGTCGTCATAGCTGTTCTGGCCCACCGTGGCATAGTTGGGGAAATTGGCCATGTAATTGGTCGGGTCCGTACTCGTCAGCAATTCCTGGATAGCTGTCGGCAGCTCGTTGTACCATTGCCGATTCATGTCATTGTAATACCAGACAATAAAAAAGCTCCCAGCCCCGGGATAAGCCGGCACGCCAAAATAATTGCCTTCGTAAACGGTATACAGATCGGCATAGACCAGCGGCTCGCCGTTAGCCTTCTTGCTGGCCAAAGCAGCCGCCAATTGGGCAAACTTTCCATCGTCATTCAGCACCTGTGTTTGTACAATGGGTGGCATCACTGGGTTCTGCTCCGGATAATGTCCAAAAAGGCTGCTGATCTGCGCATCGACGCCATCCACATAATAATAGGGGTCCGTTCCACCCAACGGCAAAGAAGTATTGACAAAGGCCAGGACAATAGGATACTGCCTTCTCAGCAGTGGGATAATGCCGGTATTTTCCAGGTCGCCGCCATCCACATAGCTGTACACCGTAGCAGGGTCATCTACATACGTCGGACACCAATAATTGAATTGCGGGAAATAATCCGGGTTGTCGTCAAAATAATCCAGGTCGGCGCCCGGTGCGCTGCTGCTGCTGCCCATCTGATCCGATAGGGTGAAAAGCAGGAGTTGTCCATTCTCGGGGTTGGTGTTCAGATTGGCCGTAACCTCGTCAAACCCCGTCGCGCCCTGGCCCACCGTGTCGAACAACAGGTTGTCGACATACCCATACCCAAAATGTTGGCCATCAACCCCAATAGTACCCCACATCTGCGGAGTCCCGGTATACATCGCCGTATTTTCGAAATGCCGCATCACCATACCATCGCCCATCGGATAGGCCTGCGTCGACCCGCCGATATAGAACGGCCGGTTATCCCGTTGCAGGTAGAAGTTACTTGGCGTAAGCGATGGGTTAAGCGAAAGCAATTGGGCCAGCGTAGTGGGATTCAGGGTAAAGAAAGTGTTCGTATCACCTATACCCAACGGTAGCAGAATAAAGAAATTCAGCATTCTCGACCAAAGCCGGTTATAGGGCACCCCAATGAGATAAAGGAGGCCCAGCTCTGCCGACACCCAGCCGTTCGTCATTTGTGGAAGTGCCGAACAGATATTATTCGTATTCAGGTTCTGCAATCCTTCCACCGTCAGTTGCGAAGGCGGGGTTTGCAGCCCCAGCAGCGTGTCGTCGTCATACTTGGACGAGGCATAGGTGAATGGCGTTCCAAACCACGAGCCGCCCGATACGCAGGAGATGGCGCCGATATCGGTGTAGCCAAGGCTGTTCCTGAGACCACGCATCTGCCCCATAGCGGCCGACATAGCCCTGGCGCCGCCGCCGGAGAAGGCCACGCCGACAATGGCATTAGCAGGATTGAACGCTGGAAATAGCTGCTCCGGGAATTGTGGATTGGGGTTGTCTGGGTAAATGTTACCAGTAACCGAAGTCGGGAAATTTGCCGAGTTGGCCATAAGGTTTATGGTTTTGGAGTTAAAAAAATGATTCAGGCCGGTAAAGCTACTCCCGGCTAATGCAATGAATCTGCCGCCATTCAGAAAAAATAAATACCTTGGTGGATGTAACCAATACCACCTATGATACAGCAGCACGTCAACACCAGACTGATGGGGTCGGATTTCGAGCTCATCGTAGTTGAAAAGGACTACGCATCGTCCTTGCTGCAATTGCAGCAAGGAGTTGAAGAGATCCGCCGCATCGAACACCTGCTGACGGAGTTCAGCGACGACTCCCAAACAGCCCTTCTCAACCGCTACGCCGGCACACAGGCCCAAACGGTCGGCACGGAAGTCTATCAGCTGATCAACCGGTCTCTTCACCTCTCCGCACTCACCCAGGGCGCCTTCGACATTTCTTCAGCAACACTGCGATCCCTGTATAATTTCAAGGAAAGAGGCAAAGAGCTCCCCTCCCCCGAAAGACTCGCAGCAGCCATGCAAAGCATGGGTTACCAATATATCCAGCTCCTGCCGGAGCATCAGGTCTTCCTTTCCCGACCGGGCATGCGCATCGGCTTCGGCGCCATCGGCAAAGGCTATGCCGCAGATAAGGTCAAGGCACTGTGGAAGGCAGGCGGCGTCACCGCGGGCGTCATCAACGCCAGCGGCGATCTCACCGCCTGGGGATGCAAACCGGACGGTCACCCCTGGAAGATCGGGATACGCGATCCCCACGATCCCGACGCTTACCTGCTCTGGCTGCCGGTGGACAATGCATCAGTAGCTACCAGCGGGAATTACGAGCAATACGTCCAGATCGATGGGGTCCGTTATTCGCACAACATCGACCCCCGAACAGGCCATCCCGTCAGGGGGGTGCAGAGCGTAACCATCATCAGCCCCTCCGCCGAACTGTCGGACGCATTGGCCACCGCTGTCACGGTGATGGGAATCGAGGCCGGCATCCACCTGGTCGACCAGCTCCCCGACACCCACGCTATTCTGATAGACGATAACAACGAGATATTTACGTCAAAAAAGATCAATTTCCATGTCGCTTCGTAAAGGCATCCTCATTATCCGATGGGCGGCCATCTCCGGCCTCGCCGCAACCGTCACAACCGCGGGATGCAAAACCGTCAAACCCTACCAGCACATATACCTCAACGATGCCAACATGCAATTGGGTCGGGCAGATATTGACAAATTCGATGAAAGCGTACACGCCTATCGCGAAGCAGCCAGCGGCGGCGGCAATGGAAAAGCCAGCGGCGGCTGCGGCTGCAATTAACCTATGAAAAACAAATACCTCACATTAGCCATGCTCTCCGCCGTCCTGCACGCATCCTCCCAAAAACATAACGCGATGCCGGACAGTCTTTATAAAAAGCAACGCATCTCTACCCAGGAGGTCCAGGTGCTCTTTTCCTATTATGCCCAGGATGGAAACCACTCCGCCATCACCGGCGGCATCGGCACGGAATGGCTGCATGTCTATGCCCCGGAATTCACCATCACCCACCGGCCCGACTCCATCCATACCTATAAGCTCAATGGTGGCATCGATGTGATCACCTCCGCCTCGATGGACAAGATCGACTTCGATGCCGGTACAGGAGCCTCCAGGGTCTCCGCTCGCATGCACCTCAGCCCTGCCTTCAGCTATCAGCCCCGCGGCTCACGCACAACCTACGGTGTCAACACCGGCTTTTCCATCGAATCCGCCTACCTGTCTATTCCTGCGGGCATCTCCATCAGCCATGTCAATAAAACGGGTACCCGCGAGGTCAGCGGCTCCGTGCAGTGCTATTTCGACGACCTCCGTTATGGCCGCCTGGCCCTGACCTACCACGGCCCCCTCGAACTCGTCTATCCGGTAGAGCTCAGGGACACCAGCTGGTTCAACATCTATCGGCGATATTCCTACAACTTCGACTTCGCCTTCTATCAGGTGATCAATGCCCGGATGCAACTGGCTATCTTCCCGGAATTCGTGCTGCAAAAAGGGCTGCTCTCTACGCCTTACCATCGCGTCTTCTTCAACGATGATCATACCGAACGCGTAGAGAACCTCCCCCGCGAAAGAACAAAATGGCCCATCGGCCTGCAACTGAATTCCTTCGTGGGCGACAGGGTTATCCTACGATCCTACTATCGCTTCTATCACGACAACTTCGGCATCAACGCCCATACCTGGCAACTCGAAGTCCCCATCGAGCTTACGCAGACACTCACCCTCGCGCCGCTGGCAAGGTTCTACATGCAGACGGCAGCTGACTATTTCCGGCCCGACAAAGCAGCCGATCCAAAAGAACGCTATTATACCTCCGATTACGATCTGTCAAAGTTCACCAGCTACAAGGCAGGGGTGACAGCCCGCTATGCTCCCCGGCAGCCCCTCGGCCACCATTTTTTCTTCGACGCCATCACCGTAAGATATTCTTATTACCGGCGTTCGGACGGCCTCTACGGGCACACCCTTTCGCTCCTGCTCGAAGCAAGCCATACCCACCCGGCCGAAGCGTCGCCTCGGTCGCATCACCGGTTTCCCGCCGGTTAATGCACCCCCAGCGCCTTGTTGATAGGCGCCCGGTCCACGTAGGCCACCACCCGGTCGACCTTGTCGGCAGCGTTGTAATGGGAAGCCGTATGGGCCCAAAAACCAATCCTTTTGCCATTCTTGAATTTTAAATGCACTTCACGCCAGTTCAACAGCCAGACACCTGCAATGTCCGGCCCTTGCTGCGGCCTGTTAACCTTCATCGGCAACCAGATATCATTGAGGTATCGTACGGAATCGGTCTCCCCACGTCGCTCCGTCCAGTACTTCGCAATCGCCGCCTTTCCGGAAAGGCTATCGCCGGAAGACCAGATATACACCGCATTGTCTGCATAATTGTCCATCCAGGCCGGAATGTCACCGGCAGCGAACTGAGCCATCATCTTCTTCCCCATCTCCGTATACCGGGCATCGGCAAATTCGGATTGCGGCGGAGTGGCAGGGGCCACCGGGGCAGCAGCAGTCGTATCTTTAGCCGCGGAAGTGGAACCACCACTATTGCAAGAAAACAACAGGCAGCACGCAGCCACCCAGTAAAGAGAATTTTTCATGGCAAAACAATATTTAATTAGGAAAATCTATTTTTTCTTCCGGGTCATCTTCGGTGACATCATTTTCTGGCGCCCCAACGGTCTGGCGTATTGATACACGACATCGGCCTTTCCATCCTTGTTGAACCGCCAGGTCTCCTGCAGATCGGTGGAATCTATCTTCCCATCCTTATGCGTGTCCGTTTCCGTTCCCCAGATCAGGGCCCAATGCTCATTCTTATCCGTGCTCTTGACAGCCATCACCGCATCAACCCGGGAGACGGCTGCTGCAAACGAGTTCCGGAATGCCTGTACGGCTGCGGTCATGCTATCCCGGCTGCCACGCATCTCCGTCCCATCTCCAAGGTAGATCCTGATCGAGTCGGCGATCAGGTCCTTACCGGCGCTGAGATCACCGTTATCATAAACCTTCCAAAGCTTCAGCACAGACTCGGCATTTTTGTTGTCATCGATGACAAACTTCGACGAATAGGCGATCTGGTAAGGAGACTCAATAGGCTTCATCATAGCAGCAGAATCCGTTTTTGCCATGGTCGAATCAGTCGCCGGAGTGGAAGGCGTGGAATGGCATGCGGCAAGAAATACCAGCAATGCCAGGGCGGGGGTTCTGGGCATAATTTTAATTTTGAATTAAAAAGTAAAAAAGTCGTCCGCGATAAGATCGAAACGCAGGTTGACAAAAGGTAGGAAAAGACAATAAAGGTCTAACTCAAGGAAAGGAAAAGCTAACCTAAAGTAAATAAAAATAATATATCAAGCAAAAAATACTCCGCCCCGGATTAGCGCCCAACCTTCGCTCCGCTCACCACCGGCCCCGGATACCGCTCATCTCCTTTCGCGGCAAACCACAGTATCTTATTCATCATCTCATCATCACCCCCATCCACATCCTTAAAGGCCTGGTTCGCGGAGACCCGGGCGTAATACGCCGCCTTCCCGCTCAGCGCGGCCAGCGGTTTATTCATTTTGTCCAGCGGGATCATATTCGGAACATGGGCAAATAAATAAGGCGACTTTACATCCGAAAAACAATCGAACAGCGGCAACGCCGTAGCATCCATCACATTCATCGGCGGAATACCCAATATCTGCTCGATCGTCCGTACCATCCCCGTCTGGTTATAATTCGTATGGATGGCGCGGGATAGCACCGAATAAGGACTGATCACAAGACCCGTCGTCCGGTAAGGTGAGATATGATCCCAACCCGACTGGGAATCATCTTCTGTAATAAAGACCACCGTGCTGTCCCAGAATCGGCTATGCGTAATAGCCTCGATGATCCGGCCTACCGCCAGATCATTGTCCGCAACCATCGCTTGTGGAGCGGGAAAACTCGGCGACAACCCCGCCGTATGGTCATTGGGCAGCGAAAGTACCATTAGGTCAGGAAGGCTGTCACCCGCCGCCCCATCGGCCCGCTTCAGGTCGTCGATAAAGATATCGGCCCGCAGTTGATCCGTAAACACCAGGTTATCACAATCCGGGTACGCCGGCGAGATAATGGGCCTTAACCGGGCAATGGTCGTGGTATTGGTAAATCCCTGGTCCTCGTGGTTCAGCCAGCGTTGATAAATATCGCTCCAACGCAGCGAATGATCATACTTCGTCGTACAAGCCTCACCGTATACCCGTACCTTCTTCCCATGATCGAGTGCGTTATTCCAGATAAACCCATTGCGGTTATACACCATCGCATCTTCCTGCCGGTGCGGATAACTTCTAAACCAGGCCCGAACGCTTTTTTCAATATAGTCGGATACCATGGCGGCGTCTGTCCACTGATGGCCCTCTGCCGAGCACTTACCCGAAGCATAGTAATTATCCAGCAGGGAAAAAGCTTCCGAAAGCCTGTGCTGGTTCGGAGTAACACTGTCACCATACACACACAGTTTCGACATCCCCCTGCCCCGGGCAAAATCCCCGTACACCTGGTCATAAGTCTTGTTCTCTTTGATAATGTAGACCACATGCTTAAAAACAGAAGGCTCGCCAATCCGCTCCGGTACAGGCCTGGGAGCTATACGCTGGCGCGCCGGCTGGTTGGTCAGCGCAAGCCGGAAGAACAGGCTTTGCTCCTGTACTTTTTTGGTGTACGCCTTCAATTCTTTTTCCGTGGGTACGGGTATGATGCTCAGGGAAGCGAGTTCCTGGTGAATGGTATAAGCCGTCAGCCGTTCGCCACCGCCTGGTCCTTCCTGGCCTTCCTTTAATCCCCGCACCGGGGAGAGCACCCGCGAACCCTTTGCCTCGATATTGGCGACATAGAGATCGTTATTCAGCAGCGTGATCCCACCAGGATAAGCTTCCGTGGGGATGTACCCTTCTACCACGCTCCTGCCCCGGCCATGAGCAGCGGCATTGTCGCCCAGCCGGATCACACACACCGCATTGTCAAATCCATTGGTAACATATAAGGTTGTCCCCGTCTTATCCGGCTGCAGGGCGTTGGGGCTACTGCCATAGTAGGTGATACTGCCCGAGAATAACCCTACGGGGATGCTGTCGGTCACGACACCACGCCGCACATCCACCACGCTGATGTTGTCGCTGTTGCCATTACAGATATACAGGTAGAGACTGTCAGGGCTACAGGCAATGGCATTGGGATGCAGGCCCAGCGGAAGCTCGTTCAGCAATCCTCCGCTTTGCGCATCGATGATGGATAGGCTGCCCCTCGCCGTACCACCCGTCACCGGGTTGGTATAGGCGCTGCCCCAGGGCGTACCGGCATTTTCCAGGCTGGTGTCGGTGACAAGCGGCCCCGCCCAATTGGTGACATAGACCTTCCCGCCAACAACCTTCACCCCATAAGGCGCTACTCCCGCAGGCGCAGTCCATACCACCTGCCTGTCCGTAAATCGTATCTTCAACAATTGATTGTTCCCATTCAACACTACATATAGATAGGGAATACCGGCCTCCACCTGTACGGCAACATCGTTCGGCAATGCAGTCGCCGCCGGCGCCACCGCGTCCACCCGGATGCTGGTGACATTGGTAAGCCCCGTCCCATCCCATTCGGCAATCATAATGGCAGACTGGCGGGTGTTCCCCGCGCCCCAGGCGATATAGGTATGCCCCTCGTACCCAAAGGCCTTGATCCCCGAATAAGTGCTCATCAATCCCCTCGTAGCCGGGTCGCCCCCCCGGTAGCTCCAGCGATGCACGATCTGCCGGCTTTGGATATCCAGTACGACGACGTCATAGCGGCCTTCCACGGCTATATGCTGGCTGTCCGGTAAAATAGCAAAGTCAAGGGTATGATTCTCCAGCGTCGAGTCGCCATAGGTGATCACCTGGCCCGCAGACTGGATCAGCCGGTTAAAAGACATCAGCGTCGCCGGGCCTTGCAGTTGCAGCGTACTGTCGTCGTATTCGTAGCGATAATTGGCGGTCTTTTGTGCTATAAGCGTGCTAAAAGGAAGGAAGAAGAGAAGGGATACGAGAGCCTTTTTTTGCATCATGTTGACTTTAGTAGCCAAATATAAGGGCTTCTGTTTTCTCATCCTTTTGTCCGCGATAAAACTTATCCAGCACCGCCGCAAACACCGGGTCCGCACCCGGCGCCAGCGAAAAAAGGGTCATACTGCTCCGCAGCTTGAGATCGTCCGGGCTCCCCATCACTGCGGTAGCATCGTGGCCCGGCAGCGCAAGCAACGCGCGCGATATCTCGACGAGCCGCGGCCCCAGCGTCTCATGAGAAAGATAAGCCTTCGCCTCCCCGAGGTCCCTGATCGCATAGAACCGCGCCGTCGGACTATAGCCAAGCCCCTGCAGCTGCGGAAAAATATACCACATCCAATGGCTCCGCTTCCTCCCTTGCCTGATCTCGGCAAGCGCGGTCGGATAATCCCTCTCCTGGGCCACAAGAAACCGGTTCAGCTCGTTGTCCATATTCGAACTATTCGCAGCGCCTCGACGTCCCCAAAGAAGGTTGGGCTGGGCAATCTATATGCAAACCGTTGAAAGCTTTGACGCGGTAGAAAAGCAAAATTTCGCGGCCATCGAATCCTTTCTGCGGGAAAAGAGCCCGCATCCTTAAGCCTTCACCATTTCCGCTCACTTGGGAAACCCCGGGTCCGCCATCACCTCCGCCATTTGCTGCGAATGCCGGTTGCTGTGGGCGCCAATGAATAAGATCATCTGATAGCAATCGACCATTCCGAATGGCATCGCCGCCACATGATCCCGCAGGTCTTCCTGTGTACCCTTTACATACGCGATCAATTTTGCCCTGTTCTCCTTGAAAGAAGCAAGCGCCTCATCCATCGACTTGTAAGGAGTGTTCTCCGGCTTGAACGGGTCCATGGTTTTCACTCTATGCCCTTGCGACCGGTCCTCGATCATGGAGATCAGCTGTGCGTCGGTCATTTTGATCCCACTCCGTTTTTCCGGATTGGCAGTTTGCTTCAACGAATCCGAACACATCTGCCATAGCGCCTGCTCGGTAATAGCGATATGCTTTACACATTCTTCTACACTCCAACGGTCGGGCGCAGGCTTATATTCCAGCTGTGCCTGGCTCAACCCCTTCACTTTGTCCAGCACATCATTTTCCGTCTCCTTCAGGAATTTGACAGCATAATTCCTTTCTTTCTTAGAGAGGGTATCCGCTGCCGGTGAGGTGGCGCGCTTGGTGGGAATAAAGGAAAGACCCATGAATACGAATGCAAACAAAAGGAGCTTTTTCATATGCGAATCGATTTTGGTGAGTAGATCAGACTTATGTAGAGGTTGCGATGCAGAGGGGGTCCCACTCCGCAGGGAAGGTCACATTAAAAATAAGATTAAATCGTCAATTCCTGAAAAGTTCTTTCAGCGCGGACTCCCAAGCCCACCACGGGCCATTTTCTTATTCGAAGAATTTGCTCTCCAGGCTCCATAGATCCCGCAAAAGAGCGCCGCTGCCGGAACCAACAATTCTTCACCAATGACGGTAGGCAGCAGAATACCAAAAAACAAAACAAATATGCCCACACAAACAAAAAAGTCTTTCCAGCTTTCCAAATACAAACCGACTCCGATACCTTGTAACAAAAAGCCGAGAATAAACGCAATCACCGGGTTCTTCCTTTGTTTAAGCGGCTTCATTTTACGAAGCCCTTTACGAATTTCTTTCGCGACACGCGGTACATGCTGCCAGTGATTCTCCGGCATAAGAGTGTTGTTTAGAAGCTTAAGTTACACAATTATATTCATCACCGGTACAACACCAGCCTCTTGCCGATAACTCCACCGGGTGAGTCAGAGAACCCGGTCCCAATGACCAGGATATGGGCAACAGATCCACCAAAAGTACAAAGGTGGTAATCCATGCCTATAGTGATCCTGAAAGTGTTGTTACCCGCAGCCGAATCGGGTAGGAGGGTATATTCTACCGTTTCATCAACCAGGCCTTCCCTGACATGAACATTTCCGTTCGCCGAGAATTGATAATAATCCGCCGGTGTCCCTCTATAGGCGATGACCTCGCTCGACAAACCCACTCCCCTCGAGCTCGAATCATACATAACATGCCATGTCCCGACTATGGCCTGTTTCGCTTCGGCATAATTGTCAACCACTGCCGTTTTCCCGCAGCCAACAGCTATGATAACCACCAGCCCAAAGATCATAAGGAATTTCATAAGTGCAGTTATTACTCCTGGTCTGACATAAATTCACCATAAAACGTTGCACAGAAAAATCGATACTTTTGCCATCCATAACTATTCCTCTATGAGATATAAATTACTCGGACGCAGCGGATTAAAAGTATCTGAACTATGCCTCGGAACAATGGGTTTCGGCACCGAAGCCGGGTGGGGCGCCGACAGGGAGACCAGCTTCGCTATCATGGAAGCCTTTGCCAATGCCGGTGGCAACTTTCTGGATACCGCCAATTTGTACAAGTTAGGCACCAGCGAAAAATTCATCGGGGAATTCATCAACCCGCGCGACCGCGACTATTTTGTAATAGCTACCAAATATTCGCTAAAGGATAATACCACTAATCCCAACGCCAGCGGCAACAACCGGAAGAACATGATGCGCAGCGTCGAGCTAAGCCTGCGGCGACTGCAAACCGATTTCATCGATGTCCTGTATCTCCATATCTGGGATGACCTTACCCCTATCGACGAAGTGTTGCGGGGAATCGACGATCTGATCCGCCAGGGCAAGGTCAATTATGCCGCCATCAGTGACACCCCGGCCTGGATCGTCAGTAAGGGAAATACCCTTGCCGAACTCATGGGTTGGAGCCAATTCATTGCCTTACAGGTCGAGTACAGCCTCATCCAGCGCACGCCCGAACGCGATCTGATACCCATGGCCAGGCATTTTGGTATGACGGTGACCCCATGGGCGCCCTTGGCTGGCGGCGCGCTGACGGGTAAATACTTGCGTGGTGGGCAGGGACGGGTAAAGCCGGAAAGCAACCGGCGGGATGAGAACAGCATCCGCATAACCCAGGAAGTAATGGCCGTAGCGGACAGACTAGGCGTAGAGCCAAGCCATGTGGCGCTGCAATGGACGCGGCAGCAGGGCTTCGAATGTATCCCCATTGTGGGCGCCACCCGTGTCGATCAATTGGAAGAAAACCTCAAATCTGTCGACCTCGTGCTATCCCCCGACGATCTTAAAAAACTGGACGAAGCCAGCGCCATCGACCTCGGCTTTCCCGGTAAGTTCTTCAGAGAAGACGGCGTCCGCCAAAACAGCTATGGGGGCTTTTACGACAGGATCATCCCCCGGTCGTAAATGCAACCCACCCGGCACAACTCAAGCCCCCCGCCCGAACCCCTTCCGGTACAACCCCCTCACGGCCGGGTTCCATCCGGCACAACTCCACCCCACGGCCGAGTCCCGGCACAACTTTTGTTCTATTGCATTAGGGCAAATATCAAGAGATATTTGTTCCAACAAAATGAAAAATGCCATGTACACAAAACCCATCCTAAAGCTACCCCTCTTCCTGTCCGCCATCCTTTTCTGCTGCCTGATGGCCTGCAGTAAGAGCAACAACAATAATAACTCGAACAACGGCAGCAGCTCGCTGAAAGCCACTGTCGACGGCACTAGCTGGCAAGCCACCTATGTCTATGGAGTAGATTCCACCAGCGCCCATCTTATAGCCATGGCGGGGTCTGACAACAACCAGACTAATACCCTTCTCATCGCCTTCCCGGATACGCTTGGTACCGGCACCTACAGTATGAATATTGCGGCCGGCATCATAATGGAATATGTCGTAAAGGTCAGCAGCAGCTCATCCACAATTTATATAGCAGATCCTGCTATCGGCGGCTCCGGCACCATCACCATCACCTCTTACAATAAGTCAGCCAAACAGGTGCAGGGCACTTTCAGTGGCGTCGCAAAAAATGTCACTAACGACGGCACTTCGAAGACCATCGCAAGCGGCTCCTTCTCCGTTACTTATCACTGACCGGGGTCTGCAAGTCAGACCCTCCTTCTGATCAGCCTGCTGATCCAGACCAATAAGACAGCACCAAAAAAAGCAGTAACAAGATACCCGATCTTGCCGCCCAGATGTACTCCCATCTTTTGTCCAATATAGCCACCGATCCATCCACCCAGTAATCCAAGAATAATGTCTATGATCACCCCATATCCATTTCCCCGCATGGCTTGTCCAGCCAGCCATCCGGCTATGCCGCCAAGTAGTAGATGAAGTAACATGTTTATAGGTTTTGTGATTGAATATAGAGCAATAATCCTGAATATGCAAGCCCGCTTACTTGTCACTAATATTATTCAACATCATCGATTTCCCATCCGTAATGATAACCTTGGCATTTGGCGATTTCACCAGCTCTTTTGTCACCTCGATGCTTTTATATTTCAACAACTTGTCCGTCAGCGATGCATTGATGGTATTTTGATAGTTCTTTATCGCGTTGGCATCGATCTGCATCATTAAGGAATCATTCCTTTGCTTGTCCAGCGAAAACTTTAATTCTTTTTCCCTGGTCTCGAGATCAAAATCTTCCTGTTCCCGTTTTGTTTGCAATTCAAGCTTGGTCAGCTTGGCTACCTGATCCGCTTTAGCCTTGTTCTCTATCGCCTGGAGCACTTGTGCCGGCATGTCTATATCTTTAACCAGCACATCATCCAGGACAATTCCGTAAGCCGAAATTGCAGCTCGCAGTTTATCTTCAATATTCTTTTCTATAACCTCCCGCTCGCCAAGCAGTTCTACGGCAGAATAGGTCATCGTATATTCCCTGACGATCGCCATGAAATTATTGATAACGATCTTATTCCCATAATCCATCCCAACATTGGAGTATATCTCAGGAGCGGCTTCCGGTTTAATGTGATACAAAACCGTCAGATCCACCTTCACTTCCAGTCCTTCTTTGGTCGGCGGCCGCATAACAACAGAATACTCGGTTATCCGGGTATTGAACGTATGAATGCTTGATGTAAAAATATTGTAATGATGACGGCCCTGTGTCAAAATACCTGGTTTTATCACACCCTTGTGGACAACGAAACCAACTTCTCCCGGACCAATGGTTTTACAACCTGAGATGGTAATGGCGGACAATAATAGTGTACCAGCACATTTAGTAAATGTGTTTTTCATAAAAGGCAGCTTTTAATTTATTTAAAAATTAGCAACGAGGACGAAGATATACCAGCCCCCGGTTAACCCGTGGTTAAAAGCTGTCTCCATTTACTAACCGATAGTTAATAGATTGTATTTTGTTCAGTGCAACGACTGATCCCAAAAGCGGCCTTTCCCGCAAAGAAAAAGATAAGATAGCCAGGAGCCTCACGCCTGCGGATGGGAAAGCTCTCGTGTATATCCTTCGTCCATCCGGGTTCGGCGCGCTTATCAAGATGGGTGTCAGATGCGACAGCGTACATATCGGTTCAACGGGCGCAGGGCAATACGTCTATACCATGCTGGACCCCGGCACACATTCGCTGATGTCTACAGCCGAAAATAAATCGAGCCTTAACATTATGGTGGAGGCAGGAAAGATCTATTATATAAGACAGCAGGTGAAGATGGGTTTTGCCTTTGCCGAGACTGGGCTCAAATTAGAGGATGATCAGCAGGGCCAAAAGGATTTGAAGAAATGCAAGCTTGCCAAAGATAATGTAGCTTCCAATTAGTCCTTCTCGATACCGGCCTTTACAAAAGCCGCCCTCCGGGGCGCAGGGACCCTTGCGTCCATCCCCTTGATCCCCCTCCACAGTATCTCATTGAATAAACCATCCGGGATCCGGTCAATTTTCGTGAAGTCCAGTTCAGCCGATCTTTTTACCATTTCGTTCCAGGCAGTAGTCTTCTCCGTAAGATCGACATTCGAAGGCAAACTACGGAATGGGGACATATCCGGCGTAGCCGAAAAACAATTCCACATCGGTGTGGCGGCAGCATCGTACTGGCTCATGGGAGGGATACCCAGTATCAGTTCCATCGTCCGCAACATAGAAGTAGTGGAATACATCGTATGATCCACGAAACGTCTTTTTACGAACCCTCCCGCAATATACGCAGGGCTGCGATGGGCATCTACATGATCGGGTCCGTTTTGCGCATCGTCTTCCAGGACGAACACTACCGTTTCCTTCCAGATAGGGCTGTTGCTAAGGTATTCGATAAATTTTCCCACCGCCAGGTCATTATCCGCAACATGAGCGAATGGCGTAGGCCTTCCCCTTCTCACCCCTTCCGTATGATCGTTTGGAAACCGGACGGTATTGAAATGGGGCACCACTCCCGCCGATAGCAGGGAATCGAAATCCCTTTTCCACCTGCTAAACCTGGCAGTATCCGTAATACTCAGATCCCCGCCGGCATAGCCGGGACAATAATGCCCCTGCAGCACGCTGATACTCGGCTTATAATGATCCGCAAATTCCCCATAGGTCCTGAAAGAAACACCCGCCTTCTGACAATGATCCCAGATGAACCCACCTTTATTATTGGCAACTTCGCGGTTGCCCTCCCCATCATAACTGCCGCCCCGGCCGCCATAACCGGTAGGCCAGGTCTTTTCCAGGTAATCCGTCGCATAGGCGCCCATGCTCCAGTTGTGCCCATCGCTGCTGACCTCTGCATCTACATAGAAGTTATCCAATAAGACGAACTCGTTTGCCAGCGCATGCTGATTAGGAGTGACACGCTCGCCGAACAGCACCAGGCTCGTATCCCCATTGCCTTCCTTCATATCGCCCAATACCTGGTCATAGGTCCGGTTCTCCTTGATGATATAGAAAACGTATTTAATGGGGGAAGGATCACCAACCTTCATAGGTATTGGGTTACCCGCTTCCCCGGCAGCCACCAATTCCCCTTTCTTGTTATAAGGTGTATTCTGATAAACCTGCGCAGAATACTGACTCAGCAATTGATCATCCGGCTCATCGATAATGCTCATCGCTCCTTTGAACAGCCCCCCGATATATTGTACGGGCTGCGCCTGCTTCAGATCGCCCTGCTGATAATTCACTTCCTGGCGGCGGCCGATCGGATTCGGACCGAAAGGATTGGCCATGGAGGAAAGCCCCTTTCCATTGGCTACCCAAATCTTTTTTCCTATAACCTTCACCGCCGTCGGATACCAGCCCACGGGTATAAAACCTTTCGACTTAGCTGACCCCGGCTCCCGCACATCGAATACAGCCAGGCAATTATTATCCGCATTCGCCACATAGAGCGTCTTTTCGTCAGCGCTCAAAGCAAGCGCATTACTGGTTGATCCGGGAGGCGCATCCGGATACAATGCCGCATTGAGGGTCTCGACGACTTTTCTGGTACGGACATCGATCACCGACACGCTATTGTCATTGGCATTGGCAACGAACAGCCAGCGACCGTCCTTTGTCAGGCAGAGATCATTGGGATTGTCGCCAACTGCAATCTCTCCCGAAAATTGGCGATGTTCGGTATCAAAAACCAAAAGCTTATCACAACCCCAGCAGGTAATGTACAACTCTTTCCTATTGGGAGAAAGAAGACAGGTATACCCTTCTCCCCCTAACCCGATCTGCTGAACGATCTTCTTCGTGGTAAGATCAACGATATACAGCGAATTATTCTCCTTGGCGACGACATACAACAGTTGCCGCTTGTCATCGATGTCCAGCCCCGCGGGCGAGATCTTTTCCGGCCATCTTTTCCCCAACGGGATGGTATCGGCAAAGCTGAGGGCATGACCACCGTCCCGCGCTGCGGCTGCCTGGTAGTCGACAGCATATTTCAGTATCCAGTTATCATTGCCGCCGGACGCATAAAGAAATCTCCCGTCAGCGCTGAATTTCAGCCCCAGCCATGATTTTGGGA
Source organism: Puia dinghuensis (assembly GCF_014642875.1). Taxonomy (GTDB): domain Bacteria; phylum Bacteroidota; class Bacteroidia; order Chitinophagales; family Chitinophagaceae; genus Puia; species Puia dinghuensis. The sequence continues at coordinate 648,076 of NZ_BMJC01000005.1, forward strand.
GAACCAGGCTGTCTACCACCCGCTCCTTGCCCACATCTATCAGCTGGATCGTCTGGGTGCTTTCCCCGTTATTGGTCACCGCCACATAATGCTGCGTCGAGACAGCAATATTCAAGGGCAGATCGCCAAGCGGGAGAGCATGTCCCGCCGGAGTAAGCGTCCATCCATTGGGCAGCAGAACCTTCTTCGGTACCACCTCGGACGATCCATCTGTGCCGGCTCCCATATTCGCGCTGCTCCCGGAATGCACACTGGTCCTCACTCCCACTGGGGTCCCCGCATTCGCACCCGCACCCGCCGCGGTCCCCGCATATTTCGAAGGAAAATCCTTGTCCAGCTGCGCCAGCGTCTTTGCAATGTCTGTCTGCCCCTCATAATCGACCACCGTTTTTATACGCCTGGCAGTATCATATTGAGAAGCATATTGCATTGCCAATTGAGCTCCAACACCACTACCCATCAGCGCAAACTCCTTACCGTTATAATGATATTGATCCGCATAGCCCGACACAAAGGTCAATACCTCCCTGACATCCGCCACTTGCCCCGGGCGATAATTCATCGAAACCACTATGTATTTCCTCCGGCCAACAAGCGCTGCAAGCAGGGCATCGGGAATCTGATCTTTGTCGCCACCCTTCCCGTGGATATAGACAACTACCTTGGCATTCTCGATTTCATCCGGAACATAGGAATCCACCAGCTGATCTCTCCCTCCCGGACCATAAGCAAGATCCGGTAGTTTTCTGTAAACCGAGGGAGCCGGCGGAGCAGACTCCGCACTTCCCACCGAGCCGGCGGCATCTGCCGGCATCCCATCCCGCCAATGATGTTGCCGCAGGTAACTATCCATGGCCTCAGGATGATCTGTCTGCATCCCCTGAACAGATTTCCGCAGCACCATATCCCACATCGCAGGGTTCTCACCCGGCCCTTCTACATCCAACCATACGGCGACCCCTTTCTCCCTCGTGACAGCCAGCAGCGCCGTATCCGTTACATTGTCCAATACCGCCAACGAAGCCCGGCCAAGGAAAGCCCGCAGCTGCTCGGGGTTCTTTACGTCACGAGGTACGCTCGCCATCAGCGGCATTGCCGGCGCTACAGCTCTCCATTTACCATAATCCGAGGCCTTATTCAGGTACACCACCACCTGCCTTTCCATCCCCGCGGCCTGTATCTGCCGGTAAGCGGCGGCAGGATCAGCATCCTTAAAATCCAGGTATATATTAATATGGTCTTTACAGGCGCGCAGGATATCCTTGAATTCCGGGATACGGTAAGCACCTCCTTTAACAGTCAGCTTCTCTATCTCCTCCAGCGTCAGGTCACTTACGCGACCTTTACCATTGGTCATCCTGTCTACGGTAGCATCATGACTCAGTACCAGGAAGCTGTCCTTGGTCGTACGCAAGTCCATTTCCGTATAATCTGCCCCGACCCGGATAGCTTCCTCGACAGCAGCCAGGGTATTTTCCGGAACATTGACGTGATTGCCCCGGTGAGCGATTACAACAAATCCGTTTTTCACCGCCGGCAAAAGGGTCTGGGCAACAGCAATCTGCCCGAACAGCAATAGGTGCGCAAAAGGCAAAAAGATCTTCTTCATATATAAAAAATTAACTTGCTACATCACCAGGGTTTCCCCGTCCCCTGGCAGACCCACGGTTTCGACCAGGCGCTGTTTTGATAACTATTAGTGGCATCCGCGCCATATCCCGAATAACTCGTCAGCTGAAGGTTATTCTCTGCTGACTCCGTATTAGCCCAATTCAGGTTCCGTTCATCCAGCATATAATACAATCGAACGGGCAACACCGGGCATTTTGCGTGTGGACCTGACACCAGCACCGGGTATCCTGTCCGCCGCCAATCAAACCAGGATTCGGTGGCTGCCGTCCACGAGGCTATCCATTTCTGGGTGATCAGTTGTTGCAACGTGCCATTGAAGGCTACCGAAGGTTGGGCAATATAAAAAGAGTAGGCGCCTGCAAGTCCCCAGGCTACAAAGGAAGCCTGGATCGCTGCATTATAATGTGTTTGCGCATCCCCGGCAGCCCAACCCTTTAATGCGGCCTCAGCGAGGATGAAATGAACCTCGGCAGCCGATAACAACCTCACTTTTAACAGTGACCCATTGGCGCCCGTATAAATAGTGTTCAACCAGGACACATGAGGATTGTGAGCGCCCTGGGAAGGGTCGGGTCCCAGATTATACACCGGCCCCCCTTGGATGGCAGGCGGAAGACCTACATAATTGGGGTCCTGGTTGATAGCGTTTACCGTTAACCCTTTTGCAGCAAGCACATCTGGTGACAGGTAACGTACTTGCCGGCTTTCGCCTCCTACAATAGTGTCCACGATCTTATCGGTGCGGGCAGGGAAATTGTTCTGCACATGGAGGAATATCTGCACTTTGTTTGCCCATACACCCAGCCTGGGATCATTCATAGACTCCAGAGTTTTGACGAAAGTGGCGCACATTTTAGTCTGCCGGTAGTGCCCGCTATCCGAATTGTAGGCGACTGCGTTTGGCCAGGAATCGTTAACGCTGTTGCCCGCAAAGCCCATCAGGGCGTCATCGTTCGCAGAGGTGATGATTGGATAGGTAGTGGGATCGGCAACGATCTTTTCAATCCCGGCTTTGGCAATAGCAGGCAGCTTGTCCGATATCCGTAGATAGTACCGCAAAGCCAGGGAGTTGGCCAGCTTGCGCCATTGAGCCGGATTCCCGTTATAATAGACATCCGCCGTCCCTATCGCACCTGTATAGGCATTTGCCGGCTTGGCAAGAAGCGTATTGGCTTTTTGAAGATCCGCCAGAATACCCCTATAGATGGATTGCTGGCTGTCATAAGGAGGGAAGGTATTGCCGGCATCCCCTTCCAGGGCTTGGGAGTAAGGCGCGTCTCCCCATACATCAGCGATCAGTCCAAAGATCATGGACTTCATCGTCAGGCTGATCCCCTGCTGAAATTCGAATCCAAGCGCTACACTTCTGTCATAGACGTATTTGTTGTTTCGCAGGATATCATACCAGGGAGTCCAGGTATTGGTCCCGCTCCAATCGTATTCATTGTGCGGACCGGTCCCCCCGTCGTTCTGGGTATGCTGCATGACCCCCGCAATATCCCCATATCCCAAGTTGACATATTGCTGCCCGGTAGTCGTCAGAACAGTAGATAATACTAAGTTGGGGCTGGTGGTAGAAGGATCCGCTCCATTGGGGTTCTGATTCAGCCGCTCCAATTGCTTTTTGCAGCCGCAGAACATCACGACCAACACCAATACCGCAAGAACATGTCTCATAGTAGTCACTATTTAAAATATTACGTTCAACTTAAATCCCACAGGGATCACCCATGGATAGACATTATATCTTTCAATTCCCTGTTTGAACTGAATACCATTCCCTTGTACATTCGTGGAAGGTTGGTAAGCATTCTCCGGATCGATATTGATCTTTGCAGCCGTCCACAAAATGATATTCCTGCTATATACCGAAATGCTGGCATTCTGTGCTTTCAAAACCTTGACGACCCTCGCCGGCAATGCATAGGCCACGGATATTTCACGCAGCTTCAGGTAGGAGGCAGGAAAAAGATAAGCGCGGGTAAAACCAAAGGCCGTCGCACCCGCAAAAGGGAGTATAGCCGTACCGTTACGCGCGTTGATGTTCTGTCCCAGGTTTTCGATATAGCCGGTGGGATGGCCAGTTGCATCATATCCGGACGCCCGTACCCCGGGAATGAACACCCCGCCATAGGGAAGGGTATATGGCCCATAGGTAAAAGGATATCCATTGTATTCCGGAGTAGGGCCCCCCACCAGGGGGAAATTATTACCCGTACTGCGGATCAGCTTGCCCGAATTGGCCACCAGGTAATCGTGAAGCTGCTGACCGGTCTTGTTACCCGGATTGATAAGATGGTCATAGAACAGAGAGGACTGCCCGAACTCCTCACCATAGCGATAGGTCTGGGAGACAAAGTCACCGCCATTCCGCCAATCGAGCGTGAAGCTCAGACTCCACTGCTTGTAGGAAATAGAAGACTGGAACCCCATGATAAACTTGGGATTGAAATTGCCGATCTTATTACGCGCATTGATAGCGCTGACGGATTGCCATTTACCCGTATTGTCAAGCAGCGGATACCCATAATAGGGAGACCCCTTATCTGTGACCGTGACCATCTGGGCGTCATAAATATCCCCGATCTCATCGCCAACATAGGTCCAGGCGCCACCCGCAGCATCAGTCCATAGAGTGAAGTAAGGCAAGCCGCTGTATAATTTAACAAGCGTAGTCCGGCTCCGGGTAAAATTGGCGGTGGCATCCCATCGCCAGTCCCGGCCCAGAACGGGGGTGCCGCCCAGGGATAACTCGATGCCCCTGCTCCGGAGCAGTCCGGCATTGATACTCCTGGAGGTGTAACCGGAAGAAGGTGGCGTTTCAGTGCTGAATATCTGGTTTTTATTTTCCACTACGTAGTAGGTCGCCGCCAGCCTGAGCCTGCTCTGGAACATATTGAGATCGACCCCGCCTTCATAGGAAGTCGCGATCTCGGGCTTAAGGTTCTGGTTAAGTAGGTTAGCGGAAGTAGACAGTCGGGGAATGCCGCTCCAGGCGCCCGTATCGGATAATACGGCAAGCAGCTGATAAGGACCGGCATCATTCCCAACCTGGGCAACGCCACCCCTCAGCTTGATCATATCGATAGCCCGCGAGTGAATGCCGGCAATGGCATTGACCAGCAGGCTGAGAGAAGCAGAGGGGTAAAAATAAGGCTGCGCATTCGGCAGGGTGCTGGACCAGTCGTTGCGGCCGGTAATATCCAGGTAAGCCATGTCCTTATAACCGATATTCATCAGGCCATAGAGACTCTTGACTCCCTTCTGATACGAAGTGCTGGAATAGCTCAGGTTATTGGGCAGTATATTCTGGATCGTGAATACGCCGGGCACGATCAGGCCGCCCGCGCCATCCACGGTAGCCGTCCGGACTGTTGCGCCTTTCTGATAACGGGTATTGCCACCGGCCGAAACGGACAGACTGAAATGAGAAAATGCATGCTTGTAGGTGAGCAGGAAGTCGGCATTATTTTCAAAGGAATTGAGATTGATAATACCATAGCCTCCCCCGGGATCATCCGTATAGCTCTCTGGGATCTTTAGTTCCCGCTTTTCATTATAAGTGTCCAGGCCATAGCGGGCCATCAGACTAAAAGCAGGGCTCATCTGCCAGTCCGCCTTGATATTGCCGAAAACCCTGTCGCGGACAAAGCTGTTCTTCACTTCATATGCGAGGAAATAGGGATTGTTGAAGGCGCCTTTATACTGGGTGCGTTGTTGGATGCCCTGCTCACCGGGAAGCCAGTAACTCGTCAGGTCACGGATGTCGATATGCGGAGATACATCATAGGCCGCTTCCAGGGGATTGGATCCCCGCTCCCCTGCCGGACGATTATTGGAATTGTTCCGGCTAAAATCGATGCTTGTGCTAAGACGCAGGGTCTTGTAAATACGCAGCCCGGAGTTCAGGTTGAGGCTGTTGAGATAAAGGTCCGAAATGGGGATGATTCCCCTGTTGGACATATTCGCATAGGAAAGCCGGTAGTAGGAAGACTCATTGCTATTGGCGATCGCAACGCCGTTGGTGCTGGTAATACCTGTCTGTACGAAATGTTTGACATTATCCGGATGAGAGATGAGAGGTAAAGCAATTGGATTACCGTTCGCATCGAGGGGGCTATTCCACTGCACTGCAGTATACCCCTTGTTCAGCTCTGGCCCAAAAGTATGCGCATTCTCCTGGATCAGGCTTCCGAAAGGGTTGGATAGTGGATTGCCGCTTACGGAGACCGGAATAGCAGAAAACGCACCTGATCCAAAGGTATGCTGGAACTTCAGAAACTTATACGGTTGATCAAAAACCGTACTCGAAGTCAGGCTCACGGTCATCTTTCGGACATCGCGCCCGGATTTGGTGGTGATCAGGACAACTCCATTACCCGCCCTTGATCCGTACAGGGCTGCCGCGCTGGGCCCCTTCAGCACGGTTACACTTTCAATATCATCCGGGTTGATGCTGGAGAGGGCATTGCCATAATCGACCCGGTTATTGATACCTACATCACTTATATTATTCAAGGTGTTGGCAATAGGGACGCCGTCCACCACAAATAAGGGTTGATTGTCGCTGCTCAGGGAAGTGGCTCCCCGGATGATGATGCTCACGGATGAACCTGTGCCGCTGGTGGAATTGATGGTGACTCCGGCGACCTTGCCGGACATGGCGCTCAATATATTTTCCTGGTTCACCCGGGTAAATTCCTTCCCGCCTACTTCCTCGACAGAATAGCCCAGGGAACGTTTTGCCCGGGTAATACCAAGGGCGGTGACGACTACACCGGAAAGCTCCTGTGACGATGTCTCCAGCACCACTTCCACCTGTGTACGGCCCGCAAGCGGTAGCTCTACCGTTTTAAAACCAACGGACGTAAATACCAGCACGGCATCGGGTCCGGATACCCGTAAATGGAAGCTGCCATCATTGAGGGTATGTGTGGCGTTGGAGGTTCCTTTCTCAGTGACGGAAATACCTTCCAGGGCAGCTCCGCTCGCCGAGCGTACAACCCCGTTTATCTCTAACTCAGCCACGGGAGCCGCTGCTGGCGGGATCTGCCTGATAACAAAACTTTTACCTACCAATTGATATCCAATTTGCCTGCCTTTAAAACAAGCATCGAGCACGGCTTCAATGGTGGCGTCCTTCACTTGGATACTAACAGGAGCCACGCCTTCCAGCAGAGACTCTTTGTATACAAACGAGACGCCGGTCTGCCGGGTGATCTCTCTGAAAACCTGTTGCGGGGAAACGTTCTTGACAACCAGCGTTACCTTTTGTGCATAGCCGCCCATGCTGAGCTGCAGGCAAAAGGCCAGAATGCAGAAAGCAGTTAATTTCATAGCCAATAAAGTTTATGGAAGCACCAATACTTTTTTACCTTCTATCTTAAAATGATTGGTTCCACTGGCTTCCAGCAGAGCAAGCACATCTGCCAGATCCAGGTTCTTGCTGATATTGCCGCCAAGCGGCGCCTTATCAGGCTGGACACGGTAAACGATCTCTATATCATACCACCTGGAAAGCTGTCGCATGATAGCGGTCAGATCAGTATTATCAAATTCAAACAGCCCATTTTTCCATGCCGTCGCCTGAAGGGTATCGACCTGCTTCACCCGCAGTTGATGATTGACGCTGTCAAAGGCAGCCTGCTGACCAGGCATTAATCTTGTGACCAGTTCGCCCTTGGATACGGCAACAGCGCCCTGTAGTAAGGTGGTATTGATCGTTTGTTCATCGGGGTAAGCCATAATATCGAAGTGTGTCCCCAGCACATTGACCCGCCCTCCATCCCCGGAAGGTGTACGTATATTCACGATAAAAGGCATGTGAGGGTTCTGCTCTATCTCAAAATACCCTTCACCCGTCAGCTCGACCGCACGTTCGTTGCCTTGGAAAGTAGCTGGGAATCGCAGCGAGGAAGCGGAGTTGAGCCATACCCTGCTGCCGTCGGGAAGGACAACCCGGTATTGTCCACCCCTGGGTGTCATGATCGTATTATAGTATAAGCCCGCTTCGTCAGGCCCAGCCATAGCAACCAGCGAAACTGTACCATTGCCCTTGATGATCCGCGTAATCCCCTGCTGTGCAATCTGCCCATTATGAACGCTATCCAGTGCTATCCGACTCCCATCGGCAAGCAAAAGCACAGCTTTGTTGATATTGCCCGGTGCAATCCTGGCAACTTGCGGCCGATGAGAGTCGCCTGCATCAGGCTGTTGTCGCATTTTTACAAGCCAGATCGATAAAACGAAGCCCATTAAAGCCGCGGCAACAGCAGTAGACCGCACCAAAACCCGACGAACAGCCTTCCGCTTGCCCGCCGCGATTACATCGTGCTCTGTCAACACTCCCTGCCACATAGCTGCAAAATCCTTCTGCCAATATTCTTCAAAGCCTCCTTCAAGGATAGCCGTCCGCAGTTCCTCCCATTCCGGCTGTGAAAGGCCATCGTTCCGGTATAATTGTAGCAGATGGGAGAAACGTTCGGGCGTCATATAGCATAAAGACGATGCACAGGAAAGATCGGCCCAATCGAAAAGCAAATAAATTAAAATAATCCGCCCAGGTGGTGTAAGCATTTGCGGACGAAGCGGCGGGCCAGCTCCAGGTGCCGCTTCACCGTGAACCGGGAAATGTGCATAGCAGCAGCTATCTCGTCATAGCTCATCTGCTCTTCGCTGGAAAGCAGGTAGACTTGCTGCTGCTGGGAAGGTAGGCGGGCAACGACCTGGCGAAGCAGCTGCCTACCCTCTTTTTCCTGTAGGCTGGCCGTCACCAGGTCTGAATGTTCCGGGGATTGTTGCCGTAGGGCAGCCAGGTGTTTATGCTCCGCGGCAACCTTTCTGAAGTAATCAAATACCGTATTGCGTGCAAGGATATAGAGATAATCGTCCGGGTCCTGCACCTGTATCAGCCGTTCCCGGTATTCCCATATCTTAATATATACCACCTGGACGATCTCTTCAGCTATCTGCGGGTCTTTGACATAAGCCATAGCGGCCTTATAGATCATCGCATTGGTCTGGTGATAAAATCTGTTAAAGGCAGATGTGTCGCCCTTGGAAATGAGTCGCAGCAGCGCTTTATCTATATGAAAGGGAGTCGCAGACATCCTGGTAGGAGTGCGACAAAACTAAGAAAAGGACAAGCCATTTATTTTTAGCAAAAATCAACGTAACAATAACTTAATCCGCCCCTCCCCTCTCTAATTGAGATGGCGGAACTCACTCGGCGACTTGCCTGTCTTGGCCTTAAAGATCTTTGTAAAATGAGAAGGATGTTCAAAGCCGAGTTCGTAGGCGATCTCGCTGATCGAATTTTCCGTTCCCCATAATAACGACTTGGCTTTTTCGACCAATTCGAGGTGAATATGTTCCATGGTGCTCTTTCCGGTAAATTTCTGCAGCAGATCGGAAAGATAAGTGGGTGACAAGTGCAGCTTTGAAGCAAAATAAGTGACGGCGGGCAAACCGGTTTCTATTAATGTGCTCTGGTTGAAGTATTCTTTTAGTAAGGTTTCAAAGCGCTGTACAACGTCGGAGTTCACTTTGGCCCGCGTATAGAACTGCCGGTCATAAAAACGGTTGCAATAGTTCAAGAGCAGTTCCAGGTTGCTGACGATAAGGCCCTGGGTATGCTTATCGATGGATTGCATATATTCTCTGGCGATCTTATCGACACAATCTTTAACAAGCCTTTTTTCTTCCTCCGAAATGTGCAGCGCTTCATTCACCTCATAGTGAAAAAAGGAATACTGATGCATCTTTTTGCCTAGATCCGTTCCATACAACAAGTCCGGATGAAAGAACAAAGCCCATCCTTCCTCCACCTTGACGTCAGGACCCGGACCGATCACCTGTCCGGGTGCGGTGAATAATAGCGAGCCTTCTTTAAAATCATAATGACCTTTACCGTAATGCAGCAACCCCTCGAATTTTTTGCAGGAGATCGTGTAAAATCCAAATCGGTAAAGGGAATCATCTTTATGCCGCATGGCGTAAAAATCCGTATGGTCAATTACCCCGACTAGGGGATGCCGCGGCCGGGGAAATTTTACCAGATCGTACAGGTCGTCGATCGATTCCAGGTCAATATAAGGTTTGACTGCTCTTTTCATTAGTGACCTAAAGTTACCGCTTTCACTCAGACACCCAATTGTCCTGCCATCATTGTTTTGAACGCCACATCGTCCATTTGCCGCCGGGCCTCCAGCAATTGTGCTGTGTCGTGGCCAACTGGATAACGTAACTTATCGGTGCCGTCCGAGGCAGCCTCATAAATAGCTTCGGCCACCTCGCCGATATTCTCTGACAAGGGCCACTGCTGTATCTTCTCCTGGAACCGGTCGTAGGCTACTTGATAACCGTCCAGGTCACCAACACCGTAAAAATTTAACCCGCCATCGATAAAGTTTGTTTTATAACCGCCCGGTTCGACCAATTTCAGTCGGATACCCAGTGGGTTGAGTTCGTATTGCAAGGATTCGGTCAACCCCTCTATGGCAAATTTAGTGGCGTGATAGAGGGACGAGAATGGGAAGCCAAGCCTTCCGCCAACGGAAGACACATTGACAATGGTACCGGCCTTCCGCGCCCGCATGCCAGGCAAAATGGCCTTGGTGACTTCGATCAGCCCGAAGAAGTTGACCTCAAACTGCTGCCTGATCACTTCCTCTGACGCAGCTTCCAGTGCGCCAAGCGTTCCGAAGCCGGCGTTATTCACCAGTACATCGATCGCCCCGAACTGACGAATACCCGCAGCTACCGCCGTCGCAATGCTGGTCTTGTCCGTAACGTCCAGCCTGGTCACGTGCACACCACCGAGTGCGGATAGTTCCGTTTCTTTTCCGGGTCTACGCATGGTAGCGATCACATTCCAGTCTTTTTGATGAAATAGCTTAGCGGCTTCTCTTCCAAAGCCGGAAGACGCGCCGGTAATAAATACGGTCTTTTTCATTTGAACTTGTGTTTATTGGTACCACACAAAGCTCTCATTACCGATCCGGCGCCACTTATACGTTTCTTCTGAATGCTTATATATTTCTTCGATCAGTACTAAGGTTAATGACCCCGGCTTTCTCATTCGCCGGGGTCATGCTGTTTATTGAGAACCTAATTTCTTAGGAACATTCGAACTATTCGCGGGAAGATTCAGCAATTTCGTGATCGCCGGATAAGGCATACTTTTAATTTGCTGTGGACCCATTCCCTTGAACATCGTAGTGGCGATAGCGCCGGGAATAACGACAAAGCGGTAGTTGTAACCGGAATAATTGAATCCGGCCGAGTTACTCGCAGCAGGTGGCAACGATGCAACATATATATCGCCCACATAATAGGTCTCCGTCAACGCAGTCGCGGCATTAAAAATGAGCTGATTCCCCTGGTTATCGACGGTTTCTAAATAGGTTGCTATCGTCCCGGTATTTAAGATATTACTCGTTATCGCATCGGCAGTGAAATTCTGATAATAAGTCGTGTCGGAATGGGCATCGATGGTACTAGACATATTCACAGGCATCCAGCTGCTATAAAGCACACTGTCGGGGCCCGGAGCGCCATCTGCGCCGTTTGCACCGTCTGCACCCGCAGGCCCCGCAGGACCGGCAGGACCAGTATCCCCTTTGACACAGCTAATGAGCGCACAAGTAATAACAAAAAACAGGCCGTAGAAAAAATGAAGTTTTTTCATCTTTGATTAATGATTAAAGAAGAATAGTTAATAATGTAGTTGATTCGAATGTCCGGACGGATATACTAGACCGATAGAATTGTTAATGGTTTATTGCGCTCACCACTAACAAAAAACAAAGCCGTGGATGACAACGGCTTTGTAAATAGAAACATATAGAAATTATTATAGTAACTTCCCTCTATGAAACCCGGGAGGGCATACCTGATTGCTGCCATGATTGCCGTCTTTTTCTCCGGCAGTCCGGCATATACACTATCGCTCTCCCCCGTATTCCCCCACCGGGTTCAACGCACGTTCCCCGGCGATCCTGCTATCTCCATCGATCCTGTCATATCCAGCGATTCTGCTTCCTGTACCATTCCCTTTACCCGCATAGGAAATCTGATCCTCATCCGGGCGAAGGTGGATACCACCACAGGTTACTTCGTCCTGGATACCGGGGCCCCGGGGCTGGTGCTGAACATAACCTATTTCCGTCATTACCCCGCCTCCAGTGCGACAGAGGGAGGGGGAATCACCGGTTCGGCCGCTATCTCCGCCCGGACTGCTGTGGACAGCCTCCGGATGGGGCCGGTCAGGTATTCCCATGTGGATGCTGATCTGATCAACCTGGGCCATATAGAAAGCAGCAAAGGAGTCAGAATATACGGTTTGCTGGGTATGGAACTGCTCATGCATTTTGAAATGATCATAGATTACGGCGCCAGCGTCATTTACCTGCACCTGCTGGGGAAAAAAGAGTCGGGCGTTTACCATAACCCGCAATTGACGGACACCAGTGCCTACAGCACCATCCCCATCGATATCGATGGTAATAAGATCATTGTAAATATTTACCTGAAAGGGAAAAAACTGAAATTCGTCATAGATAGCGGGGCCGAAACCAATGTTCTGGACAGCCGGCTGCCTGACAAAGTGTTTCAGCAGGTGGAAATCACCCGCAAGGTGCTATTGGGTGGCAGCGGGAGTCATAAGGTGGAAGCATTGTACGGAGATATCAAAGGCCTTCGCATCGGAGACAGGGATATCACCAATCTTCCCATCCTCATCACGAACCTGCAGAGCATGTGCGACTCCTATAATACAAGTTGTTTGGACGGGGTGTTGGGCTTCGACTTCCTGTCGCTTCATAAAATAGGTTTTAATTTTGTGAACCATAAGATGTATATATGGAAATGAGAGGAAACAGACGACGGATCGGACGGCTGGCGGGCATTGGGTTGCTTGCTTGCCTGCTGTTCGTGGTGTTTCCCGGACAGCTGTTCTCCCAGAAAAACCCGAAATGGACCTCCTATACCGTCAGCGATGGCAGGATGGTTATCAGCCTGAGCAGGAATCTCGATAAGGCCTCGTTGGACAGGTTCATTGAACAGTACGACCTTTCGGACCTCGATCTGCCCAAATTGCTCTTTGGTCACTACGGGAAGGAGGCTGGAGAACAAATGTTCCGGCAACTGCAGAAAATGGGTTGGAGAGTGGATGCGAACAACCAGCGGATGATCATCCTGAGCAAGCAGATGCTGGCGGTAGGTAACCTGAATGACCCTGGCCGGCGAATGAGCCTTATAGAAGATCATCCCAATACTTATGACCTTTTCCCCGCACAAAACGACAACCTGGTATTTGGGTTCAACCGATTCGTTGGAAAATACCCCTTTGCAGTGAAGGATTCCCTCGTCTCCTTCTTTTTGAGAGGTCATACCTCAGCCCGTCAGGTGCTCTTAGCCGGCAGCTTTACCAACTGGCAACATGCAGCCCTGGAGATGAAGAAGACGGACAGCGGATGGACGACCCTCGTACCATTGGGTCCCGGAAAGTATTGGTATAAATTCATAATAGATGGCGGATGGACGATAGACAGGGATAATCAACTGAATGAAGACGACGGGATGGGCAATACGAATTCTGTTTATTACAAAACCAATACGATCTTCGTCCTTCCGGGAGTCAATGCCGCCCGGGATGTCTACCTGGCTGGCAGCTTCAATAAATGGAATCCGGGAGAATTGCCCATGTCAAAAGGAGCTTATGGTTGGACTATTGACCTTTACCTGGCGGAAGGCACGTATACCTACAAGTTCCTGGTAGATGGGAAATGGATGGAAGACCCGGCCAACGGCGCCCGGCTGCCGGACGGACATAATGGATTCAATTCCATGCTCCGGTTGGGGGAGCCGCATCGTTTTTTCCTGAAAGGCTATACATCGGCTAGATCGGTGGCGCTCGCGGGCTCCTTCAATGAATGGAGGACTAATGACCTGCTGATGCATCGGACGCCGGAAGGTTGGGAGTTGCCCTACACCTTAGGCCCCGGCAACTACCAATATAAATTCGTGGTGGATGGAAAATGGATCACCGATCCTGCCGATTCCTTATTCGTCTTTGACAGGGACAACCATTCGGTCAATTCCTACCTGATCGTACAACCGAACTATATTTTCCGGCTGGAAGGCTACTCGAATGCCAGAGCCGTATACCTCGCAGGGGATTTTAACGACTGGACATCAAATTCACTAAGGATGACCCGGGCCGGGAATGCCTGGGTCGTCAGCGTGCATCTGTCCGTCGGCAAGCACCTCTACAAATTTGTCGTAGACGGTAAATGGATCAAAGACCCCGCCAATCCCCTATGGGAGGAAAATGAATCTCATACGGGCAATTCGATCATTTGGATGGAAGAACACTGAACAACCCTGCTTCTGCCTAAGATCGGAGTTCAGTTAAAGTAGCCACATTTCCTGGTTTGTTGACGTTAAAAGCAGTAATGCTATATGATCCCGGAGTTACCTGCACAAACCCGGAAGCCGCTCCATAAGCTATATTCGAACCTACCACGTTATTTCCTACTGCGGCAGTAATGGAAGTAGCCGTGGAATCCGAAGAAACATTGACGAGGCGGGCAAATGCATTGTTTGCATCCGATGCAGGAAAATTATCAGTTATCAGAACAAGGGAATCGGCTAACACAGTGCCACAGTCGAAAACGGAATAACTCGCATTGGCACTGAGTGTCGCGGTAAGGCTTCCCAGGGATCCAACGCCATTGAGCATGTCATTGAGGGTCACGTTTCCTGGAGCAATACCCTGATAACCGGAATTACCCAGATAAGCGACGGAACCAGCATTGGGTAGATTAGTCCCGTTTACAGTCAGGGATGTAGCCGTAGCGCCTACGCAACCATTTGCTAATAATATTCTGGCGCTTGAAGATGACGAGTTTGATTTACTGCAGGAGGAAATAGCAATGAAACCTGCTCCTGCAAAGTCAGACTAACTGACATTCATGAAGTAAATCTCCGGTTGGTTAATCACGTGTTAATGCAAGGAATACCCGCCATTGCGCCCTCATCGATCCTCAGCGATTCATACTCTTCCTTCCAGGCATGTTTCCATCTCCGGTGGCTCCACAGCCACATGTCTGGCCGGCTACGGATCACGGATTCCAGGTATCGTACATATTCGCGGGTCAGCTCGCCTTCCGGCAGCGCGGCTGCATCCATACAAGCGAGCTTGATGGTAGCGTGATAATGACCACGCCGGGGTTTGTCGATAGCTGCAAAGACCACCGGCAGGTGCCCGCTGCGCGCCCCTTTTTCCGGTCCGCTGGCAAAAGGGGTAGCGCGTCCCATGAAGTCGATCCAATAAGAGGTTTGCATATTGCCAGGGCATTGGTCGGCGACCAGCCCAAGCAAGTATTGGCTGGGGAGATACGGAACAATGGCTTCGCGCATATTGGGCGCCGGCAAAAATACATTGCCGCTGCGGGTTCGAAGCCGGTAGAAAAGCTTTTCAAATACCTTATTGCCGATGGGCATATATACGACCAATATCTGGTATTTCGTCAACGCAGTCAGCACGATCTGACCCCATTCCCAATTGAAAGTATGCCCCAGGTGCATCTGGCAGGCCTTACCCGACGCGTACACGTCTTCCAGCACGCGCGCATCTACCGTGAATCGTTTGTGCAACCAGGACTCATTCGCGGATACAAGCTTGATGACCTCCACAAAAGAATCGATGAAGTTATGATAGAATTTTTTCGCGATGCGGATACGTTCGGCTTCCGTTTTCTCAGGGAAAGCTTGCCGCAGATTGTCCATGACGACTTTCCTTCGATAGCCGATGACGTAATAGACTATCCCATAAATGCCGTCTGACAGCAGATAAAGGATCCGCATGGGAAGAAGAGATACAAGGTAGAGGAACCCGTAAAAAAAATAATACATGACAGAGCCAATGGGGTTTCCATGGAGGGACCATGGAGATTAGTGTTATGGAAATGAGTTAAAGATTCGTCGGGGTCGTTTCGCTCGTCTGAAGGTATGTTGGGGCGCCTCATCGGAGGTGCCGGCGTCGCGCTAAAGATAGAGGTAATTATTGTAAATAAACCAACAATTTTTGTATTTGTAAGCTCCCGGAGGATAAAATGCCCTAATGACGCTTGAGAAATCCATTGCAGAGGTCCAAAGAAGATATCCCGTATCAACCGCGATCCCAGTCACAAATTAGCTATGGCTGATAATGCTCGTTTTCTATGGTAAAAATATAAACCTTAACGCCTTCACCCTGATCCATCTCCTCATAATCTATGCGTAGCCGGTCTTTTTGATAATGGACCGACTTGGAAGGGCTGTTCCCACCAATATCCGGAGTTGAAACAGTATGCTTGGTAAATCCTTGCTTTAAAAGCTGGTCGATAAAATCTACGGCCTCTTTCTTTTGCCAGAGTCCGTACTGCAGTTCCAGGATGTTCAGCTTTTTCCTCCAGCCCACGTGGAGGCTTCGTTGAATGGCACCCGAGTCCGTCTTAGCCAGATAAGAATAATTGACAATGCTGAAGTCGTCATTGGACGAAAACACCTTCTTCTCAAATCCCTTTTGAGTCATAAAGGAATCGACTTCCAGAGCTTTTTTTGTAGCTAGGGAAATGAATGCTGCGGGGCTTAGCGTCTGGGCGAGGCCGGAAGCCCATCCGCAAACCAGAAGGAGAGTGAGCGCGAGGGTCATAAATTTCTGCATGAACAAATTTATGAATTATCTTTACCCCAATGAAACTCCTTCTCTTCTATAAACTACGTCCGAAACACCACCATGAACCTAACTCTGATTTATGAAATTTCTGTCCTTTAGCATACTGCTGATGATTCTCCATTTCACAACGTATAGTCAAACCATCGATACGGCCGGCTATATCCGCGGCGAAATGCATTCCAGTGATGATTCCCTTGTGGGCTATTTCAAGTTTGATCACACTTTCGGTCAAAATGGACAATCGGTCTGGTATAAGAAAGATCTCCAGACTACTAAGACCAAGCGGTTTCAAACCTATAAATATGATTATTTCACCTCTGACAGTCTCTATATGGAACTCTTTGAAGTAATGCCCTATGGATTTGGTGAAATAAGGGTGATGGTTCCTCGCGTGATCAATGGCCCTATCCAGTTATTTTATTTCCCGCATAGCACTCCATTTGCCATTATTCAGCCAAAAAACGAACCTTATTTGATTAAAACGGCAAATTGGAAAAAACGCGTAAGTTATCGGAAATTCAAGCGGGACATGAGGGAAGTACTCGGGGAGTCGTCGCTGGTTTACAAACAAATAGAACAAGAGACATTG
The DNA here is from genome assembly GCF_014642875.1 of Puia dinghuensis. GTDB lineage: Bacteria > Bacteroidota > Bacteroidia > Chitinophagales > Chitinophagaceae > Puia > Puia dinghuensis. Next base: position 665,019 of record NZ_BMJC01000005.1, read on the forward strand.
AAGTACGATGACATCCCGATGATCGTTCGATTGGCTAACATGAATGCGGATGAGAGTACTATTCAAGACTATATAGCACACAAGAAATCAGCTGCTACTTCTACGAATTAGCGTTACCGGGACCCGGCGAAAGCTCCCCCGCCCCCCTGGAGATCACGCCTTTTTTGCCTATCTTGTACCCACTCTATGCGGCTGACCCTGACCCTACTCCTCTTGACCTGGACCCTCTCCGCCTTGGCGACAACGTTCACCGTGACCACCAATGCCGACAGCGGACCCGGTTCCCTTCGTGACGCCATTAACCAGGCCGCCGCCAATGGTGCCGGCCCCAACCTTATCGTCTTCAATATTGCAGATCGATCCCGGGCAGGCCGGACCATCACCTTGGCATCCACTCTGCCCAAACTGCCCTCCAATACCACGATTGACGGAACCACCCAACCCGGTGCACCCTTTGGCATAAGCGCCGCCCGCGTCATCATCACCGATGTAAGCGCCTCAGATCATTTTTACTATTTTAATATCGTTGGGGTCGATAATATTCAGCTTTACGGCCTCTTCCTCCAAAGTGTCTCTTATTATTTTGGCATTTCTGTCCAGCAGTGCAACAATGTTAACATCGGCGCCGCCGGCAAGGGAAATATCATCCAGGGCTTCGCGGCGGCCATTAGCATCGTCAATATCCCGGAAGAGCCTTTCACCACCGACAACATAACCATTCAGGGAAACATCATGGGGACCGATGAGAGCGGAACGAGCGCCAGTACCGCGCAACTTAACGGCACCAGCATTGCTACCATTGAGGTCACCAATCTGCAGATCGGGGGCCTCAACCCCGGCGAAGGCAACCTGATGAATCAAACAATCGAACCTTTGGAATATTCCACCATCACCGATCAGAACTTCGGCTATCTCAATATCCAGGGCAACAAAGTGGGCGTTGATGTCACCGGCAACAAAAGACTATCTCCCAATAACGCACCTTTCCTCATCGATGGCAATTGGAATACCGGAAAACCCACCATCCTCGTCAACATCACGGATAATGTCAGCGTCGGCGGTTACGAGCTCACAGACATCTTCAATCCTTTTGTCATCCAGGGCAATCACATCGGCGTAGCCCTGGACAACGTCACCAACCTTATCAGCGGCGCCACCAACAGTAATGGAGACAATATTTCACTGAACAATTGCAGCCAGGGTCTCATTGGCGGCCCCGGCGCTGGCCAAAAGAACTATATTGCCAATAATGTTGAAGGCGTTGTCGAAGCCAACTGCGGTCCCATTACAATCTCCCAAAACAGCTTTTTCTGCAATACCTCCATCGGAATCGTATTCGACGCTGCTCATTACAGCCACCCCGCTCCCTATGTGAACATTTCCGTCCTGACCACCGGCACGGTCGGCGGCACCGCCCTGCCCAATTCCACCATCGAGCTGTTCTACGACGACCTATGTCCCGGCTGCGAAGGGAAAACCTACATCGGCGCCACCACCGCCGACAACAACGGCAACTGGAGCTATTCACTCCCGGCCACTGGCGCTATCGTCGCCACGGCTACCGACACCTATGGCGCTACTTCCGCCTTTTCCACCGCCACCATCAATACGACCAATATTGTCGTGCAAAACGCCACTTGCGGCCGCAACAACGGCTCCATTAAAAACATCCAGGTCTCCAGCGGAACGCAGTGGTACTGGCAGGATGCTAACGGCAATATTATCTCCAACAGCCTCGACCTCACAAACCTCGGCCCGGGCACCTATACCTTCGTCACCTCCATCGGCGGCGAAGCCTGTAACGCCAGCAGCACACCCTATACCATCACCAACGTTACCTTGCCTCCATTCGATCCTGCCTCCATTACCGTAACCCAACCCAGTTGCGGACAGGTCTCTGGTTCGCTTTCTTATTCCGGCACGTTCGATGCGGCTACAAACTATAGTTGGCTAAGTGCCGGGGCCACGGTATGCCCCGATTTCAGCGCGGCCAATCCCTTGCAGGGACTCGCACCGGGGGCCTACACGCTGCAGCTCGCACTTAAGCAGGACCCCACCTGCTTAGTGCAATACGGTCCCTACACGCTCGCCATCCAGCCAGCGCCCTCGCTTATTACGACAACGGTCAATGTGATCGGCACTACCTGCGGCAATGCCAATGGATCGGTGACCGGCATTACGTACCAAAACGCCATACCGCCTGTGTACTTGGCATGGCTAAACGATCAGGGCACGACGGTTTCGACTGCCCTTGACCTTCAGAACGTCAAAGCCGGCAAATACCGCCTCGTATTTAAGGACGGTGGCACCTGCGATACCATTTTCTCCCTCTGGTATCCGATTGTTGATAACGGCACGATCTCGTACGATACCAGTGGAATGGTCATTACACCTGCCTCCTGTGCCACGCCCAACGGCTCCATCACCGGTATAGTTTTCACAAATGCTTCCACCTTCACCTGGACGAGCGTAGGCGATGCAACTGTCATCGGCAATACCCAGGACCTCACCGGCCTTCCCGGCGGCGTCTATCAGCTCGGCATGAGCAACGCATATGGCTGCCAGGCCCAGATACCACGCCTAACCGTCCCGCAGGTCCCTAAACCGGCTTTCAATTATGCCGATCTCCAGTTGCAGGACGACACCTGTAATGCCGGTACCGGCTTCATCCGGTACCTGACCATGATCGATATAACCAGGACCTACACCTGGAACTGGTACAACAGCGAAAGTCCTTCCACACCCATCGGCACCACCGCGGGCTACCTGGGCAACCTGAAAGCTGGCGTGTATACGGTTACCGTCACTGACCAGTATTCCTGCGTCGTCACAAGTAAACTGCTCACTATCACCGATATCGAACTCACACCCCCCGTCCCGCAGGTCATCGATCAATACATCCCAAGGAATACTTCGACTGTCATCACGGTAGGCAATCCCCAAAAGGGACTATATCAACTACTCGACGGCCCCACGTCCGGCGCAACGATCCTGGACAGCTCAGCATCAGGCATTCTGCACACCCCCGATATCTCACAGGATGAGACCCTGTATGTTATTTTCACCAGGGGAGATTGCGAGAGCGTCCTGGCGCCCGTGAACATCAAAGTTTTCGATTCGGTCCGCATCTTCGTCCCCAATGCATTCACCCCCAATGGTGATGGAGCGAACGATCGCTGGCATATCAAGATCCAGGGGCTCACAAAGAAGATACAAATAAGCGTATTCGACCGTTGGGGCACCAATGTCTTCACCAGCAACGATCCCAATCTTTCCTGGGATGGCACCGCTGGCGGCCATCCACTTTCCGGAACCTTCGTCTACATCATCTCCGGAGTCGATTATTACAATAAGCCGTTTCGGATAAAAGGCACCGTCATAATCATTCGTTAACGGGTTACCATTAATGGGTCGGTGTAGTTACTGGACTCATGGGTAGTTTTTCGGAAAAGTTAAAGCAACCGGCCACGAAACTCCATTATTATCCTGCACATAGACGGGAGGTTCACCGCTCAGTGGAGAGACTCTCCAAACTTTTATAAGGCCGGCATTGGGCCTGACGCTGCTCCCTGGAGCCCATGCCGCGTCTATATATCCCAGCTTTGCCACGAAGCAAGAGTCGTGATAGTTCAACGGGTGGTATGGTGAATCAGCCAACAGCGCGGGACCGCCGGGGTTGACATACTCTGCAAGTCTTTCAAAGAATGCGCTTCGCAGTGTAGACAAGGCTTGGTGACCGGAGGTGTCCGCATCGGGGGCAGGGCCATCGTAGCCGTCCCAGTAATGCGGTGGTGGGGGCTGCAACTGCCCGCCATTAAATAGAAAGATTTTATCGCCTGCAACACTAAAGAGGGGCAAATTACGGTAGAATTGAACCGCCAGTATTTGTTCCTGGATTCCGTTGTACGTGCTGTCATGTACCGTATAGACCTTGAATGAATAGAATTGCAGATTAGCCGTAGAAAGATTGTTCTCCCGGAATAACCTGTTGATCGAATCAATCTCGTCCCGGGGCAGGAGGGTATCCGTCAGCATGGGTACGACCCGGGTGATGCACCCGCAGTCGGAGTCATGGGAAGCCGCATGTTTGGAGCAGGAAGCCCAAAAAAATATCAACCCGGATAACAGGAGCCAGCCATATCGTAGCGAACCGTTCATATCACTTAGTTATGTAGGCTTGACAACAAAGAATTCCGCACCGTTGCATCCCGTTATAATACATAAATTTGGCAATGCGCGCAACTCAACTCAACCTTAAGAATCGCCTGGTTAGCATGTTGCTGGACCACGCGATTTCTGTCCTGGCGGCGGTCCGTCACTTCCAATACAGAAAATGAAAAGGCTTGATCTACCAGCTTTTCAAATTTGCATCAATTTCTCTATACTTTCGAAATCCTTTGTTTAGTCTAACTCATAGATCCTTCGATAAGCCTCCTGCATTAGCTGAATTTCTTCGTCGGTCAGTTTCTCAAAATATTCGCGTCTCCTTTTTGGAAATATGCCTTTGTTCTGATGAAGAAACGTAAGCATCATCGTGATGTTCTTATCCGGCATATCTACTATCTGCTGAACCGCCCGTTTAGCTTCATCGAAGCGTTGAACGAAGGTCAGTTCGTTGGGCATATCCTCCCGTATCGTTTCATGGATGGTACGGATTAGGTAAATGCACTGATCGGTAAGGTCGGGATATCTGAAGTAGCCTTCTATTTCCTCCGGATTGAGGATTTCTACTTCTCCTATTCCAGACGTCGAATATTTTACACGTTGCATCAGCGGCTTGGAGTATTTTTCCAGGATCACGTCATACTCCCTGATATGATTGAGCATATGAGCGGACACAGGAATGATCAAACCTTTTGGCACTTTTTCATCGTGGGCTAGTACATCGTGTATTAGAAACCGATGCAAGCGACCATTGCCATCCTCAAACGGATGAACAAATACAAACCCAAAGGCGATTAAGGTCGCCCTTGCTTCTGCGGGGGTCTGTCCTGCCGTTTTAAGTGTCAGCGCTTGTAGTCCCTCCATTAATGAAGGCATCAGGTTAGGAGGTGGGCAGATATAGTGAAAGATTTCCTGGCCATTGCTCATCGACTGGCCGACATAATTCTGAAAATTCCGAAAAGCAGCGGCGGCAAAACGAGGATCGACAATAGCATTTTGCAAGGCTACGAGCCGACTTTCCTGGAGCATTTGTTCATTGGGCTCAGAGCCCGCCATTTGCAGCAAACCAACAAACTTTTGTGTCCGGTCTGCGGAAGGCTGTTCCTTTTCTATTTCGTAGGACGATTTCGTCTCCTTGGTGTATAGGTAATTTGTTGCCCGCCTGAAAATATCTTCAGGGTAGTTCGCCTTAAGCTCTTCTAATTTTGTTGTGAGGTCTTGTCCTAATAAGTCGTCTAGTTCCCTGGTTTTCCGGATAATCGGGCAATACGCACTCGTACCGAGAAGATTGTTATTAAGTCGCCAGCGGGAATTCTTTTCCGTTCGCCCGGTCAGATATTTATCGGAATCCATCAGGTCAATGTAATTACCGGAAACCGATCGGTTAAGCGTGAGGGACTTCCCCATCAGGAATTCGTACCAAAAGCCAATCTTTCGCCCCGACCGGCCGGCAGGTGATTCACCGATAAAAGCCTCGATCTCCATTTTCGGGACCAGCTGAAAAATAGCTTGTAAGAAGTCCAGATTGAGATCGTCGTATTTTAGGTAAAACTCAATCTGGTGCACCACATTGTTTTCAATTGTAACAGCATACTTAATACCGTAATCTTGTTCTATATTCCCTTTCGAGGTTAGCCGAATCGATGCATTATTCGCTATATAGGAACTGTGTGTCAAGGTGTAATTCACCAGGTTAAAGTGTTCTTTCAGCCATTGTCCTCCCACTGGTCTTGCGTCCATAAGTGCTCCTTTGTTATAACTGTAAAATTGATTGGCTTAACTATAAAATTGATCAAAAGGAAGGTTTTACTTGTAAAACTGATAAGGTTGTTCCGATCAAAGTTACTGTAAAAATGATACAATATGCAGTAAACATGATAAACATTGGGTAAAATTACCGTAAAATTGATTAAAGAAGGCTTTCTGCGTAGCTCTTATTGCTTCCTCTTGCATTAAAAGATCAACAGAAGAAGTTGGAAGCCGATCTGGATGTCCAAAAAAAAGCCGCCATTCGCCTAAATGCAGAATATGCGACGAAGATTCAGGGGCTTCTTTATAGCATAAGTGAGCAGAATCAAAGCCTGATGATGACCTTGCGAAGCGCTTATATTGGGTTTCAAACAAATCCGTGTGAAGGTGACGGCTTTTTTCTTCGGCATGTTGAATCCGTTAACCAGGGACAATACCGATTGATGGAACTGAAGGCACAAATTGCCGGGTTGATCGCGCTTGCTCAGGCGTATCCCAATTCACCTGAAAAACTGGTTCCGGTGTACCTGGAGATCGTTGGAAAGTTAGGAGGATCGGCCTTCAATGAAGTGGTCAGGGCGGAAATCGAGAGGAATAGGGAAATAGCAAAAAAATGGACGGGGGGTAACCATGAGTAAAATAATTTGCATGGTCAGCCCGAAAGGAGGATCAGGAAAAACGCTGCTGACGTGTACTTTTGCCAGTTTTCTCAATTCGCTTGGCAAAAAGGTGCTGATCGTCGACGTTGATCCTATTACTAATGGACTTACCTTATTTTATTTAAAGGAGGTGTATTCGCAATGTAAAATTGCGGCATCGGAGCTAAGAAAACCTTCAGGGACATTCGACATGACAACAGTACTAACACCGTTGGAGATTGTCAAACTCCCCGATGGAGTGCATATGATACCTGCGACCTTTTCCTTTTTCAAAACTGAATCAACAGATATTTCTACATTTCATGCGAGACTACTACAGATAGAAGGAGAATTTAGCGATAAATATGATTACATTTTTTGGGACACCTCCTCTGGATCAGGTATTCACACAAATGTAGCAATGAGAAGAGAGATATCAGACGCAGTAGTAATTGTAAGCGAATATGATGCTTTGTCGACTGTAGGTGTTGATAGACTAAAAGCTTTATTTGGAGAAGAACTTACCAGTAACAGAATTTCGGTTTTGCTGAATAAGATGTTGCCTGATTTTGTCCGGACTTTCGAAATTCTTCTTAAATCCGATCGGCATTTGAGTCCTATACCCTGGTACGAAGAAGTGATGAATGCGTATTCGCTAGGAAGGCTTCCCTTAGACCTGCAGGATGGAAATGATTTTACACTGGCTATCATGCAAACGTTAAGATCACTACTAAGAGATTCTATTTCGGAGGAAATCGAAAGATGGACCAGGGAGAGGCCGGTGCGGCTCCGGGAACCTATTAAAGTGCAGTATGAAGATGCCAAACAGGAATTAAAGAATCTTCTTTCTGTCAGTGGAAAGAATGGAAATAAATGGTTACGCTGGATGCTGAATTTGATATTTGCTTACCTGTTTGGAGATCTTCTTTTTTCGTTTTTATGGAGGAATGACAAACCATATGACAAGCTGCAGATCGTCGGGATTTTCTCAATAATATTAACCTTTATGCTAGTGATCCGCTTAAATAAATTCTTAATCCTGGAAGATAAGATCAACCGAGATGAAGTTAAGCGACTCCAACTTAAAATAGAACAACTGGAGGTATTGATCTCGGCTGAACAGGTGGGTCAGCAGGGCGAATCATTCCGTCCGAAGTGATTTGACCGGGTCGCCCCTATAAGTATCCCTGGATCGCAGGAGTTTGACATTCTCATTTCTTCTGCCTATATTTATAGCCGACTCCTCGACTTATGAACCGCATTTCTGCCCGCCTATTGCTCTCATCTCGCGCAAGTCGCGCAGTTGCAGGCTTCCTGGTATTTCTGGCCGGCTGTACCCGAACCATTACTCCCCCCACGCCGAGCACTACCCCAACTCCGGTTCCGCCCCCCAGTTCAGCCAAGGTTATCACCTCCTTTATCATTAAAGCAACCGACAATCCTGCTATATTAACAGCGGATATCACCGCCTCCATCACCTCCGACAGTATAAACCTTGTTTTCGCAAAAGGCGTCAACATCACGAATCTCATCCCTACGATCAGTTTTACCGGAAAAACGGTGAGCCCTGCCAGCAAAACCAGTCAAAACTTCGGCACCACGCTGAACTATATTGTTACGGCTCAGGACAGTAGTAATAAAATATATCATGTCCTGGTGAACTTCGTATCCAGCGATAAGAGCATTACGGGATTCTCCTTCCGCGCATCGGACAATTCCTCCAATCTAAGCGCCGACGTCAGTGGCTTCATCGGGGCAGATACGATTGCATTGACAGTACCCTTTGCGACGAAACTCACCGCTCTGGTGCCCTATATTACGACAACCGGCAAAACAGTCTCCCCGACTAGTTTAACCCCGCAAGATTTTACCAACCCGGTCAAGTATACGGTAACAGCCACAGACGGAACGACCAAAACTTACATGGCTGTCGTCACTGCGGCCCTCCCTCCGCCGGCGGGAACCATCTTCGTGGCTGCGCCCAACCAGACCGCCTTTGTTAAGAACGGCTATCTATATGCCATTGATGCCGCAACGGGAAAAGCAAAGTGGAGTTATTACGATAATTCGGCTCCGATTTGGCCGGCGCCGACAGTGGCGGGCGGCAAAGTGTACGAGGCCGATTTCACCGGTAACTTGCTGGCTTTTGATCAGACTACCGGTAGCCTCCTGTCGAGCTACTTGACGAGTCCGAACAACCATCTCCAATCCAATCCCACGGTAGTCAATGGGACACTGTACATCGGCGGTGCAGATTCCTTTTTTTATGCTGTCAATACAAATCCGTGGACGCCCGACTGGAAAATAAAGCTCGGGAAGGCCTCCTCCGGGTCACCAACTGTCGATAACGGCGTTGTCTATTTCGCGAACGACCAACTGTATGCCGTGAACAGCAGTACCGGCGCGATCATCTGGGGCGTCAACCCCTCCAGTGATTCGTCTGCCGTCTACCCCGGCAACCCCGCAGTCGCCAATGGGATCGTTTATTTTGGCAGTTCGGATAGGAATGTATATGCAATGGACGCAGCTACCGGCCATCTCGTCTGGAAATATTACACCGGGGATGTGGTCAACGCAAGCCCCACGGTTGCCAATGGAATAGTATACGTTACGGGCGGTTTCGACAACCTCTATGCGCTGAATGCAGCTACCGGCACGCTAAAATGGAGCTATTCTGACGGCTACGTATTGGCCAGCCCGTGCGTAGCCAACGGCTCGGTTTATATCGCCAGCACCAGCCAATACCTGCATGCCCTCGATGCAGGCACCGGTAATCTAAAATGGAGTTACCATTCCGTGGTGGGTCTTGAGAATACCCCGCTATATTTCAACGGCTCGGTCATTTTCAGCAGCGCCAATAATTTGTTATCGGTCAATTCCACTACCGGCACGTTGAACTGGACATTTTCCACCGGTAATCCTTATCCTTTTACAGGCCTATGCGCAGTCGATACAGCCGGAAATATCTTCCACACCTCCGATTCCGGCGATCAGAATTGACCCCCGAGCAGCTATTTACTCATAACACTTGACGACATTAGCGTTTTCACGCTTGATAATAGGGGGATATTGGCGTAAATTCACCGAATGGGGGGAAGTAAACTATGCACGTTACAAAGGCAATATTGCTATTGACGGGGCTTTACGGACTGGCCTCTTTTCAAAAACCGGCAATTGAATACGAATTTAATATTTCCGCTCACCGGGTGGGAAAAGTGCCTCAAAATATTAGTGTGCACTTTATTAATCATTCAAATGCTGCTCTAAACTTCTCCAATCTGGTACTTAACTTCTATGTAGACGACGAAGGTTTTTGGGGAACATGGGAGAAGGCAAGGTTTCTCAAAAAGGATTTACGGCTGGCCCCAAAGCAAGCTTTCAACATATCTATTCCTTTCGACTCCCTGACTATTGTGAGTTTCAAGGAAGAGCGTGCTTTTCCCAATAGTGAGCTACAGCATAAAATACAGCGATGTAAGAAAATAAAAATCAAAGCATCTATAAGTGACTGGCGGAGGTTAGAAAACCCTTTAGAGTCGAGTAGTTTAATATGGTCGAATTCGATTGAGTTTTGAAAATCAGGTGTCAGGAAATCGGCAGTGTGCCCCGCCTACTTCCCGTGAAATTCTTCCCTTTTTGTAGTTCTTCGTGCTCGTCAATTGAATATTTTTTATCTTGGAGCATGACCAACAAGAACCCCTCAAAAGTCGACTCTGAAAGCACGACGAACAAATTGACAGCAGCCGGCGTCTTAATTTCCATAGGTATTGTCTTCGGTGATATCGGGACTTCTCCACTTTACACCTACAACGCGATCCTGGACAAAACGGCCGTCAACGAAACGATTGCCCTGGGCGGCGTTTCCGCCATTTTCTGGACGCTCTTGTTTCAGACGACCATCAAGTATGTCATTATCACCTTGAGAGCGGACAACAACGGGGAGGGTGGCATCTTATCGCTATACGCGCTGATCAAGCGGTATAGCAAATGGCTGATCGCTCCGGCCATTCTGGGCGCCAGTTTCCTTTTGGCGGATAGCATTATTACCCCTCCGATATCCGTCACCTCGGCCATCGAAGGCCTGAAGATCATTCGTCCTGACATTCCCATCATTCCCATAGTGCTGGCCATTATCATTATCCTTTTCCTCATTCAGCGGGCCGGAACCTCCTTCATCGGAAAATTGTTTGGGCCCATCATGTTCGTATGGTTCACGATGATCGCCGTCATCGGTCTCATTGGCGTTTGGCAGGACCCCTCCATTATCAGGGCGCTTAACCCGGTACGGGCCTATGACATGATCGCCCATTATCCGGGTGGGTTCTATTTGTTGGGCGGCGTGTTCCTTTGTACGACAGGAGCGGAAGCCTTATATAGTGATCTGGGGCATTGCGGAAGAAAGAATATCCGGGTAAGTTGGTCGTATATCCAGGTTTGTCTCGTCCTGTGCTATTTGGGCCAGGCCCACTGGCTGATGCAGCACCTTGGACAGCAAGGGGACACTTTAAATCCCTTTTTTGGCCTGGTCAGCCGGCCGCTCTTAATACCCGCGATCGTGATAGCGACATTGGCCACGATTATTGCCAGCCAAGCCCTTATAAGCGGCACGTTCACGTTGATCAGTGAGGCGATCCGCCTGAACCTCTGGCCCAAAATGCGGATTATCTTTCCTACCGACATCCGCGGTCAAATGTATTTACCTTCAATGAACTGGCTGCTGATGATCGCCTGCTGTGCTGTGGTGTTGGGTTTTAGATCGTCCGACAATATGGTGGCTGCCTTTGGCTTATCTGTCACCATCACGATGCTCATGACCACCTTTCTCATCACCGGATATCTCTATTTCAAACGGACCAACCGGTTCCTCGTCTTGTTGATATTTCTAACCTATTTGATCATCGAAGGGTCATTCCTCACCGCCAACTTACAAAAATTCACACATGGCGGTTGGGTTACCTTACTGCTGGGGGTAGTCTACGCTTTCATAATGTTTGTATGGTATCGCGTCACCAATTTGAAAGGATCACTAACCCAATATGTCAGCGTCCAGACCGTCCTCCCGAAATTGCGGGAATTAAGCAACGATGACACCATTCCCTTATTTTCCTCCAACCTGGTATATATCACTTCCAGTACCACACCAAATAAGATCGAGGATAAAATAGTCCAGTCCATTCTTGATCACCAACCCAAGCGAGCCCTCCTTTATTGGTTCGTTCACGTAGAGGTCCAGGATCATCCTTACACCACCGCCTATGAATGCCATGTCATCGCTCCCGAAGATGTCATCTATGTCAATCTCAAGCTGGGCTTCCGCATCGCCCCAAGGGTACAACTGCTCATGCAAAAGGTAGCCGCTGATATGATCCGGAGAAAAGAAATTACCATTCAGCCCAAATATTGCTTTTCCGATCTGACTACCACGATTGGGGATTTCCGTTTTGTCGTCATGCAACGCTTCCTAAGCTATCAGAACGAATTGAACCTGATCAACACGCTATTTCTCAATGTGTATTTCTTGCTAAAAAGCATCTCCCTAAGCGAAGAAAAAGAGTACAGCATTGATGACAGCAACGTCGTACTGGAGCGATACCCCCTCATCATTTCCCCGCCAAAAAACATTGAGATCGTAAGAGTACCCTAACCCGCCTTTTCCGGCAGCACCCCCCATTGGTCAACCACCCACATCGATTGCCCAGGGCATTACCGATGACAAATGGTTGACGATACATTGGAACGGCCTCTCCGGCTTGCCACAGGCCCTTGAATGGAAAAGATATTTCTGGCCACAGTCGTTGAACGCCGCAATGGCCGAGATCAACCATAAATTTTTTCCCAAGGCAACCTCCATCGACAGTGCCGCGATCGATTCGTTGGAATCCGCTATCCAAGCTTCGTTCGCCGAAAAGCCGGAAGTTATCCAACGCTCTTCCACTTTCGGAGCCTCCGTTGCAGATGCTGTTTTCAATTGGTCCGAGACGGATGGATATAAGCATGCAAGCGATCCCTACACTCCTCCGGTAGGCTCGGGTCTTTGGGTGCCAACGCCACCCGCATTTGCGGCAGCAAGCACGCCATATTGGGGCAACCTTCGGCCAACAATTGCCGGAAGTATCGACAATACCCAGTGCGGCCCCCTGCCTTTCCCCTATTCTACAGACCCTAGTTCTGGTTTTTTTAAAATGGTGTTGCAGGTCTATACTGCCTCTCAAAACCTCACCGCGGGCCAAACGGCAATGGCCTTATACTGGAGAGACATTCCAGGTGTCACATCCCCCGGGCATTGGCTCAATATCCTTCACGAGGTGTTGCAGCAAACTGGCGCCCGGCTGGGACAGGCCGCGCTAGCCTATGCCCTGACAGGCGCCTCTATCAATGATGCGAGCATTAGTTGTTGGCAATCCAAATACAAATACAACCAGGTGAGGCCAATCACATATATTCGGGGAGTAATGGGCTATTCCACCTGGAATTCTCTGCTGACCACTCCGGCTCATCCGGAGTACCCTTCGGCCCACGCAATCATTTCTTCGGCTACAGCTGAAGCTTTTACAAAACTTTTCGGCAACATCGGCAGTTTCACAGACCATACTTATGACTACCTGGGTTTCGCCCCAAGAACTTATTCATCTTTCAAGGCCATTGGCGAAGATGCAGGCAATTCGAGAATTTATGCGGGCCTCCACTACCAACCCTCCATAGATACCGGGCTGATCCAGGGAACCAAAGTAGCCCTTAACATTTTCGATCTTATCTCAAAAAATACGTCAAAGTCCGACTACTAAACTTGTTTACCCCCTAATCTCTCCAAATGCAGAAACTGAAACGTCCGATTGGCGGGCGTTTCAGTCTATTAGCCCATCCACGCCTCTTCAACAACGACCTGGATCCGGTTCATAAAAAGCGGTAAAAATGATACATAATTTCATCAGCGCTTGCAACCAAATATTTAGTACATTTAGATTAAACCCTGTTTTTATGAGAACCGCATTCCTAACCGCCTGCTGTTTGCTGCTGTCAGTATTCAGCCACGCCCAGGGAGGCAATGAGGATTTAATGCGCGCCGATTTCGCCGACGTTGCCAAATACGGTACCCGGCAGAGCGGGTTCGAAGGATTACGAAGCCATTCATCCGGAGTCAAGGGAAGTCAGTTTTTTTATCCTACCTGGAGCAAAGGTTCTCTTATAACTAATTCCAACGAAAAACTGGGCGACAAATATATGTATCTGTTTGACAAGGTGCGCCAGGAGCTCTTTATCCAGGTGCCGGATTCTAATGCCGTCTACCTGGTGAATAAAAGCCAAATTCATGCATTCACGCTTAACACAGACAAACCGCATACATTTGAGATCGCTTCAGATTATATCCCGGGGCGTACGACGGACTACTTTGAGATTCTGATAAAGAACGATAAATATTCATTGCTCAAATTCACCAAAACCACCTTAGTCAAGTTCGATCCTCACGACATGATGAGAGTGAAGAACGGCGAATTATATGACGAATTCGTTGATGAATACACTTATTATCTCACCCTCAAGGGTGGATCCTTACAGGCCATCCCCTTAAGGGCAGGAGTCATAAAGAAGGTTTTGTCCGCGGAGAAGTCAAAAGTAAACGACTATTTCGACACCAATGCGAATGAGGAATTGGATGAAAAATTCCTGGTAGGGCTCATCGGGTTCCTCAATTCCTGAGTTGAATTAGTCAAGACTTGATCTGACAATAGGGGTTAACTTTAATTGGTAACAACTTTTTGGCTAATAAAGGCAGAAAAGGCACATAAAAGCAAAAGAAAACCCCTGATAATCAGAGGCAAAACTAATTTGTAGCACCCTGGCCGAATTGTTGGAAATATGCTTTGGTAAGCTGGTAAAATTCGTTTGCTTTCCTGATTAAGATTGCCGCTTCTTCCTGCGTGATATCTTCATCCAGGTCATAATCTGCTTCCTGCCGATAATCAAATAGCATAGCAATAGAATCAGAAATTTCAACAGGAAAAATGGAAGTCTTTATGAATAGTTCGGAAAATTTGGCCCTGGCTCCCTGGTGTGTTTTTGCATATACATCCTGAGAATAGAGTAAAGCAATTATGCAATAATAACAAACATAATAAGCTCGATTAGCTGTTGCCGCAATGAACCCACCTTTTAGATTGTATTCTGCATTTTCAAGGGCATCAGCGGCTTTGGCCAAGGCTTTCAAAGATTCGGTATATGCCGAAGACGTCATATAACAATACCGTCCTTTCTGATCTCCCGGTAAATACCCTGCATGGATGTCTCTTTTTTCTCTAATGAGGTGGGCAAAGATGAAAGCATCAATCCATACTTCAAAGATAATCTTGAGCCAATAGCGGAGGTTTTAGCAATTTCCGCAGATGTGCGAGTGTTCGGATCGCGCAATACCACTGCAAAATCCAGGTCCGATTCTTCGCGGTTATCGCCTCTGGCATAAGACCCAAATAAAATCACCTCCACCAGCTTATCTCCATAAAGTTGTTGAAGATTAGCTTTGTACTCATTGGCGATCCGGTGAACAATTGGCAGCATTTGCTAATAATTTGATCAAATTTATGAATTTTTTGGCAGTTTTTTACAATCCTTGCCCACAATCAGCCATCCGGGATACGACGTGCAATTGCTCGATCACCTGATTATTCCAGCGGAGGGGTATTTGTCGATGAAGTTGGAAGGGTTGTTGTGAATAATGATTTTCGATTTAAACCGTCGAATGCCCGTGGATCCTTTGTGTTTCGCAGTAGACAATCCACAATTGCTTTGTCTTAAGTTAAGATATTCTCTTCCCCTATCTGTTAGGGTACCCAATTAGGTTCGTACTTTCTACTTTCACCAAACGCTATTTTTGCAAAACGAAATTCGCCATATAGGCAAGACAAATAACACCCACCGTATATATAAGTACAATATAAATGGTTAATACTTTATTTTTATACTTCAATTTCTCCATTTTCAACGTAAGGCGAAAAAAAAATACCTACTGTATAAATTAGGCTATACCACCATTTGGTGGCGATCTTCATATCAGTTAAACTTGGCAAATTTTCCATCTCGTATACGTGCTCGTTTAATTTTGACAAAATAAAAAAATTAATTGTCGTGAATATCACATTGAATATTACAGCCCAAAAGAAAACCAATCCTTTTGTATATCCGTCATTCCACCATATTCTATTTATTAAAGCCAGCAGTCTTAAGTACCAATGTCTCCTAGACCTATAATCTCTGTATTCATGATCCAGCCGTTCATAACTCTCCAACTGTCCTCTACTTTTAAAGTTATTCAGCAACGATTCATAAATTGATACTTTGTCTTCACTAGAGAATCTTTCAACTGACCTACCCATTTTATATCGAATAGAATCGGGCAACCATAAAGTAAAATGTGAATAATCCATTTTAATTTTAGACACATCAGTGTTATATAAGCAAATAAATATTCTGTTATCTTGTGTATTCTCTGCAAAATTGGCAACGGTTAAATCAATCTCAGTGGGGATATTTACTAGTTGTGAAAGATCAAAAAAGTGTGGGAATTCTGTCGCTTGGAATATGAATTTAACAGAAGGATCTAATTTCAAATCTGAAAAATCTGCGCTATCCGTAATCTTACAATACTCAAAATCAACTATTCCTCTCAAAAAGCAAGAATAAAAACTAGGGCAGTTAAGTGTCGTGGATATAAAGTTTAAAGTATCAACTGTGCATCCTGTGAAATATGGATGGTACAAATAACAATGAAACAGATTAAGACGACCAATTTCTGAAGAAAAAAATGATGCATAGTTATTCAGATTGCATTTGATAAACGATAGCTTTCTAAATTGGTTTAGAACACTTTCAATATCCTTAAATTGACAACTTTCGAAGGTAAACACGCGCTTCGATGGATAATCTTGGAAAAAAAACTTATCAAATGAGTTCCCACTAAAATAAATTGATTGTTCCAGCCTGTTAGAAGAGTTTTTAGGTTGTGCGGAAACAGATTGAAATGAGGCTAAGAATATGATACAGACTAAAATCCGTTGAAATCCTCTTCTCATACTGCAAAATTTATTAACAAACCTACGGAAGTGGCTTAAAACAGCCAGCACAGTCAAATATGGGTTATTCAAGGAGACAAAAGAAAACCCCTGAAAATAGGGGGCTCATAATATAATGCACCGGCACAACATGCCTGGAAGCATGTTCACTCCCCAATACAGAAAATGAAAACACCCGATTCCCGGGCGTTTCAGCAAATTTAGTCCCAGATTAGTAACAAAATGTATTGGGCATAACTTGAGCCAATATATGGAAAATACTAGTCAACAATTAATCTTACAAACCTAAAGTCAGCATCATTCCGATCGCAAACTTTTTACGGGGTTCATCAGTGCGGCCTTTAGCGACTGGTAGCTCACCGTGAGCAGGGTAATGACGATGATCCCTGCGCCGGCGGACACAAAGATCCACGAAGACAGCGGAGCGTGATAGAGATAGCCCTCCAGCCATTTGCTCATGAAATAGTAGGAAAACGGTACGGCGATCAGGATCGCGATGCCGGTGAGCTTCAGGAATTCTTTTGAGAGCAGGCCCCAGAGGTTGACCATGCTTGCGCCGAGAACCTTGCGCACGCCGATCTCTTTTGTGCGCTGTTCGGCTACGAAGGCGGCGAGACCGAAAAGCCCGAGACAGGAGATAAAGATCGCAAGACCTGTGAAGACCGCGGCGAGGTTGCCTATATGCTCTTCGGCTTCGAATTTGGCGGCATAGGCCTTGTCGACAAATTTATAGATAAAGGGGCTCGAAGGATTATATTTTTTGAAGACCGATCCCATGGCGGCGAGGGTCTTGTGCAGGTCATTGCCGGGTTTCACCTTTACGATCATCTCGCCGGTGTACCGGCCTCCTACGAAGATGGCGTTTTCTGCGGTATCGTAGGGGTCATTGGTCACCATGTCAGCGCAAACGCCTACGACAGTATAGGGTTTCCCGAAGAGCTTTACGATCTGGCCAATGGGTTCTTTGAAACCGATGGACCTGACAGCTTTTTCATTGAGGATCGCGGCGTTGCTGTCCGTAGGGAAATCGCGGGACATATCGCGGCCGCGGGTGATGGTCCAGCCGATGGTTTTGCCGTAGTCGGGTGTGATGTTGACGTTGTAGAAGCCAATGGTATTCTGATCGGGGCGTTTGCCGGCCCAGTCGATACCGTTTCCATCCTCAAAGTCGGTGGGTTTCATGTCCGAGGCGGCAACGTTTGCGGCGAGACCTTTCTGAATGAGTTCGGCGCGAAGGGCCTCGTAATGGTTGCCGATTTCGGGGGTGTTCATGTCTACCGTGAAGAGGCCTTCGCGGTTGTAGCCGACGGGTCGATCTTTTGTGAAGAGTATTTGGCGGTAGACGATGGCCGTCCCGATGATGAGGATGAGCGAGACCGCGAATTGCAGCACGACGAGGATCTGGCGAGGCAGGGAAGCCGATTTGCCTACCTGGAGTTTGCCCTTGAGGACCTTGACGGGACGGAATGCCGAGAGATAGAAGGCAGGATAGGAGCCGGCGAGCAGGCCGGTGAAGACTGTGAAGCCAACCATCGCGATGATAAACAACGGGTTGTCCCAGGGGATGGACATCTGTTTGGCGGCGAGGTTGTTGAAGAAGGGCAGCGAGGCTTGTGCAAGAACCAGGGCGATGAAGAGGGCAATGACGGCCAGCAAAACGGATTCGCTGAGGAATTGGGCGATGAGCTGGCTGCGGAGCGAGCCGATGGTTTTTCTTATGCCGACCTCTTTTGCGCGTTTTTCGCTGCGGGCCGTGCTCAGATTCATAAAATTAATGCAGGCGAGCAGCAGCACGAAAACGCCAATGATGCCGAAGAGCCAAACAATGGTGATGCGGCCGCCGGCGGGTTTATTAAATTCAAATTGGCTATATAGGTAAGCTTTATCCAGCGGGTAGATCAGGACCTCTTCGTGGACGTCTTTTTCGTAGGGAGTAATAAGGTTTCTTACCCTTGCGGTCGCTTGTTCGGCGGTGACGCCCGGGGCCAGTTCCACGTAAAGGCCGCCGCAATGGTCCTGCCAGCTGCTGTTGTCGCGATGGTAGCTATTTTCGGCATTGCCCCAGGGGAACACGGCCTGAAGACCATTGAAAGTGGTATTCTTTGGCAGATCGGCATAAGTGCCGCCGATTCGGTATTCCAGGGTGTTATCGACTTTTACGGTTTTGCCCAGGGGGTCGCCGTTACCGAAGAGGGCCGTAGCCAGGGACTGGGCGATGATAATGGTGGAAGGGTCTTTTGTAGCGTCGGCATTGCCATTAAGCATCCGGTAGCCGAACATCCCGGGAAGGTCAGCCTGGGCCGTCAGGGCCTTGCCGCTAACGGTCTTGTCGCCGTAGTTGAAGAGGCGGCTGCCGTTAGGGTGCGTCATGGCAACGCGAGTGAAGAGATCTTTGTACTCGGTGCCGAGGGTCTTCCCGAGGGGCATCATGATCATCCCGCCGGTGAAGAATTCTCCCTTTTTGACGGCATTATTCAGATGCATGTTGACCATGCCGGCGGCGAGGCGGCTGTGGTTGGGGGCATAGTGATCGAAGGTTGCTTCGTCCGTGATCCAGAGACCGATGACGAGGGCGATGCCCATGCCAATGGAGAGGCCGGCAATATTGATGGCGGTGTAGCCCCGGTTCTTGCCGAGGTGGCGCCATGCGATCCTTAAATAGTTTTGGAACATGCGTTTTGTTTATGAATACCGCTGATTGCGGCCAAAAATATGCCCAATTGCTTACGATTTATCAATCAATTAGTTAAGAATTCCCGTTGATTATTACCTGTTCGGTTTCGCACACTTTAATGTTCAGTTTTATCGGGTATTTTGGAAAACACCTCGCCTTTGCAGCGCCCCAAATATTACTATTGACAACGATATAAGCGACGGCGGGAATTCCCTTTATTGTTTCGGTTTAGGAGCCTTTATTAAATATGCTTTGATGTCTTGCCGCAAAATGTTTAAAGCTATTTCCTTAGTTATCAGAAAATTATTATCGACAGGATTTTCCGTGTATTGATACCAATAACAATTTTCATTAAGAATAAAAATATTTTTAGGGAGCTTTTTGATTTTTACAAAATTAGGTTCTCCTGTTGGCGTCTCTTCACAGGAGAAATAGTCAACGCCTCTGTCGCTTTGTTGACTCAACTCCCTTCGGTGTCTTTTCGAAGGTGGAACTTCGTGACCTTCTATATAGAGAAAACCAAAATTTGACTTACGACTATAGGCGGCAAGAACAACATACTGTCCCGAATCTACTTTGAAAAGCGTGTTATCATAAAGCCAGTCAAATCCTCCTTTTTGGAGTTCATCCATAATCACAGGTATTGCCTCATTTTTTCTCAGCCAGTTCGTTGTCAGTTTCCGTCCCCGAATGTTTTTATTTGTTTGATAAGAAGAAAAATAATCATAGTAATTACTTGTGTCGGCTTTTTGAGCAAGTCCTTGTCCAATCACAATTTGCTCTGTTAGCAATAGCGCAACTAGAAGTTTAAGTTTCATTAAATAATTTTTTTGAATCAGAATCTTTAAATTACTCATGAATTTCACATAAGCAAATTATTCAAAGACCTTTTTTCAAACAAATGCTTCTTACCCACCTTTTCCGATCTCATCTTTCCAGCCAGCACCCACCTTCTCAGCGTCAGCGGCGACACATTCAACAGTAAAGCTACCTCCTTCAGGGATAACCATTCCTTCACCTGAATCACCCGAACTTGATCCTCCGTTATATACCCATCCGGCTTTCTTTTAACCTCCGTTGGTTTTATACGCTTACCTTTTCCCATAAAATTGACTATTTTAGATGCACAAAAAAATGTGCCGCTATGAGCATGATCGGACAATTTATCAGGATACCAGCCGCCGAGCTTCAGACCTATCTAAAGGATAGCGCCCTATTGGAAGAGCGACTTGACAGCGTCGAAGGAGATGAGGAGGAATTCTTCGATATCGATAAGTCGTGGGATGCACTTTCCTTTCTGTTAACAGGTCACACACTGGAAAACGTGAGTAGTGCCACGCCTCCCCTTTCCTGGACCATCTTTGGCAATGGTACAGTGGATCCTGAGCAAGAGTTAGGCTACGGCCCAGCAAAGTATTTGACGTCAGAAGAAGTACAGGCCGTTCATCAGGCGATATCTTCCCTTTCTGCCACTGCACTTATGGAGCGGTATGATGCGGAAAAGCTGAATGCGCATCATATTTACCCGGAACAGTGGGACGACAGTTCGGATTGGACAACCTACTTGGCGGATAATTTTGAAGCTTTAAAAGACTTTTATGCCAAAGCAGCAATAGAACATCAAGCTATGATCCTTTTTCTCACCTAATTATACATTCCTCGTAACTTCCGTCTCCACCTTCGCGCGGCTAATGGCCTTCTCCATCTTCGGCAATCTTTTGGTCTATATGTTACAGGACTCTTTTTCATCCTTCTCTATAAGGCACTGGGTACAGACCTGTTTTACGCGGACCTTTCTTCCTTGAGCGTGTTAATTCCTCTCCTGATCTTATGGTTTCTGGGTTTCAAGGCCGCTATGCAAGACAAAGAGACCCCCATGCCACTCGTGGGACGATTTTATCAAAAGTGCTTTGGTTTTGTTGGGCGGTAAGCCATCAGGGGCAATCTCTCGGATTCGTAGGAAACGTAGGATTTGGAGGAAACCCGGCAACAATTGAAAACCAATGTGCCTCACGGGCCCTACACGTTCCCTGTAGTCACTACATTGATGTACTGATTTTCAGGTTCAAACCAGCGCCGTAGGCGGAGAGTCTACTTCCCAATACAGAAATTGAAAAGACCCGGTTTTAGGGGATTTGAGAAAAATAAGTAACAGATTAGTGACAAAAATCCAGTTCCTTTAAAAGCTCGTAAAAATAATTTACCCATTCATTCGTTGTAAACAACTTAAACCCATTCCCATGAAAAATAATCGATTTCTGGCATTTTTAGGTTGGTTTTTCGGCATATTTTTTCTTTTAGGGGCACTTGGATCAATACAACATCCTTTCCTTGCATTACTCTATTGTCTCTTGGGTTTTATCCTCCTTCCACCAGGACACCGTTGGATTGAGAAAACATTAAGATTTCGATTAACAATAAAGGTAAAGTCTTTTATTGGAGTGGCGCTCTTTGCGGCTGCTATTCCTTTAGCATTTCATTATGCCGAAATTGACAAGCAGGACGAAAAAGGCAAATCGGAGATTGCAAGGAATGACCAACAAAAAAAAGACAGTTTAAACTTTTATATTCAGGTAAGCACCAAACTTGAGAAAGAGCACAAGACAGATGAAGCATCCAACGAATTACATCGTGCCTTAGGTTTTGCATCATCAAAAGATGAGAAAGATCTCATAGCAAAAGACAGCCTAGATATCGCTATAACAGAAGCCATTGACCTTGTCAAATCCAGAAAGTATCTACCTGCGCTTGATAAGCTTAACCGGTTAATCGGAGAAAATTCGCCTAACTCTAATCTTCTTTACAACAGAGCGATCTGTTATAGCAAAACAGGAAAAATACAGGAGGCAGTCACCGACTGTAAATCAGCCATACAATTGGGTAATAAAGATGCTGTAATCCTTCATGACAAAATAAACCCTATTCAAAAACGTATCGCTTATTATACAACTCAATGTTGTGATGGCACTACATCAACTGCTAAAGGTAGGGGCGCCTGCTCCCATCATGGAGGCGTCTGCAGTTGGAATGCACCTGTTTATGAGGAATCCCGAAAATATGAATAAAAAAGTGGAGTTTGGAAAAAAGCATCCTCCCAAACAGGAGCGAGCGCTGTTGTTTTTTACCTGAATAAGGTAATTTTTTTGGTGATGGTCTGATTAGCAGTGGTAATTTGAATGAAATATACTCCAGTCTTATCAAGCTGCAGGGAAAGGTTTTTTTCATTGGATCTCCTGTGATAAACAATTTGCCCAGCCAGATTTGAAATTTTCATTTCCTCAATGATGTCGGAACTTGTAAGCCTGATTTGACCATTGCCCGGATTGGGATAAATATTAATTGACAAATTGCTCAACTGAGGGCCTGTTACAGCGATGATTTGCGAGTAAGTTAGCTTACCGTCATTATCGGTTTGGATGAGGCGGTAGTAGTTTATTCCATTAAGCGGATACCGATCGACAAAAGAATAAGAATATGGTTGCGCTGCATCACCGGCTTCATTCACAACTCCGATCGCTTCAAAGTTCCGGGAGTCTTTGCTTCTTTCTATTTCAACGTGATCCTTGCTGGTCCCGCCGACGGTTTGCCATTCGAGAAAGTTATAACTGTCCTTGCTCTTCCCGGTAAAAGATAGCCATTGTAACGGCAAGGGCGTGCACCCTGTAAACCCACCCGTAATTTTTCGAACACGATTATTAACATAATCCCCGATATACATATTACAGTTGGGCGTGTCAAAAAGTATATAAAAAGGAAGATTCAATTGGGCAGTGGTAGCAGGGATGCCATCCCCATTATAGCCCGCCGTTCCCGTACCTGCTATCGTGCTGATGATCCCGGTGCCGGCGTTTATTTCACGCACCCGTTGATTGGCGGCGTCTCCGATATACATATTTGCCGCGCCATCGAATTTTATATAGGCGATCCCATGCAATTGGGCAGTGGTAGCAGCGATGCCATCCCCATTATAGCCTGCTGTCCCGGTTCCTGCGATCGTGCTGATAATGCCGGTGCTGATGGTTATTTTGCGGATGCGCTGACCTCCATATTCCCCGATATATATATTCCCTGTATTGTCAAAAACTATCCCGCAAGGGGCATTGATCTGCGCAGCGGTAGCAGCAATTCCATCCCCATTATAACCGCCTGTTCCTGTTCCCGCGACGGTGCTGATAATTCCTGTGAGCTTATCTACTTTCCGAACACGGTGATTCACCCAATCTGCGATATACAAATTCCCGCCTGCATCAAAAGACACTTCATTGGGCCAGTTCAATTGTGCAGCAGTGGCAGCGATCCCATCCCCATTGTATCCTCCCGTTCCTGTTCCAGCGATGGTGCTGATAATGCCTGTACTGATCGTTATTTTTCGGACGCGATTATTGGCCCGGTCGGAGAAATACAAATCTCCGGCCCCATCAAAAGCCAACGCAGAGGGAGACGCTATTTGAGCGGCGGTAGCGGAAATCCCATCCCCATTATAACCCGCCGTACCTGTTCCCGCTACAGTGCTTATCGTTCCTGTCACGATGTCTACCTTGCGAATACGGGAATTTACCAGATCGGCTATATATAAATTTCCTGATGCATCAAGCGCTAGTCCTTGCGGACCCTGCAATTGCGCGGAAACAGCGCTAATACCATCCCCATTATACCCTCCGGCGCCGGTTCCAGCCACGGTGGTTATATTTTGGGCAATAATAAATTGCGGTAGCAAGATTAAAAAAGTGATGATGATTTTCACAGTCAAGGCAGGTGGTAGTTTTTCATATTAAATTTTCCAAAAATAATAACGGAATTACCCTTTTATTAGTATTTGTCCAGAGCCCCTGGAAACGGGAGGCCGTCATTTACCAATACAGAAAATGAAAACGTCCGGTTTTACAGCGTTTCTATAAAGTGCTGGAACAGGCGCCTCAACAAAAGGGCGGACGCCGAGTGCTCTCCCTTTCTGGAAATGATCAGGAAGCTGCCAATGTAGTGGCTGCCCTGATCGAATCCTTCGAATTCGCCGCCGTATACCTGGGTTCACTCTCTACGGGCGGTAAATTGCAACAGGCGAAAGGGCCTCCCGCATCCTTCAACCTCATTCAACTCTAATCACCTCCCGAATGTCGTCCCCTGGCGGCGGGGAATTATTTGCAAAGGTCCTTCAAAAAATACCGGATTATTGGTATGTGCCGTTACGTTTAAGCCGCTTATTTTCGTATCGTCTATTTATGAAACCCCGAACTCAAATGAAATCGCTCCTCATCATTACCCTACTCCTGGTACTACTCATATTCAGTTGCTCAAAAGGTTCGAACTCCTCATCGCAGAATACTCCAGCTCTGCATTTCAAAGGCACTTTAGTTGGATCAACAGGCTATTTGGATGTTCATCTGCAGGGAAGTAACCTCGGCGGAACAAATCCCAGCTATATCCTTGTAAATTATGTGGACAGCAGCAAAAATCCGGTGAAAACCATCAGCGATTCCCTGATAACTAATTCTTTAAACAACTGGCAGCCCGGGCAGGCTATCTCGAATGCGATATTTTCCGGTGCGTCCGGGATCATGGTTACCCTGGTATCCGTTGACGCCGATGGGAGCAATACGGTAACCACGATGACAGTGCCCAATGACCCATATGTAAAAACATTCATTGCAAAGGAGACGGTTTCCAATGCTCCCCTGCTTGTTTATTTGGGCAAGGCAGTACCATCGGGCAGTGGTATCAGCGGGGCCGGGGGAGGCTGTACCTGCTATACAAAAACAATTAATTTTGTAATCAATCCCGCATACGTAGGAAGTTCCTATGCCGCAGCAAATGCCATTTACATAGATAGTTCGACTCACTGGGCCGGTTTTCTGAATGCCCAAATTTTAAGTTCGAACCCCAACCAGTTAACGCAGATCATTAATAATAATGATACCGCAGGATTGCACGTAAATAACGGCCCCGGCGGACCAAATAGTAATAATGGCAGCGGTCCGGTAAACGGAACCCTTCAGATAAGCGCAGATGGGAAAACCTTAACCGGAACTATTTCCGGTATGTATAAGCCGAACTATGGAAGCCAGGCTAATTCCTGCTCCTGCAGCTACAACATAACTGCTGCGAGGATACAATAAGCAACAGGAAAGTACACCCACTCATTCTGTCCTCAAATTCCTTACCGGATTAGCCAGCGCCGCCCTCACTGCCTGAAAACTCACCGTGGCTAACGCTATTACTAACGAAACGAATCCTGTAACTACAAACACCCACCACTCGATGGCGATCCTATACGAATAGCTTGCCAGCCATTTGTGCATCACCAGCCATGCAATGGGCGAAGCAATGACAAACGAAATGCATACCAGTCGTAGAAATTCTTTTGACAATAACCCCGCGATATTGGTAACACTCGCCCCCAGCACCTTTCGGATACCAATCTCTTTTATCCGGCTTTCCGCCATATACGCCACCAGCCCAAAAAGCCCCAGGCAGGAAATAAAGATCGTCAGCGACGCAAACAAACCCACCAGCGTACCCACCCGCAGCTCATCTGCAAACTTCAGCTCATACTCCTTATCGTAAAACCGCACGTTGAAGGGATATTGCGGGTTATACTTCGTAAATACTCTTTCCGCTTTCGCCAGATTCTCCCCATACGACGGGTGCTCGTTTATCCTGAAATTGACGACCATATAGCCCATAACAGGTCCCGCGATGATCATCGGCGCTACCGGCTCATAGGGATTCTCGAGGATGAAATCCTTGATCACGCCGATCACATGCAGTTGCGGACCGCCATACATATTTCGGATGATTTCTCCTATTGGATGCTTCAGGCGCATCATTTTAACAGCCGTCTCGTTCAGCAGGACTGCCGTCGAATCCGTTTTATAGCGATCGTAATCGATGTTTCGTCCCTGCAGAACCTGCAGGTTCATCGTAGCAGAAAAATCTTCATCCGCGCTGAAGAGATTGAAATTCGACTTCGTGTCCGCGGTATTGCTTTCCTTCCAGATAAACCCATTGGAGTTTCCCCAGCTTTCCGTCATCGGTGCACTGGTTTGTGCAACAGCCGTCGCCGCTCCGCTGGAAAGCAAACCCTTTTTGATCAGCTCGTAATTCTTTCTTGCGTCTCCGAACATGATCAAAAAGGCGAGATTATCTCTCCGGTAACCCGCGTCCCTGTTTTCCGCAAACCTGATCTGCCCCTCCACGATGATCGTGCAGATGATCAGCGCGATCGCAAACGTAAACTGTAAAACGACCAGTATTTTCCTAGGCGTCAGCAGCGCTTTCACCGGCTTGAACGAGCCTTTCAATACCTTCACCGGCTGGAAAGAAGAAAGATAAAAGGCCGGATAGATACCCGCCAACACCCCCGTCAGGACAACAAACAGCAAAGTCCACATCCAATACCACGGATTACCATAATCGATGGATAGGCGCGTACCCACCACCTCGTTAAAGCCCGGCAGGCATAGTTGAACGATACCCACCGATAATATCCCTGCTATCAGCGCCAGGAGGATGCTTTCGCCAATAAACTGCACTATTAGAGAAGAACGCAAAGCCCCGGATACCTTCCGGATGCCCACTTCCCTCGCCCGCTTCTCGCTTCGTGCCGTGCTGAGATTCGTGAAATTGATACAGGCGATCACCAGGATAAATACGGCAATCAGGATGAACATCCTTACCAGCTCGATCCGCCCGCCCACGTACTGACCATTTTCTGCCTTCGAATACAACCATGCGTCTTTATAAGGCTGCGCAAAAACCTTATTCGTCGCTTCCCCCGGCTTCAAGTGTGAAATAATAATATTTGCCACCTTTTTGTCAAACTCCGCCAAGGGAACCCCCGGTTTCAGCGTCACAAAAGTCAGCAGGTTGCTATTCCCCCAATTGTTGTTGCCATTGGGAAAGATCTTGAGAAAATAGGAGAAGGGCAGCAGGTAATCGAATTGAAAGCTCGTATTGGCCGGCAGGTCCTTCAGGACTCCCGTCACCGTCAGATAATCTACGCTATCCACCCGTACCGTCCTTCCCATGGGGTCCTCGTTGCCAAACAGCTTCCTGGCCAATTGCTGCGTCAATACGATATTCTTCACACTGTTTAAAGCCGTAGACGGGTTCCCTTCCAATAGCGGAAAATTGAATAGGCTGAAAAATCCCGTATCCACAAAATTCCCATGGATGCTGAAATGCTTGTCTCCTGCGGAGATCAGAAAATTAGCGCCGGAATTGTTAACCCTCACCGCCCGCTCCACCTCGGGATAATCTTTTTGGATCGCGGGTCCCAATGGAACGCAGGTGTAATTCCAGACATAGACGCCGCCATTGTTCTGATCGCGGTTATTCAGCAAGTATAGCCGGTCTATATTCGGATGGAATCGGTCGTGACTCACCTCACTCTGTATCCACAGACAAATAAGGATGGCACTGGCCAGACCGACAGCTAATCCCGAAATATTAATAAAAGAATAAAGTTTGTTCTTTAGCAGACTGCGCAGCGAAAGGCGAAAATTGACTCTGAACATAGGTTTACCAGTTATGCCCAAAATCGTCCAAAAGCTCGGCCAAAACCATAACAAATTTAAAATCAAAATATTGCCATCATGGAAACCCTCTCCTGGTGTCCGCTTTCGAACAGCCGTTGTTCATTCCTGGCCTAACCGAATGCGGGTTTTCGCGGGTAGAGCATGTGACCGCTGCGATAGCCTTCCCAAGAGTGAAATCACCTGATTCTCAGTCCAAAACCCGTGCCCCTCGCACCCCGCCTCCTTCCCAATACAGAAAATGAAAACGCCCGATTCCAAGGCGTTTCAGCGAATTTAGTCCCAAATTAGTAACTTATTTTTCCTCGGAAATCTACAACTGCCGAACCCTTATTTTCTTGGTCGTGATAGTCGCAAAAAATGGACGCTTAACCCTTTTGCATGATGGGCAAATACCCATTCACCAAAATCTTTATCTTCTGTGAGCAGGATGAAATCATACTTCACCGCCATTTCAATTACTTGTTCATCACTTATTCCTCGCGCGGCTTCATAAATCGAAGTGACCTCGAAACCTTCACCCCGAAGAGATTTTGTAATCTCAAAAGGGATGTTTTCGTCAGCAAGGATCATGCAACAGCAATTACCGTTTCGTTAGAAATGACATCCGAGGCATAAGCAAGAGCGGCGTTAATAGCAGCTTCGGAAAGACCAGGATATGATGCTAAAAGCTGGTGTTGAGTAGCTCCTTCCGATAATTTCTTCAAGATCAAAGCTACCGTAATCCTGGTTCCTTTAATAACAGGCTTTCCCAGCATGACCCCTGCATTGGATTCGATATAATCAGTGTATAGCATAACCTAATATTGTATTTCAAAGATCGTTACTCTTCTTTGAGTTTCTAATTACAATATTTTAGAATATAAATACTTGAATATCCTTAAATTATAAGCAAACTTGATTCAGCAATAACACCTTGACACTTTGTAATTCATAAAATGCTTGTTCTCAAACTCAGACTCCTTTATTTTGATCCGTTGATTGCTTTCCATAAAGTCGACTAATATCACTTTCTAAATCAATTTTGAGACTAGCGATTAGATTTAAATCTAAATGTTCATCCATCCTACTGTTTACACTTCTTTTGAAAGTAAATTCTTTCAGAATATTATAAACTTCATCCAAAATATGTTGCTCTTTGTATTGAATTTCTAAATCATAGCTCAAGAAAGACATAAATGGTTGACGTAAGATAGTTATTGCGCCCTGGCCCCTATTAGACTTAAGTAACGTATAAATGTTCCTATCTTGTGTAACAAAATACTGCTTATTATTTGCTTCTACATTTATAGATACGTAATGGATCATGCGAATATGAAAAAAATCCCAAGCCGTTCCCCAAATTGACTGTAAAATGTCATTTACATTATCTCCGACTTTGTCAAGGGCAATCATTTTTTATACTCAGAATTTCCTCCAAAAATTTTAATGGCAAGCTGAATTTCCGATGCCATTGACGCATTTAAATGTTTGTCACACCAATGAAGCAAGAGCTTTAGATTCTTGAGTACATTTCCCTTTTGAGGGTTATTCTTTTTACACAGCACGTAAATTTTCAAAAGTGTTACATAGCTGGTAAGAATCAAAGGAAAAAATGTCTCAAAAATTTTACGATCCATTTCTCCTACTTCTATTTCATATTTAAAGTCAATCTGATTTAGTTTTACTGAGTTATCAAATTGCTTATCAAAAGCATAAGTAATTTTATTAACAAATTCCTTACATTTTAAGATATCAAGATTCCTAGAAACCTTATTATGACATAGTTCAAGGGCTCCAAATTTAGGTACAACTTCAATTTTATTTTGTTGGCAAAACACAATAAGAGTTTGCACATTAATAAGGGCTTTGTCTAATAGTCCTTTATTATCAAAATAACTTACAATATCTAAACATAGATTCGCGTCAAGGTAAAAAACAATTTCATGCTTGCTCAAGTCAACTGAATTTGGCAAGACAGATTCGCCTTCGTATGTAAGTATGAAAAAGGAAGATAAATCCATAGGCTTATCAATTGGGGAGCTTTTGATGGAAAGAATAGGTAAATTTTATTATTTACCAATACAGAATATACTTTTTCGCATGGGACGCGGGTTTGGCAGGAATTAGTGACAGATTAGTAACAAGAAATTAGTTCGATTCAGACACCTTTGACAACAAATCCTCGACAAGTAATCCGCTATTTGAAGACGATGGCGAACGGGATACTCCCGCCAACAAAAGTTGAATAGGACCATTTGCCCGACGGATAGTTCTTACTTGCTATATTTCAACTGAATATACAAAAGTTTTTTATCCCATTTGAAAGAGGCTAACTTTATAAAAAAAACCATGAAACTCTCTTTCTTTTGCGTGGGCATGGTTTTACTACCTTGCCTGGCTTCCTGCATCAAAACTGCTAATAAAACCGCTAGTCAAACAAACAAATGCGGGGACGCACAGGCCACCGCCATTACCGTTGCAACTTATTCCGACTGGAAAAAATTTAAGACTCCTATAACCGTAGGAGATGTCATTTACCATGTTAACTATAAGGAAAACATAAATGGTTCTCACCTATCGCGGATGAACCTAATCACAGAAGTTGATGTTCTGTGCCTTTCTGAACCGCCCCTCATCAACAGTATTGTAACCTTAAAGCAAGTCGACACGAGCATTCATAATAGGGTGGTCATTTTTGAAGATACGAATCAATTAGTTATTCCCGAATCCTTTTCCGGGGCTACATCCAGCCATAGTGATTATTATGCCTGGCATAACACTACTAATCCCGATACCATTGTAGTCGTTAATTCTATTAGCTTTCCCTGGCTAGGTGGCTGGAGTTACGATAGTGCTTTCATCTTTTCCAGGCTGGACCAATGGTCTCTGAGTATCAACTACAAATTGCCAAAATAACCATTCAACACCGTTATACTCAACAGGTTTGCTATGTTCCATTCATCCTCAAAGCCTGCGTCATCTTTCTGGCCTGACTTAGGCTGTCAAAGGCATAGTTATCCAGGATCTCTTCCCGGTAGGTTCGATTGAATCGTTCGATGTAGCCACTCTGGTGAGGCTTACCCTTTTGAATAAATAAATTTGATAATATTGACTCGCCCCTGCTCCCTATAAAGGCTTTCCATCCAATATGATGACTTTTGCCAACACGGAGCCATTGGGAAGCGGCGGTGGAGTCGCTATATTCGATTCAGTGTAGTAACCGATCGTCAACGTACCGGCCTGGTGTAATGCATTGTATGTAATGCCGGATATCGTTTCGGGTATTGCATCAAATGTAGTTCCGCCATCGAATGAAAGGTAAACCTCTACGCCCCCATCCTGAACCACCAAATTGTCTATTTCCGGAACGCTAAGGTCTACCTTGTAGTAGAACAGTCCTGAATTGTCCAGCGCCCAATCCGTCGGTTTGATCGTGTAAGTAGCTGAATATACCTGATTGACAGCCTGCGTAACCGTCTTGGTGCAAGCACTGAAAGAAAGAACAGTGAATAGCGTCAAAAGGGCATTAAGGATCCTGGTGATTTTCATGTTAAAGTGTTTGCCTTTAAGATGTGATTGAGATACTTAGGTTTAATCCGACTGAAAAAAAGCCGGTAATGTTGCATTTCCACGTGTCGGTCTGCAACAAATACTTTCCCTGACATGGAAGGCTGAGCCGAGGTCTCCACCGATTGTGCATATAGGTTAAAAAAAATACAATATTTGCTGTGAGTACTATTTCAACCCCATTGATGGTTACTCGCATTACGGTAGGCAGTCAACAATATGGCGCTTAGCATCATTGTTGCGGGGAACAAGAGGTTATAGTGCTTTATTCTAACAATTGATGGAAAGAATAGGTAAATTTTATTATTTACCAATACAGAAAATGAAAACGACCGTCAATAGGGCATTTCAACGATTTTAGTAACAGATTAGTAACAAGATATTCAAGTTCCCATTTTCATGGAAAGTATTTTTTTATGCGAACATGCGCTCAAATTCCGCTTTTGTCAGGATGGTAAGTTTCTTATGTCGCCTTCCCAGGTTTTTCTTCTCTGACAGAATATCGTCATCGCCCGAAGTGATATACCCCGAAGATGTCTGTAATGCCAGGGCGATTAGATAATCATCGTTTTCGTCCTGTGGAATGTACTGCTTTATAGGACATTTCGATGAATGGATATTGCCTACAGTCATAACGAATTTAACTGCCTGCTTGATGTCTATTTTGAACTTAGCCAACCTGGGATATCTCAGATGCAAGATTTATTCGTAAAGCATATAGATTTTATCAGCAAAGCTTTTCCTGAAAACTATCACATAATGTTCTGATGTATCTTGCAAGGTTAAAATGCTTTTTAGACGGTCAAATTCTTTTTTCACAGTCGGAGTGATTTTATAGTCTTTCAACCTTTGTTCTATTCTTTTGCCTTTTGCTGTAGTCCCGGTTGTGTCGTTTGGCATTACAAAGAAAGAACCCAAAGACTGATTTTCCTTTTCGCGCCCGGTTACACTGTCAGCCAATAGCTTTTTGAATAAAAATGAACCCGAGTGAGTTACATTGTAAAAAGTATAAGAAGTGTCAGATAAAGAAACATAGTTGTTGCTTGTGTTGTATAGTGGCATAATGAAAATCATCCCACTTGACTTAGGGTGTGTACGGATAAAGTAATCCCAGAAATCTTTACTGAAATGAATGGATTGCGAACCGTCTTTTAGAATTGACTTTCCATGCACATCAAAACCTGTATCAAAAGAAGAAATAAAAATGTCGCTTCTTATCTCATTTGATTTTTCAGCAGAGCAGGCGGTCAATAAAACAAGTATTAAAATGGAAAGTAAAATTCTCATAGCCAGTCTTACTTATTGTATACAACGTTGGATGGCTTGCTACCGTGCTGATATTTTACTGACCAGCCTGGAACTGAAGCCGAAAACGATTACTGATGACGAAAGTAACAACTTAAAGCCAAAAGCCAAAGAACTGAAAATAGCAGAAAACTGTATCCTAATTTTTTATTTACCAATACAGAAAGTGAAAACGCCCGGTTCGAGGGCGTTTGAAAAGAATTAGTGAAGGCATTATTAAGAGCTCCTTTGGCCACTAACCTTCGGCCCGACGTACAGCAGTTGGAACACGAGCTAACAGTTGCAAATGGTAACAGCCGAACGGATGGCTCCTTTATTTACGTTTCAAGGTGATCACCGCCACTTCCGGCCACATACCGATCCGCCCCTTTAATCCCAGGAAGCCAAAACCCCGGTTGACATAGAGAAAACGCCCATTATTCCGGTAAAGGCCGGCCCATTGCTTGTACACATATTTTATGGGGCTCCACTTGAAGCCGAAAAGCTCGATGCCAAATTGCATGCCATGCGTATGCCCCGACAGGGTAAGGTGGATGTGCTGGTGATGATCGAGCGTTACGGCCTCCCAGTGTGAGGGATCATGTGACATCAGGATCTTAAAGGCATCATCTGGCACAGTCGCGGTGGCCCTCTTTAAGTCGCCATATTTATGGAAACCGCCCTTACCCCAGTTCTCCACGCCTAACAGCGTAATGGACTGGCCATCCTTTTGAAGGGTGATCGCCTCATCCAGCAGGAGGCGAAAGCCGATCTCGGCGTGTACCTGTTTCAACCGGGTCAGGTTTGCATCTTTGGCGTCGTGCGATGCCCATTGAATATAGTCACCGTAATCATGATTCCCCAGCACCGAAAATTTTCCCATCGGCGCTGTCAACCCTGCAAAAGCAGGGATCCATCTGTCCATTTCAGACGCATGGTTATTGACCAGATCGCCGGTGAACAGAATGACCTCGCTTTGCTGGGCGTTGACAAGGTCCAGCCCCTTTTGCACTCCGGCGCCGTTAGTAAAGCTGCCGGAGTGGACGTCTGTGATCTGTGTGATGGAAAAACCGTCAAACGCCTCGGGCAGGTCCGGGAAATAGATCGTTTCACGTCTTACCCGATAAAAATGCCGCCCGCGGGTAATACCGAACAACACAAGGAGGAACAGCACCGCCGCCGTGCCCAGGGTCAGCTCGCTTACCCAGAGCACCCTCGGCGGAAACCCGCGAAACAGCCGGGTAATGTCTTCGACTAACAAAAAGGGGAAGGAAAATAACCGGGGAACCCACGCCAGTAGCATCAGTCCCATCAGCCAGGCGATCAGCGTTTGCTGCGTGCGTGAGCCTCGCCGCACAAAAATTACAGCAACTATGCCGCTCATCAACAACAGGTCGATGAGCCAATATGCCCATAACCAGGCGCTGGAATTGACAAAGGGTCTTACAGCCTGATAAAAGTAGAGGTCCGTACCCAGCCACAGCAGGAGGATCAGAGGGAGTCTTTTCGCCATATAGAGGGTAGACGATCGAACGCAGGAAATATTTTATCCAAATCCCACTTTATCACCACGTTTGAGTGCGGTTTCGGCCCAGATCCGTCCAAAACCCCGGGATGCGCCGTTGGGGGCTTGTAGCTTAACCGGGGGATCTTGTAGCCAAAATGAGAAAGGCAGATCAGGTTTGGAGCAATTGCCCTACTGCAGCTTCCTTGCGTCAGCCAAAAGAATACTATTGATGCCCTCTATCATCTGCCGTCTGGCCTGGCTAAAGCATTCCTCTGCTTCTTTTTTTTGTGCGCCTCTAATGGCTTGTCTGATGGCTGTTTCGATCTCAGGTAGCGCGGACCGGACCGGGGAGCTTATGCTGGAATAGCTTTGACCCAGCACCTGCAGGATGTGTTTATAGTTCTCGTATGACGACATCATTTTGCGGGCGCCACTCTGCGAATATTGCAGCGGGAGGTTTTCGCGTATCGCCGTGAGCTGAACTTTTACTTCGCTGCTGGTCATTGGCCGTTTTGTTCAAAGTTAGTTTATTTGGCGAAGAACGCTGGTGGAGTCGAATCCAGTATGCCAGGTTCCGATTTTACCGGTGCGACATCCGCCTTTGACGAAAGTGTCGGTAAGTCTCATATAGGAGGCAATCAGCAATAGCAATCCCAGGGCTGGGACCTTGCTTTATTCAAACTTATCGATACGTTCAGTTAAGCACACAGTCACGGCATCGCCCGCCTCTTTAGCGATCAAATTCCTTATTTCCTTGTTAAAGGACAATTTTTGCTTTCCATCACCTAATGCCATAAAAGAGCCTTGAAAAGGCTGCCCGTCTACGGTGCCGCGAACCTTTACTAATCCCTTCGTTTTGAAAAAACTAACAGACTCCGGCCATACGACGTAAGTCCAGCCGCCTTTCGCAGGGCTCTTCTGAAGGACCGCTGTGAATTTCTTTTGTAATGTGCTCATAACATTCCAGTTAATCGGTCCAAATTTACGAGGTGCTATGTTTCCGGAGAAGCCGGCTTTGCGACATTGTAGGGTGCCGATTGAGCCAAACTTTCACAATTAGAAGACTGAAGTACCTTCCGATCCAAACTTGAGAACATCTGATTGTGGGCTGGTTGAGCAGGGAATTCCTGACTATTTACAGAGATAATTAAAGCCTTTCCCTTAACCTGACTTAAAATGGAACATTTTCAACCCAATCAAAAGAATAATTAATGGGTAAAGTCACTATTCGCCGCGAACTCATGTGCTTCATCAGTCTTCCGGATCAGATGTATAAGCGAAAAACCCATCCCTCCAAAAGGCTCACAAGTATACAGCTCAAACCAGGGGCGGGATACTTTTCTTATACTTTTCTTCGGATGCAGGTACACCGATTGCTCGCATTGTCGGTAGTTGACCTTCATTTCAGGCAGCCTTCCCCCGATCAGGGACTTTACGGCGCCTGTCAGCCCGGAGGAGAACAGGTGGGGCCGTTCATTCAAT
Source organism: Puia dinghuensis (assembly GCF_014642875.1). Lineage (GTDB taxonomy): Bacteria > Bacteroidota > Bacteroidia > Chitinophagales > Chitinophagaceae > Puia > Puia dinghuensis. The sequence goes on from NZ_BMJC01000005.1 coordinate 700,661, forward strand.
ACAAGCGCAAAAAAATGACCATAAGGCTTGACGACAAGGGCAAGGTTCCTGAACAGCAGGCCTATATCCTGAATGGAATTGATGACCGCAAAATTGGACAAGATAGCATCTACCTTTTGTTCGAATGGCATCATCTTTCCCCAGGTGCTGAAATCCGTCCTTACATCTTCCAGGAATATCACCTGCTTGCTGCCAAGCAGGTCCATGTTGCGCATGATGGCCTGATCACGCATCCCCCTCGAAGGTTCGCAGAAAATGACGTTATACCTGTTCTTAGTCAGCCATTTCAGATCGAGCCCTGTGCCTCCTCCGAAATCGAGCACACATCCGGCAGGCACAGTTTTCATGAACCTGGTTGCAACAGCCTGCCTGATGCCACGGTTGGATTCCTCCTTATCCAGTATCGCATCATATTCAGCAGCGATGGCATCGTAAAAACGGATGTTGGATTCCCGGGAAGAATTTTTCCGGAAAAGCGACATGACCGCTTTTGCGCAATCATCCATCGAATTCAGAAGTATCTGATCATGTTCCCTGCCAGGGTCCTGCAGGATCGAGAGCACTTGTTCAGTCATTTCCTTCTGGCTATCGGCAATATGCCATTGCCTGATCAAGCCTGATCCCGGGTTACAAAAGCTGCAGACGTGGGCGCCCGCATAGAGGGCCTCAAGGCAAGCCGTACAATATCCCTCATAAGAAGAAGGATGAAGCAGGATCCTGGAGCGACGCATCAACTGCAAAACTTCCACATGAGGCTTCTCCCCTGTTAATGATATATGGCCGGCCAGCCCGAGTTTATCGATCCGCTCCTTTAAACGATCCATCTCGGGGCCTTTCCCGCATACGACTGCTTTAATACCGGGTACATGGGGGACCAGCGAAGCGATGACCGAAATAAAAACATCATACTGCTTCAGCGGTATAAGCGAACCTACTCCCAGCACATCGATGTCCCGCGCTATAGGCGAAGTGTCAAACAAAGAAGAATCTATCGCATTGCGTATGATATGATCCGGACGGACTCCATGATTCCGTTCAAACTCCTTCACCAGGAAATCGGACAGCGCTACCAGCTCGCCGGGCTTCGGACGGATGAATTTGATGAAGCGGTTGTCTTTTCGTGCATCCTGCCCCAGTATCCATATATAATGGGCAATGCCGTAGCGCTTGCCATAGCACTTACCGATGAGGGCGCATTCGGTACACCAGAAACTGAAAATACCTGTTAGATGATGGAGCTTTTGCAGATGGCGGAGGGTTCTCCATACTTTTCTCCAGGCCTGCAGTTTATATAGCTTGCCCTTGTTGTATGTATCAAAAGGGATCACCCGGTTGCCATTCCAGGTATATGGGGCGCGACGATAAGGATATTCCATCGTGAGAATGACGATCCGTGTATCCGGATAATTCCTGTTGAGGGCCAGCACCAATAACTGCTGCGAGGTCAGGCAGGTGCTGTCGGCCTCGTCGGCGGGAAAACCGGGAGTCAGTATCACCAATATATCCTCGCCTGGATTCTCCTGATGGATTTGTCCGCGTTCGTTCATTTTTTAATCATTATCCAGGGAAATGGGTCTTTCCCACCCCGGATCCTGTTCATTAATGTATACGGTCTGAACAAAATCCGGTAGTGGAAGGACAGCCAGTCATCAATGCAATGATGAAAATAAAAATCTGCCATTTCAAGATCGCCGAGGGAAGAATAGTAAGCCGCGGTTCTTCTTTTGGCGCCTTCGATTTCTCTCCGTCGGTAGAAAAAGGTATCCATAATATGTATCTCTCCGTCCGGTTTCAACTGGGAGAGGCAGAAATAGACGATCTTTTTCAGGGAAGGGAAGTATTGAATGGAAGCGGCAAACAGAATGCAATCAAAAAGCTGGTCCTGCAGTATCCCTGACCGGATGTCTCCCTGAACGAACCGTAGATTGGGATCGCCATTAAACACCCTGGCGGCCTGATGCAATTCGGTAAAATTGATATCGAGCCCCGTGACTTTTGTATCAGGTATACCTGCCAGTTGATGGGATAGCCATCCGTTACCACAACCTATTTCCAGGATTTCCAGGTGTCTCTGTTTAGAGGTCAGGTATTGGATAAGCCTGCGGGCGGAGCATTTGCGGATCTGCCATTCTTTATAATGGCAGTGTTCCGGACTGATATCGGGCAACCGGATCAGTTCTTCGTCCGTATAAATTCTGTTCTCCAGGCTTCGGATGAAAATGTATTTCTCTTCGAATAAGATATCACCCGCGGTAGGATAGCCCCGCACCTGGAGATTGGTTAATATGGATGAATCGGGCCAAGTCATGTTTTGATTTTTAGAAGCCCTGAATTTCAGGCTGCTTGTACTTCCAGAGCAGTGTAGCCCGGCCATGATGCGGATCATCTTTCGTTTGAACCTGCTCAACCGGGTATCCGATATAGTCGGATAATAGCCGTTGAGCTCCGTTTCGAAATCCCGGATCTTTGGACCATATCTGGATAAAGCCAAGGTGTAAGGGGGTTCTTCTTCAGGTCGAAATTTTACCAGTGAGGATTGATCTAATTTTCCAGCTTTTGAGGGAATTGAAAACCGCTGGACAGTATATGTTTATTCAATTCGGAGCCTTCAGTCGGGGCGGGACACTAGATATTAAAAGGCGGAAAGGAAGCTCATCTCCTATAGAACGCAGTTTTTCCGCTAGAGGATGCCCAACTCCAAGCAACGGATTCTCCCGGACCTGCGTTCTACCTTCTATGAATATTCCAGCCCGGAAATGGAATAAGGATGTCCTCCCCCGGCGTATCCTGGCGATACGCCTCCAGGCCATGGGGGACCTTGTGATAACCCTCCCCTACTTGCAGCATCTGAGAAATAGCCTGCCTGCCGGAACACGCCTGGACCTGTTGACAAGGGAAGAAGTCAATGCCATTCCCAAGGAAATAGAGCTTTTTGACAAAGTATACACAATCAGAGGCGGTCGGAATACCAAGAAACAATTGATTTATACCGCTTTGCTGTTACCTGAGCTATGGGCCAGGAGATACGGGATAGTCATCGATCTCCAGAATAATATCATCAGCCGGCTGGTCCGTAACAGCCTGCTGCCCCGGGCCTGGTCCGAATTCGACAGATTCTCTCCTGTTCCGGCAGGGGAAAGTACCCGTCTCACTATTGAGGCGGTTGGATTGGGAAAATGTGATATTTCGTCCCGGTTTAAAATCAGGCACAAGGATGCAGGACGGGATCTCTTAATAGCGCATGGATGGGATGGCAATAAGGAGCTCATCGTTCTTAACCCCGCAGGAGCTTTCCCTACCCGGAATTGGGCAATGGACAAATATGTGGAATTCGCCCGGTTGTGGTTGCAACGGCGGCCCGCTTCCCAATTCCTCCTCCTGGGCACTTCATTTATCGCAGCCAAGTCAACCTTCCTGAAAAATGCCCTGGGCGGTCATCTTATCAACCTGACAGGAAAGACCACCCCCGCACAAGCATTTACTGTCCTCCAACAAACAAGCCTGGTCTTATCGGAAGATTCAGGGCTCATGCATATGTCCTGGGTATCCGGCATTCCGACCCTCGCCATCTTCGGCTCTACCCGTGACCGTGCGAGACCGCTGGGACCTCATGCCCTGCTGTTGAACTCTTCCGACTTGCCATGCGGAAACTGTATGCTGGAAGAGTGCAAGTACGGAGACACGCATTGCCTCAGTAGGTATACGGCAGATATGGTCTTTGACAAGGCACTATCCCTGCTGCAAAAAGCAAAAGAAAACCCCTGATAATCAGGGGCAACGAAATATAACCCGCATCAATCGCGCACCCCGCGCAATGCGGTCACTTCCCAATACAAAACTTCGAAAAAATATAATCAAGCCTATCCTCCGTCGTAATCTCCCCCGTAATCTCCCCGAGATAATGCAAGCAATGCCGGATATCCAGCGCCAGCAGATCCCCCGGCAGCAACTCATCCAGCCCCTTACGAATCGCCGAAAGCGATAGCTGGATCAGCTGCAGTGCATGATAATGCCGTGCATTCGTCACGATCGTCCCATCGCCCGCCCCGGCCCCTTGCAGTACCTGGTCCACCAATCGCTGTTTCAACACATCGATGGAATGTCCATCCCGTGCCGAGATCAGCAGTTCCCCCGGAAACCGGCCCCGGGCCGCCGCGCCTTCCGCAGTGTCGACCTTGTTCCCCACCAACAGGAAAGGCTTCCCCTTCGCCACCAATTCTTCTCTCACCGCCGCAACACCCGCGATAGGATCAGCAACATCAAAAAGATAAACAACAATATCGGCCTGATCCATCTTCTCCAGGCTCCGCCCCACCCCAATCTGCTCTATCACATCGGAAGTATGATGTCTTATCCCCGCCGTATCGATAAGTCGAAACAGCACCCCATCGATATTCAGCACTTCTTCTATCGTATCCCGTGTCGTTCCGGCAATCTCCGAAACGATAGCCCTATTCTCATTCAGCAGCGTATTGAGCAGCGTCGACTTCCCCGCATTGGGCTTTCCTACGATGGCCACAGACACCCCATTCCTAATAACATTCCCCAATCGAAAAGACGCCAACAGGGCCGAAGTCATCTGTTCCGCCTCACTTATCAGGTGGTACAACTGTTTCCGATCGGCAAATTCCACATCTTCCTGGGAAAAATCGAGCTCCAGCTCTATCAGCGCGGAGAAGCTGATCAGTCGTTCGCGCAGGTCCCGAAGCTCTCGCGAAAATCCACCCCGCATCGTATGTAACGCGGTACGTGCGCTCGCAGCCGTATTCGCAGCGATCACATCCGCCACCGCCTCTGCCTGGGTCAGATCGAGGCGGCCGTTCAGAAAAGCTCGTTGTGTAAATTCTCCTGCGCGAGCCAGGCGGGCGCCGGCGTGCAACAGGGCCTGCATCACACGTTCCAGGATATAGGGACTCCCATGACAGGAGATCTCGATCACGTCTTCACCAGTGTAGCTTCGCGGCCCGCGAAAGAGTGACACCACCACCTCATCCAGCGTCTCCTCCCCTTCTTTCAGCAGTCCCACGTGCAGCGTATGCGAAGGCTGTTCGCGCAGGTCTTTCGCCGGAAACAGCCCGCCAACGATCCCAAAAGTCTTCGGCCCACTTACCCGTATCAGCCCGATTGCGCCGATTCCCGGTGGGGTCGCAAGGGCAACGATCGTATCATCCCAGCCAGTTAACTTACCTAACATCTTACAAAGATATGCCAGCACCCGGTTCAAAACCACCACTTCTCCTAATCTCACTCGGGCTTTCCCCGGCGCCCCGATCATAAAGTCCGGCCAACAGCCGGGGCGCCGGGTCGGGCTATCCGGTCCAAGTCCTCACCCCCGCTAACGCAAGAGTTCCGGGCTTTCCCCTCCTATCCCTAACGCAATCCCCTCCACCCTCCAGTCGCCGCAAACATCTACTTCACCTCCTTCCCAATCTCCTCAATAATCTTCTCACAATCCTCGATCCCCCGCTCATATGCCGCGGCATTATTCTGCCACAGGTTAAGCTCGTTGAGCAATATCCGCATCTGCGACTGCTTCAGCACCTCTTCGAAATTGGTGACTTTCATATTATCATGGGCATCCAATTGCAGGTGAGCCGCCAAATAAGGGATTAACGAATTCATTAACAACGAAGTAGCATTATCATTCAACGAGATGATCCAGGGAAAATCCTTTGTATACAACGCCGTTATCCGGTTGAGCAGATCTTTATTCTCAATAATACCCAGGCGCCCGCTCCCCGCGGCAGCGCCCCCTATCTCACCAACAGCACCGTCCCCCGCCTCTCCACCGTCCTCCCCTTGATATCCACCCCCACCGCCAACCACACATACGTACCCGGCGGCAGCTCCTTCCCATTCCTCGTCCCATCCCAGCCCACTCCCGTATTCGTACTCACAAACACCGCCGTCCCCCACCTATCCCAAACGCCAAAAGACACCACCCTCATCCCCGGCGCCGTCACCCGCAACACATCATTATGGCCGTCATGGTTCGGTGTAAACGCATTAGGAACAAAGATATCCCCCACCGAATACACCTTCACCACCACCGTATCCACCCCCATACACCCATCGGCCGTCGTCCCCGTCACCACATACTCCGTCGGCAGCAACGCTTCCAGCACCACCGGGTTGGCTGAATAAGGATCGCTAAGCCCATCCGGTGGCGTCCACTGATACGCGACAAACCCGCTGTTGCTCACATCGATCGCATGTAGCGGAACGGGTTGCCCGGCCACCACATTCGTATCATCACCCGCCAACAGCTGCGCCGGCGGCAACACGTTCACCGTCACCGCGGCATTGTTCAGCGACACACAGCCATTCACATCTTTTACCTGGAGAGAATAGGTCGTCGTGGCGGTTGGCTGCACCACGGTGGGGTTCGCTAATTTAGCGTCATTCAAAAACGTGAACGGCTTCCAGCTATACGTAAACGTACCGCCACCCGCACCACCAGCCGCCGCCCCAGTACCCTGAAGCACTACTGATTTACCATAACAAGTCGTGTCGGCCGTCGTCGCCGCACTGGCAACAGGCGCCGGGTTCACAGTCACCGTTACGGCAGCGGTCTGCACACACGCCTCCCACGTCGCCGTCACCGTATACGTGGTCGTCACATCCGGGCTGGCCACGGGCGAAGCGCTCGAAGCATTGCTAAGACTCGCCGCAGGGCTCCAGGAATAAGAAACATTGCTTTCGTTCGTGCCCGCCTTCAGCCGGGCACTCTTCGATTCACAAATAGTCGCATCGCCACCCGCCGTCAGAACAAGCGAATTGGTCAGCGGCACCGTCACCACAGCCGTCGAAACACAGCTATTCCCATCCTCCACATATACCGTATGTGCACCCGAAGTGACCCCGCTAAAGTCAGGCGAAGACCCATATGCACCGGCATCGATCTTATAGGTCAAAGGCGGCAGGCCGCCCGTAGCCGAGACCGTCACCGTGCCGTCATTACCCGCGCAGGAAGCAGCCTGCGGAGTCGCCGTCACCGACGGTCCCGCAATACCGCCAAGGATGACCGACGCCCGCTGGATCGTATTCTGCGCATCCTCGACCACAATGTTGTAAAGCCCCCCGGGAATATTGGAGAAGGTATAACTGGTGTTGGTAGTCGACTGAAAGGTCTTCCCGCCATCGATGGAATAGCGGATAGTGCCAACGCCGCCGCTCTCGGTTAACAGCCAAGCACCATTGGCGCCCCCGCAGGTCGCCGTGGTAGGCGTCGTAAGCAAGGTGATACACCCGATATTCACGGTGACGGAGATCGTCACCGGAGCATTGACGCCATCAGCCACCGTCAATGTATAGGTCCCGGACCCCAGATTGTTATAATAATTGTTCGGCGTGAAGCCGGATGTATAACCCGGACCGTTGAGGGAGTACGTGTAGGCCCCCGCACCTCCGGCCCCCGTCGCGGTAACCGTCCCATCCGGATGACCGCACTCCGCACTCGTCGCCACCGCCGTCACCGACAAAGGCGCCTGCCCATCGCACCGCCCCGCACACAGCAGCAGCAATGCAATGACGCACACACACAGGCCCCTGGACCTGCCTAGGCCAAAAAAGATAGAACGTCGCGACATATAAGGGTAACTTGCGTTAAAAATAGCACTTATCCCTTAGATGCACAACGTTCTTCCCACGGGCCTTCGTCGATCCTGCGCCGCGCTCACTCTTTACTTATCTCAAACCCCACCGGCTGCATCCTGTAAGCCTTCACATACCGCCCATTCTGCAACGCGGGGATCCACTTCCCGCTCTTCTTTATCACCCGCACCGCCTCTTCCCGCAGTCCACCCGTCTCCGGACCCGACACCGCTTCTACATCACTCACGTTCCCCTCTTTATCAACAATAAACCGCACCATCACCTTTCCCGATATCTCATTATTCAATGCGTCCTCGGGATAACGCAGGGTCTTGTTCAGAAATCGTACCCACGCCTGCATTCCCCCGGGAAAAGAAGCATCGACCTCAACCTTGACAAACAGCTTATCCGCATCCTCCTCCTGCCTCTTCGGCGCCTCTATAACCCCCTTCCCGCCATCGCCAACCGGTGGCGTCGTCACTCCATCGTCTTTAACGCCTTCCTGGTTCACCGTCCCGATCTTCACATCATCCAGCTTGTCCTGTTCCGGCGGCTTCTCGTCGGGCTTCACATCCTCCTTGACAATTCTCGGCGGCGTAAACTGCTTTATCTCTATCTTCTGCTGCGGCAATGCCGGCGGCGGCGGCGTTGGTGGCGGCGTCTCCACCTTTTCCTTCACTGCCTCTAACATGACATCATCCACTGGCATCGCTGTCTTCACCTTCCCGCCATCGCGGCCCCATACAAACCCGGCAACAAACACCGTCAGGATCACCCCTGCCGTCACAGACAACGCCCGGACAAGCCGCCGGTTATAGGTCCTGCGCAGCTGGTACGCGCCATAATCCTTATTTCTGCCCTCGAACACGATATCGAGGATATCAGCTTCAAGTAATTTTTTCGGCTCCATAAGTAATAAGTTTATTACTAAGATGCCAAACTAACCCGAATCCATAACCGCAAATAAAAAGACCCGCGCCTAACGGCGCGGGTCTCACAATCTATTTTAAGATCTTATTGAGCCTCCAGCTTGAACACAATCGGCTGCTTCTTGTAAGACTTCACCTGCCGTCCATTCTGAACAGCCGGCGTCCACCTACCACTCTTCTTGATAACGCGAACCGCTTCCTCACGCAAGCCGCCCGTTTCCGGACCGCTTATCGCATTCACATCACTCACGTTACCTTCCTTATCCACAATGAACTGTACAACCACCGTACCCTGAATCTCGTTGTTCACAGCGTCGTCAGGATAACGCAGGTTCTTGTTCATATACCGCAACCATGCTGCAGCACCACCAGGGAATTCGGACTCGATCTCCACCTTCGTAAAGGTCTTGTCATAGTCTTCTTCGTCCTTCTTGGGCGCTTCGACTACCCCTTTACCGGCATCACTAACGGGGGGAGCAGTAATCCCTTCGTCCTTGATACCTTCCTGGTTGACGGTACCGATCTTGGTGTCCTCCAGCTTCTCTTGTTCCGGTGGCTTCTCTTCTTCCTTCACCTCATTATCCTTCACGATCTTGGGAGGCGTAAACTTGGCCATTTCCACCTTCGGGGGTTCCACCTTCGGCGGCGGAGGAGGCGGCGGCTCATTTTTCTTTTCTTCTTTTACGTCTTCGAGCTGCACATCTTCCACTACCATCGCCTGTTTCTTCGGGCCGCCATTCAAATTGGATAAAAAGTATCCAAGGAATAGCAACAGGATCACGATGGCAGTACCTATAATCGCCTTCATCAGACGCTTATTATAGGTCTTGCGCAGTTCGTAAGCGCCGTACTCCTTGTTCTTACCCTCAAAGATGATATCAAGGATATCGGCGTTTAGTATTTTGTTGACTTCCATTGTAAATGGTTATGTATTAATTAGATGCAAAACCTCCCGGATTCCATAAACCCGGAAAAATTATTTTATCCCGTTCGCCTGCTCCGTGGCCGCTATGAACTTATACTCGTCCGGCGTAATATCCACAAGGGCATAACGCTTCACGTCGTCGATCTTCATCTCATCCAGGATGTTTACCGTATTCTTATAGGTAGCATCCTTGGTGGGCTTGATGATCACCATGAAATCCTTCGGGTCCGTCCTCCGCTTCTTGTCCAGGATCACATCCCGGATAGCATTCTTGCTGAAGGAAGAACTCTGCAACTTGGAAGGATCCAGACCTTCGTAATAATATACCATATTATTTTTCGAAGGCATCACTGTCAACGCAGCAGACTCTTTCAGTTTGTTCTGCTCGTCCGGCTTATCCACATCCTTCGGCAGGTTGAGCTTCATGGCTGTCGGCTGACTCATCGTAGTCGTAAAGATAAAAAACGTGATCAGCAGGAAACCCAGATCTACCATGGGAGTAAGATCCACCCGTGTGGAGAGCTTTTTCGCTTTCTTCACGCCGGGTTTACCTTTATGTCCACCCCCGCTTGAAGTATCCATTTCTGCCATAACAATAGCTTTTTTTAAAGTTACAAAAATTTGCCCGGTCCTCCCGGCATTTCCCGGTCTCCCCGGATCATCTTTTCACCGGCACGGGGCCTCAACTCCGTTCACACCAACAAAGGATGGTTTTCTCATGTGTGTCATACTTCAATAATTTATTGAACCTTAACACCTTAAACATCTCATTGTCGTCGCCTCGGCCCCAGCCCGATCCTATTGCTCCGAACTCTTGTTGCCCGTCTTCTGCTGCAGCTTATCCAGTTCCGACCCCGGAGGCGGCGCCACCGGACTGGTCACCAGCTGGAATTTCAGCTGATCGTTTTTCTTAAAGGCGATGATAGCCCCCTGAAAAGCAGGGTATTTGGCGGCATCGTCACCCTTCACCAGGATATTCATATGTCCACCGTTAAAACCGCCGCCCGCAGACACGGTTACAGCCGCCCGGACCCAATCGGTCAGTTCATTGTTGGTGCTGTCCTGCGCGGGGATCCCCGGTAAAGCCAGGTTCTTCAGCTGATCAGGCCCCAGGTCGAGGTAGTGCTTCAGCCCGGTAAACGGTACCCCGATATAAGAGCTCGGATTTGCATAGAAATTCTTTTTCTCGGCATCCGTCAGGGTAATGTTCTTTGACGTCGCAATAGCCTCGAGAATCTCCTTCTTTTCGGTCGCGTTCGCGTCACTTACGCTGAAATAGACCTTTCCATCATGATCTATCGTGACCATTATGACATTCTTGTCGGGCGCCACCTTGGACGACACCGAACTCGGCGTGACAACGGTCAACGCCTCAGCCGGCTTGAACTTGGTCGCCAAAATGAAGAACGAAAGCAGCAGAAAAGCGACATCGCACATCGCGGTCATGTCGATATTCGTGCTCTTACGCGGTATTTTTGCTCTTCCCATTGTAAATATTGTTTATAGTGTTACGCGTGTCTCATTTCCTATTACAAGGGATAAGACCCACTTTTTCCTGATTTCCACAAGGCGTTGGCAAATTTTAACAATACTGTGCCGCAACCCATCCTCTCCCCACCTTATTTGTACAGGGAAGCAAAGCTCTGCGTCAGCGTGAAACCGCTCTCGTCGATACCATAAGTAATACCATCGATCTTGGTCGTGAAGATGTTATACATGATGATGGAGATGGCCGACGTACCGATACCAAGAGCCGTGTTGTAAAGGGCCTCGGAGATACCTTGAGAAAGGCGTTGAGCAGCTTCCCCGCCACCAGCTTCACCAAGCGCGGCAAAAGACCTGATCATCCCGAGTACCGTTCCAAGCAGACCCATCAGGGTAGCCACCGAAGCGATCGTCGAAAGGAATACAAGATTTTTTTCCAACATGGGCAGCTCCAAAGCGGTAGCTTCTTCTACTTCCTTCTGGATAGCCAGTACCTTTTGCTCAGTATCCAGTTCGGCGCTGATCATTTCTTTGTATTTGCGCAGACCGGCCTTCATTACATTACCTACTGAACCCTTCTGCTTGTCGCATTCGGCGATAGCGGCATCGACGTTCTTGTTGGCAAGATGATATTGCACTTTGCGGATGAATTCAGCGATATTGCCGCTGCCAGTAGCCTTGGAGATCGTCATGAAGCGCTCGATCACAAAAGTCAGCACGGTCAGGAAAGCGCCGATAAGGATAGGTACGATGATCCCACCCTTGTACATCCGGGCAATCGCCGACTTCGGTCCCTCCTGCGTAGGCCAAAAGCCGCCGGAAGCGTCGGGTTGTGTAAAGTTGCTGTCAGCGCCGATAATAAATCTCCAGATCAGATATCCGGCAACAACACACACCAACGGTGCGACCCAGGAAATGGAATTGCTCTTTTTTCTTGGTTGAACAGATGAGGAACTTTTAGCTGCTGTCGCTGTCGCTGCAGTCGGTTTTGTTTCAGCCATGATCGTTTGTTTTTAGTGTTTTTTAAAAAAATTGAAGTATGTAATAGAAAATGAATGTACAATTCTAAGGAAAAAAGCCTTTCAATAGACGAAATTGGATAGATAAAATTTTATGGGCCACACAAGATAAGGAATTTTAACAATGTAAAAATCCCATCTCGATCCGCTCCGTCGGAGATAGCTGTCCCCCGGAATGGAAACCCTTTCATACGATGGTAAATGGTTATGCAGGATGCGATCGATAGCCCGCCACGACAGAGTACGCGTCCCATTGGGGAAGGATAATGTGCCGCAAATCCGCTGTTCAAAAAAGTAGCGGATTTCCGGCAAACCACATATGTCTGAAGAACTTCGTCGGGCCTGCTTCGCCACGGCCCTCCTCGTTCGCAACCTTCGCTTTCGCTCGGTTGTGGTCGAGCCACCTCCGCGGCTCTTGGACAGCCCTAAAACCAAAATTCAAAAAGGTAAATCTACGGGATTTTACAATGCAGAAGAAACGATTGCACACTTATTAATTCCTTTTAATTCTCTCTCCATCGGCTATTCATCTTGGTACAAGTTCGTACAAATCCCCCGGCCCGCCGCCACAAACTCCTCCGCCTCAAATATCACCCGCGAAAACGCCCCTATTCATATCTCAACGCCTCTATCGGATTCAGCCGCGCCGCCTTCAAACTCGGATACAAACCCGCCGCAAGCCCCACCAGGCTGCAGATAAAGATTCCCCCCAGCATCCACGCCCAGGGCATCACAAACCCCGTCGACAACACCAGGGAAAATACATTCCCCACCAACACCCCCAGCACCACCCCAAACCCGGCCCCGATCAGGCTGATCAGCACCGACTCGAACAAAAACTGCTGCCGCACATTCCGCTGCCGCCCACCAATCGCCTTTACCAGCCCTATCTCCTTCGTCCGTTCCGTCACCGCCACCAGCATGATATTCATCAGCGCCACCGCCGCCCCCACCAGCGTGATCAACCCAATGATCACCGCCGCTCCGGTTATAAAGGCAAGATTCTTCAGCAGCAGGTTCACAAACGTATCACTCTTGTCGATATTGAAATTGTCCCCCTCCGTCACTTCCAATCGGCGGATCGGCCGGAAGACCCCCTCGGCCTGGTCGATCGCCCCGTCGATCAGCTTCACATCCGCCACCTTCACCTGGATGTTAAAAGAAGTAGCACCCCCGCCGCCAAAAGGACTACTGCCACCCACATTAAAAAACCGGCGAACGTTATTATAGGAAGTAATGATCACATTGTCCTGGTTCATCCCCAGCGTCGACCCCTTCGTTTCCAGCACCCCTACCACCCTGAACGGCAGGTTATTGACATTGATGATCTTCTCCAGCGGCGCCTCTGGATTCTTCCCGAAGAACCGCTGGGCGATCGTACTCCCGATGATCGCCACATTCCGGCCTGTCCGGACATCCAACGTGTTCAGATTACGGCCCGCCGCCAGGGAGAACCCGTTGAGATCGATATAATTCTCATCCCCGCCCAGGATCCGGACATTAGGGTTCGTTTTGACGTCGCCCATCGACACCACCGCATCCTGCGACCCGTTTATGTTCAGCGACACCGTAGCCGGGTATTGAAAACGCGCCTGAAACGTCTCCGCCTGGTATTTGGTTATCGATACATTGGAATTGGACTTCTTCTCCCTCAACCCCTTACGTTCACGTTGCGGCCCATCGTGGAAATTGAACCACTTCTTATTATGGATGGTAAAGCCATTAGCCCCCATCGCCGAAAAGCTCTCGGTAAATTTCTGCTTCATTGCGTCGATGGCAGTATTGATACCCACCAGCGCCATGATGCCAAAGGCAATAATGGAAACTGTAATACCCGTCCGCAGACGGTTGCCCCGAAGGTTGCGATAGGCGAGGGAGATCGTGTCAATATACCTCATGCCCCCAATTTACAACAATATTACCACGTATAAATCAGTCGCGACAACTGCCCCAGCAGGCTCTGTGGCCAAACCCCCAGCACCACCACGATCACCGCCAGCACTACCAGCAGGCCCTTGAATCCAAGCCCCGGCTCAGCCTCGGTCGCCCCATCGCCGTCCTTAAAATACATCGCCTGGATCACCCTGAAGTAGTAGTAGACGCTCACCGCCGCGCATAACACGGCAAAAATTACCAGCCAAAGGTAGTGGCCGGTCGCTACGACGGAAGAAAGCATGTAATATTTAGCGAAGAACCCGCCGGTCAGGGGAATACCCGCCAGCGAGAGAAGAAAGATCGTACAGGTAGCTGCCAGCACCGGTTGCTGCCGGGCGAGGCCGTTAAAGCCCTCAAAAGTATAGTCCTTCATCCTGATCAGAACCGCAAAGATCCCGATCGTCGCAATGCTATACGCCGCCGCATAGAGGATAATCCCTTCCTTGGCAACCCCATTCAGCGCCAGCAACGCCAGTAACATAAACCCGGCCTGAGCGATAGAAGAATACGCCAGCATCCGCTTCACACTCTGCTGAAACACCGCCGTCACATTCCCGATGAACAAGGTCGCCGCCGCGATGATGGCCACAAACACCTGCCACTTCTCCTGGCTGTCCCCAAAAGCCTCATCGAACAACCGGATAAAGCCCACAAAGATCGACACTTTCACGATCGTCGCCATAAAGGAGGTGAACACCGTCGGCGCACCGTCATATACATCGGGCGTCCAGAAATGGAAGGGCGCCGCACTCACCTTAAAGGCCATGGAAACAAGCAACAACAGCAACCCGGCCATGAATAGCGGAGTCACCGCCGTTTTCCCGCTCCACAGGTCATCGATAAAGAAGGTCCCGGTTTGGGTCGCGCCGTAAAGAAAGGCGATCCCCAGCAGCATCAGGCCCGTCGAAAAGGCCCCCATGAGAAAATATTTCAGCGAAGCCTCATTGCTCTTCAGGTTGCGCTTGTCGGCGCCGGTCAGGATATACAGCGGGATGGAAATGATCTCGATCCCCAGAAACAGCATCAGCAGCGTATTGAACGTCGTCACTATCGCAACCCCGCACAACACGAAAAAGATCAGCGCAAAATATTCGGCAAGATGATGCCCCACCTTCTCCATGTCCCGCCCCGACAGCAACACATACAGCAGCGTACTGCCAAACGCGATCAGGTTTCCCAACAGCCCGAACGTGTCAAAATACAACATCTTGTGCACGTTCACCGTCATCAGATGATACCCGATCATATCCGCATAGTTCCCCAGCACCAGCAACACCAGCCCTACAACGGCGACATTGCGGATCGCGGTCTTACTCGTCGTAAAAATGCCGCTAAACATCATGACGATTCCCCAAACAGCAGAGAGCAAAATTGCATTCATACTTTACTTATAATTCATCTTAGTCAAAATAAAATCTGCCGCATCCTTCGTCAACTCCAACACCGGCTTCGGATAAACCCCGATAAAAACGATCATCACCACAATCACTCCAAGCGCCACCTTCTCATTCAACCGGATATCCACCGCCTTCTCCGTCAGCGCATTCGTCTTGCCATAGAACACCCCCTGGATCATCTTCAACGTATACACCGCCGACAAGATCACCGACAACATCGCCACCGCCGTAAACACCACATTATACTGCGTTGCAGTGGAAGTGAACACCCCGCTGAACAGCAGAAACTCCCCGACAAACGCATTGGTCAACGGCAACGCCACATTCGCCAGCGCAACGATCACCAGCAATATCGCCAGACCCGGCGCCTTCGTCGCCAGCCCGCCCAATTGGGAGATCTTCCTCGTCCCAAACTGCCGCTCTATCAGGTCGACGACTATCCACATCCCCAGTATATTGATCCCGTGATTGAACATCTGGATCATCACCCCCTGCATCCCGCTCTGATCCGTCGCAAAGATCGCCAGCGCCATCAGGCCAACGTGCGCGATCGAAGAATAAGCCACCAGCCGCTTCAGATCGTCCTGCTTCATCGCGATCAGCGACGCATAGACCATCCCGATGATACACGCAACACTCACCGTATCTCCCCAGGCCCAGGTGCCGATGGGCAGGACAGGCGCCAGCCAGCGGATCACCCCGAATACCCCCATCTTCACCATGATCGCACTCAGCACCATCGTCGTCGCGGTCGGCGACTGCTCATACGTATCGGGCTGCCAGGTATGCAACGGCCATATCGGCATCTTTATCGCAAACGCCACAAACAGCAGCCAGAACACCCAGGTCTGATCGCTGTTCGAGATCGTCGACCGTAGCTTATAAAAGGACTCCATCGAGAAGCTATGATCCGGCGTATGGAAATAGAGCCAGATGATCCCGACCAGCATCAGCAGACTCCCAACGAACGTATAAACAAAGAATTTGAACGTAGCCGCGATCCGCCGCTCTCCGCCCCACTGGGAGCAAAGGAAATACACGGGGATCAGCGCCAGCTCCCAGAAGAAGTAGAACAACAACGCATCCGTCGCCACGAATACCCCCAGCAGACCCGCCTGTGACAACAACATCAGCGCGTAAAAATTCCACGCCCGTTTGTACTGATCCCGCCACGTGGCGATAAAGATCAGCGGGAAGCTCACCGCCGTCAGCAGGCTCAGGATAAGGCTAAGCCCGTCCAGGCCCACGGCAAACCGGCTTCCGAGATCTGGCAGCCATTCGACATTGGCTTGCAAAAGCGGACTCGTCTTGTCAACACCCACGCCCCACAACGTAACGGCAAGCGTCACCAGGGACGACAACAACGCCCAGCCCCGGGCCGTTTTCTCACTTCGGAGAAAGAACCCCAAAAGCCCGGACACCAGCGGAATGACGATCAGTAGAACAGGAATCATAAATATCTTTTAATGTCCAACAACAGCCTTTGTAACAGTACCACTTCCACCTGAGAACAACTCTACTAAAAATAAAATAAGGATACCCAGCACCATCAACAGCACATACCCCCCAACCTGCCCGCTCTGCAACAACCGCAGCTGGCGGCTGCCATACTGCACAAGCCGGCCAACCCCATTCACAATGCCATCGACAATATTTTTATCAAAGAACACCAGAAACTGCGCAAGCAGGTCCAGCGGCCGGACAATCATCGCATTATAGAACTCATCCACATACCACTTGTTGGCCAACACCTTCCCAAAACCCGTCGGCTCGCCCAACTCGGGTTTCTTGCTAAACCGGGCCCACGCTCCAATACTCCCTATCAACGCCAGCACCACGGATGTCGCGATCAGCCCCCACTCCGTCCCCGAAGCCAGCTCAGCGCCCGTTCCTTCACCGACCACCGGCCCGAGAAACTTCGCCAGCCAATGTGCATTCGGCGCGATCACCGCGGGGATCCCCACAAAACCACCTACAACAGAGAGTATAGCCAGCACCCACAGCGGAATGGTCATCGCCGCCGGGCTCTCATGCAGGTGGTGTTCCTGCTCATGCGTCCCGCGGAACTTCCCTCCAAAGGTCATGGCAAACAGGCGGAACATATAAAAAGCCGTCAGCAGCGCGGTAAACACGCCTACGGCATAATAAACCGGGTTCTTCGCATACGCCGCCGTCAGTATCTCATCTTTCGAAAAGAATCCCGCGAACGGCGGGATACCCGCAATGGCGATACATCCGATAAAGAACGTTCCCGTCGTTTGCGGCAGCGCCTTGCGCAGGCCGCCCATCTTCCGGATATCCTGCTCCCCTCCCATGGCATGGATCACCGAGCCCGCACCAAGGAACAACAACGCCTTGAAGAAGGCGTGTGTCATCACATGAAATACAGCGCCTGTGTAGGCGCCGACGCCAAGCCCGAGGAACATATAACCCAGCTGACTCACCGTCGAATAAGCCAGAACCTTCTTAATATCATTTTGCTTCAGCGCTATCGTCGCCGCCAGTAATGCCGTCGCCAGACCGATCACCGCGACCACCGTCTGCGTCACCGGCGCCAGATCGTATAGGACATGGCTTCGGGCGATCATATAGATCCCCGCCGTCACCATCGTAGCAGCATGGATCAAGGCAGACACGGGGGTCGGACCCGCCATCGCATCCGGCAACCACGTGTACAACGGTATCTGTGCCGACTTACCCGTCGCGCCCACAAAGAGCAACAGCGTTATCACCGTTGCAGCACCCGTAGACAAGGTCGACGCCTTCCCAAACACCTCATCAAAGCTCACCGACCCAAACTTGTTCACCATGTAAAATATCGCGATCAGGAAAGCCACGTCACCGATCCGGTTCATGATAAACGCCTTCCTCGCGGCATCATCATAATCCGTGTTTTGAAACCAGTAGCCGATCAGCAGGTACGAACAAAGACCTACACCTTCCCAACCGATGAAAAGAATAATAAAATTCGCGCCCAGCACCAGCAGCAGCATCGAGAAAACGAACAGGTTTAGATAGGAAAAATACCGCGCAAACTGCGGGGCATTCTCTTCGTGCATATACGCCGTGGAATACAAGTGGATCAGAAAACCGACACCCGTAATGATCAGTAAGAACAAGGCCGAGAGTGAATCCACCTGGAAAGCAAACGGGATCGACAGTTTGCCCACGCTGATAAAGTCGAACAAGGTCACCACCACCGGTTGGAAGCCCTCCTGGCGCACCTCGCCAAAGATCAACAAGCTAACCACAAACGCCCCCAGCACCGTACCGCTCCCGATGATCCCGGTCAGCGATTTGGATAATTGATTCCTGAAGAGCCCATTGATCAGAAATCCAGCAAGGGGCAACGCAGGCACCAGCCAAACTAATTGTGTCATATATGTTTTAATCTATTTCCCCTGCGCCCCGGCTTCGCCGGGGCCGCAGCCAGGGGTCTAATGTTTCAAACGATTCAGGAAATTCACGTCTATCGAATGCGTATTCCGGTACATCATCACGATGATGGCCAGCCCCACACTCACCTCCGCCGCCGCTACCACCATGATAAAGAAGACGAACAACTGCGCGTCGATACCCGCACTGGGCATAGCGGCAGACATCGCATGGTAATGCATCTTCGAGAAAGCCACCAGCAGCAGGTTCACCGCATTCAGCATCAATTCCACGCACATGAAGATAATAATCGCATTACGGCGCGTCAGCACACCGGCCACCCCGATGCAAAACAACGCCACAGACAGGAAAATATAGTAGTTTATCGGCATAGTAAAAATTAGCCCCCGTACTTCTGCGAACCCAGGGTCGTCTTGTCTTCTTCCGCCTTCTTACCAATCACCACAACCCCCACCATCGCACTAAGGAACAACACGCTCGAGATCTCGAACGGAACAACATAATCCTTGAACAACACCAGACCCAGATTATGGATAAGCCCGATATCCCCCTTACCCATCTCCGCCATCTGCGCCTTCAGATCGGCCTTCTTCAACGCCGCCACCAGCACCAGCAGCAACGCTCCGCCCGTTACGACCCCCGCGATCTTCAGCCACCTGTTCTTCTGCGGCTCCGTATCCGCGTTCAGGTTCATCAACATAAAGACGAAAAGGAAAAGCACCATGATGGCGCCGGCATAGACGATCAGGTTCACTATCGCTAAAAACTGCGCATCCAGCAGAATATAATGGCCCGAGATCGCCACAAAAACAACGATCAGCCACAGCACACTGTGTACGGGGTTCTTGCTCGTCACCACCAGTATCGCGCCAAGGATAGCCAGTATGCTTAAAAACCAGAACAATAGTTGCGTAGTACCCATATAAAATTTTATGTCTGACCTTCGGTCGATCCGCTTCCAGCGGCTCCTAATGTCTTTGTCCTTTTGCCTTTGCGTACTCTTCCGGCTGCGTCACCGGATCGGGAATCAGCAGCTCATCCTTCCCATAAATAAACCCTTTCCGCGTATAGTTCGACGGAGCAAACGTCTCCGACAAATAGATCGCATCCTTCGGACAGGCCTCTTCACAAAGGCCGCAGAAAATACACCGCAGCATATTGATCTCATACTTCGCCGCATACTTCTCCTCCCGGTACAGGTTCTCCTCGCCGGGCAGCCGCTCAGCCGCCTCCATGGTGATCGCCTCGGCAGGACAGGCTACAGCACAAAGCCCGCAGGCCGTACACCGCTCACGACCCTGCTCATCCCGGTTCAACACATGCAATCCGCGGAAGACAGGGCTAAAAGGCCGCTGCTTCTCCGGATAATTCACCGTGGGCTTCTTCTTGAACATATGCCCGAAGGTGATCGACATCCCCTTCGCTATCGCCGGGAGATACATCTTCTCCCACATCGTCATCGGCTTGCGGTCAACCGCTTTCGCCCGGCTCGTTAATGGTTGCATATAATTAGTTTAACGTTCGCAAAAGTATTTTTCTCGTTTCAATCCACCAACTTTTATCCGCGCCATAGCACAATCGCCCCCGTCGCCAGCATATTGAACAACGCCAGCGGAATAAGCACATGCCACCCCAATTTCATCAACTGATCATATCTAAACCTCGGAATCGTCCAGCGCACCCACATAAAGAAGAAGATAAAGATGATGATCTTCGCAAACAGACTCACTATCTGTAAGATCGCCACCGGGTTCTGCCCGATATGCTGTGCCAGCGTAGCATCATTCACAAACGGAATATCATATCCACCCCAATACAACGTCGCCATCACGGCGCTGCTCACAAACATATTGACATACTCGGCAAAGAGATAGAATCCCAGTTTCATCGAAGAATACTCCAGGTGATATCCCATGTTCAATTCACTCTCGGCCTCCGACAGGTCGAACGGCGTCCGGTTACACTCTGCAAAAGCGCAGATAAGAAAGATCAGGAAGCCCAACGGCTGCACCAGCACGTAATAATAATGCGCTTGTTGCTGCTCCACGATCGTTCGCAGGCTCAGCGACCCGCTGATCATCAGCAATGCAATGATGGACAAGCCCATCGCCAGCTCATACGAGATGATCTGCGACGCGCCCCGGATGGCCGCCAGCAGGGAGAATTTGTTATTGGACGCCCAACCCCCGATCATGATCCCATACACCCCCATGCTCACCACACCGAATATATACAGGATGCCGATGTTGACATCCGCAATCTGCATCGAAATATCCCGGCCCCAAAGATGGAAATGGCTGCTCCACGGCACCACGGCGCTCGTCATCATCGCCGTCAGCATCGCCAGACCCGGACCCAGTACAAAGAGGAAGCGGCTCGAACTCAGCGGAACGATCTCCTCCTTCATAAAGAGCTTCAACCCGTCGGCCAGGGGCTGCAAAATACCCCCCGGACCCGCCCGGTTCGGCCCCCGCCGGTCCTGCATAAAAGCCGCTACCTTCCGTTCGCCCCAGGTCTCATACATCGCGACCAGCAGCGACACACTGATAATGATCAATATCAGCACAGCCTTCTCTAACAATAAAGCCCAATCAAAAGCCAGTAACGTTAAATGCATTATCAATCATTTTTAAAATCCGTGGAATGTGCAGGCCCCTCGATCTTCGACAAATCTATATCCGGTCTATTGACTTCACTCACCGAATGAATATCCATCAGCAGTTTCGGCTTCCGTCCATCCAGCACATCGTACAACACCTCTTGCGGCCGCTGAACCCCGACATAATGGCCCTGCGAAATAACACTGTGCCGGCTCACCTTCGTCGGACCCTCGATCGTCCAATCGCTCGTCTTCTTTTTTTCGAAGCGGCACTCGTTACAGATCCAATCCTCGACTTCGCCCCACTGATCCTTGCGGGCCGTGACGCGGAAAACCTCATCGCCCCGGTACCAAAGAGTTACCTTTCCCTTGCAACCCGGGTGGTTACAATCGCGATGCGCATCCACGGGCTTGAGGAACCATACCCGGTTCTTGAACCGGAAGGTCTTATCCGTCAACGCCCCCACCGGGCAAACATCGATGATATTACCGATAAAATCATTGTCCAATGATTGATGGATGTAGGTCGCAATTTCCGAATGGTCGCCCCGGTCCAACACCCCATGCACCCGCTTGTTCGTCAGCTGATCGGCCGTAAACACACAGCGATAGCAAAGGATACACCGCGTCATATGTAATTGGATATACGGACCAAGATCGTGCTTCTCGAACGTCCGGCGGGCAAACTCATACCTGGTGCCCGGCCTGCCGTTCTCATAACTAAGGTCCTGCAGGTGGCACTCGCCCGCCTGGTCACAGATCGGGCAGTCCAGCGGGTGGTTGATCAGCAGCATCTCGACAACCCCGTTACGCGCATCGATCACCTTCTCGCTTGTGATATTCTTCACCACCATCCCGTCCATCACATTCGTGCGGCAGGAAGCCACCAGTTTCGGCATCGGCCGCGGGTCCGCCGTGCTACCCGCTGCTACCTCCACCAGACAGGTCCGGCACTTTCCGCCGGTACCCTTCAGCTTCGAATAATAACACATCGCCGGCGGCGCCACATCTCCCCCGATCTTCCGGGCCGCCTGCAAAATGCTCGTCCCCGGCTCCACTTCTACCGTGATATTGTCGATCGTTACCTTCAATAATTTCTTTTCTTCAGCCATGTTTATCTTTTTATAGCCTTGTCAAATCTTCATCGGGGCCAGCCCCCCACCTACGCCGGTGTCGCAATTTCCAGCGGGTCCGCATAATGCGCCAACCCATAGTTGCGCACCAAACACTCCTGCGGGTTATCCACATGCCACTCGAACTCATCCCGGAAATGCCGGATAGCCGCCGCAACAGGCCAGGCCGCCGCATCCCCCAGCGGACAGATCGTATTACCCTCTATCTTCCGCTGAATATCCCAAAGCAGATCAATATCACTCTTCTTCCCCTTCCCCGTGTCGATATTCTTAAGGATCTTCTCCATCCAGCCCGTCCCTTCCCGGCAGGGCGAACACTGCCCGCAGCTCTCATGCCGGTAGAAACGCGCCAGCGTCAGCGTATGCTTCACCACACACTGGTCTTCATCCAGCACGATAAAGCCACCCGACCCCATCATCGACCCCTTGGGAAACCCGCCATCGGAAAGGCTCTCATAATTCATCATCCGCTTCTCCCCCTTCACCGTCTTCAATAACAAATTCGCCGGCAGGATGGGAACCGACGATCCGCCCGGGATACAGGCCTTCAGCCTTTTCCCGTTAGCGATGCCGCCGCAATATTCATCCGAATAAATAAATTCTTCTACCGAGATCGTCATATCGATCTCATACACGCCAGGCTTATTGATATTCCCGCACGCCGAGATCAGCTTCGTCCCCGTAGACTTGCCCACCCCGATCTTCGCATATTCTTCCCCGCCGATATTCATGATCGGCACTACAGCCGCCAGCGTCTCCACATTGTTCACCACCGTCGGGCAATCCCAGGCGCCCCTCACAGCCGGGAACGGCGGCTTGATCCGCGGGTTACCCCGCTTGCCTTCCAGCGACTCGAGCAGCGCCGTCTCTTCGCCGCAAATATAGGCCCCTGCGCCCCGGTGTACATAGATCTCGCAGTCGAAGCCCGTTCCCAGGATATTTTTTCCCAGGAACCCAGCCGCCCGAGCCTCCGCTATCGCCTGTTCCAGGATATCGGGGATCCAGGCATACTCGCCCCGGATATAGATATAGGTAGCCTTACTGCCAAGAGCATAAGACGAAACGATCAATCCTTCGATCAGCAGGTGCGGGAGGAATTCCATCAGATACCGGTCCTTGAACGTCCCCGGCTCGGACTCATCCGCATTACACACCAGGTAACGGGGAACACCCTCGGGTTTCGCAAGAAAACTCCACTTCATCCCTGTCGGAAAGCCCGCACCGCCACGACCCCGCAACCCGCTCTTCTTCACCTCATCCGTCACCTGGTCGGGCGTCATATTCTTGAGGGCCTTCTCGACACTGGCATACCCACCCTCGCGCCGGTACACCTCGTACCCCCGGATCCCCGGGACATTCGCCTTCTCTAATAATAACTTCCTTGCCATAACAATTTTCAATTTATATAGCGCCGAGCGCAGCGAGGCGCCTAAACTAATTATTCGCCGCCGCGGTCCTCCGGCATTCTTCGATAATTTGATCCACCTTCTCCGGCGTCAGATGTTCCCGGAAATGTTTGCCCAGCTGCATCATCGGAGCATACCCACAGGCGCCAAGACATTCCACCGTTTTCAGCGTAAACAACCCATCCGGCGTCGTCTCACCAACCCCGATCCCTAATTTCTTCTTGATATAGTCGATAATATCATCACTCCCGCGAAGCATACAGGGCCCAGTCTGGCAAACCTCGAACATATACCGGCCCACCGGCTTCAGGTTATACATCGAATAGAAGGTCGCCACCTCATATACCTCTATAGGCTCCAGCTTGAGCAGGGTCGCAACATAATCCATCGTCTCCACACTCAGCCAACCTCCGAACTCTTCCTGTGCCAGATGCAGCACAGGCAGCAGGGCGCTCTTCTGCTTCCCCTCGGGATAGCGGCCGACAATCTCGTTCACCTTCTTTAGCTTCTCGTCTGAAAATTGTACCATAATAATATCTTAAGCATCCATCTCCCCCGCAATCAAATTCAGGGAAGACATAACAATAATAGCATCACTCAACATCGCCCCCTTCGTCAGCTCCGAATACGCCTGGTAATAAATAAAGCAGGGCCGCCGGAAATGCAACCGGTACGGCGTCCGCCCTCCGTCGGAGATCAAATAAAACCCAAGCTCTCCATTCCCACCCTCGACGGCCTGATAAACCTCACCCGGCGGGATCTCCGTCTCACCCATCACGATCTTGAAATGCCAGATCAGCGCCTCCATCTTCGTATACACATCCTTCTTCTCCGGCAAATAATATTCAGGCGCATCCGCATGATACACATCCGCTTCCGCCCCCTTCATATCCTGGATCTTGCGATAAGCCTGCTCGATGATCCGCAGCGACTGCCACATCTCCCCGTTACGCACTAAAAATCTATCATAGCAATCCCCCGTCGACCCGACAGGAATATCGAATTCAAAATCTTCATAGCTGGAATACGGCGTATGTACCCGAACGTCATAATCCACACCTGCAGCCCGCAGGTTCGGACCCGTAAAGCCATAATTCAACGCCCGTTCAGCGCTGATGGGACCCGCACCGATCGTCCGCTCCATAAAGATGCGGTTTCTATTGAACAAATGCTCGAATTCCTTCAACACCGCCGGATATTCCGCCATAAAGCGCTCCAGCTTCTCCCAGGCCACATTGGTGAAATTGCGTTCGAAACCACCGATCCGGCCCATATTCGTCGTCAGGCGGCTCCCGCAAACTTCTTCATAGATCTCATAGATCAGCTCCCGGTACTGCATCACATAAAGGAAGCCCGTAAAAGCTCCTGAGTCAACCCCCACCACCGAATTACAGATCAGGTGGTCGGATATCCTCGATAGCTCCATGATGATCACCCGCAGGTAATCCACCCGCTTCGGCGTCTTCACCCCCAGCAACTTCTCGCAGGTGAGATGCCAGCCCATATTATTTATCGGGGAAGAACAATAGTTAAGCCGGTCCGTCAACGTCGTTATCTGGTACAACGGCCGCCGCTCGGCAAGCTTCTCAAAAGCCCGATGGATATAACCCACCGTCTGCTCGGCGGAAACGATCCGCTCCCCATCGAGCTCCAGAATATTCTGAAATACCCCATGGGTAGCCGGGTGCGTGGGACCCAAATTCAGCGTGGTCGTGGTCTTTTCAATGCTGCCTTCCGGAAGCTTTATGTGGTGCTCGGTGCTCATGTGATCGTTTTTTTATTGTATGTGTCCGCCGCGTCCAAACATCGCATCATCCTTGTCGATCCTCGTCTGGTCCTCCAACGGAAACTCCTTCCGCATCGGGAAATACTCCATCTCATCCACGTTCAATATCCGCTTCAGATTCGGGTGACCCACAAAGTTGATCCCAAAAAAATCATACGTCTCCCGCTCCATCCAGTTGGCAGCCGAATACAACTGCGTTGCCGTAAAGATATCGGGTTGCTCAATCGAAGTAAACACCTTAAAACGCAACCGGATATTGTCGGTAAGATTATGCAAATGGTAGACAACCGCCAGTTCCCTGCCCACCTGGTCCGGGTAATGCACCGCCGTCAGATCGGTCAGAAATTGAAAATGCAACTCCTCGTCATCGAAAAGGAATTGCATCACTTTCAGATTAAGCTCCTTGGGTACCTCGAAGGTCAGTAAACCGTAAGGCTCTTCAAAGTGGGACAACTGCTCTCCAAATTTGGCTACAAGCCGGTCCTTGATCGTTTCGTTGGTTAATGCCATATACAAAGGGCCGCCCCCATTCGGGACAACCATATTTTATTCTTTTTTCAGCCCTCCGCCACTCCAGCCACCAGTCCCGCCGCTACTGTATTCCATAACTCTGCATCAACGCCTTATACTGCTCGCCATTGCGCCGGCGGATGCTCTCCTTCCCCACCAGGTCCTGTATCCGCATGAACCCGTCCAGCACCGCCTCCGGCCGCGGCGGACAACCGGGTACATATACGTCCACCGGTATCACCTGGTCGATCCCCTGCAGCACCGAATAGGTGTCGAAAATGCCGCCGCTGCTCGCACAGGCGCCCATAGCCAGTACCCAGCGCGGCTCGGCCATCTGCAGGTACACCTGCTTCACTATCGGACCCATCTTCTTTGCGATCGTTCCCATCACCATCAACAGATCACACTGCCGGGGCGAAAACCCAAGCCGCTCCGCGCCAAACCTGGCCAGATCATAGTGGCTCGCCATCAGAGCCATAAACTCGATACCGCAACAGGAAGTAGCAAAAGGCATGGGCCAAAGGGAGTTCTTACGGGCCAACCCTACAACATCACTCAATTTGGTGGTGAAAAAACCCTCGCCCGTATAACCCTCGGGCATATTGGCAAGGCTGATATTGTCTTTGATATCGGCCTGAATGGGATGAATATTGAACCTAACCGGACGTGCCATATACTCAAATATTTTAATTTAATAAGGTCAGTCTTCCCAAGTCAAAGCTCCCTTCTTTATAATATAGATAAAACCCGCCAGGAAGAAACCGACAAACAGCAACACCTCAACGAATCCGTTCCACCCCAATCCACGGAAATTCACCGCATAAGGGTAGAAGAAGATCACTTCCACGTCAAAAAGCACAAATAGAATAGCTACTAAAAAATATTTAATGGCCATCGGATGGCGGGCATTGCCCACCCCTTCGATCCCACTTTCAAAGTTTTGGAGTTTTTCGGCAGTCTTCCGTTTTGGTCCCAACAGGTGGGTGACGCCAAGTACAAGACCTACAAAGCCAAGAGCGAATAAGAGCTGGACACCGATTGGAAAATAACTAAAACTACTGTTCTGATTAGCACCGGTTGTAAGGGTATTGGCCTGTAGAAGGATGATGTCCATGTGTTAACATTTATCTCGAAATCAACGTCTTTTCAACGGTCTCGATGAACCAGCTGGAGCTGGTTTCACCCGGCAAAAATAAGCCAGCATCCCGAATTTCCAACAAAAAAAGAAGCCGGCGCAAAATTAATATCAGCGCCGGCCCCTTTTATTCAATTAATTGTCAAATTTACCTCGTCGCAGCCTTCTTGGTACCTGCAGCAGGCCTCGGCGCGGGCTTCCGGCTAAGTATCTCCTTATACCTCCTTGCATCCGCACTCGCCGGATCTACCGCCAGCCACTGATCCAGATAGTAGAGCGCCGATTCCTTATCCTTCTTTTGATTATTATAAAAACTTGCCAACTGGGAATAAGCCTCTACCACATACCGCTTGTATTTTATCGAATCCGGGCTATTGGCAGCCTTGGCCGTCGAATCCAGGCCACGTGCGATGGTCGCTAACTTCTGGTAAGCCTCTATCGGCAACCCCTTCGACCAAACGGAGTCGTCCCACGCCAGCGCCGAGTTCTTACACCATAGATACCCGAATATCTCATTGGGCCATTTGGACTCATAAATGCCGCAGAAAATGCTGTCAGATGCCTGGTAGTTCCCGGCAGCATAGTTTGCTAAACCCCAGTTGAAAACATCGTTCTGGTTGGGATTCTTGCTATACTGATACGCGACCCCAAGCCAGTAAGCATACGCACCTTTAGCCTTCATATCCTTGGCCGCATCGGAAGCCTCCTTGATGATCCGGAGTTTCTCGTTCATGGTCGTATCCAGGCCGATCGCCTTCATATAAGCGTCGATTGCCGCAACGCTGTCCTCGTGGAAATGCGTCAGCACCTTGCCCCTGAACTCATAGTCTGCCGCACTCAACGCATCCGGTTTCTGCTTGCCGAAATATTGATTGATATAATCCTTTGCGCTGGCACTGTCGTTCTTGCCGTCATAGGAATAGGCCATCAGCAGATAATATTTGGGATAGACCTTGTCCCCCTGGGCCTGGATGGCGCTCTTGGAAGCCGCGATCAGGTCGTCGTATTTCTTCTGCAGCAGGAGCAGCGCGGTCCGGTCATATGCCAGCTCGGGAGTCTGGTCCGTCACCGCGATATACTTGTTCAGATAGTCCGTTGTCTTGTCCAGGTCACCGTGGTCGAAATAATGCACATACAACGCATAGTAGGCAGGGGCATAGTTCGGGTCCATCTGAATGGCATCCTGGTAAGCCGGCAGATAGAACTCCGTGTTATGCTGCGTCTCATAGATCTTCCCGATCTTATACTTGGCCTCCGCTAACTTGGGATCCAGTGTCAGCGCCTTCTGGTAAGACTGAACGGCATTCCCGCCATCGATCAGTTTCCGATAGGCATCCCCCATCAGCAGATAGGTCTCCGCATTGTTGAAATTCTTGATCTGCGTAGCCTGGGTCAGCTTTTCGATCGCATACTGCGCATCCCCGCTATGGGCATCGATATTATTGTCGGCAACGGCATTCAGGATAATGATATCCTTCCCCTTCGTCAGGGAAATAGCCGTCTCGAAACGCTGGCGGGCATCCTGGGTCTTGCCCATCCGCAGCTCACATCCACCCATGCCGGCAAGCAATAAGGGCGCATTGCCGTTGGTCTGCAGCGCCTTGGAATACAGGTCGCAAGCAGCGCTGGAATCATGCGTCGCAAACAAGGCCTGGCCTTTCCAGTATATCGCTTCTATATTGTTGGGATTTCCCGCTAATATTTTGTCAAAAACATCGTTGGCGCTCTTGTAACGCTGATAATAGAGGAATCTCTTGCCCTGATCCACCGCCTGAGCAAATGTTATATTGCAGAGACCTGCAAAGCTTGCCACCAGTAGAAAGCCGATTCGCATCTTGTTCTTCATTTCTGTAAGACTTTGTTTTAAGAAGTGTGTAAATTTATTGAAATCTGGTTTAAACTTTTGTGAAATCTCACTTACTCATTTACTCATCTGCACATCCTGTACCTGGAAGTTCATCCTCGCCGGCCAAAGATAGGCCTTGCTAAAGATCAGTTGTCCGCGTTCGTATTGCAGAAAGTTGACGAAATTATTCCCTACCCCGCTGAAATTCTCCTTTAAAATATAATACAAAGACTGCACCAGGGGGTACCTTCCCAGCGCAATATTGGCCTGGACAGGTCGCACATAGGTCTCCCCAAGGCAGTTCTTGCAGCGGATAGCCCCCACGATCACATTTTTGTTGAAACTCGTATCGCCCGGATCGTTCCGGTCCGCGATCCAACTGGCCCCGATGAAGCCCACCGCTCGTGGATTATCCGCTACATAATTAATGACATCCTCGCTGCTGCGGGCCGCGGTCACATTCTTGCCCAGCGGCTTGCCCCCCAGGATCGAATCTATCGCATACCGCACCGTACTGGTGGCCGAAACTCCATCCATCACCGGCAGGTGTTTGGTGTCCGCCCCGCTGAGCATATTCCGGAGGTCCTGAAGCTCAAAAATGGAATCTTTGGACGACTTATTGACGATGACGGCTATTGCGTCGTAGGCCAGCACCCCAAAGGCGGGCCGCATATGAAAGGAATCCTCGTAGAAATTGCCCTCTTGCCGGGTAAGCCCCCGCGTCACCAGCACCATCCGCGTGCTGTCCGTGCTCAGATCGCGGAGACACTGCGCCTCCGGCCGGTAGTCGGCAATAATATGGGCATTAGGAAACGAGGACTCGAAAACTTTTATCTGGGAATCGATCACCGGCTTAAAGGACTCGTCCACACTGATGTGAATGGTTCCACTCGTGGGGGTTTCTTGCAGCTTCTGGGGTCCTTTACCGCCACAGCCGCTTAACAATGTGCAAACAATGATGCCAGTCAGAATACCTTTACCAATCATATTAATTAAAATAGTTCTTTCTCGCTCCGCGATACACACGAAACGCTCCGTATAGCAAGCAAAGACCCGAAAAGATATAACGGAAGGTATCATCTATCCCGACAGGAAGCCCAACCTTCGGCGCTACCAGGAAAAGAACCCCAAATCCAAAAATGATCACCCCCATCCCATAATCCAATATCGACCTCCGCAGCTGATAACTCTTCTTTCGCCTGTCCTGAAAATAGTTCTGTGCCTCCTCCGACTCCAGGTCCCGATTCACCCGTTCCTGATCATCCTTTTCCATTTTAAGTATGTTTAATACTGCCTTGGCCGGGCAAATTAAGGAAATCCGCTCAATTCCAACCACTGTTCCAGAATAAGATGCCCCCGTCACCGACATTCCATAAACCGCCCACCCCCGCTTCCCCAATCCTTCTTACCTTTGCGCCCGTGGAAACAACAACGAAAACATCGCCTTCTTCCTCCCGGGCAACCGCCCAACGGGCGCCTTCCCGCTTTCTCATGGTCTGCCTCGGCAACATCTGCCGCAGTCCGCTGGCGGAAGGCATCCTCCAGGAAAAAGCCCGGACCGCCGGACTCGACTGGACCATCGACAGCGCGGGCACCAATGGCTACCACATCGGGGAAGCCCCCCACCACCTGTCCCAAAAGGTAGCCCGTCACCACGGCATCGACATCAGCCGCCAACGCTCCCGCCGCTTTACAGCCGCTGATTTTCAACACTTTGACAAAATCTACGCCATGGCCGGCGACGTCATCGACGACATGCGCCGCATCGCCGGACATCACTTCGATCCCTCCAAGGTCGAATTGCTCATGAACGAGGTGCACCCAGGCAAAGACGAAGACGTCCCCGACCCCTGGTACGGACCCGAACCCGGCTACCACGAGGTCTATGACATGATCGACACCGCCGCCGACCACATCATCGCCAAATACAATGAGCAAAAATAAACCCACCCTTCCGCAAGGCACCCGCGACTTCGACCCATCCACCGTCCGCAAACGACGCTATATCTTCGATACCCTTCGCGAAGTCTTCGAACTATATGGCTATCAGCCCCTCGAAACCCCCGCCATGGAAAACCTCGACACGCTGATGGGGAAGTACGGGGAGGAAGGAGATAAGCTTATTTTCAAGATTCTCAACAACGGCCTGGGCGACCCCAAAAACATTGAGAAGTCCAAAACCGCCTTCGAAAGGGTCCTCGAAGGCAAAAACGACACAGATCTCACCGAACGCGCGCTCCGCTACGACCTCACGATTCCCTTCGCCCGCTTCGTTGCGATGAACCACAATACCCTCACCTTCCCCTTCCGGCGCTATCAGATGCAACCCGTCTGGCGGGCCGATCGCCCCCAGAAAGGCCGCTACCGCGAATTCTACCAGTGCGACGCAGATGTCGTCGGCAGCTACTCGCTGATAAATGAGGTCGAACTGGCCTCCATCTACTACACCGCCTTCAAAAAACTCGGCATCAACGTCGAGATCCGCATCAACAATCGAAAGATCCTCGCCGCCCTTGCGGAAGTCTGCGGTGGCGCCGATAAACTGACGGGCATCACCGTCGCCATAGACAAGCTGGACAAGATCGGCCTCGCCGGCGTCACGCAAGAGCTCGCCCAACGCGGCCTCAGCGACATCCAGGTCACCACCATCGAAAAATACCTCGGCCTCGCCGGGTCCAACGAGGAAAAACTCGACGCCCTAAAAGCCCTCATCGCCACCAGCGCCACCGGCGCAACAGGCATCGCCGAACTGGAAACCATTCTCAACTACCCCGGCTCCCCTGTCATGACGGTCGACCTCACCCTCGCCCGCGGCCTCAACTATTACACGGGCGCCATCTTCGAGATCAAAGCCCTCGACTACCAGATAGGCAGCATCGGTGGCGGCGGCCGCTACGACGACCTCACCGGAACATTTGGCGTCCCGGGCATCCCCGGCGTCGGCATCAGCTTCGGCGTCGATCGCATCTACGATGTCATGGAAGGGCTCAACCTCTTCCCCGCCGATGTCCACACCGGTGCCCGCATCCTCTTCTTCAACCTCGGCGAAGCAGAGGCAAAAGCCGCCTTCGGCCTCCTGCAACAGCTCCGCGCAAAAGGTATCGCCGCCGAACTCTACCACGAAACCGCCAAATTCGATAAGCAATTCAAATACGCCGAGAAAAAGGGCATCCCCTACATCGTCATCCTCGGCAGCGAAGAGTTGGCAACCAGCACAGTAAAACGAAAAGATTTGACCACCGGCAGGCAAGAAACGCTTACATTTGAGCAATTGTTAACTTCCTTACTATGATTCGCCTTCGCCTCGTAGCCCTGACCATCCTGATTGGCATCAGCACCCTTTCCCAGGCCCAACCCGCCGTCGACAACCCGATCTACCGCCATATCCCCGCGGACGCCCAAAAAGTCTATCACATCAATTTCCCCGGCATCACCGGCAAGGTCGACTGGAAAGCCCTGGTCACCAGTTTTCCTGCAAAGGAAAAGAATAAACAGATCGCCGCCTTCCTCAGCGACCCTGCACAGGCAGGCATCGACGTTACCCAGGGTATCTTCATAGCGGAGAGCAACACCTTGAACATCGACAGCCCCCGGCTTACTACCATCCTCATCCCCCTCACCGATTCGGGCAAATTCATAAAATTCTTAAAAGAGCAGGACAACGGCACCTTCGTCCACCTCCCGGGAAAGCCCCGGATGGCAAGGGAGGGAACAACGACCGGCCTTTCCTGGAATGCAACATTGGTAGCAGTCACCTTTGTCAAGCCACCGGTGAAGACCAAACCGGCCGTCCTCGACACCAACCACTTTGGATGGGTAGCCGCCCGCAGAAGCGCGGCCGCCATCAAAGGTTTCGACAAAAGCCCCTTCCTCACCGACCCCTTCTTTCGCAACAGCATAGCCGATGACGGCGATTTTCACCTGTACAGCCGGATGAATGCCGGCCTCAGCTTTGTGACTTCCCTCATGCAGATGGCGCATGCCCCGATGGATTCTAATTTCCTGAAAGCATCCCAACAACTGAAGAACAACTTTGCCCGCACCATGGGTACCCTCCGCTTCGAGAATGGCCGCATCAGCTATCGTAGCAAGGTCATCTACGACTCCATGGGTAACATGGACTTTGCATCCCGCCCCCTCAACACCGGGCTCATCGAACACCTTCCCCAGGGCAACCTCCTGGGAATGGCTGTCATGCACTTCAATCTGGGGAGCTACCAGGATATGATGGGAAAAATGCAGAACGGCAAGTCGCTCCACATGCTGGATTCGATATTGGCCCTAAAAGGACTGAGCACAAAGGACGTGTTCTCCGCCTTTACTGGTGATCTCGTTTTGGCCGTCATCGATAACGGAAAAACCCCCGATCCGGCAACGGACTCGATGGGCAAACCCCGGCTCAACAAACCGGACGTCTATATTGTCTTCCCTATAGGGGATATGGCCGCCTTTACAAAGATCAGCAATGTGCTGAAAGTATTGAAAGACTCCACGGCCCAAGCCTCCACCGATACAGCGACCAAATCTCCCTTTGGTAAATGGCATCCCGCCCACACCATCCATGACAACATTTATGTTCTTGGACCGAACCAACAAGCCACCGATGACTATTTCAACAAACCCGGTCGCGGCCCCAGCCGTCTCGTGACGGACGAGGTTCTTGCTAGCCCCTTTGCCTTGGTGATCGATATAAAGGCCCTCACCGCCTACCTGCAACCCGTCCTCTCAGGCTCGGGCAAAAACCAGCAGGCGCTGATGATCCTCAATATGTTCGATCAGATCACCATCACATCGGCCCGAATCCAGGGCAATACCATGGAATCCCTGGTGGAGGTCAGACTGACCGATCAGCAGCAGAATAGCCTCAAAACCCTCCTGCAGCTGTTCCAGGGTCATTAATAAGGCCCCAGCGCGATAAGCGCCGCGGTGCCCCGGCCTACCTCACATGCCCGGCCCCGACCGGGATATCCTCATGCCGGTAATACACCGGCAGCCCACGCTGTTTTGCGAGCGCGACATCCTGGTCAGCCCCCTTCGACGCGCCCTCGATACGATACACCGCATCGCATTTCTCCAGCAGGTGATGCGCCACCGGGTACTGGATCGACTCCCAAACTTCATCCCCCGGCAATCGCGACCCCGCAAGCCGCATCAATGGCAACGCCAACCACTCGCCGATCATCGGCAGATGTCCCAGCTCCCACACCGTCAGCGCAGCGGCCTCCAGCCGGGCAAGATTCTCCTGCATCAACCCCGGATCATCCTGGGTGCCGCCTCGATACGGACCCGCAATAAGTATCAGCATAACAAAAAGATTTGCGCAAAGAAAGCGCCCCGCAGGATAATAAATCTTAAACTATCTTAAGCCCCCCGCCTCTTTCCCTGTTTTTTGAGTATCGCACTCAGAAACTCCGGCGTGATCCCTAAGTAAGACGCAATCTGCTTCTGTGTCACCTGGCCGGCAATAAGCGGATACTTCTCCACGAAACGGACATATCGTTCCTCCGCTGACAAAGACAGATTGTCTATCGCCCGCAACTGCTCCCTTGTATAGGCATTCTGCATCAGGATGCGAAACCACCGCTCGAAGGTCGGCCACCGTCCCAACAGCTCATCCAGCTGCGGCTTGCCGATCCGAAACACCTCGCTCTCCACCAACGCCTCGATATACATCATCGCCCGGCGCCCGTTCAGAAAACAATACATGTCCGTCACCCACCAATCCGCCGGCGCGAACATGATCGTCGACTCCCGCCCACGGGCATCCATACAATAAGCCCGCAGCGTCCCCGAGTGGACAAAATAGAAATGCTTACAGGCCTGTCCCTCCCGCAACAACAACGCCTTCCGCGGCAACCGCTGGAATTTCAACAATGAAATAAAATGCTCCGTCTCCTCCGCATCAGGCGCCACATGCCGGCCCACATTCTTCAATATAGCATCATAATCGATCATTCGCTACGCAGTGCCACCACGGGATTGGCCCGTGCGGCCTTCAACACCTGGAAACTCACCGTCGCCAGCGCGATGAGCATCGCCATGACCCCTACCACCCCGAACATCCACCACCGGATATCGATGCGATAGGCAAAGTCCTCCAGCCACCGGTTCATTATCCACCAGGCCAGCGGCATGGCGATGGCGATCGACAAAACCACGAGCGACAGGAAACCCGACGCCAGCATGGCCACCAGGTCGCGCACACTCGCCCCCAACACTTTCCGGATACCGATCTCCTTGGTTCGGTTCGCCGCGGCGATGGCGCTAAGCCCGAACAACCCCATGCACGCGATCACGATCGCAAAAAAGCTGGCCGCCTTCATCGCCCGCTGCCATCGCATATCCGCCTCATATCGCTTTGCAAGCGACGCATCGAGGAAGTCGTAGGAAAAGGGATAACCATTGGTTACCCGCTTCCATTCCGTCTCAAAGGCGCTGATCGTCGAAGCCACCTGCCCCGCCCTGATCTTAAAAAGAAAATCCGCGCAATAGGTTGTCAACAACCGGTGTTGCTCGGGTTCTATCTTTTTGGTCAGGCTTTCAAAATTATAATCCTTCACCACCCCGATGATCGTCCCCCTCATATCTTTATTATACACCCCAAGCCGGGCATCTTTTCCAAGCATCTTCAACATCGTCTCGTTTACCACGACAGGCCTCATCGTCGTTGAAGTGTCGCTAAGAAAGGCCGGCGAAAAACCCCGTCCCTGGACAAACTTCAACTTCAACAGCTCGAAATAGTTGTAGTCCACGGTTATCATTCTGTACCATCCCTGTTTCCCATTGAGAATAATGCTGTTGGTATTACTGGCCCCCGTCGGGCCGCCGTTCATGCTGGAATACGCCAGCACATCCGGCCGGGAACGGGCAAAAGCATACAAGGCGTCCCGCGTTTTCCTTACAAAAGCCCCATCATAGGTAGGATTGTGAACGATCAACACCTGGTCCTTATCAAAACCCAGGTCTTTATTCATCACAAACACCATCTGCCGGTCGATGACAAACGCCGCCGTCATCAGCACCACGCAACAGGTGAATTGCACCACCACCAGCACCCGGGAAAATCGCGGGTTGATACGCACACTGCTAAAGCCTTTCATGATCGACAGCGGCTTCAGCCGGGAGATCAGCAGGGCGGGATAATACCCGGCCAGTAACCCCAGCGCGACCGCCAACACCAGCGCCGCCGCAACCACCTCTTTCCACGAAAGCGCGCCAAAGCTCACTTCACTACCGATGACGCTGCGCAGCAAGGGCAATCCCAGCCAGGAAAGCATAAGCCCGAAGCCCACCGCGATTCCCGCCAGCAGCTGGGTCTCTACCCACGATTGCAGGATGATCGCCCGTCTTCCCGCACCCATCACCTTCCGCACGCCCACCTCCTGGCTACGCGCCGCTGCATTCGATACGGTGATCAGCACATAATTCAGCGAAGCCAGCAACACGATCACCACCACGATACAAAACAACTGATAGATAGCCTTGGCATCGGTATAATGTCCCCATGCTGCGGCATTGTAGTGGCAATCCGCCAGGGGACGCAGGTTCCAGTGGTAACTATCGCGCACTTCCGCCGGCACTCCCTTGAACCATATCGTATCGAGAAAAGGTCTGATATAGGTTTTTACCCAGGCATTCATCTTGCCTTCGAATTTATGACGGTCGGTTCCGGGCTGCAGTTCCACCAGCAAATCGTAGCTCATCTGATTGAAACCCGCCTCTAGCCGTTCCCGGTAGTCATGTTCCGCTTCGATAGGGAAGACAAGGCCGAACTGGATGCTCGAATTCGCCGGCGCATCCGCGGCTACCCCGGTCACCCTGAAAAGCCGGGTGCTATCTTCCAGCAGCCTGACGGTCTGCCCCATGGGGTCCTTGTTCCCGAAATACTTCTTTGCCACGCTTTCCGCCAGTACAACATTATTCGGACTCGCCAGCGCCGTCCGGGCATCCCCCTTTAGCAAGGGAAACGAAAAGGTCTGAAAGAAGTTAGCATCGGTCCAGACTATCTCGGACTCTTTATATACATCCGGGCCCGCCCCTACCAATCCCGGCCAATGGAACATGATCCGGTTATAGGCGGCTACCTCCGGAAAATTGCGCCGCAGGTCGGGGCCCACGATGAGGGGGAAGGCCAAATCATTCTCCTGGTCATTGTTCCCCAACAGCAGGTCAAAAACCCCCTTCCGATCCTTCGATTCTGATTGTTTGCCCAAGCCGCTCATCTCGCAACGATAGAGCCTGTCCTTTTTCTGGTGGAAGGTGTCGAAGGACTGCTCCCATCGGATATGGTAAAAGAGCAACAGGCAAAAAGCGACGGAGACGGAGAGACCAAAAAGATTGATAATGCTAAAGGTGCGGTTGCGGAAAAGGTTCCGCCAGGCGACGATAAGGTAACTTCTTAACATAGGCAGGGAGTAAAATTGTGAGACTTCTGTGATACTCTAATATAGGCAAAATCGTCCTTATTATAGTAAATTTGTACGAAGCCCACACATGAAAAAGCTAGTCCCAAAGCACCCCTTAGCCATCCGCTGGATGCACTGGATCAATTTCCCGGTGCTCTTTGTCATGATCTGGAGCGGGATGCTCATCTATTGGGCCAACGACGTGTTCAAGATCCATCTCGGTCACAACATCATCTTCAGCTTCTTTCCAGACGGCTTTTACAAGACCCTCCACCTCTCCCGCCGGCTCGCCGAGGGGATGGCCTTTCACTTTATTTTTATGTGGGTCTTCTTCCTCAACGGGCTGGCCTATGTGCTGTACACCCTCTTTTCGGGGGAATGGCGCTATCTTTTTCCCAATAAACATTCCTTCAAGGAAGCCTGGCAGGTATTGCTCCACGATCTCCATATCCGGAAACACTCACGTCGGTCCACATCGGCAAGCCTCGTGGACGGATCGGACTCCGCCCGATCTGGCGCCCCGCCGCAAGGCAAGTTCAACGGCGCGCAGAAGATCGCCTACACCGGCATCATCGTCATGGGGCTCGGCTCCGTGCTTACGGGTCTGGCCATCTATAAGCCTATTCAGTTCCAGTGGCTTTGCCTTTGTTTCGGGGGATATGCGGCCGCCCGCATCATTCATTTTATCCTCACCCTGTTATATTGCATCTTCTTTCTTGTCCATGTCTTCCAGGTGATCCTTGCAGGCTGGAACAACTTCCGCGCTATGGTCACCGGCTGGGAAGTGGTCAATATAGCGCCGCCCCCCGTCGTCGTCGCCACCGCAACGGTCCCCGCGCCATTAGCCGCCGCGCCAACCGCGCCAACTCCCGCGCCATCCACACCCATCGAACCGCCACTCACTACCCCCATATCCGACCCCGTCGCGCCACCACCCCCTCCAGTCGATCACCCTCAAACCCCATCCCATGAATAACAAGGCCCACACACCACCCTCCGGCTCCAACCCCGCCCCCATATCCCCCCGCCCCACCTTCCGCGACCGGCTCCGCAAAGCCATGGGCCACAGCGACGACCTGTCCATTCAGAAACAGATCAACCGCCGCACCTTTATCAGCTTCTCGGCTTTCTTCTTACTCGGCGCCGCGGCATGGAAATCCTGGTTCTGGATAAAGGACGCAGCGCAAAGCGACGGCGTCCAGGCTCCCCTTCGCAAGGGCCTCAACATCAACGAAAAAATTCTCAAGCCGACGCTCAGCCCCAACCATCTCGCCAAAACCTATCCGACGAGCCAGGCCGCGCGTAACGTCCGGCCCAACGGCAATATCGGAACGCATGCTCAGGGCTTCGATCCATCTACGTGGCAGCTCGAGGTCGCTACCCTCGACAGGGGCGTCCTCACCATCGGCATCGATGAGTTGAAACAGCTGCCCAAAACCGAATTTGCTTTTGAATTTAAGTGTATCGAAGGCTGGAGCCAGGTCTCCTGGTGGGGTGGGGTAAAATTCAGCGACTTCATCCATCATTACGGCCTCGAAAGGGAGGCTGCCCTCACCTATGTCGGCCTCAGCACCCCCGATGACAAATATTATGTAGGGATCGACACGCCCAGTGCCCTCCACCCCCAAACGCTTCTCTGCTACGAAATGACCGGCCAGCCCCTGCCCCCCGAACACGGGGCCCCTCTCCGCCTGATCATCCCCGTTAAATATGGGGTCAAAAACCTCAAGCGCATCGGCAAGATCTTCTTCAGCAACGACCGCCCCCGCGACTACTGGTTCGAGCGCGGCTACGACTACTACTGCGGACTCTAGCCCTCCCCCACCACCGCACCGCGCCAGGCCCCTTTTATTTTTTTGACATTATTCCTTTTGCTAAATTTATTGTCCGGCAAAACCCTTTTTGCCCAAAAGACCATCTTATGCAAACATTCGAGATATTGCTGTATACGGCGCCCGAGGGAAAGACACATATCGAAGTCTTCTACGAAGAAGAAACCTTTTGGCTTTCGCAAAAGAAAATGGCCGAATTATTCGGCGTAGAAGTCCAAACGATAAACTACCATCTGAAAGAAATATTCAAAACCAGCGAGTTAGAAGAAAAATCAACTATTCGAATTTTTCGAATAGTTCAAATAGAGGGCACCCGTGAAGTCTCCCGGGAAGTCGACTTCTACAACCTCGACGCCATCATTGCCGTCGGCTATCGCGTCAACTCCATCGAAGCCACCCGTTTCCGCATCTGGTCCACCAAAACCCTCCGGGAATACATCATAAAGGGTTTTGTCCTGGATGACGAACGCCTGAAACAAGGCAAAAACTTTGGCAAAGACTATTTTGACGAACTACTCGAACGTATCCGCGAGATCCGCGCCAGCGAAAGAAGGTTCTACCAAAAAATAACCGACATCTTCGCCCAATGCAGCATGGACTACGATCCCCGATCCGAGATTACCCGCACATTCTACCAAACCGTCCAAAACAAACTCCACTGGGCCATCACCGGGCACACCGCCGCAGAGATCATCGCCCAACGGGCCCAGGCCGCCAAGCCCAACATGGGCCTCACCACCTGGAAACACGCCCCTAAGGGAAAGATCCAGAAATCCGACGTCACCATCGCTAAAAATTATCTCGAAGAAAAAGAACTGGACGAACTCAATCGCATCGTAAGCATGTATCTCGATTATGCGGAGAACCAGGCCAAACGAAAAATCGCGATGACCATGAAAGACTGGGCCACTCGGATGGATGCCTTCCTTCAATTCAATGAATATGCCGTATTAAAAGACGCCGGCCGCATCAGCGCAGAGATCGCCAAAAAATTAGCCGAAGAACAATTCGCACATTACCGCGTTATCCAGGACCATCGCTACGAGTCAGACTTCGACGAAGCAATCAATCATCTCAAAAACATCCCAACCGGCGAATAAATAAAATGGCCCCTTCGCCAGGAATGGGTGAGGGGCTTTGTCAGTTCTTGTGTTTTAACTGTTTAAACTGCCTTCGCTACCAACCGGGAGCCAAATAACCAGTTAAACCTTCACACCGTATAGACATACGGCGTTCTTCCTATGAAAAAAATGAAAAACATTGGTCACCTGGAATTGTAGAAATGAAAAAAGCGCGGAACTCTCATCTTACCGTCTTAGAGGCCCTAGGAAGCCTGGAAACGAATAAGAGAGAGCCCGCGCACGAACGCGAGCTCATCACCTTATCATCCCGTTTCCTTCGAAATTTCCTAGGTTTCTAAGACGAGAATCAAAAGCGAGTAGCTTCAATAAGTTGAAGTACCGCGAATATCGTAAAACGGGCGGCATTCCACAACCGCCCGGCGCTAATCAGGTAGCCATAGCCTTCTAAAACCTTATCTTCTAATAAACACCAAGATACATCTTTTTAATAACCATATGTCATTTTATGACGTATTTTATGTCAGCTTTTGACAGTAAATGAGTAAATATCAGACGCTTTTAGTGTCCGACTAAGACTTTGCCCGTTTCTTTGCCGAATGCAACGGGATGAGCGCTATAAAAATGTAAAAAATCTAATCGAGGCCGGGAAGATCACCGCCTTCCGGCAGATATTTACCAGCAAAGCCCTCCCAAAGACGGTCCTCGCCCAGGATTTGGGAATGCATCACCAAACCTTCAATAAGCTGCTAAAGACTCCCCAGCGATTTACCTATGAAAATGCCTTTCACATAGCGTCCCTCCTTGAAATCGACAAAAAGGCAGTTGTCGATCTTATCTACAATCAATGTATTGAAGACCTAAAAGGCAAGAAAAGAAAGTAATCCTTGTCATCCGACGCACCACCCCCTCACGCATACCCATACTTCCGCTTAAACTCTTCCAACGCCACGCCGCTCAAATGCTGAAACAAATACGTCTGCCGCCCGCGGTTGCGCTCGATAAAAGGCAAATGCGCCCGGTAAAACGC
This sequence comes from Puia dinghuensis, assembly GCF_014642875.1. Classification (GTDB taxonomy): domain Bacteria; phylum Bacteroidota; class Bacteroidia; order Chitinophagales; family Chitinophagaceae; genus Puia; species Puia dinghuensis. Next base: position 742,101 of record NZ_BMJC01000005.1, read on the forward strand.
GTCAAACACAAGGCCCAGCTGCTGCACATGCTCCTTGCTATCCAGGTAAAACCCCACCGAGACCTTGCCACTCCCCGACTCGAAGGATAGATCATTGGTCATCCCATCCGAATTACTGCCCGAAACCATCGCCCCATCATTCACATACAGTCCGTTATAGGCCTCCACATTAAAATTCATGTTCCGAACCATCCGCAGCGGATAATGCACCGCCCCCACCGTGATCCCCTCCGTGCTAACCACAAGATCATCGGCCGAAAACCCATAATTGCGGACATCACCTCGCGCGACCACCGCCCCAATGATCACCACCGCAATCCCAGCCCCAAAAACATAAGGATAATATTCGTTAATTGATGAAGGAATAAAAAACACCAACAACGACGAGGCGGCAATGATCAGTCCCGCATAGGCTATATACGCCCGCTTGTTCCGTCGCCGGATAACGATTTTTGTACGAAATTCCATCCCCCAATTTACAAATTTTCACCCACCCTCTTTTACCAGATAGCCGGCATTAATCCTTAAATTCGAACCCATAAACCTCTATCATGCAAATTCTTTCTCTCGAACCGTTTGTACCCTCCGGCAGCGACTTCCATCGCTCCAAACAACTCTTCCAGGATCTGGGCTTTCATATCAATTGGGAAGTGGATGGCTATGCCGGCCTTCAATGTGACGGCTGCCGGTTCATCCTTCAGCACTTCGATAAAGTAGAATTCGCCCACAATTTTATGCTTAGCGTTAAGGTCAGTGATGTCGGCGAATTCAGAAAGATGGTCCTGGATAAGCAATTGCCCGAAAAGTATGCTATCCGCATCGGGGAGATCCGGCAGCAACCCTATGGCCGGGAGTTCAACCTCATTGATATTGCCGGGGTGTGCTGGCATTTTGTCCAGCAAACGAGGTAGTAGCGTTGCACCGGCATGTCGCCCCATCCCATCTCCCCGCATCCCCTACACCCGTCACCCCACCATCTCCCCGCGCTTCCGCCTCCCGCCGGCCTAATCTCCCGACACCCCGCCCCGCATCCTCTACACCCGCTCGTAGACCATCGCCGCCCCTTGCCCCACGCCCACACACATCGTCGCCAACCCATACCGCACCTCCGGCCGCCGCCCCATCTCATGAACGAGCGTCGTCGAGATCCGCACCCCGCTACACCCCAGCGGATGCCCTATCGCTATAGACCCGCCATTGACATTCACGACGGAAGCATCGAGGCCAAGCTCCTGCATACAGACCAGCGCCTGCACCGCAAACGCCTCATTCAACTCGACCAGCCCCAGGTCGCCAACCGAAAGCCCCGCCCGCGAAAGCGCCTTCTGCGCCGCCGGGATCGGTCCAACTCCCATTATTGCCGGGTCCACCCCCGCCACCGCCATACTCACCACCCGCGCCCGCGGCTTCAATCCAAACCGGCTCACCGCCGCCTCACTCGCCAGTAGCATCGCCGCCGCTCCATCATTTATGCCCGAAGAATTCCCCGCCGTCACCGACCCATCTTTTGCAAAGGCCGGCCGCAGCGCCGCCAGTTTCTCCAGCGAAGTCTGCCGCGGCGGTTCATCCACCGAAAAATAGATCATCTCCTGCTTGCCCCCCAATACGGGAACAGGCGCGATCTCGTCGTTCCACTTCCCCGCCTCCAACGCCGCAAAATATTTCTGCTGCGAGGCCAGTCCAAACACGTCCTGCGCCTCCCGCGATACCTTCCACTGCCGGGCCACATTTTCCGCCGTCTCCCCCATGGAATAGGGATGATGCATCTCCGCCATTCGCTTATTGACAAACCGCCACCCGATGGTCGAATCGAATACCTCCGACTGCCGGCTATAAGCAGAAGAACTCTTGCCCATCACAAACGGCGCCCGCGTCATGCTTTCCACACCACCCGCGATAAGCAGGTCGCCATCTCCACACGCGATAGCCCGCGCAGCGTCCATAATGGCTTGCAGACCCGACGCACAGAGCCGGTTCACCGTCGTCCCCGGAACCGTCACGGGCAACCCCGCCAGCAACGCCGCCATCCGCGCAACATTCCGGTTGTCTTCTCCCGCCTGGTTCGCATCCCCCGCGATGACATCTTCTATCGCCGCTTTGTCGACGCCCGGGTTACGCTCCATCAAGGACACTATTACATGGGTAAGCAGGTCATCCGGCCGGATGGAGCTAAGCGCCCCGCCATACTTCCCGATCGGCGTCCGCACACTATCGATTACATAAACAGTATTCATAGGCGGCAATTTACGGAATTACCACATTTCGGGTATTGTCACGCAGGACAATCCGTCTTATCTTGCACTCGAATCCAGCCCCAACCTTCTCCGCCTCCCTCAAACCACTACCTCCGCCTGCCACACCTCATCCGCAACAACCCGAGAGTCGAACGGTCCATATAGAACGTCCCTTTAAACACCCCCAAGCCCTACACCCTTGTCGAATACCCCTAGCCCGACACCGTAGCCCATTAATCCCTTGTTGAACGTCCCTAGCCCAAACCGCGACTATTGATCTCTGTGAGACTCTTCCACGCCCGGAAGGGTCTCCAGGATCATTCCGTTATAGTAATTATGGCACCAGCATCACCGCCCGATGAAGCCCCGGTTGCGACGCTCCGTTCGTCGGCATCAACAACCTCATCCCGTCTGAAACACCGGCATCCGCACCACGAACACATTCTCCCCCTCCTTCACTTCAACATGGAAGGCAAACCCATGCAACAATAATATCTTCCGGACAATAGCCAGTCCAATCGCACTTCGCCCGGGACGCACCGCATCCGTAGTATTGATCCACTTCACCAGATCGGCCGGCAACGGCGCCCCCGCATTCGAAATTCGAAAGACCAGCACCTCACCCAAACGCTCCAGGACTATTTCAATCCGTCCGCCAGACGGTGTATAGGCCAGCGCGTTGACAACAAGGTTCTGCACCACCCGCTCCATCATCGACACATCCGCCTCGATCCAGCTGCCATCGGTGCCATTCAACAGCTCAACGCGTCCCCCGGTCCCCAACGCATGCAACACCTCCTGCATCATCTCCGAGAATACAAAGGGCTCGCGATGCGCCTCGAAACTCGCCGACTCCATCTTGGATAGCTCGAACAGTTGGTTCACCATTTTGTCCATCTGCCGCAGCTTCGCCACCACCAGGTCGCCATAAGCCTGCTCCTCGTCAACCCTCAACTCCGACTTTCTCAGCGCCAGCGTCTCCGCATAGCCCAGGGCGATAGCCATCGGCGTCCGCAGATCGTGCGAAATATTCACCATGAAGTCGCGCCGCTCTTTCTCTGACGCCTTCACCCGCCGGATATTATCCTGCTCCCGCAGGCGTTGAATATACAGTATCGTGATCAGCAGCGACACCGCCAACAGCAACATCACCGACCCTGTTACCATCGGCATGATCCGGCTGTTAAAAAGCATCTGGGTTACGCTGCGGTATTGTTGGCTCCCCAGTATCACATAAATATACCCTAGCCTTCCCGTCGCGCCGGCTACTTCCGACACGGAAAAGATCTTCGGTCTGTCCCGATCACGTGGATCCACCCCCAACACATGCATATTCCCCCCCGACGCCAGGTATCGCTCGATCGGCCCCAGCGACACCTGGTATTCTTTTATCTCCTCCGGCTGCCCATGGTAATAGATCACCCGGCCTGTCGTATCGAGGAAGTACACTTCCGCGCTCGGGCTGATGACCATCGCGTCATAAAAAACGGAATCCGCCTTGTGCCGGTCGAAACCCTCCCGGCCATAGGGACTCGTGAACTCCGCAATATGCCCCGCCACATCCTTATTGAGCAATTGCGTGCTCGCCTCGTAGAAATTGGTGATGGCAAGATAGGTGATGCCGGTAAACAGCAGACCCATCACGAGGATAAGCAAAAAGACAACGAGATAGACCCGCCTGAACAGGACGATACGTAGGGTTTTCATTCTGCAAACCGGTAGCCGGCCCCCCAGGTAGTGAGTATGTATTCGGGTTTATTCAGGTTGGGCTCGATCTTTATCCGCAGGCGGTTGATATGGGAGGTCACCGTATGCTCATATTCCTGGAAGGCGAAGCCCCAGATGATCTCAAGCAACTCGTGCCGCGAGAACGTCTTGCCAGGGTGTTCGGCCAGCAAACATAACAGATCGAATTCCTTTGGCGTCAGTTCGAGGCGCTGTCCCCGCATGGTCACCTTGCGTTTGGGCCGATCGATCATCAGATCGCGATATTCAATGATCCCCGGGCCCTGCCCCGCCTCAGTCGCCGGACCACTCGCCGATCCCCCCTCCGTGCCCGCCTGCACCCCCATCGCCCCACCTTCACCCAACCCCTGGCCCTGCCCCTCTACTACAGGCCGCCGCCGCAACAAGGCGCGCACCCGCGCCATCAGTTCACCCACCCCAAACGGCTTCGTCAGATAATCATCCGCCCCGATTTCCAGCGCCAGCACCTTGTCCGATTCATCCGACAACGCACTGAGCATCAGCACCGGCGTCCAGTTCTTTTCCGCGCGGATGCGGCGGCAGATCTCGATCCCATTGCCATCCGGCAGCAGGATATCGAGGATGATGAGGTCAAAAACCATCGACCGCAGCCGCTCCGGGGCCTTCGCCGCCTCTTCGCACACCGTCACTCGAAAATCCGGTGCCCGCAGGTGCAGATTGAGCAAATTGGCAATGGAAGGATCATCCTCCACCAGCAAGATTTCATACATAACAGGAGCAATTTACGGCTCAAATGTAACGCGCTCCGCCGAGACATATCTCACGGATATATAACGATTACTCCCCATCCTTCGGGCACTCCGATCCGCACGCAAACGAAAAGGCCCCCCGTCTAACCCCTCCGCCGCCAAAAAAAGTTGTCGAATTCGACTGCACTATCTTTTCCGTGGGCGATACTTTCTTTGCTGCGGTCATTCTTAACCACCTATGCCCGGTTTCAAAAAGCACCGCATCTACTTTCGTCCACTGCAACTCTCCGATGCTATCTACATCAGCCAATGGCTGGCTGATGCCTTAAGGCAGCCCCCGGGTTGGGAGCGGCGACTCCGCCGGTTGTTGAAGGAAGAATGGCAAAAGACGGACAAGCTGTCCCGGCAGATGAGCTGGATGTGTATGTCCGGCAACGATCCTCTCTTCTTCCTCGAGATCGCCGGCGCAGACGAGGTCTTCCTCACCGCCCCGCGGGGCGTCCTCAACAACCGCCCTGCCGCGCTCGCCGCCTGGCGGCGCGTTATCGTCCACCTCCGCAGCCTCCGTGTTAACGGCCGCCGCACCCTCTCCGGCATCCACGTCAAACTCGAAAATTCCCGCCACATCGAGTGCGAATGCCTGCTGCAGCTGGGATTTACGGAAATCCCCCACTCCGAAGCGCCCAACGGCACCCTGAACCACCGCAGCTTCCAACTTACGTGGTAACCGCCACCCCCCACCCAAAAAAATTGTACCTTTGCCGCCTAATGGCAACGATAAAGGAGAAAAAGAATATCAGGCACCTGAGCCTGAGTGAGTTGGAACAATACTTCGAAACCCTGGGCGAAAAGAAGTTCCGGGTAAAGCAGGTATGGGAATGGCTGTGGCAAAAGCATGCCCATAGCTTTGACGAGATGACCAATCTCAGCAAAGACCTCCGTCATATGCTGGCCGACAACTTCTCCTTCCCGGCCATCAGCGTCGACGCCACCCAATACTCCGCGGACGGAACCATCAAGAGCCGCTTCCGCACCGCCGACCACCACCTCGTCGAAGGCGTCCTCATCCCCACCGACGAACGTAAGACGGCCTGCGTCTCCTCGCAGATCGGCTGTAGCCTCAGCTGTAAATTCTGCGCGACGGGGTATATGGATCGCAAGCGCAATCTCGACTACGACGAAATTTATGACGAAGTCGTGCTCATCAACCAGCAGTCGGAGCGCGTCTTCAACAAGAAACTCACGAACATCGTTTTTATGGGTATGGGTGAACCCCTGCTCAATTATAAGAACGTCCTCAAGGCCATCGAGAAGATCACGTCCCCCGACGGGCTCGCCATGAGCCCCCGCCGTATCACCGTCTCCACCGCCGGCGTCGCCAAAATGATCCGCCAACTGGGCGACGATAAGGTAAAGTTCAAACTGGCCCTCTCGCTCCACGCCGCCAACGACCGCAAACGCAACGAGATCATGCCCATCAACGAGACTAATAATATAAAGGCCCTCGTCGATGCGCTGAACTATTTCTATCAACAAACCGGCAACGAGATCACGTTTGAATATATCCTGTTCAAAGACTTCAACGACAGCCATCAGGATGCCGACGAACTGATAAAGATCTACCGCCAGGTCCCCGCCGATCTCATCAACATCATCGAGTACAACCCCATCGATCAAGCCCTCTTCTCCAAACCCGACGAAAACGCCATCCAGCAATTCATGCAACACCTGGAGCGCAATCGCGTCAACGTCCGCCTTCGCCACAGCCGCGGAAAAGACATCGATGCCGCCTGCGGTCAACTGGCAAACAAAGAATAATGCTTATGGACGCCACCTTGCTCCTCCAAAGTATCGCCCGCCATATCACCCTTACTGAGGAAGAGCAGGCCCGGTTTGTTTCCGTTCTCCAACACCGCACCATCAAAAAAAAGCAATTCTTTTCCCGGGAAGGCGAGATATCCAAGGGACCCGCCTTCGTCACCGCCGGGCTGCTCCGCAGCTACTCCATCGATCACAACGGCTTCGAACACGTCATCCAGTTCGCACCGCCCGGCTGGTGGGCCGCCGACATCGGCAGCTCGATCCGTCAAACGCCTGGCATCCTCAATGTCGATGCCCTCGAAGACAGCGAAATATTCTGGCTGCGCCAATCCGATCTCGAAGGGCTCTTTATCAAAATACCGAAGTTCGAACGCTTCTTCCGCATCATCTCCCAGAATGCCCTCGCCGCGCACCAGGCCCGCCTGGTCAGCATCCTCAGCCTGCCCGCCAAAGAACGGTACGCCCAGTTCTGCCAGCTCTACCCATCCCTCATCGGCTGCCTGCCCCAAAAACAGGTGGCTTCCTACATCGGCGTCACCCCCGAATTCCTGAGCAAAATGCTTAACACCCGCGCTTAATCTAGGTTATTCGTACCCCACCTCCCATGCCCTAACTTCGCATTATGAAAAAAAATATCGAACGCATCATAGCCCAACCCGCTGCCCCCGGCATGGTAGGCGACGGTTTCCGGGTATATAATTACATTCCCGGCGACACCATCCCGCAACAACGGATCAGCCCCTTCCTGTTGCTCGACTTCAACGCCGAGATAGACTTCGCGCCATCCAATCGGGTTCGCGGCGTCGGCGTCCATCCGCACAAAGGGTTTGAAACGGTGACCATCGCCTACAAAGGCAGCGTCGCGCATCATGACAGCGCGGGCAACAGCGGCGTCGTGAATCCAGGCGACGTCCAGTGGATGACGGCAGGCGCGGGCATCTTACACAAAGAATATCACGAACAGGAATACTCCAGGTGCGGCGGCCCCTTCGAAATGGTGCAGTTGTGGGTCAACCTTCCTAAGAAACACAAGCTTACCCCGCCTCACTATCAGGCCATCACCGCCGGTCAGATGAATAAATATTTCCTGCCGGAAGACAAGGGTCATGTCAACATCATTGCAGGCACCCTCAATGGCATCACCGGACCCGCACAGACGTACAGCCCCGTCGTCGTTGCCGACCTTCGGCTGCACAAAGACGCCACATTCACCACTTCCCTGCCCGCCGGCTATAACACCGCCCTCCTGGTCGTCGACGGCAGCGCAGAAGTCAACGGTCAATCCGCGCCCAAACACAGCTTCGTTTTATTCGCAACGGACGCGCCCAACTCCGCCTCCCCCACTGCCGGCGAAGAGATCACCATCACGGCCACCGAAGAAGCCGTCATCCTGTTGATCAGCGGCGAACCACTCAACGAACCCATCGCCAGCTACGGTCCCTTCGTCATGAACACACAGGAAGAGATTATCCAATCCATCCGCGAAGCACAAACCGGAAAGTTCGGCGTCCTCGAAGACTAACCTCAAACATCCACTCATGCAAAAGAAGATCACCCATATCCTCAAGGCGCGCGAAAAAGAGATCGCCCCCGGCGAAAAAGTCCTCCAACCGCTTCCTCATGCTGAGTTCCGCTTCGCCAACCCCTTCATCGTCCTCCACCACATGCCTCCGCGCACCATCGAGCCCGGATCGCAAATTCGCCTGCCTATGCACCCGCACCGCGGCTTCTCCCCCGTCACCTTCCAGTTGCAGGGCGAAGGCTATCACCTCGACAACGCCGGCAACGAAGGGTACACCGGCGCCGGAGACGTCCAGTGGATGTTTGCCGGGAGGGGCATCATTCATAGTGAAGGGCCGACACCCGGTATGCTCGAGCAAGGCGGCGTGCAAGAGCTGATCCAACTATGGATCAACGTCCCCGCGGCGCACAAATTCGACGAACCCTTTTACCAGTTTGCACCCCGGGAGCTGCAACCTTCCGTTCTTGAACAGGAGGGCGTGCACCTGCGGCTTGCCAGCGGATTGTTTGAAGGCCATACCGGACCGCTAAAAAGTTTCACTCCCGTCATCACCATCTCCGGCGACATCGAAAAAGGCCGCCGCGTGCAGCTGAGCGCCACGGCTGGCTACTGGACACTTTTATACATCGCAAAGGGTACGGTCTGCGTCAACAGCGAAAGCATCGCCGAACACCACCTCATCGTCTTCGAGCAGGAAAATGAAGAGCTCATCATCACCGCCGAAACCGACACCCGGCTGCTCTTCCTCTCCGCCCTGCCCATCGACGAGCCCATCGCCGCCCGCGACAACTTCGTCATGAACACCCCCCAACAGATCGACGAAGCCATCGCCGACTTCTACGCCCACCGCAACGGCCTCTGATCCGCCCCCGCCCAGCACCGGCTATGCCAAATCCATCGGCCTCAACTGCATGCGCGTCTTTTTGCATCACGTCGCCTGGCAGGAAGACCCCAAAGGGTTCCGGCTTCGCATGGCGCGCTACCTCAACATCGCCGCCAGACATCATATCCTCACCATTTTCGTCTTCTTCGACGATTGCTGGAACGCCACCTACCACGCCGGCGCCCAGCCACAACCCAAACCTGGTATCCACAACTCCGGCTGGCACAACACCCGCATCCTCTTGTGGGACCTCTACAATGAACCCGGCAACTCCGGCTATGGTGACAAAAGCCTGCCGCTGCTGGAAAAAGTCTTCACCTGGGCACGCGAGATCAACCCCGATCAGCCCCTCTCCGCCGGCGTCTGGAACGCCAATCTGAAAACCCTCAACGCATATCAACTATCCAACTCCGACGTCATCACCTATCACGACTACGAGGCACCGGAAGCTCACCAGCACTGCATCGACACGCTAAAACAATATGGCCGCCCGCTCATCTGCACCGAATATATGGCGCGACTGCGCAACAGCACGTTCTTCAATAGCATGCCCATGCTGAAAAAGGAAAACGTCGCCGCCATCAACTGGGGCCTTGTCACCGGGAAGACCAACACAAAATATGCCTGGGATACCCCCATGCCCGACGGCGCGGAGCCAAAGGTCTGGTTTCATGATATCTTCCGCCCCGACGGATCGCCCTTCGACCCGAAGGAAACGGCCTTCATCCGCGAACTGACATCAACCCAATAAAAAATCGTATCTTTGGCGCTTACTGTTGTAAAACAGCAACTCATGAAGCGCAAAACAGACAACTTCAGCAAGTTCTATAACAAAAAGAGCAACGCTGCCATCAAGGAGGAATTCCGCCAGGAAAAGAAAGCCGCCAAACGCGAACGCAAGGCGGCCATCGAACGGCATTTTGAAGAAAAACGCAAGGCCCGCACCCAGCAGGAGACCGGCCGCCCCGCAAAGCCTGCCATCACCCGCGGCCCAAAATTACCCGCAGGCCCCGCAAAGCCCGCCTCACCCGGCATGCCCACTGCCAAACCCGCGATCGCCAAACCCGCAAAGCAAGCCTCACCCGGCGCACCCCCCACAGGTGAACAGCTCCCATTAAATAAATATATCGCCCACGGCGGCCTCTGCTCCCGCCGCGACGCCGCCGACCTCATCCGCCAGGGGAAAGTCACCGTCAACGGCCAACTCATCACCGAACCCGGAACAAAGGTCACCCCTGCCGATGTCGTCAAGGTCAACGGCAAGAAAGTCACCATCTCCCACAACTTCGTTTATATCTTACTGAATAAACCAAAGGACTACATCACCACCACCGATGACCCGCAGGGGCGGCGCACCGTCCTCGACCTTATTCGCAACGCAACTACCGAACGCGTCTTCCCCATCGGCCGCCTCGACCGCAACACCTCCGGCGTACTGCTGCTCACCAACGACGGCGACCTCGCCCAGAAACTCGCTCACCCCAGCCATGAGATAAAGAAGATATATCACGTCGTGCTGGACAAGCCGCTTACAAAGGCCGACTTCGACAAGATCATCGCCGGTGACATAACATTGGAAGATGGTCCCGCCCAGGTGGATGTCCTCGCCTATGCCGATCCGAAAGACAAGACGCAGATCGGCCTCGAGATCCACAGTGGCCGCAACCGCATCGTACGCCGCATCTTCGAACACCTTGGCTATGACGTCCGCGGTCTCGATCGCGTCATGTACGCCGGCCTCACCAAAAAGAACGTCCAGCGTGGTCATTGGCGCCTGCTCACGGAGAAGGAGATCCGCATTTTAAAATACCTCAATTCATCCTTCAGAGGCTCCCTCGCCCCGGCGAAGCCGGCCCCCACAAACGTCAAAGCGGCTGTCGCTTCGACAAAGGCCGCCCCTGCCGGACCCGAATCCCACGCCAAACGCCCCTCAGGCCCCGGTGTCCAGGCTCCTGGCAAACGCCCTACCCCCTCCATCCCGCCAAAGGGCCGCAAGCCCGCAGCGCCACCCAAAGGCCGCAAACCGTATAACCCCAAATCCCCCCGCCCCGAAAGCGATTGATCATGTACAAACCTGAGATCCTCTTCGAGAACGACGCCTTTGTCGCCATCAACAAACCCGCCGGATTGCTTAGCATCCCCGATCGGCAAGGCAAGGAACCCTCCTTAAAATCCTGGCTGAGGGAAAAATACGGCAACATCTTCACCGTTCATCGCCTCGACCGCGACACCAGCGGAGTCATCGTCTTTGCAAAGGACGAAGCGACACATAAATATCTGTCCGGTATCTTCGAAGACCGGGAGGTCGAAAAGGTCTACCAGGGTCTTGTCCAGGGCATCCTCCCCCAACAAAAGGGCAGCATCGATTTGCCCATCATGGAACATCCCGCAAAGCCGGGCGTCATGGTCATCAACCGCCATGGCAAAGCCTCCCTCACCGACTATGAAGTCATTGAAGAGCTAAGCTTATACTCGTTGGTTCAGTTTCGGATCCATACCGGCCGCACGCACCAGATCCGCGTTCATATGCAGAGCCTCAGCCATCCCATCGTCTGCGACGAACTCTATGGCGACGCCCGCCCCGTCTTCCTCTCATCGATAAAACGCAACTTCAAACTCTCCAAAGACGAGGAACACGAACGCCCCCTTCTCTCCCGCCTCGCCCTGCACTCCCATCTTCTCCGCTTCACCGACGGCACCGGCGCCACCCACACCCTCGAAGCCCCCCTGCCAAAAGACCTCCGCGCCCTTCTCCAGCAACTCCGCAAGTGGAAGAGCTGACGCGCACAACAACCGCGGTCTCGAAAAAACGCTCAACCGCAACACGACCCCAACAACTGTCGCAAAATCCCAACAACCGCATCGGTTTCACCAATAGCTGCAACCCCCTTATTTCTATCCGCCAAAACAATATTTTTGTCCCTGCAATCCATTCGCATGCATCGAGCCCTCCTCGTCATCATCTGCATATTCGCCACCGCCGCAACCCACGCGCAGGAGCTGGCCTACCGGCAGTGGACGGTAAAGGACGGCCTGCCGGGCGCCATCGTCTACCATTGTCTTCAGGATCGGAAAGGGTTCATCTGGTTCGCGACCAACCAGGGCGTAACCCGCTTCGACGGCCGCACCTTCCACACCTACACAAAGGAAGACGGTCTCCCCGATAACGAGATCCTCCAGTTGTATCTCGACCGACATGACAACATCTGGTTCCTCTCCTTCGTCGGCATCCCATCGGTGATGTATCATGATTCCATCATCCGTTTCGACAATTGCCCACGGGCAAAAGGCTTCATCGAGGACCAGCGCACCGACTCTATACTCTTCACATCCTATGATCAGGTAACCGAACTGACCGGCTATTACCGGTCGCCCAACATCCCCGGCCGGTGGAAGTTCACAAGCGATCTCCGCCCAAGAGTGCTATACAACACACAACTCGCTATCCTGCGGGCCTCCACACCGGGTAAGACCAACTTCTACTTTTCAAACTCAAGTACCTCCAACGGAGGTAGCCTCCTGGTACAGAACAGCCATGCAAAGAGCCGCTTCCACTTTCCAACGATTCACCGCCACGATGACCCGGTGATTTCAACACAGCACTTCATCGGCCTCCTCCCCGACAGTAACGCGATCGTCTTTTTCACCTATGATTCCGCCTGGTACGCCAGCATGTCGCAGATATCTTCGCTTTTTTCCCTCCATGCCCTGGGGCTCAATGTGGGCGGTGTCAACAGCTATGTCAACAACATCTATTGCGAGAACGATTCCACGCTCTGGCTATGTGCCCGAAATCAGGGATTACTCCGCATCAGGAATTTCAGGACCAGGCACGCTACCGTGACCCATTTTTTCCCCCGAAGCAATTGCACCTCTATCATGAAGGACCGGGAAGGCGGGTATTGGGTCACGACGTTCAGCGATGGGGTTTTCTATCTGCCCAATCTTTGCTTCAGCACCATTCCCGGTCCGCCGGATCTTAGTGTTTCCAGCGTCCGAAGCCTTCATGTTCTGGATGACCATCGCCTGGTGGCTGGATTCGACGATGGCAACATAATGGAGTTCGACAGGAATACCTGGCGCTACCGGCTATTCCCACACTGGGCCGCAAACAATAAGAACAATCGCATCATGGATGTCCGGCCCTACCTCCACCACAGCCTGCTCGTAGCAGCCGACATGGGCCTCCACCGCTTATTCCCGGACGATACTCATACGCTGTTGCAGCACAACGCCCACAAAGAACTCCTGATAAGACCCGATCATACCATCGTCGCGGCTTTCTCGACAGGCGTCTTCTTTTTCGATACATCCGGCCGGCAGGTCAACCAAATCGTGCCCGAACGCGCCACCTGCATCACAGGACTAGGCGATAATATCTACTGGGGCACTCTCCATGGAGTATACGCCTTGCTCAACGGCCGCGTTACCCCCCTCGGACAGTCCATCCCCGCATTATCGGGCATCATAAATCACATCGATGTCGCCCCTGACTCTACCCTGTGGGTCTCCACGCAAGACGGCATCGTTATCTGGAAGGCCGGCTCGGTTCACCGCATTGGAAGAGCGCAGAATCTCGCGAGCGATCTCTGCAAACAGGTCAGCTTCGATGGCAATACCGCCTGGGTAGCAACCGACAAAGGCATCTCCCGCATCGGCTACTACTGGCAGGACACCGTCCTCCGCTATAGCATTTTCAACATCACCGAGGAAGACGGCCTCCGCGCCAATGACGTTAATCGCACCGTCATCGCAGGGGGATACGTCTGGGCCGGCACCGCAAGGGGCATCTGCTCCTTCCCGGAAACCTACACCGGCCGCTCTCTCACTCCACCCGGCATCGTCGTTACCCGCATCCTGGCGGATGGCCGGCCGGTCGATGTCGCCGACAGCCTCATGATCAATTATTCGTCAGGGAAGTTGCTTATCGAAATGGCCGGCATCTCCTACCGCAGCGGCAGCCATGTCGGTTATGAATACCGGCTTGAGGAAGCCGATAGCAACTGGAACCGGCTCGCCGGCAATACCCTCGAATTCCCTACCCTTCCTTTTGGCCGCTTCGTCCTGGAGTTAAGATCTATCGATCGGTGGAATAACAGGAGCAACCCGATAGCGATCCCGATAGTTCATCCTTCTCCCTTCTACCGGTCAGCCGCTTTTCTCGTGGTTACCTATGCCCTCATCGTCCTGCTCACCGCCGCCGGATTCTATCTCTACTTCCGCCGGCGCCAGAACAAAAGAGAGAAAGAATTCCAGCTCAGGAAGAAAATGCACGATCTGGAGTTGTCCGCCCTCCGGGCACAAATGAATCCACATTTTATCTTTAATTGCCTCACCTCCATCCAATACCATGTCCTCAGGGCCGACACGGTGAATGCCAACAGCTTTCTCCATAAATTCTCCAACCTCATCCGCCTGACCTTAAACTACAGCAGTTCGCCGTTCATCTCCCTGAATGAAGAGATCAAAATGCTCAATCTTTATCTCGAACTGGAAAAACTCCGGCTGGGCCATCGGATGAACTACCAGCTCATCTCACCACAGCAGGTAGAAACAGAAGGCCTCTTCATCCCACCCATGATCATCCAGCCCTATGTTGAGAACGCCGTCCAGCACGGCATCGCACCGCTGGAGGACCGTATAGGGGAGTTATCCGTAGAATTCCGCCTCTCCGCCCGTTACCTGCATTGCACCATCGAAGACAACGGTCAGGGCATCGACCACAGCCACGCCCGGAAGCAAAGCACCGGCCATATATCGCAGGGCTCTGGTATCACTGCGCGGCGTATCCGGACAATAAACTCCATTTATAAGCAACAGATTATCCTGGAGATTCTGGACAAAAAGTCGGCCGGCCTTCCCGGCAGCGGAACCATCGTGAATCTTTCCTTTCCCTTAAATATTGACTAACTATGGCCATCAACACCGTAATCATCGAAGACGAAGAAAAAAGCATCTATGTCCTCCGCGAATTCCTCAGGCAATTGGCCCCTGACATGGAAGTCACCGGCGTCGCAGGACATGTTGAGAAGGCTGTCCGGATCATCGAAGAAAAGGCGCCGCAGCTCGTCTTTCTCGACATCCGCATTGGGAATGGCCTGGGCTTCGACGTGCTCAAGCAGCTGGAAAAACGCGATTTCGAGCTCATCTGCATCACGGCCTACGATAGCTATGCCCTCGAGGCCTTCCGGTACTCGGCCATCGACTACCTTCTCAAACCTATCGGCATCAACGAACTGGCGGAAGCCCTGCTTCGCGTCCGGCAACGCCTGACCGAACGAAACACCCACAATGGCATCGGCGCACTGCTTCATAATCTTTCCGGCCACCCCAACAAAAAGATCAGCATCCCCACCGCACAAGGATACGAGTTTGTCGATCTGGAAAACATCATCTGGTGCCGTTCGGATGGCAGCTATACTACCCTTTATCTTACCGACGGATCGAAACTCGTGTCGTCGCGCAACATCGGCTACTATGAGGACCTGCTCTGCAAAGGCAGCTTCTTTCGTATCCATCACAACACCATCATCAATCTGCACTGGATCAAGAGTTATATAAAAGGGAAAGGCGGCTATGTCGTCATGAGCAATCAGGTCGAGCTCGAGGTCTCCTATCGCCGGAAAGCAGAATTCCTCCGGAGGCTGATGCCGTGAGGCCTCTCAATGATGCATCCCGCCCGCATCGAGCTTAAAATACGGGCTGTAATCCGCAAGCCGCTTCAGCAGGCTTTTCCCATCCGCTTCTATTTTCGCCGTCACTGCCTCATTAGCAGGAACGATAAAATACCCTTCCGGCCCCTTCCGCTCACCCAAAACTGTATTACCCGAATTTACCAGCCAGGGACCGGCAGGGGAGTTCGGATCAGTGCCTACATCCGAATCCGTTACATAGGGCGCATAAAACATATAATGGGGCATCTGCATCGTCATTACATTTTTATCACCGGGTTTGCCGGTATATACCCGCATGATGGGAGCCAGCATATAGGAGACACCGCCTTTTGCCGGCGCTACGTAGTACCCTTTCCTCACCCTCCTGATCACCGAGTCCTTTATCTGCAGAGGAGTCAACTTTCCCGAAGCCCGCATGGCCGCTACATCCCGGTAGATCGGAAAGATCGTCCTGGCGCCTTCGGGATCATAGGCCATGGGCGCAAACACGTCCTTCCGGAATTCCTCCCATTCCCAATTCGTCCTGGCAATAAAGCATACGAATCCGTTCGATCCCTGCTGTGCTACGTAATAGCCCTTTGCCGGATCCAACAGGTAAACGGTAGCCGCCGCGCGCAGATGAGGTGGCAGGGCTCTTAAGGCAAGGTCCTTCTCGAGGTCTGCCGGCATTTTATCGAGCTCCCATCCCACGACTTTTTGAGCCCTGCCCGGGACAGGCAGGAACGAACTACTGGCGCAGATCAGCACCATCGCCTGGAGCAATAACAGGCCCCGGCATTTCTTCGTTAGGTTCATCAAATAATGCATAAACAGGATTTTTGGTGAGTTGACGTGAATACTTCTCACCAAATTACGCCCCAAAACGCACCCTTTTAGGGGGCAAACGCGACATATACGCAGGCTATTTAAGACAATCCCTCAAGATGGAAAGCCTTGATCCTTTCTTATTTCCCGATCCCAAATACATACATATCAATACATTACATTAACAAAATGCTATAAGATCACAATAATGATCTTATTTCCTAGCTTTGCATCTTTACAACGCACGCCATGAGAATACCCTTTTCCAAAGATCAGATCATCGAAAGAATAAGATTCGAAAACCCCTGGTGGAGCTCGCAGAAAGTAGATGGCTATTATTCGAACATGAAAAGAAGGGAATATTTCCATCTTTTCTATCCACTGGTGATAGAGAAAAAAATAAAAAGAGCTGTCGTTTTGATGGGGCCAAGAAGAGTGGGAAAAACAGTCATGCTTTTTCACACCATACAGGAATTAATTGACAGTAATGTCCCTCCCCCCAACATTTGTTATTTTTCTGTAGAAACTCCCATCTACAACGGAATAGGGCTGGAAGAACTGCTGAAAATATTTATTGAGATCAACGGGGCTAAAAGCAGATCAAACCTGTTCATATTTTTTGACGAAATACAATATCTCAAAAATTGGGAAGTTCATCTAAAAAGTCTGGTCGACTCCTACCATCAAATAAAATTTGTTGTCTCAGGCTCTGCAGCAGCAGCTTTAAAGCTTAAGAGTAATGAGTCCGGTGCCGGTCGATTTACTGAATTCTCATTACCTCCACTCACCTTTCACGAATATTTGTCCTTAAAGAATATTGATGAGTTGATCGAAGGGAAAAACCACGGGACCATCGATGACAAAGAATGGCATTATGAATATGGAACAAATAATATTTCCAGGTTAAATCAACATTTCATTGACTATATTAATTTTGGGGGGTATCCTGAGGTGTCTCTATCTCAAACTATTCAGGAGGATCCCGGCCGTTATATAAGGAATGATATAGTTGATAAAGTTCTCTTAAGAGATTTACCCATATTATATGGCATAGAAGATATACAGGAATTGAATTCTTTGTTCACGTATATTGCCTATAACACAGGAATGGAAATGTCTCTTGATTCTATTTCTAAATCATCAGGAGTAGCAAAAAATACTATCAAGAAGTACATATCATACCTGGAAGCCGCTTTCCTGATCAAGATCGTCCATCGGATTGACAACAACGGAAAGATATTCCAGCGTGCAAACTTTTTTAAGATTTACCTAACTAATCCTTCCTTAAGGTGCGCTCTCTTTTCCCCGATCAAGGAAACTGACAATTTCGCCGGCAATTTGGTTGAGACGGCTATTTTTTCACAATGGCATCATTCCGACTCTACTTTGCATTACGCAAGGTGGGAGAAAGGAGAGATCGACATCGTATCCCTTTCCAGAGAGAGCCAAAAACCGAGTTGGGTTGTAGAGATCAAATGGACGAATAGAATGGCAGAGGACAAAAAGGAATTAAAAAATATTATCTCCTTTTGCACGCAACATAAGATTCACAATCCAAGCGTTACAACGTACGACCTCGAAAGAACAGAGAATATAGAAGGGCTCATCTTTGATTTTATTCCAAGTAGTTTATATTGTTACACAGTTGGCAGGAACATAATCACCTCAAAAATACAAACGCCTCCAACCGGCCTATGGAATGATCCGAAGATCACCGCCGAATGATTCACAACTCCAGCTCCACATCCGTCTCCGCATAACCCACACAAGGAAGCACCAACCCCGCCTGCAGGTCCTTCTCGGTCAGCACCTCGTTGATACTCATCTTCACGCTGCCGCTGACGCAACGCGCCACACAGGTGCTGCAACGGCCGCCCCGGCAACTGTACGGCAAGGCGATATGCCGCGCCAGCGCCGAATCGAGAATGGTCGACGGCCAGGCCGTGTCGAATTCATAGCGCTGACCGGCCGAATGAACCACCACCCGCTTTGTCCCCTTATCGACCAGCAAGGGCGCCGGCGGCACATATTCCACCGTAAAATTCTCTTTCTTTATTTGTCCCGCCGCGACTCCCATCGGCCGCAACGTAAAGGTCACCATCCGCATAAACGCGGGCGGCCCGCACAAATAGAACAGCGCTGACCCCAGCCCGCCACCCAACCGCAGCTCTCCCAACAGATCCCTCAACAATCCATTACTCAACCGCACACCCCGGCTACTCAACAAACTCACCCATTCAAAAGCTCCGGCATACTCCCGCCCCAACGCAGCCAACTCACCTCTAAACGGCACACTCTCCTCATTCCGGTTCTGCGAGATCAGCACGATCCGCTTCACCGCCGCCGAAGTCACCCCGCCGAAGCTCACCGCCGCGCGCCGCAACGCCTCCTTCATCAAGCTAAAAACCGGCACCATCCCACTCCCCGCCGCCACAAACACCAGCGTCCCGCCAGAAACCTCTTCCAGCAAAAACTTCCCCGCCGGCGGCAAACTCGTCAACACATCCCCGACCTTTAGATGATCGATCAAATACCGCGACACCTCACCATTGACGATCCGCTTCACCGTAACCGCCGGCAGATGATCCACCCCCGGCGTCGAAGAAAAAGAATACGATCGCCGCAACTCGCGACCCCGAAACGAAAACAAAAAGGTAAGAAACTGCCCGGCCTGGTATTCCAGCGGCCGTCCATCCTGCCGCCGCAGCACGATCGTGACCATATCCTTCGCCTCAGCGCGAATATCCACCACCTGTAATGCAATTGTCGTCATGCGTCCCCCTCCTTGAACAGCTCCATCATCTCCCCATCCCCCTTCCGCTTCGCCCACTCTATCGGTCGCGCCCACGGCCTGTCGAGAGGCATCCCCACATCCGCACCCTGCGCCAGCAACCACGCCGCCATCTCCTTCTGGCCCAGCCGCACCGCCCAGCCCAATGGCGTCGACGACCACTCACTCTCTACCGCATCGATGTCCGCGCCAAACTCCAGCAGCACCTCCGCGATATCGATGAGCCCCTTCGCCGCACAGCGATGCAGCATCGTAATGCCAAGCCAGTTGCGCAGCCGCGGGTCCAAACCCCGTTGCAACAGCCAACGCGCCTGCTCAGCCGAAGCAAAGGTCGCCTTATCCCACCATGCTGCGGACAACATCGTCTGCCGCCGAAAGATATCCTGCTGATACTGCAGGATCAGCTCCAACTGCGGCCGGAGGTCTTCACTTATCAATCTCCCCAGGTAATGCTCCACCGGAGCCGCCGCATCCGCAGCCAACGTCCGTGCCAACACCTCCGCATCCGCCTCATACGCGATGATTTCCTTATCCCGGTTCGTGGCCCGCGCAGCGATCAGATCGATAATTTCTTGTGGGGCCTTGACACGCCGCGCCGTGTAAAGCACATCACCCGACGACTCCACCATCGCATTCGCATTCGCGCCATGCTCGAGCAACAACCGAACTATCACATAATGCCGGCCGCTTACCGCCGAATGCAAGGCCGCGCCGGAAGGCGCGATCCCCGGCTCGGGTTCGTTGGGATTGGCGCCGCGCGAAAGTAATAGCTTCACAACTTCCAGATGGCCTTCCGCAGCCGCATTCCGCAATGGCAGGCCGCTATAATAACCCACATGATCGGGCAATCGATTCGCCAAACCCGGGTCCGCATCCAGCAACTCCTTCACCCGATGGTGCCACCCGATCTTGGCCGCTACGGAAATATCGCAATAGGCGCCACGCGCCATCAGATAGCCGATCAACACTTCGTGCTGTTGTAATCCCGTCGGTGGCAGGTCGCGATACCAGCTTCGGTAATAATAGTCCCCGTTGGTGAGGTCCAGCGGTCGCGCCCCATCAGGCCGCCGCGCATTGATATCGGCGCCGCGCGATAACAGGTAGTCGATCAACCCCATCTGTCGCGTCAACACCGCCCAATGGATTGGCTGATTCCCCCGCTTATCCGCCGCGTGCACAAGCTCTTCCTCAATCAAGTCTTTCACACCATCGACATCAAAGTCCCTGATCGCCGCCGCGATCACCCCCCCTTCCGGCCTGATATGATAATGCTCCCGAACCCACTCCTCCAACAACACCGCCATCTCTTCATGTCCCCTCATCCTCGCCGCCTCCCACACCGGCTCTTCAAAATCCATCACCGGCACAACACCGCTTTCCAACAAATAGCGAACCGCATCAACGCGATTCTCCCGCACCGCAAAATGCATCGGCGAAAAATACTCCAACTCACAATCCAACAATCCGGCATCCTTAGCCTCCAGTTTCTTCATCGTCTCCACGTCCCCATTCATCGCCGCAACCAGCATCGCCCACACCTCTACACCGCGCCCTCTGCTCCACGGCAGGTACTCCTGGGTATCCAACGCCGGCGGCCGCATCATCCCCTCGGGCAGCGGCGACACATCCAATAAATTTGACATACTCATACTAATTAACTCTCAAAAGTTAGCCAAAGCGGGCCATTAATTTGCACCCCCACAGGTAAACCATTATTTTTCTGGCAGGTAAGATCGTATTCAAAATTATAGCAAAACCTCTATGTGCCCTGCTATTATCCTTAAGAAAAACCGTGTATTCCTGGCCTGCCTGTGCCTCCCCCTTTGTTTTCTCGCTCCCTTGAAAAGCACCGCCCAGGTCACCGTCTTCAGCGAGAACTTTGACGGCACGGTCCAACCCTATACGACAGCAGCAGCCTATACGAATGCTAATTGCTCCAACTACATCACGCCCGACAACACCTTGTCCAGCATATGCGGAGGTGAGTTCTGTTGCTCACCGGATATCACCGATGCGACAGGCGGTAATTTTTTATTCGAGGGGACAACTATGGGACCCAACTATGCAGGGGCAATTTATCAAATAACCATCAACGGCACTATGGTCGCCGGAAATGTTTTTACCGTCACTTTCAATGTATGGCTGGCGAATAATACCAATCCCCCTGTACTCGTGCCGCAGTTAAATGGGGCCAACGCGGGCTCGCCTATCACCCCCAGCTCTACCACGGGATGGCAAACCCTGACCTTCACCTATACTCCCGCCGCCAATATCTCCAATCCCGTTTTCAGCATTTATAATGCACAATCCAACGGCATCGGCAATGACTTCGGTCTCGATGATATCCTGGTCACCACCACCGTTCCGACCGGGTTCATATTAGCCCTGGATTTCACCGGGTTCTCGGCATCATCCGTCGCCAATAAAACGATGTTGTCGTGGCAGATGGGCCCCGGCGGCGACGCAGATCATTTCACGGTGCAACAATCTACCGACGGCGCCCATTTCACCAACATCGCGGAAGTGGCCTCCACCGACCAAGGCTCCACCTATAACTACGTCGCCGCCACCAACAACGACGGCCTCTACTATTATCGCATACTCGCCGTGGACAACGACGGCCACACCAAATACAGCGAAATAAGAACCGTCGCCATCGACAACCATCAGCAGGCCCTCCAGCTGCTCGCCAATCCTGTCGTCGGCGGGCAGCTCACCCTGGCGGTCAACACAACAACGGCCGCCACTGCCACCATCCGCATCATCAGCACTGATGGTAAGATATTGCACCATCTAAGTACAGCGCTCCACGCGGGGTATAATTCCATAGATGTCGATCTAAGGAAGCTCCCTCGCGGCATCTACATCGCACAAGTCGAATACAACACCCGCATCGATCACGTCAAATTCATCATCCCGTGACCCCCGGCGTCCGCGCCCGCATAGCTGCCCCCGTAAACCCACCCCCCCGCAGCATCCCCACCCCCATAAACGTTGAAGCCGCTGACGGCTCATCTTCGGGGGATGAACTGCCAGCGGCTCCTGGGAGGCGGCCAACAATGGCGCCTGCCAACTAGAAATTAAATTACTCGATCGCCCTCTCCTTCACCGATTTAAGAAATTTGCCCTTCCCATCAAAGATGAGATCCAGCTCACTTACTTCTGCCTCATAAATGCGATTGCCAGCCTCATCGGCCGAGGTCACCGCGTCCGTTATCTTCTTGCCGGGATAATGCTTCGCAATGTATTCCTTCGCCTCCTTGGGCAGCTCGGACGGATGGATCCTCATTTCCGTCTTATAGTTTTTCGCATCCGGAGCGATAAAGATGGTCATCTCCTTCTTCTGATCCATGAATTCCGCCACATAATTGGCCCCTTCCAGCGACCAGTATTCCACTTTCGACCCAGGATAAAGGGCGCTGAATTTCGCTTTCACCACTTGCGGAACGGACGATTCACTTATCTTCTTCTGAGCATAGGCGCTGATCGCCAAAATAGAGAGCGCACAAACGAACAAAAATGCCTTTTTCATACAGTTTGGTTTAAATCAAAGGTTAGTTACTGATTGCTTGCATAATTATAGTCCACAGGCTGATGCTTCACAACACGCCCCGTCTTGCGGTCCCTGCTGCGGCCGATCAAATAACCCGCGCCTGATCCCACAGCAGCCCCAAGGAGCCCACCGACAACCCGGCTGTTCTTATCCAACAATGCACCGGCTACAGCACCGGCGGCGCCACCGATCGTCGCGTCCTTGGCAGCAGCACTCCATCCTTTTTTCTTGGGCGCTTCCTGCTGAGACACAGGCGTCGCAGCCTGACTTTCAGCAGGGGCCGTACTGGAAGTAGCAGTACTGGCAGGCTGTTCGGAAGCGGAGGCACTGCCCTCTCCTCCTTCGTGATGCCGATGATGGTGCCCGGACTGAATTGCCACCGTATCCCGAACTACTACGGTGTCTTTCTTACCTCCACTACCATTGGAATTACAACTGGAAAAAACACTGGAAAAAATTGCCGCAGCGGCCAAAAGAGACAAAATTGCTTTCATTAGTTTTTCTTTTAGTTAGCGATCCAAAAAATACTCATCTGCAAAGATTATGCCGTCTCCTTGCAGCCGGGCGCAAAGCTAGTACAAAACAACAAATTATATATTACAATTTATCTTCTCGACAAGCCATGCAACATTCCCCCGATCCCCTCGTCCTTACCCCATCATCCCCATCCAAATCACAACTATGCTTAAATCTTATCTGACCATCGCCTGGCGCCATCTCCGCAAGAACCGCGGCTTCTCCCTCATCAACATCACTGGCCTAGGCATGGGCATGGCCATCACCCTCATCATCGGCCTGTGGGTCGCCGACGAATACAGCTTCGACCACTATCACGCTAACCACGCCCGCATCGCCGAGGCAATGTGCCTGCAAGCCCAACCCAACCATCCCTTCTATACCAATCGTATCGCCTCCACCCCCATGGGCGTGGCGCTGCACGGCTACAAAGACCTCTTCGACAAGGTGGCCGAGGTGGCTTTCTGTGGCAACCGCATTCTCGCCGTCGGCGATAAGTCCTTCTCCCGCCAGGCCGCCTGGGCGGAACCGGAATTCCCGGAGATGTTCACCTTCCGGATGATCCATGGCTCCCGATCGGCATTAAAAGACCTTTCCACCCTGATGATCTCCCAATCGATGGCCACGGGCCTCTTTGGCAACGCCGACCCCATCGGAAAGACCGTGAAGCTCGACAACGAACACTCCCTCAGGGTCGGCGGCGTCTTCGAAGACCTGCCCGCCAACACCAGCTATCACTCTCTCCAGATAGTCCTGCCCTGGTACAGCCCGATCAACAAATACTACAATACCAACACCGACTGGAACGATCACAACCAGGAGGTTTTCGTACAACTCGCCAAAAATGTCACGCCCGAACAGGCCACGGCCCGCGTTCACAACCTCCCGACACCCTTTGCCAAGGACTACCGGGAAGAATACATGCTCTATCCCCTGGACAAGCTGCACCTCTATGACCATTTCACCAATGCAAAAGCCGACGGCGGTCGCATCAGCACGGTGCGGCTCATCGCCATCATCGGCGGCTTCGTCCTGTTGCTCGCCTGTATCAATTTTATGAACCTCAGTACGGCCCGTAGCGAACGGCGGGCAAAAGAGGTCGGCATCCGCAAGACCGTCGGGTCGCTCCGGTCGCAGCTCATCGGTCAATTCCTCGGCGAATCTATCCTCGTCGCATTTCTTTCCCTCATCCTGGCGCTGCTACTGGTATTGGTCTCGCTGCGGTTCTTCAATGAGCTAACGGATAAGGACATGCACATCCCCTGGACAAATCCATTCTTTTTCGCCTCCATCCTCGGCTTCACCCTGCTGACGGGACTGCTCGCCGGCAGCTACCCGGCCTTTTATCTCTCCGCCTTCCGGCCCGTCAAGGTGTTGAAAGGCGCTTTCAAAGCCGGCCGCCATGCTTCGCTCCCGCGCCAGGCCCTCGTCATCCTGCAATTTACCGTGTCCCTCACGCTCATCATCGGGACCATCATCGTCTACCGCCAGGTGCAATACACCAAGGGCCGGGAGATCGGTTACTCCCGCGACGGGCTTATCACCGTCGAGATCAATACGCACGACCTCGACACCCACCGGGATGCGGTGCATGAAGCGCTCTTGCATAGCGGCGTCGTATCTGCCGTCGCCGAATCCTCCATGCCGACGATAGGCTTCTGGAACAACAACGATCTATTCTGGGAAGGAAAAGACGCCAGCAAGAACATGGTCTTTTTCCGCAATGTCAACGTCTCACCCGAATTCGGTAAGACCATCGGCTGGAAGGTACTCGAGGGCCGCGATTTCTCGCACGACTTTGCAACGGACTCCGACGCCCTCATCCTCAATGACACCGCGGCCCGGTTCATCGGATTCAAAGACCCCATCGGCAAGGTGGTCACCTTCTGGGGTAAACGCCGCCACATCATCGGCGTCGTGGGAGACATGGTCACCAATTCTCCCTATGCCCCCATCGAACCCGCCATCTTCCTCGGCGACGGCTGGCGCGGCATCTTCACCATCCGCATGAAACCCGGTGTCCCCGCGGGCAAGGTCATCGCCGCCATCGAACCCATCTTTAAAAAGTATAACCCCGGCAGCCCCTTTCTATATAAGTTCAACGACCTGGAATACGCCAACAAGTTCGAGGCCGAAGAGCGCATCGGCAGTCTCGCCACGGTCTTCGCCGGCCTTGCCATCTTCATCTCCTGTCTGGGTCTCTTCGGGCTGGCCGCCTTCGTAGCAGAGCAGCGCACAAAGGAGATCGGCGTTCGCAAGGTGCTCGGCGCCGGCGTCCTGAGCCTCTGGTCCCTTCTCTCCCGCGATTTCCTCCGCCTCACCCTCCTGTCGATGGGCATCGCCATCCCCCTGGCCTGGCTTGGTATGGGCAAATGGTTGCAAAACTATGAGTATCACGCGCCCCTCTCCTGGTGGATCTTCGTCGCCGGCAGCCTCGGCCTCCTGCTGATCACCCTCATCACCGTCAGTTTCCAATCCCTAAAGGCCGCCTTCATGAACCCGACAAGAGCCCTGCGCAGCGAGTAGGGTGGGGCCAGCACTACTCCACCACCGGAAACGCGGAGATGCGCAGGCGGGCGGCGCCCATGGGCAGAAGCTCGATGTTCGCCACCGGGCCGGCCTCCCGCACCGGACTCTGCGGCAGGACGCCGCAAAGGCCGTTCTTATCGAGTATCCACTCGGGGATCAGCTTACCCTTGGCTTCGATGAGCAACGGCACAGCATTTTGCGTCCACGGAAAATTATCCGCCGGCCAGGGCCGGCGCACTAGCTGCAACTGATCGCCAAGCGGCCGGCCATCCAGCACCAGCCCATAATTCCATAAGCTCCCGGGAAATATCTCATACGACGGCCATTGCGAAGGATCAGCCCCCGCCTGCCAATGCGAATCACCCATCGCCGCCAACCGGCCATCCATCACCTTATAGGACTCGGCGATGCGGAGAGAATACGTCAATGGCCCATAATTGATACTCACACTATTCTTATTCGCCGTCCACTGCCGCTCCACCAACCGCATCGGCAACCGCAACTCCACCCGATCACCCACCACCCACTTCCGCGCGAGCCGCAGCCACGATCCCCCGTCGGCCTTCACCGAAAGCGACGCCCCATTCACACTCACCTCAGCGCCTTCGCACCATCCCGGCACCCGCAGGTACACCGGGAAAACCTCCCCGGTGCGTGTTCCACCTCCCGCCCCGGCCCGTCGCACGGAATCCACGGTGATCACTACCCGATCGTCAAACGGATAATGTGTCTCCTCGCTCAACACCACCGCGGCGCCCTTAGGGCCAACCCTCGCCCGCACCGCGGAACTGCTATACAACACCGCCGCCACCCCTTCATCGGGCGTCGCCATCCACAAATGCTCCGCATAATACGGCCAGCCCTGGGAATGGTTGTGCTGACAACACCGGCTGCTAAAAGGATTCATCATCAAAAAAGGTCCTTGATTCTGAATACCCGGCGCATGATTGGTGCTATCACTCACGACCATATTCGGCGCCGTCAGATAGCGCAATGCTTTAAAATCCGGCATCACCGCCGCCGGATAGGTATTGAAAGCCACATCCTCGCAATTGTCCGCCCAGGAAACATCCCCTGTGATGCCCGTCAGCAACTCATCGGATGCCATCTGCTCCACCAGCCCACAGGTCTCGACCGCCTGGTGCGGATCGGTATACCCTGTACGCGCATCCTCATCGGCGCCAAACATCCCACCCGGCACCTGCCCGTACATCGCACGAATCATAGCAAAATCATTGTATGTCGATCGCAACAATCCACTGTCCCCCGTTTGCATATAATACGTCGCCGGCTCCCGGAAACACTGGGCAACGTTTACATTATGCCAATTCGGCAACCTGTCTTTCTGCGTCCAGTCAGCCGTATGCCGATGGATGCGGTCCGCCAGCCCAAGCAACCACTTTTCCCCGGTACGGTTATACAGCCAATAAATACTGTAGAGATTGTCCCCGCCCCGGCTGTTCTCCCAATAGGTTTTGAGCAGCGAACTGTCCGGCACCGTCATCTCCCACCGGAAATACCGGGTCATCAACGGCAGCACCCGAGGGTCATGGCTATAGTCATAATAGGATTGCATACACCACAACATGATCATATTCGGCCACAGATCGGGCGTCTGCCCCGCGGCTGCGCGGCCGTCACCTCCAATGCGCGGCCCAAAATACCCATCACTCCCCTGACTCTGAAACACCTTCTCCAACCACGACTTCGTCTCCGCGATCATCGCAGTATCACCCAAAATATAGCCCAGATCGCCATACCCCTTCAACCAATACGGAACTTCTTCCCAGCCATGATCCCCCTGCCCGTTGCCGCTATACCATGCATTCCCCTTTTTATCCAACCAGGCACTAAGCGTACCCAGCTTCCCCGTCAGTCCATCCCGCTGCAATTGCAGATACCGCAACACCCAACCCTGCGGGCGGATACTACCTACCGGCAGCGGCACCAGATCCAACGGCATCAGCGGCCGCCGGTTATCTACATAATGCCGGTTCTCCATCTTTGCCGGCAGGCGGCTAACTACCTCGACCGTCACCTGCCCTTGTGCCAGCAGCCCCGTGATACAGGCCGCCGCGAGCATAGTATTTTTCAGCATATTCATCCCCCAATTTACATCTACTCATTCTTATACACCACCCCCTCCTTCATCACAAACCGCACCTGCCCCATCGCATGGATATCCTTCGTCGGGTCTCCCTCTACGGCAATAATGTCCGCCCACTTGCCCGGCTCGATCGTCCCCGTCTTATCACTGAGGCCCAACAGCTCCGACGCATTCACCGTCGCACACTTTATCGCCTCCAATGCCGGCATACCCGCTTCCGTCATATACACAAATTCCATCCAGTTCTTCCCATGCGCATAGACCCCCGCATCCGTTCCAAAAGCGATCTTCACGCCGGCCTTATAGGCCTTGCCAAAAGTGGCTTGAAGCGTCGGACCGATAGCCAGCGCCTTCCCCGCGATCACCGGCGGAAAGAACCCCGGCTTCTTCGCCGAGTCTGCCACCGACTTGCCTGCAATGATCGTCGGGACATACCATGTCCCGTATTGCTTCATCAACGCCATCCCCTCATCGTCCATAAACGTCCCATGCTCTATCGACGTCACCCCCGCCCTGATGGCCCGCTTTATCGCCTCCGCGCCATGCGCGTGCGCGGCCACCGCCATCCCATAGTCTTTTGCCGTTGCCACTATCGCCCTCAGCTCTTCATCGGAAAACTGCGCCCCGCTGCCATCCTTTTCAAGGCTAAGCACCCCACCCGAGGCCGTGATCTTGATCAGATCGGCGCCCTCCTTATACATCTGCCTGACGGCCTTGATACAGGCATCCTTGCCGTCGACCACCGTTTCGGTGAAGGAAGGTTCAGTATACAACCCATCTCTATAGCCATGCGTCGGGTCCCCATGACCGCCCGTGGACGAAATGATCTTCCCCGCGGTCAGCATATGCGGCCCCACGACGATACCCCGGCGGATCGCATTCCGCAGCGCGATATTCACCCCCGTCCCACCGACATCCCGCACCGTCGTGAACCCCGCCATCAAAGTCGTCTTCGCATAAACGGTCGACTGAAAGGCGATGTCCGCCGTTCCATCCGTGAAACGTTTTAGCTGGGCATTCTGCCCAAACTCACTTTCCAGGTGGACATGGGAGTCGATAAGGCCGGGCATCACCGTCCGGTTTTTCAGATCGATGGTCTTATCACCGGCCGCGGCGGCGATATAACCCTTCTTCACCTCGACGATGCTGTTGCCGGCGACGATCACCGACATCTCGGTCAGCACTTCGCCTGCCTTCGGGTCGATAAGGCGGCCGCAATAAATGATGGTTTTCTGGGAAAAGACAAAACAGGCCCAAAATAAGGTGGGGATAAGCAGTAGTTTCTTCATACTTGAATATACGACACTCTCCTCCAAAAACGTTATATTTACAGAAGCCCCATGTCCTTAAAACCCTATAAAAACCACTTATATGAGAAATTTTTACATTTGTATCGTTCTCATAATCTCCATCTTCACCCTCTTTTCCGGGGTGTCCGCCCAAACCTGGCGCCTCCAGGAATCCGCCTCCACCTTGAAGGGCCCCAAACATGAGATCCTGCCCCGTCCCGACGGCGACATCCTGACCATTACGCATCCCAACGCAGGCGACAAGGGCCCGATGACCATTTGCCGCTTTGACAATCAATTGAACGAGATCTATACACGCAAGATCACCCTGCTTAGCCACGAACGCTACCAGGCCGCCTGGTACGACGACGACCGGCTCTTCCTCTTCTGCACCGATCGCCGCGGCGGCCTCACCCGCTATACTATTGACGACCGGTTCGGCTCGCTCACCGGCCAGCCGGTGCCCCTTACCGGGCTGCTAAGCCCCGCAGAGGATCAAAAGGCCGTCACCTTCCATGCCGGGGCCTCCCGTGACGGCAGCTATCATTACATCGTTGCTGTCACCAGCCAACCAAAAGATAGGGACAATACTATCCGGGGCATCCTGCTCAACCGCCAGGGCGATCAGCTCTCCCGGTTCCAATTCGGCACCCCCGCCGTCAAACCGCTCGACCTTGCGCTCGTCCAGTCCGACGACGGCACCCTGGCCATCATCTACCGGCTTACCTCCGCTTACACCCTCACCCGCATCACCACCGACGGCAACGTCAAGGCACTTCCCCTCACCGGTCTGCCCGAGGGTGATCTGCGCAATATTTCCTGGGTAACAGCGGGAACGACGCTTCGCTTTTCCGGCCTGATCAGCCGTGGCAAACAGGCCAATTACGCCACCATCGTCACCGGCAGCGTCGATCCGGTCACCGGCTCCGTATCCGATCTGAAGCAAACGGACGTAACCACCCTCATGGCCCAGGCGCCGGTGCTGCAACGGGAGCTGATGCAAAACGGGTTCCCCGCCAATCTGACCCTCTTGCGCACTATGCCCCTGGCGGATGGTTCCAGGGTCGTGCTCTTCGA
Source organism: Puia dinghuensis (assembly GCF_014642875.1). GTDB lineage: Bacteria > Bacteroidota > Bacteroidia > Chitinophagales > Chitinophagaceae > Puia > Puia dinghuensis. The sequence continues at coordinate 772,357 of NZ_BMJC01000005.1, forward strand.
AAGCAGCGGTGAACGGCTGGTCCAAAACCGTTTTTCCCCCGCCATGCGCAATCCCGCCTCCGTCTTTGGCCATACGGGTACATTTACCCCTATCAGCCCTTCCACTCAAGGCATCTCCTATCACAGCCGTGGAGACGTCTACGTGCTGAGGCTGGACAGGGACAATAACCCGCAGTGGCTCAATGTCCTGTCCAAGAACCAGGAAGAGTCGGATGGGGTCACCGCCATCGGCGTCGGTTGTCTTGTCGACCGGCAGGATAACCTCCATGTCTTCTTCTACGATAGCAAAAGCAATCCCGAGGCCTGCACCGCCAACCCGACACCCATTCGGGCCAACGACCCGCGAGGTTACGAATTTGCCTGTATCTCCATCACCCCCGATGGATCGATGAAAAAACAATTTATCGAAGTCACGGACAATCGCTACCGCCTCATGCCCGAGATCGCTTTCGTGGATAACAAGAACGAAGCCTGCTTCCTGGCCGTAAAAACGAAGATGAGTCTCACCGAAGAGCTCGCCGCCGACCGCGCCGGATACAAGCTCGGCACCATCGCAATAAAATAGCGCGCCATCGTCCAAAACGCGCCATCGTCCAAAAAAAAGACCGCCCGGGATACTCCCCAAGCGGCCCATATAGAAACCCATTCAACTTTTAACAATTTGCGCCCCCACTCAACCGGCGGGGCGGCGGCCTACTTATTCGGCTGCGGCGTGTAGCGCAGGTAAGGCTTGACCACCTTCACCCCTTTCGGGAATTTCTTCTGCGCATCTTCCGTGCTGATCGACGGAACGACGATCACATCCTCCCCTTGCTTCCAGTCAACCGGCGTAGCCACACTGTAATTGGCTGTCAGTTGCAACGAGTCGACAACGCGCAATACCTCGATGAAATTGCGGCCCGTAGAAGCGGGATAAGTAATGATCAGCTTCACCGCCTTGTCCGGCCCGATCACCACCAGGCTCCGCACCGTAGCGGTTGCAGATGCGTTCGGGTGAATGAATTCATAAAGTGTGCTCACTTTCCGGTCGTCGTCGGCAATGATGGGGAAATCAACGGTGACATTTTGCGTCTCGTTGATATCCTTGATCCATCCGATATGACTGGCGACGGGGTCAACGCTCAGGGCCAGCACCTTTACACCCCTTTTGGCAAACTCGTCCTTCAGCGACGCCGTCCTGCCCAGTTCGGTCGTACACACAGGAGTATAATCAGCAGGATGCGAAAAGAGGATTCCCCAGGAATCACCCAGAAATTCGTAGAAGTCGATGTCGCCAATCGATGTCTTGGCTTGGAAGTTAGGGGCTTTGTCCCCGAGACGAAGTGACATAATCAAATGTGTTTTGAAGTTTAAAAAAACCGTTAGACTTGCCCAAACGGAGGGTAAAGATATTAATTCCCTATCAAAATAGTAGACTTACATTTTTATTTTTTGATGAGGTGCCGCCCCTCCGGGGCGGCACCTCATCCCAACTCACTGTCTATCAAACTTCTTCTGCATCAGATAATCTTCCAGCGTATGCTCCGTCCCCAACTGCGTCATCACCTCCGCCGCAACAAAATAACCGTTCTTCTTATACAGCCCCACGGCGCCTTCATTCTTGCGCAGCACCAGCAATTGTATCTCCTTCACCCGCAGCTCCGCCGCCTCGCGGTGGATAAAATCCATCACCCGCTGCCCAATACCCTTGCCGCGAAATTCCTTCAGGAGATAGAACTGCGTCAACACCATCGTCCGGTCTTCCTCATGCAACGCAAAATAGCCGATGACCCGGCCGTCCATCTCCACCATATAATGCCGATACCCCTCCCCCACCTGCGCCTCGAAAGCCCCGATGGTATGCGACGACCTCATCAGGTAGTCACCACATTCCGGCGGGAGGTACTGGGAATAAAAGTCCGGGACGATCTGGCGGCCCAACGCCTCCATCGTCTCAAACTGCTCGCGTGTGTATGCTGCTGTGATTTTCATAGCAATTCCGCTATTGATCTTCCGCCTTCACCGCCGCGTCCGCCTACTCATCTGCCTCCCGGCCCGCATCCTCCACCGACTTCCGCAAAAACCGGGACACCGCCTTCCCACTGCTCTTCTCTTCCTCCCCAAGCCGCCCCCCGGCCTTCACCACCGCCCCTTTGCCCCATTTATTCTTCACCTCATCTATCGCCTTGTACAACTCGGTCTTCTTCCGTGTATCCTCGAACAGATTCGTCTGGATCGCTTCTCCTGTGAGCTCACTTAATCGAACGCCCAGGAGACGGATAGGGTTGCCCTTGCGCCACAACTTATGAAACAGCTCTTTCGCTTTGGCGATCAGCTCATCGTCATAAAAGGTGTAGGGGATGGTCACCTGCCGCGAAGTCGTCTCGAAATCCGGGTACCGGATCTTCACCGCCACACAACCCGCTGTCTTGTTGTCCTGCCGGAGTTCGTACCCGACCCGTTCGGTCATCCGCACCAGCTCGGCCATCAGGAAGTCTACATCGGTCTTGTTCTCTTCAAACGTATTCTCCGTGGAGATCGACTTCGCCTCGTGATACGGGATCACTTCGCCATTATGGATGCCGTGCGCCTTACTCCATAGTTCGGCCCCATACTTGCCAAACCGGCTTTCGAGTACTTCCACCGGCTGCTCGCTCAGATCGCGGATGGTCATGACACCCATCTCCTTCAGCGCCTGATAGGTATGTTCCCCGACACCGGGGATCTTGTTCACGGGCAGCGGGGCGAGGAATTCCCGTTCCATCCCCGCCGGGACCTCGATGTAACCGTTTGGCTTGGCTTCCTGGGTCGCGATCTTGGAGATCATCTTATTCGTTGCAAGCGCGAAAGAGATAGGAAGTTTGGTCGCGGTGATGATCTCTTCACGCAGCGCAATGGTCCATTGATAGGGATCGAAAAAGCGGTTCATCCCTGTCAGATCGAGATAAAACTCATCTATCGACGCTTTCTCGAACAGCGGGGCCTTGGCCGCGATGATTTCCGTCACCCAGCGCGAATATTTGCTGTATTCTCCCCGCGCATTCCCCACCACCGTTGCATGCGGACAAAGGCGCAACGCGGTCTTCATCGGCATGGCGCTGTGGATGCCATATTTGCGTGCTTCATAGCTGCAGGCCGCCACCACTCCCCGGTCGCTATGCCCACCCACGAGCAATGGCTTGCCCTTCAACGAGGGATCGTTGATACACTCGACACTCACAAAAAAAGCATCGAGGTCGAAATGCGCAATACAGCGTTGGGGTGTCGTCATTGGCGGAAACAAATATACTAAAAATATTAGCCGCTCCTCCCGATTCGCCGAATCTTCGCCGATTCACGATACGCCCGGTGCTCCCGGCGCACCTATCCGGGAGACTGGGTATTTCGGCAAGCGCCACCAAAATACTCCTACCTTTGCCTTGCTAAACAGAACACCTATGCGCAAGATCTTTTCCTACGCCGCCACGGCAGTATTAGTGGCGACAACGACCTTTTCCGTCCAGGCTCAAAACGCTGTCGATCAAGTAAATAACAGCGTCGACAAGACAACCAACACCGTCAACAAAATTGGCGGCCTGTTCAAAAAGAAGAAGAAAAACACCGACTCCACCGCAGCAAAACCCGCCGCCTCTCCTAACACGAATATCACCATCAATTCCGGCTACGACTTCGTGCCGGGCGCCACCGTGCTATTCTTCGATCCCTTCGATTCGACGGTGATGGGTAACTTTCCCGCCAAATGGGTCACCGACGCCAGCGGCGAAGTGGTTACGTTGCAGCAATACCCCGGCAAATGGTTTAACATCACCGCTAACGGGATGTATATTCCGAAACTGAAAGGCGGTTTGCCAAAAGATTTTACCGTGGAATTCGACCTCATCCTCGCCAACGTCAGCGGCAATCACACGTTTTATGTGGACTTCGAAGATGCGCTCAACCACAATTTCGACCGCTATCCCTCTAATCCTTTCCTGCAATTCCGCATCTACGACCACGGCAATGCATATGTCGACTGCAAAGGCAAGAACCTGAGCACCGATGTCAAAAGCAGCGCCTACAATGAGGGCGGCAAGATCAACCACTTCGCCATCCGCAAACAGGGCGAACGCCTCCTCATCTACATCAACCAGGAAAAAACATTCGATATCAACCACGCCTTCGAGGACCAGCGCACCTACAGCACTTTTAAGTTCAGCGCCGACTTCACCAACCCGTCGCATTTCTTAGTATCCAACGTTAAGATAGCCGCTTTATAACCATACCTTCCTATCAGCGACAGCCTCCTGGAAGCAGGGGGCTGTCTTTTTTTGCTCCCCCGCCGCCGCCGGCCATGCCCAAGCAGCCCAAGCCCGGCAAGGGCCGTATGCAGCTACTCGAAGCAATAAATGAATTGGTGAAATAAGACTGCCGGGCAGCCGCGGTCGCCGGCGCCATCCGTGACTTTCCACTGACTATAACAGGCTATGAACAAAAACAAAAGCGCCAGAAGAGAAGCGGGATGGCGATCCGGCGATAGGGCTGCGTCTTGAAAGGATCTCGGTCTGTAGGTCTTCCCCTTTGACAAATCCGATCGGTGAAACGCGGCCCGCCGATCGGGAGGTTTTTCCAAACACTATGTTAAACCTTAATTCCCTATCATTGGAAACTCCGATACACTAACAGAGACCACCACCCGCAGCTAGAGCCCTCCCCACCGCTGCCCGGCTGCATCCCCCGGCTGCATTACCGCATCCGCCATCCGCCGTCACCGCCCCGTCACCGCCCCGCCGCCGAACAAACCGCCAAACAAACCGCCAAAAAATAAAATAACCTTCCTAAATTTAATCATGCCAACGACCAGCCAGCCATACGAACTCATCCGGCAATACCTCGACACTTACTTCGAAGCCCTCCGGCAGGAGGGCCCCTATGCCCTCGCCCATCCTGCCGACCTCATCCCCAGGAGCATGATCGACCTCGCGCACCCGCTGGAAGGCGACGAGGAATATGCCTGCTGGAAGCCCATTCCCGGCACGTTCAACGATAAGGACCTTAAGGCGCTGGAATCCCTCTACGGCCATCCCCTTCCCGTCTCATACCTGTATTTCCTGCAGCAACTGCATTTTATCGAACTCTATATGGATCAGAACAGTCTGGCTTTCTTCCCCAGTTTTCCCAGGCAGCTCGCATCCGGCTTCAGGGACATCCTGAAGAAATACTATCCCGAACTCCCTGCCCGCGGCTTCCTGCCCTTTGCCAATTACGGCGATTGGGGCGTAGCCTGTTTCGATGCCCGCCAACCCGCACCCGCCAACGACTATCCCGTCGTGGTCCTCGATCACGAAGACGGCTACACCAACCCCATGCCTTACACCGCCTCCTTCCTCGAAATGTTCGAACGTGCCCGCGACGGCTTCATCTGGCTCGGCGTCCCCGGCTGGCAGCCCGATCCCAACAGGCATCATCATCATGAACACTAATGGCCTGTTGGTTAATCCGGGAGGGTCGCACGTATTAGAAGAAAACAATACGTGAGAATCGAAAAAGTTCAGATTCTGGACAAGAAAAAGCCCTCTCGTTCCGTAAGTAGATTTCTAGTGAACGGAGTACTGGATGAACACACTGTCATCTCCAAAAATGCAATCAATATTCAATCGGAGGCAACGTTCCATGCTCTACTGGAATTACCCTACGAACGATTGTTGGAATGGAGCTGTGTCTATGAATATAGCGGCCTTACAAAAGAAGACTATCCATTCCCGCTAGCCTTAGTCTTAATTTTAGATGAAACCAAGAGAGGATTTTCCTCTTTGACCATAGAAGCTCTTCTCAATTTCTTCCATTGGGACAAGCCCTACTCCGTTACCGAATTGGCCACCTGTTATAGAAATGCTTGCAAAAGGATTCGTGGAGTCAAGCTTAATATAGATTTGGAATCGAATGACGATCCTAACATTACTTTCGATTGTTTTTTCCGAAGCAAAAAAATACCAGTCAAAAAGTATTTTGACCTGGCCATCACCGCTTTGAATGAAGCGCATGCATCAACTCAACATCTACTTGAAAGAAATCATGAAGACGGCCTCACCTCCATATTCTGCTTTCCGCCAGAGATAAAAACAGCCGCTACCCAATACCTGCTGTACTTCGGCCAATTCCTTGAAGACCTCGGCATCGAAGCATTTACCTCGCTCAAAGAAGAACTGAACCGCATCCTGTTCACAGTAACCCCCAAAGACAAAGACCAGGCATTGGACTGGATCCGCCAGGTGCTGGCCATCTATCTCCAGGCGCCTGCCTCCGGCTTTGCCGATGACCTGCAGGATTCGTCTATAGCGCACTTTCAATGGAAGGCTAATATTCACCATCTAAGGAGTCAACTGGAACTCGCTCGCGCTATGATACAGGTGAAGGAGGCCACAATCGACGCACTCCAACTCACTAACTATCGCCTGCAGGATCAGCTTAACGTCCAGCAGCAGGCATTGGCCGATTCCAACACAACAGAGAAGACAGAAGAGGAAATATTCGGAGGCGCCGCCTCGATCACCAAGGTCAAATTGAAAGGATTGACAATCAATCTTCCCTACATTTTACGGCGTCTTAGAAGAAAATGACCGATCGCCGCCGAGCCGCCGGGCATCCGATCACCCGGCCCGCACCGCCATCCCTATTGATAAATTTCCAACAACCCATCCGGCAACTCCACATGCACCTCCCGCTTCCGCGCATCCACCTTGCGCAGCGTCTGCTCATGAACGGGTATCAATGCCTCCTTCCCCCCCAGATCGATGCGACACAACACCTGGTGCGGCTGCTCGATCACCTCGAGAATCTCCCCCAGATCGCGCCCGGCATCAAAAAGCCTGAACCCAACCATCGAGATCGGCGCCGACTTGCCCGCAAAGTGCTCGAAATCGCTTTCGGCCAGCCACACCTCTTTTTGTACTACCCGCCGCGCAGCCTCCTTGGTATCCAGCCCCTCCAGCTTGACAAAGATCTCGTCATCGCTCTTTACGCGCGTGCTCTGAATAAACCACGGAAGCATCTCGTCGCGCCGCTCCTCCAAAAAAAGCGTCTTCAACCCCTTCAGGCTGGTCTTGCGGCCAAGGCGGTGGAGAAGCACCAGCTCCCCTTGCAGTCCATGCACGGCAACGAGCCGGCCGATATTGCGGTAATTGTCACTCATGGTTCCGTACTCCCGGGCTCCCAGGCGAAAAAAAACAGGAGGCGTCAGCCTCCTGTTGATACATTTAGATTGTCTAAGGCCAAAAAAACTATGCCTCCGCAGACGCCGTAGGCGCTCCACCTTCGGGCTTGCGCTCGGCTCTTTCCACCCTTCTTACGGGAGGACCACCGGGACCTCTCCGGCCGCCGGGGCGGGCTTTGCGGTTCTCTTCCTGGCGTTTCTTCATTTGGGCTTCGTGCTCGCCATGCCACTTCTGGAATTTCTCCATCGCAGCCGCGTCATCGAATAACCCTAATTTCACACCACGCA
>NZ_BMJC01000005.1:779880-858596 GCF_014642875.1 Puia dinghuensis
TTGTGCAGCCAATCGAGCGCCTTCTGGCGATCGAGTTGAACTGAAGCAGGAACTGTCAATGGATTGTACGTGCCGATCTTTTGGATGAATTTACCATCCCTGGGCGCCCGGGCATCGGCTACTACGATGAAGTAAAAAGGTCGTTTCTTAGACCCGTGGCGTTGCAGTCTGATTTTAACAGCCATCTTAAATAGAAATTTAAAGGCGTGAATAAATAAGGTTACAGTTTCAAAAAATTGGAGTGCAATATTACACCTCCGTTATCACATTTCAAAAATAATACATCAGGAATTAAAGAGCGAATGTTACGGCGAAAATTTTATCCGCAGGGCCAAACTTTAACGTTAGCCGCGCCCACAGCGGGTTTCCGCACCAAAATACTCAAATTCTTTGCCAGAAAATCCCGCTTCCAGGCCCATCGTTTGCTATAGCGTTTTTGCACCGGCAAGGTCCCGCTTCCGCGGCCTTTTATCCCCCTCCAGGCGCCTTTTTGTCCCATTTTTACCCCCAAACGCTATTTTTGGCCTTGGGCGTCTCCCTTCGGGCCGGGCCATCTGCTATAGTCCTCGGCTGCGCCTCCGGGCTGCCGCTCCTGTCCCTGACGCGAATCCTACCGCCTCCCCACCCCTCTCATCGCCCCCAACATCGCCGCCTTCGGCGGCGCGGCATCTACGCTAATGTCTGGCCTTCGGCCGCGATGCCACTCCGGGCATCTTGTGCATCATCTTCATCATCTGCTTCATCTGCTCAAACTGTTTCAGAAACGCATTTATCTCCCCGATATCCTTCCCACAACCCTTCGCCAGCCGCCGCCGCCGGCTCTGATCGATGACGTCGGGATTGTTCCGCTCAAACGGCGTCATCGAATTGATGATCGCTTCGATGCCCTTAAAAGCGTCGTCGCTGATATCGATGTCCTTCATCGCCTTGCCCACGCCCGGGATCATGCCCATCAGATCCTTCAGATTGCCCATCTTCTTTATCTGCTCCAGCTGCTGCTTGAAATCCTCGAAATCGAACTGGTTCTTGCGAATCTTCTTCTCCAGCTTCTTCGCCTCCGCCTCATCGAACTGCTCCTGCGCCTTCTCCACCAGCGTAGTAATATCGCCCATCCCCAGGATTCGCTGCGCCATCCTATCCGGATAGAACACATCCAGCGTGTCCATCTTCTCGCCGCTGCTGATGAATTTTATCGGCTTGTTGACCGTATACTTTATCGACAGGGCAGCACCACCCCGCGTATCACCATCCAACTTCGTCAGCACCACGCCCGTGAAATCCAGCCGATCGTTAAAAGCCTTCGCCGTATTCACGGCATCCTGGCCCGTCATCGAGTCGACGACGAACAGTATCTCGCCGGGATTGACAGCCCCCTTGATGGCGGCCACCTCCTTCATCATCGCCTCGTCGATAGCCAGACGGCCGGCCGTATCGATGATGACGACATTCTTGTTCTTCGACCGCGCCTCTTTTATCGCGTTCCGCGCGATCTCTACGGCGTCTTTATTCTCGGGTTCGCTGTATACGTCGACCCCGATCTGCGATCCCAACACTTTCAGTTGTTCGATAGCCGCAGGCCGGTAGATGTCATCGGCCACCAGCAGCGGCGAGAGTCCCTTCCGGCCCTTGAGATAGTTGGCCAGCTTACCCGAAAAAGTCGTCTTACCGCTACCCTGCAGGCCTGCCACGAGGATGATCGCCGGGCTGCCCTTTGCGTTGAGTTCGCTCTCGACACCGCCCATGAGGCTCGCCAGCTCGTCCTTGACGACCTTCACCATCAGCTGGCCCGGACTCACCGCCGTCAGCACCTTCTGGCCGAGGGCCTTTTCCTTAACGGTATCCGTAAACTCCTTCGCGATCTTGAAGTTGACATCGGCATCGATGAGGGCACGACGGATATCCTTCACCGTAGCCGCGATGTTGAGCTCGGTGATCCGGCCCTCGCCCTTTATCTGTTTAAAGGCCGACTCCAGCCTCTCTGACAAACTCTCAAACATGGTAAAAAACAAGAGTGAATGTAAGCACGTTACATTCACTCCCGGGGCGTCAAAATTAACGATTTTTAGTGTATTTCTCTACTCAAATATTATTGATTTAAATTCCCAAATAACTCCGCAGCATCTTGCTCCTGCTATTGCTGCGCAGTTTAGTGATAGCCTTATCCTTTATCTGCCGCACCCGCTCCCGCGTCAGGTTAAACTTCTCGCCGATGTCTTCGAGGCTCATCGGATGATCCACCCCGATGCCAAAGAAAAAGCAGATGACCTCTTTCTGGCGTTCGGTAAGTGTTTTCAGGCTGCGGTCGATCTCCTGCTTCAACGACTCTTTATGCTCGATATTCGTCTCGGCGCGTTCGGCATTGGGGTTCTCCAAAACATCGATCAGCGTGTTGTCCTCTCCTTCGGACAACGGCGTATCCATGCTCACGTGCCGCGCAGCAATACCCAGCGTCGAGGACACTTCTTCAATGTCCAGCTCTAGCATTTCAGCGAGTTCTTCCGCAGAGGGTTCCCGCTCGAACTCCTGCTCCAATTGGGAATAGGCTTTCTGAATGCGATTCGTAAGCCCCACCTTGTTCAGGGGGAGACGAACGATCCGCGACTGCTCGGCCAGCGCCTGCAGAATGCTTTGGCGGATCCACCATACTGCGTAGGAAATGAATTTGAAACCGCGGGTTTCGTCGAAGCGTTGAGCAGCTTTGATCAATCCCAGGTTACCCTCATTGATAAGATCGGGTAACGACAGTCCTTGGTTTTGATACTGCTTGGCTACGGACACAACAAAGCGAAGGTTCGCTTTTGTAAGTTTATCGAGAGCTTTTTGATCTCCCTGCTTGATACGGATCGCGAGTTTTACTTCTTCCTCGGGACTGATCAACTCTACTTTACCAATCTCCTGCAGGTACTTCTCCAGGCTCTGAGATTCACGATTCGTTATACTCTTCGTGATCTTCAGTTGACGCATGCTCATAGGCAGAGGTCTTTAAAGGGTTTTTAGGTTTTAGGCCGTCTGATTTGATAATCTTCAGTAATCGATTGAAATTGTCTTATTTCGAATCTTTTAGCTCAGGTAAAAACGAATAAATAATTCTTTTCTTGTATCAAATAGTCGTCAACTGATTCCTGGGTAGATGTGATTAGCAATTTACCGATTTTGGGGGCCCCAACCAATTTTATTAATAAAATGTTGATTATCAATCCAAATTGGTTAAAATTCGATTAAAAACTACCCATTTGCCATAGTAATTTTTGGCGGAAAAAAAATTTTGATGGTTGAATTTTTTTTCTATCATTGCGCCTGAGGCGTATTCCAAAGTTCAAATGCAATAGATGACGAAGAAACAAATATTTACATTAGAGTATCCGGTCAGATGTTCACCCTCTATTTTATACGAATTTTTAAGCACCCCTGCAGGATTACAGGAATGGTTTGCAGACAAAGTCGATGAAAGAGATAATGTGTTCAGCTTTTCCTGGAATGGGACAACCGATAAAGCAGAAGTCACTGAAAGCGAATTCGAAAAGTTCATCCGATTCCATTGGATGAACGCTCCTCCCGAGGAGTATTTCGAGTTTCGCATCGAAAAATCGGAAGTGACCAACCAAACCATTCTCGTGATCAGGGATTTCGCAGGTAAGGGTGAGGTAAAAGACCAAAGTCAGCTATGGAGTTACCAGGTGAAAGACCTCTTTCACCGGCTGGGCAACTAGCGGCTACGTACTGGCGCCCGCGGCCCTTGCACCTCCCCTTCGATCGCACGGTTAAGTCTTAGAACAACACGGTTATCAGGGTTTTGAACATCCCAAGGAGCAATTCGGGCACATCTTCCCAACGGTGAAGCTCAACTGCCGCTGACAGCTTGAGGAAATCCCCATCGCGCCGCAGCGAATCTGCGTTGCTTACCACACCATAATTATCGGGTACGTGTTCATGCCGCCATTCGTCTTCGGACACCCCGACGTGGAAGCCCTCGTCGGCGAGGAGGAGCCAGTTTTTTTCTATAACGGGCAGATATAATTCCTTATAGCGCCCCTTCAGGTGGAGCGTGACACTAAAAGCATGGCCCCACCAGAACATCGTGCGGATGGCGAAAGTATCTTCCCGCCCGAAAAACCGCGGGTAATCGAGGATGGCCCAGGGCAATCCCAGGTAGTTCTCCCCCCGGGAGATCTTCGGCGAAGTAGCCCCCCATTCCTCGCCCGCCGCCGTCGCGGCGTCCCACACCGGCCGGTAGTCCTCGCTCAACCCCGCCAGCAGCTCTACCACCTTGGCCATCACCGAATTCTTCGTTAAAATGACGCCGGCGTCCGTCACCAGCCGCATTTCCTCTGCCGAAAGCAGTACCTTTGCTGCGCACATAATACTATTTTTTTCTATCCGTTCTAAAGATAAGCCATTCGCCCGTGCTCAGCCGCCTATTTAATAAACTGGATATTCTCCTCATAAAGGCCTTCGTCGGGCCTTTCTTCGCCACGTTCTTTGTGACCCTGTTCGTGCTGGTGCTGCAATTCATGTGGCTCTATATCGATGACTTCGTCGGCAAGGGCCTCGACACCTTCACGGTGATGCGGATGCTGTTGTATGTTGCCGCTACCACCGTTCCGCTCGCCCTCCCGCTGGCGGTGCTGCTTTCCTCGATCATGACGCTTGGGAATCTGGGCGAGACCTACGAACTGGTCGCCATCAAGTCGGCGGGCATCTCGCTGCTGCGCTTCCTTCGCCCGCTATTCATCGTTACCATCGGCATCACGCTTATCGCCTTTTATTTCAACAACAGTATTCTGCCGCTTGCCAATCTCAAAATGAACACCCTCAAATACGATATCATCGTCTCCAAACCCGCCTTCGCGATAAAAGAGGGAGTGTTCTATGACAAGATCGAGGGATTTGTCATAAAGATCGGGAAGAAAGAACGCGACGATTCCACCATCCGCAATGTCGTCATTTATGAGCAGAACAACGGCGGTAACCAGGACAACATGATCATCGCCGATAGTGGAACCATGGTGGTCTCGCCTGACAAGCAGTCGCTCGTCTTCACGTTGAAGAATGGCTCGCGCTACCAGGAGAAGGGCGACCGCTCGGTCAATAGCGGCACGGACCTGATCCGCATGGCGTTCAAGACCTATAAGAAGGTGATGGACCTCAGCTCGTTCAGAATGAACAAAACGGACGACAGCACCTTCAAGAGCAATTTCCAGATGTTGAGCATCAATAAGCTGGGCCACGCGATCGACTCGATGAAAAAGAGCAATGAGAGCTACGCTCAGCAGATGGAACGCACCATCTCGTCGGCACTGCGGTTCCCACCCTGGATGGATACGACGGGTTGGGCGGATATTGAGAAAGCCCCAAAGCCTTCCAAATACCTGATGTCCATTGACAGTGCCCGCGATTCGCTTCGCAAGGACTGGACGGTGGCGTTGAAGGCACAGGATTCGACGGACAGGGCCCACGATTCCATCCAAAAGAAACAGGATTCTATCCGCAAGGCACAGGAGGCCCTCGCAAAGGCAAAGGCCAATGCGGCGGGCGGCCATCCAACGCCCCCACCCACTGCGTCGCCCAACAACGCTGGCGCCCGGGTGCCAAAGACGGCCCCCGACCCCCAATTCTACGATCTGCTGCCCGACAGCATCCGCACCCAGGTACTCGACCGGGCCATCGGCGCGATCGCGGTCGCTAAGAACGGGATCATCCAGCCATCGGCATTCTATGACGCCGAGAAACATCAGCTTCTAATGCACGAAGAGGCCTGGCATGAAAAGATAACCATGGCCGTTGCCTGTCTCGTGATGTTCGTCATCGGCGCCCCCTTGGGGTCGATCATCCGCAAGGGCGGCATCGGGATGCCCCTGGTCTTCGCCGTCATCTTCTTTGTCATCTTCTTTCTGCTCAACAACTTCGGCAAAAAATTCGTGGGTCAGGAGGTGATGACGCCCCTTGCCGGGATGTGGATGCCTACGTATGTGCTTACCCCGATAGGGCTGTTCCTGGTCTACAAGGCCCTCAACGATTCACAACTATTTAATAAGGAATTTTATTTCCGGTTGACAAAGAAAATCAGACCTTTGTTTGCCTCTCGGCGCCGGCAGGCGCCGCAGAAGACATAAGCGAATGGACAAAGCCCGCCAAAATATATCCATCCAACGCTGGGTAGTGGCGATTGCCGTTATCCTCTTCCTGCTGAAGCTGGCGGCCTACTACCTCACGCAGAGCGTGGCCGTCCTCACCGATGCGCTGGAAAGCACGGTCAACGTTATAGCGGGCTTCATCGGGCTGTATAGCCTCCACGTTGCCGCCAAACCCCGCGATATCGATCACCCCTATGGGCATGGCAAGGCGGAATTTCTCTCGGCGGCCGTCGAAGGGGCGCTGGTACTGATGGCGGGGTTGATCATCATCTACGAGGCGATAATCGACTTTATCCATCCGCACCCGCTGCAAAAACTGGACAAAGGCATCTTCATCGTGGCCTTTACGGCGATCGTCAATTTTGCCGTCGGAGCCGTCTGCATCTACAAAGGCCGGCGCAACAATTCCATGGCGCTGACGGCCGGCGGCAAACACCTGCAATCCGATACGTATTCTACGATGGGCATCATCGCCGGCCTTGTCCTCATCTGGTTTACCCACCGCACCTGGATCGATGGCGTCGTCTCCATCATCTTTGCATGTATCATCCTCTACACTGGCTATCACATCCTGCGTAAGAGCGTGGCCGGCATCATGGACGAGGCCGATTTGCAGCTGCTGCAGGACATGATCGGTTATGTCAATCAACACCGGCGCGAGAACTGGGTCGATCTCCACAATCTCCGCGTGATCAAATACGGCGGTCTGCTCCACGTCGACTGCCATCTGTCTGTGCCCTGGTATCTGAACGTTCTAGAGGCGCATATCGAGATAGACGCCCTCACCGATCTCATCCGCAGCCGTTTCGGCGAGTCGATGGAGTTTTTCGTCCACACCGACGCCTGCCGCGACTTCTCCTGCCCCATCTGCACGAAGGAGGATTGCAATGTCCGCAAACATGCCTTCGAGGAGCGCGTCGAATGGACGCTCGACAATGTTATTGCCAACAAGCGCCACACGAGCCCCCGCATCCCGGTCCGCGAACAGCTGCCCATCGAGTTCCCCACCGAAGCCTGAGACACCGCTCCATCCATGCCCCGCCGTTGAACGGAGCGTCGCAACCGGGGCCCAATGCTTATTCCACCGCCGGCCCCCTGAAGCCCCACAGCACCGACACCCCGCTCATACAAAATTTTTGCCCTTTTCCCGCGGGGTCGGTAAATTGTGCCAAAACCATCCCATGTACCGCCTTCTCCATTCGCTGCTGCTTTTCTCAGCCATCGCCTTATCCGTTCATTTGGCCTCCGCCCAGGACAAATCCGACACCGCTGCGAAGGAGTCGAAGGGCATTCACTTCGATCACGACCTTTCCTGGACGGCCATCCAGGCGAAGGCGAAGGCTGAGCACAAATATATCCTGCTGGATTGCTTCGCCACGTGGTGCGGCCCCTGCAAGTATATGCGTACCGTCATTTTCCCGCAGGAAGAGTCGGGCAATTTCTTCAACCCCACATTCGTCAGCGTCGAGGTGCAGATGGACACCACCGCGAAGGACAATGACCATGTAAAAAGCTGGTACGCCGATGCCCACGATATCCTTACCAGATACGACATCCACGCCTACCCCACCTATCTCATCTTTTCACCCGATGGCCGTATAGTACATCGCCTCCTCGGCAGCACCCAGACAGCAAAGGCCTTCATCGATAGGGCGAAAGACGCTTTCGACAGTAGCAGACAATATTATACGCAGTTTCGCGAGTTCGAGCAGGGCCGCCGCGACAGCGCCTTCCTGCGCCGCCTTGCCGAGCAATCCATCGACCTCTACGTTATTAAGACCGGAACGCCAGTCTTCAACGCCTGGGCAGCCACCCAGCACAGCCTCTACACCAAAGAGGGGATGCATCTGATGGAGGAATTCACCAATTCCAGCAGCGACCCGGGGTTTGCCGTCTTCCTCCATCACCCCGAAGAGGTGAACAGGGTCCTGGGCGCGGGTAAGGCCCAGCGGAAGGTGAACGATATCCTCTATCGCGAGTATGTACGGCCGCAGCTGCAGGAGGCAGGCGAGGGCGGTCCGGATTGGAAGACGATCCAAAACGCCATTGCAGCGAAATATCCGGCACAGGCCGCCGAGGTGACCGCGCGCGGCAAGGTCGGGTACTACGAAGGCAAAAGGGATTGGCCCCATTTCCAGACGGCGATCGTGGCCTATATGCAGAAATATGGCGCACACGCCACCCCCAATGAACTGAACAATTACGCCTATACGGTTTTTAGCAACTGCCCTGACATGAGCTGCGTGGCCGACGCCCTCGAATGGAGCAAACGCTCTTTCAAGGACAAGCCGAACGCCGCCTACATGGATACTTATGCCAACATCCTGTACAAGATGGGCAAGAAGGATCAGGCTATCGCCTGGGAGCAGAAGGCCGTCAGTCTCACTACCGGCGACGACCGCTCCGAGCTTGAGACGACGCTGGATAAGATGAAGAAGGGGGAGAAGACGTGGAATTAACCCGCCACATGACACATGCAAGGCGCACGGTTCCCAACGAACACCAGAATTGAGGAAATACCATGTTAAAACGAGCCTTACCCCCCTCCCATCCGGGAATTGTCCTGCGTGAACTGTTCATGAATGAGCGCAACTTGACTATTACTGAACTCGCAAAAGGCCTTGGTATGACCAGGGCCAATGTTTCAGCGGTGGTCAACGGCCGGGCTGGGATTAGCCCGGAAATGGCGGTCAAGCTTTCTGCTGCTTTTGGCAATAGCGCCACGTTCTGGACCAACCTGCAAACGAATTACGAACTCTGGCATGCCGAGAAGAAAGTCAAGCGTTCCGCGATCCGACATTTTAAGCTCCCCAGAAGCAGGCAATCGGCACACGCATAAATGTGATAAGCACCCGGAGCACCCACTGTTCCCGGCTATTTCATGACATTCTTCCGCCTGAACTCATCCGGCGTCACACCCTCATACTTTTTAAAGAAGCGGTTGAAATAGCTGTTATCCTGGAAATTCAACTCATATCCAATCTCTGCCACGGTCATGCCTGCATTGGTGAGCAGGCGTTTGGCTTCCAGCAGCACTCTGTCGCGGATGACTTCACCGGCCGACCGCCCAAGCAGATCGCGACAGAGGGAGTTGAGGTGGTTGGGGGTGATGTAGAGCAGACCGGCATATTCGCTGGGCCGGCGGAGGGTCTTATAGTGCTGATCCATTAACTTGCGCAGCGCCAGCAGCAGTTGTTGTTTCTGCGTCGTGGCAGCGGTAGAGTCGGCACGGGGGGCGGCTACCCCGGATTGCACCAGGAGGAATAGCTGAACGAGCTGCGTCCGCAGGAGATCGGGGTTGACACCGCCGCCGCTATGTCCATGGAATTCGTCGGTCATCTCCGCCAGCAGGGTAACGACCTTCTCGCGCAACGGCGATGCGAGCCGGACGACACAGTCGGCTGCATGACCGCTAAAGAACGAAAAGCGATCGAGATAATTGGGGTCGAGCAGAAAGCCGCGCAGGAAACCTTCTGTAAAATGGATAATATATCCCTCGGGCCGGACATCGAAGTTCCAGCTATGCACCTGCCCGGGGACCATAAAATAGAGCTGGCCTACTTCTACGGGCCATTGGATGAAGTCGATGCTATGCGACCCTTTGCCACCAGTGAAACAGACAAGATGATAAAAGGTATGACGGTGGGCGTTGTGGATGTGAAGGGGCTGCCGCCCGACATAGGACGTGAGGGACTCGATCATAAAATCACCCGAATCCAGCGGTTGCGCGGCCAGGTTGGCGATGTTGTAAATCGGGATCTTCTCCTTGCTCATGGTTTCTCCTGTTCGACAGGCAAATTACCCTTTTTTGCGGAAGCAGCGGCGATGCGCCGGGCAGTGACCAAAACCAGCAGTCCCGGGGCCACCACGACGATCAATCCCCACCGGTGTGCCGAGAAGCCGCCGCAAAGGCAGCCGAATAGGAAAGCGCCGATCATCTTTAGGTTGCGGTTGAAATGGGCGATCTTTTCCTCGTCCCGCGGGCGGGCCATAAAACCCTGCACCACATCCAGTGCCGCCGCAGTGACATTACCGGTCATGACGGTGGTCGGGCCATAGGTGGCTGCGGCATACAGGCGGTTACAGGCATTTTGAAAGCCCATAGCCATGATGATGAGCATTTGCGCGACGAACCGGAGGCCATTGGCATCGGGAAACACCCATTGTAGCAGCAGGATCACCAACGCTGCGAGCAGGAGCATCGCGCCTTCCAGCTGCATCAGTCCCGCAGGGTTACTACCTTTTCTTTTTCGGTCATACCGGCCGGCCAGCATCACTGCGCCCACAAAGACAGGGAAGGCCAGCAGTTTTATATAGGCGCTACGATCGGCTCCAACAACCAGATCATAGGCCAACACGACAAAATTCCCCGTGACATGCGCGGAGAAAAGCCTGTCGGCCGCGACAAAAGTCGTAGTATCCGTAAACCCGGCTACAAAGGTCAACAGGAGGCTGACGACGCCAATTCGATTGCTTAGCATAATAGTTGAATTTCGACAAAAAAAACCATTTAGCATTTACCGTCGCCTGTCCAGGGAAAAAAGGGTGTTTTTCTCCCCGGCCCTTTAGTATAGGGCGTACTAATTTTGACTACGATGACAGATTTCTCTTCTCTGCTGGGGCTACCGGGAGCGACGTTGCAGCAGTTGGGCGACGCTTATGAAGGCCAGGCCGTGGCTTCAGGCAATTTCTATGTCCTGGCGGCTATCTACCGGAGTATCCTCGACCCCGGCTCTTCTATCCCCCTATTTGGCATCGCCGCGGGCATCCATCGCAGGCAGAACAATTCCATTTGGAAGTTGCTGGCGATCTGCGGATTCAACCAGGAATGGTTGTTGGGTCAGGAGGCCGCCTGGGTTGGTAGGGATGACTGGGGGGGTGGCGGCCGGGAGAGTGGAGACGCCTGGGTGGGTAGTGATGCCCGGGAGTTCTATCATGAATTGCTGCGGCAATACTTTCTCTTCAACAGCGGAGAGGAAAACGCCCTGGGCTGGCTGCTGGAATACGCTTCTTCTTCCAGCGAGTTGCCGGGGCAACTCGTAGGTGAGCCACCTATTCCTTTACAGGAATACCTTTCGCTTATCCGGGCGGACATCGAAAAAGGCTATCATATCGGCGAGCCCGCCGGCAACCCGGCATGGATGGCGTGCCTCAGACTTTTACTACAGCGGACGGCGGGGCAGTTGCAGCTTATGCAGCGCCACTATTTGCAATGGAGCGAGGCGACCTGGGATACGGGGGTGCGGCCATTCGAGCCCGATATCCTCGCCACCCTTCTGTGTTTTTGCATCCGCCATCGCAACAGGGAAGATTTTCGCCTTTTTATAGCGGAGGAGACGCATTCCGGTAACCCCGTGTTCTTTCTGGGGCAGCTGGCGGCGGAGATGATCGAGGCTGCGGGATAGGTCTGGTGGGGCTCCAAATTCCCTATATTTGCGCCATGTCAACATGGAAAGATTACCAGGAAAAGAATAAAGACCGCTTTCTCAGCGAACTGCTCGAATTGCTGCGCATCCCCAGCGTGAGCGCCCGCAGCGAACACAAGCCGGATATGCTGCGCTGCGCCGAGGCGGTGAGGCAGCGATTGCTGGACGCGGGCGTCGATAAGGCGGAGATCTACCCCACCGAGGGCCACCCCGTTGTGTATGGCGAGAAGATCGTCGATCCGTCGCGGCCGACGGTGCTGGTGTATGGTCATTACGACGTGCAACCCGCCGATCCGCTTGATCTGTGGCATAGCGGGCCCTTCGAACCCATCATTAAGGACGGTAAGATCTTTGCCCGGGGTTCCGCGGATGACAAGGGCCAATTCTACATGCATGTAAAGGCGGTGGAGATGATGATCCGGACGGGTACGCTGCCTACTAATATCAAATTCATCATCGAAGGGGAGGAGGAGATCGGCAGCCCCAATCTTGCGAAATTTGTCAGCACCCATAAAGAGCTGCTGAAGGCGGATGTGATCCTGATCAGCGATACGGCGATGATAAGTCTCGACACGCCCTCTATCGACATCGGGGTACGCGGCCTGTCCTACATCGAAGTAGAGGTGACGGGGCCCAACCGTGATCTGCACAGCGGCGTTTATGGCGGCGCTGTAGCTAATCCGATCACGATTCTGGCGCGGATGATCGCGACTTGTCACGACGAGAACAACCATATCACCATCCCCGGGTTCTATGACGGGGTGGTGGAGGCGACTCCGGCGGAGCGAAAACTCATGGCTGCCGCTCCTTATAATGAAGCGGAGTATATTCGCGACCTGGGAGTGAAGGCGTTGTGGGGTGAAAAAGGTTATACTACCAACGAGCGGACCGGCATCCGGCCGACGCTGGAGCTCAATGGCATCTGGGGCGGCTATACCGGCGAAGGCGCAAAGACGGTACTCCCTTCCAAGGCGACGGCCAAGATCTCGGCCAGGCTGGTGCCCAATCAATCTTCTACGGTGATCACGGAAAAGCTTTTGGCGTATTTCCGGCAGATCGCGCCGCCCGGTGTGACGGTGAAGGCCGAAGAGCACCATGGCGGGGAGCCTTATATGACGCCGATAGATAGCAAGGCCTACCAGGCGGCGGCAAAGGCGATCGAGGCGACTTTTGGTAAGGCGCCGATTCCCGTTCGGGGCGGCGGCAGCATCCCTATCTGTTCGCTTTTCGAGAAGTATTTAGGGGTGAAGATCGTCTTTATGGGCTTTGGACTGGATAGCGATAACCTGCATTCACCAAATGAGAAGTTCGAGCTGGCCAACTTTTATAAGGGGATCGAGACGATACCGTATTTTCATAAGTTCTTTGCAGAGGGATAGCCTAACCACTATTACTCAACGACCCTAGGCCTTGGGGAGGCCATTCATGGTGCTCAACTGCTGGTTAGCCAATTCCAGCTTCTCGGGTGCAAGGTTTTTCCCTTTCAACTTATTCAGTCTCTTGGAAACGGTTACTTTAAATTCGCCTTCCCAAAATTTCTTAGAAGTGCTATTGCTATGTTTCTTCTTCATGTTGGAATAGCTGTTTGCATATCAAAGTTACAAATTTTTCCCGGCTATTTTTGATTTTCGGGCAAAGGGCAATCTTCTCTTGACCAGGAAGCCTGTAACGATAAGATCCTTCTTAAAATGAACAAACTCCCTTTCTCCTTCAACTCTACAATAAATATCAAATTTCGCCGATAGTTCTGACAGATTCAGGCTTATTGCCATTCTGTAAAGTCTTGTTTTCCCTTTCGCATTTCCTGTAAAATATATCCATCGTCTCGGATACCTGTTCGTATACAGATCGACCGCCCGAACAATTGTAGCCAGTATCTTATTTCTATCCCCATTGTCACTGATAATCGCGTCATCGAGCCTGCCTTTAGCATCAAGATCACCAAAAGCCAAATTATATATATTTTGTACTGTCGTGCGTTGAAACCATATTTGCTTTCTGATATTACCTTGGCCGCCGCTGCTGATAAACTCGAATATACTCAGATCATCCGCGATGTATGCCGCGGGATAATATTCGTATTTCATAGTTCCAGAATTTATTAAATTTACTAATTAATTTATCATTAAAATAATAAAATTATTAGCAAATGGCCCAACATACTGTTCCTTGTAAATCCTGGCAATTTTCGCTACATTAATTGGGAAAAAACGATCTTCATTGGAAAACACGTATCCACCCACCGACACGACCGAACACGTTCTGGATGACATCGAATATACTTATCTGCAGGCCCGTGGGAGTCTGCGCTTCACCAACTGGATAGTCGATCGATTGGTCTTTTTCGGATTGTGGCGCCTGCTGCTCTACTTTTTCACATACCCCCTCGCCCGTTTTCTTGTTGCTCATCGGATTGAAAGCCGGGGTCTCTTCCTTCTCTTCTTCTTTTGCCTGGCGATCCTGGTTTTTGTGGCCTATTTCACTGTCTTCGAAGCAGCCACCGGAGGAAAAACGCCTGGAAAATTTATCACCCGTACCCGCGCCGTCACTGCCGATGGCTTCCGTATTACCGTGCGGACCGCCCTGCTTCGCAGCCTGTGCCGGGTCATCCCGCTTGAAGCCTTCTCCGCGCTGGGGAATCCAAGCTATCCCTGGCACGACCGACTGACGAAGACGCTGGTGGTGGATGAGAAGTTGACGCAACTGCCGCCCTGGGATTGATGCGGCGCTTGCAGGGGCGGCGCTTTTTACTTATATTCAGGATATAAACTCCTAACGATGGAAAATACCTACATTCCCCCCGATGAAAACCCAAACATCCTCGACGATGTGGATTATGACCTTGTCCAGGCCAACGGCGGTAAACGCTTTGGCAATTGGATCGTCGACCGGATCGTCCTCTGGGGCATTTGGCGGATCTTCAACGTAACCATCGGCCCAATCTTTCTGGCGAGGGTGTATAGCGTGGATGACAACTCCTTTACTATTTTTATGAAAGCGTTTTTGATTGCCCTCGTTCCCGACCTGTTGCTGATGGCCTTGATCGAATTCGCCGGCCGGGGTAAAACCATCGGAAAGTTCCTCACCGGCACCCGCGCGGTAAATGAGGACGGTACTCAGATCACGTTCAAGACGGCCTTGTTGCGCAGTCTTGTCCGGGTAGTCCCCTTCGAGCCGTTCTCTGCGCTCGGCAACCCCAGTTATCCGTGGCACGATCGGTGGACGAAGACGTATGTTATCGATGAGCGATTGTCGAGGTTGCCGGTGAAATAACCAGCGGGTATTAGCCTATACTATTTAGGTAATGATTTGATTTTGCGCAGCCTGCGATTGGCCTCTGCCAATTTTTCCGGACTCCCCGTCTTCCCTTTCAATTTGTTGAGATTTTCATCTACAATCAGGTTGAGGTCACCTTCCTGAAAGTAGATCTTCTTTTTCTTTTCGTCCTTTTTCATAGTGAAGTTTCTTGTTTATAAAGTTACAAAAATCACGAGCATATCTAAAATTTGTCCATTTTACCTATGTTTCTTCTTATAAAGAAACCTTCAATTACCATTCCTTTGTGAAAAGGTAAAACCTCCTCTGCATTCGCAACCTCCCCGTATATCTCGAACCAGAAGGATAGTTCTTCCAAATTCAAACTTATCGCCATGCGGTATAGTCGCATCTTTGCATGAGTATTGCCACTAAAATAGATCCATCTTCCCGGATAATTGAGTGTATAGGTATAAACTGCACGGAAAATGGTGGCCAGTATTTTATCTCTGTCGCCATTGTCGATGATCGTCTTATCGTCCAGTTCGCCATTCATTTTTACATTTACCAGTGAGAGATTGTATACATCAGGCAAATCTGTTTCAACAAAGTCGATCCTTTTTTTAATGCTGCCACGTTTTCCGACACTATCAAACTCAAAAACGCTAAAGTCATCCGCTATTGTCAAATCCGCATAGTATTCGTATTTCATAGTCGGAGGTTTCCACGAATATACTAATTTAATTAGTTTTAGTTTACTAAAATAATACGCATAAATGTGCCTCCTTCCCTTTCTATTGCATCTTCTCCGCCTTGCCCTCCCCATCAGTCCCCCTTCGAGCCGTTCTCTGCGCTAGGCAGCCCCAGTTATCCGTGGCACGATCGGTGGACGAAGACGTATGTTATCGATGAGCGATTGTCGAGGTTGCCGGTGAAATAGGATTAAGTTACCCCAGTCCCGCCGCACTGAAATATTGCCGGATAATGTACCGCGCGAGGCCAGCATATTCCTGGCCGGCGTCCCGGAAACGGTTGAGCGCCTCCATTTCCTCTCGCAAGAGACCTTCATACCAGGTTCTCTCTTCCTCGGAGTCGTCGAAATGAGCATTAAATTGCTCTACCGCCTCTTCTACCCTTCTTATCTGGGCCTTAACCTGGATGACCTTCGCCTCCCTGGCCAGCACCAATCCCAACCGCTGTAAGGCGTATACCCTGATGGAGGTTGCTGCCCGCTTTTCATCAGTCGCGCTGAGTCCATCCCCTACCATAATGACCCCTTGGTCATTGTACTTAAAATAGCGTTCGGTGTTCGCGTCCGTACAGGGTCTCACGAGCAGCCGCATGGATTCCTCCGCCTCGAAGGCCGTTTTATACGCGTTGCCTGTCGAAAAAAAGAGCAGTGCGTGATCGTCGTTCAACCGGTGAGCCTCCGTCACCAACGGGAACTGGCCCCGCTTTCCCTGCACTACTTCTTTTGTCGCCTCCTTGCCTGCCAGTTCGTGCGTATGGGTTTGATTGCAGAAAGGACAGGCAAACAAAAGGTTCTCCCAATCGGCGGCAAGCCAGTAGTAGCCACCACCTTTTGGCCGGAAATGTTCGATGTCCCCGCTATAAATGGCGGTAATCTGGCTTTCACAATAGGCGCATTTGCCATGGAACATTGCTTTCAGCGCTTTTCGCACGGTCTTATCCGCATATACTTTGTAGCTGCGGCTGCCCGACTCGATATTCTGGCGGGTCTCTGCCTGCCCCTTGCTCTCGGGGCTAAGACCGGTCTTTAATATCTCCGGACACTCGCTGCGGTTAACCTTGATCATGATGACGGTTGTTTATCTTTTTCCAGATGTCGCCGACCCGAGCGACCACCTCGGCCTTAAGCTGGTCGCGGTTGAAGGCTTGCTCATTATACATGACCTTGCTCGCCAAAAGGCTGTCGATAACGGTGTACAACAGCTCTTCGCGCAAGGTGGCGCCCAGCTGCTTTTGGGCCCTCAACTCATCTTTCAATTTGAAAAGTTCTTCCTGTTCTTCGGCGGCGAGGTTCCGTTCCCGGGCCAAAAGGGCATAATAGCGATTGAATTTCGCTTCCAGCAGCGGGTCTATCAGGCTGCTAAGGCCAAAGAATTCGGAGGCGAGAAGCTGGTCTACCCGCAAGGCCCTGGGGTCCGGCAACCCGGTGATGGGATGAATCTTGTTATCGATGTTACGCAACAACAGGATCTCCCCTTCTTCGGCGCCTCTTAAGCAAAGGGGATGGTGGGTGGAGACGATAAAATTCAGGTTCTTGAACACCGACCGCAGTTGTTGCACGATCCTCATCTGCCACCGGGGGTGCAACTGGTTGCCCAGTTCGTCGATGAGGACGATGCCCGTCATCTTGTCCATATCGGCCCGGGCGCTGGACAGCTTCATCATGATGTCCACGGCGAGGATAATGGTGCTTTTGAATCCATCACTGAGTTCGGAAAATTGCTTTTCGGATTTTTTGAACATGATCTCTTCGCCCACGGTAAGCTCATTCTCCGAAAAATCGTGGGGCAGCAATTGTTTTATAGAGTAAGCGATGGTATCGAAAAACACCGGGTTGGTCTTGTGAATATATTTTAGCCATTCCGTAATATCATTCAACGGGACGATGGGCCGAAACAGGTTTTCATAGCTGATCTTCGCCTTGTCCTCATCGGGATTGGCGCCGGCTTCATCACGGGAAAGCCGCAGCGATCCATAGCCCATGAGAAAGGAGTTGAATTCCCCCGTTTGGGTAATATCGTCTTTCGTCAATATGGTATGGAGGAAGTTGTCGCTATTCCTTTCTTTGATGATGATCTCGGCGGTTGACTGTCCCTTCCGGATGAGTTTCGGAAGCAGGGGCAGCAGCATTTTCTTGTCCGCCCGTATACCCACCGCCATCGCCTGCAGGATGGAGCTTTTCCCGACGCCGTTCTCGCCCAGCAGGAAAAGCCAGGATTTCTTTTGGGGTTCATCCTCCCTGAAAGAGATGGTGAGGTCTTCTATTCCTTTGAAATTTTGAATGCGGACCCATTCGATAGGGAAGAAGTCGTTTGTAACAAGCTCATTGGATGCGACGATGGGGCTTTTCTCTTTTGCTGGCCCTCTTTTCATTTTCTCTTCACCAATGAAATCGACAAACTCCCGGTGCTTATCAGGCCACTTGTACACATCCATCGAAAGCATCGCCCGTTGATAGGATATAAATTCAATTTCGGGACCTCCTACATAAATGCGCCAGAGATATTTCTTGGTGTCAAGGGATATCCGCCCTTCTTTTGGAATTTTTGCCCTCCGGTCGGCATTTGCCTGCTTCCGTGATTGCCTGAGTTCGCTCCTGTTTAGCCGTAACAGGTTGATCGTTTGATTGCCCTTCCCGGACATCGAATAAAGAAGATCCCCGCTGGTCGTAAAATGATCGGACCAGCTATCGCTACAGGGGTCAAACAACAAACAGTCCTCGATTCCAAAATCATCGCCTTCCTTCATAGCCCGCAGTCCGGCAATAGGGAAATAATTCGCCTTATACTGTAAGCATTCCTTACAACAATAGATAAGATTGTCCCATTTGAACGTAAGCCACCAATAGCAGTCGGGGAAATAGTCGTTCTTGTCCCGGATGCCCGAATGGGGCCGGAACCGGTCGACAAAGCCGTCCGTACGCCAGTCGATCTTTCGCTCACAATACCCACATTTTTCATGAAACACCGGCCGCAACAACTCTTTCAACACTACGTCTATCTCCTCATTAAAAGGGAAGTCATACCGCCGCTGGCTTCTGTTTTCCGACCGGTAGAATTCCTCCATCTTCCCGATGGCCAGTTTCACCAGGTCTGACCGTAAATATTCGGGCTCAGGTCCCCGGTCGATTATCATTTCTTCACGGTTTTTTTGGCAAACTTCTCCAAGATCTTCGTCCCGGACTGGGTTGACAGAGAGATGAGCTTATTGATCACCGCGATGGGGATCAGTGCATTCTCATAAATATCACAGCGCAGCTTCGCTATACAAAAAAGCACTTCTTGTACATTCGCAAAATCGGCAAGCTCGGGCCGATTATAATACGCAACATGGTTGTCGACGGGCATGCTCAAAACATAGACCCGGCCATCCAGTGACTTGTAGATAAGCTTTCCGCCATAATAGGTCCGTTCTCCATATTGCTGCGTTCTGGGGTCGCCCACCAGGATATAGGTATAGATATGTTTATTGTTCAACAGGAAGGCCTGACCCGGCTTTAGCTTATCCCTTATCTGCCGGGCATGATCTACAAAAGGTCCCGAGGATTCGACGCCAACAAGGTTGATATTGTTTTTGGCCCGCAGATAGCTGATCATCTTTTGCACCGGCCGGTAGATCCGGGAGGTTTCGCCGCTAAAGCTGAGGGGGCCGTCCTTTACCAATAAAAACTGGTTTACCAACCCATCCTCTATCTCCAGCAAACTTTTCATCGTATGAAGAAGCAAAAAGGTCTCGATGACATTCTTCAGATAGCCGACTATTGCTTCCGCGCCGGTTTCATTATCCATCCGCACGAACAACAGGAATACATCCGTGAGAAAGATGTTTTTCCTGCATTTTGGTTCGGTACATTCCCAGGAGTAATCGAGCCGCATCTTGTCCTTTTCCAGGACGATGTCGACGGTCCCGCAATGCGGGCAATGCGCCAATACGTACTCCTGTTTGACGGTGTCGGTGCGGTATTTTTCGAAGATGAGCCAAAAGACTGTCTCCAGCAGGGGCGTATTGCCGGAGTGCTCCTTCCGGAAGAAGTCCTGGATGGAGGTTCGGACAACGGTCTTGAAATCTACACCGTCGTTTTTCAGCGCGACATTCTTTGTCGGCATCACAAACTTATCCCGCTTTATTTCCTTTAATTTCTTTATATCGGCCGCGGCCACAAAGGGCTTCTTCTCTACATTATCGAGGTCTTCACTGACAATGACCAGGGTCCCAAACTGAAAAAAAGTCACCAGCGATGAAGGAAAACCTTCATTCACCGGCAGCGTGGTAGCCTCTCCGTCTACGGCGATAAAATAGTCAATGGTGTTGGCATCGGGATAGGCGATGTCATATTTGAAGCTGTCATGGAATTCCACTTTCTGCGCATCCACCGGTATGGTGCAATGGGAAAGATATGCCGCCACTTCTTCGTCATTGATGATGTGGATATGGGAGGTTCTGCTTTCCCTTTCAAATTTCCCGCCTGGTGCAAAGTCTGCCATGGTATGTTATTTGAAAAGTTCGACCTGGATAGGCACAACAAAAGGATTGGAATAGGTTTTCATCCGGACAAAGCCTTTGTCGTTGGCCGCGCTAAACCGGATGAGGGAATCGGCAAAATCACTGAAATCATAAAACTTCCGCAGCTCTTTCACCTCATCTTCGTTGTTGAGATGGGCGATGAACCAGTTTTGGGTATTCTTCAGGATATTACTGGAGATGGAGCTCACCTCCTGGGTGGCATAGATCATCCCAAGGTTGAGTTTCGCCCCTTCCTTGGCTATCCGGTTATAAACCTGGCTCAGATCGTTATCTTCCTTCTTCGGAAACAGGTTGTGCGCCTCTTCGAAATAGAACTGGATAAAATTGTTCGGCCTTGCTTCGATAAACTTCTTCATGCTGCTGTTGAAGATGGCCGTACATATTTTTTCCGAATACAGCCCTTGAATATCGGGGTCGCCCTGGGAGAGATCGACGATGACGATCTTCCCACTACGGACCAACTGCTCGATCTCATTTTCGAACAGGATGTTGGCCGTGGCGGAATGGTAGTTGAGCAGGGGCTTCAACTTGATATAGCTGTTGATGGGGCTCTTTTCATCCGGGTTTCTGAACTGAGACAGGAAGCGAAGCAGGGCCTTCAGGTCGGTGTCGGCCCACTCGCGGCCATTGTTGGTTTCGTAATCTCTTAGGTAGTCCCAGTTTTTATAGTTCTTCCATACCTGGCTAAACCAGAGGACGGCTTCGTCATAGGAGATACCGTTTTTGGGGGTGATCGTTTTGCCTGAAATGATTCTCTTGTCCAGTTCGGCGCTGCCTTGGAAAAAGACTTTTTCGAGGTTGGCAGGCACGGTAAACCCGGCCAGTTTGAGACAACATCTATAGGCGGCAACCTTGCGGCTATAACTTATCTGCTGTTCGACACCTTCGGGTTTCTCGAGGTTAACGCCCAAAAAGTCCTCTACATAGTCCGATTGTTTCCCCAACTGCTTGAAATAGCCGCGGATGAGTTCGAGCCCGGCCTCAAGTTCCTGGTAAAAATTGATCTTCAGCACCTTGAACCCTTCTTTCTCCAACACGCTATACCGAGTGACCTTTGACTTAAATTTCTCGAAAATCGCCGTCCCGTCCTGCAGGTTTTTGTTGGCATACTCTCCGTTGATGTCAAAAATTATCTGGCCCACCGGCTGCTTCGGAACTTCATTTTCGTAAAAAGGTTTCAGGTTGTCTTCGAAGCTGCCCACCGGCTGACCCATCTTGCCGTTGAGGGCGGCCGATTTGCCTGAGAGCTCTTCGGTTGCTTCGATGAGTTTCTTTACCGTATTGGACTTCCCCGTTCGGGTCATGCCAAACAGGGCGGTGCGTTTTCCCAGGATGTCCTTGGTGTGCATATATACCCGTTCGTCCCGGATGACGTCGCCTGTCCGGCTGCTGCTATAACGCACGGTGCCGATCTGGAAATTCGATTCCGGTTTCAGCGGCCCATCGATGTCCCGAATGTTGACGATATATTGCAGGTATTTCCCGGTGGGCTTATACACCCTGTACAGATGAGGGGAATAGAAATTCTCGACATCGGCGCCAAACTCGACCACGCCCTGCTTGTTCTTATAGAAAGTTCCCAGAATCGAACATTCGAGGCCCGAACAGCTGAATTCAAACCGCGTGAAGAGGTCTATCTGCCGGTGGTTGCCCGCCGTCTTCAATTCTTCCTTGAAATATTCAATTCGGCTGCTGATGACATTGTTGTCGGTCGGGATGGGGCAGGGCCGCAGCGCCCGCAGCAGCAGCGCCTCGTTGAGGTCTTCTTCGCCGCCAAAATCATTCTCATAGAATGCCAAAAGAAAGCAGCCCTGGGAGATGCCGCCAACCTTGTGCTTCCAGTCGTCACAGGTGAGGATGCTCGTGGTCGCGAAGTCTATTTTGAAGGGATTCCCGACAAAAGCTTCGGGTAATTTGGCCACTTCAAACAGATCGGTACCGGCGATAGTTTCAAGGGTGGTCGTCAAATCCTCCATTACCTTTTAGATTTAAGGGTGAGTTTATATACAATTTACTAACCCTTAACGAATTAACCCTTAGGTAATTGTTTCGCCGCAGCTATACCGCAGCGAGGTGATTTCGTCCAGTCATAAACAGGGTTCGTCCATGGTTTTTCGCACGGATTGCAACGCTGCTGTCATGGTGCAAGCTTGTCTGTCCGGCGGCGGCTCACTCCGTCCGCAGGCTCAGGACCGGATTGGCTCTCGCTGCACGCAGCGCATGATAGCCTACGGTTGCCGCTGCGATGACGAGGGCGATGAGTCCCGCGCTGGCCAGCATCCACCATTTGATGTCGATGCGATAGGCGAAGTCCTGTAGCCAATTGTGCATGATCAGCCAGGCAATGGGAGTGGCGACGGCCAGGGCAACGCCGATGAGCAGCAGGAAACTGCGCGATAGCAGCCGGACAATATCTATCACATCGGCGCCAAGGACCTTGCGGATGCCCACTTCCTTCACCCGGCGGCGGGTATATGCTGCAATGAGCCCGAACAGTCCCATGGCGGCGATGAATACCGTGAGCAGAGCGATATAGTTGGTGGCGTTGAGGATGCCTTCCATCAGGGCGTACTGTTTGTCGATGCGGGTGTTCAGGTATTCAAAACTGAAGGCCCGACGGGTAGGTATGTCTTTGAAGGTGCCCGCCACCAGCCGGCCAATCTCCTCGCCATCACCGGGGGCCACGCGGATGCTGAGGTAAGGCGGCATCAGCTTCTGGCGGCCCATGGGCCAGAAGATCACCGGATCGATGTCCCGACTCAGATCGCCATAGTGAAAATCTTCGGTCACGCCGGCGACGGTATACACTTCCTTATCGCCTTTTGGCCGCAATTGCCGGCCGACGGCATTGGTCCAACCCATAAGCATAGCCGCACGGTGGTTGATGATGACGGTGTGACGGTCAGCGCTGTCAGTGATGCCAGAGAAGTTTTTTCCTGCGAGCAGTTTGATCCGATAGGTCTGCAGCATCCCGGCGTCAATGCTCGCCTGGCGCATGCTTTGTTCGCGGCTGGTGACAGGGTCGACAAAAATATTGAAGTTGTTGCCATAGGCGGTGGGGATGTTGTTGCTGTTGGTAAAGCCGAGGACGGCAGGGTTGTGGCGGAGGTCATTTAACAATACATCATAGCGGGCTTCGGCGGCCTTGGGGTTGTGATAGGCCAGATCGGTATTAGCGATGAGCACATTGTCCTGGTCGAAGCCGAGGGCGGCGCCTTTCATATGACGGATCTGGCTATTGAAGATGATGGCGATGCCGATGAAGACGGTGGCAAGGGCGAACTGTAGGGTGATGAAGAGGTTGCGGGTGGTGTTCCGTTCGCGCTTTCCGGTGATCTGGCCCTTGATGGCATCTATGGCGCGCAGCGAGCCGAAGTGCAGGGCGGGAAAGCTACCCACCAGCACGACGATGAACAGCCCGGCAATGATAAAGATGCCCAGCAATGGATAGTCATGCCGGATGTTGAGGGCGATGGTCCCAAACCGATCGCGAAGTATTTCGTTCATCATCGGTAACAGGAGGCTGCGGAAGAGCAGGAAGGCGAGGAAGAGACCGGCAAAGATGGTCATGGCGTTCTCCAGCAGGAATTGGACCATCAGATGAAGACGGCTGCTGCCCATCATTTTTCGGACGGCCATTTCTTTTTGGCGATCGAGTAGGGTCGCGGCGTTGAGGTTGATGAGATTGGCCACCATCACCAGCAAGATAAACCCGATGGCGCCGGCAAGGGCTTTGATAAGCACCATAAAGAGGTTGCCCGATTCGGCCCGGACAAAATGCGAATACGGTGCGAGGTAGGCGGTGCAGTTGCTCACATTCTTATCGAAATTAGTCTTGACGATGCGGTTTAGCTGGGCATTTATCTTAGCCGTGTCCGCATCACGGCGCAGGAGCAGATAGTTTTCCGCAAATCCGTTGTACCAGTTGGCCATGTCCATAAACTCCTGGTTGGTATTGATAATTTCTGCTGGTAACAGGACTTCCGGTCGGGCGGAGGTGTTGCTGGCCACCGATTGCAGGACGCCTGTGACGGTCATCAGTACACTATCATCCCTTACCAACGTCTTGCCGATAGCGCCGGCGCCTGAACCAAAGAGTTTGGCCGCCATTTCGTGACTAAGGACAATGTTGGCCTTGTTGCGCAGGGCGGTGGCGGGGTCGCCGTATTCCAAGGGAAACGAGAAGACTCGGAAGAAGCCCGTGTCGACAAACCAGGTTTTATCCTGGAATTCTTTGTCGCCTGCTTTCAGCCAGGGCTCCACAATAGCCTGCAGGTGCGTTCCGGCTTCGACGTCGGGGCAGGTTTGCAGGATCGTATAGAGGAAGGGGTAAGGCGTATACATGTATTCCGCGCCATCCGCGTTGCGCAGTTTTACATAGTACATGCGGTCTTTGTTTTGGAATTGACCGTTGGCTGTTACGTATTGGTAGATCATGATGGCCATGACCATGATAGCCGAGAAGCCAAGGCTGAGGCCGATGAGGTTGATGAGCGAGAAGCTCCGGCGCCGGAGTAGGCTGCGGAAGCCCGCGCGGAAGTAGATTCGTAGCATAGGCAGTGGTGTTGCCGGTGCTGCATCAGTTTCTATGCCAGTTTTGCAAATGGCTGGCCGTCAAAGGGCTGGCTGAATGTTCACGGCGCCGATTGACCGGTTTTACCGACCGGGGTGTACGGTTTACCGCATCTTCTTCGCCTCCCCTTCGCCGTCCGTGCGCCAATTCACGCCATCATCGGAGAATTGTATTTTGTATATGTAACTGGACGGACTGGTGAAGATATTCAGCGTGCGGTTATATACCTTCTTCCCATTTTCGGTATACTCGCCGTTGTAGAAGAGCGTGTCGCCCCGATAGGTAACGGGCGTTGAAAAAGGCTGCATACCCGGAATGCCCACGAGGCTCAAGGTATAATCATCCTTGTCGGGGTTATAATGATAGATGGAGAGGTTGTTGGTTTCGCGGCCATCGCGGTTTATCACCTGATCGGCGATGAGATACTTGCCGTTGGGCGACCACTGAATGGTATTTATCGCGGTGATCTTGTCTTTGTGCGTGGCGTCGACGGTGCTTTCGCCTTTCCAGGTGCCGATGAAGACGCCGAGTTTTTTCAGGCCGGGCTGCGTGAGGACGCGGGCGGTGGCGCCCCCTGCGGACTGGACCCGGGCTGACTGGGCGGGTTGGGCTGGATTGGTCGTCTGGGCATGCGCGGGAGCGTAAATGGCGGCCGCCAATAAACAAGCAATGGTTAGTTTGGTCATTTTTTTCATAGTTTGTGTTCCTTAAATATACAAAACACCGTCGATGAAATACCTCCTCTCTTTGCTGACCGTTCTCCTTAGCCTTTCCGCTTTTGGCCAGACAGTCCTAGATAGCGGACCCGGATTCAAAGTGATCGAAGAAGACACCCTCAGTCTAAAAGGGTATAGGCTCACCGCTGTTTACTACCCACTAAAGGAAGGTTTCAACAACAAGAAGGACGCCGGGAAGCCTACCACGCAGATGGTCGAGATGGCCATCAACTTCCATCCCTCCGATGCCTATCTCCTCACCGGCAAGGAGGAAGTGATCAAAACGATCCTCATACAATACCATCCCAAGCCGCAATTCCTGGCCATGAACCCCGGCACCTTTCAAATGACTCCCTATCCCAACCCGCTGCAAGGCGATGTCAGTGAGAACCTGGCTAAGGAACTCATCAAGGCCGGCTATGACCCTGCGGCCAGGATACAGGATGGGAAGCTCACCTTCAACAACAAACAGTACACGATTATCCCCAACAGCGCTATCAAACAAGCCGTGATCCAGTTGATCCGGGCTCAGCATTGGGCCGGTGGCCGGTGAGGCGCGGCAGAAATATTTGGCCGTTTCGGGTTTTCCCCGCACCTTTAATATGTCTGAACATACCAACAAACTATCGTGATAGACCATACAAGCAAACTACCCCTCCACGTCCAGGTGGAGGACTATCTTCGAAAATTGCTCGGCATGGAGAAGTTCCGCAAGGGCGCCTTCCTGCCAAAGGAGGTAGAATTGGCCAACCGGCTCGGGGTGTCCCGCAACACCATCCGCCAGGCGACGAACAAACTGGAGAACGAGGGCCTCATCGTCCGCAAGAAAGGCGTAGGTACCCGGGCCGCAGAGAAGAAGGGGCTGATGACCGAGCTCGACCACTGGTATAGCTTTACCCAGGAAATGAAGGAGAAGGGCATCGTGGTCACCAATCTCCAATTGCGGGTGGAATGGGTGCAGGTGGATGAGACGATCCGCAATTTTTTTCACCTGCAGCCGGATAAGAAGGTACTAAAGCTGTCGAAGCTGAAGGGAGCAGAGTCGGGCGAGCCCATTGTATATTTCGAGAGCTATTTTCACCCGCGTATCGGCGTTAGCGAAAAAGACGAATTCGGTGTGCCGCTCTATAGCATGCTCGAAGAAAAATATGGCGTCGTAGTACACCGCAGCTCGGAGAATATCAGCGCCCGGATGGCAGGTTCGATGGCAAAGAAGCTGAAGGTGGATGCCAAGTTTCCGCTGCTGTTTCGCGAACGGTTTGTATATGATATCGGAAACCGACCGGTGGAATATAATGTCGGCTACTACCGGAGCGACAAGTTTACGTATAGCATCGACATTAAAAAGGGGAGGCGGGAATGATGCGCGTTGGAGTCGATGTCGGCGGGACCCATATTTCCGCGGCGCTGGTCGCAGATGATGTGGTGTTGTCCGAAACGTATCGCCGGGCGGCGATCGATCCGGCGGCGGATGCGATGACGCTGCTTGCCGCTTTCGCCGGCTTGATGAATGCCGTTATGGGGGCGGCCGCTTCGCCTGTGGAAGGCATCGGTCTCGCCATGCCCGGTCCGTTCGACTATTCCACGGGTCTCTCCCTGATAAAAGGGTTGAACAAATACGAGAATTTTTATGGCCTCAATATAAAAGAAGCGCTGCGGTCCTGGGGGAAAGCATTGCGGCGTGGGGGGGAACCTCTTCCCATCTGTTTTGGCAACGATGCTGCCTGCTTTGGGCTGGGTGAAGCAAGATCGGGGCAGGCGACCGGGCATGAAAAGATCATCGCCATCACCTTGGGTACCGGGTTCGGCGCTTGTTTCGTCCAGGGAAAGACCCTCGTAACAACGGGCGATGGTGTGCCGGCCAATGGCTACTTATATTGTATTCCGTTCAAAGACGGAATAGCCGAAGACTATCTCTCCACGCGGTGGTTGCTTGCGGCTTATCCCGCGGCGGATGTAAAAGCTATTGCCGAAAAGGCCCTTGTAGACAAAGACCCGGCAGCGATTGCGGTATTCTCAGCATTCGGCGCCAACCTGGGTCTGTTCCTGGCGCCCTGGATAAAGGCTTTCGGCGCTGATGCCCTTGTCATCGGCGGAAGCATCTCGCAATCTTTTGGCCTTTTCGGTGAGGCGATGAAAGCGGCTTTTGCTCAACACGGAGCCGGGGCTACCGTCATTGTCTCACAAGATGCGGAAGGGATGGCCATCGCCGGCGCGGCAAGCCTGGTACAACGGGAGGTAGCTGCGCCGCCAAAGCGCAAATCGTTGCAAGCGATGCTGCCGAAACGCATCAGCGAACGTGAGAGCGCAGGCTTCAGCGAGCGAGAGGGCGCAGGCTTCAGGGAGCGTGGGGCCGCCGGTTATGACATCTATCCAGTCGAATCCCTTGACGATGGTCGGATCATTTCCGGGTACATTCCCCTTGCCCGGTGGATCATCTACCAGGGAGGCGCAAGGCTCGATGGCTATGCCGGCATCGACTGGGATCTTGTACGCAGCGGGCTCTGTGCGGCATTGCGGGCCGAAGGGGCGCGAGTACTTTGGTACGAGACGCGCGCCTGGCAAAAGCCCGAAGGCGAGATCGACGCGCTGGTCGCGCCTTTTCTTGGCGAGGTGGGTTCGGTGTGGGGAACGAAGACGACGCTGACGCTGGCGGACTTTTTCACCGGCGAACTGCACGATTGGCAACCCTTGGCGGCCGGCAGGGCGACCAACTTAGGGCCCATCGGCGGCGCAACCGACCGCAACCCCATCATCATCCTCGCCGGCGTCGGGGCCGGTCTTAACAGCAGCACCGGTCTCAACAGCTGGAAAGCGCCAGTGATCTATTTCGATCTGCCCAAGAATGAACTCCAATACCGGATGCGTGCCGGCAGCGCCAGCAATCTGGGCTCTACCTTCATAGGGCCCTTTGCGGAGATGTACAAACGCAGTTATTTCGTCGACTGGGTGATCTTGAACCGGCACCGCCGCGATATCAGCGGGAAGATCGCCATCGTAGCAGATGGCCAGCATGAAGAGGACCCTAATTGGGTTCCAACTAAGGTGCTTCGCGACGGCATGCGGGCTATGGCAACCAATCTTATCCGCGCCCGGCCCTGGTTCGAACCCGGGGTCTGGGGTGGGCAGTGGTTGAAACAACATATCCCGGCCCTCTCGCCCGAAGAGGTGAACTATGCCTGGAGCTTTGAACTCATCGCTCCCGAGAACGGCATCGTCTTTGAAAGCGATGGCTTGCTGCTCGAGATTGCCTTTGACTGGCTGATGCAATGGGAGTCTTCGGCGATCCTCGGTGTCGATGCCTCTCGCTTTGGCCAGGAATTTCCCATCCGCTTCGACTTTCTCGACACGTTTGACGGCGGCAACCTGTCCATCCAATGCCATCCTTCCCTACCCTATATACAAAAGCATTTCGGCGAGTCCATTACCCAAGACGAGACCTATTATATCCTGGATTGCAAGCCGGGGGCAGGGGTCTACCTCGGGTTCACGGACGACATCGGTCCGACGGAGTTCCGTCAGGTGCTCGAGAATAGCCAGACCGCCAACCAGGCCGTCGACATCGAAGCCTATGTCCAGTTGCTCCCCGCGCACAAACACGATCTCTTCCTCATCCCCAACCGGACGATCCACGGTGCAGGAGCAGGCAATCTTGTCCTGGAGATCAGCGCGACGCCCTATATCTTCACTTTTAAGATGTATGACTGGATGCGGCTCGATCTGGATGGAATGCCACGGCCGATAAATATCGACCACGCCTTTCATAACCTCGATTTTAGCAGAAAAGGCGCCAGCGTCCAGGCAGAGCTTGTCTCTAAACCCCGGATACTGGAAGCAGAGGAGGGGACGCAGCTCGAACTCCTGCCCACACATCCTGAACACTTCTATGCGATTCACCGCATCACCCTCACCGGAACAACACGCATAAGCACGGAGGGCCGGTGCCACCTGCTGATGCTGGTGGAAGGAGAGCGGGTTACGGTCACTACAAAGCAGGGCCGCACTTATCACCTCCATTACGCCGAGACCTTTATTATTCCAGCAGCCGCGGAGGGATACCAACTGCACAATCCCCATGATACACCAATAAAAATCGTCAAAGCCTTTGTAAAATAAATTGCCGTTATGAAAAAAGCCTCCCTTCTTCTCCTTTGCCTCGCCACCGTCGCAGCTCAAGCACAGACGCCTCCGGCCGCTAATACCGGGGCGCCGCGAGCCGCCATCACGATAAAAGCGGTGAAGCCCCTCCCCTTCCTCTCCACCCGCGACGGGCACGACTACCAATCGGTCGAGCTGACGTTAGCCAACAGCGGCGACCCGACCAGTGTCACGGTACACGTCAAAGGCGAGCCCGATCAGCAATTGGGGATAGACAGCGGCAGCCGCCAACTCGAGATATTCCTCCCCGAGGTGAAGAAGTCAACGACCATCGCCTTCTCGCTGCTCACCAACGGCAAGGTTGTCGCCACGGGCAAAGCCGATCTGCAACCTGTCCGGAAGATGACCATCTATGTCCTGCCACACAGCCACAACGATATCGGATATACGGAGATCCAGACCGATGTCGAACGCAAGCAAATGAACAACCTGCTTACGGGCATCGACTATGCACGGCGGACAAAGGACTACCCCGCCGGTGCCCGTTTTGTCTGGAACCTCGAAGGTGTATACGCGGCCGATCTGTTCCTTCATCGGATGACCGAACAACAGCGGCAGGCCTTCATCGCCGCGGTGAAGGACGGAAGCGTAGCGCTCAACGGGATGTATGTCAACACCCTCACCGGGCTCTGCCGGCCGGAAGAGCTGCTGCAACTCTTCCATCGGGGCAGCGAGATCGCGGCCCAATGCGGAACGACCATCGATGCGGCTATGATCAGTGACGTACCGGGATATACCTGGGGCACGGTGACGGCCATGGCCCAGGCAGGGATAAAATATTTATCCGCCGCACCAAACTTTTTCGATCGCATCGGTGACATCCTACAGGCATGGGCGGACAAGCCTTTCTACTGGGTGAGCCCCAGCGGCAAGGAGAAGGTGCTGGTCTGGATCCCTTACAGAGGATACGCCTATTCGTATGACATGCCCCATGGCCTGACACCACAACTTGTGGCCGATTATATCGCGGAACTAAAACGCGTGAATTTCAACTATGATATTTCGTATATCCGGTGGATCGGTCATGGAGACAATTCCGTTCCTGATCTCACCATCAGTGAATTTGTAAAGAACTGGACCACGAAATACACCTGGCCGAAGTTCATCATCTCTTCCACCAGCACCGCCTTTCATGCCTTCGAAGAAAAGTACGGCAGCCAGCTGCCGCAGGCAAAGGGTGACTGGACGGGTTATTGGGAAGACGGCGCCGGCTCTTCGGCCTTCGAGACGGCGGAGAACCGCGCCACCAGTTCGAGGCTCAGCCAGGCCGAAGCACTGTGGGTGATGAAGGGAGCCTCGGGCCCGGCTGTGGATCGCGACCATACGGCTTTCCCCGTCGATCGCGACCGCGATGCCTGGAAATACGCCATCCTCTATTCCGAACACACCTGGGGAGCCGATTGCAGCGTGACGCGGCCGCTGAGCCAGAAGACGATGGAGCAGTGGATCATTAAGAAGTCGTACGCGACCCAAGCCGACAGTCTCTCCCGCCAACTCCTTGATAGCGCGCTCGACCAAAGCGCAGCGCCTGCCACCAACAACGCGATCGACGTCTTCAACATCAACTCCTGGTCCCGCACCGGTCTGGTCCTGCTCACCCGCGACCAATCGCAGGCAGGCGACAGGATCACCGACGCCACCGGTCACTCCATCCCATCCCAGCGGCTCTCCACCGGGGAACTGGCCTTCGTCGCAACCGACATCCCCCCATTCGCCGCAAAGCGTTACACCATCACCGCAGGCAGCGCCACAACTACCGCGGGCCCTGCCGCCGACACCCATTCCCTCGATAACGGGATCCTTCATCTCAACATCGACGCCACCACCGGCGTCATCACCAGCCTGAAGAACCCCGCCATCGACAACGAGTTTGCCGACACCGACAGCAGCGGCGGGCTAAATGATTATCTTTTCTTAAACGGTAACAACCTGAAAGACCTGCAACGCAACGGCCCCGTAAAGATCACCATCAGCGAACAGGGCCCCGTCCTGGCCGAACTGCGCATCGAGTCCGCAGCCCCGGGCGTCGAAAAACTAGTAAGAAAGGTCCGCCTCATCGCCGGCCTCGACTACGCAGAGATCACCAACATCCTGGACAAGCTTCCCGCCGAGCTCGACCCGCATCCCGGCGACTACGCCTGGGCCAATCTGCATGGCAAGGAGAGTCTCAACATCGGGTTTCCTTTTCATGTGCCGGGTGGTGAGATACGGCTCGACCTTCCCATGGCTATCATGCAGCCGGAGAAGGACCAGATCCCCGGTTCGTGCAAGAACTGGCTGGAGGTGGGCAGCTGGGCAGATGTCTCCAACAAGGATTATGGCGTCACATGGGTGACCCTCGATGCCCCGCTGGTGGAAGTGGGTGGCATCACGGCAACGCTGCTGGGTGGTCAGAGCAATCCTGCAGTTTGGCGCAAACATATCGAACCCACGCAAAAGCTTTATTCCTGGGCGTTGAATAATCACTGGGAGACCAATTACCGCGCCTACCAGGATGGGATCATCACCTTCCGCTATGCGCTGCAGCCGCACAAGCTATTCGATGCGGCGGCTTCGACGAAGCTGGCTACGGCCCTGTCCCAACCTTTGATCGCCGCCACAGCCTCGGTACCCACCGCGCCCGCACCCCCCGCTGCCGCCGCTGCCATGTCCGGCAGCCCGATGAGCACTTCGCGGCTGCAGCTGAGCTCACAGCAATTGGTGGTATTGGCGCTACGACCGGCCCTCGATGGCAAGGCATGGATCGTTAGCCTCTTCAATCCGACCCAGGAACCCGTGGCAACCACGCTTACCTGGAATAGTCCGGTCGGCGCCGCGCATTACAGCAATACGACCGA
This sequence comes from Puia dinghuensis, assembly GCF_014642875.1. Lineage (GTDB taxonomy): Bacteria > Bacteroidota > Bacteroidia > Chitinophagales > Chitinophagaceae > Puia > Puia dinghuensis. The sequence continues at coordinate 812,254 of NZ_BMJC01000005.1, forward strand.
AGCGGCTCTTGCACCCGTGGAAGGATCCATCGCCGTCGCTCCGCAGGATGTAGTCACGATAAGGGTAGAGAAATGAGAAAGCAGCTACCCGTCTTCCTCGGCTTCTTTGTCATGGGCTTTGTCGATGTCGTCGGCATTGCGACCAATTATGCGAAGAAAGACCTTCACTTGCACGACTCCGTGGCGAATCTGTTGCCGCTGATGGTCTTTCTGTGGTTTGCACTTTTCAGTGTTCCCACCGGGTTATTGATGAACCGCATCGGGCGGCGGAAGACGGTCTTATGGGCCATGGTCATCACACTGCTGGCGCTGCTCGTGCCTTTCCTCGCCTACAACTTTGTGGTACTGCTTGCCGCCTTCGCCCTCATCGGCATCGGCAACACCATCCTGCAGGTGTCCCTGAACCCGCTGCTGACCAATGTGGTGCAGCCGCAGCGGCTTACCAGCGCCCTCACCGGGGGACAGCTGATCAAGGCGATTGCGTCCTTTCTCGGCCCTGTCATCGCCGGCGCCGCGTCTTTTTGGCTGGGGGATTGGCGACTCATCTTTCCTTTATTTGCTTTCGTTACCTTGCTCAACACGCTCTGGCTGTGGTCGACACCCATCGCCGAACAGGGCCACTCCGGGCGCACTACTTCCTTCCTCGATTGCCTGCGGCTGCTAAGCGACCCGCTGATCGTTCAATTGCTCATTGGCGTCATCGCCATCGTCGGGCTCGATGTCGGTTTCAATACCACGCTCCCCAAGTTCATCATGGCGCACAGCGGCCTTCCGCTTGAAAAAGCCGGATTAGGGACCAGTCTGTATTTTATTGCGCGCACTACGGGTAGTCTTGCGGGTGTGATCATCCTGGCAAAAGCAAGGGCCCGACGCGTCTTCCTCGCCACCACCATCATTGGCATCTTCGCCCTTACCGGCCTGCTGCTCGCCTCACCACTCTGGCTCATTTTGGTCTTCATTTTCCTGCTTGGCTTCTCGGTCGCCAATGTCTTCCCCATCCTCTTCGCCACCGCCCTGCGCCGCGCGCCTCAGCGCGAAAACGAGGTATCCGGTCTCCTGATCATGGGCGTCTCGGGCGGCGCCATCCTGCTGCCGATCATGGGGATCATCGGCGATGCGAAGGGTCCTGCATGGGCGCTGGGTTTCCTGCTGGTGGCGTGGGGATATCTCGCCTGGGTGGGGAGGCGATTATAATTATTTAGGCAATTTCATCTTGCTCAGCTTTCTGTTGGCTTCCGCAAGTTTTTCGGGGGCCATTGCCTCCACATTCAAGTTATTGAGCCTCTTATCGACAATAAAGATGACCTTGTGATCGAAAAGGCCCCGCTTCTTTTTTGTTGTTTTTTTCATAGACAAAATAAATTTACAAAATTATAAGGAACCTTGCTAAAAATTAATCCTTCTCTTGATCATGAAGGCATCTACAATCATACTTCGTTGAAACGGAAGAAATTCATCATTGCCATCCACTACAGCAAGTATTTCAAATTTTTGTAACAGTTCCCTCAAATTTATACCTATGGCCATTCTATATAATCTTGTTTTTGCAGGAGTATTCCCTTTGAAAAAGATCCAACGCCTCGGATACCGTTGTGTATATTTATCCACCGCTTGGGCCACCGTTGCTAAAATAATATCTCTATCACCATTGTTAGTTATCAATTCGTCATCAAGACCACCATTGTTCTCAACATTTCCAAAGGCTAAATTATAGATCCCCAGCATATTCGTTTTTGCAAAAACAATCCGTTTTCTAATGATGCCGTGCTTCCCTTTACTCAAAAACTCGAAAACACTCAAGTCCACAGCCTCATACACAGGCAAGTATCGTCCGTATTTCATAGTCGGGGTTTGATACAAAAATACTAATTATATTAGCATACAATACTAAATAATTGACCAAATCATTACCTTCGAAAAAGTATATCTTAGCCTCATGGGCTTCAAATCTTCCATGATCATTATCAACAAACCGGCCGGTGAGATCGACGAGGCGGCGTTGCTGCCGGCGCTCGGTTTCGGCAACTATTCCTACGCAGAAGACACTACGCTTGAGGATTGTATTTATCCTCGCGACAAATCGGTCAGCTTTGGGCGATACAATGACAGCCTCATCATTTGCGAGGATTATTTGTTGACGGAAGTGCTCGAAACGAATGGAGCACCGGAGGCGCTTGCGGAATACGAGAAGATATTGACAGGACTGTTTCCTGGTTCTGAGGTGCTGACGGTGGCCTGTCACAGCGCCACGAACTGGCATCTCTATGCCCTGGCAAAGGACGGTGAACGGATTCGATTCAAATCCATCTCCGCCGATACGCCGGTGACGGAATGGGGCGATCGGCTCGAAGAAGAAATAGCCGTCTACGCACATTCAAAACTCATCGGTGGCAAGCTACTATTCAAAAGCTCGTGGAAAGACGATGAGGTCTATGACAATACAGAAGATCAAATGATGGAAGATTTTGCGTTTGGTGTGGCAAAACGGCATCTGGGCGTCAATATCTCCACCGGAGAGGACGAAGAACTTATGTCCGATACTCCATTCCGCAAGTATACCAAACCCAAACGGCCGGCGCAGCCAACAGCCGTAAAAGCAGCCGCGCCGGAGTCGATCGATGCCGAACCGGGCGCAAGCGAAGCCGAGCCGCATGCCTCACCGGATATGCCCGCCGGCAAAACGGTGAGGCCTAAGCCCTGGTGGAAGTTCTGGTAATGGGGATTGCCCCGCATTCTAATTGCGTCCATCCGCGATACATTAGTCCTCCACTAATGTAATGTCCCATGCAACTCCCCAAGGGAAGAAGCCTTATCGTCCTCCTGGCAGCCATCGTCGCGCTGGTCGTCCCCATCATCTTGCTTGAGAACAACGTCCTGCGGCATACGAACGGCAATATCGCCTTTCCGCTCGACAGCGCCTTTCTCGACATCAGCGTAGGCAAGAACCTGGCCTTTTATTCGGTGTGGGGAGTCTCGAAATACGCGTTCCAGTCTGCGTCCACTTCTTTACTCTATCCCGTCCTGTTGGCGGTGATCTTCTTTGTCATTGGGTCGCATCTCATCATCCCGATCGTCCTCAATGGTGTTGCCGCCATCTGCTTCGTCTATGCGCTGCAGCAGGCGCTTATCCACCGGGGCATCAAGCCATTACATCAACTGATCATCCTTCTGGCGGTGATTTTCCTGGCGCCACTGCCGTTGATGGTGGTCAGCGGGATGGGCTATACCGTGCAATTGCTTTTTTGTTTTTTGTTTATGGAATCGCTGGCGACGGCGATAGACCAGGGAGTCTCGCAACTCCCGCGCCGCGTTTACCTCTATGGACTTCTCGCGGTAGCCACACGTTACGAGGATATTGTGCTCGTCGCCCTTGCCTGCCTGTTATTGGTTTCCATAAACCGGCGGCGCGAGGCGCTGCAACTGGCCGGTATCTCCCTGCTACCGCCTGTCCTCTTTGGCGTGATCAGCCTCTCCAAAGGCAGTTATTTCCTACCTAATTCCCTGGTGCTGGGCCCCTACCCATCTTATATTCTTTACCTCGCCATCGCAGGGCTGATCATTGGTTGTCTGTTCATCTGGCAATACCGTCAATTGGCGGTGGGCCCCGTGGAGGGGCGGGGCACCATCCGGCCCCGGACCAGCATCTACCGGCTGTCATTCGCGCTACTTACCGTCCTGGGCCTGCCCTTTATCGCGCGGAACATCGCCACGCTGCGGCATTTCGAAGGCGACAGCATCCGCATCTACGAACAGCAGTATCCGATGGCTGCGTTTGTCCACCGGTACTATCACCGACAGACCATCGGAGTAAATAACATCGGCGCCGTCGCCTGGTTCTCGGATGGCCGGAAACTCGACTTCACCGGTGAAGCCAGCGCCGATGTCATCAAAAGCCAGCGGGAACATTCCTGGGGCCCCGTGCTGGCCGATTCGCTAAGCCGGAAAGACGGCGTCCGTGCTGCTATCGTTTCCGACCCCTGGTTCAGCCCCGGGGAGCTCCCCAAATGGAGTAAGGTCGCCTCCTGGAAACTGCCCGACACCCAGTCCAGCAGCGGAGAGGTGCTCAACTTCTACGGCATCAACAACGACACTTCCTGGCTCCGCAAGAGTCTTCACGATTACGAGCTGTACCTCCCCGCGAGGATAGCGGTGAAATACTATTGATGCCCCGGCCATCGACATCCTTCGTCAATTAGATGAACTGATCTTCCCCGCGTCTTTGAACAGATCGGATAACTTTGCAAAGCTGAATCCGAGATAAAAGTAAAAAGGAGCATCCTTGGGATTTAACAAAGTCAAATTAACGCCATAACCGAAAAAGATCTTATTATGAAAGAGGCCCAATTGAAGCCCGGTGCCGATCTCCACGTCTTTAGTCGTATTGAAATCCACATAAGAAACATTGACCCCTATCGAAGGCTGAAAGAAATTCATCAATACATTCTTCCGCCTGGTGAAATACCCATCTGCATTTTGATGCACGTTCAGTCCCCTGTCCTCTCGCGAATAGGTCCACATCAGCACTGCCCCACCGGCGCCTTTGAATACACTTGGCGATTCATGGGCCGGATCGATGGTACTCGATGGATTTATCCTATCGACCAGGGAGAAGATGTCCGACACATCAACTGACCATCCGCTTTGGATAAGCTGGTATTTTCCAATCTCGAGCCTGGGGGAATTTTGCAAACTGTCCGTTTCGTCCATTATCCACGTGAGGTATAGAGAAAGTGTTTCTCCTTCGGCAGCGCCGCTTTTTCCAAGATCGATAGTCGCTTTTACCAATTTTTTATATATCTGCTCGCCTGCTTTACGGGCGATGAGAATGGAAAGCGTATCCTTATAATTGTTAATAATGTCTGCAATGATACGTTGCTCTTGAGTCGATGAACCATATCTGAGCAGGGAGTCAACTGCGGATGGACGCGCACTCACTTGCATATTTTTTATGTTATCCCTTCCAATATCCAGGATGATGTGTTCAATCTCCGACCCTTGTAGTCTGGACAAGTAGTACAGCGCATTGACGGCCTTTTCCAGAGGGTCTTTATATAGCAGCAGGATTGAATCCGAAATGATGACCTTTCCATCCTGCTGCGGCAGGTGAAGCGTCGAGAGGGTGTCCACGTCTCTAATGAGATTGTTCTTGATATCGTTGTATTTTATCAGCGTGAGACTCGTCAGAGACAAGAAAGCCTTTAAACCCTCCTGTCCCCCTTTTTCAAAAGAACTAAGGAATTCCAATATCAAGGGAAGCTTATCATTAATATAGTTGGCTGCGTACTGATAGTTTTGAACAAAGGGATCTCTGATATATCTGCTGTAATAATCATACGTATCGCCCTTAAGCTTGCTGATCAAGTCTTTCAGTGTTGCAATATCTGTAGCATTTCTAATTGCAAATTCCAATCTCCCATCGGTTCCAGCCAGGTGAATTGTGGTGTTGTAGAAATCATCATAGCCATCGAGCACTTGCTTCCCTATAACCACCGGTTTTGCACCTGGTTTGTCGCAAGAATCCATCGCCTTTCTAAGGATCTCACCAAACAGATTGAGCGCGCTTCTGGAATTAAAACTATAGACAGTCTTCAATGACCTTCTTATACTATCCACCTCCGATAGTTCGATGATCATGTTCAACAATTTGTTGCTTACATCATAAGGAGGATCGGACTTAATGCCGATGGCTTTTCTTGCAACGCCAATTTCCGAATAGGGATTAACTTCGATCTGCCTCGTCCCCTTTGAGCCCGATATCTCAGCCTCCAGGGTGACGTTACCGAAAAAATCCGTATTGCGGATAAATCCGGATTTGTCGAATATTATTTTGATTTGTCCGTCCTTATCCAAGGCGTTATACTTCTGAGAAGGTACGTTCTTTCGATCTTCCCAATTCCAAATGGTGTCCAGTTTCTCTCTAATCCTATAGCGGTTGTATAACACTGTAACATACTGTCTGGGGTCGATCTCAACTGCATTAACTGTGGTATCCTTCACAATCCTGAGATTGTCGGGAATTTGCGATATTCCGTCCAGGTAAAGTATGAACAAGAAGCAATTTAAAAAGAGCAGTTTTTTCGGCAGGGGGGTAATGAACATAGCTATTCCGGGTTTAATGGTCCAGGAAATTAGAATTTCGCGCCCAACCCCGCAACGGGAAAAACACCGTTTTTCACCTAACTTTACTGGCATTTTTCCATATGGCCGAAAAAGAAAAACTCCGCCTCGATAAATATCTTTGGTCTATCCGCCTCTTCAAGACACGATCGGAGGCTGCTGAAGCCTGTGCAAAAGGGAAAGTCAAATACAATGGCGATTCCGCCAAGGCCGCCAAGACCGTGAGTATTGGGGATGAATATGAAGTAAAGACGGAAAGCAAGCGCTGGCGTATCAAGGTCGTCGGGCTGCTCGACCACCGGGTGCAATATGCGCAGGCGATCGAGTATTATATCGACATCACCCCTGCCGAAGAGATCGAACGGCTGCAATTCCAGGCCGCCAGCTTCAATACCGGCAAACGCCAGAGCAAGATCGGCCGCCCGACAAAGAAGCAGCGGCGGGAGCTTGATGATTTTCTGGAAGAGTGATCGGAAGGGCGATTAGTCGATAGATACTTCGAACGGGATGGTTTGAGGCGTCTGGCACTGCTCATCGGTGCACGCCTGGTAGGTGATATGTCCGGTGATGGTTGACTTAACCGTAGCTTTCAGCGTCAGCGTTTGAACAAACTCCACCTGCCCGCCATACTGGTATTGAACGATATCGGCAACCTTATCCTCGTACTTCTTTTTATCCCCGTTTTCTTTGATCGGCCCCTTCAAGGCATACAACGGGCTGGAGTTGAACGTGATGCGGGTCGGTTGGGAGATCGCCTGTTTAGGCTGATCCTTGCTGTAAATATGCCAGCCATCATTCATCTTTGCCAGAATGTGTATCTCGTACACTTTGTCACTAATTTTTTTCGCGTGGTAGTCGAATTGTACCACATTACTCTGGGCGGTGGCGGCCAGGCAAAAAGCTAACCCGCTGATTATCAATTGCAGTTTTTTCATGAGTGAAGTTATCCTGCATAATAACGTACGGAAAGCCTATTTTAACTAATTTTTTATAGTTAAAATGAAAGGCCGCCGCTTCCAGCGGCTCCTAAATAGGAAAGGTTCAATGGCTATGGTATAAGATCAGCGCAGCGATCATCGCCCAGATTCGGATCGTCCGGCTTTTACCCGCCGGGTTGCCCACCCATGACCGATGTTCGAGCGCGGGCAGCGGTAGTTGTTCGGGCATCGTAGCCGCACGGGCCTGCATCCGCGTCCAAATGGCCTGCTTGTCCACATCCTTATAGCGCTGCCACTCCTGCATCCGCCATTGAGCGTCGCGCAGACATGCCAGCATCCGGGCGCGGGCAGGATTGTTCTCCAGCCAGGCCTTCACCTGTTGGTCTTCGGCAATGCTCAACCGCTCGCCGGTGATCTCCCGGACAACTAGTTCAGCCAATAATGGTTGTATCTGCATAGCAATACCAATAACAATAATATCTCCGGATCGATGCCTTTGCGTTTTGCCTGCTTTTCTTTCAACGCCCGGAGGGCAGCCTGCCGGTGCTGGTACACTGTCGATGGTGCGATCCCCATCTTTCCGGCCACGGCCTGCACGGGCTGACCTTCGAAATAGATGAGGGTCATCACTTCTTTTTGCTGCCGCGGCAGTTCTTCTATCAGTTCGATCGCCTGCAACAACAGCGCACGATGGGTCTCTTCTTCGCCATCGGCGAGGTCGGGGGCCGGGTCAGGCATCGGAGGGGTGCGGCCGTTTAGCATCGCGAGCCGCTTCTGCGCTTTCAGCCTGTCGAGGCAGGCATTATTTACCGCTGTCTTGAAATAGGCCGGTTTCAATTCGTCCAGCGAGACTTTGCCGCTCATCAACCGGGCCCTGATCTTCAACAGCACATCGATGACGATGTCATGCGCCTCCTGTTTGTCCTTTACGATATATCCCGCCATGTACACCAGCCGCCGGTAAAAAATATCATACTGCTGCTCGAAGATCCGATGCCAATCGTCCTGAGGTAGCTGCCCGTGATCTGTCATTTGAAAAAGGTTTAAGGTCAACCTTATCCTTAACTGTGAGACGCGGTTATTTTATTAGTCGGTGGACAATTTTTTTTGACCCACAAGGTTTACGCCCCCACTTCATCGATCTTATTCAACCATTCCGCCTCTACCAGCACGGCGTTGAAGAAAGGATCATCTTCCTCCGGCGCCAGCGCTACCGCGAGCCGTTGCGCGTCGCTCATTTCCTCGCCGGCGTTGATGAGGCGATCGATACAGACCCATTTTACCGCCCGGTAGACCTGCGACTGCACCTTTGTCTGTTCGAGATCGGCGTCGTTGTGATAGAATTCCAGCAGCACATCGTCTGCGATGTCACGGGCAATATCTTCATTCTGCATATAGCGCCAGGCGAAATACCGCAGGGGCCTCACCAGACTGCGATAGGCCCGGCCGAAGGATTCAAGGTTTAGATTTGTGTGTGACATAGGGGTAATGTTTTCAGTTGGTTTTGTTAGGCCACATCCGGCCACAATATTTCATAGCTTTGCGCCATGAGCCTGCAGATCGACATCCTCACCGTTTTACCAGAACTCCTGGAATCTCCGTTTAACCATTCCATCCTAAAACGCGCAAAAGAAAAAGGGTTGCTGGAGATAAGAGTGCACCACTTACGACAGTGGGCCGTCAACGAATATGGGCAGGTGGACGACTACCAATATGGGGGCGGAGCGGGTATGGTGATGATGGCAGAGCCCCTTGCCAATGCCATCGAAGCGCTCTCACAGGATGGCCCATTCGAGGAGATAATTTATCTGACCCCAGACGGCGAACGGTTCGATCAGCGCACGGCCAACCGGCTTTCGCTTAAGGGAAAACTCTTACTCATATGCGGGCATTACAAGGGCATCGACCAGCGCATTCGCGACAAGTATGTCACTCGGGAGATCTCCATCGGGGATTATGTCCTCAGCGGGGGTGAATTGGCGGCGGCCATCCTGGTGGATGCCATCGGGCGGCTCCTTCCGGGGGTGCTCAACGACGAGACGTCCGCACTGTTCGATAGTTTTCAGGATAACCTGCTTGCGCCACCCGTTTATTCCCGGCCGGCGGAATGGCGGGGTATCCGCGTTCCCGAGATATTGCTTAGCGGCGATCCGCGGAAGATAGAAGACTGGCGGCATGAACAATCCCTCCAGCGCACCAGGCAACGAAGGCCCGATCTGCTGGAGGGAGAAGAGGACTGAGATCCTTGGGTCGTGGCAATTATCTCAGGATCATGGCGATCCAGATGAGCAATTGCAGGACTAAATAATAGCCCAGGATAAGGAGCGTGTTGATGACGATCGTCTTTCTCATAAGGTAGGATTTTAACTTTCAAATTGACACGCGGCATGGGCCCGCTTTCTGAATAGTGATAAAGGTTCAACGGCAATGAACTGATAATAGCCTGTCGGCCCGGGCGGCCAACACACCCAAAGAGGGCGAAAACTATACCAATTCGAGTTTATCCACATAGGAATTCTACCCCCAGAGGCGTGAAAATGCCACAAGGAAAAAGCCCTTAACACTCTTTTAATCATTTTTTAATGACGCTAAAACGCTCGTTCACCGAGACTTTTAGCCTACTAACACGTTAATTACCAGTTATCCATTTGTTAAACCGTGCGCTCATATACAATAATCCGTTTATCAGCGTTTAATCTTCTCTTAATATTTTTAGTCCAACTAAGCACGGTAATTGTTCGTAATTGCGGAAGTAAAGTACCCACTCCTTTGAATCTCGAAACACAAACTAAAACGGCTATGACTATCAGCGGCTTTACCATGGTGCGCAACGCTACCAAACTTTATTATCCTATCAAACAGGCTATTTCCTCTATCCTCCCTATCGTTGACGAATTCGTCGTTGCCCTGGGAGACTGCGACCCCGACGACCGTACCCTTGAAGAGATTCAGAGCATAGGCTCCGATAAAATACGTATCATCCACACTGTCTGGGACTTAGACAAATATCCGCGGGGGATGGAGCACGCCCACCAGACGGACATCGCCAAGGCCGCCTGTACAGGCGACTGGCTTTTTTACGTTCAGAGCGATGAGGTGGTGCATGAGGAAGATCTTCCCCGCATCCGCCAGCGTTGCGAAGAGCTGGTGCATGATGATTCCGTCGAGGGCATCCTTTTCAAGTACCGGCATTTCTGGGGAGACTATGACCATTACATTACTTCCCATGCCTGGTATGCTAATGAGATCCGCATCGTCCGCAACCGCCCGGACATCCATTCCTGGGAGTCGGCCCAGTCGTTCAGGCGCATCCCGGAATTCGATGGCCTTCACTATCGGGAGAAGAAAGGAACATACAAGCTGAAGGTAGCCCGCGTCGACGCCCACATCTATCATTACGGCTGGGTCCGCCCACCCCGTTATATGCAGAACAAACGCAAGGCTTTTGCTACGATCCATAGTGGCAAGGCTCACGCCCAGGAATATTTCAGCAAAAGAGAAGAGGAGTTTGACTTTGGCAATCTCAGCCAGCTGTCCATTTACCAGGAGACTCATCCCGCCGTGATGCAGGAGAGGATCCGCCTTTTTAATTGGGCCGATCAGCTCGAACGCCGGCGATACCGTCAACCGGTCGAACGCCACAAACACGAACGGCTGAAATACCGCGTACTGACCTTTATCGAACAAAACTTTTTGGGTGGCCGGCAGATCATGTGTTTCAAGAACTATCGGCTTGTCAGCCGATGATCGAATGCCGGGTCGCCCCATAGCCAGAAGAACCTAAGCAAAGAAAAAGCCGCTGCAAAATCAGCGGCCTTTTCATTGGCCTTCGGCCTCGTGGGCGGCTACGCCCTATGGATAGGTCGACTCTAAAAAAGTTATTTCAGGAATCAATTATTTCGGCATGTCAAAAATAGTCGGATCTATATCCTTGTTCACCTCTACTTTTTTGTGGGTGATATTGAGGGTATACATCGGCGTGCTCACCTGCTGACCGAAGTTGAGTACAAGGCCGCCGTCAAGCTTCCGGTAATCAGAGAAGGTGACGGTCGTTTCGATATCCTGGCCTTGAACGGTGTTTGTGCTAATGGCCTTGTCGATGAGCCAGGTCTTCATGTTGATGAAGAAGGTGACGATGATGCCATCGGCGTTGGTGAGCTTTACCTTGTAGTCTGCGCTATCTTTTCCGGAAAGTTCAACCTTGCTGCCTTTGGCGGCGTAGTTGTATAACGGTCCACCAACATTGATCTGCCCTTTCAGCGGCTTCAGCTGTTCGTCGGGAATAGCCGTGGGCGTGGTCGAACCTGCAAAGGGATTGATCATCCAACCACCCTTGTCGGTGATACATTGTACAATTTTAGTCCCGCCGATCTCCGACTCTGACTTGGCGGCTTTGCCGTTGACGATCCATGTTGTGCTGGGTCCTTCGTTGCCCATGACTTCGATGCTGCTTTCGATATAAAGTGACTTGGTGGCGTCTACTGCTGTCTTACCACCGATGGCTGTGACATGCTTGGCGACAATCTCGTCGGCCGTTTGAGCGTGCAAATTAGTGCAGGCAAGGACGACCGCTAGTAATATGAACGACTTTTTCATGAGTGTTTCCATGTAGTTTACTTTATAAAAAATATTTACCATACAACAAACTTAGCCAATATTTGGCTGCGGTGTGTTACCTTTCATATAATTAAATTAAACCTTTTCATTAAACCTTATTTCTATGCAAAAAGAGATCTTCCAGCGGCTGAATCGGATCGATCACCTGATCCGCATCAAAGGTACCGGCACTCCTTCTGAATTGGCAGAAAAAATCGGGATGTCCGAACGCAGCATGTACGAGTACATTCGCCTGATGAAAGAATTTGGTGCTCCTGTTGTCTATTCGCGGTCAAGAAAAAGCTATTACTATCTCGAAGATGGGAGTTTCACTATACGCTTCCTGTCGGAATAGACCTTACCTAGCCTACTTGCTTTTCATTCAAAACCCGCTGTGGAGGATTCAGCGGGTTTTTTTATTGCTAAAAAAGTGAAGCGGAGCCACTAGTTGACATCCGCTTCGAGGTTTGGTATGGTGAAGGACACAAATGCCTTGAGGTCTTAAAAGTACAACTTTTTTGAATAAAAGCCACTATTTACAGACGAATGGACGCAGGTTTACGTTGTTGCTATAGCTAAACCCTTATCTATGCGTATTATCGCATTGGCCGTTATAGTATTACCGATGATGCTGTGGTCGTGCAACGACTCCGGTGGCGTTCATGATCCGAATGTCGGCGACTTGTTGCCGTCGATTTCGTTCGTCGTCGATCCGGGAAAGGATACAGTGCTGAAGACCCCTGGCGGCGCGCTTCTCCGCATTGCTGCCGGCACTTTCGAGACCAGTACCCCCAGTGCGGTGCAACTGGAAGTGAAGGAGGCCTTCAACCCGACGGATATGTTGCGTGGGAGGCTTATACGAAGCAATAGCGACGATCTCAGCAGTGGTGGTATCATTTATATCAACGTCGCTGCAGGGCAGTCTGTGTCGATCAATAAGCCGATCAGCGTGTCGATACCGGCGAAGGATCCGCAGCCGGGCATGATGGTTTATAAGGGGGAAGCAGCCGACAGCGACAGAGTCAACTGGACAGACCCCAGGTCGCTGGAAGGCAGTTCGGCTGCGGCCGCAGCGGATGATGCCGGCAAGACACTTTTCGAGAGTCGTTGCGCATCCTGTCATGGGTTAAGGAACGAAGTTGCTGCGCCGCCGATGGCCTGGATCACGCGGCGCCGGGACAGACAGTGGTTGTATTCTTTTACCCGCAACAATGCGACCCTGCTGTGGCGCGGGGATGCCTACAGCTGTTATCTCTTTAATCGCTATAAGGCGCCCATGCCGCTCTTTAAGGATCTTAGCGACACCGATCTCGCCAGCCTTTATCATTACGTGGATCGTGCCAGCAGGGGTATAGACAGCAATTCAGTTGTCGACCACCGCCGCGCCTTCGACAGTTGTGTCCACAACGACCCCACCTGCGCCGGCACAGCCGATAGGGCACAGGCTTCCGCCCCTTCCGCTTCACAAGACCCGGGGGAGGGCGCCTCCGCGTCCCAGGGCGATGCCGCCGCGTATTATACTTTTAGTATCGATAAACACGGGTGGTACAATGTCGCTCGCAAGGGGGGTGAATCCGCCAGGGCCGGCGCCAGCACCAGGCCCGACGCCGACGCCGCGACCAACACGACCGCCAAGTCCGACGCCGCTGCCTCTTCCTCCACCAGCGCGTCCGCGTCTTCCGGGAACGACGCCACGACCGCCGACCCGGTGAAGCAGGCCGACGCTTCCCTGCAGGCCTGCCCCTGCTGGTGCAACGAAGCCGCCTACCGCCGCGCCGACAGCCTCGGGCGCGACAGGTCCGGTGGCCGGCGATGATCCCCCACGAGGTCACTGTTCTTCGCTCTGTCTTCGGAAACCGATCCGTCGGCTTTCCGACTGTTCAGCAGGCATTATTAATTGCCTGAGATGATCAAAAACAACCTGTATATCCGCCGTATTCTGCAAGGTCTGCCTTTCCAACTGTTCGAGCTTTAATAAGATCTCCTGATTCGTGAGCAACATCTCCCTCATCTTCGTAAAGATGCGTACAATCTGAATATTAACTTCAATAGCCCTTTCGCTATTTAGTACGCATGCAAGCATTATCGCTCCATATTCTGTGAAAACATAAGGCAATTGTGCCGAGTACTTCAGGGTTTCAAGCTGGTCGCATTTTGCGACCACCTCCTCCTTCTCTTCCGCCGTCAGTTGATACATAAAATCAGTCGGAAAGCGCTTTAAGTTGCGTTTGACCTGTTCGTTCAGCCTTTTCGTAGACACGCCATACAGTTGAGCTAAGTCTCTGTCTATCATCACCTTCTTTCCTCTAAGCGTCGCATAAATTTACGCCTTTGACATTGGATATACTAATTTATTTAGTATACACTGACGCCAGGTTTGATCCGTTTGGAGACCACTCTATTTTCACGTAGAACGCTATCCACTGCAACGGGCATCATCACGCCTGAGAATATGGAAGATTTCGTACTGTTAAGGTAACACTATAGCATCCAGGATATTGCTTTCATTTCTCCTGTCTTCAAAGACTGTTTCCAGATTGACGCCGTCCCTGGTCCTGTAAATGTTGAATCGTCCCGAACAATACAAGTAATCGCCGACAACACTAAACCACGTAAAATCCCTCTCGGGAAAATGCTTTAACCAAACATTTTTAGCCCCGGATTGAACATGGTATGCGATCACCTGTCCAAAATCATTTCTCTTGACATGCTTATAATATAACAAAGTGCTTGCGTCCTTCCAATACGCGGAATTATCCTCGTCGTCATTACCAAACAATTCATCCCGTTTCGGAGCGGCACTATCGATCACCGTTGCCTGCCCCTTCAAACGGTCGTACAACACCAATCTGAATCTCGGGTTTTTTTCCACATCCCGGGTGTCGATAAAAGAAACCCATCGCTCATCGGGCGAAACGGTCAGATTGGTAACATTATAGCCGCGCGGGAGGCGGAGAGGCTCTTTTACGAGTGTCCGCAAATTAATGCGGCAAAATTGAAGGCCCGGGGAAAATCGGTTGTCGTCAATGCCTTCCTCCCGGGAAGGGTTATACAGGACGTAAACGAAGTCGCCCCGCACGAAGAATTCCAAAATAAAATACAAATGGGCATATAGTAGTCTGCTTTCATTCTGGCTATCCAGACTGCAGGCATAAATGTTCTCTCCATTTGTCCAATACAACTTGGATCCATCCGCAATTCCCCATCTCTGCAGGTGGTGAAATTGGCTCTTGTCGGTTGGCGCATAAGACCCGATATATCTTGATATCTGGCCGTCCTTTGTTCTTACAAAGGAAAAATAACCGGCACTATCCGTCTTCCGGATGACGATTTGCTGGGCGGAGACAACGCCGACCGCGCCCAACAAAAGGACAATAATAAATACTAGTTTCACAACTTTGTCATTTAAGCATATAATATGTCTTGGGATTATCCATTTCATGTGGCGGACCAAAATCAAGGATCGAGGTCTTGAAGAGATTCATATATGCTTTAAAAACCATCATTTCTACCACCTTGGCCATGAGAAGCTTAGTCGTCAGCTTCGTCCGATCTATCTGCACCTTGAAATTTTGGACTCCATGCATCACCTTGTTGAAATCAGCCCACTGGTCGGGATTGATCAACAGGCATCCTTTGGAAATAGCGACCATTTGCCCTTTACTGTTCTTTTTCACTCCGGCAAAACCATCGAGGTTACTCCTGTGTATATAAACTCCGTCTACATAAGTCTTTCCGGTGTAAGGATCATACCCATTCATGGCCGGAACACCGCGTGTATCATTCACGGCCCAATTAGACGCCAAAGGACCGGTTTTTCCCGGATCGCGGTAATTGGCATCATACATGCCATCGGCCACTACGCCGTAATGGTCAGGGTCCGAACTCATGGTATATCCACTGTAATGGTGGACGTCATTTGCCCCGTCGGGTCCATATACCGTCACTTCGGCAGCGACTGCACCCCAGGTGTTGAACTTCCCGTTAGCATCCAGTTTTTCGGCTTTTGATCCATCGAATTCCACAACGGCCGTGACGCCCTGCAGTATCACGTCATTCCCATCGGCATCTTTTACCCCGGTATTATATTGATTACCATCGTGCCAATGCCAGGTCGCATCGGCATCTTGATCGCCCGGGTCTTTGTAATAGAACCAGTCCTTCCCATTAGGGTCCACCAGCAGCATCGGGTTACTGCCCACATAAAGATAAGGGGAGAACTGACTGTAATCGGCAGCATGCGGATCGATCACATTCCATCTGCCGATTTGCGGCTCATACATCCGGGCTCCATAGTCGTATTCTTCCAACCCACTTCCATCACTAAACTCCTGGTTCTGCAGCTCCTTCCCATTATACCTATACCTGTTCTGCGCATACTTGGTTTTCACGGCCTTGCTGCTGATGCCCGCCATCGTCAGCCCAAATGGGTAATAATGCGTCTCTTCCAGCAAAGGCCCGTGTTCATGCGTCACCTGAAAGTTATCGAAATATACGAGGTTATTGCTCTCGTTGCTGAGATAAATATACACATACCCATTCCTGGGCGCCACCTTGGCAGTGGCCCCTATCCGCGTGACGGTCTGACCGCTGCCTTCAGTTGTCAGCTCGACCAGCTCGCTGTTCTGCTGGACGAACTTAAACTGATCGTCGAAGAACAGGATATTCAGATAGGCCTTGGGGTTGAGGTCGGTGCTGCTGCTGGTCTCCGGCGTAAAGAACCCGCTAAAGATCGGATCGGCATTCAGGTTGCCATTGATGGTGGCGGCACTGCCATGTAAGGGAGCGGGCGCCAGCGAACCGTTCAGCAGGGTGAGCAGGCTCGACAACACGGAGTTGAGTCCGTTGGCGCCGCTGTTATCGGTGGTGGCGGTGGGGATATAATAGTCCACCTTTATATCCAGCAGGTCGCCGGCCATCACCTTGTCCAGCTTGCCCGCCCCGACCGGCTGGGTGGTCTTGCTCAGCACCTGCGCCTGGTTGCCATTGGTGTTGCTGGTGAAAAAGGCGCCGGGCCTTGCCGTCCGCTGCACATCCACATTATTATAATAGATCTCTTCGGTGCTGACATTGGCATCCTCGAAGTCCACGACGGGATATTGGTCCTGGGCCAGCTCGTCGGTGAGCACCACCCGCACATCGCCCAGGTGGTCTTTGACAAAATAGTCATACACAAAGTTGCCCGTACCTCCGCCCGGAGGGATGACATACCGGGTCCGGCCTTCATCGTGGCCGAAGAACTGTAATACATCGGCGTAGGCCGGCTGGGTCGGGTCACCGGTCTTAGTCTCGTATACGAATTCACCTATATACCGGGTCGTGGTGGTGATGGTGCTGCCTGCCACGCTCTTGTCCACGACGATCTTGTCCAACTTGTTCCCCACCGCATCATAGGTATAGCTGATGGTCCCCTTGTTATTGCCCTGAGCATCCTGGAAAGGCACCTGGGCAGGCAGGTTCTGGTAGTTGTAGCTGATAGCGCCGCCCGAGGTCTGGTCCAGCCCCGTGGCGCCGGTGATGCGTTTGTTCAAGTCGGTGATCATGTTGCCGTTGAGATCATAGCCGTAGCCCGTCGACTGGATATTGTTATCGGTAAAATCCCCTAAATGGTAATTTGCACTAATGCCATCGCTCACCGTCTGCAGCTTATTGCTGTTGGTGAAATACGAATAGGCGAGGTTATCTATCTGGTGACTGCCGTCGAGGGCAAGTCCCCATTGCTGCATCTGCACGATATTGCCATTGGCGTCATAGGCCTTGGTCGGATCGAGCCCGTCCCCCATATAGGCATCGAAATTGATGGCCGCGTTATCCGAATAGAGGCTGCCGTCATACTGCGCAAAATCCCCGCTCATCAGCCGGTTGGCATCGTCATAGGTGAAGCCGTACGACCGGCTTTCGCCACCGCCCTTGCTGCGCCATTTCACCCCCGCGATATTGCCGTTGAGCTGGTTGCTATTAAAGCCCCAGTCATAGTTCAGCTCCATGCCGAACCAATGGGCATCGGTGCCTCCCGGTGTACTGTAGTCCTTGTTGATCCCCTGCAGCCAGCCCCGCACATTGTAGGTGTAGCCCAGCGTCTCTAAGGGAGTAGCGGTATAGGTTCCGTCCGATGCCCTCGTTTGGCCCAGCCGCTTGGACACCAGGCGTCCCAGCTCGTCATACTGATTATTGGCGATCAGCACCTGCTTCGTATTGTCATCATTGATCATCTTGTGGGTTTGCAGCAGCCGGCCTGCATGGTCATATAAGTGGGTGGTCTTCACCGTGGTCTCGGCTGGCGTGCCGCCGGGATTGTTGAGGTCGAGATAGCTGCACAAAACCTTGCCCGTAAAATCGTAAAGCTGAGTAGTAATGTCGTTACCCCCCTTTTCATTGTCTGCCTGTGTCTGGATCACCCGGCCTTTGTCATCATAAAAATCCACCGTCGCCAGGAAGCTCCCGGCTGCCAGGTTATTGGGGTCGCTGATGATCCGGACCTTAACCCCCGTCACCATCCCGGTCGTCCAGGTAGAGGCGGCGGTGGGCGGGGTCTCCGCATGCAGGTTGGTGCCCGCATCCAGCTTGCTGTTATAGCCGCTGTTGAAGGTTTTGGTGGTCCAGCTGTAGTCGTCGTAATAGGTGTGGGTGAGCGACACAAAGGTCGCTCCGGCCGGGATGGGGTCTTTATCGACAGATCGGCCCTCGACAATATGCACCGGCTCACCGGCCCCATTGACGATAGTGGCGCTGAAAGGGCCCCCGCTTGGTGTGGAAAACCCGGGCGCCAAGGTGATGCTGTGCAAGGCCTGGTAGTTGCCGGTGGTATTGGGACTGGCCAGCGGCGGCAGGTCCCACTGTAAGCCCGAAGGTTGCGCCGGCGTAACGGTAGCGGTGGTCACCGCCTGCTGGAAGGACGCCGGGTCGCTGCCGTAGGTGGTTATTCCCGTGATGATGGGCCGGTCGAGGGGATCATACAAGGAGGTCATCCACTGGCCCTTTGTGCGTAGATTACCGTCCTGGGTGAAAACCAGCCGGTCGCGCGTGTCATAGATGAGATACTCCCATCCTGTACCAGGCGTCTTTTTGGCGATGAGCCGGCGGCGGCTATCAAACTCATAGCGAAAGCACAGCTCATTGAGGATACCGGTGGCGCCGGAGAGTGACCAGCTACCCTCGAGGGCCTGCACGGCTTTGGGCGGGATGATGAAGCGCAGCTGGTTCAGATCATCATAGATATAATAGGTGCACAGGAACCCGGCATCACCGCTATAGTCGGATGCGATCGTCCCCGCCTGCACTTTTTTCAAGATCGTTCTTCCCAGCATATCCACGTAATCCACCTTGACATGACCCGCCTCATCGATCGTTATATTCTTATGCAACACCCCGGCGCCATAGGCCCCGGCGGAAACCGGAATGTTCGTCGTGACATCATTGTTGGAGTATGTCAGGGCATTACTGCTGATGTTCCACTTTTGCACTCCGTCGGCCGCCGTATTCTCCAGGTATTGCTGTCCGATGCCGACCCCGTTGCCTGCCCAGCTATTGCCAGGCGACATCGATAGTACCGGCCGGCTTAAGGGCGAGGACTCGAAATTGATATTGCTGTAGAACACCCCCTCGGCCGGAGCAGTATACTGAGCGGAAAGATAGGCCTTCTGTTCGTCGAAAGGGTCGACCCGGAAATTGCCGTCCGTCGCACCCGACACATAGGCCAGATACTTGTAGGCTTCGCGGCCCATCGCATCGTATTCCATCGGGGTCACCAGGTCTATCCCTGCCGGGGTTACCTGCCGGCTGACGGTTTGCGCCGGCCTGCCCAGGCCATCGAGATACTGGTTGTTCTCCTTTACATGGAGATAACCGGCGGCCAGCAGGTCGACCGTATTCTGATAGGGTCCCATCGCATCCAGGGTGCTGATGGAATTTGCAGACGCGCTGCTGCCATAGGTGCCCGGGGTATGCACGTTCGAAGCCCCCGGGATCGTAGAGGCGGCGTTGGGCTTATTCGACTGTCCCAGGACCGTTGCCGTCCCCGCGAATAACCCTACCGTTAGCAGGAAAAATAAAGCGATAGATCGCATAGCAATTATTTTTTAGTCGTTGTCTTCGTTAAAGGCAATGTTCAGTGTGTTCTGCATGATCGTGATATTACTCAGCGTCATCGTGACCGGGAATTGGTAAGTAGCATACTTATCAAAATAGATCGCATGCTGCACCGTATTCCCCGCTCCGCCGGTAGCGTGGATGTCCACGTTATACACCCCTACCGGTATCTGGCCGAGGGACATCCCGGCAGTAGTGACGATCGCAGGGATATTATAGGTATACAGCACACCCGTCGATACATTGGTGAGGTTGACCACAAACGTGGTATTACACTCATTGTATTGAACATTCAGGTTGACGGCCATCGGGCAGCTTTGCGGCTGACCCGTATAGTTGTAGCAGATGTGCCTGACGATGTTGTGGTCCTTATCCCTCACCTCGATGAGGCGGCCCAGTGCGTCGTATGAATAGTAGGTGACCTTGTTGTTCACGTCGCAGCTGCTGGTCATCCCGATAAAGGGATTATAGGTATAAGTCGTCATCTGTGCGCCGGCAGGGTAAAGCCGCAGCTCATCGATGAGGCTGGTGCCGACGAATTGGATAGTAGTTGTACCCGTGATCGTATGCTGGTAATACGTCCAGCCATTGATCGTGGGCCCCTGCGAAACACTGTTCGAGCTGAGGTAGTTGGTGCCATCCGTTACTCCCAGGGGGCCGGTACTGTTCTTCATCCAGTAGGAAACGATATAGGAGGTGGTACTGGTCAGGCCGGTTTTGGCGATGCGGATGTCGCTTCCCATGTTATAAGCATTATTGCCGGTGGGCGAAGTAGGGTCGGCGACATATCCCGCCGTGCTGGCAATACCCCAGCCGCCGGTGCCATCGGCCTCGAAGGAGCAATACGCAATATCAGCCGGGGAAGCATTGGTTACCTTGGCAACGGGATAGTCTTTGGCATAATCATAGATGTAACTCATGTGATAGCCGTCCTGTTTGGACACATCCTGTACACTCCCCAGGTTGTCATAAGCGTAATAGTGCAGCCGGGTTTGAGGCGTAGTATTGGCAATATTGCTCGTGGTTACCGTTTGCGGCTCAATAATATTGTTACCCCAATTGAAGTAATTGTTATTCAGTTGTTCCAGGAAAGTATTGGTCGTGAGATTGGTGCTCGTTTGCTGGATGATGGGGTCGATCTGGTGGCGGGCAACCATGGCGTCATAAGGGGACGTGGAAGCATTATCAGGAGGATACTGGTAAGCAGTCCTTAGCGTCTCCCCCTTGCTGTTGAGCACTTCCGTTCGGGTGAGCAGGGCCGTCGAGGGGTTGTCGTAAAAGTAATTGGTCGTGGTCACGATCTGGTTGCCATTGGCGTCCGTCTCTGTTACCTTGTCCGTTGCTTTATAGTTCCAGCCAGCAACGACATCATACCGGCCAAAATACATGTCCTGCGGCCGGCCTGTGAAGTAATGGACGATCTTCAAACCTGAAATAACCTTTCTGTTGTTGCCATCAGTGACAGGATTATAGAAGCATTCCACTTTCTTCCTCGGCACGGTGTTGTTGGTCGCATCATAGTACTCCTCGCTGGTGAGCAGTCCCCGCTTCCAATCGAGGTTGGACGCGGGCGGATAGGGGTAAGCATGGTTAGTAGGGGTGATATCGGCTGCCGCAGTCCATCGAAATCCCCAAGTACTTTGATTCCAGGCAGTAGTCGACGCGGTGCAGGGGGCTGCTCCATCTCCAAGAAAACAATAACCGTACGCCTGGCTGCTATTGACATCCGCATAGTCATCGGGGGAAGTATACCGGTAGAGTTTGTATCCCATCGGCAGGACGGAACAGGTGTTGTCGGTACAAAATTGTTCCTGTACTTCCTTGTATCCGACGAGGCTGCCATTGGTGGCCCCCAACTCATACTTCGACCCGGAGGTCAATTGCATGGTCTTCGTTATAATATTAACCAGGAAGTGAGGAAGATACAATCCTGCGGTCTTATCATAAAAGATATCGCCGGAGTTGTAAATGGCAGTTTGTTTCCAACCTGCGTCAAAGTACAGCGGGAGGTCAAGGATAGTGCCGGAGGAGAGCTTGGAATTCTCCATCATCTTGTAGACATACCGATGGATCACCGGAGACGACAAATTACTGTAATCGCTGATCGTTCGTATCCGGATGCCCCCGAGGGTGCCGTTGTACTTCACCGATCCGTCGGGGTTGGTGACATAATTTCCGGACTTCAGGTCGTAATCGTGGGCCTCATATTCAAAAGCAGTATAGCCACCTGTTGGATAGTTGATCTGGGTCAACATGGCCGTCTTGGCATAATTGAAGTCCGGCGTGCGGTCGGCGCCGGCATAGAGCAGGTTCGCCAGGCCGCCGTTGTACCACGTGATCGATAACGGAGTGGTGGACCCGGGAGTAACGGGATACGCAAAATAGCGTTGGGTGATGACAAAGATCTGCTGGCTTTGGAAATACGGCACCAGCGTCGGATTATTGCCTGCGTCGACATTCACCTTGCCGTTATAATACCCCCAATGGTCCTGGCTGCTGGACAGTTTGGAAGGGATGGGGTGGGTATTGTCATAGGTGAAGGTATACGGCGGCTTGCTGATCGTGCCATCCCCGCTCTGTTCGGTGACGGAGTTCAACCGGAGCCGTTGCATCAGGTAAGCCGCACCGACATCAGGGCAAACAAAATAATCCGTGTTGAATATGAAATTCCGGATGGGTCCGCCGGAATTATTGATCACTATCTTTTCCAGGGCCATAGCAGCCGTAGGACCACTATTGGCGTCGTTGGCATCGCCCATGTCGGCCCTCACCTTGGTTGCAATAAAGTCTATGCTCCCGTTGGAGAAAGAGATATGCGCCAGCCTGTATCCGTAGGTGAATATCCTGGCGCCGCTTACCGACATGAGGCCGGCAGGGTCGAATGCGGTAGCCGTCGACATATCCCATTCGAGACATTGGGTTTGTCCGGATTGGTTCACGAAATTTTCGCTCGCATAGGTGAAGGACACCTGGTGACCGGTAGGAGATTGTATTGTGCTCAGATACCAGGAGGAATTATAGGGCGGCTGGTGGGTCGATCCACTCCCGTCCTTCTCATTCCCCGCATACGCGCCGAATACCAGATTGCTGACCATAGTGTTATCGACAGCCCCGCTGCCGCCAAACGTATACTGGGTGCCGTCGGCCATTGTGACTGTCCATGCGGTGATCCCGGAGGTACCCAAAGTCGCCTGTATCCTGATATTCTCGAAGGGGATGGTATAGGCATTCCCATTCTGGTCGAGAACGAATTTGCCGGAATGTCCGTTGAAATTATAATAATAAAGGTCCGGCTCGGAGTCATAAGAGCCGTCGGTGACGTTCTTCGCAAACTGACAGGCGGCCGCCACATCACATATCGCTGCATTCGGCCCCAGATCGACCGGGTCGAGCAGCAGGGCTGGAATGGCGTTCTCCTGGTTGGAGACGCCTTGTCCATTGAACAAATAGCCAAATTCATCCGGCTTGCCTCTTACCGCCCGCGTGATCACGCCGCCGGCATTCAGGCTCCAGCCCAGTCCTACCCAACTGGCCTGCTCTTCCACTTTCAGCCCGGTGGCATGATAAGACAAGGAAATAGGCACATGGATGTCTCCCTCCGTTATTTGCCAAAGCGGAACAGTGATATCCGGGACACCGGTATACTTGCTCACCGGGATATCCCCGTATTTCCCCAGGGCGGCGGCGGTGGGGGAAGGTGGGATGGGCTGAGGCAGGGCTATCTGGTCAGAGCTCGTTTGTGCACTGGCAGAAGCCAGGAAGATCGTGTATACCGCGCAAACCAAGAGCGATCGGTAGAGAGTAGCGATTGTCATATTCACCAGGTAATTGCTTTTTGGAAAAAGGATGATCTGATTAAAAAGAATAGCCTACCCTGAACACCCAGGGTTGCGTCGCCGGCACATGCTGACGGTACAGGAAGTCGTAGAGCAGCTGTACATTGCCGTTGAGTTTCCTGCCGGCCTTGTATTTCTTGCTCAGCCCCAGCAAGGCGCTCTTCTGCCAGGCGTTGTAGCTGCTCAACGCAGAGAGGGTGCTGACCAAGGGTTGGTAATTCAGTTCGGCCCCGCCGCTGACCCAGAAGCTGCCTTTCAGCTTCCAGTCCAGGTAGCTTCTGAACCCCGCGCCCTGTTCGCTGATGGCGATATGATGGATATCCCGTCCCCAGCCCATTCTATAGCTGGCGCCGATGCCCACCACGCTTTTGTCATTGAGCTTATAGCCTACCGACAGGCCGAAGGCGGTGGTTGCCGGGAAGAAGGAATTGCTCTGGGTCGTTTGCGCATTGATGCCGTATTCCAGCCGTTGCCCGAATTTTTTCGTCTTTTGCCCATTGGGTTTGAAGTTCGGCATATCCTTGTCGCTGCCGCCTGCGCCATCTCCACTGATGCCGCCGCTACTGCCGGTGCCGCTGCCGCCAAGACCGCCGGTGAGGCCGCCTGTGCCGCCGAGGTCGGTGGTCTGGCTGAACTTGTCCTTCAGCTGAGTCAACTGTGAAGCATCGCCGCCGCCGGTAGCTTGCTGTGCCACCTGCTGCAGATCGGGCACCGAGCCAAAGCGCTGGGTAAGCTCTTTGTTGAGATCATCGGCGGTGGGCAACCCCGGAATGGCGGCGCCCCCTGCTGTAGGAGTACCGCTGCCCGGCAGGCGGAACAAACTTCCCAGCTGCGAATTTTTGGCGAAGAAATCCCTGAAGGCCGGGAGGTTGGAAAGGGCTTCCATTGTCTTTGCCTCTATCTTTGCGGGGTCTTCGAATGTCTTTTTGTATTCGGCTACCTGGGCCTTGTAGTAATAAGCTGTTCTTTTAAACTGGTCGAGCTGCGCCGTCATCCCGAATTTTTGCAGCTGCTGCTGGAGATAGGCCTGCCGCTGCGCCAGGAACTTTTTGACTTCTTCTGCCTGGTTGAGCCTGCCTTGCAACTGGTCTACACCCGCCACGGCATCTTTTACCTTGGCGGATAATTCCTGGTTGGGCTGCTGCAGGAAGCTGAGCGCTGTCTTCATGGAATCCAGGTGCCCGCTGTAGACATTGCGCAATTTATCCAGTTGTCCCGTGCGCTGCTGCAGGCTTTGTTGAAGCTGCTGATAGCCGGCTTGTGAGCCGGCAAAGATCCGGCGCGCGGCGGCAGAATCCTTTTTTTGCAATTGTTTATTGAGCTTGTCTTCTTCCCTGGCCAGGCGTTGCAGGTACTGCCGGGTGGTTTTATCCAGGTCTTCATCTATCCGGTGGGTCTTGCGGTCCACCGCATCGAGATAGGCTGTGGGGGCTGACCCTCTTGGGGAGATTGATTCAGTCGGGGTCGATGACTGTCCATAGGAGGATATGTGACAGAAGAATACCAAGAGCCCAAGACAGGCAACCACTCTTTTCAGCATGGACGACGGGAAAGACCCGCCTTTTACGCAGGCATTCATCATACGGTTAGGTCGGTTTTACGTGTGGATAAAAACGTTATTCCTCAGGGTAGGATCAAATCGGTAGAATGAAAATAGAGGATTTTTCGCTGTCTCCAAATCGTGATACCGTCGCGACTGGCAGAGGCCGTTCGGATGCGTTGCACCGAAATGTACAGGTGTGTTGAAAATTTAAACGAGTGTGTTGAGTTTAGTGACGGACGTGCGTGTGTTAAGAAATTGATATCTTGTCTAAAAGACGCCTTTTATTTTCGTGATCGACACTCCCAGCACCTTGCGACAGATCATATCCAGTCCCGCCTCCGACCCCACAAAATGGAACACGCTGTGCCAATGCGTCAGCGACTGCCCCGGGCCAAGTAAAGCCGCGGGCGAAACGCTTTCTAACTCATAAAAGGGCCCCATCTGGCTGCCGTCAGCGAGGGGGCCGTCATTGTACGCATTCACCGCATCTCCGCTGAAGGGCGGCTTGACGGTATTCCATTCCTGGTTGAGATAGCGGGCGTTGCCGTCCACGTTGAACAACGTAATGGTCAGCACATGATGCTGCGGGTCATAGCTGCCAGCTACGGGCTTTGCTCGCTGCGGATGGATTCCCAGTTTGCCGCGGCTTTTGCCATCGGCCTTGAAGAAGAGGATATTGTCCTGGTATTTGATTCGATCGGCGGAGATCTCACCGAAATAATCTGTGGTAGCGGGTTTTGACGTATCTCCGCTATATGGAATGACGATGGTCGTGGCAGGTGATGGATTGAACATATCCAGCAGCCACATACAGGGCATGCCGGTGGTTTCCGTCCAGGCTTTATCGCCGGTATTGGTGAGGGTATTGACGGTGCGGTAGCCGACGGCTTTCACATCAGCATCCGCGGTAAGGGAAAGCATACTATCGATTTTGGCGCGATCGAGCAGCGTCACGCTCCGCTCGATGCCGATGGACAAAGTCGTCCCTGCATAGTTGATAAGCGTCATAGTCTTCTTCAATCGAACCGAACGCTCATCGCGCCCCGCCACCGTCCAGGCTTCCGTGTCAAAGGCCGCAGGTGTCTTCCAATTGGCAAACTCCATCTTCGCGCCCGGCAGAAAGAAAAGCGAGAACTTTCCGCCTTCTGGTCCCAGCCAGAGCCGGTTCTCACCGCCATAGGCATTCATATGCGGATCGGCAGGTCCTTCAAAAGCCTTGTAATGTATCCAGCCAAAACTGGTCCCACTGTCACCAGCTGCAGTAGAGGTGAAAACTTTTCCCTGGTATTTCGGCGAGACGACGACGCGAGCTTCGCCGGTACCCAGCACGATCACACTGTCGTGGTGTTGCAGGAAGGAAAGATCATAGGCAAAGCTGCCGGGCGACGCTTCGACCGAAGCGGCGGCTGGCGTGGCAGCGGGCTGTGATCCATTATTGCAGGAAGATGCAAGCATAATGATGCAGGATGTGGCGGCAAACAATCGGGTATTCATACCAATGAAGGTAGGAAAAAACGGAAACGGCCGCAAACGACACGCACAACAGGGGGTTTTACACGCTTATGCATAAATGTCGGATAAACCAGGGAATATGATATTTTAGAAGTTCCATTAAACCTGGATCATATGCGAAATCTTATACTCTCCTGTTCGCTGCTGCTGGTATTGGCAAGCGGCACGCTCTCCGCTCAGAACACCTATCCCTGGCCTTCTTCCGGCAACATCGGCATCGGCACCACTACGCCCGACTGGCTGTTGACAGTCAATGGCGGCACCCACCTCGGCAACGATCTGAATCTCACCCGCACGGATAATTTTATCTATGGCGCGTCCATCGTAGTAGATAACAACATCTCCAAAGCCATTACTATCCAAAAGGTGGGCGGGGGCAACATCGATCTCATCAATCTCATGGCCACGGGCATCGGGCTGAATGGCACTACCGTCGTCGGCCTCCCCATGGGCAGTCCCAGCAACATGTCCAAATTCAGTGTCTACACTAATTCGGCCAATGATGGCATCTGGCTTTCCCATGACGGTTCTTCGTATGGCGGGTCTTCCGGGTTCGTCAATATCCATGGCCCTTCCATGGGCCAAGGTTCCTGGAATGGCATTACGCTCAGTGGAGATGCCGGCATCGCTTACGGCACGGCCAACCAGACCACCGGTAATGGATTCATCATTGCACCGTGGGCCGCGGCTACATCGGGTCTGCGGCTCGACAACAAGGGCAACGTCGGCATCGCCACTTCCAACACGCAGGGCTACCAGTTGGCGGTGAACGGCCAGGCCATCTTCACCCGCGCCGTGGTGAAGCTCTATCCCGACTGGCCGGACTATGTATTCAGGAAAGATTATCGCCTTCCCTCTCTTGACAGCGTCGACGCCTACATCCGCACCCACCAGCATCTTCCCGGGATGCCCACCGCTGCCGAGATGGCCAACACCGGCCTCGATCTTGGCGCCACCCAGACGGCTCTCCTGAAGAAGATCGAGGAGCTTACGCTCTATATCATCCAACAGGACAAGACCATCCAGGACCAGGACCAACAGCTCGAACGTCAAAGCAAGGAAGCGAAAGCGCTGAAAGCAAGGCTCGACCGGCTCGAACAGCGCATCAACCACCTATCCGCCCAACGTTAAGCAATCGTATAAAAAAAACCGTCCCTGGACGAAGAGACGGTTGGTGCGAAGGTTATTTCGGGTCCTGACCAGGGTGGCCGCCAGGTCTTCGCGGCGCCACCCGGTCGCAGGATAGGCAATCGGCTATGGTTGGTAATCAGGACACAGTCTATGGCTTCAACTTTTCCGAATTATTCTTAAGGTATTGTTCCTTTGCCAGCTCGAGCGTCTGCGAAACGGTAAGATCGCACAGTGCGCCGATCTTGAACAGCTCCCGCATCTTGAACTCCTCAACGTTCTCCATCAGGAAAGTAAACCGGGTCACCTTTTTTCCGCAATCCGCGGCAACGGTCGACTTGGGAATATGGTTGAATATCTCATTCAGCGACTTGATGGCTCCATCATTGACCATTGATCTGATGGACCTATAGCGAGGATCACGGCTCATACACAAAGAAAAGATTTAAATTAACTATAACTACGTCCATATCATCCCATTTTTCCTGCCACTTATTCCCTTTTTTTGAGTCATTCCTACCCTTTTTTTCGGCCTGTTAATCCTTTTCAGGCGCGGGTTTCGAACGATTATGGACGGACAACGAATTTACTAAATTTTTTAGTTACTAACAACTATTATTTTTAGCATTTCTGGTCCCAAAACTTGCGCGCATATAAAAGGCTTTGTATCAACCTATCATATCTAATAGCAAAATGCAATACTCTTTGCCTTTTTTCCCGGCCCATGTGGCACCGTCGTCATTATATAGAATAGTGGTGTAACATCGTTACGGATGGAATGGTCGGTACTTTTGAACATCGAATCGGTCCAATCATTGAGATGGGTGACGATGGCCTTCTCTTCTGCATTTAACTGGCTGAAGGTCCTCTGCCGAACGAAAAGCCCCTGGTCGATGGGCGCTGGATTATTCACGAGTTGAAGATATTCCCAATACGAGTTGCCCGACCAGACCAGGCCGATTATGGCTGGGCCAGCCGGATCGACCCCTTCCAGAAAGGTATAGTCTGCGGTGCCGCAGAGGTTCATAAATGGGTCTGTCTCCCTTATTTTTCTGATCACTGCCGGTTTAAGCTTCTGGCTGAGATCGACGATGCTCTTATACTCTGCTTTCTCCTTGCGGATGTTATTGTAGCAGTCCTTTTCGCTTTTGTACAGGGGCAACAAGCAGCTGCTGGGGTTTTGAGAATATATGGTGCAGCCGGGGATAAGGAGCCAAAGGAAGAAGCAGGCGGTTCGTTGGATGGGGTTCATGCTCTGAAGATAGGGTTTATAGAAATAAAAAAAGCCCCATCTTTCGATGAGGCTTTCAATGAATATGGCAGCTACCTACTCTCCCGCATTGTGGTTCGCCAATGAAACAAGTTCGCCGATCGAGGAAGTCATCGATACGTCACCAAAGATCTCGCAAACCGTAGCCGTGTCCTTTTTCAACCTGTTTTTCACTCGTTCCAGATCCGGACTCTTTTTAGAAAGCAATGCTTCAAAGGCGTACATCCTGACAACCGGTTTTTCGCTATAAGACAGGCGAACCCATACCGAATCAGGAGCGATTCGCAAAAGCGTTTTGTAAGCGTCAGCCGCCGGATTATCCTTGCCGGTAATCCCGACTCCACCGATTATTACACAACTACTATACTCAAGATCAAAAACCAACTGGTGGATAATCCTCGAAGATACTGCCGATTTACCCCCACACCCTACCAGGGCGGCAACAACTAGTAGACAATATTTCATTTACAACTATTTTTTATTTCATTCCTCAATAGCCATGCGAGGCCGGGCGCGATCACCCGGCTGAGCCAGATCGAGGAGGAAAAGGCGTTGGCGTCGTTGATCGGGATCCATGAGTCAATATGTACTGCGGAAGGGACATGTTCACAGCTATTGAATACGACGATGAGCAAGAATAAAACAGTGCTTTAAGCATTTTTTTCAAGGTATGCTTTGATATCATTACTTAAACTTGTCCAATATTCTATAATACTCCGACTTCGGATTGTGCTTTCTCCAAATAGCCATTTCCAATTTTCCTTCTATCTCAAGATATGGTGAATCAGGGTTAAAATAATAAGCCTTTACCCTGTAGCATTCTATAATGGAACTCAGGCACGAATCTAATGAATCAAAAATAGAAGCAGTACCTTGAAAATACGGATTTGAGGGCGAATAGTACATAATCATACCACGAGTGACGGATCGCTTTTGAGTGTCGATTAGATAATAGTCACCGCCGCCACTCCCAAACAATGGGAACAGACCTTTCGACCAATAACTTTTTCGAATAGCTAGTCCAAGATAGTCGTCGATAGCCAGGTTAAGCGAGACAAAAACTCCTAATTTAAAAAGACGTAGTTCTCCGATAGGTGTCGATTCGGAATCCTCGTCATTGATTCCATTTTTCCATTCATATAGAGAGTACACTTCTTTTGGAAGAGAAACGTCAATATCCGCCAATTTTAGGCTGTTGTCTACATCGCTTTTGGAAATTCCCGGCTGCAAGTACGCCAGGACTGGAGACTTCGATTTTTGCAGCTCAAGGAGCAACTGCTCACATAATTCAACTATCATACTTACCCTATTGTAATCCCAAATGTAAAATACTCAATCAATTCGACTAGGAATCTATCTCCCTCGTTACCTACTCTCCCGCATTGTGGTGCAGTGTGGTCGGATGGAGCCTCGCATTTATCATGCTCGGGTTCAAATCGTTATATATCTCCTTAAAAGAATGCGAAAATATTTTTGGCGAAATCGAAAAGGGTAGTATATTTGTATCAACCAAACGGTTGAACCAAATGGATGACAAGTGTACAGAATCAGTGATCTTTCGGGCGGCAATAAAGATCTTCCAGAAAAAAGGCCTTGCCGGGGCAAGGATGCAGGAGATCGCCGATGAAGCAGGGATCAACAAATCTATGCTGCATTATTACTTCCGCAACAAGGAAAAGCTCTTTCTGGATGTTTTCCGGTCCTCTCTCCAGGAATTTACCTCGGGCCTGTATTCAATTCTCAACGAGGATGGGCCCTGGGAAGATTCGATAAGGAAGCTGTGTGGATATTACGTCGATTTTATCAACAAGAATCCCGATCTCCCCATGTTCCTTATTAATGAGATGCATCAGAACCCGGACGAATATCTAAAGATGGTCCAGTCCGATGAATGTATCCTTAAATCGAAGTTCTTCCAGCACTTGAAGGAAGGAATGGAAAAAGGAAAGATCCGGAAAGCCGACTTGTCCCATTTGTACGTGTCCTTGATAAGCAGTATTGTATTTCCCTTTATCGGGGGACCCATGATCCGGAAAACGGGCGATATCTGCCAGGGCAGCTGGTCGCAGTTTTTGCAGCAGCGGAAGGAATTTGTGAGCGATATGCTGATCGTGTACCTGAAAAGCGTTTAAATTTTTTTTGCCCTCATATCAACCATTTGGTTGAATCAAACGGTTGATAGATGAATAGTTTAACAATAGCTGATTATCAAATCATTAGAACAAATCTTAAGAATAAAAGCATGGTTTATGAAACATTTTTTACGCCTTTCGATCCTTCTGCTCTCACTGCAGATCCTCACCAGTACTAACGCCAACGCACAGCAATCAACAAACGCACAACGATCCACGAACGCGCAGCAATCCACAAACGCAACGATCCCCACGCTCAAAGCAAAGGAACCAACCGAATTGTTCAGGTTCTTTTTCGATGACGATTACTTCAATTTCTCCGGCCGTGGTACCGACCGGGCCTATAGCGCTGGCACCCGCCTGGAAGTCTTTTACAAAGAGAACAAGCCTTCTCATTTTTTCTTAGACCGGGCCATGCCAAAAGCAGGGGACAGCAGCGTCAATGTATTCGGCTGGGGGATGATGCAGATCATGATCACACCCGATAATATCTCCCGGGCGGATTTTCAACCGAACGACTATCCCTGGTCGGGCGCCCTCTTCGCCACCCATACCCTCTACTCTTACAATGAGCAAAAAAAATACGACCTCCAAACCGAGCTGGACATGGGGATACTTGGACCAGCGGCGCTGGCAGGAGAAACCCAGGACTACGTTCACCGGATGATACACTACCGGCGCCCGATGGGTTGGGATAATCAATTTGGAAACAGCCCCTACGTGGACGTCAGCCTCACTGCGGAAAAACAACTCCTGGGTTTTCAGGGGCTGGTCGAAGTCATCGGCGGCGGCCAGGTGGTCGCGGGCACGGGAATGAATGCCGCAGCGATATATTCTTTGATCCGCATCGGCAAAATGACCCCCTACTTCAAGGGATTCCTGAAACAATACAGCAGCATAGGGTCGAGAAAGAAGGTGCAATTCTATTTCATCTTCAAACCCGAGATGCAATATCAGCTGACAAACGCGCTGTTTGAAGGCGGACTGTTTTCTTCCAAACCATCCATGGTTGTCAAGACCGGCAAAAGCACCCAGGTGGAAACCTATCATCTCCTCAACCCTGTTTTATATAGTTTCACTTTCGGACCGGCGCTTGTTATAAACCATTTTACGATCTCTTCCACCCAAACCTCAATCACCAGGTATCTGAAAGGTTTGTATGATCATACCTATGGGAACGTTACGCTGTACTACAGCTGGTGAGACGGCTCTTGTCCGCGCCATTGTGGTGCAGTTCCATCGGCCATGAGGGGCTTAACTTCTCTGTTCGGCACGGGAAAAAATTTTGATTCCTGGGGTTGGGAGAGTTTGAGGCATATCCGCCAAATATCCGCCATATCCGCCATTTTTTAACCCAAGAGAAAGTCGTGTCCGCGTAAATCGCACCACCTCACTGTGCCTCACTCATCCTTTATCTGCCAACAAAAAATCAACATTCAATAAAGCATCTCTCGTTATTCCCCACTCCTCAACCGTACAACTACTACTAAAGCGCCACCGTTCTTCCATAAACCCCATCATCCTTTTACCTCTAGAAATAATTTCGTTCGCAGTCCATTTATTATAAGAGGCTACCTCAATCTCACTATAAGACCCATTAAAATACCCAACCTCATCTCCTTTCGCATTTAAATGCCTCCGCTTAAACTCGAAACACTTATTTTGCAACTCCGAATTTTTTGATTGAGCCAATAAAACCAGATTTCCCAAGCTATGCAAAAGATGCTTGCGCTGCTTCTTATCAAAGTCTCCAAAGCTCTCTTTCCAGCACTCGTCGTTGGGTGTTCTCGGGTATATGTGTTCTATGGTATCCTCCTTCTTCCGTTTGTTAAAATCTACCCAACTTACCTTTTGGTTATTATTTGCCTTCCTTTGCAAATCCAACTCATATTCATAAAGGAAATATCGCAAGCCACTCCACGAATAATACCCCTCTTCCTTTTCGGATAATTCACGAATGTGATTGAAAAACTTTTCTAGGTCAAACCAGCCATGATAAATGTAATTCTCACCTTCACCTTCTTCTCCTTGCGCCATCATTTCAATTTCTTTCACAACATAATCAGTATCTATTTCTTCTTCATTTAGTCCGTTAAAAGAAAAATAATAGCTATTAGCAAGCCTGTAGAAATAATTGTTCTTTGTGTTGGATGGTCTTTGGGTAAGTTCAAAAACAAGGAAAACAAACTGTTCTGCCGCTTTAAAGAGGTTTAATAGTTTAAGTTCTATTGTCCCTTTTGTCATAGCAGCCATCAATAAGGGAGGAAAAGCTCTCATACGCAATCGGTTCAACTTTTGAATCCATTCTTTTGTCTCATCTGTATACTTTGAAAGTTCAGGGTTGAAAAGATAAAACCAGTTCTTAACACACTCTCCCAGGCTATCGATATAAATTTTTATTTCAGAAAATCTCAACTGTTTAGTTATAATATTCTGAGCTGTGAACTTTTCATGTAGCAAATATTTTGCATAAGCTTGCGATTCGCCTCTTTCATATTTGAAGTACATAATCCAATGATTATAGAGAAATTCATCATCGTCTAACGTGTTGTTTTTATTTTTACCCAAATACTCATAAATAGTTTTCCATGTTTCGTTAATATCTTTTCTCAGTCTGTTTCTATTTTCAACGTCATCATCAAGAAGGGTGGACAGATAAATCAATCTATTTTTTAATAACTCCAGGTTTGAAAGAGGCTTTCCTCTATTGTTCATTGTTTCAAATGTAATGTAGATATCCAATTCCTCGTCAATTTCATAAAAATTAAATTTTAGTTTATTTACAACGCGTTTAAATATTTCTTCCCGATCGGCATTGCTAATGTCTTTAAATTTGCTTTCAAAATAGTCTTTTGCAAATTTCAAGTTAGCTGTATAAAGGGTTACCTCCGGAAATTTATCTGAGGAAGACGACTTTTGTTCTAATATCTTCGTCTTAAAATATTCGTCACTAGGGTTATCTTTCTCATATCCGAAAATGTATGATTTGTAGTTTTCCCCGAACTTTTCGTAAAGAAATCGGCTGGTCCAGGCCTCTTTTGTGCCGAAGTTTATTCCTTCATCAGGTTCAAAACACTTTAATAGCTCATTTATAAAAATTATAGATGTAGTAAGTCGCTGTTGACCATCGATAATATAGTATGCGGAAAATCCTTTTTCCAATAACCATAAATCGTCTTCCCACTTCTCGATCCTTTCAATGTCCTTTCTACAAATAGGTTCAACGGTTAAGAGACCAGTATAATGAACCTTACCGGTTTTTAAGTTTATAATATCATCCCAAAAATCTTCGAGCTGTGTTTCCTCCCAGGAATAGCCTCGTTGAAAATCTGGAATCCGGAAAAATTTCTGATTGAATATTTCCGTCAATGAAAGCAATCTATTATCTGCCATAACTGAATGTTTTCGAGTTAATTTGGAACTATCCATGAGAAAGAGCCATTCCTTTCCTTTGCCAGTTCTAAAGGACGGCATTACGCAAATGGTCGAATATGTTCACTATGTTTTTTCAAATTCCATGTAAACAATCCTCCACAATCACTAAGTTTATTGCATCTCTCGCATTCCGGCAAATAACTTTGCTTCCAATCTGATATAGACTTCTTTGCATATTTCCACAAGGCCTCAGGCAGAACACAAAGCTGACTATTGTAAATGGAAACATTCATGCCCTGGCCAGAAAGGAATTCCACGGCTTCGCCCAACTCATCCATATAATCATGCGGATCGATCCAAAGTTTATCAATATTATAGGGTGTATAGCCAATATACTCCAATCCCATAAAAGTTATATGCTCCACAAAAGGCATATTTTTATAAATATACCTTGACAGCCTGGTAAGTCGGGGGATAGATTGTTGATGCAGAACCACCCTTATCTCTATACGCTGATCATATCTTGCGAGATTATGAATACCTAGGATCGTCTGATTAAAAGCATCCTTTGCTTGAACAATGTAATCGTGCATTTGGTAATAATCCGCATACACTGGAATCCCAAGCATCAGCCGGTTATATTCAAGATCAGAGAGCTTCTCGGCAAGGTTATTCCACGCGAACGATCGACCATTGGTCAGAACATGTACCTCTGTCTCAGGCAATTGATCCTTAATAAGTTGCAACAGTTGAAAAAAAAGCTCCCCCATCAACGTCGGTTCGCCACCGGAAATCATCAGTTCAAAACAATCCTTTGGGATCATCGGGATCATCTTTTCGTAAATACCATACAGTCTGTGTGTATCATTTCTGTCCCGCGGCGGCTGCGAGCACATCAGGCAATTGCTGTTGCACCTCTCTGTCGCCAGCAGGGTATTATGAAAGGAGTTGATCCGGTACAATGTCTTTATATTTCCATCCTGGCTTACAACAACAAGATCACCTTCATTTAAATGCTCAAATGAAGGGACTTTAAATACGACAGGATGGTCTCCCTGCCAATCAGTCGATTCCTGGTTAGTGAGAACGCACGCGAATTTTTCAATCCTGGAAGAAGGCAGCCCGTTTTCGCAGATGAGAATAGAATTATCGCCGGTATAACCAGCATTCCGCGTTATCCTGCCGACAACCGGCTCCTCAATATTTATCGAAATTCCTCTTGTCCGTAATAGCATATTATGACCGTGATTTGACCCAACTTTCAAATATTTTTGCAATAGCCTTGTCCTTGTCCATCAACTCGATCAGGTATCGGATGATTTCCATATTCTTCTGACAAAAACTGCTGGTCGGCCGGTAACCGTACATGTCTCCTTGTGTCGCGTGATTTTGAATCGGATCGGCTCCACAATAGGGTTGAAAAGCGCAGTCTGAGCACCCCGGTAAGCTTTCGTTGATGCCCGTACTGACTATTTCCAAAGCTCTTTTGCTATAAAAAACCTCCTCATAACTATGCGTATCTAAATGTCCCAGTTGAAAGGTAAAATCTTTCATCTCAGCAAGCATCCTGCTCTCATCACTGGCAAAAATGGATCCATCATAATTGAAGGCAATAACGTTCGTAATGCATCCGGTCGGTGAATTCAGGTCAACATATCCAACAGGAAATGGGGTAAGCATCTTTCTCAAAATTATAGTCGCGTAGTCCTCGGTGAAAAATTCTCCTGCCAGGTTATATTCCAAGATTCTGCCTAATGCTTTTTTATAGAATTCGAGGAAGCGATCTGTCTCGTACTTATTCTTTCGCTCGTTCCGCACCGCAAACCCATATGGGGATATGGGTCGCAGGAACATATTCCGAAAACCTTGCTTGTAATACTCCTCTACTATCTCGATTGGATAATCCAAGGAAAGATTCGTGGTAGTCATCAGCGCCGATACCCTGGAGGGCCCCAAAATGCGCTTAGATAGTTCGATTCCTTTAATTGCCAATTCATAACTGTTCCTTCCCGGTCTCGTCCGGTTGGAGTTATGGATAAAAGCGGGTCCGTCAAGTGAGGAAGAAATAAGTATCTCATGCTCTTTGCAATACAATAGGATTTCCTCGTTGACAAGTGCCAGGTTAGTACAAATGACGAACGTCACCGATTTATTCCGTAGGCCGGCCAACAGATGTACGCGTTCAACCGCATATTTTATATTGTCAAACGCCAATAAAGCCTCTCCGCCCTGGAATTCCATGGTAACATGCGGGCTAGGCGATTGCAACATCATGTCGATCCCTTTGTCAATATGATCCCTTGACATGTCAAATTTGTCCTTATCCTGTGTTACTCTCGATACCTGGCAGTAGTGGCAAGTATGTTCACATCGTAGGGACATAACAAAGATGTGTAACATCGTGAAGTTATTCAGAAAGGCCTTTTTAGTCCGGTATCGGGTGGCCAGGACGTCGATCAGGGGAGGAATACGAGATTCTGAAATAAAGTGGTTGGCGACCAGATCACCAAACAAATCCGGGTCATCTTCTTTATTAAGTTCCCTTTGGACTATCTTCTGAAAAGTACCTTCGCGAACTACCAGGTGATCTCCTACTTCATTAACCAACACCTCCTTTTCCTGGTTTAGACGGGCAAACCTCATTGGGAGTAGAAAATAGACATTATTCTCCTGGTTGTCGTAAAACCCCAGTTCCTTGAATTTCCTGTTTTTGGTAATAACGTCTGCTTCAGCCATTGGATTTCTTTAATAGAAATTTGAATGAAACGCTCTTTATATTTTGAGTCGTTGCCCCACAAATGTTGGTCTTTAGCAGTAAGACCTCCATTCCTTTAAGTAAGAACTCCACCTCTTTAGCATTTGGCAGTTCCCGAAAATTTTCTCCAGCGCAGGAAGGCGATTCCATATAAAAGAAGGCCCCAGGCCTCATTTCACTGATTACTTTGCTTGCAAACGAAAAACTATAATAATGAATTGTTGATATCAGATCCGCCTGTTTGATATTACCAGGCATCTCAACCGTTATATCCATTCTTTGAGTCGATATGGAACCCACCAGACCCGAATAGGCAAAGTAGCTGTCTTTCAAAATATTCAAATAGGTCTCATTAATGTCGACGCCGATAACCTTTTTAAAATAAGAAGCAAGTAAGAAAGTATTTCTTCCGGTACCACACGGTATATCGATACAACACCCGTCAAAGATTCTGTTGCTATCGGTCAAAATCTTCTTCAACCCGGAAGAGCAATTGGTGAAATCAGGATCGTAAACATGCCTAGCGTGCATCGTTGATTGGAATTGACATCGGGTCGAATCCGACAGCGTCGGATACATTTCCCGGCGGGGCCTCATCAAACTCACCGTTAGAAAAAGCCTTGGCAACCAATAGTTCCCGAATGTTCGTCGTCTCCTTATTGACTACCTCCCTAAGGGAAAAATCGACGATATCGCGTTCAAACTTTTGAAGATAATAACCAAGGTCTTCCTCTTTTATAGCAGCATTTGCCATTGGCTTTAGCACAACCACATAGGCATTCATTTCAGCAGAAACTTGGGTGTGGAATTTATCCCCATACCAATAAAGAGACTTGATAACAACATCCCTGGAAAAGAGGGAAGCGTCAACATACACAACAATCTCTCCGTTTCGGATAAGATTCTTTTTTTCCATAAGGAGAGAATTATGCGAACATGCCGCCCGAACTATGAGAGGAATGCGAGCTATGGGACGAGTGAGAACTATGCGAACTGTGAGAGCTATGAGAAGCATGTTGAGCGACCAGCCTGCTGTCATTAAGATTCTGAAGATTGAGCTTCAGAACAGGCATCGGTTTTGGGCGACCTGCATTTTCCTCAAAATTGATAGCCTTGTCATCGTTACCTGCGATGGAGGGCTGAGGAGTAGCTGCTTTGTTGATTGAAAGCGAAGCTAACGCGGCGCTTAAAATGAGCGTAACCTTCTTTGTTAAGCTAGAAGTCGGTTTACGAGATTCCATTTGGCTGCAATTTAAGTTAGAATGATTTTGACTGCGACCAGGGGGTATAAACTGAAAAATAGTGTTATTTATTTTGCTTTGCAACACAATAATCGTCGAATCGCTTAAAAAGGGTGTTTTCACCATGTTCAAGCACCATTATACCCTATGGCGACTGCCCCAAAAAGACGAAACATAAATTCCATGTTGAGCTGCAAAGCTCACAAATGATTAAAAAATATAAGGTTAGATTATATCTTCGGTATATCTAAATAAGCCAGCGCTTTTATCAGATCCTGGGATTCTTCCTCGATCCATTTTCTCTTCTCAATCAACTCTTTTATCAGTGACAATTGTTTCGATGTAAATTGGGTTGTATCCAAACCCGAATACGGTTCATCCTGCCGCCATTCGCTGGAATGATTAGGAGAGCGGGTATCCATCATCGCGCTTTTATCGACTGGCTCCAATAAATAAAGGGAACAACCCTTTCGGGCTAGTATATTCCTTAACCTTGTATAGATCTGCAGGCCAGCAAGATCCCAGTCACAGCTATAATAAACAGGAACGAACAGTTTTTCCCGGCTTATCTGTTCCACGATGCCAATATTGTTTCCGCCGACATACCACAGCTCCAACCGATTTCGTTGGGCGACCAGCGGCCGTTTCAGATTAGCCAGATTTTCGCATAATACAATAACTTCAGGGTTCAGGTGATCTACGACAAACCGCCATTGATGGTTTTTAGGATCCTGATCTGGAAAGGCGTTAATCTCTAGCAACTTGTACACGATCCGGGTGACGCCGGGGTGCATTTCCAGATATTTAGAGCCTTTCTCTTTAAAAAACACGCTTGAAAAATGTCGTATGGTGGTTAGCCTGGTCTCGATATCCTTTTTATTGGCAACAATGAACTGAAAAGTTTGTAGATCATACTCGTCGAAACTCTGACGTCCGTCCCAGTCTAATTGGTTTTCATCAATAAACTGGCGATACGTCTCAAACGAAGCCTGGAAATATTGTTCATAATATGCTTTATATCCAGCTTTTGCAACTATTATCCGCTCGCTGCCTGTTTTATAGCCGATGAGTCGAAGATCCTTTTGCACGCTCCGTATAAAGGCGTTGTCGAATATTTTTAGGGTTGTCCGTCCGTCGGCGTATAGCTCATGCAAGCCCCTGAGATGGCGCCATTCCAGCTTTTTGTTATTCATGATTCGTTTTCCTTATCGCCTTCGCAAAAAATGGGAAAAGGCTGATAGTTGACCGCCTCTTCTGTCTCCGTGTTTTTTTGCAGCATGTAAATATATTGCTCCCCGTCCTGGAATTTACCCAAGGGATTGATCGATAAGGATATGATCTGGTAGTCGTTCTCCTTTGCAATGCTATAGAGCAGATCATAGTTGCTTCCCAGGCCTTCCGCTTCGTCTATAGGCATAAACCGAATGCTGGGTGGGTTTTTCCGCTCGTCCCGGGCACCAATGATGGAAAGCCGTGCAATGCAAAGCAGAGCAATTCCGGCATAGCTCTGACCAGTGCTTCCCTTATTCACCTGACCATTGTTAGACTCCATGGAAAAAGAGACCTCCAGGTAGGCGTTTGGATCCAAAAGCTTTTCTATTTTAGGGTTAGCAGCGGCAGTGCTGGTGCAGGCCCGAAAAGCAGCGATCATTTTTTCCTCCAAACTTATCCCTTTTGCCACCTCCTCACTTATGAGGCTATTAACATCATTGTCCAGCCTGGTTTGGAAATCATCGATCCATTCCTTGGGGTATTCTTTCGACTGCTCGACCCGTAGCTTGACTTTATGCCCCCCGGTAATTTCTTTGTCTTTTAAAAACAGATCGATGCGTTTGGCCATCATTAACCTTTGCCCTACTTCCGTATTGACCTCGTCCAAGAGATCCCGAATCCGCTGTAATTTCCGCTTATTCAATTCCCGATTGTTGTCATTTATTTTATTAAGATAATGGTTGATTGCCTCAATAAGATCATCCGAAGCTGCTTTTCCATGGAAGGCTTTGGGCAGCAGGGCATGCCCCAATTCTTTACAGTCGAAAATGTCTACAAATTTATAGGAGTCGTTAGCTAGAAATTCATTGACGGTGTCGATATAAGAGCCCTCAAAAGTTTTCTTAGAATGGTCATAGGCTACTTTCTGTACTGCCCCATCCGGGAAGACCGATGCTTGAGGTTCCGGCTCGATAGGATAGCGACCCAGTTCGTCCTGGTAGCTCTTCCAGGCACTTTCCTTCGATTCTGTTATGCTCTTCCATTTAGAATACAGGTCAGGAACATCCCGGGTGCGCATCTTTCCCTTATACTCCTCGATTTTCCTGCCGATGTACAATTCCTTATCGGAAGACCTTTGCATTTCCTCCGTAATATACTTTAGCAGTTGATGATCGTCTTCCAACATTTGTATTTCATCTGGTAGTAGAGCAGTCCGAACCTCGACCGTCAGGTTTATCCAACTGTTGGAATCGACCACCCCTTTTATACTCTTTTGAAAACCATCTATTGCCTTTAAATACCTCTCGCAAACCAGCTTTTCCCGTGTCCATTCATCCAGATGATTCTTCGCTTCCGTGTACTCCCGTTCAATCTTATCCCGGTCGTCATATGCATCCATGGACTGCTTAAATTCTTCCTCTGGCGTCCTGCTCAGATCGCCCTCTGTATACTTCAGCACGTCTTCTTTTTGGCTTATAGCCGCGTTGAAATCGGAAAAGTCACTTTCTTCTACGATGACAGTCCTCATCCCGTATACCTGACCGATCTCGTTTTCCAGTTTCCGTATATCCTTTTCCAGGTCTTTCGTCCAGTTCTGAAAAAATTGAGAGATGGTCCCGATCTTGTCTGCCGTAAACAGCCGTTCGTTAACAAAGGGAATATATTCTCTCAAGCCGTTGAGGTGGAGCCAGAATCCGTTCTCATCCGGATCTACGATGCTTGCTTTTTCCAAAAAATCGTTTGGATTAAGAAAATACTTGGATCCGCTGGTTATTTGGGTCGGCTTGACCGTAGACAGTGTTTTGAAGCGTATGACC
Organism: Puia dinghuensis; assembly: GCF_014642875.1. Classification (GTDB taxonomy): domain Bacteria; phylum Bacteroidota; class Bacteroidia; order Chitinophagales; family Chitinophagaceae; genus Puia; species Puia dinghuensis. The sequence continues at coordinate 853,814 of NZ_BMJC01000005.1, forward strand.
ATACTCTCTTCCTCCAACGTCAGGGCCCGTTGTTGTTGTAACGCCCAGAAGCCCATCGACCTCTTATCAGTGATATCCGCAAACTGCCGGTAAGACTTCTTTTCCTCCAGTGCCGACGTCTTCGACTCCTTCTCATGATCCAGAAAAACCATCCATTCGTTCCTGCCCCGGTCTTCCCGGATAGTCTCAAAATATTCGGATAATCCCTCGCTTTTCAGGCGCTGGCTCACTTTTAGATAAGCTTTCTTTAGTCTTGAAAGAAGTCTTTGTCGGATATATCTCTCTGTTAACTCATTTGGTACAAGCTGCATTTCCGCCAGCCATCGGGATACTTTTTTAACCCGGGAATAAAAGGGGAGGATGTGTTCATGCGCATTTCTATATTTTGTTTCATTCTCTGCAAAATAGAACTGTTTATCGGTTTGTTTGTCGTATTCCGTGTCGATTAGCTTTTTCAGAGTGAGCAAGGCATGATAGGCCGACAAGGTCTCCTTTACGGCCTCTTTGAGATTGTTACGGATAATAAGTTCCTGCTGATAAGCGTACATACACTTTGTATACAGCCAGTCCGTCAGCTTACTTTTCATCTCCTCGTCCAGTTGCAGAAGCTTCACAAGAGCCTTTTGCTTGCGGCTAATTATCTCAATTTCCCTGACATTTTCCCCATACTCATGAAAAGCGGTCTGCATCTCCTTTACGGCAACATGATACATGGCCAACAGGTCTTTTGCCTTCTCGTCGCCAAACAGGAATTGCTTTAGGGCTTCCCCTTTCTGGGTATCAAGGGATTTCCCTCGGGAAAAGGATTGTATGATCTGCGCGTAGTCCCTTACGATCTTATTGCCGACGGAAAGGTCAAGGGAAAGCAATCTATGCCGGTAAAGGAATTTATAATACCCCTTCTTTTGAAACCAGGATTGAAAATACAGGCCCTTATTATGGAGATAGGGCTTTAGCTCATCGAGAGGAAGTATACGATCCTCCTTTAACAGGTCTTGAAAAGAAAGCTTTTGGGGCAAAGGGGTCATTTCCTCCTCATCATAGCCGCCCTGGATGACAAAGGCCGTAGTCGTTTTAGCAGCGGATTCGATATAGGTGCCTAGAACGATATACTGTTCAGCAGCCACTTCTATCGTCAAGAAGGCATAGCCAATCTCCGTCCCCCGTTTGTCCCTGCTTTTCAGCACCATACCATCGGGCAGCCGTTTGCCGCCCAGCGCCTCTGTCGCAGAGACAAACTGTTCGGAACCGACAAAGATTAGTTGCAGTAGGTCTGCGATCATGCTTTTACCACAGCCACTCTCGCCGATAAAATCCGTCCGGAAGGGATGAAATTCATAATCGAATCCCTGGTGTTGTCTTAACCCCACGGTGGAAAGCCGGGAGATGCGTGGATATTGTTTCATTCTTTAGACCAATTTTTTATTATGTCATCGATAGTGTTGATATACTCTCCAAAAACCTTGTTAAGCCGCTGAAAGGCGGGGAACAGCTGGAAATCGTCCGAATCGAGCTTTACCCAACCTATCTTCTCGAATTCTTTAAAAGCGTAGAGAATCAATTCATCCAGCCTTTCATCGCTGAATTGTGACGGGGTTTCTTTTTTAGCTTTAGCCAACAACCGATAGAGATCGGGTCTTAATTCTTCATAATCTCTTTTGATTGCCTCCTGAAATTTCCGGATGGAGGACAGTTCAATGTTTTTGTCAATAAAAATCACCTTATACAACAGCAACCCTATGATAATATATTCATTCTTTAAGAAATACCGGTGGTCGACGTCTATCGCTCCCCGGGTCAGGCCGGTAAATTCCAAATGATAATATTTCTCATCTCCCTCTCCGCCCTGTTGCAGGGGAACCTCAAAATAGCGTTGATAATATAGCAGCAGGCTTTCTTCATGTTTTTCGATAAACCGGAAAAAATCATATTGGCCCTCCACTTTTGAAAAATGAAAACCGTCCTTTAACTTAAAATCCAGTTCGCCAAAAAGGCTCACGGCTTCCGGTGATTGCAAAAAATCGGCATACCCTATAGGTGTATGATTTTCGTTGTCCATATGGTGATATTTTTGTGTGTGATTGGTTTGTCTTTGTCAATAACGATCCGGATGTCCTGTCCAATGGAGGCAATTTTCAAAAGCCGATGAGTCACCCGGGCAGCCAGGTCGATGTTTCCGTCTTGCAAGTCGACCATCTCCATAAAATAGCCAGCATAGTCGATGCCCCCTTCATTTTTACTGTCTTTCAGGATGCGCTGAATCCATGTTTCAATAGTGTCCTGCTGGAGGACTTTTTTATTCAATGCCGCATAGGCTAATTTTCTCTTCTCCGGACTTTCTTCATAGATCTGTCTTTTTCGTGATATGGCCGGAAACAGATCTTCCTTTTTCTCGACGATGGTAAATTTAGACGTCGGCTGGTAGATACGAAGAGGTGGGATGCCGGCAGGAAATTGCAGGATCTTTTTGACCCCTTCTGTCTGAATAGTGGAAGAGGATAATAGAAATCGAAGAAAACTTTCCACCCGTGTATTGAACAGCGGTTTATTCAACGCGCCAAAAAACTGTCTTAATCTCGGCTGCAACTTGTCCAGGCGGCGATCGATCAGGTCGAGCCGGTACCGGACCTCCGGGAAAAACTCTTGTACCCGGTATAGCTTGTCCAGTATGCTGGTTTCGTCGGCTTCCACGATATGCTTTCCTAGTTCAGCGTCAATATCCTTCAAGGCGGAAAATGCGGACCTGAGCTCCTTATTATACCCTCTTATCTTTTCCAGATAGGTATCCACCTTTTTTAAGGTCACCAAGACATCTCCCTGCTGCAACTGGGCAGATTCCCGGATCTCGGCCACGGCCACATTGATCTTCCGGTCCAGGGCGTCTACCTGGTTGCTCATTTTGGGCTCAAACACATCAAATTTGAGTTCCAGCCATTGCAGCAGCAGCGACTTACTATCCACCTGCTTCAGGTCCCTCAATAATTCTCCGCAGATGATCTCGATATTCGTAGGGTTGAAGCTTCCGATCAGGGCTACTTCCGCATTTCTGCAAACATTCCTGCCGTAATCCCTGAAGGTATATACCTGTTCCTGCTCGTTATACAATAGAAAATACTCGTGGAGATTACCGATGGTAGAGTTAATGTATTCCTGGGGAAGCCGGCTATTGATTCCGGATTTGTTGGTCTCCTGGTAAGCGTTATAGATATCCGACTCTTTGAATTTTCCTCTGGGAAAAGCCCCTGTCGATACTTTTGCATAAAGCCACAAAAGGAGGCGCATGGTCCTTTCATCGGGAAATAATGCGTTAAAATTGCCAGGCTTTTGTACTTCGTCCAGAAAATCAAAGAAATGTTGCGACACCGGGATCAGGTTTATTCTCTATAATAAATATAACTAATAATATAAACATTTCCCCCTACCTTTTAACCACTTTAATGGCTGTTGAGGCTGTAGTTGAAAATTTAGTATTTTGCACTCTTACCTATGATATTTTCGGCTCAGGCGCATACCGTAACTTCTGTTGAGATTAAGGGCATCGAAGCCTTGGGATTTGTTTTTTCAGGTAGTTCGATGCCGGTCGATGACTTCCTTAATACTCATTTCCCAAACCTGGATCTTTTTGCGGCGGTGAAGTCCATTGATACCATTTTGTCTCCAGCCACAAGTGCCACGAAGTACAAAAGAATTATTCTTGAAGACAATCCGCTGAAAGTCGAGATCCAGTTCTTTTCAGAGGATTACGGTAATGAGGACACCGGCCTTGTTTTGGTCCGGACATTTACGCTGGATAGCGCCGGCCCTGTGGTCAGTCATGAATTCTTTAGATTGCCCCGGATGGCCCGGAGAAAGGGCATCTCAAAAAAAATTTTAACGGCGCTTTTTCAACAATACGTAAATATGGGTGTAAAAAAGATCCTTGTATTCGCGGCCTTAGAGGATGGCGGGTACGTTTGGGCCACTCAGTATTTCATGGCTGTGGATCCCATGGAAGTGGAGAAAATCTTAGCCCGGGCGCAAGTGGAATTGCCACAAGCACAATACATATTGGCAAAAAGGGTATTTGACAATTATTACGCTAAAAACATTGGAGGACAGGCATTTCCGATGTATAAATGGGCTGAATTGTCCTTTATGGAACCTATTTTACGGAAAAGCGCCTGGCATGGTGCAGTGGACTTGACAAATCCGGTGGAATTTAGTAACTTCGTTAGCAATGCAATTGGATAAATCCATATTAAAAGAGGAAGCCCATATTGGCGAAGAATTAATGGCAGACAGCAACGTATCCCAATTGGAGAGGAAATGTTTTGTCGTAAGGCAAGCCGTTGCCGATGGGGATTTTACCTTGGAGGAGGCGTTGGCTGCTTATGGCGTTGCAAGAGAGGATTTCAATAACTATCTTTCCCAGCAGGTTGTTTCAGAAATAAATGTTTTCTTCTCGCATTCTTCTTCGCACGTCCTTGCAGTAACTGCAAGTATTGCCGTTATCGGCGAGCTTTACAAGGTGTTTTTGGGGAATGTAGATCCCCAGGCACAAACATTTCAAGATCATCTACGATCGCTCTCCCAAGCAGTTTCTTCTGGGAAAGTAGCGGTTTAAGATTTCACTGTAGTTTGAATTCAATTTTTCATTCCTTTATTGAGCATGCCAAGCCAAGAGGTAGCCTCTTACCCAGCCAGGTCAAATAAAAAAGCCCCATCTTTCGATGAGGCTTTCAATGAATATGGCAGCTACCTACTCTCCCGCATTGTGGTGCAGTACCATCGGCCATGAGGGGCT
>NZ_BMJC01000006.1 GCF_014642875.1 Puia dinghuensis
GAGATCATGAACATTGCCATGGGGGTCGCGATCTTTATCTCCTGTATGGGGTTGTTCGGGCTGTCGGCCTTTGTTGCCGAGCAACGGAGAAAAGAGATCGGCATCCGCAAAGTGATGGGGGCAACGGTGGCGGATATTGTAACGATGTTGTCAAAGGACTTTGTGCGGCTGGTCGTGATGGCCATTCTGATCGCCTCGCCGATCGCGTGGTATTTTATGCATCGATGGCTGCAGGATTTTGCCTATCGCATCCCAATATCGTGGTCGATTTATGCGATAGCAGGTGCTTGCGCGATTGGTGTTGCACTGCTGACTGTGAGCTACCAGGCTTTTCAAGCAGCGACCACCAATCCGGTGGAAAGTCTGAGGGCAGAATGATTTTGAACTTAGATTCGTAAGATTAACTTTTTACTTTCAGCTCCTATTTGTTGGGCCTAGTCGTGACTAATACACGTTATATGATGAGAAGATAAAGTTATGTCATAACTTGGGTAAAATAACCGTTGCCTATGTCTGAAAAAAGGAAGTCGTTGATGCCACGGACCTGGATTTCTTATCTTTGAGTCCACACCCCAACCCCATTGGATAAACTAGAATTCATTATACGGGAAAAACAAGCCGAACTGAAGGGCTTGCAGGCGGAGCTGAACGAAGCGCTAACAGGGATCGAGTCGCCGGATTATGAAACGGCAGGCCGGATTCAGCCGCTAATCTATGGAGTGATGGCCGAGATCGAACGATTGGAGAGGCTGCTGTTGGTTCGGCCGACGCCACGCGACTTTCAGTTCTATCTTTCAAGCTTATTGACGGATGACACCTGTACCGTCCTGGAGTTGTGGACGCAGATAAAGGATTATTGGAGTGATGTCACTATCCGTCTCCTGGAGATTCGAAAGCTGAAGACCAGCCACGGCATCAGCTGTACGCTGCGGTTGATCGAACCGGCAGACCGCCACCTAAATGCAGAGTGGACGACCTGTGCGCTACAACACATCGGTTGGAAAGCCTCCCAAGGTGGAAGGGCATTCTACTACAAAACCAGGTTGCGAAGCCCCGACCATTTCGACGCATTCTGCCAGATGATGAGCGTAACTTTGCTCGAATCACTCGCCAGCCTATGGAGACACGGGCAGCAATATTTTCGGTATAGGTAGGGATAGGGCACCGCTCTTGTGGTCTATTTATAGCTTCGCCTAAAAGTTTTATCTTTACCCCTACAGTTACTCCATCTTATGACCCCTTCTCAAAGGCTTGGACTAATAGCAGCGATCACGATGATGACGCTGATTATCATCTTTCTGATCCCTCCCATCGCGCAACCGCTTTCATTCCATCGTTTTGCCGATAGCCGGACCCTGTTGGGCATCCCGAACTTTGGTAACGTCGTGAGCAATATCCCTTTTCTTGTGATAGGCATCTATGGATTGATCCGGGTGGCAAGGGCTTCTGTACCGGCGGCAATCCGCTGCATTAATCTGCTGTTGTTTGCAGGCGTTGTGCTGACCGGCCTTGGATCGGCGTATTATCACTGGCATCCCAATAATGACACCCTCGTTTGGGATCGCATCCCTATGACCATTGTCTTTATGTCCTTCCTCTCAGCCACGGTAGCGGAGTTGGTCAGCCGGCCACTTGGTGCCCGGCTCCTGGCGCCCCTGCTCGCCGTAGGGGCAGGGAGCGTCCTCTGGTGGCATTATACGGAAATGATGGGCAGGGGCGACCTTCGGCTTTACTTTTGGGTGCAATTTTATCCGATGCTTGCCATTCTCCTGCTCTTATGGTTGTACTATACACCGTCGATAAAGGTGATACTCCCAAGTCTTATTTGGATCATCTTCTGGTACGTGATCGCGAAAGTGTTCGAGCAATTAGATTATCCTATTTATCAGGCCATAGGTATGAGCGGGCACACGCTCAAGCATTTGGCGGCAGCGGTCTCGACGGGGTATTTCGTCATTCTCTTTCGGAAGAAATACTCATCAAAAACCTATCCGAGCATAACTTTGAAAGGATAACTAGTGTGACTTTAATTCCTGCTGGTGCTCCAAAATGCCCTTGTAATTATTCAAATAAGTCTAATCTTAATAGATCGAAAAAGCGATTCAATGAAAAATACTCTTTCACCCAAAAACGAAGCAAAGTCTGAGAATCCGAATCTGCCTCCAAGGCTATTTTGGGAATTTATATATGAAAAAATGAAATGGCAAACAGGTTACGAAACGGTGATCGAAAGAGTCCTGGATCGTGGAAATGATCATGAAATCGAAGAGTTGATCCGTTTCTATGGATGGGATAAGGTTTTGATGGTGTTGAAGGATCGACCGATCTACCTGATGGATCATTGTATCGAACGGGCGTGTAAGCTTTTTGGGATAAATAAAGAGGATACGGTGTGCTATAAACGGAAAGTGGAGAGGGGGCATGGGTGGCTTTGATAAATTCTTTACTTTAGGGTATGCAGAATGTAAATTCGGGCGACATATTCATTATTCCCTATCGTAGCCATGATTTTCCATCCGGATCACCAGTTAAGGCCAAAGGCGATCTTATTCTTAAGCCCGAAGAGTTACTTTGGGGGGCTGTTACCGTAGGGAGAGCAAATCTTATGGATGTTTTGTCGCATGGCAGGTATTCCGAATACGAATTGATTTACCGGCTATCCATCATTCTCGCCAATCTGACCATAGGCGGAAAAAACAAGCTCATCAAGTCTGCCGCCTTCCATCACCTGGACCCTTCTGAGAAAGGTGCTATCTCGTATTTTATAGGACTGACCGTAAGCAAGGTATTTGCTGAGAAGTTGCTAGACGTCCCCTGGTTGTTGCACTTTGATGTGTATCGGAATCAACTGGGCACGACAAGTGCCAGCGGTGTCCGGCAGAAACCTGACCTTCTTGGGCGTTCCAAGTTTGGAGATTGGATTATTCTTGAAAGTAAAGGGCGAGCCAATACCCTACCTCGGAATCTATTAGACAAGGGGAAGGCCCAAACCCGTACCATCCAAGCAATCGGAGGGCGGACTCCCCATCTGCGCATATCTGCGGTCACCCATTTCAAGGGTAACGAACTTCATTTCGACTGGGCAGACCCTGAAGGCAGCGTGGAAGATGCTATGGATCTCAATACCACTCCTGACGAGTATTTATCACTCTATTACAGACTTGTATATATGGTGCTATCTACCCATGAACCATTTGAAAGCAATGGCTATACGTTGTATTCCTATCCTGATTTGGGTATTACCATTGGCCTACTCACGTCCATTTACCAGGCGTATGGTCAGCAAAACCTACCATCGGTAGAAGCAGTGGGCCCGCTTCCAAAGGAAGGACTGCCTGAAGTAGCCGGGCAACGGTTCTATGTTGGGACGGATGGAGTGGCTATCGGTATGAGCGAGGATATACGCCAACGGTTGCGCGCTCATTGAATTGCAATAAAATTCTCGTAAATAGTAGTAGCTCGTTATGGTTTTCTGCCAAAGCGACGAAATGCCTGGATGGTTTGATAAAATCCGTAGGCAATTATTATTCGCGAGATAAAATCAACGATATAGGAACAGGGGGAAGGTGTCAGGTAAGGCTTATCGGCATTGATCTTGAAGAGGCTTTCCGTTTCGAAGAACCGGAGGGGGTTCATAAATTTCAGGAAAGAGGCAACGAGATTTCCTGTACACCCCCGTTTGAAAAAAAGTTGTAACCCATTCGCAGACCAAAGCAGCAAGAGATAGAAAATAACGCCTGATGCAAAGGTGAACGCGATACCTCTTCCCCAATTGCGGCCAAAATCGTTGGACCATTTGTTCAGCCATAAGCTGACCTTTGTAAAGCTAAAGCTCCTGAATCCACTGGGGAAAAAAGACAGCTGCTCAAAATGAGCGCTTATTTCTCTTGACTGATATTCCAACGCCCGGACGGTATCGCCCTGCCTTTGAAAGGCAGTACTGAACTGACCGAATGCCAGTTGAGCTTGAACGTGGTCAATTCCACCACCTGAATGGACGATCTCAGGGAAATCTGTGTCGGCCACAAATATTTCCGTCAGTTTGCTGCTACTGAAATCCAGTATAGCGTCCTGGAATTTACAGAGGATAAAATTGGTTGTACCCAGATCGGTTCTGATTATTCTCAAAGCCCCGCCTTTTGGGATCCCGACTTCCTGAAAATCCAATAAGCCGCGATTTTTTGTGAATGGTTCGAAAACCAGTTGACCGAGGCTGAAGTCGGAAACGACAACAGAATCGTCTTTTTCGTTTTCACCAAAAATGGAGAACGAATCTACACTGCAATTCGTAAACACAGCCCTTCGGAAATCATTCAAGCGAACCCGAAAAATCTTTATGTTGGACCGATCGATAAATGCAATGGGAATTTGATTCGACAAGTTGACGTCCGGATCAAAAATAGTAAACTCACATTGTGAAATAAACATTTCATTATGGATGCTTGATCTATGCAGTCCAAATCTATCAGCCACAGAACCCATTACGATAAGGTGTTTAACAGAAGCATCAATGCCAATCGACTCAACCTTTACAGCATGGATAGAAATGGTATCACATGCGCCCCGGATAAATACAGCACCCAAATGCGTTCTGCCTGAGTTTACCTTAGCAATTTTTATTATATTCACGCTGTGAGTCATTATTTCCAGCGAGCCCTCCAGGACAAGGTTGTCAATCTGTAAACCTGTATCTGTCTGAAGAGATACGCGCGACCGAAACTCATTGGTATCTCGGAACTCTAAATTGCTTGTTGCTCCAAAGAATGCTTCGTCTTGGAAAATGCAGTTTGCGAATGCAATTTTTCCCGAAACATCCGGGTTTCCGGTTATCAGTTTTTGTTGAAACAGGCAGTTATTAAAAATGAGCGGGACAGCATTGTAGTTGGAATACGCGGTCGTCAGTTCGATCGGAATCGTTATTGTCTTATTGGTGATATGGACGGGGCCTCCATTAAATTCCAAAAACCTGGACTTTATTATATTATTCAATACGGCTTCGGGCATCTGGGTCCTTTCTCCTTCCATGCGAGAAATTATTTGACCTAAGTTATGCATAACTTCTGAAGTCTCGCCTTTTCGCGGGTGCATCTTTGTTCCTATAAATCCGAACAAAGATGTTAGAGACGATCTCCTGGAAAGAATATGGGTTGCTGAGCGGCGGGACGCTGCTTCTATATTATGGCTGGTGGGCGGTGAAATATGCCGCCAGCCTGGGATGGGGGTTGCCGAAGCCGGGATCGCGGGAGGCCGATGGGCGGCTGGCGGGACTATATGATTTGCCGAAAATAGTTGTACCGCCGGTTGATAAAAACGGGACAGCATCAGCCGGCGAACGGACGAAGGAGGTGATGGTGGGGACGAAAGACGTCACGGCTGCAAAGGAGGAAGCGGTAGAACCGCTGTCGCCGCAGCCCCCGCCAGCGCCGGCAATGGCTGCAAATCCGGATATCGGACAACATGGTTCGGGTTTTGGAGAAGCTGGGCCTCACCCGGCTTGACACTAAAGTGGTCGATGGGCTGTGGGACGGATAGCCATGGCCGGTGGGGCCCTTTTTTATCATTCTAAAAACAGGTTGTCATGAAGTGGAAAATGGGGAGATGGAGAGGATGGTTACCATTGAGAAAGAGAGTTTTGGAAGAAATGTATTTGTGGGCATTGATGCTGGTGGCGGTGAGGGTCGCGGCCCAGGATGGGAATACGGGGATCAACCAGGCCAACACGATGGTGCGAAGTTATTTCGACACCGCCGTAAACCTGATGTATGCCGTGGGCGCTATCGTGGGGCTGATCGGGGCGATAAGAGTCTATGGGAAATGGTCGCACGGCGATCATGACACGGGGAAAGTCGCGGCGAGCTGGTTCGGAAGCTGCGTCTTCCTGGTAGTGGTGGCCACCTTGATACGTAGTTTTTTCGGACTATGAAGACAGAGGTGTATACCATCAACAAAGGCGTGAACCGTGCTGTCGAGTTTCGCGGCTTGCAGGCGCAGTATATCTGGTGGCTGGGCGGCGGGATCGTGTCGATGCTGGCTTTATTTGCGGTGTTGTACATCTTCGGCCTCAACCCCTTCGTATGCCTGGGGATCATCACTGTTGCGGGAACGGTGCTCTTCCGCGAGGTGTACCGGATGAGCCGGACCTACGGCCAGCACGGGCTGATGAAGAAAGCAGCGGCGCGAAGGCTGCCCAACCGGATAAGGGCCGGAACAAGAAAGCCCTTCCTTCGGGAAGGGAATATGCGACAAAAGAATTGAACCTTTATGGAACGAAACCTTGCTGACCTGCTACCCATCTATGGGGTGGATGAGGGTTGTATCTTGAGTAAGAAAGGGGATTATACCATTGGCTTCCGCTTGACGAAGCCGGAGATCTTTACTCTCTCGGCTGAACAGTACGAGAGCCTGCACCAGTCCTATGTCAAGGCCATGCGGGTGCTGCCGCCGCATACCATCCTGCACCAGCAGGACTGGTTCCTGACCGATCGATATACGGCGGATTTCAAAGACGATGAGAAGAGCTTTCTGGCACACAGTAGCGAACGTTTTTTTAACGAAAGCCCCTGGCTGCGGCAGGAATCCTATCTTTTCCTCACCCGGAGGCCGAAAGGACGGCAGGAATCGACCTCTGCGTTCTCGAGCCTGCTGCGCGGCAGCCTGCTGCCGGCCGATGCGATCGACCCAAGAACGGTGCAGGCATTCAAAGACCAGGTGGCCCAGTTCATACGTATCCTGGAGGACGGGGGATTGATAAACGCCGAATGGATGGATACGGCTGATTTGTGGAGCGGACCCCAACGGGCGGGGCTGATCGAAAGCTATTGCACCCTGAGCCGGGAAAACCAGCCGGTGTTGAGGGATATCGAATGGAAACCGGAGCTGCAGATCGGGGACCGACATTGCCTGCTCTTTACGCTGGCAGATGCAGACGACCTGCCGGGGCTTTGTGGGCCGCGGATCGACTATGCCCCCTACTGCACCGACCGGACGCGGTATTCCATCGGATTTGCCAGCGCCCTGGGCCCTCTCCTACCCTGCGACCATATTTACAACCAATACATCTTCCTTGACGACCAGGCAGCCGTGCTGAAGAAGCTGGAGGCCAAACGGCTCCGGCTGCAATCGCTGGCGGCCTATTCCCGCGAGAATGCGGTGAGCGAAGAGGCTACCAACGCTTTTTTGAACGAAGCCGTGGAGGAACAGCGGCTGCCCGTGCGGGCGCATTTCAACATCCTGGCCTGGACGGAGAACCCGGCGGAGAAAGGCGATATCCGTAACAGGATCGGGAGCGCGATCGCGCAACTCGAAGCGACTCCGCGGCTGGAAACGGTGGGGGCGCCACAGATATGGTGGGCGGGGCTGCCCGGGAACGAGGGCGACTTTCCGATGAACGAGACCTTTCGGACATTCGGCGAGGTCGCGACCTGTTTCCTCAACCAGGAAGCCAATTACCGGAGCAGCCACAGTCCCTTCGGCCTGCGGTTGGGGGATAGGTTGACAGGACGGCCCGTGCATGTCGACATCGACGACGAGCCCCGGCGGGAAGGGTTGATCGCGAACGGGAACATGTTTGTGCTTTCGGGATCGGGCGGAGGCAAGAGTTTTTTCATGAACCATCTCGTGCGGGAGTATTACGACCGGGGCACGCATATCGTGCTGGTCGACGTAGGCCATAGTTATGAAATACAGTGTGCGTTGCACGGCGGGTATTATTTCACCTACCGGGAGGATGACCCGATCTGCTTCAACCCCTTCTATATCGGCGCCGGAGATGTACTGGACACCGAAAAGCGGGAAAGCATCAAGACGCTGCTACTGGCGCTTTGGAAGAAATCGTCGGAAGGACATAACCGGGCGGAATACGTGGCCCTCTCGAACGCGCTGCAAGGGTATTTCGAGAAGATCGCGCGGGAAAGAACGATCTTTCCCTGTTTCGACAGTTTCTACGAATACCTGAAGGACGAATTTACCGTGGTACTAGCGGCTGATGGAGTAAAAGACAAGGATTTCGATCTCGCCAATTTCCTTTATGTATTGCGCCCTTTCTATAAGGGTGGAGAATTCGACTACCTGCTGAACGCCCGGGCCAACCTGGACCTGTTGCAGGAACGGTTCATCGTGTTCGAACTCGACAACATCAAGTCGCATCCCATCCTTTTTCCCGTCGTGACCTTGATCATCATGGAACTGTTCGTAGGCAAGATGCGGAAGCTGAAGGGTGTCCGGAAGATGATCGTTGTGGAAGAGGCGTGGAAAGCGATAGCCCAGGAGGGGATGGCGGAGTACATCAAATTTTTGTTCAAAACGGCCCGGAAGTTCTTTGCCAAGGCTGTTGTCGTGACCCAGGAAGTGGAGGATATCGTGTCTTCGGAGATCATCCGGCAAGCCATTGTGAATAATTCCGACATCAAAGTGTTGCTCGACCAGAGCAAATTCCAGAACAAGTTTGATGAGATACAGACGCTGCTAGGCATCACGGAGAAGCAAAAGGCGGAGATACTCAGCATCAACAAGGGACATGAGCCGGGCCGGCTTTACAAAGATTTGTGGATCGGGCTCGGGGCTATGCATTCGAAGGTCTACCGGTTGGAAGTGTCCGAGCAGGAATACTACACCTATACCTCGGAGCAGCGGGACAAGGTGCTGGTGCGGCAGTATATCGACCGGTATGGAGATGTCAAAACGGCGATCAGCCGGTTGGTGGCCGATCTACAGGCAAAAAAGGAGGGACTATGAAAAGGATGGCTTTGGCGATGATGATTGTTTTGGCGACAGGGCTGGGTGCATCCGCGCAGGATATCGGCGGGATCATCAGCGCCGGCGTGACGACAGTGATACGCGCGGTGGACCTGCAAATCCAGCGGATACAGACCAGGACGATCGTGTTGCAGGAGGCGCAAAAGGCCGTGGAGAATGCGATGAGCGCGCTGGAGCTGGATGATATCCGCAATTGGGTGGAGCAACAGAAAGACCTGTACGCCGGATACTTCCAGGAGTTGTGGCAGGTGAAGACGGTGATTTCGGGCTATCACCGGGTGAGCGAAGCCATCCGGCGGCAGGAGGCGATCGTGGCGGCCTACCGTCGCGGGCTGGGCCAATTCCGGCAGGACGCGCATTTCAGTGCGGCGGAGCTGAACGAGATCGAAGCCGTGTTCGACGGCATCCTGGCGGACAGCGAAAAGAACCTGGAACAACTCACAAAGGCGGTGGCAGCCTTTTCGCTGCAGGCGACGGACCAGCAGCGAATGGCGATGATCGACGCGGCCGCCGACGGGATGGACCACGATTACCGGGACCTGCAACGGTATACGCAGCAGAACCAGCTGCTGAGTCTGCAACGGGCAAAAGACGAGAGCGATTATTCATTCATATTAAAACTGTACACACAATGAAAGAAGTATTGTTGGTGCTGTGCGGGCTGTTGATCGGCCGCCAGCTGATGGCGCAGACCTTTTCCGAATGGTTCCGGCAGAACCATACACAATTGAAGTACCTGGCCGAACAGATCGCCGCATTGCGGGGATATGGGTCGGTGCTGGAGAAAGGATATGCGGTGGCGCAGACGGGATTGGGGGAGATCGATACGATCGATACCACCGACCTGGCGATGCATACGGAGCATTTTGCATCGCTGGACAGGGTGAGCCCGGCAGTGACCGAAGATGGGGTGGTGGGAACGATAGCCTCCTACAGCAAGCTGCTGATGATGGCGGCTGACGATATTGCGGCCGCGAGTGGATCACTGCCGGCAACACCAGCGAACTTCCCGGTGATGGGCCGGGAGGTCGCCGGGGACATCAAGGAGGCTGTCGAAGATTATCAAAAGCAGGCGGCAGACCTGTGCACCGATGATCGATTGCAGCTGAACGATGCCGAGCGATTGCGACGATTGGACACCATCAGCAGGGAGCTGCGGAGCTTGTATAGAAAATCGATCTTTTTGTTGGGATTATTAGAAGAAGCCAATGTATGAAAAGGAAGATTTGCCTGACGATGATCTTCGCCCTGGTGTTAATGAGTGGCATTCGGGCGCAGGGGTTCTATGCGCAACAGCTGTTGCTGGATGTGGAAAAGCTGGGGGAACTGAAACAGATCCTCCAGGACCTGAAGGAGGGCTACCAGGTGTTGCAGTCGGGGTATTCGACGATCCGGGATGTCGCCCGGGGCAGCTTCAACCTGCATAAGGCTTTTCTGGATGGGCTGCTGGCGGTGAGTCCGACGGTGCTGAGCTATGAACGGATAGCCGAGATCGCAGACCTGCAAGTGAAGATCGTGCAACGTTACCAGGCGGCTTGGAGCCGGTTCCGGCAGGACGGCAACCTGCGACCGGATGAACTGGCGCTGTTGGGCCAGGTGTATGACGGGGTGATCGCAGGATGCCTGGATGACCTGAACGATCTCGTCCTGCTGGTGACGGCAGACGTATTGCGGGCGAGCGATGCCGAGCGGATGCAGGAGATAGATGCGATCTATTATCGGGTGCGGGCTAAATTCTCCTTTGTCGACCGGGTGAGCAATCAAACGGCACTGCTGTCACTGCAACGCGCCGGGGAGATGGGAGATGTGAGCATATTGAAACAATTGTTTGGATTAAAATGAAGGATATGGAGACGAATTTTTTGCTACTTGGGGGTTTACAGACCGTATTGGATCAGGTGTACACCAACATGCTGCCGATGTGCAGCGATCTGATCGGTGTGGGTCAGGCGCTGGCGGGGTTGGCCGCGCTGACGTATATCGGGATCAGGGTAGGAAAGCATATTGCCGCGGCCGAGGCGGTGGAGGTGTTTCCGCTGCTGCGTCCTTTCGCCATCTCGTTGGTGATCTTTTTTTATCCGGCTTTTGTCGACCTGCTCAACGGGGTGTTGAGTCCGACGGTGAAGGGAACCGCAGATATGGTGACCAATGCCAATGCGGCGATTGCGACGCTTTTGCAACAGAAAGAAGATGCGCTGAAGAACACATTACCCTATCAGTTGTATGTAGGCGCGGATGGGAGTGGAAATGAGGCGCTGTGGGATACGTATACAGGGAGTGTAACAGCCGACCCTCTATCACAGCTGACATCGGCCTTTTTCTTTCAGCTGTCGAAGGCCTATTACAATCTCAAGAACTCGATAAAGGTATGGTTGTCGGAGATTTTGCAGCTGTTGTACGAGGCGGCGGCGCTATGCATCAATACGGTGAGGACCTTTCACCTGCTGGTGCTGGCCATTTTGGGACCGCTGGTGCTGGGGTTGAGTGTTTTCGACAGCTTCCGCCATTCGCTGAAAGCCTGGCTGGCGCGCTATATACAGATATTCCTCTGGCTGCCGGTGGCCAATATCTTCGGGGCCATCCTGGCGAACATCCAGGCGCAGATGATCCAACTGGATATCCAACAGCTTCAGGCGAGCGGGGCAACCACTTTCAGCAGCACGGACGCCGGGTATATGATCTTTTTGATCATTGGGATTTGCGGGTATTTCACTGTGCCGTCGGTGGCAGGCTATATCGTGCAGGCCGCGGGAAGCGATGCCTTGCTGGGCAAGATCAATGCAGGCGCCAGGATGGTCGTGGGTGGTGCGATGGCCGCTGGTAAAGCCGTGGCCGGTGGGGTTATGGGCGTCGGCGGGGTGATTGCCGGCGGCGGCAGGAGCCGTTCGGGTTCCGGGTGGAGTGGCAAGGGAGGTTCCGGCGGCGGGAGTGCGGGCGGCCGGGGAGGAAGTCACAGAAATAAGATTGCGGGAGGATAAAAAGGAGATGATATGTTCAAGAGATTTAAGTCCATTGAGGAGGGACTCCGGAAGGTGCGGCTGTTTGCAATGGTAGTGACGCTTGGATCGCTGGCGATCAGCGGATGGGTAGTCTTTGAGGCAATGCGGGCAGTAGATAAAGCCAATGGAAGGATCTACGTCTTATCTAACGGAAAGGCCATGCGGGCAATGGCGGTGGACCCGCAGGAGAACCTGCCGGTGGAGGCTCGGGACCATCTGCGCAATTTCCACCACTATTTCTTCGACCTGAGTCCGGATGAAAAAGCGATAAAGGTGAATCTCGACCGGAGCTTTTATCTCGCGGACGGGTCGGCGAAGGTGTTGTACGATAACCTGCTGGAGAGCGGGTTCATCAACGGGTTGATCAGCGGGAATATCACCCAGTCGGTAGTCCTGGACAGTATCTGGCTGGATACGGACCATGAACCGTATGCTTTCCGGTGCACAGGGTTGCAGACGCTGATTCGCCCGACGAGGCTGACGACCAGGAGTATCGTGACGAGGGGTTTTCTGCGAAGGACGGGAGTGGAGCGGTCGGATAACAATCCGCATGGATTTATGATCGAACGCTTCGAGGTGGAGACCAATATAGAAATAAAAACGATCAGCCGGTGAGGAAGCGGTTGGTTATTCATTCAAAAAAAAATTTATGGAAAAGAAGGTTTTGACGAAGAGAGATTCGCAGGTGCGAAAAGTGTTGCTGTGGATGCCGGCGGTGGTGTTACCGCTGCTGACGCTGTTGTTCTGGGTCGTTGGGGGCGGCAGGGGAAAGACGGAGACCGTGACCGCATTGGGATTCCTGATGCGGCTGCCGGGGGCGCATGTGGCGCCGGTGACGCGGTTGGATAAGATGGGATATTATGATCTGGCGCACCGGGATTCGGTGGCAGAGCGACAGCGACTGGCTATTCAACAAAATTATGCGCGGCAGTTGGGGTTGGAGAGTTCGAATGGGAAGCCAGGAGTAGTGCTTGCTGGGGGAAGCAGGTCGGAAAGCGACACGAAGGTGGTACAAGTGAAAGAGAAGCTGGAAGAATTGAAGCGGGTGGTGGCGGGTAAGGCGGTCGACGGGACGGACTTGCGGGAAAGTTTGCGTTCGGGGGGGCTGCGCGAAGGTTTGGCCAGGGGCGGCTTGCGGACGCAAGCGGATCGGGCACCGGAGATCGAACGGTTGGAGAAGGTGATGAATGTCTTGCAACGGGACGAGGCCAGCAATGGGGAGATACGGGAACTGAGTGCCGTGGTGGAAAAGCTACTGGCAGTGCAACAGCCGCGTGGGGATACGGGGATGACGGGAGAGACAATTCCTGGAGTGGCGACGCAGCGGTTTCAGCGGGAGCAGGTGAAAGCGGGTATGCGGATGCAAGGGGCGCAGGCGGTGTTGACGGTGAGGGCCTTGCCGGATGAAGCGGATACGGCGGGGGGATTCGATTCGAGTGTGATCGAGGCGCTGGTTCCGGAAGGACAGGTGCTTGTGAGCGGGGCGGAGATGCGGCTGGAACTGGTGCGGGACGTGCAGATCGGCCGGCAACGGGTGCCGGCAGGGACTCCACTGTTCGGTACTGTAAGTCTAAGCGGCGAACGGCTGCGGGTAGGGATCGGCTCGATAGCGGTTCAAGGAGGGCTGCTGCCGGTGAACCTGGAAGTGGATGACGAGGATGGGATGCCGGGTATCTATATCCCCGGGGCGCCGGTGTCAGAGTCCTTGCGGGAGTCGGCGGGTCAGGAGTTGGGGTCGCTGGGACCGGGAGCCCTGGCCACAAGCGTGGCAGGACAGGCGGCCGGGGCAGGAGTTGTGCTGGCGCGGTCGCTGATCGGCAAGAAGGTGCGGCCGGTGAAAGTAACGATCCCGGCGGGCTATCGCGTATTGCTTCACGCTAAAAATGCAGCACTATGAAAAGGATGATCGGAATAGGTATCGGGCTACTACTGTTATCAGTGGTGAAGGCGCAGGATCGGGAGGCGGAGATCGACAGCGTGCTGGCTGCGCGGCCGGTGGATATACGAAATGTGAGGGTGGAAGGAGTCCGGCTTGAATTGCGCGGCCTGTATGTGCTGGAGGGCTTGTTGTGGTTTTCTCTGCGGGTGTCCAATGGGTCGGTGATCGATTTCCGGGCTAACTCCCTGCGATTCACCATCCGCGACCGGCATGTGTTGCGCCGGAAGGCAAGACAGGAGTTGCCGTTGACGGTGCTATTGCGGCGGGAGCCCTTGTTAGTGCGATCGGATTCTTCGGTGACGCTTTGTTATGGGCTAGCGCCGCGACTACCGGCGAAGGGGCAGGACCTGGTGCTGGAATACGGGGAACACAATGGGGATCGGAGAATGCGGTTACGGCTATCGGCTGTGGCTATTTTGAAAGCAAAAAAATTAGATTGAGATGCAGATGGAACGAAAATTATACGACGCCAACCTCCGGATGCTCGAGGTGGAACTGGAGCTGGCAGGATTCCCGGACGATGTGACCTGGGACCTGCGGCAGGAGATGCCCTGGGGATGGCGGGAACGATTCCTGGTGGAATATGAGACCAAGGCATTTGGATTTTCGCTGAAAGGGGTGCTGTATTTCCAGCAGCTGCTGGTGAATGATGCCTACCGGTTTTCCTCCTTTGACGTGGCGTTGGTGGGTGAGGTGAATGCTTTGACAGTGAAATGTAGTTTCCCCCGGGTAAAAGGGTATTCGGTGGGGCTGAGGGAAGCCATCAACCTGATGCATGGGCGCCCGGTATTCCGGGACTACCGGTTCGATCCATTGCAACAAGGATACTGGCTCGAGCTGCGGCAAAAGACAGATAAGGGGGAATTTACCCTAGCGCGTAACCGGAGCACCTTCAATACGCATGCGGCCCTGGATGATGCGTTGTTCGGTAAACGGCTGGGGGCAGCCGACCGGAATGTTCTTGCCGACCAGCTCGATCTGGGCGACAGGGCAAAGATGCACCTGGTGGGAAAAGATTTTTTCATGGAGGTGGACCTGGCGCACGAAAGACTGGTACTTACCAATGTGCAGGGGAAACCAGCGAAGATAAACTGGTGGGACGTCTTTCTGAAGCGCAAATGAAGGAGTTGGCTATAACGCTGGAACAGTTGTTGCAACCGCTGCGGTCGGACGAACGGGTGGGCCCGGTGCATGTATGCGTGTACCTGGCCCTTTTGCAATGTGGGGGTGGTCGGAAGGGGTGGTTCCACATCCAGCGGGACGAAGTGATGCGGTTGGCGAAGATAAAAGGGCGGAGGACGTACTACCGGGTAATGGGAGAGTTGGCTGAAATTGGCTTTGTAGAGTATTGGGCGTCGAGGAATGGAAAGAGTGGGAGCAGAGTGAGGATGGGTAGCTGATGGGAGACCTTCAGTATTCCCATTGCATTTTTTGGAATAGAATTTGATTTTGAAATGACCTTACTATTGCTATGAAAAAACCCTTGGAAGAACTGTCCGCTTCTAACCTTCGAAGCCTTCTAATCGAGGAAGTAAAAGCATTTGTGGAGTGCCTCGACAGCTCCGCCACACATGAATTGGAAGAAAAAAGGAAACGACTGATCTTGATCTTTAGCCTGATTACCGAAAAGGAGAAAATAGAGGCAATGCCCCTGGTTTGGGGAAAAAATTCCGCGAAATCACATGATGGAGCCTCATCTGAGACCGATCTCGGGCCTGTATAGAGCATAGCTTCTTGTTAAAGCCCCGGCATGTTTATTGAAATATCATACTCCAGGCTTTTTTTGATGCTCAAGTACTTCCGTTTCCCGGCGATCTGGGCAGTTTTGACTTTCTACAGCTTGCCATCTTTTTCGCAGGCGCCACCCGTCACCCGCGAAAGACCTGCTATTTGTACCGACACCATGGGCCATATCCTGACGACAGAGACCAACTCGATGCTCGGCGTCGACTATATTACCAAAACCCGCGATGGGAATATCCTCGCGCCCGGCTACCAGTGGAGTGTCACCGCTCCTTTTTATACCTTTCCCTACCTGGTAAAATATACTCCCCAGGGTACGATACTCTGGTCAAAATCCTTCGCCGGTCTGGGCATCTATCCCCAAAACAATGCCTACGCCTATAAATGTTTTGAACTGAACGACGGCTCCCTGCTCCTGGTGGGGCTACTGAGCATACCGGAAAAGGTCAATGGCAGGTACGAGATGGCCATGTGGCGGCTCGATGCCAATGGGAACATGATCTGGGTGCAAACCGACAGCTGCTCCATCTGGGCACAATATAGCGGCAGCCTGGAGGTGGTCGATCTGCAGCAGGACCCCGCCGGCAATATTTACCTGGCCGGAAATCAGCGGACTGTCGACGCAACCATCTCCGGTAGTTTTGCGCTGAAAATGGACCTCGCCGGGAATATCCAGTGGGATAAGACTTTTACATCGGGACTCTCGTCCTGTTTTGGCATGATCTGGACCGGAGCACAGCTGGCGATAGTGGGCTCCGGTTTCGACGGGACGAATACGGAATTCCTGTGGTGCCTTACCATCGACCCGGCTACCGGCGATACCCTTCGGTCAAAAACCTGGGTCCAGGACTATGGCGCCGGCACCACCTGGTATTCGTTCTCTTCCGTTGGATCGGCCCGCCTGCTGGCCAACGGAAATATCAGTGTCTGCGGGCCTCCCTTGTCGGATTTTGCGCAGACCACCACCCCCCTGATCCATGGAGTGATCGCGGAATTCGATCCTTCCTTCAATTATTTGCGGGGTTGGATGATAAGATCCAATATCCGGAGCAACTATAGCAATACCCGGATCACCGAGCACCCGTCGGGCAGAATTTCCTATACGTATCTGAAGTATATCTCCGCAAATGACCTGGATATCTTTTACGGCGCCGTCGAACAGGGGCAGATCGCGAAAGAAAGCGTCCTGCACCAGCAAAACCGTTCGGACACTTGGACCTCGAATTTCGTCAACGTGGCCGGCAACGAGGATGTTGTCATTCAATCCTACGGTGACCCGGTGAATAATGTTTCAGGCCAGGAATTCGTTCGCCTGCATGACAGCGACACGAGCAGTGTCTGTAGCGGCATCGATACCCTCGCCAGCTGGGTGGAGCCGTTTGCCATGCGGCCGTACCGGGGATCGGATTGGGGATCGATTGTCAGCAACACGTTCCGCAGAACGGACCGGCCCATGCCCCCACCGGTGGACGGGAATCCGGTGCAGCAACTGGCCTGTGCCTCGACCTCTTTTTGTCGTTCGCTTCAGCTGGCGGTAGACCAGGATTCCGTTTGCCCGGGCTCGCCGGTCGTCTTCACGGCCCTGCGAAATACCGGATGCGGCGGCAGACCACTCTGGTTCTTCGATACGACCGATGTCCAGTCCTATCAGCTGCTGAATGACACGGCAATCCGCATCATCTACCGCAACGATCACCAGGGGGATATCACCGCCGCGATGACGGGCACCTGCAGCAACCTGAGTGCTTCGGCGCCATTGACGGTGACGACTGCTACCAGGCACGTCTCGCTGGGCGGGGACCACTACCTCTGCTCCGACACCGTCCTGGTGCTACGACCGGCCAAAGGCTATAGCAGCTATCTCTGGCAGGATGGGTCGGTCGCCGACACGCTGGCGGTCACCAAACCCGGTGTCTACACGGTAACGGTGACCAATGGCTGTGGGACAAGCAGCAGCGATGAGGTATCGGTGAACCAATGTTCGTTTCACATTTACTTCCCCAACGCCTTCCGCCCGGACGGCAACGGCACCAATAGCCTCTTCCGCGCGCACAGCTTTGGTAATATCAGCCATTACCAATTGCAGGTGTTCAACCGCTGGGGGCAAATGGTCTTCGCCACCGAGGATTGTTTCGGGGGATGGGATGGCCGGGTGAACAATATCGCCCAGCCGGCGGGAACCTATATCTGGGTCAGCCGCTACCAGTTTGTCGATGAGCCGGAGAAGACCGAAAGGGGGACGCTGATCTTGATCCGGTAAAGGATTCCTTTAATGTGGAAAACAAATTGGAAGTGAGCGCGGTGAACAAAAGGCCTGGCATTTAATTTGTCAATACCTAGACTCCCGGACGCTATCCGCAGGATCCAATATCTATCAGAATGCCCAGACTAAAGAGAGAGATACTCCCCTTAGGATTATTTCTATGCCTACATATCGCGCTCCGCGCCCAGAACGTCCAGGTGACCGTCGATATCCTTCACAACAGGAAAGCAGTTTCTCCCTACATCTATGGCCGGAACACCATCTTCGGACAGAACAACTCCCTCTCCGACGATCCGGCAAATCCGGTTTCGGCCGGCACCTGGCAACAATATACCGATGCCGGGGTGAATTTTTTCCGGGAGAACGGCGGGAATAACCTTACCAAATACAATTGGCGGCGCAAACTGTCCAGCCATTCGGAGTGGTATAACAATGTGTATGCTTCCGACTGGGACTATGCCGCGCAAACCCTTTACCAGAATATTCCCGCAGCACAGAGCATGTGGGCATTCCAACTGATCGGCATGGCGGCTTCGACCAATACGCATAATTTCGACGATTGGGCCTTCAACGGCTCCCAGCCATGGTCGGGCACGGAACAGAACCTGGCAGGTGGGGGGGTCATCAATCCTGCCGGCGGCAGCAAGGCCCTGGTCAACGGGGATACCAGCCTCTACCTGGAACCCTGGACAGCGGATTCCACCACCGGCATCCTCCCCCACTGGTTCGGCAACGGCGGACTGGGGCTCGACTATACGAAGATGAGATACTGGAACATGGATAATGAGCCGGATATCTGGTCCAATACCCATGACGATGTGATGCCGGTGCAACCCAGTGCCGAGACGTTCATGCAGCTTTATTTCACGGTTGCCAAAAAAGCGAGGGCGCTTTTTCCCGGCATCAAACTGACCGGCCCGGTCAGCGCCAACGAGTGGCTGTGGTACAACTGGAACAATACCACGGTCACGGCATCCGACGGCAAACAATACCCCTGGCTGGAATATTTTATCAAACGGGTCGCCGAAGAACAACAGCGCACCGGTATCCGCTTGCTGGATGTGATCGATCTCCATTTTTACCCCTCAAGCTCCTCGGCTTCGGATGTCGTGCAATATCACCGCGTGTTTTTTGACAGCACCTACCATTTCCCTGAGGCCAATGGGGTGAGGGTGGTCAACGGCGGATGGGATAACTCGATACAGATAGAAGATATATTCGGAAGATGCCAGCACTGGCTCGACCAATATATGGGACCGGGCAACGGGGTCACTTTCGGGGTCTCTGAAACGGGAACCCAGCTCCATAACGACCCGAACGCGCTGGCCGTCTGGTATGCTTCGACGATGGGGGAGTTCATGAACCACGGCGTGGAATACTTCTCCCCCTGGTTCTGGGACCCTGGTATGTGGGAAACCCTTCATCTTTTCAGCCGGTACAATAAAAACAACAGCGTACAGGCCGTGTCCAGTGACGAGCAGGATGTATCGGCTTATGCCACGATCGACAACGCTAACGATTCCATGACGGTGGCACTGGTTAACCGGTCGCCCGCCGAATCCCGGACCGTTACCCTTAACTTTCCGAATTTCCTGCTTGCCGGCCAGGCGGTCACAACCCTCACACTATCAAACCTCCCGGCAGGCATCGAAACCTTTGTTTCGCATGCGGATAATGCATTGAAAACCGCCAGTATTATGCCGCAGGTCAATAATACCCTACAGGTGACCCTTGCGCCTTTGTCGATCACTTCCCTGCTGATCGCCGGTGCTACAACGACTCTCCCCGTTAGCCTCCTCGCATTTACCGCCCAAAAAAGTGATAAGGGCGTGCTGCTGAATTTTACGGACACCGGGGAAGCCGGCCTGTCTTCCTTTGAAATAGAACGGAGCCCCGATGGCGCCGCCTTCACGAAGATCGGAATGGTGCCTGCCGCGGCGGGCCAGGCCGGGAATGCTTCGGAGAAGGAGTATGAATTTGTCGATGGTCAGCCCATGCCTTCCCTTGATTACTACAGGCTTAAGGTGATCGATACCGATGGTCACTACGGGTACAGCAAGATCCTGCCTGTCCGGTATGACGGCATTTCTGCCCTTACCCTCTTCCCGAACCCGGCGCACAACGTGGTGAACGTTCAATTGCACCTGCCCCCAGGACCGGTCATGCTACAGGTGATCGATGCGGCCGGACACCAGGTTCGGGTCATACCCTTGCAGTCCTCTGGCAACACCCTCACCACGACAATCGACATAAGCGGCCTTGCGAATGGAGTGTACTATATCCATGCGGGGAGCGAAGTGTTGGGCTTTGTCAAAAACTAAGGCCGGCTGAGGAATAAAATTGAAAAGGCCAGTTAGAAAGCTAACCGGCCTTTTTTTAATTCCTCTTAGTGTAACATAATGGGTAAGGTCTTAAAATCTTTATCTGTTTTAATTTGAATCGTATATATACCTGGTGCATGAGTTGGAATTTGTAATTCTTTGTTATTTGTTCCTGCCTCAAGGCTTATTATATAAGATTTTATAACCCTTCCATCCATATCGATCAGATTGACTGCTGCATTTGATCTTTCCGGAGAATTTATCAATAAGTACGTTAATCCGTCGGACGGATTGGGATAAACTTTTGCAGTGAACGTACCGGCTGCTTCCAGCGATAGTTTAGCTCCTGCACCCGTTGCCAGGGGTGAACCGGCAGTGGTGGCTACAGCCGGAGCACAAAGCGAAAAAGAGACACTGGCAGTGAGTTTGTTGGCATCCGTAACCACGACCGTATATATAAAGGGATTTCCGGTGGCCGTAAGACCGCAAAGATCCGTTCTTGTATTGGCGGCAGTCGTTACCCCATCACTCCAGGCGTAGGTATAAGGCGCAGTTCCCCCGGATACGTTGATGGCCGCAGCCCCATCACATGCATTTTGAGAACTCCCTTTCAAGGCAGTCGCTGCAACATTGAACATGGTAAATGTGCAAGCCGGTGCGGTGAGATTCTCCGTAAGCGTGCTTGTGCAACCATTGGCGTCCGTTACCGTCAGCGTATACGTTCCCTGCCCTATCCCGCTTAAATTTTGTGTTTGGGCGCCCGTATTCCAAAGGAAAGTATAGGGCGGCGTACCCCCGGAGACCGTTACCGTAATAGACCCATTCGATTGATTGTTGCCGGCATTTACGACTACTCCGGAAACTTGTATGGCGGGAGGTTGCGAAATCGTCAAGCTGAGGTTGATGGTACAGCCGGCGCCATCGGTGATGATAAGCGGATAAGTCCCGGCAGGAATGTTCGGGAAATTGGTCACTGCATTGGACGTTGTTAAGAACACTCCTTCTCCGTTGTTAAAACTGAAGGGAGGAGTGCCACCGGTGAGCGTAATGGTCGCGTTCCCGGTTGCAGCGCCAAAACAGGTAACGTCTGTCTTTTGGATCGTCCCACTTAGATTACAGACAACGGATTTCTGGCAGGTGGTAAAATTGTCCGTCGAACTGTTCGAACCGGTGAAATTACTCCCACCCCCACCCGAACCGCCGGCAACCAGGTGCGACTCTTCGGGTATCGGCGTGCCTGCCTGGACACCCCCGCCCACGGAGGATACCTGGCCCGCACCGGCAATCGCCGAATAACTGAACTCGGGCTCATAGGCTCCGATGCCATAAAACCAGGAAGAGCTAAAGGAAGGCTTGTTGCTAAAAAAAGACCCGGTAACAGTGGATTCTTTACCGGCAGAGACCGAGAAGCCGGTGGACGAATTGATGATGGCCCCGGAAATGAAAATGTCACTGCTGCTGAACCCGGGTGGAACCCTTGTTGTCCACGTATTCGTCGTGATATCGAAGGTCGTCACCGGGGTGCTGACCGAAGCATCGGCTACTATCTGTCCATTGGGGATAGCCACATTGGTGACCGTCGGCGTTGACGTCACCCCAGTCAAAGAGATCGTACCGCCGGAGAATAAAAGAAAGTCACCATTGGCCGTCAGATCGGTGTTGGTGAGCTTCGTGTGAATGGCGAGCCATGCGCTGGCTGCCGTGCCGGGGTTGGGAGTAGAATTGAAATTGGTGAAGGGATTGTGGGTCAAAAGGGGGCAAGACTGGCCGGAGCCAGAAAAAGAAGAAAACAGCAAAGCAATCACCGCCATAAAGGCGATCTGTAAACTTTTTTTCATAACCACAATTTTTAAGTTTTAGTAAAATGGCCTGGAATAGGAAACCGAAAGTCGGCAGCGATTCATTCATAGAGAGTGCAGGTCCTGCTTGTACAATTCCTGCCACCGGGATAGGGAAAGGTTCTCGGTCACACTCGATGCGGACCATATTTTTGACACAAGGCGGATCACTTCATGGCTCTTATCCGGCGGGTAGTAGTAGTTGCCATCCATCCGGACAAAGGAATCAAGATCATCGGCCGTCGAAATGATGTTCAGGCATAGTTGCCCGGCCGATCGGCAACGAAACCGGTTTCCATAACACTGGATATTCCTTACGGCGCTATGAGAAGAAAAGGTATCCTCCGCGAGCAGGAGCTGGATGGCATTATCAAACGAGGTATTACCTTTTATCTTTACTTCGTGGGCGTTGTGGATCTTGATCCCGGCATCAGGACAATCCGATATCGTATTCGCCTCTACATCGACACCGGAACTGTTGTCATCGATATAAATGCCCTCAACGGGCGGCCCGGGCTCAAAGGACCTCGTTCCCGCCGGAGCGCCGATCCCATGGGATACGATATTGCCGGTTATCTTTTTCCGGGTCGTCACCCGCCAATCACCGACATAGATCCCGGCGCCATCATCTTTAACAGCGCAGAAATGAGCGATCCGGTTGTTTTTTACGATCGTCGAATTCCCGCCAAAATAAATCGCATTATAACCCGTACTGTCGATGTCATTTCCCTCGACGATGCTGCTATCGCCGAATAGCGTTACCGCCTGGTAGGACCCCGTACCGCTTTCCCCCATACCGGGCAACAACCCGGTATTCCGGATGCTATTATTTCTCACCGTCGCAAAGCCGCACCCCATATCCAAATTGATCGCATCGTTCTGGGAGTGATCGATATAGCATTTCTCAATGCCGAGATAGGACGACCCGGAAGCACGGATAGCATCGGTTGCAGACAGATCGATGCGGCAATCCCGGATACTTATATTTTTCGAGTTTGAAATAGTGAAGGCGCTGACACCTGCGCCTTCAAACGCAAGGTTCTCGAATTTTACGAATTGCTGGTTATTGATGACGACAAGGAAATCCCGGTCGCTCACATTCACGTTGCAGGTGTTCGGTCCCTTTTTCCCGAAGAAAACGTACACCTCCCGCGTTGAAGGATCAAAATACCATTCACCCGATGAATCCAATGTCCGCAGATCATTTTGAATAAAATAACCATAGCCGTCGGTAGGCATGTTTTTCGAGCCGCCCGTATAACTTATTATGCCGTCTTTATGCGACCCGATGCTTCCCTTGTCAAGGACCCATCGGTTCTTTCGAATGACGATGCCGGCGCCCCTCCAGTCAGGCATTGCCGCCAACTGATCGCTTTTTATCGAAGTGATCCCGACATGCGATCGATAGATGAGATACCCGGAATTCGGATAGCGGCCCATGGGTTGCTGAAAGCCATTCAGTACCAGCATTTTTATCTCCGGCAAATGCGAAGGGGAAGCGGCTTTAAAGATCCCAGGGGAAGTTTCCGTCCATAACGAAACAGGAGCAAGACCGGAGATCACCGGCATGGGACCAGACCCGTAAGCGCCGAAAACAACGGGGAATGAGGAAGACCCCGATCTTGTTACATCGATGGTACCATTGAATGTTTCTCCTCTTTTAAATAATATCGAGTCCCCCGGCCGTAGATCACTGAAAATGGAATTCAGCCTGGCAACCGTTTTCCACGGCGTGTTTGCATGCTGCGCCAGCTTGCTGCTTCTTGAGTCATCGCCGGACACCGAAGAGAAATAATAATTGGCTGCCCTTGTGCAAAAAGGAGAGGAAACCAACAGAACCAGCAGGAGCAGGTATTTAGAAGGCATTTTCTTCCCCTTTGATGACATTGAATACGGTGAGAAAAACGATCTTTACATCGAGCCAAAAGCTCCAGTTCTCCAAATACCACAGGTCGGCTTCGACCCTTCTGGCCATCTTCAACCTATTCTCCGTTTCTCCCCGGAGTCCGTTGACCTGTGCCCAGCCGGTGATGCCGGGCTTTAAGAATTGCCGGACCATGAAATTATCGACTATCGACTTGTAGGCATCATTCAAGGGTATGGGGTGTGGCCTCGGCCCGCAAACGCTCATTTGGCCGGCAAGCACATTGAAAAACTGGGGTAACTCGTCCAGGCTTGTCTTTCGCAAAAACCTTCCAACAGCGAAGACCCTGCTATCGTGCTTGCTTACCTGTTGAAAGCCTGGTTCTTCTTTTTCATGTCTAAGTGTTCGAAATTTAAGAACATTGAATACCTTATTATTCCTGCCCGATCTCTTTTGAATAAAAAGAACGGGACCTTTAGAGCTGAGTTTTATTAGAATGGCGATGAGTGGAAAAAGCCAGCTCATCAGAAAAATAGTCACAAGAGAACTGAAGGCAATATCAAATATCCTTTTTTTGATCTTGTTGCCAACGTCTTCCAGTGGCTCGGATCTCAGGGATATTACGGGCAGGTCGTTCAAATAATCTATCTGACCGGGACGTGACATAAAATAACCAAGATCGGGAACGACCTTAAAACGGATACAATTGAAATCCGCATCATGTATCAGCCGGCTGATCTCCGGGTTTTGCTGAGGCGCGATCGTGGAATATATTTCCGAAACCCCGTATTCCTCGCATACGGCGAGGACATCCTCTATATTGCCCAAAATAGGGTAATGGGACAATTCCTTTATGTTTTCCAAAGACTCGCAAAAACCCACGATGCTTTTGCTCGAGAGGTCCATTTCCAGATAGGACGCCAATTTCTTTGAAACATCATTATAGCCAACGATCACGACCTTATTCAAATTATTTCCGATCCGCCTGGAATGACTAAAGAAGAAAATATATAAAAAGCGGTTAAAAAGCAGAGCCAGCGCAAAACTCAGGAGCACCACTATTGTGAATAATCTCGAGATATATACCTGTTTGGAGAAGAACAGATACATTACCCCCAGTAGAAGGAAATATACGTATGCCCGGACGCTCCGCTTTGCGAAGCCTTCAAAGGAAGATATGCTTTTTTCATTGTATTGATTCACCACCAGGGCCGTGCACAGCCACGCAATGTTCAAATACAGCATGAATACGGCATAATAGAAGTATAATCCTTTTACAAACTGCGCCTGAAAATAGTAGCAGGCCGAACAAAAAATTGCGTTTAGGAATAAAAGATCAAGCCCTACCAGGACCAATTGCATTAAAAGCAACAATTTCTTATCCATCTGTTTTGAATTTGGACCAAAGCAGGATCAAGCCTTATTATACCGAGCCGTGGTTCGCCGTACTTTCAGGCGAACGAACTCCTTTAGAATGATATATACGAAAAGAGTGTTGGTCACCGCATATCTTTTGAACAACCGTCTTGGTTCGACGTACAACCGGTACAGCCATTCCAGGCCCGAATGCTGCATCCAGAGAGGCGCTCTTTTTTGCGTTCCGATAAGCAATGGCAGGGCGCCTCCAAAGCCGATCATCACGGAATTGATCTTTCCCTTCATACAGGCCGACCATTTTTCCTGTTTGGGGCAGCCGAGCACAACTACTACGACGTTGGGGGCCGCGTCATTTATCCTGCTTATGACGGCTGCATTTTCCTCTTCCGTTAACGCCCTGAAGGGGGGACTGTAAAAACCCGCCACTTTCAGGCCCGGATACCGGGCCCCAAGAAACCTCGAAGTTTCGTCCAGCAGAGCCTTCGAGCCGCCATAAAAGAACACCGAGAGCTGTTGCTTTTCACATTCCCGCAACAGTTGGGGCAGGATATCGCTGCCGGCAACCCTCTCTTGCCGGATGCCGTTTAAGATGCGCAACCCCCATGTCAAGGGTTTTCCGTCGGGAGTGACGATGTCGGCATTATTGATGACCTTGCTGAAGTCGCGGTCACGATAAGCTTCCACGAACATGTGGACATTCGCGACGCACACCGTTGCTGAAGACCTCTGCCTGGCAAGATCGATCATGTTGGGCAGGAACGACGAAAATTCACCGAGCGAAAGGTCGAAATGGATCAATTTATCTCGCTGCATGAGGTAACTTTTGTATCCTTTACAGGATGCCGACGTATTTTGATTTTACCAATTCCAGGTGTTTATGAAGATCTTCCACCGTATCGAAACGGCCTTTGATCTTTTTGGCAGGTGATCCCGCATATATCGAATAGGGTTCGACATCCTTTGTCACCAGGCTGGTGGCCGCGATGATGCTTCCTTCGCAAATTTTTACGCCCCCATAGATGGTACTGCCGTGACCTACCATTACGTCGTTTTCGATGATGGTAGTCAGCCGGATGCCTTTCCAGTCGTAACCGGCGTCCCTCATTTGAATCGCATGCCTTATGGGAGTGCCTATTTGCTGATAGTTGTGGTCATATTTACCAATAACGGCAACTCGATTTCCGAGCATAACATTATCGCCGATGACCGCGTCGGTTTCGATCAGCGCATCCCTGCCGATATAAAAATTCTTTCCGATGACTAGCTTTCGCTTAGCCCATAACCGTACACGGGTGCCGGAAGAAAAGCCCGTTCCGATGGTATACCTTCTGTATTTGACTTTTCTAAGGAGTTCGTTCCTTACTTTTTTTAGTGGTTTAATGATGTTCATATACTTTTACTTTTGGTGAGGGTTATAGTGACATAAATGCTTCACTCATTTCATCACAAACTTTGGCTTGCGAGAATCGATCCGCCAATCTCTTATTATTATTGCTCATGAATCTTCTGAGCTCTTCGTTGCAAATCAACTCATTGATCGCCTCTGCAACTTGTTTTTCGCTTCTTGGCTCCACCCAAATGACGTTTTCCGGCATGGTCAGATGATCGATGGCGGCGCGTATCCGGGTCGTGATCACAGGCAATCCCGAAACAACGGATTTGAACAGCGCCATCGGGAATCCTTCGCCGAAAAAAGTAGGGAAAACCAGAATGTCGACACTGTCATAAAAGCTCTCCGCCTCGTCCTGGTCCACCCATCCTAAAAACCGTATGTATTGCGACACATTTAGTTTCCCGGCTAGCTCTTTGGCCTGGGCAAGCGCATCGCCATCGCCGACAAGGATAAAATCACACAGATCTTTACGCCCGATGAATGGTATGGCCTTCAAAAACTCAAACACGCCCTTTTCATTTATCACCCGCCCGATAAAAGCGATCTTCAACTTGTCGTTATTCAGCTGATATTTCTTCCTGAAATCAACACTGGAAGTAAGCCTCGAAGGCTCGATGATATTGCAGGTGACGAATATTCTCCCGGCCAGGCGCGGATTGCTGCTCCATACGAGACGTTTTTCTTCTTTGGACAGAAAAAGCCACAGATCGACCTGTTTTGTAAGAAAAGGAATGATGATCCGCCTGTAAAAAAAAGACCTTGTCGTCAAAACGGACAGATCCGATCCGTGTGACTTGATTACGATCTTCAATTTTCCATAATAAAAACTCCTTATCAGAAATACCGTAATAAAATCCCTGACAGATGCGACAGGCTCCAGCCGTGAGTTCAGGTATAGAATGTCAGGGGAGAATTTATACAACGCTGAAATTATGTTGAAAGAATTGAATACCGCGTCCATCGCCCTTCCGAGTGGCCCATTTACTGAAAAATCCTTTCTTCCATACCTCACGGACCTGCATTGCAGGCCGATCTTGTTGAGGCCATCCAATTCATCCATTGCCAAATGGGAATGCCCCTTCGGGTTTATTCCGATCAAAATTTTCATTGTGATTATCTTTTGGTTTTGTAATTGACGATCGGGAGATGGGCACTGCAGGATTCCCGGCAACGGTTTGATCATCGCTTACGCTTTTGGTTACGACGGCGCCACAGCCTATCTTCACATTGTTCCCAATACGGATATCCCCGATGATGCAAACATTGCTGCCCATGTCTACATTATCACCGATGACCGGCGATCCGCTGAAGCCCCCACCCTTTAGTTGCTTATGGCCGATAGTCGTACAATGCCTCAGCGTACAATTCTCTCCGATGACTACTTCGCTATTCATTACAAGGCATTGCCCATGATACAAGGCCAAATTTTTCCCGATCTTGACCTTCCAGGGTATCTCGACCGTGAAGAACCATTCAACCAGTATCCGGTAAAAGACCAGGTAGGGCAGGCCTAAATAGAAGTATATCCTGCGTGCCGAACAAAAATTAGCTATCCTGAAAAGAAGCATGATCGTCCTTCCTTTCGGGTTCCCTTTGTTCGCTTTCCAGTCCTGAAATATGAATGAAAAAAAATGCATTCAACACTGTTTTTGGTACGTTCAATTCTCATAAACCTTTTCAAAGACGCTATTGTACTGCGATGCGATATTCTCCGCGGCATATTGCTTTGAAACGAAGCTCTTTAGTTTCGCCACCAGCTGCTCGTACGCGTCTCTTTTCCTGAGGATCGCATTCTCGAGGGCCTTTTCCAACTGGTCTCCTCTGCCGGCGTCGAAAGTAAATCCTGTAGTGCCCTCCTCGATATATTCCCTGAATCCGTCAAGATCGCTGGCGATGACGGGTATGTCGTAATTGTAGGCGATCATCAGCGGACCGCTTTGGGTTACATCCCTGTACGGCAGGACCAAATAGTGAGCGGAGGAAAAAAAGCCGGGTATTTCGGCATTCTCAATAAACCGGATATCAGCTGTAATACACTCGATGCCGGCGATCATCGGCGCATAGACGGTCTCCCATTCAGCGCACCTGCCAGCGATCGTCAGGCGGAAATTGTCATATTTCAGGGACAATCGCCTGACCGCTTTGATCAGCATACCCAGTCCTTTATATGCCGCGATGTTGCCGAAGAACAGGAATTGAATGATATCGTAATTCTTTTGCCCGCCCGGGCCAGCCCCAAAATGTTTAAGGGACATCGGCACCGAAAATACCCGGCTGCATTTCGGCTCGATCAGTTTCGCCTGGGATGCGGAGAAGGTAAGAACGGTATCGAATTTCCGGAGAAACATTTCCTTCGTCTTCTTCAATAGAACATGGTGTTTCCACCCGCTGTGGTGTACGACATCATGGATGCCATAAATGGTCCTGGCTTTTCTGATAAAGGCCATACATAATGTCCTGAAATAAATGTCTTCAAAATCATTAAGATATATGACATCATAATTACCTCTCCTCATCGCCAGGATCAATTTTATATAAACAGGTATGTTAAGTGGATTTCTTCTTCGGTATCTCAAATGGACAATTTTCAATTGAATGAGCTTATTCCCGGCGATCGCCGGTTCCAGTTCCTTCTCCCAATGACTGCGGCTGAGCCTGGGGATCAGCACTCCAAAGGTGATCTGATGCTCTTTGCTGAGATGCGGCAGAACATTCATGTCGGTGTCGATTACGTCGGTGGAAGACAAATAAAATATTCTCATTGTCGAAACAAATATTAGGATGTGTGTGTCTCTGCAAAGGTGGATTGCGATCTGACCGTCTTTACCCGTTGCGTGACGCCAAGCACAACGGCTGCGAGGCCCCAGGCGCAGGCGAAGAAGCTTATCGGCCGGAAGCGCGGAGACAGGAGAACGTAGCCGACAACAAGTGCAGTCGTGAAAAAATAGAAATTGACGACATTCCTGACGGTCAATATCTTTCTCTTGACAAGGATATAGTCCTGGCAAATATGAAACAGCAAAAATGAAATAAAAATGGAATAATTTACGATCGTGAGCGATCGAACGAATGCAAGACCGGTGCATATCAGCGCTACGCTCGCAATAAGACTGATAATATTTATCATCATATCCACCCTTTCGAGCTTCATAGATATCAGAACCGTTGCCTGAAGCACCCCGGTTGGGAAAAGCAACATAGTCAGGAACATCTCCCTTGTATAGGCGGCCGCCGTTGCATAGTTGTGCCCGAAAAGAAAGGGCATTATCTCGCCGGAAAATGAATACATAAAGGTGTATACGAACAAGCCATAGAACAAAAACGAATAAAAATATCTCTTGTAAGCAGCATTGAATTGCATCGTATCACCCGAATTGTATAAAGCCACCAGGTGGGGGAACACCGACGCCGAGACGATTACCGGCAGGATCTGAAAGACGGAAAATACCCGAAAGGATATCTCGTAGACAGCCACATCCAAAAGCGAGAGCATTTTAGAGATAATGATATTCCCGATGCGCCAGTAAACGATTGAGACGCTTCCTATCACGAGAAAAGGCCAGTTGGCAAGTATTATGTTGGTGACTTCCTTTATAGAGATATTGTAATTCACCAGCACTCTCCAATCAAGGGTCCTTCCCGAACCGTATCTCAGAAATAAATTCAGTGTTAAGAACCTGATCCCGATGAGGCCGGCCGACAAAACCATAATGGAGAAAGGGAAGAACAACAAAAGAAGGATCCCCAGGAATTTCAGCCCCGAATCGACAATGATGATCTTAAAAGTAATGCTTTGGGCAGACTTCGCAATGTTCAGACACTTGACGACATAGATAAGATTATCGAACACAATGTTAATTCCCATCAACGCCGTGAGCAACCGTATCTCGTGATTGTCATATAACAGCAGCGCGAGCAAACAATTGGCGAGATAGAAGCTCACGCCGGAATACAGTTGCAATTTGAGGAACTTACCGACGAGGCCTTCGCCATTCCCGGCGCCCGAGTCATTATTGGGTCTCGCGCCATTCCCGGCGCTCACGATCTCTCGGGTGAACCACTGGCCAAGACCCAGGTTGGAGATCGTGGCCAAAAACTGATAAAGGGAGTTGGCGATCAGGAAGCATGAAAAATCAGACGTCGTGTATTTCCTCGCCAGGATCACGTAAAACAGGCTCATTAACAGCGACTGCGATACGTTTGCGGCAAGGCCCCAAAAGCTATTGCGCATCAGTTTCGATCTATGCAGCGAGGACATCTTGTTTATGGAATAACGGGTCATAATGCGAAAATGGATACCTGACAGGGGTGATGACAAAGCAGACGAGTGACGTCAATAGAATGACAATTCTCCTGTCGGTTAATGTATAAAGCGAATTAAAAGAAACAAACCAGCAAATGATGGATGCGATGAAGAAAAGCGCAAGGTAATTGTCCCTCCTTTTAAGGTGGGCATACACCGCCTTCACAACGGGTA
Source organism: Puia dinghuensis (assembly GCF_014642875.1). Lineage (GTDB taxonomy): Bacteria > Bacteroidota > Bacteroidia > Chitinophagales > Chitinophagaceae > Puia > Puia dinghuensis. The sequence goes on from NZ_BMJC01000006.1 coordinate 30,969, forward strand.
GAAGGATGAGTAAAAAGGAGACCACAAACCCGATGGCGCCGATCTCGGTCAGCACCTTCAGATAACCGCTCTCTGGCTGATCAAGCAACAGGATAGTATTGTCTTTCAACACATAGTATTGATCGGACGAATACCGATCGACGTAATCCTTATAGTTCCCAATGCCAATGCCCAACAATTTATGGTGCAGATAAATGTCATAGGCCTCTTTCCATATATATGCGCGGAACACATAAGAATCGTCGAAACTGTCAATGCGCCGGAAAAGAACGAACGAATCTTTCATGAAAGGCATCGCTACGACCACAGCCAGCGCCCCGATGCCGATGAAATACGCCATCCGCCGCCCAAAAAAGAGCAAGAGGAAAACAAAGCCCGTTGCAAAGCCCAAAAAACCGGATCGCCCGCCCGAAAAGAACATGGAAATAATGACCAGGGTGAAAAACAGGTAATTCGATAGTGCAGGCTTTAGAATATTTCTGAAGTTGATAAGGAACAGAAAGCTGAGCATACCGAGGAATTGCGAGTTCATTTGAGAATCCATGAAAAACCCGGGATACCGGATGCCGTCATCGGTGGTTACATTGGGGTTCAGATCAGGATAAAAGGTGAACCGTATTCCCATTATCACCTGCATCAGGATAAAAACAGCGGCTATAAAGAACGAGAATCGAAATGCACGGGTCATTTTGTCGATCAACCCCGGATGGACGGACACTTCTTTGAGCAATAACCGGGAGAAAATAAATATCGGCAAGACAGACAGTATGCTTAGCAGAGAGTTGCCGACGAACTCGGACTGAAGGCTTCCCGCCAATACAATTACCATCAGGGCTATGAACAGATAGAAGTAGATCTTATTCCTATTCCAAATAAAAATAAAGTCTTTAACGAAAAAAAGGAAGGCAAAATAGGAAAGCACATCAAAGACCTTTAACCCACCAAAGGCTTCCGGTGTCACTCCAAGGCACATCAAAGGAAGGAAATAGCCATTGAACAACAAATAGGACTCACGGGAGTATTTGTTTATGACGAAAAATACAAAAAAGGAGAATAAAGTGAACCCAGCCAATACAATTTGGAGCATCATAATTAAACCTGTAATAGAGAGGTTGACTGAGATTGATTTCGTTGTACCAATTCAACGTGTGATGCTTTTACTTCGGCCGTCATCATGAATCCAAGGGATGGCAGGAGAACTTTTATCACATTCCTGGAGGCCGATAATACCGTGCCCTCGAAGCCCAGGAGCACTCCATGCGTTACACGCACCGTATCGTTATTCCGGATCTCGACCCTTTCCAATTGCACATTTTCATTTTCGTTGAGAAATTTCTTTATAAGGGTTATTTCTTCATCCGGGATGATCGCGGGTTTGTTCAACCAATAGACAAAATTGATGACACCGGTCGTGGACCGCACTGCCGTTTTTCTTTGTTCATCGCTATTGACAAACACATAACCGGTGAACAACGGAACGGTGATCATCTTTCTCCGGTCGCTCCATTGACGGGGAACCCTGGTGACAGGGCAATAGCTCTCGATATTTTTGGCTGACAGCAGGTCGGCCACTTTCTTTTCCCACCGGGGTTTCGTGTAGAGGGCGTACCACTTTGTTAAGGTTTCCATTACGCAGGGATATAAAGTTGTTTTTAAGGTAAAGCTTCGCTGATCCACTCCCATACAGCGTATGGTAGCCTTTCATTCGAATTATGTCGAAAACTGTTTTGCTATTGTATCAGAACAAAACCGGCCTCTTTTCTTCCACACTGTAATACCCGTAACCTGTTTTGGTGCTGAATCCGTATCCGTACAAATAACCGAAGCCCGAAGTGGCAATGCCTCTCCTCTTGATCCCATTAAACACTATGTTCACATTTTTCAGGGTTTGCATTTTGATATCTTCATCGAGCAGTAGTAGATTCTCTTTGGGCGTAACGCCATGCCGGACTACAAACAGGGTGATATCGGCAAATCTGGCAATAGTAAAGGCATCGGGCACCGGGTTCACCGGCACGGAATCAATTATTACGATGTCGAAATGATCTTGCAACTCCTTCATCAGTATATTGAAAGGGTTACTCATCAATAATTCTGAAGGATTGTCCGGCGTCTTGCCCGAAGGAAAGACAAACAGGTTGTCATAAAAAGTCGCTCGATCAACGGAAGAAGCCCACATGGCCCGGACATCGGGACAGTTTAAAATGCCGCTTAATCCGGCGTCTTCCTTCAGCTGAAAGACCGAACCGAGCTTTGGCTTGTACATATCGGCTTCTACCAGCACCGTTCTCTTCCCGGCGGCGGCAAAAACCACTGCCAGATTGATCGCGACAAAACTTTTTCCTTCCTCTGCAATGGAAGAGGTGACCATGACGGTCTTCCCCTTTCTTTTTGCCAATTCCGATGCAACCGACCCGCGAAGGTTTCTGAATTGTTCTGTAATAAAGGTCCTTTCACCCTTTTCGATCACCAAGAGTTTCTTTGATGTTTCGTACCCCAATTCCCCGATGATCGGGAGCACGGTGGACTCTTCTATCGTGCGCCTGAACAGCACCTTATTTCCAAGAAACTCCCTGGCGCTTATCGCAACCGAGATAAGCGGGATGGGAAGGACCAGCGCGATCATATAGGCCATCCACGGTTTGGGGCTTACGGGTTGTATCGATGATTGCGCCTTATCGATGATCCTGCTGTCCGATACGCCAGCACTGAATGCCAGGGTTGCTTCTTCCTTTTTCTGAAGCAGGAAACTGTAAATGCTATTCTCTATATTATGCTGCCTGCTGATCTCTGCCAATTGTCGTTCTTTCTCAGGCAGCGTATTCAGCAAAGAATTATATTGTGAACTCCTTGAAACGAGCTTGTTCCTTGCAGCCTGAATGCTGTTCCGTTGATTCCTCACATTTTCGAGTATGCTTGGTTTGATCTTGGCGATCTCATTCTTTACCGATAACAGGATCGGGCTATTCTCGGCCGTCGTCTTCTTCAATTTGTCATATTGAATTTCAGAATCATATAATTTCTCCAACAATTGCGAGAGCATTGGGTCCTTGATCCCAAGGGTTGTCGGTACAAGACCGGGCTGGTCCTGTTTGGATCGAATATATGATTCTATCTGGTCCAGCACCGAAAGCTGTACGTCCATCTCACTCATCTTTTGATCGTTTTCGCTTACGTTCTGCAAATACTGGTTGCTCTGCTGGCTAACGTCGACAATGCCGTTCTCCGTTCGGAATTTTTGCACATTCGATTCGACATCGTCCAATTGTTTGCTGACCAGTTGCAACCTCTTTTCGACGAAATCCAGCGTGTTTGCGGCCGTCGAATTTTTATCGTTTGCGGCCGCCTGTTCGTAACAATCGATCAATTCATTCAGAATAGCTTCTCCGCGCAGGGGGATTGCGTCTTTATAGCTGATGTTGATAACAGTGGATAATTTGCTCGAAGGAGAGACCTCGATGCCATTTTGCAGTTGGTTGATCATTTTCGGCAAATTGACCAGGGAAAAGAAAAACGATCTTCCCGTATCGACCGAAGCGCCAAGTGGGTTCTTCGAGAAGCGGATCTTACCCCAGGGGGAAACGACCCACTGGTCCAACGGGTAAGCAGCGTCCTTTGTAGCGACGGTTTGAGTCTGGCCATTATACCGGAATTTTACCCGGCTTACCTCCCACGGCAGATCTTCGGGTTTTTCCAGTTCGACCCTGACGGGGCTTGTAAGATAAGCGGATCGATAAGAAAATCCCGATCTTTCCTCGACCGGCGCATACAGATCCAAACGGGTAACGATCGGGTAAATGATGGATCTTGACCGAATCACTTCGATCTCGTTTTCGATGATCTTCTTTTCGCCGAAGAGATTGAGGGCATCTTCGACCTTTGAATCATCAAGCCCTTTTTTTTCATCTTTTACCAGTATCGACGCGGTCACTTCATACAAAGGCGTTTTATATCTCAGATAGATAAACCCTACGATCAGTGCGAAAAGCACCGCCGCGAGAAACAGGGGCCAATAAGGCAGGTATCGAAAAAGGGCTTGCTGCAAAAGGTCGGTTTCCTTTTTTTCGATGTAAGCACTTTTGGAAAGTTTCATTCTGTTCATAGTTGCTTATTTACGGCGAGACTGGCTACAACCACCAGGAAAGACAAGGCTGCAAATGCCACAGGCAATAGCTGTCTTGTATTGTTAACACTCCTCGCTTTATCCTTATTCGGCTGAACATATATAACATCATTTGGTTCCAGGTTGTAAAATTGGGAGCTGAGAATGTCCGTTGCGTTAAGGTCGATATGCTGAACAATCTTTTTTCCACCCTTTTCCCGGATCAATAATACATTGTCGCGCCTGCCGTAAATGGTCAAATCGCCCGCAAAACCCAATGCTTCAAGGATGTTTATTTGCTCACTTGGGACGGAGATAACACCCGGATGCCCCACTTCGCCAAGGACCGTGACTTTGAAATTGGTGATACGTATCGAGACGATGGGGTCCACAAGGAGCTTTTTATCGGACAATATTTTTGCGATATTGTCGCTTAACTGTCTTGTAGACAAACCTTCCGCATGCACCGTTCCGATCACGGGGAAAAGAATATCGCCTTTTTCATTTACCAGATAGCCGACTAATTGTGAAGTTGCTCCGAGTACCGTGGAGGACGCGGTTGGAAGTAAATTTGGAGCATTGAATACCGACGAAGCCTCCGGGTTCAAACTGCTTACCGAAATACTTAAAATATCGTTTTTATGGATCAATGGAATGGCGGGTGGAACAGATGTTATTTCACCATCCCGCAGATCATTGAAATAGGTTGTCTTTCGCATGTCGACGCATGAAGAAAGCATGATCGATAATGAAACAATAACCGAACTAATGTTAGGGCCTAGGTCATGTATACGCATAAGGATGCTATGGTGTTACTTAAACTTATTTAGATTTAATTAAGTAATAGGATAGTCAACAAATGAAAGGAAAGAGAGTCAGGCTTTTAAGTGAAATTGGCTATTGCAATCGAAGCGGGAAAATCTTAAGGACAAACGACCAATCCATGAGCCATGACATGAATTACTTTTGTTATAAAATGGCCTTTGGATCCTTAAGATTCGTTAAAGAAAACCCAATTAGCGTGCCAAGGACATTTCTACAGGATAACACGTAACGAAGCAACCCGCCCTTTGAGGTCTCGCCACCACATAAATGTAGATTTTGTTCCACAATATATATTTTTGTATAACTTAAAAGAAACATGAAACAAATTCTTCTTCTCCTTCTCTTCCCGCTCGCGCTACATGCACAGAAGTACCAGGTTTATCCCGGGGAATACGATAATTGGGTACGCCATCCGAAAAGCAAACGGGTGTATGATATTGTTGCCAGCAGCACCGACCCGGTGGCCGGCCTTCCTCCCATTGCCGACGGCGATGGCAAGGGCTCCGCGTCGCTGCACACGGCCGGATTCATTGGTGTTGACGGGTACGCGTATGTGTGGGGGGTAAATTTCTGTAACATCTCCGGACTCGGGTTAAAGGCGGAATCGATCGGGGCGACGAAAACGGCTATCTCCAACGCCCGGCAAATCGTTGCTTATGCTAACGGCGGAGGCGGTGCAGTGGAAGGCATGGGATATGGATTCGCTGTCGTCACCAATGACAATAAGCTGATCTTGTTGGGCAACACCCAGTCGGGATTCAGAGGGGACGGGACCGAAGGCAATGTGGCGGAGCCCGCGCCCTACGTGGTAACGGCAATCAGAAAACCTGTAAAAAAAGTCGCGATCGGGTCGTTCGTCTATGTCCTCTACACGGACGGAACGGTCGACAGCTGGGGTGGAACGCGGCTCAAATACTATCCGACCTATGTCCTGGGCCGCGGAGTCGACAATCCTAACCCGACCCGGCCCGGCGCCATGAAATTCCCGGAGCCAATTGTGGATCTTGCCGGTGGCGGGTCATTCACCTACTTCAAAGGCAAGAGCGGCGCCATTTACGGGGTTGCCTACAATACCCGGTTTCTCGGCCTCGGCCCGAATGTCGGTGGGCGGAATACTCCCTTCAATCTTACAAAAACCCTCGGCCTCCCGGGCAACCCGGTGCAGTTGACCGTCGGTACTCAGGCAACTTATGCCCTGATGTCAAACGGTGATGCATACGCGTGGGGAGACAATACGCAGGCCGCGATCGGGAACGGCAAGGAAGCGAAATTCGACAATTTCGTCGCACCGTGGGGCGGCGGCGGACTTTGGGTTGACAAGCCCCTTAAGATCAATCCCGCCGGGGTGTCCTTCGTGAAGCTGTTCGCAGACATCGGCGATGCCTTCTATGCTTTCGCAGAAGATAGCAAGGGCAATCTTTGGGTATGGGGCCGGAACAAGGGTTTCGTCCTCTGGAACGGAAAGGGCTCACCTGATGCTACTATCCGGGCAAACCAGCCGAATAAATGGGACGTTCTTGCCCCGATGAAGATCGCCGGCTTTGACGGCAACAGCAATAGCGTTTCCCTTCAAGGGCAAACACTGGACACGCTGGTCGACGTGGGTGGCTATAAACTGCATTTTGTTATTTTCCAAGGCAAAGGCATCCCGATACTTTTTGATGCGGGTGGTGGGGAAGATGCTACCAGCTGGAATAAGATCATCCGGCCTATTGCCGAGCGCACGGCAACTACCTTAATTACTTATGACAGAGCGGGGTTCGGCAAAAGCACGTTCAACAACACCAGGCATGGGATCGCAGATGGAGTGATCGGCCTGGAAACCGGGCTGAAAAAATTAGGTTACACCGGTGATATTATGCTGGTTGCCCACTCCCAGGGCGGGCTATACGCACAGCTCTACGCCTCCCGGCACCCGGACGAGGTGAAAGCGGCCGTACTCATCGACGCTACAACGACCTGCTTCTACAATGAAAAAAGGCTCGCCGCAACGCAACAGATGATCGACCAAGGAAACACGGACGAGGTAAAAGCATCGCATCCCGGCACTTACTACCAGGGGGCGGATTTTAGTAATAATATTGTATTGGTGAGCGAATTCGCCTTTCCAAACACGATCCCGGTGACAGACCTTGTTGCAGACCATCCCCCCTTCCAGGATAGTGCAGACATCAATGACTGGAAACGCTGTCACCAGGAATTCGCCGCGGCGTCATCCAACCGCACCGGTATCCTGGCCACCGGTTGCGGACATTTAATATTCAATGACAATCCTGCCCTGGTGATCAACGCCATTGTAAAAGATTATAGAGAGGTGATGCGCAGGTAGGGCTTACGAGGGCCAGGATGATGTGTTGCGCTGAATTGTCTGCGAATTTTATTATTTTAGTTCCCAAAAACCGCTGTGCTCGAAGTATTTAAGAACTATTTGGACAGCAAAATATCTCTTACGGAAGAACAGCACGAGTGGATCTCCTCCAAATGCGTGGTGAAAAAATTACGCAAAAAACAGTATTTGTTACAAGAGGGCGACATTTGGAAAAATCATGCCTTTGTCTCAAAAGGATTGGTAAGAACCTACTCTGTTGACGAAAAGGGAGATGAGCATGTGATCGCATTTGCGATGGAGAACTGGTGGACCGGCGACAGGGAATCCCTGCTATCCGGCCAGCCCTCGCGTTTCAATATCGATGCGATCGAGGATAGTGAAATAGTTCTCATAGAAAAGCAGAAGTTTGAGACTATCTGCAAGGAGATACCGGCTTTCAATGACATGCAAAATGCTATTATCGACCGCAGTTTTGTTGCGTCGCAAAAGCGCATTCACGATGCGATCAGCACTCCGGCCGAAGAGAAATATGCGAATTTCATTCAGCGGTATCCTGCATTTGCCACCAGGGTACCTCAAAGCATGATTGCTTCCTATCTTGGCATTACACGCGAAACACTAAGCCGGATCAGGCACAAATCGGGAAAAAAATCCTGAATTTGAATTGACATCACCGGTAAGGTCGGAACACCTCACGGATATCCCGGACGAATAGTTCAGGTTGTTCCATCGCAGCAAAATGTCCGCCTCGTGGCATATCAGTGAATCGAACAACATTATAGCCTCGCCTTGCGGTTTCTATGGGTGGACGGGTAACGGGCATATCCCCCGGGTATTTGGAAATGGATGTAGGCGTATTTACATAACCCGGCCATGTGCTGGCATTAAGCTCGGATAGCGCCCCCCGGTAATACCAAAAGCTCCCATCGATACCGCCAGGATTTACTATATAAAGCATGATGTCCGTCAGCAACCGGTCTTTGCTGATCACAGAATCGAGATTCCCATGATGATCTGCCCATGCCCAGAATTTTTCCGCTATCCAGCCTGCGGTGCCCAATGGGCTGTCGTCCAAAGCAACGGCCGCCATCATGGGTTTATCGGCCTGAAGGCGCCAATAGTCGAACCCGCCAATCCGCCATGCATTGATGGTTGCGAAGTACTTTCGTTCTGCCTCGGATTGCTCACTCTCCGGTACGGTTATCCCTGGAAAGAAATTCAAATGAATAGCCTTAACATCATCGGGGAAAAAATAACCTAATCGTACTGTAACACCGGCGCCCCAGTCACCCCCTTGCGCCACGAATTGTTTGTAGCCAATCACCTCTGTTACGAGCTTATGCCAAAGCTTTGCCGTCGTATTCGCATTTACGGGCCTGGACGGAAGGGAAGAAAACCCAAACCCTGGAAGCGCCGGTATTATCAGGGTGAAAGCATCCTCACTCTTTCCGCCATACCTGGACGGGTGCGTAAGTGGGCCGATGACATTGAAAAATTCGAATGTCGAACCAGGCCACCCATGGGTGAGTACCAGCGGCAAAGGATTTTTTCCTTCTCCCTTGATATAATAAAACTGGATATCGAACCCATCCACGTTAGCAATGAATTGAGGATAACTGTTCAATAGCTTTTCCTGTCTCCTCCAATCAAAAGAATCGATCCAATACGTTTGGAGATCCTTCAGCCATTTCATGTCCATTCCCGTTTCCCAATTGGAAGCATTGTCCCGGGGCGGCATTTGTCGAGGCAATGTTGCAGCCTTAACCTTTTTCATGACGGAATCCAGTTTGGCCTGGGAGATGTGGATCTGGAAACGATGCACCAGATCGGGTCTTGCGAATTCTGCGTCGCCTGAGTTGTTTTGCGCCTGGAGGAATCCGGTTGCAAGTACAGACAGTAGTCCAAGAAAAATTCTAATTTTCATTTTACTATATTATAGGTAAGTAAATTATTTCTCTTTACCAGGAAATGGAATGGCTATCCGCAAGGTCGGCCTTGTACCTTGCGAAGTGTTTTTAGCGGCTGCTTCGAAAAATACCTTTCCTTCTATTAAAATTCCACCCGGAAGAAAATAAGCGAGGCCGGGGCCAAAACCCAGTACCCTCTCCTTTGTAGTGGAAAGCTGATACCTATTCTGATAATAATTGTGATCCCCATCATAGCTGTCCTCGGTGATCTGCGTGAGATAATACGCAGCGACTTCCAACTTAAAATCCTTCAATAGCGAAACATCGATCGAATAGTTGCCGTTGTAGCAGGCGCCGGGTTTATCCGGCTTATCAATAATGCGGAAATTATAATTGAATTGGTTCCTTGCGCTGAGGGTGACATTTTTGTTCAGGAACAGCGTAAAAGCATGGTATACCCCGATAGCCCATAAATGAGAAGATGCATTTATCGCATAATTGGAATTGTATGATCCAGTGGGAATATTGACATCTGCTTCCAGGCGGTGCCAGAAAACCTTTCCAAACAGTTTTCTATCACTCCACTGAATAGCTGTTCCCTGAACGATGTCCCCTACTGCATCCGGATTGACTGAAGGAGCCGGCCCGGCTGTATTGGTAGCCGTAATTCTCACTATCGGCACCAAAACGGTAAACCCCAAATTCCCACCCAAGACCTTCACCGGGGTGAGATAGATAAGCTGGTGCAAGGATAACAGAGAATTTACTTTAAGCAATGAACCCGTGTTATCCCCATTCGCATTGTAGATCCGGTTCGTCTGGTAGAGTTGAGCATAGCCCTGGTAAACGAATCCGGGCTTGCCGGCAACACCATCGTATATGTTGGCCAACCCAAGGTTTGTCGGGGGGAGTGCAGGAGGCTGTGAATATATATTGGCGCTGATGATCGCACTAAAGAAAATTGTTATTATTCTTTTCATGCCCCAAATATACCCGCACATCGCAGGACCAAAATTGATCTAAGGCACATAATGTTTTGACATTTGTCACGCTTTTATTTATCAAATATCAATGCTGGTGATGGGCAATCATTAGACATTTGCTGTAACAAAAAATCAAACAATGAAAACAGCAAAAGAATTAATGCAAGCTTATCATAGTAATGTCAACGACCAAAATCCGGCTGCAGCAGCGTCCCTGTTTGCCGCAGATGGCGCGATCGAACTTCCTTATTTAGCCTCGATAGGTGCGCCCTGGCGGACCGAAGGGCCGGAAGCCATCAAAAACATGATAGCCGGACTTCTAAAAATGGCCCCGGATTTTAAATTCATCAACATTAAGTACTATATAGAAACCCCTGAGCAGGTGTTTGCAGAATACGAAGTAGACGGTACGTTTAATGGCAAACCTTATCAACAGCTGTATATGGGTCGCCTGGTAGCTGAGAACGGAAAGATCAAGCTGCTTCGGGAAGCGATGAATATGTATCCTGTCCTGAAATCACACGATTGATAATCTTTATATCACCATCTAATATTTCAAAAAATGAAAGTATCATCCATCAGCAGGTGCCTTCTCGCGGGGGTAGTTATGTTTATTAGCTTATCGACTGTTTCGGCGCAAAGCAACAAATTCAATGGCCTTGGAACATTACTCACTCCGGACAATTGCGCCCTCTTATTGATCGACCACCAGCCTTTCCAGTTCGGCACTTTAGGAAGCCACAACAGTCAATTGGTCTTAAACAATGTTATCGGATTGGGCAAAACAGCCAAGGTATTCAAAGTGCCCACTTTGCTGACCTCGGTGGTAGAAGAAAGAGGCGGGTATATCGTCAAGGGATTGACCGATATCTGGCCGGAGCAGACTCCCATCAACCGTACGTACATCAATGCCTGGGAAGATAAGAGAGTCGTCGACTGGGTAAAAAAGACCGGCAGGAAGAAAATTGTCATTGCCGGACTTTGGACGGAGGTATGTGTAGCTATGCCTGCCTTACAAGCCGCCGGTGAGGGGTATGAGGTTTATGTGGTGACCGATGCATCTGCCGGTGTAACTGTGGAGGCTCACGAAATGGCCATCCAGCGCATGATCATGGGGGGAGTGGTGCCTATCACTTTCAATGTATTTCAGGCCGAACTGCAACGTGACTGGGCAAGGACGGAAACAGCAGGTCAGCTTGTACCGATATTGATCGAACATATGGGTAATATCGGCACCAACATAGCTTGGGAAGCTCAGTTAACGGAGGCTGCGTCGAAAAAGAAATAGGCAGGCTATATTGTCAGGCTGGCAATTCGTATTCCACCTGTTGGAAGAATCAGCGAAAGAAGTTTGGGTGGCATCGATCATCCAGGCTTCTTTTATTTCCGCAAAGATATGGACAGCACAATATTCGAAATATTCAAAAAATACACGAGGCGGTATGTAAAACTCACCGATGAGGAATTGGCGAGGATAGAATCGGTATGTACCTATAAGAAATTACGGAAACAACAGTATCTGCTGCAGGAAGGCGATGTATGGAAGTTGCATGCTTTCATTGTAAGAGGCTGCCTTCGTACCTATTCGATCGACGAGCAGGGCAAGGAACATATTGTCGGATTCGGGGTCAATAATTGGTGGGTCGGCGACCGGGAGAGTCTAAAATCGGGGAAACCATCCAAATTCAATATCGATGCGGTAATCAAAAGTGAAGTGATCCTGATCAGGGATCGGGACTTCACCAGGTTGTTGAAAGAGATCCCGGCTTTCAATGAGATGATCAGTACTATCCTTGACAGAAGCTTTATGGCTGCACAGCAAAGAATATTGTCCTTTATCAGTCATTGCGCAGAAGAGAGATACCTGGCATTTTTGGAGGTGTATCCCGGTTTTGCCGCTTGTATCCCGAAGAATATGATCGCATCCTTTCTTGGCATTACGCGGGAAACCTTGAGCCGGGTCCGAAAATCTGCCGCCAGTAAGTAATAAAAAAAGCTGGGCATAGAGAAGATGCGGGCGAGAAAAAAGGAAAAATAGGCGAAAACAGACTTGTCTGTCCGGGCAATTGTGTAATTTTGCCACATGCCCGCTGAAAGAAAGAACTCCATTAGACATACGGTGATCGCCACCGCCTCCCGGCTTTTCTATAAGCAGGGCTATGCCAATACAGGCATCAACCAGATCATCGAAGAGTCCGGGGTAGTGAAATCCTCGGTCTATACGGCCTTCCGGACAAAGGAAGATATCCTCATGACCTATCTGGAAACCACAGGTGCGGCAACGGATAAAGCATTGCAAGATGCTGCGGATCAAAAGAGTACGCCAAAAGAGAAGGTTTTGGCCGTATTCGATTACCTCATAGGCCTGGTACAGGGAAAGGAATATTATGGATGCCAGTTCCTCAATATAATCTCCGAGACACCGCTGGAGAATGAACGGGTTATGCAACAGATCCGAAAACAGAAGAACGGGGTACGCCACCTATTTGCTCAATTGCTCGAACCTATTGGTAAACAGTCTCTTGCAGACGAGATTTATCTGTTGTTTGAAGGGGCGCTCATCGCCAATAAAGTTCACCGCGCCGTCTGGCCGGTGGAGACAGCAAAACGAATCGTTTCCAAATTGATCTAATTATCAACACTTTACCCAACCATAGAAAAAATATTTGTATCAATAAGAAAACAGACTTGTCTGTTTTGTAGAATCTCTCCTATCTTTGAATCGTCAATAAAACAAGTCGGTCTGTTTTCACGCAAAAACCAACAATACGATGAACACGCAAACTTTTCGTTACAAGTACATCCCGGTCGATGGACTCAGCATTTTTTACCGGGAAGCCGGAGAACCCGGCAGACAAACCATCCTTCTGCTCAACGGTGTCCCCAATGCCTCCGGCGCATTCCAGGAGCTGATGAACGACCTTAAGGAAGAATTCCATCTCATCGCCCCTGACTTTCCGGGCTTTGGTAACAGTGAGGCGCCCGACAAAACCAGGTATGACTATTCCTTCCACAATCTGTCGGTGACGATCGAACATTTCATGGATCAACTGGGCCTTCAGCACTCGCATGTGTATGCGCTCGGCTATGGCGGACCTATCGCCTTTCGCATCGCATTACGCCGGCCCAAGCTGTTTGCCAGCTTTATCCTGCAAAATTCCAATGCTTATGAAGAGGGGCTTGGCCCGGCCATGCACGATGCGGCCCCTTATCTCAGCAACCGCAACTCCGAGACCGAGAAGCTGGTCAAGCCACTGCTGACCCTCGACGGTATCAAGCTATTCTTTCTTAATGGGGCAAAAGATCAGCAGGCAGTCAATCCCGATCACTACCACGATGCGCTATATTATCTCAGCCGGCCCGGCCAGCAGGATATCCAGCTCGATCTGCTCTACGATTACCGTAACAACCTGGCGGAATACCCAAAATGGCAGCAATGGCTCAAAACCACCCAGCCGCGAATGCTACTTGTATGGGGCAGGAATGATGTGTTCTTCCCCGTCAGCGCGGCCGAGGCCATCAAACGTGATGTACCGGGGGCAGAACTACATGTGTACGACACGAGTCATCTGGCCCTCGAAGAATTTCACCTCGAGATCGCGAAGAACATTCATGCATTCCTTAACAATTAAAACAAAACATATGAATACGCCAAAATATCGGACCGTCAAGGTTAATGATCTGAACGTTTTTTACCGGGAATCGGGTCCCGCGGGGGCGCCTGTGATCCTGCTACTCCATGGCTTTCCTACTTCCTCGCATATGTACCGTAACCTGATCCCGATGCTTGCTAAGGAATTCCATGTCATCGCGCCAGACCTCATCGGTTTTGGTTTTTCCGATGCGCCGCATCATACCCAATTCCGGTATAGCTTCGACAACCTCACCTCCTATGTGCAGGGGCTGATCGACCTGCTCGGACTGAACAAATTCGCTATCCAGGTATTCGATTATGGCGCCCCGGTCGGATTCCGGTTGGCAATGGCCAATTCTGAAAAGATCACAGCTATCATCTCCCAAAACGGCAATGCCTATGAAGAAGGCCTCAGCGATGGATGGAATCCTATACAGAAATACTGGGCAGACCCGTCCGAAGAGAATCGTAATAATCTCAGGGCCATGACCACCGCCGCAATGACCCAATGGCAATATTTCACCGGGGTGAGCGATAAGACGCTTGTGGCGCCGGAGTCTTATATGCTCGATCAGCTTCTGCTCGACCGCGCAGACAATATCGAGCTGCAGCTCGATCTGTTTAAGGATTACGCCAGTAATGTCGCATTGTACCCTGCCTTTCACCAGTATTTCAAAAAATATCAACCGCCCTTCCTGGCTGTGTGGGGCGACAAGGACCCATTCTTCTTACCTCCAGGTGCAGAGGCATTCAAAAAAGATCTTCCCAAGGCCATCGTGAAATTTTACGATACCGGGCACTTCGCACTGGAAACACATGTCCGGGAGATTGGTGAAGGGATTCGCATCTTCCTGAAGTCATTATCATAAAGCCTCTCATGACAATTGTCATTACCGCTACTGAGCAACAGGATGCCCGGAGTCGTGAGAACCCTGGGCGTCCTAACGCAACCGAACAAGTTCATAGCAATCTTATATAGCGGGGTCTTCCTTCAGGCCTTCTGTTTGATGGTGCCAGGCATAGCCCTGATCCGGGTAATTTAGTTTTTTACGTCCCATAATATGGTTATCTTAAAGTAACGAAAATCTGCTGTATGAGAAAAGCACTGCTACTGGTATGTCTTATCCTCAATTCCTACCTGTTATTTGCCCAGAAAATAGTCACCGGTAAAGTGGTCGACGCCAAGACCGGGACCCCGCTCGCAGGCGCCAGTGTAAAGAGCCGGCTCGGCAAGGCAGGCACTTCCACCGACAATGATGGCATCTTTAAAGTGCAGGTAGCGGGCTCCAATGATGTGCTGGAAATAAGCATCATCGGGTACAGCCCCCAATCCTTCCCGCTCAATGGTCAATCGGAAGTTACGCTTGCCCTGCAACCGGCCGCCAGCAGCTTGCAGGATATCGTCTTCGTCGGGAGCCGGGGCGCAGGGCGGGCCAAAACGGAAACCCCTGTTCCGGTGGACGTCATCAAAGTAAACCAGGTGGGGCTGCCGACAGGCAAAATGGAGCTGACCTCCCTGCTGAATATGACGGCCCCCTCTTTCAATTACAATAAGCAAAGCGGCGGTGACGGCGCCGATGCCATCGACCTGGCAACTCTTCGGGGGTTGGGGCCCGATCAAACCCTGGTGCTGGTAAATGGTAAACGCCGCCATCAGACGGCCTTTGTAGCACTCTTCGGTACACGCGGCCGGGGTAATTCCGGAACCGACCTGAATGCCATCCCGGAAGCATCGATCGACCGGGTCGAGATCTTGCGGGACGGGGCCTCGGCACAATATGGGTCAGACGCCATAGCAGGGGTAATGAATATTATCCTGAAAAGGGATGTGAATCACCTTGCGGTGTCGGCTGGTTATTCCGCCTATTATGATCATAAATACAATTCCCTCAACAGCGTACAGCCGAATCAGTATGTCACCGGAAGTTGGTTTGACGGGCAAACATTCACCTTTGGTCTCAACCATGGGTTTTCCCTAGGCAGGCAAAATGGGTTCCTCAATTATTCCCTCAACTTCATGAGCCAGGGCAAGACTTTCCGGCAGGTGCCGGACACCAATATATTCAGCAATCCGAAGGCCCTCCCTGTCAACAATGTACGCAGGGCCATGGGCGATGGTTCCGTCACATCGGGTGGGATCATGATCAATTCAGAAATTCCCCTGGCCGGCACCAGGACCACCTTCTATGCCTTTGGCGGATACAATTACAAAAATTCCAATGTCTACGCCTACTCCAGGAATTTCACCGGACACCCCGAGCGGTTTCCCAACGATGGCAACGGAAACCTGATCTTCGTACCGGGTATCATGCATTTTGCCGGCCCCGCATCCATTTCCTACACCAATCCCGTGAACATCAATTCGGCCAGTGATATTTATTACAACCCGAAAGAAGATGTACATATTACGGATGCATCTTTGTCCTTCGGTCTCAAGGGCGACATCGCCGAGTGGGACTGGGATCTCAGCAATACTGCGGGAGGCAATAATTTCCACTATTACGGCGACGGGACTTTCAATGCCTCCCTGGGAGCGGCAGGCGCAACCAGAAACCATTTCGATGACGGTGGATTTTATTTTTTCCAGAATACGATCAACCTGGATGTCTCAAGGCAATACAAAAGCGTTGCGGAAGGCATGACTCTCGCCTTTGGCGGTGAATACCGGTATGAGCAATATAGTGTCTACAAAGGAGAACAAGCCTCCTATCTGAACTACAGTACCCAACCCGTTGCTTACCCGAATGGCGACACTACCTATCCCGCTACGGGCGCGCAGGGATTTCCCGGCTTCCAGCCGGCGGATGTACGTAAGGCCACCCGTAGCAACATAGCGGGTTACGGGGACGTGGCGATCGACATTACAAAAGCCTGGCTGGTGGATGGAGCCGTCCGGCTGGAGAACTATTCGGATTTTGGATTCGTCAATACCTATAAATTCGCCACCCGGGTGAAGCTGCCGAACCATGTCAATCTCCGCGCATCGGTGAGCACCGGCTACCGCGCGCCTTCGCTGCAGCAGATAAACTTCAGCAATACCGAAAGTAACGTGATCGCAGGCGTCCCTTCGCTGGTGAAAATAGCCCCGAACTATAGCCCCATCACCCGTGCGGCAGGGATTCCCGATCTGAAACAGGAGAAATCGGTGAATGCCAGCGTGGGGGGCACCTGGAAACCGGTGAATAATTTCACCCTCACCGTGGACGGATACTGGGTGAAGATCACCAACAGGGTCGTCCTGTCCGGTACCTTCCAGGCGACCGACAATACGCTAAATTCCAAATTGACCAGTGCACTGCAGGCATTGCAGGTGAATAGTGCGCAATTCTTCGCCAATGCCGTCAATACCACCAATTACGGACTGGACGTAGTGGCCGACTGGTCTCAGACCTGGGGCAGGAACAAGCTCAGTGTCCTGTTGGCCGGCAATCTCCAGCACATGAATATCGACAAGGTGAATGTCCCGGCCGAGCTGAACGATACCTACCTGCACCAGCAGACCTTCTTCAGCGGAAGGGAACAGTATTTTGTAAAAGCCTCGGCTCCGCCCGCCAAGGTAAGCCTCAACCTGCAATACGATGTGAACAAATTCACGGTGGGCACGCATTTCACCTATTTCGGCCAGATCAAGCTGGAAGGGTATGGCTATTCAGGCGACAATTCCTTACTGGGAACGGGGAAGCAGGGCGACCCCAACCTCATCGGAACAGGCATTACGCCTGTCGTCAACCTGGGGGCGGACCAGTCCGGGCCACTGGTGCCTGAGATCTTTGACTACCATGGCAAAGTTGTATCCGATCTGTTCTTCTCCTACCGATTCTCCAAAAAGGTGAGCCTTTTCTGGGGAGTGGACAATATTTTCAATGTGCATCCCGATCTGGGGATCGTACCCGGCGCCAATGCCCAATCATTTGACGGCGAAACAGGCGGACCATGGGATGCCGTGCAAATGGGCTATAACGGTATGCGGCCCTTTGCGAAGCTGGCTGTGAACCTGTAGATCTAAAAAAAACGACCCGGCAATTGCCGGGTCGTACTTAAAAAACCCTGCCTGAAGTGATCGCCTGCCAAATGCTTATTTAGAATAGCCTGTCGGAAACTTTAACTGCCTGCACAATGTCTTGGCCTGATCGCAGATGTTTTTAACGGAGAGGCGGCCTTCCAGTTTTTTTCCATTGATGAAAAAGGCCGGCGCTTGTTTTATGCCCAATCGCATGCCTGCGGCTAAGTCGTCCTGTACATATTGACCGAAGCGTCCGGTGACCAGCGCATCCAGGAAATGAAGCCCGCCGATGCCCAGTTCGCGGGCATAAAAAGCCAGACTGGCCGTTCCCAGATTTCTCCGGTTGTGCAACAGCAGATCGTGCATTTCCGGGAACTTTCCTACTTGCGCCGCTGCGATGGCCGCCTCGGCAGCTTTGTGGGCCCGCTGATGAATACGCAGCTGTGGAAAATGACGGTAATTAAAATTGAATGTACCCGGATACAATCGCAGGACTTCCCGGACGACGAGGTTATTGTGCAGGGCGCTCTCGCACTCATAGTCGCCGAATTCTGTCAGGGTGACGGGCGCTTTGGGATGGCCGATCAATACGTCTTTGGGGAGGATGACAGGAGCATCCCTGGAAATAGCCATGGCTTTCGGTTTTGGTTAACTGATAGGAGAATAATTTTCTTTCTTGAAATCGCTAAAATTCTTTCCGTACACCGCCTTGAAGAATTTGCTGAAATGCGCGGTGTCCTCGAAGCCAAGCCAATGGGCTATCTGCTTCATGCTGTCGTTGGAATAGACGGCACGGCGTTTGGCTTCCAGCACCACCCGCCGCCGGATATGATACCCGGCGGAAAAGCCGGATATCTTTTTAACAACTTCATTGAGGTAATTAGCAGTCACCGAAAGCTCGCCGGCATAGTTCTTCACCAGTTTCCAGTTCATGTAGTTCTTCTCCAGCAGCTCGATAAAACTTCTTACCAGTTTCACATTCCTCGATTGTAAGGACAGTTGCATGGCGCCGTCCAGCTGCCTGGCGATGTAGATGAGGAAGATACTGGTATACCGGCGGATGATTTCCCTGCTCAAGACATTACCGTGATGCGTCTCCTTATACAACCGCCTGACGATCTCGTCCATTTCGTCAGCCAGCTCCGGTTGCATGCTGATGCCGGGGCTTGTTGTCAGCAGGTGGAAAAGGTTGAACCGGTAGACCAATTCCATTTCGTCGCCGCTTGAATTGACCAGGTATTCCGGAAAGGAGATCAAATAACCTTCTGCCTGTTCACCAGGCTCCAGCTGGTGCAACTGTCCGGGGCTGATACAATACAAGGTATTGCTCCCCATATTGTATTTTTTCAAGTCGATCTCCAGGCTGCCTTTACCATTCCTGATCCAGAGGATCTCGGTATCCTGATGCCGGTGCGGCATCTCCTGCCCGCCGGCCCTTTGTTCGTACAACTCCTGTAGTGTCTGAATTTTAAGCGGGGTGTCCTTTTCTTCGCTTTGGAGTGCTGTGGCTGATGAGGTCATTGACATATGCTAAGGTTCTAAATCCATTAGATACCTTTCCAATTATATGCCAGGAGATAATCTTTTGAAAACTAATCGTTCACGTTTCTGAGATTGCAGTCATTTTACGAAATATCGCTTTTTTTAAACCATTACTTCGAAATATCGTCGAGGCGTACCTGCCGGAGAAAAAACAAAAAAAATTTTGGTAAGAGCACGCTTACCTATATATTTGTGTAAGCGTACGCTTACTAATTATGACTACAGCATCCAGAAGAGACGTGTTTCAAGCAATTGCCGATCCGACAAGGAGAAAGATCATCAGTCTTCTCTCGGGCCAACCCATGAACCTGGGCGCCATAGCGGAGCATTTTGATATCAGCCGCCCGGCTATTTCGCAGCAGATCAAAATATTGAATGAATGTGGAATAATAGAGATAAAAAGAGAAGGCAGGGAAACCTTTTGTGCCATACGACCAAAAGAATTAAAGAAGATCGCCGACTGGATCGCCCAGTACCAGGGGTTATGGGAGGAAAGAATTGACTCCTTTGAAGAATATGTAAATCAGTTACACATAAAAAAAACCAAAAAAAATGGAAAATCCAAATGACATCAGCAAACGAATTTTGACCTTGAAGCGGACCTTTAATGTTCCTGTAAAAACAGTCTGGGAAGCCTGGACCAGGCCTGAGCATGTTGCTCAATGGTGGGGCCCAAAGGGAATGGAGGTGAAAGTCATTCAACATGAGTTTAAAACAGGCGGCCATTGGAAGTATGTAATGCTGATGCCGGACGGAAATGAATTCATTTCTGAAGGCGTCTATTCAGAGATCATCGAATTCGAGAAGGTAGTATCCTCGGCCAACTTCAAACCCATGACGGAAGGGGTGATCCTGCAGGCGCTTTTTGAAGAAAATGGCGATAAGACCAATTTTACTTTTAGTGTCATTCATCCGACAGAAGAGTATTGCAAACAACAGGAGAAAATGGGCTTTTACAATGGCTGGGGGTCTGCTTTCGACAGATTGGAAAATTTTGTAGCTTCCCATTAAACATTGAACTGCCGGAGATGGTGGTCGGTATGTTTGTAGGCCATGATGCCGACCTGTTCACGGGTCATCCTGCCAAAAAAGGGATGAATGATCGTGACGCCGGAAGAATGGCCATGCTCTTCGATGAGCGCGACCCATCGTTCTTTTTCAACCGCGATTTGCCCGTTGTCTTTGATGATAAGCTCAGGTAGCGAAGGCGTGTTATGCGCCAGGGGCCCTTCGCTCATTACATTTCTAAGCGCCAGTTTGCCGAATAGCCGGCCAATAAATGCCCGTTTGTAGGTTGTCTTGCCAAGGATCATCTCTTCAAACAGACGGCAATGCTTCACCATCTGGTAAACATTCATTTTGCCCCATTGCGCCTTGTTGTCGTCCGTGAGCAAAGCGATTCTGGCTACCAGTTGATCTCTGGTAGTCTTGTCGAAAATCGTTTTCATGATGATGGTGGTTAAGTGAGTTGTGCGAGCGAGTACCAGTTGCCGGAGTCATCCTTGAAGATGGCCTCGGTGCCATAGAACTCCTTTGTCGGAGGTTTGGAAAATTCGACTCCCTTGGCTGACAGCTCTTCATAGGTGGCGAAAATGTCATCGCAGGTAAGAACGGCTACGCCGAACGTCCCGCTCTGCACCAGATGTTTCAAGGAATCGATCGTTTCCCCGGAGAACACGCTTCTCGACACAGGGAACAGGACGAGCTCGAGATCGGGCTGCCCCGGTGGCGTAACGGTAAGCCAACGGCCATCCTGGCCCATCGGCAAATCGAGTTTGACTTTGAATCCCAATTTGTTGGTGTAAAAGTCGTAGGCGCTGTCCTGGTTGATGACCCAGACGTTGACATGTGTCAATTTTGTTATCATTCCTTTTCTTTGTTCACCAAAGGACGGCAATCAGCGCGGAACTCATTTCTCGAAAATTGTCATTTTTTAAGCCAGCCTTTCTTTTCGGCGAAACAGCCCGGGATATAGTTGAGGGGAGCGCTTGCCTGGTGTGCTTTGAGTGCCTGCTGCCGGGCGAGATAAGTGGAGGGGGTGATGCCTGTAACGCGCTTGAAAAGACTACTAAAGGACCCCAGGCTTTCGAACCCCACGCTATAGCAGACTTCGGTAACCGGGAGGCCATCGTTCAACAATTGCATCGCCTTTTCGACTCTTACGGCGATGAGGTATTGGTGGGGCGTCTTGCGATAAATGTGCTTGAATTGTTTTATAAAGTGAAATTTGGAAAAGGCGGCCTCGTCGGCTATGGCATCCAGGTCGATGGGTTCGGCATAATGAGTATCGATAAAAAGCTTTGCCTGGACGAGTCGTCGGTATAAGTACATCTTTGGGTATTGCGGACCTTCCATCGAGGCAATTTTCGATGTAATGTACAAAAAAGTTCTTCCGGGCGGTAGCCCAAACCGGGGGTAACCCAAGGCTCACCGGACCACCAAAAAGGAGCTGTGGACATGCTGCTGGCCGTAATCCAGGCGCAGCACATAGATCCCCGGGGCAAGCGTGTTGAAATTCACGGGCAACTGTGCGGGTGTAAGGGTATAGCTACCCGCCGGCATCCTACCCAAGTCGACAGCGCCGAGTCTGTTTCCCATCATGGAGTATACCGAGATAGCCACATCGGCGGCAACAGGCAAGGAATACCGGATCACCGACCCACTGCCCGTTGCAGGGTTTGGATCGACCCGAATCCCCGCGCCCCCGGGAATCGGGGTCACAGGAGCGCCGCTTGCCGTATCATGTAGATTTTTGCTCGTATACACCCTATATTCACCCGCATTCAAGGAAATGCTTTGGGCACTGCCCGTGGCGAGAATAGAGTCCGTGCCAAGATAATTGTACCACTGGCCGGAGAGGGGAAAGGTTACCTGCCCGGTCTGCGACCCCACATCGAAGTTGCCAACTACTACGACGCTTAACCCATTACCCGAAACCCGGAGCGTCCGAAAGACCCCTGACAGGGAATACTGCGCCTGACCCGATGAAGCCAGTGAAGGAAAACTATCGTTGAGCCGGAACAAGGAGGCGTATACATCATGCAAGTGCTTTCTTCGCGCATCTGCCAGATAGTCCCAGCGAGCGGGCTTGGGCGAGAGGCGGCATCCCCCCGAAGGATCTACGTTTCCCGAAGTGCACCAATTAATGGAATAATCATATCCCAATTCTCCAAATTCCCATAACATCTTGGGTCCCGGGATCATCGCCCAGAATGCGGCCGCCAGTTCGTCGCGATGCAGGCCGGTGGCGGTGTCCTTGATGTTATAGGAAGCTCCGCTGTTACCGTATTGTTCATTCTTGTACTGCAACCTTTCCTCGTCGTGGCTCTCCTGGTAGTTGACCATGCCGGCCTGGGCGATGCCTGTGGCAGCACTTGTAGCGCCACTCAAATCCCACCCGGTGTTGTAGCCCATGGTAGACTGCTGATAATTATAGCTCATGTTATTCCAAACCATCATCCCGCCCGCGCCGTATACGGCCCGTTCGTTGTTGGCGGAGAACATTTCCAAAATACAGTAACTGCCAGGTGAGGCCGCCTGTTGCGCGGCATACAACGTGTTCCAGATGTTGATCCGGGTCGTATCGTAGGCATTCCACAAGGCGTCATTGCAGGCGCCACCGGTGGCATTGCAGGAGTTGATCTTTGTAAACCCGGTGGCCAGGTCGAAGCGATAGCCGTCGATATGATAATTCGTGAGCCAGTAGGCAATAACTCTTTCCCTGAAAGCAGCCGTAGCCGGGCTTACATTATTGAACTGGTAGCCCACATCGAAGTCATGGGTATAATAGGGGCTGAACCAGGGGCTGTTTGCGGCCGGGATGTTGTTGATACGGTCCCAATACATTTGCACCATCGGCGAGCTGCCGAAGGAATGATTGAGCACCATATCCATGATCACCGCCATGCCACGGCCGTGACAGGAGTCGATGAGGGCTTTGAGGGTATTCGCCGGTCCGTACACCTTGTCCGGGGCGAAATAGAAATTCGGGTTATACCCCCAGCTGGATGCGCCTTCGAAATTGGCGACGGGCATGAGCTCGATGGCGTTGACGCCAAGCCGTTGCAGATAGGCCAGCGTGTCGATGAGGGCCTGGTATGTTCCTGCCGAAGTGAAATCCCTTACCAGTAATTCATAGATGCGTAGACTGGCGGGGGCCGGTCGCTGAAAGGACGTAACCTTCCAGCTATACTGTGGCTGGGCCGTACGCATCACCGAAGCCAGGTTGCCGGCGGCATTTGCGGGAAAGGCGCGCAGCCCCGGATAGGTAGATGCAGGGATGCCGGGGTCTACAGCCTTGTCGAGGACTTTTTCGGTGTTGTAGTCGGCTATGGTGATGGAATCGTCGATGACATATTGGTATGCGTATTCGGTTGCCGGTTGGAGGTGATCGATGCGCAGCCAGAAATAATTGCTGTCGGGCGTCTCGTTCATCTGGTATGCCGTCTGCTGCGTCCAGTTGTTAAAGTCACCGACCACAACGATCTTATTCTTATGCGGTGCATACAATAAGAGAATGACGGAAGTATCTCCCGGAAGATAGTTGATGCCATCTTTTGTGCCTGAAGGAGGGTTGGCGATAGTGGTGGCGGACGACACATAAAAGCTAAGCGTATCGGCGCGCGTGGTCGTCCCATCGCTTGCCCGGGCGATGAGTTGTTGGGCGCCAGCGGTGGTGAGATGCAGGGTCGTCACCTCCGAATCCTGGCCAGTGACCGAATCGATCTTCGTCCCATTGAAGTACAGACTCAGGTTGGCGGGCTTGCTGGCGGCATAGATCACTGGCAGCGAATCGCCTGCCGTCTTGTGAATCGGCTCCGGAATAGGGTTGTAGGTCGGTTGAAAAGGGGGTTGGAGAAAGCGGGTGGCCAATGAACCATCGTATACCGGAACGAACATATCCGACCCATCACTGTTGGCTTGTTTCAGGGAGCCACTTCCATTCCGGAAAAGGATGGCGATGCGGAGGATCTGCTCTCCCGCGGGCACGGAAAAAAAGCTACGGATGTTGCTGATGGTGTACTGGTACCGGTTGTTCCCCAGGTAGGTGGCGTGGGCCGCGGGGTTGGTGGTTCCCCAGGTGAAGAGCACATAGCGCCAATTGGAAGGGCCGGTGCTCTGGCTGGTGATCACCCCAACATGGACATAAACATCCCCCGTGGACGAGTACCCGAATAAACCCTGGTTGCCCTTTGAACAGTCAACCGTTATCGTCACCGTACTCGTATCCACCGGGAATAGGGGCTGTGTTGTCAGCAATTGAGCCGTCGCGACGTGACCGGCAAAACAGGAAAGCACAGCCAGAAGAAATCCTCTCATGTGTGTCAGAATGTGCTGCTATTTTATCATATATGAATAGTACCCGGGGTTGCCCAGATACAAGGTGATGGTGTGCGTTCCCGGCGGGACGGCGAAATTCTTCGTTGCATCGCCGATATTGTTCCCACCATAGGACAGGCTTCCCACGTTGCTGCCACCGGCATCCCCCAGGTTGATCGTCCAGGCATGGTTAGCCCTGAATTTGAACTGATCGCCGGTAGCCGTCGTGATCGTCCCCGTCCAGGAATTCGAACCGGAGTTATAGGTCATGTTGACATCATTGCTCCAGCCGCTGGCCGCGAAACTGCCGATGAGGCTCCAGGTGGTGGCTGTCGCCTTCCATGTCCCGGCAGTGGTGTTGGCAGTGATCTCGTAATACCCCGCACCGGGTACTGTCAAATTGTTGCCGCCGCCCAGGCTGAGCACCCCTGAGTGCCCATTGGCAGCAGTATCGCCGTAGATAGCGCCACTCCAATCCGCCTCGCCGGTGAACTTGAATTGATAGGTTCCACCCGCAGGGATATTGACGTAGCCATCATAGTTGCCGTCGTTTTTGGGTGACCCCAATGTCGCAGCCGAAGCGGGTGTCCAGCCCTGGTAGTCTCCCGGTACCCAGAGCAGGCCGTATTGTTTCACCAGGGTACACGTAAATGTCCCCTGCTGAAAATCGACCGTGATGGTATACAAACCGCTCTTGGCCGGCGCGGGGAAATTCGAGTTGTAGACCGAGGGGTTAGCGCCCGAATAATAACCAAAGGCACCGCCCGCGCTAAGCCCGGCAACGGTATTGTCCTGAACTGCATACTTCTGGCTCCAGTCCCCGTTGACGGGTAACAGCAGGTATTGCTGGCCGCCATTGAGGAAGAAGGTGCCCTGGTACAGAACGGAATCGACCAGCGTGAACTGCTGGGCCGGCGTCGGGACGGGATTATTCCATCCGCCGGATGACGCGCTACCAACCAGGAACAGCATTTTGGAGGCGGGCGGTGCAACCTTGGGCGGCACCACATACGTGGTAAAATTCACCGTCACCACATTGGACTGTAATTGCTGGTTGTTGTTCGCATAGGATGAAGTGATGCGAATATCCACCTTGTATGCCGTATTATACGCGAATCCGAAACCCAATAAAATGCTGTTAAACTGTTTTGCAGTGAAAGCATAATGCAGCGCGCCGCTGACGACGATGGTCGCTTCCTTTGCGAAGTTGCGGCCGGAAGAATCGATCTCGATGATGTACTTCTGGGTTGCCGAGTCGGTGGCGTATTGGGGATTCGACCAGCTAAGCGTCAGGGCGACGCTGTTGGAGTCGGTGAGGTGGGGAGTCATGATCTTGGCCGAATCCGTCAACACCGGCGCCTTCCCGTTCGCAAATGTACGGGAGGGCAGATCGCCAACCTTCGTACAGGCCACCCCTGCGAGGCAGAGCGCGAAACCAATGAATAATGTCTTTATAGTGGATTGCATAATCTTTTTGTTTACTGTTTGGTGACGGTGATTATACCTAGTTGGAAATTGACATCAAACTTATATGTACCCGCTGCGGTCGGTCCAGGGAAATTGTCGCTTTTGTCCAGGCCGAATGTTCCGCCGGAAAAAGGCTGGGAGGCGGTGTTCGCGCAGGCATATTTGTGGCTCCAGCTGCCGTTGACGGGCAGGATCAGGTATTGGTCCGACCCATTTGTCGGATCGCCACCGGAGAGCGCTATCGTCAGCTGATAGTCGGTATTGCTAATCTTGGTAAACTGCTGCGAAGCCGGCACCGGATTGGCCCAGCCGCCCAGTTTGGAATCGCCGCCGACAAGTACAAGGGTTCCGGAAGCAGGTGGCGTAACAGCGGGTGGGGGCGCATAGGGGGTGACGGTATAATTCAGCGCATTGGAATTGAGTGCGGCGATGGTCGGCGACCCGGAAGTGTACGGCGCAAGCTGTGAGACTACCCTCACCTGGATGTTGTGGGGCTGGTCGAAGGCTAATTGCAGCCCGTTGGCGACGAGGCTGTTCAACGCATCAACCGTAAAAGACTTTGAAAGATCGGGACTCACCTGCACTGTCTGCATATGCGGACTCGTGAAATTGGCCCCTACGGTGTCGAACTGGAGGCTGTACGTCACGTTGAGCGAACTGGGTCCATTCGAAAACTGGTAATTGGGATTGGTCCAGCTGAACGTAACGGCCTGGTTCTTCGCGTTGGCGTTGCTCAACGGGATCGAATCCTGCGCCGTCGCGGTGAGCACGGGTGTCGTTCCACCCTCGAAGACCACATTCGTCCCCTGCTTCTTACAGGACGCCAGCGCCAGCAAGACCCCGACGCCAGAGAAGAGAAGTATATGATTGAGAATTCGTTTCATGCTATATTGATTTTAGACTGTAAAAGGATTTAATAACCGGGGTTTTGGGTGAGGTTGGAATTGGCTTGCAGATCGGTGACCGGTATCGGGTAGATAGCATAGTGGGCATCCACCGCGGTGCCGCTGGCTACCCCACCCTTCCAGGGCCACAGGTAGGTGCCGCCGGTGAATTCGTTGAACCGAATGAGATCGGTGCGGCGGAAACATTCCCAATACAGCTCGCGGCCGCGCTCGTCGAGGATAAAGGGAAGGGTTAGCTGACCGGCCGAGATATTGCCGGAAGCATTTCCATACGCCCGCTGACGCAGGAGATTGATATAACCCAGGGCCGTGGTTGCGTCCCCACCGGTGCCTCCCTGAAGCACAGCTTCAGCATAAATAAGGTATTGTTCGGCGAGCCGGAAAAGGGGAAAATCGGTGGAAACGAATGTTCCGCCGGCTTGTGGTTCGGCCTCGACGCCCGTTGAAGTAATGTTGGTAAACTTATTGACAGGAACGCCCTGGTTGAACTGAGAAATATTTGCGATAGCCGACGTCACTCCCGGTTCATTCAAAAAGATCCCGCGTTTATCCTTCGTTGAATCCGGGGTGGGAAAAAGCGCAGGAAGGCTGGCGGTGCTGCGATTGCCCGCCCATCCGCCGCTGGGAACTCCATAGTTGGCGGTGCTCATCGCATAGCCGGGGCTGCCCGGGGTATATGTGGAGTTCGCACAGGCGCTGTTCACCAGGAAGGTGGTGCCTCCATAGGTTTGGGTATTGATGCCGTCGTAAGGGATGGATAGTATCTGTTCGGTGTTGTTGACATTATTATCCCCCTCGAAGAGATTGGCATAATGCGGCATCAGCGTATATCCTGCGCCAATGACCTTCGACGACCAGGTGATGGCGTCGGTATAGCGGTTAGTTCCGGTATATACTCCGGCGTTGAGATAGATGCGCGCCAGCAACGCCCAGGCGGCCGCCTGATCGGCGCGGCCATAGACATTGGTGCGTGGTGCAGGGAGGGATGTAGCACAGGCCAGCAGTTCGGACTCCACATACTTGAACAGATCGGCCCGCTGTATCTGTTTGGGGAAGGAAAGCGGTCCAACGGGCGTAGTCTCTGTAGCAAAGGGGGGATTGGCGAAGGCATCCATCAGCACGGCGTATTGAAATGCCCGGAGAAAACGCGCTTCCGCTCTCATTTCGGCAATCGTCACTGTATCGCTGCCGCTGATCTTTGCACCACTTTCTGCCGATGCGGTGCAATGTGTAATGAAATCGTTGCAAAGCGTTATCTGGTAGAGGCTGCGCGCATAGAGGCCGATGAGGATGGGGTCTGAGGACGTCCAGCTCATATTATGAAAGTCGGGCACTCCCGGGTCGCCCCAGGCGCAGACGGCTTCGTCCGTAGACAGCTCCTGTACATTCCAAAGACAGCGGACAAAATCCGATGTACCGGCGTCGACACCTGCGATGTCCGAACTGGCCGGCCCTTGGGAACCGGTGAGGGTGTATCCGGCATATACCGTAGCAAGCGCCCCCTGGTAGCCGGCGACATTGCGATAGACGGAATCTGCAAACACGGAGTTTGCCGGCAGCCGGTTCAGGTCTTTGTTGCAGGAGGCTAAGAAGAGGACCAGCCCGCAACCTATTATAATGGAAATATTTTTGTTCATACGATTTTCTTTCATGACTCAGCAGATAGTTGTTAAAAAGATAATTTAGCTCCCAGGGTGAAGGTCCGCGGGCGGGGGTACAGCACATTATCGATGCCGCCATATATCTCCGGATCGGAACCCGTATATTTTGTCACCGTAAATACATTCTGACAATTGAGCGACAGGCGCAAGTTGTAAGAATTTTTCGCCAGGTAGCCGGCGTTGTAAGCGATGCCGAGGTTGTCCATTTTCAGGAAGGACGCGTTCTCGACGTAATAAGAAGAGAAGAATTGGTTGTTATAGAAATGGGTGTTGAGGATGCTGGAAGGGGCATTCTCCAGGAAGCCCACGGGGTTGAGCACGTTACGTATCACGGCGTTGTTGGAGGCGGCATTGTTGTAGACGTAGTTGCCGACACTGGCCCGGAGGACGGTGCTGATGCTCCACTTGTGGTAATTGAGGCTGGTGCTGAATCCAAAGGTGAAGGGGGCGAAGGGCGATTTGTAATGGATGAGGTCGTTCTGGTTGATGATGCCGTCCCTGTTCTGATCGACATAGGCGCCTTCAATGGGCTGACCTTTTGCGTTATATATCTGCTGGAGGACATAGAAGGAGAACGGGCTATAGCCGACCGAATGTACCTGGATGGTATTTCCTGTGCCCCCGTTGATGCCGCCTACGTTGTAGTTGACCAGTTTGGCAAGAGAGTCCTGGGAGACGGTGAGATTGGTGATGGTGAATTTGTTATAGCCCACGTTGAACCCGACATCCCAGGAGAGGTTGTTGGTGCGGATGACCGTGGCCCTGATATTGAAATCCACCCCTTCGTCCTTCATATTGCCGACGTTGCGGGTTAGCTGGTTGCCGAAGTTGGAGAGGGTGGGTACGAAGACGGTGGCCAGCAGGTCGCGGGTCTTCTTGTAGTAATAGTCCACGCTACCCGTGATGCGGTTGTTAAGGAAACCGAAGTCGAGGCCGGCATCGGAAGTGGTAGTCTGTTCCCATTTCAGGTCGGCCGCGAAGGCGGAGGGGCTATAGAAATTGCTATAGTTGTTACCGAAGTCGATCTGGTTGGTGTTGCCGCTGAGGGAATAGTAATTGAGGTAGGAATAATAGGGTATCCCGTCCTGGTTGCCCGTGAGGCCGTAGCTTAGCCGTACAGTCAGGTCGCTGAGCCAATGGACATCCTGCAGGAAGCTCTCGCGGCTCGCCTTCCAGGAAAAAGCGCCCGCGGGGAATACACCCCAGCGGTATTTGGGTGCGAATCGGGAGGAGCCGTCGGTGCGAATGGACCCCATCAGGACGTATTTGTCGTTGTAGGTATAAATAAGGCGGCCGTACCAGGACTGCAGGGTCACCTCGCTGAAAGAGGTGGGGTAAACGGGTGTGGTGCCCGGGATGGTATCGTTTGCGGCGCTGATGGAAGGGTAATTCTTGTTGTGGTTATAATTGTCATAGTAGCCATAGCCGCCCATGGCGTTGATGTTGCTGTTGAGAGCCTTCAGATCTTTGACGTAGTTGAAATACCACTCGAGCACCTTATTCTTAAAATTGTTGTAGTACTGGTTGTTCTGCCCGCGCAACGTGGGAATGGCGTTGTAGTTCTGGGCTGCGTTGGCGGGAACGCGGTATGTCCCGTCGTGTCTGGCGACGTCATACCCGAGGTTGAGGTTGGCATGGAGATCGGGCAGGAAGTGCAGCTTGTAGTCGATCTGGATATTGCCGAAGCTGCGGAGGGCGTGGTTTTGCGCGTTGTATTGTTGGAGCAGGGCGACAGGGTTGCGGTTCGACAGCGATTGAGGCGTCGTATCGTTTGTCATCCACTCGAAATAGCCGCCGAAGGGACTCTTGCTGTTATAAACCGGCTGGGTGGGATCGAAGGTGACCGCGCTGCCTACCGCGCTGGTGTTGGCGGTGCGGGAGTCGGTGTTGCTGCCATGAACGTTTATGTCGATCTTGAGGTAGTTGTTGAACAGGTGGGGGCTGAGGCTGAGGAAGAGAGCCTCGCGCTTCAGGTTATCCGTCTTGAGGATACCATCCTGGCTGAGAAATTCGCCGGACAAGTAATAGGGAACGGTGTAGAGGCTGCCGCTGACATTGAGGTTATTATCGCTGGTGACGGCGGTCTGGTAGATCTGCTTTTGCCAGTCGGTGCTGGCCGACCCCAAAAAGGCGACCTGGGTCGGGGTACCATAGGTGTTCACCAGCGTCCGGAACTGGCCGGCCGACAAAACGGGGTATTCTTTTGGGTTATACGATGCGGAGATCTGCGGTGCAAAATTGATCACGGCTTTGCCGGCCTTGCCGTGCTTGCTGGTAATGAGGATCACGCCG
Source organism: Puia dinghuensis (assembly GCF_014642875.1). GTDB lineage: Bacteria > Bacteroidota > Bacteroidia > Chitinophagales > Chitinophagaceae > Puia > Puia dinghuensis. The sequence goes on from NZ_BMJC01000006.1 coordinate 61,938, forward strand.
TTGGAAGCCCGGGAACCATAGATGGCTGCCGAGGCGGCATCCTTCAACACGTTGAAGCTTTCGATGTCGTTGGGATTGATGCCCTCGAAGTTAGCCGAACTGAGGGGGAGACCATCGATGACAACGAGAGGATCGTTGCTGGCGTTGAGGGAGGCCCCGCCCCTGATGCGGATGGTGCTGCCCGACCCCGGCTGGCCGCCGTTGGAGGTGATGGTGACCCCGGCGACCTTGCCCACGATGAGCTGTTCGGGGGAGGTGATGGACCCTTGCTGGAAGTCTTTAAGGGTGACTGTCGAGACGCTGCCGGTAACGTCCTTCTTCTTCACTGTTCCATAACCGATGACCACCACTTCTCCCAGGGAGGTTGATGACCCGGCTACCAGCTTTATGTTGATACTGCCTTCGCCCACGGCAACCTCCTGTTGGGCATAGCCTACTGCAGAGATGATGAGCGCCGCCGGCTGTTTATCGACGCTGAGGTGGAATACCCCGTCGGCGCCGGTGGTCGTCCCACGGGCAGACCCCTTCGGAACCACGGAAACCCCGGCCAAGGGCGTACCGTCCCGGGTATCGGTGATCTTGCCAGTAATGACTTTGGATTGAGCGAACAGATGGGATGTAACGGCTAGGAACAACAGTAGTGCTGCGCCGCATAGCAGGCATTTTCTTTTCATATCGCAAGCAATTAGTTGGCTAAATCAAATGTCTAGCCTTTTTTTAAGCGTTTACCTTAGCTTTAATGTGTAATTTTTACACGACTTGAGGCAAAGATGTGATTTCTCTTCCGCTTATCCAAATTATTTTTTTTGAGATTTTTTAAATGGGTGACCATCAACATGTTAAAAATCTGCTTATGTTTGCGGCAATGTGTAACAAATACACGACATATGAAAAGACTATCCCTCACCGTTTCGATCATCCTCTTTTTTTGCTTTTCTTTTCAAGCCATCGATGCACAGCAGTTACTATCCCCCAACGGAAATTTCCGTTTGGACTTCTCTCTTGGTACTGCCGGCAACCCCATCTACCAGTTATCCTATAAGGGGAAGGAGATCATCAAGCCGAGCGGCCTGGGATTTGCGCTCAAGAACGACAGTTTCTCGTTGCTCGACGGGTTTGTCATCACCGACTCTGTACGCAGCACCGTCAACACCACCTGGGCGCCGGTGTGGGGGGAAGTCAAGTCGGTGACGAACCACTACAACGAACTTGCGCTTACACTGACCCAGTCCAAGGCAAGGAGAAGGATCGTGATCCACTTTCGCGCCTTTGACGACGGCCTTGGTTTCAGGTATGAATTCCCGGCACAGGAGAACCTGACGTATTTGGTGATCAAGGAAGAAAAGACCCAGTTTGCTCTAACGGGTGACCATACCGCGTTTTGGATCCCCGGCGACTATGACACGCAGGAATATGACTATACCACTTCCCGGCTGTCACAGATCCGCGGCCTAATGAAACAGGCTATCACGCCGAATGCTTCGCAGACCCCGTTCTCGCCCACCGGGGTGCAGACGGCCCTGATGCTAAAGACCGACGACGGCATCTATATCAACCTCCATGAGGCAGCGCTGATCAACTACCCCTGCATGTCTCTCAACCTGGATGACAAGCATTTTATCTTCGAGTCCTGGCTGACACCCGACGCCTGGGGTGACAAGGGGAATATCCAGGCGCCTTGCGTCACCCCGTGGCGGACCATCATCGCCAGTGATGACGCAAGGGATATCGTTGCCTCCAAGATGACCTACAACCTCAACGAACCCTGTAAGCTTACCGAAACCTCATGGATCCATCCCATGAAGTATGTAGGAGTATGGTGGGAAATGATTACCGGGAAATCGACCTGGTCGTATACAGATGACTTCCCTTCGGTGGTGTTAGGGCAGACTGACTATAGCACCGCGAAACCCAACGGGCGTCATGGTGCGACTACTGAGAATGTCAAGCGGTATATCGATTTTGCCGCGCGGAATGGATTCGACGCCGTCCTTGTCGAGGGCTGGAATGTGGGCTGGGAGGACTGGTTCGGACATATGAAGGACAAGGTATTCGATTTCGTCACCCCTTACCCGGACTTCCATATGCAGGAACTGCATGAGTATGCGCAGGCGCATCATGTCAAGCTCATCATGCACAATGAGACATCATCATCGGTCCGCAATTATGAGCGACAGCTGGACACTGCTTTCCACTTTATGAAGAACAACGGTTACGATGCGGTGAAGACGGGCTATGTGGGCAATATCCTTCCTGCCGGCGAATACCACTACAATCAATGGATGGTAAATCACTATCAGTATGTCGTCGAAAAAGCAGCCAGCTACCATATCATGGTCAACGGGCATGAAGCGGTGCGACCCACGGGTATAGCGCGAACCTATCCCAATATGATCGGCAACGAGTCTGCCCGGGGAACGGAGTACCAGGCGTTTGGCGGGTCAAAGCCGAACCATGTGACCATCCTTCCATTTACGCGGTTGTTGGGTGGGCCCATGGACTACACGCCCGGGATTTTCGAGATGGACATCAGCAAGGTGAATCCCGGCAACAAATCGCATTGCAATAGTACTATTTGCAACCAACTCGCGCTTTATGTGACGATGTACAGCCCGCTGCAGATGGCCGCCGACCTGCCGGAGAACTACGAGCGGTTTCCCGATGCCTTCCAGTTTATCAAGGACGTAGCCGTTGACTGGGACGACAGCAAATACCTGGAGGCCGAGCCCGGGAAATATATTACGGTGGCGAGGAATGCCAAGGGGACGGGCAACTGGTTTGTCGGCAGCGTCAATGGCGACAGTGTGAGGGTATCGACTATCGACTTCCGGTTCCTTGCTCCGGGTAAGAAATACCTGGCGACGGTGTATGCGGATGCGCCCGATGCGCACTGGAAGACGAATCCACAGGCCTATGTAATCCGGAAATATGTGGTGACAAGGGAGTCGAGGCTCCGGCAGCAATGCGCTCCCGGTGGAGGATATGCGATCAGCCTGTTCGAGAAATAACGCTACAGCGGATACGCAGTATCGCTCTTTACTTCGGTGAGAACAAAGAAGCTTTGCACGGTGCTGATGTTCGGCAGATTGGCCAGCTTATTCCGATAGAAGCGCTGGTATTCTTCCATGTCGGCGGTAGCGACACGCAGGAGAAAGTCGAAGGTTCCCGTCATCTGAAAGCATTCCATTACTTCCGGAAATTTGATCACTTCCCGCTCAAAAGTGGTGAGGGTTGTGGAGGTATGGTCGTTGAGCAGGACATGCGAAAAAGCGATGAGTCCCTTGCCGATCTTTTTTGGATCGAGGATGGCGGCCACCCGCCGGATATACCCTTCTTCTTTCAGCCGGCGGGTGCGATCGTGGATGGTGGCGACAGACTTGTGCAGCTGAAAGGCGATCTCCTTGTTTGTCAGTGATGCATCCTGCTGAAGCAGACTCAAAATTTTAAGGTCAATGTCGTCCAAGTCGGTCATAAATCGAAAATAAGAACAAAAATACAGCCCCTTTCCATAAAATTTCCGGAATTCTTACGAATGGTTGTTTCGCATTGATAGTATTCCAACCTTTGACCAAACAAATGCAGAGTTAATGATGATAGCAACGGAAAGACTCGAGGAACGCTTCCGCCCGCTGTGGCATCTCGTAGGGAATACGCCCATGCTGCAATTGGAGTATACCTACAAGGGCAAGCCGGGCCAGATCTTTGTAAAGTGTGAGCACTACAACCTGACAGGAAGCGTCAAAGACAGGATGGCGTTGTATATTCTTTACCGTGCCTACCAGCAGGGAACGATCCGCCCCGGAGACACGATCATCGAGGCGACCAGCGGCAACACCGGGATTGCCTTCGCCTCTATCGGTAAGTCGCTGGGCCACCCGGTGAAGATCGTCATGCCGGACTGGCTGTCAAAAGAGCGGATGGACATCCTTCGCAGCCTGGGGGCCGAGCTGGTGCTGGTGAGCAAGGCAGAGGGCGGTTTTGTGGGAAGCCTCGAACTGAGCGAAAGGCTTTCGCTGGCCGGCAATGCCTTTCTGCCGCGACAGTTTGCCAATGCATGCAATGCCGAGGCGCATGAAAAGACGACGGGGGTGGAGATCTGGGAGCAGCTGGAAGCCGTCGGGAAAAAAACGGATGCCTTTGTGGCCGGCGTAGGGACGGGTGGTACGGTGATGGGTGTTGGAGCCTGTCTGCGCAAGATGAACCCGCTGGTGCGCATCCATCCGCTGGAGCCGCTGGAGTCGCCGACGCTAACGATGGGGAAAAAAGTGGGGAGCCACCGTATCCAAGGCATATCCGACGATTTTATCCCGCCCATTGTCCGGCTGGATCAGCTCGACCGGGTGGTGCAGGTGAGCGATGGCGACGCGATACTGATGGCCCAGAAGCTGTCGCGCCAATTAGGGCTTGCGGTGGGAATCTCTTCGGGCGCCAATGTGATCGGCGCCATCCAGCTTGCCATCGAACTGGGGCAGCAAGCGTCAGTGGTAACGCTGCTGGCGGACAGCAATAAAAAATACCTGAGCACCGACCTGGTGAGGGACGAACCGGTGCGTCCGGGGTATTATTCCATCGACACTGAATTCATAGGATATCATCCCATTGCGCGGCTGAAGGAGCCCGTCATCGCAGGAATATAATCACACTTAAAACAAAGCATATGAAAATCGCATGGGCATGGGCCTTGGCAGCAGCCATTTGCATGGGCCAAAGGACCGACGCACAAATACTGAAACCGGTGAGCTGGAGCTATGGAGCAAAAAAGATCAGCGCGACCGAGGCTATCCTCTTTTTCAAGGCGACCATCGGGGATGGCTGGCACGTGTATTCGCAGCATATCAAGGATGGCGGGCCCGTAAAGACCCAGTTTACTTTTTCACCCTCGAAGGACTATAAGCCCGATGGCCCCACGACAGAACCCAAGCCCATCACCCGGATGGAGAAGGTGTTCAATATGGAGGTCGGTTTTTTCGAGCATTCGGTGATCTTTCAACAGAAGGTGAAGCTTACAGCGGCACAGACGACGGTGAAGGGCAGGTTGGAATACATGACGTGTAATGATTCGCAATGCCTGACGCCGGAAGATATCGATTTCAGCATCCCAGTAAAATAGTATCCCGATGAAATGGACCATCTTTCTCGAGGGAATGGCCGGTGGCCTCGCCGCGCTGCTGATGCCCTGCATCTTCCCCATGCTGCCCATGACGGTGAGCTATTTCACGAAGGGGGCCGGCAAGGGCAGAGGAGTGCGAAAGGCCATCATCTATGGACTCAGCATCGTCGGTATTTATGTGTCGCTTGGACTCGTCGTGACCGTCCTGTTCGGGGCGGATGCGCTGAACAACCTTTCCACCAACGGTATTGTCAACCTGCTCTTTTTCCTTCTGCTGGTGGTATTCGCGGCTTCGCTGCTGGGAGGATTTGAGATCAGCCTGCCGGCTTCGTGGGTCAACAAGGTGGACAGCGGCAGCAGCAGACAAGGGATGGCGGGCATTTTCTTTATGGCCGCCACGCTGGCGCTGGTGTCGTTTAGCTGTACGGGCCCCATCATCGGCACCCTGCTTGTACAAACGGCCACAACCGGCGCGCTGCTGGGACCGGCCATCGGGATGCTTGGCTTTTCGCTTGCACTCGCGCTGCCCTTCACCCTCTTTGCCCTCTTCCCGGGCTGGCTCAGCAATCTTCCGAGATCGGGCAGCTGGCTCAACGTCGTCAAAGTGGTGCTCGGCTTTTTAGAGCTGGCCCTTGCCCTCAAATTCCTGAGCAATGTCGATCTCGCCTATCACTGGCGGTGGTTTGACCGGGAGATCTTTCTCAGCCTGTGGATCGTCATCTTCGGCCTGATGGGAATATATCTCTTGGGAAAACTCAGGATTGGCCATGACGGTGACGCGCCCTTGCTGTCCGCCGGACGGCTGGGATTGGCGATGGTCGTGCTGGCCTTCACCATATACATGATCCCGGGGTTGTGGGGTGCGCCGCTGAAGGGCATTTCCGCCTTCCTGCCGCCACAGGCTTCCCAGGATTTCGACCTGTATGCCCTGAGCATGAAACTCGACCGGCTCGCGCTGGCGCCGGGGGCGAAGACCGAGGCAAAACCACACAAATATGCTAACCTCTTCGACAAACCGCTGCAGCTGGATCCTTACTTCGACTACGAGGAAGGCGTGGCTTATGCGAAGGCCGTTCACAAACCGGTGATGATCGACTTTACAGGACACGCCTGTGTCAACTGCAGAAAAATGGAGGCCAGTGTCTGGCCGGATAAGGAGGTGTATACCCTCATCAGCAGCGACTATGTCCTCATACAGCTCTATGTAGATGACAAGACCGGGTTGCCGGCAAGCGAACAGGTCGTTACCCCGGAGGGAAGACATCTCGAAACGCTGGGCGCCAAATACAGTTACCTGGAGGCTTCCAAATTCGGGGCTAATTCCCAGCCCTTTTATGTGCTGTTGAATCCCGACACCGAGGCCCCGCTGGTGCCGCCGCAAGGGGCCGATTATGATGCCGGCAGGTACCGGCAATACCTGGAGAGCGGACTGCAGGCTTTTCGTCCTTAGCAGATGCCCAACCCCAGCCCGGTGGGGAATAAATTCTACATACCTACTTTTACTTAGGTCCTGTTCGAAAATAATCCCAACTTGACAATTGTCAATCATTAGGCCCGGTTTTTGCACTTTTCCCTTGTGCTTTTCGCCTGCCTCGATCATGCTTCGTGATTGTAGAGGTCAGGCTTACTATTTATCTAACATTATGTGGAAAACCTTAAAACCCGGCGAACCCGTTGCTATCGGCGACACCATCCGATACCGGAAAAACAATAATGGTGTGGTCCCCAACGGTGAGGTATACCAGGTGGTGAAAGAGGACCAGCATTATTTCGAGATCTGCCCGCAAGGGGGAGGGGATGTTTCGGCCGATGACATCCACAGAAAGATAATCCGCTATATCGACATCGGCTATAATCTAAGCCTCGAGCGATGGAGCGGGCCAATTACAGGCATGTCCATCCAGGCCATTCCTTAGCTCATCTATTCCATTGTATCGATGATATCGTTGGGTCTTCTGTTGGCAATACGGTTCTGCAGTATCCGCCACAGAACAGGTGTGAGCATTATTCCTTTCTCTTTTATTAATTGCAGCTCCCGCGTCCGGATGCGGACCAGAATCGCTTTCAGGTGCTCGTGAGAAGCACCTGACCCCAGGCCGACCAGGAAAAAATGGGTATCGGCAAGGATTGCCGCTTTTACATCATCGAGGATTGCATCATCAGCATTCATATAGTTGCGCCTTGACCGCGCAAACGAGAACATGCAAATAATAAACCAGGCCTTAACGCAATTTTAAGAAATCAATATGTTGATATATCAACTAATTTTATTTACCTTTGTTTTATGAACCGTAAGCAGGAGCACCCTGTCCCGCCCATAGTGATCGCGCTGGTGGGGGGTCTTTATCAGCGGGTATGGAAGGAATGTGACAGAATGTTCCGGGAACAAGATTTTCCTTTGGAGATGGATCAGATACCGGTGTTTCTCATGCTTTATTATCAGGGAGAAGGAAAATCGCAGCAGGAGATCTGCTCACAGCTGACCCGGGATAAGGCATCCGTCAACCGAACCGTCGCCTTTTTAGCTAAAAACGAGCTGGTGAAAGTAACTCCGGATGCAGCCGATAAGCGGAAGACGAAGGTCGAATTGACGGCGACCGGAAAAAAACTCGCCAGTCAGGCACATGCCGCTTTGGAGGAATTTAATGCGTCACTGGCTTCGGTACTGACGGCCGAAGAGAAGCAGGTATTTCATACGGTGATGATGAAGCTTATTGAAGCCATCAGTCCTTTACCGTTCAAGCTTTCCATATAGCATATAACTTAAAACAACTTCACAGAAATGAAAAAACGCCTCTTTCTGGCCGGGTTCCTATTGCCCGTCCTATGCTATTCGCAAAGCCCCGACTCAAGTGTAAAGTCAATTCCCCCGGCTCTACGTTTGGGTAGTGTATCTTTCTCCGACCAGGCAGCTCCCATCTCTGCGGGTGGGAATACTTTCGTTATGCAGCAACCGGTGGCGGATATCAGCATTCCTGTTTACAAGAATTTTTCATCCCCACATCCTCTTATCATAAAAACAGGGTTAAGATATGAAGGGCTGCTCCTTTCCAATGAAAAAAATATCGGCAGCAACAATTTTCACGCGTTGACCCTTCCTTTGTTGTTAAGTTATTCGATCACCCGTTCGTTCAACCTTTCCCTTATCGGAATGGCAACGGTGAGCTCGGACTTCAAACGCAACTTCGATGTGCAGGATATGATCTATACCGCCGGTGTCAGGATCGGCTTCCGGCCAAACAACTCCTTACGGTATGGTGTAACGCTTACCTATATAAGCAACTACTCCGGTAAATTCCTGATCCCCGTACCGGACATCGAATGGGAGATAAACAAACGATTAAGCCTGTCGGCCGTTATACCGGCCCGGGTTTCGCTGAAATACAAGCTGAACCAAACCCAATCGTTTGGTATCACGAGCGGGTATACTGGCGGGATGTATCTGCTGAACGATGCAGCGACAAAACAATACCTGCATTTGCAGCAATTCAGTGGCGGGCTCGTATATGATCTTCATTTAACCAGGCGCTTGAAGCTGGATCTAATGGCCGGGCATACTTTTGTACAGCGGTTGGAAACTTTCAACATGGATCAAAAAGTATCCTTCGATGGTTTCGGGAAGCTCGGTGACCGGGTGTCGAATGTTTCCTACCAGCAGAATTCGTTTAATTTCCAGGGTGGGTTGAGTTATCAGTTCTGATGATCACGCTTGTTACCGCGTCGCTTTAGCGAAAGGAGAAGTCCTTTCAGAAAAAAGATGAACAGGTAAACAAGATAGGAGAATAAAAGCGCTATGATGAGATGATTCAGACTTCTATCTGCCGGTGACAAGGCGAGGTTGGACAGGTAATAACCGGCGCAAAAGATGGGCAGGTATATAAAGGCCCAAAAGATGTATCGAAGGATACGCATACAAAAGACTTTAATTGGTTAAAAAAGCTCTTTTGGGCTGGAAAAGTGGTAGGCGAAGAGATATAAAGATAAATAAAAGGCAGGAAATCAGATCCGCTTCTCATAAAGGCTTAGGCCGCTGCCGAGATAGTTGCGTATCCAGTCGGAATGGAACAATTGTTCGATGCGGTCAAGGTCCTGAAGGGTAGAAGGGGTTATGGGCATGGCGTGAATTTATGGATTTCTACGCGATCTTTAGAGAGGTCATGCTCAGGCTGCCGGCTAGTAGCTGGTCGTTGAATAAGGAGATGTTTTCTCCCTTTTGCTTCAGGCCCAGGGTATAGATGAGGGGGAGATAATGGTCGGGAGTAGGGACGGCCAGCTTGAAGGCCCTGGATTGTTTTTCGTAGTGGATGAGGGGATCGTAATTACCATCCAGGAGATAGTGATTGATCTTTTCATGGGCTTCCACCGCCCAGTCGTAGCCATAACCAATGGTATTGATGCCGGCGAAGTCAGCCAGGCGCAGGTTGTGAATGATGTTACCGCTGCCCAAAATGAGGATGCCTTTATGGCGCAGCGCGGCGAGCCGCTTTGCCAGTTCGTAATGATACGCCGCGGGCTGTGTATAGTCAATGCTCAATTGCACCACCGGGATATCTGCCTTGGGGAACAGATGGATCAGCACCGTCCAGGCGCCATGGTCGAGTCCCCATTTCTCATCCAATTCCACCACTTCGGGTGACAGGAGCATTTGCGTCTCCTTCGCAAGGACAGGGCTTCCCGGCGCCGGATATTGAACCCGGTATAAAGCATCGGGAAAACCGCCAAAATCATGAATGGTTTGGGGCGCCGCCATCGCCGTGACCTTGGTGCCTCTCGTGAACCAGTGGGCGGAGACACAGAGGATGGCCGCAGGCCGGGGCAAGGTAGCGGCAATCTCCCGGAATCCCTGCACAAAGGGGTTTTCTTCGATGGCGTTCATAGGATTACCATGGCCTACGAAGAGGACAGGCATGCGTTCGGTTGCCGGGAGGGAGTGGGAGAAGCGTTCGAGATCGGTGAGACTTTGCATCATCTACCTATAACAAGCATCGGCCAGAAAAGTTTAGCTATCCGCATGCGGCCGAATTTCCAAATCATTTATTGGCAGATCTGAGGAGGATGTGAGCGCCCATGGGTAGAATGCCAGCGGGTATGTGCCAAGATTTATAAGATTTTGCAAACTTCCCCGGTGAAAATTTGCTCCTCGCGCCTGCCTTGGATAATTTTAATAGCAATTACCAGGTTAAGGATATTCTGATACACAAGTGCTGTACAATTGACATTAATCGGCAATTGTGCATCTGATCACTCTGAAACCTAAGCCATGAACCCGTCCATTTCCATTGTCCGGATCGGCCCGTATCATTTGACTCCGAGCCAGATCGACAGGATAGCTACTGTATTGCATGATTTCATTCCGACCCGAAAGCCATTTCTCCTTGCGGGGTATACGCTAAAAGACCTTGCCCGGGATACACAGTTGCCGCTGCACCATATATCTGCCTTCATCAATCAATATCATGGGATGCACTTCAACGAGTTCATCAACCGGTATAGGGTAGCTTATTTCCATGAGAAGATCGTGAACGAGGAATGGAAGCAAAAGAAGCTGGGGGCAATCGCCAAAGAGTCCGGCTTCAAGAACCGTAACACCTTTACCATAGCCTTTAAGAAAGTACATGGCCAAAATCCGTCTGCCTATATAAAGACAATAAAGGGAAAGGTTCCTCGAGAGTCCTGTTGAAATGATCTGGTAATATGAACAGCCGACTCAAAGACAAACGGGGCCATTCCCTGAGATTGAACGAGGACGACCTGATGGAAATGGACGGCCGGATAAGGGAGCTTTTCGACCGTGAGAAACCCTATCTGCAACACCGATACATGCTGGCACATTTGTCGGAAGACACGGGGATATCCCAGCATAGGCTGTCGGCATTCATCAACCGGCGTTATTCCATGCATTTCAACGACCTGATCAATATGTACAGGATATATTATTGTATAGACCAGTTCGGGAAGAAGGAATGGATGATCAAGACGCTGTCGGCGTTGGCCGGAGAGTCCGGTTTCAGCAACCGGAACACCTTCAGCAGCGCGTTTAAGAAATTCACGGGGATGAATCCGTCAAAATACTTTGCCAATTATTATAAATCGTAGCGCGGAAAGTCGCTGTTTATTTTCAAACCAGGTAACGGGGCGGTAATTTCACGTCTCCATAGTCCACAACTTCAATTGAAAAACCACAACTGATTCAAGGATCCTATGTGAATCTTGTTCACATCACTATGTGGTAGGGTAAATCCCACCTCCTGTCATTCTTGTCAGGAGGTTATTTTTTAAAAGTCAAAACCGAACATATGCAATACCCGGATAACAGTCCCGACCGTTTTATGGAGTCGATTGTGCGGGAGATAGGCAGGGCGGGCAGGTTCTACCGGACTTTGCTATTATCCCTTCTCGGCACCGCTGCGATGTTGATCATTGCTCCCCTCTTAGCGCCGACCCCCTGGTATATCCGGGTGGGAATGATATGGCTGGGACTAAGCCTTTTGTGCGCTTGCCAATGGATCTACCTGCGTGCATACCAGAGGGTGAAAAGTGAAATAAGGTATTATAAATGTCTCTACCATATTGGCAAGCCAAAAAAAAAGCGGTTGACCCTGCGGGCATTCGTATCCGGGATAAAAAGGGCGCCCGCCATACGGCGTCGTCCTGCCTTTTCTTTTACAGGAGGATTCCTCCTTGCATCGCTTGCAGCAGTGACGCTGCAAGATCGGTATGAGTGCGGCATCTTCGACAGGCTGGGAAAAAAGGTGACCGGCGACGAGCGTGCAGTGCCGCAGGATTCGATCCTAATACGGGCGGTGCATTTATGTCACACCCTGTTGGAGCCAAGGTCGGCGCTCTTTATGAATGGGAGCGAAATGCAAGCAGCCGGAAGCCGCTTTCATCCCCTGACTTCCGACCTGATCATGGCGGATGGCGCCTGCGGCAGCTATTCTATGGTGTTATGCCGAATATTACAGGCGCTTCATTTCAAGACCAGGCTGATACAAATGAAAGGGGCGGATGGTAAGGTGCACCATATCGTCCTGGAGGCATTCTCTTCGGGCAAATGGGTGGTCGTTGACCCTTTGTACGACCTTTATTTCATCCGCGAGGACGGGCGGCTGGCCTCCTTCGACGATGTTTCCCGCAACTGGAAGGAATTCCGTTCGCAGGTGCCGGCGAACTATGATCCCATCTATTCCTACAGCGGCGCGCGCTATACGAACTGGGAAAAGGTGCCGCTGGTGATGCCGATGCTGCGAATGATCCTCCGATGTTGGATGAATAAGGAAGATATGGATCATTTTTCGTTGAGGCCCTATCTCCTGAGGCAATATCGTGTCCTGCAACTGCTGATCCTGGCGATGCTTTCGGGACTTTATATAGGCAGAATAGCAATCAGGCCTAAATAAAACAACTACCCCGTTGAAATGTATACCTCTATCCCACATTTAAGGTATTTTTTTTTAATTTGACAATCGAAAGACACGCTAAACCCTATGTCTATGAAAACATATAAACCCCTGCGTGCATTTGAACTACCACCAGGAAAGTGCGCTGCTATCTCTTCAGTGCTCTGTTGTTTTATCGAAACCAATAAGCCATTCCTCCGCCAGCGGTACCGGATAGACGAACTATCCAGGGATGTCGGCATTCCTTCCTACCAGTTGTCGGCTTTTATCAACACGGTGCTGGGATGTAATTTCAACGACTATATCAATAAGATGAGGGTGATCCATTGTGAAGAGCTTATGCGTCAGCAGGATATCGATCAATTTAATATCTACGGACTGGCCTTCGAATGCGGCTTTCACAACAGGAACAGTTTTACGGTTGCATTCAAGAAATTCACCGGCTATACGCCTTCTTTTTATTTGAAACTCGTCAGGTCTTCCTTGTGCATGGAGCAAGCTGCTCTGACGACCTTGTCCTGAATTATAAATCCGGGCCTGGCAGAGCGCCGGGAATTTTTCCGCAAGTATTTATCCTGCTACTTTTGAGTAATAGAGTGCTTACCTCTGGATATATCGTTCCTGGCGCACCGTAAAGCAAAGTCGGTGTCTGGTTTTACACAGGGTTTTTAGGGTAAAGAGGGTGTCTCCTATGTTTGTATAAATAAACAGGAGGCATCCTCTTCTTATTTTTTAGATGATGCCGTGCCGAGGTTAGCAGCGGGAATCCTGAGAATGTTGATAGAATAAGGTTTCAGGATCACCGAAGAAGTGCCTGCGGGAAGGTTTGTGATTTCGGGGGTATAGGCGCGGGGTTGATCGAAAGTATTCTCCGCCGTGAGGGTTGGCGCGGACAGCGTGGTGAGTGCAGCGGGGCCGGGGTTGACACCGGGTAGCTTTACCGCCAGGGGATCGGCATACGCATTCACCATCTTCACGATGATCTCGCCCGTCGCAGCATCCTCGCCCGCGATAGCAAAGAATTTCTCCGGCTCGGTAAAGCTCATAAGCAAGCGACCATCCAACCAGCATTTGACGGTGTCGGCGCCGACATCCACCCGAATCTCGTACCAGCGACCAGGCTGGATGGTATCCTTCAGAGAAATTGGCGATGAAATATTGCTGACCTCATCACCGCCCGTCACCTTTTCAAACACCGCGACCCTGTTGACCCAGGCGCCGATGTGCACACGATAGAACGTGTTACTGTCTTTCACGGCGAACGGGATGATGAAGGCATTGTAGCCATCGAGCTTTTTGGCTTTCAGCTTCAGGGTATACGTACTGAACTTTCGCCCTTTGAGCAAGGCAAGCCGTTGCGGACCCTCTCCCAGCTGCGCCAATGCGTTATCCTGTACCCGCCAGCTACCGCGGAAGGGCCGCCAGTCGCCGGGACGGTGCAGCAAATCGCTCTTGTATACCTGGCGGCCATTCTGCCACACTTCGATGTCTTTATAGGCCGTGTGGGTATCCCAGGTGGCCAGCCCAATGCCGCCCGGGAAGGAGGGTTCTTTGTGCGCCGGTGGGGATACCTGTACGGTGGTTTGGAAATTGGTGTCGGATCTGTTGTTACTTAATAATTGAATAGCATAATAAGAGATGCGGGCAAAGCTGCGGGCGGCGTCAAAATGGATGAGGTTGACGGGCCAGTCGACATCGTTGACATTCACCAGCAAGGGGGCGTAGCTGCACATCTTTACCAGGTCGCCGTTGTTCTCCATGCTCATGATATACACCGCGTCGCTGAGCGCGGCTTCCATGTCGCCATTCCCCACGCCGGCATTCGTGGCGTATTCCCCGACATACAGGTGCCATTTGTCGCGCGGATAGCCATCGAAGTGGTTGAAATGTGTCATGGCCCAGCCGGCCGCTTTATAGGCATGTTCATCGGCAATATCCACCCGCTTCATCCCCCGCAGGGTGTATTCGTTGACGTCGCCGATGCCCATGCTGGCGATGATCTTTATCTGCGGATAGCGGGCCTTGATAGAATCGTAAAAGATGTTATAGCGTTCGGCATAGCGGGGGCCGTGTTGCTCGTTGCCTACCTCCACGTATTTCAGGGGGAAGGGATTGGGATGACCGGCCGCCGCCCTGACGCTGCCCCATTTGCTGTCCACCGCACCGATGGCATATTCGATGGCGTCCAGTGCATTTTGAATATAAGGATGGAGGCTGTCGGGCGTGACAAACGTTCCACTGCGGAAATCACACGAAACACCCGCATTGAAGACATATAACGCGGCTGCGCCGATGTCCTCGCAGAACTGCAGATATTCGTGATAACCAAAGCCATTGCTGGTGTAATACTCCCAGGGACTATAGGTAGGCGTGCGGGCTTCTATGGGCCCGATGGTCGTTTTCCAATCCGGTGCGCTTTGGATATCGATGCCTTCCACGAAGCAGCCGCCGGGCCAGCGGACAAAGGCGGGGTGGAGATCGGCGATGTATTGGGCGAGATCGGCCCTCAGTCCGTTCGGCCGGTGGCGGAAAGTTTTTTCGGGGAAAAGAGAAACCATATCCAGCCAGACATCGCCGGGCTTGTCGAAGGCCAGGACGAATTCCGCTTTGGGGTCGGTGGCTGAGGCTTGCAGCGTCGCGGTGTATGCTGACCAGCCGGTGTCGGTGGAGGGTTGGAAGGAATGGGACGCGAGGATACGGCCATCGCTGCTTCTCAAAAAGGCGGTTATTGTCCCGGGGTAGCCCTGGTGGCGCAGGAAGAAGCGGAGGTTGTAGCTATCGCCCGCAATGACGGAGATGCCCCAGAAGCCTTCGTTGATCACTTCCGCCGTGTCGCCGTTGTCCGCGGCTGCGATCGCCACATGGAGCGAGTGCGGGGTCGCGAAGCTGAGTGGATCATCGGCAGTGCGGGCGATGCTGACGGCTGCGTGGCGTGTGGCCCGCGAGCTCCACGCGGGGTAGTCGCTTTTCAGGCGCCATTCCATTTTCCAGTCGCTGACCTTGCCGGCGGGCATAGAAAAATGCGGCGTACGTGGCGGCAGGATGAAATCGCCGGCGAGGGTCATGCCGGGCGGGATGTTGGACTCTTCGAAGCCGCGGTTCTGGATCAGTTCGGCATAGAGGCCACCTTCGCCGGCATGGCTGATCTCTTCGAAGAATACGCCGTGCAGCGTCGGGGAGACTGGGTTGCCTTTTTCCTGGGGATCGATGAGGACGGTGGCGTGGCGTTGCGCAGGGCGGGCGGGCTGGGGTTTTTCGGGGGAAAGGAAGAATTCGGTGGGACTGGCTGTTAATGGTAATCGGTAGCGCCCATGATCTTTTGCGGGTGCGCCTTTCAGTACATAACGGCCGATGCCCGGGAGCCGGGCGGGCTGATCGACCTGCAGGTAAGCATCGGGAGTATAGGCATCGGCGGGCTCCAGGACCAGTTTCACGGCGCCGGTGACCTCCTGGTAGGATGCGCTTACGAGCCTTCCTGCGTCAAGCCGGAGCCAGAGCCCCGCTGGGGCGATGTAGACTGCCGAGCGGGCGGCGGTGGTGATGCGGGCGGTGACCCAGCCGTCTTTTTCGGCCAGGTTGCCGCCGAAACAAAGCCAGCCAAGGTCTTTATGTCTGGTGATGTAGGTCGCGGTATTCACCGCATAGCCGAAGAAGCCTGAGCCATAGTCACCGGTGATGCCGTCGTTCTTCAGCGTTGCCGGAAAGGAATGAAAGGCGCAGGGGGCGAAACCATCTTCCCCGATGTTGGCGATGCCCCCCAGTACGCCGCCGTAACCGACCCGCAATAGGTAGAGATCGGCGGGGTTTCGGCGGTATTCAGCGAGCACGGGAATGGCGTTGAGTTCGGAGCCATAATGGTGGATCATCCGTTCGATGCGCTGCAGCTTCCCACCATATAAGAAATCCCAGTAGCGGCGGGCATTGCCGTTGTAGGCCCAGCTTGGAAGGGTGGGCATATAAGCGAGGATGGCTTTGAGCGTGATGGCGGCCTTGTCATCATAACCGAAGAAGACCGACCAGATATACACTTCTTCCTGGCCCGTGGAATCCCAGGGCATCTCGCTGCCAAAGGGATATTTCAGGGTATGCCAGCGCAGGGCCCGTTTCTTCATCAACGCCTCCACGCGACCGGCCATGGCTGTCATGCTCTCGGCGCGCAGGTCTTTCAGGATGAGGTAGAATACAGTGCCTTCCATCTGCCCGAACTGGGTATAATACGGCGCCTGGCTCATCATGGCCAGGATCGTCTCGTACGCGTGCTGCAGGTAATAATCCCACGCATGCGAAGTGACAAGCCCCCGATGATTGCGGGCCAGCCGGTACAGGACCCACCAGGCGGCGGCGACATGCGGGTAGTTGTACGACCGGCCGGTGGATTCCGCTTCTTTCAATGGCCAGGCCGACCAGGTGTGAAAGTTGATCGAGCTGTCGTAGGTTCCTTTCGGCAGGGAATCGGGCTCATAATAGAACAGGCTTTTCCTTACGCCATATTTCAGCGGGCCGCTATCATATTGAATATGCCCCCAGAGGGTCTGGTTGACAAAATCCTCGAGTTTCGCTACTTCGGTCTTATCGGGCAGGACAAATTGCTTCATGGTCGCGCCGAGCCAGCTCCCTGCCCCACCCTCATCACTGAGCCCTGCTATCCAGGCGCGATTGTCCTGGGTCACCTGCGCATGCTTCTCTTCATCATAGGTGATGATGCCGGGGCTGCGATGAAAGAGATCGGTTTTTTTGTCGAACCACTGGGCAGTGGTGAGGAAATGGCCATAGGCGGAGATGACGCTGTCCTCCGGGTGGATGACTTTGTATTGAATAGTCTGTACCGTGCTGTCTTCATAAGTGATGATGAGGCGTGCCCGGCCCCATGTGTTGCCATGCACCGCATAGGATTTCCAACCATGGTTCTGCGGCGTGGCGGCGGGGACGATCTCCAGGGCGCCGGCCGGAGAGACCTCCATCGACAACACCTTCTTTGGATATTGCAGGAACAGCTTTCCCTCCACATCCTGTGGCAGCACATAACCCGGGATGCCGATGGCGACGGGTCGGTGATGCGCAGCAAGGGTGGTTTCGATATCGCGCACCGACCCGCAAAGCAGGAACTGCCAGCCATAAGAGCGGGTTTCGCCAGGCGCCAGGATGATGGAAGTCGGGAGATTCCAGGACTGTGCGGCCGCCCACTCTTTCTCCGCATAGGCTTTGCTACATACCAGCCATTCATAGAAGCCCTCGAAAGTGATGCCGCGCGGCGTGGGGTCATCCAGCAGGGGATTATAGGCTTCGAATGGTGCATGGCCATAAGGCACGACCAGCAGCGTGGGCGATGCACCGCTGAGGCGGGCTACCTGTAAGTAACCTGCGTCCTCACCTGTGTATGGGTCATAGAAGACGTTTTGCGCATGTGCCTGTCCGAGGGTCTTGCCATCGAGAAGGTTATTGAAGATCATGGGGATGCCCAGCGAACCGATCTCTACTTGTGCTGCCGAAGTATTCTTCAACTCGAACCGCAGGGTAAGTTCGTCCCCATCTACTTCCCAATACCGGCGCACCTGCAGGGGCATATCGGCTGGGAAGGTGGGGCCAAGGTCGGCAGCCGCCAGTACATGTCCGGTGGCAGGCAGCGCCTGTACGGGTCTGCGCTTTGCGGCGGAAGAGTATTTTATCCAGTCGCCGGCGCCGTTTCTGATGCGCAGGGTGATGTCGCCCAAATGGTACATCCCGTCGCTGCTGCGAACCTTGAGGCTATCCCCCGGCGTATAATCGAATCCGGGCAAGGTGGCCGGGGACAACGAAGCCACGGTCTGTGACGCGCGGACCAGTCGCAGCCGGAAAGCGGTAGTATGCAGATCGAGCGCGCCCGATTCAATGCCCAGCGTCGAAGGTCGCCGCGCCAGCCGCTGCCAGGGGGATTCCCCGGACTGGGCCAGCGAGGACAGGGACAACAAACAGGCGAGGACACAGGCGGGCAGGCGGATACGGGCGGGCAGGCGGAGACAGGTCGTCATCATTTTCTCACTGCGTTGTTAAGATGAATCGTTATGAGATAATTTCCCGTTGTAAGGTACTGCATAACGTTAAGAACCTGGATATACTGATTGGCCTGATCGGCGGTGTTCATGATGCGATAGTAAACAGGGGCGTTGCCATTGCCGTTAAATGTCGAACCATTATCATCCTTACAGGTGGAGAAATAAGGGAAGGCCTTGCCTGCGTTGGGAATGGTGTATGCGATGGTCGAGTCGGTGAGGACCGGCGCATAATAGGGATCCCAGTTGCGCATATTGGGAAGCGCGGTCGACCATGCCGTCACCTGCCCTTTCAGCGGATCGAAGGGGGCATTGTTCGCATCCACGAATTTAAATACTACCTTCAACGAGTCACCGGGGGTGTACTGTACATCCGTATTGTTTCCGCCGACATACTCCTGTAGCAGTGCACCAGTGCTGTCATAGTAGCGCTGGCGCTGATAGGCAAGCGAGTAGGTGGTAGACAGGGGCTGGATGATGATCTGGCAGGCGTTGTTCAAGGTCTCCGTGCCTCTTGGATTGGTGACTTCGATATCCATGTTGTAGGTGCCTGCCGGGACAAAGGCCGTAGCGGCGGTGAACTGCAGGCGGCCGCCGATGCTGGCGATGTTAAACGGGCTCACGAGGCTGTCCTTTAGTTTTTGCTGCAGCAGCGCAAGGGTTGAATCCTGGAAAGTAATGGCAGCGGTGTAGGTGGTGATGGTCTTTGGCGTAGTGAGCAAACTATAGGCATCCTTGCCCGTCGAATCCTTTAAGGCCAGGACTTTGACGTGCAGGGGTTCGGTCGATCCGCTGGTGATGAGTGACCCGGAGACCGTGGTGACACCCTGCTGGACATAGAAAGGGTTCACCTGGTAGAAGACGCGGGGGCTGAGATAGCCATGGACGATCTTTTCGCAGCCGGTGACCGCCGCGATGACCACAGCTGCTGACAACAATAGTCGTATGATGGGTTTTTGTCTGCGCATAATATGATTATTTGATGGCTATCGATGCCAGATTTGATAAAACATTCAACTTCGATCCGGTTTTGGTGATGATACCCGTTGTCTGGCAATTCTCGACAAAATCCACGGGGTCATTGGCCGGAGCGCCGGGGCTGCCGTCGAGGTAGCCATTGATCTTGATGTATTGCA
Organism: Puia dinghuensis; assembly: GCF_014642875.1. Lineage (GTDB taxonomy): Bacteria > Bacteroidota > Bacteroidia > Chitinophagales > Chitinophagaceae > Puia > Puia dinghuensis. The sequence continues at coordinate 81,613 of NZ_BMJC01000006.1, forward strand.
GAACATAATACGTGATGGTGGAAGCGGCAACGTATTCCGTAGCCGGCGTTTTCTTTACGGCGGCGATGGTATCGGCCCAGTTGGGATAGATCTTTGCCGTGGTGCTGGCATTGTTGAGTGAGATCGTGTCGGTGAACAGGAACTGGGTTATAAACCGGGAGGTGATGTGCGCATAAAGGGAATCGAGGCTCTGATAATTCAATGCCGTCATGATCGCGGACACGGAATAATCCGTCGGCGCGAAAAAGGTGCCTGCCAGATTTACAGAATCTTTCAGGTGAAAATGGTCGACGATGAGCAGCACCGTGTCGAACATATGGTACTGGTTGGCGGAAAGATAGTCATAGGCTGTGTAGTTGCTTTTGGCATTGGCCACGCCGCCATCCTGCAAATAGTTACTCTTGCTGCACGAGTACAGGATGGTGAGCAGCAGGACTACGCATGCAGCATTTTTATATCGGTGGAAGAAGTTCATAATACAATGGTTTTAATTTCTTAGTATCTGGGTCCAGTAAGCTGTTTGCGTGAGGGAGGGGTTGAGTACGAACAGGCTCGGATCTAACGGCCAGTAGTACTCCCCTGCATTGATGCCTGACTGGGTCATCTGGGGGAACTGGGAGACGCCCGTCAGCCGGTCGTTGCGGATGAGGTCGTAGAACCGGTGACCTTCCAGGAAAAGTTCGCGTCCCCTCTCTGCCGTGACGCTGTCGATGAGCGAGAGGCGGTTGGCGACCGGCGGCATGTCCGCGGCGCCCGCTCTTTCCCTCACCTGGTTGATGAGGATCAACGCCCCGCCAAGATCGGACGTCTTCTTCGAGGTCAACGCTTCAGCCTTAAGTAAAAGAATATCCGCCAGGCGGAAGATGATGATATTATTCAGCAGCAGGTAGTAGTTGCCCGAATTGGTGGTTGGCAGGGTTTGGATGTTGGAATATTTGATGCAGGAATAAAAGTTCTGGCTTCCCGAGTTGACGACGGTGAATTCCTTCTTGTATCGCAGGTCGTTGGTATCATAATACAACTTGCCCAGCACAGTGGAGTTGATCTGCCAGTTGGGGATGGGGATATTGGGAAGAAGGGGAGCACAGAGCGTATAATTGGCGATGCTGGCGGAATAAGCCAGTGCGTTCATGGATTCCGTTGCGGTGTTCTGGGCGATCTCGAAAATGCTTTCGGCCGACTGACCGCTGTAGATGGTTGGATAGCTTGCCCCGGGTATCAGCGAATAGGAACCCGAATTAATAACGGAATCGCAGACCATGCTGCAGCTGTCATAGTCGCCTCTCCATGCGTAGAGGTGGGCCAGCAGGGCGAAGACGGCGCCTTTGTCGGCTCTGACGACCCGGCTGGCGGAAGAAGGGTTCTGCCAGCCAAGGTATTGGCGGGCCATCGCGAGGTCGCTTACGCAGGCGGCCAGCACGGCCTGTTGCGGCGATCGGGCGATGCCTTTGAATGTGGAGATATCGCTTTGATAGGAGGTATCCAGAGGAACATCACCCCAAACGCGGGCCATATAAAAATAATTGAAGGCCCGGGTAAAATAGGCTTCGCCCAGGTAGCTGTTGCGCTGGGCAACCTGGTCGGCGGTGGTGTTGCCGTTGAAGACATTCACGGGCATGCGGTTGAGAAAGTAGAGACAGCGGTTGCTCTGCTGGATGGCGGCATAGAAAGGGGTGTATACCCTAAGTTTGAGCTTTGGGTCCCATACGTTGGCTGCGGGGACCGAGATGCCCCAGTTGAGCTGGTTGATATTCTGGAAGTCCCCATCCTGGATGGTGCTCCAATAGTCGGTGGGCAGGTCGCCATAGACATAATAAGACACCGAGGCGTCCAGGGCCGACCGGATGAGGGAATAGCAGGCGGCCACGGCGGAATTGGCGTCGGCGTCCGACTGCCAGGTGGTAGCATCCGTTGGCGTACTCACCGGGTTTTGGTCGAGGTACTTCGAACAAGAGGCGAGTCCGGTCAAGAGCACGAGACCGACCGATATAAGAAAAGTTGTTGGTTTCATGATCGTAGATTTTAGAAAAGGAGATTCAAACCGAAGGTGAACTTCAGGGAGGTGGGATACACGATATTCACCGAGCCTGTCGTCGGGTCGTACAATTCCGGGTCGGCGATGTTCTTTGCCTGTTTGAGCATGAACAGGTTTTCCGCCATTCCGTAGAACTGCACATTGTTGAGACCGAACCGTTTTGACAGCGCGGGAGGCACCGCATAACCCAATTTCACCTGTTTGCATTTGATAAAGCCCCCGTCTTCCAGGAAATAGGATTTGCTGATATTCCAGGGGTCAAGACCGCCGCCGGTGCTTGGGTATACCAATCGCGGGTAGGTGGTCTGATCGCCTGACTTCTGCCAGAACTGGGGAAGAAGACCGCTGAAGGAGGCCATCCCCGCCAGGGCGCCCCAGGAGGTGTAGTTGGCGCTGCCATTCAGGTTGTCGGAAAGACTGCCGTTGAGGATCTTGTTGCCATACGAGAAAGAAAAGAACACGGTGAGGGAAAAGCCTTTATAGAGGAACGTATTCCCAAGCCCGCCGGTGAATTTTGGCAAGGGGCTGTGGCCATCCGACACCTGGTCTTCATAGTCGATGTTGTAGTCGCCGTTCTGGTCTTTGATCCTGGCGTCGCCCGCCTGCATCGGCGTGCCGAACCACGTCATCACCTGCCCGGTGGCCGGATCGACGGGAACATCTGACTGTTTCGCATAGACGCCATTCACCTGCCATACTTTATAGCTGAACAGTGGCGAACCCAGGGTAAGCGCTTTCCTGAACCACGGTGGCCCGAAGATGAGGTCCTGGTTATTGTTGGGGAGTTTTGTCACCCAGTTCTTATTGAAAGAGATGTTGAAGGTGGTATTCCACTGGAAGGCGGATTTGCGGCCCATATTGTGGGTACTCAGGGAAATCTCGGTGCCGGTGTTGCGGACATTCGCGAGGTTGCCGGAATAGTACAGATAGCCGGTGGTGGCTTCGGCAGGCACCTGGAACAGGTATTTGTCGATGGCGTCCTTCAGATACCAGTCGACGGCGATGTTGACCCTGTCATTAAAAAGATCGATATCTCCGCCAAGGTCGAGCTGCGGATATTTCTCCCATCGTACGGCGGAACTCGATTTCGTCCCGTAATTGAGGTAATTGTTACCATAGGGAAAGGGAGAGACCACGGTTGTCCCGGCGTAGGTGGAGGGGGTGCCGCCGGGATACGAACTATAGGCATTGCCGACGATGGTACCCGTTGTTGCGCCAAGGAAGCTGGCGTCCGAATAGAGGGTCTGGTAGCGGGCATACCAGCTGCCGGGGTCCTGACCGGTGACGCCATAGCTTGCCCGGAGCTTGAGGAAGTTAACCACTTTCTTCAGCGGGGAAAAGAAGGGTTCGTCGGAGGCGATCCATCCGGCGGAAACTGCCGAGAACGTTCCCCACCGGTAGGAAGGGCTGTAGATGGAGCTGGCATCCCTTCTTATCGAGCCGGTGAGCAAATACTTGCCTTTGAGGTCGTAGGATAGCCGGCCGTAGTAGGATTCGGTGGTCTTGGTTTCCTTCGCGGTAGCGACATTCAGGTTGGAGCCCGGGGGCACGGTCTGCAGGGTATAGATGCCGGAAACATTGATGCCTGCTGCCGAACTGTTGGCATTGTATTGCTGGGCGTTGTAGGCCGAATACCCGCCCACGAATACGAAATGATGCTCGCCGACGGTTTTCAAATACGTCAGGTAATTCTCCCAGCTGTAGTTGGGATTGCTGACATTGACATCATAAGCCGTATTGGCGATGCCGTTGAGCGCCTGCGGAGAAAAATAAGCATATTGTTCGGCGTAATTATTATAGCCGAAGCTGCTGGTCAAGGTAAGGTCGCGGGCGATGGTGTCGGTTGCCTGGAGGTTGACGTGCATCGTGGTGATATGATCGTCATCATACCGGTTGGAATTGCCATTATACAGGTTTTGTGTCGCCGGGTCGAGGTTGACAAGCGATGAGGGAAAATTCCAGGTGACATAAATATAAGGATTGGTAAAATCCGTCCCCGCCCCGTGGTTCCGCTTTTCGAAGCCCATGAGCAGATTGGCGTTGATGTTCAGCCTGCTGACGGGATTGAGGTTGAAATTGAGATTGGGGGCGATACGCTCGAGGGAGAAGCCTTTGACGGCGCCCTGTTCGCTATAATGGTTCAGCGCCAGGCGGTAGCTGTTGTTGCCGGTGAAATAGCCAGCGACAGCAAGGTCCTGGTTGTTGACGATGGCTTGTTTGCGGATAAGCATGCCCTGCCAGTCGACGTCGCCGTTGAGTGCGGGGTTGAGGCTGTCGGTGAGAGCCTGGGGTATCGCGCCGAGGGCAAGCTCGGAATAGCCCAATTGATTTTCCAGCAACCGGAGCTTGATGTCTCTTTCCAGGGTGCCCGTCTCCACCGACCGGAGCTGGGGCCGGGTGGTGACGCCCATGTAGCCGGACAGCTGTACCTGCGGTTTTGTCGTGCGCCTTGCTTTTTTGGTCTTTACGATGATGACCCCGTTGCCGCCCCTTGCACCATAAATAGCGGAGGCGGAGGCGTCTTTGAGGACGTCGATGGATTCGATGTCGTTGGGGTTGATAAAGGTGAGCGGGTTGGAGGCGGGGCTGCTGGTGGCGGTGCCGATGTTGTTGACGTCATAGATGACGCCGTCGATGACATAAAGGGGGCCGGTGTTGCCGCCGTTGGAGTTGGCATAGTCTACATTGGTCGACCCCCTGATGACGATGTTGGGTTTCGAGCCCGGCGAGCCCTGTGAAGACTGTACGGTGACCCCCGCCAGCCGGCCTTGCAGCATCTCGTCGAAGCTGGCTTCAGGGACATCCTGGATCTCCCGGCCGCTGATGCTCGAGACGGCGGCGGTGACATTCCTTCTCTTCTGGCTTTGATAGCCGACGACCACCACATCACTATTATTGCCCATGGCCTGGCTGAGGACGATGGCCATGCTGCCGGTGGTGACCTTTATTGTCTTGTCGTCGAAGCCCACATAGCTGACGACGACCTGGTTGGAAGTGCCTTTTAGTTCGAGTGAAAAATGTCCGGCGGAATCCGATGTGGTAGCGTTGGAAGCCCGGTTCTTCTCGGAGATGGTGGCACCGTAGAGGGGATTGCCCTTTTCATCCCTGACGGTACCATCGATATGCGTATGGGGCTGCGCTTTTACGGCAAGCAAAAAGGAGGCCCACATACAAATGGTCAGTACACTGACCTTTGTACATCGTCTCATAGCAGTAAGTGGTTTTGGGCCTCTTGGAGGCCCTGTTTTAGAAATGTAACTTTGACATTTAAAACTACAGTTCTAAAATCAAACCACGTTTGCAGGAATTATCAGGCGTTGGGCAGATATTAACCGTTTCATGATACTGAAGCATCACAGCAGTGGAGATTTTCTTATCTTTAACCAAATCCCCTTATCATATGGCCACTCTTCCCCCTACCCCGCCCGCAGACCAGCCGTTGATCATTACTTATATGACGCTGCGCAAGTGCATCGGATTCATGGGCATATCCCTGGTTCCCGTGCTGGTGCTGGGTTCGCTGCTGCTGGATCATCCGCCCCAGATAAGGACATCCGTAAGCGCCTATTATTTTAGCAGCATGCGCAACGAAATGGAAGGGATCATTTGCGGGATAGCACTCTTTCTCCTTTCCTACCATGGTTATACCCGGCTGGATTCCCGGGTAAGCAAAGGAGCCGGATTTTTCGCGCTCTGCATCGCCTTTCTCCCCACTGTGCCTGCCGGTGTGAATGACGATCTCGTGAGCAAGCTGCATTACTATACCGCCGGTGCCTTCTTTGCCCTGCTGGCCTATATGTCGATCTTTCTCTTCACCCGGAGTGACGGAAGCTGGACGCCGCAGAAGAAGAAGCGAAACAAAGTGTACCGGGTCTGCGGAATAATCATGGCCGTTTCGGTGCTGGGCATCCCGATAGATGGGATCAACGGGATATACCAGCACATCTCTTTTCTGAAACCCACCCTGATCCTCGAGACTTTTGCACTCACCTCCTTCGGTATTTCCTGGCTGACAAAAGGAGAATTTATTCTGAAAGACAAATGAAAAACAAGTTTTACACGGGTCTGCTGGCGATGGCGCTGTTGTGGACCCTTGGCGCAGCAGGCCAGGATAGCCCGACCGTCAATTATATATTGGCAGTCGATACGAGCGATCTTTCCGGCTACTGGGTGGCGATTCAATTAAAGAATGCCGGGCACCATTTTCACCTGGCCATGGCTACGCACCACGAGTATGATAGTCGCTTCTGGCGGTATGTGCGTGACCTCCGGCTGCAAACACCTAACGGCAGGGGTCGTCTGGTGAGGAAGGATAGTGCCTTGTGGGAAGTATCCATCCGCGGCAACGAAGCCCGGCTCACCTACCGGATACAATTGCCCGGGCCGCATCGGTTTGCCCATATCCCTTTTCTGGCCTCCTATGGCGGACTGGCCGGCGATCTGCATTCCTTTATGTATATACCAGAGCACCCGGAGGTGGCCTGCACTGTCACCTTCCAAATTCCTGACGGCTGGGCCATCGCCACGGGATTGGAAAGAACGACCGATCATAACAGCTTTTCAGCGGCTTCGGCCCCGGTGCTGATGGATTGCCCGGTATTGCTGGGGCAGGTGCATAGCTGGGATTTTTTTGTAAAAAAGGTTAGGCATACCGTTGCCTATCTGGCGGCCGGCAATGGCGCCATCGGGTTTGACACGGTGCGATTGGTCAATACTATCCGGAAGATAGCGGAGCAGGCGGCTGCCGTGTTCGACAGTCTTCCTTATCCGAACTATACTTTTCTGCTGGAAGACTCGGTTGGGGGGGCCCTCGAACATCGGAATTCCGTGACGATCGGCGCGCCGGCATCGGTGCTGGCATCAGAGCCGGATGAATTCGACGAAGAGATAGCCCATGAATTCTTCCACACCTGGAATCTGATGTACATCAAGCCGGCGGAATACACGCCATTGAATTATGGACCCCAGGAAGAATCCGCGGGCCTGTGGCTCTCGGAAGGTCTTTCGATGTTTTACGCCGATCTCATCATGCGAAGAGCCAGACTGCCGGTGGAAGATTCGACCCGGCTCGACCATCTTGAAGGACTGATCCAACGGTATTATACCGACACCGGCAACCAGGTTATCCCGCCCGCCCGGGTAAGTCTGGCATCAAACGCACTTCCGGGAAGACTGGGCGACTTCTCTGCCAGTGTACACCTGCAGGGCGAACTGTATGGGGCCCTGCTGGATATCCTCATCCGGGCAAAGACCAACAACCAACGCTCTTTTGACGATGTCATGCGGCTGGTATTCAGGCGCTTCGGGGGCGAGAAGGGTTTCTACGGCAAGGATATCGAGCAATGCGTACGGGCCGTCTGCCCGGGAACCGAAGTAACCGATTTCTTTCAACGATTCATTTACGAAGGCCGTCCGCTTGAGTTCAATACCTGGCTCGGGCTCATCGGGCTGCGGATGGACGTCGCCTATCAAGAGGCAGTTAATAAAAACGGTATGGAAATGGTCGACAAGCGGCTGTATGTATGGAGTCTCCCGGGTGATACAACTTTCCGCGTGCAGATCACCCATCCGGGCAGCTGTTGGGCGAAAGCCGGATTGCACAGCGGGGATGTCATCGTGGACATTGATGGCATGCCGGTGAAAACCAGGGAGGACTTCAATAACCGGCTGAACCGGCTCCACGTCGGCGACACCGTAGCGGTAGCGGTGCAGCGTCCGGAGGGAATGAAGGCGATAAGCGTTGTGATTCAGCCTTATGTTATTCCCGTTGTACATCTTTCCAGGGTCGGGGGCGGGGAGGTTTACGACCATTGGGCGAAGGGAGAGTGACCGCGGACTTTTCGGGGTTGACCGCAATGTTTTTTGGGTTGCCCGCAAGCGCCAAAATGGGCATTTTCGGCTTATTAGTTTTGCCCTATGAAACAGTTATATCTCCTCCTTGTCACGCTGCTGGTCCTCGACCAGGCGTTTGCCCAAGCCCCGCCGCAAGGTATGCCGCCGGGTGGGCATCCCGGAGCAGGCTCTGCCTCCGGGCATCTCTACGGTAAAATTGTGGATACGACGGGTCATGGCATCGGTCGCGCATCGGTGATGATCCTGAAACGATATAAGGACCCGGCTACCGGGAAACAGAAGGAAGTGCTGTTAAAAGGTATCACCACACAGAACAACGGGGATTTTTCGGCAGAAGACCTGCCGGTGAACAGTCCGTTGAAGCTCAGTATTTCGGCAGTGGGGTATACGGCGCTGACGCAGGAAGTCGTATTGACGCCGCAAGCAGCAGAAAAAGACCTGGGTAACCTCTCCATGGCACCCGCCACAAAAGAGCTGGAGCAGGTGGTGGTCACCGCCTCCAAGCCCGCCATGACCGTGGATATGGAAAAGAAGGTCTTCAACGTAGCGAAGGATATCAACAGTGTGGGGGGCAACGGCCTGGATGTGCTGAAGAATGTGCCCAGCGTAAACGTGGACATCGATGGCAATGTTACCCTTCGGGGCGGCTCGCCACAACTGATGGTAGACGGCAAGCCTACTACCCTGACGCTGGATGAGATACCGGCGGACGCCATCGAGAGCGTGGAGGTGATCAACAATCCTTCCGCGAAATACGACGCCTCGGGCGGTGGCGCCGGTATCCTGAACATCGTTTTGAAGAAGAACCGCAAGACGGGCTATAACGGCAGTGTGCGGGCGGGTGCGGACAGCTACGGCGCCGCCAACGGAGGGGCAAGTCTGAATGTCCGGGAGAACAAGATCAATTTTTCCGCAGACATCAACGGCAGGCTGATACGCGATCGAGTCACCGGGTCGGTTGATCGATTGAATTTTATGACTTCGACCACTCCCAATACCTATCTCCACCAGCAGGAGCTGGACACCTCCAGGGGCTGGATCTATTTCGGGCGGATGGGGCTGGATTATTTTCTCAACAACCGGACGACCTTGTCCCTCACCGGATTTGCAATGTCTCACCGCAACACGACCATCTCCGATCTTTCTATGAATACGGACAGCATGTATTCGTCCGGAAAGATAAGCCAGTACAGTCAAGAGGAGATCAATGGTGGGCATACCTTCAACGGAAGGGGTGCGACCCTGGGGATTAAACAACTGTTTGCAAAAGATAAAGAGTCATGGACGGCGGATGCAAGTTACTTCTCGGGCAATGGTACGAGCAACTCTCTGTATACAACGAACTACTTCGCTAACGGCAACGGTTCAACCCTGTCCAGTCAGCAGCTGCAAAAGATCGTCGGCGGCGGCAATGACCATAACATCATCCTCCAAAGCGACTTTTCCGACCCGCTGACGCCGAAGACGACGCTGGAAGCAGGGGTACGGGCCGCGTTGCAGAGCCGGTTGAACATCAACAACAACTATACTTACAACCCCGACTCGGCGGCTTATTACTTAGTCCCCTCGGCGGCTAGCAATTATAAGAGCCAGAGCAATGTATACGCCTCCTATTTTACCCTGGCGAGCAGCATCCGTAACTTCAGCTACAAGGTAGGCCTGCGGGCAGAGAGCTCCAACTACCACGGCACCCTGCTGAACTCGGGCCAGACCTTCAGCAACCAATACCCGGTGAGCCTCTTCCCCTCCCTCTTCCTCGGGCAGAAGCTGGGCAACGGGCAGGAGCTGCAGCTGAGCTATACGCGGCGGGTGAACCGGCCTAATTTCTTTCAATTAGTGCCCTATACCGACTCTTCCAACAAACTGAACATCACCCGCGGGAACCCCAACCTCGTGCCGGAATTCACCCAGTCGGTCGAGCTTTCCTATCTCAAGACCTTCCCCGGTAACAGCACCTTTATGGGCTCGGTCTACTACAAACACACGGACCACCTCATCACGGGGTATATCGAAGCAGATACAGCCGCTGGCAGCACGACGTATATCAACACTTATGTTAACGCGGAATCCAGTTATTCGGTGGGTGCAGAGCTCACCGGTCAAGTCAATCTTACGCGTTGGTGGGATGTATCGTCCAACGTGAATATCTATCATTCGAAGATCAATGTCGGCTCGACGGAGGCGGTCGCCCAGCAAGCCTTATGGAGCTGGTTCGGCAAAGCGAACACCAGTTTCCGGCTGCCTTCCGGGTTTACCATCCAGCTATCCGGGATATACCAGTCCAAGACCAACCTGCCGGTGAATACCAACGCAGGCCAGCCCGGTCCGCCGAATATGCAGTCCCAGAGCGCCTCCCAGGGATATATCAAACCCTACTATGAGGCTGATGTTGCGGTGAAGAAAACCTTCCTTTCCGGGAAACTGGTAGCAACGGCGAGCTTCAACGACATCTTTAAGAGCCGGAAGCAGGAGCAGTATACGTACAGCAGCTACTTTACGCAGGATTACAGCCGGCTGCGGAATCCTCAAATGTTAAGACTGAACCTCTCCTGGAGCTTCGGGAAAGTGGATGCCAGCCTGTTCAAGCGGAAAAACAACAATGTGCAGACAGAAGAATAATGACACAATAACTGTACGAATCGGACTCCGTCCGATTTTGATTATATTTACTTAGATGAAGACAAGATGGCAGGATAGTATCATGGTGAAGGTGCTTACGCACGCAGCCGTCTGGGCGGTGGCCCTGTCGCTGCCCTACCTGCTGGACACCCATCATGGTATAGCGCACCGTCCGGAAAACGACGCGCGGGCAAGGAGCTTCTTCTACCTGAATTTCATCACCAATATCATGTGGATAGGTCCGTTTTACCTCAACGCCTATCTCCTGACGCCAAGGCTTTTCTATCGCCGGCGTTACCTGGCCTATGCCGCCGTGCTGGCCCTGGTGTTCGGCGCGGTGATGATGATCCACGAGTTTCTGCATGGGTATGTTTTCCAGCTGGGACAGTTTAGTCTCAAAGGGGCAACGGGGTTCCTGCTGCCGCCGTTCATCCTCACGACAGCGGTGAGCACTTCGATGCGGATCGTCCGGGACAAGCTGGCGGCGGACAAGCGGGCGCAGGAAAGACAGGAAGAGAATCTCAAGACGGAGCTCTCCTTTCTGCGAAGCCAAATAAACCCCCATTTCATCTTCAATATTCTGAACAACCTGGTGGCACTCGAGCGGATGAAATCGGAGGAACTGGGTCCTACCATCCTGAAGCTGTCGTCGCTGATGCAGTATATGCTCTACGAGACGGACGAAGAGAAGGTTTCGCTGGTGAAGGAAGTGGAATATCTCCAAAGCTATATCGATTTGCAGCGGCAGCGGTTTGGCGTGAAAGTGCCGGTAACCGTCTCGCTGGAGGCGCCGACGGGCTTTTATGAGATAGAGCCGATGCTGCTGATCCCCTTTGTCGAGAATGCCTTCAAGCATGGCGTGGGGATGATCGATCGCCCCTGTATCCATATCTCGCTCGCCCTTCAAAAAGGGGTGCTGCATTTTTCGGTGCGCAACCGGTATAACCCCGATTCGGTGGAGGTGAAGGACAAGAGTTCGGGCATCGGCCTGGGCAATGTCCGCCGGAGGCTCAAGCTGCTGTACGGCAACCAGCACGTACTGCATATCAACCGGGAGGATGGCTGGTTTAGCGTATCGCTTGAATTAAACTTACACTGATGCTTCGATGTATTGCCGTTGACGACGAGCCGCTGGCATTGGGATTACTCGCGGATTATATCCGTAAGATCCCGTTTCTCGACCTGGTGGCTACCTGTGGGGACGCTTTTGAAGCGGCACGGGCGTTGCAGTCGACTACCATCGATCTGCTATTCATAGACATTCAAATGCCCGGGCTTACGGGGTTGCAGTTTATCCAGAGCCTGGCGAAGCGGCCCATGGTGATCGTGGTCACCGCTTATAAAAAGTACGCCCCCGAAGGTTTTGACCTGGACGTCGTGGACTATCTCGTAAAACCGGTGGGACTCGACCGGTTTATGAAGGCCTGCTACAAGGCGCAGGAGCTACACCAGCTGCGAACGGCGGGGGCAGGCGCGGCTCCTGACTTTTTCTTCGTCAACGCCGACTATAGCCTGGTGAAGGTGCTCTTTGCCGACATCATCTGGATAGAGGGTTCGGGCGACTATGTGAAGATCCATCTTAAGAGCACGCCCAAACCGGTGTTGGTGAGAAGCAGCGCCAAGACGCTGGAGGCCGAGCTGCCCGGGGATAAATTTCTCCGCATCCACAAATCCTATATCGTCGCCGTGACCAGCATTACGGCCGTCCGGAAGAACAGCATATTCATCGGCGAGCTGGAGCTGCCGGTGGGCGAGACCTACCGGGATGCGCTGCGGCAGTTGACGGGGAGGGATCTTTAAATGAATAGGTTCAAAAAAACAAACTTCCAGATACACATGCTAAAGAAAATCGGCTTAGTCCTGGTCGGGATATTCATTATCATCCAATTCATCCGGCCCGCAAAGAACCTTTCAGGAGACGAGACCAATGACATTCACAAGCGTTATAGCGTCCCGCTTAAGGTGGATGCCCTCCTGCAAAGGTCCTGCGTCGATTGTCATACCAACAAGACCACCTATCCCTGGTACGCAGAAGTGGAGCCGGTGGGCTGGTGGCTGAATTCGCATATCAAAGACGGCAAGCGGCATCTCAACTTTTCCAACTTTACCGCCATGCGGGTCGCCGTGCAGAAGAAAAGAATGGAAGACTGCATCGAACAGCTCAACGAAGATGAAATGCCGCTGAGTTCGTATACGCTTATCCACCGGAATGCCATCCTCGCCAATGCCGATAAGGAGACACTCAAGAGCTGGTGCCAGAGCATCATCGACACCTTAAAAGCGACCTACCCCGCAGATAGCCTTGTTTTGAAAAGGGGTGGCGGGAGGTAAGCCGGCTTTTTATTGCAATTCGTTCAATATCGGGTGGTCGATGGCTTGCAGGGTGTGTTGCCCGGTTGCCAGCATTTCGAAAACGACGATATCATTTTTTCCCTGTTTGAGCCATTCGGCGGGAATATAAAGCGTTTGCTGCGGGCCTACGCGCCAGTACCGCCCAAGGTTGTGACCATTGACCCAAACGACGCCTTTGCCCCATTGGCTCATATCGAGCCAGGTATCCCCTACCCTGTCCAGGGTGAATGATGCTGATCTGAGGACGGGGGCTGCGGCTGTCGCGGCGCCGGCTTTGATGACGGGCGCTTCGCTGAAAGGCAGGGAATACATCCGCCAGCCCTTCAGTTCTTTGCCGGCGTACTCCACCTTGCCGGTGATGCCTTTTGTATTCTTCAGCAGACTTGGCCCGAAGTTGACACGGCCCAGGTTCTCGACCAGGATGTCGAGTCTTGCCTTTCCGCCGGGGAGGTTAAGCAGGACACTATCCTGTTTGAGCCGCCGGTCGGCAACTCCGATTTGTTTCCCGTTGACAAAGACGATGGCATAGTCACGGAGTCCGCCGATGAAGAGCAGCCCTTTGCCTTTTCCTTCGAGGGTAGTGCGATAGTCAACGTAGCCATAAGCCTGGTGCAGCTGTTCGAAAGTGAGGGGTTGTTCGTTCACCACCGGCTGGGGAAGGAGATCGAAGACAGCCGATTGCCGGTCGAAAATGATAGCCGGGATGCTGATGGCCGGGCGAGCGGGCGGAATATCGGGCAGATGGTCGCCAGCGGGCAGATGCGCCGCGATGACCTTTCTGAAGGCCATATATTTCGCCGTGGGATTCCCCGCTTCGTCGAGCGGCGCGTCATAATCATAGCTGCTGATCTCGGGCTGGAAATACGCCGTGTCATAAAAGTTGGCGCCATTCATAAAACCACGGGTCGTGCCGCCATGGAACATATACATGTTCACCGAGACGCCGCCCGTCAGCAGCGTCTCCAGCTGCCCGGTATATTTGTCCGCAGGGACGGTATGATGCGGCTCGCCCCACCAGTCGAACCAGGCGGGATACCATTCAGCCACGAAATAGGGTCCCTTCCCGTTATTATACCGGTTGACGGTCGATCTGATGCGGGTCGGGTCCACCAGTCCGTTGACGGCAGGTAACAGGCCGGGAAGATGCCCTTTGGCTACGTCCTTTATCGGATCGCAGGTATACAATAGGCCGTCAAAACCGGCCTCCCGGAAGATCTTTTTGTTGATGGCGAGATAGTTGCTGTCGTTGGAATAAGAACCATACTCGTTCTCTACCTGGACCATGAGGATATTGCCGCCATGATTCACCTGTAAGGGCGCCAGGCGTTTTCCCACTTCGTCGATGTATTCCTTATAGTCCTGCAGATATGTAGCGTTGGTGCTGCGGACGACCAATCCTTTCTCGTTTTGTAACCAGTAAGGGTAGCCGCCAAATTCCCACTCGGCGCATACATAGGGGCTGGGGCGCAGAACGACCCACAAGCCTTCCTCGGCGGCCGTGCGAACAAACTCAGCGATATCATTGTTGCCGGAGAAATCGAATTTTCCTTTTTCGGGTTCCTGCAGATTCCAGAATACATACGTTCCGATGGTGTTGAGGCCCATTGCCCTGGCCATCCGCATCCGTTGGCGCCAGGCTTCCCGGGGCACGCGAGCATAATGAATTTCGCCCGAGATCATCAGGAAGGGTTTGCCATCCAGTAAGAAGGATGAGTCGCCGAGCGAGAAGCTATGTGTTGGCCGGCCGGAGGTGGTCGCCTGGACGGGTGCGGTTGGCACGGGCGCGGAGGGCTGTCCAAATCCATTCACCGACAAAAGCCATACCAGTAAGAATCCAAGATAAGCTTTCATGTATGTGTTATTCATAAGTAAGTCTAATTACCCCAGGCGTATTGCAGCCGGGCCAGGCCGCTGGTACTGTTGGTGGCGAGGGTTGTTCCGCTGAGGCTTAGCATACTATAGCTGTCCCCTATGCGCAGTCCAGGCCAATAGACGCTTCCCATCGTGCGTGCGCGCAAGGCATTGGTGAGGCCTTGCAGGTACGCGACTTCGACATCGGAACCCGGTGCCGCAAGATAGTCTTTTCCGTTAGTCATCGGAACTCCGAATTCGCTAAGGATGGTGCGACCGGGATAGGCCAGTGAAGTGATGGTTTGTTCCCAGTCGCTTACCGTTGTCCTATTCTTTTGAAACCAGGTATACATATGAAACGAGAGCAAACAGCCGGCAAACCTGCTGTCGGCGCCGATTTCGTTGACGCCTGTGGCATAGCCTGTCCCATCGAGCAGCACACGACCGGCGGGGATAGCCGGAAATCTTGCCAGCCATTGGGCGTACAGGGCTTTAAGGTTGTCCACGCTGTAGCCGAAGGGCTCGTTAAACGGTTCGAACCAGACGTTGCCGCTGGCGGCGTAGCGCGTGGTAACAGACTGCCACATGCGCCAATATTGCGCCGTGTCGTCGATGAGCCCGTCCTTTGCCGTCGTCCCTTCCCAATAGGCCAGGACAACCCGCATTCCCTTATCGAGCGCTTTGTCGATGGCACCGGCATAGGCTTTCCACCAATTACCGGCTACGCTGTAAGGGTTTACGGGAAGACGGATAGTGTTGACGCCCCGTTGCGAAAAGGCGCTGAGGATGAGATCCGCCTTTGCCTGGACGGTGGCGTAATCGTCCGATGAGCTGAGCCCACTGGGAACCACGACGGTGTCGGAATAGTTGTCGTGGGAGTCGGCCCAGTTGAACCCTTTGAATCCATTGGGTCCGCCTGTGACGGCAGGCGCCGGTGTTGCCGGGCCTGCCGTCGTGTCCGAGCCAGGAGGATTGGAACTCACCCGCGAGGTCTTTGCGCATGCGGACAATACCAGGTGGCTCAGGAATGCCAGGAGGATAATTAGTTGTTTCATCAGTAGCCGCTGTTCTGCTGTAATTGATTGTTAGATGCCTGGATCTCCGCCAGCGGAATGGGCAGCCAATATTCTTTTGACGAGAACGTCCTGCCGGAAAGGGCGACGATCCGCGAATAGGTGTAAGCGCCGCCGGAGAGGGTCACGCTGATGCCATAGGCCGGTACGTTCTCCGTCTGGCCGGCGATCTTCCACCGGCGCACGTCATAGAACCGGTGTTCTTCGAAGGCCAGTTCGACCTGGCGTTCGTGCCAGATGGCAGTACGCATCTGCGATTGGGACAGGCCGGCAGTCAGATTGGGCATTCCCGCCCGGGTACGGATCTGGTTGATGGCGGCGTAAACCGTCGCATCGGGACCGACAGCCTCGTTTTGCGCCTCGGCGTAATTGAGCAGGACCTCCGCATAGCGGATATATATCCAGGGTTGGAGGCCGGCGGCATTCCAGGGGTTATTGATGGGATAGGCGTCATTCATGAATTTCCGCAGGTAGTAGCCCGTCTTTGTCGCATTCCAGTTGGAGGGGCCATCCTTGCTGTCCTTTCCGCCGGGTGTATAGGTCTGTATGGTACTGCCCCGGTAGCTCGCTCCGTTGTAGAGGACGGTGGAATAGAATCGGGGGTCACGGTTGACGTAGGGGTTTGTGGAGTCATAGCCGGAAGTGGCGTCGGTGATATCCTTCCCGTTGCTCATCTGGTAGGAATCCACGAAGTTTTGGAGGGGCGTGTTGCCGGCCCAGCCACCATAGCTATTGGGGCCGTTGGCGATCTCCAGGCGCGTGTGCGGGGCGGCGAGGGCATACGTACGTTCAAAGATGATCTCAGGGCTGTTTTGATTCAGGAAGAGAGAAGCGTAACTGGGGTCGAGGGAATATTGTCCCATGTTGATCACCGCCTGTGCGGCAGCGGCAGCGTCCGCCCAACTGCCCGCATTGTACAGTGGGCTGGCAGCGTAAAGGAGAAGCCGGGATTTCAGGGCCAGTGCCGCGCCCTTCGTAGCTCTTCCCAGCACCCAAGTGTTGTCTAAGGTCAGTGGCAGCAGCTGGGCAGCGCTATCGAGCTCAGAAACGGCATATTTCATACAATCCTGAATCGAAGCGCGCTGGAAGAGAGAAGGGTCCTGCATATTGCTGTTCAACTCGGTGACCTTGTTGCCCATCAATACAACGCCACCGTAGTTGCGGATCAGGTCCTGATAACGATAGCCCCGGAGAAAGTGCAGCTCGCCGAGCAGCCGCTGACGATGAGCCGAGCTCATCTGCACGGAGTTGATATTATTCAGGGCGTAATTGATCTCCCGGATGCTCCGGTAGCTTCTGCCCCATATGGTACCGGCGATGCCGGTATTCTCGGGGGCCAACTGACCGCGTTGGATGAGCCAGGTATTATCATCGTTGTTGTAGATGGATTCGTCGGTGAGCGAACTCCACATCCCGTATTCGAAACCGCGGCCGAATCCGGGCGGTGCGCCGTCGCCTTCCTTGTTCTGGAGGATAACGCCCAGATACCGGTTGATGACATAGTCCTCGAAAAGGGAGGAATCACCCAGGATGGCGGTATTGGAGAGCTTGCTTGTCGGTGTGATGTTGAGGTAGTCCTTTTTACAGGAGGTCGAAAGAAAGACGCCACATGCAAGGGCGGATATAATAAGATATTTTGTTTTCATCTTGTCTTGTTTGAAGAATTAGAAACTAACGTTCACCCCTGCGTTATAAATACGTTGTTGCGGGTAGAACTGGCCCGAGCCGCTGGTGCCTTCCGGATCATAATCCTTCACCTTGGTGATGGTGAAGAGGTTGAAAGCGCTGGCATATATCCGTACCGAGGAGATCTTCGCCCGGGACAACACCTTGTTCCCTACGGTGTAGCCAAGCTGGACATTCTTCAGGCGAATAAAGGCGGAGTTGTTGAGCCAGAAGGTGCTGGGGTATAGCCCGCCATTGACGCTGGAAGATGCACGATCATCCACACGGGGATAGGTGCCGTTGGTATGGTTGGGGCTCCAGCGATTGTCCGCCCAGCTGCTGTAGAAATTGCCGATGGTGCCGGACTCGGGGAGAACGTATTGGCTGACCCTGGCCTGACCGGAGAAGATCATCGAAAGGTCCCAACGCTTATATCCACCGAAGAGCATCGCACCATAGACGATCTGGGGAATATTGCCATAGTCGGTACGAGTCTGATCTTTTGCCGAGATCGTGCCGTCGCCATTCACGTCCTTGTAGATAAGATCACCAAGCTGTGCGTTAGGCAAGTGAGGATATTTGGCAAGGTCGGCGGCCGAACGGAAGATGCCGGTGGCCTGATAGAGCAGGTAGGTGTTCAAGGGCCGGCCGGTCTGGCGCTGATAGGGCAACACGCCGGCTGCCTCGTCGATGAAGACGATCTTGCTTTTGGCAAAGGTGAAGTTGCCGCCGATGCCGTAGCTGAAGTCCCCGACATGGTTGGCATAGGTGAGGGACGCTTCGAAGCCATTGCTGTTCACCTTTCCGATGTTCTCGGAGGGCGTCAGCGGGTCTCCGCCATAGGGGTTCACGATACCGGATACCGCAGGTATGGAAGCGTTGCGCTGTGTCAGGATATCGCTCCGCTTCTGTTGAAAGTAGATGAACTCGAAGGTGAAGTTATTGAGGAAGGTGGCATTCAGGCCGATGTCCAGCTTCTTTGCCCGCTCCCACGTGATGTTCGGATTGGCCAGCTTCGTGATATCGATGCCCGGGTGGACGGATCCCCCGAGGACATACTGGTTGTTGAAAGTATAGTTGTCGAAATACTGGAACAGGCCCACGTTGTCATTCCCCAGCGTGCCGTAGGAAGCGCGCAGCTTAAGATCGTTGATCGCCGGAAGGTGGAACCATTTTTCCTGCGTCAGCCGCCAACCACCGGAGATGGACGGGAAGAAGCCATATTGTTTGCCCGACGGGAAGGTGGACGAGCCGTCGATACGGGCCTGCAGCTCGAGGAGGTATTTCTCCTGGAAGTTGTAGGCGATGCGGCTGATATAGCTTTTACGGGTGAAGTTGTAGCTGCTGCCGCTGTTGTCCTTATCGGTGGACGCCGAGCCGCCCTGCGACAGTTCGGGGGTCAGCGCCGTGGGGAAGTTGAGCCGCGAAGCGCCGAAGAGGTCCTGGTGGTTCTTGCTTTGTTCGTAAGCTACGAAGGCATCCAGGTGATGGTCCCCAAACTGCCGGACGTATTTCAGCTTGATATTCGAAGTGATGAGGCTGGTATTCGCCTGACTCTCGGAAAGGGTCGCCAGGCCGTTGGAACCGCCTACGACAACGGCGTTGTACGCCTTCGCCGAGGAATCATAGGAATAAAGGTTATAGGGTTTGCTGAAGGATTTGTTGAAGCTGAAGGATTCATCCGTTGACATGAAACCCTCCACCGAAAGTCCTTTGACACCCGGAATGGAATAGGAACCTTTCAGGATACCATTGAAAACATAGGTAGGGTTCTCCGTTGTCCCGCCGATGGAAGTCTCCTGTGTGAGAGGGTTGTAGTTCTCGATGCCGGTGGTGTATAGCCCGTTGGGATACTGGGCCAGGACGGTGGGATAGGCGCGATAGACAGCTCGGAAGATGTCGCCAGCGGCAGTTGCCGGGAACAGGCGGTGTTCCTCGCGGCCGTTGAGATTGAGGCTTACCTTCAGCCGGGGGGTGACGGTGGCTTCGATGTTGCCGCGGAAATTATATTGATCGTAATGCGTCACGCCATTCTTGTACAAACCATCCTGGCTGAGCGTACCCAGGGATAGAAAATATCTTATGTTCTCAGAACCGCCGGATACGGAGAGATTATGCTGGCTCTGGGGAACATACGAACGCAGGGATAGCCCCCGCCAGTCCGTGTTAGGGTAATAAAAGGGATCGGAGCCGTCCCTGAACTTCTGGATCTGGGCGTCGGTGTAGATCTGGTTGAGGCCGCCTGTTGGGTTATCATAATACCGGATCTCGTTCATCAGCGTCCCATATGTGGCAGAGTTGGCAAGGCTGGGCAGGCGGGTGGGCGAGGAGAGTCCATAATTGAAACTATAATTGATAACAGGTTTTCCGGCCTTCCCCTTTTTGGTAGTGATCAGGATGACCCCGTTGGCCGCCCGGCTTCCGTAGACGGCAGCCGAAGCGTCTTTCAGGATGGAGAAGCTCTCGATATCGTGGGCATCGAGCCGCTCGAGACCGCCGATCTGGCCCGGGACATCGTCCACGACGATGAGGACGTCGTTGCTGCCGGTGGTGGCGAGACCACGGATGAGGATACCGGAGCCGTCATACCCGGGTTCGCCGGAAACGTTGTTGGCGATCAACCCGGAAAAACGCCCGGCCAGGCCATTGGAAAGATTCACCTGGGGGCTCTTGGCAACGTCTGCACCTTGTACAACAGAGATAGAGCCGGTGAGGGTAGCCTTTTTCTGTGTGCCGTAACCGACTACGACGACGTCACCCAGCGTTTTTTCATTCGACTCCATTTCTATAGTAAGGGAGGTTCGTCCTCTTACGGACAGCTCCTGTGGACTATAGTTGAGATGGCTGATGACCAAAACGGCATCGGATGGAGCGCGAAACTGAAAGACACCATTGGAATCCGTCGTAGTAGCGATGTTCTTACCTTTTACCATCACGGTAGCGCCGGCGACCGGGGTCCCGGCGGAAGCGATCTTCCCATGTACGGTGATGAGATTGTCCTGGGCCATTAGTGCAGGAGGTAAGAATAGGGCGAGAAGGAGCGCAAAATGCCAGATACGGCATGGAATGGCAGTTCTTTTTTTCATGATAGCAAGCCAGTTTGTTTATTATAATTGGTTCAGTCCTGCCTGTGCAGGGTAATCATCTGTTGTAAAATTCAGGCTTATCGAGGGGGTAAATGGGGGACAAATCGGAAAAAAAGGGGGGGTAAAATGGCTATTCTCTAGGGATAACCGTCAAATCCCGGTTAAAGAGAGGCCGGTATTTCTTAATATATTCAGAAGGGGTCATCCCGAATGTTTTGATGAATTGCTCCCGGAAATATTTGACATCCCCCATGCCGACCTGGAAGGCTGCCTGGTTGATGTTCATTTCTTCCCGCAACATGAGAACAGCCGACCGGCGCAGGCGGATCTGCCGAATGAAGGCTACTGCCGACTGGCCGGAGATGGATTTTATCTTATGGTAGAGCGCCCGGTGGCTCATGCCCATCGCTTTCGCAAATTTTTTAATATTAAAATCCTCCTTATCTATGTTATCTTCTACCACCTGGATGCACTTTGCCAGGAAATGTTTGTATCCGACGGGCACCTTCACCGTGGATTCCCGGAGCGTAATGCTGTCGAAAAAGTATTTCTGCAGGATATTCCGGTTGCGAAGCACTGTGTCGACCTTTGTCTGCAGGAGGTGGGCGTCAAACGGTTTGGTGATATAATCGTCGGCCCCACCCTGTAATCCTTTAAGGCGCATCTCGTCGCTGGTGGCGGCGGTGAGCAGGATGACGGGGATATGTCCCAGGGTTTCCGAGTTCTTGATCCGGGTACAGAGGGTTATCCCATCCATGTCCCCCATTTGGACGTCGCTGATGATCAGATCGGGCATCTGGTCTTCCGCCAGCGCCAGCCCTTCTTCCCCGCTGGAGGCTTCCATGACCACGTACTGCTGCTCGAATAACCTTCGAAGGTATTCCAGGATCTCGCGGTTGTCGTCAACGAGCAGGATCGATCTTCTTTCGCTGACCAATTCTTCCGGCTGCCGGCCCTCGCCGGGGGCCCCGGCTTCCTCCCTTTTTGTTTGGGCGACAGGTTCGGCATCCGCGGCCAGTTCTTCGAGCAAGTGGTTGTTGGCGGCAAGCTCCTTGCCATCTCCCATAGGGCCAGGTGCAGCCGCGGGCGATGTGGCAAGGGGTGCAGGAAGGACGATCGAAAAGGCGGTGCCTTTCCCCAGGGTGCTGTCGACGTGGATGTTGCCCTTGTGGGCGTCGATGAAGTTCTTTACCAGGAAAAGCCCGATGCCAAACCCTAATGATCTTCCCTGTTGAGCATGTTGCGCATCGCCCTGGCGGAACTTATCAAAGATGAAGGCCTTCTCTTTTTCATCGATGCCGCAGCCGCTATCCTCCACGCGGATGCAGACAGTTGCCTGGGTATGCTCCAGGCTAAGGACGATGGTCCCACCCTCGGGGGTAAATTTGAAGGCGTTGGACAACAGGTTGAACAGGGCGATCTCGATCTTCTCATAGTCGCCGGCGATCTCGAGGGGCCCTGCCGGTGCGTCGAGGCGATAGTCGATGTGGCGCGCCTTTGCCTGCTGGAGGAAGAGGGCGTATACTTCCCGGCAGATTGCCGTCATATCGATGCGGGTGATATTCAGCACGTCCATGTTGCTATCCGCTTTGCGGAAGAGCAGCAATTGGTCTATCAGGCTCAGCAGCCGCCGGGCGTTGCGATAGGCCGTGGTGAGCCCGCTGGATTCCGCCGTCGGGGTATTATCCCGCACCCATTGTTTCAAGGGGTTGATGATGAGGGTGAGGGGCGTCCTGAACTCATGCGAGATGTGCGTAAAGTAGGAAAGCTTGCGTTCGGCGATCTCCTTTTCCTTTTCGTTTTCGAGATGCGCCAGCCGAATTTCGTATTTAAGCCGTTCTTTATTCCGGGCATAGGTGACGTAGACAAATATCCCCGAGCAGATGGTGAGCGCATACAGCAGGTAAGCCCACCAGGTGCGGTACCAGGGTGGCAGCACCGTGATGCGGAGCACCGGCGTCGCAGTCCCCCACTCCCCGGCAGTATTGGTGTTCTTTATGCTCAGGACATAGCTGCCTTCCGGAAGCCTTGTGTAGGTGGCGGTGCGCTGGTCGCCTGCGCTGAGCCAGGTCTTGTCCCAGCCTTCCAGCTTATAGGTGTAGTTGATCTTATCGGTCGAATTGTATTCCAGCGCCGCATAATCGACGGAAATGGTATTTTGCTCGAAGGGGACGGTAATTTCCTTTATGGCTCCCGCATCGGCGCGCGTGATCCAACGGGTATTGGCCGTCACCGGCTCGTTGTTGATGCGAATGCCAGTCACCTGTAAGACCGGGGCATCCGTGTAGCTCTGTACGCTGTCGGGATAGAAAATGTTGAATCCCCGGATGCCGCCGAAGAGAAATTCGCCCGATCGCAGGACTCCCGCGGCCTTGTAGGAGAACTGATTGCTTTGGAGGCCGTCATCCTGCATGAAATTGCGGGCCGTCATGCGCCGGGTGTTGAAGCGAATGAGGCCGTTGAAGGTGCTGATCCACAGATTAGCTTCCTTGTCCTCGAGCATTTGCAGGATGGCGTTGCTCGACAGCCCGTCCGCGTCTGTATACCGGACGAATTTTCCCCTGTCGCGATCGAACAACAGCAGGCCACCGCCGTCCGTACCAACCCAGAAATTCCCATGCGCGTCTTCCCTGATGCAGCGAACGGGATAGCCTGTCGGATAAAATACGTGCTTTTTGCCTGTCCGGTCTATCTTCACCAGGGCCGTGTAGGTTCCGCCCCAGAAATTGCCATTCCGGTCTTCCGCGAGACATTGCAGGTTGCTGAGACCGGCAGGGTCGAGCGCTTCAAAGTGATCGTTGCCGGGGTTGTAGCAATAGAGGGTGCCGTTGTTGCTCGTGCTCACCCAAAGGCAGTGAGCCTTATCCTCATACACGAGCCATACGTTGTTCTCTTCACTCCGGGTGAGCGGGTTGTAACAGGTGTAGCGTCTGAACGACCGCACCGACGGGATGTAGCGGTTGACGCCGCCGTACCAGGTGCCTACCCAGGTGGTCTGGTGGCTGTCTTCCAAAATGGAGGTGATGAAATCGCTGCTGATGGACCCGTCACCGGTGTGGCTGGCGGTGTAGGCGATGCAGGAATTGGTCTTGCGGTTCCAATACCGGAGGCCTGCGCCATCAGTACCGACCCAGATGTTGCCGTCGGCCGCTTCGCAGAAGGAGAAGATGAAATTATTGATCTGCCCATAAGCGTTATTCGTGGGAAAACGATGCACCTCGAATGGGTTGCGCTGCGGATCGATGATATTTACACCGCCGCGAAGCGTACCGATCCATTTCCTATTCTCTTTATCCTCATAAATGGCAAAGACCGAATTGCTGCTCAGACCCTGCTGCCCGTGGGGGAAGGAAAGGGGTTGCGCCTTGTTCTCACCGGGATGGAGCAGCAGGATGCCGCTGCCATCGCAGGCTATCCAGAGAATGCCCTGCCTGTCGGTGTAGAGGTTGACCACTTTGCTGCTGACGGGAAGGTAGTTGCCGGAAATGGCGCCGTGGGCGACATCATATTTATAGAGGCCGCTATCGGTTCCCAACCAGACATCGCCCTGCCGGTCGGTAGTGATGCAACTGGTTCTGGCGCTGGCCGGGGAAACCAGCCGGAGCCCGGTCGCTTCGTAGCGATAAAGGCCATTGCCCTGGACGAATATCCAATACCGCCGGTTGACAGAGTCGGCGGCTACCGCGGCGGCTTCATAGAAAGGCGCGCCTGCCAGTGACAGCTGGGAGCCACGACCAGCGGTGTCGAACTCGAACAGTCCCAGGTGTTCGGTGCCGACCAGGATGCTGTCGTTCGATACGGTTTTGATGTAGAGAATATTATCTGTCAGCGGCTGAAGCGTCCTGGTGCGGGCGATGGTGTAGCGGGGCGTCTTAAATGTCTCCGTCACCGGGTTGAAGATGCTCAGCCCTTTACGGCCACCAACCCAGATGCGGTTGTCCGGGGCCCCTTCTATCCGGTTGATATTATTGTCGGCAAGAGAGCTGGTGTCACCGATGCGATTGCGGAAGATCTTGAATTTATACCCGTCGTAGCGATTGAGTCCATCATACGTTCCAAACCACATGAACCCCTTGTTGTCCTGATAGATCTGGGTGACGGCATTATTTGAAAGGCCATTTTCGATGCCAAGATAGCGAACCGAACCCTGGGCAAGGGCGGTGGTGATGGCAAGCAGCGTCAGCAGTGGCAGGAGGCAGACTTTTTTCGTGTTCATTTGACAATTATACGGCAGCAGAATCCCGTAAAGGTAGGGGTTTTACCGGATTCCGTTTGTAGTAAGCGATGCAAACAGCCCTGATTTAAATAAAATTAACGGGTGGCGTTATATATTGCGTTATATAACGTATTTTGGTGCCTTCCATAACTAACAAGCGCATGAAAAAGAGCATTTTCCTCCTCGCCATTTTAGTAAGTTTACTTGTAGCCAATCGCGTATCTGCCCAATCCGCCGCCGCAGCCGACAGCGTAAGGTATCATGTTGTCAAAACCTACCTGAGCTTTATCATTCCCTGGGTGACCATCAACAAGAACACCACCACCACTGAATTTCAGTCAGGGACGACCATCGGCTTTCCCGTCGGCGTCAACGTATATTTTAGTAAACATCTCGGTTTCAGCTATGAGATCACCCCATCGGTGACCTGGAAGCACCCGACCGGCAAAGAGGCTACGAGCCAAACGAGTAACCTGCTGATCGACCCCGGGGTGATCTTCCGTTTCTCGCATGGCTTCAATATTATTCCCCGCCTGGCTTTCGAGACCCAGGGACGCTTTGGGTTCACGCCCGTCTTTAATAAAGTGTATGCCCGGACACGGGATGTAGATTACTGGTTTTCGGTATCGCTGCCTGCGCGCTTTGGCAACAACTTACCTGCCTCCGTCGGCGCTAATCTGCAGATAGGTTTTACGTTCAATTAGGACGCCACGGTGCTTTCGACCGCATCCATAATATAATGGATATCGGCGTCGGTCATGGTGGGATGAAAGGATAGCCTTATCCAGCCGGGCTTGCTGTTGATGTCACCCGCCCGGAGGCGATGCCATATTTTGTACGACCGGGGTTTATCGATATTCAGCAGCAGATGACCATAGGGACCCGCACAACTGCAGCCGCCTCTCGCCTGGATGCCGAACCGGTCGTTCAGCAACTGCACAATGTGGTCGTGGTGGGCGCCGTCGACGATGAAGGAGATAATGCCAAGACGTTCGCGGTTATTTTCGGCGAGAATGTGGATGCCGGGGATGGCTTCGAAGCGGTCGAAGAGGATTTTGAGCATTTCGGTTTCACGCCGGCGAATGTTGTCTATTCCCATTTCTTCTTTGAGCTGGATGCACATAGCCGCTTTTATCCCCTGGAGGATAGGCGGAGTGCCGCCGTCTTCGCGCTGCTGGATGTCCGGGGTATACTCGTGTTCTTTCCACGGGTTGCTGTAAAGGATGGTGCCGCCGCCCGGGTGGTCGGGGACGCGGTTGTTGCAGAGTCCTTTATTAACGATCAATACTCCCGGAGTACCCGGGCCGCCCAGGAATTTGTGACAGGAGAAATAGATCGCATCCAGCCGGGCGGAAGGTTCTTCGGGATGCATATCGATGTGAACGTAGGGCGCGCTGCTGGCAAAGTCGACGAAGCAAAGTCCGTCGTATTCATGCATCAGCGTGGCGATGGCATGATAGGGTGTTTCGATGCCCGTAACGTTGGAGCAGGCGGTGACAGCGGCGATCTTTATCTTCCGATGACGGTGTTGCTCCAGCAGTTGCCGGAGATGTCGCAGGTCGACATTTCCGTTGCCGTCGGGTCGGATCATTTCCACCGTGGCGAGGGTCTCCAGCCAGCTGATGTGGTTGCTATGGTGCTCCATATGGGTCACCAGGATAAGAGGCCTCGACGCCTCTTCCCGCGGCAGGAATTGCAGATAGTCGCTGGTCTTTTCGGACAGCCGGAGGCCGAGCATCCGTTGCAGCTTATTCACGGCGGCCGTCATCCCGCTGCCGCAGAAAAGCAGGATATCGACCGCACTGGCATGAACATGTTCCTTAATAACGGTTTTGGCCCCTTCGTATGCCGCTGACATCCGCCTCCCCGTGATGGTCGTTTCCGTGTGGGTGTTGCCAAAGAAAGGCAGGATCTCTTCCAGCAGCCGTTGCTCGATTGGCCGGTAGGCCCTGCCGCTTGCCGTCCAGTCCGCATATACCATTTTTTTGCGGCCAAAAGGAGTATCGAAGTGCTGGTCCTGGCCGATGATGTTCCGGCGAAATGGGGCGAACCAGGTTTCGAGGGAGCTATTTTGCTTTTGCGGTGGTGTAGAGGCCAAAGAGATCATACGGTTTCCTGTTATAGTATCCATGGAAATAAGTGACCAGCAACGTCATCAGGACAGCAAATCCAAGCACGACCAGCCACTGTCGCCCTGATGTTTTTTGAATTTCCTGTCTTGCCTTTACTTCACAGACCTCCCCGGGACAGTATTGCACCTTCTTCTTAAACACCAGGGAATAGAATTTACAAGCGAGGCAGATGCCAAAGACCGACTCGAAGTAGAGGAAGAGTAAACAGACCAGGCAGGTGATACCGGTGATGGGGCTATAGGCATTTACCACCACCAGGAAAATAAACATGGTAGCCGACAGGACCAGCCCGACGCTCCAGGCGAATTTTTTTTGCCGGGCGCCCACATACTCGGGTGTCTGTCTGCCCACGATGATACGCGCGATGATCAGCGTAGGCGCAAACTTGGGATTGATAAAGACCCGGATGATGAAATCGGTGAGGAAGAGGGTGATGACATATTTGACGGGGACAAAATTGTTGTCAAACAAGATCAGCATAAGCGAAAGAAAGGTCGCCAGGAAGAGGAGCCCTGCCGCCGCTCGAATCTCCCTTTCATTGAGGACCCGGATGTCATAGCCCGGAACATCTTCCCCGAACTGGATCATTTTATTCATGGATAAATTTTTCGTAATACTATCTAATTAATTAAGAAACTGCAAGTTGTGTCAACATACGACCGATTGGGGTCTACCAGCGAAGGGTTTGAGTCAACGATCGGCGCTGTCGGATGAGGTTGGAAAGTTTTGCCGATATTTAATCCTTGAAACATGAAGTCCTTATTCGACATAAAACGATTTAAGCTGTATGCATGGGTTGGTCTCGGCATCGTCTGCATGTGCATCATTCAGGAAACGCACGTCGAGCACAAGGGTTTTTTCACGGCCCTATCGGATTGTCTCTGGCTGACCGCCTATCTTACCCTGGTGAATTATGTGTTGTATGAATATAGTTTCCCACGGATGCGGTGGAGGAGATTCTATATCGCTATCCTGGTTTTCGTATTATATATATTCCTGTTCACTGAGGGCTTTCATCTATGGGCGCTATTGGGGTATGTGCTACGCGTGAATGTCGACTATATAGAACCCGGTTCGAAACATCACGATCTCTCCGCAGAATCAAGCTTCAGCATTCCGGCGGCCATTTTCTTTGGCATCGCCAGTATTATTTACAATAACGTCAAGCTTAGACATACCGCCCAACAGCTGCGGATCGAGAAGCAAACGGCGGAGTTGAGCTACCTGAAATCACAAACCAATCCCCATTTCCTGTTCAATACCCTGAACAATATCTACGCGCTGGCGCGGGACAAGTCCGATCTGGCGCCCGAAACGATCTTAAGGCTATCGAAAATACTTCGGTACATGCTTTACGAGACCAGCGGGCCTTATATTGCCATTGGTGAGGAGCTGAAGATTATTGGCGACTATATAGCCCTCGAGAAATTGCGTTACGACGAGAGCCTGCGGGTCAACTTCAACTACAATATCGAGGATATGAATCAGTCCGTGCCGCCGCTGCTGCTTATGCCGCTGGTGGAGAATGCCTTCAAGCATGGCGTATCGGAAACGAGGGTCCAGCCCTTCGTGGACATCCATCTGTCCGTCGTCAGTCGCCGATTGGTCTTTTTTGTACGGAACTCGAGGGAAGAATCCTCCGGCAACGGCCAGGTGAAGGAAAATATCGGTCTTTCCAATCTTCGCCGCCAGCTCGAACTGCTTTATACGGACTATAGCCTATCGCTGGATCATCCGGCGGCCGAATTCTCCGCCACCTTAACGATCAATCTTGCCAGCCATGTCTAAAATAAGATGTATCATAGTAGAAGATGAGCCCCTCGCGGTGAAGGTCCTGGCGGATTATATCGCCTCTGTTCCTTTCCTGGAGTTGGTGGGGACGTTTAAGGATGCTATACTGGCGACGGACTACCTGCGCCAGGCGACCGTCGACCTTATCTTCCTCGATATTCACCTTCCAAAGTTGAAGGGCATGGCCTTTCTTAAGACCCTTACACATGCGCCCGCGGTGATCATCACCACGGCTTATCACCAGTATGCGGTGGAAGGGTTTGAGCTGAATGTGACGGATTATCTGCTGAAGCCGATCGAATTCGAACGCTTCTTCGTGGCGGTGAACAAGGTAAAGGTGGCGCAGAGCCAGCGGCAGCAACCGGCCGATGAAGCCAGGGATTTCATCTTTCTCAATGTACAAAAGAAGAGGGTGAAGATACTCTTTTCCGAGATCGTCTACATCGAAAGCCAGCGGGAATACATCAAGGTGAAGACGACCAACAGCGAATATCTCTCCAAGATGGGCACAAATGAGATAGAGGCGATGCTGCCCGTACATCTCTTCAAACGGGTACACCGGTCGTATATCGTCGCCATCCGCCGCATCGATTCCTGTACGGCGGAAATGATCGAGATAAATGGAGAGTCTATTCCGATAGGAAAAGGCTATAGGGACTGGATGGAGAAACTATAGGGGCTGTGCTCAATAATCCATTCCCATTCCGGGGGGAGCGGACGCCGGGTTATCTTCCTTCTTGGGTTTTTCGGCGACTACGCACTCGGTGGTCAGCAGCATCCCGGCGATGGAAGCGGCATTCTCCAAGGCAATGCGGGCCACTTTGGCAGGATCAATGACCCCTGCCGGCAGCAGCGCTTCATACTGCTCGGTGCGTGCATTGAAACCATAGTCGGCCTTACCTTCTTTTACTTTTTGCACGACGATGCTGCCATCCCAACCACAGTTCTGGACTATCTGGCGCAGGGGCTCTTCGATGGCGCGTCTTACGATGGCGATGCCCGTGGTCTCGTCGGGATTGTCGCCTGTCAGGTCTTGCAGCGACTCGATGGCGCGGACATAGGCGACGCCGCCACCGGGTACGATGCCTTCTTCGATGGCCGCCCGGGTAGCATGGAGGGCGTCGTCCACCCGATCTTTTCTTTCCTTCATCTCCGTCTCGGTGGCCGCCCCGATGTAGAGCACGGCGACACCACCGCTCAACCGGGCAAGGCGTTCTTGTAATTTCTCTTTGTCATAGTCGGATGTTGTCGTGCCGATCTGCGCTTTTATCTGTGCTATCCTTGCAGCGATGTCCTCCTTTTTACCCTTGCCGCCGACAATGGTCGTAATATCTTTGTCGACCGTCACCGTGTCAGCCAAACCGAGGTAGGTGATATCGGCGTTTTCTAATTTGTAACCGCGTTCTTCGCTGATGAGGATGCCACCCGTCAGGACGGCGATGTCTTCGAGCATGTCTTTCCGGCGATCGCCAAAGCCGGGGGCCTTTACGGCTGCCACTTTCAGCGTGCCTCTTAGTTTGTTCACGACCAGGGTCGCCAGCGCCTCGCCATCCAGGTCTTCGGCGATGATGAGCAGGGGCCGGCCGGACTGCGCCGCTTTTTCCAGCAGCGGCAGGACATCTTTCATCACGCTTATCTTTTTATCATAGATGAGAATATAGGGGCTTTCCAGTTCGGCATCCATCTTGTCCGGGTTGGTGACGAAGTAAGGCGAGATATAGCCACGGTCGAACTGCATCCCTTCAACAACATCGACGGTGGTGTCTGTGCCCTTGGCTTCCTCCACGGTGATGACGCCTTCCTTGCCAACTTTTCCAAAGGCCTCGGCGATGAGCTTCCCGACGTTCTCGTCATTGTTCGCCGATACGGCTGCTACTTGCCGGATCCTATCGCTATCGTTGCCGATGATCTGGGATTGCTTTTTCAGGTGCGCGACCACTGCAGCGGTGGCTTTGTCGATGCCGCGTTTGAGGTCCATCGGGTTGGCGCCGGCCGCGACATTCTTCAATCCTTCCGAGATGATGGACTGTGCCAGGACAGTTGCCGTTGTGGTGCCGTCGCCGGCCACTTCAGCCGTCTTCGATGCCACTTCTTTCAACATCTGTGCGCCCATGTTTTCGATGGGGTCTTCCAATTCGATGTCTTTGGCTACTGTGACGCCGTCCTTTGTGATCGAGGAGGAGCCGAATTTCTTTTCAAGGACTACGTTGCGACCCTGGGGGCCCAAGGTAACTTTTACAGCATTGGTAAGGATGTCAACACCCCTTTTCATCTTGTTCCTTGCTTCGACATCGAAGAAAAGTTGCTTTGCCATAATGATTAAGTTTGAACGTTACACAATAGAAATGCCACCTATCCCGGAAAAGAGGCCGCAACCAATGTGCCAATACCTGCGGACATCCGGTGCAAATGCCAAAATTACAGCGCTGCGCTGCCCAGGCAGGCTGAAAAGCCGACCAGCAGCACGATACCCGAACTTAAGAGCCAGGCCCTGCCACTTTCCTTGTCCTTATCGACATATTTTATGATCGTAATGAACAGGCAAATGGCCACATGGGCCGTCACGGCCAGCGCACAAAACACCAGGGTCGTCATCGTTGCGTCCCTGTTGGTGCCGCTGGCGGCGCGTATCACGATCGAATAGAAGAGAATGGCCAGGAGATTGTACCCGGCAATCTTTTTTAATGGATTCATAGTAATGTTCAGAGAGCACATGGGTATTGACGTTTTCTACCCCTCAGGAAGTCGCGAACCCCCGTTTTTAAAGCGAAACGACGACACTATCTTTGTTGTATTAAAATCGCATTAAAACACAAAAAAATGAGAAAGTTAAAATTACAGGTCCAGATGACCGCAGACGGTTTTATGGCAGGCCCGAATGGAGAACTGGACTGGATGAACATGGCCATGGACGAGGGATTCATCAGCTATGTCACCGAACTGACGGACAGCTCGGATACGATTCTCATGGGAAGGAAACTGGCAGAGGGTTTCATTCCTTATTGGACAAATGTCGTCGCTAATGCGGATGACCCGCAACGGCCTTTTGGCCAGAAAATGGTGGACAAGCCAAAGGTGGTCTTTTCGAAAACGCTGAGTACCTCCAGTTGGGCGAACACCACCGTCGCCAATGGTGATCTTGCCACAGAGGTAAAGAAGCTGAAAGAACAAAAGGGGAAGGACATCATCGTCTATGGCGGCTCAAGCTTTGTCTCCTCCCTGATAAAGGAAGGGCTTATCGACGAATTCCATCTCTTTGTCAACCCGGTGGTGCTGGGCAATGGGATGGCGATCTTCCGGCAACTGGACGCGACGCAAAAGCTGAAGCTGGTGAAGGCGACGCCTTTGACGACGGGAAGTGTTATTCTTTTTTATGTTAAGGGGTGAGCATGCGCTGCAACATTTCTGCCCTGACGGCCGGGGCCTGTCAGATAAAAAAAAGAGCCCCTTGCGGGGCTCTTTTTTTTACGCCTTTGTACAATGACCGTTAGCACAGCATTGTGCGCAGTGTGCTCCGGTGCAATTTTGTTTTGTACAATGGGTGCAATTGGGCTGTTGGCCTGTAGCGTATGCCACAGAGCTAGCCAGGATGATGGCCGTTACAGCCAAAAGAAATGCCTTTCTCATATAATTGAGTTTAAAAAAGTAAAAAATAGAATTGTCTTGATCGGGAATTTATGCTTCGTTGGGGGGCTTCCAGGCAGAAGCATGATAGCTGTATGCGTAGGAGTCTATGTAGACCGGATAGACGCGATTGAAAACAGAAGCGATGGGTTGGTCAACGTCGGAAGCAGGCAATACCATTACAAAACAAAGCGGGCAGTTGAGGTAGCAGTCGGGCTGGGGGCACTGGTCATGTCCCTTTTGCTTCGGCATGTCCGCGCAGCGTGTTGTTGGCGCGTCCGCACAGCATGTTTTTGAAGCAGCCGCACAGCGGACCTTTGGCGCAGGCGCAGCTATCATTCGCGGCGTTGCTGTCCATTCCACCAGATAAACCAGTGTACAAAGGAATACTATGAGCGCTTTGTATCGCAAGGTATCCAAAGATACTACTTTACTTTTATAACAGCGGTATAGATACTTTCTCAAAGAGGGTTAAATTTACCCTAAACAATGCTTTATCGCTATGGACAAGAAAGTTCCCACCTTATATGAATGGGCCGGCGGCGAAGAGACCTTCCAACGGCTCTTTGCCAGGTTTTATGAAAAAGTGCTGAAGGACGATCTGATAGGCCCGGTCTTCCGCAACATGTCGGGCGACCACCCGAAACATGTTGCGCATTTTGTGGCGGAAGTGTTTGGCGGCCCGGCAAAGTATACCCAGGAAGACAAGGGCAGCCATGCGGTGATGATAGCCCACCACATCGGCAAGATGCTGGACGAGCCCAAACGGAAACGCTGGGTAGATCTCTTGCTGACCACCGCAGATGAGATGGGGGTGAAGGATGATCCGGAGTTCCGGTCATCGCTGGTGGCTTATCTCGAATGGGGAAGCCGCATCGCCGTCATCAATTCCCACCTCACCGAAAATCCCATTGCAGATGATGAGCCGATGCCGCGCTGGGGATGGGGCGAGACGGGCGGGCCGTATGAGCCATAATGTATAGATCACTTCAACGCGAAGAGCGTAAAACTATTATTCCGCAGCACAGGCCTGCCGGGGAGAGGTGCTTCCGGGGTCATTTCCTTCAGGGCATCGGCAGACAAAAGAACATAGCTCACCTGGTAGGTGCTTAGCAATTGTCGCAGTGGCTGTTGCTGCCCGGTCTTTATACAGAACAGCATCGTTATGCGATCGGCCTGCCGCCGATCGAAATCCACGTATGGATTGGAGAAGGTGTAGGCGTTGGAAACCATTTTCCTGCCGGTAGCCATCACCGGGAAAAGCGAGGCATCGTTCTCGCAGAGGATCACGGTATTGGGGTCGAGGTTGTGCAGGATATAGTTGTACACTTCGACCTTGTCTCTGCTTTCCTGTTTGGCGATGGACTTTTGCCGGCCTTGGGTGAAGTCCTCGCGCTTTGCATAGAGCGGGAACCAGGCAACGGCAATGAGCACCACCAGTGGCAGAAAATATTTCCGGATGGGCTGGGTCAGGAAAACCAGGCCGAATCCAAAGAAAACGGATTGGACGGCTTTCATGTAAATGAAATAATGAAAGGCCGGGACCATTGCCGGCAGGTGGATGCCATACCGGTGATCGAGGCCGGCAACAAGAGTAGCATAGAAGTACAGACTTGTTGAGATGATCCACCAGTTGAGGATGATGCGCCGGATGAGGCCCCGGGGAAACGACCGGTAGAAGACGATCGCGCCGACGATGGCGATGAGGAAGCCAAAGGAAAAATTAGCCTTTAATAGTCCCCAAAGATTATTGATAAAAAAGAGGCCTTCGGTATACTCGGAAGGTTCTCGATTGATGATGTGCAGATGATATTTCCCAATAACATAATAAAGGATGGGGGCGGCGGCGAGACAGAAACAAAGAAAGGCGACAAGCCCTTGCGCAATATATTTTTTGACAAGGACGGGTTGTTTTTGTTTTATGGCGGTGATGAGCGCGCTCGTCTGTAAAGAGATCATCATCAGAACAATGATCACTGCCGGGGCCGCATGGCCCAGGAAGGTGATGCCGACGGCAAGTCCAAGCAGGGCGAACCAGGAAATTTTTTGGGTGGTAAATGCCTGGTAGCAAAGCAGGATGTCCAGGAAGAAAGCAAAGAGCATAAAGGCGAAAGGATAAAGCCATGGCATATACGTAGCGCCGAGGACAAGGTATATGTTTCCCGAGGCGAGGAAGAGAAAGGAGAGCAGGGCGGCGAGGGCAATTTTGTAATCGAAGAGCCGAAGACACATCCAAAAGAAGCAGATGGGGCCCAGCAGGTTCAGGTAAGCCCCGGCGCGAACAAGAACGACGTTGACCGGCAAGCCGGTGAGCTTTACGAGGCCTGTCTCGATGAGGAACAGGAGAGGGTTGTACCAAAGATATTCGTGGAGATAGCTGGGGTCCTTTCCATAGGCGCCGTCGAGTGTTGCCTGGACATAGGACATATCCCGGTCGAAATCGACGTCAAAAGCCCAAAACAGATCGAAGGTGGTGCGAAAACATTGAAAGAAGGCGATGCCGAGCAGAACCACGAAGACGATGCCAATCGCTGTCCGTTGCTTCACTGTCAGGGGTTTAGGAATAGACATATCTCCAAGATAAGGCAGGGATACCGGCAAAGCAAAAAAAAGTCGGACGCAGGTGGCCAGACGCAGCGTGCCGGGTGTCACAAAACAGGAGCTATTCCTGTCCCGTGATAAACACATCAGAAATGGCTTTATCATCGAAAGGCAGCAGGAATCTATTGCTGAGTATTTTTCTTACCCTGATGGCGGCGAGCCTGGCCGCGCAGCAGCCGGGCGCCATCAAGGGCAGGGTGATCGAGCAAAGCACCAAGGAGCCCGTTGCCGGTGCAACGATCACCATAAAAGAAACGGGGCTGGCCGTCGTGGCCGACAGCACCGGGAATTTCTTTATCAATGATCTTCCCCCCGGCAGCTATTCGTTGCTTATCACGCATGTCGGCTTTCAGGAAAAACAGCTGACCGAAATTCCCGTAACGAAGGGCAAGACCTTTACGTTCGAGGTGGAATTGCTTGATGACGGTTTTCGGTTGAATGCTGTGACGGTCAAAGCCTTCCGTGGCGAGCACAACCCGCAGCTGCCCGTTTCTTCCTTTGCCTTTTCCCGGGAAGAGATCTTCCGGAGCCCCGGCGCCCAGGGAGACATCTTCAGGGCGATAGGTATTCTTCCGGGAGTGGTGAGCAGTGGGGGGCAGTATTCCGCGATCGCCGTTCGCGGGCAGGGAACATCCGACAATGTCTATATGGCCGACGATATCCCTTTATTCGAGGTATCCCATCTTGAAATAGAGGGGTTCAATTCGGGGTTCAACGATCCCAATGGCGGCAGGTTCAGCATCTTTGCGCCGCGTGTCATCGACAATGCCTTGTTCGAGGGCGGTGGCTTTGCTGCGCAGTATGGCAGGAAAAGCAGTTCGCTGCTGACGCTGGGTATCAAGGAGGGCAACCGGGAGACGCCGTTCTATAGCGGACAGTTCGACCTGCTGGGAGCCACGCTTATTTATGACGGTCCGCTGAGTACAGACAAGAAGACCAGCCTCTTTGCGTCGGCCCGTTATCAGAATTTTTCCCTGCTGGAAAAGCTGGTCAATCTCACCAGTGCGGGGACGCCCTCCTATGGAGATTATATGGTGAAGACGACGACGGAACTCAACAGAAAGAACAAGCTGACCTTTCTGGCCATGTACAATCCTGAACTATATACCCGGACGGTGAGCGACGTGAGCAAGAGCACGGGGCTCGACGAGAACAACGGCTCCAGCTTTGTCGGCCGGTCTTCCAGCAGCAAGGCCGTCATCGGGCTGAACCTTCGCACGCTTACCGGGCGCAGCAGTTATTGGAAGAACATCCTCTACTACCGGTTGTTGCGGGTGGACAATTCGCTTGGCGATGCCTGGCCGCCCGTGGATGCGGAGGGACATATCCTTAATAAACAGGATATTCCTGCGGATGGCGATCTCCGCCATATCCGCAACAACCAGGGCGAACTGGGCTACCGGTCGGTTTTTACGGTACACAAAAAAGCGTTCACATTCACAGCTGGCGCCGATGTGGCCAGAGTAGACCTCGACTTCAGGGAAACCTTGCAACACACCGATACGCTTTATAGTTATGGCCCCAATGACAGCCCATTGCCGGGGCAGTATTATCTTATCCTCGAACCCGCGGATTTCAATTCGGCGCGCAAAGACCATGCGTACAATGCTTCCGGTTATGTCGATCTGTCCTTTACCCTTTTCAACCGCCTGACCCTGAATCCGGGCATCCGCTATGACTATACGGGATTTACAAAAGAAAATACGTTTGCTCCGCGCATCAGCGGCAGCGTGGCGCTGGATAGCCGGCAAAGCATAAATTTTTCGGCAGGCCTCTACTTCCAGGATCCCGAATATTCCGATGTGGCGGGACAGGCGCCGGGGCATCTGTTAAAGAACAGCCGCACCACTCAATATATCCTAGGATACAAATATTATTTCTCTCCCGACCTGAAACTGACCGCCGAGGGCTGGTACAAAAAGTTTGATGACCAGCCGGTACAACCCAACGGCGGCAAGCCCTATCTCAACAATGATGGGGATGGCTATGCGTATGGGGGTGATATCAGTCTCATCAAACGGCTTTCGGCGAAATATTATGGGCAGGTGAGCTATTCCTATATGCTTTCGAAACGCGATGATCATGATGGCCTGGGGAAATATGATTATATTTTCAGCATTCCACATTCTTTCAGCTTGCTGGGAAGCTATCAGGCAAATAAAAAATGGGCATTCTCAGGGAAGTTGCGGTATTCGACGGGGCGGCCTACTGACCGGTATTTTGTGCACGCCGATGTTTTTCATGACCCCACATTTCTCCGCTATTCCCAGCAGCGGATCGGGAAGAAAGCGGCCAGGCTAAACGATTTTATCTCTTTGGATGGAAGGGTGGATTATAGCTGGTCGACCCAAAGAAAAGCGTCCTGGACGGCATTTATCGATATTGTCGACCTGCCCAACCGGTTTAACGAAAATTCAGCCATCTTTCAACCGGAGACAGGGCATGTATACTACCTGGGGTTGGCGATCTTTCCGTCGTTTGGCGTACGGCTCGACCTTTAGGAGGGTAAAAAAGCCACAATAAAAAAGCGATCCGGGCGTTTGGTTATACCTGCTACCTATTAAAAAAATACCTGGTTAAACCCTTAGCAAAAAAACAGGTCGAATATCCAAATTTTCATTTTTAAAACCCAATTAAGAGAGCTATGAAAAAAGCTATCCTTTTCTCTTGCATCATGCTGGCGGTTGCTATTACTACTACTACCACCGCTTCCGCGCAGCCCCCCAGAATTGCTATCGAAGTGATCATCGGCACCCGGCCGCCTGCCCCGAATGAAGCTCAGCTGATGAGGGGCGAAGAAGCCAAACATCCCAACATCACCCAGGCTATGCATGACATCGAAGGCGCCATGAAACGCCTGCATGAAGCTCCGGATGATTTTGGTGGTCACAAAGGTCAGGCTGAATCCGACCTGAAACAAGCCTACATCTCTCTGCGTAAGGCTTTGTACTTCCGCCTCTACCAGGATACGCACTAATCATGCAGCCGGGATTCCGGCTAACGAATTTGGTAGAACAGCCGTCTCATTCGAGGCGGCTTTTTTTGTGGGGAGCGGCGACCGCCTACTGTTGGGGCCGGGCGGCTAATTGCGGCCCAGCAGGCGTTGGGTATAGCTTTCCAGGGACACCTGGAATTGATAGAGAAAGGCTTCCTTGAGCCGCACTTCCGGCAGGCCGGTATGCTCGACCAGCAAGGAAATAGACACCTGGCGGTATGGGTGGTTGTCCAGGTAGATTTTTACGGCATAGGCGCCGTCGATGTCTTTTTGCGAAGGGATCATAGCGGTAGAAGTTAAACAGATTTGCAAGACATAGGATATGGTCCCCAATGACGATTTCTTTGTAAAAGGTACGCAAGAGGGACAAATAGGGATGGTTTCATCGTGTAAGAAAAACACTTAGTGTGTACAAAAGTGGTATGTTGTTCATTGTCATACGTTTACAGCGTAAAAACCGACCTCCAAAAGGATGTTTTTTGGGGGGCTGGCTAAAGGGAAACCCCCGGTGGTGAAGCCGGTTTGCAGGGGTCGTCGAAAAAGGCGCAATCTCCCTGTTGGAATGTCGCTTTACCACCTTATGATGCTGGCGCTGCCGTGGTAATTTTAGGGTATAAAACAATCTTTATGGTAGTATCTTCCAAAACCAAATTCAAGACAGTGGAGCAATATTTTTCCACATTGTCGGAGCCTGCAAAGACGCTGCTGGAGCAGCTGCGTGCGACCATCAAAAAGGTGGCGCCGGAAGCGGAGGAGGTGATCAGCTATAACATCCCGGCCTTTAAATGGAACGGGATGCTGGTGTGGTATGCCGCCTTTTCCAACCACATCGGCCTGTATCCGAGGACTTCGGTCCTCGACGCCTTTAAGAAGGATCTGACGGACTATCATGTCTCGAAAGGGACCCTGCAGTTTCCCCTTGACAAACCGCTGCCCATTGGTCTGATCACGCGGATCGTCAAATTCCGCATGAAGGAGAACAGTGCACGGTAACGCGGCCTTATTTCTTCTCCACCACAAGAAACACCGCGCCCCTCGCCGGGACGGTGATGTTGATGCCGCCATTGGTAGGGGCGGTATAGGCGGGGAGGGTGGCATAGTCGACGGGGCCGCCGGCGGCGGTGGTAGCTGTCCGGCCGTTGACGAGCACCTTCCGTGGGAATTCATCGTTACCCTCACCGGTGAGGCTGTACCAGTAAAAGTGACTGCCGGGTGTGAAATGCCGGATGTCGATGGCAAGGGCCGCCGGTTTTCCCGAAGTGTTGACGATGGCCGTGCCGATCTCCCCCGAGGAGAAACTGGATGCATAGGCCCTGAGGCTTGTATCACCGGCCGACCGGCTGTTGAGCAGGCGATCGCCAAGAAAGCGTTGCATATAATAGAGATAGAAGAAAGAAGGCCTAGGCGACCACCTCATCACCCCGGGCTCGTCGCCCGCACTGAAGAGCCCATGATCGTTGCCGTCGGCCCAGCCATTATACAGATCCCAGCGGGCACAAAGCCCGAATTTGCTGCGTAGCGCTTCACCCATGACGAGGACGGCAAACAGGCCGCTTGTATTGGATACCTGCTGCCGGCTGCCGGTAGCGAACATGTTCCACTCGTCCATGGCCACGGGCTTTATTGCCGCGCCGTTCTCTCCCAGGCACTGGACGACATAGCTCATCATCTGCCCGGGAACGGTGGCAGCTTCGTGGAGGATCTCGCCGGCGGTAGAATTCTTGTTATAAGGTGTAAAATAATTGTGAACGACATAATAGTCGGCCTGGCCATGGATGGCCCTGAGCATCCCCTTGTTCCAGTCCCGCGTGATGGGCATGTCCCAGGTATGGGGCGGTGCTTCGACGGTGACGGCGCCGATGTAGATAGTCGCCCCGGTTTCAGCGGCAGCCTTGCGCATGGAGTCGGCGATGACGCAAAAATGCTTCCCGTATAATTCCCCGGACAATATTCTCGGCTGTCCATCCTTGTTAGCACCCGTATCGATGCGATAACCACATTCCCATGTCCCGAAGTTCTCATTGCCCACCTCCCAGTAACGCGTGCGTCCATGGTCGTAGCGGACCCAGTCAGCGGCAAGGTGCGCGGCGGCGGCCACCGGATCGGGAGCGGTGCTATAGCGGGCATAACCGTAGTTGACGGTGATGAGTCCTTCGTTGCCAGTCTCCTTCAGCAGGGAATAATAGTCGTCCAGCGAAGCGCTGTAGCCGTCATGCGGCTTACCGTAGAACCATTGCTGGCTCTCCTTCTTACCATCCTTGTTCACCAGTTGCGCCGGTACATCCGCCGGAAGCCCGCCGGGGCCGCAATTCCAGAAATAGGCGTCGCTGCCGCTACCAGCAGGCCAGCGGATGACATGAGGGCGGAGATTGTGGAGATGGAGCATCAGCATCAGCTGCGTGGTCATGGTGCCCATCCAGGTGTTGGCGTTGTGGCCGAACTCGACGGGTGGAATGCGCGTGATGACGCTGTCGGCGAAGATCGTAAGAGTGGAGGCAGCGGCGGGGGCGGCGGGTGCAGTGGCGGCGGCAGGCGCATCAGGCGCCGGAGCTGGTTGAGTGGCGGGGCGGATAAATTGTTTTGGCGCCCAGCTGTCCAGGAAGAAGCCGATGGTCGGGGCGGCGGTTTCGCTGGTGGGTGTGAGGACGGCAGGAACGGAGTCGCGGGTAGGTCTAAAAGCGGGGCCGGAGCCGGATCGATACGAATGGTTGGTAGTTAACAGGAATAAAAGTACGAAGATGCCATTATTTTTGATCATGGTTAGCCAATTTTAGTTGATACGCCTTTACAGGCTGGTCGTTGATGGCGGCAAGCAGGATATCATGGCCGTCCACACGGATGAATTTCAGATCGCGGACATCGCCATCCAAAATAAGGCCACCGGCTGCAGGTGATATGGCGTTGAAGCCACCGCGCTCATTACCTTTCAGCAACAGGCCATAGGAAGCATCCTCGCTACCAGTGTGCACCTGCAACTGGCTTTCGTTGCCGGCGAGGATGATGTCAGGATGCCCATCACCGTCGATATCATCGACGACAAGCGCGCATACGGGCGCCACCTGGGCGATGTCCGGGAAGGGGTGGAAGACGAAACCCTGGCTGCCCCGGTTCTCGAACCAGCCGCTGCGGGTCTCCCGGCATTGCAGGACCAGCGCGTCGCGCATACTTTCGGCCGGGAACAGCTTGTCCATCGTCGAAGTTGCGAAACTTTCGTTGTCGGGAAAAAGTTTTTTGATAGCCGGCATCTGCAGGGCCCATTCGTCCCGGGAGATGCCTGCGGAAAGTTCGTAGCGTCCTGTTTCATTCTTCATATAATAACAGAACATCGGTTCGATGATGCCGTTGCCGTCCAGGTCTTTTGCGATGAGTTCGGCCGGTTGTGTCATACTGATATGAAAGGGATTATTGAGTCCCATGTTGCCGGCAATGATATCCGGGTCGCCGTCGCCGTCGACATCTGCAACCGCCAGGCTGCGCCACCAGCCGCTTCTTTCCTGCATGCCAGTGTCCGTCGTCTCCCTCAACCTTCCCCCTTCGTTGTGGAATATGCGTACGGGCATCCAGTCACCGGCCACGATGAGATCGGGCCGGCCATCCCGGTCGAGATCGGTGAAGAGGGCCGCGTTGATCAGTCCCGGAGACTCCAGGGCCGGGCATACGGTGCGGGTGACATCGGTGAATTTGCCATGATCGTTACGGAGGATATAGCTTCGCGGCGGCAAGGGATAATAGCCGAGGGCTACACGCCCGCCGATGAAGACATCCATATCGCCATCCCCGTCGATGTCGGCCACGGCCAGGGCCTTGCCGTCCGTCAGCACATCGGGTGGAAAGGCGGTGCTGTCGAGGTGGAAATTACCTTTACCATCATTGAGGTATAAGCGCGGTCGGTAATAGGGAGAATGCAGGTCGAACTCGCTGCTGCCGCTGACGACGAGCAGATCGAGGTCTTTGTCGCCGTCGGCGTCGAAAAAATAGCTTTGCATGTCTTCCTCGTACTTGACGCCGGTGACGAGGTCTTTTCCGATGAAGCTGCCATCCGGCTGCTGGAGGAAGAGCTTACCGGACTGTTTGAAGGCCCCGCCGACAAAGAAGTCGGGCAGCCCGTCACCATTGACATCCCCAATGCTGATGAAGGGCCCTTCCTGGGAATATTGCTGGGGCAGCAGGGGTTGGAAGGCGTAGTCGAAGAAATAGCTTTCGCGATGGCGGAAACCCGCGCCGAGGGAGGACGTGACATCGGTGAAGAGCTGGGCGGAGGCGGCCGTGGTTACGGGATCGGCGGAGCCCAAACGGGGCGTAGCGGCAAGCGGGTCGGAGGCGGCTGGTTTGACAACGGTAAGCAGCGTATCCGGCTTCGGATGACGGATCATCTGTGCGCTGCCATCGGGCCATCGAATGTATAATGAGTCAGGGATGCCCGCGCCGAAGCCAAAATGCAGGCGGGGATCTACGCTCGACTCGAAGCCACGGACGGGATATAGCTCCAACACCTGCTGTCCCTGGGAACTATAGGCCGTAGCCCTGGCGCCGATGGCTTCGGGATTTTGCGGGTCACCGTGCAGCATCAGTGTCAGCCAGTGCGCCGGC
Organism: Puia dinghuensis; assembly: GCF_014642875.1. Classification (GTDB taxonomy): domain Bacteria; phylum Bacteroidota; class Bacteroidia; order Chitinophagales; family Chitinophagaceae; genus Puia; species Puia dinghuensis. The sequence goes on from NZ_BMJC01000006.1 coordinate 124,096, forward strand.
GGCGAGTCGTTGCGCAGGACAAATGCTTCCTGATCGATGTTATTGACGACCAGATCGAGGTCGCCGTCGTTATCGAGATCGACATATACGGCCCCGTTGGATACCGACTTCTTGTCGATGCCGGCGGCGGCAGACACATCGGTAAATTCCAGGTCGCCGGTGTTGCGGTATAAATAGTTGGAGAGGGGCACGCTGCCCAGGAGGGAGAGTTTGTCCATGAGCTGTTGACGGCGGCTGTTCTCGTCGCCTGCTCCCGGCTGCTGTGCCTGCGCGTAGCGATATTCGAGGAAGTCGGCGTTTGTCGGGTCGCGGCCCATGCCGTTGGTGATATGAAGGTCCTTACGGCCGTCATTGTCAAAATCGGCAAAGAGTGCGCTCCAGCTCCAGTCCGTCTCCGAGATACCCGCCTGCTGACCGATCTCGCTGAAGAAGGGTTCTTGATGTCCATCGAGGTTGCGGACGCCGTTGTTCATCTGGAGCATGTTGCGTACATATTCGGGCTCATAGCCGGCCAGCTTCTCGAGATGATGCCGCTGGTTGTTGAGGAAGGAATACATCCGCTTCTTACGCTGGCTGCTCTCAGGCTGCATGTCGAGAGTGACGATGTCGATATTCCCGTCATTGTTATAATCCGCGGCGTCGCAGCCCATGCTGGAATAGCTTTGATGACGCGTGGCCGTGGCGATGCGGTTGGTGAACGTTCCGTCATGGTTGTTCATCCAAAGGACATCGTTGCCAAGATAGTCATTGGCGACATAAATGTCCGGCCAGCCGTCGCCGTCGAAGTCACCGGCCACCACGCCAAGACCATAGCCGCCTTCACGAATGCCGGCCTGCCGGGAGACATCGCGGAATACGGGATGATCCATGCCAGGAGGGATGCCTTCGTTATGATAGAGCTTGTCGGCGGCAAGGCTGCCCGTGTCGGCGCTTTTTTCGTGCAGGTCGTTGGGGCGTTCGTCGGTGAGCTTGTGATTGAGCAGATACATATCCAACCGGCCATCATGATCGAAGTCGAAGAACAGGGCTTGTGTCGACCAGGAAGTATCGGCAAGGCCATAGGCTGCCGCTTCCTCCTTAAAAGTGAGATTGTGCTGGTTGATGAAGAGCAGATGTCTGCGCTGGGATCCTGGCGCCTTTCCCGCGACACAGACATAGATATCAGGCCAGCCGTCATTATTGATGTCGACGACGCTGACGCCGGTGCACCAGCCGTGGGTGGCCGTCCCGGCCTTGTCCGTGATGTCTTCAAATCGAAGCCCGCCCTTGTTGAGATAGAGGCGGGAACTGACCTGGCTGCCGGCGAAGAAGAGATCGGGCAGGCCGTCCCGGTTGAAATCCCCCACCCCTACCCCTCCGCCCATATAGGTGTATTCGTCGGTGAAGAGATTGACAGAGTCGTTCTCCGTGATGGTATTGCGGAAACTCACGCCGGTCTCAGCGGCTGATAAGAGCGTGAAACGTGGGCCCGCCCCGGTGGCTCCGTTACCGGAACCACCAGGGGAACAGGCCGCAAGGCCGAGGCAGAACAACCCAAGACCGTACAAGCCTTCAAATGGCAACAAACGCAGACGAGGCACCACGTAGAACTATTTTTTGTCGGCGACAAGATAGACGGCGCTCAACGGAGGAACAGCCAGTCTGATGGTCCCCGTGAGGGCCGCGCTGTTCGCCTTGAGTGAGGCATAGGTTAAGGGTCCGCCCGTGGCGGAGGAAGGTCCGGTACCATTGACATATACCTGTCCGGAGAAATTTCCATTGTCCGTGCCACCGGTGAGGGTATACCAATAATAGTTACTACCCGCCGGGAAATGCTGGAAATCGATGGTCACGATATGACTCATGGTTCCGCTGTTGACGATGATCGTCCCTGCCTGGCCCGACGAGAAAGTCGAGGAATAAGTAGTGAGATCGCTGTTTATCGCCTTCAGACTATCCGCAACCATCCTGTCGCCGAAGAACTGCTGAAAATAATATAGGTAATAAAAGGCGGGCCGCGGGTTCCACAGCGGCGCGCCGGGTTCGTCACCATGATTGAACATACCCATGTCGTCTCCATTGTTCCAGCCGTTAGCCAGATCCCAGCGGCTGGCTTCGCCGAATTGATTTTTGATGATGGAGCCAAGGGTCTTTGCCGCATGGATACCCGCGATGTAGGAAACGTCCTGTTTGGACCCCGTCGCCTGGATATTCCATTCGGTGAGCGCGACGGGCTTCGCTGTCACACCTCCCGCGGACTCTTGTTGCTGGATATAGTTCATCATATTCGTGGTGACGGGGATGCTGCTGCTGAGAATATCCGACACCGATGAATTGGTATTATAAGCCGTGTAGTAGTTGTGAACAATGTAGAAGTCCGGGGTATTGCCGGCCTGTGATAACACGCCCTGGTTCCAGGTCTGGACGGTTGTATTATCCCAGGAAGCCGGCGCACTACTATACAGGCTGGCGCCGAGATAGATGGTCGCGCCTATCTGCTGTGCCGCCGCCCGCATACTGTCGGCAAACACCTTGAAGTGGGAACCATACAACGCGCCGGTGATGATTTGCGGCTGGCCGTCCTTGTTTTTGGACTGGTCGATGCGATAGCCGGCTTCCCAACTGCCATAGGTTTCGTTGCCGATCTCCCAGAACTTCGTGCGGCCGTTGTCATAGCGTACCCAGTTGGCGGCCAGGTGCGCCGCGGCAGCCACAGGGTTGGCGCTGGTGCCATAACGCGCATAACCGTAGTTGACGGTGATGATACCGGTGCTGCTGGTCTGGGCGAGCATGCTATAATAATTGCTCAGCGCAAGTGTCCAGGAGGCGGTGTTGCCGCCATACCAGTAAGGCGACACCGCATAAGAACCGTCGGCGTTGACCAGGGTATCCGGCGCATCAGCAGGTGCGGCCGTCGTATCATTAAAGAAATACACATCGCTGACGCTGCCGGCCGGGGCCCGGATGATACGTGGCGAGAGGTCTTTGAGATACCCCATCAATGCCGGCTGGGTGACGATCTGGCCCATCCAGAGATTGGAGTTATTGCCATAGACATAGGGCGGCACCTTTACCAGCACCTTGTTCACGTTGATGGTAAGGCTGTCGGTGACGGAGCCGCTGGCGGCAGTCCCCGCCGTCGTGGCGGGGACGTTAAAGCTTTTTGCCTGCCAGCTATTGCTAAACAAACCGATGGAGGGCGGAGTGGACGGATCGACGGGGGCGTAAATGGAGTCGGTGACGGACGTGTTGCCGTTGTTGCCATTGCTGCCGGAAGGGTGGCTGCTCTTTCCACAAGCAGCCCAACCCAGGGACAGCGTAACAAGACCGGCATTGATGAGTGTTCTCATGTGCTGCATATAGTATTTCCTTATTGTATCGGTACGATGCGAACGTTATCGAGGCCCATGGCGAAACTACCACCGGGGATAGTCGTAGTACCGTCATTGGCATACATGATCATCAGCATGCCGCCGCCGCTACCCTGCAGGGTAGTAATGCTCGAGGCGCCAGTGCCGGTGCTGGTATAAGTGTTACTGGTAGCCGCAAGGAAGCTGCTCAGCGGGATGGTCACCGTGACCCAGCCGTTGGAGGAATATTTTCCACCGGATGCTGTTTTCCAGGGCGCCCATTGGGCGAGATAGCTCCAGCCTGGCCAGGTGGTGCCGATCCAGATAGAACCGGCTGTCCAGTTGTTGACATAGGCCTCGAACTTCAAGGCATAGTTGCCGATCGGCGCACTGGATGAAGCCGTCCAGGTAGCAGTGTTGGTGATGATGGAATTAGCGTCCTGCCACCAGGAATCATCCCCTTTCGGTTTGGGATTGGCGGGATTGATCTCTACGCAATACCCTGTGCCGTTGGGGAAGGTGGTGTTGTTGGTCACGTATGTCCCCACCCATTGCTGCTGGCTCCAGCCATAATATGGGTTGACGCTTGCCGAGGGGGGTGACCACTGGTTGCTGGTGCCGTCGAAGTTGGCCAGGAAGCCGGTGGTCGGCGACAGCCAGTTGTCGAAGACGAAGGGCGAGCTGCCCTCGCCAAATGTTCCGTATACCCGCAGGGAATCGCCTGCGGTGATGCCGGACGGAACGGTGACCGTTATCTGGGTCGCGCTGTCGACATTATAGTTGGAGGCTGTAATGCCGCCGGGGAAGACGATCTTAGAGATACCGTAGAAATTGGAACCATGGATCACCAGAGATGTCCCTGCAACAGCATTCTCATTGCTGACAGATGTGACCACCGGTGGGGTGAGGATCAGGGTAAAGGTGAAAGAGGCCGTACCATGACCAGTCACCACCTTGATGGTATTGGAAACGCTGCTCATCGGCGGCGCGGTGGGCGCATTGCTGGGGATGGTGACGACGATATTGGTGCTTGAATTCAGCGCCGGGTTGAAGGTAGCCGAAACGTCATTGAAAAGGACGGCCTGCAGATCATCGAAATTCGAACCCTGGATGACGATGAGCGTGCCGGGATAAGCCTTTACGAAGAAACTATCCTTTTCACCAGGGTTTATGGCTCTTACATGGGTGATAACCGGGGCGCCAGAGCTGCTTTTCTTACAGGCCACCTGCACCAGGCCGGCCAGGATAAGCAGGAAGAAGAGCGTCCGTTTACAAATGGGAGAAGCGATCGTTTGCATATTTTATCTTTTACCGTTAGGATGATCAATAGTTGGGCAATTTGCTAAAGTCGAATGGTACCGGGGCTCCGTTGAGGTTCGGGTTCAGCTCGAGTTCGGTCTCCGGCCAGGGCAGGTATACCGTACCGGCCGTCATCGGGTAGGTGGTGCCGGCATAGGTGACGGTATAGTTGTGCGGACCATTGTAGATGATGTTATAATGGCCCCTGTTCTGGCTGCTGAAATACGCCAGGGCCTTGGCCGGGGCGAAATAATACCAGTGTACCCAGTCATACCACTCCATGCCTTCAAAGGCAAATTCGATCTTCCTTTCCTGGAAGATATCGCTGAAGGCGATGGAAGCAAGGGGAGCGACGCCGGCGCGCGTGCGCACCGCATTGAAATATTGCAGCGCGGTGGCATCGGAAGTGGAAGCAGAGTTGCCGAGAATAGCTTCGGCATAGTTGAGATATACTTCCGCCAGCCGCAGCATATAGGTATTCTCATAAGCTGCCATAGTCGTTCCGCCATTGTTGTCAGCAGGAGAACCGATGACATATTTCTTTACGTAGGCATGGTCATTGCCGCCGGTGTTGAAATTACCTGCCGGGACGGCGGTACCGCCATTGGCCGCATTCAGTTCGGGATATTTGTCACCGGGCAGCATAAAGGTGGCCTTCCGGCGAATGGAATCCTCGGGATGGGCCATATAGTATTGCAGAATGCTGGACGATGCCCCGAAGGCGCCGCCCCAGCCATCGCCCGTCTGGGTGATGCTGGATTCGAAGGCTACATAGGCCTGGAAGGAGTTGTTGATCCCCCAGGGCGAGGAAGCAGGCATCCAAAGCAGGGAGAACAGGTTCTCCGGGTTGGGGTTAGCAAAGGCCGTGCTGTTATAAGCATGGGTGAAGAGGTTGTAGTAGCTCGGCAGCAGGCTTGCCCCGCTGTTGTTGATGACATCGGCCGCATAATACTTGGAGCTGTCGAGATCGGATTGTGTCCGGGAGCCTTCGGACTGGTTGAGACCGCTGCGGTAGAGATAGGCCTTTGCCAACATCCCTTCGGCCGACCATTTGGTAAGGCGGCCCTGCTGGAAAGGCGTCGTAGGCAGGTGGTTTGCCGCATAGGCAAGATCCATGATGATGAGTTTCCAGACGCTGGGCAGGTCGTTGGGCTTGATGGTGGAGTCCGTCAGTTGGGTGGTGTTGTTATAAACGATGGGCACCGGTCCCCAGTTGCTGACGAGGTACATATAGGACAGGCCGCGCATAAACCGGCACTCGGCGATGCCCATCTGTTTCGTAGTGGCGTCAGCGGTGGTCTTGGCGTTGGCAATATTGGCCATGACAAGATTGCTCTGGGCTACCACTTTCCAGAAGGCCTCATAACCCGTGGGCAGGATATCATCCGTCTGCGGGACGGAGAAGGAGATGTAGCCTTTACGGTCGGCGTCGTCGCAGTTGAGGTTGCCGCCGTGCGCTTCACCAAAACTGAGGAAGGCCTTGTCATTGTAGTCGAACCAGACGATGCCATAAAGGGGCGCCGTGCCGGCCATCACCTCCGCATCGGTGGTATAGAAGTTGGCCGAAGTGGTAGCATCCTTGGGGGGACGGTTGAGGAAATCCTTTTTACAGCTCTGGCCGAGGGCCATTGCCGCTATGATGAGGGAATATCTTACGATCTGTTTCATATTATCAACAAGCTTTTAGTATGAATTAAAAATCAGCGACGATGTTGGCAGTGTACATCCGTACGTTGGGATAGCGGCCGTTGTCGAGGCCATTGATGATGATGGGGTTGCCGCTATTCCAGTAATTGAACGGACCAACCTCAGGATCGTAACCCTTGTATTTCGTAATGGTGAGCAGGTTCTGTACGTTGACCCCTACCCGCAATCCCCGCATGGCGACATGACTTACCCATTTTGCCGGGAAATTGTAGGAGAGGGATACGTTCTTCACGCGTACATAGGTTCCGCTTTCCACATTCCATTGGGTGAGCCGTTCGTTGCCGTTAGCCGTGCTGGTATATACCCGGGGTACATTGGTGTTCGGGTTCTGGAGGGTCACCGTCAGCGCATCGGATGCGTTGTAGCTGGTAGGCCGGGCGAAATTGATCACCGAAGCATAGTAGTTCTCAAATGCTCCCTTGCTGCCGGGCAGCGTGTTGAGGTACCGTTGCAGGTTGACGATGTCATTGCCTACGGAGCCTATGATGAAGATATTGAGATCGAAACCCTTATAGCTGACGAAGTTGTTGAAACCAAAGGTGTATTTCGGCCAGGGGTTGCCGATGACTACGCGGTCCCGCTGGTCGATGACGCCATACCCGCCGACATCCTTGAATTTGATGTCCCCTACCCATGTGCCGGTGTTGGGGTCGACGACAACATTGGGGTTTGAGGTCTGGTTGGCGTGGCCGACGATGTCCTTGTAGTTCTGGAAAAGCCCTTCCGCAATGTAACCGGTGATCATACCTACCGGCTGGCCCACCTTGGTGAGGAACTGCGCCTGCTGGCTATTGGTATTGGAGATGTAGATAGCGTTGATGGGATTGGACAGCTGGGTGACCTTGTTCCTGTCAAGCGAGAAATTGATCCCCGTCTTCCACATGAAGTTACGGCTGGTATAGTTGACGGTGTTGACCGTTACGCCGAAGCCCTTGTTGCGCATGCTACCCACATTGGTCTCGGGCCAGGTGAGTCCGCCCTGGCTCGTACCGCCACCATATATCTGGAGATAGGAAGAATAGGTGAGCAGCTTGGTGATGTTCTTGATATAGGCGTCGGCGATGACCTCCAGGCGGCTGTTGAACATGTGCAGATCGAAGCCGACGTTGGTCTGCTTGTCCACTTCCCATTGCAGGTTGGGATTGGGAATATTGGAAGGCAGGAATCCCGTGCCGAAGGCTGTGGGATAGCTGCTCAGCACGGCGTATTGAGCTGTTCCGCTGCTGCCGGCATTGCCCGACAAGCCGTATTCCGCCCGCAACTTCAAGTCATCCAGGTTGGGGATATTCTTCATGAACGGCTCTTCGGAGATCTTCCAGGCGGCGGATACCGAAGGGAACACCCCCCAGCGTTTGTTGGCCCCGAAGTTGGAGGAACCATCCCAGCGGTTGGTGCCCTGAAGGATGTATTTGTTATTAAAGATGTATACCAGGCGGCCGAAGTAGGATTCCTTGGAGGAAGAGCCCTTGGTGCTGCTGTTGCTCTGGGTGAGATCGGATGCGCCGGCATTCAGCGTCTGAACGGTATTGTTGACGAAGCCGTCCTTAAAGCCGGAAAGGGTCTCGTAGCCATTGACGGAGGCTTCATGCCCGAACATCGCCGAGATGCCGTGCAGGCCAATTTTGGTATCGTATTGCAAGCGGGTGTGCAGGTTGTACCAGTAGTTGGAGCTCACCTGTTGGGAAGCGGTGATAGTGTTCTTCACCGTGATACCGAAGGTATAGGAGGGATTGAACTGGTAGTTGGTGTTGTAGTTGTATGTCCCGTTGGCTTCCGTATGCCAGACCAGGCCTTTTATAGGCATCACGTCGGCATAGACCCCGCCCAGGCCGCCAAAACCCTTATTATAGTTGGTATTTATCGTCGCAAGAGCGATGGGGTTGACGAAGTTGTTGGCGTAGGGGGTACCGGGAGCAGGACCGCCCCAGTCGCCGTTGGGCAGCTTGATGGGAATAGCCGGGCTGATGTCAACAGCGGTTTCGATGAGGGAGTTATTCAAGGTGACAATCCTTTCCTTGGTGAGATTGGCGCTGATGTTGGTGCCGACCTTCAGCCATTTGCGGGCGTTGTTCTCCAGGTTGAGGCGCACCGAACCGCGGGTGAAACCGGAGCCGATGGCGACGCCGTCCTGGTTGAAATAATCCCCGGAGAGATAGTAGGTAGTCTTGTCACTTCCGCCGCTGAGCGCAAGATTGTATTTCTGTTGCAGCGTTCTGCGGAACAGGGCGCCTTGCCAGTTGGACCCGGGGCCGAGGACAGAGGGATCGAGGAAATCCGTTTCCGTATTGGCGCCGCCGGCTGCTGACAGCGCATTACGGAAGGTAGCGTACTGCGGCAGGTTCATCACCGGAGCGAACTTCGGCAGGTCTTGCTGGGTCAGCATGCTGTTGAAGGTGATCTTCGAGTCGCCTGCTTTCCCATGTTTAGTGGTGATCATAATGACCCCGGCGCCGCCGGCTGCGCCAAAAATGGCGGTGGCCGAAGGTCCCTGGAGGACGTTGACCGTCTCGATATCATCGGGGTTGATACCGGCAAGGGGACTCGTATAAGAGCTGGGAGCGTTGTAAGAGCCTGCTTCGCCGCCCTGGGGGTCCGCGGGCTTTATCTGCACCCCATCAATGACATACAGCGGCTGGGTACCCTGGCTTAAAGAGCTGATACCCCGGATGATAACGCTCGGGGCAGAGCCGGGCTGGGCATTGCTGGAGGCGATGTAGACGTTGGCCGCCTTGCCTTGCAGCGCCTGTTCGATGGTGGTATTGACCGTGCGGTTCAATTCCTCTGCACTGACCGTGACCTGGCTGCTGCTGAGGTCGGTCTTCTTCATCTTACCATATCCCACGACCACGACGTCGTTGAGATTGTTATAGTCCTGCCGCAGGGTGACGTCGATGACCGTTGCACTTGCCACGACCACCTCCTTTTGCAGAAAGCCTATATTACTGATTATCAAATGCTCGCCTGGAGCAGCCATAATGGAAAATTGCCCTTTCTCATCCGCCTGAACGGCATTTTTGGTTCCCTTCACCGTAATGGTGGCCCCGCCGACGGCGTCGCCAGAGGTCTGGGATGTGATCTTACCGGTGATGACATGAGCGCCCGAAGGTTGGGCAAAAAGAGGGTGGGCAAAGAGCAGTAAGGCGGCAAGCAGTCCCGTGAAAGCCGCTAGTTTGGGTTTTCTCAATTTTTTCATACTTCAAGCAATAGTGCACTTAAGCAGTGATGCAATCGGTTTACATTTCGGGGTAAAACTAGTAGAAAACCCAGGGAGCCAGGGGTATGGTTTCGATCAAAAAGGGGGTACAAATGTTCAATCCGGGGGGTTTTTTGTCGAAAATAGCCGGGCGCCACCGGGTGGAGTCCCTTCGTATTGGCTATATTTGTAATAGAACCTGGACTACTGCTTCAGCTTTCTTGTGACACTACTTCATATGAGACCCAAAAAGGCCCAGCTTTTCCTCTTTTGTATCTTCTGCTGCTTGCTGTCGGGCGGCCTCGGGGCGCAACCCCAGGATTACCTGTTTTCCCATCTCAACGTCACTTCCGGGCTGTCCAATAATCATATTACGGGTATTTATAAAGATAGCCGGGGGTTTATGTGGTTTGGTACGGTTTCCGGGCTCAACCGGTATGACGGTTACCAGTTCAGGCAATACCGGCATGATCCCCGGGACCCTCATTCCATCATCGACAATTATATAGAACAGGTGTTTGAAGGGCCGGGGGGCAGGATGTGGGTCGAATCCCGGACGGGACGATTTAACATATATGATGCTGATCTTGATCGGTTTGACGTCGATTTTGCGGGGTATTTGCGGGGACTGGGGTTACCGCAGTATATGCTGGTGACGATTGCGCCGTCGCAGCGGGGGTATTGGTTTATATATAAGGACAGCGGGCTGTACCATTATCTTCCGGATGGGAAGATCGTGGCGTTTCAACCGGGTGGCGCCAGTCTCGCCTCGGCCCGGGAGGATGCCAACGGGGATTGCTGGGTCATCCACCAGGACGGGTTACTGGAAAAGATAGACGGCCGGCTGGGGAAGATCACCTACCGGAGCACCGCGTTACAAAAGGAGTTCGGGAGTGAGCGCATCCCCTGCAGCCTGTTCATCGACCGCCAGAATGACCTCTGGTTCTTCTCCAACGGGGCTTTTAAGGGCGCTTATTATTATCATCCGCCGACGGGAGAATGGAAACACCTGGCGCTAGATGCGGGTACGAAGACCCTCAGCAGCAATATAGTGTTTTCCGCCATGCAAGACCGGAATGGCCTCATCTGGCTGGCGACGGACCATGGGGGTGTCAATATCGTCGATAAGCACAATTTCTCCGTGCGGGTCATCAGCCATGTCGAGGACGACGCCAAGAGCATCGCCTCGAACAGTATCACCTCCCTTTTCCGGGACAACATGGGTACGGTATGGCTGGGAACCTTCAAGAGCGGCCTCAGCTATTATCACCAAAGTGAGCTGCAATTCCCCCAATATCGCCACGAACCCGGGAAGGCCGGTTCGCTGCCCGCTGACGACATCAACAGTTTTGCGGAGGATGCCGCGGGGAATGTCTGGATTGGCGGCAACGGGGGCGGGCTGATGTATTTCGACCGAAAAAAGAACAGCTTCCGGCAGTGGGTACACGACCCACACGACCCCAACAGCCTTTGCAGCAACATCATAGTAAGCCTCCTGCTGGATAAGGAGGGCAAATTGTGGATCGGCACCTATTTCGGGGGGCTGGATTGTTTTGACGGTCACCGATTCATGCACTACCGGCATCTCGATGCGGACCCTTCCAGTATTGCCGACGACCGCATCATGTGTCTTTGCGAAGACCTCGACCGCAACATCTGGGTGGGAACCCTTGCCGGCGGACTCGACCGGTACGACCGGCATACCCACCGGTTCTTCCACTACAGGGCCTCGATACCCAATTCCATCTCCAACGATTATATCAGCACCATCATTACGGATAAGGGGGGCAATGTCTGGGTAGGTACGGGGTATGGGGTGGAATTTATCGAACGGAATACGGGGGCCATCCGGCATTATATACCCGAACCCAGCCGGCTCAGCAGCAATAATGTTACTGTCCTTTTTCTGGACAGCAAGCAACGGCTTTGGGCGGCAACGCGCGAAGGGCTCGATGTGCTGAACCCGGATAAGAAGACCTTCCAGTCCTTTAGCATGGAAGACGGACTGCCCGACAATACGCTGCGGTATATCGCCGAAGACAGTCTCCATCGCCTGTGGATCAGCACGACCAACGGGCTTTCGCGGATCACCGTCGCGGAAGGCAGCAACCGGGCCGGACTGGCCATCCGTTGCCGCAACTTCCATGAGCAGGATGGCCTGCAGGGCAGGGAGTTCAACGAACGGGCTGGGCTCGCGACGAAGGATGGTTTTTTGTTGTTTGGCGGCCCCAACGGGTTCAACCTTTTCCGGCCCGAGTCCATCCAGCCGGAAAGGAAGACGCCGCCCATCCTTTTTACGGGGCTGGATGTCTTCGACAAGAGCATACATGCGGGCGACACGATGAACGGTCATGTCATCCTGCAAAAGACGCTTGGCGAATCAGGTGATATCACCCTCCGGTGGAAGGAGAATGTGTTCTCCATCGAATTCGCTTCGCTGGACTATATCCCCAATGCGACCAACCGGTATGCCTATATGCTCGAAGGTTTTAACCACAACTGGCTTATCACGGATGGGAAGATACGCAAGGCCACCTATACCAACCTCGACGCGGGGGAATACCTTTTCAAAGTAAAGGCTTCGGATGCGGATGGGGAATGGTACGACCGGCAGGCGACGCTGAAGATCACCGTGCTGCCGCCCTTCTGGAAGACGCCGCTGGCCTATGTGGTCTATTCCCTCCTGCTGGTAGCCAGCCTGCTGCTGGCGCGGCGGATGGTGCTACAGCGGGCCAGGGCGCGGTTTGCGCTGGAGAACGAGCGGCAGGAGACGCGGCGGATGCATGAGATGGATATGATGAAAATTCGTTTTTTTACCAACATGAGCCATGAGCTGCGGACCCCGCTTTCGCTTATCCTTGCGCCTGTCGAGAAACTGCTTACCCCTGCGTCGCCGGTGGACCCGCGGCGGCAGTACGAGATGATCAGACGGAATGCCAAGCGGTTGCTGCATCTTGTCAACCAATTGCTCGACTTCCGGAAGATGGAAGTGAACGAGCTGAAACTGCACCTGCGCGAAGGGGATATCGTGCGCTTCGTGCGGGAGACCGCCAACTCCTTTGTCGACCTGGCAGAGAAAAAGAACATCTCGTTTGTCTATGATGATAGGAATTCTCCCCCGCTGGTGACGCGGTTTGATCACGACAAACTGGAGCGCATCCTCTTCAATCTCCTGTCGAATGCCTTCAAGTTCACACCCGAGAATGGATCGGTGCGGGTAGACCTGGCAGTCGAGCGGAAGAACGACGAGGAGGCGCTGCTTTCCATTGCCATCCGGGACACCGGCATCGGCATCGAGCCAGACAAACAGGAAAAGATATTCGAACGTTTCTTCCAGAACGAAATACCGGAGACCCTTATCAACCAGGGCAGCGGCATCGGGCTTTCGATCACCCAGGAATTCGTCCGGATGCACCATGGGCGGCTGTCGGTGGAGAGTGAGGTGAATAAGGGTTCGTGTTTTACGGTGGTGCTGCCATTGAAAGTGATAAAGGCGGCCGGGCTGCCGACGCCGATGCCCGAGCCGGAGGAAACGCTGTTGCCCGAGGATGAGGTACCTTCCGCACCGCCTGGTGCTCCGACCATCCTCATCGTGGAAGACAACGAGGACTTCCGCTTTTACCTGAAAGACAACCTTCGCACCTATTATAATATCGTCGAGGCTTCCGATGGGAAGGAGGGCTGGCGGAAGGTGTTGTCGGCGCATCCGCAGCTCGTGGTGAGCGATATCAGCATGCCGCATATGGATGGGATCCAGCTTTGCCGTAAGATCAGAACCGATGACCGTACGCGGCAGATACCCGTCATCCTGCTGACGGCGATGGCCGGGGAGTCGGGTGTCCTGCAGGGATTGCAGACGGGGGCCGCGGATTATATCACCAAGCCTTTCAATTTCGAGGTGTTGCTGTCGAAAATGCGCAACATCGTAGAGTACAACGAGACGGTGAAGAAGACCTACCAGCGGCAGGTGCAGGCTGGAGCAACGCATGTGGAGATGCCTTCAGCGGATGATGTGTTCCTGCGCGAGGTGTTGGAGCATATCGAAAAGAATATGGCGAATCCCGACTTCTCCGTGGGCGACCTATGCCAGCAGTTCCATGCCAGCCGGAGTACCTTCTATAAGCGTGTGCTGCTGCTCACGGGCAAGACGCCGGTTGAGCTGATCAGGCATATCCGCCTGCAGCGGGCGGCCGAGCTGCTCGAGAAGAGTCAGCTGACAGTGGCGGAGATAGCGTATACGGTAGGGTTTAATAATCCCAAGTATTTTACCCAGTATTTCAAGTCGGAATTTCATTGTATCCCGTCGGCGTACCGGAAGAGCAGGACGAGTGGGCTTGAGCTGTAGCAGGGGCTTTTTTGGCGCCGGTGTAGCCTATCTCCTTCCTCTGAATTCCAATGGCGTTATCACGGCATTTTTTTTAAAGAATTTTCCAAAATTTGCCGGATCCGAGAAATCCAGCTTATAGGCAATCTCTGCAATGCTGAGATCGGTGTAGGAGATCAACGACTTGGCTTCTGCCGATATTCGTTCATTAATGTAGGAAAGGGCATTCCTTCCTGCAACCGATTTGATCGACTGGGAAAGATGGTTGGGAGTGACAAAAAGCATGGCTGCATAGTCCTCCACCCGCCGCTTTTCCAGGTAGTGGGTATTAACAAGAGAGAGGTATTTTTTTAACAGCACCTGTTGCGGCGTGGCAAGTCTCTCCTGTTGCAGGGTGCTGAACAGGGAAAACGCTGTAAGCTGATGAAGAAGAGCCAATAGCTTCAGGCTTGCTACCTTATGGTCTTTTGATTGTTCATACGCCGAGAAAACTTCCTCAAACTGGGGAACCATTTCTTTGTACTGCGTATCCGAGATCCTGTAAAAATCGGTCTGTTGGCTATTGAAAAAGGGAAACTCTTTGTCGATGGAAGGTTTGTAATAAGAGAAGCATTGATCTTTAAAGTAGATGAGGTAGCCGTGCGACCTGTTCCTGTAAAAACTGGAGATCAGTCCCGGGGATTGGAATACAATAAGCGAATTGAGATCGTTCACATGTATATTGTCGTAGGATATCTTCGTGCTCGATACGTCGGTAAGTAATCCCAAATAATAAAACCCCCTTCGAAAAGGGGGCATATTCATAGCGCTTTTTTCGCTCTCCAGAAGCCGTAAACAATAGAACAGAGGGTCATTGCTGCGGTCTCTAACCGGTATGGAGGCAAGAAATTCATTTATATCTTCAAAGTAAGGTATCTTGGGTTCCCTGCCCTTTTTTGTGATACTCATGCTTAAATATAAGCGAATTCCGGCGATAATAAGTATAGGAGAGAAAGCCGATGACTATGGGCATGATCATAAAAGCAAGATTCCCACCCCTTATCCCTGCTGAAAAGATGCACCAGGTTGCGCCCGCCAGATCGAACATCAGTCCCGCATAAGCCCATTCCTTGATCCTGGGGTAGCCCGGGATAAGTATTGCCACAACGCCTAATGCCTTTGCGATCCCGAGGAAGGGGGTAAGATAAGTGGGCATCTTCATTTTTTCGAAGCCTTCTACGGCAACCTGGGTGGAAAAAATATCAGGGATAGCCGAACCAAGCATCATAAAGGCAAAGAGACCTGTGAATACCCAATATAGAATTTTTGTCCTTTTCATAACGATTAGCTTTTGATAGTAATAGAGGAGGATTATTATTGTTTTGGCTGATTGCAATTGAACATCCAGTGTATACCAAACTTATCGGTGCAGGAGCCAAAATAACCACCCCAGATCATATCGCCAAGGGGCATCCGCACTTTTCCTTCGTTGCTAAGCGCATCAAACAGACGTTTTGTCTCTTCCCGGGTATCGGGTTCCAGATTGATATGCACATTGTTGCCTGAGATGAGATTGAATCCCATCGACGCATCCGCATCGGTGCCCATCAATACATGTCCGCCCATAATGGGTAACTGTACATTCATGACGAGCTTTTTTTGTTCGGGGGCCAGGGGTCTTTGCGGATCGCCGGGAATATCCCCAAACCGCGTAATCCCGTTTCCGTTGAATTCGGTTTTGAAAACCGATTTGTAGAAGGTAAATGCTTCTTCCGTATTGCCGGGAAGGTTTAAATAAGTGCTTACTTGTGCCATGATTGAAAATTTTTGATGATGAAGAAAATGATTTGTTGAACGTTCATACATCAAAGATAGATCGGCGAGCACCCCCGGCTATGGTTCAAAAATTGGGTGAAATGGTAAATTTCACGTCGCGCGTGATGGCGGGCCAATCATCCGTCCTGAATGGCGCCGCCGGATACCCCTCCTTATTAAAAAGGTTGGCACTGCTGGCATCATCTGCCCAGCCGTACCGTACTGCCACCGGCTGAGGCACGTTGTCGGATGACAGCATTACGGTATTGCCTTCGATGACTGCAGCAGCTGGGTAGAAATGATGGTCAGCACCGGCCAGCTCGAACCCATGAAGGCTTGTGCCTTTGATGATAAAGCCGCCGCCAATTTCCGAAAAAGACACCTGCACCTTTCCCCCCACCATCGACACAGAACGATATACCGGACCGGACGCTACGCCCGGCAGTCCATAGGTCTGATGGAGCGCCAGCGCGGCCAGCCGTCTGCCGACATCCTGTTTGTCGGTCGGATGTATATCGTTAGGGTCGCCAATGTCGATGGTAACCGCCATTCCCGTATGTGGCAGAGCCCGGGCTACAGTCTGCGACTCGCGCAGCTCTGCCCATGTGCTCCCTTTATTACTATTTCCACTCGATGCCTTGAAACTGGTGAGCTGTACAAAATACAACGGGAATGCACCCTCGGCCCATTGATGACGCCAGTCCTCGATCAGCAACGGCATGGCCTTCCGATACTGCCATGCCCTCACCGCATTGTTCTCCCCCTGGTACCAGATAGCGCCTTTGATCCGAAACGATCTGATCGGATTGACCATCGCATTGAACAACAGTGACGGATAGCTGTTAGGCCCAAAGCCGCCATTCCCTGCAATCACCGACGCAACCTGGAAACTCCAGGCGCCGGAAAGTGACACTTTCACCGACCCGGCCGACAACCACAACTCGCTCTCTTCCCCATAGATACCTCCCCCGCCGCCGCCATCGGTCACCTTGACGGCAATCGTATTTTTGCCAGGGTGCAAAATGCCGGGCAGTATCTTGTATACGCGATGCATGTTATATCCATTGGTTCCGCCGACCCGGATGCCGTTGACATAGGTCTCGTCGTCATCGTCGATCATTCCAAGTGATAAAAGAGCCGTATCCATCCCGGGAAGATCCACCTCCTTCCGAAACCATACCACACCATCGAAGGCTGCGCCCAATTGCTGGTTGTCCCATAGACCGGGCAGCTGCATGGCCGGCCAATGCGAAGCGTCAAAGGAGGGGTCCTTCCACGACGCCACTGCAGCTGCATCAGGCAATCCGCCCTGCAGCCGGGTCACCAGCCGGGTCGACGCCGCACGATAAAGATCGCGCAATGAATCCAGCGTTATTATTGGAAGATGGGCCACCGCATCATGAAACTCCCGGCTGCTGTCCAGGCTTTTCCGGCTGATCCAGGATTCGATATCGGTGCCGCCCCAGGTGGTATTGATAAGACCGATGGGGATCTTGAGCGTTTTGTGCAACTCCCTGCCAAAAAAATAACCCACCGCCGTGAAAGGAGCAATGGTAGCCGGACTGCAATGTTCCCAATGCCCGCCTTTCACGTCTTCCTCCGGCCGGGCACTGATCGCCTTGTCGACAGAAAAAAGTCGGATGGCCGGATAGTCTGCATTCCTCAGCTCTTCATCGGCATTGTTCACCCGCGACCAGCCGGATACGGGAAATTCCATGTTGGATTGCCCGCTGCAAACCCACACATCCCCTACCAGGACATCCTTCAGCCTCACCGAATCCCACCGGCTGCTGATCTCCAGTGTATAGGGTCCACCATAAGCCATCGGCGACAACACCACCTTCCATGCGCCCTTGCTGTCGGCTACTGTTGTCCGTGACTGGCCGTGGAAGGATACCCGCACGGATTCACCGGCGCCTGCATGCCCCAGGATGGTCACAGGGGCATCCCGCTGCAATACCATGCCATCCCCGAAGATATGCGGCAGGGAGATCGCCGAAGTTGCCAGCCCGGGCGCAGCCGCGACACGCGTGATCGCGAGAGGGCCTGCCTGGACGGTTTGCAGTAACCCGTTGATCTTGATCTGAACGGGATGCGGGTAGTGGGAATAGAGGCGGTAGGAAATGATCTTGCCGGCTTTCCAGCTAAAGTCTACCACAACATTCCCGCGCGCCCTCAGGCCATGCACCTCTCCCGCCGCCTTCCATTCATCAGGGATGGCGGGTAAGAGGTTGATATAACCGGCGTGGCTTTGCAACAGCATCTCGGCAATACCCGCCTCCCCGCCAAAATTGGCGTCTATCTGAAAAGGGGGGCCCGCCGAGAAGAGGTTCGGGTAGATGCCGCCCCCTGCACCATAATTGATATTGGTAGCCATAGTGGGCCGCATCAGATCTTTAAACAGCTTGTAGGCACGGTTGCCATTATATAGTCTTGCCCACATCAGCATCTTATAAGCGATGGACCAGCCCGGCCCATCATCGCCGCGTATGTCAAGCGATTTCGCACAGGCCGCCGCCAGATCGGGTGTACTGTCGGGTGTTATGAGATTGGCGGGATAAAGTCCGTATAAATGGGATATATGCCGGTGATGCACATCCGTTTCAGCATAATCCTGCAGCCACTCCATCAATCGACCGTCAGACGCTACGCGGCCCGGCGGTGGCATCAGGGTCAGCTGCGAACGAAGCGTATCCCGGAATGCATTGTCCGTCTTTAATATCATTGAAGCCCGGATAACATTCCCATATAACTCCCGAACGATCTGGTTGTCGATGGTCGGCCCCATACAAATACTAGCCGACTGGCCGTTTGGCATTTTAAACCAATTTTCGGGCGACGAAGATGGCGAGGTCACCAGCCAGCCCGTCGCCGGGTCAGGGATCAGCATATCGTGATAAAACACAGCGGCGCCTTTCAGGACGGGATAGATGCGCCGCAGATAAGCCGTATCGCCGGTGAAAGCAAAATGCTGCCAGAGATTGTTGCATAGCCATCCCGAGCCTGCCTTGGTCGCGCCCCAGGAGGCGCTCTCCCCCGGCTCCGTAAAATGCCAGGGATTCGTGATCACATGCGCCACCCAGCCACCGGCATGGTAATAGGCTTTGGCCGTCCTTTCGCCATACGGTACCATCCCGGCCACCAGGTCGGCCAGCGGCAGATCGAGCTCGGACAGGTTGGCGACATCCACCGGCCAGTGATTCATCTCTACGTTGACATCGAGATGATAGTCTCCGTTCCAGGGAGTATGCACCTGGTTGGCCCATAGTCCTTGCAGGTTAGGTGGCAACAACCCCACACGGGTGCTGCTGATGGAGAGATAGCGCCCGAACTGAAAGAAAAGTGCGGCCAGGGCATTGTCCCCACCCGGATCGCGCTGGTATTCCTGCAAGCGGATGTCGGTTGGCAGATCGTCCCTGGAAGCAGCGCCCAGGTTGAGGGACACGCGTTTGAACAGGGCCTGGTAGCGGGCGATGTGCTGGCGGCGCATGTCGGTGTAAGGGGTTTGCACTGCCGCGGAGAGCAGGTGGTTGATGCGGTCGCGATGGTGGGGATCATTATAATCCGTCGCCATGGACACGTAAATGAGCAGCTGATCCGCATTTTTGACGACCACCGACAGGCCCTTCGCCTCCACAAAACCGCCCCTGGCCACAGCACGCGCCTTGGCCAGATAGCGCATGCCTCGCCCATCCGTCCCATTATCCAGCTCCCCTTCCATCTGTACCACATCACCGATGACGGCGACAGCCGACCGCTCGGGTCTGTTCATGGACAAGGAGCAGCTGATATGCCCCGGCTTGTCCGCACTGATGCGTATCACTCCAATATCGCCGGTGAAGGATGTAAAATATTCGCGGGTGTACCGCACGCCGTCTACTATGAAGGTGGTGGTGGCGATGGCGCTATCGAGGGACAAGCGCCTGCTGTAGCCAGCAGGGGCGCCGCCGGATGAAAATTCAATGGTCAGGTTACCCATCGTCTGGTAACATCCCCACTGTGCGCCACCCGAACCTGGCCCCTTGCAAATAAAGTTGGCATCCACCAGCTGCTGTGCTGAATCATTTTTTCCTTCGAACAACAGCTTCCGGATGGCAGGCAGACTCTTATACGCCTCATAATTGTTCGCATCCTGTGGCGACCCGCTCCATAGGGTGATATCGTTTAATACGATGGTCTCTTTGTTCACGCCTCCGTCAGGCATCATGCCCAATCGGCCGTTGCCCAGGGGCAATGAACCTTCCCAAACAGCGGCAGGCTTATCATACCATAAGGCCAGCGGCTGCCCGTCACAATGGGCAGCCGCCGCCAGTAAAGAAAAAAAGGCTAAGATATTCTTCATATTATTGCTTATACCAGAACGTCATCTGACTGAGGTTTATATAACCGGAATTATCCACATCACTGACGAACCGGACAATGAGGAACCGCACCGGAGGTGGGTTACTGTTCAACAAGGCATCGTATGGAGCGATCCCATCATCGGTGCGGGTAAAGTCTCCCAGTTCAGCCCATCCCTTAGCCGTCATATCCGCCTTCCACCCACTGTTACCCGGCAGCAGCGAGCTGATCGCTCCGGTCGTATCTGCGATGCCCCATACTTCAAACTCCTTGGGATTATGGCAGCAGTTGCGCCCTATTTCTTCTACTTTCACCAGGTTATTGTAAGTCGCTCCCATGTCCATCGTTATCGTCCCCGGCAAGGGCGGATTGCCGCTGCCGTCGGAATGGAAGATGTTCGGATAACCCTTTGGCGTCATCGTTCCATCCCATATCTGTGGCAGGGATGTACCGAATCCGGCTACGAGGTCATGCGGAAGGTTAACCGCCTTGAACAAGCTCTTGTTACACATGATGATCCGGTAGATGGACGGCACCGTATCGACATGGGTAGTGATGAAGGTGTCGATCGCCCCACGGACGGGAATATAGGAAGATTGGTAGACGACAGGGGTACCGTGATGATAATCGGTGATCAGGACGCTGTCCACGGCCGGTGGAAGCACCTTTTGTTCCGCATTCCCCTGCATGTTCGTGTAATTGATGGTCGTTGTGATATTGATGGTATCGGGCGCCACGAATTTCAGCACCAGGAAGCTGTCGCTGGTGTATATATAGGGTGTATCCCGGTTGATCGGTCTGTTGATCAGGCTGGCCTGGTAAATGCTGCCATACGCCCGGGCATTGTCAATTTCCGTCGAGATCGACTTGTTGCCTGCGTTGTCATAAGAATTGATAAAGAAGGTATAGGTATACTCCTGCAGCTTGCTGATGAGGCATTTGACCGTGTCTGCCGGATTATGGCTGGTAGCAGGCACTGTCAATGAATCCGCATAGTTATTCCAGTACACGACATATTTGGCTACGCTCGGGTCGGCGCTGGGGTGCCAGGTGAGTTCGAGCCGGTAATTACCGGGTAAAACCTGCGTCTGGTTAGCTGCGCCCGGATAAATGATCTCACTACCCGCGAGGAATTTCCGGAAATCCGTCGGCTTCTTCGAGCAGGCGGCTATCTGCAACAGCAGTATCAGGAATACATATACGCTTATCTTAGTTCGGGTTTCCATAAATTGTGATTTCGTTCATGTTAAAATAATTATCCGTACCGCCCATGGTCTGCAAGCATTCGAAGCGGATATAGCGCACTTTGGGCAGCGTAATGGACTCTGAGAAGTTGAACCCATTCAACCAGGTGGTGATATCCGCATTGGTGAGCGGATTATCCGCCGGCCGGGCCGGTGCATTGAAGACACCCAGGTTGATCCAGCCGCCGGGCGTCTTCTGTCCGAGCGCCGGCAACTGCGACGTATCGGAAGGCATCAACTCGTCCTGCGGCACATCCGCCCGCCCCCACATGATCCAGGTTTGGGGCGCCCCGGAAGTCCAGATGAATTCATTATTGCCGCCAACACGGTCCCACACCATATACCGGCTGAGTTTGGCCGTCACGCCCATATCGAAGGTGAACCAGGCCGGCCAGATATACGACTTGGCAGCACTCGGCAGAATAGGCTGCTGTGTGTTATAACAATATTCCCCATAGTTGCCGTCCCAGAGGTTCGTCAGGTTGAAATAGCCATTCTGGTAGGCGAGTACATCCGTTGGTAATACGTACGGCTTGAACAGGCTCTTGGGCAATGGTATCTCATACAGCGGGTTGATGGTCTGCCATAATGTATCCGATATATTGTTGTAGGGATCGATGACATAGAGCCCGAACTTCTTTGGCATGGTATCATACCCACGCAGGCTGTATTGAATGGCAAGATTGTTGGTGGTGTACTCGTTCTGGACGACGTCTTTGCCTGCGATGATCGAGTTCGGCAGCAGGGCTACGATGGTTACTGGCGATCGGGTCGAATCAGCGCCTGAGATAGCCACCCCCCCAAAATCGGGCTGCATCGCCAGCGTCCTGGCCACCAGTTGATACGGCGGTGTAAGCGGATGCACCGTCACCACCACCGGATCGGATTGAACGTTGGCCCGGGATACCACGTATAAGGTGACCTGGTAGTCCTGGCTCTGGGCAAAGCCCTGCACCGTAATACTGTCCGAATAATAAGATGATTTCGTCTGGCGGGTGGTGGTGTTATTGATCGGGTAGTTCGCTTGTACATACAGGATATTCTGCGAATTAGGCAGCGTATAGGTGATATAGGCGCCACCGTTGAAGTTCACAACCTTCACATTGGTTACCACCCCCGGCTTAGTCTTGTCTGTCGAGGCCGCCTCGTTGTAGTTGTCGCTTTTCTGGCAGGACAGCACCGCCAGCAGGCACAAAAACGGAATAAATTGTTTCAATGGCATATAATAAGTTTAGGAATTACCAATAAGGCGTCTGCACCAGGTTGGGATTGGTCAACAGATCGTATTGCTGGACGGGGAAGAGATAATCCCGCAACCCGAAAAACGGTTGAAAGGCCGTATGCAGGTTGTAATAAGCGCTCATGGTCTTTGCCTTATCCTGCACGGTCCAGCCGATGAAGGGGTTCGCCAGCACAGCCTGCAGTTCTTTCCATCGCCGGAGGTCCCACCCGGCCTGCCCTTCAAAGGCCAGCTCGATGCGTCTTTCCTGGTGGATGATCTGCCGCAGCCCGGTCTGCGTATTGGGTTTGCTCGGGTTATTCGAATACGTGGCCCATGCCTGTTGGACGCCCTGCAGTCCGACCCGTGCCCGCACCTTGTCTATCCATTGATAGACATCGGAACCCGGTCCCTCCACTTCATTGAGACATTCCGCATACAGCAGCCACAGCGACGGCAGCCGCATAAAAGGCCAGTAATAATTCTGTGAAGTAAATACGCTATTGGAAGATGCTGTCTGGTAGGGCACCAGTTTCCTTGGCCAGTAACCCGTGCTGTTGTAGCTGATCGGGTCGGCAGGGGAAGCATTGCCATTGACAGCGTTGATAACATTGGGATTATTATCATCCGTGTTCCCATAGCCGAACCAGTTGCTGCCGTCGAAGGCGATGTCGGCGTAATAACGCGCCTCGCGGTTGAGGTTACCCTTGTTGGTGTTATACCCTTTCGACACATAATATTGGTTGGCGGCGTCTCCCTGTACCACCGTATAGCGGTTGGAATAATCAAAGGTCTTGTCTTCGTTGATGGGCACCCCATTATTGGAGTAGAAGATCTCGGTCTCCCCCATCGGCACGGAGAAATTCGACCAGAAATCGTACACGGTCGTCGCATCCGTCGTCACCCGCGGACAAGCCTGTATCTGGTAGCCGAAAGTCGTATTGGTCGTCCAGATCTGTTCGGTATTCCAACTACTGTTCAAAGCCCCCTGGATGGTAAGCAACAGCTTCGTCGAATCGCTCATATGCTTCAGGCCGGATTGAGGGACGAACTGATACAAGGCGGCGCCATTGGCGGTTGCCGCATCGATGGCCGCCTTACAGGCAGCGGCCGCAGTTTGCCACTTCGTAGCAACGGCAGCAGCGGACCAGAGCGGGGTCCCGTCTACGCCCTTCACTCCCGCATAATCGGGGTTGCCGTTGAATAAGGGACTGGCCTGGGTGGTCAGCACCTCCGCCTTTACGGCCAGGGCGATCGCCTGGGTGATCCGGCCGTCTTCGGTGATGGTATTCTGGATAGAAGGTGGCAGATCGGGAATGGCCTGGTTAATGAGTCCGACCACATAGTTGAAACAGGAGTCCACCGACTGCTGCTTTTGACGTACCGCGGTGGTCGACGCATTCACGGGAAGGGCTACGTCGGCTATCGGGATAGGCCCATACATCCGGATGAGCCAGTAGTGATAATAGGCTTTCAGGAATTTGGCCTCGGCGATCCACCGCTTCTTATTATCCGCCGTCAGATCGAGCGGGAGGTTGACATTGGCCAGGAAGGTATTACACCACCGGATAGCCTGCCACAGGTTAAGGCCCTGGTTATACCCGTCCCAGTAATTCATCAGCGGGTTCGGTACATTCTGTTCGCCAAGCAACAGGTTAAAACCGGCATCCTGCCCCGAACCGCGCAGACTGGCATTGCTGGGCAGGTCGGTGGGGATAATGACCTCGCCCGATGCTGTAAACCCGGGGTTGCGGCAGACATCCCCCAGCTGTTGCAGGCTGGAGTAACAGTTGCCTATCAGGTAGGCTTCCGTCTCGTTGGAATTGGCAAAGCTGCTGTTGAGGGTAGCTACGTCATCCGGTACGACATTCAGGTACTTCTTACAGGACACAGCCCCAAGCAGCAAGGTGACGAGCGATATTTTGATGAGAATCTTCATTACTTTAAAAGTTAAGGTTAAGACCTACATTGAATACCCGCTGGATGGGGTAACCGAAACCTTGTCCGGCCATCTCAGGGTCCCAAAGCTTGAATTTGCTAAAGGTGAGCAGGTTGAGTCCATTGACGTAGAACCGGGCATTCTGCATGTATGCTTTCTTGATCCATTTCGCCGGAAGGGAATACCCTACTTCGGCGGATTTCAGGCGCATAAAGCTGCCGTCCCGCATCCACCAGGTGCTCGTCTGTTCATTGTTCAGGTTTTCATATGTCGAGAGCCGGGGATACAAGGCATAGAGATTCTGATTTTCCTCGGACCAGTGGTTGTCGGCATACGCCTTCAGCAACTGCGCATTGTTTATGAAAGGTGCGGTGCCGTAAATTCCGTTGTACACATCTATCTTGGAAGAGGGATTGATAAAGAAGGACTCGCGTGCCAATCCCTGGAAGAACATGCTCAGGTCGATGTGTTTGTATTGCATGGAAAAACCGAAGCCATAGATGATCTGCGGGGTCTGCGGCAGGCCGATGGGCACCTGGTCATTGCCATCGATGACGCCGTCATGGTTCACGTCGCGGTATTTGATGTCGCCCCCCTGCGGCAATGGAGCATTACCGAAGTTCTGCTGGGGCGCATTGAGAGCCTCTTTGTTATCCACGAAAAGCCGTTCGGCGATATAACCAAAAGGCTGGCCGATAGGCTGGCCTTTCCGGAACTCATAGGAGTCCGGATATTGCGGCTCCTCAGTGTAGACGACCTTGTTCCTTGTGGCCGTGAGATTACCCATTACCTGGAGGGTAAAATCCTTGGTGAGCGCCTTATTATAGTTGACGTTCAGGTCGATACCCTCCGCTGTGTTGATGCCTAGGTTGGCCTGCAGGTTGTTCGCCGCGGAATTCTCGATGCCCACCGACACCGGGATATACCCGCGGGGGATCAGGACATCATAGCGGTATTCATGATAGATCTCGGCCGTGATGTTTAAACTCTTGAAGAAGGTAGCTTCTACACCCAGGTTAGCCTTTCTCGATCGCTCCCAGGTGACATCCGGGTTCGGGTAAGCCTGGATGGTAGTACCATACAGCGTGAACCCGTTGCTGCTACCGAAACTGGCACGGGGGCCATACCCATTATCCGGCGTCACGCTCGACAGGTAGAAGAACCGCTGGTTGCCGATGTTATCGTTACCTACGAGGCCATAGCTGCCCCTGATCTTTAGGCGTGTGAGGATGTTGGCTACCCCACCCTGCCAGAACTTTTCGTTCGACACGATCCAGCCGGCGCCGATGGTGGGAAAGAAGCCATACCGGTGGTTGGGTGCAAACCGTTCGCTGCCGTTGTACCCGAAGTTGCCCTCGACAAAATACCGGCTGTCGAAGGAATAGGAGGCGCGGCCCGAGACGCCGAGGTTCCGGTAGGGAAGGCTGCTCAACAGATCGGATGCATCCCCGTATTGCGTCTGCTCCCTTGTCCCGATGACTGTCGCGCTTACCGCATGCTTGCCGAAATGCCGGTCGTAATCGATGGTTCCCTGCAGGTAGAGAAAGGTATATACCGTCTTCGTCCCCGGATTGTAGCTGAGAAACTCCTGTGCCTGTCCCGGCTGGTTGTTGAGCCAGTTCAGCGTATAGGCATTGGTCCGCGGGTCGGAGGTGGCGATGGAATAGTAGAAAGGTTTGTAACTCCGGGTGAGGTCGAAATAGGAATACCGGTTGGTACTGAAGATGCCATGGAATTTCAATCCCGGGATCAGGTCGATCCGCTGCGTCAGTTCGAACTGCGCCGACATCCGGGACTCGGAAAAGGTCTTGTAACCATACATCAGATCGGCATATGGATTATCGAGATAGTTACCATTGACATTGGTATTATTGCCGAAAAGAATGTGGTGCGTCAGCAGGTTGGCGCTATCGGGGGGATAGTAAGGTGCGAAAGCCACGGGGTTGGCATGCAGCGCTTTTATATACAAGTCCGTGGCGAGACCATCCGAACTACTCGTGATGGGGCCTGTGTAGTCATTGAAATTCCCCCACAGTCTTACTTCTGCTTCGGTGGTCTTGGTGAGGGTGAGATTGATATTGGCCCTCAGTTGGTAATTCTCATACTTCATGCCCGAATTGAAATTGTTCACCGGGTTCACCTGCAGTATGCCGTTATCGCGCGAATAAGAGCCGGCCATATAGTACTTTGCGAAGGGCGACCCGCCACTCGCGCTGAAGTTTGCCCGGTCGGTGGTAGTATGGCCCATGAAAAGCGTGCTCATCCAGTCGACCGCAGGGTGTAAATAGGGACTGCTGCCGGGCTGATGCGTCCATGTCTGGTTGGTGTTGTAGATACTGTCGGGTGAATACGGCGCCGTGTTCAACGGGTTGCGCGTTGTCACAGCCTCATTGTAGAATTTCATGTAGGAGACGGGGTCGGCCAGTTGTATCTTCTTTGTCGGCGATTGCACCGAGCTCTCTACCCGGATATTGATCCGCGCCTTGCCGATCTTCCCGTCCTTGGTGGTGATAAGAATAACGCCATTGGCGCCTCGGGCGCCATACAAAGCCGCAGCGCTGGCATCCTTCAGGATGGAGAAACTCGCAATGTCATCCACCTGCAACCGCGCAAGATCGTTCGCACTCAGCTCGATATTGTCTACCAATATCAACGGGCTGGCGCTATAGCCAAGAGTGGTGACGCCGCGGATGAAGAAGTTGGAATTGTCGAGACCGGGCTGGCCTGCACGTTGAAATGAAATAAGCCCCGCCACCCTTCCGGCGAGAGCATTGGTGAGATTACTGGCGGGGATCTTCAGGTCTTCCGGGTTCACCGACGTGACGCTGCCGACCACGGCCTCTTTCCGCTCTTTGCGGCCATATGCCGTTACCACCACCTCTTCCCCTGTATTGGCGGCGGGCCGCATGCGGATAGTCACCGTATGGGTTTCCTCGGTAACTGTGACATCCTGGTCGATAAAACCCACGTAGGAGAACTTCAACACGGCGTGTGGCGGCACATCCAGCACAAATTTGCCATGGATGTCGGTATTCGTACCGATGTTCTTTTTGCCGGCGATGACGACGCTCACGCCCGCCATTTCTTTTCCCAGGGAATCCACGACCGTACCCGTGATCGTAATCGGCTTTTGCGCAAAGAGCGGGTGCGCACCCAAGAGAAGAACAAATAACCCAATAAGAGCTTTAACCATAAATGGCCCGCAATCGCATTTCATATTCATAAGCAAGTAATATTTGATAAATGGCTGTCTCTACTGTACTATACTATACTATTCTACAAATATAGAGATTCCCCCGCCTTTTCAAAATATTTTAACAAAAATCTCTGCATCATTTCCATCCACTTTCACTTTCAATTGACCGCCATCCGATTGTACCGTCTGCCCGCCAAAAATTCCCCTGGCCTTCCTCATCCCCGAAACAGGAATACTGAAGTCCTTTGGGCTATTCTCAAAATTGACTACAGCCACATACACCTTCTCATCCTCGTTCTTCTCAAACACCTCTACGCCCCGGTTGCCGGTATTGGCAAACACCGGCCGCCAGGCTTTACCTCTTCCCACCACCGAAAGAACATCCCGCCTTTGCAACAGCTGCCGCGCCGTAGCCCGCCACTTGCCGGCGGCGGAATAATCATCCCCCGTCATCAGTGTGCCCGTCACTAAGGAAGACACGAGCCTCGCCCGGTTCATACCCGCCGGCGCATTGGTGAAGACGACATGATCGGCATCGACGAAATTGTATAGGCCGCTCTGCCACCAGCCATAGCCTGTGCTGTTTAATGTATATTCTGTATTGTCGATGGCGCTGAAGGCGTCGCAGGCGATGCGTCGCATATGGACATACCGCGCGGTGGCGATATTGGGACAAATTGCCGAATAGACCAGCATCTGCCCGCCGAGCACACTGTCGACAAATGCCATTCCCTTGCTGAAGGCTTGCATCCCGGTGGTGACGGTGGGATCATAAAAATGATCGGCCTCCAATGCTCCATGGCCCAAAAAATCTATCTTGATCATCTCAAAACCCAATTGCTTCAGCCGGGTAAGAACGGCGACGATGCGGTCGCGCGTTCCCGGATTCGTTGGGTCCATTGCCCTGCCACCATCCACGTCCATCACATGCCCGTTTTGCCGGGTCCAGGTTTCGGGATAACTGTGCGTTGAACCTTCTATCTTTCTATCGGATTTGCCCCAGTCGGCAAAAGGCGTCCAGTATATCCCGGGCCGGAAGCCTTTCTGGTGACAGTAGGTGATAAAAGTGTCCAGTTGGGAGGCGTTGACTAGTACGCCGCCGGGCGTCATATTATCCCAGAAAGCGTCCAGGTCGACAAATAACGTACGTTCGCCGTTTCGGAAACCCTTGCAGCTATCAGCGAAGAAATCGACCACGCCCTTTGCCTTCGCTAACGTCAGCTTATCCTGGATAGCCCCCCAGCTGTTCCACCCCATCGGTGTGGGTCTGTTCCAGTTGAAGATGACCTTCGGCGCAGCGAGGCTGTCCAGGTGAGCATAGGTCTCCATGCCCGTGCGCCAGTCGTCGAAATCGCCGATGAATACCTTTGCTCCCCGGCAAACCCCACCAACCGGACTAACTGTCCCATGCCCGATCTTGTCATGGGTGAGGACGGAATCTGTCCAGCCATTAGACACACTCAACGCTGAGAGCGTCGTATCATCGCTGCCTTGTACGCTTATTCCCGTTTTCCAGGTGTCCTGTTCCAGGCTGCCGATGACCAATCCCTGCCTGGTCGCGTCATTGTACAAGGCGGTGACTTCGCTGCCCGTGAAATCCGCTGTACCCATCGGCGCTGCATTGTATCGCACCCACATATCATTGTCGAAGGGTACGAACAAGGCGCGGTTACCTTTAGTGGCGACGTGGTCCGCCACCAATGGTGACATATAGTTGCAGCCTGCATCGGTTTTCAGTTGCACCTCGGTGATAAAATAGTCCTTTCCGGGGAATACGTAGAACAATTGCTGCATCGGGCCATGTGTAATGGTATAGACATTTCCTTCTGCCAACCAGGTAAGCCCTCCATAGTTGCGGCTGTCATATACCTCTTTTCCTTTACATAGGGCATAGGCCTGATCGATTACCAGCCTGCCATGAAAAAACACCGAATAAGTGCCTCTGGTCTTTTCGATAATGATCTTGTTATCCTTTCCAAACGGAATGGTCACCGGCGCAGTATCCACCGGCGTCAGTTCGATCACCTCGCTGCTCATTGCCGTCTTCCCGGAGACATGCAGGCCAACCGTCATCAGATATTCACCGGTGAAAGACCGATTGTTCTCCGGCAAATGGGAAACCGTACCGGGGTATAGATTGGTTTCCCTGACAACATATGTTTTCCGGGGATCGAGCCCCTGCAGGCGCACAGGAGTCCAGTTGGTGCCGTATGGCGGATGCAGGTTGTAGGCAAACACCACAGCATGATCCTTACTGCTGTCGGCATAGAGCACCACCGCCCTGTCGTTGTTATAGGGATCCACCAGCCGGTATTGATCACCCTGCCAGACCAAGCCGCTGAGCCGCTTATAATTTCGGACGGCCTCCTGGCTGAAAGCAAGATCTTTACCCGATAGCCGCGCAATATCCAGGTCATACCCCATCCTGCCCATCATCGCCACGTCGGTCTTGAATTTGAGGGACTGATTGCCCCAGGAGGTAATATGACAGGCGATGGTTTTGGCAGGAAAGAAATAGGAATATCCCCATTGCATAAAGATGCGTTCTATTGCATCTGTATTGTCGCTGGGCCAGAACTCGGTAAAATATCGCAAAGCGCCATAATCGGTGCGTCCCCCGCCCCCGGAACACAACATCATCGGCAGCGCCGGATATTTTGCCCGCAGCCTGGCCAATACGGCATAAAGGCCTTGCACATAACCGATGAACACGGAGGATTGATCGGCGCCGGCATAAGGGGAATAGGTATTGGTCATCATCCGGTTGCAGTCCCATTTGAGAAAGGCTATACCCGGATTGCGTGTCAGCATGTCGTCCACGGTCTTGTACACGAAATCCTGCACGGCTGGGTTCAGCAGGTCGAGCACTAATTGGTTTCGAAAGTAATCCTCCGGCCGGTTGGGCAATTTCAATATCCAGTCAGGATGCTTTTCGTATAATTCGCTTTTAGGGTTGACCATCTCCGGCTCTATCCAGATGCCGAATTTTACCCCTTTTTCATTCGCGCTCTTCACCAGGTGTCCAATGCCATCCGGCAGCTTGGCCGTATTCTCCTGCCAGTCGCCCAGACCTGCATGGTCATCGTTGCGCGGATACTTGTTGCCGAACCAGCCGTCATCCAGCAGGAATAGATCGACACCGAGGAGTTTTGCCTGATCAAAGAGGCTGTCCAGCTTCTTTTCATTAAAGTCGAATTGGGTCGCCTCCCAGTTGTTCAACAGGGTATACCGGGGGCCATTTCCGTCCAATACCCGGTGATTCCTGGCCCAGCGGTGCAGGTTGCGGCTGGCCGCGCCTTTCCCTTCGTCGGAATAAGTAAAAATAAATTCGGGGGTGGTAAACCGCTTACCTGGCGCCAGCCATTCATCGGAAGCATAGGGGTTGATGCCGGAAATAACATTCAACCGGTTCTCATTGTCCATCTCGAACAGGAACTGGAAATTGCCTGACCACGCCAGCGTTGCTGCGATGAGCTCCCCGGTAGTTTCGGTAGCAGGTGCGTTGAGCGAAAGAAAGAAAGCCGGCGTCTGATACATATCGGCACGGGAACCCAGCCGGGTGTCGATGATCTTTATCCCACTGGTGAGCCTGCTCTCCTGCATCTTCATCTCTTCCGCCCAGTCGCCATGAAACTGGGTAAGCCAATAACTGTCTGCGTTAAAATGCAGCATCGAAGAGGCAAAATTATACAGATGCACCGATTTGCTTTCCGAATGCGTGATCTCCGTCCAGGTGGTAATAACGTCTTCCCGGTAGAAAGCCGAAAAGCAGAGCTCCACTGTAACTGGGTATACCGGGTCTTTTAAGGTGATGCGGGTGATGGTATTGCCGGCGTCCACTATCTGCGTGGTTGTATTGGCCACCACAAAGTCGAGGGAAGGGTTTCCATCGGCATGGACCATCCTCATCGCCGGGGCAAACAGGTTATGACCGCCCGCCGCCTGATAGCTTTCTATGGCTTCGGAAGCAGGCAAGCTTTCCGTCGAAGCCGGGGATAGCTTTTTTCCAAAATACGACTGATACAATTTTTGATCGGCGCCAACGGTGAAGATAAGGCTCGAATGCTCCGTTTGGACAGCAATTTGCTTTTGTGCACACAGTGTGACAGGCCACAGTAACAGCAATAAGAAGTAATGTTTCATGTATGGAGATTTAATGGGCGATACCCATCGGTGAAAACAAAATGAACATGGCGACCATCAGGATCAAGAGTATGGAGAAAGCCCACCACCGGTTCTTCCATGGCTGGAGAGGCACCACAGCCGTAGTAAGCATCTTAAACGGGGCATCCTTTGGCCGGAACCGGCCAATGATCAGCATCAGCGCCACCGTCAGCACAAACAGGATGGCGAGTACATGCAGATGGTTGAGCCCGGTTGGAAAGACAAATTGTGTCAGAACATAGGAGACAATAAAAAATATCAGCCCCACTTTGGCGGCGATGGCCGGAACCTTCTTCGTCAGCAGGCCGACTGTCATGACGGTAAATACCGGTACGCTAAAAAAGCTTGAAACCTTTTGCAGGTAAAAATAGAAGCCGCCCTGCACAAACAGGATATAGGGGGAAAAACAAACTCCCGCCACAATGACCAGCAGTTGAAAACTCTTTCCCGCCCAGAGCATCCGCCGGTCGTCAACCCGGCCCTTATAGCGCTCGGCCCAGGGCCTGTAGAGGTTGATCACGAACAGCGTTCCGAGGCTGTTGATCCCCGCATTGAAGGTGCTCAAAGCCCCGCCAAAGACAATGGCCGCGATGAAACCCGCTAACACCGGTGGCAGGATGTCACCCACCAGCCTGGGGAAAACGGCTGCCGTATTATCAAGATGCGTGTAAAGATGCACGGCGATGAGACCGGGGACATTGAGCAGCAGCGGCGCGGTGAGCTTGCCTACACAAGCCAGCGAAATGCCCTTCTGCCCTGCCGCGAGGCTCTTCGACGCCAAAGCTTCCTGTACGATATACTGCTCCATCCCCCAGTAATAGAGATTGATCAGCAGCATTCCTGTAAACATGGTGCTCAGTGGCCATGCGTCATGTGGTCGCCCAATGGCGTTCAGGTGATCCTGGTGCGCGTGCAACAGCCGTTCGATGCCTGCAGTGACGTGCCCGCCACCAAGCCGGCGGAAGCCGAACCAGGCAATGAACACCGCCCCGGCCAGCATGCCGACCCCCTGGATAATGTCGGAAATGACAATAACCTTGAATCCGCCCAGGACGGAATACAGCGCTCCGATGAGGCCGAGAAAACAGACCAGCAGTCTTATCGCTACAAAATAAGAGAGCCCAAACTGCTGGTCGATATGAAAAATGCCGTTGATCGCCACGGCACAGCCATACAGCACCGACGGTATCAGGTTGATCATGTAGCTCAACAGGAAGATAACGGACACCATCATCTTTGTCTGGCGGTCGAATCGCAGCTGCAGGAAATCCGGTGTAGTGACGGCGCCGATGCGCAGATAGACGGGCATCAGGAACTCGGCTACCACCAACATGGCGAAAACCGAACTCATCCCCCATGCCATGACGGACATATTCGTCGTGTACACGAATTCATTCTCGCCAATGAATTGATTGGCGCTCATGTTGGTCAGAAAAAGCGAACACCCGATCATCCAAAAACCGAGACTCCGGTTTCCCAGGAAAAACGCGAGGGAGGTACGCCTGCTCACCTTCCTGCTCTTATAGATGGCTACTAATCCTGCGCAGGCCACAAAGGCAAGGAAGCTCAGGAAGATGGTTTTGTTCATGTTACAAAGATTGCCGCCTGATGAGGACGGTGGGGATCACCTCCTGTATCTTTTTTCTTGTCCGCACAAAATCAGCGGCCTTTTCGGCCATTTTCTTAAAGTCAGTAGAATAGGTGGTAATGCCGTTGCAAATGATCTCTTTCACCACATCGTCATTGTGAGAAAGGATGCCCACATCCTTGCCGATCACGAATTTTTTGGAGATGCAGTCCTTGAGCATGGCCCACAGCTCAGTGTTATTGATGGTAAAATAGACCTTCCCCTTCTCAATAGAACCCGGGAGATATTCGGTGCGGATCACACCCTTGACCTTACAGTCATGGACGAATTTCTTGTAGGCATTGAGGATCTCCACCGGCGTATCCGTGGAAGGGCGATAGTAATAGACCATCTCCTTGTACCGGCCGATCACCTCTTTCAACGCAACAAAGGCCTTATACGAGGATTTCTCGAACTCCTGCACCACGTAGGAATAATCCCCCGGGATGGGTTCGTACCGGTCGACCATCAGAAACTTGTTCATCGGCAGCGTCGACAGGATACCGGCCGTGCGCTTATGCGGAATAGGCGCCACTACGTACATCCCGTATTTTCCCCTCACGGTGGAAATGATGTTCTCAAAAACGATGATATTGTTGTGGTGAAAGAACACGTCGATGTGCACATCCTTTCCGACGCGACTGCTGAATGTCTTATAGAACAACTCCTGGAAGCTGTCAAAAGCAAAGATGATCAGCGCCAGCTTCAGTGTCTGCGTGGTATCCTCGTTGGCAACATAAAATCCGATGCGGTTCTTCGACTCCACGATACCCCGGCTCATCAACTCTTTGTACCCTCGGGCGATGGTCTCCCGCGCAAACCCCAGCTCCTTCATCAGGCTGTTGACGGAAGGCAGCATATCTCCTTTGGAAAGCAATTTGTCATTGATGGCATTGATGAAGCCCATTACAAATTGTTCATGCTTGGAAAGCCCCTGAATATGCTCTAACTCCCTGATCTGTTGATAAACATCTTGCATCGTTAGTCTTTTGGTCGAATAAAAATAAAGAAACTATTCTGTACTATTCTATTCTACATAAAAATATTTTTTGGGAGGGTTTTGTCAGGCAGCCAATAACATCATACTTCATTGCCGGCTGAAATATCACTTATAAAATCGTCAAACCTTTGTACAAATGACACCTTACGATACTATCAAAACAGAAAGCCGCATCAAGGAATTAAAGATCGCCATTTTGCACCTCCGGCCGGAGGTTTTATCGGGCAGGCCGCCGGTGCTGTTTATCCATGGGGCGTCTTTTCCCTCATCGCTCGCCTTTGGTTTCAGGATGAGCGGTTACTCCTGGATGGACGAATTGTCGGCAAACGGGATTGAATCATTCGCCCTTGATTTTTTAGGTTATGGTAATTCCGACCGGTATCCGGAAATGTATAACAGCTCACCGGCGGGTAGTCCGGCGGGACGGGCAATGGATGCTTACAAAGACATCGACTCTGCGGTGAATGTTGTTATTGGGAAAACAGGGTTTAAAAAAATAGACCTGGTGGCTCACTCCTGGGGCGCATCGGTGGCCATGCTTTATGCATCGAGATTTCCGGAGAAGATAAACAAGCTGGTTTTATTCGCGCCAATAACGACGCGAAACGGCTCGGGGATCGCGCAGCAGATCGGGTCGGTCTACGAAGAAATGACCCCGCAGACCCGCGTCGGCCAAATGGATGTACTTACACCTTCCGCCTTCCGGCCGTTTTTGGAAAAGGAGCTGGACAGCAGCTGGAAACAAAACTGGCTGCAATCCGATCCGTTGGCTGCAAGAGGCGGGGGAAATGTGCGTTTCCCCGCAGGCCCGGCACAGGATGTTGAAGACCTGCAGCATGGACAGGCCTATTACACACCCGCG
Organism: Puia dinghuensis; assembly: GCF_014642875.1. Lineage (GTDB taxonomy): Bacteria > Bacteroidota > Bacteroidia > Chitinophagales > Chitinophagaceae > Puia > Puia dinghuensis. Next base: position 159,334 of record NZ_BMJC01000006.1, read on the forward strand.
TTGATAAGGGCGCCTGTTTTGATCATCCGGGGGGAATGGGACGCCTACCCATCCAACGAGGACGCCGGCCGCCTTTTTGAGCAGCTTACTAATGCTCCGTCGAAAAAATATGTAGTGGTGGAGAAGGGTTCGCATGTCCTGCATCTCGAAAAGAACCGATCGAAATTGTACCGGGAAGTGCTGAACTTTCTCTCAAAAAAAAACCGCCCCGGCTTTTAACCCGGAGCGGTCATTTCATTGAAGCGGATTTTTCTACCCGGCCTTACGGGGCCAGTAGTTTCGAACCCGTTTCATTGCGTGAACTATTATAAAAGTAGAATTTTTTTGTCTCAAATAACCGCGTGTTTAAAAAAAATTGCCCGGGCCTGGCATTGTACTTCTCAAATAAATTCACTATATTCTTTCAAAAAGGGCAAAACTGTATATTTGCCGCATGAAGGTGTTGTTTTCGCTGTTGGCCTTGTACATTCTCGTTCTCGCCGGCATCCCCTGCCAGGCGGATGACGATTGCTGTACAGCCACGATCGCAGCGGGTTCAGCGTCTTCTCAGCCTGCTAATACCCGCCGGCAGGCTGATCATCCATCTCCCTGTTCGCCCTTCTTCGCCTGCGGCTGCTGTCACGGCTTTGTGGTACCGCAAGCCCTTGTATGCCTCCCGAAAAGCCAACCGGTGCAGCAGCTGCAGCAGGCCTTCTACAGACCCCAGCCGCTTCCCGATTTTTACGCCCCAATCTGGCAGCCGCCAAAGACCGCCCGGTCGTGATCACCTTCGTCCGGGGGCCCCGGCCTCCTTTCATCTATTCCCGCACCTTTTTTCAATCGCATCAGCATGAAACAAGCCATCGGCTTTGTCCTGGCGCTATGCCTGTCCACCACGTCGGCCAATTGTCAGGATCGTGAACCTGTTATTGGAGAACTCGGAGGATCTGTAAGTAAAAGCCTCAAAGACGGCTCTTCGGGTTATGGACCTTCGATTGGCATTGAATTTACACCTATAAAAGAATGGTTAGAGGTTGAAATGGATGTGACCCCATTGATGGGCAGTCATTCAACGGATTGGACTTTTGACGTCCTTTTCAAAAAACCTTTTACCATATCACGGAAAATCGAGTTTATGGCAGGTCTTGGCCCGGAGCTGTCTTACTCAAAAACAGACAATACTGTATTTGGATTAGAAATAGCAGCAGATGTTATGTACTGGCCATTCAAAAGAATTGGTTTTTTCATAGAACCAGCCTATGACATTGATTTTGCGAAGGGTAATAACCAATCTATTGGGGTAAGCGGCGGGTTGCTTATTCCGTTTAAATAGTTAGAGCTCGATGTGTCCTCTTACCGCAAATACATGGACAGGGCCGCCCCTGTCCTTATTATAGCCCGGGTTATGGACGAACTGATAGTCGAAGGACGCCCAGAATGACTTCGTGAGGCGGGCGCTGTAATAGGTCTCCAGGATCGCTTCGTGTCCATAGTTGAGGTTGCCGTCGCCGATGATAAAACCATAGCCGCCGGCTTTCAGATAAGCGCGGTGATCGGCCGAGATAGCATTCAGCAGCCCCGCTATACCGAACACATCGAAGTCTCTCTTCCAGGTGGTCCCCTTCAGGGAAAGCCCCGCAGACACCGTCTGGTCGATCTCGGTAAAAGCCCAGGTGACATGTTTACCGTCGTTCCACCCCAGTCGGGCAAAGAAACCCAGATCGCGCGTGAGTTCCTGCTCCATGTTAAGACAGACACCCGTTTTGTTGCCGCCAAAGGCATTGCCCCTGGCATTACCCTGTATCACCAACAGCAAGGCGCTGTCCCCCGTCTTCAATGCAGCCAGGCCTTGCTGGTAGGAAGGGGCCCTGGATGCAGTGTAGCTCACCAAAAGCGAGATGCTCCCCTGATGGTTGCGCGCCATAAACTTCCGGGTGACCTCTGCCGTCTCGGAATGCGCCTTCCCAAAACGATATTCCATATCCGAATGGTTGGCGATCACCGGCACCTCGACACTTGACACCCGCGCCTCCCATTTGGGTTGGATCAGTTCTACCACCAGCCCTGCCGTATAACCTTTTGTATTGGCGGGATAGTCCCATGCGCCGTTGCTCATGATGCCCCAATTGAGGAATTGCGTCCGCGGGTCGTGGCTATAGCTGTTCCCGTCGAAAAAATCGGACATGGAGAATTTCCCGGCGGTGATGACGAGCCTCCTGGTGGGGAGATTTCCGTCCAACTGATTGATTTCATCGTCTGCCTGTTCATAGCTGGGGTGACCCAGCGGGAACCACTGCTGAAAGTAGCCTCTGGCGACGGCTATGACGGGCGCGGGATAACCGATGCGATACGTCTCTCCATTCAACGCTCCCGCGACCCCAACGGAGTAACTCAATCCCTGGCCACCGGACAGTTCGGGGTTGAAATATAGCGCGCCGCCTCTCCACAATCGCCGGCCAAAAAATAAGGTGGTCGTTATGCTCGTAGCCCCCGTCTCCACGGTGTCAGCGAGGCTGTTCATCCCGCTATAGGCGGCTTTAAAGCCGGAATGGCTTTGGTTGACAACGGTCAGTTGAAAATGATAACTCCAATTGCTTTGATTGCTGCTATCGGGTGATTGGGCAAAGATCAACTGCGATGTTAACAATAATAAGACCAAACAAGCAAATCCTCGTGTCATAATTAGTTAGTTTTCAGCGTTTGTCAGTTTTACAGCCAAGTATGAAATTTTCTTATAAACCAGTTTTTTACCAATTGGGTGAGCAGACAATAGGTGAGAAGTATCCCGATCAGCCAGGGGAAATAGCTCAGCGGCAATGGCGTCATTTTCAAGGCGCCGGCAAAACCCGAGAAGGGGATAAAGATGCCAATGGCCATGATGGCGGTGGTCAATGCCAGTACAGGAGCAGTCGCCCAGCTTTGGATAAACGGAATCTTTTTTGTCCGGATCATATGCACAATCAAAGTTTGGGAAAGCAATCCTTCGATGAACCAGCCACTCTGGAAAAGGCTTTGGTTTGCGGGCGAATTAGCCTTGAACACAAACCACATCACCGCATAAGTGGCATAGTCAAATATAGAGCTTATCGGCCCAATAAAAATCATGAATTTGCTGATACCCCCCGCATCCCATTTCCGCGGCTGCTCGATATACTCGGCATCCATCCTGTCCCAGGGTATCGATATCTGGGAGATGTCGTAGAGCAGGTTTTGGACCAGGATCTGCACCGGCAGCATGGGCAGAAAGGGAAGGATGGCGCTTGCCCCCAGCATGCTGAACATGTTCCCAAAATTGCTGCTGGCCGTCATCTTGATATACTTGATGATATTGCCGAAGGTTCTGCGGCCGTAAATGACCCCTTTGCGGAGGACCATGAGGTCTTTCTCTAACAGGATAATATCCGCGCTCTCCTTGGCGATGTCGACAGCCGTATCCACGGAGATGCCTACGTCCGCGTCCCGAAGGGCCGCCGCGTCATTGATCCCGTCGCCCATGAATCCGACTGTATGTCCTTTGGCCTGCAACACCCTGACGACCCTGCTCTTCTGGGCCGGGCTCAGCTTGGCAAAGATGTTCGTTTCATCTACCAGTCCTGTCAACTCTTCGTCAGTGATGCTTTCCAGGTCCCTGCCCAATAGAATATTATTGATGGGGATGCCTACATCCCGGCAGATCTTCTTTGTAACGATCTCGTTGTCACCGGTGAGGACCTTCAGGGTGACACCCAGTTTTTGCAAGCCTTCGATAGATGGCCGGGCAGAGGGTTTGGCCGGGTCGAGAAAACCGATGAACCCCGTCACGATCATATTACTCTCGTCGGCGATGGAATAGGTGAGGGGCCGCTCGTCGAACTCCTTGACGGCCACCAGTAATACCCGCAGGCCTTCCTTGTTCAATTGTTTTGACGTATCCAGGATCGTCTTCCGCATGGCAGCATCGAGCGGGATGATATCATCCGTATCGATCTGTAATTGCTGATCTTCGCCGGGGTCGAACACGCGCGGGCAAAGATCGAGCATTTCCTCCACAGCGCCTTTGCAGATGAGGATGTGCTTATGGTTGTGCTCGAGGATCACGGACATGCGCCGCCGCTGAAAATCGAACGGTATCTCGTCCACTTTCCGGTAATCCTCCGCCCTTAGACTGTCGTGCAGTTCAGCATGTTCCAGCACGGCGGCATCCAGGAGATTCTTCAGTCCCGTCTGATGATAGCTGTTGAGATAGGCCCATTTGAGCACCTCATCGTCGTCGATGCCCAGCACATTCAGGTGTCTTTCCAGCACGATCTTGTCGATGGTGAGGGTCCCGGTCTTGTCGGTGCAGAGGATATCCATGGCCCCGATGTTCTGGATGGCGTTGAGCCGTTTTACGATGACTTTCCGCTTACTCATGTTCACGGCGCCTTTAGCCAGGTTGGCGGTTACGATCATCGGCAGCATCTCGGGCGTGAGACCCACGGCTACGGCGATGCCAAAGAGCAGGGCTTCCAGCCAGCTGCCTTTTGTCAGGCCATTGATGACGAACACCAGCGGCACCATGATCAGCATGAACCGGATCAACAACCAACTCACGCTGTTGACCCCTTTGTCGAAACTCGTCTCGGCACGCTTGCCGGTGATACCCCTGCTGATGCTGCCGAAATAAGTAAGGCTCCCGGTGTTGACCGCCAACGCTATGGCTGTGCCACTGACCACATTGGTACCCATAAAGCAGCAATTCTCCAGTTCGAGCGGCGTCCTGGCCCTGACATCTTCGATGGCATAATCCCTTTTTTCTACCGGCAGGGCTTCTCCCGTCAGCATGGCCTGGCTGATGAAGAGGTCTTTCGATTGGAGGATGCGGCAGTCTGCCGGGATCATATCGCCGGCCGACAACAGGATAATATCCCCCGGAACGAGGTCTTTCAGATCGATCTCCTGTCTACTTGGACCCAGTACGTAGTGGCGCAACACGGTAGTCGTGGTTCGCACCATGCTCTTTAGCTTTTCGGCCGCCTGGTTGCTGCGAAATTCCTGCCAGAAACGAAGGAAAGAGCTCAGCAGCACCATAATGGAGACCACGATCAGGGTCTTATAATCGCGGTCGGCGGGTGCGGCCAGAAACACATCTGTAATAAGGGATACCAGGGCGATGACGATCAATATCCCGATGAAGGGATTGATAAAGGCCTGCAATAACTGGACATACCAGGCGGGGGCCTTTTCATGGGCTATCTCATTAGCACCGAATCGTTGTTGCTTTTCCCGCACCTGTAATTCCCTGAGACCGGTCTCCGCGCTGTCCAGCAATGCCAGCACTTCGTCCCGACCAGCCTGCGCCACCTTTTTTAATTGAGCTGTCGCAGCGGCATCGAAGTCATTGCCCGTCCCGTTGCCACTGCTCCCCCCCAGGGATAAGATCTTTCGTTTTGCTGCTTTAATATAGGTGTTCATGGTATTTTCTTTTTAATGATGGGACAGATGAGGTGTTTGCAGCCAATGTGCGATTGCATCAATGAGCAGGATCACCAGAAACAAGCCAATTATCCAGAGGAGCCATTTGACAAATCCTTTCATAAGCTTTTATTTTCTATTTATAGATCGTTTTCTTCGCCGACGACCTTCCAACTGACCTCGCTGATTCCCTGCGTGATGGTGAGCCGTCCCGCCAGCCGCTCGATCTTATGATCCTGGTTGCCGTTGGCAAATATCTCGGCGTTCACCAGGGCGATGGCCGGGTCATGGTTATCCGAGCTTTTGAGCGAACGCAGCAATAATTGATCGTCTTCATTCATGTACTGGACCAGCAGGACACGAACCTGGTTCTCTATTTCCTCTTTCATTCGGATCGTGAACACGTAACACAATTGCGTTTGCGCGGCCTTGTCGATGGGTAGGGCGCTGATCTTATCGCCGATGGGCCGCAGCACCAGGTGGGCCCCCAGGATAAAAGCCGTGCCGATCGCTGCCTCGGCGACATAGCCCATCCCCGCAAGCGAGCCGATGGCGGCGGAACACCATAAAGTCGCTGCGGTATTCAACCCTCTGACATTCATCCCGTCCTTCATGATGACGCCGGCGCCAAGGAAGCCGACCCCGCTGACTACATAAGAAACTACGCGACCGGTGGCGTCGCCGCCGATCATTACGGCGAGGGTGACGAAAATAGCTGCGCCAAGGGATACTAAGGTATTGGTACGCAAACCGGCCATGCGCTGGCGCCACTGGCGTTCGACGCCGATGGCGGCACCCAGGAAAAGCGCTAAAAAGAGGCGGGTAGTAAAATGAAATATCGTGAGCATGACTTTGCCTTTTGTTCCCGCTTAAGGGGCTGCAAAAGGTGCGGTCCGGAAGGCGGGGGAATTAGATGATATGGACGTTTCGTGAATGACTGTCGCTTTTCATAAAGCGTCTATTTTTTAGTGGCGGAGCAAAGTTAGGTCACCTCAAAAGAAAAGATTCTTAGAGACCTCTTAGAATTTTATTAGAATATTATTAGAGATGCGGCAATTCCACAGTGAAGGTAGTCCCCTCCCCTACGCGGGAACTTACCGTAAGCGAGCCGTGGTGGAGCCGGATGATCTTGTCGGTGAGGGAGAGGCCGATGCCGTTGCCTTCTGTATAATTTTTATTCGCACCGCGGTAGAAGGGAGTGAAGATATTTTCGATATCCTCCGGCGGGATGCCGATGCCCGTATCGGAAAACCTTAGGATGATGTTCTTGCCATGAAAGCTGATAGCGACGGTCACCTGGTGGTCAGCCGAGAACTTGCAGCCATTCTCCATCAGGTTGGTGAAAGCCACCTTCAGGAGGTAGCTGTTGCCATTGACGGAGATGAGATCGTCGGTATCCGGCTCGCGTTCGAAGAGGATCGTGATGCGGTAGTCTGGATTTGCTTTAACGGCTTCCTGGCGGGTTTCCAGCAGTAATTCGTCCACCCGCATTTTCTTGAAAGCGATCTCTGTCTGATCGTAGCTTGCCTTGGCCAGATCGAGCAGGTCGTTGGAAAGCCTTGCCAGGCGGCGGGCGTCTTCCAGCACAAGGAGGGTCATCTCCTGGTATTGCGTATTCGTTCTTTCTTTGGCGGCTGCTATTTCCAATTCGCCGATGATGGCGGCCAGCGGCGTCCGCAGTTCGTGGGAGATATTGGAAACGAATTGTTTTTGGGCATCGAAGCTGCTTTCGAGCCTGTCCAGCATGCGGTTGAAGGTGATGGCCAGTTCGGCAATCTCATCCTTTCGCTTTCCTATCTGTATCCGGAGATCGAGATTAGATGCGGTGATCTCCTCTACCTTGTCGACCATTTGCGTGACGGGTTGCAAAGCCTGGCGTGAGAAAAGTGCGCCGGCCACCAGGGTGAGGACGATGGCGGCTATGAAACCGACGATGAGGGCAATGCGCAGATCGCGCAATTTGGCGAGTCCGTCAATATCCTTGGCCGCGGCAGTAATGACATAGTCCTTGCCCCCATAGCGATAGAGAAAGCCGATGGCCTGCAGGTCATTGGTATAAAAATGGATCTCTTTCAGCCGCACGATGCTGTCGATCATGCCTCTGGTCTCTTTTACCCTGTCGATATACACCGCATCGTGATAAAGAAGGTGGAAGACGGTATCATATATGGCCACTTCTTCCTGGGGCAATGCATTGAGGGAATTCTTGTAGATCAGTTGCAGCACCGATGGCTGTACTTTGGCGTCCAACAACAAGTCGGCCTTGGTGATGGCCTGCTGCCGCAGTCGCTCGTAATACTGTGCTTCTCTATCCCTGGCATTGGAAACATAGATCGCCAGGGAAAAGACCAGCAGTAAGGCCGCGACCAGGGCGGTGAACAGCAAAGCAAGCCGGATGCGTATCTTCATATTAATCTCCTTCTTTCAAAACGAACCCGATGCCGCTGCGGGTGTGGATCAGTTTCACCGGGTGGTCTTTGTCGATCTTCCTGCGCAGGTAGTTGACATAGACATCGATGAAGTTGGTGCCTGTATCATAGGTGGTGTCCCACACCTTTTCGGCTATTTCGCTCCGGGGCAGGACTCTTCCCTTGTTCTGCATCAGGTAGAGCAGCAGCTTGAATTCCGTTGGGGTAAGAGCGATCTCTTTGCCCCCGCGGGTCACCCTGAGGGTGGCCGGGTTCAATTCCAGATCGGCGATGGTCAACACCGGGGGTGGCTGGTGCGCAGCCTTTCCTTGCCGTTTGGTCAGCGACCGGATGCGGGCCGTCAGTTCCCGGAAATCGAAAGGTTTGACGAGGTAATCGTCGGCCCCGGCATCCAATCCATCCACCTTATCGTCCGTTGTGCCAAGCGCAGTGAGCATGATGATGGGGACATCGGGCTTCACCAGCCGCAGCTCTTTACAGAGCGCGATGCCGTTGATGTCGGGCAGGATGATGTCCATGATGATGAGGTCGTACTCATGCGCCACGGCCAGGGCCTTGCCCGTATGGCCGTCGAAGGCCATTTGGACCGTATAGTCCTGGTCTTCAAGCCCTCTCCTGATGAGATCGGCGACCCTTTTTTCGTCCTCGATGACTAAGATTTGCATGAGATGCCCGGCCAAATTTGGCCGTAAGGTAAGCCGCCCGGGTCAACCGGAAAAAAATTTGGTTCTGTGATCTAATCATCGTAATATTGCGATGAAGCAATAAACCATGGGTGTAACCAAATCCGAAATTTTCACCGATAAGCAGAACCGGCTGGCCGGTATGATGAAGGCGCTGGCGCATCCGGCCCGCATCGCCATCATCCAATACCTCATCAAGGCCAACGCCTGTATCAACGGGGACCTGGTGGAGGAACTTGGCCTGGCGCAGCCAACCATTTCCCAACACCTGAATGAGCTGAAGAAAGCCGGGTTGATACAAGGCACTATCGAGGGTACCAGTGTGTGCTACTGCATTGAGCCGAAGACCTGGGCGCTCTATCAAAAAGAGATCGGCGCGCTGTTCGCGGCTTATAAAGGGGACGCCAACTGTGCGTGTTAAATTTTTTTGCAGGTAATCATCGTAATATAGCAATATTAAAATGGAAAGAAAATGGAAACGACCGAACAAATAAAAGAGATGGTTCGCGAGAAATATAGCGCCATCGCCCTCCAGGACAAGGAAACCAACTCATCCTCCTGCTGCGGCTCGGGTTGCTGCTCTATCGACACCGCCAACATCATGAGCGACGACTACAGCACCCTCGAAGGTTACAACCCTGATGCCGACCTTGGTCTGGGCTGCGGGCTGCCCACCCAGTTCGCACAGATCAAAAAAGGCGATGTCGTCATCGATCTGGGTTCCGGCGCCGGTAATGATTGTTTCATCGCCCGTGCCGAAACCGGCGAAACAGGAAAGGTCATCGGCATCGACTTCACCCCGGCCATGATCGAAAAGGCTCGCGCCAACGTTGAGAAATTAGGCTACAACAACGTCGAGTTCCGCCAGGGCGACATAGAAAAGATGCCCGTCACCGCCAACATCGCCGACGTCATCGTCTCCAACTGTGTGCTGAACCTGGTGCCGAATAAATACGGCGTCTTCGGGGAAATGTACCGCGTGCTCAAGCCCGGCGGGCACTTCAGCATCAGCGACGTAGTGTTGGAAGGCACCTTGCCGGGTAAGCTGCAGGAGGCTGCCGAAATGTATGCCGGTTGTGTTGCAGGCGCCATCCAGAAACAAGCTTATCTGGAGCTGATCGACATCACCGGCTTTACCAACATCACCATCCAAAAAGAAAAACCTATCATCATCCCCGACGACATCCTGGGCCAATACCTTAGTGCCGAAGAAATCTCCGCCTTCAAAACCTCCGGCACCGGCATCTATAGCGTCACCGTCTACGCCGAAAAACCCAGGGAGGCAAAGACCTGCTGCGGACCCGACTGCTGCTCCTGAACCCACAACAACCCTACATGCTTAGAAAATCGGTCTCGGAAATAATAGGAACGTTCGCGCTGGTATTTTGTGGAACCGGCGCCATCGTCATCGACAAGGCATCCGGAGGCGCCGTATCGCACGCCGGCGTCGCCATAACCTTCGGGCTCATTGTCATGGCTATGATCTATGGGCTGGGAGATATCTCCGGGGCGCACATCAACCCGGCCGTCAGTATCGCCTTTACGCTGGCCGGCAGGTTACCATTGAAAGCCCTGGGCCCTTATATAACCAGCCAGTTGGCAGGCGCCTTATTGGCGAGCCTGACGCTTAGGCTCCTGTTCCCCTCCGATGTCCTACTGGGTGCGACGCTTCCCACAGGGCCGGCGATGCAATCGTTCGTTCTTGAGGTGATCCTCACCTTTTTCCTCATGCTCGTGATCATGGGCGTGTCCACCGGTCCGAAGGAACAAGGCCTGTTTGCCGGCATCGCCATCGGATCGGTGGTATTACTGGAAGCCATGTTTGCCGGGCCTATTTGTGGCGCCTCCATGAACCCCGCCCGGTCGCTGGCCCCTGCCGTCGTATCGGGGCATCTTGAACATCTTTGGGTCTACCTTACTGCTCCCGTCGCTGGCGCAGTCTTAGCCATACCCATCTGGAAATATTTAAACAATAAAAAATGAAAATCGCGCTCTTCTCTGACATACACGCCAATCTTCCCGCGCTCGAAGCCTTTTTTGCCAGCGCCGACCTGCAAAAGCCCGATGCCGTCTATTGCCTGGGCGACCTCGTCGGCTACAATATCTGGCCCAACGAGGTGATTAACAAAATCCGCCGCCGCGGCATCCCCACTATCGCCGGCAACTATGACTACGGCGTAGGCCGCACAAGCGATGACTGTGGCTGCGCTTACAAGACCGACGAGGAGAAGGCCAACGGCACCGTCTCCATCGCCTACACCAACCAGATCGTAAAAGCCGAGGAACGCGCCTACCTCCGTACCCTACCCGCTCATATCAAAGTCGAGTTCCAGCTCAACCACGACAAGCTCAACCTGTTGCTCGTCCACGGAAGCCCCCGGAAGATCAACGAATACCTTTTCGAAGACCGGGACGAAAAAAGCCTGCTGCGGATCATGCAGGACGCCGACGCCGATATTATGTGCTTCGGCCATACCCATAAACCCTACCACCGTGTCCTGCCCTCCGCCCCGATTGACCCTGCCCTCACCAGTGAGCCCGGGCAGCCGCACTACCGCCATGCCATCAACATCGGCTCCATCGGCAAGCCCAAGGACGGCGATCCGCGCGGATGTTATGTCCTGTTGCATATCTTTGACAATAGTACCGTTTCGGTCAAAGACAGTATCCGGGTGGAATTCGTCCGATTTGCCTATGATGTGGAGAAAGCGGCCAAAGCCGTCGAGGACAGCTCACTGCCCAACGCCTACGCCGAAGCGCTGCGAAAAGCCAAATAATTACCACATGCTGATAGTCGATATCGTCGGTTGGTTCGGTTCCATCCTCGTCGTTGCCGCTTATGCCTTAAACATCTACGGGAAGCTATCTTCCGCGTCCACTCCGTACTATGTGCTCAACATCGCTGGTAGCACCGCTCTTATCATCAATACCCTTTACCATCATGCCATTCCTTCCATGGTCGTGAATGTCGTGTGGATAGGCATTGCCCTGGTGGCCTTGTTCAAAAGAGCAAAAAAGGAGATCGCAAATTGATACCGTTATGCAAATAACCGCCCTCCTCCCCGCACACTGGTCCGCCGTCAAGACCATCTATGAGGCCGGGCTGGCGACAGGCAACGCCAGCTTTCAGACCAGCGCCCCCTCCTGGGAGGACTGGGATACTGCGCACCTGGCGCATAGCCGGCTCGTCGCCCTCGATGGCGATGTGGTTGCCGGCTGGGCCGCTCTTACTCCCGTGTCCGGGCGCTGTGTATATGCGGGTGTGGCGGAGGTGAGCATCTATGTCGATGACTCATACCGCGGCCAGGGTGTTGGCAAAGCGCTCTTACAGGCACTCATAACCGAAAGCGAGGCCAGGGGCATCTGGACCCTCCAGGCGGGTATCTTCCCCGAGAACACCGCCAGCCTCCGGCTGCACGAATGGGCGGGCTTCCGCCGGGTCGGCGTCCGGGAAAAGATCGGCAAGATAGGCGACCGCTGGCGCGATACTGTGCTACTGGAGAAGCGAAGCAAGACCGTTGGCCTATAAGTACTCACCTGTTCACACTTGCCGGGCCCTTCTGTTGGTCTTGAGGGCTATCCAGATGCCGTCCACAACCGCCCCCGCGGCGCAGCCGTAAGCTATAAGTGCATTGCTATCATAATCCGGCATCTGCCCGGAATTAACGAGCAGGTAGCCCGCGACAGCCAGCAGACAGATCCAGGTGCCCAGGAAGTAATAACTGTCCACACGGATAACCCTTGCCAACGGAAAGAAATGCAACCCGGCGACGGCTGCAAAGCCTGGGACCACCCAATTCTCATGTCCGCTACGGATGAGGATGATCCAGGTCGCCATGATGGCGACGCCCTCCAGAATGAATATCGTGGCATAAAGCGAGGCACGCCTCTTTTGTTTTCTTTCCAACCGTACGATGCCGGGTATGACGTCCGGCAGACTGTCTTCCAGGTCGAACAGCTTTATCGAATACAGGGCCAGGACCACTACCGCTGCCAGCACCATTAAGGCGGCTAACACATGATCCCTGAAATCCAACGCATATTCCCCGATCATCACCCAGGCCATTGCAAATATGATCATATGGAAGATCTCGCCCCTTGCCCCTTCTACGTCATTTTTAGTCAGTTGTGTTGTTTTCATATATATGCTATTATCAAATTGTCGTTAATAATTGATGGTGTACGCCTATGCATCGCGGTCGGTTACCACGGTGGCGTTAGTATGGGATGGATCGAGCGTTATTGTGCGGAGGAGGGTGGCCCACGGAGAAAAGTCGCGCATTTGGCCCTGCCGACAATGACGGGGAGGAAACAGGAGATGAGTTGCTGCCTTTCCGGGGTCACTCGGCTGATTCCGGAAAGTAGCGATGACAAAAGGAAAAAATGAGCTATGTCAAACCGTTTGTCGAGCGAACGGAATTCGGATTTTGCACCATCGCCGCGCAGGTTATCCTTATCTCCTGCTGTTGCCCCTCCCATTACTTTGTACCCTGCTGCGATGGGATGCGAACTGGCATACTGGTAAAACTTATAGGAAGACTGAGCAGTAAAGAGGGAGAGGCAGATTACTGAAAGAATGACCTTCGAGGTCCAAAGACAAATCCTATGTCTTGTAATAAACATTAATGCGCGTTGAAGTTAATGCTTTCTTAAAATAACATAAAATCGCAAGGCACAAATCTTTGCAAAAAAACTTTCTTGCGTCCCTATCTTTGTCCCATGAAAGCTATGAACAAACTATATACTGTTGGTATCGTGCTTGCTGCCATCCTTATCACTCTCGCCGCTTTTACCCGGCAGACCGAACCCTGGACACCCAGCCAATTACTCGATCCTGCCGACCTGGCTGCGAGGATCAATCACCCTTCCGGCGTCCCTCCCCTCGTAATAGGTGTCGGGCCTTCCGGGCTGATCAAGGGTTCCATTGAAACAGGCCCTGCCCGTGACCAGCATAACCTCGATAAACTAAAGGCCCTGCTCGATAAGGAAGACCGCAACAAGGAGGTGATCATCTACTGCGGCTGCTGTCCCTTTCAGCACTGCCCCAATATCCGGCCCGCGTTCACGCTGCTTAACGACATGCACTTCATCCACACCCGGCTACTTAACCTGTCGCATAATATTAAAGTTGATTGGATTGATCATGGCTATCCCGTCACAGCCAGTAAATAGGCCGGCGCGCTTCAAGCCAAAGGGGCAAATAGTTCGCTCTTGAACCCTGCCCTTGCCAGGAGCCGTTAGTTTATAATTTTTTCCAGCGTAGCCGCAGGCTGTTCGTCACCACGCTCACACTGCTGAGTGCCATTGCCGCTCCCGCGATCATGGGATTTAGCAGGAAGCCGTTGACGGGATACAAGATCCCCGCCGCCAGCGGGATACCGGCGAGATTATAAATAAAGGCCCAGAACAGGTTTTGACGGATGGCCGCTACCGTGTACTTCGAGAGGCGAATTGCCGTTGGTATTTTACGCAGATCGGAAGAAAGGATCGTCATCTGCGCCACATCCATCGCGACATCGGCCCCTTTTCCCATCGCAATCCCAACATCCGCCTGTGCCAGGGCAGCACTATCGTTGATGCCATCGCCCACCATCGCCACTACCCGGCCACTGTCCTGCAACTGCCGGATATAGTCGGCTTTACCAGCGGGTAGCACGCCACCTGCGACGCGAGAGATACCCACCTGCCGGGCCACCGTAAGGGCCGCACCTTCGGAATCGCCCGTGACCAGGTGCACCTCGATGCCACTGTCCTTCAAACTCCGCACCGCAGCGCTTGAACCCTCCTTAAGGCGATCGGCGATGACGATGACGGCCAGCAGTTTCCCGTTGCCCGCAAAGTAGACTACCGTCCGGCCTTCTTTTTCCGAGAGGGATGCCATTGATTGCGCACCTTCGGTTAAAGCAACACCAGCCAGCTGCATCAGCCGCTGGTTGCCGACAAGATAGAGCGCCTTCCCCACCTTTGCGCTGGCGCCCATTCCGGGCAGGCTTTCAAAAGCTTCCAGCGGGGCGGTGCTCGGGGGAGTATTGAGGTATTGCACCACCGCGGCTGCCAGGGGATGCTCCGAGCGTCTTTCCAGCGCGACCAGCGCTTCCGCGTGCTCTTCCTGTCCCGGCTCCCAATAGATCTCGCTGACCACCGGCTTGCCCTCTGTCACCGTTGCTGTCTTGTCCAGCACCACCACCGCTATCTTTCCCGTCCGCTGCAAGGCCTCCGCATCCCTGATGAGGATGCCCGCCGAAGCGCCGCGACCTATTCCCACCATCAATGCCGTCGGGGTAGCAAGACCTAACGCACAGGGACAGGCGATGACCAGCACCGTCACCATCGCCAGCAGACCATGGGTGAATCCGTCCACCCCACCCAGCAGCCACCAGGCGGCAAAACTCAGTAAGGCGACGCCCAACACCACAGGCACAAAGATGGCGGCAATGCGATCAACCAGCCGCTGCACCGGCGCCTTGCTTCCCTGCGCGTCCTGCACCAATTTTATGATCTGCGCCAACAAGGTATCACCGCCCACTTTTTCCGCTACGAATTCCAGGCTTCCCCGCTGGTTTGTCGTACCGGCAAACACCGCTGCCCCCGGCAGTTTCTCCACCGGCACCGGCTCGCCGTTGATGGTGCTCTCGTCCACAAAAGAATGTCCGGCCACCACCTGTCCATCCACGGCAATCCTTTCACCCGGCCGCACGCGGATGCGATGGCCCGGTAATACACCCGCAACAGGCAACTCCACCGCCGTCCCGCCTGGCCGGATCACGAGGACCGTCTTTGGCTGTAGTCCCATCAGCTTTTTTATAGCGGCGGAGGTTTTCCCTTTTGCGCGTTCTTCGAGCAACTTTCCGAGTAAGAGGAAGGTGATAACCACAGCCGCGGCTTCGAAGTAGACATGAGCTTGCAGGCCCCGGCCCGTCCAATAGGTTGGAAAGAGCGTATTGAATATGCTAAACCCATAAGTTACTCCCGTACTCAGCGCCACCAGCGTATCCATATTGGCAGACCGATGACGAGCCTGTTTCCAGGCATTGACAAAAAAAGTGCGTCCGAACACCACCACTACAGGCGTCGCCAATGCCCATTGGATGTAACTGGCATTGGGGAGGTGCATAAAAAACACTCCGATGATCACCAGCGGCGTCGATAACAACACGGCCCCGATGGTACGGCGCTTTAATGCGATAGACCGCAACCGCTGTTTTTCGGCAATCACGGTGTTTGTCTCCGTTTCGGGTTCTACCAACAGATCGTATCCAGCGGACTGTACGGCAGCCTTCAAAGCCGTAGGGTCAGTCTGTCCCGGCTGGAATTCTACGCTGGCGCTGCCTGACGCATAGTTCACCGTTGCGTGCAGGACGCCCGGCTGCTTTTGTAAGATGGATTGTACTCCCACCGCGCAGGACGCGCAGGTCATATTCAAGACAGGGAAGGTTTTTTTCATGACCCAAAGGTGAGGCCTTCCCACCTCCCGGTCGTTACACCTTTATGGGAAAGATTTATACTTTATTGCTGCCGCCCTTCGAGGTATTGTTGCGGGCATCTGCGCCAACGGCGTCCAGCGGCTTCCGCAGCCTGATCCCCTGGCCTTTGAAAGCCGAAGGAGTGAGTCCTGTCACCTTCTTGAACTGGGCGGAAAGATGCGCCACGCTGCTATAACCCAACTGAAAAGCGATCTCGCTAAGGCTCATTTCATTGTATACCAGCAGCTCTTTCACTTTCTCTATCTTCTGCAAGATCACATAGTGTTCGATAGTGATGCCTTCCGTCTCCGAGAACAGCTTGCTCAATTGCGAATACTCCCGGTGGAGTTCTGCCGCCAGCAAGGCTGAGAAAGCGACTTTTTCACCGTCGCCCTGGTGCACGTGCCTGATGACGATGGCCTTGATCTTTTCGATCTGCTGTCGCCGCACGTCATCCAGCAATTCAAAGCCCAGCTCCTGTAGCCTGGCCGCCAGTTTTGCCAGCTGTTCAGCCGGCAAGGCCTCCTTTACTGTCACTTCCCCCAATCGAACCGACAGCGGCTCGACCCCGATGGCTTTGAATGCGTCCTCCACCGCCGTGATGCAGCGGGGACACACCATGTTCTTGATATAGATGATCACTGCAGATTTTTCTGCAAGTTACTATAAGGTATAGCTAAATCCGAGTGAAAAGTAAAAGGTGGTGCTGAGGTCTTCCGTTGTGGTCTGGGTGATAGTACGATTGCCGGATGTTGTCATCAGCGTCACTGTCGATGGATTCACCGGGATGGCCAGTGTCGGGGTAAAATTCAATTTGAGTTTTTTGCCGATGGTATATTCGAAAGGCGCTTCGAATTCATAATCCATGATCTGGAAGCTGGAGGCATTACCGAGGCTGGCATTTATGCTATTACCAGTTTTGCTCTGTCTTTTTGGATTATAGCGCCTTTTGCTGTAATAGCTCGCATAATAATTCTGCGTCGCCAGGTTGGCGTGAAGAGTCGGGTCAACCTCGAAGTGGTCTTCGATGATGGAAAAGGAATGGCCTAAGCCCAGGCCCACCCCTATATCGGTATTATCAGAGAATTCCGCTCCGAGGTCCAGGGACGGCTCGATAAAGCCGAAGTCATAGGACAGGTAGGCCGACAGTCTTCCCGATATCGCCGAAGTGACGGCAAAACTTGCATCACTGTAGAAGTCCTTAGCAGCACTCACTTCAATGTTGAAATTATCCGTGGCATGGCTGTACCCGGCTTCGATGGTGCTCAGGTCGATGCGGTTTTCGCCTGAACCTGGCAGATAGGAGATCGAGCCGGTGATGAATAATCCGGATTTGTCATGGTAGCCGATGGAAGGGGTGAGATACGGCACGGCAACGGAATCTTTTCTGCCGAGGTATACGCTATTGCTCAGATAGGTAGCCCCGAAAACCCAGTGGGATTCTTTTTTTTCGGTGCTGTCTTTTTTAACGGGTTTTGCTATTGTTTTCAATTGTGCCCGGGCGTCAATAGTAGTTACCGCGAGCATACAAAATAAAGCTGCAGATAGGGAGAGGTGCTTACACAGGTTCTTCATGCGTTTAGGTTTTTCAGGAATATGAATGGTTAGCAAATGACGACAAAAATAATAATTTCCACTTATAATCCTAATCGTCATCCTTATGATGCTTATAATGGCCGTATGCATGTCCGCGGCCATGGCCATGACCCGGGCCGTCTTCACCCTGATCATCCTGGTCGCGTAATACCGGCTGGCGGTCGTAGCATTCCCGGTATTGGGCATATCTTCCGCGGTAAACATCATGACGCAGCCAGGGCCTGGGTTCATTGATCACGACCTTATATCCTCTGTACAGATCGTAATCCCGGCATCTTGAAGGTAAGGAAGCAGCAAAGACCCATCTGCCGCCGTCGAAGTAAATAAACTGATGCTGGGGAACATAATAGTAGGTTTCTATGTCGGGAAGATAGTAGTAGTCCACCCGGTCGTATCCCGTCGGGCCCCATGCCGGTTGAACCCCTATATTGACGTCGACGTTGACGTGAACCTGGGCTTGCGCCTGGTTGAAGTACAGGCAAAATCCCACACTTGCGAGAAACAGGCTTAGTGTTTTCATGTATTAGCTTTTAAGTAATTCGCGGGATAACGCCAAAACGATGCCAAAAATTGGCCAAATAAAAAACCCGCCGGATCCGGCGGGTTCAATTCATTGATTGTGATAGCGTTTTGGACGGCACAAATGTCGCTTTAGTTTCGGACAGGCCCGGGAGGTCGCCCTCCCGGGACAAGTCTTCAATACGACGGATCGGTTTTCCAAGGTGTGGATCGGGGTTTCATAGGGCGCGATCGAGGAAGGGTACGGTTTGGAATTCAGGGTTAGGGTAAGGGTACGTTTCACGGACATTGGTTCATCTACGGTTTTCGGATACTGGATCCTTGGTTTTTCGGATGTTGGACAACTGGGTTTTTCGATTTAGGATAGCTGGTTTTTCAAGGATATCGGATTTTTTTGCTTCGCTTTTGCTGATACAAAGATGCTATCATCATCAGCTGGAAAACGAATTTTTCCACACCTTATTCACCTCTTTGCTCGATAAACTTAACCGTCTTTAGGTTCAAACACCTACCCTTAAGTATTCTCCCTATCTTGCCGGGGTAATTATTACCAATATCAATCCAACATCTATCCAGGAACATGAGCCCCGAGGAAGAACAAATCTGGCGCGGAATACAACAGAAGGATGGACAGGTATTTGAAAACTACTACAAAGCGCATTATCGGTTCTTTTTCCTGGCTTCGTGCCAATACCTCAAAGATCCCGGTGTGGCGCAGGAAATTGTGAATGACGTGTTTATCAAACTCTGGGAGGATGCGGCCACCATTGATATCCATACTTCCCTGAAATTCTATATTCACCGGGCAGTGGTCAATCGGAGTCTCAACGAACTGGACAGGGACCGGCGCGACCGGCAGCGTCAACAGCAGCTCGGCCACGCAATAGAAGAGACCACTGAGTGGAAGGAGATGGAGGGTAATGAGCTGAAGATCAGGCTGTACAAGGCCATCGATCAATTGCCGGAGCAATGCCGCAAAGTGTTCAATATGAGCCGCTTTGAAGGATTGAAACAACAGGAGATCGCCGACAAGCTAGGTATTTCGATCAAGACCGTAAAGAACCATATCACCCGCGCATTAAAGGAGTTGCACGAGGTGGTGGGTGACTGGAATGCGCTGCCGGTATGGATAATCCTGATAAAAGAATTTTTTTGGCCCTGGCGCTAGGTCTGGCGACACTTTTTTTTGTCTTATAATCGAATCATGGACCCGCACGCTTCATATGATGATCTTTCTTTCCAGCTGATCGTATCGGCTCTGCAAGGCGAGCTTTCGCCTGAGGAGGACCTTCGGTTCAGGCAGTGGCTGGATTCCTCCGCTGCTAACCGTGAAATGTACGAGAAGCTGGCGCGCATCTGGAAGGAGGGCATGGGGGACTATACCCTTTACACTCAGGCCGACGAAAACCAGGCCTGGGGAGCCCTTCGGCTAAAGATGGACGCGAAACATCAGGAAGCTGCGCCCACACCTTCGGCCGAAGCCAGGGTGATCTCCACGACGCCTGGCAGGCGGGTCATCAGCATCAGGCGGTGGACGGCGGCAGCGGCCGTGCTTATCCTGACAGCCGGGGCCGGATGGTGGTATTTCTCCCAAAAATCTGCTCTTTCTTATGAGACGGCCGCGGGTGAGCAGAAAGCCATTTCTCTCCCGGATGGTTCGACCATGGTGTTGCAATCGCAGACCCGTATCGAAGTGGCTCCCGGGTACAATACCACTGGCAGGACGGTGATCCTCGTCAGCGGGAAGGCCCATTTTGATGTTGCGCACCAGCAGCAACGGCCGTTTAGGGTAGATATGGATGCCGCAAGCGTACAAGACATCGGAACAAGCTTCACTATAGAAAAAACGGCGGACAGTATTGCCGTGTCGGTATCGGATGGCAGGATCGCCTTTCTCGCCAAAAAGACCGGAGGGTCCAGGGAAATACCCGCGGGTGGCTCCATTTGTTTGTATACCGGGGTCCAGCGTAATGGGGAGATACGGGAGACGAGTCCCACTATACCCATCGCCGATTCGCTGCGATTTGACAATGCCCCTTTGTCGGAGATCCTGGCCGCCCTGGAAAAACATTCCGGCAAGCAAATTCGGTTAACCGACATGCAGTTCGCACAAAAAAGACTGACCGTCCACCTGGATGGAGAATCATTGGAGAATGCCCTGCAGGTGATCTGTGCTTCGCTCAACCTGGAATATACTATAAAGGACGGTGCATATGTCCTGAAAAAAAGGGATATTGCCAGGTAAATGATCGATCGTAATGAAGCGGATGACTGCAAATCCCTGCCTATGGCCAGTATTAGCCCCCTTGGTGCTCTTTCTTCTTCTTCTTTCCTTTCTATCTCAGCCCGCTGCTGCCCAGGATAAGCCGGAAACCCTGGTGACGATCAACATAAAAGACAGGCCGCTGCCTGAGGCCCTGGCGATAATCGAGTCCCGCGTCCCTGTCCGCTTTGCCTACCCGACCGAATTGCTGCGTGGCCAAAAGAATGTTTCGATCATGGCATCAGAGATGCCCTTACACAAATTCCTGGATAGCTTATTCCGGCAAACCACTCTTACCTATCATCTCATCGGCGATCAGGTGGTCCTTACGGGACAATTGCTGCCAGCCAAAACTACGCTTAGCGGCTATGTACGGGACGCTCACACCGGTGAATTACTCATCGGCGCCAGCGTATATCTACCTACCGGCGGGGCGGGGGTATTGTCCAACAACTATGGGTTTTATTCGCTCACCGTGGAAGGCGCCGACAGCATCGACGTGGAGGTGTCTTATGTCGGCTATAAAAGCCTTGTGCGGCGGGTGGTTGCGCACGGCGATGTCCCGCTGTCTTTTGATCTGCTGCTCAACGTAGAGCAGGAAGAGATCAACAAACTTACCGTCGTCAACGACAAAAGGGAAGACTTTGTAAGGAAGAACTCCTCGGGGATGCTCGACCTGGGGACCGCCATGATCGCTGCCGTGCCATCGGTTGGCGGCAGCGGAGACCTCATCGGCAGCGTGGAAATGCTGCCCGGGGTGCAGGCAGGCATAGACGGGACGCCGGGCTATTTCGTCAGGGGCGGAAATGCCGGACAGAACCTGATCCTGCTCGACGACGCCACCTTGTACAATCCAAGCCATATCTTCGGGCTGGTGAGTGTCTTCAATCCGGCCACCATCAAACACGCGACCCTGATGAAGGGAGGTTTTCCAGCATCCTATGGCGATCATGTGAGTTCGGTGCTGGACATCGCCATGAAGGATGGAAGCAACCAACAAACCGGCGGGGTCATCGAGTTGGGTAGCGTTTCATCCGGCGCCACGCTTTATGGACCGTTGGAACCCGGCAAGTCCTCCTTTCTTGTTTCCGGCCGTCGCAGTACGACCGACTTCCTGCTTCACCCCATCCTTCAAAACAATTATTTCAGCAACTATTATTTCTATGATGTGAATGCCAAGCTCAACTTCCAGGTTACCCCGCACGACCGGCTGTTGCTGAGCTTCTACAGCGGACGGGATAACAACAACTATTCCGCCGACAGTACGGATAGTGCAGGCATCGGGTATTCCATGCATTTCGGCAACACGGCCGTTACGGCGCGATGGAACCATCAATTCTCGGGAAAGTTATTCGTCAACACTTCCGTTGAGTATAATAATTATCATCAGTTTTTGTCGGCCACCCAGCAAGGGTATTTTGCGCAGCTGTATTCGGGCATCCGGGATATCGATGCAAAGACCAATTTCAGCTGGTATCCCTCGCCCGAACATAAACTCAGCGCGGGAGTGGACTATTTATATCAAACCCTCTATCCTGCCACGCTGTCGGGGCAGGTGGCTCCGCTGGATTCGCCGCAAACCATTGTCCCTTCGGGGATACCGCCCAAGACATCTTCGCGGCTTGCCGTATATGCCGGCGACGATATCAAACTCGGACGGCGATGGCAGGCGTATGTGGGGATAAGGGCGCCGTACTATTATAAACCGGATGCGCAATACTTTGCCATAGAGCCGAGGCTGGCCCTCCTTTATCTGATCGATGCGAGCACCAGCGTGAAGGTCTCCTATACTACCATGCACCAATACATTCATTTGGTGCAGAGCTATAACGCTACCTTCCCTGCCGAGATATGGATCGGCAGCAGCAGTATCGTCCAGCCGCAGGTATCCCAAGAAATTTCCGCGGGACTGTTTAAGAATTTTTCGGGGAATGATTACCAGACCAGTCTGGAGGTCTACTACAAGCACCTGGACAATCAATTGTTGTTTGGTGGTGGACCGACCCCTGCCATCGATAACAGCATCGAGAGCCAACTCATCTTCGGCAAGGGCTGGGATTATGGCGCGGAATTCTATGTCCGCAAGAACAGGGGGAGACTCACCGGCTGGCTGGCGTACACGCTGGCGTATGCATATGAGCAGTTCGACTCGCTCAACGAAGGCCAGAGCTTTCCCTTTGCCTATGACAGGAGACATGTGCTGGATATCACAGCTGCCTATTCGCTGACGCCGCATTGGAAGGTGGCTGCTAATTTCTTGCTGGCAAGCGGCAGGGCCTTTTCGCTTAGCCCGGACTCCACCTTTGTTCCGGGCAATGACGCCTTGTATTCCAACCCCGGGCGGGGCAGGGGGAGAGGCAGGGGACGCAACCAGAATCCTAACAGTGGCTCCTGGGATATTATCCAGAACAACTACCGCCTGAGCCCCTATAACCGGCTCGACCTCAGCATACACTATGCAAAGACCAGGACCACGGCGCGGCGGGTCACGGAGACCGAATGGATCTTTTCCGTATTCAATGTGTATGCCCGGCCCAATAACTCCTTCGTTTACCGGACGATCGATCCCGCCACGAGGAAGGTGGTAGCCAAAGAATTGCCACTTATCCCTGTCATTCCAAGCATTACGTATACTTACAAGTTTTAATTTGATAGCCTAAAAAAATTCTCCAGCCACTAGGACCCTGGGGCCGTTTCCCTGTCTTATTGTATATGAAAACACCAATGAAAATGAAAAGCACGCGCAGACTTCTGTACCTATTTGTTCCGTTGGCGGCAGGCATTCTAATCTTTACGGCCTGCAACAAAAGCAGCAGCAACAACGGCACCGGTCAGCTGGAAGTACGTTTGACGGACGGTCCCGGTCCTTATGACGCTGTCTATATCGATGTAGAGAAGGTGGAAGTGAATGTATCCTCCGACTCCGGTACCAGTTCGGGCTGGCAGACCCTGCCCCTGCTTCGTCCCGGAGTATACAACCTGCTTAATTTCCGGAATGGCATCGACACGGTGCTGGCCTCGGCAAACCTGCCGGCAGGCACGCTGTCACAGATGCGCCTCATCCTGGGAAACAATAATTCCGTTGTGATCAACGGTGTATCTTACCCTTTGAAGACCCCTTCTGCCCAACAATCGGGATTGAAGTTCAATATCCATGCAACGCTGACCAGCGGCATTGTCTATCGCCTCTGGATCGACTTCGATGCGGGTAGCAGCATTGTCACGACAGGCAATGGCGGCTACATCCTGAAGCCGGTGATCCGTACCTATACCCAAGCCATTGGCGGTAGCATCAAGGGCTATGTCCTGCCTTCCGCAGCAAAGCCCGAAGTGTTTGCCATCCAGGGGACGGATACCCTGCTGGCCCTGCCGGACTCCACAACCGGATACTATTTCTTCGGTGGTGTGAATGCCGGGTCATGGAATCTCACCTTCCATGCACTGGATACTTTGTATAGAGACACTACTATTATGGTGCCCGTAAGCACGGGTGTCGTCTCGAATGCCGGGACGGTGACCCTGCAAAAGAAATAACACCTATGGATGCTACCTGATCCGGGCAGAAGGGTTCGCCTTTCGTGCCCGGATTTCTTTTTTTACATCCCATACACCCACAACGCCGCCTCTTCACCACCCCTGGCAGGCACCGCGAGGATCAGCTTCTTTTCCGCCGGCACCCAGAGACAGGTGCGCGCCCCTTTACGGGTTGCGATGTGGTTTACCAGCGTCTTCCCCCGCAGCACATCGATATACCCTTCGCCACCCGAGACAAAGAGCAATCCCGAGGCCGCGTCATAAAATACGTCATCCGCATCCCCTACACAGGACGTGGAAGCCAGCACCGCGCCCGACCGGCTATCCAGCACGCGCACCTGCGCGGGGTGGCGGTAGCCCACGAACAGCCGGCCACCCTGTGCATCAAGCGCCATGGGGAAATTGGCGGAGGCCCCGCTGTTCTCCCAGGTGGCTCCCACCTTCATCGACGACAGGTCGGCCGTGACGATGGCTCCCTCGTCCGGCACATTGATGAACATCCGTCCTGCATCCCCTGGTTGGAAGGATTCGGGGTGTCCCTTCAACGGCAGATCGCCAGTCTTTTTTATTACTGCCGGGTCGACCACCGCGATTCCCCCACTGCCATACCCGACGTACACCCGTGTCCCGTCGTAACGCACGTTGTCTGCATCGTCTCCCAGTGCGATGCGTCCCAACTCCGCATATTGCTTACCATCATAAAAGATACAGGCGCCATCGCCGCCATTTGCCACAACCAGACGTCCCAGGGTAGGAACATACAGCACTCCCTGCGGCTCGTGCAGGCCGGTGATGGTATGCAAACGTTGCTTTGCCGCCAGGTCGACCACCTCCACGGTGTTATTCCCCAGGGCCGCCACAAAGACGCGGTGTCCTGCCGGGTCATACGCCAGGTGGTCGATTCTACCCCGTACCCCCGACAAGGGTATTTTTACCTCCAGGTGCAGCAGGTCTTTTTCGAGGTGCGTCGTATCTACTGCGTCGTTACAAGACAACAACGTCAGCAGCAAGCAGGCGATGTTCATGATCTTCATTTTTTGAATTTCTTTCCAAAATCGAATACCACGGTCGAAAGGATAGAATTACTTGTGGCGCCAAAAATAGGGCCCACCCGTTCGGTGGCCAGATTGCGCACATACGCTACGTCGATCAGGATAGGACTAAAGCGCAGGCTGATGCCGCCGGTGCCAGATGTCTCATCCAGACCAAACCGGAATGCAAAGTGTCTATGCCAAAGGTTCTGCTCAAAACCCAGATTCGGTTCTGTGGCCGTATTCTTTGTGTTGTACAGCTGATTGCTCCGATGCCTTACGTTACCGCCAACATCCGCTAACGCTCCCTCCCAAAGCCCAACGGACATCCCCAGCCGGTATTCCTGCGTATTGTTCGCACCCGTTGAGGAACCCACATTGTCTGACCGTTGCTCCCTATCGTTGTTGAATAAGGCTCTGAACCCGACAAGGATGCGTTTGGAAGGTTGCCACGTCAACCCCAATCCGCCCGAAGGTACCCATCGGGTTTGATAATTGACATACTGACCCACTGATTTATCCGAATGGGAATCAAATTGCGAAAGCTCATAGGAAAGCAAAAGCCCGGCCGAAAAGCCTTTTCCCAGTGGCATAGCGGCTTTTACAAATACAGCCT
This sequence comes from Puia dinghuensis, assembly GCF_014642875.1. Taxonomy (GTDB): domain Bacteria; phylum Bacteroidota; class Bacteroidia; order Chitinophagales; family Chitinophagaceae; genus Puia; species Puia dinghuensis. The sequence goes on from NZ_BMJC01000006.1 coordinate 184,880, forward strand.
GATTATTCCCGTCGCCATGAACGGCATCCGCCAGCCCCCCTGATCCGGGATGCTTCAACGTCGTTGAAATATTCGTTGCGTATTGCGATAACGCTATCGTGTACAGGGTTAGCCCATTCTTAAAAGGTGGTAGCGTAACGCCTACCGCGGTAAAGCTGAATGTATTGTTGTTTGGATAGATCGTGGCGCCTACGTCCAGCAAAGCCGTGCTCGAATCCCTGTACACCAGGGAATAGTTCCCCCAGGTGGCGCCATCCCCGCCCATGCCAATGGAACGTACCCCTTTTTTGATCTGGCCCGATGCGAACTCCCGTAAAGAAAGTTCCGGACTTTGCCCAAAGGATGAAACGGAAAAGAAAAAGAGAATTGAAACAAAAAACAGCTTCCAGGGTCTCATAAGGCCGAATTTGTTTCTTCCAATGCTGCTTTCAAACCTGCTGCCAGTTTCCCCGGCTCACCCACGCCCCAGAAGTGAAGCATAAAGAGCCGCGGCTCGTCGTAGAGCATGTGGTTGTGGATAGCCGTCACCGTGATACCATGTGTCTCCAGTGCCTTCACCACCTTGTTCACCTCGTCGGCCAGCAGCACAAAATCCCCAGTCGTCCCGGCCCTGCTGCCGTCCATTTGCAAATTGATGCCAGTCGCCATCCCCATCGGGGCGGGCATTTCCATGCCGCTTTCCATCAGCTTCTCCTTGCGGGGGAAGCTATAGGAAATGATGTTGCCGGACTTGCGGCCCTTGGCGCCAAGCTGCGCCTCCACCGCCGACCAGTCCGGGCTGGGAGCTGCTCCTGCGGGTGATGAACCGAAGGGTGTCCCCGTTATGGCCAAGACCTGTTTTATTTCCCCGGCAAGTTTCAGCGCGTCGCCGCTGCCTGAGAAATGCAGGAATTTGATGGCGGGCTTCTCGCCGACGAGGTGGTTATGGATAGCCGTGATACCCAGGCCCAGTTCCACCAGCTTCGCCACTACCGCCGGCTCTTCCGAATCGAGCATCACGAGGTCGCCCATCATCATCGACTCCGCCCCCATCCGGTGTAAGGCGACCCAGGAGGTAAGCGCCAGCCCAGGCGCGACGGGGAAATCGCCTATGGTTACCTTGAGGTCGCCCCGCGGGAAGGTGATGCGGTAGACATTCCCTGTTACAGTCCCTTTCTTTCCAAATAGGTTATCCAGCCCGGTGGAATCTACCTGGGCCCAGCCTTTAAGGGCAAACAATACGGCAATGGTAAGACCCAATGCTTTTTTACCGACTTTCATAGTGATCGTTGTTATGTGTGTATAAAAAATTTCAACAGCCAGCCCACTATGGCCCCCAGGAGAATCACATGCGGTTCCTTTACTTTTTTCCCATACCACAGTACAAGACAGCTTCCCAGCGCCAGCAGCCCTGTAGGCCAGTCCACCACCGTCCGAAGTCCCATCAGCACCACCGCTCCCGCCAGGGCGCCCATCACCGCCGCCGTGATGCCATCGACGAAGGCCCGCACGGAGGTGTTGCCTGCCCATTGCTTAAAATGGGGCGCGGGTATCACGGTGAACAGATAACAGGGCAGGAATGTCGCCAGCGCCGCGACTACCGCACCCGGGAACCCCGCGACCAGGTAGCCGATGAAACCCACCGTTATCACCACGGGGCCCGGCGTGATCATCGCCACCGCCACCGCATCGAGGAATTGCGCTTCCGTCAGCCAATGATACCCCGATACGACGCCTCCATGCAAGAAAGGTACGATAGCCAGCCCACTGCCAAACACAAAAGCCCCTGCCTTCAAAAAGAACCAGCCCATCCGCTGTAATGTCCCTCCATCGAAGGTGAAGAAACCTGTCGCTATCAGCCAGATGCCGGCCATCCGGCTCTTCCGGCGAATCCATCGGGGCGGCGCCTTGACCACCATATACAGCAGCCCGGCCCCCAGCAGCCACCATAGCGGCTCAGCCCCCGTTATCACGGTTGCCAGGATACCGCCCAGCCAGACCAGCCACAACAGCCACCGCTTTCGCATCTCCCCCCATTGCAGCCTGCCCACCGTCTTTGTGGTCAACTTATAGGCACTCACCGCAATTACGCCAATCACCGTGGCGCCCACGCCATAAAATACCCATCGGATCCAGGGCATTCCTCCGAACAGCTTATACCCCATCCCCAGCAGCACCACCATAATGAATGACGGCAATACAAAGGCCAGGCCTGCCAGTGCGGCGCCCTTATACCGGTAGTGGACGAATCCAAGGTAGATGGCCAGTTGAGCCGCCAGCGGGCCGGGCGCGAGCTGGGCCAGGGCCAGCCCCTCCCGGTACTCGTCCTCGGAGATCCAATGCCGCTGTTCGACAAGATCGCGGTGCATATATCCTACGAGGGCTACCGGTCCGCCAAAACCCGTCGTTCCGAGCCGCAGGAAATAAGCCCCCAATTGCCGTAAGCTGTAAACAGGTGGAGCAGGCATCTTTTTCCAGTTGAGACCGCAATGCTACACCCCGGGCTACTTCTGGAATAGAATAGAAATGACCCTTTTGTACGAAAATTACTTTTTGCGCAACTGCCGCCTGTAATCCGACGGGTTCTGACCCGTGTGCTGTTTGAAAATACGGGTGAAATGACTTTGGTCGGAAAACCCTGTGAGGTAAGCGATCTCTGTGAGGGAATAGTTGGGCGTCTGCATCAGCTGTATTGCTTTTTCGATGCGCTGCTTGCGGATATACTCGCCGAAGGACAGGTCTTCGAAATACCGGGAAAATTCGCGGGAGAGGTAGGAGGGGCTTATTTCCAATCCTTTTGAGAGCTCTTTCAGACTGAGATTGTCGTCGATATGATCCTGGATCAGATGTTTGAGCTCCTGCACCCAGGCCGGCGGCTTTCTTTTTGCGCCGGGTGCTTGTTTGAGGTAGTGATGGTAGACGTTGAGCAGCAGATGCTCAAATGGTTGCTGGGTATGCCGGAGATCCTGCAGGTTTTTCGCCCAGGAGTACAAAGCATCATACATTACTATCCCCATTGCCAGCAACTCCTGGTCGTCCCGGATGTTATGGGCCAGGCCTGCCGACACGGCCCATACCCCCGCGCACTGGAGGGCCAGCTCGTGGTGATCGGTATCCGCGCCGCGAACGATGGTCGCCAGCGTATGTACGGCGGGGTCGGTGATGTGATGTTTGCGAACAAAGTAGTCAAACGTGCACTCCGCGCCGTAATGCGTGTACTCCACGCCGGGCACATCGAAGGGGATGGCGTCCAGCTCTGCCGCTTTTGCCATCACCTGGTCGTATGGCACATAGATGATCTCCCCTTTCGGGTCGATGAACCGTTTTATCAGCCAGGGGCAGGCGATGCGGTCTATCTTCGGCCGTTCGCGGGTGATCCACTTCATGCCTTTTTTTGCCTAAAGATACGGGGGACTACAGAGCCAAAAATTTTTTTGGATTTTGTGTTCCTAATTGCGTAAATTAGTTATCGAAGAAACCACTCTCGCGTCCTTACAGCCTGTTCTACAGATAAGCCTGTTCTATTACCAACCTTTTTCTGCCGCACTCTCGAATGCTTTCTTGTGTTGACGTACAAAGATACTTTGTTGATGCTATTACTATATTGCTATGAAAACCAAATGCAACTTTTTTCAGCGATAGGCTTAGGTTCAAAGGCTATGGAACTGGTTAGAGCAAGCCCGCCGGATTTCCGGTGGGTTTTTTATGCCCGATGCCGGGAAGCGCCGGCGACGCCGGAGCCATTGACCGGTTTTGTCGCGGTATCAAAAAGAATACCGGCGGCCCGGACCATCGAATCGGTTTCGAGGTTTGATCGCGCGGGAGAGAGAATCTCTTCGATATTATCCCGGACCATCTCTTCATCGTCGATGACCAGTACGGAGGCATTGGAGACTTCTATCATGGGCATTGATTTCCAGGGAGTCACCCTGGTAATGACCAAAACGCTGTATTTTTTCAGCAAATTGGGCGATAGGACATTTTTGTGGAAAAATACGTACATCCCTGTATTCTATTAAGCCTGTGGCATTTATATAAACGCCAGACCCTGAACGACATTTGTGTAAAACTTCGGCTCAAAATGGTTGCACGAACTGAAAATTATTACTAATTTGACCCCGGAAAACCCCTATCCTGAGCGCCGTAAATACTTATCCTCCTTATCGGCCTTTTCCTGTGAAAAACTTAAATCCGTTACTTATGAAACGAGTTGTACGCATCCTGCTGTTTGCGGGTTTATTGCCGATGGCCTCCCAGGCGCAATTAAATAATGGGGGCCTCTATGCCGGCTTCGGCGTAGATGGTGACATCCGGGCCAATTGGCTGAAATATGGCCTCGTCACCGGCAACGTCATCAGTGATGATTGGTTTGCTCCCTCCGGATTTGGTAATAATGTGATCGATACGACCAATTGGGCTGCCTACAAGGCCTCGTTGTCGGCGGGCAATAATACCACCTTTACCGAACGAATGTCCAAGCTGCTTTATGCCAAGGTGAGCGGGAAGCTGTGGCTCGACGCAGCCTACGGCCGGGATTATTGCGCGGCGGCCAACCTGAAGGATTCCACGGTGTTCACCATGGCGGCCAAGAACGGCGACAACCCAAATGTCTGGACAGGCGGTATCTCTTCGGTACCCAGCAAAAACGACCTGGTAGACGCCTACGCCCACATGCGCCGGGACGGCTTATCGGTGTACGACTCGCTGTGGTTCTTCACCGGTATCGCTGCCTATGGCAATGCCGCCAACAGTTATTATGATGTAGAACTGTACAAGAATACCATTAGTTATAACTCGACACTCGGGATATTTACTTCTGCGGGAACCGCCTGGGGCCACACCGAATGGCTCTTCGATGCCAGCGGCAACGTCACCCAGACGGGGGATATGATCATTGCCTGTACCTTCCTGCCCGGCTCACCGCCCATCATCGACGTCCGCCTGTGGGTGAGCCAGAGTACGTTCAGCACCTATTTCGGTGGAGCGCTGACGCCAAAATATTTCAATTTCAACGGCACCTACAACACCGCCGCCGGCAGCACTTATGGCTATGCGTCAGTCGTCAGCAAGGCCGGGACTACGGCCTGGGGCGCCGGCATCTCCAACTATTCGGGAGTACCTGCCAATGATACTACTACAGATGCACCCTGGGGTACTACCAACAGCTCGTCGGGGTGGAGTCCTTATTACCAGGCTACGCAGTTTATCGAAGTAGGCCTCAACCTCACCCGCATCGGGGTGGACCCGGCCTTGTATGCGACATTGAATCCCTGCCAGTCGATGTTCTCCGACATCCTCTTTGCCTCCCGGTCTTCGGCCTCTTTTACAGCCGACCTCAAGGACTTCATGGCGCCCCTCACCTTCCTGCGGCCGCCCGTCATGGATTTTGGAGTGAATCCAGATACCCTACGGTGTAATCACACCGCCGGGACCATCACCCTGACGAATAACAGCACCGCCGGCTACTATACCTGGAAGACCATCAATGGCGGCACCATCACCGGGGCGAACGGCGACAGTTCGCAGTTGAATGTCTCCAAGGCCGGCTCGTATATCGTGTCGGCTTCCCCCGCGCTGGGCTGTCCCGCGACCAAGGTGGATACCATCGTCGTGCCGATAGATACCTTCCCACCCGTTGCAAGTGCAAACGTGGGGATGTTGGGTAGCAGTCTGCTGCAATTCTATGGCGGCGACACGGCTAAGAGCGACTACTCCACGCCATTCGGCAAGTCGCATGGCCTGCTCTGGAACTGGACCGGACCGGGTAGTTTTACCTCCACTGTCCAAAACCCCATCAACGACACGGTGTGGGGAACCTACCATCTTACCGTGACGGAAAAACGCAACGGTTGTACGGACACTGCGTCGGTAAACGTCCTCTCCTCTATGTTCGCCATCATGCTGACCAATGGGCTTAAGCTGGAAGGAACAGCCATCGGCCAGCAGATCGATCTTACTTTCCAGGACCTCGATGAGAGCCTCGACCAGTCGTTTGTGGTCGAACGGAGCGATGGCGTAAATGAATTCCAGGCGATAGGTTCAGTGTTCAATCCGCATGCCGGTGGAACTGACGTTGCCGGTTCTTTCTCCTTTATGGATCAGCATCCGTTGAACGGTACCAATCTCTACCGGGTAAAGGCCGTTACCACCAGCGGGGCCACCTATTATTCGCCGACCATCACGATAGGTGCAGGTAAGTCACCGCTTTCAGCTATCTATCTCGCCACCAATAACCCGGAAAACCTGATGCTTTTTGTAAACACGGCCACGGCATGTGACGGTGTCCTTGTCAAATACAGCGTCAGCGGCCAGCTATTGGAAAAGCAGAATGTTTCGTTTGGCGAAGGCGTCAATACCCTCAGCCTTCCACATCCGGTGAAACATGCGGTTGAGGTGATGGCGCTGCTCATCAACGGGCGTGTCGCCTGGTGCCAGAAGGTACTATATTGATCTATTGATTGCGCGGTTATAAGTGAAGCCGGGGCTATTTCAGAATAAGCACCGGCTTCTCTGCATTGAGAACAATCCCATGCATGATGTTTTGATGCGTGAGATTGTAGAAAAAGCTGCGTTTGCCGGGTAAGGCGATGATGATCTGCACCTTCCTTTCCGCGGCGGCCTGCAGGACTCCCTGCAACATATCCTTTTTTTCCAGGGCATATTGCTGGTAGTGCACCTCACCGAACAAAGTAACCAACGCTTCCGTTGTGCCGGGCGGCACCGGCTGGGAGGCATCTGCGGGCGCGCGGGCAACCAGAACGTCTTCGATGGGCCGGTAATGGCTTTCCGGCGGTATGACAAGCAGCGGCACCGGAGTCACTTTTGCCAGCGGGATGATCTGGCGGCCGATGCTGCAGTCTTCCATCGTATTGCGTTTGCTGATGCCGACGATGACCAGGGAAGGTCCATCTGCCGCCACCTCGTGCAGCACCGAACGCAATAAGGCGTGCGAACCGATGACAGTGCTGGTTTTGATAGCCGGGGGGAGGTTTTTTTCCAGCCTGGTTTGCAACTTCTGCAATTGTTGCATCATCTTCTCTTTCCTGCCGCTGATATCCACTGCGTCCACCTGGGTCAGGTCGGCCGTTGGAACGATCTGTTCGAACAGGGGAACAAAAAGGTTTGCCATCAGGATCACTTCCCCGAAATCCTTATCCCTGGCAAGATCGGCCGCATAGTCGACGGCATTGACCGACGGCGCCGAAAAATCGACAAGAACCAATATCTTTTTCATGTTCTATCCTCCCCTAGGGTTTTAGTGTTTGCCAAAAGACGATCGATTGACAACGGGCCCGAGCCGATGATCACGAAAAGGCACAATAAGGCAAGCACCAGGATGGCCAGCCAGATCTCGGAAATGACATACGGCCGCGTGATATTGATAAAAAATACGGCGCCAAAAACGATGGGCACTTCCAATAACGCCCACAACCTTGTATAAATGCCGACCATGATCAGCCCGCCACCCAGGATATGGATGTAGGTAACATAATAAATGATGGCGGTGATGATTCCGTCCGGCAGCCTTAACACACCCTTGTCGATGATGAGAAAACGGAGATAGCCGGCGTTGTTGAAAAAGATAATCCCCCGGGTTAGGAGGAACAGGCCCAGGAGTATCCGGATGATGTCCAGGATCCAGGGGTGATGCCGGTTGCCCCAGGCGCCTATTCTTTGAGCAGTGTTCATATGTTGAAGTTTTATGTTTTTGATCTTACTTGCCGGTAGTGATCTTGCCGCTCACCGCCAGCAGCAGTCCCGTCACCTCTTTCAATTTCCCGTCGGGGATATCTCCCTTGACGAGACGATAGATATCATTGATCATCGGGGTGAATTTCTTTCTATAGTCCTGGCCCTTTTTTGTAAGCGTGATGATCTTGTTCCTTCTGTCAACCGGGTCTTCCGAACGCGTAACGAGACCTTTTCCGACCAGGTTGTCGATCAGCGGGGTGAGGCTGGCCTTATTTTTCTGCACTGTATCGGCCACCTCCTGCTGATTGATCTGGTGCTTTTTCCACAGGACGAGCATTACCTGGAGCATCTCATAGGAAATCTCCCGGTCGTGCAACTCCCGCAGCTTTTGCATGGCCAGCTGCTTTATCGCCTGACGCACATTGATGATGGCGTCCACGAACCCGATGATGGGGTCATCCCCGTTGCTCTTTTTGGGCATCTTCTGTGTTTTCGTTCTCGCAATAAAGTTAAGCATTTAATGGTTAAATATTTAACTATTTTTTTTGCTTCCGAGACAATTATGGCAATCAATCGTTTATTTACTATTTTTGCGCCCGAATGCGCATCGTCACCGCCACCATATTCCTGATCGGCATGCTGGGCACCTGCTTCAGCAGCTACCTGATCGAGTGGGACTATGCCCTGAACAAAAGATTCATTGCGGCAAATTTGTGCGTTAACCGGGGCCGGCCCGAGCTGAAATGTGAAGGCCGGTGTTACCTGTGCAAGCGGCTGCATAAAGAGAACAACAAGGATCAGGAGAATTCCGGCCGCAGGGACGGGTTCAAATTCCTGGTCCTCTCCTTAGAGGGCGGATTTCATTTTGCTTGTTTTTCTCCTGACGTTGCCACAGTCCGCGGCGGCTTTGTCCCGGCCGATCTTCCCCCCTCTCCGACGCATTCCTTTTTCCATCCACCCCGGGCCTGAGGTTCTTCTTACTGATGTTTTGTAGTACCTATTCTTCCATTGCACCAACGAAGCAAGGGAAAAGTATGCCTATTATTTATTCATGAGATAACCAAAATATGCGAAAGATATTGACCCTTGGGTTATTGCTGAGCTGCAAGCTGCTGTTCGCGCAAACCCTTGTTAAAGGCAGGATCGTCGACCGGCAAACTGACCAGCCCTTGGAAGATGCCGTGATCACCTATGAGAAAACAAATACTGTTTCAGACCGTCTTGGGAACTTCGAACTAACCATAGCGTCGCCTACCGACAGCCTGCAAATTACTTATATCGGTTATCGCGCGCAAACGGTGGCCGTTCCGCGCTCGGGAAACCTGCTTGTCGCCCTCGACCAGGGAGCGGTGGACTTGAAAGCGGTGACGATTGTGCCGGTGTCCAATAATGCCTCTTTCCACACGATCAGCGGCATCGACCTCCGGCTCCGCCCTTTGAATTCCGCTCAGGACCTCCTGCGACTGGTGCCCGGGCTTTTCCTGATGCAACACCAGGGTGGCGGCCTGGCAGAACATATCTTTATGCGCGGATTCGATGCCGACCACGGCACGGACGTCAGCGTCGCAGTAGATGATATGCCGGTGAACCTGCCCTCCCACGCACATGGGCAGGGCTTTTCCGACCTTCACTTCCTGATCCCCGAACTGGTGACCAGCTATGAGTATGGCAAAGGGCCGTATTATACCGATCATGGCGACTTTACGACGGCGGGCTATGTTTCATTCCGCACCCGGGATGTGCTGGATAAGAGTGAGGTGAAGATAGAGGGTGGGATGTTCAATACCGGGAGAGTATTTGCCATGGTGAACCTGCTAAGCGATAGGGCAAAACAGCGGGGAGAAAGCGCTTATATCGCAGGAGAAGTGAATTATACGGATGGGCCTTACGATCATCCCCAAAACTTCAGCCGCGGCAACCTGTTCGGCAAATACAATGTCGCGCTTTCCAGCCGGACCCGGTTGAAAGTAACGCTTTCCACCTTCAGCAGCAACTGGCGGTCTTCCGGGGAGATACCCCAACGGGCAGTAGACGAAGGACTGATCAGCCGCTGGGGGGCGATCGACAGCGCACAGGGTGGCTACACCAGCCGTACCACGGCCATAGCGCGATTGACCACTACCCTTTCAGACAAACTGCTGATGGAACATCAGGCCTATTATTCGCGGTATTTCTTCAACGAACATTATGATCAGACCTTTTTCGCCAATGACAGCATCAATGGCGATCAGCTGCGGCAACGGGAGACGAGAGACTTGTATGGCTATAACGGGCGATTGACGCATCATGCTTATTTCACGGCCAATAAAGAGCTGACCTCCGCTTTCGGACTGGGCTGGCAGTTGAACAACATCTATGGCAGCGAGCTGAGCCATACCAAAAACTATAATTACGTACTCGATTACCTTCAATACGGGGATGTCCGGGAAATGGCGCTCAACGGCTATCTCGACGAGAATTACCGGGTGGGCAACTGGCTTTTCAATGCCGGCGCGCGGCTGGACTATCTTTATTTCGACTTCCGGGATAAGCTGAATCCACAGCAGCCATCCAGGGGCAAGACGGTGGTGAGCCCCAAGCTGAATATCGCCTACACGTTGAATGACAGGATGCAGGTGTACGTCAAGACGGGTAAGGGTTTCCATTCCAATGACGCCAAAGTTGTAGTGGGCAACCAGGGCATCGACGTCCTTCCTTCCGCCTATGGCGCCGACCTTGGTATCAACTGGAAGCCGTTGCCACAGCTGTTCGTCAATGCCGCCGTCTGGTATCTCTATCTGCAGCAGGAATTCGTCTATAGTGCCGATGACGGGACCTTCAACCCGGGTGGTAAGACCAGGAGACAGGGGATCGATCTTTCGGCCCGCTATCAATTCTCTTCATGGCTGTTTGCCAACTTCGACATCAATATCAGTAATGCCAGAGATATAGAGGCTGCCAAGGGGCAGAACTACCTGCCCTTGTCAGTGCCCTTATCCAGTGCAGGCGGATTGTTCTTTAAGCTGCCCGGCGGGCTCAACGGCGGGATAAGCTATAGATACATGTCAAACCGGCCCGCTAATCCGGACAATTCGATCGTTGCCAAAGGGTATTTCCTCACCGATGTGTCGGCCGCCTATACCAGGAAAAGATATGAAGTGGGGCTGGAGATACAGAACGTGTTGAATACAAAATGGCAGGACGCGCAGTATGAGATCAACTCGCAGCTTCGGCAGGAGCCGGCGCCTGTCGATGACCTCAGCTTTACGCCGGGGATGCCTTTTTTCGCGAAGGTGAAGGTGGCGGTATTCTTTTGATGGCTTTTTCTTACCTTGGGGGTAGTACAAGCCTGCTATATGAACTATACTACACTCTGCGGGATCGGCGTGGCCCTGCTGATGGGGGTGGCGCCGATCCTTGCGTTTGCGCCTGCGCCGGCGCAACATACCAAACTACTTTTCAACGGCAAAAACCTCGACGGCTGGAAGCATGTCGGGCCGGGCAGCATGGTCGTCGAAGGCGGGCTGCTCCACGGCGTCGGCGGGATGGGACTGCTGTATTACACCGGGTCGACCTTTGGCAACTGCACCTTTCATGTCGTCTACCGGATGAAGGACGAGAACGACAATTCGGGTGTTTTTATCCGCATTCCCCTCGAACCACGGGAGGAATGGATGCCCGTCCATTATGGCTACGAAGTTCAGATCGACAATCATCCCGAACGATCGAAGGAGGATGATTATCATATCACCGGAACACTATACTCGCTGACAAAACCCCTGGCCAAGCCGGGGAAACCGGGACCACAGTGGAATACGATGGATATCACCCTGGACGGACCGCGTACCATCGTCCTCGTCAACGGGATAAAGGTGACAGACTACCGCGAGGGAGATCCGGTGCCCGAACGGAAATTCGATTTCGAACCCCAGCGCGGGCGGCGACCCGACGTCGGGTATTTCGGCATCCAGAATCACAGCAGCAACGATATCGTTTATTTCAAAGAAATCAGCGTACGCTATGCCAAATAATACCTACGACGCCATCGTCATCGGCAGCGGCATCAGCGGCGGATGGGCAGCCAAGGAATTGTGCGAGCAGGGGCTGAAGACCCTTGTGCTCGAAAGGGGCCGCAATGTCGTGCACAACAAGGACTACCCTACCGCGCTGATGGCGCCCTGGGAATTTCCGCATCGTAAGGAGATGCCGCGAAAGTTTGTCGAGGAGAACCCGCTGATCACCACGGCAGCGGGTTTTGGCGAGGACACGGCGCATTTCTTCATCCGCGACAAAGACCATCCCTATGTGCAGGAGAAACCCTTCGATTGGATCAGGGGTTACCAGGTGGGCGGGAAATCGCTCATCTGGGGGCGGGCCTGCCCGCGGTGGAGTCCTTATGAGTTTACCAACCCGGCGCGTTTTGGATACGGCATCGAATGGCCCATCACCTATGAGGAGATTGCACCCTGGTATTCGCATGTCGAAAGCTTCTCCGGCATCTGTGGCAACCGCGACGGCCTGGAGGCGATGCCGGACGGGGACTATCTGCCGGCGTTCGAGCTGAACTGTGTAGAGAAGCATTTACAGCAGGAGATAAGGAAGTCCTACCCGGACAGGTATATGATCGCCGGCCGCTGGGCGCAGCTGACCCGGCCGGAACCCATTCACCTGCAACAGGGCCGCGCACAATGCCAGGCGCGCGATCTGTGTATGCGGGGCTGTCCCTTTGGCGCCTATTTCAGCTCGAACTCCTCTACCCTCCCCTGGGCGGAGAAGACGGGCAACCTCACCATCCGGCCTTTCTCCGTGGTACATTCCATTATTTATGACGAGCAAAAAGGCAAGGCCACGGGGGTGCGGATCATCGACACCAATACCCATGCGGCCATCGAATATTTCGCCCGTATCATCTTTGTCAACGCCGCGGCGCTGAACAGCAACCTGGTGCTGCTTCATTCGACGTCCCGGCGCTGGCCCAACGGGCTGGGGAATGACAACGGACTACTGGGCAAGTATGTCGCTTTTCAAAACTATCGTGGGAGTCTCGGCGGGACGGTCGACGGCTTCCGGGATAAATACTATTACGGCCGCCGGCCATCGGAATGTATGATGGCCAACTTCCGCAATCTGAAGAAACAAGATACCGATTTCGTCGGTGGTTATATGGCCTTTATGGGGTCGTATCGCAGCACCGATGACGGAAGCGCTTTACCGGAACAGATCGGCGCGGCGTTCAAAGAGGCGTGCAGCCTGCCGGGCGGCTGGGGTATGTATATGTATATGCAGGGCGAGACCATCCCCAAGGAAACAAATACCGTGAGCCTGCATCCCACCGAAAAGGATCAATGGGGTATCCCACTGCTGGTGACGAAGGTGGATTATGATGACAATGATGAGCGACTGTTAAAGGATTTCCTTACTCAAAGTGCGGAGATGCTCGATCGCATCGGGGTTAAGAATATTACACAACACGACAATCATTGGGCGCCGGGCCGGGACATCCACGAGATGGGCGGCTGCCGCATGGGGAAAGACCCGAAGACCTCGCTGCTGAATGGACACAATCAACTACATGGGTGTAAGAATGTGTTCGTCACCGATGGGGCCTGTATGACGAGCACCGGCAACCAGAGTCCCTCCATCCTCTATATGGCGCTGACCGCGCGTGCGGCGAATTATGCCGTTGCTGAGATGAAAAAAGGCAACCTGTGACGGCCGGCTGGAAAGCGCCTCGGAAAAAATAGTTGACTTTGTCAACTAAATGTCGTAGCTTTGGATCATGAAAAAAAGACCGATCCAGGAGATACGCGCCTTCACCCGGTGGTATACGGACGTCATCGGGCTGCTCGATCAGCACCTGCTCGACAGCGCCTGGTCGCTGGCCGAGGCCCGGTTGATCTACGAGATACACGCAGCACGCCACATCCAGGCTTCGCAGCTCATCGAGATGATGCACATCGACAAAAGCTACCTTAGCCGCCTGCTCAAGAAGCTGGAGAAAGAAAAGATCGTTTCCAAAAAGAAGTCGCCCGGGGATGGCCGGGCTTTTCTGCTTTCGCTTACAGAAAAGGGGCAGCGGGAATTTGGGATGCTGAACAGCGCCTCGGATGAGCAGATCGGTCGCATCCTCGAGCCATTGAGTGAGGCGCAACGGGAAGAGCTGGTTGGACACATGAAGGCTGTGATGCAATTGCTAAACGTAAAACCCGATAACTATGAATGAGATCATCATACGCACCGAATTGCTGCCGGGTGACTTGGGCCTCGTCGCTCATCTGCACGGACAGGTATATACGCAGGAATACGGCTATGGCCTGGGCTTCGAGGGTTATGTGCTGGAGGGGCTTGGGGAATTCGCCCTCCGTTATGACCCGGCGAAAGATCGCGTATGGGTCTGTGAGCACCAGGGTCGGATGATCGGCTTCCTGCTGGGGATGCACCGGGATAAAGTCGCGCAGCTGCGCTACTTTATCCTGTTACCGGAATACCGGGGTAGTGGCCTTGGAAAGCGGCTGATGCAGCTTTTTATGGATTGGCTGCGAGCCTGCGGATACAATAAGGCCTATCTATGGACGACAAATGAGCTGGAGACCGCTGCCGCCCTCTACGAGCGACATGGGTTCCGGCTCACCGAAGAAAAGGAGTCGGCAGCCTTTAACAAGGTGCTGATAGAAAGGCGATACGACCTGGAACTAAAGAATACTACTCACCTTTAATGATACCATCGCCTCCTCACCCGTATTATGCCGGACGAGGACCTTTATTCTGGGCCCGATGGTGCGCAGCAGGGACTGATAGACCTGGACATTCTGCTGTTTGTCCCCATTTATCTCCAGGATGATATCGCCTTCCTTTAGCCCGGCCTTTTCGGCCGGAGAACCGGGCATGACATCGGTGACTATCACTTTTCCGTCGATGAGGGCAATAAAGACCCCACTGTAGCTGTAATCAAAGGGCTGGTTGTAAGAAGCATTGGGAAGGATATAGATCTCACTACGGGGATAATTGATGATGAGGTTGAAGCGGCGCAGCAGGTCGTTACCGATCAACCCGCCCAATTGGGGATAGCTGGTGACGTCATATTCATCATCAAAGATATAGGTTGGTATCTGCCGGAAGTGGAAAGGGCCGAGGGAAAAGGTGCGGAGGGTTGTGAGCTGCATAGCCATTTTACCACCAAGACCGGCACCCTGGCTGAGTACGGGTTTTTTGCGTTTGGGACTGAACACGGCGCTATCCGAGGTGAAATTGGAGGAAAAAAGCAGGCAAAGGCCCGCGCCGGTGTCAAAATAAAATCGCGAATTGATATTGCGCGCATCGGTCAGGTGGCCCTCCAGCATCGGCAGGCCAAAAAGCCGGGGGCGAAGCAAAAAGCCGCCTACCGGGTACCGGATGGGTCCCTTGGTATAGATGTCCATACTGTTGTTGTCATAGTCCACCCAGACAAGATAGCGCGAGAAGAAACTGTAACCGATGATCCCATCGATCTTTTCCCCATAGATACTGCTGAGGATGTCATAATCATTCACCTGCAGCTTCAGGCTGTCCAGGGTGAGCGACCCGATGCAAAGCCGGGAGCTATCAAGCAGCCGCTGGGGCATTTTGCCGGCGATGCCGCGGACGAAATGGGCACTCTCCCGGGGCGCCAGTTTGAAGCGGGCAGCGGTGGTCGAGTCGAGGGAGGCCCCGCCGCAGCCAGTGTCGAAGATAAAATTGAGCGAGTCGGGGAAGGGATCGAGGCGCACCTTGCCAAGGATGATGCCGCCATTGAGGACACGGAAGGAGATGCTGGTCAGGTAGCGGTCGGCCGGAAGTAGTTCACTGCTCTGGGCGTGCACCGGCCGCAGGGTGGAGACGCTAATAAGGCAAAGCAGAAGGAGGTGGCGCCACATAAATGTGTTAAATTGCTTATACTAAATTGAGTCAAGCGTCGGGAAAAAGCGAATCATGCCCGGAACATGTTGGTACAAGTTGGTACAACTCCAGGCGGGCGCCCCAACTCGACTATATTTACACACCTAAGTAACACGCTATGTCAACCGATGAAAGCCTGATCCGGCAGGTAAAAAAGCTATATGAGGAAAAAACCGGCTGGGGAGATAGCGAGAAATGGGGTAACCAGGATTTTCTTCAACTAAGCGAGCTGATCCGGGAGGAGACCGATGTCACGATCAGCCATGTCACTTTAAAACGCATCTGGGGGAAGGTGAAGTACGACAGCCTGCCCAATACCCATACGCTAAACACCCTGGTTCTATTCCTGGGGTTTGATAACTGGCGGGATTTTAGCGTAAAGTTTGGGAATGGGTCGAACGGGGCGGCGCCTGCGCCGGTGGAGCCGGTGACGGAGCAAGTGGTTCCACCCACGCCGGAACAAAAAGTCGAGCGGCCGCGCCGGTGGCGAAAGGCTACCTGGCTGGTGGCGCCGCTGGCGGTGATCTTGCTTGTCCTGGTCTTTCTAAAGGGGCAACAGCCCCCGCCACAGGCCAGGGACTATGCTTTCAGCAGTAAGAAAACGGTGACCTCCGGGTTGCCCAACTCCGTCATCTTTGACTATGACGCCAGCCGGAGCCCGGATGACTCTGTCGTCATCCAACAATCCTGGGACTCGACGCGGCGGGTGAAGGTGCCCCGCAACGGCCATCAGTATACTTCTGTTTATTACTACCCGGATTTTTATCATGCCACGCTGCAAGTGCAGGGGCATGTAGTGAAGACCCATAGCCTGCTCATCAAGACAGATGGCTGGTTGCCTCTCGTTGAACAGGACCCCGTACCGGTGTATTTCAAAAAGGAAGAGGCGATCGCAGATGGAAAGATGAGCTTATCGGTCGACCAGATAAAGGCAAAGAACATCCAGCTCCAACCCTCGCCGCCAACGGTGATGTTTGCGAACGTGCGGGATTTCGGCGAAATCTATTCCGACCATTTTGTCTTTGAGACCAGGGTAAAGAACGACTATGCCGAGGGGTCGGCGGTTTGCCAACTGTCGCGCATCTATCTGTTATGCGAAGGGACGGCCATCTGGGTGCCGTTGGCCGCCAAGGGGTGTGTCTCCACGGTAGACCTTTTTTTCACCTATTTCTATACCAGCGGGAAGCGGGAAGACCTGTCAGGGCTTGGAGTGGATTTCAATAATGATGTAAAGCTGCGCATCGAGTCGGACAGCGGGAAGGCGAAGATCATGATCAACGACCGGCTTGCCTATACCGTGCCACGCCATATCCTCCGGAGCAAGATCATCGGTATCCTCTACCGGTTTCAGGGGACGGGAACGGTGGATTACGTTTCGCTGAGCAACGGGAAAGTATCGTATAAGGATGATTTTCAATGATAAGCAATGTTTTAAAATATTTTTTTAATCATTTGATTAAAATGTTTGCTTAAATCAAAAATCCGCCCTAGCTTTGTGTCATGTCGAAAACGAAGATCAAGGCAAAGGAAGCATCGACGGAAGAACGGATAAAGGAAGCAGCCCGCAAGCTGTTTACGCAAAAAGGGTTTGCGGCCACCAGAACGAGGGACATAGCCGATGAGGCGGGCATCAACCTTGCATTGCTGAATTATTATTTCCGCAGCAAACAGAAATTGTTCGACATCATCATGATAGAGAATTTCCGGGGGTTGATGGGCCTGATGACCGGCCATTTCCGGGATGAGCAGCTGACAATGGAAGACAAGATTGCGAAAATGGTGGGAACCTACATCGATTTTATCAGCAAGAACCCAGATCTGCCGCTTTTCGTCCTTAGCGAGCTACAAGGCAATCCTTCCGCGATAGCAGCGAGGATCAACCAGGAATTTATGCCGGCCCGGACGCAGCTCTTTAAGGAATTGCAGGAATCGAACAGGGAGGGCAAGACAGCGCTCGAGCCATTCCACTTCGTGGCTAACCTGATAGGGCTGACGATCTTTCCCTTTATAGCCAGGCCGATCCTGCAGCGGACGACGCAAACAACGGATGAGCAGTTCGCTGCCTTTATGCAAGAACGCAGGACCCTGGTGCCGATGTGGATCAGGATGATGATGAAACCCCCGGGAAAATAGGCGAACCGCGCCTTTTTTTTGGACTCGTGTTAATCAAATGATTAAAACAAAATTATAATTCTTATGATCAAGACAATGACCACCTTACTGGCTTTATCCACGGCGCTGCTGCTGGGAGCGCCAGGCGGCGCCCGAGCCCAGAAGGCCGACCGGCTGACACTTGCGGCCTGTTATCAATTGGGGGAAGCCGCTTATCCGCTGACCCGCCAGCGGGACCTTATCGCAAAGACGCGGGATTATAATATCTCTAATATCGCCAAGGGCATCTACCCGCAGTTGTCCGTCAACGGGCAGGCGACCTACCAGTCCGCTGTGACGCAGGTGACCCTGCCGAAAATACCCGGGTATAATCTCAGCATCCCCACCGTTCCCAAGGATCAGTACAAACTCTATGGCGAAATATCGCAGACCCTCACCGACTTCGGTATCAACAAACAACGCCGGATCATCAGCAGCACCGATGCAGACCTGCAGGAAGCCAACCTGTCTACCGATCTGTATGCGCTGAAAGACCGGATCAACCAACTCTATTTCGGGGCCTTACTCATCGATGACCAGTTGCAGCAGAACGAACTGGCGGCCCAGGACATCCGCACGGGCATCGCCAAAGTAGAAGCGGCTATCCGCAACGGTACGGATTTCGTCAGCAGTCTCAACAAGCTCAAGGCCGAACTGCTGACGACCGAACAGCACAGCGTCGAACTGAGTGCATCGCGCTCCGCCTATACGGATATGCTGAGCCTGTTTATCAATAGGCCGGTGGACAGCACGACAGCGTTGGTGCGGCCCGAAGAGCCAGCTGTTACCGATTCGATCAACCGGCCTGAGCTGAAGGCCTACGATCTGCAGCTGCAGTCGTACACCGAAAATCTGCGGCTCACCCGGCTCAACCTGTTTCCGCAGGTGAGCGCCTTCTTCCAGGGTGGTGTCGGCCAACCCAACCCGATGAATCTTCTCTCCACTTCGCTGAGCAGCTATTACCTAACAGGACTGCGGCTCACCTGGACCATTGGTGGAAGCTATACTTATAAGAAAGACCGGCTGATCAGCCACAACAACGAGGAAATGGTGCGGGCGCAACGCAATACTTTCCTGTTCAATACCAACCTGACCATGCGGCAGGATAATGCTGACATCCGGAAATACCGGGCGCTTATCAAGAGCGACGACGAGATCGTCCGGCTGCGCGAGTCCGTTGGCAAGACCTCGGCCGTGCAACTGGAGAACGGGGTGATCAGCGCCAACGACTATGTCCTCGACGTCAACGCGACGGCCCAGGCCCGGCAGGACAGGGCCGTACATGAGATGCAATTGCTTATGACCCAATACAACTATAAAACAACATCTGGTAATTGATAAAACAACAACAATGAAAAAGCTATTTATTCTCGCCGCTGGTCTTGCCCTGGTTGCGGCGGGTTGCAACGGACACAAGATAGTGACGGACGCCTCGGGGGTCTTTGAATCGGACGAGGTGATCGTTTCGGCCGAGCAGAACGGGAAGATACTCTCCTTCCCCATCCAGGAAGGCGATACGCTGGCAAAGTATGCCGTCATCGGGCAGATAGATATGTCTAACACCATTATTCAGAAACAGCAGATACAGGCGACGATAGCGGCTCTGCGGCAGAAGACCACGAATCCAAAACCACAGATCGAACTGGTAAAACGGCAACTGATAGTGCAGGAATCCCAATTGGAGCAGCAATTGCGGGAAAAAACCCGGACGGAGAACCTGCTAAAGGCCGATGCCGCGACGCAAAAACAGCTGGATGATATCAATTCGGCCATCGATCAGCTGCAGAAGCAAATAGCGGTGTCCAAGCAGCAGATAGCACTGGACGACTCCAACATCGAAACCCAGAACCGCACGATTTACAGTGAACAGGCGCCGCTGGAAATGTCCGCAAAGCAGGTGCAGGACAATATCGACAAGGGCAGGATCGTCAACCCCCTCCGCGGTACGGTACTTACCAAGTATGCGCTGCAGGGCGAGATGACGACCACGGGAAAGGCCTTGTATAAGATCGCCAACCTGGATACGGTTACGCTTAGGGCCTATGTTACGGGCTCCGACCTGACTAAAGTAAAACTGGGACAGACCTGCAAGGTCTATTCGGACGAAGGGACGGACCAATACCGGGAATATACGGGCACAGTGTACTTCATTTCCGACAAGTCGGAGTTCACTCCAAAGACCATCCAGACCCGCGACGAACGCGCCAACCTGGTCTATGCGGTGAAGATCCGCGTAAAGAATGACGGTTATTTAAAATTAGGGATGTACGGAGAAGTAAAATTCTAGCCATGATCACCCTCGACAATATTACCAAGACATATAATAAGGGCACTGTTCTGGCCGTCAAGGATATTTCCTTTGAAGTAAAGCCAGGGGAGCTATTTGGGCTCATCGGTCCCGACGGCGCCGGAAAAACGACCCTCTTTCGCATCCTGACCACGCTGCTGCTGGCAGACAAGGGCAGGGCGATGGTCAACGGCTTCGATGTCGTAAAGGATTATACGAAGATCAGAAACAGCGTGGGCTATATGCCGGGCCGGTTTAGCCTCTACCAGGATCTCACCATCGAAGAGAACCTGCATTTCTTCGCAACCGTGTTCGGTACCACCATCAAAGAGAATTATGCATTGATCAAAGATATCTATCAACAGATAGAACCTTTCAAGGACCGCAGGGCAGGAAAACTATCGGGAGGCATGAAACAAAAGTTGGCTTTATGTTGCGCGCTGATTCATAAGCCCGCGGTCCTTTTTCTCGATGAACCTACCACCGGCGTGGACGTTGTTTCCCGCAAAGAATTCTGGGAGATGCTTGCACGGCTGAAAGCGGAGGGGATAACTATTTTAGTATCCACTCCCTATATGGACGAGGCAAAGCTTTGCGACCGCATAGCATTGATCCAGAAGGGAACGATCCTGTCTGTCGATAACCCGGCGGATATCGTGCAGTCTTTCCCCGGCGATCTGTATGCTGTGCAAGCAGCCAATACCCATCTGTTGCTGCGGGAGGCGCGGGCATATGAAGGGACGGAGACCTGCTTTGCTTTTGGAGACGCCCTGCATGTGACCTTCCGCAGCGGTGTCGCCGACGGGTTACTGGCCCATCTGAAGACCAGAGGGCTGGACGATGCCACGATGGAGAAGATCACTCCCGGCATCGAAGATTGTTTTATTCATCTTTTAAAGAACTAAACATGGAAACGGTTATCCATACCGATCGGCTGACCAAACGCTTCGGGTCGTTTATCGCGGCCAACGAGCTGACCTTCGATGTCGCCAAGGGGGAGATCTTCGGCTTTCTCGGCGCCAACGGAGCGGGGAAGACGACGGCGATGCGGATGCTTTGCGGACTGCTGGCGCCATCGTCGGGAAAAGCAACGATCGCAGGCTTTGATGTTTATACCCAAACGGAGAGGATCAAGAACAGCATTGGCTATATGAGCCAGAAATTCTCCCTTTATGACGATCTCACTGTAGCCGAGAACATCCGTTTCTATGCCGGCATCTATGGCATGAGCGGTCCGGCCATCCGGGCGAAAACGACGCAATTGCTGGAAGAGCTGCAGTTGCAGAAAGAGGCAAAGACGCTGGTGCGGGAGCTTCCGCTGGGCTGGAAGCAAAAACTGTCCTTCTCGGTATCCATCGTACATGAACCCGAGATCGTCTTCCTCGACGAGCCCACGGGCGGGGTCGACCCGGTGACCCGGCGACAGTTTTGGGATCTCATCTATGCGGCCTCAGACAAAGGGGTCACCGTCTTTGTAACGACCCACTACATGGACGAAGCCGAGTACTGCAACCGGGTGTCGATCATGGTGGATGGGGTCATCGCAGCGCTGGACAGCCCGGTTAGGTTGAAAGGGCAGTTTGGCAGCGGCTCGATGGAAGATGTTTTTTATGAATTAGCCCGCAAGGCAAAAAGAAAGGGCGACTAAAAAATTGTACCGTTATGCGACAATTAATCACATTTATCCGCAAAGAATTCCTGCATGTCTTCCGCGACCGCAAGACGTTGCTGATGCTGTTCGGCCTGCCCATCGCGCAGATCGTGCTCTTTGGCTTTGCCTTGTCCAACGAGATAAAGAATTCCCACATCGCCGTGGTGGACTATTCCAAGGATGCCGTGACCACAAAGCTTATTTCCAAGATCTCGGGCAGTCCCTATTTCAACATCCAGCGCAGCCTGGCGGGCGCGGAAGAGCTCAATGCCGCCTTTAAAAAAGGGAATATCAAGATGGCGGTGATCTTCCCGGCCGGCTTTGGGGACGACCTCATCCACACGGGCAAGGCCACGATGCAGGTGATCGCCGACGCGTCAGACCCCAACCAGGCAACGACCATTACGAACTATCTCACCAACATCGTCAACGATTTCAACAGCGACCTGGCGCAGGACGCGAGTCAGCCGATGCAGATCGAGCCGGAGGTGCAGATGATGTATAACCCCGAGCTGCGGGGGGCGCCCAATTTCGTGCCAGGGGTGATGGCGCTGGTGCTGATGCTGGTGTGTACGATGATGACCTCGGTGGCGATAGTAAGAGAAAAGGAATTGGGCACAATGGAGATCTTACTTGTGTCCCCCTTCAAACCCATCTACATTATTATCTCCAAGTTAGCACCCAACCTGCTGATCTCGGTGGTGAATCTTATTATCATCCTGGTGCTAAGCGATATCTTTCTCGATCTGCCGGTGAAAGGGAGCCTGCTCCTGCTGGTGACGGGAACCGTGCTCTTTATCATGACCTCGCTATCCATCGGGTTGTTGTTGTCCATCAGCGCGAAGACGCAGCAGGCGGCGATGATGGGTTCGCTGATGGGGATGATGCTGCCGACGATGCTGCTCACCGGCTTCCTGTTCCCGATAGAGAATATGCCGGTGGCCCTGCAGGTGCTGTCCAACCTGGTGCCGTCCCGCTGGTATTTTATCATCATCAAGCGAGTGATGCTGAAGGGATTGGGGTTTGAGTCTGTCTGGCGCGAGATGCTGATCCTGACGGGGATGTGCGTGCTGTTGTTTACTATTAGTCTTAGACAATTTAAAATCAGATTGCAATGAAAACTCTCGGCTTCTTATTAGAAAAAGAGTTTCGCCAACTGCTGCGTAACAGGCAGTTGCTAAGAACCTTACTGCTGGCGCCATTGATCCAACTGATCATTCTTCCGCTGGCTGCCGATTATACCGTCAAGAATATCGGGATTGCCGTGGCGGACAACGACCATTCCACGACGTCGCTGCGGCTCATCGAGAAGATCGTTTCTTCGGGTTATTTCAAGTTGCAGGGATATACGGCCTCCTATCATGACGCGCTGGGGATGGTCGAAGCGGACAAGGCTGATCTTGCCTTGCAGATTCCCGCGCATTTCGAAAGCGACCTGGTGCGGGAGGACAAGAAGCAGGTGTATGTCGCGATCAATGCGATAGAAGGGACAAAGGCCAACCTCGGAGGGGCCTATCTCAACAGCATCATCAGCGACTTCAATGAGAATGTGCGGGCGCAATGGCAGGTGGGGAGCGCTTCGACGGGGTCACCCGAAGAGGCTCCGCAGGTGAGCGTGGCTTCTTCCAACTGGTACAACATCTTCTTAAATTATCATCTTTATATGGTACCCGCTATCCTGGTGACGCTGGTGACGGCGATGGTGGCCATGCAATCCGCCTTTAATATCGTCCAGGAAAAAGAAAGTGGAACGATAGAACAGATAAACGTGACGCCGATAAAGAAACACATTTTCATCATCGGCAAGATGGTCCCCTTTATGGTGCTGGGCATCGTGTTGTTCACCATGGGGTTGTTGGTGGGGTGGATCGGCTATGGCATCGTCCCCCTGGGCAGCCTGTGGGTACTGTATGTTTCATTGATCGTTTACCTGTTCTCCATGCTGGGGCTTGGGTTGCTGATCGCCACCTATTCCGGCACCCAGCAGCAGGCGATGTCGCTGTCCTTTTTCTTTATCAACATCTTTAACATGATGAGTGGGGTATTCACGGCTGTCGACAGCATGCCGGCCTGGGCGCAGGCGATCGTAACGACCTTCCCGCCGAGTCATTTTATCAAGATCATGCGCGCAGTCGTACTGAAGGGCAGCGGATTTTCGGATATCCTGCCCTGGTTGGGGGCGCTGGCCGTCATCGGGATCGTGCTCAACGGGTGGGCGGTGCTCAACTATAGGAAAACATCATAAATTGACATTGGAGGTCAGGAGCGCCGGAAAGTAATGCTTATATTAGGGCTATGAAAACACCTATCATTACAATCCTCATTGCCGCATGCACCAGCCTGTTATTCATCGGCGCCTGCAATAAGGATAGTTCGACTCCTCCCGCTAACCCTCCCGCACCTCCTACGCCAGGTATCACCGCTATCAGCCCGACAACAGGATCGGATTCCACGGTCGTGACCATCAGAGGGAAGCTATTCGGCACGACTCCGGGAGGCGATAGCGTCTTTTTCAACGGCAAACTGGCTACCCTTATCAGCAGCAGCGACACATTGCTCACAGCGAGAGTCCCTACACTGGCCGGGGATGGGTATATCACCGTAAAGGCGAATGGCAATACGATTCAGGGGCCTTTCTTCGACTTCGATACCAGTTACTGGCTCAGCCCGGTGGCCGGTGGTTTCAATGGCGCGAATTATATCTCCACCGACGGCAATGGCAACCTCTTTGTTTCGACCCAAGGGGACAGCAGCATCTATAAGATCGGTCCCCAGGGCAACCTAACCCGCTGGGCAACAGTGCCGTATTGCAACGGGACTAGCTTCGACACGGCCGGCAATCTCTTTGTTGCCTCCCAGGAGAACTTTCCCAATACCACCACCATCTATAAGATCAACCCCTCCGGCGTTGTTTCCAGGTTCGCGACCGACTCGGGAGTGGTCTTTGGTCTTGCCATCGATGCAAAAGGCAACCTCTATGCAGGAAACAACACCAGGAACAGCGTCGACAAGATCACGCCACAGGGGGTGGTCAGCGTCTTTGCAGGCAATCTACCGGAAGCCAGCAGCGTAGCGATAGGTGGCGACGGCAATATCTATGCGACCACCAACAGTAATCCCAATAGCCTAACCTCCGGCACGGTAGTAAGGATCACCCCTTCCGGCGCCGTAAGTACAGTACGTTCGGGCCTGCGGGCGGACGGTATTGCTGTCGACAACAATAATAAGATCTATATCACCTCCTCCAACGGTCAGGTGATAGCGATCCAGTCGGAGGAGTATGGTACAACCATAGGTTTGGAGAATGACACGATTACCACCCATGTAGTTGTTCCCATAGGCATAACCGTCGATAAAACCGGGAAGCTATACGTGGTAAATAACATCACCAGCAACACCAATCTTTATGGCAATGTGATCAAATTGACGCCGCATTAAAGCGATACCCCGCGTTTCCTACCGGAAAACGATGTAGTTGGCAGGTTTTGAAGAATGCGAATAAAAGACTATTTTAGCGACTACTCCTAATCGTATCACTTATGAGAAAGCTAGCCTTTGTCCTCACCGTATCCATCAGCGTGTTTATTCTTTCCGGCTGCCAAAAGTATTGGCTCCCTATTCCGCCGCCCTCGCCGACGCATGTCTTCAGCCTGTCTCCCAGTCACGGCCCGGACAGCACCCTGGTGAGCATTTCCGGGATTTCTTTTAGTTCGGCCACCGGCGACAGTGTATATTTCAACGGAAGACCGGCCGTGATCGTCAGCGCCAGCGATACCCTGCTGATCGCACGGGTGCCTACGCTTGCAGGTACCGGTGAAGTTACGGTAACCGTGAACGGGAAGACCCACTCCGCCGGAACGTTTGGCTATGACACCACCTACCGCGTGACGACGCTGGCGGGCAACCTCGAAGCCCCCTATTATCTTACCCTGGATAGCACCGGTGATGTATATGTCACCACCTATGGAGATTTTCTTATCCATAAGATCAGCCCACTGGGTGTTGTCACCAGGTACGATTCCGTGGCCGCGGCGATGGGTATTGTACAGGACCCGACAGGAAATTTCTTTTTGTCGGTGTTGTCGGGATACGGTCCCTTTATCGAGAAGCTGACTCCTGCGGGCGTGGTTGATACGATTGCCAGGGATTCCGCTTCACTCATGCAGGTTGCCCTGGACAAGAGCGGGAACATCTATACTACGAATGATGCCACCAGTTCTGTAGACAAGATCACGCCATCGGGGATAGTCACGAAGATCGACACCGGCTTTTATCATCCCAGCGGCGTGGCGGTTGCTGCCGACGGCACCATCTATGTAGCCCATTATACTACTCCGGCCTATACCAACACTAATGGCGTCATTTCTAAGATAAGCCCCTCCGGCCAGGTAAGCATCCTGGCAAAGATCAATTACGACGGCCAGAACGGTATCACCCTCGATGCAAATGGGAATCTCTATGTAACGATCTTCGATCAGGGGCCTGCCAATGGCTGGGTAAGCAGGATCACCCCGGACGGAAAGCTGACCAAACTGGTATCCGCGAATCTTTTTGACCCCTGCGGGATCGCCCTGGACAAGAGCGGAGCGATCTATGTGACGGAGGTCAACAATGGGCCCGGCAACCCCATCGGCAGCGTAGTGAGGATGACAATGCATTGATGCCGCCACCGGCTCGCTTCGAAGCCCGGATGCCCCTTTATAGCGCTTTTATAGCGACACCCCGCGCTTCCAGGGGATGAAGTCGTCCTGCACGTGGCGGACCGCCGCAACCTGGGTCTCGCCGCTGGCTACGTCGATGACATAGTCGAGTATCCGCTCTCCCGCCTGTTTTATCGTCTCGGCGCCTTCGACAATGGTACCCGTGTTGATGTCGATGATATCGCGCATCCGTTCGAAGAGGGCGGTGTTGGTAGCGATCTTGACGACCGGCGTCACTGGGTTGCCAGTAGGTGTGCCCAGGCCGGTGGTGAAAAGGACGATGTTGGCGCCCGCGGCAACTTCGGCCGAGGTCGACTCGACGTCATTGCCGGGGGTACACAGGAGGTTGAGCCCGGGCTTAGTCACCTTCTCCGGATAATCGAGCACGTCGGTGACGGGAGAGGTACCGCCTTTTTTTGCGGCGCCGGCCGACTTGATGGCATCGGTGATGAGCCCATCGCGGATGTTGCCGGGAGAAGGGTTCATATCGAAGCCCGAGCCGACGGCCTTGGCCCGGTCGTTATACGTGTGCATAAGATGGGAGAAACGTTCGGCAGTGGCGGTATCGACACAGCGATCGGAAAGGTTCTGTTCTACACCGCAGAGCTCGGGAAACTCAGAGAGTATCACCGAGCCACCCATGGCGACCAGCAGGTCGGAGGTGTAGCCGATGGCGGGGTTGGCGGAGATGCCGGAGAATCCATCCGAGCCGCCGCATTCCAGCCCGATGCAGAGTTTGCTCAGAGGCGCGGGCTGCCGGTGCTGCTGGTTGGCGAGGATAAGCCCAGCGAAGGTTTGTTTAATAGCTTCAGAGAGAAAGGCGGATTCGGTACCGACCTTCTGCTGTTCGAGGATATACATCGGCTTGGAGAATTCCGGGCTACGCTTCTTTATCTCTTCTTCGAGCATGCTGACCTGGGCATTCTGACAGCCAAGGCTCAGTACGGTAGCTCCGGCGACGTTGGGATGCGTGATATATCCCGCGAGCAATCCACAGAGCGCCTGGGCATCCTGCCGGGTACCGCCGCAGCCCCCGTCGTGGGTAAGGAATTTGATACCGTCCACATTGGGAAAAAGCCGCTGATTGGCGTTGTTCTGGTAGTCGGCCTCCAGGTCAGCGGAGAGTATTTGTTCGATGGATTTACCCGACTTATAGAGCTGAACGAGCTGTTGCGATTGCCGCTGGTAGGTTCTGTTACGGCCATAGCCAAGATCGGTGACGAGGGCCTGCTGCAGGACGTCGAGATTCCGGTTCTCGCAGAAGACCATCGGAACAACGACCCAGTAATTGGCCGTGCCCACACTGCCATCGGCGCGGTGATAGCCGTTGAAGGTGCGCCCTTTGAAGCGGGCAATATCCGGCTGCACCCATTCGGTGTGGCGCTTGCCGATGGTAAAATCGTTTGCGGCATGTTTGACATTGGTAGTGCTGATGAGGCCGCCTTTCTTTATAGGTTGCTGCGCCTTGCCGACCAATACGCCATACATGGTGATGGAGTCGCCGGGTTGGAGGTCGGTGGTGGCAAATTTGTGTTTTGCCTTTACATTTTCCTGGATGATGTAGTCCTGGCCTTCATAGGAGACCTTTGTGTCTTTGGGAAGATTGGTCAGCGCCACCAGCACGTTGTCGGCGGGATGAACCTTTAGTATAGTTTGAGTGCTCATATTGTACTTTTTTGGGTGGTTAGTTTAGCCAGGGTTGCGGCCGGACCTTTGTTGATCAGGTCGTCGAGGGAGAGGCGGACGGCGCCTTCGAATCCTGGCAGCTGGGACAGGTCGGCGCCCCAGAGCGATTTGTCTTTCAGGACAAGCGTCGCTACTTCCGGAGCGGGATATTGTTTCCAGAGATCGGCGAAGTAGCCGGCTTTGTCGTCGTTGACGGGGTGCGGGGGCTGGCCGCCGCGCATGAAGAGGATATAGGCAGCAAATCCAAGGACGAAGTGTGGCGGCGGCGTATCGTGCTGCTCATAGTGGCGCAACAAAACGGGAATATCGCGGCTTTTCATCTTCGAGGTGTATTGCATAGTGATGCTTATCCATTGATGCTGCAGGTGCGGATTCCGAAACCGGTCGAGCACCTTGAGTCCAAAGTCACGGGCATCCTCCAGGGGTAGCGTATAGGGAATGGCCGGGGCGATCTCCTTCAACATGAGGTCCTGGACAAAGGTGGAAAAGGCAGTATCATCCATAGCGTTCTTCACGGTGTTGAAACCCGACAGATAAGCCAGTCCGCAGCTAAGCGTATGCGTCCCATTCAGCAGCCGGAGCTTCAGTTCCCGGT
Source organism: Puia dinghuensis (assembly GCF_014642875.1). GTDB lineage: Bacteria > Bacteroidota > Bacteroidia > Chitinophagales > Chitinophagaceae > Puia > Puia dinghuensis. Next base: position 213,514 of record NZ_BMJC01000006.1, read on the forward strand.
AGACCTCGATATCCGGCTCGATAATAACGCCGGGGTCGGCTGCGGCGAAGGATAGCGTTTTGCGCACTTTTTCGTCGCCTTCGATAGCCCAGAGGCGGTAGACCTCGGAGATGGACAGGAGATCGTCTGTATAACCCAGATCGTGCTGTAATTGTTGCAAGGTAGCGGCGTCGGGCTTACCGGGGACGATGCGATCGACCAGCGAGCTGCAAAACCGGCAATGCTGTTCCATCCACCCGAGGAAGGCCGTTTCCAGCTGACCCATCAGCGCCAGCTCTTTTACGATGCCGGCCAGCTTTTTGCCATTATCGACGATGAGTTCCGTGGGGACGATGACCATGCCGCTGTCAGGACTTCCGTTGAAGGCCTTATAGCGTTCGTACAGGAAGGCCAGCAGTTTGCCGGGGAAGGAAACCGGCGGAACATGGTGGATATTATCTTCCACCAGTTGGATACCAACCTCCGTGGTATTGGAGATTATGATCTGCATTTCCGGGTTATGGGCCAGCCGGAGGATGTCCTGCCATTGATCACGCGCGGAGAGGACCCGGCTGATGGCCGAGCAGATGATATTCTCTTCCACTTTTTTTCCTTCTTCGATGCCCCGGACGCAGAGGGTGTAGAGACCGTCCTGCCGGTCGAAGGCGCCGGAATCCCCCGAATCAGTGGATTTGACGACGACGACCCGGCCGTTGAACAGTCCCTGGCGGTTGGCCTTGTCGATGAAATAATCCGGCAGGCCCCGCAGCAGGACGCCGGTGCCGAATTGCAACACTTTTTCCGGAAGAGAAAAGATGGCGTCGGCGGGTTTTGTGATACCCCGGGCGGTGACCTGCTTCAGGGTTTCTTTTGAGAGGTTCATTTTGTATCGTTTATGACGGTCCTCGCGATGGTGAGGGCCTTTATTGTTTGCTGGTATAATAAGTCGTAATTCTCATTGATAAGGATATCCTTGCTGATGAGCTTGCTGCCCAGTCCGACGGCACACACCCCGGCCTTGATCCAGGCGCGGATGTTCGTTTCCTCGATCTCCACCCCGCCGGTGGGAATAAAACGTTGCCCCTGGAATAATTCCCTGATAGAGCTGACGAATTCCGGGCCAAGGATATTGGCGGGGAAGATCTTGATCACCTCCGCCCGGTGTTGCTGCGCCAGATAGATCTCGGTAGGCGTCATGCAACCCGGTATCCAGAGCAGCCCTGCCTTTGCGGCGACGTCGGCTACTTCGGGGTTGATGATCGGGGCTACGATGAAATCGGCGCCGGCTTTTACAAAGGCTTCGGCTTCCGCTTTCGACTTCACCGTACCGATGCCAAGATAAAGATCGGGCGCCTCGATAGCGAGCGTCTTTTTGAGCATAGTGAAATTATCGAGGGCCGCCGTCCCGCGGTTGGTATATTCTACGGCGCGGACTCCCGCTCTGTAAAGCGTTTGGATGACCTTCAGGCAAACGGATGGGCTCTCCCAATAAAAAAGCGGTAGGATTCCCTGGGCAAGGATACTTTGTAAGATGACTTTCTTATCGCTCATAGCTATGCATAAATTTTTCGATGACTTCCGCCGGTTGATTGGTGGCGTCGCTGGGAATAAATAATTTTTGATAGGCCGCGGCCGTTGCAAATTCGAGGGTATCCTGGACAGGCCGGCCACGGTGGAGCCCATAGATGAGTCCCGCTATGTAGCAGTCGCCGCTTCCCACCTTGTCGAGGATGCTGGCGGAAATATATTCTTTGGAATGATAGAGCGTCTTTTCAGTATAGAGGGACGTGTAATAACGAATACCTTTTTCCCCGTGGTCAAAACGAAAGGTATTGGCGACGAATCTTACGTTCGGAAAATTCTGCATGATCTGTTCGCTGGTGAGCCAGGCGTGTTCGAGATAGTCCTTCTTCGTATCCGTATCTACCAGTGAGGTGTCGACGGGGATGCCCAGCATCTTTTCGGCGGCCCAGAGGTTACCCATCACCAGGTGACAGTACTCTGTCAGCGCGGGCATGACATCGGTGGGGGCAACACCATACTGCCAGAGCTTGGCGCGGTAGTTGAGGTCGACGGAAATGGTGATCCCCTTTTGTGTTGCGGCCTGCAACATTTCGGTGCAGACGGCGGCGACACAGCTGTTGAGCGCCGGGGAAATAGCGCTGAAATGTAACCAGCCTATATCGCGGAGGACGGCATCCCAATCGATGACACCCGGTTTGAGGGCCGAGAAGGAAGAATGTGCGCGGTCGTAGATCACCCCGGCATTCTTGAGGTCTTTTCCTTGGGGAAGGTAGTAAAGCCCCAGGCGTTCGCCCTGGTAGAGGATGCGGCTGATGTCGACGCCTTTTTCTTCGAGCCATTCGGAGATCTCGCGGGTCATGGCGTTGTCGGGCACCACGGTGAAATAGACCGAAGGGAGGCCCCAGAGGGCAAGGGCCGTGGCGACGTTGGCCTCGGCGCCGCCGATATAAAACGGAAGGCTGTTGTCCCGCAGCCAATCGCCGCCGGGACAGATGCGTAACAGGAGTTCGCCAAAGGATAATACTTTCTTGTTCATAGTTCTGCCATTGCTTTAATTACTCCGTTCGCGGCATCGAGGAAGCCAGGGAATTGGGGTTTCAACTCATCGAAAGATACCCGGTGGGTGATATAAGTGGGGGGATCGATAAGTCCTTTTTGCATCGCGTCCATCACCGCGTCGAAGTCTTCGCGGGTAGCGTTGCGGCTGCTCATGAGTGTGGCTTCCCGCTTGTGAAATTCGGGATGACTGAACTCTATAGTTCCTTTCTGCAAGCCGACGAGGACATAACGTGCGCCATGGGCCATGAACCGAAAGGCGTCGTTGATAGCCTTACGGCTGCCGGTGGCGTCGATGACGACGGTGGGCATGTCACCGCGGGTGATGTGTTGCAGCTGTTCCATTGGGTCGAGGGTGGCGTTGACGGTGTGGAGAATCTGTAGCTTCTCGCGACAAAAGCGCAACCTGTCTTCATTGATGTCCATGGCGATGACTTCTCCGCCCGCGATGCGGGCCGATTCCATAGTTCCGAGGCCGATGGGTCCCGCGCCGATGACGAGTACAAATTCCCCCGGCTGAATGGCGGCGCGACGGACAGCATGCGCGCCAATGGACAGGGGTTCGACCAGCGCAAGCTGGTCATAGCTAAGGCCGCGCCCATGGACGAGGAATTGGCTGGGAACTCGCAAGTATTCGACCATGCCCCCGTCGATGTGGACCCCGCAGACTTTTATCGTCGTACAGCAATTTGGTTTGCCGCTGCGGCAAGCGATGCATTTGCCACAATTGAAATAGGGGATGATGGTTACCGCTTCGCCGGGTTGGAATCCTGGACCTTGATCGAAGTCGACGAGGTCGCCGGATAGCTCGTGACCCAGGATACGGGGATATTCGAAAAAAGGCTGGGTGCCTTCGAAGGCATGCAGGTCGGTACCGCAGATGCCGATGCGGCGGATCTTTATGATGGCTTCGCCGGGTCTTGCGATCGGCGCTTCCGCTTCACGATAGGCGAATTGTCCAGGTTCTATGCAGACGAGTGTTTTCATGATCTTAGGCATTAGCGAGTGCGCGATCGAGGTGCACGTAGCCGCCATCGACGTGGATGAGCTGACCTGTTGTATGGCTACTCTGTTGCGATAGAAGGAAGGCCGTCATATTGGCGATCTCCCCGGCTGTCGTCATGCGCTGACCAAGCGGGATATTTTTTACGATGGATTCCAGTTTGGATTTGGGGTCGGGCAGGGTGCTGATCCACTTATCGTACAACGGCGTCCAGCATTCGGCCACGATGATAGCGTTGACCCGGATGCCGTATTTCAGCAATTCCACCGCCCATTCCCGGGTGAGGGCGTTGCGGCCACCGTTGGCGGCGGCATAGGCGCTTGTCCCGCCCTGGCCCGTCTCGGCCGTCTTCGAGCTGATGTTGACGATGGCCCCTTTTGTCGCTTTCAATGCTGGCAGCGCATGATGGGCAAGAAGGTAATAATGGACGAGGTTCTTGTGCAGGGAGGCCATAAAAGCGTCATAGCTGCCGTGTTCCAACCCTACCCCATCGTTGACGCCGGCGTTGTTGACCAGGCCGTCGATACGACCAAAGCGATCGAGAACTGTTTTAACGGCAGCTTCCGAGGCTTTTGGTTCGGTAAGTTCGGCAACCGTATGGTAAGCCTTCCCACCGGCTGCTTCCACCGCGGCTACTGCCGCTTTGTTATCTGCTTCGTTGCGGCCGACAATAAACGGGATGGCTCCTTCGGAAGCCAATACTTTGACAATGCCTTCGCCGATACCTTTTGCCCCGCCGGAGACGATGATCACCTTATCTTGTAATTCCAGGTTCATAATTTATAAAATTTTATCGCGTTGCCACCAAAGAAGGCGTCCTGCTCATCTTTTGAAAATGTAGAAAAATAATCCTTTACGATGCCGAATACCTGCTGGTAGCTTGCTGCCACCAGGCAGACAGGCCAGTCAGAGCCATAGAGGATACGCTGGGTGCCAAAGGCTTCCACCACCGTGTCCAGGTATACCCTGAAATGTTCGGGTTTCCAATGATACCAGTCGGCCTCCGTCACCATACCCGAGATCTTGCAGTACAGGTTGGGATGTGCGGCCACGGCCCGCATGGCGTCCTTCCATTCGTCGGTGATATACCGGTCTTTGATATGCGGTTTGGCGATATGGTCGAGGACAAAGGGCTGGTCGGGGAAGGCAGCCACAAACTCACTTGTATACCCCAATTGATCGGGATAGATCAGAACATCATAGGTATACCCATAGGCCTTCAACAAACCGATGCCGCGTTTGAAGGATGGTTTGAGCATCAGGGCGCGGTCGTGCTCGCCTTGAAGGATATGACGGAACCCTTTGAGTTTTGGGAATTTGGTAAGGTGTTCGAGGCGACGCTCGACATCGGGATCCTGCAGGTTGACCCAGCCTACTACCCCTTTTATAAAATCGTGCTGCCCGGCATTGCTAAGCAGGTAGTCGTTCTCGTCTTCGGACTGATCGACCTGGACAGTGATGCAGCCATCGATGCCGTTGGCCTGTAAAAGGGGTTGCAGGTCACCGGGGAGGAAGTCCTTTTTGATGACTTTCATCTCATCGGTGATCCAACTGTCCCGGATGGGATCGAAATTCCAGAAATGCTGGTGGGCATCGATCCTTAGCGGTAGTGGTTCATTTTGCGCCATAAGCTTTTACATTTTGACGGGCCTGACCCAGGTTGTCGATACCCAGTTCGACGACGTCGCCAGGCTGAAGGTAGACATTTGGATTCATCCCCAACCCTACCCCTGCCGGCGTCCCCGTGCTGATGATGTCACCCGGCAACAGGGTCATAAACTGGCTGGTATAGGCGATGAGGAAAGGAATATTGAAGATGAAATTTGCGGTATTTCCGTCCTGCATCTTCTTCCCGTTGACTGTCAGCCAGAGGCGGAGCTGGTGGGGATCGGCAATCTCGTCGGGTGTCGCCAGCCAGGGTCCGAGGGGTGCGAAGGTATCACAGCCCTTGCCTTTGTCCCATTGCCCGCTGCGTTCGATCTGGAATTCGCGCTCGGAGACGTCGTTGTGGAGACAGTAGCCGGCGACGTAGTTCAATGCTTCGTGCTCGTCCACATAGCTTGCTTTTTTGCCGATGACGACGGCGAGTTCTACTTCCCAGTCGGTTTTCTTGCTGTTGCGCGGAATGATGATGTCGTCGTTGGGGCCAACGAGGGCGGTGGTGGCCTTCATGAAGATGACGGGTTCGGGCGGCGGGGTGGCGCCGGTTTCCTTTGCGTGATCTTTATAATTGAGCCCGATGCAAATGATCTTCGAGGGTCGCGCGACGGGCGAGCCAAGACGAAAACCGGCCGCCAGCGTGGGCAGCTTGCCTTTGCTCTCGGCTATGAATGTGGCGAGGCGTTTGAGGCCGTCCGTCTCAAAGAACTGTTCATTATAATCTTCGCCAAAGGCGGAGGTGTCATAAAATTTACTGTCGAGGACAATGCCTGTCTTCTCTTTGTTGATCTCGCCGTGTCGGATGAGTCGCATATCAGTTGTTTAATTTTATAAATCCTCCATCTATCGGGTAGTCTGTACCAGTGATAAACGAGGCCTCGTCGCTGCTGAGGTAGAGGACGAGCCCGGCAATCTCATCCGGCTTTGCCATTCGGCCGATAGGCTGAGTCCTGGACAATTTTTCGAACATCTCCTGTTCTTTCCCCGGGTAGTTCTTTTTCAGGAAGCCATCCACGAAAGGGGTATGGACGCGTGCCGGGGAGATGCAGTTGCACCGGATGCCGTCTTTCAAATAATCCTTTGCCACCGAAAGGGTCATGGAATAGACCGCGCCCTTTGTCATGGAATAGGCAAACCGGTCGGGGATGCCCACGGTGGCGGCAATGGAGCACATGTTGATGATGGCGCCTCCGCCGCTCTTTCTGAGGACGGGGATGCCGGCATGCAAACAATTATAGACCCCTTTTATATTCACGGTATAGAGCCGGTCCATATCGGCTTCCTGTGTGGATTCGGCCGTCCCGATATGCGAGACCCCGGCGCTATTGACCAGGATGTCGAGGCGTGGCAGACTCGCGAACATCGCTTTTGTCTGTTCCTGGTTGGAGACATCGGCAATTTTTGCGACGGCGTTGCCACCGATCTCTCCTGCGGTGTTGTTTGCCTGTTCTTCATTGATATCCGCTACATAGACCGTGGCCCCCTGTTTTGCCAGCAAGACCGCTACTGCTTTTCCGATGCCGCTGCCGGCGCCTGTGATGACGGCATGTTTTCCTTCGAGATTGAACATTTATTTATTCGGTACTAAGTGAAAAAATCTTATCCATCAGCCGCCATTTTTCGCCGGGGCTGCCGCCGGGTATGGCCATTTGATACTTCCACATCAACTCTTCCCAACGCGCATTGATGGGGTTGGCGGCATCCATGGCAGCCTTCTTCTCAAAACTAAATCCGGGCGCGGTCTCCATGATCATGAAGAGGCGGTTTTCGAGCCGGTAGATCTCCATCTGTGTGATGCCGCTTGCCAAAATACTTTCCTTTATCTCGGGCCAGACGTTCTGGTGCCACTCTTCGTATTCGGCGATGAGGGCCGGGTCGGGTTGCAGGTCGAGGGCAAGACAATATCTCATGCGAGCGCAGGGGTTTTTTGGGTTTGAGGAACCTCCTTGATTCTATGGCCGCGGAGTCCGAAATACAAGATGAAAGCCATACAGACCACCGGCATGATATAGGCAACCTGGATGCTACCCGTCGCGTCGGAGATCAATCCCATCATCACCGGCGTAAAGGCTCCGCCGATGATCGACATCACAAGGAACGAGGAAGCCATCTTCGTTTCCTCGCCCAGGTCTTTGATGCCGAGTGCAAATATCGTAGGGAACATGATCGACAGGAAGAAGGGGATCGCCATCATTGCATAGACGGCGACGCGCCCATGCGCCATCAAGGCGACCAGCAGGAGCCCGATATTAATGGTCGCATATATGCTCAGCAACCTGGCTGGTTTGATATAGCGCATAAAGAAAGTACCCAGGAACCTGCCGGCCATAAAACCGATCATGGCTGCGCCAAGCATATTTCCGGCAGTTTTTTCGGGGATGCCCGCCGTGAATTTTGAAAAACGAACAAAGAAGCTCGTCACACCTACCTGGGCCCCTACATAGAAAAATTCTGCGATGACTGCCCAACGAACATGCGGTATCCGGAGCACCTTTGGCGAGAACCCGGTGCCGTGCCCGCCGCCGTCTTCTTCCCTCACATCGGGCAACTTCGTGAAGATAAAGGCTATGGCGACGAGGACCAGCACTACGGCCATTATCAGATAGGGCGGCTTTATAGAACTTGCCTCGTGCTGCAGATAAGCCGCCAATTGGCTATTTGCCTTCATGGCATCCAGCTCGGCTTTGCTATGCTCGACGCCGGACAGAATGAAGGTGGAGCCAATGTACGGCGCGACCACCGCGCCCAGCCCGTTAAACGATTGGGCGAAATTAAGCCGCTGTTCGGAAGTTTCCGGCGCCCCCATATGTGCTGCATACGGGTTCGCCACTGTTTCCAGGAAGGTTGCCCCACTGGCCGCCACGAAGAGCGCTACCAGGAACAGGATAAAATTGCGGCTATCTGCCGCGGGCAGAAAGAGCAGGGCGCCGGCAGCAAAAAGGAAGAGACCCATGAGGATGCCCTTCTTATAGCCGAATCGGTGGGAGAACAGACCGGCGGGGATGGCGATGACGAAATAGCCGAAATACACGGCAAAATCGATGAGCGAGGACTGGGTATCACTAAGCTGACAGACTTTCTTCAGATGAGGGATCAGGATTCCGTTGATGTTGTGGAGGAAGGCCCATAAAAAAAAGAGTGTACAGACCAGGATGAACGGGAAAAGATATTTGTTTTTTGTCATTTGTTCGTATGGTTAAGAATCGTTTTGCTCAAAAGTCAAAGAAAACAAATTTCGCCGGAGAATGGGTCTTCGATGTTATCCGAGTATTAAGTTATTCTAACACAATAAACGCCAATTTAGCTTATTTTAATGAATATCGTTCCCGTAGAATTCAGCTTCAACGATGCTTAAACGACCAGGAGCATTGGCCCCGGCGGAACCCGGCCCGTCATCGAGGGTTTTGCCGTTGACTTCCGTTGTACTGGTGTTTTGCGTGCCCGATGCGGCCGTCAGTTGGATCCGGATGGTGCTGCCGGTGTGCGGAGTAAAGCGGATGAGAGTATAACCCAGGCTTCGAGGAGTGGAGTCATGCCAGACCTGTTGGCCGTCTATAAGGATGGACAAAGGATAGCTTCGGGTGCGGAAATTATTCAATTTAAGGACGATCTCGCCGATGGGGGTGGGGTGATGGAGGCGGTATTCGATCCAGGCGGTGGACAAGGCGCCGTCGTTATGCCAGTCGGTGGTTTCGTTGTCGTCACAGCTACGGGCGGCAAGATCGGTGTTGGCCCCGGCTGTTACCGAAGCAATGACAAGCGGGGTGCGGGTGGCTTTGAAGGAGGGGGTGGCGGGAGTTGGCCCACGATCGAGCCTTGAGGGGAGACCGTCGTCAGGCATTTGGAGCGCCAGGCCATCGACTACCTTAAAGGGATGGGCCTGGAAGGTGAGCGTAGCGGGAGCGAGGCCTTCGGCAGTGGCCTTGAGGACGACGGCGCCGGGTTTTGTGGTGCTGCGGAGGAGGACGCGGTTGACGCCACATTCGACGGGCAGGTCTCTGGAAAGAATATAATTATCCGGCCCCTGTGCCATGCCGCCGCGCCATTCGGCGGGTCCGGTGAGTTCGAAATGGATGGTCGACAAATCGGTGGGGCAGCGGCGCCCTTGGGCATCCGTCACCTCTACCTGAACAAGCACCAGATCGGCGCCGTCGGCTTTGAAGCCATTGGGTGCGGTGTGGAGCGTGAGCCGGATGGCGGCGGGTTTGCCGGCCGTCTCATGGCTGGCGGAGCAGAGGGGCTTACCCCGTGCGTCGTAGCCGGTGGCGCTGATGGTCCCCGGCTGCCATTCGACGTCAGGGAAGGTGAAGAGGAAGCGGTTGCTTTGTTTCCCCCAGCCAAGCGATCTCCCGTTAATGAACAGTTGCACCTTCTCAGCGGAAGAGACGACGTAGATGTCCTTTTTCACGACGGGAGCATAGTTCCAGTGGCCGATGATATGGATACGCGGTCTTTCTATGTCGACCCAACCATCCCACATGACCTGGTGAGCATAAAAGCCATCTTTGGGGATGCGCAGGGCGTCTACTTCCCCGCTTCGCCGGTAGTTCTCCGCCCCACGATAATGGGTATTCGATTCCGAGAAGATGATATTGACCCCGCCGGCGCTGATGCGGTGACCAGTGCCAGGACGCTGGAGCCAGTAGTCGTACCAGCGGGCAATGTCTTCGAGAGCATGAGAGTCCTGGTTGCGGTTGTAGATGCTGGCATCTTCTCCCCTGTAGGGCGGTCCGTCACCGTCCTTATGATAGGGTGGTGAATACTCATCCCAATATTTCCGTAAGCCTTCGTCCCGGGAGTATTCCATCTCCCACAGCGGTTTGTCCGCGCTCTTGTCGATATAGAGCATTTCGCCGCCATATTCCGCTGTTTTTGAGTCGAGCATTTCACGGGCGCCGATGGCGCGGCCGCCATACGGATCATACTGGTCGCGGATGCTCTTCATTTCCTGCATATGCGCCTCGCTGATGCCTTTATTGCCGCATTCATAGAAGATGATGCTGGGGTTGTTGCGGTTGTAGATGATGGCGTCACGCATCAGCTCGACCCGCTGCTGCCATCGCCGACCCTCGACATCTTTCTCGGCATCGCCTGCCGGCATGGCTTCCATCAACCCTACCCGATCGCAGGAGAGTACGTCCTGATGCCAGGGAGTGACGTGCATCCAGCGGACGAGATTGCCGTTGCTTTCGACGATGAGGTGGTTGCTTAGATCGCTGAGCCAGGGCGCAACGGACTGGCCGAGAGCCGGCCATTCATTGGTGGTGCGCTGCGCATAACCCTTTATCTGGATAGGACGGTCGTTCAGCGTGAGCATGCCACCCGTGAAAGCCGTCTTGCGGAAGCCGGTGACGGTGGTGACGGAATCGATGGTCGCGGCGCCATCTTTTAGCAGGGTGGAGACGTGGTAGAGATAACCGTAACCCCAGCTCCAGAAATGGAGATTACCCATACGGGCTGCGGCGTGGGCGGTCGTAGTCTGGCCGGGGGCGAGCATTTGGGGCTCGCCGTGCATGGTTTTGACGAGCCGGCCGTTGCAGTCCCGGATGGAGACTTCATACCGGAAGGTGCGGGGTTGTTCGCCTTCGTTTGTTATTTCGGACTCCGCCGTGATGGTGGCGGCCTTTGCGGAGATGTCGATGTCTTTTGCGTAGATGTAGATGCCTGTCGCATGGAGTGAGGAATACAGGGGCAGGGTCTGGTGGAGGGGGTCCATGACATGCAGCCAGACGTTCTTGTTGATACCGCCGTAGTTGGCGTAAAAGTTATGGTCGTTCCATTCGAATGTGCTTCCGGTGGCCTGTTCCTTATAATCCCAGTGGTTGTCGATGCGGGCGGCGATGACGTTGTCGGAGTCCACCTTCAGCCAGGGTGTGAGGTCGAATCCAAACGCCATGACGCCGTTCTCGCTACGGCCGAGCCAGTGGCCGTTGAGATAGAATTCCCCGGCCTGGCGGATGCCTTCGCATTCGAGAAAAACCTTTTTGCCTTTGGCACTGGCTGGAATGCGAAAATGTTTGCGGTACCAGGCAATACCTGTGGTAAGATGCTGGATCGCCTTTTTAAAGGCATCGTCTTCATTAAAGGCATGGGGCAATGATATCGGCTGCCAGTTTGCGTCATCGAAGCCGGGGGCGCTCGCATCTTTTGGGTCGCCGGCGAAGAGCAGCCAGCCGGGATTGAAGTTATATTTTATCCGCTGCTGGGCATGGCTGGATGGCAGGGCAAACAGCAAGAACAGAAATAAGGCTGCGGGTCTCATTTTTTGGCTTTGAATTGTCTGTCAGCAAAATCCATGTATTGCTGCCAGTCATAGCGGGTCAGGTCGTGCTTGCCGGTGCGAATGTGATAACGGATGGTCTCGCCGACAGGGTGTTCGAGGGCTGGCATGCTGGCAGTCTCGAGACCTTTCTTATTGAAGAGATGATAGACGGGGTCGGCAAGCCCGGCGCTGAGGAACTCGCCTTTCGGGTCCGACCATTGGTCGCCGATGGCGCTGGCGACGTACAAGGGCCGCGGAGCGATCAGCGACAAGAGCATGTATTGATCTGTGGGCATAGCGGCGGGGTTGCTGCCGTATTGTTTGTAGTTGGGGGAAAACCACCAGGGGAATTTGTCGTTGATGATGGCGATGGTCTCGCCATAGTCGCGTTTGCCCAAGGCCGCGCCACCTTCCCCTGATTCGTTGGAAACGACCATGGTGAAGCGCTGATCGTTTGCCCCGGCCCAGAGGGCGGCCTTGCCGAGGCGGGAGTGGCCGATGACGATGAGCTGTAGTGGGTTGACTTTTTCTTCCGTTTTCAGGTAGTCGGCCATGCGGCTCAGCCCCCAGGCCCAGGCGGACAAGGCGCTCCATTCCCGGGGCTGGATCTTCAGTTTGTCCGCCAGGCGCGTACGGATGCCCGTTTGCCAGCCATTGGCGCGGTCGGGTTCGATATCCCAATACCAGGCGACAGCGACACCATAACCACGCTTGACGATCTCTTTCAACGGCCATTGAGCCGAAGTATCCGTCACGGCATTGGGCGTGAAGCTATAGCCCACGAAGACGGGAACACTGGCCCTGGCCTTGGCGTTTTTGGGAAGATAGAGCATCATATGGAGGCTGGCAGCGGTGTCGCCGGGCAGGAAATGAAGTGTGACCTCCTTTTTTATCGCGATGCCGCCAAGGGCATTACGATCTGTCGCTGTCGTTTCGTAGGTGACGGGGATCTTTTGTTCGGGGACACGGCCGTACACATTTTTTGCAAAAAGTTGCAGGATGGCGGGGCGTTGGGTTGTTTTCCAGTCCTTCTTGTTGGTGAGATCGAGTTTGGGCTCTTCGTAAGAAGGAACCTTCGATTCATCGAGGTTAGCGGCGGGTGGCGTGGCGATCTGGTAGACCTCGCTGCCGGCAAGCAGGAAGCAGCCGAGACCATAGTCTTCGAAGTCGGGTATCTTGTCATAGGTCACCGGCTGGCCATCCTTTGGCTCCTTACCCGTCCCCTGTACCCAGCCCAGCATACCGTTTTCGTGCAGGGATTCGGTGGCCATAGCCGTCCAGGCTTTAGCCACGATTGGATAATAAGCCTTCTTATCAAGATAACCCTGGCGGATACCCCAGGAGATGCCATAGGTGAAGAGTGCGGTGCCCGTGAGCTCCTTACCGCCAAAATGGGTGGAATCGTGCAGGCTGCAGTTCCAGTAGCCATCGGCGCGCTGCAGCGGTACGAGGGCTTTTACCATGTCGAGATAGTCCTGCTGGTATTCGGCGCGATGCGGGTCGTTCAGCGGCAGGAGGGAAAGAACGCGGACCAGGGCAGCGAGCACCCAACCATTGCCCCGGCTCCAATAGCAGTTTTGTCCGTTGGGTTCCTTGTAGGGTGGAACGAAGTCTTTATCCCGCCACCAGAGGTGCTCTTCGGAGCTGTAGAGTCCGTGGGCGCCATGGATAGTCTTGGTATAATGATAGAGATCGTACATCTTCCGGAAGTAAGAGGTGTCGTGGTATTCGACACCGAGGCGGGTGAACACGGGCATGGCCATCTGGATGGCGTCGATCCAGTGCCAGTCGTCGGCTTTGTCGCTGTGGACCATGTTGCCGATGCAGGCTTTTACCGGCGTGATGCGCTGCGACAGGGTGTCGATGGTGTACAGATCGATCCAGGTCTGGCCGGCGCATTGATCATCGGCGTTGCGGTCAGTGATGCCGTTGCGTGGGGTCCAATCGTGCTTATTACCCCAGTCGATGGCGTAGTCGAGGTATTCTTTTTTTGCGTCGATGGAATACAAGGCCATCAGTCCTTCGTAGTAGACGGCGCGGGTCCAGATATGACTGGGGCGGGCGACGTTGGTAACGATCTCCTTGCCCGGGTCGGGCCATTTGGTCATGAAATAGCCGTTGGCCAGGCGCATTGCGCGGAGGATGTCCTGCTGTTGCGGACCCGGTTGCGCGGTGCTTCTTTGCGCGGCGGCCGTGACGACGAGGACGATGGCGAGAACCGATCTTAGCGACATAATAGCGGTTTTATTTTAGGGGAGCGGTTGTAGTCCCTCCCATTTTACTTTCCATTTTCCGTCCTTCGGGATACCGGGGTTTCCTATTGTGCACCCATCGAAGCCAGCACACATCAGCGCGACAGCCGCCAGCAGGCCGCCGTTGCCCGGCAGGTAGAGCCGGAGCCGCTCGTCCTGGTAGTTATGACCGTCCGGCAGATACGTGTTCTTTTTCACCGGCATCAGGAGGGCGTCTATGGCTTTTTCGGGCAGCCCTAGCCTGGTCGCCGTCATCGCGATGAGCGGATAGTCCCAGCCCCAGGTGGACTCCCAGTCCCAATTAGTCATCACCCAGTCAAAGGTAGCATGCATCGTTGAAGTATCGAGCCCGGTTGTTTTTGGCAGAAATCCGTAGGTGGCCAGGACGACGGGATGGTCGCCGCGATAACGCGGGTTGGTATAGGCGTCGGTGGCGCCTTCGGTAGGATAATAGAGGCCGTCGTGTTGAGGCAGGGGAGCCAATTGGTCTTCTACCCGCTGCCAGTCGGAGTTTGCGGGTTGACCGAGGCGGGCGCGCCATTGTTGTGCGACTGCCAATGCCCAACGCCAGTAGGCCAGTTCGAAGCAGGGATTTACCGTGCTGTCGGCCTTGAACCGCTCCTGCGCGGGGATGAGGGCCGGGCCAAGGACGTAGCGTTGTATGATGCTGTCGTATGCCGCATAGGAGGCCATAAAATCGGCGGTGGAGTCAATGAGGGCGCCGTACTTTTTCAGGATAGATGCTTTGTCGGTTGCGGCACGGTATGTTAATTCGGCGAGGTAGATAAAATGCGGTTGTTGCCAGATGAGGAAGGCGCCGACGGAGGAGGGGCTTTCGCCGCCTCGGGGGTCGGTCATCTTCTGCCAGCGAAGACCCGCGTATCCCTGGCGCCGGGCGATGGCTCTTGCGCCGGCGGCAGCCGTTGCATACCAGTCGAGCGAACGCTGAAGCAGTTCGGGATGGTTCCAGAGGGCGAAGTGGGCGTCGTGCCACCAGTGCATTTCAAGATGGGGTTTGCCGTACCAGCTGTTATAGGTGAGGCCGGTTTCCTGTGGTGGGTAGTCCCCCGCGTCCTGGATGCGCGTGAGGTATTGGGAGAGGACGATACGGCGCTCGAGTTCGGCGGCACGGGGGTCTATGCTGCCGGAGCAGTCGACGGCGGCGCCGGTTTGCCAGTAGACACGCCAGGCTTCCGCGGCTGCAGCCCTTATGCGCGCATAGGTTTCTCCGTTGGACGGGGATGGGAGAGCGGATATGAAGAGTGCGGTGATACAAAAGGTGTCCACCGCCGCCATGGGGGTAATGAGGTAGTAATGAGGTTGGTGTTTGGTGAGCGTTGCGTTAGTATAGGTGGCTTGGATGTAGTATGTAGTCGTATCGAGGTCGTGGCGGATGCGGGCGCCAGTGGGGGTGAGGTTTTCGATGGTTGTTTTGTGGGCTTCGGGGTGGGTCCAGTTGTCGCCGTAATCGGTGAAGGCGTTGGTGGGATAGGGCAAGCGGAGGCGAATCCGGAGCCGGTTTTGATGTATGAGGCCCGAATGGATGTTTATGGCGATGGCGTCGTTGTCGGGGTCGGCGATAGTAGAGACATCGACGGGTGTGCCTTCGAGGGTGAAATGACTTCTGATCTCGCCCGACCAAAGGATGAGCTCCTGGTGGATGTCTTTTATATCCTCGAGGGTGGCGGGGCTGCCGTCCTGTTTTTTTAGCTCGAAGCCGATGTTGCCGAGTTGAAGCCGGTGAGGGTTCTCGCGGAAGTAATCGACTGCTTTATTCTTCAACTGGACACTATAGGTGATGTCACGGCCATGGATGTGATAGGGTTTGAGGGTTTCGGCGAACCGGTAGCCGGCCGTGTCGGGAAAGCTGTGCCAACCCCATTCGGATTCGGTGCCGAGGGAGATGCCTTTGTCATAGGCTTCGGGGAAGGATTGCAGCCCCGTGACGTCGACGGTGAAAGCGAAGCGGCCATTGCCAACCGAGAGCGCTGAAAGCGGGTCGGCATTTGTGTTCACGGGGTTATGACGATCGATGAGGGCATGGCGGTCAATGGGGCTATCAGGTTTTGGTTTTAGCTCGTCGGGGTTAGCCCGGGAGTGAGCCGACCAGACAAAGCGGCTTGAATCATTGATCAGCGATTTGATGGTGACATAGTCTATTTCGGCAGCAGGATGGAATCGGGGCGACTCCATGTATTTGATAAGACTGTAATAGAGTTGACGAGAGGCCGGGCGATCGGCGGAGATATTGGGACCGAGATCGGCACTGCTGACGATGAGCCGCCCCTTCCCTACCCTTGCCTCGAAGATAAGCCCGAGCCGGCGATTCAAAAACCAGGTATCGATGGGTTGCACCAGCGGGCGGAAGCTTTTTGGAAAATCCTCGAGATGCATCACCTGCGCCTTATAAAGGATATCCCACCATTGATAATCGCTGTGGTAGCTGGTGGGAAAATGCTGAAACGCCGGGTTGGCAGCATCGAGGAGAATGCCGAGGGTATGTGGTGGCCGCATCTTGAACCAGGAAGTATTCCAGAAGACGGGAGTGAAGTTCATGACGATCTCTTTACCTTTCCTGATCTTGCCCGCAGCATTAAAAAAAACCGTACCGCCGAAATCGAGCAGCATGTGCGCTTTTTCGTTGAGCTCGGTGCAATAGTAAACGTGGTCGGATGATAAAGCCGGCAGCTTCGCCGGGTAGACCCAGCAGTCCCACTCGTTGGCATAGGGTGTGTTGCGGACGGCGACTTCGAGATGAAGATGCGTAGCACGGCTGATCGCATTTAGCGGGATGGTTATTCCGCCGATGGTGGTGACATCGCCGGTTGGGATATCCCTCCCTGTGAAAGCACCTCTTGCCAGAATGGCGTTGCTGTCGTCGCGGAGATCCCAGTCAATAACCGCGTCGTGCAGTGGCGCCTTGCCGTAGTGATAGAGTTCGATCGCCGCGGTAAGCGTATCGGTGTTGTACCAGACAAATTTCGGAAGCCGGGCGAGCGGTACGGTCGAATTACAGAACCGCGACCAGGCTTTTGCGTTGATATAGCCTTTCTCCTGCCAGAGGGCATCGAGGACGCCCACCAGCGCCGTGCCCTGGCCGGAATAGTCGGTGAGACAAAGCAATTGGAAGCCGGCAGAGCCTTTCGTACGCAAAGATCTTTCGATCTCCGCCTTGTAACAAAGCGCTTGTAGCTTTCCGGAAGCCATGAGAAAACGGCGGGCTTCGTCACCCATGCCCTGTTGCCCGAGATCGTCGCGGAATATCTCAAAATTTTTGGCCTTATAGACACCGGTATATCTGGGGATCTCCGAAAAATCCGGATAGGCGCACCACTGGCCCATTTCGTGCGTGACATAGGGAACGGCAAATTTTTCAACGACGGCATGATAGTCCGTCATGGATTCGGGGAGACTGTTCCAGTTGAGCCCGCGGGGACCCGATTTCACCATATAATCGTTGGCGGGGATCAGGGGCCAGTTGCTGCCGACGTCCGCGCCGGTATATACGCGACGGCGATCTTTATTCTGCCAGTACCGGACAAACTTTGTCAGATAGTCGGCCTGGTGGCCGCCGCGTGGTTCGTTGCCATAGGCCAGCATACAAAATGACGCATAGTTGCCATAGGCCGTCGCCATCCGGTTGGTCTCATCGAAGATAAATTGGTCGATGGGTTTGTCATCGCCAAGGGAAGACCCATGGTTGGCCCAGGACGGCCCTTCGGGCTGGAGGTAGAAGCCAACGCGATCTGCCGCCTGAAACGCCGCCTCCGGTGGGCAATAGGAGTGAAAGCGCATATGATTGAGACCGTAAGATCGCGCGATACGAAAGACCCTTTCCCACGAACGTTCGTCCATCGGTGCATAGCCGGTGAGCGGGAATTCGCAGTTCTCGACCATCCCGCGCAGATGGACCGTGCGGCCGTTGACAGTGAAGTGAGTGCCCTCGACTTTGAATTCGCGCATCCCGAACTCGATATTGCGTATGTCGCCGTTGTCGAGTTTGACCCTAAGCCTGTAAAGCGCGGGATCGAACTCATCCCAGAGAAGGGGGTGGTCACCCATGGGAAGGTCGATATCCAGCGAATCGCCGGTGATGGGGTAGGTATGAGGGGGAATGTGTTGGTGCTCGCTGGTATTGAAGCTGGCGGCAGAGAGGGTAATGGAGCCATGGCCCCCATGCACGGTGATGTGGACACGGGCAATCTTGCGGGAAATGTCGGGGTATACCTGGACATCATCGATGTAGGTGGCGGGGCGGGCTGTCAGCAGGAGTCTGCCGGCGACGCCATTCCAGTTGCCCTGCGTCTGGTCGGTGAGGCTATGGGAGTCGGGACCGACATTGATATCCTTAATGCGATTGTCGATGCGGAGGGTAAGAAGGTGACGACCGGGGGCAAGGCCGGTGAGGTCGAACTCCTGCGCCGTACAAAACCCGTAGTAATGTCCCATGGGTTTGTCGTCGAGCCAGACGGTGGTCTCGCTGTGTGGACGTTCGAGGTACAAAACGATGTGACGGCCCTGCCAGCCGGCCGGAATATCGATGGTTCGCTGGTACCAGGCGGCGCCAAGGTAATGTTTTGGCGGGGTGAGCCAAAAGGGGAATTTGAGGTTGCCGGGCTGCCGGTATTTGGCCATCCGCGGATCGAAGAACCAACTGCTGTCGTAGATGCTGGCAGTCCATTTGGTGTCGATAGTGACGGGATCGCCCTTGCCGTTCTGCATCATCGAGCCGGGGAGATAAATGGAGTCGGGGAGTTTTTTTGCAAACCAATGTTGAGCTTCCCCCTCATCATGCGGATCCATGCGGAAACGCCAGACACCGGCGAGGCTTAGGGTATCGGCCGCGTGCGTAGAGAGGAAGCCGACAAGCAGCAATATGGTCGGGAATGCGCGCATCAGGGCCGAAGATATTGAGTCAGCAGAAGGCCATGCAGCTGGCGCAGACCGGTGACGACAGACGTGGCGTTGAGTTTGGCGCCGGCTTCGTTGGTGTGGGTATGATCACCGGGGAAGAAATCCTTTACCTTGTCGGGTCCCAGCTGATCATATTGATCGGCGATGATGGCGTTGAGATCGATGAAATACGCCCCGGTAGTCGTCGCCGTTTCCTGCGCCCACTTGCCATAATCGCCCGAATTGCGGATCACCTTGCCGTCCTTGAAGATATTCCGGGGGATGGGCGAACAGATGATGGCTGTAGCACCTTTCGATTTTGTATCGGTAACATATTTCCGCATATACCAGCCGTAGGTATGGACGGTCTCGTTCTTTTTCAAGATGGGGTTATAGATATTTGCCGAATCCTCGCCAATACCTTTTATCGTTCCGCGGGCGCGGGCTGTATCGTCCAGCGGTCCGCCGTCGTTATGTCCGAATTGCATGATGACATAATCACCGGGTTTCAACTGATCCAGCACCTTGTCCCAGTGCCCTTCGGTGATAAAGGTACGGCTGCTGCGGCCTCCCAGCGCGTAATTCCGGACAGCGATCTTCGTAGTATCAAAAGACTGGCCGAGGAAGCTGCCCCAGCCCCAGAGGCTGCCGTCGCCCCTGCCTTTCCCGTTCATGACGGTGGAGTCACCGATGATGTAGACCGTGGGTCTGCTATCCTGTAAAAGAGCTGTGAAAAAAAGAATAAGGAAGGATACTCTTATCATGGTTGGGAATTTTTGATCTGTAGTTGCGAACCATCCTTTGTATTGATAGTCATTTTATCCAGATGCCAGTCTTTGGCCCAGTTAACCTCCCCGGCCGTGGCGGCATTGATAGTGGTATTTTCGATATGAAAGCCAGTGATCAGCGATTGTTCCAGCCCGGTGGCCGAGATGGCTTTTTTGGCACTACCCACGGTGATATTCGAGACATAGATGTCTTTAAAATGCGGAATGCCTTTTTCCGGGGGTTCTATCTTGTGGAGCATCGTCTTCCAATGGGCGGGGATGGAGTCGGAGTTATAGCCGGCGGGAAGCATGGAATAACTATAGGCCGGGTTCCAGTTCATGGTGAAGAGGATGGCGTTGCCGACACTATCCATGTGAATGTTTCGGACATGGATGTCCTCAACGGTTCCGCCCCGGGTCGTCGCCGATTTGATATGAAAGCCGTTGCCAGTGCCTTTTGCGGTGAGATCGGTGGCCAGCACATGGCGGATGCCGCCGGAGGTCTCGCTGCCGATGGTGAGCAGTCCACCGCCCTTACGGGCGGTGCAGTTGCGGATGACGACATATTCGGTGGGCCGGTTGACGCGGAGACCATCCCAGTCGCGGCCCGCCTTGAGGCAAAAGTCGTCGTCATTGCAGTCGATATCGCAATTCTCAACCAACACCCATGAAGAGGAATCGATGTCGACACCATCGGTGCTGGGTCCATGCCCGTCTTCGTTGTTGCGGACCGTGATGCCGTTGACCGTAACATATTTCGAATACAACACCTGTACCGTCCAGAAGCCGGCGTCGATGAATTTGACGCCTTGTACCGTAATGTCTTCGGCATTCTGTACGAGCAGCGTACGGACGCGTTTGGCGTCATAGTCGACGATCCACCGCAGACCTTTGGGATCGTAGGTTTTGCGCATGTTCCAATATTTATCCCAACAGAACTTACCGCGCGCATTCACTGTCCCTTCGCCGGTGATGGCGGCTTTTTTTGCCCCGATGATGTTGATAAGGGCGGCGGGCCAGCGCATTTCGATGCCGGCGATGCGGGTGTCGATCTCCGGGTAGTCTTCAAAATGCTGGCTGCCGAGCAATTGAACGTCCTTGTCGAGACGGAGCGTGACGCCGTCCTTTAGAAAGAGCGAGCCGGTGAGATATTTACCCGGGGCCAGGGTGACGATGCCGCCGCCTTTGGCTGAGCAGGCGTCGATGGCGGACTGGATAGCTTTTGTGGAAAGCGTGACGCCGGTGTTGTCTGCGCCGGTGACGGGGAAGATCGTTGTTGATGGAGGAAGGGCACGTGCGCCGACATGCGTAGTCCAGTCAGGGTCGGCCGCGTTGGTCAGCGGGGTGAGCGTAACAGGGCCCATCAAACCCTCGTCCTCCGGGGTCCATTTCGAAGCGTCGAATAAGCCATCGGGGCCCCGGTTGCTGCGTAGGTGGGGTGGGAAATTATAGTTATAGAACTTCTTCCAGGGAATTTGCTTTCGATCCATGTCGATGATGCGATTGACCATGCCGCCGGAGACTGTTATCTCCAGGAAATTACGGAGTTGGAGAGCCGATGCCGGCAGCGTCAGGCGGTAGTCGGGACCGATGAGGGTGGCGATCTTTTTACCGTTGAGGTTGATCTCCGCGGTGCGGGCCACTTTGCCGAGATCGAGTAGCCAGGCCCTGGCGGAGCCGGAAGGACGGGCGAAAGTGAGAGTATATTTCGCGGTGCCCTCGAACGTTTTATCACTCCAGGGACCCAGCTGTTTTAGCGTTGCGGCCGGAGGAAGCGTGGGGCCGCCGCTGAGGAATTCGAGCCGCCAGTCGCCTTCGATGGCAATCGGGTCGCCCGCAGGGGTATAATAAGCAAAGAGCGCATCGTGCGTCGCTACATTGGTTTCGATGATGCAGGACTTCCCGGGCGCCAATTGGAGGTAGACGGCATTGTCTTTTTGACGAGCCAGCCCTTTTTCGCCCGTCATGGGGTCGAAGATGGCGGCAGTGGTGAAGGGCGCTGCAAGCGGCGCATAGCCGGTGAAGGTCTTTGTGGCGTGGTTGACGATGAAATAGACACGACCGTCACCATAGCTGCGGCGAATGAAGGCGAGGCTGTCTTCGACAAGGGCTTCCCGGCTGACACGAGCGTGCGCCAACAGCGTGGAGAGGTGGGCGCTTACAACGAAGTTCTGCCCGGCGAGCAGTTGCCCGAAGGCAGTGGTACGTTGCGCGAGGTCACCGAGTCCGGGAGGGCCGGAAGGCAGGGCCTTGTAAACCAGAACGGTGACGCCCTTTTTTTCGAGGGCGATCAGTTTTTCCAGAGCGCCAGGCGAGAGATAGCGGCAATCCGGAAGAAGGATAGTCTTGTACCGGGCCGGCAGCGGTTGTTGCAGCTGCTTATCGGAAACATAATCAAACGCGTACCCATGTGCTTGCAGATATTCCGCGCATTCCTTAAAACCGGTGTTGGTAAATTCCGGGTCCATGCGGTCGTAGTGTTTCAGTGGTGCATTGCCGGGACCGGGCTCTGACCAGCTGTCGTAAATCGGGTAGTAGAGCAGGATATCATTATCCGGCGCCCCCTGTTGGAGGAAGGACTGGCAGCGGGCGACATATTGGTTCAGCGCGGAGAAATCGCGCCACTCCGGGTCATTGGGAGTGAAATGAACGGAAGCATAGAAGAGCCAGCCCGGCCAGGGGTCGTTTATAGGCGTATAGGCAGTTCCGTGATAGAAGACATGATTGACGCCGCCGAGGAAAAAACCATCCAGGGCCCTTTTTACGTCGCTATACGAACTCAGGAAATGTTCGTTCAGCCATGTGACGGTCTCCGCAGAAGCCAGGGGTTTGCCGGTGACATGGGCGGCAGAGGTGGCGAATTTATACCGCAGAATTTCCTGGCCTTCCGTCTCGGGGATATCGCTGGCGGCATAGAGGTCGAGGATATTGGCCGGAGAGCCATGAGCCTGGTTGCGGATGATGGCGCCTTTTGTATGCGCCCAATCGTGCCAGGGCCGGGTGAATTGTTCGAGCAACAGATCGGAGATGGTCTCCCGGTAGTCGCACAGCACCCGGGCGTTAACATCGGGGCTGTCCTTGCCGAACAGGGCCGGAAGGTGCTGGCGAAGATCGTACCCACGATGACTGCGGAAGGCTTCGAAGAAGGCCGCCGTCCAGTTGCTTTGGCCACGGGAGTCATCCACTTCATAGCTGTCGTTGAAGAAGCTGCGCAATGGCTGCAGCTCATGACCGGCAAAGGCCGTATCGAAGCGGCTCAGGTATTTGCGCAGGGCCTTCGCCGAAAAATGGTCGATGACATTGCCTTCTGCTCCCGGCGACGCACGTTCCACCATTTTGCCGTGCCAGCCCAGGAAGAGGCCATAGAGGGTCCAGTTGCTGCCAGGAGGCGCCGTCCAGTCGAGATGGCCGGTGGCGTCTACCTTCGAAGTAAGATCGAGCACCTCGCCGGTGGAGGAATACCCCATCAGGGTCTGCAAGGGTGCGGTGTCGGGGAAGCGCACCTGGAAGAGGGCCAGGGCCTGGAGCGCTGCGTTGGAAAAAACGGGTTCTTTCAACTGCGCGACGGTCGTCGGCCGGCCATCGGTGTGGACATAGGGTTCCTGGATGAATCTGATCATCGTATCAGCGAGGTTGGCTCCGCCGGCAACGGTCCAGGTCTTTGTGAACAGCTCGCGACAGGCATAGGTGGAATCTATCAGCGGTCCACCCCCAAACGGCCATCCCGTACCGGTGGACATATCCAGTCCCAGGCCAAGGCGTTTAGCCTCCCCGAGGGTGTAGGAAAACAGGTTCATCCATTGGGGCGAAAGGTAATCGACAAAGCGGGACTCGTATCCTTTTACCCCATAGATGGGGGTTAGTTCGAGCCCGCCCAGGCCCGCAGCCTGGTATTGCGTCATATTGGCGGTGAGGTTCTCGCTATCGACGGCATTACCCATCCACCACCAGCGTGTCCAGGGTTTTGTCTGCGCGGTGATGGCGGGCCATTCGAGTTGGGCACGGGTGAAAAAAGGTACGAGCAGGAGGATGAAGAGCCGGTAACAACGGGCCACAGGATAACGCATGGGTTCAGATAGTTTATGATGATCTTTTACATTCTACTGCATAGACCTCTTCCTTCCCTTCAAAGTTAGCGCGAAAGATGACCCACTTATTATCGGGTGAAAAGTGGACATTGGGTTCCAGTTTATAATATTGATCTTTCATATTTACCAGTTTCTCGGCCACGAAGCGATATCCTTCGGGCCGGAAGAGATAGATCCAGCGACCGTCCTTTGCCTTGGCGACCTGGCCTTCATCACCACCATCACCACAGAACAGGGACTCGTCGGAGGAAACATTAAAATGGATCGACCATTCGTCCCGGGTGAGCGCGTATTTCTTTTCCGCGCCGGTTGCGACATCCGCCGCCCCCAGGAAGAAGGTCTCCCCCTTTGGTATCTGCCAGTCGAAATAGATGGTCTTGCCGTCGGGGCTGAAGAATTCATGCCCGGCGATCTCATTCTCAACCGTTCGTTTGTGCATCAGCCTCACCTCACCCGACCCCATCCTGATCGTCCAGATGCGATCTACCTTTTGCCAGGGGCCTTCGTGGCAGAACATCAGCAGATCGGGGTCGGTAGGAGAAAACTGGATGTGTCCCAGCCAGGTGTTCTCCCCGTGTATCTTCTTCAATTCCCCGGTCTTCACGTTGATGGTGAAGATCATATTGGGGAGGTGGGCATCAAAGATGCGATTGAAGTAGTCATGTTTCTCCGGATATTGTCGATAGATGGCGCGTTGCTCATCGCTGGCCCAGCCACCCGCCAGCAGCGTCTCATCGGCATTGAGGGTGGTGATGCTGCCTTTGAAGTCGGCGGGGAAGACAAAGATCAGCCTGGAATTGCCCGTCTCGATGCTGGTGTTGAAGACGCTGTCATGGGACTGGTAATACACGCTCTTGCTATGGTGGCCGACGATCTCGGCGTTGCTGCCATTCTCGCTGACGCGATGCAGCGTCAGCGTTTTGAGATCGACCGTATACAGATGATTACCCGTGCTATCCCTGGAGCTAAAGATCATCTTATCCCCGATGAAGGGATTGTTGTGAAAATAGAAGCTCAGGTTGTTACCCGGTTTCCGGGACAGGCGCACCACCTTGTGATGCGTGTCCTGGTCGATCCATTCGTCGGGCATCGCTTTCTTCGGACCGGTTGCTGCAAGCGGCTGTGCGACGATCGTCGTTCGGATCAACAGCAGGGCAGCGGGAAGAAGGATGGGGAATATTTTCATACCAATGATTTTTATTGATAACCCGGGTTCTGGGTATATAATCCTGGCGCAGTGAGCATCTCCGCCTCCGGAACGGGGTAGATGACAAAGGCGGGCATCACCTGACCGATCGTCGAGGACTGGCCATCGGCGGTGATCCAATTATTAATCGTCGTCACGGCCATACCTTCGCGAACCAGGTCGTTCCACCGGATGCCCTCGCCCAGGAATTCGCGGCGGCGCTCTTCCATCAGCATGGGCAGGGTGACGTGGGAGACTGCGGCGATGCCGGCGCGTTTTCTTACCAGGTTGACGATGCTATCCACGGTCGACTGGGCACCGCCGGTGGCGCCGTTGAGGATACATTCGGCCTTCATCATCAGCACGTCGGTGTAGCGCATGACGATGAAGTTGATGGGCCAGTCGTTATAGGCAACACCTCTTTTGGCGATGTTGATGTATTTTTTGATAAAGGGGTTGGCCGTATCCATCGCCGGCGGATTGCTGGTATTGATCGGATACTTCCAGTCAATGTTAAAGGTATCCCGGACATCGGTGGCGGCGCCCATGCTGCCGGCATACGAAGCCCGGAGGTTTTTGGAGATATCGAAGGTGCACGAACCGTAGCCATTGCCGTAGGTTCCGGCGATGCCGACGCCACCCCAATAGGAAAGGGGAGTCAGTTGGCTGGGAAAATCCGCACCATTATTGGTGCTCATAAACTGGACGTCGAAGAGCACTTCGGGGTTGTTCTCGTTTGTATAAGAGAAGATATTCGGGTAGCTGGCTCCAAAAGTGAACTGACCGCTGGCGATGATATCATTAAACTGGGCCATAGCCAGGTTCCATTCGTTGGTACCCTGGGTAGGGCCGTCGACGCCTGCATAGGTGGGGCCGCTACGGGTGAGGTAGACGAGTCCGAGCAGCCCTTTGGCGGCCCATTTGGTAGCCCGGCCGATGTCGACGGTCGTGTAGCTGTTGGGCAGGCTGTCGATGGCCGTGTTGAGGTCGGAGATGATGAGGTTGTAGACATCCGAAACGGAGCTGCGTTTCACCTTCTCGATGGCAGAGGCCGTCATGACGTGCTGGACGATGGGTACTTCCCCATAGAGGCGCACCAGCTGGAAGTAGTAGAAGGCCCGCAGAAAATGGCACTCGGCGGCAAACCGGGCGCGCAGGTTGGGGTCCGTGACATTCGTGCCCTTTGTCACCAGGTTGTCGAGTACGCTGTTGCAATTGTAGATGCCGTTGAAATTGTTGTCCCAGGCGCTATTGACAAACGAGACGGTGGTAAGGTTGGGCGAGAAATTCCGGATGAGCTGCCAATCACGATTGCCGTCGGAAGTGGCATAGATATTATCCGAACGCATCTCCCCCATCCAGAGCACCTCGTCGGGATAGGCGCGCAGCTGGTTGTAGGCGCCAGTGACGGCCTGGAGGAAGTCGTTTGTGTTGCTGTAGAACTGTGCGGTGGTGGTGGTCGAAGGCGGTTGTTGGTTAAGCTGTTTACTACAGGAGAGGGCAAGCAGGGAAAGCGCCAGGCTGCCGGTTATGCTGAATATATGGTTGAATGTTTTCATTAGAAAGAATTTGATGCGTTGAGTTAGAATGAAACATTTACCCCGAGGATAGCTGACTTGCTAAGCGGTATGGCGCCGTAGTCCCCGGGTAGCGGATAGGTGCCATTGGTGAGGTTAGTGTTCTGGGCTTCGGGATTGACGCCGCCCTTGTACTTATCCCAGCCAAACCAGTTGAGCATCGAGGCATAGACGCGGGCATTGCTGAACAGGCCGGTTTTGAGGATACTCTTCAAATTATATCCAAGCGTGATGTTCTGAATGCGGAGGAAGTCGGTGGAGTAGATCCAGTCCGTGGTCGTATAAGGAATGGCATAGGTAGAATAGATTCTGCCGCGGGGTGCGTTATAGTTCTGCCGGGTGTCCATGAAGCGGTTGCGCCAGACGCCCAGGGTGGTGGCCAGGCCGTTGGATGGGTTGTCGATGGCGCGGGCGATGTAAGAAAGAATAGCGCCGCCATGCTGGCCGTACACCTGGATACTAAGATCGAAGGCTTTGTAGTGGAAGAAGTTGGTGACGCCCCAGGTATATTTCGGGGTAGGCTGGCCGGCGTGGACACGGTCGTTGGCATCGATGACACCGTCTCCGTTGGCATCCTGGAATTTTTCGTCTCCTGCTACTTGTTTTGGCAGCTTGGCCACTTTGGGGTTATTGATATCATCCGGGGTGAGGATGCCAACAGATTTAATAGCATAGTATTCATACATCGGTTGTCCTTTCTGCAGGATGAAGGGCGGGTAACCGAGGCCAAAGGCATTGGGAATATTGATGAGATCGCCGAGATCGCCGAGGGAAACCACTTTGTTCTGGTTGAAGGCGATGTTGCCGTTGGCTGTCCAGAGGAAGTCGTGGGTGCGGTAGATGGTAGCGCCGATGCCGAGTTCGAGACCGCGGTTCTGCACGGCGCCTATGTTCTGCAGTTGGGAAGTTGTGCCGGATGCGGCAGGTATGGGGATGGTCAGCAGCAGGTTGGTATTCTTCTTCTGATAGACATCGAATATAATGTTGATGCGGTTGTGCCAGATAGTGGCATCCAGACCCGCATCATAGGTGTTGGAAGTTTCCCATTGGAGATTGGGATTGGGCAGGCCGTTGGGCACCTGGCCGGTGACGGCCGTGGCATTCGAACTACCGCCGAAGCTGTAGTTGCCATACAGGGTCTGGCCGACGGCGCCGGTGATGAGCGTCGGGATGGCCGAGTAGTCCCCGATGTTGTTGTTGCCCGATTTACCCCAGCTGAAACGCAGTTTCAGATCGTTGATGAAATCGATGGGCTGCATAAACTTCTCTTGCGAGACACGCCAGCCGGCGGACAGGGAAGGGAAGTTGCCGTATTCACTGGATTTCCCGAAGCGGCTGGATCCATCCCGGCGGACAGTGCCCGATAGCAGGTACTTACCCTGGTAGCTGTATTGCAACCGGCCGTAGTAGGAGAAGAGTGTATTGTTGCTCTCGGTGGTGGTGCCGGTGACGGTGACCCCGGCGGGGCTGGGGATGGCGTTGCTGAGGGTAGTGACCAGATCGTTGGCAAAGCCACCGGCCGTCGCAATCTTGAAGGTTTCCAGGTGTACATAGTTATAGGATACCCCTGCAACGGCGTTGATGGTATGGTCGTCGTGAATGGTCTTGACGAAATTGAGGGTATTCTCATTTACATAGTTCTGTTTGGTAAATCCGCTGTAGGTACCGGAAGCGTCCTTACCAGGAGAGTTTAAGCGATCGGTTACATTACCGGCAACGAAGTCGGAGATGTAGCTTTTGCTGTCCAGACTGGACTGGTCGTAGTTGAAGGTGCTGCGGGCGGTGAGGCCGCTGATGATCTGCAGTTCGCCGTATACCGTGTAGAGATTGCGGGTTGTCTTGTTGGAAGCGATGACATTGTTGAGATAGGCCACGGGGCTTATGTTGGAGGTAGCCCAGCCATAGACGGCATTCTTGCCCGCGCCCGTATTCAATCCGGCGCTGTCCTCCACGACGGGGATCATATTGTAGAGGTGCATGAGCTGGTTATCCTTTCCTTCCGCCGCAGGTGCATTGATGACGGAATAGGTGGGCGCGATGTTAAAGCCAAGTTTGAGCCGTTTTGCCACTGTGGCTTCGAGGTTGGCGCGGACGCTGTAATTGGTATAGCCGGTGTTGATCAATGTACCTTCCTGGTTCATATAACCACCCGAAACAAAATACCGGACCGTTTCGGTGCCGCCGCTGGCCGAGACCTCATAGTTCTGGAAAGGGGCCGTGCGGAAGGCGGCGTCCTGCCAATTGACGTATTGGATGCCGGGATGGCCAGGCATGCTCCAACGCGGGTCGGGCATATAGGTGGTGTTATACACGTTGGAAGCGAGACCAAGGATGGCCTGGCGTTGAGCGATAGTCTGGTCTGCGGTGCGGCCGGCGCCGCTGGCGACCCATTTATCGTTTTCGAGCTCGGTAGCCATCTGGGTCCATTCCCCGGGTTTCAGCACGTCCAGTTTCCGGGCCACCTGGCTGATGCCGGCGTTGCCATTGATGGAAAGCCGGGTCCTGCCGACCTGCCCGCGCTTTGTCGTAATGAGTACGACACCATTGGCGGCACGCGACCCATAGATGGCGCCTGCGGCCGCATCCTTCAACACCTGGATGCTTTCGATGTCATCGGGATTAAGATTGTTCAGCGGGTTGCCGTTGGAGAAGCCACCGGCGGTGTTGAGGCTGTTGACGTCGAGCGGAAAACCATCGACGACATAGAGGGGTTCGGTGCCGGCGCTGATCGAACCCGTGCCGCGCACCAGCAGCGTAAAGCCGGAGCCGGGCATCCCGGTCTGCTGCCGCACTACCACGCCGGGCATCTGGCCGACCATGGCCTGGTCGATGCGGGTGATGGGTTTCTCCTGCAGGCTCTTGGTGTCCATAGTTGCAACGGCGGCTGACACGTCACGACGTTTTTGCGAGCCATAGCCTATCACGACCACATCGTCCATCGACTTGTCGCCTTTTACCATGCCGATGTTGAAAGTCATCGTTGTACCGACATTCACTTCCTTGTCCTGGAAACCGACATAGGAGACGATGAGGACATCTTTTTTATGTACCATGATGGAAAACTCCCCGTTTGCATCCGCCGTGACGGCAGTGCGGGAGCCTTTGACGATGACACTGGCGCCGGGAATGGGCTGGCCGGCGTCATCTGTAATTTTTCCCTTCACCGGATGTGAAGGAGCTTCGTTCTGCGCCAATACCGGGCCGGTTAGCAAGAGGAAAAACAAGGTCCAGGTGAAAATAGGTGAGCAGAGACGGGAAAGAAAGCAGTCACGCATGGCAAGAATCGTTTTGATGTATTGCCATAAAAGTAGAGAAACGTCCCGGGGGGACTATCCTGCTGCATCCTGCTTTCGGACCACTATTTACGCAAACGTTGTCGGAAATGTAAGACTGACAATTATTAGAGGAAACCCAGTTCCAGTTTGGCTTCTTCCGTCATCATATCCTTTGTCCAGGGCGGATCAAAGGTGAGCTGTACGTGGCAGTCCATGACGCCGGGAAGGGATTCTATCTTCTCCTGTACATCGCGGACGATGTCGCCGGCAACGGGACAGCCGGGCGCGGTGAGGGTCATGGTGATCTTAACATTGTCGTTGTCGCCGATCTTGATCTCATAGACAAGGCCGAGATCGAAGATATTGACGGGAATCTCCGGATCGAAGACGGTTCTTAACTGTGCTTCGATCTCGTCGCGCAGACTGAGTGTGTTGGATTCGCTCATGACTGTAAAGATTTAGACTGATAGGCCACGGCGTACATTTTTATTTGCTTCACCATCGACAACAGTCCATTGGAACGCGTCGGCGAGAGATGGCTGCTCAGGCCAATGGTATCGATGAACGTAATTTGTGCATCGGTGATCTCTTTCGGGGTATGATCGGAAAGGACCTTGATGAGCAGGCTGATCAGCCCCTTGGTGATCACCGCATCGCTTTCGGCGGTGAAGAAGAGCTTTCCTTCGCGGTAGTCTACGTGCAACCAGACCCGGGACTGGCAACCCTTGATAAGGTTTTCGTCCTTTTTGTATTGTGCGTCGATCAGCGGCAGTTCTTTGCCCAGCTGGATGATGTATTCGTATTTATCGTCCCAATTGCCGAGAAAGTCAAAGTCGGCGATGATCTCGTCCTGTTGCTCCTTGATCGTCATGCGAGTAGCTTTACGGCCTTTCGGATGCCGGCGGTAAGTCTGTCGATGTCCGTCCGGTTATTATAGATGGCCAGCGAGGCGCGGACTGTTCCCGGAATGCAATAGCGGTCCATAACCGGTTGCGCACAGTGATGCCCCGTGCGGACGGCGATGCCCTGTTTGTCGAGAATCTCGCCCATGTCGAAGGGATGGATGTCGCCGACGAGGAAGGAGATGACCCCAGCCCGGTGGGTGGCATCGGCCGCACCGACGAACCGGAGGTTGGGAATTTCCCGCATCGCGTCGAGTGCATAAGTCATCAGGCTATGTTCAGCCTGCTGGATGTTGGAGATGCCAAGCTCCTGAACGTAGCCGATGGCGGCAGCAAGACCGATAGCCCCGGCCATGTCGGGTGTTCCCGCTTCGAATTTATAAGGAAGATCGTTATAAGTGGTCTTTTCAAACGTAACCGTTTTGATCATTTCCCCCCCACCCTGGTAAGGAGGTAGTTTGTTCAGCCATGACTCCTTGCCATAGAGAATACCAAAACCGGTGGGGCCATATATTTTATGACTGGAGAAGGCCAGGAAGTCGGCATCGAGCTCCTGTACGTCGACGGTGAGGTGTTGTACGGCCTGTGCAGCGTCGACCAATACGGGAATACCGTGCCGGTGTGCCGCGGCGATGATCTCCCGTATGGGGTTGATACCGCCGAGGGAGTTGGAGACATAGTTCACCGCTACGATCTTCACGCCCTTTAGCAGATGATCCAATTCATCGATGATAAGATCACCATTCTCGTCGACGGGGATCACCTTCAGGGTAGCGCCTTTTTCCTCGCCGATGAGCTGCCAGGGAACGATGTTGGAATGGTGTTCGACGGCCGAGACGAGGATACTATCACCGGGCCGGAGCTCAGTCTTACCAAAACAAGCCGCCACCAGGTTAATGGCTTCGGATGTCCCGCGGGTAAAGATGATCTCGTGGGTATGGGCGGCGTTGATGAAATCCGCCACGGTATGGCGCGCCGCTTCATAAGCCTCTGTCGCCTGCTGACTTAGATAATGGACGCCGCGGTGCACATTGCTATTGATAGTATGGTAGTAGTCGTCCATGGCCTTCAGCACCTGCTCGGGTTTCTGTGTTGTAGCCGCATTATCCAGGTAGACAAGTGGATATCCATAGACCGTACGCTCCAGGATGGGAAAGTCCCGCCTGATCTTTTCGATGTCCAGCATCGAAGGTTCTATTATGGTTGCATTATCCTGCATGATTGACAGGGATATGGTGACTGATCTGTTGGTTGATATACGTTTCTACGGCCGGGAATTTTATCTTTTCGGTGACGTCGAAGGCAAAGGCATTGATGAGCAGGGCCTTTGCGGTGGCTTCCCCGATGCCGCGGGCACGGAGGTAGAAGAGGGCATCTTCGCTGAACTGCCCTACGGTGGAGCCATGGCTGCATTTTACGTCGTCGGCGAAGATCTCCAGTTCGGGCTTGGAGTCGATGGTCGCTTTCTTACCGATCACCAGGTTGTTGTTCTGCTGGAAGGCATTGGTCTTCTGTGCGTCTTTGTGCACATATACCTTCCCGTTGAAGACACCGGTCGACCGTTCGAGCAACACGCCCTTATAGAGCTCGTTGCTGAAGCAATGGGGTTTCTGATGATCGACGAGCGTGTGGTTATCGACCAGCTGGTCGCCTGCGGTGAGATAGAGGCCATACAGATGGGTCTCCGTATGATCTTCTTCCAGCCGGGCCTGCAGGTCGTTGCGTACGAGGTCGGCGCCAGGCAGTGTAAAGGTATAGCTGTTGTAAAGGCTTTGCTTTTTCTGGTGGACGATGGTTTGCTGTACGAGGCGGGTTCCCGTTGCAGCAGTCTGCAGGTTGACGTGATCGAGTTTTGCATCGTTGTGCACGATGATCTCGGTGAGGTTGTTGACCCAGATCTTCACCTCGCCCGACAGGCCGCTTACCGTCGATTCGATGACGGACAGCTGCGCGTTGCGGTCAACGATCCAGAGGTGACGGGGCTGGACCATCAGGTTGTAATCGCTGGTATACACATGAACGATGTGCAGGGGCTTTTCAATAACGATATTGGCTGCGACGCGGATGAAGAGGCCGTCCGTATAGAGGGCGGCGTTCAGCGCGGCAAAATGCAGGTTGCCCCAGTTGTCGTTGGTAAACAAGTCCCCGGGTTGGCTCAGCGCATCCGAGACCCGATGTAGCTCGATGCCTTTGGGAAGCTCACCGCCTTCAATTTTGCCGTCCCAGACCCCGTTGACCAGGACAATGCCATAGCAGTCGAGATCGGGGATCGCGGCTTTTGCGAGAAGTTCGGATAATTCAGCCGGGGCGCCCGCGGAGGGTGCTTCCAGCGCATATTCGTCCTTCAGGAAGCGGGTGATATTCGTGTACTTCCAATCCTCGTTCTTGATGGTTGGAAAGCCCAGCAATTGGAAGCGATGAAAAGCCGACTGGCGTGCCTGTTGTGAGGCTGCGGTAGTCGACAATTTACTATATTTTTCGACAATTCTCCCGTACAGGGGGATCGTCTGTTCTTGTAGCACGTTCATGATCAAATGGTAGTTGCTTCTTGTTCACGAGACTCTTCCTTGAGCCAGTCATATCCTTTTTCTTCCAGTTCGAGCGCCAGCTCTTTTGTGCCGGATTTTACGATACGGCCATTATAGAGGACGTGGACGAAATCAGGAATAATATATTCCAGCAGCCGCTGGTAGTGGGTGATGATGATAAAGGCGTTTTTATCCGAGCGCAGCTTGTTCACCCCCTGGGCTACGATGCGCAGCGCGTCGATGTCGAGGCCCGAGTCGGTTTCGTCGAGGATGGAAAGGGAGGGCTGCAGCATAGCCAGCTGAAAGATCTCGTTGCGCTTCTTTTCCCCACCGGAAAAACCTTCGTTCAGCGACCGGTTGACGAGTTGGGCGTCAAACTCCACGAGCTTTTGCTTTTCGCGGGTCAGCCTCAGGAATTCCTTTGCATCCATCGGCGGCAGCCCTTTATACGTCCTTATCTCGCCGATGGCCGTCTTGAGAAAGTTTATATTGGAAACTCCGGGAATCTCTATGGGATATTGGAAGGCGAGGAAGAGGCCTTCGCGGGCCCGGGTCTCGGGTTCCATTTCCAACAGATTCTTGCCCTCGAAGAGGACCTCGCCTTCGGTAACCTGGTAACTCTCCCTACCGGCGAGTACGGAAGCCAGTGAGCTCTTGCCGGAGCCATTGGGTCCCATGATGGCGTGTATCTCGCCCGCATTGACCGTCAGATCGATGCCTTTCAATATCTTCTTGTCTTCGACCTCAGCGTGTAGATTCTTAATGATCAGCATTTATTGTATTGTTTAGCCTACGCTTCCTTCAAGCGTGATAGATAATAACTTTTGTGCTTCGACGGCAAATTCCATCGGAAGCTGATTGAGTACTTCCCGGGCATAGCCATTGATGATAAGGGCAATGGCTTTTTCCGAATCGATGCCCCGCTGGTTGAGATAGAAGATCTGGTCTTCACCGATCTTGGAGGTGGTAGCCTCGTGTTCAACCGTGGCGGTATTGTTCTTCGATTCGATGTAGGGGAAAGTATGCGCACCACACTGGTCACCGATGAGCAGGGAGTCGCACTGGGTGAAATTCCGGGCTTCATCGGCTTTGGCGCCGATCTGTACCAGCCCGCGATAGCTGTTCTGGCCCTGACCGGCAGATATGCCCTTCGAGATGATACGGCTGCGGGTGTTGCGGCCGATATGGTGCATCTTGGTGCCGGTGTCCGCGATCTGTTTGTTGCGCGTGACGGCCACCGAATAGAACTCACCGGTGGAGTTGTCTCCTTGCAAAATAACACTGGGATATTTCCAGGTGATGGCGGAGCCGGTCTCCACCTGGGTCCAGGAGATCTTGGCGTTGGCGCCTTTACAGATGCCCCGTTTGGTAACAAAGTTGTAGATACCGCCCTTCCCATCCTTATCTCCGGGATACCAGTTCTGGACGGTGGAATATTTTATCTCGGCATTCCCGAGCGCGATAAGCTCAACGACGGCAGCATGCAGTTGATTTTCATCCCGCATGGGGGCCGTACAGCCTTCGAGGTAGCTGACATAGCTGCCTTCGTCGGCGATGATGAGGGTCCGCTCGAACTGGCCGGTATTCTCGGTATTGATACGGAAATAGGTGGACAGCTCCATTGGGCAGCGGACACCTTTGGGGATATAAACAAACGAGCCATCGGAGAAGACGGCGGCGTTGAGGGCGGCAAAGATGTTATCGGAATGCGGCACTACCGAACCCACGTATTTTTGAACGATCTCGGGGTGTTCCTGTACGGCCTCGCCGAAACTGCAGAAAATGATACCGAGCTCCTTCAGCTTTTCCTTGTAAGTGGTAGCTACCGAAATGCTATCGAAAACGGCATCAACCGCGACGCCTGCCAGAGCCTTCTGTTCGGAAAGCGGGATACCCAGTTTCTCGAAAGTAGCCAGAAGTTCAGGGTCCACCTCGTCAAGGCTGTTGTATTTCTTCTTGCTGCGGGGGGCGGCGTAGTAGGATATTTTTTGAAAATCGATGGACGGCAGGGTAAAGTTCTGCCACTCGGGAAGCTTTTGTTTCCGGAAGGCCTGGAAGCCCTTGAGCCGCCATTCCAGCAGCCAGGCCGGCTCTTTCTTCTTCTCCGAAATATAGCGGATAGTGTCTTCATTAAGGCCTGCCGGGAGGATATCCATTTCGATGTCCGTCACAAAGCCGAATTCGTACTCCTTGTTGGCTATATTATCAAGTATTTCGTTTTCGTTGGCCATATCAGTTCGGTGGTAGTTGGTAGTTTTTTACAGACTTTAAACAGCAAAGCTTTCTCCGCAGCTGCACGTCCGCGATGCGTTGGGATTATTGAAAGTCAACCCTTTACCATTGAGACCGCCGGAATAATCCAGTTCGGTACCATAGAGGTAGAGCAGGCTTTTCATATCCACGACGACGGTGATGCCCTTATCCTCGAAGACCTGGTCGCCTTCCTTTTGCACGGTGTCGAAGTCCAATTTGTACTCCAGCCCCGAGCAACCGCCGCTTTTTACGCCAACCCGCACAAAGGAGTTGGGGGCGGCCTGCTGATCGGCCATCAGTCTGTCGATATAGTCTTTTGCCGCGGGTGATACTGTAATCATGGTTCTCCTTGTTTTAGTCCGCTATTATAACAACTTATAAGCGGAAGAGTTTCCAAGGGCGAAATTCCGACAAATACACCGTAATTCCATGTGATAGGGCAGATATTACGGCGTTGTGACCGGCGAAACCCAATTTTCTCCCGATTTCGGAAGCGTGTATACAGAATTCGCAACTATTTCTTCAATACCTGGGTAATCGGCTTCCCTACACACCCATTAGGCATCTGGATATGCAACAAGGCTGCCACGGTGGGGGCAATATCGGTCATTTTCACCGGGTCTTCGGTGTGCCCGGAATGGATGCCCCACCCCATGAAGATGAGGGGGATATGCGTATCATAAGGATTCCAGGTGCCGTGGGAGGTACCGGTCTTGCCCCGGCCTTCAAACCATCCCGCATTGGGTATCAATTGAATAGCGCCACTGCGTTTGTAGTAATAGCCGTTGATGACCATGCTGCGGACGGGTTCGGCAACGGGCCCCTCGCCGATATTGCTCATATCGATGGCGTAGGTGATGCCCGGCTGGCGGCGAAGCCAGTCCACGGCCACTTTTTTGATGGCGCTAAAATCGAGCTTCTTCGCCCTGATGGTCTTCATAGCGAAGGTCACCTGGTAGTTGGAGATGGTGTCCACCAGGTTAGGAGTCTGGAAATCATGGCCCAGGATGGCATTGAGACTGTCCGTCAATTGGGCGGGAAGGAAGTAGTCGGCCGGGATATCATGGTTCTGAGAGAACCAGACGGCATGGGCCGCGCCATGATCGGCTGTCAGGAAAAGGGTATATCCGTCCTTCCCCAGCTTTTCATCGAGAAAAGTAAGGAAAGCGGCCAGATCGCGGTCGAACCGGAGATAGGTGTCCTCTTCTTCGATGGAATTGATACCGAATTGATGGCCGACATAATCCGTTGAAGCGCAGTTGATGGTGAGGAAATCGGTAACGTCGCCTTGTCCGAGTTGGTATCCCTCGACGGCAGCCTTGGCGAAGTCCAGGGTCAGCGTGTTGCCGAAGGGGGTATAACGGAAACTGGACTTGGCAATTTTATAAGAGGAATCAAGGTTATGAGGAAAGGCTGTCGTACTGTCGCCCTTGAATTTGCCTTCATAGGGCTGATCGTCGGTATCGCTTTCGCCATACGTCGACTTGGGATAAAGTGTCGTCCATTTGTTCTTCACATATGCCTTGACGGGCTCCTGCTTGTTGAAGCCATCCACCCATGAAGGCAATTGGGTCATATAATAATTGCTGGTGATGAAATGACCGGTAGAGTCATCCAGCCAGAAGGCGGCTGTGGCGCTGTGGCCTGCCGGGAGGATGGCGGCCCTGTCCTTGATAGAGACCCCGACCACCTTGCTCCGGAAATTGCTGGCCAGCATCAGCTCATCGGTAACGGTGGAAACCAGCATGTTACGCGGGGACATCTTACCTTCCTTCGACTCCGGGTCTTCGGCGCCGATGCTTTTGACCGTGCTGTCGTCGGTGCAATACATCCGTTGTCCGGTGGATTGCTCCACCCAATCGTTGGCGGCAATGCCCGTAAAGGCAGGTACCGAGCCGGTGAAGATACAGGCGTGGCCGACAGCAGTAAAGGCGGGAAGATAGTTGATCATGGTATTATCACAGGAAAATCCTTCCTTCAGCAGTCGCTTTAAGCCCCCCTCGCCATAGTGCGCGGAATAGCGGTAGAGATAATCCCAGCGCATCTGGTCGACCACGATTCCAACCACGAGTTTTGGGCGCTTTACATCCGCCGTTTTTTTGGGGTTACAGGCGGCAAATGCAAGCAGGAAGAAGGTGAGGGTGAGTAGGGGCTTCCGGTTCATGGTAAAAATTTGCGCAAAAGTATTTGAATTACAGCATCGCCAAATGCGTTATTTTTGCACCACCATTGAGTTAATAATAATTTCATAATACTATGGCAGATATCTTTGAAAAATTGCTGAAGCACAACGGCCCCATCGGACAACATCGGGAGAGAGCACATGGTTATTTCGCTTTCCCAAAATTGGAAGGAGAGATCGGCAGCCGGATGTTCTTCAGAGGAAAAGAGAAAATAGTTTGGAGTCTCAACAACTATCTTGGTCTGGCAAATCATCCCGATATCCGGAAAGTGGATGCAGAAGCAGCAGCCCGGTTTGGCATGGCGGCTCCCATGGGAGCCCGGATGATGAGCGGCAACACCGTTCATCATGAGCAGTTGGAAAAAGAGCTGGCCGAATTCGTAAAAAAAGAAGACGCTACATTGTTTAATTATGGTTATCAAGGCATTATGAGTGCCATCGACGCCATTTGCGGCCGGCACGACGTCATCGTTTACGACGCGGAAAGCCACGCCTGCATCATCGATGGCCTGCGGCTCCACCCCGGACACCGTTACGTTTTCAAGCACAACGATATCGAGGATTGTGAAAAGCAGCTGCAGCGTGCCACGGCACTCATCGAGAAGCAAGGCACCGGCGGTATCCTCGTCATCTCCGAAGGGGTATTCGGGATGGCCGGCGACCAGGGCAAATTAAAAGAGATCGCCGCGCTGAAGGACCAATACGAATTCCGGTTACTGGTAGACGATGCTCACGGTTTTGGTACGTTGGGCAAGACAGGCGCCGGCGCCGGAGAAGAGCAGGGAGTACAGGATAAGATCGATCTGTATTTCTCGACTTTTGCTAAATCCATGGCATCGATCGGGGCATTTATGGCAGGAGACAGAGGCATCGTCGATTATATCCGCTATAATACCCGCAGCCAGATCTTTGCCAAGAGCCTGCCCATGCCGGTCACTATCGGCAACCTGAAAAGACTGGAGATGCTGCGGACGCAGCCCGAACTGCGCAAGAAACTCTGGGATGTTGTCAACAAACTCCAAAAGGGACTACGGGACAACGGCTTTGATATCGGCGCAACCAACTCGCCCGTGACCCCGGTATATATGAAGGGCGATGTTCCCGAAGCAACGGCCATGGTTATGGACTTGCGGGAAAACCATCATATCTTTTGTTCCATCGTCGTCTATCCCGTCATTCCAAAAGGGCATATTATCTATCGCCTGGTACCGACGGCCGTGCATACGGATGAGGACATCCAGCGGACGCTCGAGGCTTTCCGGGTCACTAAGAAAAAACTCGATGCGGGAGATTATAAGGTAGAGGCAATTCCGCATATGGCCGAGGCATAAAACCTACATATCGATATACATGGAAACCCTGATTTTTAATCAGGGTTTTTTTATTTTTTACCTAAAACTGAACATAAAAAGCCCCGCTTACGCGGGGCTGCACTAATCAAATACCATTAACCATTAAACCTTATCCTATGAAAAAACAAAGATAGTGTGTCTGATTGAACCAGAGCGGTTAGTAGGCATTTTTTTTTATTTTAATACAATTAAGTTGATTTTCGTCAAGTGATTTTTCTACAGATAATCCTTTAGCGTTATTGGGTAGACTTTTTGGAGCTAAATCGTTATAGCCAAAAATACATAACGCGGGCCTGCAGAAGCCCGAAAAAAGACAAAATCCTGGCCGGTTGGTGGAGAGAACTTGCCGGGTTGGATGGAAACTTACCAGGTGGTGTGGAAACTTTTGTGGTATTCGTCGAACGACCGGGTGCGGTAATCCCCTTCCCCGAAGTATTTCACCAGCGGTTCGAGGTCCCTGGGCTCCATAAAGCCGGGGATGGCCTGGGGTTCTTCTCCGGGCACGATGATGATGGTGGTGGGAAATTCCAGTTGCCCATGGGCAAGATAAACCGCGAATTCGTTGCAGCGATATTGCGGGCTAAAATTATAGCTCCTGCCCTGCCAATTGATGGTGGCATGGCTTTCGGCGTCGACCTTGACGGTGTAGAACTTCTCGTTGAGGTATTGGGCAACGGCTTTATTCGAATAAGTTTTTTTATCCATTTGTTTACACCATCCGCACCACGTAGTATACAGATCGATCAGTACAGGCTTTTTTGTTTGTTGCAGCCTGCTGGCGGCCTCGTCGATGCTGAGCCAGGTAACGGCGCCGGAATTTACCGATATAGCAGAGGCAGATCCGGCTAATGTGGCGGAGGCAGGCCCGGGAAGAGGCTTCCTGGCGCTGGGCAACACCACCAGGATGAAGGCGGCGAGGCAGATGGAGAATAAATACGTGAATTTCAAGCTTTCCGTGTTACTTTGCAAGTTACTATTCGCACAAATATAACGAGATTATATGCGCAAAATTGTCGTGGCCATCACCGGCGCCAGCGGTTCCATCTATGCCCGGCTCCTGCTGGATAAGCTGGCCGCCCTGCGCGGGCAATGGGAGTCGGTAGCCGTAGTCATGTCGGATAACGCTAAGGAGGTGTGGCAGACAGAGTTGGGCAACACGGCCTGGTCGAATCATGGTTTTCCCTTCTTTTCGCCACGCGATTTTATGGCGCCTTTTGCCTCGGGTTCTGGGAAATACGACACCATGATCATCATTCCCTGCAGTATGGGGACTCTTGGCCGCATTGCGACGGGTGTTTCTTCCGATCTGATCACCCGGGCTGCCGACGTCATCCTTAAAGAGCGGCGCAAGCTCATCTGCGTGGTTCGCGATACTCCTTATAACCTCATGCATATCCGCAATATGGAAACGGTGACGCTGGCGGGGGGCATCATCTGCCCGGCTACGCCATCCTTTTACAGCCTTCCCAAAACCATCGACGAAGTGGCGGCCACGGTTGTAGACCGGGTCATCGACCTGGCAGGGTTGAAAATCGATACCTTTCGTTGGGGAACCACGGAATAAGACCCACCCGAAGATCAGTTGCGCAGGTCTACCTCTTCCGCGCCGGGGAACTTAGCCTTGTTGTAGGCTATCTGTGCATCAGTGAAGGTGGCGTTGCCGTTGAGCTTATTCGTCTGAAGGGTATACTTGGTTCCGCCTTTGTCAAACCATTTGATACTGACAAGGGTATGCGCTGTTTTGTCGATATACAGCAGGGCTTTGAAGAAAGGTTTTGACTTATCCGTCGGGGTGAGTTCTACTTCTTGTACGATGTGGGCGCCCATCTTCGATTCGCCATTCAGCTTGTAGAGGAAATCCTTGTCGTAGAAATCGGTAAAGATCTTATCCGGGGTGATGGTTTGGGTGCTGGGGTCCGACTTGGTGATCGTCACTTCGTTGGATGATTTGTCATAGGTCCACACATCCTTTCCATCACAGAAGATATCCTGGCCGCCGACAACGTTGATGTGATATTTATTGCCTTTGATATAGATGGTTCCGCTTTTGCTGCCCTGTATTTTGTCGTTGGCATCCGCTACCGTCAGGGTAAACCCCGACTGCACCGCCTTGAAGGATTTCAACTTTGCGCTGAGGCCGTCCAACACTTTTTTAGCGGCAGGGTCATTCTTGCCAAGACTGTTATTCTGAGCCTGCGCCAGCAATCCGCCTGCTGCGAGTATGAGACAAAAGAAAATAGATTTTTTGTTCACGTTGAGTTTTTTAATTGTTGTATTACAGCCTCATAGACTATGCGCCGCGAAGATAGTTTAAAACAGCCAGAGCTGCAGGTTGCGCTGCTAAAAATTGGCTAAGGATTAAGATAATGCTCCAGTTCGTGCTCGGTCTTGATCAGCACGTCGCGGGGTTTGCTGCCCTGGCCGGGTCCAACGACACCCGCGGCTTCCAGCTGATCCATGAGTCTCCCGGCCCGGTTGTAACCCAGCTTCATCTTGCGCTGGATAAGCGAGGTGGAGCCCAATTGGTTGACGACAATAAGCCTTGCGGCCTCTTCGAAGAGGGGATCACGATCGCCGAGATCGAAGTCTTTTGCCTCCATCTCCTTCTCATCGACATATTCCGGTAGTTTGTAGGACTCGGGATAGCCCCTTTGCCGGCCGATGAATTGGGTGATCGCTTCCACTTCGGGAGTGTCGACAAAAGCGCATTGGAGCCGGGTGATCTCCCCGTTGTAAGAAATGAGCATGTCACCTTTCCCGATGAGCTGATCGGCCCCGCCGGCGTCGAGAATCGTCCGGGAGTCGATCTTGGAAGACACTTTGAACCCGATGCGCGCGGGGAAGTTGGCCTTGATGGTACCCGTGATGATATTGACCGAGGGGCGTTGGGTGGCGATGATCAGGTGGATGCCGACGGCACGCGCCAATTGGGCAAGGCGGGCGATGGGCATTTCTATTTCCTTGCCGGCGGTCATGATCAGATCGGCAAACTCATCCACGACCAGCACGATAAAGGGCAGGTATTGGTGGCCTTTTTGGGGATTGAGCCGCCGCTTGATAAACTTCTCGTTGTATTCTTTGATATTGCGGGCATTGGCTTCCTTCAGCAGATCGTACCGGTTGTCCATCTCGATACAGAGCGCATTGAGGGTATGGACCACTTTCTTCGTGTCGGTGATGATGGCTTCTTCTTCACCCGGCAGTTTGGCGAGGAAATGCTTTTCGATAGTGCGGTAGATGCTCAGCTCCACCTTTTTGGGGTCTACCAGCACCAGCTTCAGTTGGGAAGGATGCTTCTTATAGAGCAGCGAGACCAGGATAGCATTCAGACCAACCGACTTCCCCTGTCCGGTAGCGCCCGCCATCAGCAGGTGAGGCATGGAAGACAGGTCGACAATGAAATTTTCATTATCTATCTTCTTCCCTATTGCAATCGGCAGGTTGAAGTTGCTGTGCTGGAATTTATCCGAGGACAGCAGGGTACGCATGCTGACCACGGTCTTCTTTACGTTGGGAACCTCTATCCCAATCGTTCCTTTCCCGGGGATGGGGGCGATGATGCGGATACCCAATGCGGCCAGGCTAAGCGCGATATCGTCTTCCAGGTTCTTGATCCGGGAAATGCGCACGCCCGCGGCGGGCACGATCTCATACAAGGTGACGGTGGGGCCTACCGTTGCGCTGATCTTCGAGATGGAAATATCGTAGTTCTTGAGGGTATTGATGATCTGGTTTTTGTTGGCTTCCAGTTCGGATGGGTCCTGGACGATCTTTTCGCTGCCGTGCGCTTCGAGAAGCTCGAGGCCAGGGTACTTATAGTCCCGGAGATCGAGCGTAGGTTCGTAATCCGGCATATTCTCCGGAATAA
Source organism: Puia dinghuensis (assembly GCF_014642875.1). Classification (GTDB taxonomy): domain Bacteria; phylum Bacteroidota; class Bacteroidia; order Chitinophagales; family Chitinophagaceae; genus Puia; species Puia dinghuensis. The sequence continues at coordinate 256,120 of NZ_BMJC01000006.1, forward strand.
GGGATTCCTCCCCTGCCGCCTCGGGCTCTGCGGGTGGTTCGGGGGCAGTCTTGATCTCCAATTGCAGATCGCCGGGTGTCTTCGCCAGTGGCGGAATGGGCGGCATCTTCAACGGTGGCGGCGGTTCTTCGCCGGGTTCTTCATCGATATCGTCCTCTTCTTCGGCTTCCGCCAGGATGGGATCGGGGTCGAACGGCGCCTCCCCGGAACCTTCGCGTTCGGTGACGGTGAACTCTATATGCGGCTCTTCCTCCAGTGGCGGCGCGATGGCAACGATGCCGCCGTCTTCCTTCAACACATTGCCTTTGCCATTATTAAAGGATTCATCGACGAATAACTTTGCGCCTTTTTTACCCTTCTCCTTTGGTGCAGGTTTCTCCGGCTCGACGGGTTCGGGGACAGGGACAGGCGCCGCCGCCTGCTCCTTCTTGGGCAGGGAAGGGACATGGAATACGGGGTTAAACCGCCAGATGATGTAGGCCAGACCCGCCACCAGCAACAGGGCGGCCGTGCCGATCCAACCCAGGAAACGGGTGAGCCAGTCGCTGATCATATCCCCGACAGCGCCACCCCAGGGGAAGTCCATGCCATGGGTGACAAAGGCCGCTGCTACGGAAAAAAAGAGCAGGCCCGCCAGCACATACCGGAGGTTGCGGCTGATAGAGAATATTCGCCGGGCAAAAAGCAGGTTGACCCCGATGATAAAAAAGATGGAGCAAAAGAAATAAGAGGCCAGGCCAAAACCTTTGAAAAAGAATTCATGCGAAACCAATGCGCCAAGGTTTCCCAGCAGGTTGCTTACTTTTACATTGGAGGAAGGAAGCAGGATGGAAGCGCCATGAAAGACCTTGTCCTGGTCTTCTTTCCAGGTGAAGAGATAGGAAGTAAAAGCAATAAACAGGAAGATGGCCAGCAGGAGAAAAACGGCCCCGGTGATCTTATGGGTACGTTCGTCTTTGACAAGCTGCTTTACGGTGACCTGGGATTCCTTTTCAGGCTTCAGCTTCTTGTCGGCAGCGGGCTTCTGGCTCTTCTTTGACTTCAGTCGGTTTGCCATGGATACAAAGATAATATTACAGCCGGACTCCGTCCGGTTTAGAGGACAATTATAAAATTATTTACTTTACAATTAAAAAAAAGGGCGTGAATATCCTTAAAGCATGTTGGTTGGGCCTTTTCCTATTGATAATGCGGCTTGAAAACCAGGCCCAAACTTCCCAACTAACCCCCGCAGCCGACCTGACCCGTGCCGGCCTGCTGAACGATATTTCCCCCAACACCTGGTACTATTTCTCCGACAACAAAAATATTGCCATCCAGCAACTGCCTTCCCTACCCTACAAGCAGGACACCCGGAAATACATCCATTTCATGGCGCCGGCGCTCATCAACAAAAAGACTATCCTGCGGTTTTTCCTCACCAATCGCAGCGACGTGCAGCAAAGCGTCTTTTTCTGTCCCGGCTGGCTTGTCGACACCATCGAGCTCTACCGGCTTACGCCCGGCGGTTCACACGTCGAGGCCCTGCCACGCGAGCTGCCGAACGATGCTGACAGTCTCGGATACCGGAAGATAACCCTCGCGCCACACGATAGCGCCACTTTTTTCGCCGCCCTGTCCTATATCAAGGCGCCCTCCAATTCCATCAATCCCACTCTCACCCGGGATACCCTCATCACAGAAGGCATCGTCCTGCAGCACCGCAATAAGACTTCCATCGATGTCATCACCAACCTGTTTGCCGGCCTCATGCTGATGATGATCTTTTATGCCTTCAGCGAATATATCCAAAGCAAGAAACCCGAATTCCTGTACTACATCGGCTATTCCATCTGCATCGGCGTGCTTCTCTTCCTCAAGGCGACACTGCACAATGTGACCACCTCCTTCAATTTTTTCTTCGAGGGTTTCCTGGACAATATCATCTTCTCCGCAGGCTACATCTGTTATATCATCTTCCATCGCAAATTCCTGGAGACCAGTAAGCATTACAAGGCGCTGGACCGTTACCTGCTCTGGGGCTCTGCCGGCATCGCGATCCTCACCTGTCTTTATACCCTGGCCTTTTACTTCTCCCCGGATTTCCGCCTCGCCAATAACCTCGAGACGTACACCAAGCTGCTGCTGCTGGCTACCTCCACGATCTTTATCATCAAAGGCCTGGGCTATCACAACCGGCTGATGAACTATATCGTCATGGGTAACATCTCCCTTTGCCTGCTGTCGATCATTTCCCTGGTGATGATCTCGATGAACATCAAGATCGTCAGCGGGGTCTCCGTTCTCAATGCCTCGCTGTTCCATTATGAAGTGGGCATCACCGTTGAGACGCTTTTCTTCCTTTTCGCCCTCAGCTATAAGAACAAGATGGAGATAATTGTCAGCATCCAGAAGGAGGAAAAGCTGAAATTGGAAACCGAGCGTAAGGAGATGGAAAAACAGGTAGCCGTGCTGGCGGCAAAGCAGGACGAGCGCAACCGCATCTCGGTGGACATGCATGACGAACTAGGTTCGGGGGTAACGGCCATCCGCCTGATGAGCGAGATCGTCAAGAGCAAGATGAAAGACCAGACCCTGCCGGAAATAGAGAAGATCTCCAATTCCGCCAACGAACTCATCAATAAGATGAATACCATCATCTGGACGATGACCAGCAGCAACGATTCGGTGGAAAACCTCATTGCTTATATCCGTAGTTATGCCGTGGAGTTCTTCGAGAATACTGCCATCGACTGTTATTTTACCATGCCGGCTTCCATCCCGCCCCGGGAGATCACCGGGGAGAAACGCCGGAATATCTTCCTGTCGGTGAAGGAGGCGTTGAATAACGTGTTAAAGCATTCGCAGAGCAGTGTGGTGAAGATCAATATTTCGGTCAACGACCGGCTGGTCATCGAGATCCAGGATGATGGGGTAGGCATCAATATGGAAAAGCTGCGAAAATTCGGCAACGGCCTCAACAATATGAAAAAGCGGATGGCCTCCATCGATGGCGGGTTCAATATCGAGAACAAGGAGGGAACGCGAACAACGTTCTATTTAACCTTATGATTTATCCTTTCTCGCCACCCCAAGATACAGAAAGATCCAGCCAGCGATGAAGAAGACGCCGCCGATGGGGGTGGCGATGCCTGCAAGGGTGCGGTGGGTGTTCTCGGCGATGGTGAGGGCCGTAAGGACGTAAAGCGAACCACAGAAAAAGACGATGCCCATGATAAAGCAGTTGCCGGCCCAGATCATCCACCTGTTGTGGATCTTTTCGGAGAGGAAGGCAACAAAAAGAAGGGCGAAGACATGGTAGAATTGATACCGTACGCCGGTCTCGAAGATCGCCACCGTATCGGGGCCTACCATTGTTTTTAACTTGTGGGCGGCAAAGGCGCCAAGGGCGACGGATAGCGCGCCCAGTAATGCTGCGACAGATAAAAAATTCCGATTCATAATTCTTCTTTCAGTCTATCGGGTTCTTGTTCGTTTCGTAATAAAATTTGTATCAGTTCGTCAAGGTTGGTATTTTCTTCGCTCACCGTCACATCTGCCTGCTGGTAATACATGCGGCGTTCGCTTAGTTTCCGGATGATATAGCGTTGCAGGTCGTCTTCGGTGATCTCTGCAATAAGCGGCCGGCTCAATCTCTCCCTTTGCAGCCGCTGCCGGAGCACATCGACCGAGGTATTCAGCCAGATGACCTTGCCGCTCTTCTTCATGAATTCGATGTTGTTAAAGAAGCAGGGGGTGCCGCCGCCACAGGAAAGGATAAAGCTTTCCTGCTGTTCGGTCACCGATTCGAGGGTTTCCTTTTCCAGGAAACGGAAGTATTCTTCGCCCTGGTCGGCGAAAATGTCGGCAACCGACCTACTCTCTTTTTCGACGATAAGGCTGTCCAGATCGTAAAAAGGCAGCTCCAGCTTTTTTGCCAGCCGCTGGCCCCAGTGCGTTTTGCCGGAGCCCATGAAGCCAATGAGAAATATTTTCATTTAAATGCGTTTAATCCGGTGATATCCATTCCGGTGATGAGGAGGTGCACGTCATGGGTGCCCTCGTAAGTAAGCACGCTTTCTATATTCATCATATGGCGCATGATCGGGTATTCGCCGGTGATGCCCATCCCACCCAACACCTGCCGGGCTTCCCGGGCGATGTTGGCAGCTATCTCACAACCGTTGCGTTTGGCCATCGACACCTGGGCGGGTGTCGCCTTGTTCTCGTTCATGAGCACTCCCAGCCGCCAATTGAGCAGCTGGGCCTTTGTGATCTCGGTCAGCATCTCGGCCAGCTTCTTCTGCTGCAACTGGAAGCCCGCGATGGGTCGGCCGAACTGTACCCGCTGCATGCTGTACCGGAGAGCCGTATCATAACAGTCCATGGCAGCCCCTACGACGCCCCAGGCAATGCCATAGCGGGCCTTGGTGAGACAACCCAGGGGCCCCTTTAATCCCTGGACATTGGGCAGGAGGTTTTCCTTCGGGACACGGACATTGTCAAAAACCAATTCCCCCGTGGCGGAAGCCCGCAGACTCCATTTGCCATGGGTGGTGGGGGTGGAGAAGCCTTCCATGCCACGCTCGACAATAAGCCCCCGGATGATACCTTCCTCATCCTTTGCCCAAACCACGGCCACCTGGGCAAAAGGGGCATTGCTGATCCACATCTTGCTGCCGTTGAGGATATAATGATCGCCGGCATCTTTGATATTTGTCAACATTCCTCCGGGGTCACTGCCATGGTTGGGCTCGGTCAGGCCAAAACAGCCCAGCCATTCGCCGCTCGCCAGTCTGGGGAGGTATTTACGTCGCTGTTCTTCACTGCCATACTCATAAATGGGATACATCACCAGGGAACCCTGGACGGAAGCCGTCGACCGGACCCCGCTGTCGCCACGTTCCAACTCCTGCATCATCAGCCCGTAGCTTATATAATCGAGCCCCCCGCCACCATATTCTTCGGGGATGGTAGGGCCAAAACACCCTAATTCTCCCAGTTGGGCGACGATCTTTTGCGGAAATTCTGCCTTTTGGGCGCAGTCTTCGATAATTGGGGAGATCTCTTTCTTGACATAGGTGCGAACCGCGTCGCGGACCAACAGGTGTTCTTGGGTGAGTAATTCATCCAGGCGAAAGTAATCAGGGCTTTGAAAAACATCTACTTTTGACGTGACAGCCATGGCGAGCGGTTTTGGTCAAAAGTAAGAAAAATGCCTGTTTTTTAGACTTTGATGCAACATGCCGAAAAGACATGTGTACTTATTTGCAGGAGACGGGGTTTAAGCCTGTCGCCGGAACACAATGAACGCTAAAATAGCCGAATTGGAATTAACGGAACCAATACTACACGACGAACTGGTTGAAAGCTGCAAGCGAGGGGATTCCCGGGCTTTCGGCGAACTCTACCAGAAATATTCCAAGGCGATGTACAACACGAGTCTGCGCATCGTCAACCATACGGGGGATGCGGAGGACGTATTGCAGGAGGCCTTTACGGACGCCTTCCGAAGCCTGGAAGACTTCCACTATAAATCCACTTTCGGCGCATGGCTAAAACGGATCGTGATCAATAAATCCATCAACCAATTGCGCAAACGGAAAATGGACCTGATCGACATCGAAAAGACCAATATCGGACACCTGCCGGAGGATGACACCCCGGATGAGAACGAGATAGCGTTGAGGATAGAGGATATCAAAAAAGCGGTAGGATTATTGCCAAACGGCTATCGCACCGTACTGACCCTCTATCTTTTTGAAGGATATGACCAGGAAGAGATTGCAGAGATACTGCAGGTATCGCATGCCACGGTGAGAACCCAGTACATGCGGGCCAAACAAAAATTGTTACAACATTTAAAACAAGGAGCATCATGAACAGCCGGTTAGAACAATTTGTCCAAGATCACCGGGAGGAATTCGACACGGAGGAGCCGGACAAAAAAATTTGGGAGAAGATCGCTCAGGAGGTGAACCCCGGGAAAAAAAAACGCCCCCCGCTGGTCGTCCGACTTGACTGGAGGAGATTCAGCGCAGCAGCAGCCGTCGTCCTCCTGATAGCGGGATCAGTATGGTATTTCGGCACCCGGACGACGACCCAACCCCCGATGGTCAAGACTCAAACTTCTCCCGCGGGTGATGGCGGCAAGCAGGTTGCTCCGTTGGCCCAGGCCCCCCAAACAACAAAGGATACGACCCAGACCAGATCGAACGAGCCCACGCTTGCTACTATCCGGCCCCAGGACAACAAAGAGGACAACAAGGCAGGAGACCTTGAGAATTCAATGGACGAAGAAATGTATCACTATGCAAGGCTTGTCGAGATAAAACATAACCAATTGAAAGCCATCGAAAAAGACGAACCGCTGCTGTACCGGCAGTTCGCCTCCGATGTCAGCAAACTGGACAGTGTCTATCACAACCTGCAAAGTCAGCTACCGAAAAACCCCAATCGTGAACAACTTTTAGAAGCGATGTTACAGAATCTTCAACTGCAGATGGGATTACTGAATCATCAGCTTGACATCATCAAACAAATCAACCATTCAAAAAAGGCAGAGTATGAAAAAGCATATAAGACTACTTAATCTGGCAGTCACGCTCCTTGTCTTATCTGCTCCGGTGATGAGCCGTGCCGCAGGCGGCGACCAGGAAGTAAGGAAGCAGAGACTGATTAACAAGAACTATTCGGTGACGGCCGATGACAAGTTGCAGATCGAGAATTCATTTGGCAATGTCGTAGTCTCCACCTGGGATAAACAGGAGATCACGGTGGACATCGAGATCAGCGCAAGGGCTTCCACGGAAGAACGAGCCCAGGCGATCATGAACAGGATAGACGTCAAGGATGGCAAGGACGGCAATAACATCTGGTTCAAGACAAAGGTCGGTGATATCCACAACGGCGGCGGCAACAGGCACGGTGACAACGAACGCGGCTTCTACATCGACTATGTCATACACATGCCGGCGGCCAACCGGCTGGCGATAGAGAACAGCTTTGGCAAGACCGAAATACCAGCCTTCAAGGGATTGGTGACGCTGACGAGCAAATTCGGCAGCCTCAACACCGGCGACCTGGATAATGTAGACCAGATCGACGTGGAGTTCGGCCGGGCCTATATCGCTTCGGTAAGCAATGGAAAAGTCGTTTTTAAGTTCAACAAGGAATCCCATATCGGCAAAGTGGGTGGAAATGTGAAGATAACCAGCGAGTTCTCCCAGCATGTACAATTCATTGTAGCCGACAATATCAACGAGCTTGCCGTCTTCGAATCCTACTCCGGGGTACGCGTGGTAGTGGACAAGACCCTGTCGGCGCAGTTTGATGTCCACACGAGCTTTGGCCATTTCCACAACGAAAGCGATATCAACATCGACGAACAGAAGGAGGATGACAGCAGCTATGGACCGCACTTCGACAAGGATTATAGCGGGAAATCCGGCGATGGCAAGGCAAGGATAAAGATCAAGAGCAGCTTTGGGTCGGTGCGCCTCTCCTATGCCGGCGACCAGGACAACGAAAATCAGGATGATAAGATGGATAAGGAAAGGAACAAGCATAAGAACAAGGACAAGGAGAAGACTTCTGTCAGCGAATCGGAAGCGCGATAGCGTGCTATCAGACTAAACGGTACAATGCTTATCTTGCGTTCAAACGAGATGGCATGCCGCAAATAACCGAGCCGTCACTGGCTTATGCACAACAAAAAGACCGGGAGGATAAGCTGCAGGGCTTTCGCTCCCGGTTTGTTTTTCCCAAAAGAGAAGGGGGCGAAATGATCTACTTCTGCGGCAATTCGCTGGGGTTGCAGCCGGTTTCCGCGGAGGAGTCGATCCGGCAGGAATTGATCGACTGGCGGGAACTGGCGATCGAAGGATACTGGAAGGCCCGGAATCCCTGGATGACCTATCCGCAAACGCTTCGCGGTCCCCTGGCGCGCATCGCCGGCTGCCTGGAAGAAGAGGTGACCGTTATGAACGCGCTGACGGTAAACCTGCACTTGCTGCTTCTTACGTTTTATCGCCCCACCCCACAACGATATAAGATCATCATGGAGGCCGGCGCCTTTCCTTCCGACCAGTATGCCATGGAGACGCAAGTGAAATGGCACGGTTTCGACCCAAAGGATGCCGTCATAGAAGTGGCGCCCCGGAAAGGAGAAAGCCTTATCCGGGAGGAAGACCTGATGGCCGCCATCGAAAGGGAAAAGGGTTCGCTCGCGCTGGTGTTGTTTGGCGGGCTCAACTACTACACCGGCCAGGTATTCGACATGGCGACGATCACCGCTGCGACGCACAGGGCGGGAGCAGTCGCTGGTTTCGACCTGGCGCATGCCGTGGGGAATGTGCCCTTGGCGTTGCATGACTGGGGGGTGGATTTTGCGGTGTGGTGTTCGTATAAATATCTCAACGGCGGGCCCGGTGCGGCAGGCGGGGCCTTTATCCATCAACGGCATGTCCAGGATAAAACACTGGTGCGACTGGGTGGCTGGTGGGGGAATGACAGCACGAGCCGCTTCCAAATGGACCATCAAAGTCTGTCCTCCGGACAAGCCACCGGAGGTGGCTTAGGGGGATTTATCCCAAAACCCACCGCCGAAGGCTGGAGCATGAGCACGGCCCAGGTGTTTAATATGGCCTGTCTGCGAGCCAGCCTGGCGATCTTTGAGGAAGCAGGTATAGAAAGGCTGGTGGCGAAGAGCAGAGAACTTACCGGCTATCTGGCTTCACTGCTGGAGTCGCTGGAAGACGGGGCATTTCGGGTGATCACGCCTGCTGAGCCCGAAAGCCGGGGGGCGCAGTTATCATTGCATTTTGGCGCTGCCGGCCGCGGTAAGATCATCCAGCAGCAATTGATGGATGAGGGCGTGGTAACCGACTACCGGGAGCCGGGTGTGGTGCGCGTGGCGCCGGCGCCGTTGTATAACTCCTTCGAGGATGTCTACCGGTTTTGCCATATCTTACGGCAACTATTATGACCACCAGGCATCCTCTTCTCCGGCTTATCGACTGGTTGTTACGGCATCTGACCCTATTGGTGGGCGTGGCCCTCGTTTCCGCCATTTTACTGGGCTACTTTGCACCGGCGGCAGCGGTGAAGATGCAACCCCTTGGTGACTGGTTTGTCGACGTGATCAAAGTCTTCATCCCCTTTATCATCTTTCTTACCATCGCGACGGGTATCACCGGGATGAGCAATCTCAGAAAAGTGGGGCGCATCGGCGTAAAAGCGCTGGTCTATTTCGAGGTGGTGACCACGCTGTCCCTGGCCATCGGTATCTTCATGGCCTATCTCATCAAGCCGGGGCATATCGACAGGGCGGGCCTTCCCATACAGAACGCCAAAAAATATGTCGTGCAGGGTGCGAAAGGATTTGACTGGTGGGAATTCTTCCGAACCAACCTCACCTTGCAGGTGCTGGTGCTGGCCATCATCGCAGGCATCGTCTTTAGCATGCAGGCCAGGCGGGAAAAGATCATGAAAGTGCTGGAGATATGCACGCGCATGGTATTCCGTGTATTGAAATATGTCATGCTGCTGGCTCCAGTAGGCGCCTTTGGCGGCATGGCCTTCACCATCGGGAAATATGGCATCCGGACGCTGATCCCGCTGGGGAAGCTGATGCTTAGCGTGTACGCAACGATGATCCTTTTTGTTATCGTTGTGTTGGGATCGATCCTGCGGTACTTCAAGCTGAATATCTTCACCTATCTGCGGAATATCAAAGAGGAAATACTCATCGTGTTGGGAACTTCGTCCTCCGAGGCAGCCCTGCCCTCGCTGATGGCCAAGCTGGAACAGATGGGTTGCAGCCAGCCGGTGGTTGGGCTGGTGGTGCCGACGGGCTATTCTTTCAACCTCGACGGAACATCTATCTACTTGTCCATGGCCACCATTTTTCTCGCCCAACTGTACAATGTATCACTGACCCCCGGCGAGCTGCTCACCATTTTAGGTATTTTGATGGTCACTTCCAAGGGGGCGGCCGGTGTCACGGGCAGTGGGTTTATCGTGCTTGCCTCGACGTTGACGGCCATCCAGAAGATACCCGTGGAAGGCCTGGCCTTTCTGCTGGCCGTGGACAAATTCATGAGCGAGGCCAGGGCCATCACCAATATCATCGGCAATGGGGTTGCCACGCTGGTCATCGCGAAGAGTGAAAAGGAATATCAATCAATTACTTACGCGCATTCCTGACGTTGGGAAGTCTAAAAAGTATCAGTTAGTCAATTGTAATCAAATTTCTTATTACCTTTATGGTGTCCTGCAGAAACCGACTGTCAAACTTACTGAAGTTGTCCAATGGTTGTTGCCTATTGAGTGGCAGCGTTAACCGGCGGACACTTTTTTTAATAATATATTTCCTTATTTTTTATAAACGGCAGATAACTGGTAAAAAGAACTTTGCTGATTTTATTTTTGCTATCCCGACTCAACTTGTTTTTATAAATCTTACGGCTTCTGACTATTCTGCTTTTAGGATCAAAATGATTTATCAACGCAGCTACAATCACTCCAAAAACAAGTACTGATTGGCGTACTTCTTTATCGTTTGTGGCCAATAGCTTGTCCTCGATCTTCTTTATCCATATATTACTTTTAGAGGAAGCATCGTGAATGTTGATATAAAACTGGCTTAAACTCATGACCTTATATGAACCTGTAGAATTTAAGATCAAACTTTCGCCAATCATTCGCTGAATAGATCTATCTACCAATCTGAAAGTTCGTGACTCATAGGTCTCAATGAATTTAAGCAATTCCCTACCCTTTCTGATCTTAGAGATGGAAGAATACTGACTTTTCATCCTGATATATTCCAGCTGAGCCAAAAATTGAGCAAATAGATAATAAATATATTTCCGGTTCAAGTCGACATCCGTTGCGTTCGATTTTCCCCTATTGGTAAATGTGGAGAAATCTTCATTCGCGATAGAGATCAGCTTACCATACAACTCATCCGCAGCTTTCAGGATAGGGTCAATACTCTCGTAAAGATTTTTATACGCCTCCCTGTATGTCTTTATTTCCCTGGAGATACTCGGGTAAAAGAATTTTACTCCTTCCCATATGGCACTTCCACTTATCAAGGTTATCAAACCACCCACCCAATTGTTCATATAACTGAAAATTAGGTACCGAATTTACGTGGAAGCTCGCATTCTACCTGAGTATAGTGAGGTATTGTTGCATCTCACGGTGATATTCGGCTGCTACGGACCCCGCGGCCTGCGCGAAGTCTTCGCCGGCGGAAGCATAGATGACGGCGCGGCTGGCGTTGACGAGCAGACCTACGTCCTTGTTCATCGCATTCCTGGAGATGGCTTCGAGACTCCCGCCCTGAGCGCCCACCCCGGGTACAAGGTAAAAATGGTCGGGAGTGAGACTCCTGATGCGGGTGAATTCAGCGGCTTGTGTTGCCCCCACCACGTACATCAGGTTGTCCGGACTGCCCCAGCCGGCAGCCGTAGTCAGCACTTTTTCGTATAAGAGCCCATTCCCCGCGGGTTGTAATTCGAAGTCGCGCGAGCCCGGGTTGGAGGTCAGCCCCAGCAGGATGGTCCATTTGTCCTTGTATTCGAGGAAAGGCTTCACGCTGTCCTCACCCATATACGGGGCCACAGTGACCGCATCGAAATTCAGCGTCTCAAAAAAAGCCCGGGCATACTGAGAAGAGGTGTTGCCGATGTCGCCACGCTTGGCGTCGGCAATTTTGAAGTGGGTGGAGGGGATATAGTTGACAGTCCTTTCCAAAGTCTCCCAGCCTTTAACACCATCAGCCTCATAGAAGGCAGTGTTGATCTTGTAAGCTACGCAGTAGTCTTTTGTCGCGTCGATGATCTGCCGGTTGAATTCATACACAATGTCTCCGGCATCGGGATGGGAGAGAAGATGGCGAGGGAGTTTTGCTTTTTCCGAATCGAGCCCGACACAAAGGTAGGAACCCGTGTTGCGGATGCGGGCTATCAGCTGCTGGCGAGTCATGGCGCAAAGCTAGCGTCTTTTTTTCATTTCTGCAGCAACAGCGCGGGCTGTTTCGTCTCCCTGTGAGAGATGATCGATCACCTGGTGATAGCTCTGCTCATCGCGGTTCTGGCTGAGCTTGTAAGCCGCCTGTATCTCGTCGATGGCGATGCGAAACCCTATGATGCCGCGGAGGTTGTCGTGCAGCATCTTTTCGGGGATATCGTCGATACGCATCGGGTGGGGCAGGTGTTGTTCATAGGTATCGACGAGCCGGGAAAGCGCTGTACGCAGTTCTTCGCCCTCCATAATGGTGACCGTGCCGTAGATATGAACGGCGATATAGTTCCAGGTGGGGACATTAATCTGCGTATACCAGCGGGGGGAGACATAGGCATGCGGACCGGCGAAGATAGCCAGCACGCGCGCACCTTCGGTAAGCGTATGCTTCTGTTCGTTGCCGATGGAGATATGTCCTGTCAGGAAGTCTTTTCCGTCTGCACCTGTTTCGAGATGCAGCGGAATGTGGGTGCCGATGGGCCGCCCTTCCTGAATGGAAACGAGGATGGCAAAGGAGTTGGCGCGGATAAAGTCGTAGATCGTTGATTTGTCTTTTTCTTCGAAGCGGCGGGGAATGTACATGCTGCAAATTACGAAAAAAGTGTATTTTTAAGGAATACCTGTCTTTCTATGAAGCGCCTGCTGATCCTCATCCTCGTTGTCCTTCTCCTGGCCGTAAGCGGCTATGCCCAGGATCCATCCGTCCCGCATCTGAATGATGACGACGAATTCAATCTTTTCCTGCTGGCGTTGGGCATCGCGTTTGTTTCGATTATAATAGGGGCTACGCTTGCCGGTTCGATGATCGCGACGCTGGCGATGCTTGTCCTTTTCGGGCTGGTAGTGGCGGGTGTCCTCTCCGCAGGCGTGCTGGTGGGGCTGTATAGGAAAAGCATCGGCGCGGGATTTAAAACCGTTGTAGCCGTTACCGGCTGCCTCAGCGGTATCCTCATCGGGGAGATAGGGTTTTATTTTATCAACCGCCTCTTTCACCTTCACCTCAGCGGAATAGCTGTCCTGCTTATCGGCGGTTTCAGCGGGCTGATAGGCGGCCTCCTGCTGGGACTGGTGTTGTTCCTGCTGATCCGCGTCTTTCTCAACTATTGTCGGGCGAGATTATCCTTTTAAGCAACTACCTCGGCCACTTTATCTGCCCTAATGTTTGCATTCAGCATCGCGATGCTGCGGGCTGCGTTGCCGGCAAAATCGACAAACGCCTTCCTGGTGACGGCGTCATCGCTCATCATGATAGGAACACCGGTGTCCCCGCCTTCGCGGATGCTTTGCACAAGCGGTATCTGGCCCAGGAAAGGCAGATCATATTCTTCGGCGAGTCTTTTGCCGCCTTCCTTTCCGAAAATGTAGTATTTGTGATCGGGCAGCTCTGCCGGTGTAAAGTAGCTCATGTTCTCCACCAGCCCGATGATCGGGACCTTCAGCTGTGCCTGGCCAAACATGGCAATGCCCTTCTTCGCATCGGCAAGCGCAACGTCCTGGGGCGTCGTAACGACGATGACACCCGTCACGGGAACCGTCTGCATCAGCGTGAGATGGATGTCTCCCGTACCCGGAGGCATGTCGATGACAAGATAGTCAAGCTCGTCCCAGAACACATCGGTGACAAATTGCCGGATAGCGCTGCTGGCCATCGGTCCGCGCCAGACGACGGCATTCTTTTCATCTACCAGCAACCCGATGCTCATCAGTTTGATACCATACTTTTCCAGCGGCACGATGAGCCCTTTGCCATTCTCACCACCCTGCATCATCATCGGGCGTTGTCCCCTCACGCCAAACATAATGGGCACACTGGGGCCATAAATATCGGCATCCATCAATCCGACACTGGCGCCACCGCGAGCCAGAGCCAGAGCGAAATTGGCGGCAACAGTGCTCTTGCCTACCCCACCCTTGCCGCTGACGACGGCGATGATATTCTTCACTTTCGGCAGCATTTCGCGCGCATCTTTTCGCTGGGTGGTGGTGTTGGCTGTAAACTTCACATTTACAGTCGCGTCTTTATTTACAAGCAGCTTTATTGCATTGATACAGGCATTCTTGATATGATCTTTCAGCGGACATGCCGGCGTAGTAAGGACAACGGTAAAAGCCACATAGTTACCGTCGATCTCCAGATTCTGCACCATGTTCAACGTCACAATGTCCTTTCCCAGATCGGGTTCCTGTACGTTGCTAAGAGCTTGTAAAACTTTTTCCGTGGTCATATTTATTAGATTTGTAAACTGGGCTCCGCCCAGTTTAGCAAGATTTTGTTAAAAAGGTTATTTTGAGACAAAATTAACCAATGGCGGCCTTACTTTGTTTGCGATTTGCACTTTTAAAAGTTTAATTTGCACCTAATTGACAAAACTTGAAGTTTTCAGCTGAATGAAAAAATTTGTACTATACTTTCTGCTTCTGTCCGCCCCCTTCGCCGTACATGCTCAATTTGACAAGCTTAAAGACTCCGTCGTAGAACTATATGGTGTCATAATGACAGCCGACAGCCTGAAGGCGATACCGGCCGTGAGTGTGGTAGTAAAAGGAGGAGGACGGGGTACGCTGTCGAACGATCAGGGGGTATTTTCCCTTGTCGTGCTGAAAGGTGATGTGATAGAATTTACCAGCATCGGCTATAAGCCTATTACGTATCATGTTTCGGATACGACTCGTGGTAACCAAATTAGTCTCATTCAATTAATGACGGTGGATGCCCAATATCTGCCCGCCACGATCATCGCGGCCCGGCCGACAAGAGAGCAATTCGAACGGGACTTCGTCAACACGAAAGTTCCGGATGACGACATTGAAATAGCCCGTCAAAACAATGATGCCGCCAAGCGGCGGATACTCGCCAGGAACCTTCCCGCAAGCTCAGGCGAGGCGACGAGCACCTATCTGCGACAAAGCGCCCAACGCTATTACTACACCGGGCAGACCCCGCCGCAGAACATCTTCAATCCCCTTGCCTGGGCTGACTTCATCCAGGCCTGGAAGCGGGGAGATTTCCGAAATAACAACTAGCTTCCATATGCAAAATATCTCCGTAATTGGCGCCGGTACCATGGGCAATGGCATCGCGCATGTCTTCGCACAGAAAGGATTTACCGTCAGCCTGATAGATACCTCATCGCACCAACTGGAAAAAGCGTTGAAAACGATAGCGCTGAACCTCGACAGGCAAATAGCCAAGGGGGCGCTGACGGAGGATGATAAGAAGTCGACCCTGCATGCCATCACCACTTATACCGAGATACCTGCGGGCGTCTCCAAGGCCGACCTCATCGTCGAAGCAGCTACCGAGAATACCGAATTAAAGTTGAGCATCTTCCGTCAACTGGACGAGCATGCGCCCATGGGTTGTATCCTGGCTTCCAACACTTCCTCTATTTCGATAACGAAGATCGCTTCGGTGACGCGGCGGCCGGCGGCCGTCATCGGCCTTCACTTTATGAACCCGGTGCCGGTGATGAAGCTGGTGGAGGTGATCAATGGGTATGCGACCGATGCTTCGGTGACCCGGCAGGTGGTAACGCTGGCGGAGAAACTGGGTAAGACCCCCTGTGTCGTAAACGACTATCCCGGATTCATCGCCAATCGCATCCTTATGCCCATGATCAACGAAGCCATCTACAGCCTCTATGAAGGCGTGGCAGGAGTCAACGAAATCGACACGATCATGAAATTAGGAATGGCGCACCCTATGGGGCCGCTGCAACTGGCGGACTTCATCGGGCTCGATGTGTGTCTGTCCATCCTCCACGTATTACACGATGGTTTTGGCAATCCTAAATATGCCCCCTGCCCCTTGCTGACCAATATGGTCACGGCAGGTTACCTCGGCATCAAGAGCGGCGAAGGGTTTTACAAGTATACCCACGGCAGCAAAGACCTGGTCGTCAGCGCCCGGTTTACTGAGTCCGCTGCACTTTGAGACTGCCGGTGAGGGGATAGGATGTATTGGTTATGGTATCCTTCAGATTGCCGCTCAACGTCCCGGTGATAAAACTGCCTACGGCGCCAAAGGAGGTAACATTACAGGTTACCGGATTACCATAAGCGTAATTGGTGTTGGGCGCGTTAAGCGTCATATAAGCCGAATACTGACCCGTACCCGAAAGGTTCGTCAAATTGAGACTGAGCCTGTGAGTAGAATTATCCGAAGCCAGGATCTGCTCGAAAGTAGCGGGTGTCGTGCCGATAGACCCGGTTGAAACCTGATAGGTAATGGTGTTGGGCGGCGTGGGGGTGGTCCAGTTGTAAGTGGCGTTATTCACCGTCACCGTGACGAATTGCGTATTAGTAATACCACAGGCCGACAGTTGCCCTACTTTCACCTGGCCGGAGCCGGCGTTGATGGTGGTTGTCGAACCCGTCTGCTGCCCTATAAAGTCAGTGGGCGTCACCGGAATATTCGCCGCCGTAGCATAACACCGGACTATGGGGAGAGTAAAGGCGCCCTTGGTCACGGCAGCACGATAATCGAGCCCGTCTATAGTGACATTGACCATTCCGCTATCTACGGGGTTGTTGCTACAGTCTACAACGGTGCCCGTCAGGGTCAGATCAACAGGATTCACGTTTATAGTGACTGTGCCCAGGTCCTGATCCTGCAATGCCGGACCGACATTGATCCCGCCCATCACATTACCACATTCCGTCACCACCTTCATCACCAGGGCCTGCCCCTTCAGGATCAAACCCTGCGCAAAGCCATTGGCATCGGTATAGCCGCCCCTGGTCCCCATGGTGGAAGAGGTGAATTCAACATAGGTGTGGGGTATCGGATTACCGTATTGATCTTTTACATGCAATTTAAAAACGACCGTTCCGATAGGCGCATCGCAATTCCACCAGGAGAAATGGCTCACCGTCCCCACATAGTTGTTACCCTGGCGGGTGGCGGAACCCTGCTGGATCCAGCGGCCGGTGGAATCATTAAAATACCACAGCGGAATGGTAGCCGGAGCAGAAGATTGTAAGGTTGCGGGTATCGCCCAGGTAAGGGTAGCCTTCTGCCCGGATGCGATCTGCAGCTTGTTGCCTGCGTCATCTTCTAACTCTACCCTGAGCATTCCAAAGCTTTGCAGGGCCGTTTCCTTTCCATCGCTGCCGATGCCCCTGAGATCGCCGGGCATATGTTTATAGAGATCGGCGGCAGTGGGATCGAGGTAGGTGGCGAATACATGCACCGTCCCGGTGTAGGCGGCGTTTGTTGCCGCGCTGACTATGGAGTTGGCGGTGAAGGCTGCACTGTCGCCGGGCTGGACGGAGATGGTCCCACCGGAAGCGGCCGGGAAAGTTGCGGTAGCCGTCCGGGGCGTCAGTTGTATGGTGACATAATTGGAAGCGCCACTATTGGTGATGATACTTCTGCTGCCGGTGAAATAACCGCTCTTCACCACTTGTACGTAACCAAAACGGCTCGAAAGACTGATATTGGAAAAGTTGAATAACCCATTGATGTCAGTCGTAGTGCTGACCGTGCCGCTGGTGACGGCAGCCCCTTGCACGGGCACGCCATTTTCGTCGACCACGCGGCCTTGCAGGCTGGCTGTTACGGTGATGTCGGGAGGAATATCGTTGCTGCCGGAGGTGGTATTGCTGGCAGAAGAATCCTTATTACAGGCGATGAAGCCGATGAGGGATGCTGTCAGAATGGTCACGGTCAGGGCAGAGAGTAGTTTTTTCAAAGGGTTACGATTGGGTTACCGCTTAAAACGCTTAAGTGGACCTCAAAATTATACTACAGCGGGCGAAAGTTCTACATTCCTGAGTTCGTGCAACTTATAACTGACTTCGGTGACCCTGTTGCGGGGTATGGCAATAGTCATATTGCAAAAAAGTTGCATTTCCTGCCGGACGACCCGGCAATTGTATTGTTTCACCAGCACCATGATCTCATTCATCTGCGTATAGTCGAATTGCACGACGAATTCCTTTTCCACCGGCTTCTGCACCAGCGGGGTCGTCTGAAGCGCAAGCGCGGCAGCGGACTTATAGGCATTGATGAGCCCTGGTACGCCCAGCAGGGTGCCCCCGAAATAACGCACCACGACCACCAGCACGTTGACAAGTCCCTTGCTGTCTATCTGCCCCAGGATTGGCCGGCCGGCGGTGCCGGAGGGTTCGCCGGCATCGCTTACGCGGAAGGTGTTGCCATCGAGGCCAAGCCGGTAGGCAAAACAATGATGCGTGGCTTTGGGATGTTCTTTCTTAATGTCGTTGAGTCTTTCCTTAAACTCGTCCACGGAAGAGACCGGACAGACATAACCGATGAACTTGCTGCCTCTGTCTTTGAATTCGGCTTTTCCGCTTTTCCCGATGGTGTAATAGAAATCCTGATCAGTCATGATGGTAATAACGAATAGTATCAGACAATAGGCTTTCATGGGATATGGGATTCGCGTTTTGCAAACGGGGGGCCGGTAGTCCGGCGGGGATGACAAGATCGTTGTTGGTGATAACCCGCGCCTCATCCCAGACACCCTCATCGATAAAGGACTGAAGCAGACGGGCGCCACCTTCGACGAGCACACTATCTATCTTCAAGCGATGAAGGGCGGTGATGAGCTGGTTGACCAGGCTGCTGTCTTCAGCCACCTGGTAGTATAGGAGGTTGTTCTCTTCTTCGTGTTTCAAGGTATTGAATACGATCGTCTTCACCTTCCTGTCGAAGAGTTGCAGGCCGGCTGGCAGCTGGAGGTCTTTGTCGATCACCAGCCGGATGGGATCGGGTCCCGTCCAGCCGCGGGCCGTAAGCGCCGGGTTGTCGATGAGGGCCGTACGGGGGCCGACGAGGATGGAAGCCTCTTCCGAACGCCATTTATGGACGAGGCGGTTGGTATATTCGTTTGAGATGGGCGTTCGCTCGCCGGGGCGGGCAATATACCCGTTGGCGCTCTGCGCCCATTTCAGTACAATATAGGGTCGGTGTCGTGTATGGAAGGTGAAAAAGCGCCGGTTGAGGTCGATACATTCCTTTTCCAGGACACCCAGCGTGACCTCGATGCCTGCCGCTTTTAGTTTTTCTATGCCTTTCCCATCCACCTTCGGGAAGGGGTCGCGACAACCGACGACAACCCGGGGGATGTTCTTCGCGATAAGCAGATCAGCGCAGGGTGGCGTCTTGCCATGATGCGCACAGGGCTCCAGCGAGACGTAGATGGTCGACCGGGAGATGAGGTCGCGGTCCGCCTCGCTAACCGAGTCGATGCAGTTGACCTCGGCGTGAGCCTTGCCGTATTGCCGATGATAGCCTTCTCCGATGATGCGGTCTTCAAACACCAGCACGGCGCCAACCATCGGGTTCGGAGCGACGTGGCCGGCGCCAAGCCGGGCCAGTTCGAGGCATCGATGCATGTATGTTTCCGGTGAGATCAAGGCGCAAATTTAAACTTAAACGGGCTATTTTTACCGGATGGATTGGTTTTCTGCGCAAAAAGAACTGGCCGGCGGGCTGACTCCATTGTATGGCGAACGGGAAGCGGCTGTCATCGCCGATTGGGTGATGGAAGCGATCAGCGGCAAGAAGAAATTACAGCGAATGATGATCCGGACGGAGCCGATGCCGCCGGTGGTGCTAGCCGTCTACGAAAGCTGCCGCGATGAGTTGCTGGCCCACCGGCCCGTACAGTATGTGCTGGGGGAAAGCTGGTTTGGGGGGCTGAAGTTCTATGTCGACGAGCGGGTGCTGATCCCAAGGCCCGAGACCGAAGAGTTGGTGGAGTGGGTCATCGCCGAGGCCTCCGGAGAGGGCAGGCTGCTGGATGTGGGTACGGGCAGCGGGTGTATCGCAGTGACGCTGGCCCATAGGTTGGCTGCGGTGGATGTGTATGCCTGTGATGTTAGCGCGGATGCATTAGCGGTTGCCCGGAGGAATGCCCACGAACTGGGGGTAAGAGTTGGCTTTTTCGAGCTGGATTTTTTGGATAGCGGCCGGTGGGCGGAGTTACCACCCCTGCGCTGGCTGGTGAGCAACCCACCCTATATCCCGGTGGCCGAAAAGCCCACAATGGCGACTCATGTTACTGATTATGAGCCTGGTTCCGCACTTTTCGTTCCGAATGATGATGCCTTGGTATTTTACCGGGCCCTGGGGGAATTTGCCCGGCAGCGGCTGGCGACCGGAGGCGCCCTTTTCGCCGAGATACATGAAGAGATGGGTATGGCGGTGCAAAACCTGCTCGTCCAACTGGGGGCGCGGGAGGTGGTTTTACGGAAAGACTTGCAGGGGAAGCAACGGATGGTAAAAGCAACGTGGTAACAATAAGATATTTTACCTATATATCCTGGTGAGCTATTTTCGCGCGGAATTAAAAAGTTCTAATGCGAATCAGGACCTTCTTCTTTCTGCTTATCGGCTTTCTTACATCAGCAACGGCTTTTTCTCAATCCAATGATGCCCTATTCAGCGACTCCGGCTGGAGCACGCATTTTCAGTTCACGGGGATCATACAATGGCATCCCACCTTTTCCGCACCCTATTCCGGCACCAACAGCCTGCAACCCGGCCATGAGAAGGCTTATTCGGTGACCAGCACCATCTACGTGGGCCATTCCCTCTGGAAAGGGGCTTCCGCTTTCTGGAATCCCGAAATGGCCGGGGGACGTGGGGTGAGCAGCACGCTGGGGATAGCTGGTTTCCCCAATGGCGAGACCTTCCGTATCGGCAACCCGGAGCCGACAGTCTACACCGGACGCCTTTTCCTTCGGCAGCATATTTTTCTCGACAAAGACCATTTTGAGGACCTCGAAGACGATGCCAACCAGGTGAAGGAGCGGGTTTCGACCTCCCGCATCACCCTCACCGCCGGAAAATTCTCGCTGGGCGACTTTTTTGACAACAGCAATGTGAGCCACGAGCCCCGGATGGATTTCATGAACTGGGCCCTGATGAACAACGGTGCCTATGACTATGCCGCCAACACCCGGGGGTATACCTATGGCTTTGTTGCCGAACTGGTGAAACCCGGCTGGACCCTGCGGGCAGGAACAGTTTTGGAACCAACGTATGCCAACGGTCCGGATATGGATCAGCATTATTTCCAAACCAACAGCGAGAACCTCGAATTCGAGAAACGCTATACCCTTCACGGACACAAAGGCGCCGTTCGGCTGCTCGGGTTTTACAATGTCAACAAGGCGCCCAAATACCGGGATATCATCAACAGCAAACTATCCGGTTCGGACACCAACCTGGCGATCATCAATACCGGAATTCGATATGGCGATAAGAAGATAGGGTTTGGCCTCAATGCCGAGCAGGAACTGGGCCATGCGATCAGCACCTTCCTGCGGCTGGGGTGGAATGACGGTAAGACGGCCACCTGGGCGTTTGCGGAGATCGATAATACCCTCAGCGGCGGGATACGCATCTATGGGGATTCCTGGAAGCGGAAGGCGGACAACATCGGGGTGGCGTTGCTGAGCAACGGCATTTCAAAGGATCACCGGGACTTCCTGGCCATTGGCGGATATGGATTTATGATCGGCGACGGGCAATTGCCGCATTACGGCCGGGAGAACATCGCGGAAGTCTTTTACGAGGCGAAGCTTTTTACGAATATCTGGGGAACGCTGGATTACCAGTTTGTCCAAAACCCTGCTTATAATAAGGACCGGGGGCCGGTTCATTTGTTTGCGGCGCGGGTGCACGTGGAGTTTTAGTGTTCCCCGCGCCGGAAGGCCGTTGTAACCTATTGAATTATTGAGCACCATTCTTATCAACCGCCAGCACCGTGCGGGCCCCAAGGTCGCGGGCTACCCGCATCACCTGTACAACGTCGTCGACCGGCACAGATTTATCCGCATTGATGACGACGGATGGCTGGTCGGGCTCCTTTGCGAGAAAGGGCTGGAGTTTTGCCTTTAATTCATCTATCGTGACCTTGGTAGTGCCCACATAGAATTGCTTATTGGCATCGATGGAGACTACCACCGTCTGTTTGGCCTTGGTGTCGCTTTTGGACTTAGGCTGCGACAGCTTGACCACATTCGGGTTGGCGAGCGTGGAAACAATAAGAAAGAACAGGAGCAGAATGAACAATATATCGTTCAGTGGACCCGTATGGACTTCGGCTTCTTCTCTATGTCTTCTTCTTAAGTTCATGTCAAAGGATGAATTGATTGACTTGTCTATCGCGTGGGTTCCTGCAGGATGTCGATGAAATCGGCGCTGGCCACTTCCATCTTGTTGGTAGCCTTGTCGATCTGGGCGTTGAGGTAGCGATAGGCCACGTAGCCGATGATACCGATGATAAGCCCGGACGCCGAGGAGATCATTTTTACATAGATGCCGCCCGCGATGTTGGAGATGCTGTACTCCCCAGTGTTGGCGATGCTGTAGAACAGTTGGAACATCCCGGCAATGGTGCCCAAAAATCCAAACAAAGGACCGATATAACCTACCATAGAGAGGATGCTCAGATTCTTTTCCATCTTATAGAGTTCGAGTTTCCCCACATTCTCCATGCTCCGCTCGATGGCATCGATGGGCTTGCCGACCCGCTGGATGCCCTTGTCGATCATCCGGGCCACCGCCGTATTGGTATTCTTCGACAGGCTGCGGGCGGCCTGGATGTTCCCGCTGATGATATTGTCGCGGATGATGCTCATGAAGTTATCATCCATCTTCGAGGCTTTTTTGATGGCAAGATAGCGTTCGAAAAAGACGAAGAGGGCTATCACCAGGAGAATAGCCAGGGGGATCATGAGGGGGCCGCCCTTGAGCAGGATATCCCATAAAGTTTGTTTTTGCTGGGCTGCTATCTGGGCGGCTCTGTCCAGGCTGTCTTTGATCTTTGCTGAATCGATGATTACCTGCAGGAAGAATAAATTCATGTGGTAAATGTAAAGATTTACAGCAATAACGACGGGCCGGGGTCGCGTATTTTCTTAACGAAATCCTAAAATTGACTTGACACGCAGCTACTTGGACTGGCCCTGTTTCATCACCATAGCCTGTATCTGCCTCATCGTATTCTCCATCCCTTCGGCGCTGCCATCGAGGAAGATGATGTTTCCCTTGCCCACTTCCGCAAAGTTCTTTATCGCCTCTGTCCACATGCTGAAGAGGATGACATTGGTGTCCAGGTTGGCCCGCTTCATCTCTTCGGCGGCTTCACTCATCCCATGGGCTACTTCCTGCCGGAACAATGCGACACCCTGCCCACGAAGCCGGGCTGCCTCTCTCTCGGCCTCGGCAGAGATCTTGATGGCGTTGCCTTCCGCCTCCGCCGCCTTTGTCTTGGTGATAAGAAGGGCCTGGCCTTCGTTTTCGGCAGCAGCCTTGAGGTTATTGCTGGCTACGACCTTGCTCATCGATTCGATGATGGCCTTGTCGAAGGTGATATCGTTGATTTGCAAGTCCATCAGGTGGTAACCCCATTCTTCGAGCGAATGGTCGATCTGCTCTTTTACAAATTCGACTATGTCCCGCCGGAGTCCGAGGATCTCGGCCTGCTTTTTCGTAGCGACAAAAGAGCGGATGCTGCCTTCGATAGTGCGGGTAAGCGCCTGCATCAGATCGCGATCACTGATGAATTTGAAGGCGACTTTTTTGATGGTCTCTTCTTCGGGGTTTTGTACGGCATAGAGCAGCATGCTCTTAAAGTAGACGTTGGCCTGATCGACAGTGACGGCCTGGAATTCCAGTTCGACACTCCGGTTTTGGATGGATATCTTTTTGTATATCGCTTCCAGGAAGGGGATCTTGAAATTCAATCCTGGCCGAAAGATGCGCTGGTATTTACCAAACATGGTGACAACGTAAACGTATCCCTGGGTAACAGACACGAGGCTGCTGAAAACCACGGCAAGGGCGATGAGGACCACGATGATAGTGAGAACATTGATAGTCTCCATATGGAAAGTTTTATGGGTGAATGTACATAAATTTGTGGCCGGAACTATAAAAATGCGTACAAACTACAACATCATCATTATAGGCGGTGGCCCTATCGGTATCGCCTGCGCCCTGGAAGCCCGCAAGGCGGGATTCGATTATCTTATCCTGGAAAGAGGCTGTCTGGTCAACTCCTTGTACCGGTACCCGGCCAATATGACCTTTTTCTCCACATCCGAAAGGATAGAGATAGGCGGTGTCCCATTTGTAAGCAACAACGTGAAACCCAACCGTAGCGAGGCTCTCGAATACTATCGCCGGGTGGCGGTGTCCAACCATATCAATATTCGGCTGCAGGAAGCGGTTAGCGAGATCCATCCGGTGAGAGACGGGTTCGAGGTGATCGCCGCCAGTAACATTTATACCGCCACCTATGTTATCCTGGCCACGGGATTCTATGATATCCCGGTGCTGATGGATATCCCCGGCGAAGGCCTGCCAAAAGTGACCCATTACTATAAGGAGCCCCATTTCTATGCTATGCAGAAGGTGGTTGTCGTGGGCGCCAGCAACTCCGCGGTGGATGCCGCATTGGAGACCTGGCGCAAAGGTGCGGAAGTTACGATGGTGATCCGTGGGGAAGGCATCGGTCCCCGGGTGAAATATTGGGTAAAACCCGACATCGAAAACCGCATAAAAGAGGGCAGCATCACTGTCTATACGCAATCCACCCTATCGGCTATCCGACATTGTGAAGTGGATATTCAGACTCCTGACGGCATAAAGACCATACCCAACGATTATGTCATCGCCCTCACGGGATACCAACCGGACTTTGACTTTCTGCGGCGCAGCGGTATCCTCCTTTCGGATGACGGCCGGCTGCAACCGCTTTATAACCCCGATACCATGGAAACCAATGTCCCCAACCTTTACCTGGCGGGGGTGGTATGTGGTGGAATGAATACACATGTCTGGTTTATCGAGAATTCCCGCGTACATGCGGAGCAGATCATGCGGTCAATTGTTCAAAAGACGGCGGTTGATCAGCCCAGCTAGTCCGACGCCGGCAGGCGTGATGGTCAGCCGGGTGACCGTTCTTCCCAAATGAGCGCAAGGCAGGCGATCGTCTTTACCGAGGCCTGCATATCCTGGATGCTGACAAATTCGTGTTTGCCGTGAAAGGCCATTTCCCCCGTAAAAATATTGGGGCAGGGAAGCCCCATAAAGGAAAGCCGCGAACCATCGGTGCCACCCCGGGCGCTGCTGCGACGCACCTCCAGCCCTGCCCTTTCGATGGCTTCGATGGCGTATTGAGTGACCTCAGGATGTTTGTCCAACACTTCCTTCATGTTACGGTATTGTTCGTTGACGGTGATGCCGGCCTTGGCGCCGGGAAAAACGGTTAGCGTGTCTTCCACTTTGTCTTTGATGTATTCTTCATATGCTTTGAGCTTTGCGGTGACAAAGTCGCGGATGATGAATTCTACTGTCGCTTTTTCGGCGATGCCGGAGATGCGGACGGGATGGACGAATCCATAACGGTCTTCAGTGGTTTCGGGCGAGAATTCGTCTTTTGGCAGGGAGTCGACAAAGTGAGCAGCCGCTTTTATGGCATTGACCAATTTGTCCTTTGCGTAGCCCGGATGAGCGCTGACCCCATGAAAGGTGATGGTCATCGCGTCGGCGGAAAAGGTCTCATCCTCGAATGTGCCGCGTTCGCCGGCATCCAGCGTATAACCAAAATCGGCGCCAAGCCGGGCAAGGTCGAGCTTATCCACTCCCCTGCCGATCTCTTCATCGGGAGTGAAGAGGATGCGGATAGTACCATGTTTGAGCTGGGGGTTTTGCCCCAGGAAATGCACCAGATCCATGATCACGGCGATGCCGGCCTTGTCATCGGCGCCCAGCAAAGTAGTGCCGGAAGCGGTGATGATATCGTCGCCTTTACGCATGGAAAGATAGGGATGTTCCCGAGGGCTGATTATTTGAGTCGGGTCGTCGGGCAACACGATGTCGCCGCCATCGTAGTTATAGTGCACCAGCGGATTGACATTCGTCCCCGTACAGTCGGGGGCGGTGTCCATGTGTGCGCAGAAGCAGATGACGGGCACGGTCTTTTCTGTATTGGCGGGCAGGGTGGCATAGACATAACCAAAATCGTCGAGCGTAGCGTCGGCCAGACCAAGGGTTTGCAGCTCTTCCACCAGCAGCCTGCCCAGGTGTTTTTGCCTTTCTGTAGAAGGATGGCTGCCTGACTGGGGGTCGCTCTGGGTATCGATGCGGACATAACGGAGAAATCTTTCCGCCACTGTGAAGGTGTAGTTATCAAACATGTTCGTAAATTACCTCGCGAATATAACACCTATGGCTGATCAGGCTACAAAAAAACCGGTGATCCGACAAGGGTGGCTGCGTGTATTGCTTTTTGCCATCGTCTTTGGGGTGCTGACATTGCTTATTGCCATCCCGGCCATTGGGGTGGTGGTAGCGGGCATTTCCCTTGATCAATTGAAGGCGGAAACGATTACCTCGCTGTCCCAAACGCTGATGACCAACTATTTCTGGCTCATCGTTATGGTGGAGCTGGCGGTCTCTTTCATCAGCGTGGCGATCTTCCGGCTTTGGATCGACCGCCGGAGCCTGGGCAGCCTGGGCTGGTCGTTAGATGCCTTCCCCAATGAAGCCGTAACGGGATTATTCATGGGCCCGGCCCTGCTTGGGATCGCCGCCCTGCTGATGAAGGCAAGTGGTCACCTGGAATGGACCGACATCACCTGGGACCCGTCTACGACATTCGTTTCGCTGGGTCTGATGGCCTTCATCGCCTTTAGTGAAGAGCTGGTATTCCGGGGCTATGTATTGGGTAACCTGATGGAATCCTTCTCCAACAAATGGGTTGCGCTTATCCTATCCGCACTGCTCTTTGCCATCTTCCACTTTGCCAACCCCGGTCTTCATACGCTGGCGTTTGTCAACCTCTTCCTGGCAGGGACCCTACTCGGCATCAACTATATCTATACGAAGAATCTCTGGTTCTCGTTCTTTTTCCACCTCAGCTGGAATTTTTTCCAGGGCCCCATCCTTGGTTTCCATGTAAGCGGGTTCCAGCTGCCCTCCGTGCTGGTGGCAGAACCAAAAGGCGACCTCTCTATTACAGGGGGTGACTTCGGACTGGAAGGCTCGATACTGACTACGGCCGTATCGGTAATAGCGCTTTGCGTGCTTGCACTGGTGTTTGAGAAAAAATACCGCCAGGCAAGCTCGTCTACCGCACCGGGACCAACCTGAAATTTCTCTAAGGCATGATGATCCGGGAAGGCGTATTGATCTCGACGAGTTCGAGGTCGAAGATCAGATCCTGACCGGCAAGCGCGTGGTTCGCATCCAGGACGACAAATTCGGGATTCACTTCTACGATGACCACCGGCATCTGTTGTCCGGCGCCGTTATTCATGGCCAGCTGCATCCCTACTTCGGGTTTGAGCCCGGGAGGAAAGCGATCAATAGGAAATTCGATTATCGCCTGGGGGTCGCGGGGTCCATAGGCATCGTCCACAGGGATCTCGATGGTCTTTTTCTGGCCTACAGTCATACCCATCACGCCGTCATCGAATCCTTTTATCACCATACCGCTGCCTACTTCAAATTCCAGGGGTTCACGACCTTCGGAGGAATCGAATGTCGTCCCATCGGAGAGACGTCCATGATAATGAACTTTAACGGTATCGCCGGATTTTACTTCTTGTGCCATATGCGTTTTTATTATTCGTGCAAGGTAGGAAGAATAATTAAATTGCGGACCATGAGAAGCATGATCCTTTTGAGCATTTGCCTGCTGCAACTGGCGGCGGGCGCACAGATAAAAACGGGCGCCGAGCAGACGGATCTCTACCTGCCGATGCTCAGCGGCAAGACCGTGGCCGTCTTTGCAAATACCACCTCCGTCATCGGAAAGACCCATTTAGTAGACTCTTTATTAAAGAAGGGCATCCGTATCACGAAGATATTCTCGCCCGAACACGGCTTCCGCGGGGAGGCCGATGCAGGCGCAACGGTAGGCAACCAGGTGGATGCGGCAACCGGCATCCCCATTATTTCACTTTATGGTAACAAAACCAAGCCCACTGCGGCTGACCTGGAGGGTATCGATGTGATGCTATTCGATATCCAGGATGTAGGTGTGCGGTTTTATACGTATATCGCCTCGATGCAGCGATATATGGAAGCGGCTATAGAGAACCATCGGCTTTTGGTCATCCTGGACCGGCCGGACCCCAATGGCTTCTATGTAGACGGTCCTGTGCTGGACACCGCCTTCCGGTCGTTTGTCGGCATGCAGCCCATCCCGATAGTGTATGGCATGACCATCGGCGAATATGCCCGCATGCTGTTGGGCGAACACTGGGTCAAAGGAGATACTGCCTTCCGGCTTATTGTCATTCCTTGCAAGAACTATACGCACGGCAGCAGGTATGTACTGCCGGTGAAGCCTTCACCCAATCTGCCTACGATGCAGTCTGTATACCTCTACCCTGCCCTCTGTTTGTTCGAAGGGACACCGGTGAGCCTGGGTCGGGGGACGTCAAAACCTTTTCAACAATTCGGTCATCCGGCCTTTCCGCATGAAGGATATAGTTTCACTCCCGAGAGCGTCCCCGGGGCTACCCACCCGCCGCAAATGGGCGAAGTTTGTTATGGCTACGACCTAAGCGCGATAAATGTGGAAAAAGCGACCGGAAACCGGTGGTCGCTGCAATGGCTATTGAAGGCCTATGCGCTATTCCCGGATAAAGAACATTTTTTTAACGGCAACGGTAGTGGTTTCGACCGGTTGACGGGATCGTCGACGTTACGGCAGCAATTACGCGAAGGGCTGACGGAGGATGAGATCCGCAAGAGCTGGGAGCCGGCGCTGAGCCATTTTAAGACCTTAAGAAAAAAATATTTGCTGTATGCCGACTAATCCCCGTATTGTTTTCATGGGCACCCCCGAATTCGCCGTCGCCAGCCTGGAGGCGCTGCTGGACGCCGGTTGTATGGTCGTTGCCGTCGTGACGGCTCCGGATAAGCCTGCGGGCCGGGGGATGCAGCTGACGGAAAGCGCCGTAAAAAAATACGCGCAGAAAGAAGGCCTGCCCATCCTGCAGCCGGAGAAATTGCGCGACCCGGGTTTTCTGGAGGCGTTGCGGGCATTTCGCGCCGACCTGCAGATTGTCGTCGCCTTCCGCATGCTGCCGGAAATCGTATGGGACATGCCCCCGATGGGAACCGTCAACCTCCACGGCTCGCTGTTGCCGCAATACCGGGGCGCCGCCCCTATCAATTGGGCGGTGATCAATGGTGAAACAGAGACCGGTGTCACCACCTTCCAATTGCAACATCAAATAGATACGGGAAGTATCCTTTTACAAGATCGTTTTCCCATCGCGGATACCGACACGGCGGGCGATGTGCACGATCGGATGATGGTTATTGGCGCGCAGCTATTGGTGCGCACGGTAGAAGGTTTGGCCACCGGTACGTTGCGACCAAAGCCGCAGGAAAATCCGACGGATTTAAAGCATGCGCCTAAGATCTTCACGGAGACGGGCCACATCGACTGGAACAAGCCAACGTTTGCCGTGTACAACCTCATCAGGGGGCTGTCGCCCTTTCCGGCTGCTTTTACGCAATTGGATGGAAAGCTGCTGAAGATCTATCGCGCCGAAAAAGTGCTGCACACGCTTGCCCCGGATGTCGCGCCGGGGGTCTATGATACCGACGGAAAGACTTATCTCCGCTTTGCAACGGCGGATGGCTATATCCGCGTCACCGAGCTACAGCTGGAAGGAAAAAAGAAAATGGCGGTCACCGATTTCTTAAGAGGCTACCGGTTTAATAGTTTACCTGGACATTGAACCGATCGCTGGTGGCTCCCATCTCTGCCGCCGCGGCATTGCTGATGCGGATGGTGAGTCCTGCGCTTTCCTTCATATCGGGCAGCTGACCGAGAACTTTTACGTAGACGCTTCTGCCGCTCGTCCCATCGGTCACTTTTACGATGCTGCCGATGGCCACGTTGTTCATCAGCGCATAATACTTCCCATCCTGCCAGCCGCTGGTACTCTTGAAGATGCCTGCCACGCCACTGGCTGTTTTACCGTTGTCGAGGAAATCAGCCTTGAATACCCCGCCATCGAAATGAGGCGCCGGCGGAGCAGCGGGACTCGTTGTTGTGGGTGGTGCGCTGACTGGCGTCGTGGCCGGAGCGGTGGTCGTCGTGGCCGGAGCGCTAGTCGTAGTGGCCGGCGGGTTGTTCACCTCTTTGGTCTCTTTGGCGGTGACGGCGGGTTTTGCCGCCTGGGTTGTCGTGGTGGCCGATTCGAATTTTGTACTGGGGGTGTCGGTGGTTTTAGCCGTGACAGGTTTTGTTTCAGCGGTGGTGGTCACGGGCGGCGGGGGAGGCGCGGGTCGCGTCGTGGTGGGTGTAGTTGCCAACGCAGACAAATCCGTCTTTACTTTCAGATAACCCACGATCAGATGCATCCCCGGGTGTACTGCATCCTTGTTCATATTGTTCCATTTCTCCAGGGTCGGGATGGGAACCTTGTTATGATTGACACTGATGCGATACATCCACTCTTTTTCCTGGGTTATATAGTACACCGGAATCAACGTCTCGGCGGGTGTCTTTTGCATTGTCTGGGAGAAGTTGACGGCCGTCAGTGGTATCTGGAGTATCTGCCCGATGATGAGGGGATTGTTCAGCGTAAGATGATTAAAAGGAGCCAGCTCTTTGGGGCTGATATTATAAAGCCTGCCGACGCTATACCAGTTCTCTTTGGCTACCACCGTATGTTCGAGGTATAACTTACCTGTCTGGCCAAAGACGATCAGTTCATTGGATTGGGATTTGGCAAACTTTATAAAAAACAAGCCGATCAGTAAAAGTACGGTAGCCGGTGATCGCATACATTATTTTTTTATGTGGTTTGAAGCAAAGATGCGGTTTTTTATTCTCTTTTGAGTATTCGCCATTCCTTCGGATAGTAATTGTTCGAGCGCTGGGGTAAGGCTTTGATCCAACCCAGGCTGCGGCCCTCATACTGCACAAGCGTCCAGCCCCGGTGCGTGGTCTCGGCGCGCATTTCTTCCTTTCGAAGGTATTGCAGGGCCTGCTCACGGGATAGGGACAGGGCCGGAACACCAGGCGAGACCATCGTGCTCATGGCCAGATGGTGGTTGGGGATAAATTCCTTTGCGGACAGCTGCCCCAACGAAAGCCCTGCCTCCTTCAGATAACAGGCGGATTGCAGGATAGGTAACTCGAGCAGCAACGGCTCGGGAAAGGCATGTACCTGCTCGTTGTGCACAAAGAAAGCAAGCGGCGTCGAAGCAGCGATCCATTCGGATAAGGATGCCTGCTCTTTTTTGTTTGGGTGTTCGGGATGGCTCATCTTACGGGGCGGTGAAAAGCCGGCTCCGTCATTCTTCCGCAAACAGGCGATGAAAAAACCCTCGCCTTTCACCTGATGGGGATAGAACCGATAGCCATAAGCGCCGCTTTTGCCCACCGTCTCTATGATATTCCATTCCGGCGCGGGCTGCAGCCGGCAGCTTGTCGCATCGAGTTCGGTTGTTATCCAGTCGAGGATGTCCTCGTCTTCTTCTTTCGCGTAGGAACAGGTTGAATAGATGAGGATGCCATCGCGGCGGAGCGCAGGCCAACAATCGGCCAGTATCCGCTGTTGCCGCTGCCAGCAGAGCTGAACATTTCCCGGACTCCATTCTTCAACGGCTTCGGGTTCCCGGCGGAAGAGTCCGCTGCCGCTACAGGGAGCATCGACTACGATGACGTCAAAATAGTTCTCCAGCCGTTGGAAATCGCGGGGATCGTTGTTGGTGACGACCACATTGGCAGCGCCCCATTTGATCATATTCTCCTGCAGGATAGTAACGCGATTTCGGATGACTTCGTTGCTTACGAGCAGGCTGTCCGGCGACAAAATGGATTGCAGCAGAGTCGACTTTCCGCCCGGCGCGGCACAGAGATCGAGCACCTTATGCGGCTGGGTAAGGTCGATGGTCTGGCGCAACGCCTGTTCGAGGAACATGCTGGAGGCCTCCTGCACATAATATGTTCCGGCGTGGAATAGGGGGTCGAAGGTAAAAGAGGGCCGTGTTTGAAGATAATAACCATAGGAAGACCACGGCACCGGTGTAGCCTTGTCCGGCAGGCTGACAGGGGGTTTGGCGGGGTTGATACGGATGGAGGTGGGGGTATCCCCCGCGGCGTGCACGGCTTCGAAAGCCGCCGTTTCATAACCGGGCAGACCTTCGAGGGAAGAAAGGAATTCTTTTGGTAGCTGGGATGGCACTATCGGTACAAAGTTATCGCAAATCCGTGTCTTCGTCAAGTTCAGAAGCGAATAACAAAATCCTGCTTCACCTTGAACTCTTCGCGCAGAAAAACAAAACCGAGGAAGAAGAGATCGATGGTCAGGTATACGCGGGGGTCGCTCTTTATGGCCGACCAGGCCGCTTCCATCTCGGCGCTCCAATGGATATCGTCGAAGATGAGGACAGAAGAACGGGAGGCGCGAGGCAGAAGGAGGTTGAAATACCGCAGCGTCGGGTCAAGCCGGTGATTACCGTCAATGAAGGCAAGAGCGATGGGGGGTAGAGTTGGCAGGAGATTTGGCAACACCTCGTCAAACGGGCCGGTGTGCACGGTTGCAGCCAGGTTCAGGGAGTGCAGGTTGCGCCGGGCCGCATCCGCAATGGCAGGCGCGCCTTCGATGGTGTTTACCGTTGCGGCCGGGGCGGCTGCAGCCATATAGGCCGTGGACAGTCCCAGGGAGGTGCCCAGTTCGAGGATGGTGGCGGGTTGGTAATGACGGGCGACGCGATAAAGCATCTGCCCCAGCCGGGGTGGTTTGGCCGCACGCCGGGCGATGTCGGCGATGGTGCGGTTGATGGTGACGGGGTAGGCAGAGCCGGCGCCCAGGTCGTTTACTTCGAGCGGTGTCTGGTCGTGGCGTAAGCGGCGGCGGAGCCCTTCTACAGCATCGTATGCTGGATAGTGGTGCCTGTCATTCAACACTTTTATCACAAAGTCGAAAACAAAGGGCGAATGGATACCATGCCCCTTACCGTTGGCGGCAGTAACATAATACCGGAGAT
This sequence comes from Puia dinghuensis, assembly GCF_014642875.1. Lineage (GTDB taxonomy): Bacteria > Bacteroidota > Bacteroidia > Chitinophagales > Chitinophagaceae > Puia > Puia dinghuensis. The sequence goes on from NZ_BMJC01000006.1 coordinate 289,142, forward strand.
ATTTCTGTGCAAGCCTTACCGGTGAATACATGGACATTATTTTTTCCGCAGCCACACCTGGAAGCTGTAGGCATATGCATGTTTGTCGTCAGCAGGAAAATCCCGGTCATCCGTCAGCTGCCAGACCTTTTCATCGATGGGAGGGAAATACGCATCACCTTCCAGCACGGCGTGTACGCGCGTCATATAGATCTTGTCGGCGATGTCCATAGCCTCGGCATAGATCTGTCCACCCCCGATGACAAAGATCTCTTTGGAATCTGTCTCGCGGGCCAATTGCAAGGCCTCGCTAAGGGATGACGTTACCTTGACCTTATCATGCCCCGGACGCCACTGCGGGTTATGGGTGATCACAAAATTGAAGCGGCCCGGCAGGGGTTCGCCGTTGAAGGCGTCATAGGTCTTGCGGCCCATGATCACCGGCATGCCCCATGTAGTATTCTTAAAGAATTTGGTATCGTTGGGCAGGCGCCAGAGCAATTGGTTATCCTTGCCGATGGCATTGTTGGTGGATGCAGCGACGATGAGTGAGATGATCATAGCTTATTATACTGCAACAGGGGCTTTTATCGCGGGATGGGATTGATAATTTTCCAACGTGAAGTCCTCAAATTTAAATTGAAAGATATCTTTCACCAAAAGATTGAGTTTCATGGTTGGCAGGGGATAAGGCTTGCGGGTCAGCTGCAGCTTCGCCTGTTCGAGGTGATTGTTGTAAAGATGCACGTCCCCAAATGTGTGGATAAATTCTCCCGGTTCGAGCCCGCAAACATGGGCGATCATCAGGGTCAGCAGGGCATAGGAGGCAATATTAAATGGGACACCCAGGAAAACGTCGGCGCTGCGCTGGTACAGCTGGCAGCTAAGCCGCCGTTTCCCATCAGCACCAGCCGCAACATAGAACTGAAAGAGCACATGGCAGGGCATGAGGGCCATCGCTGGCAGATCGGTCACATTCCAGGCGCTGACGATCAGCCGCCGGCTGTCAGGGTTGGTTTTTATCTGGTGGATCACGTCCGTGATCTGGTCTACCGTCTTTCCACCCGCGCCTTCCCAACTCCGCCATTGCTTGCCATATACGGGTCCCAGTTCTCCATTGGTATCGGCCCACTCATCCCAGATGCTGACACCATGATCCTTGAGGTATTTGATGTTTGTCTCGCCCCGGAGGAACCAGAGCAACTCATAAATGATACTCTTAAGGTGTAATTTCTTGGTCGTCACCAAGGGAAAACCCTTGGTCAGATCAAAACGCAACTGGTAGCCAAAGCAACTGATCGTCCCCGTGCCGGTGCGATCGGTCTTGGTGGCCCCGGTGTCGAGGATATGTTGAAGAAGATCGAGGTATTGCTGCATGGCTGCAATTTACGTATTTTGAGGCGAGTAAAACCCCTGCACTTGAAACCCCTGATCCTGTGGCCTATCCAGTTTGAAGGAGAAAGCTTTTTTACGACCAACCTGAAAACCCCAAAGCGATTCGATCTCATCGCTTACCGGGCGATAATACCCGACCGGGGCATCACCACCCTCGTCCATCGCGTATGCGGAGTCCCCGGCGATGTGGCGGAAATGAAGGCCGGGACACTTTATGTCAATGGGAAAGATGTCGATGCCGATCTGTCCCTGAAGCAGATTTACAAGGTAAGTACAAAATACGCCGGCGCCCTTGAGTACAAGGAAGCCGAAGCCTTTATCATCCCACCATACACCGACACGGTTTACATTCCCCTGGAAGACGATAAAGTGAAAAAGGACCAGCTACCTTGTCAGCGGTATGTTCTGCCCGCCGGACTTCGGGATGATGGGATCTTCCGGATCTATCAAAAAAACTGGAACCGGGACAACTTCGGCCCGCTCCGCGTGCCGTCGGACAAGTTCTTTGTGCTGGGTGACAACAGGGGACATGCGATGGACTCCCGTTATATCGGGCTGATCGCCCAGGATAAAGTGATGGGCACTGTCTTATGGAAATAGCCGCATCCCGTCAATGCTGCGCCGCAAGCAGTTCGTTGACGATGGTGTAAAATTCCTGTTTTTGATCTTCATAATGCTGGCCGGTGCCCGGACCGCTGAAGCCGGTGTGGATCTTCTCGATGCGCCCGCTCTTGCCTACGAAGATGGTTGTGGGGAAATTGACGATGCTCTCCAACTGCGGCAGCGTCTTTTCCGCACGCTGGGGATCACCGACTGCCACGCCAGTGATCAACATGGGATAGTTCACCTGGAAGCGTTGCTGGAAGGTACGGACGCTGGCCTGGCTCCGCTGGAAGTCGGTGCTGCGTTCGTAGGCTAAGGCAATGATCTCTACTCCCCTGCTGTGGTATTCGTTATAAAAACCGCTGAGAAAGCGGGTCTCGTCCATGCAATTGGGGCACCAGGAACCCATGATCTGTACAAGCACGACCTTGTTTTTGAACCGGACATCAGATAGCGATACTTCGCGACCGTCCAGGTCTTTAAAAGTGAAATTGAACGGCATGTCCTTCTTCCACTTCGTCATCGCGAATTGATCTTCGAGTTTTGCATTGGCATCCATATGCGCCGTCCAGGTTTCGTGGGCCGTCGCCCCAGCGTAGTAATGTCCGCCGGTGAGGCTGTCGCCATCGACCCTGGCCGTAAAATAATAGGCATGGGTACCGTCGAAACAGGAGAGTTTGAGTGAGTCACCGCTGACGACACCTTCGAGATAGCGGAGGTCGCCGCCTGCGTCGAGGAAGGTACCCGTAACCCGCGAGCCACTCTGCTGGAACTCGCCTACGCGAAAGGTAGTGTCCGCACTGTTGGTAGCGCGGAAGACAGCGGCCCAGCGACCCGCTACGCTGATCTTCCCGGCGGTGGACTGGTCTGCCGCAAAACGATAGTTCTCGCCATACCAGGCGCGAAAAGGAACCCTCAGCCAGTCGGAAGCCAGATGCCGGAGCCAGACGCCTTCCAGGTTGCCCTCCGGTGTAACGCGGGCGCGTAACTGCGACTCATAAAAAGGGAACCGGATGAAGAGGGAATCACCCTCCCGGGTGATATCATCCACCAGGATGCGTTCGCCGGCATTGCGGAGATAGAGGATCTTTTTGCCGGCGCTGTCTTTTACTTCGAAATTAAAGGCAATGTCATTGCCATCCTTTCTTTCCAGGAGGGCCCGCCATTGGCCATTGCGAAAGGTCGGAGCTGCCGTCAAGGTCTCGGCGGCCAGCAGGAAAAGGACTATGAGTCGAAGCATACGATGGTCGTTAAATTAAGGTGGCAATTTAACGAATTTAACTTAAATAAGTCTATTAAAACAGTAGAGTGATGTCTCTATTCGAGATTTTCGAGCATGTCGGCGGTCATCCGGGACAGGTCGTATTCGGGTTTCCACCCCCAGTCTTCGCGGGCAACGGAGTCGTCGATACTCTGCGGCCAGCTGTCGGCGATCTGCTGCCGGTAATCGGGTTGATACCGAATGGCGAAGTCGGGAATATGCTGCTTTATTGCAGCCGCGATCTCTTTTGGCGAAAAGCTCAGGGCCGAGACATTGTACGCAGTTCGGACGGTGAGTTTACCCGCCGGCGCTTCCATGAGTTCGATGGTGGCACGGATAGCATCCGGCATATACATCATGGGCAGATAGGTATCTTCCCGGAGGAAGCAGGTATACTGGCGTTCGTCAAGCGCTTCGTGAAAGATCTCTACCGCATAATCCGTTGTGCCGCCGCCGGGCGCCGACTTATAGCTGATCAATCCGGGATAACGGATGCTGCGCACGTCTACGCCATAGCGTTCGAAGAAATAATTGCACCAGAACTCGCCGGCATACTTGCTGATGCCATAGACGGTGCTGGGTTCGATGATCGTCCGCTGGGGGCAATCCTTACGGGGTGATGTCGGTCCGAATACTGCGATGCTGCTGGGCCAGTACACCTTGTGCAATTTTTCCTCGCGGGCGATGTCGAGGACGTTGAGCAATCCCTGCATGTTGAGATGCCAGGCAAGGTGGGGGTTCTTCTCACCGGTGGCGGAAAGGATGGCTGCCAACAGGTAGATCTGGGTGATGTTCTGCCTGATCACCTGGACGTGCAGCATTTCCTTGTTCATGACATCGAGAGAAACATAAGGGCCGGTGCCTTTCAGCAGTTCGTTCTCTTCGCGAAGATCGGAAGCGACTACATTGGCATTGCCATAGATGCGCCGGAGAGCCAGCGTGAGTTCAACGCCGATCTGTCCACTGGCGCCGATGACCAACACTTTTTCTTTTGCCATGTCGGGGGTTTTGGGGTGCAAACCTAACGCAAAATTTGTAGTTTCGCGGCATGGAATTCCTGCATCAACTATTTCAGCATCAATCATACGATAAGAAGAATTTCTTTTTGATCGCGGGCCCTTGCGTGGTGGAAAGCGAAGAACTGGTGATGGAAGTCGCCGACACGGTGTCCGGCATCTGTCGCAATTTGGGTATTCCGTATGTTTTTAAGGCGTCATACCGAAAGGCCAACCGAACCAGCGCGGGAAGCTTTACGGGCATCGGCGATGACAACGGACTTGCGTTGATAAAGAAGGTAGGGGAAAAATATAAGCTACCGACCACATCGGATATTCATGCGCACGATGAAGCGGCCCCCGCTGCAAAGTATGTGGACATCCTGCAGATCCCGGCCTTCCTTTGCCGGCAGACGGATATCCTGGTTGCCGCCGCAGAGACGGGTAAGATCGTCAATGTAAAAAAGGGACAATTCCTGAGCGGTCCTGCCATGAAATTTGCCGTAGATAAGATAAGACGGGCGGGAAATGAAAAGATAGTCCTGACGGAAAGAGGCACCACCTTTGGTTACCAGGACCTCGTCGTGGACTATCGCAATATCCCCTGGATGCAGGAGCATGGTACTCCGGTGGTGATGGACTGTACACATTCACTGCAACAGCCCAATCAGACCAGCGGAGTCACCGGCGGCAATCCACAGTTGATCGGAACGATCGCAAAAGCTGCAGTTGCCACCGGCGCTGATGGCCTGTTCATAGAAACACATCCCAACCCCGCCATAGCCAAGAGCGATGGAGCTAACATGCTACGACTGGATCTTTTAAAAGGATTACTGGAACAATTGGTAAGATTACGTAAAGTAGCTTCCGACTATTAAAAAGGGTAGCGAACACGGATTGGTCTTTCTTGGACAGTTGTTGAGGAATTAAAAACGGGACAATTGAATCAAACCCTATTGAACTATTCTGCTGCAAACCCTAGCAGCAATTCTGCCACAAAGATACCAATAAGTGGGTATTTTTACTATCCGCAAAAGAGTTTTAGGTAGCTGTCGTAGCGTTTTTCCTGTTGCGCGCGTACCAAAATCGCAACCTATATGGCTGCCAGCAACTTACTGGGCAGGAGCCCAAATTCCTTCTTGAAGGCAATGGTGAAGTTACTGAGGTTGGAATAGCCCAATTCCATGGCTACTTCTTTCACCGAATGGCCGCCGGCCAGCAATTTATCCTTGGCCGCCTGCATCCGCACTTTTTGAAAGTATTCATAAACAGGGATGCCGTAAATGAGTTTAAAGTCCTTTTTCAGTTTGGATTCGCTGATGGAGACCATCCTGGCCAGCTGGCTGATGGTAGGCGCCGGCTCGAAAATGTCCTTTGTGAGCGTGGCTTCCACCTGCATCACCCGGTCGATATCGGCTTTGGAGAGCGGAACATTCCAAAAGGAATTCTTGCGTCGCTGGTAGATGCGGAGAAAAAAGCGCTCGATAAGCAGCATGACCCGGTTTTGAATGATGGCCAGCCGCATGGGATTGGTATCGTCCACTTCCACAATCTCCTGTATCAGCCGGCGGTATTCGCTATCCAGGGGCTCGCGGTGGACATTCTCTATCTGCAGCGAAAGATAGGCCGAAAGAACATCGTCTATCTGCTGCAACCCCAGGTAATCGGCAAGCCAATTAGGGCTGAAGAGCACATCGATGCCCTTGTATGTCGTTCCTGCGGCTCCGATGTAGGCCCAGTCGGCGAGTGTATTGGTCAAATAGGCGATTGCACGGGTGGTGTTGGATTCCTTCAGCCGTTCGTCACCGATGCGGATCTCCAAAGTGTCGGGGATGGTCAGTTCATGAAAACGAAGGGTATAAAACTGTTCCCGCATCTTCCGGCGGCAAAGCAGCCAATCCTGGTTCATCTTACAGTTGACGATATTGACATGAATGCCGTTGGGCAGCCGGACAAAGGTCAGACTGCCGGAAGCGATAGGCTCCGGAAAGATGAGCCGGTGATTGACGACCGGTACATTCATGCGCTGCGCCAGGTCGTTCATCAGTTGCTCATAGTCCGTATAGGAGAAATCAAATTGAAACAAGGAACAGAATTTAGTCCGTGTATAATTTATCTTTTCTATGTACGGATAGGGCGAGCCTTACCTGAGTAAGATACGAAAAAAACCACGCCCTGGTAGCCCGGCGACTGGGTATTCAAGGCAGATATCAGAGATATTTCAGGGGATTGCGCCTTGCCGAAAGGATATACCTTTTCATATTCATCCAGAAGGCGAGAATGAAATAAACGATGAGGGGGGAACCCATGGTGAGAAAAGAAATGTAGATGAACCAGGTCCGGATACGGGAAGTGGCGATACCCATTCTTTCTCCAATTGCTGTGCACACCCCAAACGCTTGCCACTCGACAAAGTGTTTCAGTCTGTTCATGACTCTAATTTATAAAAAAAACGGTGGGTCCCGAAAGCAAAATTAGGTTAAATTTGCGGTCGCGCCGGGGTCGCCCCTCTGGTCAAAGGTGCCGGCCCGCCGCCATGCCTGGTTGTGATAACATATAAAAAAAATTCATCATGGTCTTTGATTTAGACTTAATTAAGAAGATTTACGGTAGCATGCCATCAAAGGTTGACGCCGCCCGTAAGTTGGTTGGCAAGCCGCTCACTTTAGCCGAAAAGATCCTGTATTCCCACCTTTATCAAGCACCTGCCCACGCTTACGAGCGGGGCGCAGCGTATGTAGACTTCGCACCAGACCGTGTGGCCATGCAGGATGCCACGGCCCAGATGGCGCTTTTACAGTTTATGACCTGTGGCCGCGAAAAAGTAGCGGTTCCCTCGACAGTGCACTGTGACCACCTCATCCAGGCCAAGACCGGTGCTGCTGCCGACCTGGCCACTGCAAAAGACGTTAACAAGGAGGTATATGATTTCCTTGCCTCCATCTCTAATAAATACGGCATCGGATTCTGGAAACCCGGTGCAGGCATCATTCACCAGGTGGTGCTTGAAAACTATGCCTTCCCCGGCGGGATGATGATCGGCACCGACTCCCATACCCCCAATGCGGGCGGATTGGGTATGGTGGCCATCGGTGTTGGCGGCGCGGACGCCGTGGACGTGATGGCAGGCCTTCCTTGGGAACTCAAGATGCCAAAACTCATTGGAGTGAAGCTCACCGGAAAAATGAGCGGGTGGACGAGTGCTAAAGATATAATCCTCAAAGTAGCGGGCATCCTTACGGTAAAAGGCGGCACCGGAGCCATTGTGGAATATTTTGGTGAAGGCGCGGATAGCCTGAGCGCCACCGGAAAAGGTACGATCTGCAATATGGGCGCGGAGATCGGGGCCACCTGTTCGCTGTTTGCCTATGACGAAAAAATGGCGGCCTATCTGAAAGCAACGGGCCGCGAAGAAGTGGCGGCGCTTGCTGACGGCATCAGAGACTATTTGCGTCCCGACAAGGAAGTCTATAGCGATCCGAAAAAATATTACGACCAGGTGATCGAGATCGATCTGAATACCCTCGAGCCATACGTGAATGGTCCGTTCACCCCCGACCTGGCCTGGCCCATCAGCGAATTTGCCAAGGCCGTCAAGGAACACAACTGGCCCGAAGTGCTGGAAGTAGCCCTCATCGGTAGCTGCACCAACTCTTCCTACGAAGACATCAGCCGCAGCGCTTCCCTGGCTCAACAGGCTATAGATAAGAAGTTGAAGACAAAGGCTGAATTTACCATCACTCCCGGCTCCGAACAGGTGCGGTATACCATCGAAAAAGACGGTTTCTTAAAAACCTTCGACAGCATCGGTGGTGTTGTTCTCGCCAATGCTTGTGGTCCCTGTATCGGTCAATGGGCGCGGCATATCGACGACCCCAACCGGAAGAACTCCATCATCACGTCCTTTAATCGAAATTTCGCTAAACGCAACGATGGTCTGGCCAGCACCCACGCATTTGTCGCCAGCCCCGAGATCGTCACCGCTTTTGCCATCGCCGGCCACCTCTCCTTCAACCCGTTGAAGGATAAATTAAAGAACGAGAAAGGGGAAGAAGTGATGCTCGATGAACCCAAGGGCGTGGAATTGCCGCCCAAAGGATTCTCAGTGGACGATGCCGGTTACCAGGCTCCTGCCAAGGACGGGAAAAATGTCCAGGTGGTGGTGAAGTCGGATAGCCAGCGGCTGCAACTGCTCGAACCGTTTGCTGCCTGGGAAGGCACCGATCTGAAAGGGCTGAAGCTGCTGATCAAGGCCAAGGGTAAATGTACGACCGACCATATCTCCATGGCGGGCCCCTGGCTGAAGTTCCGCGGTCACCTCGACAATATCTCGAACAATATGCTCATCGGCGCCGTGAATTTCTTCAATGACAAAACGGACTCCGTAAAGAACGAACTTACCGGCGAATATGGCGCGGTGCCTGCTACCGCAAGAGCCTATAAAGCGGCCAGCGTCGGCACTGTAGTAGTTGGTGATGAAAACTACGGCGAAGGTTCTTCCCGTGAACATGCGGCTATGGAACCCCGGCATCTTGGTGTACGCGCAATAGTGGTAAGGAGCTTTGCCCGTATCCATGAGACCAACCTGAAGAAACAGGGGATGCTCGCGCTCACTTTCGCCAATAAGGAGGATTACGACAAGGTTCAGGAAGATGACAGCATCGATATCCTCGGGCTGACCAGCTTTGCTCCGGGCAAGCCGCTGACCATGGTGCTGAACCATAAGAACGGCAGCAAAGATGAGATCACCCTCAACCACACTTACAATGAACAGCAGATCGGGTGGTTCAAGGCGGGTGGTGCGTTGAATGTGATTCGCGCAGAGTTTGCGAAATAATTGCTTCTCAGATAAAAGAGAATGCGTCCCCGGAAGGAAGGTGTGTAACCTGAACTCCGGGGACTTTTTGTTTTAGCACGGGAACCAGCCATTCAAGACCGGGTTCTTCACTGACGCAGTGACCGAGGACGATGAGGGAGATATTCCTGCCCTGGTAGCGGGCATCCCGGATATATTCGCTGGTCTCCCACTCGTTGAGCTCGCCGCAAATGAAACAATCGGGCTGGTATTTTTCGATGGCGGCAATATGCGATCGCCCGCCGGCTGCGCCGGGACTCAAGACGAGTCGTGCACAGGATTGGACGAGGTTGCCGATGTATTTCACTTCTCTTATGCTGAGCCGTTGTTTCAGGTGCATGATGAGGCTGTTCAGCGGCATGGATTCGGGCAGAGTGATCAGCGGCGGCTGGTCGGGGTTATAATAGGAATCAAAGTCCAGGGCCTGGAGTACACCCATGCGAACGCCATCGGGCTTATGGGCATGAATGCCATCGTGGAAGCGCCATACTACGATGCCGTGTTTATCAAGCAGGTCGCGCTTGGCGGCGTAAACGGGGTCATTGCTGTCTGTGAGCCATTTGGTTTCATCCGTGTGGTTGTAGAATGTGGGTTCGTGGGCAATGATAAAATTGGCGCCGAGTTCGATGGTCCTTTGGATGATGGCGCCGGTAGCAAACATCGTCGTCACGATGCCTTTCACCGGCTGGCTGGGGTTACCCGCCTTGATGGTGTCCACGGTATTGGGAAAGGGTGCGCCCGGGATGTCGGCCAGCAGCGCGTCGATCACCTGCTGTATCGTGAGCGCTTTTGCAGGCGCGGCGACCGACCGGGAAAAGGGAAAAGACGATGCAGCGAGCGCTGCTGCTGCGGTGGCGGCGGAGACGAGGAATTCACGGCGTTGTAACATTATTTACATTTTAGCAGAATAAATTTATTACAAATGGTCTATTTTAGATACTTACTCACAAAAACAAGTGCATGACCCGACTTCTTGTCTTCCTCCTGGCCTTTGCGCTCATCGCTTCCCCTGGCGATGCCCAGCCGCTCGCCGTCATCGGCTATTATGCAGGAAGGACTACGGCTATAGACAGTTTTCCAACGGAAAAACTAACCCACATCATCTTCAGCTTCTGCCATCTGAGAGGTAACGAGCTCTCCGTGAACAATTCAAATGACACGGCCACCATCCGGCGCCTTGTTTCGCTGAAAGAAAAGAGCCCGAGGCTAAAGGTTATCCTGTCCCTTGGCGGCTGGGGTGGTTGCAAGACCTGTCCGGATGTTTTTTCCACGGACAGCGGCCGGGAAGCATTCGCGAGCAGCGCGCGAGAGCTAAGCGATTATTTCCATACGGATGGCATCGATCTGGATTGGGAATACCCTGCGTTGGAGAATGTACCAGGATATTCCTATACGCCCCAGGATAAGGACAATTTCACCGCGGTGATCAGGCTGCTGCGAAGAACACTCGGTCGGAAGGCGGAGATCAGCTTTGCCGCCGGCGGCTTTACTACCTATCTGCAAACCTCCATCGACTGGAAACAGGTGGCGCCCCTGGTGAACTATATCAACCTGATGTCGTATGACCTTGTCAACGGCTATAGCACCATCACCGGACATCACACCGGGCTTTATTCCACCCCCCAACAGGTGGAGTCCGTCGACCATGCGGTGCGGTGGCTCGACTCCGCGGGTGTTCCCCTGCGGAAAGTAGTTATCGGCATGGCCTTTTATGCCCGGATCTTCCAGGGCGCCGACAGCGTCAACAATGGCCTTTACCGTCCCGGTCATTTCTTCAGGGGCGTCTCCTACAGGGACGAGGCTATCCGGCTTTCGGCGGACAGCGGTTTTGTCTATCATTGGGACAGCGTAGCACAGGCGCCTTATAAATACAACGCCCAACAACAGCTGTTTGCCTCTTTCGACGACACCCACTCCATCCGGTTGAAAACGGAGTATGCCTTACACAAGCGGCTTGGCGGGGTGATGTTCTGGCAACTGATGGATGATAGTTTTTTCTCCGGCGGTTTGCTGGATGTAATTGATAACACAAAGCTATCAGCGGGCAAAGGAAGAAAAAAGTAATTTTATCCTGATGCGACCTTCCTTTTCCTTCCTGACAGTAATGTTCCTGACGGCAGCAGGCTTTTTCGCTTGCAGGCCCGCTAAACAGCTCACCACTCCTGCCGTAACAGTATCAGTTGCCGACACCCTTCCGGCCTTGCCATCCTCGGAGATCGATCTGCCTATCAAGGTGGCGGGCCGTCCCCTGCTTTTGGTAGCGGATTCGTTGTTTCCAAGAGAATTTTTGTCCCCCGGCTGGCCAAATTATCTACAACCTTCCTGTGACTTCCGGTATAAGTACCGTTTTGTCCGCAGTGGTTTTGTCCTCCGTTGCATTAACAATAAGATCAGCGTGGCGCTGGAAGGCAATTACCAGGTGGCCGGCGGCAAATGCCTCTGCGCATTAGGCAAACCCGTCAGTCCATGGATATCGGGGTATTGTGGCTTTGACCAGGAGCCGATGCGCCGGGTGGATCTCGCCTTCAGCTCGCAGCTGAATTTTCAACCCGACTATCATATTCGTACCAGCTCTGCTGTCGATCAGGTGAAGGCGCTCGATCCCTGTAATATGTCCATCTTTTCAGTGGACATGACGCAGGAGATAATGGACAGCATCCGCAGCAGCATCAATTTCTTTTGCCGGAGTTTTGACGTCGCGGCTTCGAAGACGGATGTTGCCAGCTATTTGCGGCAGGCGGCCGCGAAGGCCTGGCAAAAAACACCGATCGGTCCATATGGTTACCTCATCATCAACCCGCTCGCCGTCAGGGTCGGAACACTCAACTATGTGAAGGATACCTTTGCCGTCAGTCTGGGGATCTCGTGCCGGCCCGAGCTGAGTTCAGATAGCCGCAACAATAATCCTCCACCCCTACCCGCTTTGCATCCCGGACCAAATCGCAACGGGGTGACGCTTTATTTGCCCGCCAACTATGAATACTCTTTCATCAGTAAGCTGCTGAATGACTCGCTGCGCGACAAATCGTTCGATTACAAGGGGAGGAAGGTTATTGTCAAGGAGGTGGCGGTGCGGGGCATCGAGCGGCACAAGTTAGAATTGCGCATCGACTTCGGGGGCAGCTATACGGGCCGCATTTACTTACGGGGGACCCCGGTGCTCGATACGGCAAAGCAGACCCTTAGCGTACCGGACATCTCCTACTCGCTGGAAAGCAGGGATATCCTGCTGCGAATGGCCAAAACGCTGCTTCGGGGCAAGATCAGGCGTACGATGCAGGGTAACAGTGTGCTGGACCTTGCGGCGATGTTGAAGGCAAATATGCCCTCCTTGAATACACAACTCAATAGGGTGATCATGCCCAATCTTTATACTACCGGGGAGCTCAAGCAACTCCGGCTGATCGGGTTGCTGGCGGGTGAAAAAAATATCCAGGCCCAGCTGTTCATGCAGGCCGATCTGGCCGTCACCTGTACGGGATTACCAAGATAAGACTCTGCCTATCAATGAGATAGCCCATTCATCCCCAATTCACCGATGGATTTGCCCATTTGACCTCAAAAAAGCAACCATTAACATTTCGTTTGCGTATAATGCCAATTAGGAAAACTAGTTTGTGCGTTCTTTATTCATCTACCACTTAATACCGCACATCCGAATTGATTGCAGGAAACACGCAAATACACGCTTTAATAGCCGGCTGCCGTGCGAATGATCGTGCGAGCCAAAAGGAGCTATATAATACGCTCAAGGATTATGCTGTAAAAATCTGTTACCGTTATCAAAATAACCTTGAACAAGTGGAAGAGATCATGAATGAAGGATTTATCAAGCTTTTTAAGAATATTCATCAATTCGAGGAGTCCCGGCATGCGGACGTATTGGCGTCGTTGAAGGGATGGTTTAAGCGCATTCTTGTCAACACCTGCATCGATCACTACCGCAAGAACGCCTCCTATATCAACGGGCAGATGTTATCCGAGGACGCAGAGAACATTGCCGACAAACAGGAGACGGGCATCGATGTTCTTTCCTATAAAGAGATCATTGAGGCCATCCGGCAACTGTCACCAGCCTATCGCACCGTTTTCAATTTATTCGTTATAGAGGGATTGACCCATGAGGAAATAGCCCAGCATCTGAATATTTCCGTTGGCTCGTCCAAATCCAATCTATCGAAAGCCAGAGAAAACCTACGAAAAATCCTAACAAAAAAAACTGACCACAAAGCTTATGTTGAACCTATCCGATAAGGACTTGGACCGCTTCAGCAAAGAGGCAGCCGAGGAATATGACCCGGGAGATGTACTGGGTCCACGTTCCTGGGAAAAGTTGGAGGTGCGGATAAATCAGGAGTTCGGCCGTCCGGGCTGGAATCCCCTGCAACATTTCCGTCGCTTTGCCTTCTACTATGCGCCGGCCCTCCTGGCGCTGGTGGGGGTCACGTATTATATGGTGAGACCGGGTGCTTCATCCGGCAGTAGCCCGGGTCTGACGGCAAAAGCGCCGACAGAGAAAACGCCTGTTCACACTCAAAATCCCTTTGCAACCGATGAGTCCACTTCTACACCTGCTACCTCTTCTTCCGCCACAGCCTCCACTGCCGACCGTGGACAAGATGCCGTCCATCAGCCGGATGGAGCTTCTGCCAATCACCCGGGTTCAGTGACCCCGAATGCTGGCGGGGATGCCAATACCGGGGCTGCTGCTGGCGCCGCCGCTTCCGGGACTACCAATGCCGGGGCTGCTGCCGCCCGTTCTGCTGGCGTCGGGAATACCCATTCCAGGACTGCTGCTACCGGGGCTGCTGCCACCGCGACTACCAATGCCGGGGCCGCCACCAATGGAACTACTTTGGTCAATGGCCGGAGAGCATCCGACAGACGGCCTGCGATGAATGGCAGAACTGCGTCCCATGTTGCGGGTGCCGGCAATGCTATAACTGGAACCAGCGGCAGGCAAAGGAGCCGGACGAGAAACGGCAAAAACGGCCGGCAGAATGGAGACAAAGCCTCAAGCCTGCCCGGTGACGACAGGAATAACACTGCGTCCGCCTCCGGGGGGCAAAGCACCAACGCCGGTGGGGCCAACGCTGCCAGCTCAACCGGCGCAACCAGCCCGGCCCGTGAACTAACTCTTTCCGCCGTAGCGTCACCGCAAAATTTAAAGAAAAAAGCCAACATCAATGATTCAGCACTACGGGCCTTTACGCTAAAATCCACCGCCCCGGCGCTGATCAAACCCAGGGCCCTTCACATCAACCGCAACTGGCAGTTTGGCCTGGTGGTTGCCCCTGACTTTACTTCCGTCAATTCCCTGGCCGGGGATAAACCAGGCAGCAGCATGGGGCTCACCGTAGACTATCAATTTGCACCCCGCTGGTACATCAGCACGGGCATACTCGCCACACGAAGGAATTATTCGGCCCGGCCCCAGGATTATCATGCACCTTCATCTATCTTCCAGCAGAATTATGTGGACCCGAACAAGGTGGACTATGTGAAAGGGTCTTTCTACATGATGGAGATACCGCTGAATGTACGGTACGATTTCACCGTCGCAGGAAATACGTTATTCTTTGTCAGCGGTGGGTTGTCTTCCTACCTGTTCACGAATGAGCATACCAATGTGTACTGGTCGCCTTTCCCTTACCGGCAATTTTGCCAACCCTTCCAGCCGCCTGCTGCCAGCAATTATTTGTTCTCCACCGTCAATCTTTCTATAGGTGTAGAGGCCGGCATCAGCAACAGCTTGTCTATACTGGTAGCACCGTACATGAAGCTACCGACACGGGGCATCGGGGCAGGCCAGGTACAGATGAACAGCGTAGGCATCGACTTCTCGTTGAAGTGGTCGCCGGTGACGAGCAGGAGGCGTTCCTATTGATCTGAGTCGAACCACACCGGTGATGCATTATTCCAATCACCGTTGTAGTTGATAAAGATCTCCTCCCCTGCCTTTATAAAGCGAACAGTCTTGATGGTGATGAGCCGTTGCGTAAAATCCATTTCGTATTCACAGTTGCTCCGGTAGGAGTGATTGTAGAGTGGGACATAACCAAGCGCCATACAACAACTCTTGCGATCGGCGCCCCACTCGAAGATATAATCGTGCAACAAAGTCTGGTCCAGCAGCTTACGCTCTCCCCCGGTCATCACGATGACAGGCGAGATCTCGATGACGGTGTCCCTTGGGATATCCTCCGATGTAAAGATACCCCTTCCCATTTCTTGTGTTGGCGCGATGAACAGTGTCGGTAGGATCATACCCTCTTTCGGCTTTTGGCGGACAATTTAACATTTTTACGTAGGTTTACGGCATGGCCTCAGAAGCTTCAACTATTGATTTTAAGGAGCAATTCCTGGAGATGATCCAATCGGAAGATGTTCTACATATAAGGGAATTTCTGAATAACCAGAATATCAGCGATGTCGCCGAGCTTATTTATGAATACCCCGAATATGAAAGCCAGATCATTGGCCATCTGAGCATCCACCGGGCTTCCAGCACATTCAAAATACTGGACGTGCCCACACAAAAAAGGATCATCCAGCAACTGCCTGCCTTCAAGACCGCCGAGCTGCTAAACGATCTTTCTGCGGATGACCGCACTTCTTTCCTGGAAGAACTACCCAGCGAAGTGGTGAAAGAATTGATCAAGACCCTCGACCCCGAAGAAAGAAAGATCACGCTTTCGCTGCTGGGCTACCCCGAGGGAAGCGTGGGCCGGTTGATGACGCCTGACTACATCGCTGTCGAAAAGGATTGGACGGTGCGGGAGGTGATCGATCATATCCGGGAGGTAGGCAAGGACAGTGAAACCATCGATGTCATTTACGTGGTAGACGAAAAGGGCTATTTCATCGATGACGTCAGAATAAGAGAGATCATTCTCGCCAACCCGGAGAAGAAGATAGAAGACGTCATCGACAATCGTTATATAGCATTGAATGTCAATGACGATCAGGAAGTCGCCAGTGAGGCGTTCAAAATGAACAACCGCGTGGCCCTGCCCGTACTGGATAACAATAAGATACTGCTGGGTATCGTCACCATCGACGATGTGTTGTGGATCACCCAGGAAGAGTTCTCCGAAGACATCCAGAAGATCGGGGGTACCGAAGCCCTCGATGAGCCATACCTCGAAATACCCCTCGTCAAGCTGTTCAAGAAACGCGTCGTCTGGCTGGTTGTGCTTTTTCTCAGCGAGATGCTCACTGCCACCGCCATGGGTTATTTTGAGGACGAGATCGCAAAAGCCGTCGTGCTTGCCCTCTTTGTCCCGCTGATCATCTCCAGCGGCGGTAACAGCGGCAGCCAGGCTTCCACCCTCATCATCCAGGCGATGGCCCTGGGAGAGATCACCATCGTCGACTGGTGGCGGGTGATCAAACGCGAGCTGCTTTCCGGCCTGATGCTGGGGGCTGTACTCGGCATCATCGGCTTTACCCGGGTGATGCTCTGGAACCAGATCTTTCATACCTATGGCGACCACTCCTTCCTGATAGCGGGTACCGTTGGCGTCTCCCTCGTAGGGGTAGTGTTGTGGGGGACCATTGCCGGTAGTATGCTCCCCATCGTACTGAAGAAATTCGGCGCCGATCCAGCCACTTCTTCCGCACCGTTTGTGGCGACCCTGGTGGATGTCACCGGGCTGGTGATCTACTTCTCCGTCGCCTTCGTGATCATGCGCGGCATCTTGTTATAGATGCCTCTTTGTTAATGAGCTGCGCGCATTGGTTAATGTCCTTTTCTCCCCTGTTTTTTTGTCGTAATTTGAAAGGTAAATCTGTATGTTATTATGACACCTTTGAAACAAAAAATAACCCTCATCGTGCTGCTCCTGATGCTGGCGGGAGTAGCCGGCTATTCCCAACACCACGGCGGCTTTTCCGGTGGAGGCCATTCCTTTGGCGGCGGTGGAGGGGGCCATTCCTTTGGCGGCGGCAGAGGCTTCTCTGGCGGCGGTGGAGGCTTTTCCGGTGGGGGCCATTCCTTCGGCGGTGGCAGAAGCTTTTCTGGTGGCAGAGGCTTCTCTGGGGGTGGAAGAGGCTTTTCCGGCGGGATCCATTCCTTTGGCGGTGGCAGAGGCTATGCCGGTGTTGGCAGGGGCTATTACGGCGGTGGCCGGGGATATGCAGGGGCCGGATTCCGCACGTATGGATACACCGGCCGAGGTTACTCCGGCGGTTATCGCGGCAATTATGGTCACGGATATTATGGCGGTTATCGTGGTTACTATGGCGGCTACTACGGTGGCTGGGGTTACTGGCCCTACTGGGGTTTTGGCCTCGGGCTCGGATGGGGCCTCGGCTATTGCGGCTGGCCCTATTACTACGGTTATCCTTATGGGTATTATCCTTCTTATTACTATGGTAATCCCTACTACGCTTATCCGCCTCCCGCCTATTATGATGATCCGGGTTATTATGACGATGACCCCGCAGATCCCTATGGCGACAGATCGGAACAGCAGCAGCCGCGTCAAAAGCAGAATAACAAAAACAACAACAATTACGACGACCCCAACTATAATTATCCCAACCCCGATTCGTTACAGAACGTGCCGGGTACCAACCTTCACCCAAGCAGCTACCAATATGCCGACAATACCGCCCCGGGGTCTGTTGCCGGCGATAAAGTATGGGTAAAAGCTCATTGGAAAAACACCAACCGCGGCTGGATCTATATCGAAGGGTATTGGAAAACAGTGCCGGTGAATACCAATTAAAAAAATTGTTCGTTGTTCATTTGATAATTAGCCCCCTCCTTTGAGGGGGCTAATTTTTGATAATTATTGTCTAATATTGCACAGCTAAAATTTTGCACTTATGTGTGGCATTGTTGCTTATATCGGTCCGCGGGAAGCATATCCAATCATTCTGAAGGGATTAAAACGTCTTGAGTACCGGGGTTACGACAGCTCGGGAGTTGCGCTCCTCAACAAAGACCTGCGGGTCTACAAAAAGAAAGGAAAGGTCAGCGAACTGGAAGACAGCCTGGTCGGCAAGGACCTGCATGCTCACGCCGGTATGGGACATACCCGTTGGGCGACACACGGCGAACCCAACGACCGCAATGCCCACCCCCATCATTCGGCAAGCGGCCGGCTGGCGATGATCCACAACGGCATCATCGAGAATTATACCCAGCTGAAGCAGGAATTGATGCGCAAAGGGTATCATTTCAACAGCGATACCGACACGGAAGTGTTGCTCAACTTTATCGAAGATATCCAGAAGAACAACAACTGTGGACTGGAAGAAGCGGTGCGCATCGCACTTCGACGTGTTGTCGGGGCTTATGTTATTGTGTTACTCGACAAGGATATGCCTGACACTGTAATCGCCGCACGAAAGGGAAGTCCGCTCGTCATCGGCATCGGCAAGGGCGAACATTTCCTCGCCTCCGACGCCTCCCCCATCATTGAATATACAAAGGAGGTGGTCTATGTCAACGATTACGAATTAGCCATCTTAAAGGCCGACGAGCTGATCCTCAAAAACCTGGGCAACGAGAAGATAACGCCCTTTGTACAAAAGCTCGACCTGGAAATGGCGGCCATCGAAAAGGGTGGTTATGACCACTTCATGCTAAAGGAGATCTTCGAACAGCCGGACACCATCTTCGACTGTCTGCGGGGCCGCCTCGATGCCACAAAGGGCACCATCCGGATGGCCGGCATCCAGCAGAACATCCAACAGCTGACCCAGGCAAAACGTATTATCATGATCGCCTGCGGCACCAGCTGGCATGCCGGGCTGATCGCCGAATACATCTTCGAAGAGTTGTGCCGCATCCCCGTCGAAGTCGAATACGCATCCGAATTCCGCTACCGCAACCCGGTGATCCATCCGGGGGATGTCATCATTGCCATCTCGCAAAGCGGTGAAACGGCCGACACCATCGTCGCCATCGAAAAGGCAAAAGAAAGCGGCGCTTTCATCCTGGGAGTTGTCAACGTTGTAGGATCCTCCATTGCACGGATCTCCCACGCCGGTGCATACACACACGCAGGTCCGGAGATAGGGGTAGCGTCGACAAAGGCCTTTACCGCCCAGTTAGCCGTGCTGACGATGATCGCACTAAAGATCGCCCATGAAAAAGGCACCATCGACACGACCCGGTATATGCAACTTCTCGGCGAGTTGCATTCGGTGCCGGAGAAGGTGAAGGAGGTGCTGAAACTCAGTGAATCGATTCGCGGGCTGGCCCAAAAGTATAAGGACGCCAAGGACGCGCTCTATCTTGGCCGGGGCTACAACTTCGCAGTAGCACTGGAAGGCGCATTGAAGCTGAAAGAAATTTCTTACATCCATGCCGAAGGCTATCCTGCCGCCGAGATGAAACACGGCCCCATCGCACTGGTGGACGAACAGCTCCCGGTGGTATTCGTGGCAACAAAGGATTCCTATCATGAAAAGATAGTCAGCAATATCCAGGAGATAAAAGCCCGGAAGGGCAGGGTTATCGCGGTGATCAGCCATGGCGATAGCATCATTGAAAATATGGCCGAAGATTGCATGCGCATCCCCGAGACCGACGAGATCATCGCCCCGATGCTCAGTGTGATCCCGCTGCAGTTACTGGCCTACTACATCGGCGCCGTCAAGGGCTATGATGTCGATAAGCCAAGAAACCTGGCCAAAAGCGTAACGGTGGAATAATATGAACGAAATAAAGAAAAGCTCCATCGAATCCCTTGGCTATCAGTTTATCGATAGCCCCTATCTCCCGAAGGGAAAGGATGAATACTATCTGCGGAATGTGCAGAACCGAAGCGGTATCACCTACCGGCAGCTGACAGCCTATGAGATAGAGGTGCTGGTACGCAACCGCAACACGTCGGCCAACTGGAACGATATCCTGGTCTCGGATGCTTTTACGCCCGAACTGGTACAGAACTGTAAATTCTTCGGGTTGGTGCGGGTAGGAAAACTGGAGCCATTCTTTCTGGAATTCCACAACCTGCGCCGACCGGTGGGACTGTACAACAGCACCATCATCAGTTGTGACCTGGGCGACAACGTCTGCATCGACAATACGAACTACCTGTCCCATTATATCATCGGCAATGATGTGATGATCGTCAATACGAACGAGATGGCGACGACCGATCATGCCAAATTCGGCAACGGCATCCTGAAAGAGGGCGAGGAAGAGTCCATCCGCATCTGGCTGGAGGTTTGCAACGAGAATGGCGGCCGCCGCATCATCCCCTTCAACGGTATGTTACCCGGCGACGCCTGGCTCTGGACCCGTCACCGTGAGGACAAAGAGCTACAGGACAAATTCAAGGAATTCACAGCTGCGGCATTCGATAACCGCCGTGGCTATTATGGAAAGGTGGGCGACCGCACCGTTATTAAAAACTGCAAGATCATCAAGGATGTATGGATCGGCAGCGACGCCTACCTGAAGGGCGCCAACAAATTAAAGAACCTCACCATCAATTCTTCCGCCGAAGCAAAATCGCAGATAGGCGAAGGGTGCGAACTGGTGAATGGGATCATCGGTTTTGGCTGCCGAATCTTCTATGGGGTGAAAGCCGTTCGTTTTGTAATGGCTTCGCATTCCCAGCTGAAATACGGTGCGCGCCTGATCAACTCCTATCTGGGTAACAATGCGACCATCTCCTGCTGCGAGGTATTGAACTCGCTGATCTTTCCTGCTCACGAACAGCACCATAACAATTCTTTTCTATGCGCCGCGCTGGTGATGGGCCAAAGTAATATGGCGGCGGGAGCGACCATCGGCTCGAATCATAATTCAAGAAGCCCTGATGGGGAAATTGTTGCAGGACGGGGTTTCTGGCCAGGGTTATGCGTTAGTCTGAAGCACAATTCCCGATTTGCCTCCTATGCCATCCTTGCGAAGGGGGACTATCCGGCAGAGCTGGATATTCCGATGCCCTTTGCACTCATCAGCAACGATGTCAGCAAAGACGAGCTGATGGTGATGCCCGCCTACTGGTTCCTGCACAATATGTATGCGATAGCCCGCAACTCATGGAAATATGTCGACCGTGACAAACGCATCGATAAGACGCAATCGATAGAATACGATTACCTCGCGCCCGACACCATCGGGGAGATGGTAGAAGCCCTGCCGCTGCTGCAGCGGTGTGTCGGGCTGGCTATGGCGAAGAGCGAGGGCAGGAAATTCAGCGACGAAGCCTTGATCGAACTCGGCGCCGGCCTGCTACAGGATGCCCCCGAAAAAGTTGAAGCGCTGGAGATCGTGGCAGAAGGCTGGGAGAACAGCGACCGGAAGGTGCGGCTGGTAAAAACAGCCCAGGCCTGGGCCCTTTACCGGGAGCTGATCGCCTATCATGCCGCGAATCAGCTGTTACGGTTTATCCGCGAGGAGAGTATCGACAGCTGGACCGAATTGCTTCAACTGCTGCCATCGAGCCTGCCCTTACAGCGCTGGGTCAATGCCGGCGGGCAACTGATAAGAGAACCCCAGATGCAGCAATTGATCAAGCAGATACATGGCGGAAAGATCCGCAACTGGGACCAGGTGCATCTTTTCTATCAACGCCAGGGTGAGCAGTATGCAACAGACAAGCTGAACCATGCCCTGGCCGCACTGAAGGCAACGACAGGAGTATCGCTGCGTAAGGGCGGTTTGGAGGCGTTGGGCCGGTTGTTGAGAGAGAGTGTCGCTACAAAAGAAAAGCTGACAAAAGAAATTTATACAACCCGGGCAAAAGACTATACGAATCCTTTCCGAAAAATGGTCTATGACTCACCGGAGGAAATGAAAGCCGTCGTCGGCCGGTTGGAGGACAACGCTTTCATCCGCCAGGAGAGAGAAGCCCTGAAGAAATACCGCAAGGAAGTGGAGGAGCTTATGCAGCGGTGGAAGATGAAATAGCCCTGCCGGAAGCGACCTACTTCTTCCTGAAGAACAGGCGCACCGGCACCCCCTTGAAATTGAAGTTAGCCCGTAGCTGGTTCTCCAGATAATTCTTGTAGGGTTGCTTTACATCATCCGGAAAATTACAGAAGAAGGCAAAAGAAGGAACTACCGTCGGCAACTGGGTGATGTATTTTATCTTTAGCGGATACCCCCTGACGACAGGCGGATGATAGGCTTCCACAGCCTTTAACATCACCTCGTTGAGCTGCGACGTTGGCACTTTCCGCTGCCGGTTCTCATAGACTTCCAGCCCCGTCTCCACCGCGCGAAAGATGCGCGTCTTATCGATGACGGAGATGAAGATGATGGGCAGGTCGGTGAAGGGCGCCAGCCGCTCTTTCAGCTGCTTCTCGTATTCCTTCGCCGAATTGGTATCCTTCTCGATGAGATCCCACTTGTTCACCAGGATGACAATGCCCTTTCCTTTTTTCACCGCGAGACTGAAGATGCTGAGGTCCTGCGCGGTAATCCCTTTGGCAGCATCGATCATCAGAAGGCAGACATCCGCTTCGTCCATGGCCTTTATGGCTCTGATGACCGAATAGAACTCCAGGTCTTCGTTGACCCTGTCCTTGCGGCGGATGCCGGCCGTATCGATAAGGATGAAATCCTTTTTAAACAGGTTGTATCGGGTGTGAATGGTATCCCTCGTCGTGCCGGCTATGTCGCTGACGATGGTGCGTTCCTGACCGATAAGGGCATTCAGCAGGGAAGATTTACCCACGTTGGGTTGACCGATGATGGCAAACTTTGGCAGATCGGCATTTTCCGGCTCTGTATGGTCCTCATCTATAAGTGCGGTGACGGCGTCGAGCAGTTCGCCCGTGCCGCTACCGGTCATCGAAGACAGAAAGAAGATGTTTTCGAATCCCAGGCTATAGAATTCCGCAGCTTCCAGCAGCCTGTCTGCATTATCCACTTTGTTAACGGCCAAAAAAACGGGCTTGGTCGTCCGCCGCAGGACATCGGCCATCGCCTCGTCGAGCGTGGTGATCCCCGTAGACGCATCGACCACAAAGATGAGGGCATTGGCTTCTTCCAGGGCGATGAGCACCTGTTTCTTTATCTCGCGTTCGAACACATCTTCGCTTTCGGGGACAAAACCACCCGTGTCGATGAGGTTGAAGCTCTTGCCCGTCCATTCGGCAACGCCATATTGCCGGTCGCGCGTGACGCCGCTGACATTATCGACGATGGCCTTGCGCTGCTCGAGCATGCGATTAAAAAAAGTGCTTTTCCCCACATTGGGCCGGCCGACGATAGCCACTGTAAATCCACTCATACGCTGGTCTGATTATTAGTTGTATCCGTATTCCTTTAAAAAGTTTTCCGTGTCGCGCCATTTCGGCCGCACTTTGACAAATAATTCGAGAAAGACCTTCCTGTCAATGAAGGCTTCGATGTCCTTTCTTGCCTCTGAACCCAATTGCCGGATCATCTTACCTCCCTCTCCAAGAATGATGCCCTTCTGCGACTCACGCTGCACGATGATGTCCGCCCTGATCTTTGTCAGCGTTGTTTTCTCTTGAAACTCCTGCACCAGAACGGTGGCCTGGTAGGGTATCTCTTCTCCATACAGCAGGAATATCTTCTCCCTTATCAATTCTCCTACGAAGAATTTGGTGGGAAGGTCGGTCAGATCATCCCCTTCGAAAAAGGGCTGACCTTCCGGCAGCAAGTCCAGAACAGTCTTCAGCAGGCCATCGAGGTTCTCCTTCTTCAAAGCGGAGATGGCGATCATCTCGCGGCAGTAGGGCCTGGTGGTGAAGAAGGCTTTTGCTTCGGCGAGCTTTTCCGTTGAGACGCCATCCATCTTATTAAGGACCACGACAGCAGGGGCCTTGAGCCGAAGCTCGGTGAAGAGCCTGTCGTTCTCTTCCCAGTCATCACGGATGTCCAGCAGCAAGAGGGCAACATCGGCGTCTTCGAGGGCATTCCTGACTGCATGCATCATTTTTTCGTGTAGCTTATACCGGGGTTCGATGATACCGGGCGTGTCGGAGAAAATTATCTGGTAATCTTTTTCCGTGAGGATGCCTTTGATCCGATGGCGGGTCGTCTGCACTTTGGGGGAGACAATAGCCAGCTTTTCGCCCATGAGGGCGTTGAGCAGGGTGCTTTTCCCGGCGTTGGGCTTACCAAATATGGAGACGAATCCGGATTTCATTTTAACGGTGCAAAGATAAAAAAAGGGCCCTTTTTTGGGGCCCTGGCCTGTGTTGCGAAGGCTGGGATCGAACCAGCGACCTTCGGGTTATGAGCCCGACGAGCTACCGCTGCTCTACTTCGCGATGTGGAGGGCAAAAGTACAATGATTTGGATTCATAGCCAAATAAATATGGTTTATTCGGCCACAAGGTGCAAAATTCCCGATGCGGCAAAACCGATTTCCGATCTCGTAACTCATTGCGGGTGATCCGGTTTTCTTTTGCGTCATGAAAAAGAAAGCTACTGTTCTGACTGCTTCTATCAGCCTTATCATTGCCCTGCTCAGCGGATGTTACAAGCTATTGCCGCAAATGCCCGACCCGACGAATACCTTATGCGGGCCCGTAAGCCTTTCCAATGCTCAAAGTGTCTTATTTGCCAAAGGCAACGATGCCTTTTTCGCTATCCGAACGGCAGCAACAGGGCTCGGTCCCTATTTTGTTTCCACCGGCTGCGGTGAATGCCATTCCAGCGACAACCGCGGTCATCCGTTTACCATGCTCACCCGTTTTGGCCAGGCCGATACCACGGGAAACAAGTTTTTGGCGGAGGGAGGACCTCAGTTGCAGAATGCGAACCTCCCGGGTTATCAGCCCCAACAGCTACCTCCCGGAGCCACCAGCGCCAGATTCATTGCCCCCATCACCGCAGGGGTTGGCTTCCTGGAGCTTGTTCCGGATTCAGCCATCCTGGCTATGGCGGCGGAGAATCAGCAAAACCCGGACGGCGTTGGCGGGCATCCCAATTACAACTCCATCCCCTCTTATGTGATACCCTTCGCCAATGCCATACCGCGGGGAGACGGAAAGTATATCTGCCGTTTCGGGCGCAAGGCGTCGACATATAACCTCCTGCAGCAGGTGGCCGTAGCCTACAACCACGACATGGGCATCACCTCCACCTTCATGCCTTACGATCCTTACAATTATTTGGACCAGACGGCGCCATCCTCGCCGGGTACGCCCGAAGTGGACAACAGCACCCTCAATTCCGTTGTATTCTATGTCACCTGTTTGCAGACGCCGAACCAACGCGACACCGGCAACCCTGTCGTCCAGCATGGCAGCCAGGTATTCAACAGCATCGGGTGCGCCGCCTGTCACCGCCCAACCCTCACTACGGGATATTCGCCCATCGATGCCCTCTCCTATCAGACTTTCAGCCCGTATACCGATCTGCTGGTGCACGATATGGGTCCGGGCCTGGACGACGGGTACACGGAAGGCAATGCCTCCACCGCCGAATGGCGAACCACGCCCTTATGGGGACTAGGGCTGACGCCCGGCGTACAGGGCGGCAACTACTACCTGTTGCACGACGGAAGGGCACATAGCATCGAACAGGCGATCACGATGCACGGCGGCGAGGCTGCCGCCAGCGCCAACCGGTTTGCCAACCTTTCGGCAACAGACCACCAGGCCCTCATCACCTTTCTGAAATCCCTGTAAGCGCTATGAAAAGAATAGAGTTTATCAAAACCTGCGGCTTTGCCTGTATGGGGGGCGCGTTGTTCACTTCCTTGCTGGAGGGTTGCAGCAGTACCAAAATGATCCCGGGAAAGCTCACGAATACCGGCCTGACCATCCCTGCTTCCGCCTTTGCCCTGAAAGACGGCAAGTACAGAAATTATGTGGTCGTCCAGAACGACCAGCTGCGTAATCCCATCTGTCTATACCGCTTTCAAGAAGACCAGTATTCGGCTGTACTTATGCGTTGTACCCACCAGGGCGCCGAATTGCAGGTTTTCGGCGACAGGCTGCAATGCCCCGCGCACGGCAGCGAGTTCAGCAACCGCGGAGTCGTACAGAACGGCCCCGCGGACACCAACCTGAGGACCTTTCCCGTAACTATTCAAAATAACCAAATCAACATCTCCTTAAAGTGATAAAGACCTTATTTACCGCACTGACGCTTTCCCTTTTTTTCTATTCTGCCACGGCACAGATCGACAGCAGCCTGCTTCGGACGCATGATACCGACACGACGAAAAAAGGCCTCGCAATGGATGCCATCTACGACCGGCCCTTTCTGAAATTGGGCAAACTGCCGGTGTCCATCGGCGGATATGTCGAATCCAACTGGCAATACGCTTCCACCTCCGGCATAACGGTCGGCAACCAGTTTCAATTTAGACGGTTTAGCCTGTTTGTCGCATCCAGCATCTCAAAGCGAATAAAATTCCTGTCGGAGATAGAATATGAAAATGATCCCAGTGGTGACCCTGATCAGGCCAAAAAGGGACCGGAATTTGAAATTGAATATGCCGCGCTGGACATCGAATTGCACCCGCTGCTCAATCTTCGCGGCGGGATGATCGTAAATCCCATCGGGTCATTCAACCAGAACCATGATGGTCCGAAATGGGAGTTCACCGATCGCCCCATCGCTATGACGCAAATGCTCCCCGCCACCTGGAACAATACCGGCTTTGGCATCTATGGCAAGCATTACCGGAAGAATTGGATGTTCGGTTATGAAATTTATCTCACCGGGGGATTCAATGATTCCATCATCGACAATACCCAGGGTAAGACCTTTCTGCCCGCGGCAAAGAGCAATACCTCGCGCTTTACTTCCAGCGCCAGCGGAGAGCCGCTGATCACGGCCAAGCTGTCGGCCCGCAACAATAACATCGGGGAATTGGGGCTTTCCTATATGGGTGGAGTATACAACACCTGGCGTGTCGAGGGGACTCCCGTAGACGACAAGCGGAGTGTACGCGTGCTGGATGTCGACTTCAATACGGTGCTTCCGGCGACCCGGACCGCGCTGACCACGGAGTGGGCCTGGGTTTTTGTAGATATTCCGCCGAATTATACCCAGCAGTATAGCAACAGGCAGTTTGGTGGGTTTGCTGATATAGTCCAGCCGGTGATCAGAGGGAAGATACTGGATTGGGAAAACGCCGTTGTAAACCTGGCCGTGCGGTTGGAATATGTCGACTGGAATGTAGGAAAATTTACGTCCACCGGCACCAGGATGTACAACGACCTTTGGAGTATCATGCCCGGCATCAGCTTCCGGCCGACGCAACAGACGGTATTACGGTTCAACTACAGGCACCAGCACCAGCGGGATATCACCGGCAACACCATTGGCGCCACCATCGGAAACACCGGGGAATTCAATTTTGGGATCTCTACGTATTTCTAGGCGGGATGCTTTGCGGCCGGGGGAAAGGGGGTCAGGAGCTCTTTTTCACCGTGCTCGCGCCACTGGAGCGCACATCCTTTATAACTGCGTCCCCCTTATAGAAGACGCTGCTGGCGCCGGAAAGATCGGCGCTTAGCTCTTTATTGACGGTGACCCGGATGTCGGAAGCGCCGGAAGCGTGCACGGAGCAGTTCTGTATCGTCAGATCATAGCCCTTTACATCACTGGCGCCGGACGAATGAATCTCCGCCAGCTCGGCCACAACGCCCGTGACATGGGAATCTGAAGCGCCGCTCTGCTCGAGCCGCAGCTCCTTTACGTTGATAGCGCCCTTGAAGTCGCTTGCGCCGGAGAGATCGATGGCGAGCCGATCTCCGGTGATGACCCCATCGACAAAGACATTACTGGCGCCGGAGGCGGTCAGCCTGTCGAGAGTGGTGAAACTGACATAAGCTTTGATCTTTATATTCCCACGTGACCATCTATGCTGGTCGAGGCTGATCTTTAAGATGCCATCAACCACTTCCGTACGGATATGCTCCCGCCATTTGAGATTGCTGGCGCTGACGACCACGGCTTCTTCCTCCCCCTGGCTCAGGTAAAGGTTGATGCCACCCGAAACCTCGATGCCATGATAGCCTTTTACCGGGCGAACTTCGGCGTTCGGGTCGTTGATGATGGTCTTTTGCGCATGGACTGTCAACAGCAAAAAACTCCCTGCCAACAATAAGAAAAGCGATCTGCACATGGGTGGTCGTTTGCGCTAAGTTAAGCCAATTTTAGTCCCGGCGCGAGACGCTTCCGCCTCCGCTGGTATGAGACTCCCGCACTACACCGCTGCCTTTATAATGGATATCGCCGCCACCGCTGGCATGAGCGGTCAACTCCTTATTGACGGTGAGATAGGCATCACCACCGCCGCTGACTTCGACCTGGCAATTATCGGCGGCCAACTCATAGCCGTGATAATCGCTGCCGCCGCTGGCATGGACAAAGAGGGTGCCGGCCGAGCCGCTGACATAGGAATCGGAGCCTCCCGACTGGGTGATGGAAAGGTCGCCTACCGTCATTCTGCCCCGAAGGTCGCTGCCCCCCGAAAGGTGCATCTGCAGCCGGTCGGAATGAAGGGCATCCTGGATATAAACGTCGCTGCCGCCGGAGGCGGACAACTGATCGATCTGCTTACAGGAGACATAGGCTTTCATATGCCGGCGGCCAAAATTCCACCAATTGAAGCCATGCTCTTCGATATAGATATGAAGGATGCCGTTCTCCACCTGGGTGATGATGCGATCGCGCCATTCCGGGTCGGCGGCGCTGACCGCGACGGCTTCCTCATTGCCCTGGCTCAGGTAGAGGTCGATACCGCTCGCGATATGGATACCGTGAAAACCCTGGACATTGCGTTTTCGTGCATTTCCGTCGTTGATCACCTTCCCGTTTTGGGCAAGGGACAATAGGCCTGCAAAGGCAAAAAGGGTTAGCAGCAGGGCATTTTTCATAAACGTTGTTTTATGGTGCGCCGGTTATGGGTGCTTAGTTGGGACGAAGACGGGCCGCCAAAAGTTACAGGTGCAGCCAAAAAACACCGGATGCAGCGCCAAAAACACCTATCTTTGCGGTCTGTTCCTCGGGGTGCTATTCTGCCGGCAGGCAGGGTGGCTGAGAAAATACCCGCAGAACCTGATCAGGGTAATGCCTGCGCAGGGAAGGTGATCTCCTCTATTTTATTACTCTCCTTTCGCGGCGTTCTCCTGGATTTTGCATCACAACCAAAGCATTATGAAGAAGTTTTTGGCTCTGATCAGCCTTTTGACAGCCGTCGCGACCCTGAATGCCCAAACGCCCCTGTCGGCCTTGCCCAAGGATTCCCTGAAGCTCTTTTTGCAGCCTGTAGAAGTACGGGCGCTGCGGGCTGGCGAAAAGGCCCCTTTTACCAAGACCGATCTCAACAGGCAACAGATAGAAAAGACCAATATTGGCCAGGACCTGCCCTTCCTGCTGAACCAGACGCCATCGGTCGTCATCAACTCCGATGCCGGCAACGGAGTGGGCTATACCGGAATTTATATCAGGGGCACCGATGACTCCCGGATAAACATGACGCTAAACGGCATCCCCTACAACGATGCGGAAGAACAGGCTATCTTTTTTGTCGATCTCCCCGACTTCGCCTCTTCGGTGAACAGCATCCAGATCCAGCGCGGGGTGGGGACATCCTCCAACGGAGCGGGCGCTTTCGGCGCAACGATCAACTTCTCTACCAATGAATTCAACGAGAAACCCTATGCAGAGTTTAACAACAGCTTTGGCAGCTTCAATACCTGGAAGAATACGCTGAAAGCCGGTTCAGGACTGATAGACGGCCATTTCACCATCGACATGCGGCTTTCCCGGATTGCCAGCGACGGCTATATCGACCGCGCCACCAGCGACCTGCGATCATTGTATTTCTCCGCCGCCTGGTATGATAAAAACTCTTCGCTGCGCTTCAACATCCTGCAAGGCAAGGAAAAGACCTACCAGGCCTGGAACGGTATCCCACAGGCCAAATGGGATGGCAACCAGACGGCCTTGCAGCAGCATTATGACAACAATATCGGGTCGCTTTACTTTAATCAACAGGATTCGCTGAATCTTTTTCGCAGCAGCAACCGCACCTACAATTACTTTACTTACAAAGATCAGACGGACAACTACTGGCAAAACCACTATCAGCTGTTCTTCAATCACCAGTGGAGCAACGAACTGACATTCAACAGCGCTGTTTTTCTCACCCGTGGTTATGGTTACTTCCAGGAATACCACGACCAGGGGGATTCCGCCAATGCCAAGTATACATCGTATGGCCTGCCGCCTTATATCATCGGCGCCGATACGCTTCAAAGCACCAACCTCATCAGGCAGCGGTGGTTGGACAATTATTTCTATGGCAGCGTGCTCTCCCTGCAATATAAACGGAATAACACCGAATTGATCCTGGGGGGTGGCTACGACCGGTATGACGGTAAACACTACGGGTATGTCCTCTGGGCCGCCAATGGCGGGTTCCCGGATGACTACCGGTATTATTACGAGCCGGCGATAAAGATCGACTATAACGTGTATGCCAAGTGGCAGCAGCAGTTTGGGCAGCACTGGACGGGCTTTGCCGATGTGCAATGGCGTCATCTGGATTATGAGTTGGACGGCTTTGACGATAACCCCGCCATCCTGGTGCATCCCAAATACAATTTCGTCAACCCGAAGGCGGGTATTACCTATACCCACTACAACTGGCAGGCCTATTTCTCGTATGCGATGGCCGGTCACGAGCCCAACCGGGAAGATTTTGAGGCCGGTGTCAACGACCAGCCGAAACCCGAGCGGTTACATGATTTTGAACTGGGACTGCAGCGGAGGGGACTGAAATATTCCTGGGGTGTCACAGGTTACTATATGCTCTACCACAACCAGCTGGTGTTGACGGGCAAGATCAATGATGTAGGCGATTATACCCGGAGCAACATCGCGCGGAGCTACCGGCTGGGCATCGAGCTGCAGGGGAGCGCGAAGCCGGTAAATTGGCTGTCCGTTGACGCCAATCTGGCCCTCAGCCAAAACAAGGCCTTCAACTATGTCGAGTATGACAATAACTATGACAACGGCGGACAGGTGAGCCATGCCTACAACACGACAACCATCGCTTTCTCTCCCGCTGTGGTCGGAGCCGCCACACTCAATTTCATGCCGGGGAGGCATTTTACGCTGAGCCTGCCCGCAAAATATGTCAGCAAGGAATACCTGGACAATGCTCAACAGGAGAACCGCAAATTGGATGGATATTACGTACAGAACCTGCGGGCGGTGTACACCCTGACCAACAAATTGTCCCGGGAGACCGACATCATCTTTCAACTAAACAATGTCTTCAACAAAAGATATACACCCAACGGCTATACCACCAGCTATATCTCCGGCGGTCAGCTGCAGACGGACAACTTCGTATTCCCGATGGCGGGGACGAATTTTATGGTGGCGGTGAATATTAAGCTGTAATAAAGCCCTCCGGGCCATCAGGAACCTATCCTTTCCATCCAGGTGAGCATGCCGCCGGTGAGGTTTTTGACATTGGTAAAACCAGCCGTCTCGAGGATCATACACGCCTGGCCGCTGCGGTTGCCGCTGCGGCAATAGCAAATAACTTCATCATTTTTCCATTGATCGATATCGTCTGTCTCCATCATCCGAACACGGCCCAGGGGGAGAAGGATACCGCCGATGTTGAATTCGGCATGTTCGACAGGTTCACGCACATCCACCAGATGCAGGGATTCGCCGGCATCGAGCCGGGATTTCACTTCTTCAACAGAAATAGCTTGCATATCCTTGTTTTTAACTTATTGATAGCCGCTGGGGGCAGGGGCTTGTTGGGTTGAATCTCCACCGCGAGCCGGCCGCTGGGCCTGCAGTTTGATATCGATACTCTGACCGGGACGGATGCGGTTGGGCAAACCATCCTCGTTGAGCTGCGGCGGGTCTTGCCAGAAGATAAAGGCTTCGGCCGAATCCCGGACATCTTTCCCGGGCACCACGGCGCCAAAAGAGATCCCCATCGAGTCGAGGCGGGCCTTGGCCTGCAGATAGGTGAGGCCAAACAGGTCAGGGACGATAAACCCCTGGCCGCCGCCAATGCCGTTGCCCAGCACCAGGGCGATAGCGCTGCCTTGCTGTATCTGGGTGCCGGGTTTGATCGCTGCTCCTTTATATTGTTGTTCAAGAACGGAGTTGCGGGCAAAGTCGGGCTTGAAGATGGTATCCCCCAATTTGAGCCCGTATTGCCGGAGGATCATCTCCGCATTGCGGAAGCTCATGCTCACCAGATTGGGCATCTGGATAAAGGGAGCCTGAGAGCGATTGATAGTCAGGTAGATGGTTCGGTTTATCTTCACCTGGTTGTCCGCTTCCGGGAATTGCTTTACTACTTGCAGCGGCCGCATGGTATCATTGTACACGGAGTCCTGGATCTGCACCTCGAAGCCCTGGGATTGCAGGGTCTTCCTGGCTTCGTCGAACGAAAGACCGGTGACGGATGGTATCTTCATAGTCTTGCCATGCTGAGTCAGGAGGGCAAGGGAGCCGAGAAAGAGAAGCAGGAGCAGCAAAAGTAGGACGACGCCTGCTAACATATTGACCCAGAGCGGCTTGGAAGTGATGAACTTAAACATGGTGCTGTAAAATACGCTTTTTATGCTATTTGCGTGCCAAAGCCTCTTCGATGAGCGCCGAATAGAAATTCTTTAGCGACCAGCCAAAGACCCGCAACTGCTGAGGCACGATACTGGCTTCGCTCTGACCGGGAACCGTATTGATCTCCAGCATGTAAGGCTCACCCTTTGCCTCGTTGTAGATGAAATCGATGCGGATGATGCCGCTGCAGTTAAAAACCTGGTAAATCTTTTTGGCCGCGGCCCGCACCTTGGCGGCAATCGCCTCATCCACCTGCGCCGGGGTGGTCTCTTCATTCATCCCTGCCGTATATTTTGCTTCGTAGTCAAAGAATTCCTTTTTGCTCCTCACCTCGGTGAAGGGAAGGGTGATGATCTCCCCTTTCGACCGAAATACGCCGATGGTGAATTCGCGGCCGGCTATAAATTCCTCGATGAGCACCTGGTCATCTTCGCGAAAGGCCTTTTCGATGGCGGCGCCCAGTTCTTCCGAAGGGTTATTCACCTTCGACATTCCGATGCTGCTTCCGCCGTTGTTGGGCTTTACAAATACGGGGAATTGCAGATGACGGGTCACTTCGTCGGGGCTCTCCAACCTGTCCTTGATGAGCAATAACGATCGCGCAACGTTGATCCCGTTGAAGGCCGCTACCGCCACCGTGAACCTTTTGTTAAAAGTGAGGGCGGAGACGGCGGCATCGCAACTCGTATAGGGCAGACCCATCAGATCGAAATATCCCTGGAGCTTGCCATCTTCACCGGGTGTTCCATGGATGCCGATGAGGACGGCGTCAAAGCGGATCTTTTTGCCGGCGATGGTAAGCGAGAAGTCATTCTTGTCGACTTCGATCTTTGTACCGTCGGCCATTGCGTGAAACCAGCTTTCGGGCGTGATGTCGATGCGGTAAACCGTATAGCGATCGTAATCGAGATTGTTCTGAATGGTGATGGCGCTTTTGTAGGAAATAACCGATTCACCGGAATACCCGCCGGTAACAAAGGCGATGATGGGCTTCATTCAAGAAAAGATTTTTGGTATGGGGCAAAAATAAGAAAGGTGAAGGTTTCTTCAATCTCCTTCACCCTTTTATGACGGGAAATATCACCCGCCTATTTTTAAGTAGCACAAGGCTACTTTAACAAACCCGAAATAGTAATCCTAAGTTAGGCAATTCCCGGCACAAAGCAAATATTAAGACCGCAAATTATCCACAGGCCTAGATGTGCAACCTTTCCTTTTTGGCAAGGAGCTCTTCTACTGTCTCCCGGTACATTTCGTCGGGTACGCAACAGTCCACCGGGCAAACGGCCGCGCATTGCGGCTCCTCATGGAAACCTTGACATTCCGTGCATTTATTAGGAACGATAAAATAAGTATCCACGCTGATCGGTGCATTACGCTGGGCTGCGTCGATCACCGTACCGTCGAGTAGGGTAAAAGATCCTTTCACGCTGGTACCATCGGTGATCGCCCATTCTACACCTCCTTCATAGATAGCATTATTCGGGCACTCCGGTTCGCAAGCGCCGCAATTGATGCATTCTTCTGTTATCTTGATAGCCATTTTTTTGAGAATTAGGGAGTGATTAAAGTTTAACTTGCGCTTTATTTTTGCGGACATTCTTCCGCTAGGCAAATATAATGTGGATTTATGTATTTAGAACAACGAATAGATTTATTGGCCCAACTGGGAGAATACTGTCTTTCTGCGGCACCGGCCTGGGAAGCCGCAAAGAAAAAGGCGCATGTCCTTAACGGCTGGTTCATCCCCGAATTCATCGATGAAGCGGTGAGGCAGATAGCCGTCAATTTTCTCCACCGGGACAAACTGGAAGCCTGGGCAAATGACTATGCCCTCCCCGCCCATCAGGCAGCACCCCGGACAGTGGGGCTCATCATGGCCGGGAATATCCCGCTCGTCGGGTTTCACGACCTGCTGTCGATATTCATTTCCGGCCACCGGCAGTTGATAAAACCCTCGGGCCGCGACGAAGTACTGATCCGTCATCTGGTCGAAAAGCTGATCGCGGCGGATACGAGGGTCGCAGACTACATCGGATTTGGCGACCGGCTCAACGGGTGTGACGCTTACATCGCCACGGGTAGCAATAATTCCGCCCGGTATTTCGAATATTACTTCGGGAAGTACCCTCACCTCATCCGACGCAACCGCACTTCGGTGGCCATCCTCACCGGCGAAGAAAGCCGGGCGGAGTTGGAGGCGCTCGCTGACGACGTGAGCCTGTATTTTGGCCTGGGCTGCCGCAACGTCACCCAGATAGCAGTGCCGGAGAACTATGACTTTCTGCCCCTGCTGGAGGCATTTAAGAAATACCAATACCTTTCCGACCTCACAAAATACAAGCACAATTACGATTACCAGCTGACCCTGCTGATCCTCAACAAAAAGTATTACATGACCAACGGGGCGATACTGCTCACCGGGAACGAATCGCCCTTTAGTCCTATCAGCGTTTTGCATTATGTGTATTACCGTCCGGGAGAAACACCTGCCCTGCCGGAGGCCTCCGGCGAGATCCAATGCCTCGTCGGCCGGGGATACGTTCCGTTTGGCATGGCGCAACAACCGGGGCTGAAAGACTATGCGGACGGCATTGATACCCTGGAATTTTTGCGGGGGTTGTAATAAAGGGAATTTTTGACAGACGGGGATGCAGGACTGTCAGGCGGAGCAGAAAATCTGCCTTTAAATTCGTATTTTAGGAGTGAGTTTGCGTCGATCTACGAAGGTCTTAGTAAAACATTTGTTAAACTGACTTGATGGTATAGATATTGATCGAACGTTGACGTTAATTTGTTTCAGATAAAAAATTATCAAATGAGAGCAAAACAAGTAGTAGCGGTTATCCTGATCAGTGCTTCAACCGCTGTGGCTACCATGTGGGGTTATAATCATTTTACCAATGGTAAAACCTATTATTACTCCCAGGACTCCGGCAAGGTACCATCCAACTATGCCAAATTCTTTGAAGGCCGGAAAAGCGCCAATCCCCCAACCGATTTCGTCGACGCGGCTAGCGCAGCCATTCCAGCGACGGTTCATATCAAGACGAAGACCATTCGTACAGTAAGCAATAATCTTCCCAAGCATAATCCATTCTCCGACCTGTTCGGCATCGACCCCGATGATTTCTTTGGCAATGGCAATGGGATGCGCAGCCTGCCCGAGATGGCTTCCGGTTCGGGGGTGATCATCAGCAACGATGGATACATCGTCACCAACAACCACGTGATCGATGGCGCCGATGAGGTGACTGTCACGTTAAGCAACCGCAAGTCGTTTAAGGCAAAGGTGGTAGGCTCAGACCCCAGCAGCGACCTGGCCGTCGTAAAGATCGATGCGCAGAACCTGCCTTTCCTGCTGTATGGTAATTCCGATGATGTGAAAGTAGGCCAATGGGTATTGGCTGTCGGTTATCCGCTGACGCTCGAGACGACGGTTACGGCCGGTATCGTCAGCGCCAAGGGAAGGACACTGGACATCAACAGGCGCCAGAGCCAGACCCCGGTTGAATCCTTTATCCAGACAGACGCTGCCGTCAACCCCGGTAACAGCGGCGGTCCGCTGATCAACACGGACGGACAACTGGTCGGTATCAATTCCGCCATCGCTTCACCCACGGGCTCCTATGCCGGTTATTCCTTCACCATCCCCGTCAACATCGTAAAGAAGGTGGTGAACGATATCATGAAATTCGGTACGCCGCAACGGGCTTATCTGGGCATCTCCTATCCCCGGGATGACATGAGCGATGAACAGAAGAAAGAAAACGGTATCAAGGACGGCGAGGGCGTTTATGTCTGGACCGTTACCCCAGATGGTCCCGCAGCACATGCCGGCATCAAACAGGGTGATATCATTACGAAAATAAACGATGAGGAGGTCAGCACAGGCGCCGAAATGGTGGGTAAGATCGCTACCTATAGCCCTGGTGACAAGATCAAGGTTACGTACAAACGGGACGGAAAGGAATACACGATCCCGGTGACCCTGAGCAATAATTCGGGTAGCACCTCCACGGCCATTATCAAGACCTCTATGCTGGATAAGCTGGGTGCTACACTGGAAACACTGAGCAAGAAGGACGCAGCCAACCTGGATGTAAAGGGTGGCGTAGTGGTAAAATCCGTCACTGAAAACGGACTGATGGACAAATCCCGGATACAGGAAGGATTCATCATCCTGAAGGCAAACGGGGAAGAAGTAAAGGATCTGGAAGACTTCCAACGCATCCTGGGCAAGTCCAGCGGCACGGTGAAGCTGGAAGGTGTTTTCCCCGGCTATGAAGGAGTTTACACGTATCCGCTGCGTCTTGCATCGGGCCGATAAGAGAACCGATAACTTTTTTCATAGGCTGGTCTGCGGACCAGCCTATTTTGTTTTCTCATACACCGCATAGCCCCAGCCCGGGAGGACGAGGTTGCCCGCGGCGGGCAGATCAAGCCAGGTACCGGTGAAGGCTTCGCGGTAAGAGCCATGTATCAGCAGTTGGGCAACGGGAAGGGTAAGCTCTGCGGCCGAAAGGTTTAGCACTACCAGTACGAGGTCATCGCCGGCGCGGCGGGCAAAGACGAAGCTGCGATCGTCGAGGGAAGTGTGCAGGCGGTGCAGGGTTACGGCGGGGTCGCCCGATCGCAGGGCGGGGTTCCTTTTGCGCAATTGCAACAGCGTCCGGTAGAAGCCGTGCATCTCATATCTGCCCGTCCAGTCGATCTGGTCCTTGTCGAAGAATTTTAACCGCTTGTAGTTGGGCAATTCCTGACCGCTATAGATGAGCGGGAGCCCATTCCACGTACAGCACAGGACGGCGAAAGCCCTGGCCATGCCGCCCATCCGTTCGAATTCGCTGCCGCTGTGAGAATTCTCGTCATGGTTGGTGGTGAAGTAAACGCGAAGGCCGTCGTCGGGAAACATCGTATCGTAATACTCCAGCACTTCATCGAGACCGGCGACAGGTGATTCGGTGCGCCACACCGCTTCCATCTTATGCAGGAGCTTCCAGGTGTAGGTGGCGTCAAACACCTCGTGATAGGCTATCTCTTCGCATTCCGCCAGCCAGAACAAAGGCTTTAAGGGATCGAGCGCCTGCCGCGCCTCCCGCCAGAAATCCAGGGGCACCAGCATGGCCATATCACAGCGGAAGCCGTCGACATCGCATTTCCCGATCCAGAATCGCATCACGTCGATCATGGCCTGGCGGAGCCGGGGATTGTCATAGTTCAGATCGATGACATCGGCCCAGCCATGGGGGTCATAGAATTGTCCCTCCTGGTTGCGCCGGTAGTAATCGGGATGCTCGCGGGTCCAGTGATGATCCCAGCCCGTATGATTGGCGACGATATCGAGAATGACCCGGAATCCAAGGGTATGCGCTTCCTTTACCAGCGCGATAAAATCCTCCATCGTGCCGTATTCGGGATTGATGCTCGTATAATCCGAACAGGCATAGTAGCTGCCAAGGGAGCCGATGCGTTTCTCCGCGCTGATGGGGGTGATAGGCATGAACCAGAGGACGTCTATCCCCATATCACGCAGCCGCGGCAGTTCGCGGGAAAAGGCCTTGATGGTGCCCTCGGGCGTGTATTGGCGAAGGTTTACTTCATAGATGTTGGAGGAATAGATCCAGTCTACCGGGCGAAATGTGTCACTCATAATATTGCTGAAGCTTTATTCGTACCTCAAGATATGGGAAAAATGTCTTTTTGTACCTTTGTGGGTCATGAAGAACTTCGATATTCCGATCATTTACCGTAGTCCGTTGATCTCCGCCATCAAGAACCAGCGCAGGCAGCAGGATAAAATGAAGAAGGATTTTGCCCCTACCCTGCTCAACCTGGGCGAATTACATATCTATCTGGCAAGACATTTCGGATTCTGCTACGGGGTGGAAAATGCCATCGAGATCTCTTTCCGCACGATAGACGACAATCCCGGAAGACGGATCTTTCTGCTCAGCGAAATGATCCACAATCCCCAGGTGAATGCCGATCTGCAGTCCAGGGGGGTGCGTTTCCTGCAGGATACCCAAGGCCGGCAGTTGTTGCCTTTCGAGGAACTGACAGCGGAAGATATTGTCATCATTCCAGCCTTCGGCACTACCCTGGAGATAGAACAGAAATTACAGGACATCGGCATCCAAACGGAAAAATACAATACCACCTGTCCCTTTGTCGAAAAGGTCTGGAACCGAAGCGCGCAGATCGCGCGGAAGGACTATACTATCATCGTTCATGGCAAACCGGGTCATGAAGAGACGAGGGCCACCTTCTCTCATGCCGCGGCAGAGACGCCTACGGTCGTTGTAAAGGACATGGCCGAGGCCCGCGAACTGGCGGAATATATCCGGGGACACAAGGACCCGGCCGGTTTCTACACCCGGTTCAACGGCCAGTATAGTACGGGCTTTGACGTGCAGCGCGATCTCGTACGCATCGGCGTCGTCAA
This sequence comes from Puia dinghuensis, assembly GCF_014642875.1. GTDB lineage: Bacteria > Bacteroidota > Bacteroidia > Chitinophagales > Chitinophagaceae > Puia > Puia dinghuensis. The sequence continues at coordinate 328,190 of NZ_BMJC01000006.1, forward strand.
CCAGACCACGATGCTGGCAAGCGACACCCAGGCCATTGCGGATTATCTGAAACAAACGATGATAGAGTTATATGGACTGACAGAGGCGACGGTGGAAAAGCACTTCGCGGACACCCGGGACACGCTCTGCTACGCCACGCTGGACAATCAGTCCGCCGTAACGGGCTTGCTCGATATCCCCGCCGACCTGGCCATCGTCGTGGGAGGCTATAACTCCTCCAACACCTCGCACCTGGTGGAGCTGTGCGAGGAAAAAATGCCTACCTATTTCATTTCTTCAGAAGAAAAGATCCTTTCGCCGCAGGAGATCCTGCATTATGATTTTCATACCAAACGGGAGAAACAGCAAACGGGGTGGCTGTCCGAGCGGCGACCCGTACGGATACTGATCAGCAGTGGAGCCTCCTGTCCGGACGCGCTGGTAGAAGCCGTGATCCGGAAGATCGCCGGTTACTATGATGCTGGGGAAGCCGTTGAGTCACTGGTGGAAAGCTTTGGCGGCTAAACCATCTTGAACGATTCGAGGAATTTGGTGTTGAAGTCACCGCTGCGGAAACGTTCATCCTTCATCAGTTGAAGATGGAAGGGAATGGTCGTCTTTATCCCCTCGATGACATATTCGCTAAGCGCGCGATGCATGGTGTTGATCGCTTCCTCCCGGGTGCGGGCGACGGCAATGATCTTGGCGATCATGGAGTCGTAGTACGGCGGGATGGTATAACCGGCGTAAGCGTGGGAGTCGACGCGAATCCCATGGCCGCCCGGCTGATGCAGGACGGTGATTCGTCCCGGTGAGGGTCTGAAATCATTATAGGGGTCTTCTGCGTTGATACGGCACTCAATAGCATGCCCCTGGGGCTCGTAGTTAAGTCCGCTGATGGTGTCGCCGGCGGCTATCTTTATCTGTTCTTTTATAAGATCGAAATTGACTACTTCTTCCGTCACGCAATGTTCCACCTGGATACGGGTATTCATCTCCATGAAGTAGAAATTGCGGTGCTTGTCCACGAGGAATTCTATCGTCCCTACGCTTTCGTAATTGATAGCAGAGGCCGCTTTGATGGCTGCCTCACCCATGCGCTGACGCAGTTCGGGCGTCATAAAGGGGGAAGGGGATTCTTCCACCAGTTTCTGGTGGCGGCGTTGGATGGAGCAATCCCTCTCGCTGAGGTGGCAGACTTTTCCATATTGATCGCCTGCTACCTGGATCTCGATGTGCCTGGGCTCTTCGACAAACTTCTCCATGTAGATGCCGTCGTTCTTAAAGGCGGCGCCCGCTTCGGCCTTGGCCGTGTTATAAGCCCTTTCCATGTCAGCCTCTTCCCACACTACCCGCATGCCTTTTCCACCACCGCCGGCAGTGGCTTTGAGGATAATGGGATACCCCACGTCTTTCGCCATGCTCTTAGCTTCGTCGAGGCTTTCCAGGAGTCCTTCGCCACCGGGTACTACCGGAACTCCTGCCTTGATCATGGTCTCCTTAGCCGTGATCTTGTCACCCATGGAGTTGATCATGGCAGGTGTGGGGCCGATGAATTTTATTTCATGTTCACCGCAGATCTCGGCGAACCGTGCGTTTTCCGCGAGGAACCCGTAACCGGGGTGGATGGCATCCGCATTGGTGATCTCCGCGGCGGCCATGATATGTGGGATATTCAGATACGAGTCGAAACTGGCGGGCTTTCCTATACATACCGCTTCATCCGCAAACTTGACATGCAGGCTTTCCTTATCCGCCGTGGAGTAGACCGCTACAGTCTTAATACCCATCTCGCGACAGGTACGAATGACCCTGAGGGCGATCTCTCCTCGGTTGGCAATAAGTATCTTTTTAAACATTCTTGTTATTTAAGGATAATCAAGGTTCTACCAGGAACAGGGGCTGGTCGTACTCAACCGGGGAAGCGTCTTCCACCAGCACTTTTACAATTTTACCCTGCACCTCGCTCTCAATCTCATTAAAGAGCTTCATGGCTTCGATGATGCAGACCACTTTGCCGGGTGCGATCTCGTCGCCTACATTGACAAAAGAAGGCTTATCCGGTGAGGGGCTCCGGTAGAAGGTGCCGATCATGGGGCTTTTTATGGTGACGGTGTTGCCGGCCGGAGCTTCGGGCGCCTTGGCAGGTTTTTCCGCCGCCGGAGCGGGCTGGGGCTGGGCAGCAACAACGGGGGGCGCAGCCATGGTAGCTATCGGTTGCGTGTGTACGGGTGCCGCTATCACCTGTTGAACAGGTTCTTCTTTTTGTCTGATGGTCAATTTAAATCCTTTCTCTTCAATGCTTACTTCTCCGATATTAGACTTGTTGATCATCTTGATCAACTCCTGAATCTGTTTAAAATCCATATTGGATGAATTTACAGTTAAATTGGGCGGCTAAAATAGGGATTATAGCTAAATATACCCAAAAACACCGGTGAAAATAAATAAATTACACTCCCGGTCGCCGACCGAAGTTGCAAATTCCCTCCAAACATTTACTTCACTCTTTCGACGTATTCGCCGGTCTTTGTGTTGATGCGGATCAGCTCCCCTTCATTGACAAACAGGGGCACGTGGACGGTAGCACCCGTCTCTACTGTCGCAGGCTTAAGAGTACGGGTAGCCGTATCTCCTTTTACCCCCGGCTCGGAATAGGTGACGGTAACGACGATCTTGTCAGGCAATTCCACGCTCATCGGCTGTTCGGACTCGGTATTGATCAGCACAGAGACTTCCTGGCCTTCCTTCAGGAATTGAGGGGCATCGATCAGGTGTTCTTGCAAGGCTATCTGTTCAAAGGTTTCGTTGTCCATGAAATTGTAGCCAGTGTCATCCTTATAGAGGTATTGGTAGGCTTTTCTTTCAACGCGAACGGGAAAGATGGTGTCACCGCTGTTCCAGGTCTTTTCGATGGAGCGGCTGTTGTCTACTCCTTTCAGCTTAGCCCAGACTTTTGCCGCTGCCCGGGCGGTCTTGTTCTCTCCGAACTCTACAACGGTATACAAACTGCCATCTAATTTGATGATCATACCACGACTGATATCTGCCGTATTTGCCATAAAAGCGGTAAAATTTTTGCGTTAGGGTGCAAATTTACGTCAAAATCCCTATGTGACAAACTTCGGCTACTTTTCGATGAGATCGATTATCTCCTTCAATTCTTTTGCACCGAGCTTCTTTTCCTCGACGAAGAAACTGACGAGCTGCTTATAGGAATCGGCGAAATATTCCTTTACAAAGCCGCTCATAAATTTCTTTTTGTATTCGTCTTCCGAGATCTGCGGTTTGTATAAATAGGCATTGCCGATGAGCCGGCTTGCCAAAAAACCTTTCTTTTCCAGGTTCTTAATAGTCGAAGCAAGAGTCGTATAAGGCATGGTTGCCGATGGCAGATGCTCGAGAAAGAGTTTGATATTGCCCTCCCCCACCTTCCAAATGGCTTGCATGGCTTCTTCTTCCTGGCGGCTAAGTTTCTCCATACTATTACGATGTTTTCGTAAACCTACGAAATTTTCGTAATAAACAAATAAAATTTTCGCTTTTCCGTTTGACCTTCTGAGTGTTACTTTTGCAGCGGATTTCCCTTGTAAACTATTTTATAAAAGATGAAAAAAGCATTTTTGGCCCTGATGGCCATCGCCTGTTGTCATTTTCTGCATGCGCAGCCGACCCGACCAAACCAGCCGGCCACCGACCCTGCCAATACCCAGGCGCCCTATCTCAAATTTCCAACGATCCCACCCTTTCATCTCTTAAAACTGGACAGCGCCACCTACCTCACCAAGGATGATATCAAAAAGAACCGCAAGACGATAATCATGTATTTCAGCCCGGATTGCGAGCACTGCAAGCATGAGATCGAATCCTTCCTTTCCAACTTCAACAAGTTTAAAGATATCGAGATCGTGATGGCTACTTATCAGCCTTTTTCGGAGATGAAGGAATTCAACGAGCACTATCGCATTTTCGAACATCCGAATATTAAAATAGGCCGGGATGAGAAATTCTTCCTACCGCCTTATTATAATATCCACAATCTACCTTACCTGGCCCTGTATGACAAAAAGGGCAACCTGATCACCACTTTCGAGGGGACGCAAAAAGTAGATACCCTGATGAATGCCTTTAAGGAAAAGAAGAAGTAGTAGTAGTCATTAATTTTATCACTCAAATATTTTACAGATGAAAGTTACGGTTGTAGGCGCCGGCGCCGTAGGCGCTACCTGTGCCGATAATATCGCCCGTGCAGCATTGGCAGAAGAATTGGTGCTGCTGGACATCAAGGAAGGATTAGCAGAAGGAAAGGCCCAGGATATGATGCAGACGGCCGCGCTGCTGGGTTTCGACACCCGCATCACCGGAAGCACCAATGATTATTCCAAAACAGCAGGAAGCGACGTGGTGGTGGTGACCTCCGGCCTTCCCCGCAAACCGGGTATGACGCGCGAGGAACTCATCGGCACCAACGCCGGTATCGTAAGGGGCGTAGCGGAAAACATCCTGAAATATTCGCCCAATGCCATCCTGATCATCATCAGCAACCCGATGGATACCATGACCTATCTCACGCTGACCGCTACCGGCCTGCCCAAGAACCGCATCATCGGGATGGGTGGCACGCTGGACAGCGCGCGCTTCAGATATCAACTTTCCCAACACCTGGGTTGCAGCCCGGCCGACCTTAACGCGGTAGTAGTCGGCGGCCATGGCGATACCACGATGATCCCGCTGATCCGTTTGGCTACGTGGAACAGCGTGCCTGTAACGAAGTTTTTGAGCGCCGATCAGCAAAAGCAGATCGTAGCCGATACCATGGTCGGTGGCGCTACCCTGACCAAACTCATCGGAACCTCGGCCTGGTATGCTCCGGGTGCAGCCGGCGCAGCCCTGGTGGAAGCTATCCTGCGCGACGAGAAGAAGCTGTTTACCTGCTGTGTTTCGCTCAATGGGGAATATGGTCAGAAGGATATCTGTCTTGGCGTGCCGGTGGTTATTGGCAGAAACGGCTGGGAGAAGATATTGGACTTCGGCCTCAACGCCGAAGAGCAGGCGCTCTTCAACAAGAGCGCCGACGCCGTGCGCAGCATGAATGACGTATTGAAGACGTTGTAGTCTTTAATGATATAGTTTCATCGGGCCGCCCCTTCGGGGTGGCCTTTTTATAAGGAGACGTACGTGAGCACCATCAGGACACTCATCGCAATGATCAGCGTGACCCAATAGATGAATCCGATCGCAAGCCCTTTGCCCAGCGAAACCCAGAAGGATTGCCCGTACATGCCGCGCAGCGAAGCCACGAGGTAGCCGAAGGCCCCCAGCATTGAAATGACTCCCAGAAGGAGGCCGGACCATTCTCCCGGGATGAGCCTGCCGAGGAGAAGAAAGACCAGCAGCATAAGGAAGACAAAGGAATGGTAGTGCACGGAGAATATGGCGTGATTGACGTAATAGTACTTTTTTCGGCTATAGAACCACCCCACGTATAATGCGAACAGTGGCAGGAGAATGAACATCAGTTTGGGGATATCGTGATGGATGTCTATCTCAAGGTGGATTTTCCCGTTGCCATTATGCGCTTCTTTCACCCCGAGATTGTGTCGCATCATCCAGCGCTCGATGCCCTTGTCTTTTGCCTTTGCGGTATCGGGGAGGTTTTGCTGAATAGAGTCGTATTCGTGGATATTACGGTATTTGTATTCCTCCAGATCGAAGATCACCATCCCGAAGGAGCGCATTGTTATATTCAGCGTTTCCTCTCCGGGTTTCACCTTTTGCGGCGGGTCATCGTGCGGCTTGTCGGTTCCTTCCCTCCCGGCGAACACGGCGAGAAAGAACATCGCAGAGATGAAGATATACATGCGGATGGGGTTCAGGTAGCTGGCCCGCCGGCCGGCGACATATTCCCGGGTGAGGAAACCGGGCCGGAGGATGAGGTCCTTCACTGTAATGAACAGCTTGCTGTCGAAATGGGTGATGTCGGCAAAAAAGTGACCTACGAGGTGACCTACCGTTTCTGTGGGTTCGATATTCTCCTGGCCACAGCGGGTGCAGAATCGCTCTTCTACAGTCGCCCCGCAATTGAGGCAAGTCTTGTCATGCCGAAGATGATGACGGCGAGGCATTCTCTTACTGGGGGTTTTTTCCTAAAAATATTGAAAAATCCGGTCAACCGCCTGCTTCTCCATACATTTAAAATGTCCCTTCGGACATTTGTTATACCCGATCTTCGAACAGGGGCGGCAGGAGAGGCCTTTTACCTCCATAATAACATCGGGTTTGTCGCCCAGCAACCCGCCCCTGAAATGATATAAATAATTTTCACCATAGTAAGGATACATCCCGAATTCCGGAACGGTATTTCCCCAGATGGAGACAATAGGGCGTTTGAATGCCGCCGCGATGTGCATCAGCCCGGTGTCATGGGTGACGATGAGCCTGGCCTGGCGCACCAGCGCCGCCGACTCATTGATGTTGAAAAGCCCGCAAGCGTTGTAGATCTTCACCGGATCGATGGCGGAAAGCTGTTTGGCGATGTCGGCGTCTTCGGGTCCGCCAAGCAGGATAATGGGATGGCGGGTCTCTTTACAGATGGTTTGCAGCTTGTGCAAGGGAAGGCGCTTTGTCGCCAGGGCCGCGCCAATGACCAGGCCGATATACCCGGCCTGATGCGAAGTAGGGATGTCTTCCGGTTTTAGTTCATCCCCGGGCGGGATGAAGTAATCGAGTCCGGCGCCATCGTTCTTTATACCAAAGGTCTTCACCGTATCGAGATAGCGATCGACGATGTGCACCGGCGGGAGCCTGTTTATCTTGAAGTTAGTATAGAGCCATTTTTGTATGTTCAGCTTGTCGAAGGAGAAGGATTGCTTTTTTAGTCCTTTTTTTACTTTGATGGTGCGGAGATTGTGGTGCAGATCGATGATATAATCATAATCTTCTTGCCGCAGCGTCGTGATGAGCCCGTCGAGATCGTTCCCGAGACAATGGATCTTATCAATATAAGGGTTAGCCGCCAGGATGGGCCGGAAGGCGGCCTTGGTGAGATAATGCACTTCGGCCGTGACAACCTGCTTCTTCAGACAACGGACCACCGGTGTCGTAAGCACGATGTCACCGATGGAACTGAAACGAATGATCAAAAACTTCATCTATAGTGGCTCAATATAATTCAAATCTTTTCCAAAGGTTTCGGGGGTAATCGCCAGGCAAATGGAGGATATGGCAAAAACGATGATCCCGGTGATCCACCCTGCGTTGAAATACCCCTGGCTGGGCAGTAAGGCCTTGAACAGCGGAGACACGATGACAGCGAGTGAGCCGCGCGCCATATTCGGAACGGTAGTGGCGACAGTGGCGCGGATATTGGTCCCGAACTGTTCGGCGGCCATCGTCACGAACATGGCCCAGAAGCCCGTACCCAGGCCCAGGAATACACATACCCAGTATACGGCTGTGGGTGATTGCCCCTGCATATTGAAAAAGGCGATGACGGAAACGATCGTGATCGCATTGAAGAGCCAGAGGGATTTTTTACGGCTTTTAAACCACTGGCTGATAAAGCCGATGGCGACGTCCCCGATGGAGATGGCGGCGTAGGAGACCATGATGCCATAGCCGGGGTCCACCGGTCCGGTGACCTTCATAATAGAACCGAACTTATTCGAAAAGGTGATCAGGATGCCGATGACATACCAGTTGGGCAGGGCGATGAGGATAGCGGTGATGTATTTCTTAAACCGCTGGCCATTGGTAAAAAGCGCCAGGAAGTTGCCTTTGCTGACCTTGGTGTCATGCATGCTTTTGTACATCCCGGATTCGAGCACGCCGATGCGGAGTAACAAGAGGAGGAAACCCAGGCCGCCACCGATGAAATAGCATGTTCTCCAGCCATCCCCACCCACGCCGAACTGCGCCTTGATAAAATACGCAAATACGGCCCCGCTGAGGCCGATGCCGGCAACAAGGGAGGTGGCAATGCCCCGGCGTTCTTTTGGCATTATTTCGCTGACAAGCGTGATACCGGCGCCCAGTTCGCCCGCCAAGCCGAGACCAGTGATAAAACGCGCCGCCTCGTACTGGCCGAGGGTATGAACGAAACCATTGGCGATGCTGCCCAGGGAATACAGGATGATCGAAGCAAACAGCACTTTGAGCCGGCCTCTTTTATCGCCGAGGATACCCCAGATGATGCCGCCGATGAGCAGGCCCAGCATCTGGATATTGAGGATGTCCCCGCCTTTACTGTCGATGTCAGCGGCGCTGAGGCCGAGACCTTTGAGCGAAGGGATGCGGATAATACTGAACAACAAAAGATCATATACGTCGACAAAATAACCCAGCGCGCCGACTATTACCGCCAGGTTGAAAAGAGAAGGGGCTTTTTTCTCCATGAGGATTTAAGATTTTTGATAGGGATCTTCGGCAGGAGCAGTATTCTTCCGGCCGAAAAAGAGTTTATATAGGACAGGAGCGGTAGTGATGACGACGATGCCGATGACGATCACTTCCAGATGTTTTTTAAGATCGAACCCGAATTTCGTCATGAAGAGCTTGTCCAGGTAGTGCCCGGCAAAGAGCATGGCGAATACCCACGCGAGGCTGCCAACGACATTGTAGAGAACAAATTTCTTTTTGTCCATTGCCACGATGCCGGCAATGATGGGCGCGAAGGTTCTGACAATGGGCAGGAAGCGGGCGAAGACGATGGCTTCTCCCCCATGTTTGTCATAGAACTCCTTAGCCTGGAAGAGGTATTTTTTCTTGAAGAGCAGGCTGTCCTTCCGGTGGAAAAGGAAGGGGCCGCTTTTATTACCAAACCAATATCCCAGGGCGTTGCCGATGATGCCGCATATGGAGACCAGCAGCCAGAGGACGATGAGATCGAGAAATTCACTGCCGGTGCCGCCGGAGATGATGCTGCCGATGAGTTTTTCGCTATAGATACCTGCTACGAACAACAGGCTGTCGCCGGGCAGGAAGAAGCCGAACATCAGCCCGGTTTCTGCAAATACAATAAACAAGAGTACCCATAAGCCGCCGTTGTTGATGTAGAAGTCGGGATTTATCAGGTCTTTTAAGTGAATGGTTAAAAGCTGGAGCATAAGTTTATTTTATATTGACGGCGGTTTCTTCGAGTTCTCCTTCCCATTTGCTCACGATCGCGGCGGCAATGCTGTTGCCCAATACATTGGTAGCGCTGCGAGCCATGTCCAGGACCTGATCGATGCCCAGCAAAAGTAACAAACCCTGTTGAGGAATATTATATAAAGAAAGGGTTCCTGCTATTACGACCAGGGCTGCCCGCGGTACGCCGGCGATGCCCTTGCTGGTCAGCATCAGCACCAGCAACATGGATAATTCCTGTCCCAGGGTCAGCGGCACTCCATAGGCCTGGGCAATAAACAGGGAGGCGAAGGTCATATAAAGCATGCTGCCATCAAGGTTAAAGGAGTAACCCAGGGGCAGGACAAAACTTACGATCCTGGGAGAGCAGCCGAAATTCTCCAGCTCGACGATCAGCCGGGGGAAAGCCGCTTCCGAGGAGGCCGTACTAAAGGCCAGAAGGATCATGTCCTTGACGTTGAGGGCCAGATCGATGACCCGGCGACCGATAAAAAACGATGCGACAAGCAGCAGGATCAACCACAAGCCAAGGATGGTGAGGTAAAAGCTAAAGATGAATTTACCATACGTCACCAGTAGTTCGGGACCTTTTATCGCCATGATGGAGGCGATAGCCGCCATGGCCGCTACCGGGGCAAAATACATGACATAACCCGTGACACGCAGGATGATATTCGTGACGGCATCCAGCGCCTTGATGACGATCTTTCCCTGTTCGCCGATAGAAGCGGTGGCGATGCCGAAAAATACGGAGAAGACGACGATCTGCAGAATCTCGTTGCCCGCCAGGGCTTCAAAGATGCTGCGGGGGAAGATATGGGTGATGAATCCTTTAAAAGTGAGTGTACTGGCGTCGATACCTGTAGAGGCAGTCGAAGGGGGTATGGGAAGATTGAGCTCGCTGCCCAGGGACAGGCTGTTCATGATGATCAGGCCCAGCAGCAGAGATAGTAAGGAGGCGCACATAAACCACAGAAGGGTTTTGCCGCCAATGCGGCCTACGGCTTTGATATCTCCCAATTTCGCAATACCGACAACCAGAGAAGAAAAGACCAGGGGAGCGATGATCATCTTTATCATCCGGAGGAAGACGTCGGTGACGATGCCGAAGACGGTAGTAAAGCCGTCTATCGCGGCCGCCGAACTATTATAATGTATCGAAAGCCCCAGCAACACTCCTGCTACCATGGCGATCATGATCCATCCCGTAAGACTGATTTTTGGCATTCGAATCCTGTCCTTTGTCCTGCAAACAATCGAAAATTATTGATTTGACAAAACTTTAATGCTAAAAATCGCCCGCGGGCCCGTTGGCTGCAGCGAATTTTCGTTAAAGAATTGGGTTCGAGTATTAAATATTTGTTTACTTTCGGCCCTAGTCATCACATGTCATCTTATTTGAAAATTATTATCAAAACAAGCTATTTATGAGTTTATTCCGAAAGAAATCCCTGGATGCCCTCGTAGCGCAGGCAGCGGACTCGGAGCATGGTCTGAAGCGGACGCTCGGTGCCGGGAGCCTCATCGCCCTGGGTATCGGCGCCATTATCGGCGCCGGGCTGTTCGTACGGACAGCCGCTGCGGCCGGTGAGCATGCCGGTCCGGCTGTAACAATCTCCTTTATGGTAGCCGCCCTTGGTTGTGCCTTTGCCGGACTTTGCTACGCGGAGTTCGCTTCGATGATCCCCATCGCAGGCAGCGCCTACACCTATGCTTATACTACCATGGGCGAACTGGTAGCCTGGGTCATTGGCTGGGCCCTCGTATTGGAATATGCGTTGGGCGCCGCCACGGTTTCCATCTCCTGGAGCGAATACCTCAATAAGCTCGTGGGGGGGAGCATTCCCTTCGAATGGTGCCATTCGCCTTTTGAGCGGGTGCTGGACACCGCCGGGGTGATGCATCACGGGATCATCAATATTCCCGCGCTGATCATTCTGCTGGCACTTTCGCTGCTCCTGATAAGGGGTACGGCGGAATCCGCGACGGTGAATACCATCATTGTCATTATAAAAGTAACCATCGTACTCGTATTCATCGCCATCGGCTGGAGCTTCGTCAACCCCGGCAATCACCATCCCTATGTGATCCCCGCGGATGCGCCTCCTGCCCAGATGCGGGACGGAACGCTTTATTCCTATACCAGCTTTTTCAGGCATGGCTGGGGCGGCATACTCTCGGGTGCGGGCATCGTATTCTTTGCCTTTATCGGTTTTGACGCCGTGTCCACCGCCGCACAGGAGGCCAAGAACCCTACCAAAGATATGCCAGTCGGCATCCTGGGTTCCCTGGTGATCTGTACCATCCTATATGTATTGTTCTCCTGGGTACTCACCGGCGTTGCGCCCTATACGGACTTTGTCAAGGCGGGTAAAGAGGCCTCTGTCGCCTATGCCATCGAGACCTATATGCATGGTTATCACTGGTTGTCGATTCTGGTAACGATCGCCATCCTAGCCGGCTTCTCTTCCGTGATCCTCGTGATGTTGCTTGGTCAAAGCCGGGTATTTTATACGATGGCTACCGATGGATTGCTGCCCAAGGTATTTTGCGCGCTCCACCCCAAATTCCGCACTCCGTATAAGTCGAATATGCTGCTGTTTGTCTTTGTAGGCCTGTTCGCCGGCTTTGTACCGGAGAGCGTAGCCGGCAATCTGACCAGCATCGGCACTCTGTTTGCCTTCATCCTCGTCAGCATCGGAGTAGTGATCCTGCGCGGGAGTGATCCGAACCGTCCCCGTCCGTTCAAGACCCCACTCGTGCCGGTGGTGCCCATCCTGGGAGCGCTCGTCTGTGCTGCCATGATCGTCGGGCTGGATTCCGCCACCCAGATAACGGCATTGATATGGATGGTAATAGGATTGATCATCTATTTTGGGTACAGTAAAAACAACAGCAGACTAAAAGCGTAGTTTTTTGCGACACGGCAAAAAGCGTAAATTTGCCCCCGCAATAAAAAAGAAGTAGTTTTTATGGGTCGCATATTTGAAGTAAGAAAGCACACGATGTTTGCCCGGTGGGACCGGATGGCCAAACAGTTTACCCGCATCGGAAAGGAAATCGCCATTGCCGTGAAGGCCGGAGGCCCCGACCCTGCCACCAACCCGGCATTGCGTCGTTGTTTTCAGAATGCGAAGAGCGTCAACATGCCCAAGGACAGGGTGGAGGCCGCCATTAAGCGGGCTCAGGGCAAGGAAATGGAGAACTACGACGAAATTCTCTATGAAGGCTATGGGCCGCATGGTGTAGCCATCCTGGTGGAGACGGCGACGGATAACCATGTCCGCACGGTGGCCAATGTCAAATCGCATTTCAACAAGCTGGGCGGTACGCTGGGCAACAGCGGCAGCGTAAGCTTCCAGTTCAAGAAAATGGGGGTCTTCAAGTTAAAACCGGAAGGCCTGAACATGGATGATCTCGAGTTGGAACTGATCGACCATGGGCTGGAAGAAATGGGCGAAGGGACGGGTGAACATGACGAGCCGGTGATCGTCCTGCGGGCGGCATTCCCTGACTTTGGCAGTATGCAGAAGGCGTTGGAAGAAAAAGGTATCACGCCTATCAGTTCGGAGATCGAGTGGATACCCACCAGTACAGTCGAGCTGCCGGAAGAGCAGGCGCAGGAAGTATTGAAGCTGGTAGACAAGCTGGAGCAGGACGAAGATGTACAGAAAGTCTTCTACAACTTAAAATAGTCGAAGGGCCGTCGCCAATGTATTTTGCGCGGCCCTCTTTATTTATTCGCTGATCATTTCGCGGATGGCATCCATAATATCTTCCGCATTGGGTTTGCTGAAATAATCGCCGTCGCTGGAATAAGCTGGCCGGTGGGCCTGGCCAGTGATCGTACGCGGCGCGGTGTCCAACCATTTATAGCCGCCCTGCTGCTCCATCACCTTATTAAAGATAAATCCTGCCGCCCCGCCGGGGACATCTTCATCCACGATGAGGATGCGGCTCGTCTTTTTCAACGATTCGAGGATGCTGTGATGAACATCGAACGGCAATAAGGTCTGTACATCGATCACCTCGCAACTGATGCCAAAGGCTTCCAAAGACTGGGCTGCTTCCTGGACGATGCGCAGGGTGGCGCCATAGGAAACGACGGTGATATCTTCTCCTTCCCTCAGGATCTCGGGTTCACCCAGCGGCACCCGAAAATCGAGGAGATTGGCCGGCAGTTTTTCTTTTAGTCTATAGCCATTGAGACATTCGATCATAATGGCCGGGTCTACCCCTTCCAGCAGGGTATTGTACATCCCGGCAGCCTGTACCATATTCCGGGGCACGCAGATATGCAATCCGCGCAGGGAGTGCAGGATCATGCCCATAGGCGAACCGCTGTGCCAGATACCTTCGAGCCGGTGGCCGCGGGTACGGATGATAAGGGGAGCAGTTTGCCTGCCTGCGGTGCGGTATTGCAGCGAGGCCAGATCGTCGCTCAGCGGCTGGAGGCCATATAACAAATAGTCGATGTATTGTATTTCGGCAATGGGCCGCAGTCCACGGAAGGCCATGCCGATGCCCTGGCCCATGATGGTCAATTCGCGGATACCGGTGTCGAAGATGCGATCGGCTCCGTGTTTGGCTTGCAAACCCGCAAAACCCTGGTTGACATCCCCAATTTTTCCGAGATCCTCGCCAAAGGCCAATACTTTGGGATTACGGGTGAACAGCTGGTCGAAATACCGGTTAAGAATTTCGTATCCGTTGAGCACGGGCGCGTTGCCGGCGTAGACGGCTTTTACTTCCGGCACCTGGAGCACCTTGCGGGCGCCTTCATGATAAAGATGGGTATTATATAAGGCGGCGTTCTCTTTTTTTAATTCTTCATAGTAAGCCCTGGACTTGCGGGCGGAGGCGGTTGAACCGGCCAGCCCGATGGCTTCATGCAGGGTCTGCAGGACTTCCTTGCGACCGGGCTCGCGATTGGCGGCCAGGGCAGCGGCCAGCTTGAGCAATTCTTCGGCGTGGTCAGGCGCTTCGTGGGCTACTTCGCGGATGAGTTCAACGCTGCGAGTCACCTGTACCCGGATGGGGGCCTGGTATTTATCCCAGGCGAGGTTGCGGCTGTTGCGAACCGATTCCTTCGCCTCTGTTTCTATCTCACCGAGCTCTTCCTCGCTGGCAAGGGCATTGTCGATGATCCATTCCTTCATCTTCTTTATCGCATCCCATTCCCGTTCCCACTCGAGGCGTTCGGGCGATTTATACCGTTCATGACTGCCCGAGGTGGAATGCCCCTGCGGTTGTGTCACTTCTTCGACATGGAAGAGGGCCGGGGTATGGGTCTTTCTGACGGCGCGGAGCCCTGTTTCGAACACCTCGCACATGCCGGCATAATCCCAGGCTTTCACTTTATAGATATCGATGCCATTGGTGCCGTCCTCTTTCTGAAACCCTTTCACCAGTTCGGAGATCGACCCCTTGGTCGTCTGGAGTTGCCGGGGCACCGAGATACCATAGCCGTCATCCCATACGAAGATGGCCAGGGGAACCTGTAGCACACCTGCGGCATTAAGCGTTTCCCAGAAATGACCTTCGCTGGTGGAAGCGTCGCCGATGGTGCAAAAGCAGACCTCGTTGCCGTTGTTGGACAATCCGGTGAATGGTTTCAGCACATTTACCTCGCGGAAAGCCTTCGAGGCGCAAGCCAGGCCAAGCGCCTTTGGCAACTGGGCGGCGGTCGGCGCGAGTCCGGCCGTCAGGTTCTTCCGGTTGACCAGGTCGAGCGGTGACCCGTCGGAATCGACAAAAGCGGTGGCAAAATGGGAATTCATCTGCCTCCCGGCGCTATGGGGGTCATGGCTGGGATCGGGGTCGGCATACAACTGTGAAAAGAATTCTTCGATGGTGGCGGCTCCCGTAGCAAAGGCAAAGGTCTGATCCCGGTAGTAGCCGGCATAAAAGTCTCCTGGTTTGAAAAACTTCGCCATCGCCACCTGGGGTACTTCTTTGCCATCGCCAAAGATGCCGAATTTGGCTTTCCCGGTGAGCACCTCCTTACGGCCCAGGAGACTAGCCTCCCGGCTTTCACAGGCAGACCGGTAGTCTTTTAACACTTCTTCCCTGAATCTGTCAAAGGACAGCTTTTCGGGGTCAAGGACGTCTATGGGAGCTAAATTTTCCATTGGAATGAATATTTGAGACGCAGTCGGTGGTCGTACAAAAATACCTGTATCTTATTGATTGTTAAAAAAATAAAATAGCCGGTAATTTATTGGCAAAGCTGACGTTAAGTAAGTAATTTTATGACTCTATTAACGAGGCCAAACTATGAAAAAAATAGCAATTGTGATCAGCCTTTTTGCCACATCTCTTGCCGTACGTGCGCAGGCGGTGAATATTGGCGGAACTGCCCTACCCCGCCCGGCAGATATGCTGCAGGTGAAGGATAACAGTCACAACTTCGGCAAGATCCCCCAGGGCAGGCCGGCCACCACCACCTTCGAGATCGTAAACACCGGGTCAACACCCTTGAAGCTGGATAATGTCCAGGCTTCCTGCGGCTGCACCACCCCAGTGTGGAGCCGCGAGCCTATCGAAGCGGGCGGTACGGCCAAGATCGTGGTCGGTTACAATGCCTATGCAAAAGGGCCTTTTACAAAGACTGTAACCATTGTATACAACACCAGCATGACCAAGACCCTCACTATCAGTGGGGAGGTGTATGAGGCACCGGCCAGTTCGGCGCCGGAAAACGCATCAGTACAATTATTAAAACAAATAAATTGATCGCAATGAAGAAATTAATCCTATTTGCCAGCGCCATAGCGTTATCCGTCGGTGTTTTTGCACAGGAGGCCCAAGTAAAGAAAGCTGAAGATGTAGTGAAGTTTAAGGAGCTTTCCTATGACTTTGGCAAGATCAAGCAGGGTACTCCCGTAAGCCATGACTTCGCCTTCACCAATGTCAGCAGTTCCCCGGTGATCATCGAGTCCGCCATTGCTTCCTGCGGCTGTACGACACCCGTAAAACCCGAGGGCGCGATTCAGAAGGGCAAGGATGACAAGATCACGGCCGGTTTCAACGCCGCCAATGCAGGTCCATTCAATAAGTCCATTACCATCAAGGTTGCCGGTATCGACCTGCCCCTTCAGATTCACATTACAGGCGAGGTGCTTACCGCGGACGCATATGCCAAGTACGAGGCAGCCAAGAATAAAACAGGACGATAAACGATAACTTCTCAACGAAAAGGCCGTCCATGCGACGGCCTTTTTTTGTTTATTTTTACGCCATGTTAACCATCAGTCAACCACTAGCCATTAGTCAGCGCGGACAGCAAATGCCGGCATCGCCGATCAGGAAGCTCGTTCCTTTTGCCGAGGCCGCCAAAAAGAAAGGTATAAAGGTATATCATTTGAATATCGGTCAGCCCGACATCGAAACGCCCAAAATGGCCCTGGATGCCGTCCGGCATTTTGATTTCAAGGTGCTCGAATACAGCCACAGCGCAGGCAACGAGAGCTACCGGCGAAAGCTGGCCGCCTACTACAAGCGGGTCGGTATCGATGTGGATTACCAGCAGATTATCGTCACCACCGGCGGGTCGGAAGCCATCCTGTTCGGTTTCATGAGCTGCCTGGACGCCGGCGACGAGGTGATCATCCCCGAACCCTTTTACGCCAATTATAATGGATTTGCCGTTGCAGCCAACGTGGTGGTAAAACCGCTCACTTCCTATATCGAGAACGGGTTCGCCCTGCCACCGGTGGAGGAGTTTGAAAAAATGATCACACCCCGGACAAAAGGCATCGTCATCTGCAACCCTAATAACCCGACGGGTTATCTCTATAGCCGGGAAGAGATGGAGACCCTGAAGGAGATCGCCATCCGCCATGGCCTTTATATCTTTTCCGACGAGGCCTACCGGGATTTCTGCTATAGCGGAGTGCATATCAGTGCGATGAATCTGCGAGGGGCCGAAGATAATGTGCTGATGATGGACACCATCTCCAAGCGATATAGCGCCTGTGGTGGCCGCATCGGTGCACTGGTCACGCGCAACCAGGCGGTGCTCGACACGGTGATGAAATTTGCCCAGGCCCGGCTGAGTCCGCCATCCTTTGCCCAAATCCTGGGCGAAGCCGCGACCGATCTGCCTGCGGATTACTTCAATGCCACGAAGGCCGAATACCTCAAGCGGCGGGATGTGCTGGTCGGCCGGCTCAACCGTATCCCGGGAGTCTACTGTCCTAATCCCGGTGGGGCTTTCTATGCGATGGCTAGTTTGCCGGTGGATGACTCCGATGTTTTCTGCCAGTGGTTACTCGAGAGCTTCTCGTACAACAACCAGACGGTGATGCTGGCCCCGGCTGGTGGGTTTTATGGGACGAAGGGGTTGGGGAAAAAAGAGGTGCGGCTTGCTTATGTGCTGAATACGGAAGATCTGGGCAGGGCGATGGACTGTTTGGAGCGGGCTTTGCAGGAATATCCGGGCAGAACAAATTAAAATTAATTACTATTTATTTGCCAATTCATTGAAATCCTCAAATTTTACGATATAAAGGACAAAAATAGCCTTAAAAGACCTCAATTTTCATATTAAAAATTATTCTATATTTACTTTTACCGGATTAACGTCAAAAATTACAAAAATAATTGTGGGATTATTTCCTTTTTCCAGGATAATCTCCGATATTGCACTCAGAAACGAGCGATAGAAAGGAAATTAGATAAACCGATTTAGCATTTTAACGTTTTGATATTATTGAGTTCTTTTTTAGATGATCCGACTCTTTTAAATTTGTGCCTGCAACGAGAGATGAAGGGGAAGAGAGAAAAGATACGTTGCAGTCTTACAACATCGATCTTTTGAAGATTTTTCATATGGCAAGCAATCGTTAGACGGCCTTCTGTTTCTACAGAGGGCCTTTTTATTTCCCTTCCTTTTTGTGCGATTTTCCGCTGATTTTTCTCTATTTTTGCGTCCCTTTACGGAACGGTCCATCGGCTGCGCTGTAAGTAACCGGCGAGATAGCTCAGTTGGTTAGAGCACAGGATTCATAACCCTGAGGTCTCGGGTTCAAATCCCGATCTCGCTACAGAGCCTCAAGTAATTAAAAATTAATTACTTGAGGCTTTTTTAATTGCATATTGCAGCTGACTATCGGTGTTACTGAGGATATCACTGATAGTAATGTAACAGGGAAAATCAGGCAGAATACCTAAATCTCCATTCTTCAGCTTTTTTACAGCCAAGGTATATTTAACTAAAGGTATTCTACAAGAGATCTGTGAAGCAGGCAATATAACATTTTCATCATCGCCGGACGTATTCCCATAATATCCGCCCCCGTTCTCTTCACCAATGAAAATGCCCCTGTTATTCGTTTTCACTATCGATGAGAACTCCGAACTGGCAGAAAAACTGCGGCCATCAGCAAGGATAAATAGCCTGCCATCGAAGCTGTTTGGTTTTGGTTGTTGAAGTTGCAAGTTTTGGTGGCTGTCGCCAGGCAGCTTTCCCTTCGTCTTTTCAAGCGAGTCATAATACCTGAAAGGCTTTTGCGAGAGATACGCATACAGTAAGGCGCCATTTTCATCATTCCCGCCCTGGTTACGACGGATATCTATGATGAGCTTACGGGTCTTTTTTAACCGGATATCATTAAAAGCCGAATCCAGAAACGAACTGAAATTTTCTCCGGTCTGCTGCAAAAAGCCGTTGAAAAATGTTTTGATCGTCAGCAAAGCGATATCACCCGGCCGATAGCTCAGTTGAAGATACCTGGTTGGCCGCTTGAAGAGAGCCGGCGGAGGGCACATCATATCCGACAGCAATCTGGCTTCCAGCTTTGCCCGGGCAATTTTACCATCTATGGTTTTGTAGCTTACCTCATAGTTCCTTTGCTTCCCAAAAACAAGATTGAACAGGATATTAAAATACTCCGGCAGTTCCCAATTCTTCCGGGATTGAATGCCGGCATCCGATGGAATATAATCAAACAAGCGATGAATGATCTGGCTCATCGGTCGGCCGTTGATCTCCATGATCTCCGAGCCTGCCAGCGAATCGTTTTGTTTGCAACAATAAATGTATCCATGGTTATTGATGAACATGACGATGGCAGGGAACACACTAACATGGCTTATGTATTCTTTCGTCGCATCCTGCGGCAGACGGCAGTTGCTATGACCATCCTCCAGGGATGCGATCGCAAAACTTGTCAATGCATAAAAGCCTGGAACGGTCATGCTATCCGTGATGCTGGCATAACAGCTGTCCCATATCCCGTCCAGCTCTTTCTTTGTTTTATATCGATACATGCCGGGATGGATCTTTTGCAAGGTATCCTCAAGTAGCAATAGATCTTGCTTTAGTTGAGCAGGTGCCAATTTTGCGGACTGAGCGCTGGACAGGCCAGGACTCAAGAGCAAGATAAGGATAAT
The DNA here is from genome assembly GCF_014642875.1 of Puia dinghuensis. Taxonomy (GTDB): domain Bacteria; phylum Bacteroidota; class Bacteroidia; order Chitinophagales; family Chitinophagaceae; genus Puia; species Puia dinghuensis. The sequence continues at coordinate 347,691 of NZ_BMJC01000006.1, forward strand.
TGTCGCGGCAGGCCGCAGCCGCCGTTCGAACAAAGCATAGGTCATAGCGTGGATAGGTTAAACAGTTAGTAGCCATCATTGTTTGTCGGGAGGCAACCTGCCCTGGCCCGAGGTGCTGACGGCATATTGCTTCATACAATCCCGCATCACAGGCGCCTCATCAGGGTTGGTAGTATAGATTCTTTCGGCAACAAGAACACTGGCATTGTATTCAAATACCACTTTGCTGCAGGGGAAGATCTCGCCGGATCCAAGTTCGACCGTAGCATTAAAAGGCCGGTCCTGCTCATCCAGGTATATTACACTACGCACGCGGTTGAGACTATCATATTCATAGCGGATCGTATGATAGTTGCGAACATAATATGTTTGTTTTACCTGGGAGATAGGCCGGCCGGCGTCAAAATAGCTCCGGCTTTGTAATTGAGCAGCGCTATTGTATCGTAGTACCTCCCGGGAATATCCAAGATCACCAAGCACATGTTCACCCAGGCTGTCCAGCAGATCGATGGCACGCAACTGGCCTGTTTCATCATATTGGTATGCCTTTTGGTGATGACCGTTTTCGTTCACCGTTTTCTCATGATCGTTATTCCAATACGATTCCGACATCAGGCTGCCGCTGGCATAGTATTGATACCTGATCATGTTTACGTGGTTATAGTGCCTGTTGAACAACCGGCCGGCGGTGTCTAAAAAGGCCTTGCTCATCCTATTCCCGTCTTTATCATAGGTGTACCGGTAAGCGTGTACAAGGGAAAGATCGGTAGTCGCCTTCCCTTCTTTGTCCCAAAAAGAACGTTCCAGCAGCAGATCATCATCGGAATAACTTGACCTCTCCAGGTGAATTCCCCGCTCGTCATTGACGGGTTCACGTTTGTCGCCGTAATAGGCTTCTTCCATCACATTGCCCCGGTCGTCCCGCTTATAGGTGACGACTGCAAATCTGCCATCTATATTTTTAAAAGTCGTAAGATGCCCCTGATCATCGAACATCTCTTCCTGCACGCGCCATCCATCTTTATAGGAAGTCTTATAGGTAGCCGCCCCATAACTGCCTTTCAGCGGCGTCCCATCCAGCGCCTTGTTCTCTGTTTGTATATTATTGCCCCATTGATCATAAGTATACTGAATCTTATAAACACCATATTTATTGGCCATGGGGGCATCTTCCTTATTCAAATAGGAGCGCGTAATTATATTACCCCGATCATCATGCTCCAACACCACTTGATGATAGCCAACGTTCTTTGCCAGGACAGGTTTCCCGGCTGCATTGAAATAAGAGAAGCTCCTGGTAAAGCCTCGCAGGACGCCAGTGTCGTATTTCGACAACACCTCCCTTGCGTATCCATCCCGATTATTGCACAAATCACCTTTTTCGTCTACATAGGCATATTCGCTGAGCAACCCGTCCTTAAACACATATCTTCTTCCAAAGCACGGCGCATAAGGATTTCGGCCCGTCTGGACAGCCGTCTCCAAGACGGTATTCTTATCCACCGGCACAAAATGGCTGGTGGAGACCACTTTTCCCCATTGATCGGTTTTTGCTATCATTTCCAGGCGGTGGTCCATATATACCACTAAATACCTGGACGTGCAAGTACCCGCCTGATTCAACTCTTCAACCAGGGTGGTATTGGCATCCGGATGGAGCAATCTGCAATGCTGCCTCTTCTCCGGATGGGGTAAATAGATTAAGCCTACGACATGATCAGCGCCATACGACCAGGTCTTGAAGGTCGAATCCGGCGAAGAAGGGTGGCCGGGCATACTGAAGGCTGATAAGTTGCTAATGAGAAAAGCAACAAATACAAGTTTTTGCATAATGTCAAGTCAGGAGTTTATCGTTATAGGTTAAGGCCTCACCGCCCAGGCGAGCCCATCGGGTACTCCACCTACTTCGAAATGGCCGGTAACTTCCAGGGTCTTGAGATCTACCACCGCGACATTATTGTCGGCCGAACAGGCGACAAATGCCCGCGAGCCATCCGGGTCCATCAGTATCCCTGCCGCGCCATGACCGATCTTCAGCCTTTTGACCTCCTTACGGGATGCGGCATCATAAATAGTGAGGTCGCCCGACCCCAGACTAGATATGAAGACCAGTTTACCATCCGGCGTAAATTTGAGCCGGTTGGCCCCATTAACTTTCGCATCTATTTTCGTGGCCAAATTTTTTGCGCGAAGGTCAACAATAGAAATCGTTCCATCCTCGCTCGCCGCCGTCCATAGCTCGTTGCCGTCAGGCGAAACGTCAAAGCCTTCCGAGCCCCTGGACACCGGAACAATGGTTTGGGTCCAATCCTCATGAGGCCTGGCCCCCGGAGGCGCCATCCTGCCGGGCTGGATCAGCGAATCGACGAGAATGCTGACAGTACCGGAAGATACATTTGTCGTATAGATGCGCTTCCCGTCCGGCGTGACATAAAGCATATGCGTCCGGTCTTGCCCCGTCCCCATGCTCCAGTCCAGCTTGCCCGTTGCCGGGTCATAACGGCCAACGCACTTGGAACCTTCCGCGGTGAACCAGGCCTTGCCATCCACAAAGGTCAGGCCATGGGGACCAAACAGCGGCTTTGTATCGATGTTGCGCAGCGGCTTTTGTGCAACCAGATCGATCTCGTCCAACTCATGCAGGCTGCCGCCGCCATAGATCGTGACATAAGCCTTCGTGCCATCCGAAGAGGCGATCACTTCATGCGGATCGGTACCAACCGGCACGGTGGCAATAACCTTCAAAGTCGCCGGATCGACGATCGCCAGGGTATGATTGGTCTTTGAAAGGGCGAGCAACGACCTGTGGGGGGTGGATTGAGCATCGGCTTCGGTTGGAAGGTGAGCCGATAGTAATAGGAGGACACTTCCAACGATGAGCCTAAACGGGCGGCATGTTACCTTTTTCATAGTCTAATTGTTTTATGGACCACCAATTTCGGACAAACCTATGATGTTTTCGGCGGACCGTCATTTTTTTGTACCTTTTCTAGTGGCGTACATTTATATAACCCCAAAAATACAGATCATGAAAAAACATCTAACGATTGTTGCCAGCGCGGCTATCTGGTGTTTTGCAGCCTGCACCAGCAAGCCGGAAGGCGGGCTCTCCGCCGCCGCGCAGAAGAATCTCGATGCCAACGATTCCGTCGCCAAATGCTTCGAGACAAAAAATTTCTCAAAGCTGGGTGACTATATTGCCACAGACGCCGTAGACCATTCCGGCGAACATGGTGATATCAAAGGGTTGGACAGCATGAAGGCAGCCTTTGAAAAAGAGATGGCGGGGGTAGATAATATGAAATCAGACCTCGTGAAGGCGCTGGCCGATTCCGACTATGTGATGGCCTGGTATCGGTTTTCCGGCACCTGGAAGAAAGCGGAGATGGGACATAAAGCGGGGGAACCCTTTGATTTCAAATCGCTTGAAGTGTCCAGGTTCAAGGACGGTAAAGCGGTCGAACACTGGGCGTTGATGGAGCCAAAAGATGTAATGCAAATGATGAGTGCTATGCAACCGCCGGCCGCGCCGATGGCGGACACTACAAAAAAGAAGAAGAAGTAAATGTGCGGGAATAGGGCTTTCGGTCAGGAGTCGAAATAGGGAATGTCGTCGCGTGACTCTTTCTCCTTTTGCTGCCAATAGGCAAGCGTAACCGTGTGCCCCCCGGGCGTCTTTAGCAGCCGGCCGAAGATGGCGTTGATGGAATTGAACGTTACATCCGTCACACCCACCGTAAAGGTTTCCGGGGGCGGCGGGGCGGCCGGGGCCGGTGCAGGGTTCTCGAGCGCAGCTGGGGCAGCAGGCGGCGGAGTGGCCGAAGTAGCCGGGGCTGGAGCCGCTTTGGGTGGCGGGCTTGGCACGACGACCACGGTATACCGGTTGTATTCGAGCAGCTTTCGCAGGAAATCCACCCGTGCGGGCGCCACATTCTTCTCTACAATGGCGCATTTGATGCCGTTGAGCTCTTCGAACAGGTGATTTTGGTTGATAGCCATATCGTTTAAAACCCTATGCTCAATGAATAAATATAGTCGTACACCCATCCCATCACACCCGTCACCAGGATACCGGCAACACAAAGTCCGAAAGCGATGTTCGGTAGCAGGGGGATCTTCAGCTTTCCGATGGGCTGCGGCTGACTGTCCATAAAGATAGCTTTTATCACCCGCAGGTAGTAATACAGCGCTATGACCATATTCAGCGCCGCAATGCCGATGAAAACATAGTTACCCCTGCCCGCACCCGCCATCAGCAAAAAGAATTTGCCAAAGAATCCGGCGGTAGGCGGGATGCCGGCCAGGGAGAACAGCGAAATGGCCATTACCCAGGACAGCAAGGGATTGGCGGCATACAGCCCTTTATAGTCATCGATATTTTCCCGCCCCGTCTGCGCACTGATGAGGGATACGACCCCGAAAGCGCCCAGATTGGAGAAGATGTAGATGAGGATAAAATAGATGACGGAGGCGTCCCCTGCCCGGGAGCTGCCGGTTATCCCGGCGAGGATGAACCCTGACTGGGTGATAGAAGAAAAGGCCAGCAATCGTTTCAGATTGTTCTGCCGCAGGGCGAACAGGTTACCCGTGAGCATGGTCAGCACCGACAGCAGGATCAGCATGCGGTTCCAGTTTCCTGCAAGTGGTCTGAAGACGGTGTACAGCGCCTGGATGAAGATAAAAAAAACCGCCCCCTTCGAGATAACGGACAAATAAGCGGTAACCGCCACCGGTGACCCCTCGTATACATCAGCCGTCCATAAATGAAAGGGGACCACAGATATCTTGAAAGCAAATCCTGACAGCAGGAGAATGAAGGCAAACAACTGGAATGCGCTGCCGTCGAGCCGCCGCGGGATAGCATCAAAACCCAGGCTTCCTGTAGCGCCATAGAGCAGGGAGATGCCGAACAACAGCAGGGCCGATGAAAATGCGGAGGAGATGATGAATTTCAGTGCCGCTTCCGAAGACTGCTTTTTCTCCAGATCGAACCCGGAAAGCGCGGTGAGCGGGATGGTCGACAATTCCAGGCCAAGATAGAACATCAGCAGGTTGCCCGAAGAGATCATAAAGAAAAAGCCCGTGAGAGTAGCCAACAACAACATATAAAATTCCAGCGCCTGCCGGTGTTCTTTCAGCCAGTCATAAGCCAAGAGCGAGACGATGAGCGTGCCCAGGTTGAGAATGTTCTTTTCCAGCACGATGAGCCTGCCGGTATGGAACATGCCGTTGAACAAAGTCGCATCCGGACAGGGGAAAAACCCCAGGACCAGATTTGCCAGCAGCAGGATATTCACCAGCCGGAGTATTGTCCCGGTGCGGTATTCCGAAGCGCCTACCTTGATAAACAAAAGAAGGAAGAGGATCAGCGTCACCATCAGTTCCTGCCGCAAGGGCACCATAATTCCAGTCCACATATTTGCTTGTTCATTTATTGATCAAATCGTTCAGCCAAAAAGGCGCCACACCGATGGCAAAGATCCCCGCTACCAGCAGGATACCGGCCAGTCGCTCATTCCAGGTCGCATCGGCAAGCCCGTTATAGTGCGGGTCCTTCACCGGGCCCATGATCACTTGCCCCGTGGCCCGCAGGATATACACCGCCGTGATGACTATCGAGGCGCAAGCCAGGATTGTCGCGAAGTGATACGCCCCGCCGGGATGCTGCCAGGAGCCCATGAAAACGGTGATCTCGGCCACAAAACCGCTGAGCCCGGGCAGGCCCAGCGAACACAAACCGGCGATGACGAATGTCGTTGCGATAAAGGGCATCATTTTCAACAGGCCGCCCAGTTTTTCGACCATCCGCGTATGGGTGCGATCGTAGATCATCCCGATGGTGGCGAAGAAAAGGGCCGTCATCAGGCCGTGGGAGACCATCTGCATGACGGCGCCGGTGATGGCCGTCCTTGTCCCCATGCCAATTCCCAGAAGGATAAAGCCGCAATGGCTGATGGAGGAATAAGCATTGATATATTTAAGATCGCGTTGCATCATCGTGGCAAAGGCGCCGTAGACGATGGCGATGGCCGCCAGTGTGATAATATAAGGGGAGTACTCTTCAGCTGCCAGTGGCGCCAGCATCAGGACAGTGCGCAGACAGCCATAGCCGCCCAGTTTCATCGAGATGCCCGCCAGGAACATCGAGGCGGCCGTGGGTGCGGAAGAGTGGCCGTCGGGTACCCAGGTGTGGAAGGGGAACAAGGCGGTGAAGATGCCAAACCCGGTAAACAGGAGGGGGAAGACGAGACGCTGTACAGCCGCCGCAGGATGGCTTTGGGCAAAGGCCATCATGTCGAAATGATGGCCGCCGGCAGCATAATATAAAATTACCAGCCCGAGGAAGACCAGGGCCGAGCCCGCCATGAGCATGAGGGCCAGCTTCATGGCGCTGTATTCCTTGCGTCCACTACCCCAGATGCCGATCAACAGGAATTTCGGGATCACCGACACCTCGAGAAAGAAAAAGAGGGTGAAGAGATCGAGAGAGATAAAAAAACCAAAAGCGCCCGCGCTGAGTATAAGAAGGAGGACGAAAAACTCCTTTCCCATAGGCGTAATCTTCCAGGATACGAGCACGGCGCCAACCATGACAAAGGCCGTGAGCAGGATCATGGCGACGGAGATGCCGTCGACGCCAACGTGGTAGTCGATGTTAAGGGCGGTGAACCATGTGTGCCGGTAGACAAAAAGCATGGGCGCGGTGTTGCCGGCTGCCCGTTCTTTCCAATAAAGGGCCAGCAGGACGAAAGAAAGTATCAGTTGCATCACAACACCGGCGAAGGACAGCAAGCGGACGGTATATTGTCCCCTGCACAAAAGCACGGCGATGGTCGTGAGCAATGGTAATATGACAAGCAATGATAGCGTCATGTGTATAGATAGATGAATAAAATGGCTAATCCTGCTATTCCCATAAAGAAGAACCAGGCATAATCCTGTACCTTCCCCGATTGTACGCCTTTTGTTGCCGCAGAGACGCCGGCCGTCGCCGATGCCAGCCCATTCATAAACCCATCTACGATATTTCTGTCGATCCACGCCGCGGGCCGGCCGATGAGGTTGAAAATGATCTTTTTGGTAATAAAGAGCCAAATCTCATCTATATAGAACTTATGATACGCGAAGGTGTAGAGGCCACGGAGGGCTTTTGCCGCCTTTTCAGGCCGGTTGCTTTCTTTCCCGTAAAGCCACGCGGCAATGCCGATGCCGAGGAGAGCGATAAAGACAGGAGGGATGACATTGAGCCCGAAGGCGGGTGCTTCACCCGGGCGGCCATCGGGAGTGATAAATCTGGAAAAAGGGATGAAGCCGGCAAAGGCCGCGCCGATGGCCAGAATGATCAAGGGAATCTTCATGCTGGCTGGTGCTTCGCCGTGATGAAGGCCTTCATGGGCAGGCGTCTTTCGCCAAAACACGGAGAAGTACAGGCGGAACATATAATAAGCCGTCAGCCCGGAGGTGACCAGGCCGATGGCATAGATGAATGGATTGTTCTCCCAGGCAACTGCCAGGATCTCTTCCTTGCTAAAGAAACCGGAGAAGGGTGGAATGCCGGCGATAGCCAGACAGGCGATGAGGAAACAGACGTGCGTGACAGGGAGAAGGCGGCGCAATCCACCCATATCTTTCATTTCGTTGCTATGGACGCGGTGGATGATCACTCCGGCGCAGAGAAAGAGCAACGCTTTGAAAAAGGCGTGGGTGAAGAGATGGAAGAGGGAGGCAGTGAAACCCGATGCGCCAAGCGCAAACATCATGTAGCCTATCTGTGACAATGTGGAGTAGGCCAGGATGCGTTTGATATCGGTTTGGGTACAGGCGATGACGGCCGGGACGAAGGCGGAGATGGCGCCGACCCATAGAATTATTTCCGCTACGTTGGGTGTCGCGGTATATAGTGGGTACAGCCGGGCCACGAGGTATACGCCAGCAACGACCATGGTCGCGGCATGGATCAGCGCAGACACAGGGGTCGGACCTTCCATGGCATCGGGCAGCCAGATATGCAGGGGAAAGAGAGCCGATTTCCCCGCGCCGCCAATGAAAACGAGGGTCAGGCCCCAGGACAGCGCCGAAATGCCGAGAAAGGAGCCTTTGTTCCCCGGCACAAGTAAGGCATCCGCGAGTGACTGGCCGCCGGGGCCAAGAATTTGTATCAGATTCCGGAGATCGAGGGTCTGAGCCTGAAAGGAAAGCACCAGGATACCGATGAGAAAACCCAGATCGGCAAAGCGCGTCACGATGAAGGCTTTTTTTGCAGCGGCAACCGCGGCCGGACGATCGTAGTAGAAACCGATGAGCAGGTAGGAAGAGCAGCCCACCAGCTCCCAGAAAATATATGTCTCTAATAAGTTGGCGGATAACACAAGTCCGAGCATGGAGAAGGTAAAGAGGCTTAGATAGGCATAGTAGGTTGCGTAACGCTCCTCGCCTTTCATATAGCCAAGCGAAAAGATATGGACCATCAGGGAAATGAGGCTGACGATGACAGCCATCATCACCGAGATAGGGTCTACCAGCAGATCCATGTCAATGGAGAAATCCGGGCCAAAGGATAGCCAATGGATATTCAATACTTTGGCTGAATGGTAGACCGAGTCCGGGCCCGCACCGGATATGAAATAATAATCATAGGCTACCGACAGGGCAATCACCGTACTCAGGAATACCAGGCCGGTCGCGAACAGGCCGGAAAAAGCCCTCAGATATCTTCTGCCGAACAACCCCAGGACAACAAAGCCCACCAGCGGCAGCAGGGGAACCAGGACAATAAGCAGGTAAGGAGCAACTGGCATATACAGGTTCAGAATTTCATTTCATCCGCAGCCTCCACGTCGATGGAATGGAGGTTCCGGTATAGGTTGATAATTATAGCGATGGCCACGGCCGCCTCGGCGGCGGCAATGGCAATGATAAACAAGGAAAAGAATACCCCCTCCAGCTTCTCCGGGTACAGGTATTTGTTAAAGGCGATGAAGTTGATGTTGACGCTGTTGAGGATCAGCTCCACCGCCATCAGCATCGTGATCATGTTGCGGCGGGTGAACAGGCCGTACATACCGATGAAGAAGAGCGCCGTGCTGACAAACAGGATATGAGAGAGCGGTATCTGGTTCATTTGTCGCCGGGTTTTGATTTCATGGCAATAACGATGCAGCCGATCATGGCGGCCAGCAGCAGGATGCTGATCACTTCGAAAGGCAGGACATATCCGTGTTCGGAAGTGCTGAGCAGTTGGTTTCCGATGGCGCTTATACTCATATCAGGAGCAAAGTCATAATCGCTTTCTTTGACGCGAAAGGAAGAATACCGGCTAAGCAACAGGCAGGTAAGGGCAAAACCTATGCAGGCGGCCAGGGCGGAGAAGACAGTCCGCCGCCGGAGGGGTGACGGCAGATCTTTCCCCGACTGCTGCGTGAGGAAGATGGAAAAGATGATCAGCACGACGATGCCGCCCACATAGACCACCACCTGCACCGCCGCAATAAATTGCATCCCCAGCCAGAAGTACAGTCCTGCGACGCCGGTGAGGGAGAACAGCAGCCAGATGGCCGTACGGAATATTTTCCTGGAGGTGACCGCGAGCAGGCCGGTCGCCAGGATAAAAGCGGAAAGTATATAAAATACGACTGCAGACGCGTTCATTATTCAACGCCCTCTCTGATTTTAGAACCCGGTTTATTTAAATTTTTTGTCAGTTGGCTGCGGTCATACACACTATGCTCAAAATTTTGCGCCATTTTGATGGCGTCCGTGGGACAGGCCTGAATACAGAGGTTGCACATCGTGCAGAGCTCCAGATGATAGATAAAGGTATCCAGCGCCTTCTTCTTTTTGCCATCCGGCGACGTTTCGATCTTGGTTATGATCTTGATGGTACCGTTGGGGCAGGCCAGTTCGCAGGCGGTGCAACCGGTGCAGGCATGCTCATTGTTCTCGTCATGCAGCATGACCACTTCCCCGCGAAACCGTTCGGGCAACTTCATTTCCGCCTTGTTGTCAGGATATTGCTGGGTAATGATCTCCTTCCGATGGGTAAAATAATAACCCGTCAGCTTCATCCCTTTCAGGAGAGAACGTGCACCGTGATAGATGTCTGACAGATATGTTCTTAAAAATGCCATCCTTTTATCGAAATGAGTGTCATTAATAATAGGTTGAACAGGCTCAGCGGCAACAGGTACTTCCATTCGAGACTGAGCAACTGGTCGATGCGGAGTCGCGGGAAGGTCCAGCGGAACCACATGATCACGAAAATGAGGAAGAAGGTCTTGCCTATGAACCAGAGGGAGGACGGGATATAATCCATCGCGTGATTGAAAGCCGTCCAATGCCCGATGTGCAGCGGCATCCAGCCACCCAGGAACAAGGTAGCGGCTATCGCGCAAACAATAAAGATGTTGACATATTCAGCCAGGAAGAATAAGGCGAATTTCATCCCGGAATACTCTGTGTGGAATCCCGCAGTGAGCTCTGACTCCGCCTCCGCAAGGTCGAAAGGTGCGCGGTTGGTCTCTGCCGTGACGGCGATGATGAAGATGACGAAGGAGATCATCGCGGGGATATGTCCTTTAAACAGCCACCACCCATCCTGCTGCGAATCGATGATATCCGAGATGCGCAGGCTGCCGGTGAGGGTGACGATGGAAATGATGGAGAGTCCCGCGGACAATTCGTAGCTGACTATCTGGGCGCCGCTGCGCATGGCGCCGAGCAGGGAGTATTTGTTGTTGCTGGCCCATCCGGCCATCAAAATTCCGATGACGGAAAGCGAGGATACGGCGGAGATATACAAAACCCCGATGTTGATGTCCCATATCTGGGTCCCTTTAGCAAAGGCCACAGGGACGAGGATCAGCATCGCAACAACGATTACCATGAACGGCGCCAGATTGAAGAGGAATTTGTCTGCGCCGTCAGGGGTCAGCCCCTCCTTCATCGCCAGTTTGAGGGTGTCCGCTACCGTCTGCAGGGCTCCGCCGGGGCCTACACGGTTAGGACCCAGCCTGATCTGCATATAGGCGGAGACCTTCCGCTCCATCAGCACGAGGACCAGCCCGAGCACGGCAAACAGCGTGATCGCGCACAATCCTACGATGAGGGATTCCAGCAAAAGCGCTGCTGTGGGGTTGAATGTCCCGTAGAGCCATACGTCGATGGAATGGGTGATATTTTCTATGCTAAGCATCGTTGTTTTTGTTTAACGATCGATATCCGGTATCACCAGATCGAGTGTTCCCATAATCGCTACCAGATCGCCGATCTTATGTCCCCGGGCCATATGGTCCAGCGCGGAGAGGTTGGAAAAGCCCGGCGAACGGAACTTGATCCGATAGGGTGTCGTCCCGCCTTCGCTGATGATATATACGCCGAATTCCCCCCTCGCCGTCTCCACCTTTGAATAGAACTCTCCTTTGGGCAATTTCAGCACCGCCTTTGTCTTTGCCAGGAATTCCCCACCGGGGATATTGTCGATCAGTTGCTCTATAATGGAGATGGACTGGCGCATTTCCCCCATCCGGACATTATACCGGGCAAAACAGTCGCCGCCTGTTTCCAACACTTCTTCAAATTGCACCTGAGAATATACCTCGTAGGGTACTGATTTCCGGATATCACAGCTCACTCCGCTGCCCCTGGCGGTAGGTCCGGTGCAGCCATAGGAAATAGCATCTTCAGAGGAGAGGTAGCCGATGCCTTCCATCCGGCGCTGGAAGATGATGTTGTCGGTGACCAGCTCGTCATATTCGTCGATCTTCGTTCGGAAAAAGGCCAGGAAGTCCTTTACTTTCCGCTGAAAGTCGGGGTGCAGATCGAATGCAACCCCGCCGGGGGCCATGTAATTCATCGTAAGTCTTGCCCCACAGGTCTCTTCCATAATATCGTTGATCGCCTCTCTCTCCCGGAAAGCATAGAAAAATGGCGTGAGGGCGCCTACATCCATGGCCATGGCGCCCCACCACAGCTGATGGGAAGCCAGCCGGGTCAGTTCGTCCATCAACACCCTGATCACTTTTGCCCTGGGCGGTACTTCTATCTGCATTCCCTTTTCCACGCACAGGGCGCAGCCATGATTATTAATGTGCGAAGAAAGATAGTCCATCCGGCTGGTGACGTAAATAAATTGACGATAGGAAAGACTTTCACACATTTTCTCGATGCTGCGATGGATATAACCAAGATGAGGTTCTACTTTTTTGATGGTCTCCCCGCTGAGGGTAACGACAAGGTGAAGCACGCCATGCGTCGATGGATGTTGCGGGCCCAGGTTGACCACCAGTTCCCCTTGTTCGGTCGTGCCTATTTCTTCGATCATTTTATAGTTTGATCATGTTCACCGGGTCTTCATAATCCTTGCGCAACGGCCACCCCTTCCATTCATCTGTCAGGAACAGCCTTCGCAGATCGGGATGGCCGGTGAATACCACCCCCATGAGGTCGTAGGCTTCGCGTTCGTGGAATTCTGCGGTGCGCCAGATGCCGGACACCGTAGCCACTTCGGGATGATCGTGATCGAGCTTTACTTTCACCACCAGCGTGTGCCGGTGCACGGTGGAAGTAAGATGATACACCACCGTGATATGCGTTTTCCAATCGACGGCCGTCACACAAAACAAGTAGTCAAAGTCGAGTTGCGGCGCCGATCGCACCTGCCGGGCAAACGAATCCCAACCATCCGGACCGGTAAGCACGGTAGTCCATTCACTTCCTTCTTCGAAGGAAGCCGATGGGAGAAGTTCGGTTACGCTTATTTTCAATTCTTCTTTCGTCATTAGTTTCCGCTTCTTATTTTCTCCTGTAAGGTGATGAGGGCGTGTAACAGCGCTTCCGGCCGGGGTGGACATCCCGCGACGTACACATCCACCGGGATCACATGGTCCGCACCTTTCACCACCGAATAGGTGTTATAGAAGAAGGGACCGCCGCTGGTAGCGCAGGCGCCCATCGCAATCACGTATTTGGGGTCCGCCATCTGGTCGTACAATCGCTTTAGCACGGGGGCCATCTTGTTGACGATGGTCCCGGCAATGATGATCACGTCGGCCTGTCTTGGCGTAGCCCTTGCTACTTCGAAACCAAATCGCGACCAGTCATACTTCGGGCCGGCGGTGGACATCATTTCGATGGCACAGCAACTGGTGCCGAACACCAGGGGCCAGAGCGAGTTCGATCGCGCCCAGTTGATCACTTCATCCAATTTGGTGACGAGTATACCACCCCCTGCGGTTGGATGCACTTCTCCCGGGAAAGGTTCATTTCCATTATTTTGTGACCTTACATCCATTTCAATGCTCCCTTTTTATGCGCATACAAAAATCCCATAAACAGGATGAACAGGAAGATCACGATCTCCACGAGTGCCGGCATCCCTATTCTTCGCACCGCAACGGCCCAGGGATACATAAAGACGAGTTCTACATCAAATATGAGGAAAATGAGTGCATACAGGTAATAGCCGATGCTAAACTGGTTCCAGGGAGTGCCCGAGGTCGGAATTCCGCACTCGTAGGCCTCCCCTTTTTGCCTGTTCTTTGTCCCTTTCACGAAGAACCGTGCAGCTGCGATGCCTCCGGCAGCAAAAGCGACACCGGCGAAAAAAAGAACGATTAACGATGAGCTTCCCATGGGTAAAGTATTTTTACACCCATAGCAATATAACGCTTTATTTTTGCTCCACCATGGATAAATTTACCCTGCTACAGGAAACAGTCACAAACAGGCGCAGCACGAAACCTGTCACATTCAACGGGAAAAAGATAGCTGATCAACAGATAAAACAACTGCTGGAATTAGCCAACTGGGCGCCCAGCCACGGTCTCACCGAACCCTGGCGCTTTGTAGTCTACAGCGATAGCGCCGTTCCAGCGTTCTGCCACCAGCATGCCGAACTATATAAGCAAAGCACCCCGCCGGAAAGGTTCAACTCCGCCAAATACGAAAAGCAGCAGCACAGTGGCGACATGGCCTCTCATCTCATTGCCGCATACATGCAACGCGGCGATAACCCTAGTATAACCGCGCTGGAAGAGATCTGCGCCACCGCCGCAGCCGTTGAAAATATCCTGTTGGGCGCCGAAGCCCTTGGCATAGCCGTCCTGTGGAGCACCGGTGGCGCCGTATTACAACCCGCATTGAAGGAATGGCTAGGCCTGGCGGAAAATGATGTTATCATCGGCCTGCTCTTTATGGGGTATACCGATGAACCGGCCAAACCCGGCAGGCGCGGGCCCGTGGAGGAGAAAACAAAATGGAATTGGTTTGCCGGCGACGGTCAGGACTAATTATTTTACTGCTTTGACTTATAGGCAATAGCCCGTTGCAGCAGACTTTTTTCCTTGAAGTTGGCCTCTACCTCGATGATGGCCTGCATCAGGTTGTTGCCGGTATCGATCATTTCCGTGATCGCAGAGTCGAACACCCGCCAAATGGGTTCTATCCGCGCTACCAGCTGTCGCCCTTTTTCCGTCAGCCGGATCATCCTTTTCCTTTCATCCGTTTTGTCCTTTTGCGACTGGATCAGCTTTTGTTTTTCCAGCTCTTTCAAGAGGCTGATCGTGGAGGGATGAGTATAACCGATCTCGGCGGCAAGCTCGACGACGCTCATCAGTGGCTTATGGTGAAGCGCATAGATGACGGGAAACCATTTCGGCTCGAAGTCAATGCCATATTCTTTATAGACGAGATGGCCATCCCTGCGAAACTGCTCGCTCAGCCGCATCAGCCTGGTGGCTATCGCCAGTACTCCTGAATCATCGATGACACTCATGGTTGTGCCAGTGAAGAATTATAAGATCTTATTTCCAAATGATAGAACACATCATCCACCGGCATCAAGGGGAATATAGTCGGAAGCGCCGTCTTTTCCACTCTTACGAATCCATTCCGCTCATAAAAACGATGCGCGGCCTTCATGCTGGTTATCGTTCCTAAATATAAATGTTCCAGCCCATTCTCCCGGCTATAGGTGACGAGGGTTTCGAGTAATCGTTGCGCCACGCCCCATTGTTTTCCCCTGAAAGGAGGTTTTACAAACATTTTCCGGATGACGCCGATCGGCGGATGGATGACGCCCCGGGAATCACCGGCCGGGACAGGTACCAGCAGGCCGATGGTGCCGGCCAGTTCTCCGTCGACAAAAGCGCCCCAGAAATGACCACCGGGCCGGAAATAAGCCGCTTCCAGGTCGGCCAGGTCAGGCTGGTCGGCGAGCGTGATCGGAACATGAAACTCGGTCTGCTGGATGGGCAATATCAATTCCGCCACCTCGTCGCGACGGGCATTTGATAAAGGCAGAATAGTAAGTTGCGGTTGCATAAGGCAAATATACGTAGAAATCTACGTAGTTGACTACATATTTTCTCGGAATTATGCAGTAATTTTCAAAAAAACTTCCGGGTCT
The DNA here is from genome assembly GCF_014642875.1 of Puia dinghuensis. GTDB lineage: Bacteria > Bacteroidota > Bacteroidia > Chitinophagales > Chitinophagaceae > Puia > Puia dinghuensis. The sequence goes on from NZ_BMJC01000006.1 coordinate 363,094, forward strand.
GTCCAATTTGTCCCACCCTGTTTGATATTGACTTGTAATCAACATCAAATCACATTTAAACATTATCAAAATGGACGAGTACATCTTGATTTTCAGACACGAAGACGGCACCAAAGTAGCCTCCCCCGAACAGATACAGGTGTGGATGAAACAAACCATGGACTGGATAGGAGGCATCGCCGCCCAGAACAAGTTTTCCCATGGCAACGGCCTGCCCTTCGATGGCGCCAAAGTTGTGCACCACAAAGGTATTGTCACCAATGGCCCCTTTGGGGAAATAAAGGAGACCATCGGCGGGTACATCGTTGTAAAGGCGGAGTCAGTCGACGAAGCGGTGGAGTTTGCCAAGGGTTCCCCGGTATTGCAGGGGGATGGTAATACCGTGGAGGTACGAAAAATTATGAAAGGCGGCGATGGAGTCCACTAATACAACTCAAGGCAATGCTGCTCAAAGCCTCCGCACGTCAGCGTCGGAGGCTTTGATCCCTCACTTATTCCGGATGGAATTTACAAAGATCGCTGCAGTGCTTTGCAAACTGTTCGGCATCGATCATATCGAAGTCGCGGAGGATATCGCAGGGGAGACCTTCCTGGCTGCCCTGGAGACATGGCCTTATAAAGGAGTTCCGCCGAACCCAACAGCCTGGCTGTATGCCATCGCCAAGAACAAGACAAAAAACTATCTCCATCGTAACCAGATCTATACCGGGAAGGTGATGCCCCGGCTGAAACAGGAATCCAACGAACAATCGCTGACCGGCGAGCCGGTGGAGCCGGAGATCGACCTGTCCGAAAAGAATATCACCGACAGCCAGCTGCAGATGCTGTTTGCCGTCTGCCACCCTACACTTCCCACGGAAGCGCAGATCTGTCTGGCGCTTCGTATCCTTTGCGGCTTTGGCATCGACGAAATTGCCAACGCCTTTCTCAGTAATAAAGAGACCATCAACAAACGGCTTTTCAGGGCCAAAGAAAAACTGCGGTCAGAGCGAAAGCCCATCGGGTTTCCCCCCGCGGCGGAGATCGGCCAGCGCCTGGAAACCGTCCTGCTCACCTTATACCTGTTGTATAACGAAGGATATTATTCCGAAAGCCAGGATGCTGTCCTGAGGGAAGACCTGTGCCAGGAAGCCATGCGGCTAACGTATCAGCTGATCCAAAACGAATCCACCAATCGCCCGGAAGTAAACGCCTTGTTCTCCCTGATGTGTTTTCATGCCTCCCGTTTCCCGGCCAGGAAGGACGAAAACGGGGAGATCGTCCTTTACGCCGACCAGGATGAAGCCCTCTGGGATCAAACCCTTATCGCCAAAGGCGCTTATCACCTGCACCAGGCATCCCAAGGGAATACCTTGTCAAAATACCATCTGGAAGCCAGCATTGCCTGGTGGCATACGATAAAGACCGATAGCAAGGAAAAATGGGAGAACATTCTGCAACTGTACAACCGGCTTTTGCAAATAGCCTACTCCCCCATCGCGGCCCTGAACCGGACCTACGCCCTGTCAAAAGCCAACGGGAAACAGGAAGCCATAGTCGCTGCGGAACAGCTGAAACTCACCGACAACCCTTATTACTATACTCTCCTGGGCGAACTATACAGGGACATCGATAAAGGTAAAGTCCTGTCCCATCTGAAAACGGCCCTTACCCTGGCAAGGACGAAAACGGACAGGAAGCTGATACAAAGGAAGCTGGATTCGCTTGAAAAATAGCTACATTTAGGTCCATTTTTGAGGCAGTTCGTTATGAACAAACCATTTCCCAACTCCTCCCGCAGTATGATCGAGACCATCCTCGTGGTCTTACTGTTGCTGGGCCTGACGCTCGCAGTGTATGATGTATTGAGGGTCTTCTTTGGCATCCTGACCTTTGCCCTTATCTTTTCCGTCTCGTTTGCCGGTGTCTTCGAATGGCTGGCGAAGCTGTTGGGCGGCCGCCGGGTGTTGGCGTCGATCATCTATACAATAGTACTCATCGCCATCATCGCCCTGCCCATTACCCTGATCATCTCCGCCCTGCGTCATCATGTAAAGGAAGCCATCGCCTGGATGAACGATATAAAGACCAACGGGCTGCCGCCCCTCCCGGCATGGATCACCCGGCTGCCGCTTGTCGGCGAGGACATCAGCACCTTCTGGCAGCAATTGCAAAGTAGTCCGCGGGAGACCATCGTCTCCCATGGTGAGCCGATCAGAGCAACCTTGCGGCATATCCTTACCAGCGGGGCGGGTATCGTCGGTACGGGTCTGCAATTCATTGCGGGCGTCATCATCTCCGCCTTTCTTCTTGTCTCGGGGGAAAAGATGCTGAGCCCGGTGAAAGCAGTGATGCAACACCTGCTGGGCAGGCGGGAAGGGCTCTCCCTGATACAAGCTACCACCGTGGCTATTAAAAGCGTATCCATCGGCGTGATGGGAACGGCCTTCATCGCCTCCATCATCTCCTGGCTCGGGCTCATCATCGCCGGCATCCACTACGCCATCCTGCTTTCGGCGCTTATCTTCTTCCTGGTATTGATCCAATTGGGCCCCCTGCTGGTATGGGTGCCGCTGGTGATCTGGACGGCCAGCCAGGGACATACCGGCATGACCGTATTCCTGATCATTTATGGCATTGCCCTGCTGATCATCGACGGCTTGCTAAAGCCGGTGCTCATCGCAAAAAGCGGCGGGAAACTGCCTTTCCTCGTCCTCTTTCTCGGAGTCGTCGGGGGATTGGCCGCATGGGGTTTCACCGGCATGTTCAAAGGCGCCATCATCCTATCGGTGTCCTATACCCTGTTCGATTCCTGGTTGGAAAAAAGAAACGACTCCGGGGTTATTCAACGCTGACCCGCAGGTTACTTTCCCTACAGCCCGCTATCGGTCATCACCGGCCAGTCGTCGGTACGGAAAGGCGCCAGCGGCAGCCCGTCCTTACCAAAGATGTTGCCGATGCCGGCATTGTCGAACTGATAGCGGACGGCAACGGGTTTTTTTACCGCCGGGGCGGAGACGATCATCCTGCTGCCTTCTATCTTCGCCTTCGCGGGATAGAAGACCTTGTCCTCTCCCGCGATGACCAGTTCTATTGGTTCTTTGCCTTTCAGCAGGAGTCCGTCCGGCGCATCGGTGATGGTGAGTATCGCCTTATCGCCCTTGATCTCCATGCTTTGATAGGTGGGATTTTTGAAGGTTATACCGCTGCGATGATAGGTTTCCGCCAGGGCCCAGCTGGCCAGCCGCAGCCCGACATCGTGTTTGTCCTTGGGATGAATATTTGCGGTGTCCGTAACCAGATCGCTGATGACAACCATTCCGGTATTCTCCAGGCGCATCGTACGGGCTTCCTCCTCGCGGACAACGGCGCCCTGGTCTTTTACCCCATAAGCGAAAGGCGCTATCTGCACATAATAAAAGGGTAGCGGCGCATTCCAGGCCCCGCGCCACGAAGCGATCATCGTCGAAAGCAGTTTCCCGTAGGTGTGCGGAGCCTCCGTATTGCTTTCACCCTGGTACCAGAGGGCGCCCGCGATGGCAAAAGGAGTCAGCGGTGCGATCATCGCGTTATAACAATAGCCGGGCGTATACGGCCATCCCTTGGCGGGCTTCTGTTTCTCCGCCGCGGCCTTCAGGACGGGGTCGCCATTCACCAGGCCAGCAGGCGTCCACACTTCGGCAGGCGTACCACCCCAGGCGGCCTCTATCAGCCCGATGGGAACGTTCAGCTCCCCGTTGAGTTTCTTAGCAAAGAAATAGGCCACCGCGCTAAACTGCTTCAATTCATTGGAATCACAAACCGTCCATTTCCCCGGGCAGTCGTCCTGCGGGTAGGCTGCCGTCGTCCTGGGCACATGAAAGAAGCGGATATTGGAGTTATAGCAGGAAGGCAGTTCGGCTTGTACATCGGGCAGCCCCCAGGACTCGGACATCTCCATGTTGGATTGACCGCTGCAGACCCAGACCTCCCCGATGAGAATATTTTCCAGCGTAAGGGTATTCTGGCCTTTTATAGTGATCGTATAAGGGCCACCTGCAGCGGGGGTTGCCAGCGACAGTTTCCAGTTGCCGTCCCGGGTACCCTTCACCGAATCTACCTTGCCGTCCCAGGAAGCGGTGATCATGATCTTTTCTTGCGGCTCGCACCAGCCCCAAAGGTTTACCTGCGACCGCTGCTGCAGGACCATATTGCTGGAAAGGACGTTTGGCAAGCGCACATCGGCGCGACAGAGAACAAAAGCGGATAGGGACAGGATCAGCAAACTAAGTTTTCTCATCGAATGAAATTTTTGACGGCCCTAAATTTATTACAAATGCGGCAAATTATTGCCAGTCAGCCTCGCTGAAGGTCGGGTCGAGCTCGTAGCGGGTATAGCGGATGAGGACCTTCTGGCCGTCCTGCTGGTCTGATTCGGTGAAGGGCAGCAGGAGCCCATCGACATTCCGAAGATCGCCATAGACACTCGTTCTTGTCTTGCCGGCCGATTTGACGCCATCCCCTATAAGCTGTCCATTGCCGTTGAGCATGAACACAAATTCCTCGCCGTCCAGCATAAAGGTAACGGAAGTGTTGTTGTTGGGCTGATGCTGCTGTTTCAAAGACTCCATCCGGCTGATGACCTCCCGGCGCAATCCCAGGACGCCAGTGCAGAAGCCTTCTTTTATTTCCCTCATCCTGTCGGGTGACATACTGGTTTTGTTGCCATTCACCGTTACCCAGCCGGTGGCGCCTTCTACCTGTTCGAGGGCTGCGAGCGTAGAACCTTTGTACAGCTCGAGCCGGTAGCGTTGCTGGTGCAGGTCTATTTTGTTGATGAAGGTGATGTTGTTGATGGAGCCTGTTACCCTGGCACGTTGAAGGTTATCCAGGCGGGAGCCCCCCTGAACCTGGTTGGCCTTGTACAACAGCGCTTTGATAGTGGGGGCGTCGGTACCCGCGGCGCTGGTGGAATTGTGGGCTCCGGCTGTGGAGGATTTGGCGGAAGACGGGTCGTCCAAAAAATAGATATTGCCGTCGACGGCAGCCATCACCGGTTTTTCGCCGGGGCGGCTAAAGAAGCTATGGGCCTGCGTGTGGCCATCGGCGTAGGTAAGCACCAGGACGCCATCTTTGATGGTGTAGTGACCGCTGCCGCTGTTGCTGCGGGTGCTGCCGCCGGCCACCACGCCACCCCCGACCTGAGTAGCGGACATCGCGTTGCGGGAAAAATTGCCATTCCCATCGAACGAGAGATCGGTGTTCGATGCGGTGCCTGCATAAGCGAGGCCGGTGCCCGCGCCACCCGAACTGTAGGCATAGTTGAAATGGTACATGCCCGGGGGGACGCTATTGGATTCCGGCAATTTTATCAGGTTATAGCCACCGCCGGTGAGCATATCACCTTGCAAGGTGTAGAAATCCTTTCCCCCTTTGGGATATTGCAGCACTACCTTATTGCCGCTGACCGTATAGTGGCCGGTAGTGGCTGTCTTCCAGTCCGGCTTGTGCAGATCGGAGTTGAACGTGCCGTCAGACCGGAACCAGATGACGTGATCGGTGCGGCCCATGCTGCCGGGACTGGCGCCAATGGTGACCTGCACCCCGGCAAAGACACCGTTGAGGCCGGATTGAGCGCAGGCTTGTTGCACCACGAAAAGAAGGAGCAGAAAGAAGGGGAGGATAGGTCGCATGGCTTTGATTTGATTTTGGGTCGCTCAACAATTGTTCCAGAGTAGCCGGGGCGCTTTTAAACTTTGCATTAAATTGCAAGGGTTATGTCGACCGATACGAACAATGCGGAGTTTCAGCTAGCCGTACAATTTGTCAACCAGACTGCCCGGCCTATATTCCTCACCGGCAAGGCCGGCACGGGCAAGACCACTTTTCTCAAATATATCCGTGAGAACAGTTTTAAGAAGATGGCTGTTGTGGCGCCCACCGGAGTGGCGGCCATCAATGCAGGCGGTACTACGATGCACTCTTTCTTCCAACTGCCGTTCGGTCCTTTTCTACCCACGGCAAGAACCGGTTGGTTTGGCGAGCAGGCTAACTTTTCCGATGTAAATAGCTTATTCCGCAACATCCGGTTCAACGCCAGTAAAAGAGAATTGTTGCAAGAGCTGGAACTGCTGATCATCGACGAGATCAGCATGGTGCGCGCCGACACCCTGGATGCCGTAGACACCATCCTGCGTCATTTCCGCAAGCAACCCGATCTGCCGTTTGGCGGTTTACAGGTATTGTATATCGGCGACCTTTATCAATTGCCGCCCGTGGTATCCAATGCCGAATGGGATATCCTGAAAGCCTATTATAGCAGCCCGTTCTTCTTCGACGCACAGGTGGTGAAACAGGCCCCGCCAGTATACCTCGAACTGAAAAAGATCTACCGGCAGAAGGAAGGACGTTTCATCGAATTGCTGAACAATATTCGAAACAACCGGGCCAGTTGGCAAGACCTCGAATACCTGCATGATCATTACCAGCCGGAATTCATCCCGTCAAAGGGGGACCATTACATCACCCTTACCTCCCACAACGCGCAGGCCGACGGCATCAACCAGGAAGAGTTGTCCAAGCTGCGGGGCCGCACACAGGTTTTCGAGGCCACGGTGACGGGGGAATTTAATGACAAGGCCTATCCTGCCGAAAGGACCCTCACGTTGAAGGAAGGCGCACAGGTGATGCTGATAAAGAATGACAAGGGGGAAGTGAGACGATATTACAACGGCAAGATCGGTACCATCAAAAAACTGACGGACGACCGGCTCACCCTGGAATTCCCGGATGAACCCGATGAGCTGGTGTTGGAAAAGGAAACCTGGAAGAACATCCGGTATGCCTACAACCGGGAGAAGGACGAGATCGAAGAGGAAGAGCTGGGCAGCTTTCGTCAATACCCCATCCGCCTGGCCTGGGCGATCACTATTCACAAAAGCCAGGGGCTTACCTTCGACAAGGCGGTGATCGACGCCGGTGCTTCTTTTGCACCGGGACAGGTCTATGTTGCGTTGAGCCGGCTAAGAGGATTGGATGGCCTTGTCCTGCGCAGCCGTATCCCGCCTTCTTCCATCAGCACCGACCCAAGGGTAGTGTTTTATACCAAAGACAGACAGGCGGAAGCAGCGGAAGACCAATTGGAGAAAGAACAACTCCACTTTATAGGCGACACCCTGCGGAATGCCTTTCAATGGCTGCGGTTGGTCGAACAACTGCAGGATCATTATACCGGCTATGCACACCGCAAGATACCGGAAAGAGAGGCGGCGGTGTTGTTAGGCCGAAAATGGCTGGAAAGCGTTCAGACGCAACAGGAGGTGGCGCAGAAATTCTCCCGGCAGTTGGAGCAGCTGTTGCCCGAAGCGGAGAACGATGGCTACCGGCAGTTGCAACAACGAACCGAAGCAGCAGCCGGGTATTTTACTCAGCTGCTCGAAGCGGAGGTGATCACTCCTTTGCAGGAGCATATATCCGAGCTGCGGGCTAAGCAGAAGGCGAAGAAATACCTGCAGGAATTGCAGGCGTTGAAAGGGATTGTCGCCCGGAAGAAACAGCAGATAGAAGATGCGGCGAAAATAGTGTCGGGGCTGCAAAAGGGGGTGGATGCGACCCGGTTGCTATCGGGTATGGAAAACGATAGAAAGACCCGGCAGGCGACAGCGGACGAAGCCTCGGTAGCGCTTTCCACGAGCCGCCCGCAGAAGGGGGATACCAACCGCATCAGCCTGCAGCTGCATCGGGAAGGCTGTAGTGTAGCCGAGATAGCAAAGCGGCGCGGGTTGACGATATCCACCGTGGAGGGGCATCTGGCTTCGTTTATATTCACCGGGGAGATCGATGTCAAGGAGTTGGTAGCCGAGCATAAGATAGCGCTCATCCTTGCGGTGATAAAGGAGCTCGGCGGCAATGCGCTGGGGCCGATACGCGGAAGGCTGGGGGATGGTTATTCCTTTGGGGAGATAAGAGCGGTGCTGAATTATTTTAAGTATACGAGCAAGGCGTCATGAATATCCTGACTATCAGTTACCTCTCTACTAATTATTACCTGCTGGATAATGGTAAGCACCGGTTGTTGGTGGATGCAGGCTGGCCGGGCACGCTTGGCAGGTGGCAGCATGTACTCCGAAGTCGCGGAGTGCTATTGGGGGCCGGGGATCATTTCTTTGTGACCCATTTTCATCCCGATCATGCGGGGCTGGTGCAGGAATTGAAGGAGCAGGGATTACAATTTATCTTGTTGCAGGAGCAGGAGTATGCCATTCCGTTGATGCGTCCCTATATCAAGCCGGACACCGCCTATAAAGAAATTCAGCCTGCGGGCAATATTCTGCTGCCGGTGGCGGAAAGCCGGGATTTTCTCCGGAGGCTTGCATTCGCCGGGGAGTTCGTGCTTACGCCGGGTCATAGCGACGACAGCGTCACCCTTGTACTGGACAGCGGGGAGGCCTTCACCGGTGATCTTCCTTTGGGGATGCCCGATGGAGATAACCTCTTGCTTCGCCAAAGCCGGGAAAAGCTGCGGGCGATGGGGGTCAGCCGGGTTTATCAGGCGCATGGGCGGGAGGGCGGGCCTATTCCGTCCGGAGACTCTTGACAGGGTTGGCTAACGCCACCTTGAGCGCCTGATAGCTAACCGTCAACAGCGCGATGAGCAGCGCCATCACACCGGCCAGCAAAAAGACCCACCATTCCACGTTGATGTGAAAGGCAAAATTCTGCAACCAGGCATGCATCGCCCACCAGGCCAGCGGAGACGCCAGGACAAAGGCCACCAGCACCAGCACGAGAAAATCCTTTGAAAGCAGACCGAAGAGCGTACCGACCTTTGCCCCCAGCACCTTGCGGATGCCAAATTCCTTTGTTCGTTGTTCGGCTGTAAACATCGCCAGCCCCAATAGTCCGAGACAACAGATGAAGATGCCCAGTACGGCAAAGCAGTTGGAGAGACTGTGGACGATGGACTCGCTCTTATACAGACCGCGATATTCTTCGTCGGCAAATTGATAGGTGAAGGGGAATTTGGGGTTTAGGACATGGCACAGCTGCTCCAGTTGGCTAAGCCCCTGTTTTGTCTGACCGGCCCGGATGCGCAGCAGGATAATTCCATACCGGCTATCCGAACCTTCTTCCCCATAGCGGATGATCAGGGGCCTTATCGGATCATGCAGGGAAGCGAAATGAAAGTCCTTTACAATGCCGACGATCTTACCTTTCTTTCCCCACATCGTGAGATTCCGGCCGATGGGATCCTTGTAGCCGACACGCCGCAACGCTTCTTCATTGAGGAGATAGCCGACGGTGTCGGTGGGATAGTCGGTCGAAAATTCCCGGCCTTTTGTCAATCGCAGATTCATCGTCTTTATAAAATCATAGCCCACCGCCATGTTGGTGAACATGACCAGGTTGTTTGGGTCTTTGCCATCCCATTGTATCCCGCCGGTGCCATTCTCGAGATTGACGGGGTCCTGGCTTGTTTTGGTGACGCTCGCGATCGCCGGAAGTTGAAGGGCCTTCTCCTTAAACGTTTTGTATTTATCCGGCAGATCGCCTTCCATGGGGATATACACGAGGTTATCCCGGTCGTAACCCAGGTTGATGGATTGTACATAATCCACCTGTTGGGAGACGACGATGGTGCCGATGATAAGGACAATGGACAGGACAAACTGGAAGACAACAAGCCCTTTGCGGAACCAGGCCGCGCCGGCGCTGAATTTCAGCGAGCCTTTGAGAACCCGTATTGGCTGAAAACCGGAAAGGAAAAGAGCGGGATAGCTGCCGGAGATGAGGCCGGTGACGAGGGTGAGAGCCGCCAGGCTCAGCCAGAAGAACGAGGCGGTGAAGGGGAAATGGATGTTCTTTTCCGTTAGGTGGTTAAAGGCCGGCAGGATCAGCAGGACCAGGCCCAGGGCGAGGATCACCGAGAAAAAGGAGAGCAGGATGGCTTCCCCGATAAACTGCCGGATGAGGGCGGGCCTTACCGCACCCACCACTTTCCGGATGCCGATCTCCTTGGCGCGGCCTACCGACCGGGCGGTGGTGAGGTTCATGAAGTTGATACAGGCGATGAGCAGGATAAAGATCGCCACGATGCTGAAGAGCCGGACATACTCGATGCGGCCGCCTTCTATCCGCCCGTCCTTGAAATTGGAATGCAGGTAGACATCACCGTAGCGTTGCATTCCCAATTCGATGCGAAAGGACTTGCTTTGATCTTTATTATAGGCGTCCAGGTAATGAGTGATCTTTTTTGTAAAAAGGGCGGGGTCGGCATCCTTGCGGAGCAGGAGCAATACCTGGGGACCGTTGTTGCCCCAGTCCTTCGCCCAGTTATTGTCATCCAGAAATGCCGTCCAGTTGATGAGATAGTCGAATTTGTCGGCGGTGTTGTCGGGGACGTCTTCGAACACCGCGGTGACGGTGAATTCCTTTCTGTTCTCATAGCGAATGGACTTGCCGATGGCGGCATGGGGACTGCCGAAGAGATCGTTTGCCATTTTGCGCGAGATGACAATACTCACCGGAGTGGAGAGGGCGGTTGCAGGGCTGCCCTCCAGCAGGGGATAGCTGAACATCCGTAAATAATCGGCGCCGGCATACCGGCCCTGCTCTTTGAGTATCTTGTCGCCCGTCTGGAAGGTCCTTTTTTCATACCAGGTGAAGCCGGTGGACATTTCCACTTCGGGAAGATCTTTTTTCATCTGGTCGGCCATGATGCCGGGGGTGTAGTAACCGGCCATTACCTTGCCGTCATAGTATTGGCGCTCGTAGACGCGGTAGATCCTGTCGCCCTTTGCGTGAAAGTTGTCAATGCTCTTTTCGTCCCATATCCAAAGCAGGATCAGCAGGCTGCAGGTCATCCCCATGGCCAGGCCGAATATATTCAGAAAGCTATAGCCTTTGTGTTTCCAAAGGTTGCGCAGGGCGACTTTTATAAAGTTTTTGAGCATGGCAGCGGCATTATACTCATAACGGACGCAGAAAAAAGACTAATGTTGCAGCGAGGGGCTGTAAAAATGAGCTGCCATTTTAACAATTACATAACATAAGCCAAAAGAAACTATTTCGTTTGAGGAAAGTCAAAACCTGCACAATTAACACCTAAATAAATATGAGAAGAATCTTCACCGTAATCCCTTGCTTAATCTTGCTAACCCTGATGTTAGGCAGCTGTAGCAGCAGCAGAAGAGTATCCGGTTATGTCCCCTTTACCCGCGATCTGAAAGCGCGCCTGGACAGAGACAATATCGATCTTAAGCAGGTGCAATTCTACATAGATCAAAAGCTGATCCTCAACCGAAATCTCGGCGATGTGAAAGTCGAAGTGCATTCGGGGGTGGTGAAGATGGAAAACGGGAAATACATCAACGAAGTGATCATTCCCGCCCTTACCCCGGGTGTCTGCGACGCCACGGATGGCGACAGGCTCATGATCAGCTTTGAAAAAGGGAATAATGACCTGGCTTTTGGCCCCGGCAGCGGTTATACCATTAATCAATATGTGCTATATGGCACCAACTGGAGGAATGGTACTACTATGGTGACGTACGACGCCAATAAATACCAGGCGCGTTGCGGCTCCTGTTCGGATGTGGCCCAGGCCACTCTCGTTGTCCGCAAGAGCGAGCTGGACAAGTGGGACAAGAAGTCCAGGACCCTCAGGGGTAGGACTGTCGAGTAACAAGAGGAGTCCCTGGCGCGAGAGGCGACCCTTCCGCCACGGCCGTGTCGTTGATCAGCTCTTCCAGAACCTCTATTTTTCCATCAACCACCGAAAGCGTTATGATATGGGTGGGGTTGACAATCTTCACGAGGTGGAAGGTCTTTTCCCCATCGGTGATTTCGGTAACTACATCTATTTGGTAATCAGGATACTTAGCCCTTATCAGATCCCCCGGTACCCGGGGGATTTCTCTTCCCGCATAGTATTGTAAAGAATAGCGGAAGCCGCCACGTTTGTCAAAGTAAGCCTGGAAATGACGGCCCCGCAGCAGGAAAGAGACCTGGTATCCCTGGTCGGAAACAAACCAATACTCGTTGCTGATGCCGGCGGGAAAAATCCGCTGAAAATGGCGATAGGCGCGCGCATTGATCTCATTCAACGGCACATTGCTGGTAATAGCCGTTCTTCCATCGTTATAGGTGTAAGCGGCAGGGTGGTAGTCGTTTTGCGAAGAAGCAAAACAGGGCGCCAGGACCATTCCCACGCACGCCCAAAATAAGGTATGGCAAGCTTTCATTTTGACGTGTTTTTAGATACTAGAACGTGATTTTTGTCTATTTAAGTTAACAATTAATTAATATACTACGAAATAATTTTTGCCATACCTTAATTGGTTTTTTTCGTCCAGGCGCCGCCGGTTGCCAGCAAAACCCGATATTTACGCAACCGACCTCTCTGATGTATGGCACAAAAAAGGACCCCGCGACTATTGAAAGGATATTCGCATCATAACAAAGTGCGCCTGGTCCATGGCGGCAAAGAGTTTTTCTCCACCATCGTTCAGTTGATAGATGGCGCACAGACGGCCATTCATTTACAGACCTATATTTTCGACAGTGACGAGACGGGCCGGATAGTTTCGGATGCATTGTTACGGGCAGCAGGCCGCGAAGTGGAGATCTATATCCTGCTGGACGGTTACGCCTCCCAACATCTCTCCAGGCAAATGATCAATGAATGGAAGGCAGCGGGCATCCGATTCCGTTGGTTCTATCCATTGTTCAAAAGCCGGAAGTTCTATCTTGGCAGACGGATGCATCATAAGGTGATCGTAGCAGATGCAGCAAGGGGCATGGCCGGTGGCGTCAACATCAGTGATCGCTACAACGACATCGGTGGACAAAAAGCCTGGCTTGATAGGGCACTGCTGGTCGAAGGAGAGGCCGCGCTAAAGCTGCACATCATCTGCCGGGACATGTGGACCAAGGCTTATTGGAAAACGACGAATCCGAATAATTATTATTTCTCCTACCTTCCGGCGTTTGTCCCGGAAGCAGAATGCCTGGTCAGGGTAAGACGCAACGACTGGGTGTTGGGGAAGAATGAGATCTCCCGCAGTTATGTGGAGATGTTCAGACTCGCCCAATCGCGGATCACCATATTGTCTGCTTACTTTATGCCCGGCTCGATCATCCGGAAGAATATGATGCAGGCCGCGAAAAGAGGTGTGGCTATCCGCATCATCGTCGGCGGCAAAACGGATGTGCCCATTTCCAGGCTGGCCGAACAATATATGTATCGCTGGCTGTTTCGCAACAAGATACGGGTTTTCGAATACCAGGAAACCATCCTGCACGGGAAGATGGCGGTGTATGACGGGGAATGGATGACGGATGGCTCCTACAATGTCAACCAGATAAGCGCGTATGCCAGCGTGGAATTGAATATGGATGTCCGCAATACTGTCTTCGCCACGGGCGTGGAGCAGGAGCTGGACACCCTTATCCGTAATTGTTGCGTGGAGGTCGTCCCGGAGAACTATTTCCATCATACCGGGCCTTTCCGGCGGTTGCTGCAATGGATGGCCTATGAGTTGGTCAGAATGCTGTTCTTCCTTTCCACTTTTTATTGGAAACAGGAGAAAGAAACGCGACGCCGTTAAAGAAGGGCGCCGTTAGTTGCCCCCGATGCGCCGGATAAAGGCTCTTAGCGTAGAGCCATTCCAGCCGGCAAAACGCCCCCGCTGCACCACCACCCTATTTTCCTCAGGACGTTGCAGGAAGTAGTGAAACACAAAATGCGCTTTTGGGTCTTCCCAGCCTTTCATTTCGCCGAATCGCAGATCGTTGAAGACGACGGTGTCGCCCCATTCCTCCACCGTATAATATCCCTGGGAAAAGCGTAAGAGACAGTGCACGTCGGAATGACCGAGAAAGGGTTGCAGCAGGCTATCGGCACGCGGCTGGTAACGGAAATCCGTAGCCTGGCAGTCGAACACCGACCGGTAGCCGGTATAAAATCCACTGCTGTCTTCGGCCACAATATACCAGAGCCAGCTGTTGAGGGGCGTAGGCGTGGAAAAATACCGGGTATAGGAATGGTGTTGCGCGAGCAGATCTACCTTTGCCTGCCGATCGATGCGCGCCTTATTGCTGATGCAATAGCAGAGATAGGCGCTGCTGAGCAGGATACCGGTCCAGGCCCATTTTCGCCGTGCGGGGTGGCCGGCCCGCAATACAAGCAAGGCAACAAAAGCAATACCCAGCCATGTCGAGTAAAAGGGGTCCGCAACAAAGAGTAAATGGAAGGAGACCCGGGAATGATCAAAGGGCTCGAACCAACCGGTTCCGTAAGCGTTGAAGGCGTCGATGAAGATATGGGCGAACAATTCCACGCCGAAGAAGACCCGCCAGCTTCGGCGGGTCATTCCGCTACGCGGGAAAAGACGGCCGGCCAAAAAGGACAACAAAGGCGTCATCACCGCGACAAACAGGAAGGAATGGGTAATACCCCGATGCGCCAATACATCCCGGGCGGTGTCCAGCCAGAATGCCGCTATAAAATCGATATCGGGCAGGCTGTTCGCTATGGCGCCGATGAGCAGGGCTTTTTTCCCCAGCGTGCGGCCGGCAAGCACTTCGCCGATGGCTGCTCCGAGTACGATATGCGTGAGAGAGTCCATATCCAGGCTAAGGTAGGCAAAAAGCACGCTGGGGGCCGGGCATGCTTATTCCAACGTCGTTACCCCTTTGATGGAGGCGGGCTGGTCCTGCAACAGATCGAGCACGATGACTTCGTTGGTCCCTTTTTTCAACCAGGAAGCGGGGCAATACAGGTGCTGTTGCGGACCGACATACCAGAATCGGCCCAGGTTGTGGCCGTTGACCCAGATGACGCCCTTTTTATACCCGCTGAGGTCGAAATAAGTATCGGCAGTCGTCGTCAGATCGAACTTCCCCTTGAAGAAGACGCCCTTGTCACGATGCGTTGCGGTCCGCGCGGTGGTGGAGGCGGGCGTTGTGGCTGGCGCGGCGTGCCCAGGGGTCGCAGGCGGCGCAGCCAGCGGCAGGTTAAAGGTCTCCCAGTTGATCAGGGTCATCCCGTTGAGGGTGACACGATCGGTTATCCCTTTCCGGTCGATGAGATATTGAGCAAAATTGATATGGCCCATACTTTCGACGAGAATCTCCAGAACAGGGTCTTTCACCTCCGTCTTTGGCAGTTTCACTGTCCAGTTGCCGCCATCCCGGAAGACAGTGTCGATAAATTTCCCGTTGAGGAACACCAGGGCATAGTCGTGTGGTTCGGTGATGGTAAGATTGCCGCTTTTGTGCCCGATGAGCTTCGTCCGGTAGAGGATCATCCCATTGCGCTGATCAAAATCTTCCATCGGCAGGGGCTGGGGCGAGAACTTCGGTGCCGGCAGATGGTCCCAGATTGTGGACACCGGTTCAAGCGGGAAGGCCGGTATCTCCATCACGGGTATGGGGGCGGGTGGTTCGGGTAGTGCGTGGTCGGTATAGGAAGCGATCAGCTGACGCAGCAACTCATATTTTGGGGTGGCGCGCCCCTGTTCGTTGATGGGCGCATCATAGTCATAGCTAGTCACGTCGGGTTGGAATTGAACAGGGGTAAAAGCATTGGCGCCGGCCGTATACCCGAAGTTGGTGCCGCCATGCACCACATACAGGTTGAAGCTGCGGTGATGAGCCAGCAGGTAGCGCACATCTTTCATAATGCCGGCCGTGTCAGGGTGTTGCCATTGCTCCTTCCAATGGGTGAGCCATCCCGGATAGGTCTCGCTGCTAAACGCCGGGACATTGGGATTGTGACGATCGGCCGTGGCAAAATCGGCGTCGCTGCCGCCGCTATCCAACCCGATGGCGCAACCGTCAAGATTACCTGCCTCGAGCATAAAATCCGTTGGTCCGTCCGCCGTATAAAAGGGTACGGTGATACCCATACGCCGCCACAGGCTGCGCAGTTCGGAAAGGTATCCCTTGTCGTTGGCATAGCTGCCATATTCATTCTCCACCTGGACCATCAATATCGGTCCGCCATGGTCACACTGCAGCGGGACGATCTCCCTGGACAGCCGCGTGACATATCTCGTCACGGCGCTGATATATCGGGGGTCGCGACAACGAACCTTGATATCGGGGATTTTCAGGAGGTAGGAAGGCAGGCCGCCCCAATCCCATTCGGCGCAGACATAGGGACCCGGACGAAGCAGCACCCAAAGGCCCTCTTCCTTGCACAAACGGATGAAGGTGGCAATATCCTTGTTACCGGTGGAAAAGTCAAACACCCCGGGGGAAGATTCATGATAGTTCCAGAAGATATATACAGCGATGGTATTACAGCCCATGGCTTTTGCCATCCTGATGCGGTGGCGCCAGTATTCTCTCGGTATCCTGGCGGGATGCATTTCACCGCTGATGATCTGGAAGGGTTTCCCATCCAGCAGAAAATCGGTCTTGCCCAGCGAGAAATGGTGGAGGCCTTGTGCGGACAGCGAGCCGGTGAAAAGGAGGAAAAAGAAGAGCGCGCTTTTTATTTTTGTTGTTATCATTCTGCCATTTTGTATAATCCGAATTTCGCCAGGATGGGATTGCCTCTCGAGCTCAGGATCCGCAGGCGCACCTTGTTCGTCGTCACCGGGGGAAAGCGAAGCAGTCGCTTATACCCGATGGTGGTGCCTTCGGTGACGGTCTTCCACCCTTCTTTGTCGAGGGATTCGAGCACCCATTTCTCCACGCGCTGGCCGATGCGGATATTCTCCTGCAGCAGGAGGATATCGAATGTCTTACTACCAGCCAGGCTATAGACGATCGTGGCCGTCGTGTCCTTGAGTGTTTGTTTAACGACTGCGCCTGCCGCCAGATTTGTTTTAAACGTGGCATCCCTCATCTGCTTCCATTTCCGGAGGCTACGTACATCCGCCTCGTTGATCAGCCCACTGGTGTCGGGCGGAATATTCAGCAATAAAACACTATTCCGGCCGACAGAACTAAAATAGATGTCCATTAGTTGAGCCGGCGACTTTACCTTATCATCTTCCGCAGGATGATAGAACCAACCCGGGCGGATGGAGACGTCGGTTTCGGCTGGATACCAGATGAGGCCTTTTGCGGTGAGGAGCTTTTGCCGGCTGCCGATATCCTGGTCCATGATGTCGCCCAAGGGTGCAAACGTCATATCTTTCTGCGAGTTGGCCGCTATGCTTTCCTGCTGTTTGGCATTGACAGGCAACACGCTCCATTCCGTAAGGCGTCCTTCGCCGCTCTCCGTGCCGACCCAACGGACATCCGGCCCCATAATGGCGATCGCCGCCTGTGGCTGTAGTTTCCGGATGAGGTGGTACCAGGCTTCGAAGGCATAGACCTGTTTCTTTCCGTTGGGCCCTTCCCCATTGGCGCCGTCGAACCACACCTCGTCCACTTTGCCGTATTGGGTCAGCAATTCAGTGAGCCAGTGCAGAAAGAGGTCGTTGTATTTTGCTGAATCCCCATAAACGGGAGAGTTCCGGTCCCAGGGGGAGAGGTAGACACCGAAACCTATGTTATATTCCCGGCACGCATCGGCCACTTCCTTTACGATGTCGCCATGACCGTCTTTGTAAGGCGTATTCCTGATCGTATGTTCGGTATACTTGCTTGGCCAGAGGCAAAAGCCGTCATGATGTTTTGCGGTGAGGATGATCTGGCGGATACCGGCTTCTTTTGCCGTCCGCACCCATTGGCGGGCATCCAACCGGGTTGGATTGAAGCGGCTAGGATCCTCCTTTCCGTCGCCCCATTCGCGGTTGGTAAACGTGTTGATGCCAAAATGAAAAAAGGCCGTCAGTTCGAGTTCCTGCCAGCGCAATTGCCTGGGCGAGGGCACGACGTTAGCCGCTTTGCGGATGATATCCGGTTCACGGTCGGTAGGCAGGATCGCAACGGCCGGCTGGGCTAAAAGCCGGATACAGAGAAGGCAGGCCACTGTTGTGGCAAGAGTTGTTTTTGAAATAGTCATGATCAAGCAGGCTTGTTTAAGATTCGCGTCTCGCCACCCGGGGAGCCGGCAACGACGATGTCGGCCATATTGATAAAGAAACCATCTTCCATGACACCCGTGATATCACTCACCTTTCTATGCAGCCCGGCCGGGTCGAGTATCTCGCCAAACGCGCAATCCAGGATATAATGCTGGTTGTCGGTGAGGAAAGGCTTGTCGCCTGCCATGCGCATACGCGGGGTGCAATTCAATTCGCTGAGCCGCCGCATCGTCAGCTCCCACCCAAAGGGAGCCACTTCGACGGGCAGGGGGAATTTTCCGAGATGGCGGACCAATTTGGATTCGTCGACAATAATAATGTAGAAGCGGGTGGCGGCAGCCACTATCTTTTCGCGCAGTAAGGCCCCGCCGCCTCCCTTGATAAGATTGAGCTTCTCATCCACTTCGTCCGCGCCATCGATGGTGATGTCGAGCCGGTCGACCTCCGAAAAAGGGATGAGTGGGATGTTCAATTCCCGGGCCAGGCTCTCCGACTGGATGGAGGTGGCGACGGCCTTCACCGAAAGCCCATGCTTCACCATCTCGCCGATGCCCTGGATGGCCCAATAGGCCGTTGAGCCTGTCCCCAGGCCAAGGGTCATACCATTACGAATATATTCTATGGCCTTTCCGGCGGCTATCTTTTTACTATTAACGGCTTGATTGTCCATGCGAAGGGTGTTAAAACGAATGTAAATATAGTGCGGTGGCCCTTTTTTGGCAAATTCCCTAGTGAACCGGTAGGAAATACGGCAAATTTTCCTACATTTGCTTCATCATCCATTGTTCCATTCACATGACCAGGGTTTTTGCACATACCAATTGTTGTTGTTGCTGTTGTCGGCAAGCCACGGTTATTTGGGTGGAGGATGACCTCTTATAAGCTGATCAAACTGATTCGACAACAATAAGTTAAAAGCTCCACCAAAAGTGGGGCTTTTTTATTTATCAACCATGTTCTATATATTATGAGTACAACGACCTTACTCCCGGCTGATGCCACCCTCCTTTCCGCCGTCTGGGCACTGGAAAAAGAGATTGGTCATACGCCGCTGCATCACATCACCGGTCTGTTCAGGCATCCCAGGGTGCAGATCTATGCCAAAAAAGAATGGATGCAACTATCGGGCAGCGTAAAAGCCCGGGCCGGTTATGCTATCATCCGCAGGGCCATTGAAAAAGGGGCCCTTACACCTGGCAAGACCTTGTTGGATGCAACGAGTGGGAATACCGGCATCGCTTATGCCCACATCGCCAAAAGGCTAAACATTCCTGTCGCCCTCTGTCTTCCGGAGAATGCCTCGCGCGAGCGGAAGGAGATATTGGAATCCCTTGGGGTGAGACTTATCCTGACCTCCCGATTCGAGGGCACGGATGGCGCCCAGCAGGTAGCCCGGGCACTGGCGGAAGCCGACCCGGATGCTTATTTTTATGCCGACCAATACAAGAACGAGAACAATTGGAAAGCGCATTATTATGGCACCGCCCCTGAGATCATCGAAGCCCTGCCCGACGTCACTCATTTTGTGGCGGGCCTGGGCACAACCGGAACATTCGTTGGCACGGGCCGCCGGTTGCGGGAACTACAGCCTTCCATCCGGTTGATCTCGCTGCAGCCCGACCTCCCCATGCATGGGTTGGAAGGGTGGAAGCACCTGGAGACAGCCATCGTACCCGAAATATATGACCCATCGGTGGCCGATGAGAATGAGGAAGTGAGCACAGAAGAAGCGCACCGGCTCATCGTCGAAGCCTGGCATAAGGAGGGGTTGTTACTAAGCCCCTCGTCAGCCGCCAATCTGGCCGGGGCGATCAGGGTAGCGAACCGACTGGATGAGGGCATTGTTGTAACAGTGCTCCCCGACAATGCCGATAAATATAGTGATATCACCAAAAAACTACTCGTATGATCATTATCGAACCCAGAGTCAGGCAATTATTGATCGAAGACGCGCTCAATACCTTTCCGGACGAGTGCTGCGGCTTTCTTTTCGGCCGGGAGGAGCATGACGGGACCAGGATAGTCGTCGACATCCTGGTTGTCGACAACTCGAAGGAGGGCGACAAGACAAGACGCTTCGAGATCTCGCCGCAGGATTACATGGCGGCCGAAACCCACGCGGTCGTTAATGACTGGACGCTGTTAGGAATCTATCATTCCCATCCCAAACATCCGGCTATTCCATCGGAGCACGACCGGAAAGCGGCACAGCCTTATTTTTCGTATGTGATCATTTCCGTAATGGACGAGAATACGATAAACCTGCGGAGCTGGCTCCTCAACGAAGAACAACAATTTGAAGAAGAAAAGATCATAGATTATATATTCACTTAAAAAGAAGCAATAACATGGCAACGGTCATTATTCCCACGCCTTTACGAAAGTTCACCAACAACACGGCCCGGCTGCAGGTGGGCGCCGGTACTATCCAGGACACTGTCCACGAGCTCACCCGGAATTTTCCCGATCTGAAAAAACACCTGCTTGACGAACAGGGCAAGATCCGCAGTTTCGTCAATATCTTCATCGGCAACGATGATATCCGCGATCTTCAACACGAACACACGGCGGTGAAAGAAGATGCCGTGGTGAGCATTGTCCCGGCAATTGCGGGCGGCAGTCCCGATGATAAGGCGACTGGCGGCGCGGGGGCAAACGGCGCAGGCGGCGCGGCAAAAGACGTGGTCTTTTCCAGGGAGGAGTTGGCCCGTTATAACCGGCATATCATCATTCCGGAATTCGGCTACGAAGCGCAGCAGAAATTAAAGGCGGCAAAAGTGCTCGTCATCGGCTCGGGCGGCCTTGGGAGCCCCGGGCTGCTCTACCTGGCTGCGGCAGGCGTCGGCACCATCGGCATCGTCGATTTTGATGTCGTCGATGACAGCAACCTGCAGCGGCAGGTGCTGTTTGGCGTCGATGAGATTGGCAAGCCAAAGGTAGAAGCCGCCAAACGCCGGCTCGAGGCCTTAAACCCCTATATAAAGCTGAACATTTACAACACGCACCTGAATTCATCGAATGCCCTGGATATCCTTCGGGACTATGATGTCATCGCGGATGGAACGGACAATTTCCCCACCCGCTACCTCGTAAATGACGCATCGGTGCTGTTGGGAAAGCCCAATGTGTATGCTTCCATCTTCCAGTTCGAAGGACAAGTCTCGGTGTTCAACTACCGCGACAAGCAGGGGCAATTAGGACCGAATTATCGCGACCTCTACCCCTCCCCTCCCCCGCCGGGTCTTGTACCCAGCTGCGCGGAAGGCGGCGTCCTCGGCGTACTACCGGGCATCATTGGCAGCCTGCAAGCCCTCGAAGTGATCAAGGTGATCACCGGTGTCGGGGAAACGCTGTCCGGCCGCTTCTATATCTTCGATGCGCTGAATTTCGAGAGCAGAACCTTCCGGATAAAACCCCGCGAAGACAATCCCATCAGTGGCAAGAATCCGACCATCACCGCGCTGATCGACTACGAGCAATTCTGCGGAATGCGGGCAGTCGAGGAAAAGCCGTTGAAAGAGATCACGGCAAAAGAACTCTACGACTGGCAGGTGAAGGGTGAGCCTTTTCAACTGATAGATGTACGCGAGCCCCATGAGTATGACATCGTCAATATTGGCGCCGAGCTGATCCCCCTGGCGACGGTGGCTGCCAACAGCGATCGCATTCGCCGTGATGAGAAGGTGGTGGTGCACTGTAAGATGGGCGGGAGAAGTGCCAAGGCTATCCGGGAATTAGAGGAGAAATTCGGCTACACTAATCTCTACAACCTGAAGGGCGGTATCCTTGCGTACATCGATGAGGTTCAGCCAGAGCTGACAAAATATTAGGAATGTAAGAGCAGGTCGAGAAGCCGGGCGACTTTGTCCGGAGTGGGCAACATGGCGTTTTCCAGTCCGGTGTTCATCGGTACGGCGGGCAGGTCGAGGGCGCCGGCAACTTCCACCGGTGCATCCAGCAGGGTGAAACAGTTACGGGTGATGCGCCAGGCCAACGCTTCGGCGAAAGAATTGTTTTGTTGCTCTTCCGTCAGGACAAGACATTTCCCATGCCGGCCTACCGTCTCAAAAACCAATTCTTCATCGAGCGGATAAAGGGTGCGCAGATCGACGATCTCCACCTGCCCAGGGAAACGGGCGGCGGCGGCTTTTGCCCAGTATACGCCCATGCCATAGGTAATAATACAGCAGGTATCTCCGGCAGCGGTATGCTGCGCATCGGCAGCCAGAATACAAAGCCCCTTGCCAAAGGGCAGAACATAATCTGCCGAGGGCTCTATCGTCTTTGCTTCTTCTGTCCCAGGTACCTTGCTCCAGTAGAGTCCTTTGTGTTCGAGCATCACGACGGGGTTGGGGTCGAGGAAAGCGGACTTCATGAGCCCTTTCATGTCTGCGGCGTTGGATGGATAAGCTATTTTAATCCCTTTAATAGAAAGGAGGGTGGTTTCGATACTGCCACTGTGATAGGGCCCGCCGCCGCCGTATGCGCCGATAGGGATACGAATTAATGTCCGAACGGGAAATTTACCCTGGCTGAGATAACAGGATTTGGCCATCTCGGTCACCAATTGGTTAAACCCCGGATAGATGTAATCTGCGAATTGTATTTCGACGATGGGCAAGGCGCCGACAGCGCTCATACCCACGGTGGAACCAATGATATATGCTTCCTGGATAGCCGTATTGAATACCCGGTGGTCGCCAAACTGTTCGGCCAGGGTTGCAGCTTCCCTGAACACGCCACCGAGCCGCCGGCCGACGTCCTGGCCATAAAGCAGGGCTTCCGGATGCGCTTCCATTATTTCCCGGATGGCAAACAATGCCGCATCGACCATGATCACCTTTTCCCCATCTTCGGGTGTGCGCTCTCCTGTCTCCTGTGTCACGGGTGTCGGGGCAAATACATGGTCGGCGACGGTTGACGGGTCGGGCTCTTTCGCCCCCACGGCTTGCTGGAATTGCCGGGCGACCGATGCCCTGGCCTCCCGCTCGATCTCATTTAAACAGGCTTCTTCCACACCCAGCGCCAGAAGCTGCGATCTCAATTTTGGCAGCGGGTCGCGGGAAGTATGGGCAGCCATGTCAGCCTGATCGCGATAAAATTCTCTGCGGACCCCGCTGGTATGATGTCCCAGCAAGGGAACCTTTGCCTGTACCAGCCACGGACCATGGCCATCCCGCAGACTGCGGATCACTTCTCCGATGGCTTCATGCGCGCCGAGGAAGTCACTTCCGTCGATGCGCAGCCTTTCCATGCCGGTGAAGCCGGCGGCATAATCGTAGGCATCCATCGCCCGCGATTCATTCGAACGGACACTGATGCCCCAGTCATTATCCTGGACAAGATAGAGGATGGGTAATTGTTTAAGAACGGCAAATTGAAAGGCTTCGCTCACCTCTCCTTCGGTGACACTGGCATCCCCGAGCGAGCAAACGACAATGGGAGACTCTCCCCGTGGGCCCTTCCGCAGAAGGGGGGAGTGGATGGTTTCCAGGTAGCGAAGGCCCTGTGCGAGCCCCGTGGCGGGTATCGCCTGCATTCCTGTAGCGCTGCTCTGATGGAGCATCCGGGGACGGTCGTCACCGGTATAATTAGGATGGGCATAGTATTCCCGGCCACCGGTGAAAGGATCATCGCCTTTAGCAAGCAGCTGCAACATCAATTGATAGGGTTCGAAGCCAAGTCCCAGCAGGATGCTTTCATCGCGGTAGTAAGGGCTTATCCAGTCACAGGGTTGCAGGTGGAAGGCGGTAGCCAATTGGATGGCTTCATGACCGCGGGAAGTAGAGTGGACGTATTTGCAGAGTGGGCGGTTGTTCTCGTAGGTGGTGGCCATTTCCGCGGCGGTGCACATCAACCGCCAGGCTTTGAGCAAGATATCGATAGTGATCAATCGAATCTATTTTATTTCAACGGTGAATAAGCTATCGTCTTCGATAAAGCCTTCCAACTCATCCCCTACTACACATTCACCCACACCCGCAGGAGTGCCGGTGAAAACGAGGTCGCCGATGTTCACGGAGAAGTAATTGGAGATATAAGAAACAATCTTGTCAAAGCTGTTGATCATCAAATTGGAATTGCCCTGCTGCACCAATTCCTTGTTCTTGTACATGCAAAAATTGATATCCTTCTTATTCTTGATATTTTGCAGCGGTATCCATTTGCCGATGGCGGCAGAATTATCCCAGGCCTTGGCTTTTTCCCAGGGCAAACCTTTTTCTTTCAATTCCGTCTGAATATCGCGCGCAGTGAAATCGACGCCTACCGTGACGGCATCGTAATATTTGGAAGCAAATCTTTCCTGGATGTATTTCCCGTTCTTGGATATGCGAAGAACGAGTTCGCACTCGTAATGCAGTTCGTTCGTGAATTCCGGATAATAAAACGGTGTATGGGCTTGTAGTAAAGCACTCTTAGGCTTCATAAAAATGATAGGCTCTTCCGGAATCTCATTATTCAATTCCTTGGCATGAGCCACATAGTTACGGCCAACACAGAATATTTTCATATTCAATCAGGGTTTTTAAATAGAAAATTCTTAATCCAGTTTTCATTTGGCCTGAAGAGACCCTGGGTACTTACATAGGTATATTGAATATCAAAATACTTACTTATTAAGGATGAATGCAATATTTATGCGAAAATAAAGATTCCCCTTTACAAATCATAGTTCAAACTCCATTTTATTGTACTGGTTCATGGTACGCTCAATCCCAATAGCAGCGAAGCTTTCAACGACTTCGACACATTTCTCCACCTTCATCCTGACGACGGCTAATTCGCTTTCCGACCATTTGCCAAGTACAAAATCGATCTGCCTGCCCCGCGGGAAATCATTCCCGATTCCAAATCTCAGCCTGGGATAAGCATCGGTTCCGAGCGACTCCTGTATGCTTCGAAGGCCGTTATGTCCGGCATCGCTTCCACCGGGTCTTAGCCTCATTTTGCTTAGAGGAAGGGCCAGTTCATCCACGATGACAAGGATTTGAGCAAGCGGTATCTTCTCCCTGTCCATCCAGTATTTCACGGCCCGGCCGCTTTCATTCATATAGGTAGTCGGCTTAATACATACCAGGACATGCCCATGCCATTTCAATTCCACTTTCTCGGCTAAGCGCTCTATGCTAAAGCGCCCGTTGAGGCTGCCTGCCAGGGCGTCCGCCACGTCGAATCCAATGTTATGGCGGGTGCCGGCATAATCGGATCCAATATTACCAAGGCCGGCGATAAGGAACTTTCCCATTCTTTTCGGCCCTTCGGACGGCCGAAGGGGCATTAAAAATAACAAAAACCCGGTTAAAGTTTAACCGGGTTCCTACTAATAAAATAAATTATTTTTTGGCTGCCGCGGGTTTGGCTGCTGCTGCGGGAGCAGCGGCGGCCGGTGCTGCTGCCGGTTTAGCCCCAGCTGCAGGAGCTGCTGTAGCGGCTTCTTCCTGCTTCAACTGACGGGTCAGTACTATCGATGCGATGGGAATCCGGGGAGAGTTGAGTATCTCATAGTTATCCGCCTTCACATCTTCGACACGTACGTTACCATTCAATTCCAGTTCGGTAAGATCGACTTCGATATTTTCCTTCAGGTATTTCGGAAAGGTTTTAATCTTCAGCGCCTTCATCTTGGTGATGAGCTTACCACCGTCCTTTACCCCTTTCGCAGCACCAGTGAATTTGATGGGAATGGTCGCAATGACCTTCTTGTCTTCTACCAGTTCGAGGAAGTCGGCATGGATCAACACATCGCTCACCTTGTCAAACTGCAGATCCTTCAGGATGCAGGTATAGGATTTACCATCCACTTTGATCTCGGCTAACTGGAAATCAGGTGTATACACCAGTGTTTTAAACGACGTCAAAGGAGCTGAAAAATTCACCTCTTTTGCACCCCCGTAAATTACACCGGGCACTTTCTCCTCAGAGCGAAGTTGGCGGGTGGCTTGTTTGCCAATTTCGGTCCTGAGTTGTCCTTCGATTGTAATTGTCTTCATTTTTATGTGTATTTATTAATTACCTTTTGTCCTTCAGCTGCGAGTGAATGAACAAGCCCGTTATGCTTCGGTTCTCATGCGCATTGCGGATGGCTACTGCAAACAACTCCGCTACACTGAGCACCTTTATCTTCGGGCTGGGTCGCTTCAACGGTATGGTGTCACAAACCACCAATTCCTCCAGCACACTGTTCTCGATGTTCTCATAAGCCTTGCCGCTGAGCACCGGGTGCGTACATAAGGCCCTTACCGTACGCGCTCCCTTTTCCTTCAACAACCCGGCGGCCTTTGCCAGCGTGCCACCCGTATCACAGATATCATCGATCAAAACGATATCCTTGTCCGTTACATCCCCGATGACCACCATGCTGGCTATCTCATTAGCCCGCTTCCGGTGCTTGTCGCAGATGACCATCTCGGCGTTGAAGTAGCTGGCGATCTCCCGGATACGATTGGCGCTACCCACGTCAGGGGCCGCAAAGGTAAGATTTTGTATCGGAAGTGCCTCAATATAGGGAATAAAAATAGCGCTGCTGTCCAGGTGGTCGACAGGGATATCAAAATACCCCTGGATTTGGGGCGCATGGAGGTCCATGGTGATGACCCGGTCGGCGCCAGCCGACACTAACATATTGGCAATCAGCTTGCTACCAATGGCCACGCGGGGTTTGTCCTTCCGGTCCTGACGAGCATAGCCATAATAGGGAAGGACGGCAACGACTTTATAGGCGGAGGCCCGGCGGGCGGCGTCGATCATCAACAGCAGTTCGAGCAGGTTTTCCGCCGGGGCGCAGGTGCTTTGCACCAGGAAAACCATATCGCCCCGGATGCTCTCATTGAAAATGGGCTGAATCTCGCCGTCGCTGAAACGCGTAATAGTGATCTTTCCCGTTGGATGGCCGAATTGCTGGGCAATCTTCTCGGCCAGGTACTGGGAACCCGTGCCGGAAAAAATCTTCGCTAAATGCTGCATAGATGTGGTAAAATATGGGCGAAGATACTGTAAGCCAGCAATACTGGAGACCAAAAAATAAGGCCATCCTCTTATGGCAGAAAGCAAAAAAAGGCCTCTCCGGTTATTTACCGGAGCGGCCTCAATATGTTGTATGCTGTTTAACCTCGTTAGTGGTTAACCGACGCCAACTCATGCTTCGCAGAAGTGGCTATCACAACCTTCTCGGCTGCTTTTGCCTGAGACTTGGCATTAAAGGCGTAGAAAATGGAAGAACAAACAAAAATGGAGAAGAAGAGGGCGACAACGTACATGCCTATACAGAAAAAGAAGGGCTGCCAGCCGCCGATTGCGTTAAAAGTAGTTCGATTCATTGGATTTTAGATTAGTTTTCAAAAGGTTACAGTTGCTGTCAACTGTCTGGTACTGGATTACAAACGACAGAATGAAATCCTTATTTCATTCCTGTCGATAGAATCACAAAATAATCTTAAATTTCGATATTTGCAAGAGAATAGGAGGATTTATGGAAGGGAAGAAAAGAGCGATAAAGAATTGGGCGCCAGACGACAGACCGAGGGAAAAATTGATGGCCAAAGGAGCAGGCGCCCTGAGTGATTCCGAGCTGTTGGCTATTTTCATCCGAACCGGCGATGCCAGCAAGAACGCCATCGAATTAGCCAGATCAATATTAAACAGCTGCCAGGACAGCATACTGGAATTGGGAAGATATTCCGTCAACGATCTGATGAAGATAAAAGGGATTGGCAAGGCAAAGGCTGTTACCCTTATAGCCGCATTAGAACTGGGGCGAAGATGGCATGCCAGCAAAGCGATTCATTGTCCCATAATAAAAGGCAGCGCAGAAGCGAAGGAATACCTGCGACCCTTGATGGAGAATTATACGGTCGAAGTATTCGGGGTCCTTTATCTGGCGCAATCCGGCAGGGTCAAGGAGTTTGCCATCGTCAGCAATGGCGGCATCACCAGTACTACGGTTGACCCGAGGACCATTTTTCGCAAGGCCCTCGAAACAGGAGCAGTAAGCATCATCGTTTGTCATAACCATCCTTCCGGCAATGTCCAGCCCAGCAAGACGGACGAGGCATTGACCCAAAAGCTTCTCCATGGGTCTAAATTCCTGGACATCAAGCTACTAGATCATATCATCATCGGTAACAAAGGCTATTTCAGCTTTGCCGATGAAGGATTGCTGGCGGCCTAGCGGTCGGGCATGACGGGCAAGGCAGATGGCAGGGGGCTGACACCGCAGCAAGTTTGGCTGGCGATGCTGATGGCGCGTGTGGAATCAGGCCTGCGCAGTAGGCCCGCCAAAACTCATGGGTAATGGTACATCTTCCAGGTCCTGGATCTTTCCGTTGCCGGCTTCGAAACGGGCGATATTTTCTGTCAGCGCTTTCATGAAGCGTTTGGCATGTTGCGGGGTAAGAATAAGCCGGGACTTAACCTTGCTTTTGGGCGTCCCCGGCATAACGTTGACAAAGTCGATCACAAATTCGGCGTGGGAATGGGTAATGATCACCAGGTTGGCATACTGGCCTTCGGCCACTTCTTCACTGATCTCTATATTGAGCTGGTTATTTCCTGGTTGCTGGTCTGCCATTGCGGTATATTTTGGTAAAAATACAAAAGGACGCCCGATGAGCGTCCTTTTGTATAAAATACTGCCTGTCCTGTGGTCTATTCCCAGAACAGCTTGGCAGAAACAATATCGGTAGACCCGCCGGTAACGGCTTTTACTGCCGCAGCCCAGTTGGTCGGGTTGGAGCTTACTTCCAGGTTGGGATAGGTAAACCTCAGCGGCAGGTTCCCCGTGGCCCCGGTGGGCGGGCTTACTACATCCAGGTTGGGATATTTCAGCCTCCTGATCAGCGTCCAGGAATCCCAGTTGCGGTTGGCGAAGGCGATCCATTCCTGGTACCCTATCTGCTGTTTGTAATTCGCCGATGCACTCCAGGCCACAGTGGGCTGCGCAAGATAGGTCGTTGCACTGGCGGTCGTGCCACCCCAGAATACAACGGACGCCGTGATGGCATTGTTGTAGTTGGTGGCCGCGGTGCCGGCAGCAGCAACCCCTCTTGCGGCCGCCTCTGCCAGGTCGAAAGCTACTTCCGAATAGTCAAGCAGATCGCCGGGATAGTTGGCAGCGAGCCAGGTGTTTGAGAAGGTGGAAAGGGTGGAATAGGAATTACCGTTGCCCGCGATGCCGCCTGTGTACTTGCCGTTGGGGTCCGTGTTGTAGTACAAGGAAAGCCTGGGATCATTCAGACCCGACAGCGTGTTGACCATGTATGCAGCGGGACAGAAATCATGTCTTCCGCTGTTGACCATGGCCTGCCAGATGGGATTGGAATTACCCACAGTGCTCGGGTCATAGGTCATCACGGCATTGTCGGAATTGCTGGCGAACAGACCCGTCTGTATCGCTTCGCCTACTTTTTTGCTAAAGGTAGCTGCGTCGACATCGGCAAGGTACATGGACAGCTTCAATTTGAGCGAGGCTGCAAATTTCAGCCATTTCGCCACATTCCCGCCGTAGATCTGATCCGAACCGCCCATCGCGCTGCCGCCGGTGTTCAACCCGGCTATGCAGGTATCGACCCTGGTGAGCAGATCGTTGAACACCGTCTTCGCGTCATCGTATTTCGGGAAGGGGATGAGCCGGTTCTCTGCCTGCGAATAAGGGATGTTACCGTAGGTGTTCACCAGCAGGTTGTAGGTGTAGATCTCGAGCAGATCGGTGATGATACGATCGTTTTTCAGGGCCACGGGATCGGCGACATCAGTCGGATAAAGGTTCTTGGCGGCATACAGGTTGTCCAGCACGTTATCGTAAAGGGCATTCCACCAGCCATCCGGCGCCTGGTAGGCAGAGAAATTGTATCTCGCCTCATAAGTATAGGTGTTCTCGGTCCAGCTTTGGGCCAATATCCTGAAGGGCGCGGATGAAACACTCGTAGAAGTGACCGCGTCCACCAGGCTCTTTTCTGCTGAAAGGAAGACGGCGGCAGAAGGAGCAGTGACGGGCGCTTTCGGGTTGGTATTGTAGTCCGTCAGGTTCTTGGTACACCCGGAACCAAGAATGCAAATAGCTATAGGGATATAAAAAAACTTTTTCATTGATCGCATTTTTAGAATTTCACTTTGAGGTTGCAGCCTAATGTCCGAAGCGAAGGATAAGCACCATTCTGGAATCCAATGGAGCCATTGCCACCAGCCTGGCCCTGTTCGGGGTCGGCATAAGGCTCGTTCTTATGGATGATCCAGAGGTTGCGGCCGGTCAATGCTACATCGATGCCCTTGATACCGGCCTTCGAGAATATCTTGGCGGGCAGGGAGTAGGTGAGCGCTACTTCCCTGAGCTTGATGTAGCTGGCGTCATAGACGTATGATTTGTCGGCTTCGCCGTAGGACGAGCTGAAAGAATAAAGCCCTGCATTGATGTCGGATTCATCGATGCGCACCGTATTCGGTTTGCCGTCCTTCGTCACGCCCTGAAGGATAATGCCGCCACCTTGACTGAGGGGAGCCCTGGCAAGATGACCCAGGTCGTTGAGGCCGCCGGCATTCTGGGGATAGAGACCCGAGCTGGAACCGTAGTCCATATCGAGGGAATAGAGCTGGCCGCCCTGGCGGACATCGATGAGGAAGCTGAGCGCGAAGTTCTTATACTTCACCGTATTGGTGACACCACCTATCCAGTCCGGGTTGATGTTGCCGATATCCGAATGCGGATTGGCAGCGATGACGTAATGCCCGGTAGCATCCACTTCCCGCTGACCGTTGACATACACATAGTCCGTACCGCGGAGGATGCCATAGGACTTGCCCGTCTCGGCCACGAGCTGCAAGGCGTTTTGATAACTTTGCACAGTATACGCATATTGTCCGCCATAGAGCGAAACGACGAGGCTGTTGTTCTTAGCCCAGTTGACCGCGATGTTCCAGGAAAAATTCCTGGTCTGCACCGGGGTAGCGTTGAGCACCACTTCGACACCTTTGTTCTGGACAATACCGCCATTCTCGTAGAACACCTGGAAGCCGCTGGACCTGGAAACGTTCACCGGCATGATCTGGTTGACGAGCTGGGAATGGTAATACGTGACGTCCATGCCGAGCCGGTTGTTGAGGAAGGACGCTTCCACCCCGAACTCATAGCTCTTGTTCAATTCGGGTACAAGGTTGATATTAAAGTTGTTGAGGGAAGTCGAGAAGACCGTCCGGCCATTGTAGGGCGTTCCTGCGGTATAGCTATTCTGCGTATAGTAGACAGGAGCGGAAGCACCCACCTGTGCGTAGTTGGCCCGCAATTTCCCATAGGAGAGCCAGTTCAGAGTTGGCAGCAGCTTGGAAAAAACGAAGTTGCCCGATACCGACGGATAGTAATAGGTGTTGTTGCCGCTGGGGAGTGTCGAAGCCTTGTCCCTGCGCAACGTACCATCGATGGTCAGCATTTGTTTATACGTGAGGGTGGCGCCGGCAAAGAGGCCATCCACTTCCAGTTCGGAATAGTTCTCGGTGGGGGCAGAGATTGCCTTCAGCGAATTGGAAACAGACCAGAAGCTGGGAACTACCAGGCCGCCATTGGTCTGTGCGAGTATCGAAGAGTTCACTGTCTGCCGGACGTTGCCGCCAAGGAGTCCTTTCACATTGAAGTCCCCGAAGGTCTGGTCATAATTCAGCAGGAGGTCGTAGTTGGTTTCGTTGAAATGTACGTTGGTACGGGCATAGCTTGGCGTTTCCACGCTGCCTACATCCGTGCGCAACTCGATCAGCTGGTCGTAGTTATCCGTGGCGACCCTACCCAGCAAATTGAAGTGACCGAGGAACTTATAGTTGGCATACGCATAGCCGAAATAACGGTTGCGGTTATCGCTTTCGTAGTTGCGATAGAGCTGCCAATAGGGGTTGTTGTGATAGGCAGGTTTTGCGATATGCCCCAACGTATTGCTGGAATAGCCGCCCAGCCAGTTCCATGTCGCATTGCTGTTCGTCCGGAAGAAATCCGATTTCAAATCATTGATATCGACGTTGGTGGGAAACCATTGACGGAAGTCCGTCATGATATTGGTGGTGCCGGTATACTGGTAGAGGTTGCGGTTCACGGCGTTCTCGGCGCTGTAATTGATGGCGCCGCCCACGGTGAGGTCGTCCGTCACATTGTGCGTAGCGCTGAAGTCCAGGTTGTTCCGCAGCAGGTTGCTATTGGGGAAGAGGCCTTTGTCCGTCGTATTGGTATACCCGATCTTGAAGGTGCCCTTATCGCTTCCCCCGTCTACATAAACGCTCGCGTTGGTCGTCACGGGCGTCGCGAAGAAATCGGTCGCGTTGTGATGAGCAGCGGGTTTCCACGGGGTTGCTTTGCCGTAATTAGCGTTACCGGGCGAAAAAGCATCCCACTGATAGACCATCAGCGAGGGATCATACGCAGGGCCCGTACCGGCGTCGACGTCGGTCTGGACGATCTTTACGTTTTGTCCGTTGCTGTTGAAGGTGGGTTGATAATAGAAGAAGCCGGGCAGGTTGGGATTGCCCGGGTCGTTACCCGCGCTGCCATAGCCTTCGCCGTAAGTAGTCTGATAGGTGGGAAGGGTGCTCTTATCGGGAGAAGCCACTTGAACACCTCCATTGACGGTGATGCCAAGACCCCGGTTCCTGCGGCCTTTCTTTGTCGTGATGAGGATGACGCCGTTGGAGCCGCGGTTACCATAAAGGGCGGCTGCGGCGGGGCCTTTCAACACGCTCACCGACTCGATATTGTCGGGATTGACATCGGAGATGACGTTGCCCAGGTCGTAGCCGTTGCGGCTCTGGTTCGTGTTGTCGAAGGGAACACCGTCCACCACGAAGAGGGCCTGGTTGGTCTGGGTCAGCGATTTCAAACCACGCAATATCACGTTGGTAGAACCGCCGAGCGCGCTTTCCGAGGTGACGGTCAAGCCCGCCACCTTGCCCGAAAGGTTATTTGTAAAATTCGTCGAAGGAACCCGGTTGAGTTCTTCGGCAGTCACCTGCTGGGTCGCATAGGGCAGGGAGTTCCTGCTTCTGCGGATGCCTAGTGCGGTGACGACCACCTCATCGAGGTTGGTTTTGGCGCGGTCAACCTGGATAACCAGCGTGGATTGATCGCCGATGGGAACCTTCTTCAATTCGATACCCGTGCCTGTAATGACGAGGGTTGCGTTTTGGCCAGCCTTGATCTGGAAATTACCATCCGCATCGGCGCTTACGCCGCCTTTGGCGTTCTCTATGCGCACGGTTGCAAATGGGATTGGTTGGCCTTGGGGGTCTGTTATCCTCCCGGTAACAGTCCTTTGTTGAGCATAGGTCAGCGTGGAACAGAGTGCCAGCATTGACAGCAGTGAACAAAATTTTCTCATATTCTGTTTTTTTGTTTGGTCGGCTTCACAGCCGGTTTGTCCGAATAAATGAATGAAAGCATGAGCGCATATCGGTGAATGAATGCGTCAGATAGTCGATCAAACAAGAGTTGGTAATGAAGAATGGGAACCGGGAGAAATGCCACGGGCCAGGGAAAAGCGCGAATGGCGACCGATCGGCTGATGAAAAGTGACCAGGTGGGGAGTAAAGATGTCGAATAAGGCCCCGGGATTTGCAGGAGTGGATACAGCGTGTGACCCCTCTACTGCATTGTGTGCAGAAAGTTTCCTCATGTTAACAGCTTTCGTGTGTGACTTACTATTGACTCGTGAAAAACTTAACTTATCTAAAAGTTAAATTTTGCCAATATTAGGCAAATAGTTTGACAAAAAAATAATATTGAATGCTGCAAGACAGAAAAAAAACTTCTAGAGTCATAAAAAAACTGCCGGGAATGCGCGCACGACGAAACTAGCGCATTCCCGGCACGTGAGGTTAACCCTAATTGTTACCCCTTATTTATATAGTCTATTAAATTTTTTAAGAATATCTCATTAACATCGTCATCCTTGTGTTGCGAAAGATATTCTTCCACTTTTGTTTTCGCTGAGGGGAGCGCGGACCGGATGTTCTTTTTCTTTAATTCGACAGGCTGGTAGGCCTTTCCGCCGGGTGACACGATGTAATATTGTATTTTATCGACATATTCATCATAGTTGTTGCCGGATTCGACCAGGCCATCGGTGTGATAGTCGCTTTTTTTGAACTCGGTGGTGGTGAGGGAGTACAACCCGTAGTGGGCAGCGTCAAAGTGAGTGAGTATGCGGAAAAAAACTTCCGGCTTGATGAGGTCGAACCTGCCATAGTCCATCTCTTCCATCGGAGTGACGAGATGAAAGCCTTTGACGTGTGATCTCTCCGCTTCGATAACGGTCTGCCGGTCGAAGGAATAGTAAAGATCGTGGCTCATCTTGTCATAGTTGAAGACCAGCCTGTCGTTTTGCAGTACCGAGTCCTGGCTGGTGACAACATAGCCTTTGGCCCAGTCTGTCAGGAGCATGCGGCGGCCTTTTGTATTTTCCTTGGGCGCGTGGAAGTTGACAAAACTACCCACCGCTCTGGCATTGCCGTTGCCAATCTGTTGAGCGGACAGGTCGGAGATGGCGTTGTCGATAGTAACGGCATTGGAGGAAGATTGGGCGGCGGCTGCGCAGGATAAGGCCGTTGACAGTAGTAGGAGGGGGATAGGTTTTCTCATGATTTTCTTTTGAAGATACAAATTTTCTCAAAAAAAGAGGCCGGCTCCTAACGGAGCCGGCCTCACTTTACATATTGTTTTGTCAATAGAACTTATCCGTAATATTCCTGCCTGCACCTGCAGAATTATTGTAAGTGAAATTGAACGTAAACTTCTTATTCACTGGGTCGGCCAGGATGATGGTCGGCCCACCGGTGATCGTAATACCACCGGCCGAAGCGGACCCTGTGCCCGAACTCGGGAAGGACACGCTGAAGTTGCTAAGCACACCGTTGTTGTTGGTAAAGTCGACAATATAGGTCATGCCTGCGGAACCGCTTGTCACCGAGATCTCTGTTGGTGTGTTCGGAATGAAGGGGGTTGGCCCGATCTGTTGATCAAATGCCGGGGTCCCGGTTCCGGCAGTGTTATTGTACCGGATCCATTCCTGGTTGTAGTTGCCGGCCAGGGGGTTACCTATGGCATGGAAATAAATCGTTCCCATGTTGCCGCTGATGGTCGTGCCGGGAGCGGAAGTGATCGAGATAGGCAGCATATAGCTGTGGGTCGGATCGATCTTGTTGGGATGGAAGACGACCCAGAAGGTGTCAAGCCGGCTTCCCGCTTTTATCGTACCGGTTTTTGTGGGAAAGCTAAAGGTGGAATCGGGGAACATTTCGAACACAGTGGGGGGACCGGAAGCGTTGTAATTGGTCAGCGCGGTCTGATCGACACCGAGAGTAACAGACATATTCTTGGTCGGGGCGTAATCCGAGGCGATGTTGACCGTAAAGAATACGGAATCCGGGTCGTTAGCCCCGTTGAAGGACAGGGTTGCTGCGCTGAAGTAAGCAAGGCCACTGGCAGGAGCGTCCGTCGTACCGCTGGTGCTTGCCGTGGAGATCTCCGCGATGTAAGTTCCCTGGGTACTGGCGAGGTCCACATTCGGCTTATCCTTGAGACAGGCCGAGAAAAGGACTGCGGTGAAAAGAGGAAGAACTATTGAGATTCGTTTCATGATTTGTAAGATTAAAGTGATTAAGGCATCCAGAAGATCTTTCCATTGATGATATCGACGGTTCCCTGGGCAGTGACGTTGGCGGAGTTGGTGGTAGACTCGCTCGACGGATAGAGCAGGCGAACCGGGATATGGGCAGCTGTTGTCCCCGGATAGATGGAGACGGGCAGATCGGCCGGGATCCTCAGTCTTTTCCAGTTGTTCC
Source organism: Puia dinghuensis (assembly GCF_014642875.1). Lineage (GTDB taxonomy): Bacteria > Bacteroidota > Bacteroidia > Chitinophagales > Chitinophagaceae > Puia > Puia dinghuensis. Next base: position 398,841 of record NZ_BMJC01000006.1, read on the forward strand.
AGGCGGTGACGGCATCGTACATATTCAGCGCGGCCCATTCCTGGGTGATCAGGAAAGTGAGCGGATCGGAAGCCAGGGAGAGATTGGTCTTAGGATCTGACTGTTGATCGTAGGTGGCTGCCGCGGCAGCAGGAGATGCGATACCCAACACCCGGAAGGATTCGCTTACTGCTTTCTGATAGAGAGCATCCATAGTGCCATAACTTCCGATGCTGAGATATCCTCTTTGGATGGCCTCCGCCTGGAGGAAAAGGCTTTCGAAGGCCGGAATGAGGTAGGCATTCTCACTGGCGGACGCCAGTACGCCGGGGCCGATGGAGGAGATCACTGTGTTGTGCTCACTACCGTCCTGGCTGCCGAAAACGCGGCCGTGGATGACACCGGAAGCGTTGGGTGCATAGAACCGGCCGGCCCTCGGGTCATTGTGATTGTTATAGAAGTTCACCGCATAAGCATTGGCGCGATAGAAGTCGTGATTGCCGTAGTTGGAACCGTTGGTTGTGAAGCCGACAAATCCATAGAAGGGGTTCTGCTGGGACTGGGTAGTGTTCGCATAGCCCGGGTTGACGGCAGCGTCCTGGCCGGCGCCGAGGAAGCTGCTGACGGTGAGCCCGTTGAGTTCGCTCTGGATGAGGGAAGCTCCGCCGCTGTACTGGGTAAGGTTGAGCAGTATCTTCAATTTCAGCGTATTAGCGAACAGGACCCAATTGGACATAGTTCCGCCGAACATCACATCGTATTTGCCCGGGTTGTCGGCAGCGGAGCTCGCGCCGTTGATGGCGGCGATGCCGGAGTCGATCTTTTTGAGGAGGGCGGGATAGATGGCGCTGCCATTATCGTATTTCGGGTAATTGAGTGTCCCGCCTTTCAGCGCGTCTGTAAAGGGAACATTGTTGTACATGTCCACCAGACGTTGATAATGGAAGGCTTCCATAATCTGTGCGATGCCGAAATAGTTGGCTTCATTGGCCGTCCGGGAATTGTTGATGATAGACTGGTAGTTGACCAGGCAGTTGGAATAAACAAAATCCCAATTGGAGGTGTACTGATTGTTGGTAAGATTATAGGTGGCTGTCGTCCCATAGCCCCCGTAGTCACCGCTGAAGGCCCAGTAGCCCATGAAGAGGTTGGCGAATTCGGAGAAGCCGCCGGAATACATGGAGGTCGCACTCCCAACCAGCGCTGAAGAAAGCTGGAACTGCGGCGTGACACTTGATGGTGTATTCGGGTTGGGGCTGTTGATATCGAATGTCCCCTTTTTACATCCCGCCGTCATCAACAGCAGAACGGATGTCGAGACCGTTATATATGTTTTTATTCGTTGAAGCATGGTAATTCGTTTTGTCTTCATTTAATGAATGATTAGAAAGTAAGGGAAAGCGTGGCGCTGAAGATGCGGGTTGGCGGAGCCTGTGCTTCCCCGGTACGGCCGACGTCGTTACCCGTGCCTTCATTGAATTCAGGATCTGTCCATTTGTTGGTAGAGGGACGGATCATGATCAGGTTTCTGCCGGAAACGATGAGCTGTGCCTTTTGGATAATCCTGGTTGCGGCAAAGATCGTCTTGGGGATATCGTAGCTGATGGTGACTTCCCGCAGCTTCCAGGCGGCAGCGCTGACAACATAGTTGGCGCCGACCGAGTTGTAGACACTGGGCCAAAAGTTGAAGTTGGCGTCGGAGACGGTGACATTGGTATTGGGCACCGATTTGCCGTTGACGATGATCACGGAATTCGGGAAGACGAAACGCTGTCTGCCGGTGGCAGCCGTTGTCGAGCCTACACCAGAGAAGTCCATGGCGTTGCCGATCCAGTTGAATATCTTGTGCCCGCCGCGATAGTCGGCAGTAGCCGAGAGGCTAAACCGCTTCCAGGTGACGTTGGTAGTGACACCAAGGATATCAGTAGGATTGGCATTACCCAGGATGGAGAGGCTTGAGCTCTTTGTCGGCGTGCCCGACACCGCGTCAACGATCACGCGGCCGGCGCCGTCCCTCACCCAGTCATATGTTTCGATGACGGGGTAGGCATGGCCCACGACGGCAAAGGAATTGGCATTAGACCCGTTGTTCTGACCCGCAAAGAGGAAGGGGTTTACCGACTGCGATATGGTCAGGCTCTGCTGGTTACCGTTGATGGCTAACACCTTGCTCTGGGTATGGGTATAGTTGACACCCACTTTCCAGCCCCAGTCCTTGGTATGGATGACGGTGGCCTGCAGTTCGAGTTCGAGGCCTTTATTGTCGGTGCTGGCGGCATTGACGAGGGCCTTATTAAAGCCGCTGGAGGTCGGAATCTGCGTGTAGACGATGCCATCCTTCAGTTTTTGCTCGTAAACAGCGGCCTTCAACGCGAGGATGTTCTTATAGCCCAGTTCGAGACCTACTTCATTCTCCGTTACTTTCTCCGGCTTGATATTGGGATTGGCGATGGTGCCGTTGAGCGCGTAACCGCCGACGCCATTGTAGGGGAAGCCCAGACCCGAAGAGCTCACCAGGGTCGCGTCAGTGGCGTAGGCGCCGTCCGCTATATAGGGAGAACCCTGAGCGAGGGCGGATACGTTACCCGTCAACGAGTGTGCCGCGCGCACCTGGATGTAATTGAGCCCGTCACTCCGACCGATGGAGGGGATCAGGTCGCTGATCACGAGCGAACCGTCCACATCATAATAAGGGATGTAACGGTTGTCCTTGGAAAGGCGGGAGTCGATGTCCGTCCGGTAAGACCCGTGGACGAAGGCAAACCCTTTGTATCCCACGGTAGCTTCCCCGAAGTAACCGAGCTTCCGGGCTTCTTCGCGTGCGCTGGCTACACCGGGAATACCCGTAAGGCTGCTGACGTTGTACACCGGGAAGAAGAGGGTGCCGGCATTGATCAGGGAGCCCTTTATCTGGTTGTCCAGGTAGGTGATCCCCGCAGTAGCCGTCAGGTTGAAGTCCTGGGTCAGGTTCTTATTGAAGGTGGCCAGGAAGTCCTGGGTAATGAGGAAGTTGGAAAAGGTGGCAGTCGCATAAGTCGGCAGTGTATTCCCAAGGCTGGCGTTGTATTTGGGCGACTCATCTACGCGAACGATGCCATTACCGGCGTAATTGGAATAATACACCGAGTCACTATGCTTTGAAGCAAAAACGGAATAGGTCTCCCCGGCGTTGCTGATATCATTGGTCCTGCCCAGATAGTTGGCCGAAAGCCGGTAGGAGAAGTTGAGCCAGGACGTGGGCTTCAACGCCAGATGGACATTTCCCTCCAGGTTGTTGTCCTGCGTTACGCTGCGGTCGTTGGCCAGTGTCCAATAAGGATTCGTGTAATAGTCGTTGTAATACCCATCCAGCGTGGAGTACTTATCCGTCGCCCAGTTCTTGTACCGGGAGATAGGAATGTCGGCAGGAGTCTGGATAAGCTGATCGTATACTGTTGCCGGCTGAGAGGTGAGGTCGGTCTTCTTATTAGTGTAAGAAAGGTTAAAATCGGCGGAGAAAATACCGGAAGTCCGGGATCCACCGAGACGGAAGACATCCCTTCTTCCTTTGTCACCCGGCATTACGCCTTTGGTGTTTACATCCTGTGCGCTGACAAAGAAACGGCTGTTTTCGTCGCCGGCGCTGTAGGAAAAGCTGTTCTGAGTAGTAATCGCGTTGTCGAAGAAGTCCCGTTTCTGATTCTTGATAGCCGAATAGGGAATATACTGATACGTCCCGTCAAAGATGGGACGGCCGATGGGCACCATGGCGCCGGGGCGGAACTCTGGGCCATAGGCCTGGTTCTCATACGGAATCGCGTCGTTGAGGTTGTTGAAATCGTTCACCCATTTTTCGCCCCCGTTGGAACCAAAGCGGGTTTGGTAATCCGGCATGTATGCTACGCGCTCCTGTTGTACGGTAGAAGCCACAGTAATGACGGGTTTACCCCGGGTGCCTTTCTTGGTGGTGACGACGATGACCCCGTTGGAAGCATCCGAGCCGTACACGGCGGAAGCGCTGGAGCCCTTCAACACCGTAATGTCGATGATATCGTCAGGGTTCAGCGTGCTTATATCATTATAAAAGATAGCGCCATCCACAACGTAGAGGGGCTGGTTGTTACCCGTGAGCGAACGGTTGCCGCGCAAGGTAACACGGGTGGGAGCAAAAACCCCGTTGTTGACGGTATTGATCTGAAGGCCCGAGACTTTGCCCGTCAGGCCGTTGACGGCGCTGATCGGCTTGGCCTGGGTAAGATCGCCGCCGGTGATCTTGGCAGTGGAATAACCCAGTGATTTGGCCTGTCTCTGAACACCCAGGGCGCCCGTGACCACGACTTCGGCCATATTGGACTCTTTTCTCGACACCTGGACATTGACGGTGCCGCCGCTAACCGTCACCGTTTTACTTTCGAAGCCGGCGCCGCTGATCACCAGCACATCGCCGTCTTTCACTTTAAGGGAAAAATAACCATCAGCATCGGCACTGGTAGCAGCCTTGGTCCCTTTTACCTGGATGGTAACAAAAGGAACAGGCTGACCCTGTTGGTCAGTGACCCTGCCGGTTGTAGTGGTTTTAGTTTGAGCATGCACTGATACAAATAAAAATATCAGCGATGCCATCAGCATTAGACATTTTCTCATGTGACTCTGATTTTTATTTAATACGAACGTTAGTAGGTTATACAAGTAGCATTAAGCCGCAAATACATTCAAGGATTCAAATGTATTAAATGATAATACGTCACTTGAATGCTGTAGAAAGCTTCAAGATCAGGTTAAAAAAATTATGCGGGAATTAAAACAGGCGCAGGCCTTCGATGAATGTGGAAAAGTGCGAATAGTGCTATAAGCACTGCAGGCAGTGAATTAGAAGTACTCATGTGTGTTAGTTTTGTGTTGGGTCTAAATTAGGGGAAGTTCCCTTATTAGCCAAAAAAATGTTAATTACATATCTGCTAAAATCTATATCCAATTATAAGGTGCGCGCATCGAACTTTCATATAATCACATACATACATGTAATTTCTTTTGCTAAAAAAGCTTAATATATTCTGTTTAATTTTCCAAATATTACCTTTGCGGCATGGAATTATTAGACGGAAAGATTGCTTCAAAGGCGATAAAGGATACCCTTACCTTAAAGGTTGCACAACTGATAGCAGAAGGAAAAAAGATACCCCACCTCGCGGCGGTATTGATCGGAAATAATGGCGCAAGTGAGACCTACGTAGGCGCAAAAGTTAAAGCCTGCGCCGAGATCGGTTACCGGTCGACCCTGGTGAAGCTGGAAGACACCATCAGTGAAAACCGGCTGCTCTCGGTGATCGAAGAGCTGAACAATGACCCGGATGTAGACGGCATCCTGGTGCAGTTGCCCCTGCCCAAGCATATATCAGATGAAAAGGTGATCGATGCCATCCACCCTTCCAAGGATGTGGACGGCTTCCATCCCGAGAATGTAGGCCGGTTGGTGCAAGGACTCCCTTCCTATATCCCCGCAACCCCGCACGGTATCCTGCTCCTGCTGGAGCACTATAAAATAGATACCCGGGGGATGCACGCCGTGGTAGTCGGGCGGAGCAACATCGTCGGCCGGCCGATGAGCATCCTGCTCAGCAGCAACACGAACCCGGGCAACTGCACGGTGACTATCTGCCACTCGCAGACCCGCAATATGGCCGAGCTCTGTCGTCAGGCCGATATCATCGTTGCGGCTCTTGGGAAGCCGGAGTTTATCACGGCTTCCATGGTGAAAAAGGGCGCTATTGTCATCGATGTCGGCATCACCCGGGTGCCCGACGCCACCAAGAAGAGCGGATTTGCCCTAAAGGGCGACGTCAAATTCGATGAAGTAGCCCCGCTTTGCAGTTATATTACCCCTGTTCCGGGCGGAGTGGGTCCGATGACCATCGCCGCCCTCATGAAAAATACACTCACGGCCTGTGAGGAGAGAAATGGAAATGAATAACATAGCCACCAGCCTGCCCGTCATGGAATCCTTTTATACCCTGCAGGGTGAAGGATTTCATCAGGGAAAGGCAGCGTTCTTCATCCGCCTGGGCGGTTGCGATGTCGGCTGTGTCTGGTGCGACGTAAAAGAAAGCTGGGATGCCGGCAAACACCCCCAGAGGGAGGTTTCAGCATTGGTGGCCGCCGCAAAAGAGCATCCGGGACGCATCGTTGTCATCACCGGCGGGGAGCCCCTGATGCATGATTGCTCTGAACTCACCCGGGAGCTACACCGGGCCGGGTTCGCCACGCATATCGAGACATCCGGCGCCTGGCCGTTAAGCGGAGAATGGGACTGGATCTGCCTTTCACCAAAGAAATTCAAGGCCCCGCTGCCGGAGATCGTCCCCCTGGCCAATGAATTGAAGGTTGTCATCTATAATAAGACAGACTTTTCCTGGGCCGAAGAGTGGGCTGCCCGGACGGCTGCCGGCTGCCGGCTGTTCCTGCAGCCGGAATGGAGCAAGTCAGCCACCATCACCCCCCTGATCATCGAGTATATCAAGGAAAACCCCCAATGGGAATTCTCGCTGCAATTGCACAAATACATCCATGTTCCATAATAATCCCTGCATGAAAAACCACATCATCCTCCTTTTTACAGCATTGCTGGCCGGCTTCCTGGCAAAGGCCCAGTACAACCCGGACAAAGTCAATAAAAAAGCTGTCCAGTTGTATTCCAAGGCGCTCGAACTGGCCTCGGGGGATGACTTCAAAGGCGGCATCGCCACCCTGCAAAAGGCTGTAGCCATCGACAAGAATTTCGAAGAGGCCTATCTTTCCATGGCCGGGATGTACGGTGAGCTAAAGGATTACCAGAATGCCATCGACAACTATGAAAAGGCGAAGGCCATTGACAGCGTCTTCTTTATGGATTACAACCTTCCCTATTCGATCAACCTGGCCGGAAAGGGGGATTTCAAAAAGGCATTGGATGCCGTAACTATTTTTCTCACCGTCACCGATCTCAACGATAAAAGCAGGAAAGCAGGGGAATACCGGCAAAAATGCTACCAGTTTGCCCTTGACTATGCAGCAAGCCATCCTGCCGGTGAATACAAATTCGAGCCGCACAACCTGGGCGACAGTATCAACAGCGAGGTCTCCGAATATTATCCCACCATCACCATCGATGGCAATAAGCTGATCTACACCCGCCGTGTCCATAATTACAACGAGGATTTCTACGAATCGGATAAGGTGGCCGGGGTCTGGCGCAAATCCATCAGTCTTCCCGGCCAGATCAATACCAACCAGAATGAAGGTGCACAGAACATCTCGCAGGATGGGCAGTGGCTCATCTTCACCGGGTGCAACTTCCCCGATGGCCATGGTAGCTGCGATCTCTACATCTCTTACCTGACGGCCGACGGCTGGAGCACGCCCGAAAACCTCGGGGACAGCATCAATACCGAAAACTGGGAATCCGCCCCTTCCTTGTCCCCTGACAAACGCGATCTTTATTTTGCCAGCCGTCAGCCCGATGGATATGGCGGAAGCGATCTGTATGTCAGTCACCGGCTGCTGAACGGTCACTGGAGCATCCCCGAAAATCTGGGACCGACGATCAACACCATCGGCGATGAAGGAACGCCATTTATCCACGCTGACAACCAAAGTCTGTATTTCACTTCCAGTGGCCATCCCGGCTATGGCGGAGACGATCTGTTCGTCACCCGCAAACTGCCCGGTGGAGGGTGGAGCAAACCGGAAAACCTGGGCTATCCGATAAATACCATCGAAAATGAAGGCAGCCTGGTCATCACCGCGGATGGAAAGACGGCCTATTATGCCAGCGACCGCGCCGACAGCCGGGGTGGCCTGGATATCTATTCCTTCGAGATGCGAGAAGACATCCAACCCGCACATACCACCTGGGTAAAGGGAAGGGTCTTCGACCGCAAGACAAACAAAGGCTTACCCTCCAGCGTCCTCCTGACCGATCTTTCTACCCGGGAAGTGGTGAGTAACTTACAGACGGATGAGACAGGCAACTACCTCATTACACTGCCCAGGGGCAAGGACTATGCTTTCAATGTCAACCGGAAAGGCTATCTCTTCTTCTCCGAGAATTTTGCCCTGGACAAGGATCAGGGTGACAGCGCTTACCACATCGATATCCCGCTGCAACCGCTGGAAGCCAACGCGGCCATCATCCTAAAGAATATCTTTTTCGAGACCAACAAATACGAGCTCAAGCCCGAGTCCGAGGCCGAGCTGAACGAAGTCGTGCAGCTGCTGAAAGACAACCCAACGCTTCACATCCAGATTAGCGGACATACGGATAATGTTGGTAAACCGGCGGACAATAAGGTCTTGTCGGAGAACAGGGCCAAGGCCGTGACCAATTATCTCACGACTAAAAGCATAGCAGCCGGAAGGTTATCCTTCAAAGGGTTCGGTGACAGCCAACCCGTCGCGGACAATGCTACGCCGGAAGGACGGGCCAAAAACCGGCGCACGGAATTAAATGTCATCAGCCGGTAGATATTTGCATTTGCTAAATTATTTGGGAAATTGTAATTTAGTGGGATGGAGACCCTATTGGAAAAAGAGATCGTATTTCCCGAAGCAGAAACCTTGTCGTCAGCAGAAGAGACCTTCCACCGGGTGGCACTGACACGAGTAGATGGTATCGGCGACGCCTATACGAAAAAATTGATCGCCCGTTTCGGCGATGCTGCCGCCGTTTTCCGCGCCAAACAAAAAGACCTGCTTTCATCAGGGGTGGATGAGGAAAAGGCATCTGCCATCCTTGGCTTTCGCGGCTTCGCAGCCGTGGAAGCCGAATTGCTGCAGTTGGAGAAAGAAGGGGTCCGGGTATTGTACCATACCGACCAGGACTATCCTCACCGGCTTAGAGATATTCCGGACTCCCCGCCCCTGCTCTTTTATAAAGGGAATGCCGATCTCAATGCAAAAAAAATAGTGGCTGTCATCGGCACCCGCAGTCCCAGCGACTATGGACGGCAGGTGACAGCGCAATTGATCAGGCAGTTGGAGCAATCCGGTATCCTCGTGGTCAGCGGGCTGGCGCTTGGCATCGACACAGCGGCACATAAGGCGGCATTGAACCATCATCTGCCTACCATCGGTGTACTCGGCCATGGATTTCGACACCTGTATCCGCCGGAAAACAAAACATTGGCGAAGGCGATGCTCCGGGAAGGCGGCCTGCTCACATCGTTTGCCTATAGCGACAAGCCCGACGGCTTTCGTTTCCCCGATCGCAACCGCATCGTTGCCGCCCTCTGCGATGCCGTGCTGGTCGTAGAGACCGCCCGACAAGGAGGCAGCCTCCTGACGGTCGGCGAGGCGCTGAAATACGGCCGTAAGGTCTTCACCGTCCCCGGCAGATTGACGGATCCGCGCAGCGCCGGTTGCAACTGGCTTTTACAGCAACGCCTGGCAGATGCGCTGATATCGGGCGAGCAGCTGGTGTCAACCATGGGTTGGGACTGGCCGGCGAATGGCGTAGGCATACAAGCTTCTTTGCCCTTTTCTTCACCCGACGACAGGAAAAAACCGGAAGACGGCCTGCTGGCCCTGTTGCAGGAGAAAGACAGCCTCTCCATCGATGAGCTTACTATGCAAAGTCAGCTGCCCCCTTCATCTATTGCCTTATTGCTGGTGAACCTGGAATTGCGGGGTCTGATCAGCGTTCTGCCGGGAAAGAGATACAGGCTCAACCAGCCCCTGATGCACGTCTGACGGGGGTTTCAGCACATGGCCGACAAAAATTTGGACCATACCATGTGCTTGCCTTACCTTTGCACATGGCAAGAATAAATTCTCCTGCCGGAAAGGCAGCATCCCCCACAAAATTTTTTGGCGACGGTCTCACTTTTGACGATGTGTTATTATTACCCGCATTTTCGCAGGTATTACCCCGCGAAGTAGACATCCGGAGCCAGCTTACCAAGGCGATCACTCTCAACATCCCCATGCTTTCCGCCGCGATGGACACCGTCACAGAGGCGAATCTTGCAATAGCCCTGGCCCGGGAAGGCGGCATCGGCATCCTGCACAAGAACATGAGCATCGAAAAACAGGTGGAGCAGGTGCGTAAAGTAAAAAGAAGCGAGAGCGGGCTGATCATCGACCCCATCACCCTCCATGAAGAAGCAACCATCGGCGATGCGCTCAGGCTGATGAAAGAGAATAAGATAGGTGGCATCCCCATCACCGACAATAATAAAGTATTAGTAGGCATCCTCACCAACCGCGACCTGCGTTTTGAAGACAACAAACGCCGGAAGGTGAGTGAAGTAATGACGACCAAAGAGAGATTAGTGACGGCGCCGGAAGGCACCGATCTGAAAAAAGCGGAGAAGATCCTGCAAAAATACAAGATCGAAAAGCTGCCGGTGGTGAACAAACAGGGCAAGCTCATCGGGCTCATCACCTACCGCGACATCCTGCAGTTGTCCAGCTGCCCCAATGCCGTCAAGGATTCCTATGGCCGCTTGCTTGTGGGGGCCGCATTAGGCATTACCAAAGACTTGTTGGATAGGGCCAGTGCGCTTCAGCAAATAGGCGTAGATGTAGTAACCCTGGACAGCGCCCACGGACATCACATTGGGGTCATCAACGCTTTGAAATCGTTGAAAAAATCCTTTAAGAATCTCCAGGTCATCGCGGGTAACATCGGCACGGCATCGGGAGCCAAAGCCCTCGCCGACGCAGGCGCCGATGCTGTAAAGGTCGGCATCGGCCCCGGCTCCATCTGTACGACGAGGATCGTCGCCGGCGCCGGGGTGCCCCAGATAACAGCCGTTATGGAAGCGGCATCGGCACTCCATTCCCGGAATATACCCGTCATCGCCGATGGCGGCATCCGCTACACCGGTGACATGGTAAAGGCCCTGGCGGCCGGCGCCAATGTCGTGATGATGGGTAGCGTATTCGCCGGGGTGGAAGAAAGTCCCGGGGAAACGATCATCTATGAAGGCAGAAAGTTCAAGCAATACCGGGGCATGGGTTCCATCGGCGCGATGACCCAGGGCAGCAGCGATCGCTATTTCCAGGACGTGGAAGATGATATCAAGAAGCTGGTGCCGGAAGGCATCGAAGGCCGGGTGGCTTTCAAAGGCAGCCTGTCGGAAGTCGTTCAGCAATATGTCGGTGGCCTGAGAGCAGGTATGGGTTACTGTGGCGCCAAGGACATCAAAACATTACAACAACAATCCCAATTTATCAAGATCACCAACGCCGGCATGAAAGAGAGCCACGCACATGATGTAGAGATCACGAGGGAAGCGCCGAATTACAGCCGGTAAAACCGCTGCCGCCTTCGGCGGCAGTATAAACAGATGTCGCTTGAAACGAATCCATCCCCTCCCACTGTCGGTGCTCACTGGTCTTTTGCTTTTTGCTGCCTGGCCGGTGTCTCCCCTTACCTTCCTGGTCTTTGTCGCTTTCCTTCCACTGTTGTGGCTCGAGCGGCAAGGTGTCAAGGGAAAACATTTCTTCGGCTGGGTATATATCGCCATGCTCACCTGGAATGTCGCCGCCACCTGGTGGGTATGGAATGCAACGGGCCCCGGCGCCATAGGAGCTTTTCTGGCCAACAGTCTGCTCATGTGCCTGCCCTGGCTTGGTTTCCACGCCGTTCGGCGAAGGATGGGGAATACCGCGGGCTATCTCTCGCTCATCGTCTTCTGGCTCAGCTTCGAATATCTTCATCTGCAAAACTGGGGGCTCAGCTGGCCCTGGCTGACGCTGGGCAACGTATTTGCCGCCCGTCCGGGATGGGTGCAATGGTATGAATACACGGGAACCAGCGGTGGCGGCCTCTGGGTGCTGACGATGAATATCCTGCTTTTCCTGCTGGCCTGGGATTGGTTTCACCACCGGAAGCTGGTGGTGCGCCGGGCCCTGGTGGCGCTGGGTGTCCTGGTCGTGCCACTGGGCCTGTCGCTGCTGCTAACACCGGCGCCGCCGGATAAGATGCCAGCCGGCAATGTCGTCATCATCCAACCCAATATCGATCCCTACGACAAGATCCTCACCGGCAGCTTCGATGCGCAATTACAGCGGCTGATTCGCCTCAGCGATTCGACTATCGACAGCAATACGGTGCTCGTGGTCTGGCCGGAAACGGCGTTGTACAACGAACGCGGGTTCGAAGAAGATAGCCTGAAGAAAAACTTTTTCCTAAAACCGCTGTGGGCATTCCTCCACCGGCATCCCCGCATCAACCTGCTGACGGGTATCGAAAGCTTCAGGATTTTCGACTATAAACATTCGTCCACCGCCATGAAGATACCGGACACCGATAAATTTTACGAAAGCTATAATGCGGCTGCACTGATGGACAGCTCGGGACCGGTGGCTTTTTACCATAAATCGAGGCTGGTGCCGGGAGCAGAGAGTCTTCCGCCCTTCCTGCATTTCATGGTACCTTTGTTCGAGAAATTCGGCGCCACCGAAGAAGGGTATACGGGTCAGGCGGATAGGTCAGTGTTTCATACCACCGATGGCCGCTACGGCATCGCGCCCGCCATCTGTTATGAAAGCATCTATGGCGAATTTATGTCGCGTTACGTACATAACGGGGCGAATATTATGGCCGTTATTACCAATGACGGCTGGTGGGGCGATACCCCGGGTTACAAACAACATGAAAGCTACGCCCGGCTGCGCGCAATAGAAACCCGGCGTTTTGTCATTCGCAGTGCTAATACCGGGGTCTCCTGTATCATCGAGCCGGACGGGCAGATCATCGAATCCCGCCCCTGGGCTAAAGTCGCTTCTATCCGGCGCCCCATCCCGACGGAAACAGGCCAGACCTTTTACACCCTGTGTGGAGATTGCATCTCCAGGATTGCGCTTGCACTTGCCTTATTGTTCTTTGGCTGGAATATCATCACGATCATCAAAACAAGAACCAGTCGTGGATAAGACCATCACCAATGAAGGAAGAAAGCTGTTTTACCGTGAAGAAGGAAGCGGGCAGCCGGTGTTATTGCTGCACGGCTTCGCCGAAGACGGAAAACTATGGGACCCCATCATCCCTCGGTTAAAAACAGGCTACCGGCTACTGATACCCGATCTCCCGGGTAGCGGCCGGTCTACCCTTCTCCCTGGAGAACCATCCATCGACGCCCTGGCCGAGTCAATAAAAATACTGATCGACGCGGAAGGCATCGACAAATGCATCCTCATCGGTCATAGCATGGGAGGTTATATCTCGCTTTCCTTTGCAGAGCAATATCCACAGCGGTTGAAGGCCTTTGGGCTCTTTCATTCGACGGCCTATGCGGACAGTGAAGAAAAGAAGGCGGCTCGGCGCAAAGGCATCGGGTTTATCCGGCAACATGGGGCGGCGCCTTTTGTCCGGCAATCGACCCCCAATCTCTTTGCCCCCGGGACAAGAGAGAGCCGGCCACAACTGATAGAAGATATCATCCGCAGCTATTCGGGGTTTTCTGCTGAATCGCTCGTCTATTACTATGAAGCTATGATCCAGCGGCCCGACCGGACCCGCGTATTACAACAATTTGCGGGTGCCATCCTCTTCATCATCGGAGAAAAAGACCAGGCCGTACCCTATGAAAGCTCCCTGAAACAATGCCATGAGCCCACGATAGCGCATATTCATATTCTGGAAAATGCAGGGCATATGGGCATGCTGGAAGAACCGGAGGACAGCGGCAACAGCGTGGAATCTTTTTTAAACTTCGTATACACATGAACAGGACCATCTTTATCACCGGCGCTACGTCGGGCTTTGGCCAGGCCTGCGCCCGGAAATTTGCCGCCGGCGGCGATCATCTCATTATTACGGGAAGACGGAAAGACAGGCTGGAAGCGCTGAAACAGGAATTGGAAGACCGCTCAGGCATCCAGGTGATGCCGCTGGTATTCGACGTGCAAGACCGGAGTGCGGTATTCGCAGCCGTAGCGACCTTGCCCGAAGCCTGGCGCAGGGTCGATATCCTTATCAACAATGCCGGGCTGGCGCTGGGCAGGGACTTCTTCGAAGAAGCCAGTCTCGAGGACTGGGACACCATGATCGATACCAACGTCAAAGGCCTGCTTTATGTATCAAAAGCCGTATTGCCGCTGATGATACCCGTCGGCAATGCGCACATCATCAACCTGGGCAGCGTAGCCGGCAAGGAAGTATATGAAAAAGGCAATGCGTACTGTGGCAGTAAGTTTGCCGTCGACGCCATCTCGAGATCTATGCGCATCGACCTGTTGCGGCATGGGATAAAGGTGACGGCTATTCACCCGGGGGCGGCAGAGACGGAATTCTCCAACGTCCGGTTCAAAGGCGACGAAAGCCAGGCAAAAAAGATCTATGAAGGCTATACGCCGCTTTCTGCGGAAGATGTAGCCGATGTGATACACTACTGTGCCAGCCTTCCGCCGCATGTTTGTATCAACGACCTGGTGCTGACCTGTACGGCACAGGCAGATGCGATCTACTTTTATAAGAAGTCCTAGGGAGCAAGCGATATCCGGATATGTATCCCCCCCTTGGTCGTGACGATCGGCGGAGTAGTGGATATCTTGGGCGTCGTTCGCATCTGATCGAAGTAAAAACTCAGGTTGATGCGGTTATTCAGCACATAATCCACCGTCGGCCCGATGTGCACCACCGTCTGCCCGCCCGTCGGCAGCGAAGCATTCTGATCGAGATAGCTGCTGGACATAGCGTCATCCCGGACGCTGACCGTTAACTTCACGATAAGATCATTTGACCCTTTCTGTGCATTGATACTTCCCGGCGGGCCGGCGGGTGGGGTTTTCCCATTACCCGGAACCTTCCAGCCAAAGGGGAGCCCCACATTCTTCTTCCGGTAGCCCAGCGTAACACTCAGTTCGGAAGAATGGGTCTCACTCAGCTGAAAATCGACGAGGCTGAGACTCAACTGTCGTGATCGGCTATAGCTGGCCGCAGCCGTCATCAGGTTGACAAATTGCATATCCACGCCCAGCAGCGGAGAGAATTGCTCGGAGATGGTGATGTTGGGAACCTGGAAATAAGGAACAAAATTCCCCGTAAGCGTATCGATAAACCCGGGTTGGCCGTACCGGGACGGATCGCTATAGTTGAGGTTCGAGTTGAAGCTGTTCATGCTCAGGTTGCCCGTATAGGCATTCGTGAGGTTAAAACTGGTAAAGATGCGGCTAAACCAGGGCAACCGGCTCAGGCCATTGTAAGTGATATGCCAATTAGGTTTGGGCAGATAACCCGAGAAGGGATTCGTGGTCACGTTACCGCCTTTCTCATTGATAAGGGCTACCGTAGTGGGGCTCTTACCTGTGTAGGCCGCGATAAAGGCAGGTATCAGTACATCCTGTGCATACCGGCCATAGCCTACTGCGTAGCCGTCGCTCCCCAATAACCCGCCTGTGTAGGGATTGATGGCCCCCAATCGCGAGGAAATAATGGCGCGATAGTTCTCGAACCGATGGAAAGTTTCGGAGATCTGGTCGGGCCGGTAATGTTCAAAAAGCGTCTTATAGGAGATGAAGCTGATGTTAAACGTGCCCGCGATGTATGGATTCAGGCGGGCGTACCCGGTCCCGCCGATGGTATCCTTATATAGTTCGGAATAGTTTTGACCAAAGGTCTTATCGATGTTGATCGAGATACGGAGATCGCGCACGGGCTCCAGCGTAGCGGATGCCGAGATTTTTTGCGTATAGCTGATGAGGTTCTGATTATTAAGCGCGCTGTCCGTCGAGATGAGATGCCGCTTGCCGAGCTTATTGATAAAGTTGGTATCGGCCCGCTTGCCGAAGACATAGGCCCAGCCGGGCTCCATCGAATGGAAGTTCATCCCCAGCGCCCTGGTGCTGTCGAGGAAACCGTAGATGGTGGATCCGCTGTTATCCGCATAGTTAAACGTAATGTGTTTTAAAGAAGTAAGGAGCTTCACCAACGCCTTTGGTACGCCGGTGAGCGCGGCTGTCTGCGGTGGTGTACCCGTATTCCTGCGCGCCGTATCAGGCACCTGCCGCCCGCCCACCATTATCGTCCGCGGAGGCGGCTGGTCGAGACCACGCAGCAGTTTCCATTTGCTATACAGCCGGGTGAAGTCCAGGTCGGCGAGAATAGTCCTTTGCTGCGTGTTCGCCAGTGTATTCCCAAGGGCATGGGCCGCAGGCAGCAGTGAAGCCCCCGTCCAGGTATAAGTAGCCGAGTATCCGGCCTTGATGGTCGTCCAGTCCAGCATCGGGAGCTTGCTGGTTGGGAGGGTATACGTGATGTTCGTATTCTGGTTATACAATATGGTACGACCGCCCTTCCAGAAATGCTGCCACATCTGGTGGCGTCCCTGTTTACTCAGCCTTCCGGTGTCCTCATCCACCCAGGCCCTATTGGTCGCCGTGAAATCCAACGCCAATGACTTGGTAAGATCCCATCGCAGGGTATAAAGCCTGTCGAAGGTGAAGAACTTATTAAAGCTCTCCGGCAGGATATCCGGCCCGCCGATGTTTCGCGAACGATAGGCGCCGAACTGCCGGTTGACATTGGCCTGGAAGCCCAGCACGGTCGGCATGGGATTGAAGTTAAAATCCCTGACAAGGCCCAGCCAGGGCGACCTGGACTTGATCATCTTCCGGAAGGGTGTGATGAACTTCGCCGTACGGGTATAGTTATACGCCAGGATGGCCTTGTGCACGATGAGCTCATCCTCCGAGGCCAACGGGCTATGGTGCTCGCTCCTGCTGTAGGAATAGCTGACATTGACATTCTCGATACTCCAGACCTTTAACTTCTTATTGGAGGTGTTGTTCTTATGGACATTGGTGAAATTCACCGTCTGGACGGTAGTCTGGTCGATCGCCTGTTTGCGAATGGAATCCTTTTGAGCAGCCGGCGCCGCGTTGATCTTATCCTTCAATTTGATATCCAGGTCGAAGGGGTCGTATTCCGGCGTGCTGGTCTGCTTTGTCACCCCCGCATATATCGGGATGGAGATGGCCGCTTTCTTTGGCAGCAATTTGCCTGCGTCGATATTGATCGCGGCATCCACTTCCGCATTGTTGTCCAACGATCGCTGGTTGGTGCTCTGGTCGATGGTACCCCAGCCGGCGGATTTGTTGCTGCCCGATACGGTGAGCGTACCAAGGTCGGCTAATTTCACATCAACCTTGCCGACGGCGGCCCAGCCCCCCTTCTCGCTGATATCGGTGAGCCGCAGCTCGTTGAACCATACTTCCGTACACACCGTCGTCCGGTTGACATTCTGGACACCCAGGAAAAAGGCCTGGATGGCGCCCAGGTTGGGATTACCCAATACGGCATACGATCGCCCGTCTGCATCCGTCTCTTTATAATAGGTGTTAGTAGAGCCCTTGTTATTCCGGTCTACTTTCAGCTGGATGAGCCGGCCGAGATTCAGGTTAAGGTTATTACCCGAGGGCCAGACCTCATCCGCCGTCGCTTTGAGTTTCCATTGTGTTACATGAATGGGCACACGTATCTCATAGTAATTGCTGACAAAGTCGCTGCCCAGCCTGACGACATACGACATATCGAAGTCATTCACCGTACCCTGGACGACGGCTTCCGCATGCACGAACATGTCCATCGTTCCATAACGCCGAAGGTCGAGGTTGGTGGTCTTGTATACGCCGCGAACGTCTCCTTGCGCCAGGTTGCAGATCTGCAGGCTCATGGCCTGTTCGTTCAGCAGGAGGTTGACGTTGTTGTTGCTCAGCTCTTGCTGGCGGACGACGCCGGGGGGGCTGACATAATTGATAGGCTGACGCGAGCTGTTCTGTTCGATGTTCACCGCTGTCACGTTAAAGCTCGTATTGCTGGTGGGCAACAGGGTCATATTCCCTGTCGTATCGACCTTGTAGGCGAAACTTCTCCAGGAATTCCGCACCAGTTGCAGCTGGGCAAAGCGGAGAACAACCGAATCCGACCAGCCCGTCATATACATCCGGATAAACTGAATGGACCTGAAATCGGGCATATTACCCACGTTTTGGTAATACTCCGCCAGCGGAATGGTCATCTGGTACCAGGTTTGCGGGGCGCCGCCTCCACTGGGGGTGAAATTCACCGAGTCGGTGATGAAGTTATATCCCTGGCTCTTTCCAAGGCTGTCCGGCGTCATGTTGACCTTGTACTCGAAATATTGTTCAAGCGTATTCATCGTATTATCCTTGTTCAGGTCTTCCTGATCGGGATAGAGCGTATAGGCCGAGATCGTTGTCTGGCCGGCGGTTGCGATGGGAGAGTTGCCCTGCGGGTTGTTGATGTTCTTATACCGGCCAAGTATACCTGTTTTTGAAGCGTCATAACTGGCGTCGCGGTAGTTGAGAAAGTTGTCGTTGGATGGGTCGTTCTGCGCATTCAGGTAGGCCTGGGACCCTGTTCCGATCGTGGCGCCGAGGGCTTGCAGATAGCGGGCGTACTTTTGCTGTTCTTCCTGGTCAGTCATTCCATCCAGCCCCACGTCCTGGTATGGCCGGTCGGCGGCATTGTTGCTGAAGGCAGTGGTCACCTGGATGGGATTGGCCGGCACCCTGCCCCAGACGGAGCTGCTGTCTATCTCTGCAGTGATGTTGGGGGTGTTGAGCCCATTCTCGAACTCTTTCTTGCCATCCTTCAGGATATCTTCCGAAATGCTGCCGAGGTCGACGTACAGCTGTCCCCCTGTCGAGTTTCCTACCCCACTAAGCGTCTTGGCAAAGGGGCTCAGCACCCAGAACTGGAGGACTTCGATGTTGGCCGTCTCGAAATCCGTCTGATCGAGGGCGCGCATGATCCCACCCCAGCGTTTCTTCGGGTTGTTCAGTTTGCCGTTGGGCGCTATGCTGCCGGGTCGGGCATCGAAGTTGTAAGGCCCCCTGTCAGTCGGATAGTAAGCCATATCGAAAGTCACCAATTGCGCCTGGCCGGTCTGCACGGTCTGCTGGGGAAAGAGTTGTTGTACCTGCAGCGGGGCGACACGGGGATCCTGCAGGACATTTCCAAGACTTGCTACCGGATTATTGGGATTACTGGGATCCTGTAAGGTAGGCTCGATATTATACCAGGCAAGCTTGGCGCGGTTGAAGCCATAGTCGAGGGAGTCGCTGAGATTCCCTTCCGGGAACAGAGGGGGATAAGTGCTGGTAGAGCCAATCGGGACAGCCGGCGTGGAAGCCAGTGCCCAGCTTGTCAGCGGGAAGCGCAGGTCTATCGCGCTGGTGCTGCCTTCGAAGTCATCGATATAAACCGCCCCGCTGTTGCCGCTGCCGATCTGCGGCGGATGTCCGGGTTTCAGTATGGCTCCTTCACCATAGGCATTGATAGTACTCATCTCCTTGGTGGAATAGAAAGGCAGCTTATCGAGCAGGCGGGTGAGTTGCGGTAATTGCCCGCGGTAGTTGATATCCGTGCCGTACATGGAGTTACGGATGGGATCCTCGCCGTAGTCGGTCTTGCTGAAGAAGGGGCGTTCGTTAAGCCGTTCGAAGGTGGCGCCGATGTTAAGTGACTCCGTCGCGGTGCTCTTGGCAAGATAATCCAGCCGGACACCCATAAAGCTCCTTTGCTGCAACCCGAAGTTGGCGTTGTTTTCATAGGAGACGTTGACGGGTACGCCCGAATTGATGATGGCCTGGTTGATGATCTGCACTTGCCCAAGATTGTAATCAACCACATAGTCGACATTTTCTCTCAGCGTCTGACCGCCGGCGGTGACCACGACGGAGCCCGGTGGAACATTGTAAGCATTCAGAGAAAGAGTGGACGCGGATTGTCCCTTGGCAGTGCCATTTAGCACATAGCGGTCGACGTTGGCAAAGGTCTGCGCCACCGCCTTTATCGTATCGTACAATTGATAAAATACATACTTGTTCTTCAATGACTGCGGCGCCCCGGCAAAAGCAAGGGTGTCGAGGTCGCGTCCAAAGGGTTCCAGGACGGGGAAGATGATACGGCCCTGGTTGGAAATGACAGTGAGGCCTTCGATATAGTCGAATATTCCATCCGCACCGGGGTCGTTGTGCGCGTTCAACCGGTCGAGGCCCAGGACGGTAAGCAGGGGAAGGTTAGCCTTTGGCCCCTCAGGCAGGTAGCGCTTGGTGCCCTTGCTGGGTTCGTCATAGTTGACATTAAACTGGAAGCCCTGCTGCTGGATATTCGCCAGGTAGCTGCCGCCGGGCGTCTTCAGGGAGTAGACGTTCTTCATCATCAGATTCCAGAGGGGCAGGTTGGTCCGCTGGGACGTGGCTTTCAGCAATTTGAGATACAAGACCTTGGAAGCTCCGCCCCCTGTCCCTGCCGTTGTATCGGGAGGCACATCGGTGGAGAACTCTCCCACTTGATAGATATGTCCGTTATAGCTATACTGGTAGGCCACCGCCAGGACATCATTGGCCTGAAGGGTCTGATTAACAGAGATAAAGCCTACCTGCGGGTTGAAATAATAATCCGTGGCATTCAGTTTCCGGGCATAGACGATCTCGAAATCCTGCACCTGCGTCAGTCCCAGGGAATTGAGTTTATTGGCCGCCGAGGTCGGGCTCCGGCTTGTTGGGTCATTGATAATGCTGCGGTATTCGGTATTGGCGTCATTGTACGGAAGCCCTGTCGTGCCGGTACCGCGGCCGATGCGGTTGTTGTAAGGTGATGGTTCCCCTAGATCCATCAGACCCACGATCTGCCGGGAACCCGTGTCCACCCCATTACGATTCGTCACCCAGACCTCGATACGTAGAATCTGAACCTGGGAACTGACGAGAGGGAGGGTGGACATCGCAGTGTTGTAATTATTCCGGAAGTACTGCGCCAGCAGGAAGTGCCGGTTTTCGTCATAGTCATCCGCCTTGAAGGAAAAGGAGGTCACCTGCGCCCCACCCTGGGAGGATACAGTCTGTTTCTGCGAGCGCTGGTTGGCAAGAACAGCGGTGACGGACAATTTCCCAAACTGCATCCTGGTCTTGATACCAAACAGTGACTGGGCTCCTGTCATCAGGGTGCTGGGGGTGGTGAAGGAGACATTGCCCGCTTCCACCTTTTTAATGATCTCGTCGGGCCCGCCGGTATAGTCCAGTTTCAGCTGGTTTTCAAAATCAAAATTTGCTAAAGTATTATAGCTGATCGGCAGTTTCAGCTTGTCCCCGATGTTTCCCACCACCTGGAGGTTGGCGTTCTCGTTGAAGTCAAAGCCGCCGGTGCGTCTCGCGCTTTCGGGCAGGGTGGGGTTCTGGATATTCTGCCCCATATAGCCGGCGGTGATGTCCACATTTCCCTGCGGCCTGATATCGATCTTGCCATTCCCAAAGATGCGGTTGAAGAGATTGTCGCTGACGGATAGCTTTGGCCGCAACAACCTCCGGTTCAGGGCGTCAAGGGCGTCGGCGCGCTTCCGGAAATAATCATTCTCGGCCGAATCCCCCGACATTTTCATCATCTCTTCGAAAGTAAGATAGGTTGGTTTTCTATAATATTGATTACCAACCTTTTCTATGATGTAGTATTGATTGGTCGCCGGGTCATACACGATGGAGTCGCGCAGATTGGAGGGGTCTTTGAGATCGAAGGGATTGTTATTGGGATAAGAGAAGCGGTCGCCGCGGCGATCGTGGATGGGGAAGCGAAGGCTGTCGCCGGGTCGGGCTGTATCGGGGATGCGGCGGACGGAATCCCGCTGACGGCGGATGGAGTCGGCTGCCCTTCTCATCAGGCTCATGTAGTAATCGGCGCTGAGGCCTACGGTATCCGTCCGGTGCGCGATGGTATCTTTCCGCCCTCCCGGCGCCGTTGTATCACGTTGTTGCTGAAACGGATGGGCGGAAACAGTTGTAGAAAACACAACTGAAACAGCTGTCAACACTACCGTTGCCAGAATCAACAGAAACAAATGCCGGGTCAATCTTTCCTCAAGAATTAGTTAGGTAGAGTTGCACCAATAGGCTTAGATGATTTTTAAAGCTTTCTTAATAATATCCTCGATCTTATCTGATCCGGCCCCATCACTCATAACTTTTTTGATGGCATTTTCTGCGGCAGGTCTGGCTATACCCAGCGTAATCAGTGCATTTAACGCGTCCTGTTCTAAGGTATTGCTTGTCAAGGATGAAAAATTTATGGTTTCTTCCCTTGATTTACCCAGCTTATCCCGTAGTTCGAGGATGATTCTCTCCGCTGATTTTTTGCCAATTCCCTTGATGCTTTCCAATTGCTTTGCATTCCCCTGCAGGATGGCGCGGGTGATCTCCTCCGGCTTCATGGAGGAGAGCATCATCCTGGCGGTGGTTGCACCGACACCGGATACGCTAAGAAGTTGGATAAAGAGGTCTTTCTCCGCTTTGTCAAAGAATCCATAAAGGACATGGGCATCTTCGCGGATATGCAAGTAAGTAAGCAATACCCCGCTTTCCAGTTGCTCGATCCTGGAATAGGTGTTAAGGCTTATCTGAAGCTCATACCCCACCCCGCCAACGTCGATATGTACAAGGGCGGGGCTTTTGTAGGTGAAAGCACCACGTAAAAAAGCGATCATGCGCACGAAAATAGGCTAAAAACGCGATTTCGATATTTTTCCCCACCTTTGCAAAAAACTTTTCTTAACCTGATTGGAAATTAAATAATGAGCAAGAAAACGACCGCTGCTATCACCGCGATAGGAGGATATGTACCCGAAGACCGACTGACCAATGCCGACCTGGAAAAAATGGTGGATACCAACGATGAGTGGATACGTACACGCACGGGGATAGAGGAAAGAAGGATCTTAAAAGGCGAAGGTAAGGCTACCTCCGATCTGTGTGTGCCGGTGGTGGAAGAGATCTGTCGCAAGCGGGGCATCAGTCCCGAGGAAATTGATTGTATCATCGTAGCAACGGTGACCGCGGATATGCTGTTCCCCTCCACCGCCAATATCGTTTGTGATAAAGTGGGGGCCAGGAATGCGTGGGGTTTTGACATGAGCGCTGCGTGCTCGGGTTTTGTATATGCCCTCACCAGTGGCGCCATGTATATAGAGAGCGGGCGATTCAAAAAAGTGGTGGTCCTCGGCGCGGACAAAATGAGCAGCATTGTCGATTATTCCGACCGCACCACTTGTATCATCTTCGGCGACGGCGCCGGTGGCGTATTGCTGGAGGCAAATACGGAGGGTTATGGAGTGCTGGACAGTATTCTGAGAAGCGACGGCAGCGGCCGCACGCATCTGCACATGAAGGCCGGCGGTTCATTACGGCCCTCTTCCTTTGAGACCGTTGCCGCCAAGGAGCATTATATTTACCAGGAAGGGCAGGCCGTTTTCAAATTTGCCGTAAAAGGCATGGCCGATGTCAGTGCGGAATTGATGGAGCGGAATAAGCTGACGGCTGACGATATCAGTTGGCTTGTACCCCACCAGGCCAACAAACGTATCATTGACGCCACTGCTCACCGGATGGGACTGTCGGAAGAAAAGGTCATGATCAACATCCAGCGGTATGGCAATACCACTGCAGGGACCATTCCGCTTTGTCTCTGGGACTGGGAAGATAAACTCAAAAAGGGGGACAACCTGGTGCTGGCGGCCTTTGGCGGAGGTTTCACCTGGGGCGCCACCTGGGTCAAATGGGGGTATTAAACCATGGAAAATATTGAAATCAGAAGGGCAGTCCGCGAGGATTGCCCGCGTTTATTAGAGTTGGTGCGCGAACTGGCGGAATATGAGCGGGCGCCGCAGGAGGTGACGGTGACACTCGAACACTTTACCGAAAGCGGTTTTGGCTCCCAGCCCGTGTGGTGGGCCTTTGTCGTTACCGTAAACGGCCGGGTCGAAGGATTTGCGCTGTATTATATCCGTTATAGCACCTGGAAGGGCCAACGGCTTTATCTCGAAGACCTCGTCATTACCAACGAGATGCGCGGCAAAGGCCTCGGCAGCCTGCTGTTCGACCGCCTCATCGAGGAAGTCCGGGAAAAGAAATTCTCGGGAATGGCATGGCAGGTGCTCGACTGGAATGAACCTGCCATCAACTTCTATAAAAAATACAACGCCCGCTTCGATCAGGGATGGATCAATTGTGCCATCTGATCATCGATCAATGCACGCCATCCATCACTACTTCGTGGTTGATCTTATGGATGAGTTTGTGCAGCACCTTGCCGGGGCCCACTTCCGTAAAATGAGAGGCGCCGTCGGCGATCATGGCAAGAATGGACTGTGTCCATTTTACCGGTCCCGTCAGCTGTTCGATAAGATTCTTCTTGATCTCGTCTTTCGACACAACGGCTCTGGCCACCACATTCTGATAGACCGGGCAGGTAGGATTGTAAAACGTGGTATTCTCGATGGCTTCTTTCAGTTCGTCCTGGGCGGAAGCCATAAAGGGGGAATGAAAAGCGCCGCTTACCTTTAACGGGACGATCTTTCTTGCACCCGCGGCTTTTGCCTTCGCGGAGGCCAGTTCCAGTCCCTTTGGCGAACCGCTGATGACCAATTGCTCGGGACAATTATAATTGGCGGGCACGACGATCTCTCCCGACTCTTTTTGTACCTCCGCGCAAATATTCTCTACCACCTCGTCGGGTAATCCCAGCACGGCCGCCATTCCGGAAGGCGTTTTCTCGCAGGCATGCTGCATGGCTTCGGCGCGCGCAGACACCAATTTAAGCCCGTCTTCAAAACTCAACACGCCATTCGCTACAAGGGCGGAGAATTCCCCCTGCGAATGACCAGCCACCATTTCGGGCCTGCTATTCTCTATGCCTTTGAATGCAATGACGGAATGAAGGAAGATGGCCGGCTGGGTTACATAGGTTTGGAGCAATTGTTCCTCGGTGCCATTGAACATGACATCGGAGATCCGGAATTCCAGGATCTCGTTAGCCTGTTCGAATAATTTCTTTGCAAAAGCGCTATTCTCATAAAGGTTTTTTCCCATGCCGGGGAATTGTGATCCCTGTCCAGGAAAAACGTACGCATGCTTCATACTAATCCGAGTTTTTGTTTTGTTGGGCCTTGCTCCAACGGACCCCTGGTCCGTCGGAGGGCAAATATGCCACAAAGGACCGATTCAACAAAGAAAATCTTTGTTGTTATATTCGAAAATCCTTCGTTCTCAATGCAGGTTGGAAGAGATGAGTTTGGTAAATTCACTACGGGTCTCATTCTTCTCGAACTCGCCCCAAAATGCGGAGGTCGTCGTCACCGAATTTTGTTTCTGCACTCCCCGCATCATCATGCAGAGATGAGAAGCTTCGATGACCACGGCCACCCCCAGCGGATTGAGCGTGTCCTTTATCGCATGCAGAATCTGAGTAGTCAATCTTTCCTGCACCTGTAAGCGTCGGGCGTATACATCCACTACCCGGGCTATCTTGCTCAACCCCGTGATCCAGCCATTGGGGATGTACGCAATATGGGCTTTGCCGAAAAAAGGGAGTATATGGTGTTCACACATGCTGTACAACTCGATATCCTTTACGAGGATCATCTCGCTCACCTCTTCATGGAATTTGGCGGAATTGAGAATGGCATGAGCATCCATGCTGTATCCCTGTGTCAGGAACTGCATGGCCTTCGCCACTCTTTCGGGCGTCTTTAACAGACCCTCCCTTGTACTATCCTCCCCCAACAGGTCCAAAGATTCGCGGTAGTGCTTTGTCAACTCTGCGGTTACGTGTTCGTTGTACTGTTCGATTTTTGTGTATGCCATATGGCTTTCCCTTGTATGGTTTCGCATGGTTTAATAGTTTAAGCAGGATATTCCACAAAATTCCGCTCGGTCTCATATAATCTCACCTGTACGTCCAGGCGGGGATCTATCCTGGCGCGAAGCAGGTCGTAGATCACCATCGCGATGTGTTCAGCCGTAGGGTTGAGATCGCGAAAATAGATCGTATCGAGATTGAGATTCTTATGATCGAATTTTTCCAGCACCTCTTCGGAGGTGATACGCGACAGTACTTTCATATCCATTACATAACCAGTATCGGGATCGGGCACTCCCGTAACCTTAACGATCAACTCGTAATTATGACCATGATAATGCGGGTTGCTGCACTTGCCAAACACTTCGGCATTCTTCCGGTCATCCCAGGCGGGATTGAAAATGCGATGCGCTGCATTAAAGTGTTCTTTCCGGAATACCGCGACTTTTTTTTCACTCCCGCTCATATGTCATGTTTTTTTAACCAAAATACTCAACATAGATCCTCGGCGTCTCATAGAGCTTGATCCCATGCAGCTGCACTCCGGCCGGCAGATGGGGTACAAGTTGCTGCCAGATGGCGATGGCGAGGTTCTCAGTGGAACACATTTTGTCACGCATGAAATCGACATCCATATTCAGGTTCTTATGATCCAATTTTTCGATAACATGTTCGCGAATGATCTCGCTGAGACGCTTTACATCGAAGACGAAACCGGTGTCGGGGTCAGGATCACCTTTTATCGTCACATAAAGATCATAATTATGTCCATGCCAATTCTCATTGGCGCATAAGCCAAAGACAGATTCATTCTTTTCCTTACTCCAGCCTGGATTGTAGAGTTTATGTGCTGCGTTGAAATGTTCCAGGCGCGTCAGATACACCATACCTAATACCTATGTAAACGATAAAATTCCCGCAAAGGTAACAATTAAGTAGCAGATATTTGTCATATGGAAATCCTACTGGTAGCTGCCACAACGTTTGAAATTCAACCCACTATTGACTATATCCGGGGCCGCGCCGGCCGGGACGGGTTCCCCTCCGTAACTTCGCTGATCACCGGCGTCGGCGGTCTTGCTACCACCTGGGCGCTTACCCGACAGATTGACAGCGCTCGCCCCGATCTTGTGATACAGGCCGGCATCGCTGGTTGCCTCGCCGGGAAACAACCCGGAGAAGTGTTTGTCGTCGGTGATGAAGTGTTGGCCGACCTGGGCGTATGGGAGGACGAAACCTTTAAATCCCTGTTCGAAATGGGGCTTGCGGACAAGGATGCTTTCCCATTTGTCGATGGGAAGTTGGTAAATCCGCACAAAGCCTTGCTCGCGCTAACCGCTCTCCCGGTCGTCAGAGCTATCACCGTCAACGAAATAACCACCGACAGGGAAAGGATTCGTTGGCATCAACAAAATACGGGTGCCGTTGTTGAAAGCATGGAAGGAGGCCCTTTGCATTATGTTTGCTTACAGGCCCGTGTTCCCTTCCTGCAGTTGCGGGCGGTGTCCAACGAAGTGGGGGTGAGAGATAAAACAAGATGGGACATTCCCTTAGCTATCGCCCGCCTGAATTCAGCATTGATCTCGCTTTTAGAAAAATTAGATAAGCATGAAATTTTCCCTTGGCTTCAGCCCCTGCCCGAATGATACCTTTATCTTCGATGCACTCGTCAACAAAAAGATAGATACGGAAGGAATGGAATTCGATCTCTTCCTGGAAGATGTCGAGACGCTCAACCAATGGGCAATGCAGGGGAGGCTGGACATTTCAAAAATAAGCTATGGGGTATTGCCGCTCGTGTTGTCCCAATATGAATTGCTGGATGCGGGCGGCGCCTTGGGAAAGGGTGTCGGTCCGTTGCTCATCTCTCGCAAACCCATTCCTCTAACGGCCATCAACGACTGCCGGATCGCGATTCCCGGGCGGCGCACAACCGCCCATCTGTTGTTCTCCCTTGCTTTTCCCGAAGCCCGGCAAAAGGAGTTCATGGTCTTCTCCGGTGTCGAAGAAGCGGTCTTGTCCGGCGCCGTCGATTGCGGGGTCATCATTCATGAGAACCGTTTCACCTATCAGCAAAAGGGATTGGTCAAAATAGTGGATCTCGGCGAATTCTGGGAGCTCGAGACCGGCGCGCCTATCCCGCTCGGCGGCATCGTCTTTAAAAAGGGGCTGGACCCGGCCCTGGCGAACAAGATAAACCAGCTCATCCGGAAAAGCCTCGAGTATGCTTTCAGTAATTATCCCGAGCTGCCGGAATTCGTACGCTCCCACGCCCAGGAAATGGACGAGTGGGTGATGCGTCAACACATTGACCTCTACGTCAATAACTACTCGCTTACATTGGGGCCGGAGGGGGAAAAGGCCATTGAGATCTTACTGCAAACCTATGAGCGCGTACACGCCGGGTCTCATGACAGCCCGTTTATAAGTTGATCATAGATCGTCCGTGAAATAGCGCCGGTATATTGCGATTGACGGAATGACGACACCCATCGGATGCCTTTTATGGCATTGGTGAGAAAGACCTCGTCCGCGGCCAGGAGGTCGTTGACCGACACCGGCCGTTCATGGACGGGAAAGCCCGCGGCAGGCAAGGCGGCCAGGAGGAATCGCCGCATGACCCCGGCTACCCCCCCTTCCGACAGGGAAGGAGTATACACCTGCCGGTTTTTTATGTAAAAAAGGTTGGCGATGGTGCTATCCGCCAGGCGCTCGTAGCAGTTGAAGACCAGGCAATCGTCCAACCAGTGTTCGCGGGCATAAAGGGCAGCCAGCACATAAAGCAGAAAATTATTCGATTTGACATTGGCAATGGCATCACAGGATTTCATCCCACCCGGATACACATCGATGACGAGTCCCTTGTCATTTAACCCAATGTCGTCGGGAGTAAGGGGCCAGGTTTCGATAAGATAATGGGGTTGAAGGTTTTCGGTGTCATAAAGCCCACCCTCGCCCCGGAAGACAACAAACCTTACCCTGGCAAGAGGGGAATGAGCATTCCGCTGGCATAGCTCAAGAATTTGACTTTCCAAATTTTCCGGCGTAAAAGAAGGTGGGATGGCAAACCGCAGGAGGCGCATACCTGCAAAGAGGCGGTCGAAGTGGTAGTCCCGCAACCGGATGCGGCCGTTTTTGACCAGCAATGTCTCGAAGAGTCCATCGCCATACCGAAATCCACGGTTGCCGGCTGTCAAAACAGGGCTTCCGGCATGGAGAAAGGCGCCATTATGATTGATCCAGGCAGTGGAGGTGTTCACTGTCCTATGCGGATTTACTGCTGTTCGATGATACCATTCTTTACTGCATACATGACCAGGCCGGCCATGGATTTAGCACCCGTCTTGGTCTTTAATTTGTCCCGGATGGCTTCGACTGTGCGTGGACTGATGTCTACGATGTCGGCTATCTCCTTGGTTGTCTTCTCCTCGCACATGAGTTTGAGGACGGTGAGCTCTTTTTCCGTGAGATTCACATCCTGGAGTGCGCCTATTTCGGGCCGCTTCGTGCGAAGACCAGTAAGTAATGCTTTGTTGGTCAATTCATTAAAGAAGAACTCCTGCTCGTAGCAGGTCTTTATGGCCTGGTAGATGGTCTCGGAATCCGAATTCTTGGTAAGATAGGAATTTGCCCCTATCTCCATCAATTTGGAGATCATCGAATGGTCATTGTGCATGGAAAGAATGATGACCTTGACATGGGGATGATCCTTGCGAATCTCGGGGAGTGTTTGGATGCCATCCATTATAGGCATCTGAATATCAAGCAGGATGACGTCCGGTTCGACGTGCTTGAGCAGGTTGAGCAGCTGCATTCCATTGTCAGCTTCCGCTACCAGCTCTACATCTTTCTTTACGGCAAGAGCCGTCTTGACCCCGGCCCTGAAAAGGGCATGATCATCGGCTATGGCAACTTTGATTGCCTGGTTAAGCTCGGGTCTTTTCATACGATTTAGAATTTATATCCTGCAGCTGGACGGACTGCCTAATATACTTGCAAATTGAATCAAAAAATGCAATACTTACTATAGGTAAAGTACGTAACAACGCAATTTCGGAATATACTAACCTTACGAAGATAAGTGGTTTTTTCCCGATATAAAAGTGGAATTTTTTCGAATGTGTTTATAGTGGTTTTACGACGACCGCGGTAAAAGCCGAAAAGGCAAAATCGGGCAAATCTGCGCTTGCCTGGCTATCTGCGCGCTCCTATTTTTGTATAAGTTGATTGACAGGATTAGCAACCTCAGACTGTCCAATGTCCTAGAAACCGTCCAGAACCTTTTTCAATATTCTATGAAACCCGGCAAAATCCAATGGTCAATCAACTTTTTTAGAAAAAGCGGTTCAATATCCTAATAAAGCGAAAGCGAGGAATTCGAGTGCCGTTGAGAGATTGATCCAGTCCCTATGAAATCTAAGACCTGATGATCTCCAATATCCCTTCTCCGTCTGCCAGCTCCGTTGCTACATCAGGTAGTTTGGTCCCTTATCTGGTTTGTAAATTAGTTTGTAAAGGGTTTGCTAAAGCAAGCCCTTTTTTTATTTAATCGATGATCTTATTTCGCATAGCGTACATGATGAGACCGGCAATCGTTTTGGCCCCGATCTTTGTTTTCATGTTCTGGCGAATCGTTTCGATGGTGCGGGTGCTAAGGAATACTTCTTTGGAGATCTCTTCGGTAGTCTTGTCCTCCGCCAGGAGTTTTAAGATGCGAATCTCTTTTTCCGAGAATTTAATGGGGCTTGGGTAGAATTGCCTTACCTGTCGTTTGGTCTGCAGTTTGGATAGAACGGCTTTATTTACAAGATCGTTGAAATAAAAGTCATCGTTCATGCAGGTAAGGATAGCCTGGTATATTTCATCCGGATCGGTGGTTTTCGTCAGATAGGCATTGGCACCCATCTCCATCATTTTGGAGATCATTTCCTGGTCGTCATACATCGTCAGAACGATGATCTTGACATCCTCATATTCTTTTCGAAGCAAGCCTATCGCGTTGATCCCGTCGACCTCGGGCATCCGGATGTCCATCAGCAATACGTCCGGCCGCTTGATCTGCATTTTGTGCACAAGATCCTTACCATCTTCAGCTTCCCACAGAATTCTAAGATATTCCTTGTTCTTCAGAGCCATTTTAATACCGTCACGGAAAATCTTATGATCATCAGCGATCGATACTTTGATAACTAATTCAGCAGTCATACCGGCAGGTTTGTAGAATTAATAGGTATAGGTCTTAAGTTTTGTTGATGATGCTTATCGCTAGTGAATATCCCTGGAATTTTTACATCTCAAATAGTATTTTCCGAATTTCATAAATCGGGCAAATCTGCTCTTGTCCTGCCAGAGTCCGCCACCTACATTTGTACCGGAAGTTGACTGAAAGGATCTAGCCTCAAACCATCCAATGTCCCGTTTACCGTCCAGTAAAAGATTTCAATATCCTTTAAAACCAAACAGGTAAATCCGTCTTCAGTCAACTTCTTTCCTTTCCGACGGGTACCTCCTCCCCATCTAGGTATTGAATTTACCTTTAATTTCCGGTTGTGCCTTCTCAAAAAAACGAAAAATCAGGAATTTAATTACTTCACCCTTGTTCCGGGTCCTCTTTTCGGATTATCCACATTATTAACACGCGTGTGAATATCTTTTTGTTCTGGTATTTCCCCGAGGGCTTTTTACGAATTTTGCGATAGTAAAAATACTATTTTACCCACGTGAAACTACTCTATTTTGGGATAGTAATCGCCCTAGTAAAATCCCATCAAACGCAGTACAGACTTGAATTACAGGCAATTTAAAGCATTTTACCATAAATTTTGGCCATTGCCCAGTTTTTTTTTTAGGGGTTATTTAGCCTTACAAACTAACATTTTACAACCTCTAAAAACGCATGCGCATGTTACAAAAAGAGTTACTCACCAAACAAGACTATGCTGCTATTGGGGAAGAGATCAGCCACGAACAGGCTAATGAATTCATCGAAACCTATAAAGAACAACGTCAACCGGGCGATTTGGGTGGTTATGTTCTGGGCCGCAATATCATCGATCAGCTGCTGGCTCAACCGGGTTGCGTAGGCCTTCGTTTTTACTACGGTATCAATGAAGAAGGTCAAAAAACCCTGGTTTATGTAGGCATCGACGCTGACGGCCAGGACCTCCTGAAAAAGACCGTTGTAATGGAAGGCGGTTTGTTCGGCATCGATCTTGGCACTATCGCCGATCGCATCGGCAGCTGGTTCTGGTAGTCCACGAATCTGCCAAAGTACTTGGATTATAGGACAATGCCTTTTATATTTGAGTAAAAAACAAGGTATTGCTCCCACGTATAGCCTTACTTTCCGAAATATTACCCATCATCTTTTACCTGATCTTCCTTAAACGTAATCGGGGACAGGGGTTGTGGGTAATATTTCTTTATTGTATCCTCTCGTTCCTTACAGAGCCTTTTTACCACATCCTGGGAGCCAATATTCCCCAATATTACGTCTACTCAAGCTTTACCATCATCGAATTCACGCTCTTTTCCCTGTTTTTTTATACATCCCTCCACGAAAAGAAATTCAAGTATATCCCCCTCATCTGTGCGGTGATCTTCTACGTCGTCGCCATCACTAATTTTAAGAAAAGAAGCGATAATCCCTTTGATTCCCTTCCGGCTTCTGTAGAAGCAATCCTTGTAATATCGTATTGCATTTTATTATTATACGAGCAAATGAAGGACCCCACTGTAGGCCTTGTCTATAATACCAAGAAGTTTTGGGTTATAATCGCGTTTCTTCTTTACTTTTCGGCCACCCTTTTCCTGTTTCTTTACACCGGAACCCTGTCCGAAGAGCAGCGTTCAAGCTACTGGCCGATCAATAATTTCTTTGAAATCCTGAAGAATATCCTTTTCTGCGTCTCGTTTATAATGAAAAAACATTATAATA
Organism: Puia dinghuensis; assembly: GCF_014642875.1. Classification (GTDB taxonomy): domain Bacteria; phylum Bacteroidota; class Bacteroidia; order Chitinophagales; family Chitinophagaceae; genus Puia; species Puia dinghuensis. Next base: position 431,366 of record NZ_BMJC01000006.1, read on the forward strand.
ATCCATATGCGATGGATAACTTTGAGCCTTGATCTACCTGATAATTAAACTATTGAAAATACACTAAACCCCTAAACAAAACAACCTGTCCCGGAGACGACCCAATTCATGATACTCTTAGAAGTCACTAGCCCTGGTAACGTATCCCTGGTGCTGTTTTTTGGCACTATCGGAATGTTAGCGCTTACCATCGGCCTGATCGTCTTTATTATCTTTCACCAGCGTAAGGTGATCCGTTACCAGCAGAAACTGCAACGGATGGAGCAGGACCAACAAAAATTGCTGCTCAACGCCTCTATCCGTCTCCAGGAGGAAGAAAGACAACGCATCGCGGCAGACCTCCACGACGACGCCGGTCCCCTGCTGGCCACCGCCCGGCTTTATCTCAACGAAAACCTGGTCAACCTCGACAAGACCACGCAATTACAAAGCATCTACAACGCCAAACAGATCATTGACGATACGATTCAGCTGATCAGGAATATTTCTCATAGCCTGATGCCCCCCACCCTCAAGAATTTTGGCCTGGAATCGGCCGTAAACGACCTTTTCCAGAAGATCAGCGGCTCGGGCAGCATGAATGCAAGCTCCCGCTTCCACGATTACCGCGAGCGTCTGCAGGCAGAGAACGAGTTAATCATCTTCAGGGTCATCCAAGAGCTGGTGAACAACATCCTCAAACACAGTAATGCCAGTTTCATCCACCTGACCCAGAACACCAGCGGCGACAAGTTCTTTATCCGGCTCCATCACGATGGTCGCGGCATCACCCAAAATGATTTCAACAAGTTGAATAAGAGCAATGTAGGGCTTGGTCTGAAAAATATCCAAAGCCGGTTGAAGGTCTTGCACGGCAAGATATTCTTTGAAAAAGACATGTCTCAAACCTATTATAAAGTCACTATCGAACTCGTTAAGGAAGAAGAAGATAAGCTGCAAGAACAGGATTAAAATTTATGTGTATCTTTAGGTAACAGAGATACCCCCTGGCCGCTAGAGAACATAATATATTGATCGTGACCCAACTAGAACTTTACAATAGCCTATGGGAGTAATTAAAGTTGCAATAGCCGATGACCACAAGATATTCCGAAAGGGTGTCATTCTATCTCTACGTCCTTATAGCGCCATAAAATTTGTCCAGGAAGCCGAGAATGGGCAGGAACTACTGGATGGCCTGGCCGCCTCAGAACCCGATGTTGTGTTGATGGACCTCCGGATGCCCCAAAAAGACGGAATAGAAACGACCAAGATCATTGCAAAACAATATCCTTCCATCCATATTATCGCCCTCACCATGTATGAGGACGAGCGTTTCGTAAGCCATATGATGGAGATAGGCGCCAATGGCTACCTTTTAAAAAGTGCTGACCCATCCGAGATCAAAAGAGCCATCATCGAGGTGGCGACCAAAGGATATTACCTCAACAATTTTGTCAACCGCATATTGCTGAAAAAATCCCATGTTCGTACCAAGATGATCCCCAGCCTCAACACGGAGATCACTTTAAATGATAGGGAAAGGGAAGTAGTACGTTACATCTGCATGGAATTCACCGCCCAGGAGATCGCCCAAAAGATAGACGTCAGCCCCCGGACGGTGGAGGCCATCAAAGACCGCCTCATGGAACGTTTTGGCGCAAAAAACACCGCAGGATTGGTATTCTTTGCCGTTAAAAACAACCTCATTGACTAGACTGGGCGGAGTCCAGTCCAGTCCACGAAGTGGACCGACAGACCGATCCCACCTACAGAGCTCCAACGGCTCCGTCAACGATGCGTATGGTTAACCCAGGTAATACTTTTACGGATTATCTTTTACTGGGAATCACCTTCCTCCCGCTTTTGCCGGCTTTGCTCATCTTTGTCCGCAAACTCTATGGACAAGAGCCGCTAAACTTCCTTGTCGTTATCTGCCTGCTTTGCTTTCTCCGCGGCATCATCGGTCTTGCTTATCCCCTGACACAGGTGAACCAATTCATCATCAACAAGATATTTACCCTCCTGCTCTTTCTTTTCTTTGTCCTTGCCTTCCGGAGCAACCTCAACGGAAAAATACGCTATGGATTGAGCCTTCTTCTCACCGCCCTGCTGTCCATCCTCTTCACCTATTGGTCGCTAAAAGGCTGGGACGGGTCCAGTCAGGCGACCGAGATACTGCTCAACAGCTTTCTTGCGGTGCTTATCGGCATAAGCCTTCATGCCATCCTCCATAATGACGAGCTTGGAGTCTTCCATTCGCCCCTTTTTTGGATGGAAGGAGGTACCCTCTTCTATATCCTGCTATCCCTTATGCTGGAAGGAGTAGGTAACAGTGGCCACCCGGAGGTGGTTCCGTCAGACGCGGAAAAAAGGCTTTTCCTTGGGCTTGCCGACCTGGTGCGGTATCTCGCCTATATCGCCGCGGTGTATGCGTTATAAGCTCATCTCTGGCACTTCTCCGGGTATCACCAGGCGGCCGGCCGTCTTGCTTTTGACCTCTTCCAGGGAGACTCCCGGCGCACGCTCCAGGAGCCTGAATCCTTCCGGTGTGATGTCCAGCACGGCCAGGTCGGTGACGACCTTCTTGACGCATTTCACCCCCGTAAGCGGAAGACTACAGGCAGACAGCAGCTTGGGTTCGCCTTTTGGATTGGTATGTTGCATGGCTACGATGATATTCCGGGCGCTGGCTACGAGATCCATCGCTCCGCCCATTCCCTTCACCATTTTACCCGGGATCTTCCAGTTGGCAATATCGCCTGTATCCGACACTTCCATGGCGCCCAGCACGGTCAGGTCGACCTTTCCCGCGCGGATCATGCCAAAACTTTCGGCACTGTCAAAAAAAGCGGCGCCTGGCAAGACCGTGACGGTCTCCTTGCCGGCATTGATAAGATCGGCATCCACCTCCTCTTCCGTAGGATAGGGGCCCATCCCCAGGATCCCATTCTCGGATTGAAGTACGATCGAGATGCCGGCCGGGATATAGTTGGCCACAAGGGTGGGAATGCCGATGCCCAGATTGATATACATGCCATCCCTCAATTCCTGTGCTATCCGTCGTGCGATACCAAATTTATCCAATGCCATAAGGAGGTATTTCCTGGTTATAAAATTATTTTGAATCGGCGAGCCGGACTGTCTTTCGTTCGATGCGCCGCTGGTAATTACTGCCCTGGAAGATGCGATGGACATAGATGCCGGGGACATGGATCTGGTCGGGGTCCAGTTCGCCGGGTTGTACCAGGTGTTCTACTTCCGCGATGGTAATATTTCCTGCCTTAGCCATGGAGGTGGAAAAATTCCGGGTCGTCTTACGAAATACAAGATTGCCCAACGTATCGCCCTTCCAGGCCTTGACGATAGCAAAATCAGCGTGCAGCGCATGTTCCATGAGATGGGGCTTTCCGTTGAACTCCCTCACTTCCTTGCCGAACGCGATTTCCGTGCCATAGCCGGCGGGTGTAAAAAAAGCGGGGATGCCCATTCCGGCCATCTGGATGCGCGTGGCCAGCGTTCCCTGCGGGATGAGATCGACCATCAATTCTCCATGCAGCAGCTGCCGTTCGAATTCGGCATTCTCACCCACATACGAACTGATCATCTTTTTTATCTGGCGCGTCTTAAGGAGAATACCAAGGCCAAAATCGTCGACCCCGGCATTATTCGAGATACAGGTGAGTTCGCGGATCCCGCTACGGGTCAGGGCATCGATACAATTCTCAGGGATCCCGCATAGGCCAAAACCGCCAAGCATGATGACGGCGGCATTAGGGATATCATGAATGGCCTCATCGGCACTGGCAACGACTTTTTTCATCCGGCAAGAGATTTGGGCCTAAAAATACGATTAAGAATCATTTCCCGCGCAAGCGTATCCCCGTCCCGGATAAATCAGCCTACGGCTTGGGCAGCTGTTGCTTTGCAGCGGACGAAGAATGCGGCAGAGGCCGCCGCCGCAGTGGCGACACCGGTAGTGCAAAGCGTCTTTTGATGGAATCTGCGGTCCTGATCGCGGCGGGCGATCCGGGAGGCGGCGCGGTGGGCGGAGGAGTGCTAACGGTCCTGGGCACGGGCCGACTATAACTCTCGGTCCGCAACCGATTGCCCATGGCAGCAAGGCTGTCGAGGAGGGGCTGGGAAAGCTCGGGATGCTCCATATAGTACTTATAGCTCCTGGTGAACTTCTCCCTGGAAACGTGATGCAGTTGAAATACCTCATCGTACAACCGGAGGTTCTCCAACTTAAGATTAACATGCGCCGAGTCCTTTATCAGATTGGTTGTATACTGATCGGCCAGGACCATATCAAACAAAACGTTTTGCATATCTTCCCGTGAAAGGATGCCGGAGGGAGTACTATTCTTATCCGAGCAACTGTTTCCCGCCACCAGCAAAACTAGGACAGCCCAGCCTATCCAACGACTTCTCATTGCAGATCCTGTTTATATTTGTTAGCATTCGAAACATCCAGCCGGGAGAGAAGGTCGAGGGCCCTGGCCTTTTCATCGGGGGCCACTTTCTGAAAAATATGGGATAGCTCGTTGGCCTTGCCCTGAAAGAAGAACTGAATGATCATGGTATTGGGCGTCTCCGTATTGATGGTATTCAACATATTCAGCGCGTTGAGAATACCTGACCGGGCATCGGACTCCTTATCATACAATTGATCGAGCCCCGAACGGAAATAGCTGTAATAAGCGTCGTGCACGAGGGTATACTTATTGTTCGTCAGATTTTCGATCAACCAGTACCGGTTGCGGATACCATCAAATGCTTTCCAACCACTGATATCCCGGCTGTCGGGGGCATTATTCACGATATTCAGCGCTTTCTGAAAATAAGGATCACCACCCCGCAGGGAAAAAGAGTCAAAATCGAGTCCCAGGATAACATAGATATAATAGGCGACCTCGGCCGTAAGATTGGCGGCAAAGGGCTCCGAGCCTTGTACCCGGTTCTCATTGAAGTCCAGCGTTTGGTATTCTACATATCGAAAAGCAAAGGACTCGTCCCGGAAATTAATGAGGGGGCTCTGGTAGGAAGAGTTGTACACCGGCCGGCCGGCCTGAACGGTGAGAATAGCCTGGTAGGTATTGTTATCGCCACTGCTGCTGATGTCGATCAAAAAATTACATAGGATCTTTTCATTGTTTTGAAAAGTCTCGTTAGACCATTTCCGGTTGTTGATAAAATTATACAATGCCGCCTGGAGGGTTTGAAATTGTTTGTGATCTACCGTGGAAGGTATCCTGTTGGCAACGACGGAGACATTGGCCTGCAGATCCTGGGCGTGGAGGGCGGGCGCCAGGGCGTCCAAAAAGACAAGGATCAGAAGATAGCTTTTACGCATACAACCGGTTTACTTTACTATAGTATCAACGATATCCTTTGCTACTTGTTGCTTGGGTTTTCTTTCAAACGAGCGCTCGGAGCCGTCTTTCCCGAAAATGGTGATCTTATTGGTATCGAACCCAAATCCGGCGCCTTCATCACTAAGGGAATTGAGCACGATAAAATCGGCATTTTTGGATTGCAGCTTACCCAGGGCATACGACCGGCCGTCAGAGGTTTCGAGTGCAAAACCGACCAGCATCTGCCCCTGTTTTTTCAGCCCGCCAAGCGTCTTGAGAATATCCTTTGTCCGGGTGAGCTCCAGCACCAGCGTATCATCGTTCTTTTTGATCTTTTCCGGCGCCTTGACGGCTGGAGTATAGTCAGCCACGGCGGCCGAGAGGACGGCAATATCAGCCCCGGCAAATTGGGCGACGCAAACATTGTACATCTCTTCCGCCGAGGTGACGCGATGCAGGTCGATGCCGGCAGTGGTAACCACCTGTGAAGAAGGCCCCAACACCAGGTGAACGGCTGCCCCGCGCCGGGCCAGCTCCTCCGCAATGGCGATTCCCATCTTGCCGGAGGAATGATTGCCGATAAACCGCACCGGATCAATAGCCTCATAAGTAGGACCCGCAGTTACCAGGGCTTTTCGGCCTTTGAGATCACCCGCCTTGACCGTGAGCATCTCCCGGATGAATTCCACGATCGTCTCCGGGTCGGCCATCCGGCCATCCCCAAACAACCCGCTCGCTAATTCCCCTTTCTCTACGGGGATGATCCTGTTGCCAAAAGCCTGTAACCGGCGTAGGTTGGCTTCGGTGGCAGGATGACGCCACATGTCTTCATCCATCGCAGGGGCCAGCAACACCGGGCATACGGCCGACAGCCAGGTGGCCATAAGCAGGTTATCACAGAGTCCTGTGGCCATCTTGGCCAGGGTATTACAGCTGAGGGGGGCGACGACAAAAATATCCGCCCAGCGCCCCAGTTCTACATGATTGGCCCAGGTATCGCCCGCAAAAAGGTCGGAAAGAACGGGATTTTTTGACAAGGTGGCGAGCGAAAGCGGGGTAACAAAGTCGCGGGCGGCAGGGGTCTGGATCACCTTCACCTCGGCCCCCTCCTTTATCAGGAGCCTGACCAGCAGAAGCGACTTGTAGGCGGCAATACTGCCTGTTACACCGAGTAAGATCTTTTTTCCCTGTAGCATGGCTTCTAAATGACAAGAGGGCGCCTGTAGCGCCCTCTTGCGTTGCAGAATGCGGTTATTTAAAGAGATCGTCGTCGTTGCGGCGATAGTAGATCTTCTCATCCATGAATTCCTGGGTAGCCAGCAGAGCCGGGTTGGGCATCCGCTCGTACGCCTTGGAGATCTCGATCTGCTCCTTATTCTCATGAATCTCTTCCAGGCTATCGGTATGGCTGGCAAACTCTTCCAGTTTGTTATGCAGCTCCTCCTTAAGGGAGATGTTTATCTGGTTAGCCCTTTTCGCGATGATAGCGATGGACTCGTACAGATTCCCGGTCTTCGCCTTGATATCGGTAAGGTTCTTTGTTTCCACTACATTCGTAGTGTTTGCATTAATTTGCCGTCTTAGCCTGCTCATTTTTTAACGATTTAATGTTATTTTGAGAAATGGTCAGGTATTCCTGAACACTTTTATTCAGCCTGCTATCTGGAAAACGATCGACAAACTCGTTACATTGCGTAACTACTATTTCAAAACGTTCGATCTTCTTTTCTTCGACACTCTGCAGGGCAAATTGATAATCCGATTTGATTATCAAGTATTTATATTCATCACTCTTTTCAGAATCCGGATAGCTGTTCATAAGACTGGTGAGCGCCACACCGGCAGCCTTATAGTAAGCCAGATCGTAATACAGCTGGGCGCTCTTATAATCCTTCAGCTCAAGCTTTGCCCGGCATTTATCAATGATGGTGGTAGCCTCTTTTTGCCTGTCAGAGCCGGGGTGGGTATTGATGAAGGCCTGCATAAAACCGATGGTCTTGGTCGTATTGGTTTGATCCAGGTCTACCTTTGGCGACTGCTTGAAAAAAGTATAGGCCCGCATATAATCCATCTCTTCGGCCTTATTGCTGTTTGGGAAATTCTCCACAAAGCCCTTGAACAGGTTCTCCGCATTGGCGTAATCCTTCAGGTAATAAGCGCAATAGGCGAATTTGTAATAAATATCCTCAAAATGCTCGCTACCCTTGAAAATGCGGAACAACTCTTCAAATAATTGCTGGGCGTGGTTGTAATCTTTTTGATCATAATACTTGTCAGCTACCCGCAACTTATAATCATAGTCATTGCTTTTCATCACTTTAGAAAAGTTCGAGCAGGAGGTGAACAAGAGTATCCCTAAAAATAAGACAGTAAATTGACGCATAAAGGCCTGCAAAGTTAAGGTTTTTGGACAAATATGCAGGTATTTACTATTTACCCCAAAAATCGAGCGTTAAGGATAAACTAAAAAGAGGCCGTCTTCCTTTGAAGACGGCCTCTCGTATCGACTGAATGAATATTGTCTATTTCCTGCGCAGGTTCGGGTGCGGGGCAGGCACCGTATTCGGTCCTTCTTCGCCGGTGGCGTCCTTCAGGTCGATGGTGTTCTCTTCACCACCGCTCTGACCATAGCGGAAGATAAACCGGTCGGAGCTAATCCCTTCTTTTTCAACGAGATAGTTAATGACAGCATTAACGCGATCCCAGCTGAGCTGTTGAGCGGCCTTGCTGGATTCACCATAGCCGATGACAGCTACCCTACAGTTGGGGTTGTCTTTCATCTTCTGGGCAACGGTAGACAGCAGCTGCTTGTGCTCTTTCGTCAGGTTGACCGAACGGCCCTTGAAGGTGATGCTGGGCAGATCGCCGATGCCGCACTTGTGGCCATAGCCCAGACCAGCGGAATCGATGAGATTCTTGAGGTCCTTGCAACATTGCGGATCAGGGCATTTCCCTACTCCGTCGGCGTCAACGGGCTGACACTGGGTCGGAGTGATCTTTTCCTTATCCTTGTAGTCGGGTACACCGTCACCATCCGTATCCAGGCTCACGCCGTGGGTATCAACCGGGGCGCCCTTGGGGGTATTGGGTTCCAGGTCGAACTGGTCGGTAACACCGTCACCATCGGTATCATCCAATATCGGTTTCGGCAGTTTCATGTGACGGGGCTGGTTGATCTCGTTGTAAGCATAATCCAGGGGATTGAGCCACCAGAGAGGTTCGACAGCATGTTTGGCGAAGATGTTGTAGTTGAGGCCCAGGGAAACAAAATTGTATTTGTCGCTGGAAGGCACCTGCGCGATGCTGTTGGTGGATCCCGGCGTGTAGTTGTTCTGCCATTGCTGGCCGGCCAGCAACTTTGTCCCCGTAAAGGAGAACTTGTCTTCCAGCGCGATGTTCCAACGGTCGTTCAATTTGAACTCGAAGCCCACACCGGTCACACCCACGATGGTGAGCGGTACGCCGCCGAGCTTAGCACTCGTGGTAGGCCTTTCGGCTATATGGTTCCAGTTGCCGGTAAGTACGTTCTTGAGGGCACTGCGGATATCACCCTTATGTTTGTAATCTTCCACCGGGAATTGGTTGATCACATTCTGATACCCCTGTAGATAGCTGCCATCCTGCTTGTACAGCGTTCCATAAGTCATGGGGCCGGCGCCGACAAACACATAAGCATTCCAGCCGGTCTTTGCCTTGTGGAAATTAATATTGTTGAAGGCGAATAATGCCTGGAAGGTAAGTTCGTGCACCGTCGAACGGTAGTTATAAAAGATAGGCGCATAGGTGCCGTTTGCTTGCTGCGGGTACAGGATCGGCAGCGTCAGGGCTGAGTTCTTACCGTAGGACTGCGAATACTGGTAATTCAAGCCTCTCAGGCGGATCCAATCGTATTCTGCTCTTATGGAAACCACATAGCCCAGGGCTTTCCGGATATGGAAACCGAAACCACCCGTAGGACCCCAGTTAGCGACGGAAGTAAAACCGGAAGTATACCCTCCTTTGACTCCGATCTCCCATTCATTCCTTGGCTTAGCCGGAAAAGGATAAGCGTTGTTCAAGAATTCGTTGTGCTGTGCAAGTCGTCTTGTAGGAATGAGCGAAGAATCCCGAATATCATAGCTGCTGCCCACTGTCTGGGCCTGCGTGTATGACATAAGCAGGCAGAGTAACCCAAATAAAAGAGTCATTTTTTTACTTGCCATAACTGAAGTTTATGTGAATGAATGAATTAAACCTGAGAAGAATATGGTGCAAAAATAGATATTGATGATCAATAACCAAATTTTTTTAACAATACATATGAAATAAAAGTTGTATTGCGACCGCCGTTAGACAGCCTGAATTTAAAATTAGATGCATTCATCTGAAAATATTTTCAAAGTAGTAATATTGTTCTTCCGTTCAACTTATACGGGTCGATCCTGTATAGGGTTGTCATTACCATTATCTATAAATGAAGACAGCACAATCCATATTACGCGAAGAGCTGGTAGTTTTCGAAAAGACGTTCAAGGAAGCGGTGAAGAGCCAGACCCCTTTGCTGGACAGGATCATGCAGTTCATCGTCAACCGGAAAGGCAAACAGTTGAGGCCCATGTTCGTGCTGCTTTCCGCCAAACTATGCGGCCCCGTCAATGAATCCGCCTACCGGGCAGCATCCCTTGTGGAATTGCTGCACACTGCAACGCTCGTGCATGACGACGTGGTAGATGAATCTCTCGAGCGCAGAGGCTTCTTTTCGACCTATGCATTATGGAAATCCAAGATATCCGTCCTCGTAGGCGACTACCTGCTGTCGAAAGGGCTGTCGCTTTCCCTCGATAATGGCGATTTCCGGGTCTTACAGTTGCTATCAGACGCAGTTCGCAAAATGAGCGAGGGGGAATTGCTTCAGATGGAGAAATCGAGATCCCTCAATTTAAGTGAAACTGTTTATTTCGAGATCATCCGTAACAAGACCGCCTCCCTGCTGGCCTCTTCCTGTGCCGCAGGCGCGTTTGCGACATCCCATGACGAGGTGCTTACCGAGAAGATGCGGTTGTTCGGTGAGAAAGTGGGTATCGCTTTCCAGATAAAGGATGATCTGTTCGACTATGGCTCGGAAAACGTCGGTAAGCCCACCGGCAATGACATAAAGGAGAAAAAGCTGACCTTGCCACTGATCTACGCCCTCAACAACCTGGACAAGGCCACCCGGCGGGAAATGATCTTTATTATTAAGAACAAGAACAAAGATCAGGAGAAGGTACAATATGTCATAAAGAAAGTAGCCGAAACGGGAGGCATCGAATATGCCACCCAACGCATGTATACCTACCGGGATGAAGCCCTGGCTATCCTGCACGAGTTTGAAGATAGTGATGCCCGTAAGGGGCTTGAAGAACTGGTCCGTTATACCACGGACAGGAGATATTAAAAATGGACAAACTCTGGAACATATTGCCCGCGGATACCAGGGAGGTCCGCGCGCTGCAGGCATCCCTGGGGATCAATGAATTCCTCTGCCGGATACTGGTACAGCGTGGGGTGCAGACCTTCGACCAGGCGCGCAGCTTCTTTCGCCCCCAGCTCGCCGACCTGCATGATCCCTGGTTGATGAAAGACATGGACAAAGCCGTCGAGCGGATCCTCCTGGCCCGCCAACGGCAGGAGAAGATCCTCGTCTACGGGGATTACGATGTGGATGGGACAACGGCAGTAGCCTGTGTTTTTCAATTCCTCCGGAAATGCTGTCCCCCCGAAAAGATAGATTTCTACATCCCGCACCGCTACCGGGAAGGATATGGGATCTCCCGGCTGGGCATCGACCACGCCCACGCTGGCGGCTTTACCCTGGTCATTTCCCTTGACTGCGGTATAAAATCAGCCGACCTCATTGCCTATGCCGGCAGCCTGGGCATCGATTTCATCGTCTGCGACCACCACCTGCCGGACGCCGAACTCCCGCAGGCCGCCGCCATCCTGAACCCCAAACAGCAGGGTTGCCCTTATCCTTACAAGGAGCTCTGCGGCTGCGGGGTAGGATTCAAGCTGATCACGGCCCTGGCCGAAAGCCTGGGATTTGGTGCAGAAGAAGCGCTGCAGTATCTCGACCTCGTAGCCATTGCCATTGCCGCAGACATCGTTTCCGTGGACGGGGAGAACAGGGTCCTCTCCTATTATGGATTGAAAAAGGTGAATGAAAATCCCAACAGCGGCATCAGAGCCCTGATCCAGCTGAGCGAACTTCGAAAAGAGTTGAAGATGGTGAACCTGGTGTTTATGATCGCGCCTCGTGTAAACGCCGCGGGGCGAATGGATGATGCCCGGAAAGTGGTCCATCTGTTTACGGCGCCCAGCCTGGAAGAGGCGCTCTCTTACGCGAGCCAGCTGCATGCCGACAATACCGACCGCAAGGAGGCAGACAGCAATACCACCGAAGAGGCGCTGGCTATCCTGGAAAAGGATGCCGGCCATACCGGTCGTAGGTCTACGGTGCTTTATCAACCCCACTGGCACAAGGGAGTCGTTGGCATTGTCGCTTCCCGGCTTATCGAGCGCTATTACCGTCCTACTATTATATTGACCCGCAGCGGAGAAGTCATCGCCGGCAGCGCCAGAAGCGTCAACGGGTTCAATGTCTACGAAGCCATTCATGCCTGCCGGGAACATTTATTGGGCTATGGCGGGCACTTCGCCGCGGCAGGCATCACCCTGCTGCCGGAAAAGGTCGAGGATTTTGCCCGCAGTTTCGAGATGACGGTTGCGGCCACCATCCAACCGCAATCACTGCGTCCCGAACTGATCATTGACACCGAACTGCCCTTCGATGCCATCCGGCCAGGCTTTTATAAAATTTTGGAACAGATGCAGCCCTTTGGTCCAGGCAACACCCAACCGGTGTTTGTAGCCCGCCGGCTGATGGACAAAGGATCACGCATCGTCAAAGAGCACCACATCCGCTTCAGCCTGCAGCAGGGCAGTCTCCAGGCGGACGGCATCGGTTTCGGCCTGGCCGCCAAATTCGCTCTCCTCCAGGCGGGAACACCGGTAGATGTGGTATTCACGCTGGAAGAGAACGAGTGGAATAATATCAAGACCTTGCAATTGAAGGTGATCGACCTTGCGCCAAGCCAGGACGGACCGGAGGTCCGCCGGCCAGAGGCCCATCATTAGCCTTACGCTTCCAGAATGATCTTCGATTTTGCCTCACCGCCCATAAGGTCGACACTGCGCTGGATGAAATACGTCAGGTTATTCCCTTTCAGCAATCCCTGGGACAAAAGCGCAAGATCGGATAGATTATGGACGAGCTTTTCCTGTTTGCTCCTATCGCCTTCTTTCAGGATGGTCTGGTAGATAGGATGGTTGCCGTTTACGGTGAGCGTCACTTCATCCGGCATATTCGCGTAGAAACCGCCCATTGCGCCGTTCATGGCCGCCATATCTTTCATCCGACGCATAAATTCCGGCCGTGTAGCGATGACAGGGGGCGCCTCGGGACTCAACCCTTTTACTTCCACGGTCACGTGAAGCTCGGGCAATTGGCGGTCAAACAATGCTGCCAAGGCAGACTCTTCGTCGCTGGTAAGCACGCTGCCGCTTGCATCGGCCTTGTCGATGAGGTTGTCGACGATATCGGCATCCACCCGGGTGAAATGTACTTTCTCCCATTTGGTCTCCATTTGATTAATGAATGCTGCGTCGACGATGGTCTCCAGTTTGACGACGACAAATCCTTTTGCCTGTGCCTGCTGGATATAGCTATCCTGCTGGACGGGATTGGTAGTATAGAGGATGACCAATTGCTCATTCTTGTTCTTTTGTAGCGCTTCCGTCGCAGCCCGGTATTCTTCCAGGGTATAGAACTTCCCGCCCTTCACATCTTCCATGATATGGAATTTCGTCGCCTTCTCGAGGAATTTGTCATCCGTCATCATTCCGTATTTGACGAATAACCCAAGACTTTCCCACTTCTCTTCGAATTCTTTTCTTTCCTTGGTGAATATCTCCTCCAACTTGTCGGCCACCTTCTTAGTGATGTGGTTATTTATCTTCTTTACATTGGGGTCGCCCTGCAGGTAGCTTCTGCTTACATTGAGCGGGATATCGGGACTGTCGAGGACCCCATGCAGCAGCATAAGAAACTCGGGCACGATATCACTCACCTCATCCGTAACAAAGACCTGGTTGCTATACAGCTGGATCTTGTCTTTCTGGATCTCGTAGCTTTGTTTGATCTTAGGAAAATAAAGAATGCCCGTCAGGTTGAAGGGGTAATCTACGTTCAGGTGGATCCAGAACAAGGGGGCTTCACTATAGGGATACAGCTCCTTGTAGAAATCCTGGTAATCCTGCGATGTCAGTTCGCTGGGCTTTTTCGTCCAGGCGGGCTGGGGATTGTTGATCTGGTTTCCTTCAAACCGGATGGGGATAGGGAGGAAACGGCAGAATTTTTTGAGTGTGGTCCGAATCCTTTCGGCATCCAGGAACTCCGTGCTTTCTTCATTGATATGCAAGACGATGTCCGTACCCCGGTCGGCTTTTTCGGCATCTTCAAGGGTATATTCCGGGCTGCCATCGCATTCCCATTTGACAGCCTGGGCGTTTTCCCGATAGCTTTTGGTGATCACATCCACCCGCTCGCTGACCATGAAGGCCGAATAGAATCCGAGGCCAAAATGCCCGATAATGTTCGTCTCGTTCTGGCCCTTATATTTCTTGAGGAACTCTTCGGCCCCGCTAAAAGCCACCTGGTTGAGGTATTTATCCACTTCCTCTCCCGTCATCCCTACCCCTTTATCAGAGATGGTGATCGTCTTTTTCTCCGTATCTAGTTGAATATCAATAGTCAAATCGTCTAACTCACCCTTCGCCTCACCCAGGGAAGATAAGGTCTTTAGCTTTTGGGTGGCGTCAACGGCATTACTGACCAACTCCCGGATAAAGATGTCATGTTCGCTATAAAGGAATTTCTTGATGATGGGGAAGATGTTTTCGGTTTGAACCCGGATATTTCCTTTTTGCATGGTCGATAGTATTTTATGGTATATTTTATTAGGCCTGTGGCTAAAATCAAAGAAAATGCCATTTGTCGCCGGGCTGACACAGTGTCAAGGATTCCATCCAGTTTTGCTATTTCGACCTAAAACCCGTAGCTTTGCAGCCCGTTTCATATTTTTCAAATTTTTAAACAATTAACAGGGATCATGAACAATTATGAATTGATGGTGATTTTTACCCCTGTGCTGTCTGAGGAGGATTACAAAGCCGCTCAGAAAAAATATGCTTCTTTCGTAAAAGACAATGGCGGAGAAGTACTGCACGAAAATCCCTGGGGTCTGAAATCACTGGCGTATTCCATCCAGAAAAAAACTACCGGTTTATACTGGGTTCTGGAGTACAATGCGCCATCCGACTTCAATGAGAAGCTGAAGATCCAGATTCTCCGCGACGAAACCGTGTTACGTTTCATGGCTACCAAACTCGATAAATACGCCGTCGAGTACAATGCCAAAAAGAGAAGCGGCGTACCTACAGGCACAGAAAAAGTGGGGGCTTAACCGATGGCAAAAGCAAACGAGATCAAGTATCTGACGGCGATAAAGCCTGAGAAACGCGCTAAGAAATTCTGCCGCTTCAAGAAGTACGGTATCAAGTATATCGACTATAAGGATGCCGAGTTTCTCAAGAAATTTCTGAACGAGCAGGGGAAGTTATTACCCCGCCGTATAACCGGCAATTCCCTGAAATATCAGCGGAAAGTGTCGGACGCGGTGAAGAAAGCCCGTCAGATGGCATTACTGCCGTATGTAACAGACCTTTTAAAGTAACACGAAATGGAAATCATTTTAATTCAAGACGTAGATAATCTCGGTTCTGCACACGAAAAGGTAAGTGTACGGAATGGCTACGCCCGCAACTACCTGATTCCCCGCAAATTGGCTGTAGAAGCCAATCCTTCCAACTTAAAGCAGCTGGAAGAGCGGATGAAGCAATTGCAGAAGAAGGAAGCAAAGCTGATGGCCGAAGTAAACAAGGTCATCGAAGTGCTTAAGGCTTCTCCGGTGAAGATCGGCGCCAAAACCGGCACCAGCGGGAAGATCTTTGGCAGCGTCACTTCTGTCCAGCTGGCCCGTGCCATCCGTGACCAGAAAGGCTATGAGATCGATCGTCGCAGGATCCATATTCTTGACGAAGTCAAGGAGTTGGGCACATACAAAGCCAAGGTCGATTTCGGCAACAGCAATGAGGCCGAAGTAGAGTTCGAAGTCACGGCGGAATAATAGATTGCCCTTGCGGGCGATGGTCCTCCGGCCCATCCGAATAGATTGCCCTTGCGGGCGATCGACCTCCGGCCGATCCAAGCTAAAATCCTGCTAATAAAATAGCTGATTAATTGAAAGCTCGCGAATAAATCGCGGGCTTTTTTATTCGTATATCTACTTTTTTGTTAATACCTTAAAGAATCTCGAATTGAATATGTACAAAATTGCTTTTTGCTGCCTATGAAATCGGCTAAAAACCTGACCAATGCTAAATTTGGGCGATTCAGGGCAAAATTTTAACAAGTAATAAAAATTGCTATCTTTACAATAGCTCTATTTTATTTAGTGTTGTCATTAGGCTGTCGTAACTTCCTATCCAGCGAGATTCCTCAGTCATTATAGTCTAACAGTAGGTAGAGTAGTTTTTTTCATTTTTTAATTTTTTGTACAATGAACATTTATGTAGGCAACCTCTCCTGGCAGATGACCGATGAGGATCTCAGGAACCTTTTTGAACAACACGGCACCGTTGCTTCCGCCAAGATCGTGAAAGACAAAGTTTCCGGTCGCAGCAAAGGCTTTGGCTTCGTCGAGATGGAAGACGACGGCGAGGCTCAGCAAGCCATCACCAACCTGTATGACAGCGAAGTGATGGGCCGCAAGATCATCGTTAACGAATCGCAGCCTAAACAACAAGGCGGCAGCGGTGGCGGTGGTGGTTACAAAAAGCGGAGCTTCGGCGGCGGCGGTGGCGGTGGAGGTTACAAGAAAGGTGGCTATGACCGCGGCGGCGGTGGCGGCTACAACAGGGATTATTAATCTAACCATCGATATCTCTTTGTCTAAAATCCTTTCTGCCAACAGAAAGGATTTTTTATTTGGCTAAAGTTTTTTGCCGTTACCTTGTAGTCAAATCGATTGCTCATGCGCAGAAGAGAATTCATCCGTAACACTTCCCTGGCTACCGCCGGGGTGACAATCCTCAATTTTCCCATACGTGGCAAAATGGCACCCAGCAACAAAGTAGTTGTCGCAGTAATGGGCGTCAACAGCCGGGGGGCCTATCTTGCCAAATCTTTCTCGCAATTACCCAATGTAGAAGTTGCCTACATCTGTGATGTTGAAGCGAAGGCGATTCAAAACGGATTAGCCGCATTAAAGGACGCTCCACGGCAGCCAACGGTCGTTCATGACATCCGCAAACTGGTGCAGCAAAAAGACTTTGATGCCCTCATCATAGCGACGCCCGATCACTGGCATGCACCTGCCGCCATCCTTGGTGTAGCAAATGGCAAACACGTCTATGTAGAGAAGCCCTGCGGACATAATCCGTATGAAGGCGAATTGCTGACCAAGGCCCTTCATACCTACAACAAACATATCCAAATGGGTAGTCAGCGGCGGTCGTTTCCTTCCCTCATCGAAGCCGCAAAGCAAGTGAAGGAAGGCGCCATCGGGAATCCTTACCTGGGTAAGGCCTGGTACGCCAATAATCGCAAGTCCATCGGTTTCGGGAAGAAGGTCCCCGTCCCTTCAACGCTCGACTTCGAGCTTTGGCAGGGACCCGCGCCAAGGAGGGACTACCAGGATAACCTGGTCCCTTACAACTGGCACTGGTTCTGGCATTGGGGGACGGGAGAAGCCTGTAACAACGGGACACACGAGCTGGATTGCTGCCGGTGGTTTATGGGATTGAACTATCCAACCAAGGTGGTTTCCGGCGGCGGACGCTATGCTTTCAAAGACGATTGGCAGACCCCGGATACCCAGCTTGCAACCTTTGAGTTTGCGGAAGGCAAAGCCATCACCTGGGAAGGGCGCAGCTGCAACAACTATCCTGTGGAAGGGAGTGGTCGGGGATTCATCATTTATGGCGACAAAGGCAGTCTCGTAAACCTGGGTGGGGGCGACTATAAAATATTCGACGAAAAGAACAAACTGGTGAAGGAAGTGAAGTCCGAAGTGGCGGCCGATCCCACCAATCCTGTAGCCGCCAGCGGCAACCTCGATCTTTATCACTTCGACAATTTCGTCAAGGCGGTGCGAGGAGAAGCCACACTCACCCAGCCCGTCGATGAAGGCGCCAAGAGCGTGCTGCTCTGCCATCTGGCGAACATCGCGCAACGGACATCGGGCTCCTTCCACTGCGACCCGTCCAACGGGCATATCCTGGACAATAAGGAGGCAGCTGCGCTATGGCGACGCACCTATGAAAAAGGCTGGGAGCCCGTAGTACATACGATGATGGGTTAGTTGGCGGCGATGCGTTACTGCAGGACCCTGATCTTAATGCTCCTGAAACTGACGTCATTGCCATGATCCTGTAGCAGGAGATGCCCTTCGGGCGCTTCGCCGAAACTTTTCCAGATCTTGTATTTGCTGATGGCGACAAGATCCCTGAAGGCCTGAGACCCTCTTTCGTACTCCAGCACTTTTACTCCATTGAGATAATGCTCGACGTGGTTGTTAGGATAGACGATGATGCGGCCGGTATTCCATTGTCCCATCGGGTGGATGAATCGCTTTTGTTTATTGGCCGTGATGAGATCATATAGCGATGCAAGGGTGCGGTCACCATTGCGACCTAATTTGGCATCCGGATGCAACGTGTCATCCAATATCTGGTATTCGAGCCCGATGGCCGAGCCGGTCGTCTTCTCTTCCGGTGCAAGCCGGACGAAGTATTTTACGCCGCTGTTGGCGCCGGGTGTCAGAAGGAAATCGAAGGACAGATCGAAGGCCTTATATACAGCTTTCGTGACGATGTCGCCGCCGGTGCCACCTTCCTTGCCTGCCTTTTCGTGGACGCTGATCATGCCGTTGTCTACGATCCAGCCCGTGTCGGGGAATTTATCTTTATACGCCCCAACCCATTGGTCGGCTTTTTTGCCGTCGAACAGCAGTTTCCAGCCACTATTCTTTTCATAAGTGGTAAGATGGTTGGGAATATTGTCGACGACATAGATACCCGGGGGAAAGGGTTTGGATTGGAGGCCGGTGGTCTGAATGCGGATATTTTTAAAATAGACTTTTCTTCCGGCTAACCCTGCATCGCGTACGGCGTGCACCTGCAGGCCGATGAAGCCGAGATGGTCTACCGTATCGACGAGATAGGCGATGGCCCTGCCGTTGATCCATGTTTTCATGTCATGGCCGATGCATTCGATGCGGATGTGGTTGTATTCGGCGACTTTAAAAGCATCCTGGGCCGTGGGATTCAGCGATCCGGGGTAGAGCCAGTCTCTGCGGCCTTCGTCGTATATGCCACCCGACCAACGGCGAGAGGAAGGATCGATCTCGAATTGGCAGCCATAAACTAGCCCCTTCCCCTGATGTCCTGCCGCATCGTAATGGCTTCTCATCTGAACGCCTGAGTTGCTGGTCGTATCCATGATCTTCACATCCATTTCAAGGATAAAGTCACCATATTCCTTTTCGGTGACGAGGAAGGTGTTGCCGGAATTGGGTACATTGGTGCCAACGATGGCACCATCTTCTACCGTGTATTCGGCGGTGCCGGCCAGTCTTTTCCAGCCGTTTAATGTCTTACCGTCGAAGAGTGGGGTCCAGGATTGGGCAAAGATGGAAGAGGCCAGAAGGAAGCCAGCGAGTGTCAGGATCGATTGTTTTTTCATTGCAAGAATAGTTACTGCAATAAAGGTAAGGGAAGGAAGGAATATCGAGGATGCTAAAAAATAAAAAAGCCCCATCTTTCGATGAGGCTCTTTGTAATGAATATGGCAGCTACCTACTCTCCCGCATTGTGGTGCAGTACCATCGGCCATGAGGGGCT
>NZ_BMJC01000007.1 GCF_014642875.1 Puia dinghuensis
GAGATCATGAACATTGCCATGGGGGTCGCGATCTTTATCTCCTGTATGGGGTTGTTCGGGCTGGCGGCCTTTGTTGCCGAGCAACGGAGAAAAGAGATCGGCATCCGCAAAGTGATGGGGGCAACGGTGGCGGATATTGTAACGATGTTGTCAAAGGACTTTGTGCGGCTTGTCGTGATGGCCATTCTGATCGCCTCGCCGATCGCGTGGTATTTTATGCATCGATGGCTGCAGGATTTTGCCTATCGCATCCCAATATCGTGGTCGATTTATGCGATAGCAGGTGCTTGCGCGATTGGTGTTGCACTGCTGACTGTGAGCTACCAGGCTTTTCAAGCAGCGACCACCAATCCGGTGGAAAGTCTGCGGGCAGAATGATTTTGAACTTGTTGGGCCAAGTCGTGACTAATACAACTTATTTGTCAAACCAATAAGCATCAAATAAATCATTGCCTGTTTCATTCATTTCCGCAATGTCTGCTATATCACTGATTGTAAGAAATTTGTATTGATTATCTCGGCACCATCTTTTTTCTTGCTCGTAGTTTTTCCTACAATCATCACACGTAATAAATAAATTTACAACTTGATAATCGGGAAAAGTACTCTCAACATGTGTCTTTCCCTTTTCAAGTTGGTGTTCCTTTAATGGAGAATACCATTTATTTTCAATATTCAGTGCGAATTTTTTGGGTTGCAGATTATTATCATCAATTGTAATCAGTGCGATTAAGTCAACACCTCCGTTTTGTCGTTTTGTTTCTACTCTGGTTACTTTAAAGTTTTCTGAAATTTTCTTGTCAAGAGCAAAACTGTCTTTTCTGTTATGTCCGTATAGAAGCAGGAATACCGCCTTCTTCGCATATTCATGTACGCGTACATTTGCATTACGGTATTTATCTTCTGCGCATCGCAATGTCCAACTTAAAAAGAAATCTTGCATGGCTTCGTAGCCATTGTCAGTTGGACCTTCTTCATCATAGTTGAAAAAAATGGGTAATTTATTCATATAGTTAAAGTATTCTGTTATTTAAATGTTTCTCTAAAAATTGAGAATTTATTTTGATTCTCCATTTGAATGGGGATGAAATTTGTGGGGCAGCGGATGAATCAACAAGCGGTCGAATTTGCCGGAATGCGTTAGGGATCGCAGCGGCAGCCCGGAGGCCGAGTCGTTAGGCGAGGGCGAGGACTAGAGTGGAGAGCCCGACCCGCCGCTTCGCATTGGTTTGCGGCGGCGGGGAACGCCCGGATGAAACCAGGTTGGACCCTGCCTAAAAAAATATCCGGCGTTAGACAACGCCGGACCGCTTGATCCCAGAGGCCATGGTAGGTGCCCGCAGCGGGGCTACCATAGTTAGTTTTTAAGAAGTTTGAAGGTGACCCCATCGATGGTTAAATAATAGAGCCCCTGGGGCAGACCCGAGACCGGGATCTGCGTGTTGGTTATACCGCCCGGATATTCCTTCGCCCACAGAGCCACGCCCTGCTCGCTCGTCAGGATGAGATGAGTGAAGGTCTCCGCGGCGGATACACTGATCGTATTATAAAAGGGATTCGGATAAACAGTCACCACAGGGCGTACGATCGACTTTGCCGAAAGGACCTGGACGTCAGACCAGCTGTCGGCTTGCCCATCGCTATGTAACCGCAACAGGTAGTAGGTGGGCCCATTAGCAAAGGGTCAGGGCCGATTGGAATGAGGCCGGCCGAAGGCCAATCATTAGCGCCATCGGTGTCGGTGCCGAAGGCGACGGTTTGAAGAAGAGGGATATTGGCAGGCATCAGCCGGAGGTGGGGGGGATGGTGTTTTTAGAAAAATTTTCCTTACTTACAAGTAAGTAAGTACCGTGGTGGATGCGTTAGGGATCGCAGCGGCAGCCCGGAGGCCGAGTCGTTAGGCGAGGGCGAGGACTATAGTGAAGAGCCCGACCCGCCGCCCCGGCCATTGGCCCGACGTTGTGAGCGGGGCGGCGGGGAACGCCCGGATGAAACCAGGTTGGACCCTGTATAAAAAAATATCCGGCGTTAGACAACGCCGGACCGCTTGATCCCAGAGGCCATGGTAGGTGCCCACAGAGGGGCTACCATAGTTAGTTTTTAAGAAGTTTGAAGGTGACCCCATCGATGGTTAAATAATAGAGCCCCTGGGGCAGACCCGAGACCGGGATCTGCGTGTTGGTTATACCGCCCGGATATTCCTTCGCCCACAGAGCCACGCCCTGCTCGCTCGTCAGGATGAGATGAGTGAAGGTCTCCGCAGCGGATACACTGATCGTGTTATAAAAGGGATTCGGATAAACAGTCACCACAGGGCGTACTATCGACTTTGCCGAAAGGACCTGAACCACAGACCATGTGTCGGCTTGCCCATCGCTATGTAACCTCAACCGGTAGTAGGTGGGCCCGCTAGCAAAGGGTTTTTCATCGGTGTAATTATATATCCATCGGCCGGAAACTGATATCGATGCGCCGGAACCGGAAATTGCTGCGCCTGAACCGGCAGGAACCCCTGAACCGGCGAGTACCGCCGCCAGATCTGACCAATCCTTACCATTGTGCGATCGCTCGACAACAAATTCCCCGGGCAGCCCGCCCTCAGCCGTTTCCCAGGTGAGTTGGTTAGCTCCCCCCTGCCGAACCACGGACCACTGCTCCAACCGGACGGGCAGCACGGCGGGAAGGCTATAGGTGATATTGAGGGTAACGAGATCGATGGATGCGCCAGGAACGAGATCGGTACCAAACAACACTCCACCATTTATGTTAGCCGACACTTCAACCCCAAAGCTGGCTGAGTTGACGATGACGGTTGACCATGTTGTGCCTCCCCAGAGATCAGCAGCCGAACCATAAGTGGCGGTCGCATAGCTGGTTGGCCACGCGAGGCCGCCTGCAGCACGGTTGACGCTGGTGACACCGGGACCGACAAGTTGGACGATGTTGTCTGTCACCGATCCGTCCAGGGTTACACCGGCGAGGGTAAGGCTAAGGTTCGACGACTCTTTTGTGACGCCGGCCTGGATGCCTAGTATGGTCGAGCCGGCGGGTATGCTGAATCCAAAATTGGTTAGCCGCAGGTAGTCGGTGTATCCGGTATAGGCCGAAAGAAGGGCAGAGCTGGTGGCGGCGGAGCCGCCGGCTGTCAAGGCTCCGTTGGGGTTATTCCAAATGAACGATGAGCCACCCAGCGAAACATCGGCGGCTGTCCCCGGATTAGTAGGCCCGGTGCTGCTGGACTGCGCCAGGCACGGGCTGACCTGTAGTATCCATAGGGTAAGGAAGAGAACAGGGTGTAGGAGACGGTTTTTTTTCATGAATGGCGGATTATAAGGGTAACTTCAGGCATATGCTGCCCGTTGTTATTAATGGTTGAATAACTTCAGGACGATAAGCAATCAGGCCGGTGTGTGCCGGTTGTTGTTAAGGGAGTGACGTTGCCCGGTCGATTCGGGACACCAAGAAAGTTGAGCCTTTGGGATGGTGCGATCTGGGATTAGCTGCTCTGGGGTATGCGGGCTACTAATGAAATGCTACTAATAAAGAATAGTGTACGAGAGGCTAAGTGATGCTTTGGAGGAAGGTCTAAAGGGATGCTTGCGAATTGTACTGCAAGGAAACGCTGATTTTTGCTGGAATCAAAACGGATGGTAATAGTAGAAATACGATTTAGGGGTTTGCACTTAGTTCGAACTAACTACATATAATTAAAATAAGGACTACATTTTATTAGAATAAAAACTACAAATCAATCTAAACTGCCTGAGTATGATACGAAACTGGTGGCGCACTGCGCTGCGTAATATGGCGCGAAATAAGACGGCTGCCGCGATCAATATTTTTGGACTGACGGTAGGTTTGTCGAGTTGCTTGCTGATCGCGCTGTTTATCCGGCACGAGCTGAGTTATGACGATTTTGAGGTGAAGGGTCCACGCATCGTTCGGGTGATAATGGAGTACCGCTTCGGCGGCGGCGGGGACATGACGCGGGGTAATTTCACGAGCACGAAGGTGGCGACGACGTTTAAGCGCGTTTTCCCCGAGGTGGAGTCGGCGGTGCGGATGACCAACCGGCCGAGGATCGTGAGTTATCGCGACAGGTTGTTCTCGGAAGAGAGGTTTATGTTCGCGGACTCGAGTTTTTTTGGCGTGTTCAGCATGCCGTTGTTGAAAGGGGATGCCCGATGGGCGTTGTCGGGGCCAAAGAAAGTGGTGGTGACGCAGTCGACGGCGCGGCGGTATTTTGGCGATGAGGAGCCGGTGGGGCAGTTGCTGCGGATCGGGACAGATAGTGCGATGTATGCGGTGACGGGGGTGATGGCGGACTGCCCTTCGAATTCACAATTCAAGTTCGATTTCCTGGCGTCCTTTTCTTCGCTGTATGCCAACCAGGATGATACGTATTGGGATGCTAATTACGGGACGTTTTTGTTGTTGCACTCCGGCGCTTCGCTGCCGGGGCTGCAGTCGAAGGTGACGGCCTTTATGAAGAAGGAGATGGCAGGCCAGGGGGCGGAGGTGAATTTCCTGCTGGAGCGGTTTATGCGGATCCACCTGTACTCGGAGTTTGTGGGCTTTGAACCGGGGACGAGTATCGTGTATATCTATATATTGGCGGGGGTGGCGCTGTTGATCCTGGTGATCGCTTGTTCGACGTATATCAATCTGAGCACGGCGCGTTCGGTTGACCGGGCCCGGGAGGTGGGCGTTCGTAAGGTGATCGGTGCGGGACGGGGACAGCTGTTCTGGCAGTTTATCGGCGAGTCGTTGCTGCTTTGCCTGATCGCAGTGGCGCTGAGCCTGGGGGTGGTGCTGCTGGTGTTGCCTGCTTTTAATCGCCTTGCCGACCGGCAGCTGCCCGTGGCGTCGCTCGGCTCGCTGCCCTTCCTGGGGGTGGCGCTGGGGACGGGGATAGTGGTGAGTGTGCTGGCGGGGAGCTATCCGGCGCTGGTGTTGTCGCGGTTTCATCCGGTGAAGGTGTTGAAAGGGGCGTTTAGGAATACGCGGAGCGGGCAGGGATTGCGGCAGTCGTTGATCGTGTTTCAGTTTGTGATCTCGGTATTTCTTATCGTTTCGACTTTTGTGATGGGGCGGCAGCTGAGTTATATCCGGCATAAGGCGTTGGGTTACGATCGGGATCATGTGTTGGAGCTGCCGATGAACCGGAGCCTGCTTTCGAGCATCGATTATCTCAAGACGGAGATGAAGCGGAATGCGGATGTGGTGAGTGTGAGCACCTGCGCGTCGTCGCCGGTGACTATTTATGGGGGGTATAATATGCGCAACAGTCAGATGCCGGCCGATCAGCAGTTGTCGGTGTATGGGGATCCGGTGGATGCGGATTTTATCCGGACGACGGGGTTGACGCTGGTGGCGGGGGAGGGGATAACGGAGCAGGATATAAGGGATGCGCATCCGGGGGAGGGGCCAGGGGCTGATACGATGAAACAGCCGGTGTTCCATTTTGTGTTGAATGAGACGGCGGCGCGGGAGTTGGGGTGGACGCCGCAGGAGGCGGTGGGGAAGCGGATGTTTATGGACGAGAGCCGGCCGGGTTTTGTAAAGGGGGTAGTGAAGGATTTTAATTTTCAGTCTTTGCATACGCCTATAAAGGGACTGGTGCTGTTTCCGCAGTTTCGGGCCGACCGCCTGTTGGTGCGTATCACCGGCGAGCATTTGCCGCAGACGCTGGATTTTTTGCAGGCGACCTGGAAGCGGGTGGCGCCGGGTGTACCTTATGAGATGCATTTCCTCGACGATAGTTATAACCGCATCTATGCTTCCGAGCAACGGCTGGGGACGGTGATGAATTTGTTCTCGGCGATAGCGATCGTGCTGGCCTGCCTGGGGCTTTTTGGGCTGTCGTCGTATGCGGCCCGGCAGCGGGTGAAGGAGATCGGGATACGCAAGGTGCTTGGTGCGTCGTTGGGCAGCCTGGCCTTTTTGCTGTCGGCGGGTTTTGTCAGGCTGGCGCTGGTGGCGATAGTGATCGCCTTTCCGCTGGCCTGGTGGGCGATGTCGCGCTGGCTGCAGGATTTCGTGTATAGGACGACGATAGATCCATGGGTGTTTGCGCTGGCGGGGGTGCTGGTGATGGCGGTGACGCTGGCGACGGTGAGTATCGAGGCGGTGAAGACGGCATTACTCAATCCGGTGAAGAATCTGAAGGTGGAGTGATTGATCATCAGTGTTTTGCGGTGGCATGATAATCGCATTGGTATATGGGTAATCCGATTGTTCATTAAACTTGTAATCATGAAAAAGCTGATTTTTTTAATGCTGTGTGCGGGCATCGGTTTTGTTGCCCGGGCACAGACGACCCAAGACGTGAAGGACGATCAGGCGAGGAAAAAAGAGATGAAAGACCTTCGGAGCGATGTGCGCGAGCGCAAGGCTGCCAAGGACAAGGAGAATAAAGACCTCGCCCATGTTAAGATCAGGAAGGCGATGAATGATCACAAGGTTGTCGCCAAGGAGAATAAGGACGAGCATGCCGACGCCAGGAAGTTAAAGGACCGGGGCGTGGATCATGCGATCGCGAAGGCGAAGAGACAGAATAAGGTCCAGGATGATAACCGTAAGGATCATACGCAATAGTGGAATAGCGTAACGCGGCCAGCGGAGGTTCGGATGCTGTGAGCGCCGGGCCGGGGTTTGGCGGCGGATCATGGTTTAGCACGGAGGCGCCAGGTGGCCTGCATTTTGGGCACCTGGCGCATTTTCTTTTGGAGATCGGGGCCGGCGGCAGCCATGAGGTGAGGAAGGGTGCTGAGTTGGGTGTAGTCGGGCCGGGCCTCTTCGTCGACGATGAAGCCCATGCGGGTGAAGAAGTCGGCTGCGGCTTCGAAGTCGCGGAATTTCTTTTCCTCTACTTTATGTTGTTGGAGAAACTGTGCCAGTTGGTCGCTGGTGTCGATGAGCGCGGGGTCGAGATCCTGTTGGATGTAAATATCGGCGGTGATCCAGTAGCCGCCGCGGCGTTGGAGGGCGCCCAGGATGTTACCGCAGAGTTGCACTTTTTCGGCGTCGTCGAGATAGACGAGGAGGCCTTCGTTGAGGATGAGCAGCGGGCCGGGTGGGAGCCGGTCGACGATGGTGTTGAAGGCGGCGGTGTCGAGGGCGTTGAGGGGTTGGATCTCGTAGTGGCCGGTGCGCTCGGGAGTGTTAGCGACCGCGGGTGATGCCTCGAAGGCGTCGACGAATTGTTGTTTGGTGGCGATGAGATCGGGGAGATCGGTATCGATGTAATAGACCGGTTGCTCGTGGCTGAGGGCCAGGCCGCGGAAGGAGAAGCCTGAGGACAGTTCGAGCATATTGGTGATGGGCAGACCGGTCATGAGCCGGTTGATGCTCCAGTAGCGGTGTTCGAAGTGGATGACGCGCGCCCAGAACATAGGCTGGCGATTTTCGATCTCGGGACTGAAGGGTTTTGGGGCAATGAGCAGTTCGGCCGCCTGCCGGGCGAAGGGGATGGAGGTGAGGCCCTTCAACAGCAGGAGGGAGTAGGCCGAGGGGCTGATGGTGGCGAAGTTGCGCTGCAGTTCGATAGGTAGTTATTTTTCTAAAATTACGCAATTGAGTGGAAGGGTCTGTGAACGGAGAATTAACTATTCCTTAAATGCGGGATCGACCTTATCGCCTTTACGCCCAGCTCGAATCCCAACGACCGCTATTGGCTCACAGACACCGGTAAAGAAGGTGTCTTTTATCTATCTCGGGGGCAACGGTGAGTATAAAGACGATTGTGAAGGGGGTGTAGGGGGGCGGGATGGGGTGGCCCTCACCGTTGAGGCCGTGGTGTAGAGGTCAGACGGCTTTCAGGAGCTGCAGTTCTCTTTCGACTTCAGCGGTTAGCTCTTCGGGGGTGGGCAGAACCAGGGTGTATTTTACCAGGGTCTGATCTTTTTCGGTGCATAGCACAATGCCGATGGTGGGATTATCGCCTCCTGATGCATGCAGGTGCTCCAGTTGTTATCGGCTGCTTCCCTGATATAGTATTGCCGGGCATCTGCATTTGCTACTGCCTGAAATTCCTCACATTCGCTTCTGTAAAGCCTTTACCGAATTCCTTGTGTCTGGCTTCAACTAATATTTTGCGGATATCTTCGTATAAGTGGGGAGTCGCGTCGACGAGTAAGATGGCCTTGAGCGGCGTCATCGACATTGTAGTTAACCTTTCTCCATGAGGCAGGATCGAGTAGGTGGCGCTCAACTTGACGGTATCCTCCAGCCAATCCTGGGGACGCACTTACCAAGCAAGTATTCATGTAAGAGAGATGAGGAAAAGTGTTCTTACCACGGCAGGGAGGGGTTGATTTTTTGAGTTTGGAAGTTTTGTATATACAAACCATAATTTTTGGGCATTAGGCATTGAAGGCTTGGCAGAAAAGGTTGAAAATGAAAAATTTCGAGAGAAGACCTCTGACTGGGGTATTGAATTTCTTGATTTGTATATACAAAACTTGAAATTTGCGCTTTGCAACCCCTATAAAAGAGAGGGTGAGGCCGAACGTCCGCCTCTGGCCTGACCGGGATGAGCCGCATTTCATTTTCCTGATGGATGAGATGAAGTGTAAGGGGAAGGACCAGTTTCTGCCTTACGCACCCGCCGCACTGCGGCCCAGCCGGATCGTCCATATTTCGAACATCCGAGCGCAAGCGATGGGGTCCGAGCGGTAGAGAAGGCATCCGAGTGAAGCGAAGGGGTCCGAGCGGTAGAGAAGGACCCGAACGAGACGGACCGTGACGAAGCAGGTCCGGCGAAGTTCTAAGCGAGAGGCCGCAACGGTGTTGCGGGCCGAAGCTCTAACGAGAAGGGCCGTGTCGAAGCAGTTCCGACGAAGGTCTAAGCGAGGGCTCGGAGCTTCGACGAAGTTCTCGTCCGGCCTGCGGAGAAGCCCGAACAAGGCTAAGGCAGAGCAATTCAAATTGCAATGAGCCAGGAAAGAAGCAAGGAACTGCCGCCCACAGGTCTTGCCGGAGCGCGTTAGGGATCGCAGCGGCAGCCCGGAGGTCGACGAGACAACCGAGCGGTAGCGAAGGTTGCGACCGAGGAGAACCGTGGCGAAGCAGGTTCGACGAAGGTCTGGGAGACCGAGGACTATAGCGAAGAGCCCGACCCGCCGCTTCGCTTTGGTTTGCGGCGGCGGGGAAAGCCCAATGAAAAATGGCATTTGCCGCAGCTTTTTTTAGTTTTGCAGGCAAACCATAAACCTTCCCATGGCAATTACTAACCTTTCCCCACGAGACAGGATCGAGCAGGTGGCCCTCACTTTTTCCGGCGGCGGTTTTCGGGCCGCAGGCTTTGCCTTGGGCTGCCTTTCCTATATGGAGGTGCTGCCGCTGGAGAATGGAGAAGTGGCGCCGGGAGGAGCAGCGGCGTCATCTATGGCGGAGGCGGGCGGGAGTGCGGGAGCGTCTGTGGGGGCACCGCGAGGGAAGGAGCAGCCTTTTGCGGCTTCGGTGGGGTTTATCGCGTCGGCCTCGGGCGGGACGATCACCAACCTGGTGTATACGGTGGCGCAGCGCAAGGGGCAGCCTTTTCTTACCGTGTACAAGATGATGCACGAAGAGATGCTGATGGGGACGAAGATCGTGGATGAAGTGTTCCGCATCATCGGCGAAAAAGACTGTTGGACCAACCGCGAGCAAAAGAGCCGTAACCTGATCAATGCTTTTTCGCTGGCGTATGACCGGTTGTTGTTCGATCATGAGACGTTTGGGGTTTTGATGCGGCCGGCGCCGGAGGACAGGAAGGTGGTGGAGGGGGTTTGTGTGAATACGACGGAGTTCAGGAATGGGATGCTCTTCCGGTTTCAGAATGAGGGAGTGGCGGGGAACGCTTTTCTGCGATTTCGGAAGAAGGCCGGGGCGCTGGATCATATCCGGCTGGGGGATATCCTGGCGGCATCTTCGTGCTTTCCGGTGGGCTTCGAGCCAATGATGTTTCCGCGGGATTTTACGCATGCCGGACTCAGCGCGGAGGTGCTGCAGGAGGCGATGCTGGTGCGGAACAGGCGGGGGCGCGGGAAGGCGGAGGATGGAGAGGCGGGGGATGCGGTGGCGGGCGCGGGCGTGAGGGGTGCGGCGGACGCGGCTCCTGGCGTGGCGGGCGCAGAAGATGATGCGGTTGGGGCGGGTGATGGAGATGGAGCGGATTCGGGGAAGGTGGGAGCGACTGCAGCGACGGATTCGGGGGCTGGGGCGGAGGCGGCAGATGCTGCGGGGGGCCTCTGCTTTGCCTTTATGGACGGGGGCATCGACGACAACCAGGGCATCGATTCGCTGATGCGGGCGGAAGAACGGATGCAGCGCCGCAACGGGTTTGGCTACGATCTCTTCCTCTGCTGCGACGTCAGCAGCAACTATACTGACGGATATGACTTCCCCCAGGAGAACATGAAGAGTTGGTGGCAGAAGGGTTCGATGGGCGGCTATGCGGCGGCGATGGTGTTGCTGCTTGTCTTGTCGCTGTTGGGCATCTTCTACCGCATCGTGCCGGGGTTGGCGTATGCGCTGCTGGGGATCAGCGGTCTGCTGACGGCGGCAATGGTCGCGGTGGTTGTAACGGCGCTGAGGGCACATGGCAAGGCGAAGGCACGGAGCAATACGTTTGGGATCATTTTGTTTCAGCATATCACGATCTTTTTGCGGCTGCGGCTGAGCGTGATCTTGCAGATGATCAATTCTCGGGCTTCTTCGGCCGGATACCTGGCGGCGGTGGTGTTTCTCAAAAAAATTCGCCGGATATCCTACGACCGGCTTTTCAATAACATCTCGGAGTTGAAGTTGGCGGGCGGCGACACGGGACTGAAGCATTGGTCGGACTTCGCGTTGCAGAATGCGATCTACCTGCTCAGCACGCGCAACGATAGCCAGCGACATACCGATCTGCGGAATGAACCCTGGTTTGCGGCAGACCCTACCATTATCCTTGGCGACAAGGCCATTGCACTGGACGATCTGATGGAGCCCGGCGCCGCGGTGCAGGAGGTGGCCGATATTGCGACGGAGATGGAGACGACGCTTTGGTTCGACAAGGATCAGATCGCGGCCGGCCGGCCGGCCGCACTTATTGCGACGGGACAGTTGACGACGTGTTATAACCTGCTGCGATGGGCTTTCCGCTTCGACAGGAAGGACGCTTATTGGCAGGCCTTACAGGACAGGCTGGTGGCGGACTGGATGAAATTCAAGGCGGATCCTTATTGGTTGTATGATCAGTATGGGGCGACGGCGTGCATCGAGGGTTTCAGGGAGATGCATGTGTGAGAGGGAGGGGATTTTTTTTGCTCAATATAACTAATATAATTAGTGTATTTAAACTAAAAATATTGGTTTTTTGTCTTGCTTGTGCTATGTAGTACGAACAGCAACTATTACAAATTACGAAAACCTTAAAAACCGATCTTATGACAAAGGCAATAGGACTCGCAGAAGAGACGATTATCAGTAAGATTTATCTGATCAGGGGACAGAAGGTGATGTTGGATAGAGACCTGGCAGAGCTATACGGAGTAGAGACGAAGGCATTAAAACAGGCCGTTCGAAGGAATATGAACCGCTTCCCTCCTGACTTCATGTTCGACATGACTGTCAAAGAGTTAGAAAATTGGAGGTCACAAAATGTGACCTCCAAAGAAGATAGGCAAGGCCTTCGATATGTCCCCTTTTGTTTTACAGAACAAGGAGTTACAATGTTATCCTGCATTTTGAACAGTGATAGAGCTATAGCGGTAAATATCCTGGTCATACGAGTGTTCACCAGGATGCGGGAGATGTTGATGACCCACAAGGATATCTTTGTAAAATTGGAGCAGATAGAGAAAACACTGCTAAAGCAGGACATCCGGATGAATAAGCACGAGGAAGATATCCAGATGATCTTCGAGGCAATAAAAGAGCTGTTCGATCCTCCGGTCGAACCACGGCCCCGCATTGGCTTCCGCCGGGCAGGGGAAGAAGATTAAATCCCAGGAAGGTTATAACCAGGAAAATAGGAGATAGCTTTGGCCGGCCACGGGACAAGGCCTGCGGTATACGCCGGGCCACGGTGCGTTTGGAGGGTTCAGAGAGATGCATGTGTGAGAGCACTGTAGAGTTGGCCACGGCCGAAGGTGGAGGGACGGGTGTTGCCTTTCTGGATCGGGGTCCAGCGGGGCGGGGAGAAGAGGCGGGGGGCGGCGGTGAAGCTGAGGGGGTAGGGAACCCAGAGAGGGACCGGGGTGTCGGAATCGTATTCGACGAGGAGGAAGATACCGCCGGGTCGTAAGGCGGAGTGGAGTGTTTGCAGGAGTGCAGGTTTGTCGCGGACAAAGTGCAGGGCATTGGCCATGAGGATGCCGTCGAGGTGTTGCAGGTGGAGATGGCCGGTGACGAAGTCGGCTTCGCGGGGATGGATGTGGACGCCATTGCTTGTTGTTTGGCGTTTGATGTCGGGATGGAGGTCGATGGCTTCGATGGCGCTGTCTTTGGGCAGGAAATGAGCGAGTGCGAGAGTGAAGGTGCCGGAGCCACAGCCGAGGTCGGCCCAGCGGGTGGGGCCCGGCTGTGGGGCTTGCGGGAGATTGCCCGGGCCGGTGGACGGTGGGTACGCCGTAAGGTTGCGTAGCCAGGCATTGTCGATGAGGGAGATTGCTTCGCGGTGCGTCATAGCAGCGAAGGTACGACCTTATATATAGTCAGGAAGCTTGATAAGGCCGGCATAACGCCGGCCTTATTGTGTTGCTGGGCTTAGCGGAAATAGATATCCACCTCACCGCCGGGGCTGGCATTGCTGACGACGACGGCTCTTTGGGCCGAACCGCTGACCTGTTGGACGGGTGTCCAGCTGATGCTGGCGTTGGTAGAGCCTTGCAGGATCTGGATGCTCTTCATGGCAATGTCGGTGTTGGGGGGGTACATGGTGCCGGGGCTGGTGACGCCATACGACTCGAGGGTCTCGGCGGCCCAAAACGCCTGGGGAACGTTGTTGACCTGGAGGGCCGACGCCGACGAATAACCGGTGAAGGAGGAGTTGTAGCTATAGTTACTGCCCGACACGGCGGTCTCTTTCATCACCCCGGTGAGGGAGGCGCCGGCACTGACTCTGACGAGGCTGCCGAAGAAGGCCTGGCTGCTCGATACATACCAGTTGGTGATGGCCCAATATTTACCGCCACCGGCCGCGGAGGGACCCCATTGCAGCACGGGTTGAATGATATACGATGACGCGGTAGTGCCATCCTGCATGCCATTGAACAGGAAAAGGGTCTGGCTGCCCCTGTTGGCCGGAAAGCTGGGAACTACCCAGTTGGTGGTGAAGCTGGTGATGGCGGCGCCGGTGTTGTTCCAGAAGGCATAGGCTATCCAACCCTGGGCTTCAGGTACGCGGCGGGTGGGTGTGATGGTGACGGGGCCGAAGTCCTCGATCGTGCGGCCGGTGCTGGTTTCCATTTTTTGCAGGCGGCCATTCTCGACGCTGAGGTGGTAGCCCGGGGCAATGTAGTGAACGCTGCTGCGGGGCATATAGCCGGCAGGAGTGATGACGAGGTCGCTGGTGGCGGATGAGGGTGGGGGTGCGGGCGTTGCGGTTTCTTTCCGGCAGGCGGCGAAGACGATAAGGGCGAGGCAGACCGGCGCCCATCGACGGAGAAGTAATGAGGCGAGTACCCATTGGCGGAGGGGCAGGGACAGGGATGCCTGTGGCCGCCCGCGGCGGTGCATGAGCTTTTTCATGTGATGTGGTTTGTATGAAGAAATAGAATTGTCTCTCGGGCTGCAAATGGTGACAGTGATGAGACCTTGGGTGTGTGGAAACAAATGTAATGGATAGACGAAGGGAGCGCAAGTTTGGGCGGAGGAATTTGACCGCGGTAAGTATTTATGGGGAGGCGGCTGCGCCGTATGGGCGGGGGCGGGCGCCGGAGGCGCTTGCAGAAAGGGGCCGGCGCGCGGTAGCGCGCCGGCCGGGCCGCGGCCGGGGTGGATGTGCCGGCCGAGGTGGATGTGCAGGTGATGGAGGTTCAGTATATCACCGGAAATAAATATCTACTTCCCCACCGGGGCTTGCATCACTGACGACGACGGCTCTTTGGGCCGAGCCGCTCACTGCCTGAACAGGCGTCCAGGAAATACTGGCATTGGCGGCGCCTTGCAGTATCTGGATACTATTCATAGCGATGTCGGCGTCGGGGGGATACATCGTGCCGGGACTGGTGACACCATAGGACTCGAGCGTCTCGGCGGCCCAGAAGGCCTGGGGAACATTGTTCACCTGCAGAGCTGACGCCGATGGATAACCGGTGAAGGACGAGTTGTAGCTATAGTTGCTACCCGAGACGGCGGTCTCCTTCATCACGCCCTGGAGGGAGGCGCCGGGGCTGACGGTGACGAGGCTGCCGAAGAAGGCCTGGCTGCTCGAGACATACCAGTTGGTGACGGCCCAGAATTTTCCGCCACCGGCGGCAGAGGGACCCCATTGCAGCACGGGTTGAATGATATAGGAGGTACGGGTGGTGCCATCCTGCATTCCGTTGAAGAGGAAAAGGGTCTGACTGCCCTGGTTGGCCGGAGTGCTGGGGACGACCCAGTCGGTGGTGAAACTGGTAATGGCCGTGCCGGTGTTGTTCCAGAAAGCATAGGCTATCCATCCCTGAACTTCCCGTGAATGATGAGCAGGGGTGATGGTTACCGGGCCGAAGTCTTCGATCATCCGGCCGGTGCGGCTTTCCATTTTCTGCAGCCGGCCCTTCTCGACGCTGAGGTGGTAGCCGGGGCCGATGTAGTGAACGCTGCTGCGGGGCATATAGCCGGCAGGGGTGAGGACGAGATCGGTGGACGGAGGAGCGGTGGGTGTCGACGTTTCTTTGCGGCAGGCGGCCAAAAGGAGAAGTGCAAGAGAGGCGAGGGCCCATTGACGGAGGCGCGAAAGCGTAAATGTGTTCATGAAGGTTGGTTTTGATGAAGAGATACAATGGTGATTGCGGAGGGTGCGGAAGTGGATGGGATCTACAGGAGGGTCTATTTAAAAATAATAGGAAAATGGAAGAGATGCAAGAGGCGACGCGGAAAAGAGTGAGAAAGCGTCGCGGGGGGCGATGCAGGTATGACTGGCCTGCATCGCGGACCATGCTGCAACCGATTGCATTTTTTGATATAAATGTTTTATATTTGGTAGCCCAATACATTAATTCTACTCAAAAGTCATTGTATGCTAACGATTTATGCTAAGCAGACCTTATTTGTTCTTCTCCTTGCCGTGGTTGCGGCGGCACCGGCGCAGGCCTCCATCAAATCGTGGACGAAGGACGGCGACGCCGTAAATTTTACGCTTGACATCGGATCGATGATCATCCGCGTTTGCCAGTCCGATCTCATCGAGGTGAAGTATACCATGCTTCCAAGAATGATGCAGAAGCAGTCGCTCGTCGTGAACAACCGGTGGGGGGCGGAGACCGGCTTCACGGTGACGGAGGACGGGAATACGGTGGTGATCACGACAAAGAAGCTGAAGATCATGGTCGACAAGGGGAACAACGCCATTACTTACAACGACCTCAACGGGAATACGATCCTCGCCGAGTCCGGCTCGGATAACAAGACAATGACGGGCACTGTAGTTGCCAATATCCGCACCTATTCCTGCTCCACCACTTTCTGGTCGCCGAGGGATGAGGGACTCTTCGGCCTCGGCTGCCATCCGCTGGATTCGCTCTCGATCAATTATAAAGGTCGTAACCAGGATCTGCTGATAAAGTATTTGACAGGCGCCATTCCGGTGCTGCTGTCAACGAAGGGTTATGGCCTGCTATGGGACAACTACTCGGCGTCGAAATTTATCGGCGAAGACCCGGCGAAATACAAATATGTGTCGGAGAGCGGAAACATGGTCGATTATTATTTCTTTTACGGTCCGGATTTCGATCATATCGTTACGCTGTACCGCGACGCAACGGGCCGCGCGCCGATGTTTGGCAAGTGGGCCTATGGGCTGTTTCAGAGTGAGGATCGCTATAAGTCACAACAAGAAGTACTGGCCGCAGGCGCCGGCTATCGGAAAGCCCATATCCCGGTAGATGTGGTGGTGCAGGACTGGTATTATTGGGAGCCGCAGCCGATAGGCTGCCATATCATGAACCCGACACGTTATCCCGACCCGAAAGCGATGGTCGACTCGCTGCATAACGAACATCTGCATGCGATGATCTCCATCTGGCCGGTATTCGGCTCGGGGACGAACGACTACAACGCGCTGAAGGCGATGGGCGGGCTCACCCCCATCACCTGGGACAATGTCGTGACACATACCTTCGACACCTATTATGATGCACACAATCCCTCCGCGCGGCAGCTGTATTGGGAGCAGGCGCGGGACAGCCTGATCAAACGTTATGGCTGGGATGCCTGGTGGATCGACCAATGTGAACCGGATAACGGGTCGCTGCTCGATGCACGTCGCGACGCGCAGTTCTTTACGGGCAAGGGTATCGACTTCTTCAATACCTATGCGCTGATGCATACGGATGGTATTTATAAAGGCTGGCGCAGGGACATCCCGGGCAAACGGGCTTTCTTCCTCGCCCGGCAGTCTTTTGCAGGGGAACAGCGCAATGCGACGACGCTGTGGTCATCGGATATCGAGTGCACCTGGCATTCCTTCCAGGACCAGGTTCCGCAGGGAATCAGCGCCTGTGCATCGGGCATCCCGTATTGGACGTCCGACATCGGTGGTTATCACTACCACTGGCAGGCGCCGGATTGGTCGCGGCCGGAGATGCGGGAGCTGTTCACCAGGTGGTTTCAGTTTGGGGCGTTCTGTCCGATCTTCCGCATCCACGGAAAGGGCGAACGGGCGTTGTATTCCCGCAACTGGGATGAGGCGACGCGGAGCATTCTATTGAACTATGACAATCTCAGATACCGATTGCTGCCTTATATCTACTCCCTCGCCGGCAAGGTGACGCAGGATCAGTATACGATGATGCGGGCGCTGGCCTTCGATTTCAGGGAGGATACGGCGGTGTATGGGATAAAAGATCAGTATATGTTCGGGCCGGCGCTGCTGGTGAACCCTGTGACGGCGCCCGGGGCTACGAGCCGGAGTGTCTATCTGCCTCACGGCGGCTGGTATGATTTCTGGACGGGGAAGCGATTGGAAGGCGGCGTTCGGATGGATGCCGATGCGCCGATCGGTACGATGCCGTTGTATGTTCGGGCCGGGTCGATCGTGCCGATGGGCCCCGAGGAAGAGTATGCGACGCAGCGGCAGGCAGATACGCTGGAACTGCGGATATATCCGGGGGCGGATGGGAAGTTTGTGCTGTATGAAGATCAGGATGAGGGGTATGAGTATGAGCAGGGAGCGTTTGCGACGACGACTATCACCTGGAAGGATAAGACGCGTACGCTGACGATCGGGGCGCCGAAGGGCAGCTTTCCGGGGATGCTGAAGAAGCGGGTGTTTAATGTGGTTGTGGTGGGGGATGGTGTTGGTGCGGGTGAGGCGGCGGCGAAGGGGAAAATAGTTAAGTATGCGGGGTTGCCGGTTAGTGTGGTCTTCGCGGGTAAATAGGTGTGCGAAGATGGCCTGGGCTTGCTCCGTTGGCCCGCAGGTGCCGCGGAGACCGGGTTGGGGTCGACGGATTGTGTCAGGGTCAGGAGATAAAAGGACAAATCATTTTGTCCAATCCTCAATCCTGATACTTTTCATCCTTTCCAAATGACCGACATTGTTGGTTATCAGCGTTAGGCCATTGGAGATAGCGGTGGCGCCAATTAACAGGTCAAAATCATCTACTGGTTGCCCTGCTTTTCTTAACCTGGCTTTCTCCTTGGCGTAAATGTCGAGAGATGGAAATATGGGGATGATGATGACACCGGTCAAGAAATGTGATAGGGTGATGCCATTTTTTTCTTTAGCTTGGCTATTCTCTACTCCGAACTTTAATTCCGCCAATGTGATCTCTGAAATGAAACAATTTTCGGGTCCGGCCTTGTGAATTTTGTTCTTTAGATCGAAAAGGCCCTTCATGAAGAAGATACAAATGTTTGTATCCAGCAGGTATTGCTTCAAAGTCCTTCGATTTGTCTGTTGAACGTCCTGCTATCTCGTATGCCTTTTGCAATTTCTTCCGCAGACTCGCTCCCGATCCATGCACCAAAGGAAGTGTCAAAGAGATTTTCCCTGGGCTTAATCTCTGATTTCAAGCTTTGAGTAAGCTTAGAAATTATGTCCAGTTTCGCTCCCGGGCTTAATGTTTCCAGAAACGCTAAATAGTTGTCGAGGATATGGTTATTGATAGATGCCATTGCCTTATTTCATCAAATTTACTGTTTCTTTTTGGAAATTCGAAGGATTATGCCAGGCAATGCTGTACGAATACCATGGCCAAGTTTAAGGTAAGCCGCGCATTTTGCTCAATTGCATATTCTTTCCTTGGATGAGGGCTTGCGTTAGGGACAGAAGCGGCAGCCCGGAGGCCGAGTCGTTAGGCGAGGCCGAGGACTTTAGCACAACCGAGCGTCAGCGGTTGCGACCGAGGAGAAGTGGGTCCGAGCATTAGCGAAGGACCCGAACGAGGAGAAGCGAGGGCTCGGAGCTTCGACGAAGTTCTAAGCAGCTTCGACGAAGGTCTGCCCGACCCGAAGTGGAACGCGTTAGGGACAGAAGCGGCAGCCCGGAGCCGAAGGCGAGGACTATAGCGGATGGCCCGACCCGCCGCCCCGGCCGTTGGCCCGACGTTGTGGGCGGGGCGGTGGGGAACGCCCGGATCATCGGGCCAATTCGAAGGTTGAATATCCTTTTATCGAACTATAGGCGAAGAGGCCGAGACCCAGAACGGCGGCGATCGCCAGCAGCAGGCCATAGGGGGGCGCGGGGGCAGCAAACGCCAGCGTTCCGCACACTGATCCGGCGACAAAGAACCCCGTTGACAAGAGCTCGCTGCGATAGAATCGGCTGTGGACGTTCTTGTAGGGTGCGAGCACCGCCATCAGCTTCTGACAGATGCCCGTAAGCTTCACCGTTGCGCCGGCATCCTGCAGCGCCATATACAAATAATTATCCTCGATCTCCTTGCTGAAGGAAAGCTGGAGGACAAAGGCCTTCTCATACGATCGGGTTTTGACGACTTTGGCCAGTTCGATGATCAGCCCATCCATCTTGTTGTGGAAAGTGAAGTCGCGGCACTTGCTGATGTTGCCATAATTGATGCGATCGTCGCCGTGGATGATCGTAATAGCGGTATTCTCTTCGATCTTGAAACCGGCCAGATCGGGTGAAAGCGTATGCGAGAGCGTTTGACAGAAAAATGCGCTGAGGTCGCGGGTCAGCTCTTTTGTAATGGTGTAGCTACCCAGCCGTCGTTTGATGTCGTGTCTTTCCATGGTTGTGAGGTTTTAGAGGAAGAGACAGGCGGGCTTTAAGAGGGAGTGACAAGTGGGTCTTAAGGGCGTGGACAGGCGGGCAAAGGCAAAAATAGAAAGGATACCCGGCAGGTCCTAATTGATGGACGAACCGGCTTTTTTGGCGTTCAAACCGGCATTTTGCATGCACGAGCGCTCCTTTGGGGCGGTAGCGGGCGCAGGGGCGGGGCGGGGAGCCCGAAAAGCAGGAAAATAGCAGCGAGAATACGTGTTTTTAGGTATTTTACGCAAAGCCGGTTTTCGGTAACTTACTAACCATGACCCCTACATCCTTGACCGCAATCCTAGCCTGTGTTATTTCCGTCAGCGCGGCGGCACAATCCGTCAAGCCTGTGCTGTATCTCCGGGAGCACAACATCGAGCACCTGTCCGAATACTATACCTATTGGCTTCAGCCCTTCGATGAGCCGGGGCAGCCAGAGCTGGCCGACGCACAATATCGCCGCGGCGCTTTTGTCTACGGCGATTGGCATAAACCGCTGAAAGTGAGCGGCGCCCGTCAACGGCTTTGGGTACGCATGACCGTCGTCAATACCGATAGCGGCAACAGCCATTTCGTGTGGAGCTGCCCTGATTTTGTGGATGCAGCTACTCTTTTCCGCAGCACTCCCATCGGATTTGTCAAAGTATCCACCGGCACTTGCTGGGATATTGCAAGCCGCAGGGGCTTTCCCACGCGGCCACTATGCCTTCCCTTTTCGCTGGCTTACGGGGAGATGACGGCGCTTTATCTTGCCATAGATGAGCACAGCGACACGCGCAGTTTTTTCCTGGATATTCAACCCACGGCCGATCTTATGCAGGCCGAACAGCGGTTCGTCTTCGACCGGCATTGGTTCTGGTTGTTTGGGCTCTATGTGTTCGGCTGCGTTTTCAGCCTGATCCTCTTCGCGGCGCTGCGCGACCGCTTCTATTTATGGTCGTTCGGGTTTGTGCTGTTGAGCACTGTTTTCCTGTTGATGGAGGATAACCTCGACGGGCTTATCCTGCCTCAATGGTTGTATACGGCGATCCGGCATGTGGGGCAGTACAATTTCCTGCTGCTGGGTTCGGCCACGGGTATCCGGATGATGCAGGCGTTTGTCCGGCAACGCGTGAGATCTCCCCGCATCTATTCCATCGGAACAGGGTTGATAGGGCTTTCGTTGCTGTATGTATTGTTCACGATCGTGCTGCAGAACAGGTTTCCCCTTGCCCGGCTAACGGCCAGCCCGCTTATCAACTGGGGACGGGCCGGTGTCATCGGCGTCAATCTTACCTTTACCATGGGGTCCTTGCTCCTCGCGGCGGTTCAACGGAACCGGGCCGCGATATACTATGGGATCACCTTTTGTTTCTTTTTCTTTTCGGGTGCGCTGTTCTTGTGCGATCAGCTGGGGATCAGGAGCTTCAACCTGATGCAACCCAATGTGCTGGCCTGGGGTCTATTCTTCCAATTGCTGACGCTGAGTGTGCTGCTCACTGGCCGCTTCCGGTACCGGACGGCCCGCGCGGCTGTTCGGGCGGTTCGGGCTGCGGCCTAAGGTGTGGGTTGGCGTGATGGCCGAAAGCAAATTTGGGTTGCGGGTGTCGCTGGCGCGATGCCGCGGAGCCGGGGATGGGGCCTAAGGTGGGGGTTGGCGTGATGCCGCGATACCGGGGACGGGGGCCACATGCCCACCACGGTGAGGCCTACGCTCACATACAAAATCCCGTAGTTGACATACATCGAGCCCTGGCTCGCCGGAAGGCGGGCTATTTTTATGCCCGAACGGTCTGAAAACCGTTGACACATACTATGGCAGACGATATTATTTACATCGGCGAGATAAGGATGTACGGCGGCAGCCAGGCGCCTGCGGGCTGGGCCTTCTGCAACGGTGCGCAAATAGCGACCTCGGACAACCCGGAATTATACAGCCTCATCGGCGATACCTATGGCGGGGACCAGACGTATTTCAACCTTCCCGATCTGCAGGGCCGGGTGCCTTACGGCCTTGGCGGTACCTACAACCTTGGGGATTCGGGTGGTCTCGAGACGGTGACGCTGACACCGGACAACATGCCGGCGCATACCCACCCGGTGATAGCTGCCTCCTCCGGCGGCAGCGATGATCCCGAAGGCAATTCCTGGGGTACCAGCACCGGAGTGAATGTCTACGCCGATGTGAGCACCGCTGATCTTACCATGAACCCTGATTCCATCACCACCGCAGGCGGCGGCCTCGCGCATGACAATATGATCCCCTTTCAGGTGGTGTCCTACATCATCGCGCTACAAGGAGTATACCCGTCAAAAGGATAGGCCTTCGGCGAAATCCAAAATCAACCCTGTTATGGCATATCTATCGGAACTACGGATCTTCAGTTTTGGCTTCGCGCCCAAAGGGTGGGCGGTTTGTGATGGCAGCCTGTTACTTATCAGCAAGAACCAGGCGTTGTGGACGCTGTTGGGAACGACCTACGGAGGTGATGGTGTGACGACGTTCGGGCTACCCAATCTCCAGGCGAGGGTGCCGATGCATGCCGGCGGCGGCATCGCGCTCGGGATGACGGGCGGGGAAGAGTTGCATCAATTGCAGCTGACGGAAATTCCGAACCACACGCATTTTGCGGCCGCCAGTTCCTTCCCGCCGGATGCTAACACCCCCGATGACAACTACTGGGCTTCCGACACGGGTGCTACGCCCTATGGACCGCTGGGGAACCAGGCCATGTCGGTGAGCGCCTTGCTGCCGGCGGGCAATAATCTGCCGCACGAGAACCGGTCGCCCTACCTGGTGCTGACGATCTGTATTGCGCTGCAGGGAATATTTCCGACACACGGATTTTCGCGCGGATAGCGGCCTCCTGTGAGGCGGCTATCGCCGAGGGATGCTGTCGCCGGAAGCGGCTGCCGCCGGAAGCGGCCTCCTGTGAGGCTGCTGTGAAGCACACTATTTAAAAATAGCTATATGGCATACATAGGAGAGATTAGAATGTTCGCCTGCAATTTCGCGCCGAATGGATGGAGTACTTGCAACGGTCAGGTGATACAGGTAAGACAAAACCCCGGTCTTTATTCCGTGTTGGGGAAGAATTTTGGCGGCAGCGGCAACGTCTTCATGCTCCCTAACCTGGCCGGGGCTGCCGCCATGAATTGGGGTACTGGTAAAGGTTTGTCCCCGCGGACTATCGGTCAGACGGGTGGCGAGCCGTTCGTGACCTTGATCATGAGCGAACTGCCTGCGCATACTCATCCGGCGCAGGCGGCGGATACAGGCACCGCCAGCAACCCGGCGGGTGAAGTATGGGCTGCTGCGGGACAGGAGCGGCCGATACCGAATTTCTATTCCGACAATGGTTCCACTACGTTGGCGATGGCTAATGTCATCCAGCCGGTGGGTGGGAATATGTATCACAATAACCTGATGCCTTTTCAGGGCGTCAATTTTTGTATTGCGATGCAGGACAATTTGCCCGATGAGAGTAATACTTAATCTATGGTACGTCTGATTTGCCTCTGCTTGCTCTTTCCCATGCTGGCAAGCGCCAACGTGTACAACGTCACCTCCACCACGGACGGCACCGCCACGAACCAGCTGCGTGGCGCCATTGCTGCCGCGGATGCCGCGGGAGGCATCAACACGATCAACCTGGCGGCGGGAACATATGTTCTCACCCTGGGGGAGATCAAGTTCGGGAGCCAGGCCGGGACCCTCACCATCGCCGGGGCCGGACCGGCATCGACGACGATACAGATGAGCACCACCAAACAAGACCGCATCTTCCTCATCAACACGACGGGAAAGGTGTTCAACGTGAGCGTGTCCATCCAGGGGATCACTTTTACCGGCGGGGTGCTGACGTCTGATGCGTTTGGGGGCGGGGCGATCCTTTGTGGCGGTCCATTGAATACGATGAGCCTGGTCAACTGTGTCTTTACATCCAATTCTTCCAACAAGGCTTCCCTTGGCGGGGCGGTGGCGATGGAGGGCGGAGGCGATCTGACGGTGAGCGGCTGCACCTTTAGCAACAATACCAACCCCAAAGGTAACGGGGGCGCGTTGCATTATTTTATGCCCAATAGCGTCACCGTCGGGACCACGGTCACCAACCTGTCAGGTAGCCTTTCCATCAGCAATTGTACGTTTAGCGGTAATACCTGTGGTAATACAACCTCCGGGGGGCCTTATGCGGGAGGCGCGATCGACATCGAGATCCAGGGGACACTGGGTGGGACTACGTCTACGGTGTCGATGACGCAAAATACGTTTGTGAATAATAAGGCGTTGGGGAGTACCTCGGAGGCCGGCGCTATTGTCATCGCCAATGGTTTTGCGGCGGGGAATACGGCCTTTATCAATTACAACCGGTTTTATGCAAATACGGCGCACAGCATTCCCGACGTGG
Source organism: Puia dinghuensis (assembly GCF_014642875.1). Lineage (GTDB taxonomy): Bacteria > Bacteroidota > Bacteroidia > Chitinophagales > Chitinophagaceae > Puia > Puia dinghuensis. The sequence goes on from NZ_BMJC01000007.1 coordinate 23,776, forward strand.
TGATGAACAGCGCCAGCGGGAATGTGGATGTCACGAATAACTGGTGGGGCATCAATGGAGGACCGGTGGCCGCCGGCGATCCGCATGTGGCCGTGGTTGGCAGTGGTGGCTCGGGGGTTCTGACGTCCAGTCCATGGCTGCGCCTCACCAGTAATGTCAGTGCTACAACGGTCTGTGGCGGGAGTGGTACAGGCGTGACGGTGACGGCGGGTTTTCTGACGAACAGCGCATCCGCCCTTGTTTCCGCTTCCAACCTGGGGGCGCTGGCGGGAGTGCCGGTGAGCTTTAGCGCCACGCTGGGGTCGATCTCCGGCGCGCAGGCTACGATGCAGAGCAGCGGTGTGGCTACGGCGACGTTTTACGGGAATGGAACGGCGGGCACCGCCACGGTGCAGCCCATTGTAGACAGCGTGACTTCGACAGACGTGGTTGCGCGGGTGCAAGTCACGGAGACCGCCCCGACACCGGGGACCACATCGACATCCGGATCGGTGACAGTGGGCACGAATGACCCGGTGATCACGGACGCGAGCTGCAACCGCATCTGCTACGTCGCCCCGTCGGGCGCCCAGCCGGTGAGCGGCACGGTGAATGCCAGCGTGACGATGGATGCGTCGGTACGAACGTATAACGGTAATCAATACCTGACCAGGCATTACGATATCCAGCCGGTTGCGGGGGCCTCTACCGCGACGGCCATGGTGACGCTGTACTATCTGCAAAGCGAGTTCAATGCGTACAATGCGTTGGTCAGCGGCGCCGCCAATATGCTGCCTACAGGGCCTGCCGATGCCGTGGGAAAGGCGAATCTTACGATCACGCAGTTTCATGGAACGGGTACGGCGCCGGGCGGCTACAGCGGCTGGGCAGGATCGGGACCGGCGACGGTACTGATCAATCCCGGGGCGACTAATGTAGTTTGGGACGCGACAAATAATTTCTGGGCGGTGAGCTTTCCCGTGACGGGCTTCAGCGGCTTCTATGCATCGGGGCCGGCGGGTGTCGGTATTCCGCTGCCGGTGGTGCTGGAAAGCTTCGGCGGGATGCCGCAGGCAGGCGGGGTCCTGCTGACGTGGAAGGTGGGCGTGGAGACAGGCCTGGCGAGCTACGAGGTGGAGACATCGGTCGATGGAGTGGGATATGCGAAGATCGGGTCGGTGGCGCCGCGAGATGTCGCGGCGTATCAGTTTTTTCAAGCTGATCCGGCGGCGGGTAACGACTACTACCGGCTGCGGATGGTGAATTTGGATGGGACTTTTGCTTATAGTACGATCGTGGTGGTGCATTTGGCGGCGGGTGAGGGTAGTGTGGTGCAGGTGTTGGGTAATCCTGTGCGCGGCGCCTGTACGATCCGGGTGGTGGCTGCGGCGGCGGGCATGGTGAGCTTGCGGCTGGCGGATATGTCGGGCAAGACTCTCTGGGTGGGCCGCCAGCTATTGGGTGCGGGGGAAAATACTTTTCTGTTGCCGGAGATGGCGCACCTTGTCGCCGGCATCTATCTCCTCACCGTGGACGGCGCGCAGCTTCGTGCGACCGTGAAGGTGGTGAAGGAGTAAAATTTTTTTTTGTCTTTGGGAATTTCATATCTTTGTTCGGCTATTTACCTACCACTTCTTATCTAATCCACTTGCTTTTTTCCAGCACTCGCTATTGATCGAACGGAATTCGTTCGATGCGATTGTCTTTTTCTTACGACTGACTTTTTTTTGCGACTGACTTTTTCTTCCGATCGTCTTTTTATGGATGCGGAAGGAATTTTCGATGGTTAATGAAGCCTTATGAGACCGAAGTATGATAAGCTGTGGAAGGGTATTCTCGAGGTAGTGATAAAGGACTTGCTGCTTTTCGTCGAACCGGATATTGAAAAGTACCTGGACCTGCAACGTGGATTCGAATTCCTGGATAAGGAGTTGGTAGAAATGGATCCGCAGCCAGACAAGCCTTCGAATACGCGGGTAGTGGATAAGTTGGTAAAGGCCTACCTGCGGGATGGGGCTGAAAGCTGGATGTTATTGCATGTGGAGGTTCAGGGGAATAAGGACGGGGATTTTGCGCGGCGGATGTTTGAGTATTTCATCAGGTTGCTTAGCAAATATGAGCAGCCGGTGGCGGCGATCGCCGTATTTTCGGGTAGGGACGGGAAGAAAATGCCGGCGGCGTATGAAGATCGATGTTTATGGATGCGGGCGCGATATGAGTATAAGACCTTGTGCATTACGGATTATCCGGATGAAGTGTTACAGACGAGCCTGAACCCTTTTGCGACGGTGCTGATGGTGGCAAAGGAGGTGCTGCTGCGGGTCAAAGACACGAAGGTGGAATGGGAAAATGCACTATATGAGCATAAGGTATTGGTGGCAAGACTGATCAAGGAGAGAATGGCGGTATACGGGAGGAGGAAAACAAGGGCGATGATGATCTTTTTACATAATTATGTGGTGTTTGAATCACCGGAGATGAATCATAAATTTATTCAACAAACGGATGAAATTTTTAAAAAAAAGAATACTATGGGGTACTTTGAATGTTGGGGGGAAATAAGGCACGAGGAAGGCGTCGAGGAAGGGCACGAGAAAGGCTTAAAGGAGGGCTTCGAAAAAGCCGTTCGGTCATTGCTGACCAACACGAAATTTTCGACGGTGAAGATCGCCGCAATGTTGGAGGTTCCTGTTTCCCGGGTCAGGAAAATAAAGCGAAAGATGAACGCGGAATTAATTACGCTGAAATAATTCCACTGAAATAATTTCGCTTTTGATAATACTGTAAGCCGTCGGTTCGCTCGGCGGCTTTTTTGTTTTTGGGCAGGCGGAGGCAGGGCGATCGGATGGGGGGCAGGTGAGGGAGACCGTGAAGGTGGTGAAGGAGTAAAACGGACGGCGGGTGTATCGAAAACGGACATCGGCGGGGCGGGGATGGGGTGTAAGGGGCTCAGCACCAAGGGTATGGGGATTGGCATTTTGTGTGTGCAGGATAGAGCATGATAACCAACTACCTGAGAACGGCCTGGCGGCGGCTGCGGAAAAATAAGGGATTCTTCGCGCTCAACTTCTTCGGGCTTTATATCAGCGTGACGGCTTGTGTGCTGATCGCGCTGCTTATTTTTTATGAGTCGGGGTTCGACCGTAGCACCGCGACTGGGGGCGCCCGGATCTACCGCGTGGTGAGCCAGGTCACCAATGAGAAGGGGACGACTTTCGAAGCGGTGACGCCTTATCCGCTGGCCGCAGCCTTACGTACGAGGTTGCCGGAAGGGGGCCGCGTAGCACAGATCAGCTGCGATCGGGAGACCTCAGTCCTCATCGGCGACCAGGTGTTGAAAGAGACGAAGGTGGTGTTTGCCGACTCCGTTTTTCCGAAGCTATGGCCTCTGGCGGTGAAGGCTGGCAGCCTGGCGCGCGCGTTTGCCGAGCCGGGGTTCTGTGTATTGCCCGAGTCGACGGCGCGTCGGTATTTTGGGAATCCCGGCCGTGGGGGACGCGAAGGGGGCGAAGGATTCGATGCCGTCATTGGCAAACGGATCAAGGTCGGCGGCAAGCTCGATCTCGAAGTGGCAGCCGTGGTGGGTGATGCGCCGGGTAACACGCATCTCCCTTATCATCTTCTGATCTCCTACCGGAGTTTTACTGCTGACTTCATCGGGGGCTTCAACATCGATCAATGGAGCCTCACTGCCAGCGGATATACCTATGTCGCATTGCTCTCGCCGCAGGACGTGGCGCCCACCGAAAGCATCCTGGCCGGGCTGATACAGGAGCATCTCGATAAGGAAGATCGCCGGAGTACGCACTACCTGTTGCAATCGATCAGGGCGATACACTACGATACCCGTTTTGCCTCGAGCAATCCGGGTTATACGATCTCGCCCAATTACCTGTATCTCGTGGGGGCGATCGGGCTGTTCCTGATGCTGGCCGCCTGTATCAACTATACCAACCTCTCCACCGCGCTGGCTATCCGCCAGTCGAAGGAAGTGGGCATCCGCAAGACCCTGGGCGCGACGCGGCGGCAGCTGATCCGTCAATTGCTGACTGAATCGTTGCTGCTGACGGGGATAGCGATCGTCGCGACGGCGCTGAGCGTACGGTTCTTCCTGCCGCTGATGAACGGTTTCCTCGAAAAGCAGATACCCCTGGACTGGCTCAACTGGACGAGCGGCGGCTTCCTGCTGGCGTTGTGGGTGGTGGTATCGCTGCTCGCGGGCGTGTATCCGGCGTTTGTGCTGTCGGGCTTCCGGCCGGTGACGGCGTTGAAGAGTAAAGTGTTCACGCCGGGAGCTTCCGTGTTGAACCTTCGGCGGGGGCTGGTGGTGTTCCAGTTTGTGACGGCCCAGATACTCATCATCGGCGCTATCGTCGTAGCCCGGCAGATGGCTTATATCCGCGAGGCGCCGATGGGCTTCAATAAAGACCTCGTGGTGGACATCGCGCTTCCCAACAACCATCCAAAGGAGATGAAGGCTTTCCGCAGCCGGCTGGGTGACGTTGCGGGGATAGCGGAGGTGAGCTTCTCGATATCGGCGCCCATCTCCAACAATCATGTGGGAACGGGTTTCAACCTGCGCGAACAATTCCCAACCAAAGAATACGATGTGGCGGTAAAGCCTGCGGACGAACGGTATCTTTCTACCTACGGTCTGCAGCTGGTAGCGGGCCGCTGGTTCGATGCGACGGATGAACGGGCAGTGGAGGGCGATGGGCCGGATTCGCTGAAGAAATATACATTGGTGTTGAATGAAACGGCAACGCGCAAGCTGGGATTCCGGCGGCCGGAGGATGCGATCGGCCGTTATGTGCGGATTGGGATCAACGAAATATCGGCTCCGGTGGTCGGGGTGGTGAAGGATTATCATGTGGCGTCGATGCATGACGCGATCATGCCGGTGGTGATGGTGCCGTTTCCTTACCTCTATTATACGGTGGGTATGCGGTTGCGGAATGGGTATTCCAGCGCGACGCTGGCGGAGGTGGGGAAGGCGTTCAAGGCCGTGTATCCGCATGAGCTGTTCGAGACGTCGTTTCTCGATGAGGCGGTGGCGGCGCAGTATGCCGAAGAGCGGCGGACGCAAGCGTTGTTCGAGCTGTTCATGGGGATGTCTATTGCCATAAATGTGCTGGGTCTCATCGGACTTTTGTCCTTTATGATCGAGTCGAAGACGAAGGAGGTGGGCATCCGTAAAGTGTTGGGCGCGTCCATTGGCGACATCTCGATGCTGTTGTCGAAGGACTTTCTGCGGCTTAGCGGCCTCGCCTTTTTGATCGCCGCTCCGGTGGCGGGACTGCTGATGCATCGGTGGTTGCAGGATTTTGCCTATCGCGCATCGCTGGCCTGGTGGGTGTTTGCAGGGGCGTTGCTGGCGACGCTGCTGGTGACCGCCGCGGCGATAAGTTTTCAGACTTTGCGGGCCGCGGTGCGCAATCCGGTTAAGGCGTTGCGTAGCGAGTGAGCCGCACTAGTTATTGGGAACCGGCCCAAAATACAGCGTGCAATATGCCGGATTATCTCCCACGATGGTCGAAGACTGGTTGGCGTCGTCGTCATAAGAAAATGCATATTGCAAGCCATGATATGACACACCCGGAGCGTGCCAGAATGCCGCATAATAATTGTAAGGATCTTTTTTGTAGAATTTCGACACGTCGTCCGGGTATTGGATCTGCCCTACCGCGGCATCGGTGACGATGCTGTGCCGGTTTAAGGCTGCTACAAATGCCACCCGCAGGGCATTATCCAGCTCGTGACCTGGTGTTCCATTCAAAGAAGAATTATTAAAGGCGCCGGTACCGGCGTTGCCTCCTAATACGTCTGATGTCGTAGGTTTGATGGGCAAGGTTCCTCCAGTCACCACGGCCTTTCCATTTACCGTTTGGGTTTGAGTGAAATTGAAAACGTTGTTGTTGTCTACCCTTCCCCGGATAACAAGATTCGAATCAGTACTGCCAACGTTGGCGCTGCCTAAGACGATCAGCAGATCTCTGCTTTTATAATTCTGCCAGATGCTATCGATATAGGTTTGAAAATGCTGGTAAGAAGCCGTTTGGGTAAATATTTGTTTACCCGATGCGTCCGTCATGCCGCCCGGATTTACGATGTCCTGGAAAAATGTCCTGTAGCACTGGTTGTAGTCGGCCGGCTTATTAAAATTCAGAAAAGCCTGGATGGTGTTTTTATAGTTCATGAGTTCTCCCGCCCTTTGTATGGTTCCCTTCGTTCCTTGAAGTGCGTTGAGTTCGAAGCCCATGGAAAGGGCGTATTCATCGACCCGGGATGTATTGGCAAAGACCCGCGCACCGCTGCCGGTGGAATAATAAGTGAATTCCATAAAATCAAAAACGGTTCCATAGTTCGCGTCGGTGGGGTTGGTGCTCTTGATCGGCGCACCCAGGCTGGCGCCTCCGGGATTAATATAGTAATAGAGGGGCTTGCCAATCGAAAGCAGGATCCGCCCACTCTGAATAAAGGGAAGCGGGATAGAATGATGACCTGTTGCGGGATCAACCGGCATATCGGAGATCTTTGTCGCGATGACGATGAATTTCCCGCCGTCCGATGGGTTGTTTGGATTAGCCACCTGGGGCAGGGCGCTGAGATTGTTCAGAAGCACCGTCTTTCCCGTCTTCATGTCGATGTAGGCACTTTGGGAGTTGGCGCCGGTGGTTGCTCCTATCACCCCAACATACAGCTGATCGTCGTTGTAGTCGGTCGGGTCGGAATTCACGATATCCAGGTGAACACCTCCGTTTGCGTAATCATTGTAATTTATCGGCCCGAGGGAGGGTGCTTTACTGTTACTTTTTTTACAACCGGCCAAAATGAGAAGGAGTGGCAGAGCAGCGAGAATTGTTTTAGTTTTCATAAGAAACGGATAGATCTAGAGTTGCGACATCATGGTCAAATATGATGCCATTCTTTAAGCTGTTGTTCTGCACAATAATATATGAGGTTGGCACGTTTTTTTCTTGTAAAAAGCGTATATTTGCGCATCTTCTTGCCCGTCTTCTTTTTCTTGCCTATTATTTATCGTCTCTCGTTTCTTGCTGCATGTAATGTTGCGAGCCATAGTATTGTTCATTCTTAAAAATCAGACAACTATGGAAAAGAAAGGCTTCCTCATCGACATGGATGGAGTTATTTACAAAGGCAGTGAGCCGATTCCCGGCGCCGTAGAGTTTATCAATCGCCTGCGGGACAAGGGGTATCCCTTCCTTTTTTTAACGAATAACAGCCAGCGCACCAACCGGGACGTGTGCTATAAGCTGCGCAAGATGGGCTTTAACGTCACCGACGAAGACATCTTCACCTGTGCGATGGCTACGGCGCGCTATTTGGCGTCGCGCAAGGAGAACGGTACGGCCTATGTCATCGGCGAAGGCGGTCTGCTCACCGAATTGCACAATATCGGGTATTCCATTGTCGACGATCATCCCGACTATGTGATCATCGGCGAAGGCCGGACGATCATGCTGGAATCGGTGGATAAGGCGATCAATATGATCCTGGGCGGAGCGAAGCTGATCGCGACGAACCTTGACCCCAACTGCCCGGTGGCTGGCGGTAAATACCGCGCCGGTTGCGGGGCCTTTGTAGCGATGCTGGAGTTTGCGACGGGCCGCCAGGCCTTTAGTGTGGGCAAGCCCAGTCCGGTGATGATGCGGATGGCGCGAAAGATACTGGGACTGTCGACCGACGAGACGATCATGATCGGTGATACGATGGGTACCGACATCCTCGGCGCGGGGTCCATGGGGTTCACGACGGTGCTGACGCTTTCGGGTGTGACGCAGGAGAGCGATCTGGCGCAGTTTGGATATGCGCCGGATTTCATCATTCATTCTGTCCGCGATTTACTCGACGAGAACCTGTTCTCGCGTGTGCTGGCGCAGCAGCATGGGCAATATGCGTATTTGGAGGCGTTGGTTGGAAAGTCGGAGGGCGTAGATAGGGCGTGATGTGGAGCAGTGGGTGTTGGGAGGTCAGTCCTTGCGCATCCTTTCCTCAATTTCTTTCGGCAGCCCATGGGCTTCGATAAACGCCTTGGCTCTTTCGGCCATTTTCACGAAGAAAGGATGATTCTGGTAGTTGCCGACGCGATCGCTGATAATGGCGTTTGTCTTGGCTATTGCCTCTTGTTTAAGTTGTTCTTCTTCGGGTGTCATAAGAGTAAATTTACTGAAAAAAAGATTCCTTACAAAGTTATTGAAAGGGATCGGCATCCGTAACATAATTGTCCCGACGCCGTCCCATGAAAGCTAAATAATTGACGCCTTTCTGAAAGGGCTCCCAACCATCGTTAGAGTATCCATAGATCTCGAACAAAATGGATATTTCCTGCCAATACGCATTTATATTCATTTGGTACCAACGTGTTCGGGAAGGAGTTGAGCCCACTATATATATGGTGGCCTCATGAAAAACCAGAGTGAATTCATGAACGATGCCTGCTACCGTATTCAACACTTTTGAACCATCGCCATTATTGCTGGTGACAGTATCGATGATATCTCCTGTATGCTCATCCAGGTCGCCAAAGCCAAAGGAGTATAGATTGGGACGGATGAAGGTGAAACCGGCTATTTTTCGAATGCTTCCTTTGGGGCCAACACTTTCAAATTCGAAATCAACGAAACGGAGGTCGGCATAATAGAGGTATTGGTCTGTTTTCATAGTAGCAAGGTTTTGGTTATGGCGGTCTGCAAAGTTGAGGGGAAAATCGGATATCTTGCAGCCCTATGGCAAAAAAAATTGTCGAAGTACCTCGGGGTGCAAAAATAAAGCAGTCGCCGGTGCGATATACGGGGAGGTTGCTGGTTAGGTTCGATGCGAAGGTGGATATTCCAGCCGTGATGAAGGAGGTGCATGGGTTTGTGTTGGAGCGGTTGCGCGTCGCTGTTGTCGAAGCCTCATCGGCGGATAGGGTGCGAAAAATGGCTGCGGGGCGCAATAGCCCTTTCCTGGTGATCGAGCAGGAGCGTGCCATTCATAAGCTGCCAGCCGGCGGGTCGGGCTCGTCAGGAGCGGGGAGACAGGGACCTTCGCGATCGGGCGGAGGACTTCCTTTCGCCGACAGCCGCGTCGCTACCTGGGGCATCCAGGCGGTGAATGTGCTGCAGAGCGGCTTCACGGGCAAGGGGGTACGAATCGCCGTTCTGGACACGGGTTTTGATTTTACCCATCCCGACTTTGCCGGCCGAACGATACATCGTAAATCATTTGTGGGCCGACAGGCGATCGATAAAGACGGTCATGGTACGCATTGCGCCGGGGTCGCGGGCGGCGGGCGTAAAGGGAAGGCGGGTGCGCGTTATGGGGTAGCGCCGGAGTCGCGATTATACATCGGGAAAATATTGGATGATGCGGGCGAAGGCTCGGACGGACTTGCGCTGGCGGGTATCGAGTGGGCGTTGGAGAAGGGCTGCCGGGTGATCTCAATGTCCTTTGGTGCGGAACCGGAAGCGGGGTATTCTGCTTTGTGGGAGCAGGTGGCGCAGACGGTGATGGCGCATCGTTGTCTGCTCATTGGCGCCACGGGGAATGAGAGCAAGCGTGGACGTATGGCGCCGGTGAATCATCCCGCCAACTGCCCATCGATCGTGGCGGTGGGGGCGCTTACGGTGGCGATGAAGGTGGCGGAGTTTTCGTGCGGGGGAACGGGTGCAGCGGGGCAGGTAGATATTGCCGCGCCGGGGGATGCTATTCTGAGTGCGCGTGCCGGAGGTGGATATGTTATCGAATCGGGCACGTCGATGGCGGCGCCTTTTGTTGCGGGGATGGCGGCGTTGTTGTGGGAGCAGTATCCGGAGGCGAGCGCGTGGGAGATCTGGGCGCGGCTTGTACAGCAGGCGCAGCGGTTGACGTTGCCGGCGTCGGCAGTGGGGGTGGGTTTGGTGTATTTGCGTTAGGGATCGCAGCGGCAGCCCGGAGGCCGCGCGTTAGCGCGGCCGAGGACTACAGCGAAGAGCCCGACCCGAAGGGGAACGCCCAGGTAACGGATTTGATGTAATTTTACCGTATGAATTTTATTGCCAAAGTCGAAGAAGGGCAAAAGCCGAATATCCGGGAGATCGCGCGATCGCTGGAGGGGATGGGGATTCGCGTCCGCCGCGTGATGCAGCTGACAGGGACGATCACGGGGGATAGCGGATCACTGACGCTTGGGCAGGTGAAGATAAAGGGTATCCAGTCCGTTGCGCCCGATCGCGCGGTGCGGAAGAAATAGATGGGGCGGCACGCAGGATTGCGCCGGAGGTGCGAGTGGTGGATTGCGCCGGTGACAAAAAAGATATTTAAAAGGGACTCGATGGAGTTCCTTTTTTATTTAGCAATATACTAATATAATTAGTTTATTTTGATATAATATTTAGTAATTTTAATATTCAAAAAGGCCATGAAGGCGATTTTATGAAGAATGGTTATAAGGAGTGGTTTGCCGAAATCAAACGGAAAGTTCAACAAGCACAGTTAAGGGCTGCGGCCAATTTCAATGCCGTTCTAATTGAACTTTACTGGGATCTGGGGAAAGAGATATTAGCCAGAGAAGCTGAGTTTAAATGGGGGGATAATTTTCTGGAACAGCTTTCTGCTGATTTAAAGGCGAATTTTCCCAAAATAAATGGCTTTTCGAGAAGAAACCTATATTCTATTAGGCAATGGTACCTGTTCTTTTCACAGCGATTTGAATTTGTGCCACAGCCTGTGGCACAATTGCCTTGGTCATATCAAAGGCTTCTTATCTCTAAAATAAAGGATATTGAATTAGCGATATTGTACGCGAAAGCTACCTATAAAAATGGATGGTCGCGAGATGCTCTTGAAGCCAATATTAAAAGCAGTTATCATCTGAGACTTGGGAAAGCTGACCATAATTTCGAATTAACGCTGCCTAAACCTCAATCCGATCTAGCCGCCGAGAGCATTAAGGATCCTTACCACTTTGATTTTCTTGGCTTGGAAGAAGATGCTCAGGAAAGGGAGATTGAGCAAGCTTTAACACAGAAAATAACTGATTTTATGCTGGAACTCGGAAAAGGGTTTGCATTTGTTGGTAGACAATATAAATTGGAAATAAGTTATAATGATTATTACCTTGATCTACTCTTTTATCATCTGCATTTACGATGCTATGTTGTCATCGAGTTGAAGGCCGGCAAATTTAGGCCGGAATACGCTGGTAAATTAAACTTTTATTTATCAGCTGTAGATACACAATTGAGGCACCCTACAGATTGCCCCTCCATTGGAATTTTGCTGTGTAGGACAAAAGATAAAATTGAAGTCGAATATGCTCTTCGAGACATGAATAAGCCTATTGGGGTGGGCGCTTTCGAATTATCTGAAATTATTCCTGATGAGTTGAAAACACAACTACCTACAATTGAAGAAATGGAACGAGGGTTGATCGATTAAGCCAATCGATACGGCGACGGGCCGGGGCGGCGGCTCATTCGCTACGCAAAGCGTCGACCGGATTGACGACAGCGGCTTTTAGCGATTGGAAGAGGGTGGTCAGCGCGGCGATGCTTATAACGATTCCCGCGGCGGCGGCGAAGAGCCAGGGGGACAGGGTCGTTCGATAGGCGAAGTTGTCAAGCCAGCGGTGCATGGACCACCAGGCGAGGGGAGTGGCTATGACGATGGCCAGGGCGATGAGCCGGGCAAAGTCCTTGGATAAGAGGGTGATGATGGAGGGGATGCCGGCGCCGAGGATCTTTCGGATGCCGATTTCCTTTGCACGTTGTTCGGCGCCGTAGGCGGCGAGGCCGAACAATCCGAGGCAGGCTATGAAAATGGCTAGCGTAGTGAGGACGATAACGACACTGCCCATACGCTGTTCGGCCCGGTAGAGACTGTCGAAGTCTTCGTCGAGGAACGAATAATGAAAGGGTTTTTGTGGCGCGAAGGCAGACCAGGTGGCTTTCACGCGGGCAAGAACGTCAGGGATATGATCGGCGGCCATGCGGATGTTGAGACCCGCCGAGTTGTCACCCGGGCGATCAACGAGGACGAGAGGCGTGATGGCGCTGCGGATAGAGGTGAAGTTGAAATCCCTGATGATGCCGATGACGGTAAAATCGGCTGGATGATGCCAATAGGACTCGTAGTGAATGATCTTGCCGAGCGGGTCTTTTTCGATGCCGAACTTCCGGGCGGCGGTTTCATTAATTATAATAGCGTTGGAGTCCGTTGACATCGCGTGCGAGAAATTACGCCCCCCGACGACATGCATCCCCATCGTGGGAATGTAGTCCTCATCGACTACCCAAAGTTCGGTCTGCATGCCTCGTGGGTTGCCTTTGACGTTGCCCCAGTTGTGCCAGCGGTTGCCGACGGCGGGGAGAAAATCAGTGAGGGTGGCAGCCGAGACGCCGGGCAGCCGGAGCATCTGCTGTTTGAGCACAGCAGGGTTGGCGATGCCATCGATGTCTTTGATGATGAGTACCTGGGAGCGATCGAAACCGGGGTCCCGGTGTTGGATGAAGTGGAGTTGCCGGTAGACAGCCAGCGTTCCGACGATGAGAAATATAGATACAGTGAACTGCCCGACGACGAGGGCGCTGCGCAGACCGCCACCTTTACCGCCAAGCGCGAGCCGGCCTTTCAGTACCTGAACGGGGCGGAAGGCAGAGAGAAAGAAAGCAGGATAGGCGCCGGAGAAGCCGCCAAGCGTCACGATGATGCCGGCCAGCGCGGGGAGGAGCCAACGGAGGGTTGCTGCGTCGAGGGCGATGTTCTTTCCCGTTAGATCATTGAACCAGGGCAGGACAAGCCAGACGAGGCTTATCGCGATGAGGGCGGCGGCAGCCGTGAGCAGGAGAGATTCAATTAGGAATTGCCCGATGAGCTGTCCACGGGCGGAGCCGAGCACCTTGCGGACGCCTACTTCGCGGGCGCGGTTGGCAGATCGGGCTGTAGAGAGGTTCATGAAATTGATGCCGGCGATGAGGAGTACGAAGACGGCGATGGCGGAGAAGATATAGACGTATTGGCTGTCGCTGCCCGTGGCGAGTTCATCGGTCCGGTGAGAGCGGAGATGGATATCCGTCAGCGGGATCTCGTTGATGTGGATATAGAAGTTGCCTTTGTTGTCGTCTTCTATGGCGGCATATTGATCGGCATAGTGACGCATGAGGGTCGACAGATGTTTGTCGAAGGCGGCCCGGTTGGCGCCGGGTTTTAGCAGTACAAAAGTGGCCATGGGGACAATGGCAAAGAAGCTGTTGTTATTTTCCATTCCGTTGCCGATGATGGACAGGAAGATGTCGTAGTGGAAGCTGGCCTGCGCGGGGAGATCGGCGATGACTGCGACTACTTTGTATCGGAGGGTGTCGTCGAGCCGGGTCAGCGTGCGGCCGACAGCATGGGTAGTGTTGAAATAGCGCTGCGCGGCGGTTGCGGTGAGGACGGCCGTTCGGGGTTGCTGCAGGCCTTTTGCGGCGTCGCCATCGAGGGCGGGGAGGGTGAAGATGGAGAAGAAGGCCGGGTCGACGGTGGCGACGTGGTTTTCGGTGACGTCCTGGCTGCCCAGCCGGAAACGAATCCCGTTTTCAGGGAGGCAGCGGGCTGCGGCTTCTACTTCGGGATAGTCGCGGATAAGGGTTGGCGCCACGGGTGGAGCGGCGTCGGCCATCTGCGAGAGCTTGCCATCGGAGTATATGTCGGTGTTGAGCCGGACAATGCGATCGGCGTTGGTGTTGAAGCGATCGAAGCCGAGTTCGTCGGTGACATAGAGGACGATGAGCAGGAAGGTGGCGAGCCCGAGCGTGAGGCCAAGGATATTAAGGAGGGTAAAGGTTCTGTTTTTTGTGAGTTGCCGGAAGGCGAGTTTGGTGTGGATGGTGGGCATACGGCCGGTCGGTTTTGTAAGGGGTAAGGTACGGAAAATGTGGGAGTGGAAGGGGGGAAGGAGGCGCGGGATGCGCGGGCTAAAAAAGAGCCCGGTTGATCGTGGGGATCGTCCGGGCCTTGCGGAGAAGAGAATCGGCTAATGGCGTCCATGCAGAGGACTGGTGCGATAATGGTTATATTATATATGCAGATAATATGTTTGGCTGCGGCTTTTGCAGCGCGTAGGGCATATCGTTAAAGACACTTCAACTATCGAAGTGGATACCTTTCTGTTGGAAAATTTATCGCCACCTTCGGTGTGGCATTACTGCGAGACTGCACTAATAATGCGTCCAGTTGTCTTGATCTGTCTCCCACTGCCTTGATAGTGATCCCTTGCAGGTGTAGAGGCGCCAGCCTTTGTCCTTGTTGCGGAGATATTCCTTATAAAGCAGGTAGCGAAGGCGGCGGGTGGTGAAGACATTGTACCAGAAGTCATGTTTGTATTCCGATACGATGCCGGCGGCTTCCAGCACTTCGTAGGAAGAGGAGGCGCAGCGCATGCCGAGGAAAGAGTAGTCGTACGGAGTTTGATGGACATAGACCCGGGCGATGCTGTCGAGGCGCTGTTTCTGCACGGCGGTGACGGGGATGACGAAGGTGGCGCGGCGGAGGCTGTCGATGTTGTTGTAATAATTGCCAAGGACGGTCCAGGCACGGTATTCGGTGTAGATGCGAAAGCAGGAATTGAAATTCTTCGGGTTGCTGCGATTGGTGAGGTGTCCCGCATGGGTGATGCTGGAATGCCGCTGGGGCTGGAAGCTCAGCGCCTTGTCCGGAGCGTATTCGACGCAGGCGTGGCCGCCGTGCAATTTGGTTATGCGGTTGATGAAGTTGTATCCTCCGTACATGGGTTCTTTTCCCTCAAAGCCTTTTGCGGGGATGGAGCCGTAGAGACAGAGGACGCGGATGGAGTCGACGATGGGGTCGGGGCTGGCCGGGCTTATGTCATGGGTGGTTTGCTGCAGGCCTTGGCCGCCGGTGCGGGGCTCGCGGGTTTGGGCGGCTTGCTGCAGGCCGGTTTGGTCAGGGACGGTTTGCGACGCCACGGACTGGCATGCGGGGGCGCCGAGGGATATAAGGATCAGTACGAGGAGGATGGCTGCTTTGCCGGGCATGGAGGCGGATTGTCTTTGTTTGCGGTAAGTTACGAAAAAAGCGGGCAGCAGGAAAACCCGTTTGTGTCATTTGCAGTAGCTGAACTAGGCGCATGCCGCAGGCCCCCATCGCAACACAGGTATCTTTTCCAATGAGATAAAGTCGCTGCAAAAGTTGAGGATGCCGACCGTACCTCCGTGCCTAACGCAGAAATTATGCTGGTCGACCATTTTCATACTATTGTCGCCTATATAGGCGATGATGATGGTCCTTGGTATGTTATCGTCCTTACCACAGGTGATGGTCAATTTTCCGGTGTTGTTCTCCGGATTGATGACAAAAGAGCCTCTTGGCCAGTGTTCATTCGTTCGCGGATTGAATTCTACGGCATAGATGCGGGATTCGGGGGGATGATTTTTAAATGAAAGCGTGATCGAAAAGGTCGATTGGACGAACCCGGGTTCAAGGTCCACGTTGATGGGTTTATATTTTCGTTTGATCTTTTTTGGGGAGACCTCAGCCGGTTTACTGCGAAATAAAACGATGATGATCGCAACCGCGAGCAGGATGAGTCCCGGAATAAACAGGCGCCAGCGCCATGTTGGGTCGTCAATGGATAGCCTGGCAACCGACAACCCGCCGGCAGCCGCGAGAATAACTACTATCAACCCTGATATCAGGTAGAGAGCCCATGGTTTCTTTAGGGCTTCCAATATCACTTCCGGCCAGGATGTCTTGTTCATACTAAGTGGGTTGATATTGTAACGCAGAAGGGACGAAATTTAACTATATAATAATGGTGTATTAATGTTTTGATAATATTGATTGCATAAGGGAAGGCAATAGAATGTTGGCGCCAAGGTAATGGAGGGTCACAACCATGGGTAAGCGAACCCAGGCGGTATAAATAATAACGAACACAGCAAGGACATTTGGAACACAGCGAGAACCTACAGTAAGAAGAGCCAAAACCGACCTGTTACGGCCAACAGCAGAATACACTTCATAGGCAACTATGAAGATAGTAATTGCGCGATTTTTTGTTGTGGCCCCTCTAGGCCGCAATATGGCTCAAAGCAGCGCGAACTTATCCCCATCGAACAGCCCCATATCCCCAAGTTTCAAGTGCGGGATCACCAGCAGCGCCATGAAGGAGAGGGTCATGAACGGGGCTCCGAGGGTGGAGCCTAGATTTTTTGCCATTTGGTCGATGGCGGTGTAGGCGGCGGCGACGCGGTAGCCGTCGTCGGTGCTCATGAGGCCCGCGACGGGAAGGGGGAGGATGAGTTCGGCGGGGACCCCGGGGCCGGAAGCAGGCGCGGAAGCAGGCGCGCCGGGATCGATACAGGCGAGGCCGCCTTTCTGCGCGATGATGAGGTTGACGGCGAGGCAGAGGCTTTCGTCATCGACGCCGATGGCTACGATGTTGTGACTGTCATGGGCAACCGAAGCGGCAATGGCGCCACGCTTGAGGCCGAAATTCTTTATAAAGGATTTGGCGACGGGCGCCGGCTGATAGCGATTGACGACGACGATCTTGAGGATGTCTTTGGCGGGATTGGCGTGGAGCCTGCCCTCCCGGGGAAGGGTGTCGGCGACAGGGATGACGAGCTTGTTGGTGATGAGCTGCCCGTCGAGGGCTTCGATGCAATAGACCTGCTCGACATTCTCCTGCTCCCCCCATTTGTCGAGCGGATAGGCGAAGTCGGCGGGGATGCGGGGTGTTGCTTTGAAGTTGTTGATGGGGGTGCTTCCCGCGGGGGCTCCGGGGGCGGGGCTGCCGGGGGTTGCTGCCGCAGTGGGGGCCGTGGGGGCCGGAGTCGCCGCGGGGGCCGGCTGGGTGGACGCGATTCGGGTTTGGCCGTCGCGCGCGACGAGCTGCCCCTTGATATACGTCTCGAGAACGCGGAAGTTTTGCAGGTCTTCGACGAGGATGAAGTCGGCGGCATCGCCGGGACGCAGCAGACCCGTGTCGAGACGGTAGTGCTCCACCGGGTTGAGACAGGCGGCGCGCAAGACGTTGAAGAGCGGAACGCCGGCGGCGACGGCCCGGGCACAGAGGCGATCGATATGGCCTGCTAATAAATTGTCGGGGTGCTTGTCGTCGCTGCAGAACATCATCTGCTGCGGCCAGTCGTTCAAGAGCCCGATAAGCGCGTCGAAGTTTCTGGCGGCACTGCCTTCGCGGATGAGGATCTTCATCCCGGCCTGCAATTTGTCCAGGGCTTCCTCCGCAGTAAAACATTCATGATCGGTGGAGATGCCCGCCGCTATATACTGTCTTGCCTGCTCCCCGCGCAGTCCTGGTGCATGACCGTCCACGGGCTTGCCTAGCCGGTGAGCGGCGGCGATCTTTTCCATCACCTCCGGGTCTTTGTTCAGGACACCGGGGAAGTTCATCATCTCACTGAGGTATTTGATCGCGGGGTCCTCGAGGAGCTTTGTAACGGCAGCGGCATCGAGGGTGGCGCCCGCTGTCTCGAAGCGGGTGGCCGGAACGCAGCTGGGGGCGCCGAAATAAAAATAAAAGGGAACGGTTTGTCCATTGGCGATCATGAATTCGACGCCGGGCAATCCGCAGACATTGGCTATCTCATGCGGATCGCTGACGGTGGCGATGGTGCCATGAACGACGGCGAGGCGCGCAAATTCCGCGGGGATGAGCAGCGAGGATTCGATGTGGACATGCGCGTCGATGAAGCCGGGGAGGATGTAGGGGCCGGCGCCTTCCGCGGGGGATTGGCCGGGGGCGCCCGCTTCCGCCAGGGGGGTGATCGCTTGCTCCAGGGGAGTGACCGCTTCCGCCAGGGGGGTGACCGAACGAATAATACCGGATTCGATCACGATTTCGACCGGATTGATCTTTTGCGCTTCAATATCTACTAATTGCCCGTGGATTTTCATCTATTTAACGAATATTTGGGTGCAAATAACGTTATATTTAGGATATTGAAGAGCTCTTAAACACGACCATATGTTTCGTATCCTTATCTCGATTGCATTTGCGCTGTTAATCTTATCCTCGGTTTGCCCCGCGGGAGCCCAACCCTCGAGCCCCGAACCGGCGACAATTGCCCTCCAACCCCGATCTCCCGAATCTGCGGAAGCCATCATCGCCCACCATGTCGAAGCCCTCGGCGGAAAAGAAAAGCTCCAGGGTCTCAACTCCATCTACATGGAAGGAGTAGCCATTCTACCCAGCGGCCTCGAAATTCATGCGAAAAGCTGGAAAGTATACGATCGCCTCTATCGTCAGGAACTGCAATTTGGCGAAGATCATATCGTCGTCATCGCTACCCCCGGAAAGGGCTGGTCTGCCGGCCCACGCACCGGCGGCGAATTCAAACCCATCCCCACCGAAGACCTGAAAGCCCTGAGGGTCGAAATCGATCCCGCCGGACCGCTGGCGGACTATAGTGCCAAGGGCTTCAAGCTCGAACGCCTGGGGACCGACACCATCTACGGGCAACCCTGTTATGTGGTGAAAGTTTATTGTCCTTCCAATCACTCCATCACCTACTCCATCGACCAGAATACCTGGTACGTCCTGCGCGAGACCCGTAAGGGTGGCGGATTTACGAGCTGCGGCGCCATGATCAAAGGCTGGAACGACAGTGGCGACGGCACCGTGACCTTCGACTACTCGGACTACAAAAAAGGGCCAGGTGGTTATATCCTGCCGTACTCCATCACCGTTCATGAATTGGGGGCCAAGGTGAGCATCGAGAAGGTGGAGATCAACAAGAACATGGACGTGGATACGCTCGGCCGGCCGGGCAGCAGGTAAGCGGCGTCTCAGCGGCGATGGCTCGCGGTGACTCGGAGGCGGCGGCAAGCGGAGGTGAGCGGCGACTCAGCGGCGGAGAAAATCATGCAGCAGCGCTCCAACAACAGCCACTACCATCTAGGGGTTATCCCTGTAATTCAAGCCAGTTGCAATATTCCTCGTAAGTTTCCGTTATCCACAGGAGAAATCCGGTCCAAAATTCCTATTCCAAAAACCAAGAACCGTTACTATGATCAAGAAGAGTACGTATTTCCTCTTATTGACCACCTTCTTCGGGCTGACTGCTTCTTCCCAATCCTTCATCGGGTATGGCTACGATAATTATGCGGGCGTCAATGCGTTGATCCTCAACCCCGGCACGCTTGCTGACAGCAGGTATAAGGTGAACGTCAACATATTCTCCATCAGCGCCCTCGGAGGCAACAACATGTACGAGATGGACCGCAGCCGCCTTCTCAGCCTGAAATTCTCCCATCTCGCCGCCGGCAGCGGATACTACAAGGCCAACAACACGGCTGACAAATATCTCTATACCAACCTCGATATCCTGGGACCCTCGGCAACGATCAACCTTACGCGAAAGGATGCCCTCGGGTTACTGACACGCGTCCGGGTCATCGGTAATGAATACAATCTTGGCAACCCGCTGTTTCAGCTGCTCGGTGACGCCAACCCCAACTTCTACAACACCAACATCGTCAACCGCAGCTTCCAGGTGAAGACCGCTGCCTTTGCAGAAGCGGGCATCTCCTACGGCCGCGTATTGTTCAAAGACGATCGCGCAGAGATAAAGCTCGGCATAACGGGTAAATATGTCATAGGCCTTGCCTATGGGAGTCTCTCATCCGGTCCGCTGGTGCTCAATCTCCAGCCGGGCAACTTCATCGCGAATATCCAGGCCGACGTCACCGCTCAATATTCCGGCAACCTCGACCAGGTGGGCAACGGCGCGAGTCTCTCCGATATCGTGAACAAACGAAGCGGTCATGGCCTTGGCCTCGATATAGGTTTTGTATACGAGCTGAAAAGCAGCAAAGACCCCAACACGGCCAAACTGCGGCTGGGTCTCTCCGTCACCGACATCGGTTCGGTCAACTTTGCCAACTCCCCCAACAGCCAGCAATATACGATAACGGCTACGGGACATAATGCCGCGGAGTTTCAGAAACAGAATGGCGAATCGCTCAGCGCGTATTTCACCCGGCTGAAAGCTGCCGGCCTCGTCGTCGTAAAAGCTGCGGCGCCATCGGCAAACGTAAGCCTGCCTACGGCCATCCACTTCAACGTAGACTACGAGATATTCAAACGCCTTTATATAAATGGTGATGTACTGCTGAACATGCTCTCTACCAGCAACCCCGTGACCCCGAACTATGTGACGACGTTTACGGCTACGCCGCGACTCGAAAAGAAATGGGTGAGCATCTATTCGCCGGTATCTTACAGCGTCAACGGCCAGCTCAACTGGGGTGCGGGTATCCGTCTAGGACCGGTATTTGCCGGTAGCGGCTCCATTTTGTCCAGTATGCTGAAGAACCGTATTCAGAGCGCCGACGCGCATGTGGGCCTGACGATACCCATCTTCCAACACCGTAAGACCAAAGATCAGCCGAAGCTGTCCGACACTGCCGCCAACGGCAAGAGCATGACCAACGATCGCGATGGTGACGGTGTCGTCGATGCCAAGGATGAATGCCCCGACAGCGCCGGACCGATAAAGCTCATCGGCTGCCCCGACGATGACGGCGACGGCGTACCCAACTACAAGGACAAATGCCCCCATGTGAAGGGTTCGCCCAATTTCCAGGGCTGTCCCGCACCGGATAGTGATAGCGATGGTGTCAACGACGACAGCGACAGATGTCCGCTGGTGAAAGGCGTGGCGAGCAATTATGGCTGTCCGGCGATAAAGGACGAATATGTCAAGACGGTGAAACATGCGGCAGACAGGATATTCTTTGTTCGGGCGAAGGCCACTATAGAAATGGTGTCGTATGGGGAGCTCGATCGCGTGGTGGATATCTTACAGGAAGACTCTACGCTGCGGCTGCGTATCGAAGGGTATACCGATAGTGAAGGTCCCGACGCGCGAGAGATGAGACTTTCCGAACGCCGGGCCCGGGCCGTGTATAATTACCTTGTGTTCAAAGGCATCTCGCCCGATCGCATGGAGTATAAAGGCTATGGTAAGACGAAGCCGCTGGTGCCAAACGATACGCCGGAAGGAATGGCGCTTAACCGGCGGACCGACATGATCCTGATGAATTATCCGAAGGAGAAGAAGTAGGAGAGCCGGCCGGCAGATTGCGCCGGTGAAAGAACCACTAACCCCGAAGTCCGAATATAGAAGGAGCCGCCCGCCAGGGTGGCTTCTCGTTTTAGACTGTCTCTTCCAACTCTTCAAGCAGCGGGATCTGCGCGGGAATGATCACCTCCCTGGCGTCGGGAATGGAGAACCAGCCGCCTTTGTCTACCTCGGGAAAAGTTTGGTTCTTGCCCGATTTGCGCGGCCATTCCAGCTCGAAAGTATTGCTGACGATCTTTGCGGGATCGAGGTCGCCGGGTGTCGCCCAGGCATAAACGCGCTTGCCCCCCTTTTGACGAATGGGGCTCAGCGGCTGAAAAGGGCCATTGAGCGTGAAGCCGGTCTCTTCGCGAAATTCCCTGACGGCCGCATCCAGCGCCGGCTCCTCGTTGGTAAATTCCCCTTTGGGGATGGTCCAGCAACCGGCGTCTTTGTTCTTCCAGAAAGGGCCCCCGGGGTGAACGAGGAACACTTCGAGTATCTGGGTGAGGCGACGATAAAGCAAAATGCCGGCACTTTGTTTAGTAGTCATAGTAAAGTGTGGCACAAATCTACGGCCTATCAGCGGGTGGTAAAAGCCGTTGGTGGATCGGATCTTGGGTTTTGTCGTTTTTGGGGTGTGCTTGACCGTATTCGGGGGGTGGCGGCGGCGGAACCAGGACAGTGCAGGACAGTTGGCCAGGACGCGTAATCCCCAGAGACTGTGGCGATAATGGGGCAAATTTGCGTATATTTAATCAGCAAATCTTATCATGCAAAAGCTAAGCGTCCTCTTTCTGTCGCTGGTCGTTCTCTTTCTTTTCTTTGCAGGGTTCTACCTGTACTATGTTCCGGCCAACAAGGCGAGTCTCAACAAGTATGGTTTTCTCGTTTTGCAACAGCTGGAGGCCTCGATGGAGTATAAGGTAAAGGCCAATGAGAACCTCTTTTCCAATTATGTAGAGAAAGCCTTTAATAAGGAGCCTGGCGATCGCCATATGGGGCGGGCGACCAAGTGGTTGAAGGCATTGGGGGTGGATAGTGTAATGCGGCCGGGGACGGCTTCTCCGGCGGCGGCACGAGCTTCGGCACCGGCGGGTGCAGCGGGTGCAGCGGGTGAAGCACCGGCCGCGACTGCCGGTTATCCCGACGGCGACTCCACCCGTATCCTGCCCGATCGGAAACCAACGACCACAGGAGAAGTGCAGGGCCACCTGGCAGATATCCGCAACGATCGGTTTTATTATTATTTCCAGCGCGGCCAGGATACGATCGCCCTGACGATACCGGTGGCGCAATTCATGAGCGATCTCCTGGGGAGTCATGCCAGTGACTTCTTTCAAAGTTTTTTGTTTTTGAAGATCACGGGCGATCGGGTGAACACTATTTATAAGAACCCTGGACTGCCCATCGGGACAGATATCCAGATCGACAGCCTCCTCCCGAACAGCAAGGAAGCTTTCTATCCCGGGGTGGTCGATATGCGCGCAAGTGATCTCGACTATAAATTGTTTTTCATCCCCGTCACCCTCGGCAACCAGCAATACGTCCTTTGCGGGGTAAAAGATGCGGATGAGTATGCGGATGCGACCCATACCATGCCGCCCGGCTTCATCTACCCCATCGTCATCGCGCTATTGTTGCTGCTGATCATCTCGCCGCTGATCAAGCTCTCTATTATGGGACCGGCAGAGAAGGTGCGGCTCAACGATTTTACGGGGTATTGCTTCTCGCTTGTCGCGGGGAGCATGGTGATCACGCTGATCGTTATCCAGGTATTGCTACTACAGGATGGGAGCACCCGGGAGGATCAACATCTGCACCAGTTGTCGGGCAAGATACACGAGGCTTTCCAGCAGGAGCTCGACCGGGCTTATCATCAGCTATCGGTGCTGGACAGCCTGCCATTGCGCCCCGACGAACATGGGAAAGTGCGTGACTGGCGGAAGGGCTATTTTGACGTGACAAAAGACCTCGTCGATTATATGCGGGCTAACGCCGGCAGCGCCTATTTTAATTTCGACCGGGTCGACTGGGTCAACGACAGCGGCCGGCAGGTTATCAACGCCAGCCTCGACCGGGGGCTCGACACCTTATATATCAACGTCTCGAAGCGGAAATATTTTACCGACTTCGTCAACAACAGTTGTACCACTTTGCCGGGGATGGATACTGCGCTGGTGAGCATTCAGCCGCTGATCACGGGAACAGAGGGCGCCCTGCGTATCGTTCTGGCCAGGCGCAGTGTTTGCCCGGATATTTTTATCACGACGCTTTCTACCGATCTGTATTCGGTGAACCGCACTATCCTTCCGTCGGGCTATGGGTTTTGTGTCATCGATGCGGATGGGCGGGTGCAGGTGCATTCCGATCCGCTGCATTCCCTGAACGAGAATTTCATCGACGAGGTGGAGGATGCGGCGCAGGTGCGCAGCGCGATGAAAGCCCGGCAGGAGCTCTATCTCCCCACAACAAAGTGTTACGGCCGGGAATTCGGTCTGGTGGTGAAGCCGGTGCAGAACCTGCCCTATTTTCTTGTCACCTATTATGATAAAGGCTATATCCAACCGGTGAACATGCGCATCCTCATCTTTTCCCTGGCGGGTTGTGGGATGGTGCTGCTTCTCTCGGGGGCGATGTGGTTCATCTTCTTCCGGCGGCGGTGGAACGAACGGCCGCTGCTGTTTGGGGTGATGGATCATCTTCCATGGATCGTGCCGCGGCGAACTGCCGCCCGCATCTATCGCAGGGGCTGGATCGTTTTGATGATCTATGTAGTGGTGACGACGCTGGCCGTGCTCTTGTCCTTTTATTATGGGGCAGGTAGTAACCAGCGGGTGCTCATCCTGCTGCTGCTGACGCCGCTGCTGGTTTCCATCGGGATGAAGATGATCATCCGGATGCGGCGGGATGCCGTTGTCGGGTCAGTCGAGGTGTCGCATGGGGAAGGGGACGTGCTGGTGGTGCCGGAAGAGCCATTTCAGCCGGTGAAGCCCATCGACCATCTGTTGCATTATTGCCTGCTGGTCGAACTTTTGGTCATTGCGATGGGCGTATTGCCGGCGGGCCTCTTTACGTGGTATGCCAACAACCAGGAGCTGTTGCAATCTGTCAAGAAGGAGCAGCTGCTGATGGCCGAGGCGCTGGATAACCGCAAGCCCGTACTCTATAATAATCTGCATGCGTTGGACAGCGGGGTGGCGCCAAAGACCCTTTACAGCGATTGGCAGTATCATCGCGGTATTTATTCGATAAATGGCGAACGGCTTCGGATGACGGATACGGCGATGCCGCCCCTGACCGACGCCTTTGGGGTCGCCTCGACCTATTTCGCGGTGGCGGGATGGCTGGCGAATGATTATTATGATCCGGAGTATGTGCCGGTGCTGGTTGGCGGAAGTGATGACGGGCGTTGGCTGTGGACCGAGCCCGCGAAGCACCGAATGGATTTTTATTACCGGCTGCCGCCCGATCTGCATGCGGGGGGTGCTTCCGCGGCCCCGGCCGGTTCGGGTGCGGTGACGGGGCCGAATGCGGGTGCGACGACCGACGGCGTTCTCGAGATCGCATCCGTGATGCCGCAGCGGTATATCTATCTGTCGGACTGGCGCAAGGCGCTGCTGTTAATAGCGGTGGTGGCGGCCTTATTATATGGATTGTATCTGCTGATCCGGCGCGTGTCGGCGGGCATCTTCCTGCAGAAGTTTGTGGTCGGTGGTCAGGAAAGGGTGTTGCCTTTGTTTGATGACTATGCTTCCAAGGAGTCGTTGTCCGCAGAGCAAAAGGTCGAAAGCGAAAAGGCGATGCGTATCGACATCATCAAAGACCTGCATCCCGTGGGCGACGAAGCCGCGCTCGACGCGATGGAACTGGATACGGTGCATAGCATCCGGCGCTGGGGCCCCTACTTCGCGCTGGTGCTGGCGGGATGTAATGCGAAAGAGAAATACCTGCTGTTTCAGTTTGCGTGTAATGGATTTCTCAATTATAAGAATGTCGTGGAGATCGATGCGTTGATACAGCGGGGCGTACTGGTGGTGGAGAACGAAGAGGTGCGCCTGTTCAGCCATGCTTTCCGGGCCTATATCCTCTCGCATGTGGATGAAGACACACTCGAGCGGTCGTTTATCCGCCGGAGCCCCTGGCAGCGATTCCGCATCCCCTTCCTCATCCTGCTGATGATCGCCGCAGCCTTCCTCTTCTTCACACGGCAGGAAGCCTGGCAGCGCATCTCCGCGCTGATCGCAGCGGTGAGCAGTTCGCTCGGGTTGTTGACGGGACTATTCAAGGAGGGCTTAGGCGGTCCGCCCCCGCCCCCGGTGCAGGTAGAGGTGAAGGATGAATGATCGAGGTCTTTAATATCTCGAAGTTTTTCGTGCGTGCATTTGTGTTTTTTTGCGCGTGCAGTTGTGTTTACCATTATATCCTTTGATTCCGTTTTCAGTGATAGTAATATTGCAGTAGCAAACGATATCCATGGCAAACCTGTACCCCTTCTTTCGTCCCCTCGTCAAAGCATGCCTATGCTCCGGGGCCGTATTCCTCACGCTATCTACCCATGCACAAAGTTATTACCCTGCGGGGCTTGGCAACGGAACGCTGCAACTGTGGCTTACTGCGGCGGATCCCACCACCTTGCTGAATGCTGGGGGTACACCCGCTGCCAATGGGGATTTTATTGCGACATGGAAAGATAAGAGCGGAAGGGGAGCCGATGCCACTCAATCCACCGGCGGCATTCAGCCGGTGTATTGGACCAATCAGCTGAATGGATTTGGCGCGCTTATTTTTACGAGCAATACCCAGTACCTGACAGGCCCGAAAGGGGCCTACCAAACCATCGTCAGTACCCGGGCCATCAACGGGTTCGGCTACAATTACCTCTTCTCTTCTCCGGCGCTTACGGATTTCAGCGTTCGGCTCAACCAGAATGGATCACCAACTGCTAACTCGTGGTATACGATGGGCCCTAATAGTCAGGACTGGTGCTGGAATAATTACGTCGGGGGCCTTGCCGCCATGTGGATAAATGGCAAGCAAACCACGTCCTTTAATACGACCACTCATATCCTGGTAGATGAAGCCCAGGGCCCCACCAACGCCACCTATTCCATCAGTAATACCTTTTCGAACCGGGGAATGCAATACAATGATCCGGTGTACGAGTTGATCGCCTACAATGGCACTCCCAACAACACGCAAAGAGTACTGCTGGAAAATTATCAGGCTTCAGAATGGGGATTGACCGGATATCTCCCCTCTAGCGGGTATACGATATTTACCCCACCGACAAGCAGTACCTACAATAGAAACCTGGTAGGGATCGGTGACAGCGGCAGCGATAATTTTCTGGCTGATGTGGCCGGCTCCACGGACGGGCTTGGGTTTAGCAGTGGTTCGACGGCATCGGATTTTCTGGGGTGGGCCGGCTACGCCATGGCAGCACACAATGCCCAGACCAATAAGGTCAACTACAACCCAATCCTGAATAAGGTGCCCGCCGGCTCATATGTGTGGAACAGATCGTGGTACGTGCAGCTGTCCGGTGGTAACAGCGCTGGAAATATCACCCTGAATTTCAATTTTAGTGATTACAATGGCACCTCTCCAAATCCTGTCAATAATTTCGCGCTCCTGTATAACCCATCGGACGGAACATTCGCGTCCGGAACGAATACACTGGTGTCCACTGTTACCACTACCGTCTCCGGCAGTTCGGTCTCCTTTGTAGTAAACGCCGCCAACCTGGCCAATGGGTACTATACCATTGTCTATAATCCGATCAGCGTGCTTGCCGTCACGCTGGATAACTTTTCGGTGACGAAGCTGTCGCCTGACGCCGCCCTGGCGAAGTGGACAGTTGGCCCGGGATTCGATCGGGGCTATTTCACCCTTCAGCGCTCCACCGACGGGTTGCAATTTACTTCGATAGGCACTGTGGATGCCGCTGCTGCCGCCAAGACCGCCGGTGAGGCCGCCGCTGACAACGCTGCCGCCGGGAACTATAGTTATACGGATAATTCCCCTTCGCCGGGCATCAATTATTACAGGCTTGCGATGGTCAATGCTGCGGGTGTCCTCTCTTACTCACCGACCGGCATCCTGACATTCGGCGAACCTTCCCATATGGTGACCCTTTATCCTATCCCAACGAAGGATATCTTGCATATCAGCGCACCCGGCATCAGTGGAGCCCGGAATATCGATCTTGTTTCTGTCATTGGACAGGTGCTGGAAAGCTACTCCGTTTCTACCCTCGACGGGACAAACCTATCGGTCAGCAGGCTTCCCGCCGGATCGTATTTTGTTCGTATCCGCGGCGGGGGGCAGTCTTTCGTGCTGCCATTTTTGAAGCGATAGTTGCCAATCCCAATGATCGTTTGTTAAATGTGAAAATGCCGGGATGTTAATTGTTGAAAATGCAATGGTGTTTTTAAGTAATTGATAGTCATAGTATTGTAATATAATTTGTTAAATGTTGATTTCTTTGTTGTAAATTGTGTGAGAGACTGGTATCAAATAAGTGACGAAGTATGGCAGAAGCACGGTTTATGACATTTCCATTAAAGTTGGTCGAACCTTCTTTTACCTCAGGGTTGACCGACCTCATTATCGAACTTGACTATTTGCGGAAAAAACCGCTGGAAGGGTCCACTCATCCACATGTCTTTTTTCAGTTGAAGCATATCTTTCACACTCTGGAAAGTATCGGTTCGGCCAGGATAGAGGGCAATAATACCACGGTTGCGGAATACATCGAAACCAAGTTGGAAGATCGAACATTGGTGCTACCAGGCATCAGGGAGATCCAGAATATCGAGGCGGCGTTGGATTTTGTTGATGCCAATATAAAAGACTATCCGATCAACAGGACTTTTTTGAGTGAGCTGCATAAAATGGTGGTCAAAGATTTGGAACCACCGCCTGCGGGGGAAGGCGATGCATCGCCTGGCGAATACCGGCGGCATCAGGTGAAGATCAACAAGTCGAATCATGTCCCGCCAGAAGGAATACTGATCCCGGAGTATATGGACGAACTTACCGAATTTATCAATCGACCGGATAGCCCTAAATACGATTTGCTGAAGGCGGCCATTGCACACCACCGGTTTGTTTGGATACATCCCTTCGGTAATGGTAATGGAAGAACGGTGAGGTTATTCACCTACGCCATGTTGGTCAAGCTTGGGTTTAACGTTGATATTGGTGGCAGGATACTAAACCCTACGGCTATCTTTTGCAGCGACCGTAATGATTATTATAAATACTTATCTCAGGCCGACAAGGGGACAAATGAAGGTATACTGGAATGGTGCAACTATGTACTGAAAGGATTGAAGGAGGAGATCGAGAAGATCGACCGCCTCTTGGATTATAATTTCTTAAAGGGTAATATACTCTTACCTGCCATCAATTACTCTCTCGATCGTCAACAGATAACCGGGACGGAGGCCAAAGTACTGCGGCGGGTGACTGAGAAACAATTGATCCAGGCGGGCGATGTGAAGAGCTTCTACCCCGGTAAGGCGGATGCAGAAGTTTCAAGACAGTTGCGGAAACTCGTTGACAAGAAGATGCTTGTACCCGAAAAACAAGGTTCACGGAAGTATCTTCTCAGATTTGACAACAACTATTTATTACGGGGAGTGATCCGGGCGCTGGGTGAAAAGAGTTTCCTGCCAACAAAAGAGTGAGTTGAATAAAATACAAAAGCCCCTCTAGGGGCTTTTGATTATGTATGTAGCGACATACGACTACGCTTTCTTTGCAGCCTTCTTTGCGGCTTTCTTTGCAGCTTTTTTCGGAGCGGCTTTTTTAGCGGCCTTCTTGGGGGCGGCTTTCTTTACTGCTTTCTTAACAACTTTCTTCGCTGATTTCTTGGGGGCGGCTTTTTTTGCTGTTGCCATTGTTTTTGAATTTAATTGGTTAGTAAATCTGCGCGCAAAGATATATTATTCCGATGTCTCGCGCAAACAAATGCAACAAATAGTATGCCTGATGATAGGATAAGAACCGTTTGTGGTGAAGAATAGAACAAACCGCATAGCGCCGTACCCGTCAGCATCCCGAGATTGCGGCCAAGCGCGATCATCGCGGCTGCGGCGCCCCGATAGCCAGGCGCGGCAAAGACCACAGTACGGTGCGTGAGTAAACCTGTTACCTGGATGGGCGAGCGGGGTGGTGTGGGGTCATCACCCGGCAGCATCCGGGCCGCGGAAAAAAACGCCCATATCGCCAGCGGCAGATGCGCCACAAAGATCGCGCGCCAGCCAAAGACACTCGCCACCGAAGCCGAAAACGCGGGTGTCACCGCCAGACCGATATAAGCCATCGTGCTCAACCAGCTCAACAGAATGCCGCGGCGCCGAAAGGCGCAATACCGCGTGATGATCGCCGCCCCGCCGGAAAGAATGCAGGCCGTGCCCGCACCTTCGATGATGCGGAAGAAAGCCAGCCAACTAAGCGCGGGCGCATAGGCGCAAAGGAAAGCGCCGAGGAAGGACAGGCCTACTCCGTAAAGATAGAGCCGGCGGTGACCGATGCTGTCACCCACGCGCCCTGCCGCAGGCAGCAGGGCGCAAAGGGCAAACAGATAGAGGGTGACCACCCCTTTCGCTTTAGCGGTAGGGTAGCCAAAATCGTGGGCGATCAGCGGTAGTACGGAAGTAACAGCACTGCTGCCATATGCGGTGAGCAGCGTGCCCAAACCGATGCTCCATACTAATCGCCACTGGTTATTTGTTGTCATGTGAGAGGAATAAGGGGGTGCGGGCGCTCGGGTGCCGGGGTGTTCGTTCGGGGGTGCGGGTGTTCGGGGGTGCGGGTGTTCGGGGGTGCGGGTGTTCGGGGGTGCAGGAATGGTGAATGAAGGTACGTTGCCGGAGGCCGGTGGACAATACCCTTTTGGTGGTAATTATTTCATCGACCCCTATTTCATCGACCCCGTCAGGATATTCAACGTCGTAGAGATGCCTGCACGAAACGATCGTTTGGCAAACGTGTACGTACTGCCATATGCATTGCCCACATCATCGAGCTCGAAGAAGAGGGCGGCAAGCGGAGTGGAAGGGCTGCCGGTCTTAAGCAAGGCGATGGAAGCACCGGCATTGTAGACGGGCGTGTAGGGTTGCGAGAGATCGATGGAGGGATAGACGATAAAAGCAAGATTGTGTTCCAGTACGGCGGGCACCCAGGTGAAGTTGAAGCGGATGCTGACATCGGTATATTGAACGTAGGGTCCCACGCCATAGGTGTCGCCGTTGCTGTTGATATACGTGACGGTGCGGGTAGTGCCGCTCGATCCGTTGCTGCCGCTGGTGGTATAAGCGGTGTCGTTGTGGATGGTCACTTTAGTCAAAAAAGGATAATTGCTTTGCCGCCGAACCGAGACAGAAGCGCCCGCATAGATATCGTCGTTGCCTTTGTAGATGCAATCGACAAAGGAAAGCGAAACGCCGAATCCGTTGAAGAACGTGTCGACCAGTTGGCGGCGAAAAGTGGCCCGCGGATAATAGATATTGTAGTAGCAGGTGGTATAGGTGCTGGAAAGGATCAGCGCCCAGTTGCCGTATACCGTTCCGTCACCGGATGGCTTCCAGGTCTTGCGCGAGTACGCAAGATAGGCGCCCGAGGTGAAGGTGGGGCTGAAGTCGCCATAGCTGAAGAGCGTGCCAAGGCCGTTGACGGTGCCCGCCTTGCCCGAGAGGCCCCAGCCGAGATAGTTCTTGCCGCGCGGCAGCCGTTCGGGTTTGTAGGTGGCGGCGTTGAGCCAGTACTGCTTGAAGAAGTTAGCCTTTATGCTGTTGTCGCCGATGCTGCCGCTGCACGCGAACAGGGCGGTGTGCGTGTCCTTGCCAAAGAGGATCGGCGTGCCCGTGGAGTTGCGGTCGGCGAAATAATCCTGGGCAGGGACGACCATGGGGAGGAGCAGGCTGAGGACGAGGGCCAGGATCACGGCGAGGGCAAGTAGCAGGCCCGGGCCACCGGCGGCGGAATAGCTATGGAACATCGTTGCGACGCTCCGTTCAACGGCAGTGCGGCGGGGAGCAAGGGCGGCGGGCAGACATTTTCGCGGCGGTGGTGCTATTGAGCATGTGCGCTGCATAGGTTACTGGTTTAAACGTCGATGGATAACGTCAATTCGAGGTACCCGTTTCTTGCGATGGTACCTTTTATGGGGGAGGGCTGATTGGGATCGCTGGCATCTTTGCCGGCGGTGCTGCACGAGTAGGCGATGTTGAAATCGGCGCCGTTGTCGCCCGAGATCTGGAATTTGACAGAAAGTTCGCCGTGATCGCTGTAGTCTTCGGTGAGGTTCACCTTGTATCCCGGCGAGGGTACGAGCACTCCCTGGATGAGCACGTCCAAGTCGGAGATGGCGCCGGTGAGGGTCGAGGTGAATTTAACGGGGAAGGACATAGAGATAGGTTTATGCAGTAAAAGTAAATAAAAAACCTATCGGCCGTTATGGAAAAACTACGAGATTGCATCACCACCCAAAACACTGACACTATGAAGAAGGCTTTTTTGTGCCTGTTTGTCGCCGCCAGCTGTGGCTATGCAGCATTTGCGCAGCCCGGGGCGGCCACGGGCCGACCGGCCGAAGGCCCGTCATTAGCGGTATCGGCGACGCGGGCTATTTTGCCTCAAAGCCCGCAGGAGCCCGATACGTCCCCACTGAAAGTAAAGAAGTACTCGGAGGCGGCCAACTTCGCCGGCGGCGTCGACAAGAGCAAAGTAATGGATTACTTCCAGGACCAGCAGTTCGATGAGGCGCTGCGCTATCTCTCCCCCGTGTTACAGGCCGATTCGGACGATGTCCCCGTCCTCAACTATGCCGGGTATGCCTATTATATGAACGACAACCTGGCTGCCGCCGAAGCCTGTTATCAACGGATGCTGCGCCTCGATCCCAATTCGCTGACGGCCTTGCACTACCTCGTACTGCTGCAGGAAAATGGGGATCATACCGCTGCGCTCGACCATGCCCTGCGGCTTATCCAGCTGCAACCCAACAAGGCCGCATGGTGGCGGGTCGCCGGTGAGCTGTGGGCCCGGAAGCAGGAGCCGGATTCGGCCCTCGTCTACCTCAGCCGCGCCTATGATATCGCCCCGGGTGATGTAAAGACGGTGGTGGCGCTTGGTAACCTGTTCTGCGACGGAAAAGCCTATGCGAAGGCCGACACGCTGGTGGACATCGCGCTGCGGGATGATTCGCTCAACGTCTCCCTGCTAAAGCTGCGGGTGCGGAGTGCGTACTGGCAAAAACAATACGATGCGGTGCTCGTGCCCGGCGAACGGCTGCTGCGGCTCAACGAGCCCTCGACAAATTCCCTGGAATGGCTGGCGCTGGCGTATTTTAATCTTAAGCGATATGAGGAATGTGTGCGCGTCTGCGAGGGGATGTTCGACATGGGGCTGGATATCGAGGCCGTGTATTACTACGAGGCGCGGGCGCAGGCGAAGCTGCACCATTACGCTGTCAGTGATTCGCTGCTGCGGAAGGCACTAGGAAAGGCTATTGGGAAGACGGCAGAATGGTATTATGATGATCTGGGGGATAATGCCGAGACGACGCATCGATACCGGCAGGCGCTGGCGAATTATGATACGGCCTACTATCTCTTCCGCGATCCGCTGACGTTGTATACCTGCGGGCGGATAGCCGAGACCGAACTGCATAATACGGCCATGGCCAGGCAGTATTACCGGAGGTATCTTGCGCTGGCCAGGCCGGAAACGGACGAAGAGAAGAGGGTTTATGGGTATGTGAAGAAGCGGTGGGGGCACTAGCCGCAATTGGCCTCGCATTCTTCCTGGGTATCGTAGGCGGGGGGAATGCGTTTCCGTCCGCCGGCTAACGGGACCCAGCGGTACCAACTGCCATCCTGACCCTGGGAGCATTGGCATCCGGATGCGGGGATGGCGCGGGACATGGCGATGGGAGACGGCGGGGCGGTCGCGACCGGCGGGGCGGCCTTCGGCGGAGCGGCTTTCTTCTTCACGGGTGACTTCTTCGCGGGTGACTTCTTCTTTGGAGCGACCTTCTTCGCAGGTGCTTTCTTCCTGGCTAGCGTCTTCTTTTTCGCAGGCGGCTTTTTCTTGGGCGAACTCTTTTTCTTTTTCATCGGTTTATTATTTTACTGAGTTGAACTGCAGGAATTGCTCGCCGGGCAGGGTACCACGGATATTGAAGACCAACGGCTGCACCCCGCCGATCTTATTGGCGTCGTAGTCCACGATCTTCGTCACCCGGATGGAGGGGGCGGCATTCGGCTGCCACCATGTTTCCTGCGGATCGTGAATGGCGAGTTCTTTTGCGAGGAAGAGCAGGTGGGTGTCCGATCGATATTGACAGGCGAGGGACCGGAGCCGCGAAAGTTTTGCCACAGGCGCCAGGCAGGTGTCCCTTCCATCGATGGTGACCTTCATCTGGTAGAGGAAGTCGATATGCCCCTCTCCTTTATCGACTGTACCCAGGTAGGCTGGACCCAGGCCGATACATTTCCCATTGGCATTATAATGGACGGCGAGGTAGGCTACGACGTCGATGGCTTGTGGTGTCGTGCGCAGGTGATAAAGAAAGAGGGCCTGGCTATAGCGCTGCATGTCGTCATAGGTGACCCGCGGATAGCCGCTGGCGTCACTCAAATTCGAATAGGTCAACAGATCGTCCTTCTCGATGTAGCGTTCGCTGAACCGGGCGACATAGGTCTCCACCGTATCGTTGATGCCGGTGATCTTTAGGCCGCGTTGGTTGATGAGGACAACAGCAGGGATGTTCTTAAAGAAGTTGGGCGGCAGCGCGCCATTCGGCCGGTCGGGATCAATCAGGGCCGGTCGCGGCACGCATCCTGCCGGCAACAGCCCCCCGAAAAGCAGCAGTGCGAAAAAATGTTTATTCCCTGACATCGATAGGATTGAATTGGTTATAGGTGCCGCCGATATAAAAGCGGTTGGGATCGTTATTGGGATGCAAGGGGAAATGCCCGAGGGTATGGATGATATCCTGGAGGCCAAACACCGCTCCACCCGTAGTGCGCAGGGAGCCGATTACGCCGGCATCAACGGCATAGCCCTTGTCCATGTAGATCTTAAGGTTATAGGCCGAAGTATTGTAAGATGGGGGTAGCCGCTTGTTGGCAGAGGAGTCGCGGGTGAGATCATATACCGGGATATTGATGCCCAGGAGACCCGACAGCTCATACAGCAAGGGTGAATAGCCGGTAAACTGATCGAAGCTGAACTCCACCGTATTATAATTACGCTTGTTGTGGAAATACATGCCGAAGCCGCCGGTCCAATACCGGTCGAAGTTGTCCGCCACAGGCAGGACGGTGAAGGGGAATGCACCGTCGTTGTAGTAGTTGATCGTCACAGAGGGGGAGGAAAAAGTGACGGCGCCCACGACCTGGTTCCGCTTGTGGTTGTTGAGCACGAGGCTGGACGTGGCCAGCGCCGCATAACGTTCGCCGCTGACAAAATTATAGTAGGAGGCGTTGCCGATGGTGCGGAAGAATTTGAGATAGGGAAGGCTGCCGCCCCATGTGCTGCCGATGCTGAAGGAATTGATGAGATCGAGCTGGATATCGCCGACCAGCGGGTTGAGATTGGCGCCCAGCGATTTTGTATAGACGGCAAGAGAAGGGCCGTAGTTGAGCACGAAGGAGTGATGATAGAGGCCGGAAAGCGAGGCCCCGGCGAACACCTTATAACCTGCGTAGCGCTGGCCGGGTCCATAAGTGAAGATGAGGTTGCAGCCGATGTTGACGTTCACCCGGTAGGTCCATGAGGGCTCGGCCTGGACGTGATTGGCGGGTTGGCTGCCCTGGGCGCCCTGGGTTTGGGCGTGGGTCCGGGCCAGGACGGGGAGAAGCAATGCTATCGCCAGAAATAACCGCATCATAGGAAGGTAAACAATTGCAGAGGTGAAAAAAAGAGTGAAAACACCCATAATGTTCTGTTAAGGCGAAAAAGGGTGTTTTCACCGGGGGTGTGAAAGAAAAGGTATTGTACATTCGGTGGGTCCATTACCATGCCAACTCAATCACATCGTATGGCCTTGAAGGATACCAATCCCAGCCCGGATCAGACAGATGAGAAAGGGATATTGAACGGGCTTTTGCGCAATAAGAATACGCGATTCGTTTTCCTATGTATCGTTGTGATAGCTCTTGTCTTCATCAGTCTGATGATCCTCATTACCTACTTTTTCTGGTTGATCGCTATACCCGCTCTGTCAAAATGGGGATTCGGACCGTTTAACGATGGTTCATTTTGGTCGGGACTTTGGTCTGTGGTGAAAGGGATTTTGGGTGTTTTGGGAATAATTTTTGCAGCTTCGATACCAATCATGCCCTTTTCAGTGTTGGGAGGACCGGTTTCCGCCATCCTCGAGCGGTTTTCTTCAGATGCGGAAAGCCAGTTTGTAGGTGGTGCGGAGGACAATAGGAGAAAACGGCAAGAGTATGAGGACATTTTAAAGAAGGAAGAAGCAACCGGGCTGATTACGCTGGTCAATTTCAGCAAATATGAGTTGGAACAGTATTACCAGATTGGGTTGGAACAAGGTAAAAGGAGTTATAAGACCAGCCTGGTGGCCATGTGGATCGGATTTTTTATACTTCTGCTTGCTATTGTCTTGTTTACAATTCCCGCTTCGGGTCTATTTTTCAATCAGGGTGTCCCAAAAACTAACGTGCAAATCCTTACGCTGTCCAGCGGAATTGTTTCGGAATTGATCGCGGGTCTCTTTCTTTGGATCTATAGGAGCTCTAAAAATCAACTGACCTACTTTTATAACCGGCAAATATTTATCCATAATTCCCTGCTGGCCTATAAGATTGCCACAACCATGGATGCCTCGGGTAAAATGGACGCCGCCAAACAAGTCATCATTGATAAAATATTGGCATTCGGGACCGTGTCTTCCGGTATTGTCCCGGAAGGAGAACCGGGTGAAAGCCGGCGCCCGAAAAGTGGAGGCAAATCTCCAAAGAGTACCCCTGCCGCCAATACCGCCCACCCATGAAAACGCCAGGCTAATTTTCGGATTATTCATTGCCTCCCCATAAGCTACGGGGTTTTTCCCTAATGGAAAAACCGTATTTTAACGGTAGAATTCTTATGTAGTGAATACTATCTTTGATGCTATCGGTGTATGACAGTAACCGTTGTACCCTCGCCTTGTGCGGAGATAATATTGGCGATATACCCGATCTGTTCGGCCCGGTAACGGATATTTTTCAGCCCATACCCTTCCGAAAGAGCTGAGGTGTTGAACCCCTTCCCGTTGTCGGCTATAGCCAGGCAAGGTTTGTCATGAACAACAGACAGGGAGATGGTGATAGAAGTACAGGCTGCGTGTTTTAGGGCATTGTTGAAGGCTTCCTTGGCGATGAGAAGAAGATTCTTCTTTTCTTTTTTTGACATCCTGCGGGATGACAATTCTTCGTCGAGGAGCCATTCCATCCGGATATTGTTTTCAAGGGCAAGAGGGTGCGTAAATCGCTTGATCCTTTCCTGCAAATGATAAAAAGTATCACCCGAATCATCGAGTACCCATAGCACATCCCGGAGACCGGCAATGGCGGTGGAGACGGATGCTTCTATTTGCTCCAGCTGTTGCTGACCGGGGATACTCCGCTGAGCGATGTGCGTCAGCAGCTTGATAGAATTCAGCGTGGCGCCAAGGTCGTCATGAAGGTCGCCGGCGATTTCGCGTCGGATTTGTTGCTGCCTTTTAAGCTGGTTAAGCCGCATGAGGAAGAAAGAGTAGAGTATACCGGCTAACAGCAGGCCAATGGCCAGTTTGAACCAGATAGTCTGGTACCATTTGGGAAGATATTTGAGTGTAAGCTCAAGGGTGTTGGCCTCGTTGAAAGGGAATCCTTCATTGGCGGCTTGCAGCTGGAGCGTGTAGCTGCCCGGACTCAGCCCCAGGAGTAATACAGACCGGCGATTGCCATTGGAGATCCATGCTTCATTCAGCTCTTTGATACGATAGCGGAATACAAGCCTTTTGGGACGGAGATAGTTAAGTGCGGAATAACCGATAGACACCTGGAGAACCGAATGCGGCACCACCAACTGTTTTAAGCGGATGTTGAACGTGTCGGCCACCGAATTCTCATATTGCATTTCTACAGACGAAAAGTAGAGCATGGGGTCTTCGGCGGCGGCAAGGAGTGCTTTCCGGTTGATCCTGGTATAGCCCCGGATGCCGCCGAAAAGCAAAAAATCTTTATAGCTGGCGCCGCTGGCTTCTTCGAAATTATCGGATTGCAGGCCGTCCTCACCAAAATAGTTGATGATCCTGTTGCTTCCCGGTTGCAGCAGGCTGAGACCGTTGTTGCTGGACGCCATGACCATACTGTCGTTGACGGGAAATATCTTGTAAAGCCCCAGGTTATTGACCCCTTCACCGAGCCCGTAGATCCTGGCAATGTGATAGCTGCTGTCGAGCCGGACGATGCCGGTGCCGTAGGACGTGATATAATAGGAAGAACCTACCTGACAGATGTCCATGTTGATGGAAAGTGGCCGATGATTCACCGGGTTCAAAAGATCGAGGTGACGAATCGAACCGAAGAAGGGATGGCAGATGGAAATGGAATTGTCGCCGACGATCCAGAGCTGCCGGCGGCTATCGAAATAAAGCCGGTTGATAACGTTGCTTTTCAACCGAAACGGGCCGGACTCGGTATTGGCTGTCTGTACGGTATGTTCGACTGTATTCCAGATATAAATGCCACGCTGATTCTGGCTGGCGAGGAATATGACCGAATCGTTGAGCCTGGCGTCGCCGATGAGCAGATCACCGCGAATGGGGGCCAGTTCGGGAAAGACCTTGAGCAGCGAGCGGGAATGTCCACTAAGATCATAGAGCTGCAGGCCGTTGTGAATGCTGGAAGCAATGAAGTAATTGCCGGGCGCCCGGAAGGCCTCATAAAAGAAGTCAGGTGATGAACCGATGCGGGTAATGAAACCGGATGCTTCGTTGACGCGGTAGATGCCGTCGTCGGCGCAGACGACACTTATGGAATCATCGATCTTGCATAGCGTAGTGCCGTGATTTATCTTCACTCCATTGCCGTCCATGGAAGAATAATAGCCGGTGAAGGCCGTGTGGATATTCCTGATGCAGCCGACGCCATATTGCGAGCCGACCCATATGCTTTCACCGGACTGGTAGAGACAATTGGCGAGGGATACCCAATCCTTGTCTTCTACATTCCGGCTGAGGAGGATGCGATGGGAGGTTTGGGTATCCGGGTCCATCAGGACAAATGACTGCCGGCCACAGATGAGCAGCCGGTTGCCGCCGGCGGAGAGGGCGCGGATCTCCCCTGTAATAAGATCGGGCGGCAGGGCACGAACCGTCTTCGTTATGACGGAAAGATCATTGGGGGAGACGATTGCTAATCCCGAAGTAGAGCCGATGAACAGTTGATCCTTTAGTAAGGTATAACCTGTGAACTGAAATCCATCTGAAGAAGGCAGACCCAGCGCCTGTAAGGACAGGAATGCCCTCTCACGGAAGCCAACAGTATCGATGACGCTGATGCCCGCACCCGAAATAAAGAGCCAGAGCTGCCCTTTACTGTCCAGCCAGATCTTGTCGATGGGGCCCTTTCTTCCCGGACGGGTTGAGAGATTCAGCAGCATCTTCGCGTGGGCCGTACGCTTATCAAAATCAAGCAACAGACCCTCGTCAGTACCCACGAATACCCTATTTCCGGTGACCTGCATGCACTTGGACCAAAGGTTTGCCTTGCCGGGGATGCCGGGGCTCAAGGGATATCTGCCAAGGACAGTGCAGGTTTCCAGGCAAATGCGGTTGAGTCCGCCGTACGCCGTCAGGGCCCAAATGCATTGTCCGCTGCTGTCAGGCGAGAGGTCGAAGACGTCGCTGCCTTCGATGATCCGCCTGCTATCCTGGGCGCCCGGGTTGAAATGCAGGAAGCTTGTCCCATCGAACCGGTCGAGCCCTTCCTGTGTGGCGAACCACATAAAACCGTACCTGTCCTGTATGATGCTGCGTACGTTGCTGCTGGACAATCCGCTGGAAGGATCGAGTTTGGTGATATCCAGGAATTTTATTTCCTGGCCGAAAGCCATTGCAGTAGTAAGCAAAGCGATGAGCAATAACCTGCCACCTAAACCATTTAAACATATGCCTTCAAAAATCAATTGGAAAGTCGCGATCGTCGTACAGCAGGATGGGGACCACTGCTTCGAGTATTCTGACCTGGTTTTATCCATTTTGGCCCAGCCGGGGTTTGAGAATATAAAGTACAAAATATTTTATTACGATGAGCCATCCGAAATGGTATCGATAAAAGAATTGTGGTCCGATGGAAAGGCACCCGTTATCCAAACGGTTTCCCCTGCGGAGCGAACGAATATCTATGATGGCAAGGCGCTTACCGAATTTTTCACGGACTCCTTTTCCATCGAGCAGGATGTGGAAAGCCGCTATATGGCCATCCTCTGGTCTCACGGCGCCGGCCTGGGATATGTCGGGAACCTCAAATCGGACGGCACGGGACCGGATTATCTTCAGGGAATTACCCCGACAGGACAAGGGACAGGGTCGCAAAATAATACAGCGGCACAAAACAACATAACCGAGTACAACGATTTGATGAGGCAGATGACCTTCCTCAAGTCTCATCTGTCGATAAAGGGTGAACCGATACGCGTGATGAACGAGGTGTTTCAGGGGGATAAGGTAAAGCTCAAACCCTCGGACACCAGTCTTCTGGATGAAAGACTACAACTGATAACCGCGGTTCAGATGAATACGATCTTCCAAAATGCCTTGCCCAAGGATAAGAAGATCGACGTTTTGATAACGAACACGTGTTACACGCAATTGCTGGAAACCGGCTACGCGCTGAAAGATACCGTGTCCGTCCTTATTTCCCCGCAGACGACGATACCTTTCACGGGGTTTAATTACAACGCGCTTTTCCGGCAGATGGAAAGACAGCCGGACCTGACCGCGGCGGATATCGCTGTCAATGTCAGGAGTAA
This sequence comes from Puia dinghuensis, assembly GCF_014642875.1. Lineage (GTDB taxonomy): Bacteria > Bacteroidota > Bacteroidia > Chitinophagales > Chitinophagaceae > Puia > Puia dinghuensis. Next base: position 63,861 of record NZ_BMJC01000007.1, read on the forward strand.
TTTCAACAAAAAATACGACGATCCTCACTTTAAGAAACATTTTCGCATCCTGACTCCGAGTGCCTTTGCGCTAATGGGAGAGGTGTCTTTTTCGGCCAACGATCTGAGTCATTATGGGGAATTCGTGGAAGATTTTTTCTCGGGAATGGCGGAAAGGTTCTGGCAGGCCGCAAAGCCGGGGCATCAGGATGCAAAGCTGCTGAAAGTAATAAATGCTGCCAGGGCAAAATGCCTGGATATCTCCCCTTCCGCTCCCTTTAATTCCTCGAACTATGGGATCATCGATCTGACCCATTTTTTCCGGACTTTTACCGACCTATGCAGGAAGAATGGCATTCCGGGCTGGGATGATCCCCGCGAACAGTTTGAACACCTGATGAAGAAGATACGAATTGTGTGGCACAAAGCATCCGGCCCCGGCCAATACTCGGAACATCGGGCTTCGAGAAGTCCGTACTTTCTTTCGTTTTTTTTCCCTTCCAAAAACGTCAATGCAGATATGGTGGAGCTGCTGATAAAGGTATATCTCCGGTTATTCAATACGCGCAGCCTTCCAAAAGATCTTTCGAAATGGCCGGATTTTATTATTCGCTGGATGAAGCCATAAAAAATAATGGGGCCACTTAAACAGTGGCCCCGGTTTTTTAAGGCAGATGAGGATCAGGCGCCCAAGCCTGCGCCGCCGATCTTTCCGCCGGTGGAGTCCAGGGCGATGCTAACCGTTAGCGGTTTGCCAGGCGGTTGCGAGGTGGCAGGGCGCAGGTTGTCCACCGATACCTGCCCGTTGACTGCTTTGAAAGGGATATACGCTTTGCCTTTGAACTGGGCATCCGTCAGCGTAAATGCGCTGTTGTGAATGGTAGCGCCGGAGAGGGCCAGTTGGACCGTCAACGTTACCGCACCTCCGGTTTGACTGGCGGTAACCGCATGCGCGCCCACGAAATTCTGTTCGGGGAAGATGATACCGGGTGCGAAATTGTGATTGACCGGCGCGCCCGTCCCGGGGGAAAGTTCAGTGTGGATAGTTTGTTCCATGATTATTGTTTTGAGGTTGAGAAATCGGTCAGCTTAGCTTTATGATCTTGCGGCGGATGCCTTCCAGTACCATCCCGACCCGGCTCTGTACATTCAGTTTTTCGAAAAGGGATTCCCGGTAGCCGTCGATGGTGCGTTCGGAAAGATTCATCAGGGAGGCGACCTGCTTATAAGTCATATCGCTGCAGGCCAGTTGAAGGAATTTCATTTCATTGGGTGTGATGGAAGGTTCGGAATTCTTGCGGGCCTGGGTCAACAACCGCCTGTAATTGATATTACAGCTATCGGCATTGTAGTAGCCTTTTGTCATCACTTCCTGCAGGGCACGCTCCAGCTCAGTGGGATGGATATCCTTCAACAAATAGGCGCAACAGCCGGCCATGATCATCTGGATGATAGTGGCATCGTCGTCCTTCATGGAAAGCGCCACGAGCCGGATGAGCGGATATTTTGCCGTCACCTGTTTGACCGTCTCACTGCCGTCCATCAACGGCATTTCGACATCTATCAGCAGGATATCGGGCATCGTATCCCGTAAAGCCAGCTTTTTGAGCAGGTCTTCCCCGTTGAGTGCATCCAGCACCACCTCACAAGTAGGGAAGGAATTGATCAAAGAGGCAAGCGACTTCAAAAACAGTTGTTGGTCATCAGCCAATCCGATAGTGGTTTTCATGTGCGTGAAATTAAAAAGGTCTTTCTTATTAAATGTAAGCAAATACGCGCACGAAAATCAGGCTATCCGCGGCATTGCCGTTAAAATGGGCAGGGTACTCTCCGAAGCCGGAGGCCGCGAAGGCCCCGCCCCCTGTGATCAACATGAACCTGGGTTTAGGTTATTGGTTTGCGGTTGCGCCTCCGATGGTGCCGCCATTGCCGGCAGGCGGCGCCGCCTGCCCCAACAAGCCGAGGATGCTAAGGCCTTTAGGTGAACCCAGCCCCGTGCACGCATCCCAGCCAGTCAAAGCGGGGTATTTTCCGGCCGCGCCGCCTGTGTCGTTATTCCCGACGGTGATATCGTGGAATGCGGTGGGATGAGTATAGAGGATGGGGTGGAGGAAGGGTACACGGCGTCCGAGATGCTGCGCCATCCGCGCGATGAGGCCTGCCCATAGGGGTGCTACTGCGCTTGTTCCGCCGATGACCGTATCTGTGCCGTCGACCCTGACCTTGTACCCTGTTTCGGGCGCGGCGCAGCCGCATACATCAGGCGATTGCCTTCCGCCGGCATGCGTTGGCGGCGGAATCACGTTGATATTATGTTGCCAGGCAGGCTTGGGGAAAAAGCGGCTGACGCCACCCCCTGTCGCTCCCCCTTGCGAATTCCAAACCACCTCTTTTGTGATGGAGGTACTTCCTTCCAGGTGAGTGCCACCGCAGGCCAGGGCATGAGGTGCGGAGGATGGGAAGTCCACGTCAAGATGTCCGGAGCCGTCGGTAGAGCCGTTGTCGCCTGAGGCCACGGCCACCGGGATGCTCAGGGCCGCGGCGTTTTGAAATGCCTTCTCAAAGGCATTCCGCGACTGACTTGTCCATTTGTCTTCGGGGCCGCCCCAACTGATCGAAATGACCGCCGGGGTTTCAGGGTCACTTATAGCCTCGTTTATCGCATCCAGGAAACCCTTGTCGGTGTTGGGGGCAAAATAGACCTTGATCTTCGCTTTAGGAGCGATGGCGCCGGCTACTTCGATATCCAACATTACCTCCCCGTCGGGCCCCTGGGTATCACCGGTAGGATGGTTGGTGCCACCGGATACCGGGACGGCGACGACCGTGGGCCGGCTCACGCCAATACTGGAGAAATATTGGGTAAGATCGGCATTGTTGAAACCACCGTCCAGTTCGATGATCGCGATCACCTGACCTGTTCCATCACCGGGAGGGAAATTATAGAGAGCGGCTACCTGCAGCGGGGTGAAGGCGGCGGCCGTGTGTGCCGAGGGCCTGAATCTCGGCCGGGCGGCGGGCCGGTCGTCCAGCCCGAAGACCCCTTCCACGATGCCTTCCAGCTGGGACGGGATGGTCAATGACCCCTCCCGCTGCCTGAAAACATTGTTCTCCAGGCGCACATTCTGAAGCTTTGTTCCAAAGGCTTTCTCCATGTCCTCCAGCCTGCCTGCCAGCTTAATCGTATGCACCAGAGAACGGTGTTCGGTGACTTTAAGATGGTATTCCCCGGCAAAGGCTTCGACGGCGGCCAGATCGGCATCCGCGATGCCATGGTCCTGCTCCAGCTGCTCGTGGCTCATTGCGCTGTTGGGCGTGGCCGAATCCGGCAATTCTTTCTTTCGCCTGATGCTGAGGGTTACCTCGATATATTTGTCTGGATTGGGGGCGTCGCCCTTTCCGGTGAGGGCTTCCGCATGGGGGATCGCGTTCTTCTCGCTGCCCTTTAAAGATACACGGCTCATATGATGAAATTTTGGGTTTAACGATTGCGGTGACGGGTATGGGTTCGAACGATCGGCGACATGAAGATAGTTGCGGCGAAGGGGCACTGTACGGTTATAATTGCGGGGCGACGGGATGAGTTTTACGGGTCTGAGACCGGGAAAAATACCCTTGGAGAGCTTACCTCCGTGCGGGACACAAAACCCATTTGGTATGTTCACCTATATGCATGACTATTGTTGCCGGCAATGGGTTGAAGCTGTACCCTCCATTCTTTATCAACTCTTCGGAGGCCCATCGTATATCTTCGTGCCCGCGTAAACGCAGTTGCGACAGTGCCTGTTTCTGCTCTTCGTTTGGAAGAAGATCGAAAACGTCAAAGATCTGAATCTGCTTATATTTCCTGCCATTGCTTTCCCGGGACTGAATAGGGGTAGTGAAAGTGCATCTTTTCTTAAAACTCAAATATAGAAAGGGTTGCTGCGCCAGTATACCTGGCCGGATCAGCTCTTCATAGAATTCCCGGCAGGGAGAAGTTTCCCTGTCCTTTTCCGATTTGAACCAACGTACGAACCGGATGGCATTGCTCATGGGCAGGAATAGACGCAAATCGTCTTTTCTGATGTCGTCATTACCAGTCAGGTCGTCCGGTTTCGCTTCCAGCTTTTCCAACCTGACGTTGGCTTCGGGGAATTTTTTGTATACCCCTCCCACGGGCTGAAAATGCTGACGGCGTGGGTTGTAGATCAGCAGGTATTCATTGTCCATTCGTATATTGAATAGATAGGCGACTGAAAACCTGACCTCATACCCGCGGTAAAGGGTCTGGGATAAGAGATAAGTTTTGAAGATGGCTGCATTTTCCAATAATTTTGCGATCGCTTCGATGACGAATGGGATCACAATGCCAACCGCAATTTCCGGCTGGTAGTCTTTTGTGGGGAGGCGCGCTATCCAAATGATGAGCAGATAAATAATGGCGGCAATGCAGACAAGGAATTTGGCCTGATTTTTTTTCATGCAGTTATGCTGTTTTGTCTCCCGTTTTATTGTTAGCACCGGCCGGATGGTTATTGAAAACGTCCAAACCTGCCCGACGGAATTCACTGAATTTCTGTATGTCTTCTTCCATTCCTTTTTTAAAGCGTTTGTTGAAATTCTTCAATAATTCGAACAACAGCCTGTTCTTTTTGGCCCTATCCGGAAAGAAGAAGCCGGGGACTTGCATCATGCAGGCGTATTTCTCTTTATCCGACACTCCTTTCCGGTTGTAGGAGTTCAGGATGTCCAGGTATCCCGTGTTGCCGAGTATCTTTTTGGCGTCTGAAAAATCATATAGATAGATTTGTGCGATCAATTCCTTGTAATTGTCTTCGCTGATGCCTGCCGGAAAGATCTTATCGATAAGGGAATTGATGACCGACTCGTTTCGTCCTTCACTAAGCGGGTCGGAAAAGTCGAGCAGATAATTAGCGGCATCTTTGAGTTTCAGCGCTTTCGATTTCACGACGGAAGAAAAGCAATCGTCGGTCGGGTCGATGACGCGACTGTTAAGGAACACGTTGTTCATGTTGTAGTCGATGTAGACCCCTCTTTGGATTTTTAGATCTTGCCGGAGCAATCCGTCGAACAGCTTGTTCAGTCGGGTATAGTATTCATCCAGCATACCGGTGTTGCCGGCCTCGGTGTACAGCAATGCATTCAGGCTTCTGGAATCTTCGAGCTTTCTTTTAATGCCGGTGTATATATCCAAAGAGGAAGGCACTTTGTCTTTGAGTATGATCTTCTTGTTTGAAGCGAGCGCCGCCTGATAGATGCCATCGATTTTTTCTGTAAAGTCCAGGTATTTATCCACAAATGCCTTTTTTACCTCCGCACTAAGGTGTTTTTGCTCGAGGAATTGTTTGTAGGTGATGGATTCGATCTTTTCCTGTAAGAGTATGTGTCGATTTTCGGAAAGCTTTTCATAAAGATAATAGTCGGGGTAGAGCCGGGGGATACCGGCTTCCCGGGCGGCATCGTTGAGGGCCTGTACGTTTTCTTTCTCTGTAATGGCTACGTCCTTATCGGTATATTGCTTGAGAATAGCGGATTCGCCAAGATCAGGATACCTTACCTCATATACGCTTTCCCCACTGCTTCCTTGTGTCAGTTGAGTATAGATCGTTTTCTTTGGATCGGCTTTTTTTATCTTATCCAGGAAATTAATTTCTTCACTGAGCATGGCGGCATTCGCTTTATCCCAGGGAAGTGTGTTTATATACTTTATGAATTCGTCTTTTAATTCGGGATAGATGATAGGATTGAGGCAGGAAGGGGGCATGGTGGCATGACCTGTTAAAAAGGATGTTCCTCCCAGAAGTCTTTGAAGATAGAGATCAAAGTTGGTGTGGTTGGAGGCATGTTCATAGTAGATGTAAGACACTTTGTTCTTTCTAAACAGGTTGGTTATCCCTTGTTTGTGCATGCTGCCGATGAAGACCACTGCCGTGGGGGCCGAATGATCCATTACTTTCAGCGTATTGGCAACCATAACGCTATCCCTGAGCTCTGCAATCGCGGTGAGGGAGTCATATTTTTTTATATCCTCCAGCAGGCTTACGCTGTCGGGGAAGGCGTCTTTAATTATGGGATAGAAGCGTGTACCCGTACTCTGCTCTGCGAAAGTCCTTTTCACATGGTTCAATTTCCAAATGTTGGACAAGGCCGTTTCTATGTAAGGACGGTTTTGGGCAGTATATAAAGGTCCGAGAAAACGATCGTATTTGGCCTTGAATTCGGCTTGCCCGGAGAAGCTGTTTTGGAAGATATCGACCTCAGCACCATGGATAATTGCAGTAACGGCCTTGTCGTCGATTTGTGACAGCAGGCTCCTGGTGTTAAGTATGTTATCGTTGATGATCTTAATGTAGCATTGGGACAATCGTCGATTGATGTCCTTGTAATAATCTCCGAAAGCGGCGATTTGTTGCCGGTAGATGACCGGATCTTCAATCCCAATGGTCTTAATCTTCGTATTTTTCATTAACTCTATTTCCCATCCGGAAATGTATCCCTGGGATAAGGCATAGTCGAACTTGTCCGGATAGTCGTGATACAGCTTGCGCTGATCTTTGACATCAAAGCGGCCTTCCGCCCCTTCCACACAATAGAGATTGAAAGCTTCGTTGCGGTCATAATGATGGAGGGAATCTAGAAAGTACAGGAGCTTTCGTTGGGAAAAGGCGTCCACGTGCGGCTCGGAGATGAGCAGAACCGCCTTTTCCGGTTGCTGGTTATAGTATTCCTCGCTGATATAATAGCTGTCAGAAGGCAGATAGGCATCTTTTAGTAAAGCGTTCAGCTGTACGCTTTTAGGTGTTTCCCGCTCCTGGCAGGAGGAGCCGGAGGCCAGAACGGCCATTATCATCAGAAACGGGAGATAGCGCTTCATAACATAAAATGGCTTTAAGAGGTGAATGCGGAGGTGGGCTCAATAAAGATAGAAAGGTGCAGAAGAAAGAACAACGGGAAAAACACCCATTTTCGGCAGTGTGGAAGGCGTTTCCTTTCAAATTGGATGAATTGGTCTACGCGGGCGCATCCTATTAAAATCTGTCCTAACTTAGTAGTATCTGGGCGGTACATACTATCTACAACAACTAAACCCTCAACGATATGAAAAGAAGATCGGTGTTCTTTCTCATATTCTTCTCCCTTACCGCAATGGCGGCACGATCACAAAGCTTTTATGATGTCAGATGGACAGGAGGCTCGATCAGTTATTATGGGTTCCTTATTTTCTATAGTGACAATGACGCCATCATGCGGATCAGGTACCTCGATCGGAATGGAAAGTATAAGGTGGCGGAATATAAATGCACGGGCAAACAGGGGGAAACGGAAGATCATATCAGATATTATTTTCTTGGCGGACAGGATGCAAGGGTCGTCTACGGTCCCACCGATTATGGGTATTCAGCCGATAATTTCCTGTTCTATAACGTGAATTCGGAGGGGCATTTCGATAAATTATACACCTATGACGGCAACGACCTGAAAAGCGATGACCTGGCCAGCCATCTCAAGGAAGCAACCTGGCGAAAGATGGACCCATCCGAACTTACGGCGGACTACGTGTACAATTATTTCGACAAAACGGAAAGATACTATACCATTCTCACCACGCTGGGCAATCCACATTATGTAAGTCCGCGTACTGATGTCACCCTCCACCTGATCATTATGGCCAATACCCGCGATAACAGCATCGGAAGGGGATGTGAGGTCGATCGCAGGGCTTTAAAGATCGAGTTTGAGAATATAGCATCGGCGCTGAATATACCGATAGATGAAAAGATCTACTCCGAACAGGACTTTACGAAGACCAACCTGCTGAATGCGATCAATGACCTGCATCCCGGCAGCAATGACATCGTCGTCTTTTATTACCGCGGGCATGGGTTCAGGTGGAACGATCAGCAAAGCAGCTGGCCCCAGATGTCCCTGAATTATTCGGAATTCCAAGCCAAAGAAAGTTTCCCCATCGAAAACGTCTACACGAGTATCGTTCAAAAGGGGGCCAGGTTGAATCTGATCTTCGGCGATCTGTGTAATAGTAATATTGGCCTCAACTATCGCGAGGTGAGCGATCAAAGCGCCACAGCCTTTCAATCCGCTTTCTATCCGGACATGCAAAAGCTGCACAAATTATTCATCGATTCGAAAGGAAACCTCTTGTCTACGGCGGCACGACCCACGGAAGTGTCCTGGGTGAATCCTTATGATGGGGGCTTTTATACCAGCAGTTTCCTGGAATCCCTACACAAAGAGGTGAGTGCCATGTCGGGCAACGGAGATTGGGACGAGCTGGTCAATTCCACGATAGACAAAGCTTTCTACAAATCCACGACCGGTTGCGGCACTTGCAGCGCACAACATGGGATCAAGTATGTCAGCATCAACTAGAGCGCCCCCTTTAGCTCCGGACCCGGATCTCCTCCGGCTTGAGGTAGGGTGTGTAGTTCAACTGCGTATTGGCGAAGACGATCTCGCCGTCGGGGGAGAAGACGAGGCAATTCAGTTCGGTGCCGGCGCTGTGGCGGATGACGGCGCTGGACCAGAGGCGCTGGCTGACTTTGTTGCTGCCTTTGGATATGGCGGAGAGTTTTACGATGTAGGTATGCCCGCTCTTTAGCAGCGCGATGAGGCGTTCGGCCCGCAGCAGCGTCGTCAGGGGTGTTGCCTGGGTGGCGGTATCCACGGTGGCCAGCATTGCTTGCAGTTGGACGAAGGCGCTGTTCAGTGCATTCAAGGCGTTGAGGCAGGCGGAGAGCTGGTCCAGCTGCCGCTGTAGTGCTACCTTTTTGGTTGCGTCGGTTTCCGTGGCAAGCGCAATAGAGAGTTGGCTGATCTTATCATTCACCTTTATTAACAGCCCGGCGGCCGTGTTGTACTGCACCAGCACTTTTTCCAGCAGGGACATAAACGCGGATGCGAGGCTCTCGGTTTGCCCGATGGCGTTTGCGGGAAACATGGCGGGATGCCAGAGCTTCCAGCCGATGGGGATAGCTTTTTTGAATTCGGCCGCCAACGCGACGTCTTCGACGGGGAGATCGAAATTGTTATAGCTGGTGTTGACGCGAAACAGGGAGGCGAGGCTCATCACCGTTTGTATAATGGCTTGCCCTGCGTAGGCGATCGTTATGGGGTTTGCACCCAGTGCACCCAGGCCCGCTGCCGGCGCCAAAGAGGGTGTGAAGGGGATGGCAGGAAGGCTCTCGAGATCGAACTTTTTTGCCATGTCGGGGGCTTCCGGCGCCACAGTCGTCGCGGTGGCTGCTGCCGCTACCAGGGCGTCGAGCAATTGATTGATGTTGGTATTGGCGGCTTCAAACTGTTTGTCAAGGGTGAATAGCTGGCTACTCAGCCCTACATATAACTCGATGACGGGAAGATCGGTGGCGTTGTAGAGTGCGAGGCGGATATCGGTCTTATTTTGAAAGAAAGGGTCGTTCTTCAGCGCCTCACCCAGAGCAGCAACCGCAGTGCCGAGGGATTTGCGGGCGAGGATGCGGCTTTCGATAAATGTTCCATCGCTGGTGATATTGCCGGCCAATGTGGTAACGTTCGGTGGTTGCAGCAGGTCGCGCTGCGCCTCGGCCGTGGCCTTGCTTGCTTCTGCGATGGCTTTTTGCGAATCCGCCTGTCCTTTGGTGATGTCCGTCCGCAACCTGGCCATGGCGGCCTGTTTTTCCAGTTCGAGCTCTTCGGGACCCTTTGTGCGACCGGTGTCGTTGGTGCCAGTGTTACCGGAAACAGTGTTGGCGGCGTTGTTGGAAACGTTATCGGGCATAAGAAAGGTTGTCCATAAAGGTAAGCTGATTTATGCTAATTTTGGAGCCAACCTAAACCTCTATTCCTGATATGCTCCCCTTTATCAGATCTGGCCTGTGGTGCCTGTCCCTATGTCTGGTGCTTAGCGGCTGCGCCGTGCTGACGGACAGCCAGGTGAAGAACATCAACGCTTTCGCCACCACGACAAAGGCCTACTCCGCTTTTCCATCCGCCGTCGTGAAGCAATATGCCGACCTGCACCGAAGGGTCGAGCTGCTGGATGCTACCGGCCAGCCCGATACCGCGCTGGTGTTCTCTCAATTAGAGCGGGCCCGGGCGACGTATAACAGCAATATCGACATGGCCGGGAAATTCGATCTGTCCCTTCAGCTGTTGCAGCAGTATGGGTCGCTGCTGGCGCAATTGAGCAGCCCGGACTTTGTGTCGGATCTCAGCGGACCCACCACCGACCTGGGCGGGAATCTCGATCATGTCATTGCACTGTACAATAAGAAAGTACATCCGGCCCTGCCTGTCAGCCTGGGCAGCGACCTCTCCAAACTGATCCTGCTTGCCGGTGAGAAGCTGACGAAAAGAAAACAGACGAAGGCGTTGAAGCAATTTGTGCTGGCAGCGGATACCCTCGTTCAGGCGACGGCGAAGAACCTGGCCGATGCGCTGGATGTGGGTATGCAGCAGCTGCTGAGTATCGATCGCGACCGGTGGACGCGGGATGCCCGGAGTATGATCGCTTCGGAGATGAATGGCGCCCCCAGGGGGATGACGTTGCGCAAATACCAGGGCCTCCAATTCTATTATGACGGCGTCAGCGACTGGCAGAGTGCAGAAGACCTGCGCAGCCAGGTGATGAAGGCGGCGGCGAGCCTCGCGCAGGCGCATGCGGCGTTGGTAAAGGCTGTTCGCGAGAAGAAAGATCTTGCGGGGGTGATCGACGAGACGAAGCAGCTGATAACCGATGTACAGCCGTTGGGCCCCATTTTATCAAAATATATTCCACTCCCTAAAACCTTCTCTTTATGAACACGGAAACCTTGAACGCCCTCAAGCAGGTGAACCTCCAGATACAACAATTACAGGGTGTGCTCGAAAACGGCACGCTCACTCCGCCGCTTACTCCTCAGGAGGCTGATGCGATCGGGCAGGCCATCGACGACCTTTCAGCGCTGCAGGACACCCTGATCCATCAGACGCTGCAGGCAATGGTCGATCAGGTAAATGCGACCAACAGTCAGCTACAGACGTTGCTCGCCACCATGCAGACGACGAGCGCGCGGCTGGGAAAGCTTGCGACGGGAATCCGGCAGGTGTCGGATGTGGTGGGTGCGCTGGCGCAGATCACGACACATGCGATGTCGGTAGGGTTGATTGGGTAGGGGGCTGCGTCAGGGATCGCAGCGGCAGCCCGGAGCTTTGCGTATGCGAAGCGAGGACTTAAGCGGAGAGCCCGGCCCGAAGGGAGACGCTATTGTTCCGCCACATCCAGCAACGCGGCGCGGATCTCGACGGGCTCGACGTCTTTGAGGACGAAGCCGCGGGCGCCGAGATCGAGCATGCGGGTAATGGTCTTTTGGCTGTCATACATCGACAAAGCCAGCACCTTTACGCCGGGATAGTTGGTGCGGAGCCAGGCGGCGGTTTCGTAGCCGTCCATTTCGGGCATGTTGACATCCAGCAGAACGATGTCGGGGGCGGGGGTTTGTGTGAGGCGTTCGACGAGCTGCCTGCCGTTGTCGGCCTGCCAGGGCACGACGAATTCGGCGAAGCTGCCGATGAGGGTGGCGAGTTCGTTGCGGAAGTGGATATGGTCGTCGACTAATACCACGGATATTGCTTTCTTATCTATAGTCATAGCGTAAGGCCTTTTGTCGTTGTAGGAGGTATGTTTTCGGCTGTTGAAGGATAGGGTAAATGTATCGCGGCTGTAGTGCCCGCCCCGACGGTGCTGGTGAGCTGGAAGCCGGCACCGATGAGCCTGGCGCGATGGTACATGCTTTTGATGCCGAGTCCGTGACCTTCGCCCGGATCACCATGGCCGTTGCCGTTGCCCGGATCGCCCTTGCTACCCTGACCGTTGCCGTTGGTTCCCGGCGTGTCGAGGGAGTCGAGCGTGCTGTTGCCGTTGGCGCCGCGGGAGTCGAGGGCGCCGCGATCGAAGCCCTGGCCGTCGTCCTGTATCATCACCAGTAAGGCCGCGGGATCATAGCTGAGGCTCACGGAGATGGTCTTCGCGTGGGCATGCCGGAGGATGTTGTTGAGCAGCTCCTGAACGATGCGGAAAAGGATCAGCTCTTTCTGCTGATCGAACCGATAGGGCTTCCCTTCGACCGAGAATTTTGTTTCATAGGCCTCCGATCGCGCAATGGCGTCGATCTCCCGTTTGACGGCAACGTCGAAGCCCACCTCCGTGATATAGTCGGTGTTGAGACGGTGAGAGAGATGGCGGAGATCGTGGATGGCTTTCGAGACGAGGGTCTTGGAATCCCTGATCTTGTTCGCCAGCACCGTGTTGCCGGCGTCATCCATGGTGGCGATGTGCAGCCTGGCCAGGCTGAGAATTTGACCAATGTTGTCATGGATCTCCTGGCTTATTTCCTGAAAAGTTTGCTCCTGTATCTCCAGCTTGGAGCTGAGGATCTCATGTTGAAACTCCCGGTGCATTCGGTTGATCCGATCCTGCATCTCGGACTCGCGGCGGTGGTCTTCCTGTTGCTCCCACCGGAATCGCTGGACCAGCAGCCAGGCCAGCAGAAAAGCTTCGATGAAGATGGCCAGTGATACATAGCTGATCTCCCCGATGTGGGGCAGCACGCCGGTGTGGATATACACCAGCTCGAGGTTGATCAGCACAAACCAGATGAAATAAGCAGTGACGAAATAATATCCCAGGCGGTTACCCCGCCGCCCCGTTCGGATGCCGATGGTGATCGCCAGGACGAAGATGGCCACCGCCAGCACCTGGTTGGCGATGTAAACAGGCATCAGGGGAAGGCTGGGAAGAAGGGCTGCGTACAATAACAATAAGCCGCAGGCGGTGAGGGAGAAGGTGTACAGGGGCCGATCGTAGCGCTTCACCTCCAGAAATGAAAGACAGTAGATGATCAGCGCGGGCATGTCCAGCACCGGGATGAGGCGATACCAAAACATGAGATCGATGTCCGGGAAGAAATAGACGGCAAAACCTTCCATCACCAGCGCCGAGCTGAGGATATAAAAGAAGACGAGGATGGAATAGTAGAGATAATACCATCGCCGGAACAAAAAGAAGAGGAAGATATTGATGGCAATCGCAAACAGCAGCAGCCCTGTATAGATGCCGTAGATGAGTTTCTGGCGGCTGGCCTTCAGGAAGAAGCTGCTTTTCTCCCATAGGGATACCGGGATGGCGTGGGCATAGGGTTGCATGCGGAGGTAGTAGTCGTGCCGGCCGCTGAGGATGGGGAAGACCTGGGAGGCGTTGATGACGAGCTTGTGGTCGAGGGGTACGTGGAAGCCTGAGTGGTAGACGGTCCACCCTCCGGCCCCGGCCGCCGGGGGGCCTGCCTGCCGGGTGGGGTCGCCTGCCTGCCGGTTGGTGTCGCCGGTGTTGGTGTCGCCGGTGTTGGAGCCGCCGGTGGTGGTGTCGCCGGTGGTGGAGCCGCGGCCCGGGGGGATGACGGCCCCTGGGGGGGGTATGCTTTTGGCGGAATCCATGTTTTGTATATACAAATCGGCCTCCGGGATGAAAGCATGGTTCAGTTCGAGCAGGAGACTGTCGGCGGTGGGGTTGTCGATGGTGAAGCGGAGCCAGATGATGGAATTGGTGAAGCCGAAATGAAGGACGGATTGCTGCGAGGGGGTGAAGCTTTTTTGGAAGGCCGGGGTACTTACTTGCATGTAAGTAAGGGCGCCCGTCTTATCCTCGAGGATCGAGACCTGTCTGCCTATATTCGCGTGTTGGGAGCCCGGAGTCCAGGAAATGACTTGGGCGGGAGTGGCGTCCGTGGTCGGGTTGCCGGGCTGGCCGGTGGCCGGGCAAGCATAGGTGGCAATCAGGAGTAGTAAGAGAGTTTTCTTCATGTTCGTAGCAGCTACTTATATTCTTCCGACAGGCTGAAGGTAGTAGGGATATCCATGAGAAATGCCATGGCGATGAACCATATCCAGCAATATACACTAAAAGGGATGTACCCCAAATACCCCAGAAGTGGCATTTCGAAGATATGCATCTGGTTGACGTAAGGTATGCAATAGTGCCAGTATGCGGGGTTGAACCCGCTGGCTTCGCCGTTGGCCAGGTGCTTCACGCTGAGCCAGTTGGCGCCCTCGAGGACAAACCCCTGGAAGAGGAAGGTAGGTGCGAACACCAGCAGGAAGGACCAGTCGCCCCGTTGTTTTATCGAGATGAAAGGAGTCCAGATGCCCAGCATTCCAAGCCCGATAGCCAGGATAATCAGGGGGGAAAGCCAGACGATGAAGAACAGATCGTTGGGATAGAAGGCGCTTGCCACCAGGCCGGCCAATGCGACGATCAATATCGTCATACGCACCCACAAGGGCCAAACCACCTTGGGACCGAATTTGTATTTCACCGCCAGCCCGGGAAAGGTGCAGAGCAGCTGGTACCATTCGAAAGCCATCGGGATAAAGGCGGAAGAGCCCAGCACGGCATAGATGAGGAATTTGTCATGATGGAGGAGTCCCGAGAATGGATAGTACCAGTTGAGCCGGATGAAGAAATTGAAATATTCGAAGAGGAGCCAGCCTGAGACGGAGAGGACGCCCATGGCGATGAGTTCGGTGGTGGCCGTCGCGGCAAGCGACCGGCCGGCGTTGCGGTAGTAGACGATGCCATCCAAAACCAAAACAAATCCCCACCAGAGGGGGAGCAGGGACCAGTCGTTGAGCCAGACGGGCCTTTGCAGGTGGAGAGTGGTGAAGACGACGGTACCGGCGAAAGCGATGCCTCCGATGTAGAACCAGGAGGGCAGGGTGGCGCGGGCCTTTCTTTTTGCCGCCCTGGCGATGGGGGGCGGTTTTTTGAAACCAAAGAGCCGGGGAACGATCAACAACAGCATCGTTGCGATGAAGAGCACGGAGATACCAACGGTCATGATCAGGGTAGGAGCGGGTTTCACATCGCCAGGGGTAGTGGCGGGGAAGTTGAAGAATTTATCCGGGATACCACCGTCTTTGAAGTAGACGGCGATATAGGGACCGAACAACAGGGCCAGCAGCAGGCCAATAAGGCAGAGGACCCGCTGCTGGAGGGTTAGTTTGTGGGCGCCAACGTAAGAGAGGGTGGTTGTAGACATGGTTCAGGTGATTGGGTGTTCAGGTTGTTGGATCGATTCGGGTGATCGGATCGATTCGGGTGATCGGATGTTCGGGTGTTTTGGTGCTTGTGTGTTCAGATGAGGGTGTCCGGCGGCCCTGTTAGGGGCCCTGTCAGATGAGCGCCTGGAGGGCCTTGAGGAAGAGGCGTAGCAGCAGCTCGCATTTTGCCACGTCTTTGTACGCGCCGCACCAGACCTCAAAAGGCAGGGCGATGCTTTTTACATCTTCTTCGGTGAGGCTGAAGATCATAAAGGTGGTGGCGTCGCGCAGCTGTGGGTAGTATTTTTTGATCCAGGCTTCTTCGTTGGCGAATTTCCTGCCGTCCCATTGAAGCCCGACGGCCTCGCTGAAGAGGGTGTAACGACGTTGAGCGTAGTAAGGACGGCCCGGTCCGGTATAATAATCTTCGAGGATATCCGTCAGGCGTTTACCGCTGGCCCCCGACAGATCGTAGCTCTTGGCGATGGCGTAGGAGTCGATGTCACCCAGCATGTCCGAGCCCGGGGCATTGACATAGACATAATGTTGTTCGGTGTGTTCCGACAGGGGATGCTTGTTGTTGCGCAGATAGGCAAAGACAAAATCTTCGGCCGAGGTGGCGATATCGCCCAACCAGGTGACGAGGTCCATATTCGAGTCGCAGTGCGGAACCAGTGCATGGAGGAAACTTAGCCATTGAGGCAGCGGTGATACGAGTTGCGGATTATTCCAGGCGTCGAGCCCCGCCAGGACATGGGCGATGTCGCAGTATGTTCCGTCGGGCAGCAGCACTTCCTGGTGGTCGTGCTGGTAGATGAAGGGAACCTGTCCTACGCGGGTGTTCCCATAGACGCGGTCGTCGGCACGGTAGGTGACGAGGCGGTATTTCTCTACTTCGTTGTTCTTTTTATAATGTCTTGTCCGGCGGATGCGGCTTTGACCCGTTTCATCGTTGGGTGGGGTCCCGGTGATGGTCACCTGGTAACGGCATTCGATGGGGGCGGCCCGGCAGATGAGTTCTTTGTTCCAGCCCCATTTGTCATAGAAGATCTTGCGGAGCCGGGTGATCATTTTTGGCAGCTGCGTTTGTTCGCCCGGCCAATAGTCTTCTTCTTCCCTCAGCAGGGCGAGGAATTGGCTAAGGGGCAGCACATCTTTTTGGGGATGGCCGCCTTCGGGGCTGCGGGCCAGGATAGGTTGGAATAGTTGCATCATGGTGTTCTTAGGAGCAGGTTCGGCGAGATCAAGGTTTGACATACTTTCAATTTTTATATTTAACTTTCGGGATAACCTTTCATATGGATAACATCAAGCCCTCCGTAGCGCTGGTTGATGATCATGTGATGCTTCGGGCCGGATTGGCGAACATCATCCGGAGCTTTGAACATGATGTCCTCTTCGAAGCCGACAACGGCAAGCAGTGTATGGATCAACTGGAGGCCGGACTTATTCCCTCTATTGTTCTTCTCGACATCAACATGCCCCAGATGGATGGTTATGCCACCGCGCTTTGTATCAAGCAGCGATTCCCGCAGGTGAAGGTGCTTGCCCTGTCGATGTACGATTCGGAGAATTCCATCATCCGGATGCTGCGCAATGGGGCAAGGGGTTATATCCTCAAAGACAGCGATCCGGCCGAATTGCATGCGGCCTTGCTTGACATCCAGGAGAAGGGCTATTATTATTCGGAGATGATCAACGCCCGGCTGATCCGCCTTGTCAACGATCTCGACAATCCCGAGGGGACACTTAATCAAATGATCTCGATCACTCTCAGCGAGAGGGAGATCGAATTTCTCCGACTGACGTGTACCGAACTTAGTTATAAAGAGATCGCGGATAAGATGGGGGTAAGCCCGCGGACGGTGGACGGATATCGGGACATCCTTTTCGAGAAGCTTTCGCTCAAAACCAGGGTAGGATTGGTATTGTATGCAATCCGTACCGGGTTGGTTATGGTGGGTTGAAGTCAATTATGGACATGACGCTCATAGACATAAGGGCAGAGTTTAGGAGTCAAAAAAGGTTTAATGGTAAATGGTACTGATCGAGGTGCAGCCCTTTCGCGATCGTGGCGCAGCCCTTTCGCGGTGCTAAGTAAGGATAAATTGGCGGGTGGACGCACCGTGTTTTCACCCGGAAAGAGCAGTTTTTTAACGGGGTGGGGTGCCCACGAGTTTCCGGCCCGGGAGGCGGCGGGTGATACGCAGGAGGGATAAATGGGGCCTCAGGCGGTGCCTTTACTGCCGAATTTTTTGGTGAGCTCCAGCACCACAGGGATGATGGCGCCCACGGAGGTGAGGGCGACGGTGATGCGGTGAGAGATGCTTTCCTGGGTCATGACGAGCATTACTGCGCAGGCCGCGATGATGATAAGGGCGGGGATACGGATAGTCGCCCAGACACCGGGGACGGCATATTTTTCTTTCAGTCCTTTGATAGCCGGCGAGCCTCTTTTCTGCAGGATGAATTCGCGGAAACTGATGGCAAAGAGCATGCATTCATTATTTTGATATTTCAGGATCCCTTTTCTGAGGAGCCGGAGCAGCAACCCGGCATCCCTGTAATTGGTGTAGCGGTCGCCGGCGAAATCGAAGAGGAAATACCGTTCCTCGCCGGACAACTTTTTCCAAATAGACTTGAAGGTGGATTGGTGATCGAGCATCGTATGGAGGATATGCTCTTCCTGGTCGGGAACCGGCAGCCGCTGCCCTGAAGGGCCATGGAGAAAATTCGGCACCGGGAATACGCCATTGGGGAAGAAATCATCCAGGATATTGTCACCTGCGGGAATGGGCAGCCGGAGAAAATCCAGCAGGAAGATGCGGTTGGCCGTGAGGGCGATGAGCCTGGGGATACCCATCAGGAACAAGACGATAGCCAGTAACAGCAGGGACCAATGAAAGAGGCCGAGATCGCGGAAAGAAAAGAGCGATTTATTCCGGGGCGAGCAGACCTGGAAATCCCGCAGCAGGGAATCTGCGGTGAAGCCCAGGCCGGTGGCGGAGTCCCTTTGCACTTTCTGCAACAGGCAAATGTTATTGGATGAAGGGGCCTTGAAGATCCAGGTGGAGTCTGCCGCCCGCTGGTCGATCGAATAACTCTTGTATTCCCCCGCGGTGACGAGGAAGAGTTCGTCCAACAGAATAATATAGGGTTGGTCGGGGTCATGCACGGAAGGCGCCGCCAGCATGGTACGCCAGCCATCGGGGATGCCGGTGATCGTCTCACCGTCGAGGTAGCGGCTATCGTACAGCAGCCGGTTGGTGAAATCCGCCTTTTGTTCCAGCTGACCCAGGACGGTCTTTTTCAGGTTGATCCGAATGTCGCGGGCGATGCTTTTCTGATGCACGGTATTGCGGCCGGCGATGTACAATTCATCGCTGCGGATGAATTGCGATTTCTCTACCGTCCATGCGTACCAGAGGATGCCGAGCACCGGCAGGACGATCAATACCAGCAAGGAATAATAGGCAGAGCAGACATACAGGCGGGAAAAGGATCTTCCGGGAGCTTCCCCCGGCAGATAGCGTTTGCTGATGAAGACCTGCCAATACCGGTAGACCATCAGTGCCAGCGCCAGTCCCTGGAAGAAGATGACCATCATGGCGACGGATCGGCCGTGATCCCAGTCCGGCCGGGCGATGAGCCGGAAAATGAGCCAGTTGAGCAGGACGATGGTGATGACCACGGCTGGTGAACAGCTGATCAGCTGCACCGACCAGTGTCTGAGGCCCCAATTGCGGTTGGGCCGCATGCGTTGCGGCAGCCAATTGCTGCTGCACTGCCATTCGGTGAATACCGGATCATCGGGCGTGAACAGAGGAACTACTTTTCGCCGGCTGGCCAGGAATCCCCACAGCGCATAGAAGGGCAGCAGGAGGCTGATGTAAAAGGCGATGCGAATATCCAGGCCGAAGACGGGCAGCAGCAGGGAATAAACAAGGCCAACGGCCAGCAACCCCCGAAAATACCATTGGGTAAAATCGTAAGAGGGCTGGTTTTGGTGCACGGGGCGTACCCATTCCACGGGATTGATCTCGAAGCTGAGCTTGGAGGGACGATTGGCGAGGGCCGTAGAGAGCAGCAGGCAAAGACAGAAGAGCAGGAAGAGATATAACAGCGACTCGCCGCCGAAGTGGATCATCCGGAAGATATTCCCGAAGTGGCTGCTCTTGTCGTAAAATACGACCAGGGTCACCTCCTGTCCCGCGAGCGGGTGCACATAGAACGTGTAAGCCGAGCCGTAGAGGCGCACATCATCGACAAAAGCGCCAGCCCTGAGGTCTATGGCATACTTTACCCTTTCGTTGTTGTCCGTCTCGGCGTAGAGGTTTTCGGACAGATTGCGCCGGGCATCGGAATGCATCAATATCCCCTTTGTGCGAGTGTCGACCAGGCAAAACCCATATCCCCTGGGCAATACCGGGTGGAGCCCGCTGTGGAGGTTGAAGGCCACCACGATACCAAAGCTGCGCAACGGCAAAGCGTTGATATTCGTGTCTGCCGCCGTGTCTATCTCCTCCTGCAGCCGCCGGGCGAGGTAGAGCTGGAATTCGCTGGTGATATTGGATTTCCCGGCGGTGAGCACGAGGCTGGTATCGTCCGGGTCCTTCTGGCACAGCTGGCGGAAAAAAGAATAATCCTTCACCGGGGAGAAGGGAGAAATAAAGGTATAGGGATTCCATTTCGCCATCGTCATCCCTGTCGAGTCGAACCAGGCGACCCTTGTCACCAGCGGATAGATGGTAGGGGTAAAGAGGCGGTCGACCGCGTCTTTTTTGATGTGATCCGTGTCCTTATAAGACAAAACCTTTTGCAGGTGAAGCGGGCCGTCGAGGCGCCTGTAGGCGGCGATATACGATTCGAGCTGCCGGCCGGCGAGGCGCAGGTCCTGCCGGATATCGTTGTCGAGCTGTATGGAAATTTTGTGCAGACGACTTTCGACCAGGCTTTCGGCTGAGAAGTCTGCGAGGAAATAATCACCTGCAAGGATGCAAACGGCGCAACCCAGGTAGATGGCCAGGACGAGGGAGAGGAGATCCCATTTCCGGAGACGTTCGCGCGGGCTGAGGAAGAATACTTTCAGGAAGGGCAGGATGGTGAGGCCCAGCAGGATCACCAGGATCATCCCGACGACGAAGGACGTGGGCAGGCTCTTTACCTGACGGTCGTATTCCGCCTTGCTGATGAGGCCGCCCAGCACCAGTGTCGAACCGGCCAGCTGGAAGGGCTGGTAAAAGAGCAGATAGCTTTCGCCGCCGATGAGGATCGTGCTGGTGGTGGACAGATCGGTATTCTTTTGCAGTGAAAGCGCGGAGTCGACGTTGATGGCGAAGGAGGCGCTGATCTTGTCCTTGAGGTAGACGACCCTCAGCTGATGGGCGCTGTCCTGCCGGGACGAGTCTTTGTGCAGCACCACATAGGTGTCGAACAGATCGTCCCGGGCCGCCAGGACGGGTTCGAGGAAGTCCGCTATTTTGATGATGGCGCGATCGGTCGAATCGATACCATAGGATAGACGGGGAGGTTCAGTCGGTGGAAATTGTAATTGGGGGCCGTCGGGGAGCGAGTCCTGACGCCGTAGATGCAGCGAGTCCTGGCGCCGCTGATGGCGCCTGCCGGATGTATCGGTGTGGAAATGGATATACTCATCGATCTGCTGGTCAAGGCGCTTTTGCTCGGATGGCATGCAGTGGCAGTTGGCAATATTGGAAAAGGCATCGGCGAGATTGGCGTTGCGGGCCGTCATATTGTTCGCCAGCTGGTTGAGGATACGAAACCCGCGGCTGTTGAGCTCGGCCTGGTTGCCCGGAATATACCGGTAGTAGAATATGCCGAAGAATATCGAGAAGATACCCAGGAAGAGGTAGAGGATCGACAACCGCCGCGCGAATAATATGCTTTTGGTGAAGAGGTTCATACGTTGCGCCGAATCGCCTATGGCCTGGAGAAAGGTAGTGCAGACTTTATTGTCACGGCACCGTGTTTTTCCCGTATTTGGGGTTGATAAAGATAAAGGGGTGTTTTTCCCGTTGTCAGGCGAACCGCCGAATGTTAGCTTGTGCTGAAAATCGTCATCCATGTCACGACAATTCTACTTTGTCTCACCCAACCGGCAGATGAGTATCCTCCAGATCACCGGTGTAGTACTGTTGTTTATAGGATTGGTGAGCATGTTGGGTGTTGGATGCAATACCCTGCAAAACGGCGTCCCCACGCCCGTTGCCCTGCAGCTGCCCGCCGGGCAAAAGGCTGCGGTTGGAATAGGGCCAGTCAAGCCAACGAACGAGGCTACCGTCATGGCCCTTTCAGTGCTGCTGATAACGATATCCTGGCCGCTTATTTTCCCGAGCATGTTGCGGTCTTCTTCCAAAGGCGAGGTCTCGAGCACCAGGGCGGCGGTGTTTATGATCGTCGCCGCTTTTATTGCGCTTGCCGTGCGGACGGGATGGACCGACGCGGGTATGCAGGGTCTTGTCCTCAACGCCGGGTGGATCAGCGTGCTGGGCATTGCGTTTGGCGCAAAGACCCTGCAATACTGGGCGGAGAATAATCCTTTCGCGCGAAACCCTTGGCCATCGACCTTTCCCCAGGCGCCCGGCGTAAGAACCCCCACTATTATGCTGCCAGGGGGGCCCAATGCGGCCCCTGTATCCCCGAATCCGGGGCCGGTTGCTCAGGGTTCATTCCAGGCTTCCACGACCCTGAAGGCGATGCAGCTGCCGATACACTATCACAACGAGATCGCTACCCAGCCGCCGGCCGGGCTTCCGCCCGCGATTGAGAAAGCCCTAAATTCCAAGTCATGATATTAACCGGAGTTCAAATGCAAAAACAGCTGATGGACCAGTGGTGCTGGGCAGCCGTAGCTTCTACCGTCTCCTTCTATTATTACAATAACCTGAATGGTCTGCGGCAGGCCGATGTTGCTTCTATGGCGGTGAACCCGGTATGTTCCATCGTCACTGCAGATAACGCGGCCGATTATTCGCAATGCGATGAGCCGCAGGATCTGGGTTATGTGTTGAAAAGCGTGACCCATAACGGCGCCTGGGATATTCCGCAGGCGTTGAATCCAAACCAAATCATTCATCAACTCAATGGCGGATATCCTATTTGCTGCCAGATCAACTGGAACGGTATTACGGTGGCCCATTACGTGCTGCTGTACGGCATCGATGGCGACAATGTGCTGATCGGCGACCCTGCTGCTAACAATTACTGGGCCCCTTACGACTATCTGACGTCCAATTTTGCCAACAACGGCGGCTTCTGGAGCCGGTCGATAGGAACACAAGCCGTATAAATCCACACATAAATACCATAAATACCATTTACCATGAAACGGAAAGCCTTCTTCCCGCTAGGGCTATTATTTCTTATCCTTACGATGATTTGCCTCCGGTCGAACGGTCAAACCCCTTCGAAACAGGGCGGCAAACAAACTACTGATCAAAAGAGCGACACGGCAACGGACAAGCCGGCGCCTAAACCGCGTAAACCCGTCGAAGAGATGGTGCAGTCCCCTTATTACGACGCGGTCGAGCTGCTGTATGCCCTAAACGGTTACAAGGCTTACCCGTTGATCGCAGGAAAGGTCATTCCGGCCGACAGCGCGGGCAGGGGCGGCAGTGCCGGAGGCGCGCCTACCGGGAAGAACTCGGGCCCATCTGCGGCGGATGACGATGACCTTCCTGATGAAATGGCGCCGCAACAATATGCTTATATTCTTATTGAAGCGGAGACGGGCAAAATACTATACGGTCCTTCCACTAATAAAGATTCTTTGACGACGATTTTGAAAGCAAATAAGTTTGGTTCCGACACAAGAGAACAAAGATCTGTGTTGACGAAAATCCTAAGAAGAAATACCTGGGGTAGTGAAGGCCTGTCTGACGATGCCGTTTGGAACCTGGCGTTGCAGAACCCCTATTTCTTTAAGCCAAATGCAGCGGGCCCCAGCATAGCCGGCAATCGCTCTCCGGCGCTAACGCTAAACATACCTGACATGTTCAGCACCGGGTCGCAGGCTATCAGCGTTGGCAGCATTGGAGGGGCGAACCCCTGGGATGCCACCAGCATTGCAGAAGGGGTGGCCAAATTACTCATCAACAGGGTAAACAAGGAGTTTCAGAACAATTTCATCGATCTACTGGTCGATTATCTGCAAAAGAAGCATCCAGAGGTGGGCATTCTTTTCCCGCAAACGCTGAAAGCCCTGCAGCAATTTCAACTGGCCCAGTACAAATCTTCCTATACGGCCATACAAAATGCCTGTCAGACGGATATTTCCGGGTTGCTGGGCAATGTTAGCACCCTTACCACCCTGCAGTGGTGCAAAGACATGATCAAAAATCATCCGCCGCTGGTGCTGCTTTTTGCCTCCTGCGACATGATAGACATGCTTCGCCAGAACGTTGCCCTGCCGGAAGTACTCTACCGGCTGGGGAATGAGCCCTATTTGAACGATGCCGCCAGCATCAGCTCTTATTCTTCTTTTATTCGCCTGGTCACCCTGGTCTCCAACAGTCTCCGGGATATCCAGGTTCGCACAGGCAACAAAGCGAAGCAGGGCTGGGTTAGTCAGGACAAGCTCTTCCTTTTATTGCAAAACAAAGCCTATTACCAGACGTTTCTGGGAATGGTGACGCAAAACGCCATCGGCATCCGGTTTACCATCAACGGCAGGGTTTACGACTTTCATGATATCCTGGTAGCCGACACGGCCAGGCTCATTAATGATTGGGGACCGATTTACAATCTCGCCCAGGAGATAAGCAATGAGCCGGCGGTGGCAGCCGCTTTGAGCACTGCGCTGCAGGCGAAGCCGACGCCTCAGCTGATCAACTATATAACTGCCTTTGGGAGTGTGGCCGATTATATATTCGATCTGACGCAGACCGGTGTAGACCTGGTGTATGGAGACACCGCCAATGCCTTGCAAGCCCATATAAAAGAGATCAAAGCTATTTGCATGCCGATGATCGGCAACCTTGATTCGATTGTCTATGCCATTGCGCAGCAGCGGTATGCCACCGCGCTGGGCGGAGGGGTGCAATTGATGAATTCTATTCTTGCCGCGGCAGCGGATAAGAAAGCTTCGGACAGCGTCGGGAATTTTATTCGCTTCCTGAATACGTCCGGTCAATTCATCGGCGCCGTGGCGGAGGCGCAGAATTCACAGGATGTTGCCAATGCCCTGGATGCCTTTGCGCTGCCGCCGGGCAGTTCGCGGGCGCAAAAGGAAAATACGATCACACTGGGCCTCAACGCTTACGTAAATGTCTATCATAGCTGGAACAAGCAATATAGCGGCACCTCCATTCCTACGACCGAGACGGGAATATCGGCGCCACTAGGCCTGGCGTTTAGCGTTGGTCTTTGCCATGGCAAGGGTGGGGCTTTTACGGCTTTTGCCGGCCTGCTGGACGTCGGCGCCATTTTCAGCTATGAGCTTACCGATACCAACTCCATCAAATCGACCATCCAGTGGGGACAGCTTTTTGCGCCATCTTTTTCCATCATCTACGACGCTCCGCTGTTTGCCCATAAGAAGTTCAACCTGCCGATGGAGATCGGCGCCGGATTGCAATGGGGTCCCCGGCTCAAGCGAGTGACCGAGAAGGCCAATTCGACCCTGCCTTTCCTGACCGAGCGGTTCAATATCTTCATTGGATTCGATATCCCGATCTTGCATCTGTATAGTTACAAAAAGTCGTAAGCCCGGCAGGATGCAATGGCCTGCCCGTGAGAGCTGCGATTTATTCATACGGTATCTGCACCGTGACAGTCGTCCCTTCCCCGGGACGGCTGTAGATCACGCTCGAGCCGCCGGTGAGTCGCGCGCGGTTGCGGATGTTCTCGAGGCCGAGACCACCGGTGTGTAGCTGGAGGACACGGTCGGCGTCGAAGCCCTGGCCGTCGTCGCGGACCCGGACGCGGAGCTGC
Organism: Puia dinghuensis; assembly: GCF_014642875.1. GTDB lineage: Bacteria > Bacteroidota > Bacteroidia > Chitinophagales > Chitinophagaceae > Puia > Puia dinghuensis. Next base: position 88,863 of record NZ_BMJC01000007.1, read on the forward strand.
TCGGCATACCAGGTGAAGCCGATGTTGATGCTAGTGGCGGAAGCGTGCTTCAGACAGTTTTGAAGACATTCCTGGATAATGCGGAAGAGGATGAGCTGCTTGTCATCCTTTATTTTTTTCTCGGCGCCTTCGGAGGTGACGGAGACGGTGAGGCCACCGGCTTTGCGGATGCGCTGTACTTCTTCGTCGACGGCTTCGCGGATGCTGAAATGGCGGATGTGACCGGCATGGAGACCCTTGGCCAGACTGCGGAGATCTTGCAGTGCGCGCGCGACGTTGGCGCCGGCGTCCTTCAGGAGGGGGAAATCGATGGGTTCTTCTTCCCTGAAGCTGCTGAGCTGAATTTTAGCAAGGCTTAGCAGCTGCCCGACGTGGTCGTGAATCTCTTCGCTGAGATAGCGGAAGGTCTGCTCCTGGATCTCGAGGCGGGTCTGCATCAGCTGCTGATCGAACTGGTCTTGCATCGCCTTTTTCTCGCGGGCCGTCTGGCGGCGGCGATAGTTGTAGTACCAGAGCATCACGATGAACAATACGCCGAAGAACAGCAATACTAGGATAACTGCTAGGATGGTTGTGGTTATTTGCTCCTTTGCGTCTGGCATAGTAGAAAGGCGCCGCTATAGCCGGTATAGAGAGCGGCGTTGGCCGCTTCCATGAGTGCAAAATACAAACTTTTGCGTCCGAATTGGATATGGTTGAGGGATATATATTTTAGCATGCCGAGGACGATGATGGAGACGAGGCTGAAAAGGAGGATCATGGCGTTGATCCAGAAAATAGGGTCAAGCACCAAATTAGATCCGTCGTCTTTGCGGATGGCCAGCCGGGTGAGGACGAGGCAGGAGAGGACGATGTTCGCTACGCCGACGAGCAGCGCGGTGAAGGTGTTGAATTCGGCGCGGCCCTGGATGAAGAAATAGTTGACGAGGATAAACGTCTCGATGGCTACGCCGGTGAAGAAGAGACGGCGTTGTTCGCGGCGATCGCCTTTTAGCATCGAGGCATAGAGATAAAGGTAAAGCGGTGTGGAGAGGACATAGTATACGTTATATACAAAATAATTGTCAAGCGAGTGGAAGATGCGGGTGTAGTTGACGCCCACGGTTTCCGTAACATTGTCCAAAAGGAGAATAGGGATGAGGATGCCGAGGGAAAAACTGTTCAGCCCTTTGCGACACACGATGGCGATCAAAAGGCTGAACAGCTGGAAATATTGAAAATACAGAAATTGCATGGGTCAATGGGCAGGGATAGGGGTTATGGTTAGTAGGCCCGGAATCGGGCGGCCGTGGCGGGGCCGGTGATGCGGTTAGGGTTGGATGCCGCCTACTTCATAACCGGAGCCGGGGTCACCCGTCAGAGCGCTGGTCTTGCCGGTGCGGGTGCGGGCGATGATGAAGTAGCTGATGCGGCCGGTGGCATTGGTGTCCGGGGCATTGACGGCGCTCAGCATTGCGCGGGTACAGATGCCCGGCATAATGACAAAGTTGAGGTTGGCGCCTTTACCGGCGGAATCATATTCGTTGATCTGGCTTTGGAGCCAGGCGACGAGGCTGTCGGCGTGCAGGGACTCGCTAAGCGTGATGAGGAAGGTGGAGTCGGGGCATTTGGTGATGGGTACGCGGGGATTGTCCGTCGTAATACCGTATTGGGCCATCACTGCCTGATAGGCATCGAGGCAGGGCTTGATCTGCCCCCAGGGAACGGGCTGGCCGCCGCCGTGAGTGCCGCCTGTGGGCGCCAGGGCCTGAGCGGGGGCCGGGGTCTTTTCGGTGCTTGGTTGGTTACAGGAGAAAAAACAGATAGTCGTGAGCGCGAGTGCGCCAAGGAGGATGGTTCGTTTCATTGGAAATGTAGTTTAGGTGTTAAAGTATTGGACCGCAAGATAAGGCACAGGTGCGGTTTGGCCTAAGGGTGAAAACACGGTTTATTATTGTAAGAAGGGACGACTGTTTTTTATTGTATGAGGCTGTCGTTGAAGCCGTGAGGGGGGCTTATTTCCCCCCGATGGTCTCCTTATCTAACGAAACCGCACAACCCTTATACATCTGCCCCTTATAAGTGACGGACATGCGGTATTCGTAGATATGATCACTGAGTCCATCGGTGCAGAAACCTGGCGCAATGGATACTTTGAGCAGATTGCCGCCGTCGGTATTGATGGAATAGACAAGGCTGTCTTTTGTCGGCTGAGGTTTTTCGATGGGCACGATAACCGGTCGTTGGATAGCCGGCGCCTTGAAGAGGATGTATTTATCCTTGTCGATCTCCACGCTCCAGTAGGGATCACCGCCGGTACCAAGGATCTCCACACCTTCGGACCGCCGCTTTTTCCAGGAGGCGTTTTCCGGCGCCGTATTCTTACGGAACAGGGCATATTGATGCGAGAGAGAGTCCGGTATCTGCGCCCCATAACTCTCCGTATTGATCAGGCTGTCTTTCGAAAGGCGGTATTCTGCGATCGGCTTGTCATTTTCGTACAATCTGAAATGCCCCTTTTCCTTCTCTTTTTCCCAGGTTCCTTCGACGGCCTTGGCCGGAGTTCCCTTGCCCCAGTTGAGCTCTTCCATTTTGTAATGGCCATTATCAGTAAACAGGATCGTCCGCTGGATGCCGTCACAGTTCTTACAAGGAAGCATACCCTGGTAGAACCCGGAGGGGATCGAATCGTAGACTCCTGCATTGATGATCGAGTCCCGTACAATGACCATGGTATCCGTGGTTTTTGTGTTGACCACCACCGGTTTGGAATTGGAAGATTGGTAGTAGTTGAAAATATACCAGCCGAGGACAGCAGCTATGAGCAGGGCGACAATGATAATGAAGGGTTTCATCAGGACAGGACCGTTTGTTGTGGTGCAATAACGTAAGATACAACAGTTTATTGCCGGAAAAACAGTAAATTCCACGTATGAATAAGTCATTTCTGCTGTGGACGGGGCTGATCTTTCTTTTCGCTCTCGAGATACTGCGTGTTTACTTTATCATGCCCTTCCCTGGCAGCCAACAGCATGATACTGTTGGCTTCGCCTATTTCCTGGACAGGAATATCATCTGGTTGCGGATCATCGCGCTGGCCCTGGTGATTTGGCCGCTATTATTCTATCTCCGCAGCGGAAGAGTCTGGCAGAAGATGACGCTTATCCTGGTACTGCTGGTTTATGGTGGAGTTTTCTATTTGTTCAACTTTAGGTTCCTCGCCGATAAAATGTTCTATCAACCCAGGGTAAAGCAATTCGCCACGGACAGTACCAACAAAGACCAATTGGTCATCGGCGTTGCCTTACATGGAGCAGCCAAAGCCTATCCCATCGAAATTATTGGTTATCATCACCAGGTACGCGATACGGTAGGCGGACAGCCGATACTGGTCACCTATTGCACCGTCTGCCGCACCGGGCGGGTATACAGCCCCTTTGTACAAGGCAAGTATGCTGCTTTCCGGCTGGTGGGCATGGACCATTTCAACGCTATGTTTGAAGATGCAGACACCCGCAGCTGGTGGCAGCAGGCCACAGGAAAAGCAATTACCGGCCCCCTGAAAGGGCAACAACTGCCAGAGATCGCTTCCGCCCAGATGACGCTGGGTGATTGGCAGACATTACATCCCAACAATCAAACCTTGCAACCAGATCCGTACTTCAAAAGCAAATATGACAGTCTGAAAGGCTATGATGAAGGCACGATCAAAAATAACCTGGAGAAAAGAGATCCCGGTTCGTGGCAATTCAAATCCTGGGTGGTCGGCATCGAATCAGGAGGGAGAAGCAAGGCGTATGATTGGAATAGCCTGATAAGGGACAGGGTTATACCTGACACTATCGGCAAGCTGCACCTGTTGCTGACCATCGATTCCAACAACAAGACCTTTTATGCTTTATCCTATAACGATAGTCTGAGCTTCCAGTATGACAGTGCCTCGAAGACGCTTCGGGATATCACTACCCGGAGCACCTGGCAGCCGAGCGGCAGTTGTACTGACGGGCCGCTGAAGGGCGCGCAGTTACAGCCGGTGCAGGCCTACCAGGAATTCTGGCATTCCTGGCGGACCTTTCATCCTGGTACTGTGATGGTGAAGTAAATTCCCTGCTAATTGCTTTCTTCTCTGATTTTTCGGATCTTTTCCAATTCAATAACGTCAACCTGATCTTTAGGCCGGTTAACGATCTTTTTATTCGCTATAAGGTGGTTGATATGTAAGAAAGGAACTTTGATACCCTCCATGTCAGCAATAGAGGCCATTTCAAGACATTCACTAAAGGGAATATGCTCCAGGCCCTTCATATTTGTCATTATGTCCAATTCGATGCCGCCACCGATATAAAAATTCGTCCATCCCGGAACGAATTGCATTGTCTCTAAAGAGGCAAAGTCTCCATATCCTAATTCTGTAAATGCTTTTCTTAAATGCCTCCGGTTTGGAACAGTATCTTCCAGCCACATATCCAGGTCGTCGGTACTTCTGTTAAATCCATGAAACCGTGTGGCAAACCCACCCACCATTATGTATCGAACGCTGTTTTCGTTGAGTGATTTCCAAAACCTGATCAGTTGGTCATCCAACATATCCATAATGACTTATTTATGGATGACTTTGGCCTTCTTAAATAAAGCATTCTGTCTTAACATGCGGGTGAAAAGCTTCAATTTTTCCATATCAGACCGATGCATATCGCGCATGATCCGTTGCCTTTCAGCATCATCGATGGGCGATGTGCTATTTTCGACTGATTCCTTCTTTTTCTCAGACATAAGACCGGGATTTAAAGTCGTTGCAACAGTGCAATTTAAACAAATTTAGGCAATCCCGCCATCCGGCGCATTTATTCAGCGGGCAAGAGCGCGATCCCTGGTGGTGGTCCGCAGCTGGTGTTACTGGGTAGCGTAGGGGCTTTTTTAGCCAAAAAAGGTGTTTTCACGGGGGTTCGTTGCAGGGTATTTCCGTACATTTAAACAAGCTGAATTTACCCTGCGCTTGGCTGAATTGAACATTACCGATAAAATGCCGGCCGGTTCCGCCGCCGGAAAGCACGATCAGGACGCAACCATCCTCAAAAAGTTGAACACCCTGTTCGCAGGGATCAATATTATTTCCAGAGAAAAGACCCTCGATGACATCTGCCGGCTGGCCTGCGAGCATATTGTCAAGATCTTCGATTTCGACTATGCCGTCATTTCCTTATTCGATTTCCAGTCGAGGCGCATCGTTTCTTCCTTGAAAAGGACCTATGTCGACGAGAACAAGGACCTCGGCGAGTGCAGTCCCAGGAAATGGGTGAAAGATTCGGAATTTCCGGAGACCGCCGATGACATCCTGGTAAAGGTGATGCAGAAAATGCGGAACGTAAAAGTCATCGGAGTTCACGTCTTCGATGATCATTGCCCGGAGGGTGATAGCGGGAAAATCACTTTTGCCAGTATCAATAAATACATTTTCGATAATTACGAACACCGGCGGCTGGCCCGTTTTTATATTCCGATAATCTACCGGGGGGGCATCAAGAACGGCAATAAGGCTGTGGACCTTTGTCTTGGCGTTATCGAAATCGGCTTAAAGGAGCATGCTGCGGAGGAATTTTCCAACCCCGAAAAGGACATAGCGCTGGATAGTCTGATGCAGCGGATGCAGCCGAACTATCCAAATCTCCTGGACCTCGAACAGCTGCTGCAACTTTATACCGATAGTTTTGCGCAACCCTGCTATACGGCAATTGTGGAAGAGCAATCGAAACACCTGTTGGAGCAGCTCACGGCATTGAAGGAAAAGAAGGATGATAGCAACAGCTATTCAGGGCTTTCATACGAAGCCTATGCCACGGACGTAATCCGGGAGATCACAGCGGGCCTTGGGGCGGACCATGGCATCATCGCCCTCAAGACATTCAATCACTATCATATCAACTATTTCGACAAGGGAACCTATTTTTCCGCCCGTGCGATGCGCGAAATCCTCAATGAGCCTGTCTTTAGCAACCAAGGAAATATTTATACAGACAAAAGCATTTTGATGTATGTCTGCGAGAAGATCTTTGCGCCGTACTATACGGATGATGTTACCCATCCGGATTCGAAATTTGTGGAAGGGCTTAAATTCCAGCCGCCGATAACCTCGGAGATGATCGTCCCCATCTACGACGATCGGGAGATTGTGGGGGTCGTCGACCTGTATTCTGAAAAACCGGCTTTTTTCAATCCGATAGCCGTTGCGCTGACGGTGAAGTCGATGGAGCTTTTTATGTCGGTATATCTGTCCAAGAAAAGACAGCACGTGTACAACAATCTGGTGAAACCGGCCGAGACCTGGAACCATCCCCGGCAGATGTATCAACAATTGGTGGGGCTGTTGGCGGATTACTATTATACGGAGGCCATCGGATTGTGGGAGCGGAATATCGAAGACGGGAAACCCAATGAATATAAATTGGAAACGGACCTCGGGCTCAAGGACAACGATGCCTTTGTTCAAAAGCTGGCGGAAACCCTTCCTACGCTGGGCGATGGACCTTTGCGGCGGCCCGCCGCAGATATCGACCTGCATTATGATCTCAACAAAGACACGCCTATAGGCCAATTTTGTCTGCAACAGGGTTTTACTTTCTATTTGTCGCTAAGCATCAGGATACACGACAAATACGAGGTGTTTATCTACATCTTTTCGAAATTCGACATTTTCCTGGAAAAACCCGACAAGGAAAAGGTGAAGGCGGGATTTCTCAGCCGCGAATACGAATTTCTCAGCCAGGTGTATACGAAGGTTGCTTTTTCCCTGCAAAACCTCAGGATAACAAAGGCCCTGAAAGACATGGCCACCGCCGTTGAGTCCAAGGACCAGTCGGCAAAACCGCTGCAACAAATCGTTCATAGCGCGCAGATAGCCACCGGAGCGGATATCGTCGTCCTCTTCCCCTGTTATCCGCAAAGAAAGGAGATTCTCAAGAATGAGGCGATCTTCAGCAACGATCACCAGAATAAGAGTAATAAAAAGGCCGTTTTTGCGGACGTCATTTTTCACAATAAAGAGGAGGACGAACTATACAATTTCGACAGCGATGAGGAATGCGTGGATTTCCTGGTTCGCAACAAGCTGGGGATCGATCTGGCCGCATTTGTGGCGAATGGGTTCAGAACCACCCATAAAATTAAATCCACGTCGGCCGCATTGCTGAAACTCGGGGCCTTGCGGGTGGGGGTGATGTTCTTTAATTACAAACAACAACAAAACTTAAAAAAGAACACCAACCTTCGCCAAATCATTCTTTTCTTTTCCGCCTTTGCCGCTTATCAGATCTGGGTCAACGGCAACCTGGCCGACATCCAAAAGCAGAATAAAGATCTGGATGAAAAATACAGGCTCAAGGAGGGTGAATTAGAACGAATGATCCCGATGATCACCCGGACTTCCTTTTACAACATCGTGGAAGGCAGCAGCCATATTATCAAGAACGCCCTGTTCGGCATAGCCGAGCATATCGAGTTTGTCAAGGCCTTTGCCACGCATTCCAAATTCGATCTCGAGCTGAAAGAGGCGGCTGTCCGAAAAGCCATCAATCTGGTGATGAACGTACTCACCGTCTTTACCTTCCGTGACGAGGTTCGAAAGGAATTTGTCGATATTCAAGAGATAATCGTGGCCACTACTGAATTTTTCCAAATAAGGCACGCTGAGATAAGCTATTGGTACGATGTGGCTCCGGACCTCGAGCTTTTCAAGTGCATCAGGTCGGAATTCGCCATGATCATCTACAATCTTGTATTCAATGCCATCACGGCTATAGAAAGCCGGGAGAAGGGTAGTGATGAAGGACGCATCATCATCAAAGCATCCCTTTCCGAGGACGAAAAGGATTATATCATCACCGTATGGGACAATGGGACGGGCATTCCGCATGAATTGGACGAGAAGATATACCAGGCGAAATTCACGACCAAAACCGATGGGAAGGGCACTGGTCTTGGGTTGTACTATATCCGGAAGACGCTGGATGACTACAATGGCCGCATTGTGCATGAGTCGGTGGTGGGCGATCATACCGAATTTACGGTGACCATACCTCTGGCTAATAACTATATAAATTAAACCTTATCGATTATGTTGAAAACGACGTTGACGGAACCTGTTAAGATAGAAGTGATCATTGTGGAAGACGATGTAGCCAACGCAAATTTATACAAGAGAAAGCTTGAGATATACGATCGGGTCGAACAGTATATTTCAAGAATACAGACCTACAAGGATGCGCCTGCCTTCATAGCGGCCGATAGCGAGATGAGACCCAACAGGGTCTATATTGCCGACCTTAGCCTGGGCAATGACACGAAGCGAGGGATAGAATGGGGCCTGAAAGCGATGAATCATCTGGTGACTGGCCGCGACAATCCGATAGTTGTCTGTTCAGCCTTCAGGACACATCCCGAATTCCAGGAGATATTTGCCCGGTACCCAGAAATCATCGTGGAAGATAAAGACCCAAAGAGAGTAGAGGAGGTTTGCACGAAAGTGTACAAGAAAGTGATTGCGCGCTATGAGGCTTTGAATGAGACTTCCGGGCTGCAACTTTCCGTCGGAAACCTGTTGGATGAGGAAGGTAACCCCCTACCCGGGCAAAAGGCCATCTATAAACGATTCAACGAGCTTTATCCGGCTGAAGAGAGAGACCAGCGTGATGCTTTGTTCCTGGCAAAATGCTTCCTGACGGTGCCTGCACGGCCGGCATTTACGGTGACTGATCCCTGGCGAACAAAGAGGGCCACCTGGGTCGTCAACCTTACGGAAATACCTGAAAAACCTGAAACGCCCGATCATCCCGAACAGGGTCATAAGCCCTTGCTAAAGCTCGTTTATACCAAAAAGACCCGGGAATTGGTGTCCGTCGAACTGGAAATAAAAAATGAATGGTATGAAATAAGCATGGATAGCATGGCAGATTTCGGAGATATCCTTCCCTATCTGCAACGAAATGACGCTTATGACCTTCAGAAGTGGATCATCCGGTATTTTGTCATTTGCCGCTGCGTCGACCTTTTCACCGACCGGCAATTGCAGCCCGACGACTTGCAGGATCTGTTTATCGTGCCCGAGCTGTTCGGTGAAAGAGCCGTTTTGTGGCAATGGGCATTTATCACCTTACTATGGGAGAAGCTGATGTTCCGGTGCCGGGGCAATAAAAAATTGGTGTACGGCCGTTTGAAGGACCTTTATGAGGTGGGTTTTCCGGAGGTGAAGGATATCTTTTATGGCAAGATCAGTACGCCGGGCGACGAAGAAAGAAATTATTTCGGCGCGGAAATGAAATCAGTGGACGTGCCAAACGAGGTTTTTCTCATGGAGTATGATAAGAGTAATTTTCCCGAACTCGAGCCGTGGCCGCGGTCAAAACCATTTAAGCTAAGTTACCTCCGGTTGCAGGACCCACCGGGGATCCTTTGTTGGGTTCAGAACGTCCTGCAGGAAGAATTTAAATACCTGAGCGCTAAAACCTATACCTGAAGATATGAATGAATGTTTTGAAGCCTATGTATTCAACGTAGGGCATGGGGACAATATTCTTATCCGGTTTTCGACGGGAACCTGGGGTCTCATCGATTTTCATTATACGGATGATCAGAACGAGCCTCCGTCGATCACCTACCTCAGGGGTGTCAAGGGGCCCATCGTCATCGAATTCGTGCATATCACCCACTATCACAAGGATCATACGAAAGGCCTGGACCAATTCTTCGATTGGCTGAATGATCCCAGGACAAATGCGACGTTGAACCAGATCTGGCTACCGGGCACATCCCCGCCGGATAAATTGCCGCGACTCATCAATACCCTTATCGGAGAACAGAAGATCATTCAGGCTGCTATTAAAAACAAGGTAGTCGATGAGGTGCAGGATTTCCAGTATCATTTTACTTTTTTCGACGAAAAGATCGTGGAATACCGGAAGAAGGGCAACTTAACCCCGCTGATCGGCGGCGTACCTTTTCTGGTGACGGACAACTATTGGAGTTTTTGCATGTCTCCGTCTACGAAGGTCGTCAACGAGATGCGTGATAATCAAATCGAATTTTTCAGACAGACCATCCAACGAACGGCGGAGAAGGCGCCTTACTTCGACGGCAATACGCTGTCGACTATCCTGCTGTTTTACCGGCGGGCTGAAGAATACAAGGGGATCAGGTTTGCATTTGGCGGCGACGCGACGCAAAAGGACTGGCATTCGGCGCTGACGGATTACGAGAAGGAAAAGGATGGCCTGGCGTCAGACTTGCAGGAGATTTACAGCGCGTTTATAAAAGCGAGTCATCACGGGTCGAAACATTCCTCTTCCGAATACATCTGGACCTCGCTGATAGATGCCGGCAACCCGAAGTGTGTCCACGCCTTCTTTTCCAGCGGAGACCTGAGCTATCCAAATAAGGAGACCCTAGAGCATATCCAGTGCGTTGTCCGCAACGGTGCATTCGTACAAACCCATGCCACCAATAAAGACCTCACCGACTATAATTATTATAAGCAAGATTATCCTGCCACGTCCGACCAGCGGTCGCTCGATGCTCAGGAAAGGGCGGCACAGTATGGGCGGCACCGAAAGAAGCTGCCGATGAGCGGCCTTGTCGCCTATAAGTATAACTATGACTTCAGTACGCTGACAGCCACCGTCACCAGGCTCATTCGACCGTAACAATGATCGTTCTCCCCTCCAGTCTGCAGTGTACCCCGTACTTTTCCAATCCTTTGAATATCTCATCCAATGTATTGCTGCGGCTTATGCCGCCGCCAAATTCATAGCCATGAGGCTTTCCCCTGATATCAACCTTCACGTCATACCAGCGGGCTATCTGCCACATGGTGCTCTCCAGGGAAGAATGATTGAAATTGAACAGACCATTTTTCCAGGCGATCGTACTGGCCGTGTCGGCCTTATGGCGGATCTCAACGGTGTCTTTGGAAAGCACCAGCTGATCGCCTGCTGAGAGAAGCGAAGTCTTCCGTCGATCGTAAAAGCGTATCCGTCCTTTTGTAAGGGTTGCATAGATGCTGTCTTCCCCCTCATATGCCTTGATGTTAAAGCGTGTGCCCAGCACTTTTACGGTGGCGGTATCCGTATTGCTCCCTGCACCCTTTAGGATATGAACTATAAAAGGATGGGCTTTGTCCCTGGCGACCTCGAAATAGGCCTCACCTCTTAACTCGACCTCCCGGGTATTGCCTGTGAAGTTGACAGGAAAGCGGAGGGTAGAAACATTATTCAACCACACGCGGCTATTGTCGGGTAAGACGAGCGAGAACTGTCCGGCCCGGGGTGTACTGATGGTATTGAACAGGGTAGGGTACGATGATACGGATGAGGGTAAGCGCACGTACCTAAGCCGCCCGTCAGCTACTTTCGAGACCTTTATATTATCCTGGCGGGCCAGTAGACCATTGCCGACGGAATGGAGGTAGATCTGCCGGCCATTGGCCAGGGTCAGGACAGCCTTATTGCTGCCCGGCGGGATCTTCGCCGCGGAGCCGGCGCGACCTGCGGAGTCGGTGCGACCTGCGGAGCCGGCATGCCCTGGGGAGCCGGTGCGCGCAACAGTACGCCGGACGGTGACTATCGCCTTCTGAGCCGGGTGGGAATAGTTGATGATCCCCTTTATCCCAAGGCCGATGAGAAAGAGCGTGCAGGCGGCGATGCTCACCTTAAGCACCAGCGACCTCGATGGTCGCGGCAGGGGAGTAGCCGGGGCGTCAGCGGGAAAGGGGCCGAATCCCTCTGCTTCCAGCCTGGCCTTGACTTTCTGCCAGATGTCCGAGGTATCGAGCTGCGCCGTTTTGCGCAGGCCTTGGGTTACCCATGTTGCACTTGTCTCAAAGTCTTTGAGCAATTGATCCTTTTCCGGTGACTGGCTTCGCCAATCCCTTACGATCTCCTCTTCTTCGGGGGAAAGCAATTCTCCGCGAATATGCTTTAAGACCGCAGGATCCATTTCAGGCAAAAATTCCATTAGTGGAAAATTGTTGGTTGGTAAATATAGGTACGACATTTAACTATCTAGATTCATAGACCTTCCAGCAGCCAGATGAGCCAGGCGACGGGGAGGGCGAGGGGTATCAGGTCGGTGATATCAAAGGGCAGCATTTCCCGCAGGTTTGCCAGCGCTTTCGTCTTATGGTTGAGCACGGACTGGTTCTCTATCTTCAGTTGCGCGGCGATCTCGGCGGTGGTCTTTTGCTCGAAGAAATAGAGTTTGATAATGGTCTGCTGCCGGTTGGCAAGAGAGTCGATCTTTTTCTTCAGCAGCTGCGACCGTTCGTCCATCCAAATGCCTTTATCGCCGTCGAGCTCCGCCTGCTGTTCGATCTTTGAATGAAGATAGGTTTGTTCATTTACGTATTTTGCTGCGGCATTTTGTTTCTTTAGAAAATCGTAGGCTTCGTTACGAGCGATGTAGTACAGCCACCTCCTGATATGATCGGTCGTTACCATCTTCTCCCGGTTTTGCCACAGTTTTACCATGGCGCTGCCCATGATGTCTTTTGCCTCCTGCTCATTTTTAACGATCTCATCTACAAACCAGGTGAGCGACTTACTGTGTTGCTCGAATATCTTGCGGAACGTTTCTTCGTCCCCCTGGCGAAATTTTTCTAACATTTCATCTTTGGCTGGATTTACCATGGCGCTCGTTTACAGTGATAAAAATGGATCACAGCGTGGTCACATTGATTGAAAAGTTTCAGAGCCTTCCCCCATTTGATCGGCACCATGCGTATCCGTCCACAACGCAAAAGAGGGATTGATAAAATAGGAACGAAGTGGATAAACGTCTAACTCCTATGCGCTAAAAATAATCTTTGATAAAAGTATAAGTACAACTATATAAAAGTAGAAGTACAGGTAGATATACCTAAACGTGAAAACACGGACTAAATTACCGTGTTTACACGGGGTGAGAGTAGTTAAGGTCGGATGCATGTCGTAACTATCTTTGAAAGCGGGTGCGGGAAAGGTGCGACCGCGGGTGACGTATTAAGATAAACAGCCATTGGGTGGACAGCCGTTTCAAAGAATTTAAAAGAGGGAACGAAAAAGCATTCAGACATTATTTTGATCTGTATTCCCGCGCCATATGTGACTTTGCGTTTGCTTATTGCAAGAGTGAAATGGAAGCACAAGATATTGCTCAGGAATGTTTTGTGATCTTGTTTACAAACCGGCAGCAGATAAACGATGAAGAGCATCTAAAACTTTTCCTGTTCAAGACAGCCCGGTACCGGCTGATCGATCATCAGCGGTCGATGAAGAATAGAAAGAACCGGGAGTTTATCTGGATGGAGGCACAGCAGGCATGGGATCAGCAGCAGGATGAGTTTGAACTTGTAAAGGCCTTGGTTCTTAGCGAGATATATAAGTTGTCAAAAAGAATGCCTGCCAGACGGCGGGAGATATTCGGGCTCTATTTTTATGAGCACATGGATGTCAGGGCCATCGCCAGATGCATTGGATTAAAAGAGAGCACCGTCTACAGCCACTTGCAGCATGCCTATTCTTTCCTGATAAAAGAGATGCCGGACCCCACATTATTGATCTGGGTGATCCTCTTGTTTTTCGGCGTCATCGCTGAACGTTTTTTGTAAAAAAGCTGGTTGCGGCTTACTAAAAGGCAGCGGTCATTCCGTGGTAACAGGAGATAACCGTAAAACCATCGCGCCATGACTGAGAACCATGCCTTGATAGAAGCATTGATATTGAAGCATGCCCGGGGCAAAAAATTGAACAAAAGAGAGCAGAAGCTTTGGGACGAATGGACCAACCAGTCCGACCAACACCGCCAACTCTCGGCCCTGTTCAAGGACCCTCAATGGTTGCGGGAGAACCTTCGCCGGATAGAGAAGATCTCAACCGACGATATATGGCAAAATGTACAAAAGCAGATAAGAGAAGGACAAGACCCGCCAATAGTCGTACCAATGCGTCCCTGGTGGCGACGGCCTGTCGGAATTGCCGCGGCGGTGTTGATCGTATTATTGGTTACTTCTGCTGTCCGTGGATTATATCTATGGGTGAATGGGAAAGGTAATGTCAACGGGGAGGGGCAGGCAAGCGAATCCGTCATCGTAGCGCGGCCGGGACATTTCCAGGTGCTGCTGACGCTGGGGGACGGGAATACGGAAGTACTGGACAGTGTGACGGTTGGCGAAGCGATAGTCGTGGAAGGCCATTCGATGGTGACGAAACAGGATGCTCATACGCTTGTCTATACTCCGGGACCGGTGAAAGCGGCGCACCCCATCTATCATTCGCTTGCGACAGGGCGAACGGAACCCTTTACCGTACAACTTGCCGACGGCAGCAGGGTACATCTCAGCTATGCCAGCCGGCTGCGGTACCCCACTACCTTTAGCGGCCCTGCGCGGGAGGTTTTCCTGGAAGGCGAAGCCTATTTCGATATTGCGAAAGATGCATCGAGACCCTTTGTCGTGCAGACGGCGCAATCCGGCATCCGGGTGCTGGGCACCGAATTCAACGTCATGGCCTATGGCAATGAGCCGCGAAGCGAGGTTTCCTTGTTCGACGGGAGCCTGGAAGTACTACGTGGCAGGGACACCGTTCGGTTAAAGCCCAGGCAGCAGGCGGTGGTGAGCGATGAAGGTCTCTCCATAAGGAATATAACAAACCCGGCGCAGGTGCTTGCGTGGAGGGACTCTTGCTGGCGGTTTGACAATACCGATCTGCTAACGGCGGTGCGGCAGATAGCCCGCTGGCATCAGATGGCTGTCGCCAATCCCAAGGGCATAAAGGGGATCGTCGTCAGCGGCCAGTATCATCATCGCGAGTCGTTAGATGCGATACTACAGAACATGCAGCTGGTGGAAAGTGGAAATGCGCGGCTGCAAAAAAGAAGGGATACTATTTATATCAATAGTGGGTCGTCTCGTTGATCATATACTACATCATTAACCATAGCCATTAGCCTACCTATGTTTCTCTTCCGGCATACCGGTGGTCATTCCTGGTATTGATCACCGGTATTGTCTTCCTTTAACCTGCTTTCCTATTACTCCGGAGTCCGCCTTATCCTCCCTTTTAATAATCTCTAGCGCGGAAAACTCATGCGAGTAATTAAGGCTCTTGTGTTCGTAGTAGCAGCTGTTCTATCCGTATTTCCCTGCCGGGCGCAGCGGCTCACCATTCAGGGAAAAGGGCTTACTATTACCCAGGTGCTGGAGATGATCCAGGACCAGGCGCCCTATGTGGTGAACTGTAGCCCCGAGATCTTTCAGGATGCGCCTGCCGTCAACCTGGATTGCCACAACTGCCTGGTGAAAGAAGTGCTGCAAAGCTGTTTTGCAGGCCTTAAGCTGGGGTTCTCCATCGAAAACAGAAGGATCACCATTTACCGGACAACGCCATTAGTAGATGCCTCGATCTATTGTCCCATTGAAGGCAAGATCACCAATGTGGATGGGGAACCCCTCAACGGGGCTTCCATCGAAGCAAGCGGAAAAGGAGTGGGAACCACAAGACCGGATGGGCGATTCAGTGTGCAGACCTGGTCTTTCCAGGATTCGCTTACCTTCACTTTCACGGGCTACCTGACAAAAAAGGTACTGCTGAACAACACCGAATTTCATTCTATCCAGCTGACCCGCTCGACCTCGACGCTGGACGATATCATGGTCATCGCTTACGGCAAGACGACAGAAAAGAAGAGCACCGGCTCCGTCACTCCCGTGAGCGGCAACCTTATATCCATGGAGCCCGTCGGCAACGTGGATGCCGCCCTGGAAGGAAGGGTGCCCGGCCTGGACATTCAGCTAGTCAACGGAGTGCCCGGCAGCAATTATAGCGTGCTCATCAGAGGCCGGCATTCCATCGCGCAGGGAACAACTCCCCTTGTGGTCATCGACGGAGTGCCGCTGCCGGGAAATAATGGTTCGATCAGCACCATCGGCACCTCGTCAGCACAGGGGATGAGGGGCGCCAGCCCGCTCAACGGCATCCCGCCGGCCATCATCTCCAGCGTGGAAGTGCTGAAAGACGCATCCGCGACTGCTATCTATGGCAGCCATAGCGCCAATGGCATCATCCTGTATACGCTGAACCAGGGCGCCGCCGGACCGTTGAAATGTACGGTGGATGCCTGGACGGGGGTTACCCAACCGGTGAACACGAGCCCCCTGCTTTCCACACAACAATACTTCAACTTACGTAAAGAGGCGGTGGTGAATGCGGGGGAACCCGTCAATCAGAATACCCTCCCCGAACTATTCCTTTGGGACAGCACCCGCCATACCGACTTTAAGAAAAAAGTGACAGGCAATCCCGGCACCGCCCGGAATGCCCGTATCGAGGTCACCGGCGGCGACACCAATACGGTGTATCTGTTATCCGGCAATTATCATGGCGAGTCGGCCGTCTATCCTACTGCTACCGGTGACGACCGGTTCTCTGTCTTCGGCCACCTCCACCACCAGTCCGGCAACAAGCGACTGAAAGTCGATGTGTCCGAACTGTATAGCTGGGAGAGTACCTCGCTGCCGGTGATGGATCTTACGTTTGCGGAATACCTGGCGCCCAATACACCGGCCCTCCGGCAACCGGGCGGCCAATTGGTTTGGAGCAGTAATGGTCTATCCTTTGACAATGTCTATGGACTGGCTAACAACACCTATCAGGCGACTATCGCCAATCAATTCAATCATCTGCAGTTGGGCTACGACCTGCTGCCAGGGCTTTCGCTGAAGGCAAGCTTCGGCTATAGTCTTATCCATGCGGAAGAGAACAACCGGTTGACCATTGCCGGCCAGGACCCGGCGGTCTCGCCCACCGGCAGCAAGTATTACACGGGCAATGCGGCACACAGTACGCTGGTAGAAGGCATCGCCGAATACTGCCGGCACATGGGCGCCGGCAAATTGTCGGGGCTGCTGGGCATGTCCCTGCAGGAGCAAGGAGCCTCCTGGTCCAACGTCTACCAATTGGGTTTCACCAGCGACCTCCAGCTCGGCAGCGGGACGGGGGCGTCGAACGTTACCGTTATTTCCAACGAGAATGGCATCGCCTACCGGTATCAAGCCTTTTTTGCCCGGGTGAACTACGATCTCCGGGAAGAATATTTATTTACGCTTGCCAGCAGGCTGGATGGTTCGAGCCGGCTTGGCCCGCATCAACCGTTCGGGCATTTCTGGTCGGCCAGCGGAGCCTGGATCTTTACTGCAAGATCGTTCTTCCGGCGTTGGCCATGGCTCAGTCTGGGCAAGCTGCGAGCCAGCATCGGGACGACGGGTAATGACGATATTGCCGACAACCTGTTTGCGCAGGTGTATACTACCACGGGGGGACGGGGATACCAGGGACAACAGGGGGTTTTTCCCATCTCCTTCGCCAACAACAAGCTGGGCTGGGAATTGAACTACAACTCCGAACTGGCCCTCGATCTTGGTTTTCTCAGGAACAAGCTGCGGCTTTCGGTGTCCGCCTACCGGGACTGGACCACCAACCAATTGCTTTATCAGCATTTGCCCTATCAGTCGGGATTACGCGGTGTCTTTACCAATATGCCGGCAAAGGTGATCAATACCGGAATCGAGCTCTCGTTGCAGGGGCATTATGCTTTCTCGAAAAATTTCCGGGCAGCATCCTTTTTCACCTTGACGGCGCCTGTCAACCGGCTTGCCGATCTTCCGGGGCTTGCTTCGTCTATTTATGCCCGTAGCTATATGCCGGGGCAATCACTGAGTGAAAAGCGCGGCTATCATTATACGGGTGTCGACCCCAAGACGGGGTTGTTCACTTTCCGGACTGTCAACGCAAATGGCGTGTTGGATGCAACGGATGTGGTTCCGGCGGGTAATACCGATCCGCGCATCTATGGCGGCCTGCAGCAAACCTTCCACTACAAAAATTTCCAGCTCGATATCATGCTCATCTATCGGGTGCAGAAAGGGATCAATCCTTTATTCACCTTCTATCAGCAGAGTCTGCCAGGGATGCAGGCGCCTGCGATGTTGAGCAATGGCCCTGTCGAGTGGCTGAACCGCTGGCGCCAGCCGGGCGACCATGCACAGCTGCAGCGGATGTCGGCCCAACCCGATTCGATGGAGCGGGCGGCTGCCAACAACTATCTCTCGTCGGATGCTATTCTCGTAAAGGCAAATTTTATCCGGCTCAAGAGTGTTTCACTGCGCTACCGGCTGCCCGAGAATTGGTTGAAACGCTATCTCCTCCGGGAAGGTCAGCTCTATCTGCGGGGAGAGAACCTGCTGACCCTGACACCCTACCCCGTGGCGGATCCCGAGACCCAGGATCCGCTGGTCCTGCCGCCGGTGAGGACGATAGCCTGCGGGGTCCAGTTAACCTTTTAAACCACGATCATGTCTATGCCTTTTGTTATACGAGGCGGCCTGTTCTTTCTGCTTTTTAGCCTTTGTTGCGCTTCCTGTCACAAGTGGCTGCAAGTGTCGCCGCCTGAGAATCAGCTAGGGACGGCAACGGTATTCGCCAATGACGCCAATGCAGAGAATGCCCTGTTGGGAATGTATATCCAGATGATGAACAATTCCCGGGCGCTGCTCAATGGCGGCATGAGCCTGTATGGCGGGCTGAGCAGTGACGACCTGGGCTGCAACGGGCATAACCTGCAGGAATATGGTTTCTTCCGGGACACCCTGTCGGCGGGCAATTCCCTTTGCGCCGGGCTTTATGACACCGGGTATCACCTCATTTATATTGCCAATTCGCTTTTGCAGGGGGTACAACAAGCCACACAGGTGACGGCTGCTACCCGGGCGCAATTAAGCGGGGAGGCCAAATTTGCGCGGGCATTCCTTTATTTCTATCTCGTCAACCTGTATGGCGCTGTGCCGCTGGTGCTCTCAACGGATTATACCCACACGGCCACGTTACCCCGGAGTCCGGTGGCGGCAGTATATGCGCAGATAGTCGCCGACCTGCAGGATGCACAGCAGCTGTTGTCGGTGGATTATCCGCAGACTGGGGCATCACCTGCTGACCGGACACGCCCCAACCGGGCCGCCGCTACGGCGCTGCTGGCAAGGGTACGCTTGTATACCGGAGATTGGATCAAGGCGGATTCGGCCGCAACGGCGGTGATCAGCAATCCCGCCTACCGGCTGGAGATGAGTCTGGACAGCGTCTTCCGTGGCACGAGCCATGAGGCTATCTGGCAGCTACAGCCCGTACATGGGAATAACGCCACAGCCGAGGGCAGCTTCTTTATCCCGGCGGCGATGAATGCTCCGCCCACCTATCCACTGACCCCATCCCTGCTCAACAGCTTTGAAGCCGGCGACCAGCGGCGGACGCACTGGACGGCCCGCAGCGCCAACGGACAAACCTTTCCGTATAAATATAAACAACGTGTCAGTGACCCGGCCAATCCCGAATACAATATGGTGATCCGGCTGAGCGAATGCTATCTTATCCGCGCGGAGGCAAGGGCTATGCAGGGGGATACTGCCGGGGCGCTTGCCGATGTCAACAGTATCCGGCAGCGGGCCGGTCTATCTCCGTTTGGGCCGCTAACGACCGATGATAATCTGGCAGCGATCATCCTTCATGAACGGCAGACCGAACTCTTTGCCGAATGGGGGCACCGGTGGCTTGACCTCAAGCGTACCGGGCAGGCCGATGGTATTCTCGGCGCGGACGCGCAGAAGCCGCTGTGGCGGTCTACCGACGTGCTGTATCCCTTGCCGGCCGGTGAGTTGTCGGCCAATCCCAGCCTATGGCAAAACCCAGGCTATTAGAAGTGGCCATAAAGCAATACCGAGGCCGGCTGGTTGTGCGGGTAGGTATTGAAGAGGTACCCTTTCATCAGCAGGGTTCCGCCGCTGGGAGACTGATCGATCAAAACCCCGTACTGGTAGAACAACTCACTTTCCTCGTTGGCGATGGTGGTGAAGTCGTTGTACGTGTCGTCAGGATAGGTGTACCAATAATAAACCTGCTGTTTTGCCGCATGGGGGGATGGAGAAGACGCCGGGCTGGCGATGAGCGGTTTGCGGAAAGCGGCGCCGGCGATCACCAGCACCAGGACAAAAGTGACGATGCCCATGGAGAGACGTTTCATGGCTTTGTGCCGCCTTTATGTAGCAAAAGACGGCGAAAACTTAAGGTTTAATAATTAATGATGATACCGGTTTCCCAGGGCAGGAAGTGGGGGAGGCTGCAGGGATAAGTGAAAATAGTTAGATAAGATAGGATTTCGTACTATAAGCGTACTAATGTAAAAGTACTATGCGGAAATGCAGGGATAGCGCAGGGACGAAATGTGCCTTTTTGCAGCCTTGATTGTCTACTATGGGTAAAAAAAGTGAAATAGGTTTTACTACCATGTTTATCCTGGTGGTTACATGAGGATAGTGAGCGTATTAACTAACAGTTGTTCGCTTCCAAAAATTGGAAAATGCTGTTACCAAACGAACTTTTATGAAAATAATGAAAGCAGACTTTCGTCCTTTCGAGTCCTTTAAACGGGGCGAGGAAGAAGGCTTCCGGTACTACCACGAACTCCACTATCCCCGCATCTACCTGTATATGTTGGGGATGACGTTGGATAAAGATGACGCCGATGAATTTACGCATGAGGCCTTCATTGCCCTCTCCCTGAATTATCAGCGAATTAAGGATGAGCAGCACTTGCTGAAGTTTCTATACCTGGTGGCGAGGAATATCTTTTTTCGTTCGCTGCGTGGGGAAAAGTTACATCAATTCGTATTGCTTGATGAGGATCACGACGTTGTGGATGAGCCGCGGATGATGGAGGACGCGGAAGCCATCAAGAACGAGGCCCTCGAGCTGCTGGGTGAGGCCATGAAAAAGCTTTCCCCGAAAAGAAAGGCTGTTGTCGAACTCTATTTCTACCAGGATATGAAGGTGAGGGCCATCGCCGCCTGCTTGCGGATAAGCGAGCAGACGGTGCGCAATCATTTATCTGAAAGCATGAAGCTGATGCGTGCCTGTCTTATACAAGAGAAGGGAAAAATAAATTGCCTTTTATATGGTTAGCCCGGCCCCCGGGGGATTATCACTACGGGGAGGCGTCTGAAAGTTGCACGCAGGGAACCTATCTAACTTTTAAACGGACGCTTAATGGCCTCAAATCAATATAATATTGCCGAACTACTAGCCAAATATGCTCGTCGGGAGACCTTGAGTGAGGAAGAGATGAGTGTATTGGAAAGCTGGCGCCAACGGTCGGCCGAAAATGCCAGCATGTTCGACCAATTTGCCGATGAGCAATGGGTGGCGAAGCAATTGGCGCAAAGAAAAAACGTCCCGCGAGCCGGGACGAAATGGGCAGACATCGCTAAACGACTCGCTGAAACCGATGACCCGTCGGCAATGACGGTGCGCGAGATCGGCTGGTACAAACGGCGCCGCCTCCGACGAAGGAGGAACAATATCCGGTTGATGGTCACCACGGCGCTGGTGCTCATCTGTGCCGGCGGCGGCTGGTGGTTTTTTTTTCAACGGCCGTCAGTAAAGGGTGATCTATTATCCCCGACTGCTGCTACGCCGGATGTGACCAAGGTCCCCGTGCCCGCAGACGATGCGGTGCTGCTCATCGCGAGTGATGGAAGTCTGGTGAATATAAATAGCCTTCCGGTGAGAGCGATCGTTGCTCAAACGGACAGAGGTATACTATATAAAAGAGCTGCTGATTACCTGGCTTTTGTTCCCCTGGCAGGCGAACACCTGATGGGGGCGCAGGAAACGACAACGGTGGCCGCTCCGTCGCCGGGCAAGAAGAACCTGGTGTGGCAAGGCCTACTCATCGGGCGGAAGGGGACACCCTATCACCTGCGGCTGCCGGATGGGAGTACGGTGTGGCTAGCCGGCGGATCGCGTTTTCGATATCCGCTCACCGGCCGGGGAATGAATGCTACTTGTTCGCTGGAGGGAAAGGGGTGGTTCAGCGTAGCCAAAGACCCTTCACGCCCGTTTGTCATCTCGTTGCCTAACGACAGAATGGTTCGTGTGACGGGTACGGAATTCAATGTCGAAGCTTACCACGAGCGGCCGGAGGCAAAAGTCGCGCTGTTTACGGGCGCGCTGCAGTTGTTACAGCATGGGAGTGAGGTGGCCCAACTGAAGCCTGCCCAGGAGGCGGTGATGCGTAGTGGCCGGCCGGATGTGCGGCCGATGAAGGATTCCACTGCCGTCAAGGGTTGGCTAAGTCGATCGCTTTTCTTTCATTTTGATAAAACGGAATGCACGGATGCCCTGGCAGCAGTGGCCGCGTGGTATGGCTGTACGGTCTCGAATCCGCAGGGCCTGCGTGGAATGCCGATCACCGGCGACCTGTGGCGCAACGACGACCCCTCACCCGATCGGGTGCTATGGGTTATAGAACAGATAGAGAGTGGCTATATCCATTTGAAGCGAATAGGAAATGTGATCGAAGTCAGCACCGGCCCTTAATTGCATTGACGTATCATCGCCATAACCGTTAAACCGCCTATTGAAATGAATGCCGGCGTCGAACGATCGCCGGTTTTCCTTTGACCTTGCAGCTATTGCTATAGCAAACCAAATGTAACTGGCGATGACGAAAATATTGACACTTTGTGTGTTGCTCTTCTGCTGTGAACTGTGTGCCGGTCAAAAAGGTTCGACCGGAGGCGAGTCTTACTTACAGATGATCGTCAGGAAGATGGATAAGCGAGGGTACAAAGTGGTCTCTCTTTCCCGGCTGTTGGCCGAATTTCCCACTCCAGACGAGCCAATAAACTTCGATGCGCCGTTGGAGCAGTTGTTACCGAAATTGGTGGCTGGAACGAAAATCAACTGCAGTGTCGTTGGTCAAACTATTCTCTTTAATCTTGCGGATACGACCAAGGGTTCTTCCATTTTTAAGGATCTGCTGGGAAAGGTAACAGGCAAAAACAACGAGCCGCTCGTGGGTGTGACCCTGACAATACTCGGGTCGAATGGCTACGCTTATACGAACGCAAGCGGGAGTTTTCGTCTGGCGGTGCGGAGTTTTGTTA
Source organism: Puia dinghuensis (assembly GCF_014642875.1). Classification (GTDB taxonomy): domain Bacteria; phylum Bacteroidota; class Bacteroidia; order Chitinophagales; family Chitinophagaceae; genus Puia; species Puia dinghuensis. The sequence goes on from NZ_BMJC01000007.1 coordinate 111,853, forward strand.
CCCGTGTCATTGTGAGCCATGTCGGCTATGCTACCGATACGCTGAACCTTTCCAATAAAATAGAACAGTCCATCGAAATGACCCCGGCGCCACAGGGCCTGGATCAGGCGGTGGTGGTGGCCTATGGTCAGACCTCGCCGCGGACGAATACCGGCTCCGTCTATGTCGTCAGTGGCGTCGATGCCGGGCGGGAACCGAGCGGCAATCTGCTGGATGGACTGGAAGCCCGGGTGCCGGGATTATCGATCAGCCAGGTGAATGGCGTGGCGGGCAGCGAGCGAAAAGTCCTGTTGGGTGGCCAGCATTCTATCCAGCAGCTGAACCAACCCCTCTATGTAATCGATGGAGTGCCCTTGGGTGCGAGCGGCATCTGGAACAGCATTGGCACCGGGTCGGCGCAAGGGCCGGGTGGCGTCAATCCCCTCAACTTTCTCTCGCCGGAGAATATCGCCAGCATCACCGTATTAAAGGACGCGGCCGCAACGGCCATCTATGGCAACAGGGCGTCAAACGGCGTCATCCTTATCACGACACGAACGGGTGAGGCGGGTCCCCTGCGACTATCAGCCAACGTCAATGACGGTTTTGGAAAGGTGGTGAAGACCAGTCCGCTGCTGTCGACGGCGCAATTCCTGCAGCTGCGGGAGGAAGCGGTGCGTAACGATGGGCTGACCGTAGACAGCAGCCACGTACCGGAAGCTTTTGGGGTCAACGGATGGAATAGTACCGGCCAAACCAATTTTCAGCATACGACGATAGGGGGCCAGGCGTTTGTCTGGAATGCCGGCCTCCAGGCTAGTGGGGGCAGTACAGGGAATACTTTTTTTTTGTCGGGCCAGCTGCACCGGGAGTCGACCGTATTCCCCGGCGCCTCATTCGACCAGCGGGTGTCGGTGTACAGCCATCTGCGCAGCCAGACGCCTGATGGAAAGTGGCAACTCCATTTCTCCGGGATGTATAGTTCGGAAACCGATCATCTGCCCGTTGCAGACTATACCGCCTACGAACTGCTGGCGCCAAACGCCCCGGCTTTTACCAAGGTTGCGGGCCAGTACCCATGGGGAACACCGCCCTTGTCGTTTGTTAATATCCTGGCCCTGGCCAACAATGATTATACCGGAAGTATCAGCACCCTCTTTGGTCATCTCCAGGTGCAATTCCGGCCGAACAAGCATTTCTCGCTGGAGGAAAGCGTTGGATTCGACGGCGTGCTCACGAATGAGCAGGCCTACCAGCGCATCGCGGGGCAGGATCCGGCGTTTGGCCCTACCGGGCAGCTGACCGTCAATAATAACAAATATTCCCAGCTGCTAACGGAAACCATCGGCCGCTGGAAGGGAAAGCTGGGGCCGGGATGGTTCGAGGGGCTGTTGGGCGGCAGCTGGCAGCAGCGGACAACGGACTATTCCTCCCTGCAGACGAGCGGCTATCCCAATGACCTCTCGCTGAATGCGGGCATCGGTGCGACGCAATTCCTCCAGGCAGACAGCAGCGCGCCCTATCGGTATGCCGAGCTGTTTGGCCGTATCCATTACGATGTGGCGCGGAAGTACTTGCTCGACGCCTCTTTCCGGCGGGTCAACAGCAGCCGGCTTGGGCCGAAGACGCCCATCGGGAATTTCTGGGCCGTGGGCGGCGCCTGGGTCTTTAGTGAGGAGCCCTTCCTCGCCGACAACCGGGTCCTTAGCTTTGGGAAGCTGCGGGGCAGTTTCGGCACGACGGGCAACGAACCGCTTTATGAGAATCAATTTGCCGAAGTATATGGTGCAACGGCGCCATCGCGGGGCTACCAGAGGCAGCAAGGCGTGCAGCCGGTGACAGTAGCGAATCCCTACCTGAACTGGGAGCAGAACTACCGGGAGGAAGTGGCGCTGGAGCTGGGGTTTCTCAACAACCGGCTGTTGTTCTCGGCTGCCGCCGCCCGCAGCTGGACGACCAATCAGCTGATCATTTCCACCGCGGGGCCGGTGGCGGGTCTGCCCGGCTTTCTTGGCAACCAGCCCGGCATCGATGTCGAGAACAAGGCCCTGGAATTCGAGCTGCAGGCAGATCGGATCGCGGTTGGGCCATTGCGATGGTCTTCCTCATTCAACCTCACCGTGCCGCGCAATGTGCTGGTGCGATGGCCGGGGCTTGCCCGTTCGAACTATGCTTCTACTTATGTCGAAGGGCATTCGCTCAGCGTGTCACCGGGTTTTCACTGGACGGGTGTGGATGCCAAGAGCGGACTGTATACCTTCCAAACCAATAATGCCAATGGAATACCCGGGCCAGGCGACCTGAGGCCCGATGCGGGGTTCGACCCGCAATACTATGCCGGTTGGGATCAGAAATTCCGGCTGGGGAATTGGGAGCTCGACCTGCTTTTTGACTGGCGGCGACAGCGGGGGGTGAACCCACTGGTTATACTCGCGCGGCAGAACCCTCCGGGGGCGCAGGGGGGGCAACAGCTAAGCAATGGTCCGGTGGAGTGGCTGAACCATTGGCGGAGTAGCAACGATGTTTCCAAACAGCAGCTGCTGACGTCGGGCGGCTCGCCTGTTGCGCTCGCTCATTTGAAAGCCTGGCTGCAATCGGATGCCTATAGCATCGACGCCTCTTATATCCGGTTGCGTAGCGCCGGCTTCAGCTGGTATTTCCCGGAGAAGCTAAAGACCCGGCTGAGGATACAGGGAGGCCGGGTGTACATCCGAGGGCAGAACCTATGGACGTATACCCGGTTTCCGGTTACCGATCCGGAAACGCAGGACCCAACGGTTCTGCCGCCGCTGAGAATGGTGGTGGCAGGGCTGCATCTTTCTTTTTAAAAAATAAAAATGACTATGCGCGGACTTGTCAAAACGCTACTTTGGGCCATGATGGTCACGCTTCCTTTCCTGGCCTGCAAACGATTGGTCGACACGCCGACACCTCAGAACCGGCAGACGGCCGATCGGGTCTTTTCCAATGACGCGGGTGCGCAGGAGGCGATGACTGGTTGTTACATCGATATGATGAATACGGTTCGTTCGCTGATGAATGGCGGCATCTCGCTGGATGCCGGATTGACCAGTGACGAGCTGAAATGCCTGTCCCCTGCGTTGCCCGAGGACAGTTTTTACCTGGATTCCTTGACACCGGGTAATCTCGTCTGTACAGACCTGTTCTCGACTGCCTATAATCTGATCTATGATTGGAATTCGGTGCTGGCGGGGTTGAGCACTTCGACGGGAGTCTCTGCACCGGTGAAGGCTGCATTGCAGGGTGAGGCGACCTTCAACCGGGCGGTGCTCTACTTCTACCTGGTGAACCTGTATGGGGATGTACCGTTGGCGTTGGGGACGGATTATGCGGTGAATCAAAAATTACCGCGGATGGCGGTGAACAGTGTATACCTGCAGGTGGTGAGCGATCTGGAGGAGGCGATAGCCCGCTTGCCGCCGGACTACCCTGGTGATGGGGAGCGGTCGCGGCCCAACCAGGTAGCCGCGCGGGCATTGTTGGCGCGGGTGTGGCTATATGAAGGCCAGTGGGCGGCGGCAGAAAGTATGGCCACCCAGGTGATCGCTGATGGCCGTTACCAGCTGGTGGCAAACCCGGATAGTGTCTTTCTTGCGGGGAGTCGTGAGGCCATCTGGCAATTGCAGCCGGTGCATGGCAGGATGGCTACAGCGGACGCGGGCGCCTTTCTCCGGCTGCTGGCAGGGAAGCCGAATTTTGTTTTGACGCAGCAACTATCGGCCAGTTTTGAAACGGGTGATCTGCGGAAGGTGCATTGGACGAAGAACAGCCTTTATGGGGCTTATCCGTATAAGTACAAGCAGATCGCTGCTTCCGGCGTGCCGCCGGAATATGAGATGGTGTTGCGGCTGGCCGAGCAATACCTCATCCGTGCCGAGGCGCGGGCACAGGAAGGGGATGTCGCCGGCGCGATGGCCGATCTGAATATTGTCCGGGCGCGGTCGGGTCTTGCTGCCACGACGGCGACGGGGCAGGCGGGGGTATTGGCTGCCATCCTGCACGAACGGCGCGTCGAGCTGTTTACCGAATGGGGGCATCGCTGGCTTGACCTCAAGCGTCTCGGGCAGGCCGATGCGGTGCTGAGCATAGAAAAAAACCCGGGCTGGCAGGCGAAGGATACGCTGTATCCTATCCCTGCGACGCAGTTGCTTGCCAGCCCGGGGATGCAGCAGAACCCGGGATATTAGACGCACCTAATGTGCATACAGATAGACGGCAGGATAGGCCGAATGTGGATAGTTATCGTTGAGATAGCCGCATACGATGAGGGTGCCGTTCATGGGATTCTGGTCGATGATCATGCCACCGAGGGCGACCCACCATTCGAAGCATTCGTCGCCGATAGAGAGCTCGTCATTGTAAACATCCTCAGGCTCGAGGTACCAATAATAGAGCATGTTGGAGTGGGAGGCGGCCCTTGTGGTGGAGGGGGAGAGGGGTGGATGTACCGACGATGGCAGGAGCAGCGGCGGATGGAAGGCGGGTGCTGGTTTAGCGGGCCCACCGGGCTTAACAGGGGTGGAGGCGATGGCGAAGCTGCAAACAAAGAGCATTACGGCCAGCGAAAGCGCCGGCAGGCAAATGGATAAGCGTTTCATGGCTTGTGCCGCTTTTATGAACAAAAAGCGGCAAAAACTTAAGGTTTAATAAATCGAGATACCTGTTGACGGAGGGTGCGGAAATAGTGCTGTCTGGAGGTAAGTAGATTTATATAGGGTTTATACGGGTTATCCCGGGGTGTCCATAAATGTAAGCAGGGCTTATGCAGGCTGACTGCATAAGGACGATTTTGCCTTTTTGGAGTCCCAAAAAGGCTGCAAAAACAATTCTATTTTTCATGATCGAATATGCAATAGGTGATCTATTGGCCGCCGATGTGCAGGCATTGGTGAAGGAAGGAGGAGGTGTGCCGGGCAAGATGATGGTCACCTGGGACAGTTCGCAGGAAGGGGAGAAGATGATCGTGCATTTCCCGACGAAGACGCACTTTTCGCGGAAGTCGCAATATAGTTATATCGAGGAAGGACTGAAAGACCTGGTGCGGGTGATAGGCGCCTGGCGTATAGCCAGCATCGCGTTGCCGCCGCTGGGCTGCGGAAATGGAGGATTGCAATGGGCGCAGGTGAGGCCCTTGATCGAGCAATACCTGGGGGATAGCCCCGCGCGAGTGGTGGTTTTTGAACCGAATGGAGAGGCGAAGACCGGAATTTGACAGGCCCCTGCTTTGGCGTTGCGGGGTGGAATGTTATCTTCCTTATTTAAACCTTTATCGCTATTCTCTATGCCTTCTCCAACCCATACTTTTGACGCCATTGTTGTAGGAAGCGGTATCAGCGGGGGCTGGGCCGCCAAGGAATTGTGCGAAGCCGGCCTGAAAACGCTGCTCATCGAAAGAGGCCGCAATGTTGTCCATCTGAAAGATTATCCCACCGCTAATTGGGGACCCTGGGATGCGCCACACCGGGGTGAGATGCCGCTGGCAGACCGGCAGCAAAATCCCCTTGCCAACGCCTGCAGCTATTATGGCGAGGAGACGGCGCATTTCTTTGTCAAGGACGCCGAGCATCCCTATATCCAGGAAAAGCCTTTTGGGTGGATCCGCGGTTACCAGGTGGGCGGGAAGTCGCTGATCTGGAACCGGCAGACCCAGCGGTTTAGTGATTTCGAGTTCACCGCGCCTGCCCGCTATGGATTTGCGGTGGACTGGCCGATAAGATATGCCGACCTCGCGCCGTGGTATTCACATGTCGAGAAATTCATCGGAGTCAGCGCCAACAAGGATGGATTGCCCCAGTTACCTGATGGGGAATTCCTGCCGCCGTGGGAGATGAATTGCGTGGAAAAGGAGATGCAGCGGCGCATCATGGCCCGCTGGCCCGAGCGCCCGGTGATCATTGGCCGTTGCGCCCATATTACCCAGCCTCAGCCGGTGCATCTCCAGCAGGGAAGGGGACAATGCCAGGCCCGCAACAGGTGCAACCGGGGCTGTCCTTTCGGGGGGTATTTCAGCAGCAATGCCAGCACGATACCCTGGGCGCAAAAGACGGGTAACCTGACGTTGCTGACCGACACCGTCGTGCATTCCCTTATCTATGACGGGGAAGAAGGGCGCGCCACCGGGGTGCGGGTCATCGACGCGCATACACATCAGGCTTCTGAATACTATTCCCGCATCATCTTTGTAAATGCCTCCGCCCTCAATACCCTGCTTATTATGCTGAACTCGACGTCGGGTAGGTTCCCCAATGGATTTGGGAATGACAATGGGCTGCTGGGCAAATATATCTCATGGACCAACTACCGGGGCGGGGTCTCGGGCAGTTATGAAGGATTTGACGACAAGTATTATTCCGGGCGCCGGCCGACGATGGTGATCATCCCTAATTTTCGCAACCTGGCCAAACAGGACACCAACTTTCTCGGGGGGTATCTTACCCGCATCTTCACCGGCCGGCAGAGGGGTATTCATAGTACCGTTGACGTAGGTCCCCAATATAAAGATGATCTCAGTGTAGCGGGCCCCTGGTATGTTACCATGAGTATGCAAGGCGAGGTCATTCCCAAGGAGTCGAATTATGTTTACCTGAGTTCCGACGAAAAAGATCCCTTTGGTATTCCCCAGCTCGTCACCTCGTGTGACTATGATGAGAATGATGATAACCTGGTAGATGACTTCCTGCAGCAGGCCTCGGAGATGATGGATGCTGCCGGGGCGAAGAATATCGGTACCGGCGACAATCATATGACCCCTGGCTTAGACATCCATGAAATGGGCGGGATGCGGATGGGTAAGGACCCCAAGACTTCCCTGCTGAATGCCTGGAACCAGGTGCATGGTTGTGACAATGTATTCGTGACGGATGGCGCTTGTATGACGTCTACGGGCACACAGAATCCATCGCTAACCTATATGGCACTGACGGCACGGGCGGTTAACCATGCGGTGGAGGAGTTGAAGAAGGGGAATCTATAAGCCTGTCAGGGCATTACGGTAAGTTGCTTTCCTTCCAGCTTAAAGTGTACATGATCGGTTTCGAGCGCCTTGAGGATGATCGAGAGGGGCATATTGCGTTCTATGCGGCCCATGAATTCCTGGTCGGGCGGGATGCTGCCCTGGTAGCTGACGGTGACATCGTACCAGCGGGCTAATTGCCGCATGGTAGTTTCGAGGTTGGCGTGGTCGAAGTTGAAATAGCCATTCTTCCAGGCAGTGATCACCGCGACATCGACGTGCTTCAATGTGTGGAGGTTGCCGTGGGTGTCAAGGACAGACTGTTCTTCTGGTTTCAGCAGGGCGCTTTTGTCACCGCTGGAATAGCGGATGCTGCCTTCGACGAGGGTGCTGCGGACGGCATTCTCGTCGCTATAGGCCATTATGTTGAAGGAGGTACCGAGGACGTCGATGGTGGAAGGGGCGGCGGTGGGGCCGCCGGTGATGCGGACGCGGAAAGGATGGGCTGCATCCTTTGCCACTTCGAAATAGGCTTCGCCGGTGAGCTCCACCTCGCGCGTTGCGCCGGTGAAGGCGACGGGATAGCGGAGGGACGATGCGTTGTTGAGCCAGGCCTTCGATCCGTCGGGCAGGGCCAGGGAGAACTGGCCGGCGCGGGGCGTGGTGAGAACGTTATAGACCATGGCCGCGGTGGTGGAGCCGGCAGAAGATTTATTATAGGCTAGTTGGCCGTCGGCCAATTTGGAGACGTTGGTATTGCCCTGGCTGGCGATGAGGCCGTTGGCACTGGAGTCGAGGTTGATGGTACGGCCGTCGGCGAGGGTGAGGGTGGCGCGGTTGCCGCCGGGAGCCACGTCAGTGGCGTTGGTCGTCCGGGCGATGGGCGCTGTCGAGGCCGGTGCAGGGTTGCTGCGGTGGAAGGCCCAGTAAGCGCCCGCGGTGGCGAGGAGGAGGGAGGCAGCGACGGCATAACGACGCCAAAACGATGCAATGCGGTTCTGATGGGCGTGCAAAGGGATGGCCACGGAGGCATCGGGCGCGTCGTCGCGCCAGTAGCCGTCCTCTTGTACGCGGGCGACGAGTTTTTCCCAGATGCGGGCGTGCGGGATCTCTTCCATATGCACCAGATTGGCTTTGGTCGAACGGGGTTCATTTTTCAGCTCTTCCAGCATCTCGCTACGGCCCTTGCCCTGATTGATCCAGGAGTGAAGGGCAGTAGTCTCCTCGGGCGACAGCGGTTCTTCGCGCAAATACTTCGTGACAATAGGATCGATTTCCATTGGTTGCTCCATAGCAGGCACATTCATTGTTTTTAGGCGCTCGGTCTATCCGGCGGTTTGGTAATTCAGGGCTCCAGGAAAGTACACGGATTGGTTGTTGCTTTAACCAACTCACCAGGTTAAGATTTCATTAATTTTATTTCAATAGGAGGAAGGCGGCGGCTATGGCAAATGTCGGGACTCCTTCGAGGAGCCATTTGATGCGGAGGCCGCTGCGCCGGAGGGCGTCGAGGGCCTTTGTTTTATGGTTAAGGCAGGTTTGCGGGCTGATGCCCATGATCTCGGCTATTTCGGGAGTGCTTTTTTGTTCGAAGAAATAGAGTCGTAGGATGGTGCGGCGCTGGGGCGGCAGCTTTTCTATCTCTTTCTGGATGTCCTGCAGGAGGATGGTGCGGACGCGTTCGGTCTCGATATGTTCTTCGATGCCGGTGTCGAGGTAAGCAAGGTCGTACTGGTTCTCGCGCTGTTTTGCTTTGATGCGGAGGTAGTCGATGGATTCGTTGCGGACGATGACGTAGAGCCAGCGTTTTACGTGGTCGTAGGACTTCATCGCGGCGCGCTGGTTGAAGAGCTTGTAGAAGGCATTGGCCACGATGTCTTCGGCATCCGGCTCGGAGTGGATGATATTCTCTACGAAGTACGTGAGGGGGCGCACCATGAAATCGTAGATGACGCGGAAGGCTTCTTTGTTGCCTTCGCGAAATGCGATCATGATGGCCTCTTCGTTGCCTCTGAGCGGTCGTTCTGGTTTTATTGCCTGCATGCCTTTACGCAATACGGATTTACTTAACGTTGAAGTTAACGGCTACTTGATCAAACAGGATAGAAGGTTTGGAACTTTCTTCAAGGATAAGAAAGCAGGTTGGAGCAATCGTGGATGTCGACGAGAATTTACCTCATGCAGGTGGGGCGTGAGCCCTTCGCCGTGCAACATAAGCCGAATTTCGGATTCCACGGAAGAAAAATTGCGTGCTTGCGCAAAAATTCGATATAAAACTACCAATTTATCGGCGGAAAAACTATAGTCTTCATAAAAATCTACGGGTATTTATATAATAATAACATGCTTTCGTCCATGGGTACACGCATTACAATCCCCTCCGGTGCGGGATGGCGACAGCGTGGGACGAGCGGATAATGGGGATGTTGGTTGTGAAGTGGTTGAGGACAGCCGAAGGTCTATGCTAATATAATCAAATAGGTTGAAATTTTCTAAAAAAGATGGTCTCCGTGGTTATTTTCAATCGCCTGCCGTAAAACTGGGCATGTACAGACTGTTATTTATCACATTGTTATTCCCTACCCTTTTGCTTCGCGCTCAGCCTTCGCGGCATGTTATCCTTATCACCATCGATGGGATGCGCCCGGAATTCTATGAAGACCCGGCCTGGCCGGCGCCCAACCTGCAGCACCTGATGCAGGAGGGGGCATACGCCATACGGATGCGGCCTGTGTTTCCGACGGTGACGCTGCCCAACCATACTACCATGATCACCGGTGCGCTGCCGGCGCGGCATGGGGTATATTATAATCAGCCGTTCAACCCGCTGGCTACGGGGATGTCGTGGAATTTTTTTGCCAACATCATCCGGGTGCCGACGCTTTTCGATGCCGTGCATGCCACCGGCAAGGTGACGGCGGCCATCGACTGGCCGGTGACGGTGGGCTCTCCTTCCATTGATTATAATTTTCCCGACTATTGGGGTTTTAGCGATACGACGGATAATATTGCGCTGATCCGCAGCGGGGTGCATCCCGCAGGACTGTGGGACGAGCTGGAGCAGAATGCGCTGGGCAAGGTGCCGAGCGAGGAGATCAACAGCGATGGGCTGCTGCGGACGGATGAGAATGCGGGGAGGATCGCTGCTTATTTGATCCGTCGTTATAAACCGACTTTTACAGCCTTTCATATTACCGAGACCGACCATGCCCAACATGAAGAGGGGCGGGAAGGATATTTCGTTCGGACGGCGGTAGCGGCGGCTGACCGGGCTGTGGGCGATGTGCTCGAGGCGGTGGAGCGGGCCGGCATCAAAGACAGCACCACCATCATCATCGCGGGCGACCACGGGTTCGCCAATATTCACAGTGTGTTATTCCCCAATGTCTGCCTGGCGCAGGCCGGGCTTTTCCAGAAAGGGGCGAACTGGCGGGCGAAATTTCAGTCGGCCAGCGGAAGCTGCTTTTTGTATCTTCAAGATCGTCATGACACGAAGACTTTGATGGCTGTGAAGGATCTGTTAGCCCGGTTGCCAGAGAAATATAAGTCGCTTTTTCGCGTGCTCGACCGGCCGGAGCTGGACCGGCTGGGTGTGGACTCCGCTGCTTTTCTCGCGCTGGCGCCGACCGTTGGCATCGCTATCGGCAATTCGGGCGAGGGAGAGGTGTTGCGCGGAGCACATGGAGGCACGCATGGATTCATGAATGACGAGCCAGAGATGATGACGGGGTTCATCGCTTACGGCGCGGGCATCCGGAAGGGAGTCGTGCTGCATGAGATGCAGACGCAGAACATTGCGCCGCTTGTCGCGAAGCTATTAGGGATAACTTTCATATGCCCCGATGGCATACTTTACCCGGGAATTCTTCGATGATTTATTCACTTTTTGTGGATAAATGAGGGGCGATTCGCAGCCCGAGATAGTTAACGAAAGTCTTTACCCGTGGTATGAGTAAGTCCACGCATGAAATCTCAACTCTAACGATTGTATAAACTGGTCCTTATTAAATCCAACCTCTGCCTATCAAGACCATACATTAATCGTTAAACCTTCCCAATTAGTGAATTAATAATTTGGTAATACCGGCCAGGTAGGTGGCCTCGCAAAACTATACTGTTCACTTAAATCTAAACAAGTACTATGACTCCTAATTCTAATGGGATGCCCCATGCGCGGGCAATCGCTGGTTACGATCCATTAGAGGCTCTGAAGGCCGCTAAGCTAGCGACTCGCGAACGACACGATTTTAAAGGCTTGCTTCGTGTTGTTAAATTGACTGCACTATTTCTTTTCGTCGGCCTCCTGCAATTGAGTGCAGGAAGTTCCGGTCAGCGGTTGAGCATTGCCGTTAAAAACACAACGCTGGACAAATTATTCAGCGAGATCGAGAAGAAGACAAGCTATGTTTTCTTCTATGATGCGACTCTGTTGCAGCACACGAGGCCGGTGACGGTGGATATGAAGGATGCAACCATCGAAGAGGTGTTGGCGTATTCGCTGAAGGGGCAAGGGCTGGCTTTCTCTATCCAGGACCGCACCATCTTTGTGAAGCGGGAGCAAGCCAAGACGGCGGGTGTAGGCACCGCTGAAGGCGGGGGCGCCACGCCGGGGGTTAAAGGAGAAGTGCGGTCGGAGGAAGGGTTGCCACTGGCGGGAGCGACGGTGTACATCAAGAAGCTGAAGATCTCGGGGATGACGGATGCGAAAGGGGAGTTTGAGTTGAAGAATGTACCGGATGGAGAGTATGAGGTGGAGATTAGCTATGTGGGATTTGAGGGGTATAAAACGATGGTCTCCGTGACGAATCATGTCGGGACGGTGACGGCAAAGTTGAAGCAGTCGATGAGTAAGCTGGATGAGACGGTGGTAAAAGGTTACTACAATACTACCAACAGGTTAAATACAGGATCCGTATTTACAGTAAAAGCTGAGGATATAGAGAAACAGCCGGTTACAGATCCCTTAATGGCTCTGGAAGGAAGAGTGCCGGGGTTGTATATTGCTCAAACATCAGGCATACCTGGCTCCTACGGCACGGTCCTTTTAAGAGGACAGAATTTCATTTTCACTAGAAGTCAAACGCCATTAAACCTCAATAGTCCCCTGTATATTGTAGATGGGGTGCCCTTCTCTTCAACATCCCTAACATCCAATGGTATTGGAGGTGGGGCTTTGGGATCACCGAGTAATGGCCCAAATCCGCAATTTGGAATGAGTCCCTTTAACAACCTTAATCCTGCGGATATTGAAAGCATAGAGGTGTTGAAAGATGCCGATGCGACGGCTATTTATGGTTCCCGGGGGGCAAATGGCGTCGTTTTAATTACGACGAAGAAAGGTAAGGCCGGGTCCACTAGGGTGGATGTAAATGTATATTCGGGCGCTGGTAAAGTAGCCAGGGAAATGCAATTATTGAACACCCAGCAATACTTGGCAATGCGGCATCAGGCTTTTTATAATGACTCCCTGTCAAGCCCTTCTTCCGATATCACACCAGGCCCAAATGATTATGATCTCAATGGCATATGGGACACCACCCGCTATACAGATTGGCAAAAAGTATTTATTGGCGGTACAGCTCAATTGACCAGTGCCAATTTGAATATCTCCGGTGGTAATCTGAACACACAATTCTTGATTGGTGGTAACTATACAAAACAGACAACCGTTTATCCGGGGGACTTTTCCGATCAAAAGGCTTCTGTTCATATCAATATCAACCATGCCTCTATTGACCAAAAATTTCATCTATTGTTTTCCGGACAATACATGAACGATAATAGTATGCTCCCATCAACAGATTTTGCTACCGATATTACAATGGCGCCGGATGCACCCGCCCTATACAATGCCGATGGGAGCATCAACTGGCAGGGGGGAACCTGGTATAATCCCCTGGCATCCATACTTATGACGTCTGGGGCCGTTACTCATAACCTGCTTGGAAATTTAAATTTGAGCTACGAACTTTTGCCAGGCCTTAAAATAAAAAGTAGTTTAGGTTATACACGGATGCAAATGGATCAAACGCAGTTGATACCTTCCGCTGCTTTTTATGGTCCCCCTGACCCGAATAACAGATTTAACTTTTTCGCGACAACAAGTGTTGGCACTTGGGTGCTTGAACCAGAAATTGATTATTCGAAAAAACTGGGTCAGGGAAAACTGGATATATTAATTGGAACTACTTTTCAGGAAAATGTGCAGAATACACTTGGTCAATACGCCTATGGGTTTAGCAGTGACGCGTTGATTTCTGATATTGCAGCCGCTTCAAATGTGGCCACGATTAATGCAACGAATTCCGATTATCGATATAATGCGCTTTTTGGCAGAGCCGGCTACAATTGGCGGGATAAATATTTAATTAATATTACCGCACGTCGGGATGGAAGCACCCGATTTGGACCCCAAAATCAATTTGGAAATTTTGGTTCTGCTGGAGTTGGATGGATATTTTCGAAAGAGAATTTTGCGGAAAAATTGCTTCCTGTTTTGAGCTTTGGAAAGCTTAGGATAAGTTATGGCGTTACCGGGAATGATCAGATAAACGATTATCAATACTTTAGTACTTATGCACCTTATTCTAGATCTTCCTACCAAGGCGTGATCGGGTTATATCCTCAACGTATCGCCAATCCATATTTTGGCTGGGAAAGGGTCAATAAATTGGAAGCGGGAATTGAATTGGGTTTTTTGAAGGATCGAGTCTTACTCTCGGGCGATTATTATCGCAATCGCAGCAACAATCAATTGGTGCTTGCACCATTACCCAGTATTGATGGCTTTTCATCGATACAATCGAACTTGCCTGCCTTGGTTCAGAATTCAGGCGCAGAAGTTGAAATCAATACTGTTAATATTAAGACAAAGAATTTTACCTGGACAACTGCTTTCAATCTGACTATACCTCGCAACAAATTGGTATCTTTTCCTGGCCTTGCAAGCAATTCAACATACAAGAATGCATATGAAATTGGAAAGTCACTATTTATCCAACATCAATATCACTACACAGGCGTAGATCCTCAGACGGGTCTATTTACATTTCAGGACGTGAACAAAGATGGAGTGATTAACTCACTTGATTTGCAATTTCTGAAGCAAGTAGCACAGGAATATTATGGGGGATTTGGGAACACTTTTATTTATAAAGAATTTCAATTGACGATCTTTTTTCAATATGTGAGGCAAACAGGATTTAATTATTTTGCTGATGCTAATCCAACAGGAATTTTTAATGGTGGTAGTAGTAATGTGCCGGTGTTTATGGTGAACAATTGGAAAAGGCCGGGTGATGTGTCAAATATTGAACAATTCACGCAAGGAGGAGGCAGTGGAGCAGCAGCTACAGCATGGTATAATATCCAGACAAGTGACTATGCTATCGGCGATGCTTCCTTTATCCGATTAAAAAATCTATCCTTGTCATGGTCTCTTCCCGAGCAGTGGAGGCGGAAAATGCATCTTCAAAATGCGAGGATTTATGTTCAAGGACAGAATTTACTAACCATTACGAAATATCGTGGCCAGGATCCAGAGTCGCCAACAAACCAAGGCCTCACTCTGCCCCCTTTACGAATGATAACGGGTGGTGTTCAATTAACTTTGTAAAAATTAAAATGAGCGCTCATGCAAAAGTTGAAAATAAAATATCCTTGTATTATATTATTTGTGCTGGCAATTGCAACAAGCTGTAAGAAATATCTTTCGGTTGGGCCTCCTACTACTCAGCTGGTCACGACGAATGTATTTACAAGTGACGCTTCGGCCACTGCTGCACAACTAGCTATTTACGCGCAAATGCAGAATGATCCTGCACTTTTTGATGAATATTGCGGATTGTCTTCAGATGAATTTAATATCGCGCGTACGGATGTCTTTTCTCTCGATTTGTATGGAAATAAGTTAGTCGCTTCCACTGATGCGAATCAGATACATGTATGGGGGCTCGCCTATCAATTTATTTACCAAGAAAATGCGATTCTCGCGAATTTGGCGTCCTCGGCAGGAGTAAGCAATGTAGTTAAGCAACAGTTGACAGCAGAGGCTGAGTTTACGAGAGCCTACTGGTATTTTTACCTGCTTAACTTCTATGGGGATGTGCCTTTGATCACTTCGACCGATTACAAGGCCAATTCGACCATGGTGAAAACGCCAAGTTCAAAGGTTTACCAACAGATTATCTCCGATCTGAGCGCTGCTGAATCAAAATTGAATGCAAATTATGTGGACGCCACTGATACTGCTGTTACGAATGACAGGGTACGACCTACAACGTGGGCGGCGGCCGCTTTGCTGGCGAGGACCTATTTGTTTGCTGGCGTCACGAATAATGCCTATTATGACAGTGCCGAAATGCAGGCAACTATTGTTATCAATAATTCGATGCAATTCTCGCTTACAGGATTGGATAACGTATTTCTAATTAACAGTAACGAGGCAATTTGGCAAATTTCGCCAAACAGTAATTACAATTATACAGCTGAGGGTTTAACTTTCGTATTGACAAAGCCGCCTGCAAGTTCGAGTTCCGGCATAACCATGAGCAAAAATTTGCTGAATGCATTTGAGCCCGGAGATAATCGAAGCTCGCATTGGATCGGAGCCTATACTAATGGCGGTAATACCTGGTATTTTCCACATAAATATAAAGCCGGGTCGAATGCTAAAAGCCTGACGGAATACTCAATGATCCTTCGACTTGGAGAACAATACCTTACACGAGCGGAAGCAAGGGCGCAGCAAGGAAATATCAATGGCGCTTTGTTGGACCTGGATGTTATTCGAAAGCGAGCGGGCCTGCCGAACTATTCCGGGCCTATCGATCAGGCTTCTGTTATCCTTGCCATCCAACATGAACGCCAAGTTGAACTATTTTCCGAGGGATTTCGCTGGCTGGATTTGAGAAGGACCGGTATGATAAATTCGGTAATGAGTGTTGTGACACCTCAGAAAGGTGGAGGAACTTGGAATGCCTATCAGCAGTTATACCCCATTCCGGTAACTGATGTCCAGTTGGATCCCAACTTAGCGCAAAATCCTAATTATTGAAAGCTTTAATGGTGGGTGCAAAAATCATGGTAAATACAATAAAATTTCTGTTTTTCGGAGTTGTGATGTTATTCTGTGGTAATTCAATGGGGCAATCTGTTAATCCCCCCCTGTTAGGTGAGCCCCTGGTTGGAAAAATATGTCCAAATTATGTGTTCAAAAATGTCGTTTTTTATTCAAAAAGACAAGCGTCTTTGAATGATTTCAGGGGTAAGTGGTTAATTATTGAATTTTGGGATAAACACTGCTCGGCCTGTATTGGTCATTTTCCCGATGCCAATGCAACTCAAAAGGAATTTAGGGATAGTTTACAGATTTTAATGATTGCGCCAGATGATGCTGAAAATGAGAATCTACCCTTGTATCGGAATTATCATGATCGCCTTCATCTAGAAATGCCTGCAGTTTTTGATTCGGCGTTGTTTTCAATTTGCAATGTAGATTTGCTTCCTCATGTAGTTATCATTGATCCGACAGGAGTGGTTAGAGCAATAACAAATGGAGTAAACTCAAAAAAGATTCATCAGCTTTTGGCTGGCGAAAACCCTGTGTTTAATGGGACTTCTTATAAGGATGGGAAGCAAGGAAAAGATAAATTTCGATACAATGGAGCAGTGCCTTTTCTGATCTCTGGTAACGGCGGCGTGGATACCAATTTTCTATTCAGGTCTTTACTCACCCACTGGGTACCAGGTAATCCTTCCAGAGCTTATGACGAGATCACTCCTGAAGATATAATTGACCAGGGACCATATAAGCAACAATCAAGATATGAAGGCTTAGGGCTAAGCCTTCGTTTTCTTTATGAAGCCGCTTATACAGGAAAGACGTATGGTATGGACATGAATGATTCACTATATGGAAAGGTATGGTATACCCCCCTTCTGGAAGTCAAAGACAGTAGCTTCTTCGTAGCTGATTATGCAACCGGGAAAAATGTATATTGTTATAGTCTGGTCGTTCCTTCATCCAGAGCGACCAAAGACCGAATGATGCAGATCATGCAGAATGAGTTAAAGAGCTGTTTTGGTTATGAGGTTTTGTTTGAAAGGAGAATGATGCCTTACTGGCGAGTGATTGCATTCGAAGGTACCGGAGAAAAGCTAAGATCAAAAGGAGGACCATGTCAAAGAACTGAAACTAAACCATGGCAGGAAATCGTATTTAAGAATACTTCTATTTGGGATTTTATTAAGGAAGTTAATGATTATTCGGGGATTGGAAGTATTCTTCATGAGCCCCTATTGGATGAAACCAATATTGCAGACAATATTGATATTACCGTTGATTGGTTCAAGAATGATTTTAATAGTGTTAAAGAGGCATTAAATAAGAACGGCTTAGATTTAATTCCTGGAAAAAAGGAAATGAAGGTCTTGGTCATTAAAGATGCGCACTATTAACAAGATTTAACTTCGGAGAATTTTACTTTTTTGAATCAAAAAGTAAGAAAAACATGAAATATACAAGTACGCATACCCCTTTTTCAGGTTTTCGAGATTCCCTGCCGCCCATCGTGGTTGCAGACAAGATGGACTATTACAAATAAAATAAAAGGCTAGTCGCTCTTGACTAGCCTTTTATTTTAGAATGGGTTATTGCGTATTTGTATGCAATTTATTAGTGCAAGTGTTGGTGGAATAACACGTATGGGTGCTGCTTTTGCAAGTTACGCCAGTCGCACCGGTAGAGCAGGCAACGTTGCCAAGGTTAGTTGTGCAGGTTGTATGCTTCGACCAACAGGCGTTTAAGTTATATTTGTTACTTGCTTTTGAAGCAAATGCGCCGGCGATAGCCAGTACAAAGGCTGTACCGCCCAAAATGATATTTGATTTTTTCATTGCTTTGTTCACTTTTTGAATCAAAAAGTAAGAAAAACTTTAAGTATACAATTACGCCTACTCTTTTTCAGGTTTTCGGCATTCCCTGCCGCCCATCGTGGCTGCAGACAAGATGGACTATTTGTGCACAATATTTTCAAATATCAAGCAACAGATGTCCGATCTTGTCGGGCATGTCACATCTCATTAAGAAATGAATAATACCGCATGTTCCGGTCATGAGTTCTGGCTCAAAATCGGGAAAGATATTCACCGACCAGTAGCCTTGTCGGTTTTCATGTTCCCAAAAAGTATGAATAAATAAATTTGCTAATTGATTAAGTCTATATTGCCAGATATCACCCCCCAAAACCCGACTTGCTTCCAGATAAACCTCTCCCAAACCCGATAAGCCATTTGCTTGCGTATAATCTAGATGTGTTGGGCTATCGGGAAGCGATGCTAAGGCATTTTCAGCTATTTTTTTATATAAAGGTTCATTTAAAAGTGAATATGCTTTTATGAATGTCAATGCGACACCTGGCAAGCCTATATCACTGCAGAATGCATTTTCCGACTTGCTTTTTGTACTTGTGGCCCAATAATATGAGCCGCTTTTTACCTTTGATTGCCTATGCAACCAAGCTAATCCTTTACAGATACATTCTATGACTTGCGGGTCTTTATGATAATTTGCATAAGCTATTAGAAAGCAAAGTATCCCTGCAGTTCCATGTGCAAACCCAATTGCATTGTCTTTTTTTTTGCCGCTTCTATAATTAGGCCATGATCCATCAGATTGTTGCGCCTGGATTACCATGGCTAGGTATTCCTGCAACAATGGTTTGTGGAATTCATGCCGTAAATAGGTAGCACAATGCAAAAGGGATAGCCCTTGCCCGGAAACTCCTGTCGCTAAAGCTAATTTTGACGCAGGCGGCTGAAAGCAGTGTTCTAAGTAGGTATAGTATTTATTGTCAGGGAGCAATCCGGATTCAATGCCTTCTTTGAGCGCTAATGCTATGCCTGCTGACCCATCGTATAAGCCAGGAGTTGATAATTGGATGGAATTGAGGAATTTATCTTCCAGGTATTTGCAACTTGCCGTGTATTCTTCAGTCACAGTGCTTGTATCATAGCCGAATCGCTTAGCCCGACCTATAAGATAGGCGATACCCGTTAGTCCGTTAAAAAATGCAGATTGAGGCGCACGCTCCGCAGGTTGATACCCTATGAGGTCATTTATTTTAACAGTCGAAAGCCACACATTATCCTCGGACAATATGCTTCCATTGCTAAGGCATTTTATCGCTTTGATGATTATTTCCCTGATCTTTTCCTTGTCTATTTTTGTGGTAAGCTTTTCCGACGATGTAATGGAAGGATGCATTTGCAATTCTTTCCGGTAATTAGTGATCGTTTCCTCTAACATTGATAGAGCGGGCCTTTCTTCAGGGTTGGAGGCAAGGCATTTCTTAATAAGTGCGGCTAAAACTGGATTGCGCAGAAAGTATTTTAATTGTTCAGGAAATTGTTCCGAAAAGGGATTAAATTTTATCGGTTGTATTCCAGTGAAAATAAAGATCATAAACGCTCCCAAAGCATAAATGTCTTCCTTTGTATTCGGGGTTTGAGCTTCCATTTGTTCTGGAGAAATATATCCCGGTGTTCCTAATTTAAATGGAGGATTTGGTTTATTGCAGTAAATGGAATAGCACAACTCCATATCGATCAAAAAGAGCTGGGACCTCCTGTTAATAATAAAATTCGCCGGCGTGATATCGCGATGGATATATCCCTTTTGGTGCAATTTGTCTGTGATACTTAGGATCATCAGTAAAAGATCAATTAAATGCAATTGCTGAGATTTGGCCAGGCCAAACCAGCTATTATTTTGGAATATGGACAATATATAGTCATTTAACGGGTCTCCTTTAATAAATTCCATTGCCAGATACGTACAATCCTGGTCCTGGAAAAGATCAAAGATTTCTGGCATAGGAAACTGCCCCGATAAATCCTTATACAATTCATATTGCCACATCAATCTGTCCGTAATGTCTCTTCCAAATTCATCGGCCCACATATTCTTTAGACCTTCTTTTATTATGCAGAGTTTTATTTGAAATGGTCCTTTGAAATAGTTTCCCTGGATAACCCTTCCTTTGGGATCAGGTTTGAGTACAGTCAATGGCTTGTACTTTAGATTCCAAAGTTTCTTTCTAACTGGTAACTTCACCTCTGCGATTTCGGCAAAAGGCCATATGACCCCCGGAGGCATGGAAAAAGGAATTGTCATCCTATCCAGGATTAAATTTCCGGTACTATCGTAAATATATTGCTGTTCATGACCGTTGTGCCCTATTTTTGTGATAGGATTGAAGCCTTCATACCGCGTATAGACGGTGCCACCTAGGAAACTATCGGTGGGAACCGCTGGGCCCCGGAAGTTGCGAGTGAGTTCGACGAGTTTTTTTGCTATAGTAAGTGTTGTTGGTTCTGATTCAATATATATGCATAGTATTTTGCCAACTTGAAAGTGACCAAGGGTGCCATCCAATAATGATCTTACTGTATCCTTTGTTCGCGGAATTTGAAATGGGATCTTCATAGAGATCAACAATGGTAAGATATTATTTATCAATGATGTAAACTGCAATCTTATAACAGAGACGTGTAAAACCCAACCTTGCGTGCCTGTAATTTCGCCAACTTGAAAATAGAGGCCTTTATCTTTATAAGATAAACCGTTACGGTTTAACATTTCATCACATTCAAATGAGGCTTCACCCACCAGATGGATCGCGGAAGATTGGTCTACATCGATTTCGGCAAATGTTGTTTGCATATAGCGCTTTTAGAATTTATTTTCCGGAAACTTCCAGATTCGCTTGTAAGGGAACATTATCTTGCTGATGAAGTGTTTTATTCAGCCAAATTCCAGCTAAGGCAATTAATGTGAAGATGATATTAAATATCAGGTGTTGCCTCCACTTAAGACCTTTGAGCACACCCCCGCATGCACATGGACGATGAGACGCAAGAAAATTTACATAGGCAACATATATGGTGAAAACTGACATCAGAATCAGGGAGGTGTATAACCCTTTGTGCCGCGTGGAAGGGATAATTAAAAGAACAGCCACTACAATTTCCACGAGGGGAAGTGCTATAGACAGAATGGCGGCAAAGGGCCTGAGTTCATCTGTTTGACGGAGAACAAAGAGGAAATTATTATAATCAGCAAGTTTGCTGACTGCAGTATACACAAATAATAGAATTAACAGACAAATGATGATTTGGAAAACAAGATCTTTTTTCATAATGATTAGATATCTTTTTGGAGTAAGTTTGTTTTTTGATCGGCGATGATAGGAGATTTGCTTATTAAATGCGGCTTTTTGCCCGGGACTAATTCACTCAGATGATCATTGAGCAAGGCCCCGAATGAAAGCAAGATTGCCATGGGAACCACTTGATACCGCAATATATTGACCGTCGTCACTATACTAAATAAGAAATTGAGAAGCAGGAAGGCTGCTACTGCCCACATGACCCGGTCATTTTCGCTAGTAAGGTGCACCCTTTTGTAGTTAATTAGGTATTTGGCCAATTGCCACAAAAAGTATAGATTGAATAACAAAAAGAATGCTTCATAAATAATTAAGAAACCCTGAAGAGAATGCGAGATACAATGTACAGTGGAGTTGGGGTACCCAAACCAGTCCCTTGCGATCGGATCTATCTCATTTGTGCCATAATTATATCTTTCGATGTGGGACAATGGAGGCAGGAAATAATGTAAGATGTTTGGACGTATGAAGTACCATGTGTAGGCCATGGGATGTTGAAGGATAACGGCTTTGCCAAACGGTTCGAAATCTGCGGATGCCTTCCCCCAGGCTGCTGTTAGGGCCATTTCACTGTGTAAATGTTGATAATGACTGCCAAAGTATCTTTTGAGCGGAGCATTTGGCTCTCGGATAAAGAAATTTCCTACATATGTTTCCAGGAGACTTCTATATTCCTCTTCATTAACATGTTTCAAAAAAGAAAGTGTTAGACGATTAACCTCTTTCGCCGCAGGTGTGGGAAGCGCCAGGCTGTCTTGTTCAATTCGATCATAAATGTAAAGCGCATTGTTGGCGAGTTGCCAGCCCGTGAATAGCGAATATTGCCTAATACCCGTGATTTTGAAGGCAGCTTGTTCCGTATAGATAATAAAGGGAACAAGAAAAAAAAATGGCATTAAGATTCCACCAAGTTTTACCTTCCAACTTTGCTTGGTGAGCAAATAGGCAATGACAGTTACTGCTGGGTAATAATATGCATTATTCCGAACTGTGAAGCACAGGAAAAGCAGGATTGCCTGGATAAGTACCTGGTAAAGACGGGGACGTTGGACGATCCAGATCATTTGGATGAGCCAAAGCAAGGTCAAAGCTGCAAACAAGGCATCGCTATTCACTGTGTTACAAAGGTAAAGGGAGAGGGGATTGATGAATAAGAAAAGGAACAGGATAGTTTGTGTGACCCTTTTCACCTTGAAAAAGTAGATAATGGTAAAATAAAAGTGCAATGCCGCCGCCTGCAAGAAGAAATATTGGAATGCTACAAGCGCTGTGTCGGAATGAGTAATGGCATGAAACCAATCAAGGAATTTGGAGTACCCGATCGGCCATATGCTTATATCCAAATGAGCGGATGCCGCGAATATATAGCTATAGGAGTCCCCAAAAAAATCAGGGAATGGATATAGCAACTTAAAAATGACAAACTGTATGATGCAGAGCCCTATCCCTAGGAGAAGGGATTTTCGATTGGCGCTTTCCTTCCAAATAAAAGACCAATAGGAATCCTGGCTTGTTGTGACGATATCGGTTGTGCTATTCATAAGAATGGCGATAACTTGGCTATAGTGATATATGTTATTTGGGTGCACGCATCCGGCAGAATACTGAGTATTTTACTAGGCTATAAATACTTCGTACGGCATCCCGTAACCTGATCTTCTTGCCTTCGGCAAAAGTTCTACCGTAATAAGAAATGCCGACCTCATAAATGCGGAGCTTAGGTATTCGGGCGATCTTGGCATTGAGTTCAGCATCAAAAGCAAAACGTTTTTCGACCAGGGGGATGCCTTTTATTGTGGAGGTGCGAATCACCTTGTAGCAGGTGTGTGCATCCGTAAGGTTCATATTGGTAAAGAGATTGCTAATAAATGTAAGCAACTTATTGCCCAGTGTATGCCAAAAAAAGAGGATCCTGTGAGGCTGTCCGCCCATGAAGCGGGAGCCATAAACAATATCGGCATGACCGCTGAGAATGGGCTCCAACAACAGATTATATTCCTTGGGATCATACTCTAGGTCAGCATCCTGGATGATCAGGTAGTCGCCAGTTGCGGCTTGCAGACCAGTCTGTATAGCAGCCCCTTTTCCTTGGTTGTGAGGATGAGAGAAGTACTTGATTGGTGTGTTGGGATTGTCATCAATATATTCACGGATCATGAGATCGGTATCATCTTTAGAACAATCGTTGACAACGATGATCTCCTTTTCTATAGAGTGGGTCAACATTACATCGGCAACTTTGTCTAGGATGATTGCAATGGTCGAAGCTTCGTTGTAACAGGGGATGATAATGGAAATCTTTCGGATACTAATATGGATTGGTGTACTTCGTATGTGCCGGGGAGTTCTGCGGACGGCTTCAACAGCCTCGGTAGCAAGTATGGAGGACTCATGCATAAAATAAGGTTTCTTGATCGTCGCGTAATGTAGCGTTGAATATGTGAACTAAGTTACTGTTGTTCTTGTTCTCAAAAGGGATAAAGGTGTGGTGAAATTGGATGCCCGAGAAAGCATGACTAGCATCTTATATTAAACTTAGTCATTGTGTATTCGTATGCAGTATCAGAAAGCAATGGCCAGTGGCGGCCCTCGACCAGCAAGTATGGACGCCCGAACGGCAAGTATAACCTGGTGCTGTGACAGAGCAAGCTACATTACCTAGGTTAGTAGTACAGGTTCCACGATCACTTAGCGACCAACAGAAGTTGATATTATATTTGTTATAGGCCTTTGAAGCAAGCGCACCGGCAATAGCCAGGACAAAGGCTGTAGCCCCCAGGATAGTATTCGCGTTTTTCATTTATTTATACAATATTTATATAATTACACCTGCCCTTGGTGATCTCCTTTTCTCTGACATGGGTCAATGCTCATCGGCAACTTGGTCCAGAATGATTGCAGCGGTTGAAGGTTCGTTGAAATGGCCAAAAATAATTTATAATAGCAGAGATATGGAAACTAATTTGATGTAACGCTGAATATATGAAGTTACATTTGTTCTTATTCTTAGAAGGGATAAAGATGTGACGAAATCGGATAGAATGTTAGGTCGAAAGAGCATGACAATCGAGCCATACGAGAAATACCCTGATATGCAAGTGAAAAAGGCTGATCGATTTTGATTAGCCTTTTATCTTAAACGTGATTTATTAGAGTGCACCTGTATACCTGTATACATTTTATTAACGCAACTGGAACTGGAATAGCAGGTATGGGTGCCACTTTTGCAAACTGCGCCAGGTGCATTGGTATCGCAAGCTACGTTACCTATATTGCTGCAACCTCCATTCTTCGACCAACATGCGTTGACAATGTATTTGTTACTTGCTTTTGAAACAAACGCGCCGGCAATGGCCAAGGCAAAGGTTATAGCCCCCAGGACAATGTTCGTTTTTTTTATTATTCTGCTATTTTTTATTAGCATAAGCCCCTTTTTTGCATACTGGGCAATTTTCGTTACAGCTCTCGTTTGGCTCAAGTTCATAGCCAGTCTCAACGCCCTTCATGTTAGCCGGCACACCCCTTGTCATCCACCTTGGCGGGGGGGTACCTTTCAAATAATGATCAAAGAACTGCTTCATTCTTATTGTGTAATCTTTGGCATCATCTAATGAATCTAGACCATGCCCAGCCATTTCATATTCAAGCAGCCATGTTGGCTTCCCTATCCTTCTTAAGGCCAGGAAGAGCTCAATTGCCTGCGCAAATGGTACTGCAGCGTCAAAATCCCCATGCATGATAAGTAATGGAGTGGTAACATCATTGACATGTAGGACCGCAGAATTTTGTATATACAAGTCGGGGGCACTCCAAGGTGTAACCCCGATGCCATAAGGCCCCCCCTGACCGTTAAATTCATAATATGCCTGGCTGCTGTTTCCCCATGGAAAAGCGATTTGATCATAGACGCTTAACAGATCACTTGGTCCAGAAGCTGAGCACGCTGCAGCAAACACTTTAGAATGAGTTACTATATAATTGGTTGCCCACCCGCCAAAACTGTGCCCTTGCAATCCCATTTTATTTATATCCACCCATGGAAGAGTCGCTAAGTAATTTGCCGCGGAGGTGATGGAATTCAATAGGTCTTCTCCATTGTGCCCAGGCTCAGTGTATAGAATATCGGGAGTAAATACCAAATACCCATTACTTACATAATAAGGGATATTAATGGTTGCAATCGACCAATTAGGCTCAAGAAATTTGTGCAAAGCATCAGCTTGTTTTTCATAAACCGAAAAGATCAATGGATATTTCCTGGTGGAATCAAAATTTTCAGGTTTAAATAGGATACCTTGAGATATTCTGCCATCCGTCATTTTCCACTTTATGAGCTGGGTAGTCATCCAGTTATAATTTTTCTCGGGACTTATGTTGCTCAAACGATTAAATGTCTTAAAATCTGTTGTTGTAAATAAATTGGGAGTATTAGATGCATCCTCCCTTTTTACAAGAAAAGTCATCGCGTTCCGTGCTTTTATAGGTGTGGCACCTCTTGCAAATGCCACAGACCCTGTTCTTCCCGTACGTGGGACAAAATAAGTGTATGGTTCCATATTACAGGATATTGGGTCCCCATGGTTTGTAATATCTAAATTCCAAAAGCCATTTTCCTTGGTGACGTCATCGAAGCCTGATAGTAAAAGGTTCCCACCAATTTCAAAAATTGGCGGGTCATCAAGCTCCTGAAAGTTAACCAAATTAAAGACAATATGATGTTTCCTGCCAAATCCATTCGTAAGATTTATCGGTGATTTGACTCCATCGGGGTCAACCTGCCATATGTCATAGCGGTCGTAGATAAGGAGTGAGCCTTCTGTTTTTGACCAACCGGCAATTCTCCAGGGTATGGCTTTTCCTAACTTTTCCGCTTCATCATCATATAGGCTAACAGGTATTTTTGTTGAGAGATTGTGTGTGACCCCACTTTTTATATCATAAGAACAGTAGCTCAGGCTATCATTATTGAACCAAATAGCATGTTTTTCATCCGGTGAAAGTACTTGCTCCATTTGTCCAAAAAATGCGGGCCCGGCCAATCTAATCCTCTTGCCTTCTTTAGTGTCAATCAAATAGAGGCATGGGCGATCACTCTTATTGAAATAGCCATTTGGCGATCCTCTGTCCATCGCCAGGACATAATTATTGTTTGGTTCAGGATATATTTGCCTTATTAGATCTATTTTATCGTTTTCCAGAATATTCAATTTGCCAGACAGAATGTCAATGTCGGCCCGAATCTTTTTATCCTCATGAGAATAATACGGACTTGTTTGTATTGATTGAAGTTCTTCGTCCTTGTAATTCCAGATGCGTACATTTGGTTTGATGCCTGATGAGCCAATTGTATTTGCAGCAAGGCTTTTCTTTAAGGCAAAGAACAGGATATTTCCATCTCCTGAAAATCTGATATCGCTTTCAATTAGGTGGAAACCTTGTGTTGTAAAATTGGTATCGTTCACCAAATCGGTTGAAGTTGAATCGCCTGCTTTATAAATTAAGATCTTACTGTCCCCTTCTGACTTCCCCTGAACAAAAAAAGCGAACTTGGTTTGCTTTTCATTCATTGCAATATCCTTTACTTCCATTCCCTTGCAAATTTTCAAAGATCTCCCGGACAGCAAAGACGTCCACTGTAATTCATGTTGGCCTTCGCTATCTGATGTTGCAATCAATATTCCCTTTTGCTTAGGTGCTGGCCAATAGTGATCGACTCCAACACACTTTTGCTTTTTATTATTTTTAAGATTTAATATAGTGAGTTCTTTTTGGGAGGTTATTTTATGGCAAAATAGCCAACTTTCGTCTTGAGTATTAGTTACTTTATAATTATCGATCTCAGTAAAGCATTGCGATTGAGCTGTTCCCAATCTTAAAATAAATAAGCTATCTTTTATTTTGAATATAAGCATTTCCCCATCGGACGTAAACATGCCGCCATCACAATCGACAAATGCGTGCACATATTTTTGGTTCCCGGTCGCACTTAAAAGCCAGGTAAACCGCCCAGGAGCGGGTAGATTTTGCACACCGTAAAAGACGTACTTTCCGTTGGGAGAGATCGCGGATCCAGTAATTAAATTTGGCCATTTGTTATCCCAGAGAACTCTAAATACCGAGGTGTCGATCGCAGGCTTTTGGGCACCAATAGATGTTGAAATACAATAAATTATCAAAAAAGCTTTAAGGTGCTTAATTTTTATTGCCATAATTAGATCAACGAGTGGAAGCCAAAGTTTAACCATTGATCGTTAACAATATTTTATGCCCGAACAAAGTGGGTGCAATGGATAAATATCATTATTTCAATGCAATATCTCTTATGACGTTTACGTCAGATTGCCCGAACAAGGATTGCTTCAAACATTTTTTTGTATTATATATCGCGGTATAAGGCGCTCCCGGAACATTGTAATAATTGTTAAATACATTTGAAGACTCGACACCAACCAGGATGTTCGGATATTTTTGAAGATGAAAATAATTATAGAATACTTGCATATCTTGAAATGAAGCCCGAGTGAAAAGGTAAAAGCGGATATTTTGTAGAGAGCTCATATTATCGATCATTTCTTGCATTTGGCTCCTAGAATAGGGACAATAAGGGCCAAAATAGAACAGGACAATAGGTTCTCCCATCGGAATAGAATCTGTGTTTAATTTGGTGATACCATCAGACAATTGAATACTGAAATGGGGCATTGGCTTTCCTTCAAGTCCAGTAATTGTTTTGTTAGGGTCATGACATCCGGATAAAACAGTAAGCAATAGTGGAATTATCACTTTTTTCATGATTATTTGAGATTTGTCTTTTACATTTTTTGGGGTTGAACACATTGAAATTAGTTCAGATAATATTTCAAAAAAGGATAAATCTATCTTCAAAACAGAATACAATGATTAAGAAATAGAGTCTCTGCTTTTGCTCAGCAGGGAAATTGAATATATTGCCCTCCTTTACAATTTGATTCCTTGCTAGCTATTAAACCTTTTATCCTGCTGCTACTTCTCGGCATAGCGTCCTTGTGTCTCTATGCCCAGAATCGTCCTGTGCTGGTACGATCACCTGATACTCTGCGGATAAAAATTGATACGTTAAAAACTGCAATTGTCACGGCAACACTGAGGCCGAGAATAAAGAGGGATACGATTGAATACAATACGGAGAATACTCGTTTGCATCCGAATGCATTGGTTGAAGAATTACTTGGCCGTTTTCCAGGAATGCAGATTGATTCGTATGGGAATATCACTTACAACGGAGAAAAGATTCAGCGTTTATTGGTGGATGGGGAAGATATCTTCGGATCTGACCCGACCATCGTCACCAGGAACTTCGGTGCTGACAAAATTGCAAAGGTACAGGTGTTAGACAGAAGGAGCGATCACACGATCTTTACGGGTATTGATGATGGAACGCGCACCAAAACCATTAACTTAGTGCTTAAGGGAAGCGCCAAAGACGGATATTTTGGTAAAGTGGAGGCAGGTGGTAATAAGGATGGATATTATAATTCGAATGGCGCCCTGGCGGCATTCCGAAACAGGGAGCAAATAACGATTCTTGGGCAGGCATCCAATACCGGGATAGTAGGATTTAGCAGTAATGCCGGTGGCTCACCTTCACAAGTTATCTTTTTGAGCAATATGGATCCCCTGGGCACTTCTGCGGGGACCGGAATTCCTAGTTTTGACGCTGCCGGATTGCATTATGCCAATACATGGAACGGCTCGGGAAACCACGTGATGGTTAATTGTCAGTACAATCATTATTTTACCCGACCGGTGACAACCACAGAGAGCTGGCAAACCGAAGCCAATAGGCTCTATGGGCAGTATCAGCAGAGCAACTCTATCAACCAGCAGGGTCAGCAATTGGCATATGGGGTATACGATTGGGCGTCAAGCCCCAATTCAGCAGTTAAACTTGTATTGAGTGGCAACAATTCGCAGGCACAAAATCAATTTGAGGCTACCGATATTGGCAATTTCAACGACACCCTTTTGAATGAAAGCCGGCGGACGATCCAGGATAAGGTGAGTTATCAGAGAATTGCCGGAGAAATTTCCTGGCGGATCCGGATCGGTCATCAGATTGGACGTACTTTTTCCGTTAGTTCAGGCATTACAAAGATGGACAATTCCACCCATGGATATTTGTATTCATTAAATAGTTATTACCAATCTGGCACTATCGAAAGCATTGACACGGTGGACCAGCGAAAGGTGATCACCAGTCATTCCCTGACTTACACCGGCCATATTGCATATACAGAACCATTGTGGAAGGATGCCTTTTTCGGGATGGAATATAATCTTCGAATTATCACCGATGCTCCTATGACTAGCACCTTTAATCGTGGGGACGGAAAGTACCTGCAACAAATAGACAGTTTGAGCAGCCATATAAAGACTCAATCCATCAACCAACGGGCAACATTCGAACTGCAAGGGAAAACCCAAGCACTCAACTATATTGTTGGATTTGATTGGATATGGTACAAATATTACCAGGGAAACCTGTTAGTTGACTCGATTTCTCATTTAAATTCTATTGATTTCGCACCAAGGGTAGGATTCTCATATGCGATAAACTCATTCAGCAGGCTCAGTTTCGAGTACGACGGATCGCCTCAACGAGTGTCTCCTGGCCAATTACAACCTATAATAAACAATAGCGATCCGCTGCATCTTACGATAGGTAATCCAGCACTAAAGCCGGGCCTTGAACATGACTTCAGCCTTGAATTCAGTCGACTTAAAACCTGGTTACTGAATCTGAAGTTGAATCTTAGGCTGATTGACAACGGCATTAGTACAAAAACCACTACCGACACTCTTGGCCGCCAGATCAGCCAGCCGATTAACGTCAATGGCGCGCATTCGGCGGTGCTTAATTTTTCTTTGAACAGACGCCTGCTAGGAATTGACGCTGGCCTGGACTTCGCGGGCACCTATGGTCACACGCTTAACTATGTCAACGCCGACCTTAGTCACAACGATGCTTTCACCGCCGGCACTGGTTTGAGCCTGAACAAATATGTACCTGATAAATTTTCACTTCTTGTAAAGACCAATTTAACCTATTTTGAGCAGTCCAGCAGCATCAATCCGGCTGCCCCAGTCCGCTATTGGATGCAGGATCATTCGGGCGCGATAACCTTATTTCTTATTAAAAATTATGAGCTTAACACCAATGCAACTTATACCTGGCACCAAAAGACCGCTTCCTTCCACGCGAATACCTCGGTCCTGTTTTGGAATGCCTACTTCGGCCGGAATTTTCTCCACAACAAACTAACCGCTAGATTCTTGTTTAACAACATCCTCAACAAAAATGCAGGTATTACCCGCACTAATACCGCCAATATCAACATCGAGTCCTCGACCAATATTTTGGGTCATTATTGGATGGTGTCGGCTACCTACCATTTCGACAAGAAATTTAAAAAGTAATGGTCGCCCTTCTAAATATTCTCTTTCTTCAACTCTTTGACGGCATGATCCAGCGCCATGGTGGTCAGTGCAATGTAGGTGAGGGAAGGATTTTGTGCTCCTATAGAGGTCATGCAGGCAGCATCGGCAACGAAGACGTTTGGGCAGGCGTGACCCTCGTTTCAGACATTGAGGAGGGAAGTTTTGGGATCACTGCCCATACTCATGCCGTCCATCTCGTGGACATCGAGACCGGGAAGCATGTGGTTGTCATATGTTTCAATATTCTTGACACCGGCAACATCTCTCATCTTCGCGGCTTGCACGACGAAGTCCTCGACCAGGCGTCGTCGTTGTCATTATAGTCGATAACGGTGACCAGTTGGGGGATGCCCCAGGGATCTTTTTCATTGATGCTTAAGTATACAAAGTTAGTCTCTCGCGGAAAGACTTCGACCTACATATTGAAGTTCATATGCCAGGGACTTGCCTCGCTGAGTGGGTATCTGGTATTTTGACCCTACCAACTCGGTGCTATGGACACCACGTTCGCGCATAGTTACTTGGCGGCCTAACCATCGCTAATGCCGAATCCGACGACCATGGGGTCAAATATATTACCTGGAGGTGGAGGCATGTAAGTTTTTTTGAGGTTCCAATTTCCGGGCGATCACGATGAAGGAGGGGCTGGATTGGTTAAAATAGTGGGTCGCAAGTATCTCCATTTCATCCGTCATTAGGCGCTTGATCGACTGGTGGTTGTACTTTTTTAAGTCTTCTAAATCTATCTCTAACCCGCTATAGATCGTAGTATACACCGGCGCCAGTGCGACCAGCCGACCTCTATCCCGCAATAGGTGTCTGGCATTACGAACTATGATTGAATTGCAAGATTGATTTAAGACAAGTACGGTATCAAAAAATCTTGCCACCTCTACTGGGTAAGCCTGCTCAAAGTCAGCTCTGTGGAAATCAAGAGCTTTAACATCCCTTATGGGTTCTATCCCTTGGTACTTCGTTCGTAGTTGGTCGCGGGTATACTTGTCGGAGCTACTCAAATGGATGGGTTGGCCTTTTTGTGCAAAGATGGCGGAAATAGAATGCGGAGTACTCCCCACTTCCAGCACCCGGCCTTTGAGCCAAGGTTCAATGATGTCGTAAAGCCATTCATTCAAAAGGCCGGGTGAGGAAACAGGCGGGGGAGTAGTAGACTCGCTCATGACGAAAAATTTAGGCGGTCTGCCGATTACGGTATTCGGTTGGCGCATAGCCATAGGCTTTTTTGAAGGCCGTGCTAAAGCCATTGTAGGTGTCGAAACCGACACGAGAGGCGATCTGGTCGATGGTGTCGTCTGTCTCTTCAAGGAGAACCTTGGCACGCTCGAGACAGAGGTGGAGGCGGTATTGGTATGGGCTGGTCTGGAACAACTCACGGAACCCCACCTTCAGCTTGAATTCATTGATACCGACCTTGTCGGCGAGCATCGGAATGTGGATGTGAGAGACAGGGTCCTTCAAAATAAGATCCCGGGCTTTTTCAATGGCGGGGACGTCGTAGAGTTTGGTGCGGGCAATAGGATGCTCGTAGCCCGCGATCTTTTTTTGGCGCTGCATAATCGATAAGGTTTAATGTGTAATGGTTGTTGCGCTACTAATCGGGCCTTGCGATGGTGTCGGAAGACTAATTTACGACCCGTTTAGGACATGTTACAAATAATCGTTGGCTACTAAAAGCAGAAAAGAGTTTACTAAAGGACGAGAGTGAAGTCATATTTCAGTTAAGGGCGAAAAATACCTCAATAATTATTTGAAAATTAATCGACGTTGATTGGTTGTCGAACAAGACTGCATGAATAATGCATTTAAATTCAAGAAAAATTTACAACTAAGCAGGGGGTTACCCTATTTTGCTGCTTCTTGCTCAGCAGTGTGATGCAAAACCGAGTTTGCAATAACTGCCGCTTCCTTTGTTGCCAGGGCTGACGGTTGCATACGTTTAGCAATGAAGTCTCTTACTTGTTTGGTGACGATATCGGTGCGATTGAGCAAGGGTCTTTCTATAAAATAATAGGTCTGACAAGTGATCAGGATCAACACTGCGCAGCAGCCGGAGATGACACACCAATAGCTTAAAGGAGAGAGCTTTTCTGCTGTTGCTCCATGAATTATAAATTGGAAAGTGGTATAAAGCAGGAGCCCACGTAACAAATAGATGCTGTACGATATCTGACCCAGAAGTCTGGATGCTTTTAGCGTCAGGATTCCAAAGAAATCATTCCCGCAGGCGATGGCAATAAATATCAGGCAAATGCACAGGTATGGCACAGGGCTAAAAACGGTAGAATAATTAAGTAAGGAGAGGTACAGCAGGGCTGCGAGCGCAGGCGTCAACCAGGGATTTGCAACAAAATTCCCGACCCGCTGGTTTCTAGTCGGGAAGGCGGCGGCAATTCCCCCCAGGAAGGGACTCATTTTTTCCCAGGCAAGTATAGGATAATATTCATGAATGATCAGTACGAATACAACAAGGCCAAGACTAGTGAGAAGGATAGTAGTGATCGAAGTCTTTATGCGGAAGAAAAGGCTACCGATGACAGCCAGGGAGCAATAGAATAGCCATTCAAATGCCAGACTCCATTGAACCCCTACGATGAGGTATTTCGTTCCTTTGAGCACATTAACATCTGGCTCCATAAATAGGATCCATTGTCCTGTATGCCAAATCAAATTCGGCAAGGATTCCTTAAGCGTAAATCCTGATTCAATGGCAACCAGGAGGAAAAGGAAGAACATTGCAAGTAGGAAGAGCGGCATGATCCTCAGCACCCTGGAAACATAAAGTTTTAGCCAATCCATCTTTCTTAAGCTTGCCTCGATCAATTTGGAAAAAAATAAGAAAGCGGTGATCATAAAAAAAGAAAGCGACGCTGGTAGAGCCAAAATGATCAAACAGCGGATGCGGGATTAGACCCCATTGATGCCGCTGGGACATATAGTACCAAAGAGTCGCATGGTGGATAAACAGAAACAGGGCCAGAAATCCTCTCAGCCCGTCAATGGAGGAGAAGCTATGAGGTTTTGCCTCGATGCCGATGGCTCGACCTATGAAATAGACTGAACCCAGGGCTATTAGCAGGATGGGAAGGATGGCGAGTGTGCTGATTAATTGCATAATAGATGAATCTGCGCGTATTCCCGGTAATAGGATTGCACTCTACCTCAATCGACCGTTAACAGGTCTTTCTCGTAGTCTAACGATCAATTTTCGATGCTTTGAGCCAACTCTGTGGCGGTAGGTTGCTGGCTTATCACCCTTTTCAATCTTTTCTTGGCGTCGAAAATGACTATGAGGGGTGTATTGTCAGTCTTGAAATAAGTGAAGAGGATATTGGCGCTGTCCCAACCCATGACAATATTCGGGTAGTGGGATAGTTGATAATATCTATAGAAGGTTCTCATGTTCTTGAACTGGGCGGGAGTGATGTAAAAGATGCGGGTGTCTTTGAAAACCTCGATATGGTATATAATGTCGACCGTAAGTTCCTGGCAGTGGTTGCACCAGGGGTCAAACCCTATAACGACGAAGGGTTTCCCGGCTGGGATGTCGTCGGTATTCAATCGTGTAGTGCTGTCGGTAAGAAGAAGGGGAATAGACGGGATTACACGCCCTTCCAGGCCTGTCTTCTCTGACACTGGAGCCGTGAAAGCGGTGAACAGCGACCATCCTATGACTGCCAGCAGACCTATGGCAGACGAATTGGTCAGCCATTTGAAAAGTCGTGTTGGTTGCTGCCGCCGTATAGCCATGATGCCGACCAGGCTAAGGATCACACAGGCGCTGTTGAAAAGAACATGCTGTTTGGGTGTCAGTTCTTGTATTATTCCACCGCAGCTGCAGGTGAGCTGATCATCTATTAGCAGAATAGTGATGACGTAGCCGGTGAAGAGGGTCATCAACCCGGCTGTAACATATAATGCTGGTAGCCGCCATCGGGTAGTGAACAGGGCTATCGTCAGGAGGATCTCGCCGATCGGGAGGGCCCAGGTGATGACCCCGGCAATGGAGCCCATCAATGGAGAGGAGGATAGTTGTTGCCTGAAAGTAGATATTTCAGTGAGTTTGACGAATCCTGTGTAGAGGAATAAAAGAATAAAGAAATAAGACACGATATCTGCAAGAATATTGCGTTTCATAAAATTAGGGAATAAGCCAGAACTCAAGTTAGGCGGGATCGTATTCTTAAACAGGATAATACTATGCAAAAAACGGATGGTCGATGGAGGACCATTCTGCTGTTTTCCCATTATCCGCAAGCGGGTAATGGGGCCGGCCGCTCACAACCGAACCCCGTACCTACCTGAAACCCGCTACCATCAATAAGCTTAACCAAAGCTTACCTCATACACATTGTTCATTCCGTTTCTATAGAAAAGGGAGATATCATTCGACCGGATCATCTCATACGTGCTGTCTATGCATCGTTTTCGAGGCTCTTTCTCGAAGATCTGGCGCTGACTAGTAGGATAAGTAATACTGCCCAAAGGAGATTCAGAACAAATAATTTCAAAGCGAAAGGGCCAGGTCGGAACACCTGGTCCGATAAGATCAAATATATTCCGTAGGACCCGAAATAAAGATTGAATATTGCCAGTAACGTCAATGGGAAAGGTATACCACTCTTTATTATTTTGAGCTTGCGTAGGGCCAAAATAGCCGGACTGACAACACTGGTGACCGTCCAGATGAGCAGAAAAAACGCAAACAAATCCTCTCCACCACCCAACTTTGAGTTTGTGCGGTAAAAAATGCCAGGAATGAAGATCAAAATTGCCAGAAGTAAAAGGGACCAAAAAATATGTATCAGTTTCATAGACGAATAACGTTTATTTTATAAGGTGTTGATGTATGCTCATGTATGAGCTTGAAAGATAGTTTAACCAATCCTGCTGCACGTCGGAGCTTACCTCGAAATAGGCATTCTCCGGCTGACAATAGAAAAAGCCCCCATAATGGCTAATAACGGCCTTTCGGATTTTGCCATCTGAAGTTTCGTAAGACGTTAGATAACAACCCATCCACGCAGGATTGGTGGACGGAAGTTCCTTAGCATCAGAAAGGAATATGTGCATGGAGTCGTCATTGAGAGGCTTGTTCTCTAGGTATTGCAAGCTATCTGCTGGGATCCCGAAAACCCGGTTAAAATTTTGCAATTTGTATATTCTCCAATTCTTTGTAGAGTGCCAAGGAACAGCGGGATGCGGCCGGTTGTAGGCTGCCACACATATTAATAAGAACATCAAAGAGAGGAATTTCATAACGATAGGTTTAATTACAGCTGCCAATGTTTGGATGATCGTTATCCACGGTGTTGCGGCTCATGTTGGAGAACAAGGGCATGTTACGGATGTCTTCTCCAAGGTCACCGGGGTCGTTGCCAGAGCCTCCTGGCCAGGTTCCGCGCGTTGACGGAAGGAAAATACCACCAGTCGAGAGGGCATTAATGACAAAGGTAGTGCAGTTGTTGGTATTGAGATTATAATAATAACCAGGATTATTGCCCAGTGCTACATAATTCAATATGTTGAAGAATTGAGTGCTTGTAACATTGAAAGTGAGACTAATATTATATGAGTGCGATTGGTCGTTATTGAGCACCCCCTGACTATACGAACCGCTTGTTGTTGGAATGACCAAGCTCGAAGGGTAGAAGCCTACATTCCGGGATATAATATTGCCCCGGTCGTTTTCTGTTAGAATCAGAAAGGTGTGACCGGTATTAACGAAATTGCTGGCAGAACTGCTACCGATCGGCCCGCCCGGCGTAAAGCCCCAGGCTTGCCTTGTGCCCGGATCGGGCTGGTCGACGCAAACTTGAACGGTATATGAATGATCGGGAGATGACCCATTCGTAAAGCATTTGAAATATTTGGTAATATTGGTTATAGGATTACCGGGAGGTGAAATAATGATTTTGAAAGAGCGCAAGAAACGATTCAGCGGGAGGTTTGAAAGCGTATACCCAGATAGTCCAGATCCCAGCGCGTCCGAAGAAAAACCATACGTGGTGCAAGATGTCTCCGACCAGGAAACGCCATTGCTCGGATCATCCGGCGAATAATTATAGCCGTCTATCTCGTTACATACTTGAATGTTCTGCATGTAGTCAGCTTGTTTCGGATTGGATGATCCTGGCGTGTCGGCAACGAGGTTCTGATCTCGTGAGCCAATGTGAATGGGAATGGAATTCCCCTGCCAATCTTCCTGGAGATATAGGCCACTTGGTGAGCCGACAGTACTTATTGAATCTGGAACAAATGTGATCATGACGGCGTGCATCTCCTGGTTAGGGTTTCGCATGATCACCAGGGACGTCAGGTCGCTTAGTTTGAATGCTCGGTATGGAGCTGACTTTAAGGAAACAAACAGGTTGTTGCGGTAGACGATGGGAACAATAAGCACATCGCCAATCGACATATGTCGAACGGTCGCCTCGTTCCATAGAATCGATTTAGGTTGAGCCGACCGATAGTTGTTGGCATTTGGATTTTTATCGGAGCCTGCGATACTCCTTTCAAAAAAGACCTGGGCTTGGGCTATCAGATTTTGGGTGGTTGGGTTAGCGTTCTTAGACTCGGTTTTGACGCAGCTGATGGATAGTAAGAGTAAACTAACGATTAGCAGTGATAATTTGATTGTCATATTATAAGGTTTTTAATTGACTGATTTTTTCATGCGGCGCCTGTCAACGCCTATTATCGCTTACGCCGCCTAACGGAGGACATGTTTAATTTTATCCTGCTTGAATGTAGATGGCGGAAGACATTTTCCGGAATGGATGTATAACTAGGGAGGTAGGGGATAGGAACGCGATCGAGTAATTCAGGCGAGTACAAGCGAAGTCGATCATAATTCGAACTATCCCAACCTGGTCGAGAACAACGACGTCTCTCCTGCATGGCCATCACGTCTTTTTGTAGAATGGTGCAATATTGCCTCTGGAATTGCGGGAACTTTTTAGTCAAAGTGTCGACGAGCGAACCAGGGAAGCGCCATAGTATACTATCTTCCAGCGCCTGGATGCCTTGCTCCTGCTCCGATTCTTCAGGAAATAATACTCTCAAAGTAATGATAAAATTATCCTCTTTTTTGAACCGGAAGGTTACTTGCTCGCCTTTTTCGAGGATAAAGATGCGTAACAAACCCTTTTCAACGAAATAGAAATCATCGGTGACTGTGCCAATCGGTTGAAAGACCTCATGTTTGCGGATAACCATAGGATGAACATTTTCCCGAAGGGTGGTTTCCAGCTCGAGGGGCATTCGCTTATAGCTTTTAAGGATCTTGATGTAGCGTTCCATAAAGGGATAGGTTTCGTTGAAAGGTGAATGATAAAAATGTGAGTTATTTCAAACCCTGTTTGTAAACATATAGTCGAAAAGAAAACGGTTCACACATTTTCCACATCTGCCAAGTCCGAATTAACCTGAGCCAATCGCTCTTTAAATTGAATTACCCTATGAAGATATTTGGAATAAATTTTGCTGGTTGGACGGAAATCGTGATCGATAAGGAGTTGAAATACATAACAATCATCCGATAGCTTTATACATCCGATATAGTCCTTAATGTCGCACCACACCGGAAGGATTAAATACACTTCCATTGCCAATGCCGCCCGAAGTTCGTCATCGCTCCTGATCGTATAAGCAAGTCCCGGACCGCTTATTTCATCCAGCCTACTTTCGCTTTCCGTAAAAACGTAGACTTCCCCGGGTTTTATGATCCCCTTCACCGATATACCATCTAATAACTTGTCCATAAATCTTTCATTTAATTAGGTTAAAGAATTCTTGATGACTTTGATGTAGTAAAAATATGCTCACTCTTGTTAATTACAAATGACATTTGTCAGATTCTAACTGCGCATATGGTTCGCCGATTATATGTATGTTCGCTCTTAATAACCTTTTAATCTTTACCTAATGGAAGAATTACTGCAATTCCTGTCCTCTATTCGTCAGCTATCTCGTAATTGCGCAGATTACCTATACGAAAACGTCGAATGTCGGGAACTTCGAAAGAAAGACGTGCTTTTGAAGATCGGTGAGATCAACCGGCATCTCTATTTTATCAAAAAGGGGCTTTTGTATTCCTACTATTATGTTAATGATAATCCTGTTCCGGCCTGGTTCTTCG
The DNA here is from genome assembly GCF_014642875.1 of Puia dinghuensis. GTDB lineage: Bacteria > Bacteroidota > Bacteroidia > Chitinophagales > Chitinophagaceae > Puia > Puia dinghuensis. Next base: position 150,665 of record NZ_BMJC01000007.1, read on the forward strand.
GGCCTGGTCATACAGTTGTATCCACGCGTAGTTTCTACAACCAGGTGCCCAGTCATGCATGCATCGAGGTATTGGAAGATTGCGAGTTGTACTATTTTACCAAAGAGAAATTTGATTGTGCAAAAAAGACCTTTCATGAATTTAGCCTAATTGCCAATGAACTCTACCCCAAATATGTTATGGAGTTTGAGAGATACGCCGAAATGATCAGATATTACAAGGCTAAAGAAAAATATCAATTTCTTCTCTCGGAAAGGCCGGAATTGATTCAACAAGTTCCGGTCAAATTGTTGGCTCCCTGGCTTGGCATGCGCGAGGCGACTTTAAGCCGGATGCGTAGCCGAAATGGCGGAAAAAATAAATAATCTGACATTTATCAATAATTGCCAATTTACCTGCACTTATCTTTGATCTGCAAGTACCAAATACTGTGAGATAAGATAACGAGGAGAGAGGCATTGGCTAAACTTGGTACGGGGTACCGGCAACGCAAAGCCGGCCCCGTTTCTATTTTCCGGTGGTGGGTATCAAGTTTAGTTTGTTAAACCCAAAATGAGGAAGAATGGAAAAGGTCGTAAAAGAAAGGATGCAGGAGCTGGAACAAGCCATCCTTTCCAGTGAAAGTGAGCCAAGCCGGTTGAATAAGATTTCCCGCTATCTACTACTGGCTAGCCAGGCAATTGTACAGATAGTGGAAGAGATGAGAAATGACCCGGAGATGAAGCAGAGAGAGAATCTGGTGGCCTGTCTGTTATCCTATATTGAATACGCCGTGTTGTCTAGCAGGGAAGCAAATACTCAAAAGGCTGAGCCGGCGGACACCACACCGGGCCCAGTGGTAACCTATAAAGGAAAGGCCATCGACCTTGTTGAATTAGGGATGGGCATCTGGCTCTCAGAAGACGTCCACGTAGACGGCAAGCCTGCCACTCAGAAATTTATCCGACAGGCCTTGGAGATGCTATTCGGCGTTTCTCTTGCCCAGTGGGACAGCCGGGTACAAGAGCTGAAGAGAAGAACAAAGGACCACCGCCTCAGCAAATACAATGAAATAACTCGACGACTTGATGCCTATCTCGATCAGTTGTCGGATGACCGGCCAAAAAGGTATTCGTTTTGAACTTATGCATCGACTGCCGGAGGCTTCTTTCGCCGGACCATACAGAAAAGGAATAGCCCAAACAGGAGAGCATACACGATGCAAAACCTGGTATCAGAATGATCTGAAAAGGTATTGATGTGCCTGGTCGATCGGGCATACACTGGTCTAAACCGGGCTTTAAACCTGGCCAGTTGCCCCTTCCTCATTTTGCCGGAGGGACGGATGTCTTCAATTGACTTTTTAAAATAGGATTGACATTGCCGCCACGAACTGCGATAGATGAAGGTGCCCAGGTGTAGCAGGAAAAAGACGATAAAGCAAGCCACGATTAATTTCGTTGCAAGCGATGGCTGATGATAACTCATCCATCCGAGGCCGCCTACTGCTGAGATGGCAACGCCTGTAATAATGCCCGACAATATGGTATCCATACCCTTTGTTTTAAGGATTTACAATTTTTTGCCTTAAAATTTGGTTGGAAACCTAGGGACAGCAATATGCGATGAACGGAACTGCGAATCACTCCTTTCCGCAGATCAAATAGCAGAGTTCTACCTTGAAAAAATCGGCCAGGACAATAATAGTTTTCAGTGTTGGATTGCCTTTCCCATTCTCAATTTCATTGATATTTGTATGGTCCATATCGACCTCTAACGCCAGTTCCCTGGTGCTCAGATTACGCTCATTTCGAAGCTTTTTTAACCTTTCGCCGAATCCTTTTAATATTTCTTTTTCCCGGATAGGGTCCATTTAGCTAAAATCAATAAATCTGCTGAAAATACTGTTCGGTTATAACCGAACTGCCAATATTTTTGTTTTGAATCTAAGTGACCAAAAAATAAGACAGGAGCGGAAAAGCAGCTTAATAATCAGTGCCTTATAAAGGCACTTCTATAGTATAGTCTATACTATAGAAGTCAGGGTTAGCCGAAAAGCAACATTTGTGTCGAAACAATTTTTTTCACCAAAAACTTCGATCCAAATGTTACACGCAATCACTTGGGGCAGCTTCTTTACAGCGTTGCTCCTTTCGACGGCTGCCTACTACAGCATTCTCTGCCTTTTATTCTATCGTAACAAGCTCTTTCAGCGGATGCGCCAAAAAGGGCCCCTGGTGGCGATTGGCCTGCTGAGCAGTATTGCCCTTCATGCCCAGGACGGAAACGCGGGCATCACACAAGCGAATACCATGATTAGAAACTACTATGCCGACGGGGTGAATTTAATGTATGCTATCGCCGCCATATTAGGCCTGGTCGGCGCCGTTAAGGTGTATAGGGAGTGGAACCATGGACACCAGCAAGAAGCGTACAGAGCCGCAGCAGGGTGGTTCGGCTCATGTGTTTTCCTTGTCGTGGTAGCTACAGTGATCAAAAGCTTTTTCGGAATCTAAAAATGCGAGATGACAACGAGTGTCTATCCCAATTACCGGGCCATGAGCCGCCCCATTACGTTCAAAGGCTTCCGCGGTCAATACATCCTGGTCGCTGCCGCCTCGCTGGTCATCGACCTCCTACTCTTCGTCATCCTCTATTGCTGCGGAGTAACACCCCTGATCTGCATCCTGCTGGTCTTCGGACTGGGCGCTGCAGCACTATGGACGACAGCAAGATTGAGCCGGCGATTCGGCGCCCATGGCCTTATGAAACACTTTGCCGCCAAGCGCGTCCCCCGGGTAGTGCGCTTCAACAGCCGGCGGGTATACTTTAACCTTATAAAATAACAGTTATGCGTTCTTACCAAATTCACACCTTTCTCCCTATTCAGGAGATCGATAATAATTGCCTGCTCAGCCGCAATGGCGACATCGCCATCGCCTGCGCCGTAACCAAACAGCCTCTCTACGACCTCTCCCCGGCGGAATACGGCCGGCTGCACGAGACCCTGCAGAAAGCAATGGAGCTCTTCACCTACGGCACCATCGTTCATTTCCAGGATATCTACAACAATACCGCCTGGACCGATCTCACCCTTCCGACCGATACCGGCGACATTCTCGCCGACAGCAGCAACCGCCATTTCAATGGCCGGCTTTACCGGATGCAACGATCGTTTTTATACATCACCAAACGAACAGCCACCAGGCGGCCGCCAGACTCGTCACTGTCTTCGCTGCTAAGGTCGGCACACGACCCGCAATACTGCTCCACCCAGGCCGAAATAGATGCTTTTCTTGCGGAATGCCGCCAGTTCATCGATGGCCTGAATGCCAGCGGTGTCATCCAACTGAAGCATCTCACCGGAGAAGACCTAATGGGTACCATGTCGCGGACAGGGCTGTTGGAACAATACATGACGCTCGAACAATTCCAGCGAGCCGCCGTCCTGCAGGACGTCGACATCGACAAAGGCGAGATCCGCGTCGGCAGAAAACGGCTGGTGCTCTACACCCTCGCCGATGCCGCCAACCTTCCATCGCAATGCAGTCCCTTCCGGCTCTATGAACCCTACAGCACGGCCAATACCAATTATCCTATCGGTCATGCGACTACGCTCGGTCCGCTGCTGGACGTCGACCACATCTGCAACCTGTACATCGAGAAGTTCGATGCCAGAGACGAACTGCAAAGACTGGAAACACAACGTCGCCGCCTTCATAGCATGGCAGGGGCCGACCGGACCAACGCCGCGACCGCCGCGGACATCGACGCCTTCCTCGACCAGGCGGCAAAACCCGGCCAATGGGTGGTCCGCGTACACCAGAACATCCTGGGGTGGACCGAAGACCCGGCCTTTCTTCCGGAACTGAACAGCCGTATCATCACCGCCATCCACCGCACCGGCGCTACGCCCCATCTCGAAACGGTGGGCGCCCCCCAGATCTGGTGGGCCGGCATCCCGGGCAACGCCGGCGACCTCCCGGTGAACGAGACTTTCCTCAGCTTCCCCGGAGCGGCGCTCTGTTGGCTGATCCCCGAAGGGAGCGACCCCACCACAAAGACAACTACCCCCTCAGGCATCCGCCTGGGGGACCGTCACACGGGCATCCCCGTCAACGTAGACCTCTCCGACGAACCACTGAAGAAAGGCTGGATCACTAACAGAAATAAATTTATCCTCGGTGGCAGCGGCAGCGGGAAATCATTTTTCACGAACCTTCTCGTCCGCAGCTACCATGCCCAGCGCGCCCATATCGTCCTGCTCGACATCGGCGGCAGCTATAAGTCGCTATGTCAGCTGCTCGACGGCTACTATTTCGAATGCGCGGAGGCCAACCCCATCCGGTTCAACCCCTTTCTGCTTGCAGAAGGCGAGACCCTCGACACCGAGAAAAAGGAAAGCCTCAAGGCTCTGCTGCTTACCCTCTGGAAAAAGACGGACGAAGGCTTCCGCCGCAGCGAATATGTGGCCCTGTCCAATATGATTGAGGGCTATTACGCCTGGCTGGCGGATATCCCGTCGACAACGCCCTGCTTCGACAGCTTTTACGAGTGGACGCGGGACGTTTTCCAGCCGCGCGTCGTTGAAGTGGGTGTCCGCGAAAGCGATTTCGACTGCCGCAACCTGCTCTATGTTCTCCGCCCCTACTATAAGGGTGGAGAATATGACTACCTACTGAACGCTACGGAAAACACCGATCTCTTCCACCAGCGCCTCATCGTCTTCGACCTGGATGCGATCAAGGACCATCCAATTCTTTTCCCGATCACGACCATTATCATCATGGAGCTGTTCACCAGCAAGATGCGGAAGTTGAAGGGCGTCAGGAAGGTCATATTGTTGGAAGAAGCCTGGAAGGCCATCGCCAAGGAAGGGATGAGCGACTATGTGAAATATCTGTTCAAGACCGTTCGCAAATTCTACGGCGAGGCCATCGTCGTCACCCAGGATATCGAAGACATCGTCTCCAGCCCCGTGGTGAAGAACGCGATCATCAACAACGCCGACTGCAAGATCCTGCTCGACCAGAGCAAATTCCTCAACCGCTTCGACCAGATACAGGAACTGCTCGGCCTCACGGAGAAAGACAAAACCATGGTGCTTTCGCTCAACCGGGCCAACGACCCTAACCTCAAATACAAAGAGGTTTTCATCGGTCTCGGCGCCGATCATGGCAGGGTATACCGGGTCGAAGTCCCGCTGGAGGAATACCTGGTGTACACCACGGAAGAGAAGGAGAAGGTGAAGGTGTTCGAATATGCCGGGCAGCATGGCAGCCTTTGGAAGGGTATCGATGCACTGGCGGCCGATATCCGCAGCGGAGCGGTGAAGTTGCTGGTCGCAGCACTATTGACTGGTCTTTTCCTGCTGGCGCCCCATGCCCGGGCTTCGGCACAGGTCGATATTATCGGCGACGCCATCAAGGAAGCGCTCGAGTCCGCCGATCTACATATCCAGCGGCTGCAGACGAAGACGATCTTGCTGCAGAATGCCGAGAAGGCGCTTGAGAATACGATGGCCGGCGACCTGCTGGATGATATAACGGGCTGGGTGCAGCAACAAAAAGACCTCTACGGCGAATACTACAACGAGCTGTGGCAGGTGAAAGACGCATTCGTCCATTATAGTAAGGTGGTAACACTGCTCGACCGGCAGGCACAGCTTGTCAGCGATTACCAGCGAGCCACCGCGGCAGTGAAACAGGATGCGCATTTCAGTCCGGGGGAGTTGACGCATATCCTTAGCGTCTACAGCGGTATCCTCGATGCGAGTATCCGGGATGTCGGGCGACTGGCCACCGTTCTCACGGGCTTCGCCACGCAGATGGACGATGCGGCCCGCCTCCGGCTGCTCGACGAGACGGCCGCGGACATCGACCGCAACTCCGCCACCCTGCGCACCTTCACCCAGGAGAACAGCCTGCTGAGCCTCCAGCGTGCCAAGGATGCGGCAGACATTCAGGTGATCCAAAAACTCTACGGACTATGAACCGCTTATTGCTCATTAGCGCCCTTTGCGGCGGCCTGGCGCTGCCAGGGCATGCCCAGTCCATCCGCACCTGGATCGAGGAATTGGCGGCCTTGCAGACACTCGAGCATACGATCCAACAGGGATACCAGACCGTCAGCAGCGGGCTGCAAACGATCGACGCCATCCGCCGCGGCGAGTACGGGCTTCACAGCACATATTTCAGCAGCCTGGACAGGGTCAAGCCAGTCGTCACAGGCGATCCCCGGGTACAAGCGCTTCGCAGCCGGCTGACGGCGCTGATCGCCCAGTTGCAGGCGGCCCTGGATTACTGGAAACGGCAACCTATTGTTTCACCATAAAACCATTCTTATGCTAAAAATGATCTTGATCCTGGCGTTCGGGCTTGTCTCGGTGACCGGCCGCAGCCAGTCCATCCTCGATCTCACCGAGCAGCTGGCCTTCGACGTCGAGAAGCTGCATTCGATGAAGTCGACGCTACAGGAGATGTATGACGGGTACACTGAGCTGAAGACGGGTTATACCCATATCCGCGACATCGCCCGCGACAATTTCAACCTCCACAAGGCCTTTCTCGATGCGCTGTGGGTGGTGCATCCCGCCGTCCGGGATGACCCGCGGCTGGACGAAATCCTCAACACAACGGCTCGCATCGTGGGGAACTGGCGCTCGGCGACGGCAAGGCTGGGCGGCAACCCGGTGTTCACCGCGCAGGAGCGGGGCTATATCACGAGCACGCTCTCGGCCTTGCTAAACCGTTGTAGCCAGGCCCTGGAAGAGCTGGCGATGGTGACCACCGACGATGAGCTCCGAATGTCGGACGCCCAGCGGTTGGTGTCGCTCGACCGCATCGATGCCGAGGTTCGGAGTGAGGCTGCTTTTCTGCAACAATTCAATAATAGCCTTGCCGTGGAAGCTGCGCGGCGGCAGCGCGAGGCCGGAGACATTAACACCTTAAAAAAATTATATGGTCTACCTGATTGATATCTCCGCCGACATCGGCGGACTGCAGGGCGTCCTGCGGCAAGTGTATAATACGATGATCGTCCATTGCAGCGACCTCATCGGCATCAGCAGCGCCATCGCCGGCTTCGGCACGCTGTGGTATGTCGCCGCGCACGTCTGGATGAAGATCTCCAAGGCTCAACCCGTAGAAATGGAGGCGCTATACCGGCCCTTTGCCATCGGCATCGCGATCGCGCTGTGGCCCTATGTCATCGGACTGATCAACGGAGTGATGGAGCCTACCGTAACGGGTACGGCGGCGATCTACACCGATGCCAACCAGGGGGTGGCGACGCTGTTGCAGCAAAAGGAACAGGCCCTCGAGCAAAGCAGCGACTGGCAGATGTATGTCGGGTCGAACGGCGGCGGGAGCCTGGACAAATGGGAGGAACTGTCGGGTGAGGCCGACTCGGGGATGTTCTCCGGGCTATCCAACCGGGTGAAATTCGAGATGGCCAAGACTGCTTATAACCTGCGCAATTCGGTGAAGGTGTGGCTATCGGAGATACTGCAGGTGCTGTACGAGGCCGCGGCGCTTTGCATCAACACGGTGCGAACGTTCTACCTGGTGATATTGGCTATACTCGGTCCGCTCGCGTTAGCCTTCTCGGTATACCGCGGGCTCGAAGACAGCATCAGCCAGTGGTTCTCACGCTACCTCCACGTCTTTCTCTGGCTACCCGTGGCCAACATCTTCGGTTCGCTGATCGCCCAGATACAACAGGAGATGATCAAGCTCGACATCGCCCAGCTGAGTGCCACGGGGCAGACGACGTTCGGGGCTACCGATGCCGCGTACCTCGTGTTTTTGCTGATGGGCATCGTCGGGTATTTCACGGTGCCCTCGGTAACGCATTATATCATCCGCAGCGCGGGGATGGGCGCCCGGCTATGGCGGACACGCTTAACCTAAAACGAATGACTATGTTTCCAAAGACAAGAAATATTGAAACCTCTTTCCGGCATATCCGGTTGTTCACCGCTGTGGTGGTGGCGGGAAGTATGTTGTTGTGCGGCTTTGTCGTCTGGCAGTCGCTGCGCGCCGTCGGCCGCGTCCAGGACAGGATCTACATCCTTGAGTCCGGCAAGGCGCTGGAAGCCATAGCCGCCAGCCGGCGGGAGAACATTCCCGTGGAGGCGCGGGACCATATCCGCAGCTTTCATACGGATTTCTTTTCGCTCGATCCGGACGAGAAGGTGATCACCGCAAATGTCACCAGGGCCTTGTATCTCGCCGATGGCAGCGCCCGCCGGATGTATGAGAGCCTGCGGGAGAACGGCTATTACAGCGGCATCATCGCCGGCAATATCAGCCAGGAGATAACCATCGACAGCATCGCACTTGACATGCACAGCTATCCCATATCGCCGGCAATATCAGCCAGGAGATAACCATCGACAGCATCGCACTTGACATGCACAGCTATCCCATCTATTTCCGGTGCTATGCGACGGAGAAGATCATCCGGCCGACGAGTATGGTTACACGCAACCTGCTCACCGAGGGCTGGCTGCGGAATACGGGCCGGAGTGATAATAATCCCCATGGGTTTCTCATCGAACGGTGGGAGATTATCGACAACCATGATTTAAAAGTTGAAACACGTTAAAATGAAAAAATATGAAACTAATCATCACCAGGCAAAAGCGAAATTTCCTCCTTTGCCTGCCCCTTATCGTCCTTCCCTTTCTTTGTCTCGTCTTCCATGTGCTTGGCGGCGGCCGCGGCAACACAAACACTGGAAGCAAGGCCGTTGGCGGACTTAATATCCAACTGCCGGCGTCGCCGTTCGATCCGGCGAAAGCTTTCCAGGATAAGTTGAAGGCTTATCAGCAGGCGGAGAGTGATTCGGCGAGGAAGGCGCAGTACCAGCGGCAGGATCCTTATCGAAGGGATAGTGTTGTAGTGGCTCATCATTCAGTGGCGGCTGCGCCACCACAGGGTGATGCCCGGGCGGATGCGTTGTTGAGGCAGTTGGATCGCCTGCGGCAATCGGTGCATCAGCCGTCTGCGCCGGTGCGGTCAATGCCGCTTTCTCCGGTGGTGGGTGAAGTGAGTCAGCAAGAGCCAGTGGCCGACCCGCAGATCGACCGGTTGAATGCGATGCTCGACAAGGTGATCCGCATCCAGCATCCGCAGGAGCAAGCCTCACCGGCAACTGTGGCGGCGGCTGTTGTCCGGACAACGGATGCCGTTTTGCCGGGAGATTCCACTGTCAACAGTATCGCCGCGGTGGTGACCGAAGATCAGACGCTGACGGCAGGGACGACCATTGCCCTGCGGATCGTGGATTCCATCCGGATCAACGGGCGGGTTGTGCCGGCAGGGCAGCTGGTGTATGGAACAGTGACGTTGAATGGGGACCGGTTGTCTGTACATATCGGTGCGCTGCGGGAGGGGCGGAACCTTTATCCTACCGACTGGCAGGTGTACGATCTCGATGGGTTGGCGGGCATCCATATTCCGGGATTGCTGGGCCGGGATGTGGCCAAGCAATCGGCGGACCAGGGAGTGAGTTCGCTCAATCTTATGACCCTCGACCCGAGCCTTGGCGCGCAGGCGGCGGGTGCGGGGATACAGGCGGCTAAGACCTTCCTCGGGCGAAAAGTGCGACAGGTGCGCGTGACGGTGCGGGCGGGGTACCAGGTGTTGCTGCGGGGTGCGCGAGGCTTTCAGCCTGGACGGTTCGGTGATTGGGTGCGGCCGGTGGCCGATAGCAGCCTGTTGGCACCCGATGGGCAACCGGCGGGGCCTGTACTCGAGCGCTGTCGAACCGGGGGGGTGGAGCTGCGGCTGCGGGAGATCAGGATCGCCGGCTCCTGTCTGTGGTTCGGCCTGGAATGGGTGAACCGGTCCCCCATTGGATATACGCCGGCGTATGTGCGGTGGACGGTCCGCGACCGGCGGGCTTTCCGGCGAACGGCCTTGCAGGAGGAGCCACTGGCGCCGATGAGCCAATTGGAGCTGCCGTCGGTTGACCAGGATTCGGTGCGGTGCAGCTGGGTGGGGTTCAGACCGTTTGCGCTAGCGAAGGATAAGGAGCTGATACTGGAAGCGGGTGAGAAGGGTGGGGGAAGGACCCTGCAGCTGACGATTCAATCCAAACAAATCTTAAAAGCGAAAACAGATGCAAAAGCCAGCCGATTATAAGCGCCCGGAGGTGCGCGTCCGGTATAGCGTTGAGGAGTTCCATCGACTGAAGTTGGGCTATGCCCGGACGACCTGTAATACCCTCGGCGGCTATGTCCGTAAAGTGTCCCTGGGACAGCCGGTAGAGATTGTCCACCGCAATAAATCCTTCGATGACTTTGTCGGAGAGATCGTATTGCTTCGAAAGGAAATGGCAGCGCTCCGGCAGGACCACCGGCTTTCGCCGGGTGAACAGGCGCAGCTGGTGCTGCTGCATCAAAAAATTCAGACCACCATCGATAAAATCGTACAACTATGCATGCAAATGTCCAATCAAGCCCCAGCATCGCAAAAACGCTGAACTATCACGAACAAAAGATGAGCGAGCGGGTTGCGGAATGCATCGCGGCGGAGAATTTCGTTAAGGATAGGCAGTCGCTTACCCGGGAGGATATTGAATATTCTTTTAAACAGCGGCTCTCGCTGCATGATACCATTCAAAAGCCCGTGTTTCATCCGGCACTACAGTTTGGCAAAGGAGAGAAGATTGCCGACGCTACCCTGGCGGCGATCGGGCGGGAGTATATGGAGGGGATGGGTTTTGGCGATCAACCTTATCTTATCTACCGGCATAGCGATGCACCCCGGACGCATGTCCACTTGGTCAGTCCTAAGATCGACCGCGAGGGTGAGATCATCACCATCACCAAGGAGCTCTTACAGCGGAGCCAAGAATTGACGCGAGCATTGGAACGAAAGTATGGATTGCAGACCGAATACGGCGAGCGGCATGCGGCCATGAGCCAGGTGCTGGATGAGGTGATCCCCTACTATAGCTACACCAACCTGGGTGAATTGAATGCCGTTCTGCGGCTGCATCATATGGAAGTCAACCGGGGAAAGGAGGGGACGCTCACCTGGCGAAAGAGGGGCCTCCATTATCATATCCTGAATGCCGACGGAGTGCCCGAACGGGAGTATTACCCGGCCCGGCGGTTTAGCGTGCGGCCTACGCTGACCAACCTGGAGAAGAGGTTCGTGGAAAACCAATCAGCACGCGAACGGCACCGGAGCTCCCTGACCAGCCTGATCGATTATGCGCTGACGGGGAAGCCACTCAGCCTGGAAGCGTTGAAGCAGGCGCTGGCGAAGCGTCAGGTGAGTGTAGTGGTGCGCGAGGAAAAGGAGGCCGGCCGGCAGGTGTGGTTTGTCGATCAGCTGAATAAGACGGTCTTCGAAGGGGATTCGCTGGGTCGGGAATATTCGCTTGCGGCGCTGGAGAAGCGGCTGGTGCCGGAGGAAACCTATCGGCAGCAAATTCAACAACGAGTGCAGGAACAAAACCAACGGCAAAACCACCGTTATGGGCATTCACATTAAAAACTTGTAACTATGCATTCTTCCTATAAGGATATTACGCAGTTGAGCTTAGTCATCAGCATTGCCTTGCTGGGGCTGCACTTTTATTATACCGGTTATTGGGCCTTCGACCAATGGGGCTATACCAGCCGGATCAGCGACCGGATCTTGCAGGCGGTGCATGATACCGGGGTGCTCGAGGGAGTGAGCTGTCACTTTCTTGTCGTATTCTTTCTTGCGCTTTCGTTGACTGGAACGCCGGCCACCAAGAGCCCGGCCGTTTCGTTGCGCAGCTGTCTTGTCTATGTTGGGATAGGCGCCGTGTTGTTTTGTGGTAGTCTGCTGCTTTTTGCGCGGGCGGGCGACCCGATGACGACGATCGTCTGGTATATGTTGTTGAAGACGGTCGGCTATGGACTCTTGCTGACGGGAGGCAGCCGGCTCCGGCGGCTGTTGCGGGTGCCCTGGGCCAGGAATGATCCGTTTGGGCGGAAATCGTCGGGCTTTCCGCAGGAACAACGGAAGATCGACTATGGCCTCGCACTGCATCTCCGGGCGGAGCATACCTTCAACGGCAAGACCATGTCGAGCTGGGTCAACCTGCTCAATCCCCGGCGGGGGATATTGATCCTGGGCGGTCCGGGATCGGGGAAATCGCGCTTTATCATCGAGCCGCTGATCCGGCAGCTGATGGAAAAGAAGACAGCCATCTTCCTTTACGATTTCAAATATCCTGCGCTGACGGGGCTGGTCTACCGGCATTTCCAGGCCAACCGTGGAGGATATCCGCCGCGGACGAAGTTCTATTGTATCCAGTTCAACGATCTTTCCCGCAGCCACCGCTGCAACCTCCTGGCGCCGGCCACGCTCGAGACAGTGAACGATGCCCTGGGTGTTGCCCAGACGGTGTTGCTCAGCCTGAACAAGACCTGGATCGACCGGCAGGGTGAATTCTTTGTCGAGTCGGCGGTGAATTTCCTTGGCGCACTGATCTGGTTCCTGCGCCAATACCGGGATGGCTGCTATTGTACCCTGCCCCATGCGATCGAACTGGCGCAGACACCCTATGAACGGCTGTTTCCGATGTTAGCGGCGGAACCGGAGATAGAGTCGTTGATCATGCCGTTCCAGCAAGCCTATGACAACAAGAGCTTCGAGATGCTGGACAGCCAGGTGTCGACGGCGCGGATAGCGCTGAGCCGACTGTCGTCGCCTGATCTGTATTATATCCTTACGGGCAATGATCTGAGCCTGGAGATCAACGATCCGGCGGCGCCGAAGATCCTTTGCCTGGGAGGCGACCCCGCGCGGCAGGAGGCGTTGGGGCCGATCCTTTCCCTGTACATCGACCGGCTGAACCGGCTTTGTAACCAGCCGGGCCGTTATCCCTGTGCGCTGGTCTGTGACGAGTTTGCTACGGTGCGAGCCTACAGCATGACGACCACTATCGCGACGGGGCGGAGTAATGACATTATTCCTGTTCTTGCCGTTCAGGACCTCAGCCAGCTGCGGACGCGGTATACCCGGAATGAGGCGGAGACTTTCCTCAACATCTCCGGCAACTTGCTGTGCGGGCAGGTAGGCGGGGAAACGGCGCGGTGGGTGAGCGAGCGGTTTCCGCCTATTCAACGGCAACTCAGTAGCGTTACGGCGTACAGCAGTGACACTTCAGAGAATATTTCCCTGCAGTGGGAGCCTACTGTGACGCCGGCGACGATTGCGGGGCTTTCGTCGGGGGAGTTCGTGGGGATACTGTCCGACGAGCCGGGTAGAGAGCTGGAGCTGAAGGCTTTTCATGGGCGGTTGGTACGGGAAGGGGATGGCGCGGCGGCCGCGGGCTTGCAGGGGCAGGCGAGGGTGGTCGCACCGGGACAGTTGCCGGTGGTTCGGGCAGTGGATGAAAAGGCCGTCCGGCTGCAGTTCGAGCAGGTGCGCAGGGAGGTACAGGGGCTGGTGGTGGAGGCGCTGAAGACGTTGCCAGCCTGAGTATTCCGCCATGGCCCTGTGATCATTCTTCGGTGGCCAGACGATCAATCCGCCATCGCCATCAGATCGGCATTCTCCTGCTCGTAGTGTTTTGAAATAAAGGAAATACGGAAGCGCCCTTCTTCATTATAATAATACGTACCCCGGTTACGTGAGAATTTGATGGGCGCTCCCATTTCCTTTAGCATTTTGAGGTAGTCGTACAGGCTGCGTTCGGAGATGCCGATCTTTTGCGCGCAGTTGGCGGGGGTTCCGGTGCTCTTGAGATGGATGAGATAGTCGAGCCGGATAAGGCGGTGTAATAAGGACTTCATGGCAATATGGTTTTTGCTTTTATGGATAGAACGAATACACTTTTGCTGCGCTGCTAACCGAGAGAGATGTAGAGTTGATCCTTTCAAAGCTGAGTGCCATCGGCTTCACCGGCGGAGGGGAACTGCCTGGAATCCGGCAGATCCCCTTTTTTCCGGTTGATTATATATGGGATGCTGCGAACCAGGGCCTTAGGAATGTATGGAGAGATTCCTGTTGTGTGCGGGAGTAAGTTACGACGCCGGGAGGGGAGGGGGCAAATTTTGTTGGTGCACTAAAAACAGTTTTTTGTGTACAAAACGGCGGAAAATTCGTAACTTGAATCTTATCAGCCACTTTAGACCTTTCGTCCGGCCATCCCTATTGCATGATGATTTTCAAACTCTAACAACCTGTAGATAAGTGGTCTGGAAAGATCGCTTACCCAAGAATGAAAACAACTACTCAAGGCGATGATTGGTTCCTCCTTTTCCGGGAAGGAGACAAGAATGCATTTCGGGAAGTATTCGAGCGATACTATCGCCCGATAAGTTATTTTGCGCTTAAGATCCTAAGGGATAATACTTATGCGGAAGATATTGTAAGTGAAACTTTTCGAAAGGCCTGGGATCGAAAGGATAAATTCGCCACCCCCCGCCATCTGGAGAACTTCCTTTATCTCGTTACGCGCAATGCCTGCATTTCTTACTTACGTGGGGACAGGGTAAATCAATCTACTACCCGGGAATGGATACGGATGGCGGAAGACAATGAACGAGCTGACTCGTCCATAGATCTGGAGCGTGTCCAGACAAAGTTGATGGAGGTCATTTTCCAGAAGTTGCAAGGATTACCTGGTGGCGAGGTAATCCGGATGTCCTATTTAGAAGGAAAAAGCACCCGGGAAATAGCCTCAGAACTTAGGATGACAGAAAATAATGTCTACATTATTAAATCCCGATCGCTAAAGGTGCTCCGTACGATGCTTACCAAGAATGAGTGGATGTTCTTTGTGCTCATCTTTATGCAGTGGTAAGATTCAATTCTTTACAAGTTGGGCAAGCGGATCACCGCATTTATTCTGCATTGAAAGAATCTATCTTCCAATGCGTACTAGACTAAAAATTACTCCTTTTAAGGGCATACCATGAAACTTTTTTTTACCGAATTGCTGCTGATCAGTGGGTTAGGTTTGTCGGCCCAGCCTTTATCATTTGAGCCCAAAGCCATTTCCCATCATGTCTATAATGACGTTTATACCTATGAATACACGAACCGCGTAGCTTTTCCCATTGGCGGAATGGGGGCGGGCATGTTCTGCCTGGAGGGTGCGGGCGCCATTTCGCATCTCTCTATCCGTCATCGACCGGACATGTTCAACGAGCCACCCGTTTTTGCGGCGATTACGGTGAAAGGCATGGAGAACAGCGCACGGGTGCTGGAAGGGCCAGTCCCGACCTGGAAGAAGTACGGCGAATTTAACTCTGCCTTGGGGATGCCCGGCGCCACCTGGGGATTGCGGCGATTTGCAGAATCCAGTTTCCTGGCACGTTTTCCTTTTGGGGAGATCGATCTGACGGATAAGGAGTTGCCCCTGGAAGTACATATTACAGGCTGGAGCCCGTTTGTCCCGACCGACGCGGATAATTCCAGTCTGCCAGTGGGGGCACTGGAATACCGGTTTAAGAACACCGATTCCAAACTCCGGGAATATGTATTTTCATACAATGCGCGGAATTTCCTTGCGATTCGAAAAACTCCCAATCGCATAAGGCCATTGGACCGAGGATTTATTCTCACGCAGGATAGTACCACTGATAATCCCGAATTACAGGCGGATTTTGCGATTTTCACCGATGACCCCGCGACTGTGGTGAACCATTGTTGGTTCAGGGGTGGGTGGTTTGATCCGATGACGATGGTATGGAACGATATCGAGAAAGGCATTGTCCAGGCCGGTGTGCCCCAAAAGGATGCCATTGGCGCATCCCTAATGGTACCCTTTACATTACAGCCCGGCCAGGAAAAGACCATCCGGGTGATGATGGCCTGGTATGTACCGAATTCCAAGCTGCGGATGGGCAAGGATCCTGTTGATCCCAAGGACAGTACAGTGCGCAATAGCTCAGTGGTCCTGCCTTCGCGCTATCACAAACCCTGGTATAGCAGTAAGTTTTCTGATATTGATGGTGTGGCATATTACTGGCGTGACCACTATGTTGAGCTGCGGAAAAATTCCTTGCTTTTTAGGGATGCGTTCTATAGCAGTACTCTGCCGCCTGAAGTGATTGAGGCCGTTGCCGCCAATCTAACGATTCTAAAGTCGCCAACCGTGCTTCGGCAATACGATGGCCGGTTGTGGTCTTGGGAGGGCTGTGAGGACCAGCAGGGTAGCTGCCCAGGGAACTGCGAGCATGTCTGGAATTATGCACAGGCGCTAAGCCATTTGTTTCCTGACCTGGAGCGGGGGTTGCGACGAACTGAATTCGAGGAAGATCAGAATGCCGAAGGTCATCAGGAGTTTAGGGCGATATTACCGATACGCCCCCAGGCTCACCTCTTCCATGCGGCATCAGATGGCCAACTGGGAGGGATCATGAAAATATACCGGGATTGGCGGATAAGCGGAGATAATGACTGGTTGAGGCAGCTATATCCCAGGATTAAGCTCAGTATGGATTATTGCATCCACACCTGGGATCCCCGGCATACAGGAGTGCTGGAAGAGCCGCATCATAATACCTATGACATCGAGTTTTGGGGACCTGAGCCGATGTGTACCGGTTTTTACCTGGGGGCGTTAGAGGCAATTACGAAGATGGGCATTGCCATGGGCGATGACGTAAGCCGATATGCGGACTTGCTGGCCAAGGGCAGGGGCTTCGTGGAGCAGAGTCTTTTCAATGGCGAGTATTTTTTTCAGAAGATCCAGTGGAAGGGGCTGAGCGCCGCCGACCCAGTGGAGGATTCGAAACATTCGCTTGAAGGCGGGTATTCTCCCGAGGCAATACAGCTGCTGGAGAAGGAGGGACCGAAGTATCAGTATGGCACCGGTTGTCTTTCAGATGGCATGCTCGGCGCATGGATGGCGCAGGTTTGCGGGCTAAACCAGCCTTTAGATAGCGCAAAGGTGGTGAGTCATCTGCTTTCCGTGTACAAATATAATCTTGAAAAAGACCTTGCCAGCCACAGCAATCCGCAGCGACCCACCTTTGCACTTGGCCATGAAGGGGGATTGCTGTTATGCTCCTGGCCGAAGGGCGGGAAATTGTCATTACCGTTTATTTACAGTGATGAGGTGTGGACAGGCATCGAGTACGAAGTGGCTTCGCATCTTATTTTTATGGGAAGGGTAAAGGAGGGATTGGATATTGTTCGCACTTGCCGCAACCGCTATGATGGACGCGTGCGTAATCCCTTCGACGAATATGAGTGTGGACACTGGTATGCCCGCGCCATGTCCAGCTATGCGCTACTTGAAAGCCTGACGGGTGTTCGGTATGATGCGGTAGACAAGACTTTATATGTGCGGTCGCGGGTTGGCGATTTTACTAGCTTTTTATCCACTGGCACGGGTTTTGCCACGGTGCGATTCAACAGGGGGAAGGCTACAGTCCAGACTGTGTATGGCAATATCCCTATAGAAAGGACGGTTATTTTGCAATGAAAATATATGTGCTGTACGATTGCAGGCAAGGCATGTATTTTTCGAGCGTAAAATGCCTGCCGCTATGTCATCGGTCAAATCCTTCTTTTCTGACAATTGGGTTCTACTGTTTTCTGTTTTTATGCTTCTGGTGCCTACGGTGTTGATCGAGTATAGTGTGCTCGATTTCACCCATGGAGAAATAGTGTTTGCCCAGGACGACACCTATATACATCTTGCCATTGCACGCAACCTGGCCAAGTATGGAGTTTGGGGCATTACCAAGTATGAGTTTGTGTCGGCATCCTCGTCTATTTTGTATACGCTGTTGCTGGCAGGGATTTTCAAATTGTGGCCGGCATATACGCTGGTTCCGCTGATCCTCAACTTGTCAGCTTCTGTCGGATTGCTGGTTGTCATGCATAAATGGTTGGTAAGGCAAGGTATCAGCAGGAACGCACAACTCGTTACTTTATTGCTGGTGATCTTCCTTGTACCTCTTCCAGTGCTCATAGCGTTAGGGATGGAGCATACGTTACAATGTTTGTTTAGTTTTTTATTTATTTATGAATTTTCAGATTGGTTTGGAACCAGTATGGATAAGAAGGAAAAAGAAATTTCTGTTCCATGGACGATCTATGTATATGGACTGCTGACGGCTACTGTTCGATATGAGGGTACTTTTTTAATACTGATGGGCTGTTTGATCCTGGTATATTATCGGCGCTGGCTGTTTGCCGTAAATTTGGGATTGTTCTCGCTGTTGCCCATCCTCATTTTTGGTATCTATTCTATATCTCGAGGCGGGTTTTTTATCCCGAATTCGGTGCTGATAAAATCCGGTCCGTCTCTATTGTCTACGGAAGGAATGGTAAAATTGTTTACCCATGACATTTATGATAAGTTAACAAATTACTTCGGCATGAATGGCGTATCACTGCAACGCCTTCTTTTTCTCCTCCCCTTATTGGGTTTGTTCTTTCTCGATGAGGTGCGGAAAAATAGTACCTTTCGGTTAGTTTTGATCATCCTCACGGGGGGCACCTTCCTGCATTTGGCTTTTGCGGCAAGCCTTGCTACTTTCTGCCGGTATGAAGCTTATCTCATTGGTAGCGCGATTCCTATAGTCTGCGTTCTAATGGTTTACTGGGGCAAGGTTTTCATGCATAAGAAGGGAGTATTATCCAGGGGTATAGTTGTTTATCTTTGTTTTCTCTTCATTTTCCCTTTTCTGCTGAGGAGTACCGACGCATTCGGGCGCATCTCGCTTTGTTGTATAAACATCTATGAACAGCAATACCAGGCTGGTCGTTTCTTACATCGGTACTACAATAATACGGTGGTCTCCTTCAATGACATCGGTGCAATGTCCTATCAGACGGAAGGCAGTAAAGTTGATCTCGTCGGATTAGGAACACAGGACGTTGCTATAGCTGTCAAGATGAGTCGTCGGACGCCTGCTTTTATCGATAGTATTAGCGGTGCGAAAAGGGTGAAGATCGCTGTGGTGCATGAAAACTGGTTCGAGCCGGAGACTTTTTATCCCTGGAAGAAAGTAGCTCATTGGTATGTACCGAATAACACGACGCTTGCAAGTCCTTATCTTTCTTTTTTTGCGGTCGATACGACCATCGCAGAGGGCCTGGAAAAGAATTTAAAGGCCTTTCAATCTTCGCTTCCAGCAGGTGTACTTGCGGAGTATGCAAATTGAAATTTGTTATTATCGCCGTATTAACTGTGCCTCAATTGTCGATCATTTGGGCCAATTGCGCCGCGGTGGGCTGGCCTGGGATCACCTTTTTCAGTCTTTTCTTGGCATCGTAGATAGTTATCAGTGGTGTCGTATGGCTGTTAAAGAAGCCGAAGAAAAGGTTGGCGCTATCCCTTCCCATGACGATGTTCGGGTATTGGGATAGTTTGTAAAATTCGTAGAAGGATCTCATATTCTTGAACCAATCGGGGGTAATATAGAAGATGCGAGTATCCTTAAAATCCTTGATATGGTCCTTAATATCAATGGTTAACCTCTGACAATGAACACACCATGGAGCAAAGCCCATAACGATAAACGGCTTCCCGGTGGGGATGTCCTGCGTATTGAGCCAAGTAGTGCTGTCGGTAAGCAACAGGGGAATGGATGGGATCAAGCGACCCTCCAGACCGGTCTTCTGGACGACGGGGGCCTGGAAGGCGGTGAATAACCACCAGCCAACGATGGCAAATAATCCAATAGCCGTTGTGCCGGTGAGCCATTTGAATTGCCGTGTCGGCTGTTGCCGACGCATGGCCAGGATACCGATACCGCTGAGAATCATGCAGATGGTGTTGAACAGAACGTGTTGTTTGGGCGATAATTCTTCGATGATGCCTCCGCAACTGCAAGTGAGCTGGTCGTCGATGAGCAGGATGGTGATGACGTAGATTGTGAAAAGCGTCATCAGGCCGACGGTAACATATAAGCCTTTAAGCCGCCATTTTGGGATGAACAAGGCGATGGCCAGGAGAATCTCGCCGATCGGGAGGGTCCATGCTACGATACCCGCTAGGGATGCCATCAGTGGTGAAGAGGAGAGCTGCTGGCGAAAGGTATGGATTTCGGTCAGTTTAATGCCCCCGGTGTACAGGAAGAGGAAGATGAAAAAATAGGCGATGCTGTCGGCGAGGATGCTGCGCTTCATAAAATAAGGTATAAGGAAACTGTCCTCAAGTTAGGACGGTTGATATGCTTAATCAGGATAAAAATAGGATCCCAAAAAATAACGCTTGTGCGCTTTTATGCGTAACTAAGTTACAATGTTTATAGGGCAGGTAGCAAATTTTGTAGGTGCACTAAAGACAGAATTTTGTTACTGGTGGCGTAATCGCCGCTTGAGGGATCTTACAGCTAAATAAAATGGCGAATTGTACTGAATTAAGATAAGGTCCTTGATGGTGAAGTTGTCCATATGTGTTAGAACATAATGCATCAATTGTTTACGCAGCATTTTAGCCTCCTGGCCCCTTCCCGTGAAATAGCAACAGATTGAATAATAAAGCAAAAGCTCCCATTCATACAAATTAATGTTGATCATTCCACCTATTACATCAAGCGCCGGCGGCCTGCCGTTACACTCCTTGTATGCAAAAGAGCTGAATAAATAAGCAATGTTCCATTTTTTTGCGGTCATATAATGGCGAATGATCTCCGCGAGCGATTCCGCCTTCTGCATATAAAGTGAATATGCACTCAACAATAATTCCTGGGTTTTTGGCCATTCTTCCTTAAGAAAGTCCATACTTTCGGCTAAATGTTGAGAAATAATCACCTTTTCCTGCACTCCAATCTCTGTCAGGTTTAATGCTGTTATATAATATTTTTTTGCTGCTAAGCGATATTCTCTTGCTTTATTTTTAGACTTGCAACAATCTGCTGCAGCCATATAGCTGTCGCCAATATTATACAGCGTTCTGCAATCGCTATGCCCCTCAGCTTCATGTTCCAATAAAATTCGCACATAATTTAGAAATTTTTTTTCTAAATTCCCTTTCCATGAGGCGCCTTTGGTTTCATATTTAATAAATAGCTCCCTCATGCCAGATACCGTGATAGCTACATCTTTCCAGACTATCATCTCATGAACCGGACTTTCCCACCTAAATCCCCCTGAGAGCTTAAAAAGCGCCCGCCTTACAGTAATCTCTTCTTCGCGTTTAACTGCTACAAGATAAAGATCGGTTTCGAGCTGGCCCTTAGCAAATTTATCCGAAATTTGCAGGACCTCATCGCAATCGACGATTAGGCCCCAGACCTCTGCAGGAAGCCAACCTAATTCCGCAACGACATTATGGAGCTTATCGAGCGCATAATTCCTGGAGTTACAAAAATTGTCAAAAGGCCTTTCAAAAACGAATGAAGGAATACCCGCGCTGCTACCGAATTCTTTAATGGTTGAGATCGTCTTGTCAGAAGATCCGGTATCAACAGCTACAATGAGGTCAATGATTGGCCTCACAGATCCTAACATTCTCAAAATGATATGGTTTTCATTCTTGCAAATGATATTAAGCGCTATTCGTGGCATATATTTCAAATTCAGGGAATAGGTTTTTTTGACTCCAGATTAGGTCGATCTCTTCCCGGAGGAATATTTCTAAGTGTCTCAGGGTCAAACTATGAAGAAAACAAAACGTCTCCGTTGCCTCTTGCATTCTACCTAAAGAAAAGCATGCTGCTGTATGCAAATGTAAAACCCGCCAATTATAAAAGCTCTTATCAATTCCCCAATTTCCCTGGTCAGGCAGCTTACCATAGAACTGATCCTTTGCAGAACTGCTGAAAAGAAAGGCAATTGGCCATTGTTGTATGGAGAGATAATGTTGAATTATTTGATCTATGGGCTCTCCCCTTTGGGGGTACAGTTCATAGGCCGCCAAAAAAATTTCTTCCGCCTCTGGCCAGGGTTGATCCAGGGCTTGCAATAAAATTCCGGCAGAAAGGCAAGCGAAGAACTGTTCTTCGTCATTGCCTTTTCTTTGAATAAAATTCTGATAATGGGTTAGTGCGCATTCTAGAAAGCGCCTTTTTTTGTCCACGTCCTCTGTCAAGCGTGCAAGCTGATGATAAAGATACCCCAGGTAAAAGCTCTTTACTCTAAACTTGCGACCATGCTTGTATGGATAGCCTGTTTCTGTCTCTTCAATGAGCTGCCTATACGCACCCGATCTCTTGCCACTATTTATCTGATCCCCAAATCGAGCAGATATCCTTCTTTCCAGGTGTTCCGGTCCTAGTCTGATATCACTCATCGTGACTTGCATAGTTGTGGGAGTTGAAAATTTCTGAAATTTACAAAAGGCCGCTGCATTGCGCACGCGTTTAGCAACCAAGGAGATCCGCTCCATTATTTCTTCCTGAATTTCTTGTCGAAATGGTATGTCGCTGAAAGCATCCAGTACCGACCCAGGATATTCGTCGAGCTTTGGGTGTTAATGTTGGCCGTGTTGGAGCGGATGATACCGGCGTTGTTGTTGAGGATGTTGTTGAACTGAATTTTGGCCACAAGTTTGTTGTGCAGGAAGTTGCGGCTGATATACCCATTCAAGAGCAGCGCCGAGGTATTGACAGAGAAGGCGCTGGTCTTTTGCTGCCATGTATAGGTGGCATTAGTGTTGATCTCAAAGTCTCGCATGAAGAAAAGGGTCATTGCCCCTTGGTGGCTTTGCGTCCAGTACCTGACGGGGCTGGAAATATTGATGCTGCTTACCTGGTCGAAATACGTAAATGTGGTATAAAGGCTAAACGAATATTTATCCATTACATACCTGTTGAGGCTAAACCCGCCACTTCCACTATATGCATCATTTACTGTCAAATCGGCGTTAACATAGTTGACTGTCCGATCATATGTCCCTGTTGCATGGATTCCGACATCGAATCCCAGCACCTTCCGGGTCGCAGTAAGATTAATACCAGCCATTCTGGTCCCGTCCACATTTACTGGCTGGCTGATCTGTCGCCCCAGGCTGTCGGTGGTCGTTTTGGTGCTGATACTATTGCTAGTTAAGTTCATAGTCAGAGCTAGGTCAAGTAACCATGTCTTAAATCGGTGAAAATTTAATCCAAAGGTCTGACTAAAGTCTGATTTAAGATTAAGGTTCCCCAAGGTAAGATGCAAGGGGTCGTTATTATTTTTTGTCGGCATCAGTTGGGTAATAGAAGGCTCCCGAGTTAAAGTGTGGTAGTTAAAATTAAGATTAGTTTCCTTGTTAATGGCAAAGTTAAGCAATAGTCTAGGCTCCCAATTCAAGTAGCTAAGATGGCTTCCGGACGCGACCAACAGATCCTGTTGGCGATAACTGTAGGCATTCCATTCGTTCCCCATGGTATAGCTGAGAATACCAACCTTTCCTTGCAAGGAAATGGCCGCACTTTGATTAAATATCCGAGTCTTGAAGTGGCTGCTAAGGCTGTCTACTATCATGTCGTATTTTCCTCCAGCTCGACTCCAGGTCATCTGTAGGGGATTGTCACCGCTTTGGAACTGCCAATAAACCAATCCCAGTACAACACCCTTCCAAAGCGGTTCGGAAAAATTAATAGAAAATTCACTTGTTATTGGATGGCTTTCAAATTGCTTTCGCTGGTCAATGGTGTCAACACTTTGGATCAAACCATTAACCTGGTAATAGTGATTAAGTACGTATAGATACCCATTCGTGGTATTTTCAAGCTTTGCAACCGAACCTCTGAAAGACAAAACTCGATCTGTACGCTTTCCAATTACAATTCGCCAGGAAATATCGCTTCCAATCTTTTGCCGGATCACCGTATCCTGGATAGTCCGTAGGCTGGTATTGACAAGGGTGTCGCTTAGACTACTTGTCTCCGTAGAGCCGAATTGGTTTTGACTCCGGGAATCGGTTCCATAAACCGAAAAATTAAACGCTGATCGGGTATTAGGCGCCCAATTATAGATCCCATAGATCCAATGTTGATCTTGTTGATTAGTAGACTGAGCTTGTTGATCTTGCTTATAGAGATTGCCGGGCTGAATCTGCAAAGTTTGGATATCGGTCATAGGTTGGGTAAAGTAATGGCTATATTGGTAATTTGACGCCAGATGATTCTCGGGACCATGCCAGGTATTCGCATAATGGAGTGCCACTGCATCGAACTTGGGAATGCCTGTGCCGGCCGAAGCATTGAGCGCATCCGTGTTGCCATTTAGAAAATAAGTCGAGGCGTCAATGTTTTTGATGCTGGAACCCAGTACGCCGGTATTGGCAATAGTTCCCAAGGCAGTGAATTGTTCCTTGTTGCGGAAACTCGCTAGCGCCCCATTAACATTATAGTAATTGCTTGTATTCCCGCCTACATCAAGCTTTCCAAAATACCCACCCTTTGCACTTTCCTTTAGCACGAGGTTTAGCGTTTTGGTTCGGGCACCGTCGTCAATACCGGTAAATATCGCTTGCTCGCTTTTCCGATCCAGGATCTGCACCCGGGCGATCTTGCTCGCATCGAAGTTCCGTGTGATCATCGACGGATCATTACCAAAGATATCCTCTCCATCTACCAGTAGGTGCTGTATCTTCTCTCCGTTGTATATGATGGAACCATCGGGACCAATATGCAAACCTGGTAGACGTTGCAGAAGGTCTTCTACAACAGCATTGTTTTGCAAGTGAATGTGCTCGGTATTATATTCCAATGTATCACCCTTCATTTGTGGGCGGAATGTTGCTGTAACGATGGCGGCCTTTAGTGTATCTACTTTCATGGGTACGGTATCTGGTGAGCTTTTAGGAATGCTCTTGGCCTGTCCAAATAAACATTGGACCACCGCACAAAATAATAAGACAAGAAATATGACCTTGAATTGCACAAATTGACTGATAGGGCAGCCAAATTATCTCATATCCATGCAAAGTGACCGCAGGGTTATTCCTGCAGCGACAGCACGATGAAGAAGGAGCCTAGATAGGTTCACTTAATTTTGCTGACTCATAGTACACCATTTAGTGCCTTCAGTAAACCACAATAATTTGTCATTCGCCTTTTGTCGATCGTAACTTGCATCCAGTTATTCATATAAGCCTTGCCCACGATGACCAGATACATAACCCACCGACCTGCGTTTATGCGATTATTTCCAGACCATCTTCTCAATTGCTTCTGATCTACATATTTTTGTTTTCCGCCTAAAAGGACCCAACTCAAATTGCCTTTATGAAATTGCTATATGTCTTAATTTCGATCGTTCTTCTTTTGAGCTGTAATGGATGTAAAAAGCGATTCAGCTCAGATCTGGTTGGACAAAGGCTTCCGTCTTTCGATCTAGTCTTAGCTGATAGCATTACAAAATTAAATACAGGAAATTTATCGTCGGAAATCCCTTTTATCCTTTTCCTTTATCAACCCTACTGTCCATATTGTCAAGCAGTAACAAGGAATATCATTAAAGAGATGCATTTTTTTAAAAACGTTAGAATATACATGATCACCTCTTATTCATTCACCTTAATAAAACGATATACAAAATTATTTGGGTTGGAAAAATATCCCAATGTTGTAATGGTCAGAGATTCTGCTCAGCAGCTCGAAACGTATTTAAAAGTGCCAGGTATACCTTATCTCGCCTATTATGATCGTCAACGACGGTTGCAAAAAGTAATCCTTGGCGAGGTGGATTTGGGTACTCTTAGAGAACTTGTTGCGAATTAGCAAAACGAAATTGCTAGCATTTTCTTGATTAGGAATTTTAGCCGGCCCATCTTTTACCGACGGGTAAATCTGAAGACCATGGGGAAGCCGAAAACCATTTATTAGAGTAGGCATTATCTAACAATCTAAAGTTAGCTTTTGAATCTGAAAAAGCACTTCGTTATGAACAAAGCAAAAATTTTCTTAGCAGCAACCGCTATTCTTGGTCTAGTTGGGGGAGCATTAGCATTCAAAGCAGCAAAGAGTGGAAGTTCCTACTGCTATACTACAGCCTTAAGTTCGGTCACTTGCAGTACTTTTGCACATGGCTCATTATCTGGCCGTAGTGGAATTAAATATGTTGTAACTACGGGTACTGATTGCTTGGATCGCCCGATGTGCAGCCAAACAGACGCGGCATCCATAATTGCTGATTAGGTCCAATCGAAGTTGCTCTGGAATCAAAATATTAGGGCCAAATAATAAGCCCCTGCGACAATTTGCTTAAGCCACCCGGTTTGCATCGCCATCTTGCACATCTGCTCCAGCATGCTCCGACACTGACGCAGAAGGCATAATACTCAACTAATCGAAGCGAATTGACTCCGCTTTTTTGACAATTTCGCAGATTTTGTCCTAGAAAGAAAGATAAGATTTCTATGAAATTATGTCCCGCCCTATAAAATCAGCCACGACTCGTCAAATGAACAGTCATTCCCGAAATTGAATTAAGAGTGCTTGACGAAATAGTTAGTACCTAAATATAAAATAGCTAGCATTTCCCAGATCAGGGAATTTAACCGGCCCATCTTTTACCGACGGGTAAATCTGAAGACCATGGGGAAGCCGAAAACCATTTATTAGAGTAGGCGCAATCTAACAATCTGAAGTTTAGCTTTTTGAATCTGAAAAAGCACTTTCGTTATGAACAAAGCAAAAATTTTCTTAGCGGCAACAGCCATCCTGGGTTTAGTTGGGGGAGCATTAGCATTCAAAACATCAAAGAGTGGATCTTCCTACTGCTATACGACAAATTTAAGTGCCACGACATGCAGTACTTTTGCACATGGCAGCTTATCTGGCACTGTTGGGATTAAATATGTTACAACCACAGGGACCGATTGCTCGACTCCTCCTGCATGCTCCTCCACTAACGCAGCTAGCATTACGACTGACTAGTCAAAGCGAAATGGTTCTAGAATTAAAATATTAGGACCAAATAGTAAACCGCCCGGCGCAAATTTCTTAAGCCGGGCGGTTTCATCAGGATGCAAATGGAATAGCATTTATCATCAGTACCCACTATTTTGAACAAGCTTGACGTCGGCCTGTAGTTCAGATAATGGAATCGGATACCATTCCCAAGTGGACTGCCACGTTTGCCCGCTTTTACCAAGGCACCGGTTTCCAGGAGGCCCCATTACGCTATCGATTGCTCCTGTACGTTTAAGATCAAACCATCGATGCCCCCACTCCGTAAATAATTCAACCTGCCGTTCATGAAGGATGGCCTTCAGCAATGAATTCTTATCCATTGCTCCTGCATAGTTGGGCAATCCTGCCCTATTGCGGATCGAATTGAGGTCGGCAACGGCGCCATTTATCCCATTTCCAGCGCCTTGCGCTTGGGCTTCAGCCCGGATCAAATATAATTCCCCTAAGCGCAGCACCGTTGAATATTCCGTTACCGGTGCATTAAAAGTATTTACTTTGTATTTGAAAGGGTAATAGTAGGTTAAACCACTAACTGTCACGCTGTCAATCCAAGTATAACGTCGTCCATCACCGGGTTCGAAACTGTTGAGTAAAGTATTGCTTAAATAAAATGGGTGTACCTTACTCGGGCCGCTTACGGGAAGGATAAAAGCTATTGCATCGACTGTGTTTTCCCCCGCAAAGACAGGCTGGAGTTGCCAGATCGCTTCAGAACTGTTTGAAAGAAAGGCATTGCTCTGTGAACTTAGGCCAAATTGGGTCGAGTTGTTGATCACGACGGTAGCTTCTATAGATGCGCTATCCCAACTCTGCATATACAAATATGCCCGGGCTAAAAGCGCAGCTGCCGACCAACTTGTAGGTCGGAGCCTTTGGGAGCTAACATTGAGCAGAGTAGCGTCAAGATAATTTTGGCTTAGCAAGCTTTGTGCCTGTAAGAGGTCCTGAATAATTTGCCTCCACACTAGGGCTTGTGGAGTTCGGCTTGCTCCTGCCGCCATAGTGTAATCTGTACTGGTGATCAAAGGGACATCTCCGTATAAGTTTACTAGATAAAAATAACAGAATGCCCGAATGAATTTTGCCTCCCCGATAAGCTGCTGCTTGACTGCAGGTGTTAAAAGTGAATTTCCCGATAATCCATCCAAAGCCGAATTAACGGTGTAGATCATCGGGTAAATTCCTGTCCAAAATTCTCCTCCTGAGGTGTTTGACGCTAAGGAATTGTTATAATAAGCTGCTTCAGCGGCGTTTGCCTGACCATGCAGAAGTGTCAATTCATCTGCAGATAATTCTGAAAACAAAGAAGTTGATGTCAAGCCGAATCCGTTAGCGCTAGAACCAGTAGGGAAATGGTTAGCGCTCATTTGTGCATATACTCCCGTCAGTACTGCAGCAGCAGTGGCATCGGTGGCATAGACATTCTGGGAATTGATGCTTGTAACAGGCGAGTTGACATCGACGAATTTGTTGCATGCCTGCAATATTAAAATCGTAGACAAAAAAAGTATCAATATCGGGAATCTCATATAAGTTTGTTTATGTTTCCGATTGAATTTTAGTTAAAGGCTCAATTGTACTCCAGCTACAATTGTCCTTAAGGGGGGAAGCGTCGTAGAGCTCAGCGTTTCGGGGTCTAGCCCGACGTAATGGGTGATTGTAAACAGATTTTGCCCTTGGATGAATATTCTTGTATTTTGCAAATGCGCCTTTTTATTCCATTGCGGGGGAAAGCTCCAGGATAAAGCAAGATTTTTCAACCTGATATAGGAGGCATCGGTATAGGCCCGATCGCTAAAGGAAGCGTCTATCCATGGACCGAATATGCTGTAATTAGAATTGAATTTTTGAATGGGCCGTACATCTCCCTGAATTTGCCACCGGTTTATTGTCCAGGCTGGCTCGTTATTATTAGAAACTCCAGGTTCTCCGCTACCAAAATAGTAGTTGTGCCCTTTCTGCCTGACAAACTGGAAAAAGATATCCAATGAAAGTGTTTTGTAGCGAAACGTGTTACTAAACCCACCATAAAGCGTGGGATCCACATTGAGGGCCAAATAATTATCCATGCCATTAACCGGCGTATTAACAGGAATTCCTTTCAAACTATTAAACTCATAAATCCCAGTGGTATCATTAACTCCCAGATAATGATATGCCTGAACAATGGTAATTGGCTTGCCGACGATCAGTGTTTTAGCGTAGCTTGATGAAGCGAGATTAGGGAAAGCGACTAGCTTATTCCTGGGGAATGTGAGATTAACATGAGTTGTCCAAGAAAAGTCCCTGTGTTTAATGTTGATCGTGTTTAAAGAAAATTCATATCCTGTGTTTTGTACCGTAGCGGGGAAATTTCTTGTGATAGTTGCAAATCCCGTAATCACCGGTAATTTATAAGGCAATAGTTGATTTGAAGATTGATTCTTAAAATAGGTGGCATTCAGTAATACTGCATCTTTAAAAAATCCTAAGTCCAAGCCTACTTCTTCTTTTTTGGTTTCTTCCCATTGCAAATAGGAATTTGAAAGACCGCTTGGCTGGAGTCCGGTCGCTCCCTGGTATGGAACCTGCGCCGGCGCCAGCCGGTACTGACTCAAAAATTGATAATCACCTATCTGATCGCTCCCTGTCGTACCATAGCTGCCCCTCAACTTACCAAAGCTTAGAAAGCTAATGTTGTCGCGTATCAAGGATTCGTTTGAAAAGACCCATCCTATGCCTACGGCACCAAAGTCATGAAATCGATTTGCCGGCCCAAATCTGCTGGTTCCATCACGGCGGCCAGTAAGGTTGATTAGATACTTGTCATCCCAATTATACATGATCCGGCCAAACAAGGCTTCATACTTGTAAACGGTGGCTAAAGAAGATTGAACACTAACCTGGGCCGCAGAACCAATATCGGAAATTACCAGATCACTATTGTACCCTGCTCCGAGCAATTGCTGGCCATTATTATTGTTTTGTTGGAATGTTGCTCCACCCAAAACTTCAAGATTCCCTTTGCCAATAACCATTTGATAATTAAGCTGAGGTTCGATGATCCACGATTTTGTGTTATTGTTGGTAAAATAACCGACTCGCGGGATGTATGGCTGCAAAAACGGAATTACGCTGGTTAACGGAAAAGTAACGGTTTCATTAATCTGCATATTATTGTAACCAAAGCTACTTCGGATAATTAACCCTTTCGACAATTGGTAGCTCAAAAGTGCATTTCCTACCAGATTCGTGGCCTTATTTAAATAGGTCTCATACGTATAGGCCACTGGATTTGAATAGAAGGTCGAGACTCCCGATGCATTTGTCATCCAGTTTAGGCTACCATCTTTGTTGTAAAGCGGCGGGGCATCCGGTGGCAGGGTAATGGCTGAAGCTGTCAGATCAACAGTAGGTAATTGGTTGTAATCTACCAAATAATTGCCTGATAGCTGGAGATGAAATTTCTGATTAGTGGAAACATTATTAATATTAAAATGTAAACTTCCCTTTTGATCTGCGAAGCTACCAGGGAACACATTTGTTTCCCGATGGTAGGTACCTCCAACAAGAAATTGTGTATTTGAGTTCCCACCGGAAATAGTGGCATTTGCATGGGTGTAAGCAGCTGATCCGCCAATTAGTTTTTTTTGCCAATCGGTGTTGCGGGTCGTGTCCCAAGCCAATAGATCATAATCGCCGTTGGACAAGCTTGGAGTGAGTCCGTCATTACTGAGTGCTTCATGCCTCATTTCCAAATATTGCGGAGTAGTCAACAGATTAAGCTTTCTCGGCACGTGTCCCCAGCCTTGTTGAAAATTGATATCTAGTTTTGTTTCGCCGGCCCTCCCCTTTTTTGTTGTGATGATTATGGCTCCGTTGGCAGCGCGTGTACCATAGATAGCCGTTGCATCGGCGTCCTTGAGTACCGAGATACTTTCGATATCCGAAGGATTGATATAAGTAAAGGGATTGCCCCCCCAGGCTAACGAGGCCCCCCTGGAAGTGGAAGCTCCCAATGGCCCATTAGTCGCACTCCAATTGGGTAAAAGTTCGGAATTATATGGCACCCCATCGATGACATAAAAAGGATCGTTACCGTTTTGAATGCTGTTTTGGCCTTGAATCTGAATAGTAATAGCGCTTCCAGGCAATCCGTTTGCCTGGGTAATAAACAATCCGGGAACCCGCCCTTCAAGGGCCAGCAAGGGGTTATTCACTGGTTGCTTTTCAATGACGGCACTGCTCACATTCGTAACATCGCCGGTGCTTAGTCTTTGCGTTGTATTACCATACGCAATGACCTGCGCTTCGTCCAGTTTACTATCCGCAATGGACAATTGAATAGCGATAAAGGAATTACCGTTCACGCGGATTTCCTGTTGCTTATACCCGGTAAATGAGACTTCCAAAATTGCATCACTTTTGATGTTTTTTAATTCGAACATCCCCTTTTCATCGGTAATCGTCCCTTTTATTTCATGTTTTAAAGTAATGCTAGCTCCTTCCAATGGGCTTCCTTGCTGATTGGTTACCGTTCCTTTCAAGTTTAACTGGCGAGATGCTAAAGTTTGTCCTACTGACGTGTCATGGGCAGCAGAAGTCAACCTTCGCACAATGAATACTGTCTTTCCCGCCTCGTAAAAATCCAGGCTTTTTCCTTTCAGGACTTCGCCTAAGGCCTCTTCTAAGGGGAGATTTCTGAAGTTTGCCGTTACAACCTGGTCACGGATCAACTGATAGTTAAAAAAGAAGGACAGGCCGGTCTGCTTCTCGATGCTCGCAAATACGGCCGTCAGCGGCACATTTTTCCCACTAAAGCTTACTTTCTGGGAAAAGCTATGGGCGCTCACATTTATGCAGACAGCAGTCAATAACAGAACAATCAATTTTATGACTCTTCGCAGATGTTGTGGGATGAGCTTCGGAATGGCGCAAAGAAGCCCTGCTCCCGAAATGGAAATTTCCATGTACTTTTGATTTTTGGGGTTAATAATCGATGATCAATAAGCAAATCCCTTGGGGATAGACCTTTACCCAGATAAGGGTATGGCGCGAAAAGCAAGTTTTGGTTGCATCTCAGATGGTTTAAAATGCAGGAGAAAAGCTAGGTTTAATGATTGTGGTATATGCAAAGATTAAGACTTGGACCGCAATGTTACAGTGCTTCAGTTTGGCAGGACAATCAGCTTGCGGCCTTGCAATCGGAAGTGGATTTGGTTTTTATCCAGGAATTTCAACAGGTCATTCAAAGGCAGGCTGCGGTCGATCTTGCCGCCGAACTCCATGTCCGGAGTCTTCCCTTCATATACGACATCCACGTCGTACCAGCGGGCCAGTTGCCGCATAACGGCTTCAAAGGAAGCAGTGCTACCAAAATAAAAAAAGCCATCCTTCCACGAAACGATATCCCGGCTCACTACATCTTTGAGTATTCTTAATTCGCCGCCTGCCATCACCTGCGCCTGCTGATCCGGTTTGAGCTTCACGGACGCCTTGCCAGTTCGGACTTGCACCGCGCCGGAGAGCAACGTTGTCTGGGTCCCACCTTCTTCCGCATAGGCCATTATGTTGAAGCTCGTACCGAGCACTTCCACAGACTGGTCCTGTACCTTTACGATAAACGGCCGGTTGTCATCCCTGGCGATATCGAAATAGGCCTCACCGCTGAGCTCTACCGTCCTATCCTTCCCCTGGAAAGCGGTGGGATAGCGAAGGCTGGATAAGTTGTTGAGCCATATCCTGCTTCCATCCGGCAGCTTTAGCTGGTATTGACCTGCTTTGGGCGTCGTAAGGACATTGTAGGTCATCACTCGAAGCACTCCACTAGTCTGTACGTACGAGAGACTTCCACTTTCCCCTTTCATCACCTGACTGGCGCCTTGCATGCCCAATTTCCCAACTCCCACACTATCCAAGAGTACCTGTTGCCCATTCGCCAGCGTGAGCGTCGCGGTATTCCTACCTGGCATTACCATGTTGTTGACGACCACCACGGTGGCCGGTGGATGAGAGCCAGAATTCCTACTCTTCATCAGGCTGATTATTGTGGTTGCAATCAACAGGGAAGCAGCCACCGACCAAGAAGCCATGCGCCGAATTCGGGCATGCCGCTGAGTTCTCCAACAAGCCCTCCACCTTGCAAACCCTTCCGCTGGATCGATATTCTTCCAAAGAGCGATTTCTCTATCTGACAGGGCATCAATGGAAATGCGCTTAAAAAATTCCCGATTGATCGTCGATTCATTAGTCCATGTCTCCAACTCCAGAACTTCTTCCGGAGCCAGTTCCCCGGAAAGCTGCCGGGTGATCAACGATACTAATCGATCTTCTGTCATGCACCTTATTTCTATTACGAGCAACCCTGTGATTTACCCATTTCCCATATTCGGGAAAATAACAATTTCATAACTTTTATATATTAGTTACTACTTGGTTATTGCGGTCTTTCAGTTTGACCGCAAGTATTTTTTCAAAAAGTTGCAATCGGACTGATTTTTTGGTGTTTTGCCCTTATTCACTTTAAATTATTATATCTTACCACCCAGGCGGTCGGTTCCCCCCGTTGCATCTTCTCGTATGCCTCACATATTTCCTTGGTTTTGGGCTCTAGTGCAACAGCTTTGGCTTCAAGGGCTAGAGCCTCTTTCTTCCTCCCAAGCTTGTATAACAGGTTGGCTTTTGTGTCCAGAAAACCTCCAATGGGTTTTCCTTCCATTTTGATTACCCGATCGCTCCATGTCACAGCTTTCTCTAACTCATCCTTGTTATCGCTATATTGAAAAACATACCACGCGCAGTCATTGAGGTAAGCGGGATCCAAGTCATTTTGGATTCTCCTGAGATCAACCTGTTTGACTATGTATTTGGTTAGGTTTTCCCAATCCTTTTTCTCATAATACCAGCTCTTTTTAGCCTGAATTATGTTTTCCTGAGCGAACGCGACGCTAAATTTATGCTCAATGTTTCTGGTAATCCTATCCCAATCTGGTTCCTTGCCTGCGGTCTTCGCGGCATCAATCATCGGCTTGATTTCTTCCTGGGTTATAACTGAATTCACAAATCGCTTAGAAAAGCCCTTATTATCCAAGGCCGAATCGGCCAGATCCCCATTGCGGTAAAGGAACTCGAATACCTTGTCGCTTGAACTCAAGACCATGGGAAATTGTGCGAGTAAATCGAGATTTTTCTTTGCACAAATCTCCGAGCTGCCCGAATTGTTCAAATAATTATGTAAATAATCGGCGACAACTGCTCTGGCAACGTCCGGTTCATCAGCGAAATTCGCCCGATGTGCCAGGTAAGGCAAATCTTTAGGATCCATGTTACCGGATCTGTACTTTTCTAATAATGTGTAGTACTGCTTAGCTGGATTCCGGGCTTCCATGGCAAGCCTGATAAATTCCTGTACGGTAAGATATCCAAGGCCACGATGTACGATATGCCCATCGGGTGTGAAAAAAAGAAAGCTGGGGAGGGATTTGATTTTATATGCTGTCCCCAATGTATGTGCATCTTCATACCAGGCCTTGACTGTATCATTGTCATATCTTGTGGTATCCATTTGCACCTTCACCGAAACAAACTGCGAATTGAGTATCTGTCCTACAGAATCATTTGAGTACACATTTCGGTCCATCATCTTACACGGCCTACACCATGTGGCATAATAATCGACAAAAATATATTTATTCTCCGCTATGGCCTTCTCTCTGATCTGCTGCCAACTCAATCCGTTTTCGAAATGGGCACCCTGGGCGATCACTACCAGCGGCGCCCAAAACAACAAATTAAACAATATCTTCATTTTCTCTTTTTCTCATACATACGCCCTATTGTCGGACCTTCTGTCAGTCTTCATCGCAGCAAAACTGCACTATGTTGATACAAGTATTTGTTTACCAATATTGTATTATAAAAATAATAAATGGACTAGCGCCTTCTCGAAGCGGCAGGCTGCAGAACTGCATGGAAGATATCGAACTTTGAAAGAGGTTGCCTCATCCAACGTATACCATGTTGTTTAATAATCAAAGTTTATACATTATGTTTCGAGGAGCAATTGCCTTTTTCAGTGCTGTTTTTATTACGTATTTACCGGCCAACGCTCAAAAGCACCTGATAGAATGGGATTCGGGAAAAGAATGGCCGGAGGTCCATTTCCAGGGAATCACCAATAACGGTGAGTATGTAGCCTATACAATCCATAGTGAGATTTCCGACAGTTTAGTGTTGTATTCTACCATTACAGGTGCACGCCTTTTTTTCACGGGAGTTAACAGCTGTTATTTCACCCAGGATAGCAAAAGAGCGATCTATAGGAAAGGAGATAGTATTTGCATCATGGAACTGCACCAACCATCCAAAGTGCAGTACATAACTGGGGTGAGTAGTGAACAGGTTGTTAAATGTGGACGAGACCAGGATCTTTTGGTCTATCACCTGAAGCAAAGACCCGGTGAATCAAACATAAAAATGATGGAAGGCGACAAGGATTACGCCTTGCCGGCGGTCGAAGCTTACTGGGTGAATAGCGAACGAAGTGTTTTAATCTTTGAGAACACGAGAATCACAGCAGGAATCATAAACCATGAATTGCATTGGTTGGACGTTGCGACGGGACTGGATAGCATGATCTGGAAGGGTGATAAAGTTGGTCAGTTACTAATAGACGGTGATAGTGGACGATGCGTATTTTATATCCCTAGGTCACAGGAGAGTTCTGCCAACTCAATATGGTTGTATCGGAAAGGAGACACAGCTGCACACAGGATCGCCGACGATCGTTCGTTTGGTATGGATAGTGGAATTTGTGTCACTGGTATCATTTGTTTTAACAGTATCGATAATCGTACTTATGTTGGACTCAAAAAGTTTGCAGGCAAGCGAGCAGTCGGACATGACTTGCCGGTAGGTGTCTGGAGCTATAAGGATGCGAAATTACAATCGCGGCAGTTATTTGAATTTCATGAGCATGCCAATGGCGACAAGGAATCTATGGCGGTGATCAATATTAACGATAAAACGATATTTTGCTTGCATGACGATGAAGGGCTGGTTGGTATACCATTTTCGGACAGGAAAACGAACTTTGTGCTATTGGCAAGACACGGTGATGGTGACCTAGAAAACGAATGGAATTGGAATAAAAATTGCTGGACGTCCGTTTACCTTTTTTCTCTAAAAGATGGAACCAGAAGGCTTCTAAATCAAGGTTTTGGGCCGGGCTACCGGTCAGAGTACCTCCTATCCTACAATGAAAACTATATTTATTTTTATGATGCTGCCACAAAAAATTACTGGTGCTATCGCATTGCAGATAGTAGCCGTATGAATATGACTTCGGAGGTAAATGCCAAATGGATTGAACTTGAAAGGGGGGATGAGCCGGATTCGGCACATGACATTTATGGGTTTGCCGGATGGATCAGGAATTCGGATGCTTTATTGGTATACGATCGAAATGATATTTTTAGGCTAGATCCGACCAGCAAGACAAAGGTGTTGTGTTTGACGAATGGCAAAAGTAACGGCCAAGATCTCGTATATCGAATTCATCCATTAACTCCTATGCCCATCGTGGATCTACATCAGAACGTTCTGTTAAATGTTTTTGACAGAAACAGCAAGAAGCAAGGGCTTATTAATCTCTCTTTTGATTCGTTAATGTCAGCCAATCACGTTAGCCTGGAACCATTTGCATGGGAGCAATCTGCACCTGTTAAAGCCAGAGACACGAACCTATATGTCGTCGGCCGAATGACGGCAGAGCAATCCATGAATTTGTTCCTCACCACTGATTTTAGTCACTACACCAGAATATCGAATATATTCCCTGAGCGGAATTTTAATTGGTTGACTACTGAATTGGTTACCTGGAAGACTTTCGATGGCACCATCGATCAGGGAATATTATATAAGCCAGAGAATTTCGACCCCCACAAAAAATACCCGATGCTGATTCACTACTATGAAAGAAAGTCCGATAACTTGCACAATTTCATCAGGCCTGAGCCCAGTAATTCGGAATTGAACATCCCATTTTTCGTAAGCCACGGATATTTAGTCTTTACGCCGGATATCCATTACAAGGTTGGACGGCCTGGTAAAAGTGCTTACAATGCGATCGTCTCCGGCGCCTTGTATTTGGCAAGCAGAAGCTATGTGGATGATAAAAAGATGGGCTTACAAGGTTTTAGCTTTGGGGGCTTCGAGACCAATTATGTGATCACGCATAGTCATCTGTTTGCTGCTGCGATGTCGGTTTCGGGCATGTCTGATTTCATAAGCGCGTATGGCAGCATCATCTATGATGGGACCAGTCGGCAAAGACAATATGAATTGTACCGAGACCGGATGGGCACGACGCCTTGGCAACGTCCGGATCTTTATATAGAGAATTCGCCCGTATTACGGGCAGACAAGGTCACTACGCCGCTTTTGATGATGGCTAATACTGAGGATGCCAATGTGCCTGTACAACAGGGCATCGAATTCTTCACGGCTTTAAGAAGGCTCGGGAAAAAGGTGTGGATGCTACAATATGACGGAGAAAACCACAACCTTGCGGGCCAACTGGCGAAAAAAGATCTAACTGAGCGAATGTTCCAGTTCTTTAACTACTATCTCAAAGGAGAACCTGCACCGAAATGGATGACAAAAGGCATTCCCGCTGCCCTGAAAGGTATCGATACGGGGCTGGAGTTTGATACCAGTGGATCTAAACCATAGTTGTCATGCACAAAATGTCCCGTCCGGAAAAAAAGTTGACAAAAAGCTGGCCTTTTTGAGCCGGCCTACTTGTAGTTGCTCGGGTGTTTACCTTCCGATCTCTTTTCTCCTGCGCCCGCAACACCGACCATAAAAACCGGCAGATCCGCAGGGCCATTAAAAGCTCAACTCCAGCTGATCCCGTGGCGTCTCCAGGTAAGTCGTATAAGACGGTTGTAATGCCGCGGCCAGTTCATTGTTATCCGGCTTATTCCTATTCTGATTTGGCCAGCATCTGGCCGACTGTGCAGCTTGCACGGTTGGAAGATGAATCTGTCATGGAAAAGGGAATATTCTATCTTTCAATAATGCTCTCTATCGTTGATTTGGTATTGGGAACAGCAATACTGCGTTTGCTTTGCAGACAACCTTCTTAAATTGAAGGCATGAATCAATTGTCAAGCTTAAACAGACTGCGGACCATCAGACAATAGCATTGGGTCATTTGCTACGCAACCGGATTCTCTAACCGATTTTTAGGGCCGACAAATTTAGTCATCCCCATATATCAAACAGCCAGCCTTACCACCACTATGAGATATCTAACAACCAGAGCATCTTCGCTAAAAACAAGACTTGAAGAATGGGTCAAAGAGCATAAAATCATTCTATTGACTTCCTTTTTACTACTCATTCTGCAGTTCACTTTATTTAAGATCATCTACCCTTTTCCGAACTTCCTGCCGGAATCACCATCCTATATTGAAGCGGCAAAAAATCATCAGCCTTTGAATACATGGCCCATTGCTTATTCGAAATTCCTACTTGTATTTCATTTTATGTCCCATTCCCCCCTGCTGCTAGTATTATTTCAATACCTTTTTCTTGAACTCAATATCCTGCTTTTCCTGTTTACTGTGTCCAAAGTATTTAAGTTAAAGAGAAAGGCAACCAACTTATTGTTTATTCTCAACGTATGCAATCCGGTCGTTTTACATATTTCGAACTTTATATCGAGTGATTCGTTGTTCGTGGGTCTAAGTCTATGTTGGTTTTCGCTATTAGTCCGGATGGTGTGTGAGCCTCGAAAGACCACTTTTTGCCTACATGTACTGGTCCTGATGTTGGCATTTTCACTTCGCTACTTTGCCCTTTACTATCCACTAATAAGCATAGCGACAATTATGTTCTTAAAAATGAAAGCTATTGCTAAGGTAGCTTGCATCGCTTTGATTCTAGTCTGCATTTCAGGATATATTTTTATCACCGTCAAAAAATATCAAAAATATACGAATACCACTCAATTATCGTCATTTGGAGGTTGGCAGCTTGCAGCAAATGCTCTATACGGTTACGCTCATTCGAGACTAGATTCATTGAATCAGGTACCACCTAAATTTCGACCGTTACACAAAGTTGTGAACGAACATATGGTGTGGTTGAACACCTTCAAGGAAAGACCGGATTCATATGTAAGCGTTTATTACCAATGGAACGATCATGCTCCGCTAAAGTACTATATGTCATTATGTTATTCAAGAGACAGCATTACAGGAGGTTTCCAACGGTATGCTGTAATGGGTAAATTGTACGGAAGTTATGGATATTGGCTCATCCGCAGGCACCCTATAAATTATTTGCATTACTTCGCGGTTCCCAATTTCATTGCCTATTATGCTCCGGACATCGAATTTATGGGGTTTTACAATATGGGTCTTGACACAGTTTCTTATATTACCATGAAATGGTTTGACCTGAAAACTAACAGAGTTTATAATCGGCTGCATTCAAAAACCATATGGGAAATCCATCCCTATACCATATTATTCCCTATAATAAATGTTATTTTCATTAGCAGCCTTATTTTTATCCTATCCGGGAAACTTATGCGAGAAAATCCGTCCGCACATCAAATTGTACGATTGACAATAACAGTTTGGAGTATTACCATACTTTTTGGATCGCTGTCAGCATACGTACTTTTGCGCTATGAAATCTTTCCTTTCATAATTACGCTGACGTTTTCCATCGTCACGCTTACTCTTTTGTTAAATGAATTAAAGACAGATAACCCAAAACGATCTTTTACAGTCTGATTTAACGGGAGGAGGTCAGCTAAACTCGGCTGAATGATACAACCCCTTTGCTCCACTTTCATTACAAATGCTTCCTCACCTTTACGGGTTGTTCCGCCCCCCTGCATCGGTACTCTGTTAGCAGCATCCAGGCAGCTGAGCTTGCGGGTCATGACCTCCAACGCGATCTTAGCTTTCATCCCCGGCGAGAAAGCCGGCTTGATCCTGGGAATTTGAGCTCCCTGTATGGCATGGTTTATCGGTTTAACGACAACCATTTTTGACAACCTATGTCAGTACATAACATTAACGCCTTTTGAGAAGGGAGTGTTCACTCCCTCCATCTTTTGCTTCACCTGTGCTTTCATTTGTTGCACCATCCAGTCGATAACGAGTACTGCGAAAACAGTGGTCAGGATGACTGGAAATGCCTGGAAGCGAAGAGCAGCGGGAGATGCGAAGATCGCAAACCCTGCATTAAGCAACCAGATTGTAGCCGCGATTGCCATGAGCTTTGGGAAAGGGCTCTTGTCCCTATAGCCGCTGAGCAACAAATAACAAAGCAAGCCGCAGAAGAACAGCACATTGACGATACCCGTGAGTATAGGATAAAACGATAGGATATATACTCTGCTATCTTCAAATCGTGATTTTATTTTTTGAGCCCGATATCCAAACCAGGTCTGGGCATTCTTGTCGACATAGTCTTCTCCCCCATTATAATATTCCAAGTATTCAACAGGTGGGGCATAATAGTTTGATGCGTTCGGCCACAAAAAGTATCGAAGATAATGGATAGGATATGTTCGGATAAGGTAGCCACTATAGCTGGTGTAAAATGGCCCCATTGATGCCCATTTTCTTAGGGTATCCGCCGAAGTATCTCCGGCGAACCGACGCTGCATATATCGCTGTAAGGGCATACCTCGCGCCCACATATAAAACGAACTGGATGCAAGCACTCCATCGGGTAGTCGTGAGGTAGCATAAAAGCGGCGGATCATGTTGTCTATCGACTCGAACTGCCTGGGGGCTTTGTTGTGATCGGCGCTGTCAACGAACCGATAGGCTACCAAGGCATTGCCGGCCATTTGCCAACCGCTGAAGGGGCTGAATTGCCATGTGCCGGTTAGTTGTTTGTATCTATTTCCTGTGTATAAAATAAACAATGAGCAAAGCAGGACCGACAAACAAAGCCCCAATATTTTTTTTCGAATGGATAATTGGGATAGGCCAAACGCTACTGCTGAGAGCAGTGGATAGATTAGCGCGTTATAACGGACGGTGAATGCATAGGATAATATGAGCGCATGTAGCACGATTATTCTTGTTGAAGGGCGGTTAATTATCCATATTATTAAAGAGAACCACGTACAGCTAAGGGCCAGGAATAAAGCGTCGCTAGACACCAGATTTGCAAGGTGCAAAAACAGGGGGTTCAGAACGATGAATGCTAATAAGAGCCGTTGGATTGATTTTCCTGGCTTATAAAAGTAGAATATAGTAAATAGGAGAAATAAGGCGCTGCATTGGATCAAGAGGTATTGAAAGGTGACCAGTGCCGTATCGGAATTGGAAAAGACGCTAAACAGGCGAAGGAACCGAGGATATCCTATGGGCAAAGTATCGATATCCTTGTTATCACGGGCCATGTCAAGGTATATGAACGAATCGCCATGAATAAAGCTTGGAAAAGGGTACCAATATTTAAAAAGACTGAACTGGATGATGATGGCTATTGCGGCTAGCCAGAGGTAAAGTTTGTTTTGCTTATTTTCGAATAGAAATGTTCTAAAGGACAAATCGGGTGTTACCTGCTCGATCCCTGATGTCGATCTTTGTTTTATCAAATCGGCTCTCTGTGTTTCTCGTTGCAATTGATCTTCTGGGGTTGATTTCTCCTCATGATAATTCTGTTCAGTGTTTATCTCCCATATATTCGCCTTTTCCGTCACCCCTGCGATGATATTATCTACCGCGACCATCGCTGTCAACATCGAATGATCGGAATTATTGTATTTATGCATCCCGTTGCGGCCCACAAGGAAAAGGTTCTCAAAGCCATCTACGAATTGCCGCACTTCGTCGAATCTATTGTACGTGCCAAAATAGGCGGGATAAGTTTTTTCCATTCGCAGTACCGTACTATCCAGGACGTCGCTTACCCTGGCTAACCCCATTTTGTCCAGTTCCTTGATCGCGAGGCTACTAATGGCCTCATCCGGTTGCAACCAGAAATCGTCCGCCTTATTGCAGAAATATTCCATCCCTACCCATACCGTATCGGGATCCTTAACCATAAACGGGCTCCAGTTGTTGAAGATCTGCAGTCGGCCTACTTTTACGTCCTTTTCCTGGATATAGATCCAGGTATCGGGCAAGATGTGACTCTTGTTCTCATTCTCTCTTTTTCCTGGAGGGGACATTTTTTTCAGGAGAACCCCCACGGTAATAAAATCGCGGTATTGTAAGCCCCTTGCCACCTCCTGTACACTAGCTGGTGCCACATCATCCATTCCAGCAATCAATTCTTGTACCGGCATGGTTGAAAAGAAATAGTCGCCATCATAAGAATCCGTCTCTTGGGTTTGGGTATTAAAGGCGTCAACGCCTACCACTTGATTAACTTTTGAAATGAGGTTTTTTACTTCCGTGTGAAACAGAATTGAGCCTCCTTTCTCAGTTATTTGTCTTGCGACTTCTTCCCACAACTGTCCGGGTCCGAATTTGGGATAGAGGAATCTTTCAATAAGGCTAGTTTCCGTATCCTTTTGGCTTACATCGCCTGGTTTTTTCTTGTGCCAAAATGAATTTGCCGCGTGGGCGAGAGCCTTTCCTATCGAAATGCCCTTTATCCGTTGCGCTCCCCATTCTGCTGAGATTTGGCTACAGGGTACACCCCATACCTTTTCCGTGTAATCCTTGAAAAACAAGCTATATAACTTGTTACCGAAGCGGTTGATGAAGAAATCTTCGAGGCTTTTTTCGGGTTTTCTTGGAAAAAGCCTTCTGCATATATAGGAAGCCAGAATCCCTGCGGTGCGAGCTACCCCTAGCTTTTTAAGCGTATCCAAGGATAATTGGATCGGATAGGTAAAGAATTTGCGAAGAAAATAAATGCGGGAAATGCGCCTTCGAACGAGCATTATTTTGTCTGATTGTTCTGTGCCATCGATCGTTGAAGAGGGTCCAGTTGGTTTGATCGTTCGCGATTTTTGTTGGTAAGTCACTGTGAATTGCTTTTCCTCCATCGGCTGAATTGGCATAATACTTAGCCACCAGTCCATGACGCGGTCTGACTTTGAAAAAAAGCGATGACCGCCGATATCGATGCGGTTCCCTTTATAGTTGACAGTTTTCGATATGCCGCCGATGTCTCCTGATTTCTCAAGGATTACTGGAATTATGTCTGTTCGTTTGAGCAGTTCGTAGGCAGCGGAAAGTCCTGCCGGGCCTGCGCCTATGATGATGGCTTTTTTGGGCATAGCAAAATGGTTTAATCAATGGGTTGATTATAATTATTGCCAACACTTAACAGGAATTTGGGAACAGAGCCCGTCGAAAAAATCGATGATTATGAAGAGATGAAAAACGAATCAGGAAAAAAACGCATAAACACTGGTCGGTGGTAGTTTTGACTCGACATGTCGATAAGGGTTATGTTAGACGCTGTACGCAAGATACTATGCCCAAAGCGGCCTTAGCAAAATTTGATGGTTTACTTAAAGCATGAAGAGGTTTACTATCGGCAGAGAAAGTGTACAATAATCTTACGGTCTTATTTCTTCGCGAGCCTGGTGCAGCCGGCGATAAGCGGCCGGAGTCAATTGAAAGATGGATTTGAAGGTTTTGTTAAAACTTCG
Source organism: Puia dinghuensis (assembly GCF_014642875.1). GTDB lineage: Bacteria > Bacteroidota > Bacteroidia > Chitinophagales > Chitinophagaceae > Puia > Puia dinghuensis. Next base: position 194,077 of record NZ_BMJC01000007.1, read on the forward strand.
TTGTTTCTTATAACCACTGTTGAGAGCTATAGCTTTTATGGAGTCATCTGAGTCCAAGAGCCTCCGCGCTGCCTTCTCCATGCGTTGACGAATGATATAGGCATGAACCGTAGATTGTACCTGATCATGAAAGCCGGCCTGCAATTTTTCACGATTAATGGTGAATCGGCGGCAGATGTCAATAATTGGGTGGTCTTCATAAAGGTGCTGGTCAAGAAATTCCCGGATCTCGCGGATCAGTTGTGCATCTTTTCGCTTCATAAATAAAGGTGAAGGTTAAGCCACTAACCCAGAGCAACCATTAGGCTGGAAAAATAGGGATAACCCCTGCGTTTGCCTCGCAGGGAAACGATTAAATCAGAAAGCCCATCGGCGCCGTATTATTGCTGACAATGGCGATCTTGTAAATGGAATCGATCCACATCATCGCTAATTGAAACCTAAGGGCAGCGAGCGGAATGGAATGATGGGAGCCATAATGAGTTGGTGCAGGGGGTGGAACAGCATGTGACGAATGTATTTACGAGGAGGGCGGTTAGGTCCACCTAGAATAGGGGCGTCGTATGTTTGATCGTCAGTTGGCCGGCGACGCGTGCTCGCGGATATTCTCTTCAAAGCGCCGCCGCTCAATTTCGCGGCGATTGGCGCCATCGAACTGGATATATTCTTTTGTTTTTGGAACGTAATTATTCCAGTCCTGGTTGTTGAGATAATAAACCGTCTCGGTGCGGAGGAGTATTTCATTGCCAGGGGTGCCATAGGGCTTCACCTTGTCGGCAATAGCCGACCAATCGGGATGCCCCTGGGTATTGACGCAGGGTTCGATTTCCCCTTTGTAAATACTATTCATTAGCGCCACGGTATAGGGCCGGTCGCCGAGGACTTTGCGGAAGGCATCGGCATTCTCCGTCATCAGTTGGAAACCCGCATCGGTGGTGGATTTCGTGAATTGCGCCACCGCCCGGATATCGTCTTGGCTCAGGGGCAGGGAAAGGGATGCAATATATTCTCCGCCAGCCAGCCGGGCTTATCCCCTACTTGCGAGGCCATCATCATCAGCCGTCGGAGGAAGGTTGGCTGGTGCTCGCCGTCGATGTATTGCTGGAGCAATTGGCTATAGACCATGCCCGGATCGGTGAGGTCTGCATTCTGGATGGTCATGTCGAGGAGGGTGCTCATATCCGGGTTCAGCGCAGCATGGATGCGGCGCATTTGCTCGCACGGGATCTTGATCACTTGCCGATCGTAGGTCATCAGACCGTTTTGTTCTCCTTCCACATCGAAGGTTGGGCATAAATGGAGCCACTGAGACCCTCACGTTGCAGCAGTTGGAGATGCTGGTTCATGATCGTGTATTTGATTGGCAGGGTAGCGGGCTTCTCGGTGATATAACCCCAGGCACTGGCGCTGTTCGATTGGTGATCGGGGATGAAGACAACGATGCCGCCAAATTCGCCCAACACCTGCGCCTTACCCGGCTGCTTGATCAGCATCATCGAGTTGGGATAGCTATGTACATCAGTGATGTCCGCCGCCACATAAGCATTGGGGGAAGGACTGCGCAGTTGCTCGTTGACGTATAGAATCTCGCCGGTGTGACCGTTGATGATGCGGCTGGGATCGATGGAGCGGATCTATTTTGTCAGCCGCTTTTGATCGAACTGCCCCCATTTCTCGTTGAACAACACCCAACAGACGATAGAGGGAGCATTGTGCAATTGATGGAGGATCTCCGCTGATTTTTTTTCAAACTCTGCCTTGGCGCCCTCCGGCAATCCCTGATTGGGATTGACCATATCCTGCCAAACCAACATGCCTAGTCGATCGGCATGGTAATACCAGCGGGCCGGCTCTACCTTGATGTGTTTGTTGATGGTATTTAAGCCCATTGGCTTGATGGCCTTGATGTCGAAGGCCAATGCCTCATCGGTGGGTGCGGTGTACAGCCCGTCGGGCCAGAAGCCCTGATCCAGCACGCCGAGATTGAAACAGGGTTTGTTGTTGAGGAAGATGCGGTCGATACCCTTTTGGTCCTTGCCGATGCTGATCTTGCGCATCCCGAAATAGCTCTTCACCTCGTCGATGACTTTGCCGCCTTTCTTTAGGCGGATGGTCGGATCGTAAAGGAAGGGATCGGCGGGAGATGAAAGGTGAGGGGTTTTGACGGGGAGGACTAAGCTGCCTTGAGAGTTGCCTTGGGCCGTAGCTACAGGGGGCGCCGTTGGAGGAATCGGTGAGTTCGATGGTGTAGCCGACAGGGGCCGAGATAGTGGTGTGGAGGGTTTGGTTATTGATGTCGGGCGTCAGTTGTATATCCTGGATGTGGACGGCGGGCACGGGCTCCAGCCATACGGTTTGCCAGATGCCCGAGGTGGCGGTATAATAGATATCGTGGGGGTTGAGCACCTGCTTGCCGTGCAGACCGATGCCCTGGTCGGTGGGGTCGAATACTTTTACGAGGAGCTCGTTGTCGCCCTGCTTCAATGCTCCGGTGATGTCGAATGTAAAGGCCGTGTAGCCGCCGGTGTGGGTGCCCACTTGGTGACCGTTGACAAATATGGTAGTCTGCCAGTCCACGGCGCCAAAATGCAAGAACAGTTGTTCACCGGGCTTTAGGTCAGGGCGGGTAAAGGTGCGATGGTACCAAAGGTTTTGGATGGGCAGCAGGGGCTTTTTTACGCTAGAGAGGGCGGATTCCAGGGGGTAGGGATCTGGATCTGGCCATCGTACTGTTTTGGCGCCGGGGCATCCTTTGCGACGACGGCATAATCCCAGAGGCCATTGAGGTTGATCCAGGTGGGGCGAGTCATCTGTGGGCAGGGATACTCCAACAGGGCGTTGTCGCTAAAAAAGAAGGTATACACAGGCGGCAAGCAGAAGAGACTTCTTCACGGTAGTTTTTATTTAGAGACGTCTAAGTTAGTGAAATCTTTCATCGAGTTCTGCCCCCCTATTCGGATTTGGAGAAGGCGATCCGCGACAACAGAATGACCGTCCAGGACGCTGCAAGACAATATGACGTCGACGGTGCTCTAGCTCATTCCATTAATTTGTTGAGTGTCAATAGGAATTTTTCTTCCATGTGATCACTTTGGATGGGCCAGGTGGAAGCATCCCATCTTATAAGAATAGATAACCTTTCTTTAGTTTGGCAAGCGCTTATTTCAAAGCGTGTTTTCCAAACGTTTTGCCCTGTCGATGGTTGACTGTCAAGTCGTTCTGCAAAAAGATCGTTGGGAAAGATCAACGGATCATTGTCTATGACTAAATTGCATGCAAGAAGCGAGTTCGCTTTAGAAAACCCCTGTTTACCAGCTTCTGTAGCCATAAATTCCGATAAGGATGGATAGTCGAATTGCCGATGGACCATTGCATCTGTAATCTGATTTCGTACTCTATGTAAAAATTGTAATGCTGGTTCATTTGGTTTAATCGAAAAGCGTACGTGTAGAGGCATGACCAAATTAGCAATAATATCCTGTTCTTCCAATAGAATTCTGTTTGAGACCGGGATATTTAGTATTATGTCCTCCAGATCTCTTGCCCGTGCTAATAAAAGCAGCTCAGTGGCCGCCAGAAGGTGGAATATGGAGCTTTTATTTGTGCGACAAAAATTGATTAGCAGTTGAAATGCCTCGCCGGTAAGTTGATGACAATATACACTGGCAGTTGTCGTAGATATCTCAATATTAGGATCTAAATTTAAGGGAGCGCCTTTTAACTGCTGTTCCCAATATAACAGGTTGTTTTTCTCCAGGTTGCGTTGACTCACTTCCTTTGCTATATATCTGAAGAGCGCCTGTGAAGGAGCCACAGATGATAGACAGCCATTGATGGCATTTTGATAAGAGTTAACTAAAGCTCGCTCAAAAAGATCAAGCGAAATTCCGTCGGCGGCAATGTGGTCTACGCAAAGACTCAATAGATGTTCTCCGTTCACAGAAATAATCGTCGCCGTCACCGGCGGTTCATTTCTTAAGTCCAACACTTTTCGTCCCTCCTCTGTTACGATGCTTTGCGCATAAGCCAGGCACTTTCCAGGAACCTTCCCCTGTACCTCTATCGCCGAAATGTTGGGTCCCAGATCTGGAAAGCATTGGTACCACCCGGCCTTATTTTGAACCAACTTAAGTCTTAGAGAAGGATGTAATGCAACTGTATGCCTGATTGCCGCGGCAAAGAGGGAATGATCGAAATTTTTATTAAATCGATAGAGCCTTTGCGTGGGGGTAGCATATTTAGGTGCATTTTGGAAACGATGCACCATGAATCTTTGACCGCATGTAAGACAAAAGTCCTTTTTGATTATTTCTTCCATAAATATGGCAGATAATCACAAATCTATTTTTTTTACTATAATATCGGGTTCCATCTTGTTCTGCAATTCAGAAACTAAATTTACCATTGCGGTTAGATCGGTGCTATTTATTTCCAATTGTCCAGAAGCTTCCAGCTTGTTATTTACTTTTGTAGCAATTAATTCCGCTAGTTCGTCTAGTTTTTCAAGTCGATGTAATTTTATCTCATTTATCGATTCACTTTCTGTCATGACCTTTTGATACACCTTTTGTGAAATTAGATCGGCTAATGCTTCGATTTCTTCAAGATTCATAAAAAGTAATTTTATGGGTATTAATTTTTTTGAATTGTAGAGATTCTTATTACAATTTGACATTTATCAAGATATGTATTTGTTTCGATAAAGACCCGGCGGTTGGATAATCGAACAAACTCCCCATGTCTAAGTCGATGGCGTAGTGATCAGCGGCCCATGCCGCTATTTCAACCGTGCCTAAGGAATGTCCTCCTAACAAAAAGTAATCATCCTCCGGCCCTATATTCTCCTGGCCCAATATCTCCCGAAATTTGTTTAGCACGGATTCTTCAATAGATAAATCATTTTCGAGCTCAGCCAACATTGATGATAGCCTTGGCAAATCAATTTTACCACTCGCAGTTATTGGGATTTCCTCTAGTATAAGATATCTTATAGGGATCATAACAGAGGGTAGGAAATCTTGGAGATATCGTTTTATTTCTTCCGCATTTGGCTTGCGATCCGTATAAGAGACTACAGCAATTAATTCATCATGCCTAGTTTGTTTGTGGCAAAAAATGGTTGAGGACTTCACATCGGGAAACCTGTTCAAATGAAAGATGATCTCTTCAGGTTCAATTCGATTGCCTAGGATTTTGATCTGGTTATCTATTCTCCCCCGAAGCTCGATATTGCCCTCGGAATTCACGCAAGCAAGATCCCCCGTGCGATACCAGATGCTGTCTCCGAAAGTATAGTCATTTAAATTTAGAAAACCTTTTTGTGTTAGATCTGGCCTTAGCCAATAGCCATTGGCTAGTCCGCTTCCACTAATGAAAAGTTCCCCATCTTCTAGCGGATTCGCTATGGATAAATCGGGTCGCCTTATACTTGTGTTAACATGTGCTATGGGTTGTCCAATGGGGACAATCGAATTTGCAAATTGTTTTGGAATTTTATATACGCAGCAACCAACCGTTGCTTCCGTCGGGCCATAATGATTTAGTATGGCCAGATCTTCATTGTCCCGCCGGGCATCCGAGATTAAGCCAGGGGAGAGTTTTTCACCCCCAAAAATCAACAGTTTTGTGTGACATCCCAATTGAGCACGCTGATCTCTGTCTAAGAAACCGAATAAGGATGGAGTTATTTTAACGTAACTATAGGGGCCATCGTTTGTGATGCTGGATAAGAGATTTGACGCCAGAGAACGTCCTCCGGCAATTGGGGGAAGTACTATGATCTTGTCTCCACTTAATAACGGCGGAAATATGTTTGTAAGGGCATGGTCGAATGAGATGCTCGTAAAAAGTGGCACACCTATCCCCGTAAACGGTAGTTCTGTTATCGCCCAATGAACATAATTTTCGAGTGCACTATGACTTACTTCTACTCCCTTGGGTTTTCCTGTAGAACCTGAAGTATATATTATGTAAGCAGAGGGAGGGGCCTTTAACTCCGTCGTTAGGAATTCTTCGTCAAATTCGCGTAGGATTAGCGAAGCCTGACAATCTTGCAATATGGTTTCTATTCGGGATGTGGGATTGTCCGGGTCGATAGGCACAAATGTTGCCTCAGCAGCCATAACCCCCAAAATGGCGACGATCATTTCGAACGACCGGGGTAGAACAATGGCGACCCGGTCTCCGGAACCGATGCCTTTGTTTCGAAGAGTAGCAGCAAAGGTATCTACCTTCTGCATCAACTCTTCATACGTCATCTGACTATTCTCATATTGAAGGACAATGGAGTCCTTCTTTAACTCTGCGATTTTGCGGATGTTACTGATGATTGACATTTATGGCAACTATTCGAAGTGCCTAAATTAGATGATGTGCATGCAACTAATTTGCGGGAGAAATGTAGACACATCTACTTTGATAAGAAGTTCAAGCAGAAATAGTTACCTTAGAAAAAATAAATCTTCTCCCAATGCAACGATTCCTCCTGCCACTACTGCTGACCCTTGCCGGGCCGCTTTTCGCCCAATCCCCCTTCAACGGCGTCGAATCCAATCTTTCTAATTTATTCCGCCTCTCGCCGGCCCGAAGCCGGAGCATCAGCCCGTAAAATTTCAACGGCGCAAAAGGCGGCGGCGGGAAAGCTACCACGGGCACAGGGGCTGGACCGGCACATGAGCTCGGCCAGGGCTGGAAGGTGAGTCCAAGCGTGGTCATCAAGGCCGGCCAGACCTTTACCATCGCCGATATAGAAGGCCCCGGCTCCATCCAGCATATCTGGATGACGCCTACGGGCAACTGGCGCTATTCCATTATCCGCTTCTATTGGGATGATGAGGCGACGCCGTCCGTGGAGGTGCCGGTGGGCGATTTCTTTGGCATGGGATGGGGGCAGTATGCGCCTTTGCAGCCCCTGGCTATCTGTGTCAACCCCGGCAGCGCCTTCAACTGCTACTGGCCTATGCCCTTCCGCAAGAAATGCCGAATCACTATGGAGAACATAGATACCCACGACATGACCCTCTATTTCCAGGTGGACTACTTGGAGACGGAAATCCCCAAAGACGCGGCCTATTTCCACGCCCAGTTTCGCCGCACCAACCCGCTGCCGTATAAACAGAATTATGTCCTCGTTGACAGCATCCAGAGCAAGGGCCAATACGTCGGCACCTTCCTCGCCATAGGCGTCCACAACAACGGCTGGTGGGGCGAAGGGGAGATAAAATTCTATATGGATGGCGACACCGACTTCCCCACCATTTGCGGCACGGGCACCGAAGACTATTTCTGCGGCAGCTCGGCCTCTACCGCTGGCAAATCACCGACCCCAGCCGCTTCGAGAAAGGTCTAAAGGTAACCATCCAAGGCCTCGGCTGGCGCCAGGATGGGCGCTACATGCCCCTGCAGGACGATATGGCCTCGATCGTGTTCTGTTACCAGGCGGAGCCACATGCGCCTTTTCCGAAGCTGCCGGCGAAAGATCAGCTGGAAGTGGACTAGGCTTCAAACTTTGTTAAATGTTTTTAGGTCACTATAGAGTAGGCATTAGTGCTATTTGCAGAAGATAGTAGAAACTTTCTTGTTGCTTTCACGGTATGGGCATTGCCCAGCAGCGAAGCCCGGGCCCTCGATTTGTCGAAGAAAGGCGTGGTGTTTACCTCTAGCCACCGGCAACGAGGGCCCGGGCTATGTTTTTATCTATTTCCCCCTTATTTTTCCCTCCATTTTCTCGACCGAGTGAGTAACTGCAGATAGCAAAATGCGCTGCTAAAAATATTTAATAATACTTCCGTAGGCATTGCCGCATCTCGATGCAAAATATCGACACCAATGACATGACTCTATACTACCATGCGGACTGCCGGGAGACGCAGATCCCCAAAGACGCAGGCCGATTATTCGGGAGGAGTTCGCAAATTAAATTTGTTACAGTTATAATTCGTAATCTGAATGCAGTGCGATAGGTGTTATAATTTATCTATACCATTTTAATGGATTTTCATTTTAAGTTTATAAATAGCTTTGGGAGCTGAATCTCCTAATCGGCAAACTCGTTTGCTATGATTAAAGAACCTATATCCGCCGGGGGGCGCACCATTGATGCGACACCAGAGGTGAAAAAATGGTATGTAGCTTATACGTTGCCTAAATCCGAGGAGAAGGCACAAAATCAGCTCGAAAAAATCGGGATACACTGTTACCTGCCAATGCACAGGGTCATCCGAAATTGGAGTGACAGGAAGAAAAAACTCCTGGTTCCCCTATTCCCCAATTACATCTTTGTGAATATTGCTGACAAGAAGCGAAATGAAACTTTCACGGTGAAGGAGATAGTACGGTATGTGTCTTTTGGTGGGAAGCCGGCAGTCATCAATGAATCCATTATCAATTCTTTGCAACATATTCTCGATAAAACCATGGATATCGATATTGAAAAATATGTCCAACCAGGCGTTTATGTCCGGATTACCCATGGCCCCTTTGCCGGATCTGAGGGAGTGCTGATGAGGCGAAACGGTAATACCCGGCTCTTGGTCCAAATCGACGCTTTACAACAGGGTATTGCAGTCAACATTTCTATCGATGATATCTCCCCACTGAATATAGAAAAGATCAGCCCATAAAGGAGTGGTAGATATTCGCCATCTTTTCCGCGGCAGTTTCCCAGGTGAATTGATGACTCCAACGCAATCCTCTCGAGATTTGGGAGGCCCTGTATTCTTTATTCCGAAGGACGGCTAAAATGGCAAGCATGAGTTCGGAGGGGTGGAAAGGATCGACCTGAGGACAAATGCCCCCGGAAATTTCCGGTAATGCCCCCCGGTCCGATACTATTGCAGGGCATTCACAGGCCATCGCCTCTAAAACGGGTAATCCAAAGCCTTCATAGATGGACGGAAACAAAAATATTTTCGCCAGCGAATAAAGAACGGGCATGTCCTCCACATCGACAAATCCCGGGAAAAGAACTTCATGCTGAAGACCAAGATTGGCCGTCAATTCAAAAATAGGAGTATATTTCCAGGCTTTCCTTCCGGCCAAAACCAGTTTGAACTCTTTGCAGTGTTCTTTTTTTAATGCAGCAAATGCCTGAATAATGCCAATGATATTTTTTCTGGGCTCCAGATTGCCGACGAAAAGAAAAAACTTATCCGGAAGATGGTATTTGTGTTTGACTTTTTCCAATGCCTCCGCTTCGGTTATTTTTTTAAAGCGGCTGTGGAGCCCAGGATAAATTACAACGATTTTTTCTTTGTTGATGTCCGGAAATCGATCGATTATATCTTTTCTTACGACATCGGATACCGTTATAATAGTGCTGGCTTTTCTAATGGTAGGAGGAAGAAAAAGTTTGTAATACAATACGGTTTCGTTCTGACAAAGCGATGGATACCGGAGAGGCACCAGATCATGAATGGTTACCATACCGGGCATGCGAAAAAACAAAGGAAGAATTGAACCGGGGGAATGGAATAAATCAAAGCGGCGCCGTTTAAAATATCCGGCTAGTAAAAAATTCTCGAAATAAATCCGGCTCAGTCTATTGGATGTATTCAGGGATATTTTATTTATTTTAAGATATTTACTCTCCCTGAGAATACCGTTATAGTTTTGGGAGACTAAGACTTCCAAGGTACTGTCATGGAGATCCATTTTGCTCAGGGTCTCAATGAGGTATTCGATGTAGTATTGTACGCCCGAATAGGTCCCATGAAGCAACAGACCATTGATTAAGATGTTTTTCAATTTTTTCGAGGTTGTCTATGTTAAATTTTGTTTCGACGATTCTCCGCCCTTCTTTCCCCATTTTATTTCTCAGGTCTCCGAATTGCGTCAATAAGTATAGTTTTTCAGCGATGGTTTCCGGGTCAGGTTTGTCGATCAAATAGCCTGACGCTTCATCTGCCACAATTTCAATTGGGCCGCCTTCTCTCAATGCAACGACCGGCTTTTCCAGAGCCATTGCCTCTATGAGCACCCTGCCGAAGGGTTCCCCTCTGGACAGGTGAACCAGGATGTCGATGCCTGATAACAACGTTTTGTTGTCTTCCAGATAAAAAGGGAAGGTAAAATAGTCTTCTATTCCCGCCAGGCGGATAGTTTGCAGTAAATGCCTGGAATACCCTGGATAATCGTTGAATAGGTCCCTGCCGGCTATTAAGAAATGTACGTCCTTATTATCGATTATTAATCTTTGAGCGATCTCGATCAACAGCATATGGTTTTTCCAGGGGACCAATGAACCGATTTGTGCTATGATGATCTTATTTAGAGGAAGCTCCAATTCTTTCCTTAACTGGGCCGCCGGAGCGGATCGGATGTCCCATATGCGCGTATCGATGCCATTGTATATGATCACTTTTTTCTTTTTGTTCAGAGGAATTTGTTTATAGATATGGTAAGAGACACAAATTATTTTATTAGCGAAAAGGCCGAGGCAGAAGGCAGCGAGTCGATTTGGCAGATTGTCCCTTATATGCCAGAAAACTTTTTTCCCGGTCAGCAGCCTGATAAAGATTGCATAAATGAAAGACTGGTTGGTGTTGGCGTATACATAATTTATGCGTTCGGAATTGATCCGCCGGGAAATCTTACGGGCTGCCGTTATGATCGATAGGAGTTGCTTGAAATAACCTTCGCGCCTTTTTATTAGTGGCATTGGAACGATTGTGGTGCTGTATTTGCACTGCAGTGCGAAGAATAATTCGGTTTCTTCGGGAAGAATAACACTAAGGTGAATTTTTTTTTGTAGAACTAAAAGCAGGTCTATTAAACTTCTTTCGGCACCACCGATGCGAGATGAAGAATTGAGTATCAAAACTTTTTTCACTGCAGGCGATTGGTTTTGGAATTGAAATTCCAAAAAAATGCGAGACGCTGGTGTTATTTTTTAAAATAAAAAATTTGTACATTCGGATTGCTACAATCCAGCATCTTACGATGCACTCATAATGCCGGGTGTCTTTTGAGGAAATCGAGTTGGGACTAACCTCTAGCGAAGCTATGAAATTGCTTTCTTGTTTGTCTGGTAGTGCTGCTTTTGTTTTGTCGATTTGCGCCATAGCGGCAATCGGTTTGATTTACAAAATATGTATTGCCGGAAGAAGGCTGGTCTTTTCGGATCTGTTGTATGCAGGTCATGTGTCTATATTGACGGGGCTATTTTTTTCCCTATACTGTTTTATTTATTTCAGCATTGCTTTTCATCAGAAGCGGCATGCGTTTGATGAAACAGCATGGAAAGCCAACCGGGAGACGAGGGTAGAAATGATCGACGATCTGCTGGGACGAAAAATCCTTAAGCATAAAAGCAGCAGGGAGGTGATGAGCATACTGGGCAAACCCGTGCTGGAAGGTGAAAATAAATTTGACAGTGTTATTATCTATTTTTATTATTTGGGTATCCCTGACAAGGTATTTGTACTGGATCCGGAATTCCTTGTCATAGTATTTCGGAATGAAAGTGTTGAAAAATATTATTTAAAGCCTGGCGGGCCGTATGAGTAATAAATTATTTATGATCAGAAGAATTCTTGAAAAAAGCAGGGAGGTCACCTTTCTGCTATTTGTTTGTTTTGTTTCATTTGAGATTTCTCTTCGAACCATATTGAAGGAGCATATGGTATTGCATGCCTATCCTAAGATATATCGTTATGATTCCGTCGTGGGTTTTAGAGGGATCCCGAATGTAGAAGGTTATATCAGGAGGCCCAGCATCGATAAACATTTTAAATTGAACAATTTTGGCTACTATGGTCCGGATTTTGACGCCCGTCATCCCGATAGTATATTTCGAATAGGTGTTTTTGGTGCTTCTATGGTGGAAGGTGTATGGGCCAACCAGGTTGAATCATTTCCTGAAATTCTCAATAGAATGTTCAAGGATAAGGGATACCGGGTGGAAGTTCTAAACCTGGGAATACAAGGTCGGCTCAGGGTACTACATAATTTGGAACTTATGAAGAAAGATGTTGCTGCATTCAAGGTGAATCTGGCATTAATGGAAGAGTCTTTTCCCATCATCTCCGCCAACAATCATTTTGATCAATACAAAGGTTATTCGATAGAGTTCACAGGGGATAATACTCCAGATGGCAGATTTTCCCAAATGCTTGTACAAAAAAAGGTGGATCGCCTGGAAAAGCATAAATTAATTACAGACCTGCTGAAACTCTTCTGTTCGTCGAGGGCTTACCTACGGCACGTTGAGGGCAATTCGGGGGTGTATAGAGGTACGCTGATCGACTGTTGGCGGAATTTCTACGAAAATAGCTGCGACAATCTCCTGTTTTTTAATGTTGTAAACTATAGCCCAGAGCAAAGTGTAGCGATATTGAACCGATCCCGGGCTGAGCTTTGTAACCAGAATACCGAGTTCGCTCTATTTAGTTATGCGAAAGATAGCTTGTCCAAATACCTCAGGGCGAATAGTAATGTGGAGTTCCGAAGCATACAGTTAAACCTTCCCTTATATAAAAATCAGTATAAACAGGAACTGGATGGTCATCCCAATTCCAAAGGTGATTCTTTAATTGCAGGCGCATTATTTCGGGAACTCTGTCAAAACTATATACCGGCGAATTTTAAACCGGCGCGATGATTCATCAGTTTATAGGCGTCGATAGCAGGAGATTGTTCAGCGTATATCAAGGTCCTGAGGTAATGGATCATGATGGCACCGGAGTAGTGTTGTGCTACCCATATGGTCAGGAATACATCAGATGTCACATGCTTTATGTCCATATGGCTAATAAGCTTGCTAAACGGGGCTTCCATGCTTTACGGTTTGATTACTATGGTACAGGCGATTCTGCAGGCGATTTTAGCTCAGTAACGGTGAAAGAAAGCCTGGATAATATTCAAATGGCAATTGACGAATTGAAAAAGACGTATGACGTCTCGCGGATTATTTTATTTGGTGTCCGGTTCGGGGCTACATTGGCAGTTATATATTCCAGGCTCCATGCTATTGATGCCCTGGTTTTGTGGGATCCTGTATTAGACGGCCGCTTCTACCTGAAAAGCATTGATCAAAGCTATAAGAACTGGTTAAAGGGCGCCTTTGCCAAACGAAAGAAAAAAAACAACTCTTTCATAGAAAATTTTGGGTTTCAATTTTCGATGGAATTAGTAAATGAAATCAGAGCCGTCAATATCGGCAGAGAAAAATGGATGACTGATATACCCACACTTGTTTTGGGAGCGAACAGCGAGTATTGGATAAAACGGGAAGACGAATTTAATAAAGCAATGGTACCGGTGTATGAGACAGATAAAACGATTGACTGGCTGGATAATTTACTATTGTGATGGTAAACGATGAAATAGTCAATTTTGGCGAGAACAGATCCATATGCGGTATATTTACCCCCAGCCTAGGGAAGGTTCTTAACGACAAGTTTTGTGTAATTTTTCTAAATGCCGGTCTGATCCACAAGGTCGGGCCCAACCAGATATATAAAAAACTCGCTGCAAATTTTTCCAGGAACGGTTATGCCGCTTTTCGTTTGGATTTCTCCGGTCTGGGTGACAGCGGATCTTACAATGGAACTATGAGTAAGAGCAACAGACAAACGGCAGAAGTAGGAATGGCCATGAATTGGCTTCAGGAAAATAAGGATATTAATCAATTTATACTTTCGGGGATGTGTTCTGGCGCCAAAGTGGCCTGGAAGGCTTCTCTTGATGACCGAAGAGTTATCGGCTTGTGTCTTATCGATGGAGTATTCGCGGATGATCAGCTGTTAAAACAAGTCGGCAGGAATGCCGATCGGCAATTGCGAATCCGGTATTATAAAAAGCACCTATTTAGTTGGGAGAGGTGGATAAAATTCTTTTCGGGGAAAAGCAGATTGCTGAGCTTAAAAAATATACTTAAAAAGAAACAAGTAAATGGACAAATGTCTGTCGATTTGTCAAACAACCTGACCCCATGGGAAAATCTATTCAAAAGAAAAGTGAAGATACAGCTGATCTTTTCTGAAGGGAGTATCGCAATAGACATATATAAACTAACTCTTTCCAAGTGGTTAAATGGGGAAAATGGATTATTGCAGACTATATTGGTAAAAGATGTGGACCATACTTTTACCCCTATATGGTCGCAAAAATACCTTTCAGACCTAACCATGGCCTGGTTGAAGAAGGAATTTGAACTATGAGACAAAGTGTGAATAGGATTTACCTGATAATCATAATTTTGTTTCACTATTCAGATGCTTTTTCGTTTCAAAATGACGTTGAAAATGAAGTCTCATCGGTTCTGCGAAAGGGGGAGATCCCTGGATTGTCATTAGTGACCATTAATCAGGACAAAGTTTTAATTAAGAATTATGGATATTACGATGATGAAAAGAAAACCCCGGTCACTCAGAACACACTATTTGAAATAGGTTCGTGCAGTAAGGCTTTTGTTGCGTTGGCTATCCTCAAACTGGCGGATGAGGGGCTTATCAATCTGGATGAAAAAGTATCGGCCTATATTCCCTGGTTCAATGTTTATTATAAAAAAGATAAAGCAGACATCTATATCAGGCAGCTGCTGAATCAAACCAGTGGCATTCCCTGGAATACTATCGCTAAAATTCCTGCCACAAATGACCCGAACGCCCTTGAAAAAACTGTTAAAACGATGGTCGGAATTGAATTGCATCGCTTACCCGGAGAGCAATTTGAATATGCCACGATAAATTATGATGTTCTTGCTTTGGTGGTGGAAAAAGTGACCAGGCAGTCATTCGAGAGCTACTTACAGCGGCAAATTCTCACACCTCTCCAACTCAACTATACCTCTCTGGGGACGCCCATTGACAAGCGCCTGATGTCAGAAGGGTATAAAATAGGGTTCTTTAAGCCAAGAAGATATGACGCACCCATATATCGGGGCGACAACCCGGCTGATTATTTAATAACAAATGCCATGGATATGGCTAAGTGGCTCAGGTATCAGATGAATCAAACGCATAAACGGGATGAGGCGGTTGCTCCGGTAAACAATGTATCCTATGCTTCCGGCTGGTATACCTCATTAAATGGAGATAATTTGATATTCCACGATGGCCGAAATCCCAATTTTAGTGCTTTTATTGGATTTAATCCAGTTAAAAAACTGGGTGTTGCGGTTCTGGCAAACTCCAATAGTGCTTATACAACCATTATAGGGCGGAATATTTTGAACCTGTTATCAGGGAAAAAAGTGGATAAGGAGCGGATCTGGAATGACAACAATGACCGGATATATTCAACTGCTTGCTTGATCCTTGGGACTTATATTCTGATCGTTTTTTCTTTTATTGTTTATATCGTTTCGGAAGTAATCAGGGGGAAAAGACCAGGTGAGAGAATTAGTTCGTCAAATGCAAGAGAAGCGATACTAATGGTAGGGATGCTTATCCCTTTTTTCTACGGACTTTATCAACTCCCGAATGCCATAGCTGGATTTAGCTGGCGTGCTGCCCGGGTCTGGATGCCGCAGAGTTTTTATGTAATGATCCTGTTGATATGCACCGCTATTATAGTTAGTTATATTTCCTATTTTCTGACCTTGTATTTCCCTGATACAAATAAATATAAAGGGGCTTTTCCCAAGCTGGTTTTGATAAGCGCGATCTCCGGGGTGGCAAATATGATTCTCCTATTGCTAATAACTACTGCCCTAAAAACAGATATGGAGGTTAAATTTATTCTTTTTTATTTTGGGTTTACCCTTTTTATTTATCTCACCGGCCGAAGATTCGTTCAGGTAAAACTCGTCAAAATCACGCGAGATCTGATCTTCGATCTGAGGCTCCAGCTTATGGAGAGAATTTTTAAGACATCTTATCAGCGATTTGAAAAAATGGACAGTGGGCGGATCTATACTGCTTTTAACGACGATGTAGGAACGATCGGCGAATCGACAAATATGTTTATCATGTTGGTCACCAATGTATTCACTGCGATAGCTGCCGTACTTTATTTGACCACCATTGCTTTTTGGGCCACACTGCTTATCCTGCTTTTGGTGAGTGTATTGACATCTGTTTATTATTTTGTAAGCCGAAGCACCCGTCGATATTTTGAAGATGCCAGGAACAGCCGAACGGTATTTGTCCGTTTGGTCAACGGCCTGATAGATGGCTATAAGGAAATAAGCTTGCATATAAAGAAAAAGTACCTGTATAAGGAAGATGTAGCAGCAAGCGCGAATGAATATCGGATGAAGATGTCTACTGCATCGATCCTATACATTAATGCTTCACTGGTGGGGGAGATTGTTTTGATTGCTATACTTGCCACGGTTGCGTTTGCCTTCCCCGTCTTATTTCCAGATATTCCTCTCTATGCCATCTCTTTATTTATCGTTATATTATTGTACCTGATAGGACCCGTTAATGCCATTCTAGGATCAATACCTACGGCTATGCGCCTTAGAATTGCCTGGAACCGGGTTCGGCAATTCCTAAAGGAAATTCCCGCAAATGATGACACGGATACTGACAGGATCCCTTTAAAGCCTCAAAAAGTTCACAGCCTCCGAACGGAAAACCTCCGGTTTCGATATGAGGGTGAGCATCCTTTTGAGATCGGACCGATCGACCTTGAAGTCAGCAGCGGAGAGGTTCTGTTTATCATTGGCGGGAACGGCAGCGGTAAAACAACCCTGGCTAAATTATTGACCGGCCTTTACGAACCTGCAGAAGGGAAAATATATATTGATGCTGTGGAAGAACATTCTTCCCGGCTTGGGGAATATTTTTCGGCAGCATTTAACCCGGTCTATCTGTTTGAAAAGCTCTACAATATCGATACCCGGGGAAAAACAGCTGAGATCTCAAGGTATCTGGACTTATTAGATATAAAGGAGAAAGTTCAGGTGCTGAATAACGGAACATTCAGTACCATTCAGTTGTCGGGCGGACAACGAAAAAGATTGGCTTTGCTTTTGTGTTACCTGGAAGATTCCCCGATCTATTTATTTGACGAATGGGCGGCGGATCAGGATCCAGAGTATCGTAAGTTCTTCTACAGGACGCTGCTTCCTGAAATGAAAAGCAGTGGTAAGATCATAATTGCCATCACCCACGATGATCATTATTTTGATGTAGCAGACAGAGTGGTGAAAATGAATCAAGGGAAATTGGAAGAATACTGTATTCATGCCACATAATCCAATTCTGCGGGCTTCTATTGCAATTGGAGTTGTTACCATTGGCGCAAAGTTGCTTGGATATGGCGAAAAACTCGTCCTGGCCTATTTTTTTGGGACAGATTACCGAATAGACGTTTATAATGTTGTGATCACCGTGATAACCGGGGTCTTTATTTTTTCCCGGGAGATTATAGAACCTGCATTTCTGAACGTATTCATAAATGCGATAGGGGAGAAAGACGAACGGAGCGCCTGGGGCCTTTTCAACAGGTACAGCAGGGGGATAATACTCATTACGATGTTGCTTTCTCTTCTTGTTTACTTTTATCCCGGGGCTGTGATCAGCCTGGTTGCACCTGGATTTGCGAACGGTAAACGGCAACTGGCCGTCAGGCTAATTCAAATCGCCTTTCCTGCATGTATCTTTCTTTCCCTATCCGCGCTCACCAATATCACGCTGAATGGTATGAAGAAATTTGTGCTGCCGGCATCAGCCGATCTGGCTTTTAAGGGATTGACCTTGCTCTGCCTGGTCTTTTTATACAAATATCTGGGGATTTATGCAGCAGTTGTTGGTGTCATCATTGGGGCGGTGAGTAAGCTATCGATACAATTTTCACTTCTTCACCGAAAATTGTCATTTAGAGCGGGCTTTGTGGACCCAGTCTATAGCAAGAATATCTGGCGACTTTCATGGCCGCTACTTTTGGGGGTTTCTTTTTCCCAGATCAATACCCTTGCAGAGAATGTATTCGCATCGTATATGCAGGAAGGCGCCATTTCCGCATTGAGTTATTCCAAAAAAGTGATTGACCTGCCTATTCTCATCATATCATATACTTTAAGTGTGGTAGTATTCCCGTATTTCGTGGAATTGTCAGTTGCTAAGGAAAAAGAAAAGTTGACTCGCTTATTAGCCCGGGCCCTTGGCTATATTACATTGATCTATCTTCCCCTGTCGCTTCTTTCTTTTCTTTTTAGCCGGGAGATCGTGGAACTGATCTTTAAGAGGGGGGCATTCGATAATGCCGCTGTAAAGCTCACTGCTACTCCCCTGGCGTACTATTCGATCGGTATGGTATTTTTTTCCCTGGAAACTATTCTGGTCATTTTCTATTTCGCCAACTCCAATACCCGTACACCCATATTTTGGGGAGTGGTAACGGTGATCGAAAATATTCTTCTTTGCTATATTTTCACCAGTACTATCGGCTATGCCGGTATAGCGCTTGCACTGACGTTATCAAAAGGTACTAAGGTCATCGCCCTTTTGTCGCAATTAAAAAGATATATTAATGTTAGTTGCCTATATCCTGGACGAATTCCCCTCCGCATCTGAATATTTTATTTTGAACGAGATCGTCGAGCTGGTCAAGAGAGGCTTTACTATACAGGTATTGGCGATGCGGAAAAACAACAAGATCACCGGGCATGAGATTGCGGGCGTCTTATATGAACAAGGTTGTTTTTCCGTAGGCACGTTTATGGCACACCTCTATCTTATGCGTACAGTGAGGAAAAGGTATGTCGGCATGATTAAAAAAATCACTAAACTGAGGCAGTTAAGGGTCTTTTTAACAGGAGGCTATTTTCTATTTCTCCTCAGAAAAATGCCGGTTGAACATATTCATGCACATTTCTGTTCAATTCCCGCCGACATAGCGATGATCATGTCCGAACTTTCGGGGATTGGATTTAGCTGCAGTGCACATTCCCGTGATATCTTCACCGGGAATAAAGAAGGCCTTAGGGTGAAGATTAACAAAGCTCGCTTTTTTATTACCTGTACGAGTTATAACAGACTTTATTTACAACAGATTGCTCAGGGGGATGGCCTTGGTAAGATATTTCATCTCTATCATGGTATTGATCTGGCCAAATGGCCAGAGAAAAAGCAAGGTTCCGGGCCTTCCCGTCACGATAAAGTGAGGATATTAACGGTATGCCGCCTGGTGGGAAAAAAAGGCATTTTCTTTCTGTTGGAAGCCATAAAGATGTTGCGAGACACGGGGCTAACCATAGAGTGTTCGATTGTCGGGGAGGGGCCCTTGCGCAGAGAGATCGAAAAATACATAGATATGAACGGCCTTCGCTGCAATATCCATTTACAAGGGATGTTACTGCAATCTGCTGTCAAACCATTTTATTTGTCTGCAGACATATTTGTTCTTCCTGCTATCGTAGCGGATGATGGAGACAGGGATGGACTTCCCAATGTGTTGGTGGAAGCAATGGCCGTTGGGGTCCCCGTGATCACTACCGCTGTTTCTGCCATCCCTGAATTAGTGGTGCATGAATTTACCGGTCTGCTGGTACCGGAAAAATCTCCTGAAGCCATCCGAGATGCCATTGTAAGACTTATATCGGAGGAAGAATTGTGCCATAAAATCGCCAGGAATGGCAGGAGGAAGGTGAAAGCAGAGTTCAGTATACATACCACTACAGATCGCATGGTGGAGATCTTTACTTCAAATAGACAGGGTGCGTAAGAAAATTCATATTTTATATGGGCTGGAGGCCGCAGATTCCGGTGCATTAAAGCATTTGACTTATCTCGCTACCAACCTCGACCAGACGATCTTCGAGATCACGGTTATTCTTTCGACGCGGCGTTCTACCGAATATGCTTACCGGCATATCATGCAAATGAGAAGATCGAAGATCCGCGTTATCGTCATTCCAATGGAAAGAAACATTCATTTCGGGAAAGACATTGTTTCTTTTTGGGCAATATTCAGCCACCTGGTACAGAATCAGTATGACATCGTTCACGCTCATAGTTCGAAGGCCGGCGTGTTATTTAGAGTGGCAGCCTGGATGGCGAGGGTGCCGGCCATATTCTATACGCCCCATTGCTTTTATTTTCAGGGCAAATCGGGGATTAAAAGAGCGGTTTATTCCGCTATCGAAAGGTGGATGGGAGCTATCACCGATCATATTGTCGTTTCGAACAATGAAAGGGACGCAGCGATGAACTATAATATAGCGGGTTCGGAGAAATTGTTAAACATTAATAATGCCATCGACTTCGAAGAGTATAAAAGCTGCCGGCGAAAAGAGATCTTGAAAAGAGCAATGGGTTTACAAGAAAACGCTCTGGTGGTTGGCGCCGTCGGCAGGCTGGTGGAACAAAAGGACTGGTTAACGTATATATATGCTGCAAAAGACACGATTGCACGTTTCCCGGAGGCGGTCTTTTTAATAGTTGGCGAGGGGGAATTACGCGAATACCTCCAGGATACCATCGACTTCCTGGGTATGACGGACAAAATTATTATCACCGGATATTATGCGGAGATCGCTGAAATTTATTCCGTCATTGACATTTATGTGAGTACTTCCTTGTGGGAAGGGCTTCCATATGTACTGCTGGAAGCCATGTGGTTTAGGAAACCGGTTGTTGCAACGGATCTTGGTTATTCCGATCTTATACAGGAAAGAGAGAATGGATTCCTGGTCACCAGGAAAGACTATTCGTTAATCGCCAAAAGGATAGGACAATTGATCCAGGATCAGGCCTTAAGACAGCGGATGGGGGAGAAAGGACATCAGCGGGTTAGTAGGCTTTTCACATTTCAAAAATTTGTAAGGTCACACGAAAAGGCCTATTTGCAACTCTTCTCTAATGGAGCGTATGAAACTCTTTTGCCTACCGTTTGCGGGCGGGAGTAAATATTCTTATCGTGAATATGAGATCAAGGCCCCGCGGAACCTGCAGATGATCTGTTTGGAATATCCAGGCAGGGGGGGTAGGTCGAGTGAGCCGCTTGTTGCCGATGTAAATCAACTGGTGAAGGATCTTTTTATGCAATTGAGCGGCAAGCTGAGCGGGGAGCCATATGCCCTTTATGGTCACAGTATGGGGGGGCTCATAGCCTGCCTGCTTGCAAGAAAGATAGTCATTGAAAACGAAAGGCCACCGGTGCATATTTTCGTTACGGGCACCGAGGGTCCATCGGCGCCATCGAGGATAGAAGATAAAAGGCATTTACTTAATAAAGAGGATTTTTTGAAAGAGATAAAAGATCTGGATGGCTGTCCGGACGAGCTCCTCAATGATGTTGAATTACTCGCGCATTTTGAACCCATTCTCCGATCTGATTTCAAAGCCAGCGAAACTTATCTCTACGAAGAGGGCGAGCCATTGGATATACCCTTTACTGTTCTTACGGGAACCGAAGAAAATATGGAATTGGCCGATATAGAATTATGGCAAAAAGAGACCAGGCTCAGCGTTGATTTCAGGCGGCTGCCGGGGAGACACTTCTTTATTTTCGATCATGCAGAGACAATTCTAAAAATAATTGTGGAGAAGCTATCCAATAACCAAAAATTCATAAGACATGAATCAGTCAGAAAAATATCTTAAACCGAATGTCGTAGTAGAGCCGCTATTCGACAGGTGGTATGCATGGAGTCATCTGATCTCCCCGGCTACGGCTGCTATGAACCTGGTGGACAGACATATTAATATTATGGAGTCCTATCTTTCCGCTCCGGATATTCATGCGCAAGCCGTTCTTAATCCGAAAATGCGGGGTGGTCCTTTTATGGATTTCGGCGGGGGCAGGACCGACGAAGTGAAGGCTTTGCTGGAAAGGACCAGGAGTCGGAATGCCAAATTGATTCAATTTGCGAAGGCGATCAAAGATCTGGATAAGCTTCTTCAAACCGAAGCCAAAGGTTTCGGGCTGGAGCCGCTTTATGAAAAGGTGCCCGAGCTGCTAAAGGGTTATGTGGAGCTGTATTACGATCGAAACAACCACGCCGATCTCCGATTTTTTGAACCGCTGCTATATAAAAGCGAATACTATAATAAAGATGCGCAAAGCATTGCCTTGTGGTTGACGAATAATGATCATCGGCCATTTTGTCTGAGCACTCCCCGGTTGGAGGAGAAGGATGTCCTTCAGCTGGACTTTGCATTCGATCATCCGGGTATAGATGAGCTGGCTAAGATGAAAAGGGCGCCGCAGCCGTTGTCCTATATAAAAACGCTGCTGGGCATCTCGACGAAGCAGGAACCGCTTTTTGATACTTTTTTTACAGACGAACCGCCCGCTCCGTACGAGAAATATTCCGGCGACAAGATCCGGATGCGGTATTTCGGGCATGCGTGTATCCTGGTTGAAACGAAAGACATAAGCATCCTGGTGGATCCGTTGATAAGCTACTATGGGTATCATTCGGATGTCGAGCATTTTTCGGATGCCGATCTGCCCGATGTCATCGACTACGTGTTGATCACCCATAACCATCAGGATCACATTCTTTTCGAAACCTTGCTGCCGCTGCGGCATAAGGTAAGGAACTTTATTGTACCCAGGACTTGCAGCGGAAAGTTGCAGGATCCCGATCTGAAAATGATGTTCAATAGTATAGGGTTCAATAATGTGATCTCCATAGATGAAATGGAAACTATAAAGTTTTCGGACGCCGTTATTACCGGGCTTCCTTTCACGGGCGAGCACAGCGATCTGAACATACTAACCAAGTCCTGTTATCTTGTTCAGATCGGGAAATTCCAATTGCTGTTTTTGGCCGATTCGAGGATCCTGGAGCCCCAGCTATATCGGCTTATTCAACGGGAGATCGGCAATATTGACGTGCTGTTCCTGGGAATGGAATGTGACGGCGCTCCCTTGTCCTGGTTGTACGGTCCGTTGATGCCTAAGAAATTGCCCAGGGATCAGGATGGCAGCAGACGTTTGGCCGGTTCGGATTGCGTCAAGGGTATGTCCCTGGTGGATGCCTTTTCGCCAAAAGAAGTATATGTCTATGCCATGGGGCAGGAGCCCTGGGTAGAGTTCATCAGCAGCATCAAATATACCGATGAGTCCAACCCGATAGTCCAATCGAACAAGCTGGTGAAAATTTGCCGCGAAAGGGGACTGATCGCCGAGCGTTTATACGGAGAAAAAGAATTGTTGTATGAAAAGATGGAGGATGTTTTATGATAAAGAAACCTTATCCTTTGCATCCGGCACAAAAAGATGTTTATTTAGATCAGCTCATCGACCCCGGAAGCCCTTATTATAATGTGGGTGGTTACATTAGACTGGTTGGGAAATTGGATATAGACTGGCTTAAGGAGGTAGTGAGATCGGTCCCGGAGGTGTTCGATGTTTTTAATCTTCAATTTGAATTTGGCGATACTGAGCCCGTTTGCTATCTCAATGAACAGGGGGTACCCTACGAGGTGAGGGAATTGGACTTCAGCGGGGAAGCCGATGCGGCTGGTGTCGCCGCAAGATGGATGCAAGCCCGGTTCAATGTGGCCTTTGAAGTAGATCGTGAGCGTGTCCTTTTCGAGCTTTATTTGATAAAGATCTCGGACACGGAATATTATTTTTTCAACAGATATCACCATTTGCTTACGGATGGGTATGGGTTTACCGTTTGGGCGCATTATATAGCGAAGAAATATTGTGAATTGACGGTTGAGTTTCATTATCCCAGTTATTTGGAGGAGGCAGCCAGGAGTGCCGAGTATCAGTCTTCGGATGATTATCGCGTTGAAGGGTTGTATTGGCAAAATAAATTAAAGGAAAGGCCGGACAAAGTCATTCATAGGAAGTACCAGGTTGCCCGAACGGCTGTTTTTAAGGATGGCAGATATAGCTTACACCTGGAGAAGGAGTGCAAGAAAAGGCTCAATGCGCTGCAAAAAGCGGCCAATTGCAGTTTGTTGCAATTGTCGATAGCTGCATTGATCATCTATTTCGGGAAAACGACGGACCAGACCGAATTTGTTTTTGGGACTCCTATTCATAAAAGAAGGTCGAAGCGTTTGCGGAACATTGTGGGGATGTTCTCCGGATTCCTTCCTTTTTATGGAGTCTATATGCCGGAATCGAGCGTGATCGATCTTGTAAAATGGATCGCGGCCTCGCAACGGGAGGATTACCGGCATCAAAATTATCTTTTAGGGGATATAAAGCGGCATCTCAACTATAACCGGCAAGATGAGCTGCTGGAGGTTATTGTAAATTATGAGCTGTTGGACTTTAACCTGGATTTTGGGGAAGGCCTGCAAGCCGAGACGCATGAGATTACCAGTGAGTATTCGAAATACCCATTACAATTGTGTTGGCGGGATTATGGAGAGCAACAGCCACTGGAATTGTGTATCGATTTCCAGGTTGAATGTTTTTCGCAGGAAGAGATCGAATTATTAGTCGAGCGTATCCTATTCATTTTTGAGCAGTTTTCCGCTAATCTTTCTCAGCGGGTAGGGAATATTGCCTTGTTATTGGATAAGGAGCTTGCCCTATTAGCCGAATTTGAACGCGGGCCTACGACTGATCCGATGGACAGGACGGTGGTGGACCTCATCGAGGAGCAGGCGGCTCGCAGTCCGGAGGCGATCGCGGTGGTGTATGGGGATGAGCGGGTGACCTATCGGAAACTGGAGCAGCGAAGCAACCAGCTGGCGCATTACCTGCGGAAGCTGGGAGTACGGGAGGAGGTGCTGGTGCCGGTGTGCCTGGAGCGGTCGGTGGAGATGATCATAGCGATACTGGGGATTTTAAAGGCCGGAGGGGCATATGTGCCACTGGATCCGGAGTATCCGGCTGAGCGGTTGGCGTATATGCTGGAAGAGACGGCGGCGAAGGTGGTGGTGAGCTGCCACGAACTGGTGACTTCGCTGCCGGTGGACGGAGCTGTGCGGGTGGTGCTGCTGGATGAGGAGGCAGCGTATATTGGTGAGCGTCCGATGCGGCGGGTGGAGCGGTCGCTTCGGCCGGAGCATCTGGCGTATGTGATCTATACGTCGGGCTCGACGGGCCGTCCCAAGGGGGTGATGATCGAGCACCGGGGATTACTCAACCGGCTCTTGTGGGCACAGAATTATTTTAATCTCGGGCCGCAGGATGCGGTCTTGCAGAAGACGACGTATTGTTTTGATGTATCGGTGTGGGAGCTGCTGTGGCCCTTGCTGTCGGGTGCGCGGCTGGTGTTTGCCGAGCCACAAGGGCATAAGGACCCGGGTTATCTGAAGGCGGTGATCGAGGAACAGGGGATCACCACCATCCATTTTGTGCCGGGGATGCTGGAGGTGTTTTTACGAGAGGTGGAGGCGGGAGAGTGTTTGGGGTTGCGTCGGGTGCTTTGCAGCGGAGAGGCATTGAAGAGCGGTCAGGTGCGGTTATGCCGGGAGCGGCTGCCGCAGGCGGAGGTGCATAACCTGTATGGACCGACGGAGGCTTCGATAGAGGTCAGCTGCTGGAGCTGTCCTGCGGAGGTGCCGGAGGTGATCCCGATCGGGCGGCCAGTGGCTAATACGCAACTCTACATTGTAGGGCGTCAGCAGGAGCTGATTCCGATCGGGGGGATAGGGGAGATCTGTATCGGCGGGGTGCAGCTGAGCCGGGGATACCTGGCGCATCCGGAATGGACGGAAGAGCAGTTTGTCCCGGATGTGTTCAGTAGGCGAGCCGGGGAGCGGCTGTACCGGACGGGGGACATGGGGCGGTGGCTGCCGGATGGGAACATCGAATACCTGGGCAGGCGGGATGAGCAGGTGAAGATCCGGGGCTACCGCATCGAGCTGGGGGAGATCGAAAGTGTACTGTTAGAGAGCGGCGGGGTGAAGCAGGTGGTGGTTGTGGCGCGGGAGGATCAGGAAGGCAACAAGCGGCTGGTGGGGTATGTAGTGGCAGGCGATGGATGGGACAAGGAGGAGATACTGGCGGAGCTGCGGGAGCGGCTGCCGGAGTATATGGTGCCGCAGGTGTGGGTGGAGATGAAGGCATTGCCGTTGACCAGTAGTGGAAAGGTGGACCGCAAGGGGTTGCCGGAGCCAGATCAAGCAAGGGGGAGTTATGAGGCGCCACGGGATGAGGTGGAACGGGTGCTGGTGGCAATCTGGAAGGAGCTGTTGGGAGTAGAGCAGGTAGGCATCCACGATAATTTTTTTGAGCTGGGCGGACATTCGCTGCTGGCGATGCGGGTTGTGTCTGCGATCCGCCGGCGGCTGGGGTTGGAGGTGTCGATCCAGGAGCTGTTCGAGTACCCGGAGAACGGGGCTTTAGCGCGTCAATTGCAGAGCAAAAGCCGGGGTGAAGGGCTGCCACCGCTTGAAAGGCAGGTGCGTCCGGAACGGATACCCCTGTCGTTCAGCCAGGAGCGGTTGTGGTTCATCGACCGGCTGGAGGGAAGCGTGCAGTATCACATGCCGGTGGTGCTGCGTATCCGAGGGAGGCTGGACCGGGCAGCGCTGGACCGGACGCTGCGGAGGCTCGTGGATCGGCATGAGGTGCTGCGGACGATGATCGACGAGCAGGAGGGAAAGGCTTATCAGCGGATCGTATCGGCGGAAGGGTGGACATTGGAGACTATAGAGTGGCCGTCATCGGAGGCGGACCTTTCGGCCTATATCGGGCAGGCAGTGTACAGGCCATTCGATCTGTCGGCGGACTATAAGTTACGGGCGGAGCTGATCGTGCTGGGCGAGGGGGAGCAGGTATTGGTGGTGACACTGCATCACATAGCCTCC
The DNA here is from genome assembly GCF_014642875.1 of Puia dinghuensis. Classification (GTDB taxonomy): domain Bacteria; phylum Bacteroidota; class Bacteroidia; order Chitinophagales; family Chitinophagaceae; genus Puia; species Puia dinghuensis. Next base: position 220,704 of record NZ_BMJC01000007.1, read on the forward strand.
GACGGGTGGTCTGGAGCGGTCCTGGTGCGGGAGTTCCGGGAACTGTATAGCGCGTATGTGGAAGGGCGTGAGCCGGTGCTCGCGGAGCTGCCGGTACAGTATGCGGATTATGCATTGTGGCAGCGGCGCTACCTGGAGGGAGAGGTGCTGAACAGGCATCTGGCCTATTGGCAGCAGCAGCTAACAGGATGGCAGGTGCTGGAGCTGCCGACGGACCATGTGCGACCGGCGGTGCAGAGTGTGCGTGGAAGTGTGGTGCCGCTGCGGGTGGAGAAAGGGTTAAGCGAAGCATTGCAGGAGCTGAGCCGGAGGGAAGGGGTGACGTTATTTATGACCTTGCTGTCGGTATTCAAGGTGTTGCTCTACCGTTACAGCGGGCAGGGAGATATCCTGGTGGGGGTACCGGTGGCCAACCGGACGCGGCAGGAGGTGGAGGGGCTCATCGGATTTTTTGTCAATACGCTGGTGCTGCGCAGCCAGCTGGGGGACGACCCGGGATTTGCGGAGCTGCTGCAGCGGGTGAAGCAAACGACGCTGGAAGCCTATGACCACCAGGAGGTGCCGTTCGAGCGAGTAGTGGAGGTGGTGGTGAAGGAGCGGGACCTGAGCCGCAGCCCGCTGTTCGGGGTGCAGTTCGTGTTGCAGAACATGGAGCAGGGCAGGGTAGAGGAACTGGCAGTGGGGAGACTGGAAGTAGTAGGAAATACTATGACAGATCACGTGACCTCCAAATACGATCTGACGCTGACGTTGGCCGAAGGGGAAGAGGGCCTGGTGGGGGAGGTGGAGTATTGCCGGGACCTGTACGAGCTGGAGACGATCGAGCGGTTGATCAGTCATTATGTGGAGCTGCTGTGGTCGGTGGTAGAGCAGCCGGAGCAAAAGATCAGTGCGTTAGGCATGTTGGGTGCGATGGAGCGGCGGCAGCTGGTAGAGGAGTTCAATGCGACGAGGGTGGATTACCCGATGGAGAAGACGGTAGTGGAGTTGTTCGAGGAGCAGGTGGCCCGTACGCCGGGAGGGGTAGCGGTGGTGTGTGAGGAGCGAGAGGTGGGCTATAAAGAGCTGGAGGAACGGTCGAACCGCCTGGGGAGGTATTTACGGAAGAGAGGAGTACGGGAGGAGATGCTGGTTCCGATCTGTATGGAGCGGAGTGTGGAGATGATCGTAGGGATCCTGGGGATACTGAAGGCGGGGGGAGCGTATGTGCCGATCGATCCGGCCTATCCAGAGGAGCGAGTGCGGTACATGGTGGAGGACAGCGGGTCGGGGATCGTAGTGGTGAGTGGAAAGCGAAGCCGGGAGTTGATGTTGGGAGCGGGTGTTCGGGAGGTGATCGATCTGCAGGGAGATGGGGAGGAGATTGGTGAGGAGCCGGGGGATAGGGTTGAGGCGGATACCGGCGGCGCCAATCTGGCGTATGTGCTCTATACATCGGGATCGACGGGTCGGCCGAAGGGGGTGCTTGTGGAGCATAAGAATATTGTGAGCCTGGTCAAGAAAGGGGGATATGTTTGTTTTGGAGCGGAGGATGTTCTGCTGTCGACGGGATCACCATCTTTTGATGCGACGACATTCGAATATTGGGGCATGTTGTTGAACGGGGGGCGGCTAATCTTGTGTCCAGAGGAAAAGCTGCTGGATAAGGATCTACTGCAAAACGAGATAAGACAGAGAAAAGTGACGAAGATGTGGTTTACTGCCAGCTGGTTCAATCAGTTGGTGGATGTTGATATAACGGTGTTTGAAGGGTTGAAGGTAGTGTTGGTGGGAGGAGAGCGGTTATCGACTCATCATATAACCCGAGTGAGAGCAATGTATCCGGACATGGAATTGATCAATGGCTATGGGCCGACGGAGAATACGACTTTTTCCACGACCTACCTGATCGATTGGATGGACTTTAGGGGTGACATTCCGATCGGTCGGCCGTTGAATAATCGTTGCATGTGGGTGTTAGATGTCATGGGAGAAGTCTGCCCGATAGGTGTGCCAGGAGAATTGTATGTAGGCGGAGCCGGCGTGGCGCGGGGCTATCTGAACCAGCCGGAGCTGACGGCGGAGAAGTTTGTGACCGATCCATTCGGAAGAGAAGGTCGGTTGTACCGGACGGGGGACCTGGGACGATGGCTTGCGGATGGGAACATCGAATACCTGGGCAGGCGGGATGAGCAGGTGAAGATCCGGGGGTATCGGATCGAGCTGGGAGAGATCGAGAAGGTGTTGCAAGAGAGTGAGCAGGTTCGGCAGGGGGTGGTGGTGGCCAGAGAGAACAAAGAAGGTAACAAGCGGCTGGTGGGCTATGTAGTGGGAGAGGCTGGATGGGACAAGGAGCAGATGATAGCCGAACTGAAGCGGCGGTTGCCAGAGTATATGGTTCCGGGGGTATGGGTGGAGTTGGAGGCGATTCCGTTAACGGCTAATGGGAAGGTGGATCGGAAGGGATTGCCAGAGCCGGAGGCGAGTGGAGGTGAGTATGTGGTACCGAGAAGTGAAGTAGAGCGGCAGCTGGCGGCGATCTGGTCAGAGCTGCTGGGGGTGGAGCAGGTAGGGGTAACCGATAATTTTTTCGAGCTGGGGGGTGATTCGATCATTACGATCCAGGTGGTGAGCCGAGCCCGGAGGTTGGGCTATAAAGGGCTGCAGGTAGCGGATGTGTTCACGCATCAAACGATAGAGAAGCTATGCGCGATGCTGGCCGAGGGGAGCGATGAGGGAGCTGGTGAAGCAGGGGAGTGGGATGAGCTGGAAGGGATAAGCGGTCTGCTGCCGATCCAGCGGTGGTATCTGGAAGAGGAGCCGGAAGAGGTATCGCATTATGATCAGAGTGTATTATTGCGGATAGCCAAGGAGGTGAGGGAGGATGAGCTGCGGGAGGCGTTGCGGATGTTGTTGCGTCATCACGATGCCTTACGGTTCGAATACCGGCGGGGTGCATCGGGCTGGGAGCAGGTGTATGGTCCGATGCGGGACATAGGGGCGGTATTGCGGGTAGAGGAACTAAGGGCAACGACGGCCGAAGAGCTGGTCCGGGAGATCGAAGAGCGGTCGCCGGGCTATCAGCAGAGTTTGGACATCGAAAAGGGGGAGTTGATTCGGGTGGTGTTGCTGCAGACACCGGAGTGGGAGGAGCGGAACCGGCTGCTGGTAGTGATCCATCATTTGGTGGTGGATGGGGTTTCGTGGCGGATATTGCTGAGAGACTTGGAGGAGCTGTTAACGGGCATGCGGAAGGGAGAGCGGGTGGGCCTTGGAGTGAAGGGGAGCTCGTACCGGGAATGGTATGGGGCATTGGAGGGATATAGCCGAAGCAAGAGATTATTAGAGCAGAAGGGGTATTGGTCGAAGGTAGCGGGGAGCTACTGGCCGTTGCGGGTAGATCGGGATTATACAGGGATGGTGCGGTTAGGGGAGATGGGTAGCCATACGGTACGGTTGGGAGTGGAGCAAACGCATTGGTTGCTGCATGAGGTACCGCGAGTATATCATACGGGGGTGAACGATGTGCTGCTGAGTGCATTATTATTAGCGATCGGGGAGTGGAGCGGAGAACTTCGGATGGTGATCGGGTTAGAAGGTCATGGCCGGGAGGAACTGGGTGGAGGAGTAGATACGAGCCGGACGGTAGGTTGGTTTACGAGCCTGTATCCGGTGTTGCTGGAGCGGGGAGAGGCGGTGGGTTTGGGAGAGGTGCTGAAGGGGGTGAAGGAACAGTTGCGGGGAGTGCCGGATAAGGGTTTGGGATATGGAGTGCTCAAGTATATGGTTCGGGCGGAAGAGTTGCAGGGGGAAACGGGTTGGGATGTGGTGTTTAACTATTTGGGTCAGGTGGATAATGTGGTTCGAGAGAGTAGATGGATGGAGGGGGCTAGGGAATCAGGTGGCCGGTGTATGAGCGAGCGTCAGATAGTGAGAGAGAAGCTATCGATCGATGGGATGGTTGTGGGTAGAGAGCTGGTACTTCAGTGGGGCTATAGCAGGAAGCATTACGATGGGGAGAGCATAGAGGAGTTGTCGGGCCTGTATGTGAAGAAGCTGGAGGAGCTGATCGATCATTGCCGGGGCCGTGAAGGGCAGGAGCATACGCCGTCGGATTATGGGTTGGGAAGGGAGATGAGTTATCAAGAGCTGGATCGTTTTTTAGGGGAGCAGCAGAAGGAGATAGTGGGGTTATACCGATTAAGCGGGTTGCAGGAGGGGATGTTATTCCATGGGCTGTACGACGAACGGGCGGGGACGTATGTGATCCAGCTGGAAGGAGAGCTGTTGCGCCTGGATGAAGCCATTTTCCGTCGGAGCTGGGGCGAGATGGTAAGGCGGCACAGCATCTTGCGGAGCGGGTTTTATCATGATGCCTTCAAGATCCCGGTGCAATGCGTTTACCGGACGGTAGAGGTACCTGTGGAGGTGCTGGACTACAGGGGAAGGAGTGAGGCGGAGCAGCGGGAGTGGATGGCGGCGTACAAGGAGGAGGACCGCAGGAAGGGTTTTGCCTTTGGAGAGGCGCCGTTGATGCGGGTGGGTTTGTTGCGGCTGAGCGAAGAACGGTATTGGATGTTATGGACGCATCATCATCTCTTGTTGGATGGGTGGTCGGTGCAGGTGTTGATGGAGGAATTTTTAACAATATATGAGGAGCTGGTGAGTGGAGGGGAGGCAAATGAGCAGGAGGAGGACCGGTATGAGGAGTATATCCGGTACCTGGAAGGGCGGGATAAGGAGGAAGACGAGGGTTATTGGCGAAAATATATGTCGGGAGTAAGTAAAAGGACGCTGTTGCCATTTGTGCGGGGAGGGATGGAAAGGAACAAGGGGATAGGAAAGTATGTGGAGTGGGAGGTGCGATTGGGAAAGGAGGAGACGGATCGGGTGGTGGCGTATGCGCAGGATCAGCGGTTGACGGTGAACACGGTGATGCAGGGGGTATGGGGATATCTGTTGAGCCGGTATACGGGCAGCGAGGAGGTGGTGTATGGGGTGACGGTATCAGGTCGTCCGGAGGGTTTGAGGGAAGTGGAGCGTCGGGTAGGGATGTACATCAACACACTTCCCTTGCATGTGGTGGTCAGGGAAGAGGAAAGGATAAGCGAGTGGCTGCTGGGGCTGCAGGAGGGGCAGATCAGGAGCCGGGAGCATCAGTATACGGCATTGAGCGATATCCAGCGGTGGACCGGGTTGTCGGGCGATCTGTTCGACAGCCTGCTTGTCTTCGAGAATTACCCGGTGAGCGAGATGCTGTCTTCACGCCGGCTGCTGTTGGAGATCGGCGAGGGGGGGACAGGGGGACAGGTGAATTTCCCATTGCTATTGTTGATCACGATCAGGAAAGAGATCAAGATCGTGTTCAGTTATAATTCATCGTTATTGGCGGAAGAATATGTACGGGAGATCAGCGGACATTTTGAACGGGTGATCGGGCAGTTACCGGAGAAGGGGGAAGGGCGATTGGGGGGCCTGGAGCTCCTAAACGAAGCGGAGCGGCGGCAGTTGGTAGAGGAGTTCAATACGACGCGGGTGGATTACCCGATGGATAGGACAGTGGTGGACTTGATCGAAGAGCAGGCGCTGCTTCGTACCGAGGCGGTCGCGGTAGTGTTTGGGGAGGAGCGGGTGAGTTATGGGGAGCTGGACGAGCGGAGCAATCAGCTGGGACATTATCTGCGGGAGTTGGGGGTACGGGAGGAAGTGCTGGTGCCAGTGTGTTTGGAGCGTTCGGTGGAGATGATCGTGGGGATACTGGGGATACTAAAGGCCGGAGGAGCGTATGTACCGCTAGACCCGGAGTATCCGGCCGGGCGGCTGGGGTATATGCTGGAAGAGACGGAGGCGAAGGTAGTGGTGAGCAGTGGGGCGGTGGCAGCGAAGCTGCCGGTAAGTGGAGATGTTCGGGTGGTGCTGCTGGATGAGGAAGCCGCGTTTATTGGTGAACGTCCGGTGGGCCGGGTAGAGCGGTTGCTTCGGCCGGAGCATCTGGCCTATGTGATCTATACTTCGGGATCGACGGGTCAGCCCAAGGGGGTGATGATCGAGCATCGCAGCCTGATGGATTATCTGTTTGGGCTATCACAGGCCACAACGATCAGCCAGTGCCGGTCGTTTGCCCTGGTCTCGACCCTGTCGGCCGATCTGGGCAATACCGTGATCTATAGTTCCCTGGTGTGGGGAGGCGTGCTGCATGTGCTGCCCACAGCGGTGGTCAATGACAGCTCGCTGGCCCCAGCCTATTTCAGCCAGCAGGGGATCGATTGCGTGAAGATCGTACCCTCGCACTGGCGGGCGTTGAGCAGCGGAGCGGAGCTGTTGCTCCCTGAGAAGTTATTGATCTTTGGTGGAGAGGCTTTGCCGGTGGAAGTGGTAACGAAACTTCGATCGGAGGGCAATGGATGCCAGGTGGTCAATCACTATGGTCCTACCGAGACGACTATCGGTAAGCTGCTGCATACGATAGAACCAGGACGCGAGTATAGCGGCGTGGTGCCGATCGGCCGGCCTTTTGGCAATACACGGGTCTATGTCCTGAACGAACAGGGAAAGCTCTGTCTGAAAGGGATAGTCGGTGAATTGTATATCGGCGGTGACGGGCTGGCCCGTGGGTACCTGGGTCATCCGGAATGGACCGGAGAGCGGTTCGTTCCCGACAAGTTCAGCGGGCGGAGTGGAGAGAGGTTGTACCGGACGGGAGATCTGGTGCGCTGGTTACCGGACGGCAACATCGAATACATCGGGAGACGGGATGAGCAGGTGAAGATTCGGGGCTACCGGATCGAGCTGGGGGAAGTGGAGAGTGTGCTGGGTCAATGTGTGGGGGTGCAGCAAGGCGTGGTCGTGGCCCGGGAAGATAAAGAAGGTAATAAACGGCTGGTGGGCTATGTAGTGGGAGATGCCAGATGGGACAAGGAGCAGCTAATGGCCGAACTGAAGGAGCGGTTGCCGGAGTATATGGTGCCGCTGGTGTGGGTGGAGCTGGAGGCGCTGCCGTTGACGGCCAATGGGAAGGTGGATCGCAAGGGGCTGCCGGACCCCGAAGTGGTGGGAACAGCCGCAGCAGCTTATCAGAGGGCGCTCACGGAAGTAGAGCGGACGCTAGTGTCGATCTGGGAGGAGTTGTTGGGCGTAGAAGGAATAGGTATCGGCGATGACTTTTTCGCGCTGGGGGGGCATTCGCTGCTGGCCATCCGGGTAGTGTCGGCGATCCGTAGTGGACTGGGGGTAGAGGTAGCGATCGGAGATATTTTTGACCATCCGACGATCGGGTCGTTGGCGGTCAGGATTGGGGAGCTTTCGGGAGGCGAGTCAGTGGTGCGGATCGTCCGCCAGGAGCGACCGGAGCGTATACCGCTATCGTTCGCCCAGGAACGGTTATGGTTCATCGACCGGCTGGAGGGGAGCGTGCAGTATCATATCCCGGTAGTGCTACGCATCCGGGGGAGGCTGGACCGGGGAGCACTGGAACGGGCCTTGCGGGGGATCGTGGGCCGGCATGAGGTGTTGCGGACGATGATCGAAGAGCAGGAGGGACAGGCATATCAGCGGATCATGCCAGCGGAGGGTTGGGTTTTGGAGACTATAGAATGGCCGTCTCCGGCGGTGGGGTTGCCGGAACATATTGGAGAAGTAGTGAGCCTGCCGTTCGATCTGTCGGCTCACTATAAATTACGGGCACAGTTGATAGAGCTGGGACCCGCAGAGCAGGTATTAGTGGTGACGCTGCATCACATTGCCTCCGATGGGTGGTCGAGATCGATCCTGGTGCGGGAGTTCCGGGAGCTGTATGCGGCGTTTGTGGAAGGCCGTGAGCCGGTCTTGCCGGAGCTGCCGGTGCAATATGCGGACTATGCGCTGTGGCAGCGGCGTTACTTGGAAGGGGAGGTGCTGGACGAACAGCTGGCCTATTGGCAGCAGCAGTTGGCGGGGTGGCAGGTGCTGGAGCTGCCGACAGACCATATACGGCCGGCGGTACAGACTATGCGAGGTGGAGGGGTGTCCTTTCAAATAGAGGGGGCGTTAAGCGAGGCATTACAGGAGCTGAGCCGCCGCGAAGGGGTAACCTTGTTCATGATCCTATTGGCGGTGTTCAAGGTCTTGCTGTACCGCTACAGCGGACTGGAAGATATCCTGGTCGGGGTACCGATAGCTAACCGGACCCGGCAGGAGGTAGAGGGACTCATCGGATTTTTTGTCAATATGCTGGCACTGCGTAGTCAGCTGGGAGATGATCCGGACTTTGTGCAGCTGCTGCAGCGGGTGAAACAAACGACCCTGGAAGCGTATGAGCACCAGGAGGTGCCGTTCGAGCGAGTGGTGGAGGCGATGGTACAGGAACGGGATCTGAGTCGCAGCCCGCTGTTCGGGGCGCTGTTCGTGTGGCAGAATATGGAGCGGGGGACGGTGGAGGAGCTGACTGTGCCGGGATTGGAAATAACAGCAAAACCGCTGCCACAAACGACCTCCAAATTCGATCTGACGCTGGTGCTGGCGGAAGGGGAAGAGGGACTGGTAGGGTGGGTGGAGTATTGCCGGGATTTGTATGAGCTGGAGACGATCGAACGCCTGATCGGGCATTATATAGAGCTGTTGGGGTCGGTGGTAGAGCAGCCGGAGCAAAAGATCAGCGGCTTAGGTATGTTGAGTCTGGCCGAGCAGCAGCAGCTGTTAGACGAGTTTAATGCGACGGCGGTGGATTATCCGAAGGGCAAGACATTGGTGGACTTATTTGAAGAGCAGGTAGGCCAGACACCGGACCGGGTAGCTGTGATATCCGAAGGGGTGCAGTTGACCTATCAGGAGTTGCAGGAGCGGTCGAATCAATTGGGACATTATCTGCGGGGGCTTGGCGTACGGGAGGAGGTGTTGGTGCCGATCTGTATAGAGCGGAGTGTGGAGATGGTGGTGGGGATACTGGGCATTATGAAGGCAGGTGGAGCCTATGTGCCGATCGATCCGGAGTACCCGGCCGAGCGAATACGGTATATGGTAGAGGATACGGGAGCAGGGCTGGTGGTGAGCAGTGGGGAATGCCGGGGGATAGTAGAAGCGGCGTTAGCAGTGGAGGTAGTGGTGATCGAGGAGGTGGAAGGGCCTGCGGGGAAGGTGGAGCGGGAGTTGCGACCGGAACATCTGGCGTATGTGATCTATACGTCGGGGTCGACGGGCCGGCCGAAGGGGGTGCTGGTGGAGCATCGCAATGTGGTGCGGTTGTTCAAGACGGAGGGGGCGTTGTATGATTTTAGCGAGAAGGATGTATGGACGCTGTTCCATTCGTATTGTTTTGATTTTTCGGTATGGGAGATGTATGGGGCGTTGTTGTTTGGGGGACGGTTGGTGGTGGTGTCGCGGGAGACGGCGCGGGATGCGGTAGCTTATGGGAAGTTATTGCTGGAACAGGGAGTGACGGTGTTGAACCAGACGCCGACGGCGTTTTATGCGTTGCAGGAAGAGGTGTTAGGGGAAGAGCTGGAGCTGGCAGTGCGGTATGTGATCTTCGGAGGGGAGGCGTTGACGCCGGTGAAGGCTCGGGGGTGGAAGGAGCGGTATAGGGGTTGCCGGATGGTGAACATGTATGGGATAACGGAGACGACGGTGCATGTGACGTACCAGGAGTTGGGCGAGGAGGAACTGATGGGGAGTTCGAGTGTGATCGGTCGGGCGATACCGACGTTGCGGGTATACGTACTGGATGGGGAGGGGGGACTGGTGCCGGTAGGGGTGCCGGGAGAGCTGTATGTAGGAGGGGCAGGAGTGGCGCGAGGATATTTGAACCGGGGAGAGCTCACGGGGGAGCGGTTTGTGGCTGATCCGTTCGCGGAGGGCGGCCGGCTTTACCGGACAGGTGACCTGGGCCGGTGGCTGGCGAATGGGCGGCTGGAGTACCTGGGGAGGAAGGATGGGCAGGTGAAGGTGCGGGGTTACCGGATCGAGTTGGGAGAGATCGAGAGTGTGGTAGGGGGGTATGATGGCGTCCGGCAGAGTGTGGTGGTAGCGCGGGACAGAGGGCAGGGAGAGAGCGTGCTGGTGGGGTATGTAGTGGTGGAAGGAGTATTCAACAAAGAGAAACTGATCGGGTATCTGCGAGAGCAGTTGCCGGAATATATGGTGCCGCAGGTGTGGGTGGAGTTGGAGTGGTTGCCGTTGACGGCCAACGGGAAGGTGGATAGGAAGGGGTTGCCGGAGCCGGGGTATGGGAAGGGAGAGGAGTATGTTGCCCCGCGGACGGAGGTAGAGCGGGTGCTGGTGGGGATATGGGAGGAGCTATTGGGAGTGAAACGGGTAGGCATTCACGATAATTTTTTTGCATTGGGGGGTGATTCGATCAAGGTTATCCGGGTGGTGGGTAAGATACGGAGTATCCTGCACAAGGAGATAAGGGTGTTCGATGTCTATCAGGCCGGTACGCTGGAACAATTAGGGCGGTTGCTGGACAGGGGAGAGGGGACAGCTGCCCTTTTGCGGCAGGCATTGTATGAGCAGGTAAGCGGGGAGTTGGCGGAGCTGAGGGCGGCGATGCTGCCGACAATGGCAGAAGGGGAGCGGATAGCCGACATCTACCCGATGAGTGATATTCAGAGTGGGATGGTATTTGCGTCATTGTTGGAGCCGGAACAATCGGTCTACCATGATCAGATGGTATACGAGTTGGCGGCGGAAGTGGATGTGGCCTTGTTCAGGCGGGCCTTTTCGCTGTTGGTACAGAAGCATGCGATACTGCGTACTGCGTTCCGACTGGGGGGACACCCCGAGGGGTTGCAGGTGGTGTACAAGGAGGTGGAGGTAAGGCTGGATCAGCCGGAGGTAGGCGAGCTGAGCGATCAGGAAGAGAAGAGGTATGTGGAGGAGTATCTGCGTCGGGAGCGACTGCGTCCGTTCGAGGTGGAGCGGGCGCCTTTGTGGCGGGTGGGATGGCTACGGTTCAAGGGCCGGGTGGCGTATGTTTTTCAGGTTCATCATGCGCTGTTGGATGGGTGGAGTGTAGCGAGTCTGAACACGGAGTTGAATAACCTTTATGGGCGTCTGGTAGCTGAGGGGGATCGGGTAGAGGTGGGGAGATTACAATGCACGTACAAGGATCATATTATTGCAAGTTTAGTGGAGCGGCGAAGGGAAGAAGGGGAAGGTTTTTGGCGGGAGGAGTTGGCGGGGTACAAGCGGCTGGATATCTTTTCAGGGGAGCGGGTATACCGGCGATACACGCGGGTATATGATCGGGGATACCTGGAGCGATTGGAGGGGAGGGTGAAGGCCGATGGGTTGTCGTTGAAGGGGTTGTTGTTTGGGGTGTATGTGTATGTGCTGATGATGTTGACGGCCGAAGAGGAGGTGACGGTAGGGTTGGTGAGCAACACCCGGCCGGAGGTGGAGGATGGGGACAAGGTGCTGGGATGTTTTTTGAATACGATACCCTGTCGCTACCGCGGAGGAGACAAGGGGAAGAGTTGGAGGGACTATTTTGAGGGGATAGAGGAGCAGCTGCGGGAGCTGAAGAGAAGAGACCGCAGTACGCTACACCAGATAGCGAGGATGAGCGGGGAGAAAGCTGCGGAGGGCAATCCATTTTTTGATGTATTGTTCGGTTTTGTGAATTTTCATGTATATGAGGGGTTGGAGGGCCAGGTACTTTCCGATGTTAGGGGCAAGCAGCGGGAAGGCGGATCGTTGGCTGATTCGTATGGATCGACGAATACCTACCTGGACCTGGTGGTAAATGTGACGGGAGGAGTTCTACAGTTGCGTTACTGCATCCAGCGGGAGTTGAGATCGGGCAAGACGCTGGAGGAGTTGCAGGGGTATATGGATGCGGTGTTGGAGGGGTATTGGGAGCATTATGATGAACCGGTGAACAGGGAGAGTATACTACCCGGAGGGGAGCGGGAGCGATTGTTGGCGGCGTTCCAGGGGCCGGTGGTGGAGTATCCGAAGGGGAAGACGGTGGTGGACTTGATCGAGGAGCAGGCCCTACGGAGTCCAGAGGCGATCGCGGTGGTATATGGGCAGCAGCGGGTGAGCTATAGGGAGCTGGAGGAACGGAGCAACCAATTGGGGCATTATCTGCGGGAGTTGGGGGTACGGGAAGAGGTGCTGGTGCCGATTTGCCTGGAGCGGTCGGTGGAGATGATCGTGGGGATACTGGGGATTATGAAGGCCGGGGGAGCGTATGTGCCACTTGACCCGGAGTATCCGGCCGGGCGGTTGTTGTATATGCTGGAAGAGACGAAGGCTAAGGTGGTGGTGAGCAGTGGGGTGGTGGCAGCGAAGCTTCCGGTAGGCGGAGACATACGGATGGTGTTGCTGGATGAGGAAGCTGTGTTTATTGGCAGACGTCCTGTAGAACGGATGGAGCGGAAGCTCGGGCCAGAGCATCTGGCGTATGTGATCTACACGTCGGGTTCAACGGGCCGGCCGAAGGGGGTGATGATCGAGCACCGGGGATTATTCAACCGGCTGCAGTGGGGACAGGATTATTTTAAGCTCGGGCCGCAGGATGCGGTTTTGCAGAAGACCACGTATTGTTTTGATGTATCGGTGTGGGAGCTACTATGGCCCTTGCTGTCGGGGGCGCGGCTGGTGTTTGCCGAGCCGCAGGGACATAGGGACCCAGGCTACCTGAAGGCGGTGATCGGGGAGCAGGGGATCACGACGATTCATTTTGTGCCGGGTATGCTGGACGTATTCCTGCAGGAAGTACGGGTGGGAGAATGTACTGGGCTGCGTCGGGTGCTTTGCAGCGGAGAGGCGTTAAAGAGGGGTCAGGTGCAGTTATGCCGGGAGCGGCTGCCGCAGGTGGAAGTATATAACCTGTATGGACCGACAGAGGCTTCGATAGAGGTCAGCTGCTGGAGCTGTCCGGCGGAGCTGCCGGAGGTGATCCCGATCGGGCGTCCGGTGGCCAATACGCAGCTTTATATTGTGAGCCGGCAGCAGGAGCTGCCTCCGATCGGCGGGATCGGAGAGATTTGTATTGGTGGGGTACAGCTGAGCCGGGGATACCTGGCGCATCCGGAATGGACGGAAGAGCAGTTCATCCCGGATGAGTTCAGTGGGCGAACGGGGGAGCGGCTGTACCGGACGGGTGATCTGGGTCGGTGGCTGCCGGATGGGAACATCGAATACCTGGGCAGACGGGATGAGCAGGTGAAGATCCGGGGCTACCGGATCGAGCTGGGGGAAGTGGAGAGTGTGCTGGGGCAATGTGCTGGAGTGCGGCAGGGAGTGGTCGTGGCCCGGGAAGATAGAGAAGGGAACAAGCGGCTGGTGGGGTATGTAGTTGTGGAGGCCGGATGGAACAGGGAGCGGGTGATGACTCTGCTGCGGACACGGCTGCCCGAGTATATGGTGCCGCAGGTGTGGGTGGAGCTGGAGGCATTGCCGTTGACAGGAAACGGGAAGGTAGACCGGAAGATGTTGCCGGAGGCGGATCAAGCAAAAGGGAGCTATGAGGCGCCGCGGAATGAAGTAGAGCGGCAATTAGCATCGATGTGGGAGGAGCTGTTGGGAGTAGAGCAGGTAGGCATCCACGATAATTTTTTTGAGCTGGGTGGCCATTCGCTGCTAGCGATGCGGGTGGTGTCTGCGATCCGCCGGCGGCTGGGAGTGGAGCTGTCGATCCAGGAGCTGTTCGAGTACCCGGAGATCGACACTTTATCGCGGCGGCTGGAGAGCAAAGATCGGAGCGAACAGCTGCCGGTGTTGGAAAGACAAGAGCGTCCGGAGCGGATACCGCTATCATTCAGTCAGGAGCGGTTGTGGTTCATCGATCGGCTGGAGGGGAGCGTGCAGTATCATATCCCGGTGGTGTTGCGTATCCGGGGGAGGTTGGACCGGAGAGCACTGGAGGGGTCGCTGCGGGGGATAGTGGAGCGGCATGAGGTCCTGCGGACGATGATCGACGAGCAGGAGGGGCAGGCCTGGCAGCGGATCGTGCCGGCGGAGGGATGGACATTGGGGACTATAGAATGGCCGTCACCGGAGGAGGACCTTCCGGCCCATATCGGGCAGGTGGTGAGCCGGCCGTTCGATCTGTCGGCGGACTATAAATTACGGGCGGAGCTGATCGTGCTGGGGGCGGAGGAACAGGTGCTGGTGGTGACGCTGCATCATATTGCCTCCGATGGATGGTCTGGGTCGATACTGGTGCGGGAATTTCGGGAGCTATACAGTGCATATGTGGAAGGGCGTGAGCCGGTGCTTGTGGAGCTGCCGGTACAGTATGCGGACTATGCCTTGTGGCAGCGGCGCTACCTGGAGGGAGAGGTGTTGGATAAGCAAATGGAATATTGGCAGCAGCAGCTATCGGGTTGGCAGGCGCTGGAGCTGCCGACGGACCATGTACGGCCGGCGGTGCAGAGTATGCGCGGAGGGGTGGTAACATTCCGCGTAGAGCAGGCATTAATCGAGGCGTTGCAGGAGCTGAGCCGCCGGGAGGGGGTGACTTTATTTATGACGTTGTTGGCGGTGTTTAAGGTGTTGCTCTATCGCTACAGTGGACAGGGGGATATACTGGTGGGGGTACCGGTGGCGAATCGAACACGGCAGGAGATAGAGGGGCTCATTGGATTTTTTGTCAATATGCTGGTGCTGCGCAGCCAGCTGGGAGACGACCCGGCTTTTGTGGAGCTGCTGCAGCGAGTGAAGCAGACAACGCTGGAAGCCTATGACCACCAGGAGGCCCCTTTCGAGCGGGTGGTGGAGGCGGTGGTTCGGGAGCGGGACCTGAGCCGCAACCCGCTGTTCGATGTGCATTTTGTATGGCAGAATATGGAGCAGGGAAAGACAGAGGAACTGGATGTGGCGGGACTGCAATTAGCGGGAGAACCGCTGCCACAAACGACCTCCAAATACGATCTGACGTTGATGTTGACAGAAGGGGAAGAGGGACTGGTAGGACAGGTGGAGTATTGCCGGGACTTGTATGAGCCGGAGACGATCGGGCGGCTGACCGGTCATTACGCGGAGCTGCTGCGGTCGGTAGTTGAGCAACCGGAGCTAAAGGTCAGTGCATTAGGGATGTTGAGTGCGGTGGAGCGGTGGCAGCTGGTAGACGAGTTCAATGCTACGCAGGTGGAGTACCCGGTGGACCGGACAGTGGTGGACCTGATCGAGGAGCAGGCAGCGCGAAGCCCGGAGGCGATTGCTGTAGTATATGGGGACGAGCGGATGAGCTACCAGGAACTGGAGGAACGGAGCAATCAACTGGGGCATTACCTGCGGGAGCTGGGGGTGCGGGAGGAGGAGCTGGTGCCGGTGTGTCTGGAGCGGTCGGTGGAGATGATCGTGGGGATACTAGGCATTTTAAAAGCAGGAGGAGCCTATGTGCCGCTGGACCCGGAGTATCCGGCCGGGCGGTTGTTTTATATGCTGGAAGAGACGGAGGCAAAGGTGATGGTGAGTTGCCGCGAGCTGGTGACTTCGCTGCCGGTGGACGGAGCTGTGCGGGTGGTGCTGCTGGATGAGGAGGCAGAGCTTATTGGTAGGCGTTCGGCAGAGCCCGTGGAGCGGTCGCTTCGGCCGGAACACCTGGCGTATGTGATCTATACCTCTGGTTCGGCGGGCCGGCCCAAGGGAGTGATGATCGAGCATCGCGGCCTGCTCAACCGGCTGCTGTGGACACAAGATTATTTTAAGCTCGGGCCGCAGGATGCGGTCCTGCAGAAGACGACATATTGTTTCGACGTATCGGTGTGGGAGCTGCTTTGGCCCTTGCTGGCGGGGGCGCGGCTGGTATTCGCCGAGCCGCAGGGACATAAGGACCCCGTCTACTTTAAGATGGTGATCGAACAGCAGGGCATCACCACGATCCATTTTGTGCCGAGGATGCTGGAGGCCTTTCTACTCGAAGTACAGCCGGGAGAATGCGTCGCGTTGCGGCGGGTACTTTGCAGCGGCGAGGCGCTCAAGAGCAGTCAGGTGCGGTTATGCCGGAAGCGGCTGCCGCAGACGGAGGTGCATAACCTATATGGACCGACGGAGGCTTCGATCGATGTCAGCTACTGGAGCTGTCCGACGGAGGTGCCCGACGTCATCCCCATCGGGCGGCCGGTGGCCAATACCCAGCTCTACATCGTAGGGCCGCAGCAGCAGCTGTGTCCGATTGGTGGGATCGGCGAGATCTGTATCAGCGGGGTGCAGCTGAGCCGGGGCTACCTGGCGCATCCGGAGTGGACGCAGGAGCGGTTCGTTGCCGATGTGTTCAGTGGGAAAGCCGGGGATCGGCTATACCGGACGGGGGATCTGGGTCGGTGGTTGCTGGATGGCAACATTGAATATCTGGGCAGGCGGGATGAGCAGGTGAAGATCCGGGGTTACCGCATCGAGTTAGCTGAAGTGGAGAGTGAGCTGGGTCAATGTGCGGATATACGGCAGTGTGCGGTGTTGGCCCGGGAGGACAAAGAAGGTCATAAGCGGCTGGTGGGGTATGTGGTGCCAGCCGATGGATGGGATAAGGGGGAGATGCTGGCAGAGCTGAAGGAGCGGCTGCCCGCCTATATGGTTCCTGCGATCTGGGTGGAGCTAGAGCGGTTACCCCTTATAGATAGTGGAAAGGTGGACCGCAAAGCGTTGCCGGAACCGAAGATAGATGAGTTGCCAGGGGTAGTATATGAGGCGCCGCGGACGGAGCTGGAACGGGGTCTGGCGGAGATATGGTCGGAGTTGCTGGGCGTGGGGCGGGTTGGGCTGGAAGATAATTTCTTTGGGCTGGGGGGCGATTCGATCATCACCATCCAGGCGGTGAGCCGGGCGCAGCGACTGGGGTATACGGGTTTGCAGGTGCGGGATATTTTCCTGCATCAGACGATCCGTCAGTTGGCAGCAGTATTGCGGGAGCGGGAAGGACGGAAAGATCTGGGCGAGCAAGGTTTGCTGACGGGCGAATGCGGGTTGCTGCCGATCCAGCAACGATACTTGGAGGGAGCGGAAGCGGGGATATCACATTATAATCAGGCTGTGCTGCTGCGGATTTCGCGGGAAGTGAACGAGGAGATGTTGCAGGGGGCGGTAGAGGGACTGTTGCGGCAGCATGATGCCTTACGCTTCGTTTACCGGTGGGGAGTACAGGGCTGGAGACAGGAATATGGAGGTGTGGATGGGTTGATCAGCCGGTGCTTCGTCGTCGAGGACCTACAGGCGGTGCCAGCGGGGTTTTTGCGGGAAGTGATCGGGGAGCGGTCGGGCTATTATCAGGGGAGCTTATTGATAGAGGAGGGGCTGCTGGTGCGGGTGGTCTGGATGCGGCTGCCGGGAGCAGAGGTGGAGAACCGGCTATTGGTGGTGATCCATCATTTGGCAGTGGATGGGGTGTCGTGGCGCGTGTTGCTGGAGGACCTGGAGAGGGGATTGAGGCAGGTTAGGGAGGGGGGAGTGGTTGAGCTGGGCAGCAAGAGCAGCTCGTACCGGGAGTGGTACGGGGCGTTGGAACGCTATGGACAGAGCGAGCGGTTAAAAGGGCAGCTGGGCTATTGGCAGCAGGTGGCCGGTAGCTATATGCCGTTGCCGGTAGACAGGGTTTATGCTGGGCCGGTACGGGCCGGAGAGCTGGACCAGGTGCGGGTGCGGCTGGGACGAGAGCGGACACGGCAGCTACTGCAGGAGGCCTCCCGAGCTTATCATACCGAGATCAATGATCTGCTCCTAAGCGCCTTGGTCCGAACTTTAAGACAATGGAGCGGTCGACAGGAGGTAGTCATTGGCCTGGAGGGGCATGGCCGGGAGGAACTGGGGGAGTTGGTGGATACGAGCCGGACGGTAGGGTGGTTCACGAGCATCTACCCGGTAGTGTTAGCCGACAGCGACCAGAGGCCAGGCGACCTGGTCAAGGGGGTCAAGGAGCGGCTGCGCAGCATACCGGATAAGGGCATAGGCTATGGGGTGTTACGGTATATGCGGGCAGCCGAAGCGCTGCCCAGTGATGACCATTGGGACCTGGTGTTTAATTACCTGGGCCAGCTGGATCAGGCGATGCGGGAGGGGGGCTGGCTGGGTGCGGCGCGGGAGGAAAGGGGAGCGAATGTCAGCCCGGAGGTGGTAGTGCGGGAGCGGCTGTCGGTCAACAGTCAGGTGGTAGGAGGTGAGTTGGTGATGACGTGGGGCTATAGTGAGCGGTATTATGATCGGCAGACCGTGGAACGGGTAGCAGGAGAATACATGCGAAACCTGGAGGTGTTGATCGAACATTGTGTGCAAGAGGGCGCCAAGGGCAGCCAGCCTACTCCATGGGATTATGGGCTGACGGCGGAGGTGAGCTACCAGGAGCTGGACCGGTTCCTGGATGAGGAGGTCGGGGGGCGGCCGAGAAGGGAGCGGATCAGTGGATTATACCGGTTGAGTGGGTTACAGGAAGGCATGCTGTTCCACCGGTTGTACGAGGCTAAGGGCGAGGCCTATACGGAGCAGCTGAGCTGTACGCTGCGGAGGATGCAGGAGGAAGCCTTTTATGGAAGCTGGGAATATCTGTTGCGGCGGCATGGCATCTTACGGAGCGGGTTCCATCATGATGCCTTTACCATCCCGGTGCAGTATGTGCACCGGGAGGTGATTTTGCCGGTAGAGCAGGTGGATTACCGGGGGATGGGCGAGGTGGAACAGCAGGAGGCCATCCGGGCTTATGAGGAGCAAGACCGGCGTAAGGGGTTCGATCTGAAGGCGGCCCCCCTCATGCGCATCGGGTTGTTGCAGCTGGATGAGGACCGGTACCAGATGATCTGGACGTATCATCATATCCTGTTGGACGGCTGGTCGATCCCGGTGCTAATGGAGGAGTTTTTGAAGGTCTACGAGCAGCTGGTTCGGGGAGAAGCGGTTCCGCAGGCAGAAGAAGACAAGTATGAGGATTATATCCGCTATATAGAGCGAAGGGATCGGCAGCAGGAGGAGGCTTATTG
Source organism: Puia dinghuensis (assembly GCF_014642875.1). GTDB lineage: Bacteria > Bacteroidota > Bacteroidia > Chitinophagales > Chitinophagaceae > Puia > Puia dinghuensis. The sequence continues at coordinate 239,573 of NZ_BMJC01000007.1, forward strand.
GCGGGAGTATCTGCGGGGAGTGGAAGAGGGAAGTTTGTTGCCGTTCATCGGTTCGACGCCGGACCGGAATAAGGGCTTGGGCGAATACAAAGAGATCGAGGTACGGATCGACAAAGAACGGAGTGGTGCCTTGCAACGCTATGTGCAGCGGCATAGGCTTACGGTGAACACACTGATGCAGGGGGTATGGGCGTACCTGCTGAGCCGGTATATGGGCAGGGAGGATGTGGTCTATGGGGTGACGGTGTCGGGCCGGCCGGAGGAGTTGGCAGGAGTGGAGCACCGGGTGGGGATGTACATCAACACGCTGCCATTGCATGCGGTTGTGAGGGAAGAGGCAAGGATTAGCGACTGGCTGCTGTCCCTCCAGGAGGGGCAGATCAGGAGCCGGGAGCATCAGTATACGGCGTTGAGCGATATCCAGCGGTGGATCGGGATGATAGGTGATCTGTTCGACAGCCTGCTGATCTTCGAGAATTACCCGGTGAGCGAGATATTGTCGGCCCGCCGGTGGCTATTGGAGATCGGCGAGGTGCGGACACGAGAACAAGTGAATTTTCCGCTGTTGTTGTCAATCCATATAGGCAAAGAGATCAAGATCGTGTTCAGTTATAATGCCACGTTACTATCGGAGGGGTATGTGCGGGAGATCAGCGGACATTTTGAACAGGTGATCGGGCAATTGCCGGAGAAGGGGGAAGGCCGATTGGGGGATCTGGAGATATTAAGCGAAGCGGAGCGGCGGCAGCTGGTAGAGGGGTTCAATGCGGCGGGGGTGGAGTATCCGCGGGACAGGACGGTGGTGGACTTGATCGAGGAGCAGGCAGAGCGGAGCCCGGAGGCGATTGCGGTGGTGTATGGGCAGGAAGAAGTGAGCTACCGGGAGCTGGAGGAACGGAGCAACCAACTGGCGCATTACCTGCGGGGGCTGGGCGTACGGGAGGAGGTGCTGGTGCCGGTGTACCTGGAGCGGTCGGTGGAGATGATCGTGGGGATCCTGGGGATTATGAAGGCCGGGGGAGCCTATGTGCCACTGGACCCGGAGTATCCGGCCGGGCGGCTCGCGTATATGCTGGAAGACACGCAGGGTCGGGTGGTAGTGACCAGCCGGGAACTAGCAATGAGGCTGCCGATAAGCGGTGAGGTGCGGGTAGTATTACTGGATGAAGAAGCAACGTCTATTGCCTGCTATTCGGTAAAGCGGATGCCTATAGTCTACCATGGACGGAACTTAGCCTATGGGATCTTCACGTCGGGTACGACGGGACGGCCTAAAGCAGTACTTGTTGAACATACGAGTTTATATAACGTGAGTATGGCTTGGAGAACATGTTATGGTTTTGATAAGAAAGCGCCGGTGGTCTTGTCAATTGCCAGTCTATCATTTGATGTATTTACGGGAGATATATGCAGGTCCTTGGCAAATGGAGGCATGATGGTGCTTGTTGCAGAGGAGTACCGCTTCGATATATCGCACCTGTGCAAAATGATGAGTTTCCATCAGGTTTCCATGCTGGAATCTACTCCTGCTCTTATGGTGAGTGTAATAAGACATGCCGAGCAGGAGTCAATGGATCTTTTTTGTGACCTGCTGGTTGTTGGGTCCGATAAATTCGAGCAGGCCGATTTTGAGTATATGCACACCTATTGCTCGGCGAGGGGTATCAGGCTATTGAATAGTTATGGGCTCACTGAATGTACCATCGATTCGCTTTTTTTCGAGGGGCCAATAGACAAGTACAGAATGGTGCCGATAGGCAAACCAATGCCTAATACCCGGGTATACATATTGGATGAGGAGCGAAGGTTACAGCCAATGGGTTCATTCGGGGAGGTTTACATAGGTGGCGCAGGTCTCGCCCGGGGGTATTTGAATCGGCATGAACTGACAAGGGAGCGATTTATCCAAAACCCATTCAGTGAACAGCTAGGGGAGCGGATGTACCGGACGGGGGACCTGGGTCGTTGGCTTCCCGATGGGAACATCGAGTTCATCGGGCGCAAGGATAATCAAGTAAAGATCCGGGGCTACCGGATAGAGCTGGGGGAAGTGGAAAGCGTGTTGGGACAATGTGCTGGGATGCGTCAGTGTGTGGTGGCAGCCCGAGAGGATAAAGAAGGTGGTAAACAGCTGGTAGGATATGTGGTAGGAGAGGCGGGATGGGACAAGGAGGGGGTGGTGGCAGAGCTGAAGGCGAGGTTGCCGGAGTATATGGTGCCGATGGTATGGGTGGAACTGGAGGCGTTGCCGTTGACGGCCAACGGAAAGGTAGACCGGAATGCGTTACCGGAGCCGAAGCCTGATCAAGTAAGGGACGTGTATGAGGCGCCGCGTGATGAGGTGGAGCGGGAGGTGGTGGAGATCTGGGAGGAGCTGTTAGGGGTAGAGCGGGTAGGTATCCGGGATAATTTTTTTGAGCTGGGGGGACATTCGCTGCTAGCGATGCGGGTGGTCTCGGCGATCCGGCGGCGCCTGGGGTTGGAGGTATCGATCCGGGAGCTGTTCACGTATCCGGAGATCGGGGCCTTGGCCCAGCAGTTGGAGGATAAACAGCGGGGCGAAGAGTTGCCGGTGTTGGCAAGGCAGGAACGACCGGAGCGGATGCCGTTATCGTTCAGCCAGGAGCGATTGTGGTTCATTGACCGGCTGGAGGGGAGCGTGCAGTATCACATGCCGGTGGTGTTGCGCATTCGGGGCAGGCTGGACCGGGAGGCGCTGGAGCGGGCATTGCGGGGGATCGTGGAGCGGCATGAGGTGCTGCGGACAATGATCGAAGAGCAGGAGGGGCAGGCCTGGCAGCGGATCGTAGCAGCGGAAGGTTGGACATTGGAGGCGACCGAATGGCAGTCTACAGGGGCGGGGTTGCCGGAATATATTGGAAAGAAGGTGAGCCGGCCATTCGATCTGTCGGCAGACTATAAACTACGGGCGCAGCTGATCGTGTTGGGGGTAGAGGAGCAGGTGTTGGTGGTGACGCTGCATCATATTGCCTCGGACGGTTGGTCGGGGGCGATATTGGTACGGGAGTTTGTGGAGCTGTACAGTGCATATGTGGAAGGGCGTGAGCCGGTGCTCGCGGAGTTGCCGGTACAATATGCGGATTATGCGTTGTGGCAGCGGAAGTATCTGACGGGGGAAGTATTGGAGGAGAAGCTGGCGTACTGGCGTCGTCAGTTATCGGGGCTGGAGGTGTTGGAACTGCCGACGGATCATGAGCGGGGTTCGGTGCAAAGTCTGGCCGGGGGTTGGGTCAGCCGCCGGATCAGCCAGGAGTTGATGGAGCGCTTGATGGGGTTAAGGCAGCGGGAAGGGGTGACCTTATATATGCTGCTGGTAGGAGTGTTGCAGGTGTTGTTGCATCGCTACAGCGGCAAGGAAGATATTTGTATCGGCAGCTCCGTAGCAGGCAGACAACAGCGGGAGGTGGAGGGGCTGATCGGCTTTTTTGCCAACACGCTGGTGTTGCGCAGTGATCTGAAAGGGGAGCCGACATTCAGGGAGTTATTGAGGCGAGTGAAGGAGACGATATTGTCAGGATATGAGCACCAGGAGGCGCCCTTCGAGAAGGTGGTGGAGGTGGTGGGGATGAAAAGAGACATGGGCCGTAATCCGTTGTTCGATGTGATGTTCGTGATGGATAACACGCCGGAAGCTGGGGAGCTGACCATGGAGGGGATCGAAGTAGAGGTGGAAGCATCCGGGGTGACGGGGCCGAAATTCGATCTTAATATGAGTGTAGGGCAGACGCCGAAGGGATTGCAGCTGGGATTGATCTATCGGCGGGATCTGTATAGGGAGGATACGGTGGAACGGATGCTGAGTCATTATGAGAGCTTGTTAGAGGCGGTAGTGGCGGACCCGGATACGGCCATTGAGGAGTTGAAGATGTTGAGCAAAGAAGAAGAGCAAGAATTAATTGCAGAATTTATTGCTCCAGCGGAGAAAACAGTAGTAGAGCTATTCGAAGAGCAGGTGGCCCGGACGCCGGGAGCGGTGGCGGTGGTGTGCAGCGAGCAGGAGGTAAGTTATAGAGAGTTGGAGGAGCGGTCGAACCGGCTGGGGAGGTATTTACGGAAGAGAGGCTTGCGGGAGGAGATGCTGGTGCCGATCTGTGTGGAGCGGAGTGTGGAGATGATCGTAGGGATACTTGGGATATTGAAGGCCGGAGCAGCATATGTGCCGATCGATGTGGAATATCCGGAAGAGCGAGTGCGGTATATGGTAGAGGACACCGGAACATCGGTAGTGGTGGTGAGCGGGGAGCGAAGCCGGGCGGTAGTGTTGGGAGCGGGTGTGCGGGAGGTGATCGACCTGAAAGGAGATGGGGAAGAAATCGGCCGGGAATCGGGAGAGCGGTTGGGGGTGCGGATGCGGGGATATCACTTGGCGTATGTGATCTATACGTCGGGATCGACGGGCCGGCCGAAGGGAGTAATGGTAGAGCATGCGAGTCTGGTTGATTATATATATGGGATAGATCAGCGATTGTCCTTGAGGGAATGCCGAACCTTCGGGTTGGTATCGACGTTATCGGCCGACCTGGGGAATACGGTGATTTATGGGGCGTTGTCAACGGGAGGCGCATTACATATTTTGGAGAAAGAGGTGATTGGAGATGGAGAGGAGTTTCGCCGGTATGTGAAAGGTCATCGGATCGAATGTATCAAGATGGTGCCATCGCATTGGAAGGCGTTGAATAGGGAAGAAGGGGAGGTGACGGTAGCGGAGCGGTTGATGATCTTTGGGGGAGAGGTATTGAGCAGGGAGGTGGTGGAACGAATAAGAGAATGGGGAGGAGGGTGCCGGGTAGTGAATCATTATGGGCCGACGGAGACGACGATCGGGAAGTTGATGCATGAGGTAGAAGAGGGGAGGGCGTATGGGAGTCAGGTACCAGTAGGCTCACCGATCGGTGACAGTCGGCTGTATGTGTTAACGCCGCGGCTGGGTTTAAGTCCGGTAGGAGTAAGCGGGGAGCTGTATATAGGCGGGGCCGGGGTGGCGCGGGGTTATCTGAACCATCCGGAGCTGACGGCGGAGAAATTTGTGATCGATTCTTTCGGAGGAGAGGGACGGTTGTACCGGACGGGGGATATAGGCCGGTGGCTGCCGGATAGGAATATCGAGTTCCTGGGCCGGCGTGATGAGCAGGTGAAGGTCCGGGGGTACCGGGTGGAGCTGGGAGAAGTGGAGCAGGTATTGGAGGAGAGTGGGTTGGTGCGGCAGGGGGTGGTAGTGGTAAGAGAAGACAAAGAAGGGAACAAGCGATTGGTGGGGTATGTGGTGGCGGGCGAGGGATACGACAAGGGTGGATTGATAAAGTATTTACTGGGTCGGTTGCCGGAGTATATGGTGCCGGGGGTATGGGTGGAGTTGGCGGCGCTGCCGTTAACAGCCAATGGGAAGGTGGACCGGAAGGGATTGCCGGAGCCGGAGGGGAGCGGAGGGAGGTATGTGGCGCCGCGGAGTGAAATAGAGCGGGAGCTGGCGGCGATCTGGTCGGAGCTGCTGGGAGTGGAGCAGGTAGGGGTGACCGATAATTTTTTTGAACTGGGAGGGCATTCGTTGCTGGCGATCCGGTTGGTGTCGGCTGTTCGACAAGAGCTGGGAGTAGAGCTGCCGATCGGTGAGGTGTTCGACTATCCGACGATCGAGTCGTTGGGGACGAGGATTGGGGAGCTACCCGGTGGGGAGTCGGTAGTGCGGATGATCCGCCAGGAGCGTCCGGAGCGGATACCGCTGTCGTTCGCCCAGGAGCGGTTGTGGTTCATGGACCAACTGGAAGGGAGTGTGGCCTATCATATCCCGGTAGTATTGCGGTTGAGAGGGAAGGTGAGTGAAGAAGGGTTGAGCCATGCGATGGCAGCGATCGTGGACCGTCATGAGGTGCTGCGGACGGTGATCGGAGAGCGGGAAGGTCGGGCATACCAGCGGGTGTTGGAGAAAGGAGGATGGCGGCTGGAGGTGGTGGAGGGAATTGAAGCGTTAGGAAGCTATATCGAGCAAGCCATCAGCCGGCGATTCGATCTGTCGGTGGACTATCCGGTTCGGGGTCATTTGCTTCGGATTAGTGCAGGGGAGTGGGTGCTGGTGGTGATACTGCATCATATTGCTTCGGACGGTTGGTCGAGGGCGATATTGGTACAGGAATTTGTGGAGCTGTATGGGTCTTATGTAGAGGGTCGAGCGGCGGTGCTGCCGGCCTTATCGGTGCAATATGCGGATTATGCCTTGTGGCAGCGGAGATATCTGACGGGGGAAGTATTGGAGGAGAAGCTGGAATACTGGCGTCGTCAGCTGTCGGGGCTGGAGGTGTTGGATTTGCCAACGGATCATGAGCGGGGTTCGGTGCAAAGTCTGGCAGGGGGCCGGGTCAGCCGCCGGATCAGCCAGGAGTTGATGGAGCGGTTGATGGGGTTAAGTCAGCTGGAAGGGGTGACCTTGTATATGCTGCTGGTAGGTGTGTTGCAGGTGTTGTTGCATCGCTACAGCGGCCAGGAAGATATTTGTATCGGCAGCTCCGTAGCAGGCAGACAACAGCGGGAGGTGGAGGGGCTGATCGGCTTTTTTGCCAACACGCTGGTGTTGCGCAGTGATCTGAGCGGGGAGCCGACATTCAGGGAGTTATTGAGGCGAGTGAAGGAGATGGTTCTGTCAGGATATGAGCACCAGGAGGCGCCCTTCGAGAAGGTGGTGGAGGTGGTGGGGATGAAGAGAGAGATGGGCCGTAATCCGTTGTTCGATGTGATGTTCGTGATGGATAACACGCCGGAGGCCGGGGAGCTGACCTTGGAAGGGATCGAAGTAGGGGTGGAAGCGTCCGGGGTGACGGGGCCGAAATTCGATCTTAATATGAGTGTAGGGCAGACGCCGAAGGGATTGCAGCTGGGATTGATCTATCGGCGTGATCTGTATAGGGAGGATACGGTGGAACGGATGCTGGGTCATTATGAGAGCTTGTTAGAGGCGGTAGTGGCGGACCCGGATACGGCCATTGAGGAGTTGAAGATGTTGAGCAAAGAAGAAGAACATGTCTTACTGGAAGCATTACAGGCTAAGGAGGTGGAATATCCTCGGGATAAGACGATCGTAGAGCTGATCGAGGAGCAGGCGCTGCGGAGTCCGGAGGCGATCGCGGTGGTGTGCGGGGAGCAGGAGG
>NZ_BMJC01000008.1 GCF_014642875.1 Puia dinghuensis
CTATGTCATCTACACATCGGGTTCTACTGGCCGCCCAAAAGGCGTTATGATCGAACACAGGGGTATCGTCAGCCTGGTGAAGGACGACAGCGTCATGCCCCTGGGCCCCGACGACATTCTTTTGTCCACCGCATCCCCTTCGTTTGACGTGGCTCCATTCGAGTTTTGGGCGATGTTGCTGAATGGAGGGTTACTGGTCCTGTGCGATCACGATACCCTGCTGAATGCTTCCCTGCTGAAAGAGGAGATTCGGCGCCGAAAGGTCAATAAAATGTGGTTTACAACCAGTTGGTTCAACCAATTACTCGATCGGGATATAAACCTTTTCCAAGGCCTCGACACCGTCATCATCGGGGGAGAGAAATTGTCTGGTCCACATATATACCAGCTGAGGAAGGCCTATCCACATCTGATCATTCTCAACGGGTACGGGCCTACCGAAAACAGCACCTATTCAACGACGTTTTCTGTCGGGGCAGCATACCAGGGAGGAGAAGTACCGGTAGGGCGCCCCTTTAAGTATCGAACAGCCTACATTCTGGACGACCGGCAACAACTGCTTCCCATCGGGGTCACCGGAGAGATCTATGTAGGGGGCGCCGGCCTGGCGAGAGGCTATTGGAACCAACCCGCGCTTACGGAACAACGCTTTATTCAAGTCCATTTGAACAATGGGGTAAACGCCAGGGTATACAAAACGGGCGACCGGGGTCGATGGTTGCCGGACGGCAACATCGAATACCTGGGACGTCTGGATGGGCAGGTGAAGATCCGGGGACACCGGATTGAAGCCGGTGAGATAGAAGCAGCAATTCAGGGGAGCGGGCTGGTCCGGCAAACGATCGTCACCGTCCGCCTCGGAAAGGACTCCCAGCCGCGGCTGGTGGGATACGTGGTGCCCGATGGGCGTTTTGACCGGCAGGCGCTTCGGGATCACCTGCGGCAATGTCTGCCCGACTATATGATCCCCGTTCAATGGGTGGAAATGACTGCTTTCCCGCTGACGGGGAATGGCAAGACCGACCTGAGACGATTGCCCGATCCGGAGGACGACGCGTACATCCAGGACGGATACCAGGCCCCCCAAAGTGACCTGGAGATCCGACTGGCAGCCACTTGGGAAGAACTGCTGGGAGTGACACCCATCGGCCTTTCGGATAACTTTTTTTCCCTGGGCGGGCACTCCCTTCTGCTTTTCCCTCTTGCCGATCGGTTACGCCGGCTGGGTTATCCCCTGGCCTTTAAAACCCTGCTGGCCCATCCGACTATAGCACAACTGGCCGCTCACCTGGAAAGACAAGAGAAAAAGATCGCCGGCGCCAGGCAGGAAGGGATCCGCATTATGCATGGTTCCGAAGAAGCGCCTCCTCTTTTCCTCCTGCCGGGATCCCCGGGATTTACAGAGCCCTACGAAGTCCTCGCCGGGAATCTCGGAGAACGCTTCTGCATATACGGCGTGGCTTTGAACGAACTTCCGCTCTCGCTGGACATAAGAGGGGCCGTCGACCTGGTGCTGGAGCAGATCCGGCAGGCCCAGCCCAATGGACCCTATCGGTTTATCGGTCACAGCTTCGGAGCCGATATCGCCTTCGACCTCACCCGACGACTCGAAGACAACGGTGCCTGTGTCGACTTTGTAGTCCTGCTGGATGCGTCCGCCCGTAAACCGGACTTGCTGGAACCTGGCGACGGAAGCATCGTCGACCCACGCCTGTCGACCCTCCTCCATGCTTTGCTGGCCAATCACCAATGTTTCCTGCCTCCCGATTGGGCCGAAACCTGGATGCGGGAAACGCGGGAGATGACGAAGGAAGACCGTCTGTCGTTCCTCGTCTATCACATCGCTTCAGCTACCGGGCTGCGCGACAAGCGGTTGCTGCGGGCCCTGCATGCGAGGCTCGTCCATTCGGCGATGCCCTATCAGGCCGTGGGTATGGCAAAGGCGTCACTCATCGTCGTCCGGGCGGAAGAGGAGGATTGGCGCGGATACGGGGAGTTCCTGGGATGGCAGGACCATACCCGCGACGTCCGGGCAATCTCTGCACCGGGCAATCATTCCTCCCTGGTAGACGAAGCAAACGGTCCGCTATTAGCCAAAAGACTGGCGGAGCACTTCCCGGCAGCCAACAGAAACACGAAATCATAAGAAATATGGAATACAGACCTTTGGGCAATAGTGGCCTCTCTTTATCCGTCCTGACATTCGGAGCCTGGGCCATTGGCCCATGGGCCCAGTATCCGACGCCCACCGAAAGCGCCATCGCCGCCTTGCGTAAGGCCCATGAGCTGGGGTTTACATCCATCGATACCGCACCCAACTATAGCCTTGGATTCAGTGAGGAAGTCGTGGCCAGGGTGTTGGAAGACCAGCCCCGCGACCGCTTTCAGCTCTTGACCAAATGCGGGGTGGTCTGGGAAGGCACCCGGGGCGTGTTGCGTTACAAGGACATTAAACACAAGGACCAGCTGTTCGACATATACCACTATTCGGGAAAAGAAAGCATCATCCGGCAATGCGAAGACAGCCTGCGCCGGTTAAGGACCGATTATATAGACTTATACTCCATTCACTATCCCGATCTTACGACCCCCATCGGGGAATCGATGGAAGCATTTATACGGCTCAAAGAACAAGGCAAGATCAGGGCCGCGGGATTGTGCAACCACACCCTGGAAGACATGGCAAAGGCGGAAGAGGTGGCCACGGTCGTATCCCACAAAACCCGCTACAGCATGCTGAACAGACGCATCGAAAGGGACCTCGTTCCCTATTGCCTGGAGAAACAAAAAGGTATTCTCGCCTATAGCGTATTACAACGCGGTATCCTCAACGGGGGGGACGTGCCGAAATTCGTCTGGAAAGATGACAATCCATGGGAGGCCGCTTTGTACGAGGAGGCCAACAGGGCCCGGATTCGTGCTTTCCTCGACAAGCTCACCCCCATTGCATCGGGCTATGGTGTATCCATCCCTCAGCTGGTGATCCGATGGACCATCGACCGGCCCGGTATTACCGTGGCACTGCTGGGCGCCACCAGCCCCGAACAGATCGAACATGACACAAAGGCGCTGGAGATATCGCTCGGTGAGGAGGACGTAAAGACCATCGATGGCCTCCTGGAAGAACTGAGCCAACAATTAGAAGTATGAAATTGCTCCTGTATTTACCCACTCTTTAGCCGTTAACTTTCAGCGTAAAATCAGTAGAAACAGTGGCGCCTGCCGTGTCCGTGGCAGTGATCCGGATGTGGTAGGATCCGGGATTGGCAGGGGTTCCGGAAAATGTCCGGTTGGATGCGCGGAACCGGAGCCAATCAGGCAGCGGGCTGCCGTCTTCCAGCGCAGCGGAGATCTTCAGCGTGTGATTGCCGTCGTCATCCACAAACACATCGGGGGAAATGGTCAGGTGCAACGGGTGACCTGATTGAGCGGCCTGGTCGGCTATGGGTGTCTTTACATAAGGCTCGAAATTGGTATGTCGGAAACGATCCAGCAGGTCGTCAAAGCGCACCCAGTAAATGGCGCAATCCTTTTCGCTTGTTCCGCGAGTATAGAACAGGTACTTGTTATCTGGTGTTACATACTCTCCCCATCGGTGTGCGGGACCGTCATTGATCAATGTACCCAGGCTTTTGGGATTTGTCCAGCTATGATCCTTTTTCCGGTAGCTGATATATAGCTCGCATTGATTATCCTTGGTTTCCTTGGCGCTGACGACCATAAAGGATTCGTCGGTCGCTATAAAAAAATCTCCGTCGAATCCCGGAGTATTCAACGGTACTCCCAGGCTTCGGATGGTCGTATCGGTATTCGACAGTATGGAAAAGTCCCATGCATTCATGTCCTGCATTTTTCCCCATGTTCCATTGCTGCCTACATACCGGTTGCCACTGGCGGTCTCGATGAAATTGTACAGGGCGTAACTCCGCTGCAAATACTCCACAGGAGCACTCCATCCCGTATCCGTACGCTTCGACTGCCAAATAACCCCGGCCTTGCCCCCGCCCGCCAAAAACAACTTACTGCCGTCCGGTGAGAAAGTGGGCGTGGAATAGTGGGCATTCAATAGCCGCGGCCCCTTCCATCCCATTTGGTCATAGATAAAATACTTCAATTTCAGGTCCTTGCCGCTATACCACTGAGTGTTGATGGCATAGTAAACCTCCTTCCCATCCGGGGTAAATGCGATGCGTCCTGTTGTAAAATTAAAATGCCCGGGCTCTGTAAGTAAACCCGGTGCAAATATTCTGGGTGTATCGGAAGGACGGGCCTGGCCAAGATACGCCTCGGGGCTATCCCAAAAAACGGACTGGGTAGAACCCTGTACAGGTAAGGCTAATAAAAAAAGGGCAAACGACAGATATTGGATAAGGTTTACCATACACTATCAAGTTGAAGTCTTATAAAATAAATGTAAGACTTATAATGCAATCTTCCTGATTTTTGATGCTAAATTTTGGATAGCCAGGCATCACTTCTTCCCTACTTCCCTCCTCTTCTCATCATTGGCCCCTTCGAGACTATAAGAAAGAAACCGCTTCATTGTTTCATCGCCTCGATCTCTACCCAGCGTGCCGACATAAGCTTTTACGATGGCGCTAATGGCAAGGGGTGGGTTATCTCTAAAAATAAAATGCCCGCATCCATAAGCAGTAATGCCCTGACGGTTAGGCTGGGCTTGGACAAATTGCCTGTGACAGACTCTCCATCTGGCCGCACTTACGGAATCAGGGAAGTTGATCTCCGAAACCAGATCGATTACCGGAACGGATGCCGGGAAAGGCGTTCTTCTCATGAGTTCCACTGTATTTCGGAGATTTAAACCCATGTAATACCCTGGCAGTTCGATGTTCTCCTTGGTCGCATAAGCCTTTTTTCTTAGGTTGGTAACACTATCGACATAGGCATCTTGAAACCAGCAAACATGATTGGCGTCGATCAGCACGGCTGCTTTCACTGTTGCAGGGTGTCTGGCAGCATACAGCGTTGCGCAAAAGCCACCGAAGGAATGTGCTACCAGCATGATGTTCCCATCATAGCCCAATTTTTTCAGGCCCGTTTCCAGCCCTTCAATACCTTGTACGATCCCATGTTTGTCCAGGTCATGATTACTGGTATCCAGTTCGCTTTTCCCAAAACCAGGGCGGTCATAAGTTATCAGCGTTGCGTGCGTAACATCAGCTATTGGCTTCAAAATACTATCCCAAACAGTTACATCGGCCCCGGCTCCGCCTTCAAACAGGATTGGCATCCCTTTTCCTTTTATGATGTGAAAATAGAGCCGGTAACCCCCCACATCTATTAATGTGTCAATACTCTGGCATCTGCCTGAATTGGCGAGTAATCCCCCAAAAGCAAGTGTCGTAAAAAGATATTTTTTCATATCACTTGGATGCATGATCCCAGGCTTTCCATAAAAATTTACAGGAGCAGCAAAGCAATATTACTTATATACAAGTATCGTTACAGGCATCAGCTGATTTTCGATGCCGCTGATCGAGTTGTGATTGGCATTAAACTCGTCGATATTCGTCACCGCCAGGAGATAGATTCTCGAGCCCACCAAAGAAAGGGTAGTAGGTTTCCGAAAGATGGGATTTCCGATGTCAATGATATTTTCACTGACGATGCTGGTATCTTCTGCGTTCAACCGGTATTGGATAAGTGCATTATCCCTTTTATGGGCAGCAGAATTATAAACCCCATACAGGAGATGGTCCTTATAGGCCAGGCCGTCGAGGTTAAAAGCCATTTCGCTGTTCTGATATCCCGGCAAGGGCGCGAGCTTTTTCGTCATCAGGTCGAACCGCAGGAGTCCATGGCTGTACGTGGCGATATACAACCACCGGTCGCCCGACAGCGCGATGCCGTTGGGATAAGCCGTTAAGGAATCTTTTACGAGGATAGTGATGCTGCCCATTGCCGGATCGACCACATATACGGCGCCAAAAGGCGTATCGGTGAGATAGATCCGGCGACGGACGGGATCGAGTATAAGATCGTTGAAGATATGTCTTGCACCGTCTTTTACGGTAAATTGTTCTTTAAGCACTCCGGTGAGAAGATCGAAGGCGTTCAGCTGCGCGGTATACGATCGGCCTTCGATGTACGTGGATACGGCCCAAAGTAGCCCGCTGTGGGCATCGATCTTAAGCCCTGAAATATCGGTATATCCCGGTAAGCTATCATTGACGTAGGCAAAATCCTTGGACTTTCCCGTGGAGTCGATGACCACTATTTTGTGTTGCGACATGCTGCCGACATAGATGCGTCCGGACCTTGCGTCGACGGCTATGCCTTCAGGGATCAGTTCGCGGGTTGCATTAGCCACGATTGCCTTATACGCCTTCTGTCCCGAAACCGGATTGAAGGAGTTTCCTGCGACCAGGGTAAGTATAGCCAGGAAGATATACCGCAGCATAAGTTAAGGTTGTGGCATGGGAAAGTTAAGTAAAATTACATTTGGATACAACAACCATAGATTCGCTTAAATCTGTTTGTCTGTTGCTGAAGAGCTTTGTGGTATAAAAAACAGACAAATGAAAATTACTTTAACAGGCTCGCTGGGGCACATCGGCAAGCCGCTGACAGAAGAGCTGGTACAGAAAGGACATGCCGTAACCGTCATCAGCCACAATCCCGAAAAAAAGTCCGCCATCGGGGCCCTGGGCGCCACCCCTGCTATCGGCTCGGTAGAAGATGTTGATTTTCTTACGACCGCCTTTGCCGGGGCGGATGCCGTATATACTATGCTGCCGCCGGGCAACTACTTCGACCAGGATTACGACATTTATGCGAAATGCGATCGCCTCGCCAACAACTTTGCACAGGCCATCCGCCAGTCGGGCGTAAAGCGGCTGGTCCACCTCAGTAGCATCGGCGCTCACCTGGAAAAGGGTTCGGGCCTCATTCTTTTGCATCGTCATCTGGAGATTACCCTGGGCAAATTGGCGGATGTCGCCATCACCTTTATGCGTCCCACGGCATTTTACTACAATTTGTATGGCTATGTGCCAATGATAAAGAAAGCCGGATTCATCGCGGCCAACTACGGTGCGGACGACAAGATGGTATGGGTATCGCCGAAAGATATAGCCACCGCCATCGCCGAAGAAATTGTGACGCCGCTGACAGGCAGGAAAATACGGTACGTGGCAAGTGACGAACTCACCTGTAATGAAGTTGCCCATATCTTAGGCGCCGCCATTGGCAAGCCCGATCTGCAATGGATGATCATTCCCGGCGAGCAAATGCAAAGTGGCATGATAGCGGCCGGAATGAACCCGGACATCGTCGCCGGCCTTGTTGAGATGTACGCATGCGTGCATAGCGGGGAATTGGGCGCAGATTATTTCCGCAATCGACCGGCGGTGTTGGGAAAAATAAAGATGACGGACTTCGCAAGGGAATTCGCCGTCGCCTACAACCAAAAATAAGTACCTTGTGATATGGCAGGCGCGCAACCTTATAGATGTAAAACGATCAGCGAATTTCATCAGTTCAGGCAAATGCCGAAGCCTGAGCATCCCTTGATCGGCGTGATCGATCTGACAACCGTCAAGCATATTCCCATCGATGAACCGGTGAGCCTGGTATTTGATTTTTATACTATCGCGTTGAAGAGGAATTTTCCTGCCAAAGTAAGATACGGCCAGCAGGAATATGATTTTGATGAAGGCGTCATGAGTTTTATGTCACCCGGCCAGGTATTTAGAATCGAGATCGACCATAGTGTAGAAATGAAACAATCGGGGTGGATGTTATTGATCCATCCCGACTTTTTGTGGCATACCCCATTAGCGAAAAAAATAAAGCAATACGAGTTCTTCGATTATTCGGTGAATGAAGCCTTGTTCCTTTCGGAAAAAGAAGAAGCGACCATCACCGGGATCATCCAAAACATCGAACAGGAATATCGCGCCAACATCGACAAATTCAGCCAGGACATCATTGTTTCTCAGTTGGAAACACTCTTCAACTATGCAGAAAGATTCTATCAGCGGCAATTTATTACCAGGAAGATTACGAATCATAAGGTACTCGGCCGGCTGGAAGACCTGCTGACGGATTACTTCAACAGCGATGATCTGGCCACAAAAGGGTTACCCACAGTCAGGTATATTTCCAGCGAATTAAACATGTCGCCTAACTACCTCAGCGGTTTGTTAAAAACATTGACGGGCAAGAGCACCCAACAACACATCCACGACAAGGTGATCGAAAAGGCAAAAGAAAAGCTGTCGACCACCGAATTGTCGGTAAGTGAGATCGCATACGAACTGGGATTTGAATATCCGCAGTCGTTTAGCAAATTATTCAAAACCCGGACCAATCTTTCCCCTCTGGCCTTCAGGCAGTCTTTCAACTGATCGCCCACTCACTCCGTCCTCAAACTCTTCACTGGGCTCGCAAGCGCCGCTTTTATCCCCTGATAGCTCACCGTTATAAAGGCAATTCCCAGGGCAACAACCGCGGTCACCGCAAATACCGCCCAACCGATGGTGATGCGATAAGCAAAACCCTCCAACCATCTAGTCATAAAATACCACGCAACAGGCGAGGCTATCAACAATGATAACACCACCAGCCGTATAAATTCCTTTGACAAAAGGAATACTACGCTTTGTGTCGTTGCCCCCAATACCTTGCGGATACCTACTTCTTTTTTTCTGCATTCTGCCGCATAGGCGGCAAGCCCAAACAACCCAAGACATCCGACAAAGATCGCAATCCCTGTAAAGATCAGCAACAACGAACGCAATTTGTCCTCCGCCGTATACATTACTTCAAAGTTCTCATCGAGAAAGGTATATTCGATCGGATAGTCCGGGGAAAATCTGTTCCAGATGGTTTTTACCCGATCGATCGTATTGCCTGCATCACCCGGCCTTAGTTTTACTGCCACCTTCCAGGCGGCCCCGGGAAATATCTGGATGACGGCGGTCTGTACTTTTTCATAAAGGCTCTTGTAGTTGAAATCTTTTACAACCCCGATGATCCGCCCCGTTTTCAATGAATCGGGATTGGATGCTTCCCACGGATGCCACGAAAGCGTTTGACCGATGGCATTCTTCGGCGTCCCGAACCCCAGTTCCTTCACAGCTGTCTCATTGATGATCCAGGCATGATCTTTATCAGTAGGCATCGCCCTTGAAAAATCCCGCCCTTCGACCACCTGCAATCCCAATGTTTTGACATAATCGAAATCAACCGCAAGCTGCGTGGCCGACAGCGTTGTTTTTCTACCGTCATCATCGGTGATTATCTCATCCCCCGCTACAGCGTCGCCCGGGAAACCATAGCCAATGGAGACCGAAGCGACACCCGGTGACTGTAGCAATTCATTTTTGAATGCCTCTCTGTTCTTGAACATGTTGTCCCCTCTCATCGGAAAGAACATGATCTGGTCTTTTTCAAAGCCAAGGTCTTTGTGGTGGAGATAATCCACCTGTCTGAAAACAACGATCGAACTGATGATCAGTAACACGGACAAGGCAAATTGTATTATTACAAGGGCTTGTCGCAACCATCCGGCCCTGCCCGATTGCTGGTTGATGGGCGCCGCACCCTTTAGCACATTGATGGGCTTGAAACCCGAAAGCACCAATGCGGGATAAAATCCGGCGAATAACCCCGTTGCCAGCACCAATGCAAGCAATAATAATAGCGCAGCCGGCTCGGTCAACAGCCCCTCAGGTATATGTTTACCCGTAAACTCGTTCAGCCACGGAAGCAACAAAGAAGCAAGCACAACAGCAGTAAAAGTGCTGATAAAGGCAAGCAGCATCGTTTCCCCGACAAATTGGAAGATCAGCTGTTTTCTGCCGGCGCCGATGGCTTTTCTCACCCCTACTTCCCGGGCTCTTTGCAGCGATCTGGCCGTGGCCAGGTTGACAAAATTGAAGCAGGCGATAAGCAGGATAAAGATCGAGATAATGGTCAGCGCTTTGACATAGGCAATATTACCCCTTTGCGCCACATCGAATTTCAGATCTGCCGAATACAGATGAATGTCCTTCAACGGCTGGAAGAAAGGCTTGTCCGTGGTCTGCGCTTCATCGGGCGATGACTTCGCGATCCTGGCTACTTCATCTTGAAATTTTCTTTGCAGCAGGTGCACATCCGTGCCGGTCTTTAGTCGTGCATAGGTCATAAACTGGTGCCAGCTCCAGTTCTGCAGCCGGGCGGTTGGCAGCTGCAGCGCGGAAAGCGGAACAATATAATCAAACGGTAAATGGAATTTTGGGTCCTTTTCAAAAACACCTCTTATAAGATAGGGTGTTTTGTCCATCGACAATTGCCTGCCTACGGGGTCTGTTTCGCCAAAAAACTGCTTTGCCATTTCCTGTGAGATCACGATGGAGTGGGCATCGTTGAGGGCAGAGATGGCAGAACCATATTTAAAGGGGAGGGGGAGCACATCGAAGAGTGTGGAGTCGGCAAAAAAGCCGTTTTCTTCATCCAGCCGGATGCGACCTGCTTCAAAAAGCGTTTTATGACCCGCCTGCATGATCAACCTGGCGGTCTGCTCTACTTCGGGAAAATCTTTCTTCAGCACCGTGGCAAAGGTGGGCGGAGTGACGGCCAGCTTTTGGGTACCGCTGTTGTTGGAAAATTCGGTGTAGAGCCGGTATATCCGATCATTGCCGGGAACGGATCTGTCGTACTGGCTTTCATCCCACACAAAAAGCCCTATCAGGATGCAGGCCGTGAGGCCCAGGGCAAGCCCTATTATATTAATGGCGGAAAAACTTTTATATCGGACGATATTTCGAAGCGCGATCTTAAAAAAATTACTCAGCATGACGATTGCCTTTAGAAGGGCAATGGATCATAATAAATAATGTGCCAGTGTATAATTTGCTGATTAATACCTATTTGCATTTAGGCCGCTTACAAAAGTGTTCGTTTTTGAACATCGATTGTCCGGCAGCATCATCTATCCAACGGGGAATCTTGATTTTTTTCTATTTTACCGGCCTCAACTAACCAAATGAAAAAGTTCTTTTTGCTCCTCATCGCCTTATGGCTCTTCACCCGATTGGAATGCCGGGCAGACGTTAAATTCGTAGATTTTAAAAAGATCGACCCTTCCGGGCAGTATGTTTCCCAACAACATTTTTTATTGGCCAATCTCGTCTATTATGATCATTGGTCACCCGACTGGGTATACGATGTTTCCAAGGATTCCCTCATCGGGGAATTGAAAACCTGTCTCACCCTGTTTGCGCCACTAAAGGCCAACGTTTATGAGACCGATCTGCTATTAGGTGAAATTGCGCATTATCTCTATAATCTCAATCAACAATCCTATTATGACACAGCAGAAGCGTATTATCTGAAAGCCATTGCGGCCGATGAAAGCGATTGCCGGGGATATTGGTTCCTGGGGTATCACTATTCGCAGTCTGATGAGCTGAAAAAAGGGGTGTCGTGCTTCAACAAAGCGGTGAAACTGGTGAATAGCGCGACGGCAAATGAATTCTGGCAGGAATATGCCTTTGCTATGTATGCGGTTGGAATGCCTTCGCATTGTCGGTATGGACTGGATCACTACCTGAAGGGTGGAGGAAGCAGCCTGATGGCAACGATGATGGATTCGACGCTTAAGATGAAGAGCGTCCGGGCCGACCCTGACAGCTCCTATAGCACCAACGAATTATGGCAACCCGATCGGCAGGGAAAGAAGGTGACGTTTCTATCACGGCCTCTGGGAATAAAATTTGCCGCGGATAGCAATTGGGAGATGCAAATGAATGGCTTTGTAAAAAGGCTTACGGCCGTAGCCATGCAGCCGCCGGTAGTGACCAGCCCGAAAGGCGCCAACATCGGTTTCAGCATTGCCCTGGTGATGCATGTAGCCGGTGAAGGAGAGAAATTAACAGACTTCATGGCCTCCTTTATGAAGATGGGTGGTGTCAGGGACGCTGCTTTCCCTTTCGCGGATAAATTTCCTACAGGTGTTTCTTATACTTTCCAGAATAAAAACCTCTATTCCGATCGGGGAGGCGCCCATATCCACTTCATCGGCATCGAACGTTCGGCGCCGCCCTATCCGGGGATGTCGCTGGAGGACCAGGGCGAAGAAATGAAAGGCGAGCCGGGGAAGGTTAATTTTTATACGCCAAGTATTATCCGGACGCGCTTCCCGGGCAGGATTTTCTATTTGTTCCTCCTGGACACCTGTGAAGATATCCACGAAGTCTCCTGGAATACTTTTAAAGAGGTAGTCAACGGGATGAAGCTCGATTGATCCGCGGGAGCCGCCCCTTTCATGTAGTAATCGATTATTTCGCGCTGAGATAGGCATCCAGCCACCCCATCACCTTTTCCCAGATGTCGGCATTGCCATAGGCAGCCTGGCTTCGCCCGATGAAACCTTCGTCGCGGATGGTGACGAGCGTGCCGTAAGGGGAAGGCTCGAAGCGATAGGTGATGGTGGTTTCGCGGCTGCCCTGGAAGGGATGTTTGTCGAATATCCGCGTCATGACGAGCTTGTTGGGATAGCCGATCTCACAGAATTCGCCAAAGGCATGAACTTCATTGCCGTCAGCTAGTTCGACGGTGACGCTCCATTGTCCGCAGGGCCGGAGGTCGGCCTTCCAGTCCTTTTGAAAATAGAAGCCGGGATATTTCCACCACTTGGTCACCTCGTCAGTCGTAAGGGCATTGAAGACCTGTTCGGGAGTACCGCCGATCTCTGCGACACCGAGGATCATCCCGCCGATGCCGTCGGCCACTGCTTTTGGAGCCCGCTTGGATTCGCTCGGGGCGCGAAAGTCTTTGTTTGTTGTAGTTGACATTTGTTGCTGGTTTTAAGTTCATAACAAAACTAAAACCAGCCACGGCCAAAGGCTTTATTGAAAATGGAGAATTCGCGGGAGGCCCCGGCCGGGGCCTCCCGCCGCAGTGCCATTCTACTCACTACGCAATGCGGCCACCGGATTGGAAATCGCCGCCTTCACCGCCTGGAAGCTGATCGTGACGACGGTAATGACAAGCGCCATCACCGCGGCCATGATAAAAACACCCGGACCAATACTGATGCGATAATCATACTTCAACAACCAACCGTGCAAAAAGTAAAAGGCGACGGGCGATGCGATGAGACAACTGATCAGCACGAGGACGATAAAATCTTTGGACAACAGCATCCACACCTGCGGAATCGAGGCGCCCAATACCTTGCGGATGCCGATCTCCTTCGTACGCTGCTCCGCCGTATAGGCTGCCAGCCCGAAAAGTCCGAGGCAGGAGATAAATACCGCCAGCGTAGCAAAGATGCCTGCCAGCTTCCCGACAAGTACTTCCAGGTTGAACTTGGCGGCATAGCTTTCATCGGCGAAGGTGTATTTGTAGGGATAGGAGGGATTGTATTTCACAAACAGCTTGTTCAGCTGTGCAATGGCGTCGACGGTGCTGATGGATGGGGACAACCGGTACATCATGACATTTCCGGAGTTGTTGGGGGAGTAAACCCACTGGGTCGGGTCGACAGCCGCGAAGGGTGAGAGCATCAGCGCATTTCCCGCTACCCCGACGATCTGCCGGGTGGTGTCCCAGAAGACCGTTTGCCCCACCGGCTGCTTGATGCGCATCTGCCGGATGGCGGCCTGGTTGTAGATGATGCTTTGCGAATCCACAGGATGGAAATCCCTGCCTTCGACGATGGTCATGCCCAGGGTTTTGAAATAGTCGTCCCCAACGATGATCGTACCCATCTCGATGGTCTCCCCGGGATTTTTCCCCGGCCATTTCGCAACATCAGAATGCCAGTAAATATCGGTGGCCGGGCTGCTTGCCGTCGTTACGGCCGAGGCAATGCCCCTTTGCAGGAGTTCATTCTTCAGCGCGGGGTAGTTGTGGTTGAGTTCGTCATTCATCCAGGTCATCAGCAGGCGGTTACTGTCAAAACCGGATGGCCGGTTCCTGGCGTGCTGGATTTGCTGATAAATGATGATCGTACTGATGATGAGAGCGATGCTACAGGAAAACTGGGCGACTACCAGTAGCCGCCGGGGGAGGGTACTCGCTCTGCCGGTCAGTTTGCCGCCTTTGAGGGCCTTCACGGCGTTGAAGGAAGACAGATGAAAGGCCGGTCTGCTGCCCGCGATGAGGGCGGTGAGGAATACGCAGCTCAGCAGGATCAGCCAGAAAATGCCACTGGAGAATGGGATCCGCATCCCGCTTTTAGTAAGTGCATTGAAGGACGGTAGGGCAAGCTCCACCAGTACCAGGGCGAACAGGAAGGAAAAAAAGGTAAGCAGCAGGGATTCCGCCAGGAATTGAATGATCAGGTCTTTGCGCTGCGACCCGATGGCCTTTCTCACGCCCACTTCCCTTGCTCTTTTCTCCGACCGGGCCGTCGTGAGGTTGATGAAGTTGATGCAGGCTATAAGCAATACCAGCGCGCCGATGAAGGTGAACATCCGGACATAGTCCAGGAAGCCGCCCGTCTCTTTGCCATTGATATAATTATCATACAAGTGCCAGTTGGTCATCGGTTGGAGCACGACCTCGGAAAGCATGGCGTTGGAGCTATTCGTCTCCGTCTTCTCGATGTCCTTTATTTTGGGCGCCACCTGGGCGTAGGATATGCCGGGCCTTAGCTTGACGTATTGCGAGAAACCATTGTTCCCAAACGAATTCATGCCGCCATTGGTGTAATAATTGTGCACCTTGGCCGAATAGCTGAACGGAATGACATAATCGAATTGAAAAGTAGAGTTATGAGGAACGTCTTTCAGGATGCCCGTTACTTTGAGGTTATCCCTGTTGTCGATGCGCACCGTTTTGCCGATGGGGTCTTCCTTACCGAACAGAGCCGTGGCTGTCGATTGCGTTAGTACGATGGAGTAGGTTTCCTTCAACACCGTGCCTGCATTGCCCTGCACAAGGGGGAAGGGAAACATTTTTAGGAAATCGCTGCCGATCTGTATCCCTTCCAGATAAAATTGATGGTTATTCACCAGCAGTACATGGTGCTGGTTGCCATCGGTCTCCGCCACGTATTCGATCTCGGGTATCTGCTTGCGCAGGACATCCGCGAGTTTGAGGGAAGTGCTGGTGAAATTCAGGGTCTCGCCGTTGCTGTTGAAATTCCTTCTCACGCGGTAGAGCCGCTGGTAGTCCGGAAGGAACCTGTCGTAGGAATATTGATCGTATACCCAGAGACCGATAAGCAGAGCGACGGCCATGCCAATGGCGAGCCCCGAAATATTCAGCGCGCTGTATCCTTTTGTTTTTACCAGATTGCGCCAGGCAGTGAGAAAGTAGTTCTTTATCATAAACCCTTTCCACCAAAGCTGGTGCCTGTTTTATAATAAATTGGATTTCAGCCAGGGAAGGGGACGGCTGCGGTTATGCATGTACGGATTCGATACAGGGAATGCCCGCCGGCGGGCATGGGACCACCCACCGGCAGGCCCCGAATGATTTTAATGCACTGCTGCTTGCACCTCTGGTTGTTTGCCAATTGCTTCCTGCAATTTCGACTCCAGATCGGATATCTTCTTCTGATGTTTTTCGATCTTGTTCCGTATGCGGGCGATCTTCCGATCTTTCACCGACTCCTTGACATCTGAAGCAGCTTCTTTCGCTTTTTCCTTCCACTCGGCAAGGGTCTCTTTCCGCTTTTCTTTAAGGTCAGCAATTTTTTTATCGATCTTGGCCTTTTTGTCTGCGGCGGCTGTTTTCAACTTTGCCCTTTGTTCGGCAATGTCTTCGTCCAGCTGGTCGAGTTCTTCGTCGGAATACTTGTCCAGCTCGTAGTTGACCTCGCTCCTTGTCAGTGTGGCGCCCAGGGGATTGAGCGAATCGTCGATGAAGATATTGTTATCCTCTTCAACTTCGGCGATGATGGCTATCGTCCCTGGCTGAAGGTGATCCGCCGCTTTGGAAACAAAATCCTCGGCGAAACCATAATCATCTACTTCCATGGCCGCACCGGCCAGTGTTCCCGTGAGCATGCCCGCAAGCATACCTACCGGTCCGGCGAGCGCGCCGATCAATGTGCCAATAGTCATGCCCGATAGTGTCGTCAGACCCTCGGTAGTGTCGGTCTGCACCAGTTCCGTTGTTCCATCGGCTTTTTTCCTGACGAGGACTCTCTCGTAGATGGTGATGTCCCCGATAGTTTCCAGCTCATTCAATTTTTGCGAAGCTTCAATGGCTTGTGTGTCCTCCTTGAAGGAGGCGATGATAAGATTTGTCATCAGTATAGATTTGAAAAGGTGAGACAGAAAGTTACTATAATAAATCGGGCGATTTGATGGAATGTGCAAAAAGTTTGAAATTTGCAAAGAGGTCGATAACTCCCAAAAATCACCGCTATGCCATTTGCAACGCAAACCCTGGAGGAATTCTACCGCAGCAGTCTTTGCAGTCCAAAGCAGACTGACGCCGGTCACCATTTTAATGTGGCGGACATTGCCGAACGGCTGCAATCGGGACAACTATATCCTACCTACATCAGGCGGGATTTTTATAAGATCATGTTGTTCAGGGGTGATGCGCAATTTCATTTCGGGGATGAAACCATAGCCATCAGCGGCGATAGCCTGTTGTTCTTCAATCCCCGGGTGCCCTATACCTACGCGTCTTTACCGGCGAACGCCCGCGGATACTTTTGCGTCTTCAAGGAAGATTTTTTCAAGGAAGATTTGAGGATCAACCTTGACGAAGTGCCGCTGTTTCTTCCCGGCGTCAAGCCGATCTTCTCCCTGGACCCCGGACAATGCGAAGAGCTGAGCCGCCTTTTCAGAAAAATGCTGGCCGAACTGAACAGTACCTATACCTATAAATATCAGCTGATCAGGGCCTATGTCACCGAGATCATTTATTTCGCCATGAAGCTGGCGCCGCTGACTTACAGACCCGCGGATACGAATGCTTCGGCACGGATTACGGCTGTCTTTCTTGAACTGCTCGACCGCCAGTTTCCCGTAGAATTGTCGGGCCGCCGCCTCCTGTTGCGCACCCCCAAGGATTTTGCCGACAAGCTCGCCATTCATATCAATTACCTCAACCGGGCCGTAAAAGCCCAAACCGGCAAAACGACAAGCGAGCATATTTTCGACCGGCTGGCGGCGGAGGCAAAGGCGATGCTCAGACATACCGATATGAACATCGCAGAAGTGGGGTACAGCCTTGGTTTCCAGGACCAGGCGCATTTCAATAATTTTTTCAGGAAGCGGGTGCATATGAGTCCCTCTGCGTTTCGGTTGGCGGACACCACCGCCCCGGCCGCGCCCGCGCTATAGATCAGGGCTTGGTTTGAATTTTACAATTAATGGTTTGCATCGCACAAGGTGGCCGGTTACACCCATCGTAATTTTGTGTATGCAAAAACAACAACCTATTCCTTCCGGCTTTGGCGCCGCCTCTACAGCCGGTGAGGTTATCAAAGGAATCGATCTGTCGGGAAAGACAGCTATCGTCACGGGCGGCTATGCAGGCATCGGCCTGGAAACTACGCGGGTACTGACGGCCGCTGGTGCGAAGGTGATCGTCCCCGTGCGGGACATGGCCAAGGCTGAGCAGGCGTTGAAGGGAATCGCAGGCGTAGAGATGCACCAGATGGATTTGTTTGATCCTGCATCGATAGATGCCTTTGCCGCCGCCTTTTTATCCACCGGCCGGCCCCTGCATATCCTGGTGAACAATGCCGGTATCATGGCGACACCGCTCGTGCGGGATGTGCGTGGTTATGAATCGCAGTTTGCCACCAACCATCTCGGGCATTTTCAATTGGTGGCGCGATTGTGGCCGGCGCTGGTAAAGGCCGGCGGTGCACGTGTCGTGTCAGTCTCATCCTGGGGCCATCGCTTTTCGCCGGTGGATTTTGATGACCCGAATTTTCTACACCGCCCTTACGATCGTTGGCTGGCCTACGGCCAGTCAAAGACAGCCAATGTCCTTTTCGCGGTAAAGCTGGATGAAGTGGGCAAAGCGGCAGGTATCCGTGCCTTTTCCCTGCATCCCGGCACTATCGTGGGTACCGACCTGAGCCGTCATATTTCCCTCGACGATCTCCGGAGAGCGGGGGCACTCGATGAGAACGATCAACCCATCCTCGATCCGTCGCGGGGGTTAAAGACCGTAGAGCAGGGCGCGGCAACCAGCGTCTGGTGCGCCACCAGTCCACAGCTGGAAGGGAGGGGTGGCGTCTATTGCGAGAATTGCGATATCGCACCGCTGATACCCGCTGACAAGGAAGAGGAGATGCATAAAATAAGCCGGCCCATCGGTTCGCAGGCTCTTGGAGTCTTCTCATATGCAGTGGACCCCGTAGCCGCCGACCGGCTTTGGAAATTAAGCGAGACGCTGACAGCCGTAAAGGCCCTCGGTTAATATCCCGGCGAATGTCGGATTTACCCTGCTAAGTTGACGTTTTTACCTTCCCGGGGTGTCAATTTTTTTGGTATGTTTGCTAAAGATTTAATCAAAGGACTTATCCATATGCAAACATCCAACAAAAAAGCAGCCATCGGATTTATCTTCGTCACCTTACTCATCGACGTAATGGGGTGGGGCCTCATCATCCCCGTGATGGCCGATCTCATCTCCAAATTGAAAGGAATACCCCCTAACGAAGCCAGCCCGTATGGGAGTTATCTGCTCGCGGCATTTGCGGTTACGCAGTTTTTGTTTGCGCCCGTCATCGGCAACCTCAGTGATAGATTTGGCCGCCGGCCCATTCTGCTCTTTTCCCTGCTGGGCTTTGGCATCGATTATATTATCCTGGCGCTGGCGCCGGCGTATGGTTGGTTGTTCATCGGCCGGGTGATCGCCGGTATCACGGGGGCAAGTTTTACTACGGCAAGCGCCTACATCGCGGATGTAAGCACCGACCCCTCTGAGCGGGCAAAGAATTTCGGGATGATCGGCGCCGCCTTCGGACTTGGTTTTGTGCTCGGCCCTGCTCTTGGGGGCGTGTTGGCCACCTGGGGAATAAGGGCGCCGTTTTGGGGTGCCGCGATACTTTGCCTGCTCAACTGCCTCTATGGGTATTTCATCCTGCCGGAATCCCTGAGCAAAGAGAACCGCAGACCCTTCGACTGGAAACGCGCCAATCCCTTTGGTTCCTTGAAATTCCTTAGCTCGCACCCGGAGATCGGGGGACTGGCCATTAGCTTTTTCCTCATCTATCTGGCTGCGCAGTCAGTGCAGGGCAACTGGAATTTCTTCACCTCCTACCGGTTTGGTTGGGGACCAAAAATGATTGGCATTTCCCTGACGGTCGTCGGCGTACTGGTTGGCGGCGTGCAGGCCGGACTGACGCGGGTGGTAAATCCCAAGATCGGCAATGAAAAAAGCATCTATATAGGATTGTCGCTGTATACGGTGGGTCTGGTGCTGTTTGGGTTTGCCAGCCAAAGCTGGATGATGTTCGCTTTCCTGGTGCCGTATTGTCTTGGCGGTCTTGCCGGTCCGGCGTTGCAATCTGTCATCTCGGGACATGTTCCGCCCAATCAACAGGGTGAATTACAGGGCGCGCTGACAAGCCTGATGAGTTTGACGACGGTCATCGGTCCGCTGATCATGAGCAACATCTTTGCCTACTTCACCAGTAGCAAGGCGCCGTTCTATTTTCCCGGGATGCATTTCCTGCTTGGCGCCCTGTTCATGCTGATGGCCACGATCATCGCCAACCGCGTGCTGAGCCGGGAGAAACGGGCGGCCCTCACTACAGCTGAACGCCCTCGATAAACCTAAGGGTTTGCCGGACGGTCCCGTCATCGTCGTAGAGGATCATCGTCCCATTGCCATTCTTTAGCGTTCCCGGGTTGCGCTTCTGGCCATCAGCGGTATAGTTGGCGATCGCAGTCCACGGTTTACCGTTTTTATATTCAGCTTCGGACCAGATTTTGCCGGAAGGATAATAATAACGCCGGATGCCGATTAGCGCACCGTCCTTCAACGTGACTTCGTCCTTTACGATGCCCGAGGGATAAAATACCTTAGCCGCACCATTGGGAGCATTGTTGACAAAAGTGATCTCACGCTCGAGGGTGTCGGGCGGAGAGTATTTCCTCAAAATGTAGTTGGCCCTGCCGTTGGAGTATTGCCTTTCTTCGACAATGGACTTTCCATCGATCCAGTAGGTTCTGCTGAGCCCGTCGAGACTGTCGTTGCTATAGTGCTGGACGTTGTTCAGCTTTCCTGCCAGCGTATAGGTACGCCATTCGCCATTGAGCTTATTGGCCTTGAAGGTTTGTTCATACAGCTTATACCTTTTCTTATGATCGAGGCTATCTATGAGGGAGAACGTAAATACGCCCTCCCGTTGGTTATTTTGATACTCGCCCTCGATGCACAGCAAGGCTTTAGTCCCATACTTGATGTAGGTGGTATGATTGTCGTCGAGGTCCATGATACCAACCTGGCCAAGGAGATAGGTTCTCGTAAAGCCACTTTTTGGCACTATCGGGACAAATTCTTTTGGGTCTTCCTCGCGGACAAAATGTTTTTCGGTATAGGCCGGCTGTTGCGCGGCAACGGACAGCAGAATAAATGTGGCTGGTAAAGACAGTAGGAGTTTTTGCATCCTGTAAAATAGCCAAATTTCGAAGATATCAGAACAACGGTTTCGTATTCGCGAAACTATCCTAAAAATGAGTAGGTATCTGCTCCCTTATCCGCCGGGTTATCTCAGCGATCTCCCCCATACCGTCGATATCGACAACGGGAAGCAGGGTTTTCATATAAGCAATCGCCGGCAGGGTCGCGGTTTCAAAGATGTGGAGGCGCTTCAGGTGAGTCGCCGGGTCCTTATCGTCTTCCCGGCTGGAGTCCGCCGCCCTTTTCAATGCCCTGGCGAGCAACTCATCATGCGCCACGTCAATATTGATGACAAGCCGAATCTGCTGTTTCTTTTCCTTTACCAATTCCAGCAGATCGTCCACCTGGGGATTTGTCCGCGGATAGCCGTCCAGGATGACCCCCTTCCTATCCTTGTTTTCATCGAGGATCTGGCCGAATAGGGTTTTCATGATCGAGTCGGGAACCAGGTCACCCTTTTCCTCATACTGCGACATGATCTGCCCGATCTTCGTGTGGTTCGCTTTTTCCTGACGGCACCGGTCGCCCGTCGAAAGGTGGGTAAAGTGTAGAATTTTGCTAATGATCTCGCATTGAGTGCCTTTTCCGGAATAGGGTGGTCCTGTGACGATGATGATGTTCATGTGTGGTTTATTGCCTGGCGGCCGCAAAGATACGGACATCCGGTGTATCAAAAACGAACGACATTCTTCGTAGATGTAAACATAAGGCGTTGATCCATATCATAATACCGATCTGGCACTGCATTTGGCGCTCGAAACAGGCCGCATCGCCGTCATTGCTTAAACTCCTGATTATGTTTAAAAACTATCTCACCATCGCCATCCGCAATCTGCGAAAGAACAAAGCGCATTCCTTTATCAACATCGCCGGACTATCGGTGGGCATGGCCGTTGCCCTGCTCATCGGCCTGTGGATCTATGACGAGATTTCCTATGATAAGTATCACGCCAACTACAACCGGATAGCCGGGGTGATGCAGCAGGTGACCATCAACGGCCGGGTACATACAGTCGGGGACATCCCGCTGCCACTGGATGCCGAACTGCGGAAGAGCTATGGAAAGGACTTCGAACATATCGTGATGACGGCTTTTACCGGGAACCATATCCTCACGGTGGGAGAGAAGAAGATCTCCTACGCAGGGAATTTTGTAGGCTCCGAAGGTCCGGACATGCTGTCGCTGCACATGCTGCGAGGCACCCGGAGTGGGCTCGTCGGACCCAGCGGCATGCTGATCTCCACGTCGGTGGCTAAGGCCTTGTTTGGCG
The DNA here is from genome assembly GCF_014642875.1 of Puia dinghuensis. GTDB lineage: Bacteria > Bacteroidota > Bacteroidia > Chitinophagales > Chitinophagaceae > Puia > Puia dinghuensis. The sequence goes on from NZ_BMJC01000008.1 coordinate 21,834, forward strand.
ACGAAGACCCGATGGACAAGGTCATCAGTCTCGACAACAAGGCTTCTTTCAAAGTGTCGGGAGTGTACGAAGACCTCCCCGACAACACCACCTTTCACGACATGGCCTTCATGGCGCCCTGGGATTTTTTTGTGGCGGCTTCCGCCGACTTCAACGGCAGGAACCCCACCGACTGGAACGATGCTTCCCTCTTTATGTATGTACAAGTGAGGGAGCACGCCGGCATGCAACGGCTTTCGGCGAAAATAAAGAACATGATCCTCGACCATGCGGGGCCGGGGCAGGTAAAGTTGAAACCACAGCTCTTCCTCCAACCGATGAGCAGATGGCATCTGTATTCGGAGTTTAAGGATGGCGTCAACACGGGCGGCGCGATCCGGTATGTGTGGCTGTTCGGCATCATCGGTGGCTTTGTGCTCCTGCTGGCCTGTATCAATTTTATGAACCTGAGCACGGCCCGCAGCGAGAAACGCGCAAAAGAGGTCGGCATCCGCAAGTCCATCGGCTCCTTGCGCGGCCAGCTCATCGGTCAGTTCTTCACCGAATCCATTTTCATGGCGACGCTGGCCTTTGCCTTTGCGCTGCTGCTGGTGTGGCTGAGCCTCCCTTTCTTCAACGAAGTGGCGGACAAAAAGATCCTTTTTCCCTGGAGCAATATCCTGTTTTGGGCACTCACCCTGGCGTTTGTGTTGTTTACGGGCGTCGTTGCCGGGAGCTATCCCGCCTTGTACTTGTCCGCCTTCCGGCCAGTGAAAGTGCTGAAAGGCAGGTTCAACGCCGGACGTTGGGCGGCGCTGCCACGGCAAGTGTTGGTGGTGTTGCAGTTTACGGTGTCCGTGGTGCTCATCATCGGGACGATGGTCGTCTTCAGGCAGATAGAGTTTGCCAAAGACCGGCCGGTGGGGTACACCCGGGATGGGCTGGTATATATCGAGACCTCCACCAGCGACCTGCACGATCATTTTTCCGCGTTTCGCGCCGACCTCCTGAAGTCAGGCGCCATCACCGAGGTCGCCGAATCCAATAGCCCGACCACGGGCGTCAACTACAACCGCGGCGACGTAACCTGGCCGGGCAAAGACCCATCGATGTCGGCTGACTTTGGTAACATCGCCGTCAGCACCGCATATGGTAAGACGGTAGGCTGGCAATTCACTGCCGGACGCGACTTCTCCCCCCAGCTGCGTACCGACTCGGCCGGATTGGTGTTGAACGAAGCCGCCGTAAAATATATGGGACTAAAAGACCCGGTGGGGCAGATCATCCGGGTTGGGAAATTTGATCTTACCGTAATCGGAGTAGTGAAGGATATGGTGATGGGGTCACCCTACGAACCGGTGAAACAAACGCTCTTCCGGCTTGGTCATGGCGCCTTCGACTATGTCGATGTCCGCATCAACCCGGCAGTAAGTACGCATGAGGCCATTCGAACCCTGGAGGCGGTGTGTAAGACCTATTCGCCGGCCGTGCCCTTTGCCTGCAAATTCGTGGATGAGGAATATGCAAGGAAATTCAGCAACGAACATCGGGTGGGCAGGCTTGCCGGTTTGTTTGCCGCGCTGGCGATTTTCATCAGTTGTCTCGGGTTGTTTGGGATGGCATCGTTTATGGCTGAGCAACGGGTAAAAGAGATCGGCATCCGGAAAGTGATGGGAGCATCGGTCGTCAATCTGTGGGCGTTGCTGAGCAAAGATTTCCTTTTGATGGTCGCCATTTCGATCGTGATAGCGCTGCCGCTGGGCTATAATTTCATGGGCAATTGGCTGATGCACTATCCTTACCACGCTACAATGCCATGGTGGGTATTTGCGTGGGCGGCGGCCGGCGCGTTGCTGATCACACTCCTGACTGTGAGTTACCAGGGCATCAAGGCCGCGATGATGAACCCCGTGCGAGCTCTGCGCACCGAATAGCAACTATATAGGTCATCCTGCCAGCAAAGCCGGAAACTTGATCTTTCCTCTCGCTTGTTGTATCTTTCTCTTATGACAAGATACATATTTGTACTTTTTATGTCTCTGGTGACCATCCGTGTGTGGGGGCAACCGGAATTTCACGATACCCTCTCCATTGCTATCGAAAGGCTTAAAGCGGAAAAGATGGATACAGTTGTTCAGTTCGATCTCCCAGGTTATGGCTTATTAAGAAGCGATACGTTAATCGGCATCGGCGAAGTAACAATGTTCCAGGTACATTATCTTGTCTATTGGCGGAAAGGCGCCACCTTTAGTCAAAAATTCGTAGAGTATTGTACAAAAGACTGTGAAAATTTAGTCTTTGCAGTCTCTTTGCCTCTGGAAATAAAGGAAGACACACTAATCCCATGGTTTCGCACCCATATAGACACCATTTTAAAAGAAGATATCTACCCTTATATATACCTGCAACGATACAAAGGAGTCGACCATTACGATGTCTTTCGACCGTCACACACTCCCACTTACTATATCCGGATTTGCACAGTAACCGAAGACATAGGCAAAACTGTTGATGATAACGACCTGCAAAAGGAAGTCAGGAATTTTCCCGAAAATCTCAACTACGAAACCAACCGTCGAACCAGCCTCAGCATCTTGTACCATAAATTGGATGAGTTTTTTTCCATTCTGGATAAAAGGTTTCGGTTTTAGCTAACCGGGTTTGGGACGGTGAGCACTGGGAGGCACGCCACAAAAAAGCCGCCCCGGGAACGGGGCGGCCAAATTATCAAAAAACACAAAACGGACTATTTCTTAAAGTCATTGATCCCATAGTAGTAGACTTCGTCGCTGCCAGGGTAAACCCCTTCTATCTGGAAATTACTTCCTTGCTTGCTCAGCGCATCTTTAAGTTCGGCTACGGAATGTACCGCGATGTCGCCAATCTTAGTGATAACGAAGCCGGGTCGCATGTTGGTCTGGTTGCTGAGAACACCGTTGTGGATGTTGTTCACCACCACACCGCCGCTGATACCCAACTTTGCAGCGTCTTCCTTGCTGAGATCGGAGAAATCACCGCCCAGGGATTCGACGGCTGCATTATTCATACTGGCAAAAGTGCCAGGTTTGTTCTTTAATGTGGCTTCAGCTTCGTGCTGTTCGCCGCCACGGACATAGGTGATCTTCACCTTGTCACCAGGTTTCTGGCGGGCGATAAGCTCGGCCAGGCGGGAATCGGTATTCACGTCCTCACCGTTCACCTTGGTGATCACATCGCCTTTCTTAAGACCGGCTTCACCAGCAGCCCCTTTCGGGTCTACGTCAAGAACAAATACGCCTTCAGCATCGCTGGTGATACCCAGTTCTTTCTTCTTCGCATCATCCAGCCCTTCGGGCGTCATGCTGATACCCAGGTAACCTCTTTGAACCGAACCATATTTCATGATATCGCCGATCACCTTCTTCATCAGATTGGAAGGAATGGCATAGGCGTAGCCGGCAAAGGCGCCGGTAGGCGAAGCGATAGCCGAGTTGATCGCGATCAGCTCACCATTGGTGTTCACCAGTGCGCCTCCACTGCTACCCGGGTTGACGGCGGCATCCGTCTGGATAAAGGACTCGACGGGCGCGCTGGCCTGGGTGTTGATGCCGATGTTACGCGACTTTGCGCTTACGATACCCTGCGTGACGGTGACATCCAGATTCAGCGGATAACCGATGGCCAATACCCACTGACCGAGTTTGACATCGTCGGAATTACCAATGGACATAACGGGCAGGTCTTTACCATCGATCTTTATCAGCGCCAGATCGGTATTCGGGTCCGTGCCGATGACCTTAGCGGTATAGTTACGGCGATTGTTCAGCGTCACCGTAATGGCCGTTGCACCGTTGACTACGTGGTTGTTGGTGACGATGTAACCATCACTGCTGATGATCACGCCCGATCCGGAGGCCTTTTGATCAGGCTGGGGCATGACTCTACCCTGGCCTTCTCCAAAGAACCGGCGGAAGAAGTCATCATCAAACCCCCCAAAGGGGTCGATATCCTGCCCCTGACGGCCGGACACTTCCTTGAACTTCATGGTCGTCTTAATGTGCACCACGGAGGGTACGGCGGCCGCTGCGGCTTTCTCGAAATCTACGGGTTGTACGGCGGGTCCGGCGGTATATGCAGTTTTGACAACGGGAGCTTTTGGCTCGTCCAATACGCTGTTTGATGGCGTCTTCCCGTTGGCGAATAGTAAATAGCTCCCGATGACTGCAGCTGCACCGAGAAGTATTGCCTTGTTTTTTGTTTTCATGTTCATGATGTCTTGCTTTTTAGAAATACTAACACCTTCGTAGATGGATCGTTTTGCGATCGGTGTTAAAGTATATCTAAAGCACCCGGCTCAAGGCTCCGGCCTCTCTCTGAACACGCGGATCTCAACCCGCATATTCTGCTCGCTTTCGCCGCGCGTAGTGGGATGCGCCTGACGCGGATTGGTATTACCCTTTCCTTTATAAGAGAGCTTACCGGGATCAAATCCCCGTTCGATGAGATAGTCGTAGATAAACTTCGCCCTTTGCACCGACAGTTTGTAGAGCGGATCGGTGACGGGCAGGGGCGGACCGGGGGAGTTGCAATAACCATCCACTTCGAGATACCGATCGCGCAGCGGGAAAAGATTGGTAATATACCGTGGGAGGGAGAGCAGGGCCTCATCGGTGAGGTTCGCGGTATTCGCATAAAAGCGAATGTCTTCGAGTTGGATGACGGTGTCGGGCTCCGGTGCGATGCGTGCAGTGTCCGTCCGGACGGCAACCGGTGGCGGCGCCGGATGATGCCAGAAGACGAGGATGACCCTTCTGCTGGCGCTGTCGTCACCCGGGAAAGGGTCGGTTTCACCCCGGCCTTCGATGCGCACAGCCAGGGATGGAGGGGGACTCAGGTATTGCCGGAGTAATGCGGCCGCCGACATGGCCCGACGAAGCGAAAGCCGGTCGTTGTATGCCAGGGTACCGACGGTATCGGTGTAGCCCGCGATGAGCAGGGAGTCGATGTCCCCGGTCGCCTCGCCGGCAGACACGAGAATGCGCTCGCGAACAAAAGATCCAAACGCCTGCGTATCCGCCGGTCTTATCTCGCTACGGTCGAAAGCAAAATGAAAGGTGATGGTATCGGCTTTTGCCGCCTGCGCAAAGAGGCCTCTGGCGATAATCGTCGATAGGAGAAAGAGAAGCCCCCGCGGCACACGAAAAGGGATGGCAAGCATACCCACAAGATAATAAAAAAAGAGGTGGGCTGCATCGGTCCCGGGGACGGGACCTCCCGTCCCCGGGCACCGGGTTTAGGACAGATATGTACTAACGGCAATAGCCATAGTAGTGATGATGATAGGGCCGTTCAACAACGACGCAAGAACTAAAAGCGGCAGCGATGACGAGACCTATCAGCAGGAGTTTTACATTAAGCGTTTTCATGATCGTAAATTTTTAAGTTTCATAAGTAGGAGGGAATGCGGCCAAAGTAGTTTAAGCCGCCCGCCGGCCGGTTAACGACTGGATAACTTAAAGAATGCCTAACAAAATGATCTTCAAGGCGCCTCAATAATTTTTGCGTGCAGCATCAGTTTCCGTAATTTGTCGGAAGTATACCAATTCTACTGCATATGAAGCATCCCTTTCAACTGACCATCCTACTCTCCGGCCTCATTAGCCTCACCTCACCGGTCTTCGCCCAACGGCCCGCCGCCACCATCGAATCCGTCACCCACGACGCAAAAAAATACGCCGGCTTTTACAACTTCTATTACGAAGAAAAGACAGGCAGGATCCTCATCGAACTCGATCGCTTCAACCAGGAATTCCTCTATTTCTGCTCCCTCCCCGAAGGCATCGGCAACGGAGGTGCGGAACGGGGACAAGCCTCGGGGGTCATCGCCAAATTCATAAAGGTAGGTCCCAAGGTCTTCCTGCTCCAGCCCAACTATGGTCAACGGTCGGTGCATGGCGATGCAGATGAAAAGAAAGCTGTGGAAGACGGCTTCTCGCAGTCCATCCTCTTTGGCTTCTCACCTGTGGCGACGGAAGATGACAAGGTATTGATCGATGCAACACCCCTCATCGTCAGGGATGCCCTGCACATCGGGGAGACCATCGGCTCCGGGGCCGGCAATCCGGGCAGCGCCTTCTCGGCCGCGGCAAACGCACCCGGTCGCGCAGGCGCGGGGGCAGGCGGTGGCTACCGGCTGGATGAATCGCGCAGCGCCGTATTTATAGACAACACCAAAAACTTTCCTAAGAATACCGAATTTGAAGCACTGGTCACCTTCACCGGTGGCAGCAGCGGCGGTGGCTTCTTCCGGCGTGGTGGCAGCGTGGCGCCAGACCCTACGGCAGTGACGGTTCGTATCCACCAGGCCTTTGTACAGTTGCCGGACAGCGGCTATGTCCCGCGGAAATTCGATCCCCGCAGCGGCTTCAACTCCTTTAGCTATGAGGATTTCTCCGCGCCGATGAGCGAGCCATTGGTCAGACGCTTCATCCAACGCCACCGGCTTATAAAGAAAGAGCCCAACGCAGCCGTGAGCGAACCTGTAGAACCCATCGTCTATTATGTCGATCGGGGCGCACCGGCCATCATCAAGAAAGCGCTTATCGAAGGGGGTAGCTGGTGGAACCAGGCTTTCGAAGCGGCGGGTTTTAAAAACGCCTTCCAGGTAAAAGAGCTGCCGGCAGGCGCTGACCCCATGGATATCCGGTATAACATGGTCAACTGGCTGACGCGCACCGGTAACCCGCAAAGGGCTTTCTCGTACGGGTCTTCCTACGTCGATCCGCGAACGGGTGAGATCATAAAAGGAGTAGTAACACTCGGCTCCGACCGCCACCGGCAGGACTATCTCATTGCCGAAGGGCTGTTGCAGCCATATGAGGACGGCAGGCCTGTATCTAAGAAAATGGAAGAAATGGCGCTGGCACGCATCCGGCAGCTATCCGCTCACGAGATAGGGCATACACTGGGACTGACGCATAACTTTATGGCCAGCGTCAAAGACCGGGCATCGGTGATGGACTATCCATTCCCGCGCTTCAACCTCAAGGCAGATGGAACCATCGATCTCTCCGAAGCGTACGCCACCGGCATCGGCGGCTGGGACAAGCGCGTCATCATTTGGGGCTATTCGGATTTTCCGAAGGCAACGGATGAAGATGCAGCCCTCGACAAGATTATGAAGGAGACCCTGAAGGAAGGTTACCAGTATATCCCGGACATCGGCGGGATGACGCATCCCTTGTCCAATCAATGGGATGACGGCGTCAACCCCATCGATCAGCTGAATAAGCTGATGACCGTTCGCCGTCATCTTCTCGACAACTTCTCCGAAAAGGCGATACCAAAGGCTGCTCCCATGGCTACGCTGGAAGAGGTGCTGGTGCCCATCTATCTGTTACAGCGATACCAGGTGGAGGCCGCGGCCAAGTCGCTGGGCGGACTTTATTTCACCCATGCGGTGAAAAATGATGGTGAGCTGCCAACAAAGATGGTGGACCCGGCCGAACAATGGCGGGCATTCGACGCGCTGATGAATACCATCACCCCCGATGCGCTGGCCCTGCCGGACGATCTCATCAGCAAGATACCCCCGAGACCGACGGGCTATCCATCGTCGGTTGAGATTTTCGAACGGCATACCGGTCCTACCTTCGACCCCATCGCCGCCGCGGAAGCGGCTGCAAACAACACGCTTTCCTATCTCCTCAATGGCGAACGGGCAGCGAGGTTGATCGAATACCAGTCCCGCGATGAACATCAGCCCGGTCTGCTCGCCGTGCTGAATAAATTGATCGATAACACCTGGAAGACGCCATTGCAGCCAGGCTATAAGGGAGAATTACAGATCGTTGTCGATAACCTTACACTAAAACACCTCTTTGCGCTGGCCGCTGATACAAAGAATGCGGAGAATGTCCGGGGCGAGGCCCTGTTGACCCTCACCGATCTTTCACAATGGATAGGCATGCAACTGCCCAATGCCGATCCCCGCTGGAAGTCCGCCCTGTATTTTGCCTTGACGGAGATAGGAGAGTTTAACAAGACTCCGGAGAAGTTCATCCTGCCACAAGCGACGGAGATGCCACCCGGTGCGCCCATCGGGATGCCCGACAACGAATTTGAATTCTAATACACTTCCCATGCGCAACTTTCTTGGCCTTAGCCTTAACCTTATTCTAGTGCTCACCTTCTCGGCAGCAAAGTCCCAATCCTATTTTCTCTTTGTCGGCACCTACACCAACACCGGCAATCTCAACGGCGCAACAACATTGGACTCCACCGGCAGCAAAGGCATCTATGTATACCGGTTCGATGCGGCTACCGGCGAGGCTACCCCGATAAGCCATACCGAAAGCGTTTGCAATCCTTCTTATCTGGCTATCGCACCCGATGGGGCTCACCTCTATGCTTGTACAGAGTCCCGCATGCTGGACAAAGGCAGTGTCAGCGCTTTTCGCTTCGATCGCAACAGCGGGCAACTACAGTTTATTAATAAAGTATCCAGTGGGGGCGACAACCCCGCCTATGTGTCGGTGAACCATAGCGGCAACTGGGTCGTGGTGGCCAATTACACCGGTGGAAGCCTGTCGGTATTTCCCGTCCGCGCGGATGGCGGGCTATGGACGTTTATAGAGGATATCCAACATTTTGGTCATGGCATAAACCCTGCTCGCCAGGAGAAAGCGCATGTGCATTCGGCGCTGTTCTCCCCCGACTCCGGCCAGCACTATCTTTATGTGCAAGACCTGGGGCTTGACAAGATCATGATCGAACCTTTCGATGAAACCGCACTGGCGCCGGTCGGCCACGGCGGACTGCCGGTGGCCGTCAGGACTACCCGGCCGCTGCTACCCGTCCAGGACACCGCCGAACAAAAGCCGGCGATGATGTTATCGACCACGCCGGGCAGCGGTCCACGCCACCTGGTCTTTCACCCCAACGGGAAGTTTGCCTATCTGGTAGAGGAATTGGGCGGATCTGTGGATGTATACCGGTTCCAGCCCGCGACAGGGCGCCTCGACTCCCTGCAACGCATTGCGGCCCATCCCGGGGATGCAAAAGGCCCCTTCCGCAGCGCGGACATCCACGTCTCACCCGATGGCCGCTTTCTTTATACCAGCAATAGGGCGGAGACCACCATCGCCATCTTTTCCATCGACCCCGCGACGGGGCTCTTAAAGGCGGTGGGCTATGTGCCTACCATGGGGACCGAACCGCGGAATTTCACCCTTGACCCCACCGGAAAATGGCTGCTGGTGGCCAATCAGGATAGTAATTCGATCGTTGTTTTCCGCGTCAACTCCAAGACCGGGATGATCAAACCGACAGGGCTTACGCTCTCTGTCCCGGCGCCCACCTGCCTAATTTATTTGATCAAAAAATAAGTAGTTACACTTATTTTTTATACATATTCCTAGATATTTTTTACTTTGGAACGTCTTTTAGTTGTTAACAGGTGCGGTTTTTGCCAACCACCGCCCCCACTGCTTACCCCTGCGGCCCAGCTAACCATTTTTTTATGACTTTATCCAAACTGATCGTGAATGCCGACGACCTTGGCATTGGCGTCGCCGTCAACCGGGCCATTTTTGAGAGTATTGAGAGCGGTCTCGTAACCAGCGCTTCGATAATGGCGAATATGCCGGGGTTCGAAGATGCCGTCGCCCGCCTGCGCCAACACCCGCATCTCCAGGGCAAAATAGGGATGCATCTCAATCTTACCGAAGGCCACCCCTTGTCGCAGCCCATCCTGGATTGCCCCGTTTTTTGCGACGACAGTGGTTGTTTTGCTCCCTATCGCAACGGCCGGCGTTATTTGTTCAGCCTTAGCCGCGGGGAAAAAGCCGCGGTCTATGAAGAAATGAAGACCCAATTGCAGCGGGTGCTTGCGGCCGGGATCAAGCCGGCCCATCTGGATTCGCATCATCATTTCCATACACAATGGGCGATAGCGCCGCTGGTGTGTCGGTTGGGCCGGGAATACGCAATTCCCCGAATCCGGCTTGCCCGCAACATTGGGGAGACACGCGTCCTTTTAAAGCGGCTCTATAAGGCGATGTTCAACCGCTGGCGATTGGGCAACCGGCACGAATTTCACAACACGGACTATTTTGGCGACATAGAAGACATGCAGATTTTTGTCCGGCGTGAGGCAATGAAGAGGAATGGGGGAATGGAAAAGCGTGGCCGCATGGAAGGCAAAAGTGTGGAGGTGATGGTACATCCGCTTTATGATAAAGCAGGCAGGCTCGTCGATCTCGATGGCCGCGAACTGCTGAATCGACTCACGGCGATGGGCGTCTAACAAATTTTTAGTATATTTCCGTACAATCACCGGCTGATCGGGCAGCCCTCCTATGGCTGATCGACAAGCCCGCTTACCGACATGAAAACCTTACTTGGGAACAAACTGATCAATGCCATCGCGATCGCCATCGTGGCGGTGTTCATCATTGTTTTGTTATCCATCTGGCAAAACCAGCGGATACAGGATACAGGGGAAGGTATCCGCCACACCAATGCGGTGCTTAGCCAGTCCCAGGAGGTGCAACGTGCCGCGATGGAATTCCAGCTGAATGTCAAGAACTTCCTGCTCACCGGCGATAGCAGCTTCCTCGACACGGCGGGGCATACGGCCGCCCTTCTTCCTCAAAAGATAGATAGCCTGCGCGATCTCATTGCCGGCGATTCAGGTCAGCGCCCGCTGCTCGACTCGCTGCAATACTATGTAAGCCGCAGTCACGTAGTGCTGGAAAGGGCGATGCGGATGAGCCGGGCGGGGGATTTCGAGAACGTCTCCGCCCTCATCGGCGACGAAGCCCGGTACGGCTATTCCCACCGGATACAGGCGATGATCGACCAGCTGGAAACGGGGCAGGGCCGGCTGCTGGAGGCACGGCGTATCGCCAACCGGCGGAGAGTAACGGCATTGCAGGTGGCATTATGGGCCCTCATCGCCGGCGTCGTGGTTTTAGCCCTTTTCATCCTTCGTAAAATACGGGCTGATCGCCATAAGGATAGGCGGGCGCGGGAACAGCTCCGCCGCCTCAACCGGCAATTGGAAAAGAAAGTAGAGGTACAGAGCACCAACCTGCGGTCGTCGGAAAACAAGTACAAGACCCTTTTTGACAAGAGCCCCCTGCCAAAATGGATCTATGATGATCATACCATGCGCTTCCTGGAGGTGAACGATACGGCCATCCGCGACTACGGGTACAGCCGGGATGAATTCCTCTCCATGACCATTGCGGACATCCGCCCACCCGAAGACGTCGCAGCGCTGGTGGATGACGTCAACAATGTCCGGGGCAAGCCCGACGCTTTTCGTAACAGCCAGTGGCGCCATATCAAGAAGAATGGGGAGATCATCGACGTGGACGTCACCGCCCACGCCATCGAATTCGAAGGCCGGAAGGCGCGGATGGTAGTGGTGAAGGATATCACCGACCGGCGGAAGTACGAACTGCAGTTGCAACGGCTCAACATCGACCTGGCCAAACGCGCCGCCGAACTGGCTACCTCCAACGCCGAATTAGAGCGGTTTGCCTACATCGCCTCCCACGACCTGCAGGAGCCCCTCCGCATGGTGAGCAGCTTCCTGCAGCTGCTGCAAAAAAAATACTACGGTAAGCTGGACAGCAAGGCCGATCAGTACATCCATTATGCCGTAGACGGGGCCGAGCGGATGAAGGCCCTCATCATGGACCTCCTCGAATATTCACGCGTGGGTACGGGCCAGGAAAGCTTTGGCGCCGTAGACACTGCCGTCGTGATGGAGGAAGTAGGCAATATCTTTCGCGAGAAGATCATCGGCGTGCGGGCAGAGGTGGACATCGGCCCCCTGCCTGTTGTCTTTGGCGACAAGGTTCAGGTGACCCAGCTTTTTCAGAACCTGTTGAGCAACGCGCTGAAATACCATTCGGACCAGCCACCGATGATCCGCATCCGGGCAAAGGAGCAGCTGGCATCCTGGCTGTTCTCCGTGGAAGACAACGGCATCGGCATCGATTCGCAATTCTTCGAAAAGATCTTTATCATCTTTCAACGGCTTCACAACAAAAACGACTATTCGGGGACGGGCATCGGCCTGGCCATCTGTAAGAAAATAGTCGAACGGCATGGCGGGAAGATCTGGGTCGAGTCGGCGCCGAAAGAAGGAAGCACATTTTATTTCACGATCCATAAAAAGGGGAAAACCTGATTCAAAGCTTATGCAACACGCGATTCACATCTTACTGGTAGACGACAATGAAGGAGATATCCTGTTAACAAAAGAAGCCCTTGATGACGCCCGCATTATCAACAAGATCTCCATTGCCTATGATGGTATAGAGGCTGTGCGTTTTCTCCGCAAGCAGGCGCGTACCGCCAATATGCCCGATCTTATCTTACTGGACATCAACCTGCCCAAGATGGACGGTACCGAGGTGCTGGGGATCATCAAGAACGATCCTGAATTGAAACGTATCCCCGTGATCATGCTCACCACATCTTCTGCCGAAAAAGACATCCTCGCGTCCTATAACAATTACGCCAATTGTTATATCACAAAGCCGGTGGACCTCGACCGCTTTATGGACGTGGTGCGGACGATCGAGGATTTCTGGATCAGTATTGTAAAACTTCCAAAAACAGTACAGTAGATGGACGGCGACATTCAACCCATACGTATCCTGGTTGTCGAAGACAATCCGGGTGACCTTTTCCTTTTCAAGGAATTCCTGCAAATCACCAACCTGCCCGTCGCTGAAATAAGACATGCCGCCAGCCTGGCGGAAGCAAAACTGTTGCTCGCCATTCATGACAGTAACCTTGTCTTTCTCGATCTGTCCCTGCCCGATAGCTACGGGCTCGATTCCTATACCCAGTTGCAGCCCATGACGCAGCGCGCCGCCGTGATCCTGCTGACGGGGCTCACCGACACCAAGACCGCCTTACAGGCCCTGGTGATGGGCGCCCAGGACTATCTCGTCAAAGGCGACTTCGATGAGAAACTGCTCAGCCGCGCTATCCGCTATAGCCTCGAGCGTATCCGCAGCCTGCAATACCTCCGCGAGAGTGAAGAACGTTACCGCGAACTCTTCAACAACAACCCGATGCCGATGTGGGTATTCGACGCAAGATCGTTCCGTTTCCTCGAAGCCAATGAGGCGGCCGTCCAGCATTATGGCTATACCCAGGAAGAGTTTTTCAGCCGCACGCTTGCCGACATCCAGCTCAATGGTGACGCCCAACACCTGCTCGAAGAAGTAGAGGCCGTCCGCCACAGCCGCGAGGGTATCAAAAAGGGCATCCTCCAACATAGGAAGAAGAACGGAGAATTGATCTTTGTGGACATCGCCTGGCACAGCATCAGTTATAAGGACCAATTAGCCGTGCTGGTGCTGGCCAATGACGTCACCGAACGCATCCAGCTTGAGAACGAGCTCAACGAACAGCGGGTCACCCGCCAGAAGCAGATCACCGAGGCCGTCATCCTCGCGCAGGAGAAAGAGCGGACAGAGATAGGGAAGGAGCTGCACGATAATGTCAATCAGATTCTCGGCGCCAGCAATCTCTATATCAATACCGCGATGACCGACGATGAAATGCGGCAGGAGTTGCTCGAGCGCAGTACCGCATTGGTCAGCAAGGCGATCAACGAGATTCGGAAGATATCCAAATCTCTCATCACACCCGGCCTGCGGGAGATAGGCCTCATCGAATCAATCGAGGATGTCATCGACGATATGAAATTTGCCAAGGAAGACCTGGCCATCGAGCTCGACCTGCAGAATATCTCCGAAGAACAGATCGAAGACCGGCGAAAGCTCACCGTCTTCCGCATCATCCAGGAACAGTTGAACAACATCGTAAAACATGCCCGTGCGACGCGGGTGCTCATCCGCCTTTCAATGGAGGGCGATAACATCGTCGTGACGGTGGCCGACAACGGTGTTGGCTTCGACGTAAGCCGCCACCGCAAGGGCGTAGGGATCACCAACATCATCAGCCGAACGGAATTATTCAATGGAAAAGTAGAGATCCAGTCCCAGCCCGGCGAAGGCTGCACCCTAAGCGTAAGCCTCCCCACCTAAGGCCCGCCACCGTCCGCCGGGCCCCCAGCACCCGCATCACCCCCCTAAATCTTCCTCATCACCTTAATCAACTTTTTCGCAATCACCTCACACCCTTTATTCGAAGGATGCAACCCATCATACGTCATCTCGATGGCGTCCGGAGGATAGGGATACTCGTCCGTGGCCGGATTGAAAGGCACGTCGATAAAGTTCGGGTAGGGGAAGTCGCGATAAGCACCGGTAGCGGAGTCCTTCAGCCGTTTGAAATGCACCAGCCGCGTCACCGATAGCGCTTTTAAATGATACAGGTCCACTGTGCGGAGCCCTTCGTGCCTGCCAATGTCGAGAATCGCCTCCGCTACCTGCTCCAGCGTCTGCCCATCTTTCTCTTTATAGGAACCATAGGCATTGTTCGTGTGGTTATTGATAGAGACAAAGTCAGCGCGCGGCATTGGCGTGATAAGAATGATGGACGCATCCTTATTTAGGCTGCGGATCTTGTCCAGCAGCACTCGCATACATCCATAGACGGTGCTGTCACCCGTGGAATGTTCGTAGTCGGAGAAAGAACCGATCCGATGCCCATGCCACCAGTCATTGGTACCCAGGAACACCGTATACACATCACCCACCGGTATCCCCAACTTGTCGATCGATCGCGCAAAATTCTGCGTTGTCCAGCCGTTGCGCCCCTGGTTGAGATAGTGGATATAATCCAGCTTTGCCACGACATCAGTGAGATAGCCTTTTGTGAGTCGATTGCCCGTCTCGTCGGGGTGATCGTTGAGATAAGTAATACTGTCGCCGATGGCTACCCAAGTGAGCGGGCGGTGAATGAAGCTAGTTAGTGTAAGTATCACACTACACACGAAGAAAATGCAAAAACGTTTTATCATAGTTGGTTCTTTATCATTTTCAAATTTACCGATTGCAAAATTTTGTTTAGCAAACTTTTTTTCTACTTTTGTTTTAATACAAAGAGAGACCTGATTCATTCCTACATTAACCAGCCGGATTCCAATTTCCACACACATTTAATATCCTGTTGAGCTGCGGCAACTACCGGGCGAGCTCTCTATTTGTCATCAATTCGAATCGCGATATGTCAGTTACAGCCTATGTTGTGCCTTTACGAAATGTCGGCCTTGCCGATATCGCCATTGCCGGGGGCAAGAATGCATCCCTGGGTGAAATGATCACCCACCTCAGCGGGATGGGTATCCGCATTCCCGACGGTTTTGTGATTACGGTGAATGCCTACCGGGAATTTATCGAAGCGGGCCACCTGGAGGCGGAGATCAGGAGCCTCGTGAAAGAGATCGATTTCGATAAGGTGGAGTCGTTGAGACGGGCAGGCCTCCGTATCCGGCAATTGATCCGCAACTGTAAATTTCCGCCGGCGCTGAGTGCGTCCATCATCGAAGCATATTACGCGTTGTCTCGTCAATACGACCAGAACGAGACGGATGTGGCTGTGCGGTCGTCGGCGACGGCGGAAGACCTGCCGGATGCATCCTTTGCCGGTCAGCAGGAAACATATCTCAACGTACGGGGACCGGCCGCGCTGATGGATTCCGTCCGTAACTGTTTTGCTTCGCTCTTCACCGATCGGGCGATCAGCTACCGGGAAAATTTTCACTTCGACCATTTCGAAGTGGGGCTTTCGGTCTGCGTCCAGAAGATGGTGCGTAGCGATCTCGGGACGTCCGGCGTTGCATTCTCGTTAGACACAGAGACGGGTTTCAAAGATGTGGTCGTCATCAACGGCGGGTATGGCTTGGGCGAGATGATCGTCCAGGGTGCGGTGTCGCCCGACGAATTCATCGTTTTCAAGCCGGCGTTAAAGGCGGGCTTTGCCTCCATCATCGAAAAACGACTGGGCGTTAAGGATAAGTTGATGGTCTATGGAGACGACCCGGACGAACGCGTGAAGATCATCCCCGCCGATCGCCAGATGCAGCACCGCTTCTGCCTCGAAGAGCCGATGATCCTCCAACTGGCGGACTGGGTCTGCCGCATAGAAGAATATTATTCGAAGGTGAAAGGCCACTGGTGTCCTATGGATGTGGAATGGGCTGTAGATGGCCTTTCCGGGGAATTGTTTATTGTCCAGGCGCGGCCCGAGACCATTCACTCCCGTAAGAAAAACGGAACGCTGACAGAATATGTGCTGGGGGAGAAGATAAGACCGGCGGAGCCCCTGCTGAAAGGGATTGCCGTGGGAAGTAAGATCGCAACAGGAAAAGTCAAGATCATGCATTCGCTCGATCGGCGGCTCGAGGCAGGCCAGGAATTCCAGGAAGGGGATGTATTGGTGACGGACATGACCGACCCCGACTGGGAGCCCATTATGAAGAAGGCCGCGGCGATCATCACTAACAAGGGGGGGCGCACCTGTCATGCGGCTATTGTAGCCCGTGAGATGGGCGTTCCTGCCATAGTAGGCTGTGGCAATGCGACCGAGCTGCTGGCCGATGGGCAACTGGTGACGGCATCCTGTGCCGAGGGTGACGAAGGGTTCATCTATGAAGGCGCCCTCGACTTCAAGGTCGTGGAGACCGATCTGCACACGCTGCCCCGCATCGACACCCCGCTGATGTTGAACGTGGGGTCTCCGGCGATGGCCTTTCACTATGCTCATTTGCCGCACAGCGGAGTAGGCCTTGCACGCGAAGAGTTCATTATCAACAATTATATCGGTGTCCATCCCCTTGCCCTGTTGAAACACCGCGAACTCAAGGATAAGGAGCTGACGGAGGCAATAAAAAAGAAGATGGCAGGGTTCGACCAGGAAGAAGAATTCTTCATCCGCAAGCTGTCCTATGGCATCGCCCGGATTGCCGCGGCCTTTTATCCGCAGAAGGTGATCGTCCGGTTCTCCGATTTCAAAAGCAATGAATACTATAATTTATTGGGTGGAAAATATTTCGAACCTTCCGAGGAAAATCCGATGATCGGCTGGCGTGGTGCTTCGCGGTATTATTCGCCTCAGTATAAGGAGGCTTTCGGGCTGGAGTGCCGGGCCATCCGGCGGGTGCGGGAAGAAATGGGACTCGACAATGTGGTCGTGATGATCCCCTTCTGCCGGACGGTGGGCGAGCTGCTGAAGGTGAAGATGGTAATGGCGGAGTACGGCCTCGTGCGCGGCCGCGAGACGGGGAGCGATAAAGGCCTCGAACTCTTCCTCATGGCCGAGATCCCCTCCAACATCTTGCTTGCGCGGGAGTTCGCCCGGCATATCGACGGCTTTTCCATCGGGTCGAACGATCTGACACAGCTGACGCTGGGCCTCGATCGGGACTCGTCGCTGGTGGCGCACATCTATGACGAGCGCAACGAGGCAGTGAAGGCGCTGCTGCGGATGCTGATCCGAACGGCAAAGGAATGCGGCGTGAAGGTGGGCATCTGCGGGCAGGGGCCATCGGATTTCCCCGACTTCGCTCAATTTCTAGTGGAAGAAGGCATCGACAGCATTTCGGTGACCCCAGACTCGGTGATAAGGACGATAAAGGCAATAGCCGCGGTTGAACAGGTAGCCCATATGGAATAATTCCATTTTCGCATCCCCGCGGAAAACCTTCCGACTATGCTGAAGCACCACCTTCGCATCGCCTGGCGCAATATCCGCCACCACAAGCTCTATACGACCATACATGTGCTGGGCCTGTCTCTCGGCATCTGCGCATGTATGGTCATCTACCTCATCGCGCGGTTCGACCTCAGCTTCGACCGGTTTCATCCCGGCGCGGACCGCATCTACCGCATCGTCGGCGATTTTAGAGGAATGCGTGGCGGAACCAAATTTCTCAACAGCCCTATCCCGGAAGTGGCGGGCATAGAACACGATATCCCGGGATTCGAGGCGCAGGTGGGGTTTCATACGTTTGCTTTCTCCATCACCGTTCCGGCCCGGGGAGGCAAGGCGGAAGAACAGTTCAGCGGAAATCAGGACGGGAGCTATGCGTTGTCGACGATCTTGACCGGTCCCGCCTTTTTCGATCTCTTCCCCCATAAATGGCTGATAGGCAATCCGGCGGTGTTGAACGATCCCGACAAGGTCGTGCTGGCCGAGAGTGCGGCGCGGCGATACTTTGGTCCCGGCCCCCTGGATGCAATGCTCGGCCGGACGCTTATCTATGAAGATAGCCTGCCGGTAACGGTCGCGGGCATCGTCAAAGACTGGGGTAAACAATCCGACCTCAACTATACTTCTTTCATTTCCATCCGGACGGCGCCGTCCACCTGGGTGCGGGCCCAATTCCCTACCGATGACTGGCGAAGCATGTCACCGCACCAGTCACAGGCCTTTGTCCGATTGGCAAAAGGGGTGGACCCCGCCATCGTGAATGCCCGGCTGGCCGGCTATGCCCGAAAGACAAAGATCGTGTCCTTCCCCGGGGCAACTAACCTGCGGCTCTATCTGCAACCGCTGCTACAGATGCATTATACTGCCGATTTCCATCCCGGCGACACGGGCGACGATTTCCGCCGGGCGTACCTCCCCCTGCTGTATGCGCTGATGGGTGTTGCCGTTTTCATCCTGGTGCTGGCGATCATCAATTTTATCAACCTTTCCACAGCGCAATCCCTCCAACGCGTGAAAGAAGTAGGTATCCGCAAAGTGATGGGCAGCAGCCGGAAGGGCCTCATCGGGCAATTCCTGGTCGAGACCCTGCTGGTGACGCTGTTCGCAATCGTGCTATCGGTGGCGCTGGTGCGGCCGGCACTGGCGTTGTTTAGTCACTATATCCCTTACGGGGTGAAGTTTGATTTTCTGGATACCGGAAACCTGCTCTTCCTCCTGGCAACGACGCTCGTCGTGACCCTGGCTGCAGGGTTCTATCCCGCGCGATTGTTATCGTCCTATCTGCCGGTGCTCAGCCTCAAAGGCGCGCTCGATCGCCTGGGCACGGGTGGCGCCGGTCTGCGCAAGGCGCTCATCATTTTTCAATTTATGATGTCCCTGCTTTTTATCATCGCGTCCCTGGCCATTGGCAGACAGGTACGGTACATGCAGGAGGCGGACAAAGGTTTTACTAGTGACGCCATTCTTACCCTGGGCCACCGGCGGACAAAAGCCTGGCAGATGCAGCTGTTCGCTCAAAGGCTGAGAGCCACACCCGGAGTACAGGAGGCTATCCTGCAGGGCGGGCCGCCAATGCCGGGGCATGGAAATGGGTCTTTCGTCTATAAGGGCAGCATGCCTATAGAGATGGATGTCGCCATCCAATTGGGCGATGCCGCCTTTATCCCCTTTTATAAGATGCGGCTGCTGGCAGGGCGCAACCTGCTGCCGGGCGACAGCAGCAGAGAGGTGGTGATCAATGCAACCTATGCCCACGCCCTGGAGCTGACGCCGGCGGATGCAGTGGGCAAACTGGTCTACACTAACGATATCGCCTATACGGTGGTGGGCGTGGTAGCCGATTTTCACCAGGAGTCTTTCCGGGAGACCATCAAACCCATGATCATCCGCAACGATCCGCAAAATGAAAAAAGCATCGGGGTGCGGCTCGCAACCCTAAACAAATCAGGTGAAGACGCGAAGAGTTTCATCGCGGGAATCGAGCCGGAATGGAAGAAGCTGTTTCCAAAAATGCCGTTTTATTACAGCTTCCTCAATGAATCCATCGCCCGGTTGTACAATGAAGAGAACCGAACGGCGTGGCTGATGCAGGCGGCAACAGTGATCACCATCCTCATTTCCTGCATGGGGCTCTTCGGCCTGGCCTTGTTCTCCGTGGGCCGGCGCGCAAAAGAGATCGGCATCCGGAAAGTAATGGGTGCAACGGTGGGCGGTGTGGCCTTGCTGCTGAGCCGGGATTTTCTGTTGCTGGTGGTGGCTGCTATTGTCATCGCTTCGCCGATAGCCTGGTATTTCACCGATGGGTGGTTGCGTGATTTTGCCTACCGCAAGCCGATGGATGCATGGATCCTGGCGGAGGCCGGTTTTGGCGCCATCGGCCTTGCCCTGCTCACCGTAGGCTTCCAGGCGCTCCGCGCAGCCCGCGCCAATCCGGTAAAGGTCCTGCGCAGCGAATGAGCTGCTCAGGCATCCCTACTCCGTTCTCAAACTCTCGACAGGATCAGCCACCGCAGCCCTTATCGAGTGAAACCCAACCGTGACCAACGTGATGATCACCGCGGCGCTGGCGGCAAGCGGAAACACCCACCACGCAATAGGGGTACGGTAAGCAAAGTCCTGCAGCCACTGGTGCATGGCAAACCAGGCGACGGGGGAGGCGATCACCAGCGCGATAACAACAAGGCGCAGGAATTCCTTCGACAGCAGGGCGACGATGGTCGAGACAGAAGCGCCGAGCACCTTGCGGATGCCGATCTCCTTAGTGCGCTGGAAGGTGCTGTAAGCAGCGAGACCGAGCAGGCCGAGACACGAGATGAAGATCGCCAGCAACCCGAAATAAAGGAAGACACGCTGAAACCGGTCTTCGG
This sequence comes from Puia dinghuensis, assembly GCF_014642875.1. Lineage (GTDB taxonomy): Bacteria > Bacteroidota > Bacteroidia > Chitinophagales > Chitinophagaceae > Puia > Puia dinghuensis. The sequence continues at coordinate 42,305 of NZ_BMJC01000008.1, forward strand.
ACGCATACAGTTTTGCAAAATCATCATCCACGAAAGAATATTCGAAGGGACGACCGGGGACCAGCTGCTGCCAGCGGTGACCCAGGGCGGCAACGGTCTGCGGGATATGGTCCCCCGTTATCCTAACGGAGATCATACTATACCACCCCTGGTCCATCACGCGGAATGCCAGGGGTTGAATCGCCTCCTGAAGTGATCTGTAGTGGAAGTCGCGCGCGACGCCGATGATGGTGCCATCTACGCCCCACATATTGAACTTCCGGCCCACGGCTTTTGTGGGGTCGGCATAGCCAAGGCTACGGGCTGCGGCTTCGTTTAATATGAGGGCCTTGGTGGAGTCGGTGGAAAAGTCGCGGGAGAACGTACGACCGGCGGCCATCCGTATACCATAGTGCGGAAAGAAATCGAAGTCGACGACATAGAAGTTGAGGTTGGCGCCCTGCATATCGCCTTGGGGATTGGCGATGCGGAGAAACCAGTTGGTGGGGCTATTGCCTGGAACATAGTTGGAGTAGGCGACCGCCTTTACGCCGGGGATGGCCGAGAGTTCGTGCCGCAACGGCTCGGTGTTTACCCGCACTGCACTGTCGCCATGGTAATTGATGGCGATCTCCTGGTTCTTGTTGAAGCCAAGCTCCTGGTCTTGCATGTACCGTAGCTGGTTGTAGACGACGATGGTGCCGATGATGAGAGCAGTGGAGATGACGAATTGGAAGACAACGAGCACCTCGCGCAACCGCAGCCCTTTACGGCTGGAACCGAAGCGGCCTTTGAGCACTGCGACGGGGTTGAAACCGGAGAGGACCAGCGCGGGGTAGATACCGGCGATGACGCCGATGCCAATGGCGATGCCCAGCAGGAGGGCGACATAGCTGCCCGCGCCAAAGGCCTGCAGCGGGATGTCTTTACCCAGGAGAATACCGAACAGCGGATGGAGGGCATTGCATAACGCGATGGCCAATACGAAAGCGAGGAGGCAAAGCAGGATAGACTCACCGAGAAACTGCAGGGTGAGTTGACCGCGTACGGCGCCAATGGCTTTCCGGATTCCGACCTCGCGTGCGCGCTCTGCCGCCCGGGCCGTGGCGAGGTTGACGAAGTTGATGGAGGCGATGAGAAGGAGGAAAACGCCGACGATGGCAAAGACGTCGGTATTGCTCTTGCTGCCGGTGGGCTCGCCAATACCGTAGTTGTTGAGTGTCGGACCGAGGTGGATTTTTTTCAGCGGCTGCAGGTGGTAGGTATAGGACATACCGGTTGCCTTTTCTACGTCGGCGGCCTTTTCTTTTACAAAGGGTGGTAAGCGGGCTTCGAGGCGGGTGGGGTCAGCACCGGGGCGCAGGAGGAGAAAGGTGAACCAGCCGAAATTCCCCCAATTATGGTCCCAGTTGCCATAGAGATGATCGACGAACGAGGTCATGGAAAAAAAGCAATCGCTATGGAAGCTGGCGTTGTCGGGAATGTTCTTCATGACGCCGGTGACTCTGAAGACGTACTTATGATCGACGAGCAAAGGCTGGCCCATCGGATCGGCGGAGCCGAAATATTTTTGGGCGCCGGCTTCAGACAATACCACGCTGAAGGGGTCACGGAGCGCAGTCTTGGGGTCGCCTTTGAGCAGCGGGAAAGCGAAAATGTCAAAAAGGGTGCTGTCCGCGGCGATAATGTTATTCTCTTGAAATCGTTTCTCACCGTGCTCGAGGAGGCCGTTCTGATAAGAGATGCGAGCCTCGGTCTCTACTTCGGGGAAGTTAGCTTTTATGGAGGGACCGGCAGGACCGGAGCTCAGTCCCGTAGGCAGGAGTTCGGTCTGGGTCCGGGTGTCGCAGATGAGACGATAAATGCGATCTGCCTTGGGGTTGAATTTGTCATAGCTGCGCTCGAAGCTGACATAGGAAAAGATAAGAAGGAAGGAGGACATACCGACAGCCAGACCAAGCAGGTTGATCGCGGAGAAGACGCGATGACGCCAAAGGTTGCGGATGGCGATGGTGAGATAGTTTTTAAGCATGCCCGGGAATTTGCAAAGTCGCTGCCAAGACGGTGCCAGGATTGCAGGGTGCTGATAACGAAGGGGAAAGGGGATTTCCCTCGAGGGCGATTGTTCGCTTATGATACGCCAGGTGTGCGGGCCAGCACCTCCTCCATTCTACTACTCCTCGACCCCTTTATCAGCACCCACGCACCTTTCAGCCCGGCGCCGCCATACCATTTCGCCGCCTCGGCACTATTAGCAAAACTCAAATAAGGATGCTCCACTTTCAGGAAATCCCCACCAACGAGCACCACCTGCGCCCACGGATACTCGCCGATCAGCTCAACGATACCCCTGTGCTCATTCACACTCTCGGGGCCCAGTTCGGCCATGGCGCCAAGTACCAGTACCTTTTCACCGCCATCCGTCGCGAGCCGCGCAAAATTTTCGATCGCCGCCCGCATCGAAGAAGGGTTGGCGTTGTAGGCGTCGAGGATGATATGGTTGCCGTCGCGCTCGATGAGCTGACTGCGGCTATTGGAAGGCGTGTATTGGGTGATGGCCTGGCGGATTTTCGCATCGGACACGCCAAAATGTTTACCGACAGCTACCGCGACAAGGACATTCGGTAGGTTGTAGTCGCCAACCAGCTGTGTGGGAACAACGCCGGCAATCGCGCCCCGCGTGATCTCCACATGCAGGAAACTGTCTTCGGAAGGCGCAACCTTACCGACAACATCTGCATCCGCCGTCCCATAGGTAATGATGTGTGGAATGCCACGGCTCATCTGGCGCAAGTCCTCGCTGTCGCGAAACACAAAGGCGGAGCCTCCCTCATCCCGGAGATAGTCATACAATTCACCTTTGCCTTTCCTGACGCCATCGACACCGCCAAAACCCTCGAGATGAGCACGGCCGATATTCGTTATAATGCCATGAGTAGGCAGGGTATAACGGCAGTAACCCTCGATCTCCTTCTGATGGTTGGCGCCCATTTCGATAACGGCGAACTCGGCATCGCGGTGCACCGAAAGGATCGTTAGCGGGATACCGATATGGTTATTCAAATTTCCTTTTGTCGTATACGTCTGAAAAGTGGAAGCGAGCACCGCATGGATCAGCTCTTTTGTCGTGGTCTTCCCGTTGCTGCCGGTGATGGCGATAAAGGGGATATCGAAATGCCGCCGGTGATAGAGCGCGAGCTGGTGCAGCGTAAACAACACATCATGAACTTGTATGATCCGATCGTTGGCCACCGGGGTGGCGGATACCGATGGACTGACCACCGGTTCGTCGACAATAGCGTATGCGGCTCCCAATTCGAGGGCCCGGAGGGCAAAGGCATTACCGTTGAAGTTGGGGCCTTTTAAGGCAAAGAAGAGATCGCCTTGTTTCAGTTGACGGGTATCGGTCTGGACCGAGGGATAACGCTGATAGAGGTCGTATAGCAATTCGATGGTCATGAGCAAACGTACACAAAAATACGATTTGGCATGCAACAATCCGGCGGGGCAGGGGTCTTTCCAGGGAAGGGGCGCGCCCATAGCTTTAACCATCAAACTGACATCTATGATAAAAAACTATCTAAAGATCGCTCTGCGCCAGCTGCGGAAGCAGCGCTTTTATTCGGCGATAAAGATCGGGGGCTTTGCACTGGGCATCGCCACCTGCCTGCTGATGACTTTGTATATCCAACACGAAACCAGCTTCGACAAGACTTATCCCAATGGCGACCGGCTTTATCGGGTGTATGCCGCTTGGCACTACCGGGGCCAGGATGAAAAAGACGTCGCCCAGTCACCGGCCACGGCACAGGCCTTCAAGGCCGAATTGCCGGAGGTAGAGGCAAGTGGCAGAATAATGCCGTATCCGTTGTTCAACGGCGCGGGCAGCAATGAAGTGATGCCGGAGAACAAGACCCAGGACACGTACGAACAAGGGTTTGCGTATATGGATCAGTCATTGTTGGACATGTTCCAACTACCGATGGTATATGGCGATCGGTCACATGCACTGGCCGAACCCAACACCATCCTCATCTCCAAACGCAAGGCAGACAAATACTTCCCCGGTATCAACCCCGTCGGCAAGCTGCTTTATCTCAATAACGATAAACAACATCCCTACAAGATAGGCGGGGTCATGGCCGATCTCCCTCCCAACTCGCATCTGGACTACGATTTTTTCCTGACCCTCACCGGGAAGGAGCTGTGGAAGGGCGAGCAGACTTCCTGGATGTCCCAAAACTACGATACCTATGTCCTGCTCAGACCCGGTGTCCCGCCGCAACAGCTCGATGCGAAGATGGACCAGGTGGTAAAGGGACACTGGCTCCCGGCCATGCAACAGGCGGGTACCCCGAATATCCAGGAGCTGCTCGGTGCGCGGCACATGCATCTGCAACCGGTAAGCCATATCCATCTGGATTATGACATCGGCGACAGCCTGTCACACGGCGACATCCGGTTCGTCTGGCTCTTTGGTGCGGTTGCAGTACTTATCCTGGCGCTGGCCAGTATCAACTTTATCAATCTCTCGACCGCGCGCAGCGCCAACCGGGCAAAGGAAGTAGGGCTGCGGAAGGTGGTGGGCTCGCTGCGGATAGGGCTCATACAGCAGTTCCTGATCGAGTCGCTGGTGTTGAGCTATTTTGCTTTCCTGCTGGCGCTGGGTCTTGCGCTGGTAATGTTGCCGCTGTTCAACCGGCTCGCGGCGACGGCCCTGCATATTCCCTGGACGCAGTGGTGGCTGCTGCCCCTGTTGCTGCTGGCGGCGACGTCGATAGGGGTGTTGTCGGGACTTTATCCGAGTTTCTATCTGTCAAAGTTCCGCCCGGTAGAAGTGTTGAAGGGACGCATCAGCAGTGGCAGCCGCCATTCGAGCCTGCGCGGTGTGCTGGTGGTCTTCCAGTTTACGACATCGGTGATCCTCATCGTGGCGACGGTCGTCATCTACCGCCAGATGCAATTCATCATGAACAAAAAGATGGGCTTCGACAAAGACCAGGTAATGCTCATCGAGGGCGCCGGAACGCTGGATAAACAACTAAAACCGTTCAAGAACCAACTGCTGAACATACAGGGGGTAAAGAGCGTCTCGTTAGCAGACTATCTGCCGGTCAGCGGCGGCAAGCGGAACAATAACCAGACTTTCATCGCCGGCCGGCAGAAGATCGACCCGTCCGTGGGCGCACAGACCTGGCGGGTCGACCCCGACTATGTAAAGACGTTTGGAATGAAACTCGTCGCGGGCCGGATGTTCTCCTACGACATCGCCTCCGACACGACGGGGGTGGTAGTCAACGAGACCCTGGTGAAGAAACTCGGCATCAAAGACCCTATCGGCAAGGAGATCTTCACCTGGTATGATCAACATATCATCGGGGTGGTGGCCGATTTCAATTTCGAATCGGTGAGACAGGAGGTGGGACCCGTCGTGCTCCACCGGGGCGACTGGGCAAACACCGTGGCCGTAAAGATGAATACGGCAGACATCGCATCCCTCATCAAACAAGTGCGATCGGTATGGAAGAGCTTTTCGCCGCACCAGGAGCTGCGCTATACCTTCCTCGACGAAAGTTTTGCCCGGATGTATGCCGATGTGCGACGGATGGGGGACATCTTTACGAGTTTTGCCAGCCTGGCCATCATCATCGCCTGCCTGGGCCTCTTCGGCCTCTCCGCCTTTATGGCCGAGCAGCGCGCTAAGGAGCTGGGCATCCGCAAGGTATTGGGGGCAACCGTGGGGCAATTGGCGGGGCTGTTGTCAAAAGATTTTTTGCGGCTGGTGCTCATCTCCATCTTTATTGCCTCACCCATCGCCTGGTGGGGAATGCATCGATGGTTGCAGGATTTTGCCTATCGCATAGATATCGGAGTGTGGATCTTCGCAGCGGCGGGGGCGATGGTGATCCTGGTGGCGCTGGTGACGATCAGCTTCCAGGCGTTGAAAGCGGCGGTGGCCAATCCGGTGCACAGCCTGAAAGCCGAATAATAAAAGCGAAGGGGCCCCCGCGGGGCCCCTTCTTTATGGTTGGCTATATTCGTTCTTATTGTTTCCGGGTATTCTGACGTCTTTGCTTGTAGTTGACACCGGTTTGACGACCATTACCTGCCGGGCTGCCTACGCGGTCCATAGCGCAACGGAAACCGATAGTGCTGTTGGACTGGTCTTCTTCAAGGAAGCGGCGGGTGCCGGGGCTGAGCCAGTAGGGGCGATCGTTCCAGCTACCACCTTTTACAACGCGGGATTTATTGCTGATCAGCGTGGTCTTTCCATAGCCGTAAGAGATGCCGGCAATAGTAGAGTCACCGTCGAGATAGTTGATGACATCGCTCTTCTGGTAGTTGCGGCGGCCCTGGGATTCAGAGTCGGTCATATAACGCATCTTGATACGGCCAAGGCTGTCGCGTTCGGCCTTGCCTTCCTTACCATAATCAACAGTATTGAAGTGGTTGCCACGATAGGGAGAGACGTCGTCGGCGTCCTGGCCAGTCATCGGGCGATAGACGTCGCCTACCCACTCGCTCACGTTGCCGGACATGTTATAAATACCAAAGCCGTTGGGGAAGAAAGATTTTACGGGGGCGGTGTATACGGCGTTGTCATTCAGACCACCGGCCACACCCATGTTATCACCGGAGCCGCGTTTGAAGTTCGCCATAAAGGTACCCTGCCAGCTGCCGTGACGCGTGTCGCGGAGGCCGTTGACGTTGTTGCTCCAGGAATAGACCTGTTTGTTGGCGATCAGCTCTTCACCACGCTGCTTGTCCTTGAAGCTCGGCAGCGGGTTCTGATTGATATAACCAAGAGCGGCATATTCCCACTCGGCTTCCGTTGGGAGGCGGTAGTTGGGAAGAAGGATACCGTCTTCGAAAGTAACCTGGGTACGGGGCGTACCGTTGGGGTTCTTCAGCGGGTTGCTCTTCGACCTTGCGCGCTTGTCGGGAGTAGCCTGGAATTCACCCATCAGGTAAGCCTTGGTGTTGAAGTTCTCTTGACCGAGACCCTGCAGGTTCTTAACCGCATTTTGGTTGATATAGCCACGATCCATGAGGAGTTTCTCGTTCACGCGATCGCTGCGCCAGAGGCAGAAGTCGTGGGCCTGTCTCCAGGTCACGCCTACCACCGGATAGAAGTTATAAGAGGGGTGGCGGAAGTAGTATTCTACCATCGGCTCGTTGTAAGCCAGTTCGCTGCGCCAGCACAGGGTGTCGGGCAGGGCGGCTTCTCTAACGGCTTTGTATTCATCGGCGTCAAAAACGAGGTTGATCCAGTACAGGTACTCGCGGTAGTGGATGTTTGCAACTTCGGTCTGATCGATGTAGAAAGAGTTGACAGTCACACGTCTAGGTACGTTATTCCAGTCTCTCATCACATCTTCTTGGGTGGCGCCCATGGTGAATGTACCACCCTGGACGAATACCAGCCCCGGACCGGTGTGCTGTTCTTTTTCTTTGGATACCTGGAATCCACCCATCTTGGAGTCATTATAGTTCCAGCCAGTAACGCTGGATTGCTCCGGTTTTTTGTGACAGGCAGCAAAGAGGGAAACGGATGATACCAGGATTGCTAGGTTTTTCAGATTCATAACTTGACGCATTTAATAGCCGTAAAGAGTAAAAACGCCGCTCGAGGGTGAATTATTGTATAAAAATACGTGCCGAATTTATCCACAGTTGCCGGTAAGAGCGAAAGTTTTAATTTTGGGCCGCCAGGAGTATTTTGCGTGCGGTGGCATGGGCTTTGTTTCGCTACAGACCGCGCCGGACGCACAATAATTTCCACAAGAACCCGTTGGAAGAGGATTGCCGAACGAACGTCGAATGAAGGACTAGCGGAGATTGGACAGAAGATGGTCGCGTCAACGCGCAATGTATTAAGAATCATTAATTTAGCCGCCTATATCGCAAATCTACATTTCTAAAGGCTTTTTCTGACGGGACCCCACTCCCTTAGCTATGGCCTGCCGGTTGCTAAAAAATCCAGCATCCCGGGAAACCATGTTCGCAAATTTTGCGTGTTGTAAAAAGAAAATTTAAAAAGCTCATGAAAAGATTTTACCAGGGATTAGCTGCTTTATTAATGTTAGTCTTTGTGTGGCAGAACGGTGCGTTTGCGCAGACTGCAAATACGCTGAACGTAACTACGACTGCGGTGCCTTTCCTAAGAATTTCCCCCGATGCCCGGGCCGGCGGTATGGGTGACCTGGGTGTCGCCACCTCGCCCGACGCCGCTTCCACCTTTTACAATCAATCCAAGATTCCTTTTGCAAAGAAGGATATCGGTCTCGGCCTGACCTATACGCCATGGCTTAAAGACCTGGGGCTCAACGATGTATACCTCATCGCCTTCTCCGGCTACAAGAAGCTGGACGTCAACTCGGCGCTGTCGGCTTCGATTCGGTATTTCAGCCTGGGTAACATTGAGTTCACCGACTACAGCGGTCAGACATTGGGCACCGGTCACCCCCGCGAATTCAGCTTCGACCTGGGCTATTCGCGGAAACTGGCCGACAAGCTGAGCATCGCCCTGGCCGGCCGCTACATCTACTCCAATCTGGCTTCGGGATATGCCGCCAGCGGAAGCACCTATCAGCCCGGCAAGACCTTTGCAGCCGACATCTCCCTGTTCTATCATGGGGCGACAGACGATAAGGGCGGCTGGAATTTCGGTCTTGCGCTGACCAATCTGGGTGGGAAGATCGGGTATACGAATTCTGCGGTTGAAAAAGATTATATCCCCGCCGATCTCGGCCTGGGCGCCACCTATACGATGGTCTTCAACGAAGACAACAAGCTGATGGTGGGTCTCGACATCCACAAGCTGCTGGTGCCGGTGCCCCCGGCTGCAACGGGTAATGATTCGGTAGACAATATCAATCTGGCGGCGTATCATAACAAGGCGATCACGAGCAGCTGGTTCAATAGCTTCAGCGGGGAGAACCAGTTCAAGAGCCTGCAATTCTCGGTGGGCGCCGAATATGCCTACCAGGATCAGTTCTTCTTCCGGACGGGTTATTACTATGAGGATCCGACGAAGGGCGACCGCAAATATTTCAGCGTGGGTGTGGGTTTGAAGTACAATGTGATGGGGCTTAATTTCTCTTATCTCGTTCCGTCGGGCAGCGGCACGAACCGCAATCCGCTGTCGAATACGCTGCGCTTTGGGTTGACGTTCGATCTGGATAGTAATGGTGATAATAATACGAATACACAGAGTTCGACGAATTAAATTCGATATAACCTATCTTTATGCGGTCCCGGGCGAAGCCCGGGACCGCACTTTTAACGGACCACGGGTCCGTTGGCCGAAGGACGACACAGTCGAGCCCCCGCGAAGACTGCGAACGAGGAGGAGCGAGGAACGAAGCTCCGCCGAAGTTCTCGGTATAGCGCGGCGGGTTATTTTTGCCAGAAACCCGCAAGCGATATACATATGCGTATTGGATTCGGAATAGACTTTCATCAGATGGCCGAAGGCCGCGCTTTCTGGCTTGGCGGGGTGCAGATCCCTTCTACAAGGGGGGCGGTAGGACATAGCGACGCGGATGTGCTAATCCATGCTATCTGTGACGCCCTGCTGGGGGCGCTGGCGCTGGGCGACATCGGTCAGCATTTTCCCAATACCGATGCCGCTTATAAAGATATCGACAGCAAGATCTTACTGGTCATGACGTGGGAGATGATAAAGGTCCGCGGGTATCGCGTGGTGAATATCGACAGCACGGTGACGCTCGAGGCGCCGAAGATCATGAAGTATGCCCCGGCGATGCGCGAGACAATGGCCCGATCGTTAGAGATCGCGGTGGAGGATATTTCCATCAAGGCGACGACGACGGAGCAGATGGGATTCGTCGGCCGCGGGGAAGGGATAGTGGCGTATGCGGTGGTTCTCCTTGAGCGGATTTAAGGTCAAGGACCTTAAATCCGCTATATTTGCGCCATGTCAGGAAAAATCAAGGTCAAGATCATCAATCAATCTCCCAATGCCCTGCCCGAATACGCGACGGAAGGGTCGGCGGGTATGGACCTGCGGGCACATCTCGACGCTCCGCTGGTGCTGCAACCGCTGGAAAGAAACCTGGTTCCTACCGGTTTGTTCATCGAACTCCCACAGGGTTATGAAGCGCAGATCCGCCCCCGCAGCGGCATGGCGATAAAGCAGGGCATCACCTGTCTCAACACTCCGGGAACGATAGATTCCGACTATCGCGGGGAGATAAAGGTTATCCTGATCAATCTCTCACAGGAGGCGCAAACGCTGCATCCGGGCGACCGCATCGCGCAGATGGTGGTGAGCCCCGTCGTCCAGATCGGCTGGGAAAATGTAGAAACAATAAGTGAAACGGCCCGTAATGCCGGCGGATTCGGGCATACCGGTAAAATATAATACATGCACAAATTTGTTGGAGCGACAGTCAGGGGGCGGGGAATTGCAGCGTGGCTTTCAGGGAGTGGGATCGCGGCCATCAGACGGGGGGGGATTGTCGTAGCAGCGATCGTCGTCTGCGGGATACTCATCGGTGGCATAACGGCTTGCCGCAGCACAAAAAAGATCAGGAAGGCGTTGGTGACGTCGACGACTGCCCGCAAGGATACGACGGGTGAAGCCGCGCGGGCCGCTACCGCACCACCGCGCGACGCTCATGCCGACTCTATGGAGGTGATCCGCCAGGCACTCGCCGGTCTGAACAGCAACCATATCGACTTTGCCACCTTTTCAGGCCACATGCACGTGCACTACCAGGGCAGCGACGGCAAGGATTATGAGTTCAACGCCGTCATCCGCATAAGGAAAGACAGCATGATCTGGATGTCCATCAATGCTACGCTTGGCATCGAGGCCTTCCGCCTGCTGATCACCCGGGACAGCGTGAAGATCCTCGACAAGCTGAAGAAGACGGTGAGGCTGCGAAGCGTGAGCTATCTCCAGGAGCAGGTACACCTGCCGGTGGATTACCAGACGCTGCAGGACATGTTGATGGGCAATCCCCTCTTCCTGGATACGGCGCATATCCTTTACTATCGGACGGAGAAGAAGGGGATCACGCTGTTTTCGGTGGGCACGCTTTTCACCCATCTGCTGACGCTGAACAATGACTATACGCTGCAACACAGCAAAGTGGACGATACGGACCCGCTAAGCGTCCGGACGGGGGATTTCACCTATGGAGATTATGATAACTCGCGTTTTTCCACCTACCGCAAGATCTCGGTAGCCGAACGGTCGAAGGTGGATATCGAGATGAGTTTCAAGCAATACAAGTTTAACGAACCTTTAAGCTATTCTTTTTCGATCCCGAAAAATTATAAACGGAGATAAGCGTTATGGATGCGGCAGGAGCTCCGCTCCCGCCGCATCCGGCTTTCACGGAAAATCCATAAATTGAGGGATATGCGGAAAAAACTCCTTGTTGCAACGTTGTTTGCGCTGGCCATCGGCCCGCTCGCTGCCCAGCAGCCGACGCAAAGTCGCGCCGATCTCGAAAAAGAGCGGGCGGCCATCCAGAAAGAGATAGAGGATGTAAGGCGGTCGCTCGACGAGACGCATACCCACAAGCGGGAGACCCTGGGGCAGCTGGCCCTGTTGCAACGCCGCCTCCACCTGCGCGAGTCCGCCATCCGCAATATTAACCAGCAGCTGGATGTGGTACAGGGCGACATGAACGAGTCGTGGCGCGAGATACTGAAGCTGCGGGCCGAACTGGACACCCTCCGCAGCCAGTATGCACAAAGCATCGTCTTCGCCTACAAGAACCGCAGCAGTTATGACTTCCTGAATTTTATCTTTTCCGCAACGACCTTCAACGACGCGCTGCGCCGCATTCAATACCTTAAGTCCTACCGCGCCTACCGCGAAGAGCGGGCCGAAAATATCCGCCGCACGCAGGAGCTGCTCCAAAGCAAGATCGACGGGCTGAAGGTGACCCGCCAGGAGAAGGAAGAGGTGCTGAAAAAGCAAAGCAGGGAGCGGGCGATCCTCGAGGACGAAAAGAAGGAAAAGGACGCAGTAGTGAACAAGCTGCAATCCCAGGAGAAAGAGCTGAAGAAGCAGATGGCCGCCAAACAACGGCAGGACGCTAAGCTCACCGCGGCCATCAATGCCGCTATCCGCCGTGCGACGGCCGCGGCCATGAAAGAGGCCGCAAAAAGGAATGCCGAGGCAAAGGCTGCTGCCGATAAAGCTGCTGCTGCTAAGGCAAGCCGCCCCGATAACAGCAGTGAGGCCGACGTGACCCCGGCCACGCTGAATACGGTGAAGTCTCCGGCCAAGACGGTGTTCTCCAGCGAAGAGGACATGCACCTGACGGGTGACTTCGAGATCAACAGGGGACGATTACCCTGGCCGGTATCCGGGACGATCTCCATGTCGTTTGGCCGCCATGAATACATCAAGGGCATCTGGCATGACAATGCGGGCATCACGATCGACGTTACGTCGGGCGCCGCGGTAAAAGCCGTTTTCAAAGGCGAAGTGCAGAGTGTGTTCAGCGTGGGCGATGTGAATGCGGTGATGATCCGTCACGGGAAATACTTTACCACGTATAGTAATCTCTCCACCGTTTCGGTCTCGAAGGGCGAACAGGTGAACACCGGTCAGATCCTCGGCCGGGTGGGCGATGTGGGGCAGCTGGAGTTTGTGCTTTCCAATGAGAAGGGGACCAACCTCGATCCGGAGCGGTGGTTGAAGCGGTAGCCGGAGCGCGCCAGGGATCGGCGGGAAAGCCCGGAGCCCATCCGAGCGATAGCGAAGGATGCGACCGAGGAGACGCGTGGCGAAGCAGCGTCGACGAAGGTCTGCGAGGGCGAGGACTTGGACAGAGAGCCCGGTCCGAAGGAGGCGCCCTCTTATGCCAGCGTCAAAAAGCGGTTATACAGCGCTTCATATTGCGGGACGATGCGGTGAATATCAAAATTTTTCGCGTGAGCGGTAGCGTTGGCTTTGAAGCGTTTGAGGATGTCGTCATTCTCCAGGATGCGGATGGCGTGTTCGCTCATGCTGTGGATGTCGCCGACATCATCAAGATACCCGGTCTCCCCCTGGATGGCGATCTCCGGCAGTCCCCCTGCATTGGTCGAGACGACGGGGACGCCTGCCGCCATGGCTTCGAGCGCGGCTAATCCAAAACTTTCATATTCGGAGGTGAGCAGGAAGAGATCGGCTACGGCGAGTATTTCTTCCATCTGGTCTTGTTTGCCGACGAAACGTACGTCGTCGAAGATGTCGAGTTCGCGGCAAAGGCTTTCCGCGCCGGAGCGTTCGGGCCCGTCACCGACGAATAGTAATTTGCTGGGTATTTTCTTGTGGACGATCTCGAAGATGCGGACAATGTCCTGGACACGCTTCACTTTGCGGAAGTTGGAGGCGTGCATCAGGATGCGTTCGCCATTGGGGGCGATGACGCGGCGGAAGGCGTCGATGGGTTTGCGGTGAAACCGATGGGTGTCGACAAAGTTGTGGATCACCCTTATCTCCTTTTCGATAGCGAACGACCTGAAGGTCTCATCACGCAGGTTTTGTGAAACGGCGGTGATGGCGTCGCTCTGGTTGATGGAGAAGGCGACGACGGGGGCAAAGGTCTTGTCCCGGCCGACGAGCGTGATATCGGTACCATGCAAGGTGGTGATCACCGGTATATAGCGGCCCTGGGCCTCGACGATCTTCTTCGCCAGATAAGCGGCGGAGGCATGGGGGATGGCATAGTGAACATGCAGCAGATCGAGCTGGTGGTTGTTGATGACATCGACCATGGCGCTGGACAGGGCCGTTTCGTATGGGGGATAGTCGAAAAGCGGATAGGTGGTGACGCGTACTTCGTGATAGAAGATGTTCGCGTTGAACTCGTTAAGCCGCACCGGTTGCTGATAGGTGATAAAATGCACCTGGTGGCCCTTGTCGGCCAGGGCTTTTCCTAGTTCGGTAGCGAGTACGCCGCTGCCGCCAAAAGTGGGGTAACAGACAATTCCTATGCGCATGGTTTTGCCATTTGAGGTTTGCGGTTGCAAGGTAAAGCAATTTGCCTGCGCCGCGGGATTTATGTGACTTTCGGTGATGCCGATGTGGGCAGCGGCGAAAGTTGATAAGGGATACGAGGCGAAAGGAAAAAGCCCTACCTTAGGCGAAATTAACATAGATGGACCTTAAATTGTTGAGTCGCAGTTTACTAATCTTTTTCTTGGTGGGGTTGGCCGCAGCGGTGCGAGGTTTTGGCCAGACGGGGCATTCGCGGACTTTCGATGTGGCAGAGGATTCGGCACTGATCCGCCGGTTGGCTGACACGATACTCACCGATGGCAAGACGTATGGGAACCTGCGGATGTTGACCAAGATAGTAGGCGCGCGGCTCTCGGGGAGTGCCGGTTTCTATAAAGGCGAGCAATGGGGGCAGAGGGCTTTGGAGGATGCACTGGCCGGCAAGGTGTGGTTGCAGGAATGTATGGTGCCGCATTGGGTGCGGGGCGGCAAGGACTCGGCGATGTGGTCAGTGGGGGCAGTGAATGGTGTCCGGAGTGGAAAGCTCGAGGTGCTCGCGCTGGGTAATTCGGTGGGTACGGGACCTGCCGGTATTCAGGCGCCAGTGCTGCTGATCCATGACTTCGACGAGTTGGAGCGGCGGAAGAATGAGGTGAAGGGGAGGATCGTTTTCTATAACTATAAATTTAATCCGCTGTTTGTCGAGACCTTCCGGGCTTATGGGGACGCAGTGCGCTATCGCGTGATGGGCCCCAGCCAGGCCGCTAAGTATGGGGCGCTGGCGGTGCTGGTGCGGAGCATGAGCTCTTCAGTCGATAATAACCCGCATACGGGGGCGCTGATCTATAATGATTCTTTTCCGAAGATCCCCGCGGCGGCGGTGGGTCTGCAGGATGCTGACCGGCTGGCGCAGGTGGCAGACGAGCGGCATCCGGGCGGTGGGTCTGTGCGGGTGTACCTGCGCACCAACGCGCAGATGTTACCCGACACGCTGGCGCATAATGTTATCGGTGAGTTGCGCGGATCGGAATTCCCCGACGAGTATATAACAGTCGGCGGCCACCTCGACTCGTGGGACCCGGCGGAAGGGGCGCAGGATGACGGCGCAGGTTGTGTGCAGTCGATAGAGGTGTTGCGGGCGTTGAAAGCCATCGGCTATAAGCCGCGGCACACGATCCGTGTGGTGCTGTTCGCTAACGAAGAGAACGGCGGCCGCGGTGGCCGTGCCTATGCGGAGACGGCCAAGGCGAAGGGCGAGAAACACATCCTCGGGCTGGAGAGTGACAATGGTGGATTTACGCCGCGGGCCTTCACCCTATCGCTGAGCGAAGAAAAGCTGGCGGCGATCCGGCCCTGGCTGCAGCTGCTTACGCCCTATGGGGTGTACGAATTTGTGAAGGGTGGCGGCGGCAGCGATGTGAGCCCACTTGGGCCGCAGTTGGGGGCCGTGGTAGGTGAGCTGCGACCGGACTCCCAGCGCTATTTCGATTATCACCATTCACGAGGGGATGTGCTGGAGAATGTGAACAAGCGGGAGCTGGAGCTGGGCGCAGTGAATATGGCTGCGCTGATCTATCTTGTAGACAAATATGGGTTATGAAAAATATCCTGGGCATCACGATAGCGGTGATCGTGCTGGCAGTGGCGATCTGGTTCTATTTCCGGTATGAGCGGCCCTTTGGCGAAGGGGTGAAAGCGGGGACGCTCAACTATGTCGTTTATAAAGGCTATATCTGGAAGACGTATGAGGGGGAGGTGATCCTGGCGGGGTTCCAGAATAAGCCGTCCCTGCAAAGCAATGAATTTACGTTCAGTATCGACAACGATGCCGTGGCAAAGCGCCTCGAGCTGGCCAGCGGCAAAGAAGTACAGCTGCACTACCACGAGTACCTCGGCGCCCTGCCATGGAGGGGATATAGCAAGTTTGTGGTGGATAGTATAGTGTCTATCCGTTAGGCCAGGAGGGCGAAGATGGCGGGTTGCTTGTGGAGATCGGGGAGGGCGGGGGGCGCCGGGGCGGAGGTGTCGGGGACGGTGGGCGCCTGGGCTGTGGGGCCTGGAGCTGCGGGGGTGCTGTGGACGGCAGGGGACGTGGGGGTGGTGGAGGCGGCTGGGGTGAGGGATTGGGACGCGGCGCCGGCCGGTGATGGGGGCTGGTTGGTTGCGGCGGCGGCCTTGGGCAGCTTGCGCCATTCGGCGATGGGGAGAGTGCGGATGTATTCGGTGGGGCCGGTGAGGTTGGCGGCTATGCAAAGCCGGGTGGTGGGGCGGCAGGTGGCTAGGATGGCGTCAAGCAGTTGATTGTTACGATAGGGGGTTTCGATGAAGAGCATGGTGCAATGCAGACGTTGGGACTCGGCTTCGAGATCGCGCAGAGCCTTGGCGCGGCCGGCATTGTCGACGGGCAGATAACCGGCAAAACGGAACTGCTGACCGTTGAGGCCGCTGGCCATCAGCGCGAGTAAGATAGAGCTTGGGCCGACAAGGGGGCGCACGCTGGCGCCTGCCTGGTGAGCGGCTTCGGTGAGTATCTGGCCCGGATCGGCAATACCCGGACATCCGGCTTCACTAATGAGACCGATGGTGCGGCCCTCGGCGAGTTTCTGGCGGAAGATGACCTTTACTTCTTCCTCCGCCTTGTGGATGGGATACCACTCATAGTTGTCAATGATCATGTCTTTCCATAATGCCTTGAGATACCGGCGGGCGCTGCGTTCGTTCTCCACGAAGAAGACAGTACATTGTTTCACCGCATCCAGGATATAGGGCGGGAGAGGAGCGGTGACTTGCTCTTCAAGCCAGCAGGGGATGAGATAGAGGGTGGCGGCTTGCTGCCCGGCGCCTGCGTTGGTATTGGTCATTGGCGAATAGTTTAAATGTCCGTAATTACGTCAAAGCCTTTAAAGCTGCCGACGACGGCGAGCCCGGTTATTTTTTCGGCGACGTTTTTGGTCCGCATTTTGGCGGCTATCTGGTTTAGCGTAGACCCCGACCCGACCGCATCGTCGATCAGCACCACATGCCGGAACGATCGTCTATCCGTCACCGCAAAGGTATTATCTGCGTTGCGTATCCGCTCGTCCAGTTTGGACAACGATTTTTGCGGAACGGGGATGATACCACTGATCTTTTTGATCTCGGCGACGGGCAGCGCGATATTGAGTTGCGCCTGGATCACCTTCATCAGCTGCACTTCCCGCCGGATGGTGGGCGGAACGAAGCCAACGGCATCCGCGTCATGGGTGCGGACAAAGTTCTTTATTCTTTCGCCAATGCTGTCCATCATCAGCCGCATGAGGAATTTGTTCTGGCCTTGTTTGGCGTAGTGGATTAGGGTACCGAGACGGGTCTTTCCAAAGCGTTCGATGGCGTAGAAATCGAGATAGTACAATCCATCCAGCCATATTTTGTCGTAGCCTTTTGTGTTCTTTAGTTTTTCCATGCCATTGATCATGCCGTCGTCGTCATAATAAGAGGCATACTTCTTTTTGGTGTCGAGAAATTCATTTAGGGTCTTTTGGACCGGTAGTTTCCGCTGGCGGCACCAGTAAGCAAAGGCGTCGATTCCTTCGAGAAGATTGCCGGTTTCGGTGACGGCTGAGAAGTTATGGGTTAGAAACTCGTTCTCGTTGTCGGGGAGTTGATAGGGGATGGGGGCTTCCTCCACCTGATTGGGATCAGAAATGTACCGGTAGACGGTCTTGGGCGGACTGCCCAGTCGCTGGAGCCGGTTTTCATCGCGAAGCCGGTTGATGGCGATGTGGACCATCTGTTTGGAGATGCCCAGGTGGTCGACGATCTCTTTGACAGTCAACTCATTGGACTCTTGGAAGAGTTGGAGTATTTTGTCGTGTGCGGTCATTTGACTCTTGACTATGGATAGTCAAAGATAGCGTATTTTGCCGGGAATTTTAGATATTTTACTATTTACTATCAATAGTCTAATATGTATGCAGAAGGATGAAACACTGGCTGTGGGCGAGGCGGTGCGGGGGCGGCGATGACGGGCTACCGGGCTACCGGGAGCAAGAGGGCGGGCCCGGGGGAGCGTGGTTGCGGCAAACCGGAGTTGAGCGGTGCGGGTTGGTGCGCGGCGGAGCAAGAGGGCGGGCCCAGACGGCGCGTGGTTGCGGCGGAGCAGGGTGCGGGCTGGAGAGACTGCGGGGCCCGGCGGCGGGAGGCGGGGGTAGACTGTGGCAGCGCGGGAGTCTGGGTTTGGGCAGGGTGCGGGCCTACTCGAGATTCTGATGATAAAGGCTGATCGTAGCGGCGATGACGGCGTACGCGGGCGCGAGAACCCAGCCGAGGATGGGGATGAAGTGCATGCCGTAGAAGACCATACCGTTGCCGATGGCGAGACCCTTGTGGCGGCCGATGTAGGCGTTGCTGGCGCCGGGGGCGATGTTGTGTCGCTGGCAACTATAGTCGCACATGGAGAATCCATAATAATAGCACTCGACGAAGATGGCGATGACGGGGGTGATCCAGCCGATGAGGGGGATGAAGGCCAGGATGAGGATACAGATGATATAGACGCTTTGCCAGAAGGCGTTGCGAAGGGCGAGCCAGATGGCCCGGCGGAGATCGCTCCATAGCTCGCGATTGAGCTTGAAGTGGAATTCCTTGCCGGTGATCAGTGCTTCGGTCTGCTGGCTAAGATAGGCAAAGAGAGGGGAGCCGATGATGAGGAACAGGTATTTGAACAGCGAGAAAAAGAAGAAGACGAGCACGACGTGTACCATACTGCCTCCCATGATGAACAGAAAGCTCAAGGCTGCGCTTTGCTGGTGGTGCAGGAAGCGGTCGATGCCGATGACGCGGCTTAGCCAGGCGATGGCGTCACCGGAGATGCCCAAAAAGAAGTACATGCCGACGCAGAACAGGATGGTGTAGAGGATCCCCGGGATGATGATCCACTTCCATAGCCGGTGCTTGGTGATGAAATGGTGAGCTTTTACATAAGACTGGAAGGCTATTATAATTTCTTTGAGCAAGGTGCTTTTCTTTTTGTTTATTTGTTCGGCCGATGGGATAGGGGGTTAACCATCCGTCGAAACTACGTATTTATGACGAACCGACAAAAGAAGACAGCGCCGCTGGTTCCATTCCCTGAACGTCTCGATACCTCTTTCTACGATCGGGCGGAGGTGGTGCCGGTGGCGAGGGAGCTGCTGGGGAAGATACTGGTCACCGTTTTTGATGGGCAACGAACGGCGGGGCGCATCGTCGAGACGGAGGCGTATAACGGAGTCATCGATCGCGCGAGTCATGCCTGGTCGGGGCGGCGGACGCGGCGTACGGAGGTGATGTTTGGACCCGGTGGCGTGGCGTATGTCTACCTTATCTATGGCATCCACCACCTTTTTAACGTGGTAACGAACAGGCAGGATGTTCCTCACGCGGTGTTGGTACGGGCACTCGAACCGCTGGAGGGTATACCGGTGATGCTGAAACGCACGGGCAAGGCCCGCCTCGATGATACACTTACCCGGGGGCCGGGCAACCTGTCGAAGGCCATGGGCCTGCATGTGGCGCACACGGGGACGTCGCTGCTGGGTGACGAGATCTTCATTGCTGACGATGGCTACCGGCCGCGACCCGGCGAAATTGTGGCGACGCCGCGCATCGGGGTCGATTACGCGGGGGAGGATGCGGCACTGCCCTACAGATTCTACATAAAAGGAAATCCTTATGTGAGCGGGTCGCGCAGGGGCGCCGGGAGTGCCTCAGGAAGCGCGGGGTAAGGGGTCGTGCTTGTGGGGCGCGGGGGTTGAGGGGGCCGGCCGTGGAATAAGCATGGGGCACCGGTTGCGACGCTCCGTTCAACGGCAGTGCAAGGGGCGGCGGGTGAGGGGCCACTACTCCGTTCGCAGGTTCTTCACCGGGTTGGCGTTAGCCGTTCGCCAGGACTGGAAGACGACGGTGAGGATGGCGATGAGCACCGCGAGGGCACCCGCGACGGCGAAGACCCACCAGGCGATGTGGATGCGATAGGCGAAGTCGCGAAGCCAGTTATCCATCAGCCACCACGTCAGTGGCGCGGCAATAACGAGGGCCACAAGCACGAGGGTGACGAAGTCGCGGGACAGGATATACAACAGCTGCTTCACGGTGGCGCCAAGCACCTTGCGAATACCTATTTCCTTTGTTCGTTGCACCACATTATAGGCAGACAGGCCCAGCAGGCCGAAGCAGGCGATGCCGATGGCGAGCAGCGCGAACAGGCCGAAGACCTTGCCGAATTCCTGGTCGGCCTTGTATTGCCGGTCGAAGAAATCATCCAGGAAGAAATAATTGAACGGATCGGCAGGGAAATGCCGCGCCCAGATGTTCTTGACAGCATCGACGGTCCCGCGGATATCGCCGGTCTCGAGCTTGAGGGAATAGTAATCCCGGACATCGGGTCGCAGGATGAAGACCTGTGGACCGATTGCTTTCTGCAGTCCCTGGTGATGATAGTCGGAGACGACGCCGATGATCTCCAGGGAATCGACGAAGCCGCGGGTATATTGATGAAGGGCCTCTTCGGGGCTGGCGTAGCCAAGGGTGCGGACGGCGGTTTCGTTGAGGATAGCGGCCTTTTTGTCGTGGGGGAAGCTGGTGGAGAAATTGCGGCCCGCCAGTTGCCTGAGGCCAAAGGCGGGGATAAAGTCGTAATCGACGCCCAGATAATACATCAGGTAACTTTCATTTTGTACGCCGGCCCGCCTCGTGTTCGCGCCGAATAATATCTCCTTACCGATGACTTCGCTGGAAGCGGTGACGTTCTTCACACCTCCGGCTTGCAACAGATCGTTGCGAAAAGACTGATAAACGGTGCGGTAGGTGGAGTCGCCGAACGAACCGGCGCCGTCGAGTACGAGGGTCTGGTGGATATTGAAGCCCAACTGCTGGTTGCGCATATAGCTCACCTGTTGATAGACGATGATCGTACCGCCGATGAGCAGGATCGAAGCGGTGAACTGGCCAATGATGAGTCCTTTTCGGAGCCAGATGCCCTTTGTGCTGTTCTTGAAGAGTCCTTTCAGCACGCTGACGGGCTGATAGCCAGAGAGGACGAAGGCGGGGTAGAGCCCGGACAGGAAGGCGCCTGCGAAGAAGAGGGCCAGGAAGCCCGCCAGCCAGCGACCGGCGAGGTGAAGTCCGGTGGGTAGCTGTTCGCCCGTCAGCCGGTTGAAGAGAGGGGCCAGACCATACGAGAGCGCAATGGCGAGCACGAGGGCAAGGGTGTTCATCAGGAGGCTTTCAAAGAGGAACTGCCGGATGAGATCGCCGCGCGAGGCGCCGAGGACTTTGCGGACGCCGACCTCACGGGAGCGTTCAAGCGATCGGGCGGTAGCCAGATTCGTATAGTTGACCCAGGCGATGACGATGATGAGGATGGCGACAAGGAAGAGGAAATAGACCGTTTTGCTGTCACCGTTAGCTTCGGCTTCTTCGACGTCGTGAGAGTAGAGGTGGATGTCGATAAGGGGGATGAGATAGAATTCGTTGCGCAATTCCTGGAGCTTGTTGCCTGCGCTGCTGTTAATATGGCGATCGGCGAAGGCGGGAAGCTGCGACTGGAGGCGGGCCGGATTGGCGCCGGGGCGGAGTTGCAGATAGGTATATTGGTCATACCAGCCCCATGACGTTTCGGCCAGGTCTTTCCCTCCGCCCTTACGGATGAGGTCGACAGCGGTTTGATAGGATACGAGGTAGCTGATGGAAAGGTGGGAGTTGGTGGGGTAGTTCCTGAAAACGCCGGTGACTTCGAAGGACTCGGTCTGGCCATGTTTCCAGATGGGATAATAGGTCGGCTGGCCGCTGATGGTGAGCCGTCGCCCGATGGGGTCTTCATTGCCAAAGTATTTGCGGGCCATGTCTTCGGAAAGGATCATTTTGTTTGGTCCGTCGAGGGCGGTCCTCGGGTCGCCTTGTTCGAAAGGCAGGGTGAACATGTTGAGGAAGGAGGCGTCGGCATAATAGCCTTTTGTCTCCATTGTTTTGACGTTGCGATCGGGATTGGATAACAGCACTGGGGCTGCCAGGAGCCGGCAGTAGTCTTCCACTTCGGGGAATTCCTTTTTCAGGGCGCGGCCGACGGCGGGGTAGGTAGTGGCGGATAGCTGTGCGAGCCGCCCTTTCTCATAGACATCCATGCGGAGACGCACGAGGCGATCGGCCTTTTCGTGGAAGGTGTCGTAGCTTTTTTCGCGGGCGACATATTGGAAGAGCATCAGGCAGCAGATGATGCCGATGGAGAGGCCGAGGAGGTTGATGGCGGCGTAGCCTTTGCCTTTCGTCAGGTTGCGAAAGGCGAGTTTGAGGTGATTGAGCAGCATTTGCAGTGGATTGATGATTTTTTGCTGCCAAAAGAGAGCCGGATTTGTATTTGGGTGGTTGTCAGCTGGTTGCGGATGGTATATGCGTGAGGTTGTCCGGTTTTGATACAGGGAGTGTGCGGTCGCGCGGGGGTCGGCAATGGAAGGGCCACATCGGGCTGCAAATGATGAACGGAGGGTACCCGAGCGCAGCGAAGGGTATGAACGAGCTGGAGGGGGTCCGAGCTGTAGCGAAGGACCCGAACGGGTGTGAGCGGAGCGAAACACCCGACCGAGGAGGAACGTGGCGAAGCAGTTCCGACGAAGGTCTAAGCGAGGGCTCGGAGCTTCGACGAAGTTCGAAGCAGCTCCGGCGAAGTTCCCGGGGCTTAATCGGGCGATGCTGCTGGCGGCCCCATGCCTCTGCTCTAGAACCGCGGGCAGGGGATGCCGTGCTGGCCGTTGCCTTTCTTCTTGATATAGATAAGCGAGATCTCGACGCCGCCGCGACTTTGGGAGGCGGTTGACAGCGAGGAGACGTTGACGTCATAGGTGACGCCGAGGCTGAAGTCGCCATAGTCGAGGCCTACATAGGGGATGATGGCGTCGGTGGTATTGTTGGTGAACCGGCCCCAGGCGCCTGCATAGAAGTTGACGGGATATTGTTCGTCAGCACTGGCGGCCACGGCCCAGGCGCCGCCAAAGACGTATTCGCGGGCGCCCGCCTGGTTATTGAAAAGCGCGCTGACATAGATGGTGCTCGGCGAGCCTTGGATGGGGAAGAAGCCGCCGCCATGGAGGGTGATGCGCGTCGGGATATTGATCGTGTCCACGCCGAGGAAAGAGACCTTGGGGTGATTGAGGTGATAGGCCGAGGCGCCAATATAGAAATTGTTATTGCCCGTGGTGCTGGCGTTGTACAGGACCCCGAGATTCATGTCGAAATAATGAACGCTGATGAATTCGGAGCTGATAGGTTCGGAGGGTGACACAGGCAGCCAGCTTCCATCCAATCTCAGCTGGTCCTCGAAATGGAGGCGGGTGCCGTCGAGGCTTTGGTTGCCATAGGTTCCCTGGAAGCCGACGCCGATCTGGTGATAGCCGTCGATGTCGAGGGCCTTATGGTAGGCTGTTGACAGCGATACATAGTTGCTGTTGAGGATGCCGTCGGCCGTCTTGTCGGACATGGCCATGATGCCGATGCCCCAGACGTCGTTTTCCGGCAGGCGATTGGTGAGGATGGGGGCGTCGACCGAGACGGTGGAAGTTATAAAGGCGTTGTTGATGGCGGGCCACTGGTTGCGATAGTTGCCGGCGACGCGCACGACACCGTTGAATTTGCCGGTGAGTGCCGGGTTCAGGGTGAGCGGCGAAGCAAAGAATTGGGAGAAACCGGGGTCCTGCGCGCGGGCTGCGGGGAAGCCGAGCATTAACGCGAGGGTAAGGGCGACGGTGAGGCGGGTGAAATGCGGGGCGAGGGCCGCGAGGCGGAGGGCGCGGGTCGCGGTGAGGCGGAGGCTGCGGGTCGCGAGACGGAGGCTGTGGGTCGCAAGGCGGATGGTGCGGCAGGAACGGACGACACGGGATCCAGCGGTTGAGGAACAGATGGATAAGGCGACGCCGGTCGGGCAGTTTTCATCTGCGGCGACGGGTCTGTTTTGGAGCTTTAGCAACGCTGTTTGGTTCATAAACAGTTATGGGACTATCTAAAAGTATAGACGCGAAAAGTATTCAAACGGTTGGGTAATGAGGGGTAAAACGAGTGAAAAAATAGTAAAAAAGGATGAAACCCGGAAGTTAAAGTTGAGAACGGTGAGCGCTGCCGTTGGGGCCGTTGCCTGGAAGCGGCTGCTGCCGGGCAGGGCTGCTGTTGGCGGGCGCGACCGTTACATCTGGACCTTGTTGCCGTAGGCGAGGTCGCCGGCGTCTCCCAATCCGGGAACGATATAGCCTTTGGCCGTCAGCTCGTCATCGATGGCGCCGCACCAGATCTTGCATTGGGGTTCGCTGCGCAGGACGAATTCGATGCCGACGGTGCAGGCGATGGCGACTACGACATGGATCTCTGAAGGATGGCCTTCTTCGCGGAGATATTGAATGGTTTTGACGAGTGAGGCGCCGGTGGCGAGCATAGGGTCGGAGACGATGACCACGCGGCCTTCGAGTTCGGGACAGGAGACATAATCGAGGCTGATCTCGAAGCTGCCGTCGCGTTGGTGTTTCCGGTAGGCGGAGATGAAGCCGTTGTCGGCCTTGTCAAAGAAGTTGAGCAGGCCCTGGTGGAGGGGCAGGCCAGCACGAAGGATCGTGGTTATTACGGGTTGTTCTTTCAGCGCTTTGCAGTTGGCAGTTCCGAGGGGTGTCTGGACCTCCTTTTCGACAAAGGGGAGGGTCTTGCTGATCTCATAGGCAGCTACTTCACCGATGCGTTCGAGATTGCGGCGGAAGCGCATCCGGTCTTTCTGGACCTCTTCATCGCGGATTTCGCTGATCCAGTCGGACAGGAGAGTGTACTGCTCGCTCAGATTGACAACCATAAAGGACATTTGCGGGCAAAACTACGCTAAGATGGGCATTGGACAATAAAATATGGGGGCGTCCCGCGTTAGGGGCAGAAGCGGCAGCCCGGAGCGGTAGGCGAGGGCCACGGCCAATCGAAAGCGAACAATCCACTGTTCGCTTTTATTACATGCGCCATTTTGATTTTTGCATAACTTGGTGACAATCCAATAAGTGGCCAATTTGGAACGATGATTGGAGATACTGACTGTACTTGAGACCCTATTTTTTTCATATCAGCCTGTATGACCTGGCTTCGATGGGAACCTTGTTCCCGGGGCTGACGCTTGCACTGCTTTTAGGGTTCGCAAAAAGGGTCGATCAAAAAGCCAACCTGTTTTTAGGTTCGGCTTTAGCGGTGATCGTATTGAAGACGGGTGGGTTGACACCGTTGTTTTTACCTGCGCTGGGTCCGCTGTTGTATTTTTATGTTCGACAGCTAACATTCCCGGACCGGCGGTTCCGCCGGAAAGATGCGCTGCACTTTTGCTCCTTGTTGGTGGGATTCTGGATGCCGGCCTGGCTGGTATTAATTTCGGTGATCATCTATTTGTGCCTGTCGCACCGGCTGATAGAGGATTTTTATCGCAGGCTGCGGCCGGTGTTGATGGACAGGCCGCGTTTTGCTTTCCGGCGACTGGACAGGGCGTTGCTCCTGCTCGGCCTGGTTTGCGGGTTATCGCTGTTTGGTGATCCTTTCTATTTGACTGTTGCCTTTGTATTGATTGGAATGGCCGTGGAAGCGATGTTGAAACCGGATAGCGGTGTCCAATTGTCGACGCCAATAACCGATAGATCGGACGCAAGGGAGAAGGGCCGGAGATTAAAGGAGGCGGTAGCGGCAAACCGCCTCTACGAGGATGCCGAACTGACATTGGCCACGCTGGCGGCGAAACTGAAGATGCACCCGCACGACTTATCCCGGATCATTAACATGGGATTGGAAAAGAACTTCAGCGATTTTATCAACGAATTTCGGGTTCGCGACATTGTCCGGAAAATGGAGGACCCGGCCTACGACCGGGTAACGCTGCTGGGTATAGCCTATGAGTCGGGGTTTAATTCCAAAACGACTTTCAACCGGGTTTTCAAAGAAATGACCGGCAAAACCCCGGTGGAATACAAAAACAGCCTGAAAAAAGAGGTATCAATTGATAAGTTGGCACTCCGGAGACGAATACGGCCGGTAATATTGCGTTCGGACGGCCTGCCCAGGTGGGCTGCTAAAACATCAAAACGCAATAGCATGTTAAGAAATTATCTGAAGATCGCTTACCGCCAGTTCCTTAGGCAAAAGATGTATGCGGCCATCAAGATCGGGGGATTTGCCCTGGGCATTGCCGCCTGTTTATTAATTGGACTATATATCAGGGATGAGATGGGCCATGATCAAATGTATCCTGGCGCGGACCG
Source organism: Puia dinghuensis (assembly GCF_014642875.1). Taxonomy (GTDB): domain Bacteria; phylum Bacteroidota; class Bacteroidia; order Chitinophagales; family Chitinophagaceae; genus Puia; species Puia dinghuensis. Next base: position 68,531 of record NZ_BMJC01000008.1, read on the forward strand.
CATTTATCGCCTGGAAGCCCAGGGGCTATATACGGGGGCCGATTGGCCGGCGCCATTGTCCGGGGCCATCCAGAAAGATTTCCCCGAAGTAGCCTGTTCGGGGCGTATGGCGCCAAATATGGGCATCGAACTGCGCGGCGCCAACCAGGCACAAAACACTTACGAGGAATTCTATCTTTACGCCGATCAGGCATTCCTCGACGCTTTTCAATTGCCAGTGGTATCTGGTGACGGCAAAACGGCTCTAAAGGAGCCCCTAACAGTGGTGATCTCCAAAACCATGGCCGATAAATACTACCATGGCCAGAACCCGATCGGGCAGGTGATGTACCTCGATAACGACAAGGCTCAGCCTTACCGCATCAGCGCCGTGATAGCCGATATTCCTACGACTTCGCATTTACACCCGTTCAATTTTATCCTTACACTCGCAGGGAAGGAATTTTGGGAGGGAGAACAAAATAGTTGGGGCAATTATAATTATTGGGTCTACATCAAGCTAAAGGCCGGCATCGATGCAGCAGCATTCGAGAAAAAACTGAACGCAGGTTTGATAAAAAAATATGTGCTGCCTGAATTCCTCAAAGAAGGAATGAAAGACGCTGAAAAACAAGCTTATAAACTCCATTTTTACCTTGAACCCGTAGAGGACATTAATCTCTATTCTTACGATATGCCGGATGGATTCCCGCACGGCGACATCCGCTTTGTCTGGTTGTTCGGCGCCATTGCTGCTTTTATCCTTGTCATTGCTTGTATCAATTTTATCAACCTTTCGACTGCTAAATCAGCTAACCGCGCCAAAGAGGTCGGTCTGAGAAAAGTGCTTGGCTCCTACCGCAGCAGTCTCATTCATCAGTTTCTTATCGAATCCATGCTTTACAGCCTCGTTTCGTTTATACTAGGGTTGCTCATCGCATGGCTGGTATTACCGTATTTCAACAGGCTCGCCGCAAAATCATTGGCAATACCCTGGGGGGAATGGTGGCTGGTACCGGTTATCCTGGTTGCTGCCATGATCGTGGGTGCGTTTGCCGGTCTATATCCCGCCTTTTATCTTTCCAGGTTCCGGCCGGCGCAGGTATTAAAAGGTACGATCGCTGGCGGCAGCAAAAGCCTGATGCTGCGTAATGGCCTGGTGGTCTTTCAATTCGCGGCTTCGATTGTTTTAATCATTAGCACCATCGTTATCTATGATCAAACCCATTTCATCCTCAACCGTAAAGTAGGCTTTGATAAGGACCAGGTGATGGTATTGCGCGGCACCAATACGCTGGGTGACCAAAATATAAAAGAATTCAAGAATGAGCTTGCCAGGATGGCCTCGGTAAAAAGTGTGTCCATAAGCGATTATCTCCCCATACCCGGGACAAGAAGGAATGGCAACACCTTCTGGATCGAAGGAAGAGCCAAAATAGACGAAGGTGTTGGGGGGCAACATTGGCAGGTAGATGATACGTATCTGAAAACGATGGGTATCAAGCTGGTTGAAGGCCGGAATTTTTCTCGCGATATCGCTGACGACACGGCAGGCCAGACAGCCATCATCAATCAAAGAATGGCCCAACGACTGAACCTGAAAGACCCAATAGGCAAACTCATTACCAACGGGAGAACTTTTAGGGTTATTGGAGTGGTCCAGGATTTCAACTTCGAGTCCCTGCGCGGCGAAATTGAACCTATGCTGCTTCACTACGAACTCAGCCCTTCGATGATGACGATAAAATGCAGCGGCGGAGATGTGCGGCAAACCGTTGCGGAGGTGTCAGCGCTATGGAAAAAATTTTCGCTTGATCAGCCGATCCGTTATACTTTCCTCGATCAGGATTTCGCAGCGATGTATGATGACGTGGTGCGTACCGGCAGCATCCTTACCAGTTTTGCGGTACTGGCTATCACTATTGCCTGCCTGGGTCTTTTCGCTCTTTCGGCCTTTATGGCCGAGCAGCGCAGCAAGGAGATCGGCGTTCGGAAGGTATTAGGCGCGAGCGTACAGGGCATCACCGCCTTGCTGTCCATAGACTTTATAAAGCTGGTGCTGCTCGCTATTCTTATTGCATCGCCCATTGCCTGGTGGGCTATGAATAAGTGGCTTCAGAATTTCGCCTATAAGATCACCATCAGCTGGTGGATGTTCGCGACAGCCGGACTCGGCGCTGTTTTGATTGCACTCATGACCGTAAGTTTCCAGTCGGTGAAAGCCGCCCTGGCCAACCCGGTGAAGAGCCTTCGGTCGGAGTAAATATAAGCTCCCTACTCGTGATCGCGGGGTGGTGCAGGCGTGGAGTTATAGTCGACCCGGCGCCGCGATGATGGTGAAAAGTACAGCCAGCACGGCGAGGGAGAGTCCGATGATAAGCAGAATGCCATATATCTTAAAATAGATGCGCAGGCTGTTGAATCCCTCGTTGGTCTTGATGCTATCCATGCTGTCCATCCCCCTGGCTGTTGCCACGGCAAAGCGATAGAGGAAAAAATTGATGATGGCGCCAATCCCCGATGTTATGATGACACCGATGATATTGCCGGTGCGAAAGGAGGCACTGATCTGTACGGCTTCTTCCGTGTCCGTCGACAAGACCCGGTTGCCAAAAATAGCCACGACCAGCGCGACACCGTAGCCGATGAAGGCGCACAAGGTGCAAACCTTTGCCCATACCGCGGCCTGCTTGATCTGTGCCCGCGTGGTGGTGTCGAAAGCGATATTGAAAAAATTGTCCAGTGAATTGGATGCAGAGAATGTTTGTTGGTCTTCCATGATGGTTTAGGAGTGGAATAGTGTAGTTAATGAAAAGAGGTTAAGCAGGAGGCCCAGAAGGGCAAGTATCCCGCTGGTGAGGAAGTAGATCTTGAGGCACTTCATGCCCTCGGCAAAGACGGCCTGGTCTTGTTGTTCGATGCCTCTGCGCGTCAGAACGGAAAAACGGTAGAGCATGAAGACTACGAAGCCAAAGATCGCAACGACTAACAGGACGGCGACAATGAGAAGGGCGGGTCCCAGGCCTTCCAGGCCTTCGATGCCGGGCGCCAATCGGGAGAATGCCGCGAGGAGCGTCGTACCCGCCAGCGCAAAGGCCAGCACGCAGATGGCCAGCACGACCATGCCGACGATAGAAAGGAAGCGGGACCATCGAACAGTTTCGTGGAGGATATGGCCGCCGTCATAGTCCAGGTGCATTTGGAGAAAGGAGTCTTCTTGATTGTTTTCCATTGATCAGGAGTTTGTTACACAATAAAATGAAAAAAAACGAGAAAAGGAAATTTATAGGTCTGGCGCGGCGGCCAGCAGGGCCAGGGGGTGGGGCCGGGTAGAAGAAAAATTATTATGTTTACAAGCAGTTCATAGACTACCTAATGATATGAAGCGATTGTTTTTATACTTGACCTTTATGGGAGTGCTGCGCGTGCTGGCCCAGGAGCAAACGATCGATCTGTCGGGGAAATGGGCGTTTGCGATAGATTCGCTCGACAAGGGCGTGGCTGGAAAATGGTACGCGAAGCCGCTGGCGGACAGCGTTGTCCTTCCCGGTAGCATGACGACGAACGGTAAGGGTGATGAGGTGACTGTTCACACACCCTGGACCGGCAGCATCGAGGATTCATCGTGGTTCTTTGCGCCGCAATATGCTGCCTACAGACAGCCGGGAGCCATTAAAGTCCCTTTCTGGCTGCAGCCGGTGAAATATTACAAAGGCGCTGCCTGGTACCGGAAGGAGGTGATAGTGCCGCGGTCGTGGAAGGGCAAGCATATAACCTTGTTCATGGAGCGATGCCACTGGAAAACCACCGTGTGGATAGATGATCACTACATTGGTTCGCAGAACAGCCTGGCGACTCCGCATGTGTATGATCTTGGCGCAACGCTCACGTCGGGGAAACATACCATTGCCCTCCGTGTGGACAACAGGGTGCAGGATGTCAATCCGGGAGAGAATGCGCATAGCATCACCGATCATACCCAAACGAACTGGAATGGCGTGACCGGCAGCTTATACCTCTCGGCAAAACCGGTGGTGCACCTGGAGGATGTACAGTTGTTTCCGGATATTGACCGCAAGCAGGTCGTTGCCGTTGTCCGGGTGACAAAGGGAACTCCGGGCATTGTCACCCTGCGTTGTTCCTCGTATTCGCCGGACTCCACAAAGCTACCTGCGATATCAAGGAAATATTCTATAGCAGACAGCGGGAAGATAACCATTACTTATCCGATGGGCGATAATCTCTTGCTATGGGATGAGTTTTATCCGCAGCTGTACTCGATGGATGTAAGCGTAGGGACCGCTTCGGGTGAGCGGGACAGAAAGCGAATCTGGTTTGGCATGCGCAGGTTTTCCACGAGTGGAACACAGTTCACTATTAATGGGCGGGTCACTTTCCTGCGGGGTACGCTGGACTGCGCCGTATGGCCGCTGACGGGCTATCCGGCTACGGATGTCGCTTCCTGGATACGGGTATTTTCTGTTTGCAAGTCATATGGGCTCAACCATATCCGGTTTCATTCCTGGTGCCCGCCGGAGGCCGCCTTCCAGGCTGCCGACATCGTGGGTTTGTATTTGCAGATAGAATGCTGCGCCTGGGCCAACGAGGGGGCTACGATTGGCGACGGGTTGCCATTGGATCAATATATTTATGATGAGAGCAACCGCATCGTCAAGGCGTATGGCAATCATCCTTCCTTCTGTATGATGACGTATGGCAATGAGCCGGCCGGAAAGCATTTAACCAGCTACCTGACTGCTTTTGTGAAATACTGGAAGGAAAAGGACCCGCGCAGGCTGTATACCTCGGCTGCAGGCTGGCCCGTTATTCGGGAAAGCGATTATAATTGCACACCTGATCCGCGTATCCAGCATTGGGGCGATGGCCTTCATAGCATCATCAACAGCCGGCCGCCGCAGACCGCTTATGACTGGGACAGCATCATCGCCCCGTGGCCGCAGCCAACCGTGAGTCATGAGATCGGGGAGTGGTGCGTGTACCCGGATTTTAAAGAGATGGACGCCTACCGCGGGATATTGAAACCCAAAAATTTCGAGATCTTCAGGGAAACACTGCGCCAACATGGGATGGACAGGCTGGCGGACAGTTTTTTGCTGGCGTCCGGCAAATTACAGGTGCTGTGCTATAAGGCGGATATCGAGGCAGCGCTTCGTACCAAGGGCTTTGGCGGGTTCCAACTGCTGGGGCTTAGTGATTTCCCCGGGCAGGGTACCGCACTGGTGGGGGTAGTGAACGCTTTCTGGAAAGGGAAGGGATACACTGATGAACGAGCGTTCAGCCGGTTCTGCAATGCTGTTGTTCCGCTGGCGAGGTTTCCCAAGATGGTGTACACCAACGACGAACAGTTGAGCGTGCCGCTGGAGGTGGCCAATTTTGGGCCGACGCCGCTGCCGAATGAAGCCATTTTATGGAAGATCACTAACGATAAGGGGCAAATATTGTTCGCTGGCGTGTTTCCGGCAAGGGATATTCCTATTGGCAACGGAATACGGGCAGGGGAGATCAGCGTTAGCCTGCACCAGGTTCGCGAGGCGTCCAGGTTGACGGTGCAGGTGAGCATAGCGGACCATGCAAACAGCTGGGAAATATTTGTCTATCCGTCCTCTTTGCCGGCCCCTACCCCTGGCGATATCCTGGTCACCTCGAAGATGGACGAACAGGCCATAGGGGTATTGGACCGGGGCGGCAAGGTGCTGCTGACGCTGGAGAAAGGATCCCTGGACAAAGGCGGTAACATAGCGATGGGCTTTTCTTCGATATTTTGGAATACGGCATGGACCGGCGGCCAGCCACCCGTAACGCTTGGCATCCTTTGTGATCCCCGCCACCCGGCATTGCAGGAATTCCCGACGGAATATTATTCCAATGTTGAATGGTGGGATGCCATGAGCCATGGGAGCGCCATCCGGCTGGATTCGGTATCGGCTGGGATCGAGCCCATTGTCAGGGTGATTGATGACTGGGTTACGGCGCGTCCGCTGGGGCTGGTCTTTGAGTGTAGCGTGGGAAAGGGCAAGTTGCTGGTATCCGGTGTTGACCTGCTTACCGACAGACAGGCCCGCCCGGAAGCCCGGCAGTTGTTGTTGAGCCTTTTGAAATATATGCGGGGAGAGGCGTTCAGGCCGGAAGTGCGGGTGGATGTGGAGAGGATAAGGGGGTTGGTGCGGTGAAGAGGAATGACTTCAGCTTTCCCAGTCTATTGATCGAAGCGAGCCGTCACTATTGGTCTTAATCGCCAACACCTGATTACAGGGTTCGCCGTCGATTCTGGTGCTGGATCCTGCCCAGGAAGTTATAACCCTTGCCCTTGTTGAAAATAAATCCGTCTCCCTGGGTTATAAAAATAAGTTCATTATTCCCTTTTTGCAAGGCGAGGCGGATGCTATTGTAAGCGGGAGATCATAAGTCGCCGGATAACCGGAGGTTTACGGGCTTTTAGAATAAATGCCAGGATCGCAATCGCCAATAATGGGGTATAAATGAGAACGACTTTCTTTATTCCTAAAGCAGCGAACATCAGCACGAGACCCGCAAAGGAGTTGTAATGCCCGCCATGAACATCATATTCTATCCCTGATTCCATATCGGCAGCAATAAACAATGTCCAGATGAACAAGGCGATCACCACCAATAAAGCAATTAGCGGCTTTTTTCCGGCACGCAGTGGGGAATATTTATCGATCTTATATGCCGAATAAGGGAGAGCATCTTTTATACAATCAAATATTTCATTCAATTTCTCCTCGTTGTCAATGCGCAGGTGCTCCTCCGAGTCGCCGCGAAAAAACAGCTGAATATATTTTTTCCCAGCCTGATGCCTGACTTCTTTTATGTATGAGAACGGCAGCCCAAATGTATTTTTTTGAGGAATATCCTTCATTTTCAACGCCCGGACAAAATCATCGATCTCTTCTGATCGGGGATTGCATTTATAGATCGTATCGTCGATGATCGCTATTATCTTATCATCGCTCCTTCCTTCGTTTACCCAGATATTGATCATATCAATATTTTTTTAGAGAGTTGACATATTTAGAGGGCCTCGATGGAAAAACGGGTGAATTTTTCTTTCCGATTGTATTCGGAGACCATCATGTGCCCTTCTTTGGCGGGGTAGACATTGATCTTCACGTTGCCGTCCTTGTGAGGGATGGTGCGCACGACCTTTTTACCGTTGACATTGTAGATGTAGATATTGTCTTGATCGTCGATGATCATGTAGTTGGTTTTGGTGTCCCGATCGATCACCTTGTAATAGTCTTTCTTGTCAAGCTGATAGAGGATGCCGTTGGCGCCGAAACTTTTTGTTTCGTCGCAGGGTATGGTATTGTCCAGAGCAATATTGCCGGATGCCTCCTGCCGCACGAAGACGCCCTCCGCCAGTCTGAATTTGGCCACTCCCTCGAGTCTCAGGGCCGTGCCGGCAAAAATGGTGTTGCCATTATAGTCTCTGAATGCCGAGGCATATTTGACGAAAAAGCTTTGGTCGAGAAAAAGACCTTCGGCGGAGAGCCCGGGAATAGTATTATTGTCCCAATAGCTGCAATTGGCATGCATTTCCTTGTGCGGATTGCCCAGATCGAGCGTGAACAGGCCCACATAGGGTCCGTTGGCGTAATCAAAGGCGTTGAGAAATTGCTTTTCCATTCTGGGATTGATGATACAGCCGGCTATAAAGGCGTCGCCGGTGGCGGGGTCATTGTCAAAAGAGAGGACCTTTAGCCAGTTGTCATTTGCATCCCTCAGGTCGAAATTGTTTTCGGCATAGAGATCCTTCGCGGAATAGACGAAGAGCTTGTACCCGCCTTCCGGTGCACCCACGTTATGCTTTGCCAGGAGATAGATCTCCGTGGCAGTAGCGCGCAGGATGAAGTGATCGGCCACCATCGGGATGTCCAGCTCATGGGTCGGAACACCCCTGGAATCGAATACCATCAGCTGTTGTTTCACTTCGTCGCCATAAAAGAAGGCGAAACCGCTGTTGGGGATGTTCCTGATCTGCATCCCATATTTCAGGTAGCTTACTAATTTCATCGTCGGAAAATAACTCCTGGTGGCGAACGTCTCTGTGCTCAGATTGACTTCCTTGTACGAGGTGTTGATGATCTGGCCGCTGAGATTGATGAATTGTAACAGGATATGGCTGGAACCCGCGACATCCCGCGCCTTTCTCAGATCTTTATAGGTTTTCACCGGTTGTACGCCTTTCAAGGGGCTTTGGATATACCCCAGGCATAATACGTTCTGCTCGAAAGATACGGCCTGAAGATCGAGCATCTCCTGACGAAAATCTACCTTTCCGATGTCGTTGAGGTTTTCATCCATGATGGTCACGCGGTAGTTGAACGAGTCCGCATTGGCCCTTTCCAGCTGCGTGAATGCCAGGTAGCCGACGAGGGCATTGTCCTGAGTGATGGGTTTCATCTCGGTCGAGATGTCTTCGCCCACTTCTTTGAATATTTTTGTCTGGGCCTGCAGGGAAGAGGCAAAAAGCAGGCTAATGAACACCAGAGCGGGACGCAGCATAACAGGCATTTAGGAGTGCCTGCAAATTAAAGGAAATACTTCGATACAGACAACCACTTACGGCTAATGGGTTGGCCCTGGTTTTCATAGTGTTTACCGAGAACATTGCCGGATTTTGCCGACGAGGACTTGGAAATGGCCTGCACAAGGGGCCATATTTGTATCGTAAACAGTGTTTGAAACCTCAAAATCTCCGGTTATGAAAACCCAATCTGCACAAATGGAAGTACTCTTTATCATTGGCACGACCTTTTTGTCCGGGGACCTGTGCGAAAATGATGATTCCCTCCGGGATGGCCGTTCTTCCGGTTCTTCGGGCATCGAGCAGTTGGAAGAGGCCTGTTGGAATGGTTTGCTGCAATCGATGCTTCCGGAGATCTTTGGGCAAACTGTGCCGGCGGGGAGGAACAACCATCTTTACCTTTGGGATATCAAAGCCACCGAATCTTTCCTGCAACTCGATCTGGGCGAAGCGCCAGCCGCCACCGAGAGCTACTTTTCCATCAACCCCTACTCTTTTCTTTCTTCGCAGGATTATAACTGAGATCTGGTTTTCCGGCCAGGGTGAGCGCGCCGGCCGCTGCGGGGGTGCAGGGGCACTGCATGGCTACCGCCGTTGCTGGCCCGACCCGAAGGACAACCGAGCGAAGCGAAGGCATCCGAGTGAAGCGAAGGATGCGAGCGAGAGGCCGCAACGGTGTTGCGGGCCGAAGCTCTAACGAGGTATCCGAGGAAGGGTCCAACAGTGTTGGAACCGACGAAGGATACGAGCGCAGCTCTCGTGGGGTATCCGAGCGATAGCGAAGGTTGGAACAGGTACGAGCGAAGCGAAGCACCCGAGCGAGGAGGAACGTGGCGAAGCAGTTCCGACGAAGGTCTAAGCGAGTGCCCGGAGCTTTGCCGAAGTTCGGCGTCGACGAAGTTCTGCCCCGGGATGCGGCGGTTGTGCGGGCGGGCTTTGAGGTTTGGTTAGTCTACTAAATTGGTATATATTTGAGCGTCAGACAAACATGAAGATGTTGGTATTTACCAGCCAAAACCAAACAACATGCAAAGCTTCCGAACTGAATTGGAGAACCCCGTCGTTGAAAGGGATATCATTGAATTAGAGAAAAAGATCCGCCTGTATCGCGAAGGAAATATCCCGGAGGAAAAGTTCCGGAGCCTGCGGCTGGCCCGGGGGATCTATGGGCAACGGCAGCCGGGCGTTCAGATGGTGCGCATCAAGCTGCCGTATGGAAAGATGACGCTTGAACAATGGAAGCGTATCGCAGACGTTTCCGACGAATACTCCACCGGCAATCTTCATTTAACGACACGCCAGGATATTCAAATACATTTTGTCAGTCTGGATAGGACACCCGAGATGTGGGCCCGGCTTGATCTCGATGATATAACGATCAGGGAGGCCTGTGGCAATACCGTCCGGAATATAACGGCCTCCGACCTGGCGGGTATCGATGCGGACGAACCATTCGATGTTATCCCTTATGCAGATGCTGCCTTCCGCTATTTTCTCCGCAACCCTATCTGCCAGGACATGGGGCGGAAATTCAAGATCGCCTTTTCGAGTAGTGATGCAGACACCGCCTGGTCGTTTATGCACGATCTGGGCGTAATACCAAAGGTGCGCTTGGAAAATGGCCTTGAGGTGCGGGGGTTCAAGGTATTGGTCGGCGGTGGACTGGGGGCGCAGCCATTCCTGGCGCATGTAGCCTTCGATTTCCTGGAGGAAGATGAACTGATCCCCTATATAGAAAGCGTATTGCGCGTGTTCGACCGTTATGGCGAACGTAGCAGCCGCCACAAGGCACGGATCAAATTCCTGATCCAGAAAATAGGGCTTGAGGAATTCACGCGGCTCGTAAAAGAGGAACGGGCAGCCTTGAAAGCGAAATCGTTGAAGGTAGACACGTCGGTTGGCGAAGTCCTTGCACTGCCTGTTCGGGGCGCGGCCATTCCGGAGTATCATCTGGCCCACCCTGAGAAGTATGCCGTATGGAAGCAGACAAATGTATTTGAACAGAAACAGAAGGGTTATTTCGCGGCTTATATCCGGGTGCCGTTGGGCAATATTGGCTCGGGCGTTTCGCGGCAACTGATCGAAGCGCTGCGACCCGTGATAGCCAACGATGTAAGGGTGACGGCGAACCAGGGCCTACAGCTGCGCTATATCCTGGCTGAAGACTTGCCATATGTGTTCAGCGTGCTCGAAACGGCGGGTTTCTCCGACCCGGGATTCGACAGCATCGCTGATATAACGGCGTGTCCGGGGACGGATACCTGTAACCTGGGTATATCCAGCAGCACCGGGATTGCCGCTGCGTTGGAGCAGGTGATAGCGGAGGAGTTTCCCGAACTGATATATAACAAAGACATCCGGATCAAGATCAGCGGTTGTATGAATTCCTGCGGGCAGCATGGCGTGGCGACGATCGGCTTCCACGGAAGCTCGCTGAAGCACCAGGGTAAGGTAGTGCCGGCGCTGCAGGTGCTGCTGGGCGGCGGCATCCTGGGCGATGGAAAAGGCCGGATCGCGGATAAGGTGATCAAGGTGCCCAGCAGACGCGGGCCAGACGTAGTTCGAGCCCTGCTGGCCGACTACAACACCAACCGCGGGGAGGGGGAGCGCTTTAATGATTACTATACCCGGCGAGAAGAAAAATACTTTTACGAGCTTTTGAAACCGATCGCCGATCTGGCAACATTACAACCGAAAGATTATATCGATTGGGGGCAACAGGAGAGGTTTGAAACCGCTATCGGCGTGGGCGAATGCGCCGGCGTGGTAATTGATCTGGTGGCAACGTTGCTGTTGGAGGGGAAAGAACGACTGGAATGGAGCCGGATGGCGCTCGATGACGGGGAGTATGCTGACGGCATCTATCATGCGTATTCATCTTTCGTGCAAACAGCAAAGGCGTTGTTGCTGCGGGAGGGCGTCCAGTGCAACACCCAGGATGGCATCCTGAAAGATTTTCACAAGTACTTTATAGCCGAAGGCAAATGGCCGGGCAGCGACAATTGGCCGGGTAAGGACAGCTTCCGGGACGCCGTGCTGCGAATCAACCAGAACACGCCTGCTGAGCCTTTTGCGGAGCAGTACTATGCAGAAGCCCTTGCCTTTCACCAGCAGGCGGGGGCCTATCCCCGCTCGATAAGCCAATAAGCCGAATTGTCCTGGGTATTGGTATTGCTGGTGATCATGACGTTTCCATTCTGGTAAACGAGTGAGGCATTGTTGGCTGAATTCCTTATGCAGTACATAGTGGAGCCGTACGACCAGTCCTGGTTGTCCTGGTTGTATGCGACGCAGGCGACGTGGCCGTTTTGCGCATTCAGGTGGGTGCCGGTTGACGCGTTGCGGAGCCGGACGACGGAGGGGCCGTTGAGAGTGGTGTATTTGCGGGTGATGGCACATGTTAGCCGCCGGCTTCGCAGCGGGGCGCTTTGGCCGGGCGGCGGAGGAAAAGGCGCCGGGGGAAGCCGTTGAGCTTGCGCGGGGATTGTACCAGGACGATGCCGAGCAGTACGAGGACGAGCGCCAACAGCTGGGGGATGCCGATGGTTTCGCCGGCGAGGAGCCAGCCGGCGATGACGGCGACGACGGGGTTGACATAGGTATGTGTGCTGACGATGGCGGGGGGCTGGACTTTCATGAGCCACATAAAGGCGGTGAAGGCGATGAAGGTGCCGAAGATGACGAGATAGGCGAGGCCGATGTAGGCGGCGCCGGGTACGGCGCCGGGATGGAAGGTCTGCCACTGGCCACTCATGATGGCGATGAAGAGGCTGGCGGCCGCGGCGGCGAGGTGCTGGATGGCCATGCCTACGATGGGGGAGGTGGGGGCTGCTTCGGCGGGGGCCTGCGCGGCGGGGGCTGCTGCCACTTCGGGGGAGGCTGCGTTAGGGATCGAAGCGGATAGCCCGGAGCCCGAGCGGGTGACCGAGCCCGTAGGGCGAAGGTCGAGGGAGGGCGAGGACTTGAAGCGGAGAGCCCGACCCGAAGGGGAACGCCCTGGTTCGGATGCTTCGGATTCGACGGTTGTTGCGGATGCGGCGGGTGCGACGGTGGCTTTGCGTGCATAGAGGGTGCCTGCGACCCAGAACAGGGTGCTGATGAAGACGAGAATGGAGCCTTTGAGGACGTCGCTGCTTCCCGGGGCGTCGCTGCTGCCGGTGTAATGCGAGAACAAAAAGATGCCCGCGAAGCCGAGGGCGATGCCCAATAGCGTGGTGGCGTTGTAGGCCCGGCGGTTGGTGCGATCGGCAAATAAAAACAGGATAGGCTCGGTGGCGATGATGACGGCAGTGGCGCCGGAGTTGATGTATTGCTCACCCGTGACGACGAGACCCGTTCCACCAACGAGCATGAGCAGTCCGCTGATGGCGAAGATGCGGACGTTTTTGGCGCTGGGGAGGGCCAGTCCCTTGATGGCGATCAGGGCGAACAGTCCAACAGTGGCCAGGCCATAGCGGAGGGTCGAGAGGACGAAGGGTTTGAGCCCCAGCAGGCCAAAGCGCATGGCGAGATAGGTGGTGCCCCAGATGATGTAGACGGCCGTGAAGGCGAGGATGAGGAGGAGGCCCGAGGGGCGGGAGGTTGTGTTCTTCATAATCGTTCCAATTTTGATGATCGTGCCAATTATTGTAGCAAATTTACCCTGGGTTTGAGGTATATTTATAGTCCAGAAAGTATAAACCAGCTAGTCCAGGGCCGTGAAGGCCGGGCACATATCAATATGATCGTTATTCAAAATCTCGTGGTGATAGATAAGAGCCGTTCGGAACCAGTGTATCAACAGTTAGCCAATGGTATTGTGAGTCTTATACGGCAGGGCCATCTGAAGCCGGGGGCCGCATTGCCCAGCAGCCGCAAGTTGGCGGAGACTTTCGATATCCATCGCAAAACGGTGGTGGCGGCCTTTGACGAATTGCAGGCCCAGGGTTGGGCGGAATCGCTCCCGCGGCGGGGGCTGTTTGTCGCTACGCAGTTGCCGGTGATGCGGCCGCAGCGGTTGGCGGACGGCGGATCGGCCCGTGGCGCCGGGGACGCGCCTGCGGGGCTGGGGGCAGCGAGAAGCGGAGGGCCTGGTGCGGATGGGTCGGGGGCCGGTGCCGGTTCGCGGGGCGGTGTCGGAGCGGGGACCGGCGTTGGAGAGGACGGCGCGGGACCGGATGCGGGCTATGGAGTTGGGGTCGGGACGGGCATCAAGGGCAGCCTGATCGTTGCGCCGGCAAGGCCGGTAATGGTCTACCCTGCGAAAACGGATTTTCCGGTGGAGACTACGATATTCAAATACGATCGCCTTTTCGTACCAAAGACCGAAAGGCTTCACTTTTCGGAAGGTCTGCCCGATACGCGGCTGGCGCCGGTGGACATGCTCATCCGGGAATACCGCCGGTTTGGGAACTACCGCTTTACGGCGAGATTTCTAAGCTACGGTCCCGAACAGGGTTCGGTGAACCTGCGCAACGAGCTGGCGCGATTCCTGAATGTTACGCGGGGACTGACGGTGGCGCCGCCGAATATCCTCATCACAAAGGGGGCGCAGATGGGGATGTATTTGTTGAGCCAGCTGCTGGTGAAGAAGGGTGACGTGGTGGTTGTGAGCGAGCCGGGCTATGTGGGGGCTTCCGAGGTGTTTCGGGCGGCGGGTGCGGAGGTTTGCCCGTTGACTGTGGACGCAGACGGGTTGGACATCGATGCGGTGGAGAAGTTGTGCCGCCGCAAGAAGATCAGGATGGTCTATGTGATACCGCATCATCATATGCCTACTGCCGTGACGCTCTGCGCTGATAGAAGACAACAGTTGCTGGCGCTGGCAAAACGATATTCCTTCGCAATCCTCGAAGACGACTACGATTTCGATTTTCAATATGACACGAACCCCATCCTGCCGCTGGCGAGCATCGACACCTGCGGCAATGTGATCTATATCGGCAGTTTTTCCAAGACGATAGCGCCGGCGATCCGCATCGGGTTTTTGATTGCGCCGGTGAACCTGATCGAGCAGGCGACGCGGTTGCGCCGATTGGTCGACCGGCAGGGGGAGTTGCTGATGGAGGAGGCAATGGCCAACCTGTTGCGCAACGGGGATATCGACCGGCATTTGAAGAAGGCGAATAAGATCTACCACGAACGGCGCGACCGGTTGTGCGGGTTGTTGCGATCGGAGCTGGCGGGACGGGTGGAGTTTTGTGTGCCTAGTGGCGGGTTTGCTATCTGGACGAAGTTCAATGGGATGGAGGTGCGGGAGATTGCGGCGGCGGCGTCGCGGCAGGGGCTTAGTATGAGCAATGGGGAGGATTATTGGCACGGTCAGCTGCGGCGGGAGAATGCAGTACGGCTGGGTTTCGCCTCGATGAATGAGAAGGAGATGGTGGAGGCGGTGGGAATATTGAAACGGGTGATGAAGTAGGGGTGCGGTTTCGCCCGCCGCGGGTGCTTGAGGCTACGGCGGGTTTCCCGGAGTCGGGTGCCTGAGGCTACAGCGGGTGAGGGTGGGTGTTGGAGGCTGCGGGAGCCGGACTCGGGGCTGCTGATGGCGGAGGCTGCGGGTTTGCCGGCACCGCTTATTGTCCGCTGGCGGGTTTGGTGCCCGAGCCGCCCATGTCTTTGAGTTTGCGGATGCGGCCGTCCATCGTCATATATTCTCCTTCCTGGAGTTGCCGCTTGTGGCCGTCACGGTCGTCGATGCTGCCGTCGGGATGGATGGTGGTGCCGTTGACGAGGATGATATCCTGTTTTACATCTTGTTTTTTACCATTGACCATTTCGGAGAGTTTACCGCCTTTCATCATGATATAGACTCTGGGTGTGTTTTGGGCGGTGGTGGTGTTTGGGGCGGCCAAAAAGGTGAAGGTCGCCAGGGCAAGGAGAAGGGTGAGCTTGTACATGGTGGTGCTTTTAATGGCGTATATGCAAAAATTGCGCCGGATGAGGGGTCGCCGGGGGCAGGTTTTGAGGGGCGGGTGGAGCGGGCGGATATTTTTAGGGGGCGGGCATTTTTTGGGGCGGGGTGGATGCGAGGGTTTTTTGGGGACGGGGTGGGGGGCATAAGGGCTATTGTGATAAAATGCGGCGATATTTTCTTTTGACAGTGGTCGAGTTAGCGAAACAGTGGGTAACGTTTTTCAATTCTTCCTTTGTAAGCTCACCGATGATCTCATAATCTACACCTTCGATCTGATAATTCGCTTCCAGGACGCTTACTTCGAAGTCATTAAGCCAGTTTCCATACAGCATAGTGTGAAAAGGGAAAGCCCATCCCGATGTGGTGATTGGCCTGTGTGGTTCAAAAATATAGCAATTGATGCAGGCCTCCGGAATTTCAAGGCAACCATGGTTCAGGGACTGAGTGGAGGGAAGGTGGTTCACACTCGAAGGAAGGCTGGCCAGGATGGCATTATCACCGATAACTTTGAGAACTAAAAAATATTTTGGCTTTGGTTGACTGCCGTCTTTAAAATGAAAAGGATCGAAATAGATAAGTTTTCCGGGCGAGTACACGATCAGGATTTTAAGCTCTTGGAAAATGCTATGAACTCTTTATGATTCCTATAAAGCGCGAGTTTCTCTTCATCATCTTCGATGATCTCGTGAAGAGGAATTTCGATGTTGGTAGTCGTCATCTGCCCTTTTTCCAACAGATGGAGAACGTCATTCTTAAGTGCTGTCCTATACCATATGGAATCACTGCGATGGGTGAAATTGATCAATTCATTTGCTGTGCAATACAAGAATCGTTTGGATATCTCTTCCAGGAGTTCTACTTCCTTATCATTGAATTCGTCGTCTGAAAATTCCTTTTTTGCCTGAATATATACATTGCCGTTGACAACCTGTCGTGTAATATATGGAGCTAACAGGTCGGGCTCCTCGGAGAGTTCGACGAAGAGGTCCTTGGAAACCGGGCCAAGCTTCCATACGTCGAAACGCAGGTCGAAAAAAGGAATGCCATACTTCTTCACTGCGATCTCCTCGATGATGAAGACTAATTTGAGCAGATGGGTTTTTGAGACCGGTTCTCCCACCGACTGCATCTTTTCGCAGAGGTAGATCAAGGCGTTGCCTAGCTTGTCGATCTGGTTCTTCGTATAGATTTCGCCTGACTGCATGTCCTAAATTTAAAATAATATTGTAAAAGTAAGAAATTTAGCCGATTTTGCTATTGTTGTTAGCATTTCTGCCAAATTATAGGGCAAGGCGGAAGGCAGAGACTATTCGTATAACGGGAAGGGGTGCGGGTTGCGCGGAGAGCGGACGGGCAGTTTTTTGGGGTGGGGACGCGACGCATGCATTAATTTCTTAATTTATAGGTGGAACCGGGCTGAAAAATCCCCGGTCTTGTCGATATGGAAGCACCCTCTACCCAAACTGCGGCGGCTGAGTTATCTGCAGCAGCTGCCCCGACTGCGACTACAGCGGCTGCTCAACCTGCAGCGGCTGCTCAGAATGCGACTGCAACGGCTGCTCAGACTGCGGCTGCCCGGACTGCAGCGGCGGTTACCATCACCATCCGGCCTTTGCTCGAGGCGGATCTCGCGGAGGCGGATCGCATTATGCGGCTGGCCTTCGGCACTTTTTTGAAATTGCCGGACCCGATGACTTTTATGGGTGACGCCAATTACGTGCATACGCGGTGGCGAGCGGATCCCAGCGCGGCGTTTGCCGCTGAACGAGAGGGACAACTTGTGGGATCGGTGTTTGCGACATGCTGGGGGAGTGTGGGTTTTTTCGGTCCGCTAACGGTTCATCCGGATCTATGGGACAAGGGAGTGGCCTCGTTACTGCTGGCGCCGGTGATGGAATGCTTCGATCGCTGGAAGATCAGACATGCGGGGCTGGTGACGTTTGCGGAGAGTTCGAAGCATATGGGGCTATATCGGAAATTCGGGTTTTGGCCGCGGTTTCTCACCGGGCTTATGGGCAAGGAGGTAGGTCCGGCGGAGGATGCTGCGGGTGGAGGAACGGGGACGCGGGGAGGAATGGTAGTTGCGGGACCCTCGGCGGCGACCGGGGCGGAGGATGGTACGCGGGGTGAAGCGGCTGGCCGATCGATGGCGGGTGGAGGAACGGGGGCGCGGGGTGAAGGGCTTGGGCGGTCGGGAGTGCGGGGTGGAGGAAATGGGGTGCGTGGCGGGTGGACGCGGTTCTCAGATGTACCGGCGGGGGAGCGCGAGGCGATGTTATCGCTTTGCAGCGGGTTGACGGACAGCATCTATGAAGGGCTGGACCTGGAGCGCGAGATCCGGGCCGTGGCAGATCAGCGCTTAGGCGATACCGTGTTACTATGGGATGGCGACACCCTGGCGGGTTTGGCGGTGTGCCACTGCGGCGCTGGATCGGAAGCGGGTAGTGGAACCTGTTATATCAAGGCCGGCGGAGTGCGGCCGGGCGCCAATGCGGGGGCGGACTTCCGGCTGCTGCTGGGGGCGGTAGAAGAGCTGGCGGTGCAGGAGGGGCTGACGAAGGTTCTCGGCGGGGCGAATACGGGCCGCAAGGAAGCGTATGAGGCGATGGTCGAATGCGGCTATCGCACCAACCTGCACATGATCATTATGGAGAAGCCGAATGAGGCGGGGTATAACAATCCGGGGGTTTATTTTATCGATGATTGGCGGTAGGCCTGATGGTGCGGGTCGAGGGACGGCGAGAGGTCTATTCGATGGACGGTGAGGCGACCTTCTAAAAATTTATTTGTCTACTAATTTGGTAGACTAATAAATGTTTCTAATCTTTGTTGGGAATTAACTTATCATTATGCAACCGACGACTGCGAGGTATTCCGCTGCCAGGCGGGGTTATGAGGAATTGTATACGGTGATCTTGAAGAAGATTGCGTGTTGTTGCGGGTGTTAGATCTTGGCGCGGGCAGTTTTTCCATTCATTTATTGACAAAAAATTATTGCATGAAGCAACGGCATAGAAGCTATGTCTGGTACATGGTATTGTTTTTACTTTCTGTTGGGGGGATGGCACGGGGGCAAGCGGCGGGGCAAGGTCCGGCGGGTAAGGCGGATTCGAGCGAGGCGAGCGGGTTGCAAGGGCCTGCGGGGCCGACGAAGAATGTGGCGCTGGTGGGACGGGTGAGCGATGAGAAGACCGGCGACCCGCTGCCGGGGGCGGTTGTCCATATTAAAGGAACTACACATGAGGTGGCGACGGACAATAACGGGGAATTCCGGTTTATCACGGGTCAACGCATTCCGGTGACCTACATCGTAAGTTATGTAGGGTATAAGACCCGGGAGATTGTAGTCACAACATACGAACATGCGGAGCTGCGACTGACGGGTGGCAATGCGCAACTCAACGACGTGGTGGTTGTCGGCTATGGGGTCCAGCGACGCAGCGACGTCACCGGGGCCGTAGCCGGAGTTAGCAAAAGCGCCCTCAGCCAGCCCGCTGTTTCGTTCGACAACCTGCTGCAGGGGTCGGTGTCGGGTGTCGCAGTGACGCAGAACAGTTCGCAGCCCGGCAGTACGGCGGCGATCCGCGTGCGGGGGGGTAATTCGATATCGTTTGGTAACGATCCGCTATATGTGATCGACGGATTTATTGTTCAAAACAATAACAGCTTCACGAATTCCGGCGCGACGACGGGGGCGGGGGTGAGTGCGCTGGCGACCATCAATCCGAGTGATATCGAGTCGATAGAAATTCTGAAAGACGCGTCGGCTACCGCTATTTACGGCTCGCATGGGGCCAATGGGGTGGTGATCATTACGACGCGGCGGGGAAGGAAGGGTTCGGATGAGGTAAGCTACTCGGGTTATTACGGGACACAGTCGGCGGCAAAGAGGCTTTCGCTGCTGAATGCGTCGCAGTGGGGTTCGCTGGTGAATGACATTAATCTTAGCGATGGTGTGGCGAAGACGTATACCGATGCGCAATTGGCCGCGCTGGGCAAGGGGTCGGACTGGCAGCGTGCGGGTATCCGGGGTGGCGGGGGCGACAATGCCGGAGGCGGTGGTGCAGGGGGTGGCGGGATCGGCGGGGGCACTGGGATCGGTGGTGCAGGGGGTGGCGGGACCGGGATCGGCGGCGCAGGGGCTGCACCGATACAGAATCATGAGTTGTCGGTGTCGGGTGGCGACGATCGCAGCAAATATCTCCTTTCCGGTAACTATTTCGACCAGGACGGAATCTTGTACAACACGGGATTCAAGCGGTATTCGGGCCGGTTCAACTACGAACGGAATGTGTGGGAGGCGTTGAAGGTAAACCTGAATGTGTTTGGAAGTCATTCGACAGAGAATGCATTGGCTGGGGCGGCGTATGGGTCGATACAGGAGTCGAATGCCTGGGCGACGTTGTTGGAGACGGTGCCGGTGGTGGCGATAAAGAATGCCGACGGGAGTTACAACACTAACAATCCCTACCTGACGACGCCGACGAATCCATTGCAGGATATCCTCACCACCACCAATCAGAGCAATGTCAACCGGCTGCTGGCGAGTGCGGCGGCGGAATATAAGTTGTTGCCTGACCTGACGCTGAAGGTAAGTGGCGGGGTGGATCAGATAGGGACGAAACAGAATTATTATGCGCCGGCGACGACTTCCGGTGGCTATGCGGCGCAGGGCTATGCGAGCGTGGGGACGGTGACGGCTACTACGTGGCTGAACGAGAATACGGTGACCTGGACGCCGGTGATCGGGAATGCGCATTTCTTCAACGTGCTGGCGGGGTATACGACGCAGGTGGAGGATGACCAGGGGGCGATAGCTTCGGCGCAGAAGTTTCCGAACGATCTGACTTCCTTCAATAATCTCAGTTATGGCGCGACGCCGTTGTTGCCGGCTTCGAGTGTGCATCATAGTGTGATCAATTCCTGGCTTGGAAGGGTGTCGTACTCCTATCGTCATAAATACAATGTGACCTTGTCGGGCCGGGCGGATGGGTCGTCGGTGCTGGGAGCAAATCATAAGTGGGGATATTTTCCATCGATCGGGGTGAGCTGGAACGCTTCGTCAGAGGACTGGTTCAAGGATTGGGCTCCCGTTGTGAGTAATTTGAAATTGCGGCTCTCGGTGGGCCAGACGGGGAACTCCGGAGTACCGGCCTATAGCTCGCTCGCGGCGCTGGCGCCGACAAATTATTACTTCGGCGCTTCGCCTGGCCTGGTGACGGGGATCGCGCCGACGCAGATTGCCAATCCCGATTTGAAATGGGAGACGACGACACAGTATGATGCGGGGGTCGATCTCGGGATCTGGAAGGGGCGGGTGAGCTTTACTGCGGATGTGTACTATAAAAAAACGACTGATTTGTTGTTGTACGTTCCGCTGCCGCAATATTCCGGGTATCAGAGTGCACTGGAGAATGTGGGGAGTGTGGAGAACAAGGGCATCGAGTTTTCGCTGAATACGGATAATGTCCGGGGACGAAATTTTACGTGGAAGAGTTCGGTGACGTTCGGCGCGAATAGGAATAAGATCTTGAACCTGGGCCCGGGGGTTAATTATTATTATCCGCAGGCGCCGATAGGGCAGCAGTCGCCGGTGATCGTTGAGGTAGGCCTTCCCGTGGGGACGTTTTGGGGGTATTCGACGCGGGGACTGCTGACGGCGGACGATCTGGCGAAGGGCGTGCCGTTGCTAACCGGCGTTCCGCAACAGGTGGGGGATCAGCGATACGTAGCGCTGGCGGGACATTCGAGCGTGACGACGGCGGATAAGCATAACCTGGGGAACAGCCAGCCCTCGTTTACGTTTGGCGTGACGAATACGTTTGCGTATCGGGGTTTTGATCTGTCGGTGATAGTGGTGGGGTCGTATGGCAATAAGCTTTTCAACCAGTTGGAGCAGCAGTTGGAGAAGCCAACCCTTGCCTTGAATGCTTCGGCGGCGCTGGTGAACCGGTGGAGTGCGACCGATCCGGGTGGGACGTTGCCGCGGGCGACGAATTCTCCTGTTCCGCAAGTGATCGACCGGTTTATCGAGGATGCGTCGTATGCGCGGCTGAAAAATCTTTCTTTGGGGTATAGCTTTTCGAAGAAGACGATTGCGGGGATCAAGGCGACGCAGTTGCGGGTGTATGTGTCGGCGCAGAACTGGGTGACGCTGACTTCCTATCATGGGTATAACCCGGAGGCGAATTTCTTTGAGAATGATAATACCAAACATGGGATCGATTATGGCATCTATCCGGCGACGAGGACTTTCCTGGGCGGGGTGAATGTAACTTTTTAAATTTTCTGAGATGAAGACAGTGATGATAAATTATTTGGCTTTTGTTGGGGTTGTGGCGATGGTGGCTTGTAATAAGCTGGTGGAGGATCCGGGTGGGACGATCATGGCGGGGCAGTTCTATAAGACCCAGGCGGATGCGGTGGCCGCGGTGAATGCGGTGTATACGACGTTGAACAGCGATGCGACGGGGGATTTCCCGATGTATGGGCGGGAGTTGAACCTGATGACCGATAATGCTTCCGACAATCAGAATTTCTCACCGAGTAATACCAATCCGGACGTTAGGGCGATGAGTACAATCACTTATGTGGCGGCGAATGGGCGGATACTGAAGAATTGGCAGCAGCATTATTATGGGATCAACCGGGCGAATATTGCGATCGATGCGATCTCGGCGATGCCTGCGTCGGTGTTCGGGACGGCGGGATTGCAGGCGCGATTGGTGGGGGAGGCGAGGTTCGTTCGGGCGTTGTTGTATTTCAATTTGGTTCGGTTGTTTGGACCGGTGCCGTTGGTGTTGCATAATCCGTCGGGGGTGGATATTACGGCGATGCAGGTGGCGCGGAGCTCGCGGGATAGTGTGTATGCGCAGATCGTGACTGATCTGACGGCGGCTGTTGGGGCTTTGCCGGGGACGTATGGCGCTGCGGATGTTGGGCGGGCTAGTAGTGGGGCGGCGCATGCGCTGTTGGCAAAAGTGTATGTGACGCGGCGGGATTGGGCAGATGCTCGTGCAGAGCTGTTGAAAGTGCTCCCGGCAGGGACGTTTGCGGGGGCGACGGGCGGTTATGGGTATGCGTTGCTGCCGAATTTCCGGGATGTTTTTGCGAAGGCTACGAAGAATGGGGTGGAGCATATTTTCTCCGTCGAGTATGCGACGAATGGCGGGGAGACGGGCGCGACACAGTATTTGAGCCTGAGCTTTACTTCGTTCAACACGGGAACATATCCGATAGATATTCCTTCGGACAGCAGCGTGTCGCAGTTGTTTGCTGCTGGCGACACGCGAAAGGCGGTGACGTTTTATACGACGCAGTACAATGCTGCGACGGGGCAGATGGTGGTTTTCAGTAATCCCTATACGCCGTATTTCAACAAGTTTGTGGATTATACCATTTCGCCGCTGAATAATCAGTCGGTGAGCGGGGTGAATTTTCCCGTGGTTCGGTACGCGGATATTTTGCTGTTGTATGCGGAGACGTTGAATGAGCTTGCGGGTGGGCCTACGGCGGATGCGTATGCGGCGATTAACCTGGTGCGTTCGCGGGCGAATGTGGCGGGCCTGACGCCGGGGTTGGATGTTGCGGCGTTTCGGGATTCGGTGTTCCTCGAACGGCGGAAGGAGTTCGTCCAGGAGGGGCAGCGGTGGTTCGATCTGGTGCGGCGGGGTGGGGATTATTATGTTGCGGCGCAGCATAGGATTGCGCAGCATGCTGCGGCGAGTTTGACGGATACGTTGTATCCGATTCCGCAGACGGAGATTCAGCTTGATCCGCTGCTGACGCAGAATGGGGGTTGGTGAAATTTGTGGGGGTGCGTTAGGGATTGCAGCGAAAAGCCCGGAGCCCGAGCTGTTAAGCGAGGGCGAGGACTTGTAACGGAAAGCCCGACCCGAGGCTGTGCCGAGGGGAACGCCCGGATTATTAAAATTAAAAATGAAATGATATGAAACGATTTTTTGTTGCGGCTCTTGCGATTTGGGCGGGGGCTGCGTATGGACAGACGGGGGAGTATGGCGGCGTGGTGGGTAAGACGCTGGCTGATTCGAAGGAGTGGTGGCCTGCGCCGGTGCGGCCTCCCGCGGGTGCGCCGAATGTCATCTGGATCATCCTCGATGACGTGGGCTTTGGGGCGCCGAGTGCGTTTGGGGGCGTGATCCGGACGCCGGCGTTCGACAGCCTGGCGAATAATGGGCTCCGTTATACCAACTTCCATACGGCGGGGATCTGTGCGCCGACGCGGAGTGCGCTGTTGACGGGGAGGAATCATCACGCCGTTCATGAGGGTGGGTTCTCGCATATCGCGTTGTCGGCCGGGTTCCCGGGGTGGGACGGGCGGATCCCTTCGTCGGCGGGGACGATCGCGGAGATCCTGCGGGACAACGGTTACAACACGTTCGGGGTGGGCAAGTACGGACTTACGCCGGATGAGGAGGCGACGGATGCGGGGCCGTTCGATCGTTGGCCTTCGGGCAAGGGGTTCGAGCATTGGTTCGGGTTTTTGGGCTCGCAGACCGATCAATACGAGCCCGATCTGATCGAGGACAATGCACATGTGGCGCCGGATGGGCGGCATTTGAGCGATCAGATAACGGATAAGGCTATCCATTATATCGCGCGGCAGAAGAAGTTTGCGCCGGACAGGCCGTTCTTCCTGTACTTTTCGCCGGGGGCTACGCATGCGCCGCACCAGGTGGATAAGTACTGGAGCGATCAGTATAAGGGCGCCTTTGACGAGGGTTGGGATGTGTTTCGCGAGAAAGTTTTTGCGCGGCAGAAGCGGCTGGGGATCATTCCGGCTTCGGCGGCGTTGCCCGATCGGAATCCGAATGTACCTGCGTGGAGCAGCCTGAGCGCTGAAGAGCGGAAGGTGTATGCGCGGTTTATGGAGGTGTATGCGGGTTATCTGACGTATACGGATTTCGAGGTGGGGCGGCTGGTCAATTATTTGAAGGAGTCAGGGCAACTGGACAATACGGCGATATTCGTGATCATCGGGGATAATGGGGCGTCGAAGGAGGGGTCGTTTCATGGAGTGATCAATAAGCCTTTGTTCGGCAAGCCGCTGACGGATGAAGAGGCGGTGCGCTTTAACCTGGATTCGCTGGGGGAGGTGGGGACGGCCTCGGGCCACCAGACGAATTATCCGTTGGGGTGGGCACAGGCGGCGAATACACCGTTCAAGTATTGGAAGCAGGATGCTAATTCGGAGGGAGGGACGCGTAATCCGCTGATCGTGTTCTATCCGAAGGCGCTGCCGCATGATGGGAGTGTGCGGACGCAGTATGGGCATGTGATCGATCTGCTGCCGACGACGCTGGAGCTGGTTGGGATCCCTGCGCCTTCTGTGGTTCGCGGGGTGCGGCAGGATTCTCTGCAGGGCGTGTCGCTGGCGTATTCGTTTACAGATGCCCGTGCGGTGTCGCGGCATACGGAGCAGTATTATTACATATTTGGGGCGCGATCGGTTTATAAAGACGGGTGGAAGGCGGAGACGTATCATCATCCGGATATTATCGACTTGACGCGGCCGGGTGGTGGGGATTCGACGAAGTATGGATGGGATAAGGATGTATGGGAGCTGTATGATCTTTCTTCGGACTTTAATGAGCGGATCGATCTGGCTTCCCGGTATCCGGATCGCCTTGCGGAATTGAAGCGGCAGTTTGATGCGGATGCGGTGCGGTATCATATCTATCCGTTGATCGATTGGGCGGATGTGTTGAAGCGGAGGTTTCATAATAATGTGAAGCCGTTTGCGGGGGGACCGGCAGAGAGCAGGTTGGCTGTGGGATCGGGGGATGCGGCTGCGGGCTCTGGGGGTACGGGCCCGAAGGATGCGGCTGCGGGCTCTGGGGCTGCGAGTGGTTCGGTTTCGGGAGGTGTGCGGCCGGGTGGTTCGGCGGCGGGACAAATGGGGCCGGGGGTGAAGCCTGCGGCGGGTACGCGTCAAAATCAATAGTTATGATACAGGATATTGTTTTATTAGTGAAGAAGGTCGCCGTTGGGGTGCTGGTGTTTGCGGTGCCCCTGGCGATCTACTTTGGCGGGTTGTGGGTGGTGAGACATGTGTTTTGACGATTTTAAACTTTTGTATATGCAAATGTCTATTGGGGTGCGCCGCTCTATCTGGCGCGACGGGTTGATTAGCGTGGGGTTGTATGTGTTGCCGGTGGCGTTGATGGTGGGGAGTTTTTGGTTGACGGGGCAGCGGCCGTGGTTGGATGGGCCGGCGCGTCCGGTGTTGGGGGCGGCGCGGGGCGTGCCGTCGGTGTTAGGCCAAAACTGGACGGAGTCCAGTTTGCACACGAGGCCCCAGGCCGAAGTGGGCCGACATAATGGGAATGGCGGCGGAAAATTATTTTTCAGGGAATTTTTTGCCGCCATTCAAGTGCGGCCGGTGTTGGTGAATTTGACAACGTGGGGGCTGCCGGTGTTGACGCTGGCGGTGGGGGTGGTGGAATTTTTCCTGGGCCTGTATGACAAGCGCTGGACGGGCAATGAGAAGACGCTGGATGCGGTGTCCTTCGTAGGCAGCAGGCTGCTGATCCGGCCGGCGGTGGTGTACTTTACGCTATGGGCGCTGCCATGGCTGTTCCCGGGGCAGAAGGGGGTGTTTGCGTGGGTGCCGTTTTGGTGGGGATTCTTCATCATCGCGGTGGCGGACGATCTGACGCAATATTGGTATCACCGCCTGCATCACCAGATCCCCTGGTTGTGGCGGTTTCACCGGACACATCATTCGGCGCCGTATATGGGGATGTCGATGGCGGGGCGGCAGAACATTATTTACACCGTTTTCTTTTCGCAAATTTATTTGACGGCGGCGCTGACGTATCTGGGGTTGGGTGAGGCGGCTCTTTTGGTGACGGGGGTGAAGAGCCTGATCACGCTGGCGGCGCATTCGTCGATTGCATGGGATAAGCCGCTGTACCGGTGGCGTGTGTTGCATCCTGTGGCCTGGGTGTTGGAGCGGTTGATCTCGACGCCGGCTACGCATCATGCGCATCATGCCATAGGAGGCCCTGGAAGGGACTCGACCGAAGGTCAGACGTTAGCGGTTTGCGCGAATCGGGCTAGTTTTACCGGGAAGACCGATTCGCGCACATATACGGATGGGGATGGCGTGGGGCATTACAAGGGAAATTTCGGGAATATGTTTTTCCTTTGGGATGTGATCTTTGGGACGGGGATCATCACGCGGCGGTTTCCTTCAGGGTATGGGATAAAGCATTATAAACAGGAGGAGTGGTATGCGCAGTTCCTTTGGCCTATCTTTAAGAGCCGGAAGGTGGGGAGTGAGTTGGCAAGGGGTGGACCGGTGGTGGGGGATGCGCCTTTGAATGGGGGGCAGCTTGTTGATGCGGTGTTAGCGGGGAGCCGGGGAAGAGAGATCGGGGTGGCGACGGCGGTGAATGGCGCGCGCGGAGGCGGCGAGACTTTGCGTGACGAGGCGACCTTAGGACGGCATAATGGTGGGGGCCTTGCCGATGGCCTTGCTGATATTGGCGATGCGGCGGTGGTATGAATTTGGGAAATTGAAGTTTTGTATATACAAGTGTTGGGCTTGTGGTTTTTGGAGACGTCGAGCTGGGATGGGCGGATCGAGTAATTTGCCTTACAGGTTGTATATCAAGAATAAACGTCGCATTATGAGGGATTGCGCGCGAATATCATAGATGGATTGGGGGCATAAATTTGCAAAATGAAACTGTTGTATATACAAAAGATGGCAGTGGCGGCTGGCGTGGGTGCGCTTGCCGCGGGCTTGTTACTTGCTGCCGGTGTGTTTGTGGCTTGCGGGGGAGGGGGACGGCGGACGGCTGCTGTGGCGGGAGATTCGGCGGCGGCTGTGGCGACGGTGAAGAAGAAAGCGGTGAGCTGTGAGTCGGGGATACCGGCGCGGTTTGCGGGGGCTTCGGGTGGGGCTGCTTCGGTTGCGGGCGTGCATGGTGGCGCGGTTGCCGGTTCGCAGCCGGGTGCTGGCAGTGGAGATGTTGCGGGCAATGCGTATCCCGATGTTGCGGCGCGGGCGGCACATCCGGGGATGGTATGGATACCGGGCGGGACGTTCCGCATGGGCGCTGACAATGACAAGGCTTCGCCGGATGAGTATCCTAAGCATACGGTGACGGTGTCAGGATTTTGGATGGATAGGACAGAGGTGACAAATGCGCAGTTTGCGGCTTTCGTGCGTGCTACGGGGTATGTGACGACGGCGGAGCGGAAGCCCGATTGGAACGAATTGAAGAAGCAGCTGCCGCCGGGAACGCCGAAGCCCGATGCGAGTTTGCTGGTGCCGGCTTCGCTGGTGTTCTCGCCGCCGGATCATCCGGTTGACCTCAACGATTATTCGCAGTGGTGGGAGTGGAAGCCCGGCGCGAACTGGCGGCACCCGCATGGGCCGGGGAGCTCGATCGTGGGTAAAGACAATTATCCCGTGGTGCATGTTTCCTGGTATGATGCGGTAGCGTATTGTACCTGGGCGCACAAGCGATTGCCGACGGAGGCGGAGTGGGAGTTTGCGGCGCGCGGCGGACTGAAGGACGCGATCTATCCCTGGGGGAATGAGCGGCCGGATGCTACTGGCGGCGCGGCTGTTGCGGTCGGCTCCGGGCATGCGGCGCATGGGTCGGGTGGAGTGGCGCACGGCAGCACGGCGCATGGGAATTTCTGGGAGGGACATTTCCCGGATAAGAATACGTCTGCGGATGGCTACTATTATTACGCGCCGGTGGGCAGCTTTGCGCCGAATGGATATGGGCTGGTGGATATGGCGGGGAATGTGTGGGAGTGGTGCGCGGATTATTACAAGGATTCGTATTATAAAGAGTTGGCGGCCGGCGTGGCGGTGAATCCGAAGGGGCCGGCGACGAGTTATGATCCGGATGAGCCGTATTCTAAGAAGAGGGTGATACGGGGCGGGAGCTTCCTATGTAATGAGAGTTATTGTACGGGGTATAGGGTGAGTCGGCGGATGAAGAGTAGCGAGGATTCGGGGTTGGAGCATGTGGGGTTTAGGACGGTGAGTGAATAGGGATGGCGGATCAGAGCAACTTCTGAAAGTGGAAGCCCAAGATCGCATAGCCTTCGTTGTAATAGAATTTATGAGATTTGCTGTTCTGAACGAAGGTGTTCAGTTCGATCGTTTTGCATTGATGTTGGACGGCCCAGTCCCGGATGCAGGCGAAAAAGTATTTCCCTATGCCTTTGGAGCGTAGGTCGGGATCGACGATGACGTTGTCGACCTCCAGCTGTTTTCCCGAATAGAAGCGAACGGTAATCCAGCCATTGGACATGGCTATCAGTTTTCCATCCTGCCAGAGGCCAAAACAATGGTAGGTGGGAAAGTTGAACATTTCTGCCAGGCAGGCACGTATCCTTTCTGCATCCATACCGGGATGCAATTTGTTGGCGAGCGGAACGATGGCATTGCTGTCCGCGGCGGTCATTTCCCGGAATTCCAGGGTGTGGTTGTGTTGGGTAGTTTGGCTGTCGGTCATGGTCTTGGTTTTTGGCCTCGGCGGTGGCGGGCGGAGAACGAAAATACAAAATTAGTAGACATATTCCACTAATTTTTTCTGTATTTTTAGCGCATGAAGGAAAGTTATGTTAGCGAAATGCGGGCCTTTAACCGGTTTTACACGGCGTTGGTGGGGGTATTGAACCGGAAATTCCTGAACGGCAGGTTGTCGCTGCCGGAAACGCGGGTGTTGCATGCCATCCACGTGCAGGAGGGTATTACGGCGGGTGAGATAGTGCCGTTGCTGCACATCGATAAGAGTTATCTGAGTAAGATCATTATACGCTTCGAGAAGGAGAAGCTGGTGACCAAGAAGGTTTCGGCGAGTGATGCCCGGAGCTATCAACTTCGTTTGACGGCGGCGGGGAGAAAGGAGTTCGAGGTCTGCGACCGTATGAGTAGTGATTTTGTGCGGCAGATGCTGGTGCAGTTGCGGGAGGAGGAGTGTGAGGAGCTGGTAGGTTGTATGCGCAGGGTGACGGAGATATTGGGGCGGGTGAGGGTGTAAGTGGCGTTGGCCTCAGGACGGAATCGTCTCCGCCTTGATGCTGCGCGATAAGAGCAGGCCGATGGCGAATCCGCTGATCAGCCCGCCGAGGTGGGCAGTAGTGGTCGCCGATAAAACCACTAGGCAAACGATTAAAGAGCTGGCCGGGTGGCGGTGAATCCAAAGGGGTCTGGCTCGAGTTTTGATTTGGACGAGGTTGAATGCAATAGAGCTTTTTTTTTGGGTGAGAGTGGCTGGCGGCACAAAGTTCTTGCAAAAAATAGGTGGAAATACCCTTTTTTATTCGACCTGATGCTACTATACTTACGGCAAAAATTAGTCTTTCACTAATGTCTGAGCCTCTATTGCTGATCGGGATTCTTGCCGGGACGGCTGGCAGACGGGCCACCGGTAAAGGAGGAAAGGCAATCCTTACGGATGCGGCTGGGGATACCGTGAAAGTTCTTAGCAACCTTATTTTAAAGCAGGGCTTTGTTCAGATGAGGAAGATCTGGACGAAAGAGAGCTTGCCGGAGATGGATCCGCTAGCGCAGAGCCTGCGGGATGCCAAGCTATTTGCCACTGACTTGCTCATGGAAGGGGTGCAGGTAGAGGTCGCCTTCAAGGAAAACCTTCCCAATTTTCTTCATAACCAAGGTACCGCCAGGGCGCTTAGGCAGGCCTATCGTAGGTGGTATAAGAGTCAGGTGAGTGAAAAGCCCTACGTGCCTTATATCCCTAACGAGCAGGCGGTATTCACACAATTGGAGGAATTCATTACATCGAAGGCTGACAGCGGAAAGGAGCAACTGATACCGCTGATCAAACGACAATTCTACGAGGAGTTAAAGTATGGATTAGAGTTGCATGGATTTAGTCTGCCGATACCGATGGAGGTAAAGAGCTTTTTGTTTGAGGGTTGGGAGCGGGCCGGTCGCCACGTGGACTGGTTCCAACTGGTGACACTGCGGTTCGGGGAGGTCCTCGCGGATCCGGCCAATAAAAAGGCAAGGCTAGCTTTTAACCGGACGTTGTTAGCAGATATCAGAACGGATACGCGGTTTATTTCCATTGGCATAAAGGAGGTGTTAGAACTATTAAGGACACAGGAAGGCCTGGCTGGGCTCATGGAGAACAGGTTGAGTAGTATCGAAGAGGGAATGCAAAATCTGTCAAGGGCGGTTTGTGGGGTCCTCCCGGAGAATATCTTGAGAGAAAGTCCGGAGGTAATGACCTTGATTCAACGAACGGTTGGACTAAAGGGCATGGCAAGGGCGAAATGGCAGGAATTCGATCGCTGGGAGAAGATTGCAGCCTCCCACCCTTGCGAAGCGAACATTGAGGCGAAGATAAGGGCCAAAATTGCCTGGCAGGAAACTGCGGCCGAGCTGGAAAGCGCGGAAATAGAGCTGGCGGGGTTGGAGCAATATATCAAAAGTACGGCAGATATTTTTTCCCGGATAGATATGGAGGCAGCCAGTGCTCGTTTGAAAGAAGCGAGGCAGCGCTTCGAGGCCGGGCACTTTGCGGGAGTACGGGAATTGTTGGCCTCCGGGAAAAGGGGGGTCGAGAGAACAGAATTGCTTGCCAAAGAAGAGGAAATCCAGCAAAGGAAGCAGGCCTTTGCCGAGGAAGACCTGATATATGCCAAGACCATCCTGGTGGATTTTGAGAATCCGAACAGGTTTACAGAAGCTACTTATGAGTTTGTAAGGTCGCTGGAAATGTTTGAGTATTTCGATAATTGTTTTCAATATGCTTGTTTCTTGCAGGATCAGTATCAACATAAAGAGGCAATCGCCTTGTACGAAAGGGCGCTCTCATACCCGTATGAAGCGGGAGGACTGCTCGAGGGCCACGTAAGGAACAGTCTTGGCAATTTGTACCGAGAAATGCAGCGATACGACGAATCGGAGGAAAGTATAAAGGCGGCGCTTTCGATATACAGGAATTTTGTAAAAGTTAATCCCACGGAATTCGAGCCGTATTTGGCGAGATGCTTTCATAATCTTGGTGTTTTGTATAGGCAGCTCCATCGATATTCGCAATCCGAAGCCAGCTTTAAAGAGTCACTCGAGATCTATATTCGAGTGGGTGAAATTGGCGTCAAGTTCGCCCGGGATTTTGCAAATGTCCTGATTAACCTGGGCAATTTGTACAGGCACTTACAAAATTATGAGCAGGCTGAAACCTATCTTCTGGCAGGGCTGGAGGTACGTAGGTTCCTGAGTAAAGAGTTGCCTGGTATATTCGAGGGGGACCTGGCGGGTACGCTTGTCGCCTTAGTTAATTTGTACCTTGAGACGAAACGCTACGAGGAATCGGAGACGAATGCCAAAGAAGCACTTGGAATATACCGAAGGTGGTGTGAGATAAACCCAGCAGCCTTCCAGCCTTGTCTGGCGGTTACGCTCGTTGACGTGGGAATTTTATATGAAATAATGCAACGGTGGGGAGAATCGGAAGCCTGCCACCTGGAAGCAATAGCCGTGTACAGGAAGTTGACCGAAGATAATCCTGCTGCTTACGAGTCGAATCTGGGAGCAGCGTTATACAACCTCGGTGCCTTGTACAAGGCAATGGAGCAATATGGAAAATCGGAAACCTATTATTTGGAGGCGCTTATAATTTTCCGGAAGCTGAGCGAAAGAAGTCCTGATGCTTTTGAGTCCTGGCTGGCTGGTAATTTGCAATCTCTCGGCCTTTTGTCCGACGAAGCCAAAAAATACCAAGAGGCGGAAAAATATTTTGTAGAGGCCGTGGTTGTCTTTACGAGGCGTTACCGGAGTTGTCCCGATACTTATTTAAAAGATCTGACGGTTCAGTATTTGGTGTTGATACACTTGTTATTGCTTCCAGAGGTGTCGAAAGAGGCGACAGCAAGACATTTTCTGCGCGACTTAGCCATATTATTGTTGCCGCATAAGGATGAGGCGCTCCTCCAGAAGGAGCTCGCTTTTGCGGATAAGTACTTGAGACAGCTGGGTTCCTCGATCGAAGATGCGCTTAAGGAAGCTGAAGCACTTATCCACCAAAACGACCGGGGCTGAGGTTTGGTCCAGGCAGGTGACAGCCACACCGGCATAGGCGGTGGCTGATTATTACTCGGGCGTCATTGGCAGCCGTAAGCTGCTTGGTTCAGGTCAACGACTATGCTCGATAATTCAAATTGAATTGTGTTCCAGCCTTTCCTTCCATTTTCTCCAGTCCGGAATCATCTTATACAATAATTGCTGAAAATGTTTTCCATGATGAGGAAACACGATATGGCATAATTCGTGTGTGATTACATATTGGATACAACCCTTTGGCGATTTAATAAGTTCGAGATTCAATATTATTCTTCCTTTTGTGGTGCAGCTACCCCATCGTCTGCTCATCAGCCGGATCGTCAATACAGGAGGTTCGATTTGATAACGTTTGAATTTTGGGAATATCTCTTTCAATAATTCATTGAACAGGACATACGCTTTCTGTCTATACCAGTCGTAAAGTCGTTTTCTCAAAATCTGTGGATCAACGTTTTGAGAATACATCCATAGCTGACCGCGAGACGCCTTTATCGAGTCATGGATATCTGAAATTACCTTCAATCTGTATTGCCGACCTAAATAAAGGTGAGTTTCGCCGCTTATAAATCGCCGTGGTGGAGTTTTGGGAAGATATTCATTGAATTGATCGATCTGCCTGAGGATCCATGGCGCCCGTTTTCTGATGTTTTCCCGCACCTCTTCTTCATTGGCATTTAATGGTGCAGAGACTTCAACACGGCGATCTGGATGGACTTTTACGGCCATCGTTTTTCTTTTGGTGTATTCCAATGCAAAATGGATCTGCCTGTTGCCAAAGGTCAACTGGTGTTGCATTAATTTTTATATTTTGTCTCGGCTACCTGGATACATTCTTCGATGAGTTGATCGACATGCTCAAGGTTCATTTCCAGGGTAAATTTGCTCTTTATCTCGAATAATAAATCGTCTATTTCATTTTTCATCTTGCCTTTGATATCACTATTTCTTTGCCAGTCGATTACGAGCTTTCCGTTGTCGAAGATATTTGCTCTTACTATGTCGTCGATACCTGTGGCGATCGCCGCGGCGATGTCCATCCGGTTGGTCTTTGCTTGTAGTTCATTTTTTAGCCCCTCATTGGCCAAATTATAGAATGCGATGGCGGTTGGATTGTCTTTGACAGCTAGAGGGACGCCATCCCTTCGATCGCTGAAAAAGCCCTCTTCGAATTCTTTGGCCCTGGCCAGGTATTCCGCTTCACTGATTCTTTGCTGGTGGTATTCTTCGATCGTTTGGCGGATCATCTCCGATAGCTTCTTAAAATATACCGGATCTTCATTCATCCGCATATGGATCGCCTTGATGGTTCGGCTGGCGATGTGGTCGGCTTTGGCCGCTTTCCCCGTAATTTTCTCCAATTCTGCCTGTCTTTCCGCTTTGTTGAAGACATTTACAAGTTCGGTAATTTTCAGAACGTCGCCGGTTGCGGTAATGTGTTTATCGATGAGTTTTTGCACCTGGGGTTCGTATTCTTTGTAATCGATATCATCAAAATATCGGCGTTTGACGGCTACTCGCAGGGCTAAGAAAAAGGCTGCGTCCTTTTTTAGCTTTTCGATCCTTTGGGGGGATGTATTATTACTGAAATTCAGACTGGACAAAGCCAGTTTCAACAACCTGGCATAGATCGATAGCTTGTCATAAAACCGATGCCTTTTTGCGTCGTCCGCAAGAAGCTCTTCGTAAGCGGGTTCATCATATTTATTGTTGATGTCCTTGAAGATGTCCCAAAGCTCGGAAAGGGCTTGCGGCAATTTTTCAATCTCAGTGGTAACGTCGGTTAGTGTCCCCGCCAGATCCTGCTGGTTATATTCTTCCAGGCCACCATAGGTGTGTAGTGCCTCATCGAGATTTTGAAGATTTCCGTAATAATCAATGATATAGCCATATTCCTTTCCTGGATATACCCGGTTTACTCTTGCGATTGCCTGTAGCAGGCTATGTTCTCTTAAATTTCTGGTCAGGTACATAACCTGATTGCGAGGTGCGTCAAATCCCGTAAGAAGTTTGTCGACTACGATGATGATCTGGGGGTCTTCCTGCTTCTTGAAGCTGCTGATGAGTGCTTTTTCATATTTTTCCGGACTTCCGTATTTGTCCATCATGGCCTTGTAAAAGCCTTTTACTTTGTCATCGCTTTGTTCAAATGCGTCTTCCTCACCTTCCCGGTCGTCTGGTGGAGAGATAAGCAACTCCACACTTACCCGGTTTATTTCTTTCAGTATCTCCCTATACCTAACGGCGGATAGTTTGCTGGGTGCCGCCAGTTGGCCTTTGAACCCAGTACCCTGAATAGTGTCAGTGAAATGCTTTACGATATCCCAGGCGGTATTTTCGATGAATGAGGCTGATTGTACGATCTTATTCCTGCTGGAGAATTTCCTTATTAACGCAGTTTTGCCATATTCCGGCAGCGGCTCTGAGACTCGGTTAAAGAAGGTGTCAAGCGGCTTGTCGTTCACATCCATGAGGTTGTGCCTTCCTTCATACAAAAGCGGCACCACTGCCTTATCTTCTACCGCGTCGGCGATGGTATACACCGTTCCGGGTATGATGCCCCCAAATTTGTCGGCGGTATTCCTATCTTTTTTCAAGAGGGGCGTCCCGGTGAATGCGATATAGCAGGCCTGAGGGAATGCCTGCTGCATTTTTACGTTGAAGGTGCCGTATTGGGTTCGATGGCTTTCGTCTACAAGGACAAAGATGTTGTTGCTTTCGAATACGCCTTTGTGTTTTGTGACGGCGGATTGAAATTTATTAATGATAGTTGTAATGATATCATCACTGTTGCTCTGCAGTAGTTCGGCCAGCTTTTCTCCCGTTGTCGCGTTTTGGACTTCTCTTTTGCATTTCTTGAAGGTGGTCGTAATCTGGTCGTCTAGGTCTATGCGATCGGTGACGAGTACGATCCGGGGGCTTTTTATTCGAGGTTCCAGGGTGATCAGCTGGGCCAACATTACCATTGTCAGGGATTTACCGCTACCCTGGGTATGCCAGATAACGCCACCTAATCGCCGGCCATCCGGCTGGATTTTAGTAATTCGCTCCATCGTCCATTTTACGGCGAAATATTGCTGGTAGCGGGCTATCTTCTTTGCACCATCGTCAAAGAGAATGAAGTAATGCATCAGTTGGAGAAGCCTTTCTTTCCGGCAAAGGTCATACAACAGTTTGTCTTGCCGGGTAATGGTCAGCTCTTCTTTCTCCAGATCGTTGAAGTAATGAAATACCTGTTTAAATCGATCTTTAAATAAAATAGTCCGGTCGGTATCGGGCAACGGTGCATTTTTCATCTGCCTGAGCGTTTGGGTGTAGGCCGACTCTTCGTTTTTGTTCCGAAATTGTTCTTTCCAGACGCTCCAAAATTCCTTTTCGGTAGCCGTAGTGCCATATTGGGCATCATTCACGGCCAGGCTTATCAAGATGTTCGAGTAGTGATAGAGAGATTGGATGCCATTCTCCTGCTGGTTGCGTATATGCTGTTCAATGGCTTGGTCGATAGGAGTTCCCTGGTTTTTGGGACTCTTGCATTCAATGACTACGACGGGGATACCGTTGATGAAAAGCACAATATCGGGCCGGTAGGTGTCTGTTCTTTCCGTTCTGGTCACTGCGTATTCCTCTGTGACATGGAAAACATTGTTTTCCGGATGCTCCCAATCGATATAGTTCAGAGAAAAGCTCTTTTTATCACCCATTATAGTTTGTTCCATGCTTTTCCCGAGGGTTACCAGGTCGTAAAATGCATTATTGGTGTTCAGATAGCCGATTTGCATTGGGAGATCGCGCAAAGTGAGGATAGCTGTGTTGATATTAGCCTCGCTGAAGGGGAATTCCTTGCCTTTGTATTCGATTTTGTTGATGCGGGTGAGCTGCTCTTTCAGGACCGACTCCAGGAGGACGTTGGAGAGGCGGTTTGCCCGGGCTTCCAGGGCTTCGGCAGGGGTAAGATATTTGTACCCCAGCTTGATCAGCAGTTGGAGAGCAGGGATCTGGGAGATATGTTCTTCTTTGAAGGATGGGGTTTGCGACATGATTTTGTGATTTATATTTTTACCCGGATTTCGCCAGTGAGAAGTTTTTGTAGGAGGCCTTTTTTTTGCTGTTGGAGGAGGAAAAGGTGTTGTTGGTACAGTTCAAGCTCTTTCTTTCCCATCGTAATAAATTCAATTATTTTTTTCTGTTCCTCCCTGCCAGGGCAAGGAAAATTAAATTGACCTAGTTCTTTGAAGTAAATTCTAATCCTAACACTGCCGTTTCCCGCGGCTTGCATAAAGTTTTCCCACAGGTTAGTTTCCCTTACCAGATTTAAATAGGGGGGTAATAATTTATCTTCATTGCAGGCGAAGACCACGTAATCTCCACTTACCATTATTTCTTCAATATTCTCCCATAAGGCTATGGATCCAATATTTACTCTCATCGGGTTATAAGCAAACCAATTTTGTCTTACAATTTTGCAGTTTTTAAAAGATTCCCCTTTAACATGTTCACGCATAGGGATGAGTCCAAATTTTTTGGTCACTCCATATAGGCTTGAAGTCTCTAGCCCTTGCGAGTTTCTTATGTTAATATTTTGCGCCACGTTTTTGAGCGATTCTATTTTCCACTTATTTGAAAATCCAGGCAATCTTTTTCTACCTGTAAGTAGGTTTTGAGTCATCCATTTATTTCGTCGTTTCAGTAGATCAACAAGTTGCTGGGTTTTAAAAATAGCTTCGTCCAACGTGCTGAGGATGGAAACGATGCGGTCTTGCTCAGGAAGAGGAGGTAAGGTGATTTTGTAAGTTTCAATGTAATCCTTTGGTATCCTTTTCTGCCCGGCACTTCCAACCATATTTTGTTCTCCTCGACCCAAAAACGAATGCAAACGAGTATGATAAAAGATAAACTCAATTATAGCTTTATTTCGCAATCGAATAACATGAAATTCGGTGCTGCCAAAGCCAGCGCCGTTCTTTAGATTTCGTGCTATTGCTCCTTTGCCATTTTCAAAACAGGGTGTGATCTTTGCAACGAGAATGTCGTTGTCTTGAAAATAAGTAAATCCATTGGCAACAGACTTATAGTTCCGTATTGATTGATTTACAATTTTACCTTCTTCCGATACATCTGCCATTGCCAAAAAACTCACTTCTGTTTCAGCTAATAGAACTTTTCTCTTTGGATTAATCTCTGAAATGTCCTCAAGGCGTTTTACATCCCATTCTTCAGGTATCCATCCGAAGGAAGTATATTTATATCCCGGCCTATTTTCATTTATTTTACTCATTGGTCGTGTTTTTATCTTTGGATGTCGGAAGTTTTTTTATCGCTTTATCCAGCTCATCCACGCGGATCTTTTCTAATTGCCTTTGATACAGATCAAATTGTTTCAGTGCGTATTGCGCGGCCATGTCCTGGCTTACTGTTCCTTTGTGCATCAATATTTCCCTATCGTTCAATGTTAGAAACCCATTGAGTTTGGTTTGCCACTCGGTCATATGCATGGGTTTTCGGTTCATTGCCTGCAATTCTGCAAATTCTAAGTACTGGTTAATTATCCGGTTTAATTGATCCAGCTCGGCAGGGTCCAAATAATTTTTAGCGACGATGACATCTTCTTTCTTGATGCGCTCCCCTGGCCAATTGGTAAGCCCCATGTTCGGCTTTGTACAATCGGCCCGCAATTTGACTAGCTCTGCGGCTGTATGTGCATGAATCGCCCAATGAAATTTGTTCTGAACGGTGGCAAAGAAATCCCTTGCCATGGGAGTCGACGCATCGTAGTCTATGCTAGTTGCAAATATGTCGCAGACTTTTCGATAAAATACTCTTTCGCTGCTGCGGATATCCCGGATTCGGACCAGTAATTCATCGAAATAATTGTTTCGGGCCTGCTTAAGTCGCTCATCGTCCAGCACAAACCCTTTGATTATGTATTCCTTTATGCGCTGGGTTGCCCAAATGCGGAAATGGGTGCCTACATGACTTTTTACCCGATAGCCGACGGAGATGATGACATCCAGACTATAGTGGGTTAGTTTTCTTTTGACTTGTCGATTCCCTTCATTTTGAACTGTCAAGTATTCCTTGACAGTTGAATTATCGTCTAACTCATTCTCTTCGAAAATATTACGAATGTGCAGGCTAATATTTTGCTTTGTCGTCTGAAACAAATCGGCCATTTGATTCTGGCTTAGCCAGACCGTTTCATCAGCCATATGGACATCTACTTTTGTATGTCCGTCAGGGGTTTGATATATTAGGATTTCACTGTCCATTTTCCTGCATTTAAAAGCCCAATTCCTTTAAATACTTCTCCATTTCGGCCTCCACTGTGGCAAGTTCCCGCTTTAATCGGGCAATCTCCTGCTGCGTAGCTTTGATATCCACCGGAGTCTCTTCTTCAAACGTATCCACGTACCGGGGAATATTGAGGTTGTAGTCATTTTCTTCCATCTCCTTCAGCGTTGCCCGATAAGCATATTTGTCTTCTATCACCGCGCCTGTCTCCGTATGGAGTGGCTTTGCAAGGTTGAAGGCCTTATACGTATCCACAATGTGTTTGATATCTTCCGGTCTTAACCTGTTTTGGTTCTTGCCTTCCTGGTATTCCCGGCTGGCGTCAATAAACAACACGTCTTTATTGTCGCCTTTCCCTTTGTTGAATAGGAGAATTGCTGCTGGAATGCCTGTACCAAAGAAAAGGTTGGCAGGCAAACCAATCACAGCTTCCAGAAGATTTTCCCTGATCAGCTCTTCCCGAATCTTCCCCTCGCTGCTACCGCGGAACAGAACACCATGTGGAACAATGACTCCCGCTTTTCCAATATCTTCATATGTGGTTTCGATCATATGTGTGATAAACGCATAGTCGCCCTTGCTTTTCGGTGGGATCCCTCGATGAAATCGGTTGTATTGGTCGGCATGTGCATAGTCCGCTCCCCATTTATCCAATGAAAAGGGCGGATTGGCAACTACAATGTGAAATCGCATAAGTTCGTCGCCTTCCAGCAGCCGTGGATTGTTCAAAGTGTCTCCCCATTCGATGTCCGCATTGTCCATCTCGTGAAGGAACATATTCATACGGGCCAGTGCCCATGTACTACCATTGTTTTCCTGACCATACAAGGAAAAATTATTATTTCCCACCTCCCTGGCTACCTTTATCAACAAGGAGCCGGAACCACACGCTGGGTCGGCGATGCGGTTACCTGGTTGTGGATCTACCAGCTTTGCCAAGAGAGTAGACACTTCCCCTGGCGTATAGAATTCTCCGGCCTTTTTTCCTGCGTCGCTGGCAAATTGCGCGATGAGGAATTCATACGCGTCACCAATGACATCGTTGCCTTCCAAGTGCGAGGGTTGAAGATCCAATTCAGAGAAGTCGACCAAGAGATTTTTCAGGCGACGATTGCGATCTTTTGTCTGGCCAAGGTTCGCTTCGCTGTTAAAGTCGATATTGCGGAATACCCTTTCCAGTTTGCTGCGGTTGGCATCTTCCAGTTTTTCCAAGGCAATATTGATCTGTTCGCCTACATTGCTTTCATTCCTTTGTTCGTATAAATAGTCAAAGGTACATTCAGACGGCACCTGGAAGCGTTCGTTGCGCAGTGCCCGTTCAATACGCACTTCATTACCATTGTATTTTTCGGCATAGTCGGCTCGTTTATCCTTCCACACATCAGTAACATATTTAAGGAACAACATCGTAAGTATGTAATCCTTGTACTGGGTTGCATCGATTGTGCCCCGGAACGTGTCACAGGCTTTCCACACTATATTGTTGATTTCCTTTTGCGTGAGTTTTTTTGTCATATGACTATTTTATGAGTTTTGAAATGATTGAGGTGTACATGTTTTGTTTTTCTGCTATAAGCTGACGAGCCAGTGCCGTCTCTTGTTGGTGAAGTCTTGCCAGGGTGGCGATTCTCTTTTGTTGCGCCAAGGGAGGAATGGGAATCTCAAAAGCGCCGAGCTCCGACTTTCGGATCGAAAAAATATTTGTTCCGCTGCCGAGCTGCAAAAAGAGTGTTTTGCTTTGCGGAGCGTTTAAAATCGTGGACAGGTATTCCGGGTAAACGACTTTGACATCAGGGCGGAGTACAAAGAAAATGGAAGAAGCGATAACCGGTTGTTCTGACTTAGTATAGCACCAAGAAAACAATCTGGAGCCTTTGCCGACGAAGAGGACGTCTCCGTCAAGGAGAACATGCGATTTATTTTTTGTAGTGAGTGGTAGATATTCTTCGGAGCCTGGAATGCGCAGTCCATCTTCGCTGAAGTGGCGAACCTGTAAATAAGATATCGGCCCCCACGAGCCAGGCAAGGCATGCAGACCAAAGCGGATCTCTGCAATTTCAGAAAGTGAAATTTTTAGCATTGTAGGACACTTCAACGCTAAAAATAATCAAAAGTATGAGAGAAATTATATTTTTATTTTTGTAGAATATTTCAAATTATGAAAAGTATATTCAGACTTCTTCAAAGTAATCAGTATCAAGCCTTTTGACTTCATAAGTTTTTTTAGGCGCGACACCGATATTGTACTCGATCATGAGTTCAGCCAGTTCTTTTCCATCGATCAAGACGATTTTGGGCTCAATCGAAGTAACAAATTCCTTAGCGCTTGCAGGATAGCTGGATGTAGAAATGAGTATCCCCTTTTTTGCCTTTCTTCCTAAAAGGGAACCGGCAAAATCCCGTACCTGGTGAATAGTAACTTGATTTCCCCACCTTTTGGTTTGAACGTAAATCGTGTCTAAGCCGAGTTTATCCTCCTTGATCAACCCATCGATGCCTCCGTCGCCCGACCTGCCAATAACCTGGCCCGCCTCTTTTCTCGAACCTCCATATCCCATTCGGATCAATAAATCGATAACCAATATTTCGAAAAAGACCGGAGGGCAGCTTTTAACTTTTTCCAATAACTCCGAGGCCAATTGCTCTTTGATCGATATAAATGAGTATTCTAAAAGTTCCTCAGGCGTCTTTCCGGTCTCGATCTCGGTCTTTTCAACAACCGGACCGCTTTCGTCTTCTTTAGCCGAAGAGGATTCGCGCCATTCCTTGAAACCTGGTAATGTATTTAAATATCTTATGTCAATTCGCTGGGGACGGGTATCGAGCAACTGTTTACCAGCTTCGCTTATTTTAAGAATTCCGCGACGCGGGTTTTCCAGCAACTGAGCATTTTTCAAATAGGTTCTTGCCCAGCCCACTCTATTGTCAATTACAGGTTGATTCCCGCTGGGTAGAAGCTCTGTCTTTTCTTCTTCTGTCAAATGGAATTAGTCGGAGAGTTTGTTTATGACATCTCTAAGTTGATGTTCATTTCCATAATGGCGGAGCAGGTCTCAAAATACTGCTTTTTTCACCGTTTTCGAATTGGTCTTGCCTGTGTTATCACTTTCTCTTTTCTTTTTTTATTTTGGCAAGCTGTGACAGCCAGTACTCTGCCGGACCTCTAGCTTTGGCAACTTCGGACCACCCCAGGTTCGGATCTGGGTAACGCGGAGCCCAATGTCGAGGTTTCGGGAGGGCTGACACGTTTTGAAACGCCTTAATCATCGAGGGGGATGCTTGTTTAAGGGTGAGATGGTTCAGCAATAGAGGAAAGGTATTGTCCAAGAATTTGGGCTGCTCCGTTCGGGCAACAACCTGGCAATGGCTACCGACTTCAATGAGCACACTAAAAAAATTTCCATTTTCAGAATCGTCCATCCAGAGTAAACGGTCACCAGGAACTAAACGCTCATTGCCAATGATCGTTTCATTATAGGAGGAATGTTCCCGATTCA
Organism: Puia dinghuensis; assembly: GCF_014642875.1. GTDB lineage: Bacteria > Bacteroidota > Bacteroidia > Chitinophagales > Chitinophagaceae > Puia > Puia dinghuensis. Next base: position 110,839 of record NZ_BMJC01000008.1, read on the forward strand.
AAAACGGAACCGGGTCTGCCATGGAAAAGGGCTCATTGTCGCTAAAGCTTCTGGTATACTCGGACTTGTCTGTAAAGTATAGCGTTAGGGTGTCGCTGTCAGAGTGTGCTTGCCATACATCGATGATTTCTAGGCTAGGACTGGTAAAGTTTGGATAGGCGAGCAGCATGATGACTTGATCGGTGCGCAACGACAATAGTATGCGATCGTGTTCACCGGCGAATAGTGGTGATTCTTTAGCCCAACTCACAATTCCATCAATCTTTTGCCGTGCTTTTAGAATCGTTTCCGCTGCTAATTCACCGGATATTTGAAAAAATTCCCGATTCCGTCTGATGCGTTGATCTCTTAGTTGGTGATGAACCTCTTTTTCTAAGGCTTCTGGATGAGACGTTACAGCTCTAAAAATAACTTCGAACGGATATAGAACGCCCGTAGTAAAAAGTGCTTTTCCCCGATCTTCAGGAAGCAAGTCCGTTCGCCCGATCTTAACGACCTCTGGCATCGCTTGATTGCGGAGGACATAAAGAAATCCTAAAGTGAGCTTATTCATTTTGCCGGCATTTTCCCCGCTTTTGTGATTCGTTTATACTACCTAAATTATCAAATAATTATCAGTTTTAGCATTTGCAGACGGTCGGTTTATGACAATGCACTTTAAGAACAGGTCGGTGGCTTCAGGTTTTATATGGCGGGTACCTATAGCTGTTCTGACCAAGATAAGCCGGGTGGCAATTGGACATTGCTGAATTCCAGATGGATGACGCGCCGCCGTTTGCCGGCGGTTGATCGGCTGGAGGCGTGTTGAAGGAGGGGGCGCATGACCATGACTCCTCCACGGGGCACACAACAGGGCTCACAGGGATGGGAATCGAGCAGTTCGGGCGAAAAGCGTTCGATGCCCCGGAGATGGGTACCAGGGAGCACACGTAACGCGCCATTGCTTTCGTCGGTGTCGTCGAGATGGATGCGGATGGTATAGATGCTTTGGAGGATGCCCACCGGCGGCTGGACGGCATATTGATCGCCTTTGACCGTCCAGGGACCGAAGCCCGGCAGGGAGAACTTGCGATTCACAGCAATGGTCAGGTCCTGGTGCCAGGCTACAAACCAGTTGGAACCGGGTGGCTTGTCGAAATAAATGGATTTGACGCAGCAATGATCCGGTCCGATGGTTTGCGCGAGGAGGGAATTCAGCGCTGATGTGAAGATGAGCGGTTGCACTGCGGGGATGACCCGGAGAAAATGCCGGATAGCGAAGAGGTCATTTGTCCGCCGGAACGCGGGGCCGGAAGAGTCTGTCGTTTCAATGCAGTTTGCTATGGCCTGGATCTCAGCGGAGGTAAATATATCCGGCAAGATCGTATACCCATTGATCCTAAAGTTGTCAGCATTCATCACTCGCAAATTTCGGGATTTTTCCCACCTCCAATTGGATTTCGCTCCGGGGCAGCAGGGCGCCAAGTTGCATAAACTGGTCCTACTTGGGCGTGATCGTTTGAGTTGAGCAAGACCTTCTCTTGACGGGAAGGTTTTGTTTTGTTGGATACGAACTCTTTGCCTGTCCGGGTGTTATCCTTTCACACGCCAATCCCTCCATCATGGAAAAGAAAGAAATTCGCGACGCATACAGCAAATACTGGCTGGAGCACGGCAGGCGCCCCGTCTCCATCTTCAGCTTTGCCCAGCAACTGGGCACCACAGAATCAGCCTTTTATGAGCACTATTCCTCGTTCGATGCACTCGAAAAGGATATCTGGCGCGCATTTTTCGAGGAGACCGTGGAAAAGCTGAAGGGCGATGAGACCTACGCTGGTTACTCCGTCCGGGAGAAGCTGCTCGCGTTTTACTTCCTTTGGGTACAGCAACTGCGGGAGAACAGGAGCTACATCCTTTTGCAAAAGGAGAGATGCCTGACCCCGCCGCTGCATCTCGATAAGCTGGAGGCCTTCCGCATCGCCTTCTATGACTATATCCGCCAATTGATCAAAGAGGGGTACCAGACCGGCGAGGTGAAGGAACGCAAATTTATCTCCGACCAGTATGTGCATGGCTTCTGGGCGCAGGCCCTGTTTGTGCTTCGCTACTGGATCAATGACGATAGCGAACGCTTCGAGATGACCGACGCCGCAATAGAAAAAGCCGTCAACCTGAGCTTCCAGCTGATCAGCAGTAATACGCTGGACAGTATCCTGGACTTCGGCAAATTCGTCTTCACAGGGAAATAGCCGCGTTCGCGCGGAAATAGTACGGCGGAAAGGGGGCTACGTAAGGTGCAGTGGAAATGGGGCAGGGGCAGCCGAAACAGCGCAGGCAGGGCGGCCGAAATAGGGCAACCGAAACAGAGCAGGGAAAATAGCACAGCTGAAATCGTACAACTGATGAAAGAACAGAGCAATATCCCCACCGGGAAAGTAGAGCGGGCCAGCAGGTTTGTCGCAACAGGATTAAAAGTCGGCACCAATTACCTCAAACATTACACAAAAAAGCTGATCGATCCGTCCACCAGCAAGGAAGAACTCCATGCCAACAATGCAGAGGATATCTATGACACGCTGAGCAACCTGAAAGGAAGCGCGCTGAAAGTAGCGCAGATGCTCAGCATGGACAAAGGCATGCTTCCCAAGGCCTATACCGATAGGTTTGCAATGTCCCAATACAGCGCCCCGCCGCTTAGCGGTCCCCTCGTGGTGAATACCTTTCTTAAGACGCTGGGAAAACCTCCCGCTCAACTATATGATACCTTCGAGATGCAGGCATCCAATGCCGCATCCATCGGCCAGGTGCACAAGGCCGTAAAATGGGGCAAAGAGCTGGCCGTAAAGATCCAGTACCCCGGGGTGGCGAACAGCGTCCGGTCGGACCTCCGGATCGTAAAGCCCTTTGCCATCCGCATCGTCGGGATGAACGAGGTGGACCTGGATAAGTACTTCGACGAAATAGAAGGCAAGCTGCTGGAAGAGACCGATTATAAGCTTGAACTGCGGCGATCGATGGAAGTTTCCGCCCAGTGCGCGCATATTCCGAATCTCGTGTTCCCGGTGTACTATCCCGAGCTGTCCAGCGACCGGATCATCACCATGGACTGGCTAAAGGGTTTCCATCTCAAAGAATTCCTGCAACGCAACCCCTCCCAGCAGGTGCGCGACAGCATCGGCCAGGCCCTGTGGGACTTCTATCAATTCCAGGTGCATGTCCTGCGAAAAGTTCACGCCGACCCGCATCCCGGCAACTTTCTTATGCGGGACGACGGTACGGTAGGCGTGTTCGATTTTGGTTGTATCAAAGAGATACCGGAAGACTTTTATGTCAACTACTTCCTGTTGACGAATAAGGAGGTGCTCAAGGATGAAACCCGACGCAGGGAGATCTATACCAACCTGGAAATGATCCATCCTACCGACGCGGAAAAAGAAATAGTATTCTTTTCCGGGCTATTCCAGAAAATGATCGATATGCTGACGCTTCCTTTCACCGTCGAAACATTCGACTTTGGAGATGAATCTTACTTTTCAGCCATCTATGACTATATGGATTATATTTCCAACCTGAAGGAAGTGCGGGAGTCCAAAGTAGCCAGGGGCTCGAGGCATTCGCTGTATGTCAATCGCACGTATTTCGGATTGTATTCGATACTGAGCGACCTGAAAGCGCGGGTCATCACCAGTCAGGCCCGCGTCAGCGATCGCAGCGGCAGCCCGGAGCGCTTGCGGTAGCGAGGCGAGGACTAGAGCAAAGAGCGCGCCCCGCCGCCTTGCTTTGGTTTGCGGTGGCGGGGGACGCCCGACTAAAACGTATTTATAGCCGCGTACTGGCCTACTCAAAAGGCATTCATAGCCGCCGTGGGCTCGCCGTTGCTGCCGAAGGCGCCGGAGCCATAGCCCTGCCAGTTGTTGTAGCATTCCGGTTCCCAATAGAAGACGCCGAGGCCGCCGGAGACGGATTTGGTTTTGGCAATGAGGTCCTTCAAAAAGTTTTCGCAGTCGGTGGGGTCGTTGACGGGCATGCCCGCTTCGCAGATGATGACTTGCTTGCCATAACGCGATACCATGTCCTGCATATTGGCGAGGCATTCGCTGTTGAGGGTCGACCAGTTAGCAGCGGTGGGGTACATGCTCATCCCAACGACATCCCAGTTGCCGCTGTTGGCCTTGATGCCGTCGAAGAGCCAGCGGAAGGTAGTGTTGTCATAGCCATTGGCCAGGTGCACGACAACCTTGCACGAGGGGAAGACCGCCTTGGTTGCATTGTAGCCGCAGTTGATTAGCCACGCATATTGCTTCATGTTGGTAGACGCCTGCCCGTCCGGCCAGAGCATGCCGTTGTTGGTCTCATTGCCTACCTGCACCCAGGTGGGGGTTATGCCATTGGAGCTTAAGGTTTGCAGACAGCTTTGGGTATAGTTGTAGACGGTGTTCATGAGACTGGTGAAGCTGAGGCTGCTCCAGGCGGCGGGAACGGTCTGGTGGCCGGGGTCCGCCCAGGTGTCACTGTAGTGGAAATCGATCATGATGTTCATCCCGGCAGCCTTTGCCCGCTTCGCCTTTGCCACGACATCATTGAGGTTGCACCATCCGCCGGAAGGGTTGACCCATAGCCGCAGCCGGATGGCGTTGATGCCTTTGCCGGCCAGGATAGTAAAGAGGTCTTGCTGTACGCCACTGTTGTTGTAGAACTTATAACCCGAGGATTCCATCTGGGTGAGCCAACTGACATCCGATCCATAAGCGAAGGAGGACGAAGCCGCGGCGGTTGTTGTGGTCGTGGTGGCCGTGGTGACTTTTGAGGACGCGGGAGTGCTGGAAGTGGTGGTGGATTGGACTGGGGTGGTCTTCATACATGCGCCCAGGCCGGAGATGGCCAGGAGGCAAACAATCGTTTGTAATTTCATAATGGCTGTGTTTTAGCGGACTAAAGTTATGGGGGCTGGTTCGGCGGGCTTGTTTGGATCGTGCATTTTTTTGGTGCGATCGTGCATGTTATTCGGTGCGATCGTGCGGTTTGGTGCGATCGTGCGTGCCGTTTGGCCGGATCGTGCATGTTACGTGGTTAGCCCGCGAGCAAGGTTAGCCGCCGATGCCCTTCCTGAACTCCCGGGGCCGCACACCCTTTTTTCGCAGGAAGATGCGGTTGAAATAGGTGAGGCTGTCGAATCCGCAGCGCCAGGCAATGGTCGAAATGGTATCATCGGATTCGCTAAGCAAATGGCAGGCATGGCCGATGCGGATATCAGCCAGATAGTCGGAGAATGTCTTTCCCGTTGTCCGTTTGAAGAATTTGCAGAAGGCACTCTCCGACAAATTGATCAGCGCTGCCATCTCCTTCAATGCTATCGGCTCGGCGCTGTGCCGGTGGATATATTGGAAGACCTTGGCGATGCGGCCTTCGGTCTTTTTGCTCACGGCGGGTTGAAAATAGGGAGAGGTCAAGGGCTGCGGAGAGGCAGCCGCCAGCGTCTGCAGCACGTCCAGCAGACTCGTGATGCGACCCACTGCGGTGGACATGGGCAGGCGTTCGATGGCATTCAGCAAGCTGCCCATACCCAAACCCTGCGTTGGAAAGAACAACCCCTGCGATGACTGCGCCAGCAGCTGCCTGATCCGTTCGCACTCGGGGTATTGCACCAGCGGGGCGATGAAGGCTTCGGAGAATTGTATCACCACCGCAGCAGATGACGACTCGCTCACCCAGGTGTGCGGCAAGTCTGGACCGATGAGCACAAGGTCGCCCGGGGCAAAATATTCGTGGCTGTCCCCCACCATCCGCTCGCCCGAACCCTGCAGGATCAGCGTAAGTTCATACTCGGGGTGATAGTGCCAGAGGAAAGGGAAAAAAGCGGTGTCATACCGATAGGCCAGATACGAATCGGCTCCCCGCTTGCTAACGATATCCTCAAAAACTGCCTTCATTGCACAAAATCTGTGTATTGGAAAGGAAAGTACGGAATTTTTGTCAATATAGTGTTGGTTTATGGTTGTTTAGTGCGGAAATGTGGACTTCGCGTTCGGTAGGTTTACATCGCTGATGACCCCGATAATCGCTGATAACCCCGATAAATGACAACCACGATCAAAAATGAATTGGCACAGCCCTATCCGCTGACGGCGGCTCAAATCGCCTTCTTCCGGGAGAACGGTTATATCAAGCTGCGACACGTTTTGTCCCCCGACACCATCCGGTATATGGATGAGACGATCACCAGGGAAGTACACCGACTCAACACCCAACACCTGCCGATGGATCAACGCGACACGTATGGGAAAGCATTCCTGCAGATAATGAATATCTGGGTCTATTCCCTCCCGGCGCGCGAGATCGTGTTCAGCGAAAGCCTTGCCAGGATCGCGGCCGAGCTGCTGGAAGTCAGTGGTGTACGGCTCTACCACGACCAGGCCCTGTACAAGGAACCCGGCGGTGGCCAAACGCCCTGGCATGCAGATCAATATTACTGGCCCCTCGCCACAGACCGTACGGTGACGGTGTGGATACCCTTGCAGGAGACTCCTTTGCCCATGGGACCGCTTGAATTCAGCGCGGGGAGTAACCATCTTTCTACAGGGAGAGATCTCAAGATCGGCGATGAAAGCCAGGAGGTGCTCCACCGGGCGCTGCGCGATGAGGGCTATACGCATGTCGTCGAGCCCTTCAGCCTGGGCGATGTGAGCTACCACAACGGCTGGTTGTATCACCGCGCAGGCGCCAACCATACCGACCAGATGCGAAAGGTGATGACCATGATCTATATGGACAAGGACATGGTGCTGAAGGCGCCGGAAAACCCCAACCAGGTGAATGACTGGAACACCTGGTGCCCGGGCGCCAAAGTAGGCGAAGTGATCCAAACCGCAAGAAACCCCATATTATTTGAGAAGGAATGAAGTGGTTGATATTTTTAATTCTGGTGATGGCGGCGGCGGCGCCTTGTGGTGATTCGCCCTTCACGCCAGTCGCCCGCCGGCCTGAAGTCTTCGAGCCCCTGCCCTTTGGCGCGATCCGGCCAGAAGGCTGGCTGGAGGCGCAGATGCGCAGTAACCTCAGGGGGTTCACCGGCCATCTCGACAGTCTGGCTCCCAACCTCATCATCAGGGACGATATCTACGGCAGAGATAGACTCACTAAAGACATCAAAAAGAAAGACGTCGGCGCATTGGCCGGAGGCGACTCCGCCGCCGAGATACAGTACCTCTGGTGGAATAGCGAGACCCAGGGCAACTGGCGCGACGGCTTCATCCGATCGGCTATCCTCACCGGTGACGCGACGATGCTGGCGCGTGCCCGGGCTTATGTCCGTCGCATGCTCGCCACCCAGGATGCTGACGGTTACCTCGGGATCTATGACCGTGACCTGCGCTATCGATTTGACGGGGAGAACGGTGAGCTATGGTCGAAGACGACGTTGTTCAGAGGCCTGCTGGCCTGGTATGACTATAGCCACGATAGCAGCGTCCTGACGGCCGTCGAAAGGGCGGTGGACGATGTCATGCGGCATTATCCCGCCGGCACCTCGCATCCCTTCTATTCAAAGACTCCCTACGTAGGCGGGTTGTCACATGGGCTGATGTTCACCGACATCCTGGAGTCGCTGTTCCGCCTCACGGGCCGGCAGGTTTACCTGGACTATGCGTTGTTTCTGTACAAAGATTTTTCTGCGGCCAGTCTGTATGAGGACGCGCAATATGATAAGATAATAGACCCGGCTTACCGGTTGCGCGGCCACGGCGTACACACCTACGAGCACCTCCGGGCGGTGGCTGCGGCTGCTTACGCTTCGGGCAACCCTGCGCTGCAGACAGCGCTCGATGACTACCTGCGCAAAATAGAAGGAGAGATAACGCCTTCGGGGGCGCCCGCAGGCGATGAATGGATCGGCGGAAGACCTGGTGATGCGACGACAACCGGCTATGAATATTGTTCGCTGCACGAACTGATGGACGGTTATGCCGATCTGCTGGGTAAGACCGGCTCGGCCGGCTTTGGCGACAAGGTTGAACAGCTGTTCTTCAACGCTGCCCAGGGCGCCCGTGATCCCGGTGCTTCCTGCATCGCCTATCTAAAAACGGACAACTCCTATTATATGACGGGAGGGCTCAACGGGGATAGTGGTAATCCGAGGCAGACGAGGTATAAGTATTCACCCGTTCATCAGGATGTTGCTGTTTGTTGCGTTCCGAATGCGGGGCGGATCGCGCCGTATTTCACCGATCGGATGTGGATGCTTTGCCCTTCCGGGCTGGTAGCGACGCTGCTGGGTCCTTGCAGGGTGACCACCACATGGAAGGGGACGGCCCTGACCATCAGGGAAAAGACCGGCTATCCCTATGACTTCTCTTTCGATTTCGAGGTGAACGCGAGCCGCCCCGTCCGCTTTACGCTGGCCATCCGCAAACCTTCATGGGCGACACGGGCAACTATCAGCGATGCATATACGGAGAAAGACGGCTATTTCCTCATTACGCGAACCTGGCAGCCGGGTGAAACGGTACACTTCCGCCTCTACCCCTCCGTAGCGGTTCACAGGGACCTTCATCATGCGGCCTGGTTCACCTACGGTCCACTGGTGCTTGCGCACGCTATTGCTGCGACGGGCCATGCGACAAAACATTACCCGCTGCCCGGGTTCTATGATTATCAATACCAGCCGGACAGCCTGGTGGTCTATGGTTATAAAGGCGGGCCGGTGGGGCAATCCGGCGACGGGGCGATCGAGCGTTTTGGCGAGGGGGCGATCGGGCGTATTGGCGACGGGGCGATCGGGCGTATTGGCGAGGGGGCGATCGGGCAATTCGGGGGCATCCGGTTCGAAGTGATGCTTGTTGACACGGCGGAGAAAAAAGAAAGCCGGGTTCCGTTGCGGCCCATGGGTAGTACGGTGCTGCGGCAGGTGACTTTCCCTGATGTGAGGTGATTTTGCCTGACGTGAGGTGACTTTCCCGGGCATCGGGTTAAGCAGGGGGAGTTTTAACCTATATCGATCACTCGTCGAGCCAGTAGTTAGGTATCTTATCGTTGACTTGCCTATACTTTATTTCTATGGCTTTGAAGTGTTTCGTTGCGCAATCGATCTTCCTTTTCTCGTTGGGAAATTGCAAAAGATTTGCATTCATGCTGCCTTTGGTTTCACGGACCAGTTGAACCTGGGTTTTACCATCATTGCCATATCTGATGATACCCCAATCGGGATTGTAATTGCCGATTAGTTTGGGAATGCGAATTTTGAATGTCGCGGGGAATTTAAAATAGCAAACTATATTCCCGTCATTGTCGTCTACCTGAACTCGTTGTTGGATAAAATTCCGTTCGACATCGGAATCTGTTTGTATCTGGTCATACAGGCTATTGCTTGATCCAGGTATCAATTCTCTTTGCGGGAAATCTTTTTCAGAGGGGAAGAGAGCATTCAGATCGAATTGCTCGATACGGTTCGTTAACGTGTATTCGATCTTTTCTGAAATATGGTTAGCCAGTTGTTCTCTGATCTCCTTGATGAAGACGGACGAAAAACCTTCTGGATTCTCAAAGATCTTTTCTTGTTTAGAGGGTCTGATCGCTTTAAATATCGAAATTAGAGTTGGTCGAGTCAGCCCGGTAGATTTCGAAGCCCTTTCGATGAGGTTAAAAACAGGATAAGCCTCTTGTGCCTGCTGAAGAGATCTTTGGTGTTGCAGTACGTCAGGATTTCCGCTGAAGAGATAAGGTTGCCCTTTATAGAGGATTGCTCCATTGCCGAAATAAACCATAGGGTCATTGGGATGTTCGACAATTTGTACGATCTTATACCCTAACAGATTTTTGTCTTTACTCTTTCTACCGAGATCGTATCCAAACGCGTACCATTGTTCGATGAGATCATTCCTGCCTTTGATATCAGTGATATTTAATTTGAGCTTTGCATATCCTAATTTGGTTTCAAGTAGTGTGAGAGAGTAGTCACAGATGACGAATTCTCCCCTGCTTATAACGATTTGCGGAGATGGGAAAACTACATTGGCACTGTTGAGTCTTGCAGCACATTGATCGATTAATTGTGGAGTGTCGATATTAATGGTGTATTCGGTTTGCCGTGCAAGGTTATTCCAAAATGACCTGAACTCTGCACTTTTGTAAATCTGGTCGTTCCGCTTTGCTTTGTCACGTTTCGCACTCGTCGGAGAGGGTGGTGGGACATCGCCCGATTCAAGGTATTCACTTTGCAAAGAGGTAACATACGATTCGTAGGATTCGTTTGCGATGACAGTGAGAACATTTACGCTGTCGTCCTTAATTTGTTCACCGTTGGTATTTCTGGCCAAACGAAGTCCGCGTCCGATCTCCTGACGCTTTCGATGTTCGGACTTTGTGGTGTTGAGCGTGCAAATACAGAATACATTTGGATTATCCCATCCCTCCCGAAGGGCAGAATGCGCAAAAATGAATGCCGTCTTCTCTGAGAAGCTCAGGAGCTTTTCTTTATCTTGCATAATAAGATGAAATGCTTCTTGCTCAGCTTCTTGTAGCTTCTTTTTTTCTGCCGAAGAAGCCCCGGTTAAGTCGAGAATATCCAGAAATCCGGAATCACCTTTCTTCTGAGCAAAGTATCCCTTGTGAACATATGCCGCATCCAGGTCTTTAAAGTGCTCGTTGGTAGCTTTTAGCTTATTGAAGGTGGCCTCAAAAGTCTTTTTAATAAATGGGTCATCGCCTTTGTAATTAGCTACCTTATCTATAAAGAAAAGTGATAATACTTTGATGCCCTTCGCTTTCAGGGCTTTTTGCATTTCGAAGTGGTATTTAATAGTCTCTTCTATCTGTACCCTAAAAATCTCCTTCTTTGAAAGCGTAATCGTATCCGACGAGTTGCCATGTAAAACGAACTGATTTGTAAAAATGACCTGGTTGTTGATCGCATTGATTTCCTCGACGATAAGCTCACTGAATTCCGGATTATGGGTCTTTGGGAAAAGGGCATCCCCTTTTTTTATCTTGATTGCGGCACTTGATTTGATCCCATTAACAATCACATGCGCTTGAAGATTTGCCGTTGGTAACCCCTTTTCATTCTCAATACTTTCAATCAGGAGTGATGATTCATCGTCATTTAGATTATGTTGTTGGGTCACACCAAGTACTCTTATTTTCTTGACCAGGCCATGCCGGAAAGCGTCCACCGGGGAAAGCCTGTAAATAAGGTTGTATTTATCGATGGGAGTTGCGCTATAGTTTAGCGCAAAAAGAGGGTTTAGTGTACGCAGCGCTTCCCTGGATAGGTCACTTCGGTAATTTTGGCTTTCGTCTAAGATGAGGATGGGCCTCGTGGCTTGGATATATTGGAAAGGAAGCCATTCTCCTTGTAGTTTTTCAGATGGTTTGAAGATAATATTACTGTTCTTATTGAAGCTGTCGATGGTGAGAAGCATAATTTCGGTGAAGGAAGAAGTCGCGAAACTCCTCACTCTACTGATCTGTCGTCCATCGTATTCGGTGAGGTGAACATTCGGATTCCCATATAGGGTCTTAAAATGCTCTTTGGTTTGTTTGAATGCTTTTAATGTTCCTTCATATATGGCTATACTTGGAACGACTATGATGAATTTCCGGAATCCGTATTGTTGATTGAGTTCGTGAATGGTACGAAAATAGGTATATGTTTTCCCGGTGCCGGTTTCCATTTCTACTGTGAAGATCGGGTATCGTACAGATCGATCGTCGACTCCGGCTAACATGAAGCCATTATCGTAATCAAGAGATGGATTCATCGGAAGGCCGGCCTGAAATCCAATAGATTCCTTTTGTTTATTATTTGTGGTTACTACCTCATGGTAATTGCTATAAAGCCATTCCTCATCAAAATCATAAAAATCCTGAATGTTGGGGATGACGTCATTTTCGAGTTGAAACCCTGCAATATCTTGTGAAAAACCCTTGAAGAGACCCAAAACACTATCTATTGCCTCAATCTGATGTTGCTGATCAGCATCAAACTTAAATTTTAAAGACTCTCTCATCGTGTGTTTAAATTGTTTTGAGAATGCCCCTATCCTCCAGGCGAATTTTGTTTTGATCTGTAACTGCAGCATCAAGACAGATGAAAATATCGGACGAGTCTAATGGCAGCAGGTGGATGGCAGACTCTTCCACCCTTTTGTCGAGGCAAATAAAAAGTGAATGTTCACATGAATCCGAGCTGATTTTATATACTTTATTCACTTTAATCGACTCCTCCTCCACTATTGTGCTATCCAAAGGAAAGCCTTCGATCAGGATGATCTCGGTCAGTAAACTCTGAGGGTCCCAATCATCGATCAACAAGCTTTGCTGCTCGTTAAAGAGAGTCAATAGATTACTAATGTCGGTTCCTGAATAATTCTTCCAAACTTTATAGTTGGAAGGACCTAGTTTGAAATATTTGAAACCCAACAAATTATCAGAACCTTCAAATTCGGCCTTTTGATATTTCTCCGACGCCAGCTCCAGCCTTTTGCTGGTAACGTCTGCAATGGTATTGTATCCTAATTTATGGGCTCGTTTGGTCTCAGCGATCTTATAATCAAGTTGGACGAGAATGAATCTGATGTTTCTTCCTTCGGAGTTTAATTCATATATCGCCTCCCCCGTGGTGCCCGACCCGGCAAAGAAGTCCATGACTATTTCCCCATCGCAATCGATAAGATTCAATACCTTTTTTATCAGGTAGACGGGCTTTGGAAAATCAAATACATCGGAATGGCCAAAAAGCTCTTTGATCTCTTCCCCTGCATTTTGATAGTTCATTTCAGGCTCATTCCAGATCGACTTTGGCTTGGTTGATTTTTCGTCATTATCTTTTTTCGTCAGATAATCCATCTGATAGACATCCCAGATATAATTTTCCCCCCGCTTTATTTGTTTCCCAAAGAGGTCATCAGCGTCTTTCTTAATTTTTTCCTTACTCCATCTCCAAGTACCCTCTTCGCCTGTCGTAGGCTTTATTGGCAGCGCTTCCTCGGTGTAGCCGTCTTTTTGTTCAAGGGAAACGCGACCTGTCACCGGATCGACGTATATCGGAAAATACAAGTTTTGTCGTTGCGATCTTCTCCAGGCACCTCCCCTTAGCCTTAACCCAAGCTCCCGATATTTCCTTCCGTCCTTTGCCGTGTATTTATATTCGGTTAACATCCTGTCGTCCAAGCGCTGGGCGAGGGCTGCGTTCTTCGTAATGTTTCTGGTATATACCAAAACATACTCGTGCACGATGCCGATATCCCCGGAGGACTGCGATGCTCGTGGATTGCTCTGGACTATGAAGTTGCCAACAAAATTCTCTTCACCGAATATCTCATTCATGATCAATCGAAGATTGTTGAGTTCGTTGTCATCAATACTTATGCAGATGACTCCTTCCTCTTTCAAGAGTTGATGGGCTAGTTTTAGCCTGGGATACATCATGGATAGCCATTTCGAGTGAAATCGCCCATCTGCTTTTGAATTAGTTGTCAGTCTCTTGCCGGTTGCATCAATCGATCCGATGCGTGTCAAAAAATCTTCTGCAGACTCGGAGAAATCATCCTCATAGATGAGGTCATTGCCTGTATTATATGGAGGATCTATATAAATGGCCTTTATCGAATTCGCATATGATTTTTTGATTATTTTCAGAACCGTCAAATTTTCCCCTTCAATAAAAATATTTGCCGTGCCCGATGCCAAACAGCTTTTGTCCTGGACGGGGATTAAAGTGCCATGTACGGGTGTAGCTGCGCCCTTTTTTGCATTTTGCTTTCCGGGCCAGGAGATGCCATAATGCTCGTTTTGCAAAATATCATCATCTATAAAGTCTCCCAGTGCTTCATAGAGCGTGACAATATCCAGAATATTGTCTTTGAAAACTTCTGGTGCGATGAGCCTGAGTTGCCTTATTTGTTCGTCGTTGAACTTGTAATTTGGTGTTATTCTTTGAGTGGACATATTTATTTGGGTATTTCTGGTTGGGTATTGAGCTTATCTACATCCATGTTTGCAATCAACATTTGTTCTTGTTCTGCATTGTTGCCAAAATCTTCAAAATATTTTTTAAAGCTGGTTTGGGTCCTGGTTCCTACTTTCAAACTATATTCCCTGAATGCTTCACAAGAAAATCTGGCATCACAGTTGCGGCAGACGCGGGTTGCAAACAAGACATTGGTGCCCTCTATCTTCGTGCTTAGGACTTCCGCGGGCGGTGGCTCAAAGCAATTTGTTTCGATCTTGTCGACAACGAGGGCAAAGTCATTTATTGTCGCTTGTACATTGTTCTGATCAAATGGAATCTCGATGAGGGGATCCCATTTGGATAACTCGGTAGCGATGACATTTTCGTCTCCGGAGGCTATGGCTGTTCTCAAGATAGAGGGAAGGGCAGTAGAAATAATGGCGGTGTGATCGAGCTTATTTCCGCGAAGATTTTGGTATATATATGAATAGACATTCAATTGGCTTTCATAAAGCTGTGTATTGGCTCTGATGTAATCCGGGTCGTGGGTCTTTATATCATACATCCAAACATCATCTCCTTCCTCGACAATGTCTACGACGCCTTCTATGGTAAATTTTCTCCCTTCGGGTGTAAATTGCTCGGGTAGGGTGAGTTTTACCTCTGTTTCCGATACGCTTTCGGCGATGGGCCGTAATTTCCGGTAATAGTACAGCACCTGGTTCAAAGCTGCCTGAAGGGAATCGGCTGTCAATGCGTGACCGCCTTCCAATTTGAGCATTTCATAGTTTTGCTCGAAAATGCTCTTTATTCGGTTCTCGATCTCTTCAGGGGTCATTTTGAGTTGGGTCGGGTTCGTTCGTTTATTAAAAGATGATGCAGGTCTTCAATGGTTCGGTGTACGAGACTGCCAAAAAGCATTGTTTGAGAGCGAATAGGCACAAAATCATATTTGCGCATGATCATATATTGGCGTGGGCATCTTATATAGCTTAAGTAATCTGCTGTATAGGAATAGGATTTTCCCAAGTCTTCGTTTTGAAGCGCTACAACCGGCAAGGTAGTAATGTCAAATTGCTGAACGGTAGGGAAATTATTCGCCGAAAGCAGGAATTTGAATTCTTCTGTAGCAAACAGTTGGTCCTGGCGCGGTTGAGTGGTTTCACTCCGTGTTGTTGTGATCCTGGGCAGCACCAGGAGATTTTTTGCCCTGCTTAGCGCTACATAGAACATCCTGATGGTGTCGAATTTGACAATTTTATGCAATGGCTCACCGTCCTTGTTAAGCAGTTCTCTCACAATGAGTTCTTTAGGGTCCGGGGGCCTTTCTCTTTTGTCTATGCTTCCCAGGACGACGACTGGAAACTCGAGGCCCTTTGACTGGTGAACCGTCAGAAACGGGATGCGGCCTTTTGGGAAGGGATCCTCGGCATCCTCGTATTCAGACTCGCCCAGCCGGTAGAGTGCATAGGTATATGAGGAAAATAATGTATGAGCGAACTTATCCTCGCTTAGATAGCCGGCGGTGATGACCACCGAATATTCTTCCATGAATCGGGAAAGATAGCGGGTGATGAGTCCTAAGTTGCAGACTGGCCCTTCATCGAGACCTCGTTGAGCCAAGGCGTACATTTCACGGAAATGCTTAAATCCATTGAGTTGATAGAACAGGTCGAGGATCGTCCAATCGACGGACGTAGTGCGGTTGATGATATACTCGATAGAGAAAGGGTTGCCCTCTGATTCTCTTTTTCGGATAAAATCCGTGAAGAACTTATTAGAGAGATTTTGTTTGGCTTTTGGAGAGAGGCCGGAGGCGCCGGTGAACAATCTTATAAATGAATATTTAAACGGATGTTTTAAATCCAGTTTGTGTTTCGATGCCACTTTCAGCAGTATCTCGAAATCCTTTTTGATCAAAGCGAGGTCTGCCTTTCTATCTTCTATATATTGTTCGAGTAATGGGTCTTGCGCACACAAAAAACTGGCTTGAGTGATGCAGTCAAGCATCCACTGTCTGAATTCCTTCAGGCTTTGGTTTTGTGTATCTCCATAATGAGGCCTCCCAAATATTAAGAGGAGTAAGCCCCAGATCGCCATGGCTTCTTCCACTTCTAAAAAGCGGCCGGCACGGGGAGCATAAACTTTCAGCTCATCGGCTGTCCCAGTGAGGCCAAAGTCTTCATTAACCCCCTGAAAAGCCTGCCGGTATCCCTCGACCCGGACATTGTTCTTCAATGATGGAAACAGAAATGCGCATTGTGAATAATCGCCGATCTTTCCATTTAACTTCAGACGGTAGACAAACTCTGCTATTTCCCTGTAGACGGTGTCTGCTCTTGCATGGGAGGTGGTTATTACGGAAGGGCTTTCATCCGTTGAGAAGGCTGTTATCTGTTTGTTTTGGATGCGATAGTGCCCTTGAAGAGGTTTTTGCTTCTGCCAGTCGATGATATTTATGAAATTGGTATAAGTTTCAACGATGTTCTTTCGTGACCGGTAGTTCGTATTGAGATCGATACGCCTTGGCTTTGCGCCAATGGCATTTAAACAGCGATCTTCGAATTCCACCAAGTTTTCAACGGTCGCGCCCCTGAATCGATACAGGGACTGATCGTCGTCGCCTACTACGCAGATGTTCTTGCTGCCTTTGGCGAGGCCGAAAAATATCTTTTCCTGGATGGCATTCGTGTCCTGGTACTCATCGATGATGATGTGCTTGAATACGGACGCTGCTTCCGGCAATGTGCTGATCTGGTCATATGCCATTTTTTGAAGGAGCGAAAAGTCGACTTGTTTGATCAAGGGATGACTAGTCAGATCGGTCAAGTATGCGCTGTACATCTTGAGCATTTTAGAAAGCGTCTTGTCGCTGGTTTGACAGCTTAGAGGGTCTACATTCTCTTCGGAAAACCTGTTGAACAGGCTTATTATACTTGAAACAGCATTGTGTCTTGATTCGCTTTTAATTGCGAGGAAGTAGTCGTTTATCACTGCATTTGCGCTGGCTTCATCCGGGAACCCTCCGGAAAGCCAAATATTTGCCCAAAAAGATTTATGATACAGTTTGAAATACTGGGAGAGGCCATCCATAAGGACGGGTGGATGCTTTCGGGCGCCTCCGTCTGAGAACCTTCTATCTGTAAGAATGGACCGGCAAATCGAGTGAGTGGTGCCCAACGCCATCTTTGAGATGTCGAAGGATCTGCCTGTCTCATGGGTGACGAGCCCTAAAAGCATACGTAAACCGTCTTTTAGCTGTAGCGCTGCTTTTTCCGTAAAGGTGGATAAAAAAATTTCTTCCGGTTTGATTCCGTGAAAGACTAAAAGGTTCAGCGTTCGCCAAAGCAATACCCTTGTTTTACCGGATCCGGGACCGGCGGTTAGGAATAGAGGGCCGTTGGTATCTAAGATAGCCGCACGTTGGTTGTCGTTTGGCTGAAAATTATTAAGTCGCCAGAGGTGTTCAATTGATGTTGTTCTGTACATTTCGCGATGAAGTTGTCAAACTTAGCTAAACGACGCAATATTTTGAAATTTAATACGAGGAAGCCATTTTATAGACAAATTCGATATGATTATAAAAATTATCAATTTGGTCATGTGTCTGAACCCCGGTAGCTTGCAGAAAAAAATATATGGAAACACCGACATCCGCAAGCAAGTGCCCATTCCATGGTAGTGCACCGAAGCATGAAGCAGGGGGCGGCACAAGGAACCGCGACTGGTGGCCTAATCAACTTCGATTGAATATTCTCCGTCAACACTCTTCGCTCTCCAACCCGATGGATGGCAAATTTAATTATGCCGAGGCATTCAAGAGTCTCGATCTGAAGGCTGTGAAGAAAGACATTTTCGCGCTGATGACAACATCCCAGCCCTGGTGGCCGGCTGACTACGGTCATTATGGTCCCCTCTTCATCCGGATGGCCTGGCATAGCGCGGGAACCTATCGCATCCACGACGGCCGTGGCGGCGCAGGCGGCGGATCGCAACGCTTTGCACCGCTGAACAGCTGGCCCGACAATCAGAATCTCGATAAGGCCCGCTTTCTGTTGTGGCCGGTAAAGAAGAAGTATGGGGCGACTATCTCCTGGGCCGACCTGATAGTGCTAGCGGGCAACTGCGCGCTCGAATCGATGGGTCTCAAGACGTTTGGTTACGCCGGCGGACGGGAGGATGTCTGGGAACCCGAAGAGGACGTCTATTGGGGTTCGGAGACGGAGTGGCTTGGGGACAAGCGCTATAGCGGCGACCGGGTACTGGAGAATCCACTTGGAGCCGTGCAGATGGGTCTTATCTATGTCAATCCAGAGGGCCCCAACGGGAAGCCCGACCCCCTGGCGGCGGCCCGAGACATCCGCGAGACCTTTGGCCGCATGGCGATGAACGATTACGAAACGGTTGCGCTGATAGCCGGTGGCCATACTTTTGGTAAGACCCATGGCGCGGCCGATGCCAAAAAATATGTCGGTCGCGAACCCGCGGGGGCAAGCATCGAAGAGCAGGGCCTTGGCTGGAAGAACACCTATGGTAAAGGCAATGGGGCCGACACGATCACCAGCGGTCTCGAAGGGGTATGGACCTCGACGCCAACAAAATGGAGCAACGGTTTCTTCGAGAATCTCTTCGGCTACGAATGGGAGCTTACGAAGAGCCCTGCCGGGGCGTATCAATGGCAGCCGAAGGATGGTGCGGGTGCAGGAACCGTTCCGGATGCGTTCGACGCTTCGAAGCGGCACGCACCGACGATGCTGACTACCGACCTTGCGCTGCGAGTCGATGCGGCTTATGAGAAGGTCTCCCGCCATTTCTATGAGCATCCGGATGAGTTGGCCGATGCTTTTGCGCGGGCATGGTATAAGTTGGTTCATCGGGATATGGGACCGCGATCGCGTTATCTGGGTCCGGAAGTGCCTGCCGAAGAACTGCTCTGGCAAGACCCGATTCCGGCGGTGACACATATATTGATCAACGAGAAGGACATCGCTGCATTGAAGAATATCATATTGGCAAGCGGACTTTCTGTGTCGCAACTGGTGTCCACGGCCTGGGCTTCGGCTTCGACTTTCCGCGGATCGGACAAGCGGGGTGGCGCCAACGGTGCACGGATCCGGCTGGCTCCCCAGAAGGATTGGGAGGTAAACAATCCGGCGCAACTGGCCAAAGTGCTGGCCGCGCTGGAAGGTATACAGACGGCCTTCAATAAAGGACAGTCTGGTGGGAAGAAAGTGTCGCTTGCCGACCTGATCGTGCTGGCCGGATGCGCAGGTGTGGAGCAAGCGGCGAAGAATGCCGGTTATAGCGTGACCGTGCCGTTTGCACCCGGTAGGGCCGATGCATCGCAGGAGCAAACGGATGTAGAGTCCTTCGCCGTGTTAGAGCCGGTTGCTGACGGTTTCCGCAACTACCGGCAAAGCGGTGGATCGACGACGGCAGAGGAGATGCTGGTTGATAAGGCGCAACTCCTGACGCTGACTGCGCCGGAGATGACGGTGCTCGTCGGTGGAATGCGCGTACTGAATACCAATTTCGATGGGTCTGCCAATGGCGTTTTTACCAAGACTCCCGAAGCGCTGACCAATGACTTTTTCGTGAACCTGCTCGATATGGGCACAACCTGGAGCGCTGTTTCCGATGCGCAGCAGGTGTTCGAAGGCAGCGATCGGGCGACGGGCGCGCGCAAATGGAGCGCCACACGGGCCGATCTTATCTTCGGCAGCAATTCCGAGCTTCGGGCCCTTGCCGAGGTGTATGCGTGTGAGGATGCGAAGGAGAAGTTCGTAAAGGATTTTGTGAGTGTGTGGGATAAGGTGATGAATCTCGATCGATTTGATTTGGCGTAATGGTGGCCTGCTGCGTTAGGGATCGCAATGGAAAGCCCGGAGCCGGCCGGTGGGGTCGGAGTGCGGTTGCAGCGGTGGCCGGCGAGGACTTGTAATGGAGAGCCCGACCCGCCGCCGCTTTGATTTGCGGCGGCGGGAAACGCCCAAAAACAATGAGGACCTTTCGGTCCTCACTGGTCCCACAGGGCAGGAGAGTCACACATGAGACTAACACATACTTCACAAGACGGTGGGCGGGCGCGCGCGGCTAACGCGGACGCTATCTATAATATTTGTCGATGAGGTAACGGTAGGCTGAACCGTTGAATACGGAATAATGGAATTTATAGACGTGGTTGATAGGGTCGGCCGTGAGAATGGTAGGGCCTTCCGTCACCGTGATGCCGTTGGCCGTGAGCTGGCTGGAGACGTCGCTTGGGTTGAGGATCACCTGGAAATTGCTCAGCACGCCGGCGTTGTTGGTGAAAGATAATACATACCGGGCGCCCTGGAAGTAGCCGCTGGTCACTTCGATCTGCGTGGGATTATCGGGGGAGAAAACATTGGAGCCGCCGGTGAAGGAAGAGCTGGTCGGCGTCCCCGTTCCGGTGCTGTTGTTCCACCGTGTCCAGTCCCAGGAATAGGTGCCGGCAATGGGGTTGCCGATGACATGATAGTAGATCGTCCCGAAATTACCGCTGACGGTAGCCCCGCCGCCGGCCGTGATCGAGATGGGGAACATGTAACTCTTGGTCGGGTCTATCTTCACCGGAAATACGATGAAGGGAACCGCGGCCGAGTAGCTCTGTCCCGCCTTCACCGTGACACTGGTAGTCGTGAACTTATACGTGCTGTCCGGGAATTTGGCGTATTGGCTGGTGGGGTCGAGGCCGGAGTTGACGGCCGCGAGGGCGCTGGCATCATAGCCGATGGTGACGGTGACATCCTTGCTGGCGACATTGGTGGCTGCGTAATTGAGGTGGAACCAGGCCGTGTCGGAGGCGTCGGAGCCGGGAAAGGTGAGGGCAGCGTTTCCAAAATTCGCCATCCCGCCTTCCGGGATCTGGACGATAGGTTTGAGGCCGCCGAAATCGGTCTCCCCGTCCCTGTTTTTGACGCAGGAATCGAGGGAGAGCAGAGCCGCCAGGCCGGTGAACAGGAGAATTAGTGCTTTATATGTAGTTTTCATGATTCTTTTTTTTGGTTATTACTTGCTATTGCCGGCGACGGTCTACGGCATCCAGAAAATTTTTGAGGTATGTCCGTTGATCGTGCCCTCCGCGCCAACGTTGGTTGCGTTGGTGGTGTATTCGAGGGTGGGATAGAGTACCCTCACGGGGATGTTGGGTCCATCCCGATAGGGAGAAAGAGATATGGGGATGTCGGCAGGCAAGCCAAGTCGCCGGTAGTCGCTCCAGGCTTCGAAGGGGGTGATGGAATTCATGGCCACCCATTTTTGCCGGATGATGCAGGCGAGCTTTTCATCAAAGGTGGTGCAGGCGCTGTAATTGGTTTGCTTATTGCCGCTTTGGGTCTCCAGGGTATCTGCGGCCCCGGCGCTGGCGCCGAGATAAGCGAATGAAGCGGTGACGCCATTGTTAAAGTTAGTAGCGTCGGCACCGGCGGCGCCCAGCCAGCCTCTCAGGTTGGCTTCGGCCTGTAGGAAATAGCTCTCTGCCAGGCTGATCATGACGGCTGACTGGCCATTCGATTTGAGGATGCCCGGACCCATGGAGGATGACCCCGAACCCGGGATATTGTTCAGCGAACCCAGGACGTCGCCGACGTAAGTTCCACCCGAGGAAGGGGAATAGATATACTTGTAGCGGATGTCGTTATTGTTCATCATGAAAGCAATGGAGTATTGTGCTGCCCGCCAGTAGTCGGCCTGTCCGCCGCTGGTGGGAAGACCGGTGAGGGTGACGAAATATCCGTAAGTCGGATTCTGCTGACCCGAAGAAGCGGCATAACCGGGATTGACCAGTGCATCCGTGGTGAGGAAGCCGCCGCCATTGGCCGTGATCTTCGCGATCTGCGCCTGGATGTAGGAGGCTCGCCCGCTCATTTGCGTCTGGCGCATGAGGATGCGGAGCTTGAGGGTGTTGGCGAAGGCGATCCAGTTGGATGTGCTGCCGCCGAACATGATATCGCTGTTGGCTGTTGCCGTGGCGCTGGGATTCTGCATATAGGTGACGGCGGAGTCCAGTTGGGTGGCAATGGCTTCGTACACCGACTGCGCTGCATCGAATTTGGGTGTGATGACAGATGTTCCTTGCAAGGCCTGGGTGTAGGGGACATCGTTATACAGATCGACCAGCTGTTGAAAGACGAAGGCCTTCATGATCTTGGCCGCACCTATAAAAAAGGGTTTGTTCTGCAGCTTGGCAGCAGCTTCTATATAATTGTAATCTTCCAGGTTGCGGTAGTAGGTAGTCCAACTGCCGGAGTAGGTGTCATTGGTCTGGTGGTAGGACGCTACGTCGCTGGCGCTGATAGCATAGCTGCCGCTTGGCGCCCAGTAGCACATCCAGCCGCAGAGATAGGTGAACCCTGTGAGCTCGGTGCCCACCGTCACTTTGAGGGCGTTGGGCAGCACCAGTTCGGGCGTGGTGCTGGTAGCGGAATTGGGGTTGTTATTGATGTCGAAGAAATCTTTGGAGCAGCCGGCACTGAGCAGGAGTAGCGCGGCGGCCATATATAATTGAATTCGCTGTTTCATTGTTGAATAATTTAGGTTTACGGAACGGTCTATCAGAATATAACATTAAGGTTGAACCCGATGATCTTGGTCGGCGGCAGCTGGTTGATATCGGTGGTACCGATGCCGTTGCCGGTGGTGTTGCTGAACTCGGGGTCAGACCAGACGTTGTCCTTCGCCCTCCAGGTGAGCAGGTTCCTTCCGAAGACGGACACGTTGATGCCGTTGACGATCTTCAGGTGGTCGATGATGCTCCGGGGGAAGGTGTAGGTGAGGGTGACTTCTCTCAGCTTCCAGAAATCGGCGCTGTTGACATACGTGCTGCCGGCAGTGTTCCAGACGTTGGCCCAGAACAGGAGGTTGCCGTCCTGTGTATTGACGTTGGTATTGGGGACGTATTTGCCGGGGGCTGTCTGGATAACCGAATTGGGGATGATGAAGGGTTGGCGGCCGGAGGAGACGGAATAGCCCGATACGCCGGTGAAGTCCAGGCTGCTGCCCAGGGAGTTGAAGATGACGGCGCCGAACCGACCGTCGGCGACAGCTGCCAGGCGGAAGCCTTTATAGTTGACGGAGGCGGTTAGCCCTACCCGGTGGGGCGGGTTGGTGGTGCCGAACTTCTTCTGGTTGGGATCGAGCGTGGGATAGCCTGTGGTAGCGTCGACTACGATATGTCCGCTGGGGTCGCGTGTCCAGTCACTGGTCTTGATGATGGGGTAGGGGTCGCCGACGGATGCGAAGGAGTTGGAGCCGACGTTGACATCGGTGAGGCCATAGCCAAGGCTTTTGACGGTATTCTTGTTATAAGAATAGTTGCCGGTTAATTCGACGGTCCACCCGGCCACGTTATCCAGCACCCTGGCTCTCAGGTCGAACTCTACGCCCTGGTTGACCATTTCCCCTGAATTCACGAAGGCGGAGGTGAAACCCGTAGTCGGAGAGATGGTGATGGGGATGGTCTGGTTATTGGTGAGCGTATGATAGTAGGCTGCGATGAAGTTGATGCGATTGCGAAGGAAGCCTAATTCCATTCTTGCTTCATAATCCGTGCTGAACTCGGGCTTGATGTTGGGGTTGGCGAATGCGCCGTTGACGGTGTATCCGGCCACGTTGCCGAAGGGGAAGCCGCCGCCGGAGTTGAAGGTGTTTTGCAGCGAATAGGCGCCGATGCTCACCTGGGCCGTCCGGCTGTAGGCGGCGCTTACCTTACCGAAGCTGAGAGTGCGGTTGTTCCGCAGGATGGGCAGGGCTTCGGTGAATACAAAGGAGGCGTCGACTGCCGGGTAGAGGTATGATCGGTTGGAGCTGGCGAGCAGTGATGTCCAGTCGTTGCGCAGCGATCCGTGAAGGAAGGCGTAGTTGTTATAGCCGACGGTGAGGTCGCCGAACACGCCCAGCAGCCGGGTCTCTTCCTTGTATTCGCCTACTACGGGGATGCCTACGCGGTTGCTGATGTTGTAGAAGTTGGGTACCACCAGGGTGCCGGCGGACTCGCTCACCAGCCGGAGGGTGTTGTCGATGAGGCTGGTTCCGGCGATGAACTTGAAGTCGAAGCTTCCGTACGCCTGGTGTACGGATGCGAGGAAGTCACTGGTGAGCCGCTGGTTGTAGCTGATGGCGTCGCCTTCCGAGGGGGAGTAGACCTTTACTGAGCTCGGGATGTTGCCCGACTGCAGGGTGTCGGCGATGGCCCATGGTGCGAAGGTGTAGCCTGCCTGGGTGTACTTATTGTTATAGTCGTTGCGGGCGATGCCGGCCCGGTATTGCAGATTGAGCCATTTCCAGGGCTGGAGGCCGAGGCTGATGTTGGCGATGATGTCCGTGCTTTTTTCATCCAGCCGGGTCTGGTCTATCTGCCACCAGGGGTTGCCGTAATAGGCGTTGAAGTAGCCGTCGGGGCTGGCGAAGGGGTCGGTCTGCCAGTTGCGGTAGCGGCGCAGATCGACATCGGCGGGGGAGTTGATGATGGTCCAGTAAAGCGGCCTGTTCTGGAAGTAGGAGCCACCGCCGGAATACCCGCCGGGGATGCCTGTCGTGCCCCAAGTGAAGGGCACGCCTGAGCCCGGAGTCCGGCTGGTATGATCCAGGGTATAGCCAAGGGTATAGTCCGCGCGGAAGATGCCGCTGGTGCGGGAGCCGTTGAGGCGGATGGTGGTGCGCTGGTCGTGGTCCTTGGGGATGATGCCTTTCCTGTCCAGGTTCTCGACGGAGAGGAAGAATTTGCTTTTTTCATCACCTGCGCCATAGGAGATGGCGTTGATCCAGGTGATGCCGTTGTCGAAGAAGCCCTTCTTCGCATTGGGGACGGCGGAATACCGGATGGAATCCTGTTTGATGTAGAAGCTTCCGTCGGGCCGGTAGATGCGGATGGGTGCGCCGATGGGGATCAATTGCCCATTAAAGCGGGGTCCGTAGTTCTGGTTCTCGTACGGCACATAAGGAATATAGGGGTTGCTGGGGAGGAAGACCAGGCCGGGCGCCGTTGGCGATTCGCCGCCGTATTGGCCGAACTGGTTTTGGAAGTTAGCCGTATAGGCGATGGATTCCACCTGCATGGAGGTGTTGAGCGCGACCTGCGGTTTGCCGGCGCGGCCTTTTTTGGTGGTGACGATGACGACGCCGTTGGATGCCTGCGAACCATACAACGCGGATGCCGAGGCGCCTTTGAGGATGTTGACGCTTTCGATGTCATCGGCGGCGAGGGAGGCGAGGGAACTGATGGGCAGCGGGATATCGTCCACCACGAGCAGGGCCTGGTTGTTGCCGAGAATGGAGCGGTTGCCCCTGAGGGTGATGCGGACGTCGGGTTTGACCCCGTTGTTGACGAGGTTGATCTGGAGGCCGGAGACCTTTGCCGCCAGGCCGGTGGCGATGTTGGTGACCTTGGCCTGGTTGAGCTCTTCGGCGTTGATCCTGGTCGTGGAATAGCCTAATTCCTTAGCCTGGCGTTTGATACCGAGGGCGGTGGTTACGACGACCTGTTCGAGGCTGGAGGCTAATTTGTCGATGACGATGTTTACCGTTTCGTTGGTTTCGGTGATGGTGAAAGTTTTGGGTGCGAAGTCTACGCCGGAAGCGGTGATTTTGTCTCCTACTTTGGCCCTGATGGTGAAGTAGCCGTTTTCGTCGGCGCTGACACCAAATTTACCGTTCTCAGATTTGAGGGAAGCGAACGGAACCGGCGCTCCGTTCTTGTCGACGACCCGGCCCTTAAATTCTCGTAATTGGGCGGATGCAGAGATAGCAATGAGGGAGAAGGCCAACAGGAGGGCTGTCAAGTTTCTCATGTGCAAACGTTTTGGTTAGAATAATAAAATGACGCGCATTTGTTTGCTCGTCTTTGCAGGCTTAAAACAAAATGTAGGATGGCGCGATTAGCGCGGTGCTAAATTCCGGATGGAGGTCTGAGTGGGTAGGGATCTTTTGGGGTGCAGATGGCGGATGAAGGTGGTGCGGATGAGGTGTTGGGGCGCAGATTGCTTTGAAGATAAGGGGATAAGGCGCAGATTGCGATTGCGGCGGATAAGTGGGATGGTGCGGAATGGTGCGGCCCGTTTAGGTGGGGTGCGGAGGTAGGAAGGTGAGTTAAGGAGGAGTGAGAAGGGATTGGTCTGATGTGTGGTCTTGGTCTTAAGACAAAGTTAAAAGAATTATTTATATAAAATATTTGCTATTTGCAGAATTGTTGGGCGATCATCTTCCAATGGGAAATTCCCGCGGCAACCGATCGTAAATTCCCTTCCTGACCGTAAATTCCGTAAACAAGAAGGGTATCCCGATTTTCTGCTCAATCCCGGAAAACGGAATTAATCCCAAATAGGGAAGCTTTCTTGAAGGGGGGATCGTAGAAGATGTTGCTTTTCAGGTGTTTACAAATTGGCACGTACATGGTTACACTGCTATAACGAATTAGCAATCCACTCTATGAAACCCTACAAAGCAGCTATCGCGATTCTCCGCAAAAACAGACAGGTTGTACTGACCATCATGGTCGCCGTGATCGCCTTTTCACATGTAAAAGCCCAGACAGCAGACTGGGTCTGGGTCAACGGTAGTAATACGACTAATCAGAACGGCACATATGGTACCAAAGGCACTGCCGCGGCCGCCAATACACCCGGCAATCGCATCCAATTGGCTAACTGGATCGATGCCTCGGGCAATTTATGGGCTTTCGGCGGCTATGACTTCAACGGCAACATATATAATGATCTGTGGAAGTT
The DNA here is from genome assembly GCF_014642875.1 of Puia dinghuensis. Taxonomy (GTDB): domain Bacteria; phylum Bacteroidota; class Bacteroidia; order Chitinophagales; family Chitinophagaceae; genus Puia; species Puia dinghuensis. The sequence continues at coordinate 137,509 of NZ_BMJC01000008.1, forward strand.
TAATCCACTCACCAGCCAATGGATGTGGGTCAGCGGCTCGAATTCAACCAATAACCAGGGTGTCTATGGCACTAAGGGCACCGCGGCAGCAAGCAATGTCCCCGGCGCAAGATATGGCAGCAGCGGCTGGGTAGATGCAAGCGGGAATTTCTGGGTCTGGGGCGGCTATGGCGTCGACGGCAGTAACAATCAGGGCTACCTCAACGACCTCTGGAAATTCAACCCGACGACGCTGCAATGGACCTGGGTCAGTGGGGACAATACGCGTAACAGCACTGGTGTATACGGCACTATGGGTACGCCTGCCGCTGCTAATAAACCCGGCGGGCGTTATGGCCAAAGCGGCTGGAAGGACGCGGCCGGCAACTTCTGGCTGTTCGCAGGCTGGGGAAATGACGGCGCCGGCAGGACGGGCGACCTCGACGATCTTTGGAAATATAACACCGCTACCGGTCAATGGACCTGGGTCAGCGGAGACAAAACCCGGAACAATACGGCCGTGTATGGAACAAAGGGTACCGCGGCAGCTACTAACAAGCCCGGCAACCGTGACAGCCAGGTCGAATGGACGGATGCCTCCGGCAATTTCTGGTTCTTCGGCGGCTGGGATTACAACGGTAATTATTATAGCGATCTTTGGAAATACGCTCCGGGTACCGGCTTGTGGACCTGGGTCAGCGGCAGCAACACCCAGAACAACCAGGGAGTGTATGGTACCAAGAATACGGCTGCTGCTGCGAACGTACCCGGCGCCCGGTATGGTCACAACGGATGGGTCGATGCCTCCGGTAATTTCTGGATCTTCGGCGGCAACGGTATCGACGGCAGCAACAATTCGGGGGTCCTCAACGATCTTTGGATGTATAATCCCACCACCGGTCTCTGGACCTGGAAATGGGACGACAATACCGCCAACACCGCTGGCGTCTACGGGACAAAGGCGATCCCCTCGACCACGAATAAGCCCGGCGGCCGGGGCTACCAAAGCGCCTGGCTGGACGCGGCCTCCAATGTTTGGGTCCTGGGTGGACAGGACGTCAACGGCAATCAATTCAACGATCTGTGGGAATTACAATCTCTCATCACCCTTCCGGACGTAAAGGTGCGGCTCAATGGCCGTTCTGAGAATAGCAGCAACATGCTGGAATGGACAACCATCGGGGAGATAAATTCCTTCCGCTTCGAAGTGGAGAAAAGCACCGACGGCAACAGCTTTACTACCATCGGCGAGGTTGCCGCCATCGGCAGCGGTGATAACAGCTATGCCTTTAGCGACGCTGAACCAGTGGCAGGGAATTCCTATTACCGCATCCGGATGATGTGGGAGAATGGCAACGAACTCTACAGTAATGTTCTATTTCTCCACCGGGAAGCTCAGGCAACCATTTCCCTCTTCCCCAACCCGGCCGTCAGCTATGTCAACCTGCAATTGCCGGATAACAGCCTGCTAAACTCCCCCTTGCGCATCTTCGATGTTGCGGGCAGATTGCATGCCGAAGTGATGCTCACGACGCAGCTGCAGACGGTGGATGTGAGCCGCTTACCCAAGGGGTTCTATATCTTCAGCCTGGTGGACGGAAGTTCGTACAGGGTGTTGGTGCGGTGATCTGGCTTGCTTGAGAGCTATTCGTCGCTGAGGTCTTCCAGCAGCTGCTGATAGTCATCATTCAGATCGGGGTTGCCTTCATTGCGGTCGAAATAGTCTCCTTCTTTTGTGCGGGCGACTACGCAGAGATAGTAATATATGTCTTCCTTGAAGGTTTTTAAGAGCACGTTATTCCAGAATGGCAGTTCGGACCTGTCCTTGCTGTCTTCGAAAAGGATGGTGCTGGCTATCGGGCTCTCCAGGTAGTCGCCGCCATTTTCCAGGAGGATCCTGGATAGTTCGGTCTTCAATTCTTCCGGATCCCAGGCGAGGGCGTCTTTTGCGTCGTATGTAAGGCAGTATTTAGCCATTTTCCTATGTTGATTGCGGCTAAAAATAGCAAATCCCGGGTGATTTGGCATAAAAAAACCGCCTCTTGATGAGACGGCTTGCGAGTAGGTCTTTTAAAAGTGGGTTCCCGGCAGGCTACCGGATTGATAAGATAGTTAAAGCGGGGACCACGTTTGCCGAGGTCTCTGGCGACCACAGTCTTCTTCTGATACTGGAAAATGTCCTGGAACAGTTGGATCTTCCCTTCGTTCAGCATGGGTTTAATGAGCTCGTACCGCTTGTCCGGCTGCCGGATGCGCGCAAGTGTGTGATCAGTTCGCGCGCATGTGCGCGGTTAGTAGTTTTCGTTTATGGATGAGTGATAGTTTTTAGTTTTTCATTTCCCACCGCTTCTTTTTAACTTCCATTCATTAAAGGAACCGCTGGAAGCGGTTCGACCGAGCACATTCTAAAAACCTTTTCTATGACTCATCTTTACCCAAAGGCGGGGAGCAGGACTTCTATGGCCTATCTTATTCTTCTATTCTGCTTCCTGGCCAACAGTCTTTTTGCTCAGCACACACATATCAGCTCTTTCACTCCCACCAGCGGCACCAGAGGCACGAGAGTGCTGATACATGGTAGCGCGTTTACCGGTACCACCTTCGTCGGCTTTGGCGGGTTGCCCGCACAGAACTTTATTGTTCTTGGGGATACCCTCATATCAGCCAGAGTCGGAAATGGCGCCAGTGGTTATGTGCTGGTGAGTGGACCAAAGGGAGTGGATTCCCTCGCCGGATTTATCTATGTCAGGCCCACCGACACCCCGCATATCTCAGGCTTCTCTCCCGACAGCGGGTCGGCGGGCACGGTAGTGACCATCAGCGGAAAGCATTTTACCGGGACAACAGCCGTTCGATTTGGCTCGACGGCAGCCGCTTCCTTCACCATAGCCTCCGACTCCAGCATCCGGGCTACTGTGGGCTTTGGGTCCTCCGGCTCCATCACCGTCACCACTCCTGTTGGTAGCACATCCGCAGCTGGTTTTACCTATATCCCCGCCGCGGGGCCGACGCATATTAGCCATTTCACTCCCACCAGCGCTGCGACCGGTGCGACGGTGGATATTTTCGGCAGCTCTTTTACCGGTACCAGCTTTGTTAGTTTTGGCGGCGTGAGCGCACGATCGTTTACTGTCGCCGCAGATACCCTGATCCTGGCAGTCGTGGGCAGTGGCGCGAGCGGATCGGTAGTAGTGTCGGGCTCCAACGGGACGGACTCCCTTGCCGGGTTTACCTATATCCCCCCGGTGGCCGACACGCCGCACATCCTTTCCTTCACCCCCGACAGCGCGAGGGCACGATCGGTGGTGAGTATCAACGGAAAGCATTTTACCGGTGTGACATCGGTAAGGTTTGGCGGGACGCCGGCGGCATCCTTCACCGTGGTCTCCGACTCCATCATCCACGCTACCGTGGGCAATGGTGCTACGGGCTTTGTCGCCGTCGCCAATCCAAATGGCAGTGATTCGGTGGCCGGCTTTGTCTTTATCCCCTCTGCGGCGCCGACCCATATTAGCCGGTTCGCCCCCGTCAGGGGTACGACAGGTACTACAGTGGATATCTTCGGCAGCTCGTTCACAGGCACCACCTTTGTTAGTTTTGGCGGCGTGAGCGCACAGTCGTTTACTGTTGCCGCAGACACCTTGATATTGGCTGTCGTGGGTAGTGGCGCGAGCGGATCGGTGGTAGTCTCGGGTTCCAACGGGACGGATTCCCTTGCGGGCTTCACCTATATTCCCCCCGTCACCGACACGCCGCACATTCTGTCCTTTACCCCTGACACCGCGAGGACCGGAACGGTAGTGACTATCAGCGGTACCGGTTTTACCGGAGCGACATCGGTGAGCTTTGGCGGGACGCCGGCGGCATCCTTCACCGTAGTCTCCGACTCCACCATCGACGCTACCGTGGGCAATGGTGCTACGGGCTTTGTCGCCGTCGCCAATCCAACTGGCAGTGATTCGGTGGCGGGATTTGTCTTTGTGGATTCGACATCGGACTCGACTTCTGCGCTGCCTGTGGGCGCTTCGCTGATGCTGAAGAGTTATCCTAACCCGGCCGTGGGATCGCTGTTCGTCCTTGTGCCCCATACGACGACGCGATCGAAGCTCATCCTGTCGGCTATCAGCGGCAAGGTAGTGAGGACGGTATTCGTGCAGCCCAATGCCACCACGGTGAGGATCGGCTTAAACGGTCTCATCAAGGGGGTATATAAGCTGCTCTGGAGCGATGGAGTACATACGGCGCATCAGACGGTGTTAGTGATGAATGAATAGCCCTATGTGGATATTATAGTACGGCCCCGCGTAAGCGGGGCCGTTGCTTTTTGTTAAATTGCTATATATGACCAGAGGTATAGATATTTCTCATCATAACAGCGACGACCCCGGGCACACACCCATCGACTGGCAGCGGGTGGCGGCCATTACGTCGCCGGCTATTCCCCCACAGTTCGCTATTATAAAGATATCCGAAGGGGCCGATTTCCGCGACGCGGCTGCTGCGGCTAATGCGCAGGGAGCAGGCGGTGCGGGCATTTTATTCGGGTATTATCACTTCGCCCGGCCGGGAGTAAATGCCGCCGCTGCCGAAGCAGCCAACTTCTACAATGCGTATGCCGCCATCGGCATCGCACCGACCTTCAACTATCCATTTGCGTTGGATCTGGAAGAGAACAACGGGCTGATGCCCGCTGCTTATCTTGCCTGGGTGGAAGAATTCCTGCAGACCTTCACCGGATATTTCGGCGGAGCATCGCTGATCGCGGGCCCGGCCGGGACGGGATCCGTCGCGCTTGCTGAATCCGTGATCCTCATCTACGGTCAGCCGGATTTCCTGACGGCCAACCTCGCCCCCGGTCATACCCTGGGTTCGCGGTTTCCCCTTTGGGTTGCCGGTCCGGGTCGGACTTCACCCGCGCTGCCTTTGGGCTGGACGGATTGGGCCGTCTGGCAATATGACTGGCATGCGGCTATCCCGGGGATCGTCGGGGACGTGGATGCGAATTGGATGAAGTAGGCAGGTGATCCGGACTGAGTGCGCACGGGGTCACCAAAACAAAAGGAGCTCTTGGAAAAGAGCCCCGAAAGTTATACCATTCAAAACCAGCCACGGTGTGGCGGTTTGAAAGGGTAAATTTATGCGGTGCGGCAATAGGGCTGCAGGGGTATCGAGCAGTTGGCGGTTTGGCGCTGTAACCGGCGGGTGGGTATGAGCAGTTGGCCGGGGCTGGCGATCGAACATCGATGGGGCGGCGGTGCGGCGTCCGGTGATCGAATATCGAAATTTTTCAAAAAGTACGCATTTCGAGAACTTTTTTGTATTTTTACATTGCCTTACCTTATGAAAGTTCACCTCATTAAAAGACAAACGATTGAACAATTTGCAAAGGAAAATGCCCGTAGCAGGCCCTCGTTTAAATTGTGGCTACAAATCCTGGGCAGCGCGGACTGGGCGGAGCCAGAAGATATTTTGGAGACGTTTGGGTCGGCGGACCTGTTGGGCAATGGATGTAATAGGGTAGTATTTGATATTGGGGGAAACAGCTATAGAATGATCTGTCATTATGTGATCGGAGATAATCAGGTGCATTTGTTTGTTTGCTGGATCGGTACTCACGCGGAGTATACCAAATTATGCAATGCCCGAAAGCAATATAAAATAAGCATTTATTAAAAATATGGAACCTCTGTTTTACAAAGTCATAAAATCTTTAAAGCAATACAAAGAATATTGTATTGAGCTTGAAGATCTGGTCATGGTCAAAAGGAAGACTCAGCAACAACAGGACGTGATTGACCTGTTGACCCTACTCATTGAAAAATGGGATGAAGAGCATACTACTTTTCCCGAGGCAGATCCGGTGCAATTGCTTGCCTTTTTAATGAAAGAGAACAAAATAAAAGCTGTAGACCTGGCGGGTGAATTAGGGGTCGGTAAAAGCCTTCTATCGGATGTCCTTCACTACCGGCGCGGATTTTCCAGAGCCGTTATCCGCAAGCTTGCCATCCGGTTTAAGGTCTCGCAAGAGCTTTTCAATAAGCCATACGAATTGATCTCACCGGTGAGCCCTCCTTCAAAAGGCGCCAGCGAAAGGAATGCCAAAAAACGACTTCGCACCCTTCATCCGTCTTGACTCAAAAATTTACCAACTCCCCTTCCTTCTCCACATCCTTCCGCGTATAAGTAACTCCATCCACTTTCAAGCCCTGGGCGTTGAGCAGCGTGATGATCCCGCCTTTATTAGAGAGCTGGGCGCCATGGCCGCTGAGATGGACCTTGAGGGTGTCACCGGCCTGCATCGTCTGGCTGCCGATGGTGTCCTTGTTCTTGTGCGCATCGGCGATCTTCCAGCCGGAAAGGTCGACGGGCTTGCTGCTCTTATTCAATAACAGCACATATTCCTTGCCGGGGTCGCCGCCCGCGGGGTTGACGAGGGCCGCGGCAATCCGCACCGGGGTAAGGTTCTCGGGCTGCTGCGCGGAACCGGCGCCCACTGGGGACGAAGCGACGAGCGGATCGCCGGTTTGATCGTCGGTATGAAATGACTCCGATTGAAAAGCCGTGAAGATGGCGGCCCACCGGTTGCGCGACGGAAAATGAAAGATAAGCCCGCCATCCTGGTAGACGCCATTGTCCTTGAAGAAGCTGCTGCTCTTGGGATTACCCTGGTTCATATGAATATCATGGATGCCCGTGCTGGGGGCTATCTCCGGAAAGACCTTGTCGGCGCCACTGGTATCCGCCCAATGCTGGCCAAAGGCATACAGCACGGCATCGGGGTCGCTGAGGGCCTGCTGTACCGTGAGATCCAACTGATCGTTGAGATCGTTGCTATTGCCTGCCGACGTAGGAGGCAGTGGTTTTAGTTGAGCGATCGGAAACAGGTTCATCCTAATGAAATCGAGGGCAAGACCACCCGGTTTGGAAGGAAGTGCCGTATAGCCCGACGGCAAGGTGGCCTGGAGAATAGCATCGGTGATCGGATGTTGAAAATCCAGATCGGCATAAAACAACACCTGGCTTGGCGCTTCGTTGGACAACGTATTGATGGCCACCCGCTGCGGGTTGTCGCCACGATTGACGAGGATGTGATAATGTTCATTTCTCTTAGTGGCCAGGACCCGATCGAAGACCCTTCCCTGTACGACGCCATAATCTTTAATAGGCATAAGCTTTCATTTGTGTATGCAAGGATAGGAGTTTTTGCCAATCCCGCCTACCGTAAAAACACGGATTCCCAACGAAAGCGAGGTTCAAGCAGGCCGCGGCACGGGGTTACCCGGCCACAAGGTTGCCACGACAGAACAAGATAGTTGGTGGATTATGTCCAATTTGACTCCGCCCGGTTGTCATTAGGGTAAACGCGCAGGCATGGAAAAGATAATCATAAAGACAGGGGCGCGGCTGGTGCTGCTGGTTTCCGCCGTGATCATGGAGCTTTGGCTGATGGTGGACTGCATTTGGTGGGACGTCCTGGTGGGGGGCGCCGGGGACCGGCGTTTAGCCCGCTACCGGGATAGCCGCGCCGCGGGGCTTACGACGACGAAGGATGAGGGCGGTGATGAGGGCGATGACGACACCCACGGGCAGCACTTCGAGATAGGTCATCAGGATCACAAAGAAGGGATTCTTGTACATAGCATTAAGCCGGTTGATCTCGTTGATTTTCTGGTCGAGTGCGGCGGGACTGAGGCCGCTGCTACGTGCTTCGGCTATCATGTGAGCGGAGTATTTCTCCATGAAATCGGGTATAAAGACATAGTAATCGATGAGCCAAACGGCTACATAGAACGTGCTGCCTATAAGGGCGATGCCCAGGCCGACACGAAGCGCCTTGCCATAGCTGATGACGCCCTGGTTGTATTTTTCCCGGAAATTGCGAATGCCGACATAGATGAACGAGAAGGCGATGACCATGGAGGCGTATCCGGCGAGCGCGCCGCCGGGGAAGTCCCCGCTTTTGCCTGTCAAAAGCGTGCTGACGAAGATGAAAAGGCCGAGGATCAGTCCGGCGATGGACCCGAAGATGAAGATGTTCCGTTTCATTTTATAAAAAGTTTTGTTGTCCAAAAATGCAGCGCCTGATCTTCTTACGGGTCATACTTTCGGGTGATTTTGGCCGGCGACAGTCAAATTCACCATTTTGGGTGAGGCGGCTGAACCCGGCGATGACGCGATTGAACCCGGCGATGACGCTGCCGACCCGGAAGCGACGCGCTTTATACAATGATCCGCAACCGCTTAGCTTTTTCGACGGCCTGGGTGCGGCGGCGGACGTCCAGTTTTTCAAAGATGCGGGAGGTATGCGTCTTGATCGTATTGAGCGAGACGAAGAGCCGGTCGGCGATCTCCTGGTTGCTGAGGCCTTCGGCCATCCCTTGCAAGACCTCGATCTCCCGCGCGCTGAGGCCGAGCAAGGCGATCTGCTTTTCGTCAGGGATGGGAGTTGCCGGTGCAGTATCCGAAGCGGCGGGTGCGACTGCCGGGACTTCCGGTGCGGGTGCGGGGACTTCCTTTTCGATGATGACGGTAGATACTTTCGGCCGGGAAAGCCGCAGGGCCAGCCAGATGCCCAGCCCCGTAAACAGGATGGCAAGGGCGCCGCTATAGACTTCAAGGGCATGATCGAAAATGATAAACCGCCATTCGAGCCATTTCAACAGAAAGAGCAGCATGGCCAGAGCCACGCCGTAGAGCAGGGCATATTTATACCGTCGGAAGAAGCGGGTTGCCATGAGATAGTTCGATTAGCAGCCCTAAAATACTACTGTTTTCCAACTAAATTGTCCTACCTTCCCAGTCCTTCTCTTCACCTTTCATTTCTCACTGCTAAAATTGTACGCGTATGTTTGAAGAAATTTTAAACACCGTAAAACAGCACTTTGCCGAGAATCCGGAAATCGCGCAGCACATTCCTGCCGATCAGCAGGAGGCCATCCACAACGAGATCGCTACGCATGTCGCCAACAACATGCCTGCTTCAGGTGAAACGGGTGGCGGGGGAGCCGCTTCGGGTGGTGGCTTACTGAGTGGGCTGTTCGGAAAAGTGGAAGCTGCCATCTCATCGGGTAATCCCATTGCTTCGGCCGTTGAAGGCGGCCTGGTGGCCAGCCTGACGAGCAAATTCGGACTTCCGGCTGCTGCTACGGGCGCCATTGCGGGTGCTCTCCCGGGATTGTTGCAAAAGCTGATGAACAAGCCGGCTACGGCTTAGGGTCACGGGCCAGGCCGGAGCTGGGGCGGCCGCCTTAGGGCTGGGTGGCGGCGGCTGATGGCTGCTGCGAGGTCGTGCGGCCGGGGGGCCGTTACTGCGGCTGATGCATCATTAAATGGTCGATGAGGTGTTGCACCGTTGTTGCGGGTAGCGCTTCGACGAGATGGGATTGCTTTTCGTCCATGGAGTCTTCCCAGGTGTTGCTGCCAAAGGTGTCGATGACGATGTGCCCATGCCGCAGGCTATACCAGGGTGCATAGCCGTTGATGGCGACGAGCACGGCGGTTTCATCCCAGCTGCTGCGGCCTTGCGCGTCTTCCGGCGACTGAGGGATGCTGATGCGAAACACATCCTTCACGGGGTCGTGTTGGATGGTGTTGTTGTTCACCAGCGGGAGCCCGCATTTTATTCGCTTGCCGATCTCGAATCCACTATAGATGATGGGCGAGGGCCAGTCTTTGGAGACGGCAAGCGCCGCCGAGACATCCCGGTTGATATTGAATTCCTTGCCCCGCGGGAAAGCGCCCGCCATAGAAACCAGCAGCCTTACTTTTTTCTTTGCCAATTCCAGCCCGTCCAGGGGAGAGATGTCGTCGGGGTTGGTCTCGAGCAGATCGGCCAGGTTGGTGAGAAATCCTACCGTGACGATGACTACGCTATGATCGGGCTGCTTTGCCAGGACCTTCCGGTAAAGTGTAACCGCGTAATTGGCGTCAGTGTTCTGGTTTATCGCGTGAGGGTAATTCGCAAGGAGGCTATCCGTCCAATGTTGTTTGTCGCGGATATCGGGTGCGTTGCCGCCGGGGACGCCGATGGGGATGTCGGGCCGGTGGAAGTAGGTGTTGAAGACGTTGAGCACGGCGGCGACGCCTTCGTACCGGTTGCTTGCCATCGTCGCAAGGATAGTGCATTTGCCGCTGTCGGCGAAGGCATGAAGCAGGGCAATAGCGCCTACATCATCATAGTCGGGGCCCATGTCGGTGTCGAAGATGATGGGAATGGCGTGTTGGGCGCCGGCAGGGGTGGGGGACTGGGCCCGGGCTGCCGGGCAGGCGAAGAGGGCCAGGGAGACGAAGAGCGCCTGGACTGCCGGCCGGGCAAGGGTCGGCGTCGGGGCTGGCGTCCGGGCAAGGATCGGGAGAGCGATGGGGAGGGGAAGGAGTTTTGGCATAGCAAGAGGATGAGGGCGGTTGTTGCGCCCCGGCCCTAAGCTACTAAGAATTCGCAGATTTCGCGGCGAGGGATTTACAGGTTAATGCTCATATCCCGCCGGAATACCAGGGTCTCCGCAGTGATGGCGGTGATGACGGGCTTGGCACTGCGATGGTCGAGGTCGAGCAACTGGCCCTGCCAGGCGGCGATTAGTCCATAGTCTGCGAAGTCGCGTGCGCCGATGAGGAGGATGAGTTGACCAAGCCGGCCGCCGTCTGCCATTTCGTAGGCGAGAAAGGGGTGGGATTGTTGCCGGAGGCCGGTGGCAAGGCTCTCCACGAGCGCAGCGGCGGCATGCGGATTAGTGACATCGATGGTGAGCATACGCAGGTATCTCGCGCCAAGGGTGATGCTGTCTTCGGCGTCGGAGAAGGGCAGCCGCTGTAGTTTGTAGCCCGTTAGGTAGTCGGCGAAGGGATCGGTATGGAGATCGTTGTCGGCGCCGTCGCCGGCCGGGTCTACGCGATGGTCGAGATCGCGCCACTCATGACCGAAGGTGGCATCGACGAACTGGCCTGCGCGGTCTCCGGAGATGATGAACCAGCCATACCAATTCCATTTGTCACCCGCGCCGATGTGCCACTGCAGATGTTTTTTATAACCGGCTTCGAAGCGCGCGGCCTGCCCTTCCTTTGGTTTCCAGATGGAGAAGGCGGCGAGATTATGTTGCGCGCTCGCGGTGGAGGCGAAGAGCAGCGAGAAGAGAAGGATGTTCTTCATAGATCTTTTCCGCGAAGCTAGGAGTTGCGGTGCGCGAAAAATTGTAAAAAAATGAAGTGGCCTGATGCGATCGAAAGAGGTACCTTAGATGCTATGTTTACCTTCCGGCAATATATCCCAACGAAGACGGGCCACCTGGTGAAATCCATGTGGTATATGGAGCACGCCGGCGGCGGGGAAGGGTACGAGGAAGAGATCGTCCCGGACGGGCACCACGAGCTGATCTTTTATCTCGACGGCCGCAGCCAGCACCGCATCGGCAACGGCGCCTGGATCGACGAACCCGGTGCGCTCATCGCGAGCCAAACGCTGCAGAGTCATCGGTTAAGGATGTCCGCGGGATCGAAGTTATACGGCATCCGGTTCTATCCGCACACGCTCTATCCGCTGCTGGGCGTGCCGCTGCATCTGCTCGGCTCGGCCATGATGCCGATGGACGATCTGCTAAAAGGTGACGGGTTAGCCGCCTGTATAGACGAAGATGTGACCGCGAGCTTCCGGCGATTGGAACACCGGCTGTTGGGTTTGCTGAGTGAGCGGGCCATGGGGCAGTCTGCGGGGCTGCTGCGCGGGAAAGCCATGGAGCAGCCGGGGTATGCGTATGTCGATCATTCCGTTCGGCGGATGCTGGCCGGTGGCGGACCGGCTTCCATAAAGACGCTGGTGGGGAAGAGCGGCGTCACGGCGAAGCATTATGACGAGCTATTCAAACGATACGTGGGTATTACGCCGAAATGTCTCAGCTCTATTTTGCAGCTGAACAGTTTTATCCGTTATAAGAATCGTTTCCCCGCGAAGACGCTCACCGAATGCGTGTATGAGGCGGGGTATTATGATCAGTCCCACCTGATCAGGGCCTTCAACCAGTGGGTGGGGGCGACGCCGGGGCAGTATTTTCATTCGCGGGCGGAGATCAGCGATCTGTTCGCGGCGCTGTAGGGTGCGCGTTAGGGATCGCAGCGGCAGCCCGGAGCCCGAGCTATACCCGAGCGATAGCGAAGGGTACGAACGAGGAGGGCCGTGGTGAAGCAGGTCCGACGAAGTTCTCGAGGGTGAGGACTACAGCGGAGAGCCCGACCCGCCGCTTCGCTTTGGTTTGCGGCGGCGGGGAACGCCCTACTCACTCCTCAATGCCGGCCGACGCATAGATCCACCAGGGTATCGTCGGTAGTTTTTTTACCATGGCGTGCAGAATATGGAAATTTTCCCGCCAAGACAATGCCTGATTTCATATGATCTGACAACCAGCAGATTGTTTTTGGGAAAGCTGGAATGAGTGTTCTGTTTTGATACAAAAGGTGTATCACTTAAAAGTAATTTGATGACAACTTAGGGGAAACACTTGCATTTTTAGATTATGACTACTATATTCGCTATCGTTAACCACTATCCTATTTATTAGACCCTACTAAATCCTTTCCCTTATGAACCACGCTTACCTATGCCTGGCACCGGCATTCTTGCGCCGTTGTCTGAACCGGACCTCCTCCTTTCTCCTCTCCTTATTATTATTACTATGTAGCATCCCTTCCCTGGCCCAGACCATGGATAGCACCGATCTTCCCGTGCTGTGGCTCAGGGCGGACAAGACACCCGACTCGGCCTGGAAGGATGTGACGGGCCACGGCTACGACGGAACTTTTTTCGGTGTGGGCCCGCGCCAGCATGTGCTGCTCAATTATAATCCCGCCATCTGGTTCAATGGGGCCGATGATTCAGTGCGCATCCCCTACAATCTCGATAGTCTTACGGAGATGACGTATATCGCCGTGTTCGTACCGGCGGATACAAGCGAAGCGGCGGTGTGGGGAACATCTGGTGCGTTCTTGCGCAATACGTGGATGACAACGCATCGCGTGAACGGCCCCGATAGCACTGCTGACACGGTGATCACCTCCGGTAAAATAGCGGTGATGAGCACGGTACTACAGAGCTGGATGCGCAACGACAGCCTCCTCCCCAGCCCGACGGCCTGCCTGTTGTTTGGTGCGGCGGGTCAGGCGGGGGTTTCGGGCGTCACGTCGAGCGGCGGGGCGGGAGGCACGGGCGGCGGGGCGAGCAGCGTCCTTCCCTTCAAAGGCGCCCTGGCCGAACTGCTGGTCTTCGACCGGAGCCTCGATGTGCTGACGCAGGTGCAGTACGAAACTTATTTAGCTATTAAATATGGTATACCGCTGACCCAGGGCAATTATGTGAGTGCGGGGCAGACGGTGCTTTGGAAAGCGGACAAGAATAAAAATTACGCCTGGCGCGTGACGGGCCTGGGCCGTGAGGACTACTTTTCGCTGCACCAGAAACAAGCCGTCAGCGCCATCGATGCGGACAGCCTGCTGGTGGTGAGCAATGGGGATCCGCAGTCGTCCAATGCGGCAAATGCCGACACCCTGGCAAACGGTAACTACCTGGTGTGGGGCGATAACAACAAGGCCCTGACCCTTGCTGCGACACCCGATAGTCAGCTTCAGCTGATGAACCGCAGCTGGCTGATGAATGTGAGCGGCGCCGGCGCCCATACCATGGCAACGACGATCAGGGTGAGTAAAAAGAACCTCCCTTCCAGCCCCAACGGCTACTGGCTGGTGGTGAACCCGGGCGGATACCCCGGATATCCCGTCGACAGTCTTATCTATCATTTGCCGGACTCGACTTCCGGTGACACGCTGGTATATTATCGTCGCGTTCGATGGGACCCCGATGGCTCGGGAAAAGATCTGTTCGGGCTGGCCCAGGCACGCGATCTGCTCTTGAAGCTGCGGGTGCTCGATAGCCCGACCTGCGCCAACCCGATGCTGGGGAAAGTGATGCTGTCGGCGGTTGGGGGTCAGAGCCCTTATTTTTATCGGGTGATGAATTCCGCCGGGCAGGTGATCTCTTCCGGCAGCTTTGTCGACTCGGGCGCTTCCGTCACCAACCTCTCCATGGGTAAATATTCTCTCTTACTCACCGATGTACAGGGCCATCAGTCGCTGCGCACGCTTACGATGGTGGTGCCACAGTCTCAATACTTAAATATTGGCCTCGGGGGCGACCAGGTCTTGCCTGCAGGCGGGCAGCTGTACTTCGATGCTTCCCGCTATGTTGCGGCAGGCGCCGCAGAGGCGTATCAATGGACGGGCGACAACGGCTTCCATGCTACCACACCGGTGATCGCGGTGAGCGAACCGGGAAAATATTCCGTGGTGGTGACGAGTACGGCCGGGTGCGTCTTCCACGACAGCGTAGATGTTTTGGGCAACGCCGGGCAATATGTCGCCGTCTATCCTTCGCCTTCCGTCGACGGCAATTTCACCATCAGCATTTCGCTGCCAAAGGCGGGCGAGGTCTCCGCGGGCATCTATGATGTCAACGGCAACAGAGTGCAGGAGATGGCCGGTCACCAAAATACCGAATACCGGTTCACCGGGCATATCGCCACGCCGGGTGTATATATGATAAACGTAAAAACTCCGAAGGGCGTCGAATCCCACAAGTTGCTTATCCTTTAACCCCAATCCATATCCCATGAGAACGACTTTTACAAAAGGTACAGTCCTCTTTCTTATTCTTTCCATTTGTCTCCATGTATATGCCAAGGCACCGGGTGATAAGGCGTATAGCGGCAAGAACCGGCGGCATGACCCGGCGACGCGAATTCATTCTTCTCCGCAGCAGGCGGGTGTCATCGGCGTCGGCGTCACCGGTGAGGCGGACAACCCGGCGGACAATCTTTTTCATGTGTATTTGGCTGCGCCGTTGAAGGGCAACGAACGGGTGTGGCTGTCCTATGACCTTGACGGCGTTCAGGATTATACGGCCGTGAGCCGGAGCATCAACGACCAGTTAGCTGCCGGCGGCTATTTTGTGCGCAAGCGGAGTGGCTGGGAGCATCAGCGCGAACGGGTCAGTGCTTCCTGGCTACGCCAGGGGGACAACGTCATCCGATTCGGCCTGCCTGCGGGTGCGGCTTATGGTTATAAAGTGAAGAACCTCGCCATCGAAGTGGCGGCGCCGGGCGCCGCGGAGGCGGTAGTGCTGTCGCAGGGGGCATTGTCGCGGGGGGGACTGTCGCGGGGGGCGATGCAGCAGGGGTCGCTGCCGCGGTATGCGGACAAGGGATATGTCGAAGGGTTTGTTACGGGCGCAGGCAGGCAGATGGCGAAAGTGACCATCGACGGGAAGGCTGCGCGGGTATGGAAAGGGGCTTTCGAGGCGATAGTGCAGCGGCCGGCCGGCTTGGGCGGGAGTTTGAGGCCAGGCGGTTCGGCGGGAGGTTGGCTGCCGGCCGATTCGGCCGGGGGTTGGCAGTCGACCATCGAAGTGGAATATCCCGATGGAAGAAAGGAGCAGCGGGTGGTGCGGTTCGCGGGGGAGGAGAAGGCGGATTATCAATATGATATCGCGGGCGCTGTAGTAAGTACGCATCGATGGGTTGGCGCGGGCCAGGCAGCGGTGCTGGCTGTGGGTGGCGCGAGTATCAGTATTCCCAAAAACGCGTTGCAGGCCGCCGCGACGGTGAGTGTTACCGCGCTGCGGACCGTCGATCTGCCGGCGCTGGATCAGGGAATGGTGAACGTCACGGCTGGCGGCGGAGGATTCCGTTTCCTGCCGCATGGACATCTTTTTGCGCATGACGCCCGGCTGAGCCTGGACTATGATTCGACGTTGATCCCCGATGGGTATACGGCAAAGGATATCCGAACCTATTATTTCGATGAGAAGAAGGGCCATTGGGTGGCGCTGGCCCGGGACAGTGTAGCGGCACGGGCGGCAGCGGTGGCCGGGGAGGCGACCGGGGAGGCGGCTGGGGAGGGAGCGGCGGCACGGGCAGGTGCGGGAGCTAAGGCCGGGGTGGGTGTTGTTTGGTCGCGCACCGGGCATTTTACCGACATGATCAACGGGATCATCAAGGTTCCCGAGTCGCCCCAGGTGGATGCCTATAATTCGAATTCGATGAAAGGGATAAAGGCGGCCGATCCGAGTGCGGCTGTCAACCTCATCGCTCCGCCCAGGGCGAATGCCATGGGAAATGCTTCTTTGGGCTATCCGATAGAGATCCCCGCGGGACGGCATGGGTTGCAGCCACAGCTGGCGATAAGCTATAACAGTGCGGGTGGGGACGGCTGGTTGGGCATGGGCTGGGACCTTTCCGTGCCTTGCGTAGGCATCGAGACGCGTTGGGGCGCACCGAGATTCGATGCGCAAAATGAGACCGAGACCTATACGCTGAGTGGCGGCCAGTTGAGTCCCGTCGCGCACCGCGGCGACCTCGTTGCCCGATCGGCTGAAAAACAATTCTACCCGCGGGTAGAAGCTGCCTTCGATAAGATCATCCGCCATGGCAACAGCCCGCAGACTTATTGGTGGGAGGTGACCGACAAGGAAGGGACAAGATTTTTTTATGGCGGCGATCCTTCCACAGGCGTGGATGCGGCCAGCACGCTAAGCGACGCCAACGGCAATATCGCCCACTGGGCATTAAGAGAGGAGCTCGACCTGCACGGCAACTTTATTCATTATTTCTATACCAAGGTGAGTGACCCGGGCGTCAGCAACAGCACGGTGATGGGCATACAGCTGTACCTGAGCAAGATCACCTATACGGGGTACAATGGGACGGAGGGCCGCTACAGTGTGCTCTTCGGCCGCGATCGCGATGTAGACGGGCATACGACCCGCAAGGATGTGGGCATCACGGGGCTCAACGGTTTCAAGGAAGTGACGGCCGATCTGCTGCGGCGCATCGACGTCCAGCTGGATGGGACGGATATCCGGCATTATGAACTTAATTATACGCAAGGAGCATTTTATAAGACCCTGCTGGCAGGCATAAGTCAATTCGATGCCAGTGGGAATTTCTTCAACCAGCACACGTTCGATTATTATAAGGATGTGGCTTCCGGCGGAACCCTGGCGCCGCTGGCTACGGCCCAGCCTTGGGTAACGAACGCGGACAACGTTCATGGGGGAATGCTGACGCATCTCAGCGGGTTTACCGATGAAGCCTCGGCCCTCAGCGGAACGGCCAATACCGACTTCACCGGGGGCGTTACCATCTCGGTAGGTTTTGGCAGCCCGACCGACAAGCTCAACTCCGTCGGCGGCTCGTTCAGCTATTCACAGTCGCAGAGTAATGGCCTGCTGGCGATGGTCGATATCAACGGCGACGGCCTGCCTGATAAGCTGTTCCTGGATGGTGGCAGCAATACCCTGTATTACCGGCCGAACCAGTCGGGCACCACGGGAAAGACGACCTTCGGGGATAAGATCGCCATCAATGGCATCAATGTCTTTCAGAAGGATAAATCCACCGGCTATACAGTGGGTCTGGAAGCCGTGGCGTTCTCGGCGTTGATGGCAGGGGCCAACGCAACCTGGACGAACAATAAGACGACCATTTATTTTACCGAGGCCAATGGCGACCAGCTGCCCGATATCGTCAAGGACGGGCAGGTGTATTTCAATCATATCGACACGACAACCGGCCAGATCACCTTCACCCCAACCAGCGTGGGGACACCCAGCCCCATTTTTGCCGGGGTGACGATCAGCCAGAATCTCATCGATCCCACCGAGGCAGAGAACGATCGCCAGCAGGCTATCGACAATAATCCCCTGCAGGACGTTGTGCGGATGTGGCAGGCGCCTTATAGCGGGACCATCAATGTGACGGCGCCGGTGCAGCTGTTGCCTTCCAACGATCCGGAGCGGGCGAGTACGCCGGCGGACGGGGTGCGCGTAGCCGTGCAGTTGAGGGGCAGCGAGATCTGGACCCAGAACATCGGGCCGGACGACTATTCCGTCCATCAGCCCACGGGGCTCAGCGGCCTTTCGGTGCAGAAAGGTGATCGAATCTATTTCCGGGTAGGGTCGATCGAGAATGGCTCCTATGATTCCGTCAACTGGGCGCCGGTGATCGATTATGTGGGCCAGGACCTGAGCGTGGCCGATGCCAATGGCAAGACGCTGTATCATTTCGATGCGGCCAAAGATTTTGTTTTGAGCAGTGCGCAGACGCTGACGCCGCCTATCAACGGGACGGTGCACATCGGCGGTCCCTTCGTCAAACCGGTGACCACCGATGACGTGACGCTGATGATCCAACAGACAAGTTCGGGGACCACGACGACCATCTGGCAGCAGACCTATGCGAAGGACCAGGCGGTGAATACGACGATCTCGCTGGATAATATTGCAGTAACCAATAGCAGTCAATATAGTTTCCTGGTGACATCGCCCACCAATGTCGACTGGGCGAATGTATCCTGGCAGCCGGTGATGACCTTTACCAGCGCCGCAGATCCAACCATCGACCTGACGAAGACAACCATCTCGTCGGCTGCGGTGCCCAACTATTCCATCCTTGCCAATGGCTTGCAGCCGAGCCTGCCGTATAGTGTAGTGTTTGGCGATGCGGCGTTGCATACTATCACCGTGACGCCACAGCTCGCGATAGACCCGACGCTGCTCGCGGGCGGTAGTGGCACAGGGACGATCATCTTCTCAGTGAAGGAGCCGGGCAAACTGCTTGGCGAGGTGGCGATGCCGGTGCAGAATGGGATCGTGCAATCGGGGAACTATGCATTGAATATAGGGGTGCATAATGGAGATCAGCTGTATGTTGACTATCATGTGGCGGATAATGGCCTGGCTGCGGCTATTACGTCGGCTACGGCCACGCTGAGCGGAGATCTGAACGGTTCGGCGCCCGCGGGTCTTTGGTCGGGCGTGCCGAAAAACGGCAAGGAAGAAGATATTATTTTCGGCAGCTTCTACCGCGGCTGGGGACAGTTTGCATGGAATGGCAATCGCAGCTATGCGACGCAGCCCATCGACGAGACCCTGCTGAAGCCGAGTGACCAGATCGCGCAGAAGGCGAATGTGGACCCTACAGCGCTCTCGCAGCAGGACGGCAACCAACTGACGGCTTCACAGGCCTATGATCCCAAGGCCGATCGGTTTATCATCCTCGTGGCGAATGGCAATCAGCAGCGCTGGGCCGGCTACGATCGGGAAGTATTCGTCAAGGGCGCCAATATGAGCAGCAGCCGGATGGGAGCCAAGGATGTGAGTCTGCTGACGATTAATACCGGCGGCGGCGGAACGGGTTCACCGGGTGTTGACAAAGTAAGCAAAGTAACGACCACCGCATATACGCTTAGCGCCAATGTCGGCTTCGCGGGGGCAAGCGGCAGCCATTCCAGCAGCACCTCGAAGAGTCTTACAGATTTTATGGACATGAATGGCGACCACTACCCGGACGTAGTGGGCGAACAGTTGATCCAATATACCGATGCCCGCGGCGGTTTGTCGAACCGCACGGTGTCGAATGGCCCCATCCAGCAGACGGACGCAACGGTGAATGGAGTGGCGCTCACCGGCTCGGCCTATATCCCTATGTCTATTTTCCGTAGCAGCCCTGATGGCGAGCAGCAGGTCGACGCCGGCACTGCTACGACCAACGCGGGTTCGGGCAAGATAAGTGTCACAGGCAATGCAGGAGTAAATGTAGGTTCCAATCAAGCCGGTTTCCTCTACGTGGACATGAATGGTGACGGCTTGCCCGACCGCGTCGATCAGTCGACTCATCTGGTTTCCCTCAATCTTGGCTATGGATTCGCGCCAGGGGAGGACTGGGGTTTCGACCAGATACAGCAGGGCAGCAGCAATTCGTTCAGCGGCGGCGTGGGGCTGGGATTCAATTGGGCGCAGAACAGTATCTCGGTTGGGGTTAGTCTCTCCCGCAGCGACAATGCCTCGAACCTCTCGTTGCAGGATATGAACGGCGATGGCCTGCCCGACCTGGTGACGGTGGCGCCGGGCATCGGCGGATCGCAGGCGCTGCAGGTGCGGCTCAACACCGGCAATGGGTTTAGCACGGATGTGCTCACCTGGACGGGCGCCGCGGCGATAAGTACCAACAGCAGCACGTCGGAATCAGGCAATCTTGCCTTCACGGTAGGTTTTACCCTCTTCGGGCTCAAATTCACGGTGAACCCGAGCGCCAACATCGGTGACGGAATGGCCCGGGAGCTGATCAAGATGCAGGATATAAATGGTGATGGCTATCCGGATTATGTCAGTTCGACCAAGGATGATAACCTGACGGTGTCCTTGTCGACCATCGGTCGCACGAACCTGCTTCGTACCGTGAACCGCCCGATGGGTGCGGTATTCGCCCTGGACTACCAGCGGGTGGGCAATACCTTCGATATGCCCAACAGCGTATGGACGCTCGCTTCCGTCAAGGTATTCGACGGGTTCAAAGGCGATGGACCGGATACGCTGATGACGACCTTTGGCTATTCGGGCGGGCATTTCGACCGCGATGAACGCGATTTTTTTGGATTCCGGACGGTGCAGACCAGCAGCCACGACGCCGCGCACAACAATGCTGTTTATTCGATGGCGACGGAAACGTTTGCCAACGACAACTTCTATACAAAGGGCATGGCCCTCTCCCAGCTGTTGCAGAGTGGTGACGGCAAGAAGTATACGGAGACGGACAATACCTACGAATTGCATGATATCACTTCGGGCACCGTACTCCCGGACTCTTATAAGACCAATGACGCCGGAGCGGCCTTTGTAGCGCTGAGCCGGACAGATCATCTGTTTTACGAAGGCCAGCCCAATCCGGGCAAGACGACCTATTTCACGTATGGGTATGATACAAAGGGCAACGTCATCCAATATACCGATTTTGGGGACGCCCCATCGGGTGATGATATCAGTGCCGCTGTTACTTATTACAATATCACGGATAAATATATAGTCGGTTCCGCGAAATCTATCGTCGTAACCGGCGGGGGTGGGGGCACTACTTACCGGAAACGGGAGAGTACCATCGATACCCAGACGGGTGATGTGACGGAGATCAGGGCGTATCTGCAGGACGGCACTGTCGCGGTGAATGACATAGGCTACGACCAGTACGGAAACCTGATGACGATCACGGGGGCGCCCAATGCCAAAGGGCAGCGCCTCCAGGAGAATTATGTTTTCGACGACCAGGTTCATCAATATATCGTCAAAGCAAGCAATAGCTATGGGTATAGCTCGCAGTCGACGTATGACTACCGGTTTGGGCATCCGTTGAGTACGGTGGATCTGAACAATAACAGCATGCACTATGTGCTGGACGACCTTGGCCGGGTGACACAGATAACCGGTCCGTATGAATTGGCTGCCGGGGTGCCTTATACCATCCGTTTCGACTACCACCCGGGGTCGGCCGTACCGTGGGCGCATACCGCGCATTATGACCCTGCTCATCCGGGTAACGACCTCGAGACGGTGACATTCATGGATGGTCTGGCCCGAATGCTGCAAACCAAGAAAGATGCGGCTATTTTCCAGAATAAGGGAAATGCCGATAAAGAACAAATGATCGTTTCCGGCCGGCTGCTATTCGATGGCCTTGGGCGGCAGCAGGCTGCTTATTATCCAACAATAGAAGACAAGGGTAGTGATAGCGTATTCGATGCGGCTTTCGACAATATCAACCCTACGCTGACGACGTTCGATGTGATGAACCGCGTGCTGACCTCAACCATGCCGGACGCATCATCGACCCAGTATACCTATGGATTTGGCAGCGATCGCTTGCAACAACCCCAGTTTAGCACCAAGACGCAGGATGCGAACGGAAATATCCTCGAGCAATTTACCAATGTGCGCGGGCTGATCACGGCGCATAAGAACTATACCTCTAAGGGCGATGTGTGGACCAGCTTCACCTACGACGCCATGAACCAGCAGTTGACCGCTACCGATGATATTGGCGCCACCAGCTCTACGCAATACGATATGTTGGGCCGGCGGATAGGTCAGACACATCCGGATGAAGGCATCACCCAGTATACGTATGACCTTGCGGGCAATCTGACGAAGATGGTTACCGCCAATCTCCGGCAGGACAGTACGGCCATTACGTACACGTATGATTTCAACAGGGTAACGGATATTTCTTTTCCGCATCATCCCGAGAACAATGTTCACTATACGTATGGCGCGGCGGGGGCTGCTTTCAATCGCGCGGGCAAGGTAGTTGTCCAGGAGGACGGTGCGGGGGCGCAGGAATTTTTCTACGGACCGTTGGGTGAGACCGTCAAGGATGACCGGACGATCGTGATCCCGGGACATGGCCAGCAAACCTATGTAACGCAATGGAACTACGACACCTGGAACCGGCTTACCTCCATCATCTACCCGGACAGTGAAGTGGTGAGCTATACCTATAACCTGGGCGGGTTGCTGCTGTCGATGGCCGGTAACCGGCAAGGACAGGTGACCAACTATGTACAACAGCTGGGTTATGATAAGTTCGAATCCCGGGTATTCATGGGATATGGAAATGGCACTCAAACCAATTATACGTATGAACCGCTTCGCCGGAGGTTGCAGAACCTGGTGGCGACGACGGGCAATGGAAGGCGTATGATGGACAATACCTATGGCTATGACAAGATGGACAATGTGCTTAGCCTTGTCAATAATGCCCCGGTCCCGGCCAGCAACCTGATGGGTGGGGCGGCTGAGTACAGCTATACGTACGACGATCTGTACCGGCTGACGACGGCTGCCGGCTCCTTCAAGGGCCCGCATGAGGCGGATCGTTACAGCCTGACGATGGAGTACAATACGGTCGGCAGCATCACGCGCAAGACACAGACCAACGATAAGAGCCCCAATGGGAACAACTGGCTCCCGCAAAAGAAGACTACTTATGACTGGTCCTATACTTATGACGCAAAGCAGGTGCATACCGCCACGCATATCGGCAACCAGACGTACACGTATGACGCCGACGGCAACCAGACCGGGTGGACCGATGACAAGACGGGCCAGCGGCAGAAAATGATCTGGGATGAAGAGAACCGGCTAAGGAGTGTGTCGGTGAATGGTCAGCTCAACAGTTATGTCTATGATGCTGCCGGGGAAAGGATCCTGAAGGGTAAGGGCGACGGCCAGGCCGTATACGTCAATGGTGCACTGAGCGGCAGTTCGGGCGGGATAGGCAATTTCACGGTATATGTCAACCCGTACGTGGTGGTGAAGAGCGGGGAATACTCCAATCACTACTTCATCGGAACCCAACGCATTGCTACCCGGCTCGAACATGGCTGGAACCAGCAGGTCGTTGCCCCGGACGCCGGCGATAGTATTCCTTACGGCAAGAAAGAAAAGCTGATGATCCAGGCGATCGTCCATGACGAGCAGGCGTTGCAGGGGAATGACAGTGCGGGGTCGGGTGTCACCGGCCCGAATGCGCGGGGCGCGTCAGGGGTGGCCGGCAGCGGGACCAGCGGTGGTACTCCCTGGGCCAATGCCAACCCGAATAATAACGGCAATCACTATGCCTACGGGCGTAATAAAAATGGCGGCAGCGGCACAGGCAGCGTGGGTGGAGATTTTCTGTATTT
Source organism: Puia dinghuensis (assembly GCF_014642875.1). GTDB lineage: Bacteria > Bacteroidota > Bacteroidia > Chitinophagales > Chitinophagaceae > Puia > Puia dinghuensis. The sequence goes on from NZ_BMJC01000008.1 coordinate 161,035, forward strand.
TTACCATCCCGACCATCTGGGTAGTACCAGTTACGTCACCGATGGCAGCGGGGAGGTATACCAGCACCTGGAGTATTTTGCCTTTGGCGAGACGTTTGTGGACGAGCACAGCAATACGGATGTGATACCGTATCTTTTCAATGGCAAGGAGCTGGATGAGGAGACGGGGCTATACTATTACGGTGCGCGGTATTATAATCCCCGGACGAGCATCTGGGAGAGTGTCGACCCGTCGGCTGGTAAGTATCCGCAATGGTCACCGTATGCCGCCATGGGTAATAATCCCGTGCTGGCGAGTGATCCGGATGGCAGGGAGCCGGTGCCGGTGATGTTCGGATTTTTTGGCAGCACCTCGGGTTGGCCCAAGCTGAAACCCAGTCAGTGGTATTTCATCATAACGGACAATGGTGGATACACCGATGCCCAAAGCTTCTCGAAGGCTGCGGTCTTCAATACGTCGCATGGCAATGCCTGGGCATACGAGAACATCAGCCAGAGAAATGAATACTATCAATGGGCGGACAAGCAGTTGTCGGGAAAGAGCAAATGGTTCGATGCCGCCGCAACGGTGACACAAATAAATGCAGTTGGCGCTGCCGAATTTGTCCACTACGGATTTTTGACGGATGAAGCGGCGTCATTCCTGAGTCAGGGGAACAAATATCTGTTCGCGCATAATATGGACAACGCGCGGCAGCTGATGGCGGGCAACCTGGACAAGACCTTTATAGATGCCAACGGGGCGAAGGTATCGCTGAAAGGCCTGAGCGGGAAAGCCCTCGACTATGCGCTTGTTCAGTTCGAGCAGACGAAGGTGCAGGATTTTATCGGGCAGTATCACAAGGATAACCCGAATGCGAATATGAATAGCATTATAAGCTCGATAAACGGTTCGATGGGGGCCCGGCTCGCACCATCCGCTATCCGCAAGGTGATGCACGATTATTTCAACGATGGTAAGACCTTCAACTTCGCCAATTATAATGATAGGGTGAAATTGGGTCAGCTAATGATCGACCAGTTATATGACAAGAAAAAATAGCGTTGTTCTATCGGTGATCCGGTATATATTGTACACCATCTTATTAATGGTGATAGAGACCATCATTTGCATCGTATGCTTCGAAGGGGAACTATTGATCCCGCCAAGGCGGGTGGATAGCTGGCATCTCGGCAATGCGGTGAGGGACGCCCTGCAGATAAATATGGTGAGGTTTATGTTCTACTATGCCATTTATTTTGTGCCCTTCTACCTTTTTATGAGGCTCGTGAAGTGGAAGCGGCGGACATTGCAGGCCGCGGTTGCCAACTGCGGCTTGTATGTAGCGATCTCGCTGGTGTATAGTGTACTATTGCCGGATACCTTCGACTATTTTTCCAGTGATTTTTTCTATATCCTGGTGGCGGCGACGTTTTTGAGCCCGTTGTTGCTGGGGCGGAAAGTGGCGGGATTTTGACCAGTGGTGGTGGTGATTTGACCAATGGTGGCGGTGATTACCGGGATTTCGACTATATTCCGGGTACATTAAACCAATGCCATGCTACCCCGACTATTTACCGCAGTTATGCTCTTATCCCCCTGGCTTTTGTCCGCCCAGCAAAAGGGGTATTATCGCACGCCGGCGATCTACAAGAATACCGTCGTTTTTACGGCCGAAGGCGACCTCTGGAAGTACGACATTTCCACGGGGATGACGCTACGATTGACGTCGCACGAGGGATTGGAGGATCATCCGCTGATCTCGCCGGATGGGAAGACGCTCTTTTTTACGGGTCAGTACGAAGGTGTTTTCGAGTTGTATTGTATGGATATCGACGGCGGGGTGCCCAGGCGGCTGACCTATGACTTTGACGGCTCGCGGGCCACCTGTTTTACGCCCGATGGGAAGGTGGTCTATCGCACCCAGCGATACAACGAGTTGCCTTCGCCGCAGCTGGTCCGCCTTGATCCGGCAACGCTGACGCGCGAACCCCTGCCGCTGGCGGAGGGTTCCGACGGTTGTTATGATGCTGCGGGGGTACTGTACTTTACAAGATGGCCTTTCCAGGGCAGCCAGACGAAACGCTACAAGGGAGGAACGATAGAGCAGATATGGCGGTTCGACGGGAAGAGTGAAGCCACTTGCCTCACCTGCGACTTCGACGGGACCAGCACGCGGCCGATGTTGTATAACAACCGGATCTATTTTGTTTCCGATCGCGACGGGACGATGAATCTCTGGTCGATGGACCCCAGCGGCAAAGACCTGAAGCAGCATACCTTCTCCAAGGGCTGGGACCTTCAGTCGCCTTCCATCTACGCCAGTACTATTGTCTATCAGAAGGGCGCCGATCTGTGGCTATACGATGCCGCGGCAGGCGCAGAGAAGATGCTCGATGTCCGGCTGCAATCCGACTTCGACCAGCGCAAACCCCGGTGGATAAAAAGCCCGGTGAACTCCATTACCTACAGCGTCCTCTCACCCAACGGAAATTATGTGGCGTTGATCAGCCGCGGCAGGGTCTTCGTCTCCCCGGCCAAGAGTGATCGCTGGGTAGAGATCAACCGCCGCAGCGGCATCCGGTGCAAGATCGTGCATTTCATCAACGACAGGAGTCTCGCGCTGCTCTCCGACGAAAGCGGGGAGTATGAGATCTGGAGTGTGAATGCCGACGGCAGCGAGCCCGCAAAGCAGCTGACGAAAGGGAGTAAGACGATGATCAGGAGTTTTGCCGTCTCCCCTGACGGGAAGTACATCGCTTATGACGACAGGAACGATGTGTTACGGATCATCGAAACGGGTTCGGGTGCGGTGAAGTATGAATACGGCGACGCCTATGGCGGGGTTGGCGATGCGGGTTGGAGCCCCGACGGACGTTTCCTGCATTTCAACCGGAACCTCGAGAATCAGAATGACCAGATATGCCTTGTCGATACCCGGACGATGACCATGCGCCCGGTGACGACGGAAAGACTGAATAGTTATAGCCCGGCCTGGTCGAAGGACAGTAATTGGTTGTTCTTCATCTCCCAGCGGAATTTGCATACCGTGGTCAGGGCGCCCTGGGGGGCGCGCCAGCCGGAGCCCTATTATACGGAGACCGATAATTTCTATGCGATGCCGCTGGATCCCGCGGCGAAATTTCCTTTTCTGAAGACGGATTCCTGGTTGACGGATTCGCTGTTCAACCCGGCGTTGCGGGGCGATGAAGGGACGGCGCATGGCGGCGGGACGGGGCGGAGTGGTGGCGGCGGTGCGGCGAAGAAGACTCAGCCGGTGGTTCGGGAGTATGATTGGGACAGGCTGCAGACGATGTTGTATCCATTGCCGGTGAAGAGTGGCAACCTCAGCGATCTGGTGGCCGCGGACGGCTGGCTGTACTGGCTGGATCATGGGCCGGCGGGCAATCCCGATGGTGCGAAGCTGCTGGCGTTGAAGATAAAAGAAGACAAGAAATATGAACCCGTAGAGATCGCCGCGGGTGTGGGCGAGTTTATGCTGTCAGCCAACAAAAAGAAACTGCTGGTGAATTTCCACAACCATACGATGGCGGTGGGCGAGGCGGGTGGCCAGAAGATAGATGTCGAGAAGGACAAGGTGGTACTGGATAACTGGAGCTTTATTGTCGACCCGGTGGAAGACTGGAAGGAAATGTTCGCCGATGCCTGGCGGATGATGCGTGACTATTTCTACGACCGCGATCTGCATAAAGTGGATTGGGCGGCTGCCCGGCAACGTTATGAGCCGCTGGTGCCGCGGCTCACCGATAGGTATGAGCTGGACGACCTGCTTTCGCAGATGGTGGGGGAGCTGTCGGCCCTGCATACGTTTGTGTTCGGAGGCGACAAACGAACCTCTCCCGACCAGATAGCGACGGGTTTCCTTGGAGCGGTGCTGAAGAAAGACGGGCGTGGCGTGGTCATCGATCATATTTACCGAAGCGATCCGGATTATCCCGAGGTGACGTCGCCGCTGCTGCGTCCCGAACTGCATATCAGGGAGGGCGATATCATTACGGCCGTCAACAATACTCCGTTGAGCGAGGTAGCGGATATCTCCGTGCTGCTGGCCGACAAGGTGAATATACCGGTGAAGCTGAACCTGCTGGATAAGTCGGGGCGGCCTTATGAAGAAGTGGTGCGGCCTTTCGGCGCGGGGGCCGACTACAACCTGCGCTATGGCGAATGGGAGTTGTCGCGACGCATCCGGACAGATAGCCTGGGACATAACGACATTGGATATGTGCACCTGCGGGCGATGGGTGGCGGGGATATGGATGATTTTGTGAAGCAGTTCTATCCTGTGTTCAACCGGAAGGGGCTGATCATCGATGTCCGGCACAACTTCGGGGGGAATATCGACAGTTGGGTGTTGGAGAAGCTGTTACGCAAGGCCTGGATGTACTGGCAGGGCCGCAGCGGCGGGCCTTTCTGGAATATGCCGTTCGCTTTTCGCGGTCATATGGTGATCCTCTGCGACCAGGTGACTGCTTCCGATGGGGAGGCCGTTACGGAGGGGTTCCGCCGGCTTGGGCTGGGGAAGGTGATCGGGATGCGCACCTGGGGTGGCGAGATCTGGCTGTCGATGGACAACCGCCTTGTCGATAACGGTATTGCGAGTGCGGCCGAGCTGGGGGTGTTTGGTCCCGAGGGCAAATGGCTCATCGAGGGGCATGGGGTCGACCCGGATATCACGGTGGACAATTTGCCTTTTGCGACGTATAAAGGTAAGGATGCGCAATTGGAAGCAGCGGTGGAGTATTTGCAGAAGCAAATTGCGGCGGAGCCGGTGCCGCCGGTGAAGGTGCCGCCGCATCCGGATAAGGGGTTCAAGTATGCGTTCTAATCTCACGTATGGGTTCTCTAATCATTGGCTAATATTGGGGTAATATTTCCGGTGTAACTATGCCGGAAATAGTACGCTATGCGATGGATTCTTTTGTTGATGGCGCTGACGGCGCCGGCGGGCGGTCTTCAGGCGCAGCAGGCCGACCTAGTGCTGACCAATGGCAACATTATTACGTTGCGGGTGGCTGGGGAAAGGGCGCAGGCCGTGGCGATAGCGGGCGGGTCCATAGTGGCGGTGGGCGATGATGCGGCGGTGAGGAAGTTGGTGGGCCCGGCGACGCGGGTCATCGATCTCCATGGCCAGACGGTGGTGCCGGGTTTCAATGATGTGCATCAGCATCCCGCACCGGTGTACACCTGGGACCAGCCTTATGCCGTGGTGAAGCTGGATACGGTGCGTTCGATGGCGAGCCTCATTGCGTTGTTGAAGCGAAAGGCGGCCATCATGCCAAAGGGGATGTTGATACAGGGGCGCGGCTACAATGAAGTGATGCTCGGCGGACAGCCTACACGCCAGTGGCTGGACAAGGCTTCGGTCGATGATCCGATACTGATCTCTCATTTAAGCGGACATTTATGTGCGGTGAACTCCTACCTGTTGCGGCTGAGTGGGATCGATCGCCATACCGCCGATCCGCCAGGGGGCGCCCTTGAACGTGACCCGGACGGCGAACCCGATGGCATTATTAAAGAGTCGGCGCACCGGCTGCTGCATACCGAGCGGGCAGTAGCGACACCAAAGCCCACGGAGGCGGAGGAGCTGGCGGGATACCAGCGTTATTTTGGCGAGTTGCTGGCGCACGGCGTAACGAGCATCGGCGACTGCTGGACGACGCCCGCGAAAGTTTCCATCTATCAGAAGCTGCGGGCGGAGGGCTTCCCTCTGCGGATCAACTGTTATATTGGTGTCGACTATCTCGACCAGCTGTTGTCGGGCGCGATCCCGCGGCTGAGCACGGACTATCTCCGGATCGAGGGTGTCAAGATCTTCCACGGTAATTCATTGAGCGGCAAGACGTGCTGGCTGCATGAGCCTTACGATACGATGAACCCGGCCACGGGCAAAAAAGATTATTATGGCATCCCGCCTGCGCGCAGCCAGGCCTCCCTCGACAGCCTGGTGGCCCGGATACACCATGCGGGCCTGCAGGTGGCCTGTCATTCCAATGGCGATCGGGAGATAGAGATGGTGCTGACGGCCTTCGAACATGCGCAGCGGTCCGACCCGCGCCCGGGGATGCGTCATCGCATCGAGCATTGTAGCATTACGACACGCGACATTCTTGAGCGCGTGCGCCGCGACAGTGTTATCCCGGTATTTCATAGCTATGCCAACGAGCTGGGCGATCAGTTGCTGGTGTATCGACCCGCGCTCCCCGCCGCCTCCGGAAGCCCCGCCGCCGGCCGGACATTAGAGTGTGTCATGCCTACCCGCACCGCGGAGGATATGGGAATTGTTTGGGCCATGCATTCCGACTATCCCGTCAGCCACTATGATCCGATGCACCGGCTGGATGGGGCCGTCAACCGCCGGGCGCGCAGCGGGGTAATCATCGGGGAGGGGCAACGCATCGGTGTGGAGGAAGCGATAAAGGCCTACACAGTGGGCGGGGCCTACACGACCCACGAAGAAGACCGAAAGGGGCGCATCGTCGCCGGCCAGTGGGCCGACCTCGTCGTTCTGGACAAAGACCCAACCGCAGTCGCGTCCGACGAGATAAAGGCCGTGCGGGTGACGATGACGCTGGTGGGTGGGAAGGTAGTATATGACGGCGGGCCGATTAGCTATTGATCTTCCAATGGAATTGTCCTGCCAGATTATCTCCAGGATTTCCCATTTGGTTTCACTAAGCTTTTCCCCGAACTCATCACCGAACTTTTCACCCAACCTCTTACGAACATATTCCCAACTACCTATGGCGCCTGCACCAACCGATTCGATGGGCTTTATCGGTATGGCCGTCTTAAACACATCACCCTCAATAAGTTGTGGCAGGGCGCCCGGCGTTTACTCGGGGCTGTACCTGAAGACATTACGCACGCCGGAGCCCAGTTCGTCGGCGCGACCTATTTCTTTGAAAAAGTGGGCGATAACCGGATTTTTGGGGAAAGGGGCGAAGTTGACAGGATCGATACGGCCCCAGTCGTGGGGGAGGCTCCAGTTTTCGGTATAGACCTGGTCTTTTTGAATGATCAGCTTGGCCGGGAAGGCGTTGGTGAATTCCCGATGGATGAGCAGATTGCAGACTACCTCGCGGAACAGGCGGTCTCTCAGGCTGATGCTATGGAGACCTTCGAGGTAGAATTTGTCTGGCAAAAGAACTTGGAATACAGCCGGCAAATATGTTATGGTCTTGATGTTGGCAGCAGCAATCATTGGATGCAAGGCCCCAAAGAATAAAGGCAACTCAATCCTTCGTAAATCACCGGCTACGACTCTTGCACCTAAACCTCCATCCCCTAACCTCAAAAATCCTATCGATAAGATGACCACCTACTATAATCCGGACCCCATTGACCCTTCAAATACCACTGATTGCAGTAAGGCAATTATGAAACTGATTGATAGTATTGCCCCATTCAAAAAAAATGATCAATGCAAATAGTGGTACTTAATAGAGTTTTTAAAAATTATTGAATCTTGGGGTGAACGATAAACCCTGTCAGTTTCGTCATTGAATGCTGCCTTCATCCCTTCTAAAACTGTCTTATGTGAATGTTTCTTTTGAAAATCTTCATAAATTTTCCCTTCCCTTGTAACATAACCAACCGATGATGGGCCGCCAATTGGCGATATACCATTTTTATAAGATTTAGCCTCTATATTGATGATCCTCTTTATCAGTGCTATCATGGATTCAACATGAGCGGTATCTAAGAAATTTTTAAGGTTGACCTTTTTATTTTCCAAACGATTGCTTGATATAAAGCCTTCGTTAGTCATCGAATCCTTGTGATCTCTGCTATAGAAATAGGCATAGGGCTTCGAATTTTCATAGCCGGATATAATACAGTCTACCCCATTTTTAAAAGTATTATACTCACTATCACCCATGATTGTTTTAGCGTATTGGCAGAAGATTGGCCAATATGTATGCACGTTCACTGCTTTCTGATTGTGCTTTTTAAACTCATCAAAGAGACCAAAAATAGTATAGTGTGTGTAATCGGATGCACCCCCAATCTGAAAAAAAATATTTTTATATCTAAATATCTTTTCCGTGCTATCGATATATGCATATACTGGTGTGCCAACTCCATGCTCCATATTACTAGACCTAGAGTCGGCACCTACACATATTCCGGATTTGTTCATAATGACCACTAGGTATGTACCATGCGGTCTTAAACTATAATTTTGCTCTTGGCAAATAGCAAACAGAGATATGAAGTTGAACAAAATAGAAACGAACATTATTGATCTCATGGCTTGAGGTTTTGAATTCAATTTCAATGCCTTCGCCCTGCTGTAGCAGCTGGGTCACTTTCTCGAGGGTCATAGATCACAATTTTAGGCGAGGCTAGACAGTGGCAAGACAGCAAAGGTAGAGAAATCGCTGACGCGGAAATAAATCCTGATGTCATTAATTTTGCGGTTGATTATGAAAGGCAACAGCAAGATAAAGTTGTACGATACCCGCACCTTCACGGCGAAGTTCATGCCGGCGGCGGAGATTCGCGAGATGCTGAAGGGAGACCCCGATCGGTTCTTTATTGTGCGGGTGGAGGAGATGCACCGCCATGTCGACCGGCCGGTGCCGCCGTCGCGGGCGACGAACCACACCATTATGTATCTGACGGCGGGGAAGCTTTTTATGAAAGTGGGCAGCGAAACCTACACCATCCACAAAGATGAAATGCTGATCGTTGCCGCGGGACAGATCTTTTCTTTTGAAGAATATAACACGACGAAGTTCAACAGGGGATTTCTCTTCCATTTTAATGATACTTTCCTGCCGGGCAAGTTTGGGAAGGCGCCGTTCGTCCAGGAGTTCGGGTTCCTGAAACCTTTTAGCGAGCCGCGACTGCAGCTGGATAAGGAGGGCACGCGCTATGCGGGACAGTTGCTCAAACGGCTGCACGCCGACTATTCCCGCAACGGCCTCGCCAATGGGGCGCTGCTGCAGTCCTATCTGCTTGCGTTGCTTTGCGAGATGGCGCGGATGTACCAGCCACAGTCGCCGGCAACGGCCAGTGCTGCCCTCGCGGGGGAGTTTCGCCGCCTGGTACAGGAATATCATAACACGAAGCAGCAAGTGACGGATTATGCCGCGCTGCTGCATGTGACGGCGAATCATTTGAATAAAGTGGTGAAGGCCGCTACCGGGAAGTCGCCGACGCGATTCATCGATGAGGCCATCCTGCTCGAGGCAAAGGTTTTGCTGGGGCAGACGACGTTGCCGGTGGGGGAGGTGGCGGCAGCGGTAGGGATCGAAGATGCTTCTTATTTTAGCCGGTTGTTCAAAAAGTATGAAGGGATGACGCCTGTGGGGTATCGGAAGAAAATGGGTTTGCGTTAGGGACAGGAGCGGCAGCCCGACTGGGACTATAGCGAGTCTAATGATTGGCCTTCGGCCGAACGGCTTGCCGCCGTTCCTGGCCCGACCCGAAGGGGAACGCCCAGATGATTGAAAAGTCCTAAAAGGGGCGGAGTCCGTCCTAGTGCGGGCGGCGGCGCCAGGGGAACTTTGCCGGCATGATGACCCTATTGTTATTGCATTCCTGGTGGCGCTGGATGGTGCTGACCGCACTGCTGGTGTCCATTGCCCGATCGGCGCGGGGCATGTGGGCGGCCGCCGGTTTCACCCCTTTCGATAACACCCTCCGGCACTGGACGGCGACGATAGCGCATATACAGTTGGTGCTTGGCATGACGCTTTTTGTAAAGAACCCGGTGGCCGATCGTTTCCGGCTGATCCATATCACCGGGATGATCATCGCAGTGACGGTCGTGACCATCGGTTCGGCTATGGCTAAACGCAAGACCAGCCATCGGGAGAAGTTTATGACGATGTTGCGATGGTTTGTGGCGGCCCTGGTGATCATCCTGCTTTTTATTCCCTGGCCCTGGAGCCCCTTGGCGCAGCGGCCCCTTTTCCGAACTTTTTAATGTATGCGAAAATATCTTACCACTCCGCTGGGGCGGCTGCGGCTGCTCGGTTATCTCGAAGGAGTTTCGTTGTTGGTGCTTGTGTTTGTAGCCGTTCCGATGAAGTATGTCTGGCGCGACCCTACGCTGGTGAAGACGCTGGGCCCCATTCACGGGATGTTGTTCTTGCTGTTTGTGTTGGGTGCGCTGCGGGTGGGGGTGGAGCAGGGGTGGAAGTTTAGAACCACGACGTGGAAGGTGCTGGTCGCGTGTATGATCCCGTTTGGGACGTTCTACATCGATCGGGCGGTTTTGCGTATATTGTAAGTAATATGGAGCGAAGAGATTTTTTGAAACAGACGCTGGCGGCGGGGGTGGGGTTGGCGGTGCTGCCGGCGGGTGCGGGGTTGGCGTTGGCGCCGCATATAGGGGTGGCCGCGCCCTCCGCCAAAAAAGTGATCGTGGCGGGCGCGGGTATTACTGGTCTGTGCTGCGGGTATGAGTTGATGAAAGCGGGGCACGACGTGGTGGTGTTGGAGGCTTCGGGACGTTATGGCGGACATGTGTATACCGGTCGCGATGGGTTGTCGGACGGACTCTATGCCGACTTCGGGGCCGACCATATCACGAAGCCCGGGTATGAGCGATTCTTCGAGTATGTAGACGAATTTAAGCTTACCGCGATTCCTTATCCCAACGCGGAGGGGTCGGAACACGCCTATGACCCGCACAAGCTGAAGGTGATAGACGGGAAGTTTTATACCGCACAGCAGTTGAGGGACCCCACCGTGCTGAAGGGTTTTGGCTTCAGCAACAGGGAAGTGGAATTTTTGGCGGAGCATCCGCTATATGAGCTGAGGGCGTTGTATCTGGCGCCGTATGTGGGGAAGTTCGCCGATCCCTATCAGCCGTTTGGGGTTGGATACGATGAATACGATACTATCCCTATCGCCGATGTATATAAGAAGGAAGGGGCTTCGCCTGCTGCGCTGCGTTTCCTTGGCGGCAAGCATACCAATGCGTTGTATGCGTTGTGGCGGCTGTCGATGATGTATTCGCGCGGCATCCCGCTTTCGGAGGGCGAGACCTTTCACCTGAAGGACGGCAATGAGCAGCTGCCGATGGCTTTTGCCCGGAGTCTGGGGCCACGCGTCAGGTTGAATCACCCGGTGACGGCTATCAGGCACAGTTCGAGTGGGGTGACGGTGAACTATCGGCCGTATGGGGGCAGGAAGGGGGCGGGGATGGGGGACCGAGCGGGAGGCGCCACAGGGGCGAGGTTGGGCGCTGCGGCGGCAGCGGGGACGGAGGCGGCAGCTGCGGAAACCACGATGGAGGCGGATGTGCTGGTGACTTGTATTCCACTCCCGTTATTCGCGAATATTCCGATCACCCCCGCGCTTTCCCCGGCCAGGCAGTATGTGGTCGATCACCTCAAATTTTCCTCGCATCCTTTTTATGTTTTCGAAGCGGCGTCGAAGTTCTGGCTGGATGACGGGATCCCGAGTATCAACATGGAGTTCGATCATCCTTATATCGATTCGATCTGGCTCGAGACGAATGCGGTGGAGACGCACCGGGTTATTCTGAAGGCGTTCGGGCCGGGCGGATTGTCGCCGCAGCAGGTGTTGGCGGCCTTCCGGCAGGTGTATCCGGGTAAAAAAGATACCATCGAGCAAGCGCTGACGGTGGATTGGACGAAAGACAAGTACTCTCCCGCCTGCGAGATGGAGCCGTTCCCCATCGGCGAGATGCGGAAGTTTTGGCCGCAGGTGTTGCAACCGGAGGGGCGCATCTATTTTGCGGGCACCTATGCAGACAACATGAGCCGGGGGATGGAGTCGTGCCTGCGTAGTGCGCAGCGGGTGGCGCGGGAGATCGATAGGTTGTGAGGGGGGCGGCGGTTCCTACCGATGATAGGTAGTTGATTATTTTCAAAAATTATTGCTAATAATTTTGGCTGTAGAAAAGATATTCGTATCTTTATCTTCTCCTTTGCGTGTTTCCCACAATTACTATTTCCAGCCGGTACGGCTGATGTTGTTCCCCACTACACGATCGGATATGTGCGTAATAGAAAAATGCTACGGGCTATTCTTTCTCGCGCAAACAATTACTTACAGTTAAGGGCAACTTATGAAACCGAAGTATGATATGCTGTGGAAGGGCATGATCGAGGAAGTGATGGCTGATCTGTTACTTTTCGTTGACCCGGACATTGGAAAAGAGTTGGACCTGGAGCGTGGCTTTGAATTTCTCGACAAGGAGCTTGCGGAGTTGTCCCCGGAGGCGTCGACTACCAGGGTTGTCGACAAGCTGGTAAAAGTGTTCCTACGTGATGGGGCCGAAAGCTGGATATTACTGCATGTGGAAGTGCAAGGCAATAACGGTAAGGAATTTCCTGGACGGATGTTCGAATATTTTGTCAGACTACATAAGCGCGGCCGTCCTGTGGCGGCAATTGCCGTGTTAACGGGGAAGGATGGCAAAAAAAGGCCGGGAGTGTACGAAGATCGCTGTTTGTGGACTTGCGTCCGGTATGAATATAAGACTTTACGTATCGCCGATTATGCTGACGAGGTATTGGCGGCCAGTGCGAACCCATTTGCGGCGGTGATCCTTGTGGCGAAGGAAGTGCTCTTGCAGGTAAAGGGGACGGATGAAGAACGGGACCAGGTATTGCTGAAACAAAAGCTGTTGATGTCCAAACTATTGAATGAAAAGGCCGCGGCTTTCGGCGAACAAAAGACACAGGCCATTAAGTACTTCCTTTATAACTACGTGGTATTTAAAAAACCAGAAACAAATCGTAAATTTATCGAGGAAAGTGACAAAAATTCTGATAAGAATAGTACTACTATGGGTATCATTGAACAAGTAAAGGAGATAATGCGCCAGGAAGGCGTCGAAGAAGGTCTGGAAAAAGGTCTGGAAAAAGGGAAGGAGGAATCCGTTCGCATATTGCTGGCGAATACCGAATTTTCGCCTGAGAAGATCGCTGAACTGGTGAAGGTGCCTGTTGCTTTGGTAGAGAGAATAAGAGATGAACTCAAGGCCAAATAATGGTGTCACCAATATTCCTTCGAAGAAGCACCGCAATATTTTTTTAATTTCTCTCCCACCTAAAGTATTTAAAGCCGCTACCGAATATTTGGTTGCTCGTTCGCCTTTCTTTAAACCTGGGACTATATTTTTCGAATAAGATAGCAGCCGTTATACCTGATTGGCCCACCTGGCTTTTCCCACCGACTATTATTACTTACTCAATTTAAAACTCCTATTTATGGGACTCATGCATGAGATGGTAAAATATCGGATTGAAGAATGGGCGGGAAAAGGTAAGAGAATCAGTTTTAGGCTTGCCTGGTATACGGTGAATGCGGAACAATTAGATGGCATGATCTGGCTGTTGATGAAAGGTAATCGGTCGAAGGAGGAGATTATGGTCTCTCTGAAAGTTTCTGTGGCCTTTGTGGAGGGAATGCATAAGACGCTGAAGCCTAAAAAGGCCGTCTAGCGGACAGGTGGGCGGCGGGGAACGGCCAGCGGCCGGCGCAATTAATAGAAGGGGATAACGTTGTTACAAGCGATCGTCGCAATATAGATAAGTGGCGGTCGTAATTAAACGAATAGCTATGAAAAAACTCTTATTCCCTCTTCTGCTTGCGCTGTGCGTCAAGTTCTCCCCCTGCCAGATCAATCACCCGCCAAGCAAGCAGGTGATGATCGTGACGTGTGAGCGATTCCTGGACCTTTTTAAAAGCGGCAAATTCGACGAGGCATTCGATTATCTGAAGCCCTACACGGTAATAGAGGACTACAAAATGGATACGCTGGCCTATACGGCAAAGCGTCAAATGACGGCCCTTAGCGGCAGCTTCGGCAAGGTTATCGGTTTTCAACAGGTGCTGCAAAAAGAGATCCCGGGCACTCTCGACAGACTGATCTATTTGATGAAATACGAACGCGCATTTTTGGCGATGCGGTTCACCTTATACAATAACGGATCGGGATGGACGATCACGCGTATCAGCTATGACGAAAAGACGGATGAGCTTTTTGATAGCAGGCCAATGCTATAAAAAAATGGCCGCCTCCATAATGAAGACGGCCGCGCCAAAACAAGCCAAAACAAAGTAGGATATAGGATTACCAGTTCGGCGTCTGCTTATAGACACCGTTGCTGCGGGAGATCTCGTCAGGATTGATGGGCCAGGCCATGTCGCGATTGGGATCGAAGTTGCGGGCCTTCCACACCTGCTGGATCGTATAGGTCGAATTCGGATCGGTCTTGTTGGCATGGATCCGCCCGTGCAGCGGCATGTCGATATTCGCATAATCACCCCACCGCTTCAGATCCATAAACCGGTCGGTCCATTCGCCGGCCAATTCACAACGACGTTCGTGCTTGAGATCGGCCATCGTCGGGTTGCTCTTCGGCGCCAGCCCCACGCGGGTCCGAACTTCATTCAGCGGCTCGGCGGCGGCAGCGTTCTGACCCATCTGGATCAGCGCTTCAGCCTTGAACAGGAGCATCTCGGCATAACGCATCAGCGGCAGGTTCAGCGCGGTAGTCGGATAGTTACCGTTTTGGTTGATGTCGGGATTCGTCGATGCATCTCCATTGGCGCCATAGCTGTACGGTTCCATATATTTATTCAGTTGGAAGCCGGAGAGACTGTTGGTGGAGTAGTATTGCCGCTGCTGACCGAAATAAGTGAACGTGTCGCCGAAGTTGAGGATCGTCAACGCGCGGCGAGGATCACCCGCCTCATATTCTTCATACAATTCTTCGGTAGGCTGGAAATAGCCCCAGCCATTGTAGAGCCCCCAGCCGGTGTTCTCGAGGACGACACCCATAAACTCCGATCCACCGAGATAGCTGGACGTAACAGACCAGATATATTCCGAACTCCAGTTGCCCGCGATGGAAAAAACGGCCTTATAGTTCTTTGCCGGTGTGGCCTGGCTGGTGATCAGCGCCCGGCCGCATTCGTCCCTGAGGCGATCGACCAGCGGTGGGATCAGCGCCCACTTGGTGTTGTCGTACTGCGCCCAGTAGGCGTAGGTCTTAATGAGATAGCCTATCGCCGCTGCCCGGTGAGCGCGGCCCTGGTCGGCACTGCCATAAGACTGAAAGAGCGGCAGGAGGTCGATCGCGCGTTGCAGGTCGGCGGCGATGATGGAATAGTTCGCCGTCACGGATGGCTGCTGGGGCGCGATGCGTTTGCCATACTGGACATTTTCGGCGCTGTCATAGGGGACGCCCTGCGATTTTTCGCCCCAGAGGTAGGCAATCCAGAAATGCCAGAACCCGCGCATGAAGTAGGCTTCACCCAGCGAGCGGTTACGCAGGCTGGCGGTGAGGTTGCTGGCGCTCTTCAATCCTACGACGGCTTCGTTGGCGACGTTGAGCATGGTGTACATGTCGCTCCACCCTTGCGCCATATACCCTTCATGGCCGGTGCAAACGAAGTTCTTGATGTTCTCAGCGTTGGGCTTGGGCCGGCCTACGATGAAGTCGTCGCTGGCATTCTGCATCCAGAATAGGTCGCGGCCAAAGGTGGATTCGTTCTGCATGGCGTCATAGAGGGCGGCAGTGCCTTTGATCGCATCTGCGGAGTCGCTCCACAAATAGGCGGTCGAGGGGTTACCGTAGGGCTTGGTGTCGACCCAATTCTTCGAACAGGAAGAGAAAAGGATCAGCAGAGGAAATATATAACGTTTCATTGTTCAGCAGTTTTCAAAGATTATAAGTTAAGTTTTACACCGACGGCATACGTGCGCGACACAGGGAACTGACCGCCATCCATCCCGATGCCACCGACTTCGGGGTCCATTCCGCTGTATTTGGTGATGGTGATGAGGTTATCCCCGCTGATGTATACCCGTAGGGCGTTGCTGTGGATGAGATGCGGGAAGGTGTAGCCGATGATGAGGCTCTTCACACGCAGGTAGTTGCCGCTTTCCAGGTACCAGTCGGAGGCCGTCTGGAAGTTGTTGTTGGGATCGCTGGCAGAGATGCGCGGGATAGTTCCCTTGGGATTGGTGGGCGACCAGGCGTCGAGGATCTTGTCCCAGCGGTTGTAGCCTTGCTCAGACCCGTTGAGGGTGGATTCCTTGAAGGCATGGAAGAGCTTTACGCCGCCTACACCCTGGATGAACATGCTGAGGTCGAAATGGTTCCAGAAGAGGTTGGCCGTAAAACCATACGTAAACTTGGGGAAGGCATTACCCATATATACCCGATCGCGGTCGTCGATGACGCCGTTGTTGTTGACGTCGACGAATTTGAGGTCACCGGCATGGGCGTTGGGCTGGATGCGTGCGCCACTCTTGTTGACATACGCTGCCGCTTCCGCATCGGACTGGAAGATGCCGGCGGTCTTGATGAGCCAATAGGAATAATAGGGCTGACCGACCGTGCTGCGATAGGGAGCAAGCGTACCGCGCCAGGCGTCGGGATGCTGCCAGAAGGAGGTGGGGTTGCCGTCGATGTATTCGACCTTGTTGTCGAGGGTGGCTGCGTTGCCGCTGAGTTCGTAGTGCAGCTTGCCGATGTCGCCGCGCCAGGTAGCCGCGAATTCATAACCCTTGTTGCGGATCTTGCCCTGGTTGACGAGGGGCGGAGCGATGCCCATGGTATTGGGCCAGTTGTTGTCCTGGGTCTGGATGAGATCGAAGGTGAGCTTGTCGAAATAGTCGAAGGTGAAGGTGAGCCGGTTCTTCAGGACGCTGATGTCGGCGCCGAGGTCCTTTTGCTCGGAGGTCTCCCAGCTGAGGCTTGGGTTGTTGGCTGTGCCGACATACAGATCAGGAGTCTGAGGGCCGCCGTTACCCACCTGGTAGACAGAGTTGGCGGTGAGGGTGGGATAGCCGTAGTTGAGCCCGATGGAGCCGATGTTGCCGATGCGCCCCCAGGAGGCGCGAATCTTCAACAGATCGATAGCGGGAACATTAAAGAAGGGCTCGGAGCTGATCTTCCACGCGGCGGTAGCGGCGGGGAAACCCTTGCCGCGATGGCCCGGGGCGAGGCGGCCGGCGATGTCATACCGGTAGCTGCCGGTGAGGAAGTAGCGGTCGGCCCAGCTGTAAGAGAGGCGGCCGACATAAGACGTATTACGGTCTTCGGTCTGCCAGTCGGTGGGTTTGATGTCCGTGAAGTTGCTGGCGTTGACGAAGAACTGCGCCCAGGTGGCTTCGTTGTCGAAGGTCTTGGCAGAAGCGCTGTAGACCATATCACCGGCGTCCTGGGAGGTGGTGGAGGCCATGGCGGCGACGTTGTGGCGGCCGAAGGTATGGTTGTAGTTGAGGGTGTTCTCCCAGATCCAGTTCCATTTCCTTTCTGTTGCGTAGGTGAGGATGTTCTCGTCGTCCGGCTTGCCGGGCTCGGTACGCGCATACTGGAAGTTCTTGTAAAGATAGTTGTATGTGTAATAGGAGAAGCGGGTGAGGAAGGAAAGACCGGGGAGGAAGTTCGACACTTTCAGCTCGGAGATGGACTGCATGTCCAAGGCGCGCTTGTAGGGCTGGTAGCGCAGCAGGGTGGCGACGGGGTTGATGGCGTCGCCGTGGATGCCGAGATAGGGGGAATTGCGCGGACCGGTGCCGCCAAAAGTTCCGTCGGGATAGTAGACGGTGGCGCTGCGCGGCATATAGATGGCCGAGAGGATGACGCCGTCATAGCCGCTGGAGGTTTGCGTGCCGCGGTTGTCGTTGTTGTTGACGAAGACATCCTGCTTGAACTTGAAATGCGGATCGAACTGATAAGTGGCGTTGAACCGGCCGGAGATATTCTTATTGTACGTGTTGATCAGGGTACCTTCATTCTCTTCATAGCGGCCTTCGAAGAGGGTGGAGAACTTATCCGATCCGGCGTTGACGGCGATGTTGTGCCGGTGTACCAGACCGGTGCGGAAGATGGAATGGATCCAGTCGGTGCGGGTCACCTGGTCGTAAGGGTTCAGCGTGGCATTCCAGCCGTCGAGCGGCGGCAGCCCCGCATTGGTGTAAGCCAGGTTGGCTTCCTTCGCTTGTGTGGCGGCAGGCAGCGACTGGGGGAGGCGCCAGGCGTTCTTGGCTCCGGCAAAAGCGGTGTATTCCACGCCGGGCTTGCCCTGGGCTGCCTGACGGGTGGTGATGAGGATGACACCCGCGGAGCCGGAGAAGGCGCCATAGATAGCGGCGGAAGCGGCATCTTTGAGGATAGTGATCGACGTAACATCGGCGGGGTTATAAGGCGCGTTGGGCACTCCGTCGACGACAAAGAGGACGCTCTCGGTGCCCTGGGAGCCTACGCCCCGGATGGTGATGTTGGGAGTCTGATCGGGATGGCCGCCGTTGGCGATGACGGTGACGCCGGGCACCTGGCCCTGGATCATGTTGGCGACGTCTGTGACGGGGCGTTCTTTCACCTGATCGAGATTCTGTACTTCGCTGACGGCCGAGGACAGGTCGCGCTTGCGCATGGTGCCATAGCCGATGACCATTACCTTGTCCAGGGTCGATTTTTTACCTTGAAGGGTGACGCTAAGCGAGATGCGGCCGCCTTCCTTCATTTCGTAGCCCGTGAGGGTGTCGTTGTCATAGTTGATAAAGCTGATGATGAAGCGGTAGCCTGCACCGGCGGGGACGTTCTTAAAGAGGAAGAGGCCTTTGTCGTTGGTTGCGGTGCTGTGGTCGAAGCCCTCGTTTTGGAGCCGGACGACGGCTCCTTCCAATGGATCGCCATTCTCGTCCCGGATGATGCCGGTGGCGGTGTTCGTACCGGATGGTGCCTGGGACTGGGGCTGGGCCTGGGTCGCCTGGGACGGCGCCTGGGCGTGCGTGGCCTGCGTCCAACAGGTGAGGAATAGAAGTAAACATGCAAGTTGTCTGATCATAAGCCTTGATTTGAAGGTTCGATTTTGTTTGTTTTTTGGTATGGGCATGGCTTCGCCTGCGCGGGACGGGGCCTGCTTTTTTTTGGGTTTACCGTTGTGTTCGATAGATGGGCTCGGGTTGCGTCAGGGATCGAAGCGGCAGCCCGGAGGCCGAGGCACGAGTCCGAGGACTTAAGCGTAGAGCCCGACCCGAAGGGGGACGCCCTCGATGGATCAATTGGCCGCCGGCCGGATCGAGAATCCCTTACCCTTTGTCTTTTTGAGCGTCAGATCGTTGAGGCTGCAAAGCGTGCTCAAAAAGGATTCGAGGGTTTCCTTCTCGCTGTTGAATGTACCGGTGAAGTCCATATTCTTCACGCCGGCGGGGTCATAGGTGATGGTTATATGGTAGGTGGCCTGCAATTCTTTGAAAATATCGGCAAGCGGCTGGCGCGTAAAGGTCATCATCTGCTGCGGGATGGGGGCCGGCGCCTTCTCCGGTGTGGTTTTGGGTTCGATGGCCATCTTGATACTTACCGAGAGATCGGTGCGATTCACGGTCAGCTGTTGCCCGGGACTCAGGTAGACGTCTGCGAACGATCGGGCGGCGGACCCGGATGAGCGATCGGCAGGATCGGATGAGCGATCGGCGGCATCGGATGGGCGGCGGGCGGGCTCTTCCTTTTTCACCACGACCTTGCCGCTGTAGAGCAGCACGGTGGTGAATCCGCTGTGGGTGTCGTCGACGCCAAAGACGGTACCAAGTGCCGTCACGGCGATGTCTTTCGAATGAACGGTGAAGGGTTTTACCTTGTCTCGGGCCACAGTGAAGGTCGCTTCGCCGGTGAGGGCGATGTCGCGGCGGGAGGCAGTGAAGCCACTATCGAAGATGATGGTGCTGCCCTTTGCCAGTCTCACCTTACTGCCGTCCGGCAGGGTATAGACTTTGGTTTCAGAGGTACTATTGGTGATCGTCTGCTTAGCGGCCAGCCGTGGCTGTTGCTTTTGGCTTGCCGCGGCGGTGACCACCGGTGGTTTTTCGTTTTTCCAGATTCGGAGACCGGCGAGGCCGGCGAGGCCAACCACCGATGCTGCTGCGACCCAGCCGATCCACAGCTTTCTCACCGGGGACTTGCCGACGTGGTGCTCGATGTGGTCGCGCATTTTCTGCGTCGGTGTCGGTTGGTTTTCGTCCGGTTGAAAGTCCTCCCAGCTTTGTTCATCCAGGTCGTCGGAGTTGTACATATACTATATTCGTTTGAGAAAGGAACATCCCCTAGTCGCGCCTAAAAAAAAGTTTTCCTGAGATGTTTGAGGGCCCTGGTGATGTGGGATTCCACCGTTTTGGGGGAGATGGACAGCTGCTCGCCGATCTCTTTATGGGAAAGGTTGTCGAGGCGGCTCAACTGGAAGACCTTGCGACTTTGGTCGGGCAGCTGATCGATGGCGGAGAGGACGTTTTCGAGCTGTTCTTTATACATAAGGCGTTCGCTCTCGGTAGGTCCGGAGATAAACATGTCCGAGAGTTCGCGGGTTTGGCGGCGGGTCTCGCGACGGCTGAGATCGATGAGAATGCTTTTGGCGATGCGGAAGAGCTGGATGGAGAGGGAGTATTCTTCGGAGAGGCCTTCGCGCTTTTCCCAGAGGCGGATGAAGGTGAGCTGAACGGTTTCCTCGGCGTAGTAAGCGTTGCCGGTGCGGTTGTAGATGTATTGGTACAGCTTTACGTTATGCGCTTCGAAGGCGCCGTAGAAGGCCTTGAGGTTTCCTTTCTTTATCTCTATAAGCTGGTTGTCGTTCACTGGTTGCTCGCGCGGCGCCGTGGCTGTTGGTCGCTTGCAGGTGCTTGCGGATGTTGGTGCAGCGCGGGGGTAAAGATGCGGCCAAATAATGGATCATCGCGATAAAGCGAGGTTATCTTAGTATTAAAAGTGATTTGCCGAGCCGGCTTACTCCGCCGCCGCGCCGCTTTATTCCGCGGCCGCGGCCCTTTATTCCGATTGCAAATTTTTCACCGGATTTTCTATCGCTGCCTTTATCGTCTGGAAACTAATCGTTAGCATCGCGATAAGCGCTGCTAATGACGCTGCTAAAATAAATACCCACCACGAGATCGTTACCCGATAAGCAAAATTCTGCAACCACGCATGCATCGCCCACCACGCGATGGGGAAAGCGATGAGGGCTGCGATGCCGATCTGCACCAGAAAATCCTTCGACAGGATGAGGATGATAGTCGAAGGCATGGCGCCCAGCACCTTGCGGATGCTCATCTCTTTTGTGCGCTGGCGGACGGTAAAGGCGGCGAGGCCCAGTAGGCCAACACAGGCGATGAGGATGGCGAGTGTCGAGAAAATGGTGAAGATGGTTTGTTCGGTTTGTTCCGCCTTGTATTGTTCGGCAATTTGCCGGTCGAGGAAGCGGAACCGGAAATCATGTTTCGGGTCGAATCGATGCCAGAGCTTCTCTATCGCCGCGAGGCTTGTCTTGAAATGATCGCCCTTGATACTTACGGCAACAGAGCCCCACGGAAATTTGTCGGCATTGTAGATGATCAGCGGCGCGATCTTCTTCCGCAGCGATTGGTAATGATAATCTTTCATCACACCGATGACCGTGAAGATGTTTTGTTTGTGATCGGTGGAATCCCAACCCGCTTCTTTACAGATGAGCCGGGCGCCGAGGGGGTTCTTCAGGCCAAAATCTGCTACTGCCTGTTCATTGAGGATGACACTCAGAGAATCGGTGGGCATCGCTTTGGAAAAGAACCGGCCTTGTTGTAAGGGCAGGTCGAGGAGGTGTTGGTAGTGCTCATCCGCACTAAAGTCTCTTTGCGTTCGGGAAGCGTTGTTGTCCAGGCATACCCAGGTGGCGCCGCCGCCTTGGTCATCGTCGCCCGGCAATTGACTGCACTTGCTCGTCTCGTCCACCCCTGCCAGCCCGGCGACGGCATCGACAAAGGCCTTGTCACTGTTGGAACCCCTCAATTGCCAGAGGCCGTCGACGGCAACCACATGATCCTGCCGGAAACCCAGGCTGTCGCCCAGCATGAATTGCATTTGCCGGTTGACGACGATGGTGCAGATGATGAGGATGACGGAGATCGCGAACTGAAATACGACGAGTCCGTTGCGCAGGGCGATGCCCCGGCGGCCCGATCTGAACCTGCCTTTGAGCACTTCGATGGGGTCGAAGGACGAGAGCACGAAGGCGGGATAGACACCGGCGATGACGCCGATGAACAGGGAGAAAGCGATGAGTAGCAAGAGCCTTACGGGATCGAGGAAGTAGCCGAAGCTCAGCTGTTGGCCGGAGATGTTATTCAGCAAGGGAGTGAACAGTGCGGTGAGCAGGAGGGCGAGCAGGAGCCCGGCGAGACTGAAGACAAGGGATTCGACCAGGAACTGGCGGATGAGATCGATCCGTTGCGAGCCGAAGGTCTTGCGGATACCGACCTCTCTGGCCCGCTGGACGGCGAGTGCGGTGGAGAGATTGACGAAGTTGACACAGGCGAGCAACAGGATGAAGGCGCCAATGCAGCCGAGGATCACGATATTGCGCATGCTCCCCGCCGGCCGCATCTCGTCATCGAGGATGGAATGTAAATGAATGTCTTTTATCGGTTGCAGAAAATAGGCATAGCCGTTGCCTTCCGCGATGAATTGCTTCCAGGATTCGCCGAAGAGGGGCGGTACCACGGGAGCGACATATTTATCCACTACTTGCGGGAGCTTGGCCTGTAAGCCCGCGGCGGACGCCTGCTTGTCCAGCAGGAGGTAGGTATACGGACCGAAATAGACATATTCGGCCCGGTTCGCGCCTTGCATTCCCGTAGCGCTTAGCAGCACGTTGAAGGACAGGTGGGATTTTTCGGGCCAGTCCCTGATCACCCCGGTGATGAGAAGGGGTTTGCCTTCGTTGATGCTGAAGGTTTTGCCCAGCGCATTTTCGGCTGAGCCGAAGTATCTTTTGGCGGTGGATTCGGTTACGACCGTCGTGAGGTGGTGTTGCAGGGCGGTAGTGGCGTCGCCTTGCAGGAATTCACCGGTGAAGACGCTGAAGAAATTGGAGTCGGCGAGGAGGACCGTCTCTTTTGTAAAATTTTTCTCGCCCGCTTTTACCTTGGCGTCGGTGACCGTATAATACACCCGGGTGACGGCACGTACCTCGGGGAATTCGGCTTTTACTGCCTGCCCGATGGACTGGGGGATGCCGCCCCGGAAGGCGGTGCGGCCGGGATATTTCCGTTGCATCGCGAGGCGGTAGATCTGGTCGCCGTTGGTGTGGAAGGCGTCCCAGCCGAGTTCGTTCTGGATATACAGTACGAGCAGCAGGCATACGGCCATGCCGGTGGCCAGGCCCAGGAGGTTGATCGCCGTGAAGGCTTTGTTCTTCCAGAGCTGGCGGAGCATGATTTTCAGGAGGTGGCGGAACATGGTGAATTTACTTATTGATCTTTTCCGGGTTTTTTATCCCTATCGAAGTCGAAGACATTCTGCAGCGGCGAGGCATCGCGATCGCGGGAGGCGAGCGGAAGCAGGCGATAACGTAGTTCAATAAGCGACAGGATGCTGACCGTTTCATATTGCGTATGATCGACAAAGCCGCGTTTGGCGAATGGCGAAACGATGATCGCCGGGACGCGGGTGCCGGGGCCCCATTTCTTGTCGATGACGGGGGGAGAGACATGATCCCAGAAACCACCGTTCTCGTCATAGGTGATGATGATGACGGCGTCCTTGCCATTGGGGCCGTTGAGGACATCATTGATCAGTTGCACCGTATGGTTCTCCCCGGCCGCTACATCCGAATAGCCGGGATGTTCGTTATTGATGCCGATCGGTTTCACAAAGGACACGGCGGGAAGCGTACCGGCCTTTGCAGCGGCGATGAAGTCTTTTTCATCCTTCAGGTGATCTTGCTTAGCCTTCGTTCCGTCGGCAAAGTTGGCGAAGTAGGCGAAGGGTTGGTGATGAAACTGGAAGGTAGGGTCCGCATGACCGGCCAGGGCGCTGTCCCAGCCGCCGGAATACCAGGCCCAGGAGATGTTCTTGCCGCTGAGGCGGTCGCCGATGGTGGGCAGGGTCTGGTTGGGAACGAGGTTCGCAGCGGGTGTCGTGGATGGATGCGGAGCGTTGACGGTAAAGCTGGTGTTGACCACGAAGCCGTCGGGTGTTACCTGCCCGTCAGAGATGAGCTTTCCGGTCGAATCGAGCTTTGCGACGATGCTGGCGGGTGCGTTGTGCCATACCGGGCTGGCCGATGCGATGAGCCACATATGATTCAGGAAGCTGCCGCCGAAGGCGCTGTGGTAGAAGTTGTCGCAGAGGGTGTATTGCTGCACGAGGGGAAGGAGGGGCAGCAGGCTGGTCTTGTAATAGCCCTGGGACAGGCCTTTGGAGGAATTGTAGAGTGCGTATTTATCCATCTTCCCGCCATCTATCTGCAGCTGCTCCTGGTAATAACGGTGAAGGACATCCGGTGTCATCAGGTTATTGGGAATATACTGGTCGATGTCGAAGAAGTGGTTGGGGAGGTTGGTGGGGAAGGCGCTCGTACCGGGGATGGCCGGCAGGAACGTATAGGGTTTACCGGAATCGTTCACCTGGATGATCTTGTCCAGGGGGGCGTCGGCCAGGCCGTTGGCGCCGGGATATTGACCGTAGAGGTTGTCGAAGCTGTGGTTTTCGAGATAGATGACGACAATGTGGTTGATCTTGTCGAGATCGGCCGGGGGGATGTGGACCACATGTTTTCTACAGGCGCTGATGAGGCCGATGGTGAGGAGGAAACCGGCCAGAGCGATGAGCCGGACAGCCGAAGCCGACCGGACGGGCGAAGTAGTTGTCTTTTGCATCTCGTTAGTTTTGGTCAAAGGACTGGCATGGCTGTTAAGTAAATGTTAGCACTGAGTAAACCCTGCATTAAATTTTGTAGTAAAAGAGCCGCCGGAAGCCACCCGGCCGACGTATTTTTGCGAGCTATGGTATACAAAGTCATTGGTTTGATGAGCGGCAGCTCGCTCGATGGATTGGATCTTGCTTATGTGGAACTGCAGGAACGGGCTTCCACGAACCGTCAGGCGCCCCGGACCTGGGGGTATGAGCTGGTGAAGACGGCCTGCTATCCGTATCCGGAGGAATGGCGGCGGCGGCTGGCGGGGGCGACGGGGCTTTCGGCAATGGAATATCAATTGCTGCATGTGGAATATGGGCGTTATCTGGGCGAGCGGGTGTTGCAATTCATCGAAGAGAATGGGTTGCACTATCGCGTTCAGCTGATCGTGAGTCATGGCCATACCACCTTTCATGATCCGGCGCGGCGGATGACGGCGCAGCTGGGGGATGGCGCGGCGATTGCGGCTGTGACGCGCATCAATGTGGTGAGTGATCTTCGCGCGATGGACGTGGCGCTGGGTGGGCAGGGGGCGCCGATAGTGCCGATAGGGGAGATGCTGCTGTTGCCGGAGTTTGAGTTGTTTTTGAATTTGGGGGGGATCGCCAATGTGTCGCGCCACGGAGCCGGCGCCAGTGGCGGCGAGTTCCTGGCATTTGACGTCTGCCCCGCCAACCGGGTGCTGAATACCCTGGCGGCGACGGCGGGCATGGAATATGATAAGGATGGAATGCTGGCGGCGGGCGGCGGTGTGGACCTGGGGTTGCTGGACCAGCTGAATGCGTTGCCTTATTACGCGGCGCCCTGGCCGAAGTCGCTGGCGAATGAATTTGGGACGGAGACGGTATTGCCGTTGGTGCGCCAGGCGATGAGTACGGGGCTCTCTACGGCGGATGCGTTGCGGACCTATGTCGAGCATATCGCAGAGCAGGTGGAGCGGGCAGTGGAACAGCTATGTAGCTCCGGTTGCGACGCTCCGTTGGGGCGACAGGAACCCGGGGCGGCGGGCGCGAACGTAGCAGGGCCCCAGGCGAAGCTGCTCGTCACGGGCGGCGGGGCGCATAACGCATTTCTGGTCGATCGGTTACGGGCAAGACTGGGCGTAGAAGTGGTGGTGCCGGAAGCTGCGCTAGTCGACTATAAGGAAGCATTGATCATGGCCCTCATCGGCGTGCTGCGCTGGCGCGAAGAAAATAACGTCCTGGCGTCGGTGACGGGCGCCACCCGCGACAGCATCGGCGGGGCCGTCTGGATCGGGCAGGAATAACAAATCTTTACTATGCAATACACAACACTGGGCAACACGGGCCTTATCGTATCCCGGCTTTCCTTTGGGGCGATGACATTTACGGCGGGCAACAAGAGCTTCGCCACGATCTACAAGACAGAAGAGGCGGACGCCAACGCGATGGTGGCACGGGCACTGGACGCGGGGGTGAATTTCTTCGACACGGCGGATGCATATGCGGGCGGCGAGTCCGAGGCGATGCTGGGCCGGGCGCTGAAGGGGCGGCGTTCGGAAGTGGTGATCACGACGAAAGTGGGCAACCGCACGGGCGAGGGGCTGGTGCAGACGGGCCTTAACCGGCGCCATATCCTGTGGAGCATCGACCAGAGCCTGCGACGGCTGGACACGGATTTTGTAGACGTCTATCTTGCGCATAAGGAAGACCCGCACACGCCGCTGGAAGCAAGCGAGCGCAGCGAAGGTTGCGAACGAGGAGGAGCGTGTCGAAGCAGCTCCGACGAAGTTTTCTTGCCGCCCTCGATGAAGTGGTGCGCAGCGGCAAGGCCCGCTACATCGGTTTCTCCAACTGGAGCGCCTGGCGGGCATCCGAGCAGAGCGAAGGATGCGAACGAGGAGGAGCGTGTCGAAGCAGCTCCGACGAAGTTCTGCGGCGCTGGAGTTGCAGCGGGCGCATGGTTGGGCGCCGTTCACGCATGGACAGATGCATTATTCCCTGCTGATCCGCGATATCGAA
Source organism: Puia dinghuensis (assembly GCF_014642875.1). Taxonomy (GTDB): domain Bacteria; phylum Bacteroidota; class Bacteroidia; order Chitinophagales; family Chitinophagaceae; genus Puia; species Puia dinghuensis. Next base: position 187,690 of record NZ_BMJC01000008.1, read on the forward strand.
AGCGACCTGCTACAGGTGCACGAGCGCTATGGCCTCGGCCTGACGGTGTGGAGTCCGCTGGTGAGCGGCTTCCTTTCGGGTAAGTATACCCACGAGAATATGGCGGACAAAGACAACAGAATGTCGGGCTTCGACATTATGCCCTTCGACAAAGAAGCAGGATTCCGGTTGGTCGACCGGCTGCGGAACATCGCCGGGCGGCATAAGGCGTCCGTGGCGCAGGTGGCCATTGCATGGCTGCTCGCGAAAAAGGCGGTGTCGAGTGTCATCGTCGGTGCCTCCAAGCCCCATCAGCTGGACGACAACCTTGCCGCCGCGAACCTGGTGCTGGGGGTCGACGAGGTGACGGCGCTGAATGAGATGACGAAGCCCGCGCCGGTTTACCCGAATTGGTTCAGCGAACTCGTGCTCGACCCGCAGGTGAAGGCCGCGTTGGTGAAATAGCCGCTGGCTATCCGGGCCGGCGCTGCAGGATCTTTTCGACATCGAGGCGGTACATCCGGCTGATGGGGAGCTGCTGCCGCCCTATCTCTACCAGATCGTGCGTGTAGGACTCGATCTTGCTCAGCGAGACGATATAGCTTCGGTGGATGCGGATAAAGGCTTCCCTGGGCAGGAACTCTTCAAGGGAAGAGATCGATTGTTTGCTGACGATGGTCCTGTTGCGCGTCACGACTTTGACATAGTCCCGGATGCTTTCGACATAGAGGATGTCATCCAGCGCGACTTGTATCGTTTTCCGTTCGGCGCGGAGATGGAGGAAGGGGTCGAGGCTGCGGGAAGGCTCGACTCGCTGGAAGGACGCGGCGTTGGGGCTCCCGGCAGCGGCGGACTGGGCGCCGTCGGGTGGCGGAGGGCCGGGCGGCGGCAAATTGTCCAACACCTTATTGACGGCCTTCAAAAAACGTTCGAACGAGATCGGCTTCAGCAGGTAGTCGATGGCATCCAATTCATAGCCTTCGATGGCGAATTTGCGGTGTGCCGTCGTAAAGATCACGCGCGGCGGCTTCTTGAGGGTGCGGATGAGATCGGTGCCGAGCAGCTGCGGCATCTGGATGTCAAGAAACAGCAGATCGATGTTCCTTGTCTGCAGGATGTTCAGCGCTTCCACGGCATTGTTACACGTCCCGGAGAATTCGAGCGCGGCGACGGCCGCGACGTATTTCTTCAGAATTTCCAATGCCGGGGGCTCATCGTCCACGAGCAGACAGGTTATTTTCTTTTCATTGGCCATTGGCATCGTTTTTAGGAGCCGCCTCCGGCGTCCTCCCTTGAGCCGTCGGAGGCGCCTCGTCCACTTCCAAAGGTACGACCAGCCGAACAGAAAAGCGATCACCGTCTGAATCAATGTCCAGCCGGTAGCGGTTCGGATAAAGTAGTTCGAGCCGCTGCCGGATATTTTTCAGACCGATGCCGTTCTTCCCGTTGGTGGCCGTCGCCGTCAGGGGTTTGTTATTACTCAGGCTAAAATCCAGGTTGTTCCCGCCGGTACGGATCCGCAGCCGCACCCAGGGATGATCGATCAGTTGGCTGGCGCCGTGCTTAAAGCAGTTTTCGATAAAAGGGATCATCAGCAGGGGAGCGATGCGGCGCCGGTGGGTCTGGCCTTCGATGATGACCCGGAGATCGAGCCGGTCGCCATATCTTGCTTTCTCCAGGCCAATATAGTCTTCCAACAGGAGCAGCTCGCGATCGAGGGGCATCCGATCTGCCTCACAATCATAGATCATATACCGCATCATGCTGGAGAGCCGGGCCAGGAGCTCACCGGCGCGGGGCGAACCATCCAGCGCAAAGGAATAGATATTGTTCAGGATGTTGAACAGGAAATGGGGGTGTACCTGCGCCTTCAGCAGCTGAAATTCGATATCGGCGGCCTCCTTGCTCAGGGCTGCCCGCTCGGTCATCCGCTGATAGTGTTGCTTGAACATCCGCCATGCGATAAACAGCAGCCATGTGGTAAGACTCATCCGGATAAAAAGCCACACGGAATTCCAGGCGGCGTTGAATCCCGCCATGCCCTCCACGCTGGGGTAATGCATCCCGTTGGGCGGGGCGAGGATAAAGACGATGCCCAACAACGCGAGGGTACCCAGGAAGAAGGGAACGTATCTTTTGCGTTCGAAGAACCGCGGGAATAGCCCATAGGCGATGCCGTAGGTGAGGACGATCTCGCCGGCCAGTTCGAGTAGTGAGGATTGCATCGCGGTAGTCCAGTTGAGCCAGTCCGGAGCATTGGGCCAGTATACGCGCGCGTGGGAGACGAAGGTGAGGTTGGCCAGACGCACCAGCCAGAAAAGGGTGTGTCGGATAATACGATAACGCGGCTTACCGGAGAAAATACCGTCATAAATGAGGCGGTCGATACGCGATCGGGGGCGTTCGAAGAGGGGTTCGTCCGGGGGAGATGCGAGGTTCTCTTGCGAAGGGGATGCGAGAGCCCCTTCGCCTTCATAAAGGATCCCGCTAAGCGTCTCCGAAAGTTGGAGAATGGCCCCGGGCGCCCCGGGAGAGCCGGCCCGCACGGCATCGTGGAGATGGTCGAGCGTCGTGAACAGGAATCCGGGATCGATACGTGTCTTCAACAACTGCAGCTCGGCCCGGGCCTTTTGCGCCGCCAGCCGGAGATTGGCCGCTTGCTGGAGCCAGGCATCCCTGCCGAGCCGGAGCCCCAGGATGAACAGACCCGTGATGATGGCAATGGTGGTATTATGAAAGCCGAGAAAAAAGCACGCGGCAAAGCCGACGGGTGGTCTGCCGCTGTACCGGTAGAAAACGAGGCCGGCCAGATAATTGATCGCGAAGCCCAGCAGAATCAACAGTACAAAGCGGATGACGAACGGCAGGATCCTGCCATACCGCAGATATCGCGGATAGAGATGATACAGCAACACATAAGCGGAAAAGAAACAGAACGGGAAATACACTACCGTGCTTACCAGCGCCACGTGTACAAAATACGGGCTGATGCCGCGTACACCCGTCGTGGGGAAGTAGCTCTGTAAGGCGAAGTAGAGCGCATACCCGATCCAGAGGATGAGATGGCGGGCCCGCCTGTACCGGCGCTCTTGAGAATATAGAACAGCGCGAAAGGACATGTCCTGATTTGCGGTAAAGGTAGACCAATGAGCAGCTTGCGTCCGGGTTTTTCGACAAATGCCATTCGTCGACGACGGTTGTCGCTGGGAGGCTATACCGTGCTGAATGATATCGGGAAGCGGCTAACAGTCGAATAGGCAGAGGAAAGGGGGTGTTGGGGTGATAGTTTTGGTCTAAAAATTACAATTATGGAAACGATCTTTTTTAAGCTTCTGCTTTCCGGCCTCCTGCTTGCGGGTACTGCCGGTGTTGCATCCGCCCAAACGACCTCCGCCCCGACGACCTCCACCCCGACGATAAGGGAGTTCTTCGACAAGAAGGGCAGACATGTCGGCACTATCGCTTACTATGGGGAAAAAGAGTTGCCTGCGGAGATCAGGGCGATAGTGAAGCCTTCGTATTACGATTATGCGATCCTCACGGTGGAAGAAGTGCGGGCTTCCGGAAAGACGGCCTGGCTCATCGACATGCAGGACGCCACCCATGTAAAGACCGTGAAGGTCGTCGATGGGGAAATGGAAGAGGTGAGTAGCCTCCGGCGTTGGTAACCGAGCGGCCCTACAGCCCCAGCACCGACTTCAGCTTGATGTAGCCGGCCTTGCTCACTGGCACGGAAGCCCCGGATTGGAGGATACAGAGGTGGCTGTCCTTTTCGTAGGGGTCGATGCGCGTCACCTGCTGAACGTTGAGGATGTAGCTGCGGTGCGTCCGGACGAACTGGGCGGGGTCGAGGCTTTTTTCGAAGAAGCTCATCGTGCGGTTCTTGAGGAAGGCGCCGGTCTTGGTGTGGATCTTTACATAGTCGTCCGCGGCTTCGAGATAATGGATGTCCTCGAGTGGGATGATCTTTATCTTGCCGCCGGTTTTTACGACTATACGTTGCTGTTGGGCGGGTGACTGGGCGGCGGTTTCGAGCAGGGCTTCGGTGCTGCTGATACCGGGGGCGTGGGTGCCGGTCGCGGTGGCTCCGGGGGCGGGTTCCAGGGTGGCGGCGGCGTTGCCGGCGGGCTGGGTAGCGCGCTGGTCGATCCATTTGCGGAGCGCCTTGTCGAACCGATCTTTATTGAACGGCTTCAGCAAATAATCCACCGCATGGTTTTCAAAAGCCTTTATCGCATATTCGTCAAAGGCAGTGGTGAAGATGACGGCGGGCGGGTCTTCCACGAGTTCGAGCATTTCAAATCCATTGATCTTCGGCATCTGCACATCGAGGAAGATGAGATCGGGCCGGTGTTGCTGGATGGCCTTTATCCCTTCGAAGCCGTCGCCGCATTCCTGCAGGATCGTGATGGCGGGATAGGATTGGAGATATTCTTTGACGATCATCCGGGCAAGCGGTTCGTCGTCGATGATGATGGCTGTGATGGGGGCGGTGGCGCCATTGGTAGTGTTGCTCATGATGTTTGTGTGTTGTCGGTAGGGGGATCAGGCCGCGGGACGGGGCTTTCCGGTTGCGGGATCCGCACGATCGTCGTAAAAAGATTGCCATCGACCCGGGTCTCCAGGAGATCGGGCCGGGCGAAGAGCAGATAGAGTCTGCGTTGTATCGAGCTGAGGCCGAAGCCGGTGCCTTTCTTTGGACGGGAGGTCTCGGGGTCGAACGGATTCTCCACCTCGATGACGACATACCGGCCGTCGACACGGGCGCGGATAGCGATCGTTACGTCCTCGGTGGTGTCGTAGAGCCCGAACTTTATGGCGTTCTCTACGATAGGTTGCAGCAGCATCGGGGGCAGCTTGCTGCTCATACAATCGGGGTTACATTCGATATGGGTATCGAGCCGATGACCGAAACGCACCTTTTCGATATCCAGGTAAAGCTCGAGATACTGTAATTCCTCGGACAGCGGTACGGATTGCTGTTCTTCCTTGCGGAGGTTGCCGCGGAGGAAGTCGGAGAGCTGCTGGATCATCTTGCGGGCCTGTTCGGGCTGGCTGCCGATGAGGGCGCTGATGGAGTTGAGGCTATTGAACAGAAAATGCGGGGCCAGCTGCTGGCGCAGCTTGAAGAGTTCGGCTTCCTTGGCGAGGCGTTCGGCATCGGTGTGTCGTTTGCGGTTCTCGCGTTCTTCCGCGGTGGAATACCACAGGACGCTGAGAATGGACATACAGCCTATCTGCAGGAAGATGAGGTCATAGCGGATGGCCCAGCTCTTGTTGAAGAACTGCGCATAGGTGCCGCCGTTGACTTTGTCGCTGATGAGGGGGACGAGGATGGCCTTGCAGGCCAGGAGGACGAGCGTAGTGAGCCCGAGGCTGATGAAGAAGATGTACCAGTAGCGTTCCTGCTTCGGGATATAGTATTGCATGTTGTTGGCGAGAAAGCCGCAGCTGAGGCCGACGAGGCCGTTGGTGACGACGCTGTCGACGAGTGCCGTGCCGGTGCCGAGGCCAAAGCTGAGCAGCGTGCCGGTCTGCAGGAAGGCCCAGATGGCCCACCAGGAGATGAAGATGATGAAGAAGCGGTTTGTCGAAAGCGGTGATTTGGCCATTATAATAATCTTAGCATCTTATGCGTGGTGCTGGCGCGGATGTGATCGGCGCGGCGGTTAGCCTGGTCGATGTACGCGTCCGGGTCGTCGGTCTCGTGGATGCGCGAATACATCTCGGCGCCGTCGAGCAGGCCGCTGAACCGGTAGAGCTCGGCGACATTGATGAACTTCCACTGCACAAGCTGCTGTTCGTGGTTATAGAAGGCATCCTGTTCGCGCTGACCGATGGTCATGGCCTTGCAGAAGGCTTCCTCTTCGTCCTCGGCCGCAATAAGGCGCAGCTGCTCATCGAATTGCGGGGTGTGGTCGCCTTCGCCACAGATGATGCGGAAGATGATCTTGCTAAGATACCAGTTCATATGTTTTACGTTCAATAGTTATTTAATTCGATGCCGCCGAAGATGGAAGTTCCATCGATGACGAGGACCTTGTCGGAGTTGGTGACAGCGGGTTGGGTTCGCTTGTCCTCGAAGCCGGCGAAGATCGCGGTGACTTCCGACCTGATCTCCCAATGAGGGGGGACGATGATCTTTGTTCCGCCCATTATCTGGGTGACGTCGAGCCGGACGGTGCCGGTGAAATCGGCCTGGGTGAGGTCTATTTCCGTTCCGCCCATGAATGTCGTGATGTCGCCGCCTTTGAAATTTTTCGACATCACCTTTTTGTGTACCCCGCCGAGGATGGAGGTGGCGTCGATGAAGTCTTCAGGGGAATAGCCTTCGCGCTGGCGGCCGAAGGCGGTGTTGGGCATGTAATAGCGGTGGCGCCTTTCCCATTTCATGCGGTGGCGTTCGAATTTCTCCCGCCATTTCTGGTCCAGGTGGCTAAAGTCGCCGGGGTCGCCGGGACCGCCTGTGTTGCCAGGACCGCCTGTGCCGCCCGTGCCGCCCGTGTTGCCAGGGTCGCCGCCGGAGTTGCCGGGATCGCTGGGGTTGGCAGGATCGCCGGGGTTGCCGGGTCCGCCGGGGCCGGGGCCGTAGTGTTCATAGCGGCCACGAAAACCGGGGGGGAGGCGAAAATGGGAACCGCGATACCGATGGGGCCGGAGTATGAAGAGTATCCCTACAGCCATGAATATGGCGGGCCATAAAAACCGGTGGAGGTGGGTTTCGGGATAGTAGTCCTGTATGATCAGGAAGCCGCCGATGGCCATCAGTATGAACCACACGCCGCCGCGGAAGTTGTGCCGGAGTCCTATAAAGAGTCCTATTGCGACCAGAAGGATATGCCAGTTGAAGAGCCAGTCGGGTAGGGGGAAGTTCATTTGATCGAGCAGGAGCACACCACCTATCAGTAGCAGGAACAGCCCTGCCCACACCCTGCCGCTGCGCCTGCGGGAAATGATCTGTTGTTCTTCGCGTTCGTCCATTGTCAGTTGAATTTTTAATCAAATCTAATGGGTATTAACGGGCCGCGCAAGGGGGATTCCGCCACAAGGAGGTGATGGGCGGTAGGTGGGGGTATTTTCTCGGTAAAGGAATTTGAGGATGTTGGGCAGGCGGGGAGCCATTACCCTCTCCGGGCCAGGTATCTTCGGGCAAACATGCGCGTCAACAGCAATCCAAAAAGAAAGCCCCCTATATGCGCCGCATACGCCACACCACCACCGGTTTGATCGCCTCCCAGCATCCCCAATCCATCTATCACCTGGAAGACAAACCACAACCCTACGGCTATAAATGCAGGCACCGGAACGATAAAAAGGAATATCCATAAATAAACCCTTTTGCCCGGAAATAATCGCACGTAGGCTGCCAGCACCGCTGAAATGGCGCCGGATGCGCCGAGGCTGGGGGTCAGCAGGTCTTGCCCCAGAAAGTAGGTAGCGAAGACATGGCTTAACCCTGCCAGCATCCCGCACAGCAAATAAAATATAAGGTATTGGAGGTGACCCATCGCATCTTCCACATTATCGCCAAAAATGTACAGGAATAACATATTCCCGCCAAGGTGCAGCAGGCCCCCATGCATGAACATGGAAGTAAATAGCGTGAGAAATACCGGGATGGGCGTTACACCCAGGCCCGGCAGGATCACCCGCTGACCTGTGGAAGGATCGATAAGGGTCTTCGAATGGGTAACAATATCGTGCCCTGTAATAATTTCACCCGGAACGGTGGCGTAGGAATAGGTAAACCGCAAGTCATGTCCCCATCGCTGCCAATAGATAAATACAAAGATGTTAAGCCCTATAAGCAGGTAATTTACGATAGGGGTCGTTTTCCTATCCCTGTTATCGTCGCCGATGGGTAAAACCATTTTTTAATGTTTAAGCAAAGCAATGGTCGCCACGCCCGACTCAGAGCCGGTAACGGAGATGCCGCCCGAATTCTGGGGAGGTGTGGTTTGGTTAACATGGGAAGTGATAAACAGCGTATCTCCTTTAAATGAAAAATGTCCTCCGCTGGGCGGCGCAAGCGTAGAGCCGCCGCCAAACCCCGACACCAGGTAGCCGCCGTGAAAATAGATCGAGTCCTGGCCGATGACATCGTATTTGGTGCTCGTACTGGATGGAGGATAGGTTAACGAGAAGGGGAAAGATATACTATCTGTCAGCACTCCGTTGACATATTCATAGGTGAGGGAAGTGAAAGCAGCGGTATAACCTACACCCTTTGAAGCAAGGGAATCCGCCGTTAAAGTTACCGTACCGGTGTTTTGTGTGGTCTTGTAATTGGAATAGGTAACAGCCTTCTGCGTTTGGCCACCGCCACTTGCCTGACTGATCGATTGGACCTGTGCACTCAGGTAAAGAAATTGATAATTACCGACAAGCTGCGCCGAATTACCGCCCACGTTGCTTTTGTGGCAGGAAACGATGACGAGAGCCAATACGAGGAGGGAGGAGAAAGATAGTGTCTTAAGCATAGTTAGGAGTTTAGCAGCAAATTAACCCTTATCTGCCATTTTGAAAAATCCATCGCATAGCCTTAACTTTAAGGTAGCATTAATCCCCTGCAAATGACAGCGTTCAGCTTCCATCCGGTTACGCCTCATCCGTTGTTAAGCCCATACGTTGCGAAAATGTGGGTGTTCGAAAGCACCGGCCGGCTTCCCGCGCAGGAAAGGAAGCTGATCGTCCCCAATACAAATCTCAAATTGACGCTGACCTATCGCAACGGGATCACAGCCCGCGTGGGGGACAAGGCCTTCCTGCAGCGTGAAAATGAATTGACACTCACCGGCCTGATCGATACGCCGGTGATCCTGGATTCCTATGAGGATGCGCAGACCGGCACGATCATCATCGAATTCAACCCGCTCGGCGCTTACCGTTTTTTTCGTTTACGGTATACCGAGGTTCAAAACGAGATTGCGGACCTTTCCGACCTCACCGGCGGCGGGGCCGAAACGCTTCGCTCGCGATTGGCTGAAACCGGCGATATTACCGGGAAGTTGCAACTCCTGCAAGACTTTCTGATCAAACAGCTGGAAAACAACGCGGCTGATCCCATTTATGATCATTGTATCCATCGGATAACGGCTACCAACGGGCTGATCACGGTGACGCAGCTGGAAAAAGAGACCGGCTACAGCGCACGCTGGCTTCACCGGAAATTCTCCGAACACCTGGGCACCGGCGCCAAGAACCTGGCGGAGATAGTCCGGTTCAAACAGTTCTATCAGGCCTATTCCACCGGCATCCCGCCGGAAATGGTGAAGCAATATATCTACGAATATTACTACGACCAGTCCCATTTCCTCAGGGCCTTCAGGCGGTTCACAGGAACCACCCCCACCGAGTTACAAAACAGTATGAACGAGCTCAGTACCAGGAATTATACAAGCTGAGTTCCGATTCGTACAATACTTCGGCTTCCCATCGCCTTAGCTTTGTTAAAAAAAGCAAATAAAATGGGAAACAGCAATTTTAGCAGCAGCATCTCCGCGAAGATCAGCGCGGCCGAGGCGATCGAAAAGATCAGCCATGTACCGGAGTGGTGGGGAATAACCTTCACTGGAAGCTCCGAAAAACAAGGGGACAAGTTTGTAGTAAAGATGACGGGGGATTCTTTCTTCAACTTTACTGTTACGGAATTAGTTCCCGGTAAAAGGGTAGTCTGGTTGGTTACCGATTGCCATATGCCCTGGTATTCGGATAAAACGGAATGGACCAACACCCGATTGATCTTCGATCTCCATGAAACCGGCGGCGTCACAGCGTTGACCTTCACCCATGAAGGGCTTACGCCGAACGTCCAATGTTACAAGGATTGTGAATCGGGTTGGACCCACTGGATCAGAACAAGCCTGTTCTCTTATTTCACTACCGGGAAAGGTGTATTTAGACAACCAACAAAATAATAGCAATCATGGGAAAAATCATTTTGGGCAACCATGCGTCCGTTATTGTTCCGCGGAGCGACCGGGACAGCATCTGTACATTTTATTGTGATGTCCTCGGTGGTACGATCACGAAGGCTGACGAAGAAAGGGACTTCATCCGGCTGGGAGATAACTCCTACATTGCATTTCTCTACGGGGATGTCCCCGATGCGGCCGAATTCTCACGAACGGCAAGAGCGATGTGGATGGAATTGAAGTCCGACAACGTAGAAGAAATGAGAAAGAAAATTCTCGATTCCGGTGTCAGGAAGCTGGAGGTACCAGACCCCCACCTCTACTTTCAGGCGCCCGGCGGGCAGTGCTGGCGGTTGGTTGGCATCGACGAGGACCTCTCCTTCTATGAGGGTACGGGCGAAGGCCCAAATGTGGCAAGGGTAAAGGCGGGGGCTGCAAAAGGTTTCACGTCGTAGACAAGGTCTGAGCCATGCAACAAAGCATATTTGAGCTATACAACAAAGCTATTCTTTCCAGGTTACCGGAACTTTGTCCTGTAAAAACGAAAGAATATGAAAAGTATAAACAAAGGTTACATCGATGGTGAGTTTGTAGCGCTCAATGGAACACAGGTTTTCGATCTGATCAATCCGACCGATCATCAGAAGATTGGCGAAGTGACCCTGGGTGACGAAACAGATACCCGGCGGGCAGTTGCCGCGGCTAAAGAAGCTTTTAGATGGTTTTCCAAAACAAGTGTGGAAGACCGGATCAGGATCCTGAACAAGTTGAAAAATGCCGTTAGCAAAAGGGAAAAAGAGTTGACAGAGGTGATGATCCTCGAATACGGCGGCACGCGGAGATTCTGTACAATGAGCGTGCAAAATGCCATTGCTTCTTTCGATAATATGGCTGAAACGCTTCGCCATTTCGAGTTTCAGCGAAAGGTCGGAAATACGTTGGTACAGATGACGCCGGTGGGTGTAGTAGGCATTATCACGCCCTGGAACTCCAGCAACAGTTTTATCTGCAGTAAGCTGGCAACGGCTATTGCAGCGGGTTGTACGGTGGTTGTAAAACCAAGCGAAATGAGTGCGCTGCAGACACAGCTGCTTACCGAATGTTTCCATGAAGCTGGTTTGCCGAAAGGGCTTTACAATATGGTCAACGGCCTGGGAAATGTGGTAGGAAATGCGATCACTAACCATCCCGACATTGCTAAAATATCTTTCACCGGTTCTACGGTAACCGGAAAACTGATTGCCAGATCGGCGGTGGATACGGTGAAACGGGTAACGCTCGAACTGGGTGGTAAGTCGCCGAATATTATTCTGGATGATGCAGATCTTGAAAAGGCGATCCCACAGGCAGTATTTGGCGCGTATATGAATAGCGGACAGGCCTGTATTGCACCTACACGTTTGCTGGTACCGAAGGAAAAATTACCGGAAGTAAATCAGCTTGCTAAAGCAGCTGCAGAACGGGTAGTGGTAGACGATCCGGCTAAAGATACTACGAATGTGGGGCCGATGGTATCTGAAAAACAGTTCGAACGTGTACAGAGCTATATTCAGATCGGTTTGAACGAAGGTGCAACTTTGCTTGCAGGCGGCCTGGGTAAGCCCGAAGGTCTTGAAGCCGGCAATTTTGTAAAAGCCACCATTTTTACAAATGTCCGTAACGAGATGCGCGTTGCACAGGAAGAAATTTTCGGTCCGGTGCTTTCCATTATTCCGTATGAAAATGAGGAAGAGGCCATTGCCATTGCCAATGATACCACGTATGGGCTGGCAGCGTATATTACTTCTGCGGACGAAGACCGTGCACTGCGTGTGGCTTCACGGGTTGATGCCGGAAGGGTCTGCATAAATGGATTCAAGCACGACCCTTTGGCGCCGTTTGGCGGTTTCAAACAGTCAGGCATAGGCAGAGAGTTTGGGGCGTATGGACTGGAAGAATATCTGGAACCGAAATCGATCCTGATATAACTTTGGGTATGGCTGATAGTACCGATCATATCAATTATTCCTGCCATTTTGCCGCGTTTAGGGAAGGGGAGCAGTTTGTTTTGCATCATAGTCTGTCGATGATCATTTCCGGTGAGATGGAGCTGAATGACGGGACGGAACGGAAAGTGTTCAGGAAAGGCAACTTGTATCTGGCCAGAAGAAATCAATTGCTGAAGTTTGTGAAAGAGCCGGGGGAAAGGGAAGAATTCAGATCGTTGACCATGCGGTTTGATGAGGAACTACTCAAACAGGTGAGTGCCGAGGGCGCCTTTCAACTGGAGGAAAGGCTGAAAACGCCGGCATTTATCGATCTGTCCGGGGCGCAGCATCTGCGTTATTTTATGGAATCGCTTCTGCAGTATAAGGATCTATTGGAAAACAAGGCGCCCGAGCTGCTGCAACTGAAACAGAAGGAAGCCCTGATGCTGTTGTTCGCCTACGACAAAGAGCTGAAGAAGGTATTGTTTGATTTTTCGGATCCGCATAAAATTGATCTCGAAGAGTTTATGCAGAAGAATTACCACTTCAATGTCAAACTCGAGCGTTTTGCCTACCTCACCGGCAGGAGCCTGGCTACTTTTAAGCGGGATTTTGAAAAGATATTCCAGACCTCGCCCCGCAACTGGTTGCAGCGTCGCCGTTTGCAGGAAGCCTATTTCCTCATCACTCAAAAACAACAGCGCCCAAACGATATCTATCTTGACCTGGGTTTCGAGGATTTATCGCATTTTTCTTTTGCTTTCAAGAAGCAGTTTGGGCAGCCGCCTTCGGAGTTGTTGAAAACTTCTTGAGGCACCCGCATGTAGAGGCGGGGCCAGGGTGGGGGCAGGGGTGCTTTTTTGGAAAAAGTTTCCTTACTTATTAGTAAGTAAGTGCCGTGGTGGATGCGTTAGGGAACGCCCAGAGGCCATGGTAGGTGCCCGCAGAGGGGCTACCATAGTTAGTTTTTAAGAAGTTTGAAGGTGACCCCATCGATGGTTAAATAATAAAGCCCCTGGGGCAGACCCGAGACCGGGATCTGCGTGTTGGTTATACCGCCCGGACAGGGCCGGGCCGAAGGCCAATCATTAGCGCCATCGGTGTGAGTGCCGGTGCCGAAGGCGCCGGTATGGATGGGAAGGAAACCAGCTTTCAAGGGGAATTCCCGTTGTTGGTATCTATTCACTTATTTGTAATAGTCATTATTTAACCCTACACTATTGATTGAAGAGGCGACATTTGATCCTACATTGAATTAAAGAGCTGAGCGGGCCTAGGGAGATTCGGACAACGTTTGTAATAGAAGTGGACAGTTCAGTCTGTAGGTGTCGTAACTAATCAATACATTATCACTACGTTATTAAAGTGGCCCTAGCTTTGCTGCGAAACCGGCATACCTCCTTTGTCATGATAAAAAAA
>NZ_BMJC01000009.1 GCF_014642875.1 Puia dinghuensis
GATTATCCTGAAGGTGATGAGCGGCGACAAGGTGGATGTGTCGGTGCAGTATTATTACAACAGCACGGGGACGGGTGGCGGCAACCTGTCGTCGAGCGACCTGCTGAATGTCCTGGCCTCGGGGCTTGTGTCGGTGTCGGGCGGGCTGCATGGCTCGTTCACCGACCTGACGGGCGGGTCGAGTCCGTTGCCAAGTGCGATAACGAGTTTCGTGAACAGCAACAATCCCCAGCAAGGCAGCAGCAAGCCGCAGGCCTTCCTCAACTGGATCCTGCTGGACGACCAGTTCAAGATCGTGGGCACCTATCCGCAGAGCGGGGCGGTGGCAGTGGGGAGCGCCGGGACGACGGGCGGAGGGACACTGCAGTCGCCGCTGGGATATACGGGAATTCCGGTGACAAAGAGCGGATATTTGTATATTTATGTGAGTAATTCCACCCCCGGGTGGGATGTGTTCTTTGATAACCTGAGTGTGAAGACGTATTCGGGGCCGATGCTGGAAGAGAATCACTATTATCCATTTGGCTTGACGATGGCGCAGATTAGCGACAAAGCGATAAAAACGCAGTATGCTGAGAATAGGTATAGAGCCAACGGCGGAGATGAGCTTCAGAATAAAGAGTTCAGCGATGGAAGCGGTCTCGAATCTTACGATGCGTTTTTCAGGATGTATGACCCGCAAATCGGAAGGTTCTGGCAACAAGATCCATTAGCTGATGCAAGTGAAGATTGGAGTCCTTATTCGTTTGTACAAGATAACCCGGTGTCTTTCAATGATCCGTTGGGATTGACAGATAGTGTGCCAGATGTAACGAATATAGGAGCAAAAGGAGTAAAAGCCTACGCGCCTGCTCCTGTTGTTGTTGGGCATAAAGCAAATTGCAAGACTTGCACTCCCAACTCCAATTCAGGAACGAGTACAGCCAGAGAATCCCCTGTTGCGCCACCTCCGCCAAATGAAGTACCCTCGCCCACTCCGAAACCTGTAGTCGAACCGACACCGGAACCGATACCAACACCCGAACCGGAACCGATACTAGAAACACCAGAATTACTTCCTGCGGCGCTACCAGCTGCCCTTACGACGGTACTTGTATTTATCCCGATTACTGGGACCCCTAAGACTCATCCAGAAGATGAACTGTATTATGCTCGTCCGCAACCGGAACCTAACTTTGAGCCCTTTATGGGGCATGCCAACAGAAAAGACAATTCGAATCCGCATATAGTTTATGAATTTATGTTCGCGCCTCCAAAGGGAGATACAAGAACTCCATATTTAAAATATGGCATATCAGATGAATATAGATATAGTCTTGAAAGACCAGAAAATCAATTGCCAGGCCTTAGAGCAAGGTTTGGGGCTTCGGTGATGTATAGAATCATCACACGGACGATCAACAGACAATCAGCTTTGGTTATAGAAGATAAATTAGTCAATGATCATATTGTAACATGGGGGGAGAGACCCAGAGACCAAGACAGACCATAGTACATTTAATTGATATTAAACAAATATGACGTCAGTAATTCGACTAGGATCCGTTGTAGAACATGGTGTTGGTGGCCCGGAGACGGGGGCAATAAATTTGATCTATACATCCATGCTAAATGAATTTGGCCAAGGATGCTATCGTTACATCGGAATAAATCAAATTGGAGAAGAGTTGAATGAATTTGTGATGAAGGAAGCCGCCAAAACCATATATGTAAATATCCGATATCCTGTCTATAGAGACTTCGAATCAAAAAGCACTGGCGAAAAGAATCGAATAAGATTGGATGTCATCCACGCAGCATTAGTACGGATAGCCGAATATGACAGAAAGTTTGATGTCCAAGTACTTGAGTTGATTAAAGAGAAGATATTGGAAAAGGATTTTTCTTTTGAATTTGTCTGTAAGTCTTTTGTTTTTAAGAAGAAGGCGGGGCGGATAGCCAAAGTTGTTCTTCAGCCTGAAATAAATAAGTTCAATTATTACGTGGTAATCGAGGATGCAGGAAAAACGATTCGCAGGTTGTTAATGTATGTTGGGCTGACAGACACTATTTACGTCTCTGATCTATTTTCAGAAGGCAAATGGAAATCCGAAAACGAAATAGTCATAACTGGCAAGCTCAACGAAGTAGAAATAAGCGTATTTGTTAGCGAGGGAGAAATACGGTTTAAGAATTTAACCTCGTATGCTAAGCCGCCATATTTTGAAATGATGAGGGCGGACATATCGGAAGAGGACAGAGCGAAAGCTCACCAGGATTGGCGCCATTCGTTGCCGCCTGCGGTTACTGCTATAATTAGAAAAGCGGATAATTAGGTCGTGGTTCAAATTAGCAGGTTTATTTATGGACTGCGTATACTGCCATCATAAATGCTGGCGAGCGGGCCGGCAAAAGAATGGCCTGCAGCGCTATTATTGTCCAACATGCCGAAAATACCAGCAAGCCCGCTATCAATACAAGGCTTATTGGGGATCGACGGATAGCCAGATCAAGTCATTGGTCCGCAGCAACCTCTACGAACTTTCTACGATAAATCGTCCGGATATCCGGATGCCGTTGAATGCGAAGGGGATAGGCGACCATCGATCAAAACCGACTGTCACTGCACCATGATTGCATTTGTAGATGGAATCGTGTACTTTAACCTGATGCTCAATTTGGCGCTGAAAAAAATCCATTTGAATCCGCAGAACGTTCTTTTCCTGTTGAAATGCTATATCCGACAGATGAGACATTCGTGCTTGACATGGAAATACCTAAGGGATACAGGGTGAACCGGAAGATTATTCAACGCTACGACAGTTTTATGCATTCGTTGTAAAAAAGCAAAATGAAATGATCATGTTCAAACATACAACACCTTGAGTCTCTAATGATGCCGTTTTATCCTTTATGGCCTATAGCCCCCTCACAAGCAATGATTCGATCCTTATTTACAACCCCACAATTATGAAGGTAAAAAGGTAGGAAATCAAAAACCGTAAATTTATGACCCAGAACCAAAACATCACTATTCCGTTTCTATTGACAATTATCTCCTGCTTGGCGACATCTATCGTCCAGGCCGCATCTCTTCCATCGAGATCCCTCCCTGGTTATTACATCGAAAAAAACGGAGACACCATCTTTTGCAAGATCGACTTCAACGATCTGATCAGAAATCCTACTTCCGTCACTGTGGAAGTAAAGGATGAAAAAAAGACCTTTGGTCCCGGAGATATAGCGGGATTTGGAGTTACCGGCTACGACGATTATCGAAGCATGACAGTAAGTTATCATCCGGGCCCAATATTGGGGACCGATCTGCCAAGTCAATATTCAGATAAGATAGAAACCAGAAGTTGTTTTCTAAGAGTACTCGTCAAAGGGCCATATGCTCTTTACGAACTAAAAACTCAGGAGCGGTTTTTTTATTTCATAGGACAGCCGGACAATACGGTTACCGAACTAATCTATAGAGCTAAATTGGTCGATCAGGTCGTCGAGGAAGACCAGCAATTCAAGACTTTATTGGCCAATCTCTTCAAACAAGAGGGTATTGCAGAGGCAAACACCAACCTGGTGTATTCGGCGGGTTATTATCCACACGACATTCGCAACCTGGTAGAGAAATTGAATCAGCATCGCACGGGAAAAATTACTTTGAAACCAAAGGCGAAATTACTGGTTCAAGCGGATATTTTCGCCGGGGGCATCGATCAAACCTTTCCAACGGAATTCAAAGGCCAGTATACGGCCAATAACAGATTCGCTGCAACGTTCAATCCAATTGGCGGGATCAATTTTTGCTTGGTGCTGCCAGGTCATTTTCAATCATTTGCTATCGGATTATCCATCGGATACTATAGTTTTAGCTCCTCAATTGATAAATCTGGTTCTGCCGAAGAATACCAGAGTGCAAATTATCATTTTACTTCCACCTATAATGAGCACATGTCCTTTGCACGTTCACAAATTCAGACCAATTTATATGCGATGTATATTTTTAATAAATTTGGCAAAGTCAGACCTTACGTAAAAGTGGGTGTCTATGAGAATTTTTCAATGAGTAATAACAACGATATAACTTACGCATACACGTCCAGCTCAACAGGCATCCGAAATGGCGTCATCCCGATCTCATGGTCGGGCCAGGGAGCGGGGGCTGTGCTTTCGACGAAAGACTTCTATGTTGCTCTGAATATAGCAGCAGGCCTTATGATAAGAAGACAAAAGTTTGAACTTGTAGCTGATTATCCTCAGCCAGACATTAGTGCGGACGTCAGCCGCCCTTTTCGTATTGCCTCGTTTGGTTTTTGTTATTATTACACTCTGTTAAAATAGATTGGGCGACTGAGAGCTTTAGATCTATCGAACCAGCACTACCGTACCCCTGTGGAAAACGAATTTTTTGGTGTAGGATGTTCCCTGCACCATCCAGACGTATGTTCCGGAGGGCAGCACCTGACCGTTCAGCCGGCCATCCCATCCCTGGCCCATAGCCGAAGTTTCGAAGACGAGCTGCCCCCAGCGGTTGTATACCCGGAAATATTCCAGGCGGGTGATACCGACGGCAATGGGCCGGAAGATATTGTTGGTAGCTCCGCCGGGTGTGAAGGCATTGGGAACAAAGATGTCCGGTCCGGTCTTGAATATCTTGACCAGGATCGTTGCCGTACCGATGCAGCCATATTGGGAAGTGGCGGTCACTAAATACCGAACAGAGTCTGTCTCTGGCGAATAGATGCCGATGGGGTCGGCGATATTCGGGTCGTTGAGCCCGACCGAAGGCGTCCAGGCGAATTTGTCGCCACGCGGACTCGTCGTATCGTTGGATGACGCATGCAATTGCAGCGGCTGGTTGATCACCACGTCGGTGTCGTTGCCGGCGTCGACGATGATGGGGGGCAAGACCCTGACGTGGAAAGTATCCTTTAGCAGGTTGGGACAACCGGCATTCTCGACGCTGAGTACGTAATTGGTCGTAGCGAGCGGGCTGGCCGTCACCTGCATGGTATAAGGTGTGGGATTCACCGTTCCGTTGCCCTGGCCGGTGAGGGTATTGGCATCGTTCCAGGTGTAGCTGGTGCCAAGTGAAATGGTCGCGTTGAGGGTGGCCTTGGTGTTATAACAGATGATGGTATCCGCCGGCTCGGTCGACGCCTGCGGGAAGGGGGTCGGGACGACTTGAACGTTGGCGGGTGCGCTGTTCTCCGGCGGGCATACCCCGCTTTGGACAATCACCCGGTATTGTGTAGGCTGGGTCAGCCCGAGGATCGAATACATGCTGTCTGCATAAGTGGGGGCAAAATCGGTCCAGTTGACGCCGTCGGGGGAGGACTGCCAATTAACAGGTGTACCCGTCTGCCCCTTAAGGGTGAGTAGCGCATCCTTGGTCTGCCCGAGGCAAAAGAACATCGAAGACGGGTTGAGCGCCCCGCCCACCGTCTTGGGATCAACCTGGACGATAGCCGGTGAAGCCGTGTCTATATCACAGGATTCGCCATTCTGTACCAGGGCCCGATAAATAGTGGTAGTCGTAAGGTTGGTGGCCTGGTATCGGGCATTCGTATCAGCCACCGGTGTAAAGTGGGCCCCGTTGTCGGTGGAGGCCAGCCAGTTGAGGACGCTGCCCCGGTTGCCGGCGAGGGTCAGGATGACGTTATTGGTGCCCGTACATACTTCCGCATTGCTGGCGATGGCCCCGGCGATGGTGGGCTGAACGGGGACGACTTTCATCGAAGCCGAGAGGTTGGCGCAGCTGTTCTGTTCGTTGACGGTGACGGAGCCCGCGGTGTTGATGACCTGGACTTTCAGGACACTGCTATCCGTGCTCCCGACGATGTTCCAGCCGGGCGGCACCGACCATTGATAAGTAGCGCCTGTCAGCCCGGGAATGGAATAAGTGAGGGTGCTGCCGATGCAGGCGGTCGAGTCCCCGCTGATCTGCAGGCCCCCGCAGGTGTTGCGCAAGGCGATGTAGGAGTAGGCGAAATGCCCGCCGGGCACGCAGTTGTCGGTTTCGAAGGTGAGGACTACCTGCTGCCCGCGATAGGGGCCCAGGTCGAAGGTGACTTCCGTCCACTTCTTATACCAAACATCCTGTAGGTGTTCGTTGGCGCCGGGGCCCTGGCCGTTGGGGTTGGCATTTGGTGAAAGCCTGGTGCTCACAATGAATCCCTCTTTCTCGGCCGTAGCAGAGTCCAGGGTGGCGCCCGCATCCCGCGGATTGGCATTGTTGAAGGTGGGCAGGAAATATTTTGGGGAGGCGCAGGAGATGACGCTGTCATTCGTGGTGAGCGTGGCGGAGAACAGCGGCTGGTCGTTGGAATTATGCGTTCCGTTCTCCAACACCATCGCATAGGCATAGGTCATCGTATAGGGCACGTTCGTATTGCCGGGCGGGAC
This sequence comes from Puia dinghuensis, assembly GCF_014642875.1. Classification (GTDB taxonomy): domain Bacteria; phylum Bacteroidota; class Bacteroidia; order Chitinophagales; family Chitinophagaceae; genus Puia; species Puia dinghuensis. The sequence goes on from NZ_BMJC01000009.1 coordinate 6,388, forward strand.
GTTGATCCGATAGCTTACTCCCCGCACATACCCTCCGCCCGTTCCCGAACTATTGCTTCGGGTAATGGACGTAGACCCCAGCAGGATGGAATTGGAATAATGGTACCCGTTGATGGTGGGGATAGTAGAGAAATTACCGAACGGATCTATGCTGTTGGCTGTCAGGATCTGGATGCCCGGCACACTGGGCAGGTTATATTCGTATATGGTGGTGGTACCCACCGTTCCGCCTGGTGGCCCTGTAGTCGAGTCATATGTTTGTTTGATCGCACTCGGTCCGTTGCCGGCCTGGTTATTACCGGTATAGGCCCACCAATGGGTGAGGTTTCCGGACGACCAGTTGCTGTTTAGCGGACATACCTGCGACTGCGCGGTGGCGGAATTAAAGAAGGCGAGCAGACAAACGGCAGGTAGAAAATGCTTCATACAAAGAAAGGCTCAATTTGTGACTTCCATCATCCCTAAAAATAACACTCTCTTAGAGGATTACGAAGGATTTTGCCTTTGAGTTTACTCGGCCCTGAGTTATTTTTTCGAGGGGTGGGGCCTCCGCGGGGCAGGTTTGCATAAGCGTCTGATTGCCATTCGTATAAGCGTCTGATCACCACCCGCCTTGTAATCCCCCTTTGAGGGCTTTCTGGTACTTGCGGAGGTCAAAGCTATAGAGGTAGGGGGCTTTGTGAGCCACGCCGGTGCGTTTCTCATCGAGGCTTCGCAGGATGCCGAATGAAAATATCTTGCGCTGGAAGTTGCGGCGGTCGAGTTTCTTGCCGAGGATGGCTTCGTAGAGCTTCTGGAGTTCGGGTAGGGTGAACTTGCGGGGAAGGAGATTATAGCCCACCGGCTGGTGGTTCAGCTGGGACTGAAGCGTATGGAGGGCGGTTTCCAGTATCCGGTCGTGGTCGAGGATGAGGGGGCCCCGTTCGTCCAGGTTATACCAGTCACAGGTATCCGATAGCCAATCGGGCCGGGGCACCACACAGGAGAATTCCACGAGGGCATAGAACCCGACGCTGATGAACCGCTGGGCGAACCAGCTTGCTTTCTCGGGGGAGATGCCGATGCGTCGCAGATCGTCCGGCCGGGTGGCGGGGTCGCTTCGCAGTACCTCACTGAAGACACAGAACTGCTGCAAAAAGACGTTCTCTACCCCCGTCCGCTCGCGCAGCGTCCGGATAGCCGCCTCTTCGAGGGTCTCGGTCTTCATGACAAAGCCGCCCGGCAGCGCCAGCCGGTCTTCATGCTTCATCTTTAGCAATAGGACCTTCAACTGCCCCGCATGGAATCCGAAGACCACGCAGTCCAGGGAGATATGGGCGAGATAATCCTGGTCGACCCGTTCAAGCCAATCTTCCAAACTTTCGTCTTGCATCATTATCCTCAAAAATAACCGAAATTCCGTCTTTGTACAGAATGAATTAACAAGGATATAACTGGTGGCCATTCCCGATGGGGGGTATCTTAGCGCAATTTTTTACTATTTTTTCCCATTTGCATGAATTATTCCATCCACCGCCTCTGGTATTTTTTGATCTTTTTGGCTTGTGGTTTTACCGCCGTGGCCCAGGATAGCACGATCCAGATCGTCTTTACTTCCGATATTCATTATGGGATTACCCGCGTTGCCTTCGACGGCGCCAGCAAGGTTCCCTCTCACGTCGTCAATGTCCGGATGATAGCGGCGATGAATACGCTTCCCGGGCTTCGCCTGCCTGCCGACCAGGGCGTCAGGGCTGGTGAGGTGGTCGGTCCCATCGATTACCTCATGATCACCGGCGACATTGCCAACCGCGAGGAACCGCCTGCACAGAGCGCCGCTGCCTCCTGGAACCAGTTCAACCAGGATTACGACCAGGGGCTCACTTTGAAAGACCACCGGGGCCGGCCGCTCGAGTACCTGCTGGTACCCGGCAACCATGATCTTTCCGATGCCATCGGTTTTTATCGAAAGATGACGCCGCGGACCGATCCTACGAGTATGGTCGGCATCTATAACCGGATGATGCATCCGGCGGTGGCGAAGACAAATGCAACCTGGCATTTTCCGGCTGATAAGATCAATTATTCGCGGGAGATTGGCGGCATCCATTTTATGTTCATCACGATTTGGCCGGACTCTGCCAACCGCATCTGGATGGAAAAAGACCTTAGCACTGTTGATGCGCATGTGCCTGTCGTTATTGTGGCGCACGATCCGCCGGATGGGGACGCGGCACATTTCCGCAATCCCAACGGCGCTCATGATATCAACAGGCACGACAGGTTCGAGGGACTGCTGGAAGAGACGAGTAAGGATGTGCAGGAACCGATGGGCAAGGAAGATGGCAAGCCAACGAACGATGCCTTCGAGCAGCGGGGTTTTGTCGCTTTTCTAAAAGCCCATCCGAATATAAAGGCCTACTTCCATGGCCATAACAACTGGAACCAGTTTTATACGTATAGCGGTCCGGATCATGACGTCCATCTCCGGACGTTCAGGGCGGATTCACCGATGAAGGGAAAGTTTTCGAGCAAGGATGAAACGAAGCTTTCTTTTCAGCTGATAACGATCGACCCGCGGTCCAAGACACTTACGGTGCGGGAATGTCTGTGGAATACCGATCCGCAACATCCCGGGAAGGCGCCGGTGTGGGGAGAGAGCTTCACGATGGGGTTGTGAGGGTGAGGGCCTAAACAAATGGCCTTGTAATTTGTTACCTTCGGAAAAAAAATCATGGAATACAGAAAACTGGGGCATGCCGGTATCCGGGTGCCGGTGTTGAGTTTTGGCACTGGTACTTTTGGCGGGGGCAATGAATTTTTCAAGGCCTGGGGTAGTACGCAGGCTGCGGAGGCTACCCGGCTGGTCGACCTTTGCCTGGAGGCGGGGGTCAATCTTTTCGATACGGCCAATGTATATAGTGCAGGCATATCGGAAGAGATCCTGGGGCAGGCCATAGAGGGGCGCAGGAATCGGGTGCTGATCTCGACAAAGGCGACTTTCCCCATGTCGGACAGGTTGAACGATTTTGGCTCGTCGCGGCTTTTCCTGATAAAGGCCTGCGAAGACAGCCTGGAGCGGCTTGGTGTCGAGCATATAGACATTTATCATATGCATGGCTTTGACGCCAACACCCCGGTAGAAGAGACGTTGAGGGCGCTGGAACATCTTGTGCAGAGTGGTAAGGTGCGGTATATAGCTTGCTCTAATTTTTCCGGCTGGCATTTGATGAAATCCCTTTCGGTGTCTGAGCGCTATGGCTGGTCGAGGTATGTGGCGCATCAGGCCTATTATTCTTTGCTGCACCGGGACTATGAATGGGAGCTTATGCCTTTGGCTATCGATCAGCAGGTGGGGACGATCGTCTGGAGTCCTTTGTCCAGCGGTAAGCTGAGCGGCAAATACCGGCGGGGGAAGCCGCATCCTGCCAATGCCCGGGTCGCACAGGGAGGTAACCCGGTGCTAGGGATCGCTGCCGACGATGAACGGCTTTATGCGATAGTAGAGGTGCTTGATGAGTTGAGCCAGGAGACCGGGAAGACGCATGCGCAGGTAGCCCTCAATTGGTTGCTGCAACGGCCTACCGTCGCCAACATCATTATCGGCGCGCGGAACGAAGAGCAGCTGAAGGAAAACCTGGGCGCCGTGGGTTGGAACCTTACCCTCGATCAGGTGCAACGGCTCGACAAGGTGAGCGAGGTCTTGCCTGCTTACCCTTACTGGCATCAGCGGCAGTTTCCGATGTTGAATACGGCGCCGGCGTTGTATGGTGAGCGCTAGGAGGAGGACTCTTCCAATACGGCGATGCGGAGATCGATGAATTGTTCGAAGGCTGCGGCATTCCTAAATAGGCAGTTCGACTTTGTCCTCGACGGGTAAATCTCCCGGAACCATTCGGCTATCTCGCCGGCTGCCTGCCCGGAGGGGTCAAGCAGGTCCTGCCTGGGGAGGGCAACTGGTGTGAGTTGCACTTCATTTCCGTCATAATGAATGTCTGTTACTTCCACCAGGATATCGGTGGGGGTGATGTCGATGAACCCGAGATCAAAAGAATTGATCCGGTAGCGCTGACCTTTTTTGATGAGTGCAGCGTCTCTGAAGCTGGCTTTTTGCATCGGAGTGGTTTAATTGTCCAAAATCATTCCTTCGGACGGATTATCTGCCCGGATAGAAGTAAGGTTAACAGAAGGAAGGTCTTTTGCAAAAAAGACGGCTAGGTAAAAAGGGACTTGTTTTGCTACTTATCAGAGTAAGAGGATACTATAAATATAGAAAAAAAGAGCGCAGCAATAACGGGCCTGTCCTGTTCCCGTGGAAAAATTAATGGTATCTATGTATGAGGTACTAGTGAGGGATACGCGGTGATCGGTGTACATTCGTTCCTATGGAAAATAGCATAGTACAGCCGATGCGGATCAACATCCCGGACGAAGACGTAGAAGACCTGCGCCGCCGCCTCCGGCAGACACGCTGGCCATCACCGATCGCGGCCTCCCAGTGGGCCGATGGCACCGATGGCGACTATTTACGGGAGCTGGTTGCCTACTGGGCGGATCATTATGACTGGCGGGAACGGGAGGCCAGGCTTAACCGGTGGGACCATTTTCTTGCCGATGTCGATGGCGTTGGGCTCCACTTTATCCGCGCTGCAGGCCAGGGAACGAACCCGGTGCCCTTGTTGTTGATGCAGGGATGGCCCAGCAGCTTTATACAAATGCTCAACATTATCCCTTTGCTTACGGAAGCCCGGAGTGACGGTACGCCCAGCTTTGATGTTATCGCCGTTTCCATGCCGGGATATCCTTTCACGCAATTTCCCCGGGAGCATGGGATGAGCTTTGCGCGGATAGCCGATATTATTATGAAGCTGATGGTCGATGTTCTTGGGTATAAGAAGTTTGCCGCGCGGGGTTCGGACCAGGGCGCCCTGGTGCAGCAGCAGATGGGGCTGAAGTATCCTGAACGGCTGATCGGGCTGCATCGGACGGGGATCACGCCTTTTGTTTTCCCGATGCCCGAGAATCTTAGTGAAGCGGAGGTAGCCTATCAGCAGCAGGTGGGGGCATGGGCATCTGCCGAGACGGCGTATGCCCGGATACAGGGATTGAGACCCGAGACGTTAACTCCGGCGCTTGCCGATTCGCCCGTAGCGCTTGCCAGCTGGTTTATCGAAAAATTCCAGCGATGGGGGGATTGCGAGGGTGATGTGGATACCCATTTCGGCAGGGATAATTTGCTTGATAATCTTTCGCTGCATTGGTTTACCGGTTCGGGCGCTGCGTCGGTGAGGCTTTACCGGGAGGTGATGCGGGACCCGGGGTTGAAGGGGGTGGTTCGGGTTCCTACGGCGATAATGATGCCTTTGCGGGACGGCATCACCGTGCCTGCTCCACGGGAATGGGCTGAACGTTTCTATACGGTGGAACGGTGGACGGTGATGCCGCAAGGTGGTCATTTTGCCGAATGGGAGAAGCCCAATGAAGTGGCGGATGATGTCCGGGAATTTTTTGGGGGGTTGGAACAGGGTCAGGGGTTGGCGGATTTGACGGATATTGTTTTGTAGTCGAGGGCCTTTTGGCTGTAATCGAGCGCCTTTTGTTTGTCGCCGGCGAGGGTTTCAAAAGAAGCCATCTGGTCGTAGGTGGTGGCGGGGTCCATGCTCCAGGGATAATGATCGAGTTCGGCCTGGAGGGCATCGACCCCGAGCAACCATGCGGAAGGGGGCAGGTTCTTCTTATGCTCTTTGGAGTAGAGCAGCATGTCCGATACCGATTTCCAGTCGGGTATGTCAGCGGCTGTCCATTCGGCCCGGGCGAAGGCGACGGCTTTTTCGGGGTCGGTATCCAGCAAAAGGACGAAGGTATAATGACCTGTGAAGTGACGGTATTTCAGGCCTGGTTCTTTGACTACGAGGGCATCGATTGCCTTTAGTCCTGCCTGGTACTTGTTGTTGTTCAAATAATCGTTGAATTCGGGGATGATGGCGCCGTCAATCGAGTCGAGCCGTTTGTTCTCTTCGAATTGCCGGCGGGCGATCTTTAGATCCCACTGACCGGCGGCTATTTGTTGGAGTGGCTTGTCCATGGTGGCGGGATGACCCATCCAGGCAATTTTACCTTGTTTGTCGACGATGATGGCGAAGGGGATGCCTCTTTGCCCTGTCGGCTTTAGCCAGTTGCTGACCATGTACCTGGTCGTGTCGTCTGCGCCAACGATGTACTGCATTTGCTGACCTTTTGGCCCGTTGATGAACCTGTTGAGCGAGTCCTGGGTGGCGGCAGCTCTTTCGTAGACGCTTATCCCAAAGACTTTGACGTTCTTGTATTCTTCGGCGAGGTGGGACAGATGGGGGATGCCTGCCAGGCAGGGTTGACACCAGGTAGCCCAGAATTCGACGATATTGATCTTGCCGGGTTCGATGCCCGGGCCGGGGGTTCCTTTTAGCCAATATGCGACCTTGAATGGGGGGGCGTCATCGCCGATGGAGAGTGGTTTGTCCCGGGCAGATTCTATCATGGCGGAGAGCTCTTCGACGGCAAAGTCATCTCCACCGCTGAAGCCGGTGAGGCGATAGGCGATATCCCCGTTTTTGTCGATGATGAATTTGGTCGGGATACCGCTGACCTTGTAGCTTTCTACTACGTTGTTCTTTCTTGTGGTGGGGTCCTGCAGATCGAGAAGGACATTGAAGGAGTATTTGCTGGTGGCAATATATTCCTTGACGCCGGCTTCGGGGTCTTTTGCTCTTTCCCAGGTGTCGATGAAGAGAAATACCACGCCCTTGTCCTCCTTGTATTTGTTGACGGCCTGCTGCATGGCGGGAAAGGATCTCTTGCAGGGACCGCACCAGGTGGCCCAGAAATCGAGGATGACGACCTTGCCTTTCAGGCTTTCGAGAGAAACGGTTTGTCCAAGCAGGTTTTTGAGTGTGAAGGTGGGTGCAGGCGATTTTGTGGTGGCGTATTTAGCAACTTGTGCATTGGCGGAGTCCCGTAGTTCGGCGGAGATGGAGGCGAGCAGGGTGTCGTAGCCGTTGGTGGAGCCATTGGTGCTGACATAGGCTTCCTTTAGCTTCTCTTTGATCTCGGGTGTTGCCTGGCCCTGGCGGCAGGCTTTGACCATCAGGGGGAAGGCTTCGGCGTATTGGTGATTCGCCAGCAGGATGTTCACGTATTCCCTGGTGAAGTCCCAGGATGGCGTTTTCGTGGATTCGTATGCCTGCTTTGCATAAGGGAGCGCTTCCGCCGGATGGCCCTGCTTATTCAGTATCCGGGCATACAGCAGGGAGTAATGATCGTATAACCGCTTGGGATCGGGCCGTGGCGGCTGGCCAGGCTGCGGCGGGGCAGGGTTGACGAGGTTGGGATCGCCGCTGGCCAGGATCGCTTTGAGGGAGTCCATCATTTCCTGCGTAAGGGCCGATGCCAGTTGAGTGTGGCCGTTGGTAAAGAGGGTTTCTACAATGATGGAGAGGATGCCTTTGTCGTCGACTTTTGCGGCATATTCTTTTACTTTCGGCAGGTTTGCCTGTTTGCCTTTTTGGGCGGCATAGGTATTGGCGACATCGAAGTAATACATCGCGTTCTGATGATCATGATCATGGTCGGGGAAATTTTTCACGAGTGTCTTTAAGAGGGCTTCTTTTTTTACGGGGTCTTTTTCGCCGACGAGGGCATTGCCCACCTGGATATAGGCGAAGGTTCCCTGGGGAAACCTGGTGATGGCGATATCCCTTGTGCGTTCGAAGTTGGCAACGTCATTTTGCCGGGCGTAATAGTAGACGGCGGTGTTGAAGTCGCTTTCTTTGGTGCTTTTCAGGAGCTGGTCGAGTCTTGCCTGGACTACCGCTGTGTCTTTCATATTGACGAGCGAATCGACCTGGGGACTGCGTGGTTGGGCGGATGCGCTGTAAAGGCCAAACAGCAGGCCTATCGACAGCAGTGGTCGAAACAATTTCTTTTGCATACTAGTGGATTGATATGGTTAATAGCCTGGGTTCTGGGTCAGATAGGGGTTTGCGGTGATCTCGGAGATGGGAATGGGGTAAAGGGCCTGGAAAGGCTGCCACTGGGGTTTGGTCAGCGACAATACCGCGTCGATGCGACCGGTGCGTTTTAGATTGAACCAGCGGTCGCTCATCTCGGTGAAGAGTTCGACCCATCTTTCTTTTTCGAGGGCGGTGAGCAGACCGGCCTGGGTTGCTGCGGTGGTATTGCCGAGGCCGGCACGGCTGCGGACCATGTTGAGGTCGGATTGGGCGCCGGTGATGTTGTTCTGCATGGCTCTTGCTTCGCTGCGGATGAGATACTGTTCGGCCAGCCGGAACATCACATTGTATTCGTTGCCGCTGACGGAATTGATACGGATCTTGTACTTGTAAGGGTAGTAGAAGGTTGTTCCGTTGTAGGACAAGCTTTTTGTCCAGTTGACCTTGCGCTGATCGGTTGCCTCGAATGTCTTTGCGAGGGTATCATACAGCACAAAAGCGGGGGTAGTGCCGGAGGGGATCCAATTGATGCCCATAGCCGTGACCCCGGTGATGCCGGCGCTGACATTGCTGACCATCTGCCAGATGGTTTCGTTGCTGGTTTTTATAAAAACGTTGTTGAGGTTGGGCTCGAGGCTGTAGCTGCCGGAACTGATAACGGTGGTGGCTTCGGCTTCCGCGGCAGTCCAGTTCTTTTGGTAGAGATAGACCCTTGCCAGCAGGGCCGATACAGCGTACTTGTTGACCCGGGCCTTCTCCGCAGAGGGGTAGGTGGTTGACAATAGGTTTTCCGCGTCTTTGAGGTCGGTGACTATCTGCGTATAGACGGCATCGGTGGAGGACCTGGGCAGGGTCGCATTGGTGGCGATAGTGGCGCCCAGGACCAGAGGGACGCCGCCGAAATAGTTGACGAGATTGAAATAGGCATAGGCACGCCAGAATTTGCATTCGCCCAGCAGCTGGTTTTTGTAGGAAGTTGAGAATTGAGAGCCTGTTATACCTGCGATGGCGTTGTTCGCGGTGTTGATGCTTTGATAAGGAAAGGTGTAGACTACATTTCCGAGGCTGCCGGCCGATAGTGTATTGGTACGGTAGGGGTCGTATTGGGAGTTGTTGAAATAATACGCATCATCAGCGGACATGGCGCCGAATTGACACAGGTAGCTGACGGGTGTGCCGTTGCTCTGATTGGTGGTCCATTTGCTGTAAAGGCTCAGGACGACGCCGAGGGTCGAGAGCGAATCCGTATAGACCTTATCGACGGTGAGCAGGTTGGTGGGTGTACCCGGGTCGACATACTTTTTGCAGGAGACGAGGGATGCCGAGACTAATATGCATATAGAGAGATAGCTGAAGGATCGCATGAGTCAATTTTTAAAATGAACAATTAATACCAAAGGTGACGGTGCGCAGGGGCGGGGTGGCGAGGCCCGTCTCCGGATCATAGGCGATCTTATTCTTCGTGAGCGTCAGCACATTCTGGGCTTGTACATAGAGCCGGACGTTGCTCATTTTCATCGGGCTGATCCAGTTCTCGGGGAAAGTGTAGGAGAACGAAACGTTGCGGAGCTTCACAAAAGAATTGTCACCCCAGGAAAAGTTGGAGCTGTACATGTACGCATACACGCTGGTGTTGGTCGTTGCTTTTGGAGACCTGGCATTGTCGCCGGGTTGTTGCCACATGCCTGCGGTGAGCCACCAGGCGGGAACGTTGGACAGGGTGCCGGGAATATTGCCGTATGAGCTTTGCAGCGCTGTAGGATAGATGGCGCCTTTTTGTTTTGTTACCTGGATGAAGAAGCTGAGATCCCAGTTTTTGTATCGGAACTCGTTGGTCATCCCGCCATACCAGGTGGGATCGCCTTCGCCTACGAGCACGCGATCGGTGGTATAGTTTGGTGTGGCTGTAGTGCTGTCTTTGCCGCCGACCTTATATACCGGGGCGCCGGTGGCGGGGTTGACGCCTGCATAGACAAAGCGCTGGACCTGGTGGATGGAATGGCCGAGCTTGTAGGTGCTGGCATAGAAGTAGGAGGGGTCGATCTTCAGCAGCTGGTTATGCGGGATGGTGAGGTTGAGGGAGGTGCGCCAGGTGAAGTTCTTGCTGTCAATGTTCTTTGTATTTACTTCGAATTCAAAACCCCTGTTTTGCAGGAGGGCAGGGAAGTTACCGACATAGGAGTTGTACCCGGTCTGGAAAGGGAGGACGAGATAGGACAGCTGGTTGTCGCTTCTGTTGCGGTAGTAATCGACGGTGAGCAGGAGCCGGTCTTTGAGGAAGCCCAGATCGGCACCGAATTCCAGCTTTTTGTTTGTCTCCCAGTGAATATAGCTATTGCCGGGGCTGGGGCTCAGGATGCTGACGCCCTGGTAGACGCTGGCGGCGCTGCCGGGACTATAGGCGCTGAGGAATTGATAATCCTGGATCTGATCGTTGCCGGTGATGCCGTAGGAGGCACGCAGTTTGGCGAAGGAGACGGTTCTTGTCAGGTTTTGGGCGAACTTTTCGTTGGTGATGACCCAGGCGCCGCCCACGGAGCCAAATGTTCCGAATCTCCTGTTGGGGCCAAAACGGGAGGAGCCATCCCGGCGGATGTTGCCGTTGAAGATGTACTTGTCCTTCCACGCATAGGTCAGTCTTCCAAAGAAGGAATTGTATTTATATAACGTGTAGATACTGTACGGGGAGTAGGATGCTGCGCCTACGATCGACGCCAGCAGGTTGGGATTGGTATAACCCGAAGCACTAATCGTGGTGGTGGTATTGGTGCTTCTTTGAAAGGTGGAGCCGGCCAGGACGGTGAGATGGCCATGGCTGATATTGCGGTTGTAGACCAATTGCGGTTCTGCTGTATATGACTGCTGGTCTACCGTTCCGAATTGTGCCTTGTTCACTGGTCCGTATAACGGATTTTGCGCGAGGACGGGTGTTTGCGTGTTCTGGTTGAGCGATATTTTGGTGAAGCCGAGGCTGGCCTTCAGATCGAGGCCGGGCAGGATAGTATATCGCAGTTGCGTATTGGCGAGCAGGTTGTTGGTCTTGCCAATATATTTTGCGTAAAAATAGGACTCGGGATTGGTGAAGTTGGCATCCCAAAAAAGCGATCCATTGGTGTTGTGGAGCGGATAATCGGGGGGCAGGTAGAAGACGGCGCTCGCCAGGTCGGTGGTGATGAGATTGCTCTGGTCATAGGAATACATGGCAGAGACAGTGGCGTTGAATTTCCTATCCAGGGAATTGTGTTCGGAATTGAACCGGACGGTGCCGCGCTGGTCGTTCTCGCTGCCGGGAAAAATGGTCGTTTCGCGGTGGTAGGCGGCAGACAGTAAGAAGCGCGTGCGGAGATCACCGCCTGAAACGGTGGCCTGGGCATCGGTGATGCCGGCATTGCCGCCGAGGTATTTATGCTGCCAGTCGGTAGACCTGGTGGAGTCGTAGGTGAAGAGGTCCGGGGCGTTGGCGGCGGTAGGGGTGATGCCGTCATTGGCAAATGCTTTATGGCGAAGGGCCAGATACTGCTGCAGGTTCATCATGTCCAGGAAGTGGGCGACCTGGCCTGTCCCCTGGTAAACGTTGAGGTCTAATTTTGTTTTGCCGGCCTTGCCACGTTTGGTGGTGATGAGTACGACGCCGTTGGCGGCCCTTGTCCCGTAGATGGCGGTGGCATCGGCGTCTTTCAATACGTCGATGCGTTCGATGTCCGAAGGGTTGATAATGCTAAAGGGGCTGATCTGGCCGTTGGCGCCATGAAGCCCGTAACTGTTCAAGGCATCGGTGACGGGGACGGACTGATCGTTTATGTTGAATGGAACGCCGTCAATGATATACAGGGGAATGGTGCCATTGCCCAATGAACTCGTTCCCCGGATGAGCACGTTGACGTTGGAGCCGGGGAGACCACTGTTTTGGGTGATGAGGGCGCCGGCGATGTGTCCTTCCAGGGCGTTGAGGGGGTTTTGAACGGGTTGTTTGGCGATCTCTTCGGAAGTAACGGAGCTGATGGATCCTGTGTTTCTCCTGCGGGTGGAAGTGCCGTAGGCGATGGCGACTACTTCGTCGAGCTTGCTGAGTTTGCTGGTCATGGTAAAGGCGAGGTCTTTTCGACCGTAGAGATGGACCTCTTTTGTTTCCATATTGACGCTGGTGAAGACCAGGATGGCGTCGTCGGGGATGTTGGTAAGGGAGAACAGTCCTTTCTCATTGGTGATGCCGACTACTTTTCCGCTTTTGAGGGAGATGGTGACGCCGGGGACGGGTTCACCATTTTCGTTTAAGATGCGCCCGTTGACTGCGGGGGGCGGGGTCGGCTCCGCTGCGTTGTTTTGCGTGGGCGGGGCTGGCGGGGCCGGCCTGGCGGAGACGATGATCTGTTTGTCGGTGATCTGCCAGGTGAGGGGTTGGTTCTCAAAAATGGCTTTGAGGGCGGTTTCGAGGGTGACGTTGTGGACGGTAATGGTGACGGGTGTGGCGGTGAGGAGCAGCCGCTTTCCATACAGGAAGCTGTAGCCCGATTGTTTTTCGATGGCTGTGAAGACCTTTTCGATGGGGGTTTTGTTGAAGTCCAGGGAGATGCTTTGAGCGTTGGCCTTTTCTGCGTTGACCCTGAACAACGTGATACAGAGGAGAATAGCTGTCAATTTCATGGTGATCAGCAGTTTAAGTGTTGGATACGGCATGGCCTTGCCGTTTGCAGTTTTCTGCATAGCTTTGGTTGCTTTAGGTTAATAATGGAGAGTTCGCTCCTTGTTATTGACTTGCCGCCGGGTGCTCGTAACGCCTGGCGGTTTTGTTTAGGATAAGGTGATTATTTGGGATGAGGTTTATTTCATGACGGTGATTGTATTGCCTTCGACGAGGAAGTGGACCTGGCCGGTTTTTTCCAGGTATTGCAGCAACTTCGACACGGGGATGTCCCTGGGAATTTTTGCTACGAATTCTTCGGTGATGTTGTCTTTGTAGATAACCCGGGCGCCATACCATCTGGCTACCTGCTGCATGATGCTTTCGATAGACGCGCCGTTGAATCGGAATTCGCCGTTCTTCCACGCCAGGATCTCTTCCATATCTACGTTGTTTCTTTTTGTGGAGCCGTCGGCCTGTTCGCCCGGTGTCAGCAGCAGCGTTTTGTTGCCTGTGCGGACCTTTATGCTTCCTTGTTGGAGGGTGGTTTTGACGGAAGAGGTGGCTTTGTCAGACCCGGGGCCGGTGGTGGCGCGGGGGTAGGGGTCATCGTAGGCGTTGATGTTGAACTGGGTGCCTAGTACCTGGATCGTCTGGTCTTTTGCGTGGACGATAAAGGGTTGGCGGGAATTGGGAGCGACATCGAAATAGGCCTGGCCGGTGATGGTTACTTCTCTGTTGCCGCTGAGGAAGGCCGTCGGGAAATGGATGCTGGAAGAGGCGTCGAGGTAGACCTTTGTGCCGTCTGCCAGGAGCAGTTTTATCTGGCCGCCGATGGGGGTGTAGAGATCGTTGAAGTGGACCTGCGTGCCGGGGTTTCCGCGGTCGGGGTTGCCGGGCGCGGGGGTGTTTCCGGGGTTGCTGGGCGTGGGGCTGTATTTTACCCAGCCGTTTTCCTCCCGGATGGATGCGTCGTCGGATCTTATATTGTTGGTTGTGGCCGACTCGTTCAACGCTATTCTTTTTCCATCGGATAGTTGGAGGATGGCCTTGTTGCTTCCGGGGGGAAGGTCGTTTTTGTATCGCTGGACGGTTGCTGTATTTGCGTTTTGGCGGTTGAAGATAAGGTATACGGACGTTCCGGCGAGGCCGAAGAGTACGGCGGCGGCTATGCCGTAGCTCCATCGGCGGATGGAGATGACGCGGGGGCTTTTTTCGAGTCGGGCGCTCAGCCACTGGTCGATATCCGCCTTTACTCTTACCGCTTCTGCGCCGGGTGATTCTTCGACATCCCGGGTCATGACGCTTTGTAGCAGTGCCTGGCCTTCGGGTGAATCGAGGGCTTTTGCCAGCTCTTCCCGGTCTTCATTCTTTAATGCGCCGGTGAGGTATGCATCAAAGAGTTGTTGTAGCCGGCTTTCTGGTTGTTGATGTTCTGCTGGTTGTTGATGTTCTGCCATAACGGTATTCTAATAGGAAGACGCCTTTTTGAAGGGCGTGGATAGGTTTTTTCTCAAAAAAATAATAATTTTTGACGCTGGGTTAATATAGTAGTACGGCGGCGGACAGGAGGATAAGGAGAAATTCCCTGTTGCGGGTAGCCAGGAAGATGCGGATGGTGTTGAGCCCGGCGACGATGTGCCATTTGACGGCCGATGGGCTAAGGCCGGTTCTTTCAGCGATTTCCTTGTTAGATAGTCCTTCGATGCGGCTCATCCGCATTACCTGTTGCTGTTTTTTTGGCATCGAATCGATGACCTTGAGGATGGCGTCCCAGGTCTCCTTATAGTCCATGGCCAGTCCGGGGGAGTTGTTCGTTTCGACCAGGTCGTCGGGTAGGGCTGCATTGGTGTCCAGGACCTTTTTCCGCATGGCGGAGATCACATGGTTCTTGCCGGCTACGAAAACGTAGTTCATGAAGTTGTCGACTTCGGCTAGCAGCGCTCTTTTTTGCCAGATCTTCAGGAAGATGTCCTGGGTGAATTCCTGGGCGGTGACGGTGCTTTTGGTAAGGGTGAGAATATTATAATAAACGGGCCACCAATATATGTCCACCAATTGCTTGAAAGACTTCTCATCTCCCCGGGCTACGCTAAGCAGTAATTCATGTTCGGCTGATGCATCCAAATGCATAGGTTTACTTTGGCCGGTTGAAGATAAGGATTAATGGAGAGGATGCGAGGGGTGGGGTAGATAATCGATTGATTTATTCTTCGTTGTCTTTTTCTTCGTCCTGGATTTGTTCGGCTTCCATGTCGAGTGTTTGGCCGATGAGGGATACGGCCTGGTCTGGCGGGAGTTCCTGGACTTTTCGGAGTTGCCTTTCGATGGCCCTGGTTCGGACGCCAGCCTTGTCGATGCTGTTGGTGGCTTCCATCAGTTTCTTTTTAGTCTTTTCCAGGACCACGTTGAAGTTGGAGAATTCCGTCTTGACCGCGCCAAGGATCTCCCAGACTTCGCTGGACCGTTTTTCGATCGCCAGTGTCCGGAAGCCCATTTGCAGACTATTGAGGAAGGCCACCAGATTCGTAGGGCCGACCACGGTGACTTTGAAGTCCCTGCGCAGGGTCTCGAACAGTCCCGCCCGGCGTAAAATCTCGGCATAGAGACCTTCCGTGGGAACGAACATGATGGCAAAATCGGTGGTGATGGGCGGGTTGATGTATTTTTCCCGAATTTCCTTAGCACATTTCCGGACGGCGTTTTCGAATTGGCTGCTGGTATTGTCCACGAATTTGGGGTCGAGGTTTGCAATATTCTCGTAGGCTTCCATCAGCCGTTGGTAGTCTTCGTTTGGAAACTTGGAGTCGATGGGCAAGAGCAGGGAATGGTTGTCGTCATTGCGGCCCGGCAGCTTGATGGCGTATTCCACTCTTTCCTGGCTACCGGGTTTTACTGCCACATTTTTATCGTACTGGTCGGGGGAGAATATCTCTTCGAGGATGGCGCCCAGCTGAATTTCCCCCAGGTTGCCTCTTGTCTTTACATTGGTGAGCACTTTTTTCAGGTCGCCTACGCCGGAGGCTAGTGTTTGCATTTCGCCCAGGCCCTTGTGTACTTGTTCGAGCCGATCGCTGATGAGCTTGAAGGAATCGTTGAAGCGTTTCTCCACGGTCGATTGCAGTTTTTCATCCACCGTGCTTCGCATTTCATCCAGCTTTTTTACGTTCTCTTCTTGTAAGGAGCGGAGTCTGGTTTCCACGGTCTCCCGAATCTTTTCCAGCTTGCTCTCTGTTCTTTCTTCAAAGAATCTTAGGGAAGCCGCCAGTTCGGTCCTGCTGTCCAGTGACGCCTTGTTCATGTCGTTGCGGGAGTCTCTTGACATCCGCTGGCTTTCCTCCCGGTTTCGGGCGAATTCCTCGCGGAGTAGGGCACCTATCTTGTTCAATTCAGCGCTGAATGCCGACAGCTGGATGTGGAGGGTTTCAGCGCCGCGGTTATCGGATCTCCTGGTTAAGACGAGGATCACGACAAGGAGCGTGAGCAGGATACTTGCGATCAAAAGGATGTTCGTTAGCGGCATACGGCCTGTTTTGCGTGATGGATGGCTGCAATTGACGCTTTTTTTCGGAACTTTAGAACAGATTTGTTTTAAGCATAAAATCTTAAACAATGGAAAAGCTCTTTCTTTTCAAGTCGAAGTCTTTGCTTCTGCTATTGGCGGTGAGCCTGACCTTCGCTTCTTCAAAGGCCCAGCTTCCCTCTATGCCCGGTGCAGTCGAGCCGAAAGCAAGCAGTTTGCTACAGCAGTTTGCAGGCCAGCTGAAGCCAAGCTCTTTTTTCAGCAGCTGGGCCAGCGGAGGCAAGGCCAAATGGCTGAGCACGGCCAGTAAAGCAAAAGATGCCGTCAGTATGGCGCAAAGCGTCTCTTTGCTGTCCACCTTTATCAAGCCCGGAATGGCGAATCAAGGTTTCAGCCTGAACAGCATTAGCCAGGGCGCCAGTGCGGTGAAGTCCTATTCGGAAGCCAGCGGACTTTTGAAGAACCTGGCGAACGGGCTGAAGCCGGAGGCTTTTCTGAGCAGCTGGCAGAGTAAAAAGCCTGCTTTCATGAGTGCGCTGGATATGTTGAAGTAGCCGGGGCGGCCAATCGGCGCATCAATATTATTAAATATTTACTTTTTATTTATATTGTGTAGCTAAATGTTTACTTATATACATTCGCCGCAGCTTAGAATCATTTTTATCCTGTCGTTAGTTGATTAAATTTAATAAAGTTGCTTAGTATCAAGGAATTAAAGGATGGTGATGAATATTGCTTCAGACAAGTATTTGACCAATACCATCAAAAGCTTTATTTCTTCATTCTAAGCAAAACAAAATCCGAATATATAGCAGAAGAAGTAGTACAGATGGCATTTACCAAGCTTTGGCAATACCGCCAAACCTTGCAGGAAGAATACACTATTTCCACACAGCTGTTCAGGATCGCCACTACAGTACTTATTGATTTTTTGCGGAAGTATAATAACAAAGATGCGGTAACTGCTGGTCTTGACGGGCTGGCTGTTGAAAAAGGGATTGACAGTACAAATGAAAAAATGAGCGGCGCCGAATTACAAAAGAGGATATCGGAAGCCGTTAATGATATGCCCCCTGTAAGAAAGCAGGTATTTGAGATGAGCCGCGAGCATGGTATGTCATACAGAGAAATTGCTGAAACCTTGTGTGTTTCTTCCAAAACGGTAGAAACACATATTTACAAGGCGCTGAAGCAGATAAAAAAGCATATAATTTGATAACAAAGGAAATCATAACAAATTTTTTTGAAGGCAAATGCGACGCCGGGGAAGTTGCTATTGTGCAGGCATGGCTCGCTGAAAACCCGGCTAAATTGAAAGAATACATAGGAGCGGAAGAATGGGAGGACTTTCAGCCCGATCGTGTTTTAGCGCCCGATATATCCGATAAATTATGGAATAACATCGATAAAAATACTGCTTCCCCTGCAGTGCATTTTTCTTATTTCAGATGGATGGCAGTGGCGGCATCCGTTCTATTGGTTGTAGGCGCGTCCTGGCAGTTTATTTTAAAAAGACAAAAGACGAGTATAATTAGTGCTGCAACGGTTGCGATACCAAGGAATGTTTTCAATAATACTCCTCAAAAAAAGGCGCTTACGCTAAGCGATGGTTCGGCAGTAGAACTATTGCCAAGCAGCACGCTTTCTTATCCCGAAAACTTCACCTCCTTAAAAAGAGATGTAATATTAAATGGTGAAGCAACTTTTAACATAGCTAAAGATGTCGCCAAGCCTTTTTCCGTATATAGCAATTCTGTTTTAATTACTGTTTTAGGCACTCGTTTCACGGTAAACTCTTATGAATCGAACAATGCTACAAAAGTGGTCTTATATGAAGGAAGGGTGATGGTAAAAATCATCGATTCCTCCTCCCAGGACAATAAAAATGAATATTACCTTATTCCCGGAGATGTTTTTATATTTAAGAAATCGGCCCGCATTTTACATCTTGAAAAAGATAAAGATGATGGCTATGTATTCAACAACTACCCTCTTGATGTAGTATTTGACCAATTACAGATTATTTATAATGAAAAAATTGTATATAATAAAGCAGAGTTAGGTAACCGGTCGTTTATTGGAAAAATAGATAAAAAGGATTCGCTTTACCATATACTCCAGAGCATTGCACTACTCAATAACTTCGGTTTACATAAGCAGGGTGACAGTTTTGTTATAAGCAATTAATTTATACTCCCTCCATATTAAGTTAATATTACCAGTAAGGGTACGATTCAGGTAATGCGTATAATAAAGAAATAAAATCTTCACGCCGAAGAATAAGTTTACTTTATGATCAGAAGAATTACCAAAACCAGACGGATCCCGTTGATTGTATTATTGGCCCTCTGCTGCCATATTCAGTTGATTGCCAATGCGCAAAATTTCAATGAAATAAAGGGACAGGTAAATGACGAGAGCGGACAACCTGTTACCTACGCCTCTGTTGTTGCAAGAAACCATAGTTCTGGCACAACCACTACGACACAAACAGATTCTTTGGGAATTTTCACCTATCACAATTTGCCTGCAGGAGGTCCTTATTCATTTGTTGTTTCACATGTGGGTTTTCAAACTCAAACCATATCCGGCTATGACATAAAAGCCGATGCCAACATCTCTTTGTTGATCAAATTAAAAGCAGTAGAGAATGGTTTAAATGAAGTTATTGTTACCGGGCGTGCCGGTGCTTTGAATCGCACCAAACTTCAAACAAGCTATTCAGTTACTAACATTGGTTATAATGCGCTTAGCTTGCAGGGGCCCACGAGTGTTACCGAGACGTTGAAATCAGTCCCAGGT
The DNA here is from genome assembly GCF_014642875.1 of Puia dinghuensis. Classification (GTDB taxonomy): domain Bacteria; phylum Bacteroidota; class Bacteroidia; order Chitinophagales; family Chitinophagaceae; genus Puia; species Puia dinghuensis. Next base: position 25,301 of record NZ_BMJC01000009.1, read on the forward strand.
TTCTGGGTTGAAGCGACCGGAGGTGAGGCCAGTGGTAATGTAAGAGCAAGGGGTGTTCCTGTGGATGGCTTCGGATCGATTCAGCTGTTGGAAGACGGAGTTCCTGTACAACATGACCCGGCCTTGGGCTACCTGAATGGAGACCAGGCATTTCGTTTCGACGAGACCATTCAATCTATCGAAGTTGTTCGCGGCGGACCTTCTTCCGTATTTTATTCCAATGCGCCGGCAGGAGCAGTAAACTATATTCCCCGTGCCGTTGGTGATAAAACAGAGGGTATTTTTAAGTTGACCATGGGAGACAATAGCCTTAACAGAGAAGATTTTTGGATAGGAGCTCCTATCGGTGATGGATGGAAATTTGCTGCTGGAGGGTTTTACCGTACAGGGACAGGGGTGCGTAACCCTGGCTACACTGGTAATCATGGCGGGCAGATCAGGGTTTCTCTCGGCAAGAGCTGGGAAAAATCATCCTTGAGTGTTGACTTTAAGCAATTGAATGATGATGTGGTGTTTTACACCGATCTTCCCATGACCTATAACAGCAAAGGGGACATAGTAGGTGTTCATGGTTTTGATGGTAATTACGGAGCGATTGCCGGTGCTGAAACGCAAAGAATAAACATGATCCAGGGGGACAGCAGTCTTTACCATTTTGATAATACGGTTGGTACGTCTGTAAACAGAAGCCAGGTAACCATTAAATTTCAGACTGAACTTGCTGATAATTGGATCTTAAAGAATTCCCTTCGTTACAATAATACCCAAACCCAACGCAATGGTCTATTTGCGCTTAATGTATTAACTGCCGATTCATTTTATAAAGCCCAATCAGGCCTTTTGTCACAAGCTCCGGGTGCAACGCAATTAGGGTTCCAATATGTAACTACAGGCTCCGCCTATAACTCTGCTAATCAAAACGGCAATGGTCTTGTTATTCAAGGTGGATTAAGAGGCATTACGATGCCTATGACAGAAATTACAAACGATCTTCATCTTTCGCATGTTTTTTATACGGGTTCATCAAAACACGATTTTAACTTAGGATACTATTACGCTCACTTCAGTCAAAACTTCAGCAGATATTCCTCCAAGGTATATCTGGACGTTCAAAATAATTCAAGATTGTTGAATATCGTAGGGCTGGATGGCAATGGGAATGTAGTCCATACTTTTTCTAATAATGGAGTATCCCAATATGGATACGAGTGGGCGGATGCCAATGGTGAACAGACAACCAATGCACTTTATGTAAGTGATGAATGGCAGGTAACACCTGCTTTCCGCATCGATGGCGGAGTGCGTTGGGAATATTCGCAGACGGATGGAGTTGTACAACAAGCGAAAGCCGTAAACTTAGGCACTTACGCGACGTCCCAGATAGCGACCGGAAACGGAATATGGCAAGGCTATAACCATCATTTCGACTACACTACCTGGACATTGGGAGCGGATTATCAACTTTCAGGCAATATGGGTCTTTTCGGCCGATATACTTCTGCAGCGCGAATTCCCGGATTTGGCACTTACTATACCAATGTTAACTCGACGGCTGTTACGCAAACGATGCAACTCGGTGAAGTTGGATTCAAATACGCTCGCAGGCTATTCTCTTTATATGGTACAGGGTTCTATACAAGGTATAATAACGTCGGTTTTACAAATACAGTCAGCACTTTGAACGGATTTACCCAGGTAAACGCGTTTGCAAATACAAATACATATGGCCTTGAATTCGAGGGCAGCATATTTCCGATAGAATGGTTCGATGTTTCGGCGACAGCGACATATCAGCATGGAGAATATCAGGGACTTGTTGCTGAGACTGCTTCCGGCGGTACGCTGACGCAAAAATACAATTACAATGGCAATCAGACGATCAGAGTACCGGCTGCCTCTGTTAGAGTTGTTCCGGGATTCAATTTTTTCCGCAACCGTATTCGCATACAATCCCCGATTGAATATGAAGGAAAGCGTTATACAGATGTTGCAAACTCCCAAGTTCTTCCAAGCTATACGAAAGTCGATCTGGATGCTCAGATAAATGTTACCAGAGAAGTTTCGCTCTTTGGGGTTATCGATAATCTTACTAATTCCTTAGGGCTTACAGAAGGTAATCCACGCCAGGGGGAGATCCAGAGTGCAGCAGCAGGTCAATATATATTTCTGGCGCGTCCATTACTTGGAAGAAGTTTTAAAGTTTCTTTAAGATATAAGTTTTAATCATGAAAAACCGCCATGAAGAGTAATGGCTTAATTTGTTTTTTGTTGTTTGCAGCTCCAATTTTGATAGAAAATGCCCATGCGCAAGACACGCAGAGGGCATTTTCTAATAATATACCGTTGAAAACCCTAAAAGGTAAAGTTGAAAGAAAAGATTACCACACTTATATAGAGCGGTCTTTTACTTTACCCGATAGTGTTAAACGGCTTAGGATAGAATTTTCCTATAACGGAAAAGAGCAGCGCACTACGATCGATATCGGGCTTATGGATCCGGCACGTTTCCGGGGATGGAGCGGCGGAGCCAGAAATGATCTTACCATTAGCGCCGAGGATGCCACGCCGGGATATTTAGCCGGTCCGCTTCCTTCCGGGGAATGGAAGCTTTTACTAGGGGTCCCTAACATCCGTGAAGGGATCGTCTCAGAATATGAAGCGCGTATATATATAGAAACCCAAACCGGGGTTACGGAGTTTTCCGATAAGCCGATCCGTGCTGAAGCGGGATGGTACAGGGGAGATCTACATATGCATAGCGGAAACAGCGATGGTAAATGTACCTCGCAGTCGGGCAAGGAAGTTGGCTGCCCTGTTTACAAGATCGTGGAAACTGCGACAGATAAAGGCCTGGATTTTATTACAGTAACAGACCACAATACTATATCCCAGGCTAACGCGCTACGTGAATTGCAGCCGGCATTCGATAAAATATTGCTTGTGCCCGGGCGGGAGATCACTACTTTTTACGGTCATGCGAATATATTCGGGCTAACGGATTTTGTTGATTTTAGAATGACCAACGCATCCTATGCAGCGGCAAAAAATTGGATGAGCGCCGTAAACAATAACGGAGGAATAATATCGATCAATCATCCGGGCGTTCCATCGGGAGAGGCTTGCATGGGATGTGGCTGGCAAATAGAGAATATTCCGGATAAAGTAATAACCGCTGTTGAAGTGTTGAATGGCGGCAGTATGAAATATAGTATCGAAGGCTCGATAGAAGGCTGGGATCAGTGGCATAAAATGCTTAATAGCGGGCAACATGTAACAGCCATCGGAGGCAGTGATGATCACCATGCTGCAACCATTGGAACACCTACTACCATAATTTATATGAAAGAATTGTCGGTGCAGGGGTTGATCGATGGGATCCGGAGCGGAAGAGTTTTTATTGATATTGAAGGGAAAAAAGATCATTTCCTGGACCTGTCTGCTGCTAATGGAGAAAATGAAGCGTGTATGGGGGGAACTTTAAAGGGTGAGCCTTCAGATACTATTAATTTGACAGCCTATGTCAAGGGTGTTTCCGGAGGGAAAATAGAATTTATTATTGACGGGAAATTGAACTCAACATTAGATCGGGAAATATTGTCGAACGACGAAAAAATTCGGGTAAACTGGGAAACGGATGATAATAGGCACTCGATCTATATAAAGGTTCGGGGTAAAGATGGGAGACTTGTTCTTGTAGGGAATCCTATATATGTTGAAGGCAGATAATTAAGACCCCTGCTTTTTTGCGCCGATTACTTTTGAAAGTACTTCTCTACCTGCATCTGCTTCCTTTTTGCCGATGCTGATCTCCAGGATGGAAAGCATTTCCTTAAGCTGAACTTCGGTAATACCGATATTCTGCCCGATAGTCATATGCCCCTGCAGCTGGGATTCGACACCGCCAAGACTAACCAAGGCGGAAATCGTCGTCAGTTCACGCTCTTGATAACTCAGTACGCCCCGGCTGAAGATATCCGCAAAAAGGTGTTCCTTTAAGAACGTATCAATTACGGGAACAAATTCTGCATAGCCTGTTTTAGGTCCATTTTCGGGGTGTCCAATCAGCTTCGCTAGATTGTTTTTCCCCGTCTCATACTTATTCGGATCGCTGTTGACCGGAGATGGCTGTACTCCTATGGGATCGTTGATCCCTTTTGCCTTTCTTTCGTTTAATGCTGAAATAAATGTGTTTATTGCGTTAAGGCTTCGCGGGAAGCCGCAATAGGCATAAAGCTGCACCAGTATTTCCTTGATCTCATTAATGGTAAGACCGGCATTTAATCCGTTGTTCAGTGCTCCATTGAGGTTTTGCAAATCCCCCTTAGCAGTAAAAGCAGCAATAGAAACGATGCTCCTTTGCCTGGCATTTAAAGATGCTCTGCCACTCATGGCATTCTGCGCTGTCGGTCCCGCATATTCCTCGTCTGTCACTTTTTTAAGCCAAACGGCTGGACCTTTGGCGGCGTCCGGACCGATGGCGATGTGGGTCATGCTGGTATCGGCTGAGGCACCATGCCAGTGTACGACGTTAGGTGAGCAGGTAATTACATCGCCTTTACGGATGATTCGCCTGGGTTTGCCCTCTTCCTGATAGTAGCCGGTGCCTTCTATAACGATTAATATCTGTCCACCGGGGTGGGAATGCCAGTTCGTTCTTGCTCCGGGTTCAAAGCTCACGCATCCGACTGTACAATTGACGCCGTTTTGGGGCCCGGTGATCCTATTGACCCACACGGAACCCGTAAAGTTCGGGCTATTTATTTTTTCTCCTTTTGTGTAGAGGGCTCCCGAATCCCCTTGACTTTGTGCGCTTGCATCCATTACAAAGAGTGAAGAGATGATGACAAGAATGATCTTGCTATAATTTATTTTCATTCGACCGGTTATTTTTTACCCTGCCTGGCGCGTCGGACGAAACAGGATCTCATTAATATCCACGTCTTCCGGCTGGCTCATCGCAAATACAACTGCTCGTGCAAATGAATCGGCGGGAATCGCATTGTCGTCATAAAACTTTTTAATCCCCGCGGCAACATCCGGCTCGGTCGCACTGTTGGGTAGTTCTGTGGCAACCGCGCCCGGTGAAATAACCGTCGTGCGGATATTGTAGGGCTTCACTTCCTGACGTAATCCTTCTGAGATGGCCCGGACGGCGTACTTGGTAGCGGAATAAACGGCTCCCCCAGGGTTTACTTTATGTCCTGCAACGGAGGAGACGTTGATGATCTGTCCGGATCTTTGCGTCTTCATATATGGAAGTGCGGCGGCTATTCCGTATAGCACCCCTTTAATGTTTACGTCGATCATCTGGTTCCAGTCGTCGATCTTTAAGCGCTCCAGTGGGGAATGCGGCATCAGGCCTGCGTTGTTGACCATTACATCCACCCGACCGTATTTTTCCACTGCCGAATCCACCAGTTTTTTCACCTGTGCAACGTCGGTCACATCCGTGGTCAGAGCTAGTGCCTTGCCGCCATTTTTGTTTAGTTGATCGGCTAATGCCTGGATACGCTCTGCCCGGCGGGCGCCAAGCACAACTGTTGCTCCTTCAGCGGACAGCATCCGCGCGGTCGCTTCACCAAGTCCGCTGCTGGCACCTGTAATGACTACAACTTTTCCTTCTATATTCTTCATGATCTGTGCTTTTGGTGAAACCATTATTTGATTCAAAGGTACTTACCAAAGAATTCTTTTAATTTTTTTACGGCGGGCTCTACATCTTGTGGCTTGTCATACATATCGACATGGGTCGCCCCTGGTATGTCGTAGAGCTCTTTAGGTTCTTTGGCTCTCGCGTAGGCTTCATCACTAAAATAATGAGAATCGGCGATGCTTCCTGCAATAAGTAACAGCGGGCGGGGACTAATCAGCTCTACATGGTCTAAAGCCGTAAAATTGAAAAGTTTGGAAAGGCTCGTAAATACATATCCCGTCGCTTCATTGGGGTGGTATCCTCTCGGAGTACCATAATAATCGGCTATTTCGCGATACATGGTAGGGGTCTTGCTGGGATCGGAACCGCCACCGGAACTGAAAGAAACTATTTTTACGGGTTCGCCTTTTGCTTCTTTTGTGCGTTGTACGGCTACTTCATCCATCTGTTGTTGTAGTTGAGGTGTCAACATGCCGCCGAGGCCTTCCCTGCGTAGCTGTCCCAGATCGACCATGCTGATAGTGGCTACCGCTTTTAGTCTATGTTCTGTTTGGGCTGCATTGATGGCGTAACCCCCGCCTGCGCAAATGCCAAGCACGCCGATCCTGTTCGGGTCCACGGATGAGTGTATGCTTAAATAATCTGTTGCTGCACGAAAGTCCTCGACTCTTATTGCGGGGTCCTCTAAAAACCGGGGTTCTCCGCCGCTTTCTCCCTGGTAGGAGGCATCGAAGGCTAAGGTGATATAGCCCAATTCAGCGAGTTTCCGCGCATATAAGCCGGCTGTTTGTTCCTTTACTCCGCCGGCGGGATGCCCCACGATAACGGCTGGATATTTCTTGCTTGTGTCAAACCCGACAGGGTAAAATAGATCCCCTGCTATAGTAACATTGCTTTTCGGGAAGATCGTGTTTGGAAAGGAGACCTTTTCCATCCTGACTTCATTTTTGTTATTCATGATCTTGGGATTTGTAGCTTGTGCGCTTATGCTGCTTGCATATCCAAGCAGAGAAATAATCATTGTAAGGACGATTAATTTCATTTTTTGCATGTCATTCGGTTTTACTGGTGCAAAGGTCTTGACAATCTGGCTGCGATTTGGTATATAGAACACGGGATTGTCTACCAAATCCACTGGTTGGGGTGACTCCTTGAGGGGAATTATTAACAATAAGGTAAATTTGAATAACAAATTCCCGTCCTCAAATGGATAGCGTTTTAAAAATTAATACGGTCAGCGAATACAACGCCTTCAACAAACAGAAGACGTTACATCCGCTTGTAAGTGTGATTGACCTTTCGCAGGCGGATCCGAGATCGCCGCGACGTATGAGCTACGGCTTCTATACAGTGTTTTTGAAGAAGATAGTATGCGGTGATCTTCGATATGGGCTCAAGAATTACGATTACCAGGAGGGTACGCTGATCTTTCTGGCGCCTGGCCAGTTGATCGGGGAAAACATTGAAGGGGTGACTTACCAGCCCCAGGGTTGGGCATTGGTTTTCCATCCGGATCTGATCCATGGAACTTCACTCGGACGCCACATCGATGATTATAGTTTTTTTTCCTATGATGTACATGAGGCACTTCATATATCCGAGGAGGAACGGCAGATCGTTTTGGATTGTTTTTCAAAGATTGAATATGAATTGAAGCAGCGGATCGATAAACACAGTAAGAAGCTGATCACGGCAAACATCGAACTGTTCCTGAATTATTGTATTCGTTTTTATGACCGCCAATTCATTACCCGGGATAATGTCAATAAAGGGATCATCCAGAAGTTTGAAGATTTGCTAAACGACTATTTTCGATCGGATAAACCTCAGACATTGGGCCTTCCTAATGTCGGGTATTGCGCTGAACAGCTGAATCTTTCCACTAATTATTTCGGGGACATGATCAAGAAAGAAACAGGGAAAACTGCGTTGGAATATATCCAGGGAAAGGTCATGGATCTTGCAAAAGAGAAGATATTCGACCCTGATAAAACGGTGAATGAGATTGCCTATGAATTAGGATTCAAGTATCCTCAGCATTTTAGTCGTCTATTTAAGCAACGTGTGGGGTATACGCCTAATGAATATCGGTTGATGAATTGAAGCAGCTGCTTATAAAGGCAAATGTAACAACACACCCCCCTACAGACTTATTTCATATCCTTTTAGAGACTTGTGGAGTCGCTATTCGCCTATAGAATATATTGGTCTGTCGGGCCTAGCTGCCCCATCTAACTCTCAATCAACCATTTAGGAGTAGTAATTTTATTGATATAAGTCTTTCATTTTCAGTATATTTGCACGGAAACCTAATAATAGCCCGCACGGAATCCTGGAAATAGTCCGCACGGAAACCTAATAATAGCCCGCGTGGAATCCTAGAAATAGCCCGGTGGGTATAAAACTTTTGACATGCCGACACCGAGTGAAAAGCTGGCTGATGCGCTGGAAGAATTGCATGGATTGCAGGAAAAAGACTTGGTGGCTATAAAGTCAACCGAAATAAGCCGGGTAAACCGGGAATTGCTGGTGAAAACCGGTTATCTGAAAGAAGTATCCAAGGGCTGGTATACTCCAAGCCGACCGGATGAAAGGCCGGGCGATAGCACGTCGTGGTATAGTTCCTACTGGGAATTCTGCGGCCGTTTCCTTGAAGAAAAGTACGGCAAGGATTGGATTGTTTCCCCGGAACAGTCAGTCCAATTACACGCCGGTAATTGGACCGTACCGAAACAATTGCTGATCCGTTCTTTGGAAGGGTCCAATTACAATATGCCGCTGCCCCACGATACTTCTCTGTTTGTCATGAAGGCCGCTCTTCCACCTGCAGAGACCGTTGAAGTCATGCGGGGAATACGATGCTATACCTTAGCCGGTTCATTAATCTTTTGCTCACCCAATACTTTCTCACTAAACCCTATAGACGCCAGGACGGCCCTCGCTATGATCCGGGATTCCTCAGAGGTGTTGCATGTATTATTAGCGAAAGGACATACTACCTATGCCGGCAGATTGGCTGGTGCATTTCGCAATATTGGGCGCGATCGGATCGCACAAGAGATCATGGATGCTATGTCAGCGGCAGGGTATGATGTACGGGAAGAAGACCCCTTCGATACTAAATTAAATGTTCAGTTGCCTCTCCGTGAAAGGTCTCCGTATGTCAACCGTCTGCGCTTAATGTGGCATCAAATGAGAGATGTTGTTATTCCTCATTTTCCTCCCGCACCGGGCCTGCCTGCCGATAAGGAGGCTTATCTCCAAACCATGGACAATTTGTATGTAAATGATGCCTATCATTCTTTGTCCATCGAACGATACCGGGTAAGCAGAGAGCTGATCGAACGAGTACGCAGCGGGGATTGGGATCATCATAAATATGAAGAAGACAAAAGAGAACGAAATGCTATGGCGGCAAGGGGATACTGGCAGGCCTTTCAGCAGGTAAGGGAAAGTGTACAAAAAATCTTATCCGGAGATAACGCAGGACGCGTGGCGGACGAAGATCATGGGAAATGGTACCGGCAGCTCTTTGAACCGAGTGTTATTGCCGGCATCCTGAAACCGGAAGACCTGGCTGGTTATCGAACGCACCAGGTTTATATTGGTGGATCCAAGCACGTTCCCATAAACGTAGATGCTTTGCCGGATGTAATGCCTGTGCTCTTTGAACTCCTGGAATCGGAACCGGAGGCTTCTGTTAGGGCTGTGTTGGGACATTTTGTCTTTGTGTTTATTCATCCTTATATGGATGGCAATGGACGGATGGGGCGGTTTTTAATGAATGTCATGCTGGCTTCAGGGGGGTATCCCTGGACGATTATTCCTGTGGAGCGGCGAGAAGAATATATGCAGGCCCTTGAAAAGGCTAGTGTGGGGCAGGATATTGAGCCATTTGCTAGGTTCTTATCATTTTTAGTAGAGGCTGCTATAAAGGGTACCCCAGTGATTAAGGTTTGAATGGAAAGAGGGGCTTTACCGTTTTTCTGGCGATACTTCAGCAGCCAGACCAGGATCGAAAAGCTTTGCTTCGTAGGTATACAATTCAATTTTTTTTAACCGAATGGGTTGTTTCGAAGCTCTTTTCCCAGGGAGAAATCCGGCTTGGTCGAACCGTTGAAACCCGCATTGGTAGCGGGCTTCAGGACTATTCGGTTGTCAAAATTCCGGGGGGTGGGTTGATAACCGAATTGCGACCGAATGGATGGGCATGATTGATCGCGATTGGACATGCCCGAAAAGCGAAAACCCGCCTCAGCATTGCATCTGAAGCGGGTTTAAAAGATTTGATCTGGTTGTAAGCTCCCCCGGAAGTCGCCCGCGGTGGGTTAGGGAAAAATCTCCAACTGAGGCAATCCCGACAGGACTTTCATAAGTTGCTTTAGAAACACCGTACCACAATTAAGGTTTGTCCTCGATCCAACCTCTGTCCTGGAGAAGGTCAAGGATTAGTTTCATATCCTGGGAGCATTCGTTTAATTGGGCTGTGGTTCCCCCATTTGTCTGAAGCTGCTTTAGGTTATTAGCCTTGTCGATCAACAATCGTCCCAAGTCCCAGTTATCCATTACTGCTAATTCGTCAATTGTCATTGGAATAGGTGATAGATTGAAGGTAAGATAGGCCGTAATTCTGGCAAGCGCTAGAGTGAAAACACCCTTTTCTATTGAGCATTTAAAGTCTGATTTACTTTCGCACGAGTTAACTGTTCTTGCTGTACGGTAAAATCGTAAAGAATCTTTGCATATTTGGTTAAAGACCAAATAACCTCTTTGGCTTGTTCATCCGATAAATTTAGACATGAGAGCTCCCTTAGCTTTTCTGGCGTAAGCGGCTCACGTTTGGGATTGTTTAATTTGATTTTCTTCTCTGCAGACATTGGTTTGAGTTAAAAAATAACGGATCAGAAGAGGATTCGAACCCCTTATTAGTTGGAAACTAGCCTATTAATGAACGACTGCGAAGGATGCGAAAAAAGGTTGGAAAAGTTCGAACACAAGAACGCCCTCAAATATAACAACTTGAGGGCGTCTAGCGAATTTATGCGGACCGGACGGGACTCGAACCCGCGACCTCCGCCGTGACAGGGCGGCATTCTAACCAACTGAACTACCGATCCAACCGCCGATTCGAGAGGGTTCCTGTGGGGAGAGCCCCTTCGTTTTTCGGGATGGCAAAGATAGGAGAATTTTGATTTTCTCCAACAAAACTTTTGCGGAAATTTTGCATCCCTTAATTTTGGCGGAATTGTTAGAACTTTGAAAATTATGCCTCAAGCTAAAAACCGCCAGTTCCTGGATTTCGAAAGACCGATCAAAGAGTTGTTCGATGAGATCGAGAAGCTGAAACAAACCGCCGAAAAGACGAAGGTGGATCTGAGCGATTCTATCAGGAAACTGGAGGACCAGGTGACCGAAAAGCGCAGGGAGATCACCCAGCATCTGACGCCCTGGCAAAAAGTGCAGTTGAGCCGGCATCCGGACCGTCCCTATACTTTGAAGTACATCGACAAGATGTGTACGAATTTTGTAGAGCTGTTTGGGGACCGCAACGTGAAAGATGACAAAGCCATGGTTGGCGGGTTTGCCCAGCTCGAGGGGCAGACAGTGATGATGATCGGGCAGCAGAAGGGGGCGAATACGAAGATGCGGCAACTGCGGAATTTCGGGATGGCCAACCCCGAGGGTTACCGGAAGGCGCTGCGGCTGATGAAGCTGGCCGAGAAATTCGAGAAACCTATTATCACCCTTATCGATACCCCCGGCGCCTATCCGGGCATGGAAGCCGAAGAAAGAGGACAGGGAGAGGCCATCGCCCGCAACATCTATGAAATGATGCGGCTGAAGGTGCCGGTGATCTGTGTGGTGATCGGCGAAGGCGCTTCGGGCGGAGCCCTGGGCATCGGGGTCGGAGACCGGGTCTTTATGCTGGAGAATTCCTGGTATACCGTTATCTCCCCCGAAAACTGCAGCTCCATCCTCTGGCGCAGCTGGGACCAAAAAGAAAAAGCCGCCGAAGAGTTGCGGCTGACCCCCGACAATATGTATCAATTTGGCCTTATCGACAGCATCGTTCCCGAACCCCTGGGCGGAGCCCACTGGGACTATACCGAGGCTGCGAACCTGCTCAAGCCAAAGCTGGTGGAGACGCTCAAGGAGTTGCACCAGTACAGTTCCGAAGAGCGGATCGCGAAGCGGATCGTGAAGTTCGGCAAGATGGGCTTCTGGAATGAGGTGCCGGCCTAGCCAAACGGCGAAAAAGCACCGCTTAAACCATTCCTGAAGCTTAGAAGGCCGAACCCGGATAGCCGCGACCGGGGCCAGTGAGGGGTATACCCATGGCTGGCGGGATCGGGGTTGTGAATTAATTCAATTATTACCGTTTTAACTTTATAGCAATGTCTCTTGTTCAACAACTCCGGGGAACCGGAGTGGCAATAGTAACGCCGTTTCAATCAGATCTCCACATCGACTATACCGCCCTGGGCAATATTATCGACTTCGTAATAGCCGGGGGCGTCGAATACATCGTAACCATGGGCACCACAGGGGAAACGCCAACCCTGTCCAAAGAAGAGAAGAAAGACATCATCTGGTTTACCTACGATAAAGTGGCCGGCAGAGTGCCGGTGGTAGTTGGGGTCGGCGGTAACAATACGGCCGAGCTCGTGAAGGAACTGGCCTGGTTTCCGCTGGAGAAAGCCGTGGCCGTACTCAGCGCCAGTCCCTATTACAGCAAACCCTCCCAGGAAGGACTCTTCCAGCATTATAAAACGCTTGCAGCGGCTTCCCCCAAGCCCATCCTACTTTACAATGTTCCTGGTCGTACGGGCCGGAATCTCAGTGCGGCGACGACGATCCGGCTGGCAAGGGAGGTTCCGAATATTGCCGGGATCAAGGAAGCCAGCGGGGATATGGGGCAATGTATGGAGATTCTCCGCGACCGGCCCCAGGACTTCCTGGTCGTCAGCGGGGACGATGCCCTGGCCCTGCCCCAGATAGCCTGTGGCATGGATGGGGTGATCAGCGTCGCCGCCAACAGCTTTCCCCGGGCTTTTACGGAGATGGTACGGCTTGCGCTTAGACATCACTTCAAAGAGGCCAAAGCCCTTAACGACAAGCTTATCGCGGGTTATGAGCTGCTCTTTGCCGAGAACAACCCCGCGGGGGTAAAGGCGGCCATGTATGAGCTGAAACTGATCGGCAACTACCTGCGCCTGCCCGTTGTGCCGGTGAGTGAGGGTCTCCAGGCGAAAATTAAGGAATATGTAAAGGGGTAGGCTTAGGGGCCTCCAATGAGCTGACGGAGGCGGCTCGTCCGAAGGACAGACATTAGCGCTTTGCGGGGAATGCCCTATTTTTCATGAATGGGCATTTCCCGCACATTATATCTTATAGGTGACGCCTTCCATGGCCAATTCGGTGTTGGGGAAGGTGTCCCTGGCCTCCTGTTCGAAGACCTGCAGTTTCTCATATTTAGAGCTGAAATGACCAATGAGCAGCCGCTGTACCCCCGCAATGCAGGCGATCCTGGCGGCCTGTTCGGTGGTGCTGTGGAAGCGCTTGCCTGCCTGTTCCCCCAGGTCTTTCAGGTAGGTGGTTTCGTGATAGAGCAGGTCGACTCCCCGCACCTGTTCGGCTATCCGCTCGTCGTAGAGGGTGTCGGCGGCATAGGCATAGGACTTGGCTTTTGGCGCCGGATCCGTGACCGAAAGGTTGTCCACCAGCACCCCATCCTTTCTGAGATAGTTCTCGCCCCATTTGAGCCGGTCGAAAAACGAGGCAGGAACCTCATTTTGCCGCGCTTTTTCGGGGTTGACCCGGCGGAGCGGCCGGACCTCCCGGAAGCAGAAACCCCAGCATTCGATGCGATGATAGACGGGGAAACAGCTTACTTCGAACCTGGCCTCACGGAGGATGACGCCTTCGGCAGTAAGGTGATGAAAGTGGAGGGGATAGGCAAGTTCGATGTCCGCGACCTTCAATTGCAGGCCGATGATGTCTTGTAAAGGCGGGGGGGCATAGATGTGCAATTCCTGGGTGCGGCCGAGCAGCCCCATGCTGGTGAGCAGGCCGATGAGCCCGAAGTAGTGGTCGCCATGGAGATGGGAGATGAAGATGTAATTGATCTTGCTGCGGCGGATCTTGTATTTGGCCATCTGCATCTGCGTACCTTCGCCACAATCCACGAGGAAGATCTGATCTTCCATCGTGACCACCTGCGCCGTGGGGTGACGGTCAAAAGCAGGGAGAGCGGAGTTATTACCTAGAATGGTGACGGCCAACATAAAAGCGAATATAAGTAACGCCTACTAAAAGCCGGGGATTGTACTCAAAATATTTGGGAGGGGGAAATGGGTAGTCTGTCCGCAGGCAGGCTTCGGTGGTAAATAGGTCCGGGAATTGGCCGGCGTCACTGAACTTACAGAACCATCGACTGTTATGTTTCGTAGATAATCCGGGGGCAGCGGCATTGCTGATAAAGTAGCTGACTTTCTGTCTGTTGTCTTACTTAGGGGATGTCAAGCCTTCAGGAGTCTGCAGTTTGCCGGCGGGAGGCAGGCTACAGGTCGGGTCCGTTGAGCAGTTCGCGCTCTATTTCTTCCAGATGGATGATATCCCAGGCTTCGCTCTCGGTGGGGGTGACGTTCATGAGTTCTAAAAGCCCATTGTCTTCCAGGCTTTTCTCGACGCCGGGTGTGAGTTCGCAAATGACAAAGGAGGCGCTGTCGTCGTAGAACCGTTGTTGTACCCCAACGAGACACTCCGCAGCAGCGTCGTCGACCTTCGTGATGTCTTTTAAGATGAGAACCACGTTTTTAACTTCTTTTTGCAGGAAAGGTAGTAAACACTGCTCCAGCTCTTCTGTCATATTAGCAGCAAGAACGGCTTCAAGGATAGTAATGGCATGAAATTTTTCTCTGGTATCAATTTTGACTTGCATATACACTAATGGTTATTAACGGCCGTTAATAAAGAGGCGGAAACAGAAGTCAAAAATATTCGTTATTATTGTATAAAGCTCAACAACTTAAAAATGGATAATAATTTTTCAGCCCAGGTAAAGGAGATCATATCGTTCAGCAGGGAGGAGGCTTTGCGACTGGGGAACGATTTTATCGGTACGGAGCACTTATTGCTGGGTTTGATCCGTGAGGGCGACAATACGGCTGTCCGCATATTGAAGAGTTTCAATGTGGACCTGTATGAGTTGCGGAAGGAGGTGGAGATGGCAGTTAAGGATAAAACCGGCAAAAATATCGCCAATATCAATAGTCTGCCGCTGACCAAGCAGGCGGAGAAAGTGATACGCGTTACTGTTCTGGAAGCCAAAGCCCTGAAAAGTCCTACTGTAGAGACTGAACACCTGATGCTCTCAATCCTGAAGAACAAAGAAAACATTGCTACTCAAATTTTAAATCAATTCGACGTGGACTACGATCTATTCAGAAACGAATTGGGCGTTGTGAAAAGCAATGACGTTCGTAGTGAATACGCAGAGGAGAATGATGACGATTTCGACGAGGAGAAGAAGTATTCGCAGCAAAAAGCGCGTTCTGCCGGGAATGCCAAGAGCAAGACTCCGGTACTCGATAATTTTGGCCGGGACATCACCCGCCTTGCAGAAATGGGGGCTCTCGATCCCATTGTCGGCCGGGAAGAAGAGATTGAAAGGGTTTCCCAGATACTTTCCCGCCGTAAAAAGAACAACCCTATCCTGATCGGTGAACCCGGTGTAGGTAAGACCGCGATAGTGGAAGGCCTGGCCCTCCGGATCGTACAGCGTAAGGTGTCGCGGGTATTGTTCGACAAAAGGGTGATCTCCCTTGACCTTGCCGCCTTGGTTGCCGGTACCAAGTATCGGGGTCAGTTTGAGGAAAGGATGAAGGCGATCATGAACGAACTGGAGAAGAACCGGGACGTAATCCTCTTCATCGATGAGATCCATACCATCGTCGGCGCGGGTGGCGCAAGCGGCAGTCTCGACGCTTCGAACATATTCAAGCCTGCACTTGCACGTGGTGAACTCCAATGCATTGGGGCTTCGACGCTGGACGAGTATAGAATGTACATTGAAAAAGACGGCGCCCTTGACCGCCGGTTCCAGAAGGTGATGGTCGATCCCCCCAGTGTGGAAGAAACCATCCAGATATTGAACAACATCAAATCGAAATACGAGGATTATCATAACGTCACCTATTCCGATGATGCCATCGATGCGTGTGTGAAACTGAGCGACCGGTATATGACGGATCGCCTGCTGCCGGATAAGGCTATCGACGTACTCGACGAGGTCGGCGCACGGGTGCACCTGAAAAACATCAATGTTCCGCAGAATATTGTCGACCTGGAGAAGAAGATCGAAGACGTGAAGAATGAGAAGAACAAAGTGGTGAAGAGCCAGAAGTTCGAAGAAGCGGCTTCGTTGCGCGACACCGAGAAACGCCTGCAGGAAGACCTGGAAAAGGCTAAGGCCGAATGGGAAGAAGAAAGCAAGCACAAACGTTATCCCATCGACGAAGAAAATATTGCCGAAGTGGTGAGCATGATGACCGGTATCCCCGTCAAACGGATGGTACAGGCCGAGACCGAGAAGCTGAGGAATATGGCTGTCGACATGGCTGGCATGGTAGTTGGTCAGGATGACGCTATCACAAAGGTGGTGAAAGCCATCCAGCGTAACAGGGTTGGGTTGAAAGACCCCAAGAAACCGATCGGCACATTTATCTTCCTCGGACCCACCGGGGTTGGTAAGACCGAATTGGCCCGTGCGCTGGCCCGGTATATGTTCGACACGGAAGATTCCCTCATCCGGATAGACATGAGCGAATACATGGAAAAATTCACGGTGAGCCGCCTGATCGGTGCGCCTCCGGGATATGTCGGATATGAAGAAGGCGGGCAGCTGACGGAACGAGTTCGCCGGAAGCCCTACTCGGTGATCCTGCTGGATGAGATCGAAAAGGCTCACCCGGATATCTACAATATCCTGCTGCAGGTGCTGGATGACGGTCAGTTGACGGATGGCCTTGGCCGCAAGGTCGACTTCAAGAATACGCTGATCATCATGACCTCCAATATCGGGGTACGCCAGCTGAAAGACTTTGGCGACGGCGTCGGTTTTGCAACGGCTGCACGGACACAGAATGTGGATGAGAACAACAAGGCCGTGATCGAGAAAGCGTTGAAACGGACCTTTAGCCCTGAGTTCCTGAACCGGATAGATGATGTCGTTATCTTCAATTCGCTGAACAAGGAGCATATCTTCCAGATAATCGATATCCTGATGAAGGGTGTCCTGAAACGGCTGACCAACCTCGGCTTTACGCTCGAGCTGACAGACGATGCCAAGAGCTTCCTCGCGGACAAGGGATATGACCAGCAGTTTGGGGCGAGGCCGCTACACCGGGCTATCCAGAAGTACCTGGAAGATCCCCTGGCAGAAGAGATACTGAACATGAATATCAAGAATGGGGATATCCTGATCGCCGATCTGGACAAGGAACATTCGAAGATCAAATTTTCGTTGAAGGAGAAAGCGAAAGAAAAATCGGAGGCGTAAACGTTATTCGAATAAAAAAAGGCCGCACCTTTGGTGCGGCTTTTTTATGTTATGAAGAAGATCATTATTACCATCGACGGCTGGTCGTCATGTGGCAAGAGTACGCTGGCCAAGCAACTGGCCAGGGAGCTGCACTATGTGTATATCGACAGCGGCGCCATGTACCGGGCCATTACGCTTTATTTTCTCCGGCATCATATCGACTGGACTATTCCGGCCGCGGTTCATGAGGCCTTGCAACATATCAAGCTTGAATTTATAACCAACCACAAGAATGGACAGACGGAGATGTGGTTGAATGGGGAGAACGTCGAATATGTGATCCGCGACCTGGTGATCGCCGAGAAAGTGAGCGAGGTGGCGGCCGTAAAGGAGGTGCGGGAATATGCGGTGGCCAAGCAGCAGGAGATGGGCAGGAAAAAGGGGATCGTAATGGATGGCAGGGATATCGGGACAGTGGTTTTCCCTCACGCCGAATTGAAGATCTTCATGACGGCAGATGAAAAAGTGCGGGTACAAAGACGGTACAAGGAGCTGTATGAGAAGAACCCGAACATTACCCTCGAAGAAGTGAAGCAGAACCTGGAACACCGGGATTATATCGATTCACATCGGGCCATAAGTCCGTTGCGGCAGGCGGAGGATGCGTTGGTGCTGGATAATTCGCATCTGACGATGAAGCAGCAGCTGGAGATTGCGGAGGGGTGGGTGAAGGAGGCCATAGTGAAAGCTGAATAACTTTCTATATTTGCCCCGCATGCAAACTTCCGACAAAGAAGGTCTTTTAATAGACAAAATGATCCGGGGTAGCCATGAGGCTTTCGAAGAGCTTTATTTTATATATGTCAAGGCCATTCGAGCCAATATTGCCAAAATGATCAGGCAGCCCGAGGACATCAACGACGTCATGCAGGAAGTATTCGTCAAGCTCTGGCAGCATAAGGACAGGCTCGATAGGACGAAAGGCGTCGCGGACTGGCTGTATGTAGTCAGTTTCAATCAATCCATCCAATTTTTACGAAAAAAACTGCGGACCGAAGGAGCTTATTCGTCCACCATAGACCTGTCGGTGATCGGCGATGAGCTGCCTACGGATGATGTCCTGGAGACGAGATTGCCGCTTATACAAGAAGCTATCGAGAAGCTGCCGGAACGAAAGAGGCTTGCTTTCCGGCAATGCCGCATCGAAGGGAACTCTCTCGATGAGGTCGCTGCCGCCATGGGCATCACCAAGGAAGCCGTGAAAGGGTATCTGAAAGACGCCAAAAATTTTATTCTTGCCTATGTCCATGAGAATGAGCGGAGTTCGTCTCTTCTGCCATTGCTCCTGGTCTTCTTCCTACGCTAGATGCGGCTGTTAACCTTTTCTTAATACAGCGCGAAGCCCCCTTTTCTTCATTACCCGATATTTACTTACGAACCAGCAAATGACAGAGCTCGAACGATTATTAAATGGCTATTGGGATGGCACATTGACTGCCACGGAGCGGCAACGGCTTTTCGAGCTGCTCGGCGAGCATGCCATGGAAGCCAATGGCGAAAGCTATCGCGACTATATCGGGCTATTGCAACAGGGATCAGCGGAGGAGAACAGGCAGGACGCTGATTTTCAGGAACAATGGCAGGAGCTGAGGGCCAGGTTAGGAATGCAGGAGCCGATAGCGCTGTATCCTCGCCGGCGTTGGTACCGGTGGGGCTATGCCGCGGCAACTGTGCTGGTGATCGTCGCAGGGTGGTGTTGGATCAGGAGCTCGGGGGATAAAAAAGAGCCTGTACCAACCCTCCTGGCGCAGGAGGTTGTCTATGCCAATTCGCATAGTTATTTGCTGGACTCTGTTCTTCCTGATGGTAGCGCGGTGAGACTTTACCCGGGGGCAACGCTGCGGTTTGCAACGAATTTCAATAGCGCCGGCAGAGATATCCGGATGGACGGAAGGATACTGTTTACCGTAAAAAATGATCCGGCCAAGCCGTTTACGGTATATGCGAAGGGATTTTCGACTACCGTTCTGGGCACGGCATTCGAAGTCAATACGGATAAGGCGGAACTGTTCAGGGTTAAGCTTATAACGGGAAAAGTGGTTGTGAAAAGCACAGAAGGGAAATTGAATCCGATGACGGATGTGTATTTGGTACAGGGAGAAATGTTAACCTACGACCTGCAGAAGAAGAAGCCGCTGATCGACAATGGTAATCTGAAACAGCCGGATAGAATTGTAAAGAAACAACGCCCGGCGGCGGCTGCCGAACTATCCTTTAGCGATATTCCGCTGTCGATATTGTTCAAACAATTGGAAAGCGAGTATGGGATCATTATCCAGTGTGACGTGCCATCGATCGGTGATAAGCTCTATACAGGAGCTTTCCGGAAAACGGATGATCCGAAGAATATCCTGAAACAGGTGATCAAACCCTATCATCTAAACCTACGGGTAGACGCAAATTTGTTTATTATAGAACAGCCTTAGGCGAATTTTTTTTCCAAAATCAACGTTATGCGAAAATTTAAAAGGATCTTATTCCTTATCGGGATTGCTATTCTCCCATCTGTGCTGTTTGCACAGGAAGCCACGTCCACAATGATCTCGGGAAAGATCTCCGGAAAGGTAGCGGATGACCACAGTCAGCCATTGTCAGGCGCAGTGATCACGGCTACGCTCTCCCCATCCGGTTCGAAATATATTACCGCCTCCAAATCGGATGGAACGTTTACCCTGCAAGGACTGAAGGCGGGTGGTCCCTATACCATCGTTGTCAGCTTTACCGGTTATAAGAGTGATACGACTGCCAATGCCCAGGTCGGCGCCGGGGAAACGCTTACCCTGCAGATAACCCTTCACGAAGTGCCTCAGGACCTGATCCCGATCACCGTTGGCTCGAGAGGTGCGCCGAGGACCGCCGTGCAGTCCGCGGTGCCTATCGATATCATCAATGTCAAAACGCTCTCTGCTACTACAGGAAGAGCGGATCTGATGTCTCAATTGAACATTATGGTCCCTTCTTTCAATTACAATAAGCAATGCGGGTCGGATATGGCGGATGCGGTAGACCTTGCCAGTCTCAGGGGATTGGGGTATGATCAGACCCTGGTGCTGGTGAATGGCAAACGGCGTTATCCCTCCGCCAACGTGATCACGGGCGGATTGCGCGGAAGGGGTAACAGCGGAACGGACCTCAATGCCATCCCCGAAGGAGCTATAGACAGGATCGAAGTATTAAGGGACGGGGCTTCCGCGCAATACGGGTCCGACGCCATCGCCGGGGTTGTCAATATCCTGCTTCGGAAGGATGTCAATCATTTGAACATCAATATTGGTGGCAGTGGCTATTATGACCACAAATATAACTCTGCGAATGCGGTGGACCCCACGCTGTATTGGAGGGGGAGCCAGCTGGACGGGAAGACGCTCGACATTTCCATGAATTATGGTCTTCCTATCGGGAAGTCGGGCGGGTTCATCAATATCAGCGGGAATTTCCGGGATGCCGGCGAGACCTTCCGGGCTGAGCCTGACACCAATTATTCCGTCAATAAGAATGCGGTGGTGGCGAGCAGCCTGGTCAGAAGGGCGGCAGGCGACGGGACCGTGATCGCCGGAGGCGGGATGTACAATATGGAGATACCGGTGAAGGGGACGAAGACGACCTTTTATTCGTTCGGGGGATATAATTATAAGAACTCCCAGGCGTATGCGAATACGCGGTTGTGGAGTAGCGGTGCGACGAAATATCCGACCAACGCACAGGGACAGCTGCTATTCGATCCCAGCATTATGAAAGTATATGATCCTACGCCAAAGGGGCTGGATACGGCCCATGTCATGTACACGCCCGGTCAGCAGGTATATCTGAAGGATATGTCGGCGGCGGCCGGGTTCAGGGGCGAGATCGGAGATGGCTGGCATTGGGATATCAGCAGCAATACGGGCTATAATGATTTTCACGTTTGGGGGAAGGATACGTACAACGCCTCGATCGCTTTGCCCGATCAGGCTACCAAGACGCGTTTCGATGACGGCGGATACAGTTTCCTGCAGCATGAGGAAAACCTCGATCTGAGCAAGCATTTCGACGGTTTTGCGCAGGGGTTGACCTTTGCCGTGGGCGGCGAATTCCGCTATGAGCAATATAAAATATATGCAGGGGAACCGGATTCCTATGTGATCGGCCCGGCCACCCTTAACGGCAAGCCAAAGGCAGGAGGATCACAGGGCTATCCGGGCAATCAGCCCGCCGATGTCGCTGACGCCCACCGTACCAATACCAGCGGGTATATCGAGCTTACGGCCGATCTGACGGACCGGTGGCTGGTCGATCTGGCGCAGCGATTCGAGAACTATTCCGATTTCGGTTTCCTGACTACCCAGAAGCTGGCTACGCGGTATAAGCTCACCGATAATTTCAATGTGCGGGGATCGGTGAGCACAGGCTTCCGGGCGCCTTCGCTGCAGCAGATCAACTTCAGCAATACCAATACGACCGTTACCACCTTACCGGATGGGACCAGGACGTTCGCCTATACGAAGATCGTTCCCAACACTTCTCTCCTGGCCAGGGAGGCTGGTATTCCCAATCTTACCCAGGAGACCTCGACCAACGCCAGCCTGGGATTCACGTGGAAGCCGGTGTCGAATTTCCTGCTGACCGTAGACGGATACAATGTCAATGTGAAGAACCGTATCGTGTTCTCGGGTCAATACTCGAGTAGCTCCGCAGGATTGAGCCCCGCGCTTACGTCGCTTATGGCGGCCGAGGGTGTCTCCAAGGCGATATTTTTCGCGAATGCGGTCAATACGACGAACCAGGGTATCGATGTCGTGGCGGATTATCATACCAGACTGGGAAAGAACCGGCTGAACGTGGTGTTGTCCGGAAGCTTCCAGCGGCTGATGATCGACAAGATCAATATCCCTTCGGGTTTGAAAAATTCCCCCAACGACAGCGCGACCTTTTTCAACGACAGGGAACAGTCGCTGCTGAAGTCCAGCGCTCCGCCGGCCAAGGTAGCGCTGAGCGTGGAGTATGTGATGCACCGGGTGACTGTTGGAGCCAGAGCGACGTATTTTGGCAAGCTGTCGCAGTATGGGAATGGGATCTCGAAAACGCCTCCGCCGGGCGCCAGGGATATCTATCAGCCGTGGGTGGCATTGGATAACGGGACGATCGTGCCGGAGTTATTTCATTACGGGGCGAAGACATCCACAGACATCTATGCGACCGTCAAGCTGACAAAGTTTGCGAAGATCGCCCTTGGGGTGGATAATGTTTTCAATGTACATCCTGATAAGGCGGAGGTGCCCGGTTCTTATCTTTCCCAGGGAGACGGCGAGTCGGGCGGGGTATTCGACGCGGTGCAAATGGGTTTTAACGGGATGCAATTGTGGGGTAAGCTGATATTCGATCTATAAAGTGGGTTGTCCAATATCCTTGAAATAAAAAAAATGGCCCCCTGGCGTAAAAGTAGGGGGCCATTTTTTCGGTGATGTCCGGCAAAGAGGGCTTTGCCGGGGCCGCCGTGAGGCGGGCTTTTTGTATGGGGGAGATTGTGATTAGCGCAAGAACAGGAGTTCGCGGTATTTCGACAGGACCCATTCCTTGTCGTCTACCAGGAGCTCGAGCTTATCCACGTGGTAGCGGATATCGTCGAAGAACGGATCTTTTACCTGGCTGGTGTAAGCGATGGCCTTGGTCCGCGTGTCGGTGATGTTGTTGGCGACCTTGCGGGCTTCGATCATCTTTTCCACCAGTGAGCTGACCTTGCCGATGTGCAGGGAGATCTTTTCGAGGATCTGCTGCTGGTTGGCGTAGGCTTCGGCGGGAAGACCGAGGTCTTTCAGCCCCTTGATGTTCTGGATGAGGGTGTTCTGGTATTTGATGGACGGAGGCAGGATATGGCTGGTGGCCAATTCCCCCATGATGCGGGCTTCGATCTGGACGCGTTTGATGTATTTCTCCAGTTCGATCTCGTGGCGGGCTTCCAGTTCGATATGGGTATAGACGCCATTTGCTTCGTAGAGATGCTTTGCCTTGTCGGTGACCATGGCGTCGAGGGCCAGCGGGGTGGTGCGAACATTGGGCAGACCGCGTCTTTCGGCTTCATGATGCCATTCGTCACTATAGCCGTCGCCTTCGAAGAGAACCTTCTCGCTGCCGACGACGTATTCGCGGATGACGTGCATGAGGGCGATCTCTTTCTTCTCCCCTTTTTCGATGAGGGTGTCGACCTCTTTCTTGAACTTTTTGAGGGTTTCGGCCAGGATGGTGTTTACGGCGATCATGGCGTTGGCGCAGTTGGCGCTGGAGCCTACGGCGCGGAACTCGAATTTGTTGCCGGTGAAGGCGAAGGGAGATGTTCTGTTGCGATCGGTGTTATCGAGCAGCAGTTCGGGGATGCTTCTGTGCAGGTCGAGCTTCAGGATGGCTTCGTCCTGTTCGTCGAATTTGTCACCTACGCGTTCTTTTACGTCTGCGAGTACTTTGCTGAGGTATTCGCCGATGAAGACGGAGATGATAGCGGGAGGCGCTTCGTTGGCGCCCAGGCGGAAGTCGTTACCGGCGGAGGCGATGGAAGCGCGCAGTACGTCGGAATAGTCGTATACGGCCTTGATAGTATTGACGAAGAACGTCAGGAACATCAGGTTGGTCTTGGGAGTCTTACCGGGCGCGAGCAGGTTGACGCCGGTGTCGGTAGCCATACTCCAGTTGTTATGCTTGCCGCTGCCATTGATGCCGGCAAAGGGCTTTTCATGGAGCAGTACACGGAGGTGGTGACGGCGGGCGACGCGGTCCATGACGTCCATCAGGAGAAGGTTATGGTCGACGCCTACGCTTACTTCTTCGAAGATGGGGGCACATTCGAACTGGGCGGGGGCCACTTCGTTATGACGGGTGCGGAGGGGAATACCCAGTTTGTAGGCTTCGTTTTCGTAATCACGCATAAAAGCGTAAATCCTCTCAGGGATGCTGCCGAAGTAGTGGTCTTCCAGCTGCTGGCCTTTCGCAGGGGCATGGCCGAAGACGGTACGGCCACTCATCACCAGGTCGGGACGGGCGTTGAACAGACCTTCGTCGACTACGAAGTATTCCTGTTCCCAGCCGAGGGTGGCGGTTACTTTCGTGACGTTCTTGTCGAAGTAATGGCAAACCTCTACGGCAGCCTTGTCGAGGGCGGCCAGGGCCTTTAGCAGGGGTGCTTTATAGTCGAGGGATTCACCGGTGTAGGAAACGAAGATGGTGGGAAGACAAAATGTCTTGCCGGCGCCGACCTCCATGATAAAAGCGGGAGAAGAAGGGTCCCATGCAGTATAACCACGGGCTTCGAAAGTAGCGCGAAGACCGCCGCTGGGGAAGGAAGAAGCGTCTGGTTCCTGCTGGATCAGGGCTGCACCGTCAAATTCTTCGATAGGGGTGCCATCGCTTTTTATCGTAAAGAATGTATCGTGCTTTTCAGCGGTGGTTCCGGTGAGCGGTTGGAACCAGTGTGTAAAGTGGGTGACGCCTTTTGCCTCAGCCCATTGACGCATGCCCGACGCAATCTGATTGGCTACCGCGCGATCGATCTTCTTGCCGCCTTTGATAGAGGCTGTCAGGCTCTTATAAGCTTCATCACTTAAAAATTCGCGGGCTGTTTTCAGCGTGAAAACGTTGTCACCGAAGATGGCGGTGATTTTGGCCGACCCTGGCATCAGGGTCCCGTCGACCGTGGTTAGATTGTCAATAGCTTTAAATCTTAATGAGGACATGCTTGAAAAATTTTAGCGAAACTACAATGATTGATGGATATAAAACAAATTTTCGATTCCTGAGGGTTAAAAATGCAATATAACTAATAAAGAAGGATTATATAAAATAATTCATAATCTGTAGAAGAGGTTTTTTGAAAACCACGTGTTTGTGGTCTTGAAGGGCGGCAGGGTGCGCAGGGAGTGTAGGAAGGGGGCGAGCAGAAAAAGGAGATAGAGACTGCGATAGCGGACGATGGCCCCGGCAAAGGGTACCAGAATCCCTATAAGGAGCATTCCGATGAGGGCGAAGAGGAGGCTGAAAACCCCGAATGCGTTGAACAGGGGTTCGCGGGGGGAGAGGGGCGCGCCGGGCGGGGGTGTGTGGGGGGAGCGGGGGGCTCCGGGCAGGAGGGCGTGTAGGGAAGGGGCTGGGTTTTTGGGACGAAGGAGGGTTCGACCGATCGCCAGAAGGACGATGGCCCAGATGAGCAATAATTCGAGGGAAAAGGCCCAGTAGATGAGCTGGCCACCCGACCCTGGGAGGGGTTCGAACCAGCCGTTGCGGATGGCGGCAGGTAATATATGCAGCAGGCTGCTCCAGGTTCCGTCGAGTGTCGGGAGGGGGAGGCGGGAGTGTCCTTCCAGCCCCAGAAATTCCTGTTGCTGCCGCGCGATGGCTCCGGGAATATCGAGGACAGGACAGATGAACAGGGTGAGTAATCCCCCTGTAATGACGCCTGCCAGCAGGAGCTTGCGTCTTATCCGGGGTTTGTCTGCCAGTATCCAGGCATAAAGCGCCGGAAGGAGGGTGAAGGCAAAAGCACTACGGAAATAAGCGATGAGCAGGAAGCAAAGCAGACAATAACCCGCCCGGCGCCAATCGAAACCGTGGGCCAGGAGCCATTGGAAATTATAAACCAGAAAACCCAGCAGCATATAGAGAACGGCTTCCCGGTGAACGACGGATGTCCAGAACAGAACGGAAGGGAGGAGGAAGACGCAGATGGCTGTGAGGGGATCGCCGGGTAAACAATGGCGGAGGACGCGGAAGAGCGCAATATTTCCCAGAAAGACGGGAAAGGCGAAGAGCAGGGTGTTGATGTCCAGGTGATCGAAGGAAAAGCAGTTGAGGAGCATCTGGATGTATACCATGCCGTTGTGGGAGATGTGGGTCCAGGTGTCGTTGTCGGATAACCAAAGGTTGAATTCCGAGGTGAGCCGGTGGCGGTAGAGGAAGCTTACCCTGAAATTGTTCCAGACGTCGCCATGCTCAGGGTAGTAACGCCAGGCGATGACGTTGTGCAGCCAACCTACTGCCACATGGAAGGCGAATAAGGCCTGGAGGATGGCGGGCCGGATGCCGCTTTTGCGGATGAAGCGCATTTTGGCGATGGCACAGGCGCAGCCGATATAATAAAAGATGAGCAGAAAGAGGTGCATACAGCGTAAACGATTATTCGTGACCCCGGAGTATGCTTATTTTCTCCAGGTAGATGGCCACCACCCTCTCCCGGGTGTAGTGTTGCAGCACCTGGTTTCGGCCTTCGATTCCCATCTGTCTTTTGGCCATGGGTGGAAGGTGATAGTAGGCGACCATTTTTTGGGCGAGATCTGCCCCGTCCTTTTCGCGGCAAAGATAGCCATTGACGCCTTCTTCTACTATAGCCCGGCAGCCGGCGGTATCGGTGGCGATGAGGGCTTTGCACATACTGGCCCCTTCCAGCAGGCTAAGGGGCATACCTTCCCGGTAGGATGGCAGGACGACGCAGTCTGCCTGTTCGATGAAGGGCCGTACGTCGTCGGTGTGGCCCAGCCAGGTGACGAGGTTGCGTGCCGTCCATTCTTCTATTTCCTTGCGGGGGATGGCGACTGGATTGTTGTCGTCGAAGAAGCCCAGGAGCTGGCAGCGGACGGCCAGCCCTTGTTTTTGCAGCGATCGGGCGGCTGCGACGAACTCATAGATGCCTTTATGGCGGATGAGCCGGCCGATGAGCAGGAAGGTGATCTCCGTCCTTTGTTGATAGGGGGCGGGATAGAAATAAGCTGCGTCCACCCCTTCTCCCGGCAGGAGGAAGGTTTTTTCGGGGCGAACGAGGCCTCGCGTGATGAAGAATTCGCGATCGTCACTGTTGAGGAACCAGACCTCGCTGCTTTTTTGGAGTTGTCGCCGGTAGGCGGTGCGGACCGCGTGTTGCAGCCAGCCCTCGCCGGAGAAGGTGTACCCCAGGCCTGTGATGACGCTGATGGAAGGGATGCCGGCGCGTGCGGCTGCACGGGTGCCGTAGAGGTTGGCTTTAACGGTATAATGAAAGATGAGCCGGGGTTTTAGGGTGCGGTAGTGGCTGAGCAGTTCGCGGTAGAGCAGGTAATCTTCCAGGGGGGAGATGCTCTTGCCATGGAAATGGGTTAATTCGATGTAGGTGAGGCCTATTAAATGCTCAAATTTTTCGGTGTAAGGGTCGCGGGGCGCCAGTACGTAGATGGCGAACCCTTGCCGTAACAGTCGTTCAATAAGATAAAGCCTGAATTTGTAGATGCTCCAGCTGGTGTTTGCTACAAAGGCAATGCTTTGGTTTACCGCCATAAGTGGGGCAAACGTACTGATTTTGTGGGAAAAGGCGGGGCGCCTTTTGTCCATTGGGGCGAGGTTTCGTACTTTTGCGGTTTCTTATAAGAGATTATGGAAATAA
Source organism: Puia dinghuensis (assembly GCF_014642875.1). Taxonomy (GTDB): domain Bacteria; phylum Bacteroidota; class Bacteroidia; order Chitinophagales; family Chitinophagaceae; genus Puia; species Puia dinghuensis. The sequence goes on from NZ_BMJC01000009.1 coordinate 52,928, forward strand.
CCGTCAAAACTGCCGAACAGCTCCGACTTACAGCGGAAGAATTCGGTTTGATCCAGGAAAAGCTTGGCCGTACCCCCAATTTTACGGAATTATGTGCCTTTAGCGCCATGTGGAGCGAGCATTGCAGTTATAAGAATTCCATCAGGTGGCTAAAGACCCTCCCGCGGGAAGGGAAGAAAATGCTGGTAAAGGCAGGCGAAGAGAATGCCGGTTTGATGGATATTGGTGACGGTCATGGGGTCGTGTTCAAGATCGAGTCGCATAATCATCCTTCCGCCATCGAGCCTTTTCAGGGGGCTGCGACGGGGGTAGGGGGGATACACCGGGACATCTTTACGATGGGTGCAAGGCCTATCGCCTCGCTGAATTCGCTGCGATTTGGCAATATAAAAGAAGCAAAGACCCAGCACCTGTTGTCCGGCGTAGTACATGGCATCGGGCATTATGGTAACTGTTTTGGAGTGCCGACGGTAGCGGGAGAGATCTATTTTGAGGAATGTTATCATACCAATCCCCTGGTGAATGCCATGAGTGTCGGTGTGCTGAAAAATGGGGAGACGATCTCCGCCACGGCAAAGGGCAAGGGTAACCCTGTGATCTTTGTCGGGAGCGCCACGGGTAAGGATGGCATCGGCGGGGCTTCGTTTGCTTCCGCTAATATTACGGGTGAAAGCACGAAGGAACTGCCGGCCGTACAGGTGGGTGATCCTTTCCAGGAGAAGAAATTGCTGGAAGCGTGCCTGGAGGTCATCCATACCGGCGCTGTTGTCGGGATGCAGGATATGGGCGCCGCGGGGATCATCTGTTCTACCGCCGAGATGAGCGCCAAGGGTGAAGTGGGGATGCGGATCGATCTCGACAGGGTGCCGGCCCGCCAGGAGAATATGAAGGCCTGGGAGCTGCTGCTGAGTGAAAGCCAGGAGCGGATGCTGATGGTCGTCCAAAAAGGCCGGGAAGCCGAGGTGGTCAGCATCTTTGAAAAATGGGACCTGCCGGCAGCGGCGATCGGGGAGGTGACGGATGACGGGCTGCTGAAATTTTATATGAACGGGGAGCTGGAAGCCGTGATACCTGCGCACGAGCTGGTGTTGGGGGGTGGTGCACCGCAATATGAACGGCCCTTTAGCGAGCCGGCTTATTTCAAGAAGGTGGATGCCTTCGATGCTGCGCAAGTTGCAGTGCCGGATGATCTGCGGGCCGTTGCGGAACAGCTTATCGCCCTGCCGAATATCGCCTCGAAGCGTTGGGTGGCTGTGCAATATGACAGTACGGTGGGCGCCGCCAATACCTCTACGAATGAGCCGAGCGATGCCGCTGTGGTGCTGGCAAAGGGTACGGGGGGTAAAGCGGGTGCAGAGAAGGCGCTGGCGGTGACAACGGATTGCAACAGCCGCTATGTATTTGCCGATCCGTATACAGGTGCGATGATCGCGGTGGCGGAAGCTGCGCGGAATATCGTTTGTAGCGGCGGCCAGCCGCTGGGCGTTACCAACTGTCTCAACTTTGGCAATCCGTATGATCCGGAGGTGTATTATCAATTTGTCCATGCCATCAAGGGTATGGGGGATGCCTGCCGGAAGTTCGATACACCCGTCACCGGGGGGAATGTCAGCTTTTATAACCAGAGCCCTGACGGCGCCGTCTATCCGACGCCGACTATCGGGATGGTTGGCCTCCTGGATAACGTCCATCATAAGATGACGCTGGACTTCAAGGAGGAAGGAGATGTTATTTTCCTGTTGGGGAACAGCTATGATGATCTGGGTTCTTCTGAATACCTGCATAAGATAAAGAAAGTGGAATTCAGCCCTGCGCCGCATTTTAATATCGAGGAAGAATACGGGTTGCAGCAGATGGTGGCGGGGTTGATCGGGAAGAAGCTGATCCGCAGCGCCCATGATGTCAGCGAAGGCGGGCTCTTTGTGACCCTGGCCGAGTCGGCATTTCCGCGTGGGTTTGGATTCGATGTGGTTGCTACCGAGAAGGCGATACGCAAGGATGCGTACTGGTTTGGGGAAGCCCAGAGCAGGGTCGTTGTCAGTGTGGCGGCTTCGCGGGTGGAGGAGTTCAAGAATGTTGTGAACGGGTTTCCGGTTGCCTACCTGGGGCTTGTCACCGATGGGGAGTTTGTCGTCGATGGCATGAATTGGGGTATGGTGGAAGCGTGGAAGGAAAAATATGACCGGAGCCTGGAGAGTCATATGGCCCGGCTGGTGGATGCCGACGCCTGCGGACTGACGCAAATATAGTCCGCAGCGCCGGATCATTTAATGTCGGGCCTTCGGCCATCGGACCTGTGGTCCGCTTTGTTGATCAGCTATAACTATGAATAAGAAGTATATCGTTGTTACAGGTGCGGCCGGATTCATCGGAAGCTGCCTGGTGGGGCTGTTGAATGAGCAGGGCTATGATGATCTTATCCTTGTCGATGAGTTCGACCGGGATGATAAGGTGTTGAATCTAAAAGGTAAAGACTTTGCCTTCAAGGTCGAGCGGGAGGGATTTTTCGAATGGCTGGAATTGGAGCAGCCGGAGGTGTCCTTTGTCTTCCATATCGGCGCGCGGACGGATACCACGGAGTTCGACTATTCCATCCATGAGCACCTGAATGTGGAGTATTCGAAGAAGGTGTGGTATTATTGTACGGAGGGGAGGATCCCCCTGGTGTATGCTTCGTCGGCGGCGACCTATGGCGGGGGAGAGATGGGGTATGAGGACAGGCATGATCTGCCTTTTGAACTGAAGCCGTTGAATCCTTATGGGGTCAGTAAGAATGAATTTGACAAGTGGGCGCTGGGGCAGTCTTCGCAGCCGCCTTTCTGGGCAGGATTGAAATTCTTTAATGTTTACGGTCCCAATGAATATCACAAGGCCCGAATGGCGAGTGTGATCTTTCATTCCTTCAACCAGATAAAGAAAGATGGGCTGGTAAAGCTGTTTCGCAGTCACCGGCCGGACTATAAAGACGGCCAGCAGCTGCGGGATTTTGTGTACGTGAAAGACGTGATCAAGGTTTGCTATTGGTTAATGGGGCATCGGCCTGCTTCGGGTTTATATAACCTGGGCACGGGCAAGGCACGGTCTTTTGAGGATTTGGTGAAGGCTACATTTTCCGGGCTCGATCTGGCGCCGAGAATCCAATATATCGACATGCCGGAGGACATCCGGGATAAGTACCAGTATTTTACCGAAGCCAACATGCGGAAGCTGCGCGAGGCGGGGTATACCGATGCTTTTTATTCCCTGGAAGAAGGGGTGGGTGACTATGTACGAAATTATCTGGCTAAAGAATCATTTTTATGAACAAGAAGATCGCTATTATCGGCGGGGGCAATCTTGGAACGGCCATTGCAGAAGGGTTGATCCAGAGTGGATTTGTGTCACCCAAGCATATTCTGATCACCAAGCGGAGCATTTCTACGCTTCATGAGCTGGAGCGGAAGGGAGTGCTTGTCAGCGACAAGAATGAGGAGGCGGTGCGATATGCGGACCTGGTGATCCTGGCGGTGAAGCCCTACCAGGTGAAGGACATCCTGGTTGCGTTGAAAGGGGAGTTCAGGAAGGAGCACCAGGTGTTGGTGTCGGTGGTGACGGGGATCAGTATCGACCACATAACGGAGTATCTTGGCAACGGGATACAGGTGGTGAGGGCCATGCCCAATACGGCCATCGCTATTCAGGAAAGCATGACCTGTATTGCGGCCCGCAATAATGTAAGCGAAGAGTATCTGCAATATGTAATGGATATTTTCAACCAGCTGGGCAAGGCGGTGCGGATCGATGAGAAGCTGATGGATGCGGCTACCGTGCTGGGGGCCTGCGGGACTGCTTTTGCCATGCGGTATATCCGGGCGAATATCCAGGGGGGCATCGAGATCGGGTTCGATGCGGCTACCGCCAACCTGATCGCGGCGCAGACGGTGAAGGGGGCGGCGGAGCTATTGCTGCGCAGGGGGTCGCATCCGGAGCAGGAGATAGACAAGGTGACTACCCCCAAGGGGTGCACGATAGCGGGTTTGAATGAGATGGAGCACCGCGGGTTCAGCTCTTCGCTGATAAAGGGGCTGGTAGCGAGTTACGATAAGATTGCGAAGGATTGATCGATCGTTAGTAGACGCCGCCGGAGTCCATGTCGACGGTGTAGATGCGTTGCTTATTTGAGGCCGTCTTCATCGTGCCGGGGGCAATCATTCCCGGGGTACCGGGGGTGTACATCGGGGCAACACCGGGGGCGCCGACCCCGGAGACGGTAGCTGGTGTGCCCGGCACATATACCGGTGGTGCGGGCGAGGTACTTTCTTTATACGCCTGGCCGAAGAAGTAGAAGGCTTTTCCCTCTTTCCATATAGGATACAGGCTTCCACTGCGCATGATATAGATGGCTTTCCCATCGCAATAACCCCAGGCATCATGCGTATAATAAGAGCTGCCGTTGGCATCTTTGATATATAGTATCTTTTCCTTTTTCTCCTGTTTGACCTCGAAGTTTTGAATGGAGGGGGCATTGTTGCGGAATTCCTCGAAACTGGTGTAGACGCCCCGGGTGAGCAGGCTGTTGCCGATGATGGCGGCGTCGAAACGGGACCGGTTGTATTGCAGGATGTCCTCCCTGTGAAGGCGGCGGCCGTGTTCGATCCTGGTGGCGGCGAGGCCTGATGCACTGTCGGTCATATCGCTGAGCATGTCGGTGAGGTCTTTCTCCCAAAAATGATAATAGGTGTTGAGCTGGTTGTAGGTGTTGCCCCTTTTATAGGTCTGCAGGGTATCATAGCGCAGAATGGGGATATACACGCTGTCATTGAAGGCGTAGATCTCGGCTTTTAGCCGGATATGCGTCCTTTCTTCAAGGATATCGGGGTTTTTGACCTTTTCTTCCTTCAGGTAGTTGGCATCGGAGAGCCAGAGGTTGCGCAGGACGATGAGGGCGGACCAGGAGGCTCCGGGGCGGGCAAAATGGGTATTGAGATAATCGCCGATCTCCAGGGCGGCAGGATGCTGGAAGACCAGCTGCCGGTTGCCCGAAAACCCCAGGGTATGAACAAAGGTGTGGATACCGATGCGGGCGGTGTCGGGGCGTTCGTCGATGACTTCGAAATGGCTGAAGGCGTCCGGGGTGAGGGGGTCTGCATTTTTGAGATCGATGGTGACTTTTGGAAGATTCGCGAGGTTGACGGTCGGTTGTGCTATGCCGGTGAGGGACAGACATAGTAGCATGAGAATAGATATTGGGGTGTTCATAGTATCCTTAACAAAATAGTAAAAAATTGTGGTTGGATGAATAGAATTTTATTTCATATGTAAATGATTGTGAATTGGTTATAAAATGGTGGCCGGATGAAAAAGTGCGTAAAGACCCTATGTCAGGGGGCCGATTTCTACGTTGCAGGGAAAATAATGGATTGTTAACTTGCGTTAATGTATACGCGGTCGTAATTTGCACCCGCAAAAGACAACAGGAAATAACAAATCTTTATCCCGAAAGAAAAGGACCTAAATCCAGTAAATTATGAAAGGAAAAACCCTTACCGCCATTGTATTGGTTATCGAGATCGTATCTATTAGTATCCTGCACGCAGTAAAGATCAATCAAACGGAGAAAGCTGCTGCAAAGGAAGTCTCCCGCAACGCGTCTTCGGAGACGATGGATCCCCGGCCGAAACCGGCCATTTCCCTGGTTACGCTGAGATAAGACAGATTATGTATAAAGAGAAGAGGTTCAACAGTCGTTGAACCTCTTTTTTATCATTTTATCCACAGCCCTTTTCGGGGCATCATAATTTCATGTAACTTTGCATGACCTCTTGGAATTTCCCTTCTTTATGGTTTTCATAAGGTCAATTCGCGGCCAGGATGCATTTATTCACACATCGTATTTTCAGTGGAGTCAGGATCAGATGTTGCTAAGATATTGTTTTCCGCCAGTCGCCCAATAACACAACAACGCATTTAATAATAAATTAATTGACCATACTATGGCTAAGTATGTTTTTGTTACGGGTGGTGTTACTTCCTCGCTGGGTAAAGGGATTATTGCGGCTTCGCTTGCTAAATTGTTGCAAGCCAGGGGGCTAAGGGTAACCATTCAGAAGTTTGACCCATATATCAACGTAGACCCCGGGACGTTGAACCCATATGAGCATGGGGAATGTTATGTGACGGAGGATGGGGCGGAGACCGATCTTGACCTTGGTCATTACGAGCGGTTTCTCAACATCTACACTTCCCAGGCGAATAATGTCACTACGGGCAGGATCTATCAGACGGTGATCAATAAGGAGCGGGAGGGGGCTTATCTTGGCAAGACGGTGCAGGTGATCCCGCACATTACGGACGAGATAAAGCGGCGGATGCTCCTGCTGGGTCAGGGTAATAAATATGACATCATCATCACAGAGCTGGGGGGTACGGTAGGTGATATCGAGTCTCTACCTTTTATCGAGGCGGTGCGGCAGTTGCAGTGGGAGATGCCGGAAGAGGATTGTGTCGTTGTGCATCTCACGCTGATCCCCTATCTGAAAGCTGCTAAAGAGCTGAAAACCAAGCCTACGCAGCATTCTGTCAAATTATTAAGTCAGGAAGGGGTTCACCCGGACATCATCGTATGCCGGACGGAAGAGTCTTTGTCCCCGGATATCCGGAAGAAGATTGCCTTGTTTTGTAATGTAAAACCCGAGGCGGTGATAGAGGCGGCGGATGCGCCCACGATATACGAGGTTCCGCTGACGATGATGCGGGAGAAGCTGGACCTTATCTGTCTGAAGAAATTGAACATTACGCATTATCATGAGCCGGAATTGGCCCGCTGGAAGGAATTCCTGGACAAGCTGAAATATCCTAAGAGCAAGGTGACGATCGGGCTTATCGGAAAATATATCGAGCTGCAGGATGCCTATAAGTCTATCCTGGAATCTTTTGTTCATGCCGGGGCGGTGAATGAGTGTAAGGTTCAGGTGGTGAATGTGCATAGTGAATTTATTACCGAGGATAATGTGCACGAGAAGCTGGCCAACCTTGACGGGCTTTTGGTGGCGCCGGGGTTTGGCCATCGGGGGGTAGAGGGGAAGATCATTGCCGTCCGGTATGCCCGGGAGAATAAATTACCTTTCTTTGGTATTTGCCTGGGGATGCAGATGGCGGTGATAGAATATGCCCGTAATGTCCTGGGTTGGAAGGATGCGCATTCCACGGAGATGGATGTACATACGCCGCATCCGGTGATCGATCTGATGGAGGAGCAGAAGAAGGTGACTGCCAAGGGAGGGACGATGCGGCTGGGGTCTTATCCCTGTCAGTTGAAGGAGGGGACGCTTGCCAGCCGGGTCTATGGGGGCAAGCCGGAGATCACCGAACGGCACCGGCATCGTTGGGAGTTTAATAATGCTTATCTTCAACAGTTTGAGCAGGCGGGGCTGATGCCCAGCGGTCTCAATCCGGAGAGCGGGTTGATAGAGATAGTCGAATTGCCTGCCAATATTCATCCCTTTTTCTTTGGGGTACAATACCATCCGGAGCTGAAGAGCACGGTGGAGAATCCCCAGCCGATATTTGTTCATTTTATCAAGGCGGCCAAGGAGTTTGCCGACGCGAAGAGCGCGGTGAAGAATCCGCTACTTCAAAGTGAGATGATTTAACCGGGACGGTTTACCGATGTTTTTGGTGCCTGGCGGCGTGCTGAGAGGTTCCTGCCGATTGAACTGCGGTCGATCAGGCGAGAACCCCTATATTTGCATCTCCATAAAAAATCTATCATGGGAATGGATCGCAATACGGTTATTGGATTTGTGTTGTTGGGGCTTTTATTGTTCTTATACCTATACCTTTCTACTAAGAGCAGCCACGAGCTGGAAGCACAGCGTAAGCATATAGCGGATAGTGTCGCCCTCGTCCAACAGACGCGGGAGGCGGCGCGTGAGGCTGCCGCTGCCAGGGAAGCTGCTGCCCATAAGGACACCGCTGCTGTAAAGCCGGTGGATACAGCGAGTTTCGAGGCAGCTTTGAAGGGTACGGAGCAGCAGTTGACGGTGGAGAACGACGTGATGAAGGTGGTCTTTAGCAATAAAGGCGGGCAGCCGGTGGATGTGGAGCTGAAGAAGTTCAAGTCGTATGACAGCACGTTGGTGAAGCTTGTTGCGCCGGGTACGGATAACCGGATGAGCTATCCGATAAACACCGGGTCGGGTGCTGCCGATATTTCGGAGCTGTATTTTAAGCCTGGCGTAGTGGTAAAGAATGCCGATGGCAGCCAGACGGTGAGTTTCCGGCTTCCTTCGCCTTCGGGTCAATCCCTCGAGCATGAATTTACCCTGCCGGCCCATGATTATGTACTGGACTGGAGCGTGAAGGTGAGCAATCCCGAAAAGTTCTTTACGCAGAACAATTTCAACTTTGGCTGGAATGCTATCCTGGGCAGGAGCCAGAAGAATATCTATGATGAGCGGCGGCTGGCCAGCGTGTGCTATTCCGAGGATAACAAATTCGATTATATCTCTTCGAAGTCGGAACGGACTTTTGAGAAACCGGTGCAATGGGTGTCCGTATCCTCGCAATTCTTCAATACGACCATCATCGCCCAGAATGGGTTTACGGCGGGTGGGGTGCATCTGATGAAGGAGTCGGCGGACACTTCCAATACCGTTGGCAGGGCGCAGGTGAGTTTGCAGGCCAAGGTTCCCGCCACGGCAGTGGCGACGCTTCCGTTCAGGTTGTATTACGGTCCGAATGATTTTTCCATCCTGGACAAGCAGGCGCCGGGGATGACGCATATCATCGACCTGGGCAGGAACATGTATTCTTTTGTGCGGCCGGTGAATGTATATATTATTATGCCGGTGTTCAATTTCTTCAAGGAGCATATCAGTAATTTTGGTATCGCGATCTTGCTGCTGACGCTCTTTATCCGGTTGATCACCTCTCCTTTGGTATATAGCAGTTATTTAAGTGGCGCCAAGATGAAGGCGTTGCGGCCCGAGATCGAGGCTATGAAGAAGAGGGTGGGGGATGACCAGCAGCAGGTGGGGATGGAGCAGATGAAGCTCTTCCGGGAAGCGGGGGTAAATCCTCTCGGCGGTTGTATCCCTGCGTTGTTGCAGATACCGATATTCTTTGCCTTGTATAGTTTCTTCAACTCCAATATCGCGCTGCGGGGGGAAAGTTTCCTTTGGAGTCATGATCTATCCACTTACGACAGTATTCTTAATTTGGGCTTTTCGATACCTGGATATGGCGATCATGTGAGTCTTTTTGCCTTGCTGGCGGTGGTGACCAGCTTCCTGATCTCGCTGTATGGGTTGAGCATGACGCCTGACCAGAGTAATCCGGCCATGAAGTACATGCCTTATATCATGCCGGTATTTCTGCTTGTCTTCTTTAACCGGCTGGCTTCGGCGCTGACCTGGTATTATACGGTGTCCAACCTGATAACGCTGGCGTTGCAGTTTGTCATCCAGAACTATATCATCGATCATGATAAGATCCTGGCGAAGCTGCAGGAGAACCGGGCCAAGCCAAAAACGAAGTCGAAGTGGCAGGAGCGGCTGGAGCAAATGCAGGAGGCCCAGAAGGAGGCGCAGAAGAGGGCGCAGTCGCGGAAGTAAGGGTTCTCCATGGGCCGGGTCAGCGGCGGGTGGGGGATAGGGTTGGTGAGGTGGCGCGCGCTCGAGTTGGTGGGCTTACTTGGAGGTTTGAGGGGTCTTTCTTATTTTTAAGGGATGATTTTTACCTATCGTAGCCCTTTATACCTGTTCTTCCTGTGCATTCTTCTACAGTCTTCGGCGCAGGCTCAGCGGAAGATATCGGAGCTTGCCCTGGTGTATGATTATTCCGTCACTATCGAGGGGGGCAACAAGCTGGAAGGCGTTGGGAATGCCTCGCATACCATTTATATAAAGGGCAATAAGAGCCGGTCGGAAATGACCAATGCCCTGTTCTCTTCCACTTCTATTTTTGATTCCAATACGGGTTTGGGCGTGATCCTCAAAGAGGTGAGCGGCCAGAAGCTGTTGATCAGGATGAACCCGGACAACTGGACGGAGAAAAACCGGATGTATGACGGGATCGTCTTTAAGAATACAGGCGAGACCAAGGTGATTGCCGGTTATAACTGTGTCAGGGCGACGGGTCAGACGGTTACCGGGGCTACCGTGAGCGTATACTACACTCGGGAGCTTGTGCCGGAGAACCGGACGTATGATCCTATTTTCAAGACGCTGGATGGTCTTCCGCTCGAATATGAGCTTACCAATGGGAATGTGAAGATCTTATATCGTTTCTCCAAGATGAGCCTCAACCCGGTGCCGGCGTCGAAATTCGACATTCCCACCAGTGGATACCGGGAAATGAATTATGAGGAAAGTAAGAAGATGAATATCGGAGGTTAAGATGGACCGGAGGGCCATCACCCGAAGGGTCGTCATTAGAGTTACTTGCGGCCCATGTTGATGCGGAGATCGAGTAACTGGAGGTTATTGCCGCTGTTGTGGAGGAAAACGGAGGAATTGACCTTGTAGCGATAGGGCATGATGAAGATGCCATTGCCTTTCTCGAAGGTTACCAACGTATTGAAAGAGACGTAGTTATCTTTCTTTTCGGCGCCCAGGAAATAGCTCCCCGTGAAGGTGGGGCCCGTTTTGAGGGTGAAACCGTTGGTAGTGCGGATGGGGGTGAAATTGGTTTTCAGCGGAACGTTACCGGATTTCTTATCTCCGCCGCCGCCCTTGCTCGCAAAGGCCAAACCGACCACTGCAACCATGATGGTGCTGACGAGCATTTTGCGCATCAATTTTCTCCATTCTATTGTTGTCGGTTTAAGCATTCTGGTACAAATGTAGTAAAAAAAATTGGGTATATTTTAACCGCTGGTCACAAAATTTAGTAATCCTTTAACGGCCTGAAGCCGATTTAGTTACAGTTTAGCGATTTTTTTTGTGTTTTTCGTGAGCAGCTTGTGTATAAGGATACGTTAAATAGGCGCTGAAGGTTGCTGCATGAGGCAGCATTTTTAACTTTTGGGGGTATCCAGGATTGCTGTGCAGAAGTGCAAAAATTAATTTTCGGAGGGATGGTTTTTATGCTGTAACTTACGATAACCTTTAACACATGCAAGAAAATCCATACCACCAGGATCGCGAAGAATTGAAGGAATTGTTGAAGCAGTATTCGGATTTGAAAAATGGCCGGCAGCATTCCTTCCTAGAGGAAGAAGCGTTTGAAAGGATAATCGATTATTTTGATGATACAGAAGATCTCACCCAGGCGATCGAGGCGGTTGAATTAGGAATAGAGCAATATCCATATTCCTCTGCTCTGCTGGTGAAGAAAGCAGACCTGATGATTGCCACCCGCCGGTATTACGAGGCACTTACGATATTGGAGCAGGTAGAGTTGCTCGATAGCAGTGATATCAACCTTTACATTTTAAAGACGGACGCTTATTTAGCTTTGGACCAGCCGCAGAAGGCGGCGGCCCTGCTGGAAAGCGCGCTCCTGCATTTCGAAGGAGACGAGCGGGTGGAGCTGTTGTTCGAACTGGCGGACGTTTATGATGACTACGAAGAATTCGATAAGATATTCGATTGTCTGAAGCTTATCCTCGAGCAGGACCCGGCCAATGAAGAAGCGCTCTATAAGATATGTTTCTGGACGGACTTTACGGGTCGTAATGAAGAGAGCATCCGGCTGCATCAGCAGATAATCGATGAGAAGCCTTATAATGAATTAGCCTGGTTCAACCTGGCGGCGGCGTTCCAGGGGCTCAAGCTGTATGAGAAGGCGGTGGATGCTTACAAATATGCGCTGGTGATCGATGAGAAGTTCGACTATGCATACCGAAATATGGGCGATGCCTATATCCGGTTGCGGAAGTACCGGGATGCGATAGAGTCGTTGGAGAAGGTGCTGGAGCTGTCTAGGCCTGAGGATGTGATCTATGAGGCGATAGGGCATTGCTACGACAAGCTCGACAATTACGCGCAGGCCCGGTTCTACTACCGGAAGGCCTCACATCTCAATCCCGATGACAGCAAACTATATTATAAATTAGCCTGTACCTATATCAACGAGGAGCAATGGGGGCAGGCGGTGAAGCAGCTGGAGGCTGCCATGCGGATCCATGCGATGCAGCCCGAGTATAATTTAGCCATGGGTGAATGCAAGATGCAGCTTGGAGAGTTCAAGGAGGCCATTCAATATTTTTCCAATGTAGTGAGGATCCGGCCGCGGAATATCTCGAGCTGGGAGGCGTTGATCCGTTGTTTGTACAACGCCGAATATTTTGAAGAAGCGCTCGAGCAGGTGGAGACGGCTATCCGGATCACGGGGGGGAAACCCTTGTTCGTCTTTTATCTTTCTGCCGTCTATTTTGCGTTGGGCCGGAGCCATGAGGGGTTGTTGCAGTTGGAAAATGCAATGGCGAAGGCACCGAAGCTGTTGAAAAAATTATTGGAATTGAATCCTGTCATTCTTCAATATCAGCCAGTGGTGGATATTATTGCGAGGTATAAGAAGAATAAGTCGTTCTAGGGGGCCCCGCATCAATGGGCGTCGCGTCACATGCGTCGCATTGGGGGGCTGATGATTCCTGCTATTTTAATGATATTCTAATTTTGTGCCATACGACTGCAAAGGTTGATATGCTAGAGTTTCTTACTTTTGCGCGGGTTACTACGGAATTGCGGAGTGAAGGGACGGGGGTGGATTGCGAATACGTTAACAGACTCAATAAATAAACAGGATGAACTTTAAGCTTACGCAAATGCCGGAAAGGCTGATGAAGCCCCGGCATAATGGAATTACGATGGTCATGGACAAAGGGCTGAGTATCGATGAGGCAAAGAATTTTTTAAGCGTCGCGCACCCTCATGTGGATATTGTTAAACTAGGCTTTGGTACTTCATTCGTTACGCCTAATCTCCGCGAGAAGATCGAGGTATATCAGTCCTACGGACTTCCTGTTTATTTTGGCGGCACCCTTTTCGAGGCGTTTCTTATCCGTGGACAATTCGATGACTATATTGCCGTGTGCAAGGACTATGGCATCACCCATATGGAGGTGAGCGATGGCAGTATCACCATCCCGCATGCGGAGAAGTGCGGGTATATCGAGAAGCTGACGAAGTATGGCACGGTGCTTAGTGAGGTAGGCAGCAAGGATGCCGCGCATATCATTCCCCCATATAAGTGGATCGAGCTGATGTCTGCCGAGCTGGGAGCAGGCGCTTCCTATGTTATTGCCGAGGCGAGGGAAGCGGGTAATGTGGGGATCTACCGGGGCAGCGGCGAAGTGCGGGAAGGTCTTGTACAGGAGATACTGACACAAATCCCGGCTGAGAAGATATTGTGGGAAGCACCGCAGAAGGCGCAGCAACTTTATTTTATCGAGCTTATCGGTTGTAATGTCAACCTTGGCAATATCGCCCCGACGGAAGTCATCGCCATGGAAGCCATGCGTGTCGGTCTTCGCGGGGACACTTTCCATCTCTTTCTCGACAAAGGCACGGCGTTATGAGACGCTATGGGCTGATAGGGTACCCGCTGACGCATTCTTTCTCCCAACGGTATTTTTCGGAGAAGTTTGAGCGGGAGGGGATAAAGGACTGTGTGTATGATAATTTTTCACTAGTTTCTATTGATGAGTTGGCGGCCGTGCTGGCTGATGCGGAGCTGTGTGGGTTGAATGTGACGATACCCTATAAGGAGCAGGTGCTTGCTTTTCTGGATGAGCGGAGCCCGGTGGTTGCCGCTATTGGCGCGTGTAATTGTATTCGCATCGACGGCGGACGCTTGACGGGATATAATACAGATGTGGTGGGTTTTGAGCAGTCGCTGTTGCCGAAGCTGGGCAGTCATCATCGCCGGGCGCTGATCCTTGGAACGGGTGGGGCTTCGAAGGCGGTGGAGTATGTGCTTGGGAAGTTGGGGATCGACTACCGGCTCGTTTCGCGGCGGCCTCGGCCGGGGACGAATGAACTGTGGTATGAACAGGTGGATGCTGCTTTGCTTTCGGAGTATACGGTTGTTGTGAATACGACGCCGCTGGGGATGTATCCTCACACGGAGGAGTGTCCGCCGCTGCCGTATGAGGCGGTTGGGCCGGAGCATTATCTTTTTGATCTCGTGTATAATCCTGCCAGGACCCTGTTTTTGCAAAAAGGGGAGGAGCGGGGAGCGGTGGTGGAGAATGGGCATGCCATGCTGGTGATCCAGGCGGAGGAGAGTTGGCGGATATGGCAGGGCCAAGCGCGAATTTAAGCCGTTGATTTTCAAGGATAAGATAGGTCATCCTTGAAAAAATGGAAAATTTGGAGTAATATTACCTTGTTATTTTGTATTTTTGGGTAAAGAATAACCTTGTTAAAATGTAATTTATTTGCATTTTTGCCTTGTATTTATGTATTTATCCAGAAACATTGACCGGGCGTTATCTGCCTGGAGCCAGGAAAAACAAGGTAAGCCCTTGTTGATCAGGGGGGCTCGCCAGGTGGGTAAGTCTACCGCTGTGCGTCACCTGGGGGGACAATTCGACCATTTCCTGGAAGTCAATTTCGAAGAACAAAGGCAGGTGCACAAACTATTCGAAACAGACCTGGATCCATATCAGATCTGTCAGAATCTCTCTATCCTTTATAATATTCCCATCATCCCTGGCAAAACGCTGCTATTCTTTGATGAGGTACAGGCCTGTATCCCTGCCATCTCTTCTTTGCGTTTCTTTTACGAGAAGTACCCCGAGCTTCATGTCATTGCTGCCGGATCGCTCCTGGAATTCGCTTTGGCGGATATGCCATCGTTCGGCGTAGGTAGGATTCGCTCCATGTTCATGTATCCCCTAACCTTCAATGAATTCCTGGAAGCCTCCGGAGAAACCTTGTTACTCGAAGCAAAGAAAAAAGCGAGCCCGGAATCGCCGTTGACAGAACCTGTCCATCAAAAGCTGATCGGCATGCTCAAACGTTTTTTAATCCTGGGAGGTATGCCCGAGGCAGTAGCTGCCTATGTACAAGACCATGATTTCATCCGTTGCAGCCAAATCCTGGATGATATCATTACTTCTCTTCGGGCGGATTTTGCCAAGTACAAGAAACAAGTTCCGCTGCTGCGCATTTCTGAGATTTTTGATTCCGTGGTCCAGCAGGCAGGAGACAAATTCATCTATGCGAAGGCTCATAGTGAATCGAACCACAAGCAGATGAAAGAAGCGGTTGACCTGCTCATCATGGCGGGTTGGGTCCTACCCGTTACCCATACTTCCGCAAATGGTTTGCCTCTCGGTGCTGAAAGCAATCCCAAGAAACGAAAATTACATGTATTGGATACCGGCATATTCCAACGTATACTGGGTCTGCCTCTTAACGACATTTTACTGGAAAATGACCTGGAAGTAATAAACAAAGGGGCGATCGCTGAACAATATGCCGGTTTGGAGATATTGAAAGCGGGCTCCTGCTATCGCCCGGGGTCCCTGTATTTCTGGCACCGGGAGGCCAAAAGCAGTAATGCTGAAATAGATTATGTAGTTCAGGCAGGGCAGCAAATTATTCCGGTTGAGATCAAATCGGGGAAGAAAGGCGCGATGAAGAGTCTGCACCTGTTTATGCAGGAGAAAAATCCTCCCTATGGGGTTAGATTTTCTCTGGAAAATTACGCGACTTTTGAAAAGATCCGGGTTTATCCATTGTATGCCGTAGGAGATTGGATGGGTCAGTTCGAAACATAGCACGGGGGGCGTCAGGACAGAAATTTTGTACACACTTCTTTCGGGACTGAAGCTATTTTTTTCAGACTATAATCATAGCAGACCATACCGGTGCGGGCATTGCTTACTACGACCCACTTTTCACCGGCGAGTTTTTCCAATTTGTAATACAGATCAAATCCCACGCGGGAGAATTCGGCGGCGGCGATGGAACCGCGAAGAGTGTCGCCGTAGAAGAGTTCGCTTTTGAATTCGATGGTGACATCGGCCATGATGAGGCCGACGCCAGCCATGTCGAGCTCCTGGTAGCCATGGTGGCGGAGGAACTGTACCCGTACCTCATGGATAAGGGAGAGGACGGAGTCGTTGCCGACGTGGCCACCGTAGTTGAGGTCGGTGATGCGGACCGGGATATCGGTGGTGAAAGGAAAATGGTCAGGCAGGATCAATTTGATTCTTGGCATATGCGATGGTTTTGTTAGAGTTAGTTCATGCAGATGGGGGCGGCGGATTTGTGATTGTTTGTATGAAGGCTACGAGTTTGTCGGCGGCTTTCCGGCGGTGACTGTAGTGGTTTTTTTCTTCGAGGGTCATCCTGGCGAAGGAGCGGGTATCGCCTTCGGGGACAAAGATGGGGTCATAGCCGAAGCCTTCGCTGCCATCAGGGGTGTGGAGGATATGGCCGTCGCTGATGCCTTCGAAGAGATACTCCCTGTTGTTGTATATGAGGCTGATGACGGTGCGGAAGCGGGCCCGCCGATCGGGGTTGTCGCCTAGTTTTTGGAGCAGTTTTGCTATGTTCTTTTCGAAGGATTTGTCTTCGCCGGCATAGCGGGCGCTGAGTACGCCGGGTTCGCCGTTGAGCGCCAGCACTTCGAGGCCGGTGTCTTCGCTGAAGCAATTTTTTCCGGTGAGGCGGTGGATGGTGGTGGATTTTTCGGTGGCGTTGGCTTCGAGAGTGTCGTGGGGTTCGGGGATGTCGATGTCGATGCCGGCGTCGCGGAGGGTGATAACCCGGAGTTTGTTGCCGATGGCGGATTGGATCTCGGTTACTTTATGCTGGTTGTTGGTGGCGAAGATGATCGGGATGCGTGTGTTTGCGGCCATGGCCAGGGCGTTTTGGATAAAAGATGTTTTTGAGTCGGTGTAGGCTTCGCGGTCGTTTTTGTATCGGGCGGCAAGGTTTTGTTTGAGCCGGGCGTATTCGGTGCGCAGGCGGGTGTCGCTGAAGAGCAGGTCACGGAATTCGATCTCGGCTTTCCGCTCTTTGCTGCCGGGGAGCATGATATGGAGATGCACGGCGCGTTTGTCATTTTCCACTTTTATCAGGAGACGCCGGTAGGGGCGTTGGTCGAGTTCAGGGGGAACATAATGCCAGCCTTCCGGGCGGAGGGTTTGTGCAATGGCTTCGACAGTATCGAAAGAGGGGACTTCGGCTAGCAGATCGATGATGGGTTTGGCCGGAAGTCCGGGGACTGCTGTGCTACCGACGTGTTCGATATTGTGGAGGCCGAAGGTGGACAGTTCGGTTTGCAGACGCCGGGCTTTCTCCGGCCAGGCAGGGTCGGGGTCTGCGATGAAGACGGGTTCGGTTGCCCATATGGGTAAAGGTGAGCTCATACGTCGAACAATGCTTTTAGGCAGACCCAGAGTTTGCTTTTCAATAGTTTGCTTTCGGTGGAGTTTCCTGCGAGCTGTTCGAGCGGTGGGGCGGCGAGATAGGTGCATTGATCGTAGGGCTGCAGTTTGAACTCCGGGAAGTTGATGGGCAGGCGGATGGCGGTGGGTTCGACACCGAAGAGAATAATGTTCGCCGGCTGTAGTTGCTGACGCAGCGGGGTGATCGCGACGGGTGCGGTATGGTGGTTGATGATGGCTACGTCGCCGATGTTCATGCGGCAGGCCTCGAGGATCTTCGTGAGGAAAGTGAGCTCGGCGTCGGGGAGGAAGGGGGAGCCGGGGGAGTCGACGATGATGGTGGTACGGCGGGTATTCTTTCCCAGGAATTTATATTCCTGAGGTTCAGGGGTTGGTGGTGTGGCCGCGGCCGCGGGTTGGACGGAGGGTTCGGGGGGCTTGATGGGAGCGGGTGATCCCATGACGAGCGTGGAGTCGCCGTACCATTCCTCTATTATAAGACCGGATAATGCTATGTTGTTAAGAGACATGACTAACGGGTGTTAGTTTTTGATTTGGATGACACAAAGATTGTTCGTTTCTTTGTGTCAACAAAATTTACCTAAGTATGATTGCAGCCCTGGACATCCAAGTTACAAAAACGGGGAAGAGTAAAATCAACGAGATCGATTTTAATAATCTCCCATTTGGTAAATATTTTACTGACCATATGCTGGAAGTGGATTATGCAGATGGCGAGTGGAAGAAGGTGCATATCAGGCCTTTTCAGGATTTGAGTCTGTCGCCGGCGTTGTCAGCCCTTCACTATGGCCAATCCATTTTTGAAGGGATCAAGGCGTATAAGGACCGGGATGGCCGGCCGTTTATTTTCCGGCCTTATGATAATTTCCGCCGCTTCAACATTTCCGCTGAGCGGATGATGATGCCTGCGGTGCCGGAGGAGATCTTTATCGAGGGGATGCGCCGGCTGATCGATATCGACCGGGACTGGATCCCGATGAAAAACGATTATTCGCTTTATATCCGGCCTTTTATGTTTGCGGCGGACGATGCCATTGGCGTAAAGGCTTCGGATACGTATAAGTTCATGATACTGCTGAGTCCGACGGGGCCTTATTATTCGGCGCCCATGCGGATATATGTGGAGGAAAAATATACGCGTGCGGCGAAGGGTGGGTTTGGTTTTGCGAAAGCGGCGGGCAATTATGGCGGGAGTATGCTGGCAACGGCCGTGGCCAAGCAGCAGGGGTATGACCAGGTGTTGTGGACGGATGCTTTTGAGCATAAATATGTCCAGGAGATCGGGACGATGAACGTCTTTTTTGTGATCGGGGACAAGGTTCTGACCCCGGACCTGGAAGCGGGTACGATCCTGGAGGGGGTTACCCGGGACAGTGCGATAGAGCTGCTGCGGGATGAGGGGTATACGGTAGAGGAAGGGCCGATAAACATCGATGATGTGGTGCGGGCGTATCAGGCCGGGGAGCTGAAGGAGGTGTTCGGGACGGGTACCGCGGCGACCATTTCGATGATCAAGGAGCTTCGTTATGAGGACTATACGATGAAGTTCGATACGGATAAGTGGACGGTTGCGCCCACGGTGAAGCGGGTGCTGACCGATATCCGGGAGGGGCGCCGGGAGGATACGAGGGGGTGGATGTTCAAAGTATAGCAGAAAAATTTGGATAATTACACGCGGGACAGTACTTTTGCAGTCCCAAAATAAAATAGGTTCAGAATGCCTACCATACAGCAATTAGTAAGAAAAGGAAGAGAGATCATCCGTGCAAAAAGTAAATCCAGGGCTTTGGATGCTTGTCCTCAGCGCCGTGGTGTTTGCACCCGTGTTTATACGACCACTCCCAAGAAGCCCAACTCCGCCCTGCGTAAGGTAGCGAAGGTGCGGTTGACCAACAAGGTGGAGGTGATTGCATATATCCCGGGTGAAGGGCACAATCTCCAGGAGCACTCGATCGTGCTGATTCGTGGTGGTCGTGTTAAGGACCTTCCCGGTGTGCGTTATCACATCGTCCGGGGCAGCCTGGATACGGCAGGGGTGAAAGACCGGAAGAAGAGCCGGAGCAAGTATGGTACGAAGAAGGAGAAGGCCGGTGCAAAGGGAGCTGCAGCCAAACCCGCAGGAAAGAAATAATTTAATATATAGTAATTTCGCTAAACAATGAGGAAGACGCAAGCCAAAAAATTACCGCTGGCCCCTGACGCAAAGTACAACGACAAACTGGTGACCCGCTTTGTGAATAACCTGATGTGGCAGGGTAAGAAGAACACCGCGTTCAACATCTTCTATGACGCCCTGGACAAGGTGGCCAAGACGACCAATGAGGATGGATACGAAATCTGGAAAAGGGCGTTGTCGAATGTTACGCCAGCCGTCGAGGTTCGCAGCCGCCGTATCGGAGGTGCTACCTTCCAGATTCCTTCCGAGGTTCGTCCTGACAGAAAGATCTCTTTGAGCATGAAATGGCTGATCCGGTATAGCCGCGAGCGTAATGGTCGCAGTATGGCTGAAAAGCTTGCAGGGGAGATTGTTGCGGCAAGCAAGGGTGAGGGTGGAGCCTTCAAGAAGAAGGAGGATACGCACCGGATGGCGGAGGCCAACAAGGCTTTTGCGCACTTTAAAGTATAAATTGTTAAGAAATAGCAATATAAAAAGAGGCCTGAACGGCCTCTTTTTTGTTAATATTTCGTACCTTTGCGCATCTTTTCAACAAAATATATGGCAGACTTAAAATTTCAAAGAAACTTCGGGATTGCGGCTCACATCGACGCCGGTAAAACCACTACTACGGAGCGGATCTTGCGATACACCGGGATGATTCACAAAATCGGGGAAGTGCATGATGGCGCGGCTACCACTGACTGGATGGAGCAGGAAAAGGAGAGGGGTATCACCATTACCTCGGCTGCCGTTAGCTGCCAATGGAATTTCCCTACCGTAAAGGGTAAGGTGGATGCCAATACCAAAAAATATTATTTCAACATTATCGATACTCCGGGTCACGTGGACTTCACCGTTGAGGTGGAGCGTTCGATGCGCGTACTGGATGGGCTTATCGCCCTCTTTTCTGCCGTCGACGGCGTTGAACCCCAGTCAGAGACCGTTTGGCGTCAGGCTAACCGGTATCGGGTTCCCCGCATCGGTTTTGTGAACAAAATGGACCGCAGCGGCGCCGATTTCCTGATGGTTGTCAACCAGGTGCGGGAGATGCTTGGCGCGAAGGCCGTGCCCCTGCAGCTGCCGATCGGGGCCGAAGACGACTTCAAGGGTGTTGTCGACCTGATCAAGATGAAGGGGATCATCTGGCATATGGAGACGGAAGGGATGACCTTCGACGAGATCCCTGTTCCGGATGATATGATGACTGACGTGCTGGAATGGCGCGCCAAACTGGTGGAAGCCGTGGCCGAATACGACGACCATCTGATGGAGAAGTTCTTCGAGAACCCCGACAGCATCACGGAAGAGGAGATGCACGAGGCTATCCGTAAGGCTACGGTGGATCTTAGCATCGTCCCGATGATGTGTGGTTCTTCCTTCAAGAACAAGGGGGTACAGACTGCGCTTGACGCCGTTTGCCGCTATCTGCCTTCTCCGTTGGATATCGCCGATACGGTAGGTACTGATCCCCACACCGGCGAGACGATCACCCGTAAAGCCAATGCGAAAGAGCCCTTTGCGGCCCTGGCATTCAAGATCATGACCGACCCCTTCGTAGGCCGGCTGGCGTTCTTCCGCTGTTATAGCGGTCACCTGGATGCCGGCTCTTATGTGCTCAACGTCCGCAGTGGCAAGAAAGAGCGGATCAGCCGTATTATGAAGATGTTCGCCAACAAGCAGAACCCCATCGACTTCATCGAAGCCGGGGATATCGGAGCTGCGGTTGGGTTCAAAGAAATAAAGACCGGGGATACGCTTTGTGATGAAGATCATCCGATCACGCTGGAGAACATGTTCATCCCCGAGCCGGTGATCGCCATCGCCGTCGAGCCTAAGACACAGGCAGACGTCGACAAGATGGGTATGGCGATCTCCAAGCTGGTGGAAGAAGACCCTACCCTGCGTGTGAACACCGATGAGGACACGGGTCAGACCATCCTTCGCGGGATGGGTGAGTTGCACCTGGAGATCATCATCGACCGGATGAAGCGGGAATTCAAAGTAGAAGTAAACCAGGGTGCACCCCAGGTTGCGTATAAAGAAGCGTTCACCAAGGCTATCCAACACCGCGAGGTGCTGAAGAAGCAAACGGGTGGCCGCGGTAAGTTCGCCGACATTCAATTCGAAATTGGCCCCGCTGATGAAGAATGGCTGAAGGAGAATGAAGGAGAAGACTTCCAGTTCGTCAACGATATCTTCGGTGGATCGATCCCCAAGGAATTCATCCAGCCGATTCAGAAGGGTTTCGAATCCTGCATGACTACGGGTGTGCTGGCCGGTTATCCGCTGACGAGCATGAAGATCCGGGTGTTCGACGGCAGCTACCACGATGTGGACTCCGATGCGATGAGCTTTGAATTGTGCGCCAAGGCTGGATACCGGGAAGCCGGTCTTAAGGCTAAGCCGATCTTGCTCGAGCCGATCATGAAAGTGGAAGTATTGACGCCCGACCAGTATATGGGTGATGTAACGGGTGACCTGAACCGTCGCCGCGGCATCCTGGAAGGCATGGACAGCCGGAATAACCTGCAGGTTATCAAGGCGAAGGTTCCGCTGAAGGAGATGTTTGGTTATGTGACCGAGCTGCGGAGCATGAGTTCGGGCCGTGCGACCTCCACCATGGAATTCTCTCACTATGCCCCGGCGCCGAATAACATCGCCGAGGAAGTGATCGCCAAGGTGAAGGGCAAGAAGGTGAATGCGTAGATAGATTGATCAGCAT
Source organism: Puia dinghuensis (assembly GCF_014642875.1). Lineage (GTDB taxonomy): Bacteria > Bacteroidota > Bacteroidia > Chitinophagales > Chitinophagaceae > Puia > Puia dinghuensis. The sequence goes on from NZ_BMJC01000009.1 coordinate 75,155, forward strand.
CAAGAATATAAAGGGCCTGTCCGACGAGTTCGGACGGGCCCTTTTAATTGCGGTTGAGGTGGAATTTGTGTATTTTTATACGACTCCTTATAGCTTTGAATATGAAAAAATTCTACCCGGCATTATTACTTCTGGCATTTTACGGCCAGGCGTATGCTCAAACCGGAACGATCTCCATCCAAATCCAGCGTCCGGGTACCAACCAGAATTTTGGCGGGACGCCGCAGGTTGTCGGCGACAGCACGGTCGTTCAGGTGCAGGTGGCCTCCACTTATCAGATAGATACTGTCGTTGCCAGTGTGCCGGGTCGAATCGTGCTGCTGACCTATAATCCATCGTTGAACAATAATACCGGGGGGTGGACGGGGACGCTGCACCTTCTCGGGTTGCCACAGGACACGACTCTTTTGACGATAAAGGCGGTCGACGTGATGCATGAGGCTGCGACGGCGAGTGGTCAGTTTATTTATGACCATCCGCCAACGGTCACTGTCGACTCGCCGGCGGCATATACCGTGGCGCGGCCCACTATCGGGATACGGGCCCGCTGCCATTCGGATTCGGGTAGCTGTACCCTTACTGTCGGTCTTGTCCTTGGCGCGTCACCTTCCACGACGCTGGGTACTTATACCGATTCCGTCAATACCACTTATGACCTGTCATCTTATTATGGGCAGACCCAAATGAAGCTGACTGTACAGGCAACCGACAGAAGAGGTCAGGCTGTGTCGTCCTGGAAACCCGTATTTATAGAGACCAGCCCCTATCTTTCCGTTGTGTTCAATGCGCCTACGCAGATTGCTGATTTTTCGGGCAGCAGGCTTCTTGTCACGCCGAGCTCCGGTTCGCCGGCCATCGTCAACATGACGAATGATTCGGTGACTGCTATTCCTAATGCTCCCGGCGTCGATGCTCGTCTGACTTCCCAGGGCGCTGTTTTGGGGACGGGTGGCGCCGGCGGCAACCCTCAGCTATACGACTGGAACAATGGGAAGCTGGATACTCTGGGGCCCTATAATGGACTAGTGGTTGCGGGCAATTATGGCATCTGGTCTGCGCAGAATTTAATGCTGAGGAATTTCGCTATACAAACCAACCAGGCTCTTCCCAATGCGGCATCCAACGTCAATAATGATGTAACGGATTCGGGGGTAGTGGTGTATACAAAAGCGTTTAATACGAATATCGATAGTGTTGTCCGCTACTACAACGGCACTACCACTATCATCGGGGACAATTCGAACTTTACGTCGAATTTTGCACCCCTGACGGATGGGAAGTATGTTGTTTACGAAAAGAACACCCCTGGCTCGAGTAAGGGCCCCGGCGTCTATGTCTATGATGGGAACACCAATTACCTGGTGAGCGATTTCAGCTCCCAGATCGGTACTGTAGCCGTGCCGCAGACCTATTACCAGGTGAACAATGGGTATGTGGCTTATGAGAAGCTGGACAATAACATGAAATTGCAATCGTGGATCAGGGATCCGGCGGGTAATAATACGGAGGTGACCTTTTTTTCCAACTCATCTATGTTGGATCTTTTGAATCCCCGTGGCGACCTGCTATTTTTCCCGCCGCCGACCCTTGTGGGATTGACTCAATTCAACTACCGCGATCTTTACCAAAAGGGCGCCGGTTTCCTGCCTGTCTGCTACAACCAGGGGAAATCCTATTACCAGGACTCCACGTGGTATATCGCCATCGGCAGGACCTTGTTCCGCCTGAACGTGGTGCTTACGCCGAATAAGAGTGATAGTTTTTCGGTGAATGTGAAACCGGATTCGTTGTATGGATTTTCCACGAACAGCTTCGCTTCCCATTTCGAGGGCAGCGGAACGCTGATGTCTGTGGTGTTTACCCGGGTGCCTGCTCATGGAACGTTAAAGGTGAATGGGGTGCAGGTAACCGTCAATGGTTCGGTTGCACGAAGCGCGCTGCAAAACCTGGTTTACACGCCTTCGACAGGATTCAAGGGTGTCGATACCGTGTATTGGGTCGGATCGAACGGCTATACGTCATCGGTGGACACTGCCTTGTTGCGGCTCAATGTCGCGACTGTACCGCCGCCGGCGCAGCCCACGATCTCGGGTTTGCATGCGGCCTATTGCAGCAATGGGGGAACGGCCGTTCTCACGATGACCAATTTCCCGGATACGAGTGCGGGAACGGTTGTCACCGATTCGCTGGATAATCAGCCGCTGACGATCGGGGCGAATGCGAGCTGTTCCATCACCCTGGCGGGGTTGAGCGCAGGGGCACATGCGGTGAAGGTGACGTATACTAATGTGAGCGGGAGCAGCAGCGTGTCGCAGTCGTTTACGGTAGTGGCGGCATTGACGCCGGTGGTTAGCGTCAGCAGTGATGCCACGACCATTTCTGGCGGGACGGCGTCTGTGACGGTGAGGGCGAGTAATGTATCGGGTGGGGGCAGCTCTCCGCAGTATACCTTCGCCTTGAACCGGAATTTTGTGCCCGTGCTGTATGGCCCGGGGGCAGCAGATACCGTCATCATTGATACGGCTTCCTTGTCGATAGGTGTTAATATGATATATGTGCGGATGCAGACCAGCGATAGCTGTTATACCAGTCAGACGGCCACGGATAGCATCGTCATTACGCGGACGGCTCCGCCCGCGACTCCGCCACAGCCTGTTATCGCCGGGTTGCAAGGGACCTATTGCAGCAATGGGGGGATGGCGAATTTTACGCTGACCAATAAACCGGATACGGGGACAACGGTAAGCGTCACGCTCGACGGCGCTGTGCTGGCGGGCGGGTCGAATGGTAGCTATTCCATCGCGCTGAGTGGTTTGAGTACCGGTGGGCATACAGTGAAGGTTACATATACCAATACGAGTGGGAGTAGTAACGTGTCGCAGTCGTTTACGGTGGAAGCAGTGCCGACACCTGTGGTTGGGCTTAGCGCTGATCATTCGACCATCTCCGGCTCGAAGGCGTCGGTAGTGGTGACGGCCACGAATGTGTCGGGCGGTGGCAGCCAGCCCTTGTATACCTTCTCGCTGAACCGGAGTTTTGTGCCGAAGCTGGCGGGACCCGGGACAGCCGACTCGGTTGTGATCGACACGGCGGAACTGGCGATCGGGGCCAATACGGTATATGTACAGATGCAGAGCAGTGATAGTTGTGTAACAGCTCAGACGGCCGTCGACAGTGTGGTGATCACCCGGATGACGTCCAATGCCGGAGGTAATGGCGGCAATGGCAACAACAATGGTAATTCGTCCGTGATCGTGAATCCGAACCCCTTCCATGGTCTCCTGATCGTGAGCGGTTTGCAGAGCACGGATTCCTATACCATCACGCTGCTGAACAGCGACGGGATGGAGATCGTGAAGGTGCGGGTCGGCGGAGTGACGCAGACGCAGTTGATCTCCGGGGGTGTGCCGATGACGGGTATCTACCTGTTGCGGGTATATGATGAGACGCAGGGCAAGGTGGTGAGGTCGGCGAGGGTGCTGGCTATTAATTAGCGGCTTGATTTTTGATCGAGATATGGTATGAGTAAAAGGATGCTTGTAAGACTGGCGTTTCTGGTGATGCTGGTGGGGGCTGTGGGGGTAGTCCCGGCTTCCGCACAGTTGATTGTCAGCGTCAGACCGGTATGGCATCCTGTCGTCCGGCCTGCTGCACCAAGCCCGAGGCATGTGTGGATCGACGAGGAATGGGAACCGCGTGGCGGGGCCTATGTTGCAGTAGGCGGTTACTGGGCCGCACCTCCGCATCCCGGCTGGGTATGGATACCGGGTCACTGGGTCCGTGAGCGCAACGGAGAATGGTGGAAGCGCGGTCATTGGGCGCGACGATAGAATTCAGGGAAGGTTTTGTAATTTCCGGCCCTGAAATATGCGACTATGTTATTACTCCTCCTGCGAACCTGCGTCCTTCGTTTCTCCTTTCTTTTGCTTTTTTTTGCTGCCAGCAGCGTTTACGTTTACGCCCAACCGGGCTCTACTTTATTGAAGTGGAGTAAGGAAGGGAATTCTTTCTATAAGGTTAGTTCGGGGGCGATTGTCCGGGTGGACTTACCGGATAATCGCGAGACCGTACTTGTTTCCGGGGAAATGTTGATACCGTTCGGTCACGGAAGACCGTTGGTCGTCCGGGATTTTTCTTTTTCGGCGGACGGGAAGAAAGTGCTTATCTATACCAATGCCAAAAGGGTATGGCGTTATGATACCCGCGGGGACTATTGGGTCCTGGACAGGGGTAGCCGCCAATTGACGCAGATCGGCAGGGGCAGGCCGGCATCCTCGTTGCTATTTGCCAAATTCTCGCCCGATGGATCGAAGGTGGCTTATTGCAGCGAGCATAATGTTTATGTCGAGGACCTGGCTACGGGGGTGGCGCGGTGTCTGACGTCGACGGATGGTACGCCGAAGCTGATCAACGGAACCTTTGACTGGGCTTATGAGGAAGAGTTGGAATGCCGGGATGGATTTCGCTGGAGTCCCGATGGGCAGCGGATCGCCTATTGGCAGATCGATGCCAACAAGATAAAGGATTATCTCATGTTGAATACTACTGATTCGACGTATCCTTTTGTAGTCAAAGTGGAATACCCGGTTGCGGGAGAGACGCCTTCGCCTTATCGTATCGGGGTCGTCGATGTGGCTACGGGCGCCAATCGCTGGATGGAGATTCCCGGTGACCCCCGGCAGACCTATCTTCCGCGGATGGAATGGGTGGCGGGTTCGACAGAACTGATCTTACAGCAACTCAACCGGAAGCAAAACGAGAGCAAACTGTTGCTGGCTGATGTCGCCACGGGGAAGACCACGGAGATCTATGATGAAAAGGACAGCGCTTATATCGAGTGTAAGGGCGCCTGGCAGGATGGAGTGATTGCCGGTTGGGACTGGATCAGTGGCGGAAGGGAATTTCTCTGGGTGACGGAGAAGGATGGCTGGCGGCATATCTACCGGGTGAGCCGGGATGGCCATAAGGAGGTGCTGGTGACCCGGGGGGCTTATGATGTTATCCGGGTTAACCTTATCGATGAGCGGGGTGGCTACGTGTATTTTATGGCCAGTCCGATGAATGCCACCCAGAAATACCTGTACCGGACGCGACTGGACGGGAAGGGTGTGTCCGAACGGATCACGCCTGCCAATGAACCCGGGACACATGAATACGATCTCTCCCCGGATGCCCGGTTTGCTCTGCATACTTATAGCAATGCGAATATGGAAGAACGGCAGGAAATGGTCAGTTTACCCGGTGGGGTGGCGCTGGCAAGGGGCACTGATGGGACGGCTGGCGGCAGGGTGGTGTCCGGGCGGAAGGTGGAATTTTTTACCATTCGGACCAGGGATGGGGTGAAAATGGATGGCTGGATGGTAAAACCGCTGCATTTCGACAGCACGAAGAAATATCCCGTTGTTTTTTATGTATATGGCGAGCCGGCCGCGCAGACGGTGCTTGACGAGTATGGGGTGGCGAGTAATCCCCTTTATGTCGGGGATATGGCTGCGGACGGCTATATCTACCTCAGTGTGGATAACCGGGGTACGCCGGGGCCGAAGGGCAGGGCCTGGCGGAAGGCTATCTACCGGCAGATAGGCAGGATCAATATCCGGGACCAGGCGATGGCTGCGAAGGAGATATTGAAGTGGCCGTTTGTGGACAGTAGCCGGGTCGCGGTGTGGGGATGGAGCGGGGGTGGGTCGAGCACGCTGAATCTTTTGTTTCAGTATCCCGAAATTTATAAGACGGGGATCTCGGTAGCGGCGGTGGGCAACCAGCTGAGCTATGACAACCTGTACCAGGAGCGGTATATGGGGCTTCCGCAAGAGAATGCGGAGGATTTTGTGGCTGGGTCACCGATCACTTATGCCAAGAATTTACGGGGTCATTTGTTATATATTCATGGGACGGGTGATGACAATGTGCATTACCAGAATGCCGAGCGGTTGTTGAATGCGTTGATCGCTGCTAATAAAGTATTCCAGTTTATGGCCTATCCCAACCGCAGCCATGGGATCTTCGAGGGGGATGGGACGCGGCAACACCTGGCTACTTTATATACCGACTTTTTACAGCGGAATTGTCCGGGGGGCGGGCGCTAGGCGCGGCGGAATTGTCCGGATGGGGGAGGCAGGCGGGGTAAACAGGTCAGAGGTCAGTCAGGAGGCCGGTTAGTCGATGCCATTGTAGATATCCAGAGCTTTTTTGGCGTGTTTGCCTGCATTGAACAGGGGAATCATTCCCGAGAGCATTGTTGGCAGGCCGAGGTAGAACAGGGCGGAAGGGCCGTAATGGGGCGGGAGGGGCGGCATGGGCGGCGGGTTGAAGGGGTTGGCCTGGGCGGCATTGAACCAGTTGTTCGAGGCTGTTTTGTAAGCATTTTGCGCGTCCTGGCTGCGGTGGACGCCCTGTAAGATGCCTGCGAAGCTAAAGACCACGCCGGTGACCATGAGACCGATGCCCAGGTAGACATTGGTGCGGCCGACCTGAAGCTCATGGGTGCTTGCAGGGTTGTCGGCCATTGCGTACTTCAGGTTGCGGAAATTGAGGCGCAGGATAGTCCCATCCGGGTCTTTGCGGAAATACCAGTCTTTCTGTTGGGTCGAATAGGTCGTCGGGATTTGCGGTCCGCCGGGTGTGGTGGAGGCAAAAACGGTCTCTGTTGTAGAATAGCACTGCGAATACAAGGAGATACGGCGTCCTTCGTGGTCCAGCCTGTAGGCGTCGAAAAACCCGTTGGGGTTGCCGATGGCGAAGGCGCCGTCCCATCCCTTGAATTCCTTTGCTTCGCTGAGGGGGATCTTTTGGTTATTGTCGAGGAGCAGGTAGCTGTTGCGGGAACGGATGAGTTGGACCTTGTTGCTGTATAGGGTGGTCCCGTTGAGGAGGCGGACGAAGTAGAGGGAATCTTTTGAGAGTGGTTGGGCGTAAGTGGTGAGGCATGCGAGGGTGGCGATGAGGAAGAATAAGGACTTTTTCATGGTGTTGTGTGTTTAAGGTTGGAGTGAAGTTATTTGATCTATTCAGGGGTTTCTCATTAAAATCAATTGAGGGGCAGGCAGTTGTGAGGAGCGGTATGCGCTCGTGGCGGGGCGTGTTAAGGCCCGCTTGTCAAGTTGGGAAGCCATTGGTGGATCGGACTCGTGGGTGGGGAGGACCGCTTGGGGGCGGATATGGGAGCCAGTGGGGGAGTGGGGATTAATTTTTTTGAAAAAACGCCTGATTCTTTGGTTAGTAACTAAACAATTACATACCTTTGCATCCCATTCGAAAAAATGGGATTTGGCTTATGTCTCAACGAATCAGAATCAAATTACAGTCATACGATCACAATTTGGTGGACAAATCTGCCGAAAAGATCGTTAAAACCGTGCGTAGTACGGGTGCTGTGGTGACGGGTCCTATTCCCTTACCCACCCGTAAGAAGATCTTTACTGTACTTCGTTCGCCGCACGTCAATAAGAAGGCCCGTGAGCAGTTTCAGCTGCATACGCACAAGCGCCTGTTGGACATCTACACTTCCTCTTCGCGGACGGTAGATGCGTTGTCCAAGCTGGATTTGCCTTCCGGTGTGGATGTTGAGATCAAGGCGTAAGCCGAAGGTTAGTGGCCGCAGCCCTATGCGTAGCGATTGGGGCAATAGTAGTTCTTTGGTTCATCTGTAAACTCCTGTAAAGGATAAAACAGCGCTGGACTTTATGGATTGCCAGAGGCTAAACGCCGATGGCAAAGGATCGTAAGATCACGTAACTTATCCCGGGTGACCGGGGTGATACATATGAACAAGCCGTTCGGGGTTTGTTTACTGCCGGTACTTCTGTTTCTCCGGATCCGTGCAAGACGGACGAAGAGCGACGCAAAGAAAAGGTCGGCTGCAAACGAGGGATTGAAGATGTAGATCGATGCTACAGGCCGGGGCGCGATGAGCGACCGGGCCGAATGCCAATCATGTAGTAAGTCTATGTCCTGTCTCATGCCCGATGGCACAAATTTTTTAAGAAAATGAAAGGCATTATTGGTAAAAAGATCGGGATGACCAGCGTCTTCAGTCCTGATGGCAAACAAACAGCCGTCACGATCATTGAAGCGGGTCCCTGTGTAGTTACGCAGGTGAAGACCAAGGAGACTGACGGTTACACTTCCCTCCAATTAGCATTTGGCGACAAGAAAGAGAAACACACTACTGCAGCTGAAAAAAATCACTTCGCCAAATCCAACACTTCTCCCAAGCAGTTCGTAAAAGAGTTCCGCAATTTTTCCATAGAAAAAGCCCTCGGTGAGTCCGTTACCGTTGACATTTTCGCCGAAGGCGATAAGGTCGAGGTAGTTGGCACATCGAAGGGTAAAGGTTTTCAGGGTGTCGTAAAGCGTCATGGATTCCATGGGGTTGGTGAGCAGTCGCACGGTCAGCACGACCGTCAGCGTGCTCCCGGTTCGCTTGGTAACTCTTCTGACGCCAGCCGCGTTATGAAGGGTGTCCGCATGGCGGGCCGGATGGGTGGCGACCGGGTGAAGGTGAAGAGCCTGAAGGTTGTCAAGATCTTCCCTGAGAAGAACTATATCCTGGTGAGCGGATCGGTTCCCGGTCATAACGGAGCAATTGTATACATTCAGAAGTAATCAGGTTTAAACCTTTAATTCTTTAATTGAAGTAAAATGCAAGCAGACGTTTTAAATATAGAAGGAAAGAAGACTGGCCGGACGGTGGAATTGCCGGAGGAGATCTTTGGCGTCGAGCCGAATGATCATGTGATCTACCTGGCTGTCAAGCAATATTTGGCTGCACAGCGTCAGGGTACGCACAAGGTGAAGACCCGTTTGGAAGTAAAGGGTTCGAGCAAGAAGCTCCATCGTCAGAAGGGTACGGGCGGTAGCCGTAAGGGTAACCTGCGTAACCCGTTGTACAAGGGTGGTGGTACCATTTTCGGTCCCAAACCCCGTGACTACGACTTCAAGCTGAACCGTAAGGTGAAGGATCTGGCCAAGATCTCCGCATTGGCTTATAAGGCCAAGGGGAATGCGATCGTGGTAGTAGAGGACATCAAGCTGGAAGCTCCCAAGACAAAGCAATTCGTTGAAACGCTGGCGAACCTGAACGTTGCCGATAAGAAGGTGTTGTTTGTACTGCCTGCCGAATACGATAGTAACCTGTACAAGAGCCTGCGTAACTTGCCGAAGGTGGAAGGTACGATGCTGGTCGATATCAATACCTATGACATCGTGAATGCAGAGGTGTTGGTGTTGAGTGAGGGTGCTGCGAAGATCTTCGCGGATTCCGAGGAAGTAAATGCTTAATTGTAATAACAGATTAAATTATAAGAGATGAAACTCTCTGAAGTTTTAGTAAAACCGATACTGACAGAAAAGGCAAATGCCCAGCAGGACAAGCTGCGCCGGTATGCTTTCCGTGTCAACCGTAAGGCGAACAAATTAGAGATCAAGAAGGCCGTGGAAGATTTCTACGGAGTCAAGGTTGTGGATGTGAATACCTCGGTGGTACCCGGTAAGAACAAGACGCGCTTTACGAAGGCCGGATATGTGCAGGGCCGCAAGCCTGCCTATAAGAAGGCGCTGGTAACGGTAGCGGAGGGTGAAACGATCGATCTTTACGCAAGTATTTAAAATAATTAAACGACAACAGAGATGGCACTGAAAAAATACAAACCGATCACCGCAGGTACTCGTTGGAGGATTGGTAACGCCTATGCCGAGATCACGAGCGATACTCCGGAGAAGTCCTTGCTGGAGAAGAAAAAGTCCACCGGGGGCCGGAATATCCAGGGCCGTAGAGCGATGCGCTATATGGGCGGCGGTCACAAGAAGATGTACCGGATCATCGATTTCAAGCGTAATAAGAAGGAGATCCCTGCTACTGTTGCGTCCATCGAATATGATCCGAACCGTACGGCTTTTATTGCCCTGCTTCATTATACCGATGGTGAGAAGCGTTATATCCTGGCGCCCCAGGGTTTGCAGGTTGGCGCTACCGTACTGGCCGGTGACAGTGTTGCTCCTGAAGTGGGGAATGCCCTGCAGATGAAGAACATGCCGTTGGGTACCAATGTTCACAATATCGAGATGCAGCCTGGTCAGGGTGGCAAGCTGGTGCGCAGCGCCGGTACTTCCGCTCAGTTGACCAACAAGGAAGAAAAATATGCCGTGTTGAAGATGCCTTCCGGCGAATTGCGTAAGGTGTTGATCAATTGTTATGCTACTGTAGGGGTTGTTTCGAACAGCGACCACTCGCTGCAGAGCATGGGTAAGGCGGGTCGCAATCGTTGGAGAGGCATCCGTCCGCGGAATCGTGGTGTAGCGATGAACCCTGTGGATCACCCGATGGGTGGTGGTGAAGGTAAGGCATCCGGTGGACAGCCCCGGAGCAGGAATGCCCAGTACAGCCGCGGTCTGAAGACCCGTCAGAAGGGCAAGAACAGTGACCATATGATCATCCAACGGAAGAACGGTAAAAAATTGTCGAAATAATTTATAATAATCAATTATGGGTCGTTCAATTAAAAAAGGTCCTTACGTAGACTCCAACCTGGAAGAGAAGATACTGGCTATCAATGAAGGGACAGCCAAGAAGGGTGTGATCAAAACCTGGAGCCGCCGTAGTACTATCACCCCGGATTTCGTGGGTCATACGCTGGCGGTGCACAATGGTAACAAGTTTATCCCTGTGTATGTGACGGAGTTTATGGTTGGGCATAAGCTTGGTGAGTTTGCACCTACCCGCAACTTCAAAGGACATTCGAGCAAGAAGATCGCTTAAACTAATTATACATGGAAGCAGTAGCTAAATTGAGAAATTATCCGACGTCGCCCCGTAAGATGCGTTTACTGGCCGATGAGATTCGCGGTATGCATGTTGAGAAGGCCCTGGCATTGCTGGAGCATCATCCGCAACATTCTTCCACTCCGCTGCATAAGCTGTTGTGGAGCGCTGTGAAGAACTGGGAGCAGAAGAATGAAGGTCAGAGTGCAGCCGATGCCGGTCTGGTAGTGAAGACGGTCTTTGTAGATGGTGGAAGGACTTTGAAGCGGATGCGTCCGGCGCCGCAGGGTAGAGGTTATCGTGTGCGGAAGAGGAGCAACCACGTAACCATTATCGTTGATTCAAAAGTCGTTTCGGAAAACTAATTGATAAAACTTATTTAATTATAATATGGGTCAGAAAACGAATCCTATTGGGGCAAGGTTGGGGATCATCCGGGGTTGGGAATCCAACTGGTATGGCAGCAAGAAAGACTATGCTACCAAGTTGATCGAGGATAACAAGATCAGAACCTACCTGAATGCCCGTATCAATAAGGGAGGGATTGCGAAGATCGTGATCGAGCGGACGCTGAATAAGCTGATCGTAACGATCCACACTTCCAAGCCCGGCATCATCATCGGCAAAGGCGGTGGTGAGGTAGATCGTATCAAGGAAGAGCTGAAGAAACTGACAGGCAAGGATGATGTTCAGATCAATATTCTGGAGATTCGTCGCCCGGAGCTGGATGCCAACATCGTTGGTGACACCATTGCCCGCCAGATAGAGAATCGTATCAACTATAAGCGTGCCATCAAGATGGCGATCGCTTCGGCTCTCCGGATGGGCGCCGAGGGGATCAAGATCAAGGTGAGCGGCCGTCTGGGTGGCGCGGAGATCGCGCGTACGGAAGAGATCAAGCAGGGCCGGACCCCGTTGCATACGCTGCGGATGGATATCGATTACGCGAATGTATATGCGCTGACGGTATATGGGAAGATCGGGATCAAGGTTTGGATCTGTAAGGGCGAGGTGCTGGCCAAGCGCGATCTGAACCCCAACTTTGTCGGTGGTAAGGAAGGCGGGCTGAGCGATCGCAGGGACAGAAGGGATGGCGACCATGATCATGGTCATCGTGGTGATCGTCGTGGTGGCGGTGACAGAGGCGGTGATCGCAGGCATGGTGGTGGTGAGCATCGTGGTGGCGGAGACCGCAGGCCCGGTGGTGGTGGTGGCGATCGCAATCGTGGTGGTGGCGACCGGGGTGGAAGGCGCTAATGAAATAATAAGATACTCAGATAGATAACCAGAAAATAATTCTAAGATGTTACAACCTAAGAGAACCAAGCATAGGAAAGCACAGAAAGGTCGCATCCGTGAGGTCGCAAAGAGAGGGGATACCATTTCGTTTGGTTCGTATGCTTTGAAATCGCTGGAAGCGATCTGGCTGACCAATCGCCAGCTGGAAGCTGCCCGTCAGGCTCTGACCCGTGCCATGAAGCGTGAAGGGAATGTGTGGATCAGGGTTTTCCCCGACAAGCCGATCACCAAGAAGCCGTTGGAAGTGCGTATGGGTAAAGGTAAAGGTAACCCCGAGTACTGGGCTGCTGTAGTCGAGCCGGGTCGTATCCTGTTCGAAGCCGATGGGGTGCCCCTGGCGGTTGCCAAGGAGGCGCTTGAGCTGGCGGCGCAGAAGTTGCCGATCAAGACGAAGTTTATTGTTCGTCGGGACGTAGTAGCCTAAGTAATTTCGAGATAAGTAAAATCAACATACGATGTCAAAGAGAATCGATTTTGTAAATAGCCTGAAGGATCTGAATGAGAATGACCTGAAGGCCCGCATCCAGGAAGACGAGCTGCGCCTGAAGAAGCTGGAGTTTGCGCATGCTATTTCTCCGCTGGAAAATCCGATGAGCATTCGCTCTTTGAGAAAAGATATTGCCCGTCTGAAGACGGCGCTGGCCCAAAAAGCTGGTGTTACGGCTTAAGCCGGCCAAAGGTTAAACAATTCAATGCAAAAAGCTAATACAATGGTTGAAAGAAATTTGCGCAAGACAAGGATCGGGGTGGTAAAGAGCAACAAGATGAATAAGACCATCACTGTTGCGGTTGAACGGAAAGTGAAGCACCCGATCTATGGTAAATTCGTAAAGAAGACTACCAGCTTCCACGCCCATGATGAGAAGAATGAGTGCACTGTGGGGGACATCGTGAAGATCATGGAAAGCCGTCCGCTGAGCAAGACCAAGCGCTGGCGCCTGGTCGAGGTGGTGGAGAAGGCTAAATAATTATTATATAGCAGGGCGGGCCACGGGTCCGCCGGCCGAAGGCCCATTATAAGAGGTGCGAGGGGATGGGTTAAATTTCGGCTTAAACCAGCCCCGAGCACACAAAGCTTAATAAAATGATTCAGCAAGAAAGCAGATTAAATGTAGCTGATAACAGCGGCGCCAAGGAAGTGTTGTGTATCCGCGTACTGGGTAATAGCGGGCAGGATTACGCGGGCATCGGCGACAAGATCGTAGTCACTGTGAAGGATGCATTGCCTTCCGGTGGTATCAAGAAAGGGACCGTTGCCAAAGCGGTGATCGTTCGCACGAAGAACAAGTTACGCCGGAAGGACGGCAGCTACATCAGCTTTGATGACAATGCGGTGGTATTGCTGAACGCATCTGACGAACCTCGTGGTACGCGTATTTTCGGGCCTGTCGCCAGGGAATTGCGTGATAAAGGATATATGAAGATCATCTCCCTTGCACCTGAAGTGTTGTAAGGAGCCTTAAAATATAATACAATGAGCAACAGATTCAAACCCAAGTTCAATATTAAAAAAGGTGATAGCGTGGTTGTCATCACCGGAGACGACAAGGACCCGAAGAAGGCCCGGAAAGTCCTGGAAGTTTATCCTGACGAGGCCAAGGTTTTGGTCGAGGGGGTAAATATCGTGACCAAGCACACCAAGCCTTCGGCACAGAACACCAAGGGTGGCATCGTGAAGAAGGAGGCTCCCATTCACATTTCCAACATTCTGTTGTGGGATGCGAAGACGGGTGGCGCTACCAAAGTAAAGCGCAGCCGGGAGAACGGGAAATTAGTAAGAATCGCTAAAAAATCCGGGGAGGAAATCAAATGAGTACTACAAAATATACTCCGCGTCTGGCAGAAAAGTACAAGAAAGAAGTTGTACCTGCCCTTATGAAGAAGTTTGGCTATAGCACCATCATGCAGGCGCCCAAACTGGAGAAGATTTGTATCAATCGTGGCGTAAACGGCGCTGTTACCGACAAGAAGCTTGTCGAAGTAGCCGTGGATGAGCTGACGATGATCACCGGTCAGAAAGCTGTAACTACCCAGTCGAAGAAGGATATTTCCAACTTCAAACTGCGTAAGAACATGCCGATCGGCGCAAGGGTTACGCTGCGTGGAGAGAAGATGTTCGAATTCCTCGACCGTCTGGTATCGACTGCGCTGCCCCGGGTACGTGACTTCAAGGGTATCAACGAGAAGTCTTTCGATGGCCGTGGCAACTATACGCTGGGCATCACAGAGCAGATCATCTTCCCGGAGATCGACATCGACAAGGTGAACAAGATCACCGGTATGGATATCACTTTCGTGACAACCGCCGGAACCAACGAAGAGGCTTACGAACTGTTGAAGGAGCTGGGTATGCCCTTCCGTAACGTTAAAAAAGACTAAATTAAAAAGTATATAACATGGCTAAAGAGTCCGTAAAGGCGAGGCAAAGGAAAAGGGAAGCGTTAGCGGCCAAGTATGCCGAGAAACGCGCCGCTTTAAAAGCTGCCGGCGATTACAAGGCGCTTGATCAGTTGCCCAGGAATGCATCTCCTGTAAGACTGCACAACCGCTGCCAACTGACAGGCCGCCCCAGGGGATATATCCGGTATTTCGGCATCTCCAGGGTGATCTTCCGTGACATGGCCCTGCAAGGGAAGATCCCGGGTGTCAAGAAGGCTTCGTGGTAGGCCGGTGCCTGTGTGGAATGATATCATTGGATATCGCATTGTAAAAAAAATTGAAAATTCATAACTAATTAGAAACAATGGTTACTGATCCAATAGCAGACTTTCTGACTAGAATTCGTAATGCGCAGATGGCGAACCACCGGATCGTTGAGATCCCGGCTTCGAACCTGAAGAAGCGTATGACCGAGATACTGTATGACAAAGGCTATATCCTGAAATATAAATTCGAGGATGACAGCAAGCAAGGCGTGATCAAGATCGCGTTGAAATACGATCCTACCACCAAGGAGCCCGCGATCAAATCCCTTGAAAGGGTTAGCCGTCCTGGCCTTCGCCAATACGCCAGCCCTACCGAGTTCACCCGGGTGAAGAATGGTTTGGGTGTAGCGATCATCTCCACTTCCAAGGGGGTGATGACGGACAAGGAAGCCAAGCTGCAGAATGTCGGCGGCGAGGTGCTTGCGTACGTGTATTAATTTTTTGAAGAGCTGTTGATACATTAAGCCTGTACCTATACGGGCTGACCGGTCAACAGAAATAATTTAACATCTAAATATTAACATTATGTCTCGTATAGGTAAACAACCGGTCGTTCTTCCCAAGGGTGTGACAGTTACGGTTAGCGGTGATAATGTGATGACGGTAAAGGGTCCCAAGGGTGAACTGAAACAGACGATCGACCGTGATATCAAGGTTGAAGTGAAGGAAGGCCATCTGGAGATATCCCGGCCTACCGATCAGATCCGTCACCGTGCATTGCATGGTCTGTATCGCAGCCTGGCTTCCAATATGGTCAAGGGTGTAACGGAAGGTTACAAAAGACAGCTGGAGCTGATCGGGGTAGGTTTTAAGGCTTCCAATCAGGGCAATCTCCTGGATCTGGCACTGGGGTATTCACACAATATCATCTTTGAAATCCCCAAGGAGCTGAAGCTTGGAACCGAGCAGAATAAAGGGGAGAATCCTAAGATCACCCTGGAAGGTGTCGACAAGCAGCTGATCGGCCAGGTTGCCGCCAAGATCCGCGGCCTGCGTAAGCCCGAGCCGTACAAGGGCAAAGGTGTCCGCTATGTTGGTGAAGTTGTCCGGAAGAAAGCTGGTAAGGCTGCTGGTAAATAATTTTAGAACTGTGGTCCTGGCTGGAATCAGGACCTGTAAATAAACTATCATGGTTACGAAAGCACTCAGAAGAGAGAAAATCAAATTCCGCGTCCGCAAGAAGATTGCCGGGACGGCTCAGCGCCCCAGGTTGTCGGTATTCCGGAGCAACAGCGATATCTATGTTCAGCTGATCGACGACGATAACGCCAAGACGCTGGCTTCCGCTTCTTCGCGGGACAAGGACATCGCTGCCCAGAAGGTGACGAAGAGTGAGCAGGGTAAGCTGGTTGGCGGCGCTATCGCCCGCAAGGCGGTCGAGCTGGGGTTGAAGGATGTTGTCTTCGATCGTGGCGGTTATCTGTATCACGGCCGGGTAAAGGCTGTTGCAGATGGCGCGCGTGAAGGGGGGCTGAAATTCTAATCGATAAAGTATTTTGTAAATAGCTTCAATAATTACAATGTCAAAAGTAATCTTAAACAGAGTTAAAGCCGGTGACCTGGAACTGAAGGAGAAAGTGGTTGCGATAAATCGTGTGGTTAAAACGACAAAGGGCGGCCGGGCGTTCAGCTTCTCTGCATTGGTTGTTGTCGGTAACGAGAACGGAGTGGTAGGTCATGGTCTGGGTAAGGCTAAGGAAGTCCAGGAAGCCATCACCAAGGGGATCGAAGACGCCAAGAAGAACCTGATCAAGGTGCCGGTGATGCATGGGACGATCCCTCACGACCAGCTGGCAAAGGAAGGCGCCGCGAAGGTGCTGATCAAACCCGCTGCTCATGGTACGGGCGTGATCGCCGGAGGTTCTATGCGCGCTGTGCTGGAAAGTGCCGGAGTGACAGACGTG
This sequence comes from Puia dinghuensis, assembly GCF_014642875.1. Classification (GTDB taxonomy): domain Bacteria; phylum Bacteroidota; class Bacteroidia; order Chitinophagales; family Chitinophagaceae; genus Puia; species Puia dinghuensis. The sequence continues at coordinate 91,825 of NZ_BMJC01000009.1, forward strand.
TTGGCGAAATCGCTGGGCTCTGCAAACCCGCATAACGTGGTAAAAGCGACGTTCAAGGCTTTGGCCATGCTGCGTGAACCGATTCAAGTTTCCCGTACTCGTCATCTCTCATTAAAGAAAGTTTTTAACGGATAATATTGCACATCATGGCAAAGATCAAGATCACGCAAGTAAAGAGCGGCATCGACAGGCCGGAGCGTCAGAAACAGACGTTGAAGGCTCTCGGTCTGAACAAAATGCACACTCCGAAAGAAGTGGAAGCTACTCCGCAGATACTGGGTATGATCCGCAAGGTGGAACACCTGGTAATAGTGGAAGAAGTTAAATAGTAAATTATGCAGGCTGGTTGCGGCCTGCTCGCGAGGGGCGATTCCCCGTAAGTCAAAATCAAAAAAAATGAATTTACACACGATCAAGCCTGCAGAAGGCGCAACGCATAAACAAAAACGTTTAGGCCGCGGGGAAGCTTCCGGTAAAGGTGGTACTTCCACCAAGGGTAATAAGGGTGGCCAGAGCCGTGCAGGTTATCAGCGCAAGATGGCGCATGAGGGCGGTCAGATGCCTATCCAGAGAAGGATCCCCAAGCGTGGTTTCAACAACATTCACCGCGTTGAATATAAGGTGTTTAATCTTGGCCAGATAGACCATATCTCTGAAAAATACGGCATTACCGAGTTTACGCCTGAAAACCTGTATATCAACGGATTAGTAAGCCAGACCGATCTCGTAAAGGTGCTTGGTAACGGCGAACTGAAAGGTAAGTTCAGTTTCCGCGTGCATGCGGTGAGCGAGAAGGCGAAGGCTGCTATCGAAGGAGCCGGCGGAACGATAGAAATTCTGAAATAAATTTTCTGTAACTTGCATGGACGCACCTCAATGATGCGTCCTTTTTTGCTTACTACAATAACATTGTTCCGTGAAGAAATTCTTAACGACACTTAGAAATATATGGAGCATCGATGAGCTGAGAAGTAAGATCGTCGTGACTCTGTCCCTGATCTTCGTCTACCGGCTCGGTGCGTACATCGTATTGCCCGGTATCGATCCCAATAAGTTGAGTGCCCTTAGCGGCAATGCCAAGGGTGGCGCTCTTGGGCTTCTCGATGCGTTTTCCGGCGGTGCTTTTTCGCAGGCTTCGATCCTTGCCCTGGGTATCATGCCTTATATCTCTGCCTCGATCTTTATGCAGCTGATGACGATACTCATCCCGCAGATGCAGAAGGTGCAGAAAGAAGGTGCGAGCGGTCAGAAGAAGATCAATCAATGGACCCGCTATCTGACAGTTGTTGTAACCTTTGTCCAGGCGTATGCCTATGTTACCTATCTCCGGAACCTGGGCAAGGATGCGATAATTGATTCCTTCAGCGCGTATTTCTGGCTGACCACGCCGATCGTACTGACGGCGGGTACGCTCTTCGTGATGTGGCTGGGTGAGAAGATCACCGATAAAGGTCTTGGCAACGGTACCTCGCTGATCATCATGATCGGTATCCTGGCCAGGCTGCCCCGCAGCTTTATGCAGGAGTGGAATGCCAAGATTGCCACGGGCACCGGCGGTATCCTGGTCTTTGTGATCGAGATCGCTGTGCTGGTTGCTATCATCATGGGTCTGATCGTCCTGATCCAGGGTGTACGCAAGGTTCCTGTCAACTATGCCAAGCAGATCGTCGGTAACCGGCAATTTGGTGGTGCGCGTCAGTTCCTGCCGTTGAAGGTGAATGCTGCGGGTGTAATGCCGATCATCTTTGCGCAGGCTATTATGTTCCTGCCGACCATCTTTGCCAGTTTTGAAACGACGAAGGGTATTGCCCAGGTGGCCTCGGACCCGCGGAATTTTATTCACATGATCGTCTATGCGGTGATCGTGGTCGGCTTTACCTTCCTGTATACGGCCCTTATTTTCAACCCCAAGCAGATTGCCGACGACCTGAAGCGGAACAACGGGTTCATCCCCGGTGTAAAGCCGGGCCAGCCTACGGCAGACTATATCGGCTCGGTGATGGATAAGATAACTCTGCCGGGCGCATTCCTGCTGGCTATTGTGGGTATCCTGCCGGGCTTTGCCCAGCGGCTTGGGATCACCCAGGGTTTTGCTTCCTTCTTTGGCGGTACTTCCCTGTTGATCATGGTAGGGGTTATCCTCGATTCGCTTCAGCAGATAGAGACTCAGCTGTTGATGAGGCAGTATGACGGGTTGATGAAGAGTGGAAGGATACAGGGACGTTCGTCGTCTGTTTCGAATGCAGTGATTTAGGAGCGATTAAACTTTTTAATATACTGACCTGTTAGGAATTAGACCTCCTGGCAGGTCTTTTTCAATCAGGAGCCGCTGGAAGCGGCTCGACGGAAGGTCAGACATTAGATATGATCCATTATAAAACAGCAGCAGAAATTGAATTAATGCGCGACAGCGCCTTGCTGGTTAGTAAGACACTGACAGAGGTGGCCAAGATTCTCCGGCCGGGTACGACGACGCTTGAACTCGACAAACTGGTCGGGACCTTTATCCGGGATCATGGCGCCGTACCTTCCTTTCTCAACTACCGGGGGTATCCCTTTGCTTCCTGTATCTCGGTGAATGACGTGGTGGTACATGGGTTTCCCAATGGGCAGGCTTTACGGGAAGGGGATATCATTTCGGTTGATATCGGGGTTATTAAGAAGGGGTATCATGGCGATCATGCTTATACCTTTGCGATAGGGGACCCGGGACCGGAAGTGATGCAACTGATCAGGGTGACAAAGGAGTCCCTTTATAAGGGTATCGAGAAGGCGGTTGCCGGGGGCCGGGTTGGGGATATCTCTTATGCTATCGAGGAGCATACGGCAAAGAAGTATGGATATGGCGTTGTAAGGGAACTGGTGGGACATGGGCTTGGGAAGCATCTGCATGAGGACCCGCAGATTCCGAATTATGGTCGCCGGGGCACCGGGGCCAAATTAAAAGAGGGACTGGTGCTGGCTATCGAGCCGATGATCAATCTCGGAAAACGGGAGGTTTATACGGAGAGTGATGGTTGGACGGTGCGGACGGTGGATCATCAGCCTTCGGTGCATTTTGAGCATGATGTGGCGGTGAGGAAGGGGAAGGCGGATATTCTTTCGGATTATAGTATTATAGAGGCGGCGGAATTTCAGAATCCGCATTTACATACGATACAGGCGGCAGCGCTGCCGTCCTGATGGGCCGGGTTAACTGGCCAGGATTTGCATTAACTGATAATTAATAAAATAAGTTGTTCGTCCTATTTTCTGAGGACGAAGTATTTCTGCATTGCTTAGGGCCGAATTCTCGACCGCTGAACTATTTTTACTTTCCTGTAGGATAATGGTATTGATCAAGTATGGTGAATTTTCAGGGATTTTTCGACGTGAAGTTTGGGTTATGTCGAATGAAATAGTATATAATTAACTTCATGTTGAAAAAGCGTCAAAAATTCGACATGAATGAATGTAAATTTCAATAATGGAGACAGGAGGTAAGAAAAAACACCTTATTGTTATTGGTGGCGGGGCTGCGGGGATCTTTTGTGCCGTGAATGCGGCGCGGATGGCGCCCGGGCTGCGGGTCACGGTGCTCGAGAAGACGGGGAAGCTGTTGAGCAAGGTGAAGGTGAGCGGGGGTGGGCGGTGTAATGTGACGCATGCGTGTTTTGACATAGATGAGATGGCGGGAAGGTATCCGCGGGGGCGACACTATGTCCGGAAGGCGTTTCACCGGTGGTTTACGACGGATACAATCGAGTGGTTTCGGCAGCGAGGGGTGGAGCTGAAGGCGGAGGAGGATGGGCGGATGTTCCCGGTGACGGATTTATCACAGACCATTATCGATTGCCTGATGCGGGAGGTGAATACGTTTGGGGTGGACGTGCGGATGCATGCGGAGGTGAAGCGGGTGGCGCCGGCCGGCGTTGGGGCGGCCGGTGGGCAGGGACTTGCCGTGAGCGGAGCCGGATTTAGCGTGGAGATGGCGGATGGGCGGATGTTGGCTGCAGACTTTGTGTGTATTGCCTGTGGCGGGTATCCGAAACCGGGGATGTTCGACTGGATCAGGGAGCTGGGGCATTCTGTTGAGGAGCCGGTGCCGTCACTTTTTACCTTTAATATGCCGGGGGACCCGATAGTGGGTTTGATGGGGGTGTCAGTGCCGGAGGTTCAGGTGAAGATAGCGGGTTCGAAGCTGATGGAGAAGGGGCCGGTGCTGATCACGCACTGGGGCTTGAGCGGTCCGGCAGTACTTCGACTGTCGGCGTGGGGGGCGAGGGAACTGGCTGGCCTTGGGTATCAGTTTACGATAGTGGTCAATTTCCTGCCGGAATTCAGCGAGCAGGAGCTGAGGGACCGGCTGCAGGAGCTACGGTATGAATGGGCATCCAAAAAGCTCGGTTCGGCCAGCCCCCTGGGGCTTCCGCGGCGACTGTGGGATCACTGGCTTGGCATTTCGGGGGTCGATAAGGACCTCCGGTGGGCCGATCTGCCCGTTCGGGACCAAAATCGCTTGGCCGGTCTGCTTTGTGCCGGTACCTTTATGGTGAATGGGAAGACGACCTTTAAAGAGGAGTTTGTGACGGCGGGAGGCGTGCGGCTGGCGGAGGTGGATCCGGGGAGTTGCCAGAGCCGGAAGGTGCCAGGGCTTTATTTTGCGGGGGAGATATTGGATGTGGATGGGATTACGGGGGGATTCAACTTTCAGCATGCCTGGACGAGTGGGTGGGTGGTGGCGGCATCCGTGGCGGGGGCGGCCGGGGGCGGAGAATAGGTGCGGCTTGCGGGGACGGCCGGAGGTGGAGATTGGGCGCGGCTTGCGGGGGCGGAGAATAGGTGCGGCTTGCGGGGACAATAAAAATTTTACGATATGGGAACGAATGCGGCTTTTGCCCCGGTGTTGGCGATAAAGGTGCTTGCGCCGGCGGTGGAGTTTTATAAGAAGGCGTTTGGCGCCGAGGAGGTGCTGATCGTCAAGAATGAGGATGGGTCGATCCATGTGGCCGAGCTTACGTTTCAGGGGATGGTGTTTCATCTGCACCAGGAGATGCCGGGGCCGGGGAAGGAGCGGGCGCCGGAGACGGTGGCGGGAACGACGGTGGATGTGGGGGTGTTTCTGGACGATCCGGACTCGTTGATGGACAAGGCTTTAGCGGCGGGCGCCCGGCTTCTCAGCGCGATGAAGGATTATGAGTATGGGTACCGGCAGGGATCGTTTGAGGACCCGTTTGGGCATCATTGGACCTTGCAGAAGAAGCTGGCGAATGCGTGGACGGGGGTGATTGGGCCGGATGGTCAAAAGGTAGGTTGACGAGTAGATTTTTCGTATCTTTGCAGCCCCGATCAAAAACCCGGGGTTTTATTATGTCTGAAAACAATATTGTTAACTCAAACGCTGAATCACAGGAGACTGCGGAAGTGGCAACTGCTGCTACGGAGTCTACAGCGACAACAAAAGCACCTGTGCCTGTGCAGACTGCACATGATGATTTTGACTGGAGCATTGACAAACGGAATGTAGCCGTTTACACCAAAGAAGAAAAGGAAAAGTATGACATGGTGTATGAGGGAACATTCATAGCCATCACCGACGGCGAACTGGTAAAAGGCCTTGTAGTGGGCTTGACCAAGACGGACGTTGTGGTGAACATTGGTTTTAAGAGCGATGGTCTTGTTTCGCTGAACGAATTCCGTGACCTGCAGAATCTCCGGACGGGTGACGAAGTAGAAGTGATGGTTGTGGAAAAGGAAGACCGCGAAGGTCACCTGCACCTGAGCCGGAAACAAGCGCGGATCACGCGTGCGTGGGAGAAGATCGTGGAAGTACACAAGACCGGCGAAGTGGTCACGGGTACCGTTACCAGCAAGACCAAGGGCGGCCTGATCGTCGACGTGTTCGGGATGGAGACCTTCTTACCCGGCAGCCAGATCGACGTGAAGCCTGTTACCGACTATGATCAGTTCGTAGGTAAGACGATGGAGTTCAAGGTGGTGAAGATAAACGAAGCCATCAAGAACGCCGTTGTATCCCACAAGGCCCTTATCGAGAGCGATATCGAAGCACAACGCGCCGAGATCATCAGCAAGCTGGAGAAAGGCCAGGTGTTGGAAGGTACGATCAAGAATATCACCGACTTTGGCGCCTTTATGGACCTGGGTGGCCTGGACGGTCTGCTGTATATCACCGATATTTCCTGGGGACGTATCAGCCATCCGAGCGAGGTGCTGAAGCTGGACCAGAAACTGCAGGTGGTGGTGTTGGATTTCGACGATGGCAAGAAACGTATAAGCCTTGGTCTGAAACAGCTGACTCCGCATCCCTGGGATGTGCTGCCTGAGACGATCAAGGAAGGTGAGATCGTTAAGGGTAAGGTGGTCAATATCGAAGACTACGGTGCATTTCTGGAGATCATGCCGGGCGTAGAGGGTCTGGTACACGTGAGCGAGATCACCTGGGCGAACACTCCGATAAATGCAAAAGAATTCTTCAAACTGGGCGACGAGCACCAGGCGAAGGTTGTTACGCTTGACAAGGATGCACGCAAGATGAGCTTGTCCATCAAGCAGCTGAGCGAGGACCCCTGGAATACGATCGAAGTCAAATTCCCTGTTGGCAGCAAGCATAACGGGCTGGTGAAGAACATTACGCCTTACGGGGTGTTTGTCGAGCTGGCTCCTGGCATTGGTGGAATGATCCACATTAGTGATCTGAGCTGGCTGAAACGATTCAACCATCCGTCGGAATACACTAAGGTTGGTCAGCACATAGATGTTATGATACTGGGTATCGACAAGGATAACCGCAAGCTGCAGCTTGGCCACAAACAGCTGGAAGAAGATCCCTGGAATGCGCTGGAGGAAACCTTCTCCGTTGGCTCCGTTCACGAAGGCCTCGTTATCCGCAAGGATGAGAAGGGCGCCATCGTGCAGCTGCCTTATGGACTGGAAGGCTTTGCTCCCAACCGTCACCTCAACAAGGAAGACGGCAAGCAGGTGCAGGCGGATGAGACGGCTCCGTTCATGGTGATCGAGTTCGATCGCAATGAAAAGCGGATCGTGTTGTCTCATACCCGTATCTGGGAACAGTCGAAGCATGAAGAGAAGGAAGCTGCCAAGAAGGAAGCAAGGGTTGATGCTGACAAGACGCGTAAGGCTGTAAAGAATATCCAGCAAAAGGTTGAAAAGCCGACGCTTGGTGATCTCGGCGCCTTAGCTTCTATCAAGGAGAAGCTGAAGCAGGAAGAGAAGGATCAGCATGCTGGTGGTGAAGAGAAGAAATAAGACGCGTATTACGCAAAATATAAACCCGGTCTGGCGACCGGGTTTTTTTATGCGAGGGACTGAAGATGCTGGTCGGTGAAGTCGAGCAGTGAGCCCAGCTTCAGATCGGCGGCGCCCCATTTGGGGAGGTGGGCCTGATCGTGGACGGGCACGACGACACATTTCATGCGGGCTGCCTTGGCGGCGATGAGGCCGTTGAATGAATCTTCGAAGGCCAGGCAATTCAGGGGACTCACGGCGAGGGCTTCGGCACAGTCCATATACACTTGGGGATGAGGTTTGCCATAGGGCAGGTGTTCGGCAGAGGCGACGGCTTCAAATTCGGATGCGATGCCTAGTTTCTCCACGACGACGTTGACGAGTGCAAGGGGAGAAGAGGTTGCCAATCCAATATGAAACCCGTGGCTTTTGAAGAAATCGATGATCTGCCTCACGCCGGGCAGGGGTGCGGCATTGGCTTTTATCCTTTCGATGACATGCTGATGTAATGCTGCTTCGGCCGCCGGTATCCTTTCCTTGCCGATGCCGAAATGCGAGAACCAGTAGTCGAGCCATTCACGCGTGCGAAGCCCGGTGGTGTGGTGATATTGAACCGGTGTGAGCGTGACTTGAAATTGCAGCAGCGTTTCCATACCGGCTTCCTGCCAGCAGGGTTCGGAGTCGATGAGCAGACCATCCATGTCGAAGATAACGGTGTTGAGTGGCATAGGGGGGCAAAGTTAGCAGATGTGTGCAGTATTCCGTAATTTAGAGGTATAATGCGATTGACCGAACGATTAAAGAATTTCAAACTGGTGCGGAAGCTGGTGTATGCCGCCGTGGGATTGATCTCCTATCCGGGGCTGACGATGGTGAACCGCTTAAAGATCAGCGGCACGGAGCATTTGCGTAAACTGCCGAGGGGGAATGTGCTGTTTGTCAGTAACCACCAGACGTATTTTGCCGATGTGATCACTTTCCTGCATATTTTCTGTGCTGTGAAATGGGGAAAGAAAGACCGGCTTGGCTTGCCTTATTATTTGTTAAATCCGTTCACGAATGTTTATTACGTTGCGGCGGAAGAGACGATGCGCGCTACCTGGGTGAGCCGGTTGTTTACCTTGGGCGGGGCGCTTACGGTGAAGCGGACGTGGAATAATGGGAGCACCGATGTGAGACGGGGACTGGACCCGTCGGATACGCGGAAGATCTTCCGGGCCCTGGAGAAGAGCTGGGTGATCACCTTCCCCCAGGGAACTACCAAGGCGTTTGCCCCGGGACGGAAAGGCACGGCGCATATCATCAAACAAACCAGGCCGATCGTTGTACCGGTGGTGATCAACGGGTTTTGGCGGGCTTTTGATAAGAAGGGGTTGAAGTTTAAGAAGAAGGGAACGGAGCTTTCTGTTAGATTTAAGGAGCCGATGGTGATCGATTATGATGCTCCGGTGGAGAAGATATTGGATCAGGTGATGGATGCGATAGAGCAGAGTAAGAAATATATGACGGAGGGGACGCATCATTGGGTGAAAGAGCCGGCATGATCGCGTGGCCCGCCGGGTATGGAGTCCGGGGTCAGTATATTTGAAATTATGTGGCGAGTCGCTTTCATATTGCTACTATTATTCCCGGGTGGGACGCGGTTGTTGCGAGAGAGCGAGGCAGTTATCGATTGTTCGCCTTCCCAGGCACCGGGGGAGCTTCTTCCTGATGGGGATGGCCGGTATGCGCCGGTGTTTCCGGGCTGGGGCCATTATCATTATCCCATTTCCACTACCAATGACAGCGCGCAGTATTATTTTGACCAGGGGCTGAGTCTTTATTACAGTTACCATCTGAAGGAATCGCTTGCCTCCTTTAAAGAGGCTTCGCTGAAAGACAGCAATTGCGCCATGACCTATTGGGGCCAGGCATTGGCGATGGGGCCTTATTACAACAGTGTCTATCAATATAAGCAGCCTCCGGCCGTGTTGCCGGTGCTTGCGAGGATGGACCTGCTGGCGGACAAGGCGCCGGTGAAGGAGAAAGATCTGGCAGCGGCGATGGACCACCGGTATTCTGCCGATGTGACGGACAGCCGCCGCACAGCGTTGAACGCGGCCTACTCGGCGCGCATGGCAGCACTGATCGGGAAGTATCCCGGCGACAAAGACATTAAAGCACTATATATCGACGGGGTGATGACCGAACATGCGTGGGATATGTGGGATAGTAAAGGGTCGCCAAAGCCCTGGACGCCCGAACTGGTGAAGTATTGCGAGGAGATCCTTGCCGCCGATGCGTATCACCCCGCCGCGCTGCATTATCATATTCATTTATTGGAGGCTTCCCTGCACCCGGAGGTTACGCTTGCGAGCGCCGAGAAGTTGAAGGACCTCATGCCCGGTGTTGCGCATATGGTGCATATGGCGAGTCATTCGTATCAGCGGACGGGGCTTTATGCGCGCGGGGTGGCCATAAATGAACTGGCGCTTGCGGCACAGCAGCAATATGATTCGCTTGCGAGTTCGCTGCACCTGGGAAGTTATGTCATCCACTACCATGCGGTGGAGGCTTTTTGCGCAATGAATGGTGCGATGTATGCCAAGGCGATGCAGGCGGCGGAGAAATGCCGTCAGATGCCGGTATTTTCTGATGGGGTGACCGTGCCCAGGAGCGATCTGCAATACCTTTATATGATGCCGGTCTTCGCCGAGGTGAGAATGGGGAAATGGCAGGCGATACTTTCCCGGCCGGTGCCCGACAGCCACTGGGTCTATGCCAGTCTGTTGAGCGATTTTGCCAGGGGGATGGCGTTTGTGCGATTGGGCGACAAGACATCGGCCAGGCGTTGCCTGGATAGTCTGCGCGTTGCTTTGAAGGACCCGGTGTTGACGGTGCATTTCCCGCCCAGGAATGATGCCATTACAGGGGCTTCTATTGCGGAGGCTATGCTGGAAGGGGAGTTGTTTTTTGCTGATAAGAAGCCTTCCGCGGCGATGACGGCTTTTGACAGGGCGATGCGGCTCGAAGATGGGATGACGTATGGTGAGCCAAAGGACTGGCCTTTGCCGGCGCGACATTTTGCCGGGGAGTGGCTGCTGAAATTGCATCGACCGGACGAGGCTGAACGGTTGTACCGGGATGATCTGACAGCCAATCCGGGGAATGGTTGGGCTTTGCTGGGGCTGGCGCAATGCCTGGAGGCGCGGGGTTCAAAGGGCGCAGCGGAATACCGGGCGTTGGCGAGGGAGGCTTTTGCGAGCGCGGAGGAAATCCCGCCTGCGTCGGCGTATTAGGGGTGTCCTACGGAAATCGTGCTGATCGAATAACCAACCAGGCCTTCCGGGGTCATACCTTGTACTACAAGCGCAAATTTACCTTTGAGATCGGATGTGTAAAGCAGGAGCTGTTTTTTGCCGGCACTGTCCGTCTCAATTTCCGGGGACCACAGGAGCTGGTTGCGGAGATCGGGTATGGTGCTCCGGACTCCGGGCTCATAGACGGGGGAGTAGAACTCCTGGTGTTGCTGGAGTCCATTATACTGGATGACCAGGGCAGAAGGATCCAGGTGGTAGCCGCCCAGATCGCCGTCGTAAGACAAAAAACTCACAATTCCATCGCTGATAGAAGGACCGAAAAAATACCGATGTGGCACGACATCTATTTTTTCGATCTTCAGTGGGTTGACTCCAATCATCTTGTCGCCGTCGAATACGGGAAAGCCATCGATGAGCAGGAGCGGATCATCATCAAAAAAGATGTTGAATAAGCTGTTCATGACCCGGAAATAAGCGCGGCCGGAATTTCTTCGTACGCGTACATCGTTTACAAATTCCCGAATGACTTCGTCCATCGTCACAAAGCGCGTGTAGTCATCGAGGCTATAGCTGAGGTCGGCATGACCATAAAAACCCGTGGTGTCGCCGGGGGGAAGTGGAAGAAGATGGTGCTTTTCCGCTGCCCGGTAGGCATTTTCCACCTGCACGCTGATGCTGCGATCGAGCAGCTGGCTGCGGGCCCTTGAAGGGAAGAGGGAATCGGCCGGTGGTTGCCAGGAGGGACGGTCGGAGAAGGGGTTGGCAATATCGATGCGATAGTTGCTATCAGTGAGACTGTTGGTTTGTGCAATGATCTCCTTGTTGCCATAGAAATTGCCGACATTAAAATACAGGGTTCCATCGGGGTTGCTTAGGGCGGAGGAGAAGATGAAGGGTTTGCCCGGGATGGAGAGGTAGCCGATGGCCGGAGGAGGGGGTAGATTGGTGTGTTTATCCATCATCTTTGCGGAGATGACCAGGGCATTTGTCTCCGGGCGGAATTCAAAATATGGTTTTTTATTCTGCAGGATGTCTTCCCAGCGGAAACGTGTCCATCCCTGGGTGAGCATTAGATCGTCCAGGGCTTCTGTCGTTGCGGGGTTCACACTGGCAAAATAGTAGTCGGGGGAATCGATCTTGCCTTTGAGATCGGAGGTTAGCAGCAAATAGTTGAGGATATTCTCGCCAGGGATGGGTTGGAGGGAGTCGTGGAGGAATACGGATAGGGAAAGGTTGGCGGGTACGGGATGGCCGGAGGGGTCTGTCGTGGTCAGGTGGACGGTTAGCTTTTCGCGCGGGCCATAGGTGAAGGATGGGGTGGCGGGGAGGATGTTGCCTGTATCGCGGCCAGTGATGTTCACGGCGATGTGTACCTGCTGTCTGGGCGGTTTACACCAGAGCCGTTCGCAGACCGGTAGTCTTTCGCTGTTTAGAATGGTAAAATGGGATATCCCGTCGTCGAGGCTGTCGATGTTGACCTGGAAGCTGGTTGCATTATTTTTTAGCTGATTTACCCGGATGAACTTCACACGGCCGCGGGTGTGTACGAAGAGATATGCGACTGAGTTGGCGGGGGCAGATGGGACGGATGAAGTGGTGACGGTGATGTCAAGGTTGTTACCTATCGGTTGATCGAGATGCATTACATAGCCCTGGTCGTATGCGGTTGGGAGTTTTTCGGTGAGGGTCGAAGAGGGAGTCTCTACGTGCGCATAGTAGGTATTGCCTTTGACGGGGGTAAGCGGGAATGTTCCCATACCGAAGCGGTTGGAGTGAAAGCTGGCTACTGTATCCTGGTGCTGGTTGACGACGACGCCGTGGCAGGGGATGCCCTTGCCGGTGGGGTTGACCGCTTTGAAGGCGACGATAGAGGTGAGGCCGTTGACGAGGTTGCCGCCTTCGGGGAAGAATTGGATATTGCCGGCTACGTGGTGGGGGGAATCAGGAATGGGGGGCTCGCTGACTGTGTTTTCGCTGAGGGTGTTGAGGATCGTGACGTTTTGCTGGTAATAACCGTCGGGGCTGAAATTCTTCATCCAATTGGTATAGGCGCGAAAGATATAATGACCCGATCGGATGGATGGGGCGATGCGGAAATAGCCATCGCCTTTGCCGTTGCGCAGCTGCACTTTCTCCTGGAGGACGGCTTTCTGATCGCGATCGATGAGTTCGACATAGCTCACGGCGGAAAGGGAATCGGGAATATCGGAGGACGCGTCGACGGCATAAATTTTAAACCATAGGGTCTCTCCGGCCAGGTAGAAGGTTTTGTCCACGTGCACGAACAGCTTTTCCCGGGGAGCTTGTGACTGGTAGCGAATGAAGGAAGCTTGCAGGCTATCCTTTTCCGGTTGCGCCAGCAAGGCGGTGCAGAAAAGGAGGGATATAGCTGTGATTACTATTTGTTTTTTCACCAGAATGAGGGTTTTATGCTTGTGCCGCCCGAAACCGTGCAATCCAGGCATTTGCGGGGGGCGAGGACCAGGGGCCCGGCGCTGACAAAGTACCATGGGGCATACGTTGTATCAGGGTAATTGTATGAAAAAGGATCAGCAGGATTGACTGGCAGGTTTCTGGTAGTGCCAGGGCATGAGTAGGGAAGCGGAAAGCGTATCCAATTCTGCAGGCTGGCGTTGGAAATGAATAGCCGCCGTTGTTGCAGAGAGCAGGCGCTAAGGAACCCAATGACGGGTTCGGAGGGGTCGGTAAGGCAATGGATATTGCCGATGAGCTGGCTCGGTTGCAGATCGAAAAGCGTCCCCGTATTCTGGGTGGTTTTTTGGATAAGGAGCCAATAGTTATGCGCCTCTTCCGTCTGGGCATATTGGCGGACCAGGATGCTATACCCGATGTACAGTTTTGTGTCGCCGTTGGAAAAAGTTGCCAGGGGAGATCCGACGATGGTATCACTGGCAAGCGCAGTGGAACTGGCAAGCAGGACGTTGGTTGAGGGGGCGGTGGTCCAGCAGCGATAATGATAGTTGGTGTCAGTATCGATGACCCTGCCATTGACGACAGTCCAGGAGGTAGACAGTGCGGCATCGTGCTCCCAGGTTTCAATATAGTCATACCGGTAGTAGCGGGTGTTGCCTGAGGGGTCATGCGTGTTTACATAGATGGTGAGATCGCCGGGTTGACGCCAGTACAGGCTATCGATGGGCGGTGTTTGTTTGCAGGGGACCGCATCTGTGGCATATTTCCGGTTGTCCGCGGTGGTGATCTTAAGGCTATATTGTTGGGTGATATCCAGGTTGAGCGCGGCGCTGGTATACGTGCCGGCGCCGGTGAGATCGGTGAGCGGATATGTGGCGCCGTTGGAGCTGACGATGAATATCCGGGCATTGCGTTCGGGGATGCCCGAGAGGGTGGAGTCGTTGAGTCCGTTTGTTCTATTCAGCTTAAAGGTGGTGATGGTGTTGGCCCCGGTGTTGATAAAACCGTCTACCACCAGATAGCTGTTCACGGCTTTCACGGCCGGCGGGGCATAGGCTTGTCTGCAGCGGATGGCGTCGATGAGCAGCGCCAGCAGGCAAAGGGATATATGGGTGAGTCGTGGGCGCATGGATCAAAATTTTATCGTATAGGTGACGAATGGGATGGCCGTGCCGAATATGGAAAGCTGATAGCCCTTTACCTGGCCGTTCTCCTGGACAAAATAAACCGAGTAGGGGTTTTTTCGCGCGGTGAGGTTATACACGCCGAAGGTCCAGAAGTTATGGGTCGGCTGATTCACTCTGTGGTTGCCATCGATGATGACGGAGACATCCGTTCGGAAATAATCGGGTATCCGGTACTGGTTGCGTTGAGAATAATAGAGACCGGGTGATCCGCCCAGGGTAAAAACGGCCAGGGGCAGGGTTATAGGCCGGCCGGTGCTGTAGGTGATGTTTGTAGAAACGCTGTACCGGTGGGTAAAGCGGAAATTGCCGATGAAATTGATGTTATGTGGTTTGTCAAAGCTTGCGGGATAATACTTTCCATTGTTGATCAGTTGCCCGGCGAGAGGGTCGTCCTGTTTCAGGAAGGTTCTTGACCAGGTGTAGCTAAGCCAGCCATTGAGTCGCCCGGCCGCTTTTTTGAGCAGGAATTCCACGCCATAGGCCTTTCCTTTTGTCGTCAGGATGTCGGTCTCGATGTGTGGGTTGAGGGTCAGCTGGGCTCCGCTTTTATAGTCGAGATAGTTGCTTATCCACCGATAGTAGACCTCCACAGATGTCTCGATGGTATTGGCTTTGAAATTCTGATAAAAGCCCAGGGACACCTGTTCGCCCTGCTGCGGTTTTATATGCGGATCGCTTAATTTCCAGATGTCTGTCGGGGATATCGCGACGGTATTGGACAGCATGTGGATATATTGCTGAAGGGTATTGAAGCTGAATTTGAAGGATGAACTTTCCGACAGGGTATAGCGCCCGGACAGGCGGATCTCCGGAGCGCCATAAGTCTTTATGATCTTTCCTTTGTTGTAAACGGTTGTGTCGGTGATGGTACTTATTTGCCTTGGCAGCCCGGGGACGTAATTGTAAATAGCGTGGGGACCAAGGTAATTGAACATCGAATACCGGAGACCGCCGTCGATAGAGAATTTTGAGCTGATGGTATATTGATCATCCAGGTAGAGGGCGCTCTCCAGCCCCTGTTCGGCTGCGACGACAGTGTTGACTACCTTCGATTCTGAGCCATCGGGTGAATAGTAGCCGGGATGCAGGGTATAATAGATGGCGGTGGCGCCATAACTGATGGTGTGCTTATTATTGGGGACATAGTTGAATTCTGCCCGGAACCAGGATTGGTTGATATCGAATCCCATTTTGAAGGCATTGACCGAGTCGTGCGGATCGGTTACGCTGTATTGATAGCGATCGTAGCCGGCGGAGAAGAGGGCATTGGATTTATTATTAAAGATGTGCTTCCATTTCACATTTACGTTCTTATTCATGTAGCGATAGGTGGTATCGTTGTCCAGATTGAACCAGTCGGAGCTGAGGTAGCCCATTACATAGAGACTATTCTTTGCGTCGATGACATGCGTGATGCGAAGATTGACATCGTAGAAATTGGCTTTGCTGTTGCTGTAGGCGCTGTTGGGTATTTCATTGAGCAGCCAGTTGGAATAGGTGGTTCTGGCGGCGGCCACTACCGATGTTTTGTTCTTCTGCAATGGCGCTTCGAGCATGAACTTGCTGGTCACGGGGCCGATACCCGCCACGCCGGACCATTTTTTGCTATTGCCGTCCAGCATGGATACATCGAGCACCGAGGAGAGACGGCCGCCGTATTTCGCCGGGATGGCGCTTTTGTAGAGCTGGATGCCCTTGACGACGTCCGGGTTGAAAGCGGAGAAGAAGCCGAACAGGTGCGAGGGGTTATAAATGGTAGCGTCATCGAAAAGGATGAGGTTCTGGTCGGTCGACCCACCCCGGACGTTGAGGCCGTTGCTGGCTTCGCCCACCGAAGAGACGCCTGGCAGGGTGAGAACGACTTTTATGACGTCGGTCTCGCCAAAGACGACCGGTACCTGTTTTATCTGGCGGACGTTGAGCCTGTTTACGCCTGTTTGGAGGCTTTGGGTATTCGAGGTTTTCGCAGCGGAAACGATGACTGTTTTCAGGGTGGTGACGGCGTCCTGCATGTCGACGTCCAGTTTTCCGTCGGAATAGAGCACGATCTGGCGCCGGGTATCTTTCATTCCGGCATAACTGATCCGGATGACATGGCGGCCTTTTGGGAGGGTGAGGGAATAGTAACCAAATTGATCGGTCGAAACGGCGAGTGTTGCCGTATCGGCATAGAGGTTGGCGCCTACGATGGGTTCGCCCGTCTTGTCATTTCTGACATAACCGGCGATAGTGGCTTTGGCGCCTGACCTGCTGGCCTTATTGCCGATGTCGAGCAGCTGGTTTTCGACAAGGAGTTTTTTTAGTCTGGAGCGATCGGGCTGGTCCTGCTCGTCGGGCAGGACGTTCTTTATCGTATCCGGCAGCCGGGTGGCGCCGCCCAGCTGCAAGGGAAGGGTTGTAAGGATGGCGACGCGCCGGGTGATGAATATGTGGCCAGTGGAGTCGATGGCGTAATGAAAGTCGGTATTCTGGAAGATATGATCCAGCATCTGGGAAATGGTCGCGTTGTTGGCGGTGATATCGATGGACAGGCTATCGACGTCCTTAGGATCGTAATAGAAATGATAGCCCGTCAGGGATTCCAACCGGCCGGCAAGCCGGGGGAAGGTATAGCCTTCGAAGTTTCCGGTGACCCTTTTCTGTTGCTGCCCGAGCGTTCGGATGCCGGTGAAAAGGAGTAGGGAACAGAATAAGGTATAAAAAATGCGGTGATGCATGTTAGTTGGTCAGTTTCAGGTAATAGGAGGTTGTTGCGATGAGCGCTTTTTCCGGGTCTTTTTTGAAGTGCAGCCCATTGGTTCGGAGGTATTTTTTCAAGGCGCTCTTTTTGTTTTGTAGTGCCGTGAGCAGGGCGGATTCGCTGTTTACTTCGAAATACCGATCACCCATTTTGAGAAAGTAAGTATTGTACTGTTGATATCTTGCTATGTCTTCCCGGTTGTTGGGGAAAAAGAGCTTTTTTTCTCGTCGGGCAAGCAGGGTGATGGAGTCCGCGGCATAGAGTTCTTCGTAGAATCCTGATTTGAGCGACGGGGATAGCGCTGCAGGGATATAGCGGAAGCTGTGAGCGTCGATGGAAAAGCGGCTGACCTTTTCCTTGATGAGGCTGATGAGCGCCTTGCCGGTGTAGTGGCGGATGACGAGCTGATCGAGTACAAGATCGTATTCCATGGCGATGTCGCGGTAGCCGATACCGTCATAGACCAGTGCGCCGGGTTGGAGGCTATCTGCGAGGAAGAAAGGGGAGCCTTTTGCGTTGGTGCCGTTGCGGATATATTCATTTCCGTTGTAGAGACGGCTGTCCGGGTCCTTTTCATTGCCGGCGTTTGGGCCGTCCTGGGCGAGGAGCGGAGATGCGGATAAGGTCAATACAGCCAAATAGCAGATAGTGAGGTGCTTTTGGAGATTCATATGGACAAGCTTTGGAGTGTTGGTAGGGGCAGCGGATGCGGGCCATCGTGTATAATGGACGCTTACTAAATATAGGACAAATGGAACTTATTGAGAAATAAATTTGATCAGCCTTTTATGAAGAAGGCTTTTAGTTCGCCGGCTTCTTCGGGTTTCATTTTTCCGCCGAGGATGAGGCGTAGTTGGCGGCGCCGTAAGGCGCCGTCATATAATCTTTTTTCCTCTTCTGTCTCGGTAATGAGCTCGGGAACGACGCGGGGTCTGCGATTAGGATCGAGGGCCACGAAGGTGTAATAGGCTTCGTTGCTTTTGTATTTATATTGTTGGGTGAGGTCTTCGCCCCATACCCTCATGTGGACTTCCATGGAGGTGTTGAATGCCCGGCTAACCTTTGCTTCTATGTGTACTACATTGCCCAGTTTGATAGGGTTTTCAAAGGAGATGTTGTCGACGGAGGCGGTGACGACAGGTGCGTTGCAGTGTTTACCTGCTGCCAGGGCGGCGGCGATGTCCATCCAGTACATGAGGCGGCCACCCATCAGGTTGCCGAATACATTGGTATCGTTTGGCAATACCAGTTCCGTCATGATGATGAGTGATTCTTTGGATGTCTTCGCTTTACTTTGTGTACTCATTCTGCAAATATAGGATTAGATGGTGGTCTTTTCACACTGTTGCAGGAAGGCCTCGTCCACGTCGGCGCCGAGGCCGGGGGTGTCCGGGATCTCGAGGAAATAGCCGTTGTAACGTACTCCGCCGGTGACGGGGTCCATTTTATGCCCCAGCAGACAGGTGTCCATGTCGTGGAAGATGATGTTGTCATGAGCCAGTGCAAAATGAGCAAAGGCGGTGAGGGCCACGCGGCTTTCCAGCATGCCGCCCATCATACAGGGGATGTTGTGTTGTGCGCAAAGTCCGTCGATCTTTGTCGCTTCCAGGATGCCGCCCGATTTTGCGAATTTGATATTTACATAGTCGCAGGCTTCCGCGGTGATGAGGCGCCGGGCGTCGTGATGGTCGAAGACGCTTTCATCGGCCATGATCTTTACCGGTGAATGGCGACGCAGTTGGGGTAGCCGGTGATCGTCCCAACGGCGCATGGGTTGCTCGCAGAACTGGACGTTGTACGGACCGATCTGTTGCAGGGTGTTGCAGGCGGTGTCGAAATCCCAGCCCTGGTTGGCGTCGACGCGCAGGACGATGTCTTCGCCGACGGCGTCGCGGATGCTTTTGACGCGTTCGACGTCTTCGGGGCCATTCTTGCCGAGCTTGATCTTGATCATCCGGACTCCGTCCGCCTTGAATCCGGCGGCTTTTGCGGCCATTTTCTCCGGGGTGTCGATGCCGATGGTGAGGTCGGTTTCGATGGATCTTTTCTTACCGCCGAGATATTTGTAGAGTGGCTGGCCGGCGGCTCTTGCGGCGAGATCGTGCAGGGCGATGTCGAAGGCGCTTTTGATGGTTGCGTTGAAGGCGGTGAAGTCGTGCAGCTGTTGCATTCGGGTTTCTATCGTGAGGGCATCCTTGCCTTTCCAGAGAGCGGCAAAGTCTTTCGCCATTTCGAAGCAGGTGGCCTGGGTCTCCCCGACGATCATGGGAAAGGCGGAGCATTCGCCGACGCCGTAGTAGCCGGCATCCGTGTGGATGCGGATGAGGATATTCTGGGCGTAATGCATCGTACCGGTGGCGATGGTGAAGGGATGCATCGGGATGGACAGCCTGTAGATGTCGGTGTGGAGGATGGTCATAGTTAATTTCCAAATGGATGGCCGCAAAGATAGGGGCTTGCGGGTTATGATGGGTTTGGGTGGGTGTCGGGGATGCGGGGGTTAGGTTTTAGCGCGGCAGGCTTGGGTGGGGTCAGGGGGTCTTATACCCTGCTCCGAATACGGCTCGCCCTGGTTTGGCGCCTGTATGTTCACCTGCTTTCAGTACCTGGGTGCCATTGACGAATACGTCGGTGACACCGGTGGATAGCTGATGTGGGTTTTCGTAAGTGGCGTTATCTTTTACGGTGGCGGGATCGAAGACCACCACATCAGCGTAGTTGCCGGGGCGGAGGAGGCCGCGCTTTTTCAGATGCAGCCAGCCGGCGGGCATACCACTGAGTTTGTGGACGGCCTCTTCCAGCGGGATCAGTTTTTCGTCCCGCACGTAGTGACCCAGGAGCCGGGCAAAGTTCCCATAGGCGCGGGGGTGACAGCTGCTTTTCAAAAAAACGCCTTCTGGGGCCATGCTGGCTTCATCGGACCCGAAAGCCATATAGGGTAGCCGGATCTCCTTTCTTACATTTTCTTCGCTCATCAGGAAGTAGATGACCTCGACCCGGGAGTGATCGGCTATGACTAGATCGATGATGGTCTCTTCAGGCGTAGTATGGCGCATTCTTGCGATCTCACTCAGTCTTTTGCCTGTGAGGTATTTGAGGGAGTCCTGTTTGAAACCCGTGCAGATGATGTTATCGGCGCCGGCGCCCAGGTAGAGGTTCTCCCAATCTTTGGTGGGCGTGCGCATCTGTTGGATGAGTTTTTTGCGGATGGCCGGGTCTTCGAGGCGTTGGATCCATTTATCCAATCCTCCCTCCTGGATAGCCGGTGGCATGGCAGCGTCGAAACCGGTGGCGCCTGCGGTGTAAGTATACATACAGGCGCTGATGTCCAGTCCTGCCTTGCGGGCGCTGTCGATCTTTGCGATGAGGCTGTCCATTTTGTTCCAGTTGGGCCGGCCGGCGGCCTTGAGATGATAGATGATAGCGGGGATATGCGCTTCTTTGGAGATGCGGATGAGCTCGTCGGCGCCTTCCAGGAGGCGATTGCCTTCACTGCGGATGTGAGAGATGTATACGCCGCCATAAGGCGCTGCGGCCTTACATAATTCGATGAGTTCGGGCGTCTTTGCATAAGCGCCGGGGGCATAAATAAGCGCAGAGCCGATGCCGAGGGCGCCGTCTTCCATGGCTTTGCGAACGAGGCTGTTCATTTTTTGTTGTTCCGCGCTATCGGGGGCACGATTGGCGTCATCGAGCAGATTCTCCCTGATGGTTGCCGCACCGACAAAGGAGGCGACGTTTGTGGAGACGCCTTTTTTCTGCAGGAATTCGAGATAGTCTTTCAGGGTGGTCCATTCGATGTTGAATTTGATATCGCCCTGTTGCCGCAGTGCTGTTCGTTTCATGGTGTCTGTGAGGGGACCTTCGGAGGAGCCTTCACCGAATATTTCAAGGGTAACCCCTTGTTTGATGGCGCCCAGCGAGCGACCGTCCTGGATGAGGGATTCCATGGACTGGCTTTGGAGATCGATAAAGCCCGGACTGACGGCTTTGTTTGTTGCGTCGATGGTGTTGGTGGCCGATTCTCCGGAAAGGTCGCCGATGGCTGCGATGGTATCGCCCCGGATGGCTATGTCGCCGGTGAAGGGTTTGCTGCCGCTGCCGTCATAGATGGTTCCGCCTTTGATGATCGTATCGTAATGAGCGGCGGGATGACAAGAAAAGAAGAGGCCCAGGGAGAGCCAGAGGGCGGCGTGTTTTCTCATGAACAGGGGATTTATTTCGAAAATACGATATTTGCGGGCAAATTACCGTCTGACAGCATGAGCACTTCCCCGAGATCTGTTTCTTTTGAAAATACTGCCAATGCATTTGAATACAAGACAAACAAAGAGCTGAAGAAAGCCGAGTTTCTTTTCCGGAGCATGGGTTTTTCAACGCTGGTGAAGATCGGGACGCGGGTGACGCCGTGGATGATCCGTTCGGGTTTTCCGGTGAGAAGTATTATTCGCGATACGATCTTTTCGCAGTTTGTGGGTGGAGAGACGTTGGAAGAGACGGCTTCCGTAGCCCGAAAACTGGGGGAATACCGGGTGGAAGTGATTCTCGACTATGGGGTAGAAGGGGGAGAAGATGGCGAAGCGGGGTTCGATCATGCATGTAGGGAATTCATCCGGGTGATAGAGTATGCCGCGACGCAACCCAATATCCCTTTTATGAGCATCAAGGTGACAGGGTTTGCGCGTTTCAGCCTGCTGGAAAAGCTGGATGCGGCGATGGCCGGTATCGGGGGGCCGCTGATGAAACGGTATGCGCAGGCCCTGGAGCTGCTGACGCCGGAGGAAACGGAGGAATGGCAGGCAGTTTGCCGGCGGATGCAGCAGATCTGCCGGGCGGCGGACGAACGGAGGATAGGGGTGCTGGTGGATGCTGAAGAGACCTGGGTACAGGATCCGGTGGATACGCTGACGATATTGATGATGGAGCAGTTCAACCGGGGGCGGACGGTGGTGTATAATACGATTCAGTTGTACCGGGTCGACCGGCTGGGTTTTTTGAAGGATTCCTTTGAGGCGGCGGTGCAGCGGGATTTTATCCTTGGTGCGAAACTGGTGCGGGGCGCCTATATGGAAAAAGAGCGGAAGCGGGCCTTTGAGAAGGGTGTAGCGTCGCCGATACAGCCGGATAAGGAATCGACGGACAGGGATTACAATGCGGCGGTGGAATTTTGTATCCAGCATCTTGACCGGATCGCGACGATCGTGGCTTCGCATAATGAATACAGTAATCTTTTTGCGGTGAGGTTGTTGCAGGAGAGGGGATTGCCGCTCGATCATCCGCATGTGCATTTTTCGCAGTTGTATGGGATGAGTGATAATATTACTTTCAATCTGGCGAAGGCCAGCTGCAAGGTGAGCAAGTATCTTCCTTTTGGGCCGATAAGGGATGTCATTCCTTACCTGATGAGGCGGGCGCAGGAGAACAGTTCGGTCTCAGGGCAGACGGGCCGGGAGCTGGGGCTTATTCGAAAAGAGTTGAGGCGGCGGGGGTTATAAAAGTTTTTGATGAATCTAAAAATGAGTTAGATTTGTGCCCCCGATTAGGGTCGTTAGCTCAGTTGGTTAGAGTACTACCTTGACATGGTAGGGGTCACCGGTTCGAATCCTGTACGACCCACGAAAGCCGAAAAACGGTGATTTTAGAAAGGTGCTGATCTCCAGCGCCTTTTTTCGTTTGAATCGCTGAAAGGCCCGCCAGCACTGCGTTTCCTGCGTAATTTATTGTCTATTTCAGCTCCTTTGGGCTCGATCCAGAAAGCGTCCGATTGTTGTCCAATCATTGTCCTGTAAATTTGGGACAACGGAGTGCCCGATAAGATTGCCCACCTCGAACAGACGACTATGGAAAGGATTTTTGAACATTTAAAATTTCTTTCATATGTACGTCAAACAAGAATTTTCCCTTCTCTTTTTCCTCCGCACGGTAAGGACCGACAAGAAAACCGGCAAAGCTCCACTGTACTATCAGCTGAAAATAGATGGGGCGTCCCTAAACCGCGCCGTTAAAGGCATCGCCCTACGCCCCGGCGACTGGGACAATGTAGCCAAACTGGTCACGGCAAAAGAACCCAAGCACCAGGCCTTCAACAAAAAAATTAGTAACCTTCGGACCGATCTTGAACGACATTTTGACCTCATTCAAGCCAAATCGGAGATCGCCACACCACAAATGGTCTTAAAAGCCTACGAAACGCCCCTAATGAAAGACAAACGAAAGCTGGAAAAACAAAAAAATTTTGCCTTAAGCCAGCAGGTAGACGACTTTATCACGCGTTTTCTCCAATTCAGCAATAAATGGGAAACGGCCCACAAAAACGGCCGCACGCCCTATCCAGCGCAAAAGGCCCTGTTAGAGGAAAAGCAGCGGCAGTTGAAAGAGGAGTCCGAAATTCTCATTAAAAATGCCAATCTCATTTTTGACGACAAGGAATGGGAAAAAACCGTTATGCTCGGGATTGATGAACTGTTGATCCAGTTCCTGCAGATTGTTCTAGGCGGAGAACGCGCCGCCAGTACCCTTGAAAAGATGTGGGGACGAAAAAACCGTTATGTTGAATTTTTACGCTACCGATACAACGTTGACGACATACCCATGCACCAGGTCGAGTTTAAGCTTGCTCAACAACTACTCACCTACAATATTTCCCAGTTCAAGATGAAGGAGAACTCGGCCATGAAATATGTACAACTCCTCAAGGAGGTCTTTAGCCGCTCTGTGTCGATCGGCTGGCAGCAGTCCAATGTGCTGGCTGCCTTTACCTGCCATTACAACGACACCGACGCCGAATGGCTGTCCATGGATGACATGATCCGGCTGAAGGGCCATGTGTTTAGTCGGGACGAACTTAACCGCATCCGCGATCTTTACGTTTTTGCCAGCTTCACCGGCTATTCTTACGTCGAGCTTAGCAATGCAACGCAGGAGGATTATAGAACAGGCGTCGACGGCAAGGTCTGGATCTCCAAGGACCGCCAAAAAACCGGCTCCGATGAAACTTTGCCACTCCTACCTGTAGCACTGGAAATTCTCGAAAAATATAAAGACGACCCGAAATGCAGACGAAAAAAGACCCTGCTTCCTATCCCCACCAATGCTGCATACAATCGCTGCCTCAAGGAAATTGGTGATGAAATGGGCTTTAAGATCAAACTCACCACCCATACTGCTCGTTATTTCTTTGCCAACGCAGTGGCCGACGATAACGGCTTGGAATTACGGATCACCGCTCAGCTCATGGGCCACAAATCGCTCCGAACCACCCAACACTATGTCAAGAAGAACAAACGCTTATTGGCTGCCAATATGCAAAACGTAGAAGATAAGCTATACGGTAAAGATGGAGCCCTCGAAGTAAAGGTCCCCCAAAACTCCTCTGAAGCAAAGGTCATCACGCTGCGGATTGTCCGATAATTTTTCCGGTTTAGATAGTTCCATTCCCAAAAGGGCCTCTTCCCTCAAAGAGGTCCTTTTCATTTATTGACCTCCTTTCACTTACTCCACCCCAGATAGGGGAAGATTCATTCATATTAGTTAAACCTTTGACTATTGGTTCTTAAAATTTTTTGTTGAATTTTAGACCGAGTGTCAATCTCACTCTGATATGCCACCCGTCCGGCTCTGCAACTTGCAGGAAATGATCTTTTATGCAACCAATCAAGAAGGAGCGGACGATTGTTGACAGGGAAGACCTACCCGTCACCCTGGGCGACATGCATACCTTACTCCGAGCCTTCAAGCGAGAGCTGCTAATCGAGATTAAGACCCTGGTACTAGATCAACCTAGACCAACTCCAATGAAATGGCTCAAGAATAAAGATGTTATGGTCCTTCTCGGCATCAAACGAGCATCTCTACAGGCACTCCGGGATAAAGGTATCTTGCCATTTAGCCGAATCGGACGGCAGTTTTACTATGATCCTCAAGATATTGAAACGGAGATGGAGCGGAGAAAAACGATAGGTCGACACCAACCTGTTTTAAAACCGCTGAAACGATCAAACCGGCCACATTGATGCCCACCGGCACGAACACCAGACCATCCTTAATCCCCCGCCTACGGGAGGTCAAGATCTATTTTAATGAGAAGTGCCTTCCTGCTTCCGTCGCCAGCTCCTTTTTTGAGCATTATGCAAAAACCGGCTGGCTCAACAAGGCCGGCAAGCCCATCAACTGGAAACAAGTCGCTTTTCGCTGGAAGATGCGTGTATACCACAAACGGCCCTGGCTGTATGATCGCAAGGTACGCTGAGCCAGCAAATAGGCCGGTTAAGAATGCTTTGTAACCTTGTTTGCAAAGCGGAGTCACCTTTATGGGGCATTGACTTAGTTCTCGTTAGAAATCATCTGGTCCGGATTGTTTCGATTTTCCCACCAGATACCCCCTGGTTCGAATTGGTCCCCCGCGCCTCGGATCAGGAACCGCCAATATTGGTCTCCCATGCAATCAGCTAAGGCAGCCATTTTCAATAGATAATCGCTACGCTCTTCGGCTTCCTTCAAAGCTTCCAAGTCTCTTGCAATTCGCGGCCAGCAATCCGACACCATTTTACAAAGATAAATTTCTTGCTCAGACGTGATCTGATTGTTTTGCCGCAGTTTGAGCAGAGTTTTTATTCTTTCTAAAATTTTTTGAATTTGGTTTAATAAAGAAGGTATGAGGGTCACAACGGGCCTCTACTATTATAGCAGAGGAAACAGGCTTTTTTAGGAAAAATTTTCAAGGAATTTTTCGGTCAAATCCAAAAAAGGCCTTTAGGGAGCGGAAAACCAGCACCAAATGAACTTTTACGGCTATTCCCAGGCGCAGCATCCCTATTCGAATAGTTACGGCACCTCATTATATAGTCTGCACAGACGCAAAACATAAGAGTGGACCTCCAATCAGTTTGACTTCCGGGGCAACCTCCCTACTCTGTAGAGCTCTATTGTCATTTTTCGACAATGGGGCTTCGGGAAACTATAACTGCTACGCAACTTCCCTTAATTAACCCCCATCATGGCCTCCTATCGAGCTTCCCAGACCCCCGGCCAAATTGCATTACTGCAATAAAAAAGGATCAGAGTGTCGAAACCACTCTGATATTCCCCCTGTCCATGATTGCATATTTGTGTTGCTAACTGCCAAGAAATGGCGGCTCCTGCCAGCATCTAGTTATTGCCTGTTTTACCAACAATACCCACCCTTCATCAATCCCGCCCCCTTCACCCCGGCATCATCCCCTAGCTGCACTTCCACAATAAATAGCATCCTCCCTCAAAAAAATCTCTCTTATGTACCACACCTTATTCATAAAAATAGCCGGTCCACTGTTTCTGATTGCGGGATCTATAATCCGGTTCAAAATATCGGAAAAACGGTTCAATCGTAGGTCAATTACTGGTATGGAAATATTCCCTACTTATAATAAAGCGGTCACGACCCGGGCGAAGGAAGGTTGTGCCGGGATCTTCGCCAAAATCTTGATCCTGATCGGCATCGTATTCATTCTTGCCCAATGGATATAGGCCATCCTTCCGACCGTTTGTCTTGAATTTCCAGTTGGAAGGGAAAACGTTGCACAAGCGCACAAACGCGCCTTTTCGACAAATTCCCGTTTATTCTGAGATTCTTCAAAATATTTTCTTGAAAAACGGACCCGAGTCCCAATCTCACTCTGATAGACCGCTATTTTTTGAGCCGATCTTTGAAAAGCGAAAAATAATACCAATGGCCCGAATTATTCAACTATATCCCAAAAAACAAAAACCTCCCCAACCTGGCCAATCCATCCAGTCCCAAAGGAATTTGCCCGAGGACCTGGAAAAGCTCCGGAAAAGCATTGTCGGAGATCTTTTGACATCATTGGGTGCCCTGCTACGGAAAATTATCGGATTCTCATATATACAGTGGATGACGGAAGAGCAGGTTCAACGACAATTGAACCTATCCGCGAAAGACCTGCGAAAATTGAGCGAGTCAGGGCGAATACCGTGCGAGGAACTTTTAGGAGAATACTATTATAACGCCAAAGATGTGTCGCGGATGCAAAGAAAGCAACGAAAAACCAAACCAAGGTAAAACACCCAAAGTTTCCATTCCCAGTCTCTTCAATTAAAAGCCATTCCTAAAAGATAAATAATGGCAACAATAGGCCGGCCCTTTAAAACCAATGGATCGAACGCCAGACGCCTGGCGACACACCTTAGGAATATTAGCTCTCCTCCTCGTTTTGGCAGGCGGCTCTGGGCTTGAACATTATAATCCAGAGGGTGAAAAATAATCGCCGAATTCCGCAAACTTGGGCGAGACTCCAACTTTGGAAAATGCCTTCATTTCCCTGAATAGGTCGCATTAATCCAATATTTGAAAAGTGCCCAAGAACACAGCGAACTATAATAAACTACTCATATGCGAATCAACTTCCATCAACCCGCATTGTTCGTTCATCATGTCCCACCCAGTATAGAAGATGTTAAGGGATATTTTACTGAAAAAGGCGCCCCTCATCGGGAGGCAGAGGACTTTTATCACGTATATGAAAAGCGACACTGGACCAGCAGAAAGGGCAATTTTATTATTAATTGGAAGACCGTCGCCTTTCGTTGGATCTCTTCCATTCTGCAACCACCTCACCAGTCTTTGCATCAGCCCAAAAGTTAATTTTTATCCTAATTCAGAACTGTCAAGTCAAATAATCCTCCATATGCACCTCATTTGCAATCTATCCGATATATGGTCCTTGTATAACGGAACCAAAATGACCAGCAAACCGCTTACTCCTCATCAAGTGGAAGTCATCAAAGAAATATTCGGGGATGATATTAAAGAGAACGCCTTATACAACACCTTATACGTGGTACCGATTGCGCCCAATAAGGTAGAACAACTTATGACCAAATCACCCAAGCCCGTTGCTCCTGTAAAAAAGTCGACCTAACGAAAATTCTAGTCAAATCCCAATGGCCTGCTACCACCCTTTACGTTTAACCAATATCATGTCATGGTCATGAATTATTTCCCCGAGAGCAGATTACACGAAATTCGGACCGAGCTCCAAAACATCCAGTTCCCCGATTTCGAACGGATACTATCGCGGATGGACGAGCTGGATGACCCTGGAGATTCCTGCGTCAAGGCCTGCCTTTTCGCGGAACTGCCCGTTTCTGAAAACTCCATAGCCGACATTTTCTTTGTTATCCGCGAACGACCGGACAACACCTGGTATATCCACGGCATGCTGGCCTGGGTTCAAATCCCGACCATTCGATCTGAAAACGGATTCATGGACGTACATAGCACTTACCTTTTACCCCAGGGCCCTTTGCCCACGGCTGATCAAATCGCACGAGACCTCCAATCACTTGTATCGCTTGAGGAGAGTGTTGATTTTTTTTACATAAAAAACGATTTAGAAAATCAACTGGCTCGTATCGGTTTTTATAATTCCGTTGAACTACTTCGATCCGCCCGGCATTCCGAAGGTTTCACCTACCTGGAGTCCTCCCAACCGATCGCCGACGGGGGACCATATGGGGATGAATCAGTCCATTTTGAATTTATAATCGTGGTTGATAAGTCTGCAGGAACAGCCCGCTTGTCTATTATAAAGGCCTTTTTAGAATCACATTCACCAAATGCTGCCGCTATCAAAGAACAGACTGAGGCGGCATTCTATCCTTTGAATAACCAATTTCATCACAAAGACGCCATGATCCAGGAGGTCCGTGCACGAATGACACCAGACATCAGCCTCGACAAGGCGCTTGTTATGTATCTTTTCAAGACCAATCGCATCATGCGATAAAGGAATCAATAAAGATCCAGGCTCCGTAAACCAATAAATCGCCATCAGAACCTTTCCTAGCCGTCCCGGGACGCCCAGTACTCGAACAGGCATTGAACATGGTGCAAAAATGGCAATTCATTGAAAAGTATAGATTTTCAAGCATTGCTATCATGGGATCGGATCAAATTATTTTATTATGGACAATTTTCCGCCAGAATATAGACTTTCAGTCGAAGAATCGCTGAGGGAACTTGGCTTTTCCAACGCATCAGAAATATTTGAAACAGCAAAATTCGAAAAAGATCCCGTTTACGACAATCATTCTCAAATATCGCTATTCGATCCCTCTTCGAATCCCAATGACATTTCTTTCCATTTTATTGCCCGGCCTCGAATCGATGATGAAGGATATAGTATTCAACAGGTAACTGCCTCCAAGGAATTTCGTCCGCATATTCATTCCATGAACACGAAAACGATTGAACAGTCCTACGCCATTTTTTCCGGCATTCCCCCCAAAGAATATATTACCCATGAAATGCTCCTCCAAATGCGGCACGAACGTAACAGGCAAGAGCTCTCCGAAAACAAGGATTTACGAAAACAATTGACAAAAATGGGTTTTGACTATGATAAGCTTCTTGCCGGAACTTATGAAATCAATACCGATGCTCCTGCATTCAAAGGCGTAACGATTGTACATGAAGAACTGCCAATTTTAGGAGATAGACCTCAGAACCCTAAAAATATATCATTTGTCCTGCACTTCAGAAAACTTCCAAAGCAGCTTCATCACCTGGATGCCATTTATACAACGGTAAATAGAGGTCGGTCGGCCGAAGGTATGTCCAATCCCCATATTGAGTACCACCATTCAAACGGTAAGTTTCCGACAAAATGGGAGATGATTGAAAACCTTTCCAAAATAATGCCACAACAGTACTCCACGCTTTCGAATGCCCAGCAACTACTTCATCTGGTCAACGTAACTGCCCAAGAAAAGCCCATGAATGTGATGCGACGTTTTCAACTAAAAAGACGATAACAGACTCGTTCGTCTGTTGAAAAGGCTGTTATAAAAGACCAGTCTTCCGGTCGTGGATTACGTCCCCGATAAGCTATACCAAAAGTCATAAAATTTGAAAAACGAGCATATAAACCATCTCAATACGGAAATCATCTCTTTTGAAAACCGTCAATCTCTCCAGCAACAGCTTGAAATGCTGGGATTGGGAAATTCCAGCGATATTTTCAAAACAGCTACACATCCCTTTAATTTACTTAATTCCGGAGATCCGCCAGTCAGGGGGATGCTAATGTTTGACACCTCATCAGATGTAGATCGTATGTACACATTCGTTGTGGCACAATCTGAAATGAATGCATGGTATATACAATCCATCGAAGCAGCCGGTTTTATTCGATCTGTACAGCATCCGGAGGGAATATTAGGCGATGCAATATCTTATAACGTGCAAAAACAGGCCCTTCCACATAAGGATCAAATCATAAAGGATATTGACGAAGCGACGAAAATACAAGGAATAAGAAATCGTTTTAAAACAGTTAAATGCGTTGAAAAAAGGAAACACCGTAAACTATAGTCGAATAACTAGATTCTTTATTCGCTGGTTAGGTCTTATGAATTCAATAATCCGCAGCTAGACAAATCATGAGCAATTTAATAAAGTCACCAACTCGAGGCCCCGCTCATGAGTCCTTCACCATTGCCCATATTAGGAGTGATTCCACCTGCTGGCCTCGTATAAAATGAATCAAAGCACTCTTAAAATTAACTATCTATGCAAATTGAATTAAAAAACCTTCACGCAGACATTCAGAAAGACAACGTTTTTTTTGATGCAGACTTGTGGATCAACGGAAAGGTAGCTGGATATGTGACCTATATGAGCGGCGCTTCTATGGCCATTAAGGCCGCAAATAGCCAGGGTGAGGGCTTAATTCAAGCGGCAAAAGATTATTGCTTAACGCTGCCGGCACTGGAAATATCGAGTGACCGGGGAAAAAAATCAAAGATCAAGATGGATTTAGAAGTGTTTATAAAGAGCATGGTTGCTGATTCTCAACAAAAACCTGCAAAAACCGTAAACCGCAGTGACTCCCTTCAGCAAAAGAAAACGAAAAAAGGTCCCAAACCCTGACAATACCCTTCACATTTCGTGATAATGGTTCTCAAGATCCGACCTGGTGACTTCCCATCTAAACGCATATTTGGTCTGTTCTAGTTTTCGGGTAGCAATCTTTAAGCCCCCCAAGGGGTTGACAGGAACAGGCCATCGCCCACAAGCCTGCAGCAAGCTCTATTCTCGCAAATAATATGTAAAATATGGAACAACCAATTATTCATAATCAAGGAGTGATTCAACACAAATTGCGTCAGTTGGGGTTTGACAATGTAGACGACATCCTCGGCACGGCGACACACTTGTACCCCGCGCAGGACTCTTCTCCTAACGGAATTCGACTGGTTGACCCTGTTACAATTGACGGCGAAAATAGGTCCGGTTATGTGTTTGAGCTTAAACGGGTAGGCATTGACAAAGACTGGCAATTTGATCATATCAGCTCTTACGTCGATATAAAGACCGACAGGTCGCAAAATGGGTTTAAGCGCATTTCCCGATATTGGCATGTCGGCGACGGGCCACTTCCACACAAAGAGCGAATGCGATGGCAAGTGCATAGGGCTGCCAAAATCGAATCAGTCAAAGAATCGTTCCTTTCCGCGTCAACGGATACCCAACCTACCTCCGTGGACA
The DNA here is from genome assembly GCF_014642875.1 of Puia dinghuensis. Lineage (GTDB taxonomy): Bacteria > Bacteroidota > Bacteroidia > Chitinophagales > Chitinophagaceae > Puia > Puia dinghuensis. The sequence continues at coordinate 123,274 of NZ_BMJC01000009.1, forward strand.
TCACCGGTCTAGTGGTTCCCTTGGACGAAGACTTTGAAACGGAATTAAAGCGTCTTGGATATCCACATTCGCCACAAATGTTGCAAACCATCGCCTACTCAGACAACCTGGCGTTTCTGACTCTCCGGGAAAAGCCTGATCCCGTTAAACTCCGCGGGTTCGACTCCTTAGACTTCTTTTTCGCTGTCGTTTATCCGGATAATGAAACCCCTTTACAAATAGAATATATCAATGCCTCCCTTACCCGAAATCTTCAATCAGATGGAGAACCCAAACAGGTGTTAGAAAGAGACTACTGGCTCGCCAGAGAACACCTGCCAACAAAGCAACAAGTCATCCGCGATTTCCTTGCGCTACGGACGGTATACAGAATAACACACACAGAAGCTCCAACGGCAAAGCCTCCCATTAAAAAGACTACTACCCATCGTGGATACCGTCATTAGTTAACCATACAAGCTGCGATGCCCAGCCATGTTGCCGGCAATTTTCTGGCAATCAATGGTCGTATAAGATACCACTTCCTTGCCGCCCTCCGGGCGGGCTGCTAAGCGCGACAGCGCAGCAAGTAATAGGAGAGTGCGCCTTATTGCGCACAGCAAGATGTACGAATGTTTACATATAGGGATTTGTAATCATACGAAACCAGCCCTTTTTACTCCGAAATACCATCGACCAGATCATGACAAAGAAAAAAGCTATACAAAAGCCTTTGCTGAATCACGTTATCGCGATCCGAATTGATGACACGAAATACAACGAATTAAAGACCCTTCTCGACGGCAATGAACCAAACGCTATGAGCCGGCTGCTGCGAGACATCCTATATAACGAGCCGGTGACAGTCTATGCCAAAGACCCTTCACTTGACATCGTAATGGAGGAGCTGGGTAGGTTACGAGCTGAAATCAAGGCTATCGGTGTCAACATCAACCAGATTACGCGACAGTTTAATACGTACCCTGAGCCCCAACGGAAAGCTCTATACGCAAAAATGGCCTTTAAAGAGCACCTGGCTCTACAACCCAAAATTACTCAACTGCTGGAGATCATCTCTCAACTGGCCAAAAGATGGTTGTCCGAATAAGAACGGGAAAATCCATAAGAGGAGCACTAAGCTACAATGAAAGGAAAGTCACCAAAGGGAATGCCGATCTGCTCCTGGCTTCTGGTTTTTCCTGTGAAGTGAATCGATTGGGGTTTTCGGAAAAACTCCGACGGTTTGAATTGTTGACGGAAAAAAACAAGTGGGTCCAAACCAACACTCTTCACCTCTCCTTGAACTTTTCTCCCAAAGAACAACTTTCCCCAGAAAAAATGCAAATGATCGCCCTGGATTATATGAATAGAATCGGGTTCGGAGAGCAACCCTTTTTAGTGTATAGACATCGGGATGCGAACCATCCTCATATCCACATTATAACTACGAATATTCAAAAAACAGGCCGACGTATCAGTTTGCACAATATAGGTAGAACTAAATCTGAACCTGCCAGAAAAGCCATTGAAGAAGCCTTTAACCTGGTAAAAGCAGAAACTGCAAAGAAGCAGACGGTCCCACAGCTAACGGCTTTGGAGCTGTTGCCTGCAAAATATGGTAAAGAAGAGACCAAACAAACCATCACCAATATCCTCGGAGAAGTATTGCGGACTTACAAATTCTCCAACTTGATGGAGTTGAATGTCATTCTCCGCCAGCGTAATGTTCTAGCTGACCGAGGGCCAATCAATAGCCGGATGTATAACCACGGCGGATTGGTTTACAGTCTGCTGGACAAGAATGGGTTCCGAACCGGCATACCAATTAAAGCGAGTAACATATACGGCGCCCCCATCTTGAAGATGTTGGAAAAGAAATTTGCTGCCAATGCCGTCCGAAAGCTGACGACGACACAGTCAGCTCGCAATGCAGTTTCCTACAATTTGACCCATAGTCGAACGATTGGGGAATTTTCCAGCAAATTGCAAGCCCGAAATATCTTCTTACACTTTGACAAGGATATACAAGGAAATATCGAGACCGTCTATTTTGTAGATCATAAAAACAAGGCCACCTATTCCAACGAAGAGCTAAATATACCGTTGTCAGATCTCGATCGCCTTACCTCAAACGTCCCTGGAGCCGAGAAAAGGAATTCCATTGACCTCCGCGGCACAAAGAAGAAAACTACGGCTCGTTCTACAACTTCCCATCCTTTGCTTCACTTCGGCACCCACTCCACAAAGGGTGTTATAGACATCCTGCTGCGACCGGAATTCGGACAGGGCGGGTCATCCGGTGCTGGCCCCAAGAAAAAGAAAAAGCGAAGAAAACCTCCCCTCTAATCTGTGCGTCCCCAAACCCTTTTTCATTAAAAATCATCTTTTATGCAGAATGGCGAAAACATTCAGGTTCTCCACAAGAACATCGAGTTTATTCGATTTTTCAGTATTCTCGTTTTACTTATACATTTTTACTCCGCTTGCTACCCGGCAATGGCTGCCTGGGGCGTTACTATTTCGTTTGTTACCCACTTGCTCTTTAAGCTTTCACACGGATTGGTTTTTCTATCTGGCATTACCCCTCCTAAACTCACCGCACTTTTTTTGCTTGTCCTTGCCCAAATTGGACAACGCGGTAAGAAAGATAATAAGATTGCGATACGACCCATAATCGTTCTTCTCTCCAGCGGATTGCTCCTTTACTTTCTGTCTTACTATATTCTAAATGCTTCGAGTTCCGAAGAATGGAGCACGATTATTTATATCACAGTAACATCTATCGGCTATCTGTTAATTGTTTTCGGTAGTGCCAGGCTGTCGAGGTTGATTTCGGTGAAAATGGGCAAAGATCCTTTCAATTTAATGCAGGAGTCTTTCCCGCAAGAAGAACGACTGCTGGAAAATGAGTATAGCATCAATTTGCGGGCCCAGTACAACCTAAAGGGAAAAATCCGAAATAGTTGGATCAACATCGTAAATCCGTTCCGGGCGCTCCTCGTTTGTGGGACGCCCGGATCCTGATCCGGAAAGTCATTTTTCGTGATAAGGCACGTTATCACGCAGCACATCCAAAAGGGCTTTACGTGCTATCTATACGATTTCAAGTTTCCTGATCTGACGTTGATCGCATACAACACCGCGCTAAGGAATATGGATAAGTACCCCGTTCCACCAAAGCTCTATGTTATCAATTTTGATGATCTCTCCCGGTCCCATCGATGCAATCTCCTCTCTCCGGACACGATGCGAGACGTAACCGATGCGACAGAGTCCAGTCGAACGATAATGTTGGCATTAAACCGAGAGTGGTTGAAAAAACAAGGCGAATTCTTCACGGAGTCCCCAATCAACTTTGTGACTTCCATTTTTTGGTTTTTAAAGAAATATGAAGGAGGAAAATACTGCACTCTTCCCCATGCGATCGAACTGGCAAATGTAGAATACGAAAAGCTGTTTCCTGTACTCAGCCTGGAGCCGACCATTGATGTGCTGATTAATCCATTCATTTCAGCACTGACTAGAGGCGCAGCTGAACAACTCGAAGGACAAATCGCATCTGCGAAAATTGGGTTGGCTCGACTAGTTTCCCCTTCCTTGTATTATGTCCTATCCGGGAATGATTTTACACTCGATATCAATGACCCCCAAGCTCCAAAACTCGTATGCATCGGCAACAATCCCTCTAAGACCCAGGTTTATGGGGCCGTTCTCTCTTTGTGCACAGAAAGGATGCTGAAGTTAGTGAACCAAAAAGGGCGATTGAAATCAAGTTTGATCTTCGATGAATACCCTACGCTGGTATGTGACCAAATTTTCCAACACATCAGCACGGCGCGTTCGAATCTTAGTAGTGTTATTTTGGGACTGCAGGATTTTAGTCAGGTGAAGAAAGAATATGGGCGGGATGCAGCTGAAGTCCTAATGAACATCTGTGGAAACATTATTAGTGGTCAAGTACTTGGAGAAACTGCTAAACAGTTGAGCGAGCGCCTAGGGAAAATTATGCAGGACCGCGAATCACTTTCAATTAACAGCAACGACACATCTATCAGCCGGTCAAACCAGCTTGAGTCGGCCTTGCAGCCAGCCCGTATCTCCAACCTGACAAGCGGCGAATTCGTCGGCGCCGTCGCCGACGACCCCAAGCAACGAATTCCCCAGAAAACATTCCACTGCGAGCTCATTAATGATTTCGAAGCCATTAAACAAGAGGAAGCCGCTTATGAGCCATTACCCATAATTCGAAATGTTACTGACGGGATGGTGCAGGCAAATTTCTTTCAGATCAAGAAGGACATCCGAAATCTGATCGACAAAGAGATGGCTAAAATTAAAGGGAATCCTGATAATCACAACCCTGCCGGTGATGAACAACCGGCTTCTCAAATAGCCGAAAGTTTTTAACTATTTCCTCATTTTTAAAATCAACAAAATGACACCAATCCAAGAAAGAAACTTGCAAATCATGTTGGATTCTGTGAATCTCGCTGGCTTCGAGGGCATGTATGACAATGTCATTAAAGCCGGAATTATGCGCGGCGACCGAGAAATAACATTTGACCCTCCCGCCCACAAAAAATATGGGGAGGGAGAAATTATGGTTTGGGAACCCAAAATGGCTGAAGGCAAAACTCCTGGACTTTACAATTTCAATGGCTATATAGCCAGGTTATTTCACGGAGACGAAGAGGTCGCCAGCCAATTTATCACAAATTTCAAAACCAAGGGGATGACTCTCGATCAGTCCTACACGGCTTTGAATGGTGGTACGGTTTTGCATTCCGATTGGGATACTGACAAAGATGTTAAAAGGATGGTCTTTACACGGCTCGACCTCTCTCAGACAAAACCCGACGGGCAACATCCGATTATCCGGGTAAACGCGGAGAGGGTGAATCTCGGCGCATTGATCAGCAACGAAGACATTGTTGGAAATTCTGCTCAAAAAGAGAGGTACTTGGCAGACCTCCAAACAGGCAAGCCTATCTATCTTCAAGTTCGAGAAAAAGTGGAAGGCGAGACCCGGCAGGCTCCTGTTTTTCTTATGCTGGATCTAAAAACTACAAAAGAGATGACTATGTTCGTCATTGACCCGACGGGGGAAAAGAAACGCGAACACGTAGAGCCCGTCATGCAAAGAACAATGACGAAAACCGAGGGATTGGAGGTGTCTCAGGAAAATGCGCTCCCAGCCGGGATTATCAGATCTCTGAACGGCCAAAAGAATGAAGTGTCTCCGGAAGGGACCAAACAAGCTTTGTCTCCGGACGCACTTTTGAAAAAGTTCAATTCCGGGAAAAAAGCTGAAGAGGCAAATAAGGATGAGTCACTTGGCGGCGGTAAAAAGAGCGGACCTGAAGCAGCGAAGCTCCCGGACAACGTCAAGCCACTGCTCGATCCAAACAAAAAAACTTCCGGCGGCACAGGAAAGAAAGTCGCTTAGTTTTTGCGTTGATTAAAAAAAAAGGAGGCCGTCTCATAAAAAATGAGGCGGCCTTTTGGTTTTATGGCGCCACCCAGAGGCTACCATAGGCAGCGGTTGGACAGTAGAGGAACAGTAATAATTTGGGGAGGAGCGAAGAGAGGTTAAAACCATAGCTAAACAAAGGCAATTTAAGTCTTTTCAGGCTATTTTCTGTTGACCTCTCCCCAAAAAACTGTAGTAAAATAGGTTAGAAATTTCGGGGTAATTATTCATAACTTAAATGTGAAAATTTCCCGATGAAGAAGTCAAAATTCAGTGAAGCGCAGATCGTTTTTGCGCTTAAACGGTCCGAGTCGGTGCCGGTAGAGGAGATCTGCCGGAAGATGGGTATTAGCCAGGCGACGTATTACAACTGCAAGAAGAAATACGGGGGTATGGATCCCTCAGAGCTACGCCGACTCCGGCCGTTGGAGGACGAGAATAGCAAGTTAAAGAAGATGGTAGCCGAGCTAAGCTTGGATAAGCAGATGCTGCAGGATGTTATCAAAAAAAAGCTCTAAGGCCAGCGCAAAAGCGGGTGCTGGTCCGGAACCTGAGTATAGAGTATCAGGTTTCCATCCGTAAGTCCTGCCGGGTATTAATGCTTCGGTGTTCAGTTTACCATTACAAGGCGCATCGGCTGGAAGACCGTCCCATTCGGCAAAGGATCCGGGAAATAGCAGAATCGCGGGTCAGGTATGGTCACGAACGCATCCATACCCTACTGAGAAGGGAGCGGTGGAAGGACAACCATAAGCGGACCTATCGGATCTACAAAGAGGAAGGATTGAACTTAAGGAGCAAACGTCCCAGACGGAATAAGTCACAAATAGGTCACCATAGTTTTGTACCGCTTTAGCCTCCCTGCTGCAGTTGTGTCGGATACGGCATCTTTCCCAGTTGCTCGACCGGGAAATTAGCAGGATCAGGAACTATTGTCAGGACTCGCGGTTTCTGCATTGGGCCCTGGCTTCTGTTTATCATCAGATGCGCAGGGATGGCCTGGCTGGTTTTGCTATTCACACCTTTTACAAGTATGTCGATTTGTTGGATTTGCGAAGATCGCTGCCGGCCAAAAGAAGAAAGCATCATGCCGTAAGGATAAGGGCGAAAGCCCCGTTGCAGATCCTGCATGCGGATATGACCATCTTTCGAACAGCCGACCATTGCAGGCATTACATCTACCTGGTGCAGGACAACTTCTCCCGGATGATCCTTTGCTGGCGATTAGCACCTACCCGTGAAGCCCGCTTCACCTTTGAGAATCTTCAGCAAGTCTATCGAGAGTACCTTTTGCCGTCAGGCCTTATCCAATGCCAGGTATTAATGGACGACGGGTCGGAGAACAAGGGGCCCGTGATCGAGTGGGCCCAAGCCGTTTCTTCACCCTCCGTTCAACTGCTCACTGCTCAGGTAGATGTCGATTTTTCCAATTCCATGATCGAAGCTGCTAACAAGCAGCTCAAATACCGGTCTCTGTATCACCATGATATTCCCAACGGGGCAGCATTGCCCGATTATCTCGGAAAGGCCATTGCGGATTTTAACAACAGGCCGCATCATGTCCTGGATGGGCTGACACCGCTGGAAGTCCAGAATGGAAAACGGGTCGATCATGCTCTGATCCGGCAAGCCTTCAACCGAGCCAGACTGACCAGGATAGCAGAGAATAAAGCAGTCAAATGTTGCCACTATAGCTTCTGATAATGGTTCATCACCTTCTCCTCCATTTACGCTTACTCTCTCCATCAGAATTTACGACGGAGACTATTTTCACAGAACTTCAAACGCAAATCATGGTGCGGTGACAGTCGGTTTTGATCGATGGTCGCGTATCCCCTTCGCATTCAATGACGTCCGGATATCCGGACGATTTATCGTACAAAGTTCGTAGAGGTTGCTGCGGCCTCATATTTTGATACACTACCCAAATTAATCTCTAGTAGATATATTGAGCATTTCTTGCCACTTCAGACCATTCCACTTGTAAAAAAAACACCCAAAATTGTTGCCAGCGGATGTATCAGCGATGATCGCGTAGTTCCCGGAGGAATCAATAACTGGTCTTGAAAATGAATACAGCCATTTTTTATTTCCTCCAGATTTATTAAACGAGTATACCAACTTATTGAAAAAAATTTTGTCATCTTTAGTTTCAGGTTTAAGCTTCGATATAGCATATTTTTTGCTTACTCTTCCATTAGAGGGAACAATTACACAACTGGGTAGCTCACCGTCGCGCCAAGAGGTGGTATCCATTACTGAAGCGTCATATATAAGGCCGCGATAAAGTCTGATTTCAATTTCGCTCAAGCCAGGGGTCTCCAATGTGTCTTTATCAATCATCGCAAAAGCGCGTTTACCAATTAATCGAAAGCCTGCAATTGATAATGGTCTTATTCTAATAAAAGCCCTACTAAAGACTCCTTCTTTGACTAATAAACTATACTTGAGGTTAATGTTATCTTGAGACATCAAACTTTCTAATAATAATAACATAGCACCGAATAGCAGGGAACATTTCATATCATAAGACTATTTGTAATTAACAAATTTTGAAAGTGGCAAAGTTGCTGTTACACCTTGCATATTGTAAATGACCACAGTTTTGTTCGACATGGAAAATACATAACCTGTCCGACCTCCAACATTATTAATGTCAGTCACCGAAGGTCCTTTTGATTGATAAGATGAGTAATTTGTTGTACCCCCTACTGTTGTAGAATTCCCAGTAGAGGTTCTATTAATGTCATCCGAGGTGCCACTAGGGTGACTATGAAACTCAGCTCTTGTGTTGCTTGCAGTTTTCAATTGAATAGGAACCTCTTGTCCAGGTTTAGATACATCCCCATCCTTATTTTTGATAACCACATCATTGGCAGCAACTGTACCCCCGTATTCACGATTATTGTTGTCTGATGTACCTCCCCTGCCATCATCTTTACTCACAATGTCGACCATTTGCTGGCGAATATCTTTATCGCCCTCTATTTCTTGCACGTTATTGTAGATAGGTGCATTGTCCTCAAAAGCTTCAGCATTTCCTGAATTATTTTTAATAAAACTTTCCACTGCTGTTGCGGTTTTATCAGAAATGCCGTCCGATTTGACATCTTTGGCAAAATCTTTCTGCCGAGTTTTTACGACATACACCTTGCCATCATCTTTCCCGTCATTTCCCAAGTATTTACCTTTCTCATCCAGAAAATCTCCTGGAACCATACCGTCCGGATCAATAAATCGAATCGGATTATCATAGGCATATGAGTATGGGGAAAGCCGTCGCATCTGATCAGCCTTGGGATCAATCATCAACATTCGCTCTATCTGTGGATCATACATTCTTGCCCCATAGTCATATTCCTCCAACCCCGACCCATCATAAAACTCTTTGTTTTGAAGCTCTTTGCCATTAAATCTGTACTTGTTCTCCACGTAGTTCCCTTTCAACGCCCTATCAGAGATTCCCGCCATGGTCAGCCCGCCCGGGTAATAATGATTCTCCTCCAGCATCGGCCCACTATACGTCTTCACGCTCAGGTTGTCAAAGAACACGTCCCACCCGGGGGTGGCATTACTCACATAAATATACAAATATCCGCTCTTTGTCATCGGAATTCCCGTATAACCCAGCGGCGATTGCAGCGTCCCCCCGCCCGTCGTGCCCGCACTGCCTACCGGAATGGCGCCGGTCTGTGGATAGGTGCCCACGATCTTGAACTGGTCGTCCAGCAGCATCCAGTTGAGGAAGGCCTGCGGCTTGCTGCTGCCTTGCTGGGGATTGTTGCTGTTCACGAAACTCGTGATCGCGCCCGGCAGAGGACTCGACCCGCCCGTCAGATCGGTGTAAGAGCCATGGAGCCCGCCGGACACCGACACCAGCCCCGAGGCCAGGACATTCAGCAGGTCGCTCGACGAGAGGTTGCCGCCGCCGGTCCCCGTGCTGTTGTAATAATACTGCACCGACACATCTACCTTGTCGCCACTCATCACCTTCAGGATGATCCCCGGCCCCACCTTCTGCCCGCTCCCGTTCACCCGCGCCACGCTGTCGTTGGGGTTGGTGACGCTGTAATCCACGGGATAGCCCGGCGCTGAGGCTCGCGGATAGCTGGTGTTGGTGAGATCATAGAACAGCACCGCTTCCGTATTCCGGTAAGCTGCCTCCATTGTGGCCAGGTATTGCGCCGTATCCTTCTCTTGCGTCAGCAGCACGCGCGTATTGCCCAGGTGATCCTTTTCGAAGAAATCGTATTCCCACCCATAGGCCGTAGTGCCATTCAAATACTTGTGGAAAGCCCAACGCGCCCGCCCTTCTTCGTGCGCCATGAACTGCAACGTATCCACCCCACCGGCAGGCTTCGTAATCGTATCGGTCTGCTGATAGACAAAGCCCCCAACATACAGCGTCCGGGTGGAATGGCCCACCGTACTATCGCTCGTCAGCTTCGCCAGCTTCGTGCCCGTCGCATCGTACACATACTGGATATTTCCCTTCCCGTTCATGTGCACCAGCTGCGGCAGGTTGAGGTAGTTGTACGTGATGGCGTCTATAGCTTTGTTGTTGTCGAGCGAGAGATTTCCATTCCCGTCATAGGTATAGTCAAAGGCCTGCTTCGCGCCCTTGTAGTGGAAGTCGCCCAGCTTCGAGAGCGAATCATTGGCCGCATCGGCTACCTGCGACAGTTTGTTGCTGCTATTCTGGTAGGAGTAGGCGAGCGAATCGATCGTAGCCGAGCCCCCTACCTTGAACCCTCGCTGGTTCATCGACAGAATATTCCCATTGGCGTCATAGCTCAGCCCGCTCACCGAGAAGTCGATATAGCTGTTATCCCAGTTGGTGCCGCTCGTATTCTGCACAAAAGCCGCCCCGGTAAGCCGGTTCACATTGTCGTAAGTGAAGTCGTATTTTCTCTTCACGGTATCCCCCGCGCTCTTCCACACCGTGCCGGCAATATTACCGTTATAGGTCGGATTGAGATAACTCGTCGTCCCCGCTACCGAGGTCGTTTTATCATACCCCAATTCCATCCCGAAATAGTTGTTCACCGTACCACCAACATACTTCTTATTGATCCCCGTGACCCAGCCGCGGATATTGTAGTCATAAACAAGACTATCCAGATTGACGCCGGCAACACTCCCGATGTACTTCGCCCGCAGCTGTCCCAGCTCGTTGTACGGCATACTGTCGATCAGCTGATCGCTGGCGGCGCCGTCGATGTTCTTATAGATCGATTTCACCCGGAAGGCCGCGTCATAGTTCGTCTTTGTCAGCACCGTATGCTGCTCCAGGTTAACGCTGTTCTTCTGGTGCATCAACAATGTCCGCAAGGGTTTGCCGCTAAAATTGTACTGCATCGTAGTAATATCCTTACCTTGGGTGTAGTTGATGGCCTGGGTCTGGATCAGCCGGTTGCGGTCATCATAGAAATTGGCATTGAAGATATATTGATTACTGCTATCCAGGACCAGGACCATTGTTCCTGTCACCAGGCCCCGTGAAACCGGGTTCTGCGCGATGGGTACGGCATAGGTGGGCGATGCATTATAGCTGGTGATGAAATAACTGGAATTACGCGTATTGGTGCTATCCAGGGCGGAGCCAAGCGCCGTATTCGTACCCGCCACCCAGCTATAAT
>NZ_BMJC01000010.1 GCF_014642875.1 Puia dinghuensis
GTGCAGCAAGGCGTGGTCGTCGCCCGGGAAGATAAAGAAGGTAATAAACGGCTGGTGGGATATGTAGTGGGAGAGGCCGGATGGGACAGGGAGCAGTTGATGACCCAGCTGAAGGAGCGGTTGCCGGAGTATATGGTGCCGATGGTGTGGGTGGAGCTGGAGGCGATGCCGTTGACGGCCAACGGGAAGGTGGATCGCAAGGGGTTGCCGGACCCGGAAGTGGTGGCGTCGGGTGGAGAAGGGTATCGAGGGCCGCAGACAGAGGTGGAGCAATCGCTGGTTTCGATCTGGGAGTATCTCTTGGGAATGGAGCGGATAGGCATTACCGATGACTTTTTCGAGCTGGGGGGCCATTCGTTGTTAGCGATCCGGGTGGTGTCTGCGATCCGCAACGGATTGGGAGTCGAGGTAGCGATCGGTGATATTTTTGATCATCCTAGGATCGAGTCGTTGGCGGCCAGGATCGGGGAGCTGTCCAGAGGAGGATCGGTAGTGCGGATCGTCCGCGAGGAGCGACCGGAGCGGATACCGCTATCGTTCGCCCAGGAACGGTTATGGTTTATCGACCGGCTGGAGGGGAGCGTACAGTATCATATTCCGGTAGTGTTGCACATCCGGGGGAGGCTGGATCGGAGAGCGCTGGAGCGGTCACTGCGGGCGATCGTGGAGCGGCATGAGGTGCTGCGCACGATGATCGAAGAGCAGGAAGGGCGGGCGTGGCAGCGGATCGTGCCGGCGGATGGATGGGTCTTGGAGATTATAGAGTGGCCATCATCGGCGGTGGGATTACAGGAACATATTGGAGAAGTGGTGAGCCGGCGGTTCGATCTGTCGGCGGACTATAAATTAAGGGCACAACTGATCGGGCTGGGCGAGGAGGAGCAGGTGCTAGTGGTGACGCTGCATCATATTGCTTCCGACGGATGGTCGAAAGTGATCCTGGTGCGGGAGTTCCGGGAGCTGTATGTGGCGTATGTGGAAGGCCGTGAGCCAGTCCTGCCGGACCTGCCGGTACAGTATGCAGACTATGCGTTGTGGCAGCGGCGGTATCTGGAGGGGGAGGTGCTGGAAAGGCAGCTGGCCTATTGGAAGCAGCAGCTGTCGGGGTGGCAGGTGCTGGAGCTGCCGACGGATCATGTGCGGCCGGCGGTGAAGAGTGTGCGGGGAAGGGCGGTATCGCTGCGGGTGGCGGAAGCATTAAGCGAGGCATTGCAGGAGCTGAGCCGCCGGGAAGGGGTGACCTTATTTATGACGCTGCTGTCGGTGTTCAAGGTATTATTGTACCGCTACAGTGGACAGGGGGATGTCTTGGTGGGGGTACCGGTGGCCAACCGGACGCGACAGGAGGTAGAGGGGCTGATCGGCTTTTTTGTAAATATGGTGGCGCTGCGCAGTCAGCTGGGTGGCGACCCGGGATTTACAGAGCTGCTGCAGCGGGTGAAGCAGACGACGCTGGAAGCCTATGACCACCAGGAGGCGCCGTTCGAATGGGTGGTGGAGGCGGTAGTGAAGGAGCGGGACGTGAGCCACAGCCCGTTGTTCGACGTGTATTTCGTGTTGCAGAACATGGAGCAGGGCAGGGTGGAGGAACTGGCCGTGGGGGGACTGGAAGTAGTAGGAGAAGCTATGACAGATCACGTGACCTCCAAATACGATCTGACGTTGACATTGGCGGAAGGTGAAGAGGGGCTGGTGGGGGCCGTAGAATATTGCCGGGAGCTGTATGAGCCGGAGACGATCGAGCGGCTGATCGGTCATTACCTGGAGCTGTTGCAGTCGGTGGTGGCGCAGCCGGAGCAAAGGATCAGTGCATTGGGCATGTTAAGTGCGGCGGAGCGTCGGCAGCTGGTAGAGGAGTTCAATGCTACGGCCGTGAATTATCCGCGGGAGAAGACGGTGGTGGAGCTTATCGAAGAGCAGGCGCTACGGAGTCCGGAGGCGATCGCGGTGGTATATGGACAGCAGCGGGTGAGCTATGGGGAGCTGGAAGAGCGGAGTAACCAGCTGGCGCATTACCTGCGGGGATTGGGGGTACGGGAAGAGGTACTGGTGCCGGTGTGCCTGGAGCGGTCGGTGGAGATGATCGTGGGGATATTGGGCATTTTAAAGGCAGGAGGGGCGTATGTGCCGCTGGACCCGGCGTATCCGGCCGCCCGGTTGGCATATATATTAGAAGACACGCAGAGCTGGGTGGTGGTGAGTATTGAGGAGACGGCGGCGAAGCTGCCTGCAAGTGAAGACGTGCGGGTGGTGCTGCTGGACGAGGAGCGAGCGGAGATCGATCGTTGTCCGCCAGAGCGGGTGGAGCGGACGCTTGGGCCGGGAAGCCTGGCATATGTGATCTATACCTCGGGTTCGACGGGCCGGCCCAAGGGGGTGATGATCGAGCACCGGACTCTCGTTAATTTTCTTTGGAGCATGCTGGCCGATGTTGGCTTTAAAGCCGATTGCACCTTTTTATCGGTCACCGGTTACAGTTTCGATATCTTTTACCTCGAGTTATACCTGCCTTTGGTGGCTGGAGGTAAGATGGTACTGGCCAGCAGGGCGGCTGTGCGGGATGCGCTATTATTGAGAGAGCTGCTTGCGGTCAGTGAGGCGACGCATATGCAAGCAACGCCCTCGGGATGGCAGCTATTGATCGATAGCGGCTGGAAGAACGAGGAACAGATAAAAATGCTCATAGGGGGAGAAGCGGTAAGGGAGAACATCAAGGAGTACCTGACGGGTATCGGCCAGGTATGGAATATGTATGGTCCGACGGAGACTACCATTTGGTCGACGATGAAGCTGTTGCGGCACGGAGAGAAGGTGGTCATCGGCAGGCCGATCGCCAACACGGCGATCTATGTGGTGGGGACAAAGGAGGAGCTATTGCCGTTGGGGGTGACCGGAGAGCTCTGTATCGGCGGAGCGGGAGTGGCACGGGGATATTTGAACAAGCCTGAGCTAACGGATGAGCGGTTCATCCCAGATGAGTTTAGTGGACGCACGGGGGAGCGGCTATATCGGACTGGGGACCTGTGCCGGTGGTTGCCGGATGGTAACATGGAATATCTGGGAAGAACAGATGATCAGATGAAGATTCGAGGTCACCGGATCGAGCCGGCGGAGATCGAGAACAGCCAACGCCAGTTGGAAGGGATGAGTTACGGCTGCGTGGTGCCGAACCGGGAGTCCTCGGGGAGTTATAGGATCATCAGCTATTATGTACCCGATTGGGCACATATCCGGTCGAAGGAAAGGGAGCTGTATGAGCGGGTAGTGGAGAGCTGGGGGGAGCTATATGATAGTAAATATAAGAGTGTGCAGGAGGAAGATGGTTATGAGCAGGAGTTCAATACGGTGGGATGGATCGACAGTTTTTCGGGTGAGCCGATCCCGCGGGAACAGATGCGGGAATGGCTGGACGATATTACGCAGGTGATCCTGAGGGAGGAGCCGGAGCGGGTGTTGGAGATCGGGTGCGGGACGGGAATGATCTATTATCGGCTTGCGGGTCAGATAAAGGCCTATACGGGGGTGGATATTTCGCCGACGTCGATCGGGCACTTAAGGGAGCAGATCGATGCAGTGCCTGGGAAGTATCCGCCCACAGTGCTGAAGGTGAGCGCGGCCCACGAGGTGGTGGAGGTGAACGGGGGGGTGGATACGATCATTTTGAATTCGGTGATCCAATATTTTCCCGGCGAGCACTATCTCACCGAGGTGCTGTCCAACTGCATAAGGTTGGTGAAACAAGGTGGCTGCATCGTCATCGGGGATGTGCGGGATAACCGGCTGCTGGGTTCATTTAAGGGGATGGTCTACCTCGAGAAGCTGGCGCACCCGGTGAGCAAGCGGCAGTTTTGCTGGCGAGTGGCGCAGGAGGTATTGAAAGAAGAGGAACTGTGTATCTCGCCGGGTTATTTTTATGGGCTGGCTGATCTATATCCGCAGATCAGCCATGTGGAGGTGAAATGGAAACAGGGGAAGTACGATAATGAATTAAGCCGGTACCGGTATAACGTGGTGGTCTATGTGGGGAAACAGAAGGAGAGGAGGCGTTTGGAGTGGGAGTTATGGGAAGCCTTAACGCAACAGGGGATGCTGGATCGGCTGTCGGCGGGGATTGAGACACTGGCGATCCGGGAGGTACCCAATCCTAGGTTAAGCCGGGAGCGGTTACTGGAGGAGGGGATAAAGCAGTCCACGATAGAGAAGGTGGGAGAATTGGCTGAGCATATCCGACAAGCTGATCTGGAGGTGGACCGGGTCAGGGAGCTGTTAAGGGTGGCAGGGAATGCAGGCTATTGCTGGTGTTTTTTGGTGAGTGATGATCCATTGAAAATGGACCTGTTACTGGAACGGTTGCCTGCGGATGGTTTTGTGCAGCGTGCTGTGGGCGGCAAAGGCGAGGGTGATGGGGGGGGTACGGCGAATATCCCATTGTTCTCGGAATATTGTTCTGTATTGCATAAAAAGTTCCGCGAGATACTCGAAGGGAGTTTGCCGGAGTATATGGTGCCGGCAGAGTTTATAGCGGTCTCGCATTTTCCTTTGACGCCGAACGGGAAGGTGGACCGGAAGTTCCTGCTGGAGCAGGAGCAGGTGAAGCTGAAGAGCCGGATATTCTACGACGAGCCGGAGACGGAGGTAGAGCAGGTATTGGCGTCGATCTGGGAGGAGCTCTTGGGAGTAGAGCGGGTAGGCATCAGCGATAATTTCTTCGAGCTGGGAGGTCATTCGCTGCTGGCCACGCGGGTGGTGTCTGCGATCCGTCGCCGACTGGGGATGGAGGTGTCGATCCGGGAACTGTTCGGGTACCCGGAGATCGGGACCTTATCGCGGCGGTTGGAGAGCGAAGATCGGAGCGAAGGATTGCCAGTGCTGGAAAGGCAGGAGCGACCGGAGCGGATACCGCTATCGTTCGCCCAGGAACGGTTATGGTTCATCGACCGGCTGGAGGGGAGCGTGCAGTATCATATTCCGGTGGTGTTGCGCATCCGGGGGAGGCTGGACAGGGTAGCGCTGGAGCGGTCGCTGCGGACGATCGTGGAGCGGCATGAGGTGCTGCGGACGATGATCGAAGAGATGGAGGGGCAGGCTTATCAGCGGATCATGCCGGCGGAGGGCTGGGCCTTGGAGAGCATAGAATGGCCGTCATCGGCGGCGGGGTTGCCGGAACATATTGGAGAAGTGGTGAGTCGGTCGTTCGATCTGTCGGCGGACTATAAGTTACGGGCGGAGCTGATCGTGCTGGAGGTGGAGGAGCAGGTGCTGGTGGTGACGGTGCATCATATAGCCTCGGATGGGTGGTCGAGCAGGATACTGGTAGAGGAGTTCACGGAACTATACGAGAGTTACCTGACAGGCCGGGCGCCGGTGTTGCCGGAACTGCCGGTGCAGTATGCGGACTATGCGCTGTGGCAGCGAAATTACTTGGAAGGAGAAGTGTTGGATAAGCAAATGGAATATTGGAAGCAGCAGCTATCGGGCTGGCAGGTGCTGGAGCTGCCGACGGATCATATACGCCCGGCGGTGCAGAGTATGCGGGGAGGGGTGGTAGCATTCCGCGTGGACCAGGCGTTAAGCGAGGCGTTACAGGAGCTGAGCCGGAGGGAAGGGGTGACGTTATTTATGACGTTGTTGGCGGTATTCAAGGTGTTGCTCTACCGCTACAGCGGGCAAGAGGATATCCTGGTGGGGGTGCCGGTGGCGAATCGAACACGGCAGGAGATAGAGGGGCTGATCGGATTTTTTGTCAATACGCTGGTGCTGCGCAGCCAGCTGGGGGACGACCCGGGTTTTGTGGAGCTGCTGCATCGGGTGAAGCATACGACGCTGGAAGCCTATGAGCACCAGGAGGTGCCGTTCGAGCAGGTGGTGGAGGCGGTGGTGACTGAGCGGGACATGAGCCGAAGTCCATTGTTTACGGTGATGATTGCGCTGCAGAATATGCCACAGGCAGGCAAGATTCGACTAGACGATGTAGTATTCAGTAGCGAAGTGGTGGAACACACCACAACGAAATTCGATCTAACCGTCACGATATTAGAGAACAGGGACGGTCTGGAGGTAGCGATGGAATATTGCAGTGACTTATTCGAAAAGGAGACGATATCCAGGTTGGGCAGGCACTACGTGCAGTTGTTGCGTGCGGTGGTGGAACAGCCGGAGCAAAAGCTCAGCGGGCTGGGGATGTTGAGCGTGGTGGAGCGGCGGCAGCTGTTGGCGGAGTTCAATGCCACGCAGGTGGAGTATCCGCGGGACAGGACGGTGGTAGACCTGATCGAAGAGCAGGTAATACAAAATCCGGCGGCGATCGCGGTGGTGTATGGGCAACAGCGGGTGAGCTATGGGGAGCTAGAAGAGCGAAGCAATCAACTGGGGCATTACCTGCGGGGGCTGGGCGTACAGGAAGAGGTGCTGGTGCCGGTGTGCCTGGAGCGATCGGTGGAGATGATCGTAGGGATATTGGGCATTTTAAAAGCAGGAGGAGCATATGTGCCGCTGGACCCGGAATATCCGGCCGGGCGGCTGGGGTATATGTTGGAAGAGATGAAGGCGAAGGTGGTGGTGAGCAGCCGGGAGGTGGCGGCGAAGCTGCCGGTAAGTGGAGATGTGCGGGTGGTACTGCTGGATGAGGAAGCGGCGTTTATTGGCAGGCGTCCGGTAGGGCGGGTAGAGCGGATGCTTAAGCCAGAGCATCTGGTGCATGTTATCTATACGTCGGGTTCGACGGGCCGGCCCAAGGGGGTGATGATCGAGCACCGGAACCTCGTTAATTTACTGTGGAGCATGTTGACGGATGTCGCTTTCACCGCTGATTCTACTTTTTTATCAGTCACCGGTTACAGTTTTGATATCTTTTACCTGGAGCTATACCTGCCTTTGGTGGCTGGTGGTAGGATGGTACTAGCCAGCAGGACGGCAGCGCTGGATGCGCTATTATTGAGATCGCTGCTTGCCAATTGCGGGGCGACGCATATGCAAGCGACTCCGTCGGGCTGGCAGCTATTGATCGATAGCGGCTGGAAGAACGCGGAGCAGGTAAAAATGCTCATGGGTGGTGAAGCGGTAAGGGATGACATCAAGGAGTACTTGACGGGTATCGGCCAGGTATGGAACATGTATGCTCCCACGGAGACAACGATCTATTCGACGATGAAGCTGTTGCGGCAGGGAGAGAAGGTGGTCATCGGCAGGCCGATCGCCAACACGGCGATCTATGTGGTGGGGGCGAATGGCGGGCTGTTGCCAGTAGGGGTGAGTGGCGAGCTGTGTATCGGTGGAGCGGGAATGGCGCGTGGGTATTTGAACAATCCCGACCTAACGGATGAGCGATTTGCCTCGAATGACTTCAGTGGCCGGGCGGGGGATCGGCTGTACCGGACGGGGGACCTGGGCCGTTGGCTGCCGGATGGGAACATCGAATATCTGGGAAGGAGGGATGACCAGATGAAGATCCGGGGTCACCGGATCGAGCCGGCAGAGATCGAGAACAGCCAAAGCCAACTGGAAGGGATGAGCTACAGCTGTGTGGTGCCGATCCGGGAGTCGTCGGGGAGCTATAAGCTGATCAGCTATTATGTAGCGGACCGAGGTTATATCCGATCGAAGGAAGGGGATCTGTATGAGCGGGTAGTGGATAGCTGGGGGGAGCTGTATGATAGTAAATACAAGAGTGAGCAGGAGGGGGAGGGATATGAGGAGGAGTTCAATACGGTGGGATGGATCGACAGTTTTTCGGGGGAGGCGATCCCCAAGGAGCAGATGCGTGAATGGCTGGACGATATTACGGCAGTGATCCTGCGGGAGAAGCCGGCGCGGGTGCTGGAGATCGGGTGCGGGACGGGGATGATCTATTACCGGATCGCGGGCCAGGTAAAGGCCTATATGGGGGTGGATATTTCGGCGACGTCGATCGGACGCTTAAGGGAGCAGATCGATGCGGGGCAGGGGAAGTATCCGCCCACAGTGCTGAAGGTGGGCGCGGCCCACGAGGTGGTGGACGTGAGCGGCGAGGTGGATACGATCATTTTGAATTCGGTGATCCAATATTTTCCCGGCGAGCATTACCTGACGGAAGTGTTGTCGAACTGTGTGGAGCTGTTGCAACAAGGCGGCTGTATCGTCATTGGAGATGTTCGGGATCATAGGCTGTTGCGCTCCTTTAAGCGGATGTTAAACCTGGAAAAGCTGGCCCGCTCGGTGAGTAAGCGGCAGTTTTTCTGGCAGGTGGAACAGGAAGTATTGAAAGAAGAGGAACTGTGCGTATCGCCCGGGTATTTTTATGGGCTGGCCCGGTTGCATCCGCAGATCACCCATGTAGAGATAGAATGGAAACAGGGGAAATACGACAATGAATTAAGCCGATACCGGTATAACGTGGTGGTCTATGTGAGAAAGCAGAAGCAGAGGAGGCGTGTGGAGTGGGAGTTATGGGAAGCCTTAACGCAACAGGGGATGCTGGATCAGGTGTCGGCGGGGCGTGGTACGCTGGCGATCCGGGAGTTGCCCAATCCCAGGTTGAGCCGGGAGCGGTTATTGGAGGAGAGGATAAAGCAGTCCACAATAGAGGAGGTGGGAGAATTGGCAGAATATATCCTGCAGGCCGACGGGGAGGAGGAGCGAGTCAGAGAGCTGTTGAGAGTGGCAGGGAATGCAGGCTATTGCTGGCGTTTTTTGGTGAGTGATGATCCGTTGAAAATGGACTTGTTACTGGAACGGTTGCCTGCGGAGGGTTTTGTGGAGCGGGCAGAGGGTGTCAAAGGCAGGGGCGAAGAGGAGACGGTGTCGAACGTGCCGATGTTCACGGAATACTGTCCGGTATTGCAAAAGCAGTTCCGTAAGGAGCTGTCGGGGAGTCTGCCGGAATATATGGTGCCGACGGAGTTTATAGCGGTCTCGCATTTGCCGGTAACGCCCCACGGGAAGGTGGATCGGAAGTTCCTGATGGAACAGGAACAGGTGAAGCTAAAGAGCAGGATCTTCTACGAGGAACCGGAGACTGAGGTAGAGCGGGTGCTGGCATCGATCTGGGAGGAGCTCTTGGGAGTAGAGCGGGTAGGCATCCGGGATAATTTCTTCGAACTGGGTGGCCATTCGCTGCTGGCCACACGGGTGGTGTCTGCAATCCGTCGCCGACTGGGGATGGAGGTGTCGATCCGGGAGCTATTCGAGTACCCGGAGATCGGGACCTTATCGTGGCAGCTGGAGAGAGGGGGAAGGGGTGAAGGGCTGCCGGTGCTGGAAAGGCAGGAGCGTCCGGAGCGGATACCGCTATCGTTCGCCCAGGAGCGGTTGTGGTTCATCGACCGGCTGGAGGGGAGCGTGCAGTATCATATTCCAGTGGCGCTGCGTATCCGGGGGAGGCTGGATCGGGTGGCGCTGGAGCGGTCGCTGCAGGGGATCGTGGAGCGGCATGAGGTGTTACGGACGATGATCGAAGAGCAGGAAGGGAAGGCTTATCAGCGGATCATGCCAGCGGAGGGCTGGGTCCTGGAGAGCATAGAATGGCCGTCTCCGGCGGTGGGGTTGCAGGAACATATTGGAGAAGTGGTGAGCCGGCCGTTCGATCTATCAGCGGACTATAAATTACGGGCGGAGCTGATCGGGCTAGGTGCGGAGGAGCACGTGCTGGTGGTGACGCTGCATCATATTGCTTCCGACGGGTGGTCGGCAGCGATCCTGGTGCGGGAGTTCCGGGAGCTGTACGCGGCATATGTGGTAGGCCGTGAGCCGGTGCTCGCGGAGCTGCCGGTACAGTATGCAGACTATGCCTTGTGGCAGCGGTGGTATCTGGAAGGGGAGGTGCTGGAAAGGCAGCTGGCCTATTGGAAGCAGCAGCTATCGGGGTGGCAGGTGCTGGAGCTGCCGACGGATCATGTGCGGCCGGCGGTGCAGAGTGTTCGGGGTGGCGTGGTAGGATTCCGCGTAGAGCGGGCATTAAGCGAGGCGTTGCAGGAGCTGAGCCGGAGAGAGGGGGTGACGTTATTTATGACGTTGCTAGCGGTATTCAAGGTGTTGCTGTATCGCTACAGCGGTCAGGGGGATATCGTGGTGGGGGTGCCGGTGGCGAATCGAACACGGCAGGAGGTAGAGAGACTGATCGGATTTTTTGTCAATACGCTGGTGCTGCGCAGCCAGCTGGGGGGCGACCCGGGATTTACAGAGCTGCTGCAGCGGGTGAAGCAGACGACACTGGAGGCCTATGAGCACCAGGAGGTACCGTTCGAGCGTGTGGTGGAGGCGGTGGTACGGGAGCGGGACCTGAGCCGCAGCCCGTTGTTCGGCGTGCTGTTCGTGCTGCAGAACATGGAGCGGGGAACGGTGGAGGAGCTGACTGTGGTGGGACTGGAAGTAACGGGAGAACCGATGTCACAAACGACCTCCAAATACGATCTGACGCTGACGCTGGCGGAAGGGGAAGGAGGGCTGGTGGGGGATGTGGAGTATTGTCGGGATTTGTCTGAGCCGGAGACGATCGAACGGCTGATCGGTCATTACCTGGAGCTGTTGCGGTCGGTGGTGGCGCAGCCGGAGCAAAGGATCAGTGCATTGGGCATGATAAGTGCGTCGGAGCGTCGGCAGCTGGTAGAGGGGTTCAATGCGACGCAAGCGGACTATCCGCTGGACAGAACGGTGGTGGACCTGGTCGAGGAGCAGGCGGAGCGGAGTCCCGAGGCGATCGCGGTGGTGTATGGGCAGGAGCGGGTGAGCTATGGGGAGCTGGAGGAACGGAGTAATCAACTGGCGCATTACCTGCGGAGGCTGGGGGTGCGTGAGGAAGTATTGGTGCCGGTGTGTTTGGAGCGATCGGTGGAAATGATTATAGGGATCTTGGGCATTTTAAAAGCAGGAGGGGCGTATGTGCCGCTGGACCCGGAGTATCCGACTGGTCGGCTGGGGTATATATTGGAAGAGACGGAGGCGAAGGTGGTGGTGAGCAGCCGGGCGGTGGCGGCGAAGCTGCCGGTAAGTGGAGATGTCCGGGTGGTACTACTGGATGAGGAGTGGGCGGAGATCGATCGTTGTCCGCCAGAGCGGGTGGAGCGGTCGCTCAGGCCAGAGCATCTGGCGTATGTGATCTATACTTCAGGGTCGACAGGCCGGCCCAAGGGAGTGATGATCGAGCACCGGTCTGTAGTTAATCTTATTTTGAGCCAGACGCAGGCCTTTGGGATTGGAGGTGATGAGCGGATACTTCAATTTTCTGATTATTGTTTTGATGCTTCGGTGGAACAGATCTTCCTAGCCTTGTTCAATGGGTCGATCGTGATGATGATGTCCGGTGAGATGCGATTGGATATTGGGCGATTTGAACAATTCCTGAGTGAAGAACGGATCACGCATTTGGATGCGACACCTAGCTTTCTGGAGCATGTACCTGTGCATGGATATGAGGGATTGAGGCGGGTGATAGCCGGAGGGGAGACGTGCAGTAAGGAATTGCCATTGCGGTGGAGTGCGGTGGTTGATTTTTTTAATGTATATGGACCTACGGAAACAACGGTGACGGCCATTAAATATGATTGTCTGCGAAATAGATTATCATCGATGGAAAGTGGTCTGCCGATAGGCAGATCGTTGTCCAATGTTCGGGTATATATTCTTGATGGATATGGTAAGCTGTCGCCAGTGGGAGTCCCTGGAGAGATCTGTATTGGGGGAGTGCAGGTGGCGCGGGGATATTGGCGCTTGCCGGAGCTGACGCGGCAGCGATTTGTGGAGGATCCGTTCAATGCTGGAGAGCGGATGTATCGGACGGGAGACCTGGGCCGGTGGTTGCCAGATGGGAACATCGAATACCTGGGCAGGCGGGATGAGCAGGTAAAGATCCGGGGTTACCGGATCGAGCTGGGGGAAGTTGAGAGTGTGCTGGGGCAATGTTCGGGAATACGGCAAGGTGTGGTAGTGGCCCGGGAAGATCAAGAAGGGAACAAGCGGTTGGTGGGGTATGTGGTAGTGGAGGTCGGATGGGACAAGGAGGGGGTACTGGCGGAGCTGAGGGCGCGGCTGCCGGAGTATATGGTACCGCAGGTGTGGGTGGAGGTGGAGGCATTGCAGTTGACC
Organism: Puia dinghuensis; assembly: GCF_014642875.1. GTDB lineage: Bacteria > Bacteroidota > Bacteroidia > Chitinophagales > Chitinophagaceae > Puia > Puia dinghuensis. The sequence goes on from NZ_BMJC01000010.1 coordinate 12,058, forward strand.
AGTAGTGGAAAGCTGGACCGCAAGGGATTGCCGGAGCCGGAGTTGGATCAATCAAGGGAGGTGTATGAAGCGCCTCGGGATGAGATGGAACGGACGCTGGTGGCGATCTGGGAGGAGCTATTGGGGGTAGAGCGGATAGGCATCCACGATAATTTCTTTGAGCTGGGGGGACATTCACTACTAGCCACGCGGGTAGTCTCGGCGATCTACAAAAGGGTCGGAATAAAGATGCCCGTAAAGGTGCTCTTCCAGCTCCCAACTATAGAGTCGATCCGTAAATATATAAGCGTTAATGAAAGCGATTGTACGGGGATATCAGAGGATTATACGGTGATTTCATTATGATTTCCCTTTAAATTTTATCCTATGCCTGATTACCCTTTGAGCAGTATAATCGATCTGCTGGCGAGATCGAAGGATAATGGTATTAAAATTTCCTGCAACGGCGAAAACCTGGTCGTTGGGGTGCAGAATAAACGAGAGGTGGACCCTGCTATCCTTGATGAGATAAGAAAAAACAAGGAAGGACTAAAGCAGTATTTCAAAGCTTATTCTGAGAGTCCGGGAGGCACCTTTTCCCTGGCTCCGATAGAGCCGGCGGAAAGAACAGCGGATTTTGAAATACCATTATCCTTTGCGCAGGGACGATTATGGTTGGTAGACCGGATGGAGGGAAGCTTATCCTACCATCTCCCTATGGTTCTAAGCTTAACAGGAAAATTGAATGAACAGGCCATTCAATATGCGATGAATGAAGTGGTCAACAGGCATGAGGTACTAAGAACGGTATACGGGTGGCGACAAGGAGAAGCTTGCCAATGGGTGCTGGATCGGGATGCCTGGAAACTCGATATCATCGAGTGTGCGGCCCACCCGGAAATGGACATCGGTAGAGTGATTACCAGCCCGTTCGATCTTTCAAAGCACCATATGATGAGGGCTACCCTGTACAAATCGGGAGAAGAAAGGTATGTCTTGGTGGTGGTGCTTCATCATATTGCTTCGGACGCATGGTCTAGTGCCATCCTTGTCGAAGAGGTTGTCGAACTTTATAACTCCTATTGTGAAGGGCGGGTTCCTAGGTTAAGCCCATTGCCTATTCAATACGCCGATTATGCCATCTGGCAGCGGCGCCACTTTGATGGAGCCGTTTTCGACAAGAAACTGGATTATTGGCGACAAAAGCTGACAGATCTGACGCCCATTGACCTTCCGACCGATCGTCCGCGTTCCGCAGAGCAAAGCCCTGCCGGGGGCATAGTAAGCCTGTCCATCCCAAAAGACCTCATAGAGAAACTGATGCGATTGTCCAGGGAACATGACATGACGTTGTACATGGTATTGCTAAGCACCCTTAAAGTTTTACTCTACCGCTATTCCAACGAGAAGGATATTTGTGTGTTGAGTTCCATCGCGGGCCGCCAGCAGCAGGAGATAGAGAGACTGATCGGATTTTTTGCCAATACGCTGATCCTTCGCGATGAGATAAATGGGAGCGTGCGTGTACGGGAATTATTCGGGCAAATAAGGAGAACGACCCTGGATGCATATGAAAACCAGGAAGTGCCATTCGAAAAAGCAATAGAACTATCCGGGATGAAGCGGGAAGCCCATGAGCACCCGATATCCCAGGTGATGTTTGTGCTGGAGAATGTGCCTGACGTGAAGGCTCCGTCGTTAAACGGGATAAGGCTACAGCCTAAAGAAACCGGTATCGTGCTATGCAAGTTCGATCTCACGTTGCATGCCTCGCAATCCGGAAAAGGACTTCAATTGAGCCTCATTTACCGGAAGGACCTATACAAGGCGGACACCGTCGCGCGGATGATGCAGCATTATGAAAATCTGTTGGCGGAAATTGTTTTGGATGCCGATAGACCCATCAATGAACTGGTGATGCTCGAGCAGTCCGAGCTACGGCTGATCACGGGCCGGTACGGCACTTCTACAGTCAATTATCCGGCCGAAAAGACAGTGGTCGATCTATTCCTTGAGCAGGTGAGCAGAACGCCAGATGCAACCGCCTTAGTGTTTGAAAATAATTCCATAAGCTATTCGCAACTCTATACACGGGCACGTCAGGTCGGATCTTATCTAAGAAAAAGAGGTATAACGGAAGATATGCTGGTGCCGGTCTGCATGGACAGGTCGATTGAAATGATCATCGGCATCATTGGGGTATTGCTGGCGGGCGGCGCATATGTGCCCATAGACCCCGATCTCCCTGCTGCAAGGATCGGTCAACTGCTGGACGACGTAGGAGCCAAGGTTGTCCTTAATATGGAAACATTCAACCGGATAGGGGAGGGTTATGTTGAGTTCGAGCGACGGCTAAGCCCCAACCATTTACTATATATGATCTATACTTCGGGATCAAGCGGGAAACCGAAAGGAGTTATGATAGAACACAAAAATGTCGTCGATTATATATATGGCCTCGATCAGAAAGTGAGGATTGGTAATAATAAATCTTTCGCCCTGGTGTCGACGATTTCCGCCGATCTGGGCAATACGGTGATATTCGGCTCATTGCTTTCTGGAGGAGAATTACACATACTTTCCAAATCGACAGTCAGCGATCCGGCAGCGATTTACGATTATTTCCAAAAGCACAGGATCGATTGCCTTAAAATAGTTCCCTCCCATTGGAAGTCTTTATGTGCCGACGGGCGGCTGCTGTTGCCCGGAAAAATGCTGGTATTCGGCGGGGAGCCGCTGCACACTGATATTATTGAGCTCATCAAATCTTCCAATGCAGGCTGTACGATCGTTAATCATTATGGGCCTACTGAGACTACGATCGGAAAATTGCTATATGTGATGAATGGAGAAGAGCAATATCCGGGACTTATTCCCATTGGCAAGCCATTCTCGAATTCGGCTGTTTACATTCTTTCGGCGGACAAGACGGTATGTCCGATAGGTGTTCCAGGTGAGCTCTATATCGGAGGATGCGGGTTGGCCCGTGGATACTGGAGACAAGAAGGTCTGACTGCCGAAAAATTTGTCATAGACCCATTTGGCGCCGGCGATCACACTCGCTTATATAGGACGGGAGACCTCGTAAGATGGCGGCCGGATGGAAATATCGAATACTGTGGAAGGATAGACAATCAGGTAAAAATAAACGGTTACCGCATAGAGCCGGAGGAGATCGAACAGGTGATCGACGAACATCCGCTTGTAAAGCAATGTGCTGTTGTGGCAAAAGCAGGCAAGGAGGGGATCATCCGATTGGTGGCGTATGTAGTCCTTAACGGAGGTGATTCAGAAGCTATTCTGGAAAAATTAAAGACCAGATTGCCGGCGTATATGGTCCCTTCCATCGTATTAGTTCCGGAGCGGCTCCCATTGACCAGCAATGGGAAAGTCGACAGAAAGCGATTGTCCGAGCTGGACGGCGCCGATCTGCAAAGGGATCGCTATACGGCTCCGAGGAATGGGATGGAGGAGACCTTGGTAAAAATAATGCAGCAATTGCTGGACGCCGGTCCCATAGGCATTCAGGACAATTTTTTCGAGCTCGGCGGACATTCTTTGCTGGCGATCCGATTCGTATCGGCTATCCGCAGCGAATTAAGTGTAGAGGTGTCGATCGGCGATATATTCGATTATCCCACGGCAGAATCGCTTGGGGAAAAGATCAAGGGGCTATCTGCGCAGAAAATGATGCCGGGGATCATACGCCATGATCGACCGGAACGGATCCCGCTATCCTATAGCCAGAAGCGGCTGTGGTTCATCGATCAATTGGAAGGCAGCGTTCAGTATCATATCCCTATCGTATTAAGAGTCTCGGGCTCGCTTAACGAGCCGGCGTTGTCATATGCGTTCACGCAGGTGATAGAACGCCACGAAGTGTTAAGAACCGTTATCGAAATGCATGAGGGAGAGCCTGTACAGCGAGTTTTAGCCGGGGACACGTGGAGATGGCGTGTCGTAGATAATTTTTCGAATGAAGCTGACAGAGAGCCCCTGGCGTTATTTATCAGGGAGCTGGTCGAGACACCATTTGATCTATCGAGGGACTACAAACTGAGGGCAGCCTTGGTCAGGCTTTGCCGGGGTGAATATATCCTGGCGGTGGTGTTACATCATATTGCTTCGGACGGATGGTCGACCCCGATCCTGATCGGGGAGATCGCAGAACTATACAATTCTTTTATCGAACAACGTGTTCAACGGTTAAAGCCGCTGCCGATCCAGTACGCCGATTATGCCATTTGGCAGCGGGAGTACCTCAAGGAAGAGGCGTTGGAACAAAAGCTCGGGTATTGGAAGCAGAAGTTGTTGGGGTTGCAGGTGCTGGATCTTCCGACGAACCATGTGAGGCCGACGATCCAGAGTAATCGGGGGGATATCCATGGATTCCAGATCGACCGGGAGCTGACGGATAAATTGATGGAGCTTTCCCAAGATCAGGGAGCGACCCTGTTCATGACGATGTTAGCCGTGTTCAAGGCTTTACTATACCGCTACAGCGGGCAGGGGGATATTTCCATCGGCGTTCCGGTAGCGAACCGGACACGGCAGGAGGTGGAGGGGCTGATCGGGTTTTTTATCAATACGCTGGTGCTGCGTAGCCAACTGGGGGACGACCCAGGTTTTGTAGAGCTGCTGCAGCGGGTGAAGCGGACGACCCTGGAAGCCTATGAACACCAGGAGGTGCCGTTCGAGAAGGTGGTGGAGGCGGTGGTGACCGAGCGTGACCTGAGCCGAAGTCCTTTGTTTACGGTGATGTTTGTTTTGCAGAATATGCCGCAGGCAAGCAAAATTCGACTAGGCGATGTAGTATTCAGGAGGGAAGTGGTGGAACATACCACATCGAAATTCGATCTAAGCGTCACGATAATGGAAAATAAGGAGGGATTGGGCGTAGTGATAGAATACTGTAGTGATCTATTTGAAAAAGAGACTATCTGCAGGTTCGGTACACACTACGTGCAGTTGTTGAGGTCGGTGGCGGAACAGCCAGACCAAAAGGTCAGCAGGTTGGAGATGCTGAGCCGGACGGAACAGCAGCAGTTGCTGGAGGAGTTCAATGCGATGGAGGTGGATTACCTGATGGATAGGACGGTGGTGGACTTGATCGAAGAGCAGGCGGAGAGGAGTCCGGCGGCGATTGCGGTGGTGTATGGGCTGGAACGGGTGAACTATCGGGAGTTGGAGGAGCGGAGCAATCAATTGGGGCATTACCTGCGGGAGCTGGGGGTGCGGGAAGAGGCACTGGTACCGGTGTGCCTGGAACGGTCGGTGGAAATGATCGTGGGGATATTAGGCATTTTAAAAGCGGGGGGGGCGTATGTGCCGCTGGACCCGGAGTATCCGGCCTCGCGGTTGGCATACATGCTGGAAGAGACGGAGGCGAAGGTGGTGGTGAGCAGCCGGGAGGTGGCGACGAAGCTGCCGGTGGGAGAACCCGTTCGGGTGGTGCTGCTGGATGAGGAGCGGGCGGAGATCGATCGTTGTCCGGTAGAACGGGTGGAACGGTCGCTCGGACCGGAGCATCTGGCGTACGTGATCTATACGTCGGGCTCGACGGGCCTGGCCAAGGGGGTGATGATCGAGCACCGTGGTCTGTTCAACCGGCTGCAGTGGGGGCAGGATTATTTTAAGCTAGGGCCGCAGGATGCGGTCTTGCAGAAGACCACGTATTGTTTCGATGTGTCGGTGTGGGAGTTGCTATGGCCCTTGCTGTCTGGGGCGCGGCTGGTGTTTGCCGAGCCGCAGGGGCATAAGGACCCAGGCTACTTGAAGGCTGTGATCGAGGAGCAGGGGATCACGACGATCCATTTTGTGCCGGGGATGCTGGAGGTGTTTTTACGAGAAGTGAAGGCGGGAGAGTGTGCGGGTTTGCGGCGGGTGCTTTGTAGCGGAGAGGCGTTAAAGAGCGGGCAGGTGCGGTTATGCCAGGAGCGGCTGCCGCAGGTGGAGGTGTATAACCTGTATGGACCGACGGAGGCTTCGATAGAGGTCAGCTGCTGGAACTGTCCGGCGGAGGTACCGGAGGTGATCCCGATCGGCCGGCCGGTGGCCAATACCCAACTATACATTGCAGGGCCGCAGCAGCAGCTCTGTCCGATCGGTGCAATAGGAGAAATTTTTATCGGCGGCGTGCAACTGAGCCGCGGCTACCTGGGGCATCCGGAATGGACGGAAGAGCGGTTCGTCCCGGATGTAATGAGCGGTCGGTCGGGGGAACGACTATACCGGACAGGGGATCTAGGCCGGTGGCTGCCTGATGGGAACATCGAGTTCCTCGGGCGCCAGGACGAGCAGGTAAAGATCAGCGGTTACCGCATAGAATTGGGCGAGATCGAAAATGTGCTGAGCCAGAGTCCGGAGGTCAGTGCATGCGCAGTGACGGTCAACGAAGATGATCCCGGCAACAAGCGGTTAGCGGCCTATATTGTGCCCCGCGGCAGGTGGGATAAGAAGGTGCTGATAGATTACCTGAGGTCAAGATTGCCGAAGTATATGATCCCGTCCCTTTGGGTTAACCTGCCCTCTATTCCGTTAACCACAAATGGCAAAGTGGATAAGAAAGCATTGGCAAGCCTGGGAATCGATGAACCTGCTGTAAGCGGGTCGACGGTTGCGGTCAATGCTATGGAGGCAAAGATACTGGCTATATGGCAGGAGATGCTGGGAACAAAAAACATCGATATCGGGGAAGATTTCTTTTACCAGGGCGGCAGCTCTCTATTACTTCTGAAGCTGGCGCAGAGGTTGAGCACGGAATTGAATAGGGATATCCAGCCCCGTCTGATATTTGAATATCCTACGATACGAGGCTTCACACAGTATATTGAGATGATCCAGGAAGCCGAAGTCAAAAACGAAACCTAATAACCAACTTAAATAAATTAAAATTTACAGCTATGTATGTAAAAGAAATTAACGAAGTCAAGGAGAACCTGGACCTGTTAACCAATCAGGGTATCATTGAAAAATGGGAGCTGCCTTACGAAAATCTGCTTACGCGTCTCAGTGCGGCCATCTTCTTTTTTTCAACCTCGTCGGAGGATCCGGGAAATATTCCCCAGTTATCGGAATCGCTTGGGAAGTTCCCGAATTTCAGCTACAGAATAAATACCGAGAAGAAGCTATCGAATTTGACGTATCGCCTGACGTTTTCCGAAGAAGAGCTGAAGAAGAATTCAAGCAACTGAGTTTAGAAAAGCGTTTGCACGCAGAATCGCTTCATCCAGTAGATTTAGCTATCTTAGATAACTAAATCTCTTCCCAATGCAACGATTCCTCCTGCCACTGCTCCTGGCCTTCGCCGGCCCACTTCTCTCCCAATCCCCCTTCAACGGCGTCGAATCCAACCTTTCTAACTTATTCCGATTATCCCCCGCCAAAAGCCGGAGCATCAGCCCCGAGAACTTCAATGGCGCCAAAGGCAGCGGCGGGAAGGCGACCGTCGGCACGGGGGGTGGGCCGGCACGCGACCTGGGCCAGGGCTGGAAGGTGAGCCCGAGCGTTGTAATCAAGGCCGGCCAGTCCTTCACCATCGCCGAGATAGAAGGCCCGGGCTCCATCCAACATATCTGGATGACCCCGACAGGCAATTGGCGATATTCTATTCTCCGGTTCTATTGGGATGATGAGGCTACACCATCCGTCGAAGCGCCGGTGGGTGACTTCTTTGGCATGGGGTGGGGGCAGTATGCGCCGCTGCAATCCCTCGCTGTCTGCGTCAACCCCGGCAGCGCCTTCAACTGCTACTGGCCCATGCCCTTCCGCAAGCATTGCCGCATCACGATGACCAACATCGACAGCCACGACATGACCCTCTACTACCAGGTGGACTACCTGGAGACAGAGATCCCCAAAGACGCAGCCTACTTCCATGCGCAATTCCGGCGCACCAACCCCCTGCCATATAAACAGAATTATGTCCTCGTAGACAGCATCCAGGGCAAGGGCCAGTATGTCGGCACCTACCTGGCCATCGGCGTCCACAACAACGGCTGGTGGGGCGAAGGCGAAATTAAGTTCTATATGGACGGCGACACCGACTTTCCCACCATCTGCGGAACGGGAACCGAAGACTATTTCTGCGGCAGCTATGACTTCGACACCCACCAGACCCGCCCCAACGGCGCCACCGAATCCCGCTACACCGAATTCTGTTCACCCTATTCCGGCCTGGCACAGGTGATCCGCGGCGACGGGCATTACAACGTCTCGCAGCGATTTGGCCTCTACCGCTGGCATATCACCGACCCCATCCGCTTTGAGAAGGGACTAAAAGTGACCATCCAGGACCTCGGCTGGCGCCAGGATGGGCGTTATCTGCCCCTACAGGACGATATGGCATCGACCGTGTTCTGGTACCAGACGGAGCCGCATGCGCTGTTCCCAAAGCTGCCGGCGAAAGATCAGCTGGAAGTGGACTAGGCTTAAAGACGTGCTAAATGCTTTTAGGTCCCCATCGGCGGAGTATTTGTACTATTTGCTGCGGACTAATTAATTTTCTTGCTATCTTTATTCACTGGGCATCGCCCCCAGACCTGACTGCCATTGCAGCGAAGCCCGGGTCCTTGATTCGCCGAATTCATAAGGTGTGTGTTTACCTCAAACCACCGGCGACGAGGACCCGGGCTTCGTTGTATCTATTTCCTCCACCCTTATTGTTTCCTTCCTTTTCCCCGATTGGGTGAGTAAGCGCAGTTTGCAAAAGTGTGCTGCTAAAAATATTTCACAGTTCCATAATAAAAAGACGGGTTATGCCCGTATTACCATTGTCTGGCTGGATATAGCGGTCAAGCTCTCCTGCATTCCGGCGACCATTAAACCTTCCCAACGTTTTAAACCTTCCCTTTGATCGGGCAGCGTGTGTATCTTAAGGCGACCAGTGATGGGAAAGGGATTTTGTGTCTACTAAATTACGACTGCTAATGAAAGAAAATTTGGGCCTTAAACGAGAGAAGGCAATTATTAAAGCATACATAAAGTTCCAACCCAGACTGGAAACGATCGCCTATAATATCCTGGAAGACGAGGATCTGGCGAAGGATGCCGTTGCCAACGTATTTGAGAGACTTTTGAAAAAAATCGATGGCGCGGAATGGGGATATCGAAGCGTGACCTTTCCTTATTTGTATATAGCTGTCCGCAACCAGGCGATCGACTTCCTCAGAACAGAACCAAAGAAGCTGTCGCTTGATTCCACGATCATGCTGGCGTTTTCCGGCAACACAGCCCTTTCCGTTCCCTTCGAAGAAACCTATTTGGATGCGGATGTCGTGGATCAGATGCTTTTCAAGATATCCGGGTACCCACCCGAAGACCGTCAATTTCTTTGGAAGCACATTGTTGAGGAAAAAACTTTGGAACAGGTATCGGATGAACTCAGCATCAAGCTGCAAACCCTGGCCTCGCGCAAGAAAAGAATGCTTAACGACCTGCGGGATCATCTTAAAGCATATCTTAAAAGCAAAGGCTTGCGCTGTCTGGCATGGATAACGGCCTTATTTTAAAGAACCTGGTCAATAAAAATAAATATCGTTAACGACTAATAAAAAAGGACATTTCCGCCGTATTGCTAATAGAAACTGTCGCTTTTTCATAATGCAACCAGAATACTCTCCTCTTTCGAGGCTCATCGTCGGCCGGCTGTTCGGCACTGAGACCAAGACGCAAAAAGCGAAACTGGATGCATGGATAAATGCTTCGGAGGCGAACCGGCGTAAAATGGAGCAATTTAATAGCGTTCGGTGGTTTGCGCGCGTATGGCAAAAGCATAGATCTATCGACCCGCGGACAACCTGGGAACTCATCCGCGCCCGAACGGCGAACCAGCCAGGCGTTCCGCCCTTGCCGGACCTATATCTGCCAGAAGAGAGTAGTAAGGTCGAGGTGCACCGCATTGGGAAATGGGTTGTCGCCTTAATACTGGTGCTTGGTGTGGCATTCGGGATCCTCTGGCTGGGTACCAAAACGGCGGCGCCCCTGGAGGAAGATACTTATTCTTTGCACGCGTCGGCGACGATCGCCAACAATGCCGATTTTCACGCGACACTTGGAAAGGAGCCCGTGGGCTGGCTCTTTGGGGACGAACAGTTGGACTTTTATAAGCCTATAGACGGGGTCTTGCTTTGTAGCTATCACCCGTCGCAGGCGTACCCCGAGCTGGGCGACGAACGGCAGTACAAGATCGTCACGCCTGCCAACGGCACCTATACCATAGTATTGCCAGACGAAAGCACGATCGACATGGGACCGGCCTCGACACTGCATTTTACTACTTCCTATGGAAGGTATGCCCGGGAGTTGAAGCTGGCTGGGGATGGTTTTTTTGAAGTGAAACCCGTGAACTGGCTTTTCAGCGCCGATGAAAAACCCTTCATTGTTCATATTGACTCGGTAACCATAACAGCTTTCGGCACCCGCTTCCAGGTGGAGGCCGATGACCGCGATAGCGGTGAGGTTAGGGCTACCTTATTATCCGGCACCATCGAGGTTCAACGAGGAGCGAATACCCCCCGGTGGCTGCGACGGCCCGGCCAAGCCTATCTACTGAACAAAGATGGAAAAGACACGGTCCTGTCGCTGATAGAAAGCAGCAGGGCTGTAGAAATGGCAGGACCGGTCTTTTTCTATCGCGATGAGCCGATGAACCACATCCTGCAAGACCTTTCCCACTACTACCATATCCGCTTTGTTTCCCACGACGCAATGACCGAATCCTTCACTTTCCAGGCGTCAAAGACCATATCCTTAGACAGTCTCCTTCGGAATATTGAAAAGACCGGTCGAATTCATTTTTCCATCGGTAAAGATTCCATCATCGTATCCCGCTGATCAACCGCCATTACCGTTAAACCTTGTTCCGGCCTGTCCCAGCGGGCACCAGGCCGGAACTTCCTTTTTATTCTTCACCCATCCAAAACAACTGTTAGCTATGAGTCGCTTTGTATTGGTAGCCGTGGCCCTTTGCCTGCTGGTCCCACCGATGGCCGTTGCCCAACCCACCAACATTCACTTTCGAAACACCCCATTGATAAAAGTCCTGGACAGCCTGCAGAAACTATACCCTTTCGATTTTTACTACTGCAACCGGGATGTCCAGTTTGTCCGCGCTGATCTGGATATCGATGGCGAAGATTTTCCGTCGGTGTATAAGAAACTGATGGCCGATCTGCCTTTCCGCGACACACCTGTCTATAAAGCGGGCTTCTACACCGTGGTTCTGCACCACATCGATACCCTCCCGCTCAGCGGCCGCATCTATGACGATCAAGGCGAGCCGCAAATAAAAATTACTGTCCGGAATCTCCGAACTAAAGAGATGACTACAACGGATAGCCTGGGTGGCTTCGAGCTAAAACCGGTGGTCGACTCGGACACCCTCGACATCAGCGGGGTCAGCGTGGAGGGGAAGTTAGTGTCTATTGACGGCAAGCGACGAATAACCATCGTCCTTCACCGGCGTATCCGCAACATGGATGCCGCAACGGTGACCCGCCACTATCCAAATGGATTTGTCGACACCGGCGTGACGGCTGCTTCCTCCCCGGGCGCGTACTCCTTCATGGACTCGATCTCCCTATCCCGGGTAGTGGCCACCAACTGGGAAGATCACATCGCCGTTGGCATGAGCGGATTGTACAGCGGAGTGGGCACGGGTAATGCTTCCAACATGATCATCCGGGGGTTGAACAGCCTCGTCACCCATGTCGCCCCGACGATGGTGCTGGATAACTTCCCTTACTTTGCCTCGCGCGGAGATCTCAACCCCTATGACCTGTCTTCGGTCACCCTGCTAAAGGACGAAGTAGCCGCCAGCGGCTGGGGCTATGTTGCGTCCGGGGGTGTGCTGGTGTTGACTACTCCCCGGGGTGAATACAATACCCCGTTCCAGGTACAGCTGATCGAGAACACTACGGTAACCGGCGCCCCCGACCTGCATTATATTCCCCGCATGAGCTCCACCAGCTACATCTCGGCGGAAACCCTGCTGTTCAACCGGGGCTATTATAACACCACTCTTAACGCCGCCAATGTTGCGATCACCCCCGTAGTCCAGATACTCAGTGAGTGGGGCCATCACACCCTGACGGATGCCCAGGCCAACACCCGGTTGCAACAATTGGCTGCCGTGGACCCCGCGGCAACGCTGCGGAAATACTATTACCGCAGCAGGGTGGCTCAACAGCTGCACCTCAGTCTCACCGGCGGATGCGCTACCCGAAAATACTGGTTCTCCCTTGGCTATGATCAGGACCCTACCGATCTCATTCGAAACCGGTACCAGCGTCTGACAGCCCATCTGGCCTATACCGAACAGCTCATCCCAAAGAAGCTGGAACTCTCCACCATCGTGCAGCTGACCACGATAAACCAACGGCTGAACAACCCTGGTGCTCTCCCGGTTGCCTACCCGTATGCGGTGCTGGCCGACGCCGCAGGTGATGCGTTGCCTGTCGCGTATAAGTACAACCCCGGCTATCTCGATACCGTGGGACATGGTGCACTCCCCGACTGGCATTATTACCCGCTGACCGAACTGCACCTGGCCAATAACCGGTTGAGCCACCTGCTCTTTTATGGTCAATCGACATTGGACTATAAGCTAAGCTCCCGGCTCTCGTTGACTCTTCTTTATCGCTATTTGAAGAGCCATGCCTCCCTGCGCGACGACCATAGCAAGGATGGCTTTTTTGTACATGATCTGTATAATACCAACGCCCAGGTGAATGGTCCGGTGGTTTATTCCCCGATAGCCCTGGAGGATATTCTCGATCGATCGGATTCGGTGGCCACCGAACAGAACGGCCGGGCACAGCTGCTATATTCCCTCTCCTCACGTCGCGGCTATCAGCTAAAGGCATATGCCGGCGCGGAATGGACGGAACAAAGCACCACGGGACAGACCAGCCGTACCTATGGTTATACTAATGGCGACCTGTCCTCGTTCGCAAACTACTACAGTTATCTTTCGCTGTATTCCAATGCCGCTCTCACCTGGCGCAACCTGTATTCCGTATACGGGGCTTTTCGCAGGGATGCCTCCAACATCGTTGGCGTCAGCGGCAACCGCGATTGGGCGTCTTTCTGGTCCCTCGGTCTCAGCGGGGAATTGATACGCAGTACGCGTCAAAAGGCGGCCTTCCCGCCGTTGTTAAAGGTGCGGATAACGTATGGATGCGACGGGAATGTACCCGACCGGACAGGATACCTGGCTATTCAATCGTTGGGCAATAACAATTATGGCGCCCTGCAAAGCGGCATCGCCAACCCGCCCGAACCGGGCCTGCAGTGGGAGAAGACCTATATGCTCAACATGGGCCTGGATTTTGCCTTGTTGCGTAACAAGCGGAATGAGGCGGGCCGGTTCAGCGGGAGCCTCGATCTCTTCTGGAAGCGGAGTGTCAACGTGCTGGGCAACGATACGCTGCCGCCCTCTGCGGGCGTGGCGGCTTTTCTGGTGAATAATGCTATCCTCAGGGGCAGAGGACTCGACCTGGTGATGAATTCCGTGAACATCCCCGGCAAATGGCGGTGGGAGTCAAGATTCCTCTTAAGCGTGGCGGTCGACTGGATAAGCCGCTATCCCCTCCAGCCCTCATCCCCTGCATCCTATGTTACCGGCCGGTTTCCCATGACGGGTAAACCACCCTCGGCCCTGTATAGCTATGACTGGGGCGGACTGAATAGTCAGACGGGCGATCCGCAGGGATCCCTGGGGCATAAAGTGAGCACTTCCTATGCTGCCCTGATGAATGATCAGCAAGGCGCCTTCCATTATAGCGGGAGCTACCTGCCGGAAGTTTATGGCAGTCTTCTTAATATGGTTAGTTGGCGGCAGTGGAACCTCTCCGCAAACATTATTTTTAAAGCGGCCTATTGCTTTCGGCGCCCTTCGATCAACTATTCCCAGGTGATAGAAGGGTTTTCGCCCGGTGTGAAAGACTATGAGTGGCATTGGCAGGCGCCCGGTGATGAGAAACACACATCGGTGCCTTCGTTTCCCATCGTGGTGGATGCTAACAGGGATGCGTTCTATCAAAATTCGGCTGTCCTTATCACCCGGGGCGACCAGGTGAGGCTGCAAGACCTGCGGATAAGCTATACGGTTGGTTCGAGCCGCACGCTTGCTTTTCGTCAGCTGGAGATCTATGCGTATGCCGCCAACTTGGGTATCCTTTGGCGGGCGAATCATTATGGTATCGATCCGGACGCGGCTAACCTCGGCGATCTGCCGGTCATGCGCAGTTATTCCCTGGGAGTCCGGGCTAATTTTTAAAATGATGATTTATGCGTAATACGATATGGGTTCTTTTTTTGCTGGTTATAGTTCTATCCGGGTGTAAGAAATACCTGAATACGATAGCTGACGGCAGCCTCACCGTTCCGGCGACAGTGGACGACTATCAGTCCTTGTTGGATAATCACCAATTAACGGAAAAAGTCACGCCCGGACTGGGACCGTTGGGGATAACCGATTGGTATACCGACAGCGCCAGCTGGGCGTCAGCGGAGACCATGTCGAAAGGTGCTTACGGCTGGGACCCTTCCATCTACCAGCCGGCCAACGGCAGCTCGTGGAGCACCGCGTATCAGGCGATCTATACCTGTAATGTCATCATCGCCGGCATCCAGCGGGTGCCCGCGCCGGACAAAGACACCCGCATCGCCGCCAATGCGGTGCTGGGAGGCGCCCTTTTTATCCGATCCCTATTGTTCTATTATCTGGAAGAGACCTTTGGCCAGCCTTTTCGCCCCGCGACGGCTGCAGTCGACGCGGGGATCCCTTTGCGAACCAGCAGCGATCCTACCCAACCCGCGCCCAGGGCTACCGTGCAAGCCGTTTTCAAGCAGATAGATGCCGACCTGATGCAAGCGGTTTCCCTCTTGCCGGCGGCGCTCCAGGTGAACAACCCGAACCGGCCTTGTCAGTCTGCTGCCCTTGCCCTGCTGGCCAGGTCATGCCTGACCCAGCAAAACTATCCCCAGGCCAGGAAGTGGGCGGATAGCAGCTTGCGCCTGTACCCGGTGCTATTGGATTACAATACCCTGGATAGCAGCGCTGCCTATCCATTTCCCACCCGCGAGAACCCGGAAGTGCTTTTCCAGTGTTCCACCCTGGCTTACAAGCTGCAGTACAGTACGAGCAGCAAGGTAGACAGCAACCTCTATCGCAGCTATGATCCCAATGACCTGAGACGGGTGTTCTTCTTTTCTCCTGCGCCTGGCGGCGGCGTCAACTTTAAAGGATACTATACTGGTGTGCGTTATATCTTCAGTGGCATCGCCACGGACGAGGTGTACCTGATGCGTGCCGAATGTGCCGCCCGTGCCGGAGATATCGCGGCTGCGCTGGCAGACCTTAATGCCTTGCTGTCACAGCGGTGGCGGAAGGGTTTTTTCCAGCCGCTGACTGCCCAGTCCGGTGATGAGGCCCTGCGGCTGGTCGTCAGGGAAACGCGGAAGGAGACCCTCTTCAGGGAGCTGCGGTGGGCCGACCAGCGCCGGCTAAGCAAGGACGCAAGATTTGCGGATACCCTTATCCGTACAGTGGGTGGCAGCGTAAGGTTGCTGCCACCCAATAGCCCGCGATACACCTACCTGATCCCCGATGAAGAGGTCAGGTTGGGTGGTGTTGCCCAGAATCCTTGAGGCGTATCAGTGGTTGCTTGTCCAGGTGCCGGAATTGTCGATGCCGGATTGGGGAATCTGCGAAACATAGAACCAGTGGCCGGTAAGGTCGGTGTGCGAGCGCGTCGGATCGGCAATGAAAGTGCAAACGGCAGCGGGCTGGTAGCAGTCGTAGTCGATGCCGTCGACCCAGCCGGCACTGGTAAGGTCCATCCCATAATAGATCTGAGTGCCGTCCGTGCTGTATTGCAGGAAATTATACGTGTGCATGGTCTTAGGCGAAGCCTGCGGGCGGTTTACGAAAGCGGCTGCGATGCCGAATAGGGCAACGAGCAGCAAGGGAATTTTGATCTTTGTCATATAGATGGGTTTAATGGTGACTTTTCAGTGGGCGGGCGGCGAAGGCGGAACAATACGAAGAGCGTGAGCCCCACAAGCCCGAGATTGACTACAAAATGCTGCTGCCAACTGAGATGGCGAAAGATGCCGCCGCAGCTGCAAGGGATTTTGGGAAACAGGTGCAGCAGGATGGCGCCGATGTAGCCGGTGAAGATGCCCAGGAGGATTAGGGAAAGCAATATACCGGCATACTGTGTGCGCCCGAAGAGGAGGCAGGATGCTGCTATTATCTCGAGGCAGGGGAAGATCCAGGCCAGAGCCGCAGCCAGGTTATGCGGGATCGGTTGATTATAAAGGGTGGCCTTGAATTGGTGGAGGCCGAACAACTTGTTGAAGCCGGTGTACATGAAGAGCAGCACTAGCAGGGCAATGACAAGCCGTTCGGCACGGGCAAAAAAAAGCCTTTTGACGTTTGAGGTCATAAAAAATAGAATAAGTGTTTAATGGCTATGGTCGGGAAATACTACTTAAAAGTATTTACGGATGGTGCAGTTTTAGTGCGCTGAGGGCGCAGTCGCGGTTGGTACTGGAAATATGTCGGTACGGGGTATTGGGGGGCGCCGTGGCGCCTGGCCCTATCCAAGCTTTCCGCAATAGCGCTGAACCATGTTCTTTGCGTCGCCGCCGACGGGCATTGTGATCTGCTTTCGTTTATTTCAGTACCTTAGGTCTAGAACAATTTCTGTTCGACATCTTCCTTTTGAGAAGGCTTCAAAATCATGCGACCTTGCGCTTGCCCCAGATGGCTCTCCCCCATACACGCATTCTCACGTGTTTGATAATACGAGTTGTTCTGAAATAAACTATTCTTGCTTTATATGTCCATGGAATCGTAATTCCTTTCCAGAAGGGATCTTCTTCCCAGCCATAATAAAAGCCTGCGCGTCGCCCGTCCACTTCCGCAAACCTGTGAAAAAGGGCTTTGAGCTTACCGACGAAATAGCTGCCTGGGGTGATCTTGTTTATCATATAACCCATGATCGAGAAACTAAGGTAAGCCTTGTCCGGTCTTATCATAGCGGTATTTATCCAGGAGTATCGGATGATTTTAGGAAGAGTCGCCTTAACGGTGAGTTTTCTGTTCCACAGGCGGCTATGGTGGGCACAGAGGTTCCTTATATAACCTAGATGTTCCATCCAGGATTCCAACACCGTATAGCTAATTCCGAAATAATCGGCTACAGCCTTCTTAGCTTCATTCGCCTTTAGATTCTTATACATGATGGAAAGCTGACCGAAAGATAGGATCTCCAACGCCATCCACGCTGGAGGATTGGGAGGATCACCGTATTTTTCCTTGTAATGCCGAATAAAGTTTTCACTAGTCCTATCCAATTCTTCTTCAATTTTAGAGACTGTTTTAGTAAAGGCAGATTCTTTTGAGTACAGAGTTCTATCCTCATACCAGTTGTTACCGTAACGAGTTGAAAATTCATAAATTATCTTACATCTGATCGCAACCTCGATTCGTTCGATCGCATCCATGGCTAGCAAGCGAAGCTCTCTGTCAAAAAGATAGAGCCGATAGGCCGTGTCAAATGTGGAATTTGGCCTAAAAGTGTGATCCGGATCGTTCGGATACTGAAAGGGAACGAAATATGCGCTTAGTCGGTAATAGCTGACATTGCAGAGTTGATGGCGTGTTCGGGATTCGCTTTCCAGACGAAGACCGCGATGCCGCAAAAGCGCGATCTGTTCGTCGTAGGTTTTTGAAGTTTTGGCAAATCTCATATGGCTGTAAAAAGAAAACCCGCCGTGGTGCGCTGGTCGTTGGGAAGCGTGGCAGGTATTGTTAATGCAAAATTAATAAAAAATTTCTGTTTTGGTAGG
Organism: Puia dinghuensis; assembly: GCF_014642875.1. Classification (GTDB taxonomy): domain Bacteria; phylum Bacteroidota; class Bacteroidia; order Chitinophagales; family Chitinophagaceae; genus Puia; species Puia dinghuensis. The sequence goes on from NZ_BMJC01000010.1 coordinate 29,896, forward strand.
GATTTCCTAAAAAAAGTCATTTATTGTAATTTTTCGATTAATCAATTTAGAGCTAGTGTAGTTGTGATTTGCTTTCATTATTGCGGTACCATAGGGATTCAACTTCCAGTTCTTTGAAGCTATATCCAGCAGCCAGCCTTCTGGGATTAGCCCTTCAAAAAAGGGGAATAGCCGTTTATCGATGTAACCAACCGCCTTCGCCAACCGCTCGGGCATGTATGGGGGCCGGGCTCATAACCGTGAGTTAAGAACTTGATGATTTCCAAGTTCACATTTAAAGAGATGGAATGATATTCAAGAAGACCGAGCATCCTACTGTTGTGGGTACCCATATGCGACTCCCGGATATTGTACCATTTATGCTCTACTCTGTGAGCTTTGCAGTGTGGACAAATCGCTGTAAACACAATCTGTTCAAGATTTTTGCTATATCGATATCCAACCGGAGTGATACAGCGGTCACGCTTCCTCAGGCGATGGATATATTTCCAGATGGCCCATGCATTTGCGGGTTTCATGAAGGCAGGCGTGATAATTGTATTATAATAATGCCAGTCGCCATTATCCCAACGATCGAGTTGGCGATCAGGGAATACAATTCCGGTAAAGGTTTTCATAAGTTGTTGACATTTGGGACATATATCGAGCATGATTTCCATACAGACGTTATTGATGCCAACGGTTGGCGCGCTAAATTCCATGGCGCCCTCGTAAAGAAGACGGATAAAGTCATATAGATCGCAGAACCCGCGCCTATCGATGGTGGCTTTGCGTTGTCTATCACGTTTGCAGACTATCCAAAGGGAATTTGGCGAGTCGATAGGCAAAAGCCGCCAAACGAACTCTCCAACGTCCCCTAATTCCCAGGCGCCTTTTTCTTCACTGATGACAACCAACAGGTCATTTTGAGCAAAGACGGCGTCCCGAAGTGCAATAATTTGATCTTTAATTTCTTTAGTTAAAAAAAGAGAATAAGGGAGGACGAGAACATAGGCGAGTTGGTACCTGCTAACGGATGTAGTGACATGAAAAGCATGGCTGATCTTGCAGTGGTGCTTGCCCGGGAGGTTGTCTGGTACAGCCCTGAGGCAATCCGGTGGAAGAACGTGTCTCACCGCATCGTCAACGAAGGCATAGAAGTCAACCGTCATAAGAATTAGTTTGGCCTTTGAAGGTAGACAATCGGGTAAGGACTTCTGACTTTCCGGGCCGGGATGGCTTTACCAACTGACGGATAGAGGGTGAGGGAGGATGAACGGGATTAGGCTTACGATTTACGACTGCAGGTATGGTGCAGGGATTGTTGAGGAAAGCCCGGAATTTGGTAAATTGTATTATCCATTAAACCAATTTCCTTGCATGTACGATAACGATGACGACCGGGCGCGGCGCTCCAATAACAGCACGACGATATTCAATAACCAGGTGAAGGTGATCCTGTTTCTGCTGACGGTGGGGACGGGGGTAATGACGATATGGGAAAAGTGTGCATCCCTGCGCCATACCGTTACGATCGGCACCGCCAAAGGTGGGGCGGAAGATTCGGCAAGTCAGCCTGGGAGTAGCCATCGGCTGACAACCAGCACGTTAGCCCACCGACACCGTCCTAAAACGGACGCAAAACCGCTAACCGATGAGGTTGACCCGGCGGGTCGGGAGACCTCCGCCGGTAAAGGCGCAGAATCGGTGGTAAAAACGGCGCCGCGGGTGGCTTCACCGCTGCAGACGACGGAGGCGGAGGATATCGAATTCAAGTTGCTGAGTGCGGAGGGGAGCAGTCGGGCGCAGACGATCCGGATGACGGTGGTATTGACGAATCATGCAGCTAACCGCTTCATTTGGTCGGATGTACAATGGAAATAAGACGTTGGGATGTATAGGAACTATTCGACTAGGTATTTAGTAATTTTTCTTTTTCTCTCTGGAATTCCTCCTCTGTCAGAATACCCGATGCTTTAAGCTCAGCAAGCTTTTTTAACTCGTCCATTTTGCTTACGGCAGGCTGTGCAGTAACTTGTTTATCATTTTTGGCCTCACGCAGTTTGTCCATGATCAGTTGATAGATCCTATCCGTTTCTTCTCCGACTTTGGAAGTAAACGCTCTCAATACCACTGTATTCGGGTCTTTCATGCTTTCAGAGGATGAGCCCAATAGGCCTACTTTCGCACTTGTGTCATGTGTGCCGGGAATTATGATCTTGAAATATCCATTGGCAAAGAAAGTAGGCTTTTTGTATTCAAATGAGCTTATGTCTTTGTAAAAAAACTTTCTATCACCGGAAAACCCGCCTTGACTTATAAAGCCTCCAAATGTTGCACGGGAAATCGCAATGTGATCATCGAATACCATTATTTTTCCGTTTTGGCCTTTGAATTCTGCAATCATGATTTTTTAGTTATTGGTTTTTGTTGATAAGGTCTTCAGGAAACATACTTTTGCTCCCAGAAGACAACTGATGCGAACAGGGTTCTTACAGCACTTTTATTAACTTTCTTAATGCCGCAAGTGCACGCTGGCGATGCTTGTACACTGCTGCGAGACTTATGCCGATTTCCTTAGCGATGCTGCTCGCAGGCTGGTTAAGGAAAAACGATCTTTCTATAACTTTTTGCTGCACCGCAGGCAGTTTTTTGATGGCCTCATCTACGGATAAGTTCCTTAACAACGCAAATTCAAGGGCAATGAGCTCCGCGGTTTTGGAAAAGTCCTCGGCACTTTGATCCAGGTCGTAAAGGTCTTTGCAGGTTTCCCTTTCAACGTTTTTTTGTTTCAGGAGATCGGTGATGCGGTTTTGAGCATTTTGATAAATAAATTGCCGAAGATTCCGAACACTTTCCAATTGTTCCCGTCGTGTCCACGCATTTATCAGGGAGTCGACGACCACATCCTCAATCTCATCATCGCTTACTAATGACCTGAACCTTTTTGCCAGAAAATACCAAAGTTCGCGGGAAAAGGTTTCGAACATTTCATTAAACGCTTCTTTTTCACCCCGCATGAAGCGCATTGACAACTGGGTATTACTGTCTGTTTCAACTGTTAATTGGTCAGGATATGGAATGGGTATTTGTAATTGAGATAACAGGGAAAGGAGATTGTCACACAAGGCGCCTTCCTCCGATAAAGAAAGCAGGTTCAATAACAATTCTTGTGGAGCAGCTTCTCTAAGGATATCCACCAGAAAACCCCTGATCTCGACCGGTAACAGTCCGCCATTCAGAAATTTGCCCGAGCCGCCCTGCAAGTCTTCCGCAATCGTCTCAGCAACAAAAAATTCCATAAACGACTTATGCCGGAAAGCATAATTACCGCTGGAATCGCGCGTCAAAAAGGTACAGGTCTGTACATCATTCCGCAAATAATCCATCTGGACAACATTATCCGTTTCAAAGCGACTATCGTCCTTCGATTGGAACTGCTCCAGAAATTGCCGCAGCAATTCCCTGAACTCCTTATAGTGACAGGACGGCCGGTTTTCCAGATGTAGCTTCATCGCCAATTCGCGTACAAATCCCCGCCGCTCGACGGGGCTTAGCAGAGCGCCTTTGCGGCGGGACTGGTTCTTTATCCAGGTGTCGGTATACACCCGGTATAGCTCCACCCTTTTCACCTCGTCGCCCAGCTTCGGCAGTGTTTCAGCGATCATTTCCAGGAACAAAGGCGTCCGGGCTAATTCAGGTAGATTGTGCGTGCCGCTGATCTTCCCCAATAGTTGAGGCCATTTTTCGCTAAAACGCTTTTGCAGGTATTCCTGCAGTTCGATTTCTCCCCACTCGGGGATATACGCCACATCGAAATCGGCCAATACCTCCGCCTGAACCTTGTTACGAAAGAAATGCGTCCGGCAGGTAAGGAGGAATTTATTATTGGTGATACACAGCACTTTTTTCAGTTCGTGCAGGTTGTCCCGGATAGTATCCGGGCTGGCCTTGGCATCCATCTCGTCGAACCCGTCAAAAAGAAACAGTTATTTGCCGATGCGCTGTAGCGCCTGGCAAATAACTGGCGTAATATTGACGCCATACCGCGTTAGCAGTGTGTTCAGGATCAGCGTTTGGATATCGAACCGGGCATCATAATCCTTAAGACTGATGATCACCGGCACTCGTGATGTCTTGTCGCATTTGTACCGTTGAGCCAGGTCATATGCGTACTTCTTACAAAAGGTGGATTTGCCGGTGCCGAAATTGCCAAGTAAGGCTAATTTGTCCTTTCCTTCTGTGAATAGCCGCCGGCTGATATAATGGTCGATCGGGCGAAAAAGTGAAATATATTCGACCAATTCATAGTCTTCGGTTTCCGTACCGCTTAGATCGATGTAATATTTACTGATGGTGGAGCTTTCGAATTCCGCGATGATCGTGTCGATATAGTCGTCGAAGTTCACCAGCTGTGTAGATAGTTCTGTATAGGTTCGTAGTTCGATCCCCGCGGCCCGCGCGAGACCCTTTGCCTCAGCCGTAAATCCATTCGTTGTAACGAGCAGCCCTTTATCCACGGCGCCTTGATTACGGGCCACCCCCAGCGCCCCCGAAAATTTTTGGATCTCTTCTATTCCAACCATCCTGCTGTTATCGTAATCCTTGCACTCAACCATTAAGCGCAAGGGTATCACTCCCGTCAAAAACTCCCCATAGAGGTCGATCTGGCAGTTGTTGATGAGCACATTTCGTTCCATCTTATAGCCCAGGATATTCAGAATACGCAGTACTTCCTTTTCGAAGGCGGTGCCATCGGAAGTGCGCCGGCGCCGGCCGCTTTTGCCTGCATTTTTCACTTAGTAGCTTGGTTTTATATATTTTGCAAGACATTGAATGTAAAGGATTTTAATAACAGAAAAGAATGTATGTGCTGGTCAGGTGCAGCCGGGATTTTGTCCTGCAGCCAATGCCGTTTGGTCCCGGTCGCCTGCGGGAGGATAACCAGGTACGAGGTTGTTGTGGGGAGACCTGCTGCGCAAAATGGGTTTGGATTGGTCGGGGCGTTAGCTCATTGTTTATGTCAATGTGGTATGGGTTTCCGCACTGCAAAAGGGGTGGTTGATATTCAAAAATCACACTTGCGGACGTTTGAGGCCGCAAGTGTCAATTGAAATATTTTGCATCTTGCAGCCGATCATTCTTTTCGAACACGCCTAAGTTTATTGAAAGAATGGGATTGTTTCTTGCTGCGTCCAACTAACGATTTGGTGTCTTTAAACCTGCTGTTATTCCTGCTAGTTCCCTTTAACCTTTTCTGCATTCTGCCAGTTACAAGATCAAGATTCCTGTTGTTTGTTTTGTAATACTACTTGAACTTAAACGCAAGGTTTATGGCTGATAAATCAAATAAACAGCGTGACGAAATTATTACCTTTAGCTTCCTTGGTCTAAAATTGTCCTGCCACAACCCGGGCAGCAAAGCCATAGTCATCATCGCCTGTGTTTTGACTTTTTTGATCGCAATGACGATTTTGCTGATGAAAAATTGAGAACATAGCTGCATGGCGAGCCGGCGGTACAAGGGAGTGACACAACAAAAGCCCCATTGTTGTGCGACTGCCGGCCCACCCCCTCCAAAAAAAAGCTGACCGATCCCATGTCCCGCCGGACGCTTATTGGCGATCTTACAGGGGTGGTTGCCTGAAGGTTGCCTGGGGCAGTGGGGAAGATGAATAGGGTACGGAGACTTAAATATCCTGAACCCCGAATTCCTCCGCTTATATCTCCGTAAAAGAAAGGTCAAACATATCGGGATATAGATAACTAAAGGCGTACTGCATTTCGGCGACAAATTCAGGTATCTGGTTGCTTCGGTTTGCCATCAGGTAAGTGCTGTTACTGACATCCACAAAGTGAGCAAAGGTCTTAAGCCCGAAAAAGTTCTGCATGATCTGCTTATAAAGTCTAAATCGCTGATTATTTTCCCTGGCCTCCCGGAATTGACCTAAGAAGGAAGCCGTAGCGACAAACCCCAGGGATGCCCTATTGTTGTTTTTCAAACAACTGACAAATATTTGCAGGGCTGTGCCAAGCACGACCTGCATCACGTTATCATTGGAGATCATGTGGAACCTATTCTCATTCCGTTTGAACCGGGCCGGGAAGAATTTAATTACATAAGTATCCCTCGTATACTCTTCTAAATGGATAATATAATTCCCCGCAGGTGTAGTCACCCTATACACATAGGTCTTTATATGAAAGCTGCGATCGCTTTCATATTTAACCGTAAGCAAGACATACGGCAAACTGGAATTGAACATTTACTTAACCAGGTAAGAATAGGCACTATTGCGCGAAGCATTCAATTCGCTTTCGCTTATTTGCCGGAACTGCAGGGGCATGTTCTTTTCAGGAGTAGACAATGACGCCTTCTTGGTCGCTAAGACCCTATGTTTTCCATTCACCTTCTTCTTGGCAACTGTCTTTTTCATCTTTCAAATTTAAGGATTTTTTTTTAAAGATGCAATTCCCTTTGTATAATGGAGCCAACGCTATTTCGCTGAGGCTGCTATTGTTAGAGGGAATCATCGATACCTATTTCGGGCGGTTTCTGAATGATTTTCCGTATCTTAGGAATACGCAACCATTAAACCTCCTTTCATGGCCGAAACCATAAAGAATGTCTCCGCACCTACTATCAAGAAGATCAAAGGCAATTACCATGTCGGCGACATCTTCCATACCGTCAATAACTACAATTCCCGGAGAAGAAAGATACAATTCGAGCCGGTGACGACAGGCCTGGATATTTTTGCAGACTATCCGAAGCCCCATTTCCTTGATGAGATCTTCAAAAGGGCAAGAACCGAGCAGTTGCTGCTTGTCGGCGGTAACAGCGGCTTTAATAAGGGTCAGCTGCTGAAATATGTAGCGGTTAACCTTAAAACCGAAGGACTGGAAGTAAAGGAATGCTCGGAATTCGAGGATTTCTATAGCCTTTCGACTGCCATCCAGGAAGAGTCCAAACGAAGCGTTTTCATCTTATACAACATCACCGCAGAGGCCATCAGCTACCGGTTCGCCGACCTGAAATCACTCATCCGAACGAAGGACCATATTCTCCTCGGCAGCACGGAAGCAACGTATGATTCCTGGATGTTCAATGATGGGGTCGATAATCCCAGCTGGTTCCAGATCCCCGAGAGATCCCTCTATTCGAAAGAGGAATTACAGTCTTATCTCCGGATTGGCCTGCGAAAAAAGGGGTTGGACTTGCCGGTCCCCACGGAAGAGATCGTCACCCAACTATCGGGAACAGAACAGGTGGACATGTTCATAGACCTCGTGGCCAAGTCGGACAAGAAGGCGGAAAGATCGGTCATTCAATCGGCTTTGGAAATAAGCGCGAAGGACGACCATTCCGGCATAGAACCCTGGTTCTATTCCCTGAGCAACGTTGACAAACTCATTGTCATCGGCATCAGTCTTTTTGACAACGCCTACGAAGGACAGGTCTTCGCCGGTTACGACCGGTTACTGGACGCTTGCTGGAAACAGCGAAACAAAGATTTGCGCCCCATCGATTATGAAGACCTTATTCCCCTGGGATCCTATTTTAAGGCCGAAGGAAAGCTGATTCATGGCGCTTATGACGATCAGCGCAGAAAGGTCATTCAGATGGCCTGGCGAACCCATAAACGCTATATCCTTTCGGTCATACCCGAGTTGGTGGAGATGATCCGCGATTCCATGAACCCGCAGAAATATGACCTGGATCTTTTCGGTTCGATGAACCACCGGTTGAGGTTAAGGAGCGTGCTCAGCGATACCCTCAGCGATATCGGACTGCAATCATTTGAAGACATCAATCTGCCATTACTGATCATTGCCAGCAACGATGACATGGTGGTGCAGCTGGTCACGGCCGAAGCCATTTCCCGATGGAAGCCCTTCGATGAAGACAAGATATATGAAGTGCTGAAGATATGGCAGGAAGACACGGCCAAAAGGCTCCTGGAAAGCACTGACGGAAGGAACGGGAAAAAAGATGAGAATAAGGAAGCGGCGACTCTCCTGTCGAATGTGCGCGGCACGATCGCATTGACGCTCTGCCTTACTTCTTATTATGAAAAGGAGAATGCTTTGTCGCCAAAGATCACCGGTCTGCTGCTGGAATTTCTACACAACGAAGAGGCAGCCATCGTGGACAGAATGCAGTTTGCTGTCGAGAACATCACCGCCAGACACCCGACGGCGATGAATCATCTTTTAAGAGACGAGTTCCTGCGATACTCTTACTATATAGCTCCGATAAGCAAAGGACTCGTCACCGCCTATTACAATGGCCTGTCCAGCGAGGTCAGAGCCGTGTTATACGACTGGCTTGCCCATTGTAAGGAAATGAAAGATCGCCCCGAAGAGCGGGATCGTTTCGATCACCGGGAAAGCATCCTATCGGCTGTCATCTACACCCTGAAGTACCTCGACTACGAAACCGGGCATAAAACGATAACTATCGCCGAGGCTTTCGGCATCCTGGAAGAGCTGCGAAAAAACAATCACAATATCAACATCAGACAGTTCGTCCTTGACGCTATCGTTCAATTGATCGGGGTGATGTTCTATTCCACCGAACAACTGACCATCAAACTTATTCCCAACATCGACGCAAGCGAACGGGAGGAAATGGTATGGGGATTCAGGGAAAAATACCTGACTCAGCGGCAGGACCTGGAAGGAGGAGAGTATTACACTCACTTTGGCGATTATGAATTCGATACCTGGAGCAAGCCCGACAACCGGCCCAGGACGCCCGTTGAAAAAATGCTGGCCGAATGGAAACTGGGCAATAATACTGTCCTTACGCAAATCGCCCTGGAGTCGTTTGTTGAATTCCAGGAAATTGAAGCGACGGAGCGACGCCTGATAGATGGGTTCGAAAAAGAGAAAACAAAGGAGGAGAAGGAAAAAGAAAAGAAACGGCTGGAATACGAGAAAAAGGGATTACCGGCTTACGAAGGCGAAATAAAGGGCGGCATCGAGACGGAAGCCTTTGTCAAGCTGTGCGCGCCTTTTGTCGATCAAAATAAGCTTCCTTTGTTAAGGAGCATGTATTCGGTGGCCGTTTTTAAGAACCTGAAGGAGGAAGGCGCCGATGAATTTATTACTCATCTTGACGATAAGGACAGTAGCATGGTGAAGAAAGTAGTATTCATTTACAAGCTGTTTAGAAACGGAAACGTTCAACTCAGTGATAATCCTGCAATGTCCTCCTTCAAGTCGGCTCTGTTTGTCACGCTTGCTTCGACAACTGTTCCCGTGCAGAATAAAAAATTGCTGAAGGCGTTTGCGCCATTGCTCGTTTCCGTCGAAGGCCTTACTACGGAAGAAAGAAATGTCGTATTCACCAAAATAAAATCGTATAAGCAAGGTTGGCTCAAGACATCCTTTACCCTGGCGAAGAACCCCATCCTCTTCCTTTTGATTTGCATTGTCGTGTTATATCTGGTCTTCAAAATACTCAAACCAATATTTTAATCGTATGGACATATTAGCATTGGCCGCTACCGGCGCAAGATACATCGTCAATCTCATCGCCAATTCAAAGACGCTTGACGCCGCAAAGGAGGACGCTATAGGAAAATCCTGGCAGTGGGTGAAACAGCACATCTTTAGGGTCCATCCCTCCCTGGAGGCGCAGGTCGACAAGGAAAATACCAACGAAGAGAAAACGGAGGTGCTGACCCGGGAGCTCACTAACCTCTTGCAGGAGGAAAAATTCAGGGATGCATTCGCGGCCTGGCTACAATCGTTGCAAAAGGATCCCACTGTCAAGAACTTTTTTGGCACTGAGATCCAGGAGATGGAAGGCGATATTCATATAGGTGACACAGGAAAGAGCGGTCAGGGCGAAAAGTACGACCTGAAGAATGTAGCCATGGGAAAGGTGGACAAAATGAAAGGCAACTTTCGCGTGGGCGATGACCATTGAGCCGCCTGTCGACTGCGATCACGCCGGCACTCTCACCTCATCCTCATCCTCCTCTCTTTTCCTCGCCACTTTCTCCTGCAAGAACTGGAAAATCACGAACAGCACCGGAATGATAAAGATCCCCAGGATGACGCCGGTCAACATTCCGCCGATCGCGCTCCAGCCGATAGAATGGTTGCCCTGCGCCGATGCCCCCTGTGTGAAGATCAGCGGCGTCATCCCCACGATAAAGGCAAAGGAAGTCATCAGGATCGGTCGAAGCCGAAGACGCGAGCCCATCAGCGCCGCCTCTACCAGGCTCATGCCCGCGCGCCGACGCTGCACGGCGAACTCGACGATCAGAATGGCATTCTTTGCGAGTAGACCGATCAACATGATCAACCCGATCTGCACATATACATTGTTCTGTAACCCTGCAAAGCCCACAAAGGCAAATACGCCCAGAATACCGGTCGGCACAGTAAGGATCACCGCCAGGGGCAGGATATAGCTTTCGTATTGAGCCGATAGCAGGAAGAATACGAAGATCACGCTCAATAAGAACACAAATACCGTCTGATTGCCCGCCCTGATCTCCTCCCTCGTCACCCCGGTGAATTCATACGCATACCCTTTTGGCAAGGTCTTCTTCGCGATCTCCTGAACGGCCTTGATCACATCACCCGTACTATAGCCCGGCTTGGGCGTTGCATTGATGGTAACGGCATTGTACAGGTTGTTGCGGGTCACTGTCTCGGGCCCATACACCCGGGTGAACTTGGCTACCGAGGTAGCCGGGACCATTTCGCCTGTATTATTTTTGACATAGATGCCGCCGAGCGAATTGACATCCAGCCGGTAGGGGACATCGGCCTGCGCCATCACGCGGTAGTATTTGCCAAACCGGTTAAAGTCCGATACGAAACTACTGCCATAATAGATCTGAAGCGTGCTCATCAGGTCGGAAATAGAAACCCCCAATTGCTTTGCCTTCTCATCATCCACCTCGATGGTATATTGCGGGTTGCCGGTGTTAAAGGTGGTAAACGCCGTAGCCACCTCCTTCCGCTGCGACAAGGCGCCAATGAACCCCCAGGCCGTCCCGGCCAGCCTGTCCAGCGGCCCGTTCCTCCTGTCCTGCAGCATCATCTCCACCCCGCTGACATTGCCAAAACCCTGGATCGTGGGGAAGTTGACGAAGAAGGTCAAGGCATCCCTTACCTGACCCGTCTCCCCGATGAGCCGGCCGGTGATCTGCTGAGGATCTTTTACCGGTCCGCGTTCGTCACGCGGCTTCAACCGGCAGAAGACCACCGCATTGGGGGAGGCGAAGGCAAAGCTGACGAAGTTCAACCCATTCACGTTCCACACATCGCTGGAAGCCCCATCCCCCAGCGTGATCTTGCTGATCGCATCGGTCGCCTTTGTAGTCCTGCTCAGACTGCTGCCGGCGGGTGTCTGGGTGACGGCAATGATGAAGCCTTGGTCCTCGTCGGGGATAAAACCCGAGGGTGTTCGTTGTACCAGCATCCAGGCGCCCGCGGCGACGATCAGCAGCCCGGCGATGGCAATCCATCTATATCGGGTGAGGAATTTCACGCTTCGGATATACCGCTCGGTCATAGCCGAAAAGGCGGCATTGAAGGCCCCGAAGAACTGCGCCGCCAATCCTTTTTTCCGGCGCCCCTCTTCATGCGGGCTCCGCAGGAATAAAGCACACAAGGCCGGGCTCAGGGTCAAGGCATTGACGGCGGAGATGAGGATGGCTGTCGCCAGGGTGAACGCAAATTGCTTGTAGAACACCCCCGCGGGCCCCTGCACAAAGCTCACCGGCACAAACACCGCCGCCATCACCAGGGTAATGGAAACGATCGCCCCCGAGATCTCGCTCATCGCCTGAATGGTTGCCTTCCTCGGCGGCAGATGCTCCCGCTCCATCTTCGAGTGCACCGCCTCCACCACCACGATGGCGTCATCCACCACGATGCCGATGGCCAGCACCAGCGCAAACAGCGTAAGCAGGTTGATGCTGAAGCCGAACAGGTTCAGGAAGAAGAAGGTACCGATGATGGCCACCGGTACGGCGATGACGGGGATCAGCGTGGATCGGAGATCCTGCAAAAAAATAAAGACTACAAACGCCACCAGGACAAACGCGATGATCAGGGTCTCTTCCACCTGGTTGATCGACGCATCGAGAAACTCCTTGGCATTGTACATGATCTTGAAATGCATGCCTTCTGGCAAAGCGTCGTCGAATTCCTTTATCTGCCGCTCAAGCTCGGTCAGGATCACGTTGGCATTGGACCCCGGCGTCTGCAACACCCCAAAACCCGAGGTGGGCTTGCCGTTGAGCTTGTTGTTCGAGATATAGGTATAGGCCCCGAACTCGACCCGCGCCACATCCTTGAGGCGCAGCAACGACCCATCGCTGTTGGCCTTTACGATCATATTCTCATAGTCCTCGTTCTTATTGAGCTTGCCCTTGTACTTGATGACATACTCGAAGGATTCGGGACTGCTCTGCCCCAGCCGCCCCGGCGCAGCTTCCAGGTTCTGATCCTTGATGGCGTTCAACACATCCTGCGGGGAAAGGTTATTCGCGATGAGCCGGTCGGGCTTCAGCCAGATGCGCATGGAATAATCCTTGGAACTAAACACCTGCGCCTGCGCGATGCCCGGGATGCGTTGCAACTGGGGAATGACATTGATCCGCAAATAGTTCTCCAGGAAAAGTTCGTCGTACTTCGTGCTGTCATCGCTGTACAACCCCACAAACATCAGGAAGCTGGCCTGGACCTTCTGGGTAGCAACCCCGGCCTGGATGACCTCCGGCGGCAACTGGCTGCTGGCCTTCGAGACGCGGTTTTGCACGTTGACAGCATCGATATCCGGGTTGGTGCCCTGTTTGAAAAAAACCGTCAGGGTCATGGTGCCGTCATTGCTGGAATTGGAGGTCATATAGCTCATATTCTCCACGCCGTTGACCGCCTCTTCGATCGGCACGGCTACCGTTCGGGCAACTACTTCGGCATTGGCGCCGGGATAGACGGCGGTTACCTGGACGCTTGGCGGCGCGATATCGGGAAACAAGGTGATCGGCAGCGAGAGCAAGGACAGGCCGCCCAACAAAAGCAGAATAATGGAAAGGACCGTGGATAAGACCGGCCGGGTTATAAATCTCTTTAGCATATACCCAAATTTTACTGAGACGCCGGAGGCGCCTTTTGCTGATTGATCAAAGTGGCGTCGTCTTCAACAAACTATCGGTCGGGATCACCTGCGGAGTGATGACTATTCCATCCCGCAGCCCGCCGAACAGCAGGGCGGCCTGTGAAGCGAGCACGATCTTATCGCCCGCCTTCACCCCATCCGATACGAAATAATAATGCGTGGTCCGGCCGGCGATGTCCAGCGGCCGGGTGACGATCTTGTTGCTATCGGCAACCATATACACGAAGACTTTCCCTTGCAGCTCGAACGTCGCATCCTGGGGGATGGCCAGCACGGATTTGTAGGTGGTGGGGATGCGCACCTTGCCGGTGCTGCCGCTTCTTAAGAACCCTTGCGGGTTGGGAAAGGTGGCGCGAAATTTTATGGCGCCGACTGTCTTGTCGAATTGACCTTCCACGATCTCCACCTTACCGGGCTGGGGATAGATACTATTGTCCGCCAGCAATAGCTGGACGGGGGGCATCTGTTTTACCTTGTCGGCGACGGTATTGCCGGGATATTTTTCTTTGAACTGGAGGAAGTCGGGTTCACTCATCGAAAAATAGACCCGCATGTCCTTGGTCTCCGATACGGTGGTTAGCGCGACGTTCGCCTGCTTGGTGACGAGGCTGCCCGTTTTGTAGGGGATGGTCCCTACATACCCATCGCCGGGCGCGGTAATGGTGGTGAAGCCGAGGTTGATGCGGGCAGATTCTACCGCCGCCTGGGCCTGTGTCACCGCTGCCTTGGCGGTATTGTACTGTGCCTCGGCCGACCGCAGCTGGACATCCGAGACGACCTTGTTCTCCACCAGCGGCTTCAGCTTGTCCACGTTGATCTGCGCATTTACCTCCGAAGCCTGGGCGGCTTGTAGAGCGGCCTGGGCATTGTTCAATTGTTCTTCAAAAGGCTTTCTATCGATGATGAACATCGGTTGTCCTTTTTGGACGTGAGCGCCTTCATCCACCTCGATAGCCGTGATGTAGCCATCGACCTGGGGCTTTATCTCGACATCGCGGGTGCCCTGCACTGAGGCCGGAAAATCCTGGTAAGTCGTAGCAGGCAGCATCGTGGCGGTGATGACGGGTAGTGCAGGTGGAGGCATTTGCCCACTGCCGGCTGTCGCGCTTCCATTCTGACAGCTGTATAAAAGGGTAATAGTAGCGAGTGAGCAGGCAGCAGTCCGCAACAGACCCAAAGACGGAGATAGTAATGGGGTGCGTCTCATATGGATGGCGTTTTGAATGTTCCCTATAAATTTAACGATGTTAAACGCCCGGGCAAAATATGATTTTTCAACGTCGCGGCGGCCGCTTACGACTGGGCAGGATGCTACCACCGCACGGCCTCAAAGGTCCAGCCGGGAACGACCTTTTGCATTTCCACGGCATCATCACGCCTGGTAAGACCGCAATCCAAATAATTCTGGTGGAGCCTTGCTAAGGATTCCCGGTCCAATTCGACGCCCAGCCCCGGTTCACGCGGTACCATCACCGCCCCTTCCTCAAATTTGAACCGGCCTCGGGTTATTACCTCATCCGACTGCCAGGGGTAATGCGTATCCAGGGCATAGGGCAAACGGGGCAGGGCTGCGCCTAAATGGACCATCGCCGCCAGCGATATCCCCAGATGACTATTGGAATGCATGGAAAGCCCGCGGCCGAAAGTGGCGCATATCCGGGACAGTTCCATAGATGTCCGCAGCCCGCCCCAAAAATGATGATCGCTGAGAATGATATCTTCCGAACCCAGGGAGATACTCCCCGGGATGTCTTCGAAAGCCGTGGTGCACATATTGGTAGCCAGTGGGATGTTCACGGCTTTCCGCACCTTTGCCATATTTTCCTGCCCTCTCACAGGGTCTTCCAGGTATTCGAGCAGTCCCTCCATTTCCTTGCCGTATCGAATGGCCGTCTCCACGGTCCATACCGCATTGGGATCGATGCGTAATGGGGTGCCGGGTCCGAAAGCCTCCCGTAGGGCGATTATAGCATCCACCTCTGCCCTTGGTTCAAAAACGCCGCCTTTCAACTTGATAGACTGGAATCCGAATTCGGTATACATGGCCCTTGCCTGATCTACGATCCCCGCCGGGTCCAATGCTTCGGCCTGGCGGGCAGCAGCCCATCCACCGGCAGCAGGGTCGACGCCAAACCCCAATTTTCCTCCCGCTCCGGCATATTTATAAAAAAGATAGGCGGAAAAAGGTACCCTGTCCCGCATTCGTCCGCCCAGGAGATCGACAACCGGAAGCCCCAGAACTTTGCCGATGATGTCCATACAGGCTACTTCGATAGCGCTGAAGACATGCACCAGCTTTCGCTGATCCCAGGGCGCATCCCCTCGCTGGGCCGCTGTTTCGGTGCCGACGTTTTCCAATGTATGCCGGATGGCGTTCAGTTGAAATGGGTCTTTCCCGATGAGCAGCTCCCTGGCTGATGCCAACGCGGCATCGATCTCGATATTCCCCGGAATTTCACTGACGCCCGAGATATTGTCAGTGGTGATAAGCTCGACGATGGTTCTCAGTGCGTAGGGTGCGTGCAGGCCGGCGGCATTCAGCAAGGGCGGATCGACGATGGCGATAGGCGTGATGATCATTTCTTTGATGGTCATGGTTCGTTATTTTTTAAAGCCCGGCTAACTGCTCCATCAGCAGGGCGATCGCACTGTGGTCGGATTCCCCTTTTCCCTGCGCCAGCAAGGCATCCATATGTGCCGCCACCTGGGCAGTGCCATATAACGGAACGGCGAATTCCTTGCCCGCGGCGAGCGCAATGTTCATATCTTTTCTATGCAGCTTTATTTTGAAACCCGGCGAAAAATTCCGGTCGATGATTCGTTGCCCATGCAGGTCCAGGATCCGGCTTTGAGCAAATCCGCCCAATAAGGCCTCCCGCATTTTTTCCAGGTCGACACCCGCTTTCCTGGCTAGGGTGAAGGCCTCCGCCACGGCTTGAATGGTCATGCCTACGATCATTTGATTGCAGGCCTTGGTCATCTGTCCTGCGCCAGGTCCGCCGATGTGAACGATATTTTTTCCCATCGTTTGGAGCAATGGAAGCGCGCGTTGAAAAGCAGGGTCTGCTCCACCCGCCATGATGGAGAGCGTGCCGGCCTCCGCCCCTGTCTGTCCTCCTGACACCGGCGCGTCAAGGGCTTCCACTCCTTTTTCCTGCATCCATGCATACACGTTTCTCGCCGTTGCCGGAGCGATGGTAGACATATCGATAAAAAGCGCCCCTTGTCGGATGCCAGCCAGGACGCCATTTTTGCCGGAAACGACCTCGACAACTTCCGGTGAGTCCGGCAGCATGGTGATCACGACGTCACTGTTTTGCGCGATGGCTGCTGGGGTGGGGAAGGACCGGGCGCCGGCGGCAACCAGCTCTTTCGACGCCTTATTTTTGTCCAGTACCGACACTTCGTAGCCAGCTTTTTTCAGCTGCAAGGCCATGGGCTTGCCCATGATGCCGAGCCCGATGAATCCTATTTTTTCCATAGTGAATATTTTCAGATGGATGGTGAGTATTGTCAGATCAAAGGCAATAGCCTTGCCGCGAGCAGGACACCGATGAGTCCCGCAATGCCCATGATGGTCTGCATGGGCGCGATCGTCTTCAAGGCTTCGCCTTCCGTCAGGTTGCTGATCTTGCAGACGATCCAGAACCCGGCATCATTCATCCAGGGAACTAACTTCGATCCGCAACCGATGGCCAGGCCCAGGTACAGGGGATGATAAGCTAAGTGTCCATGGACAGCCATGCCCGATAACATCCCCGATGCCGTGATCACTGCTACCGTAGCCGAGCCTTGCGCAGTACGAACAACGGCTGCCACAAGGAATGCCAGCGGGATCAGGGTCATTTGATAGCCCCTCGTCATTTCGGCGATGCGGGTGCTGATGCCGCTTTGCTGGAGCATGCCGCCGAAGGTTCCGCCCGCCGCTGTGATGAGGATAATGGCTCCTGCGCTCATCAATGCCGCCTGTACAAAAGCCGTCATCCCTTCCCTGCCGGGTCTCTTTTGCCGGGCCAGCAGGAGGAGGGCGATGAGCCCACCCGCCGCCAGGGCAATATACTTATCGCCTAAAAACGTAAACAGCCCGATGAGGCCTCGGACGAATGCCGAAGAGGGGACGGAAGCAGGGGAAGATAAAGCGACAGAAACAGGGGAAGGCAAAAAGGAAGTCAGCGCCGTATTGGTGCAGATCAAGATCAGCGGCACCAGCACCGGCAGCAATGAGAACCCCAGGGAAGGAAGCTGGGCATCTTCCTTTGCCGAGGCCAGCCGGATGTCTTCCAGCCGGGCATCCAGTGAATCCCTTAGTGGTGCCGGCCATTTCCGGTTGGCATACAGCGCAAAAAGATAGCCCGTCGAAATGGTGAGAAGCCCCAGCAAAAAACCGCCGATCATCATCATCCCGATGGGGATTTGCATTTCGCCGGTGAGGAACAACGGCCCCGGGGCCGGTGGAACTAAAGAATTGGCCATCGATGCCCCAGCCATGATAGCGAGAATGAATAGCAGGTAATTCTTGCCGATGCGCATCGTCATTGCTTTGGCCAGGGGCACCATCAGAAAGATCACCGTATCGAAAAAAACCGGGATGCCGATAAAAAAACTGCTGGCTAAAAATGCGATGGGTGCTTTGGCGATGCCGGTAAGCTTTAACAACGAACGGACGATCCGTTCGGCGGCGCCGCTTTCCAGCATGCACTTCCCAATAATAGCCGCCATGGCGATGAGGATACCCAATTTGCCGCAGGTATTGCCAAATTCCTGCGCTATCCTTTCCCCGATGCTTCGCACCGCCAACTGATGGGCCGCGGCCGGTGTTGCTCCTTTCGCCAGTGCATTGTGTTCGATCGCAGAACCGGGGGTCATCATCGCAACCACCAGGGCCCCCAGCAGCAGCGCAAGGAAAGGGTGTAACTTAAGTCCAATGATCCCTCCTACCACGATGACGACGCCAACCAGTAATATGACAAGAGGGTCAGCAATCATCGGAAAGACGTTAACTTGTTTGCCATGTTGCGGGCCCCTTCCGATACGAATGTTCCATCTGCGCCACAGGCGATAAACCGTATCCCCATTTCATGGTAAGTGGGATAATCATTGGGGTTTTGTATAAGAATGCCCGCAGCCTTGCCGGCCTTTTGGGCCGCATTTACCGTAGCCTTCAGCGCATCCTTGAACAGGGGATGATCCAGCTGACCGAAGATGCCTAATTCCATGGAAAGATCCGATGGACCGATGAAAAGTACATCGATGCCGTCTGTCGCGGCCACGGCATCCAGGTGATGGAGCACTTCCGCCGTTTCGATCTGTACGATGCCCAGGATGTTCTCCTTTCCATTTTTGTAATAGTCGGGAAAGTTCTGGCCAAAGCCGGAGGCCCGGACCATTTTTGCGATCCCCCTCGTGCCATCCGGCGGGTAATGCAGCCCGCTGGCTACAGCCGCTGCCTCTGTCGCGTTGCTGATCCGGGGAACCATGATCCCTTCCGCTCCCAGATCGAGGATGCGATGGATGCGTTGCCGCTGAGCGCTTTCGATCCGGACGATGGCTGCCGCAGGAGTATGTTCCAGGGCCTGCAACTGGTGCAGTACATCCTTTTCCGATCCCGCCCCATGTTCAAGATCGATCAGTACCCAATCGAATCCGGCCATTCCAACGATCTCTGCAGTCAGGCTACTGCCAAGACTGAGCCAGCAGCCATGTAGTGTTGCGCCTTGTTTGAGGCGTTTTTTTAGATCTTTCATATGGTGTACAATGGTATATTTTTTTTAGACCCCCGGCGCTTTTGCGATTTGCATTTTGCTGTGCTTAATTGGCATTTCAAAACCCATAAGCGATATACCGCTCCGTATAAACCCCCTTCTCGACCTTCCAGATCACGTCATAAGCGCCGGCCCCATCGCTATTCTCCGAATGAATGTATAAAATGTCGTTTTTGCGATCATAATTCACTGCGGTGTTGTGCAGACTGGGTTCAAAAAGGTCTTCTATTGCCGATTGAGGCAAGACCATCTCTCGCTCGCCCCAGGTGATAGTGATGGATTTGTAGGCGGTTTTGGGCAGTTCGCCGTCAGTCCCCCAATACTGCTTACCGTTGATCGCGTCAATGGTTCCGGGGTTCTCCTTGGAATGCGTCAGCCGGTAATGCGCTCTGACAAAGGGTTGAGCGGTCACCTCGACTTTTAGGGAGTCCTTTCCAAACAGGTATTTGTCTTTGGATATCCGCGGGATCTTTTCATAATCCGAAATGAGCTTTATTCTGTCGTGAAAGACATAGCCGTAAAGCTGATCGCGCTTTTTTGTCGAGTAGTTGATGCTTATCCAGCGGCCTTTCGGTTCGAAGCAGTAGATAAAATGGCTGTTGTGTAAGGTGTCATTGATCTTGCTTCCCAGGCCGGTGTCAATTCGAATATTGGAGTAGCCGTCTTTATCCGCGATGATAGCAAATTGCTCCATCGGTTTCTGAGCGGCCGGGGCAAGGGGATATTGGGCCAGAAAGACCAGGATAAATAAAGGTGCAATTCTCATTTTACTAGATTTCATAGGAAATATCGTGATTTTCGAGCTAGCCCAGCCTCGGGAGAAGAAGGTTTCGCCTGCGGGCCGATGTTGAAATAATTGTAAAACGTTGAATAGTAGAGTAATATACGCTTTTTTCGATGGATTCTTCCATTCCGCGGGCAAAAATCCTCCAAAAAACTTTGAAAAACATTTGGCAGGAGATGTATTCCCCCCTACCTTTGCATCCCCAATCGAAATAAAACACTCGGTTTCAAGCCGGTGGGAAGATCGAAAGGGTGGCAAAACAAGCCAAAAAGTTCTTTGAAAGAAGGGAAACAATAGCACAAGAAAACGTAGTTTTTTTGGTAAGGTTATATTAGCGAAAGAGATCGATAATATGACGTCAAATTTCGAGAGAAAGTTGATAGTCAGTATCAAACAACATTTACAATGGAGAGTTTGATCCTGGCTCAGGATGAACGCT
>NZ_BMJC01000011.1 GCF_014642875.1 Puia dinghuensis
GTGCAGCAAGGCGTGGTCGTCGCCCGGGAAGATAAAGAAGGTAATAAACGGCTGGTGGGATATATAGTGGGAGAGGCCGGATGGGACAGGGAGCAGTTGATGACCCAGCTGAAGGAGCGGTTGCCGGAGTACATGGTGCCGATGGTGTGGGTGGAGCTGGAGGCGATGCCGTTGACGGCCAACGGGAAGGTAGATCGCAAGGGGCTGCCGGACCCGGAGACGAATGGTCTGACGAGCGACCGGTATATCGCGGCACGAAGTGAAGTAGAGCATCAGCTGACACAGATATGGTCGGAGCTGCTGGGAGTGGAGCAGGTAGGGGTGACTGATAATTTTTTTGAGCTGGGGGGTGATTCGATCATAGCGATCCAGGTGGTGGCCCGAACCCGGCGATTGGGCTATGAACGGCTGCAAGTAGCGGACCTGTTCACGTATCAAACGATAGGGAAGCTTTGCGCGATGTTGGCCCAGGGGAGCGATGAGGGAGTTGGTGAAGCAGGGGAGCGGCATGAGTTGGAAGGGATAAGCGGTCTGCTGCCGATCCAGCGGTGGTACCTGGAAGGGGAGCCGGAGGCGGTATCGCATTATAACCAAAGTGTCTTATTGCGGATAGCCAAGGAGGTGAGGGAGGAGGAGCTGGGGGCAGTGGTAGAGTGGCTGCTGCGGCAGCACGATGCCTTACGGTTCGAGTACCGGCGGGGTGCATCAGGTTGGGAACAGGTGTATGGCCCGATGCGGGACATAGGGGCTGTATTACGGGTAGAGGAGCTGAGGGGAGGGACGGCTGAAGAGTTGGGCCGGGAGATTGAAGTGCGGTCGGAGGGGTATCAGCGGAGTTTGAATATCGGGCGGGGAGAGTTGGTACGGGTGGTGTTGTACCGGACGCCGGAGTGGGAGGAGTGGAACCGGCTGCTGGTGGTGATCCATCATTTGGTGGTGGACGGGGTATCGTGGCGGATCCTGCTGGGCGACCTGGAGGAGCTGTTAACGGGATTGCGGAAGGGGGAGGCGGTGAGCCTTGGGGTGAAGAGGAGCTCGTACCGGGAGTGGTATGGAGCATTGGAGTGGTATAGCCGGAGCAAGGGCTTGCTGGAGCAGAAGGGATATTGGTCGAAAGTAATGGGGAGCTACCGACCGTTGCAGGTGGATCGGGAGTATGCGGGGATGGTGCGGTTAGGGGAGATGGGTAGCCATACGATACGGTTGGGAGCAGAGCCGACGCGCTGGTTGCTGCAGGAGGTACCGCGGGTATATCATACGGAGGTAAACGATGTATTGCTGAGTGCATTATTGTTAGCGATCGGGGAGTGGAGCGGAGAGTGGAAGGTAATGATCGGATTGGAGGGCCATGGGCGGGAGGCGATAAAGGGAGGAGTGGATACGAGCCGGACGGTAGGCTGGTTCACGAGTGTGTATCCGGTGTTGCTGGAAGGGGAAGAGGGAGCGGGCCTTGGAGAGGTGTTGAAAGGGGTGAAGGAGCAGTTGCGGGGGGTGCCGGATAAGGGTTTGGGATATGGAGTGCTGAAGTATATGGTAGGGGCGGAAGAGTTGCAGAGGGAATCGGGTTGGGATATTGTGTTTAACTATTTAGGTCAGGTGGATAATGTGGTTCGGGGAAGCAGGTGGCTGAGGGGCGCAGAGGAGCCGACAGGAAGGAGAGCGGCAGAACGGAATGGAGCACGGGAGAAGGTCTCGGTGGTTGGAATGGTTGCGGGCGGAGAGCTGGTGCTGCGATGGGGCTATAGCAAGAAGCATTATGATGGGGAGAGCATAGAGGAGTTGTCAGGTCTGTACGTGAAGAAGCTGGAGGAGTTGATCGATCATTGCCGGGGCCGTGATGGGCAGGAGCATACGCCGTCGGATTATGGGTTGGGAAGGGAAATCAACTATGTGGAGCTGGACCGGTTTTTCGGGGAGCAGCGGCAGGGGAAACGTCGTGGGGAGCAGGTAGAGGGTTTGTACCGGTTAAGCGGGTTGCAGGAGGGGATGTTGTTCCATGGGCTGTACGACGAGCAGGCGGGGACGTATGTGATCCAGTTGGAGGGGGAGTTGTTGCGCTTGGACGAAGCTATTTTTCGACGTAGCTGGTCGACAGTGGTGAGGCGGCACAGCATCTTACGGAGCGGGTTTTATCATGATGCCTTCAAGATCCCGGTGCAATGTGTGTACCGGGAGGTGGAGGTGCCGGTGGAGGTGCTGGACTACAGGGGAAGGAGCGAGGCCGAACAGCGGGAGGGGATGGCGGCATACAAGGAGACGGATCGCAGGAGGGGTTTTGCCTTTGGAGAAGCGCCATTGATGCGGGTGGGATTGTTGCGGCTGAGTGAAGAACGGTGTTGGATGTTATGGACGCATCATCATCTCTTGCTGGATGGGTGGTCGGTGCAGGTGTTGATGGAGGAATTTCTAAAGGTATATGAGGAACTGGTGAGCGGAGGGGAGGTGAAGAAGGAAGAGGAGGACCGGTATGAGGAGTATATCCGGTACCTGGAGGGGCGGGATAAGGAGGAAGAGGAGAGTTATTGGCGAAAGTATTTGTCGGGAGTGAGCGGAAGGACGCTGTTGCCATTTGTGCGGGAAGGAGTGGAAAGGAACAAGGGGATAGGGAAGTATGCGCAGTGGGAGGTGCGATTGGGAAAGGAGGAGACGGATCGGGTGGTGGCGTATGCGCAGGGTCATCGGTTGACGGTGAACACGGTGATGCAGGGGGTATGGGGCTATCTGTTGAGCCGGTATACGGGCAGTGAGGAGGTGGTGTATGGGGTGACGGTATCGGGTCGTCCGGAGGGTTTGAGAGGGGTAGAGCGTCGGGTGGGATTGTACATTAACATGCTGCCGGTGCGGGTGGTGGTAAAGGGAGAGGAGGTGGTGGAGGAATTGTTGCTGGGGCTGCAGGAGGAGCAGTTGCGGAGCCGGGAGTATCAATACAGCCCTTTGCAGGAGGTGCAGGGCTGGGCCTGGGTGACGGGGGATTGGTTCGACAGCATCCTGGTGTTCGAGAACTACCCGGTGAGTGAGGTGATCGGGAAACGGAAGTGGTCATTGGGGGTAGAAGGAGTGAAGATGCATGATCGGATCAACTATCCGTTAGGGGTGACGATAGGTGTCGGAGAGCAGATAGCTGTTACCTTCCGGTATAATGTTGAACTATTGGAAGAGGAGGTGGTAAAAAGAATAGGGAGTCATTTTGAGCGGGTGTTGCAACAGGTGACAGACGGGGAGGTGAAGCGGGTGCGGGAGCTGGAGTTGATGGGCGAGGAGGAGGTTCGATGGTTATTGGAGGCATCGCGAGGGAAGGAGGCGGAATATGATCGGGATAAGACGGTGGTGGAGTTGTTCGAAGACCAGGCAGACCGGCTCCCCGACAGGACGGCGGTGTTCTCTGCGGAGGGATCGCTGAGTTACCGGGAGTTGGACCTGCGGTCGAACCAGCTGGCCCAGTATCTGGTCAGCAGGGGGGTGAGGCCGGGGGAACATATCGGGCTATTGTTCCATAAGAGTGTGGAGATGGTGGCGGGGATATGGGGAATACTGAAGAGCGGGTGTGCTTATGTACCGTTGAATACAGATTATCCGGCGCAGCGGATCCGGTTCATGGTGGAGGATGCAGGTATCTCGCGGGTAGTGTATGGTAGCGGAGAGCTATATGCGGGGATGGAGCTGGGAGAGCTGGTAGAGGGCATCGATTTTTCGGTCTCCTGTTCCAGTCCGTTGGAGCGACCTTTTGTCGACATTGGGCCGGCATCGACGGTATATGTGATGTATACGTCGGGCACGACGGGCCAACCCAAGGGGACGGCGGTGGATCATCACAATATCATCAAGCTGGTGTATGACGGTGGACCGATAGCGATCCAGTCGGGAGACCGGGTGCTGCAATGGTCCAACTATAGTTTCGACGGATCGGTGTATGATATTTTTTGTTCTTTGCTGTCCGGGGCCAGCGTGTATATGATCAGGGATGGGATGGCATCGGATACGCATGAGCTATCGAGGATCATAGAGGAGCAGTCCATTACGGTATGTTTTATGACGACGGCGCTGTTCAATGCGTTCGTGGATACGGGAGCAGGAGCGTTGTGCCGGCTGCGAAAGCTGCTATTTGGAGGAGAATTGTTTTCTTTAACGCATGTGCGCAAGGCGGTGTCTCTGCTTGGGGTGGGCCGGATCGTGCATGTATACGGGCCTACGGAGACGACGGTGTATGCTACTGGCTATGCTGTTGATGCGATTGAGGAGGAGGGGCGGGTGCCGATAGGGAGGCCATTGGGCAATACGAGGGTGAGGGTGCTGGACGAGCGGTTGCAGCCGGTGCCGGTGGGGGTTACTGGGGAGCTGTTCATCGGAGGGGAGGGGGTATCGAAGGGGTATCTGAACTGGCCGGAGCTGACGGCAGAGCGGTTTATAGCGGATCCATGGGAAGGAGAGGGAGGTGGGCGGATATACCGGACTGGGGATATAGGTCGTTGGCTTCCCGATGGGAACATCGAGTTTATAGGACGTAAAGATGACCAGGTGAAGATCCGGGGCTACCGTGTTGAGCTGGGGGAGGTGGAGAGTGTGCTGGGGCAATGTACGGGGATACGACAGTGTGCGGTGGTGGCACGTGAGGATCAGAAAGGCAACAAGCGCTTGGTAGGCTATGTGGTGGTGGAGGGGAAGGGCCTGGATAGGCTGGGGCTGATGCGTTATTTAGGACAACGGCTGCCGGAGTATATGGTTCCAGCGATCTGGGTGGAGCTGGAGACGCTGCCGTTAACGGTCAATGGGAAGGTGGACCGCAAGAGGTTGCCGGAGCCGAAAGTGGGAGGGATGAGTGGAGGCTATGAAGCGCCGCGGGATGAGGTGGAGCGACAACTGGCAGGGATCTGGTCGGAGCTGCTGGGAGTGGAGCAGGTAGGGGTGACCGATAATTTTTTTGAGCTGGGGGGTGATTCGATCATCTCGATCCAGGTGGTGAGCCGAGCCCGGCGATTGAATTATGAGCTTCAGCCGAAAGATATTTTCCGGTATCAAAGTATAAGTCATCTATCGATGGTACTGCTGGAACGTACGGGAGTAAGAACAGGGGGAGAGCAGGGTGAGCTGGAAGGGATAAGCGGTCTGTTGCCGATCCAGCGATGGTACCTGGAAGGGGAGCCGGAAGAGGTATCACATTATAACCAGAGTGTATTATTACGGATAGCCAGGGAGGTGAGCCAGGAGGAGCTGGGAGCAGCGGTAGAGGAGCTATTACGTCATCATGATAGCTTACGGTTCCAATACCGTCGGGGTGTAACGGGCTGGGAGCAGGTGTATGGCCCGATGCAGGACATAGGGGCGGTATTGCGGGTAGAGGAGTTGAGTGGATCGACGGCCGAAGAGCTGGGCCGGGAGATCGAAGAGCGGTCGGAGGGTTATCAGCGGAGTTTGGCTATCGGGCGGGGAGAGTTGGTCCGGGTGGTGTTGTACCGGACGCCGGAGTGGGAGGAGTGGAACCGGCTGCTGGTGGTGATCCATCATTTGGTGGTGGACGGGGTATCATGGCGGATCCTGCTGGGCGACCTGGAGGAGCTGTTGACGGGATTGCGGAAGGGAGAGCAGGTGAGCCTTGGGGTGAAGGGGAGCTCGTACCGGGAGTGGTATGGGGCATTGGAGGGATATAGCCGGAGCAAGAGATTATTGGAGCAGAAGGGATATTGGTCGAAAGTAATGGGGAGCTACCGGCCGCTGCGGCTGGATCGGGAGTATGCGGGGATGGTGCGGTTAAGGGAGATGGGTAGCCATACGGTTCGGTTGGGAGTGGAACAGACGCGCTGGTTGCTGCAGGAGGTACCGCGGGTGTATCATACGGAGGTGAACGATGTGTTGTTGAGTGCGCTGTTGCTGGCGATCGGGGATTGGGGCGGAGAGCGGAGGGTAGTGATCGGATTGGAGGGGCATGGGCGGGAGGCGATAAAGGGAGGCGTGGACACGAGCCGGACGGTGGGCTGGTTCACGAGTGTGTATCCGGTGTTGCTGGAGCGGGAAGAGGCGGTGGGTTTGGGAGAGGTGCTGAAGGGGGTAAAGGAACAGTTGCGGGGAGTACCGGATAAGGGTTTGGGCTATGGGGTGCTGAAGTATATGGTTCGGGCGGAAGAGTTGCAGGGGGAAACGGGTTGGGATATTGTATTCAACTATTTGGGTCAGGTGGATAATGTGGTGAGCGGGAGCAGGTGGATAAGAGGAGCTGGGGAATCAGGGGGCAGGGGGATGAGCGAGCGTCAGGAGATAAGAGAGAAGGTCTCAGTGGTTGGAATAGTTGCGGAGGGAGAGCTGGTGGTGCGATGGGGCTATAGCAGGAAGCATTATGATGGGGAGAACATAGAGCGGTTGTCGGGTCTGTATGCGAAGAAGCTGCAGGAGCTGATCGATCATTGCCGGAGCCGTGAAGGGCAGGAACATACACCTTCGGATTATGGTTTGGGAAGGGAGATAAGCTATAAGGAGCTCGATAGATTTTTGGACAAAGACGCGGGAATGCGCACTATTCTAGAATTCTAAAAAAATATTTATGGAAGTCAAAGAATTTTTGGAAAGCCTGAAAAAAAAGAACTTTCTTTTGATCAAAGAAAATGACAAGCTTGTTCTAAAAGCGAATGAAAATATATTAACTGAGCAGGAGATTAATTCAATAAAGGAGAATCGTGAAATAACGGACTATATTAAAAGTAATAGGGATAGCTTAATAGAGTACCTCACGACCTCAAATGAACACTTGATCAATAAACGGGGTAAGAATGTGTCGTCGATTTACCGGTTAAGCGGGTTGCAGGAGGGGATGTTGTTCCATGGACTGTACGATGGACAGGCAGGGACGTATGTGATCCAGCTGGAGGGAGAGCTGTTGCGCCTGGCTGAAGCTATCTTCCGTCGGAGCTGGGGCGAGGTGGTGCGGCGGCACAGCATTTTGCGAAGTGGGTTTTACTATAATGAGTTCAAGGTACTGGTGCAATGCGTGTACCGGGAGGTGGAGGTGCCGATGGAGATATTGGACTACCGGGGAAGGAGCGAGGCCGAACAGCGGGAGGGGATGGCGGCGTACAAGGAGGCGGATCGCAGGAGGGGTTTTGCCTTTGGAGAGGCGCCATTGATGCGGGTGGGTTTAATGCGGCTGAGCGAAGAGCGGTATTGGATGTTATGGACGCATCATCATCTCTTGTTGGATGGATGGTCGGTGCAGGTATTGATGGAGGAATTTTTAACCGTATATGAGGAGCTGGTGACCGGAGTGGAGGAGCAGGAGCAGGAGGAGGACCGGTATGAGGAGTATATCCGGTACCTGGAGGGGCGGGATAAGGAGGATGAGGAGGGTTACTGGCGGGAATATTTGTCGGGAGTGTGCGGAAGGACGTTGTTGCCCTTTGTACGGGAGGGAGTGGAAAGGAACAAGGGGATAGGGGAGTATGGGGAGTGGGAGGTGCGATTGGGAAAGGAGGGGACGGAGCGGGTGGTGGGGTATGCGCAGGGTCATCGGTTGACGGTGAACACGGTGATGCAGGGGGTATGGGGCTATCTGTTGAGCCGGTATACGGGCAGTGAGGAGGTGGTGTATGGGGTGACGGTATCGGGTCGTCCGGAGGGGATGAGGGGAGTGGAGCGTCGGGTGGGGTTGTACATCAACATGCTTCCGGTGCGGGTGGTGGTAAAGGGAGAGGAGGAAGTGAAGGATTGGTTGCGGGGGCTACAGGAGGAGCAGCTGCGGAGTCGGGAATATCAATACAGTCCGTTGCAGGCGGTGCAGGGTTGGGCCGGGGTGACGGGAGATTGGTTCGATAGCATCCTGGTGTTCGAGAACTACCCGGTGAGTGAGGTGATCGGGAAACGGAAGTGGTCATTGGGGGTAGAAGGAGTGAAGATGCATGATCGGATCAACTATCCGTTAGGGGTGACGATAAGAGTAGGAGAGCAGATAGCTGTTACCTTCCGGTATAATGTGGAGCTATTAGGAGAGGAGGTGGTAAAAAGGATAGGGGTTCATTTTGAGCGGGTGTTGCAACAGGTGACGGGTGGAGAGGTGAAGCGGGTGCGGGAACTGGAGTTGATGGGCGAGGAGGAGGTTCGATGGTTATTAGAGGCATCGCGAGGGAAGGAGGTGGAATATAATCGGAATAAGACAGTGGTGGAATTGTTCGAGGAGCAGGTGGACCGGACGCCGGGAGCGGTGGCGGTCGTGTGCGGGGGGCAGAAGGTAAGTTATAGAGAGCTGGAGGAGCGGAGCAACCAATTGGCGCATTACCTGCGGGGGCTGGGGATACGGGAAGAGGTGTTGGTGCCGGTATGTCTGGAGCGGTCGGTGGAAATGATCGTAGGGATACTTGGGATTTTAAAAGCAGGAGGGGCATATGTACCGCTAGACCCGGAGTATCCGGCTGAGCGGCTGGAGTATATTCTGGAAGAGACGGAGGCGAAGGTGGCGGTGAGCCGCCAGAAGGTGGCGGCGAAGCTGCCGATAAGTGAAGGTGTTCGGGTGGTACTGGTGGATGAGGAAGCAGCATTTATTGATGAGCGTCCGGTTGGACGGGTGGAGCGGTCGCTCCGGCCGGAGCACTTGGCGTATGTGATCTATACATCGGGATCGACGGGCCGGCCGAAGGGGGTGTTGGTGGAGCATCACAGCTTAACGAATTATCTGATCAATGGTCAGACGAGCTATATAGAGAACGAGGAGGGGGGGAGCTATATTTATTTGCCATACACATTCGATGCTGCATTAACGGGGCTGTTCCAGCCGTTGGTTTATGGCCGTTCGCTGGTCATAGGGGAAGGAGGAGCTACCGAGGTATTTAGTGCGGCTATTTTCCGGAGTAATACACCTTATTGTTTTATCAAGCTGACGCCTGCGCATTTACAGTTGTTGGAAGCGGCAATGGGAGAAGGAGTTGAGTTGCCGGCGAGGAGGTTAGTGGTGGGGGGAGAGGTATTGTCGTGGAGTCAGTTGGAGTGGCTGAGGGAGCGGGGGATGGAGCTGGAGGTGGTCAATGAGTATGGGCCGACGGAGGCGACGGTAGGTTGCAGCGTATATAGGTACCAGATAGGAGAAGAGAAAGGTAAGGGCGGTGTGCCGATCGGCAAGCCGATCGACAATAGCAGCATTTATATTTTGGATAGAGAGGGGATGCCCGCTCCAATGGGAGTAGGCGGGGAGTTATATATAGGTGGGGCTGGGGTGGCGCGGGGGTATCTGAACCGTCCGGAGCTGACGGCGGAGAGATTCGTGGAGAGCCCATTCGGAGAAGGGGAGCGGTTATACCGGACGGGGGACTTGGGTAGGTGGCTGCTGGATGGGAACATGGAATATCTGGGAAGAATAGATGAGCAGGTAAAGATCCGGGGGTATCGGATCGAGCTGGGAGAGATCGAGAATGTGTTGGAGGAGAGTGGACTGGTACGACAGGGGGTGGTAGTAGCCCGGGAGGACAAAGAAGGCAACAAGCGTTTGGTGGGGTATGTGGTGGTGAGCGAGGGATACGACAAGGGTGTATTGATAAAGTATTTACAGGGTTGGCTGCCGGAGTACATGGTACCGGGGGTATGGGTAGAATTGAAGGCAATGCCGTTGACGGTCAATGGGAAGGTGGATAGGAAGGGATTGCCGGAGCCGTGTAGAGAAAAGTATGTGGCACCGAGGAGTGAGATAGAGCGTCAACTGGCAGCGATCTGGTCGGAACTGCTGGGAGTGGAGCAGGTGGGAGTAGAGGATAGTTTTTTTGAGCTGGGAGGTCATTCGCTGCTGGCGTTCCGGTTGGTGTCGGCCGTTCGGCAGGAGCTAGGAGTAGAGCTGCCGATCCGCGAGGTGTTCGACTATCCGACGATCGGATCCCTGGGGTCGCGATTGAAGAAAGGACCTGTGTTGCCGCCGGTTGTGGCGACGACGAGGCCGGAGAGGTTGCCGTTATCATACAGTCAAGAGCGGTTGTGGTTCATCGATCAGCTGGAAGGGAGTGTGGCCTATCATACTCCGGTGGTATTGCGGCTGAAGGGCAAGTTGAGTGAAGAAGGGTTGAGCTATGCGATCGGGGCGATCGTGGACCGACATGAAGTGTTGCGGACGGTGATCGAAAAGGGGGAAGGGAGAGCCTATCAGCGGGTGCTGGAGAAGGGAGGATGGAAGTTGGAAGTGATAGGGGAGAAGGACTGGAAAGAGGAGGTATTAAGAGGTTATATCGAGCAAGAGATCAGCCGGCAGTTCGACCTGTCGGTGGACTATCCGGTTCGGGGTCAATTGCTGCGGGTTAGAGCAGGTGAGTGGGTGTTGGTGGTGACGCTACATCACATTGCTTCGGACGGCTGGTCGAATGAGATATTGGAAAGGGAGTTTGTAGAGCTGTACAGGTCATATGTAGAGGGTCGAGCGGCGGTTTTGCCGGCCCTGGAGGTGCAATATGCTGATTACGCGCTATGGCAGCGGGGGTATTTATCCGGGGAGGTGATGGAGGAGAAACTGAGGTACTGGCGTGACCAGCTATCAGGGATGACGGCATTGGAATTACCGACGGATCATGTGCGGCCAGCGGTGCTGAGCAGAAGAGGAGGGCTGGTAGGATTCAGGATAGCGTCGGAAGTTCGGGATGCCCTGGAGGAGCTGAGCCGGTCGGAGAGGGTGACGATATTCATGCTGCTGCTCGCGGTATTTAAGGTGTTGTTGAGCCGATATTGCGGTCAAGAAGATATTAGTGTAGGCAGCCCGATAGCGGGCAGGCAGCAGCGGGAGGTGGAAGGGCTGATCGGTTTTTTTGCCAACACGCTGGTGTTACGCAGTGATCTGAGCGGGGAGCCGTCATTCAGAGAGTTGTTGAAGCGGGTGAAGGAGACAACGCTAAGGGCCTATGAGCATCAGGAGGTGCCATTCGAGAAGGTAGTAGAGGCGGTAGCTCGGAAGAGGGACATTGGTAAAAACCCTCTGGTTGAAGTAATATTTGTTTTACAGAACCGTGAACAAGGAAAAATAGAGGAAAAGCAAATCGAGGGATTAGAATTTGCGAAGGAGAAAGTGGGGCTGGGATTGTCCAAATCCGATTTGGCATTTAGAATCACGGAAGATGCGTTGGGATTGGATGGCTTAGTGGAATATTGCAGTGAGCTGTATGAGGAGGAGACGATCAGGCGGCTGATCGGTCATTATAAGGAGTTGCTGAGGAGTGTGGTAAGGGATGCGGGCGAACGGATAGGGAAGTTACGGATGATGAGCGATGAGGAGAATCGCCGGGTGTTGGAGGAGTTCAACGCTACGGCGGTGGATTATCCGCGGGATAAGACGGTGGTGGAGTTGATCGGGGAGCAGGCGGAGCGGAGTCCGGAGGCGATCGCGGTGGCATATGGGCTGCAGCGGGTGAGCTACCGGGAGCTGGAGGAACGAAGCAATCAATTGGGGCATTATCTGCGAGGATTGGGGGTAAGGGAAGAGGTGCTGGTGCCGGTGTGCCTCGAGCGGTCGGTGGAAATGATCGTGGGCATACTGGGTGTTTTAAAAGCAGGAGGAGCCTATGTGCCGCTGGACCCAGAGTATCCGACCGGGCGGCTGGCTTATATGCTGGAAGACGTGCAGGGCCGGGTGGTGGTGAGCAGTAGGGAGGTTGCGGCGCGTCTGCCGGTAAGTGGAGCGGTACGGGTCGTGTTGCTGGATGAGGAGCGGGCGGAGATCGATCGTTGTTCGTTACGGCGGGTGGAGCAGTCGCTCCGGCCGGAGCGACTGGCGTATGTGATCTATACATCGGGCTCGACGGGTCAGCCCAAGGGGGTGATGATCGAACATGGGAGTCTATTAAATCTTTCGCTGGCCCAGCCAAGACTTATTCACCTAACCTCCCGGGATAACGTCCTTCAATTTGCTTCGATTACCTTTGATGCCTCCTGTTGGGAGATCTTCCCTGCCCTAGTCACGGGCAGCCGGCTGGTAATACCCGGGAAGGCGGATATTTTATCGGCTGAACTGCTCCTCCAAAAGATCACCGAAGAGGAGATCACCATGGTCACGTTGCCGAGTTCTTATTTGGAGATCATCGGTACTTCCCGCGTTCCGATAGGTACGATTATATCGGCAGGAGAAGCTTTAAGCTATACGGTGGCGCAGCGGGTGCAGGAAGCGGGGATCCGGTTGATCAATGCCTATGGGCCAACAGAATCGACTGTGTGTGCGACGCTCACCGAAGCGCCTGTCCTTGGGAATAAACTAATCTCCATCGGAAAGCCTATCGATAATATTCGGATTTACATTATCGATGACAGGATGAATTTAGTCCCTGTTGGGATAAAGGGAGAAATCTGCATAGGTGGAGTGGGTCTGGCACGTGGTTACTGGCGGCGTCCAGATCTAACAGCGGAGCGGTTTGTCGACAATCCTTTCCAGGCTGGGGAGCGGATGTACCGGACGGGGGATATAGGTCGTTGGCTTCCCGATGGGAACATCGAGTTCATCGGTCGCAAGGATAACCAGGTAAAGATTCGGGGTTACCGGGTGGAGTTGGGGGAAGTGGAGAGTGTGCTAGGGCAATGTGCTGGGGTGCGGCAAGGAGTGGTGGCGGCCCGCAAGGATAAAGAAGGGGACAAGCAACTGGTAGGGTATGTGGTAGTGGAGGCCGGATGGGTCAAGGAGCGGATGATGGAGGAGCTCGAGGGCCGGTTGCCGGAGTATATGGTGCCGGGGAAGTGGGTGGAACTGGAGGCGCTGCCGTTGACGGTCAATGGGAAGGTGGACCGGAAGGAGTTGCCGGAGCCGGAGGCGAGTCGAGAAAGGTATGTGGCGCCGAGGAGTGAGATAGAGCGTCAGTTGGTGGCAATCTGGTCGGAACTGCTGGATGTGGAGCAGGTGGGAGTGGAGGATAATTTTTTTGAGCTGGGGGGACATTCCTTGTTAGCAATCCGGTTGGTGTCGGCCGTTCGGCAGGAGTTAGGAGTAGAACTAACGATTATGGGGGTCTTTGACTATCCAACAATTAGATTAATGGCCAGGCACATAAGAATACATATCCTCAATCGCTTGGACGACTTTGATGACTATGAGTCAGTGACAATTTAGATAAATCTTTTAAATCGATTGTTATGTCAAAACTCTCTTCAGAGGAGGTAATGGATCTATTGGAGAGATCGAATGAATTTGGTGTTAAGATATCGCTGGAGAATAATGACCTTATTATACATGTACACAAGGGGAAAAAGGTAACATCTTCTTTTTTAAACGAGCTGAAAGGGAAAAAAGAAGAATTAATAAAATATTTTAGACATCATAAACAAAATGATGGATTGTCTGATTCTTTTTCGAAGGGTATACAGCCCGGAGAAAGAGCCAAGTATATACGGCTGCCGCTATCGTACAGTCAGGAGCGGCTGTGGTTCATCGATCAGCTGGAGGGGAGTGCGGCCTATCATATCCCGATGGTGCTACGGTTGAGGGGAAAGGTGAGCGAGGAGGGTTTGAGCCATGCGATGGCAGCGATAGTGGACCGTCATGAGGTATTGCGGACGGTGATCGAGGAGGAGGAGGGGAGAGCGTACCAGCGGGTGCTGGAGAAGGGAGGATGGAAGCTGGAGGTCGTAGAGGGCAAGGACTGGAAGGAGGAGGTATTAAGAAGTTATATTGAGCAAGAGGCGAGCCGGCGGTTCGATCTGTCGGTTGATTATCCGGTTCGGAGTCATTTAGTGCGGGTTGGTGCAGAGGAATGGGTATTGTTGGTAACGCTACATCACATCGCCTCGGACGAATGGTCGAGGTCGATATTGGTGCGGGAGTTTAAAGATCTGTACAGGTCATATGTAGAGGGGCGCACGGCGGTGCTGCCGGTCCTATCGGTGCAGTATGCGGATTATGCGTTGTGGCAGCGGAGGTATCTGACGGGGGAAGTCTTGGAGGAGAAACTGGCGTACTGGCGTGGTCAGCTTTCGGGGCTGGAGGTGCTGGATTTGCCTACAGATCATGTGCGTCCGGCGGAGCAAAGCACGCGAGGGGGGATGGTAGGGTTCAGGATAGAGCGGGAGGTACGGAAGGCGTTGGAGGAGCTGAGCCGCTCCGAGGGGGTTACGTTATTTATGACCTTGCTGGCGGTGTTCAAGGTGTTGTTATACCGGTATAGCGGTCAGGAAGATATTAGTGTAGGCAGCCCGATAGCGGGCCGGCAGCAGCAGGAGGTGGAAGGGTTGATCGGTTTTTTTGTCAATACCCTGGTGTTGCGTAGTGATCTGAGGGGGGAGCCGACGTTCAGGGAATTGTTGAGACGGGTTAAGGAGACGACGTTGGAGGCTTATCAGCATCAGGAGGTGCCGTTCGAGCAGGTGGTAGAGGCAGTAGTACGGGATCGGGACATGAACCGGAATCCGTTGTTCCAGGTGATGCTGGTGTGGCAGCAGGGGGAACGGGGAGTGAGGGAGGAGAGAAGGAGCATGCAGGAGGTGGATCTGTTGGTGGAGGAAGTTGGTCACCGGACATCGAAGTTCGATATAACGGTATTGTTAAGGGAAGGGGAGGAAGGGTTGGAAGGAGGAATAGAATATTGCAGCGAGCTGTATGAGGAGGATACGATCAGGAGGATGATCGGTCATTATAAGGAGTTATTGGGGAGTGTTGTAAAGGATGCGAGCGAACGGATAGGGAAGTTACGGATGATGAGTGAAGAGGAGTGTCGCCGGGTGTTGGAAGAGTTCACTGCGACGGCGGTGGATTATCCGCTGGATAAGACGGTGGTGGACTTGATCGAAGAGCAGGCGATACGAACTCCAGAGGTGATCGCGGTGGTGTATGGGCAGGAGCGGGTGAGCTATGGTGAGCTGGAGGAACGGAGTAATCAACTGACGCATTACCTGCGGAGGCTGGAAGTATGGGAAGAGGTGCTGGTACCGGTGTGCCTGGAGCGGTCGGTGGAGATGATCGTGGGGATACTGGGCATCTTAAAAGCAGGAGGGGCGTATGTGCCGCTGGACCCGGAGTATCCGGCTGAGCGGCTGGCGTATATGCTGACAGAGACGGAGGCAAAGGTGGTAGTGAGCAGCCGGGAGATGGCGGCGAAGCTACCTGCAAGAGACGATGTGCGGGTAGTTCTGCTGGACGAGGAGCGGGCGGAGATCGATCGTTGTCCGATAAAGCGGGTGGAGCGGTCGCCCCGGCCGGAGCACCTGGCGTATGTCATCTATACATCGGGCTCGACGGGTCAGCCCAAGGGGGTGATGATTGAGCACCGGGGACTATCGAACCGGCTGTTGTGGGCGCAGGATTATTTTAAGTTGGAGCCGCAGGATGCGGTCCTGCAGAAGACCACATATTGTTTTGACGTATCGGTTTGGGAGCTGCTATGGCCCTTGCTGTCGGGGGCGCGGCTGGTGTTTGCCCATCCGCGGGGGCATAAGGACCCCGCCTATCTGAAGACCATCATCCAGGAGCAGGGGATCACCACGATTCATTTTGTGCCAGGTATGCTGGAGGTGTTCTTGCAGGAAGTTCGGACGGGCGAGTGTGCTGGCCTGCGTCGGGTGCTCTGCAGCGGGGAGACGTTGAAGAGCGGTCAGGTGCGGCTATGCCGGGAGCGGCTGCCGCAGGCGGAGGTGCATAACCTGTATGGACCGACGGAGGCTTCGATCGATGTGAGCTGCTGGAGCTGTCCGGCGGAGGTGCCGGCAGTGATCCCGATCGGGCGGCCGGTGGCCAACACGCAGTTATACATAGTAGGGCGTCAGCAGGAGCTGAGTCCGATCGGGGGGATTGGGGAAATCTGTATTGGCGGAGTGCAGCTGAGCCGGGGATACCTGGGTCGTCCGGAATGGACGGAAGAGCGGTTCGTCCCGGATGTGATCAGCGGCCGGGCCGAAGAACGGCTATACCGGACAGGGGACCTGGGGCGGTGGCTGACGGATGGGAACATCGAATACCTGGGAAGGCGGGATGAGCAGGTAAAGATCCGGGGGTATCGGATCGAGCTGGGGGAGGTGGAGAGTGTGCTGGGGCAATGTGCGGGAGTGCGGCAGAGAGTGGTGGTGGCTCGGGAGGATCAGGAAGGGAACAAGCGGCTGGTGGGGTATGTGGTGCCAGCCGATGGATGGAACAAAGAGCGAGCACTGGTGGAGCTAAAAGAGCGGCTACCGGAATATATGGTGCCGCAGGTATGGGTGGAGCTGGAGGCATTGCCGTTGATGGGTAGCGGGAAGGTGGATCGCAAGGGATTGCCTGAGCCGGAGCTGGATCAGGCAGGGGGGAGCTATGAGGCTCCGCGGACGGAGCTGGAGTGGGTGCTGGCGGGTATCTGGTCGGAGCTACTGGGCGTAGAGCGGATAGGCATCCACGATAATTTCTTTGAGCTGGGAGGGCATTCGCTGCTGGCGATGCGGGTGGTGTCTGTGATCCGTCGCCGGCTGGGGTTGGAACTGTCGATTCGGGAGCTGTTCCGTTATCCAGAGATCGGTTCGTTGTCACGGCAGCTGGAGCGGGAAGGTAGTGGTGGAGGGCTGCCGGTGCTGGAAAGGCAGGAGCGACCGGACCGGATACCGCTGTCGTTCGCCCAGGAGCGGTTGTGGTTCATCGACCGGCTGGAGGGGAGTGTGCAGTATCATATCCCGGTGGCGCTGCGGATCCGGGGTAGGCTGGACCGGGATGGGTTGGAGTGGGCATTGCGAGGGATCGTGGAGCGGCATGAGGTGCTGCGGACAATGATCGAAGAACAGGAGGGGGAGGCGTGGCAGCGGATCGTGCCGGCGGAGGGTTGGGTTTTGGAGACTATAGAATGGTCGTCTCCGGCGGTGGGATTACAGGAACATATTGGAGCGTTGGTGAGTCGGCCGTTCGCTCTGTCGGCGGACTATAAGTTGCGGGCGGAGCTGATCGGGCTGGGTGAGAAGGAGCAGGTGCTGGTGGTGACGCTGCATCATATTGCCTCCGACGGGTGGTCGAGATCGATTCTGGTGCGGGAGTTCCGGGAGCTATACAGTGCATTTGTGGAAGGCCGTGAGCCGGTCTTGCCGGAGCTGCCGGTGCAGTATGCGGACTATGCGTTGTGGCAGCGGCGGTATCTGGAGGGAGAAGTGTTGGACAAGCAACTGGAGTATTGGCGGCAGCAACTGT
Organism: Puia dinghuensis; assembly: GCF_014642875.1. Classification (GTDB taxonomy): domain Bacteria; phylum Bacteroidota; class Bacteroidia; order Chitinophagales; family Chitinophagaceae; genus Puia; species Puia dinghuensis. The sequence goes on from NZ_BMJC01000011.1 coordinate 17,060, forward strand.
TGGGCTGGCAGGTGCTGGAACTGCCGACGGACCATGTGCGGCCGGCGGTGCAGAGTGTGCGAGGAGGAGTGGTGTTATTCCAGGTGGAGAAAGCGTTAAGCGAGGCATTGCAGGAGCTGAGCCGGAGGCAGGGGGTGACCTTATTTATGACGTTGCTTTCGGTATTCAAGGTATTGCTATACCGCTACAGCGGACAAGAAGATATCCTGGTCGGAAGTTCAATAGCCGGCAGGCAGCAGCAGGAGGTAGAGGGCTTGGTCGGATTCTTTGCCAACACGCTGGTGCTGCGGAGCCAGGTAAGTGCAAGCATGAGCATGCGGGAACTGCTGTCTCAAATAAAGCAAACGACCTTATCGGCATTTGAGCATCAGCAGGTGCCATTCGAGAAGGTGGTGGAGCTGATGGGAAGAAAACGGGAAGCAGGCCGCAATCCCATCTTCGACGTCATGTTCGTATTCGGAAACACCCCGGAAAGCGAAGCGCTGGACCTGTCCGGTATTGAGCTAAGTGTAGAGGATGCCGATCTGGCGGCGTCCAAGTTCGATCTGAGCCTGCATATCTCTCCCATCGTGGAAGGCTTAAAGTTGCAAATAACTTATCAGCGGAACCTCTTCATACCAGAAACGATGGCACAAATGCTGGAGCATTATGTGAATCTCTTGAAAACAGTGGTAAATGAGATAGATCAACCGATTGGGGAACTGGAGCTAATGAGCGAGAAAGAGCGGGCGGAGTTGGAAGGGTTGAACCGGACACCCACGGTGGTGGACTTGATCGAGGAGCAGGCGCTGCGGAGTCCGGAGGCGATCGCGGTGGTGTGCGGGGAGCAGGAGG
>NZ_BMJC01000012.1 GCF_014642875.1 Puia dinghuensis
CTATGTCATCTACACATCGGGTTCTACTGGCCGCCCAAAAGGCGTTATGATCGAACACAGGGGGCTGGTCAATGTGTGTTTGGGACAGGCGGACTTTTTCCGGCTGAAACCTGGCATGAAAACCCTTCAATTCGCTTCCTTTGGATTCGATGCCTCCTGTTCCGAAATATTCGCGACGCTGGTGACGGGCGGCTGTCTCGTACTGCCGGACAAAGAAGACATCGGCAGGATAGACCGGCTGGGAGCGCTGATCGACCGGCAGCACATACAGGTGATAACACTGCCACCCTCTTACCAGCAATTGGCGAAAGAGGTGCTGCCCCCCTTCTGTACGATCATATCGGCGGGAGAACCGTTGAACCGGGAGACGGGTCAGTATCTCCGCGCGAAGGGGATACGGTTGCTCAATGCGTATGGCCCTACGGAAAATACCATTTGCGCCACCATGACCGACGAACCCATCCGCGAAGATGGCACGATCGTCATCGGACCGCCGATGGTAGGCGTGCGTATATATATATTGAACCGCCAGGCGCGCCCGGTGCCACAGGGCGTACCCGGGGAAATATACATTTCCGGCGTCGGAGTGGCCAGGGGATATCTGAACCGCCCGCAGCTGACTGCAGAGCGATTCCTGCCCGATCCGTTTTCGCGTGGAAGGGAACAGATGTTCCGCACCGGGGACCTGGGCCGCTGGCTGCCGGACGGCAACATCGAATACCTGGGACGTCTGGACGAGCAGGTAAAGATTCGGGGATACCGGATAGAACCAGGAGAAGTAGAAAGCCTTGCGTTGCAAAGCGGATTTGTCGAACAATGTGTGGTGACGGCTCGCAAGGACCATCAGGGGAATTTGCGATTGGTCGGCTATGTTGTGGCGCGCGAAGGCTTCGACCGCACCCGGTTGCTGACGCATCTGCATCGAAAACTGCCGGCCTACATGGTGCCGGGAATTTGGGTCAGCCTGGAGGCTATACCCACGACGGTCAACGGAAAAGTAGACAAAGAGGCGCTGCCCGAACCGGATGCTGCGGATCTATCGGCAGAAACCTACTTCGCACCACGCAACACCACTGAGGAAGCCCTTGCAACGATCTGGCAAGACCTGTTGGGTATAGAACGCATAGGCATCCGGGATAACTTCTTTGCCCTTGGCGGAGATTCGATCATCACCATACAGGTCACCAGCCGCGCCCGGCGATTAGGTTACGACCTGCGCCCGAAAGATATTTTTCAATACCCGGATATCGAAGGGCTGGCAGCAGCCCTCGCATCACGTTTCGATGTGTCCGGGGGAAAGGGACAGAAGGAAACCCTTCAGGGAAAGTGCGGGCTATTTCCGATACAACAATGGTACCTCGCCAAAGAAGAGGATAACGGTCAGGTGTCGCACTTCAACCAAAGTCTGCTCCTCGACATCGATCGGGCGATAACAGCGGAAGACTTGTCGTGGGTGCTGAATCAGCTGACTACGCATCATGACGCGTTGCGATGCCGCTTTGAACGTACCGCTTCCGGCTGGACACAGGTCTATGGGGACACCACACCCGTGCTAACGATATGCGACCTCAGCGGCATCGGGGACCAGCCGGAACAGACCCTCTCCGAAAAAGCGGCTTGTTTTCAGGAAACCCTCGACCTCACCCGGGGCGACCTTGTCCGGATGGTCTTGTTCCTGATGCCATCCGGCAACAACCGGTTATTGCTGGTGATCCACCACCTCGTGGTGGACGGCGTCTCCTGGCGTATTCTTACCGAAGACCTCGAGCGGCTGTTGACGGCCAGACGCGAAGAAACACCGGTCGTATGGGACGCGGATGGTAGCTCTTGCCGGGACTGGTATGAAGCGCTCGAAGCGTATGGGAACTCCCTGCACCGGCAGCAAAGCTATTGGGAAGAGTTGTCCGCACGCGGCGCCCCCTTGCCGGTGGACCTGGAACAGGACCCGCAGCCCGAGGTGCGGGCCAGGGATTGGAGAACCGTTGTTCTTCATTTGCCGGAGGTATCCACCAGGCAGCTTCTGCAAGAGGCCCCCACGGCGTATCATACAGAGATCAACGACGTGTTGCTGGCAGCACTGGCCAAAACACTGCATGCCTGGACAGGATATGAAAGTATATCGATCGGGTTGGAAGGTCATGGCCGGGAAGAATCGATTGCAACGGGTATCGACCTCGGCCGGACGGTAGGTTGGTTCACCACCGCCTATCCGGTGCTGCTCGGATCGGCCACCGCATGGGCCGATCTGATCAGGGAGACAAAAGAGAATTTGAGGCGCATACCCGACAAGGGACTCGGATATGGTGTTCTGCGGTATATCCGGAAGGCAGAAGGATTACAAGGTCCTCAGCCCTGGGAGATAGTGTTCAATTACCTGGGCAAAATGGACAGGGAGGTCAGGAAGGGAAAATGGTTCAGGCCCGCGGCAGAATCCACGGGACCCTTGATGGGGGCAGCACATAAGATGCAGACGAAGATTTCTCTGAACTGCTGGGTGGCGGCGGAAGAACTCCATCTGAGTTGGGGCTATAGCGGGTTGCATTACCGGGAGGATACGATCCGGAAACTGGGACTCCTTTTTATGGAGAACCTGAAGCAACTGGTAGCGCACTGCATCCGGCAGGGGGCGCTTTCGCCGGTCTGGACGCCTTCAGACTTCGGCTTGGGTAAAGAGATCGGTTACCAGGAACTCGACGCTTTTTTCAGCAGACAGCAGCCGGAAAAACCGGTTGCACTCTACCGCCTTAGCGGCCTCCAGGAAGGAATGCTTTTCCATAGCCTCTACAACGAAGGTTTATATACGGAACAATTGGTCTCTGACATCTCCGGAGTAGTTCCGGAAGTACTCAGGCGCAGCCTGCAACAACTGCTGCGTCGTCACACGATCCTCCGAAGCTCCTTCCATATCGAACCTTTCCGCATCCCGGTGCAATGCGTCTGGAAAGAAGCGCTTCTTCCCATGGAAGTCCTGGATTTCCGTGACGCCGCGCCGGATGCTGTCAGGGCCTTTGAGCAGGCGGACAGGAAGAAGCCGTTTGACCCGGCCAGACCTCCACTGATGCGGCTGACCCTTCTTCGTTTGGGAGAGGACAATTACCGGATGATCTTAACTGTACACCATGTCCTGCTGGACGGCTGGTCTGTGGCTATCCTTCTGGAAGAACTACAGGACGTCTATGAACATCACCTGGCGGGGCATTCTCCGGGACACTCGGAAGAAGATCGATTCGAAGATTATATCCGTTATCTGGAAAGACAAAACCCGGAGGAGGAGAAGGCTTTCTGGAGTGCGTACCTGTCCGGGGCAAGTCAGCAGGTACTGCTGCCATTCATTACACACCAGGAAGAACGGACCATGGGCGTTGGCCAATACGCAGAGGAACAGGTTCAGCTGGACAAGGAATATACGGAACGGCTCTATGACTATGCCCGGCGCCAACAGGTTACGGTCAATACCCTGCTGCAAGGTATATGGTCGTACCTGCTGCATCGTTATACGGGACAAAAGGATGTCGTATTCGGTGTCACGGTATCCGGCCGGCCGGCCGATCTGCCTCGGGTTGAGACCCGGGTCGGGATGTATATCAATACCCTGCCCTTGTACGTTGCCGTGGAAGAAGAGGCGCTCCTGGGAGACTGGCTGCGGACATTGCAAGCGGAACAAGTGGCCTGTCGACAATACCAATACAGCCGGTTGACCGATATACGGACGTGGATGGGAACCGGCGAAAACTGGTTCGATACCCTACTGGTGTTTGAAAATTATCCCGCAAGCTGGAAGGTCCAGGCAGACCAACGAAACCTCCGGATGCACCGGGTCAGAGGCCGGGAAAATACCAACTATCCGCTTGCCCTCCGCGTGGGCGCCGGAGAAGAGCTATGGATTGGATTCAGTTATAATACGCGATTAATCGACACCGATAGCGTCCGCAGCATCTGCGGTCATTTCCGGCTGTTGCTTCACCAGCTGGCTGATGGACCACCTTCCCGTCTGGGTGACCTTGGCTTGTTGACCCGGGAGGAAGAAAGTGAACTGTGGCGGGTTTCCACCGGCACTCCATCGGACTACCCCAGGCATCAAACCGTGATAGACTTGTTCGAAGCCCAGGCGACCCTTCGGCCTCACCGGTGGGCGGTGGTGAGTGGCGACAGCCGCCTAACCTATCAAATGCTTTCCGAGCGATCGAACCAGCTTGCCGCCTACCTGCAGTCGGCTGGAGTGTCCGGTGAATCGCTTGTAGGGATATGTACCGGCCGGTCGGAGCATATGATCGTCGGTATCCTGAGTATACTCATGGCCGGTGGCGCATATGTACCCATCGAACCCGAATACCCACCGGACAGGATCAGCCATATGCTGGAAGACATGGGCGCGGAAGTGGTTTTGACCACCCGCTCCGCAAGCTCATCCTTACCGCCCGCCTTCAAGGGCCGCGTAGTGCTCCTCGACGAGGAAGGAACAGACATATACAAAACGCCCGTGTTACCACGTACGCCCATCAGGCCCCACCAGGTTGCATATGTCTTATATACGTCGGGATCCACCGGTCGCCCCAAGGGAGTGATGATCGAACATCGCAACCTTATGTACCTTTTGTTCGGATTCCTGAAAGCCGCCGGTGCGGAAGAGGACGATGCCGGCCTGTCGGTATGCCCATATGTATTCGACGTGTCCGTTTGGGAATTCTTCACCAGTCTTTGCTTCGGGAACACCTTGCACCTCCTGGCAGGGGAACAAGCCTTCGACCCGGCATACCTGACCAGGTACATCGGAGACAATATGATCACCACGGCCTATCTACCCCCTACTCTCCTGGCAGACACGGTGACGCACATGGAGGAGACGGGAAGAACCCTCCCCCTTCGCCGGTTGCTGGTAGGCGTCTCTTCCATTCAGCAACGCGTGTTGCAGCGCTGGTGCGATGCTGTCCCCGGCCTTCGCATCATCAACGGCTATGGCCCCACCGAAACCACCATCTGTGCGACCTTTTTCCCCTTCAGGGAGGCCGCTCAACCCCATCGGAACACACCCATCGGGAAACCGGTGGCAGGCGCCCGCGTATACATCCTCGATAGTACACTACGCCTCCTGCCCAAGGGTGTCCCCGGAGAGATCTGTATTGGCGGGGAAGGCGTAGGGAGAGGCTATCTCGGGAAGGATCATGCGAACAGGTTCATCCAGTTGCCCGGCCACATAGACACGCGCATCTATCGCACGGGAGACCTGGGGCGATGGCTGCCCGACAACAATATCGAATACCTCGGAAGGCTGGACGATCAGGTAAAGATCCGGGGGTTTCGCGTCGAACCGGGAGAAGTGGAACACCAGATCATACAAAGTGGACTCGTCAGGCAGGTCGTCGTGATCGCCAGGGAAGAGAGATTGGTCGGGTATGTTGTACCCGATGACGGCTTCGATCAGGCATCCTTGCTGGGGTATCTGAACAACCGGTTACCAGCCTATATGATTCCCACCGCTTGGGCCATCCTGGATGTCCTGCCCGTTACAGCCAATGGAAAAGTGGACAAAAAGGCGCTGCCCGAACCTACAAGATCGTCGTCTGCCGGGGAGGCGCCCCGCAGCGAAACAGAAACCGTCCTGGCAGGCATCTGGGAGGAATTATTCGGCATTTTGCGGCCGGGTATAGACGATAACTTTTTCGTCATAGGCGGACATTCCCTGGCCGCAATGCGGATGGTCGCGCAAATAGAGAAGAGTTGGGGGATCCGGCTGTCGGTCAAAACAATTTTCCGTTTCCCCACCATCCGCAGTCTGTCCGAGTACCTGGAGGTCGTCTGGATGAACGATACGGCCTCGGGCGATCAGAATGAATACGAAGTTTTTGAATTGTCATAACCATGATATCGCTGGACTACAAACTTGCCTTTATCATCCCTTATAGGGACAGGGAAGAACATCTGGCTATGTTCGTCCCCCACTATAGGAATTTATTCCCGGATGCGGATATCTATGTCGTGCATCAGCTGGGGAAGGCGCCGTTCAACAAGGGAATGCTCTTTAATATAGGGTTTTTGTATGTGGAACAAAGGGCCGATGCCTTCGACCTGTCGGATGTGGATATGCTGGCGGTGGAAGGACACGTAGATTATTCATTTCCCCGGGCGGCGACCCACCTCGCATCCGCTGCTTCTCAGTTCGGCTACAAAATGCCCTACCCCATTTATTTCGGCGGGCACGTTTTGGTCACGGCCGAACAGATGCGGTCGGTGAATGGCTTCTATAACGACTACCCCGGCTATGGCTGCGAAGACGACAGCTTTTACCGGTCTTTTGTAAACAAGGGGCTGCCGGTGGATCGTCGCTATGGCAGGTACGAGTCCCTGCCCCATAATAGACATGTCGACCACGACGAGCACCTGATGGATCTTTTTAACCGCAACTGGGAGCACTTTAAAAGCGTCCCAAGAGATTATTCCAATGGTATTACGTCATGCAAGTATGACATCGCTGCCGTACACCAGCTCGAAGGATACACGCAGCTCGACGTAAATATTTAGAAACACATCCAAAGAGGCGCAGATGCAAAGCAATCTTACAAACACACTTGACGTATTGAAAGAGGCCGGAAAGAGGGGCCTTGTATTCTTCCTGGAGGAAGGAAAGCTGAAGTATAAAAAATCACGCCGGACGGACACGGACCAACTTTTTATGGAGGAGGTCGCCAGACACAGGGAAGAGATCCTGCGGCTTTTACAAGAGCGGGAGGCGGCTGCGGAGGTGGACTGGGCGGGGATCGTAAGGCAACGGCAGCAGATGGAACGACCGCCATTGTCGTTCAACCAGGAAAGGTTGTGGTTCGTAGACCGGCTGGAAGGAAGCCGGCATTATCATATGCCATGGGCCGTCCGGCTGAAGGGCTTGCCGGATGAAGCATTGTTGGAGCGGTCATTCCGTGCAGTGATCCACCGTCACG
>NZ_BMJC01000013.1 GCF_014642875.1 Puia dinghuensis
ATCGCCTTGTTATTGTCCAGGGAGAGATTACCATTCCCGTCGTAGGTATAGTCGTAGGCCCCCTTGGTCCCCTTATAGTGAAAATCCCCCAGCTTCGACAACGAATCATTGGCCGCATCGGCCACCTGCGACAGCTTGTTGGTACGTACATGTCAACGTAGGGCAGGTATTGGGCGTTCCCCTTCGGGTCGCGCTCTACGCTATAGTCCTCACCTTCGATTCCGGGCTGCCGCTTCGATCGCTAACGCATTCCGGAAGGACCCTTTTAACTACGGTATCCCTTGACTCACTCTAGTTGGCTAACATGTCGACCCGCTCAGCTTCAATCTCCCGGCTGGTTTCTCCGCAGGCCGGCCGCCATATCTCCCAACGCGTCGGCATCTCGTGAGCAGTCAGCTGGCTGTATAGGTATCGTCCTCTCTCATGGCAACTTTCCCCGTTTGCGATCCAGTTCACTCGCTGAGGCCGCTTTTGGGAATATGGACGGTCCGGCTGGCCACGGCGGGGCGGGTGCGTAGTAGTGAAGGTAACCCTCTCCGCTTGCCCACGATCAGCGTGTCGGCCATCGTAATCTCCTGCGTCCTTATCAACGGGGTCGCGGTCATTTTCCTGCCGAGCCATCCGTCATTTCAGATGAAAAAATAAATCCCCCCGTGGCCGGGTGCGGGGGATTTATTTTTTCATCCTAAAACAACAGTTATGACGTATTATCTCATCTATCAGGAAAATGAATTGCGGCTCATCCCGATACGGACGGAGCAGGAAGAGGACTTCTGCCAGCGGTTCGCTCAACGAATACTGGCATCAGGAACAAGCCCTTTGGAAGCGTTGCAGGTGTTCGATGCCCTTCCACTTGTTTTTTGCGACGGTCTATGACCGTCGCCTTTTTTCCACCATCCTAAGTGGATGCACACCTGGTCACGGGTAAGGCCGCGTGGGTATTTTGTGCTGCCATCAATATTTATTCCGTATGTCAAAGAACTCTCGATACGATTCTACTTTTTAATCATCTCAACCATAAACGTTTCATCTGGTGAAGGTTCATCCCCAAAAGTAAATCCGCAGACAGCTTTCCAACATCAACAGACTGCGACTGAAACAAATCGTCCGTGGGCTTAGGCGTTTCAGATGCGTTCGGATCGTCAAGTTCTTTCGTTCGATCCGGTTGATACAAGTTGATCCAGCCCGATGCAACCGTTTTGGGATCAGTCGCTCGTACAAGGTCAGCTTATCCGTCCGGATGGTTTTGGGCTTTAAGGACAATAATCGATCTATCAATTGCTTTAGGGTAGCCTTCGTTCTCTTGCCCACAACAAAATCGACCACTACGCTATTTCCCCTATTGATCGCATACGCGACCCAATACTCGTTGTCTTTGCGGTTAATATATGTCCACAATTCATCCACCTCTAAACTGATCTGGTCTGACTGACAAGCCGGACTCGTGATGATCGCCGCCAGGCCGCGTATTCTATCCAGCACGGTTCCCCGGGCAATGCCTAAGACTCTGGCTATGCCCCGGATACAAACGCTTTCACAGACCAATGACCTGATCTGGCTATCCGTCGACGCCGAATACGCCTTGTATTGATACCGGGCTTGCTGAAATTTTCGGCATGCCGGACAATAATAGCGCTGTGAGCCATTCTTTTGCCGGCCCGATCGCCAGCATTTACCCTGGCAGTTTACACAGTCCATAAATAAACCTGCTAATTTGAACCACAAGTAATAAAAATTCCGGGTATCAGAGCGTAAAAATGGACGAACTCACCGGATTTCAGGTACCAAAAAGATGGTGAACTCCCAAACAAGCCTCGCGCAAGGCTTACAGAGCCCGAAATTTGGGAAAACCTGCTAATTTGAACCACTACCTGAACCACGACCCAATTTTAATAATTACTTTGCACTATTCTTTGACCAAAGTCTTTAAGTGATTAGGAAGATATTTGATATTACCGGCTTTGTCCCGATACGGTTCTTCAAACTTCTCTACTATATCTATCGCACAAATTGTTTGCATCCGTGCTTCTTCGCCTAATATACCATCCAAAAGGATTTCAGCGGCAGCTTGTTTATCCGCTTCGTCAAGCTGCTGCAAGTCCGGAGCCTTGACAATAATTTCAAACATCCCATCTTCATATTGCAACAACGTGTATTCCCATTGAGAGGCATCCACTTCAACTATTTCCCCTTCGCTGGTCTCTAGGCTAAATATTAAATTCCACTCTTTCTCCTTTGGCGGCTTTGCATAATAATATTCCCACCCCTCACAATCTTTCGCGCTAGTTATGATCAGTTTTGAATCCTGAAGCAAATCTTCATCTCCATTAGGCGATATGACCAGCGCATTATCCTTTGCCTTGCCAGGGCCGACCTCCCAACTAAAATCGCCTAACTGGGTAACCCAGTTATCTAGTTTTTCTAGCAACTCCGCATTGCTAAAATCAACCCCAAAATTTTGACAGTTTTTAGAAAACCACTCCCAAAACTGCCTTACTTCGAGGGTATTTATCTTATGGTTTCCCATTATTATTGTTTGTTTTATCGTTTGGGTCTTTCTTTATTTCGTTTCGCTTATTGTCCAAGTTGTCTACACCCCCATGATCATCGATGGCCTTTTGCTCTTTTTCCCGCCCCTCTTTAACATCATCAGGATCGTACTTGTCAATAACTTTGGCCTTCTTTCTGTCTCTTCCATCATTTGACTTTCTTGTCTTGGCCGGATTCGGCTTATTGTGCCTGCCAATATATGGCTTACCACTTTGCGTAGCACTTCCAGGCACTTTATAGATAGAGCCTGTTTTTGCCATTTGTGTCGTGGCTGGAACTGCCGGTTTTACAATGTCATGAGGTAAATGTAATTTAATAGTCCCTGCTGTAGATGGAGCCGTAGCAGGCGCCGAAGGCGCACGGGAACCGGAAATATCGCTGCCTATATCTTCAAGCAGCCCAAGAACCGATCCTATCAACGTTGAACCTTCAACAAAAGCAGCCGCACCATCAGTAAGGGGATTTGCGATTCCGCCCCCTCCTTCTATTATCCCTGACACTAACTGGTCTCCTGTTAATAAAACATCTTGGGCAGTCTTACAGCATGCCTCATCGCCTAATGAATCGGTCTTTAATGTAGGATTATTCCCCATTGAAGAGTAAGGGCTTTCCGATTCTCGAGGAGTGGGGTCGATCTGCCACCATCTACCTAATTGTGGATCGAGTTCTCTAAAATGCGTTTCATACATCTCCAACCCCGAACCATCGAAGAACTCTTTGTTTTGAAGCTCCGATCCTTTGTTGTAACGGTATTTGTTTTCAGCATAACTTCCCTTGAGTGCCTTATCACTGATCCCCCGCCATGGTCAACCCGAAGGGGTAATAATGATTCTCCTCCAGCATCGGCCCGCTATACTGCCGCACACTCAGATTATCAAAGAACACGTCCCACCCGGGGGTGGCATTACTCACATAAATATACAAATATCCGCTCTTTGTCATCGGAATTCCCGTATATCCCAGCGGCGACTGCAGTGTCCCTCCGCCCGTCGTCCCGGCGCTCCCCACTGCCACCGCCCCGCTCTGCGGATAGGTGCCCACGATCTTGAACTGGTCGTCCAGCAGGATCCAGTTGAGGAAGGCCTGCGGCTTGCTGCTGCCTTGCTGGGGATTGTTGCTGTTCACGAAACTCGTTATCGCACTTGGCAACGGACTCGACCCGCCCGTCAGGTCGGTGAACGAGCCATGCAGCCCGCCGGACACCGACACCAACCCCGAAGCCAGGACATTCAGCAGGTCGCTCGACGACAGGTTGCCGCCGCCGGTCCCCGTACTGTTGTAATAATACTGCACCGACACATCCACCTTGTCGCCGCTCATCACCTTCAGGATAATC
>NZ_BMJC01000014.1 GCF_014642875.1 Puia dinghuensis
AATCAACTGTTTCGTTTCTTTAAGGCAGGCGTTGCTCCGGTAGACAGATTGCTGGTATTTATTGCACCCCTTACAATAGAGCCTTTGCGTGCCATTTTTCTGCCTTCCGGCCTTTTGACAGAAATGGTCACAAAACTTGCATTTCATTCAACCAGATTTTCTGATACACGAGAACGAAAAAAGGCCGGAAGTAACCTTCCTTTTGGTCAAGTTTGTTTGTTTTTTGATTTCTTTGGGGTGCAAGGCACAGGCTAAGCGCCTTTGTGGTAGCGGCTTTTAAGAAATATTCTGACGGCCAGATATTTTGATACACTACCCACAATGATACACTACCGACTTTTGGTACTCTTATGATCAAGATACCAATTAACTAGGAAATTAAAATTTGCTATTAAATAGAATATAAAAAGAATCAGGGAGGTCCAATCGATGCTTGGTGTTGAGATAGCTACGCCCTTAATTTTGACAAAATAGGATGTCGAAGATATTTCAGGATAGAAAGCTAAAAGATTGAACACTGAAAGCAATAAAAGTGCTCCAGTTGAGAGTATGGCATATTTGTATTTGATAAAATACAGTGATGCATTTGCTACAATTAAAATTGCACCTAAAATGTGCCTGACCGTAGGCGAATAGTCTGCGATTGCAATTTCATACCAAGTATAGCAAAAGATGCCCAATAACACAATAAACGGTGCAATTCTGAATATGGGTAAAAGTTTCATTGTAAAAATTTAGTCACTTTTTCCTATTCTAAGAAAAAAACTGCTGCTAACTTTGGCTGGTCCTACTTTTTGTTCAATTCCAAAATTAAACTCAAAGAATCCTGTCTTCCCATTAACACTCCCAACCACATTTAAAGTACCAGTCGTGCTTTTCCCTTCAACAGACAAACCAACCCCACCCGATACTGTGCCATTCGAACCTGAGGAAATAGTAGTCGTGAGATTGGCTCCGTTCTTAAGAGGCACTGTGGCGCTTGTTGTGACTGTAACTTGGCCATCTTTGTTTGCGCTCGTAGAAAGACTTGCTTTGGCAGCTGGTGTTTCAAAATCCAATTTATTTTGACCTTTGACTTCCACCTCACTTTTCTTTTCAAATACAGGTGCCGGATTACCCTTATTTGAATTATTATTGACTACATAACTTAGGTTTTCATCAAGGTTAGTGTGGATTGTCGTCGTTGATTCTGTGACAAGGGCATTTTCTGCGCTTTTTCCTTTGGGAGAAATTGGCACCTCGACTTCCCTTTTGTTTCCTAAGGTCACATTTTCATCCACCCATTTTGCTGCGCTGTGCAATTCCGCTTTTACCTGTTGCCAAAAGGCATTTATTGGCGTCGCTTCCAATCCCTCCAACTCAACATGCCCCGTAACCTTATCTTCAGAAAATGCATAAGTACTATTGTAGACATATTTATCAGCGAGCGGGTCAATCGACCAGAACCTTCCAATCTGCGGATCATCCATTCTATACTTGAACTCGTACCATTCGAGGCCGCTGCCGTCACTAAATTCCTTATTCTGTAGTTCTTGCTTCTGGAATCTAACTTTATTTTCAGCGTAATTCGACTTCAGGGCTTTATCACTAATTCCCGCCATGGTCAACCCAAACGGATAATAATGATTCTCCTCCAGCATCGGCCCGCTATATGTCGTTACACTCAGATTATCAAAGAACACGTCCCAATTGGATGCATTGGACACATAAATATACAAATATCCGCTCTTGGTTATCGGAATTCCCGTATATCCCAGCGGCGACTGCAGCGTACCTCCGCTGGTCGTGCCCGCACTGCCCACCGGAACCGCCCCGCTCTGCGGGTAGGTACCCACGATCTTGAACTGGTCGTCCAGTAGCATCCAGTTGAGGAAAGCCTGGGGCTTGCTCGTCCCCTGCTGGGGATTGTTGCTGTTCACAAAACTGGTGAGTGCGCCCGGCAAGGGACTCGACCCACCCGTCAGATCGGCATACGAGCCATGCAGCCCGCCCGACACCGACACCAACCCCGAAGCCAGCGCATTCAGCAGATCGCTCGACGACAGGCTGCCGCCCCCCGTGCCGCCGCCGTTGTAATAATACTGCACCGACACATCCACCTTGTCACCACTCATCACCTTGAGAATAATCCCCGGCCCCACCTTCTGCCCGCTCCCGTTCACCCGCGCCACGCTGTCGTTGGGGTTGGTGACGCTGTAATCCACGGGATAGCCCGGCGCTGAGGCTCGCGGATAGCTGGTGTTGGTGAGATCATAGAACAGCACCGCTTCCGTATTCCGGTAAGCTGCCTCCATTGTGGCCAGGTATTGCGCCGTATCCTTCTCTTGCGTCAGCAGCACGCGCGTATTGCCCAGGTGATCTTTTTCCATGAAATCATACTCCCAACCGTAAGCCGTTGTGCTATTCTGATACTTGTGGAAGGCCCAACGCGCCCGGCCTTCTTCGTGCGCCAGGAACTGCAAGGTGTCTACCCCACCGGCGGGTTTGGTGATCGTGTCGGTCTGCTGATAGACAAAGCCCCCAACATACAGCGTTCGCGTTGAATGGCCCACTGTACTATCGCTCGTCAGTTTCGCCAGCTTCGTGCCCGTCGCATCGTACACGTACTGGATATTTCCCTTCCCATTCATGTGCACCAGCGACGGCAGGTTGAGGTAGTTGTAGGTGATGGCATCGATGGCCTTGTTGTTGTCCAGGTTCAGATTCCCATTGCCGTCATACCTATAATCATAGGGCTGTTTGGCGCCCTTGTAATGAAAATCCCCCAGCTTCGACAACGAATCATTGGCCGCGTCCGCCACCTGTGACAACTTGTTGCTGCTATTCTGATAAGCATACGTCAACGAATCGATCGTCGCCGATCCCCCCACTTTGAACCCTCGCTGATTCATCGACAGGATATTCCCATTGGCATCATAGCTCAGCCCACTCACCGAGTAGTCGATATAGCCATTGTCCCAGGTCGAGCCACTCGTATTCTGCACAAAGGCGGCGCCGGTGATCCTGTTCGCATTGTCGTAAGTAAAGTCATATTTCCTTCCTACGCCATCGCCCGCACTCTTCCACACCGTCCCGGCAATATTGCCATTATAGGTCGGATTGAGATAACTCGTCGTCCCCGCTACCGAGGTCGTTTTATCATACCCCAATTCCATCCCGAAATAGTTGTTCACCGTACCACCAACATACTTCTTATTGATCCCCGTCACCCAGCCCCGGATATTGTAGTCATAAACAAGACTATCCAGATTGACGCCAGCAACACTCCCGATGTACTTCGCCCGCAGCTGCCCCAGCTCGTTGTACGGCAGGCTGTCGATCAACTGATCGCTGGCGGCGCCGTCGATGTTCTTATAGATCGATTTCACCCGGAAGGCCGCGTCATAGTTCGTCTTTGTCAGCACCGTATGCTGCTCCAGGTTAACGCTGTTCTTCTGGTGCATCAACAATGTCCGCAAGGGTTTGCCGCTAAAATTGTACTGCATCGTAGTAATATCCTTACCTTGGGTGTAGTTGATGGCCTGGGTCTGGATCAGCCGGTTGCGGTCATCATAGAAATTGGCATTGAAGATATATTGATTACTGCCATCCAGGACCAGGACCATTGTTCCTGTCACCAGGCCCCGTGAAACCGGGTTCTGCGCGATGGGTACGGCATAGGTGGGCGATGCATTATAGCTGGTGATGAAATAACTGGAATTATGCGTATTGGTGCTATCCAGGGCGGAGCCAAGCGCCGTATTCGTACCCGCCACCCAGCTATAAT
>NZ_BMJC01000015.1:2500-3596 GCF_014642875.1 Puia dinghuensis
TAAGTTGAACAAACGAAGTTTGAACCCTATAACAGCCAGGATGTTGGCTTGGAAGCAGCCATTCATTTAAAGAGTGCGTAACAGCTCACTGGTCGAGGGTTCAGGCACGGAAAATAATCGGGCATCAAACTACGAACCGAAGTTCTAAGATTGAGCAATCAATCGGTAGGGGAGCATTCTGACAGCAGCGAAGGTGTCTGGCGATGGATGCTGGAGCGGTCAGAAAAGAAAATGTAGGTATAAGTAACGATAAATAAAGTGAAAAACTTTATCGCCGAAAGTCTAAGGGTTCCTGATCAACGTTAATCGGATCAGGGTTAGTCGGGTCCTTAGGGAAAGCCGAAAGGCGCACCTGATGGAAAACTGGTTAATATTCCAGTACCCGCTTTAGTTTCGAAGGGGCGACGCGGAAGTGACACTCACACGAGGGATACGGAATTCCCCGTTTAAGCATGTAGCTATATCTTTTACTGGCAAATCCGTAAGAGATGGCGAAGTGTGAAAGTATATGAGGGCTTCGGCCCGATTGAGTGAGGTAATAACCGCCGAGAAAACCCTCTAAGGTTAGGCTAAAGCGGCCCGTACCGCAAACCGACACAGGTAGACGAGAAGAATATTCTAAGGCGCTCGGGTGAGCCGTGGAGAAGGAACTAGGCAAATTGTGGCTGTAACTTCGGGATAAAGCCAACCTACTTCGGTAGGTCTCAGTAAAATGGTTCAACCAACTGTTTAACAAAAACACAGGGCCCTGCAAAATCGAAAGATGACGTATAGAGCCTGATACCTGCCCGGTGCTGGAAGGTTAAGGAAGGATGTTCGGAGCAATCCAAAGCTTCTGACTGAAGCCCCAGTAAACGGCGGCCGTAACTATAACGGTCCTAAGGTAGCGAAATTCCTTGTCGGGTAAGTTCCGACCTGCACGAATGGTCTAATGAGTTGAACACTGTCTCCTCCACGAGCCCGGTGAAATTGTAGTATCGGTGAAGATGCCGGTTACCCGTCACGGGACGGAAAGACCCCGTGAACCTTCACTACAACTTTGCATTGATTTTGAATTACGGATGTGTAGAATAGTTGGGACTCTATGAAGCGGTGG
>NZ_BMJC01000016.1 GCF_014642875.1 Puia dinghuensis
AATCAACTGTTTCGTTTCTTTAAGGCAGGCGTTGCTCCGGTAGACAGATTGCTGGTATTTATTACACCCCGTACAATAGAGCTTTTGCGTGCCATTTTTCTGCCTTCCGGCCTTTTGACAGGAATAGTCACAAAACTTGCATTTCATTCAACCAGATTTTCTGATACACGAGAACGAAAAAAGGCCGGAAGTAACCTTCCTTTTGGTCAAGTTTGTTTGTTTTTTGATTTCTTTGGGGTGCAAGGCACAGGCTAAGCGCCTTTGTGGTAGCGGCTTTTAAGAAATATTCTGACGGCCAGATATTTTGATACACTACCTGGACGAACTCACCGGATTTCAGGTACCAAAAAGATGGTGAACTCCCAAACAAGCCTCGCGCAAGGCTTACAGAGCCCGAAATTTGGGAAAACCTGCTAATTTGAACCACTACCTAAAACGTTTTGTTCAACTATCAGTTTTTTGGTGTTACATACTTAACTAATTCTCGATCTTTAGTATAGATGACGCACTCAATCGTCCCATTCTTTACAATATTTTCCGCAGCTGCAAGAGCAGTATCTATACTGTCAAAAATCGTATAGACAATTTGACCATCATGTAATGCCAGATTGAGGTTTTCATCCAATATATGACCTGTATTAAACTCCGCTCTCATTAAAACAACCTGGTTCTCTCGTAATACAGGAAATTGTTGCATAATATCATTTTGGTTTTACGTTCTTAATTATAAGATTATCTATCAATCCTTGTAAAAGGACTTCGCCTTCGTTAACAACAGTGCCCGGAGATTGCTTTAAATTCACCGATTTCGCGCTTGGACTAGCAACTGTAGAACTTTTTGAAACTGTTGTTTGTAGAACAACACCTTCACCACTAGGTCTTAAAGCGTAATTTTCAGCAACATCCCGGTTAGTAGTCCAAGATGTATATGGGCTTCGCGTATTGCCAGCATTATGTTCAGCCGGAGTAGCCGAGCCGCCCCTTGGTGAAACCTTGCCTTGTAATGCATCCTCGTATCCTGGATGATTTTCGTTCACGCCTCGCCAAAGGGTGGTTGCTTCCTGTTGTGAACCTTCGGCAGGAGCGCTGAATCCTAGAATTGGCAGGCCTTCTATGGCAGGAAGCCCGGCTTCACCGACCGGAATGAACGATGCGGCAGTACTTGTAGTCTGCAGTATATCAACAGCAGGTTGTGCAACGGCTGTAGCATCACTTGCCTGATTAGCTGTACTTACAACATTTTGAATTCCCGTAGGCAGATGGCTATCGGCTTGACCGGACGTCCCATTTGCAAGTCTATAATTTGATTGCATTGCCCCTTGGCCTTCGGAAATCGTTCCAAGTGCTCCTGCAGTCGCCAGTGGACCATTGCCGGTAATAATGCCTAAGATCATAGGCACCAATTCCGTGCCTTCTAGATCAATCCCAATGGTAGGCCTATTTTCAGCATACGCATAGGTGCTATTGTGCACATACTTAGTCGCCAACGGGTCAATTTGCCAGAATCTTCCTAATTGAGGATCCATTGTTCGATATCTCATTTGGTAGGTATCCCAATCCAGATCGTCATCATATAACTGACCAATGAATCGACGCTTATTTTCAGCGTAATTCGACTTCAGTGCCTTATCACTGATCCCCGCCATGGTCAACCCGAAGGGATAATAATGATTCTCCTCCAGCATCGGCCCGCTATACTGCCGCACACTCAGATTATCAAAGAACACGTCCCACCCGGGGGTGGCATTACTCACATAAATATACAAATATCCGCTCTTTGTCACCGGAATTCCCGTATATCCCAGCGGCGACTGCAGTGTCCCTCCGCCCGTCGTCCCGGCGCTCCCCACTGCCACCGCCCCGCTCTGCGGATAGGTGCTCACGATCTTGAACTGGTCGTCGAGCAGTATCCAGTTCAGGAAGGCCTGGGGCTTGCTGGCACCCTGCTGGGGGTTGTTGCTGGTCACGAAACTCGTGATCGCTCCCGGCAGGGGACTCGACCCGCCCGTCAGGTCGGTGAACGACCCGTGCAGCCCACCCGACACCGACACTAGGCCCGAGGCCAGGACATTCAGCAGGTCGCTCGACGACAGGTTGCCACCACCCGTCCCCGTGCTGTTGTAATAATACTGCACCGACACATCCACCTTGTCGCCGCTCATCACCTTCAGGATGATGCCAGGCCCCACCTTCTGCCCGCTGCCGTTCACCCGCGCCACACTGTCATTGGGATTGGTGACGCTGTAGTCCACGGGGTAGCCAGGAGCTGATGCACGGGGATAAGCCGTATTGGTCAGGTCGTAGAACAGCGCAGCCTCCGTACTCCGATACGCCGCCTCCATTGTCGCCAGATATTGCGCCGTATCCTTTTCCTGCGTCAGCAGCACGCGGGTATTACCGAGGTGATCCTTTTCGAAGAAGTCGTATTCCCACCCATAGGCCGTGGTGCCGTTCAAATACTTGTGGAAGGTCCAGCGCGCCCGGCCCTCTTCGTGGGCCATGAACTGCAACGTATCCACGCCCACGCCCGCCTTCGTAATCGTATCGGTCTGCTGATAGACAAAGCCCCCGACATACAGCGTCCGGGTGGAATGGAGCACCGTACTATCACTCGTCAGCTTCGCCAGCTTCGTCCCCGTCGCGTCATACACGTACTGGATATTGCCTTTGCCATTCATATGCACCAGCTTCGGCAGGTTCAGGTAATTGTAACTGATCGCATCTATCGCCTTGTTATTGTCCAGGGAGAGATTACCATTCCCGTCGTAGGTATAGTCGTAGGCCCCCCTGGTCCCCTTATAGTGAAAATCCCCCAGCTTCGACAACGAATCATTGGCCGCATCTGCCACCTGCGACAGTTTGTTGCTGTTGTTCTGGTACGAGTAGGTGAGCGAGTCGATCGTCACCGAGCCCCCGACCTTGAACCCTCGCTGGTTCATCGACAGGATATTGCCATTGGCGTCATAACTCAGCCCGCTCACCGAGAAGTCGATATAGCCATTGTCCCAGGTCGTGCCACTGGTATTCTGCACAAAGGCGGCTCCCACCAGCCGGTTCACATTGTCGTAGGTGAAGTCGTATTTTCTCTTCACGGTATCCCCCGCGCTCTTCCACACCGTCCCCGCAATATTGCCGTTGTAGGCCGGATACAGGTAGCTCGTCGTCCCGGCAATTGAAGTGCTCTTATCATAGGCCAATTCCATCCCAAAATAATGGTTGGCCGAATCCCCTACATATTTCCTATTGATCCCCGTCA
>NZ_BMJC01000017.1 GCF_014642875.1 Puia dinghuensis
CCTGTAGATCCAGAGGTATACAGCAGGTAGCAGGGGTCGTCTTTTTCAAGGTGTATTTCGTGGCCGTCGTCCGGCAGGGAGAGGAAGTCGGCCTGCTGCAGATCCATGGCCATGAGTGCACCGGAGAAGGCGTCGGGCAGGTTATGCATGTAGAAAGAATCCGTTATCAGCACCTGGAGGCCACTATCCATCAGGATATCGGCGATTCGTTGCAAGGGGTAGGCGGTGTCGATGGGAACGAGGACTGCTCCGGTCTGCAGGATGCCCAGCATGGCTGCGATCATGTCTACTCCGCGATCCATATAGATGCCAACCCGATGTCCTTTTTTGACCGAGAGCTGTTTTCGGAGGTATCCGGAGACGCCCTGCGATAAAAGATCCAGGTTCCGATAGGAGACTTCCTGTTGACCGTCATAGACAGCGATCGAGTCGGAATCCAGACTGCATTGTTTGCTGAAACCGGCGGTCAGCAGTTCGTGGGCCGGGTACACCGCAGAAGTCCGGTTGAACACATCCGTCAATAGCATCAACTCTTCCGGCGGGGCCAGTGGCGCGAGGGATAACGGCAGATTTGCGTTTGCCAATAAGAACCGAAGCAGCTCTTTATAGTATGATCCAAAATTATTTATTTCGACTTCCGTATAGATGGTGGGATTAAAGGCGATGCTATAACCCAGCAGGCCATTGGTGTTACCGAATCCAAAATCGAAATTCGTATTTGTGCTCTCGAAATAATCAACCATCGCGTCGACGGCAATCACATCCCTGACCTCCCGGTAAATATGGAAGTCCACATAGCTAAATAAAATATCGAAAAGAGGGGTGGGGCTGTCTCCGCCGACCAATCGTTTGATCCGGATAAGGGAAAGGCGGTCGAGGCCTTTGAGGCGATTCAATTTTTCATGGATAGATCGAAGATAACCGGCTCCGGAAGGCTCAGGTGTTTCAAATAGATATCGAAAGGGAATGGAGTTCAGAAAGCATCCGACGATCTTTTCTCCGTCTTCCAGTGCGGGTCTTCCGTCGCTTACAAGGCCTATCGTAATATCTTCTTTTCCCGTAGACAGCCGGATCAGATATACGAATACTGCGAAGGAGATATTTTTAATAGGAATTCCCGTTTCTTTCGAGAATCGGAACATGCTGTTCCGGAGCTCGTCTTCCAGGGTAAACACCTGTCTCTTCGTGACTTCTTTTGGCCGAAATGTGCCATTTTTAAAGGGAAGGCCGGAGAAGCCTGTTCCGGCCAGTTCTTCCTTCCAGAAAGTATGGATCGTTTCGTCGGCCGATATTTTTAACTGCTCCCGGATATAGTCTTTATAAGATGTTTTGAGTTTTTGCAGTCCCGGCTGTTCTTTTCGCTTAAGGGACTGATAGATGTTATTCATTTCAGTTATCAGCGATGCCCTGCTCCATCCATCCATTATCGCATGATGAAAACTGATGAGGAGTCCAGCCGCTCCGTTTCCGAGATCATAGATCATTATTCTCCATAATCCAGCTTCTTCTCCAAAGCCAATTTGACGGTCGGAATGCATATGCTGTCCGATAATGGTTTTTTGATCATTCTTTTCATAAGCCGATAGGTCGTGGTAGGTTGTCTTGTCCCAGGCATTCACCTTGCGAACGATGATCTTATAGGACCTTTGATCGTCGTTAAGCACATATCCTGCTCTTAAGATGTCGTGCTTATCCGTGAGCAATTGAATGGCCTGTTGCAGTTTGGATGGGTCGAGCCCGGGGTCTTCAAACTGGTAGAAGAACTGGTCGTGATAGATGGCTGCCTCCCTTTGCATTTGATTGTGAAAGATCATACCCACTTCTATGTCCGACAGGGGGTAAATGTCTTCCCAGGGAGTAATGTCTATTCCTTTGTTTTGGCTGCTTTGTATCACCTGAGCTTTGAACTCCCGCAGGTAGTGCAATACCGGCGCGTCATCGTCTTTCGAGGTCGTTTCATCGCCGGATCGTATTGCTGCGGCCAGGGTGGCAATGGTCTGATGTTGAAAGATATGGCTCACCTCCAATGAGCCGTCCAGTGCTTTATTGATCCTGCTGACCAGAGTTATGGCCTTGATCGAATCGCCGCCGAGGGAGAAGAAGTTGTCGTCTATGCCGACCGTTTCGTTA
>NZ_BMJC01000018.1 GCF_014642875.1 Puia dinghuensis
GAGGTATTGCGGACCGTGTTGCTGGAAGAAGAGGGAAAAGGATATCAGGCGTTGCAGGACAGCGCGGGTTGGCGGATGGATCGCCTGCAAGCAGAGGAAGAGCTGGAGGACTGGATGGATCGCCCGTTCGATCTGTCCGGCGATTATATGCTGCGGGCAGCGCTGGTCGGCAGCGGAGGCGAATATGTGCTGGCGGTAGTAGTTCATCATATAGCCTCGGACGGCTGGTCCTGGCCGATCCTTTTACAGGAGCTGTCAACGGTGTACCGTGGAGGTCGCCTGGAAGAGCTGAAGATACAATATGCGGACTATGCTTTATGGCAGCGGAAGTATTTTCCTGCCGGACAGATGGAAGCGGATATAATGTACTGGAAACAGCAGCTAAAGGGATTGGAACCCCTGCGGTTGCTGGGGGACCGGGGGGATATGGCGGGCGAAGAGAAAACAGGGGGTACGGTGCATGGTCTCGTGGCATCGGAAGAGGCGGATAGATTGAGAGAGGTGTCGAAGAAAGAAGGAGTCACCCTGTTTATGTTGCTGCTATCGGTGTGGAAAGTGTTGCTGTATCGATATACCGGTCAGCAGGATATCTGTGTCGGTACACCAGTGTCAGGTCGCACCATGGAAGAGACGCAAGGCATCATCGGATTTTTTGTCCATACGCTGCCGCTGCGGACGAGGGTGGACGGAGAAGAATCGTTCGTGCATTTATTGTCCAGCGTTAGGAATACGGTTCTGGAGGGATTTCAGCATCAGCAGGTGCCGTTCGAGAAGGAGGTGGGAGGACAAGGATCGTTGTTCGAAGTGTTGTTCATGCTGCAGCCAAAAGAGGGGGTTGGTGTATTTTCATTGGGAGAAGAGGAAGCGAGGAATATAGCATTGGGCGAGGGTCGGTTGAAGTATGATCTGACGATGATGGTATGGGAGGAAGAAGGCGGCGGCCTCGGCATTCGTATTCCCTACAACACGAAGATCTATGGAAAAGAAGAGATGCAACGGATGGTGGGTCATTATAGCGCACTATTACGATCGGTCGCCAGGGATCCGGAAGGCGTGGTTGGAAGATTGAGGATGCTGCAGGAGGCAGAGGAGAAAATAGTACTGGAGGAATTCAATGCCGGAGGGGAGGGATATAAAGAAAGTAAGACGGTGGTGGATTGGTTCAGAAAGCAGGCGGCAGATCGGGGGAAGTCGACAGCGGTGGTGTGTGGGTCGGCAGAAGTGAGTTATGAGGAGCTGGACGCGCGCTCGGAGGTATTGAGCCGGTGCCTGGCAGGGGAAGCATTAGTGGGGATCTGCATGGAGCGATCGGTAGAGATGCTGGTGGGATTGTTGGCGGTGCTGAAAGCCGGAGGGGCATATGTGCCGCTGGATTCGGAGTATCCGCAAGAGCGATTGCAATATATGTTGGAAGATACCGCAGCCCGGGTAGTATTGGTGGATGATACGGGCCGGAAAGTATTGGAAGGATGGTATGGGGGACGCATGCTGGAAGTGACGGCAGCACCTGAGGGGGATCAGGGCCATCCTGTGAGCCCCGCTCCCGGCGACCTCGCC
>NZ_BMJC01000019.1 GCF_014642875.1 Puia dinghuensis
ACCCAGCCCCGGATATTGTAATCATACACCAGGCTATCCAGGCTTGTGCCGGCGGAGGCATTGCTGCCGATGTACTTCGCCCGCAGCTGCCCCAGCTCGTTATACTGCATGCTGTCAATCAATTTCGTTGGGCGTTCCCCTTCGGGTCAGGCTCTTCGCTATAGTCCTCGCCTTCGGCTCCGGGCTGCCGCTGCGATCCTTAACGCGCTTCCGATAACATGCATCGAGGAAGACTGGACGCATTCTCTCCCGCATCGCCTTCATAAGAGCTGCTTCATAGCACAGCTTTTTTCGTCCAGCACTTCGCATATACCTTCTCCGCTGGGCCGGGTCGGGACGTCCGCGCCGGCGCTGCGCATTGACTTGCGTTCACTTTTTGGATCGCTGTGTGTGCCCATGCAAGGCGCCTTACACGGCATCCCGACACCGACCTGGCCTCGGTAGGGCGGGTGCGTAAGGGGGAAGTACCTTTTATGGGTACTGTCCCCTTTCCAATCCGCTTGCCTTCACCAGGCGATCGTCGGCTCTTCCTTCTGTGCTGTTTTCTTCGCAGGCCGTCCTCCTTCTCCGCTGCGGCAGAACGCGACGCGAACGATTTCCGATGCTACATTCTATTCCATATGTCAAAGAGCTTGATTTACTGGTCTACATCGTCTCAGCTAAAGGATTAGGATTGGTGTACTCGGAACAATCGTGAAAGGCAATAGCTGCTTTGTCTGGTCGTAGGAAACGTATAGGTGCTTATGCCTCCCAGAAATAAATCTTCAAACAGCATTCCAGCAAGGCATGACTTCTGCTAAAGCAAATAGTCCGGCGGCTCAGCCGTTTAATATGGGTTCGAATCGACAGATTTTTGCGTTCGATGCGGTTGGTGCAATACCTTCGGTATTCGTGTATTCCAGGGGGAATCAATGTACGATAAATATTGAGTTGGTCTGTGTTGATCTTAGAGGCTCCGGAAAGCAACAGCGTGTTGACGAGCATTCCCAGCGTACGCTTGCTCCGCCTGCCGATCACAAAGTCCAGTACTTTCCCCGTGGCCCGGTTTAAGGCATACGCGATCCAGAACTGGTTCTGCTTGTGTCCGATGAAAGTATGCAGCTCATCTACTTCGATATTGGCCTGGTTTAGCGGAATAGGAGGCTTGCTAATCTGATTACCTGCCCATTTTAAATATGCCTGTACCGTATTAACCGAAATTTTCAGTATCCGGGCAATGCCCCGAACCGAAACGCTTTCGCATATCATTTTCGAA
>NZ_BMJC01000020.1 GCF_014642875.1 Puia dinghuensis
GTGAGCTATGAGGAGCTGGAGGAGAGGAGCAACCAGTTGGCGCATTACCTGCGGAGATTGGGCGTACGGGAGGAAGTGCTGGTGCCGGTATGCCTGGAGCGGTCGTTGGAGATGATCGTGGGGATATTGGGCATTTTAAAAGCAGGAGGAGCGTATGTACCGCTGGACCCGGAGTATCCGGCCGAGCGGTTGGCGTATATGCTGGCAGAGACGAAGGCGAAGGTGGTGGTGAGCAGTGGAGATATGGGGGCGCGGTTGCCCGTAGGTGAAGGCGTACGCATCGTCTTATTGGACGAGGAAACAGCGTTTATTGGCGAGTGTCCGGTAGAACGGGTAGAGCGGTCGCTCCGGCCGGAGCATTTGGCCTATGTGATCTATACTTCGGGTTCGACGGGTCAGCCCAAGGGGGTGATGATCGAGCATCGGAGCCTGATGGATTATCTGTTTGGGCTAGCACAGGCCACAACGATCAGTCAGTGTCGGTCGTTTGCCCTGGTCTCGACCCTGTCGGCCGATCTGGGCAATACGGTGATCTATAGTGCATTGGTATGGGGAGGAGCGTTGCATGTGCTGTCCACAGCGGTGGTCAATGACAGCTCGCTGGCCCCAGCCTATTTCAGCCGGCAGGGGATCGATTGCGTGAAGATCGTACCCTCGCACTGGCGGGCGTTGAGCAGCGGAGAACAGCTTTTGCTCCCTGAAAAGATACTGATCTTTGGTGGGGAGGCTTTGCCGGCGGAAGTGGTAACGAAACTTCGATCGGAGGGGAATGGATGCCAGGTGGTCAATCACTATGGTCCCACCGAGACGACGATCGGTAAGCTGCTCCATACGATAGCACCAGGACGTGAGTATAGCGGCGTGGTGCCGATCGGCCGGCCTTTTGGCAATACACGGGTCTATGTCCTGAACGAACAGGGAAAGCTCTGTCCGAAAGGGATAGTCGGTGAATTGTATGTCGGCGGCGATGGGCTGGCCCGGGGGTACCTGGGTCAGCCGGAGTGGACCGAAGAGCGATTTGTTCCCGATGGATTCAGCGGGCAGGCCGGAGACCGGCTGTACCGGACAGGGGATCTGGTGCGCTGGTTGCCGGACGGCAACATGGAATACATTGGGAGACGAGATGACCAGGTGAAGATCCGGGGCTACCGGGTAGAGCTAGGGGAAGTGGAGAGTGTGCTTGGGCAATGTGCGAGAG
>NZ_BMJC01000021.1:0-346 GCF_014642875.1 Puia dinghuensis
ACCGGAGTATTTTTCGATCTTCCGTTACCGGTGGCTGGCCGGCAACCCGACGACGGCTCTGAACGATCCGTTCCGGGTGGTGTTGTCGGAGAAGGAGGCTATCCGGTATTTCGGTCCCGGAGACCCGGATCGATGGCTGGGGCGGGGGCTAATCTATCAGGATTCGCTGCAAGTGACTGTGTCGGGGATCGTGCAGGACTGGAAGGAGAACAGCGATTTTGCATTCCTGGACTTCATTTCCTATGCTACAATCGAGCAGAGTTTTCTGAAAGAGGATTATCCCAGGTACTGGCCGATGTGGTCCAAGAATGTGCAGGGAATCGTCAAGCTGGCGCCGGGCGTCGGC
>NZ_BMJC01000021.1:402-964 GCF_014642875.1 Puia dinghuensis
TAACGAGCGTTATCAGGATAACTTTTCCCGGAAGGTAAACCTGGCAAGTCTTTATGGACTGGCGGGGATTGCGCTTTTTATCCTGGTGATCGCTGCAATCAACTTTATCAACTTATCCACGGCGCAGTCTGTCCGCCGGGCGCGGGAGATCGGGGTCCGTAAGGTGCTGGGTAGCGGGCGGTCGGCGATCATTCTCCAATTCCTGAGCGAGACTCTTCTGCTGGTGTTGGTTGCGGCGGCGCTGGCGCTGCTGACTGTGCGCCCGCTTCTAATCGCCCTGCAGCCCTTGCTGCCGAGGGGCGTCCACCTGCAAATCTTCACCTGGCCGACAGGTTTGTTCTTGTTACTCATCGTGACGGTGACCTGCCTGCTGGCTGGTTTTTACCCGGCCCGAGTGCTATCGGCCTATCTGCCGGCCCTAAGCCTGAAGGGGCACGGTATCCGGCAACTGAACAGCAAGAGCTTCTTGCGACGATCGCTGATCGTATTCCAATTCACCGTTTCACTGATCTTTATTATCGGGACCTTGATCATCGGGCGCCAGATCCATTATTCACTGAAT
>NZ_BMJC01000022.1 GCF_014642875.1 Puia dinghuensis
CAAGTCACCCGAAACTCCGGCGTAGTTCACCAGATCCTGGCGGGTCAGCGGGTAGGTCTTCTCCGGAAGCTGGTCTCCGACCTTCACCGAGCTGAACTCACGCAGCGCCATCAGAAAATCCCTCTCCATCCTCGCCGGCACGGCCCGCCAGGGTCGTATAGGTCTCCTGCACGAGGTCACCTTCCTCGTTGGTGACGATGTTCTTGGTCACGATGATCTGGGTGCCGTGCGCCTCACGCACCGAATCCACATAGACGTCGCAGTACAGCTTGTCGCCCGCCACGATCGGTTTCTCGAATTTCAGCACTTGGTCTACCTGGACGATCTGCGCCTCCGCGGTCGCGATGTTCGCATGCTTGAAGAACGCCGCCTGGGCCTTGTAGCCGAACACACAGATAAACGTCAACGGAGCCAGCAAGCCCTTATACCCGAGTTCGGNGGCGTACTCGCGAATCTTCTCCCGCTCCACCTCGTAGTGGTCGGGATACCGGTAATGCATCCCAACGATGTCTGCGCTCAACGCCACGGCTGTAGAACCTACCTAGTCAGTCTCAGCAACTGCTCGCGGGTCGGCGGTTACCGCGTCTCGCGGTGCGCCTGGTGTTTGCCGCAATTCGGGCAGAACTTCTTCAGCTCCAGCCGGTCCGGGTCGTTGCGGCGGTTCTTTTTGGTGATGTAGTTACGGTGCTTGCACACCTCGCATGCCAAAGTGATCTTCGGCCGCACGTCGGTACTG
>NZ_BMJC01000023.1 GCF_014642875.1 Puia dinghuensis
AGTCGGGCCACAGTTCGAGGAATTTGCCCGGTTGATCGGCGCACACATCGGGCAGGAGGTAAAGGTGGCGTGGCCGAATGCGACGACCTATCTCGGCCCGCATCCCGGTATTGACCGGGTGATTCTGCGGCACAATGTGATCGGTACCCCGCGGCATCGGCAGCTGCCGATTCGCCGGGTTTCCCCACCCGAGGAAAGCCGCTACCAGATGGCGCTGCCGAAGTAGGGCGATCCGTTCGCGATGCCGGCATGAACGGGCGGCATCAAATTAGTGCAGGAACCTTTCAGTTTAGCGACGATAATGGCTATAGCACTAAGGAGGATGATCCGATATGACGCAGTCGCAGACCGTGACGGTGGATCAGCAAGAGATTTTGAACAGGGCCAACGAGGTGGAGGCCCCGATGGCGGACCCACCGACTGATGTCCCCATCACACCGTGCGAACTCACGGCGGCTAAAAACGCCGCCCAACAGCTGGTATTGTCCGCCGACAACATGCGGGAATACCTGGCGGCCGGTGCCAAAGAGCGGCAGCGTCTGGCGACCTCGCTGCGCAACGCGGCCAAGGCGTATGGCGAGGTTGATGAGGAGGCTGCGACCGCGCTGGACAACGACGGCGAAGGAACT
>NZ_BMJC01000024.1 GCF_014642875.1 Puia dinghuensis
GCGTCACCGCAGCACCTGGGGCCACGGCCAATACAGGTGCGTGGATGGAAACATCCATGTCGGTCACCCGGACATTCAGGGAAGCCATGCCGAGTCGCTTATGGGATAATTGTAGTTGGTGGGCGCCGCCACCGCTATTCCAGATGATCCGCACCTGGGTGCCTTTGTTTGCTATTGTACCGCTCAGTCTGGCATTGCCGTTAGCCACCAGGTATCCCCCGGTTACCGTCCAGGCAATAGTATCGGAAGGTAGCAGATCACCAGATATCGTGTAGAGATTTCCCCTTGTGCCTCCCGATAGCGTGCAATCCGTGCCGCTGATGGAAACCTGTGCCGATAATGGAGGCGCTGTCAGGACTAATCCGGTAATGGCAGTGGCGAGCACAAATCCGCTTTTCATAATCAATGGTTGTAGTTATACTCAAAAGTTTTCAAAATGTTTCCGTCCATGTCCCGGATGAATTTCAGCCGGTTTAGACCGTCGTAATTGTAATAAGTGATCGTATTATTCGGTGAGCATTCGCTGGTCAGGCCAATTAAAGGACTGTAGGTATAGGTCATCATATGGGCAGTCGTCGGATAAAGGCGGAGCTCGTCAATAGTTAT
>NZ_BMJC01000025.1 GCF_014642875.1 Puia dinghuensis
CTTGCAAAGGTACCCTCAGTACGGTTGGTAATCGTACGCAGAGCGCATTAGTAGAAGGGTGCTTGACTGTGAGGCAAACAGGCCGAGCAGGAGCGAAAGCTGGCTAAAGTGATCCGGCGGTTCTGTATGGAAGGGCCGTCGCTCAAAGGATAAAAGGTACTCCGGGGATAACAGGCTGATCTCCCCCAAGAGCTCATATCGACGGGGAGGTTTGGCACCTCGATGTCGGTTCGTCACATCCTGGGGCTGGAGAAGGTCCCAAGGGTTCGGCTGTTCGCCGATTAAAGTGGCACGTGAACTGGGTTCAGAACGTCGCAAGACAGTTCGGTCCCTATCTGTGATGGGCGTTAGAAAATTGAGTGGACATGACCTTAGTACGAGAGGACCGGGTCGTACGTACCGCTGGTGTATCAGTTGTGCCGCCAGGTGCAGTGCTGAGTAGCTATGTACGGACAGGATAAACGCTGAAAGCATCTAAGCGTGAAACCTTCCACGAGATGAGTTTTCTTTTAAGGGTCGTCAGAGACTATGACGTTGATAGGCTACAGGTGTAAAACTGGTAACAGTAAAGCCGAGTAGTACTAATTGCC
>NZ_BMJC01000027.1 GCF_014642875.1 Puia dinghuensis
CAGGTTGAGGTAGTTGTAGGTGATGGCATCGATGGCCTTGTTGTTGTCCAGGTTCAGATTCCCATTGCCGTCATAAGTATAATCATACGCCTGCTTCGTGCCCTTGTAATGGAAGTCGCCCAATTTCGACAGCGAATCATTGGCCGCATCGGCCACCTGGGATAGCTTATTACTATTGTTCTGATAGGAATACATCAACGAGTCGATCGTCACCGAGCCCCCCACCTTGAACCCTCGCTGGTTCATCGACAGGATATTGCCATTGGCGTCATAGCTCAGCCCGCTCACCGAGTAGTCGATATAGCTGTTGTCCCAACTGCTGCCACTCGTATTCTGCACAAAGGCGGCACCTACCAGCCGGTTCACATTGTCATAGGTAAAGTCGTATTTCCTGCCCACACCATCGCCAGCACTCTTCCACACCGTGCCCGCAATATTACCATTATAGCAGGGATTGAGATAGCTGGTCGTCCCGGCAATCGAGGTGGTCTTATCATAGCCCAATTCCATCCCAAAATAATGGTTGGCCGAATCCCCTACATATTTCCTATTGATCCCCGTCA
>NZ_BMJC01000028.1 GCF_014642875.1 Puia dinghuensis
GTAGGCGAACCCTGCCCAGGTCGACACATAGGTGAGGTCTGCTACCCACAGCCGGTTAGGTGCTGGTGGTCCGAAGCGGCGCTGGACGAGATCGGCGGGACGGGCTGTGGCCGGATCAGCGATCGTGGTCCTGCGGGCTTTGCCGCGGGTGGTCCCGGACAGGCCGAGTTTGGTCATCAGCCGTTCGACGGTGCATCTGGCCACCTCGATGCCCTCACGGTTCAGGGTTAGCCACACTTTGCGGGCACCGTAAACACCGTAGTTGGCGGCGTGGACGCGGCTGATGTGCTCCTTGAGTTCGCCATCGCGCAGCTCGCGGCGGCTGGGCTCCCGGTTGATGTGGTCGTAGTAGGTCGATGGGGCGATCGGCACACCCAGCTCGGTCAGCTGTGTGCAGATCGACTCGACACCCCACCGCAAACCATCGGGGCCCTCGCGGTGGCCCTGATGATCGGCGATGAACCGGGTAATTAGCGTGCTGGCCGGTCGAGCTCGGCCGCGAAGA